>NZ_JAKCFC010000001.1 GCF_021916785.1 Mycolicibacterium lacusdiani
TCCCGAACCCGGAAGCTAAGCCTACCAGCGCCGATGATACTGCCCTTTCGGGCGGAAAAGTAGGACACCGCCGAACACCCTTTAAACCAGTGGCCCCCAATCCAAGATTGGGGGCCACTGGCATTTCCACGTTCGAATTCGAATTACGGAAGCGAGCCCGCAAATTGGGCCGTCGTCGCCAGCTGGCTTGAACAACCGTAAGCTCAGCGGAGAAGCGCGAGAAGTAGGAAGGCATCACGTGGCCCAAGACAGGCAAGGCGGTGACCGACGGTCACAGCGTCCCTCGGGGTCGGGTGGACCTCGCCGGCCACAACGTGACTCCCGCGGCGCCCCCCGTTCGTCCGGCCCCAACCGTGCCCGGCCCAATCAGCCGCGCTCCGACGGAGATTCCGGGGAACGGACGGGCCCTGCGCTACCGCCACAGATCGAGGCCAAGCAGCTGGCCCCCGACGTGCGCAGTGAACTCCTCACCCTGGACAAGTCGACTGCCGACTACGTGGCCCGCCATCTCGTCGCGGCCGGTGACCTCCTCGAAGAGAATCCGCAGAAGGCGCTCGAGCATGCGCAGGCCGCTCGTGGCCGCGCCGGCCGGATCGCCGCCGTGCGTGAAGCCGTGGGCATCGCGGCCTACCACTGCGGCGACTGGGCGCAAGCGCTCTCGGAGTTCCGCGCCGCTCGCCGCATGGGCAGCAAGTCGGCGCTCCTGCCGTTGATCGCCGACTGCGAGCGCGGCGTCGGTCGACCGGAACGGGCGGTCGAACTGTCCCGCAGTCCCGAGGCAGCAGAGCTGACCGGCGACGACGCCGACGAATTGCGCATCGTCGTCGCGGGAGCACGCTCCGATCTGGGGCAGCACGAGCAGGCGTTGGCGGGGCTGTCGTCGCCGCCACTGGATTCCACGCGCACCGGCCAGACCGCCGCGCGACTGTTCTACGTCTACGCCGACACCCTCCTCGAACTGGGCCGGACGGCGGACGCCCTGCAGTGGTTCATTCACGCCGCCGCTGCCGACCTCGAGGGTCTCACCGACGCCGAGGAACGCATCACGGAGCTCTCCTGAGGTGACGACTCTCGATCAGCAACACGACTGCCTGCTCCTCGATCTCGACGGCACCGTCTTTCGCGGCCAGCAGGCGACCGAGGGGTCCGTCGAGACCCTGGCGTCGGTGACGGGTCGGGCACTGTTCGTCACGAACAATGCCTCGCGCGCACCCGGCGACGTGGCCAAGCACCTCAACGAGATGGGCTTCGTCGCCCATGCCGACGACGTGGTGACGAGCGCGCAGAGCGCGGCCAAACTGCTGGCGTCCCAATTGCCCTCGGGCGCACGGGTTCTGGTGATAGGCACCGATGCGCTCGCCGACGAGGTGAGCAACGTCGGGCTGGTGCCGGTGCGCGAAGCAACCGACGACCCCGCGGCCGTCGTGCAGGGGCACTCACCCGAGACGGGCTGGGCCAACCTCGCCGAGGCCGCGCTCGCCATCCGCTCAGGTGCGACGTGGGTTGCCGCCAACGTCGATCGCACCCTGCCGTCGGAGAGGGGCCTGCTGCCCGGGAACGGCTCGATGGTCGCCGCGCTGCGGACAGCCACCGACCAGGACCCCCAGGTGGCCGGCAAGCCGGAGCCGACCCTGCTCAACGATGCACTGGCCCGCGGACGGTTCGAGTCGCCGCTGGTGGTCGGCGACCGCCTGGACACCGACATATCGGGCGCCAACGCCGCGGGACTGCCCAGCCTCATGGTGCTCACCGGCGTGAGCACGGCACCGGAGATGGTGCGCGCCGTCCCCCGGGAGCGCCCGGACTACCTAGGGGCCGACCTGCGGTCGCTGCACGACGACGCCGACACGCTGCGCGTCGCACCGCATCCGGCGTGGCGCGTGGACGTCGACGGCGACCGGGTCACCGTCCACGCGAACGGTGGCGTGACCGACGATCCGCTGGCGGTGGTGCGCGCCGTCGCCAGTGCGGTGTGGGAATCGGAAGTGGAACCCGGGTTCGTCGTCGACGCGGCGGACGACGTGGCACGGCAGGCGCTGGAACGCTGGTCGCTGGTCTGACGGCCGCATCGGCTAGCGTGAGAGCCGACATGAGTACCGACCCCGATCAGATTCGGGTGGAGATCGAGGCGCTGCTCGCTGATCTGCCCGCAGCCCATGCCCCCGGCGCCGACGTGGAAGCCATCGCCGTGCGCCTGGAAGAAGCGCACGACCTCTTGGTTCGAGCCTTGGAGTCGGTCGAGCGCGGCCAGGTGAGCGGAGGCGCGTGACTCGTCGTGCCCGGGTCGACGCCGAACTCGTCAGACGTGGTCTGGCGCGGTCTCGGCAGCAGGCGGCCGAATTGATCGGTTCGGGCAGAGTCCGGATCGACGGCATGCCCGCCGCGAAACCGGCGACGGCGGTGTCCCTCGACGCCCGGCTCACCGTGGCCGAGGACGAACGGACGTGGGTGTCCCGCGGCGCGCACAAGCTGATCGGAGCCCTCGACGCCTTCGGCATCGACGTCACCGGCCGCCGATGCCTCGACGCGGGTGCGTCGACCGGCGGGTTCACCGAGGTCCTGCTCGACCGCGGCGCCGTGGAGGTCGTGGCCGCGGACGTCGGATACGGGCAACTCGCGTGGTCGCTGCGCTCCGACGACCGCGTCACGGTCGTCGAGCGCACGAACGTCCGCAACCTCACCACGGAGATGATCGGCGGACCGGTCGACCTCGTCGTCGCCGACCTGTCGTTCATCTCGCTGACGACGGTGCTACCCGCGCTCGCGTCGTGCGCGTCCCCGCACGCCGATATCGTTCCCATGGTGAAGCCGCAATTCGAGGTCGGCAGGGAACGGGTCGGTCAGGGCGGGGTGGTGAGCGATCCCGAACTGCGGATCGACGCCGTTCTGACCGTCGCGCGCCGGGCCGCCGAACTGGGCTGGCCCGCAATCGATGTGACGTCCAGCCCGCTACCCGGGCCGTCGGGCAACGTCGAGTTCTTCCTCCGGCTGCGGACGCCCGCACCGGAATCGCTGGACGGTGCCGCGCTCGACGCGGCCGTCCGAACCGCAGTCGAGAAGGGGCCCCAGTGACCAGCGAACGCACTGTTCTGCTCGTGGTGCACACCGGCCGCGACGACGCGACCGAGACCGCGCGGCGGGTCGAGAAGGTGCTCCGCGACAACGGGGTCGCCCTGCGGGTGCTCGCGGCCGAGGCCGTGGACCGCGGATCCCTGCGTCTCGCGCCGCACGACCCGACCGAGTGGGACCTGGACAGCGGGGTCGTCGACGCCGACGAGCGGGCCGCCGAGGGGTGTGAGCTGGTGCTCGTCCTGGGTGGCGATGGAACCTTCCTGCGAGCAGCCGAATTGGCGCGCAACGTCGAGATCCCGGTGCTCGGGGTCAACCTCGGCCGGATCGGCTTCCTGGCCGAAGCCGAGGCCGACGCCCTCGACAGCGTCTTGGAGCACGTCATCCGGCGTGACTACCGGGTCGAGGAACGCATGACGCTCGACGTCGTGGTGCGCGTCGACGGCAAGATCGTGCAACGCGGGTGGGCGCTCAACGAGGCGAGCCTGGAGAAGGGCCCGCGGCTCGGCGTCCTCGGCGTCGTGCTGGAGGTCGACGGACGTCCCGTCTCGGCCTTCGGGTGCGACGGCGTGCTGGTGTCGACGCCGACCGGGTCGACGGCGTATGCGTTCTCCGCGGGCGGCCCGATCCTGTGGCCCGATCTCGAGTCGATCCTGGTGGTGCCCAACAATGCGCACGCGCTGTTCGCGCGGCCGATGGTCACCAGCCCGGATGCCGCGATCGCGATCGAGGTCGAAGCCGGCGGTTACGACGCGATGGTGTTCTGTGACGGTCGCCGCGAGATGCAGGTGCCTGCGGGTGGCCGCCTCGAGGTGACCCGGTGCGGAACGCCGCTCAAGTGGATCCGATTGGACAGTGCGCCGTTCACCGACCGGCTGGTGCGCAAGTTCCGGCTGCCGGTCACGGGTTGGCGCGGACAGTAGTGCTCTCCGAGATACGCATCGAGGCGCTGGGCGCCATCAACGCAGCCACCGCCGAGTTCGACCGCGGGCTGACCGTGCTGACGGGTGAGACCGGAACCGGTAAGACCATGGTCGTCACGGGTCTGCATCTGCTCGGCGGCGCCCGCGCAGACGCCAACCGCGTGCGGTCGGGCTCCGACCGCGCCGTCGTCGAAGGACGATTCAGCACCGACGACTTGACCCCGGACGTCGCCGCCCGCATCGACGAGGTGCTCGACGCGTCGGGCGCGGTACGCGACGACGACGGCAGCGTCATCGCGGCGCGCTCGGTGAGTCGCGACGGCCCGTCTCGGGCGTACCTGGGCGGCCGCAGCGTCCCGGCGAAGTCGCTGAGCACGTTCACCACCGAACTGCTGGCCCTGCACGGGCAGAACGATCAGCTGCGGTTGATGCGGCCCGACGAGCAGCTCGCCGCGCTCGACCGGTTCGTCGACGTCGAGTCGGCGCTGGGCCGCTATCGCAGTGTGCGGGAGACGTGGCTGACGGCGCGGCGCGATCTCGCCGACCGCAGGCAGCGCGCCAGGGAGATGGCGCAGGAGGCCGACCGGCTGCAGTTCGGTCTGCAGGAGATCGACTCCGTGGCGCCGATGCCGGGGGAGGACGAGGCCCTCGTCAACGACATCCGCAGACTCTCCGAACTCGACGCCGTCCGCGATGCCGCACTGGTGGCGCGCACGGCGCTGTCGGGCCCGGTGGACGAACCGGCAGCCGAGGGGACGTCGGCCGCCGACGGCGTCGGCCAGGCGAAGGCCGCGCTGAGCGCCACCGACGACGCTGCGCTGCGGACACTCGGCGACCGGCTGACCGAGGCGATGGCAGTGATCGGCGACGTGTCGACCGAACTCGGCGACTTCCTGTCCGAATTGCCCAGCGACGCAAGCACCCTGGAGGCGAAGCTGGCGCGGCAGGGGGAGTTGCGCGCGCTCACCCGCAAGTACGCAGCCGACATCGACGGCGTGCTGGCGTGGGCGGAGGACGCGCGGCGACGCGTGCAGCAGCTCGACGTGTCGGAGGAGGCGCTGGCCACTCTGGCGCAACGCGTCACCGAGCTGGAGGCCGCAGTCGTTACCGCTGCCGTCACGATCACCAAGGCACGTACCAAGGCGGCGAAGGCGCTGGCCAAGGCCGTCACGGCTGAACTCGCGGGTCTGGCGATGACCGGGGCGGGCTTCTCCATCTCGGTGTCGCCGATGCCCGCGCGGGCCGACGACTCGGCGCCGCTCACCCTGCCCACCGGCGAGACCGTGCACGCCGGCCATCACGGCACCGACGCGGTCGAATTCGGCTTCACGCCGCACTCGGGATCGGACGCGCTGCCGCTGTCCAAGAGTGCGTCGGGCGGTGAGCTGTCGCGGGTGATGCTCGCGCTGGAGGTCGTACTCGCCAAGTCGGCGGAGGGCACCACGATGGTGTTCGACGAAGTCGATGCGGGCGTCGGCGGTCGGGCCGCCGTGCAGATCGGGCGGCGGCTGGCCCGGCTCGCGCGGACGCATCAGGTGATCGTCGTGACTCACCTGCCGCAGGTGGCCGCGTATGCCGACGTTCACCTGATGGTCGACAGCACCGGCGGACGGGGAAAGTCGAGCGAGGTCCGCAGGCTCGACGACGACGCGCGGGTGGCCGAATTGGCGCGCATGCTGGCCGGTTTGGGGGAGTCGGACAGCGGGCGCGCGCACGCCCGCGAACTGCTCGAGGCCGCGCGGGAGCACGCGCTGCAGGACGCGGGCCAAACCGCCTGAGCGGAACCGTCACCGAACGTTGCCCGATGCGTGTTGCAGATGTGACAAAAGGAAACTGGAGTGACGGGTGTTTCGGCGCGCCTCCACCTCAACTTGAGGGTTGGCCGACAGAATCGCCCTCATGAAGATGTCAGCGCTGCTCTCCCGTAACGCCGGTACCCGCCCCGGCGTCTCAGGTACCGCCCGCGTCGACCGCGACATCGACCGACTGTTGCGGCGGGTCGGGCCGGGCGACATCGTGGTCATCGACGCGCTGGACCTCGACCGGATCACCGCCGACGCGCTCGTCGAGGCTCAGGTGGCCGCGGTCGTCAACGCGTCCCCCTCCATCTCGGGGCGCTACCCGAACCTGGGCCCCGAGGTGCTGGTGGCCAATGGCGTCACCCTGATCGACGAGACCGGACCCGAGATCTTCAAGAAGGTCAAGGACGGTGCCCGGGTCCGCCTGCACAACGGCGGCGTCTACACCGGAGATCGTCGTCTCGCGCTGGGGCACGAGCGCACCGACCTCGAGATCCACGATCTGATGATCGAGGCGAAGACGGGTCTGGTCGCGCACCTGGAGGCGTTCGCGGGCAACACGATCGAGTTCATCCGGAGCGAGAGCCCGCTGCTGATCGACGGGATGGGCATCCCCGACATCGACGTCGACGTCAGTCGCCGTCACGTCGTGGTCGTCGCGGAGGGGCCGGCCGCCGCCGACGACCTCAAGGCGCTCAAGCCGTTCATCAAGGAGTACCAGCCGGTTCTGGTCGGCGTCGGCACCGGAGCGGACATCCTGCGCAAGGCCGGCTACCGGCCCGCCCTGATCGTGGGCGACCCCGACGTGATGAGCGTCGAGGTGCTGCGCTCGGGCGCACAGGTGGTGCTGCCCGCGGACGCCGACGGGCACGCGAAGGGCCTCGAACGCATCCAGGACCTCGGCGTGGGCGCGATGACGTTCCCGGCGGCGGGTTCGGCTGCCGACCTGGCGCTGCTGCTGTGCGATCACCACGGGGCGTCGCTCATCGTGACCGCGGGGCACACCGCGAACATCGAAGAGTTCTTCGACCGCACCCGCCAGGACAGCAACCCGTCGATGTTCCTCACCCGGCTCAAGGTGGGCGAGAAGCTCGTCGACGCCAAGGCCGTGGCGACGCTGTACCGCAGCCGGATCTCCGGCGGCGCGATCGCCCTGCTGGTGCTCGCCATGTTGGTTGCCGTGATCGTCGCGCTGTGGGTGTCGCGTGCCGATGCCGCAGTGCTGCAATGGGTTTCGACCTACTGGGATCAGTTCTCCCTGTGGGTCCAGGGTCTGGTCACCTAGGGCCCGACGGTGATCTCGCTTCGCTCGCATGCCATATCGCTCGCCGCGGTGTTCCTGGCCCTGGCGATCGGGGTCATGCTCGGTTCCGGTCTGCTGTCCAACACGCTGCTGGCCGGATTGCGCGACGACAAGACCGAACTGCAGACGCAGATCGACGACCTCACCGAGGAGAAGAACGCACTCAACGAACGGCTCAGCGCCGCCGGTGATTTCGACTCGCAGATGTCGCCCCGCATCCTGCGTGACGCGTTGAAGGACAAGTCGGTCGTCGTGTTCCGCACTCCCGACGCCGCCGACGACGACGTCGACGCGCTGACCCGTTACGTGGGGACGGCAGGCGGCACCGTCACGGGCACGATCGCGCTCACCCAGGAGTTCGTCGAAGCCAACTCCGCGGAGAAGTTGCTGTCGGTGGTGAACTCGCCGATCGTTCCCGCGGGCCGCCAGCTGAGCACCAAGCTGGTCGACCAGGGATCCCAGGCGGGTGACCTGCTCGGCCTGTCGCTGCTGCGCGGCAAGGACCCCGCCGCCGCGGGCGTCGACGACGCACAACGCGACACCGTGCTGGCCACGCTGCGCGACACCGGCTTCCTGACCTACGGCGAGCAGCGCATCGGGCTCGCCGACACGGCCCTCATCGTCACCGGCGCGGGCCTTGCCGAGGACGCAGGCAATCAGGGGTCCACCGTCGCCCGCCTCGCGGGCGGTCTCGCCCCGCACGGCGCCGGGACCGTGGTCGTCGGTCGCGACGGCTCGGCATCGGGCACGGCTGCGGTGTCGGTGATCAGATCCGACCCGAGCCTGAGCGGCGCGGTGAGCACCGTCGACGACGTCGACGCGCAGTCCGGTCGGATCACCGCCGTTCTCGCCCTAGCCGACCTCGCAGGCGGCGGGAGTCCCGGCCAGTACGGCGTCGGCCAGGGCGCCGCCTCGGTCACCCTGCCGCAGTAGCCGAGGAGTGGGCGACACCGCATCTGCGGCGCGCCAACGACACTCCGACGGCGTCGGTGTTAGGGTGAGATTCCGTGGGTCGGCAGGCCCCGAACCAGGCGTCAGCCCGGAAAACCAAGCCCTGCCCCATCACCACGGAGGTCGCTGTTGCCATCACTACGCAAGCACCCGCAGACCGCGACCAAACACCTCTTCGTCAGTGGTGGTGTCGCGTCTTCGCTGGGCAAGGGCCTGACGGCCAGTAGCCTCGGGCAGCTGCTCACGGCGCGGGGTCTGCAGGTGACCATGCAGAAGCTCGACCCGTACCTCAACGTGGACCCGGGCACCATGAATCCGTTCCAGCACGGTGAGGTGTTCGTCACCGAGGACGGCGCCGAGACCGACCTCGACGTCGGGCATTACGAGCGCTTCCTCGACCGCAACCTCAGCGGTTCGGCCAACGTCACGACCGGGCAGGTCTATTCGACGGTGATCGCCAAGGAACGCCGTGGCGAGTACCTCGGCGACACCGTTCAGGTGATCCCGCACATCACCGACGAGATCAAGCGCCGCATCCTGGCGATGGGGCTCCCGGACGCCGACGGCACCCGGCCCGACGTGGTGATCACCGAGATCGGTGGCACCGTCGGCGACATCGAGTCGCTGCCCTTCCTCGAGGCCGCCCGTCAGGTCCGTCACGAGGTGGGCCGGGACAACTGCTTCTTCCTGCACGTGTCGCTGGTGCCGTACCTGGCTCCGTCCGGGGAACTGAAGACCAAGCCGACCCAGCACTCCGTGGCCGCGCTGCGCAGCATCGGCATCAGCCCCGACGCGTTGATCCTGCGGTGTGACCGCGACGTACCGGAACCGCTGAAGAACAAGATCGCCCTGATGTGCGACGTCGACATCGACGGCGTCATCTCGACACCGGACGCGCCGTCGATCTACGACATCCCGAAGGTGTTGCACCGCGAGGAACTCGACGCGTACGTGGTGCGCAAGCTCAACCTGCCGTTCCGCGACGTCGACTGGACGCAGTGGAACGACCTCCTGCACCGGGTCCACGAACCCCGCGAGACCGTGCGAATCGCATTGGTGGGCAAGTACATCGACCTCTCCGATGCGTACCTGTCGGTCGCCGAGGCGCTGCGCGCCGGTGGCTTCAAGCAGCACGCGAAGGTGGAGATCCGCTGGGTCGGCTCTGACGACTGCGAACTCGACGCGAACGCCGCCGCGGCGCTGAACGACGTCCATGGGGTCTTGATCCCCGGTGGCTTCGGCATCCGCGGCATCGAGGGCAAGATCGGTGCGATCAAGTTCGCCCGCACGCACGGCATCCCGGTCCTCGGGTTGTGCCTTGGCCTGCAGTGCATCGTCATCGAGGCCGCGCGGTCGGTGGGGCTCACCGAGGCCAGCTCGGCCGAGTTCGACCCGGACACGCCGGATCCCGTGATCGCGACCATGGCCGACCAGGAGCACATCGTGGCGGGGGAGGCCGACCTCGGTGGGACGATGCGCCTCGGCGCGTACCCGGCCGTCCTGCAACCCGATTCGATCGTGGCCACGGCGTATCAGTCGACCGACGTGTCCGAGCGGCACCGGCACCGCTACGAGGTGAACAACGCCTACCGGGACAAGATCGTCGAGAGCGGCCTGCGGTTCTCCGGCACGTCGCCCGACGGTCACCTCGTCGAGTTCGTCGAGTACGACCGCGAAATCCATCCCTTCCTGGTCGGCACCCAGGCGCATCCCGAACTCAAGAGCCGGCCGACGCGTCCGCACCCGCTGTTCGCGGCGTTCGTCGGCGCAGCGCTGGACTACAAGGCGGCAGAGCGGCTTCCGATGGAGTTCGACGCCGACGAGCGCTCGCGCGAGGAGCCGACGAGCACCGCCGAGCGCGTCGAAGAGCCGGCCGCCCGTGGCTGACCACGAATTCGTCACCGTCGCCAGCGAGACGCTGTACGTCGGGAAGATCTTCGCCCTGCGCGCCGACGAGGTGCGGATGCCCGGTGGCGGGACCGCACGGCGCGAGATCGTCGAGCACTACGGAGCCGTGGGCATCGTGGCACTCGACGACGACCGCAACGTCGTGATGGTGCATCAGTACCGCCATCCGGTGAAGCGACGGCTGTGGGAGTTGCCCGCAGGCCTGCTCGACATGGGTGACGAACCGGCGCACGAGAGTGCGGCCCGCGAATTGACGGAGGAAGCCGGCCTCGTCGCCGGGACCTGGCGCGTGCTGGTCGACGTCATCTCCGCGGCCGGCTTCAGCGACGAGAGCGTACGGATCTACCTGGCCACCGACCTGACCGAGGTCGATCGACCCGAGGCCCACGACGAGGAGGCCGACTTGAAGGTCGAGCGGATGCCGCTCGCGAAGGCGGTCGAGATGGTGCTGGCCGGCGAGATCGTGAACTCCCTTGCCGTCGCCGGAATCCTGGCCGCTGCCACGACCACCGACGTCGAGACGCTGCGAGGCGTCGACGCGCCGTGGCGTGACCGCTCGAGTGCCTTCAGGGCCCGGCAGAGGTGACCACCTTCGAGGCGCGCGCCGAGTCCACGGGTGACACCGCGGTACTCGACGAGCAGCTTCGGGGCTACCTCGATCACCTGGCCATCGAACGCGGGGTGGCAGCCAACACGCTGACGTCCTACCGGCGCGATCTGCGCCGCTACGCCGAACACCTCGCGTCGCGCCACGTGGCCGATCTGCGCGACGTCACCGAGGCCGACGTCAGCGAGTTCCTGGTGGCGTTGCGCAAGGGCGATCCCGACGCGGGCGCGGTGGCGCTGTCGGCCGTGTCCGCCGCGCGTGCGCTGATCGCGGTGCGCGGGCTGCACCGCTTCGCCGCCGCGGAGGGGCTCACCGACGTCGACGTCGCGCGCGCGGTGAAACCGCCGACGCCCGGGCGCAGACTGCCGAAGAGCCTCGGCGTCGACGAGGTGCTGGCACTGCTCGAGGGCGCAGGCGGCGACGGCGAGGCCGACGGACCGCTGACGCTGCGCAACCGTGCGCTGCTCGAGGTGCTGTACTCCACCGGCGCCCGGATCTCCGAGGCCGTGGGGCTCGACGTCGACGACGTGGACGTCCACTCGCGGTCGGTGCTGCTCCGCGGTAAGGGAGGCAAGCAGCGCCTGGTGCCGATCGGCAGGCCTGCGGTGAGCGCGCTGGACGCCTACCTCGTCCGCGGCAGGCCCGACCTGGCGCGCCGCGGCAAGGGCACGCTCGTGTCTTCCCCGGGTCGCTCCGCTCCTGCCCAAGGGGCGATCTTCCTCAACGCCCGCGGTGGCCGGCTGTCCCGGCAGAGCGCCTGGCAGGTGCTGCAGGACTCTGCCGAGCGGGCCGGGATCTCGGCGGCGGTGTCCCCGCACACGCTGCGACACTCGTTCGCCACCCATCTCCTCGAAGGCGGGGCCGACGTCCGCGTCGTGCAGGAGCTCCTCGGCCACGCCTCGGTGACGACCACCCAGATCTACACCCTCGTCACGGTCAGTGCGCTGCGAGAGGTCTGGGCCGGGGCCCATCCCCGGGCCCGGTGAGCCCGACCGTGCCCGACGTGACGCCCGGCCTGCGGGTCTGGCGTTGCCGAGGCCTCATCGCCGTTAGACTTCACCGGATGTTCGCCAAGCCCGGGGGTTGCATGACCAGCGGCGGCTACGCATGAGCACCGAGGAGTCGGGCGGCACGACCGACGGCACCGGTCTGACGGGGCGTCCGATACGACACATCCCCGAACCGCAGCCGCGGACCAGCCATGGCCCGGCCAAGGTCATCGCGATGTGCAACCAGAAGGGCGGGGTCGGTAAGACCACGTCGACCATCAACCTGGGCGCCAGCCTCGCCGAGTACGGCCGCCGGGTGCTGCTGGTGGATCTCGACCCTCAGGGCGCGCTGTCGGCAGGCCTCGGCGTCCCGCACTACGAACTCGACCAGACCGTGCACAACCTGCTCGTCGAGCCTCGGGTGTCCATCGATCAGGTGCTGTACAAGACCCGGGTGAGCGGTCTGGACCTGGTGCCGAGCAACATCGACCTGTCCGCCGCGGAGATCCAGCTCGTCAACGAGGTGGGCCGCGAGCAGTCACTCGCGCGTGCGCTGTACCCAGTGCTCGATCGGTACGACTACGTGCTCATCGACTGCCAGCCGTCTCTCGGTCTGCTGACGGTCAACGGACTGGCCTGCGCGGACGGTGTGATCATCCCCACCGAGTGCGAGTACTTCTCGCTGCGCGGACTGGCGCTGCTGACCGACACCGTGGAGAAGGTGCACGACCGGCTGAACCCGAAGCTGTCGATCAGCGGCATCCTGGTCACCCGCTACGACCCGCGCACCGTCAACGCCCGCGAGGTGATGGCTCGCGTCGTCGAACGCTTCGGCGACTTGGTCTTCGACACCGTGATCACCCGTACCGTTCGCTTCCCGGAGACGAGTGTCGCCGGCGAGCCGATCACCACGTGGGCGCCCAAGTCGGGCGGCGCGCTGGCGTATCGATCGCTGGCCCGCGAAGTCATCGACCGGTTCGGCGCGTGAGCACGGACACGGCGACGTCGGAGGAGGCAACACCCCAGGCCGGCTTTCAGGTGCGGCTGAGCAACTTCGAGGGACCGTTCGATCTGCTGTTGCAGCTGATCTTCGCTCATCGGCTCGACGTCACCGAGGTCGCACTGCACCAGGTCACCGACGAGTTCATCGCCTACACGAAGGCGATCGGACGCCAACTCGAACTCGACGAGACCACGGCGTTCCTCGTGGTCGCGGCCACCCTGCTGGACCTCAAGGCCGCACGTCTGCTGCCCTCGGGCGACGTCGACGACGAGGAGGACCTGGCACTGCTGGAGGTCCGCGACCTGCTGTTCGCGCGCCTGCTGCAGTACCGGGCGTTCAAGCACGTCGCGCTGATGTTCGCCGAACTCGAGGCGGCGGCGATGCGCAGCTATCCCCGGTCGGTGTCGTTGGAGGACCGGTACGCCGATTTGTTGCCCGAGGTGATGCTCGGGGTCGACCCAGACAGCTTCGCCAACATCGCTGCCGCGGCGTTCACGCCTCGGCCGGTGCCGTCGGTGCGCCTGGACCACATGCACGAGCCTGCCGTGTCGGTGCCCGAGCAGGCCAAGCGCCTGCTCGCATTGCTCGAGGCTCGGGGCGTGGGGGAGTGGGCGACGTTCTCCGACCTGGTCGCCGACTGCTCGGGTGGGCTCGAGATCGTGGGCCGCTTCCTGGCGCTCCTCGAGTTGTACCGCGCCAGAGCGGTAACATTCGAGCAACCAGAACCGCTTGAAGTGCTGCACGTTTCGTGGACCGGCGACCGGCCCACCAACGAGAATCTGGCAGCAGCGGTGGAAGAAGACTCATGAGCGACCAAGACCCCGCCCAGCAGGACCACGGCGAGCACACCGATCTCGGCATCGACCTCGCCGAACCCACCGACATGAGCGACGCCGAACTGGGCGCCGTGCTGGAGGCGTTGCTCCTGGTGGTCGACGCCCCCGTCCCGGTGGACGCACTGGCCGGGGCGTGCGAGCAGCCCGCCTACCGCGTGCAGGCCAGACTGCAGCAGATGGCCGGCGATCTCGCTGCCCGCGACAGCGGCATCGACCTGCGCGAGGCGGGCGGTGGGTGGCGGATGTACACCCGTGCCCGGTACGCGACCTTCGTCGAGCGCCTGCTGCTCGACGGCACGCGATCGAAGTTGACGCGCGCGGCATTGGAGACGTTGGCCGTGGTCGCCTACCGTCAACCCGTCACCAGGGCTCGGGTCAGCGCCGTGCGAGGCGTCAACGTCGACGCGGTGATGCGCACGCTGCTGGCCCGCGGATTCATCACCGAGGCGGGTGTCGATCCCGATGGCGGTGCGGTGACGTTCGCGACGACCGAGCTGTTCCTGGAACGGCTCGGGTTGACGTCGCTGCGCGACCTGCCCGACATCGCGCCACTGCTACCCAACGTCGACGTCATCGACGACATCACCGAAACACTAAGCGAGGAGCCACGATTCATGAAGCTCGGCGGTAACCCGGCGGCGGGCAGCCAGCCGTTGTCATTCGACGTGGACAAGGACTGACGTGGCCGGAGACGATGAAGGGGTTCGCCTGCAGAAGGTGTTGTCGCAGGCCGGTGTTGCCTCGCGGCGCGTCGCGGAGCGCATGATCACCGACGGGCGGGTCGAGGTGGACGGTGAGATCGTCACCGAACTCGGGAGCAGGGTGGATCCGGACAAGTCGGTCATTCGCGTCGACGGCGCGCGGATCATGGTCGACGACAACCTCGTTCACTTCGCACTGAACAAGCCCAAGGGCATGCAGTCCACGATGTCCGACGATCGCGGCAGGCCGTGCGTCGGCGACATCGTGGAGCACCGGGTGCGCGGCAACCACAAGCTGTTCCACGTGGGCCGCCTCGATGCCGACACCGAGGGTCTGATGATCCTGACCAACGACGGGGAGCTCGCTCACCGGCTGATGCACCCGTCGTTCGAGGTGCCGAAGACCTATCTCGCGACGGTGTTGGGGGCGGTGCCGCGAGGAATGGGCAAGAAGCTGCGCGCCGGGATCGAGTTGGACGACGGTCCCGTCGAGATCGACGACTTCGCCGTCGTCGGCGCGGTACCGGGCAAGTCGATGGTGCGGATCACGCTGCACGAGGGTCGCAAGCACATCGTGCGTCGCCTCCTTGCCGAGGTGGGTTTCCCGGTGCAGGAATTGGTGCGGACCGACATTGGTTCCATCGAGCTGGGCGATCAGCGGCCGGGGAGCATCCGGGTGTTGACCTCCAAGGAGATCGGCGACTTGTACAAGGCGGTGGGGATGTGACGGAGGCGATCATCGCCATCGACGGGCCTGCCGGGACCGGAAAGTCTTCGGTGTCAAGGGGTTTGGCGCGCGCCATGGGTGCCCGCTACCTCGACACCGGTGCGATGTACCGGATCGTGACGCTGGCCGTGCTCCGTGCCGGCGTCGACACGTCGGACTCCGGTGCCGTCGCGGATCTGGCGTCCGGCGTGGACCTCGGCGTGGGCTTCGACCCCGACGAAGACCGTTCCTACCTCGCCGGCGAGGACGTCTCCGCCGAGATCCGTGGCGATGCCGTGACGCGGGCGGTGTCCGCGGTGTCGGCGGTCCCGGAGGTTCGCACGCGACTGGTGCAGCGGCAGCGCGAACTCGCCGACGGCCCGGGCAGCGTCGTGGTGGAGGGCCGGGACATCGGAACGGTGGTGCTGCCCGACGCCGACGTGAAGATCTTCCTGACCGCATCGGCCGAGGAGCGTGCCCGCCGGCGCAACCAGCAGAACGTCTCCAACGGTCTGCCGAGTGACTACGAGACGGTGCTTGCCGACGTCCGGCGCCGGGACCATCTGGACTCCACGCGCGCGGTCTCCCCCTTGCGGGCCGCCGACGACGCGATCGTGGTCGATTCCAGTGACATGACCGAAGCCGAGGTCGTCGCGCATCTGCGGGATCTCGTGGAGCAGCGGGCGCGAGTGAGGCAGCGATGAGCGCTTGCGCGAAGAGCAGAGGGCAGCGATGAGCGCTTGCGCGAAGAGCAGAAGGCAGCGATGAGCGACGAAGAGCACGGCACCTGGTACGACGAAACCGACTGGGAGGTCGGCTCGGAGGAGTTCGAGGCCGAACTCGAGGAGGACTTCGCGCCGCCACCGGTGGTGGCGGTGGTCGGCCGGCCCAACGTCGGGAAGTCGACGTTGGTCAACCGCATCCTCGGCCGTCGCGAAGCCGTCGTGCAGGACATCCCCGGCGTGACCCGCGACCGGGTGTCCTACGACGCGAACTGGCTGGGCCGTCGATTCGTCGTGCAGGACACCGGCGGGTGGGAGCCCGACGCCAAGGGATTGCAGCAGTTGGTCGCGGAGCAGGCATCGGTGGCGATGCGCACCGCGGACGCGATCATCCTGGTGGTCGACGCGGTCGTCGGTGCGACGGCGGCCGACGAGGCCGCCGCCAAGAAGCTGCAGCGGGCCGGAAAGCCGGTGTTTCTCGCGGCCAACAAGGTCGACAGCGAGCGCGTCGAATCCGAGGCGGCCGCGCTGTGGTCGCTGGGGCTGGGGCAGCCGTACTCGGTCAGCGCCATCCACGGGCGCGGCGTGGCCGACCTGCTCGACGTGGTTCTGGAGAAGCTGCCCGAGGCGTCCGAAGTGGCCACCGGTGGCGCTGGACCACGCCGCGTCGCGCTGGTGGGCAAGCCGAACGTCGGCAAGAGTTCACTGCTGAACCGCCTGGCCGGCGACGAACGCTCGGTGGTGCACGACGTGGCTGGCACGACGGTGGATCCGGTCGACTCGCTGATCGAGATGGACGGCAAGCTGTGGCGGTTCATCGACACGGCCGGTCTGCGTCGCAAGGTGGGACAGGCGAGCGGGCACGAGTTCTACGCCTCCGTGCGGACGCGCGGGGCGATCGACGCCGCCGAGGTCGTGATCGTGCTGATCGACTCCTCGGAGACGCTCACCGAGCAGGATCAGCGGATCCTGGCGATGGTGATCGAGTCCGGCCGGGCTTTGGTGATCGCATTCAACAAGGCGGATCTGGTCGACGAGGACCGTCGGTACACCTTGGACAAGGAGATCGAGCGCGAACTCGCGCAGTTGCAGTGGGCGCATCGGATCAACATCTCGGCCAAGACCGGCCGCGCGGTGCAGAAGTTGGCTCCGGCGCTGGAGAGCGCACTCGAGTCGTGGGATGCCCGCATCTCGACCGGACGGCTCAACACCTTCCTCAAGGAGGTCGTCGCCGCGACGCCGCCGCCGGTGCGCGGTGGCAAGCAGCCGCGAATCCTGTTCGCCACTCAGGCGACGGCCCGACCGCCCACCTTCGTGCTGTTCACGACGGGGTTCTTGGAGGCGGGGTACCGCCGGTTCCTGGAGCGCCGTCTGCGCGAGACGTTCGGTTTCGAGGGCAGTCCGATCCGGATCAACGTGCGGGTCCGCGAGAAGCGCGGAGCCGGCTCGAAGCGGTAGCGCGGTCTAGCGGTACGGTGAATTGAGCACGGACGACGAGAGGAGTGCGCCGGTGGCCGAGCATGCCTACCGCACCGCCCCCTCGTCTGCGTTCGCGCTCGAGCCGTTCTGGCCGTCCCGGCGGCTGATGGCATTCGACGAGTGGTGTCGTACGCGTCCTTAGATACGCGTCCTTGCACTCCTGACGGTCGCACGCGGCCTCATCGTCGAAAGTCAACGAACCCATGCGTTCGCTCATCATCTTCACCCTGGTTGGCATCGGTGCCCAGCTCGTCGACGGTGCCCTGGGCATGGCCTTCGGCGTGACCGCGTCGACGCTGCTGGTGCTCAGCGGCGTCGCGTCGGCTCAAGCCAGTGCGGCCGTGCACCTCGCAGAGGTGGGTACGACGCTCGCCTCCGGGCTGGCGCACTGGAAGTTCAAGAACATCGACTGGCACATCGTGCTCAAGCTCGGCGTGCCCGGGGCGATCGGTGCGTTCCTCGGCGCCACTGTGCTGAGCTCCCTGTCGACCGAGGATGCCGCACCCGTGATGGCGTCGATCCTGCTGGCGATCGGCGTGTACGTGCTGCTCCGCTTCTCGCTGCGGATGCCGCCCGCGGTGAAGGTCGGCACGACGAAGCACGGCGCGAAGTTCCTCACCCCGCTCGGGTTATTCGGTGGATTCATCGACGCCTCGGGCGGCGGTGGCTGGGGCCCCGTCACGTCGAGCACCCTGTTGTCGAGCGGCAAGACGGCTCCACGCACGGTGATCGGCTCGGTGAGTGCCTCGGAGTTCCTCGTCGCCGTGTCGGCCTCGGTCGGCTTCCTGGTGGGGTTGCGTGAGCAGTTCTTCGACAACCTCCCGGTCGTCTTGGGGCTGGCCGTCGGCGGCGTCATCGCGGCGCCGTTGGCGGCGTGGCTGGTGAGCCGAATCAGTCCGGCGCTGCTCGGTGCCGGCGTCGGTGGCGTGGTCGTGCTGACCAATGCCCAGAAACTGGTCGAATACTTCGGCGTCACGAGCCCGTGGTCGACCGTGATCTACGGCGCGATCGTCATCGCCTGGGCCTTCTTCGTCGTCCTGGCCGCCAGGATCACCAAGGCGCCGACGTACGTCCCGCCGGGGCTCGATGCGTCGGGTGACGAGGCGCCGCGTCCGGTGCACGTGGTCGACGACGCTCGGTGACGGTGGGTCCGGGGTGACCCACTAACGTTTCGTCGGTGCCCGTCATCGACATGATTCTGATCGCCCTTGCTGGGGTGGGTGCAGGTGCCATCAACGCGGTCGTCGGGTCAGGCACCCTGATCACGTTCCCCACGCTGGTGGCGCTCGGCTATCCGCCGGTGACCGCGACGATGTCGAATGCGGTCGGCCTGGTGGCGGGTGGTGTCTCCGGCACGTGGGGGTACCGCCGCGAACTGCGCGGGCAGTGGCACCGGCTGAAGTGGCAGATCCCCGGCTCGCTGCTCGGCGCGATCGGCGGCGCCTGGCTGCTGTTGCATCTGCCGGAGCGGGTCTTCATCACCGTCGTGCCGGTGTTGCTGATCGGCGCGTTGCTCCTGGTGATCATCGGCCCGAGGATCCAGTCGTGGGCCAGGGCGCGCTCGGAGCGCGCAGGCCGGTCGCTGGAACACATCTCGCGGGGTCGGATGGCCGCGCTGGTGGTCGGGACCTTCGCGGTGGGCGTCTACGGCGGCTACTTCACCGCCGCCCAGGGGATTCTGTTGATCGCGGTGATGGGTGCGCTGCTTCCCGAGGACATGCAACGGATGAATGCCGCGAAGAACCTGCTGTCGCTGATCGTGAACGTGGTTGCGGCCGTGGCCTACACGCTCGTGGCCTTCGACAGGATCAGCTGGCCGGCCGCCGGTCTGATCGCGATCGGCTCGCTCATCGGCGGGTTCCTCGGCGCGCACTACGGCCGCCGACTGTCGCCGAATGCGCTACGCGCCGTGATCGTGATCGTGGGCCTGATCGGGCTCTACCGCCTGGTCACGGTCTAGAACTGGGTGCGTTCGGCTTCCTGCTCCAGGACGGGTTCGAGGTCCGAGAGCCGATCCATCGACGACACGGCGCGGCGAGTGCGGTTGTTGCCCGCCAGCAGGTTCCGGTTGCGGTGCACGAACTGCCAGTAGCCGGCGGTGAACGGGCACGCATCGTCGCCGAGGCGCTTCTTGGGGTCGTACTGGCAGTCGCCGCAGTGGTCGCTCATCTTGTTGATGTACGCGCCGCCCGAGGCGTAGGGCTTCGTGGCGAGCCTCCCACCGTCGGCGTGCTGACTCATGCCGACGACGTTGGTCGGCATCACCCAGCGGAAGCCATCCACGAACGCGGTGGAGAACCACTCGGTGAGGTCGCGCGGCTGATATCCGCGTTGCAGCGCATGGTTTCCCAGGATCATGAGCCGCTGGATGTGGTGGGTCCAGCCCCTGTCGCGGACGCCCATCATCGCGTGGCGCAGGCACTCGGCGGTGATCGCGTCCGCGTCGAGTTCGGTCCACCAGTCCGGCAGCGGCTGGTGGACTCCGAGTTCGTTCTCGTCGAGGTAGTCCTCGCCGAAGTGCCAGTAGAGGTGCCACATGTATTCGCGCCAGCCGAGGATCTGGCGGATGAAGCCCTCGACGGCGGACAACGGGGCGCCGTCCTCCCGGTAGGCGCGTTCGGCGGCGTGCACGGCGTCGAGCGGATGCAGGACGCCGAGATTCAGCGGCACCGACAGCAGCGAGTGCGACATTGCCCAGTCGTCGCCCATCATCGCGTCCTCGTACTGGCCGAACGAGGACAGTCGCTGCTCGATGAAGCGGTCCAGCGCACGCTTCGCCTCGAGTGGGGTCACCGCGAACAGGCGCGGGCCGTCGACCCCGACGGTGTCCAGGTTCATCGCGTCGAGGTCGGCGCGGACCTGCTCGTCGATCTCGTCCTCGCGCGGCTGATAGGGCTGCGGGACGCCGAGGGTCTTCTGCTTCTTCGGGGGTGATCCCCGGTTCTCCTCGTCGTAGTTCCACCGGTTGCCGACGGGGTCCTTGCCCTCCATCAGGACGTCGAAGCGGCGGCGCTGGTCGCGGTAGAAGTCCTCCATGCGGAAGCGGGTGCGCTCGCCGGCCCACTCCTTGAAGTCGCTGCGTGGCAGCGCGAAGGTGGGCGTCGGCAGCACGTCGGCCACCAGTCCCTGCTCGTTCAGCCTGTTGACGAAACGCTCCGCGGCGAACGACGTCGGTTGGAAGACCAGGACGGGCCGGCCGAACTGCTCGAGCGCCTCGGTGTAGTCGTCGGTCTTCAGTAGCGTCGCGCGGTCGCCCAGGCCCTTGTCCGCGTGCCGGAGCGCGGAGAGCACGAGGTGCAGCTTCTGCCGGTGGTAGCGCCGCTTGCGCAGGGCGGACTGCGCCTCGACCAGCAACACCTCGCGGTGGGCGTGTTCCCCGCCGTACGTGGAGATGCCGAGCTGATCGGCGAACAGCCAGAGTGGGGTGTCATCGCCAACCTTCGTCACCTGGACGTACTACCCCCGCGAGGCAGTGGCGACGCACGGTCCGTGCGATTCGGGGAGACGGCGGACCGTGAGGTAGCATTTCGACCGCTGCTGGCGATCCCGGCAGCACCGCGGGCTGTGGCGCAGCTTGGTAGCGCACTTGACTGGGGGTCAAGTGGTCGCAGGTTCAAATCCTGTCAGCCCGACAGTAGAAAACCCGCTCTGACCAGTGTCGGAGCGGGTTTCTGTTTCTGTGATTCGGCGAGCGTTCGCCAGTGTCGCAAGCAACGGCACAGCCTCGGTCGCTACAGGCTCCAGCACGCCCATCTCGGATTGCACGATGCGATTGGTGAGTTCCTGGGGTTGTGCAACCTCGTGTCATTGCCACAACCCGGCGAACCCGGGCGTGATCGTCGACCACATCCGTCAGGCGCACGTCTCGCCGGTGAAGAACCGGTACACCACCTGCGCCGGGGTGTCCGACCAGTCGGAACCGGTGGTTGCGTTCGTACACACACAGCCGCAGGGCACGTGCCGGCGATGCCAGTACCTTCGTCGAGGGCTGAGGTCCGCGCTGCCGATAGTGGCTGGCTGTGCAGCGATGATGGCAGCACCGAGGTGCGCGACTTACGTCGTCATGGCTCGGCCGAACCGAGTCCCGAGGTCATCAGAACTGCGCCGCCGACGGCGGAAGCCTTGACGAATGACCGTCGTGACGCGGTGAAGCTCAGGGACTGGCGACCGGTGAATAGCCCGACCGCCCGGAGTGACCAGATCGGTTCCGCGGGAACCGAGTTGTCGTGGTCTTCGTGTTCGTGGAGTCGCTGCCGACGTCCGATCTCGATGAGGAACATTTGTGTTCGATCTGAGAACGGTCTGCCCGGCCTCCACGGCCCATAGCTTGGAAGCATGAAGCCCACGCCGAGCGCGCTGATGTCGACAAGCTGCCATCTTGACGACTGCCAATGTGACCCCCTGACACCGTGTTTCACACGGGACGTGATTCCGCTCCGTGCCGAACTACTGCGCGAGGCGCTTCGGCTGACTCACCGCGGGCCCGACGCCGAAGATCTGGTCCAGGACACGGTCCTTCGCGCCTACCGCAGCTTCGGGACGTTCCGTCCCGGCACCAACGTGCGGGCATGGATGTACCGGATCCTCAAGAACACGTGGATCAGCAACTACCGAGCATCACAACGCCGGCTGACCGAAGTGCCGATGGAGGAGTTCACCGAAGAGCCCGCTGATGGCGTCGGACAACAGAGCGGTATCGCTGCTCCTGAACTGACACTGATTGCTGCACAACCGGATACCGAAGTGCAGTCGGCCATGGCCGCGTTGAGTGACGAGTTTCGGATGGTCGTCTACCTGGCTGATGTGCAGGGTTATTCATACGCGGCGATCGCCGACATGATGAACACGCCGCTGGGGACCGTGATGTCCAGGCTCCACAGGGCGCGCCGACAGCTCCGTACCGATCTGGGCGGTACCGTCCGTCGCCGACGACTCGTCATGGCCGCCTGAGTGCGAAGGAGTCACATCGCTGGTCCCTCGACCGCCGCACGCGGGGCAATCCCGGGATCGGTCGACCCTGGTTGAGCGAGTCGCTGCTGCCTTCAGTTCGACTCGTGCAGTCTGCAAGGGATCGCCAAGGGATCGGTGGAGGCCGATCGCAGCCAGGATTCTGCACCCTGGCGTACCACCGAGATCATGACCGCGCCTGCAACGCGCACCGCGAGTTCGAACCCCAGGAGAAGATGACGTGACTGACCCCGATGAAGTGAGTCGCGATCACGATGAGTGGAGGCCTTCCCGTCGCCGCGTGCTCCAATTAGGTGCGGCCGCAACCCTTGCCGGCGGCGGTGCCCTCGCCGCGATGGCCGCCGCGGGGCCGGCTAGTAGCCCAGCGACGTCTACCACCGCGCCAGCACGCGCCCCGACACCGGCGCCCGCCGCACCCGTCGCTGCCGGCCTGATCGGGAAGCAGATTCCCGGGACCGACATCTACCTACCCGCGGTCGGACTAGGTACCTTTCAGACGTTCGATGCCATTCCCGAGCAAGCACGCGCAGTTCGCGACGACGTGTTGCGCCGGTTCTGGGCTGCTGGCGGGCGAGTGGTGGACACCTCGCCGCTCTATGGTCTGGCTGAGGAGAACATCGCGCGCTCCGCGGTGGCCGACGGTTTTCAGAACGACCTCTTCGTGACCAACAAGGTGTGGGCTACCGGGGATCACCTCGGTGACGAGTCGCACGCTGCGAAGAGTTTGAACGACTCGATGCAGCGGCTGATGCGTACCGCTCCGATGGACGTCATGCAATGTCACGCGCTGGTCAACGTCGACATGATCGTACCGGTCCTACACGCCTGGAAGGCTGAGGGGCGCATCCGCCGACTGGGCGTCACTCACCACGACCCGGCCTATTTCGGGCCGATGGCTACGTGGATTGAGACCGGTGACATCGACTTCGTGCAGACTCGCTACTCGATCGCCGAACGTGGCGCCGAGCAACGCATCTTGCCGTTGGCTGCCGACAACGGCGTCGCGGTCACGGTGAACATGCCGTTGGAGAAGGGGCGGTTGCACCAGTTCGTCGGGGACCGGCCGCTGCCGGACTTCGCCGCCGAAGTGGGGATCTCGACGTGGTCGCAGTACTTCCTCAAATGGGTGATCTCGCACCCGGCGGTCACCGTCGCCCTGCCGGCGACCTCCAACCCCGACCACCTCTCCGACAACATGGCCGCCTGCCGAGGCCCGCTGCCCGATGCGGCGATGCGGACCCGGATGCTCGACCACCTGCTCGCCATGCCGGGTTTCGACCAACTCACGACGCAACCCTGGTACCCGGGCAAGCAGTATCCCGGGGTGATGAACCGTGACCTCACCGCGATCCGGGAGCGCAGTACGTGGAGGTCCACCCGATGGGTGTGACCACGGTCAGCGATCGAGCATCGTCGCTCTCGGTCGAACAGGCGCGAGAACTGCTCCACGTGAAAGTGGTTGCGCCGGCGCTGCTCACGCCTCAAGCTGCCATCGGTACGAAGTCCCGTGGTGGTGGGACTGTCGTCGATGTAGCCGGGATGCTCGCCTTGTCCGGTCCCGCCGACGCGTCCCAGCCTGGAGTCGACGCGGGGAATGCGAACCCGGCTCGCCAACGGCACGTCAATCCATGAGTTCGAACGTCTTGCGCAATTGCTTGTCGAAAATGCGCGTGGGCGCGATGCGGCGCATGGCACTGAGCTGGCGCGCCTTCACTCCGGCGGGATAGCGCAGCTTGGGCCTCGCATTGGTGGCGGCAGCCACGATCGCCTTGGCGACGGTCACGGGGTCTTCGCCGCCGTTGACCTGTTCGGCCACCACACCGTTGGCGCGGCTGCGCTGCCGGGCGTAGACGTCCAGTGGATTGTCCGGTGCCGGGGTGTTGTCGTCGAAACCGGTTCTGGTGCCGCCGGGCTCGACGAGCAACACCCTGATGCCGAGGCTGCGGACCTCGTGGTCGACGGATTCCGAATAGCCTTCGACGGCATACTTCGTGGCGCTGTAGGCGGCCATGTACGGGGCGGGCATGAACCCGAAGATCGACGAGATGTTGACGATCCGCCCGCTTCCTTGGGCCCGCATGTGCGGCAGGACGGCGTTGGTCATCCGGACGACACCGAAGACGTTGATGTCGAACAGCTTCTGCTGCTGGGCGATCGAGTTCTCCTCGACGGCCCCGGCGAGTCCCATGCCGGCATTGTTGACCAGAACGTCGACGCGACCGAAGTCGGCGATCACGCCCTCGACGAGCGCTGCTACCGACTCGTCGCTGGTGACGTCGAGGTTGCGCAGCGTCACGCCCGACGGCGAATCCAGTCCCGCCCTGTTACGGCTGGTGCCGACGACGTCGAAGCCGGCCTCGACCAGACCGAGGGCGGCGAACTTACCGAGACCGGAGTTGGCGCCGGTGATGAGGGCGATGGGTCGCGATATTGGCATGCGATTCATTCCTGACGTGAAGTGGATGGTGTGGTCACGCTGGTTCTCAGCGGGTCTTCGTGTGGCGCTGCGCGTAAATGCCGACGAGCCAACGACTCGGCGGCGGTCAGCGCCAGCCCAACGGCGGCACTGGTGGCTCCGGCTGCGGCCAGCAGTGCCCAGCCAGAGCGGATGGAGGCGAAAGCCGTTGGAGTGCTCGCGATGTGCGTTCCGACGGCGGTGACGATAAGCGCGATGCCCAGCACGGAGCCAACCTGCCGGGCGGTGTTGATCAGCGACGACCCCGAACCCCATCGTGGTGCCGCCAGCGCAGACCCCACGATCGAGGACAAGGTGGGCAGGATCAGCCCGACCCCGAGACCGGTCAGCAGCTGACCGGGCAACAGGCCGCCCAGGTAGTTCTCCGCCGGCCCCAACCGCCACAGCCACCAGAGCGCACCCGCCATGAAGCTCAGCGCGCCGAGCGTGGCGACGGCTCCGATACCCAGCCGTGCCGCAAGACGATTCGCCTGTCGTGCGACGACGACGACGACCGCCGGGCCCGCCGCGAGGCCGAGACCAGCAGCCTGAGCAGACCAGCCCCAGGTGGACGTGAGATACAGGACGTTGACCAACAGCATGCCGGCGAAGCCGCACGAGAAGGCCAGCATCATGACCGTGGCCAGCGCGAACTCCGGCACACGCAGCACCGCGAGATCCAGCGCTGGCACCGGATGGCGTCGCGAGCGAATGACGACCGCCGTCATGCCCACGGCGGCCACGGCGAGCGCGGCGATCACTACCGTTGCGTGCCAGCCTCGCTCCGGTACCTCGACGAACGCGTAGGCCAGCGCACCGACTCCGAGCACCAGGAAGGCAGCGCCGAGCAGGTCGGGTCGTCCGATCGGCGTGACGTCGGATTCGTGGAGGACACGTGCCGCAGCCACCATGGTTACGACGCCGATGGGAACGTTGACCAGAAACACCCACTGCCATCCCGCAGCGACCAGCAGGCCGCCCAGCGGCGGTCCGAGCGCGGCCGCGACCGCTCCCACCGACGCCCACGTGCCAACCGCCTTCGCACGCCGTTCCGCCGGCCAGGCGTTCAGTAGCAATGACAGCGAGGTCGGTGTGATCAGCGCAGCCCCGACGCCTTGCACAGTTCTGGCGGCAACCAATGCCCACAAGCTGGGCGCCAGCGCGCAGGCCGCGGACGCGACGGTGAAGAGCGCCAGCCCGATCAGGAAGACCCGCCGGTGGCCGTAGCGGTCGGCGAGGCGGCCGGCCAGAGCCAAGACTGCGGCGAAGACGACGGTATAGCCGTTGAGCACCCACGACATCTGACCGAAGTCGGCGTCCGGGAAGTCGGCACCGATGGCGGGGAAGGCGATGTTGACGATGAACAGATCGAGCGTTGCCAGGAACGCCGCCGATGACGTGATGACCAGTACGGCACCCGGTCGCGTCCCAGTGGTCACGCGGTCTCCTGAACTCGATGCCACACCATCTGGCTGTGTTGTCGTCTAGTCAGACCCTAGGCTCCTGGCTTTACTGAAGGCAAGTCAGCTGGCACGATGGCGGCCATGACCTCCATGACGCTCACGGGCCGGCTCAGCGACCGCGACAGCTGGTCGGCGGACGGCTGCTCCGTCGCGGCGGCACTGGACGTCGTCGGGCGCCGAGCCAGCCTGTTGCTGTTGCGGGAGGCGTTCTACGGGGCACACCGGTTCGAGGAGTTCTCACGTCGGGCCCAGTTGAGCGAGAAGATCACCGCCATGCGGTTGAAGGAACTCGTCGACGAGGGGTTGTTGGAGAAGCGGCCGTACCACGATCCGGGCCAGCGCCGCCGGGAGGCCTACCACCTCACCGAGAAGGGCCAGGATCTGCAGCCCGCACTGCTGGCGCTGATGCGATGGGGGGACCGCTGGGTCCGCCCCGACGGGGGACGAGTGGGGTTGACGCACTCCGGGTGTGGGGCACCCGTCGAGGTCGAGGTTCGTTGCACTGCGGGTCATCCCGTATCCGCGGCAGAAATCGAGGCCGCGTTACGCGGTTGACGTGATCAGCTGCGCAGCCGGCCCTCTACGCCGTCGTCGCCTAGTTCATCTCGGTGATCAGCTGGCCAGCGCGAGATGCCATCTGCCGCAGCCAGTTGTGCGCGGAATCGCGCTCGTGGATGGGTGCCACCCTAGTGGCTCGACGAGGTGGCCAAGCTCGAAGGGTAGCTCGGCGACGGTCACCGCTGAACGAGGATGCAAGCGGACGACCTGACTCAGTGTTCGCACTGATAGAGCCAGCTGTCTTTCGTCGGCGTGGGCTTCGAGTGTGCGGGCCCGCCGGCATGCATGATCGATCGATGTCGAAGCGCGCGGAGTACACCTATGCGTTGTACTCGGGGTCGGTCGCCGAGCCTGGCGATCCGAATCCCTATGCCGGCGAATCGTTGGTCCTGGCGAAGCTGTGGATGCGCGGGTATCAGCGGATGCTGCGCGTCCGGATCGACACGGGCCCTGCGATGCAGAGGTACCGGGGAACCAAGTCCGCAGGCGATTCCGCGTCGTGAGTGCTCGGTTCGAGGTGCTCGACTGGACCGAGACGCGCATGGGCGTCATCAGCCTGCGCAGGCGGACCGAGCCGTCTCTGAACGTGGACGTCTACGAGGTCAAGCTCGGTGACGAATTCCTGATGTCGAGCTTGTTCACCGTTGCTGAGGTCGAACTGGCGCGCCGCGGGCTCGCGCAGGTGGTCGATGCCGACATCGACGTCGTCGTCGGGGGACTGGGCCTCGGCTATACCGCGCAGGCGGCACTCGGCGATCCGCGCGTGCGCTCGCTCGTGGTGGTGGAAGCCCTCGAGGAGGTCATCGGCTGGCATCAGCGTGCGTTGCTTCCCGATACCGCCGAACTGGCGTCGGATACGCGGGTCCGTCTACACCAAGGTGACTTCTTCGAGATGGCCGCCAGCGACGTCGGTTTCGACCCGCAGACACCTGGTCGCCAATTCCACGCCGTGCTCCTCGACATCGACCACACGCCACGACACGTCCTGCACCCGAGCCACTCCGCGTTCTACACGCCCGCGGGGCTGAAGAAGCTTGCTCGGCACCTGCATGCCGGCGGGGTCTTCGCGCTGTGGTCCGACGACCCGCCCGACCCAGCCTTCGAGGCGGTCCTCGCCGAGATCTTCGACCGGTCCGCGGCATCCGTGGTCCAGTTCGCCAATCCCCTCACTGGCGGCTACTCGACGAACACGGTCTACGTCGCGAGATGACGGTGGGCAGCGTCGGCGATCGCGACCTAGCTGCCGTAGAGATGAAGGGCGCGCGCGCTTTCGGTGGCCACGTGACCGCTCAGTGTGGCGATCGGAGGGCCGCCGCGCTGATGGATCACGTTCGCGAGGACGACCACGTACGTGTCGGACCCCGGATCCATCCACAACGTGACCCCGGTGAACCCGGTGTGGCCGAAGCTGCGGACGGGGAACAGCGCGCCGCGCGGCCTGGAGTGCGCGGTGTCGATGTCCCAGCCGAAACCGCGGAGATCCTGTCCCGATATCGCCGGGTAGTCGGCTGCCAGCAGGGGATCCGCCGTGTTGGAGGCACTCTCGCTGGCCTCGTTCGCCGCTTCCACTTCACCCGGGTAGCGCCCAGGCTGCTGGGGCGTCGTCATTGTCTCCACGCTCGCCTGCGTCAACGGAAACGTGCTCGGCCGGTTGGCGAGACGATCGAGCAGGGCCTGAGCGAAGAGGCCGACATCGTGCACCGTCGTGAAGACACCGGCGCTCCCGGCCACCCCACCCATGCGGCGTGCCGTCGGGTCGTGCACGGTGCCGCGAAGCGGGTGACCGAAGTCGGGGTTGATGCCCGGAGTGTCTTCGTCGATGGCCGTCGGCGCGGTGCGCTGCAGGAGTTCGGTGCTCCAGGTGTCGGCCGGGCAATCGCCCGGCGCCGGTCCACGCGGGTCGTAGGCGATCGCCGCTCCGCGGATCTGGTGTGGGCCGCACGCCTTGTCGGCCGGAAGGTAGTGGGTGTCCGACATGCCCAGTGGTTGAAAGACGTTGTGCTGCACGTAATCGTCCTCGGGTTCACCGGTGATCTTCTCGAGCAGTGCACCGAGGATGATGAAGTTGATGTCGGAGTAGGTGAAGCCTTCTCCTGGTTCGTAGGCCACCGTCGCGGCGAGTGCACGTCGAACGCCCTCGGCCTTGTCCGCTTCGACCAACCCCCACGCGCCTTCGAAACTCAGCTCTCCCGCGATGCCCGAGGTGTGGGTCAGCAGGTTCCGCAGGGTGACCTGCGCACGGCGGGGATCGCCGGCCGGGTTGAACTCGGGAAAGTACGTTTGCACGGGTTCGTCGATCCGGACCCTGCCTTGCTCGGAGAGCTGCACGATCGCCGTCGTGGTCGCGAGGCTCTTCGTCAACGAGGCGATGTCGAAGATGGTGTCCTCGGTCATCGGCTCCGCGGGGGCGGGTGCACCGTCGAGCCCCGGCTCGCCGTCGAGCTTGCGCGACCCGAAGGCCTGACGGAAGACGATCTTGCCGGCGTGCCCGACCTGAACCACGGCGCCGGGTAGCCGGCGCTCCTCCACCGCGTCGTCGACGAGCCGGGTGACGAGGGAGAAGTCACCGGTCGCAGTCACGTCGGCGACCGCCGGTACCGGCGAGGTGGTGGTCGTGGAAGTGGTCGTGCTCGAGGTGCCGGTGGCGAGCGGGGGAGTCGCGGAGTGTCCGCACGCCGCGGCGGCGAGCGTGCACATGACCACGCCGGCGGCTTGGAGCCGGGCGAGGTGGGTGCGTGGGATCCTCATCGGTCCGACCGTAGTCGGGTGGGGCTCAGGCGAAGCTCAGAGGCAACAGTCCGAGGCTAGTCGTCGCTAGTGGTCGACGGCTCGAAAGGTGTGTACCACCACCATTGGGCCTGTTCGCCCAGCGGCCCGGCGCAGGGCGGGACTGCCGGTGGTGGAGTGGTCGGCGGGCGGGCCAAGGAGGCGCTGGTGAGTAGTCGGCCGGTTTCATCGGTGACGGAGAGTCGCGATGCGGGTCCGGTGAGGGTCAGTCCGCCCCGGTGGTGAAGTCGGTGGTGGTAGGGGCACAGCAGCACCAGATTCTCCAGCTCGGTGAGGCCACCATTCTCCCAGTGCACGAGATGGTGGGCGTGCAGTCCGCGGGTCGCCCCGCAGCCGGGGACCACGCAGCAGCGGTCGCGGTGTTCGAGTGCGCGACGCAGCCGGCGGCTGATGGTGCGGGTGGTCCGTCCGGAGCCGATGACCTGACCGCGGCGTTCGAACCAGACCTCGCAGGTGGTGTCGCAGAGCAGGTATCGGCGCTCGTCATCGGTGAGCAGCGGGCCCAGGTGAAGTGCGGCGGGCTTCTCGACGTCGACGTGTACGACGACGGTGGTGTGTTGTCCGTGGGGGCGACGCGCCACCTCGGCATCCCAGCCGGCCGTGACCAGGGCCATGAAGGCATCGACGGTGCCCGGCATCGGCGGAGCCTGCTGACCTACCTTCGTGCTGGTTTCGCGGTCGTGTCGCCAGTCGGTGACCAGCGCGTCGAGATGTGACTGCACGGCGGCATCCACGATCCCGGATTCGTCGTGGGGCAGGGTGATTCGCCAGGTGGTGGAGTGCTCGGTGCTGGCCTTGGTGACCGAGCGCGGTGTCTCCGGTTTGGGCTCGGGTTCGGGCCGGGGTTCGAGCTTGACCGCCGTGCGTAGCTGGGTGACCGTGGCAACGGCGGCGAGGTCGACGTAGTGGTCGTCTGAGCCGTCGGCGGCCCGTTCGGCGATGACCCCGACCTGGTCGAGGGAGAGCCGGCCGTCGCGCAGGCCCGCCACGCACCGGGGGAAGTGCTCGGCGCGCTGGGCGATCGCGACGACGGTTTCGGCGTTGCGCGGTGCGATCCCGGTCTTCCAGGCAACCAGGGCGGCGATGGAGCGCACGCCCGTGGCGCCCCAGAGTTGGTCTTCGTCGATCTCGGCGACGATGTCCACGATGCGTCCGTCGATCGCGTTGCGCTGACCGGTCAACTCGGCCAACTCGTCGAACAACACGTCCAGACGCTCAGCCGGAGTGGCTTGCGTGGCCAAAGGTGTTGCCGTCGTGGGCATGACATCATCATCGCAGAGGGGTCCGACAACTCTGGGCGATGCGCGAGGCGCCGAGATTGGCGGCTCCTGGACCCGTCTACTCCGCTGGCGTCACGTCCGCGCCAGAACCCTTGATCGACGCCTTGGCGCGCTTCTCGGCCCGGACTGCTCTGGTGCCGCGCACGAACCCGGTCGCCGAGACCGCAGCCGCCATCAGTGCGGCCTCGCCACCGACGAACGGATGGAAGCCGACGCCGGCGCCGCCACGGCCCTTCACCGGGATGTCGGCGACTTCGGTGACCTTCCAGGCCTTCTCGGAGACCGACAGGATGGCCTCGCCGTTGCCACACGTGAGCGGCAGGGCCGCGATGACCTCGTCGCCGTCACCGGCCAGCTTGACCCCGGCGACGCCGTTGCCCGCGGCGCCCTGCGGATTCACGGCGGCGGGATCGATGCGCAACACCTTCCCGCGGCGCGTCACCAGCGCCAGATGGGAGCCCGGCGCCAGCACCCCCGATCGCAGCAGCCCGGTGATGTCGGGTGCCACGGGGATGTCGCGGATCTTGTACGGCAACCCGTTGCCGTTGGTGAACTTCACCCGGCCGTCGGTCCACACCGCCCAGCCGAGGCCCGAGGTGAGCAGATCACCGTGGCTGTCGGAGAACACGCCGCGGTCGTCGAGCCGCCACGCGGCGTTGACCCTGCGCTCGCGGGCATCCTCGTCGGAACTCGACACGGTGGGAGTGGCCTCGGAGTCCAGCACGGTGCGTCGGTCGAACTCGGGGCCCTTGAACAGCTTTGCGGTCTCGACGAGTTCGTCGTCGATGACCTTGCGGCGTGCATCGGGGTTGGACACCAGTTCGGTGAGCTCGAGGAACTCGGCGTCCAGCTTCTCCGCCTCGGCCTGCAACTCGATGACGTCGAGCCTGGTCAACCGTCGCAATTGAAGCGCCAAAACGTAATCGGCCTGTACGGCGTCGATGGCGAACCGGTCCTGCAGCCCCTGGCGGGCCTCGTCGACGGTGTCGGATCCGCGGATCACGGCGACCGCGGCGTCGATGTCGAGGTGGATGGTCATCAGGCCGGAGACCAGATGGCGCCGTGCCGAGACCTTCTCGAGTCGATGCTCGCTGCGACGCAACACGACTGAATCGCGCAGGTGCAAGAAGGCCGAGATCAATTCGCGCACCGACCACCAGCGCGGCACCCGGTCCTCGTCGAGGGCGACCAGGCTGGCGGCGAACGAGCCCTCCAGCGGGGTCAAGGCGAGCAGCTGTTCGCGAATCTGCTCGGCATTGTGGCCGCGCTTGGCGGTGACGACGATCCGCAGGCCGTTGCGCCGGTCGGTGAGATCCGACATGTCGGCGACGCCGGCCAGCTCGCCCGACTCGACCAGCGCCCGAATGCGTTCCTGGACGGTCTGGCTCGCCACGCCCGGTGGTAGCTCGGTGATGATGACGTTCTTGCCGTCCACCGACACCGTGCCGCGCACGGTGAACAGTCCACGGCCGGTGGTGATGTACTCGCGCAGTCCGGCGCTGCCGACCACGGTGGCGCCGCAACCCCAGTCCGGGCCGGGGATGAGCTTCACCAACCGGTCGTCGGTCATGTTCGGTGTCTTCAGCAGCGCCCGGCAGGCGGCCATGATCTCGCGGGGGTTGTGCGCAGGCACCTTGGTGGCCCACCCCTCGGCGATGCCGACGGCGCCATTGCACAGGAGGACCGGCCACCGCGCCGGCAGCACCGTCGGTTCGACCCATTCGCCGTCGAAGGTCTGCACCATCGGGACGGCGTGGTCGTCGAGTTCGGCGGTCAACGCGGCACCGGGTGCCGAGAGCCGCATCTCGGTGTAGCGGTCGGCGGCGGGAATGTCGCCCTGGATGCGGGGGAAGGCGCCCTGACCGTCGATGACCTTCACGCGCTGGAACTCCGCGGCCATCAGCGCGGCCGCGCCGTACATCGACGCTCCGCCGTGGGGATGCAGGTTGCCGGTGACGGCCGAGCAGACCTTGGACGACTTCTGCGGCTTGTTTCCCGGCAGCAGCCTGGACTCGTGCATTTGATACAGCAGCCGGCGCTGGCCGGGCTTGAGCCCGTCGAAGGCCGACGGGATGGCACGGTCGCTGACGCTGTAGAGCGCGAACGTCAGCTGGTAGTGGTTCCAGTAGTCGTCGGCACTCTGGTCGAGCACCAGGTCGGGGTTCTGCTCGGGAACGTCGAGGGTGGCGGTCACGGTCGTCGTACTCCTAGGTCAGATCGAGAGCAGCGGTGTCGACGCGGGAGGCGACGTCGGCCATCCACGTCCGCCTGCCCTCGGGCGGCCCGCCGAACAACGTGTGGTGCAGTTTCGGATCGCCGTCGTCGAGGTGGACCCGGATCACGGTGCGGCGCTGTGGATCCAGCACGGTGTTCCAGAAGTCGTCGGCGTCCATCTCGCCGAGGCCCTTGTTGCGCTGCACCTCCACCTTGCGCCTGGAGGTGGCGCGCAGCTGGGTCACGGCGGCGTCGCGCTCGGACTCGTCCTGGCAGTAGATCCGCTCCTGGCCGTCCTTGACCACGAACAGCGGCGGCAACGTCACGTACACCATCCCGGCCTTAACGAGCGGACGGTAGAAGTCCAGGAACATCGAGATGAGGCTGGAGTTGATGTTCCCGCCGTCGGGGTCGGCGTCGGAGGCAAACAGGATCCGGTCGTACCGGCAGGACTCCGGGTCGCAGTTGTCGCGCACCCCGCAGCCCAGGATGCGTTCGATCGAGTCGAATTCGTCCTTGATCCGCGCCTTGCTCAGCGTGAACCCGTAGACGTTGGGCGGCTTGCCCTTCAGCGGAAAGGCTGCCTGGAAGGTGGCGTCGCGCGCGGCCTTGATGGTGCCCAGCGCGGAATCGCCCTCGCAGAGGAACAGCTCGGCACCCGAGCCGCGTCCGGTCTCGCGGCTGGGCAGCAGCTTCGGCGGCAGGGACAGGTTCGTCCCGAGACCCTTGGCCTTCGACGCCGCCCGGGAGCGGGCCTTGGCGCCCTCGGCGCTGCGTCGCGCCCTGGCGGCCTCCAGCGCGAGCTTCGTCCATAGCGATACCGTGTCGCCGTTGCCGGGGTTGGCGGCCCAGATGGTGACGCTGCGCGCCACGTCCGGTGCCATCGCGACGTTCAGCGAGCGCGACGACACCGCGGTCTTGGCCTGCGAGTCCCACGACACGTCGGGCGCCCGGGTGTCCACGGCGAGCGCGGTCACCGCCGCGAAGTCCTGCGCCTCGGGACCCTCTTCCCCCTTGGCCAGTCCCAGGTCGCGGATGCGGGAGGCGCGATCGGCCAGAGCCTCGGAGAGTCCCTTCACCGCTGCGGTGAGGTGCGATCCGCCGCCGGGGGTGCGCACGGTGTTGCAGAACGCGGCGACGGTGACCGGCTCGGCGGGGCCTGCCGTCAGGGACCAGCGGAACGGCGTCGGCCCCCGGCCGGTGGTGTACTCGCCACGGCCCTCGACGACCGCGCGCACGCCGGGTACCGGGGTTCCGGCCGCGACGCAGACGAGGTCCAGGAGGGTGTCGGTGCCCCACGGACCGCGGAACGGCTCGAGCAGTTCTGGCCTGACCTCGTCGCCGGGCCAGCCCTCGTCGACGACGAACAGGTGCACGCCGGGGGACATGCGTGCCGCCGCGTGGGCCCGCAGCAGCACCTCGTTGACGTCGATGCCGGAATCCGGCACCACGGTCGCGTCGAACAGAATCCGAACGGTGGTGCCGTGCGCGTCGGGCTTGCGGTTGGCAGTACCGCGCAGCTTCTGGGTGTCGGCGCGGGTGAACGGGGCGTCGGGGTCGAAGTCCTTGCCGTCGAACACGCCCGGGTAGCCGCCGCCAAAGCTCTGCAGGTAGGTCTTGCCTGCGCGGCGCACCGTCACGTCGGTGCGCGCGGAGATGAACACCGCTGCGGCTGCCCCGATTCCGTTCAGCCCGGCACCGGTGCTCGTAGCGTCGACGTGTGCGGAGAACTTGCCGCCGGCCCGTGCCGTGCCGAGGGTCTTGACGATGCCGTTCTTGCCGTTCACCGGGTCGGAGTCGACCGGAAGGCCGCGGCCGTCGTCGGCGACGCTGACCGATCCGTCGGCGTGCAGGGTGATCATGACGGTCGATCCACCGTTGCCGGGGTCGGCGACCTCTTCGATCGCATTGTCGACGATCTCGCGCAGCGCGGTGTTGAGGACGTCAAGACCGAGGTTGACCGCCGGCCGCAGGCGTGTGTGCTGGACATCGTCGAGTTCGGTGATGTCGGCGGCGGTGTAGGCCACTGCTCGCCCCTTCCATCGGTCATGGGTGTGCCGCAGGAATGGTAGACGCCGAGTCGGACATCTTCGCGCAGGCGTGGCGGGTGGAGTCCGGCGCCAGTGGCAGCGGCCTCGACGAAAGACGTTGTCGGGACCAGACCCTACTTGCAGCAGTTCGGGTCCAGCACCGCGCACAGAGCGACGATCGCATCACGGTGAGGCCGGTGATAGACGTTCATGCCGCGTCGGTCGGACTCGACGAGTCCGGCGCGACGCAACTGCGTGAGGTGGTGACTGACGGTCGACTCGGACAAGCCGAGAACGTGTGCGAGATCGCCGCTGTTCTCCTCTCCGGATGGAGAGCTGAACAGGAACGACAGGATCTTCACCCGCGCTGGATCGGCCAGGGCCTTGAGCCGTAACGCGACCTGCAGGGCATCGTCGTCGTTCATCGGCCCAGCAGCGACCGGCGCGCAGCAGACCGGCGAGGACATGTCGATGGTCGGCAGCGTCTTGGGCACGACGCCAGTATGGGTTCGCGCATTGACATAAGTCAAAGAGGTCTGCAATCTGTACTTAGCTCTATTTAGTGAGACCGTCCACGCCGAGATCGCACGCCTCACGGGCGAAGGCCTGTTCACGGACGAAGAGATCGGCACGACCTGCTGCTTCGGTGTCCGTGAAGACGAGCCCACGCAATGCAGCGTTCAGCGCTCCAGCGCGACGATGACGGGAGTCTCTGATCGGCTCACGACCGCAGAACTGACCGAGCCCAGCGACCCGCCGCGACGTCCGCCCACCACGACCAACTGCGAGTAACGCGACTCGAATGTCAAAGCGTGGGCGGGGACATCGCATACGACACGTAGCTCGACGTCGACACCGGGACGCTCCTCCCGCCAAGGAGCGAGACGTTCGGCAGTGCGTGCGCGCATCTCCGCCTCGCGGTCATGCCACCGGGCCTCGCCAATCACGGGCGGGATGCCGACGTCGCTCCATGCATGCACGACAACGAGTTTCGCACCGCGGCGCGAAGCCTCGTCGAATGCCAGGGAAATGGCATCCCCGTTGGCGTCGGTGTGGTCCACGCCAACCAGCACCGGATCATCGCCGGGCGGGAGAGGACGCTGCGCAGGCAAGGGGATGACCGCGACCGGGCAGTGCGCGCGGTGAATCACGGCGGCGCTGACCGAACCCAGCAGCATCCGCCCCGCCGCATGCAGCCCGCGAGTCCCGACGACGATCATCTGGGCCTGCTTCGAGGCGTCGACCAGACAGTCCACGGCTGCCCCTTCGAGAACGGCCACGCTGACGCCGTCCATCCCGACAGGATCGCGCTCCGCGCGGAACGCCCCCTCGGCGTCGACGAGAATCCGTTCGGCGACCTCCCGATCGTTCAGGTGGATACCGCTACGCGGCCCAACGCCACCTTCGAGTCCCGGGGCGAGGGCGTGAACGATGCGAACCGGAGCGCCGCGCAGCATGCTCTCTCGGGCAGCCCATCGAACTGCCGCAGTGGAATTGGGTGAGTCGTCGACGGCGACGACGATTGGCTCGGCCTCGTGTCGGCCCATGGCGTACTCCTCACTCTCGGTTGGCGCGAACGTGGAATTCGGTGAGGCCGGGTCCTGGCGTCACTGGACGCCGAGGATCACTCTGGTGGTCTCGACGACACCCCGTGGATCGACGAAGGTAAGGGTCAGCGAGTCGCCGGGAACCTTGGAATGCAAATAGGCGGTGACGGCGTTGGCGTTCGCGATGCCGCGATCATCGATCTTCGTGATCAATGCGTCCTCGGGTATGCCCGCGGCATCGGCAGGACCGCCGGGTGCCACGGCGACGACCTTCGCCCCGCGCACCGGGCTGGCACTGACCAACTCGACACCCAAGGTGGCATGTACGGCGACGCCGCTCACGGCGAGTTGGCCAGCTATGCGCGCGGCTTGATCGACGGGGATGGCGAACCCAAGTCCGATGGATCCACCCGGGCCGTTCACGTAGTCCACGGTCGCAGTCGCGAAGGCGGCGATGAGTCCGACGAGCGCACCGGTCGAGTCAACCAGTGCGCCACCGGAACTGCCGGGGTTTATCGCAGCATCGGTCTGGATGGCGTCCAGCACGGCGTCGTCCTGGGTGATGTCGCCGGCGGCCGACACTGGGCGGTGGAGGGCGCTGATGATTCCGGAGGTGACGGTTCCGTCCATGCCCAGCGGGGAGCCCACTGCCATGACTTCCTGGCCGACGTGAAGATCCGCCGACGAGCCGAGTGCGATCGGCAACAGGTGTTCTGCGTCTTCGACGCGAACGACGGCGACGTCACTGGCAGGGTCGCCGCCGACCATGGCGAACGATGCAGTGCGCCCGTCGGAGAACGTGGCCGTCCTGGTGACTGGGTGGGGACCCGTCGTCAGCTCCTCCGGTACCGCCACGACGTGGTTGTTCGTCATGACGAGTCCGTCGGAGCGGAATATGACGCCGGAACCCTCGAAGGAAAGCAGGCCCACCGTGGTCTCGAGCTTCACGACGCTCGGCAACACCCGTGTGGCGATCTGCTGAACCGAATCTCCCAGGACGGTTGCGCCGCGGATGTGGCCCCCGGCAGCGCAGAGAGGGAGGCCCGCCGGGCATACGGTCAGTGCAGTCGCTCCACCCATGAGCGCGGACACCACCGCGACGACGACTGCTCCGGTCACCAGGAGTCGCGAAAGAGATGGTAGCCGGGACTGATCGTCCATCAGATCCCCTAAGCCCATGGTCACGTGATCACTACACCTCCAAACTAAGTCTCAGTCGTCGTGTGCCATAGAGCCCTTCGACCCCGATGGCACACCACGAGGTCCTGCCGCTGGGGCCGCACCGTACGAGGTGCCGTCGAACGCGCGCGTTCGGTCCACGACGCGTTGACCGCGGTGTCGAGTACGGCGTCAGGTGCGCACTTGCGCGTCGTCGAGCCTGGTCACGTCACCGTCGTCGGGGCCGTGGGCCTTGCCGACGTGCGCCTCGGCGCGCATGCGCTCGACCATGTGCGGGTAGTGCAGCTCGAACGCGGGCCGCTCCGAACGGATTCGGGGCAGCTCGGTGAAGTTGTGCCGCGGCGGCGGGCAGCTGGTGGCCCACTCCAGGGAGTTGCCATAGCCCCAGGGGTCGTCGACGACGACGGGCTCGCCGTAGCGCCAGCTCTTGAACACGTTCCACACGAACGGCAGCGTGGAGATGCCGAGGATGAACGCCCCGACTGATGACACCAAGTTCAGCGTGGTGAAGCCGTCGGTGGGCAGGTAGTCGGCGTAGCGGCGTGGCATGCCCTCGTTGCCGAGCCAATGCTGGACCAGGAACGTGGTGTGGAAGCCGATGAACGTCAGCCAGAAGTGCAGCTTGCCCAGCCGCTCGTCGAGTAAGCGGCCCGTCATCTTCGGGAACCAGAAGTAGATGCCTGCGTAGGTGGCGAACACGATGGTGCCGAAGAGCACGTAGTGGAAGTGCGCGACGACGAAGTAGCTGTCGGTCACGTGGAAGTCCAGCGGCGGGCTGGCCAGCAGGACACCCGAGAGGCCACCGAGCAGGAAGGTGACCATGAAGCCCACCGCAAAGAGCATCGGTGTCTCGAACGTCAACTGTCCCTTCCACATCGTGCCTATCCAGTTGAAGAACTTGATGCCCGTCGGGACGGCGATCAGGAACGTCATGAAGCTGAAGAACGGCAGCAGTACCGCACCGGTGGCGAACATGTGATGCGCCCACACCGCCATCGAGAGTGCGGCAATGCTGAACGTGGCGTACACCAGGGTGGTGTAACCGAAAATCGGCTTGCGGCTGAAGACCGGCACGATCTCACTGATGATGCCGAAGAACGGCAGCGCAATGACGTAGACCTCGGGGTGCCCGAAGAACCAGAACAGGTGCTGCCACAGGATCGCCCCGCCGTTGGCGGGATCGTAGATGTGGGCACCGAGGTGTCGGTCGGCGGCGAGGCCGAACAGTGCGGCGGTCAACAGCGGAAATATGAGCAGCACCAGGATCGAGGTCACCAGGATGTTCCAGGTGAATATCGGCATCCGGAACATGGTCATGCCGGGGGCGCGCATGCAGACCACGGTGGTGATCATGTTCACGGCGCCAAGGATGGTCCCCAGGCCACCTACTCCGAGGCCGAGGATCCACAGGTCGCCCCCGGATCCCGGGGAATGCACCGCGTCGCTGAGCGGCGCATATGCGGTCCAACCGAAGTCAGCCGCCCCGCCGGGGGTGATGAAGCCGCTCAGCGCGATCAGGGCGCCGAACAGGAACAGCCAGAAGCTGAGCGCATTGAGCCGCGGGAAGGCGACGTCGGGCGCTCCGATCTGAAGCGGCAGCACCAGGTTGGCGAAGCCGAACACGATCGGGGTGGCGTAGAAGAGCAGCATGGCGGTGCCGTGCATGGTGAACAGCTGGTTGTACTGCTCGTTGCTCAGGAACTGCAGCCCGGGCACCGTGAGTTCGCTGCGAAGAAGCAACGCCATCAGCCCGCCGATGAAGAAGAACACGAAGCAGGCGACGCAGTACATGATGCCGATCAGCTTGTGATCGGTCGTCGTCACCAGCTTGTAGATGAGGCTGCCCTTGGGACCCAGCCGGGCCGGAAAGGGCCTGCGTGCTTCGAGGCGAACAACCGGGGGCGCTTCGGCCGTCATGGCATCTCTCGTGGAGCGGGCGACTCGGCCGTCGGCCTGGTCGCGGCGATCGCAGCCGGCGTGTGCCTAGCCTCGGCGCAAAATGGCGCAATCACATTCACCGATAACGCCTCCCGCTCCGGTAGGGACTTTGGTCACCGATGGCCCGAAGGGATGTGTCGACCGGCCCATGACGGCCCACACTGAGGGTTGAGGAATTCCTGTTGCGCGTGACCACGAGGACGTGATGTCAGTGAACCGAGAATCCACATTCGAGGACGTGCCGAGCCTAGGGGCGATGTTCTTCGACCGAGTCGATGCGTCACGGGACGCAGAGGCCTTCCGCTTTCTCATCGGGTCGCAATGGGTTTCGGTCACATGGGGTGATACCGAAGCGCGGGTTACGACGCTGGCAGCCGGGCTGCTCGCGCTGGGCATCGCACCGGAACAACGGGTTGGCATCGCATCGAGCACCCGGTACGAGTGGATTCTGGCGGATCTGGCGATCGCGTGCGCGGGCGCGGCCACGACGACCGTCTACGCCACGACCACCGCCGAAGACACCGCCTACATCATCGGTGACTCGGCCTGCCGCATGGTCTTCGCCGAGAATGACGAACAGCTGACGAAGCTCGCCGAACATCGCCATGAGTTGCCGGCTGTGAGGAAGGTGATCTCCTTCGACGGAGCCGCCGACGGTGATTGGGTGATCACGCTCGATGAACTGGCCGAACTGGGTGAGAAGTTTCTCGTCGACCATCCACGGTGCGTGCGTGACGCGGTGGACGCGATCACGCCGGATCGTCTCGCCAGCCTGATCTACACCTCGGGTACCACCGGTCGACCGAAGGGCGTTCGATTGCGACACGGCGCCTGGGTCCATCAGGGTGCAGCGGTTGCAGCCCTGAACGTGGTGGGCGAGGACGACCTGCAACTCCTGTGGTTGCCACTGGCGCATTCATTCGGGAAGGTACTGCTTGCTGCGCAACTCGCGTGCGGCTTCGTCAGCGCAATCGACGGGCGGATCGAGAAGACCGTCGACGACTGCAGCGTGCGTCCGACGTTCATGGCCGCAGTGCCGCGTCTGTTCGAGAAAGCTCAGGCTCGCATGATCACTATGGCCGAAGGCGGGAGTCGGTTGCCGCGGGCTTTGTTCGATCGAGCCTTCACCGTGGCTGCCGACGTTCGGCGACGACGTTTGGCAGGAAGGCCGGTGCGGTTGATGCAGCGCCTGCAACTGCGAATCCTCGACCGGTTGATGTTCGTGAAGGTGCGCAATGCATTCGGTGGCAGGATCCGCTTCTTCGTCTCTGGCTCGGCACCGCTGAACCGGGACATCGGCGAATGGTTCAACGACGCAGGCATGGTGATTCTGGAGGGCTACGGCCTCACGGAGACTGCTGGCGGCGCATCCATCAACACCCCCGAGCAGTGCCGCCTGGGAAGCGTCGGGCATGCGTTCGCCGGCACTCGAGTGCGTATCGCCGATGACGGATTCCTGACCATCACCGGTCGGTTGAAGGACATGTTCAAGACCTCCGGCGGAAAGTACATCGTGCCGTCTGCGATCGAGGCCAAGTTCGTGGCGCAATTTCCGTAGGCGAGTCAGTTCCTCGTATTCGGAGAAGGCCACAACCATTGCATGGCAATGATTTCGCTCGATGCCGACGTCATCGAAAGCTGGTCCGCCGATCACGGATTGTCCGACTCGTCAGACGGAGAACTGGTGAGATCGACTGTGGTACAGCGCCTCGTGGAGGATGGCGTACGCCGGCTCAACGAGGGACTCAACCGGTGGGAGACGATCAAGAGGTGGGCGATACTGGATCGGGACCTCACGATCGAGGCCGGTGAACTGACGCCGTCGCTGAAGGTCAAGCGCGCTCTGGTAGCAGAACGTTACCGGGAGATCATCGAATCGCTGTACGAGTGAAACGGGGCGATGAGCCCGTGTGATGGGACCTTCGGCCGTAGCGCCCATCGTGGTGGAATACGACACTGGACTCGATCGCGTCGCTTGGCGTGGCCACCGAACGACACCAAACCATGGGAAGGCTGGCCACGACGATGACGGCTCGAAGTCGACGACAGGACGCACCCGCATTCGTCGACCTGCCAACACTTCTCGCTTCGATTTCGGATCGAGCGATGCTCGCCAATCCAGCCCTGAGTGCACTCGTCGTCGAGTACTCCTGCTGGGAGCTGCACTGGAATGAGTGGGGTCGTCGCCAGCCGTGCAAGCGTGGACGCGAGTTCAAGGAGTGGATTGACGAAGGTCGGGCGCTCTTCGACCGCCGCGACGAACTGAAGTCCTTGGCCTGCGCACTGTTGCGGCACGGTTGATTACAGGCCGCTGGGATAGGTCTCGGGGGTCCATCCCGCAATCCACTCGCTCGTCGGTTCGAGCGGTTCGAGTGCCGTCGTGAAGTCGAGGTGGATCACCGCGTCGTACTGGTCGGAGGGACGAACGCGAAAATAGTGACTCTGCCGTTCGGTCTCTGGTCGATAGATGACGCCGATGGCCCGATGCAGCCGCACGGCGTCGAGCGTTTCAGCAGCCTCGGACGGATGCCTCTGTGCGGTCGGGATCAGCATCGACGACTCGCCTGTCTCGTGAAGGAGTTCCTCGATGCTCCCCGGAAGACCCGGCCGAACGTCCTTCCGCTCCGCCTTGCCGCCCCACTCGCTGGCGGCGGTGACGGTTCCGCAAAAGGTGGTGAACCCGATCAGTCGAGTCGTCGCGCCGTAGCGCTCGCGAACCAATTGCCCCAAGGTGTGTTGCCCATCTGCGCCGACCTCTGTGGCACGGGCATCACCGACGTGGGAATTGTGAGCCCACACGATGATCCGTGCCCCGCCGATCTGATCTTGTTGGGCGTCTAGGTGCGCCAGCAGAGCATCCATCGTCTCTGCCATGTGAGTGTCGCGGAGATTCCAGGAGCTGACGCGGCTGCCGAACATCGCGCGGTAGTACTGCTCCGCGTGGCGAACAGTGGCGGCGTTGCGCACGGCGCAGAACAGGTCATCCTCGGCCTCGGTGCCACCATGGCGCATGAAGGCGAGTCGACTTCGCTGCAGCTCCACCAACTGACTGATGGCCTGGCGTTCGCACGACTCTCCGGCACCGAACGCCGCGGCGTAGCCGTAGGCTCGTCCGTCATCGCCGGACGCGAGTTCGAAACAGGCGTAGCGCTTCCGGGCACGTGCGGCTGCGACGTGATCGACGGTGTCGAGGTAGTCGATTACCGCCTCCATCGAACGGTGCAGGCTATACAGATCGAGGCCGTAGAAACCGGTTTGGGTCATCGTCTTTGCCCGCCGAGCAGCATTGTGCGCGCTCAGCCACTCGACGAAGTCACGAACGACGACGTTCCGCCACATCCACGACGGGAATCGTTCGAAACCACTCAACGCTTCGTTGGCATTGCGGTCCTCGCTCTGACCCCGGACGTACTCATTGACCCGATATGCATCGGGCCAATCGGCCTCGGCTGCCACGGCCGTGAAGTCCCGATGCTCGATCAACCATCGCGTGATGTCGGCGCGCGCTTGGTAGAACTCATGGGTGCCGTGAGATGCCTCTCCGATGAGTACGATTCGCGCATCGCCGATCAGCGTGTCGAGATCTTCCGGCGAAGGGACGCCACCAATAGCGGGCAGGGCGATCCGACGCACCGCATAGGCTGCGCGATGCGGATGCGGTGCAGCGCGGACTGGCGACGTGGTCGGGATACTCAGCAGATTGCGAACTTCGTCGTCGGTGACTTGCCTGAAGTCCCAGTAGGACGCACCGACGGCGGTGAACGGCGTGGGCATCGACGCGCAGACGACATCGTCCACCAGAGCTTCGAATTCGCGGCATGTCGACTCAGGAGCGGCGGGGACTGCCACCACTACGTGCGCCGGTTCCCGATCGCGGATGGCCAACACGGCAGCAAGCATGCTGGAACCGGTGGCCAGTCCGTCGTCGACGAGAATCACCGTCTTGCCGGCCAACTCCAGCGGTGCTCTACCCGCACGGTAGGTCGCCTCGCGTCGAATCAGTTCGCGACCCTCTTGCTCGACGACCTGGCGCAAGCGCGCGGGTGTGATGCGCAGTCCACGCACGACGTCGTCGTTCAGTACCGTCCCGCCACCACTGGCGATGGCGCCCATGGCGAATTCCTCGTTGCCGGGCACGCCGAGCTTGCGCACGATGAAACAGTCCAGCGGTGCACTCAGCGCAGCCGCCACCTCCCATGCGACCGGCACGCCGCCACGCGCAAGACCCAGGACGACGACGTTCTCGTGGTCTTGGTAGGCGCTCAGCAGATCACCGAGGACGCGGCCGGCTTCCCGACGGTCGGCGAACACCGCGGAGCTCGATTGGCGGACGTGGTGAACGCTCATGGTAATGCTCCTGACTCACGATGTACCCGCGCAGCGTGGGGTCGCTTCGGGTGCGTTCGACGGCCTCACGGCGACCCCGCGTCCATCTGATCACCGGGCCTCGTAGTCCACTAGGGGCCGAGGTCCCGTCCGGGCGGGGTCCTTCGCCGAGGGAGGAGACCATCGGCGACCGCTGGGGGACTTTGGTCAGTTACACGCGGTGACACGTCACGAATAACGTCGTGGCGGTAGCCAACCGACGAATGGGAGCAAGACCATGACGCAGACGAACAGCACCGCACCCGCGAAGCCCGGACCCGTTGACCTACTCGACGACGTCCGCGACTCGGCGAAGGCCGGTCAGCACGCTGTGGCAGAGGCTCTCCACGCGTTCCGGCAGACCGTCGACGAGGCCATTCCCGAAGCGGTACAACCATTGCGAACCAAGATCGTCGACGCGGCAATCGAATTGGCCGACAAACTTGCCGCAGCGCAGTACCAGCTGAACCGCAATCTGGTTCGCAGCGCGGAGAGGGCCTTGTCCAAGCGCGAGGAGCACGAGCAGTAGGCGCGACGATGATCGAGGTCTTGCCGGCCATGCCGAGCGGCGTTACGGGCGTGCGCGTTTCCGGACGCCTATCCGGCGCGGACCTACGTGCCTTCGAGCCGCTGATGGACGAGCTGCGCCGGTGCGACGAAATCAGGATCGTCGAGGTGATTGCGCCAGATTACGAAGGCTTTGGCCCGGGGGGCCTCGTGGAGGACCTGAAGATCGGGCTCGGCGTGCTGCTGCGTGAGCACTCGTCGTTCAAGAGGATTGCGGTCGTGTCGGAAAAGGATTGGGTTGCACATACCCTGCATGCGCTGGCCTGGCTGATCCCCGGCGAACTGAAGATGTTCGGCCTCGACGAACTGGATCTGGCGGCGGAATGGGCAGCAGGCTGAGCGAACCTCAGCCGATGGCTACACCGACCACGTGGCCGATGCCATAGGTGATCGCCAGGGCGAGACCACCGCCGACGACGTTGCGGACGATTGCCGAGGAACTCGGCGCCTTGCCGAGCCTCGCAGACACCAACCCGGTGATGGCCAGGGCGATCAGGACGACTGCGACCGTCAGTGGCACACGCCATTGGATCGGAGGCAAGACGATGGCGATGAGAGGGAGCAGAGCGCCAAGCGTGAACGCAAGTGCAGACGACAACGCCGCATGCCACGGATTCGTCAGCTCATCGGGATCGATGCCGAGTTCGACTTCCGCATGGGCCCGCAGCGCGTCATGGTTCGTGAGTTCGCGTGCGACATCCTTCGCCGTGTCGGGCGATAGCCCGCGATTCTCGTAGAGCTCGGCGAGTTCTTCCAGTTCTGCCTGCGGATCGTCGCGTAGCTCGCGACGTTCTAGGCCGAGTAGCGCGCGTTCGGTATCGCGCTGGGTGCTCACGGACACGTACTCGCCCAACGCCATCGACACGGCTCCGGCTGCCAGCCCAGCGATCCCGGCTGTCAGTATGGGCTCCCTTGCGACTGTGGCCGCGGCTACGCCGACCACGATGCCTGCTGTCGACACGATGCCGTCGTTGGCTCCCAGGACACCTGCGCGCAACCAGTTCAGCTTGGAATTCACCGACCCCTGGTGGGGTTCAGTGGGCGATGGCACCGACACGACGTCAGTGGCGCGCGACGATGACGGGTACCCGTGCTGCCTGCACCACGGCAGAACTGACCGACCCCAGCAGAACACTGGCAACGGCACCGTGACCGTGACTGCCGACCACGAGTAGTTGTGCCGACTCAGAGTGGTCTACGAGACGCCGGGCGGGCTGGTCGAGGACGACGACACGACGGACGGCGACCTGCGGGTAGCGCTTCTCCCATTCCGACAATCCAGTCGCGATCTCGAGTTCGACGTCCGGTCGCAACTCGTCCCAATTCGCTCCGGGCAGGTCCCACGCCCCGGGGGACCACCACGCATGCAGGGCAACGAGTTCGACGTGGCGCCGATTCGCTTCGTCGAAGGCCAATGCGGTGGCGGCCGACGACACCGGCGACCCGTCGAATCCAAGAATGACCGGGGAATTCGGATTGATCGGCCTCTGGTCTTCGTCGTGGATGACGGCGACGGGGCACTGCGCGCGGTGTACGAGTGCGGTGCTCACGGACCCAAGGATGGTTCGCGCCAATGCTCCCTGCCCTCTGCTGCCCACCACCACCATGTCGGCGTTCCTCGACCTGTCGATGAGATCGAACGCCGGCGCATCGAGGACGAAATCCGTTGTCACTCGAATAGATCCGTGGGTGACGTCCTTCGCGGTGGTTGCGGCGTCTTCGAGAATGCGAGCGCCGGCCTCCCGTTGCCAATCGAGTATGCCCGTCGGAGGCGGCAGCACCGGGTACGCACCGAGGACTGGCGCCACTGCATGGACGATGGTGAGTGGCGAATCGTGAAGAACAGCCTCGGCTGCAGCCCAACGTAGCGCGCCAAGCGCAGACGGCGATCCGTCGACGCCGACGACGATGCCAGCATTCCAGGATTGATCCATGTGCGACCCGGTTCCTTCGTCGATCTGGTGCCATCGGCACACGTAGTGTGTCGGTCATCCAAACCGTAAGGAACTCGGCGGCGCTGCCATAGGGACCTTTGGCATCAAAGGGCTACTCCATCGGGCGTGGCGTCTGACCGAGCTTCGAGACGAAGACCGCGGCTTGTGTGCGCCGTTCCATTCCGAGTTTCGCGAGCAAGCGCGACACGTAGTTCTTGACCGTCTTCTCCGCCAGGAACATGCGAGCCGCAATCTGTTTGTTCGTCAGGCCCTCGCCCAGCAGGCTGAGCAACACCCTCTCCTGGTCGGTCAGTCCTGAGAGCGGATCGGAACGTTCGGCGGCTCCGCGCAGTTTCGCCATCAACGCAGCCGCCGCGCGATTGTCGAGAAGCGATCGCCCAGCGCCGACATCCTTGATGGCGCGGGCGAGTTCCATCCCCTTGATGTCCTTGACGACGTAACCGCTGGCGCCGGCGAGTATGGCATCGAGCATGGCCTCGTCGGAGGTGAACGACGTGAGCATCAGGCAACGGAGATCGGGCATTCGGGAGAGCAGGTCACGGCACAACTCCACGCCGTTGCCGTCAGGCAGCCTCACGTCGAGCACTGCCACGTCCGGCCTGAGGGCAGGGATCTGCGCCATCGCGTGAGCAACGGTGCCGGCTTCACCGATGACCTCCAGTTCGGGGTCTGCGCTGAGCAGGTCGATCAACCCGCGTCTGACCACTTCGTGGTCGTCGACGAGGAATACGGTCACCATGGCTGTTCACCTCTCTGCGAACGTCTGCACCATTGTGACGGCTGCGGGCGGCGAATGCGTCGACATCGCCGCATACCGCCGCCATTCCATCAATCCTCCTCGGCGCATCCTCGCGATCCCAAGTGCACGCCATGTCGCGTCACGCGAGGTGAAGAGGGTCCAAGGTCCATGGCATCGAGGACTTCCTCAGGCAGAGCGCGACGGTCACCCGGCAATAGCGTCGAGAAGACCACGGCGTTCCTGCTGAGCATCACGTCGCAGGGCCATCCCAACAGCCCGAGGAGTGTCACGTGTCCGAGACCCACCCGAACATCATCGTCGCGGTCGATGGTTCACCGACGAGCAGGACGGCCGTCGAGTGGGCGGCTCGCGATGCTGGATTGCGCCATGCTCCGCTCACGCTGGTGCACGTGGTCCCCAATCCCGTGGTGGGGATGTGGCCCGCCCCTCCGTCCTTGGACGCGTACGCGACGTGGCGTGAATCGCGCGGGCACGAGATCCTCGAGGACGGTCAGCACATCGTCGACGGCGTACTGCTGGAGCTGGGTCCGGTGACGGTGGAACGCAAATGCCTCGTCGGTTCGGTCATTCCGACGCTGGTGGATCTGTCCAAGGACGCCGCCATGGTGGTCGTCGGCTGCCGGGGCGCCGGCGGACTCGGCCAGCGGCCGTTGGGATCGGTGAGCACCGGGTTGGCACACCACGCGCACTGTCCCGTCGCAGTGGTCCACGACGAACGGCCGATGGATCCCGCCACCCGACGAGCACCGGTACTACTCGGCGTAGACGGGTCGCAGGCGTCGGAGCAGGCGACGGCCATCGCCTTCGAGGAGGCGTCGCAGCGCAATGTCGGCCTCGTCGCCATGCATTCGTGGGCCGACTACGGCACTTTCGAGCTGCCTGAGGGCGAGTGGCGGGACCAGCTCGAGATCGGCCGCGAAGCGCTCGCCGAACGGTTGGCTGGCTGGCAGGAGCGTTATCCCGACGTCGCGGTGGAGCGGCGCCTGGTGGAGGGGGAGCCCGCCACTCACCTGGTTGCCGCCTCGGCATTGGCGCAGCTGACCGTCGTCGGCAGCCACGGACGGGGTGGCTTCGCGGGCATGCTGCTCGGATCGGTCAGTTCCGCCGTCGTGCAGACCGCCCACAGTCCGGTCATCGTGGCACGGCAGTCGTGACCACTCAGGCAGCGATCGTCGTCGGGATCGACGGAAGCGACAGTGCGAAGTTGGCGGCCCGGTGGGCTGGGGCGGTGGCAGACAGGATGGGCGCCACGCTGCGCCTCGTGCACGCCATGCCGAACGTGGGGATCAATCTCACCGAGGCCGCCGCGCTGTACCGCGTGGCAGCGATGACGTATCACTCCGAGAACGCCGACCGCCTTCTGAAGGAAGCGAGCGAGGCCGTGTTCGCCGCGCACCCCGGACTCGACGTCGACGTCGTTGCGTCGCGCGAACCGGTCGACGAGGCGCTCCTGAGAGCAAGTGAGAGCGCCCGCCTCGTCGTGCTCGGAAGCGTCGACGTCAGCCCCGCCGGGGTGATGTTGCTCGGTTCGACGACGCTGGCCGTCACCGTTGGCTCGCATTGCCCCGTGATTGCGTGGCGAGGCGCCGGCGACGCACCGACGTCGGCGCCGATCGTCGTTGGGCTGGACGAAACGCCGTCTGCAGTCGCAGCCTTGAACGCAGCACTCGATCTGGCGACGTACGTAGGCGCACCGGTGCGGGTGGTGCACTCGTGGACCTTCGCCTCGTATCCTCGCGAGATCGACGGGTTCCCGGATTGGGAGGAACTCAACGCGGCGACGAGGCGGCGCATCGAGGCGCTCGTCGAGCAGGCGAGCAAAGCACATCCGGGGCCCACCGTCAGCGTGGTGTGGGAGCCGGCCGGAGCCAGTCACGCCCTGCTCGACCATCTCGACGATGCGCAGCTGGTGGCGGTCGGCAACAGGGGAAGGTCCGCGCTCACCGCTGCGGTGATGGGGTCGACGAGTCTGAACCTGCTGCATCACAGCAGGATTCCTGTCATGGTGTGCCGTGATCCGACCGCTCGGATCTAGTATTCGGTCTTTCAACCGCAGTGAAGTTGCGGTATTGGTTCTTGCGGTGGTCACCTCCGTGGCGCTCGCATCCGGCATCGCCGCTGCGGTGCTCGGCTCCCGAACGCTGGCAGAAGGGTTTTGGACGGCAGGCACCGTGTCCGCCCTCATTCCCGCCACGTGGTGGGTGCTCAACGCTCTGTGGCAGGGCCGTCTCGGAGTCGATCTCATCGCCGTCGTCTCGTTGGGCGGCACCCTCGCCGTTGGAGAGGAACTCGCCGGGTCGCTGATCGCGCTGATGCTGGCGACCGGTCGTCTGCTGGAGGTGGCCGCGCAGAGGCGGGCGACCCGCGACCTGCGTGCACTGCGGGACCGCACGCCCCTGCAGGCGCGGCGCAGGTCGGGCGATGAGCTGACCACCGTGCCGGTGGCTGATCTCGTGATCGGGGACCTGGTGGTCGTCGGATCGGGCGAAGTCGTGCCCGTCGACGGCCGTCTCGAAGGCGGTGGCGGAGTCTTCGACGAATCCGCGCTGACGGGGGAGTCGCTGCCGGTCGGCCGGAGCGTGGGGACGGATGTGCGCAGCGGCGTCGTCAACGCGGGACATCCCGTCGAATTGCGCGCCATCGCAACCGCATCGGACAGCACCTACGCGGGGATCGTGACACTTGCCGAACAGGCGGTGGCGGTCGACGCGCCGGTGGTACGGATCGCAGACCGGTTCGCTGCGTGGTTCGTTCCCATGACACTCGTCTTGGCGGCGGTGGCGTGGTGGGCCGGCGGGTCACCCGTACGCGCGGTGGCAGTGCTCGTGGTGGCGACTCCCTGCCCTCTGTTGATCGCCGCTCCGGTGGCCATCGTCTCGGGTCTGTCACGCGCTGCGCGCCTGGGCGTGGTGATTCGCAGCGGAGCCGCCTTGGAGACGCTGGGACGCGTAAGCACGTTGGTGACGGACAAGACGGGCACGCTGACTGCCGGTCGTCCAGGTGCTGCCGACATCGCCACCGCACCGGGGTATTCGCGCGACGAGATCATCAAGTGGGCTGCAAGCGCCGACCTGTACTCACCACACGTCTTCGCGCGAGCGATTGTCGAGGAATGCGCTTCTCGCGGGCTCACCCCGAGCGTTCCGACGGATGTCCGTGAAGATCCGGGCCGTGGTGCGACCGCCACGGTGGACGGCCACGTCGTCGCAGTGGGACGTCACGGGGTTGACACCGACCTTCCGGACTGGGCGGCGGACGTGCGGGCACGCGCGGCGCTCGAGGGCACCGCGGTCGCGTGGGTATGGGTCGACACACGACTGGCGGGGGCAGTCACCCTCGCTGACCCGATGCGGTCGGATGCGGTCCGCACCGTGCGGCGATTGCGCGCAGGTGGCGTGCGCCGCCTCGTCCTATTGACCGGCGACAACGCCGAAGCGGCCGGGCAGATCGCGGCGGCCCTCGGACTCGACGACGTGAAATCGGAACAGTCACCGTCGGACAAGGTCGACGTGGTCCGCGCCGAGGGTCGCCTCGCTACGACGGCGATGGTGGGGGACGGCGTGAACGACGCTCCAGCATTGGCCGCCGCGGACGTGGGCATCGCCTTGGCTGCGCAGGGACGCACCGCGAGTTCCGAGATCGCGGAAGTGGTCCTCACGACGGACCGGTTCGACAGGGTTGCCGACGCCATGGCGATAGCGCGGCGAGCCAGACGCATCGCCGTGCAGAGCGCTGCACTCGGCATGGTGATGTCCATTGCGGCGATGGCCGCGGCCGCGGCGGGCATGTTGCCTCCCGCGGCAGGGGCGGTGCTGCAGGAGTGCATCGACGTATTGGTGATCTTGAACGCCCTACGTGCGCTGCGGGCGCCGGGGTCGAACCGGGGGAGGCCATCGCCCGACGCGCAACGCCTCATCCGGCGGTTCGCTGCCGAGCACGAGGGACTGCGGGAGGGGGTAGCCAACATCCGTTCAGCCGCAGACGATCTGGCCAACGGACGGCTCGACGATGCCGTTACCAGCTTGACTAGGGTCGACCACTTCGTGCAGACGGATCTCCTCCCACACGAGCACGCCGAAGAGGGATTGCTGTACCCCCAGTTGGCGATACCACTTGGATCCGTCGAATCGACGGCGGCAATGAGCCGGATGCATGGCGAGATCGATCGCCTGTCATGGCGCCTGCATCGGCATGTGGAGGACGCGGCGAAGCTCGGAACGGTGGCTCCCGACCGCGTCGAGGACCTACTGGCGTGCCTGTACGGGCTGCACGAGCTGCTCCGGCTCCACTTCATGGTCGAGGAACAGGACTACTTCACCTTGTTGCCGGACGAGTCGGCCAAGGCCTGAGGCGCTGATCGTGCTCCTCCTCAGCAGGATCCTGGGCATGGCCGTGCGCGGGCTCCGCCAAGAAGTGTTGGGTCGGGTCACCGACATGACGGTGAACATCGGACACCGCGACGCAGCCGTCGTCGATCGGCTCCTAGTGCACGTTGCCGACGGGCGGGACCTGCTGTTCTACTGGGCGGCAGTCGAACACGTCGGACTCGACGGCATCCGAGTGGCGTCAGACGGAGTGCCCGTAGCGTCGATGAACGCTCACCTCGTGGATCAGGAACTCCTGTTGCACCGCGACGTTCTGGACACGCAGATCGTGGACGTCGCGGGGCAGCGGGTCGCCCGCGTGGCGGACGTCGTCTTGGCCCGTCGCCGCGACGGGCGATTGGAGGTCGTCGCCGTGGACGTCGGTTTCGGAGCGGTGCTGCGCCGATTGGGGCTGCAGCGACTGGCGGCCCGTGCGAACGGTGACGCCGTCGCATGGACGGATCTGCACCTGACGTCGGCGCGAGGACATGCCGTGCAGCTCGCCGCACCTCGATCGGCGGTGCACCGGCTCGACCCGCGAGGGCTGGCCGGTCTCGTGAGCCGCCTGAACGTGACGGCCGCCGTCGACGTCCTCGAGGCAAGGGGGCATGACGTTGCGGCTGACGTGGTCGAACTCAGCGGGCTGGTCGTCGGTGAGCGAATGCTGCGGGCCATGGCGGACGCCAACGCCGCCGAGGTAGTTGCATCGATGCCCGCCGAGCAAGCTTCTCGCTGGCACCACGTCCTCGCGCGACCCCGCCTGCTGCGGGGCCGACCCGTTCTGCGATCACACCTCTGGCCACGTCGCCGGCCCGGGCACGAGACATGAGACGTCGCGGACTGACCCTCGGGGCGTTGCTGGCAGTGGTGGGCCCCGGCCTGCTCGCCGGGCTCTCCGACGACGATCCGGCAGGCATCACGACGTATTCGGTCCTGGGCGCCAGCCACGGCTACCAGCTCCTGTGGGTGCTGCTTCTGTCCACTGTGGCGCTGGTGATGTTCCATGCCCTGGCGGCACGGATGGGAGTGGTCACCGGTCAGGGTCTGGTCGGACTGGTCCGTCAACGCTTCGGCGTTCGGGGTGGCGGTCTCATTCTCATGACCCTGGTCGTCGCGAACATGGGCACGACGTGCGCTGAATTCGCCGGGTTGGCAGCAGGTTTCGAACTGTTCGGCGTGAGCCGCTACCTCAGCGTTCCCGTGGCGGCTATCACGGTGTCGCTGCTGGTGTTGCGTGGCAGCTTCCACCGGGTCGAACACTTCCTCCTCCTGCTCTCGACCGTCTTCCTCGCATACGTTGCCTCGGGTGTCCTGGCAGGTCCAGACTGGGGCGCGGCGGTCGAGGGCCTCGTCATACCGACGATGCCGATTGATCGAGCGACCATCGCGATCGTCACGGCCACCGTTGGTACGACGCTTGCTCCGTGGGGACTGGCCTTCATCCAGTCCTACGCCGTCGACAAGAAGCTGCGCACCCAGGATCTGGCGCTCGAGCGCGTCGACGTGGTGACCGGAGCGCTACTGACCGGCGTCATCGGGTTCTTCGTCGTCGTAGCGTGCGCAGCCACCCTGCATCGAGAGGGCCGCCCGATCACCGACGCCACGGATGCCGCGGTCGCCCTGGAACCCCTGGCCGGCAACGCAGCCGCCACGCTCTTCGCCGTTGGCTTGATTGGCGCAGCACTTCTCGCGGCATCGCTGCTTCCCCTGTCGACGGCTTACTCGGTCTGCGAATACGCAGGAACCGAAGCGGCGTTGGACGACGCATACGGTGACGCCAAGGTCTTCTACGTCACGTTCGGCCTCGTCACGACAGTTGGGGCAGCCGCCGTGATGATCCCCGGCGCACCCTTGGTGACCATTCTCGTCGCGACCCAGATACTGAATGCCGTTCTCCTCATTCCCATGCTGATCTTCATGATCAGGCTCGGTCGAGACGCAGACCTTAGGGGGGGTTCGCGATTGGTCCGATCGCGACGTGGGGCTACGGACTCACTACCGCTGTCGTGTTGGCATGCGTTGCCGCACTTGCAGTATCCGTCGCCATCTGACTCGTGCGTGGTGAACCGCCGTGCCCAAGGCTCGCCTCCGCCCGCCGCCGGATACCGCGCATCATCGCGCGCTCCATGACGAAGTGAATGATGTCGAAGGTCGCACGACCGACGGCGCCTCCGCTGCCGCGAGCCAGCAGCCGCGTCGTGCCGTCGGCCTTCTCGCGCAACACGAAGCACCACGCACCAGTAGCCTTCCGGCCCTCGCAAAGGTGGTCGAAGTCAGGCGGCGATACGAGAGCAAGCGCAGTGCCCGGTTCGATTGCCGCCACCACCTGGCGAGCGCGATCTCCGAAGCGACGGGCGAGCCAGACCGTGTCACCCTTCGAGAGATCCTGCCACTCTGGGTGAATCGCGCTGGCGTTGTGAATCGAGGCGCCCACCATGCGTTCGAGGACGGAGTAACTGTAGAAGCCTGCGCGGTCTTCACCGATCTGCGCGAGCCACGGCCAGACCTCGCTCGCAGGTGCGTCGATCGCGATGGCCCGCGTCGTGCGTGGTGTGTCCGCATCGACGAGATCGTCGCCTGGCAGAGTGTCCGCGACCTCGTCGTCGGTGGCGCCCCAGGTGTACATCCATGGGACCACTTCGCCTCGGTAGAGCGTGCGGACGCCGATTGCGGCCATCAGTGCTGCCATCCATCCACGAGTCTTTCCCATGCCCCGAGCATGGCACCGCCGTGCGGTCCGGAGTAGGGTCCAACGTCCCGTGCGGAGCCGAATGACGTTGTCGCGTCTAGTCTGCAGCTGCTGGCCGTTCGAGGTCGACGTCGACCTCGAACACAGTCCCGTTTCGCCGTAGGGTGAATGGCCAGGGCGACTCGACGATGATCCGGTGCATCGCCGAGTTCTCCGCCAGGACGTCTGCAGTCAAGTGACGAATCCCGTTACGCCGCGCAATGCGCCCCAATTCGCCGAGCAGGGCCGTTCCCACCCCGCGGTCGTGGTGGTGATGGGCGACCACGACCGCGATCTCGGCAGAACCAGGAGTCGTGCCCCCGGCGTAATTACCGACTCCGATCAGGCGGCCCCCCTCGAAGGCGCCGAGTGCCACGATGCCCTCGCGCGGCTCGGTGAGCGACGACGCCCATTCGTCCACGTAAGCCGGGTGAGCGGCGAAGAAACGTAGATACCGCTCCTCGTCGCTGAGGGAGTCGGCCAGCGAGACGACGGCGTCGAAGTCGTCGGAGGCCAAGAGCCGCAGGCGAACGGTGGCGCCGTCTAGGAGGGCCACGACGCCCTCGTCGGCTGTTCCTCGTGAAGGCGTGGCGTTCACCTCGGCGGCCTGGCGACGATCACCGGAGCGTCCGACGCGGTGGCGACCGCGGTTGCCACCGATCCCAATGTCAACGACTCGAAACCGCCGCGGCCGCGACTTCCGACGACGACGAGGCCGGCCCGGCGTGCTTCCATCAACAGCCAGTGCGCGGGCAGGTCGCAGAACAGTCGTCGCGTGACCACGACGTCCGGGTGGTGTTCCAACCACGGCGCGAGGAACTCTCCCAGTGCCTTCTCTCCCGCGTCACGGCGCGTCTCCCATTTCATTCCCAACGCGGGGAACACGCCGACGTCACTCCACACGTGCACGGCGATCAGGGGGACGCGACGGCGCGATGCTTCCTCGAACGCCACACCGATTGCGTAGGTGGAAGCCTGGCTGCCATCGATTCCGACGACCACTGGCCGCTCCAGTGACTCCTTCGGGATGTCGCCGTGGACGACCGCGACGGAGCAGGGTGCGTGACGACACAGGCCGGCGCTCACCGATCCGAGCCGGCGACCGCCCCAGGACATTCGAGGCGGTGAGCCCACTGCGATCATCCACGCGTCGGGTACCAGGGTCGAGAGCGTGGGAATGATTGCGCCGTAACCGATCTCACATTCGATCGGGACGTCCGGAGTGCTGCCGATCTGGTCGGTGGCGATCTCGAGCGCGTGCGCGAGTGCCCGATGACCACGACGCGTTTGCCATCGCATCACCCGGTCGGAGATGCGCCGGTCGGGAGTGCTGAACGTGATGGGGCTGACGACGTGCGCCAGGGTCAAGCGCGCCCCGTGCCGGACGGCTTCGTCGGCTGCCCAGCGAACCGCCCAGTCCGACGCCGCGGAGTCGTCGACGGCAGCGACGATGACGCGTTGCGATTTCTCGACAGTGCCCATCGCCAACTCGTTCTCCACTCAATTCAGCGGACGACGATGACGGAGCATCGGGCGTGCTCCCGCACGCCGGCGTCATGGGGCCCAATGAGCGGTGAGAGCAACGTGACTTCATCGCTGCCGATGACGGCCAGGGGACGGTCCGAGCCGCCGTTACTCGCTGGATGGCGACGGGACAGCTCGACGTGTTGGTCGGCCAGGAAGTCGGCCAGTCCGAACGTGGCCGTCTCGGTGTCGATTTCGATGTCCGGATTCTCCCCGGCCCAGGCTTGGGTGCGGTTGTGGGTTCTCTCGGCGGTGTTGACGCCGTAGGCATTGCAGCCCAGCCCGACGACGACGAGGGGCGCTCGTCGCAATCGGGCTTCCCACATGGCGACGGGTACCGTTGTATCCCCGGTGTCCGAGCCGTCGATTCCGACCGCGATCCAGTTGCCGGCGGCTGCGAATGCGTCGGTCGACGGGCGGAGCACTGCCACCGTGCAGTGGGCGCGTTCGGCGACTCCCGCCGCCGTCGACCCCAGGATTGCACGCGCGATGACACCAATCCCGACTGATGCCACGCACACCATGGTCGCATGGCGCGACTCGGCGACGAGTGCGTTCGCCGGCGGGCCCCAGAGCACCTCCGTCTCGATCTTCACCGGTTTGCCGGTTGCGGCGATGGCGGCCGACGCCTGCCGGAGGGCGGTTTCGGCATACTCGAATTCGAGACACCTCGCGGCCTCGGGAACGCGTTCCCGCAAGATGTTCGTCACGCTGACGAGTCGAAGTGGAACATCGCGGTGGATTGCCTCGTCGACGGCCCACTGAGCTGCCTCGACGGACGCTGCCGATCCGTCAACGCCAACCACGATCGGCTTGACGTCCTCTGGTGCGGTCACTGCTGCCTCCTCGGCGCTCGTCTCCTTGCCATCGAGTCTCGGCGCATCCGGTGGCGCTGGGCAGGGCAGTTGGTCGTGCACCTGCAGGGCCAATGGGCCCGACTCATCCGACGTCGATCGTCTGGCCGGCGGCCAACGTCCATTGCCGCCCCCGGCACTCGACGGTCAGGGGCTCGACGTCTTCGGTACCCGCGGTGAGCGTGGCGCTGCGACCTCGGACGCAGATGGCGAGTTCGATGCCGCGGTACATCATCGAGAAGGTCAGGGTTCCTAGTGATTCGGGCAGCATGGGCCCGAGGACCAGTCGATCCGAGCGGAATTCCAAACCCGTGTAGCACCGCTGCAACAGGTCGACGCTGCCGGCCATGGCGGCGAGATGGATGCCCTCGGCCGTGGTACCTCGTTGACGGTCTGCGACGTCGGATGACAGCGCATCGCGGAAGTACGAACTCGCCTCGGCGCGGTTGGCCCGTGCCAGGACCCAGGTGTGCACCACCGAACTCAACGTGGAGCCATGTGAGGTTCGTTCGACGTAGTAGTCGATGGTACGAGGAATCTGCGCGCCGACGAACTCATAACCCATGAAGTCGAACAACTCCGCGAGCTCGTCGGCCGACATCAAGTAGAACAGCATCAGCACGTCGGCTTGTTTGGTCACCTGGTAGCGATTGACGCCGTCGTCCTCGGCTTCGAGTATGCGATCCATACGTCCGATGTCGCCGTACGCCGTCCGGTAATGAGTCCAGTCGAGTTCGCGTAGGTCCTCGTAGCCGTCGAACTGACTGATGATGCCATCTCGAAACGGGACGTACATCCTCCTGGCAACGTGATCCCATCCCGTCAGCTCTTCGTCCTCGAGAGCCAGTGTCTCCAGGAGGCGGCGGCGATCGGGTGGTCGCAAGACCTCGAGGGCCTCGAGTGCGCGTCTGATCGTCCACGTGGCCATCACGTTCGTATACGCGTTGTTGTCGACCCCTCCGAACGGCCGATGCTCATACCCGGTGTGGAACTCGTCGGGTCCGATCACGCCCTCGATGACGTATCGATCTCGCTGTTCGTCGAAACGGCTGCGGCTCACCCAGAACCGCGCGATCTCGAGTAGCACCTCCGCGCCGTAGTCGGTCAGGTACTCGAGGTCGGCCGTGGCCTGGTAGTGCTGCCAGACGTCGTAGGCGATGGCGCTCCCCGAGTGCACCGCCAGGGCGCTCGGGTCCGGGTTCCACCGTCCGGAATTCGGGTTGAGATGTACGCGCGGGCTCTCCTCCCGACCGTCACTGCCGGATTGCCACGGGAACATCGCTCCGCGGTACCCGGCCGCGAGTGCCGCGCGACGAGCCTCGGGAAGCCGCCGGTAGCGGTATCCCAAGATGCCTCGCACCAGCTTCGGCCATCTCGTGTTCAACACGGGCGCGACGAACAGTTCGTCCCAGAACACGTGGCCGCGGTACGCCTCGCCGTGCAGCCCGCGGGCGGGAAGCCCTGCGTCGAGGTCTGAGATCAACGGTGAGACCGTCTGCAACAGATGGCAGATGTGCAACCTCAGGACCCGTAGATCGTCACAATTCCCGTCCACTTCGAGAGCGAAGCGCTCCCACAGGTGCAGCCAGGCGGTGCGGTGGGCGGCGAACAGGTCGGCGTAACGCGGACGTGTGCTCAATGTACGTCTGGCGGCCTCGAGCGGGTCGCCGACTCCGGGGTCGCGGCCGGTGTAGAACGCGGCGACCTTCTCGAACCTCACCGTCCGACCTCGATCGACGTGAACCGAGATGAGATGGCCGGCCGAGCGTTCTTCCTCCAGCCGAAGGTATTTCGCCGCAACCAGTTGGTCGTCGTCCGACTCCCAGACACCGGACGTGGTCGCGACGGCTATCGGTAGGCGGGCGCGAGCAGTGGCCACCGCACACGTGAGCAGGCTGTGCCTGCCTGTCTCGAACGTGGGCTTGCCGAGGTGTTCCCCGTGCAACAGCTCGTACCTCCGGACGCCCGAATTGACGACTCCAGCGTCGATCTGTGAGCAAAGGGTCGCGTTGCCGGACCAATTCTGCGGGGTGAGTTCGATCTGTAGCGCGCAGACGTGTCGGTCATGCATGGATGCGAACATCCGCTCGACGACTGACGTGACCCGCCCGGCGTCGTCTTCGAAGGCGAATTCCCGCATCACTTCCGGTGCATCGAGCCGCATGGTTTGGCGGTAGTCGACGTGGTCCGCACAGTCCACGTCGAACCATCGGCCACCGCCGACGCGCATTCGAGTGGACAGCCAATTCGGTAGGTTGACGTTGCTCTCGTGTTCGGTGGAGACGCCCTGAACGTAGTCGGTGACGCGGTCGAACACACCCGCGACATAGGTGCCGGGATAGTGCCTGCCGTCGGCACGAGAACCTGGGGAACATGCGCGAGTCGCAAGGTAACCATTCCCGACGGCGCAGAGCACCTCGCGTAGTGCCTCGTCCCGGGCTCGATAGCCCTCGAAGGTCAGCGCCCAGTCCGATGGAGGCCGGCTGCCCGAAGTGGGTCCAGCCGGCGCGTCGAAACCGGTCGTGAAGGGCTCGAGACTCACCCACGCAGCCTGGCAGCACCCAGCTCGCCCGAGCAGGGTCCTTTGGCCAACCCCTCGGTGACCAAGGCCTCCAGATGACGAAAGTCGCAGCGCAATAGCGTCGTCGAAAAGAGAAGGAGAACGACATGAAGTCACTTGGTCTTCCCGGAGGTCCGCATGGAGTCGTCGTAGGCGTCGACGGCTCACCGGAGTCACTGGCGGCCCTCGACTGGGCAGCACACGATGCGAACATCCGGGACGTCCCGCTGACCATCGTGCACGTGCTGGCGCCCATCGACACCGCGACCTGGATCGACGTTCCCATTCCCGAGGACTTCGTCGAGATGAGGGATCGACGCGGCGAGGAGATCATGCGCGATGCCGTCGATTCGGTGACCGAAGCCGCTCGTGAGACGCTGCGGGTACCCGTGCGTCAGCACATGCTCGAAGGGCGGACCGTCCGCACGCTTGCGGACATGTCGAAGGACGCCGACTTGGTCGTGATCGGCTGCCGGGGCGTCGGCAAGATCGAAGGTCTGATCCTCGGGTCGGTGAGTACCGGCCTGCTCCACCACGCTCATGGACCCGTCGCCGTCATCCACGCAGAGGCTGCGCCGACGAGCACGCCGACGGACGCCCCGGTGGTGGTAGGCGTGGACGGTTCGCCCGCATCCGAACTCGCCATCGCGGTCGCCTTCGACGAGGCATCGCGTCGCCGCGTCGGCCTCGTCGCCGTGCATGCGTGGCTCGATCGCGTCGGCACCATCCCCGGGCTCGACTGGCGGAACCTTCGGATCGAGGCCGAGGAGATCCTCGCCGAACGACTTGCCGGTTGGTCAGAGCGATACCCCGACGTCGCCGTGGAACGGGTCGTCGTCGAGTGTGGCCCCACGCAGCAGCTCATCGACCAGTCCGCGTCGGCTCAATTGTTGGTCGTCGGCAGTCATGGGCGCGGTGGATTCGCCGGCCTGCTTCTCGGTTCCGTCGGCTCGGCAGTGGCACATGGCGCGCGGAGCGCGGTGATCGTCGTCCGTCCGCGATGACGCGTCACATCAGGGAACGAGGACCGCGGCACCCGCGATGCGTCCCGAACTGAGGTCGTTCAGCGCCTCGTCGGCGCGATCCAGCGCGTAAGGGAGCCCCGTTACCTCGATGTGGTGCAGGTCCGCAAAGGACAGGAACTCCCGCGCGTCTTCTCGGGTATTCGAGGACACGGAGCGGATCTGTCGTTCTTGGAACAGGTGACGTTGGTAATTCAGCTGCGGCACGTCGCTGAGATGGATGCCCGCGATGGCCAGCGTGCCGCCGCGGTCGAGCGCTTCGAGCGCCGGTAGGACCAACTCACCCGCTGGAGCGAAGAGGATGGCTGAGTCGAGCAGCACCGGCGGTGGGTCGGCGGCTCCTTGCGCGGATGCAGCGCCCAACGCGAGGGCGAGTTCACGTGCCTGGTCTCCCCGCGTCATCACGTGCACTTCCGCACCTTGGGCCAGGGCAACCTGAGCGGTGATGTGTGCGCTGCCGCCGAAGCCGTAGATGCCGAGCCGGCCGCCCAGTGGGAGTTGAGCACGGCGCAATGACCGGAAGCCGATGATGCCTGCACACAGCAGCGGGGCGAGTTCGACGTCCGTGTAGTGGGAAGGTAGTGAATGCACGTATGCGGCTGGCGCAGTGATGAATTCAGCGTACCCGCCGTCGGCGTCCCAACCCGTGTACGTCGAACGGGGACAGAGGTTCTCCGCGTCTCGTACGCAGAAGCGGCATTGCCCGCAGGTGTGCCGCAGCCATGCCACCCCGACGCGATCACCGATGGCGATGTCCGATCCGACGCTGGGACCCAGCCCCACCACCTCGCCGACCACCTCGTGTCCTGGGACGACGTATGGTCGGTGTACCGGAAGGTCGCCCTCGACGACGTGCAAGTCCGTGCGGCACACCCCGCATGCCGTCACTGCGATGAGCACTTCTCCCTCGCCAGGCTCGGGGATCGCGGTGACGACGTAGTCGAGAGGATGCGTGGAGATCGGGCCTGGCGAGCGAACGCGCCACGCGGCCATTCTTCGCGCCGTCACGTGGTCATGCATCGGCCGTCAGTAGGCCGACGGAGTCGAGACGTCATCGTTCACTCGTCGTCCAGATTGAGGTGGAGGTAGGACTTCACGCCCACCCGCTCGAAGGTGCGCCGTTTCCGCGGGGGGAGTTCGGCGACCGCAGTCGAAGCACGGACGATCGTCGGAGCGGCAATCGAGTGCGTCTGGCCATCGTGGTCGAGCGTGCCGTGACCGTTCGCCAACAGGTTTCGGACCCAGTCAACGCGCTCCCCGTACGGCAGCGGAACCAGGAAGCCGTCGGCGACCCGCTCGGCAACCACGGGTGTTCGGTACTCCGTGCCGCTGCGGCGCCCCTCGTGGTGAATGGTCGAGGCGTAGAAGTACTTTCGCCCCGCCAGGTGCAGCATTGCCGGGTTGAGGACGTGCTTGTTCATGACTCTCACGACGTCGCGCGCCGCGGTCTTCTCCACTGACATGCCGTCGATCCTCGGTGCGTCGGCCCGTCACGGCTAGGGCCTGATGGCACTTGGGTTGGTGCCGTGCAGGGCACTTCGGCCCTAAGTCGACCTCGTCAGCGCGGGCTAGCTTGTTCAATGCCCCACCACGTGGGAGCCGAACATCGTTTTAGAGGAGCCAGCCGTGAGTGCATACGACGACCCGATCGGTGACACCGCCCTGGAATGCATGGGCGAAATGGTCCGCGACGAGTTGGAGGCGGTCGTCGCAGCGGTCGGTGCGAAGTTTCCCGACCGTTCGCGACCGGAGGTCGAGGCCGTGGTGCGCGGGGCGTACCGGGATCTGGCGCACAGCGCAGTGATCACCTCGCACCTCATCCCGCTTACGCTGAACCGGAGCACGAGGATGCTGCGGGCGGCGCAGGATCGAGATCGGCGTGACGGTGAACGGCTCAGATTGGCAGCAATTTCCGGCGCGTCGTCACAGAATTCGGGATGACGGCATCGTCGTCTCACGATGGACGCTCCGGTAGCGCCCGAGCGGCACCCTGGGCATTCGACCGATGGAGCCGTTGGACACCAGGGTTGCTCAACCTTCGCGGCTACCAGAGGTCGTGGCTCCGGGACGATCTCCTAGCTGGGCTGAGCGTCGCCGCGTATCTCGTGCCGCAGAGCTTGGCCTATGCCACGCTCGCCGGGCTGAACCCCGCGGTGGGCCTGTGGACCGCCCTACCGGCCTTGCTGGTGTACGCCGTTTTCGGCTCGTCTCGCCAACTGTCCATTGGCCCGGAGTCGACTACCGCGTTGATGACGTCCTCGACGTTGGCGGTGGTCGTCGCCGATGGTGATCCGGCGACGTACGTCGCTTGCGCCGCTGCACTGACCCTGCTCGTCGGCGTCTTCTGTGGTGCAGCCGGTCTACTCGGTTTCGGATTCCTGGCCGGGCTGCTCTCGAAGCCGGTGTTGGTGGGCTACATGGCCGGGATCGCGATCGTCATGGTGGTGAGCCAGTCGAGCATCGTCATCGGGGTTGCCTCGACCCACGGCGACGTGCTGGCCCAGTTTCGCAACCTCGTCGCACACGTGACCGATGTGCATTGGCCCACGGTGCTTCTCAGCGCCGGGTCGCTCGCGTTCCTGCTGATCGTCGAGCGTGTGTCGCCGCGTGCGCCCGGACCACTGCTGGGCATCGTGGGCGCGACCGTCGTCGTCTCCGTCCTCGCGCTTTCCCAGCACGGTATCGACGTGATCGGTGCGACACCCTCTGGACTCTCACTGCCCGGTCTGCCAATCGTTTCGTCGGATGCGTTGCGCGAACTCATCGTTCCTGCACTGGGCATCGCGATCGTAGCCTTCTCCGACGACGTCCTGACGGCCAGGGGATTCGCGGCGAGAACCGGTGACGACGTCGACGCCAATGCCGAGTTGCGTGCGCTCGGACTGGCCAACGTGGCGGTGGGGTTCCTGCGGGGATTCCCCGTGAGTTCCAGTGCCAGCCGCACCGCACTCGGAGTGGCCGCCGGCGCACGTACGCAGGTGTACTCGGTGGTGATCGTGATCATCGTCCTCGGCGTAGCGATGTCGGGCCGTGGTCTGGTGGGTTCGATCCCCTCGGCGGCGCTGGGAGCGCTGGTCGTGTACGCAGCCGTCAAACTCGTGGACGTTGGGGAATTCCGCCGGCTCGCGCGATTCCGGCGCAGCGAACTCGTTCTGGCGTTGATCACGGCGATCTCCGTGCCGGTGTTCGGAGTGCTCAACGGGGTGCTCGCGGCCGTCGTCTTGTCGATCCTCGACCTCTTGCGGCGCCTGGCTCGCGCCCACGACAGCGTCCAGGGTCTGGTGCCGGGGGTCGCCGGGATGCACGACGTCGACGATTACCCCCAGGCCGAACTCATACCCGGGCTCGTGGTGTATCGCTACGATGCACCACTCTGCTTCGCCAACGCCGATGACTTCCGGCGCCGTGCGATGGCGGCCGTCGACGAGTCACCCTCGCCGGTGCGGTGGTTCGTCTTGAACGCCGAGGCCAATGTCGAGGTCGACATGACGGCGATGGATGCCCTCGAACAGCTTCGGCGCGAGTGTGGTCGTAGAGGCATCGTGTTCGCCATGGCGCGTGTGAAGCAGGACCTGCGCGCGGCGTTGCAGGCTGCAGGCATCCTCGAGGACATCGGATGCGACCGCTTGTTCATGACCCTGCCGACCGCCGTTGCCGCATTTCGCCGTTCTCGGGATGGGGACACGGCGTAAGGGCGTGATCAATGGTCCTTGGACCTTGCTCGGGGGGCAGTTGAGCTCTGTGCGAGTCAACCGGGCCAGGGCAGGGTCGATGCAAGTGAACTAGCAGAAGGAGTCCGGCGTGAAGGCGAAGACGGGGGACTGGCTCGTCATGAAGGGCCGTACCAACGGACAGCACGAGCAACGCGGATTGATCACCGACGTCCGCTCCCGCGATGGCGCACCACCCTACGTCGTCCGCTGGCTACAGACGGGCGGCGAAGCCCTGGTGTTCCCTGGATCCGACGCCGTCGTCGTGACGGCCGCCGACCAGGCGGCGAAGGATGCCGAGGAGCGTGAAAGGCTGACGTCGCTGCAGGCGGCCATCGATCGATCTCGCGCATCGGCAGGATCAAGCGCGACCACCCACTCGCACTCGGACATAGCATGACGGTCGACCACCACACCGCTTACGCGCAGTGTGATCGTCGCCGAATGTACGTGGTCGCGAGGGCCCTTTGGGATTCGGTCGACCCGGCGGACGCGTGGAGGCGAATTTGGCGAACTCCCCGTGGCCGGTCGGGAGTGGTCGCCGGCATCGACGGTTTGCCTGGAGGGTTCAAGGCCGCCCAATGGGCTGCCGTCGAAGCCGCAGCGCGGGGCATACCGCTTCGGTTGGTGTATGCGGTGGACCCCTCGGAACAGGCGTGCGCGGCGGTCTCGGATCCGCGCCGTGCAGAACGAATCGCCAATGCCGCGTTGCGAACTGCGGAGGCGCAGGCGCGCAAGGCAGCCGACATTTCGATCGTCACCCGTGAGGTGATACGCGGGCCCGTGGCATCGGCGCTGACGAGGCAGGAAGCAGTGATCACGTGCATCGGATCGAACGGCGCGCGGGTGGCACATCTAGGTCATCGCACGGGCACGGCGACGGAGGTCATTCTGAAGTCGACGTGTCCCGTGGTCGTCGTTCGCGGCGACCCCTTGCGGCAGGGCGTGATCGTCGCTCGGCTCGACTTCGAACCCAAGTTGGCGGAGGTGCTGTCGCGGGCGGGCGCCGAAGCTCACCTCCGGCATTGCGCCCTTCACCTCTTGCCGAGTTGGACGACGCCGAGCCAACAGTCGACGACGCCCAGTCGTGAGTTCGGCGACCGACTGCAGTGCGAACTGGATCGCCTGACGCGGCGATATCCCGGACTCGACATCGAAGTCGTTCCGGAGCGCGATCTCGGTACCTACCTCGTCGAAAACCGGGACCGGATAGCACTCTTCATCGCACCGGACCGTGAACTGCACGACGTCGGAACCGTGGTACATCCCAGTGTCGAACTCGCGTGGCAGCATCTCGACTGCCCCGTGATGGTCGGCGCGTGATCGGGCGGCCGGAGACGGGAGTCCCCGGTGTTGGGGACTTCGGGCTCTGTGGACGTCGTCTCGATGGCGCGATAGTGGCAATTGGATCAACACCCTTCGCACAGGAGCGCCGCACGACATGACCGCGCATTTCCCCGATACCGCCACGATTCGCACGGCGCTGTCGTTGGCCACCCGTGCTCCCTCGGTGCACAATTCGCAACCCTGGCAGTGGCGGGTCGGCGATCGAAGCATCCACTTGTACGCCGACGCCGACCGACGTCTGCCGCGGACCGACCCCGATGGTCGTGACCTCCTGATCAGCTGTGGCGCGTCGCTGCACCACGCCACGGTGGCCTTCGCCGCCCTGGGCTGGCAGTCCAAAGTGCACCGGTTGCCGAACGGAGCAGCCCCCGATCATCTTGCCGCAATCGAGTTGACGAGGACCGAACCAAGTGAGTTGGACGTCTCCCTCGCCGCCGCAATCCCGCGCCGCCGCACCGACCGCCGGTACTTCAGCCATTGGCCGGTGCCGCACACTGATGTGGCCACGATCGGCATGAGACTCGCGCGGATGGGGGTGCTGTTGCGCCACGTCGATCCGACGATCGACGTCAGGGCCATCATCGCCGAGGCCGTGTGGTTGCACGCCCACGACGCCGAGTACCTGAGCGAGCTGACGACGTGGAGTGGTCGTTACTCGTCGACCGCCGGTGTGCCGGCGCGCAGCGTCCCGGAGTCCGACGGGGCTGCGGCACTACCGAGTCGGCTGTTCGCCGGACCCGCGCTCGCGCAGCCGCCCGGCGCCACGGCCGACGACGATCACGGCCTGGTCCTGGCGCTGGGCACGGATGACGACGACGCAACGGCTCGTCTGCGAGCCGGCGAGGCGACCAGTATGGCGCTGTTGACGAGCACCATCGGTGGGCTCGCCAGCTGCCCGGTGACGGAACCCCTCGAGATCGACGAGACCCGAAACGCTCTTCGCTCCGAGGTGTTCGGCGACGAAGCCCATCCGCAGATGATGATCCGCATCGGCTGGGCGCCAGTCGGTGCCGACCCGTTGCCTGCCACACCACGGCGACCGATCGACGAGGTCATCCGGACCATGACTGGCGGTCCGTTCGAGTAACAGTCGGTCAGTCCGCGAGCACGGGAACCGACCACCGTACGAGGGTTCCCGTGTCCGGCCCGGAGTCGACGGTGCAGTCGCCGCCGAGCAGTTCGGCTCGCCGCTGCATGTTGGCCAATCCGCTGCGCCGTGGATTGTCCTCCGGGATGCCGCCTCCATCGTCGGCGACCTCCAGAGTGAACTCGTCGCGCACCGTCACGGTCACCGAGACGTGTGAGGCATTGGAGTGCCGCACTGCGTTGCTGATGGCCTCGGTGGCAACCGCCTCGGCATTCTCCGCGATGTGGCCGGTAAGCCCGCCCACCGGGCCCACCACCCGCACCGTGGTGGAGATCCCGCTATCGCCCACCAGGTCGGATACGAGGGCACGGAGCCGGACCCGGAGATCGGCTGAGGCCGCCGGGGACTGCAATTCGAATATGGTCGTCCTGATCGTCTCGATCGTCGATTGCAGGTCGTCCAGCGTTCGAGAGAGGCGCTCGTTGACCTCTGGCGCCTTCGATCGCGCGATGGTGCCCTGGAGGTCCAGACCTGCGGCGAACAATCTCTGGATCACGTGGTCGTGCAGGTCGTGCGCGATGCGCTCGCGGTCGTTGAGCACGGTGAGTTCTCGTTCGCGCGCGCGGGCCGACGCGAGAGTGAGCGCGAGGGCCGCGTGGCGGGCGAAGTCGCTGACGAGATCGAGGTAGGAGGGATCGAACGGGGTGTCGTCTTGGCGGCGCGCGACGACGATCACCCCAATCACCGAGTCGTCGGCACTCAAGGGCATGACGATCGCGGGGCGCTGACCGACGTCGGTGAAGGACTGAATCGGGTGCAGGAACGACTCGGTGATGATGGGCAGGCCGGTGAGGAAGACACCACCACTTGTCGACGAGTCGACCGGGACGCGCCGACCGACGACGTCCTCGGCATGGAGTCCGATCGCCGCCGAGACGACGAGTGTCTGAGCGCCGTCATCCGGATCTTCTTCTGGCACCAGGACGATGGCCTGTTCGGCCCCGGTGAGGTCGCGGGCGCGTTCGGCGATGAGTCGTAAGGGGTTCTCGGATCCCTTGGCGCCCGACAGCAGCGCAGTACTGATCTCGCGACTGGCTTGCGTCCAGGTGCCTGCGGCGCGCACCCGCTCGAACAACCGCGCGTTGTCGATGGCCACCGCCGCTGCAGATGCCAGCACCCGTACCGAGACTTCGTCGCTCTCGGAGAACTTCTGCCCTGGTTCGGCATGGGTGACGTAGAGGCTGCCGTACACCTCGCCGCGGATGGTGATCGGAACGCCGAGAAAGGCATGCATGGGGGGATGGTGCGGCGGGAAGCCTGCTGCCGCGGGGTGGTGGGCCAGGTCGTCGAGGCGCAACGCCGGTGCGTCCTCCAGCGGGACGCCCAGGACGCCCTTGCCGACCGGAAGCGGTCCAATGGACCGGACGAGTTCCGGGTCGATGCCCTGGTGCAGGAACGATGAGAGGGCGCCGCCACTGTCGCGAACGCCCAGGGCGCCGTATCGAGCGCCCGTCAACTCGATAGCGGCCTTGGCTATGCGATCGAGAGTGGCGTCCAGATCGAGGTCCGAACTGATGCCCATGATGACGTGCAGGAGTTTCTCGGTCTGGACCCGAGCACCCTGAAGCTCGTCGAGTTGCTGGTGTATTTCCTGAACCAGATTGAGTTTGCCCAGATCCGTCAGCGCTGTTCTAGATTCTTCGAACTTCACGACATCCCCTCCGCGTGCGCATGTCAAACCTTACGCTCTATTTGCGGCCCCGAACCGGGACAGGCAGAACTGGTCGTCGATCCCACTGACGGCTGTCATCTGCCGCTAACGGAGGGGGATTTGCGGAGCCGCAACGCTGGCGAGCACCGCCACGTGACCGAAGTGCCATTCCGCGAGGACTTCAGGCCCTGCTCCCATACCCGGTCAGGTGGTGGCATGAGTGTCGTCCGAACTCACGCCAGCGAGGTCTGACGCCCAAATCACGGACGCGTCTGCCGCGTTCAGCCCGACCTAGCCGTGCGCACGAGTCGAAGACCCTCAGAAGGATCCGCAGTGCCACCTCCTGGAACGCAGACCGCGTCGAACCCCGGTCTGAGTTCGGCGCAGGCCGCGGCGAAGCTGGAGGCCGAGGGGCCCAACCAGCTTCCGCGCCCGCCCGGTACGCCGTGGTGGCGGCGCCTCGCTGCGGAGATGGTCCACTTCTTCGCGTTGCTCTTTTGGGCGGCGGGCGGATTGGCCTTCGTCGCAGGCTTGCCACAACTCGGCATCGCCATCTTCGTCGTCGTCGTACTCAATGGCGTCTTCGCCTTTGCGCAGGAGGAGCGCGCTCAGCACGCTGCCGAAGGCCTCCGGCGGATGTTGCCCCGCCAAGCCACGGTACTGCGGGATGGCCGGCCACAGGTCGTCGGCGCCGACCAGTTGGTGGTCGACGACGTCGTGTTACTCAGTGAAGGAGACCGGATCTCGGCCGATGCCAGCGTCATCGAAGCCTCGACACTGTCCGTCGACACGTCGGCGATGACCGGCGAGAGCGTGCCCGAACACCCGTGCCCGTCAGACACCGTCTTCGCAGGGTGCTTCGTCGTCGAAGGTCAAGGGCGGGTGCGCGTCACGGCGACGGGTGCGCGTACCCGACTGGCCGGAATCGCCACCCTGGCCTCGGCACGCCGGTTCACCCAGACGCCGCTGCGGCGCGAACTGACGCGCGTATCACGGCTGATCGCGCTGGTAGCCATCGCTGTCGGCGCCTCGTTCTACTGCATCGCACTCCTGGTCGGCATGCCACCGTCCGACGGCTTACTCTTCGCGGTGGGAGTGACGGTGGCCCTCGTCCCCGAGGGTTTGTTGCCGACTGTCACGCTGTCCCTGGCCATGGGGGCACAGCGAATGGCCCACCACCATGCGCTGGTTCGACATTTGGAGGCCGTGCAAACACTCGGGTCGACGACCTTCATCTGTACGGACAAGACCGGCACCCTCACGCAGAACCGCATGGCGGTCGTCGAGGTGTGGACGCCGCATGGCAGCGCCACCATAGAGGGCGTCGGATACGAACCGTCGGGGACGATTCGCGGTGATTCGGATGACGCCCGCTGGGAGACCAGACGGGTGGCGATGGCGGCCGCACGGTGTTCGTCGGGTCGGATAGAGCTGGTCGACGGCGCGTGGTTGCCGCGCGGCGATCCGATGGACGCTGCGGTGGATGCCTTGACGCGGCGTGTCGGTGTGCAGGCCGTCGGGGTGGACGACGACGCTGTCGTGCAACGGTTCTCGTTCGACGCTCGACGTCGTCGCACGTCGGTGGTCGCCGGCCGCACCGTGATGGTCAAGGGAGCCCCGGACGCGATCCTTCCGTTGTGCCAGAACGTTCCCGGCGCCGCGGACGCTCTGGGCCGGCTCGCCCGACGCGGTCTGCGCGTGCTGGCCGTCGCCACCCGCGAACTGGGCGAGGCAGAGGACGTGCCGTCGTCACCCGATGCCGCCGAATGTGATCTCGAACTACTCGGACTGCTCGCCTTCGAAGACCCGCCCCGGCCGGGCGTCGGAGACGTCATGGCCCAGTGCCGCCGAGCTGGCATCCGGGTGGCGATGATCACCGGTGACCATCCTGCAACCGCCGAGGCCATCGCTCGGGAGGCTGGACTGTCGACGGGGCGCACGGCGCTGCTCGCGAGCGAACTTCCCACCGATCCCGGTGAACTCGGAGACGTCCTCGATCATGACGGGCTCGTGGTCGCGAGAGTCGACCCCGAGACGAAGCTCAGTATCGCCCGCGCGCTGCAACGCCGTGGGCACGTCGTGGCCATGACGGGCGACGGCGTCAACGATGCACCAGCGCTGCGGGAGGCCGCAATCGGTGTCGCGATGGGCAAGAGCGGAACCGACGTGGCGCGCGAGGCGGCCGACGTCGTCCTGCTCGACGACGACTTCGGCACGATCGTCACCGCGATCGAACAGGGCCGGTCGACGTTCGCCAACATCAGACGGTTTCTGACTTACCACCTCGCCGGCAACGTCGCCGAACTCACCCCATTCGTAGTGTGGGCCTTGAGCGGCGGCAATTTTCCGCTCGCGATCGGGGTCCTGCAAGTCTTGGCGCTCGACATCGGTACGGACGTGTTCCCAGCGCTGGCACTGGGTGCCGAACCGCCAGACGAACGCACCCTCGACAAGCCGCCGGTTCGTGGGCACCTGCTCGACGGGAAGCTGCTGTTCCGAGCGTTCGCCGTCTTGGGTGCCGTCGAGGCGGTGGTCGCCATGGCCGCCTTCGTCGGCTCGTTCGTCATCGACGGATGGCGGCCAGGCATGCCCTTCCCCACGGGCCATGCCCTGATGATGGCCTCAGGCGCGGCGTTCGTTGCCATCGTCTTGGGCCAGGCTGCCAACGCCTTCGCCTGTCGCAGCACGACCCGCCCGGCGTGGGCGGTGTCTCTTCGATCCAACCCGCTGCTGATCGCAGCGGTGGCCGCGGAACTGCTGGTACTCGCTTGTCTGCTCCTAGTGGAGCGGTCGCACGGCTGTTGGGGCACGCGCCGCCCAGTCTGGCTGCGTTGGCGCTTGCCGCAGTCGCCATCCCCGTGGTCATCGGGGCGGACGCAATCTACAAGTGGCTCGAGCACAGCGGCAATGAGGACCACCGGCCCTAGTGTGCATCCGGCCGCGGACGGATGCTGGCGTCATGGTCAAGCACGTGGTCAAGGCGATGGGGGTCCTCGCAGTGCTTCTCGGGCTGCGGCAGTTCTACCGCAACTGGGGAACGACGAAGGGGGAGTGCAGATCGCGTCTGCCGGGTGATGACCTGGTGCACGCACCGGCCGTCCAAACGACCGAGGGCGTGTGGGTGGATGCGTCAGCCGACACGGTGTGGACGGAGTTGGTGCAGACCCTGCGTGATCGAGACCGGTTGGCGAGGCGCCTCGGCGCGACGTTGCGAGTGACGGACGTGTCCGAGGGCGCGTCTCTCGTGTTGCGTTCGACGACGAGGGGCTTCCACGACGACGCCACGTGGTCGGTATGCGTGTTCCCGCATGGGGATCAGTGGAGCCGCGTACTCGTGCGAAGCAGAATCGCGCTACGACACCCCGGGCAGGTGGTCGCAGTCGAATTGGCCGGCCCCGTGCGGGCTCTCGTGACACGGGCACTCCTGCTCGACGTGAAGCGTCGAGCGGAACGCGACCAGCTGTGCCAACGGTCTCGCACGACAGGCGCCGGGGATCTTCCATCGGCAGGGGACGAGCGACACCGCTACCGGAGGACCAACGACCCTGTCACGCCGGTGATGGGCGCGCATAGCGTCTGACACGAAGAGCAGTCACCGAACGGAGTTCATGACATGCATGACGAAGCACTGCGGTACGGAATCCTCGTCGGTGTCGACGGATCCAGCGAATCGGATGCGGCAGTGCGGTGGGCGGGCCAAGAGGCACGGCTGACGCACACCCCGATCACGCTGATGCACGTCGTGGCTCCGACACTTGCGCCGATGCCGAAGATCCCGGTCGAGGCAATCGTCACCGAGTGGGACCGGGAGAACGCAGCCAAGGTCATCGAGAGGGCACGGCAAGTCCTGTCCCGAGACGAGACGTCCGATCAGCACGTCGACGTGGTGTCGGTCGTTCACTACTGGGGTGTCCTGCCGACGCTGGTCGACGCGTCGAAGGATGCACGGATGACGGTAGTCGGCAGCAGGGGGATGGGCGCCGTCCGACGGTTGCTGATGGGATCGGTCAGTTCGGGGTTGGTTCGGCACGCGCGTGGTCCCGTCACGGTGGTCCACTCCGATGACGGTCGACTACCGGATTCCGCATTGCCCGTCGTCGTGGGGATCGACGGTTCGCCGGCCTCCGAAGCGGCGACGGGTCTTGCGTTCGAGGAGGCCCACAATCGAGGGGTTGGCCTCGTCGCCGTGCACGCCTGGCGCGACGTCGGGGCAATATTGGCCCTGGGCATCGACGTACCGGCCTACGAGAGAATCGGTGCCGAAGTGCTCGAGGACCGCCTGAAGGATTGGCAGCAGCGGTATCCCGGGGTCGAAGTTCGACGACGGCTCGAAGGCGCGACACCAGCCCGCTGGCTCGTCGAGGAGTCCCGTCATGCGCAGCTGGTCGTGGTGGGCAGCCACGGCCGGGGCGGTTTCGCCGGGATGACGCTTGGTTCCGTCAGTTCCGCTGTGGCACAGACGGTGCGGATTCCGGTGACGGTGGTGAGGCCACGATGACCTCGCCCGCATCGGGAATCGAGGGGACGACCTAGGATCCCGAGTTGCGCGCGATGATCACGGGTACCCGTGCCAGCCGCGCGACCGTGCTGCTGACCGATCCGAGCCACATGCCTGCGAAACCGTCACGCGCGTGACCGCCGACCACCACCAGCTGGGAGTCCGTAGCCTCCTGCAGTAGCCGCGGTATCGGTCGATCGCACACCACCATCGGACGCACGACGACGGACGGGAAGTGCTCCTCCCACGGAGCCAGGCGGGTGACCAGCGCCGCCTCCTCGCGAGATTCCAGGGCGCTCCATTCGGTGGGCGACGAGTCAAGCCGTGGCACGTCTAGCGGGCTCAAGTCGGTCCAGGCGTGCAAGGCGATGAGGTCCACCCGGCGAGTCGAGGCTGCTTCGAAGGCGATCTCGAGGGCCACGTCCGTCGACCCCGACCCGTCGACCCCCACGAGCACGGGTGCCGAAGAGCACCAATCCAATTCGTCGTGAACGATGGCGACGGGGCACCGCGCGTGGCGGACGAGGTTCGAGCCAACGGGACCGAGCAACGTTCCGGGCTCCGAACCCACGCCCAGGCATCCGGTGACGATCATGGCGGATTGCTCCGACAGGTCGATCAAGGTAGCGGTGACCGCCCCGTAGAGCACCTCGACGTCGACCTGCGGCGTGCAGCTGGAAGCCGTGGTGGCGGCCGTAGCGATCACGCGTGCCTTCTCGACGATCTCGTAGGCCCTCTCTTCGGCGTTGCGGGCGTATGTCGCCGGCATCAGCGCGTCCGACCAGGCGGCGCCAGGGGCGGTCAGGGGCGTGACGACGTGAACGAGATGCAGTGTCAGGTCACGTAGGTCCGCCTCCCGCGCCGCCCATTGAACTGCACTGTCCGATGATGACGACCCGTCCACGCCGACGACGATTTCTCTACTCCCGTGGTCTCTCGGCATCACGTCGAGGATCCCTGCGACTGCGACTGCGCGGCGGCGGCGGCGAGCTTGCAGACTGCTTGCTCGATACCCGCGGCCAGTTCGTCGACGTCGGAAGCAGTGTCGAAATCCGCGGTGATGCTCACGGCGGAGGGAATCATGTTCATGGCCGATACCAGTGTCGACGCGGCCTGCCGTTGTCCGCTGGACTTCACCCGCGCCATCCTTCGATGTACGGTGCGCAGCTCCAGACTCAAGCGTTCCATGGATGCATGGTCGACGACGGCTGGCTGCTGCGGCAGAGGCGCAGGTCCTTCAATCGCGATGACGAGGTGCTCTTCTCGCCCGTGGCGTGGTAGTGAAAGGATACGACCAGCATGGATTTACACCCGTTCGCCACCCTGGCCGCCGTACTGGCCATCGCCACCGTCGCCGGACTGATCGTGGCTCGATTACGCCAGCCCCTCATCGTCGCGTTCCTGGTGGTCGGCATCGCGGTCGGTCCCGTGGGCACCGGATGGGTGTCAGCTGACAGCACGATCGAACTACTGGCTGAATTCGGGATCGCACTTTTGCTCTTCCTGGTCGGCCTACGGCTCGATCTGCAGATGATCCGTGGCACCGGACCAGTGGCCTTGGTGACCGGCCTGGGTCAGGTCTTGGCCACCGCAACGATCGGCTATCTCGTTGCGATCGCATTCGGCATGGACGGCCTCACAGCGCTCTACGTCGCCATGGCAGTGACGTTCTCGTCGACGATCATCATCGTGAAGTTGTTGTCCGACAAGCGCGAACTCGATCAACTGCACGGCCGCATCGCTGTCGGAGTCCTGATAGTTCAGGACTTGGTCGTCGTGGTCGTGATGATTGCGCTGACGGCAGTCGGCCAGGACACCGGCGGCGGTCTCGGCAACGGAGTGGCGGCCGTTCTGCTGAAGGGCGTGGGGTTCCTGGGCGGAGCCTGGGTATTGATGCGCTACGTCCTGCCGTGGCTACTGCCGCACATCGCCCAATCGCAGGACCTGCTGGTCCTCTTCGGCGTCTCCTATGCGGCGTCGATGGCGGCGACGAGCGAATGGCTTGGATTCAGTTCGGAGGTGGGTGCCTTCTTGGCGGGGGTATCCCTGGCGAGCACGCCGTTCCGTGACGCCCTGGGGGCCCGGCTCGCCAGCCTGCGCGACTTCCTGCTGCTGTTCTTCTTCCTGGACCTCGGCTCGCGGCTCGAATTCACCGACGCCGGGAACCAGATCGTCCCAGCGGTGGTCCTCGCCGTGCTCGTGTTGGTCGGGAAACCGTTGATCGTGATCGTGATCATGTCCGCGATGCGTTACCCGTTGCGCGTCAGCGTCCATTCCGGGTTGCCGCTCGGTCAGATATCCGAGTTCTCCTGGATCCTGGCGGCATTGGGGCTCAGCCTGGGCCACATCACCAACGCGACGGTCGGTCTGATCACCCTGGTTGGTCTCATCACCATCGCGATCTCGACCTACCTGATCACCTATTCGGAGTCGATCTACGAGCGCGTCAAGGGTTGGCTGGTGATCTTCGAGAGAAGAGGGCCGCGCGAACCGAAGACCGATGAGGCCGACGACTGCGATGTCATCCTGTATGGGTTGGGCCGGTTCGGAGGGCATCTGGCCGACCGTTTGAGCAGGGCCGGCCACCGTGTCCTTGCAGTGGACTTCGACCCGCACCAGGTGAAGACGCACTCGAGCGACAGCATCACCGTCGTGTTCGGAAGCGCGGAGGACCTGCACCTGCTCGAGGCCCTGCCGCTGAGCCGGGCGAGATACGTAATCAGCGCCATCCCGATACTCCACACGAATCTGGCGCTCCTGCATGGTCTTCGGCACCATGGATTCAACGGCACCATCGCCCTGACTGCCCATACCCACCGCGACGCCGAGAGCTTGCGCGCCGCGGGTGTTCAGACTGTGCTGGAGCCGTTCTCCACGGCAGCACGCGCTACGTCAGAGGCGCTGCACGAACTGCTCGCAGAAGACGACGGCTCTGCGGGGCGTGACAACGACCCGGATCGCCCCCTGTCTCGAGGCTAACCCGCGCTCCACTCGCCAGGAACCACCACGACAGGTCGTTCCGCGTGGTGCAGCGTCGCCATCGTGACGCTGCCGAGGAAGATCTCCCGCATCGCCGAACGGCCGCGCGATCCGACGACGATCGCTGCCGCGTCGCGGTCCGATGCCGCCGCGATGAGGGCATTGGCTATGCCGCTGGCAGGTAGGCCATGGCCTCGATGCACGTTGACGTGGCGGACTTCCCGACCTCCGGTTCCGTCTGCCTCGGGTGGCGCCGCCGCATCTGCGTCGCCATCGACGGACACGAGCAGTACATCGCGTTTGGGAAAGAGCTTCATGGCCGCACTACACGCCGACTGGGCGCCAGCCGAGCCGTCCCAGCCCACGATCAGCGGTCCATCCGACAGCGCGGCGTGCTCACCGGACAGCATCGGGTGCGGAACGACGACCATGGGGCGCGAGCAATAGTGCACGATGACGTCGGACACGCTGCCCAGCAGCGCCCGTGTTCCGCCGAGCCCCCTGGAGCCGACCAGCACGACGTCGGCGTCGACGTCCTCGGCTATCTGCGCGATCCGCCATCCTTCGCCGCCCCACGTGCGCCTCAACAAGGGTTCCGCCTGCCATCCTGCGTCACGAGCCAACGCCACGCCCATTGACACGAGGCGCTGCGCCTCGCATTCGCCCTCCTGCTCGATCAATGCAACGAGATCGTCGAGGTCGCGAGCGCGAGCGCGCAGCCGCCGACGCACCTTGTCACTGGCGAAGGGCGGAACCCATAGATAGGTGATCTGCGCCTGCGCCCCCGGGAACAGCAGTGCACCCACGTCGATGGCAACGTTCGCCTCCAGCGAGCCGTCGTAGCCCATCACCACGCGCACGAACATCATGCTCCCTTCGAACCTCGTCAATCCTGCGCTCACGGTAGGCCTCGATCTCTGCGGGGTACAGGAGGCGTTGGTCCTCAATCGTGGCCCCTTTGAGCCCTGCTGCTTTCTGCACTGTCGTAGTGCAATCGGATGTCATGGCGGAGAGCGACGGCACCGAGACCGGTGGGGCCGACGGCCACGGAACTCCGATGGTGGGATACGACACCACGCCGGTGTCGTTCTGGTCGGAAGGTACCCGCTGTGCGGGCGTCCTGTACCGCCCGTCCGGCGCGACTGGACCCTTGCCGTGCGTCGTTCTGGCACATGGCTTCTCCGGAACGATGGACTGGATAGTGCCCGACTTCGCTCGTCGTTTCGCTGCCGGCGGTATTGCGGCGCTGATCTTCGACTATCGCCATCTGGGGGCCAGCGATGGTTTGCCGCGTCAGTTGATCAGCTCATCGCGTCAACGTGCCGACCTGCGTCGTGCGGTCGAGTACGTCCGAAGTCTCGAGGGCATCGACGCGAACCGCATCGCGCTATGGGGCACGTCGTTGGGTGGCAGCCATGTGCTCGAAGTTGCTGCGAGCGACCCGTCGATCGCAGCCGTCGTGGCCAATGTGCCTGCGATCGACCTGTTTAGAGGTGCCGTCGGTCGCGCCACGCGCCCCGGCTGGCAACTCACCGGCACGCAAACGGTGCTCGCGACGGCACGGCTGATGGGCTCGGCGGCACTCGATGCCCTCGCTGGTGCACTCGGGCGTCCGCCCCGTTACCTCCGCGTCTACGGCCCGCCGGGACGGGCGGTGTTCAGCGACCCGTCGCTCGCAGAGTTGTTTCGCACGCTCGAGCAGGAATCTCCCACCTGGCGCAACGCGTTCACGCCGCGGTTCCTCTTCACGGCACCTCGCTACCGAAGAGGGGTGCTCGACCACATCGCAGCTCCGCTTCTGGTGACGTTGGCGATCGACGACGAAGTCGTCTCCAGCGACTACATCAGACGCAAGGCGGCCGAAGTCCCGCACCACGAGATCTACGAGTACCCCGTGAGCCACTTCGAGATGTATCACGGCGACACGCAGCAACTGGTGGCGACGGCTCACCTCGACTTCCTCAGACGGAACCTACTCTTGGACAACGGCGACGTAGGCTGAACCACGGTCTCACGCGTGGGAAGGGTGCAGTCTGGTGGCTTCCGCCGATCACGACCGCTCGCTGGAGCCGGGTGCCGAGACGGAGCCGGATTATCGCTTCACACTGGCGAATGAACGGACGTTCCTCGCGTGGATCCGCACCGCCCTAGCGCTGATCGCCGGGGGCATCGCCGTCGTGCAGTTCATGCCGGCCTTCGGGGTCCCCGGTGTGAGGCACGGCCTGAGCCTGGCCTTGACGGCCGGTGGCGGAGTACTGGCGGCATTGTCCGTGCGTCGCTGGCAACGAGTACAGACCGCGATACGCCGCGAGGAGGATTTACCGCCCACTCACGTGCCACAGTTGTTGGGCGGTGCGATCTTCGCCGTCACCGTCTTGATCCTCGTGATCCTGATCGTCTGGCCACCGGGAGGTTCGTGAGATGCCGGGTCGGCCGCCGAGCAAGCCGGGGCTGCCCGGGGAGCGAACGTCCTTGTCCTGGGAGCGGAGCTCTTTTGGGTTCCTGGTCGGCGGGGCGTTGGTCCTGCTTCGCCAGCACGGACCCCTGGGTCCGGTGCGAACCCTGCTGGCGTTCACTGCGGCGTCGCTCGCGCTACTCGTCCTCGGGCTGGGTCACCGTCGATCGCGACGGATCGGCGACGTGTCGGCCGTCTCTGGCCGTTTCACCGTATCGGCCCCTCGAGCGGAGGTTCTGCTGATCGGCGGGTCGACGGTCGCGTTCGCGACTGCCGTCGTCGTGGCGCTTCTGTACTCACCGTGACTAGGGACCGATGAGGCCCAGTTCCTCGGCATGCTCGAAGGCGTCGTCGACCAGAACAACCGTACGGTCGGGCTGGTCGATGATCGAGGCAGCGATGGACGACCGGTACCCGGACGCGCAATGCACCCAGACCTCACCACCCGGCACCTCGTCGATGCGCCTGCTGAGTTCGTGCAGCGGGATGTTGACCGCTCCGGGAAGGTGACCGTCGTCGTACTCGCCGCTCTGTCGGACGTCGAGGATTGCGAGATGCCGCGTGCCGATCTGCGCGGCGAGATCGCGGAAGTCAGCGACGCGATACGAGCGCAACGGCCCACCTGCCGCCAGCGCCTGAATGTCGCCCACCGCGGCGCCGGAGACGTCATCGATCCCGATGCGGACGAGTTCGCGCCGGGCCTCGGCGATTTGAGCGACGTCGTCACCGATGATCGTCAGCGGTGAACCCCAGGAGTACAACCAGCCGAGATAGGTGACGAAGGAGTCGGACAGCTCGAAGCCCAGCGTGCCGCCAAGGTGACCGGCCGCGAAGGCTCTGCGATTGCGCAGATCGACCACCCACTCACCGGCCTCGATTCGCCGGCGAAGTTCGTCGGGATCAACCGGGCGCGGGAGCGAGAGATCCACGGGGTCGGGTCCCTGGGTGTTGATCACCCCCATGTGCGCGTAGTACGCGGGGTATGCCGACAGGCCGGCAATCAATTCCTCGACGTAACTCTGCTCGTCGAGGGTGAGAGCGGGATTGTTCCGACGCTGTTCGGCAATGGTGGAGGAGTCACCGCTCGCGGGAGTGGCCGAGCAAAAACTGCCGAACCCATGGGTGGGGTAGACCGCGGTGTCATCGGGCAGCTCGGCGGCGAGGCGGCGCACCGAGTGGTACTGCGCATGGGTGAGTTTCGCGGTGTGTTCGGAGCCGAGCAGGTCGGTGCGTCCGGTGGTGCCGTGCAACATGGATCCGCCGGTGAAGACGCCGACGACCGCACCGTCGGGGTCATGAAGCGCGTAGCTCACGTGATTGTGGGTGTGGCCGGGAGTGTGCAATACCCGCAACCGGAGGCCGCCGGCCGTGATGGTGTCGCCATCGGCGACGGCACGTCGCTCGTAGCCCACGTCGTCGCCCACCGGAACGACGTACTCGGCACCCGTGACTCGGGAGAGTTCGAGCCCGCCGGTCACGTAGTCGTTGTGGATGTGCGTTTCCAGCACGTGGGTGATGCGGACATCCCGTTCGCCGGCAAGGTCGAGCACGCGGTCGATGTCGCGCTGCGGGTCGATCACGACGGCGCCGCCGTCGTGGCTGACCAGGTAACTGCGGTCACCCAACCCGGTCGTCTCGATGATGCTGACTTCTACGTCGTACTCACCGTGCGTCGCTGTCATCGGCGCTCCTCGTTCAACGCGTCTAGCGCTGCGCGCAGCTTGGTCGCCGCTTCATCGGCGACATCGCGCAGCCCGGGTTGGTCCGAGACCTGAACCATGACCTGGGGATCCATCGCATCGACGATCACCGCGTCCTCATCAGAAGCGGTGTCGGTGCGCACGGCAACGTTGCAGGGCAGCAACAGGCCGATCTGGCGGTCCGCGTTCACTGCGCGGTGAGCCAGGGGTGGGTTGCAGGCTCCGAGGATTAGGTAGTCCTCCATGTCCTCACCCAGCTTGGCCTTGAGTGTCGCCTTCATGTCGATTTCGGTCAGTATCCCAAAACCTTGATCTGCCAGCGCCTTTCGTGTGCGCTCAACAGCATCCTCGAACGTGGTGTGCAGCGTCGTCGACAGTGCGTAACTCATGACTTCCTCCAGTTCTTCGTTGATCCGTCTGATGCGTCTGCGATCAGGCCAGTGCCATGAACAGCTTCTCGAGTTCGGCCTCGGTCATCGGCTGCTTGCCGTCTTGAGCCTCGCCCGTCAAGCACTCGCGCATGCCGGTCGCAACTATCTTGAACCCGGCCCTGTCCAGTGCCCGCGAGACCGCGGCAAGCTGGGTGACCACGTCCTTGCACTCGCGGCCCTGCTCGATCATCGAGATCACCCCGGCCAGCTGGCCCTGGGCCCTGCGCAGCCTGTTGAGCACTGCGGCTATTGCGTCCTCGTCACCAACCATGGCGTGTTCTCCTGTCTCCGGTACCTAGAGCCATGGTACCCGCGGGGGTATTCCACGAGTCGTCATGCGGTAGCCGGTCCGGAGGTGTGTGTTCTCGTCAGGCGGCGGAGGGGACAGCGCGCATACCGGCTACAGGCAACGGTCGCCAGCGCCGCGACGGCCGTGATCAGTGCCGCGGCAATCCCGACGCCCAGATGGATCTCCTGTCCCAAGATGACCGACGACATCGCAAGTACGAACCAACCAAACGCCTTTCGAAGCGAATCGGGATTCACCATCGAGGTCAGCCGCGCTCCGGCGAGGGCGCCCACCACCGCAGCGCCCGTCACCGCCAACGCCACCGGCCAGTCGATCGCGACGCTGGACAGGTAGCCGCCCAGGCCCGCGAAGGACTTCATCGCGATCACGATCAACGAGGTGCCGACGGCGACCGGCATCGGCAATCCGCCGAGTAGGGCGAGGGCCGGTACCACCAGGAATCCACCACCTGCGCCGACCAGACCCGTCACCAGACCCACGACGAGGCCCTCGGCGATGATCTTCGGGACGGGGAGGCGTTGGTTGCGCCCGGTCGTCTCGACGTTCTTGCGTCCTCGCAGCATGGCGACGGCCGTGGCGATCATCATGACGGCGAAGCCGATGAGCAGCACGGTGCCCGGGATGAAGCGTGCCAGAAACCCGCCCGCGTAGGCGCCGACCATGCCCGCGCCACCGAAGACGAGGCCGGTCCGCCACTGAACCCGGCCGGCCCGAGCGTGCGAGATGGCGCCGACGGCACTGGTGACGCCTACGACCAGGAGCGAGGTGGCGATCGCCTGCTTGGCCTCCATGCCTGCTACGTAGGCCAACAGTGGGACGGTCAGGATCGAACCGCCGCCGCCGAGCAGTCCCAGTGCGATGCCGACGAACACCGCCAGGCCGATGCTGAGCGCGATCATGATTCGTCAGCTCACCTTGCGTGCCGTGGCAGCGGAGTCGACCAGCTGCGACACGATGCTCTGGGCGTCGCAGGAGGCGCCGCGGTTGTAGGGCAGCTTGGACAGCATCATGCCCATCGCGCAGGTGTTGGACACCGCTGCGAAGGTCAGTCCGCCGCCGATGGCCCCGGCCACCCACTTGAGCTTCGGGGCCGCGATGCTGCCCAGGATGCTGGTCAGCACGATCGAGCCTGCGACCAGGCGGACCTGGCGCTCGAGGTCCCAGCGCTGGGCGCCGCGGTTGACCGCGAAACCCTTTGCCTCCCAGGCGGTGATGCCGCCGTCGAGGATGTGCACGTTGGAAAGTCCGGCCTGGCGCAGCGTCTCTTCGGCCTGGGTGGCGCGCTGACCGGACCGGCAGACCAGGACGACGTCCTCGTCGAGGTGTTCGATGATCTCGTCGCGGTGTTCGCGCAGCAGGTCCAACGGCACGTTGTAGGCGCCGGCAATGTGTGCGGTCTCGAACTCGCCGGGAGTGCGCACATCGATGACCCGGGGCGGCGTCGTCGAACCGAGCATCTGGCTGAGGTCGTGCGAGTCGATGGTGACGGGTGCGGTCATGCCGGTGTCCTCTCGGAAAGGGGGGTAGTGATGATCGATACCGCCAGGGGTATCCATGATCCGATGATACACATACCCCCAGGGGTACATGCAAGGCGGGAATTTTTGGTGACTCATGGCCCTTGACATACCCGTAGGGGTATATCAATCCTGATACTCAGATGGCTACCGCCAACCGAACGAAAGGACTCGTCACCATGAAGTTCACCCAGTACTACCTGGACTGCCTGTCTCACGCGTCGTACCTGATCGCGGACGAAAGCACCGGCCGCGCAGTCGTTGTCGACCCGCAGCGCGACGTGTCCGAGTACCTGGCGGATGCCAAGGAGTTCGGCTTCGCGATCGAACTCGTCATCGAGACCCACTTCCACGCGGACTTCCTCTCCGGGCACCTGGAGCTGGCGAAGGCCACCGGCGCGAAGATCGTGTACTCCTCGGTCGCCGAGACCGAGTTCGAGTCGGTGGGCGTGGCCGACGGCGAGCGCTACTCACTGGGTGACGTGACGCTGGAGTTCCTGCACACCCCTGGCCACACGCCCGAGTCGATGAGCATCGTGGTCTACGAGCACGCCGACGACGAGGTGCCCTACGGCGTGCTGACCGGCGATGCGCTCTTCATCGGCGACGTTGGTCGGCCCGACCTGCTGGCCTCGATCGGCTTCACCCGTGAGGAACTGGCCGAGAAGCTCTACCACTCGCTGCACGACAAGCTGATGACACTGCCCGACGCCACCCGGGTGTATCCGGCGCACGGTGCGGGCTCGGCGTGCGGCAAGAACCTGTCCACCGACCTGTGGTCGACGATGGGGGAGCAGAAGGAGACGAACTACGCACTGCGGGCTCCCGACAAGGCCACCTTCATGAACTTGGTCACCGAAGGGCAACCGCCCGCCCCGAGCTACTTCGTCTACGACGCCATCCTCAATCGCAAGGACCGCGGTCTGCTGGACGAGACCAAGATGCCGCCGGCGATGACCTACGAGCAGGTTCGCGACGCGATGGAGGCGGGCGCGATCCTGGTCGACGGCCGCGGTCCCGAAGAGTTCGCGCTGGGTCACCTGCGCGGCGCCGTCAACATCGGGCTGGAGGGCCGGTACGCAGAATTCGCCGGATCGGTGGTCCCCACCGACGTCGACATCGTGCTGTTCACCGAGCCGGGCCACGAGCTGGAAGGCAAGAACCGGCTCGCCCGAATCGGGTTCGACCGCGTCATCGGCTACGTGGACCAGCCGTTCGAGGTGATGCTCGCCCATCAGGACGACGTCCAGGTGGCCTCCAGGTTGACGGCCAAGGTCTTCGATCAACGCGTCGCGGAGTTGCCCGACCTGCAGGTCGTCGACGTGCGCAACCCGGGTGAGGTCACCGCCGGGACCATCCCGAACGCGCTCACCATCCCGGTGGGTCAGCTGCCGGCCCGGCTGGGCGAACTGGATCCGGCGAAGCCGACCGTCGTGTACTGCGCCGGCGGTTACCGATCCTCGGTCGCTGCAAGCCTGTTGCGGCAGAACGGGTTCGGTGATGTCAGCGACATCCTGGGCGGTTTCAACGCCTGGGACGAAGCCCGTCAGAGCGCCTGAGCGGAGTAGAGATCATGACTACCGACAAGCACCGAATCGTCATCGTCGGCGGAGGTACCGCCGGTATCTCGGTCGCCGCCCGGTTGCTGCGCAAGGGCCACTCCGACGTGGCCGTCATCGAACCGTCCGATACGCACTACTACCAACCGCTGTGGACACTCGTCGGCGGTGGGCAGGCAAAGGCGTCGACGACAGCACGGCCCGAGGCCTCCGTGATGCCCAAGGGCGCGACGTGGATCAAGAACGCGGCGGCCACGGTCGACCCGGACGACAACACGGTCACCTGTGCCGACGGGGCGGTCTACGAATACGACGTACTCGTCGTCAGCCCGGGCATCCAGCTGGACTGGAACCGGACCGAGGGTCTGCAGGACGCACTCGGTAAGGACGGGGTCTCGTCGAACTACCGGTTCGACCTCGCGCCCCGCACATGGGAGTTCATCCGTGGCCTCCGTTCGGGCAGCGCGGTGTTCGGCATGCCGTCGGGCCCGATCAAGTGCGCCGGCGCACCGCAGAAGATTGCGTACCTGGCGAGCGACTACTGGCGCCGGCAGGGCGTGCTCTCCGACATCGACGTGCATTTGGTGGTGCCAACGCCGCGTCTGTTCGGCATCCCGGCGATCGCCGACAACCTCGACGCGATCGCCGCCGACTACGGCATCACCGTGCACACGAACGCCGAGATCACGTCCGTCGACGCTGCAGCGCACAAGGTTGGCGTCACCCACACCGGGGACGGCGGATCCGACACCATGCTGAACTTCGACGTGCTGCACGCGGTGCCACGCCAGTCGGCGCCGGAGTGGATCAAGGCGAGTCCGTTGTCGACCGGCGACCCGAACGGGTACGTGGAGATCGACAAGCACAGCATGCAACACGTGCGGTATCCGAACGTGTTCAGCCTCGGCGATGCCGGGTCGTCGCCGAACTCCAAGACCGGTGCCGCGATTCGCAAGCAGGCCCCGGTGGTGGTCGAGAACATCGAGTCGCTACTTGCAGGCCGACCGCTGAGCGCCTCCTACAACGGCTACGGGTCGTGCCCGATCGTCACGTCCTCGCACGCGATGCTGTTGGCGGAGTTCGACTACGACCTGAATCTGACGCCGTCGTTCCCGCTGCTGGACCCGACCAAGCCGCACCGGAGCTACTGGTACCTCAAGAAATACGGGTTGCCGTTCATGTACTGGAACCTGATGCTAAGGGGTCTGGCCTAGCTGTACTGACCTAGCTCGTCGTCCAGGCACCGTCATTCGCTGCGACGGGCAACCATCACGGGTGTGTGCACCGCATGCACGACCGCAGTGCTGACCGAGCCGAGCAACATGGCTGCGAAGCCACCTCGGCCGTGGCTGCCGACCACCACGAGTTGAGCCGCCTCCGCGGCGGCCACCAGATGCAGGGCCGGTCGGTCGAACACCACGCGACGCTCGATCACGACATCGGGATAGCGTTCGTGCCAGTCGGCCAGCGCCTCTTCGGCGGCGGGGCGGAAGTCCGGCCATGCCGCGACGGGCACGACCGGCACGTCGGCATCACTCCACGCGTGCAGCGCCAGCAGGCCCGTACCTCGCAATTGGGCTTCTTCGAAGGCCATGCCGGTGGCCAACTCCGAAGCGGGAGAGCCATCGACGCCCACGACCACCGGACCGCGACTGAACGCCGACTCGTCGGCCTGGGCATGGATGACCACCACGGGGCAATGCGCGTGATGGACCAGACCCGTGCTGACCGAACCGAAGAGGCCACGTTGCCACGCTGCTCGGCCGCGACATCCGACGACGATCATGCGAGCATCCTTCGTGACGTCGATCAGGGTCGGCACCGGGTTCGCGTACACCACCTCGCCGTTGACGGTGACGTCCTCGCCGACGGTGTCGACGACCGTTTGCAGGGCACGCTCGAGGATCCTCAGCGCGTCGTCCCGTTGTAACTGAACGTATTCCGCTGGAATTGCCGCCGTCGCAAGGCCCAACCCCCACGCAGGGACCCCGGGATCGACGACGTACAGAATGCTCAGACCGACATCGTGCAGCGCCGCCTCGCGGGCGCCCCACCGGAGCGCGGCATCGGACACGGCCGAGCCGTCGACTCCCACCACTATGCGGTCCGACGAACGAACAGTCATGCTCCCAGTCCTCTCGACATCGACGGGTATCCGCCGCTGCGGTTGGCAACCGCCGTGGAAGCGCGTACCCGGGTGCCGGCAGAGCCGTCGACGATGTCGGTGATGTCTGTCAGCGACCCGATGACCGCTTCCCTGCCCGTACTGCGTGCGAAGTCGCATGCAGCCTCGACCTTCGGTCCCATCGATCCTGCGGGGAGGTCCAGATCGGCCAGGTCCTCGGGTGTGACTCGCCCTAGTCGCCGCTGCTTCTCGGAACCCCAGTCGACGTAGACGCCGTCGACGTCGGTGGCTATCACGAGCAGGTCGGCGTCCAACTGCTTCGCCAGCAGAGCCGACGCGAGGTCCTTGTCGATGACCGCTTCGACACCGCCCAGTCGGCCGTCGTCGTCATAGGTCGTGGGTATACCACCGCCGCCGGTACAAATGACGATGGTGTTCTGATCGACGAGCGTTCGAATGGGCTCGATCTCGAGTATGCGCTTGGGTCTCGGGCTGGCGACGACGCGACGGAAGGCATCACCGTCGGGGGCGACCGTCCAGCCACCGGCGGCGCTCAAGCGTTCGGCGGTTTCCCGGTCGTACACCGGCCCGATGGGTTTGGTGGGATGGCTGAATGCCGGGTCTTCGGGATCCACCTCGATCATCGTCAACAGCGTGGCGAGCGACTGATCTGACGGCAGCAGGTTGGCGAGCTCCTGCTCGATCACGTAGCCGATCATCGCCTCGGTTTGAGCGCCGAGGACGTCGAGCGGGTACGGAGCCACGTCGTGGTACGCCGCTGCCTGGAGCGCGAGCAGTCCCACCTGTGGCCCGTTGCCGTGGGCGACCACGATCTCGTTGCCGTGCGCGATTGCGGCGATGCGCTCGGCGGCGATCCGGATGTTCGCTCGCTGATTGTCCGCCGTCATGGGCTGCCCACGCTGCAGGAGCGCGTTGCCGCCGAGTGCGATCACTATCCTCATCGCGCTCAGCTCAGCGCCGCGACGAGGACCGCTTTGATCGTGTGCATGCGGTTCTCTGCTTGTTCGAAGGCAATGTTCGCCGGGCTCTCGAACACGTCGTCGGTGACCTCGATGCCGTCGGAGAGAAAGGGATACCGGGCCGCGATGCGAGCCCCGACCTCGGTATTCGAGTCGTGGAATGCAGGCAGGCAGTGCATGAACTTCACCCGTGGGTTGCCGGAATCCTTCATCAAAGCCGCATTCACCTGAAACGGGAGGAGCACGTCGATCCGTTGGCCCCAGGTCTCCAGGGGTTCACCCATGGACACCCACACGTCGGTGTGGATGAAGTCGACCCCTCGTACGGCTTCGCTGGGCTCATCGGTGATGGTGATCCGCGCCCCCGACGCGCTGGCGAACTCTCGGCACAACGCCACGTGGTCATCCGTGGGCCACAGGTCCCTCGGTGCGCCGATGCGTACGTCCATTCCCAGCTTGGCGCCCACCAGCAGAAGCGAGTTCGCCATGTTGTTGCGGCCGTCTCCCACGTAGGCATAGGCGATGTCGTGCAACGGCTTCGGGCAGTGTTCGGTCATGGTGAGCACGTCGGCCAGCATCTGGGTCGGATGAAAGTCGTCGGTCAGCCCGTTGAACACCGGCACCCCCGCGTACTCCGCCAGTTCCTCGACGGTCTCCTGGGCGCTGCCGCGATACTCGATCGCGTCGTACATCCGCCCGAGCACCCGTGCCGTGTCCTTCATCGATTCCTTGTGCCCGATCTGCGACGACGCTGGGTCGATGTACGTCACGTGAGCGCCCTCGTCGTGGGCGGCCACCTCGAACGCACACCGCGTGCGAGTGGACGTCTTCTCGAAGATCAGCGCGATGTTCTTGCCGGCAAGGCTGTTGCGCACGTCTCCGGAGTACTTCGCCCGCTTCAGGTCCCGGGCCAAGTCGAGCAGATAGTGCAGGTCCCGGTCACTGTGATGGACGAGGCTCAGCAGGCTGCGATTACGGTTGTTGAACGCCATGGCACGTGTTCCTTCGAGTTTAGGATTGATTGGGGTGGTATTCGGCAGCCGTGGGCAGCGACTCACGCTCTCGTGCAGTCACGCCTGGACGTGATCGTCATCAGCACCAGTCCGGCGGCGAAGAGCAGCGACGTGCCCACGGGAAGGGCTCCGTCGGGTGCGAAACCGGCTGCGGCGAATCGAGCCAACGCGATCGCCACCCCGGCCGAACCCGCGAGGAGTGCCGCCTCGGTCCAAGGCGGCGCGAGAGGGGAGCCGACCACCGGCAATGAGGCGAGGAAGAAGCGGCGGTTCCACCACAGCAGGGCGAGAAGGCCACAGGTCACGAACGACAGGACGACGAGCCATTCGAGACGTGCGAGCCACCATGCTCCGGTTCCGATCGGCGGCTGGGGCAGCAGGCCGGATGGATATCCCACCAGCGTGACGGCCACGACGGGCACCATGTGCCATAGGTACAGTGCCATCACGTTCTGATTGGCAACGGCGAGTGGCCGCTTCAACCGCGACGCCGACAAGACGTGGTTCAGTGCTGGAGCGCACGAGAGCACCAGGCCGGCCTGTACGGCACCGAACGCCAGCATCGCCGACGTCGGCGGAGAGGTGTTCTGGACCGCAGCGCCCGGAACGCCGATCATGCTGATCGGGTATGGCCCAAAGGCCACCAGCGCCGCCAGAACCGCAGCGGCGGTGACCGCGAGGTAGACCGGCCGGGGCCCGGACAATCTCGCCCGGTGCCAGGCGATGCCGAGCTGATAGATGGCCGCCCAGCAGAATGCGTAGTTCAGCACGCCGACGTAGGGAACCTCGGCACCGATCGCCAGCGCGTCGACGGCTGCGGTGGCAGCGGCCAACGCCGCGGGAACTGCCAGCCCCCAGCGGCAGTCGGCGGCCATCAGCAGCGGGGTCAGTGCGACTACGGCCATGAATACGGCGAGAAACCATAGATGCATGCCGACGGCCCATCCGCCGATCGACAGGGGTCCGCGGACACCTGCGGCCACAACGGCGACGACGACCACCGTCAAGACCCCGACGTAGATCGCCGTAGGTCCCACGAATCGGGCCAAACGCCGCCGCAGCCAGGCTTGACGGGAACCCCGACCGGACCGTTGCCAACGCGTCCAGGACACCGCGCTGGCATAGCCGGCGACCACGAAGAAGACGGGGACCACCTGGAAGGCCCAGGTCAGCCATTGCGTCCACGGTATGGCGACGAGGGGATCCTGCCTGCCGAACTCGCCGTCGTGAAACGTCAGAGCCGCGACGAGCCAATGGCCGAGTACGACGACGACGATCGCGAGGACCCTGTAGAGGTCCATGGCCAAGTCGTGAACCGGCGTCTTCGTCGTCGTGTCAGCCAAAGCCATGGGTCCGTTCACGTGTAGAGCGGGTCGCGCAGTATCGGGCACGTCATGCACCTGCCGCCGCCTCGGCCGCGGCCGAGTTCGCTTGCGTCGATGGTGATCACCTCGACGCCGGCCTTGCGCAGCGCGGTGTTGGTCAGGATGTTGCGGTCGTAGCCGATCACGACACCGGGCTCCAACGCGACGACGTTGTTGCCGTCATCCCACTGTTCGCGTTGGATGCCGTAGACGTCCCCTGCGGTGGTGACGACCCGGAAGTCGACGCCGACCGCATCCCCGATCGTCTCGACGAGACTTCTCGACTCCCGCCGGACGTCCAGTCCGGATGCAGACCCGTCGTCGGGGCGAAGGCTGATCGGCACGATGCCATCGACCACCGGGGCGAACGCCGTCACCAGGTCGCGATCGCAGAACGTGAACACCGTGTCCAAGTGCATGGCCGAGCGAGTCTTCGGCAGGCTCGCGACGATCACCTGCTCGGCCGCGCCCGCAGCGAAGAGATTGCGGGCCAACTGAGTGATCGCCTGATGCGACGATCGCTCGCCCATGCCGACGACGACCACTCCCTTGCCGATCGGCATCACGTCACCGCCCTCGAGGGTGCCCAGTCCGTGGTCGACCGCCGACCCGTCTGGGTCGCCCAACCACACGTCGAATGCCTCATCGGCGAAGAAGGGATGGAAACGGTACACGGCGGCGGTGAGCAACGTTTCCTGCCGCCGGGCGGGCCAGTACATCGGGTTCAGCGTGACACCGCCGAAGATCCACGCGGAGTTGTCCCGCATGAACTGGGTGTTGGGGAGAGGGCGAAGCACGAAGCCGGCCGGGTCCAAGGCGCTGAATATCGACAGGAAGTCGCTATCCACCTCGTCGAGCACGTCTTGATAGGCCACGCCGCCAATGAGGAACTCTGCCAACCTATCCGGCGCGAGTTCGGTGAGCCACCCGCGAATCTCACCAGTGAGTCCCGGCCCGACCAGGTCGTCGGTCACCTTGCGGTCGAGCAGCCACTCCCTGGCGTCGGGTTTGGCCACGACGTCGGCGAGCAAGTCCTGTAATTCCAGGACCTCGACGCCGCGGTCGACCATCTTGGCGACGAAGTCGAAGTGGTCACGTCGTGCCTGCTGCAACCATATGACGTCGTCGAACAACAGGTCGTGGCAATTGTCCGGCGTCAGCCGTTGGTGCGCCAACCCGGGAGCACAGACCATCACACGTCGCAGCCGACCTGCCTCGGACCAGACCCCGAGCCCGGTGGCCTTTGCAGTGTTCACAGGACGGACAGGTTTCCGGTGGCCATCAATCCGGCGGCGAGCACAGCTGTCAGCGCGACTACACCGACGACGACCATCTCGGGCCGGGTGAACGCCGGAAGCCGACTCTCCCTGCGCGCCCACAGGTACAACCCGGTGCCCGCGAGGTAGAACATCGCGGCCACCATGACGTACTGCCAGCCGCCCGCGTAGACCAGCCATACGGCATAGCCAAGCGCGACGACCCCGACGACGATGTCCCGTCCGCGACCGTGGCCGTGCTCATACGTCTCACCGCGCACGGCGAGCAGCACCTGATATGCCGCCGACCAGAGGTAGGGGAGCAGGATCAGCGAGGTCGCCAGGTAGATCAGGTTGGTGTAGGTGCTTTCATTGGCCAGCGTCCACAACAGCAAGGCTTGAACGCAGACGTTGGTCAGCCACAGTGCATTCGCGGGAGCTCCATGGCGGTTCTCCTTCGCCAGTGCCTTCGGCATCACGTGTTCGAGCGCCGGCAGACGCAGGATCTCGACGCACAGCAGCACCCACGCGATCAGCGCACCGAGCAGCGAGATCACCAGACCGATCGAGATGAACGCCGCGCCCCAGCTGCCCACCTCGCTCTCCAACAACCCTGCCATCGACGGATCCGGTACTCCCGCGAGTTCCGCCTGGGCCATCAAGCCATAGGAAAGCAGGTTGACCAGAAGCAGGAGCGCGAGGACTCCGACGAATCCGAGAACGGTGGCTCGTCCCACGTCTCGGCGTTTGGCCGCGCGCTGCGAGTAGACGGCGGCGCCCTCGATGCCGATGAACACCCACACCGTCACCAGCATCATGTTCTTGACCTGAGTCATCGTGTCGCCCAGGGGCGCTCCGTCGATTTGGGTCGTCTTGCCCCAGAAGTCGGCGCTGAACAGGCCGGCCTTGAAACCGACGGCGGCGATGGCGATGAAGACCAGGATCGGAACCACTTTGGCCACGGTCACGACGACGTTGACGAGCGCTGCGGTCTGCACTCCGCGCAGTGTCAGAAAGTGCACGGTCCACAACACGACCGATGCGCCGATGATCGCGGGAACCGTTGCGCCGCCCTCGAAACCGGGAAAGAAGTAGCCCAGCGTCGAAAACAGCAGGACGAGGTAGGCCACGTTGCCGACCCAGGCAGACACCCAGTATCCGAATGCCGAGGTGAACCCGATGTAGTTGCCGAAACCGGCTCGGGCGTAACCGTAGACGCCACCGTCCACGTCGGGCTTGCGGGTCGCCAGTGTCTGAAAGACGAACGCGAGGGTCAGCATTCCAGCGCCCGTGATGGACCACCCGATCAACAACGGGCCCGGCGCCGCGCTCGCGGCCATCTGGGACGGCAGCGCGAAGATACCGCTGCCGATCATCGATCCGACCACGATGGCAGTCAGTGACGCCAACCCCAGACCGGCGCTGCGGCGCCCCGGCCGGGTGGCGGGCGGCGGTGATATCAGGGTGTCGGACATCGTCGTCCCTCCGGTTCCTCGTCTCGATGGCGTGAGTGCACGCGCCGGATTCGACGCTATGGACCCGATCGACGGAGGTGAGGAGGCTTTGGTCCCCGATCGCGAGGCCTAAGTCACCCGGGACTTCAGCCTCGAACGACCAAGACGGTGCAGTCGGGGTAGCCGTGGATCGGGTGGCTCTCGAGTCGCGCCGGGTCGCCGAGGCGCGCCGCATCCGCCGTGCCGACGACCGCCAGTTGGGGCACTGCGGGACGCTCGTGGTCGGTAGTGCGGATGCCGCCCGGCGGAACCATTTCGACGTGCACGTCCGGGAAGCGCCGCACCCAGCTGTCCTGACGACAGTCGACTTGTCGAACGACCGCTCGCCGCATGCGGCCTTCCCGCATCGCTCGATGCACGACCTCATCGTTGCCGGGTGCGTCATCGAGGACCACGGCCACGACACCGTCTCGAGCAGGGGCGGTATCACGGACGATCGCGACCGTGCAGGCGGCCTTCTCTGCGAGGGCGGCAGCCAGCAGTCCGACGCCGTGTCGACGGGGCTCTGCTCCTACGCAGAGCATTGCGGCGCCGCGAGATTCGTCGAGCAAGACTCGATCCGGCGTGCCGTGGCGGATTGCCGTTCGGACGATCAACGACGGTACGAGGTCGGAGACGGCACCACTCGCCTGCTCAAGGGCTCGACATGCGCGCCGCACGTCGTGGGCACGGTCATCCGTCGTACTCGACTCGGGAACGGCGAACACCAAGCGCATCGTCGTGAGTTCGTTCCTGGCTTCCGTTGCGGCCCATCGTGCGGCGTTCAGTGCGGCCGCGGAGCCGTCGATGCCCACGATTATGGGTGCACTCGCTTCGATCACCTGGTGGCCCCCTCCGGTGTGGTCGAGGGTGAAAATGGATTGGGGTGTGAGGCATAGGGCCGCTGATCGAACAACCGCCAGACGTCATCTGGCCGACAGATGCCGGTGCCGGGGGTCAGCATCATCGCGGCGCCGCACGCCATGCCGAATCGAACCGCTTCGGTCATCGACCAGCACCGGCTGAGCCCCACCACGACACCCGCGACCATGGCGTCGCCCGCCCCCACCCCACTTCCGGTAGGCATCTCGTGGGCGGGGAATCGTTGGTGCCCAGTCGGCGTCACCAGCAGTGCGGGGTCGGCGCCGCGCGAGACCAGAATGCTCTGCGTACAGCCCTTCGATATCAATTGAGCTGCCGCGTCGAGTTGTTCGTCCTCGCCGGCAAGGGGACGGCCGGCCCAGTCACTCAATTCGCGCGAACTCGCCTTCACCAAATAGGCCCCCGACGTCAGATTGGCGAGCCCCACGCCGGACGTGTCGAGGACGAACAACGAGCCCTGATCGCGGCACGCGTCGGCCACCGTCTGGTAGAAGTCTGGGGGGACACCGGGCGGCAAACTGCCGCTCGCCACGACGAATTCTGCTCCTACGGTGGCTCGCCGGAGCGCGCCGAGACACGCGTGTCGTTCGTCCGCGGACATGTGTGGTCCAGCCAGGACGAAGCGGTACTGCAGCCCCGTGGCGAGTTCGTCCACGGTGACGTTCTCGCGGGTGGTGTCGGCGATGTCGACGTGAACCGTGTCGACGCCTTCGTCATCGAGGAGTTCGAGTATTCGCCTACCTGTGAGACCTCCGACGGGCAGCACTGCCGAGGCACTCGCCTGCAGGGCGGTGGCGACTCTGGCCACGTTGACCCCGCCGCCACCGGGATGGTAACGGCCGGGTCCGCAGCGAACCTTGCTGGTGTGTCCCACGGTCCGGGTTTCGGTACTGATGTCCAGTGCCGGGTTCATCGTCAGGGTGACGATGCGGGTGAAATTCGTCGTTGGCTCGTTCATCCCCGTTGGCCGCTATGCCTAGGAGGGTTTGGTGGTGTAGTGCAGGACGTCTGAGAGCGGACGACGCGGCGTCCGCACCGGGGCGTCCTCGAGCGCGGGCGCCAAACCAATCCGAGCCAGTACCTGCGGATACGACCTGCCCGTGAGTTCGGCGACGATGTCCCGGGACGCCGGCACCTCGGTGACGTGAGAGAGGATGCCGGTGGCGAGACCGGCCAGAGTCGCCTCGAGGAGGACGGCCGAAAGGGTCTCGCCGCAACCCAGTACGTCACGACGCGTGTCGTCGGCCGCCGAGATGACGACGACGGTCGACCGATCCTCGGGTACCTCGAGCCGCCGCTCCCGATGATGTGTGACCGGGAAGGTCCGGCCGATGGCCACTCGATCACTCTCGGCTGCGGAAACCAGGGCGGCGTGCGGAATTCCATCCGAGACCTCGAATGGGGCCGTCCACCAGTGCATCTCCTGGTGATATGCGGAGTCGTACATGCGCAAGGACTCGGAAAGCATCGAAGCCTCCTCGAGGTCGGTTCGGTCGAGTTCGGTCAACACGTCGACCAAAGACGGCTGATCGGCAACTGCGGCCCGCATCGAACGCTCGAACGACAGCCAGTCGGGCGGGGAGGCAAGGGGCAGCCGATCGGTGTGTCGCATCCAGATCGCCTCCGCACGGCGACGATGAGCTTCGGTGACATAGGAGATGGTGGACGTCGTGACCGAGGCGAGGTGTCGATGATCATTGGGGTTCGGGTAGTAGTCCACGTTCGCGCGAAACCCCGCCGCCGCAAGCGCAACCCGAAGGTGGTCGAGAGCAGCACCGCAGCTGATCAACGCCTGGCGACCTGATCCGTCCGTCGACACCAGACGATCGGCATCGACGTAGAGCCTCAGTTCATGGTCGCCGTACTCCCACAGCCAGGGCTGACTGTTGTGATAGGACGGTGCGCGGCAGGCGAGGTGAACGGCCTGTTCGATCACCTTGAGCGGGGTGTGGGTCTTGGGCATGGTCATCCCTTCGATTCGTGCTCCGCCTCAGCGTGGACTCTCGCCGGCACGCAGGGCAGGGCCCTTGGTCACCGGCGTCGTCGCCGTCAGTCCCCATCACCGCGTTCGATGACCTTCGTCCCCGGGCCGGGGGCCGAAGACCTCTGTGAGTGCCACGCGGTACGCGACACCATTCCGGCATGACCGCAGTCTCCATCGACGCCGCAGCCCACACATCCGACGCAAGGGACGATGGATACGCCCCCACCGTCCGGGAAACACACACCGGCATCGTCGTCCTGGTGGGCGACCGCGCATTCAAGGCCAAGAAGCCGATCAGGACCGACTTCCTCGACTTCACCGACGTCCACGCGCGGGAACACGCATGCGCCGACGAGGTGAGGCTCAACAGCCGCCTCGCGCCGGACAGCTACCTCGGCGTGGCGCACCTACAGTGGGCGGGGCCCGACGAACCCGCCGAACCCGTCGTCGTCATGCGCCGCTATCCCGACGATCGCCGGCTGGCCGCATTGGTCACGCGCGGGGAACCAGTCGATGGCGTGCTGCGAGCGATCGCAGGCATCCTGGCGCGGTTCCACGAGGACGCGGCGCGTTCGAGTGCCGTGGACGCCGACGGGCGGGTGCCCATGCTCACCGCCCGATGGGAGGAGAACCTCACCGCGCTGTGGTGCCATGCCGATACATTGCTGTCGTCGGACGTCCTCGGCGAGATCGACCGACTTGCTCATCAGTACCTCGACGGTCGGCAGGTCCTGCTGGCGGGCCGCATCTCGGATCGCCGCATAGTGGACGGGCATGGCGATCTGATCGCCGACGACATCTTCAGCATGCCCGAGGGCCCCGTCCTACTGGACTGCCTCGAGTTCGACGATCACCTTCGTCACGTCGACGTTCTCGACGACGCGGCCTTTCTCGCGATGGACCTCGAGTACCTCGGCCGCCGCGATCTCGCCGACCTCTTCCTCAGCGCCTACTTGCGCGAGACGAGCGATCCGGCACCGATGTCGCTGGCGCACTTCTTCATCGCCTACCGCGCCGTGGTCCGTGCCAAGGTCGACTGCATTCGCGCCGGGCAGGGCGATCCCGGCGCCGCTTCACGGGCCGAACGGCATCTCGGCCTGGCACTCGAGCACCTGCGCGCGGGTACGGTGCGACTGGTGCTCGTCGGCGGCAATCCGGGCACGGGGAAGACCACCCTCGCCAGGGAACTGGCGGCCCGCATCGATGCCAGTGTCGTCTCGACCGACGACGTGCGCCGGCAACTCGTAGGACGAGGCGCCGTTGGCGGTGAGCCTGGGGACCTGGACACGGGCCGATATCGCGCCGACAACGTGGCACTGGTGTACACCGAAGCGCTCCGTCGGGCAGCGCTGCTACTCGCCGGCGGTCACACGGTGATCCTCGACGCAACCTGGCGCAATCCTGTCGAAAGACAGCGAGCTCGAGAGGTTGCCGCCCAACATGGTTGCCCAACAGTAGAACTGGAATGCGTGCTCGACGTGGACAGTGCGCTGGACCGGATCCGGTCCCGCGACGACGACACCGCATCCGAGATCACGCCGGACTTGGCCAGAAGCCTGCACGCGAACCCGTCGCCATGGGCGGAGGCCCGCCGAATCGACACCGGACGGCCGCTGGGCGACTCGGTGAGTGAAGCGCAGCAGTTGTGCTGCCTGACCATTTGAAGACGTGACGACCTTGGCTCCGAAGTCCACGTCGGAACCAGCCTACGTCCACGACATCGAGACGCTGCGCCGCAGTGTGGCCCGTGGGCCCGCGTGACTGAGCGGTTCGCCAACTCGGACGGCTCAGTGGTGGGCGGCCTGCGGCGGCATGGCGGCGATCAGCGGCGTGTCGACGCCAACCGGTCCCAGCTTGCCTGCGCCACCAGGATTCCCGAGAGGCGCGTCTCGCCCGGGCAGGATCACCGAGAAGAAGTCGGCGTTGTCCCTCAAATGTGCGACTTCGCCCTCGCACAGGTCCGTCTCGTACTCGATGGCATCGACCTTGCAGATGAGCTTGCACGCGCCACAGTCGACGCATTCCTCGGGATTTATGTACAGCGACCGCGCACCCTCGTATATGCAGTCCACCGGGCATTCCTGCACACACGACATGTCCTTGACGTCGACGCATGCCGATCCAATCACGTAGGTCATGTGCGGATACGTTAGACACCGACTACCCGAAGGCGCTGGGGGACAACGCCACACGACGCAGGGACCTTGGTCCTCGACCTGGCTGTGCGCGGCGCCCAGGAGGACCAACGACGTATGCGGTGGGGACCAATGGCCCGAGTTTCGACGCTCGGTCCGGTCGTAACGTATCCACCAACGATCCAGTAGACGAACGCACTGTCGTCGCGAGAACGAAGGTTCAACTGATGCAATTACCCGAGACGGAACCCGTTGCCTCGATGACCGAACAGGAGTGCTGGGATCGATTGTCAGGCGTCGCGCTGGGCAGGCTCGCGACGAGCATCGACTCGAGGCCAGACATCTTCCCGGTGAACTTCGTGGTTCAGCGCCGCACGATACTGATACGAACGGCCGAGGGCGCCAAGCTCGTGGGCGTATCGATCAATCCGTGGGTTGCGTTCGAGGCCGATGACCACGATGTCATGCGTGGCTGGAGCATCGTCGTGCACGGCCACGCGACGGTACTCGACTCCGTCGCGGACATCGCCCTTGCCGAGAAAGCCCAAGTGCTGCCCTGGACGGCGACGTCGAAGACTCGGTTCATTCGGATCGATGCGACACGAATCAGCGGTCGTCACTTCGCCTTCGGCGCGGAGCCGGACTCCACTCTCGACCTCGGCTGACTCGCTTCAACGGGCGTGGGCCGGAGTGGTCGCGCGGCGGTGAACGACGAGAACGGTCCGCTCCACCTGAGCTTCCCGGCCGCTACGCTCGCCGCCGACCAACGCTGCCACGTCGTGTGCCGTTGCCGCGTCCGTCACCACGAGCCCACCCACGTCGGGGTTCTGCCGAAGGAAGTGACTCATGTCGCTCTCCGTCGCCACTGGATGTATGCGAACGTCCGGGAAGCGCTCCTGCCACTGGGTCACCAAAGTATCCAAGGATGCGGACGGCGTACCACCGAATTCGGGGCGCCACACACCGACGGCCAGGACCGGCCTATTCAACAGCCGCGCCTGCTCGATCCCCGTCTCGATGATGTCGTTGTCCACGAAGACGCTCACGGGCACCATCACCCATTCGAGTTGACCAGCCTGCTTGGGGAGATTGGGCGAGCGGACGATCGCAACCGGGCACAGCGCCTGCTCGGCGACGCTTGCGGCGGTCGAACCCAAGAACGCGATGCCGACCCGTCCGATACCGGACGAACCGAGGCAGATCATCGTGGCGTATCCCGACTCCGATTCGAGTACACCTGCTGGATTCCCCTGTGCGATATCAGTTTCCACCAGGACGCGATCGTCGGCTTGCTCGACCGCAGCACGTGCCGCATGCAGGGCGGCCTTCGCTTCCTCGACCGCGCAGCGATACTGTTCGGCCGTCAAGGACCCGAGAAGATCAGTCCTGATGACGTACAGCAGCCGTAGCGGTACACCTCGACCGACGGCTTCACCCACCGCCCATGACGCCGCGGAGAGGGCTTGCTCAGAACCGTCGATGCCTACGACGACGGGCTTCACTGTTGGTTCGGCCATGTCGAATCCTTCCTCGGACGGATATGCGGGTCTCGTTGAACGCTAGGGCGGGTCGTGGACTACTGGAGGAGCCATTGGTCACCGTCGACGCGTCGTTGGTCCCACGCTGCATCGCCACTTCGTGGCCATTGCCCCAAGCGAACAGTGACCTTGGGCCCTCGGCATAGCAGTCGAACGGCGCGACGATTGATCCGAACGGCGCCACGCGGGTGCCACCGTCGAGGGAATGGGCGATGGAGTACTTCACGATCCGCTGGCCGAGAAGTCGCGTCCTGAATGCCTTCCGTCGCGGTCCGCTGATTCGAATCAGCGACCGCGTCGAATCCATCGTGGCGATCGTCGGCATTCTGATGGTGATCGTGGCGCTACCCGTCGGCGCAGCCGTCGGCACATCGGTCCGCGATGCTCAGGCGCGAGTCCTTGCCGAGCACGCAGCAACGCTGTCGGAGGTAGACGCACTGGTGACCGCCAAGAGCAAGTCCAGGTCCGATGGACCATACGACGTCGTCTACGCAACCCCGGTGCGTTGGATGAGCGACGGGATCGACCACAACGGCGTTGCGGAATCGTCGAGTCCACTTCGTGTTGGTGACCACGTGCCCGTCTGGTTGTCCGATTCAGGACAGGTGACCAGGGGACCGGCGCCGGCGGACGAAGCGGCGCGACAGGGCATCGCCGCGGCGATCGTCGTGTGGGCGTCCGTGGCCAGTGTGGTCGGGTGTGCCCATTGGGCACTGCGCAGCCATCTCGACACGGTCCGATCTCGGGTATGGGACGACGAACTCGGTTCGATCATCGACGACGGCAGCCGTCGATGATTCGCATCGTGAGTACCGAGCCGTGACCGCTGCCACTCGACCGACGCGCCACGGTGTGGTGGTCGGTGTCGACGGTTCACCGCAGTCGCGGGTGGCAGTGGACTGGGCTGCGCGTGACGCCGAGTTGCGCGCCGTGCCGTTGACCGTCGTGCACGTGCTACCGGCCGTCATGGTCGGTCTTGGTCATGTCCTTCCCGAGTCATCGGCATTCTGGGCCACCAGAGAGGAGCGGGCGAGAGAGTTGGTCGACCAGGCGCTCGGCTGGGTTCGCGACGCAATCTCAGCCGAGCCCGGCATCGCGGTGCGCCACCGAATAGTCTCCGACGCCGTCGTCCCGGGCATCGTCGACATGTCGAGCGACGCAAGTCTTCTCGTAGTCGGTGCGCGCGGCCTTGGCGGGCTACGGCTGCTGCTGCTCGGTTCCGTGTCGTCGGGATTGGTGAACCTGGCACACTGCCCCGTGGCGGTCATACACGACGAGGACCCCATGATGCCCGCTCCCGCGCATGCCCCCGTGGCCGTGGGCGTCGACGCGTCGCCTGCATCCGACCTCGCCGTCACCATCGCCTTCGAAGAGGCATCGCGTCGACAGGTGGACGTCGTAGCCGTTCACGTCTGCAGTGACGACGCCGATGCTTCTTCCATTCCGGCCCTTGAGGATTCGGCAGCCAAGACGCTGTCGACGCGCTTGGCGAGTTGGATGGAGCGCTACCCGCAGGTGACCGTCCACTGCGTCGTCGCGCAAGGCCGCCCCGCACTGCGATTGCTCGAGCAGTCAGAGCAGGCGCAGCTTCTGGTGGTGGGAAGTCATGGTCGCGGCGGGTGGGCGGGACTGTCGCTCGGGTCTGTGAGTTCGGCAGTCGCGCAGGGCGCTCGGATGCCGGTGATCGTCGCGCGTCAGAAGTGACGGCTGTCAACCAGGGGTGACGGGCTACAGGGCTCGGTGCGGTTCGGCGACGAGAATGGAGCAGCGGGTCCCGTGTAGTGCTGCGTTCGCGGTCGGCCCGGTGATGTCGGCAAGGCCGTGACGCCGGTCGTGTCCCACGACGATCAACTGTATGTCGTCGGCGTTGCGAGCAATGTAGTCGACCAGGTCGCCGGTCACTGCCTCGGCTTCGATGACCATGCCGGGATTCACTGCGCGCCATCGGCCCAGCGACCGCTCGAGGCTCGCTCTGGCCAGGCGCCTGCCCTCTTCGGCGGCCTGGGCGTCGTGGACATCGGCGAACGTCAGGCGCCGGCTGCTGACGACCCGCAGGGGCGCCGACCGCATACGCGCCTCTTCGACCGCTCTCGCCACTACGAAGGTGTCGTCGGGGTCTCCGTCGGCTGCGGTCACGATCCACCCCGCACCCGAAGCGGTGGGCACCCACCCGCCTCGAACGATGGCCACCGGACAACGAGCGCGCGCGCTGACCGCCGCTGCGGTCGAGCCGCCGCGACGCCCGGCGGCGCTGTTCAAGCCGATGGCGCCGACACAGAGCATGTCGGCAGTTCGCGATGCCTCGAGGAGCGCCGAGGCCGCCGTGCTGCGCACGATCTCCGCCTCGACCTTCACCGGCTGATTCGTCGACTCGACCGCGGTCACCGCCTGACGTATCGAACATTCGGCCGTACCGAAGTCCTGGGCATGGGTTTGCGGGTCACGTGACTTGGCGCCATCGGGCTCGATCGCGTACACGAGACGCAACGGCACGTCGCGGTCGACGGCTTCGGCTACCGCCCACAGCGCAGCGTCGATTGCTCTACGTGAACCGTCGATGCCGACGACTACCGCTGGTGTGGGTGGGGGTGTCTCGCGCATTGGTTCCTCCGCGCCGAAAGTCCGATGTTCTCGACGAACGTATCGAGGAGACCGTGCCACCTAGCAGGGAAGAAGGTCCTGCGTCCTGCGCCGTTGGTCCCGGATCATGGGCTTCGCGTCCCCAGCCACGATCTTGATGCATGCTTGCTGATATTGACGCTGCTGTCCGAAGTAGGTTTTCCATGGCTCGAGTCGTGCGCTCCGCGGCGATGTTGGTCTCGTTCTCCGTGGCCTATGCGCTTGCCGTCCTAGCGGGTCGGGCGACCCGGCTGGCCGGGGGAGAGGTCGCGCTGGTGTGGCCGGCTGCAGCAGTCGCGATCATCTGGCTGCTCGCCACGCGGCGATGCGGTCGCGGGGAACGTGCCATCCACGTAGCGACGCTGGGTGCGCTGACCTTCGTCATGAACGTTGCGACCGGTGCTCCGGTGCTGCTCAGCGCCTGGTTCGCGCTGGTCAACGTCACTCTGTCGATCGTCACGGTCGCGGTGCTGACCCATCGGCGGCGTGACGCCGTGCTGCGCGATCCCGCTGACCTCGCGCGTCTCATCGCTGCGGTGGCCGCCGGCGCATGTGCCGGTGCCGTCCTCGCGACGGCCTTCCTGGCCATGGCATCGAATGCTCCGGTCGGGCAGACCTTCGCGCTCTTCGCCGTCCGCAACGGCACCTCTGCACTGCTGGGGCTGGCGATCTGGCTACGGCTGCACGACGTCGAATGGAAGCGCCCCCGCACGTCGATCTCGTCGGTCGTCGAGGGACTCGTGGTGAGCGCCGGCATGGCCTTCGTCTTCTATTGGATCTTCTGGCTGAACACCGGTGTTCCGATGGCGTTCCTCACTCTGGTGGCCGCGATGTGGCTGGCGTTGCGCTACAGCACCACCGTGAACATGGCGTTCCTCGCCGGGACGGGCGCCTGGATCGTCTACGCCACCCTGGTGAACAGGGGAGTCTTCATCGTCCCCGACATCGAGGCGCGGGCAATGCTGTCGCAGGCAATGGTCTGCAGCCTGACGGTGATCGTGCTGACTCTGTCGCTGTACCGCGATTCTCGCCGACGTCTCGTCGCTCAGCTACGGCAAGCGCGCGACCGAGCGGACCGGGACTCCGAACTGCTGGGGGCAGTACTCGACAGCATCCACGACAGCGTGATCGTCGTCGACCCATCCGGTGACGTGGTGCTGCGGAATTCCCGAGCCCTCGCCGACGACCACGTCGTGCGCGAACTCGTATCGGCATCGCCAGGCGGTGACCCGGGGGACGTCGTCTTGGACGGCGAACCACCACGGGTCATCGAGCTGAAGACTGCGCCTCTGGTGCGCCAGCCTGCACTCAGCGTCATGGCCTTCCGGGACGTCACCGCGGAACGCATGCATGCCCGGGCGCTTCGCGAGGCACGCGATCTGTTCGCCGGAGTCCTGCAGGCGGCGTCGGAGCAGGCAATCGTGGGCACCGATCCGTTTGGGTCCATCACGGTGTTCAACAACGGCGCGGAGCGGCTGCTCGGGTGGACGGAGACCGAGATGCTCGGCCGCACGCCGTTGGACTTCCACCTAGCCTCCGAGGTTCGCTCGAGAGCAGCCGAATTGGGCATCGCCGCCGGATTCGAGGTCTTCACGCGCGACGTGACACCGGAGACGGCCGAGGTGCGCGAGTGGACGTTCGTGCGACGTGACGGGTCCCACGCGGCCGTCAGCCTGGCGGTCTCGCAGATGACGGCCGAGGACGGCCTCTGTGCGGGATACATCGGCGTCGCCACGGACATCACCGAACAGAAGGCGGCCGAGAACGCACTCGCCGAGAGTGAAGAACGGTTCCGGCTCGCCTTCGACACGGCCCCGATGGGCATGTTCATGTTCGACACCACGCCCCAGCCGTCGGGGCGTGTCACGCGCTGCAACCAGGCCATGGCACGAATTCTCGGCCGATCGGCAGACGACGTGCTCGGAACGCCGGTGACCTCGCTCGGAGATGTCGACCTAGATTGCAGCGCAATAGATTTGACCGACATGCTGACACTGCGCCATGGCGACTCCTTCGAGGGAGAGATCGCCTTCCGCCGCGCGGACGGCGCTACGGTGTGGGGAGCCGTGTCGGCTTCACTAGTGGCTCCTCCGGGGTCCCACCCGTACGGCATATGCCTGGTCGAAGACGTGACCATCCGCAAACTCGCCGAGGCCGAACTACGGCACATGGCTTCGCACGACAGGCTCACCGGGCTGGCGAATCGCGCGCTGTTCATGGACTGCGTCGAGAACGCCCTCGCCGACCCGGGGTGCGACGAATCGCGCCGTGTCGGCGTCATCTTCCTCGACCTGGATGGCTTCAAGGCCGTCAACGACACCTGGGGGCACGCTCAGGGCGACCACGTGCTCGAGACCGTCGCCAGACGGATCGAGACGTCGATTCGATCGCGGGACACCGCCGCGCGCCTCGGTGGCGACGAGTTTGCGGTCCTCTGCCCGCAGATCACCGACGTCGCACACCTGCGCGCGGTCGCCGAACGCATCCTCGACGAACTGCATCGTCCCGTCGGCCTGTCCAGTGGTGGGACCTACGACCAACTCTCCGCCAGTTGCGGCGTGACGATGTCTCACCCGGGGTGCACGGCACAGAAGCTGCTACAGCAGGCAGACATGCTGATGTACCACGCGAAGCACGACGGCAAGGACCGCGTAGCGCTGTCCGAGACACCCGAGGAAGCTGCCATGCACCGCGCGGTACAGCTGATTCCGGAGCTGGAGCGAGCGGTGGACCGCGGCGAGTTCGTGGTGCGCTTCCAGCCCATCGTGAATCTCAGCACCGGCGACTACGTTGCGGCGGAGGCACTCTTGCGGTGGCAACACCCGACCCGGGGACTGCTCGCGCCAGCCCAGTTCCTGACGGCCGCCGAGACGGCCCGCCAGATGCCTGCCATCGGGAGGCATGTGCTCTACGAAGCGTGTCGAAGCGCACGACTGTGGGACGGACCGATGGCGACCGCTGCCGTGCACGTCAACGTCTCGGGCCGGCAACTGGAAACCGGGGACTTTCGGGCGGACGTGCTCGAGGCACTCGAGAGAACCGGACTCCCACCCGACAGACTCGTTCTCGAACTCACCGAGACCTATGCCGGACGAGTCGCCATTCGTGCCAAGGACGATCTGGAGCGGCTCCGCCGGGTAGGAGTTCGCATCGCCATCGACGACGTCGGCACCGGCTTCAGCGGTCTGGTCAAGATCGTCGATCTGCCCATAGACATCCTCAAGATCGACAAGCAATTCATCGGCGGGTTGCCGCGCGATACGCGGTGCGGAGCCATTACTCGAGCGGTGCTGATTCTCGGCTCCAGTTTGGGACTGTCGGTGATCGCCGAGGGAATCGAAACCCGTGAGCAGTGCGACCTGCTCGCCAAATGGGGTTGCGAGCTGGGACAGGGTTTCTTGTTCGGCAGGGCCGTGGAGGTGGTCCATACCTTCGTGGGACCGGGGCCTCGTGTGTTGGGTAGGAGCGCGCCGATCGTCGACGTCGACGAGATCGGCTGAGAAGGAGATCGTTGCCAGCCGATCAGGCGCGCGACGCCTCGTACCGCAGCAGGACGGTCCCACCTGGAAACGTGCGGTTCTCCAGCAGGCGCAACGAGATCCACGACGGCAGCGTCGGCAGGAACGGCGTGCCGCCGCCCACGATGGTCGGCGCGACCACGAGACGGAACTCGTCCACCAGCCCGGCCGCCACGATGGGCGCCGCCAGCGTCGCGCCGGCCACCTCCAGCTGGCCCTCGGTTTCGGCCTTGAGCTTCGTCACCACCTCAACCGGATCGCCGCGTTCCAGGCGGGAGTTCCAGTCGACGGACTCCAGGGTGTGCGAGAACACGACCTTGGGCATGCCGCACCAGACGCGCGCGTAGTCGACGATCAGCGGTGGAGCGTCGGGGTCCTCGTCGGCGGTCGGCCAGTACGCGGACATCAGATCGTAGAGCTTCCGTCCGTAGAACGTCAGCGCGGTGTCCCGCTCGAAGTCGTTCCAGTACTGGTGCAGTTCGTCGCTCGGTTCGGACCAGTCGATGCTGCCATGCGCATCGTTGATATATCCGTCCACCGACACGTTGAAGCCATAGATGAGTCTGCCCATGCAGACCAGACTGCACCGGAGCGCATAACTCATCGCGCCGACACGCGCCTAACCCAGCTTCAGCACCCGCTCGGCGTTGCCAGCGGCGATCATCCGCAGATCTGCCGGTGTGCATGCCCAGTTCCTCACGGCTGATCCTCGTCGTCGGTGCGGACGGCTGCAGCCCGGGTCAGCGCCCGCACCACGCTGTGTCGGCCGAGGTCGATCTTGAAGGCGTTCTGCGCCAGGGGTTCCGCACCGTTCATGGCCAGCGCGGCGGCCGCGTGAAACGCCTCGTCGCCGGCTGGACGGCCGATGAGGACTGCCTCGGCCTCGCGCAGGCGCCACGGCATGGCGGCGACGGCGCCCAGCGCCAGAGCAGCCGAATCGATGACACCGTCGGTGACGTGCAGCCCCGCCGCGACCGACACCAGGGCGAAGGCGTAGCTGTGTCTGTCGCGCACCTTGAGATACCAGGAGTGGTCGGCGAACCGAGACGGCGGCAGTTCGATGCCCAGGACGAGTTCACCCGATCCGAGCGTGTTGTCGACCTCCGGCGTGTCTCCCGGCAGCGCAAAGAAGCCCTCGATGGGAATGGTGCGCCGTCCGTTCGGCCCCTGAACGTGGACGACGGCGTCGAGGATGGCCAAGGCGACGGCCATGTCCGATGGATGGATCGCCACGCAGTCGGCACTGGCACCGAAGACGGCGTGCTCGCGGTGAAACCCTTGTCGGGCTGCGCATCCGCTGCCGGGATCGCGCTTGTTGCAGGACGAGAACGTGGTCTGCATGAAGTACGGGCAGCGGGTGCGCTGCAGCAGGTTCCCCCCCGCCGTCGCCATGTTGCGGAGTTGCGTGGTGGCACCGCTGAGGATCGCGTGCGACACCACCGGGTACTGCGTGCGGATCAGGGGGTGGTTGGCGACGGCGCTGTTGGTCACGCCGGCCTCGATGAACACGCCACCCTCGGTGGTGGGGGCAATCGTCGTCAGGCCCACCCGCCGCAGGTCGACCAACGACTCGGGCTGCTCGACACCGCCCTTCATCAGGTCCAGGAGATTGGTCCCGCCCGCGAGGAACTTCGTGCCGGGTGCGGTGCCCGCCGCGACCGCGTCGTCCACGCTGGTGGCGTGCCGGAACTCGAATGTCTTCACGCGGTGCGCTCCTGCGCCACGGCTTCGATCGCGGCGACGATGTTGGCATAGGCGCCGCACCGACAGATGTTGCCCGCCATGCGTTCTCGAATCTCCGCGGTGGTCAGCCGGCTGGAGCCGCCGACGACGTCCGCTCGGGAGCCTTCGAACGAGGCCGTGCTGAGGTCACCGCGGGCATGCTCGGCGAGCATCGCGCGAGCCGACGAGATCTGCCCGGGCGTGCAGAAGCCGCACTGGAACCCGTCGCACGCCATGAACGACCGCTGCAGCGGGTGCAGCTGTTCACCGTCGGCGATGCCCTCGATGGTCAGGACGTCGGAGCCGTCGATCGACGCCGCGAGGGTCAGGCAGCTCACCACCCGCTCGCCGTCGACGGCGACGGTGCACGCACCGCACAGCCCGTGGTCGCACCCCTTCTTCGTCCCGGTCAGCTGCAGGCGTTCGCGCAGCAGATCGAGCAGCGTGGTTCGCACGTCGGCGTGGACGCGGTGGGTCTCGCCGTTGATGTGGAGTTCCACGAGGTGGTCCTGGGTCATCATGGCTCCTCGGCTGTGGGTGGGCGGTAGGGCGTCATCAGATCCTCCAGAGTGATCGGCAAGTCGCGCAGACGCTTACCGGTGGCGTGGAAGACGGCATTGGCGATTGCCGCGGGTACGCCGCAGGTGCCGATCTCCCCGATGCCGCGCACCCCGATCGGATCGAGGTCGAAGTCCGTGCTGTCGACGAAGCTGACGTCGAACTCGGGACGGTCGGCGTGGGTGGGCAGGTAGTACTCGCCGATCATCTGTGCCGTATCGGCGTCGTACGGCACCTGTTCGAGCAGCGCCATGCCGAGACCGAAGGTGATGCCGCCCATCACCTGGCTGCGGGCGAGCTTCGGGTTGAGCACCCGTCCGCAGTCCATCACCGCGACCCACCTGGTCACAGTCGCCCTGCCGATCTGCTCGTCGACCCGCACCTCGCAGAAGTGTGCACCGAACGACTGGAATGCCTTGCCGCTCTGGTCGCCCGCATCGCTGTCGGCGGTGAAGCTGAGCTGCTCGTGATGCGCGCCTGCCAGCTCGACGAGGTCGGCCTCGTCGCCGGCGGGCGCCAGCGCCGACAGGCGACGCCTCCACTCGCTGGCCGCGGCGTGCACCGCCGAGCCGACCGTCGCCGTCGTCTGCGAGGCACCGCTGTACGGTGCGGCCGGGAAGTCGGAGTCGCCGGAGTCGAACGCCACCCGCGACAGCGGCAGTCCGGTGACTTCGGCGGCGACCTGCGTCATGACGGTACGCACGCCGTTGCCGACTTCGTGTGTAGCGGAGGCGAATCGGACATGGCCGTCGGGCGAGGTGGTCACCCGGCAACTCGCAGGCATGCGCCGGCCAGGGTACGTCGCCGTCGCCATGCCCCAGCCGACCCGTTCGCCGTCGGACTGCATGGCGCGCGGCGCCAGGGGCCGCTGATCCCACCCGAACCGCTGCGCGCCCGTCCGGTAGCACTCCAGCAGGTGCTTGCCCGACCACGCCTTGCCGGTGGCCTGGTCGGAGTCCGCGTGATTGCGGATCCTCAGCTCGAGTGGGTCGACGCCGACCCGGTGGGCGAGTTCGTCGATGGCCGATTCGAGGGCGAACAACCCGGGTGCTTCACCAGGACCGCGCATGAAACAGGGGGTCGGCGCGTGCAGCCGGGCGGTGCGGTGTGACACCTCGAGATGGGGTGACTGGTAGAGGAACCGCGTCGACAGACCCGCCGGCTCGCAGAAGTGGGCGACGGTGGAGGTCTCGGTCAGGGTGTGGTGCTCGGTGCTGAGGATGCGTCCGTCGTCGTCGGCGACCAGCACGAGGTCCTGCTCGGTGCGTGGCCGGTGGCCGGTGGAGGAGAACATCTGCTCGCGGGTGAGCACCAGCTTGACCGGCCGCCCGACCTCCCTGGCTGCGACGGCACACAGCGCGACGTGCATCCACAGGAAGCTCTTCGAGCCGAACGCACCGCCCACCAGAGGTGACGTGACGCGCACCCGGTCCTCGGGAATCCGAAGGTACGCAGCCAATGCCGTTCGCTCACCGGCGATCCAACGGGTGCTGTCGTGCACGGTCAACTGGTCGCCGGACCACGCCGCGACCGTGGCGGACAGCTCGATCGGGTAGTGGGCGTTGAGCGGGGTCGTGAAACGGGCGTCGACCCGGCGGGCACCGCCTGCCGGTTCCTCGCCGCGAACGTCCTGGAGCTTCTCCTCGGAGAGCTTGACGAAGTGATCGGGCCGGTAGCTGCCGTGGCGGACGGGACCCGACTGCTCGGCCCGAGCCTCCGGCACGTCGTGGAGGTCGAGCTGCGCCGGCAGTGCTTCGTAGGCAAGCTCGAACGACGCTGCCGCAGCAGTGGCGTTCTCCAGGGTGTCGGCCACCACGAGCGCCATGTGTTGTCCGACGTGCTGAACCGTCAGGTCCGACAGCGGTGGCCGCCGCTCCAGTGGTAGGTCCCAGGTCAGTTCCTCGGGCACCACGCCCAAGGGCGGGCAGTTCAGCGGCGTCAGGACGTACAGCACTCCGGGAGCCGCCGATGCACGGGACGTGCTGGCGCGCAGGGACTCCTCGGTGACTCGGCCATGAGGCACCTCGGACTGGACGAGCACGGCGTGCACCAGATCCGGGAGGGCGACGTCGGCGGTGTAGTGGGCGGACCCGGTGACCTTCTGCCCACCTTCGACTCGGTCGACCGACCGGTCATCCGCCGTCGACTCGCCCGTCCAGGACCCGTTCCGATCCACGGTCGCCGTCATGAAGCAGTGTCCTTTCACCGGGTGTGCCACCAGCATCGTCGCGCGGTGGCGCGTCGTCATCAGTCACGTGACTGATGGGCAGGGCGGTGCGACCGCCCACACTGATGAAGATGCCGGCCATGTCGAGGGGGTGGAGATGACCGCGAACCCGCACGGCCTCGCCCTCGACCGGGCAGTACAGCTGTTCCTCGAGTCGATCGACGGATCCTCCACCACCGGCGCGCCGCTGCAGGACGCCTTCTCGGCCGTCGACGTCGACGAGCGCGCCGTCATCGTCGATGCCGGTGACCACGGGTCGGTACGGGTACGCGTCGTCCGCCCGACTGGCGCCGCGGCACCGCTGCCCGCGGTGGTGTACGTCCCCGGCGGCGGCTGGGTGGCAGGGGGCACGCGATCTCGTGCGCGTCTGGTGGCAGACCTCGCGCGGGGTTCGAATGCGGTGCTGGTCGTTCCGGAGTGCACCCCGGGCGTGAATCATCGGGTCGGCCTCGAGCAGGCGTACGCGACGGCCCGCTGGATCTGCGCGGTCGGCGACGAGTGGGGGATCGACACGTCGCGCATCGCGGTCGCAGGCGACTCCACCGGCGCGCATCTCGCGATCGGAATGGTGTTGGCATCGTTGCACCGCAACGAGTTCCGATTCTCGCAGTTGGTCGCGTGCACGCCCGTGACCGACGTCGCGTGCGACACGGAATCCTGCCACCGCTTTGCCGATGGATACTGGCTGCGGCGTGACCACCTGCTCGCGTTCCGGGACGGGCACCTCTCCGACGGGCGGCAGCACACCGATCCCTTGATCGCCCCGCTGCACGCCGACGCCGCCGACCTCGCGGACTTTCCTCCGTCCCTCCTCATCACGGCCGAGGCCGACGTGGTGCGCGACCAGGGCGAGGCGTTCGCAGCCCGGCTGCGTACGGCAGGCGCCGCGACGACGGCGGTTCGCTACGAGGGCACCATCCACGGATTCGTGACGCTCGACGCACTCCGGGACACGAGCGCGGCCCGCGCGGCGGTGGCTCAAGCGGTTGCGGCCCTGCGGACCTCGCTCAAGACGTGAACTGCCGGAGTTCGTGGCGGCGGCTGACACCGAGCTTCGGGTACACGTGATACAGGTGCGAGGCAACGGTTCTCGGCGAGAGTGTGAGGCGCTCGGCGATCTCCCGATTCGTCAGACCCGAGGCGGCGAGCACGACGATCTGGCGTTCCTGGGCGGTCAGCGCGAGCATGGCGCCGTCGACAGGGCCCGGCGCGACGTTCGTCACGCCTGCGGCTCGCAGCTCCGACCTGGCGATGGCGGCCAGCGGCTCGGCACCGAGTCGCTCGAAGACGTCGAGCGCCGCCGCCAGCAAGGGCTTGGCCTCCGCGGGCCTGCGCGCCCGGCGCAGCCACTCGCCGTAGTGCAGCCGGGCCCGCGCGCGCTCGAGGGGCCACTGCTCACCGGCCGGATCGAACACGGCCAACTTGTAGTGCCGTTCGGCCTGGCTGGTCTCGGCCGTCAGCGCCAATGCCTGATGGCGCAGAAGTCTCAGCCGCACCGGCGGTTTGGAGCCGAGCCTGCGGCTCATCATCGAGATGAGCGGCGCGATCTCGTCGACGCGGCCGCTGCGCGCGGCTGCCCATGCCACGTCGGCGACGGCGCGGTAGGACACCACGAAGTGCCCGGGCTGCCCGTCGGCGGTGAACATGGCGCGGAACCGACGGTATGCCTCGTCGAAGTCGCCCGTCGCCAACGCAATCCAGCCCGCCGCACTGCTGAGGTTCACCTCGGTGGCGCACATCGGCTGGCCCGACGTCACCGACAGGTCGCGCGCCCGTCGCACCGCACGCGTCGCAGCGGCGACATCACCCTGCATCGCGCGCAGGCGGGCCAGGCAGGCCAGGGCCTCCCGCTCGACCAGCGTGACGCCGCGCGCCACGGCGCACAGTGCCGAGGCCTGATCGAGGACCGTCTCCAGTGTGGTCCACTGGCCGGTGTCGAGCAGCGTCCACGACAGCGGTGCGAGCGCGAACGTGAAACCGCGCAATCCGCCGCCGGCGGAGAGACGTTCGATCGCCGAGTTCAGTTCGCGCGCGGCGACAACAGTGTCTTCGCCGACGAACGCCATCACCCCGGCGACGAGCTGCCGGTACGGTTCGACGGCGGGTGACTGCGGCTCGAGCCAGCGGCCGTGTGGCGGCGCGGGTCGAGAATCGGCGACCGCGGTGTCGGCATACATCGTGGCGTAGGCGCGCTGCAGTTCGGCCGCATCAGCAGGGAACGGCAGGGGGAACCTGCTGGGGCTGACCGGTGTGGCCACGGCCATATCGAGCCAGCGCCGCAGATCCTGCCGTTGCACGCGGATGCCGGAGTAGTAGGACGCCCCGGCAGCCGAGTACAGCATCGCCAGGACGAGATGGGCGTCGCTGGGCCACTTTCCGTCGAGTACGTCGCCGATCACGATGAACGCGTCACTCGGCCGCCCCCGTTGCAGCAGGATCGAAGCCCGGATCAGCGCGGCGTAACCGGAGACGTCCGGGTCGGGTGACTCGCGCAGCGGCACCTCGGCCAGCGACAGGGCCCACGCGGGGTCACCGGCGTAGTTGGCCGCCCCGGCAGCCAACGCGTAGCGGCGCGCCGCGTCGGCACGGTCCGGGCTCAGCTCGGCTGCCCGCTGCAGGGCACGCGCCCGTTGGAGTTCCGAGACGCGCCCGGTGGGTCGAGTCGACGTGTCCTCCAAGACCGCGGCGATCGTCTCGTCGGGGCCCGATGCCGCGGAGCCCAGGTGCCACGCTCGGGCGCCGGCATCGAGATCGGGCGTCGCCGCCAACGCGAGGTGCGCAGCACGTTGCTCGCCATAGTCCCCGCCCGCATAGGCGGCCGTGCGCAACAGCGCGCTGGTGAACACGACCCTGCGGTCATCGGTGAACTCGACGAGCCGCCCCGCCCGCGCCGGCTCCCACCCCGCGAAGTCGATGGCGAAACCGGCTGCAGCCGTGATCATGTCGACGGTTTCCTGGCCCGTACCGGCCGCGGCGTAGGCCAGCAGCTTGCGGGTGTCGGGTGGCAGCGCAGCGACCTGGTCGGCGAACATCGGGTGGGCGCTCGCCGGGTCGCACATCGTCGCGCCGTGGAACGTCGTGGTGCGGTTGCGTGCGTATGCACGGGTGTACTCGATCAGCGCCAGCGGGTTCCCACGCGACCAGCGGATGATCTCCCGCGCACGCTGGGGTCGGGCTGGCCGGGCTGGGCGTCGACGAGTTCGGCGGAGTGGTGCGGTGCCAGCGGCACCAGTTCGACCGTGCGAATCGGCCGGTCGACACCGCGGAGAACGTCGAGCCGACGCGCGGTCAGGACCGCACGGACCCCCGTCGTCATCAACAGCGCCGTCACGCCGACGAAGAGGTCGCGCAGGTCGTCGTCGAACCTGTCGACGTCGTCGATGGCCAGCAGTATCGGACGCTCGACCGCTGCGGCCTCCAGTAGCGACAGCACGGCGTCGCGCGCGAGTTCCGGCGCGCACCGGAGATCCCGGCCCGCTTCGGGCAGGGCCTCGCGCAAGCCGGGCGGCAGCGTGCTCGCGAATCCGCGCAGGGGCCAGAGCAATCGGGCCAGCAGTCCGTCGGCTGAGGACTCCGATGCGCCGCCCGCGGCCGAGACGACACGGACGTCGCCACCCGCTGCGCGCACCGCGTGGCGCAGGATGCTCGACTTGCCGGACCCGGCCTCGCCGGTCAGGACGATCGCCGGGGGAGCCGATCGGGCACCGGACACCACGGCCTCGGTGAGGGCCACCACGTCGTCGCGGCCGATCAGCCGGAACGCCTCGGTGCTGCTCACGGGTGCAACGCCTGAGCGAGGAACCAAGCGCCCTGATCGATGGCGGCGCGGGCGGGCGGAATGTTCGCCAACTGGCTCAGCACCACGAAGTCGTGCACGGTGCCCAGGTATCGCAGCGAAGTCACGTCGACGCCCGCAGCACGGAGGTTCCGCGCGAACCCGGCACCCTCGTCGCGGACCACGTCGGCCTCCGCGGTCACGAGCATCGTCGGCGGCAGACCGCTCAACTCCTCACGGCCGGCGCGCAGCGGTGACGCCGTCGAACACGTGCAATCACCACCGTCGCAGTACTGATCCCAGTACCAAGCTTGCTCGTCGCTGGACAGCAGGTAGCCCTCGCTGAAGTCGCGATGCGAGGCGGACCCGCAGTCGGCGTCGGTCGGGGGGTAGTAGAGCAGTTGCGCTCGCAGCCGCGGTCCGCCACGGGACTTGGCGAGCATCGCGACGGCGATGGCGAGGGTGGCACCGGCGCAATCACCAGCCACCGCAATCTGCTTGGGATTCACTCCGAGCAGTTCGGCGTTGCGGTGCATCCACAGCAGGGTTGCGTAGCACTCCTCGAGCGCGACCGGGTAACGAGCCTCGGGGGTGCGGCTGTACTCCGGCACGACCATCGCCACATCCGCCTTGACGGCGAGTTCGCCGATCACGTGCGCGTGGGTGTCGGCGTCGCCGAACATCCAGCGGCCGCCGTGCAGATAGAACACCGCGGGTAGCGGGCCCACCGAACCCCGCGGCCGCACCACCCAGAACCCCGTCAGACCGGCGGGGCCCACCTCCGCAGTGTGGAAGCGGGCGTCGGTTCCCTCGTGCTCGGAGGTGGTCTGCTGCGCTTCCCGCAGTGCCGTGCGGCCGTCCTGTGGACCCAGTTGCCGCAGCGTCGGCGGCGTCGCCATCGCGTCGAGCAAGCGTGCGATCGTGGGGTCGAGCACGACGGCCGAACGATCGTTGCCCCTAGACCGAGATGTGCTCACCAGCCGTGTCCTGCCGTCGTGTGGCCGCTCGTGCGTCCGCTTCGTCGACTGATGGTAGGCGTCCGCACACCACGAGGCAGGCCGTCGGATCGCCCCGAGAAACGATCAGTCACTCGACTGATGACCGCTGAGCTGCGGACATCGAGACTGGCGCGGTGAGGGATACCAGCTAGCAGGAACCAATGAGTACGCCAATCAGCACCTGCAATGGGCGCAGGCGTCAATGATCACGAGTGTCGACTCGACCAGAGTCGTGGTTCAGCAGGACAGAACGTGAACAAGCATCCGCCACTAGCCGAGGAGACTCTCGTGACGACGTCATCCGCCCGCAACAGCCACACCACCTCGCTTCTCGATGGCGAGATCGTCGAGGAATCCGACCTCGGATCGATGCGCCGCGTGACCGCCGACAACCTCCCGATTCTCCAGGGTCTGTCCATCAAGCGGGTGCTGCTCAACCCCGGTGCGATGCGGACTCCGCACTGGCATGCCAACGCCAACGAACTCACCTACTGCGTCTCGGGCACCGCGCTGGTGTCGATCCTGGACAGCGGCAGCAAGTTCTCCACGTTCATCGTCACCGCGGGGCAGATGTTCCACGCCGAATCCGGTTCGCTGCACCACATCGAGAACATCGGCACCGACGTCGCCGAGTTCATCATCGCCTTCCGTCACGAACGTCCCGAGGACTTCGCCTTCGGCGCCACGCTGGGGGCGTTCAGCGACGCGGTGCTCGGCAATACCTACGACCTACCCAGCGCCGACTTCGCCAAGATCCGGCGCAGCACCGAGGACAGGAAGTTGGCCGCCCGCATCGGAGACCCCGTCGTCCCGGCCGCCGCGCACTTCAACGATCCGCACAAGTACGACGTCGAGGCCCAGTCGCCCGGACTCAACTACGTCAGCGGGAACGCCCGCTTCGCCCGCGACCAGTTCTGGCCCGTGCTCAAGGACATCTCGATGTACTCGCTGCGGGTCAACGAGGACGGGATGCGGGAGCCGCACTGGCATCCCGTCACCGCCGAGATGGGCTACGTCCGTCATGGCGACGCGCGGATGACCGTCATGAATCCCGATGGCACGCTTGACACCTGGACCCTCACCACCGGCGACGTGTACTTCATCCCACGCGCCTACCCGCACCACATCGAGAACACCGGCACCGACCCCTGGCACTTCCTGATCTTCTTCGATCAGCCGTTCCCCGCCGACATCGGCTACCGCGCATCGGCGAGCGCGTACTCCCACGAGGTCCTGGCGGCGAGCTTCGGCACGCACATCGAGGACCTGCCGCAGTTCCCCTTCACCCCTGCCGATCCGCTGATCGTGACGCGCTCCAACCCGCTCGACTGACCACCCCCCAACCCCCCGCGATTCGTGGAGTATTTCCTGCGGTGAGCGCAGGTGATGTTCCACGAATCACCGAAAGGACGCACTGACATGTCGATCATCACCACCGCCGACGGCACCGAGATCTTCTACAAGGACTGGGGCACCGGCCAGCCCATCGTGTTCAGCCACGGCTGGCCCCTGTCCAGCGACGACTGGGACAACCAGATGCTGTACTTCCTGTCCCAGGGCTACCGCGTGATCGCCCACGACCGCCGAGGCCACGGCCGCTCCACCAAAACCCCCGGCGGGCACGACCTCGACCACTACGCCGACGACCTCGCCGCCCTCGTCGAGCACCTCGACCTGCACGACGCCATCCACATCGGCCACTCCACCGGCGGCGGGGAAGTGGTCCGCTTCCTGGCACGCCACGGCCAGACCCGCGCCGCCAAAGCCGTGCTCATCAGTGCCGTCCCCCCGCTGATGGTCCAGACCGACGCCAACCCCGACGGCCTGCCCAAGAGCGTGTTCGACGACCTGCAGGCCCAGTTGGCCGCCAACCGCTCGGTGTTCTACCGCGCGCTGCCCGCGGGCCCGTTCTACAACTTCGACCAACCCGGCGCCGAACCCGCCGAGGACCAGCGCGAAGCGATCATCGCCAACTGGTGGCGCCAGGGAATGATGGGCGACGCCCTGTCGCACTACGACGGCATCGTCGCGTTCTCCCAGACCGACTTCACCGACGACTTGAAGGCGATCACGCTGCCCACCCTGGTCATGCACAGCCAGGGCGACCAGATCGTCCCCTACGTGGCCTCGGGTCCCAAGTCCGCCGAACTGCTCGCCAACGGCACGCTGAAGACCTACCAGGACTTCCCGCACGGCATGCCCACCACCCACGCGCAAGAAATCAACGCCGACATCCTGGCATTCCTGCAGTCCTGACCGAACGGTTCTCCGATGCCACATCTGTTCACTCCCTTGACCTTGCGCGACGTGACGTTCGCCCACCGCGCATGGATGTCCCCGATGATGCAGTTCGCCGCGGTACCTGCAGGCGACGACACCGGCACGCCCACCGACTGGCATCTGCAGCACCTGGGCTCGCGCGCCGTCGCAGGCGCGGCGCTGACGATGGTCGAAGCCACCGCCATCGACCCCACCGGCCGCAGCAGCGACTACGACCTGGGGCTGTGGAACGACAGGCAGGCCCAGGCGTTCTCCCGCCTGACCGCGTTCACGAGTTCGCAGGGCGCCGTGCCGGGGATCCAACTGGTTCATGCCGGGCGCAAGGGTTCCACCGGCCGCCCATGGCCCGACCCGGAACGCGAGCAAGGGTTCTGGCCGACGGTGGGGCCGAGCGAGCTGGCGTTCGGCCGGCTGCCCAGCCCCGCGGAACTCAGCGTCGACGACATCGGCCGCATCGTCACGTCATTCGGCGACGCTGCCGGGCGCGCTGCAGTAGCCGGCTTCCGCGTCCTCGAAATCCACGGTGCGCACGGCTATCTCATCCATCAGTTCCTGTCACCGCACTCGAACGACCGCACCGACCACTACGGCGGGTCGTTCGAGCACCGGATCCGGTTCGCACTCGAGGTCGTCGACGCGGTGCGTGCCGCCTGGCCGGCCGAGTTGCCACTGTTCTTCCGCGTCTCGGCGACCGACTGGCTCGGCGGGGACACCGATGACGTCAGGCCTGGATGGACGGTCGCGGACACCATCGACCTCGCCGCGCATCTCAAGCGTCGCGGTGTCGACCTCGTCGACGTCTCGTCCGGCGGGTCGGCACCCGACGCCGCGATCCCGGTCGGCCCCAGCTATCAGGTGCCGTTCTCGGCTCGCGTGCGCAAGGAAGTCGAGATCCCGACCGCCGCAGTCGGATTGATCACCGAGCCGCAGCAGGCCGACGGCATCATCGCCGAGGGGGAGGCCGACGCCGTGTTCCTCGCGCGGGTCCTGCTGCGCAACCCGAACTGGATCCGCCAGGCCGCCGACGAACTCGGCCATTCGCTGCCGCACCCGGTGCAGTACTCCCGGGCCTTCCGGTGACGGGTTCCGACAAGGCGGTCCCGGTGTTGCGGGCCGCCGTCGTCGGTGGCTCGCTCGGCGGGCTGGCCGCGGCCCACGAATTGCGTTCGATCGGTGCCGAGGTCGCCGTATACGAGCGGTCCGTGGGACGCACTGATCCGCGCGGTGCGGGCATCGTCATGCAGCCCGAGGTCGCGTCGCTGCTCGCGCGGCTCGACAGGACCGTACCCTCGGTCAGCGTCCAGCTGATGGAACGTCAACAGCTGCATCGCAGTTCACATCCGACGCGGCACTACGCCCCGCAGTGGATGTCGGCATGGGACACTCTCTACGAGGCACTGCGGGCCCCGCTCGGCGACGTCTGCATGCGTCTGGACAGCACGCTGACCGACCTCCGGGCCGGCGCAGACGGCGTGACCGCCGAGTTCGGCGACGGCTACACCACCACGGCCGACCTGGTGGTGGGAGCCGACGGCATCGGCTCGGCCACCAGGCGGATTCTCACCGGCCGCGACGACCTGCAGTACTCCGGTTACGTTGCGTTTCGCGGACTCGAGCCGGAATCGACTCTGCCTGGGCACCTCCGGGACCTGCTCGCGGAACGCTTCACGTCCTTCGCCGTGCCGGGGATGCAAATGCTGTGCTACCTCGTGCCCGGCGAGCGTGGCGCGACCGAGCGACGGGTCAACTGGGTCTGGTACGTCAACACTGCAGCGGCGCGACTGCCCGGACTGCTCACCGGGAGGTCCGGCCATCGCTTCGACTTCTTCCTGCCCCCTGGCGAACTCGACGCCGAGTCGCGTGACGCGCTGATGGATCTGGTCGACCGCACGCTGCCCGAACCGTTCGCCGAGCTGGTGCGGCTCTCGGCAGTGTTCATGCAGCCGGTGTTCGACCTGCCGCCCACCGGCATGGTCGGCGACCGGGTCGTGCTGCTCGGCGATGCGGCGGGAACGGTCCGGCCGCACACCGCGTCCGGAACGTCGAAGGCTCTCGGTGACGCCGCAGAACTGGCCGACGCTCTCCGAGGCTGGCGGCGGGACGAGCCGCTGCCGCGCGAACGTCTGCAGGCGTGGGAGGCCGACCGGCTCGGCCATCTGCGCGCGGTGGCCGACGTCGGCGTGCGGCTGGCCGCCCATTCGTCGCTGGGCGTCGACGCGCCCGCGTTCCTGTGATGGTCCGCGCCGGCCTGGCCGCCGCGCTGGCGGGAGTGCTGCTCACCGGCTGCGGGGGACCGGGCGCCGTGCTGGAACCGATGTCGATACCCGGGGGGACCGAGACGACGCCGTCGACCGCTTCCCCGACGACGAGTCCGACGGCAGCCGCACCGGTCGACTTCACCCCGCTCTTGCTCGCACCCGGCGACGTATACGTACCGGGCGACGGGTATTCGGCGCCACCGCCCATCCGGGATCCCGACGGGGTGCACGGCGCCGAGGAGCTGATGACCAACGGGGACCAGACCCGGGCGATCGGCATCACGATCGTGGTGCTGCCCGACGTCGCCACGGCGTCGGCCGAATTGACCCGGGCACAGCAGACGCTGTCCACGGTGGTCCCGACGCAGCCGTCGCAGCCCGTGCCGGTCGGCACCGGCGCCGTTGCGGTGACGGGCCAGTCGCACGATTCGTCGAAGGCCGTGACCGCGCTGGTCTTCGGCGAGGGTCGCGCGATCGTGCGCATCGACTTCTACAGTGCCGTCGGCCAACCCACGCCCGTGGACTTCGCGATCGGCGTCGGCAAGATGCAGGCGCTCGCGCTGCGGGTCGGCCTGACCCGGCCCGACTAGGTGCCCGCTCTTGGTCGTGTCATCCGAGGCCCGCAACCCGGGCCACCGTCAGCGCCGACGTGAGCCGCAGCAGGTCGCGGGGCCGGCTCAGGTGCAGACCGGTCAGCGCCTCGAGGCGGCGCATCCGTTGCGCCACGGTGTTGGGGTGCAGGTGCAGCGCATCGGCCGTCGACCGGCGGTCCATGTCGCGGTCGAGCAGCACCCGCGCCGTCCGCAACAGCTCGCTGGAGTGGTCGCGGTCGTAGTCCAGCGCCGGGCCCAACACGGATACCGCGAAGGCGCGCAACCTCTCCGGGTCGTCGAGCTGCAGGAGCAGATGGTCGATCGCGACGTCGCGCAGGTCGATCACCGCGTCGCCCGCCCCGTCCGCCGCAAGATCGAGCGCACCGCGCAAGGTGCGGAACAGGTCGGGAAGTTCGCGGACCGCAACGGCGGGCGTCACCCCTGCCACCGCCTTCCCGACCTCCCTCGCGTCGGTCAGATACTCGACCAGACGACGCGCAATCGCCGCCGCACCGCTGACCCGCCCCCCAGCAGTCGCGCCCGGCGCGGCGATCAACAGCAGATCGCCCCGGTACACGGCGACCAGCGGGCGGGGCGTGATGGTCGACGCGAACCGGTCGGCGCCTGCCAGCAGCCGGTCGGTAGCGGGCCTGGAGTCGCCGGCCGTGGGGGCGATGCTCCGCACCGAGATCAACGACTGGTCGCCCGACAGGTCCCAGCCGAGCCGCCGGGCGCGATCGAGCAGTGCGGGCATGTCGGCGCCGTCGGTGCTCAGCAGGTCGGCGACGAGCGAACCACGAAGGCGCTGTTCGACTTCCGCTGCGGTCCGGTCGCGCATCAGCTCGAGCGCCGTCACCACCGTTGCGTGTTCGACGGCGCGTATGTCGAGCCGCGACAGCGTGTCGTCGGTGGCATCGACGCGGACGTGGGCGACCACCTCGCCGCCGAGCGTGACGTCCGCCGACACACCGTCGTCTCGCGACTCGACGCGTCCATCCGATCCGCCCGGCGCCCAGTCCACGGCTGCGAGGGCGTTGCCGTAGACGTCCTCGATCAGCACGGGCCGGGCGAGCAGTTCCGCCAGCGCCGCGGCCACCCCAGAGACGCCCTCGCCGCGCAATGCGGTAGCCGTCAACAGTCCGTGCACCTCTTCGGCGCGGCGCAGCTCCCGGATCGTGTCCTGCTCGCGGGACCGCAGTTGGGCCGTACGCAGCGCGACGGCGACCTGGGAACCCAGCGTCGTCACCAATCCGACCTCCACGGCGTCGAACCGGTGGGGCTCGGTGCGGTAGCCGTTGAGCGCTCCGACGATCGACCCGGCACGACGCAGCGGCACCGACACCAGTGCGCGGTAGCCCTGCTCGTGGGCGACCCCACCCCACGGTCCGATCCCCGGCATCGTCTCGATGTCCTCGAGCGTGACCACCTCGCCGGTGCGGAAGGCCACGCTGGTGGGCGCCTCCTCGGCGCCGCTGACGTCGAGCAGGATCGGCCGGTCCGCGTTGACCTGCGCGATGTAGTCGGGCGACAGGCCGTGCGATCCGACGATCACGAGCGCCCGGCCGTCCTCGGTGGGAAGGAACACCGCGCAGAAGTCGTAGTCGAGCAGGTCGCACGCGGTACGAGCGACGCGGTCGACGAGGTCGGCGACGGGCTCGTCGCCACCCACCGCCTCGCCGATGTCGGCCAGCGCGTCGAGCCAGCGCTCGAGGTCGGGCCTCAGTGTCTGCGGTGACATGGAAGAGAGCATAAGTGTGTGTCGGGAGACATTGCCGCGTTTGGCCCGCTGCCTCAGGCTGAATCTCGACGGTGACAGCCGTCACATGACATCGAGGAGGTTCCCGTGCGACGTAGCACTCGGGTGATGCGCAACGCGGTGGCCGTCGCGGCGGCGGCGATGATGACGTTGACGGCGGGATGCTCGGCCGGCCTTGGCGGGCCCGCGTCGTCCCGGGCGGCCCGCGACGGCGTCATCCGGTTCACATTCGCTCCGGACCCCATCTGGGACTACATGAACGAGACGGGCATCGTCGACGAGTGGCAGCGCGAGTCCGGCTACTCCATCGAGACCAGCGCGACGTGGGACGAGTTCGGCCTCTTCGCCGGCGGCCACGCCGACATCATCTCCACGGCCTCGTTCGAGGTGCCGGGCCTCGAGGAGCAGACGCAGCGTGAAACGGTCATCATCGGCCGGTACAACGCCGAGCGCAGTCGCATCCTGGTGCGCACCGACGACCCCGCACAGACCCTGGCCGACATGAAGGGCAAGCGACTCGGGGTCTTCACCACCGTGTCCGGCACCCTGGTGTGGAGCGCCCTGCTCAAGCAGATGCACGACGTGGATCTCGCTGGCGACTACGAGGTGGTGGTCGCAGACATCCAGAACCTCTCGAACCTGTTGGCACGCGGTGAAATCGACGCCTGCATCTGCTACCCCGACCTCTCGGCCCGCGATCTGCGCCAGGGCACAGTCCGCCCACTGTACGACGGCAAGTCGTCGGCGGAGATCTTCGCCGAACTCGACGCCCCCGGGCACGACGGCCCGATGGGCAACGTCTTCGTCGCCCGCAAGGACTGGGTCGACGGTCATCCAGGCGAGGTCTCGGCATTCCTGGACCTGTGGGAACGCGGTCTCGGCGAATGGCAACGGCACCGCGACGAGATGATCGAACGCTACCCACAGCACTTCGCGGTCGACACTCCCGAGGACATCGCGTTCATGAAGGCCTATGTCGCCGAACACGACTGGGTCGTCGGCGACGTGCGATTCGACCAGAAGTGGGCCGACGACGAGAGCTCGATCTTCGACCTCATGCGCGAGACCGGCGTCATCGGTGACGACGTCGATGACCCACAGTTCCTCCCCACCGAAGGAGTCCGTCAGTGACGCAGACCATTACGCCGCCGGACGCAGATCCGGCGCGGCGGGATCCGGCCCCACGCTCCCGCCGGAACCGCTCGGGAACCCTCGGCCCACGCAGGTGGCTGGTGTCGGGCATCGCGCTCGTCCTCGCGATCGGGGCGTGGGCCGTGCTCGCCGCAGTGGTCGACGATCCGATCCTGCCCAAGCCGCTGCAGGTGTTCGAGCGGGTCGTCGCGATCGTCGTGTCGGGGGAGGCGTTCACCAACTTCGCCTCCAGCATCGGCAAGATCGCGGCAGGCTTCGCCCTGGCGATGATCGGTGGCCTGGTCATCGGATTCGCCATGGGCCGCTCACGATTCGCGTCGAGCTACTTCTCGCTGCCGCTGTTCGTTCTCGGCAACATGCCCGGCCTGACCTACGCGGTGTTCGGACTGCTCATCTTCGGCGTAGGGGCAGGTGGACCCATCGTCGTCTCGGCGCTGGTCGCGCTGCCCTTCATCGCGATGAACGTCGCCGAGGGGGTGCGCTCGGTGGACGGGAACCTACTCGCCATGTGCCGTGCCTTCGAACGCAACCGGCGCGACGTACTGCAGCACCTGTACCTGCCCGCGCTCGTGACGTTCGTCTTCGCCGGCGTGCGCTACGGCTTCGCCATGGCCTGGAAGGTCGAGGCGCTCACCGAGGTGTTCGGCGCCAGCGACGGCGTCGGATTCATGATTCGAAAGGCCTACCAGGAGTTCCAGGTAGGCGACATGTTGGCCTGGACCACGCTCTTCATCGTCGCCATGGTCTTCATCGAACGCGGCCTCGCCTACCTGGAGAACCGCTTCTTCGCCTGGCGGAAGGAAATCGCATGACCATCGAGGCACTCTCGGCACCCGCGCCCGCATGGCGCCGCCAGCTCCGCGGACAGACGTCCTCGGCGGTCGCCATCGCCGCCGCACTTCTCACCATCGTCGGCGCCTGGCAACTGGCCGTCGTGATCGGCGACCGCATCCCGTCGCCTGCGCAGACCCTCGACAGCTTGTTCGCCGAGGCCGCGATCGGCGAACTGTGGCAGAACCTGGCCATCAGCATGAACCGCTTCGCGCTCGGCCTGGTGCTCGCACTGGTGGTCGGCGCGGCAATCGGGGTGTGGATGGGCTCGTCGCGGTGGGCCGACCTGGCGTTCTCGGACCTCACTGCCGCCGGACTCGCGATCCCCGCCGTCATCTGGGCGCTGCTCACCACCATGTGGTTCGGCTTCGGCTGGCTCACCCCGGTCGTGACGGTGTTCCTGTCCGGCCTGCCGTTCGTGGTGGTCAACATCGCCAAGGCCACCCGCGCGGTGCCCGCCGACCTGGTGCTGATGGCGGGGGCCTTCGGAGTGCCGAGGCGAAACGTGCTGCGGCACATTGTCGCTCCCGCGGTGGCCGGCTCGACGGTGGCCGCCGTGCGCTTCGCGATCATGAGCGCGTGGAACGGCCTGCTGCTGGCCGAGTGGTTCGGCGCGACCTCGGGCGTCGGCTGGCGGTCACGCTACTGGTACGACGCCAACCAACTCGACGGTTTCTTCGCCTGGGTGCTGGTGTTCATCGTCGTGCTGGTCATCGCCGACCTGCTGCTCCTCGGCCCCATCGAGCGGTACGTGACCCGTTGGCGCACCGCCTGATCCGCCCGGCCTGAACCCAACCCCCTCTACCTCGAAAGCGAGACATCATGGCCTCCATCGAAATCCGCGACCTGGTCAAGGACTTCCACGACCGCAGCGGCAACCGCACCCGCGTCATCGACGGCATCGACCTCACCATCTCCGGCGAAACCTTCGTATCGGTCGTCGGACCGTCGGGGAGCGGCAAGACCACACTGCTCAACATCGTCTCCGGCATCGAGACGCACAGCTCCGGCACCGTCGACCTCGTCGGCAAGGACGGCAGCGACGCCCGCGTCGGATACGTCTTCCAAGACCCGCGGCTGCTGCCGTGGCGCACCGTCATGGCCAATCTCGGCTTCGTACAACACGAACGACCCGGCTGGGAGGACCGCGCCCGGCACTACCTCGACCTGGTCGGGCTCAGCCACTGCGCCGACCGCTACCCGGCCCAGCTGTCCGGCGGTCAGCAGCAGCGCATCGGCATCGCCCGAGCGTTCGCCGTCGAGCCCGACATCCTGCTCATGGACGAGCCGTTCAGCCACCTCGACGCCATGACGTCACGCACGCTGCGGGAGCACCTCGAGCGCATCTGGCTGGAGTCCCGGCGCACCGTGATGTTCGTGACGCACGACGTAACCGAGGCCGTGCAGCTGTCCGACCGCATCGTCGTGCTGGCACCCGGCGGGACGGTGCACGAGATCATCGACGTCGACCTGCCCCGTCCCAGAAGGGCTTCCGACCCGGCCGTGGCCGTGCTGCAGGCCGAGATCCTGGCCCGGTTCGAGGCTCTCGAGGCGGCGGCGGCATGACCTCCACCATTCGGTCGGGGCCCATCGACGTCCACGCCCACTGGCTCCCCGAAGACCTATTCGGACTGCCACCGGGTTCCCCGGTGCCCCCGCTCAACGGACGCGACGGCCAGCTGCACCTCGGGGATCTCCCGCTGTCGATCGAGACCGCAGCGATGAGTGACCCCGCCCGCGTGCTGGCCGACACGGACGCCGCCGGGCTCGGGGCGCGCGTGATCTCGGCACCCCCGTTCGCCTTCCCGGTCGCCGACGCCCCCGGCGTCGACGACTACGTGGGTGCGTTCAACGACGAACTGGCCAAGGTGTGCCGCGACAGTGGCGGCAGGTTGCTCGGACTGGGGCTGGTGTCACTGCACGATCCGGATGCGGCCCGCAAGCAGATCGAGGCCATGGCCTCGACGGGCGTGGTGCGCGGCATCGCGGTTCCACCGCTGCTGGGACACACCTCGTTGGACGTGGCGCCGATGCGCGACGTGGTGGCCATCGCGGCGGAGAACGACGCGGCGGTGCTGGTGCACCCCATGCAGCTGCCGCGGCCGGAGTGGTCGTCGTACTACCTGACCAACCTCATCGGAAACCCCGTCGAAACGGCAACCGCCGCGGCGTCGTTGGTGCTCGGCGGCGTGCTCGAGGAACTGCCGTCGCTACGCATCTGCATGCTGCACGGCGGAGGTTGCGCTCCTGCGCTGGTGGGCCGGTGGCAGCACGGCTGGTCGCAGCGCGCCGACGTGCGCAGTGCCCAGACCCGGTCGCCGCGCGAGGGTTTCGCCGGCCTGTGGTTCGACACCCTCACCCACGACGGCCCGGCGCTCGACCTACTGCGCGCGCACGCCGATCCGGGACAGCTGATGTGCGGCAGCGACTATCCGTTCGACATGGGCGTCGAGCTTCCGCTCGATTTACCGCACTCGGTCGGCATCGACGACGCCGCCCTCGAAGACAACGCCCGACGCTTCCTAGGGCTTGATGAAGGAGAGAACCGTGTCTGAACGTCTCGACACCCGCCATGACTGGAGTGGTCACCGCGCGTTGGTGATCGGTGGCTCCATCGGTGGCTTGACGACGGCGCTGCTGCTGCGCCGGCTCGGATTCGACGTGTCGGTCTTCGAGCGCACGCCGACCAACCTGGACGGTCGCGGCGGCGGCATCGTGCTCCAGCCCGACACGCTGCGCTGGTTCGTCGAGTGCAGTGACCAGCACCCCGAACAGGTCAGCACTTCAACGCACTACGTGCAGTACCTCGGGCCGGGCAACGCCGTCGTGCACCGCGAGAACGCGCCATGGAGCTACACGTCGTGGGGCACCTTCTACCGGGCACTGCTTGCCGACTTCGGCACCGACGACTACCACCTCGGCGAGTACGCGGCAGGCTTCGACGAGGACGCCGACGGGGTCGAGGTGCGCTTCACCTCCGGCCGCCGGGAACGCGCCGATCTCGTCGTGTTCGCCGACGGCATCGGATCGCCCAGCAGGCGGCGCATCTCGCCGGACACCAAACTCGAGTACTCCGGCTACGTCGGGTGGCGCGGCACCGTGCCCGAGCGCGAGGTGTCCCCGGAGACGTTCGAGCTGCTGCACGACTCGATCACCTACAGCGTCGCGCCGCACACCCACATCAACGTCTATCCGATCCCGTCGACGGACGGCGGCCTCGCCGTGGGGGAGCGGCTGCTCAATTACGTCTGGTACCGCAACGTGCCGGAGGGACACGAACTCGACGAGCTCATGACCGACAAGCGCGGCTTCCTCGCGGGCGTATCGCTGCACCCGGGGGCGGTGCAGGACCGCTTCGTCGAGGAAATGCGCTCGGCAGCAACCGAACTGCTCGCACCCGCGGCCGCAGAGGTGGTGTTGCGCACCGAACAGCCGTATCTGCAGGCGGTGTACGACGCGGTGACCAACCGGATGGCGATGGGGCGCGTGGCTCTCGTCGGGGACGCTGCCAGCGCCGCCCGACCGCACGCCGCGGCGGGGACCGCCAAGGCCGCGGCCAACGCTTGGGCGCTGTACGACGCACTGTCGGACAGCGGCGACATCGCCGAGGCCCTCGCCAAGTGGGAGCCCGGCCAACTCGAACTCGGGCAGCGGCTGATGCGCCGCGTCAAGGAGATGGGCGCCCGTTCCCAGTTCGACTGCACCTGGGTCCCCGGCGACCCGGACAACCGCTTCGGCCTCTACGGCCCCGGACACTAGGAGATTCTCACATGACCCAGAACGCCGAATTCCTAACCGACGCCCCCCTCGCAGGCACGCTCGTCGGCACCGACTTCGACGGCTGGAGCGACGATCTGCGCGCCGAGTTCGACGCGCATGCCCACGACGGGCACGTCGGTTCGCGGCTGCTCAGCCAGAACGAGCGAGTACGGGTGTGGGAGATCCGCCTCGCCCCCGGCGACCGCTTCCACGCCCACCGGCACGTGCTCGACTACTTCTGGACCGCGGTCGTCGCAGGCACCAGCCGCCAGCACACGGCCGACGGCACCACCCGCGAGGTGTCCTACTCGGCGGGGGAGACGCGACACTTCACCTTCGCCGCGGGTGAATTCCTACTGCACGACATCGAGAACGCCGGTGACGACGAGTTGATCTTCACCACGGTGGAACACCTCGACTCGGCGAACCCGCCGCTCGAGCTGTAGGGATACCGGCTCGTTCTCGATCGCGCCGTGGATCGACCAAGATGAGCGGGGCAAGCGACGACACGTGAGGCGGCGACCACCATGACCCTGCACGACGACTACCGAGCCCCGTACCAGTCCTACCTCGGGTACTGCAACGCGCACGACTTCGATTCGATGGCCGCGTTCTACGCGCCGGGCATCACCGTCAATGGGTCACCGATGGACCCGGGCGCCGTCACGGCGCAGTTCGAGCCGCTCATCTCCGCGTTCCCCGACTGGCACTGGGACGTCGCCCACCTCGTCGTGGACGACGAGAACATCGTGGTGCACTTCTCGGTCACGGGCACCCACCGCGGCGCGTTCGCAGGGATCGAGGCGACCGGACGCCGGGTGGACGTCTCGGAGTTCACGCTGTACCACCTGGAGGACGGCAAGTTCGCCGCCGTCTGGGATCTGCTCGACATGGACTCGTTGATCAGACAGATCAGCTAGCTCGCGTCTAGTGTTCCTGCATCGACCGCCCTTCGAGACCACCCGCCGCACCGTGACTGCAGGAGACGGTGATCGCGACGCTGCGCAGGCCTGGTTCCTCGAGCGGGGCCTGCCCGCGGCGCTGACGGCACGCAACCGCTCCCGGCACGTGCTGCCCCGATCGGCGCCCGGGCTGGCCGGATACGCGACGATCGTCGTGGCGCTGCTGGTGATCTTCCTCGTCACCGGTTCCAGCGACGTCTACGTCGACGGCGCGCCGACCCCGGCCGAGACGGTCGTGCTGGGCGTGATCGTCCTGCTCGTCCCGCTGGCGCTGGTCGTCGGCCGCGTGGTCTCCAGGATCCAGAGCCGCCGCACCCAAGCAATCGTGTCCGTCGTCTCCGTCGCGGTGGCCGCGTGCGCCAGCGTGATTCAGGACGGGCTCGCCGAACTACCCGCCACGGTCGTCGTCGTGGTGATCGTCCTCATCGCCACCGCCACGGGGGTCGGCGCGGTACTCGGATGGGCGTTGCGATTGACCGTCACCCAGCTCGCGGCGATGGGCGCCCTCTTCGTCAGCGCGCTCCCGGTGATGCTGCTGACCGTCGTGGTGTTCTTCAACGGCTACGTGTGGATGCTGTCCTCGACCATCAGCCAGTCCCGCCTGTTCCTCGCGCTGTCGTTCCTGTTCTCCGTCACCGCGGCGTTCATCGTCTCCAGTAGCCGGTCGGGGTGCGCCCCATGCTCGAGTCGATCGGCAGGCCCGGCGGCGCCGACGACCTGAGCGGTACGCCGTTCGCCGCCATGCCCGAACGGCCGACCCCCGAACCGCTGACCCGAGCGGAACGCGTCAACGTCGTCCTAGTGATGGCAGCCACGCAGATCGCACACCTGCTCGTGGTCGCGATCTGCACCGCATCGATCTTCTTCACCCTTGGCCTCATCGTGCTGAGTCCCGAACTCCTGGCCAAGTGGAGCGGTGGTGGCCCCAGCGACGGAACCATCTTCGGCGTCACCCTTCCGGTGCCGCAGTCGCTCATCCACATGACCCTCGTACTGTGCGCGCTGACGTTCATGTACGTCAGCGCCCGCTCGGTCGGCGACGACGAGTACAAGCGAGACTTCCTCGACCCGCTCATCGAGGACCTGCACACCACGCTCGTCGCCCGCAACCGATACCGGGTGTGACGTTCCCGCGAGTCTTCCCGGAACCGGGACGCGAACGCCGCCGTGCGTGTACTCCTTCTCCAGTGATGAAAACCGCCGTCGGCGCCGTGCTGGCCGCCTCCCTGGTGCTCACCGGATGTCAGTCCTCCGAGCCGGCCGCCGAGGCGCCGAGCTACCCCGCCGGGCCCATCACGATGACGGCGGGCGCCAACCCGGGTAGCGGATTCGACATCACCATCCGATCGGTCGTCGAAGCCCTCGAGCAGGAGGGCATCGTGAAAGTGCCGCTGCCCGTGCAGAACAAGCCGGGTGGCAGCGGAGCAGACTTCCTGGCCACCATGGTCGAGCAGTACGAGGGCGCCGACGATCAGGTGTCGGTGACGTCCCTGGCGATGATGATCAACGAGCTGCGCGGCGCGTCGAAGTACGGCTACGACGACGTCACCATGATCGCCCGGCTGGTGACGGAGTACTTCGTCGTCGTCACCGCGCCCGGCGCGCCCTACACGAACCTCACCGATGTCATGACCGGGATCGAGAATGGCCCCGGACAGGTCGCCGTCGCCGCCGCGAACGACGATCAGGCGCCCTTCGACCTCCTGGTGACCGCGGCCGGCGGCGATGCCTCATCGGTGAACTACGTCCCGTTCGAAGGCGGAGGAGACCAGATCACTGCGCTTCGCAGTGGTGACGTCGACGTCGCGATCGGCGGAGTCAGTGAGTTCGTCGACCTCATCGACGGGGGAGAACTGAAGGCACTGGGCGTGTTGTCGGAGGACCGCCTCCCGGGGCTCGCCGCTGCGACGGCCAAGGAGCAGGGATTCGACGTCACGCTGTCGAACTGGCGTGGGCTCTACGGGCCGCCGGGCATGCCGGAGGTTGCGGTCGCGTACTGGCAGCAGGCACTCGGCGAGATGGTGAAGACGCCGGCATGGGAGCAGATCGCGCAGCGGCACCACTTCACGACGACCTTCGCCACCGGCGACGAGTTCCAGACCTTCCTCGCCGACACCCAGGCGGACGTCAAGGCGGCGTTGGACGAGCAGGGCTGACAGGGCCCTCACCGTTTGCTGACGATTGGGTAGATTCCGCCGCGTCCGAACCGTCCGCACCCTAGATTGACTGACCGGAGCGGTCACCCCAGGTACCGACGCGAACGAAGGTGCAGGCCGTGATCCCCAACATCCGCAAGACGCTGCGGCTGGCGGGAATGCGTCCGATGCCCCGATGGCCCGCCCGCGCGTCGATTGACCTGCGAGGCAAGCGAATTCTGCTGACCGGCGCGTCGTCGGGCATCGGTGCGGTCGCCGCGGAGCGACTCGCCGCGGAGGGGGCGACGGTGATCGCGGTCGCGCGCCGGGAGAACCTCCTCGCCGAACTCGTCGACCGCATCACAGCCGCAGGCGGCACTGCGACCGCCGTACCGGCCGACCTCTCCGACCTGGCCCGGATCGACGAATTGGTGGAGGAGGTCGGGCCCGTCGACGTGCTCATCAACAACGCTGCCAGGTCCATCCGCAGGCCCCTGATCGACTCGCTGGAACGGTGGCACGACGTCGAACGCGTCATGGCGCTCAACTACTTCGCCCCGCTGCGGCTCATCCGGGGCGTTGCGCCGGGCATGATCGAACGCGGCGACGGACACATCGTCAACATCGCCACCTGGCGCGTGCTGCCGGAAGCCTCGCCGCTGTTCGCCGCCTACAACGCGTCGAAGGCGGCGCTCAGCGCCGTCAGCCGTGTCATCGACACCGAACTCGGCACGGCCGGTGTGCACTCCACCACCATCTACTATCCGTTGGTCGCGACGCCGATGATCGCGCCCACCCGCGCCTACGACGGGGTGACGGCACTCTCGTCGGCCGAAGCGGCCGAATGGATGGTGACGGCGGTGCGCACCCGGCCGATCCGCATCGCACCGCGAAAGGCGCTGGCTCTTCGCGCCGTCGACGTCGTGGCGCCTCGCAGACTCAACCGCATCCTCGAGGCCGAGACCGACCGCATGAACGCCAGAGCGTACGCGCTGCCGTGACCGGCGCCGTCACGGGCCACCGGCCCGAGAACCTGCCGTTGGCAGCGGGTCTCACGACCGCAGCGTTCTTCTGCGTCGCTCTCGTCGGTGCCCTGGCGAAGGTCTCGGGGCAGTACACGTCGACCGGCGTCCTGCTGCTGTTCCAGAACCTGATCTGCTTCCTCTTCATCGTGCCCGTCGTCCTGCGGAACGGACCGTCGTCGCTGCGGACTTCCAAGATCGGGCTGCACGTGCTGCGCGCCGTCGCGGGCACCGCCTGCTGGTACGCACTGTTCTTCGCCATCGCCCGCATTCCGCTCGCGAACGCGACCCTGCTGACCTACAGCGCGCCACTGTGGATGCCGCTCGTCGCGTGGCTCGTCACGCGGCAGAAGGCGTCGACGGCAACCTGGGCAGGCGCCGTCCTCGGCTTCGCCGGTGTCGTGCTGGTGTTGCAGCCTCAGGGGCACAGCTTCGACGTCGGCGAACTATCCGCTTTCGCCGGAGCGATTCTGCTTGCCGTGGCGATGATGTCGGTCCGCTGGCTGGGCGCGACCGAACCCATCACCCGTGTCCTGTTCTACTACTTCCTGCTGTCGACCGTCCTGTCCGTCCCGATCGCGGTCGTCGACTGGGAGCCGATCCCCCCGCAGGCCCTCGGTTGGTTGATCGGGCTCGGCTTCGCCCAGCTGTCGTCGCAGATCCTCATCGTGCTGGCCTACCGCTACGCCTCGGCGGAGAAGGTCGGCCCGTTCATCTACAGCGTGATCGTGTTCACCGCGGTACTCGACTGGATCGTATGGGGCCAAGTACCCTCGGCCACCACGTATTTCGGCATGGTCCTGGTGATCGGTGGCGGCCTGGTCGCCGTCCGGGCGAGGCGCGCGCCGACGGCTCCGGAGGAGGCAACTCGATGACGGCCAACCCGACGATGCGCAACGGACGGCGTTGGATCGCCAGAGGACTGGCCCTATGCCTGGCGGTGATCCTGACGATCGCACTGAGCCTCGGCGGCTATCTCGCGAGTCGCGAGGCCACCGAGCAGCCCTCGATCATCTTCGGCGAAGACGAGACCAACGCCGATCGCGTCGACGTCGCGGCATGGGTGACCCGGGTCGACGTCGAGAGTCAGACCGTCGCCATCACGGTGGCCGACGTGCGGCCCCAGGGCTCACTGGCCCGACCCGACGGGACGTTCGCCGAAGGCGCGAGGCTCGAGACCAACGCGGTGCGCAACGAACCCGTCGACGTGGCAGCCGGTGACTGGGTGCCGAACCTGGAGCAGTCCTTCGCCATGAACGGGACCGTCACCGACTTTCCGTTCGACCGGTACACGTCGTACCTGTCCTTCCGCATGACCGGGGCGGACGGCAGCGAGATCCCACTGGCGGTGACCATCTGGAGCACCGACGCGTTCTTCGTCATCTCCCCGGACTACGACCCAGAACAAGACGACTGGCTCAACATCGACCTCGACGTCAAACGCAGCTCGCCCACGATGATCTTCGGCGTCTTCATCATGGTGCTCATGCTGGGGCTGTCCTTCGCCGCCGCGCTTGCCGCCTACTACGTGATCCGCCACCGCCAGGGCTTCGACTTCAACGCCTACGGGGTGATGGCTGCCCTGCTCTTCGCAATGGTGCCGCTGCGCAACGCGATACCGGGAGACCCGCCGATCGGCTCGGTGATCGACTTCATGGCCTTCTTCATCGCCGAGGCCATCATCTCCATCTCCCTGATCACCAGCGTCGTGGTCGGCTACCGGCATCAGATGCAGATCGACCGCACGGTCCGGTGACCGGCGGCGCGCCCCGTGCCCCCGAGTCGACTTCCACTGACGCCGATTACAACTGTGGGCCGGGCGGCCGAGGCGCTCCTACTGTGCGGACATGACCAGTGTCGTGGACCGAATCGAAGCCCCATTCACAGCCGACCACCCCGTCGAGCCACCGAAACCCGAGGGCAACCCAGGGCTCATCGGTCTACCGCTCATCATCCCGGGCGCCATCGGGCTGGGTGCGACGAACACCGGTCTCGTAAGTGTCTCTGCGGCAGCGATACCCGTCCTCGTCTCCGCGACGGCGATCGGCCTGCTGGTCACCACCATCTGGTCGGCGGCCCTACGTCAGAACGTCAACGCGACGATCTACGGCACGTTCTTCGGCTTCTACGGCAGCTACGGCGTTCTGGCACTTGGCTTCGCCCACGACTGGTTCGGCATCGCCGAGGCTGACGTCCGTCAGACCACCGCGCTGTGGCTGGCCAGCTGGCTGCTGTCGATCGGCCTGCTGACCGCCCTGACGATCCGGCTGCCGTGGCTCTACCCGGCCGTTCTGGCGATCGTGGACCTGGCGCTGGTGCTGCTCCTGATCGGCAACCAGACCGGGAGCACCGTGGCGAACCAGGCCGCAGGCTGGCTGATCTTCGCCTTCGCGGGCATCGTCGTCTACTTCTACTTCGCCGCGCTGTGGGAGGAACTGGGGGGCACGGCGCTGCCGCTCGGCCGCGTCCTGGTCGGCTCGGACTGACCGCTAGCCGCCGAACGTCGTGGTTCCCTCCGGACCCACCTGGAAGCCTTGGGTGGCGCCTGCCAACGTCCCGTAGCAGGCGACTCCGCCGGTCACGGCCATGCAGGTGGAGCCCGACCCGTTGACGCGGTAGCCGACCGGCAGCTGGCGTACGTTGCCCGGGTAGGCCGGCTGGTCGAACTTCGGGTCGTCAGTCCGGCGGATCCCCGCGCTGCCGGGCAGCTGCGCGAACACCTCGTTCTCGCCGGCCGCCACACCGGGAAGGGCTCCGTTGCAACCGATCTCGCCGCCGCTGAACACGACGATCGAACACGTCAGGCCGCCGTCGACGGTGAACACCGGGAACAGGTTCTTGGCTCCGGTGCCGACGATGTAGGTGTCGTCGCCCACGACGAAGTCGTTGGGGTCCGGAAATCCCTGGGGCAGACCGTCGGTCGCCGGGCCGATGCCGGTGCGGCCGGGGGAGACGATCATCCACTGGGCAGCCGGGCTGCCCTTCGTGCACGCCGTACGCGGTCCCGGGCCAACGGCGCACTCGAAGTCGCCGAACACGAGTTTCTGACCGTCGTGCAGCACCGGGGCGGCGTCACCGGACGCCTTGACGAAACGGGGATTGGACGTGGCACGAAGTCCGCGGGCATTGACGTCGGCAGCCAGGACGATCTCGTTGACGCCGATCAGCGTCGCAGGCAGCTTGCCGTCGCAGCCTGCGGTTCCGCGAGAAGGCTGTATCGAGCACAGCAGCCCGTCCGGGGTCTGGAAGTAGGCCTCACCGTCGGCGACGAACGCATCTGGCGCGACCGTCGCGTAACCACTCAGATCGGGCATCGGAGCCTCGGCCCGGGCGGATGGGGCCATGGACGTGGTGACGGTCGCCGCCGTCATGGCGAGGACCGAGGCCAGGAGTACCAGTGCAGATCGCATTGCCTAGCAATGTAGGCGATGCCGAGCGCCAGCCCGAATTCTCGAAGAACGCGTAGTCCTACTCGTGGGCATCGCCGCGCCGGCCCGGCATGCTGATGTCATGGCCTTCACCAAGCCCGCGTCGGACGTACCCGAGGTCGCAGGCGAGACCAACCCGGGACGCGACCGCGCCGTGGACGTCGCCCGGCTCGGCGCCCTGGTGGTCGTCATGTTCGGGCACTGCGCGCTGCTGCTCGCGACCATCGACACCCGCGGGCTTCGCATCGGCAACCTGCTCGGCGAGATACCCGATCTCGCCCCGCTCACGTGGGTCGCGCAGATCATGCCGCTGTTCTTCCTCGCAGGTGGCGCTGCCGGCGCCTACGGGTGGCGGCCCGGTACGCCCTGGGGTGCCTGGCTGTTCACCCGCGCTCAACGCCTGTGCCGACCCGCGTTCTGGTACCTGGCGGCCTGGACGGTGGGCGTGCTCGTCGTCCGCGTCGTGCTCGGCCCGGCATCCGCGGCAGGCATCGGGCGCGAATCCGTGGCGCTGCTGTGGTTCCTCGGCGTCTACCTGGTCGCCCTGGCGTTCGTACCGGCGCTGATGCGCCTCGGATCGTGGCGCGGCGTCGCCGCCGTGGTCGTGGGTCTCATCGCAGCCGCGGCGGTCGTCGACGGGATCCGCATCGCGGTCGGCACACCGTGGGCCGGCGCGGCCAACCTGCTGATCGTCTGGCTGATCCCCGTGGTCATCGGCGTGGGCTACGCCAAGAAGCTGGTGCTGCCGCGCCCGGCGCTGGCGGTGGCGGCCGCCGCGCTGGCCGCCCAGGTGGTCGTCGCGCTGGCGGGACCCTACGAGGTTGCCCTGGTGGTGACCGGCGCCGAGCGGATGTCCAACGTGTCACCCCCCACGCTGCTGCTCGCGCTGCACTGCACCTGGATGTCATGCGCCTTCGTCGCCGCGTCCGGCCCGATCCGGCGATGGGCGAGCCGGCCGCGGGTCTGGCGGGTGGTCGCCACGGGCAACGGCGGAGCGATGACCATCTACCTCTGGCACATTCCGGCGATCGCCGCCGCCACCTTCGCGCTACACGCCTTCGGCCTCGACGCCTACGAGGTCGACGCCCCGGGGTTCTGGGGCCTGCTCGCCTTGCGGGCCGTGGTGTTCGCAGTGGTCATGGCAACCGCGTTCTGGCTGCTCTCGCCGCTGGAACACCTTCGATTGCCATGGTGGGATGCCACCAGCAGCGCAACCGGGGTCAGGTCGACCGTTGGCGGTGTGCTGGTCTGCGTGGCGGGTGTCGCGCTGGTGCTGATGGCGAAGAACGGGCTGACCGGCGTCGACGGCTGGGCCACGCTGGGGTGCTTCCTCGCAGCCGCGGTGGCAGCCCGGGTCAGCATCGGGTCGTCGGCGACTCAGGACTCCAGCCGCGCCCGCACCGCAGCCAGCCGCTGACGGAGTTCCGGCTCGGTGATGATCCCGCGGACCATCAGTGAATGGGCCAGCGACATCAACTGGCTCTCCGGGTAGGGCAGCGCGGAGTACACGCTCGCCGACAGCGCATCCTCCTCGTCGCGGCGCGCGGTGAAGTCGGGAGCGATCGATCCGCACGACGACTGGTCGAGGGCATCGCAGAGCCCGTCGAGACTGGTCTTCCAGGGCGGTACCGGGTTCTCGACGCCGTACTTGGCCGCCATCTTCGGCCACACCTGGCCGCGCTCGACGATGCTCTGCAACGTCTCGCTCTCGACGGGCCCGATCTCGCGGGATGTGCTCACGATGTGCTCCCGGCGGTCATTCGGCGGCGGGGTGGACGGCGGGACGGGTGTCGACGATCACGTTCGACGTGACGCCGGGCTTCGGCAGGGCAACGCCGATGAGACTGTCCCGGGTGACGATCTCGGCGAGCTGGTCCTCGGACCAGCCGTCGGTGCCGTCGGGACGCATCGGCATCACCATGAAGCGGTGCTTCTGGTTCGAGTCCTGGACGCGCACCTCGACGTCGTCGGGCAGGTAGAGGCCGAACTCGGCGAGCACCTGCCGCGGCCACCGGACGAGGCGACGGCGGTAGTTCGGCGTGCGGTACCACTCCGGCGAGTTGCCGAGGATGGGCCGGGGGTAGCACGAACACAGAGCGCAGACGATGACGTTGTGCACCGTCGGGGTGTCCTCCAGGATCGAGAACGCCGTGAAGTCGCTGGGCGTGCCGAAGCCGGTCGGCTCCATCCAGTCGACGCCCACCTCCTTGCTGGCCGTCATCGGCTCCGCCAGGGCGAGGGCCTTGAAGTCGGGGTCGAGCCACGCGCGGGCAACCAGGCGGGCGGCCGGTGCGGGCCCGATCTGTTCGGCGAACTCGGTGAAACGGCGGTGCTCCTCGGCGGTGAAGATGCCCTTCTCGATGCACAGTTCGCGCAGCGCGATCTCGAGCACTTCGAAGTCGGTGATCTCGTCGACCATCGGTTTCACGGTCCGGTCGTGGTCGTGGTCGTGATCGTGGCCGTGGCCGTGGCCGTGATCGTGTGTCACGTGCTCTCCTCGGTGTTGCGGTGGCGCGCTCAGGCCGGCCGCAGCCAGCGTTCGGGAATCTCGGTGCGTAGGGAGTCGGTAGCCGTGCCCGTGTAGCCGTGCCACAGGTCGGCCATGGTGAAGCGCACGACGTAGAACCACTCGGGTTGGGCGTCGGGGCGGTCCCACGTCTCGTCCTCGGCTGCCGGGCTCTCATAGGCGACCGCTGCGATCTCGCCGGTGGCGCCGCGGACGTACTCCGGGGTGCGGGTGTAGAACAGCACCGGCAGTTCGCGCACGACGACGGCGTCGCCGACGGCGAAGCGGGGTTCACCGGCCTTGCCGGCGTAGACCTGTGGGTCGCCCTTGCCGACGGCGTGCAGGTGGTGTGCGTTGCGCTTCACCGCCGAGCCGTCGCCCTCGAACTTGGGCCGGGCCTCGGGGCGTCGGCCGTCGAGCCCGCCCGCGTAGCGGTCGGCCACCTCGGCCATGCGTTCGCTCAGCTCGGTCAACCCGATGTGATGCTTCTCGACGAGGATCCGCGCCACCGAGAGCAACCAGCGCCCGTAGTACGGCAGGCCCAGGTAGACCGCGCGGCCCACGTCGACGTTGCCCATCCGCCGGCGCTCCTCGGAGAGCCAGATGCCCCGCCAGGCCAGCACCTCGCAGATGACGTAGGTCATGTGCTCCCACAGTTCGTACTGCTTGTTCTCGTACTTCATGGGAGCGTCGGGTTCCCCGCCGACGTCGTGCACCGGCTTCAGGTACGCGGTGAGTCGTGCGTGGTCGAGCAGATCGGGCGTGGGAGCGTCGGGGAGTTCGGGATAGGCGGACTCGAGCCGGGCGACCAGGTCGAGTTGAGCGGCACGTTCTGCGGCAGTACTCATGGCGTCCCCGGCCTCTCCCCGGTCGCTTCGCTCGCCCCGGGTGTTTCAACACTGGCTAGCGGGCCAAATCTAGATCAACCAAGGGCCGAGGCGGCAGGAATCGGCCGAATCCGTACCCGCGCGGACCCGTCGGAGTCGTTCGGTAGGGTCGCCGCGTGACTTCGACCCCGCCCGTCAAGACCGTAAACGCCCGTCTCGCTGCGGAACTCGCCGTGGGGGAGGCCCAGGTGGCAGCCGCGGTCCGGCTGCTCGACGAGGGTTCGACCGTCCCGTTCATCGCGCGCTACCGCAAGGAGGTCACCGGCAGCCTCGACGACGGCCAGCTGCGCACGCTGGAGGAACGTCTCGGCTATCTGCGCGAACTCGACGCCCGCCGGGTCGCGGTGCTGGCGTCGATCGAGGAGCAGGGCAAGCTCACCGACGAGCTGCGGACGGCGCTTTTGACTGCCGACACGAAGTCGCGGGTGGAGGACATCTACCTGCCGTACAAGCCCAAGCGAAGGACGAAGGCCCAGATCGCGCGCGAGGCCGGTCTCGAGCCGCTGGCCGACCGCCTGCTCGCCGACCCGACGCTGGTCCCGGACGACGTGGCGGCAGAGTTCCTCAACGACGACGTGGCCGACGCCGCGGCGGCGCTCGACGGGGCGCGGCAGATCGTCATCGAGCGTGCCGCCGAGAACGCCGAGCTGGTCGGTGCGGTCCGCGCGAAGTTCTGGGCGGACGGCACGTTGCGCACGGCGCCGTCGTCGGAGGAGGTGGGTAGGAGCGCCGCGGCGCAGAAGTTCCGCGACTACTTCGACTACTCCGAGCCGTTGGAGAAGATGCCGTCGCACCGCGTGCTCGCCGTGATGCGCGGCGAGAAGGAGCAGGTGCTGGCGCTGACGTTCGACGGCGGCGACGACGAGCCCTACCAGGTGCTGGTGGCCCAGGCGCTCGGCGTCGACCTCAGTGCGCCGGGCGCCGCGACGCCGTGGTTGGCCACCACCGTGCGCTTCGCGTGGCGGGTCAAGCTCATGGTCTCGGCCTCGGTCGACGCGCGAATCAAGCTGCGGCAGCGAGCCGAGCTGGACGCGGTGGCGGTCTTCGCCCGCAACCTGAAGGACCTGTTGCTCGCCGCGCCGGCAGGCACTCGCACGACGCTGGGTCTGGACCCCGGTTTCCGGACCGGAGTGAAGGTCGCCGTCGTCGACGGCACCGGCAAGGTGGTCGACACGTGTGCGGTGTTCCCCCACCAGCCGCAGAAGCAGTGGGACGCCGCGAAGGCAACGCTCGCCGCGCTCGTCGCGCGCCACGGCGTCGAGCTGATCGCCATCGGCAACGGCACGGCGTCGCGCGAGACCGACGCGCTGGCAACGGAACTCATCACCGACATCCGGTCGGCCGGTGCCGCTGCGCCCGCGAAGGCCATCGTCAGCGAGGCCGGAGCCTCGGTGTACTCCGCATCGTCGTATGCCGCACACGAACTGCCCGACCTCGACGTCACCATCCGCGGGGCGGTGTCGATCGCGCGCCGCCTGCAGGACCCGCTCGCCGAACTCGTCAAGATCGATCCGAAGTCCATCGGCGTCGGTCAGTATCAGCACGACGTGACGCCCGGCATCCTGGCCCGCAGCCTCGACGCGGTCGTCGAGGACGCCGTCAACGCGGTCGGAGTCGACCTCAACACCGCGTCGGTGCCGCTGCTGGCCCGGGTCTCCGGCGTGACGGACACCCTGGCCGAGGCCATCGTCGCGCACCGGGAGAAGGCGGGGCGATTCGACAGCCGCAAGGCGCTGCTGAAGGTTCCGCGGCTGGGGCCCAAGGCATTCGAGCAGTGCGCGGGCTTCCTGCGGATCAACGGCGGCACCGACCCCCTGGACGCCTCCGGCGTACACCCCGAGGCGTACCCGGTGGTGCGGCGCATCCTGGACCGCTCGGGCGTGACGCTCGCCGAACTGATCGGTGACGAGCGGTCGCTGCGGTCGCTGCGGCCCGCCGACTTCGCCGACGACCGCTTCGGCATCCCGACGGTCACCGACATTCTCGCCGAACTCGAGAAGCCGGGACGCGACCCGCGACCGGCGTTCACCACGGCCACGTTCGCGGCGGGCGTGGAGAAGGTGTCCGACCTCGAGCCGGGGATGATCCTCGAAGGCGTGGTGACCAACGTCGCGGCCTTCGGCGCGTTCGTCGACGTGGGCGTGCACCAGGACGGCCTCGTCCACGTCTCGGCGATGTCCGACCGCTACGTCTCCGACCCACACGAGGTGGTCAAGTCGGGTCAGGTGGTCAAGGTCAAGGTCCTCGAGGTGGACGTCGACCGGCAACGCATCGGCTTGAGCCTGCGACTCAACGACACACCGCAGCGCGAGCAGGGCAAGCGCACCGACCGCGGTGGCCAGCCCCGTCGCGACCGGCCGCAGGCCGCGGAACAACGCCGCAACCCGAGGGCGGGCAACGACTCTCGCAAGAGTGCGCCCGCCGCATCGGGGGCGATGGCCCAGGCGCTACGCGACGCCGGCTTCGGCCGGTGACCCGCTAGCGGCTGATCGGGGACGCCGACAGCGGGCGCTTGCGCACCACCTGCGGCCACCAGAACCAGCGGCCCAGCAGGGCCGCGATGGCCGGCGTCATGAACGCCCGGATGACCAGGGTGTCGAACAGCAGGCCGAGCCCGATGGTGGTACCCACCTGAGCCACCACGGTCATCTCGCTGACCATCATCGCCATCATGGTGAAGGCGAATACGAGGCCGGCGGCGGTGACCACGGAGCCGGTTCCGCCCATCGCCCGGATGATCCCGGTGTTGATCCCGGCGTGCAGTTCCTCCTTGAGGCGCGCCACCAACAGCAGGTTGTAGTCCGCGCCCACCGCCAACAGCACGATGACCGCCATCGCCATCACCATGAAGTGCAGCGGCACCCCGAGCACGTGCTGCCACACCAGCACCGACAGCCCGAACGACGCGCCGAGCGACACCACGACGGTGCCGACGATGACCGCGGCCGCGACGAGGCTGCGCGTGATCAGCAGCATGATGATGAAGATCAGCGTCAGCGCCGAGATCCCAGCGATCAGCATGTCGTAGCCGTTGCCGTCCCGCATGTCCTTGAACGCCGACGCGGTACCACCGAGGTAGACCTTCGAGCCCTCGAGCGGAGTGCCCTTGATGGCCTCCTTGGCGGCCAGCTTGATCGCATCGATGCGCTCGATGCCGCTGGCCGACAACGGATCACCCTCGTGGGAGATGATGAACCGCACCGACGTGCCATCGGGGGAGATGAAGCTCTCCATGCCGCGCTTGAAGTCATCGTTGTCGAAGATCTCCGGCGGTAGGTAGAAGGTGTCGTCGTTCCAGGAGTCGTTGAACGCGTCGCTCATCGCCGTCTGGTTCTCCGACGCCGCCGCCTGCTGATCCTGCACGCCACTCTGGGTGGCCTGCATCTTCAACATCATGTCGCGCTGGTTGCGCATCGACTCGATCTGTCCGGGCAGCAGCGCCTCGAGTTGTGGCAGCAGAGTCGCGAGCCGCTCGAGCGTGGGCACCAGCATCTGGATGTCCTCGGTCGTGGTGTTCACGCCGTCGAGCAGGTCGAAGATCGACCGCATCGCCCAGCAGACCGGGATGTCGTAGCAGTGCGGTTCCCAGTAGAAGTAGTTGCGGATGGGGCGGAAGAAGTCGTCGAAGTTCGAGATGGAGTCCCGGATCTCGGCGACGTCGACCGCCATCTGCTTGGTCTTGACGACCATCTCCTGGGTCACCGCGTTCATCTGACCCATCAGCGACGCCATCTTGGTCATCGTGTCGATGGTGTTCTGCATCTCGTCGGCCTGAACCAGCATGTCGGCCATCCGGTCCTGGCTGTACTTGCGGTTGAGCTCCTGGCCGATGCCGGACAGACCCATCTGCGCGGGGATGGTGCTGAACTCGATCGGCTTGCCGTCTGGCCGGGTGATCGCCTGGACGCTCCCGATGCCCTCGACGCGGAACACTGCCTTGGCGATCTTGTCGATCACCAGGAAGTCCGCGGAGTTGCGCAGGTCCCGGTCGCTCTCGACCAAGAGCAACTCGGGGTTCATCCGCGCGGGATCGAAGTGTCGTTCGGCGGCGGCGAAGCCCTGGTTCGCCGGCAGATCGGTGGGCAGGTAGTTGCGGTCGTTGTAGTTGGGTTGGTATCCGGGCAGGGTGAGCAGTCCGATCAGGGACAGGGCCACCGTTCCGATCAGCACCGGACCGGGCCACCGGACGATGACCGCGCCGATCTTGCGCCACCCGCGGATGCGCATGGCGCGCTTCGGTTCCAGCCACCCGAACCGGCTGGTGACGGTGATCAGCGCGGGCCCCAGCGTCAACGCGGCCAACACCGCGATCGTCATGCCGACCGCCAGTGGGACGCCGAGCGACTGGAAGTACGGCAAACGGGTGAACGACAGGCAGAACGTCGCGCCGGCGATCGTCATGCCCGACCCGAGCACCACGTGGGCCGTGCCGTGAAACATCGTGTAGTACGCGGACTCCCGGTCCTCGCCCATGGTTCGGGCTTCCTGATATCGGCCGATCAGGAAGATCGCGTAGTCCGTGGTCGCGGCGATCGCCAGCGTCACCAACAACTGGGTGGCGAACGTCGAGAGCCCGATGAGGTCGTGATAGCCGAGGAAGGCCACGACGCCCCGCGATGCCGCCAGGCCCAGCACCACCAGCACCAGCGTCAGGAACACCGTGCGCAGCGACCGGTACACCAGCAGAAGCATCGAGATGATGACGCCGAACGTCGCGAGTTCGATGATGCGCACGCTGCGGTCGCCCGCGATCTGCTGGTCGGCGGCCAACGCCGAGCCGCCGGTGACGTGCACGGTGACGCCCGGCGGGGGAGTGAGCCCGTCGACGATCCCCTGGATCGCCTCGACCGACTCGTTGGCCAGTGCCTCGCCCTGGTTGCCTGCGAGGTACACCTGGACGTAGGCGGCCTTCAGGTCGTCGCTCTGCGCCCCGGCCTCGGTGAGGGGGTCGCCCCAGAAGTCCTGCACGTGTTCGACGTGCTGGTCGTCGGCCTCGAGCCGGTCGACCATGTCGTTGTAGAAGCGGTGTGCCTCGTCGCCGAGCGGCTTGTCGCCCTCGAGCACGATCATGGCGGAGCTGTCGGACTTGAATTCCTCGAACACCGTGCCGACGCGCTTCATCGCGATCACCGACGGTGCGTCGGCCGGGCTCATCGAGACCGACTGCATCTGACCGACGACCTCGAGCTGAGGCACCGTCAGATTCAGTGCGGCGACGAGCAGGACCCAGCCGATGATGATCGGAACGGCCAGCCTGCGGATCCACTTCGCCAGGCCGGAGCGGTGCTGATCGGTGCTCGGCGGGCGCGGGTCGGTGATCCCGGTGGTCATGGGTGCGTCACCGGTCGCGACTCCTCACTCGGCAGCGTTAGGACAGCCTTACTCGATCGCCTTAGTAAAGCAGACTAGGTAACCCGGGTGCGACCGTCGCTGAGCGGCTTCTCAGGTTCCGTGGTCGACCAATCCGCGGTGGCGCCGGGTCGGGGCGACCTAGGCTCCAGCCATGCCGACAGATCGCGCCGCCCTGGTGGCGGGCAGCATCCGCCTCGCGTCCGGAGTGTCCTTCCTCGTCGACCCGCTACGAGCGAACCGGTTGTGGGGTGAGCCCGACGATCCGGGCCCCTCGGCGCGTCTGCTGCTGAGGTCGATGGGCTACCGCGACGCTCTGATCGGCGGCCTGCTGCTGGCCGCGGCGCTGCGCGGTGACGACACCCGCGGGTGGTTCCTCGCCTCCGGCGGCGCGGACGCGGCCGACCTGCTCGGCGGGATGAGCGTGCACCACGACCTCAAGCGCGGCCAGCAGGTCATCGGGCTGGGCGGCGCCATGGTCGGCATCGGCGTCGGCTTGTGGGGCGCGCTGCGCGGCAGGCCGCGTTCGGACGTCTAGGGTCGGGCCATGCGTTTCGCCATCATCTGCGTCGGCGTCGTCGTCGCCCTGTTCGGCCTGCTGTTCACCCTGCAGGGCATCGGCGTGGTCGGCGGCAGCCCCATGAGCAACACGACGACGTGGACGGTCCTCGGCCCGATCATCGCGCTGATCGGCGTCGCGCTGGCCGTGGGCGGCTGGCGCACGCGCCGCAACTAGTCCGCGGCGGTCTGCCGGACATCCATGTCGGCCGCGAACCGCGCCACGTGACCCAGCGACCGGTCCAACCGGTCCATGACGATCTGGGGTCCCAGCGCCGCGTCGTCGCGATCCTCGACCAGGTCGCGGCAGGCAGTCACGATCGTCGTCGAGAACAGGGCGACGGCGAGGTCGAGATCCGCATCGTCGGGTGCGACGCCCATCTTGCGGGCCAGCGCCTCGATCGCGGCCGGGCAGCGGTAGTCGATCGCGGCCTGCCGCAGCGTGTCCGAGGAGTTGACGATGCGCAGGATCAGTGCGATGCGGTCGGTGGTCAGTCCCTGCGGCGAGCGGCGCGACACCCCGTCCAGCACCGCCATGTGCGCCGCCCGCAACGCCTCCATCGGGCTGAGGTCGTCGGGCAGCGCCTCCAGTTGCACGACGATCTCGTTGGCGAGGTCGTCGAGCACCGCGATGAACACGGCGTCCTTGGTCGCGAAGTACCGGCTGAAGGTTCGGGTCGAGATCTCAGCGGCCGCCGAGATCTGCTCGACCGTGGTGTTCTCGTAGCCCTGTTCCAGGCAGAGGCTCACCGCCGCGTCGACGAGCATGCGGCGGGTGTTCTGCTTCTTCCGCTCGCGCAAGCTCGGCCGTAACCCTGCGGACCAATCGGACACGCCGGGGAGCTTACCGGCCCGCACGACGGTTGCTGGCGATCGTGAACGATCCGTCACGGATCGGTCCGGCTAGGTCAGCAGACCCTGCTCGATCAGCCAGTCCCTGGCGACCAGCGCCGGATCCTCGCCGTCGTTGTCGACCTTCGCGTTCAGGGTCAACATCACCTCGTTGGTCACCAGCGGATTGAGCTGGCCGAAGATCTCCGCGAGTTCGGGATGCGCCTCGAGCACTTCGGTCCGGATCACCTCGGTGAGGTTGTACAGCGGAAAGAACTGCCGGTCGTCTTCGAGCACCCGTAGGTTCAGCGCGGGAATCCGGCCATCGGTGGTGAACACCTCGCCGAAGTTGCAGTCTCCATTGGCCGTTGCGGTGTAGATGACGCCGGTGTCGAGGTTGGTCACCCGGCCGAGATCTTCGCGCGTCAAGCCGTAGGTGGCCAGCATGGGGACGAAACCGTCGTTGCGGCTGGCGAACTCACTCTCGACGCAGAACGTCAACTCCTGCTTGGGAAGTCGCTCGAGATCGGACAGCTTGGTCACCCCGAGCCGCTCCGCCTCGGACTCGCGGATCGCGAACGCGTAGGTGTTGTTCATCGGCGCAGGCGGCAGCCAGGTGAGGTCGTTCGCCCGGTCCGCCTCGTTGACCGCCTGCCACTGGGCCTGCGCGCCCTTCACGGGCTGCTCGTTGCCGAGATAGTTGATCCAGCCCGTGCCGGTGTACTCGGGCGAGACGTCGGCGTTGCCGTCGAGCATCGCTTGCCGGACGCCGAAGCTGCCCGGCGTGTTCGTCAGGTTGGTGACCTCCGCGCCCGCCGCCGCAAGGACGATCGACACCATGTTGCCGAGGATGAGCTGCTCGGTGAAGTCCTTGGCGATGACGGTGATCTTCGCCCCGTCGAGCGAGTCGTAGTGCGCGATGGCGCCAGGGCGCGCCTCGAGTACGGCGCCGCTGGCCGAGCGCAGGCCGCACCCCGCAAGGGCGGTCGACGCGATGGCCAGCCCCGCGAGCACGGCGGTGGTGCGACGCAACATGATCCCTACACTCCCTTCGGCGACGCGACCATCTCGACCACGCGCGCCAGCCAGTCGATGGCCAGCGCCAGCGCGGCGACGAGGATGGCACCGACGATCAGCGTGGTGCTCTGCTGCAGTTTGATGCCCGTGGTGATCAGTTGACCGAGTCCGCCCGCACCGGTGAAGGACGCCAACGCCGCGGTGCCGACGATGAGCACCAGCGCGGTGCGCACACCCGCGATGATCACGGGCAGGGCCAGCGGGAGCTCGACCCGCCGCAGCGTGGAGAACGCCGACATTCCCATGCCGCGCGCGGCCTCGACCAGCTTGCGGTCGACGCCGTCGAGACCGACCACGGTGTTGGCGATGATCGGCAGCGCGCCGTAGATGGTGAGAGCGGCCACGGCGCCGGTGGCGCCGATGCCGAATAGGACCGCGCCCAACGCGATCAGACCGATCGCCGGCGCGGCCTGGCCGAAGCCTGCGACGGTGATGATGGGCTTGGAGAACCGCCGCATCGCGCCGCGGGTCAGCAAGACGCCGAGCGGGATGGCGATCAGGCACGTCAGCACCGTGGCGGCCAGGCTCACCCCCATGTGCTGGCGCAGCAGCGTCAGGAGCGCGGGGACGGCCAGCGAGCGCTTCTCCGACTCCGACACGTCGGCGGCGTTCACGTACAGCAGCGCGCCGACGACTGCGATCACGCACAGTGTCGGCTGCAGGATCCAGCGGAGCCGGCCCGGCCGGGCGATGCCGGCGGTCGGGACGTCGTTGGTGACGATCGCGGGAAGCGCCGACGTCACGAGCCCTCCCGCGCCGGCGCACCGCGCAGGTCGGCCATGGCGTCCATGATCGTCTCGACGCGGATCGCGCCCTGGTAGACGTTGCGCCGGCCCGTGACCACGACGACGCCGTGTGAGGACGTCAGCATCAGGTCGAGCGCGTCGTTCAGCGTCGAGGCGAGGCTGACGACTTCCAGGCCCTCGTCGCGGGACACATTGTCCAGCGCGTCCGGTGCGGCGAGCTCCTCAAGTGACAGCCACCGCTGCGGGCGATCCTGCTCGTCGAGCACGATGACGTGCTGACGGTTGATCGCCTCCGCGGCACGTATCGCCGCGGTGGGATCGCCGCCGACGTGGGCGACCGCCGCCTCGTGCAGGTCGACGTCGCGGACCCGGGTCAACGTCAGTTGCTTGAGCGCTGCGCCATGACCGACGAAGCCGCGCACGAAGTCGTTGGCCGGGTTGCCGAGGATCTCCTCGGGTGTGTCGTACTGAACGATCTTGGAGCCCTGGTCGAGGATCGCGATCTTGTCGCCGAGCTTCACTGCCTCGTCGAAGTCGTGCGTGACGAACACGATCGTCTTGCGGAGTTCTTCCTGCAGGCGCAACAGCTCGTCCTGCAGCCGCTGGCGGGTGATCGGGTCGACCGCGCCGAACGGCTCGTCCATGAGCAGGACCGGCGGGTCCGCGGCGAGCGCCCGGGCCACGCCGACGCGCTGCTGCTGGCCGCCGGAGAGTTCGCGGGGATAGCGGTCGCGGTACTTGGCCGGTTCGAGGTTGACCAGGTCGAGCAGTTCGTCGATGCGCGCCGAGATCCGCTTCTTGTCCCACTTGAGCAGACGCGGAACGATCGCGATGTTGTCGCCGACGGTCAGGTGCGGGAACAGGCCTGCACCCTGAATGACGTACCCGATGTGCCTGCGCAGCTCGTCGGGGTTGCGCTGGGTGACGTCGTCATCGCCGATGAAGATGCGTCCACTGGTGGGCTCGATGAGGCGATTGATCATCTTCATCGTCGTGGTCTTGCCGCAACCCGATGGGCCGACCAGCATCACGATCTCGCCGGCCGGGATCTCCAAGGTGACGTTGTCCACCGCCGCGGCGCTCTTGGCGTCGTAGCGCTTGGTGACGCCGTCGAGCAGGATGCGCGCCCCGCCGGAGCGGCCGGCGTCCTGCGTGGCGTCGGAGTCGATGGTCGCTGAATCAGACAAGGATTCCCCTAGGGGTGGTGAGCCGGGTGACGACGTTCAGGACGGTGTCGAGGACGACGGCGAGGATCAGGATGCCGACGGTGCCTGCGACGATCGAGTTCGTGGCGTTGGCGCCGCCGGTGCGGGAGATACCCGAGAAGATGTAGCCGCCGAGGCCGGGACCCAGCGCGTAGGCGGCGATCGCGGCGATGCCCATCAGCATCTGTGCCGAGATCCGGACGCCAGTCATGATGACCGGCCACGCCAGCGGGAGTTCGAGCCGAAGCAGCGTGGTCGCCCGGCTCATGCCCATGCCCCTGGCCGACTCGATCAGGGTGCGGTCGACGCCGTTGAGTCCGACCAGAACGTTGCGAAGTATCGGCAGGAACCCGAAGAACACCAGCATGATCACCGAGGGCAATACGCCGATCCCCACGATTCCGACCAGAACGCCCAGCAGAGCGTAGGACGGGATGGTCAGGCCGACCGAGGTGAAGGAGTTACCGACGGCCAGACCCCATCTGGAGCGGTAGATCAGGACGCCGACCAGGACTGCGGCCAGGGTCGCCAGTAGCAGCGTCTGCACCACCAGGCTCATGTGTTGGTAGGCGAGAAAGGACAGCACTGACCAGCGGTCTCGCACGAAGTCCACGAACCCGATCAACTGTCACGCCTCTCCGCACCGGCTGCTTCGATGCCCGCGGAATGTACCCCGGCTGAACGGTCGGCAAACAGGAGTGCGCCGGGCGCAGCAAATCGCAGGGGGAGGCGGGTGCCGGGCGGGTGCCGGCTAGATCGCGGCGGGAGGCGGTGCGGGGACCAGGTCTGGGGCGGGTGCGGGGACCGCTCCGGGTGGGGCGGGGGGAAGGTTCACCGGTGGGGCGGCGGGCACGTTGATGGGCGGAGCGGTCAGCGGGTCCGGGGCAGGCGGCACGAACCCCACGTTCACCACGTCACCCGGTGGGGGCGGCGGAGGTGGCGGCGGAGCGAACGGGTCGAGCGGCGGGGGCGGCGGTGCGTCCGGCGGCGCCGGAGGTCCGGCGAGTGCTTCGGCGGGCAGGTACATGTGCTTGGTGAACTGGGACTGGAAGGCGCCGCCGCCGCCGACCTTGACGCCGCCGCCCTCTCCGCTGGAAACCGGTGTGCCGTCGGGCAGCGTCACCGCGGTGTGGCCGGAGTTCCAGCCGATGTTCAGTGCTCCCGGTTCGGTGCCGTACCGGAACCCACGGGCCAGCAGAGCAGATTCCTGGTTGCCGGTGTTGAACCGATCGCCGTAGACGGGCCGGCCGGTTGCCGCGTTGGACACCCAGGACGCCAGTCCGGAGCAATCCGTGCCTGCGGGCGAGTCGCCACCCGTCACGTACGGCGTCCCCGAGACCTGATTGACGAGTGTCAACAGCGTTGCGGTCGCGAATCCAATCATGGCGTCGGACGCTAGCAACGGGTTTCGGCCAGTGCCAAGATATGTGGCAGCGGTCACGTTTGGCCGGAGGCATGGCGTGGGTCTCAGAACGCGTTGAGCGCGTTGCGATTTCACAAATGCCCGAGGACGTGCATGCGGGTCGTGTTCGCCAGGGCTGGATTCGACGTCAGTCGAGTCCTACGAGACGCGAGATGGCTTGCGGCACGGATTGTTTGAGCTTTCGATACTCGAGCTTGACTCCAGCGTCACGCTCGCGCCCGAGATCCGTTACGTGGGAACGGCTGCCTCAGCGGTAGACGCCCATGCCCCCATCGACGTGGATGGTCTGCGCGGTGAGGTAGCCGGCGTCGTCACTGATGAGGAATGCGACCACCGCGCCGATGTCCTCGCAGGTACGACCGACGCGTCGCAGGGGCACCGAGCGAACGGCACGCTCGAAGTCCTTGGGCGCCAATTGTTCCCAGGCCTGCACGCCCTCGGAGTCCGCGAACGGGCAGACGACGTTGACCCTGATGTCGTCACGCCCCCACTCCAGGGCGGCGGCCTTCGACATGCCGCGCACCGCTTCCTTCGCACCGGCGTAGGCAGCGAACCTGGCTTGTCCGCCGGTGCCGGATGCCGATCCGAGGTTGACGATCGACCCGCCGCCGGCAGCGGCCATCACGGGATGCACGGCCTGCATGAGGAAGAAGGTGGCCCGCGGCGCGGTGTCGAACACCAGGTCGTAGTCGTCGGCGGTGACGTCGACGAGCGCCTTGGGTTCATTGGTGGCCACGGCGTTGTTGATCAGCGCGTCGATGCGGCCGTGTGCCGCGAGCGCGGCCTCGACGACGAGCCGGGGACTATCCGGATCGCGGAGGTCGATCACGGCCGACTCCATGTGCAACCCGTCGGCCGCGAACCCGTCGGACGTGGCCGCGAGCCCGTCGCCGTCGCGGTCGACGCCGAGTACGCGTGCGCCACGGCTGAGCAGGGCGCGTGCGATGCCCCGCCCGACGCCGCGGGCAGCGCCGGTGACGATGGCCGTCTTGCCGTCCAGGGAGAGTGGGTGCGAGAAGCCCGTCATGGCGACAAGCTACCCGGCCGACCGGCTAGATTCGGCGGGTGACGCGCGGCCGCACGTGGTGGACCCGCAGTGCCGACTGCGTGCTCGCAGAGGACGTGCCCGCACCGCCGGAAGCCGTCCGCGACTTCTACGTCGACCTCCGCAACATCCGTGAGGTCCACCCGCTGGTCGTGTCGGTCCGCCCGGCGGATCGGGTTCGGCACTGCGACGGCTACGTGCAGAGCTACCGGGTGCGCGACCGCATCCGGCTGGGTCGCCTCACCGTGGGGGTCACCTACACCGCCACCCTGACCGTTCCCGACGCCGGCGACGTGCTCACCGAGGCGCGCCAGTTTCCCCACGTCCGCCTCGACGGCGTCGTGTCGTTCGAGCCCAACGCCGGCGGCACCCGGGTCACCGAGCGTCTTCGCGTGGTGGCGCCCGCACCGTTGGCCTCGGCCACCGTCCGTCAGGCCACCGCAGCCCACGTCGAGATGCTCGCCGGCATCCGGCGTCGCTTCGCTCAGCCGACCGGGTGATGGGCCCGGTGGCGCGGAACCGCTGCGAGCCAGTTCCTTTCAAGATTGGCCCGACGACGCCGGGCCGCAGAGGTTCTTTACAGATCGTCTTGCGAATGTCACGCTCTTGGTAGTGTCGGGAAGCCCACGACAACCCCGGGAGCGAATGTGGCGAGCACTGGAACGTACGGCGTCGGTAGTGCACGGGCGGGTGCCCCGGTCACCAGCAGGCTGGGCAAGTACCAGCTCCGGGTGACCGCGCGCGACGCCACCGAGGTGGTGGCCCACGCGGGCGGATGGCTCGTCGACCGCGCCATGGCGGGCTGGGACGTCTCGGTCGTGCTGACCGAGGACTGCGACGCGGCGCCCCTGCGGATCCTCGGCGTGCACGCCGACCATCGAGACGCCGACGACGACTCGACCGCGCCGCTGCGATCGCAGTCGATCGCGGTGTCGGCCGGGGCCATCGCGACCGACGAGGAGCTGCGCAGCGCCGTAACCCGCACCGCCAAGCGAGGCCTCGCCGAGGTGATCGTCTGGGGCGACGCGGACGCCGCACTGGTGCCGGGACTCGAACCCGTCGTGCACGTCCTGAGTTCTGCGGCGCGCGCCTTCAAGGCACGCGCCCTGATGGCGGCCGGGACGTGCCTCGACATCGCACCGACCGAGACCTTCCGATACCGCACCACCGCGGTACTGGCCGACTACCGAGACCTCACGCCCTCGGCCGCGACGCTCTTGGCCCAGCGGTAGTCGGCCTTGCCCGCGGGCGACCGGACGATGGCCTCGGCCCGGACGAACGCCTTCGGGATCTTGTAGCGCGCGATCGACGTGCGGCAGGTTTCGACGAGCTCCTCGTCGGTGGCCGAAGCGCCCTCGGCGAACTGCACGACCGCGACCACCTCGCTGCCCCAACGCTCCGAGGGCCTTCCGACGACCACCACGTCGTACACGGCCGGGTGCGCCGCGATGGCCCGCTCGACCTCCTCGACGAAGATCTTCTCGCCGCCGGAGTTGATGGTCACCGAGTCGCGGCCAAGCAGTTCGATGCGCCCGTCGTCGAGCACGTTGGCGCGGTCACCGGGCACCGACCAGCGCACGCCGTCGATGGTGGGGAAGGTGCGGGCGGTCTTCTCGGCGTCGCCGAGGTAGCCGAGCGGGATCAGATCCCGGCGGGCCAGCCAGCCCTTGCCCTCACCCGGCCGGAGTACGCGGTCGAGGTCGGCGGACACGACGGCGGTGTCGAACTGCGGGGTGAAGGTCGCAGGCGTCGCCTCGGCGCCCGCGGCGTTGAACGTGCTCATCTGCGCGCCCGACTCCGACGCCCCGACGGCGTCCATCACCATGATGTTCGGCAGGGCGGCCAGGATGCGCGCACGGACCGTCGGCGACATCGGCGCACCGCCGTTGGAGATGGTCACCAATCCCGACAGGTCGTAGTCGCCCGCCTCGATCTCCTCGACGAGGGGTCGCGCGATCGCGTCGCCCACCACGGGGATGCTCAGCACCCGCTCCCGCTCGGCCAACCGGAGCACCTCGGCGGGTCGCATGCGCTCGACGTCGTCGGGGATCACGACGCGTCCGCCCATCGTGACCATGTTGAACGTCGCCCACTGGGCGGCACCGTGCATCAGCGGCGGAATCATCAGGATCGACATCGCCCCGGGTGATGCGCTGGCCTTGGCGGCGAGTTCGTCGTAGGACGCGAGCGCCTGATCGCTGCCCCACGGCCGTCCGCCCATCGAGGACAGGAAGATGTCGTGCTGGCGCCACAGCACGCCTTTCGGCATGCCCGTGGTTCCGCCGGTGTAGAGGATGTAGAGGTCGTCGCCCGTGGGCTTGGGCATGCCACTCGCCGGCGGCGGTGTCGTGACGACGGACTCGAAGTCGACTGCGCCGGGCAGCAATTCGTGTCCGGAGTCGTCGGCGACCTGGATCAGCACCGTCAGGTGGGGCAGCCGGTCCCGGATGGCGGCGACCCGCGGTGCGAACTCCGAGGGGTAGACCAGCGCACGCGACTTCGAGTCGGTGAGCAGGTAGAGCAATTCCTCCTCGACGTAGCGGTAGCTGACGTTGAACGGTGCGACCCGGGCGCGGAACCCGCCGATCATCGCTTCGAGGTACTCGTTGCCGTTGCGCAGATAGATGCCGAGGTGGTCCTGACCGGACTCGTGACCGGCCAGGCCGTCGCGTTCGGTGTGGCAGCCCAACCCGACGGACGCCAGGTAGTTGGCGAAGCCATCGACGCGGGCGTCGACCTCGGCGTAGGTCATCCGGCGGTCGCGCCACACCAGGAAGGTCTCGTCCGGGATGGACTTCGCGACCGCACCGAAGACGTCGGACAGATTGAACTTCACGTCAACGCTCACAGCCCATGACCATACAGCTCAATCCCGTCCGTATGGTCGAAGTCGGCGGCACTGATCGGTGGGACCCGAGGCGTCGGGATCAGCCCGGGAAGAACCCGGCACCCGTCAGTGTGCCGGGCTGCCAGCCCCGCGCACCGAGGCACACCATTGGTCGACCGTCGGGCGACTGCGCGGCCGACTTCGGCCCTGGGCACGGTGCGCCGATGTCCTGCTGCCCGTGCAACGGGTACGACGCCACCCAGAACCCGGTGTAGACCGGCGGCCACTGATTCGGGATGTAGTGACACACCAGCGGCTGCCCACCGCGACCGCGGCCGAAGGTGAACAGCTGGTAGTTGGTGCACGGACCGTTCAGCGCGGCGTCGTACACCATTCCGGGAACGTCGGTGGGGTAGCGGCCCGGCTCATCGGAGAAGTCGTTGGTCGGGTCGGCGCCCGCGGATGGAGCCAGCCCGATCGCTGCAGCCACCACGGCGGCGGCAATCGTCAGTTCGCGAAACAATGTGGTGCCCTCCTCGACGTCGTGGCAAAGCCTAACGGGTTCGCCTCGGGCGTCGAGTCGTTTCGCTCCGGTCAGGCCGGTGTCGATGGCGGCCGGATCACTCGGAGGCCTGTATTACTCGGAGGTGGCGTCGAGCACGCTCACCGCGATGCCGTACGGCAGGAAGCGGACCCGCCGTGTCGGGTCGGTGTTGTTCTTGTTGGCGCGCAACGCGTCCAGTTCGGTCGGGTAGACCTCTTCGATGTGCGCGCCGCCCTCGGCGTCGACGGTGTAGATCGACCACACCCCGTCACCCTTCTCACCGGTCGTCTCCGGTTCGGCCTTCGGCCGCGACGTCTGGGTGAGGTCGCCGAGCAGCGTCGCCCAGCCGGCGCCCCTGCTGATCTTGTCGACCGCGTCGCGCAAACCCTCGCCGGCCTCGCGAATGGCCCGGTCGAAGTCCTCGGGGTCGATTCCGAACGGTCCGTTCTGGCTCATCGCCATCCTCCTCGTGCTGGTCGACCCCGGCTGGTGCGGGCGACCTCACCAGTGTGCGCGTGATCCGGACGGTTCGCCACGATCGGCCGTCGGACCCCACCTGGCTGAGCGACGATGTGTGGGTGTCAGAACCCCCTGCCCCGGCTGCTGGACCCCCCGCCCCCGCGCGCGGCGACCTGCTGGCCGCCGTCGAACGCTCACCCGAGGCCGCGGCAGCCCACGAACGTTCGGCATGGGTGGGGCTCTTCGCGGCCGACGGGCAGATCGAAGATCCCGTCGGATCGGCGCCGCACCGCGGCCACGACCGCATCGGGCGGTTCTACGACACGTTCATCGGCCCCCGCGACATCGCGTTCGGCCCTGGCGTCGACGTCGTCCACGGCTGCACCGTGGTGCGCGACCTGACGCTGCACGTCACGATGGGCGCGTCGCTGACCATGGCCATTCCCGCCTACCTGCGCTACGACCTGACGCCCGTTCGGCACGGCTACGCGATCACCCGGCTGCGGGCGCACTGGGAACTGCCCTCGATGGTCCTCGAGTTCGCGCGCAGCGGCATCGCGTCGGTGCGGCCGGGCCTCGGCCTCGGGCTGGGGTTGCTGCGCAACCAGGGTCTCGCCGGCGCCGTGGGATTCGCCTCGGGGTTCCGGCGCGCGGGCGCCGGTCGGCGCCGCAAGGTCACCGACCTGCTCGACGACGCGTGCGCGGGCAACGAGGTCGCGGTCCGGCGACGGCTGTCCGGCGACGTGCCCGTCACGGTCGGCGACGGAGACCGGATCAGCGCGTCGGATCTGGCGGCCCGGTTGCGCGGCGGACGGTGGCGAAAGGCCATCACCGCGGGCAACACCGTCACCGCTGGCGTCGAGGTCGACGGGCAGCGGGGCGTGCTGTTCACCGACGTGGGTTCCGGGCCCGGCGCGGTCACTGCCGTACGCCTGTTCATCGAGGACCGGTGAGATTCGGGCGGGTCGGGTTGACTGCGCCTGCGGACGTGAGAACGTAGCAGGACCATGCCTGACCACCAGTATCTGACATACGAGGAATTCGGCCGCCGGTTCTTCGAGGTCGCAGTGTCCGAGGAGCGCGTCGGCGACGCCATCGCATCGATCGCCGGCGACGAGTTCACCATCGGCCCGATCGCCCAGGGTCCAGGCAAGCTCGCCAAGGTCACGGCCAAGGTCAACGTGCAGACCCCGCAGGTCACCAGGCACGTCGGGGACTCGATCACGTTCTCGATCCGGATCCCGCTCGAGATCGACATGGTCGTGGACCTGCGCATCGACAAGCCGCGCTTCGTCGTGTTCGGCGAGATCTCGCTGCGGGCCGAGGCGATGGCCGCCGAACCACTGCTGCTGATCCTCGACGTGCACAAGCCCCGCGCAGCCGACATCGCCATTCACGTGACGTCGAAGACGTTGCGGGCCGAGGTCGTCCGGATCGTCGGTGGCGTCGACGCCGAGATCAAGCGATTCATCGCCGCCCACGTGGCAGGGGAGATCGACAGCCCGGAATCGGTGAAGGCCAAGGTCATCGACGTGGCCCAGCAACTCGACGAGACCTGGACCGGCGTCTGAGTTGGGCCCGTCACCGCCTGCGCCGTACGCTTCGGGCGTGCATCGTAGATTCCAGGCTGCTCGCGTGGCCGCCCTCGTCGCAGGCATCGCCACCACGACCGTGCTGGCCGCCGCACCCGCTCACGCGGACCCGGTCGACGACGCCTTCCTCAACGCACTCGACAACGCGGGCGTCGCCATGACGGCGACCAACCCGGCCGACGCGGTGGCCATGGGACAGTCGGTCTGCCCGATGCTCTCGGAGCCCGGCCAGACCGCCGCCGACGCCGCCGCGAAGGTCGCCGACGGCGCAGGCATGTCCCTGGGACCCGCAACCATGTTCACCGGCCTGGCCATCTCGATGTTCTGCCCCGGCGCCATCGCGTCGATCGGCAACGGGCAGAACCCGATTCCCTTCGGGCTACTCGGCTTCTGAGCGTTCGGCGACATCGCCGACAGAGCCGACGTAGCCGAGTTCGGGTCGCTTCGGCCCACGGCCATTCGCACTCGAGAGCCCACGCAGGTTCCGCCACACCCACGGCATCAGCAGATTCTGGGCCCACAGCGCCTGCGAGTACATCCTCGAGTTGAGCCCAGGCATGACGACGTTAGGCCGCATCGTCGCCCAATCATGGCTGCTGTCAGGCAGATCGAGGGCCTCCGCCGCTGCGGCCTCGAACAGGGCGTGCCCCGCGGGTGAGCCGTGCACGCGGTCGTCACTCCACGTCTGCGGGTCACTCATCGACGGCGCACCGTACAGATCCACCAGCCGGAAGTCGTGCCGGGCCGCCGCCGCGCGAATGACGCCATTGATCTCCACGACCCGGCCGGCGATCAGCCTGCCGACCGGCAGGATGCGCGCGAGGTCGGGGAACGTCGTGGTGACCACCGTCGCGCCCGACTCCGCGAGCCGGTCGTGTAGGAGGTCGAGGTCGGCCAGCGCGCGGTCGAAGGTGCGGCCGGGGCGCGTGACGTCGTTCATCCCGATGCACGTGGTGATCAGGTCCGGCGCCATGGCCAGCGCCGCGGGCAGCTGCTCGTCGAGCACGTTCCGGATCCGCCTGCCGCGCACCGCCAGATTGGCGTACCGCAGACCGGGATGCAACGCGTCGAGGTGCGCTGCGAGACGGTCGGCGAAACCGGCCACGCCGGTGGCATCGGTGCCGTCCCACAAACCCTCGGTCTGGCTGTCGCCGAGTGCGACGTAGCGCTGAAATCCGTGGGGTGGGGGGCGCTTCGGCACGGCCGAAACTCTAGCGAAGGAACCTCAACGGTCCCTGCCGGGCCAGATCACCTGCAACGGCCCACTCACCGAGCTCAGCTGCGCGACGACGTCCTCCAGGCGGGTGCGCGGCACGTCGGCCCGCCATTCGTCCAGCGTGCCGCTGATGCGAACCACACCGGGGGCGAAGTCCACCTCGGTGATGCGGAACCCGTGTGGAAGGTCGGGCAGCTGGATCCGGTAGCCGGGCGTGCGATGCGGCAGCGACCAACGGCGGCGGCGCACCACCGCCTGCGGCACCAGCCACAGCGTGGAGCCCTCGAGCCGTGCCGTCACCTCGAGCGATCCCGCGCCCTCCCTACGTGCGACGTGGAGCCGGGCGACGCCGTCGCCGTCGACGCGGCCGCCCAGCCTGGGCGCGCCTGCCCGGAACAGGTGGTCGAGCGTCGCCGCGGGCAGGTCGACGCTCACGTCGACGGGTGCGGCGACGAGCACGGGCGGCACCGTCGGGGTGACGTGGACACCGTGCAGCACGGCAGTCGCTCGATCCAGGGCGTGGCCGTTCCACCGCACGTCACGCGCGGTGAGCCGAATGTCGTCGAGTCGCCCGGCGCTCACGCTGCGCAGATCCAACCGGGACACCAGGTCGTCGACGGTGAGCTCCAGGCGGCCACCGCCCGTCTGCACCGCCAGTCGTCTGCCCCTGATCAGCCCGCGGATGGTGATGAACGTGCTCAGATACGCCGCCGTCACCCCGGTATTGGCCAGCACGTCGAGTGAACGACGGGGATCCCAGTGGCGGAGCGGCCAGGGACGCGTCACCGTTCCAGCATCGTGCATCCCCGGATGCGCGCCAACCGCAGGGGGCCGCAGCGAGGGCGCCCCACCGGCCCTCCGTAGGCTCGTCGCGTGCCCAAGCTCAGCGCCGGACTGCTGCTGTACCGCATCACCGACGACGGGATCGAGGTGCTGCTCGGCCATCCCGGTGGCCCGTTCTGGGCCCGTAAGGACGACGGCGCCTGGTCGATTCCCAAGGGCGAGTACACGACCGACGAGGACCCGTGGTCGGCCGCGCGGCGGGAGTTCCGCGAGGAGATCGGGTTCGACGCCCCCGACGGCCCGCGGCTGGACCTGCCACCGGTCAAGCAGGCAGGCGGCAAGGTGGTCACGGCGTTCGCGGTCCAGGGTGACCTCGACGTCACCGACAGCGTGAGCAACACGTTCGAGCTGGAGTGGCCGAAGGGGTCGGGCCGCGTCAGGGAGTACCCGGAGGTGGATCGGGTGGCATGGCTGCCCGTCGAGGAGGCCCGGGTGAAGCTCTTGAAGGGTCAGTTGCCGCTGCTGGATTCGCTGCTCGAGCGTCTCGCAGCCGACTGACCGGCTTGCTCTCGATGGCGTTGATGGTCAGCGCCCTGCCGTGGATGCGCCACCCGAGCGCGGTCCAGGCGTACTCGTCGTCGTAGCGCAGGTGCCACGCCACGTCGTGCGCCATCCCGTCGCGACGGGTCCAGTGGTGCGCCACGCACGTGATGCGGCCCAGCGCATGACCCGGTCCGGTGCCCGCGGCGTACACCTCGCCGACGATGGCGTGCTCGGTGCGCTCCACGTCGGCGAGTGCGGCCAGCGTCGCGCGGACGCCGCTCCTGCCGTGATGGACGCGGACCGGCTCCAGCGCTCGCGGCGGGTCCGGCAGGTGCAGTTCTGCTGTCTGGGTGAACAATTCGGCGACGTCGTCGAACCGGCGGTCGTCGACGGCCGCGGCGTACAGGTGGACCAGGTCGGCCAGCGCCAGGCGGTCGGCGGTGGTCAGGCCCACGGCGTCAGCCCCAGCCGCTCCGCGCACGCCGACACGACGTCCTTGGCCTCCTCGAGCTCCGCCGTCGGCGGCATCGCCAGCACGAGCCGATCGGCGCCCAGGTCGGCCAGCCGCCCTGCCCGTTCGGCGTCCACCTTGGTGACCAGGTGGCCCAGCGACAGTTCGAGCGCGTCCGAGTCGCGGCCGGACCGTTCGGCCTCCTCGCGCATCAGCGCGACGAGGTCGGCGAGCGCGGCACCGGTGACGCCGAGTGGCTGCAGCCCGTCGCCGCGCCGACCCGCACGGCGGGCGGCGGCCCTGCTGTGCCCGCCGACGTGGATCGGCACCTGGCGCGTCGGCTTCGGATGGCACGCCACGTGGTCGAAGTCGAAGAACTCGCCGTGATGACTCGCCCCGTCGGGCTGGTCGGACCACAGCAGCCGCAGCACGTCGATCTGCTCGTCGGCGCGGCGGCCACGCTCATCGAACGGAGCATCACAGGCCTCGAGTTCTTCACGCAGCCAACCCATTCCAATGCCGAGCCGCAGCCGGCCCGACGACAGTACGTCGACGGTGGCCACCCGCTTGGCCAGCGCGACGGGATGGTGGTTCGGCAGCACCAGCACACCGGTCGCCAGGCCCAGCCGCGTCGTCCGTCCCGCGAGGAAAGCCAGGAGGTCGAGCGGGTCCGGTACGGGACAGTCGGACGGGATGTCGACGCGCCCGGACGGGTCGTAGGGGTAGACGCTTTCGTACCGGGTCAGCAGGACGGTGTGCTCGACGACCACGATCGACTCGAACCCGCAGTCCTCGAGGTGGCGGGCGAAGGCCGACATCCACACGGGATCGGCGGTGACGCCTGCGACGACGGGCGCGACGACGGCGCACTTCGGCAAGCACCCATCAGCCTGCGACATGGGCGAATAGTAGACCGATCGCGGACCTCAGAGGTCCAGGACGAGCCCCTCGTCCCCGGCGGCCCGGGATACGCAGACCAGCATCATGCCCGCCTCCCGTTCCGGCTCGGTCAGCAGCGTGTCGCGGTGGTCCACGGCCCCGGCGAGCACGCGCGTCCGGCACGTACCGCAGAAACCCTGCTGACACGAATACGGCACGTGCACCCCCGAACTCACGAGCGCCGACAGCACCGTCGTCGTCTCTCCGACCCGGACCACGTCATCCGTGCCCGCGACCCGGACGCTGAACTCGCGGCCGTCGACCACCGGCGGCGCAGCGAAGCGCTCGAAGTGCAACTCAACGTCGTCACGGCCGACGAGATGCGTGCGCACCGACGTCAACAGCGCCGCGGGGCCGCACGCGTACACCGTGGTGCCCGCCGCGCACTCTCCGACCAGGTCGGCCGCGGTCGGCAGCCCGTATCTGTCGTCGGTCCGGATCGTCACGCGCCCGCCGAAGCGGGCGACCTCGTCGAGGAACGGCAGGCTGTCGGCGCTGCGTCCGACGTAGACCATCGACCAGCCGACGCCGAGCCGTTGCGCGGCGGCCAGCATCGGCAGGATCGGCGTGATGCCGATGCCGCCTGCGATAAACCGGACGCGGCGGGCGGGGGAGCCGTAGCCGGGCACGGTCAGGGGAAAGGCGTTGCGCGGGCCGCTCGTGGTGACCAGCGAGCCGACGCGAAGGTCGTCGTGCACCTCGACCGATCCACCGCCGCCGCCCGGGATGCGGCGCACGGCGATGCGGTACGCGGACTCGTCGTCGGGGTCACCACACAGCGAGTATTGGCGCAGCCTGCCGCTCGGGAGGCGGATGTCGATGTGCGATCCGGGATGCCAGCGCGGGAGTGACCCGCCGCCGGGAGCGGTCAGCCGCAGGGCGATCACGTCCTGGTCGTGCGCGACCACCGTGCGGTCGGCCACCACCAGCGTGACGGCGCGGTCGACCTCGGGCACCGGCGCCACCTTGCGCACGGCGGCCGACAGGGCGAACAGGCCGCTCAACGCGGCGTCGGCGATGCCGAGGCTCCAGTCGTGGCGCAGCCGGCCCGACGCGCTCGGTGGCGCCTGCCGGATCCGGGCGACGATGCCCATCAAAGATGCGCCGCGCGGGCGGCCGGCGACGTGGCCAGATACGACACGGCCTGGGCCGTCGAGCCCATCACCTCGGGCGTGAAACCCGGCTTGAAGTACACGAAGGTGTTGGCGCCGAACAACTTTCGATACAGCGGCAGCAGTCCCGCCTTGGAGTCGCGCATGCGCATGCGCTGCATCTGCCACCACGAGACGTCGAGGCTGGGATCGGACTTCGTCAGGTACCACGCGCCGCGCTGGAAGAACGTGGCAATCATGACGATCGACACCGCCATCGCTCGGATCCGGTCGAGGTAGCTGTCGTGGAAGTACATCGCGACGTCATGCGCCACCATGCGATGCTCGACCTCTTCGGCGCCGTGCCAGCGGAACAGGTCGACCATGGTCGGGTCCGCGCCGTGCTCGTCCCACGCACAGTTCAGCGCGAAGTCACCCATCACCGCGGTGTAGTGCTCGATGGCGGCGATCAGCCACAACCGGTCGCACAGGTGGTTGAGCCGCTTCGCCGGGTCGGACGACTTGCTGGGTGCGAGCACCTTCTCGAAGACGTACTCGATCTGGTCCAGGATCGGTCCGACGTCGACGCCGTGGTGGACCATGTACTCGCGCAACACCTTGTCGTGGACGTCGGCGTGCGTGGCCTCCTGGCCGATGAAGCCGCGGATGTCCTCCGCGAGCTTCGGGTCCTTCACGAGCGGGAGCGCCTCGTTGTAGGTCTCGACGAACCACCGCTCGGCCGCGGGCAGCACGACGTTGAGCAGGCTGATGACGTTGGACGCCACGGGGTGCTTCGGTATCCACTGCAGCGGGATGTCCCCGACGTCGAAGTGGACCTTGCGGGCCTGGATCTGAACCGGCCCGGGATCGATCTCGGTGATGGTTCGCTGCGGATGCGACATGTGGCCCCCTCCTCTGGACGTGGCAAGGGGAGTCTACGACGCTACGTGGGACCGCCGGTAGCGCCTAGGTGCGGTGACGAGGTCAGCCGACGGGCACCGGCACGCCGACGGGGCCGCCGTAGGTGCCCTGACCCGCGCCGGGCGCGGGAGCGTTCCCACCGGGGCCCGGCTTGGCCTGGCCCGCGCCTGCCGGGGTGTTGGCCGTCGCGTTGAGCACGGCTTCCTCGGTGCAGTCGACGTTGAGGTACATCCGGCCACCGCCGGTGACCTTCTGCTGGGAGACGATGCACTCGGCCTGCGGGTAGTCGCTGCCGACCGCTCCACCGAAGAAGGCCTTGACGTTCTGGCTCTTCAGGATCGCCAGGGCACGTGCGTAGGGCTCGCCGACGACGTTCAGCGAGCTGGCGCTGGCGGGTTCCGCGTAGGCGACACCCGGGCTGATGAGAGCGATCGTGGCGGCGGCGATGGCGCCGGCGCCCAGAACGGCGAATTTCTTCACGTGACCTCCGTGTGTCGCGGTGCGGCTGCGAACATATCGCAGTTCAGTCCCATGAGAAACTTCGGTCACTCATCCCCGGGCGTTACCTGATCGTGCATCACCTGGGCCAAAGCCGCAGCGCGGGCGTCGGCGAACACGTCCTCCAGCAGCATCACACGGCCATCCGGACCTGCGAGCGGAACGCGCCAGTTGGGATATTCGTCGACGGTGCCTGGCTGATTCTGGGTGCGAACGTCGCCCACCGCATCCGGCAGGGCCAGCGCCAGCAGGCGCGACGGCGTCCGACCCAGGTACTCGTACAGCGCGCGCACCACGTCGTCCACCGAGTCGTCCACCTCGGCGTCCTGGGCGAGCAGGCCGAGCCTGCGGAGTTCGGCCAACCACGCCTCCTGCTCGGCACGGTCGGCGGCCAGCTCCTCCTCGGTGGACCGGGTGAGCAGACCGAGTTCGCTGCGGATCCGGACGTGTTCGCCTGCCAGGTAACCGGCGGTCGGCGGCAGGTCGTGGGTCGTGACCGCGGACAGGCAGTACTCCCTCCACCGGCTGGCAGGGAGCGGCCCGCCGGTCTCCCCGTCCGATTCGAACCACAGAATCGAGGTCCCCAGCAGGCCGCGCTCCAGCAGGTACTCGCGCACCCACGGCTCGACCACGCCGAGATCCTCACCCACCACGACCGCCCCGGCCCGGTAGGCCTCCAGCGCGACGATCCCGACCATCGCCTCGTGGTCGTAGCGCACGTAGGTGCCCTCGGTGGGTGCGGTCCCACGCGGGATCCACCACAGCCGGAACAGGCCGATGATGTGGTCGATCCGCACGCCGCCGGAGTGGCGCAGCGCCGCCCCGACGACGGCGCGGAACGGCTCGTAGGCGGTGTCGACGAGCCGGTCCGGCCGCCACGGCGGCTGCGACCAGTCCTGGCCGAGCTGGTTGAACTCGTCGGGCGGCGCGCCAGCGGCCACCCCCAGCGCCAGCACGTCCTGCATGGCCCAGGCATCGGCGCCGTTGGGGTCGACGCCGACCGCGAGGTCGTGCATGACGCCCAGCGGCATGCCCGCCGCGACCGCGGTCGCCTGCGCGCCGGTCAGCTGATCGTCGAGCTGCCATTGCAGCCACCGGTGGAAGTCGACCGCGTCGGCATGCTTCGCCGCGAACTTGGTCACCGCGGGATTCGACGGGTGCTGCAACGCCTCGGGCCACGCGTGCCAGTCGTTGCCGTGCACCTCCGCCAGCGCACACCACGTCGCGAAGGAGTCGAGGCTCGCGCCCTCTCTGGCGCGGTATCCGGCGTACGCCAGCTCCCGACCCGCCGAGCGGGGCACCCGGTAGAGGTGCTTCAGCGCAGCGCGCTTGCTCTTCCATGCGGCGTCGCGGTCGACGAGTTCGCTTGCCGCAGCGCGTGACTGGGCCGAACTGCGTGCCTTGCGCATGCGGCCGCGATCGCGCGCGTAGGCATACTCGGCAACCGCCTCCACCCGCAGATAGATCGGGTTGACGAACCTGCGCGACGTCGGCAGGTACGGCGAGGGTTCCATCGGGGCGGTGGGCGCCGCGGCGTGCAGGGGGTTCACCAGGATGAAGCCGGCGCCGTGCACGCTTGCCGACCACACCGCCAGATCGGTCAGGTCCGTGAGATCGCCGATGCCCCACGACCGGTCCGAGCGCACGCTGTAGAGCTGGGTGGCCAGGCCCCAACTGCGCCCGACGGCAAGCCGTGCGGGCAGGGGCAGCGTGGTGGGGGTGACGATGACCGTGGCCGTGTCCTCCCGGGAGCCGGCTCGCACGTGCAGCCGGTGGTACCCGAGGGGCAGGTGCGCGGGCAGCTCGAACGTGGCCTCGCCGATCAGCTGACCGTCGAGGTCGAACGGCGGCGCGTTGTTCTCCAGTTGGCGCAGACCCGTGCGCACCGAGCCGTCCTCGAGGCGGATCCACGGCTCGACGGGCGCACCGTGTTCGACGTGCACCCAGAACGTCGCCGACCGGTCGGTGCGGGTGACGATCGTCGGCGTCACGCAGCGCTGCCAGTGCCTGCGGTCGTGCTCGGCCAGGGACGCCGCGCGCTGCTCGTCGTCGGTGGCGGGCACGCCCAGCGCCTCGAGCACCGCGACCAGGGTCGACTCCGCGGCCGGTCGATACCGTCCGCTCCAATCGTCGAAGCCGGTGGCCACGCCATGACGACGAGCCAGGTCGACCAGGGACGGGGGAAGCTCGCTCATGGCCGCAATACTGCCGAACCCCGGCGCACCGCGCGCACCACCCCGACCGGACTACGGGTCGACGTCGCGGGCCAGCAGATCGGCCCAGGTGTCGCGTCGGACCACCAGCCGGGCCACCCCGTCCTCGACGAACACCACTGGCACCCGCCGGGCCCCGTTGTACTGGTTCGACATCGTGAAGCAGTACGCGCCGGTGACCGGAACCGCCAGCAGATCGCCCACCGCGGGCCCAGGTAGGGAGATCCGGTCGATCAGCTGGTCGCCGGACTCGCAGTGCCTGCCGACGACCGTCACCGGCTCGCCGCCCGACCCGAACCGGGTCGCGATCGCCGCCTCGAAGCGCTGCCCGGTCAACGACACCTCGAGGTTGTCGCCCATGCCCCCGTCGACGGCGACGTGGGTGACGGTCCCGCGTTTGACGGTCGTGACGCGATACAGCGTGCACGCAGCCGCGGCGACCATGCTGCGACCGGGTTCGACGATGAGCCGGCAACCCGCGGGCAGCAGCTCGCGGGCGCGACCCACCAGGGCGTCGGCGTAGGCGTCGAGATCCGGCGCGCGCTCGCCGTAGGTGTACCGCACGCCGAGTCCACCGCCCAGGTCGTAGGTGTCGAACGTGCCCAGCGCGGCGATGGGTGCCACGGCCGCGGCGAGTTCGTCGACGTCGAGCAGCTGGGAACCGACGTGGGTGTGCAGCCCGTCGAGCCGCAGCACGGGACTGCGTTCGATGCGGGCGATCGCCTCGCGGGCTTGGGCGGGCGACAGCCCGAACTTCGACCCCGTGTGGCCGGTGGCCTGCGAGGCATGCGTGCTCGCCGTCACGCCGGGGATGACGCGGACCAGGCAGGGCTGCGGTCTGCCGCCCGCGGTGCCCAGCCGGGCCGCCGACTCCAACGGGTCGATGTCGTCGAAGTTGTCGACCACGACGAGCCCGACGCCGTGATCGAGCGCCATCGCGATCTCCTCGTCGGACTTGGCGTTGCCGTGCATGACCAGTGCGGCTGGATCGGCGCCCGCCTTGAGCGCGCCGAGGATCTCGCCGCCGCCTGCCACGTCGAGGTGCAACCCGTTGGCGACCATCACGCGCTGCACGGCGGTGCACGGGAACGACTTCGACGCGAACGCGACGTCGGTGCGCGGCCAGCGGCTCCGGAAGGCCGACAGGTAGTCGCGGGCCCGGCGCGCCAGGGCGCCCGCGTCGACGACGATCGCCGGGGTCCCGAACTCCTCGGCGACGTCGTCGAGCCGGCACCCTCCGACCACCAGCGTGCCGTCGTCGCCGACGCGGGCGCCCGGCGGGAAGAGGCCCAACAGGTCGGCTGCGGCCGGCTCGATCGATGTCGTCACCGGGCCAGTATCGTCGCCGGAATGGTCGCGGGCCCGGTGGATTCGATGCACGCCCAGACGGCCCGACGCGCCAGGTTCGCCACCGCCGCACTGTTCCTCACCAACGGGGCTCTGTTCGCCAACCTCGCGCCGCGGTTGCCCGAGATCAAGACCGATCTGGGCCTCGACAACACCACCTACGGGCTCGTGGTCGCGGCGTTCCCCACCGGTGCGCTGGCAGCGGGCCTCTTGGCAGGCACGCTGATCCGCAGGTTCACCTCCGCACGGATGGCCGTGGTGGGCACCGCGGGCATCGCCGTGCTCACGGCGGTGGCCGCATCGTCGCCGACCGCCGTCCTCGTCGCCCTGGCACTGTTCGTCGGTGGTGCGAGCGACGCCATCACCGACGTCGCTCAGAACACGCACGGGCTGCGGGTACAACGCGTCTACGGCAGGTCGATCATCAACTCGCTGCACGCGATCTGGTCGATCGGCGCGGTGCTGGGCAGCGCCATGGCCGCCGCGGCGATCGCGACCGACGTGCCGCGGCAACTGCACCTCGTCGTCACCGCGGTCGTGTTCACCTCGGTGACGCTGATCGCGTACCGCTTCCTGCTGCGCGGGCCCGACACCGACCCGGAGGAATCGGCACCGGGCGGCTTCCGCGGCGCGGGACGCCGGATCTACGGGGCGCTGATGCTGCTGGTGCTGATCGCGGTGGCGGGCGCGGTGGTCGAGGACGCGGGCAGCACGTGGGCGACGCTGTATCTGCGCGACGAACTGGGCGCCGCGGGTGCGATCGCGGTGTTCGGCTACATCGCCCTGCTGGGCTTCCAGTTCATCGGACGCGTCCTCGGTGACCGGCTGGTGGACCGCTTCGGTGAGCGTGCCGTCGCGCGCACCGGGGGCTTGGTCACGGCGGCAGGCATGGGAGCCGCACTGTGGGCGCCGAGCGTTCCCGCCACGATCGCCGGATTCGCCGCGGCGGGCATCGGCATCGCCACGGCCATTCCGGCGGCCATGCACTGCGCCGACCGGCTGCCGGGTCTACGCCCCGGGGCCGGGCTGACCGCGGTCGCCTGGTTGATGCGCGTCGGGTTCGTCGGGGCTCCGCCGTTGGTCGGCGCCGTCGCCGATGCGACCAGCCTGCGGGTAGGACTGCTGATCGTCCCGATCGCCGGGGTCGTGGTGTTCGCCGCGGCGGGGGTGCTCAGTGGACGGCGCTCGCCAACTCGATCGTGAGAACGCCTGCGACGATGAACGCGATGCCGATGATCATCTTGCGGGTCAACGGATCACCGAAGAGGTAGCGGGCGACGACCGCCACCAGCGCCACGCCGCACGCCGTCCAGATCCCGTAGGCGATGCCGACCGGGACGCCGAGCGACAACGTCAGCCACAGCAGGTAGAACGACGTCAGATACCCCAGGACCACGGGGGCGATCCACGCCTTCTTGCGGAAGCCGTCCGATGCCCGCAGGCCCAGCGTTGCGCCGACCTCGATGACGATCGCGGTGACCAGCACCAGCCACGTCACGACGCCGGCTCCTCTGCCGCCGGGTGCGAGCCGAACTCGACGAACAGCACCCCGACGATGATCAGGCCGATACCCGCCGCGATCTGCCAGGTGAACGGATCACGGAAGATCGCAGCCGCCAGCACCGCCGTACTCGCGGTGCCCACGGCGCCCCAGATGCCGTAGGCGACGCCGACCGGAACGCCTGCCCGCAGGACGAGGGTGAGGAGCACGAACGAGCCGAGGTAGCCGCCCACCACCAGCACCAGCCAGGCGCCGTCGTCCTGGGCTGCCCGCAGTGACAGCGTGGCGGCGACCTCGCTGAGGATGGCCGCGGTCAACAGTCCCCACTTCTGCACCCCGTCAACGTAGACCGTTGCCCGAGGGCGACTTCCGGGACCCGAGAATCGATCGGTCTGACCTTTTCCAGCGGGCCTGCCGCGAACGTGCTGGTCAGGCCGTTCGTCGGAGGGCGCGGGTAACCTGGATGCATCAGGGCGGCCCACCGCCCGAGCGACACAAGGAGTCATCGATGACCGATCCTCAGCGCACCCTCATCGCCGTACTGCTCGACCGTTCCGGCTCCATGCAGGCCATCAAGGACGACACCGAAGGCGGCTTCAACGCGTTCGTCGAACAGCAGCGCAACGAGCCGGGGGAGGCGAGAGTGACTCTGGCACAATTCGATACGCACTACGACGTGGTGTACGCCGATCGGCCGATCGCCGACGTGCCGCCGCTGGACCTGCAGCCGCGTGGCATGACGGCGCTGTACGACGCGCTCGGTCGGCTGATCACCGACGTCGGGACCGACCTGGCGAGCCTGCCGGAGGCGCAGCGCCCCGGCCACGTGATCGTCGTCGTGATGACCGACGGGCTCGAGAACTCCAGCCGGGAGTGGACGCACGAGGCCGTCAGCGCGGCGATCAAACGGCAGGAGAGCGAATACTCCTGGTACTTCGTATTCCTGGGCGCCAACATGGACGCGGTCGCCGTCGCGGCGCAGATGGGCTTCGACCAGTCCCGTTCCATGACCTACGGCGCGAACGACCAGGGCGTGGCGTCGGCGATGAGCGCCACCACCGCCTATGTGTCGCGGCAGCGGCGCGCCCGCATGGGATCCGCGGCGCCGGGCTTCTCACCGGAGGAACGAGAGGCGTCGTTGGGCGGCAACCGGTGACGGCCCGGTCCGACCCCGCCGGGTCCGACTCGCGAAGCCTTCGTAGCAACCCGATCGTCGACACCGCGTACGGACCCGTACGCGGTGTCGACGACGGATCGGTGAAGGTGTGGCGGGGCGTCCGCTACGCGGCGCCGCCTTCCGGCGAATTCCGTTGGCGTGCACCGCGCCCACCCGAACGATGGACCGAGCCCGCGGACGCGACCCGGGTTGGACCCGCGTGTCCCCAACCCACCGATCCGCGCATCCCCGTCGACCTGGGGGCGCCGCAGGGCGAGGACTGTCTGACGCTCAACGTGTGGGCGTCGTCGGACACCCAACCCGGCGACGGCAAGCCGGTGCTGGTGTGGGTGCACGGCGGGGCGTACATCCTTGGCTCGGCCGCTCAGCCGCTGTACCGCGGCAGTGTGCTGGCCGGCACGGGTGACGCCGTGATCGTGACGCTCAACTACCGGCTCGGCGCGTTCGGGTTCATGGACCTGTCGTCGTTCAGCACGCCACGCACCCGCTTCGAGGGCAATCTCGGGTTGCGCGACGTCCTGTTCGCCCTGCAGTGGGTGCGCGACAACGTCGCCGCGTTCGGTGGCGACCCGGGACGGGTGACCCTGTTCGGCGAGTCGGCCGGCGGCGGGATCGTGACGACCCTGCTCGCCAGCCCCGACGCCGCCGGGCTGTTCACCGGTGCGATCGCGCAGAGTTCGCCCGTGACCTCGGTGTACGACGCAGGCCGTGCGCGCAGGGTCGCCGAGCAGTTCCTCGACGTCCTCGGAGTCGACGCGAGCGACGCCGACCGGTTGGCCACGGCGCCGACAGGTGAGCTGCTGACCGCGTCCAAGCGTCTGTTCGACGACGTGCCGGTACGTACGCCGGGCACGTTGGGGTTCGCACCGATCGTCGACGGGGACCTGGTGCCCGACTATCCCGTGGACGTGGCCCGCGCGGGCAACACTCACCCCGTCCCGCTGATCATCGGCACCAACCGGCACGAGGCGGCCCTGTTCCGCTTCATGAAGTCACCGCTGATGCCGATCACGCCCGAGGCGATCAAGGCGATGTTCTCCGAGATCGCGGCCGAGCAGCCCGATCTGCGGCTGCCGACCGAGGCGGAGTTGCAGGCCGCCTACCGGGGACGCGGCAAGACGCCCGGGATGGGCGTCGCCCGCGACATCGGGTTCCGCATGCCGTCGATCTGGTTCGCCGAAGGTCACGGCCAGGTGGCGCCGGTGTTCGCCTACCGGTTCGACTGGGCCACGCCGATGCTGCGGATGCTCCGCCTCGGCGCGGCACATGCCACCGAACTGCCATACGTGTGGGGCAATCTGGTCATGGGACCGAGGGACCCGACGTTCAAGTTGGGCGGGCTCAAGACCGGTACCGCCGTGTCCGAGCGGGTGCGCACCCGGTGGCTGAACTTCGCCGCCCACGGCGAACCGGATGGGCTGCCCGGCGAACCACGGTGGCGGCCGTACCGCGAATCGGATCGCGCGACGCTGGTCATCGACAAGCGCGATGCGGTGCTCGACGACCCCGACCGGGACATGCGCGCGGCATGGGGTGACTCCGTTCTGAGCTTCCGGTGACGGCCGCTGGCTAAGCTTTCGGCTCGGAGGTGACGACGTGACGGTGCTGGCCGAGATCCGCGCGTTCCTTGACGTGCTCCCGCCGCAGATGCGGGATCCGGTGCTGTTCGCGATCCCGTTCTTCCTGCTGTTGCTGATCGTCGAGTGGACCGCTGCGCGCAAGCTCGAGCACCTCGAGGACGCCGACCGCGCGCCGGCCGGCGCCTATCAGCGCCGCGACGCCTGGGCGAGCATCTCGATGGGCCTGGTGTCGGTGGCGACCACTGGGGCGTGGAAGTTCGGCGCACTGCTCGGCTACGCCGCGCTCTACGCCTACGTCGCACCGTGGCACCTGCCGTCGAGCGCCTGGTACACGTGGGCGATCGCGATACTCGGCGTCGACCTGCTGTTCTACGCCTACCACCGGATGGCCCACCGGGTCCGGCTGGTCTGGGCCACCCACCAGGCGCACCACTCCAGCCGGTACTTCAACTTCGCGACCGCACTACGGCAGAAGTGGAACAACAGCGGAGAGATCCTGCTCTGGGTGCCGCTGCCGCTGCTCGGCGTGCCGCCGTGGATGGTGTTCGCCAGTTTCTCGCTGAACCTGATCTACCAGTTCTGGGTCCACACCGAGCGCATCGACAGGCTGTGGCGGCCAATCGAATTCGTGTTCAACACACCGTCGCACCATCGCGTGCACCACGGGATGGACGCCGAGTACCTCGACAAGAACTACGGCGGCATCCTGATCCTGTGGGACCGGTTGTTCGGCAGCTACGCCGACGAGACGTTCCGCCCGCACTACGGGCTGACCAAGCAGGTCGACACGTTCAACATCTGGACGCTGCAGACGCACGAGTACGCCGCCATCGCCCGCGACGTCCGGCGGGCCACACGGTGGCGGCACCGGTTCGGTTACGCGTTCGGCCCGCCAGGCTGGGCACCGCCCGCCACGGTGCAGCCCGACATCCCCGAGCCGCTGACGGCGACGCGATCTGCCGCCCCCTCGCCCGTTCGCAACTGATTCCGCACCGTCGAACGGCGGCGGACCCCGTACTGTCGCAGTGTGAAGACGGTCTTCGACGATGACGTCGATCCAGCTCTGGTCGAACGCTCGCTGGCGGGCAGCGTGCACGGATCGATGTGGCTCGACGTCGAACGCCCGCACCACCCGACCTTGCCGGGGTCGATCACCTGCGACCTGGTGGTGGTGGGCGGCGGGTACACCGGGCTGTGGACCGCGCTGCACGCCGCGCGCCGCCATCCCGATCAGCGCATCGTGCTGCTCGAGGCGAACCGCATCGGCTGGGCGGCGTCGGGGCGCAACGGCGGGTTCGTCGAGGCGAGCCTGACCCACGGCGCCGAGAACGGGAAGAGCCGCTGGCCCGACGAGTTCAACACGCTCGTGGCGATGGGCCTGGAGAACCTCGATGGCATGCAGGCCGAGATCGCAGACCTCGGCCTCGACGTCGAATGGCAGCGCTCCGGGATGCTGGCGGTGGCCACCGAGCCGCATCAGGTGCCGTGGCTCGAGGAGGCCGCCGAAGCCGGCGAGGGCCGCTTCCTCGAGCAGGCCGAGATTCAAGACGAAGTCCACTCGCCGACCTACCGCGCCGCGCTCTTCGAGCCCGACACCTGCGCGATCGTGCATCCGGCGAAGCTGGCGCTGGAACTCGCGCGCGCCTGCCGGGAGGCCGGTGTGCAGATCTTCGAGCACACCAACGCCGTCGCGCTCGACTCGGGTGGCGCCGCCGTGCGGATCGACACCGGCGGCGCGGTGGTGACCGCCCGCCACGCCGTGCTGGCCACCAACGTCTTTCATCACCTGTTGCGGCGCAACAGATTGCGCACCGTTCCTGTGTACGACTACGTGCTGTCCACCGAACCGCTGACCGACGAGCAGATGGATCGCGTCGGATGGGCCGGCAGGCAGGGGATCGGTGACTCCGCCAACCAGTTCCACTACTACCGCCGCACGGCGGACAACCGGATCGTGTGGGGCGGCTATGACGCCGTCTACCACTTCGGGCGCAGGGTCGACCCGGCATACGAGGACCGCCCGGAGAGCTACCGCAGACTCGCGCAGCACTTCTTCCTCACCTTCCCTCAGCTCGACGACGTGCGGTTCAGCCACCGCTGGGCAGGTGCCATCGACACCAACACCCGCTTCTGCGCGCACTGGGGCCTGGCTCGGGCCGGCCGGGTGGCCTACGTGAACGGCTTCACCGGACTCGGCGTCGGCGCTGCCAGGTTCGCCGCCGACGTCTGTCTCGACCTGCTCGACGGCGTACCCACACCCCGCACCGAGTTGGAGATGGTCCGTCGCAGGCCAATGCCGTTCCCGCCGGAGCCGTTGGCCAGCATCGGCATTCAGGCGACCAGATGGTCGCTCGACCGTGCCGACCACTCGGCGGGGCGGCGCAACCTGTTGCTGCGCACGCTCGACGCGGTGGGGCTCGGCTTCGACTCGTGATCCGCACTTTGTAACGAGCAGGCCACGATCGCATATGGGTAGGGTGAAGACCCCGTCTACCCACATGGATCGGAGCCGGCGATGCGGCAGCAGTGTTTGCGGGCGATCGTATTCGCCAGTGCCGTCCTGACTGCCGCCGCGACGGCGGTCATGGGTGCGCCGGCGCCCAGCGCCACGGCGGATCCTGGCCTGGTCGTGTCACCGGGCATGGAGATCCGGCAGGACCTCAACGTCTGCACGCTGGGTTTCGTCGACCTTCAGACCCGAACCGGGTACGCCGCGGGGCACTGCAGGGGCAGCGGCGTGGTCAGCGATCGCAACGGCGTGTTCGTCGGCAGCCAGACGATGTTCCGCGACAACACCCCCGACGGGGCGACGGTCGCCACCGACTATCAGATCTCGGACTGGCAGACGATCGCGCTGGCACCCGAGGTCGTGATCAACGACGTGCTGCCCGGGGGTCGCCCGTTGGTCGCCGACCCGTCCGTGGTCCCCACGCAGGGCCAGCGCGTCTGCCACTTCGGCATCGTCACGGGCGAGAGCTGCGGAACCATCGAGTCGGTCAACAACGGCTGGTTCACGATGACCAACGGCGTGGTGAGCAAGAAGGGTGACTCCGGCGGCCCGGTGTACGTGCCGACCGACGATGGTCGCGCGGTCATCATCGGCATGTTCAACAGCACGTGGGGGAGCCTGCCCGCCGCAGTGTCGTGGCAGTCGATCAACCAGCAGATCCGCGAGGAAGTCGTGACGTCGGCGGCGGGCACCGTCGGCGGCCCCATCGCGCCTCCCGCACCCGCGGTGCCGCCTGCGGCCTGACGCCGGTCGCCGTGTCGACGCGAAATGCCAAGCGGCTCACGTCCTAGGATGCGTGGGTGAGGCTCTCGACCGGTCGCTGGACGCGCCGCAAGATCACGATCGCGGTGCTGGCGTCCATCGGCATCCTGGCGATGGTCGGGACCACGCTCGCGTCGATCGTGATGCCCTTCCTGCAGGCCGATCCCGATGACCTTCCGGCGCGCGCGCAACCGACGCCGACGTCGACCGAGCCGCGCCTGGTGATCAAACCACTCGCCGTGCGCCCCGTCGTCGAGGCGTTCCAGGCGCAACCCGGCCAGTGCGAGCCGCCGCCGCCCCCGACGCCGCCGTCCGACCCGCAGCCTGCATGCGACGTGGAACGCAAGGCGCACTACCAGTTGCAGCCGGTGGCGATCGAACTCGGCCTGACCAACGCGAAGACCATCAAGCTGCCGACGTCGGAGTTCTACAGCGTGCAGATCGTGATGGACACCCGCAGCAGCGCTGCCTTCGCCCAGTACACGACGGCCCACGTCGGCACGCAGGTCGCGTTCGTGCGCGACGGTCTGGTGCTGGCCGCCCCCGCCATCACGCAGCCGATCGACGGTCAGTCCATTCAGCTCTCCGGCGACTTGACCCAGCAGACCGCCGACACGATCGCCAGGATGATCCGCGACGGCTCCTGAGTCACCGACCGAGTTCGAACACCGGGATCGCGGGCGCGGCCGCGCGCATCTGATCGTCGCTGGAATCCGGGGTGAGTCCGCCGACGTGACCCTTGACCTCCCAGAACCACCGCTGCAGATAGGGCCGCAGGATCGCGGGCTTGGCCTCGTCGGGTAGCTCGGTCACCGTGACGCGCCGACCACGCCAGCGCGGTCCGAGCTCGACCTCGCCGGCCGCGCATGCGTTGCGCGCCCACTGGGTGTTGCCGCGCGGGGAGACCAGGAACCGTCTGCCGTCGACCTCGAGCAGGTTGACGACGACGCCGCGCACCTTGCCCGTCTTGCGGCCGCGCACGCGCAGTGCGCTGGTCCCCGCGATGCTGACGCCGGCCTCGGCGAGCACTCGGAACACCTCGTTCAACGTCCGTGCTGCGGCACCGGGCTCGTCGTATCTGGCGGTCATCTCGGTCCCTTCGGTTCGGTTTCGAGAGCGATGCTCTCGAATCCCAATCTGCCACGCCGCCCTGGCGATTGCAAGAGCAGTGCTCTCGAATGTGCGACACTGCGACGGTGGGCAAGCGGCAGGATGCGCGGGACCGCATCGAGCGACGGATCATCGAGCTGGCGCGCCGGCAACTCGCGACCGACGGCGCCGCGGGACTCTCCGTGCGCGCGATCGCCCGCGACCTCGGCATGGTGTCCTCGGCGGTGTATCGCTACGTCGCGAGCCGCGACGAGTTGCTGACGATGCTGCTGATCGACGCCTACACCGAACTGGCCGACGCCGTCGACGCCGCACGCACGCCCGCCGCGGAATGGGACGAGCAGATCCTCGCGATGGCCCACGCTGCGCGCACCTGGGCGGTCGCCGATCCGGCAAGGTGGGCGCTCCTGTACGGCAGCCCCGTACCCGGCTACCACGCTCCCGCCGATCAGACCGTCGGGCCCGGCACCCGCGTCGTCGGCTCGCTGCTCGCCGCCGTCGACGCGGGCATCGAAGCGGGCCGGGTGCCGCAGCGGAACACCCCGGTGCCACCCGCCACCGCACGCGACTTCGAGGGCCTGCGCGAGGAGTTCGGCTTCTCCGGCGACGACGCCTCGCTGCTCGGCTGCCTGACGCTGTGGGCCGGGCTGATCGGCGCGATCAGCCTCGAGGTCTTCGGTCAGTACGGGCCCGACACGTTCGGCAACGCCTCGCCGCTGTTCGACGGCCAGGTGCGCCTCCTCACGGGCCTGCTCGCCGCCTGAGTCAAACTAGAACACGTTCTAGCCAGCGGCCGGAGCGAGCGATATCCTCGGTGCGATGCTTGCCCAGACACCTGTCCAGATCGCGTGGGTGACGCGTGACCTGGCGGCCACCGAGACGGCGCTGACCGCCGTGCTCGGCGCCACCACCTGGCTGCGCATGCCCGACGTTCACTTCGCGCCCGACACGTGCACCTACCGCGGCCAGCCCGCCGACTTCACCGCGCACGTGTCGTTCTCCTACTCCGGGGACACCCAGCTCGAACTGATCGAGCCGGTCTCGGGAGTCGGGCCGTACTCCGAGTTCCTCGACGCGTCCGGGCCCGGGCTGCACCACGTGTGCACGACCGCACCGGGCGTCGACGCCTTCGACGCGATGGTGGCCGAGGCTTCGGCTGCCGACGGCGTCGAGGTCGTCGGACGCGGCGTGATGCCCGGCGGCATGCACTTCGCCTATCTGTCCGCACCGGACGCGGGCGTGCCCTACCTGGAGATCGCGTACGTCCCGCCCGACATTCAGGCCTTCTTCGACCACGTCAAGCGGCAACAGACATGACCACCGAGCGCTCGCCCGAGGAGCAACCATGACAGACATCCCACAGACCGTCGCCGCGTCCGACGTGACGGATTGGGACGACGACGAATTCGACGTGATCGTCGTCGGATTCGGCATCGCGGGTGGCTGTGCCGCCGTCAGCGCCGCGGCCGCCGGGGCCAAGGTGCTGGTGCTCGAGAAGGCCGCCGCCGCGGGCGGCACCACCTCGATGGCGGGTGGCCACTTCTACCTCGGCGGCGGTACCGCCGTGCAGCAGGCCACGGGCCACGACGACACCGCCGAGGCCATGTACGACTACCTGGTCGCGGTGTCCGAGGACCCCGACCTCGACAAGATCCGCGCCTACTGCGAGCAGAGCGTCGAGCACTTCGACTGGCTGGAATCGCTCGGCTTCCAGTTCGAGCGCAGCTACTGGAAGGGCAAGGTCGTGGTGCCGCCCGGCACCGAAGGCCTGTCCTACACCGGCAACGAGAAGGTGTGGCCGTTCTCCGAGCAGGCCAAGCCCGCTCCGCGCGGCCACTCCGTGCCCGTCCCCGGTGAACTGGGCGGAGCCGACATGGTCATCCAGCTGCTGCTCAAGCGCGCCGCCGAACTCGGCGTCTCGATCCGCTACGAGACCGGCGTGACCAACCTGATCACCGCCGACGACGGAGCCGTCACCGGTGTGCGGTGGAAGAACTTCGGCGTCACCGGCTCGATCCGAGCCAGGTCCGTCGTCATCGCGGCAGGCGGGTTCGCGATGAACCCGGACATGGTGGCCAAGCACACGCCCGCGCTGGCCCAGAAGCGAAAGACCAAGCACCACGGCGACGTCGAGCCCTACATCCTCGGCAACCCGCACGACGACGGGTTGGGCATCCGGCTCGGCATGTCGGCAGGTGGCGAGGTGAAGAACCTCGACGGGCTGTTCATCACGGCCGCCGCCTATCCGCCCGAGATCCTGCTCACCGGCGTCATCGTCAACAACCAGGGCCAGCGGTTCGTCGCCGAGGACTCGTACCACTCGCGGACGTCGGCGTTCGTCCTCGAACAGCCCGACCAGCAGGCGTACCTGATCGTCGACGAGGCGCACATGCAGATGCCGGAAATGCCGCTGATCAAGTTCATCGACGGCTGGGAGACCGTCGCGGAGATGGAGGCCGCGCTCGGCATCCCCGAGGGGAAGCTGGCCGCCACGCTCGAGCGCTACAACGACCATGCCGCCAAGGGCGAGGACCCGGACTTCCACAAGCATCCGGACTACGTCGCAGCCCAGGATCAGGGACCGTGGGCGGCGTTCGACCTGTCACTGGGGGTCGCGATGTACTCGGGCTTCACCATGGGCGGGCTCACCGTCAGCATCGACGGCGAGGTCCAACGGGCCGACGACTCAGTCGTTCCCGGCCTCTACGCCGCGGGCGCCTGCGCCTCGAACATCGCGCACGACGGCAAGGGGTACGCCAGCGGCACCCAGCTCGGCGAGGGCTCGTTCTTCGGCAGGCGGGCCGGCACCCACGCCGCCGGGCACCGCTCCTAGCCTGCGCCCGCCGGGGTCGGCGTCACGACGTCACCCAGCAGCCACTCGCCGTTGCCGACGAGGTGCAGCTGCAGATCGTGGTGCTGCTCGACGGTGCTGCGGTGGCTGACGCTGACCATGATCGTGCGCGGCAACTCGCTGCGCACCAGTTGGTACAGCGTCATCTCCAGCCCCTCGTCAAGCGCGGATGTCGACTCGTCGAGGAACACCGCCTTGGGCTTGGTCAGCAGGATGCGCGCGAACGCGATGCGCTGCTGCTCGCCCGGTGAGAGCACCTTGGCCCAGTCGAGCACCTCGTCGAGGCGGTCGCTCAGATGCGGCAGGGCGACCTTTGCCAACACTGCGTGCAGCTCGTCGTCGGTGAGCTCGCCCTCCTTGCACGGGTAGGACACGACGGTCCGCAGATCGCCGAGCGGCACGTAGGGCAGCTGCGACAGGAACATCGTCGAGTTCTCCTCGTCGGGGCACTTCATCCTGCCGCTGGCGTACGGCCACAGCTGCGCCAAGCTGCGCAGCAGCGTCGTCTTGCCGGCGCCCGACGGGCCCGTCACCACCAGCGTGTCGCCGGGGTCGAGGTGCAGGTCGAGTGGCTTGACCAGTTGCCTGCCGTCGGGCGTGCGCACCTCGACGTCGTCGAGCTGGACCGTGCCGTCGCCGCAGCCCTCCATCTGCAGTTCGGGCAGCGCGCGCGCCTCCTCGTTGGCGATGACCAGGCCGTGCAGACGGATGATCGCCGCGCGGTACCCGGCGAACTGGTCGTAGCTGTTGCGGAAGAACGACAAGCCGTCCTGGATGCTGCCGAACGCCGATGCCGACTGCGTCATCTGCCCGAGCACGATCTCGCCGGAGAAGAACCGAGGGAACTGCAGGGCGTAGGGCAGCAGGACGATCGCCTGGTCCATCGACAGGTTCCAGCCGTAGAAGCCGATCATCCGGTTGATGTAGCGCTTGTAGTTGGACACGATCGGCGCGAAGCGCTGCCGCAGCCCGGTGCGCTCGGCCAGTTCGCCGCGGTAGAACGCCACGGCCTCCGACGCGTCGCGCAGGCGCACCAGGGCATAGCGGAACGCGGCGTTGAACTTCTCGTTGTCGAACGACAGCCAGATGATCGGACGACCGATCCAGAACGCGAAGATCGTGGCGACCAAGACGTACAGCAGCAGGATGCAGAACATCGCCTTGGGCAACTCGGTGCCGATGATCGGGACGGTCAGCGTGCCCGACAGGTTCCACAGGATTGCGGTGAACGAGATCATCGACGCGATCGCGTTGATCGCACCGAAGAGCAGCGTCGCCCCCGAGGTGTTGTTCGGCGTGTTGGGCAACGGCCCGACGCCAGCGGTGAAGATGTCGATGTCGGCCTGGATGCGCTGGTCCGGATTGTCGATCGTGTCGTCGATGAACCGTCCGCGGTAGTAGGCCTTGCCGTCCAGCCAGTCACCGGTCAGGCGGTCGGTGAGCCAGGCCCGCCAGGCCAGCATGAACCGTTGGGTCATGAACAGGTCCAACATGATTCGGGAGATGTGGATCACGGCCAGCACCGCGAACACGCCCATCGACATCCAGAAGCCGTCGCGCCCGGAGTTCCGGATGGTGGCGTCACCATCACCCAGCCCGGCGGCGACCACCTGGAAGCTGGTCATCATGTCGTTGCCCTGATAGCTGAACAACACGGTGAAGCGGACACCTGCGATCACCGACAGCAGCAGTGCCGCGAGCCACAGCCACACCCTGACGCTGTCGGGGCCCTTGAAGTAGTCACCGGTGATCCGCCAGAACTGCCGCCCCCACGCCGTGTACCGGCCGATCAGGAAGAGGACCGCCATCGTGCACGCCGCAGCGATCGCCCACCCCTTGGCGATCCAGATCAGCGACGTCCACAGCTCATTGCCCCAGTCCAGCGACGGGGTGAACATCTCCATGCAGGGCAAGGTACCCGCACATTCCGGCAGGAGCCCTGCCGAGGGCTCAACTGGCAGTGGCGGTCGAGATGCCGCCGAATTCGGATCACGGCACGAGGTAAGTCGGGCTCCGGAAACGGTTGCCGGCGGGGTAATCGGTCGACGGGCCGGGCCGTGCACGCCAAGCTGAACCCGTGCAGGTGCGGACACACGACTCGGCCGACGAATTCCGCGTATTGGCCGGGCCGGTCTACCGCCGCGACCCGATCGGCTCCACCGTCGAACTCGCCGGGCTCGCCGCGCCCGCGCTGCCGGCCGACGCGGTGCTGCTGACCGCGTGGGACGCCGGGCGCGTGGTCGGCGCCGCCGTCCAGACGCCGCCATATCCGCTCGCCTGCGGAGGACTACCGGACGGGGCCGTGGCGCCCGCGGTCGACGCGCTGGCCGACCGGACGCCGCGGTTGACGGCCACGCGCGGCCCGCTCGAGGTGGCCACCCGGTTCGCCGCGGCGTGGACGCAGCGCACCGGGGCGGTGGTCGCCGAGCGCACCGAGGAGCGCCTGCACGCCCTCGACCGGCTCGAGGCGCCGACCGTGGCGGGGGAGCACCGGACCCATCGGGCCTCGGACACCGACCTGCTCGCCGACTGGTCGGGCCGCTTCTTCGTCGAGGCGTTCGGCGTCGCGCCGCGGCCGATCGCCGACCACCGGGCGTTCGTCACCGCGCAGACGCGGGCGGGCGCGCGCTTCGTGCTCTGGCTGCGCGACGACCGGCCGGTCAGCATGGCCATGCTGCGGCCCACGGTGGCGGGCGTCGCACGCATCGGTCCGGTGTACACGCCCGACGCGGACCGTGGGCACGGCCACGGCTCGGCGGTGACGGCCGCGGCCGCTGCCATCGCCCTGGCGGGAGGCGCAGGGGACGTCGTGCTGTTCACCGACCTCGCCAACCCGGTGTCGAACGCGATCTACCGACGGATCGGCTTCCGCCCCGTCGGGGACTGGCTGGCGATCGAGTTCACGACGCGCCGGTGATGACCGGGCCCTCGCGCCGCGTATTTTGAAGCACGTGGCCAAGACTGCCGGCAAGACATCGCCAAAGACATCGCCCAAGACCCGTTCGTCGGGCCGCCTGAGCAACCGCTTCTGGAAGATGCTCGGCGCAAGCACCGACAAGGACCAAGCCGTTTCCATGGAGCTGGTCACGAAGTCGCTCGACTTCGACGACAAGGCCGCGGCACTCGACGACGAGCAGCTCCGCAAGGCAGCCAAGCTCCTCGAGCTCGGCGACCTGGCCGAGTCGTCCGACATCCCGCAGTTCCTCGCCATCGCCCGCGAGGCGTCGGAGCGGGCGACCACGCTGCGCCCATTCGACGTCCAGCTGCTCGGTGCGCTGCGCATGCTGGCGGGCGACGTGGTCGAGATGGCCACCGGTGAGGGCAAGACGCTCGCCGGGGCGATTGCGGCAGCCGGGTACGCCATCGCGGGCCGCAGCGTGCACGTCATCTCGGTCAACGACTACCTGGCTCGACGCGACGCCGAGTGGATGGGCCCGCTGCTCGAGGCCATGGGACTGACCGTCGGCTGGATCACCGCCGAGTCCACACCGGAGGAGCGGCGCACCGCCTACGGGTGCGACGTGACCTACGCGTCGGTCAACGAAATCGGCTTCGACGTGCTGCGCGATCAGCTGGTCACCGACGTCGCCGACCTGGTGTCGCCGCACCCGGACGTGGCGCTGATCGACGAAGCCGACTCCGTGCTCGTCGACGAGGCACTGGTTCCGCTGGTGCTGGCGGGCACCACGCACCGCGAGACGCCGCGGCTCGAGGTCATCCGGCTGGTCGGGGAGCTCGTCTCCGGCAAGGACTACGACTCCGACGCCGACCGCCGCAACGTGCACCTGACCGACGAGGGCGCCCGCAAGCTGGAGAAGGCGCTCGGCGGCATCGACATCTACTCCGAGGAGCACGTCAGCACGACGCTCACCGAGGTGAACGTGGCGCTGCACGCCCACGTCCTGCTGCAGCGCGACGTGCACTACATCGTGCGCGACGACCGCGTGCAGCTGATCAACGCCTCCCGCGGTCGCATCGCCGCGCTGCAGCGGTGGCCCGACGGGCTGCAGGCGGCCGTCGAGGCCAAGGAGGGCATCGCGCCCACCGAGACCGGCGAGGTCCTCGACACCATCACCGTGCAGGCGCTGATCAACCGGTATCCCCGGGTGTGCGGCATGACGGGCACCGCGCTGGCGGCCGGCGAGCAGCTGCGCCAGTTCTACAAGCTCGGCGTGTCCCCGATCCCGCCGAACACGCCCAACATCCGCGAGGACGACGACGACCGGGTGTACATCACCGCGGCCGCCCGCAACGCGGCCGTGGCCGAGCACATCGCGACCGTGCACGAGACCGGTCAGCCCGTGCTGGTCGGCACCCGCGACGTCGCCGAGTCCGAGGAACTCCACGAGCGTCTGGTCAAGCGCGGCATCCCTGCCGTGGTGCTCAACGCCAAGAACGATGCCGAGGAAGCCGCCGTCATCGCCGAGGCAGGGACGCTGGGCAAGGTCACCGTCTCGACGCAGATGGCGGGCCGCGGCACCGACATCCGGCTCGGCGGGTCCGATGTAGACGGCCACTCCGCCCTGAAGGGAGAGGTGGCGGAGCTCGGCGGCCTGCACGTCATCGGCACCGGACGCCATCACACCGAGCGGCTGGACAATCAGCTGCGCGGTCGTGCCGGGCGCCAAGGCGACCCCGGCTCGTCGGTGTTCTTCGCCAGCTGGGAGGACGACGTCGTCGTCGCCAATCTCGAGCAGCAGAAACTGCCGATGCAGACCGACGAGGACGGCCGGATCGTGCACGAGAAGGCGGCCCAGCTGCTCGGTCACGCGCAGCGCGTCGCCGAGGGCAAGCTGCTCGACGTGCACGCCAACACCTGGCGGTACAACCAGCTGGTGGCCCAGCAGCGGTCGATCATCTCGGAGCGGCGGGAGAAGCTGCTGCGCACCGACACCGCGCGTCAGGAACTCGCGGAGCGTTCCCCGAAGCGCTACGAACTGCTGCTCGAGGAGATCGGCGAGGAGCGGCTGGAGCGCATCTGCCGGCTGATCATGCTCTACCACCTGGACCGCGGCTGGGCCGATCACCAGGCGTACCTGTCCGACGTCCGGGAGAGCATCCACCTTCGCGCACTCGGTCGGCAGAATCCGCTCGACGAGTTCCATCGCCTGGCCGTCGATGCGTTCGGCTCGCTGGCTGCCGACGCGATCGAGGCCGCTCAGCAGACGTTCGAGACCGCGAACGTCACCGAGGACGAGCCCGGCCTGGACCTGTCGAAGCTGGCGCGGCCCACGTCGACGTGGACGTACATGATTCACGACAACCCGTTGGCGGACGACTCGATGTCGGCGCTGAGCCTGCCGGGAGTGTTCCGCTAGGTTCATGGCCATGGGTCCGGCGGGCAGGAGCGAAGCGACCGGGGGATCGGGTCCGGCGGGCAGGAACGCGAGGATCGGCGATCGCATCCTGACGATCCCGAACGTGCTCAGCGTCGTCCGTCTGATCCTGGTCCCGGTCTTCCTGTACCTGCTGCTGGTCGCACACTCATACGCGCCCGCGGTGGCGGTGCTGATGTTCAGCGGCGCCTCCGACTGGGCCGACGGCAAGATCGCACGGCTCTACGACAACCAGTCCTCGCGGCTCGGGGAGCTCCTCGACCCGGCGGTCGACCGGATCTACATGTTCGCCGTGCCGGTGGCGTTCGCGGCGGCGCACATCGTCCCGTGGTGGCTGGTGCTGGTGCTGATCGGTCGAGACGCCGTGCTGGCCACGACGCTGCCGATGCTGCGGACCCGCGGGCTGACCGCGCTGCCGGTGACCTACCTCGGCAAGGCCGCGACGTTCGCGCTGATGTCCGGCTTCCCGCTGATTCTGCTGGGCCAGTGGGACGCGCTGTGGAGTCGCGTGGTGCTGGCCGTCGGGTCGGCGTTCGTGATCTGGGGGCTGGCGCTGTACCTGTGGTCGGGGGTGCTGTACCTGATCCAGGTCGGCATGGTGATGCGTCGGCTGCCGCGCCATTCGGTGCCGGGGAAAGCCTGACCTGATGTCCGGCGACGAGCGTGCGCTCGGCGGCTTCAGTCGCGACGCCGGCCGAAATGCCCACGAGGCCGACGCCCCGACGCTGCTCCCGGTGCCGTCACTGCTGCGCTCACTGCTCTCCGACCACCTCGACCCCGGCTATGCGGCCGCGGCCGAGAAGTCGGGCGGCCGCCCGCGGCGCCGCGGCGTCGAGTGGGCCTGGCAGCTCGCCGCCGGGCTGGCGGTCGCCGCCGTGCTCGCGACTGCCGCGGCACAGGCCCAGTCGGTGGCACCTGCGACCCGCGAGACGCAGCACGTGCTGGCCGACGGCGTGCGGACCGCCCAGGAGTCGACGAACGCGGTCGCCGCCCAGCGCTCGTCGTTGGCCGCCCGGGTCGAGGACGAACGGCGCACGCGCCTCGAGGGTGACGAACAGGGCCGCGTGCTGCTCGACCGCCTCGACGACGCCGAGTTCGCGGCCGCTGCCACGCCCGTACACGGTCCGGGGCTCACCGTCACCGCGACCGAACCCGGTACCTCGCGCGACCTCTCCGACGTGTCCAAGCAGCGCATCCCGGGCGGCAGGCAGGCGATCCTCGACCGGGATCTGCAGCTGGTGGTGAACTCGCTGTGGGCCAGTGGCGCGGAGGCGATCGCGGTCGGTGGGATCCGGATCGGGCCCAACGTGACGATTCGGCAGGCGGGCGGCGGCATCCTCGTCGACAATCAGCCGATCAGCAGCCCGTACGAGGTCAACGCGATCGGGCCGCCGCACGCAATGCAGGACGTCTTCGACCGCAGCCCGGGTCTGCAGCGCCTGCGGCTGCTGGAGGCGTCCTACGGGGTCGGCGTCAACGTGAGCGCCGCCGACGACCTGACCGTCGAGCCGGGTGCCGTGCGCGACCTCGGCTTCGCCAAACCGGTGGGCCAGTGATCGGAGTCGAATGATCGGAATCGCCGCACTCGTCATCGGGATCGTGCTCGGGCTGGTCTTCCACCCGAGCGTGCCCGACGTCATCCAGCCGTACCTGCCGATCGCGGTGGTCGCCGCCCTCGATGCGGTGTTCGGCGGTCTGCGGGCGTACCTGGAGCGCATCTTCGACTCCAAGGTGTTCGTGATCTCGTTCGTGTTCAACGTCCTGGTCGCGGCGATCATCGTGTTCGTCGGCGACCAACTCGGCGTGGGCACGCAGCTGTCGACGGCGATCATCGTCGTGCTCGGCATCCGGATCTTCGGCAACGCCGCCGCCCTGCGGCGCAGGTTGTTCGGGGCGTGACGTGAACGAGCATCACGGCAAGCACGAGCTGCCGCCGCACCACGCGTCCCCGCCGATCGGGGATCTGCAACCGGCGGGCGTGGCAGGCGTGCTCCGGCGGGGGAGGTCGCAGCTCCTGTTCGGGACGCTGGCGGTGCTGCTGTGCCTGCTGCTCGGCATCGCGATCGCCACGCAGGCCCACCAGACCGACTCGGGTGACTCGCTGGAGAACGCCAGGCCCGCCGATCTGCTGGTGCTGCTGGACTCGCTGCAGCAGCGCGAGGCCGCGCTCAACACCGAGGTCGCCGATCTGCAGCGCACGCTGACGGCGCTGGAGACGTCCGGCAGCGACGACGCCGCCGCGATCGCCAACGCCCGCGACCGCCTGGCCGCGCTGTCGATCCTGATCGGCACGGTCGCGGCCACCGGGCCGGGGGTCACGCTGACCATCGAGGACGACGCACCTGGGGTGTCGCCGGAGACGATGCTCGACGTCGTCAACGAGCTGCGCGCCGCGGGTGCGGAGGCGATGGAGATAGCAACGCCCGCGGGCACGAAGATCAGGGTGGGCGTGGACACCTGGGTGGTCGGCGTGCCGGGCGCGCTGGTGGTCGACGGCATCACGATCAATCCGCCGTATACGGTTCTCGCGATTGGCGATCCGGCGACGCTGGCCGCCGCGATGAACATCCCCGGCGGGGCGATGGACAGCGTCGAACGGGTCGGCGGCACAATGACCGTGCAGCAGACCGACACGGTCGACGTGACCGCCTTGCGGCAACCGAAACCCCGCCAATACGCTCAGCCGGTCAAGTGAGGCCCGACGGCCTCGCCGGTGACACCGAGCGACGAGAACAAGGAGCGCCGTGAGCGAGACCCCGTCCGACCTGTCCTACACCTCCGACCACGAGTGGGTCCGACTCACCGGGGACGACACCGTACGGGTGGGCATCACCGACTACGCGCAGTCCGCGCTGGGCGACGTGGTGTTCGTCGACCTCCCGGCGGTCGGCGACGAGGTCACGGCGGGCAACGAGTTCGGCAACGTCGAGTCGACCAAGTCGCAGTCGGAGCTCTACGCGCCCATCACCGCCAAAGTGGTTGCGGTGAACGAGGATCTGGCCGACTCCCCGGAACTGGTCAATTCCGACCCGTACGGCGGTGGTTGGCTCATCGACCTGCAGGTCGACCCGGACGCCATCGAGGAGGCCATGTCGGCTTTGCTCGACGCCGACGGGTACCGTGCCACTCTCGACGAATGAGGAATTCCGGCGGTGGTGGACCCACCGGCATACGCCTCACGGTACGGTCGAGTACGTCCCATTACGGTCGCCCGCAGTACGGGGTGGCCAGGCAGACATCGCCACAGCAGCCAGTTAGGAGCAGCGCGTGACGGATAACAGCACCAGTTCGGGAGCCGACTCCAACGAGGAAATGACGGTCGAGACGACCTCGGTCTTCCGGGCCGACTTCCTCAACGAGTTGGACGCCCCGGCCTCGTCGGGCACCGAGGGTTCGGTCTCTGGGGTCGAAGGGTTGCCGACGGGCTCGGCGTTGCTGGTCGTCAAGCGCGGCCCGAATGCGGGATCTCGATTCCTGCTCGACCAGGCGACCACGTCGGCGGGCCGGCATCCAGACAGCGACATCTTCCTCGACGACGTGACGGTGAGCCGCAGGCACGCCGAGTTCCGTCTCGAGACCGGCGAGTTCCAGGTCGTCGACGTCGGCAGCCTCAACGGCACCTACGTCAACCGCGAACCCGTCGACTCGGCGGTGCTCTCCAACGGCGACGAGGTGCAGATCGGCAAGTTCCGGTTGGTCTTCCTGACCGGGCCCAAGAGCGACGACGGCAGCTCGAGCGGCTAGTGACCGCCCCCGACACCCCTGCGTTCGCCGGGATGTCGATCGGGGCGGTCCTCGACCTGCTGCGACCCGACTTCCCGGATGTGACCATCTCCAAGATCCGGTTCTTGGAGGCCGAAGGGTTGGTCACGCCGGAACGCACTCCGTCGGGGTATCGGCGCTTCACCGCCTATGACTGCGCGCGGCTGCGGTTCGTCCTGACAGCTCAGCGCGATCACTATCTGCCGCTGAAGGTCATCAAGGCGCAACTCGACGAGCAACCCGACGGCGAACTGCCCACGGTCGGTTCGGCTTACGCCGCGCCACGCCTGGTTCCCGTGTCGAACGCTCGCGCCGACGGGATGGGTACCGACGCGGCGTCGGTCGCGCGTACTCCTGCCCGGCTCAGCCGCGAGGACCTGCTCGCGCGGTCCGGCGTCGACGAGGCCCTGCTCGGATCGCTAGTGAAGGCCGGCGTCATCAAGCCGGGCGCGGCGGGGTTCTTCGACGAGTACGCGGTGGTGACGGCGCAGTGCGCCAAGGCCCTCGCCGAGTACGGCGTGGAACCGCGGCACCTACGCGCGTTCCGGTCCGCGGCCGACCGGCAGTCGGACCTGATCGCACAGATTGCGGGACCGGTGGACAAGGCCCGCCGGGAGGGTGCACGAGACCGGGCGGACGATCTGGCGCGTGAGGTGGCTGCTCTGGCGATCACGTTGCACACCTCGCTGATCAAGTCCGCCGTGCGCGACGTTCTGGATCGCTGAGGACTAGACTCGGATCGACGATCTGAGGGTGCGGAGGGCAGGCACAGATGGGCGAGGTTCGCGTGGTCGGCATTCGGATCGAACAGCCGCAGAACCAACCGGTCCTGTTGCTGCGCGAGTCGAATGGCGACCGTTATCTACCGATCTGGATCGGTCAGACCGAGGCCACGGCCATCGCGCTGGAACAGCAGGGCGTGGAACCCGCGCGGCCGCTGACCCACGACCTGATCCGCGATCTGATCACCGCGCTCGGGCATTCGCTCAAGGAGGTGCGGATCGTCGACCTCCAGGAGGGCACGTTCTACGCCGACCTCGTCTTCGACCGCGACATCACGGTGTCGGCGCGGCCGTCGGACTCGGTGGCGATCGCCCTCCGCGTCGGCGTGCCGATCTACGTCGAGGAGGCGGTGCTGGCCGAGGCCGGCCTGCTGATCCCCGACGAGGACGACGAAGAGGGCACCGGCGCCGTCCGCGAGGACGAGGTGGAGAAGTTCAAGGAGTTCCTGGATTCGGTGTCACCCGACGACTTCAAGGCCACCTGACGCCCGTTGGTCACGGATGCGTCTCATCTGGCCGACGAGCTTCGACACGCGGCGCATGTTTCCAGAATCCACGTGCCGGGCAGCCATACTCGGATCAGACTTCAGTCATTCAAGGGCCCGGCCGGGAGCGTATGCTCGACACACTCGAGCTTGAGCAACCGTGCTGCGTCGGAGTTCCGGCTGCGGCGCACGAAGCGGGTTCGATTCGGCGAGAGGATGGGCAGTGGGCGACACGCCACGTCAAGGAGAGTTGGATTCGACTTCCGATGGCGCGCACACGCAGGCCCCACCGGCCGTCGTGAACGAACCCGTGCAGGGTCGCCTCTTCCCGGATGACTCGGTGCCCGACGAACTCGTCGGCTACCGCGGACCCAGCGCATGCCAGATCGCGGGCATCACCTACCGCCAGCTGGACTACTGGGCAAGGACGTCGCTGGTAGTGCCGTCGATCCGCAGCGCAGCAGGCTCGGGCAGCCAGCGCCTGTATTCGTTCAAGGACATCCTGGTCCTCAAGATCGTGAAGCGACTGCTCGACACCGGCATCTCGCTGCACAACATCCGCGTCGCGGTCGACCACCTGCGTCAGCGCGGTGTGCAGGACCTCGCCAACATCACGCTGTTCTCCGACGGCACCACCGTCTACGAGTGCACGTCGGCCGAAGAGGTCGTCGACCTCCTCCAAGGCGGCCAGGGCGTCTTCGGCATCGCCGTCTCGGGCGCCATGCGCGAGCTGACCGGTGCGATCGCGGACTTCCCCGGCGAGCGCGCCGACGGCGGCGAGTCGATCGCCGCACCCGAGGACGAACTGGCCTCGCGCCGCAAGAGCCGCGACCGCAAGATCGGCTGACCGACGCGGCTGCCGTTCACGGCCGCCGCGGACGCGGGCAACCCGACCGTTCGGTAGACTCGACCTGCATCGTCCCCCTTGCGGGAGAGTTCCGTCGTCGCCAGCGACGGGCGCCGAAGGAGCAATACCTCTCCATCAACCTCTCAGGCACAAGGACCGCTTGGGGCCCCGATGCCTCTGGAAAGTGGTGTGCCGGCACGTCCGGCCCGCCCGCCCATGGGGAAAGGCGCCGCAACACCGAGGCAGAGACGCCTCAGACGCCGAATCTCTCAGGCGCCCGGTACGGGTCGACGACAGAGGGGGAGGACCGCGAGCGGTTCTGGGTAGCGCCCTGCGCCCCCGTGTCGAAATGAGGCCCACGTGTCCGGTAGCCATCCCCATCCCTCGAACGAGCATCACGTGCCCCGGTTCGCCGACCGTCACATCGGTCCGGATGCCGACGCGGTCGCGACCATGCTCGACGTCATCGGAGTCGAATCGCTCAGCGAACTCGCCGAGAAGGCACTGCCCGCAGGCATTCTCGATGCGCTGACCACCGAGGGCCTCGCACCTGGCCTCGACGACCTGCCCGCCCCCGCGACCGAGGAGCAGGCGCTGGCCGAACTCCGCGAGCGCGCGGAGTCGAACACCGTCGCGGTGTCGATGATCGGGCAGGGCTACTTCGACACGCTGACCCCGGCCGTGCTGCGCCGCAACATCCTCGAGAACCCCGCCTGGTACACCGCGTACACGCCGTACCAGCCGGAGATCAGTCAGGGCCGCCTCGAGGCGCTGCTGAACTTCCAGACCATGGTCGAGGACCTGACCGGCCTCGAGGTCGCCAACGCGTCGATGCTCGACGAGGCCACCGCGGCCGCCGAGGCGATGACGCTCATGCAGCGAGCGGTGAAGCGTTCGGTCAACCGCCTCGCCGTCGACTCCGACGTCTACCCGCAGACCGCGGCCGTCATCGAGACGCGGGCCAAGCCGCTCGGCATCGAGGTCGTCACGGCCGATCTGCGCAACGGCCTGCCCGATGGCGACTTCTTCGGCGTGATCGTGCAGTCGCCCGGCGCCAGCGGCTGCGTGACCGACTGGAGCGGGCTCGTCGAGCAGGCCCACGAGCGCGGCGCGCTGGTGGCCGTCGGCGCGGACCTGCTGGCGATGACGCTGCTCACCCCGCCCGGTGACATCGGTGCCGACGTCGCGTTCGGCACCACCCAGCGGTTCGGCGTTCCGATGGGCTTCGGCGGCCCGCACGCCGGCTACCTCGCCGTGCACACCAAGCACGCGCGCCAGCTGCCCGGTCGCCTCGTCGGCGTCTCCGTCGACGCCGACGGCTCACCCGCCTACCGCCTGGCTCTGCAGACCCGCGAGCAGCACATCCGCCGCGACAAGGCCACCAGCAACATCTGCACCGCTCAGGTGCTCCTGGCCGTCATGGCCGCGATGTACGCCAGCTACCACGGCTCCGACGGACTGACCGCGATCGCGCACCGCGTGCACGGCCACGCGCTCGGCATCGCGACGGGACTCGAGACGGCGGGCGTGGAGGTCGTGCACGACGCGTTCTTCGACACCGTGCTGGCCCGCGTGCCCGGCCGCGCCGAGCAGGTGCGCGCCGCAGCCAAGGAGCGCGGCATCAACGTGTGGCTGGTCGACGCCGACCACGTCTCCGTGTCGTGTGACGAGGCCACCACCGCCCAGCACGTCGAGCACGTCCTCGAGGCGTTCGGCGCCACCCGCGGCGGACAGCACTGGCGCGGGCCCGCGGTGCACACCCGCTCGTCGGAGTTCCTGACGCATCCCGCGTTCACCCGGTACCGCACGGAGACCGAGATGATGCGGTACCTGCGTTCGCTGTCGGACAAGGACATCGCGTTGGACCGCAGCATGATCCCGCTGGGCTCGTGCACGATGAAGCTCAACGCGGCGGCCGAGATGGAGCCCATCACGTGGCCCGAGTTCGCCCGTCAGCACCCGTTCGCGCCGGCCTCGGACACCCCGGGTCTGCGCTCGATGATCGCCGAACTCGAGACCTGGCTGACCAAGCTGACCGGCTACGACTCGGTGTCGCTGCAACCGAACGCCGGTTCCCAGGGCGAGTACGCCGGCCTGCTGGCCATCCAGGCCTACCACCTCAGCCGGGGTGACGAGCAGCGCAACATCTGCCTGATCCCGTCCAGCGCCCACGGCACCAACGCTGCGTCCGCGGCACTGGCGGGGATGCGGGTCGTGGTCGTCGCGTGCCGGGAGAACGGCGACGTGGACCTCGACGACCTGCGCGCCAAGATCGCCGAGCACGCGGACGCCATTGCAGCGCTGATGATCACGTACCCGTCGACCCACGGCGTGTTCGAACAGGACGTCGAGGCGATCTGCGCCGCAGTGCACGACGTCGGCGGCCAGGTTTACGTCGACGGCGCCAACCTCAACGCACTGGTCGGTCTTGCCCGGCCAGGCAAGTTCGGCGGCGACGTCAGCCACCTCAACCTGCACAAGACGTTCTGCATCCCGCACGGCGGGGGAGGCCCTGGCGTCGGCCCGGTGGCCGTCCGCTCGCATCTGACCCCGTTCCTGCCGGGCCACCCGCTGGCCGAGGAACTCTCCGACACGTACACCGTCTCGGCGGCACCGTACGGGTCGGCGTCGATCCTGCCGATCACCTGGATGTACATCCGCATGATGGGAGCCCCGGGCCTGCGGGCGGCGACGCTGACGGCGATCGCGTCGGCCAACTACGTTGCGCGCCGCCTCGACGAGTACTACCCGGTGCTCTACACCGGCGAGAAGGGCATGGTCGCCCATGAGTGCATCCTCGACCTGCGAGGCATCACGAAGAACACCGGCGTGACGGTCGACGACGTGGCGAAGCGCTTGGCCGACTACGGGTTCCACGCTCCGACGATGAGCTTCCCGGTGGCGGGCACGTTGATGGTAGAGCCCACCGAGAGCGAGAGCCTCAACGAGGTCAACGCGTTCTGCGAGGCGATGATCGCGATCCGCGCCGAGATCGACCAGGTGGGGTCCGGGGCATGGCCGGTGGACGACAACCCGCTGCGCGGCGCCCCGCACACCGCGGAGTCGCTGCTCGTCGACGAGTGGACGCACCCGTACAGCCGCCAGCAGGCCGCCTACCCGCTGGGCAAGGCGTACCGCGCCAAGGTGTGGCCGCCCGTGCGTCGCATCGACAGCGCGTACGGCGACCGCAATCTAGTGTGTTCCTGCCCGCCGGTCGAAGCCTTCGCCTGACCCCCGCGAACGTCGGTTACCGCCACGCCATTCGACAGAAGGCGTGGCGGTAACCGACGTTCGGCGCGAAGTGCGGGAAAGGGGTCAGCCGAGGGCGCCGGTGAGCGCCGAGGCGAGTTCGGGCCCGGTGGAGGCATTCAGGTTGGTGTAGGTGCCGCCGGTGATCTGCGACACCGCCTCCCACGTGGCCCGGTCCGGGTCGGCGCCGAAGTCGACGACGTCCACCGCGACCGGCCGACCCTGCTGGAAGGCGCCACGCACGAAGTCCTGCAGGCCCGCACCGTCGAGTGACTGATCGGTGTGCGGCCCCGAAGTGATCACCAGGATCGAATTCGGTTGTCCCTCGCGGTAGTTCGCCATCGCCTCGTTGAAGACGAGCCGCATCGTCGTGAACGACACCGCACCGCCGTTCGACGCGGACTGGCCGCGCAGGTTGTCGGCCAGCACCGTCGAGCGCGGCTGTCCACCGACCTGGTCGCTCAGCGGTCCGAGCGGAACTTCCGACCGGCCCGCCACGCCGTCGAACGTCCACAGGCCCAGCGCCGCGGTGGGCGGCAGGGCCCGGACGCGCTCCTCTAGCGCGGCGGTGACGTTGTCGAGGCGGCTGCGGCCGCCTTCGTCGGCGCTCATCGACTGGTCGAGCATGATCGTCACGGCCGGGCTCTGGGCGGGCGACGCGACGGCCTCGGCCAGCGTGGCGCGGGTCGCGTTGTCTCCGGTGGCGACGGGTGCGCCCAGCTCACCAAAGTCGACGACGTCACTCGCGGGCGTCTCGCTGCCCTCGGCGCGGAAGCCGGCCTTCGCGAACTCGGCGAGCGCCTCGGGCTTGCGCAGGAAGCGTGCGAATTCGCTGGCCGCACTGACCTGTTCCTGGGAGAGCCAGTCACCCGACATCAGCACGGTGGGGTAGTCGGCGATCGCCGCGGGGCCCGACGGGAGCCAGCCCGTCAGCTTGTCCTTGGCATCGGAGAGGGACGCGCCCCGCTGAAAGAGTTGCTGCTCGGTGACGGCGACCGCGTGCACGGCCGAGGCTGCCGGGTCGCTGCCCGCCAGCAGTGCGTCGAGTGCCGTGGACGCCTTGTCGTCGGCCAGTTCCGGTTGGCCGGCCAACAGCGTGTTGATCGCCGACGCACCTGCGGTGGGTGGGGCGCCGCGCGGCGCAGCGGCCACGGCGACGGCCTCGGACGCGAGGTACGTGGCGTCGGCGTCACCCGACCGCGGCAGGGCCAGGCGAAGCGCACCCCAGCCCGAGAGGTCGAGTCCGTCCAGCGCCGTGGCGTTGCTCTGCAGGCCGGGCAGGGCAGCCCAATTCCGATCTGCGAGAGCGGCCTTCAGCTCGGGACGTACGGCCAGCACTACCGGTGAGGTGACGAGCGACCGGCTGTCGCTGACCGTGGCGGCGCCTGCGGCCGTCTCGAGCCGCGCCTCCGACATCGAACTCGCCGGGATCCACAGCGCAGGCCGCTCACCGAGGTCAGCCGGCCACTCGCCGGTGAAGCCGCCGACCACCTGATCGGAGTCGGCGGGGCGGACGCCGACCTTCACGCATTTGTCGCCCACCGGCGCGGCGGATTCGTTGTACTGGTCGGCGACGGTCTGCACCTGCTCGGCGACGGACGCGTCGGCGATGACCGCGACGGCGACCTCACCCTCGACGCAGCGGGCGGCAGACACCTCCGACCGGTTGGACAGGGCGTCACCGAAGAAGCGCCACATGATGACTCCGGCGACGACGACCACGACGGTCACCAGCGCGACGATCACGCCGACGCTGACGCCGCGCCGCTTCGGGGTGACCGCGCGGTGGCTTCCCGTCCACTCGCCACCGTCCCAGTCGCCGCCGTGCGCGGGGCCGGTCGACGGCGGCCGGGAGGTGGACGCGAACGCGCGCGTCGGCGACTCGTCGCCCGCGGCGTCGAATCTGGTCGTGGTGTCGTCGAAGGTGGCTGCGTCGTCGAAACGGGAGTCGTCGGACTCGGCGTCGCGCTGGGACTGCCAGTACCCGTCGTCGCGGTAGTCGGGTCCCTCGTCGTCCGGGTCGCCATATGGCGGACGGTCGGGCTCCGGCGAATCGAATTCGTCTGCGCCGTAACGGCTTTCGGCGAAGTCGTCAGCCCGATCGCCGGGACGGTCGGCCCCGGGCTGCTGATCCGACTCGTCGGGGTCGGGAATGCTGTGCCTGCCCATTCCTAACCCCTGTGCTCCTTCTGCTCGCGCGTCTTCTGCTTGCTCGTCATGAGACTCGTTGCACCACCGAACAGGGTCGCGTCGGGGCGACCGGTCACTCGGCTCCGCCGAAGTCTAGTCACACGCCGGCGTGACGTGCCTTGAACTCGCGGCGGCGGCGATGCAGGATCGGCTCGGTGTAGCCGCTGGGCTGCTGGGTACCGGACAGGATCAGCTCCTCGGCCGCCTGGAAGGCGATGCTCGCGTCCGGATCGGCTGCCATCGGCAGGTAGTCGCGGGAGTTGGCGTTCTGCTCGTCGACCACCGCGGCCATCCGGCGCAGGCTGGCCTTGACGTCCTCGGCGGTGATGACGCCGTGGCGCAGCCAGTTGGCCAGCAGTTGGCTGGAGATGCGCAGGGTGGCGCGGTCCTCCATCAGCGCGACGTCGTGGATGTCGGGCACCTTCGAGCAGCCGACGCCCGCCTCGACCCAGCGGACCACGTAGCCGAGGATCGACTGGCAGTTGTTGTCGACCTCCTCGCGGATCTCCTCGGGCGCCCAGGCGAGTTCCTTGGCCAGCGGGATCGTCAGCAGTTCGTCGATGCTGGTGCGGGTCTTGCCTGCCAGTTCCTTCTGCACCGCGAACACGTCCACCTGGTGGTAGTGCATCGCGTGCAGCGTGGCGGCGGTCGGCGACGGCACCCACGCGGTGGTCGCGCCCGCCTTGGGCTGCCCGATCTTCTGTTCGACCATGTCGGCCATGAGTTCGGTCATCGCCCACATGCCCTTGCCGATCTGCGCGCGGCCCGAGAGCCCGGTCGCGAGACCGACGTCGACGTTGGCGTCCTCGTAGGCCTTGATCCATGGCTGCGACTTCATCGCGCCCTTGCGGATCATCGGCCCGGCTTCCATCGACGTGTGGATCTCGTCGCCGGTGCGGTCCAGGAAGCCGGTGTTGATGAAGACCACGCGGTCGGCGGCGGCCTTGATGCACGCCTTGAGGTTGAGCGTCGTGCGCCGTTCCTCGTCCATGATGCCGACCTTGAGCGTGCCCTGCGGCAGGTTCAGGACGTCCTCGACGCGGCTGAACAGCTCGCAGGTGAACGCCACCTCGTCGGGCCCGTGCATCTTGGGCTTCACGATGTACACCGATCCGGTGCGGCTGTTGGCGTGCGGGCCGCTGGCGCCGTCGTCGACGGATCCGTCGCGCAGTCCGTGGATGGCGATCAGGCCCGTGAACAGGGCGTCTTGAATGCCCTCGAACACCTCGCGGCCCTCGGCGTCGACGATCGCGTCGTTGGTCATCAGGTGTCCGACATTGCGGACGAAGAGCAGGCTGCGGCCGGGCAGGACCAGCTCACCGCCGTCGGGGGCGGTGTAGGTGCGGTCGTCGTTCAGCACCCGCGTGAACGACTTGTCGCCCTTGCTGACCTCTTCGGACAGGTCGCCGCGGTTCAGGCCGAGCCAGTTGCGGTAGCCGAGCACCTTGTCGTCGGCGTCGACGGCGGCCACGGAATCCTCGAAGTCCATGATCGTCGTGATCGCCGACTCCAGGACGACGTCCTTGATGCCCGCCTGGTCGGTGGAGCCGACGGGGGAGTCGGCGTCGACGAGGATCTCGACGTGCAAGCCGTTGTTGGCCAGCAGGACCGACGTCGGCGCATCGGGTTCGCCGAGGTAGCCGACGAACTGGGCGGGCTCGGCGAGGGCAACCGAGTCGTCGCCCCGGGCGACCGACAGTCGACCGTCGTCGACGGTGAGGGCCGTGATGTCCGACCACGACCCACTGGCAAGCGGAACGGCCTGGTCGAGGAACTCGCGGGCGTAGGCGATCACTTTGTCGCCGCGGACGTGGTTGTAGCTGCTGCCCTTTTCGGCCCCGTCTGCCTCGGGGATGACGTCGGTGCCGTAGAGCGCGTCGTACAGCGAGCCCCACCGCGCGTTGGCGGCGTTGAGCGCGAAGCGGGCGTTGAGGATCGGGACGACGAGCTGCGGCCCGGCGGTCTTGGTGATCTCGTCGTCGACGCCGGAGGTGGTGACGGTGAAGTCCTCGGGCTCGGGCAGCAGGTAGCCGATCTCGGTGAGGAACTGCTTGTAGGCCTCGAGGTTCACCGGCTCGATGACGCGCTGGCGATGCCACTTGTCGATCTGGGCCTGCAGTTCGTCGCGTCGCGACAGGAGGTCCTGGTTCCGAGGGCCAAGGTCGGCGACCACCTTGTCCACGCCTGCCCAGAAGCTGTCGGCGTCCAGACCGGTGCCGGGCAGCGCCTCGTTGGTGATGAAGTCGTACAGCACCTTGGCAACCCGCAGACTGCCGACGGACACGCGTTCGCTGCCGGGCGTGGTGGGCTCACTCATGATTCTCCTCCTGAAGCGTCGATCAAGCTTACCCGCGGGTAATGGCAGCTAACCGCCGTGCGCCGCCCGCCGCAGCAGGTCACACGCGTCGGTCAGCGCTGCCCGCAGTGGCGCCGCCCGGTCGGCGATCGCCTGCTGGGCGCGGACGTACTCGGCGCGACCCGCAGGCGTCTCGATGGCGATCGGCTCGAAACCATAGTCGGTGAGTTCGTAGGGGCTCGCGCGCATGTCGATCTCGCGCGCGTCGGCCGCCAGGGCGAGGCCGTCCATCACCAGCTCGGAGGCGACGAGCGGCCCCAGCTTGTAGGCCCACTTGTACAGGTCCATCGAGGCGTGGATGCAGCCCGGCTGTTCCGTGTTGACCTGCGCGTCGCGGGTCAGGCGCTCGGCGTTGCGGCCGGTGGCGGGTTCGGTGAAGAAGCGGTAGGCGTCGAAGTGGCTGCACCGCAACGGCATCGACTCGACCACCGCGTCGGTGCCGGTGGCGCCGAGGCGCAGCGCAACCTGGTCGTGGCGTGGTTGCGGGTCGCGGTAGACCATCGCCCACTCGTGCAGCCCGAAGCAGTTCAGCCGGGCCGGGCGGGCGGCCGTTGCCCGCAGCAGTTCGAGCACGAACTCCACCGTCGGCAGCCGGGTCAGCAGGTGCTCGCGGGTGACGGCGACGGTGCCGTCGACGCTGCCGTAGCCCGTGCGCCCGAGGAACTTCGACGCAGCCGGACCCGCCAGGCGTACGCCGTAGCCCGGGTGCCACCGGCGCAGCTGGCGCGGCCGCAGGCTGTAGTAGGTGAACAGGAAGTCCCACACCGGGTGCGGCTCGCCCCGGCTCGCGCGGTCCCGGTGCGGTCCGACGAATCGTTCGGCGCGCACCGCGTGTCGTTGCTCACGCCGCGTCCACTCGGATTCGGGCAGGAGAACCGCGGTGCCGAGCACTGCGACGTCAGACACGGTGGGTCCCGTCGCGCACCGTCCCCACCAGGTCTTCGACGAGGTCTTCCAGCGCGACCATCGCCGTGACGCGTCCCTCGGTGGTGACGAGCGCGAGGTGGCTGTTGTCGCGGCGCAACCGGGACAGCGCCACCGGGAGCGGTAGCGACGACGACACGGTCGGCAGCGGCCGAACCATCGACGCCTCGACGACGGCCTCCGGGTCGTTGATCAGCGCCAGCACGTCCTTGATGTGCACGTAGCCGGTGTAGGAGCCTGCGTCGTCGGTGACGGGGAAGCGCGAGTAGCCGGTGTCGGCCAGCGCGGATTCGATGGCGGCTACGGTCGGACCGCGGCCCGGCGCGGCGACCGGCACGGCGCGGATGTCCGCGACGGGGATCGACACGTCGCTGACGACGCGGTTGCGGATCTGCAGAGCCCTGGTGAGGCGTCCGTGCTCCTCGGGGTCGAGCAGCCCCTCCGACAGCGACTCGGCGATCATCTCGGACAGCTCCACCGTCGAGACGGTGACGTCGAGTTCGTCCTTGGGTTCGACGCCGAACGCGCGCAGCGTCGTGTTCGCGCACCAGTTGTAGAACGCGATGAACGGCTTCGCGAGCCGCATGTAGACCAGATAGACGGGGATGAGCAGCATCGCCGCCGACTCGGGCCCGGCGATCGCGATGTTCTTCGGGACCATCTCGCCGAGCAGCACGTGCAGTGTCACGACGAGGCCAAGCGCGATGACGAACGACACCGTGTGCAGCAGCGAGTCCGGGATGCCGAGCGCGCCGAACGGCATCTCGAGCAGATGCGCCACGGCGGGTTCGCCGACGCGGCCGAGCAGGATCGAGCAGATCGTGATGCCGAGCTGCGCGCCCGCCAGCATCAGCGACAGGTGTTCACCGGCCCTGATCACGGTGACGGCGCTCTTCTTGCCCTGTTCGGCCAGCGCCTCGAGGCGGTCGCGCCGCGCCGAGATCAGTGCGAACTCCGAGCCGACGAAGAATGCGTTGAGACCGAGGAGCACCACGGTCAGCAGTACGCCGAAGACGTCCGAGCCCATCAGTTCTCTCCGTCTTCGTCGTCGCCGCGGCGGCCCAGTTCGGTGAGCTCCAGCACGTCGATGCGCCGTCCGTCCATCTGAATCACCCTGGCCTGCCAGCGGATCGGGTCGTCGAGCGGGCCGTCCGGGTCGAACTCGGTCAGCTCGACGGTCTCTCCGGGCTCGGGGACGTGGCCGAGTTCCTGCATGACGAGACCGCCGATTGTCTCGTACTCGCCCTCCGCAGGCCGGAACGGCGTCTCGGTGCTGACCTCGTCGATTCGCAGCAGACCGGACACCTGCCAGCCGTTGCGCATCTCCACGACGTCCGGTGTGGCGTCGTCGTGCTCGTCACGGACGTCGCCGACGATCTCCTCGATGAGGTCCTCGACGGTGACCATGCCCGCGGTGCCGCCGTATTCGTCGACCACCAGGGCGGTCTGCAGGCCGTTGGCGCGTATCTCGGTCATGACCGAGTCACCGTCGAGTGACGACGGGACGGTGGCCACGGGAAGCGCGACCGTCGAGAGGCGGGTCCGGGAGCGTTGGTCGACCGGTACCGAGAACACCTGCTTGACGTGCACGATGCCGACGGTCTCGTCGAGGTCGCCCCGGATGATCGGGAAGCGGGAGTACCCGGTCTCCATGGCCTTGACCAGTAGGTCGGCGACGGTCTCGTCGGTCGCCAGCGATTCGATCTTCGACCGGGGGGTCATCAGCTCCTCGGCCGTGCGCTCGCCGAACTTCAGCGAGCGGTCCACCAGATCGGCGGTGCCTGCATCCAGCGAACCGCTCTGCTTGGAGTTGCGCACCAGCGACACCAACTCCTGCGGGGAACGCGCCGACCGAAGTTCCTCGGCCGGTTCGATGCCCAGCCTGCGCAGGATCCAGTTGGCCGTGCCGTTGGTGACGTTGATGGCCGGGGTGAGCATCTTCGAGAACCACCACTGCACCGGCGCGGCCCAGCGCGCGGTCGCGGTGGGCTTGGCCACCGCGAGGTTCTTCGGAACCAGTTCACCGAACACCATCGACAGCGAGGTGGCGATCAGCAGCGCCAGCACCAGCGCGACGCCGTCGACCCATCCCTCCGGCAGGCCGACTGCGGTGAGCGGCTTCATGAGCAGCCGCGCGACCACCGGTTCGGCGAGATAGCCCGTCGCCAGCGTCGTGATCGAGATGCCTAGTTGCGCCCCGGAGAGCTGGAAGGACAGCGACTTGTGCGCCTTCTGGACGATGCCGTCACGCCAGCCGCCGTCTCTGGCGTTGGAGTCGACGGTGCTGCGCTCGAGTGCGGTGAGGGAGAACTCGGCGGCGACGAACACCGCGGTTCCGGCGGTGAGGACGATGATCGCGAGCACGCTGAGCAGCGTGACGGTCAGGCTCATCGGAGGCCCGCCCGTGGGGCGCCGGACACGTGGTCCGGCTTGCTACTGGAGGGCTCGGCGTCAGCCGGTTCCTGGGCGGGCCGCTCGCCGTCGGCGCCCGTCCCAATACCGGGGGCCTCGGCAGGTGCCTGCGGCACGGGATCCCTTTCGTTCGGTGACATTCGAGGTACATGTTAGCCGCAGCGACGACGCGCAAACCCGTCGAGCGGCAGCGAAGTGGAGCCGGCGGGTGCTCACCAGCCTGTCGGCAGTGGATGCCCTTCGGCGAAGCCCGCGGCGGACTGCACGCCGAGCACCACCTTGTCGTGGAGTTCGGGCAGCGTGGCCGCGCCGACGTAGGTGCAGGTGCTGCGGACACCCGAGGTGATGTGGTCCAGCAAGTCCTCGACGCCGCCGCGGGCGGGGTCGAGACGCATCCGCGACGTGGAGATGCCTTCCTCGAACAGACCCTTGCGGGCGCGGTCGAACGAGCTGTCCGATGCGGTCCTGGCGGCGACGGCTCGCTTGGAGGCCATGCCGTAGCTCTCCTTGTAGACCAGGCCGTCCCGGTCGTACAGCAGGTCGCCTGGCGATTCGTAGGTGCCTGCGAACCAGGACCCGATCATCACGTTCGATGCGCCAGCGGCCAGGGCGAGCGCGACGTCGCGGGGGTGCCGGACCCCGCCGTCGGCCCACACGTGGGCACCCAGTTGCCGTGCGGCAGACGAGCATTCGAGGACCGCCGAGAACTGCGGCCTGCCCACGCCGGTCATCATCCGGGTGGTGCACATGGCACCGGGTCCGACGCCGACCTTGACGATCGTGGCGCCGGCGCTGATCAGGTCCCGCGTTCCCTCGGCCGAGACCACGTTGCCCGCGGCGAGCGGAAGCCCGAGGCCCAGCGATGCGATGGCCTTGATCGCGTCGAGCATCTTCTCCTGGTGGCCGTGCGCGGTGTCGACGACGAGGACGTCGGCGCCGGCGTCGGCCAGTGCCCGGGCCTTGGCGGCCACGTCGCCGTTGATGCCGACCGCCGCGGCGATGCGCAGTCGGCCCGAGTCGTCGACCGCGGGGCGGTAGATGCCCGCGCGGATGGCGCCGGTGCGGGTGAGCACGCCTGCGACGCTGCCGTCGGGCCTGGTGAGCACCGCGACGTCGACGGGCGCGTGCTCGAGCAGGTCGAAGACCTCACGCGGTGCGGTGCCGACCGGCGCGGTCACGAAGTCCGTCAGCGCCACGTCGCGGACGCGGGCGAAGCGGTCGACGCCCGCGCACGACGCCTCGGTGACCAGTCCCACCGGGCGGTCGTCGGCGACGACCACCGCGGCGCCGTGAGCGCGCTTGTGGATCAGCGCGGTCGCGTCGGACACCGAGTCGTCCGGCGCGAGCAGTACCGGGGTGTCGGCGACCAGGTCGCGGCTCTTGACGAAGTCGACCGTCGCCTGGACCGCGCTGATCGGCAGGTCCTGCGGCAGCACGACGATGCCGCCGCGGCGCGCGACGGTCTCGGCCATCCGACGGCCCGCCACGGCAGTCATGTTCGCGACCACCACGGGAATCGTCGTGCCCGTGCCGTCGACGGTGGCCAGGTCGACGTCGAACCGCGACGTCACGTCGGAACGTCCCGGTACGACGAAGACGTCGTCGTAGGTCAGGTCATACGGCGGGTTGTGGCCGGCCAGGAACTTCACAGCGGGATCCTCATCGCCTGCGATTCTACGGGGCCGGGTCAGGCCTCGACCTCGCTGCGGTCGCCGCTCCACAGCGTGTGGAAGCGCTTGTCGCGGTCGGCGTCGATGCGACCGTAGGTGTGCGCACCGAAGAAGTCGCGCAACCCCTGGGTGAGGGCGGCGGGCAGGCGCTCGGTGCGCAGCGCGTCGTAGTAGGACAGGGCCGACGCGAAGCCGGGCACCGGGATGCCCAGTTCGGTGGCGGTGACGACGACACGGCGCCAGCTGTCGATGGCGTCCTCGATCGCGCTGCGGAAGTAGGGGGCGACGATCAGCGACGGCAGGTTGGCGTCCTCGTCGAACGCCTCCTTGATGCGGTTGAGGAACTTCGCCCGGATGATGCAGCCGCCGCGCCAGATGGTGGCCATGTCACCGGGCGTGATGTCCCAGCCGTACTCATTGCTGCCTGCCTGGATCTGGTTGAAGCCCTGGGCGTACGCGACGATCTTCGACGCGTACAGCGCCTTGCTGACGTCGTCGGTGAACCGCGCCGCGTCCGACGGCTTCGTCCCCAGGTCACCGGAGGCGAGACCGGTGGTGGCAGTGCGCTGCGCGACCGATCCCGACAGTGCGCGGGCGAACACGGCCTCGGCGATGCCCGTCACCGGGACGCCGAGGTCGAGGGCCGACTTGACCGTCCAGCGGCCGGTGCCCTTCTGCTCGGCCTCGTCGAGGATGAGGTCGACCAGCGGCTTGCCGGTCTTGGCGTCGACCTGGCGGAGCACCTCGGCGGTGATCTCGATCAGGTAGCTGTCCAGGTCGCCGGAGTTCCACTCGGCGAACACCTCGGCGATCTCGCCGGCGGACTTGCCGAGGCCGTCGCGGAGCAACTGGTAGGCCTCGCCGATCAGCTGCATGTCGGAGTACTCGATGCCGTTGTGCACCATCTTCACGAAGTGCCCGGAGCCGTCGGGACCGATGTGGGTGCAGCAGGGGACACCGTCGACGTGGGCCGAGATCTCCTCGAGCAGCGGACCGAGCGACTCGTAGGACTCCTTGGGGCCGCCGGGCATGATCGACGGTCCGTTCAGCGCGCCCTCCTCGCCACCGGAAATGCCGGCGCCGACGTAGTGCAGGCCACGCTCGCGGATCGCCTTCTCGCGGCGGATGGTGTCGGTGAAGAGGGAGTTGCCGCCATCGATGATGATGTCGCCCTCCTCCATCGCGTCGGCGAGCTCGTTGATCACGGCGTCGGTGGGGTCGCCTGCCTTGACCATGATCAGCACGCGGCGCGGCTTCTCGAGCGCGGCGAGGAACTCGGGAATGGTCTCGCTGCGGACGAACTTGCCCTCGGATCCGTGTGCCTCGAGCAGCGCGTCGGTCTTGGACACCGAGCGGTTGTGCAGGGCGACGGTGTAGCCCTTGTGCGCGAAGTTGCGGGCGATGTTGGATCCCATCACCGCGAGGCCGGTGACCCCGATCTGTGCGGTGGCGGTGGTGTCGGACGAAGTCACGGGCAGCCTCTCGTTGTTTGGTCTTGGCGCTTGGTGGAAGCGCTTGAAGTATCCGGCCTGACGAGCGTCAGGGCAGTGCGGCGAACAGACGTTGCAGTTCGTTGAGCCACGGAACGGCGACCGCGATGGTCGGTACGACCAGGACGGCAAGGGCGCTGACGTAGGCGATCGCCGAAAGCGCCGCGCTGTTCGGCTTGCCGCCGAGGCGGCGTACCCGGATGACGGTGGTGGGGCCGCCCGCAGCGAGCGCGCCGGAGGGGGTGCGGCCTGCGGCGCAGGCGACCAGCGCGCGGGCCAGGGGAGTGGGCCCCGCGGTGCGCACGGCAGCGTCGTCGGCGAGCGACTCGATGAGGAGGCGGACGGCGTCGAGCGCGCTGCCGCTGCGGACGAATCGGGGGAAGGCCGCGTGGACGGCGGTGAACATCTCGAGCACCAGGTCGTGGCGGGCGCGCAGATGAGCCTGTTCGTGGCTGATGATGGCGGCGATCTCGGTGTCCGACAGCGTGTTCAGCGTGCCCTGGCTGACCACGACGCGACTGCGGACTCCGGGCAGGCAGTAGGCCAGGGGCTGTTTGACGTCGAGGATGCGCAGCCCGCTGGCCTTCGTACAGACGTGCGGAGCGTCGTGATGCGAGGTGCCGACCAGGTCGACGAGCATGCGGTGATGGGCGCGGCGGCGGCGCGTGGCGATCGCGACCTGCAGGATGGCCACGATGAGCCGGCCGCCGATGACGAGCGTGATCGCGAAGACGGCGACGTAGAGCAACCACAGCGGCCAGCCGAGTGCTTCGATCTCACTGGTGATGGTGGCGGTCGGTCGGCCGTCGGGGCCTGGAACGAAGAGCCTGCTCGCGATCGCGATGCCTGCGCTGAACGCCGAGAGCACCGCGGCCAGGGCGATGGACTGCCAGAGGACGATCGCGGCCCTCGGTGCACGAAGCGGCCAGGATGCCCGCGCCAGCAATGCGGGCACCGGCCCTACCAGGGCCAGTGCCACGAGCGTGAAGGCCAGCGCGGTCACGCCGTCAGTCTTCCCTAGCCGGTACCCGGATTGCTACCCGGCCCGGTGCCGTGTTTGGCCTCGAGTTCGGCGAGCGCGCGGCGCAGGGCGTCGGCCTCGTCGGCATTGACCCGCTCGACGAAGTGCACGAGGGCGGCCTCGCGGCTGCCCGAGTCGGAGACCTGGTCGAGCGCGTCGACCATGAGACCTGCGACCAATTCGTCCCTGCCGTGGGTGGGTGCGTACCTGTGCGCCCTGTCGTCGCGGTGCTGAACCACCAGATTCTTCTTCGCCAGCCGCTGCAGGACCGTCATGATCGTCGTGTAGGCGAGGTCGCGTCGAGCCGCCAGCGCCTCGTGCACCTGGCGCACCGTCTGAGGCTCGTGCGAGGACCACAGATGGTCCATCACCTCGCGTTCGAGTTCTCCGAGTCGCGTCATCTTCGCCATTCTCTTCCCAACAGCCACGGTCCGTTCACTCTCCTGAACAGTGAGATCAGAGTACTACGGCGTACTACGGTGCGTCGTATCCGCGGCGAACGCCAATCGGCGTCGCTACCGGATGCAACGAGTTCGTCAGTGCGCCGCCATCTCCCGATCGTCTGTGAGTCCAGTCACAACGTATTTCGCCGTTCTTCGCCCTCACTATAGTAAGGCTAACCTAACTGAGGGAGGCTCCATGACGATCGTGGTCGACGACCCGCTCATCTCGCGGATGGCGATCGCGCAGACCTTGCCGCTGCACGAATCCAGCCGCAGGCTCCGCGAGCTCTACCCCGAGTGCCCGCGGGTGTACGGCGTGGCGGTGATGGGCGATCTGTCCCGCCGCCGGTGGTGGCCACTGGCCGAGGCACTGACGACCGACCGGCTCGCGCACATGTACGACGCAGCCGTTGCCGAGACCGACAGCCGCGCCGCGGTGTGCCAGCAGCTGGCCGCGACGCTCGCGCACGTGGTGGTCGGCCGCGTGGTCCCGCTCCTCGCGATCGAGGGCCGTGCCTGGGACACCGGGTTGGAGAACCTGTGGGTGCACGTCGACTCCGAGGGCGCGATCGACTGGGTCGGCGTCGTCGACCCGACGCTGCGAGCGCTGCCCGACGATCCGTACTTCGGCGGCCGCCCCGGAATGCGACGCCGGCATGCCGCGCGCGACCGCATCGTCGCGCTGCCCAGTGAGGCCGCCCTGACCACGTGGGTCGCCCACCGCAGTCACCGTGCGCTCGAGCCGCTGTTCGATCGGCTACACGCCGTGAGCGAGGGGGCGCTGTCCGTCGCCGCGATGTGGCACCTCGTCGGAGGCGCCGTGGTGAGCGCGTCGACCCAGGTGCCGCTACTGGCCGGGTCGAGCGAGCTGACCGCCATGCGCCGCGGGCAGGCCGTTCTCGACGCCCTGGTGGGCTTCGGCGCGCCCGTGCGCGGTTCGAGCAGAACGTGCACGACGAAGGTCTTGCTTAATTAGGCAAGCCTTGCCTATGCTTACCTCGAGCGCGACGAACGAACACAACTCCATGAACCACCGGACCGAGCCGGAGTCCTGAGGGCTGCAGAGACCCCCGGTCCATTCGAAGGAAGGACCCCGCACATCACGTGCGGGGTCCTTCCGCATCTCCGGGGTACGACGCGGCAGGCGACCGAGAGCGTGTTAGACCTATGACCGTGACTTCTGACATGTCGGCCTTCGACGGCGGATTCAGTGACGTACTCGGCCTGACCTACCTCGAGGCGACGCCCGATCGCGTCCGCGCCGAGCTGCTCATCGACGACCGCCTGCTGCAGCCGCACGGCATCGTGCACGGCGGCGTGTACTGCTCGGTCGTCGAGAGCGTCGCCAGCGTCTCGGCGGGCGTGTGGCTCGAGTCGACCGGCGGTGGGCGCAACGTCGTCGGCGTCAACAACAACACCGACTTCCTGCGCGCGATCAAGGCCGGTGTCGTGACCGCGACGTCGACGCCGATCCACCGGGGCCGCCGCCAGCAGCTGTGGATGGTCGAGATCGCCGGCGTGGACGGTCGTCTGGTCGCGCGCGGCCAGGTGCGGCTGCAGAACCTGCCCGCCGACGTCCCAGAGGCCTGACGCCTCGCGAGAACTACACCACGGTCGTGGATCCCGGTGGATGCACGACGCTGGTGTAGATCTCGCGAGAACTGGGGTCGACGCACGCACGCTCGCCCGCTCGCTGGCTCGCACGGAGCGCTGCCGACTGCGGCGGGCCGTGGCAGGATCGCGCACTATGCGTTTGAGCCCCCACGAGCAGGAACGTCTGCTCCTGTCCTATGCCGCGGAGTTGGCCCGCCGCCGACAGGCCCGGGGATTGCGGCTCAACCATCCCGAGGCCGTGGCCCTCATCACCGACCACATCCTCGAAGGCGCTCGCGACGGGCGCACGGTCGCCGAGCTGATGGTCAGCGGCCGTGGCGTTCTCGGCCGCGACGACGTCATGGACGGCATCCCCGAGATGCTGCACGACGTCCAGGTCGAGGCGACCTTCCCCGACGGCACCAAGCTCGTCACCGTCCACGACCCGATCGCGTGAGGCGGCCATGACCAGCCAGGAGCCCCAGGCGGATCGAGCACCGGTCGTGCCCGGTGAGGTGTTCTTCGGCGACGGCGACATCGAGCTGAACGCGGGCGCGGCCCGGATCGAACTGGACGTCGTCAACACTGGTGACCGGCCGGTGCAGGTGGGCAGCCACGTCCACCTCCCGCAGGCCAATGCGGCGCTCGACTTCGATCGCGCCGCCGCGCACGGCCACCGCCTCGACATCGCCGCGGGCACCGCCGTGCGCTTCGAACCAGGAGTGGCACAACGGGTGTCACTCGTTCCGCTGAGTGGGACGCGCGAGGTGTACGGACTGTCGCTCACCCCGCCGGGAAGGCTCGATTCATGACCGCACTGTCCCGCGAGCGGTACGCCGCACTGTTCGGCCCGACCACCGGCGACCGCATCCGGCTCGCCGACACCGACCTCGTCATCGAGATCACCGAGGACCGCAGCGGCGGCCCGGGACTCGCTGGCGACGAGGCCGTCTTCGGCGGCGGCAAGGTGCTGCGCGAGTCGATGGGGCAGTCGCGCGCGACCCGCGCCGAGGGAGCGCCCGACACCGTCATCACCGGCGTGGTGATCCTCGATCACTGGGGAATCATCAAGGCGGACATCGGTATTCGCGACGGCCGCATAGTCGGGATCGGCAAGGCGGGCAATCCCGACATCATGTCGGGCGTTCACCCCGACCTCGTCGTCGGACCGTCGACCGAGGTCATCTCGGGCAACGGGCGCATCCTGACCGCAGGCGCCATCGACTGCCACGTCCACCTGATCTGTCCGCAGATCATGGAGGAGGCACTGGGCGGCGGAATCACGACGATCGTCGCGGGCGGCACCGGCCCGGCCGAGGGCAGCAAGGCCACCACGGTGACGCCGGGGGAGTGGCACCTCGCCCGCATGCTCGAAGCCCTGGATACCTGGCCGCTCAACGTCGCCCTGCTCGGCAAGGGCAACACCGTGTCCGCCGACTCGATGTGGGAGCAATTGCGTGGCGGGGCAGCAGGATTCAAGCTGCACGAGGACTGGGGCACCACGCCAGCGGCGATCGATGCCTGCCTGACCGTGGCGGACGCGGCGGGTGTGCAGGTGAACCTGCACAGCGACACGCTGAATGAAGCGGGTTTCGTCGAGGACACCCTCGCGGCGATCAACGGGCGCGCCATTCACGCCTATCACACCGAGGGCGCAGGCGGCGGGCACGCACCCGACATCGTCACCGTCGTCTCGCACGGCAACGTGCTACCCAGCTCCACCAACCCGACCCGTCCGCACACCGTCAACACCCTCGACGAGCACCTCGACATGCTGATGGTGTGTCACCACCTGAACCCCAGCGTGCCAGAGGATCTCGCGTTCGCCGAGAGCCGGATCCGGCCGTCGACCATCGCGGCCGAGGACCTCCTGCACGACATCGGCGCCATCGCGATGATCGGCAGCGACGCCCAGGCGATGGGCCGCATCGGGGAAGTAGTATTGCGCACGTGGCAGACCGCGCACGTGATGAAGCGCAGGCGCGGCGCCCTCGACGGCGACGGACGCGCCGACAACAACCGCGCCCGCCGCTACGTCGCGAAGTACACGATCTGCCCTGCGATCGCGCACGGTCTGGAGACCGAGGTCGGCTCGGTCGAGGTCGGCAAGCTCGCCGACCTGGTGCTATGGGAGCCTGCGTTCTTCGGCGTCCGGCCCCATGCCGTCCTCAAGGGCGGGATGATCGCGTGGGCCGCGATGGGCGACGCGAACGCCTCGATCCCGACGCCGCAGCCGGTCCTGCCACGGCCGATGTTCGGGGCGTCCCCGGCGGCGGCCGCCGCGACGTCGGTGCACTTCGTCTCACCTCAGGCCATCGAGGACGGTCTGGCCGACCGGCTGGCGGTGAATCGGCGCCTCGTTCCCGTCGCTGACGTCCGCAAGGTGGGCAAGGCCGACATGCCGCTCAACGACGCACTGCCCCGCATCGAGGTCGACCCGGACACGTTCACCGTCCGCATCGACGGCGACGTGTGGGCCGAAGAGCCTGCCGCGGAACTGCCGATGGCGCAGCGCTACTTCCTCTTCTAGGCGGGCTGTCGACGATGACCGGACTCGCCACGTTGCTGACGCTGTCGGACGCGCGCCTGCCGACCGGCGGGCACGTGCACTCCGGCGGCGTCGAAGAGGCGGTCACCAGCGGCCTGGTGACCGACCTGCCCGCGTTGCGCGCGTTCCTGGTCCGCCGCATCCGCACCCACGGACTGGTGACCGCCTCGATGGCCGCCGCGGTGCACGGCGGCACGCTCGACCCCGCCCGCGCCGATCTCGAAACCGACGCCCGCACACCGTCCCCGGCCGCGCGCGCGGCGTCCCGGGCGCAGGGCAGGGGACTGCTGCGGCTGGCCCGGCGGGTCTGGCCGGAGCGCGACTGGACCCCGCTCGGCGCGAAGCCGCACCTCGGTGTCGCGGCCGGAGCCGTTGGCGCAGCGAGCGGGTTGTCACCCGAGCAGACCGCGCTGTCGCTGGTGTACACGACGATGACCGGCTCGGCGACGGCAGCCCAGCGCCTCCTCGCCCTCGACCCCGGCGACGTCGCCGCCATCACCTTCGAACTCTCGCAGCTGTGCGAACGCACCGCCGCCGAAGCGGCCAAGGAACTCGCCGACCTGTCCGATCCACTGCTCGACGTGCTCGCCCAGCGTCACGTCGAACGCGAACGACCACTCTTCGTCTCCTGAAAGGCCTGTCATGCCACCGCATCTCATCGACGGCGAGCCGCACACCCACGTCGAGCGCCCGCGCCGCGCCCGCCAGCCGGGGGAACCGCTGCGCATCGGCGTCGGCGGCCCCGTCGGGTCGGGCAAGACCGCGCTGGTCGCCGCACTGTGCCGTCAGCTGCGCGACGAACTGTCACTCGCGGTGCTGACCAACGACATCTACACCACCGAGGACGCCGACTTCCTGCGCAGGCACGCCGTGCTGCCCGACGAGCGCATCACGGCCGTGCAGACCGGCGGCTGCCCGCACACCGCGATCCGCGACGACATCACCGCCAACCTCGACGCCATCGACGACCTGATCGCCGCAAACCCGCGGCTCGACCTGATCCTCGTCGAGTCCGGCGGCGACAACCTCACCGCGACGTTCTCGTCGGGGCTGATCGACGTCCAGGTCTTCGTCGTCGACGTGGCCGGTGGCGACAAGGTGCCCCGCAAGGGCGGGCCGGGCGTGACGTTCTCCGACCTGCTGGTGATCAACAAGACCGACCTGGCGCCGATGGTCGGCGCGGATCTCGACGTCATGCGCCGCGACGCCGCCAAGGCGCGCGACGACCGGCCGTTCGTCCTGGTCTCGCTGACCGACGACCCGACCGCAGGCCCGGTGCTGCAGTGGGTGCGCGAGCAGCTGCGCGTGTCGGTGTAGCGCGTCGTGCTCTCCGAGGTCCTGATCGTCGCGCGCAGAGACCGCCAGCCGCACATCGAGTGTCACGGCGGGCTCGCCGCCCGGCGCACCGAGCGCGACACCGTGCACCTGGTGTCGGCGGCGGCCACACCGCTGGGCGGCGACACGCTCTCGATTCGCATCGTCGTGGAGGCCGGCGCCCGACTGGTCGTGCGCAGTGCCGCGGCGACCATGGCGTTGCCGGGAACCGCGTCGCGGGAATCGCGTTCGACCTGGGATCTGCAGGTGGCGGGCGACCTGGATCTCGACCCGCAGCCGACCATCGTGGCGGGCGACTCCCGCCACGTCACGTCCACCCGGCTGACCGTCTCCGGTGGCGGCACGGCCCGGCTGCGCGAACGCGCGCAGATCGGGCGGTCGTTCGAGCGGCACGGATTCTGGTCGGCGGCACTGCACGCCGACGTCGACGACCTACCGCTGCTGCGCCATCGCATGGAGCTGGGCACCGGGGCGGTCGCCGACGACGCACTGGGCGCGCCACGGGCATGCGTCAGCGAATTGCGTTATCCGGAACCGGCTTTCGAGGCGCGGGGCACGCTGCTCGAACTCGCCGCGGGGGGCTGCCTGGCGACGTGGCAGGGCGACCGGCTGTAACCACCCGGTCGCCCCGTCGCCTCGCTCGCCTCGGCTAACTCGCTGCCTTCTCCTCCTGCTGCACCGAGGCCGCGATCTCCTCGAGTTCCTCGATTCTGGTGCGGGCGTAGGCCTGCTGCTCGGTGATCGTGAGCTGCCCGCGCTGGCGTCCGAGGAACGTCACGGCCCAGGACAGCAGGGTCGCGATCTTCGTCTTGAACCCGACGAGGTAGATGAGGTGCAGGCCGAGCCAGGCGAGCCAGGCCAGGAAGCCGCCGAACTCGAGCTTGCCGACCTGAGCGACGGCGTTGTACTTCGAGACCGTGGCCATGGAGCCCTTGTCGAAGTACTTGAACGGCTCGCGGGGCTTGGGCATGTTGCCGTGCTCGCGCGCCTTGACCTCGTTGTTCACGATCTTCGCGACGTACTTCGCGCCCTGGATGGCGCCCTGGGCCATGCCGGGAACGCCCTCGACCGAGGCCATGTCGCCGACGACGAACACGTTGGGGTGGCCAGGGATCGACAGGTCGGGGTTCACCTTGACGCGGCCGGCGCGGTCGACCTCGGTCTCGGACTGGGCGGCGAGGTCCTTGCCCAACGGGCTGGCGGCCACGCCGGCCGACCACACCTTGCACGCGGACTCGATGCGCCGGCTGGTCCCGTCCTGGTCCTTGACGGTGATGCCGTTGCGGTCGACGTCGGTGACCATGGCGTTCAGCTGAATCTCGACGCCCATCTTCTCCAGCCGGTCCTGCGCCTTCTTGCCCAGCTTGGGGCCCATGGGCGGCAGCACGGCGGGCGCGGCGTCCAACAAAATGACGTGCGCCTCGGTGGGGTCGATGTGCCGGAAGCTGCCCTTGAGCGTCTGGTCGGCGAGCTCCTGGATCTGGCCGGCCATCTCGACGCCGGTCGGGCCTGCGCCGACGACCACGAACGTCAGCAGCTTCCTACGCCGCTCGGGATCGCTGGACCGCTCGGCCTGCTCGAAGGCACCGAGGATGCGAGCCCGAAGCTCGAGGGCGTCGTCGATGGTCTTCATGCCGGGTGCCCACTCGGCGAAGTGATCGTTGCCGAAGTAGGACTGACCCGCACCCGCGGCGAGGATCAGCGTGTCGTACGGCGTCCGGTAGGTGTGCCCCAGCAGCACGGAGTCGACCATCTTGCGCTCGAGGTCGATGTGCGTCACGTCGCCGAGCAACACCTGGGCATTGCGCTGCTTGCGCAGGATCAGGCGCGTCGGGGGAGCGATCTCACCCTCGGAGATGATGCCGGTTGCCACCTGGTACAGCAGCGGCTGGAACAGGTGGTGGGTGGTACGGGCGATCAACTTGATGTCCACGTCGGTGCGCTTGAGCGCCTTGGCGGCATTCAATCCGCCGAACCCCGACCCGATGATGACGACCTTGTGCCGATCCGATGCCGTAGCTCCGGGATGGCTCATTTCTGCTCCTCGACCGATGACCCGCTTCTGACTTTGTGTACAACGACCACGTTAGTCTGCGGGCTTCCCCGTAGCGCGGTGAGATAACCCACCGCGCCACGGCGTCACGAAGTCGGCCGCTACGGCGTCACGCCGAGAGCAGCGGCTTGAGCAGCTCGGCGACCGCGGTGGCCCCACCGGGCTGATAGCCGTTGATGCTGGTCACGGGGCTCAGTATCACGCCGTCGACGCCCGCGTCGAGGACCTTGGTCTTGATCTGGTCGGCGACCTGCTCGGGGCTGCCGAAGACCGCCTGCTGGCGAAAGTCCTCGGGGATGAGGTCGGCGGTGACGTTCTCGTCGATCATGGCGACGACGAGCATGCTGGTCTCCAGGGTGGCCGGATCGCGCCCGATCTCCTCGCAGCGCTCCTTGACGACCTGCAGCTTGCGGGGCAGCTCGTCGAAGCCCGCGATGATGTTGAGGTGGTCGAAGTGCTTGGCGGCCAACGGGATCGTCTTCTTCTCGCCGCTGCCGCCGATCATCAGCGGGATGTGGTCGCGGAAGCGCGGCTCTGCCATGGCCTCCTGGGTCTTGTAGTACTTGCCCGACACCGTCGGGCGTTCCCCTGCGAGCATCGGCAGGATGATGTCGAGGGCCTCGCCGAGCTTGTTGAAGCGGTCGGTGAAGGTGCCGAATTCGTAGCCCAGCGAGTCGTGCTCGAGTTCGAACCAACCCGTGCCGATGCCGAGGACCGCACGGCCCTGGCTGATCACGTCGAGCGTGGTGATGGCCTTGGCCAGCAGCGTGGGCTGGCGGTAGGTGTTGCCCGTGACCAGCGTGCCGAGCTGCACCTTCTCGGTGGCCGCAGCGAGCGCGCCCAGCGCGGTATACGCCTCGAGCATCGGCTGGTCGGGCGTGCCGAGGCCGGGCAGTTGATAGAAGTGGTCCATGAGGAAGACCGAGTCGTAGCCGGCCGCCTCGGCTTCACGCGCCTGAGCGATCACGGTGGGGAACATCTCCTCGACACCGGTGCCGTAGGAGAAGTTCGGGATCTGGAGTCCGAGTCGAATCGTCACGGAAGAGAACCTATCCACGAACTGGGGTGCGCCGTCGGGTGTTTCGCTCGGCGCGAAGCCCGGGAGCTGCGGGAATAAACCGGCGTCAGCCGAAGTTCGCCAGTGCCCCGTGGCTCACGTGCAGCGTCTCGCCGGTGATGTGCCGGGCGGCGGGAGTGGTCAGGAAGAGCGCGAGGCGGGTGATCTCCGCGGCAACCGACGCACTGGTGCTGCCGACGCCGTCGTAACCGGGCTCGGCGCCCTTGCCCGCGGCGACGGTGTTCACGGTGATGCCGCGGATGCCGAAGTGCGTGGCCTGCCCCGCGGTCCAGTTCGACATGGCCGCCTTGACGGCGGCTTCCGGACTGCCTTCGGCCACGGTGCCGGGGACCACGTTGACGATGGACCCACCGGAATTGAGCTGGTCGCCCAGGATCTGCACCGTCAGCACCGCCGAGAGCATGGTGGTGTCGAGAGCGGATCGCCAGGCTGCCGCGCGGTCGGCCAGCGAGTACGTGCGCGGGTCGCCGCCGTTCCAGCGCGCCGAGGGCACGTTCACGATGGTGTCGATGTGATGCGGGAACTCGCCACGCGCGGCCTCGAGGGCAGCGGGTTCGGTGTTGTCGAGGACGATGTAGTCGACGTCGAGTTCCTTTGCGGCCACTTCGAGTTCGTCACGGCGGGCGCCGGCGATCACGACCTGGTGGCCGGCATCGCGAAAACCCTGCGCGATGGCGCGGCCAAGCTCCGTGTCACCGCCGGTGAGAAGCACCTCAGACACCACGACCTCCTCGTGTTCAACGCTGAACCCAGCGAGTCGCCGCCCATGTTACTGGACAGTAGCTACGGCGCGAAATTCGCCACGCCGTCCGTCGCCGAACCGTGGTCGCCCGGTGACCTAGGGTTGGCTCGTGTCCGGAACCAGCCGGCCCGCGGGTCTACCGCGCTGGCTCTTCGTCCCGGCGGCGATCGGCGCGGCGTTCGTGGCGCTGCCGCTCGTCGCGGTGGTCGCAAGGGTCGACTGGCCGCGTTTCGCCAGCCTGGTCACCAGCCCGTCCTCGCTGAGCGCGCTGCGGTTGAGCCTCGAGACCGCGACGGCCAGCACGGTGCTCTGCATCGTGGTCGGCGTGCCGATGGCGCTGGTGCTGGCGCGCAGCGGCTCGCGCATCGTGCGGTGGGCACGGCCACTGATCCTGCTGCCACTGGTGTTGCCACCGGTCGTCGGCGGCATCGCACTGCTGTACGCGTTCGGCAGGCTGGGTCTGCTCGGTCGACACCTGGAGGCGGTCGGCATCGACATCGCGTTCACCACGACCGCGGTCGTGCTCGCGCAGACGTTCGTCTCCCTACCGTTCCTGGTGATTGCGCTCGAGGGGGCAGCGCGCACCGCGGGTACGGACTACGAGATGGTCGCGTCGACGCTGGGCGCCCGGCCGACCACGGTCTGGTGGCGGGTGACGCTGCCGCTGCTGGCGCCGGGCCTGGTGTCGGGCGCCGTGCTCGCCTTCGCCCGCTCGCTCGGCGAATTCGGCGCGACGCTCACCTTCGCCGGTTCCCGAGAAGGCGTGACCCGCACGCTGCCGCTGGAGATCTACCTGCAGCGCGAGTCCGATCCGGAGGCGGCGGTCGCACTGTCGGTGCTGCTGGTCGTGGTGGCCGCGGTGGTCGTCGTCGGCCTCGGCAGCCGCAGGCTCAGGGCGGGCGGCGCCAATGCGTGGTGACGGCAGCGCGCCTACAGGCGGCGGCATCTCGGTGCGCGCCGTGGTTGACGCGCGGGGTCTGGACGTCGAGTTGTCGGTCGCGCCGGGGGAGGTGCTCGCCATGCTGGGACCCAATGGTGCTGGCAAGTCGACGGTGCTGCACGTCATCGCGGGCGTCGTTTCGCCCGATGCGGGCTCGGTGCGGGTCGCCGACCGCACGCTGACCGACACCGCCGGCGGTGTCCAGGTCGCGACGCACGAGCGCCGGGTGGGCTTGCTGCTGCAGGATCCGCTGCTGTTCCCGCACCTTACCGTCGCCGCGAACGTCGCCTTTGGCCCCAGGAGTTCGAAACGCCTCGGCCGCAACGGCTCTCGCGAAGCAGCGCGGCGTTGGCTCGCCGAGGTGGACGCTGCCGACCTGATGGACCGCAGCCCGGCGCGCCTCTCGGGCGGTCAGGCGCAGCGCGTGGCACTGGCGCGGGCGCTGGCGGCCGAACCCGACGCGTTGCTGCTCGACGAACCGCTGGCCGGGCTCGACGTCGCCGTAGCGACCGCGATGCGCAAGGTGTTGCGCAGCGTGCTCACCGCAGGCGGCCGGTCGGCGATCCTGGTCACCCACGAGCTGCTCGACGTCGTCACGCTCGCCGACCGCGTGGTGGTGCTCGAGCAGGGGCGGATCGTGGAGTCCGGCACGGCGAGCGGCGTGCTCGGTGCGCCGCGCAGTTTCTTCGGCGCGCGCTTCGCGGGGGTCAACCTGGTGGCCGGTCGACGGTCGGGCCCGGATTCCCTGGTCACCGAGTGGGGGAGCACCTGGCACGGTGAGGCCTCGACCGCAGATGCGACGGCTCCAGACCCGCCGGCTGCCGAGCCCGTGGTGGCGGTGTTCGCGCCGTCGGCCGTGGCGGTCTACCGCGATGAGCCCCACGGCAGCCCGCGCAACACCGTCGAGGTGGTAGTCGCCGAACTGGACAGCCGCGGTCCGGCGATCCGGGTGCGCGCCGACGAGCAACCGGACGGGGCGCCGGGCCTGGCCGCCGACGTCACCGCGGAGGCGGCCGCCGATCTGAGCCTCGCCCCCGGGGAGCGGGTGTTCTTCACCGTGAAGAGTCAGGCGGTCACGCTTCACTCCCGGCGGTAACGGTCGGCGCGACGGGCGCGATGGACGTCTGTGAGACACCCCAGCACCGGCGTGGCGCGGCCGCCCGGGGCATCGTCATGCCAGCAATCTTCGCGAGGGGTTCTCGGCTGTTGCTTTCCTGTCACAGCAACCTCGCAGTTCGACACTCTAAGAGCAACTCACACTTGCGTCACAGCGGTGACACGGTAGTTTCTTCCCCATGCAACACCCCGACGGACGCTCCCGACGACGCGCAGGTCTCACGACACTGGCGGCTACCAGCGCCACTGCGCTCTCCCTGATCCTGCCGGGCTCCGCCGCGGCCGAGCCGGTTCCGGCGCCCCCGCCGCCGCCTGCGCCCGCCCCCGCGGTTCCGCTGCCTCCGCCGGGCCCTCTGGTCCAGGCGCCTCCGCCTCCGCCGCCTGCCGATCCGAACGCGCCGCCACCACCGCCCGCTGATCCGAACGCACCGCCGGCCCCTGGCGTGCCGCCGCCACCTCCGCCGCCCGAGCCGGGCCGCGTCGAGAACGCGGCCGGCGGGCTGAGCTACGTCGTCCCCGAGGGATGGAAGGTGTCGGAGCAGACGCAGCTGTCGTACGGCCAGGCGCTGCTGACGAAGATCCCGCCCGCAGGTAGCGAGCAGGCGCCGAACGACACCAGCGTCCTGCTGGGCCGCCTCGACCTCAAGCTGTTCGCGGGCGCCGAGGCCGACAACTCGAAGGCCGCCGCTCGGCTCGCGTCGGACATGGGCGAGTTCTTCATGCCGTTCGCAGGCACGCGGCTCAACCAGGAATCGGGTGCGCTCGACGCCGCAGGGATGCCGGGCGCCTTCTCCTCCTACGAGGTGAAGTTCACCGACGCCACGAAGCCGAACGGCCAGATCTGGGCAGGCGTCGTCGGGAACCCGCTGCCGCCGAACGCCCCACGCAGCCAACGCGCGCCGGAACGCTGGTTCGTCGTGTGGCTGGGCACGGCCAACAACCCGGTCGACAAGGGTGCCGCCGTCGCACTCGCACAGTCGATTCGGCCGTACACGCCGCCGCCACCACCGCCGCCGCCGGACCCGAATGCGCCGCCGGACCCGAACGCACCGCCGCCGGATCCGAACGCGCCGCCGGCGCGCCCCGGAGTGGGCGTTCCCGTTCCGGTCACCGATGCGCCGCCCGGAATGATGCCGCCGCCCTGATTCGGGTTAGCGGGTAGCCCCGATCGTGTTGTCTTCGTTCCCCTGATCGTTACCCGCGCTGGGTATACCAGGGAGAGGCCTCGGCATTTCGTCGTGGCCACGAAGGCAGGAGTTCCCGATGGACGTAATGGCTGCTACCGAGTTCCTGGCCCGCTCCACGACGCAGACCAGCGTCGGATGGATCGGCTACATCATCATCGGCGCCATCGCCGGCTGGATCGCGGGCAAGATCGTCAAGGGCGGCGGCTCGGGCATCCTGATGAACATCGTCATCGGCATCATCGGCGCGCTCATCGGCGGGTTCCTGCTGAGCTTCTTCCTCGACACGGCCGGTGGCGGCTGGTGGTTCACCCTGTTCACCGCCATCCTCGGCTCCGTAATCCTGCTGGCGATCGTGGGCGCGGTGCGCAAGCGCTGACGTCAGAGCGCTGCGAGCACGCCGCGCATCGCGGCGGTGACACTGCCGCGATCCGATCGGTACAACGGTCCTTGCCCGTCGGCGAGAAGGATCCGCAGGCGTGCGACGCCGCGTACGCGGGCGGGCGAAGGTGATTCCAACCGATCGATGACGCCCTCGATCAGGTCGGCGGCTCGACGCACTGCGTCGCTGCGTATCGGGACGCGGCCGTGGCGCAGCGAGGTGCCGGTCTCGGCGTCGTAGAGCACGACGCGAAGCGCGTGAGCCAGGTCGGCGCGCTCGGTGTCCGACGACAGTCGCGCGCCGTGCACCTGGAGCGCCGAACCCGGTTCGGGATCCACGCCGGCCTCCAGCTCGCAGTCGTAGCGGTAGGAGAAGACGTGCGCACGCAGTCGCGCGAGGACCGACGGCGCGACGACCGAAGATCGCATCCCGATCCCGTCGGCGACGGGGGCGGGGTTCGGAGCCAATCGTTCTTCTCGCATGTCTGCATCTCCTCGGTGACTAGTGTTCACGCTATAGCGGTCACGCATGACCGGTCAACCGGTTTTACCGGTCATCAAGCGCTATAGTCGACGACGTGACCGCCACGCTCGTCCTCGACGACCCGGACGAGACCAAACCCGCACCCGGCCCGCTGCGTCGGGTGCAGGCGCTGATCAACACCCTCGACCGCGAGACGGACGACGACCGCCTCGCCGACCGCGAGGGCGCCCGGCCGTTGCTGGTGGAACTCGGCCTGCTCGGCTCCGACGCCCCGTTGAGCGCCGCCGATCTCGCTGCCGTGATCGGGGTACGGGAAGCCCTGCACGCACTCGTACTCCACAACTCCGGTGGCCCCGACATCGATGCCCGCGTGCTTCGACCGATTCGCGACCTCGAGGACTACGCGCTGCTCCGGGTCCGGGTGGACGCCGCGGGCGCCGTCGCGGTGGTGCCCGCAGACGATTCGGTGCGCGCTCGGCTCGCCGGGTTGCTGACCGTGGTGTCCGAGGCACAGCGCGCAGGCACCTGGGCGCAGCTCAAGGCGTGCGCCAACGACGAGTGCCTGTGGGCGTTCTACGACCGCTCGCGCAACCACGGGGGCGCGTGGTGCGACATGTCGGGGTGCGGCAACAAGCTCAAGAACCGCGAGTTCCGCGCGCGCAGGCGCTCGACGCGCTGAGCCCGATCAGGTCGAGACGTGCCAGACGAGCGCCGCGGCCAGGGCGCCGAGGCCGTTGAGCGACCAGTGCAGCGCGATCGGCGCGATCAGGCTGCCGCTGCGACCGCGCAACCAGGTGAAGACGAAACCCGCTGCGCCCGTGGCGACCACGGCCAGCACGACGCCCGCGACCATCCCGGCGACGCCGCCACCGAGGATGCGGGTGAAGCCGACGTTGCTGCTCGTCAAACCGAGTGACGTGGCGACGTGCCACAGACCGAACAGCAACGACCCCGCTGCCGCCACGCCGCGGAAGCCCCACGCCCGCGTCATCGCGCCGTGCAGGACGCCGCGGAAGACGAGTTCCTCGGGGATCACCGTCTGCAGCGGAATGATGATCATCGAGGCGAGGAACGCCCCTGACAACGTCGCGTAGTGGTCGTTCATGAACATCGGCCGGGTCCACGGCAGCGCGACCCCGATCGCGATCACCGACGCGACCAACACGACGGCCGCCAGCGCGTAGCCCGCACCAGACCTCCAGTGTTCGCGTCCGAGACCCAGTTCGGCCCACCCCAACCCGCGCGACCGGACCAGCGCCACCAGACCGGCCGCCGCCAGCGGCACGGTGACGACGTTGGCCCACGGCGTGGTGAAGTGCGCGATGAGGTTGGTCAGTGCGAGGACCACCACCACGACGCCGATGTCGACGTAGGTGCGGTAGTGGTTCAGTGCGGACAACTGACCCAGCAGCGGATGCGGGTGGGCATCGGCGGGCAGCACAGTGGTCTCGGACATGACCGGGCAAGTGTATGCGGCAGCGACGTATCGGCAGATCACGAGCCATGCAGCCTCCGCTGGGACACCCGCGGCGCGGGTTCGCGGGGTGCTGAACGATACTGATGCCCGTGCTTGACAGGTGTCAGCTATTGGCCTCGATGCGGGTCCTCGACGTGGGTGGCGCCGAATCCGACGGCGTCGGCAGACTGCTTGCCGATCTGGGCGCCGACGTGCTGAAGGTCGAGCCGCCCGGCGGAGCGGCCGCGCGCACGGCCCGTCCGAGCGTGGCCGGGGTCGGCATCGCGTTCGCCCTCGACAACGCCAACAAACGCTGCACCGTCCTCGACGGCACCAAGGACCGCGACCGGTTCCAGGAGCTGGTCGCCGAGGCCGACGTGCTCGTCGACGGCGGCCGGCCGGGTGGCTGCGCGTCCTTCGGGACCACGCCCGCCGACCTGGCCGAGCGCTTCGGCCACCTCGTCGCGCTGTTGATGACCGACTTCGGGAGCACCGGGCCGTACGCGTCCTGGCGCGCGACCGACGCGGTGCTGTGCGCCATGTCGACCGCCCTGTCGCGCTCAGGTCCGACGGCGGGCCGGCCGGTCCTGCCCCCGCTGGGCATCGCGTCGGCCACGGCCGCGGTGCAGGCCGCGTGGGCCGTGCTCGTCGCCTACCGCCACCGATTGCGCACCGGCACCGGGGAGTACGTCGACTTCTCCCGCTTCGAGGCCGTCGTTCAGTCCCTCGACCCGCCGTTCGGCTCCGAGGGCCAGGCAGCCGTTGGGCAGAAGGCGTCGAACCAGTTGTGGCGTGGCCGTCCGCGCAATCAGCAGATCTATCCGACGTTTCCCTGCCGGGACGGGCACGTCCGCATCTGTCTGCTCTCGCCGAGGCAGTGGCGGGCGATGCGGGAATGGCTCGGCGAGCCAGAGCAGTTCTGCGACCCGAAATTCGACACCATCGGCGCGCGCTACGCGGCGTCGGCGGAAATCAACGCCCTGATCGGGGCGCTGTTCGCCGAGCAGACGATGGGCCACCTGGTCGACGAAGGCCAGGCCCGTGGCGTGCCGATCGCCGCGGTGCTCGACCCGGCCGAGGCGCTGGCCTCCGAACACTTCCGCGCAGTCCGCGCGCTGACGACGGCGGAGTTCGCCGACGGCGTCCGGCTCGACGTGCCGACCGGGGCGTTCGTCGTCGACCGCGCCCGCGCAGGGCTGCGCGAACCGGCACCCGCGGTTGGCTCGGACACCGCTCGGTGGCTCGCTCAGGGGCCCACCGCTGCCTCGCCCGAGGAGCCGGCGGCGCGGCGACCGCTCGACGACCTGCGAATCCTCGACCTCGGCGTCATCGTCGCCGGTGGCGAACTCGGCAGGCTGTTCGCCGACATGGGCGCCGACGTCGTCAAGGTGGAGAGTGCCGCATACCCCGACGGGCTGCGCCAAACGCCGCCCGGCCAGCCGATGAGCCGCTCCTGGGCGTTGACCCACCGCAACGAGCGCAGCCTCGGCATCGACCTGCGCCACGCGGGCGGTGCCGCGGTGTTCCGCGGTCTGGTCGCCTCGGCCGACGCGGTGTTCGCCAACTTCAAACCGGGCACTTTGGACGCGCTCGGCCTGTCCTTCGACGAGCTGCGGGCGCTCAACCCGGACGTCGTGCTGGCCGAGAGCAGCGCTTTCGGCGCCGACGGGCCGTGGAGCGGCCGGATGGGTTACGGCCCCCTGGTACGTGCGACCACCGGTGTCAGCAGGCTGTGGTCGGACCGCACCCCAGGGGGTGCCGGCGGCGCGTTCTTCGACGCGACGACCATCTTCCCCGATCACGTCGCCGCGAAGATCACCGCGATCGCGGCACTGGCGGCGCTGATCGGCCGTCGGGACGGCGCGACGCGCGTGCACGTGTCCCAAGCCGAGGTGGCCATCAACCAACTCGCGGCGGCCTACGTCGTCGATGCCGCTCGCGCGTCGGGCGCCGAACTCGACGACGACGCCGCCGTCCACGCGGTGCTGCCGTGCGCGGGCGACGACGAGTGGTGCGTCGTCTCGGTCACCACCGAGGACCATCGTCGCGCACTGTTGGGCGTCGTGGGTTCGCCCGACGCTGGCGCGGATCTCGTCGAGGCCTTCGTCACCGCGCTGGCATCGTGGACCGCGGACCGGGACAAGGCCGACGTCGCGCGGACGCTGCAGGAGGCCGGCGTGCCCGCGGGCCCGATGTACCGCGCGGCCGACGTGCTTGCCGATCCGCAGATCGTGGCGCGCGCCGTGTTCACCGAGGCGAGCCATCCGCTGTTCCCGGCGCCCATGCCCACCGAGACGCGGCCTGCGCGCTACAGCCACCTGCCCGACGCCGAGCTGCGGCCCGCGCCGATGCCCGGCGAGCACACCCGGGCAATCTGCACCGAGGTCCTCGAGATGCCTGCCGGTGAGATCGACGAATTGATCACCGCGGGCGCGCTGTTCGACTGGATCCGCCCGGACGCCGAACCCGACCCTCGCATCGGCTCCGCCGAGTGAACCGCCACCCCAGAAAGGTGTCCTCGTGACCATCGATCCCCGCACGCCGGTACTCGTCGGCTACGGCCAGGTGAATCAGCGCGAGACCGATCCCACGGTCGAACCCGTCGACCTGATGGAGTCGGCTGCTCGCGCCGCGGCCGACCCGCGCGTGCTGGAGGCGGTGGACTCGGTGCGCATCGTCAACCTGTTGTCGTGGCGCTATCGCAATCCCGGTCTGCTTCTTGCGCAACGCATTCGAGCGTCGAGCGCCGAGGGCAGGTACACCAGCATCGGTGGCAACGTGCCCCAGTCGCTGGTCAATCAGGCGTGCCTGGACATCCAGGGCGGCAAGCTGGACACGGTGCTGATCGCGGGTGCCGAGACGTGGCGGACCAGGACGCGCGCGCGTGCCGCAGGCACCAAGTTGGAGTGGACGAAGCAGGACGACTCGGTGCCGGAGCCGCCCGGTGCCGACGACGAGTTCCAGATGGCAGGCGACGTCGAGATCGCGATCAAGCTGGACCGCCCGGCGTACGTGTACCCGATGTTCGAGCAGGCGGTGCGGATCGACGCCGGGGAGTCGCCCGACGAGCACCGTCGCCGGATCGGCGAACTGTGGGCGCGCTTCAGCGCGGTCGCCGAGGCCAATCCGCATGCGTGGAGCACCGAAGCCGTCGCCGCCGAGGACATCTGGCAACCCAGCCCGACGAACCGCATGGTGTCGTGGCCGTACACCAAGCTGATGAACTCGAACAACATGGTCGACCAGGGCGCGGCGCTGGTACTGATGTCGGCGGAGAAGGCGACGCACCTGCAGATCCCGCGTGACCGCTGGATCTTCCCGTACGCAGGCACCGACGCCCACGACACCTACCTAATCGGCGAACGCGCCGAATTCCACCGCTCGCCCGCGATCAGGATCGCCGGAGCGCGTGCGCTGGAACTCGCGGGCCTCGGCGTCGACGACGTCGACCTCGTCGACGTGTATTCGTGCTTCCCGTCCGCGGTCCAGGTCGCCGCCCGCGAACTCGGCCTCGCGCTCGACGATCCGTCGCGACCGCTGACCGTCACCGGTGGACTGACCTTCGCAGGCGGGCCGTGGAACGACTACGTGTCGCACTCCATCGCCACCATGGCCGAGCGTCTCGCGGCGGCGCCGGACGCCGTCGGGCTGATCACCGCCAACGGCGGCTACCTGACCAAGCACAGCTTCGGCCTCTACGGGGCCAAGCCGCCGGCGCACGAATTCCGTTGGCAGGACGTGCAATCCGAGGTCGATGCCGAGCCGACGCGGGTGGCAGAGGGTGACTGGACCGGTACCGGCACCGTCGAGACGTGGACGACGCCCTTCACCCGCGAGGGCGCGCCGGAGAAGGCGTTCGTGGCCGTCCGCACGCCGTCGGACACGCGCGCACTCGCCGTGCTCACCGATGCCTCCGACGCCCAGGCCAGCGTGGACGGCGACATCGCGGGCGCCAAGGTGCGCGTCGACGCCGGAGGCCGAGCCGCCCTCCTGTAGCCCGGAGGGGTTGACGCCCCCCACGCCGGCTGCCTAATGTGAGGCACACCACGAATTGAAACGTTTCAATACACAGAGGGGCGCGATGAGCGACGCAGCGGCCGACCGGGTGTGCTTCGTACTTCGGCTGAAGCCGGACCGCGTCGACGAGTACGTCGAGGCCCACCGGCACGTCTGGCCGGAGATGCTCGAGGCGCTGAGCGACGCCGGCTGGCGCAACTATTCGCTGTTCGTGCGCCCCGACGACGGCCTGGTGGTCGGCTACCTCGAGACCCACGACTTCGCAGCGGCGCAGACGTCGATGGCCGCCACCGAGGTCAACGCCCGCTGGCAGGCACGCATGGCCGACTTCTTCGACAACCCGCCCGGCGTGGCGCCGGATGAGGCGATGCGACCGCTGACCGAGTACTTCCACCTCGACTGACGACCACCTCCACCGACGACACCGAGACAGGGACGACGATGAACATCGGAGCGCGCAGCACGACCGGGTGGCGGGCGACCATCGCGGTCGCCATGTCCAACTACATCGAGGCGGGGTCGATCATCGCCATCGCGACCAGTCTCGCGTTCTGGCAGGCCGAATTCGACATCAGCGACTTCGCCGTCGGACTGCTCGCCGCCTTGAGCGCCAACGCCTTCGGCGCTGCGATCGGCGCGATACTCGGCGGGCCGCTGTGCGACCGGTTCGGCCGCAAGGCGATCTACACCTACGACCTGTTGGTCTACATGGTCGGCGTGCTGCTCGCGGCCTTCGCCGTGAACTTCACCATGCTGCTGGCCGCGTTCGTGATCACCGGGATCGCCGTCGGCGCAGGCGTACCGGCGTCGTGGACCTACATCGCCGAACAGGCGCCGTCGGAGGGCCGCGCCAAGCACGTCGGCACCGCACAGCTGGCGTGGTCGGTGGGACCGCTGATCGGCTTCGCCCTCGCCGCTGCGCTCGCGCCGCTGGGCCTGCTGGGCTCGAGGCTGATCTTCCTGCATCTGTTCGTCGTCGCGGCGGTCGTCTGGTGGGTCCGTCAGGGCCTCGCCGAGTCCGCGATCTGGACCGAGGAGGGCAAGTCCGGCACCGGCACCCAGGGGAGCGGAGCGACGGCGGGTGGACAAGCCTCGGTGCTCGGAGCCCGTGGGCTGCGGGGCTTGTTCTCGCGGCGGGTCAACATCACCGCGCTGCTGTTCCTCGGCGGCATCTACCTGTTCTGGAACACCGTCGCAGGCCAGGCCGGCATCTTCATGCCGAGGGTGTACGACACCGCGGGCCTGCACAGCGCGATAGCGCAGAACCTGCTGCAGGTCCTGGTGTGGGGCTGCACGGTCGCGGCCACGTACTTCGGCTTCATGCGGTACGCCGACCGGATGTCGCAGCGGCGTCTCTACGTCATCGGCGCCGCACTCGGCATAGTCGGCTGGATCGTGCTGGTGGCCTTCACCGACCGCGGCGTCCCCACGATGCTGGCGTTCGCGGTGCTGTGGGGCGTGTCGGCGGGTATCGGCGCCCAGGCGTTCTACAGCCTGTGGGCCAGCGAGCTGTTCGCCACGCCATACCGGGCCAGCGCGCAGGGCGTGATGTTCTGCGTGGTGCGCAGTTTCACCGGTCTGCTGAGCTACTTCTTCCCGACGCTGCTGGCCGTCACCGGCCTCACCGGGGTGGGCCTGCTGCTGATCGGCCTGCTCACGGTCGCCCTCGTGATCGGCGCGGTGTGGGCGCCGGAGACCCGCGGGAAGACGTTGCGCCAGATCGAGGTCGAGCGCTACGGGAAGGTGGAGAGTGTGGTGGACAGTGCCACCCCGTCGACGGATCCGTCCGGCGGGAACGAGACGGAGGTCGCGGTCCGATGAACGCCCTACTCGACAACCTCGCCATCGAGCTGCCCTCCTGGGCGTTCGGCAACTCCGGCACGCGCTTCAAGGTCTTCGGCACGCCGGGCACGCCGCGCACCATCGAGGAGAAGATCGCCGACGCAGCGATGGTCCACCGCCTGACCGGGATGGCGCCGAGCGTGGCGCTGCACATCCCGTGGGACCGGGTCGACGACTACGGGGCGCTCGGCTCGTACGCCGCCGAGCACGGGGTCCGGTTGGGCACCATCAACTCGAACACCTTCCAGGACGACGACTACAAGTTCGGCAGCCTCACCCACACCGACAAGGCGGTGCGCCAGAAGGCCATCGACCACCACCTGGCCTGCATCGAGATCATGGAGCAGACGGGGTCTCGGGACCTCAAGATCTGGTTGGCCGACGGCACCAACTACCCGGGGCAGGGCGACATCCGTGGCAGGCAGGACCGCCTCGCCGAATCCCTGGCGACGATCTACCAGCACGTCGGACCCGGCCAGCGAATGGTGTTGGAGTACAAGTTCTTCGAGCCGGCCATGTACATGACCGACGTGCCGGACTGGGGCACGTCCTACGCGCACGTCAGTGCGCTCGGGGAGCGGGCGAAGGTGTGCCTGGACACCGGACATCACGCTCCCGGCACCAATATCGAGTTCATCGTCGCCCAGCTGCTGAGGCTGGGAAAGCTGGGGTCGTTCGACTTCAACTCGCGGTTCTACGCCGACGACGACCTCATCGTGGGGGCGGCCGATCCGTTCCAGCTGTTCCGGATCATGTTCGAGGTGATCCGGGGTGGCGGCTTGGATGGAGCCAGCGACCTCGCGCTGATGCTCGACCAGTGCCACAACGTCGAGGCCAAGATTCCCGGTCAGATTCGCTCCGTGCTCAACGTGGCGGAGATGACCGCCCGTGCCCTGCTGGTGAACACCGAGGCGCTGACCGCCGCGCAGGAGAGCGGCGACGTACTGACCGCGAACGCGATCGTGATGGACGCGTTCTACACCGACGTCCGGCCCGCCATGGCGCAGTGGCGCACCGAGCGCGGACTGCCCGCCGACCCGATGCGTGCCTTCGCCGAATCGGGATACCAGAACACCATCGACGCCGAACGCGTCGGCGGCACCCAGTCCAGCTGGGGAGCGTGAGAGGACCACAATGGCCAACCGCAATGACACCGTCACCGAACTGATCGCCCGGTCCAACCGGCTCGGCGCCGATCCGAAGAACACCAACTATGCAGGCGGAAACACCTCCGCCAAGGGGTCCGAGGTCGACCCGGTCACCGGAGCACCCGTCGAGCTCCTGTGGGTCAAGGGGTCCGGGGGAGACCTCGGCACCCTGACCGAGAACGGCCTTGCAGTCCTGCGGCTCGACAGGATGCGCGCGCTCGTCGACGTGTATCCCGGCGTCGAGCGCGAGGACGAGATGGTCGCCGCCTTCGACTACTGCCTGCACGGCCGCGGCGGCGCAGCACCGTCGATCGACACCGCGATGCACGGGCTGGTGGACGCCGCCCACGTCGATCACCTCCATCCCGATTCCGGCATCGCGCTGGCGACCGCCGCCGACGGCGAGGCGCTCACCAAGCAGATCTTCGGCGACCGGGTGATCTGGGTGCCCTGGCGGCGCCCGGGTTTCCAGCTCGGCCTCGACATCTCGGAGATCAAGGCGCGCAACCCCCAGGCGATCGGCACGATCCTGGGCGGGCACGGCATCACCGCGTGGGGCGACACCTCGGCCGAGGCCGAGGCGCACTCGCTGGAGATCATCGACACCGTCGCCCGCTACATCGAGGTCAACGGCCGGCCTGAGCCGTTCGGCGCGCCGCTACCCGGCTACGGGGCGCTGCCCGATGCGCAGCGCCGCACCAAGGCCGCGGAACTCGCGCCGTTCCTGCGTGGCCTGGTGTCGACGGACCGTGCGCAGGTCGGACACTTCACCGACGATCCGCGGGTGCTCGAATTCCTCGGCGCCGCCGAACATCCGAGGCTCGCCGCGCTCGGCACCAGCTGCCCCGACCACTTCCTGCGGACCAAGGTCAAGCCCATGGTGCTCGACCTGCCTGCCGACGCGCCGGTCGAGGAATGCCGCCGCAGGCTGGCGGAGCTGCACGCGACCTACCGCGACGACTACCGGGCGTACTACGAGCGGCACGCCTCGGCTGACAGCCCGGCCATGCGCGGCGCCGACCCCGCGATCGTCCTCGTGCCCGGCGTCGGCATGTTCAGCTACGGCAAGGACAAGCAGACCGCCCGGGTGGCCGGTGAGTTCTACCTCAACGCCATCAACGTGATGCGCGGCGCCGAGGCGATCTCGACCTACGCGCCGATCGACGAAGCGGAGAAGTTCCGCATCGAGTACTGGGCGCTGGAGGAGGCCAAGCTCGCGCGCATGCCCAAGCCCAAGCCGCTGGCCACCCGCATCGCGCTGGTGACCGGGGCTGCGTCGGGCATCGGCAAGGCGATCGCGACGCGTCTGGCCGCCGAGGGGGCATGCGTCGTCATCGCCGATCTGAACGCCGAGAAGGCCGCGGCCGCCGCAGCGGAGATCGGCAGCGCCGACGTCGCGGTCGGCATCGCCGCCGACGTCACCGACGAGACCGCCGTCCAGGAGGCGGTGGACGCCTGCGTGCTGGCGTTCGGTGGCATCGACATCGTCGTGAACAACGCCGGTCTGTCGCTGTCGAAGTCGCTGCTGGAGACCACGGCCGAGGACTGGGATCTGCAACACGACGTGATGGCGCGCGGCTCGTTCCTGGTGTCGAAGGCGGCCGCGCGGGCGTTGATCGACCAGGGTCTCGGCGGCGACATCATCTACATCTCCTCGAAGAACTCGGTGTTCGCCGGCCCCAACAACATCGCGTATTCGGCCGCCAAGGCCGACCAGGCGCACCAGGTGCGATTGCTTGCAGCCGAACTCGGCGAGCACGGCGTCAAGGTCAACGGCATCAACCCCGACGGCGTGGTGCGCGGGTCCGGCATCTTCGCCGGCGGGTGGGGTGCGAAGCGGGCCGCGGTGTACGGGGTGCCGGAGGAAGAACTCGGCGCGTACTATGCCCAGCGCACGCTGCTCAAACGAGAGGTGTTGCCGGAGAACATCGCCAACGCGGCGTTTGCGCTGTGCACGTCGGACTTCTCGCATACGACGGGGTTGCACGTGCCGGTGGATGCGGGCGTGGCAGCAGCGTTTCTCCGATGAGCGGTAGGGCGCGCTTCGTCGCGGTCGACCTCGGCGCGACCAGCGGTCGGGTCATGCTCGCCGACGTCGGCCCGGATTCGTTCGAAATGCGCGCGCTGCACCGGTTCCCGAACGATCCGGTGTACCTGTGGAACGGCGAACGTGCCGCCATGCACTGGGACCTGCCCGGCCTGTTCGCCGGGGTCTGCGCCGGCCTCGCGGAGGCCGGGCGGGAGGCGCCTGACCTCACCAGTGTCGGGGTGGACTCGTGGGCGGTGGACTACGGCTTGCTGCGCGGGGGAAAGCTGCTCGGGCTGCCGTACAACTACCGCGACGCCCGGTGTGCCCGCGGCGTCGACGCCGTGCACGCCACGGTGTCCCAGGACCGGTTGTTCGCCCGAAACGGGTTGCAGTTCCTGCCGTTCAACACCGTATTCCAACTCGCCGCCGACCGCACCGAGGGGCTGCTCGACCAGGCCGACGCCGCACTGCTGGTACCGGACCTGATCGGGTACTGGCTGACCGGTGAGATGTCCACCGAGCGCACCAACGCCTCGACCACGGGGCTGCTGGGCATCGACGGGCAGTGGGACGCGGATCTCGAGTCGATGCTCGGGCTCCCCGTCGGCCTCTTCCCGAGGCTGAGCGAACCCGGCGCGGAGCTGGGCCCGGTGTTGCGCGACCTCGCCGAGCGAGCCGGCCTGCCCGACGGTCTGCGCGTCACCACGGTGGCGTCGCACGACACGGCATCGGCGGTGGTCGCCGTCCCGATGAACGCAGCGTCGGCGGCCTACGTGTCGTGCGGCACGTGGGCGCTGGTGGGCGTCGAGGTGGGCGGGCCCGTCGTCACCGAGGGCGCCCGGGCGGCCAACTTCACCAACGAGGTGGGCGCCGACGGACGAATCCGGCTGTTGCGCAACGTGATGGGCATGTGGCTGCTCAGCGAGAGCGTGCGCCAGTGGCAGCGTGACGGCTCGCACGTCGACCTGCCCCGCCTGCTGGAGCAGGCCGCCGCCTGTCGACCGCCGGTCGAGGTGTTCGACGGCGACGACCCGCGGTTCGTCGAGCCCGGGGACATTCCCGGACGCATCTCCGCCTGGTACAGCGAGCGTGGGCTGCCCGTTCCGCAGGGCCGGCCGGAGATGACGCGCGCCATCGTCGAGTCCCTCGCCGCGGGCTTCGCGCGCGGCGTCGAGGAGGCTGCATCGCTGTCCGGCGTACCCGTCGAGACGGTGCACGTCGTCGGGGGCGGCGCAATGAACCGGCTGCTGTGCCAGTCGGTCGCCGACCGCGTCGATCGGCCGGTCGTCGCCGGGCCGGTGGAGGCGACGGCGATCGGTAACGTTCTGATTCAAGCCCGCGCGCACGGCCTGGTGCGCGGGGACCTCGACGCTCTGCGTGGCACGATCAGCGCCTCGGTGCCCACGGAGCGATACGTACCGCAACGGGCTCCGGCCGGAAGGGTGTGACAGCCATGAACGAGAAGACGAGGCGCCGGCTGCCGAACAGGCACGACCTGGCCCCGCTGATGCAGTTCAAGAAGCCGGAACTCAACGCCACGAAGCGGCGCCTGGACAAGGCACTGACCATCGAGGACCTGCGTCGCATCGCCAAGCGCCGCACGCCGCGGGCCGCGTTCGACTACACCGACGGCTCCGCCGAGGCCGAGCTGTCCATCGGGCGGGCGCGCCAAGCCTTCGCCGACGTCGAGTTCCACCCGGCGATCCTGCGGGACGTGTCCAAGGTCAGCACCGGCTGGGACGTGCTCGGCGCGCCGGTGAGCCTGCCGTTCGGCATCGCGCCGACGGGGTTCACCCGGATGATGCACACCGAGGGCGAGATCGCAGGCGCCCACGCGGCGGCGCGGGCGGGCATTCCGTTCGCACTGTCCACGATGGGCACCACGGCCATCGAGGACGTCAAGGCCGCCAACCCATACGGCCGCAACTGGTTCCAGCTCTACATGTGGAAGGACAGGGACCGCTCGATGGCGCTCGTCGAGCGCGCCGTGGCGGCCGGTTTCGACACGCTGATGGTGACGGTGGACGTGCCGGTGGCCGGTGCGCGGCTGCGGGACAAGCGCAACGGGATGTCGATCCCGCCCGCGCTGACGCTCGGCACCGTGGTCAACGCCATTCCGCGTCCGCAGTGGTGGTTCGACTTCCTGACCACCGAGCCGTTGTCGTTCGCGTCGCTGGATCGATGGTCGGGCACGGTCGCCGAACTGCTCGACACGATGTTCGATCCGACCGTCACGTTCGACGACCTGGCATGGATCAGGTCGCAGTGGCCCGGCAAGTTCGTGGTGAAGGGCATCCAGACGGTCGCCGACGCGCGAGCCGTGACCGACCTCGGCGTCGACGGCGTCCTGCTGTCGAATCACGGTGGCAGGCAGCTCGATCGGGCCCCCATCCCGTTCCACCTGCTGCCGGAGGTGGTCGCCGAGGTGGGCGGCGACGTCGAGATCATGCTCGACACCGGGATCATGTCCGGTGCCGACGTGGTCGCGGCGATCGCGATGGGCGCCCGGTTCACGCTGATCGGCCGCGCCTACCTGTACGGTCTGATGGCCGGCGGCGAGGCGGGGGTGGACCGCGCGATCGCGATCCTGACCGACCAGGTGGAACGCACGATGCGCCTGCTCGGCGTCACGTGCCTGGAGGAGCTGACGCCACAACACGTCACGCAACTGGTGCGCCTGGCTCCTCGGCAGCGCGCGGGGGAGTAGCGCGTGAGCCGGTCGGAGGCCGTGGGGATCCGCGACGTCGCGCTTGCAGCGTCGGTGTCGGTCGGGACGGTGTCCAACGTGCTCAACTCGCCCGAGCGGGTCGCACCGGCGACGGTCGCGCGCGTGCACGCCGCGATCGAGGAGCTGGGCTTCGTCCGCAACGACGCGGCGCGGCAGTTGCGGGCAGGCCAGTCTCGGTGCGTCGGCCTGCTGGTCCTCGACGTGGGCAACCCGTTCTTCACCGACGTCGCCCGCGCGGCCGAAAGACGTGCTGCGGGAAACAATTTGGTGGTGCTGCTCGGCACGACCGACGACGACGCCCGGCGTGAACGGGTCTACCTCGAGACGTTCGAGGAGCAGCGGGTCTTCGGCCTGCTGATCTCCCCGGTGGGCGAGGACCTCGAGCGTCTGCACGTGGCGCGCCGCCGGGGCATTCCGGTGATCCTGGTGGATCGCGACGGAACGGGCACGCCGTTCCCGTCCGTCGCCGTGGACGACGTCGCAGGCGGCGGGTTGGCCGCCCACCACCTGTGCGATCAGGGCCGCACCCGCATCGCGTTCGTGGGCGGGCCGCACGGTCTGCGGCAGGTCGCCGACCGCCTGGCGGGCGCGCGGGCTGCGGTGGCCGAGCATGCGGGTGTCGGGCTGGAGGTATTCGACACCGACGAGCCGACGGTGCTGGCCGGACGCGCGGCGGGGGAGCGGTTGTGCGCGCTGCCCGCAGGCCGCAGGCCCGACGCCGTCTTCTGTGCGAACGACCTGTTGGCGATCGGGGTGCTGCAGGCGTTGACGGTCGGCGGGGTGCGCGTGCCCGACGACGTCGCCGTGATCGGCTACGACGACATCGACTTCGCCCGCTCGGCGGCGGTTCCGCTGTCGTCGGTCCGTCAGCCGAGCGCCGACATCGGAACGACGGCGATCGACCTGCTACTCACCGCCGCGGAGTCCCCGGACGCCGAGCCCCGGCACGTGGTGTTCCGGCCGGAGCTGGTGGCCCGCGCGTCGACCGGCGCGCCGGCGGCAGCTACCTGACGGTCGCTACTTGATGGTGTAGCCGCCGTCGATCACCAGATCGGCGCCGTTCACCATCGCCGATGCGCCGGAGGCGAGGAAGACTGCGGCAGCGGCGATCTCGTCGGGATAGGCGAACCGGCCGGTGGGGATCAGCTTCTTCAGCGCATCGCCCCTGGGGTTGTCCCATGCCTTGATGCCGAGGTCGGTGAGTACCACCGTCGGCGAGATGGTGTTGACCCGTACGCCCTTCGGCGCCCATTCGGTGGCGAGGACCTTGCTGATGCCGACCACGCCGAACTTCGACGCGCAGTAGGCGACGTGCTGGTCGATCGCGACGCTCGCGGCTTGGGAGGCCATGTTGATGATGACGCCCGAGCCTGCGTCGAGCATGTGCCTACCTGCCGCCTGACACATCAGGAACGTGCCCTTGAGGTTGATGGCGATGGTCGAGTCCCAGTCCGCGAGCGACAGTTCCTCGGCGGGCGCGAGCCTGGCGACGCCCGCGCAGTTGACCAGGACGTCGATCCGGCCGAACTCGGCGATCACCGCGTCGATCACGGTGGCCACGGAGTCGGGATCGGATACGTCGCAGGCGAATCCGCGGCTGCCGGGCAACGTGCCTGCCAGCTCCGACGCGCCTGCCTCGTTGAGGTCGACGACGGCGATCCGAGCGCCCTTGGCGGAGAAGGCGGCCGCGATGGCCGCGCCGATGCCCGACGCCCCGCCGGTCACGAGCGCCACCAGTCCGTCGAGGCGGAAGTCGAAGTCGACTGTGGGTTCTGCTGTCTCGGGCACGTGATCGTCTCCTCGGGTCGTCGTTGGTGCGGTTGGGGTCGGTGGTCAGTCCAGAACGGCTGCGGCGACGTCGGTGTCGGTCACCAGCGACGACACCAGGCCGGAACGCAGGACGGCCTTGGTGGCGGCCACCTTCTCGGGTCCGGTCGCCAGGGCGATGCGGGTGGGGATGGCACGCAGCCGAGCCTCGTCGATGCCCATTCGGCGTTCGTCGAGGCCCGGGATGCGGTTGCCGTCGGCGTCGAGCAGCAGGGCGCAGGTCTCGGCGCACACCCCGGCGGCGGCGAGCGCCGCCACCTCGTCGTCGGTCAGCGACGCGTACACCTGGGAGGCGCCGGGCGCCCACGCTCCGACGGACACGATCGCGCAGCTGACCTTCGGATGCCGTTCGACGGTCTCGCGGATCTGTGGGTTGCTGGCGAGACTCGCCGCGGTGCGCGCGTCGGGCACCACCAGCGGCGCGTAGAGGGGCCAGGACTCGCCTCCGCTGACCTCGCTGATGCGCCGGACCAGGTCGGCGCCGTTGGAGGTGATGGCGCCGGCCATTCCCGTGAGTTGTACGACGTCGCAACGGGGTAGGGACGTCAGGAACGGTGCGATGTGGGTGAGTGTGCGGCCGCAGTCGACGCCGACGACGTCGCCGTCGCGCAGGATGGACTGGAGCAGCTCGGCCATTGCCTTTGCGACGGCGTGCACCCGGTCGGCGGCGTTGCTGGTGTCGGCGGAGACGGCGTAGGCGTGCTCGAGGCCGTAGCGACGCTGCAGGGCGGTGGAGAGGTCGACGTCGATGGAGCCGGGGTTGTGGATCTTGATCTCGACCATGCCCGACTCGATGGCCTCGTCGAGCATCCGGGCGACCTTGAAGCGCGAGAGCCCGAACTCCTCGGCGATCTGGATGCGGGTGCGCCCCTCGAGGTAATAGCGCCGGGCTATCACCGCCCGCTGGAACAACTCGTCAGGCCCCATCCGTCCCCTCCCATGGGTCGAGAGCCGCTATGCTCACCTGCCGCTGCACATATGTGCAAGCCCGTTGACAGATGAGCATACGCATTGCATGATCCACACCACAAAGACACACATGAGTATCGGAAATCACAGATGAGCAATGAGGACATCGCGCTGGCATCGCTGGCCGGTTCGGTGTTGTCCCGGGAATCGGCTGCGGTGAGCGCACTCGTCGGCAACGTCGAGTCGAGCGTCGTCGCCGTGGCACGGCAGATGCTCGCCGTCACCGGCAAGGTCGTCACCACCGGCTCGGGCACGTCCGGGATCATGGCCGAGCGTCTCGCCCACCTGCTGTCGGTGTGCGGCACGCCCGCGGTGTACCTGCCGTCCATGGACGCCCTGCACGGCGGCATGGGCGCCATCACCGGCGCCGATCTGGTGATCGCGATCTCGAAGACCGGCCAATCCCACGAACTCGTCAACCTCGTCGAACGTCTGGGCCGCAAGGGCATCCACGTCGTGGCGGTGACCGAGAGCCCCGCATCGCCGTTCGCGCTCGCCGCAGGCAGCGTCGCCGCGCTACCGCAGACGCCGCCCGGCGCCGACCCGGGCGACATGATCGCGATGGCCAGCACCCTTGCGGTGGGCGCGTGGAGCGACGCGGTCGCGGTGGTCACGATGTCGATGCGCGGGCACACCGTCGGCGACGTCATCGACAGCCACCCGGCCGGCGGTGTCGGCGTACGTGGTCACCGACCCGGTGACGAGACGGCGCCGGTGGTACCCGCGTGAGCAATCCAGCCGTGCTTGGCGTCGACTCGTCCACGCAGTCGTGCAAGGTCGAGATCCGCGATCTGGCCACCGGTCGACTGCTGGGCTCCGGCTCGTCCCCGCACCCGCCGGCCTTCCCGCCCGTCGCCGAACAGCATCCGGACGTTTGGGTCGCCGCGTTCGTCGCCGCCACCGGCATGGCGATGGCCGCGTGCGACCAGCGACCCGACGTCCGCGCGATCTCGGTGGCGGCGCAGTGCCACGGCATGGTGCTCCTCGACGAGCGCGGCGACGTGCTGCGCGCCGCCAAGCTCTGGAACGACACCACCGGCGCGCCGAATCTGTCGCGTCTGGTCGACCGCATCGGAGCGCGCCGCTGGGTCATGCGGATCGGCACGCTGCCGACGGCCGCGTTCACGATCGCCAAGCTGGCGTGGGTCGCGGAGAACGAGCCGCGGCTGCTCGACCGCCTCGCGACCATCCTGCTGCCTCACGACTACCTGACCTACTGGCTCACCGGGCAGAAGGTGACCGACCGCTCCGACGCCTCGGGCACCGGCTACTTCGACGCCACCGACGGGCTGTGGATCCCCTCCTACCTCGAACTCGCAGGGGGAAGCCGGGATTGGGCCGCCACGCTGCCGACCGTCCTGGGCCCCGCCGACGCCGCGGGCACCGTGCTGCCGGCCCGTGCCGAGCAGCTCGGCATCGGGCACGACGTCCTGGTCGGTGCGGGTGGCGGCGACCAGCACGCGGCCTACCTCGGCCTCGGCCTCACCGATGGCGACCTGTACTTCAGCATCGGCACCTCCGGCGTCGTCGCGACGTCCTCGCGCGGCCCGGTGTTCGACACCACCGGTGCGGTCGACGGCGTCGCCGACATGACCGGCGGCTACCTGCCGTTGATGAGCACGCTGAACGCCGCCCGGGTCGTGGATCGAGCCGCCGCCCTGCTGGGCACCGATCTGGCGGGCATCTCGGCGCTGGCTCTGGCGGCCGGGCCCACCCAGGGTCCCGTCGTGGCGCCGTTCCTCGACGGCGAACGCACCCCCGACCGACCCGATGCCCGCGGCGCCATCGCCGACGTGACGTCGCGGACCACGCGCGAGGAACTCGCCCGCGCATTCGTCGAGGGGCCGCTGCTCTCCCTGATGTCGGGACGCGACAGCCTGGCCGACTGCGGCGTCGACACCAGCGGCGCGGCGACCGTCGTCGGCGGCGGCGCACGCTCACCGGCCACCCTGCAGCTGCTCGCCGACCTGCTCGGCGACGAGGTCACCGTGCCCGACGTCGACGAGGCCACGGCCCGCGGTGCCTGCATCCAGGCCGCCGCCGTGGCGTCGCGCACCGACCGCGCCGGGCTCGTCGACCTCGCCAAGCGGTGGCATCCCGAGGCACGCGCACGCGTGGCGCCCCGGGCACACGGCCGCGACCTCGGCGCGCTACGCACCCGCTGGGCCCAGCTCGCCGCGTCACCCGTCCTGGACGGAGGCGCCCGATGAACGACCTCGCGTCCTGGCACGCCGACTTCCCCGGACTGCTGGCCGGCTCGGTGTACGCCGCGCACGGCTCTCGGGTGGCGGCCGCGCAGACGCTGGCCGACACCGGCATCGACGTCCACGTCGACGTGATGGCCGTCTCGGAGGGCCTGCCCGCGGGGGTCAGTCTCGACGAGCTGCAACGCATCTCGGCCGTCGTCCCGAGTGAACGCGTCGGGGTCCACGTGATCGGGTCCAAGGACTTCGTCGACGCCGTGCTGCCCAAGATCCTCGCGGTGCACCCCGGTGTCGTGTTCCTGCCATGGCAGGCCTTCACCGCCGAGCGTGCCGACGCGATCCGGGTGGCAGGCGGGTCGGCGTGGATCGCCGTGTGGCGCGAATGGGACGGAATCGGCGAACCGCAGTGGCCCGCCGAACCCGACGGCGTGCTGGTCATGCTCATCCAGCCCGGCACCCAGGACCGCTGCCGGCTGGACCGGATCGGGCTCGTCACCGCCTGTACCGCCCAATTCTCGGAACTACCCGTGGCCGTCGACGGAGGAGTCACCGAGGACGTCGCGCCGCTGTGCGCCGCCGCCGGTGTCCGCCAGATGGTCGTCGGGCGCGCTCTGCTGAACACCAGACGAAGGGAAACGACATGACTACGACATCGCCCGCCACCCCGCCCGAGACGATGCGGGCCAGCGTCATGACCGACGTCGGCACGCTCGAGATCGAGGACCGGCCCGTCCCGGCGCCCGGCCCGCACGAGGTGCTCGTCGAGGTCGCCGCGGTCGGGGTCTGCGGATCCGACGTGCACTACTACCGGCACGGCCGGATCGGTGACTTCGTCGTCGAGGACCCGATGATCCTCGGCCACGAACTCTCGGGCCGCATCGCCGCGGTCGGCGAACGCGTCGATCCCACGCGCGTCGGCCAGCGGGTCGCCGTGGAGCCGCAGCATCCGTGCCGGCGGTGCAAGCAATGCACCGCCGGACGCTACAACCTCTGCCCGTACATGGAGTTCTACGCGACGCCGCCGATCGACGGTGCGTTCTGCCGCTACGTCACCATCGACGCCGAATTCGCCCACCCCGTACCGGATTCCATGTCCGACGACGCGGCGGCGCTGCTCGAGCCGCTGTCGGTGGCGATCACCACCATGCGCAAGGCAGGCGTGGAACCGGGCTCGTCGATCCTGATCGCAGGCGCCGGGCCCATCGGCGTGCTCTGCGCGCAGGCCGCCCGTGCGTTCGGTGCGTCGCGCATCGTCGTCACCGATCTCCTCCCGTCCCGTCGCGAGAAGGCGCTGCAGTTCGGCGCGACCGAGGTGCTCGACCCGACCGCGGTCGACGTGTCGGCGATCGAACCGGTCGACGCCTTCGTCGATGCCACCGGAGTGCCCGCCGCCGTTGTCAGCGGCATCAAGGCCGTCGGCCCGGCCGGACACGTCGTGCTGGTCGGCATGGGCGCCGACGAGTACGCGCTGCCGGTCAGCCACATCGCCAATCTGGAGATCACCGTCACCGGGGTGTTCCGCTACACCGACACGTGGCCCGCCGCAATCCATCTGGTGTCCAGCGGGGCGATCGACCTCGACTCGATGGTGACCGGACGCTACGACCTCGAACACGTCGCCGACGCCCTCGACAGCGACACCGACCCTGCCAGCCTCAAGTCGATTGTGAATCCTCGATGACACAGAACCCCTTTGACCTCACCGGCCGCACCGCCCTGGTGACCGGCGGGAACCAGGGCCTCGGCAAGGCCTTCGCGATGGGTCTGGCCCAGGCCGGCGCCCGCGTGGCGTTCTCGGGCCGCAACGCCGAGCGCAACCAGAAGGTGGTCGCCGAGGCCTCGGGTGCCGGCATCGACCTGCACGCGATCACCGCCGACATCACAGTCAAGGCCGACGTCGACCGGATGACGGCCGAGGCGCTCGACGCGCTCGGGCGCATCGACGTCCTCGTGAACAACGCGGGCACCTGCTACCACGCGGAGTCGTGGGACGTCACCGAACAGCAGTGGGACGACGTGTTCGACCTCAACGTCAAGGCGCTGTGGGCCTGCTCGCTCGCCGTGGGTGCGCACATGCGCGAGCAGGGGTCCGGCTCGATCGTCAACATCGGCTCGATGTCCGGACTGATCGTGAACCGCCCGCAGTGGCAGCCGGCCTACAACGCCAGCAAGGCCGCCGTGCATCACCTCACGAAGTCGCTTGCCGCCGAATGGGGTCCGCTCGGCATCCGGGTCAACGCCTTGGCGCCGGGTTACGTCAAGACCGACATGGCGCCGGTCGACCGTCCGGAGTTCAAGCAGCACTGGATCGACGACGCACCTCTGCTGCGCTACGCCCTGCCCGAGGAGATCGCACCGAGCGTGGTCTTCCTGGCCAGCGACGCGGCCTCGTTCATCACGGGTTCCGTGCTGGTCGCCGACGGCGGGTACACCGCATGGTGACCGCCGCCGAAGCGATCCGCCGGGTCGTGGTCAACTCCCTCGACGACGTGGTCATCGAGACCGTGCCGGAGGCCGAACCGAGCGCGGGCGAGGTGCGCGTGCGCAGCACGGTCGTCGGCATCTGCGGATCGGACCTGCACGCGGCGTGCGGCCACCATCCCTTCATCGACCTGCCCTACCGGCCCGGGCACGAGGTGGTGGGCGTGGTCGACGCCGTCGGACCCGGTGTCGACGACTCCTGGGTCGGCAGCCGCGTCGCCGTCGAACCCAACCTCGCGTGCGGGCACTGCCCCCAGTGCGAAGCGGGTAGGTACAACGTGTGCCGCGAGCTGCTGGTCCTCGGGTGCCAGACGCCGGGAGCCCTGGCCGACAGCTTCACCGTCGCCGCCGATCGCCTCGTCGCGCTGAACCCGACCCTCGACGACGATCACGCGATCCTCATCGAGCCGCTCGCCACGCCGATCCACGCCGTGCGCCGTGCCGCGGCGGCGGTGGGCGATCTGCGCGGTCGCCCCGTCGTCGTCATCGGCGCCGGACCGATCGGGCTGTTCGCCCTGCTGGCGGCCCGTCAGGCCGGGGCCACCGTCGTGGTCGCCGACCTACTCGCATCGAAGCGGGAGCGGGCCGAACGCCTCGGCGCCACCGGCAGTTTCGATCCGACCGCCGCCGACGCCGTCGCGGCCGCGCACCGCCTGCTGGGGGGACCGGCCGCCGTCGTCATCGACTGCGTCGCGATCGAGGGTTCAGTGGCCCAGGCCGTCGACCTGGTCGACAAGGGCGGCGCGATCATGATCGTCGGCGTCTCGTCCGGTGCGACACCGGTCCGGCTCGACCTCGTCCAGGACCGCGAACTGTCGCTGATCGGCAACCTGATGTACGTCCGGGAGGACTTCCTCGCCGCGATCGATCTGCTGGCCTCCGGAACGGTGCCGATCGACGAGTTCATCAGCGCCCGTTTCGACCTCGAGCATTCCGCGCAGGCGTTCGCCGCGTCGGCGGACCCCGAGAACGTCAAGGTGGTGGTGTCGGTCGGCAGGAGCAGTGAGCCCGTGTCGGTCGGCGCCGCATCGGTGGGGAGTTCGTCATGACAGCTCCTTCCCCGTCGCTTCGCTCGCCCCAGGCCGCCATTCTCGAGTGTTCCGACATCACCAAGAGCTTCGGCGGGGTGCCCGTTCTGCGCGGCATCACGCTCAACCTCGAACCCGGCACCGTCACGGCGCTGGCGGGCGAGAACGGTGCGGGCAAGTCGACGCTGATGAAGATCGTCAGCGGCCAGTACAGCGCCGACTCCGGTGACGTCACCGTCCAGGGCACCCACCTGGCGCCAGGCAATCCGCGTGACGCCGTCCGGCACGGCGTGGCGATCGTGCCCCAGGAACTCGCGTCCATCGAGGACATGACGGTCTACGAGAACCTGTTCGTGGGGCGGGAACTGAAGCGCGGGCCGTTCCTGAACCGCAAGGCGATGATCGACGAGGCGAAGGAGACGCTCTCGGCCTTCGACGTCGCCATCTCGCCGACCGCGCGAATGGGCAGCCTGCCCGTCGGGCTGCGCCAGATCGTCGAGATCGTGAAGGCCGCGCGCACCGGCGCTCAGGTCGTCATGCTCGACGAGCCCACGTCCGCGATCTCCGAACGCGAGGTCGAGGGCCTCTACGGCATCGTGCGCCGGTTGCGCGACCACGGCGTCGCCATGGTCTACACGACGCACAAGATGGCCGAGATCCGCGCCATCGCCGACCGGGTGGTGGTGCTGCGCGATGGCGGGCTCATCCTCGACGAGCCGCTCACCAACGTGACCGACGACGACATCGTCACCGCGATGATCGGCCGGGAACTCGACGCGCTGTTCCCCGCCCGCGTCGACCCCAAGGCGGAAGCGGTGCTCGAGGTCAGGGACCTGCACGTGGACGGTGCGTCGGGGCCCGTGTCGTTCTCGGTTCGGTCCGGCGAAATCCTCGGTCTCGCAGGCCTCGTCGGCGCCGGACGCACCGAGCTCCTCGAGGCGATCTTCGGTGCGCGGCACACCTCGTCCGGCGAGATCGTCGTGCGCGGCCGGACCGTGAAGCGCAACTCCCCGGCAGCGGCCATCGCCGACGGCATGGCGATGGTGCCCGAGGACCGCAAGATCTCCGGCGTCGTGCTGTCGATGAGCGTGCTGGACAACGGATCGCTACCCCGCCTGTCGGCGTTCAGCGTCGCGGGTTGGCTACGCGGCAAGGCCAGGACGACGGCCGTCTCCGACGTGATGAAGTCGGTGCGGCTGCGCAGCAGCGGCTTAAGCCAGCAGGTCGGGACGCTGTCGGGCGGCAACCAGCAGAAGGTGGTGCTGGCCAGGTGGCTGACCGGTGACGTCAACGTGCTGCTGCTCGACGAGCCCACCCGCGGCGTCGACGTCGGCGCCCGCAGCGAGATCTACCGCATCATCACCGAGTTCGCCGAGGCAGGCATGGCGGTGGTGATGGCGTCGTCGGACATGCCCGAGATCATCGGTCTGTCGCACCGGGCGTTCGTCATGCGCGACGGCGCGCTGGTCGGAGAACTCGACCGCGACGCACTCGACCACCCGGCCGTCCAGGAATCCGTGTTCCGCATGGCGACCGCACTCGACGGGCCCCAGCACCCCGAGAGCCCATCAACCCCCACGGCCGGAGATCGGCCCCAGTCACCGGAGGCAACATCGTGACCACCCAACTCGACACCGAAGGCGGCCAGGAGGGATCCAAGACCGTCGTCGCGTCGCCGACGACGGGCGAGCCCGTGCGGCTGTTCTCCCGCGAATGGCTCAGCGGCATGGCGCTGCGCTACTCGATGGTGATCATCATGCTGCTGGTGATCGCGTACTTCAGTTACCGCAGTGCGCGTTTCGGCACCGTCGACAACCTGGTGACGATCCTGGTGGCGGCGGCGCCCTTCGCGCTGATCGCGCTGGGACAGACCCTGGTCGTGCTCACCGGCGGCATCGACCTGTCCGTGGGCAGCGTCATCGCGGTGTCGGCCATGGCGGGCGCCGCCACGGCCAAGGCCAACCCGGGCCAGGTCTGGATGACGGTCCTGGTCGCCATGGTGGTCGGACTCGCCGTCGGCTCGGTCAACGGAATCCTGGTCTCGCGCATAAACGTTCCACCGTTCATCGCGACGTTGGGCACACTGACCGCGGGGTCGGGTCTCGCCTACGTCATCGGCGGCGGCGCACCGATCAACGGCCTGCCCGCCGAGTTCGGGTCCATTGCCAACACCAAGATCCTCGGCCTGCAGATCCCGGTGCTCGTGATGATCATCGGCATCATCGTGCTGATGGTCGTGATGCGGCGAACCACCTACGGCATGCGCGTGTACGCCGTGGGCGGCAACCGCAACGCCGCCGAGATCGCGGGCATCAACGCCAAGAACGTGCTCTTCAGCGTCTACGCGCTGACCGGCCTGCTGGCGGGCATTTCCGGCGTCATGCTGGCGTCCCGCGTCATCTCGGGTCCGCCCAACCTCGGTCAGGGCTACGAGCTCGATGCCATTGCCGCCGTGGTGATCGGTGGCGCCAGCCTGATGGGCGGCCGCGGCACCATCTGGGGAACGGTGCTGGGCCTGTTCATCATTCAGACGCTCAACAACGGCCTCGACATCCTCGTCGTGCCCGCCTACTGGCAGGACGTCATCAAGGGCGTCCTGATCGTCGCGGCAGTCGCCGTGGACGTCTGGTCCAACCGCCGAAGAACCTGACCCGCCCTCGCGGATTCACCATTCATCGATCCGAACACCGACACAACGAGAAGGAATGACCAGATGAGACTGACAACGAAGTTCGTCACCATCGCCGCGGCAGGAGTGCTGGGGCTTGGACTGTCCGGCTGTGGCGCCGGCGACACCGAGGCCAACAGCGACACCACCCGCGTCGGCGTGTCGGTGTACGACATGAGCTCGTTCATCACCGCCGGCAAGGAGGGCATGGACCAGTACGCCAAGGACAACAACATCGAACTGGTCTGGAACTCCGCCAACCTCGACGTCTCCACCCAGGCCAACCAGGTCGACTCGATGATCAACCAGGGTGTCGACGCCATCATCGTCGTTCCCGTGCAGGCTGATTCGCTCGGACCGCAGGTCGCCTCGGCCAAGGCCAAGAACATCCCCCTGGTGCCGGTCAACGCCGCGCTCGACAGCAAGGAGATCGCAGGCAACGTCCAGCCCGATGACGTCGCCGCCGGCGAGCAGGAAATGCAGATGATGGCCGACGCCCTCGGCGGCCGCGGCAACATCGTGGTCCTGCAGGGGCCCTTGGGCCAATCCGGTGAACTCCAGCGCACCGAAGGCATCAACAACGTCCTGCGCAAGTACCCGGACATCAAGGTGCTCGCCATGGACACCGCCAACTGGAAGCGTGACGAGGCCGTCAACAAGATGAAGAACTGGATCTCCGGTTTCGGTGACCAGATCAACGGTGTGGTGGCCGAGAACGACGACATGGGTCTTGGCGCACTGCAGGCGCTCAAGGAGTCGGGACGCACTGTGCCGATCGTGGGCATCGACGGCATCGAGGACGGACTCAACGCCGTCAAGAGCGGTGAGTTCATCGGCACGTCGCTGCAGAACGGCACCGTCGAGCTGGCCGCCGGGCTGGCCGTCGCCAACGCGCTCGCCAAGGGCGAGCAGGTCAACACCGAGCCGGTCTACGTGATGCCCGCCATCACCAAGGAGAACGTCGACGTCGCGATCGAGCACGTCGTCACCGAGCGGCAGAAGTTCCTCGAGGGTCTCACCGCGCTGACCACCGAGAACCTCAAGACCGGCAACATCGCCTACGAAGGCATCCCCGGACAGTAAACACGTGCGATTCGTGGAGCATCTCCCGCGCTCAGCGCAGGAAATGCTCCACGAATCGCGAAACAGGAAGGAATCGAATGAGACTGACGACCAAACTGGGCGTAGTCGCCTCGGCAGGGTTGTTGACACTGGGCATGACGGCCTGCGGGGCGGGCGACACCGAGGCCAACAGCGGGACCACCCGCATCGGCGTCACGGTGTACGACATGAGTTCGTTCATCACCGCCGGCAAGGAGGGTATGGAGACCTATGCCAAGGCCAATGACATCGAACTGGTGTGGAACTCGGCCAACAACGACGTCTCCACCCAGGCCAGCCAGGTCGACTCCCTGATCAACCAGGGCGTCGCCGCGATCATCGTCGTTCCCGTGCAGGCGGATTCACTCGCCCCGCAGGTCGCGTCGGCCAAGGCGAAGAACATCCCGTTGCTCGCGGTCAACGCAGCACTGGACACCCCGGACCTGGCGGGCAACGTGCAGCCCGACGACGTGGCCGCCGGTGAGCAGGAGATGCAGATGATGGCCGACCGCCTGGGCGGCCGGGGCAACATCGTCGTCCTGCAGGGCCCGCTCGGTGGATCCGGTGAGATCAACCGCGGCAAGGGTATCGACAACGTGCTCGCCAAGTACCCGGACATCAAGGTGCTGGCCAAGGACACGGCGAACTGGAAGCGCGACGAAGCGGTCAACAAGATGAAGAACTGGATCTCCAGCTTCGGACCGCAGATCAACGGCGTCGTCGCCCAGAACGACGACATGGGTCTCGGCGCGCTGCAGGCACTCAAGGAGGCCAACCGCACCGACGTCCCGATCGTCGGGATCGACGGCATCGAGGACGGGCTGAACGCCGTCAAGAGCGGTGAGTTCATCGGCACCTCCCTGCAGAACGGCACCGTCGAGCTGTCGGCGGGCCTGGCTGTGGCCAACGCGCTGGTCAAGGGTGAGCAGGTCAACACCGAACCGGTGTACGTCATGCCGGCCATCACCAAGGAGAACGTCGACGTCGCACTCGAGCACGTCGTCACCGACCGCCAGAAGTTCCTGGACGGTCTCACCGAGTTGACCGCGTCGAACCTCAAGAGCGGCGACATTGCCTACGAGGGGATTCCGGGGCAGAAGCAGCCCTAGTCGCGAATACCGGCAGGTTCTCGACGGGGTGACTGTGGGCCCCGTGTACGCGCGTCGCGTGACATGCGTACACGGGGCCCATACTCGTCTAGCGATGAGTTTCGGTCCCGCCCATGGTCGGTATGGAGAACTCAACGAAGGGAATCGATCGTGTCCATCGAACACGTGCTGTCGGTAGTCCCGGTGTCCGATCTCGATCGGGCGAACGCCTGGTACGAGAAGCTCTTCGGCCGCCCCGCCGACAACAACCCCATGCCCGTGCTCGTCGAGTGGCAGGTGGTCCCGGGTGGCTGGGTTCAGGTGTTCGTCGACGCCGACCGCGCCGGATCGGGCTTGCTCAACTTCGCCGTCGACGACCTGCGAGCCCACGTCGCAGAGGCGGCCGAGCGCGGCCTGACGCCCGGCGACGTCGAGGACGTCGACAAGGGTGTCCTGCTGTCGACGCTACGAGATCCCGACGGCAACCTGATCCGGTTGATCGGCGACTTCCGCGTCGAGTACTAGCGCGCCGTTCTCGGCGCAAGCGGACGCTGAGCGATCTCGAGAACCTCGTCGGTGGTCGGCGGACTCTGCGGGTGGTGCGACAGACACCACGGCGTCCGAATCCGATGAAAGGCAAGCCCTTCCAGCGCCACGTAGAAGTTGCCTGCCCGCAGCTTGCTGATGTCGGGGACCTCACCGCCCTTGACGCGCGCCATCTCCCTGGCCGTAGCGATCTGGGCGGGCGCGTTGAGCAGGCCGTAGAACTGCGTGGTCGAGTTGCCGGGGATGTGCAGGTGCAGGCCGCGGGGCGCCTGCGTCGCAAACACCAGTCCCAGCCCATACTTTCGGGCCTGGGACACCAGCGCCAGCGTGCTTCGCGTGCAGGCGGTGTAGCGGTCGGACGGTGCGAAGTTCTGCGCCTCGTCCATCACGAGCAGGCCGCCGAGCGGGCGGTCGGCCGCCGGATTCCGCTTGATCCAGGAGAACAGCGCCATCTGCAGCTGGTTGACGAAGCCCTCGCGCTGCTGGTCGCTGGTCAACCCGATCATGTTGATCACCGACACCCGGGCGCGATAGCCCTCCGACGGAGTGAGCAGCACACCGGGATCCGCCGGGGTACCGCTGCCGCCGAACAGGGGATCGTTCACCATCGCGGCGTGCAGGTTGGCCGAGAGTTCGGCTGCCAGCTTCGCGCCCTTGGGCAGCTCGCTGACGCCGTCGGGCAGGTCGCCGAGCATGGCGATGAATCCCGGTAGCGTGGCCTGGGTTTCGCGCCGCGCGTAGTGGCGCAACGCGACCTTGAGCACGGCGCGCGACTGCATCGCCTTCGCCGTGTTGCCGGTGATCAACGCGCGCGGCTCCAGCGCGGCGACCGCCGAGTCGACGGCATCCTCGAATTCCTCGGCGCTGTCGCGCACTCCGTCGAAGTCGGGCAGCGGCTGGAACGACAGCGGTCTGCCGGAGTTCCTGCGCGGCGTCCACACCACGACCTCGGTGCCAGCGAAGTACTGCTCGGCGCGCGCGTCGTCCGAGGGATCCCACCCGTCGGGGCGCTGCGGCCACGGGTCGCCGAGCCGGGACAGGTCGTTGTTCGGGTCGAGCACGATCGACGAGACCCCGCGCAGCGCGGCCTCTTCGATGAGCCGTCGGATGAGCACCGTCTTGCCGGAGCCGGAGCCGGCGAAGATCGAGGTGTGCTTGCGCAGTGCGGCGAGGTCGACGGTCACCGCGCCGTCGCTGGCGTCGACGCCGAGGGGCAACTCGTGGGCCGACGCCGCGACGGTCGGATACGCCACCGCAGCGGATTCGCCCGAAGCCTGAGCCGACGGCACCGGCACCGGCACCGGCGGCGGCTCGTCGCCGGCGAGGTCGCCAAGTGCCGTGCGCAGCAGTGCCACCGAGTGCGCGGGCCTGCGGGTGCGCAACCACGCCGTCAGCCCGGCGTCGTCGTCCTCCAGCATGTCCCGTAGCGCGAAGCCGGTGCGCAGATCGTCGTCGGACATCGTCAGCGTGCGGCCACCGGCGGCCTCGAACTCGGCGATCAGTTCGGCGGTCTTCTTGCCGCTCGGCCACGGTGTGTTGCGGAGCAGGAACAGTCGCCGCTTCTGAGAGCCGGACGCGGAACCCGCTGCGCTGCTGGCGTTTCGGATCCTGGTCTGCGCCGCGATCGCATTGGTGGCGGCGATCGCACGGAACGCCCAGTGCCGCTCGTCGTCGGTCGAGGACTCCAGGCTCTGGCGCAGCCGGGCGTGCAGCGGCGGCTTGTGCCCCGGTGGGGGATCGAGCCGGAACGCCTGCTCCTCCTCGCCCAGCTCGGCGATCCAGGCGTCCAGCACCGCACCCAGCAGCGCGGGCACGGTGGTGTCCTCGCCGTCGGGTTCCAGTGCAGCGGCGGGCACCGCGCGGCGCCGGTACTCCGCGAAGACGGCATCCAGACCGGTCGGGTCGGTGTCGCCGGCCCGGGGTTCGCCCGCGGGCACCTCGTCGGGTGCCGTGAGCGAGGCCAACTCGACCAGCGTGTCGCGTTCGAGGCAGCGGCGGACGTGGGCGTCGGCACGCTTGAGCAGTTCACGCGGCGTGAATTGGGGCGCCTCGTCGAACGCCGACGGCAGGATCGGCCAGCTCGGGTACGGCGGCGTGAAGCCCTTCGCGGCATAGCTGGTGGAGAACCGGCGCTCGAGGATGGCGCGGCCGAGAGCGGCGGTCGGCAGCGGCCGCAGCGGTGCGGTGACCCGGAACCGGTCGCTCACCGTGCCCACCGCGCGGGTTTCGATGGACTCCCACACCGCGGGCAGACACGCGACGACGGCGGGGGAGCGGCGCATGGTCTGGCGGATCGCCATCAGGCCGTGGGCGACGTGTTCGAGGTCGCGGTTGTCCGTGCGGCCCGCCACCTCGGTGGCATCGGTCGACTGGGCCAGCAGCGTGTCGATCTGGTCGATCGCCAATACGGCGGGTCCGGCCAGCGCGATGATCCGGGAGATCTGACGCACCGACTCCTGCGGTGTCAGCGTGGGATTGGGCAGCCGCCACGCGGCGCGCGCAGCGTCGTCGAGGTCGTTGCCGGACAGGAAGGCCTGTCCTACGTCCTGCAGTCCCAGGTCGCCGGATCCGAGCAGGACCAATGCCCGCAACGTATGGTGGCATTCCCTGACGGTGGCGCGGTGTTCGCGGTGCAGCGCGTTGACGAAGCGTTCGACGATCTCGGGTGTCACGTCGTCGTCACCGATGAGCGATCGACGGTCCGCCCGCCCGACGTGCGCCAGCGTCGAGAGTTCCCACAGCAGGTCCTTCAGCTGGGTCTCGCGCTCGCCGCCGGGCCGGTTGAGGCTGTCGAGGATGCCGCCGTGGGCGGACTGCCAGAAGCTGGTGGCGTCGAGCAGTTCGACGAGCAGGAAGTACCCTCCGCGGGCCTGGACGCGTTCGCGGACCTGGCCCAGCAGATGCGTCTTGCCGGACCCCGCGCGGCCCCTGATCACCACGCCGAGTGGGTTGGAGTCGGGATGCTCCGCCGCGTCGGAGAAGGCGGCGTCGACCTCCTCGATGGCGAACTCGTTGAGCCCGCCGACGTGGAGGGCGCCTTGCAAGTGCCAGAGGTCGTCGGCGGTCGGCGCCCACGTCAGGCGCAGGCCCGCCAGGGCCTCGCGCTGGCCGGTGTCCATCACGGTTCGATCGCGATCAAGTGGTTGTCCTTGTTGCCGATCCGGACCGCGGCGGATCGATCCGCATCGGTCAGCGTCTTCTGGTTCTCCTCGGGGATGAGGCTCACCCCGGGCACCTGATAGAGGCGCCGCAGCGCCGTGTCCACCTCGTCGCGCGAGACGTCGGGCAGTGCGGACCGCACCTTGACCAGCCCCACCCAGCTGCCGGGACGACGAGCGAGCTGGCGGTATGCGGTGCGAATCCTGTCCTCCACGTTGCCCCCGTCCGTCCCTTCCCGATCCGGCGCTGCGCCTTCGGTAGAGACGCTCGGAGCCGCCTCGTCGGCCGGTGCGAAGACGTCGGCCAGTGCGAGATCGGCGTGATCGAGATACCGGCCCAGCGCCTTCATCAACGTATACAGCGTCTTGTTCTGGCCGCGCACGCCGTCGGGAGCGTCGGTGCCGAAGATGGCGCGACACAGCTTCCAGCCCGCGTCGGTGAGTTCGAGGACCATCGGGGTGCCGGGTTTGACGTCGATCAGGCCCTTGTCGCGCAACCGGTCTCGGTAGCCCTTCTTGAGTTCGGGTCCCAGGTCCCGCAGCCGTGGATTGGGCACGGGAGCCGCTTGCGCCATCAGGACGAGCAGGACCGCCTGCTCCGTTCCGGTCAACTCGTCGGGGAGAACGCTCACGTGGCCTTGCCTTTCTGCCGTCGGTCGGTGAGGAGTCGCGCAATGGTGGCCAGGACGGTCGCGGTGTCCCGGTGGATGTCGTCGTTGGTGAACCGCAGCACCGCATACCCGGCGAGCACCAGGGAGTTGTCCCGGCGGCGGTCGTCGGCGTACTTGAGGGCGCCCCGGTGGTCGGGCCCGTCGATCTCGACGACGCAGCGGGCGTCGGGCCACATCAGGTCGACGCGGATCGGCACGGCCAGCGGATGCGGTTGGTGCACCTGGTTCCAGGTGCGGCCCGCGGCCCAGGCGCACCGCGCGAGGCTGGCCTCGAGTTCGCGTTCCGCGGCGCTGCGGGGGTGGGGTCGCCCCGCGACGGCGGGGTACTCCGGTGGCGGCGCGGGAGCGGTCGGCGCCGGGGTCAGGGTCTCGACGAAAGCCGGTAGCGATGGTCGGCGGGCCGGGAAGCGGTCGAGGCCGGCCAGTTCGGCGCCCACCAGCCAGACGGCCGCGCCCGAGTGGTCGGCGAGCCAGGAGGCCGCCGCGGCGACGTGCATCCGGCCGTCGTCGTCGAGCGGCGTGGCGCAGTCGAGCAGGACCGCGACGCGGTCCCGTCCGTAGGCGGCCGCCACGACGCGGATCAGGCCCCGGGCCCGCACGTCGGCGGGATGACCGTCGACGTCGCGGTTGGTCAGCGCGCCGTCCGCAAGCGCCGCGAGGAACGGACCGTAGTGCGTGCTGTGCGCGGCGACCGACTCGGCAAGGCGCCGCGCCGTGCGGCGCTCGAATGCGGTTGCCCCATCGAGGTGTTCTCCGCCGGGCAGCCAAGCGGGAAACACCGCGCGGGCCACGATCTCGAGTTGCGCGAGCACCTCGTCGACGATGGCGGCCGCCGAGCCTGCCGGGGTCACGTCGCAGCCGATCACCACCGGAGCGCCGTCCGGGAGCGGGTCGAGGCTGACCGACAGCGCGGCGTGGTCCACCCCCGCGACGCGGGTCACGCCGTCGAGCGGGAGGCATGCCCAGGTGGACGCGGGCGCAGGCACGCAGTCGTCGGCCATGCTCACCCGTACCCCCTCGGCCTGACCCACCGGTCATCATCGTGCCTCACCGCGACCGCCGTCGCCGCCCGCCGTCGTGCCGCTACGGCGCGTCGGCAGGCACGTCGACGTAGGCGGGCGTAAAGCCCTCGGCGGAGAAGGTGAACCCCTGGCGACTCTTGTCGGACATGCACGACACCCCGGTCGCCTCCTGCACGTTGCAGCGGAACCCGGCCACCGACAGCACGCGGTTGAACGGCAGTTCGGCGGGCGTGCCCTCGGCCAACCCGAATCCGGGCGGCTCCACCGCGCTGAAGCGGGGCTCGCCGTCGCGGGGCACCTCGATCGCGTTCGGCGTGCTCTCCTCGCCCGCGGCGTCGAGAACCGAGTCCGGCGTTCCGGTGATGCCGAGGCTGGACCGTCCGCCGGCAGCCTGGCAGCCGGCCGTCACCCGCGGCACGATCGCACACTCCCACCGACCGCTGGGGGTGGTGAAGAAGTACCAGGTGGCCCCGTTGACCTGGCCCGCGTAGTCGAACCCGTTGACCAGGTGCTCCACCCGCGGCTGAGGCGGCGGGACCGGCGACGGAGGCGTGGTCTTGGTCGTGACGGGTGGTTCGCCGGTGTCGACGACCGGCCCGGAGCAACCAAGGGCAAGGAGGGCGAGGCCCAGCGCAGCGGTTCGTTTCATGGCACGCATATCGGCCACCCAGCGTGCCCGAGCGCACACGCGGCGGCGCAGGCGGGGGACCTATCGCTCGGAGACCGAGGAGCGCATGACCTCGTCGCGCAGCTCGTCGTCCAGCGAGACGCGGACCAGCGCCGCGGCCAGCTGGGCGTAGCTGCGCGGTGCGAGCGCGGCGAGGTCGGACGGCGCCGTGGGCAAGTGCAGTGCGCGGGCTGCGGCGAGGGCCTTGTCGTCGAAGTGCGGACGCACCCACGGCCACACCACCTGCACTTCGCGCAGGAAGACGTCGGCGCCGGTCGGCCCGATGCCGTTGAACTTCACCAGTTCCTCGGCTGCCCGCCCGGCGTCTTGACCACAGCGGACGCCGAGGTTGCGCAGGTCACCGTCGTACTCGTCCTGTACCCGTCGCGCCATGTCGCACAGGCGCGTCGCCGAACTCTCGTCGTAGCGCGCGTACCCGGCGCGACCTAACGCGGCGATCACCTTCTGCCGGTCACCGGTGAGCACGGCACGCGGCGTCCGCATCCCGGCCTTGAACAGTTGGCGGGCTGCGTTGGCTGCGACGTCGGCACCGATCGGCTTGCTGGCGAGCATGGCGAGCACGAGGAGCTGGAACAACGGCATGGGCTTATCCTTGAGCCGGATGCCGCTCTGCTCGGCGTAGGTCTTTCCCGCCGTCCGGATGAGACGACGCACGAATTGCTTCGTATCCCTCATCTTCGTTGCGATACCCGTGGGGTCGGGCACCAAAACGCGGGCTACTTCGGTGGCAGCGTCCTGACGTGTGCCACGCCGCGACGCACCCAGACCCGCAGTTGGCGTGTGGTGCGTACGCCGTCGTCGGCGACCCGCAGCCAGCCCCTGGTCTCGCGGCCCGCCATCACCATGGGGGAGACGTGGTCGGTGGCCAGCAGCGCCTCGGTGTCCTCGGGCGGCACGCGGACCATCAGTCCGCCGCGTCCGCTGGCAGCGACGGCCATGTGCCCGCCGACCAGGAACGCGAGCCCGCCGAACATGCGCTTCTCGTCGACGGCCTGCCCCTCGACGGCCTGCTCGCCGGCCAGCACGTCACGGATGCGGTTGGCGAGGTCCTCGTCGTACGCCATGCACAGGAATTCTAAGCCCGGTCACCGGTCATCAGGGGCTCGAACTGAGCAGACGCTTCAACGTCCATGCGTTGCGCACGGCGTTGCCCTCGCCGTCGTTGTTGAAGTAGACGAGCACGTCGCGGCCCTGGTCCTGCCACTCGCCGATCCGATCGGCCCACCAGCGCATCGAGTCGTCGGAGTACGAGCCGGCGTAGAGGCGTTCGTCGTCCGGGCCGTGCATCCGCACGTACACCAGGTGGCTGGTGGCGCGCAGGACGCAGGGCAGTGCGGCGCCGCTGGTCACGACGTACGCCGCGCCGTGGCGCTCGAGCAGGTCGTAGACGGCCGGCGCGTCCCACGACGGGTGGCGGAACTCGACGGCCACGGGGATCCAGTCCGGCATCAGCGCGAGGAAGCGGTCCAGCAGGGCGGTCGACGCCTCATCGCAGGCGAGGGCGGGGTGCAGCTGCACCAGCAGGGCCTCGCGGCGGTCACCGAGGGCGCGCCAACAGCGTTCGAACCGTTCCACCCAAGCCTCGGGTTCCCGCAGCCGCCGGAAGTGCGTCAGCCCGCGGTGCGCCTTGACCGTCATCGTGAAGCCCTCGGGAAGGCGCTGGCGCCAGCCTTCGAACGTGGCGTCCTTCGGCCACCGGTAGAAGCTCGCGTTGAGTTCCACGGTGTCGAACTCCTGCACGTACCGGGCCAGGCGGCGCGACACGGGCATGCCCGGCGGGTACAGCACCGAGTTCCAGTGGTCGTACGACCACCCCGACGTGCCGATTCGGACGGTCACGACCGGTGTCATACCCGCTGACCGCCGGTTGTCACCTCCCTTGTTGCTGGCACCCTTCTCCGGCGAGCAGACACAAAATCCCCTCTTTCGGCGTGATCGAGGGGATTTTGCGTCTGCTCGCGGTATTCGGTTGTCAGGCAGCGACGGTCGCGGCCTCGGTCAGCGGCTCCAGGGCCAGCGCGACGATGTCGGCCACGTCGATCATCGGCCTGACTTCCAGCGCGTCGAGCACCTCGGCGGGCACCTCGTCCAGGTCGGGCTCGTTGCGCTGCGGGATGAAGACGGTCTTCAGCCCGGCCCGTTGCGCCGCCAGCAGCTTCTGCTTGACGCCGCCGATGGGCAGCACCCGGCCGTTCAGCGTGACCTCGCCTGTCATGCCGACGTCACCGCGTACCTTGCGGCCGGTGGCCATCGACACCAGCGCCGTGACCATCGTGACACCCGCGGACGGACCGTCCTTGGGCACCGCGCCTGCCGGGAAGTGGACGTGGATCTGACGATCCAGCGCCTTCGGGTCGACGCCCAACTGCTCGGCGTGCGCCCGGACGTAGGACAGCGCAATCTGCGCCGACTCCTTCATCACGTCGCCCAGCTGACCGGTCAGCTGCAGACCCGCGTCACCGGAGTTCGAGTTCGCCTCGATGAACAGCACGTCGCCGCCCAGACCCGTGACGGCCAGGCCGGTCGCGACACCAGGCACCGCAGTGCGTTCGTCGGACTCCGGCGTGAACCGCGGACGGCCCAGGTACGCAACGAGATCGGGCTCGTCGATGACGAGTGACTCGATGTCACCCGCCAGCTTCGTCGTCGCCTTGCGCAACGCCTTGGCCAGCAGCCGCTCGAACTGCCGCATGCCGGGCTCCCGGGTGTAGTCGGCAGCGATCTTGCGCAACGCGTCGTCGGTGACCTCGACATCCTCGGTCGTCAACGCCGCACGCTCACGCTGCCTAGGCAGCAGGTAATCCCGAGCGATGGCGACCTTGTCGTCCTCGGTGTACCCGTCGATCTGCACCAACTCCATGCGGTCCAGCAGTGCCTGCGGGATGTTCTCGATGACGTTGGCCGTCGCCAGGAACACGACGTCGGACAGGTCCAGGTCGAGATCGAGGTAGTGGTCGCGGAACGTGTGGTTCTGCGCAGGATCCAACACCTCGAGCAGCGCCGCACTCGGGTCACCGCGGTAGTCCGAACCCACCTTGTCGATCTCGTCGAGCAGCACGACCGGGTTCATAGACCCTGCCTCGCCGATCGCGCGGACCAACCGGCCGGGCAGCGCACCGACGTAGGTGCGCCGGTGACCACGGATCTCGGCCTCGTCGCGCACGCCACCCAGGGCGACGCGCACGAACTTGCGGCCCAATGCGCGGGCCACCGACTCACCCAGCGACGTCTTGCCGACGCCGGGAGGGCCTGCCAGCACCATCACGGCACCGGAGCCGCGGCCACCGACGACCGCCATGCCGCGCTGGGCACGCCGGGCACGGACCGCCAGGTACTCGACGATGCGGTCCTTCACGTCGTCCAGCCCGTGGTGGTCGGCGTCGAGGATCTCGCGGGCCCCGGCGAGGTCCGTCGAGTCCTCGGTGCGCACGTTCCACGGCAGGTCCAGGACGGTGTCCAGCCAGGTGCGGATCCAGCCGCCCTCGGGGCTCTGGTCGCTGGAGCGTTCCAGCTTGCCGACTTCCCGCAGTGCGGCTTCGCGCACCTTCTCGGGCAGGTCGGCGGCCTCGACGCGCGCCCGGTAGTCGTCCGAGCCCTCGGGCTCGCCCTCGCCGAGCTCCTTGCGGATGGCGGCGAGCTGCTGGCGCAGCAGGAACTCCTTCTGCTGCTTGTCCATTCCGGCGCGGACGTCCTCGGCGATCTTGTCGTTCACCTCGGTCTCGGCCAGGTGCTCGCCGGTCCACTCGACCAGGACGCGCAGCCGTTCCGCGACGTCCTCGGTCTCCAGCAGCTGCCGCTTCTGCACGTCGGTCAGGTACGACGCGTAGCCGGCGGTGTCGGCCAGTGCGGACGGGTCGCTGATCTTGTTGACCACGTCCACGATCTGCCACGCCTCGCGGCGCTGCAGCATGGCGAGCAGCAGCTTCTTGTACTCCGCCGCGAGCGTCTTGGTCTCGTTGGTCGGGCCCGCTGGGTCGTCGACGACCTCGGTGACCTCGACCCACAGCGCCGCACCGGGCCCGGTGGTGCCGGAGCCGATGTGCGCCCGCCGTTCACCGCGCACGATGGCGGCTGCACCGCCGCCCGGCACGCGGCCGACCTGCACGATCGACGCGATCACGCCGTGGGTGGGGTAGCGGTCGTCGAGACGCGGGGCGATGAGTAGCTTGCCCGACTCGCTCGCCTGGGCGGCGTCGACTGCTGCGCGGGCCGCGTCGTCGAGTTCGACCGGCACGACCATTGCGGGTAGCACGACCGGCTCGCTGATGAACAGGACGGGGACTGCGATTGGTTCTGGCATCAATCCTCCAAAGTTGAATCTGATGCGCTCAACCTTGGTGGGCGAGGGTTTGTTCCCCGCGACCACGCGACCGGGCGGCCGCAGGCCCACGACCAGCGTGGTGATCGCCGAGGGCTGAACGTGGCTGCGGCGCACACGCGGCTGGGTGGTTCGTCTACCCGTGCCAAACCCCCGGATGGGCGATGGCACGGATGGTTCACCGCGCTACCAATGGCGCATGCACCCTTGGCGACTGCGCGATTTCCACGATGACGACATGGAGCAGGCGATCTCGATCTGGGATCAGAGCCGCCTCCCAGGCGAGCCGTCACCTGCGTTCGGCGTGTCCGAGGTGGTGGCGGGGGCCCGTGGCGGCCAACCGTGTGTGGTCGCAGTGGTTGGTGATCAGCTGGTCGGCATGGCCGGTGGGCTGATCCACGGAGACCGTGCCTGGATCACGATGATGGCGCTCGGCAGCCGGTGGCGGGATCGCGGGATCGGCAGCGCGCTACTGAGCGAACTCGAACAGCGCCTGCGAGTCGCGGGCGCCCGTCGCATCACGGCGCTGCTGTCGCCCAAGGCCACCGGCACGACGGCGCTCCTCAATTCCGGCTACGAGGAGCGCACCGGGCTGAGTTACTTCGAGAAGGTCGACCACCTCGGGGCTTCGGACTCCGGCCTGCTGTCCGCGCTGGGGGCCCAGCTGATCCCGCGCGACCAGTGGCACGCCATGGCCGGGATGGAAAGCGAGAAGCAGGTGATCGAGCGCCGTATCGTGTTGCCGCTCGTCGAGCCCAACGCCGCACTGCGATACGGCGTCTCACCGCCGAAGGCAGTCATCCTGTTCGGTCCGCCGGGCACCGGCAAGACGAGCTTCGCCAAAGCCGTGGCCGGCCGACTCGGATGGCCGTTCGTCGAACTCTTTCCATCACAGTTGGCGACGCCTGGTGTCACCATGGCCGGCGCGCTGAGGGAGGCATTCGCCGCCCTCGCCGATCTGGATTCGGTGCTCGTGTTCATCGACGAAGTGGAGGAGATCGCCGGCTCGCGAACCGGTAAGCCGTCCGATCCGGCGCACGGGGTGACGAACGAACTCCTCAAGCTCATCCCCACTTTTCGCCAGCGCGATGACCGCCTGCTGATCTGTGCCACCAATTCGGTGCGTTCGTTGGACTCGGCGATCCTGCGACCCGGCAGGTTCGACTACGTCATTCCGGTTGGTCCACCGGACGCCACCGCCCGCGCGGCGATCTGGCGCCGCTACCTCGGTCCGACCGCCGGCTCGGTCGACGTCGGGCGGCTCGTCGACGGCAGCGCGATGTTCACTCCCGCCGACATCGAGTTCAGTGCGCGCAAGGGGTCTCAGTCGGCCTTCGAGCGGGAGATCGAGGATCGTCGCGGCGATCCGGCTCGCACGGAGGACTACTTGGCGGCGATCGCCGACACCAGACCCACGCTCACCGACGCGATGCTGGCGGAATTCGAAGAGGACATCGCCCATCGCACCCGACTGTGACGGAGATGCCGGACCTCGGAGACGCGAGAAGGGAGCCTACCGCTCGGGGGTTGCGGCAGGCTCCCTTGGTCTTGCGGTGGTGCTTGGCGGTTAGGCGACTGCCTGCGCGCCGAGCACTCGCTGGATGTCGGGCTTCATCATCTGAAGCTGCTGACCCCAGTAACCCCAGCTGTGCGTGCCGGCGGCCGGGAAGTTGAACACGCCGTTGGTGCCACCCGCGGCGACGTAGTTGTCGCGGAAGGTGAGGTTGGTGCGGAGCGTGAACCCCTCGAGGAACTGCGCGGCCATCAGGTTGCCACCGCCGCCTGCGGTGTCGAGGTCCGACGGGGTGCCGGTGCCGCAGTAGATCCAGACGCGGGTGTTGTTGGCGACGAGCTGGGCCATGTTGACCATCGGGTCGTTGCGCTTCCACGCCGGGTCATTCGACGGACCCCACATGCTCTCGGCGTTGTAGCCACCCGCGTCGTTCATCGCCAGACCGATCAGCATCGGCCACCAGCCCTCGGACGGGTTGAGGAAGCCGGAAAGCGATGCGGCGTAGACGAACTTCTGCGGGTAGTAGATCGAGTAGGTCAGCGCGGTGCCGCCCGCCATCGACAGACCCACGACGGCGTTGCCGTTCTGTGCCACGCCCTTGCTCGCCTCGAGGTAGGCCGGCAGCTCCTGGGTCAGGAACGTCTCCCACTTGTAGGTGTAGTTCTGACCGTTGCCCTGCGAGGGGCGGTACCAGTCGGTGTAGAAGCTCGACTGCCCGCCGACGGGCATGACGGTCGACAGCCCCGAGCCGTAGTACCACTCGAATGCCGGGGTGTTGATGTCCCAGCCGTTGTAGTCGTCCTGGGCGCGCAGGCCGTCGAGCAGGTAGACCGCATGCGGGCCGCCGCCCTGGAACTGGACCCGGATGTTGCGGTTCATCGACTGGGAGAACACGTCGAGGTACTCGACCGGCAGGCCCGGACGCGAGAACGCTCCTGCGGTTGCCGTGCCCCCGGCGACGCCGATCAATCCGGGCAGGGTCGCGGCGGTGAGGGCGGCCACCGCCAACCGACGCAACCACGCTCCACGAATCTTTCTGACGAACTTCATAACGGCAACCGACCTGCCTTTCTCTTCTGGTCCTAAAGCAATCTCCGTTGCTTTGCGGTCGTCAGTGAAACACGCAGGGAGACGGCACATCCCTGGGCAACGCCGTCGTGTCGTGTCGCGAATGGCTAACGATCAGGACTCGACCCCGACACCTACGTCGGCCATCGTGCGATGTGACCGGTGGGACTGAAGTGACTCGTGTGGTTTGCCGACGAAAGGCAGGCGACGTACGCCGGTCAGTCGCGGACGGCGGCCAGCGCACGCCGGGCGCTGCGCCTGCGGTCCTCGATGGTGCGGCCAATGTCCTGCAGCAGCAACGGCTTTCGCGCGACGAGTTCCTCGACGTGCTCACGGTCGACCTGAACGACCGTCACCTCGTCGACGGCACGGGCAGAGGCGGACACGGCTTCGCGGGTCAACGCCGTCTGCCCGATGAAGTCGCCCCGGCTCAGGGTCCGCACCGGGACCACCTCACCGTCGTCACCCGCCACGAACAGCTTGACGTTGCCATCGACGATGAACGACATCCTGCTCGGCACCTCGCCCGCGAACTGCAGCGTCTCCTCGGCGGCGTAGCGGGTCAAGCGGGCGTGCGCGACGAGTTCGGACTCCTCACCGGGGCCGAGGCGCAGAGCCGGCCCGACGATGCGGAGCGACGCGGTGAGTCGCTCCCCGGTGGCGAAGTCGTCCTCGGCCTCGTCGAGGTGCAACCCGGCCCGCCGGGCCGCGTACCAGATCCAGCGGAGGAACATCGACCGCGCGGCGGCGTCGTCGGCGGGGGACCGCACGGGGATCGTCGTCGCGTACTCCGTGCCACCCAGCGGCAGGGTCGACGGCTGGACGCCGGGTCGCAACTGGGGCAGTGTCGCGGCGACCCGGGTCAGGAGTTCGCACACGTCGTCCGGCGGGTCGTTCAGCGAGAACACCGTCTGCACGGTGATGACGTGCGCGCCCTCGGGCCTGCTCAAGTTGGCGAACGACTGGCCGGCCAGCACGGAGTTGGGGGTGATCTGCAGCCCGGCCACGGTCTCGATGTGCGTTGCGCGCCAATTGACCTCGACCACCCGGCCACGCGCCGACGGCGTGTCGACCCAGTCGCCGAGCCGAAACGGCTGCTCGAACAGCAGCAGGAGGCCGGAGATGATCTGACCCACCGAGTTCTGCAGCGCCAGGCCCAGCACGATCGACGAGATGCCCAGCGCCGTGAACAGGCCGCCGACGTTGGCGCCCCAGATGTAGGCGAAGATCAGCGCCACGCCGACGGCGATGAGCGCGAACCGCGCCACGTCGAGGAAGATCGACGGAATCCGCTTGCGCCACGTGCCTTCCGGCGCCCCCTGGAACAGCGTGGCGTTCAGTCCCGACAGCAGCAGGACGAGTACGACGAAGCCAAAGACGGTGGCCACGATGCGCACCGGCGTCGCCTCGCCGTTGACCTGGATGGCCTGGACGAGCAGGAGCAGCAGGGCGCCGAGCGGCAGGATGTAGGCCCGCAGCAGATACACCGGGCGGGTCAGCACGCTGCCGCGGCGGCGCAGCGCGTTCTGCAGTTCGGTCAGCAGTATCAGCAGTACCGGGAATCCGATGGCGACGCCGACGGCCCAGTAGAACCAGGGCGCGTCGAGCAGGCCGGTCACTGCTGACGCTCCACCAGTCGCCAGATCGGTTCGGTGTCGTCGTCGTCGGATCCGACGTGCCCGGCCTCGACGAACTTGCGGGTGTCGCGCATCGCGTCGTAGACCCGCGACGTGACGTAGACCCCTGGTTTCGGCGACCCGGCCTGCACGCGGTAGGCGATGTTGACCGCCGCGCCCCACATGTCGTAGGCCAGGCTCGACCGGCCGACCAGTCCGCTGCTGACCGTCCCGGTGTCGATGCCCGCGCGCAATTGCAGGTCGTTGCCGGACTCGGCGTTGTACCGGTCGACTATGTGCTGCATCTCCACGGCGAAATCGACCGTCCGCCGGACGTTGTCGAGCCTGGGCACGCTCAGACCGCAACTGGCGAGGTAGCCGTTGCGTAGCGTGCGTACTCGCTCCACGCCGAGATTGACTGCCGCCGCGTCGAATTGGCGCACCAGCTTGTTGACGATCGCCAGTCCCTCGTCTGACGTCAGTTCCGAGGACAGCTCGTCGAGCCCGACGATGTCGGCGAAGAGGACGGTGACGTCCTGGTGGTCCTGGGCGATGGTCTCCTCGCCCTCGCGGTAGCGCGCCACCACGGGTTCGGGCATCAGGGACAGCAGGAGCCGGTCGTTCTCCCGTCGTTGCTCGTTGAGCAGGTCCTCCTTGATCGCGAGGTTGCGGCTCATGTCGTTGAATGCCACCGTCAGGTCGCCGAATTCGTCGCGGGTGCGCACCGGCAGCGCCACCGCGTAGTCGCCCGCGCTGATCTGCTGGGCACCTGCCTCGAGCCGCCGCAACGGCCGGACGAACAACCTCGCCAGCAGCATGGCCGCCACGCAGACGATGAAGATGATGGCGGCGGTCGACAGGACCAGCTTGCGGGTGAACGCCGAGACCGGCGCGAACGCCTCGTCGGCGTCGATGCTCGCCACGATCGACCAGTTCAGCCCTGGCAGGTTCACCGGGGCGTAGGCCTGCAGCGTCTCGTGACCCAGATAGTCGCGTGCGACGAGCGATCCGGTCTGGCCGCGTCGGGCATCTCGGGTGGCGTCGGTCTCCACCGGCTGCACCAACGTGGTGCCGCCCTCCCGGATGGAGTCCTCGGCGACCTCCGGCGGGGTTCCCGCGTTCACCACGTCACGCTTGAACCGCTCGGGATCCTCGAGGAACAGCCGCGAGTCGGACCGCATGAGGTTGTCGGGCCCCACCAGGAACGTCTCGCCGGTGCGGCCCATGCCGGCCTGTTCCCACTGCTCGTTCGCGGTCATCAGGTCGTTGATCTTGGACACGGGGAACTGCAGCGCCAGGACGCCCTCGGCGCGCCCGTCCGGTCCGACGGGCGAGACCAGCCAGGCGGTCGGCTCGTCGGCGGGCTCGTAGTCGCTGAAATCCGTGACGCCCACGAAGCCAAGGGCATTGGAGTCGAGCGCCCGCTGGTAGGCGTCATTCAGATTGCTGCCCTTGTAGGGACCGTTGAGGATGTTCGTCCCGAGGTCGACGCCTCGGTAGGCGCTATAGACGACGTTGCCGCGGGTGTCCAGCAGCAGGGCGTCTTCGTACTGGAAGCGTTCGACGATCTGACGGAAGAAGTCGTTGTACCGGGCGTTGGCCGCCGACCAGGCGCTGCCATCTCGGGCGTCGCCGAAGGCGATGGCCTTCTGCCAGTCGTCGAACGGCGCGGTGTAGTAGGCCTGCAGATAGCGCTGGGCGGGCGAGGTGGGCAGCACCGAGGCGATGTCGACCTGCATTCCCGTCTGCGCGGCCTCGTCCCTGCCGAACCGGTTGGTGTAGTAGTCGACCAGCGACTGCTGCTGGGCCGGGTCGATCGTGGCGTTCGCCAACTGATCGAAGCCCGCCGTATAGGCCTGCAGCGCAAGCGTCGCCGTGGCACCGCGCGCATACACCACCAGCGAGTTCTTCAAGTCGTCGAACTGACTCTGTAGCTGCCTGGACTGGGAGGCGCGGATCTCGGTGAGCCTGTCGAACACCGAGGCGCGGAGTGACGACTGCCCGGACCGGTAGCCGATCGCACCGACCACCGCCGCGGACAACATGCTGGTCAGCAGCAGCATGACCAGCAGCTTGGACTGGATGCTTATTCGGGACGCCACGGGGCGCGGCAGCTTCCTTCGCGTGGGCGTCGGCTGGGAATCCCGCTTGGAGTCCGACTCGCTGGTGGTAGTGATCATTGAAGTCCGAACCCTAACCCGCTGATCGCGGCGTCGTGATCGCTGTAAGGGAATCGTTGCGATCACTTCACCTGGAGTGCGACCGTTGCGGTATGGCCGGCATCGACGATCCCTTCGACCTGCAGCGCTTCGTCACTGCGCAGGACCGCGTCTACTCCGACGTGGTCGACGAACTCACCGACGGCCGCAAGCAGAGCCACTGGATGTGGTTCGTCTTCCCGCAACTGAAGGGCCTGGGCAGGAGCAGCACCGCGATGACCTACGGCATCGGGTCGCGGGCGGAGGCTCGGGCCTATCTGGCGCACCCGGTGCTCGGGCAGCGGCTGCGCGAGTGTGCGCGGTTGACCCAGGCCATCGACGGCCGGTCGGCTCGCGAGGTGTTCGGCTGGCCCGACGAACTGAAACTGCAGTCCTCGATGACGTTGTTCGCCCGTGCGGCCGATCGCGCCGACGCCCGCGTCTTCCGCGACGTGCTCGCCAAATTCTACGACGGCGAGGAAGACCGGACGACGGTCAAGATGTGGGAGTCGCTGGCCGAGCCGGGCTGACTCAGGAAGCGTCGGCGACGATCGCCCAGCCGTGTGGGGCGACCTCCACTTCGGTGACGACGTCCTCGGCGGGCGCACCGGAGCCCGCGACGATCCGTCCACTCCGCACGCCGTGCTCGGACAACGTCATGCGCATCGATTCGTCGCCGACGTTGAGCACGACGATCAAGGCGTCGGAGCCGGCGTGTACCCGATACGCGTACTGCTCGTTGGTCAGCGTCAGAGCGGTGGTGCGGGCCGCGTGCAGCCACGGGTGACGCCTGCGCAAACCGATCAGGTGCTGGTGGGTCCGGCGCACGTCGTCGCCCGGATCGGTCTCGGGTGGGTGCGGCGGGAACTCGGGACGCACGGCGTCGTCGCCGCCGAAGCGGTCTTCCTTGACGCCGCGGTAGCCCCATTCGTCACCGGCGTAGATGCTCGGCGTGCCGCCTACCGTGAACAGCAGTGCAAGGGCGTGTTCGACGTGGCGTACGTCGTCGAGCCTGCTCGCGATGCGGGTCACGTCGTGGTTGCCGACGAACGTCAACGGCACGAAGACGTCGAGGAACTCGTCGTGTCGGCCCAAGGCGTGGTCGAGTTCGTGGAAGTTGCCGTCGTTGAGGCTGCTCCAGACGGCCTTCCACAGCTCGTACTGGGTGACGGAGTCATAGGTGGCCGCCTTCACCATCGACGCGTAGTCACCGTGGATGACCTCGCCGACGAACCAGGCGTCGGGATGCTCGCGCCGCACGCGCGGCAGCACCTCGGCCCAGAACCGGTCGGGCACGGCATAGGCCGCGTCCAGTCGCCAGCCGTCCGCGCCGCGGCGCAGCCACGTGGACATCACGTCGGCGACGTAGTCGACGACCTCGGGGCTGTCGTGGTCGAGCGCGATCAGCCCGTCGTGACCCTCGAACGTCTCGAACCGCCCGCGGCGCTGGCGGAACCACCGAGCCGACGGATGATCCGGGCCGCCATCGGAGGCCTCGCGGAAGCGCGGGAAGTCGGTGCCGACGTGATTGAACACCCCGTCGAGCAGCACGCGTAGCCCGCGCCGGTGCGCCTCGGCGATCAGGCGGTCGAAGTCCTCGTCGGTGCCGAGCCGCTCATCGATGCGGTAGTGGTCGATGGTGTCGTAACCGTGTGTGGCCGAGGCGAATACGGGCCCGAGCGCTATCCCGGACGCGCCGAGTGCGACGGGGTGGTCGAGCCAGTCGGTGAGGCGGTTCAGGCGATGCTCGTCGGCCGTCGGTGGGGGGTCCGCCGGATGTGCGCCGACGAATCCCAGGGGATAGACCTGCCACCAGATCGCGTGCTGGACCCAGCCGGGGGAGTCAGGCATCCGGCCCGAACCTCGCCTCGTAGAGCGCCTTCATCTCCGACTCCAACTCCCGCGCGGGACCGTCGACCGGGACCCGCGGTGCGATTGCCGTGATGGGCAGTGCCGAGACCGGCGACGGCGGCGAGCCCCATTCCATCTGCCAGGTCACCATCTGCTCTGTCGATGCGGCGTACACGATGCGGCCGAGGCCGACCCATCCGTGCGCGGCGGCACACATGGGGCAGTGCTCGCCAGAGGTGTAGACGGTCGCGCGCACGCGCTGCACCGGCGCCATGTTGGCCGCGGCCCAGCGGGCGATCTCGAACTCGGGGTGGCGGGTCTCGTCGCCGTCCTTGGTGCGGTTGCGGTCCTCGAAGCGGACGACGCCGTCGGCGTCTACCAGGACCGACCCGAACGGGGCGTCACCGTCCTCGAGGGCTTCGCGCGCCAATTCGACGCAGCGCCGCAGGTGACCGAGGTCGTCGTCGCTGATGCCCACAGCCGCCGAGTCTACGCAGCGGTCTCAGCACCAGGGTGGCGCGTACATCGTTCCGCACAGATCGCGGGCACGCGGATCGATCGACTGGTGCAACGCGATTTCGACCTCGGCGGTCGGAGCCGGCTCGGTCGCGACGATCGGCACGTACGCCGTCTCGGGTGTCCGTGTCGAGTGGTGCCAGAAGATGCCACCGAAGAACCCGAGGGTAACCAGAGTCGCCGCAGCAAGCTTCCATACCATCCGTCGGATTCTACGCACGCGTCAACGCGTCTGTATGCAGAAACTCCAATTGCAGTTCAACGGCGGTAACAGGCTCATCGAGCGAAGCTCCGCGTCCGGCTTTGCAACGGCAAGCGCGATCATGGTTTCCTCGTCCGACGTTGCCATATCTGCACGTGCGTGGGCGCTTACTACGTCGGTTTGCCACTCAGTCGCAGCAGGCGGGCCCGCCGGCGTCCAGCCGGCACGCGCAGGAGGCCGCGATCGGCACGTCTGCCCTGGCCCGCGCGAACTGCAGCTGGCGACCGATGATCGTCGCCTCGTCGTCGCGGCCGAGCCGGGTGAGGCACTCGTGGTAGCCGTGCAGACTCCACACGTTGCCGGGATGCTGGCAAGAGCGGCTCAGCGTCGGGTCGAGGCCGAGGTCGGCGGCGTAGACCGCCGCAGCCTGCTCGACGCGCCCCTGCTCGAGGAGCAGCGCGCCGTAGGCGTGACGGGTGGGCTGCATCCATCCCCACGGCTCGTCGTAGGGCAGCCCGTCGTCGAGGGCGATGGCCTGCCGTAGCGATTCGAATGCCTCGTCGAAACGTCCTTCGCGATAGGCGATCTCGCCGTCGAGCATCGCGCGCCCGATCGCCAGGATGTCGCGGCCGGTGTTGTTGAACAGGTAGCGGCTCTCCGGGATCGCAGCGTAGGCGGCCTCGAACGCGTCGCGTTCGGCGTGGGCCTCGGGCAGACGGCCGGTCGCGGCGTAGGCGACGCCGCGGCCGTAGTGCACGGTGGCGGCGGTCGTGCAGTACAGCAGCGGGTCCTCGGGCAGCGGCTCGGCGATCAGCTCGTCCCAGCGCCCGAACCGCACCAGCACGTGGACGCGCAACGGCACGAACGCCTCCAGCCAGTCGGCCATCGGGGGCGATTCGATCGCCAGGAGCTCGGGCGTCAACTGCCCGGCCAGTTCGCCAGCGGCCTGCAGTGCGACCTCCGACTGCCCCTCGAACATCGCGGAGTAGACGATGAAGTGCAGGTCGTGCGCCCGGTAGAGGGAGTAGAAGTTCACCGGCCCCGCCCGCTCGACGAACCGGTGATCCGCGCGCACCGCTGCCTGGTTGGCGATCACCGAGCTGCGATAGTCGCCGCACAGCACGTCGATGTGGCTCGGCATGTGCTGCAGGTGGCCGGCGTCGGGGACGAGGCCGCGCAGCAGGTCGGCCGCCGGGAGGGCCTCCTCGGGGTGGGCCGACATCTCCATGGCGTGCACGTAGAGGTGCAGCACGCCCGGATGCGCGCGACCGGCAGGCGTGGCCAGCGCCGCGTCGAGGATCCGCTTCGCCTCGACGACCCGAGAGCCGGGCGCGGGTTCTCCGGTGCGGCCGTCCCACAACGCCCACGCGGTGACGTTCACGAGGGCGTCAGCGGCCAGCGCCTGGACGTCGACGTCGCCGGGATGACGTTCGGCCAGACGTGCCATCGCGTCGGCGTAGTCGACGCCGCCGGCATCGAGGGCGTCGGTGTCGGTCGGGTCGGCCGTCGGAAACCGGGCCGCCAGGGCGGCGATCAGGTCCCGCTCCACCTCCGAGGCCCGGCCCGCCGCCGCGCGGTCGAGTTCGACGCGGGCCCGGGTGAGGCTCTCGACCAGCTCGACCGGGTCGAACGCCTCCCACGCCTTGTTGTAGTTGGGCCCCACGGAGTACGCGATGCCCCACCGGGCCACGGCGAGGTCGGGATCCGCCTCCAGCGCGCGCTCGAAGCACCGGACGGCCTCTCCGTGGTTGAACGCGTACGCCCAGACCATGCCCCGGTCGAACCACGTTTGCGCCTCGGGCGCCGCGGTGTCAATCGGCCGGTGATAAGACCCCAGGTCGTAGTACTGCTCCGTCACGCTGGTCATGGTGGGCACGATAGGCCTTCGCCGCCGCAGGGGCGAGCACTGCGCCCAAAGCGAGCACCGCTCCCGTCGCGGCCCAAATCACCAGCGTGACAAGTGGTGTCACCGCGCCGTGACCGTCGAAGTACTCGATGCTGCGCAGCAGCGCCACCCCGGAGCCCTGCGGCACGATGCCGTTGAGCGTCGTGTAGAAGCCCGACAGCAGCGGCAGACCGACGGGCCCTGCGGCCGCGGCGTTGCCGACGATGACCAGGAAGATGGTGAGCGAGGCCGAGGCGATGGTGCCGAACGCGGCGGACACGCCGGTGACGGCGCCGCTCACCGCCAGCGCGTAGAGCCACAGCGCCCCGAACACCTGCCACGTGTGGCCGGCGAGTGCGCCGAGTGCGGCATCGACGTACACGGTGACCGCGCCCGCGAGCACGGCCGAGTACGCGACGAGGCTCAGCGTGCGCCTGGCCAGCGTCGCCAGATGCGTCACGCGCCCCACCAGGAAACCGAAGACAGTGGCGCCCAACGACGCTCCGATCGACAGGAAGATCACGGCGTAGAACTCGACCGTGCCCTGCGGGTCGGCGGCCGACGTGGGGGCGACGTCGGTGACCACCGGCGTCAGACCCGCCTTGGCGGCCACGCCCCGGCCGACCGACTCGGCGGCGTTGGCGACGCTGCGGCCGCCGCCGCCTGCGACGAAGACCTCGAGTTCACCCGTGGGCGTGACGGCCATCGCGGCGTCGGTGCGGCGCTCGGTGACCTGCGCCCGTGCGGCATTGGCGTCGGCAACGCGCGTGACATCGAGTGCGTCCTGCTCCTGCATCGCGGCGACCAGCTGGTCGGGACCCGACACGGCGACGTCGAGGTGGTGCAGCGTCGGCTTGGCGAAGGCGCCGGAGTAACTGGCGATCATCGCGACGACGAACACGGTCATGGCCGCCATCACCAGCACCACTCGACGCACGTCGGTGCGGGTGAGCTGGTGCTCGGTCGGTGCGGGCCGCGAATCGTTGTGCTTGCCCATGATGGGTTCCTCTTCCTTGGTCAGTGCGCAGTGGCGGGCAGACGCAGCAGTGCGTCGACGGTGTCCAGTGCGGTGGTCACGCGCCCGTGCAGGTGGGTGGCGTCGGGGTCCTCCATCCAGGACCGCAGCACCTCCTGAAAGCCGCCGACGAGGAAGCGGCTGACGGCGTCGGGGGACAGGCCGGGCTGGGCCGGGTCGGCGCCGATCACCGCCAGCGCCTGCGCTGCTATCTCCTCGCAGGCGGGCAGCAGTTCGGTCCGGAAGGCGGCCACCACGCGCTGGGTGACGGCGCTGGGGACCACGTTGCGGTAAATCGCCCGGTGCCGGGCCGCCAGGTCGAACAGGCCGAGGATCCGCGTGCGGGCGTCGCCGTCGATGTCGCGGGTGGCCGTGCGGAACGCGGCGGTGAATGCGGTCGCCACGGCATCGTCGCGATCGGCGAAGTGGCGGTAGAAGACCTGCCTGCTGACACCGGCCCGGGCGACCAGGTCCCCGACGGTCAGTTCGTCGACGGGGCGCTCGGCGGCAAGTGCCACTGCAGCGTCGCGCAGCAGGGCGCGGACGCGCTCGGCGCGAGGGTCGACGCTGTCAGATCGGCTGGCCATCCTTCGACTGTAGGCCATTTCGTAGACAGATGACCACGAAAGCATAGGTTATCTATGACACTGTGGCGGCCGCGCAGTGACCCCGCTCTCCGCGCGCCGCCACTTCCTTCCGCGAGCAGACGCCAACTCGCACGACACGCCGGGCAATTAGGCGAGTTGGCGTCTGCTCGCGGTGAATCAGTGACCCGCGACCACGCGGCGACGATGGTAGGAACTTTCCCGCCGCTCCGCTTCGTTGCGTCCCCATGGTCACCGCCACCCCTGCCGCCACCCCTGTCGCCCTGCCCAGCCTCGCCGACCAGGCCGCCCGGCTCGTCGAACTCGGCGTGCATCACCGCGCCGGCCTGTCCACCTCCCGGTTGCAGACCCTCGCCACCACCGCCTCGGTACGACCGGGTCTGCTCGTCATCCACCCGAGCCTGCTGCCCGCGTCCCACCTGGCGCCGTTGATCCGGCACGCGGAGAAGCCGGGGTTCGTGGTCACCGACATGAGCGACGTCGACGAGTTCGAACCCGTCGAGCCACTCCCGGATTCCGACGTATTCGTGGTGAGTGACGTCGACCGCGGCGACGGCTATGCGAACTGGAGCCCCGACGAGGTGGACCCCGACCTGAGGGCTGCCGGCCGAACGCCGCTGACGCTGACCGAGGGGCTGACGTGGCTGCTCCAGCAGCCCGACGCGCTCGAACGCAACCACTGCTTCATGACGATCGGCTCGCGCAAGCGCAAGCTGGGGGGTGCGCTCGATACCCGCACCCCGGCGATCTGGATCAGCAACGGCACGGGCCGCGACGGCGTCGCCAATCGGAACGCACCGAAGGTCGGGTGGTGCTGGGCGGGCAACCGGCACACGTGGCTGGGTTTCGCCTCCGCGTCGGGCCGTCATCCGATCGCGTCGAGATAGCGCGGGCGGTCGTCACCGGACCGGCGCGGCGACCGTAGCCGGCGTCTCGGCGGCGGCCGGCTCCAGCCACCGCCCGAGCCACTGCCACAGCCGGTTCCCGTCGGCTGGGCCACCCGCGGCGGCGAGGTAACCGTCGGGGCGCACCAGCAGCCACGCGGGTCCTGCGGCGACCGCGTCGGGCAGCGTGACACTGCGCAGCGGTAGGACCCCCGTCCACGGTTGGCAGACGCGGCGGAGGCCGTCGTCGGCACCGTCGACGAGCAGGGTCGGCGACACCGGATCCAGCAGGTCGTAGAGCCGGCCCTCGGGCAGGCGCAGATCCGGCACGCGGTCACCGGCCCGCAGCGCACCCAGGCGGCCGCCACCGCGCGCCAGTGGCGCCCCTCGGTAGGACGCAGCGATCTGACCCAGCCGGGGCGCCGCCACGGTCTGAACGCGGTTGCGCCGCAGCAACTTCGGGATCGCACGCACCAGCAGACCGTGCACGACGGGATTGGTCGAGTTGAACGCCATGGTGGCACGCTCGGTCATCGCGACCAGTTGGCGGATCACCGGCAGCCGGTCGGACCCATAGGTGTCCAGCAGTTCCGGGCGGGCGCGCCCTCTCAGCACCATGGCGAGTTTCCAGCACAGGTTGATCATGTCCTGGATCCCGGCGTTCATGCCCTGCCCACCGGCTGGGCTGTGGACATGGGCGGCGTCGCCTCCGAAGAACACCCGACCCGATCGCAACGTCGTCATGTGCCTGCTGTTGATCCGGAAGCGCGAGCTCCAAGCCAGGTCGTGGCAGCGGGCGGGAACTCCCACGGTGCGGTCGTAGAGCGCCTGTACGTCGGCCAGCGTCGGCTGGGCGGCGTCACCGGTGATGCCCTCGGGATCGGTGGCCATGAACCGGAACCGGTCACCGCCCATCGGGAACACCGCGAGGAAGCCGTTGGAGGCGAGGAAGATCGACAGTTGGTCTTGGGCGAGGTCGCCCGACAGGCGCAGGTCCCCGAGTACGTAGTCCTGTGGGAGGGATCGACCCTCGAACGGCAGGCCGAGCGCCTTGCGCACCGGGCTGTGCGACCCGTCGGCAGCGATGACGTAGGACGCGGCGATGGACTGGGAGTGCCCGTCCTGGTCGCGCACGACCACCCGGACGTCGTCGCCTTGGGCCAGGCCGACGAACTCGATGCCACGTTCCACGGTGACGCCGAGCGCCGCAGCGCGTTCGGCAAGCAGGCGTTCGGTGTCGGATTGCGGCAGCATCAGGATGTAGTCGAATTCGCTTGCCATGGTGGCGAACTCGATGCCGCCGAGGCGTTCGCCGCCGGCGTGCAGAGCGGTCGCACGCACGCGGTTGCCCAGTGACAGCAGGTCGTCGGCGATGCCGCGGGGGCGGAGCAGCTCGAGTGTCCTGGCCTGGATGCCGAGTGCCCGCGACGTCGACGAGGGCGCCGGTGCCTTGTCGATGATCCGGACGGCGACGCCGAGGCGGGCCAGTTCCACCGCGGCGGTGAGTCCCGTGGGACCGGCGCCGATGATCAGGACGGGGAGGTCTGCGGTGCGTGTCATCGGAACTCCTAAGTCAACAACTGATGACTTAGACGCTAAGTCGCGGTGTCGGTGTTGTCAACGATGGGCGACTTATGCTGTCCCCATGGCCACGACCCGCCCCCGCAACGCCACCGGAACACGCGCCGACATCCTGGCCGCGGCCCGCGCGCGATTCGGGACGGACGGCTTCGACCGCACGACACTGCGTGCGATCGCCGCCGACGTGGGCGTCGACGCCGCGCTCGTGATCCGGTACTTCGGCAGCAAGCAGGACCTCTTCGCCGCCGCCGCCGACTTCACCATCGATCTGCCAGACCTGACCGGGGTGGACGCCGACCAGATCGCCGACGCCCTGCTGCCGAGGTTCTTCGCCGTCTGGGAGGACGACGCCACGTTCGTCGCACTGCTGCGCGCCGCCATGACCAGCCCGACGGCCGCCGACGCGATGCGCACCGTGTTCGCCACTCAGGTGGCACCGGCGCTGGCGGCCGTGGCCCCGGACCATCACGCGCAGCGCGCGGGGCTGATGGGTGCGTTCATCATCGGGCTCGCCACCACCAGGTACGTGCTCGCCAATCCCGCGGTCGCCAACCTCGGTCACGACGAACTCATCGCGTGGGCACGGCCGGTCATTCGGCAGCTGCTCGTCGGGGATGCGCCGGTCCGAGGGTGATTCGACACCGCGGCTAGAACGTGTTCTAGTTCGTTCATGGTCGAGTTCACCGTCCAGAATCTCAACGGCGAAGAGGTCGAGCGGTTGCGCGGCGTGTTCGGGCCGTTCACCGAGTCCGTCAGGGAATTGATCGACGCCACCATCCGCACCGAGGTCGACGCCGACGTCGTCGCAACCGCCAAGGCGCAGATCGACGCGATCACCGCCCGGCTGCGCAGCGCGCAACTCGACGGACCGTTCGGCGTGCGGTTGTCCGAGGGCGGCCAGATGCCATGGGGAAATCCGGTGATCGGGTTGCGCAACCCCATCGCCCCGCCGCTGGTGATCCGGCGGTCGGCCGACGGCGGCATCCACACCGACTTCCACCTCGGTGCGCCATACGAGGGCCCGCCCGGTCACGTCCATGGCGGCGTCTCCGCGCTGATCCTCGACCACGTGCTGGGCGAAGCCGCGAGCACGGCTCAGAACCCCCGCCTCACCGGCACGATCTCGATGCGCTACCTCCGCACGACGCCGCTGGGCGATCTGCACGCCGAAGCCAGGATCGTGCGAACCGAGGGCGTCAAGACGTTCGCGGTTGGCCACATCGCCGACGCCGACGGCGTCACCGTCGAGGCCGAGGGCGTGTTCATCACCCCGAAGTGGGCGCGCTGACGCAGGTGAGACGACCCGGCGTCAGTCGGGGATCGCCGTGGCGATGTCGACCAGCCGTTCGGTGACGGCATCGATCTCGGTCAACAGCACCCGCGCCGACGCGTCGTCGACGTCGGAGAGCTCCGCGCGCACCCGGGCGGCGGCTGCGGTCAGCACGTCGACGTCGAGCGTCCACGGCGAGCCTGCGGTCTGCGGGTCACCGCGCAGCGCCTCGACGAACTCGTCGACCGCACTGCGCAGCGCCGTGCTCGTCGTCGCAGCGCGGCGGGCGGGCAGGTTCGCCTCGAGCGCCGTGCACGACGCGGTCACCGCATTGAGCCCGGCCCGGTAGGAGCTGAGCCAGCGGCGCAGGTGTCTGTCGTTCATCAGGCCGCTCGCCGCTGCCGCCTCGAACGCCGCCCTGGCCCGGAACGCGCGCTCCCACGACGACGCCACCATCTCGCCGGGTCGGTCGACGTCGTGTACTGAGGCCTTGATGACCGTTGCGGCGTAATCGATCTCGGCTTTGAGCAGTTCGCCGGCGCGTTGCCGCAGCCGGACGTCGTCCCGGTCGGGGAGCGCGACGTGGGCGAGCACGGCGAGCACACCGCCGATCAGCGTCGCCAGGACGCGGTCGCCCATGGTCGCCAGGCTGGCCGCCCCCGACACGTCGACGAAGAACACGATGGCCGCGGCCAGTGCGGCACTGACCGCAACGTACCCCCAGCCGGACACCGCATACGCGACGCCGAGCAGGAGGACGGCGAACACCGCCGCGAACAGTCCTGCGGGGTGCAGCACGAGCGCGATGCCGGTCGCGATGATCACCCCGGCGACGTTGCCCGCCACCCGCCCGGCGCACCGCGTATAGGTGTGGGCCGTCTCCGGCCGCAGCACCATTACGACCGTCAGCGGAATCCAGTAGCCGTGTGCGACTTCGGCAACGCGGGCGATGGCGACGCCAAGCCCCGCCGCAAGCCCGAGACGGATGGCGTGCCGCAGCACCGGCGACTCCGCGCTCAACTGGTCGCGGATCATCGCCACGGCGTGCGCGAGGGTCCCGGCCAGCCCGGGACTGTGTTGCACGCCCCCGGTCGCTTCGCTCCTGCCCGCCGGCACACCCCCCGCCGGGGCGACGTCTGCCGACCCGTCCCCGAACCGCAACGCAGCGGCATCCCTCAGCTGCGCCGAAAGGCGGCGCACCAACGGCGATTCCAGCTCGGCCGCGCCTGCCGCCACCGCGTCGAAGCGTCCCATCGCGTACCCGGTCGCCTTCGCGTTGGCCCGGGTGGGACGGGACACCGCATCGAGCACGTCGGCGGCCGCGACGAGCACCCGGGATACCCCGTTGTCGCCGCGTGACCGACCGGCCAGCGCGGCCAACGTGACGGCGATCCGCTCCGGTAGGCCGTACCAGGCGCGGTACGCCAACGGGTGCCGGACGGCCTGGCCGTGCGTGAACGTGAAGGCCTCGCGCAGCGCCCGCAGTGGTTCCTGTTCGATGTGCCCGGACGGATCGGCGGCGAGCGCGCGAGCGTCCGCTGCCAGTGAGCGGTAGGCGCGGGTCAGCGCCTCGCGCTGCACGCGCCAGCGCCGGCGCGGCCACAACCCGATCAGAGCGGCCTGGGCCAGCCCGCCGACGACTGCGAGCAGAACGGACGCCGACACGGTCGCCCAGGTCGGCGGCACGGGCGGAGCGGTGACGAGCAGCACGGCGGCCGCAGCTGCAATGAGCCCAGGATTGGTGCCCGCCGCCCATGCCAGCCCCGCCAGGAAGCAGCCGATGGCGACGACCGCGATGAACGGCATCGAGTACGCCGACGTCGATGCCCCGACGAGCACCGCAAGCCCCATGGCCACCGACACCCCGACCACGAGGGGGATTCGGCCGTGTGGACTGTCCTGCAGCGCGGTGGCGCCCGCGATGGTGGCCGCGCCGGCGGCCGCCATGGCGGCGGTCGGCCCCACGACCCACAGTCCGATCGCGGCGATCACCAGCACGCCAAGCAAGCTCCGCGCTACCGCACCGAAGTCCGGCACGCTCGGCCGCAGCGCCAGACCCTTGATCACGGCCACCTTTCTACCCCGACCGCGCCTAGCAACCCATCATTGCCGGTCGGTAGGTTCGATTCGTGGAGAAGCTGATCGTGACACTGCGCACCCCGGACGCCGACCAGACGTGGTGCGACCGGTTGCGCGGCGAGGTGGGCGAGGAGCTCCTCGATCTCGGCCTGCCCGGGCTCGCCGTCAACGTGCGCGACGACGCGGTGCGCGATTCGTTGATGACGCTCACGACGCTCGATCCGCCGGTGTTCGCGGTGGTCACCATCTGGACCCAGCAGTACTACGGGCTGCCCACCCGTGCTGCGATCGCCACGCTCGATCGCGAATGCGACCGTCTCGCAGCGTATCTCGTCACCGAGTCGGTTCCGGTGGCGCCGCCGGACGAGCTGGGGGAGCGCACGCCCGGCCTGGCGAACGTGGCACTGCTGCGCAGGCCCGAGCACCTCGACGCGGCGACGTGGCTCGACCGGTGGCACGTCGACCACACCCCGGTCGCGATCGCGACGCAGTCGACGTTCGGCTACACCCAGAACACCGTCGTGCGGGCACTCACGCCCGACGCACCGCACGTGTCGGCGATCGTGGAGGAGAACTTCCCCATCGAGGCGACGCGCGACCTGCACGCGTTCTTCGGGGCGGCCGACGACGCCGACCTCAACGACCGGATGTCCCGGATGATGGCGAGCACGGCGGCATTCGGCGCCAACGAGAACGTCGACACCGTGCCCACCAGCCGCTACCTCCTGCGCAGCCCGTTCGTGGCGGACGCCAGGACCTGACCCGGCCCCGGTCGCGCAGTCGCCGCCGCTTACGCTGCGAGCGTGCTCGTGCAGATCGACGACGATGGCGGTGTCCGTACCCTCACCCTGAACCGGCCCGAGGCGCTCAACGCGTTCAACGAGGCGCTGTACGACGCGACGACCGTGGCGTTGCGCGACGCGGACGCCGACCCGGCCGTTGCGGTCGTGGTGCTCACCGGCACCGGCCGGGCCTTCTCTGCGGGCAACGACCTTGTCGAGATGCAGGCGCGCATCACCGATCCGGACTTCCAGTCCGGGGAGCACGGCTTCCCCGGCATGATCGAGGCGCTCACCGCACTGCGCAAGCCGCTCATCCTGGCCGTCAACGGGCTTGGCGTGGGCATCGGAGCGACGATCCTCGGCTACGCCGATCTGGTGTTCATGGCGGCAGGCGCCCGGCTGAAGTGCCCGTTCACCAGCCTCGGGGTCGCCCCCGAGGCGGCCTCGTCCTATCTGCTGCCGCGGCTCATCGGCAGGCAGAATGCCGCCTGGATGCTGCTGTCGTCGGAATGGGTCGACGCCGACGAGGCGCTGCGGATGGGGCTCGTCTGGAAGGTGTGCGACCCCGATGACCTGATGGCCGAGGCCGGGCGTCACGCCGCGGTGCTGGCCTCGCGGTCGATCCCGAGCCTGATGGCGGTCAAGGAGACCATCGTCGACCCCACTCGGGACGCGATCGCCGAGGCCGCCAAGCGCGAGTACGCGCAATTCGAGGTGCTGCTCGGGTCGGCTGCCAACGCCGACGCGCTGTCGGACTTCGCCGACCGCAAGACGCAGTGAGCTAGCGCCCCGCGTGGACGGGGCAGTCCCGGCGCTGCGCGCTGGCTGCGATAATCGACCGCACCGTGCGCTTGCATCGGCCACAGTCAGAACCCGCACCGCACGCGTCGGCGATCTGCCGCGACGTCGACGCCCCGCCGGCGACGAGATCGGTGACCACCTGGCTCGTGACGCCGGTGCACAGGCATACGAACATCAGCGGGTCCGTGCCATTTCGAATGGCGCGCCATTCGAGAAATCCGAGTGCGGATGGAATTTGCGCCGCGCGAATTCATCGGCCATTTCGGCGCTAGACGACAATTGGGCGGCGCGCGGCGCGAACCACGAGTGGCTCCGGTCCGCGTCCATGGGTTCCGCCTCACTTCGAAGGCGCCGTACGTGGATCACGAGCAACGCCGTCCTTCAGGTTAGCCCAGTCTAACCTTACTAAGGCTAGCCAGTCCATAACCCGGGCTCAGCAACCTTCGCTTCCGAGGTTTGCCTTACCAAACGTCGCACGTAAACAGCCCAAAATGCCGAGTTTCGCAGTCGCGTCCCGTCGTGTCGGTGCACTAGATTGAGGGATGCCGGGCAGCCCCCGGCACAGTGCTGAACCCAGCGACGAACCCCAGCGATGGCACCGCCCCGGCCCCGGTCGGTCGAGGTGCACGAGGAGCCACCATGCAAGGCGATTCCGAGGTCATCAAGCTCCTGAACGAGCAATTGACGAGCGAACTCACCGCCATAAATCAGTATTTCCTGCATTCAAAGATGCAGGAGCACTGGGGTTTCACCGAATTGGCGAAGCACACCCGCGACGAGTCATTCGACGAAATGCGTCACGCGGAAACCCTGACCAATCGCATCCTGATGCTCAACGGCCTGCCGAACTATCAGCGCCTGGCGTCGCTGCGGGTCGGGCAGACGCTGCGCGAGCAGTTCGAGGCCGACCTCGCGATCGAGTACGAGGTCCTCGCCCGCCTCAAGCCGGCGATCGTCTTCTGCCGCGAGAAGGAAGACAGCACCACCGCCAACATCTTCGAGGCGATCATCGCCGACGAGGAATTGCACGTCGACTATCTGGAGACTCAGCTCGAGCTGATGAACAAGCTGGGCGAGCAGCTCTACGCCGCGCAGTGCGTGTCGCGTCCGCCACAGTGACTATGCGGCGGTAACTCTTTTAGCCTGCCTAACGATATGCCTCGTGTGCCGTTGCGGCGCCTTGAGGACCTCGGAAGGACGGTATGACGAGCACGACGGAGGGTGCGGGCGTTCCGGCGGCCGCGGCGATCGACCCAGAGTCCGCCAACGCGATGATCAGCCCGCAGCGGCGGAACTTCATCTTCATCGGCGTACTGCTGGGGATGCTGCTGGCAGCGCTCGATCAGACGATCGTGGCCACCGCGCTCCCGACGGTGGTCGCCGACCTCGGCGGTGCGGGACACCAGTCCTGGGTCGTGACCAGCTACCTGCTGGCCTCGACGATCGCGACGGCCATCGTCGGCAAGCTCGGTGACCTGTTCGGCCGGAAGGCCGTGTTCTGCGCGTCCATCCTGTTCTTCCTCGGCGGGTCGGTCCTCTGCGGGCTCGCCGGATCGATGACGATGCTCGTCGCAGCGCGGGCGCTGCAGGGCATCGGCGGCGGCGCGATCATGGTCACCGCGATGGCCGTGATCGGCGAGGTCATCCCCTTGCGCGAGCGCGGCCGCTACCAGGGCGCGCTCGGTGCGGTGTTCGGCGTCACCACGGTGATCGGCCCGCTGCTCGGCGGATTCTTCACCGACCACCTCACCTGGCGGTGGGCGTTCTGGATCAACGTCCCGATCGGCATCGTGGTGCTGCTCGTCGGCATTGCCGCCATCCCATCGCTCACCCGAGCCGCCGCACGGCCCAAGATCGACTTCGCGGGCATCCTCTTCGTCGGACTCGCCGCCTCCGGTCTCACGTTGGCCACCAGCTGGGGCGGCGGCGAATATGCATGGGGCTCACCGGTCATCATCGGTCTCTTCGCCGCATCCGCCGTGGCCCTCGCCGTCTTCGTCCGGGTCGAGATGCGTGCCCCGGAACCGATCCTGCCGATCCGGCTGTTCCGCAGCCCCGTGTTCACGGTGTGCTGCATCCTCGGCTTCATCGTCGGGTTCGCGATGCTCGGGGCCTTGACCTTCCTGCCGACGTTCATGCAGTTCGTCGACGGCGTCTCGGCCACCGAATCCGGCCTGCGCACGCTGCCGATGGTCGCCGGCATGCTGATCACGTCTATCGGCAGCGGCAACATCGTCGGACGCACCGGCAGGTACAAGCTGTTCCCCGTCGCTGGCACCGCGATCATGGCCGGTGCGTTCCTGCTGCTGTCCCAGATGACGGCGGCCACGCCGACCTGGCAGCAGTCGCTGTACCTCTTCCTGCTCGGCACCGGCATCGGGCTGTGCATGCAGGTGCTGGTGCTCGTCGTGCAGAACACGTCGAGCTTCGCCGACCTCGGCGTCGCGACGTCGGGTGTCACGTTCTTCCGGACCATCGGTTCCTCGTTCGGCGCCGCGATCTTCGGCTCGCTGTTCGCCAACTTCCTGGCCGCCGACATCGGGCCCGCGCTGGCGTCCGGCGGCGCGCCGCCACAGGCGGCGGAGTCGCCCCAGCTGCTCCGGACGCTGCCCGCCGAGATGGCAGGCCCGATCGTCGACGCGTACGCCGATGCGCTGGGCACCGTCTTCCTGTGCGCGGTGCCGGTGGCCGTGGTCGGGTTCGTGGTCTCGTTGTTCCTCAAGGAGATTCCGCTGCGCGAGATCGAGGCGTCGTCGGCGACCGATCTCGGGGAGGGCTTCGGCATGCCCAGCACCGAGACGCCGGAGAAGATCCTCGAGGTCGCCGTCGGCAGGATGTTCCGGGATTCGCCCGACATCCGGTTGCGCAGCCTCTCCCGCGAGCCAGGCTGCGATCTGGACGTGCCGCGGGCGTGGGCGCTGCTGCAGATCTACCGGCACAACCAGGTCTTCGGCTCGGCCACCCTGACCGCGATCGCCGACCGGCTGCGCGTGCCCTTTGAGGTCATCGAGCCGATCTTCGACCGGGTGATCGACGACGGTCTGGCGCTCGGGACGGGCGGCAAGCTGTGGCTGACCCAAGCCGGTGCCGCCCGGGTGAACGCCTTGTCGGCCAGCATCGTCGGGCGCATCGTCGACAAGCTCGCGCAGTCGCCGACGTTCGAGGGCCGCCCGGATCGCGAGCAGGTGGAGATCGCCCTGGAGCGGATCGCCCACCGCATGCTGGTGCAGCGGGACTGGGCCGACGGCCCGGGAACGCTGGCCGCGGCCCGCTGACTCGAAACTAGAACACGTTCCAATCCGCGGCGCGCGGGCGTACGATTCCGCCCATGAGCCGAATCGGAGACTTCGCCGACGACGACGCGGCGGCCTGGATCGTCAAGTCACCCGACATCGGGACCGCGATGGCGAAGTTCACCCACGCCGTCTACGAGAAGAACCGTCTGCCGATGCGGGTGCGCGAACTCGCGCGCATGGTGATCGCGCTCGACAACGAATGCGTGGTCTGCCAGAACACCCGCGACGCCGACGGCATTGCGGCAGGCGTCGACGAGGACCTCTACGACCACGCCGCACAGTGGCAGACGTGGCCCGGCTACAGCGAGCAGGAGCGGATCGCCGCCGAATTCGCGCAGCGCTTCGCCTCCGACCACACCGGACTACGCGACGACGAGGACTTCTGGGCACGGTGCCACGAGCAGTTCAGCGACGAGCTGCTGACCGATCTCGCGCTGTCGTGCGCGATGTGGATCGGGATGGGCCGCATGCTGCGGACCCTTGACATCGGTCAGGCCTGCAAGATCACGCTCTAAGCGCTCAGACCTCGCCGGTGGCGTCGTAGACCCACGACATGTCGGCGGTGGCGAAGTCCTCGAGCCAGCTGGGTGGCGCGTGGTTGGCCAGGGCGCTCATGTCCCAGTAGTCCTTCCACAGCGTGATCTTGCCGTCTTCGACGCGATGCACCGAGACGAACTGCAGCACCGCGGATTCGCCTGAGGCCCAATGCCATTCCTCGTGGTGCTCGTACATGGCGTCCCGGCCGTTCTGTACGAGCAGACCGTCGAAGTTCTCGTAGGACGCCAGCGGTTCGAGCCCGATCTTCAGCCGTTTGACGATGTCGTCGGGCCCCTTGGCGGCCGCCGCGGGTCCGACGGGCACGTCGAGGTAGATGCAGTCGTCGGACAGGTAGGTCTTCAGCCCCTCCCAATCCCGCGCCGACAGCGCCCGCCACATGCCCAGGACGACTTCCTCGATCGACACAGTCTCAACCGACACTGGTCAGCACGTCCTTCTCGATGAGCAGAGCGGGGGAGCGGTGCGCGGCCCGCAGGAAGCGGCCGGTGCGCGTGCGGCCGACGAGTTCGGTGGCGACGCCGGAGGCGAACACCTGGCGCCCGGCGACGAACACTGCGGGCACCGCCTCGTCGTTGCGGTTGACCATGCGGGACAGACCGCCGTACTGCTCGACGGGCTCCTCGGCGTAGGCGTCGAGCTGGTCGTCGAGTCGCTCCGGATCGATGATCGCGATGTCGGCGCGGTCGCCGATGCGCAGGTGGCCCGCGTCGAGGCGGTACCAGTCGGCGAGCTCACCGGTGAGCCTGTGCACCGCGGCCTCGATCGTCATGAACGGGGTCCCGGCCAGTTCGGCGTCGCGGACGTGCCGCAGCAGCCGCAGCCCCATGTTGTAGAACGCCATGTTGCGCAGGTGCGCCCCGGCATCGGAGAACCCCATCTGGATCCCGGGTTCGCGGGCCATCTTCTTGAGCACCTCCGGCCGGTGGTTGGAGATGGTGGTGTGCCACCGCAGCGCCTTGCCGTGTTCGAGCACCAGGTCCAGGAACGCGTCGACGGGGTGCAGGCCGCGCTCCTGGCCGACCTCCCCGAACGACTTGCCCACCAGTGCCGCATCCGGGCATTCGGAGATGTGCGCGTCGAAGAAGTCGCGGTGCCAGACGCGCAGGCCGAACTTGCTCTCGTAGTCCTTGCGGAAGCGGCGCCGGTAGTCCTCGTCGCGCATCAGCTCGTTGCGTTCGACCTCGTCGGCCAGGTGCAGCGCGGCAGCACCCGCGCCGAACTCCTCGAACACCACGAGGTCGATGCCGTCGGCATAGACCTCGAACGGCACCGGGAGATGCTGCCAGCGGAAGTTGCCGCCGAGGGTGTTGACGAACCGGGAGAGCGGACCCATCAGCATGATCGCGTACGGATTGGACTTCACGTCGGCCGCCGACAGCAGGCTGGTCTTCAGCGGATTGCGGATGATGCCGACCGACTGCAGCAGTTGCGACCCGAGATTGAGCGGGTTCTGAATGTCGGGGCCGGACTGCAGGATTCGGCCCGACTTGCGGAGCAGGGACTTCAGCCGCCGCAGTTCGCGCGCCTTGGCATAGGTCGAGGGCAGCGTGCGGGAGCGGCACGCGTCGCCGTCGATCTTGTCGAACAACAGTTGCTGCGACGACATCCCGACGAAGCCCGCACGCAACGCATCGACGAGCATCTCCTCCATCCGAGCCTGTTCGCGTCGGGTGGGCTTTTCGTCCTTGCGTGTGGACCGGTCGAGGCCCATGACTGCCGTGCGCATGTCGGAGTGACCGATGAACGCCGTGACGTTCGGACCCAGCGGGCGCGCCTCGAGTGCGGTGACGTACTCGTCGCACGTACTCCACGTCTTGTGCTGGTTCACCGCGTCGATGACGTGGTCGCGCGGGATCGCCTCGACGCGGCCGAACAGGTCACCGGCCTCGGTGCCGTCGACGTGGATGGTCGACAGCGAACACGACCCGAGCATGATCGTGGTGACGCCGTGCCGCAGCGACTCCGACAGGTCGGGTCCGCCCAGCACCTCGACGTCGTAGTGGGTGTGGATGTCGAGCATCCCCGGCAGCACCCACTTGCCCGTGGCATCGACCACCTGGGGGCAGTCGGTCGCGTCGAGGTCGCCGGCCGAGATCGCGACGACGTGGCCGTCGCGGATGCCCAGATTGCGCACCGCAGAGGGGCCACCGGTGCCGTCGAACCAGAGGCCGTTGCGGATGATCGTGTCGTAGGTCACTAGGCCATGCAACCCTGGGCGACCACCGGTGTCAACGAAATCGTGAACAGATTCCGATATTTGTCTACCGATTGGCCGCTACTGCTCGACCCACGCGTCGGGCCGCCTGCCGTCGACGTCGGTGAACCCGTACTCCCAGGACAATTGCGCCGAATTCACCGAGCGCTGATTCCACCGGGCACGATTGGGATCCGCGGCGATCGCGGCGACACCGCGACCGACGAAGCGGGTGCTCTCCGACGCGTCGAAGCCCGGGGGCGCGACGGGGTAGCCGTCGGCCCGGTCGGGGTTCATCGCGTCCCGCCAGTTGCTCTCGGTGACGCCGTAGTTGTCGAGCATCATCTCCGAACGCAGCCACCCCGGGGTGACCGACACCGCGGTGGCGCCGTACGGCGCCAGGTCGTGACCGTGGCTGAACGCCAGCCGGTTCACCGAGACCTTGGCCAGGTCGTAGAACACCGACACCCGGTAGTGGTTCGCGTTGAAGTCCGCCGTCCCATCGGTGACCTCGACCAGCAGTCCGCCCGGCCGCGCGACCAGGAGCGGATGCAGGCAGTGCGACGTGATCAGGTGCGTGTCGACGCCCAGCCGAAGGATCCGCAGGCCGTCGTCGAGGTCGTGCTCCCACACCGGACGGTTCCACGAGCGGGGTGCGCCCTTGAGGATCTCGGCGCCCCACACGTCGTTCACCAACACGTCGATCGCGCCGTAGTCGGACCGCAGCCGGTCGGCGAGACCGCGCACCTGATCGGGATCGAGGTGGTCGACCGCGATCGCGACGCCGACGCCGCCGAGTTCGGTGACGAGTTCGGCCGTCTCCTCGATGATCTCGGGGCGGTCGTAGTCTGACTTCAGCGTTCCCGCCGCGCTGCTCCGGCCGGTGCACACGACGGTGGCGCCCGCCTCGCCGAGTGCGGCGGCGATGCCCCGGCCCGCACCCCGTGTCGCTCCTGCGACGACGGCGACGCGGCCGCGCAGGTCCGGCGTCGGGACCGGGGAGGGGTTTGCCACCAGGACAGTATCGGTGGTCAGGGCCGTTTTCAGCGGCAGTTCGGCCGACCGGGGCATACTCGCGGAGGTGACCCCACTGCAGCGCTACATCGCCGAGGAGATCGCCACCGACCACGTCGACGGCCTGATGTCTCGACGGGAGGCCTTACGACGGATGGCGCTGATCGGCGTCGGCGCCACCGCGGCAGGCGCACTGATCACCGCCTGCGGCGGGAACGGCGACGAGTCCGCGGCCCCCGAGAGCACTGCGACGACGGCAGGGAGCGGGGGCTCGACCACCGAGAGCGCCAGTGCCGCACCGCCACCCGGGGCCGACGCCGAAGTGCCCACCGAACCCATCACGTGGGCGGGCCCGCAGGGCGACCTGCAGGGCGCGTGGGCAGCCGCCGGGGCGCCGAAGGGCGCCCTGCTCGTCATCCACGAGAACAAGGGCCTGACCGACTGGACCAGGTCGGTCGCCGGGCGGTTCGCGGGCATCGGCTATTCCGCACTCGCCATCGACCTGCTGTCCGGGCAGGGCGGCACGGCCACGTTCACCGACCCGGCCCAGGCCACCGCGGCGCTGAGCAAGATCTCACCGCCCGAATTCGTGGCGAACCTGCGGTCCGGTCTCGACGAAGTGGCGCGTCGCACGCCCGGCGTGAGGCTCGCCGCGATCGGGTTCTGCATGGGCGGCGGACTCACCTGGCAACTCCTCGCCGCCGGTGAACCGCGGCTGACCGCCGCGTTCCCCTTCTACGGCCCGCTGCCCGAGGGTGCGGACCTCGCGGGCTCGAAGAACGCGGCGGTACTGGGCTTCTACGGCGAGAAGGACGCCCGCGTCAACGCCACCAAGGACGCCGCCGAGCAAGCCCTGACCGAGGCCGGCCTGGTCCACGAACTCGTCGTCGAACAGGGCGCCGATCACGCGTTCTTCAACGACACCGGACAGCGTTACGACCCGACCGCCGCTGCCGACGCATGGCAGCGCGTCGGGGCCTGGCTGACCCAACACGTCGGCTGACGACCGCTGACCCCATGTCGGCTGTCGCCGACTACGGCAGGCGTGTTCGCCTGCCGTTCGCCTCGTCGTCGACCCGACGTTCGCCCCTGCACACACGGCGCCGATACGATGGATGGACATGCGGGTCGTCCAGGTTGCCAACTTCTACGGCCCCCGTTCCGGCGGGCTGCGCACCGCCGTCGACCGCCTTGGGGCGGAGTACTGCGCTGCCGGCCACGAGGTGTTCCTCGTGGTTCCCGGCGCCGATGAAGACGTCCGCCAGCTGCCATCGGGTGTGCAGCGAATGTCGCTGCCCGCCAGACTGATTCCCTTCACCGGCGGCTACCGCGCAGTGCGGCCGAGCCCCGTCACCGCGCTGCTGGAGCGTCTCGGACCCGACGCCATCGAGGTGTCCGACCGGTTGACGCTGCGCTCGCTGGGACAGTGGGGCCGGGCACACGGCGTGTCGACGGTCATGATCTCCCACGAGCGTCTCGACCGCCTGGCAGGACAACTGCTGCCACGGCGGCTCGCCCGGTCGGTCGCCGACGTCGCGAACCGGCGGACGGCCGCCGACTACGACGTCGTGGTCTGCACGACCGGTTTCGCGCGGGCGGAGTTCGATCGCATCGGCGCGCGCAACGTGGTGACGGTGCCGCTGGGCGTCGACCTCGAGCAGTTCCATCCGCGGTGGCGAAGCCAGCTCGTCCGCAACCGGTGGGCCGCACCGGAGCAGACGCTGCTGGTGCACTGCGGCAGGCTCTCGGTCGAGAAGCACGTACACCGCAGCATCGACACCGTTGCGGCACTGCGCGATTCGGGGGTGGACGCGCGGATGGTCGTCGTCGGCGAAGGCCCCATGCGATCACGCCTGGAACGGCAGGCCGCCCGCCTGCCCGTCGACTTCACCGGCTTCGTCGGCTGCCGGGACACCGTCGCGGCCATCCTCGCGTCCGCCGACGTCGCCATCGCGCCCGGACCGCACGAGACCTTCGGCTTGGCTGCACTGGAGGCGCTGGCCTGCGGCACCCCGGCCGTCGTGTCGAAGACGTCCGCCCTGGCCGAGATCCTGTCCGACGACAGCGGGGTGGCCGCCGACAACGATCCCGGGGCCATCGCGGAGGCGGTCGCATCGATCATCGACCGGCCCGAGTCGGTGCGCAGGCGCAGCGCCAGGAGGCGGGCCGAGGAGTTCCCCTGGCCGCGGTCGGCCGCGGGCATGCTCGACGCTCTCGGCGTGGGCGGGCGCTAGGTGGGGCGGCTCGCCGGCGTTTGAGATCGCCTGTCGGCGGGCACTCGAACTTACAGGTACGTCAATACGTGGGTCGTCCATGTCCCGCCCGTGCCGCTGACCGAAGGAGTCGTCATGTCGACCACCACCTGGATCATCGTCGCCGTCGTTGCCGTCATCGTCATCGCACTCATCGCCTTCGCCGTGCGCAGCGCGTCGCACAAGAAGCGCGCCGCCGAGGCCGACCGCATCCGCGAAGAAGTGCACGTCGAAGGCCGCAAGCTCGAGCGGCGCGAGTCCATTGCCGCGGAGACCGAGGCCAAGGCACGCGCAGCGCAGGCCGAGGCGGAGGCCAAGGCAGCCGAGGCCGCACGCCTGCAGGACCGGGCGAGCAGTCATCGCGAGGTGGTCGACTCGACCCGCTCGAATCTCGACGAGCGTCGCGAGCACGCCGACTCGCTGGATCCGCGGGTGAAGTCGTCCGGCCGGGCCGACGACCAGGTCGACGAGTCGGACCGCGTCGTCGTGCGCGACGGCAACGACGTCCAGGCGCAGGACGTGCGTCACGACGTGCAGGCCCAGGACGTCCACGGACGCCACGCCGACGGACGCCCGACCCGCTAATCGCGGAGTAGCTGCCCGATCAAGGCATTGGCGACCCACGCCTCGAAGGCGTGGGTCGCCCATCCGCGTTCGCGAACCATCCGGTCGAAGACGACCGGGTCGGCCGCCAACCACGCCACGTCGACGGCGTGGTCTCGGGAGACCGCGGCCCGATCTGCGCCCAGTTCGGCGATCCGGTCGACTATCTGCGCAGCACCCTCCCGGCGCTGTCGGTGCAACGTGGTCAGGAGTTCACGCGCCTCGCCGTCGGTCTCGGCGGCCACCTCCAGCGCGCGAAACAGACCAACGGCACGCTCGGCGATCTGGACTTGGAGTCGAACCCAATCCCGCACTAGGCGGCGCGGATTGCGCAGGGCGAACAGGTCTTGGAACGCCGGTCGGTCCGTCAGCGCGACGGGCCTGTCGTCACCGGCGACGGCCCAGTCGAGCGCGGTCTTGAGCAGTGCGACCTTCCCGCCGACGGCACTGAACACGGTCTTGCGACTGACGCCTGCGGCGCTGGCGATCGCGTCGATGGTCGTTGCTCCGTAGCCGTCGGCCGTGAACAGCTCCGCGGCCGCGGTCACGATGGCCCGCCGGGTGTCGTCCGCCTGGGCTGCGCGCAACGTGGACCGGTAATCGCGCTTGACAGGATCCGGCATTCGAGTACACCCTTCAGGTATTCAATACCCCACAGGTTACCTCAATTCTGGAGGACCCATGCAGATCGTCATCGTGGGCGCCGGACCCACCGGGCTCTACCTCGCCACGACACTCGCCAGACGAGGGCACCGGGTCGCGGTCATCGACCGCGACCCGGGACCGCCGCGCTCGGGCCCGTGGCGCCGGCGGGGGGTCATGCAATTCGAGCACGCCCACACCTTCCGAGGGCCGGTCGTCGACCTGCTGCGCAAGGACATGCCCGAACTCCTCGACCGATTGCTCGCCACCGGTGCGTCCATCCCCGTCACGCCCGACAGTCGGCCGGCCGCGCTCCTGTGTCGGCGCAGCACGTTCGAGACCACGATGCGTGCGGTGGCTGCGGGACGCCCCGGAGTCGACGTGGTCACGGGGCACGTCGACCGGACCGTCCACGACGGCGCCCGTGTGCGCGGTGTCTACGTCGACCGACGCCGCGTGACCGCCGACCTGGTGCTCGACGCCTCGGGACGTGCGAGCCGCTTCTCGGCCGAGATCCGACCCCGGGCGATCGGCGAACCGTGCGGCGTCGCCTACGTGACCCGGCAGTACCGGCTCCGGCCCGGAACCGATGATCCCCCGACCAACTCTCCGATCGGCCTCTCCTTGAGCTTCGCCCGCTACTTCGCGGTGGCGTTCCTGCACGACGCCGGAACCTTCTCGATCACCATCGCGCACGACGGCAGGGACCCACGGGTCCGGGACCTGCGGCACGCGCACGTCTTCGACTCGGTGGTGCGGAGGATCCCGCGGCTGCGGCAGTGGATCGACGTGGCCGTATCCGAGCCGACGACCCCGGTGCTGCCAGGGGGCCGATTGCACAACGGGTACCGCGGTCAGTGCGACCAACGCGGCGCACTGGCCACGCCGGGCATGATCTCGGTGGGCGACGCCGTGTGCACCACGACGCCGCTGGCGGGACGTGGAGTCACCCTGGCTCTCGCGCAGGCAAGCCGGCTCACTGCGATCATCGACGACCACGGCGCCGACGTCGATTCGGCTGCACGGGAATTCGACGCGTGGTGCGCGTCGGCCATCAGACCGTGGTTCGACGACCATCGGCATGCCGATGCCGACCGACTGCGCAGATGGGCAGGCGGCGACGTCGACCTGACCCGGACGCTGCCATCGGATTTGATCGTGGCCGCCGGTGCGGTCGACGATCGCGTGCGCCGCGGGGCCGAGCCGTATGCCCGGATGGACGCGCTTCCGGACACCTTGGCGGCCGTCGAGCCCCTGGCGCGCGGCGTCTACGCATCGGGCTGGCGACCGGCCGCTGCGGAGGGTCCCGTCGACCTGGGGGAGGTCTGCGACGCGTCGGCAGCCGCCTGACCCGCTAGACCCCGGACGCGTGCGGGCCCGGCGTCACGCCACCGGGAGCCGTTTGATGCCGTGGATGAACGCGGACTGCAGTCTGTCCGGCTCCTCGGTGGCCGTCAGGTCGGGGATCTGGCGGTGCAGTTCCTCGAACGCGACGGTGATCTCGCGGCGGGCCAGGTTGGCGCCGAGGCAGAAGTGCGCCCCGCCGCCCCCGAACCCGACGTGCGGGTTGGGGTGCCGGTGCACGTCGAACGTCCACGGATCGGCGAACTTCGACTCGTCGCGGTTGGCCGAGCCGTACCAGAGGGTGACCTTGTCGCCCTCGCCGAGCGTGACGCCACCGATCTCGACCTCGCGGGTGACCGTCCGGCGCATGTAGCTCACCGGTGAGGCCCACCGCACGATCTCCTCGACCGCGGTCGGGGCGACCTCGTCGTAGTCGGCCCACCACGCGTCACGCTGCTCGGGATGGCGGCTCAACGCGAGCACCCCGTGGCTGATGGCGTTGCGCGTGGTCTCGTTGCCCGCCACCACCAGCAGGATGAAGAACGACGCCACTTCGCTCGACGTCAGACCCTCACCGTCGAGTTCGGCCCTGACCAGACTGGTGGTGAGGTCGTCGCCCGGGTTGGCGCGGCGGTCGTCGGCCAGTGCCGACGCGTAGGCGCCGATGTCCATCGCGACCCGGAAGAACTCGTCGAAGTCGGTGGTGATGTCGGGATCGCCGAAGCCGAGGATGACGTTCGTCCAGTGGAAGATCCGGTCGTGGTCCGCGTCGGGGATGCCCATCATGTCGCAGATGATCTGCAGCGGCAGCGGGCCGGCCAATTCGGTCACCAGGTCGGCGCGCCCGTCCGGATGGTTCGCCACCATCTGCTCGACGAGCCTGCGCGCGCGGTCGCGCACCGAGTCCTCGATCATCGACAGGACACGCGGAGTGAACGCACTGCGGACGATGTTGCGCAACCGGGTGTGCCGCGGGTCGTCCATCGCGATCATCGAGCCGAAGTACTCGGTGAGCTCGGGGGTCTGATCGCCGATCGTGATGCCCTGGGCCGAGCTGAAGATCTCCGGGTGGCGGCTCGCGTAGAACACGTCGTCGTACCGGGTGACGGCCCAATGCCCGCGACCGCCTTCGAACCCGTCCTGGATGAACTCCGGCTGCAACGACACCGGCGCCTCACGGCGCAGCGTGGCGAATGCACCCTCGCGCAGATCGTCGTCGAGCGCCCAGAAGTCCCACGAGCCGAGGTTGATCTCCGACAGCGGCACGTCGGGCGGAGCGGAGCCATTCACACGGGGCGTGATACCCACGTCGCCCCCTTCACCGTCGAAGGACTAGATGCCTTCGAGCGTAGCGCCAGTCACGGAGCGCCCTCGTGTCCGGCGCGACCGTGGGTGCGCCGGTCCTCCTTCATCCTGGCCTCGAACACGTGCCGGTGGCCCTGCTGCAGTTGGTCGCGGACGCGCCGCTCGTGGTCGCGCAGCACCGACCAGTAGTTGTCGTCGAAGTCCTCGACGATCTGGAACGTCCACCGGCCGTTGAGCACGTTGCGGCCGACCATCTCGGTCTCGAGTCGGTCGGCCACCTCGGTGTGGCCGGCGTCGCGCAACTTGTCGCAGGCGTCTCCGAGAGTGAGGTCGGCATGCCCCATCAGCTGGTGGAAGGAGTAGAGGTGCCCGCGGGCGCGCTCGACCCACTCCAGGGCCTCGGACACCGACCCAACCGCTTCGACGGTCGCGTCGGAGATGTCGTCGGGCAACTTGCGGTCGTGGTCTGCGGGCTTGTCGTCGTCGGCGTGCTCGGTCACCGAAACCAAATACCCGCACGGTTGGCCCGGAAACGTGGTAGCACTCAAGCGGTGCGCAACCCACATGCCGGACAACCCTTTACGGATTCCGACGAGGAGATCGCCCGGGCACTGCTCGACGTCAGCGTCCCCACGCTGATGCTGTCGCTGGTGCACATGTCCGGCGACCCCGAATTGATCCGAGGAGCGCTCAGGCCGGCAGGGCTCTTCCTCAACGAGGTGCAGGGCTACCTGTCCGAGGAGGACAAGGCGGCCGCACGGGACCTCGCCCTGACGGTGATCAGGGACTACCGGGACCGCGGCTGCCCCGAGCCCGAGCCGATCGGACCGGAACTGCTCAAGGAGATGATGGAGTGGCTGGTCTGCGAGCCCGTGCCCGAGGAGTACGTGCCGATGCTGGCCGAGGAGATGGAACTCGACGGCCGCGACGGCCGGGCCCCCGAGGCGCTGGACCCGGCCGCGTGCGCCGACTTTCCCGTCGTCGTGATCGGATGCGGCGAGTCCGGACTGCTGGCGGGAATCCGCTTGCGGGAGGCGGGGATTCCGTTCACCATCGTCGAGCGCAACGCAGGCGTGGGTGGCACCTGGTATCAGAACACGTACCCCGGCGCCCGGGTCGACGTCGGCAACCACTTCTACTGCTACAGCTTCGAACCCACCGATCAGTGGACCCACTTCTTCGCCGAGGCGCCCGAACTGCAGGCGTACTTCGAGGGCGTCATGGACCGCCACGGCATCCGCCCCCACGTGCGCTGGGAGACGGAGGTGACCGAGGCTCGCTGGAACGGTGACATCGCCACCTGGACGGTCTCGACACGGGATCGCGACGGAAAACGGGCCGACCTCACCGCGCGTGCGGTGATCAGCGCCGTCGGCCAGTTGAACCGGCCCAAGGTGCCCGACATACCCGGCCGGGATACATTCGGCGGCAGCGCCTTTCACTCGGCGGAGTGGGATCACTCGGTCGACCTGGCGGGCAAGCGCGTCGCGATGATCGGGGCGGGCGCCAGCGGTTTCCAGATCGCCCCGGCCATCGCCGACGAGGTCGCGCACCTCACCGTCTTCCAGCGCACCGCGCAGTGGATGTTCCCCAACCCCAACTACCACGCCGAGGTCGGATCAGGCGTTCAGTGGGCGTTGCGGCACCTGCCGTTCTACGGCAGGTGGTACCGGTTCCTGCTGTTCTGGCCGGGCTGCGACAAGGGGCTCGACGCCGCGCGGGTCGATCCCGACTACCCCGACCAGCAGCGCGCGGTGAGCGAGATCAGCGAGGTGACGCGGTTGGTGTTCACCGACTGGATCACCAGCCAGCTCGACGGCGACACCGAGCTGGCCGCGAAGGTGGTGCCCGACTATCCGGCGACGGGCAAGCGCACGCTGCAGGACAACGGCACGTGGCTGAAGACGTTGACGCGGGACGACGTCGACCTCGTACGGACGCCGATCGCCCGCATCGAGGCAGATGCCGTCGTGACCGAGGACGGCGTGCGTCACCCGGCCGACGTGATCGTCTACGCCACCGGGTTCCACGCCAACCGCGTGCTGTGGCCGATGACGATCCTGGGCCGCGACGGCGACGACCTGATGACCCGCTGGGGTGAGCGACCGGTCGCCCATCTCGGCATCACCGTGCCCGGGTTTCCGAACCTGTTCTGCATGTATGGCCCAGGCACCAACCTCGCCAGCGGCGGCAGCCTGATCTTCCACTCGGAATGCCAAATGCGCTACATCACGGACTGTTTGACGACGCTGATCGCCGGCGGCCACCGGTCGATGGAGCCCCGCCAGGACGTCTGCGACGACTGGGTGCGCCGCAGCCAGGACGAGATGCGGACCATGGTGTGGTCGCAGCCGTCGATCGAGCATTCGTTCTACAAGAACGCCTACGGCGAGGTGTACACGCTCAGCCCGTGGCGGCTGGTCGACTACTGGGGATGGACGCGGGCGGTGAACGCCGCCGACTTCGTCTTCGACTGAGGCTTTTTAGAGTCAGGCCTCGACGACCGCCTTGATCCCCTCGAGCGTCTTGCGCATGTCGCGGACGTTGCGGCGGCGACGCAACTGGCCGCCGAACAGCCCGAACAACGTGGTGAACACGCCCTCGTTCATGAAGAACGACTCGGTGACGTCGGTGCCGGTGGCCGAGGGTTCGAACCGGTAGCGCCAGTTGTTGACGGGGCGGTCGCCGATGAGGACCTCGAAGCCGAACTCGCGGCCGGGGTCGCACGCCGTCACGCGGCACGTCGTCCAGTAGACGGGGCCGATCTCGTTGCGCCGGACGTGGCCGCGGAACTTCGCGCCCAACTCCGGACCCGTCGCACCGCCCAGCCATTCGGCCTCGAATGTCTCGGGGGAGAAGCGGCCGGTGTTGCGGACGTCCGACACCAGTTCCCACACCTGCTGCGGCGGGGCGGCCATGGACACGGTCACTGATGCCTTCATCAGGGCACTCCCTCGTCTGCGTCGGACTGGTCGGCCTCAGCACAGGCCGCTGACTCAGCGTGCCACCCTCGCCCGGCGAACCAGCGCCGGGTAGGGCGCCCCGTCGCTACGCTCGCCCCGGTGAAGATCCGTTTCGGCGTCGGCCTGGCAGGCGAGACCGCCCCCGACGCGCTGCCCGGCCTCGTCGACCGCCTCGAGGAGCTCGGCATCGACTCGCTGTGGTTCTCGGAGTTGGTGTACTCCAAGGCCGTCGACCCGTTCGTCGGCATGGCGTTCGCGCTGGCGCGGACCACGCGATTGAAGGTGGGGACGTCGGTCGTCGTGCTGCCGGGCAGACACCCGGTGTTGGTGGCCAAGCAGCTCGCGTCGTTGGCGGCGCTCGCACCCAAGCGGGTGCTGCCGGTGTTCGGGCTGCGGTCGGCGATCGCGACCGAGCGCGAACTGTTCGTGGTGCCGGAAGGCAGGCGGGCCGCGGTATTCGACGAGTCGCTGCGCCTACTGCGCGCCGCACTGCAACCCGACGGCGAGCGGTTCGAGGGTGAGCTCTTCTCGGTGAGTTCGCCGCAGGTGCAGCCACGGCTGGCCAGGCCGCTCGACATCTGGCTCGGCGGGTCCGCACCCGCGGGGCTGCGTCGCATCGGCAGGCTGGCCGATGGCTGGCTCGGCAGCTTCGTCACGCCCGACGAGGCGCGGCGGGCGGTGCAGCTGATCCAGGAGTCCGCTGCCGAGGCCGGACGGGAGATCGAAGCCGACCACTTCGGCATCAACCTCGCGGTCAGCGAGGGCGGGCTCGGGGAGGACCTGAGGGCCGCGGTCCGCAGCCGCCGTCCCGACGTGGATCCCGCCGACCTCGTCGCCGACGGCTGGCCCGCACTGCACCGCCTCGTCGATGAGTTCACCGCGGCCGGGTTGTCCAAGTTCGTGGTGAGGCCGGCAGGCGGCAGCGACCTCGACGGTTTCGTCGAGAGATTCGCCGCCGAACTGCTGCCTCGGGAGAACTAGCCGCGAGGAGGACCCCATGGCCGAGCACGTGATCGTGTCCGGACACCTGACCGTCGCACCGGAGGCCCGCGACGACTACCTGCAGGGCTGCGCGAGTGTGGTCCGGGCTGCCAGGGCGGCGCCGGGCTGCCTGGACTTCGCGATCGGAGCCGACCTGGTCGACCCCGGCCGGATCAACGTCTTCGAACGCTGGGACTCCCGTGCCGCCGTGGAGGCGTTCCGCGGCGACGGCCCCAGCGACGAACAGAACGCAGCGCTGCTCGACGCGTCGGTCGCCGAGTACGACGTGGGCGGAGCTGCCCGACCCCTCGGGCCGTAACGGAAAGCCCAGCTCAGAGCGGCTTTCGCCCGGGGCTCGCACGGACGCGCGCGCGGGTGCGGGATTCGCCGGGTGTCGAACCGCTCGGGTACTGTGCATACACTGCCCAGGACGTACGGGCGAGGCTCCCGAGCCCGGTGGAGCCTTCGTTGGACACGAATCAGCCGACACCATCCTCACGACGCCAAGGGGCCATCACCTTGTCAGACACACCAAGCCAGACCGAGGGCCTCACGCCGCACTTCGAAGACGTCCAGGCGCACTACGACCTGTCCGACGACTTCTTCCGGCTGTTCCTCGACCCGACGCAGACCTACAGCTGCGCCTACTTCGAGCGTGACGACATGACGCTCGAGGAGGCCCAGCGCGCCAAGATCGATCTGTCGCTCGGCAAGCTCGGCCTGGAGCCTGGCATGACGCTGCTCGACGTCGGCTGCGGCTGGGGCGGCACGATCAACCGTGCGCTGGAGCGCTACGACGTCAACGTGGTGGGTCTGACGCTGAGCCGCAACCAGCAGGCACACGTCCAGAAGCTGCTCGACGCCAAGGACAGCCCGCGCAGCAAGCGCGTGCTGCTGCAGGGCTGGGAGCAGTTCGACGAGAAGGTCGACCGCATCGTGTCGATCGGCGCGTTCGAGCACTTCGGTCGCGACCGCTACGCCGACTTCTTCGCCAGGGCCTACGAGGTGCTGCCCGACGACGGCGTGATGATGCTGCACACGATCATCAAGCCCAGCGACGAGGAGTACCACGAGCGCGCGCTGCCGATGACCATGACCATGCTGCGGTTCTTCAAGTTCATCATGGACGAGATCTTCCCCGGCGGTGATCTGCCGCAGGCCAAGACGGTCGTCGAGCACGCGACGAAGGCCGGGTTCGAGGTCAAGCTCGTCCAGCCGCTGCGCCTGCACTACGCGAAGACGCTCGACATCTGGTCGGCAGCGCTCGAGGCGCGCAAGGACGAGGCGATCGCCATCCAGTCCCAAGAGGTCTACGACCGGTACATGCGGTACCTCACCGGCTGCGCCGACCTGTTCCGCAAGGGCTACACCGACGTCGCGCAGTTCACCCTGACCAAGGGCTGACCCACCACGGACGGCGGTACCCCGGCCTGGCTCCGCTCGCGGGCGGCAGTCGCGCTGCTGGCCGCGACCCTCACGCTCACAGCGGTGTTCGGCGTGTTCGCCCTCCTGGTGCTGTCGCGTCCCGGCCCGGACCCCGCCGCGGGCGTGCCGCGGATGACCGAGGCCGCGGCCGCCGAGTCGGTGACCGCGGCCGCGCGGGACGCCGTCGTCGCAGCCCGGTTGGAACGCCCGGCGGGTGGGCGGACGAGCATGTCGTGCGGGTCGGCGACCGGACCGCCGTACCGCCCGGTGGTGCACATGACGTTCGCGCTGCCCGAGGGCAACACCGTGGGCTACCTGAATCGCGTGGCAGCCGACCTGGTCGCCGACGGATGGGCCGACTCGGGAGTCGTGGCGGAGTACTTCGGCAAGAAGCTCACCAGGGGTGGTGTCATCGCCGTCTTCTACCGCAATCCCGAACGCCTCGACGTCGCCACGATGCGGCTGTCGGGCGAGTGCGCCGTCGACGCCGTCACCAACGAAGGCGTGTGGACCGAGATCGGCGACCGGCTGCGCGCCGGCTCGTGACCAGCTGGGGCTAGGACCTGGGCCGCCCGGGTGGGCCGACCTCGCCGCCCGCGGCGTCACGGCGCCGGGCGGCCATGCCTGCCAGTGCCTCGAACACGACGCGGTGCGCCGCGTTGACGGTCAGCTCGGCGTGATCGTAGGCGGGTGCCACCTCCACGACGTCGACACCGGCGACGTCGTGTTCGTAGCAGAGCTGGCGCACCATCCGCAGCAGGTCCACGCTCGTGATGCCGCCGGGCTCGGGGGTGCCGGTCCCTGGCGCGTGGGCGGGATCGAGGACATCGATGTCGACGGACAGGTACAGCTTGTCCGCCTTCGCGAGCGCCTCCCCGACGGCGTCGACCATGACCGGCTTGAAGCCGCGCTCCCAGATCTCCTGCATGGTGTGCCAGACCATGCCCTGTTCCTGCATCCACTCGAACGTGTCCTGCGGCGGCCAGTACCCGCGCAAGCCGACCTGGACGAAGTGGGTGCCGGGGACGGCACCCGACTCGATGAGCCTGCGCATCGGCGTGCCGTGGCTGGCGAGATTGCCGTCGATGATGTCGGCGGTGTCGGCGTGTGCGTCGAAGTGCACGATGCCGACGTTTCCGTAGCCGTGCACGTCGGCGACGGCCGTCGCCGATGGCCACGTGATGGAGTGGTCACCGCCGAGCACGACCGGGACGATTCCGCGCGACGCGACGGCGTGCACGCGTTCGCGAATGTTGGCGTGCGACACCTCGGTTTGCCCGTGCGGACAGTAGGCGTCGCCGTAGTCGACGACCTCGAGCCAGTCGAAGATCTCGAGCCCGAGGTCCATGTGATAGGTGCCCGGCTCGTACGCCGTGGCCCGGATCGCCCTTGGGCCGAACCGCGCTCCCGGCCGGTTGGTGGTGGCGACGTCGAACGGCGCCCCGACGATCGCGACGTCGGGTTGCCACGAGTCGAGCTGCTCGGTCTCGGTGAGGAACGGGCGGTGCCCGAACGTCGCCAGCCCCGAGTACGGCAGGTCCAATTGCTCGGCCATGCCGGGCGGCAGATCGCGCTGCGGGCCGTGCTCGTGCTGGTGGCTCATGACGTGACCGTACCCCTTGTCGGCAAGCTATGCGCCGCAACGGATGTCAGCGCCGAGCGCAACTCCGCCGGGATCTCTCGCTTGGTCCAGTCCGTGGTCGACACGACGACGTAGACGGTGCGCCCGGTGACCGCGACGCACTCGGCGTCGTCGGTGGCGGCCCGCCGCCACGCCTCGAAGCCGAGCGTGAGGCTCGTCGTGCCGGTCGCCACGCTGGTCACCAGCACGCGTACTGCGTCCCGCCACCGCACCGGTGCCGAATAGTCGAGTTCGGTGTGCACGACCTGGAGGTCGCAGCCTGCCGCGTTCAGCTCGGCGAACGAGATGCCGAGGTGGTCGAAGAACGCCGTGGCGGCTTCGTCGAACCAGGTGAGGTAGTGCCCGTTGAACACCACGCCCTGCTGGTCGATCTCGGCGTAGCGCGGCACCACCGGGAACGCGAAGGGCTGACTCACGTCCGTCACTGTGCCCGGTGCCGGCACCCCGGGCAATGGTGTGCCGTCACTAGGCTCGAGGGTCGGCAGTGGCGGATTCAGCGCGGAGGACGAGATGCAGCAGGTCACCATCGACGACGTCCGTGCGGCGGCCGACCGGATCAGGGGGTCGGTGTTGCGCACGCCGCTGATCCCGGCACCGTGGGCCGACGGCGAACGCGACCAGCGCCTGTGGATCAAACCCGAGAGCCTGCAATCCATCGGTGCGTTCAAGGTGCGCGGCGCCTTCAACGCCATCGCCTCGCTCGACGACGCGACGAGGGCCAGGGGCGTCGTCGCCTACTCGAGCGGCAACCACGCGCAGGCGGTCGCCTACGCGGCATCGCGCTACGGCATCACGGCGCACATCGTGATGCCGATCGAGACGCCCGAGATCAAGGTGGCGGCGACCCGGACGTGGGGCGCCGAGGTGGTGCTCTGCGCCGCGGGGCAGCGCGAGGCCGTCGCCGCCCAGGTCGTCGCCGACACCGACGGCGTTCTCATTCCGCCGTTCGATCACCCCGACGTCATCGCCGGACAGGGCACGATCGGCCTCGAGATCGTCGAGGACATGCCCGACGTCGACACGGTGATGGTGCCCGTCAGCGGGGGAGGGCTGGCCTCGGGAATCGGCACCGCGCTCAAGGCGCTGCGACCGGAGGTCCGGGTGATCGGGGTCGAGCCGGAACTCGCCGCGGACACCGCTGAGGGACTGCGTGTCGGCCACCCGGTCGACTGGCCCATCGAGGATCGCAACCGGACGATCGCCGACGGTCTGCGGTCGCAGCCGTCGGAGCTGACGTTCGCGCACCTGCGGCGGGTGCTCGACGACCTGATCACCGTCTCGGAGAACGACATTCGGTCCGCCGTGCGCGAATTGGCCTTGCGCGCCCACCTGATCGCCGAGCCGAGTGGCGCGGTGGCGCTGGCGGCCTACCGCGCCGCGGCTCGACCGGGCAAGACCGTCGTCATCCTGTCCGGCGGGAACGTCGAGCCAGCGCTGCTGTCGGAGATCCTGGCGGGCTGACCGACTACCAGGGGACCACCAGCGGCGACGACACCTCGCAGTGCCGGGCCATGGCGTGTTCCCACGCGTCCTGTTCGGCGGCGGCCCTGAGGAAGCGGCGACCGCCGAACCATCCGCACGAGCAGACCGCAACCGAGTGACCAAGGCCCAGTGCGTGGACGAGGACCGTGCCGTGCTCGACGCCGTCGATGGCGTCGCGCGGGGACGTCATGACCATCTGCCGCCTCCTCCAGCCGGGGTGTGTCCGTGGTCACATCATCGCGGACCCGGACGGCGATTCCCGTGAAGCTCCGGTCACGGTTCGGTCTCCTAGTGCACGCCCTCCATCAGCCGGCTGATCCAGCCGGACAGCGCCCAGACCACGACACCGGCGACGATGGCGACGACGCCCAGGATGCCGAAGTAGGCGAATTCCTTGGCCGGGTCGTAATACCCCGACAGCACGCCCGACATCGAGGTCCCCAGACCCACCGAGAAGAAGTAGAGGGCCATCATCTGAGCCCGGAACGCCGTGGGCGCCAACTGCGTGGTCACCGCCAGTCCGATCGGCGAGATCATCAGCTCCGACACCGCGAACGCCGCGAGGATGCCCGCCACCACCAGCGCCGGCACCGTACGTCCCGTCGTACCCGCCATCGGCAGGAACAGCAGGAAGGCCGCACCCATCCCCATGACGCCGTAGGCGAACTTGCGCGGCGTCGTCGGGGCGCGGTTGCCCAGCCGCGTCCACAGCACCGCGAACAGCGGCGAGAGCAGGATGATCCACACGGGTTCGATCGAGCCGATCCAGCTCGACGGCGCGGTCCAGCCGAAGATGGTCCAGTCCATGCGTTCGTCGGAGTACACCGCGAGCACCGTGAAGATCTGCTGGAACAGCGACCAAAACACCGCGTTGGCGACGAACAACGGGATGAAGGCACGCACCCGCGTCTTCTCGACCCGTTCGACGTGGCTGCTGCGGAGCATCACCGCGAAGTAGGCGATCGAGGCGACGACGATCACGCCCGTGGTCACCTGCGACAGGTTCGCCAGCGTGATCAGGCCGGTGAACAGGGTTGCGACGACCAGCAGCAGCGCGACCACCCCGACCGCGGCGTACTTCGCGAACGCCTCGCGGGGCAACGGGTTCGGGACCTCCCGACCGTGCTCGCCCAGGTTGCGACGGAATGCCACGTACTGCGCGAGTCCCAGCGCCATGCCGACGGCGGCGGCCCCGAAACCGACGTGGAAGCCGACACGGGTCTGCAGCAGGCCGGTGATGAGCGGCCCGATGAACGCACCGAGGTTGATGCCGAGGTAGAAGAGGGTGAAGCCGCCGTCGGCCCGGGCGTCGCCCTTGTCGTAGAGGGTGCCGAGCAGCGACGATGCGTTGGCCTTGAGCGCGCCGGAACCGAGTGCCACCAGGACCAGCCCGGCCCCGACGCCGGCCAGGCCCGGCAGGATCGCGAGTGCGATGTGGCCGAGCATCACCACGACGCCGCCGTAGAACACGGTGCGCTCCATGCCGAGCACCCGGTCGGCGACCCAGCCGCCGAGCACCGTCGACAGATAGACCAGACCACCGTAGGCGCCGACGATGCCCGTCGCGGTCGCCTGCGGGAGGCCGAGCCCGCCGTCGGTCGCCGAGTAGTACAGGTAGTAGCCGAGGATCGTGAGCATCCCGTAGTACGAGAACCGCTCCCACAGCTCGACCCCGAAGAGGTTCGTCAGACCGAGCGGATGGCCGAACACGGTTCGGTCGTGCGTTGCCTCCCCGGCATGTCCAGAAGTCATGGGGAAACACCCTGCCACGCCGGCGGCGACGTCACCGAGGAAGTGGCCTCCGGACACGGGACCGCCAATGCCCGGCGCGCTGCGCACCCGCCGGTTCGGTAGTGTCGCGCTGAAGGTGTGCCACACGTCGGCGCCGCGCTCGTCGCGCCTCGGTACGGACCGGGCCCTGTCCCGGCGCCAATGATCCGTTCGACGTGGCCACCGCATGGTTCGAAATAGGGGTGCATGTGGACGCGGTACTCGGGTTGTCGATGACTCCCACGTCCGTCGGACTGGTCCTCGTCGAGGGACAGGACGCCGACGGCGCGACGGTGGACGGCAATGCCTTCGAGGTGCACGCCGGGGCGGTCGAGACCTCCGAGCAGGCCGCCGCCGCCGTGCGGCGCACGGAGGCCCTCGCCGCGACGCGCGGACTGCGGCTGACGTCGATCGGCGTGACGTGGAGCGAGGACGCCGACGCCGAGGCGTCGATGCTGATGAAATCGCTGTCGGAATCAGGCTTCGACAACGTGATGCCGATCCGGATGCCCGAGGCCACCGAAGCGCTGGCCCGCGGCATGGCCGCCGTGGTCGGCTTCGAGACCACCGCCGTGTGCGTCATCGAACCCGAGACGGTGATCAGCCTCGTCGTGCACGCGAGCAGCGGCGCCGTGCAGACCGCGTTCAACCACTCCATCTACTCCGACGACGACCTGATCGGCTGGCTGAGCACAATCTTCACCAAGGCCGACTGGCAGCCCGAGGCGCTGGTGGTGGTGGGCTCGGCAGGAGGATTCTCCTCGATCGTGCCCGAACTCGAGGACGCGCTGTCGGTTCCGGTGTTCACCCCCGAAGAGGCCCAATTGGCACTGGCCAGGGGAGCGGCGCTCGCCTCGGCGCAGAGCATCGACGGCCCGCTCGACCCCGGCGGCGAGTTCGCCGCCTACGCGCTGACCACCGGTGACCACGCCCGACAGACCCGGCGCGGCCGGGTGCCGGTGGGCGCGGCAGGAATGCTCGTCGCCGGTGTGCTGACGTTCGTCGTGTCGGTCTCGGTGGCGGTCAGCCTCGAACTGTCGCCGCGCAGGGATGCGCCTGCCAGCCCGGCCGCCGCCGCCGCAGACGCGCCGCAGGCACCGGCCGCGGCCAGGGCCAACCCGTCGATGCTCGCCCCGCCGGTCGCCATTCCTCCGGCTCCTGCCGCACCGCCCGTCATCGCGGAGGCCCCACCCGCACCCGAGGCGCCGCCGATCGAGGTCGCGCCCGCAGCGGCGCCCGACGCCGCCTTCGTTCCGGAGGCGCCCGTCGTCGCCGAGCCCCCGCCGCTGGCGCCGGTCTACCAGGAGCCTCCGGTGGTGGCCCCAGTCATCGCACCGCCGCCCGCGGTCGTTACGCCGCCGGCCACGGGAACGGGTCCGCTGGTCCCCAACTACACGGCTCCCACCAAGAAGCCGGGCATCTTGGGCCGCATCCGCGACAAGATCCCGTTCCTCGGGGACGACGATCAGTCGCAGGTGGCCCCGGCCGTGCCCGCGACGCCCCCGTACGTTCCGGGTCAGTAGTCGGGTCGACGGTTTGGCAACACCCGATGGGGCCCGAGACTGCCTCCGCATCGCGCTCCGGCTGGCGATCGTAGGCGCGGTCATCGCTGCCGTCGTTCTCGTCGAACTCACGTCGCGCTCCGGCGTGGCATGGCGGCTGATCACGTTCACCTACCAGGTGAACGTGATCGCCGCCGCCTTCTACGCCTGGACGCTCGTCTCGCCGGAAGCCAATCGGCGCAACGGCATCCGAGGGGCTGTCGTGGTCTACGTCGTCGTCGCGGGCCTGGTGTGGAACCTGTTCCTCACCGGGCGCAGCATGGGATACACGCCGGCGAACCTGCTGCTGCACGTCGTGGTTCCGGCACTGGCGCTCGTCGACTGGTTCGCGATCGGGCGCAACGACCGAGTGGTCCGGTGGTGGCAGCCGATCGCATGGCTGGCCTACCCGGCCGCCTACGGCGCGTTGGCGTTCTTGGTGCTGAACTCCGCGGGCCGGCGCGCGCCGTACTACTTCCTGGATCCCACGAGCGTCGGCGTGCCGACGGTTCTGGCGAACTGCGCCCTCCTGTTGAGCTGCTTCCTAGGCATCGGTTATCTGCTGGCGGCGTCCTCGCGGACACGCGCGGCTAACGCTTAGCGCTTCAGAACCGATCTAGCATGGAGAAGGCCATCGACCTCGGAGGATTGACCTTGCGTAACGCCGTGCAACGTGTGCTGGCAGCATCTGCTGCCGGCCTGTCCCTGGTGCTGTTGGCCGGAACCGCATCGGCGGGGGTGAGCAGTGCAGGCATGGCGGTGCCCTCAGCCGTCCCGGTGGCTGCCGTCTCGCCCTCGGCAGGCGAGGTCGTCGGCGTCGGTCATCCCGTGACGGTGACGTTCGGCGCCCCGGTGGCGAACCGGCTCGCCGCGCAACGGAGCATCGAGTTCACGTCGTCGCCCGTGCCGGCCGGTGAGTTCGTCTGGCTTTCCGACCAGGTCGTGCAGTTCAAGCCGACCGGGTTCTGGCCCGCACACAGCACGATCTCGCTGTCGGTCGGCGGCGCGAAGACCAACTTTCAGACCGGTGCGTCGGTGGTCGGCGTCGCCGACGTGAACGCTTACACGTTCACGGTCAGCATCGACGGCGTGGTCGCACGGGAGATGCCCGCGTCGATGGGCAAGCCGAAGTTCGCCACGCCGATCGGGTCGTTCACCGTGCTCGAGAAGCAGGACGTCGTGGTGATGGACTCGCGCACCATCGGCATCCCGCTCGGCGATCCCGAGGGCTACAAGCTCACGGTCTACGACGCGGTGCGCATCACCTGGGGTGGCGTCTACGTGCACGGCGCGCCGTGGTCCACCGGCTCGCAGGGCTACGCGAACGTGAGCCACGGCTGCATCAACCTCAGCCCTGACAACGCCTCCTGGTACTTCGACAACGTCAGCAAGGGCGACCCGGTCATCGTCCAGTCGTAGAACCGTGCAGGTTCTTCGCCGTCGGTGAAGCGGGCACCGTCGCCGGGTCCGGGTAGGTTCCCAGCACCCTGTCGGCCGTGCCGGTCGTCGTGACCGTGAACCAGTAGTGCTCGTTCTTGTAGTGGTGGTGGCGGTGGTTGCGCCACACCGCGCGGTAGAGCGCGGACTTCGGCTTGTAGTCGCTGTGGATCAGGTAGTGGCACCACTCGTAGGCGAGTCCGAGGATCGCAAGGAACACCAGGAACGTCAGTCCGAGACCGACTCTCGGGAAGGCGAGCACCGCGATTGCGGTCGCGAGCGGCAGCACCCACAGCAGCGCGCGCCACGGAATGAAGATCAGCGGGACGTTGCGCGGGTCGACGTGATGCTCTCGGTGCTTGCGGGCCAGCAGCGAGTCGACCGTCATGCCGCCGACGCGTCTGGGGCGCCAGTGCAGCACGAACACATGCACCAGCCACTCGAAGAACGGGAACACCGCGAGCATGGCGAGCGGCACCACTGCGTCGCTCACCCGCCAGTCGCCGACCACGCCACGCGCAGCCAGGGCGCCCGTCAGCACCGCCCCGATCATCCACGGCGATGGGTGCCTGCCGAATTCTGCGACGGCGTCGGACAGGGTGAACGCGCGGCGGTCGGTGCGCGGATTCCGGGCGGTGGTCATCGGCTCTCCTCCAGTTCGGCGATTACGTTCAGCAGGGCCGTGGTGGCGGGTTCGAGCAGCGCTCGGGCGGCGTGCTCGGCGGCGGCCGGGTTGCCCGCGCGGATGGCGTCGGCCACGGCGCGATAGCCGTCGGCGCGGCCGACCTCGTCGGCCATCATGGTGGCCAGCGCTGGCAGGGCAGGCTCGTAGGTGGCCCGAAGCGTGTTGTACATCAACCGGAATGCGATCGAGTCGGCGCCGTCGACCACGTGATCCCAGAAGGTCAGCGCGACGCGCTGAAGTTCGACCGGGTCGGTTTCGGCCTCCAGTGCGGCGACCGTCTCGTCGAGGAGCTCCGCGAGATCCGGGGCGCGGCGCCGCGCCGCGAGTTCGGCGATCTTCGGTCCGTTGTGCAGCCGGGTCTCGAGGATGCTGCGGACGACGGTGAGGTCCAGTTCGCCCGCCCGCAGCAGCAGGCGGGGGAGCAGGTCGAGTCCGGCGTGCTTGCGGAAGTCGCGGATGGTTGTGGCATCGCCCTGGCGCACGTCGACTAGGCCGGCTTCGGTCAGTCGCTTGAGTGCCTCGCGGATCGCAGGCCGAGACACCCCCAGCACCTCAGCGAGTCGGCGTTCGCTCGGCAGCGCGTCACCGGGGCGCATGTCACCGCTGAGCACCTCGGTGACGATTTGCTCGAAGACGTCCTCGGGGACTGATCGACGGTTGACGGGTTGCAGGGCCATACCCGGAATCTGCCACTGAATCGGTATGAGGTCAAGTGGTCATACCAGTCAGGGATCGGCTCGCAAGGCCTCCGTGGTGACGTCGTCGGCAGGCAGGAACGCCTCGATGCTAAGTTCGGCCGCCGTCAGATCCAGCGCCGTACCGAAGGTCGTGACGGTGCTCAGGAACGTCAGCACGACGCCGCCGGCGCCTTCGATCTTCAGCGGCACCACCACGCCGCCGAGATCACGGGATTCGTCGAAACCTCCCGGGTAGGCCTCGATCTCGGCGAGCAGCGCAGCCAGTTCGCCGGACCCGCTTGCCGCGACCTCGCGGCGCAACCGGCCGATCACGTGGTGACGCCACTGACCGAGGTTGCGGATGCGCGGCGCCAGTCCCTCGGGATGCAACGACAGCCGGAGCGCGTTCGGCTCCTCGAGCAGATGCTCGGCGACGCCATGGGCGAGGATGCCCGCGCCCGCGTTCATCGCGACGATCCGCCAGCCGCGATCGACCGCCAGGCAGGGGTAGGGCTCGTAGGCCGCGAGCACGCGGTGGACGCCCTCGCGCACTGGGGCCATCTCCGGGTCGTCGAGCGAGCGTTCCGCGTGGATCGGGGCGAGCCCAGCGGCCAGCAACAGCCGATTCTGTTCGCGCAGTGGGACGTCGAGCGCGTCGGCGAGGCGTAGCACCATGGCCCTGCTCGGCGACGACCGTCCCGTCTCGATGAAGCTGACGTGACGCGACGACACGTTGGCCTCGAGCGCAAGGTCGAGCTGGCTGAGCCGGCGGCGCTGCCGCCACTGGCGCATCAGCGTGCCGAACGGGGCGGGGGAGGTGACGGTCACCCCGCCAGTGTCACGCAGCGGCGCCCCGGGCTCCACTACCTCACGGGTAATTGCGCCGGTTACGTCGGGGCGGGACGCTCGTGGTGTCCGACCGACCGAGGAGCAGACGATGAGGTCTCACCCGCGCAGCCCCGCCCCGCCCGTCCCGCGCTGGTTGCGCACCGTGCTGAAGTGCGATCGAGCCGGCTCGTCGTGGTACATCGGGATGGGGTTCTTCTTCGCACCCGCGCTGGCCGTGGTGTCCCCGTGGCCGGCCGTCACCACGGCGCTGTGGGTGTTCATCGCGCTGGCCGGGCTGTGGCTCGGGCTGCTCGGCATCGCCATGGCCACCGGCTTGGCGTTGGTGCTGCGGACGGGCCGGGAGATTCCCGAGGACTATTGGCGAACCATCGTCCACTACCCTCCTGCGCCGAGGGTCACCGAACGTCAGTGCGCCGCAGCCCCTTTGGCGCCGCCCGTGTAGTCGACCTGCCAGTGCTTGATCCCGTTGAGCCAACCCGACCGGAGTCGCTCGGGCTTGGCCAGCGGGGTCAGGTCCGGCATCGCATCGGCGATGGCGTTGAACATCAGGTCGATCGTCATGCGCGCGAGGTTGGTGCCGATGCAGTAGTGGGCCCCGGTACCGCCGAAACCGACGTGCGGGTTGGGATCACGCAGGATGTCGAACTCGTAGGGGCGGTCGAAGACGTCCTCGTCGAAGTTGGCCGAGCGGTACATCATCACCACCCGCTGGCCCTTCTTGATCTGAACGCCCGACAGCTCGGTGTCCTCGAGCGCGGTGCGCTGGAACGACGTGACGGGGGTGGCCCACCGGACGATCTCGTCGGCGGCGGTGGCGGGCCGCTCGCGCTTGAACAGCTCCCACTGATCCGGGAAGTCGGCGAAGGCCATCATCCCCTGGGTGATCGAGTTCCTGGTCGTCTCGTTGCCCGCCACGGCCAGCAGGATGACGAAGAAACCGAGCTCGTCGTCGCTGAGCTTGTGCCCCTCGACGTCGGCCTGGACCAGCTTGGTGACGAGGTCCTCACCCGGGGTGTCCGCCCGCTCGGCGGCCAGCTGCATGCCGTAGGTGATCAGCTCGACCGACGCGCTGATGGCATCGTTGCCTGCGAACTCCGGGTCCATGTCGCCGACCATCTGGTTGGACCAGTGGAAGAGCTTCATCCGGTCTTCCTGCGGCACGCCCATCAGTCCGGCGATGGCCTGCAGGGGCAGTTCGGCCGACACCTGCTCGACGAAGTCGCCGGTGCCCTCGGCAACCGCCTTCTGCGCGATGTCGCGGGCGCGCTGCGCCAGATCGGCGCGCAGCTGTTCGACGGCCCGCGGGGTGAAGGCGCGCGAGACGATCTTGCGCAGGTGGGTGTGGTGCGGCGCGTCCATGTTGAGCAGCACGAACTTGCCGGTCTCGATCTGGCTGTCGACCGTGCCGTCCTTGTAGCGCGGTAGGGCCGTCTTCTGCAGGCTGGAAAAGACGTCGCTGCGGCGCGACACCTCCTTGACGTCCTTGTGCTTGGTGACCACCCAGTAGCCGCCGTCGCCGAATCCGCCGACTCCCTCTGGCTGCTCGTTCCACCAGATCGGCGCGACCTTGCGCATCTCGGCGAGTTCCTCGACCGGCAACCGCTCGGCATAGATGTCCGGGTCGGTGAAGTCGAAGCCGGCGGGAAGGTTCGGGCCGTTGGTGGCATCCGGCACAGCAGTCTCCGGCATCTTGGTCACTCCTCACACGAGGCGATCTAGTGGCGTATTCCATAGCTACACCACACGTCGGAGGTACCGCGGCAGGTTGGAGAAAGTTCCGAGTAGAACGTGTTCAGCCGTGCCGGACACCGACGATCTCGGCTCTGGGGATGCGCCCGTGTAACGAAGTGCGGCAGAATTCGGAATACTCGTTGAGCGACCCTGAGTAACTTCCGTACCAGCCGTAACACCTCGAGAGGCCACCGTGATGGGCAACGACACACGAAGGTTTCTGACCGCCGCGCTCTGCGGCGCGTCCGGACTGATCGCCGCGGTCTGCGTGACCGCAACCGCGTCAGCCGACCCCGGCGTCCCGCCTCCGCCACCGCCTGCCGTCCCGTCGGTCGCGGGCCCCCTGGTCCCCGCGCCCCCGGCCGGACCTGCGCCCGCCGCACCACTGCAGGCCGCCGCAGGCCAGCAGGCGCCTGCCGAAGCCCTTCCGGCGCCCGCCCCCGCAGAGGGAGTGCCGCACATCCCGAGCCCGGACGCGCTGCCGCCGGGGTCGACGATGGATCCGGCGGCCAAGGGCAACGACGATCCGAACGTCAGCTACCTGAAGGACCTGTGGCAGGCGGTGCAGAACAAGGAGATCAGCGGCAAGGAGGCCCTGATCATGGGGCTCGCGCAGCGTGGCATGAACACGCCGTACCCCCAGCAGGCCGCGGGCCCGAACGTGCCGCGCAGCGGTGTCGATTCGGTCGCTCCCGCTGCCGTTCCCGCTCCCGCCGCAGCCCCCGGGGCACCGGCGCCACTGTTGCCCCCGCCGCCCGCGCCTGCACCGGCCCCCGCCGCCGCTCCGGCTCCCGCGCCGGCACCTGGCCCGCTGCTGCTCCCGGCTCCCGGCGCCTGACCGACCTCGGCGCTCAGTCCACCGGTTCCTAGCCCGCCTCGACGCGCGCGGGCACGTGCTTGTGCCACGGCGTTCCCGCGTACGCGTCGCGCCAGTCGGACGACGTGAGCGCATTGGGCGCCACGCCGGGCGTGTGCGACGCGCCGTCGGCGTCGCGGTGATCCAGGCCGTAGCCGTTGGGTAGTGACACGTGACCCGGCAGCATGGCATCGCTGATCTCGACCGTCGCTCGCGCCGACCCGGCTGCGGTGGTGATGCGCGCCGATCCGCCGTCCACCAGCCCGATGGCCATCGCGTCTGCCACGCTGATGCGCAACGCACCGTCGACGTCGCGCTTGCGCCACGCCGGATCGCGCAGGATGTCGTTGGCGGTGTACGCACGTCGCTCGCCCGCCGACAGCACGAGCGGGAACTCGTCGGTGGTCAGCCGGGCGGGCGCGTCGCGTAGCTTGCCGATCTCGGCGAGCATCTCGGGCATCTCGAGGGCGATCCGCTTGTCCTCGTGGGTGATCAGGTCGAAGTCGTCGGCGTACTCGTGCACGCTGAACGTCACGCCGGATCGGCTGGACAGGATCGCCTCGAACAGTGCGTTGCCGTCGGCGTGCCCGGCACGCTGCACGGCCTGCGGATAGGTCATCGCCGTCTTCTGCGCCAGGCCCCACAGCGCGGCGGCGCCGGCGAGGCCGTCGGGCAGGGTGGGCCCGAGCGTCTCGTACAGCACGAACGGCAGCACCCGGCCCAGCGCCGGATTGGCACTGACGGCGACGAAGAAGGCCTGCGCGTAGGCGTCCAGCCCGGACTCGGCGGCCAGGCGCAGCGGTCGCAGATCCTCCTCGTCGACCACTCCGAGCGCACGCACCAACCGGGCCCAGATCTCGGGTTCGGCCAGCGTGCCCGGCAGTGGCTCGAAGATCGGGTGCCGCAGGTGGAAGGTGTTGTGCGGGAACTCCAGATTGAAGAAGGTCGCCTCGGGCTTCTCGAACTGACTGGCCGCAGGCAGCACGTAGTCGGCGAGCCGGGCCGTCTCGGTCATCGCGACGTCGATGACGACGAGCAGTTCCAGCGACGACAGCGCCTCCCGGACGGCGGCCGAGTCGGCCACCGAGTGCGCGGGATTGCTGCTCTCGACGATCATGGCGCGGAACCGGTCTGGGTGATCGGTCAGGATCTCCTGCGGCACGACGTTGCTGGGGACCAGCCCTGCGATGACCGGCGCTCCCGTCACCGGCGTCCGCCCGACCCCGCTGGTGGCGAACAACGGCGCGAACATCGAATGCAGATGCTGCGCACCGCGTTTGGCGAAGCTGCCGGTGAGGATCCACAGCAGCTTGTCGAGGTAGGAGCACAGCGTGCTGTTGGGTGCCTGCTGAACGCCGAGGTCTTCGAACACCGCGACGCTCGACGCGGCCGCGATGCGCCGAGCAGCGCCGCGGATCAGGTCCTCCGCCACGCCGCAACGCTGCGCGTAGTCGGCGATCGGGACCTCGCGCAGCACCTCGCGCACCGCGTCGACGCCGGTGACGTGCTGGGCAAGGAAGGCGTCGTCGCACAGGTTCTCGGTGACGAGCACCGCGGCGAGCGCAGCGAGGCACCAGGCGTCGGTGCCGGGCCGGACCCGCAGGTGGAAGTCCGCCAGCTTCGCGGTGTCGGTGACGACGGGGTCGATCACGATCATCGAGCGTCCGGGGTCCTTGGCGATCTCGTTGAGCACCACCCGGGCACGGGGGAAGCTCTGCGACATCCACGGGTTCTTGCCGACGAACACCGACACCTCGGCATGCTCGAACTCACCGCGGGTATGGCCGCCGTAGAGGTGCCGGTCGACCCAGTGTTCACCGGTCTTCTCCTGTGCCAACGCGTTCGAGCGGTAGCGGGAGCCGATGGCGCGCAGGAAGGCGCCGCTGTATGCGCCACCAAGGTGGTTGCCCTGGCCGCCACCGCCGTAGTAGAACACCTTGTCCCCGCCGTGCTCGTCCCGGATCCGGGCGAAGCCCTCGGCGATCTCGAGAATGGCTGTGTCCCAGTCGATCTCCTCGTAGGAGCCGTCGGGGCGGCGGCGCAAGGGAGAGGTGAGCCGGTTGCGGTCGTTCTGATAGTGGTCCAGGCGCAGCGCCTTGTTGCAGGTGTAGCCCTGCGACGCGGGATGCGCCTTGTCGCCGCGGATCTTGGCGATCGTGCGGTCCTCGGTCTGCACGACGATGCCGCAGTTGCATTCGCACAGGATGCAGGCCGTGGCCTGCCATTCGGTGGTGACGTCGGTGGTCATCGCGACGACTTCCCTTCTCCGGTCTCTGCCGCCACGATGGCGCGCAGCTGTCTGTGGACGAGGTCGATCGGTGTGGCGTCGCGCGTCGCGCGCGCCACCACGATCGCGCCCTCGAGCGAGGTCATCAGCAGCATCGCGATCTCCTCGGCACGCTCCCGGGCGACGCCGTCGTCCTCGAGTCGTCGCCGGATCGACTCGGTCCACCGCGTGAAGGCCACGGCGGCCCGGTCGAGCGCCGGCGCGTTGTCCGCCTCGACTGCCACCGCGACGACGGGGCATCCGGCGCGGTAGTCCGACTCGGCCAGCGAGGCACGGAAGCCGTCGAACACGACGTCGAGCACCTCGAGGGCATCCCGGGCGGCGTCGATCTGAGCGGCAACGAAGTCAGCGGCGTAATCGACTGCCTCGCAGAGCAATTGGTTACGGCCACCGGGGAAGTAGTGGTAGGCCGACCCGCGCGGGGCACCGCTGTGCGCGAGGACGTCGGAGATCGCGGTCGAATGTGCGCCGCGCTCGCGGATCAGCAGAGCGGTCGAGACGACCATCCGTTCCCGTGGACTGACCACTGTGGCGCCTCCTCGGCATTGATTATGTAGAGCAGCATACATAGCGCCGTAGCGGGCCGATAGCCCCGAAGGCCAGTGCCGCACCGAACGACGCGAAGGCCCCCTCCCGAATCGGGAGGGGGCCTTCGTCGGACCGGGCAGGTGGCTAGACCGAAGCCGCCTCGTTCAACTCGTTGAGCGTGTTGGTCGCATCGAGGTACTCCTGAACCCATCGCTCGATGACGGCCGAGGTCTTCTCGACCTTCTCGAACTGGCCCACCACCTGGCCGACCGGGTTGAAGGCGACGTCGACGCTCTCGTTGGGGTACTTGTTGGTGGCGGCGACCGCGATCCCCGACACCATGAACTGGAGCGGCATTCCGAGCGGCTTGGGGTTCTCCGGGTTCTCCCAGGCCTCGGTCCAGTCGTTGCGCAGCATCCGCGCCGGCTTGCCGGTGAACGAACGGCTGCGCACGGTGTCGCGACTGCCCGCCTTCACGTACGCCGCCTGCTGCACGGGGGTGTTCTCGGCCTCCTCGACCATGAGCCACTGCGATCCCGTCCAGGCGCCCTGCGCGCCGAGCGCGAGCGCTGCGGCGATCTGCTGGCCGCTGCCGATGCCACCGGCCGCCAAGACCGGAACCGGTGCGACCTCCTTGACCACCTGCGGCCACAGCACGATCGAGCCGACTTCGCCCGAGTGGCCGCCGGCCTCGCCGCCCTGGGCGATGATGATGTCGACGCCCGCATCCGCGTGCTTGCGCGCCTGGCTCGGCGAGCCGCACAGCGCGGCGACCTTGCGGCCCTCGGCGTGGATGTGCTCGATCATGTCCCGTGGCGGAGTGCCGAGCGCGTTGGCGATCAGCGTCATCTTGGGGTGCTTGAGCGCCACCTCGACCTGCGGAGTGGCGGTTGCCTCGGTCCACCCGAGCAGCTGCAGAGTGCTCTCGTTGTCCTCGGCGGTGAGCGGGACGCCGTGATCGGTCAGGATCTTCTTGGCGAAGTCGAGGTGCTCCTGCGGGACCATGTCCTGCAGCATCTTCGCCAGCTCGTCGGCGGACAGGTTCGCGTCCATGCCCTCGTACTTGTTCGGGATGACGATGTCGACGCCGTAGGTGTGGTCGCCGATGTGCTCGTCGATCCAGTTCAGCTCGATCTCGAGCTGCTCGGGAGTGAACCCGACGGCTCCCAGGACGCCGAATCCGCCGGCCTTGCTGACGGCGACCACGACGTCGCGGCAATGTGTGAAGGCAAAGATCGGGAACTCGATGCCGATCTGATCGCAGAGGGGGGTGTGCATGCCAGCTCCTAGGTGGGGCTCGAGCGGTGAGCTTCGAATTGGAACGTGTTCTAGTTTAGTACCCGCCAACCCCGCTCCGGGTCAATCCTGGGGATTAGACGGCGCACATCGGGACTCGACAGCGCAGGAGAAGGTCATTACCGTTTTTCGCGAATCGCGTTACAACACGTGATCGTCTCGAGGAGGGACCGCAGACCGTGACGCACTGGCTGAACCACTCGCTCGTCCTCGCCTCCGACTACCGCATCCCCGACCCGGAACGGGTGCTACCGCTGCTCGAACGTCGTCGGGACGCGCTGGCCGACCTCGGCGCGCACCACGTCCTCGTGTACACCTCGACGACCGAACCGGACCGGGTCATGGTCCTGATGGCGATCCACACGCGCGAGACGATCATCGAGCTGTTGCGGTCACGCGTCTTCTTCGATTGGTTCGACGCCGTCGGCGTCGAGGACATCCCGGCCGTGTTCGCGGGTGAGCTGATCGACCGACTCGACCTCGTCGGTGAGATGACGCCGACCGCGCCGGAGGTGATGGTCTCGGTGGTGACCCCGGTGGCGAGCGTCCCCGGGCTCGTCGACCACGTCCGGGAGACCGCGGGCGACCTGCGAGCCGCGGGCGTGCGCAAGACGTCGGTGTTCAGCGCGTTCGACGACGAGCGCGAGGTGATGATGCTGTTTCAAATCGACGACGAGCGCCACGCCCGACACTGGCTGCGCGATTCGGACCTGAACTCCGAATGGTTGGGCCGGGCCGGGATCGGCGCCTATCCGCCCGTCTTCATCGGCAGGTTGCGTCAGATACTGCGCATCCCGACTCCAGACATCGAGGACACCACGGGCGGCAACTGATGTACGTCTGCCTGTGCGTGGGCGTCACCAATCAGGCCGTCACCGACGCCGTGGCGGCCGGCGCCAAATCCTCCAAGGACGTCGCCGCGGCGTGCGGCGCAGGGTCGGAGTGCGGTCGCTGCAGGCGCACCGTGCGCGCGATCATCGACGCCCACCCCGGCGCCGCAGCAGGCGCGCCGACGCGGGACGACCGGGACCGCTGACCTCGAGCACCGGCCAGCCCTGCTTCGCCGCCTCCGCAGCGAGACGCGACCGCGGGTTCACCGGCCTGGGCGACCCCACCTCCCGCATCAACGGGATGTCCTCGTCGCCGTCGGCGTAGAAGTAGCTGCGCGACAGGTCGACGTCGTTGGCCTCGCAGAAGCGTCGGGCGGCCGCGGCCTTGCCCGGCCCCCAGACGACCGGCCGGATGATGCCGCCGTTGAGCGCCCCGCGCTCGTCGGTGTCGAAGTGGTTGCAGATGACGTGGTCGATGCCCAGGTAGCGCGCCACCGGCTCGGCGTGGATGGTCAGCGCCGACGAACTCAGCACGACGGTGTGGCCGCGGTCCTGGTGTGCGGCGACGATCCCGCGCATCGTGTCGAAGACCCGTGCCTGGATGTGGGTGCGGAACAGGTACTCGCCGAGGTCGTCGAGATCGGCCAGCAACTCGCCCTGCAGGTATCCGGCCGCCCGCAACATCAGCCGTTCGAACTCCATGCGGCCCAGCCGGTAGCGCACCGATGCCTCGATCACGCCGAGCACCTCGCCGATGCGCGCCTGCCTGCTGCGGATGCGGTGGCCGGCGTGCACGGTGGCAGTGAATCCGGAGACCAACGTGCCGTCGAGATCGAAGAACGCACCGATGCGCGCGTCGGCCGCGCTCGACGCGATGGCCGACAATTGCGGGTGCGGGGTCATCTGCCTCCTGGAGCCGCTGGGCCGAGTCGCTGGGCTGAGTCTGATCGGCGTCCGACCCCATTTGAGCATCACTGGCTGACTCGCGGGGGTGCAGACGGTAGCCGATAGGTACGAAGTCGGGCTCATCGGCTAGGTTCGATCACAGTAGTTTCGTTCTTGCCTGGTTCAGTCGGAAGCCTCGCGAGCATGAAAGCAGCGCCGATTCGCAGCCAGCGATGCGGCCGAACAGGGAAGATGGGCCTTGGACGAACAACGCGAAGCATCAGCCGCCAACGCGGCCTCATCGTCGTCATCGGCGTGCGAGGTCAGCGAGCGGCAGATCGGGGAGGTCGCCGTCGTGGCACCCTCCGGCGTGGTCGACATGCTGACCGCGCCACAGCTGGAAGGGGCGATCCGTACCGCCCTCAGCAACAAGCCGGCCGGTCTCGTAGTCGACCTCACCGCGGTCGAGTTCCTGGCCTCGGCGGGCATGGGCGTCATCGTGGCAGCACACGAGGAGAAGGACGACGGCACCAAGTTCTGCATCGTCGCCGAGGGCCCGGCGACCAGCCGTCCGCTGAAGCTCGTCGGCATCGCGGACATCGTTCCGCTGTACGCCACCCTCGACGAAGCGCTCGCCGCACTCGATTCCTGAGGTACCCCCGTGAACTCGGCTCGCAGACACGCTTACCGAGAGGATCGACCGGGTACGCATCACCTGCCATGATCGATTCGATGTCCACCGCCGACGTTGCCAACGCGGAGCACTTCGAGCGACTCGAGGCTGCCGCCGACGCACGCACCGCCTCCCAGATCCGCGATGAGTTCGCTGCGTGGCTGCGCACCTTCTTCACGTTGGACGCCACGCGGACCAGTGATCTCGTGCTCGCGATCAACGAGGCGCTCGCCAACTGCGCGGAGTTCGCGTACGTCGGCGCGCCGCGCGCGGGCACGATGGATCTACAGGCATGGTTCGAGCCCGCCGAGTCGACCATCGTCGTGGTGATCGCCGACCGCGGGTGCTGGCGCAACCCGGAGTCGCCAAGGGCGCTCAGCCGGGGCCGCGGCATCCCGCTGATGGAAGCACTCGCGGACCGCTCCTCGATCGAGGCGTCAGAGGCAGGCACGCAGGTCCGGCTCGAGTGGACGAACGTCGGACGCGCCGAAGCCCGCTAGCGCACCACTCCCTTGCCGGTGACCAGTGGCATGTCGAGCGTCGTCCGGATGCCGGGCGCTGCGGCCACCACGTCCGGGATGCCGTTGACGATGCGCCCCGCCGCCGCGAGGATCGCGGCGTAGTTGTGGTCGCCGTTGCGACTGGTCGGGCAGACGTCCATGACGTATGACGGCTCACCGGTGATCTCCACCCGGTAGGACCCGCCCTCCTGGGCAGGCTGCGCCCAGTCGGGCCGCAGGTCGCCGCGCAGGCGGGTGATGTGTTCGACCACGATCACCGGACGACCCTTCACCATGCCCTCGATCTGGAACCGCAGCGCAGCGACGGTCCCCTTGGCGATCGTGCCGACCGCGACGTCGATGTCCTCGGGGGCCGGTTCCTGCTCGACGGAGTCCCTGATCTCGTCGACCTCGACGCCGAGTCCGGCAGCCAGCTGCCGGATGGCGGTGCCCCAGGCGATGCCGAGCACGCCGGGCTGGAACAGGATGGGCAGGTCGCCGATCTGGTTGCCGAAGCCCATCACGTCGAACATCACCGTCGCACCGTCGTAGGTGGCGTAGTCGGCGATCTCCATCGTCCGGACCTGCTGGATGCTCTGGCAGGTGCCCGCGAGCGCGAAGGGCAGCAGGTCGGTCGCGAACCCCGGATCCACCCCGGTGATGAACACCGTCGAATTGCCTTCGCGCGCAGCGTCTTCGACGCGGCCGATGTACTTGTCGGGAACTACCTGCCACGGGTACTGCAGCACGCCGGGCGCTGAACCGACGACGTTGATGCCCGCACTCAGGAACCGGCGCACGTCGGCCATGGCCTCGGGCAGTCGCGTGTCGCCCATCGCGCAGTAGACGACGCAGTCGGGCTTGGCCGCCACGATGGCGTCGAGGTCGTTGGTCGCGACGATGCCGGTGGTCACCTCGAGCCCGGCGAGATCTCCCGCGTCCCTGCCGACTTTGGCGTCCGAGGACACCCAGACGTGGGTCAGCTCGAAGCGCTGATCCTCGACGAGTTGGCGCAGCGCGAGGCTGCCGCAGTTTCCGGTACCGATGAGTGCGACGCGGATCGCCATGCTGATGTTTCCTCCCGACGGTGCCTTCCGACTCAGGCCCACGCAGTATGCGTGCTGACCCGCCGAATTGGAACAGGTTCTAGTTCGAGAAACCCGTACGGTAGCCTGACCCGTCATGGGACGCGTGGACGGAAAAGTCGTACTGATCAGCGGCGGGGCTCGGGGCATGGGCGCCGCACATGCCAGGGCCCTGGTGGCCGAGGGCGGCAAAGTGGTCATCGGCGACATCCTGGACGACGAGGGCAAGGCGCTCGCCGACGAACTAGGTGACAGCGCCCTCTACGCGCACCTCGACGTGACCGACGCCGAGGAGTGGGACGCGGCCGTCGCTGCGGCCGTCGATCAGTTCGGGTCGCTGACCGGTTTGGTCAACAATGCGGGCATCGTCGCGATGGGCCAGATCGGCAAGTTCGACATGGCCAAGTGGCAGAAGGTGCTCGACGTGAACCTCACCGGCACGTTCCTGGGCATGCAGGCGTGCGTCGGCGCGATGAAGACCGCCGGCGGGGGTTCGATCGTCAACGTGTCGTCGATCGAAGGTCTGCGCGGGGCGCCGATGGTGCACCCCTACGTCGCAACCAAGTGGGCGGTGCGCGGCCTGTCGAAGTCCGCGGCCATCGAGTTGGGCAAGTTCAACATTCGTGTCAACTCGCTGCACCCGGGGTTCATCCGGACCCCCATGACCAAGCACTTCCCCGACGACATGGTGACCACGCCGCTTGGCCGTCCCGGCCAGTCGGAGGAGGTGGCGACGTTCGTGGTGTTCCTCACCAGCGACGAGTCGTCGTTCTCCACGGGCGCCGAGTTCATCGTCGACGGCGGCCTGGTCACCGACGTGCCGCACAAGGACCTCTTCTAGCGGGGAATTCTTCTAGCGCGTCGCGTCCGCGGTCGCGATCGCGTCGACAACGGCGTGCGGTGCGTCGAGCGCGACGAACGTCCGCGCGCCCGGCACCTCGACGAGTGTGGCGTTGGGAAACAGCGCGGCCAGGCGCCTGCCGAGTTCCGGCGTGAAGCTGCGGTCGGCCTGACCCCACACCAGCGTGACGGGCTTGTCGAACCGGGGCAGCCGGGTCGCGACGTCGGTGAGATCCGTTGCGGCCACGCCTCGCAACAGCGTGGCGAGGTTGCGCCCGATGCGCGAATCGGCGACGCACGGCCGGACCCACGACGCCGTGAGATCGTCCCTGCGCCGAAGCAGCAGGCCGTACCCGAGGGGCGAGTACCGCAGTGCGGGTATGCGCATGAGCCCGGCGAGCGCCTTGATCGTCCGCGGTCCACGCATGGTCGCGAAGACGACGTTGAACGGGAACGGCGGAAACTTCTCGAACGCATCGCAGTTGGTCAGCACCAGCCTGCCGATACGCTCCGGGTGGGCGTCGACGAGCAGTTGGCACAACCCGCCGCCGGTGTCGTTGCCCACCAGCGTGACGTCGTCGAGGTCGAGGGCCACCAGGAACTGGTGCAGCAGTTCGGCGACCGCCTGCGGGCTGCGCAGGACCTCGTCGTCGACCGGCATGACGTGCGAGCCCAGCGGGAGATCCGGCAGGATGCATCGGAAGCCGTTGCCTGCCAACGTCTCTGCCACCGTCAGCCAGAGCCGGTGATCCACCAGGATGCCGTGCGCGAACACGACCGGCGGACGGGTCGAGTCGTCCGGACCCAACACGCGGTAGTGGATCGTCGCTCCCTGCAGCCTGACCTCGGGCATCTCCGTTATCCTCTCCTCAACTTACGAACACTCGGTATGAAAGTTACGTGCACACTGTATGGAAGTCAATGGTGAGAAGCCGGCTCGACGCCGGACGCAGGCCGAGCGCACCGCGACGACGCGTGCCCGGTTACTCGACGCGGGCCGCGAACTCTTCGCCGCCCACGGCTACGCCGCCGTCTCGACCCAGGCGGTGGTCGAGGCGGCGGGAGTCACCCGCGGCGCGCTGTATCACCAATTCGGCGACAAGGCAGCGCTGTTCGCCGAGGTGTACGAGGACGTGGAACGCGGTCTGGTCGTCGCCATCACCGACCGCATCGCCGCCGCGGCGCCGGCCGACCAACTCGCGGCCATGCGCGTCGGCGCCCGCCTGTTCCTGGAGGAGTGCTCGTCACCCGCCGTCGCGCGCATCGTGCTGATCGACGCGCCCGCAGTGCTGGGGTGGGCGCGCTGGCGCGAGGTGGGCATGAAGTACGGACTCGGCATCGTCGAGGCGATGCTGGCCCAGGCCATGTCCGACGGCGCGATACCCGAGCAGCCGCTGCGCCCCACCGCCCACGTGCTGCTCGGCGCCCTCGACGAGGCCGCGCTGTACATCGCCAGGGCACCCGACGGCGAGGACGCGCTGCGGCAGATGGTCGTGGTGTGCGACCGCCTGATCAGCGGTATCGCAGGCGACTGACGCACCGGCAGGCCGCCACCGGCACAATGTAGGTTCTGGGCCGGTCGGTTCGACCCCGGCAGAGGGAGAGCATCGCCATTGCGACCGAGACGCGCCGGACGGCCGTGCGTGGCCCCGTCCTGCTGATCGTCACCGTGTTGCTCATGGCGATCTGCGCGGGCGACCTGCCCCGTTTTGCGACGCCGGAGCCGCCATCGTCGACGCGCGAGATCGCCGACGGCTGGCAACTCAGGTCGGCGCGCGGTCTCGATGCCGACGGGTCTGCGCTCTCGCGCACCGACTACCAGCCCGTCGACTGGCACGCGGTCGCCAGCATGCCCGCCACCGTGCTCCAGGCTCTCGAGGACGACGGCACGTACCCGAACCTGTACTACGGTAAGAACCTTCGCGACGAAGTGCCGCAGGATCTGTGGCAGCAGGACTGGTGGTACCGCACCACGTTCGACGCGCGCGCAGGCCACACGTCCTATCACCTGACCTTCCCCGGCATCAACTACCGGGCAGAGATCTGGCTCAACGGCCACCTCGTCGCCGACGATCGCCAGGTGGTCGGCATGTACGTCGAACACGACCTCGAAGTCTCACGCTGGATCGTGCCCGGCGGCCCGAACGCACTGGCGGTCAAGGTCGTTCCCGAACGGGCGCTGCAAGACGTCGACGGCGTGGAACTCGCCGACAGCTGGTTCGACTGGATCAACTGGAACTACCTCGGCTATCAGGGGCCGGGCAAGAACCCGGCCAACGGCAACTCCTTCGTCGCCGACCGCAATGCGGGCATCTGGAAACCCGTCTACCTCGAGTCGTCCGGTGCCGTGGCCATCGAGGCGTCGACGGTCACGACCGATCTGCCGTTGCCCGCCACCGACAGTGCTCGACTGACCCTTTACTCGACGCTGCGCAACTCCGGGGCGACCCGCACCGGGGGAGTGCTGCGCGCCACGATCAGCAGGTCCGGTCGGGCGAGTGTCACCGTCGAACGCGACGTCTCACTCGCACCCGGCGAAACCAGAGAGGAGCGGTTCGCCCCGGACGACTTCCCGGACCTCGTAATGCGCGACCCGGACCTCTGGTGGCCGTACACCATGGGCGAGCCGAAACTGTACGACCTGCGCATCGAGTTCGTCTCTCGCGGAACGCCCGTCGACACCAGGACGCAGCGCTTCGGCGTCCGCGAAGTGACCCAACTGCGCGACGACGACGAGCGTTTCCCCGAGATCGGTCGCGGCGGCAACTTCTACTTGCTGGTCAACGGACGCGACTTCCTCGTCCGCGGCGCCAACTACACTCCGGACCTGCTTTACGACTACGACCCCGACCGCGAGGACGCCATCCTGTCCTACACGCGCGACCTCGGGCTGAACATGCTTCGGCTGGAGTCGAAGATCCCCACCGAGGGCTTCGTCGAGCAGGCCGACGAACTCGGCATCCCGCTGATGGTCGGCTGGATGTGCTGCAACCAGTGGGAGAAGTGGGCACAGTGGGACGCCGAGGACAACGCCGTGGCAAGGGCCAGTGTCCGCTCACAGGTGTCGATGCTGCGGTCGCATGCCTCGGCGTTCGTGTGGGCCAACGCCAGCGACGGCCGGCCCCCCATGCCGCTCGCCGGCGACTACCACGCCATTCTGCGAGACCTGCACTGGCAGAACGCCATCGTGGACAGCGTCTCGTCGTACACCGTCGACGCCGACGGCGAGCGACTGTGGGACGGCATCCACATGGAGGGTCCGTACACCTGGCGGCCGCCGACCTACTGGTTCAGCGGTGAGTACCGCGCTGCCCGCGGCGCCTCGGCCGAGCAGGGCGACAACGAGCACATCCCACCGTTCGCCAGCCTCGAGGAGTTCATCCCGCCCGACCGGTTGTGGCCGATCAACGACGACTGGTACTTCCACGCCGGATCCAATACCGACAACGAAGTGCTGCGCAGCATCCAGCGCGTGATCACCCGGCGCTACGGGCCGTCGTCGGGCGCCGAGCAGTTCGCCGCGAAGGCGCAACTGGCGCACTACGAATCGACTCGCGCCCAGTTCGAGGCCTACGCCGCGCTGGGCTGGGCGGGTCACAAGATGACGCTCTACTGGATGCTGAACAACCACTGGCCGTCCTTCTTCGGCAACCTCTTCGACTACTACCTGCGTCCCGGCGGCGCCTACTTCGGCGCGAAGAAGGGCCTCCGTCCGCGCACGGCCGTCTTCGACTCCTACGCCACCGGTGACCGCGCCAACGTCACCGCGGTGAACCAGACCCCGGACGCGGCCTCGGGCATGCGCGTCCGGGCCCGCGTCTACGACCTCGCGGGCCGGCTCCGCGACGACCGCACCAGCGGTGCGCTGACCCTGCCGCCCAGCGGCGCCGTCCCCGCGTTGACCCTGCCCCGTCAGGCGCGGGACTCGCGGGTCTTCTTCGTGCGCTGTGAACTGCTCGACGCCGCAGGCAACGTCGTGACCGAGAATGTCTACTGGCAGTCCCAACGCAACGACGACGTCGACCCGAACCGCGACTTCGCGTTCCAGCTGAATCAGTCGAGCTGGGCGGACATGACGGCGCTCAATTCACTGCCCGCCGCTGCGCTGACGGTGACGGCGCAGCGCAGCGTCGACGGCGCGGGCCGCGACGAGGTCACGATCCGGCTCACCAACCCGACCACGCGAATTGCGTTCTTCGCCAGAGCCGAACTGACGGCGACGCGCGGTGGCGACGAGATCCTGCCGATCACCTACGACGACAACTACGTGACCGTGTTCCCCGGCGAGAGCGTCGAGGTCAGGGGCGTGGTGCCCAGCCCGCTGGTGACCGCGAACTGGGTGCGTGTCACGCCCTACGATGCCGCGGCCGTGGAGGTGCCCGTCACGCCGATCGAGCCGCGCTGATCCGTGTTTAGACGTCGACGGGTGGGTACCCGCGCGGTCGGGGCGTCGAACGCTCCGTGACATCACCGAGCGCGATGGCAGAAGGGAGATCGGAACAGTGACCGGCATGGAACCACTGAGCGACGCGGAACCGCTGCGCGAGGCCAACCCCGTCGACATCGCCGAACAGGTGCGAGACGCCGCCGACTGGCCCGAGGACGAGGTGGCGACGTCAGACCGCGAGGTCGACCTCGAGAGCAACCCTGCGGACTACGTCGAACAGCAACAGCCCGTCGTGGACGTCGAGGACGAAGCCGACGAGCGACGCGACTAGGACCGGTCCGGCTCGCGACCGACCTGCTCGGACTCCCATTTGGACTCCAGCGACCGGGTGACCACGGTGCCTGCCGCGTACTCGACGTCGAACGTCTCGCCGCCGTTGGTCTCCAGCGTCACCAAGACGATCGGCCGATCGTCGCGGGTGGTGTCGTCGCGGTGCACGACCCGGTAGGTCTGGGTGCCGTCACCGCGGTCGTGGTCGATCAGGTCGCCTGCTGCGACGTCGTCGATGCGGTCGTCAGTCGAGTTGTCGGCCATGACGACCACGGTAGCGGCGCGCGTACTAGCCGGTGGGCGCGGCCTCGCCACGCCGTCGGAGCAGCACGGCCCGGCCCACCGACAGCAGCACCGGCAGTGCGGAGAGCAGCGCGATGGCCAGCACGACCAGTTCCAGGTGTGTGGCGACGAACGGCAGGGCGCCCAGGTAGTAGCCGACCGCGGTGAGGCCGACACCCCAGGCGACGGCGCCGATCACGTCGAAGGCCAGGAACACGGGGTAGCGCATGCCCGACGCTCCGGCGATGACGGGGGTGAACGTGCGCACCACGCCGACGAAGTGACCGATCACGATCGTCTTGCGGCCGTGCCGTTCGAAGAACGCCCGGGACGTCGACAGATACCGCTTCTTGAAGAAGCGGGCGTCGTCGCGCCTGAACAGCGCAGGCCCCAGCCGCCTGCCGATCGAATAGCCGAGCTGCCCTCCCGCGATCGCCGCCGCCGCCGCACCGGCACCCAGCGGCCACGGGCCGATCGGGGCATCGGGTTGCGCTGCGAGCAGTCCCGCGGTGAAGAGCAGGGTGTCGCCGGGCAGGAACGGGAAGAACAGGCCCGTTTCGATGAACACGATCAACATGACGCCGGGAAGCAGCGCCGACGCGAACAGTCCGCCGGCGCCCAACCAGTACATCGGGTCGAGCACCTCGGGCATGGCCAGTACGGCACTCGTCACGGCCGCCGAAGCTACCCGCGACGGATGACCGTGACCTGAACGGGAGGCAACCATGCCCGCGGGGGCGCGCGGTCGACGTAGGGTCGTCGGGGTGAGCGCACGCGCGGGAATCGTCGTGACGGGTACCGAAGTCCTGACTGGGCGGATCCAGGACCGCAACGGGCCGTGGCTCGCCGATCGGCTACTCGAACTCGGCGTGGAATTGGCCCACGTCACCATCTGTGGGGACCGGCCCGCCGACATCGAGGCGCAGATGCGCTTCCTCGCCGCCGAGGGCGTCGACCTGATCATCACGAGCGGCGGCCTCGGCCCGACCGCCGACGACGTGACCGTGGCGACGGTGGCCAAGTTCTGCGGCCGCGACCTGCTGCTCGACGAGGCGCTGGAGGAGCGGATCGCAGGCATCCTGCGGCGCCTGATCGGCACCCGCGCCGGTGTCGACTTCGACGCCGTGATGACCGCAAACCGCAAGCAGGCCATGGTTCCCGAGGGTGCGGAGGTCCTGGACCCGGTGGGCACCGCGCCCGGCGTGGTGGTGCCCGGATCGCCGACGGTGGTCGTGTTGCCCGGCCCGCCCCGCGAACTGCAGCCGATGTGGCCGCGCGCGCTCGCCACCGAAGCCGTGCAGAAGGCGATCGCCGGCCGCACCGTCTACCGCCAGGAGACGATCCGGATGTTCGGCCTACCCGAGTCGGGTCTTGCCGAGACGCTGCGCATCGGCGAGGCAGGCATCGACGGTTTCGACCGCATGGAGATCACCACGTGCCTGCGGCGGGGCGAACTCGAGATCGTCACCCGCTACGAGCCCGCGGACGCAGCGATCTACGACCAGCTCGTCGACCTGTTGCGCACCCACCACGGCGCCGAGATGTTCTCCACCGACGGAGCGCTGATCGACGACCAGGTGGCCGATCTGCTCGCGGGCCGAACGATCGCCACGGCAGAATCGTGCACGGCGGGCATGATCGCCGCCCGCCTGACCGACCGTGCCGGGTCCTCGGCCTACGTCGCGGGCGGGGTGGTGTCGTACTCGAACGACGCCAAGGCCGACTTGCTCGGGGTCGATCCGGCGTTGATCGCGTCGCACGGAGCAGTGTCCGAGCCCGTCGCCGAGGCGATGGCCGCCGGTGCGCTCGCACGCTTCGGCGCCGACACCGCCGTCGCGACCACGGGCATCGCCGGACCTGGCGGCGGCAGCGCCGAGAAGCCGGTCGGCACCGTGTGCTTCAGCGTCCGGCTGGCTGACGGCACCACGCTGACGAGAACCCTTCTGCTACCGGGTGACCGCTCCGACGTCCGCGAGCGGTCGACGACCGTCGCGATGCACCTGCTGCGTTCGGTGCTCAGCCGTTCTGCGACACCGAGCCGGGGGAGCTGAGCGGCGTTGCCGTTCTCCTTCGGCAGTGTCGAACTGGCCGAACTCGACGCCCTCCTCGAGCAGTTCCCCGCGCTCGCCGGTCGACCGCGGGAACTCGAGGACCTCGCGGGCGGACTGACCAACCGCAACGTCAAGGTGACCACCCCCTCGGGGGTCTACGTCGCGCGGTGCTGCGACACGTCGAGCAGCCTGCTCGGCATCGACCGCGACAACGAGTACGCCAACAGTCGCGCGGCTGAGGCGGCCGGCGTGGGTGCACCGGTCGTCGACTACCGCCCCGACCTGGGCATCCTGCTGATCGGCTTCGTGCCGGGCCGGACGCTGTGCGACGACGACTTCGCCAGGCCGGGCGTCATCGCCAAGGTGGCGAAGGCATGCCGGGCACTGCACGCGGGCCCGCGCTTCCGTGACGACTTCGACATGTTCACCCTTCAGCCGTCGTATCTGAAGGTCATCTCGGACAACGGGTTTCGCATACCCGACGATTACCACGACTACGCCGAGCGGTTCGCGGCGATCCGCGCGGCGCTGGCCGACGACGACACCACCGTGCCCTGCAACAACGACCTGCTGGCGGCCAACTTCGTCGAGGACGGCGACCACGTGTGGCTCATCGACTACGAATACTCCGGCAACAACGACCCATGCTTCGAACTGGGCAACGTCTGGCGGGAGTGCAACCTGTCGATCGAGCAGTTCGAGGAACTCGTCACCGCCTACCACGGCCGCGCCTCGCGCCGCCTCTTCGCGAGGGCCCGGCTGCAGGGCACGGTGTCGCAATACGGCTGGACGCTGTGGGGTTGCATCCAAAATGGCGCCAGCGCATTGCAATTCGACTTCTGGGAGTGGGCCATGGAGCGCTACGAACGCGCCGTGGAGGAGTTCCGGGGTCCCGACTTCACTCGACTGCTCGACGACGCGCGAGCACCGGACTAAGGAACGACGTGGCCGAGGAATCGCAGCAGCACACGACAAGCAAAGCCCTCCCCACCCGCGCCCAGGTGGTGGTGATCGGTGGTGGCGTCATCGGAACCAGCGTGGCCTACCACCTGACCAAGCTCGGGTACACCGACGTGCTGCTGATCGAGCAGGGCAGGTTGTCGTCCGGGACCACGTGGCACGCGGCCGGTCTGGTGGGTCAGCTGCGGGCATCCGAGGGCGGTACCCGGCTCGTGCAGTACTCGACTCAGCTGTACACCGAACTCGAGGCGGAGACCGGCCTCACCGCCGGCTACCGGCAGTGCGGGGGCGTGATCGTCGCGCGCACCGAGGACCGTATGACGCAGCTGCGGCGCACGGCCGCCAACGCCGCGGCCTTCGACCTCGAATGTGAGCTGATCACACCGGAACAGGCGCTCGAGCACTACCCGATGATGCGGATCGACGACCTCGTCGGTGCGATCTGGCTGCCTGCCGACGGTCGCGCCAACCCCACGGACCTGACGTTGGCGCTGGCGAAGGGGGCTCGCCTTCGCGGCGCGCGAATCGTCGAGCGCACCAGGGTGATCGCGACGATGGTGGCCGACGACGGTGGCCGGCGCCGCGTGGTCGGCGTGCGCACCGACGCCGGTGACGTCGAGGCCGAGATCGTCGTCAACTGCGGGGGACAGTGGGCCAAGCAGCTGGCTGCCATGGCGGGCGTCAACGTTCCACTGCACTCGGCCGAGCACTTCTACGTCGTGACCGAGGCGGTCGATGGCGTGCATCCCGACCTGCCGATCCTGCGCGACCCCGACGGGTACACGTACTTCAAGGAGGAGGTCGGCGGCCTCGTGATCGGCGGCTTCGAACCCGAGGCCAAGCCGTGGGTCGGCCCCGACCAGATCCCGTACCCCTTCGAATTCCAGCTCCTCAAGGAGGATTGGGACCACTTCCAGATCCTGATGGACAACGCGCTGCTGCGCATACCGGTGCTCGAGCAGACCGGCTTGAAGAAGCTGTACAACGGGCCGGAGAGCTTCACGCCCGACAACCAGTTCATCCTCGGCGAGGCTCCCGAGTGCGCCCACTACTTCGTCGCCGCGGGCTTCAATTCCGTGGGCATCGCATCTGCGGGTGGCGCCGGCCGCGCGTTGGCGGAGTGGATCGTCGGTGGGGCGCCGACGAGTGACCTCACCGGGGTCGACATCCGGCGCTTCGCGCCGTTCAACGGCAACAACCGGTGGTTGCACGACCGGGTCGCCGAAGTCCTCGGCGTGCACTACGAGATTCCGTGGCCCAATCGCGAACTGACCACCGCGCGCCCCTTTCGGCGGTCCCCGGTCCACCACCTGCTGGCCGCGGCGAACGCCAACTTCGGCAGCCGCATGGGGTGGGAGCGGGCCAACTTCTTCGCCCCTGACGGCGAGCCCCCGGTCATCGAGTACTGCTGGGGTAAGCCGAACTGGTTGCCGTGGTCGGCGGCCGAGCAGACCAGCACCAGATCCGGCGTCACGGTGTTCGACCAGACGTCGTTCTCCAAGTACCTGATGGTGGGGCCCGATGCCGAGGCCGCTATGCAGTGGCTGTGCACCGCGGACGTCGCCGTCGACGTGGGCCGCACCGTCTACACCGGCATGCTCAACGCCCGCGGTACCTACGAGGCCGACGTGACGGTCACCCGCACTGCGCGCGACGAGTTCATGATCGTCAGCAGCGCCGCGACCACCGAGCGCGACAAGGACCACATCGTTCGAAACCGCCCGCCGGGCAACGCTGCTCAACTCGTCGACGTCACGTCCGCAATGGCGGTGTTCGGCGTCATGGGTCCCCGCTCTCGCGAACTGCTGGCCTCGCTCAGTGACGCCGACCTGTCGGACGACGGCTTCCCGTTCGGGACGAGCCGGCTGATCTCGCTGGGGTATTCCACCGTGCGCGCCACCCGCATCACCTACGTCGGCGAACTGGGTTGGGAACTCTACGTTCCGACGGAGTTCGCGGTCGGCGTGTACGAGGACCTGATGACGGCGGGCGCGGCGTTCGGCGTGGCCCGCGGCGGCTACTACGCCATCGAATCCCTGCGACTCGAGAAGGGCTACCGGGCGTTCGGGCGTGAACTCACGCCCGGCGACGGACCCGTCGAAGCCGGACTCCTGTTCGCCTGCAAGCTGTCCGGTGACGTGGACTTCCTCGGACGCACCGCCGTGGAGAAGGCCCGCTCCGACGGAGCGCGCCGCCGCGTCGTCGGATTCCGGGTCGACGCACCCGATGCCATGCTCTGGGGTGGTGAACTCGTGCTGCGCAACGGCGGGGTCGCCGGCCAGGTGACGTCGGCGGCGTGGGGCGAGACCACGGGCGCGTGCGTCGGGCTGGCGTACGTCCGGTCCGCCGACGGCGAGCCGATCGACGCGACCTGGATCGACACCGGGTCCTACGAGGTCAACGTCGGCGGCACCGCGTATCCGATCACCGTGTCGCGCAAGGCGATCTACGACCCGGACAACGCCCGAATCCGCTGAGCCCGAATCCGCTGAGGGGCTCAGCCACCGACTGCGGCGTCGTAGCCGACACCGCCGAGTGCGAACGCCACGCCGCACAGCACGAACGTCCCGAGCGCGAACGGCCACGCCGGCTTGCTGCGCACCAGCTGGACGACCGTGATAGTGAAGCCCACCAGCGCGATCGCGGCGGCGGCCACCACGGCGGTGCCGACGGCGGTCACGGCGCCGTCGACGCTGCACGTCTGCGGTGGGCAGTGATCCAGGAACGCGAGCAGGAAGAAACCCATCAGCGCGGCACCCGCGCCGAACAGCACCGTCAGCACCATGACGACGATGGAGATCACCACGTCCGCGGTCGAGCGCCGAGGCGCTGCGGCATGCGGCGGGGGGAGCGGCTGGTGGTACGTCACCTCCTCACCGTTCGACGTCGACGGAGTCCCACAGGTCGATGATGCTGCCGAGGATCTCCTCGGCGACGCCGAGACCGCCGAGGTGGCTCTCGCCCGGCAGGGTGAACAGTTCGGCGTCGGGCAGGCGCGCGACGACGTGCTGGCCGTGGGCGAAGGGCACGATGTGGTCGGCGTCACCATGCCACCAGCGCACCGGCACCTTTACCTCCTCGAGCTGGAAACCCCACTCCTTGGCGAACACGGCGACGTCGGCGAACGGCGCGGACAGCTGTTTGCGGCTGCCGTTGAGCAGGTCGTCGAGGAACATCGCGCCGAACTCCGGCCGCAGGAGGAGACGCCGGTCGGCCTCCGGTGACACCGCGGCGTACGCGTGCAGGGCCACGGGCGCGATCGGGCGGATCATGTGGACCAGGCCGACGGCGGCCAGCCGCAGCGGTAGACCGATGAAGGGCAGAGCGGGCGCAACCCTCGACCCGAAGCCCATCAGCCCGCCGCCGATGCGCTCGGCACCGACGGTGGGTGCGACGCCGCCCAGTACGCCCGTCACGACGACGCGATCGGGCATCGCCGCAGCGCACCCCAGCGCGTACGGGCCGCCGCCGGACAGCCCGATGACCGCCATCTGATCGATGCCCAGCACGTCGGCGATGGTGCGTAGGTCGTTGGCGAAGGCCAGCACGTTGGGGTACTGGTGCGGTGTCGACGATCCGATGCCCGGGCGGTCGACGCCGATCAGCCGGATCCGCTTGGCCTCGGCGTATGCGCGCGCCTCGACGGGTATCTGGCGGCGGGCGCCGGGGGTGCCGTGCAGCCAGAAGACGGCACGGCCCTGCGGATCACCGAACTCGGCGAAACCGATCTGACGGTCGGCCCCGACGGCGACGTTGCCTTCCAGCTTGGGGCGTTCGATTGACATGGCCATCCGCAGAGTGTCGCATGCGTCACAGCCCGACCCCGCCGGGTTCGCCGGACGAGGCCGCGGTCAGGACGCGATGCCGACCACCGCGGGCCATTCGAGCGCGAGTCGTTCGACGAAGTCCGTGAACGCCGCGTCGCGGTAGCGCTGGATCGCCGCGGCGCAGACGTCGCGGACCGGGAACGTCACCGTCCACACCACCAGCGCGCGTCCGGTCGCCGCATCTTCGTCGTCCAACACGTCGTACACCTCGATCGAGGCGTCGTAGTCCAGGGCTTCGGGGTCCAGGGCTTCGGGGTCCAGCGTCAGGTCTCGGCGGCCCGGCCGCCCAGCGGTCGCAGTCTGCCCGGCCAGTCGTCTCAGTGCAGCGACGATGGCGTGCATGTCGCCGGACGGCGCGTCGATCTCGCTGCGGCATCGGATCTTCGGCATCGGCCCCACTCCTCGCGCCCCATGGTCGTCGAGACCACTGTCCCGCGACGGACGCCCTGTCGTCGCCGGGGCTGGCCGCCATCCTCGGCGGGGGTTACCCGTACCCGGGTCCCCCCGCTAGCCGGTAGTCGGCCCGGATCGGTGCGACAATCCCGTGTGATGAACGCCGTACGAGTAGTGGTCGCCGACGACGACGTCCTGCTGCGGGAGGGCCTGTCCAGCCTCCTCGAGCGATCCGGTTTCGACGTGGTGGGTCAGGCAGGTGACGCGACGGGTCTGCTCGATCTGGTGCGCGACACCCGGCCTGCCCTGGCGGTGGTCGACATCAGGATGCCCCCAACGCACAGCACCGAGGGGCTCGACGCGGCGAAGACGATCCGCGAGCAGTGGCCCGACGTCGCGATCCTGGTGCTCTCGTCGCACATCGACGTCGATCACGCCATGGAACTGCTGGCAGGCGGGCATTCCATCGGCTACCTGCTGAAGAGTCGGGTGACCGACGTCGCCGACTTCGTCGACACCGTCGGACGCATCGCGGGCGGCGCCTCGGTGGTCGATCCGGCGCTGGTCGCCGAACTCGTGTCGGCCCGGCGTCGCGACGACCCGCTGGAGGCGCTCAGTGCCCGCGAGCGCGAGGTGCTGACATTGATGGCCGAAGGCCTGTCGAATGCGGGGATCGGTCGCCGGATCTGGGTCACCGAGGGCACCGTGGAGAAGCACGTCCGCAGCATCCTGACCAAGCTCGACTTGCCCGAGACCGGTGACGATCACCGCCGCGTGCGTGCGGTCATCCTGTACCTCGACTCGCTCTGACCCCCCGTCAGGTCCCGCCAAGGAGTCCGAGGATGGCACCGGGGGACAGCGCGAACTTGGGTACGAAGCCCAGCGCCGGGCTCGCGGCGATCATGTCGGCGAAGTCGTGTTCGGAGTGCGTCGAGATCAGGATCGTCGACGGTGCGGGATCTTCGGTGGCGTACAGGCGGTCGACGACGTCGAATCCGCTCTCGGTGCCGAGGTTCACGTCGACGAGGGTGACGTCTGGTCGCAGTTCGCGGTATTGGGACAGCGCCTCGTCGGCGGTGCTGGCCACCCCGACGACCTCGATTCCCGCGCGCTCGAGCATGCTGCTGGCGGCGTCACGGAAGTTGGCGCTGTCGTCGACGATCAGGCAGCGCACGGGGAACCTCCGGAATTGGCCATGCCCCGACTGTGCCAGCGGGGTCTGCGGGCGGCATTGCTGCTAGCTGGAATACCCCGGTAGGGAAGACGCACTAACATCCGGTGCGATGACAGAGCGCGGAGAACCCACCGACACGCGGCGGTCACTGCGCAGTCGTCTGCTCGCAGTGGTGCTGCGCCCCGACGCGCGCCCCCTGAGCTGGGGAATCGTCGTCGCCGTCGGCTTCCTGGTCGCCGAGACGGCCGTGGTGCTGTTCCTCGGCCGGGTAGCGCCGGAGAACGCGTTCGGCGCCATCTTCCTGCTCGGCGTGCTCGTCGTGTCCGCGGGCTGGAACTTCGGGTTGGCGCTCGCCACGTCCATCGCGAGCACCCTGGTGTACCTGTACTTCCACATGGACGGGGTGGCCGCTGCGCTGTTCGTGTTCCTGCCGCTGGCGCTGCTGGCCAACGTCCTCGCGGGGCAGGCGCGGCTGCGGGCGGCCGAATCCGAGCGACGTCGACGCGAGGCCGATGCCCTGGCAGGGCAGCAGGCCGCGCTGCGCCGGGTGGCGACCGTCGTCGCTCGCGGCGCCGAACCGTCCGAGGTGTACCCGGTAGCCGTGGCCGAACTCGCCAGGGGTCTCGGCGTCGAACACGTGACGCTGCTGACGTTCGAGGCGGACGACCACTGCGTGGTGACCGCGGCCGCGGAAGTCGAGGGCACGCCCAACCTCGTGGTGGGGGAGCGCCTCTCGCTCGACGGCGACAGCGTCACCCTGCGGGTGCTCGACACCGGCGCACCGGCCCGCATCGACGACTACGCCGGCGTGCCCGGCTCGATAGCCGAGCGGTTGCGCGGCTTGGGATTGCACTCGGGGGTCGGTTCCCCGGTGACCGTGGACGGCTCGACGAGGGGCACACTCGTCGTGGGCTCGACGCGCGCGGCGCCGCTGCCACCGGAGACCGAGGACAGGGTGTGCGACTTCGCCGACCTGATCGGAACCGCCATCGGCAATGCGGAGACCCGCGCCCAGCTGCAGGCGTCCCGCGCGCGGGTCGTGACGGCAGCCGATCAGGCGCGCCGCGGCATCGAACGCGATCTGCACGACGGTGCGCAACAACGGATCGTGTCCCTTGGCCTCGGCCTGCGCACGCTCGAGGCGTCCATCCCCGAGTCCGACGCCGCGCTGCGCAAGCAGGTCGAGAACCTGATCAACGGCATGGCCGATCTCTACACCGAGCTGCAGGAGCTGTCGCGCGGCATCCACCCGGCGATCCTGTCGAAGGGTGGACTCGGGCCCGCGCTCAAGACGCTGTCACGACGCTCTGTGGTCCCGGTGGGTCTCCAGCTCGAGGTGAATCGCCGGCTGCCGGAGTCGATCGAGGTGGCCGCCTACTACGTGGTGGCCGAATCCCTGGTCAACGTGGCCAAGCACGCCAAGGCCTCGGCCGTCGACGTGCGCGCCGAACTCGACGACCACGAGTTGCGTCTCGACGTCGTCGACGACGGGGTGGGTGGCGCGTCGACCGGCGGTGGCAGCGGCCTGATCGGTCTCAGGGACCGGGTGGAAGCCGTGTCGGGCCGGCTCGACGTCGCGAGCCGGGCAGGCGTGGGGACCACCGTCACCGCACGCATTCCCGTTCCGGCGCAGTGACTCTCGCGGCGCAGCGCTAGGTCAGCCCGATACCCAGCCTGCCGGTTTGCGGTCGCGCCACGGCATGGCGTCCTCCAGTTGCGCGGCGAGCTGGAGGAGCACTGCCTCGTCGGCTGCCATCAACTGCACGCCGACGGGCAGGCCGTCGGCCGTGGTCGCGAGCGGGAGCGAGATGGCGGCCCAGCCGGTGACGTTGGCGAGCGTCGTCCACCCCGTCGTCGCGAACTCGACGTCGAAGAACTTCCGCGTCGTACCGCGGGGCTGGTCGAGCAGCGCGTACGGCGGCGGCGGGGTCAGCAGCGTGGGCACCAGCAGTACGTCGTGACCGGCCATGCCCGTGGCGAATCGACGGGTCTGGGCGTGCACCGCGGCGATGGCCTCGGCGTAGGCGAGCCCGGTGGTACCGAACCCCTCGCGAACCATGACCCAAGTGCTCGCCTCGAACTCGTCCTCGCGGGGTTCGCGGCCGAGGTGCTCGGTGGCCAGCGCGTGGAGTTGGACGTTGCTCACGGTGTGCAGTACGGCGATCGCATCGGCCACGGCGTCGGGATCGACGGTGGGGGCACCCGATTCGACGCGGTGACCGAGGCCGGCCAGCGTCCTGGCCACTGCCTCGACGCCTGCGATCACGTCGGGGTGGGTCGTCGCACCGGGGAACGGCGAGTCCGTGGTCGTCAGGATGCGTTGCGGGCCAGGGTCGTTCGTGATCCCGAGAAGGAACGGGGTCGTCGGCAGCGGCGCGCCGTACGGGTCGCCGGGCGCCGACCCGGTCACGGCGTCGAGCAGTGCCGCGCTGTCGCGGACGGTCCGGGTGAGCGCGTGCTCGTTGACCAATCCCTCGAGCCCGTGCCCGGCGCCGGGCGCGAACGACGTACGGCCGCGGCGCGGTTTGAGTCCGACGAGGCCGCAGCACGATGCGGGCACCCGGATGGACCCCGTCCCGTCGCCGCCGGAGGCCGCGGGGACCACGCCCGCGGCGACGGCGGCCGCGGATCCGCCGCTGGAACCCCCGGGCGTCGCGTGGGGTGACCACGGGTTGACGGTGGGGCCGTACAGCGAGGGCTCGGTCGTGCAGTGGTTGCCCCACTCCGGGGTGTTCGTCTTGCCGAACGGGACCAGCCCGGCCTGCAGGTAGCGGTCGACGATCCACGCCGACTCGGTCGCGACGTGGGTGCGCAGCGCGCGGGATCCCATCGCCTCGGGAGCGCCCGCGAGCGAGGCGCCGAGGTCCTTGAGCAGGAACGGCACCCCCGCCAACGGTCCGAGGTCGCCGCCGCGCAGCACGCCGGACTCGTCGAGTCGAGTGGCTTGGGCCCTGCCGCGGTCGAACAGGTCGGTGATGACGGCGTTCAGGCCGCGCGTCGCCTCGACCCGCAGGATCGCGGCGTCGAGCAGTTCGATGGCACTGACGTCGCCTGCGGCCACCAGCGCCGCCTGCCCGACGGCGTCGACGTCGGCCAGTGCGAGGGCGGAGTTCAGATCCATCGACGGATCATCGGGCCTGTCGCCGCGCCGGGCAACTCGGACCGGTGCGCGTCACCGCAGCGGGATGTCGACCGGCGCGCCGCGCTCGGATTCCGGTCGCGGTCCGAACAACCGGCGTTCACCCTCGTCGATCGAGACGTCGTTGATGCTGGCCTCGCGGCGCCGCATCAGCCCGCGATCGTCGAACTCCCACAACTCGTTCCCGTAGCTGCGGTACCAGCGGCCTGCGGCGTCGTGCCACTCGTACTGGAACCGTACGGCGATGCGATCACCGCCGTACGACCACAGGCTCTTGCGCAGGACGTAGTCGAGTTCGCGCTCCCACTTCGCGGTGAGGAACTCGACGATCGCGGCGCGCCCGCTCAGGAAGACGTCGCGGTTGCGCCACTGCGAATCCTCGGTGTACGCGAGGCTGACGCGGTGCGGGTCCCTGGTGTTCCACGCGTCCTCGGCCGCCTGCACCTTCGTCGTGGCCGAGGCCAGGTCGAACGGTGGTAGTGGCGGCCGAGGCTGGTCCACTAGCTGGGCTCCGAGGAGGGCTTGCTGGGCTCGGGCGTAGCCGCGGAGGTGGTGTCGGGCGCCGCGAGCGGGAGTTCATCTTCGGCGTCGGCCACCTTGTCCTCCTTGCGCGTCTTCCACAGGCTGGCGGCGGTCGTGATCGCCAGCGTGACGATGATGACCCCTAGGCTGGCCAGCGTGGGGATCTCGGGCACGGCCACGTGCTCGCCGCCGTTGATGAACGGCAGCTCGTTCTCGTGCAGCGCGTGCAGCACCAGCTTGACGCCGATGAACGCCAGGATGAACGCGAGCCCGTAGGACAGGTAGACCAGACGCTTGAGCAGGCCGCCCAGCAGGAAGTACAGCTGGCGCAGACCCATCAGCGCGAAGACGTTTGCGGTGAAGACGAGGTAGGGCTCCTGCGTCAGGCCGTAGATCGCAGGGATGGAGTCCAGGGCGAACAGCAGGTCGGTGGTCCCGAGCGAGACGATGACGAGGAACATCGGCGTCATCAGACGCTTGCCGTCCTCCTTGATCCACAGCCGCAGCCCGTCCCACTTGTCGGTGAGGGTGAAGTGGGTGCGCGCGAACTTCACCACGGCGTTGTCGCCGTCGTCGTCATGGTCGCTGTCGCGGACCAGGCCGACGGCGGTGTACACCAGGAACGCGCCGAAGATGTAGAAGATCCAGGAGAACTGGTTGATCGCCACCGCGCCGAGGGCGATGAAGATGCCGCGGAAGATCAGCGCCAGGATGATGCCCACCATCAGGGCTTCCTGCTGGTACTTCTTCGGCACGTTGAAGCTGGCCATGATGATCAGGAAGATGAACAGGTTGTCGACCGAGAGGCTGTACTCGGTCAACCAGCCGGCATAGAACTCGATGCCGAAGTCACTGCCGTGGAAGAACCAGAGCCACAGGCCGAAGGCGACTGCAGCGCCCACGTACACCGACAGTGCGATGGCACATTCGCGCAGTGTGGGTTCGTGGGGTCGGCGGGCGATCATCACCACGTCGAACAGCAGGACGGCGACCGTCACGCTGAGCGTGATGATCCACTCGATGCTGGTTACGTTCAAAAGTTCCTCCGGACGTGACGAAACGGCCGAGGTCTCTACCGCCGCGCGTCGCGACCCACGGCACCGGCCGGTCAACCATGAACGACGTGATGACGACACCGCGGCGAAGGAATACTCCCCTCGGCGGTCAGTCTGTCAGACGATCATGGCGCCGGGAAATCGGGCGACCGACGTCAGTCGCGGTCGGCGGCGTTGTTGGCGCGCGCGTCGACCGACGTCCTGCCGTCGGTGGCCGATGCCAGGGCGATGGCGATCAACACGTCGGCGGCGGTGATGAACAGCCCCCACCAGTACATCCACTTCAGCGATGGGTCCGGTTGGCTCGCGAAGAATCCGATCAGGAAGATCGGCCCCACGATGCCGCAAACGAAGACGAACGCCTGTATGCGCACGTAGCGCCAGAACGTCTCCACGGGGTCAGAGGATACGGTCGCCGCAGCCGACCGGCTAGGCTCCGGCCTCGTGAGATTCGAACTGCTCAGCCCGACCGTCGAGATCGGATTGGTGACCACCAACCTCAACGCGATGGTCGCCTTCTACGAGGACTTCCTCGGCTTGGAATCCCAAGGCGAGATCGAGTTCGTCGGCGGCAGGCAGCGGCGGTACGTGCTGGGCGCCAGTGTGCTCAAGCTCGTCACGTACGACTCACCGCCTGCGGCTCCGGTGGCACCGGGCGGTGGCCGCGCCCAGGCGGGGCTGCGGTACTTCACGATCGGCGTCAACGGGTTGCGGGCGGCCGCGGAGGCGTTCGAGGCCGCGGGGTTCGAGATCGTCGAGCCGCCGACCGAGTTCGCGCCCGTGCCCGGCATGGGTTGGATGTTCGTCGCCGATCCCGACGGCAATTCGATCGAGCTGTTCGGAACGCTCTGACGATGGCCGACTAGAGATGGCCGACGTGGTCGCCGACGTCTGGGAGGTCATGTCGACCGCGCGGACCATCCGGCGGTTCACCGACGAGTCGGTCGGCGACGACGTCCTCGGGCGCTGTCTCGAGGCAGCCACCTGGGCCCCGTCGGGTGCCAACGCGCAGGCGTGGCGGTTCGTCGTGCTGCGGTCGCCCGAGCAGCGCGCTGTCGTCGCGATGGCGGCGAGCCAGGCGCTGACGGTGATCGAGGAGGCCTACAGCCTGACGCGACCCGCCGCCGGCGACGACTCCCACCGCGCCCGCAACGACCGGGCCACCTACGAATTGCACGATCGCGCGGGCGAATTCACGTCCGTGCTGTTCGTCCAACGGCGTCTGCGCCTGGCGTCGGACATGCTGCTTGGCGGATCGATCTTTCCGGCGATGCAGAACTTCCTGCTGGCTGCTCGCGCACAGGGTCTCGGCGCCTGCCTCACCAGCTGGGCGTCCTACGGCGGCGAGCCCCTGCTGCGCGACGCGGTGGGGGTGCCCGAGGATTGGATGCTCGCCGGGCACGTCGTGGTCGGCTGGCCAAAGGGCAGGCACGGCCCGGTGCGCAGGCGGCCGTGGCAGACGGCGGTCAACGCCGATCACTGGGACGCGCCGGGCATCACCTGAATCGGCTGACGGTCGTCGCCCGAACGTCGACTTACCGTGCAGTTCGAAGCCACGACGCGACGAAAACTCCACGTTCGCGCACCGGCATCACCCGCGAGCGTGCATGAACTCGCGCTCGGACACGGCGTGTCGGCCGCAGACACGCACGCTCGCCGGAGGACCTCGCGGGAGAACGAGTGCCCCGTCCTAAGCGGGGACGACGACCGTCAGCGCGTTGCCGCTGCGTTCGACCTGCATCCCTGCCCGGCGCGCGACCGCCGCCACGCGTCCCGCGTCGTCCGGTTCGGCCCGCGACGCCACCAGGGCGCGGGCCAGCCTGCCCTTGTGCGCCTTGTTGAAGTGACTGACCACGGCACGGCTGCCGTCGGGCCGCTCCGACACGACGTCGACGTCCACCGCGCCCGGCACCCGCCCCAGCGACGCGTAGGCGCCCGACCGGAGGTCGACGACGAGTTCGTCGCGGGCCAGGGCGGCGAGCACGGGTTCGAGCACTGGTTTCCAGCGGGCGGCCATGGTCTCGCCACCGGGCAGCTTGGACCCCGCCGACAACCGGTAGGCCGGGATCGCGTCGTCGGCGCGCAACAGTCCGAACAGCGCCGAGCCGACCGCGAGCCGTGCCCGTGCCCGCTCGGCCGCGGCACCCTTGAGCGACTCCACGTCCAGGGCGTCGTACAGCACGCCGGTGTAGCGGTGGATCGCGGGCATGGTCGGCGACGCGAGCAGGGCTGCATTGCGGTCGATCTCGCCATCCTGGGAGGCGGAGATGCCCAGCGCCCTACGGCTGGCGGGCCGGTCTGCCGCCAGGGCGATCAGCTCGTCGACCAGCGTTGCGCGCAGCGGCCCCAGCTGGGGCGTGCCCAATGCTTCGAGACGCAGGGGTGGGCCGTCGCCGCCGTCGCGCTTGGTCTCCGACGGCGGCAACAGCACGATCACGGGCGATGACGTTAACCGAGGTCCCGATGCGCCAGCAGGAGGGGGACGCGCTGCTCCGCGGAGGTCAGCGACCCGTGGTGTCCGAGGAACGCCGATTCGACGGGCTCGGTGGCGCGCCGGACGAGCGTGGCCTGGCCCGAGGCCGCGGCGATCACGTCGCCGATGCGCGAGCGGACGTCGTCGGTCACCTTCGGGCCGAACCAGCCGGCCGCGATGGCCTCGTCGCGGGTGACCACCCAGGCCTTGTCCGCCAGGGTCGACCGCCAGGTGTCGAGGACGCCTCCGACCGCGCCGTCGCGGACGTACAGGTGCCGCGCCCGCGCCTCGCCGCCGACGTCCAGCACGCCGTCGAGGAGCGCGGGGGAGGAGTCGACGTCGACCGCGTCGGCCGAGCTGACGCCGACCATGCCGTGGTCCGCGACGACTGCGAGCAGGCCGCCCGGTGGCAGGCCGTCGACCACCGACTCGACGAGACGGTCGACCTGGCGCAGCTGCATGCGCCACGCGTCGGAGCCGGGACCGTGCAGGTGGCCGAGCATGTCGAGGTCGGCGTGGTAGCCGTAGCAGAACCCGCCGCCTGCGACGGTGGAGCGCACGGTCGCCGCGAGATCGCCAACGGCGTGGACGCCGACGTACCGGCCACCGCGCAGGACAGCGCGGGTCAGCCCGGAGTCGGCGAACCGGGCGTCCGAGACCACCCTGACCCGAACGCCCGCCGTCGTCGCACGCTCGAAGTTCGTCGAATGCGGCTGCACGCGTTCGGGTTTCGCCCGCTCACGCAGGTCCTCACCCCAGGGGTGCTCGCGCCAGGTCAAGGCGTTGACCACGCCGGTGTCGGGCAGCCGGAAGGTGTAGCCCACCATGCCGTGTTCACCCGATCGGCGGCCGGTGCCGACGGCGGCCAGCCCTGCGGCGGTCGTCGCGGGGAACCCGACGCCCAGGGTGCGACCGCGCATGCCCGCCATGACGGGGGCGTCGGCGGCGTGCGCGTCGAGCAGGTCGGCACCGAGTCCGTCGATCAGCAGGACACAGGCACCGGTGACGTCGGCGGGTAGCGCGATCTCGCTGCGGAACCCGGTGGCGCCCATCGCGGTGAGCACGGCGGGCACCACGTCGGCGAGATGGGGCAAGCGCGCGTCGGGCGCGGGATAGTGCACCTAGCCCTCGACGATCGAGTCGCCCTGCACGGTCACGGCCTTGGGTGACAGTGCCGACGCGGCCGGGCCGTTGACGACTGCGCCGTCGAGGTCGAAGCGGCTGCCGTGGCACGGGCAGACGATGTTGCCGTCGGTGATCTCCGACACCGAGCATCCCGCGTGCGGACAGCGCTTCGAAAACCCCTTGAACACCCCGGCGGTCGGCTGGGTCAGCACGACGTCGTCGAGGATCACGCCCGAGCCGACCGGCACGTCGGCCGTGGCCGCGAGCGCGGCGGGGGCACCACCGTCGGACGGAGCCGCCGACTCCGGCTGTGGCTGGTCATCGTAGGCGCTGCAGGCGGTCAGGGTCGTGGCTGCGATGCCGAGGCCGGCGCACGCCAGGACGGTGCGCCTCGATGGTGGGGTGACTTCGACGGGCACGGGCGGACGCTCCTCGGTTCGGTGGTGTCGGGTGGTGGTGATGGCGTAAGTGGTGGGCCGGGTCTACAGCGTGACGCCACTGGTCTGAAAGAACCAGAGCGCGGAGGTCAACCAGATGAAGACGAGGCCGAAGAAGGTCAGCCCGCCCACGACGGGGATGACCCACGGCCGGAGCCCGCTTCGGGTGAGCAGCAGCATCTTCGTGACGAACACGCCGTAGAAGAAGCACCCGAACAGCGAGTGGAACAGGACGCGGGCATCGGTCGACTGGAAGCCGAGCGCATAGAGGCAGTGCACGGCGACCGGGACGCTGGCCAGCACGGCGAGCCGCCCCGACCAGACGTGAGCCGTGCCGATCCAGCGGGGGATGTGGCCCCTGCGGAGCAGCCCGTACATCGCGAACGCCGACCCGAACTGGAACAGCGCGAGGCCGAGGGACAGCGATGCGGTCCAGGTCTTGACCGCCGAACCGCTGGAGAAGCCTGCCACGTTGATCGCGAAGAAGCGCGGGTCGTGCGCGGAGCCGAACACGCCCATCGCCACCGCCACCGCGGAACCGGCCAGCACCGCGACGACGACGGCCACCCCGCCACGACTCGACGCCACGGGTCGGGCGATGGTCGGCGTCTCGCTGGTCGTCACGAGACGGCCTTCCGCGCGGCCGTGAAGTCCCACTTGCGTTCACCGATGAACAACGTGCCGGCGAGGTCGTCACCGACCAGCTCGGCCTCCAGGCGGCTGCTCCGATCCGGGTTGGCGAGCGCGAGGGCGCCATCGGTCGCGCTGCCGCGCAGCCACACCTCGATCGATGCTCCGTCGCAGACGTAGGCGGTTGCGGTGGCTCCGTCCACGGCGATGTCGAGCACGATCGTCTCGGCCTTGGTGGGCACGCTGCCGACGTAGTCCGCCGACGCGGGGAACTGAACCGGCGGCGGCGCTGCGGGGGGTGCGGCGCTGGGTGCGGGCGCGGTGACCGCTGCGGCCGAGGGAACGGGTGCCGGACTGGTGTCGGAGTCGGCGTTGGCCCACCAGAGTCCGCCACCCAGTACGGCTACCGCGGCCAGGGTGATCACGGGACCGCGAATCTCGTTGTTCTGCATGCGAAGAGCTTCGTTGGGACGGGGGTGCCGTCGCATGGAGACCGTGTGGAGATCGCGTGGAGATCGTGGGCGCACACGGGACATTCACAGGTCTCGGGTCCCGGGATCGGACCCGTGCCGCTGTTACCCTGCCAGTGCCGCCGGCTGCCAGGTTTTCATTCGCCCGCCCGGCCGGCCGGCGCAGAGGCGCGAGGCACACGTGACACGAACGGGGCCGCACGGAGACGGCCGAGGACATACGGAAAGGACGTCGTGCGAGGCGGTGAGATCAGGGCCCTGACGGGTCTTCGCATCGTGGCCGCCGTCTGGGTGGTGCTGTTCCACTTCCGCCCGTTGTTCGCCGAGGCTGCTCTGGGTTTCTCGTCGGCGCTGTCGCCCGTCCTGGATCGTGGCGCCCAGGGCGTCGACCTGTTCTTCATCCTCAGCGGCTTCGTGCTGACCTGGAACTATCTCGACAAGATGGGACGCACGTGGTCGACCAGGGCCACCGTGCGCTTCCTGTGGCTGCGGCTCGCCCGGGTGTGGCCGGTGTACCTGGTCACGCTCCACCTCGCCGCACTGCTGGTCATCTTCACCATCTACGTGGGGCACGTACCGCCCGAGAGCGTCGACGAGTTCAACGCCACCAGCTACTTCCGCCAGTTGTTCCTCGTGCAGCTGTGGTTCCAGCCGTTCTTCGACGGATCGAGCTGGAATGGTCCGGCGTGGTCCATCAGCGCGGAGTGGCTGGCCTACCTGTTGTTCGGCGGCCTGATCCTGGTGGTCTTCCGGGTGGCGCGTGCGACGCGCGCCCGCAGCCTGCTGGTGCTCGCGATGGCGGCGTCGTTGCCCCCGGTCGTACTGCTGCTGGCGTCGGGGGAGTTCTATACGCCCTGGAGTTGGCTGCCGCGGATCGTCATGCAGTTCACGGCGGGCGCGCTGGCGTGCGCAGCGGTCCGCAAGCTCTGGCCGTCGAGGCGCACCCAGCAGGTGGCAGGCGGTGCGTCGCTCGGGTTGATCGCCGTCATCGTCGGCGCGCTGTACTACTTCGACGCCCACCCGAACCCGAGGATCCCCGACGCCGGCGGACTGGTGGACCTGCTGTTCGTTCCGTTGGTCGTGACGCTGGCGATCGGCGCGGGCACGCTGCCACGCCTGCTGTCCACGCGGGTCATGGTCTACCTGGGTCAGGTGTCGTTCGGGCTCTACATGGTCCACGAGATCGTGCACAACGCCTGGATCTGGGCGGCGAAGCAATTCGAGCTGACCCTGTCGGGTTCCCTGGGCATCTGGATCCTGCTGGGGCTCCTAGGGGTGGCACTGGGCGTCGCCTGTCTGATGTACCACCTCGTGGAGGAACCGGCGCGGCGGTGGATGCGGCGCATGGTCGACGTCAGGGGAGTCCCGGCGTCACGCGCCACCCTGGCAAAGGATTCGGCAAGCGCCGGTAAGCTCCAGAACCTCGCCGACCACGAGCCGCGGTCGGAGTCACTACCGGCCCGCGCCGGCTGACCTGGAGGTAGTGGTGAGTCGTTCGGCCACGGTGTTGGTTGCGCTCGTCCTCGCGATCGTCGCATCTTCGACGCAGCCCTCCTATCGCACGGTGGGCCGCGAGACGGCGCTGAACCACGTCGCCATCGTCGGCGACTCGTACACGACCGGCAGCAGCGAGGGCGGCAACGGCAGTGCGAACTGGACCACGCTGGCGTGGCAGAAGCTGGCGTCCCACGGCAGGCAGATCGACGCCGACGTCGCCGCGGAGGGCCGCGCCGGCTACGTCGTGCGGGGCTACGACGGCCACGTGTTCGGCGACCTCGCTCCGCGCGCGGTCCGTCCGGACGACGACCTCGTCGTCTTCTACGGCTCGCGCAACGACCAGGGCAGCGACCCCGTCGCGCTGGCGGCTATGACGAGCGGCGCCTTCGATCAGGTCCGTCGCGTCGCGCCCGCCGCGAGGTTGCTGGTCATCGGCCCGCCATGGCCCACGGCCGACGTCCCGCCCGCGGTGCTGCAGATCCGCGACGTGCTCCGCATGACCGCAGGCGTCGCCGGTGCCACGTTCATCGATCCGATCGCCGAGGGGTGGTTCGTCGGCAGGCCGGAACTCATCGGCCGCGACGGGGTGCACCCGACTGACGCGGGGCATGCGTTCATGGCCGAGCGAATCGCGCCGTTGATCGGTGCGCAGTTGCCGCTGCCGACCTGACGCCGCGTCAGTCCTGCACGGCCTTCGCGATGGCGACGCACGTCGTGAGCCACGAGGTGTCGGTCGACCCGCCGCGCAACGCCCACATGGCGTGGCACGTCATCCGCACGACCACCCAGTCCCTGGCCCGCTCGTCGGAGAGTCCGGCTGCGTCGACGAGCGCGTAGAACCGCCTGCGGACGCCGTCGCGCGTGTACCCGGCCAGCTCGTCCCACCTGTGCCAGAGCATCGGCGCGATCTCGTAGTGCGGGTCGCCGTTGACGGGCCGTGGGCTGATCGCCAGCCAGGGCTCGCGGTCGCCGGCCAGCACCGTCCGGTAGTGCAGGTTGCTGTGGATCAGCGTCGAGCTGGTCGCGTGGTCGGTCTCGAACGCGCGGCCGAGGGCAATCGCCTGTTCGACCAGCCGGTGCGGGATCGGGGCGCTGCGCGGCAGGGCCCCGAGGTCGGTGACCCACTGCGCGACGAGTTCGGAGAGGTTCGGCAGCTGCGGCATCGGGGACAGGTGTAGCCGCGGATAAAGCGCTGCCACGATCTCGCAGGCCTCGATGTCCCACGAGTCGCGGAGGTCGGTCGGGTCGGCGCGTTCCAGCAGCAGGGCGCGTCGATGGGGATCGGCGCGCAGCAGCCTGACCGCCGCGGCGCCTGCCCACCGGCGCAGCGCCAGGTGCTCGAAGGCGGTCTCGTCCTGCGGGAAGGCCAGTTTGAGGACGGCACGCTCGCCGTCACCCGTCCGGACCGGCAGGATCAGCGAGCCGCTGCCCGATGCCGGTGCCCCGTCGGAGCGCAGGCCCCACTCGGACAGCTGCCCGGCGGCGGCCTTGGGGAGTTGGTCGACCCAGTCCGCCCACTGCGCTCCGCGCGCCGCCATGTCGCGGACGGCCGCCGGTAGGTCGATCACCGCAGCCATGCTGTCATCCCGGGCCGGGGAATGGCCCGCACGGTTCACGCGTTGTCCGACGACATGCCAGACACGTCCGATGCGTTCGATCCCCGAGACCTCCTCGCCGACGCCCGACTGGGCGTGCTTGCGACCATCAAGTCGAACGGCATGCCGCAGCTGTCGCCGGTGACGCCGTTCTACGACCGCTCGACCGACCGCATCCTGGTGTCGATGACCGAAGGCCGCGCCAAGACCGCCAATCTGCGCCGGGACCCACGCGCGGCGCTCGAGGTCACCAGCTCCGACGGGTGGGCATGGGCCACCGCGGAGGGCTCGGTGTCCCTCGTCGGACCGGGTTCCGACCCGGACGGACCCGAGGTCGAGGCGCTCGTCGAGTACTACCGTGCGGCCGCGGGCGAGCATCCGGACTGGGCCGAGTACCGCTCTGTCATGGTCGGCGACCGGCGGGTCCTGATGACCCTCGCGGTCGAGAAGGTCTACGGCGAGCGGCTGCGCTGATCACACCCCCATCGATACATCCTTTCCTGAATACAGAAGTGGATGTACCGTTGCCGCATGCCCGAACTGATGCACCGAGAAGCCCTCGCCAGATTCGGCTACGCGCTGTCGGATTCCACGCGGTCTTCCATCCTGCTGTCGCTGCGGGAGGGGGGCCAGTACCCGAGCGACCTCGCCGACGCCATCGGGGTGTCCCGCCAGACCATCTCGAATCACCTTGCCTGCCTTCGCGGTTGCGGTCTCGTCGTCGCCGTGCCGGAGGGACGCCGCAGCCGCTACGAACTCGCCGACCGGCGGATCCGCCACGCGCTCGACGATCTTGTGGGGCTGGTCCTGGCCGTCGACCCCGCGTGCTGCGCCGAGCAGGGCTGCTGCTGATGGGTACCGCGGCACGTCAGGACAGGCGCGACGTCCTGATCCGGCGGGTGCGTTGGCTGGTGGCCGCCACCATCGTCTACAACGTCGTGGAAGCGGCGATCGCGCTGCTCGAGGGGACCAGGGTGTCGTCGGCCGCGCTCGTCGGCTTCGGGCTCGACTCGGTGATCGAAGTGTCGTCGGCTGCCGCGGTGGCCTGGCAGTTCAGCGCGGCGCGGCCGGAGGACCGGGAACGGGCAGCACTGCGCGTCATCGCGGCGTCGTTCTTCGGGCTCGCCGCCTACGTCACCATCGACTCGGCACGGGCCCTGCTCGGCGACGGCGAGGCCCAGCCGTCAAGAGTGGGCATCGCGCTCGCCGCCGTCAGCCTGGCCGTGATGCCGCTGCTGTCCTGGGCGCAGCGGAGGGCGGGCCGGGAGCTCGATTCGACGTCGGCCGTTGCCGATTCACGCCAGACGCTGCTGTGCACGTATCTCTCGGCCGCGCTGCTGGCCGGCCTGCTGGCCAATGCGGTACTCGGGTGGTCGTGGGCTGATCCCATCGCCGGTCTGGTCATCGCCGGGGTCGCGGTGCGCGAGGGCATCGAAGCATGGCGTGGCCGGACCTGCTGCGCGACGCCCGTCAGCACCGAACGGACGTCGTGCTGCGAATGAGCCCGCGCAATGACCGTCGGCGGTGGTTCACCACGGCCAGCCGCCCCGCTTCGGTGCGTCACCGGGAGTCGAGGAGTCGCTGCCCGGTGACTTGCGGGGAGCCGGCGCGACGCTGATCGGCGCCCGCGTCACCGGCGTGCGCGTGACTCCGATCTCGGGTCCGTCACCGGACGGGGACGGCGACGAACGCGGATACGGGTTGCGGTACACCGGGCCGGGGTCGAGCCGTTCGGCCGTCGGGGGTGGCGGAGGAGGAGGTGGCGGCATGGGTGGTGCCACCTGAATCGGGTCGCCCCGGCTGCCCTCGATCGGCGGCGGTCCCACGTCCGGTCGACCAGCTGGCGACACGGCGGGTGGAGCGCCCTCGGGCATGTCCAGCACGGAGATCGGCCCCCACGTCGCCGCGACGCCGATCGCGACGACTGCGAGGACGGATGCGAGCTTGCCGGTGCGGTACCACGGCGGCTGCCGACGGGCGGCGCCCAGAGAGCTGACGTCGGCGAACACGCTGGCGCGGCGCTCCGTCATCCGATCGACCATCGGTCCAGCCTAGTGGTGACACACGGAGCGTCATGCCCGGGAAAGACGACGGTTTCACCGGCCACAGACGGGTATCGGGGAACCGTGACGCAAACCCTGGAGATCACCGTTCTGGACCCACGCACCGGCGACGTCGTGACCCGGATGCCGCTTGCGCCGCCGTCGGCGTGCGACGCCGCGGTCGAGGCCGCCCACGCCGCGGCGCCCGGCTGGGCGCGCACCGCCCCCGCCGACCGCGCGGCAGCCGTGGCTGCCGCGGCCAAGGCCGTGTCCGCAGCCGCCGAAGAGCTGGCCGACCTCAACGAGAGGGAGACGGGCAAGCCGCACGATGACGCACTGGGCGGCGTCGAAGCGGGCGTCGGGACGCTGGTGCAGTACTCCGAGTTGGGTCCGCTGCACGGCGGCCGGGTGCTGCAGGGGCAGTGGGCCGCCACCGACCTGATGGTGCCGCAACCGCGCGGTGTCGTCGCGGTACTGACACCGTGGAACGATCCGGTGGCGGTGGCCGCGGGACTGCTGGGCGCCGCCCTCGTATCCGGAAACACCGTTGTGCACAAGCCTTCCGAGCGCTGCCCGCAGACCGGCCGTCGGTTCGCCGAGATCCTGGCCGAGCACCTGCCCGAGGGCGTGCTGCAGATCGTCGACGGCGACGGCACCGCGGGCACCCGGCTGGCGGCGAATCCCCTCGTCGACGTCGTCGCCCACGTCGGCAGCAGCGCGACCGGCCGCGACATCGCGCTGGCGTGCGCCGCTCGAGGAGCCAAGGCACTGCTGGAGAACGGCGGCAACGATGCGCTGATCGTCGACGAGGGGGTCGACACGCGGTGGGCCGCAGCGCAGGCCGCGCTCGGGTCCTTCGCCAACGCCGGCCAGATCTGCACCTCGGTCGAGCGCATCTACGTCGTCGAGTCACAGGCCGAGGCCTTCGTCGCAGACCTGGTGGCCGAAGCACGCGCATGGGACGCCCGGATCGGACCGCTCGTCGACGAACGACACCGGCAGCAGGTGCACGCCCACGTGATCGACGCGGTCGAGGCGGGTGCGCGCGTCGCGTTCGGCGGCGAACCCCGGCCCGGCCCCGGCTCGTTCTACCCGCCCACGGTGCTCACCGACTGCACGCCGGACATGCTGGTGCTCACCGAGGAGACGTTCGGGCCCATCGCCCCGGTGCGCGTGGTCCCGGACTTCGAGACCGCGGTGGCCGAGGCCGCCGATGACCGCTACGGGCTCGCGGCGACCGTGCTGACGCCCGACATGGGGCGTGCTCAGCTCGCCTGGCGATCCCTGCCGGTCGGCACCGTCAAGATCAACGCCGTCTTCGGCGGCGCCCCCGGCGGCGCTGCCGAGCCACGACGCATCAGTGGCAACGGATTCGGCTTCGGACCCGAACTGCTCGACGAGATGACGGCGGTCAAGGTGGTGCACTGGTCCTCACCGGGTGGGTGAGCCGGAGGCGGTCACGCCGACTCATTAGCGTGGACCGCGATGAGGACGCTGATCGACTTCGACGCCGCGCTGGTGTTCGCCATCCCGTTCGCCCACGGCCCGGGCGTACGCGAGGGCGTCCTGCTGGAGGGGCCGCAGGGGTGGGGCGAGTTCAGCCCGCTGCCCGGCAGCACCGGCGACGAGGTCGCGCGGTGGCTCACGGCTGCCACGGAACCGGGCACGGTGGCGTGGCCGGAACCCGTCCGAGGCCGCGTGCCCGTCGCGGCGGCGATCCCTGCCGTGGACGACGTGCTCGCCGGTGAGCTGGTGCGGGCGTCGGGGTGCGCGACGGCCGAGGTCGTCGTCGGGTCGGGCGCCGATGGCATCGACGCGGACGTGTCCCGGTTGGTGGCGGTGCGCGCCGCGCTGGGCGCCGGCGGGTCGATCCGCTGCCGGGCCGAGGGCAGGTGGGACGTGGCCACGGCGACGGCGGCGATCGGCGCATTCGTCGACGCGGTGGGCGATATCGAGTTCGTCGAGCAGCCCTGCCGCACGCCGGCAGAACTCGCCGAGCTGCGCGGCCGGGTGACGGTGCCGATCGCGGCGAGGATCTCCGCGGGCATCCCGGCGGGCGTCGACCTGAAGCGGGTCGCCGACGTAGCGGTACTGGTGTGCGGGCTCGCCGGTGGCGTGCGGCGCGGTCTACGACTGGCCGAGACGATCGACCTGCCGTGCGTGGTGTCCTCGACTGCCGAGACGACCATCGGCCTCGCCGCGGGTGTCGCACTCGCCGGTGCGCTGCCCAGGCTGGACTTCGCCTGCTCACTGGGGACGCGCGCGCTGCTTGCCGGCGACGTCGTGTCGCCCGTCCGTTCGCTGCTGCCGCGCGACGGTCGACTACCGGTGGCACCGATGCCGCCCGCACCGGATCCGGCTCTGGTCGCCCGCTATGCCGTCACCGACCCGGAGCGGGTGCAGTGGTGGCGGCGACAGGTGCGCACGGCATTGATGTGACGAAGGGCGTGATGACGTAGGGCGTGATGACGAAGGGCGCGATGGAGTGAGGGAATCCGATTTCGACCTGCTGGCCGAACTGGTGGCCACCTACGGCCCCTGCGGGCAGGAGGACGACGTTCGCCGGGTGTGCGTTCGCGAACTCGAGCCGCTGGTCGACGAGACGTGGATCGGCGAAGCAGGCAACCTCGTCGGACTCGTACACGGCGTCGAGCGCGGGGGTCCCGTCGCGACCCGCGTGACCGCGCACTTGGACGAACTGTCGATGCTCGTCAAGCGGATCGAGGACGACGGCACGGTGCGTCTGACGCCGCTGGGGACGATGTATCCCGGGAACTTCGGTCTGGGCCCCGTGGCGATGCTCGGCGATCGGGCCACCCTGTGTGGCGTGCTGACCCTCGGGTCGGAGCACACCACCGAGGAGAGTCAACGCATCTGGGAGACCAAGCCCGATCAGGGCGACAAGGCGCTCGACTGGTTGCACGTCTACGTGTTCACCGGCCGCACGCCCGAGGAGTTGTCCGAAGCAGGGATCAGGCCGGGGACGCGGGTGTGCGTCGACCGCACGAAGCGGACGCTGGTCGAGTTCGGCGACTACGTGGGGTCCTACTTCATGGACGACCGCGCCGCGATCACCGCCCTGCTACGTGCCGCGCACACGATCCGGGAGGAGGGTCGGCGTCCGGCGCGTGACGCCTACCTGGTGTTCACGACCAACGAGGAGGTGGGCGGGATCGGCGGCTCGTATGCCAGCCGCACGCTGCCGGGCGACCTCATGATCGCACTGGAGGTCGGCCCGAGTGAACTCGAATACGGGACGACCGTGCACGGTGGTCCCGTGATCGGGTTCGGCGATGCGCTGTGCGCCTACGACAAAGACGTCGCCGACGCCCTGATGGACGTGGCCGGCGGGCTGGGTCTGTCGCCCCAGGCCGCGGTTCTCGGGGCCTTCGAATCGGACGCCTCGCACGCCAAGGCCAACGGCTCGACACCCAAGGCTGGCCTGCTGTGCCTGCCGACGCTGAGCACCCACGGGTACGAAGTCATTGCCCGGCAAGCCGTTCCGGCGATGGCCGACGTCCTGGTCGACTATCTTCAGCGGCGTGAACGGTGAGACGCGCCTGACGGCGGAGGACGTTCGGGGGGCGACGTTCGAGAAGCCGCCGTGGGGCAAGCGCGGATACGACGAGAAGTCGGTCAACGACTTCCTGCAACTCGCGGCGCGGCGGTTGGACGGCCGCGGCCATCTGTCGTCGGCGGACGTCCGCGGCGTGCGATTTCCCAAGCCGCCGTTCGGACGGCGCGGTGTCGACGCGGTTGCGGTCGACGCGATGCTCGAGGCGATCGCAGGCAGGATCGACGAACTCTAGACGCAGTCCGAGCAGATCTGCTGGCGGTCGGTCTGCAGGGCGAGGCGGTTGCGGTGCTGCACCAGGAAGCACCGCGAGCACGTGAACTCGTCGGCCTGCTTGGGGACGACGCGCACGGTGAGTTCCTCGCCCGACAGGTCGGCACCGGGAAGGTCGAACAGATCCTCGTCCTCGCCGTCGTCCACGTCGAGGACGGCTGTCGCCGCGTCGTTTCGCCGTCCGGCGAGTGCTTCCAGCGATTCGTCGGCGACGTCGTCGGTCTCGGTCTTGCGTGGGGCGTCGTAGTCGGTGGCCAATGCAGTTCCCTTCGTTCTCGTCCGGCGCCACGTCAACGTCGGCGGGGGTGTGGATGTTCCCGAAAACCCCGGCCGGAAACACGGGACCATCAGGCAGGTTGTTCAGAGCGTGACGGCGGGCGCGGTCGCTCAGACGGGCCAGTCCTCCAACCGGTGGGCGGCGTCGAAGAACATCCACTCGTAGCGGGCGGTGGTGACGAAGTGCGCGCGTGCCGTGGCCTCGTCGGCTGCGGTGAGCGTCGGGCCGATGCGATCGGTCACCGCCAGCACCTCGTCGACGGTGGCGGCGTACTCCTCGCCGGAGTAGCCGTCGATCCACAGCTGATATCTGGGGTCGGTCGAGCCCCGCTCGGCGAGCGCCGTACCGACGCGGGCATAGATCCAGTAGCAGGGCAGGATCGCTGCGAGCCCCTCGGCGAAGGTGCCGCCGTACGCCGTCGCCACCAGGTAGCTGGTGTAGGCGCGGGTGGTGGGCAGGACGGGTGAGTCGGCCAACAGGTCGGCGTCGAGCCCGAGCTGGGGGAGCAGCGAATCGTGCAGCTGGAGTTCGACGTCGAAGACCTCCGCGGCGTGCCGGGCGAACGTCGCGGTGTCGGCGAGCGTGGGAGCCTTCGCGCCGACGATCGCCAGCGCGCGGGCGTAGTCACGCAGGTAGTGGACGTCCTGCGCGACGTACTGCGCGAAGGCGCGATCGTCGAGGGTGCCGTCGGTCAGACCCGTGACGAACGGGTGCGCGAGGATGGCGGCGAACGTCGGTTCGATCTCGCGCCACAGACGGTCTGACCAGGTTTGTTCGGTCGGTGCGTGCACGCATCGCATCCTGCCACGCCGCACTCTCCCCGGGATGCGTGAAATCGCAACTGGGTGAACGTGATTGGCAACACACTTTCAAGATCACCGTTCGGTCACGGTCTGACCAAGAATCTCCCTCGGCACGCCGTTATTGACGATGGGGATGGCACGATGTGGTGTGGAAGTGACAGAAGTGAAGAGCGTGACTTCGCCGGCGGCCCGCCGAAACGGGGTCCCGACCGGTGCCGACCGCACGAACGAGAAAGACCGATGAAACTCACCAGGGCATTCGCAGCGATCACCGCCTTCGCCGTCAGCATGACCGTGCTGGTCGCGACACCCGGCTTGGCCGGCGCCGACGCGACGTCGGCACAGCGTCAGCAGGCCATCCAGTACGTGATCAAGCGCGCGATGTCGCAGCAGGGTGTGCCGTTCACCTACGGCGGCGGTGACGTCAACGGTCCCTCGCTGCCCCCGGTGAGTACGGAGCGCGTGCAGCAGCCCGAACAGTCCGCGACGGGCCTGGCTGCGGCCAACCCCGACCCGCTGTTCCCCGGCCTCGTCACCCCGGCGGCACCCACGGTGCCGGTCGCACCGCGGGTCCCCGGTTTCGACGCGTCCGGCCTGATCGTCTACGCCTTCGCAGGCGCAGGCATCAAGATGCCGCGCTCGTCGGGCGAGCAGTACAAGGTCGGTCGCAAGATCCTGCCGTCGGAGGCCTTGCCGGGCGATCTGCTGTTCTACGGACCCGACGGCACGCAGAGCGTGTCGATGTTCATCGGCAACGGCCAGATGGTGGGCGTGAGCGATACCGCCGTCGCGGTGTCTCCGGTCCGCACCACCGACATGGCGCCGTACCTCTCTCGCGTCATCGAGTGGTGACGGCGCGACGCGCCTGACCGACCGACGATCTTGGCCACCCTGACCGCCCACGGAACCACCGCGCTTGGCAGACTGTCCGCATGGCACAGATAACCTTGCGCGGAAACCCCATCAACACCGTCGGTGAACTGCCCGCGGTCGGCAGCCCTGCGCCGAGCTTCACGCTGACCGGCACCGACCTGGGGCAGGTCACCAGCGACCAGTTCAATGGCAAGCCCTTCGTGCTCAACATCTTCCCGTCGGTCGACACGCCCGTTTGCTCCAGCAGTGTGCGGGCCTTCAACGAGCGGGCCGCCTCCTCGGGTACCGCCGTGCTGTGCGTGTCCAAGGACCTGCCGTTCGCGCAGAAGCGGTTCTGCGGCGCCGAGGGCATCGAGAACGTCACCACGGCATCGGCCTTCCGCGATTCGTTCGGCGAGGACTACGGCGTCACCATCGCCGACGGGCCGATGGCGGGCCTGCTGGGCCGTGCGGTCGTCGTCGTGGGCGCGGACGGCACGGTCGCGTACACCGAACTGGTGCCCGAGATCGGCCAGGAGCCGGACTACGACGCAGCGGTGGCCGCAGCAGGCTGACGCCTAGACTGAAGACCATGGATCGCGTTGTGAGCCATGGTCGTTCGGCCGGCTCCTCGGAACGGCCCGGGCTGCTGCGGATCGAGGACTGCCTCGACGCACGGGGACGCGTCGTGCTTCCGCCCGGAGTCAACCTGATCTCGCTCATCGAGCGCAACATCGACAACGTCGGCGACGGCGTGGCATACCGGTACCTGGATCACACCGGGTCCGCCGGTGTCCGCGCCGTCGAGCTGACCTGGGCACAGCTCGGCACGCGCCTGCGTGCCATCGCAGCCGCGATCCAACGCGTTGCCCGTCCAGGGGAACGCGTGGCGATACTCGCGCCGCAGGGACTCGACTACGTTGCCGGGTTCTTCGCGGCCATCAAGGCGGGAACGATCGCGGTCCCGCTGTTCGCCCCCGAATTGCAGGGCCACGCCGAGCGTTTGGAGACGGCGTTCGCCGATGCCCTGCCGACCGCGGTGCTGACGACGGCGTCCGCGCTCGGTTCGGTCGGGGACTTCATCGATCGATTGCCCACGGCACGCCGGCCGGCAGTGGTCGTCCTCGACGAGGTCGCGGACGCCGAGGGCGACCACTTCTCGCCGGTCGACATCGACGTCGAGTCGGTCTCGCACCTGCAGTTCACCTCCGGCTCGACACGTCCGCCCGTCGGCGTCGAGGTGACTCACCGCGCGGTGGGCACCAACCTGATCCAGATGATCCTGTCCATCGACCTGCTGGACCGAAACACTCACGGCGTCAGTTGGTTGCCGCTGTACCACGACATGGGGCTGTCGATGATCGGCTTCCCCGCGGTCTACGGTGGCCACTCGACCCTGCTCTCACCGACGGCGTTCGTTCGTCGGCCCGAACGTTGGATCGAAGCACTATCCGAGGAGTCCCGGCACGGGCGGGTCGTCACGGCGGCGCCCAACTTCGCCTACGAGTGGACGGCAGCGCGTGGCAAGCTCCCACCGGAGGTGGACGTCGACCTGGCGAACGTCGTGATGATCATCGGATCCGAGCCGGTCAGCATGTCGGCGATCACGGCCTTCCAGACCGAGTTCGGACCACGCGGGTTGTCGCCGAACGCGATCAAGCCCTCCTACGGAATCGCCGAGGCAACGCTGTTCGTCTCGACGGTGGCGCCCGACGTGCCGCCGACCGTGGTGCACTTCGACCGCACCGAATTGACGTTCGACCGCGCGGCGCTGGTCGCTGCCGACGAACCTGGCGCGGTTCCCCAGGTGGCCTGCGGCCAGATCGCCCGCAGCCAGTGGTGCATCATCGTCGACCCGCAGAGCGCGGCGGAACTTCCCGACGGCAGCGTGGGCGAGATCTGGCTGCACGGCGACAACGTCGGCCGCGGCTACTGGGGCCGACCGGAGGAGACCCGGCACGCGTTCACCGCCAGGCCGTCATCCCGGCTGACGGCCGGCAGCCACGCCGAGGGGGTGCCGGACGACGAAACCTGGTTGCGCACCGGCGATCTCGGCTGCCGCCTCGGCGGGGAACTCTACGTCACCGGCCGGCTGGCCGACGTCCTCGAGGTCGATGGCCGCCACCACTATCCCCAGGACGTCGAGGCCACCGTCGCCGACGCCGCCGAACTGGTTCGGCGTGGCTACGCATCGGCCTTCACCGTGCCCGCCGACGACGCCACGGGTGTGCGCGTGGTCGTCGTGGCCGAACGCGCGGCGCGTACCAGTCGGGTCGACCCCGCGCCGTCGGCGGAGGCCATCCGGACCGCCGTAGCCGAACGACACGGGCTGGCGGTGGCCGACGTGCGGTTCGTCTCGGCAGGCACCATTCCGCGCACCACGAGCGGCAAGCTCGCCCGCTACGCCTGCCGCGCCGCGTATCTCGCCGGGACCTTCGACGGCTGACCGGTTTCTCTACACCTGACCGTGGCGCGGGGGCCGCGTGCCCGAGAGGGCGTAGCGGCCGATGTGCTGCAGCTTCCACCGGGTGGCGTCGTGCAGCGTGTGGGTCCGGGCATCGCGCCAGTACCGGGACAGGTTCGCCGACGCCGACGCGCTGCGCGTGCCACCGAGGTCGAACAGCGTGCTCGACGCCTCCAGCGCCGCCCGGACAGCGGCCACCTTGGCGACGGCGACGGCGACCGATGCCGCCGCGGCGCTGTCCTCGGTGACGTCGGCGCGCGCACTGTCGACTTCACGCGCCGCCTCGGCCAGCAGCGCACGAGCAGCCCGCACCGTGACCTCGAGTTCGCCGGCGACCTGGATCAGCGTCGGATCCTCCGCGGAGGTGGGGACGTCGGCCTCGAAGTGCGGCCGCGCCTTGGCGGTCTGGCGTACGCCTTCGGCCAGCGCCCCGGTGGAGATGCCGACGTCGATCGCGGTGTGCAGCAGCTGAGCATGCGCGCCGTAGGTGGAAGGACCGTCGAAGATCGGTGAGAACGGCACGACGTGCTCGGCGGGCACGCGCACGGCGTCCAGCGTCACGGTGCCCGAGGCCGTGGTGCGCTGGCCGAGGCCGTCCCAGTCGTCGACCACCTCGACACCAGCCGCGTCACGCGGGATGAACGCCAACGCCTTTGGGGTCGAGGCGTCCGGCGTCTGGCCATCCTCGGCCAGGGACGCGCGGACGATGAGCCAGTCGGCGAACCACGAACCCGTCGCGTAGAACTTGCGGCCCGTCATGACGAAGCCGCCTGCGTCGTCGGACGCCAGCGTGGTGCCGTCCACGTTGACCGGATGCGGGCCGCGTTCGGTCTGGGCGTTGGCGAACAGCGCCCCGTCGCGGACCAGGCCGAAGAAGAAACCCTGCTGCGACGGGCTGCCCTGCGCACGCAGCGCCTCGAGGAACGTGTAGTGCGAGTGCGGGATCTGAGCCAATGACGGGTCCGCGTGGGCGATGATCCGGAACACCTCGGCAACCACCGTCGCGGACAGATCCGGGCCGCCGAACCGGGCGGGCACCGACAGCCCGAGCAACCCACTCCGCTTGAGTGCGTCGACCTCGTCGTGGGGGAGGAGGCGGCCGGCGTCGCGGTCACCCGCACCCCTGGCGAACTCGGCAGCCAGGTCTTCGGCAACCGCCAACGCGTCGTGGTCGGTCAGGGAACCTGCCTCGCGGGCAGGGGCGTTCACCGCGCCGAGCCGACGAACGGGATGGAAGCGGGCGCGGCACTGGAGTGGCCGCCGCCGAACAGTCCGCGCTGCCGCAGGACGGGGACGACGCCCTCGCCGAACCAGTACAGCTCCTCCAGGTGCGGGTAGCCGGAGAAGATGAACTCGTCGATGCCGATCTCGGCGTACTCCGCGATGCGGTCGGCTACGTCGGTGTGGCTGCCCACCAACGCCGTTCCCGCGCCGCCACGCACGAGGCCGACACCGGCCCACAGGTTCGGTGCGATCTCGAGGCTGCGCGCGTCGTTCCAGGACCCGTTTGCGCGGTTGGCTTCGTGGAGCGCGAGCATGCGCTTCTGTCCCTCGGACTGGCTGCGGCTCAGCCCGGCTTGGGCGTTGCGCACGGTCTCCTCGTCGAGCGCGTCGACGAACTTGCCGGCCTGCGCCCACGCCTCGTCGGCGGTGTCGCGCGAAATGGTGTGCAACCGAATGCCGAACCGCACGGTGCGGCCCTCGTTCGCGGCCTCCTTGCGGATCCACTCGATCTTCTCGCGGACGGCTTCCGGCGGTTCGCCCCAGGTGAGGTAGACGTCGGCATGCCGGGCCGCGACCGGCCCCGCCGCCTTCGAACTACCTCCGAAGTACAACGGCGGCACCGGATTCGGCGGCAGCGCCAGTGCGGCGTCCTCCACCTGGATGTGCTTGCCGTTTAGGGCCACGGTCTCGCCCGCCCACAGTCTTCGCACCACGTCGAGGAATTCGTCGCACCGCTCGTAGCGCGCGTCCTTGTCGAGAAAGTCCCCGAACGACCGCTGCTCGTGGGCCTCGCCGCCGACGACGACGTTGAGGAGCAGTCGACCGGGGGCGTGCCTGGCGAACGTCGCGGCCATCTGCGCGGACAGGGTCGGGCTGACCAGTCCGGGCCGGAACGCCACCAGGAACGCCAGCGACGTCGTCTCGCGAGCGAGCAGCGCCGCGGTGACGAACGCGTCCTCGCACCAGGCACCGGTCGGGATGAGCGCCCCGGTGAAGCCGAACGTCTCGGCGGCCCGCACGATCGACGCCAGGTAGTCGATAGACGCGTCGCGGTCGCTGTGGGCGACGCCGGCCGGGGTGCCGTGACCACCGCCGACGATCAACCGGCTGTCGCCGTAGGTGGGCAGGAACCAATGCAGTTTCACGGACACGAAAAATCCTATCGACCAGAGGTGGGTTGCGAGGCGACGGACGCAGACGAGGACGGCACCGTCGACGGCCGCTCGATGATGGTGGATCGGGGACCACCGACGCGGTAGCTCGCGCCCCGGTGCTCGTCCGGCAGCCGATCACCCCGCCCGAACAGTTTGTTGCGCAACGAACCTGGCGCGTACTCCTCCTGGTAGGCGCCGCGTTCGGTGAGCACGGGCACGACGTGGTCGATGAAGTCGGCGAACGATCCCGGCGTGACCGCATAGGCGAGGTTGAAGCCGTCGACGTCCGTCTCGTCGACCCACTCCTGCAGTACGTCGGCGACCCGGGTGCCCGATCCGACGATCAGCGGCCCCATGCCGCCGATCTCAGCCCACGTGGCGATGTCGTCGACCGCCCATTCGCCGCCGTCGGGATCGGCGGACTGGAAGGCCTTCACCGCAGAGAGGATGGCGTTCGAGTCGACGTCGGCGATCGGCTCGTCGCGCCCGTACCGGGACAGGTCCACGCCCATCCACCCGGACATGAACACCAGCGCGCCCTCCGGGTCGCCGTAGGACAGGTACTCGGCGTGCTTGGCGCGGGCCTGCTCCTCGGTGGCGGCGGTGATCACCGTGGACAGGTTGAAGATCTTCGCCGAGTAGGGATCACGGCCGGCGAGTTCGAGTTCGCGACGGATCGTGTCGACGGTCTCCCGCAGGATCGCCTTGGTGGGTGCTGCCGTGAAGATCGCCTCGGCGTTCTCGGCCGCGAAGCGAACGCCGCGCGGTGACGACCCTGCCTGGAAGATCACCGGCGTGCGCTGGGGCGACGGCTCGGACAGGTGGATGCCGGGCACGCTGAAGTGCTGACCCTGGTGCCCGATGTGGTGCACCTTGTCGGGGTCGGTGAAGACGCCGCGCTCGCGGTCGCGGATCACCGCGTCGTCCTCCCAACTGCCCTCCCACAGCTTGTAGAGCACCTCGAGGTACTCGTCGGCGTGGTCGTAGCGCGCGTCGTGGGCGGGCTGGTCGGTCTGCCCCATGTTGCGTGCGGCCGCGGGAAGGTAACCGGTGACGACGTTCCAGCCGACCCGTCCCTTCGTGAGGTGGTCGAGGGTGGAGACGCGACGGGCGAAGGGGTACGGGTGCTCGAAACCGGTTCCGGTGGTGATGCCGAACCCGAGGTGCTCGGTCACCAGCGCCATGGCGGACACCAGCAGGAGGGGGTCGTTGACCGGGATCTGGGCGGCTTGGCGGATCGCGGCTTCGTCGTTGGCGCCGTAGATGTCGTAGGTGCCGAGGACGTCGGCGATGAACAGCCCGTCGAACCTGCCGCGTTCGAGCAGCCGGGCCAGATCGGCCCAGTACGCGAGGTCCTTGTACTCGGCGGACCTGTCGTCCGGATGCCGCCACAGACCGGGGGACTGGTGGGCGACGCAATTCATGTCGAAGGCGTTGAAGCGAATGGTGCGAGTCACCGGCGTGATCTTCGCCGCCGCGCAGTTGCGGCGCACTGCTTCCGCTCGTGACGATTCTGAACCGGCGCGGGCGGCAGCGTGGCGGTCTGGGGGCGACCCCAAGGTTTGCGTAAGGTCGCTGCGCGGGTAAATGGGTGCACCGGTCGGCTGAAGTCGGAGGATGGATGACGGTTGCGGGGGGACACTAGGCGCGTCGGCGAGAGGACGTTCGGTGAGTGGTGAGCAGGCGAGCCGGCCTGTCCCGACCGCAGCAGACTCCTCGGTCTTCGATGCCGATCCCACCGTCGGTGCGGACCTCGCGAGGGTCGACTGGTCGACCACGCCGCTCGGACCGCCTTCGGAGTGGCCGCAGAGCTTGCTGACGGCCGTCAGCATCCTGCTGTCGTCGCGGTTCTCGATGTGGATGGCGTGGGGTCCGGAACTCACGTTCTTCTGCAACGACGCGTACCGGCGTGACACGTTGGCCAGCAAGTACCCCTGGGCGCTCGGGCGCCCCGCCCGCGAAGTGTGGGCGGAGATCTGGACCGACATCGGTCCGCGGATCGAGCGGGTGCTCACGACCGGAGTGGCCACCTGGGACGCCGCCCTGCTGCTGTTCGTGGAGCGGTCCGGCTACCCGGAGGAGAGCTACCACACCTTCTCCTACAGTCCACTGCGAGACGACTCGGGCGACGTGGTGGGCATGCTGTGCGTGGTCAGCGAGGACACCCAACGGGTGATCAGCGAGCGGAGGCTGTCGACCCTTCGCGACCTCGGCTCCGACCCCAGCGTGCTCCCGTCCGAGGAGCAGATCCTCACCGTCGCTTCGGCGCAACTCGCCAGAAACCTCCGCGACCTGCCGTTCACCCTGACCTACCTCTTCGACGACGACGGCACCACCCACCTCGCGGCCACCAGTGGCATCGAGCAGGACCACCCCGTTGCCCCGATGGTCCTGCCCGCCGACGGGACGTCGATCTGGCCGAGCGCCGCGGCCCAACGGGGCGAGACCGTGCTCGTCGACTTCCAGGGGCAACGCTTCAGCGATCTGCCCGTCGGGGACTGGTCGCAGCCACCGACTCAGGCACTGGTGGTGCCGCTGATCCAGCAGGGCGCATCGCCGTGCGGTTTCCTGGTGGCTGCGTTGAACCGCTTCCGGCCCTTGGACGACGCCTACCGGGGCTTCGTGGACCTGGTGGCCGCGCACTTGGCTGCGGAGATCGGCAGCGCCAGAAGCTATCGGGCGCAGCAGCGTCGCGCCGAGGAGCTCGCCGAACTCGACCGCGCCAAGACGACGTTCTTCTCCAACATCAGCCACGAGTTCCGCACTCCACTGACGTTGATCCTCGCTCCCGTCGCAGACCTGCGCAGCAGGGTCGAGGGCGTGGACGACCGTGCCCGCGCCGAGCTGGACGTGATCCACCGCAACGGGTTACGGCTCGCGAAGCTCGTCAACACGCTGCTCGATTTCTCCCGCATCGAGGCAGGCCGCATGCAGGCCTCCTATCAGCCCGTCGATCTGGCCGCCGCGACCGCCGAACTCGCGAGCGTGTTCCGCTCGGCGGTGGAACGGGCCGGCCTGGATCTGCTGGTCGAGTGCGCTCCGCTGGACGAGCCCGTCTACCTGGACTCCGACATGTGGGAGAAGGTCGTCCTGAACCTGCTCTCCAACGCGCTGAAGTTCACCTTCGACGGGTCGATCTCGGTCCGGGTGACGCAGGACGCGGACGCAGCGGTGGTCACCGTCGCCGACACGGGTGTCGGCGTGCCGACCAAGGAGATGCCACGCCTGTTCGAACGGTTCCATCGGATCGAGAACGCGCGCACCAGATCTCACGAAGGTAGTGGCATCGGCCTCGCCCTGGTGAAGGAACTGGTCGGCCTGCACGGCGGGACCATCTCCGCGCAGAGCGTCGAGGGCACCGGCACCTCCTTCACGATCCGTCTGCCGTTCGGCGCCGCTCACCTACCCACCGAGTTCGTGGGTTCGGCCGTGGGGGATCGTCCGACCTCGGCCATCGCCGACCCCTACGTGCAGGAGGCGTTGCGGTGGCTGCCGTCCGACGCCGACTCGCACGGTGTCGAGGCCGGGGAGCCGCTCTCACTCGACGGCGCGGTCACGGCGTCGTCGACGGCCACGGTGCCCGCTCGGGTACTCGTCGCCGACGACAACGCGGACATGCGGGAGTACCTGACCCGTCTGCTGCGGACCGCAGGCTACGAGGTGGAGCCGGTCGTCGACGGGCAGCAGGCGCTCGAGCAGATCCGCGCATCCCTGCCGGATCTGGTCGTCAGTGACGTCATGATGCCGCGCCTGGACGGGTTGTCTCTGGTGACTGCGTTGCGCACCGACCCGCGCACCGCGGCCGTCCCCGTCCTGCTGCTGTCCGCACGTGCAGGGCAGGAGGAGTCGATCGAGGGACTCGAAGCGGGGGCCGACGACTACCTGGTCAAGCCGTTCGCCGCCGCGGAACTCCTTGCCCGCGTTCGGGGCAACGTCGAACTGGCCCGATTGCGGAACCACCATGCCCGCTGGCGGACGGCCCTGGTCGACGCGATGCAGGAGGCGTTCTTCGTCTGCGACGAAGAGGGCACCGTCATCGAGATCAACGCAGCGTTCAGCGAAGTACTCGGCTACGGCCCCGAGGGGCTGCCGTATCCGGCCGTGCACCCGTGGTGGCCCGACGAGGCGACCGACCCCGAGGCGTATCGCGAGGTCGCCGAATCGTTCGGTGGGCTGATGGATCATGCCCACGGCACGTACACCGTGCCCGTGACCCATCACGACGGGCACCGGCTGTGGGTGACGTTCAGCTTCAGTCACGCCGCCGACCCCGAGACCGGGAGGCGGGTGATGGTCGGAACGCTGCGCGACGCGACGGCCGAGCACTACACCGTCCAGCGCCAGACGGCGCTGGCCGAGCTGAATCGGGTGCTTTCGCAAGCGGATACCGTCGGTGAAGCACTGCGCGCGACGACTGAGGAACTGCGCCGGGTGTGGCGGGCACACCGCGTCCTGGCCATCACGTTCCGCAGCCAGGGCGCGCCGCCCGACGACGAGCGGACGATCGTCGCGGGTGCACCCGCTCGGTGGGACGACCTCACGGCTCAGGCTCGCGAGGCGGTTCGCACGCTCGCCGACGGCGACCTGCTGGCCACTCGCACCGATCACCCGGGGTCGGCAGGCATTGCCCTGCAACATCCCCGCGGCATTCTGGTGCTGTGGATCGAGCTGATCGAGCAGCGGCCGTTCACGCCCGAGGATCAGACGCTGCTCACGGTGCTCGCCGGACGATTGGGGCAGGGTTTGCAGCGCGTGAACCAACTCGACCAGCAGCGCGAAACCGCGCTGGCGCTGCAACATTCGATTCTGGGCCCCGCCAACCTGCCCGAGGGTTTCGCGGTGCGGTACCAACCGGCCACGCGGCCGCTGCAGGTCGGCGGCGACTGGTACGACGTCGTCGATCTCGACGACGGCCGCATCGCACTCGTCGTCGGCGACTGCGTCGGCCACGGCTTGGCTGCGGCCGCCGTGATGGGCCAGTTGCGTAGCGCTTGTCGCGCACTTCTACTCGAGAGGCCAAGCCCGCGTGCGGCCTTGGCGGCGCTCGACCGCTTCGCGGCCCGACTGCCCGGTGCAGTCTGTACGACGGCGTTCTGCGCGGTACTCGACACCTCGACCGGCGAACTCGTGTACTCCAGCGCCGGGCATCCGCCGCCGATACTCGTGAACGCCGACCGCACGACCCGGGTATTGGAGGACGGCCACACGATCCCGCTGGGTATCCGGCCCGACCGCGAACGGCCGGAGGCCCGCACGACGATCCCGCCGCGCGGCACCCTGCTGCTCTACACCGATGGCTTGGTGGAGCGGCGACAGGATTCCCTTGACCAGGGGATCGCCCGCGCCACCGAACTCGTCTCCGTGGGTAGCTCGTCGACGCTCGACGATCTCGCGACGAACGTGATGTCGACGCTGACGCCGGCCGACGGCTATCAGGACGACGTCGCGCTGCTGCTCTACCGGCAGCCGGCGCCGCTGCGCATGGACATTCCGCCGCACGTCAGCCATCTGGCGTCCACTCGGAACGCACTGCGCGACTGGCTGGTTCGTGCCGGCCTGGTGGACGAACAGGTGCAGGGGCTGCTGGTCGCGGCTGGCGAAGCGGTGGCCAACGCCATCGAGCACGGTCACCGGGACGGCGCCGACGGCGTCATCACGATCGCGGCGAGCGCGTTGGTGGACCGGTTGGACCTGACGGTGATCGACAGGGGCGCCTGGAAGGCCGAACGCACCGTTCCCGATCTGAGTCGGGGGCGGGGGATAGCGCTCATGCGTGCCCTCGTCGACGACGTCACCATCGAGCAGGGCCCCACGGGGACGACGGTCTCCTTTCACACGAGGATTGCGTCATGACCACTCCGCTGACCGTCGACACCCGGGGACGCGAGGACGGCACCTACGTCGTCGTCGCGGCGGGCGAGATCGACCTGAGCAACGTGAAGTCGTTCGCCGAAGCGCTCGACGCGGCGATCGAGGCCGCACAGTCCGAGACGGTCGCAGTCGACCTCGGAGCGGTCGACTACCTCGACAGCGGTGCGATCAATGCGCTGTTCGCCCACGCGGGTCGGATAGCGGTCGTCGCGAATCCGATTCTGCTGCCGGTGCTCAACGTCAGCGGGCTCACCGAACTGGTGCCCGTCGAGCCTGCGTACTGATCGATCGCGTGGCGCACCCGCTATCGTCATTCCATCGCCATGTCCCAGAAGCCCACCTCGAGTGCGAGCACGTCGGCCAGCACGTCGTCCCGGCCGTCCGGCGAGGCCAGCCGGCCAAGGGCGTCGACGTAGTCCGCGAAGCCCGGATGGGTCCAGTGCTCGGTGAACTCGGCGAACGGTGACGACTCCGACGACGCCGTCGTCCACGCCATCAGGTAGACGCGCTCCAGGGCCCACAGTGCCGTGATGGCGTCGTCGAACGGCGCGGCGTCGAGGCGTCGGAGCGAATCGCGGTAGGCGAGCGTCGCGGGCAGGCGTTCCACGTCGAGGTCGATGCCGCGGCGGTCCGCCTGCACGTCGAACCAGTCGAGTTCGTCGACGAGCGCCACGCAGCCGCCTGCCAGGGCGGACTGGGCGCCACGGGGCGCCCGGGCCAGGAGTCGGGCCTGGAACGTCAATAGATCGGCGACGAACAGAACGTCCTGGGCAAGCCAGCGGTCGAATGCGGCGTCGGCTATCGCGCCGTCGCGCACGGCATGCAGGAACGGGTGTCGGGTGGCGGCAGTCCATAGGTCATCGAGCACCTGACCGACCCTATCGCCGAGACCGCCGCCCGCGGTTACCGCCGCGCCAGGAGCCACGCCCGTCCGTCGCTCTCACCGGAGGCGAGGACGTCGAGATGACCGAAGGCCCGGTCGAGTTCGCCGGGTGCGATGCGGAACCTGCCGGTGTGCCCACCGACCTCGCTCAGTGCGCTCGCCGCCAGCAGACCGCCCGGGGTGAGACGCGCGGTGATCTCGGCGTCGAGGCGGGCGTCGCGGAAGGCCAGACAGAGGATGACGTCCGCCACCGGCCCGTCGGGCAGCCCCTCGTCGAGGTCGGCGACGACGAAACGGCACCGCTGCGCGACACCTGCGGCGGCGGCGAGTTCGGTGGCGCGGCGGACCGCGACCGGCGAGACGTCGACGCCCAGCACGTCCATGCCCCGGCTGGCCAGCCAGACCGCAGCCGCACCGTCGCCGCACGCGACGTCCAGCGCCGAGCCTGCCGACGGAAACTTCGCGACGAAGGGCCGAAACACCGTCGGCAGCCCGATCGAACCCGTTGTCGCCGAGGGTCGTTCGGCATAGCGGGCGTCCCATCGGGCGCGGTCGTCGTCGGACACTGCGATCAGGCCAGGACGTCGTCGAGCACCATTGCAAGCAACGTGCGACGGTCCAGCTTTCCGCTGGCCAACGTCGGGATTCGATCGGCGGTGGTGATCACCCACCGCGTGGGCACCTTGTACGCGGAGAGTCGGACGCGGGCGCGTTCGGTGAGTGCGTCGACGTCGACGTCCCCGCCCGCGGGCACGACGACGGCGCATACCTCCTCACCGCGCTGGGGATGCTCGAGACCGACGACCACGCACTGGGTCACGTCGTCGAAGTCGTTGACCACGGCTTCGACTTCCAGCGGTGAGACGTTCGCTCCGCCGGACTTGATCAGCTCACTGGTGCGTCCGACGTAGAACAGTCGAGGGTCTCCGGCGCGGCGGTAGACGCGGTCGCCAGTGTGGTACCACCCGTCCGGGTCGAACGTGTCGGCCCGCTCGCGCTTGTTGTAGCCCGCCATCACCCCGACGCCCCGGATGAGGAGTTCGCCGGTCGTGCCGTCGGGCACGGGACGACCGTCTTCGTCGACGACGGCGATCTCGGTGCAGCAGAAGCCGCCTGCGGTCTCGGACATGGTGCGGTGCACGGGAAATCCGTCGGGGACGTCGGTCATCGCGATGTCGATCGGCCCGTCGCGCAGCATGGGTGCGCTGTCGAGGTCGCGGGTGGCGAAGCTCGGGTGGTCGCGCAGCCGCTGGGTGAAGGCCGGCCATCCCACGATGCCCGTGGCACGTTCGCGCTCGATCAGGTCGAGAGCGGCCTCGGCGTCGAGGCGCGGCAGCACCAGCAGGGTGATCGGTTCGTGCAGTGCGCCCGTCGTCGCGAGCAGCCCGCCGATCCAGAAGAACGGCATGGCACACAGGATCCGTGCGGGGCCCGTGGATCCCGTGACGGCCCGGATGGCCGCCGGCCAGGTCGAGGTCTGCCGGATCAGGGTGCCGTGGGTGTGCAGCACGCCCTTCGGCTCCGCGGTGGACCCGGAGGTGTGCACCATGACGGCGAGGTCGGCCGGCGTCACCTCTCGCTCCACGCTGGCGAGCACCTCCTCGGGCACCAGCAGATCGTCGGTCGGGTCCCAGCGGGTCGCCCAGCTCCGGTCCGACGCGTCGACGAGCACCACCGAGCGCAGGTACGGCGCGTCGGCCATGGCGATCCGGCCCGCGGATTGGCCTGCGAGGTCGGGGAACGCCGCCTCGAAGCGCTCGGCGACGTCGATGTGCAGCACCCGGGCGGGGGCGACGAGCAGGCCGATGTCGCCGAGGCGCACGACCTTCGCGATCTCGGCCGGCGTGTAGAGCGTGCTCAGCGGCACCACCACGGCACCGATGCGCGACGCGGCGAGCCACCAGACCACCCACTCGGCACCGTTGGGAAAGAACAGGCCGACGCGCGCACCCTTGCCGACTCCGGTGGCGAGCAGCCTGCGCGCGACGTCGGCCGACCGTTGCTGCGCCTCGCGGTAGTTGAGCCGGTCGGTCGGGGTGACCACGTAGTCGAGGTCGCCGGACTCGCGGGCGCGGCGGGCGAGGACGTCGGAAACCGTCGGACGGAGGTCAGTCACGTTCGCATCCTCTCGTACGCCGTCGCCGCATCGGTCGTGAACGGGGCCCGTGCACGCTTCGCGTCGGCATTTCCGCCGAAACCGCCCCGGCGTTGGGTAGCGTCGCGGCGTGCCCGAAACGTTGAATCGCCAAGTGGTGTTGCGGCGCAGGCCGACCGGTCTGGTGGCTCCCGAGGACACCGAACTCGTGTCCTCCCCGATGCCAGAGCCGACCGAAGGCGAGGCGCTGCTTCGCAACACCTACGTCGGCATCGACGCAGCCGTCCGCACGTGGCTCAACGATCAGCCCGGCTATCTGCCGCCCGTTCAGCTCGGTGAGGTGATCCGGGCCGCCGGCATCGGCGAGGTGGTGGCGTCGAAGTGCGATGCCTTCGCGGTCGGCGACATCGTGACGACGCTGTCGGGCTTCCAGGAGTACACCCTGATCCGCGACGACCTGTTCTCGACGCCGATGCCAGGGCTGAACGATCAGCTGGCGATCATGTCGGTGTACGGGCCGACGGGCGCGACGGCGTACTTCGGGATGATGGACATCGGCAAGCCCGCGCAGGGGGAGACGGTCGTGGTGTCGGCAGCGGCAGGCGCGACGGGCTCGATCGCCGGGCAGATCGCGATGATCCACGGCGCGCGGGTCGTCGGCATCGCCGGAGGACCCGAGAAGTGCCGTGCGGCAGTCGAATCCTTCGGCTTCGACGCGTGCATCGACTACCGCGGCGGCAACGTCGCCGCGGAACTCAAGCAGCACTGCCCGAAGGGCATCGACGTCTACTTCGACAACGTTGGCGGGCCGATCCTCGACGCGGTCCTGGGGCGTCTGGCGCGCAACGCGCGGGTGGTGCTGTGCGGCGTCATCTCCAGTTACCTCGACGGCGACCACCCGGGCCCGGCGAACTACGTCAACCTGCTGGCCAAGACCGCGACGATGCAGGGTTTCAACGCGCTCGACCAGTGGGGCCGGTTCGACGAGGCATTCGCGTCCCTGCACCGGTGGGAGCAGGACGGCCTGCTCAAGCACCGGCAGACCATCTTCGAGGGCGTGGAGTCGTGTGTCGATGCGCTCAACGGCCTGTTCACCGGCGCGAACATCGGCAAGATGCTCGTCGAGGTCAGCCCGCCGACCACTGGCGGTTAGGGGAGCGTCGTGACCGATCCGGATCGATTCTGCGCCTTGGCATCGCTGCGCTACGACGACACCGATGCGCCGCCCAGATGGCAGGCTGCCGGCGAGCTCCTGGCTGCCGAGCCCGACGTGGTCCGGCACCACGTGTGGGCCGCCTCGACGGCGGCCGACGTGAACGCGCTGGCCGAGCACCTGCAGAACCCAGGGCTGGCCGATGCCCGCGGGGGACCGTTCGACTGGACGCCGCTGATGTACCTGGCGTACTCGCGTGTCTCCCCGTCGGGCGAAGCCGACGTCCTCGCCGCGGCGACGATGCTGCTGGATGCGGGCGCCGACCCGAACGCGGGCTATCTGTGGCGCGGCATGGTGCCGCCGTTCACCGTGCTGACGGGTGTGTTCGGCGAGGGGGAGCAGGGGCCGCGCAGGCAACCCAGACATCCACGTGCCACGGAACTGGCGACGCTGCTGCTTCGGCGCGGCGCTCACCCGGTCGACCAGCAGACGCTCTACAACCGGATGTTCCGCGCCGACGACTCACATCTCGAGTTGCTGTTCGCGCATGGACTGGCCGCAGCCGGGCCGAGCCCCTGGGAACTGCTCTTGGGCGAGGCGATGGAGTCGCGGGCTGACATGTGGCGTCGCCAGGTGCAGTGGGCCGCCGAGCACGGTTTCGGTGGACGACTCGCGCTGCTCGAACGGCACGGCATCGACGTGTCCGGCGTCGACCTCGTCGAACCGCCCGCACCGACGGACCCGAACGCGCGCGACGACGATGGCGCGACACCGCTGCATCACGCTGCCTGGGACGGCGACCTCGAGCGCATCCGGAACCTGCTGGCCGCGGGAGCCGATCCGACGATCACCGACGGCCGGTTCGGAACGACCCCGCTCGGCTGGGCCGAACACGCGTATCAGACGGAAGCGGCTGAGCTGCTGCGGGTTCAGGCCCCGACGTAGTCCGCCAGGTGCTGGCCGGTCAGCGTGTCCCGCTTGGCGACGAGTTCGGCAGGGGTGCCCTCGAACACGACGCGTCCGCCATCGTGACCCGCGCCTGGCCCGAGGTCTATGATCCAGTCGGCGTGCGCCATCACGGCTTGATTGTGCTCGATGACGATGACCGACTTCCCGGAGTCGACGAGGCGGTCGAGCAGGGCGAGCAGCCGGTCGACGTCGGCGAGGTGCAGTCCCGACGTGGGCTCGTCGAGGACGTAGACCTCCGGCTTGTCGCGGCCCTTCGCGACCATGTGGGTCGCCAGCTTGAGCCGTTGCCGTTCACCGCCGGACAGCGTGGTCAGCGGCTGACCGAGCGTCAGGTACCCGAGTCCGACGTCGGCGAGACGGTCGAGGATCTCGTGCGCCTTCGGCGTCTTCGCGTCGCCGTCGCCGAAGAACTCGAGCGCCTCGTCAACCGGCATCGCGAGCACCTCGCTGATGTCGCGGCCACCGAAGCGGTACTCCAGTACCGACGCGTCGAAGCGCTTGCCCTCGCAGACGTCGCACGGCGCGGCGACGCCGGCGATGATCGCCAGGTCGGTGTAGATGACGCCCGCGCCCTTGCAATTCGGGCAGGCGCCGTCGGAATTGGCGCTGAACAGAGCCGGTTTGACGTCGTTGGCCTTGGCGAACGCCTTTCGGATCGGCTCGAGTAGCCCGGTGTAGGTGGCCGGGTTGCTCCGCCGGGAGCCGCGGATCGGGGTCTGGTCGACGGCGACCACGCCATCGACGCCTGCCACCGAGCCGTGGATGAGCGAACTCTTGCCCGAGCCCGCGACTCCGGTGACCACGACCAGGACGCCGAGCGGGATGTCGACGTCGACGTCGCGCAGGTTGTGGGTGTTGGCTCCGCGCACCTGCAGCACCTCGTCCGCGGTACGCACCGCGTCCTTCAGGGTTGCCCGGTCGTCGAGGTGGCGCCCGGTGAGGGTGCCGCTCTTGCGTAGTTCGGCGACGGTTCCCTCGAACACCACCTCACCGCCGTCGCTGCCTGCGCCGGGGCCCAGGTCGACGACGTGGTCGGCGATGGCGATGGCCTCCGGTTCGTGCTCGACGACGAGCACGGTGTTTCCCTTGTCGCGCAGGCGGAGCAGCAGGTCGTTCATCCGGTCGACGTCGTGCGGGTGCAGGCCGATGGTTGGCTCGTCGAAGACGTAGGTGACGTCGGTGAGCGCCGAACCAAGGTGCCGGATCATCTTGACCCGCTGCGACTCTCCGCCGGACAGCGTGCCGGACGATCGGTCCAGCGACAGGTAGCCGAGGCCGATCTCGACGAACGAGTCGAGCGTGCGGCGGAGCGCGTCCAGCAGCGGCCCGACCCAGGGGTCCTCGAGGTCCTTCGCCCAATCCGCGAGTTCGGTGATCTGCATGGCCGAGACCTCGGCGATGTTCACGCCCTTGATCTTCGACGACCTGGCGAGTTCGGAGAGCCGCGTGCCGCCGCAGTCCGGACAGGTCGTGAACGTGACGGCCCGGTCGACGAACGCGCGGACGTGCGGTTGCATCGCGTCGACGTCCTTGGACAGGTAGGACTTCTTGATCTGCGGGATGAGGCCGAGGTAGGTGAGGTTGACGCCGTCGATCTTGAGCTTGGTCGCCTCCTTGTACAGCAGGGCGTCGAGTTCCTTCTTGGTGAACTGCTTGATCGGCTTGTCGGGGTCGAAGAAGCCGCAGCCGTTGAAGATTCGCCCGTACCAGCCCTCCATGCTGAAGCCGGGGATCGTCAGCGCGCCCTCGTTGAGCGACTTGGTGTCGTCGTAGAGCGCGGTCAGGTCGATGTCGTTGATCGAGCCGCGTCCCTCGCAGCGGGGGCACATGCCGCCGGTGATGCTGAACTCGCGTCGCTCCTTGACGGTGTTGCCGCCGCGTTCGATGGTGACCGCACCGGCGCCGCTGATGGAGGCCACGTTGAACGAGAACGCCTGCGGTGAGCCGATGTGCGGGTCGCCGAGTCGGCTGAACAGGATTCGCAGCATCGCGCCGGCGTCGGTCGCGGTGCCGACCGTCGAGCGGGGATCGGCGCCCATCCGCTCCTGGTCGACGATGATCGCGGTCGTCAGCCCCTCCAGCAGGTCGACGTCGGGCCGCGCCTGCGTCGGCATGAAACCCTGCACGAAGGTGCTGTAGGTCTCGTTGATCAGACGCTGCGACTCCGCGGCGATGGTTCCGAACACCAGCGAACTCTTGCCCGACCCCGACACGCCGGTGAACACCGTGAGCCTGCGCTTGGGCAGCTCGACGTTCACGTCCTTCAGGTTGTTCTCCCGCGCGCCCAGGACGCGGATCAGGTCGTGGGTGTCGGCGGTCGGTTGGGCGGCGGTGCTGCGGCTCTTCGTCGCCATGCTGTCCCTTCCTGTCGTAGCGGGCCGAGTCGTGCTAGTGCAGTTCCTGGATGCGGATCATGGTGCCCGCGGGATCCCGCACGGCGCAGTCTCGCACCCCGTAGGGCTGTTGGGTCGGCTCCTGCACGATCTCGGCGTTGCTCGCCTGCAGTCGCTCGAAGGTGGCGTCGAGGTCCTTGGTCGCCAGCACGATGATCGCGTAAGTGCCCTTCGCCATCATCTCCGCGATGAGGCGCCGTTCGTCGTCCGTTGTGCCGGGGTCGGCGGCGGGCGGGTGCAGCACGATGGACGTGCCGGGTTGGTTGACGGGGCCGACGGTGATCCAGCGCATCTTGCCTCCGCCGACGTCGAGGCGGACCTCGAAGCCGAGCACGTCTCGGTAGAAGGCGAGGGACTCCTCTGGGTCGTCGTGGGGGAGGAACGTGTTGTGAATGGTGATGTCCATGGCGATGACGTTAGGTGCGGCCGCGCAGCCGATGCTTCTCGATTCCTGATCGATGCTCGGACGGAGCCGAGGCCGTCAAGCGCGATGGAGTTGGGCGACGGGTGCGTCCCGGTTGCGGACCGGCTTGGTCGCCTGCTTTTCGACGCAGGACGGCATCCCCTCGGTGGCGCGTTGGTGTTGGCGCCGGTACTCGCTCGGGGGGATGCCGACGAGTTCGGCGAATCGGGTGCTGAAGGTGCCCAGCGACGAGCAGCCCACCGCGAAGCAGACCTGGGTGACGGTCAGGTCGCCGCGGCGCAACAGCGCCATCGCGCGCTCTATGCGGCGCGTCATCAGGTAGGAGTAGGGCGACTCGCCGAACGCAGCCTTGAACTGCCGCGACAGGTGTCCTGCCGACATACCGGCCCCGCGCGCCAAGGCTTCGACGTCGAGCGGTCGTGCGTACTCGCGGTCGATCCGATCGCGGACGCGTCGCAGCAGCTTGAGGTCGTGCAGTCGCTGCTCTTCCGCCGATCTGCTCGCCACGTGGCGATGGTGTCACTCTCACCCCGCGAGCGTGCGTGTCTGCGAGCGACACGCCGGGTAAAAACAGGAGTTTGCGCACGCTCGCGGAAGAAAGCCAGCCTCATAGACTGATGGCAAGAACGCGCACACGTGCGAGGATGATGACGCGGTCGGTACGCGTCGGCCGGATCGGAGCCGGGCGATGCAGCGACCGCATCGGGTGGTGGTCCTCGTACTCGACGGGGCGCTGCCACTGGACGTCGGAATCCCAGCGGAGGTGTTCCATCCGGAGACGGGTTTCCCCTACGAGGTGTCAGCCTGCGGGGTCGTCGCCGGAACGGTGCCGTCCAACGGGAGATTCGGCTACGCGGTCCCGCAGGGCCTGGACGCACTGGCCGACGCGGACACGATCGTCGTCCCCGGCTACGCCCCGTCGGGTCGGCCGATACCGGTGGAGGTGCACGAAGCGCTCCGCACCGCCGCGTCGCGAGGGATACGCATCGCGTCGATCTGCTACGGCGCGTTCGCCCTTGCGGATGCCGGCCTGCTCGACGGCCTTCGGGCGACGACGCACTGGGATGCGGCGGAGAAGCTCGCGGAGCGGCATCCGGAGATCACGGTCGAGCCCAACGTGCTCTTCGTCGACGAGGGCGACATTCTCACTTCGGCGGGGGCCGCTGCCGGTCTCGACATGTGCCTGCACATCGTCCGCCGCGACCTCGGCGTGAGCGCGGCGAACGAGATCGCACGGGGACTCGTCACCGCGCCCTACCGGACCGGGGGACAGGCGCAGTATCTGCCGAAGACCAGCTCGGCAGCACATGGCGATTCCCTTGCCACGACACGCGAGTGGGCTCTGACGCAGCTCGACCAGCCGCTCACGATCGCCGGACTCGCCGCACACGCGCGGATGTCGCCCCGCACGTTCATGCGCCGCTTCACCGAGGAGACCGGCAGCACCCCGCTGCAGTGGATCCTGCGGGCGCGGGTCGACACCGCCCGCGAACTCCTGGAGAGCACGCGGCTCTCGGTCGACCGCATCGCGGAGCAGGTCGGCCTCGGAACCGGATCGAACCTCCGGCTGCACTTCCGCCGGCTGTTGGACGTGTCGCCCTCGGAGTACCGCGCCACCTTCTCCGGGCGGAGTTGACCGACTACGAGATGCGCGGCGGAAGATCGACGGTTTCGCCCGCCACGTCGATGGCGACCTTGCCGCGCAGTGCATACGACCGCCTGTTCTCCAGTAGCTCGAGGGCCTCGCCCGTTCGAGCGAGCGGGAGAGTCGCACCGATGACCGGCTTCACCAGACCGCGCTCGACCAGCGTGGTGAGCGCGTCCAGCTTTCCCCGGTTCTGGCGTGTGAAGACGAAGTGATAGGCGGCGTTCTTGCCCCACGCCTCGATGAGGTTCTGCGGCTGCGCGATGTCCACGATGCTGACGACGCGGCCAAAGTCGCCGAGCACCAACGGGCTTCGCGTGAGCGCGTCACCACCAATCGTGTCGAAGACGACGTCGACCCCCTTGCCTGCGGTCGTCTCGGCCACGGCATCGACGTAATCCGTTGACGCGTAGTCGATTGCGACATCTGCTCCGAGGGAGCGCACGAATTCGTGTTCGGTGGCCTTCGCGGTGGTGATGACCCGTGCGCCGATCGCCTTCGCAATTTGGATCGCGATGGTGCCGACACCGCCCGCGCCGCCATGGATGAGGATCGTCTCCTCCACGCTGAGCTGGGCTCGCGTCACCAGGGCCTCCCAGACCGTTCCGCCGACGAGCGTCAGGCTCGCCGCCTCCAGGTGACTGATGTTCTCCGGCTTCCTGCCCACGAGGTCGACGTCGACGACGTGCTGTTCGGCGTATGAGCCGGCGCCGCCGAAGATTTGGGGTGTGTAGTACACCTCGTCGCCGACTCGGAACTCGCTCACGTCGGATCCGACCTCCTCGATCCCTCCGGAGACGTCGTGCCCGATGATCGCCGGGAGCGACACGAGATCCGCGTAGTCTCCGCGACGGATCTGGTAGTCGAGCGGGTTGACGGCGCTCGCGTGGACCCGCACCCGTACCTGGCGGGGGCCTACTCGCGGCACTTCGACGTCGCGCAACTCGAAGACATCGGCCCCTCCGAAACGGGCGAGCACGACGGCCTTCATCAGATCGGTCATAGTGGAGTACCTCATCGTGTTTCTAGGCGCGCGGCGCGACGGCTTGTTCCCTCCCAGTGTCGCGCGCATGAACCAGACACTCCAGTGGCGGCAATGCCAATATCCGCGAGATTAGTGACACGTCGGTCGCACCACCCCACGGTCCGCGAGCGTGCGCAAACTCCCGTTCCCACCTGGCGTGTCGCCCGCGGACACGCACGCTCGCGGAGGAAAGCGACCCGGGTAAACCCATCGGTATGCTTCGTCGATGACCGAACGACTCGATGAATCGATCTGGTGACCCTCGACCTGGATGCCGCGAATCGCATCATCGCCCGCGCACACGCCGAAGCACGCCGACGATCCGTCCTGGTGTCCGCGGCGGTCGTCGATGCGGGCGGAAACCTCGTGGCGTTCGGCCGGATGGACGGCGCCGAGATCGCCGGGCCGGTCCTGGCAGTCGACAAGGCGTACACCGCCGTCGCGAACCGCATCGCGACGTCGGAACTGGCGACGCTCGCCGCGCCGGGAGGGGAGCTGTTCGGACTGCACGCCAACGGCGGCGGCCGGTTCGTCATCTTCGGCGGTGGCGTCCCAGTGTCGATCGACGGGGACGTCGTGGGCGGGGTCGGCGTGAGCGGCGCGAGCACCGCCGACGACGAGGCCTGCGCCTTGGCCGGCCTCGAAACACTCCGAGACGAGCACACGAAATAGGACCCATCACACGTTGCCGACAGGAACTCCCAGCCCATGATCGGGCGTTGTGCCTGGCATGACGTCCACGTCCCCTGACGTGCCGGTTCGCCGCACCCCGGCAGACCTGGCCGACCGGCTGATCGACATCAAGCGGATCTACCACGAGCCCGACATCGAGCGATTCCCGCGGGCTCGCGACGTACTGGATCGGTTCCCCGACGCCGAGCGCGTCCAAGTCCTGTCGCACCAGGCGATCCCCGGGCTCTACGGCAACGAGGGCAGTGCCGCGGACTGGGTCCGCAACAAGCGCGAGGTGCTGGTCCTCGGCGAGAAGAAGAGCCTCGCGGCGCGCCGCAACGAACGCTCGAGCGACTGGATCGCCCCCTCGACGGCCAACGGCTGCGCCATGGCCTGCTCGTACTGCTACGTACCGCGACGCAAGGGCTACGCCAACCCGATCACGGTGTTCGCGAACATCGAGAAGATCACCGGCTACGTCGAACGCCACGCGAGGCGCCAAGGCCCCAAACTCGCGCCCAACCAGTGCGATCCGGTCGACTGGATCTACGACATCGGTGAGAACAGCGACTGCTCGGCGGACGCGATGGTGTCCGACAACGTCCGCGACCTCGTCGACCTGTTCGCTCGAATTCCCAACGCCAAGGCCAGTTTCGCCACCAAGCTGGTCAATCGCGACCTGCTCGACTACGACCCGAGGGGCGGGACCCGCGTGCGCTTCAGTCTCATGCCGGAGCAGACGTCGCGACTGGTCGACGTGCGGACGTCCAAGATCGCCGACCGCATCGCCGCCATCGACGACTTCGTCGACGCCGGGTACGAGGTGCACCTCAACTTCAGCCCCGTGATCGTGCACGAGGACTGGCTCGCCGACTGGGCCGAGCTGCTCGAGCAGGTGGCCGACGGCACGAACGATCGCACCAAGGCCCAGCTCGCGGCGGAGATCATCTTCCTCACCCACAACGAGGGCCTGCACGACGTCAACATGCTGTGGCACCCCAAGGGGGAGGAACTGCTCTGGCGGCCGGATCTGCAGCAGCACAAGCGCAGTCAGAACGGTCAGTGGAACGTCCGCTACAAGTCACCGTGGAAGGGCCGCTGGGTGCAGCAGCTCACCGACCTCATCGACGAGAAGCTGCCCACCTGCCGCGTCCGCTACGCCTTCTGATCGTCGTTGGCCGCGTGGTTGCCCTGATGAACGGGCGACTCCCAGGTGTACGGCTCCTCGGGATGGCCGGAACCGCCAAGGATGAACGTGCGGTCCGTTCGATTGGCGCGCGCGATCGACGCCATCCACGTCGCGACCGTGCTGACTCGGTTCTGCACCCCGGTGAGGAACGCGATGTGAATGAACCCCCAGCCCAGCCAACCCAGCCGACCGGTGAGCTTTACCGGGCCGGCCTGCAGCAGCGCGTGTCCGCGGCTGATGTACGCCGCCGATCCGAGGTCGCGATAGCGGTATTTCCGCCGACCGCGCGTGGCGAGGTCGCGCCGAATGCACGCCGCGACGTGCCACCCGCCCTGTATCGCGTTCTCCGCGACACCCGGTAGCCCCTCGCGCCCAGCCAGGTCACCGACGACGAACACGTCCGGGTGACCGGGCACCGACAGATCCTCGTTCACGGTGATGCGGCCCGAGCGGTCGGTGGTGGCGCCCAGCATCTCCGCGGCGTGACGGGCGAACGGCACGGCTTCGACACCGGCGGTCCACAACACCGTTCGCGTGGCGTACTCCTCGTCCGGCCCGCCACCCTTCGGGCTCACCGTGATGCCGTCGCGCCGGACGTCGGTGACGTGCACGCCGAAGTGCATCTCGACGCCGAGTTCCTCCAGCGTCCGGCCCGCCTGATGGGCCATGGCGGGAGCGAAGGACTTCAGCACGCGATCACCGCCGTCGAACAGCAGCACCCGAGCTTCCTCCGGCTCGATGGCATGGAATTCGTTGGCCAGCGCCCGCGTCGCGAGTTCCCTGATTTGACCGGCCAATTCGACGCCGGTGGGGCCCGCGCCGGTGACGGCGAAGGTGAGCCAGCTGTCCCGTTCCGGACCTGGCGGCAGCGTCTCGGCGATCTCGAAGGCGCCGAAGAGCCGGCGTCGGATGCTCAGCGCGTCGTCGAGGGTCTTCATCCCTGGCGCCCACGCGGCGTACTCCTCGTGCCCGAAGTAGGACTGCCGCATCCCGGCGGCGATCACCAGGTAGTCGTATTCGAGCGTGTACTGGCTGTCGTCGGGACGGCGCGCGGTGAGGGTTCGCGCGTCGGCGTCCAGTCGGACGGCTTCGCCGAGCAGGGTCTGCACGTTGTGGTAGTCGGCCAGTTCCTCGCGCAGCGACCGGCTGATCTGGCCGATGCTCAGCGTTCCCGTCGCGCACTGATAGAGCAGCGGCTGAAACACGTGGCATGCGGCGCGGTCGAGCACCGTGACGTCGACGTCGACCTTGCCGAGCCGCCGCGCACAGAACAGTCCGCCGAAGCCACCGCCGATGATGAGTACCTTGGGGCGGGCCCTGCTCATGTCGGATCAACTCCCTTCGTCGGCTGAGCCGAGATGCGCAGCAGCACACGGCTCTTGCGTCCCCGCGCAGCGATGGTCTCGACCATGGTCATCACCCGGAACTCCAGGCCGTACTTCTGCTTCACCAGGTCTTCCACCCGGGACACCTCGACCGGATCGGTCACCACCTCGGCGGTGCCCTCGAGCACCGGTTCGCCAGCGTCGACCCTCCCGGTCCGCCCGCACGCTCGCAGCGTCACCCGGGGGTCGCGTCGCGCTCGCTTGACCTTCCACGAGTCTGCGGGCGTCCACGCCGAGAGATCGGCACCGTCGCGCACGATCCACATCGGCGTCGCGACTGCCTCACCGCTGCGCTTGTACGTCGTCAGCGAGACGAACTTCTCGCCGGACAGACGCGTTGCCAGAGCCGTCGTGTCGTTCACACCGCTCACTGTGCCACCGGTGACTCGAGATCCTCGCGGTTCGGCGTTCCGTTCAGCGTTTCGCCTCGGCGTTGAGGAACGCCGCCGTGTCGTAATAGGTGCGGAAGGCCGCGATCGACTCGCCGTCGGCTTCGAAGATGCTCACGCCGTCGTAGCTGAAGTCACTGCCGTCGCGCAGCGTTCCGTTCGAGGTCCACTCGAGGACGACGAGATCCCCGTCCACGACCTGGTGCTTGAAGTCGGAGTCGATGTCGCCGAAGACGTCGCGGTACTGCTGCCAGAAGGCGCGCGCACCGTCCTTGCCGCTCTCCTGATGCGGCAGACCCGCCTTGCTCAAGGTGGCGTCGTCGCCGAACAACTCGACGATCGGGTCGACGTTCTTGCTGCTGTGGAGTTCGCCCAGTGCGGACACGAATCGTTCTGCCATGTCGGTCATGAGGGTGCTGTACCCGAAGGCGGCGGGATCACACGACACGTCACCGCCACGTCACAGGAGATGCATAGCTCAACACCGAGGGGGTATCACTGTCGCCTAATTGGCGATGATCACGTCGCCTGCCACGCACCGCGGGAGGCGTACATGACATCGGAAGCTCGAGCGCACGACGACACCGAGGTGGCCGAAGACACCAAGCTCAAGCGCGGCATCACCGGACCGCTGCTGTTCCTGTTCATCCTCGGCGACGTGCTCGGAGCGGGCATCTACGCCCTGATGGGGGTATTGGCCGAGGACGTCGGCGGGGTGCTGTGGGCACCGCTCGTGGCGGCGCTGGTGCTGGCGCTGCTGACCGCGGGTTCGTACGCCGAACTGGTCACCAAGTATCCGAGGGCCGGCGGCGCCGCCGTCTTCGCCGAGCGCGCGTTCAAACAACCGGTGATCTCGTTCCTCATCGGCTTCTGCATGCTCGCCGCCGGTGTCACCAGCGCCGCCGGCCTCGCGCTGGCCTTCGCCGGGGACTATCTGTCGACGTTCATCGACGTGCCCGCGGTGCCGGCAGCCATGGTGTTCTTGATCCTCGTCGCCTGCCTAAATGCCCGAGGCATCAGCGAGTCGATGAAGAGCAACATGGTGATGACGGTGGTCGAGCTGTCGGGTCTGCTCATCGTGATCGTCGCGGTGGCGGTGATGGTCGGTGGTGGCCGCGGTGAGGTCGACAGGATCACGCAGTTCCCGGACGGCTCGGTACCTGCCATGGCGATTCTCGGCGGCGCCATCGTCGCCTACTACTCGTTCGTGGGATTCGAGACCTCGGCCAACGTCGCCGAGGAGATCCGCAATCCGAGCAAGGTCTATCCGGCCGCACTGTTCGGCGCGCTCGTCACCGCAGGCGTCGTCTATGCGCTCGTCGGGATCGCCAGTGCCATCGCCCTGCCCGCGACCGAGCTGTCGGAGTCGTCGGGCCCGCTGCTCGCCGTGGTCGGCGCCTCGGGCGTCAACGTTCCGGACTGGCTGTTCAGTGCCATCGCCCTGATCGCCGTCGCCAACGGCGCGCTACTGACCATGATCATGTCGAGCCGACTGGCGTACGGGATGGCCGAGCACGGCCTGCTGCCGAGCGTGCTGAATCGTGTTCTGCCGCAACGCCGGACCCCGTGGGTCGCCATCGTCGCGACGACGGTGGTCGCCATGGTGCTGACCCTGGTAGGCGACCTCTCCACGCTCGCCGAAACCGTCGTGCTGTTGCTGCTATTCGTGTTCATCTCGACCAACGTCGCCGTACTGGTGCTCCGCCGCGACGCCGTAGAGCACGAGCACTTCCGGGTCTGGACGTTCGTGCCCGTGCTCGGCGTCTTGTCGTGCGTGCTGCTGCTCACCCAGCAGACCGTGACGGTCTGGCTGTTCGGCGCCATCCTGCTGGCAGTCGGGGCCGTGCTCTACCTAGTAGCTCGCGCGGCGACCCGGCGATCGGCCACGCGGTCATCGACTTAGTCGGGCCGAACACCGACCAGTGCCGCAATGCGCGCTGCCACCCCGGCGGCGACCTCACGGGTCGCGCCGTCGGTCGCGGGGCGATATTCGTCGGCCACCGGATCGAGGGCGGCGCCTGCGATCGAGGCGTGGTCGGCGTCCAGCATGGCGACCTCCACCGGCCAGCCGGCCGCGCGCAACGCCTCCCCGAAATCCCTGCTGGCCGACGGGGGCACCACGTCGTCGGCCGCGCCGTGCAGGAGGGTGAATGGCGTGCCAGTCTCCTCGGAGGTGAGGCTGTCGGTCACGTGCAGCCCAGATATCGGGCCCGCGGCCATGAACGCGCCCGCGAGGCACACCGTATGGGTCAGGTCGATCTCCAGCCGATGCGCGTGCACCGTGAGGTCGGCCGCTGCGAGCCCGCCCATCGACCACCCGACGAGCACCAGAGGATCCGAGCCGAAACCCCGGGCGAAGTCCAGCGACGCCAACAGGTCCGAACGCCCCCGGTCGTCGGCGTGGGAGTTCCAATCGGAGGCGACGACGTGGAGGCCGTGGCCGGCGACGAGGTCGGCCAGCACTCCGACGGACGCCCTGGCGTCGGTCTGCATGCCGTGCCACAGCAGCACGGTGGGATGGGAGGGCTCGCCATGGAGATCGGCCTTGCGTCCCGGGGCGTATTCGACGGTTTCCACGGGCCCAGAATGCCCTCGCGGCCCGATCGCAATCCCCGACGGTGGAACGGGTACCCCCGACGTGACAAGAGCCCGGCATGACGAAAGGACGACCATGACGATAGGACTGCTTCGTGCCCCGTGAGATTCAGGTGACGTTCGACTGCGCCGACCCCGCAGCGCTGGCCACGTTCTGGGCCGAGGTGCTGGGGTACCAGGTGGAGGCTCCACCCCCCGGGTTCGACACCTGGGACGCCGCGCTGGAATCGATGGGGGTTCCGCAGGAGCACCGCAACGACGCGTCGGCGCTGATCGATCCCGAGGGATCGGGCCCGCGAATCTTCTTCCAGCGCGTCCCGGAGGGCAAGGCCGCGAAGAACCGCGTCCACCTCGACGTGCGCGCAGCCCCCGAGCTGACGGGCGAGGAGCGCATGGTGGCGTTGGAGGCCGTATGCGCTCGACTGGTGGCGGTGGGCGCGACGCGCATCGGCCGACAGGAGCCGGAGCCGCCGTTGACCGCCGGCCACATCGTGCTCGCCGATCCGGAGGGCAACGAGTTCTGCCTGGACTGAGCACGAGACCGGGTTGGCAGGAACGGCGACCGGGTACGCGGGTCGCTACCAACCGGAAGGGCGCGACATGACCGATCCCACGAATCAGCGGCACGAAGAACACCTGACGGCCGAGGAAGACGACGGCTCGGCGGATTTCCAGCCGGAGGACGGCGGAACGGCATCACCGCCGCTGGGCGACCCCGGGCCCAGCGAACGGGGCTGAGTACGGTTCGCCGTCCGGTGTCGCCGCCCCGGCCCGTGACCGAGCAGACGCTCGGCGCCTGGGTCATCAAGTGCAACCCACGGTTGACTGCGCTCGAACCGATGGTCGCGGCGGGGCGGGCGAAGACGTCCTGGTGCATCGCCGACAACTATCGTTCGCAGTTGATCGAAGCCGGTCAGCGCGTGCTGTTCTGGGTGTCGGCGCACCCCCGGCGCGGGATTTGGGGCGCAGGCCGGATCACCGGCAGGCCGTATGTCGAAGACGATGGCCTTCGCGTCCGGACCGAGATCGGACTCTTCGACGATCCGGTCACCGCCGAGGAATTGGCCACTGTGGCCGACCTGCGCACGATGGAGGTCTTCCGGTCGCCGCAGCAGGCCAACCCGTCGTGGGTGAGCCGAACGGAGCTCGAGGTACTGGACGGACTGCTACCCATTGCGCCGATCGGTCACGCCGGCGGATAGGGAAGGCCGAAGTCGTCCGACAGCAGACTCTGAACGATGATCATCGCCGCCTGCGATCCCGCTGACATTGCGTCGGCTAGATGCGGTTGCTTCGTACAGACATCTCCCGCAGCGAAGACGGTCGAAACGCTCGACCGGTGCATCTTGTCGACGTGAACCGCGTTAGGCGACAGCTGCGACGCAGCACTCTGGACTCCCAACGTCTCTCCCAGCCGGGATCGTTGGCTCAGCGGCGCCTCGACGAGCAAGCCGTCGCGCTCGAGCCGGTCTCCGTCGGCGAAGACGACGTGCGTGAGCCTGCCCTCGTCGCTGGCCAACTGCACGACGCGTCGCTGCTCCACTTCGACCTTGGCGACCTGCAGCATCCGGAGCTGCTCGGAGTCCAATCGAGTTGGCCCGTCGGTCAACATCGTCACGTCGTCGCTCCAGCCCCGCAGCATCAGGGCGGCATGGACGGCTTCTTCGCCGGACGCCAAAGCCGCCAAGCGCTTGTCCCGCATTTCCCAGCCGTGGCAGAACGGGCACTGAAAGACCGACGATCCCCACAGCTCACCGATTCCCGGAAGGTCCGGCGGGTTGTACTTCATACCGGTGGCCAGGAGAACCCGTCGCGCCGTGAGCGTTTCGCCGTCGGCCAGTTCCAGCAGGTATCCGTCTTCTCCGCTGCTGCCGCCCACGACCTCGCCGGTGCGGAACTCGACGGACGGGTACGCCGCCAACTCGGATCGCCCCTGCGCGTACAGGTCCGCAGGCGGGCGTTGGTCATATCCGAGCAGCCCACCGATGGTCGGTGACGCGCGATTGCTCTGATGGCCGGCGTCGATGACGACGACGTGCCTGCGGGCTCTTCCGAGGACGAGCGCGGCGCTCAACCCGGCGGCTCCCGCGCCGACGACCGCGCATTCCCATACTGGCGACACGTCGGCATGATTACCGGGATCAGCCGTACGAAACGTCCGAAAGACGCAGCGCGCCTAGCAGGTCCAACCGGTGAGCGGGGGCCACGAGTCGACGTCCTGACCCCCGGAACGCAGCACGACGTACTGATAGCCCTCTGCGGCCGCGACCGCGACGGTGTCGGCGAACACGCGGCGACACTCGTCCTCGGGGCCGCGGACGACGACGTCCTCGGAGGCGCCGTCGTCCGCGTCGCCACGATTGACCGGCTTCGCGGTCACGACTTCCCACTGACCTTCGCCGTCGTCGATGGGTTCCATCACGAGGACTTCGTCTCAGTCGGTCTCGGCGTCGGGGAGACCGTCCGCCGGTGGCGTCGAGTACGCGGGATTCACCGCGGGCACATCGCCTTCGGAGTTCTGGTACCGATCGTCGGGATCGTTGGACTCGGGGGTTGTCATGATCACTCCTGACCGGGTCGTTCGGCGTCGACGACTTCGCGTTCGTGCTGGGTGCGCCGCTCCAGTTCGTCGTCGTCGAGGTGCTTCGACTCCTTCGCGTGCTCCCGGTGGTCCGGACGCACCTCCTCGGTCGGCACCATCACCTGGTTCACGTCGGCAACGTCATCGGGTGTCATGCACTCAGCGTTACCCGTTCTCCGTCGTTTATTCACGCTGCCGCCCTAAACTCGCCGGGTGGGCCAACCTCCACTCACCGACGACGGGCACTACTACGTCATCGACGGCCGCCGGTGGCGCGCGACGGACCCGTCGATTCCGGAGGATCGGCGCACCGAACTGGTCGCCACGCTGATGTCATGGCGCAGGGAGGTCCGCAGGACCAAGGGCACCGACGAGGAGTCCGCGGCCCGTGCCGGTGTCCAGGCAGTCAAGGTCGCACTGGGGGAACGCGGCACGCCGCCGTGGTGGGAGCAGACCGACGACCAGCGTCGCGCCAGGTGGGAAGCAGACGTGCCCGTGCCGGAAACGCGGCCAGCGAAGTAGTCCGCCGCGGAACTCGCTGCCGCCGTTCACATTTGACTGGCACGCCACCTGTCGAGTACCCGCCGGTCACGTTTCGTGGGCCTGCCCGCGCCGCGATCGCGAGCGGCCACCGGAATCGTGGCGACCGGCGGCGGCGGGGGAGTTCTGTCGAGATAGCAGGTGACGGCGTCCGCCGCGCCGACTCGTTTCTGGATGACCCTGACCACCTCGACGATGCGGGTGGTGTCGCCGACTCGAGCCCGCACCTGGTCGCCGGGCGACACCATGGTCGCCGGCTTCGCGAGCCGGTCGTTGACGCGCACGTGTCCACCGCGGCAGGCCGAGGCGGCGTCCGGTCGCGTCTTCGACAGCCGGACCGCCCACAACCACCGATCTACACGGGTCGACTCCACGGAGTCCATCATGCTCCCGCGGCTAGGCGATCATCTGCGCGATCTGGACGAGATTGCCGCACGTGTCGTCGAGCACCGCGGTCGTCACGTTGCCCATGTCGGTGGGCTCCTGGGTGAACCGCACCCCGAGCCCGCGCAGCCGCTCGCATTCGGCGCGCACGTCGTCGACGGCGAAGGACGTGAACGGGATGCCGTCCGTCATCAGGGCGTCCTTGAACGTCTTGGCGGCCGGGTGCTCGTCCGGTTCGAGGACCAGTTCGGTGCCGTCCGGGTCGTCGGGGGACACCACGGTGATCCACCGGTGCCTCCCCATGGGGATGTCGTGCTTCGGGGTGAAGCCGAGGTTCTCGGTGTAGAACCGCAGGGCCTTGTCCTGGTCGTCGACGAGCATGCTGGTCAAGTTGATCTTCATGACGTTCCCTTCTCGGTTTGGGTGTCGGGGTGACCACCTGCGGTGCGTGGCAGCCACCGCCGGAGGATCGGCTCCAGCGGCGCGGTGTCGATGTAGTGGAACTTGTAGCGACCGTCTCGGCGGGTCGTCACCAGACCCGCGGCCTCGAGGACGTCGAGGTGCTGCGAGACGGCCTGCCGCGACGAGCCGAGCCCGTGCTTGGTCGTCAGACGTGCGCAGATCTCGAAGAGGGTCTGGCCATTTCGGTCGGTCAGTTCGTCGAGGATCGTGCGGCGGGTGTGGTCGGCAAGCGCCTTGAAGACGTCGGCCTTGGAGACGTCACCCACGCCAGAACAATAGGCAAGTCATCACTTGCATGTCAATGGTCGGTCGCGTCGCGGCCGGATGGCGGCGCCGTCGGGCCCGGCTGACAGTGCGGGCACCACCACGTGCGCCGTCGCTCCGGGTCGTTCGATACCTCGGCCACCACCCGAACCGGCGTACCGCACCGCAGGCACGGCCGACCCGCGCGGCCCGCCACCCAGTGTTGTTCGCCCTTGCGCTTGTTGCCCGTTGTCACCTGCATCGCGCCCGGCACCGTGGCGGAGTGGCGTAGGGCGCGGGCACCGAGTTCGAGTAGTGCGACGACGTCGACGGACTGCACCGGAGTCCACGGGCTGTGACCCCGCAGGAATGCCAACTCGTTGACCCACAGGTTGCCGAAGCCGGCGACGCACCGCTGATCGAGCAGCGCCGCGACGAGCGGCCGCCGGGAGTCTGCCGTGATGCGTTGCGCGGCCTCGGCCAGGTCCCAGTCGGCGCGCAGCGGGTCCGGACCGAGGTGACCTACGACGTCGGCTTCGTCCCTCGTCCGGATGAGTTCGACGATCGGTAGGCGCACCCCATAGGCGGCCGGCCCGTCGGTGCGCAGCACCACGCGGACGTCGGGCATGACCGTGGGCGGGAGCCACCGCCCCTCGGCCGACACGGTCCACGAACCGGACATCAGCAGATGGGTGTGCAGCGTGAGGCCGTCGGACAACCGCGTGAGCAGATGCTTGCCGTGCGTGTCGTGACCCAGCACCGTCAGCCCGGCCAGGTCGTCGGTCGCATGCGCGGGCACCCGTAGCTCGCCGTGGGTCAGGACTCGGTCGAGCAGCGCCGCATCGAGGCGTCGGGCCAACGCGTAGACGGTGTCACCCTCTGGCACCCTTCCATCGTCCTCGACGAGGATCCCACTCGTGACGACGACGTCACATTCGGCTCACCCAAACGTGGTGTGGCACGGTCGGCAAGGGGTAGATCACCCGTGCACGAATCCCGAAATCTCTTGGAGGAACAGTGGCTAGCGGTATTGCAACGGTGTGGTTACCCGTCGAGGACATGAGCAGAGCGGTGAAGTTCTACGGCGAAACGCTCGGACTCACCGTGAAGAACGAGGGCGATGACTGGTCGGAGGTCGACGGCAACGGAGTCACGATCGGTCTCAACGCCCGCGAGTCGACGCACGGAGGAGCCGGCGGGGGAGCGATCCTCACGTTCCAGCCGGACGTCGACCTCTACGACGAGATCGTCCGCCTCACCGATGCGGGGGTGAAGTTCATCGACGAGGTGGCTCAGCACCCGTGGGGCAAGATCGCCACGTTCAAGGATTCGGAGGGCAACGACCTCCAGCTCTTCGAGCCGCCCGCGGAGTAGTCGACGGATTCGGGTGGCGGGCCACTCGCCAGTATCCTGCTGCGAGTGGCACGCGACCGATCCGATGACAGCGCACGCATCCGCCGCGGGGTGCGCATCGCGCTGCCCGGCCGCCGCGATCCGGCGCCAATCGCCGGGCAGCGCAGGCGGACGGGTCGCGAGATGGGCGACCTGCACACCCGCAAGGTCCTGGACCTGACCATCCGGCTTGCGGAGGTCATGCTGTCGTCGGGTGCCGGCACCGCGGACGTCATCGCGACCGCCGAGGACGTGGCCCTGGCGTATCGCCTGACCGACTGCGTCGTCGACGTCTTCGCGACCACCGCGATCGTGTCGGCGCTCCCGACGGCGGACAGCCCGCCAGTGACGATCGTGCGAGCGGTCCACGTCCGATCGACCGACTACACGCGGCTCGCGGAACTCGATCTGCTGGTGCAGCGCATCACCTCTGGCGGCGTCACCGTCGACGAGGCGCACGACGCAATGGACGAGTTGACCGAGAAGCCGCATCGCTACCCGCGCTGGCTGGCAACGGTCGGCTGGGCCGGGTTCGCGCTCGGCATCGCGATGCTGCTCGGGGGCACGTGGCTGACGTGCGTGCTGGCGGCGGTCACGTCCGCCGTGATCGACCAGACCGGCCGGCTGCTGAACCGGATCCAAACCCCGTTCTTCTTCCAACACGTAACCGGTGCGGCCATCGCGACACTCGTGGCCGTCGCCGCGTACCTCTTCGCCGGGCTCAATCCGACGGCGCTGGTGGCCACCGGAATCGTGATGCTGCTGTCCGGGCTGACCTTCGTCGGCGCCATGCAGGATGCCGTCACGGGCAACATGCTCACTGCCGTTGCACGACTCGGCGAGGCACTGTTCCTCACGTCGGGCATCGTCGTGGGCATCGTTGCGGGCCTTCAGGTCGCGACGCTCGCCGGCATCTCGATCGAACTCCACGTCGACGCCACCGAGAGCTTCATCATCCCCAATCAGCCACTGACCATGGCCATCGCGGTGTTCGGCGCCGGATTGGCCGGGGCGTGCCTGACCGTCGCGAGCTACGCCCCGCTCCGGTCGGTGCTCATCGCGGGAGTCGCTGCGGCGAGCGCGGAATGGCTCCTGATCGCCCTCGGGACAGCCGGCCTGGGCCAAGTGGTCGCCACCGGGATCGCCGCGGTCGCGGTCGGCTTCGTGGCCACGCTCATCTCCATCCGCCGACAGGCGCCGGCCCTGATCACCGCGACGGCCGCCATCATGCCGATGCTTCCCGGCCTCGCGGTCTTCCGTGCCGTCTTCTACCTCGCGGTGGACGGTAACTTCGACGACGGCCTGGCGCAGATGCTCTCGGCGACGGCCGTGGCCCTGGCATTGGGCAGCGGAGTCGTCCTCGGCGAGTTCGTGGGCTCACCGCTGCGGTACCGCGCCGGGCGACTCGGCGGCTTCTTCCGCATCGAGGGACCACCGGGACTGCGCCGTGCCGTGGGACGTGTCGTACGGCTGCAGCCCGCCGAGCCGGATCAGGCGAGCGCCACGGCGAGCCATCGATCGCTGAGCGTCGCGCTCGAGCCGATGTGGTCGGACGGACAGGACGACGACGAGGCGCGTCAGGTACGGGACGACGACGATGGGCGTGGCGGCCGGTAGCACCGCGCTGATCGAATCGCTGCGGGCGGGTCCGCATCGGGTGCATCGTTGTTGGGATCGGTATCGGTCGACGCGCGATGTACTCGATGCCGACGGGCACCGCCACGGGGGTGGGCCACGAGGGGGATTCACGTGATTCGACTATCTCGCTGGGCGACGGCCGCCGCGGTGGCAGCCGGCCTGACCATGTCGGGCCTTGGCGCGGCGACCGCCTTCGCCGAGGGCCCCAGCTACCAGGGCGGAAACTGCCCTCCGGGCCAAACTTGCACGCACTGGTGCCCCGGCGCTTCGCTTCCCCCGGGTAGTCAGGTCCTGAGCTGGGACTGGAACGCTTGCCACGACTGGTACTGGAACTCCGACGGCATCGTCGACGTCACGACGAACACCATGTACCCGTGGTCCGGCGCGCCGCGACCCGCAGCGCCGCCGCCGGTGCTGGCACCGGCACCGCCCCCTCCGCCGCCGCCGGGCCCGCGCCCGTTCTGCAGCCCGCGTGGATCGCTGTTCATCATCCCGCCGATCTGCGACGAGATCGGGTACTGATGTTCCGCATCGATGGGATCAACGGTGAGAGCATCGTCGTCGACGGAAACTGGGTCGAGAAGCTGCGTACCGGCTCATCGCGTGGCCGCAACCCCGCCGACCAATACTCCGGCACCGACGTCAAGGAGTTCAGCAGGCGCAAGAAGCTGTTCGGCACCGAGAAGGAGCACCTGCTGCAGGTGACCGTGAGCGTAGGCACGTTCTATTCGTTGCAGGTCCCAGCCGAGCGTCGTGCCGACGTCGACGCACTGATCGTCGAACTCGAGAAGGCACGGGAGAGCGCCACTTCCTGACGCGTTGGCTCAGCGCGCAAAGTCCGCCGGGCGGAACTTGCCGTCGGCGAGCTTGCCCTCGATTTCCTCGAGACTCCTCCCGGTGAGGTCAGGCATCCGGAAGTAGACGAACACCCATGCCGCCACGTTGAACGCGGCGTACAGCCACATCGACGGACCGACACCGATTGCGGTAATCAGCGACAGCAAGGTCAGCGTGATGAACAGGTTGGTTGCCCACAGCGCAGCCGACTGGGCGGCGGTACCTGCGGGACGCACGGCCAGCGGGTAGGTCTCCGACCCCGTCAACCAGCCCATCAGCTGCAATCCGCCCGCGTTGAAGAGCATGAACACGATCAGGCACGCGATGATGAAGGGCATCGAGTCGCGTCCGCTGTTGCCCGTGACGAAGAGCAGTCCCAAGACGAACAGGCTGAGCGCGGCACCGGGAATCATGATCAGCGTGAGTCGACGCCGACCGACTCGATCGATGATCGCCAGTCCGCCGAGTTGGGCCAGGAGGTAGGTGACGCCGAGCGCCACCGACACCTGCAGCGCCACCGAGGTGTCGAATCCGTTGTCGGTGAGGATGGTTGGTGAGTAGTAGATGATCATCTCGATGCCGCTGAGCTGAGTGAAGATGGCGATGCCGCACCCGAGAATCAGCGCAGGGCGCACCCAGGCCTCGCGCAGACCGGGCCACCCTCGCGTCTTGGCGGTCCGCTCGACCCGGGCGAGGTTCGCCGTTTCCTCGAGCTCGCGCTCCACGTCGTAGTTCGACGGGCGCACCTTCTGCAGCACGCTGCGCGCTTCGTCGCCGTTGCCTTGCTTGACCAACCACCGCGGGCTCTCCGGCAGTCGGAGCAGCAGCCCCAGCATGATCGCGGCGGGCACGGCTGCGGCACCGATCGAGTGGCGCCACGAAATCGATTCGGTGGCACCGACGATCGTCGCGATGACGATCCCCACGCCGATGGCGATCTGGAAGCAGAGCACCAGGCGACCACGGTATTTCGGCGGTGCCAATTCGGCGACGTACATCGGGGCGGTCTGCGTGGCACCACCGACGGCGAACCCCAGCACGAGCCGACCGAGCGACAGCAGAACGGGATTCGGCGCGAACGCACACCACAGCGCACCGACGACGAAGACGACTGCCAGCAATACCAGCGTGCCCTTGCGGCCGCGCTTGTCCGACAGGTAGCTACACGTCAGTGCTCCGATGACGGCGCCGAGCAGAATGCTGGCGGCGATGACCTGCTTCCATGTCTCGGCGATGCCGAAGTCGTCGGTGATCTGAAGGAGTGCGCCGGAGATGATTCCGGTGTCGTAGCCGTAGAGCACGCCCGAGATCGCCGACACCAACGCGACGATCACCACGGCGCCGGTGAGTTGCCCGGGCGAGTCCCGTTGGTCTTCAGCAGTCTTCGACGGGACGCTCTCGGACGATTCCATACCGACCCCTTTACCTGCGACGACGACGACAACCCGCGCCGACTACCCCGGCCGGCCGCAGTCGAACCGTCGGCAGTCGCGGCAGGTGGTCAGGCCGGCCAACGTTCGACCAGCGGCGTCGGGGTCCACGACGGCCACGACGGTGAACCGATCATCATTCCCGCGGTCATCTGCGCGACGATGCGTGGTCCCCGTCGGCGCGAATTGTCGTACACCGTCGCCGTATCGACCGTGGGCATCGCCGTCACCACCAGCGCCGACAGCCGGCGGTGCCGTTCCCGGATCTTTCCCTCGGGGACGTCGTGGCCACCGTGCAGCACCCGGCGCTTCACGCGCTCCACTGCAAGATCCTCGGGGATGAGGACGACGTGCAGGGCGACGGTGAACCCGGCCGTGCGGGCGGAGCGGATGAGTTCCAGCTTCGACGGGTGCGAGAACACCGTCTCGGCGATGAAGGGCTTGCCGAGTTCGATGAGTCTCGCTCGGGTTTCGGCGGCGACGCGCGCCGCGTCGTAGGCGTGCCCCATCGGATCGTCCGGCCAGCGCTGCTTGGCGATCTCGTCGGCGTTGACGAACACGCTGCGAGGCAACAGCCGTGCAAGGGTCAGCGCGACGAAGGTCGACTTACCCGCGCCGTTCGGACCGACGACGAGATCGAGCCGCCTCACCGGGAACGCCGATCGATGGCAACGGGATCAGGACTCACTCGTCGATGCGCACCACGGACGACGTGCCATCCGGCCAGTACTCGACGATCTCACCGTCGTCGTCGAGCGCCACCATGGTGATGCCACGTCCGGCGAGGACGTCGCCGTAGTTCGTGGTGGCGAGACTCTCCTCGATGGCGGCGGATATCTCGGCATTGAAGACGACGCCTTCTTCGTCCGCCAGCGCGGTCACGTCCAGATCGCCTGCCAGTGCCGCTTCGACGCGGTGACGAGATGCGGTCTGGTGGCTGGACACCGCCCGTCCGACCCGAGCCCAGTGGTCGAGCTGCTGCTTGGCCGAGCGGCTTTGGCGAGCGCCTTCGACGGCTGCGCTCTCGACCAGGTCGGCAGCAACTCTGGTGACACGATCGGCGATGTTCGTCATGGCCTACCTCCTGGCTACATACTGCTACAGCTCGTAGCAAATTGCTACAATGGATCGGCGGTGCTGGCCGGCACGGATGGGTATGCCAGCCAGGTGCAGAAGAACGCCGAGACGAAGACGTGCGCCACGTGCGGTCGACCGTTCTCCAACAGGAAGAAGTGGCGGTCGAGGGGACAGTGGGATCAAGTGATCTACTGCTCGACGCGGTGCCGGGGTGCGGCCGGCTGATCGTCGGCCCGCTGCGAACAAATTCGCGATCGGCCTGTTCATCGCGGCTCGGACCGACCGTCCGGCGTGGGACGATGGGCGATCGCTGACACCCAGGACGACGAACGGGGGACCGTGATCGTCAACGGCAGCAACGTTCGGCTAGGCCTGTTCACCGTCGTGGCAGTGCTCACGTTGATGAACGCCCTCGCGTTGTTCGGGCACGACGCCGCCCAGTGGATCGCGGCCATACTGCAGGCCTGCGTGGGCACGGGCGCACTCGTCTGCGCGGTGACGGTCGCACGTCGGGTATCCGGAGTCGCGCGCTGGTGGCGGCTCCTGGTCATCGCGGCGATGACGAGCTGGCTCGTCGGTGAGTTGTTCTGGTGGTTCGGCGGCACGGGTGACGGCGCGGGCTCTGCACCGCTACCGGGTGTTGCCGCGTACTTCTTGCCGCCGGTGCTCTCTCTGCTCGCGATGATGCTGCTGGCCCGCTCCGCAGGGCTGAACGCCCGACGCGACGCCGCGATGCCGCACTCTCGGGTGATCGCCGGGCTCGACGGCCTGGTGGCCGCGGTGGCCTTTTCGATCCTGGTCCTCATCGCTGGGCTGGGCGCAAAGACGGGCGCGGCGCTGCCGCGGTCGCAGAACACGACGATCGTGATCGCCTATTCGGTGCTCGAGCTGATCGTCGTCGTCCTCGCCGTGCTCATGGCGATGGCGTACGGGCGCGACCGTCCGTACCGGGCGAACTACCTTCTGCTGTCGGGCGGCGTGGTGATCATCGCGGGTTCCGACCGGTTGGTTGCCTATCTGAGAACCGCAGGCGTCGAAGGTGGCGACCTCTGGGGTGGCGTCGGAGCGATTCTCGGTCCGCTGCTGATCGCGTTCTCGGTCCTCGAGCGCCAGCCGGAGGTCTCGGGCAGGGGCGGCGTGCACGCCATGGACTGGGTGCAGTCGATCGTGCCGTACATCGGTTTCGTCGCCATCTTCAGCCTCCTGGCGTTCCACCTCCTGGTCGGGCAGCGCCTGACTGCGACGTTGATCTGCATGGCGTTGGCGTTGATCGCGCTCGTCACCACGCGGCAGGTGGTGGCCATGCGAGCCCAGCAACTACTGACCCAACGGCTCTACGAGGCCCAGCGCCGATTGGCACACCAGGTGCAACACGACCCGCTCACCGGGTTGCCGAACAGATTGTTGTTCGCCCAACGACTGGACGAAGCGCTGCGAGACGGCCGGTTCGTGCTCATCTTCGTCGACATCGACGACTTCAAGGAGGTCAACGACCAGTACGGCCACGCCGCGGGCGATGACCTGCTGTGCGCGGTGGGCGCGCGACTCAAGCGCTGCGTGGGCCCGTCGGACACGCTGGCCCGCATCGGCGGCGACGAGTTCGCAGTTCTGGTCGAGGGCGACGACGAGCTTCCCGAGTTCGTCGCGGACCGGCTCAGGGTGGCACTGCGAGATCCGTTCGCCGTGCACGGCTCGGCGGTGCGCGTGCGCGCGAGCATGGGCCTCGTCCGACCGCCCAGTGGTGAGCCGACGCCGACGTCGGACGACTTGCTGAGGCAGGCAGACAGTTCCATGTACGCCGGCAAACGCCTCGGCAAGAACACCGCCGTCGTCTACCGGCCGTCCTCTGGGGTGTCGGTCGACTTCCCGAGCGCGCTGCGGCAGGCCAAGGGTGGGGTACCGGCGGGGTTCCGGCTGGTGTATCAGCCCGTCGTGAGCCTGCCCGACGGCGTACCGGTTGCGGTGGAGGCGCTGGCGCGCTGGACCGCACCCAACGGCATGCAGATCCCGCCGGAGACGTTCGTCGCGGTCGCCGAAGGAGCCGGGCTGGGAGCGACTTTGGACGCCATGGTGCTCGACCTGGCGTGCCGGGAGGTTCGAGCAGCCGGCCTGGAACTCGATCTGCACGTCAACATCGGAGCCGCACGGCTGGGCAACGCCGCGTTCGAGCAACTGGTGATGCAGACCCTGGCCCGGCATGACATCGCGGCCGGACGGGTGGTCCTCGAGATCACCGAGACGGTGCCGATCGTCGACCTCACCGCGGGTGCCGCCGCCATCAGGCGGTTGAGCGCGATGGGGGTGAAGGTGGCGCTCGACGACTTCGGCGCAGGGTTCAACTCGCTGACGTATCTGCACACGCTGCCGGTGCACACCGTCAAGCTGGACCGCAGCCTGGCGGTGGGGGCCGAGCCGGATCGGGACCTGGCCCTGTACCGCTCGGTGATCGGCCTCTGCGGCACACTTGGTCTGGACGTCATCGCCGAGGGCATCGAGCACCAAACCCAAGCCGACACCGTGTTCGCTGCCGGCTGCCGACTGGCCCAGGGCTATCTGTTCGGGCGCGCAACGCCATTGGATCAGATGATCGGGTCGTCCTCCGGCTTGCGCACGCGCAGCCACCGGTAGCCGTAGGGCGGCAAGCTGAACTCGACGCGGCACGAGGCGTCGAGTTCGTGCTCGCTCAGCCCATCGAGCAGGTCGACCAGCACCGAGCCCGGGGGTAGGTCGTCGAGCACGAGCGGCACCAGGCATCCGTCGGCGCCGAAGTTGTGCAGGGCGACCATCGCCCAGTTCGACTCGTCCTCCCGGCACACGTGCGCCAGCACCGCCGAGTGCGGCTGGTCGAGGATCTGCACCGTCGACCACCCGATCTCGGGCTGCTGCCGGTAGGTGTAGATGAGGTTGCGCATGAACCACCAAAAGGAACCGTGGTCGTGCCGCTGGTCGGCGGCGTTCACGTGATCCGGACCGTAGAGGCCGTCGGTCACGGGCCGGGGGAGTCTGCGCTTCGCGGCCTTGGAGAATCCGCCGTTGACGTCGCCGGTCCACTGCATCGGGGTGCGGACGGCGAATCGTCCCTCCACGTCCAGGTTCTCGGCCATGCCGATCTCTTCGCCGTAGAAGAGCACGGGGCTGCCCGGCATCGAGAACGCCAGCGAGTACGCCATCTTCATCCGCCGGGTGTCGCCACCGAGCATCGACGGCAGTCGCCTACGCAGCCCGCGTCCGTACAACTGCATGTCGGGTTCGGGGCCGAACGCCTCGAACACCTCGGCGCGCTCGGCGTCGCTCAACTTGTCGAGGGTGAGTTCGTCGTGGTTGCGCACGAAGTTGGCCCACTGGCTGGTGATGTCGAGCGTGGGGCGCTGCTGGAGGGCCTTGGTGAGCGGACCGGCGTCACCGCGCGCCAGCGAGAGGAACAGGTTCTGCATCCCGATGAAGTCGAACTGCATGTTGAGACCGTCGCCATCGGGTCCGCCGAAGAACTCCTTCTGTTGCTCGTAGTCGACGTTCACCTCGCCCAGCAGCACGGCGTCGCCCACACGGCGGGTGACGAAGTTGCGGAGGTCGCCGAGGTACTCGGCGGGGTCGAAGCCGTCGGGTTTGCCCGGTACGCCGTCCTTGGCGAACAGGAACGGCACGGCATCCACGCGGAAACCCGCGACGCCCAGTTGCAGCCAGAAGCCAAGCGTGCGCGAGATCTCTTCCCGCACTTTGGGATTCTCGATGTTGAGGTCCGGTTGGTGCTTGTAGAAGTGGTGCAGGTACCACTCGTCCGTCTTGGGGTCGAGTTCCCAGATGCTGTCCTCCTGGTCGGGGAAGACGACGTCCTTCGGACTCGACTCGGGTTCCGTCGCGCTCCACACGTAGTAGTCGCGGTACGGGTCGTCGGTGCTTCGTCGCGCGGACTTGAACCAGGGATGGGCGTCGGAGGTGTGGTTCATGACGAAGTCGATGATCACCCGGATGCCGCTCGCCCTGGCGGTGCGGACGAGTTCGACGAAGTCGCCGAGCGTGCCGAGGCGAGTATCGACGGCGAAGAAGTCGATGATGTCGTAGCCATCGTCCTTGCGCGCGGTGGGATAGAACGGCATGAGCCACAGGCAGGTCACACCGAGGTCCGCCAGATACTCGATGCGCTCGTTCATCCCACGCAGGTCGCCGCAGCCGTCGCCGTTCCAGTCGTAGAAGGTCTCGACGTCGGCACAGTAGAAGACGGCGTTCTTCCACCAGAGGTCGCCGGTATCGGACTTCCTCATGCCATCGCCGCGCTCGTCGAGGGCGTGGTGGGGGACAGCTGGGGCAGCACGTGCTCGCCGAAGGCGTCGATGAATCCGGCCTGCTGCTGCCCGACGAAGTGCAGGTACAACTCCTCCCAGCCCTGGTCGACGAACTCCGCGAGCCACGCGGCATGGCGGCCGAGGTCGCTGGAGACGAGCACGGACTGTTGGACGCGGTCGGCCGTGACCGCGCCGCCGACGATGTCGAAGGCCTCGACCGTTTCGAGGTCCCAGGACACGGGGGGCTCGAAGACGTTGTTGCGCCACTGGTCGTGGGCGATCGCCACCGCCTCGTCGTCGGACGGCGCCCAGCTGAGGTGGATCTGCAGCCGGGCCGGGCCACGTCCGCCTGCATTGCGATAGGAGTCGAGCACCTGCCGCAGGGTGTCCCTCGGTTGGTTGACGGTGATGAGGCCGTCCGCCCAGGCGGCGTGGCGGGCCGCGGTCTCCGGAGTCACGGCAGGGCCGACGAGGTCTGGCACCGTGTCCGGCAGCGTCCACAGGCGGGCCCGGTTCACCTCGACGAGCCCCTCGTGGCTGACCTCTTCCCCGCGCAGCAGGCGACGGATGACGTCGACGCACTCGATCAGCCGTTGGTCGCGCACGTCCTTGCGCGGCCATGCTTGACCGGTGATGCGTTCGTTCGACGCCTCACCGGAGCCGAGCGCAGCCCAGAACCGGTTCGGGAACATCTGACTGAGCGTCGCGATGGCCTGGGCGATGATCGCAGGGTGGTAGCGCTGCCCGGGCGCATTGACGACGCCGAAGGGCAGATTGGTGGTCGCCAGCGCCGCACCAAGGAAGCTCCACGCGAACCCCGACTCACCCTGTCGTTCGCTCCACGGGCTGAAGTGATCCGAGGACATGCCGGCTGTGAAGCCGGCCCGTTCGGCGTGCTGGACGTCGCGCAACAGTTGCGCCGGGCTGATCTGCTCGTGCGAACAGTGGAATCCGATGACCGTCATGGATTCGGGGGTACCCAAATCTTCGAGACCGCCAATATTCGTGGTTGGCGGCGTGTCCGCCGGCGGTCAGCTCGTGGCGTCGAGGATCTTGATGGCGAACACCAGGCTGTCGCCGGGCTCGATGCCGGCACCGGGCTGGCCGTCGGGGTAGCCGTCGGCGGAGGTCATGGCGACGGCGACCGTGGAGCCCACCTTCTGGCCCGCGATCGCCTTCTGGAAGCCGGTGACGACGCCGTCGAGCGGGAAGTCGACCGGGGCGCCCCGCTCATAGCTGCTGTCGAACACCGAGCCGTCGCGTCCGTTGACGCCCATGTAGCAGACCAGGACCGTGGCGGTGTCGGAGACGACTGGGCCGTCACCGGGCTTGAGCGTCTGCACCTGGGTCTCGGTCACGCTGAAGGGAGCGGTGACCTTCACACTCGGGGCGGCCGCGTCGGTCGACCCGGTGACGTCGACGCTGCCGGTGGCTCCTGGCAGCGTCCACTCCGGCGCGCCGCCTTCGGCCGGCGCCGAGGTGGGGCAGCCGGCTTCGTTGGCCGTCTCCGTGAGGTTGGGCGGTGTGAACGCGTCGGAGGAGGTGCTGGCCGACGACGAACTGGCCGACGAATCCTGCGTGTCGGACCCGCACGCAGCGAGCGTGACGACGAGAGACGCAGCGCAGGCCGCGAGGGCGACGGACGAGGACCCACGGGAGAAGTTCACGGTCGCCACGGTACAGCCGAGGTGAATCGGTCGTTTCCGGTAGGGCGAACGGGGAATCGTGGGCGAGTCGCGGAGGGCGCGCGGGGGAAACGAGGTGGTTCATGTTGGATGAAGCCATGGCGGCTCAGACTCGCGGTTCGATCTTCAAGTCCCATCTGCAATCGAGTGCGACGGTCGCGTTCCAGTTCGTCTTGGTTGCAGCGGCGCTGTGGGTCCTCGCGTGGGTGGTGGGCAAGACGTGGGTGATCCTCCTGCCGGTGGTGCTGGCCGTGATCGTCTGCACGGTGCTGTGGCCGCCGGTCGGATGGCTGCTACGCAAGGGCGTCGCGCCCGCGTTCGCGGTGCTGCTGGTGCTCCTGTTGGCCGTGGGCGTGGTTGCCGGTGTCATCGCCGCGGTCGCTCCTGCGATCGTCGAACAATCCACCGAACTGGCCGAGCAGGCCACCGCTGGCGTCGTGCAGGTGCGGGACTGGCTGGGCGGTCCGCCGCTCAACATCGCTGACTCGCAACTGGACTCGGCGGTCACCGCGATCAACGATCAGGTCAATGCGAGCAGCGCACAGATTGCAGCCGGCGTGTTCACCGGCGTGGGCGCGGCGACGTCTGCGCTCGTCACCCTGTTCACCACCGTCGTCGTCACGTTCTTCCTCCTCAAGGATGGGCCGCGGTTCGTGCCGTGGTTGCGCCGTACCGTCGGCATGCCCGCTGCGCCGCACTTCGCGGAGCTTCTGCAGCGCGTCTGGTCGACGCTCGGAGGTTTCATCCGGACCCAGGCTCTGGTCAGCCTCGTCGACGCGGTACTGATCGGGATCGGCTTGCTGGTGCTCGGGGTGCCGCTGGCCTACGCGTTGGCGATCATCACCTTCATCGGTGGCTTCGTTCCGATCGTCGGCGCGTTCGTGGCCGGTGGTCTCGCCGTCCTCATCGCGCTGGTGGCCAACGGACCGGTGACCGCGCTCATCGTGCTGGGCATCATCCTCGCCGTGCAGCAACTGGAGGGCAACGTCCTGCAGCCGTGGCTGCAGTCGAAGTCGATGAATCTGCACGCGGTGATCGTCCTGCTCGCCGTCACGCTCGGGGCCTCGACGTTCGGCGTCATCGGCGCCTTCCTCGCCGTGCCGGTGGCCGCCGCCGGTGCGGTGATCATCCGGTACTACGGCGAGCAGGTGAGTGAACGTGCCGGCGAGACGACGCCGCATCCCGAACCGGACGAGGACGATTCGGTCACGGCCGACGACGAGCACGCGGACGCCGGCGAGCAGAAGCGACTCTGAGCTACGCCGACCGCAGGATGGCGACGATGAAGTCGGAGTCGTCGGTGAACGGTCGCACATCCCATGTGGACAGCAGCAGATCCGGCACGAAGCCGGCACTCGTTGCGTCGGCGAGGAATTCGGCGAACTCGTAATCGCGGTTGGCTCCGAAGCCGATCACCGCGCGGCCGCCGGCGGCGAGGTGAGCACGGAGTCGAGCCAGCACCTGAACCCGGGTGCTCGGGGCCAGGAACGTGACGACGTTTCCCGCCGAGACGATGAGGTCGAAACGCTCCGTGACTCCGCGCGCGGGCAGGTCGAGTTCGGCGAGGTCACCGACCAGCCAGTCCGGGCCGGGGTAGTCCTGTTTGGCCGCATCGATCAGTACGGGATCGACGTCGACCCCGACCACGTGATGGCCGAGCTTCGCGAGATACCCGCCCAGTCGGCCGGGGCCGCACCCGGCGTCGAGGATGCGGGCGCCACGGGGAGCCATTGCGTCGACGAGGCGGGCCTCGCCGGTGAGGTCTTCACCGGCGCGGGCCTTGGCGCGGAACCGTTCGACGTACCAGTGCGAATGCCCGGGGTCGGCCGCGACCTGCTGCATCCAGATGCTCTTCTCGACCATGTCGATGAGTCTGGCACGGCGTCCCGATCAGTAATCCCAGGTGGCCGGAACCATTCGGAAGCCGTTGCCGGCGACGGCGACGTGGCAGACGGACGGGAACGGCAGGTGAGTGGCGACCAGCGCCTCGCCGCTGGCCGCCAGTTCACCGAGGAGCCGGATGCGCACCCGGGCCGATTCCTCGGGATCGTGCTCGAAGCCGTTCTGCCATTCGGGATTGTCGAACCCGGGCTGAAACACCGCGTCACCGGCGAACGTCAGTGCCTCACCGCGGGATTCGAGGCGAACGATGCTGTGGCCGGGGGTGTGGCCGCCGGTGCGACGCAGCAGCACGCCGGGCGCCACCTCGTACTCCATCTCGAAGACCAGCAGCTGATTGCGATACACGTCGAGGAACCGGGTGGCGGTCCGGCGCAGGACGTCCGGGATGGGCGCGGGCATGACGGTGCGCGAGAAGTCCGGCTGCGTCCAGAATTCGGCCTCGGCGGACGCCAGGTGGACCCGCAGATCCGGCCGTAGCCGATTCCGCAGCCCGTCGACGAGCAAGCCGCCGATGTGGTCCATGTGCAGGTGGGTCAGCACGACGTCGGTCACGGCGGCAGGGTCGATCCCGGCAGCGACGAGCCTCGCGGCCAACTGCCCTGCCCGCGGGAAGTCCGGGAACTCGGTCCCCAGCCCGGAGTCGACGAGGATGGTCTTGCCACCACTGCGCACGACCGCGACGTTGAGCGGCCAGTCGGTGACCTCCGGCGGCAGGTACATGTCCTTCAGCCAGGCCGACAGATCCTCCGGCGCGGCGTTGGTGGCCATGGTGACGGCGGTGATCGGCAGGACGCCGTCGCTGATCACCAATACGTCGATGTCGCCGACCTTCACCGCGTAACGGGAGGGCACCAGTTCATCGAGGGCCCGTGTTCCGGCAGCTGACGTATCGATCAAAGTCATGTGTTCCTTCTCCTGGCGAGCGCCTCGACCGAGGGCAATGGGACGTGCTGTCTTCCCCGAGAACGCCGGCGGGAGCCCAGAAACATCCGTTGGACGGGTGCGAATGGCACGAGTAGTGGCTTTGCCCAAACGGCAAGTTCTCTTGCCGACTCTCACTGACGGCATCCACCATCGTCGTGTGACCACATCTGCGAACCCCTTCGACGACCCCGCCCACGTCGCCATGTACGCCGAGCGCGCCGGGCAGATGGTGCCCGCCCTGACCGACATCCACCGCCTGGTCGGCGTCCTCGTCGACGAACGCGCGCCGGCCGACGCCAGGATCCTGGTGCTGGGGGCCGGCGGGGGACTGGAGACCAAGGCGCTCGCGGGAATCCGTCCCGGATGGACCTTCGATGCCGTCGACCCGTCCGCAGCCATGCTGGATCTGGCGGTGCAGACCCTGGGTCCCGATGCGTCACGGGTGACGATGCACAACGGATACGTCGACGACGCACCGCTCGGTCCCTTCAGCGCGGCAACCAGCCTGCTGACGCTGCACTTCCTCCCACCCGACGAACGGCTGCGGACGGTTACCGAGGTGCGGCGCCGATTGGCCCCCGGGGCGCCGTTCGTCGTGATGCATCTGAGCATCGAGCACCGCGACGACGCCGAACGGCGGACGTGGATCGACCGGCACGTGGCGTACCTCGTCGCGACCGGCATCGATCCCGACACAACCGAGAAGGCACGCAAGGCAATCGAATTCGACGTCCCCGTCCTAACACCCCAGCACGACCGCACCATCCTGGAGCAGGCAGGCTTCACCGACGTCACGGAGTTCTTCGTGGCGTTCAACTTCCGCGGGTGGGTCGGTTACGCGTGAGGCTCGAAGGTGGTCAGGCGACTTGACCGTGCCCGTTGTCGAGGATCACCTTGCCCACGGTTCGCTTCGATTCCACCAGTTCGTGGGCTCGTCCCGCTTCAGCCATGGGAACGACCGTGTCGACCACCACGCGGATGGCGCCGGCCGCGAATAGGGGGAGCACGTCCCGGACGACACCGGCGATGATGTCGGCCTTCTGATCCAACGGGCGGGCCCGCAGCATCGTCGCCGAGATGGTGGCACGCTTGGACATCAACATGCCCAGGTCGAGCAGGACTGGGTCGGTGGAACCTCCGATGGTCACCAGATGGCCGTCGGGAGCGAGGCATTCGACGTTTCGCCCGAGATAATCGGACCCGACTACGTCGAGGATGGCATCGACGCCGCGGCCGTGAGTCGCACTCAGTGTCGCTGCGACGAAGTCCTCGGCGCGGTAGTCGATCGCCGTCTGCGCGCCGAGACCGAGGCCTGCGCGGGCCTTGGCCTCAGTGCCGGCGGTGGTGATCACCCGTGCTCCGATGGCCGTTGCCCATTGGATGGCGAAGGTACCGATGCCGCCTCCCGCCCCGTGGATCAGAACCGTCTGGCCCGGGGTGAGTCCGGCGATCATCGCAAGGTTGGAGTAGACGGTGGCCGCGACCTCGGGTATTGCGGCCGCCTCGATCATCGAGAGCCCCGCGGGAATTGGCATGACCTGCGCGGCCGGCACCGCCACCTGATCGGCGTACCCGCCCCCGTCGAGTAGGGCACACACTTCGTCGCCGACTTTCCAAGCAGTGACGTCGGCTCCGGCATCGACGATCGTTCCCGCACACTCCAATCCCAGTGGACGTGGCGCCCATGCCGGGACCGGGTAGTGGCCCCGGCGTTGGAGGAGATCGGCGTTGTTGACTCCGGCAGCTGCCACGGCGATCACCACTTCGTGTGGACGGGGCCGCACGGGATCGACTGCGCGCCAATGCAGAACGTCAGGCGGTCCAGGATGGTCGAACAGTATCGCTGATGTCACGGTGGTTCCTCTCCGATCGGTTCGGGGTCAAGCGTTCGCGACGGATCGTGCAGCGGCGCGGGCAATGCTCTGCGCGTAGAGCGGCGTCTCGACCTGGCAGTGTCGTCCCGAAGCGTCTTGGCGGGCGTGCGCCGCCTCGTCGAACGTCTGTCCCTGCTCGGCGATGAACTTCAGGAAGTCCTCGGTCGGGTGCGAGGTCACCGTGTTGGTGTAGCGGCACCAGTCCCCGTCGAGCTGCTCCATGCGGAGTTCCCAGATGACCTGTGTCGTCGTCCATCCCCGGGGAGTGAGGATGTCCGAGAGCGACACCATCCTGCAGTAGTGGGGTTCCGCGACGTCGAAGCGGTACTGCTGAACAACTAGTCCCGTACCGATCATCTCGACGTTGATCGACATCGGCGTCCCGTCGTCGTCGACCGTGTAGCCAGCCGCCTTGTGATCTCCAGGGGCGCAACGCTGGTACTCGTGCGTCGGTAGTGTCTTGAGCCACTGCGCGATGTCGACGTCGTCGAACGACGTCTCGACGTCCGCAGTGACGACGGCGTGCGAGAGAACCAGATCTTCGCGAACTACTGTGCTCACCGAGTACTCCTGTCATGTGTTCGTAGTCGGCCCGTAGCGGGTTGCGTTGGGATGAACCGACCGCTTCAGCATCTCGGCCACGGGGGTTGGCGGACAATGACGCTGACGCGACCTCGCTGGTAGGGCTAGCGGTAAATGCGGGTCCAGGTGGCCAGGGCTATACAGTCGGCGCAATGAACACCACTCGAACGCTTGACCCCTCCATGGGTGAGTTGCTGGTGCGCACCACGGCCGCGGGTCCGGCGGCGCGACTGGGTCACGACTTGACGATCGTCATGGACGAGTGGATCGCCGAGGTGTCCTGGGTCGGCGGACGTCCCACTGCGGTGAGTCTGACCGTTCAGGCAGCCTCACTGTCGGTCCTGCGTGGTGACGGGGGAGTGAAGTCACTGTCGGGAGCGGAGAAGGCGCTGGTGCGATCGAATGCGTTGCGAGCGCTCGACGTGAAGCGTCACCCCACGATCGGCTACCAGTGCGAGCAGATCGTGGCGACCGATGACGGCTACCGACTGGTGGGCTCGCTCGCCATCCACGGCAAGACTCACCCGCGCGCGATCGACCTTCAGGTGACCGACCTCGGCGACACGTGGCGCATGAGCTGTGACTCCGTCGTCCGCCAGTCCGAGTTCGGCGTCAAGCCGTATTCGCTGATGATGGGATCGCTGCGGGTGGCTGACGACGTGACGGTGTCGTTCACCGCGAGCCTGGCCAAGGACTGATGACGATCGACGGGAAGACGCTCGATCTCCGCGCGACGTTGCCGTTACGGCTGAGTTTCGGCAGTGTGGGGGGATGAGCGAAAACGCGAAGGTCACCGTTGAACGAACCATCGATGCGTCCGCGGCCGAGGTCTTCGACGTCATCTCCAATCCCGAGCGCCATCCGGCGCTCGACGGCTCGGGCTTCGTCCGCAGTGTCGATCACGCCGACCGGATCCAGGCGGTCGGCGAGGTGTTCACGATGAACATGCAGGGCGACCACATGGGCGGGGAGTACAAGACCGACAACCACGTGTCCGGTTACGTCAAGGACAAGCTGCTCGCCTGGAAGACGGCGCCCCAAGGCACCGAGCCTCCCGGATGGGAATGGCTGTGGGAGTTCGAGTCTCAGGGACCGAACCAGACGCTGGTACGCCACACCTACGACTGGTCGAAGGTCACCGACAAGAAGCTCCTCGAGAAGGTGTCGTTCCCGCTGGTCACCAAGGATCAACTGGACGACACACTGTCCCGGCTCGCCGCGGAGACCTCGTCCTGACCCGACGTCTGATCGGGGAGCGACCTATCCGTTGTCCCTCCAGGTGAGCACCTCCTTGAGAGACGACAGGTCGTAACCGTCGTCGGCGGTGAGTTCGGTCTGGAACAACGTGACTCCTGCCTCGCGGAAGGCGTCGGCGCTGTCGGCGTTCTCCCATAGCGTCGAGCGTTCGATGTCGGCGCCGTTGCGGCCGAACGACGCTGCCAACTCGTCGACGCGGTCGCTGGACCTGCGGAAGGCGTCGAGGTCGGTGAACGCGTGCCAGATGTCGGCGTGCCGGGCAACGGCGGGTAGCGAGCGCTTAGGTCCGGTGCCACCGATGAGGATCGGAAGCTTGCGCACGGGCGGCGGAATCAGTTTGGCGAGCCGGTTCTCGATGCGGATCAGGCTCTCGTCGAACAGGTCGAAGCGCGATCCGAAGGTGCCGAAGTCGTATCCGTAGGTGGTGTAGTCCTTTTCGTACCACCCGGCGCCGAGGCCGAGGATGAGCCGTCCGCCGCTGATGTGGTCGACGGTGCGCGCCATGTCGGCGAGCAAGTCCGCGTTGCGGTAGCCGACGCCGGTGACGAGGAGGCCGATTTCGGCCTGTGAGGTGATCTCGCCCCACGATGCCAGCGCGGTCCACCCCTCGAAGTTGGCGACGTCGGGCTGCTCGTCGAACATGATCGGCTTGCCGTCGGCGATTCCCTTCATCGCGGGGCGGTGAAAGTGGTCGTAGCCGAAGATCACGTCGACGCCGAGGTCGTCGGCGCCTAGGACGGCATCGCGCCAAGTGCGGTAGTCGGGCGTGCCGCCGGACTGGATCTGCACGGCGACGCGGACGGGACGAGTCATGGATGCTCCTGAGTCGGGGAAGGGCGACCCTTGAGCCAAGTTCACCGGGCACGGTGTTTATTCCGGATCCGTACGTCGACGCTCGCGCTCAGTTCAGAATTGCCCGCGCTGCGCGTTCTGCGATCAGCATGACCGGTGCGTTCGTGTTCCCTGACGTGATGGTGGGCATCGCCGACGCGTCGACCACTCGAAGTCCGGCGACGCGGTACACCCGACAATCGGTGTCGAGCACGGTCGCGGCTGAACGCGGCAGACCACGTGCATCGAACGCGCCCATCGCGCAGGTGCCCACCGGGTGAAAGATGGTCGTTCCCAGTTCGCGGGCCGCCTGCTCGAGGTCTTCGTCGCTCTCCAGTCGTGGGCCAGGCAGCACTTCTTCCGGGCGGTACCGAGCCAGCGGCTGCGCCGCCATGATCCGGCGCGTCATCCTCAATCCCCGCACCGCGATTCGACGATCGGCGTCAGTGGACAGGTAGTTGCAGGAGATCTTCGGGGAGGTCAACGGATCTGGGCCGGCTATGCGCACATGACCTCGCGAGGTCGGGCGGAGATTGCACACCGACGGAGTGATCGCTCCGAAGGGGTGCAGGGGCTCGCCGAACTTAGCCAACGACAACGGCTGCACGTGCCACTCCAAGTCGGGACTGCTCAACGCGGGATCGCTTCTGGCGAAGGCTCCCAGCGTGGAGGGCGGCATGGTCAGGGGGCCCGAGCGAAATAGCAGGTACTGAAGTCCCATGCCTGCACGGGTGATCCAGTTCCGATAGAGCGTGTTGACGGTCCGAGCGCCCCGCACCCGGTAGACCGTTCGCAGCTGCAGGTGGTCCTGGAGGTTCTCACCCACCCCCGGCAGATCGACGGCTACCGGCACCTGGTGCTGGGTGAGCAGCCCGGCCGGTCCGAGCCCCGAGGCTTGCATGAGCTGCGGCGACCCAATGGCTCCGGCGCTCAGGATCACCTCTCGGCGGGCCTGGACGTCGACGATCTGGCCGCCTCTGCGCAACCGCACGCCGGTGGCGCGGTGCTGAGCCGCCGTCCAGGCGCCGCGCCGCTGACCGTCGTGGACCTGGCCGTCCATCAGCAGGTGCAAGGCCTGGGTGTTGGTGTAGATGGTGAGATTCGGCCGTTGCGAGACGGGATGCAGAAAGGAATCGGCCATCGACCAGCGACGGCCGCGCCGCTGGTTGACGTGGAAGTACGCACTGCCGTCGTTGCTTCCGCGGTTGAACTCGTCTATCGGGGCAATGCCAAGCTCCGCAGCGGCGTCCTGCCAGGCGTCCAGGATCTTCCAGCGCACCCGGGGCCGCTCCACGGCGATCTCGCCACCGGCGCCGTGCCAGTCGTCGGCGCCGCCGAAGTAGTCTTCCAACTCCTTGTAGATCGCCAGGGTCTCGCCAACGGAGCCGTCGGCGCCACCCCACAGCCAGCGCTCGTCACCGGTGGCCCGAGCCCACAGCTCGTAATCGGAAGCCTGGCCACGCATGTGGATCATCGCGTTGATGGACGAGCTGCCGCCGATGACCCGGCCCCGCGCGTAGTGAATGCTGCGGCCGGCCAGTCCCGGGTCGGGTTCGGTCGCGAAACACCAGTCGGTGCGCGGGTTCGCGATGGTGTACAGGTAGCCCACCGGCACCTTGATCCAGAACCAGTCGTCCTTGCCGCCTGCCTCGACCAACAGCACACGGTGGTCGGGGTTGGCGCTGAGCCGGTTGGCAAGCAGGCATCCGGCACTGCCTGCTCCCACGATGACGAAGTCGAACTCGGCGGCGAAGCGCATCTTCCTCCAAGGCGTCGGTGCGGCAACCGACGATCGCACACAAGCGGGAGCAAGACTGTCGTTTCAGCGGTCAGTGAGTCTCGTTGGCATCACCGGGGTGGGGAACGTTGTCGTCATCGACGTAGGGCGCGTGCTCGGTGTCGGTCTGGTCGTGGTCGCGCGGGCCCTCGTTGGGTCCTTGGGACTCGACTGCGTCCGCTGCGTCACTGGGCATTGACATGGTCGGATTCTCCTTGGTCGTTCCGCGGGCTCGTCCCGCCGGAATGTTCGTCGGTGGCGGGTGCCCTCTTCGAGCCGATCCGAACCGCGCTCAGAGGGAGCGGCAGGTCCGGAGGTAACTGAGGAACGAAGCCTGCAGCCCAGTGACGTGCGTTTCGCGCAGGATATCGCTGGTGACCGATTCCCCGCGAGCCGTGAGGCGGTGAAGCACGGTGGCCGTCACCCATCCCGTCGACCTGCGCGAAGATCTGACTATCCTCGGCGATGACGCCGGGGCTCCCCGCGCCGATGCTCTCGAAGACACTGGCGCCGCTGAGCCAGGCGTAGAGGCCCGAAGAGTCCTCCGTACGGGTAGCCAAAGAGACCGTGACCGCTCGCAGCCGTACCGAAGTCACGTTCGATACGCGGGTGCAGCTCCGCGGTGAGGAATCCCAGGAAGGCATCGGCGTGGGTGTCGCGTAATTCGGCGAGGTAGGCGTCGGCTTCTTCGCGTGTCCTGGCGCCCGTTCGAAATCTCATTTCGACGGCATCGGTGAGTTCCTGGGCGACGGGTTCGCCGGGTGGCACGAAGTCCTTGTTGCGCAATCGATCCCAGTCCTGCGCCTCCGCGCCCGCGTAGCCGACGCTGACTTGGATGTAGGGCTGTATCCGCTGCATGGGGTCCATCTGCGTGACGATGAGCGGAGCCGTCATGCCCACGGCCCAGTTCCCGTCGAGCACGTACACGGCAGGCGCTCGGGTCGCGGTGCGGTCGTAGCCCGGGGGCGTGGTGACGCATGCGCGAAGGTAAGCGACGCTAGACGCCCGCGTTGCGAGCCGTTACGGCCGCAGCCGTCGCCTGAGCGGTGGACGGTTCGATGTGTGTCGCCACGGCATCGTCCTCGCCTTCGCTTGCCTGGGCCTGACCAGTGGACGCCGACAGATCCTTGGCTTTCTGCGCAGCCAAGACCTCGACCAGTAGGGCCTCGTCGTACTTCGCCTCAGCGGCTTGGCTTCGCTTGCGCGCCTCTTCTACCTCGCGTTGCGCCTTGCTCCGGGCCTTGCGCAGTGTTTCCCGCTGTTCCGCCGAAGCCTTGATCGCACGCTTGAGTTCGGCCTGCTGATCGATTGCGGCTTGCAGTGCAGCTTCGTCGGCGGTGCGCCGTTCGGCATTGTCCTCCAGCCGTTCCAACACGAGGGAAAGCTGGTTCTCGGCCCGGGTCGCCGCTTCTTCGGCGGCCTGCCAGTGGCCGCGAGGCTCATCCAAGGCGGTGTGATCGATTACCAAGTCGGCGTTGCTGTCGGCTGTCGTGGAGTCGGACTGTGAGCGTGCGTCTGCGGTTGTCATCATTTGGCTCTTCTCTTCGGAGTTCTCGCGCCGCGGGCGCGGAGTGTCGCGCGGCTGACTCGTCGATTGACGACGCCGGTGTCAGAGGGGTTCCCCCTATGCGCCATTGCAACCATGGGGAGTCTGGCAGTACCCCTACTGCTGGGATCTCCTTGGCGTCTGCAATACCGCCTACCTTGCTCTGAGAGGCACCGACGGGACGGCCTACGAGGAAGGCGGCACGTGATGAAAATCCAAAGCGCAACGCAATCAGAGCTTTTCGATCTCACCGGAAAGCGCGCCCTGGTCACCGGTGGCACCAGGGGCATCGGGATGATGATTGCGCGCGGACTGCTGCGGGCAGGCGCTCGCGTGGTCATCAGCGCACGCAACGCAGACGCGTGCGCTCAGGCGCAAGAAGAGCTGTCCGAGTACGGCGACGTCTGGGCGATCCCCGCCGATCTATCCCGCCCCGATGAGTGTGCACGCCTTGCTGACCTCGTCACGGCCGACTCCGGGACTCTCGACGTCTTGGTCAACAATGCGGGCGCGATGTGGGACGAGCCGTTGGAGACGTTCCCGGTCGCGGCCTGGGACACAGTCGTCGACCTCAACCTGAAGTCGCCGTTCTGGCTGGTACAGGCGCTCCTACCGGCACTTCGCACTGCCGGTACCGCCGACGACCCCGCGCGGGTCGTCAACATCGGCAGCATCGCGGCCATACACATCCCCGCGCGGCCCAACTACTCGTATTCCAGTAGCAAGGCGGCGCTGCATCAGCTGACCAGGGTGCTGGCGAAAGAACTGGGCCCGCAACACATCACCGTGAACGCGGTAGCGCCCGGTCCATTCCCGTCGACGATGATGGCTTCGACCCTCGACGAGTTCGGCGACGCGATCGCGGCGTCGGCCCCACTGCGCCGGATCGGCCGCGACGACGACATGGCAGGTGTCGCCGTGTTCCTCGCCAGCCGCGCAGGCGCTTACCTGACAGGCACCGTCATCCCCGTCGACGGAGGGATCGCGACGACTGCGTGAGTCCTTGGTTTGGGGGTATTGGCGGTACCTCCCTTCGTCTGCGCTGCGGGCCTACGGTGAGTGGATGGCTGCCACGCTTGATCTGCGCACCGAGATCCGAGAGTTCCTCAGGTCGCGCCGCGCCCGCGTAGCGCCTGAGATGGTTGGCCTGCCCGCCTACGGCAGTCGGCGTCGGGTCGAGGGACTGCGTCGCGAGGAGGTAGCGCTACTGGCTGGCGTCTCGGTCGAGTACTACGTGCGCATCGAGCGCGGCAACCTCAGCGGCACCTCGGAGGGCGTGCTCGACGCGCTGGCCACGGCGTTGCAGCTCAACGACGCGGAGCGCGATCACCTCGGGCATCTTGCACGCCGGTCCGCGCCTGGTGGTCGACGGCACTGTGAACCCACTACGACGGTGCGCCCCGGGCTGCAGGAGGTCCTCGACGCAATCACCGGTGCGCCGGCGTTGATCCGCAATGGGCGCCACGACCTGCTCGCCATGAATCACCTTGGTCGCGCGTTGTATTCACCATTGTTGGCCGACCGGCGAAGGCCCGCCAACACAGCGCGATTCGTGTACTTGCATCCCAGCGAGGCAGAGGCGTTCTTCGTCGACTACGACCATGCGGCGCGGAATGCGGCCGCGATGTTGCGCATGGAAGTGGGTCGCAATCCCCACGACCAGGAACTCCTCGCCTTGGTGGGTGAATTATCAGCGGGCAGTGCGCTATTCCGGCAGCAGTGGGCATCTCAGGACGTGCGGGTGCATGGACACGGAAGCAAGCGTGTGAACCACCCGGTAGTGGGCCTGCTCGACTTGAACTTCGAGTCCATGGATCTGCCCACCGACCCGGGCCTGCAGCTGAACCTCTACACCGTTACTGCGGGAGGGCCGGCCGCCGACAAGCTGGCCCTGTTGGCGTCGTGGGCCATCCAAGAGACGATGGCAGGCGGTCGAGCCGCAATTTGACCCACACCGACGGAGGACAGGAGAGTGGGGCCATGAGGACGATCGCATACCGCACCACGGCAGCCGTCGGCCTGGCCGTCACCTTGATCACCGTGGGCTGCAGCAATGGTGGGAACGTCGACGCGTCGGCGCCGCCGCAGGTCGGATTGATCGCCACGTCCGAGACCGACGCCCCGCCCAATGAAGTGACGCTCATCGGGGAGCGAGACGTCGAGGTGACCCTGACCGGTCCGATCGCCGCCAAGTACGCGTCGGCAACCGACTATCAACGGCAGGCTCTGGGCAAGCCGTTGACGGGTGACCGCAACGCGGGAGCACGGGAGAGCGGTGTGCTCTTTCAGCAGTTCCAAGGCGGCGTGATCACTGCGAAGAACGCCGACGCGAGCACTCCCGGATACATCACGTGGGGCAAGATCCGCGAGGCCTGGAATGTCCCGCGTGACCCCGAGGGCGTGCCTGCGGTCACCGGGGAAAACGGCTCAGTGGGACCGTTGGGCGCGCCGACCAGCGACGAGGACACCGCCGGGGATCTCCTCGTCACGACCTTCGATCACGGCAAGGTCGAGTACGACCCGAAGACGGACCAGGTCGAGGTGACGGTCGACGGCAAGGTCGTTCCCTCCGGACTCTGACGTTCGCGGCGCGGGCTCAATCGTGCCGATCCGCTACAGCAGGGTCGCGTAGATTCTCTGAGAGCAATCCGAGCACCCACCGCAGCATTCACCGAAGGCCATCATGTCCGACGAGCAGAACACAGACGTTCCACCGAATCACCTCTCCATCGATCCGCGAAGTGCCTTCTATAGCGAAGAAGCGCTTGAGCGCGGTGTGGGTATTCGCTTCAATGGTGCCGAGAAGACCAATGTCCACGAATACGACGTGGCCGAGGGCTGGGTGCGTGTTGAAGTCCCTACCGCGAAGGATCGCCGCGGAAATCCCATGGTGGTCAAGCTCAGTGGCACGGTTGAGCCCTTCTTCCGCTGAGCACGACACCTGACGCCCGGATACGCCCGACTAGGAGTTCTTGTCGGCGTTCGTGCGGGGGCCGGTGCGTATCCAGACCACTGCGAAGAACGCCAACGTCAGCGCGAGCGGGATGAGTCCAACGAACCAGCTCAGCGCTAGCGGCGGTCCTGGCTGTCGGAGCACGTCCACGGCCAGGTCGCCGGTGCCTTCGCCCTGCGGACCGTTGATCGTGAACCGTAGCGTCCACGTCCCCGAGGAGCCGAGCGACTCCACGTCGAGACCCCACACATCGCGGTTGCGGGGATGCCGGGATAGTCGGTCCACCTCCTCCCGGCCATCGGGAGCGATCGTGGTGATGGTGCCGGACTTGCCTGCGATTCCGCCGTCCGGTTCGAACGTGAAATCCAACGACTGCATGGCACGCAGCGGCCACACGGTGAACCCGACCGTCACCGGGTAGGGGCCCACCTGAACCTGCTCGGTGTGCACGACGTAGTCCAGCGGATCGGCGGCCGCGGCCGGTGCCGCACCGACCCACAGCGCGGCGACGGCGCACAGCATCACGACCATCGCGCGCAACTTGCTGAGGATGGTCATGCTGATGCACCCACCGAGGCTGTTCCAGATGCGCGCAATGCCCGGCCGAGTCGCCACGTCGCGCCGCCGAGCACCCCCGCGAGCAGCCCTCCGGCGAAGCACGTCAGCAGGATGCTGCCCGCCTGCCCGCCGCCGTCCTCACCACCCAGGTCGACGCCACCGGATCCCAATGAGCTGAGCAGCCAGATGATCGCGATCACGCCTGCCGCCCCGGAACCGGCCAGCAGCCAGGCGCTCGCGCCTCTCCAATGCAGTAAGAGTTCGACGACGACGCTGAATGCGAAGACGATGGCGGGGATCATGACCATGTCGATGGGGAAGCCCAACTCGACGAAGTCGCGAAGCGCCAGGTGCTGCAGGTCGGCGTACCAGCCGACCGCCCAGCTGGCGAACGACCAGGTCGCCAGGTTCAACACCAGTGTGACAAGACCGGTGCCGATGGCGCCGCCGCGTGGCACGACTTGAGATCCGAGCAGGACGCAAACGAGCGGAATGGCCAGCCAGGTCAGGGTGGGCCAGTCGATGGTCGTGCCGAGGTCGAGGTCGGCCAGCGCGCCGCTCTGGATCGACGCGTACTGCCCGAACGCGGCAATTGCGATCATGAACCCCCAACGGCCCCAGCGGTGTTCGCGGGCCGCTGCGAAGACGATCGCTGTGCCGATCATGGTGACGCAGATCGACGTCAGCCAACCCTGGTGCGGCGGCGACGCGACGGTCACGTCGAATCCGTACAGGCCGTGCCACCACTCGTCGTACAACCCATACAGCAGGAACGAGGCCGCGGCGATGCCGCCGACCAGATAGCCGATCGGCGCGGCGAATACGCCGAGCACCGTGAACGCACGACCGCCGACGGTCGGATCGAGATGCTGGCCATCGCGCTGTGCGGCGGTGGCCCGCAACACCATCACCAAACTGGTCAAGCCGGCGATCGCGCCGCCGGCGTAGATGAACAGGTGCGGCAGCGTGAAGAAGCTGTCCGGCCCGACGTCGAGGTGCCAGTCGATGTCCCAGGTCAACCCCGACAGCGAGATCAGGGTGCCGGCGAGCATGACGAACGCCGGTATCTTGCCGCGCGAATCCGCACTCGTCATGGTGGTGTGCCTTTCTAGCCGTTGGTGGTGACGCTCAGAACTGCTTCGTGCACTTGGCCACTGGCGGCGATGCGGACCGTGATGTCCCATTGACCGGCCATGGACAGATCCACGTCGGCGCGGTACTGGCCGTCACCTTGGGCCACCGCAGCCGCAGGTGTTGTGGCGTGGCCCATTTGGGGCATGGCAGGTTCGAAGGTGACTGAGTCCGGTGTGGGGGACCGGCCCCCGTTGCCAGTGATCTCGACGGTGACCGTGCTGATTCCGGCCTTCGGCGGCTCGCCGGTCAGCTGCACGCGGTACGGTCCTGCCGTCGCGGTGACCACTGTGTCGGCCATTGATTTCGGCCAGAGCACCCAAATTCCGGCGCCGACGATGGCGGCGGCGATCGTCGCGATGACGACGAGGCACTGGCGACTCACGGTTGACTGACCTCGACTTCGGTTGGAGCGGTGAGGATGGCGTAGTCGCGTTCGGTCTGCACCCAGATCTTGTAGCGGCCGGGCAGTGCGAACGAGTAGGTAAAATCGATCTCGGGTCCGTAACGGGCAACCGATTCGTCGGGCTGCCCGCCTGCCGCGCCGGGAGCGGGCGGCACCATGGCGTGCGCATGCGACCAGACCGGTGCTGTCAGCGCGTGTTTGCCGATGTCGGGGCCGGCGGGTAAGGGGCCGACGACCATCATGTGTCCGACCATCCCGAGCCACGGTTGCAGATCGGGGGTGTCCCCGAACTTGGCCCGGATGGTGCTCGGGCTGCCCGCCGGCGCGACCGTCGCGGTGATTTCGCCTTGCGAGGGTGGCGCCGCGGCCGGCGGTGCCGCAGGGGATTTCGCGTCGACCGAACCACGTAGCAGTTGCATCCCGCCACCTCGCCGGGCGATCTCGGCGGTCATCGCGTATGTCCCGCGTTCGGTGGTGTCGAACTTCGCCTCGAACCGTCCCGGCGCGACACGGACAGGATGCACGTGCGACATGGTGCCCGCAGGTGAGACGACGATGAGGTGGATCAGTGCGCCGTGGTGAATCAGCAGGTCGTCGGCGGGCCGCCCGGTGGAGGAGTCGGTGAGGTTCACCCGCAGCGTGGACTGGCCAGCGGACACCGCCATGTTCACCGGCGGTCGCGAATAGTCCACAGGATTCTGCGAATTGGCCGCAACACGCGCGTATGGGTCACGGATGTTCTCGGGGGTGGGGTCGATGTCGTGGCCAGGCTGGAGAGGCGGCGGGGAGTACGCCGACAGGGTCGCGCCGGTGACAGCCACCGTCAGAGCGACGATCATGCCGGTCGCCGGGACTAGCGCCATCCAGTTGCGACGCCCGCGCAACGCCGCCGCCAGCGACAGGATCAGCAGCGCGCCCGCGGCGAAGAAGCCGTAGTCACTGGCTTTCTTCCACGGCGGAATCACCTGCGCAGGAACTAGAAACGGGATCCGCGCTGCGGTGTGGCCGTCGTCGACGACCAGTTCCCACGGTCCGGCCCTGTCGATGTTCAGGGTCGTCGAATAGATGCCGGGCGTGCCGAGCGTCACCTGCCCGCTACTGGTAGTGGCTCCATCTGCCAACGCGGTGAGTTGCAGTGTGCCTAGAGCGTCGCCGCGATGCGTGACGACGTCCACGTGCAGAGGTCCGAGGACGGGACCGACTCGTCGGACCGTGACCGTCAATTCGCGACCGCCGAGCGATTGGGCGACGTGCACGTCTGCGTCCGAGCCGATGCCGTCGGCCCGTGCCGCAGGCAAGCCGACCAGTATCACGACCACCAACATGCCGCTCAAAAGCGTTAGCGTCACGGGAAGTAGCCCGCCACGTGGTCGCGCAGTGGTTGCGCAGCTCACCACGCCAACCAGTGTCACGACCACCAGCATGCCGCTGGGACGTACCGATGTCGCCGGGGTTATCCCGGACGTTGGTGGGGGATAACCTCCCCTTGGTCGCACAGACGACCAAGGGCTCCGCCCTTCGAACGCAGCGACCTGGCCGCCGTGCGGAATGGTCGGATCAGTGGGTGCCCTAGCCGTGATCCGGGCGTGCCGGGGGGCCGACTTGTGCCCCCTCTTTCCCATGATGCCGGGGCGACACTGGCGCCGACAGCCATGCATACAGAAGGACGAAGGAACATGACCACAGCGCGCGATGTCGACGTCCACCACGGTCGGGCCTGGGTCGACCCGGATGAGACGGTTCGCATCGGCTATACGGTTGTCACTCCACCTGAACCCACCAAGACCGTCGTGCTTCTCCACGGCGCCCCCCAAACGCGATACGAGTGGCGCAAGGTGATGATGCCGCTAGCTGCCGCCGGCTACCGGGTGATCATGCCCGATTATCGCGGCGCCGGCGCGTCGGACAAACCCCGTGACGGGTACGACAAGTGGACCATGGCCGGTGATGTTCACAGTCTCGTCCGCGAGACCCTAGGAGTGGCGGAGCCCATCTCGCTCGTCGGCCACGATCTCGGGTCGACACTGGCCCTGAGTTTCGCGCTGCGGTACCGCGATGAAATCGTGAGCGCCACCTTCATGGAGGCTCCGTTGCCGGGCACTGCCTACTACGAATGGCGCGTCGCTCAGAAGTCGGCGTGGCAGTTCTCCTTTCATGCCAACCCGGACATTGCGGTGTACCTCGTGCATGGACGTGAACGTTGGTACGTCAACCGCTTCTTCGACGAACTCACCTACCAACCGGATGCGATCTCCCATGACGATCTCGACGTCTACGCCCGCGCGTTCGAAGCCCCGGGAGCCATCCGCGCGATGTGCGAGGTCTACCGGGAACTCGACCGCGACGCCGACGACAATCGCACCGCGCTGCAACGACACGGCAAGCTCACCATCCCGGTGTTGGCTTCGGGAGGTGCGTCCGGGCCGCTCGCAAGCAATTTCCGGGCGATGTGCGAAGAGGTCGCCGAATCGGTGACGGATCACCTCGTCCCGGATTGCGGCCACTGGGTGGCTGAGGAGCGGCCAGATTACTTCACCAGAATGTTCTGCGAATTCGACGCGTTAGCCCGGGGAGAGGCCATGTAGCGCTGCCGGCACGGTCGAGAGGGGGTGTAGTGGCCCCCCTCAAGCCCATTGGATGGCACCTAACGTGGTCGTGGTGGCGCTGGTCGGCCCGGAGGCACGAGGGCGCCGTCGAACACATTGGAAACGCAGTGAAGTGGAGGCAGTGGCAATGGGAAGCGTGAATCGGCAGACGATCAGCATCGGTGGAAAGACTCTGTCGCGTTTGGGTTTCGGTTCGATGAGGTTCACCGGCCGCGGAATCTGGGGTGAGCCCCAGGACCGGGACGAATGCATCGCCGTTGCCCGTCGGGCGGTCGACCTCGGCGTGCAATTCATCGACACCGCCGACTCCTACGGCCCGCACGTCGCCGAAGAGATCTTGCACGAGGCCCTGCATCCGTACCCCGATGACGTCATCATCGCGACGAAGGCGGGCTTGACCCGAAACGGGCCCGACGTCATCGACACCGACTCCGGACCGAAACGCCTCGGCCCGGCGGCTTGGCCACCGGTCGGACGACCCGAATACTTGCGGCAGCAGGTACTGATGAGCATGCGCCGCTTGGAGGTCGACCAGATCGATCTCTTGCAGCTGCACCGTGTGGATCCGAAAGTGCCGCTGGCAGAACAAATTGGTGAACTCAAGGCGCTCCAGGATGAGGGCAAGATCCGCGAGATCGGCATGTCGCAATGCACGGTGGAACAGCTCGACGAGGCACGGCAGATCGCCGACATCGTCAGTGTCCAAAGCCGGTTCAACGTCATCGACCGGAGCGCCAACGACATGTTGGAGGTGTGCGAACGCGACGGGCTCGCGTTCATCCCATGGGCGCCGGTGGCGCAGGGTGGGCTCGCCGCGGCCCATCAATCCATCGCCGACGTCGCCCGGGCGCATCAGTGCACCGTGGGGCAGGTGGCGATCGCCTGGTTGTTGCATGTCTCACCGGCGATGCTTCCCATCCCTGGCACATCGCAACGCACGCACCTGGAGGAGAACATGGCTGCGGCCGACGTGCAGTTGACTCCGGAACAGATCGACGAACTCAGCTCGGCTGCCAGCCATCAGCCCGCGGCTACGCCGACGCGGTCACCGGAGTCAGCGATTCCAGCAGGGCGACGGCATCGGGAATAGGCCCGTTCTCGAGCGCACAGTAGACGAACAGCCGCTGGTCGGGCGCATCCGCGACCTCGAGCGCCTCGAAGTGCAGATGTAGCTCGCCGACTCGCGGATGATGGAACACCTTGTCCTCGCTGGTGCGCGGACGTACGTCGTGGGTCGCCCACAGTTCGGCGAAAACGGTACTGCGAGGGGAGATCTCATCGACCACCTCGGCGACGCGGTCGTCATTCGGGAATCGGGTCAGGCCTGAACGGAGGTTGCCGACGACCTGAGTGGCCACGTGCTGCCAATCCGCGTAGAAATCTCTGGCGGCAGGGTCGAGAAACACCATGCGGGCGAGGTTGTCGGTGTCGCCGAACCCGCTGTACATCGCACGACCAGCCGCATTGATTCCGAGGATGTTCAGACCAAGATCGACGACGAATGCCGGCACGCGCAAGCCGGAATCGAGGAGAAGCCGGACTCCCGCCGAGACCGTGGTCGCGTGAGCCGGCATCGCGAGGGGGAGGGGATGGACAATCGAGATGAGGTAGGCAGTCGCGTGCGCATCGAGTCGCAGCGCGCCTGCGAGCGCACGAAGCACTTGTAGCGACGGCCGTTGCTCACGCCCCTGTTCGAGCCGTCGGTAGTAGTCGGTGCTCAATCCGGCAAGGAGAGCCAACTCTTCTCGACGGAGGCCGCGAACCCGCCGACCGTCGCCAGGTACTAGCCCGACGGCCTGGGGCATCACCGCTTCACGCCTCGCTCGCAAGAACGAGGAGAGTTCCGTCGATCGATTCGCCATGGCCCAATGATCGACGGACATTGCTCCAGCTGCAAGACCGCACCCTGCTCAGTGGCTTCTTCGTCCGCCCCGCGCTCACTGATCGAGGCGGGTCGGTTTGCGAAATCGTGATTGGTAGGCGCCTGGACGGTATTCACTCGACGCCATGAGAAACATGATCATCGGTGTGATCGCAACGGGCTGCGCCGCCGTCAGCCTCGGCCTGGCGGCACCCGCCAACGCCGATCTCGCTCCAGGCAACTACCACTACCGCAGCATCATGGCCAACGGGGTCGTCACCGACAACCTGATACGGGTGACGAGTTGCGGCCCCGGCTGCATCTCGCTCTTCAACCTCACGTCGTACACCGACCAGGGTCGGGCGCACATTCAGGGCAACCAGTACGTGCTCGACCAGTTCAATCCCGGTGGCGCGTTCTGCCCCGACGGGCGTCCGGTCGACGTGATCACCCGCTCTACGTTCAACCTCGACGGTACGAACGGGCTCTTCACGCTCAACGGCCCGAATCCCTGCGGTACCAGCGGCCCGGTGGGCGAGACGCGGTTCACGTTGACTCCCGCGTGATCGACCGTACTGACGATCCAGCAGTGTCAACTCAGCGTTACATGCAACATGGCTTCATGACGGTGAGGGAAAGGGTCGGCGAGTACCGACGACGGATGCGTGAGCGTGGCCTCCGGCCGCTGCAAGTCTGGGTGCCCGACGTGCGGACCGCGACCTTCGCGGCCGAGGCGCACAGGCAGGCCTCACTGGTCGCGAGCGCGGAAGACAACAGCGACGACCAAGCCTTCGTCGAGGCGATCTCGGAACGGTGGGACGAGGAGTGATTCGAGGGGAGATCTGGACCGTGGCCGGAGGCGTTTCCTCTGCGAAGCCGCGCCCGACGGTAATCGTTCAGGATGACCTCTTCGACGTCACGAGTTCGGTCGCCGTAGCTCCAATGACAAGCACGCTGTTGGACGCTCCGTTGATGCGCATTCGCATTGGCGGCGGAGATGGGCGTATCTCTGGTCTCGACCACGATAGCGACGTGATGATCGACAAGCTCACGACGGTCAGAAGGCCGAACGTCCATGCCCGGGTTGGCCGACTGACAGCCGAGCAACTCGTTGAGATCGAGCGGGCAATGATGGCATTCTTCGGCCTCGCTCGGTGAAGTGAAACCTGTTGATCCGCAGTTCCATGGCGATGGCCACTCGGACGGTTCCCTTATTCGTCCGATGGCGACGGCGACGGTTTCTAGTAACCCGCCATATTCGATTCGGTCGTATTCCTCCCGATCCGGGGTGCGGATCGGTCGAGATGTGGCAGGGGAGAGGTGTCGGGGCGAGTGGCGCCCGGCTCATCGGTACCGCGCCACGAGCGCGCCGCCGATCGAAGCGAGACGGTCGCCCACACCCTGCGGGCCGGTGACTTGAGGCGACGACGCCTAGCGTGAATTTTCACCTTTGGTAATTGATCGGTCTGTTCTTGTTGGGGTGTGTGATTTCCGGCCGGTTTGGTGCAGGACCCGGGTATGGAGTTCGCGCGACTGATCGTCCTGATCGCCGTTGTCACCGCGGTTGCCGCCTGCGGAGCTCACGGCGGAGCTACTCCGACCACTGTCGAGCCCCAGCCCTCTAGCGGCGAGACGGCGACGGCAAAACCGGGTGGCCCCACCCCGTCTGCCGAGGATGAGGAGAGGGCGGGGGATCCCGCCGACTACACAGTGTCGGATGCCGGCGTGTACTTCTTCACGCCGAGCCGGAACATCGCCTGCGGCCTGGCCCCCGGCATGACGGGCTGTCAGGTATTCATAGACGACCGCGATACCGCCGGGGGCGGACTGCGATTACGGCAGCATGTCACGCGACGAGCTCTCCAAGGGTTACTACGTCGACCAGGGCGAGATAATCACGCCGTCGTGCTTCAACCAGGGACTCTTCAACGCGTCTGCCGATCAGAAGGTGCTCGACTACGGACGCAGCCTCACCGCCGCGGGCACCGGGTGTGTTTCACGGGCTGACGGCGTCACTTGCGCCCGCGCCGAGCACGGGTTCTTCGTCTCGGCTCAGAGTTTCAAGCAGTGGTGACCAGCGCCGGCTACGCACGGTGTGCGTAGCTCCTCGATCTCTGAGCGCTGCGTGGTCACCGCATTGGACGAAAACGATTAGTAGACAATATGACACGGCGACGTTTACTGGTAACTCGCCATATTTGGTTCCGTCGTATTCCTACGTGGATCGAGCATCGAGGCGCGCGTGCCGGGAAGACTGGACCCCCGGTTTTCGTGGTGGCGACGTGTCATGAGAGATACCCGAGACGATCCGAATGCCCGTGTTCTGTTCGCTGGAGGGCCATGCTCGGACGTCGGCGGACGCCGCTGCCGGGATTTGCCGCAACTACAGACCGGTGACTGTCTTACAAAACGTCGTACACTGTAGCTATGGCTGACACGATTACCTTCCGGCCCGACGAAGACACATCGAAGGCGCTGGAAGTTTTGACCAAAGACGGTACGGCTGTGTCGGCGGCCGTTCGGTCGGCTCTTATCGATGCCGCACGACGGAAGGCTGGCGCGGCGATTCGTGCCGAGGCGGAACGGCTCGCCGAAGACGAGACTGACCGCGCTGAGGCCATGCAGGTGTTGCGCGACATGGAGACGCTGCGTGCGTGGTGAGGTCTTTCGGTTGCACGCCGCGAGGGGGAGTCGCGGTCATGAGCAGTCCGGTTCCCGATATGCCGTAGTCATTCAATCAGATCAACTGCCGCTGTCGACCTGGCTGGTTGCGCCGACATCCACGTCGGCTCGTGCTGCCAGCTTTCGACCCGAGGTCGAAGTCGGCGGCGTGAAGACCCGAGTGCTTGCTGAGCAGACCGCAGCCGTCGACCCGGGCCGGCTCGGCAACAGCGTCGGGTTCCTAAGCTTCGACGAATTGCGACGCGTTGATGCGGCCCTGCGTGTCGTGCTCGATCTATGAGCGCTGTGGCACCATCATCGCCACAACCGGAGGCGGCGAAAGCAGTTGGCAGGCGGTGCATTACGATGACCTCAAATTGACATAATGTGGCTTATCGGTACGAACCTGACGTGCGGCGAACGGTCGCGAGACCCGAAGGCTTGCGCAATGCGCTATCGCTGCAGCTGATGGCCGTTCCACACTTGCTGCGGCCGTGTCACCGAAGTCGACGTCTACATCCCGCCGAGCCTTCATCCATCGGTCGCCGGGTGGCGCCGGCGCCGCGCTTCGGCGCGTGCGTGATTTCGCCCGTACTGGCACGTGTCGGCTGACGACTGATCGCTTGCACGCTCACTGTCTCGGGCCCGTCAAGACTCAGACGCGACCGTACCCTCACCTGTCAATACGTCACAGTGACGTTTTGACAGGTTCGCGACGGGAGCTTCGAAGAGGCTGTCCAGCAGTGTCATTCGAACGCCTGTCGCGCCAGCACCGTCAGAATCTAGGGCGTATTCGGCGAACCCGGGAATGTCATGGACATGTCGCCACCCGGCGTCACGGGGTTCGGAATGTTCGCAGGGCCCCACTCCTCGGACGCCGTCTCATCGTTGGCCCAGGCGCCGCCAGCACACATGGGATGCCGCCAACCGAATGCTTCGCATCCCGGGTCGTCCGTGGCAGCGCTCGCCGGTACGGTTCCAGCCAGCGCCACGATCCCGAACGATCCGGATACGGCAGCCGCCAGTCCGATTGCCTTGAGCTGGCCCGTCGTCAAGATGCGCATTCGCCCTCCCCCTTTGCTATGAACATGGTTGCCTGCACGATAGCTGAGCTTGTCCCGTGACAAGCGATGAAGTCGGGATGCGCAGGCTTGCTGGCGGTCCAGACAGCTGCACACGATTCGTCACTGTGATGCTGTCATCCACGAAAGTGCCGTCATTACATCAGCGTTCGAGAGTTCCGGCGGATATCGTCAGTGATCACGAAATCCGACGATCTACTCAGGGCGGGTCAATCCAGAATTCGCCGGGCAACGTTCGTGGTGACCAAGTCGAGCAGCTCGTCGGCCCGGCCCGCCATGATCGTCCTTATCGCGTACAGCGAGAAGCCTTTCGCCTGTTCGGCGCTGATGGCCGGTGGAACTGACATCTCCTGGCGGGCAGTGACCACGTCGACGATGGCGGGCCCGTCGTGGGCGAAGGCCTCGCTCAGCGCCTCCTTCAATTCGCCGGGATGCTCGACGCGCCTGCCGAACGCCCCCAGCGCCCGGCCCACGGCGGCGAAGTCGGGGTTGGTGAGGTCCGTGCCGAAGTTCACGATGCCCGCTGCCTTCATCTCCAGCTCAACGAAGTTCAACGACGAGTTGTTGAACACGATCACCTTGACCGGCAGACGGTTCTGGATGAGCGTGATGAGTTCGCCGAACGCCATGGCGAGACCGCCGTCGCCGGCGAGGGCAATCACCTGACGATCCGGAAACGCGGTCTGAGCGCCGATCGCGTGGGGCAGCGCGCACGCCATGGTGCCGTGATTGAACGAGCCCACGAGCCGTCGCTTGCCGTTCATCTTCAGGTAACGCGCCGCCCACACGACGGGCGAGCCGACGTCGACGGTGAACACCGCGTCATCGGTCGCCAACTCATTGGCAAGTCCCGCAACGTACTCCGGTCGGATCGGCGTCTTGTCGCGATCGTTGACGGCCAGTCCGTCGAGCGACTTGCGCGTCTTGACGTAGTGCCGCAGCGACCGGTCGAGGTGCGTGCGGTCCTGCTTCTGGACCAGAAGCGGCTGCAGCGCGTCACACGTGTCGGCGACGGTGCCGACCAGGCCGAGGTCGATCGGCGTGCGACGGCCCAGGTTTCGCCCTCGGACGTCGACCTGCACGATCCGCGCGTCCTTCGGATAGAATTGCTGATAGGGAAAGTCCGTGCCGAGCATCAGCAGTGTGTCGGCCTCCTTGATGGCCTTGTATCCCGAGGCGAAGCCGAGCAATCCCGTCATGCCCACGTCGTACGGATTGTCGTACTCGATGAACTCCTTGCCGCGCAGTGCGTGCACGACCGGCGCGTTGAGCGTTCCCGCGAGCCGGACGAGTTCGTCGTGCGCGCCCTGCACTCCTGCGCCGCCGAGGATCGTGACGCGCTCCCCGTCGTTGAGGATTTGAGCGGCCTGCCGCAGCGAGACCTCGTCGGGTCGGATCACCGAACGGGTCGCCTCAATGGACTTTGCGAGCCAACCGGTTTCGCTACCGGGCGCGAGGAAGATCTCGCCGGGCACGACGACGACAGCCACGCCGTTCTCCTCGACGGCGGCCCGCATCGCCATCTCGAAGATGCGCGGGGCCATCTCGGGAGTGCTGACCAACTCGCAGTACACGCTGCACTCCCGGAAGAGTTCCTGCGGGTGGGTCTCCTGGAAGTACTCGGAGCCGATTTCGTTCCGCGGAATGTGCGCGGCGATGGCCAGTACCGGCACCCTGCTGCGCTGGGCGTCGAACAATCCGTTGACGAGGTGCAGGTTGCCCGGTCCGCAACTGCCCGCGCAGACGGCCAACCGGCCGGTCAGTGCGGCGTCGGCAGCCGCGGCGAAGGCGGCGGTCTCCTCGTGCCTGACGTGCTCCCACGTGACGACGCCGGACCGTCGGATGGCGTCGGTGAACCCGTTGAGGCTGTCGCCGGGCAGTCCGTAGACGCGTTGGACGCCGCTGCGCGCCAACGCCGAGATGAGTTGAGTGGCGATCGTCGCCATGGTGGTCTCCCTTGATGTTTCGGCGCGGCGAACCGCGTTCAGCGCGGATCAGCGCGCTCGGATGAACTTACGTCAGTCGGGGTGCTCCGGTCAGGATGGTCGAATCATCTCGAACATGGCGCCGGGGCTGATCTCGGCATAGCTCGCTGGTCCCCCGGCGCGCAGGATGGGGTGGGATCTGGCGGTGTCGTAGACACCGTCTGTCAGCAGGGCACGGTCGATGTGGACGGCGACCACTTCGCCCAGCACGAGCCAGGTGGCCACGGCCGTGCCGTCGGCCCGTTGAAGTTGGGCGATCTGCGTCAGTTTGCATTCGAAGTTGACCGGGCTCTCCAGGACGCGCGGCGTCGAGACGACCGTCGACGGCACCGGGGTCAGGCCGGCGTCATCGAACTCGTCTCGTTCTGCCGGCAAGGACGCAGCGGTCTCGTTCATCTGCGTCGCCAACGACCGGGTGGCAAGGTTCCACACGAACTCGCCGGTGGCGTCGATGTTGGCGACCGTGTCCTTCCACCCGATCGAGGAGAACCCGATGATCGGCGGGTGATAGTTGAATCCATTGAAGAAGCTGTAGGGGGCCAGGTTTCGTGCCCCGTGGCGATCCGCGCTGGAGATCCATCCGATCGGTCGCGGTCCGACGATGGCGTTGAACGGGTCGTGCGGCAGTCCGGTGCCCTCGGCCGGCCGATAGAAGTGGGCGTCGCTCCCGGCCATCTCAGATCGCACCTACTGCCGGAGGCGGTGTGGCGGCGCTCATGAGGTGAACCCCCAGCGATCCCAGTTGTCGAGCACCTTCTGCTTGACGGGTGCCGGATAGTTTTCGTCGAAGGACATCACCCGCTTCTCGGGCCGCCCGACCCGGTCGGCGTTCTCCAGGCAGGCGTAGATGACCAGCGAGGTCCCCTTGTCCTCGGAGAGTTCGCGGGTGGTGTGGTAGGACTCGATGCCGTCGCCGAAGGCGCGCAGTTCCGGGAACAGGTAGGTGGTGAACGTGGGGTGGTTGCGCGAGGCGAACGCCCACACGACCTGTTTCACGTCGGAAGGGTCGATGTCTTCGTCGACCACGAGGATCTTGGTGACGGTGTCGCCGACGTGGTCGGTCCAGAAGGTGTTGCCCAGGCGGTTCATGAAGTCGTCGAGCGTCCAACCGGTGCGGTCGTGCCAATCTTTCGGGACGCGAACCACGAACCACAGGATGGCGGCCTCGAACAGATACATGCCGTCGATGATGGGCAGACCGGCCTTCTGCAGGGTGACCACGGAGTCTGACGAGATGAAGAACCCCATGGTGACGTGACAGTTGTCGATCGGCACTCCGGGGATCGACATCGGCAGTATCGGCTGGTCGCGGAACGTCACGCAGGTGACCTTCTGCCGGGGGAAGATCGTGGTCTCGTCGGGTAGGTAGCCGGGGTATTCGCCAAATGGTCCCTCGGGTTCCTGGGTGCCGTATTCGATCACTCCCTCGATCACGATCTCGGCGTCTGCGGGGACGAGTATGTCGTTTGTCTCGCACTTCACCATGTCGAGCGGTGCGCCGAGAAGTGCGCTGGCCATGTCGTATTCGTCGACCCACGCCGGGATGCGGGAGGCGGCCTGGGTCGAGGCGACCGGGCTCACGCCGAGTGCGCACGCCCACGGCATGTCCTTGCCCTCGTCGCGCCACATCTTCCAGATCATGCCGTTGTGCTGCTTGGGCCACCATTGGCCCGTCATGGTCTGGGCGTCGAGGATCATCGCGCGGTTGGTGGACCAGTTGGTCCATTTTCCGTCCGGCGTCTGGGCGATGTTGAGGCCCGCGGTCTGCAGGTACCGGCCGCCGTCGCCGTCGTGGGCCAGTGGCGCAGGAATCTTGTTGAGGTCGATCTGATCGCCGGTCCACTTGTTCTGCTTGCACGGCGCCTGGGAGGCGTCGACCACGTTGGGCGGGTAGGAGCGACCGTTCTCCTTGGCCGCGATGTAGGCGGCTTGGATCTCCATCAGGGGTGTCTCGGGGGGCAGTCCGAGCATGGCGGAGAGTCGGCGCCATGGTTGGGTGGGGTGACCACTCTTGCCCATGCCCCAGTCGGCGGCGCGAAATCCGGGCGCAGCATCCTTGACGTTGTTGAAAACGGGTATTGGCGCGCATGTTTCGGCCGCGTGGCGGAAGATCGCGCCCATTTCGAGGTTCCAGTCGACTTCGTCGTCGATCTCGACGAGTTCGCCCATGTCCTTCATCAGGGCCAGGTACTCGCGGTAGCTTCGGGGAATTTCGTTGCGGTCGATGCGTGCGGACATGTGGTGTGCGCTCCTCGGGGATCGATGTCGGCGGTCAGTGGACGGGGCGGACGAGTTCGGGCGAATGGTGCGCATCGGGTGCCGGTTGTCCGCCGGTCCAGCGGGGAAAGAGGTCTCGGCGCAGTTCGACGTCGGCCAGGTCCAAGACGCGGTTCACGGTTTGGTCGATCAGGTCGTCGATCGTCTCGGGTCGCTGATAGAAGGCCGGTGCCGCGGGCATGATGATCGCGCCGATCTCGGCGAGCTGGGTGAGGATGCGTAGGTGTCCGAGGTGCAGCGGCGTTTCGCGAACCAACAGAACCAGTCGGCGTCGTTCCTTGAGCATGACGTCGGCGGCGCGCAGCAGCAGATTGTCGGAGTAGGAGGTCGCGATGCCGGCTGCGGTCTTCATCGAACAGGGGGCGACGACCATGGCGTGAGCACGAAACGATCCCGACGCGATCGAGGCGCCGATGTCGTTGGGCTTGTGCACGACGTCGGCGCGTGCTTCGATATCGCGGGCCGTCATGTCGAGTTCGAAATGCAATGTCCTACGCGCAGATTGGGACATCACCAGATGCGTCTCGACGTCCGGCTCTTCACGTAACACGTCCAGGAGGCGCACGCCGTACGCCGTGCCGCTGGCCCCGGTTATTCCTACGATGACGCGGGTGGTCATGTCGATCCCCTTCTGTTGTGCCGGCCGAATGTCGTGACTCGAGTCAACTCCGATCGCGTAATGGTCGACAGCCCGGTGGCGGCAGTTGCCCCTTCCGGCTAGCGGTAATGACGGCAACGTCGGAGATCACGGAACCACGGTCCCGCGGCTTCCCATCGAGACGCCTCTCGCTAGCCCGTGTTGTAGAGCGTCTTGACGTTCTCGTGCAGTTTCTGGACGAGTGGGGGCACCTCGTAGGTTCCCGTCATCACCTCGATGTAGGCGGCGCGGGTGCCCTCGGCGGCGGTCGCGAGCGCGGCGTCGAGTTCGGCGCACGTACTCACCCGCGGGGTGAACCAGTCGTCGCATCCCAGTGCGTGCGGGAGTTCGGTGTAGTTCCACGGCGCGACGTCGTTGTAGGCGATGTCGGGGTCGGTGCACAGCATCCGCTCGATGAGGTATCCGTTGTTGTTGAGCACGATGATGATCGGCTTCAAGCCAAGGCGGTGGAACTGGCCGATTTCTTGTGCCGTCAGTTGGTGGGAGCCTTCCCCGGTGAACAAGACGAGCCGCCGGTTCGGCGCGGCGACGGCTGCCCCCAGTGCTGCCGGGGTGGCCCATCCGATGGCGCCCCACAGGGTCTGGTTGTGGAACCGTGCGCCTCGTGGGAGCCGCGCGAACGCCAAACCCATGGACACGGTGCCGGTTTCGGCGATGACGATGTCGTCGGGCCGCAAGAAGTCAGCCCATCGCGGGTACAGCGCTTCCGCGGTGATCGGGTCGGCACCGGACCCGGATACGGGGCCCAGTTGCTCTGGCCGGGGACCACCACGCTGACGGGTGCTCCACGACCGCCCGGCGAGCCCGCGGAGAAGGTCGGCCATCTCGACACCCTGGTAGACGGTCGACCCCACGCGCGTGCTGTGCAGATCGATCTTGACGATCTTGTCGGCGTCGAGGTTGGAGGTGAAGGCGCCGGTGTTGAAGTCGGTCGCCATCGTGCCGAACGCTACGACGACGTCGCGTGTTTCGACGAACTCGCGAACGGCGGGGTCCATGAGGTTGCCGTCGTACATGCCGATGTAGTTTGGGTGTTCTTCTTCGAGAACGGACTTGTCGGCGAACATGGTCGCGAACGGAAGATCCGCCGCCTCGATGAACTGCCGAGCCGTGTCCCGCAGACCCAACCTGTCCAGGAGGATGCCGGGCAGGACGCACGCCGTCGACGCTGCCTCCAACGCACCGACCACCGCGTCTGTCGCGGCCGCCAGTGCCGTCGAATCGCTGGCAGGCACGGGCAAGGGGTCCGATTGCGCGACGATTGGCTTGTCGACGACGTCGGAGGGCAGTGCCATGTACACGGGTCGCCGGTTGTAGAGGGCTTCGGCGATCAGACGCTCGGTCTCGGCAACGGCGTTGGCCGGGGTGATGATCGCGCTGGCGCCCACGACGGTGTCGGCCATGGACCGGAACAGGTCGAACTCTCCGTTGCCCAAGGTGTGATGCACCAGTGACCGATTGGCTTGGGTGGCCAGGGTGGGCATACCGACGAGGTGGAAGACCGGCAGGTTCTCGGCGTAGGAACCGGCGACCGCGCAGATGGCGCTGAGCTCCCCTACTCCGTAGGTGGTGGTGACTGCGCCCACGCCGTGGACGCGGGCGTACCCGTCGGCGGCATAGCCGGCGTTGAGTTCGTTGCAGCAGCCGATCCAGTTGATGTCGGGCTGCGCGACGATGGCGTCGTGCAGACGGAACGCGTAGTCCCCTGGCACTCCGAAGATGTCGTTGACACCGACGTCGTGCAGCCTGCCGAGAACATACTCGATCACGGTGACGCTCATCTGACCCTTCCTTCTCTCGTCGACGATCGAGCTCTCTCGAACGCGGCGCGGGCTTGGCTGCCTGCGGACCACCGAGCGGCGCCGGCCCCTGGGTTCATCGAAGCTTCACGGCTCAACCAGCTCGACGTCCAATAGGAATCGTCACGGGCACCCATCGGCTACGCCGATGGGCATCTGGATTGGCTGTGCCTATGACCGCATCGCCAAACACGATTGGACGCTGACGGTTTGGCCCGTCACGCTGTGAGCGTTCATCCGTCGTTCATCGGAGCGTGTCCGTGATGCCCACCCCGACCGTGGTTCTCGTGCATGGAGCCTTCACCGATGCCTCTTCCTATCAGCCGGTCACGAAGGGACTTCTGGACTCTGGCATCCCGGTAGTTGCCGTCGCCGTCCCGAACCGCAGCCTGATCGGAGACGCTGCGTTGGTTCGTGCCTTCGTGGAGACGATCGCGGGGTCGGTGCTGTTGGTCGGCCATTCCTATGGTGGAGCGGTCATCACCGAAGCCGGCACCGCATCCAACGTCGCGGCGCTGCTTTACCTCGCCGGATACGCGTTGGCCGAGGGTGAAAGCGTCGCGCAGCTTCAAGGCCAGTTCCCTGACTCAGACCTTCCCGATGCACTGATTCAGACGCCGTTCCCGGCCACGGAGCACTCCGTCGCCGGAATCGACGTGTCGGTGGACCCCTCGGAGTTCGCCTCGGTGCTGGCCGCCGACGTCGATCCCCTGGTTGCGTCGGTGCTCGCCGTGTCACAGCGGCCCGTGGCCGCCACTGCGTTCGCCGAGCCGGCCACGACGGCGGCTTGGCGGACTCGCCCGACCTGGGCGGTCCTGTGCACCGCCGATCGCGGCATCCTCCCGCAGGTTCAGCACTTCGGATACGAGCGTGCCGGTGCCGCGATCCGCGAAGTCGACTCCTCGAATCTGGTGATGCTGTCTCAGCCTGCCGTGGTCGTCGACACGATCCGGGAAATCTTGAGAGCCCTCGGCTGACGCGTCGGCAAACCTCCAGAAACATCGCGGTCCCCCTGCTAGCAGGAATCTTCGCCGTATGAGTAGCCACTCGTCATGATCATCGGGCATCGTGTCGGTTCATGGAGCTGAGGACCCTGGAGTACTTCGTCGCGGTGGCCGACGAAGGCTCGTTCACCCGGGCCGCCCAGAAGTGCTTCATCACCCAACCCTCGATCAGCGCGCAAATACAGGGGCTCGAGCGCGAACTCGGCGAGGCCCTGTTCGACCGGACTCAGCGCACCACGGCGCTCACCGACGCCGGTCAGGTGCTGCTGCCCTATGCACGGTTGTGCATTCAGGCCGCCAACGACGCCAAGGCGGAGTTCTCCGCACGCGCCGGTTTGCTGCGCGGCGAGTTCCGGATCGGGACGGGAGGAGGGGTGGAACACACCACGACTCCGATGTTGCTCGGCGCGCTTCGGAAGGAGTATCCCGGCATCGACATCGTCGTCTCCGAGGCCACCAGCAAGCCACTGCTGGACATGGTGCTGCAGAACCAGCTGCACGCAGCCGTGATCGCCCGGCCCGTCGATGCGTTGCCGGCCTCGATCACCACCTCGCCGCTGTTCGTGGACGAGATCGTCGCGGTGTTCGACCCCTGTGCATTCCCGCTCGGCGACGGTGACCCGCTCGAACTCAGTGAGCTGGCCCGCCATCCGATCATCACCTACCCGCGCACCAGCGCGTTGCGGGCCAGTATCGACCGGGTCGCGGCAGCGTCCGATACCGAAGTCCTGGTCAACTGTGCGGCCAACGACGTACGCCTGCAGGTCTCCTTCGCCCAGCAAGGGCTCGGAGTGGCGCTCAGCTCCCGCTGCGATCCGGCCCTCATTGGTTGCGGCCTCACCATCCGGCAGATCACCCCGCAGATCGACTTCGAGAAGATGCTCATCTGGCGCAACGACATTCCCGCGTCAGCGCCCTTGCGTGCGTTCCTCGCGCTATGGAACACCAGGGTGAAAGTGGAAGAGACTGCAGGCCACGTGTGTACGTGAATCCCGGCTGGCCGCCGAGGCGCGGCGACTCCGGTCCCGCAGCATCACAACGGATTCGGACGCATAGGCCTCGCCTATGGAGTCGCCTCGAAGAACCAATTGGACGCATCGGCACCGTCCACGCGAGGCTGCAGTCGACTCCTAGAACATCTCTGGGCGAGCAGCGCGTGCCGAACGCCAAGTAGTCCCGGATGCCCCGCAACTCGACTTCACACGACGAAGGACGACACATGACCAGCGACCGCTCCACCCGCAGCGCCCAGCGCATCGTCGACGTGCTCACCGCCTACGAGGTGCCCTACGTGTTCGGCGTGCCGGGTGCCAAGATCGACGCCGTCTACGACGCCCTGGTGGACGGGGGGCCTGAACTGATCGTGTGCCGCCACGAACAGAACGCGGCATTCATGGCCGGTGCCATCGGCAGACTCACCGGCACACCAGGTGTCGTGCTGGTCACCTCCGGCCCTGGCACCACCAACCTGGCCACCGGACTGCTCACCGCCAACACCGAGCAAGACCCCGTCGTCGCCCTGTGCGGCGCCGTGGGCCGGGCAGATCGCCTCAAGCGCACGCACCAGTCGATGGATGCCGCCGCGTTCCTGACGACCGTCACCAAGCACACCGGAGAGGTCAACGACGCCGAAAACGCCGCCGAAGCCACCGTCGGCGCCTTCCGCGCCGCGCTTACCGAGCCGCAAGGCGCCGCCGCGCTGGTGCTCCCCGCCGATGTGCTCAGTGCCCCCACTGCAGCGGCCATCACCACGCGACACCCGGTACCGGCATTGGCCGGCGCGCCCATCACCGGGATCCGCGCGGCAGCGGACGTCATCACGGCCGCAAAACGCCCGGTCCTCCTGGTGGGCGTTCGAGGCGCGGCACCCGAGGCTTGTGAAGCGGTGCGCGCTCTCGTGTCCGCCACCGAGCTACCCGTCGTCGAGACGTTCCAGGGCGCCGGCGTCATCTCCCGAGACCTCGAATCGCACTATCTGGGACGCGTCGGATTGTTCCGCAATCAACCCGGCGACATCCTCGTCGCCCAGGCCGACGTCCTGATCACCATCGGCTACGACGCGGTCGAATACGACCCGGGCCTGTGGAACGACGACCCGGCCCGCACCGTCATTCACATCGACTCCCTGCCCGCCGGCATCGACAACCACTATCAGCCCGTCAGCGAGCTACGCGGCGACATCGCCGACACACTGGTCGAACTCACCCGGCTGCTGTCCGGAATGACACTCGCCGACACCTATGTCGACGACATCGCTCGCCAGCGTCAGGCGCTGGCCGACATCGACACAACCGAACGCGCGATACCCGCCACGGCAACGGGACTCAATCCCACCGCCGTCGTGCTGGCGCTACGTGAACACCTCGACGACGACGCCACCATTGCCTGCGACGTCGGCTCGGTATACATCTACATGGCGCGACACTTTCGGGTCTACGAACCCCGGCGTCTGCTGTTCTCCAACGGCCAACAGACCCTCGGCGTCGCGCTGCCCTGGGCCATGGCTGCTGCGCTGGTGCGTCCCGGCACACACATCGTGTCCATCTCCGGGGACGGCGGGTTCCTGTTCTCCGCCCAAGAACTCGAAACCGCAGCGCGATTGGGCCTCAACCTCACTCACGTCATCCTGCGCGACAACACCTACGACATGGTCGGCTTTCAAGAAGTCCTCAAGTACGGCCGCAAGTCAGGCGTGCAACTGGGTGACTACGACATCACCCACTACGCAGCAGCCTTCGGCGCCCGCGGATACCGGGTCGACTCACTCGACGAGTTCACCTCCACGCTGGCGCAGGCTCTCGGCGAAGACGGACCGTCGGTGATCGACGTCGCCGTCGACTACAGCAGGAACACCGACCTGGCCGCGCACCTGCACGACGACAGCTTCGAGTGACGGCCACCCCATGACGTCACGACATGGCACCCTCGACCAGTTCGCCACGTGGGCGCGCAAGGTCATCGCCCACCACGGCGCGACGGTCGCCGGTGATCCGCGCAGTGCCGAGGTGTTCCAGTCCTCGACCATGAGCGCGCTGCTCGACGGCGTCTACGACGGCGACATCACCATCGAGGAACTGCTACGCCACGGCGACTTCGGCCTGGGCACCTTCAACCGTCTCGACGGCGAAATGGTCATCCTCGACGGCGTGTGCTACCACCTACGGTCCGACGGCAGCGCGACCGTGGCGAACCGCACCGACCGCTCGCCGTTCGCTGCGGTCACCCATTTCACGCCCGGCATCACCCTCACCGTCGACGCCCCCACCAGCCGGTCCGGTGTTCTCGAGCTGATCGATCAGACGGTGGAGAGCCCCAACCTGATCTACGCGGTCCGGGTCACCGGTGCGCTCTCGAACGTGCACACCCGCACCGTCAAGGCCCAGACACCGCCCTATCCCCCGCTGACCGAGGCCAGCGACGGTCAGGCCGAGAAGACGTTCGACCACGTGAACGGTGTGCTCGTCGGTTTCCGCACACCGGAATTCGAGCAGGGCATCTCGGTGGCCGGCTATCACCTGCACTTCCTCGACGACGCACGCACCAGCGGGGGTCACGTCCTCGACTTCACCCTGGACGCCGGGCACATCGCGATCAGCACCGCCTCGGAACTACACCTGCGCCTGCCGACATCCGGGGCCTTCCTGCAGGCCGATCTCGTCGGCGAAGATGTCTCCGCCCAGATCCACCACGCAGAGGGAGGCGACTGATCTTCGGGCAGCGTTACACCCGTCGCCTCACACACCTGGTGAGCCAACGGTTTTCGACAATCAGTGTGCTGGTGGTTGTTCTCGGCGTCAGTGGTTGTGCAGCAGAACGGCCCCTCACCTCGCCGCTGTCGAGCTTCGTACCCAGCACGGCGCCACCCGTCACGTCGACACAGCCGGCACCGGAAACCTCGCCGCCACAGGAAGACAAGTCCCACGACTACCGCAAGCTCCTCATACAGCCAGAGGACCTTTCACGGCCCAACAGCGGCTACGCCGTGCCCGAACCCGCCACCCTCAACCCCGACGGAATCCCCGGTGCAGAAGTCATGTTGACGAGCGACGACTCCACCAACGCCATCGGTATCACCATTGTCGTCCTGGCCGACGAAGCCGCCGCACCCACCGAGCTACCCAAAGCCCTCGCCCATCTGTCCACCGTGAAGTCGCCGGATCCGGCGAGACCAATCGCGGTAGGCGATGAGGGATTCGTCACCTCCGGAACGACACCGGACGGCACCCAGACGGCAACTGCGTTGATGTACCGGTATCAGCGCGCGTTGATTCGCATCGACTTCTACAGCCTGCCAGGCCAACCCACGCCCATCGACACCGTCCTCGACGTCGGGCAGATGCAGACCGCACTGCTTCGCGTAGGCCTCGATGCACTGTGACGCGGTGAGCTTGCCGAATCCCTCGGCAGAGGCGAACACCAACACCAAAACGAAGGGAGCCTTCTCCTGCCCGACATCAACGAATCGCCGCGCGGCGCCGCTCGACGATTCACTCCAGAGCTAGCCGATCTCGTCGATTCTCCTCTCTACGACAAGGTTTGGTCCAACGATCGGCTGAGCCCTCGCGACCGCAGCATCGTCACCCTGAGTGCCCTCATCGCGCTCTACCGACCCGACGAACTGCGGGCACATCTGCGGCGCGGGGGTCGACAACGGACTGACCACGGACGAGATATCAGCGTTGATCACACACCTCGCCTTCTATGCAGAGGCATAGCAGTCTTCCACTGGGGTTGGGTGGGGATGCTCGGGCGCGACGCGGTAATCCACCACCAACGCCGGCACCCCCGACCGCGAAACGTATTGGCGCACAGCGATGTCGTACACGGCCGCTGTCTGCTCGAGACCCACTATCATGCCTCCGCCGTGCAGGTAGAGCATCGCCGCGCTCGCGGTCCGGCCTCCGGTTCTCGGCTCGTACCACGTCAGAGGAAGCACCGTGCCGTCGGCGACGGTGAGGTCATAGTGCCTGACCTCGACGTCGTTGGGGACCTCCATCGACGACGCCAGTGCGGCGAACAATGCCGCTGTGTTGCTGCGACGCGTCGCCACGTCGCCGACGGCTGGTTCAGGGGGCGGCGCCGCCGCCTGCATGATGGTGGAGATTTCGGGAAGCGGACTCAGTGGCACGACACGACAGTATCGCCTGGGCACACGACCGGGCGGTTCCCCACGGTAAGCAGCCGAGCCGCGCAGGGCGTGCTCGTCAGTGCGAGGCGTGTTTGGCAGCGGGTGCGAGGATTCGGCCAGACAACTCCAGCAGCGCTCGATGCAGCTCGTCGTCGTCGACGTCGGCCAACTCCGGGTCGGCGGCAGCTCTGCCCACCCCGGACAGGAACACCGAACAGTTGATCCGCTCGGCTGTGTTCCGTTCGGGCCCTTCGACTATCTCGCGGAGTCCGTCGGCCACGGCCTTGAAATCGGGTTCGCCGTTCATGATCTGGTCGATGGCAGGGTCTCCGTGGAAGATGACCGCCAACTGCCGGTTTCGCACCAGCATCTCGACCATCCCGCTCACGGCGACGACGCGACGCTGTTCGGGGTCGGGCAGCGCTCCGGCGGTCCTGATCACCCGGGCCATCTCCTCGATGGTGGGCCGAATGACCTCCAGGACGATGTCTTCCTTGGACCGGAACTGGTAGTACACGGCTGCCTTGCCGACTCCCACGCGGTCGGCGATCATCTGCAGCGACGTGCCGTGCACTCCATGCTCGGCGAACAGGGCGAGGGCGGCCTCCAAGACCCGGCCGCGGGCCAAGCCCCGCGGTGCAATGGGTTTCGCCACCCCGTCTCGCCTCCTCCTGGTCTCCAGACGAGCAACAGGGTAGCCCGCCCACGGGCGTCGTCACCGACATCCAACCGATCGACTTATTCGAGTTAGCCGCTTGGCTTGCCGAACGGTGATTCACGTCCTAAAGTTCGCTGAGCTAATCAACAACCGTGCGGCTCTGTTCTGGCGCCTGCGGAACGACTCGGTCACCTCGTGGTGGGCGGTCGGACAGAAGGGGCCCAGATGGTCGGGATCGTCAAGCGGGCCTGGATACCGCTACTCATCGTGGTGGTGGTCGTGCTCGCCGGCGCCCTGGTGTACCGAATGCATGGCCTCTTCGGGTCCGACAACGAGATAACGCGTCCGGGTGCAGGTCTGGCCAATGACGCCGAACCGTTCAACCCCAAGGTCGTGACCTACGAGATCTTCGGAATGGCAGGCGCCGTGGCGACCATCAACTACCTCGACCTCGATGCCACGCCGCAGCGGGTCGACGACGCACCCCTGCCGTGGACGATCACACTGCGGACCACGAAGCCGTCGGCGAGCGCCACGATCATCGCCCAGGGGGACGGTGACAGCATCGGCTGCCGCGTCGTGGTCGACGACGAGGTACGAGACGAGCAATCCTCGACCGGGGTCAACGCTCAGGTGTCGTGCTTGGTGAAGTCGGCATGAGCGAGCTGAAGACGGGCCGGCGCGCCCGGGTTCCTCGCTTCTTGCGTCTGTTCTGCGTGCCGGTGCTGCTGGGGTGGCTCGCGCTCACCGCGGTCGTCAACGTGGTGGTGCCGCAGCTCGAGGTCGTGGGAGCGGCCAACTCGACGTCGTTGACACCCAACGACGCACCCTCCCTGCAGGCCACCCAGTTGGCGGGCAAGCTGTTCGAGGAGTACGACTCGAACAGCTCGGCGATGATCGTCCTGGAGAGCGACAAACCCCTTGGCGCCCAAGACCACGAGTACTACGACGGCCTGATCGCAGACTTGCGGAAGGACACGACCCACATCCAGCACATCCAGGATCTCTGGGGTGATCCGCTGACGTCCTCTGGCTCGCAGAGTGCAGACAACCTGTCCGCCTACGTTCAGCTCTACATCGCCGGCAATCAGGGTGAGACCTTGGCCAATGAGTCCGTGGAGGCGGTGCGCGACATCGTGGCCGACCACCCGCCGCCACCGGGGCTCGAGGTCTACGTCACCGGCGCCGGACCGTTGAACTCCGACCAGCAGCACGCCGGGGACGAGAGTCTTCAACTCGTGACGGCGTTGACCTTCGTGGTCATCGTCACCATGCTGCTGCTCGTCTACCGGTCCATCGTGACGGTGCTCATCGTGCTGTTGACGGTGGTGCTCGAGCTGGCCGTCGCACGCGGCGTGGTGGCGTTCCTGGGTTATCACCACATCATCGAGTTGTCGACGTTCGCGGTGAATCTGTTGACGCTGTTGGCGATTGCGGCGGCCACCGACTACGCGATCTTCCTCGTCGGCCGCTACCACGAGGCGCGCAACCTCGGTGACAGTCGAGAAGACGCGTTCTACGTCATGTACCACGGCACTGCCCACGTAATCATGGGATCCGGTCTGACGATCGCAGGGGCGACACTGTGCCTGCACTTCACCCGACTCCCCTACTTCCAGACCCTCGGCATTCCGCTCGCGATCGGAATGTTCGTGGTGACGATCGCAGCGCTGACGCTGGCGCCGGCGCTGATGACCGTCGCCTCCCGTTTCGGCCTGTTGGAACCCAAACGGGCGACGAACAATAGGGGCTGGCGGCGCATCGGTACAGCGGTCGTGCGGTGGCCGGGACCGATTCTGCTGGCGTCGATCGCCGTGACCCTCGTCGGCCTGCTCGCGCTCCCGTCCTACGCCACCAGTTACGACGACAAGAAGTACCTCCCCGCGGACGTGGAGGCGAACATCGGTTACGCCGCCGCGGCCAAGCACTTCCCGCAGGCGCGGCTCAATCCCGAGATCTTGATGCTCGTTGCCGACCGCGATCTGCGCAACTCGACGGACATGCTCATCGTCGACAGAGTCGCGAAGGACGTGTTCCACCTCCCAGGCATCGCAAGGGTGCAGACCATCACCCGGCCGCTGGGAACGCCGATCGAGGGCAGCTCCATCCCCTACATCGTCGGCCAGCAGGGCGTGAATCAGAAGCTCGGCCAGTCCTACGCCCAGCAGCGGACGGCCGACCTCTTGACGCAGGCGGCGGACATCTCGAATTCCATCGACATCCTTCGCCAGCAGTTGACGCTGCAGTCCCAAAGTGCCTCTGCGCAGCAGGAACAAAGCGATCTGCTCAAGCAAACGGTGGAGGTGACCAACGACCTGCGCGACAAGATCGCCAACTTCGACGACTTCTTCCGGCCCATCAGGAACTACTTCTACTGGGAACCGCACTGCTACGACATACCCGTCTGCTGGACGCTGCGGTCGCTGTTCGACGCGCTGGACGGGATCAACGAACTGTCCGGTCTGCTCGGTCAGACGACGGCGAGCCTCGACAAGATCAACGCCCTGCAACCCAAGCTGCTCGCGCTGCTGCCTCCGCAGATCGCCACCCAGGAACGCAATCGCGACCAGATCATGACCAACTACGCGACGCAGGAGGGCCAGCAGAGTCTGCAGGACAGGCAGCAGTCCGACCCGAACGCCATCGGCAGGGCCTTCGACGAGTCCAAGATCGACGACTCGTTCTACCTACCGCCCGAGGTGTTCGACAACCCCGACTTCAAGAGGGGCCTCAAGCAATTCGTCTCGCCCGACGGAAAAGCGGTGCGGTTCATCATCTCCCATCAAGGTGATCCCGCGACGCCAGAAGGCATCTCGCACATCGACCAGATCAAGAACGCCGCGTTCGAGGCCATCAAGGGAACCCCACTCGAGACGTCGAAGATCTACCTGGGCGGCACTGCCGCCACGTATAAGGACATGCGCGACGGCTCGAACTACGACCTCGTCATCGCTGCAGTCTCAGCGATCTGCCTCATCTTCATCATCATGCTGATCATCACCAGGGCCGCGATCGCCTCGTTGGTGATCGTCGGCACGGTGGTGCTGTCGCTGGCCGCGTCGTTTGGACTATCAGTCCTGTTGTGGCAGCACATCATCGGCCTCGAGCTGCACTGGCTGGTGCTGGCCATGTCGGTCATCATCCTGCTCGCGGTGGGGTCGGACTACAACCTGTTGCTCGTCTCCAGGTTCAAGGAGGAGCGCGACGCCGGGTTGAACACCGGCATCATCCGATCCATCGCCGGCAGTGGCAGTGTCGTGACCTCGGCAGGCCTGGTGTTCGCATTCACCATGATGTCGTTCGCGATCAGCGATCTGAAGGTGATGGCTCAGGTGGGCACCACCATCGGTCTCGGTCTGCTCGTCGACACGCTGGTGATCCGGTCGTTCATGACCCCATCGATCGCGGCGCTTCTGGGCCGATGGTTCTGGTGGCCCCTGAACGTCCGCCAGCGCCCCGACCGGCGGACCCGCGAACTCGCCCTGGCCGGCGCGAGGGGGCGGCATACCGCCGAGGACACGACCGAGGAGATCAAACCGGACTAACGGTGGCGCGAGGCGCTCCCGTGGGAAACGAATCAGAGAGCACCACGGGCGCCGTTGATGGCGTCAGCCACCTCGTTCGGGTTGTCGACGGTGATCACGAGGCGGTCGAAGCGTTCCGCCGAATCCAGCGTGACGACGACGGCGCGGTCATACCCGGAGATGTTCCAGAACTGCTTCTTCCCGTCGGCATGGTAAGTGCCGACCAGCTTGCCCGGGAGGCCGAGACCCGGGCCGCGCCAACCCTTTGGTTCGTCTCTCATACCCGGGTCGAAGGTCGCTCCGCGCACGTGTGCGAGCGGGATTTCGAGCCGACGGGTGAAGGACCACAACTTGTTCAGCCCCAGGGGCTCGACCACGAGGCGGTCGTCAGTGACGGTAACTCGATTGCTGCTCAATTTGGCGTCCTCTCATTGTGAAGTTCTGCTCGGGCCAGCAGTCGCTCGCCCAATTGCTCAGCCGTGACGTCGCACTCATCAACGATGCTGCGGACACGATCGCGGACCCGCACATCGACCGAAGCGAGTTCAAGCAGCGCGACGAGTAAGACGTCGAGCCGCTCAGCGGGATCGGCATCCGGTGCCGCAGCAGCGTTCAGGACTCGCAGGAACAATCCATGCTTGCTTCCGAATACGTTGTACAGGCTGCCCCGATGCACGCCGGTGGCCTCCACGAGGTCATCGACCGACGCCGCGGCATATCCCCCACGCCGGAATACCGCCGCCGCAGCATCCACGGCGCCGGTTTCGTCGAACGATCGCGGGCGGCCCATGGTTTGAGAATAGTCATTCAGGAATGAACAGTCAAGAACAGGGCCGGGCCCGCTCCCGCATCTCAATTCGCCTGGCGCGCGGCGCACGGCGGGTCCTGACGGTCCACCTGTAGAAGTCTCTGAGCCGCAAACGGTTTGCAATGAATCACGACGGTACGCAAGCAACGTGCCGAAGCGTTCGCGGTCTCGGCCGATCTTTGGTTGCCTCCGTTCGTGCCAATGCCCTGTACAACATCGTGCGCGAGCGGATAGTGAAATCACCCAACGAAGTTGTGGCGACCTCCCGTCAGATCAAACACCGGCGTCAGGCCATCAACGAACCCAGGGAGCAACCATGACAACCCAAGTCGCAACATACTCGCAGCCTTTCGTGCTAGGGGCCCGCCTCGCTGCTGCGGGCGCCATCGCAGCGACCGCGATGATGCTCAGTGCACCCGCCGGCAATGCGATCCCCGAATCGACCATCGTCAACGAATGCGACCAAGCGGGAGGCACTTACACCACCACCGTTCATGAAGGGAAACGATATTCGAAGTGCTGTTACCGGGATATCGGCGGAGTGCAGCACTGCGACAACTACCAAGACGGCACGTACACGACCACGGATGGCGCCCTAGAGGTGCCGCCAACCCAGCCACCGCCATCACGAGGCGAAGTCGGCTTGCCACCGACCGAAGCCGCGCCGCCTACGCCGGTAGACCCTGACGGCGGAATGACGATCTATCTGCCGCCTGGAACCGGTCCGGTTGGCCCGCCGCCCGGCGGCGCCGTGCTGGCCCCCTGAGAGTCGACGGACACCGCAGGCACCAGCACTTCGCCCGTGCGCTTCATCAGATGTTGACGGTTCGAAGAAGGCCCGTGACACAGGCTGTTGATCGTCAGCAGTGGATATGACCGCGTAGTTCGTGGCCGTCATTGATCACCCGACACCCGCAAGCGCGTCGTCGAGAGTCCGATACACGGCGAAGATCTGGTCGATTCCGACGAGTCGCATGGGCCGGCTCGTGGCAGGGCCATCAGCCACCACGGCGAACCTCGTTCGCGGCGTGATGTCTTCGTGCGCGGTGATCAACGTGCTCATCCCGGCCGACGCCAGGAACTCGACCGCCGACAGGTCGACGACGAGCGCCGACGGATTCTTGCCCGCCGCGGCCTCGATGGCCCCGGCAAGCTCGGGAGTGGTCAGCATGTCCAGCTCTCCCGAGACACCCACCACGGCGACGTCTCCGAACCAGCTCTCGGTGAGTCCGAGACGAGTTGCAGTCGTTTCCTCTTCTTGACAGTTCATGGCCTTCTCCGTTCGAGTCGGTGACAGCGGAGATCCACTCTGGGCAAGAAGTGGACCTCCGCCGCACGGGGGGGCCGAGCTACCTGGACCGAACCGAGTTACGGCCGCCGACCTTGAGCCAGATCACCAGCACGATGACGGCACCGATGACCGAGCCGATGATGCCGGCCGGCTGCAGGAACCCCTGCGCGCTGTCCTTGCCGACGATCAGGAAGCCGAGGAATCCTCCGACGAATGACCCGACGACGCCGAGCACGATGGTCATGGGGATCGACAGGTTCTGCTTGCCCGGAACCAGCAGACGCGCAAGGGCGCCCGCGATGAGCCCGACGACGAGGATGGTGACGATGAGTCCGATCATGGCTGCGAGCCTTTCTGTTCAGCGCTGAGAACGCGCTGCGATCGAGTGGATCGAGCGGTTGCTCGACATGGAAGTCAGCTCATCACCCCTAAGGGGGGTACCGGTACACCCTTAGGTAGGTAATCTGGACGCATGGCACCGCCGCCGAACTCCCCCATCACCGTCGCCCTCGTCGACGACTACGACGTCGTGCTCATGGGTGTGGCCAACATGTTCGACCGGTACCGCGACCGGGTCGTCGTCGCAGAGATCGACGCCAACATGAGCCTCGACGACTCCGTCGACATCGTGTTGTACGACTCCTTCGCCCAACCCGAAGCCGACCACGACGAGATCGCCGCCCTGGTCGCGAATCCCCGCGCTCGACGAGTCGTCGTGTACACGTGGAACTTTCACCCCGATCTCATCGCCAGCGCCCAAGACAAGGGTGCCCACGGATACCTGTCGAAGACGCTGCCTGCCCGCGAGTTGGTCACGGCACTCGAGGCCGTGCATGCCGGTGAGAAGATCGTCAGCGACGTCCCCCCTCGGGCCCGCAGTGCAGTCGGACTCGACTGGCCGGGGCGCGGCGAGGGGCTCAGCGACCGCGAATCGGAGATCCTCGCCCTCATCACCCAGGGCAAGAGCAATGCCGAGGTGGCGGCCCTGACCTACCTCAGTCCGAACACCATCAAGTCCTACATCCGCACGATCTACCGCAAGATCGACGCATCGAGCCGGACCCAGGCCGTGCTGTGGGGCGTCAAGCACGGCTTCACGCCCGACCACAACCGCATCGAGCACTGGAAGGGCGGACCGTAGCGGCTCGCCTCAACGACGGTCGTCGGGGCGCACCATCTTGAACATCGCATCCCGCGACACCGCCACGTAGTCAGCCGGCCCACCAGCCCGCAAGATCGGGGTCGGCGCGGGAGTGTCGTAGATGCCGTCGACCAGCAGGTGCTTGTCGATGTGCACGGCCACCACCTGTCCGAGCACCAACCAGGTCGGTACGTCGTTGCCCTCGGTGTCGGTGAGCTGAATTAGTTGCGTCAGAACGCATTCGAAGTTCACCGGGCTCTCCAGCACCCGAGGCGCGTCGACCACGGACGCCGGCACGGCCGTCAGTCCCCCGCGGTCGAACTCGTTCTCCTCTGACGGGATCGACGCGGACGTCTCGTTCATCGCGGTCGCCAGGTCGCGGGTCGCAAGGTTCCACACGAAGTTCCGAGTGGCCTCGACGTTGGCAACGCTGTCCTTCCATCCGATCGACGCGAAGCCAACCACTGGCGGACGGTAGTTGAACCCGTTGAAGAAGCTGTACGGCGCGAGGTTGGGGGTACCTTCGGCGTTCACGGTCGAGATCCAGCCAATCGGCCGCGGACCCACGATCGCGTTGAACGGGTCGTGCGGAAGGCCGGTACCGTCCGCCGTCCGGTAGAAGTGTGCGTCCTTGCCTGCCATCGTCTCCCTCACGTCTTCGAACCCGCCGAACCAAGCCTTCCACGACGCGCGGCGTCCGGCGCTTCCGGCGACCGCCTCGCCTCCGGCAATCGGTAGCCCACATAATTAGGCATGCGAAAAAGCGGCGCGGGCGTGGGCCCCACGAGCGCCGCCGAGCAGTACCCGCGTCCGCGACTCCTCGTCGTGGCGCTGAGCATGGTGGCGCTCACGGTGGCGGTATTGCAGACCGCCGTCGTCCCGGTCCTCGGCATCATCGCCGAGCAACTGAACGCCTCCACCGTCGCCGTCAGCTGGGCCGTCACCGCCAACCTGCTCGCCGCAGCGGCGTCGACGCCGCTCATCGGCAGGCTCGCGGACCTCTACAACAAGAAGCACGTCCTGCTCGCGGTACTCGTCGCCGTCCTGGTGGGCTCCATACTGGCGGCGGTCACCTCGTCTCTGGCCCTGCTCATCGTGGCCCGCGTGCTGCAGGGCGTCTCGTTCTCGCTCTATCCGATCTGCGTCGCCATCCTGCGCGACGCGCTGCCCGAAGGCGCCGTCGTCGGCGCTCTCGCCGTGCTGTCCGGGACGCTGGGATTCGGCGGCGGTACCGGTCTGGTCGTCACCGGGCTGCTGATGAACGGTGACGCTGGATACCACCGGGTGTTCTGGTTGACGACGGTTTTCACCCTCGCCGTGCTCGTCCTCGCTGCGACCGTCGTGCCGAGCGCCACGACGCGAGGCGTCGGCACGATCGACTGGCTGGGCGCCTTGGGTCTGGCGATCGGCCTGTCGGCGCTGCTGCTCGCCATCACCCAGGGCAACTCGTGGGGGTGGCTCTCGCCGGCGACCCTCGGCGTCACCGCGCTCGGCATCGCGGTGCTGGTGGCGTGGTGGGCGTGGGAGCGCAGACAACGTCACCCCTTGGTGTCCATCGCGATGCTGTCGCGGCGAGCGGTGCTCCTGACCAACCTGGCGACCATCTTCGTGGGCATGGGGCTCTACTTCGGCTTCCTGGGCTTGACCCAATTCGTTCAGATCGACCGCGATGCGGCCGGGTACGGGTTCAGTGCGACGGTGCTGACCGCGAGCGTGGTGTTCCTGCTGCCGGGGGCGATCGCCGGTTTCGTCACCGCCACGTTGAGTGGCCGGTTCATCGACCGCTTCGGAGCGCGCCGTGTCCTGGTCAGCGGCGCGATCACCGGGGTGATCGGTTTCGTCTGGCTCGCCATTTCACACGATCAGTCCTGGCAGGTGATCGTGGCGGGCATCTGGGTCAACGCCTACATCAGCCTGGGCTACGGGGCGCTGCCCGCACTCGTCGTCAGCGAGGTCGACAGCGGCGAGACCGGAGTCGCCACCGGCGTCAACGCCATCGCCCGCACCGTCGGCAGTTCGATCGCCGCAGCGGCCGTGGCCGTCCTGCTCGCCCGGTCGGCGACCGGCACCGGCACCGGCTTGCCGTCGGAGCACGCCTTCGTGGTGATCTTCGCCGGCGGCGCCGTCACCGCCGCGCTCGCCATGATCCTCATCGCCGTGTCGGGGGCCGGTCAGGGCAGGGGTCGCCCGGCCGAATCGAACGTCGACTCCCGCGCCATGAATCACGAGTGGGGCTGAGCCAACCGAGGACCGTCTGCATATTTGGATCCGCTGGGGGGTAGCCGTTCGTGTGACGGCGGCCACGTGGCCGCCACCGGAGCAGAAGGAGTGATGGTCGTGGTGAGCACTCGGACGAAGCGGGTGATGGGTCTGACCGGAGCGACGGCCACCGTCGCCGCCGCGGTGGCAGTCGGCTTCAGCGGCGCGAGCCAGGCAGAGGAACCCGAGCCCGCCCCGCCGGGTCCGGTGACGACGTCGGAGATGACGCTGGTCGAGCCGACAGTGGATCCGGGAGCATCCGCCGCCCCGGACTCGCCTGAAGTCGCCACGCCTCCCGTGACGGCGACGACGCCCGAAGCGCCCTGAGCACTCGCGATCAAGCCTGCGCGCTGACGTGCCGACCGGCGTCGCCCGGCAGCCGAAATGCCTCGACGAGCGTGCTGGCCATGAAGCCACCCAGGAGCAGGTAGGTCGCCGAGTAGGAACCGAGCAGGCTGAAGGCCAGTGCGGCGATGGCTATGCCGAAGCCCGACGCCAGTTCCTGCACGGTGGCGTTCAGCGTGTTGGCGTGCGTCAGATCGTCGCCTCGAACGTCGGAGAAAGCCAGCGTGGCGTACGCGGTGAACCCGATCGAGCGCAGTGCGCCGCTGAGGAACACGATCGCCGTGATCGCGGCGATGGGCAGGCTGGGATGCAGCACGGCCAGGAGGACGAAGCCTTCGACCGATGCGATGCCGTTGACCAGCAGGACGTTGCGGATGCCGAAGCGCCGCATCAGCGGGGTGGTCGCTGGCTTGATCGCCACGTTCCCCAGGAACAGTGCGGCCACCATGACGCCCGCTGCCAGTGGCGACCAACCGAACTCGAGTTGGAACTGCAGGGCCAGTAGGAACGGCACCGCGGAGACCACCGCGCGATAGACACCGCCGGCCGAGACGGTAATGCGCAGCGTGCGCACGCGCAGAACCCGAAGCTGCACCAGCGGGTTCGTCGACCGCAGTAGGTGCAAGACGGCCCAGCCCAGCAGCAGCCCGGCCGTCAACGCACCCACCACGACGGTCTGCAATTCGACGCCGTGCAGCCGCACCCGCTCGACGGTGATGAGCGTTGTCGCGATGCCGAACGCGCTCAGCACCAATCCGCGCCAGTCCAGCGGCCGTGCCGCCGGTACCGCGGACCCGCGAATGAGGCGCAGCGCGAACAGGAATCCGATGATGCCGATCGGAATGTTGATCACGAAGATCCACCGCCACGACCCGAACGTCGCGATGGCCCCACCGAGCGGAACGGCGAGAATGGGCGCGGTGAGCGCGGGCCAGGTCAGCATGGCGATGGCATGCACCAGGTCGGACTTGGTCGAATTGCGCAGCACCGCAAGCCGACCGACGGGCACCATCATCGCGCCGCCAATCCCCTGCAGCACGCGCATCGCCACGAGCATCGGAAGCGACGGGCTGGCCGCGCAGCCGATCGAGGCGATGGTGAACACCGCGATCGCCACCAGGAACACCCTGCGGACGCCGAACCGGTCGGCCATCCACCCGGTGGCCGGAATCAACACGGCGACGGTCACCAGGTAGGCCGATATCGCCACGCCGACGTCGACCGGTTGCGCCCCGAACGACTCGGCCATCAGCGGAATGGCCGGGGCGATGATCGTGGCGTCGAGGATCTCCATGAACAAGGCACCGGACACCAGCAGCGTCATCCCCCGCGGAAACGACCGAGAACTCCGGGCGCTGGACATTCCGGCCAACGTAGTCGACCGGCGGTGACGCCGACGAGTCGCTAAGCTGGCGACTTTCCCCACAGGAGGCACGATGGCGGCTGACGTGACACCCGTGCGGCCCCCTGCCCGCTCCGCCGGCCACATCCGGTTGACCTCGCACAGTGGTGGCCACGCCGCCATGCCGATCACCTGGGGTGCCGCCACTGCTGCCGAACGCGGCCCCGTCGTCGGCACCACGACTACCCGTGGGCACCGCAACGTGGTCGGCACCCACAGCGGCTCGTACGGCGTGTACCGCGCCCTGGCGGTCGCGGCGGGATCGCTGTCGCGGGAGCACCGCGCCGATCTGACGAACACCTCGCCGACCGACGTGATCGGCCCCTACCCGCAGTGGACCGACCCCGAGGCCATCGTCAGCCTGGACCCCTGGGGCGGCACGGTCGTCGACGTGTTCGCCGACGAGATCGCCGCGGGTTACGACATCAGGCCCACGATCGCCGTCACCAAGGCGCACGTGATCCTCCCCGAGATCGCCGACGCGATCGCACGCGGCCGACTGCGGCCGGACGGCCGGTTCCTGCTCGCCAGTGGTGCCGCCTTGGTGACCAAGGCGGCGATCGAGCCGGTGTGGTACCTGCCCGGCGTCGCACGCCGGTTTGGCTGCACCGAGGCCGACCTGCGTCGCGCGCTGTTCGAGGAGACGGGGGGCATGTACCCCGAACTCGTCACGCGCTCGGATCTCGACGTGTTCCTGCCGCCGGTGGGTGGCCAGACGCTCTACGTGTTCGGCGACGCCGCCGATCTCGCCGACCCCGCCGCTGAATTGACCGCACGCGTGCACGACGAGTGCAATGGCTCCGACGTCTTCGGTTCCGACATCTGCACGTGCCGGCCCTATCTCACCCACGCCATCGAGGAATGCATCCTCGGCGCACAGCGCGGAGGAGTCGGCCTCGTCGCGTACTCGCGCAAGGAGGGTCGCGCACTCGGCGAGGTGACGAAGTTCCTCGTGTACAACGCACGCAAGCGCCAGGCAGGCGGCGACACCGCAGACCAGTACTTCGCCCGCACCGAATGCGTTGCGGGCGTGCAGGACATGCGCTTCCAAGAACTGATGCCCGACGTTCTGCACTGGCTCGGCATCCGCAAGATTCACCGCCTGGTCTCGATGAGCAACATGAAGTACGACGCCATCACCGGATCGGGCATCGAGGTCGGCGAGCGCGTGAACATCCCCGACGACCTGGTTCCGCCCGACGCGCGAGTGGAGATCGACGCCAAGACGGCCGCCGGATACTTCACCTCCGGCCCGGTTCCCGACGCCGACGAACTCAAGAAGGCCAAGGGCCGACGGCTCGGTGCGCTGGACACACTGGAGGCGCTGGACCCACTCGACGTGCCCAACCCGTGAGCAGCCCGGAGTCCGCGGCCGCCGCGCTGCGATCCACCACGACCGTTCGCGAGCGCGCGGCCTGGCTGCTGGCGCGTGCACGTGCCGACGAATCGCCCTGGTTCACCGTGGATGACGACGAGATGCCAGGCGCTGCAACACTGGTCGCGCAGACGACGCGCACCCGGTATCCCGACCTGGCGGTGCCCTTCCACAGCCGCTGGCGCCACTTCGAGGCTGGTGGCGTCGACCGCAAGGCGATCCTCGACGACGCACTGCCCGAGCCGCGCGAGCGGCTGCGGGCGATGATCGACCTGGCCGTCGTCAGCGTGCTCCTCGACGCCGGGGCAGGACCGGACTGGCACTACCGGGAGGCCGGCGGCGACCGGTATTCGCGCTCGGAGGGGTTGGGCGTCGCCAGCTTTCACGCATTCACCGCGGGCGTGTTCTCGAGTGACCCGTCACACCCGTTGCGGGCAGACGCCGACGGACTGCACGCCCTGCGCGTCGACGACATCGCCAGGGCATTGCAGGCCGACGCGTCGAACCCACTCGTCGGGCTCGACGGCCGCGTCGAGGTGCTCCGCCGCCTCGGCAACGCGCTGGCCGACCGTCCGGACGTCTTCGGCCGCCCGGCGCGCCCGGGTGGCATGGCGAGCGCCCTCATCGGCGCCGACGGTCACGTCACCGCGCACGCCATCCTCACCGCGCTCCTGTCGTCGCTGTCGGACATCTGGCCGTCGGCCAACGCCATCGACGGTGTTGCACTCGGCGACTGCTGGCGCCACGACGCGGTTCCGGGGCCGGGGCTCACCGCAGGCTGGGTGCCGTTCCACAAGCTCTCCCAGTGGCTCACCTACTCACTGCTGGAGCCGTTCCAGTGGGCCGGGGTCACCGTCGACGGTCTCGACGCACTGACCGGGTTGCCCGAATACCGCAACGGCGGACTGCTTCTCGACACCGGCGTCCTCGCACTGCGCGATGCGGAATGGGCCTCGCGCACGTGGACGGCTTGCGACGAACTCGTCGTCGAATGGCGGGCGCTCACCGTCGCACTGCTCGACGAACTCGCCGACCTCGTCCGCGGCGAACTCGGTGTCGACGTCCCCCTGGCCTGCGTACTGGAGGGTGGCACGTGGGCGACCGGCCGGATTCTCGCCAAGCAGTTGCGCGGCGGACTGCCGCCTCTGACCATCGACAGCGACGGGACGGTGTTCTGATGACCGAGGTGCATCTGGTGGACCACCCGCTGGTGCAGCACAAGCTGACACTTATGCGCCGAAAGGACGCCAGCACGAAGACCTTTCGCCAGCTTCTGCACGAGGTGTCGATGCTGATGGCCTACGAGGTGCTGCGCGATATCCCGATGCACGACGTCGAGGTCGAGACGCCACTGGAGGTGACCCGCGGCAAGGCCATCGACGGCAAGAAGCTGGTGTTCGTGTCGATTCTGCGAGCAGGCAGCGGCATCCTCGACGGCATGCTGGCGGTGGTACCCGGCGCTCGGGTCGGGCACATCGGCCTCTACCGCGACCCGAAGACGCTGATCGCCGTCGAGTACTACTTCAAGCTGCCGACCGACCTCGACGAGCGCGACGTCGTGGTGGTGGATCCGATGCTCGCAACCGGACACTCCGCGGTTGCCGCCGTCGAGCGGCTCAAGGAGTCCGGGCCCAAGTCGATCAAGTTCGTGTGCCTGCTGGCGTGCCCGGAGGGCATCGCCGCGTTGCACGCCGAACACCCCGACGTCCCGATCTACACCGCGGCCGTCGACCGGGAACTCGACGAGCACGGATACATCGTGCCGGGCATGGGCGACGCGGGTGACCGCATGTTCGGCACCAAGTGACGGTGTCACGGGTTTGCCCGCGACGAGTCGCGTAGTCGACAATCGGGCGTGACCACACGGCGGCGGGCGACTGTCATCGCTGCCGTCGTCGTCGTATTGGCCGCATCGACCGTCGGCGCGGTCGCCGTCACCCGCGGCGACTACTTCGGCGGAGCCGAGGCCGCGCCGTCCGATCCCCGGCCGTCGCCGGCCGCCGCAGCCCCGTTCGCGACGCTCAACCCCGACGCACCCACACCCACCTCCGCCGGTCTGGCCGAAGCGTTGGCACCAGCTCTGGCCAACCCCGATCTCGGCCTGCTGACCGGTCGCGTCGCCGACGCGACGACCGGTGACGTGCTGTGGCAGCAGAACCCGGACCTGCCGCAGACGCCCGGTTCGGTGACGAAGGTGCTCACGGCGGCGGCCGCGCTGCTGGCGCTGTCACCCGCACACCGCGTGGCGACCACGGTGGTGCCCGGGTCGGTTCCCGGCCAGGTGGTGCTCGTCGGCGGCGGTGACCCGACCCTCACCGCCCAGCCCGCAGGCGAAACCGGCTACTACGTCGATGCTCCGCGGCTCGACGATCTCGCCGAGCAGGTGCTTGCCTCGGGCGTTCCCGCGCAAAGCATCGTGGTCGATACCGCACTGTTCCCCGGGCCCACCATGGCCCGCGGATGGAACCCCATCGACATCGAGGGCGGCAGCATCGCCCCGATCGAGCCGGTGATGCTCGACGGCGGTCGCAGACAACCGTTGGTCACGTACTCCCCCCGCACCGCCACACCGGCACTCGACACCGGCCGCGCGCTGGCCGACCGGCTCGGGGTCGACCCGTCGGCGGTGACGGCCGGCCAGGCACCGCCGGGAGCCAGTCCCGTTGCGAGGGTGTGGTCGGCACCGCTCAGCGTGCGCCTGCACCAGATGATGGTGCTCTCCGACGACGTCACCGCCGAGACCATCGCGAGGGAGGTGGCACTCGCCCGAGACAAGCCCGCGACGTTCGACGGGGCCGTCGAGGCGGTGACCGACGTACTCACCGAAGCGGGCGTCGACCTCGCCGGGCTGGACCTGTCGGACCTCAGCGGCCTCTCGACCGACGACCGCATCCCCGCCCGGGTCGTCGACGACGTCGTCGCGGCCGCTACCGGGACCGGCGACCAGTCCGAGAAGCTGCGCGCGATGGTCGACGATCTCGCCGTCGGGGGCGGAAGCGGAACGCTGTGGGACCGATTCGTGGCGCCCTCACCCGGGGCCGGCTGGATCCGCGCCAAGACCGGCACGTTGGACAACGTGAACGCCCTCGCCGGATACGTCGTCGACGTCGACGGTCGCGCGCTGACGTTCGCCTTGATGTCGACGGGCACCATGCAGGACGTCGCCAAGCCCGCGCTCGACGCGGTGGCCACGGTGCTGCGGCTGTGCGGTTGTCGCTGAGCAGGGCGTGGTCCGCTAAGAGTTTCGAGCGGCCGCTTCCGGCACCCTCGCCAGCCCGGGCAGCGGACCGAATGCCCGCGCCAACAGCGGGCTGATCGCGGCGACCGCCGCCAACCCGACCGACACCATCACGGCACCGCGCGCACCGTGGGCGTCGGTCGCGACGCCGGCCAGGGCGGTGCCGATGGAGCCGCCCACGATAGCGGCGCTGCTCAGCCAGCCGAACGCCTCCGTGGCCACGTGCTGACTGATTTCTCGCGACACCATCAGGTGCAGGACCGACATGGCAGGCGCGAACCCGACGCCGGACACGAGCAGTGCGACGAACTGCAGTGCGAGGTTGTCGAGGACCCCGTAGAGAGCAACGCCCAGGCCAACCGCGGTGAGCGCTGCGACGACTCCGCTGAGGCCGAGTTGACGGTGTCCGAGCAGGAGTCCCCCGATCAGCGAACCGACGCTGGCCGAGGCGATCGCCGCGCCCGCGACGAGGCCGTTGCTGCCGAGCGCCGCGATGATGCCGACCTCCAGTGCGGTGAACGACGCGACCAAGGCGAGGCTGGCGATCCCGGCCAGCAGGACCGCCCGGTGAAACAGGATTCGGCCGAACCTGGTGTGGTTCACCGCCTTCGCCGGATGAAATCCACGGGAGCCGAGGAGGAACCACGCCGTGCCCAGCAGCACGACTGCGGCGCACAGGAGCAACGGGAACGTGGTGGCGATGGTCGATGCGAGGACGGTGGCCGCGACGGGGCCGACGACCCAGATCAGTTCCTGCGCCGTGGTATCGAGGGCGAACAGCGTCCGCACCTCGTTACCGGGAACCATCCGCGGGTACAGAGCCCGCACGACCGGCATCAGCGGTGGCATCGAGGCACCCGTGAGCAGACCCAGCCCCACCAGCAGTCCGGCGGAGGAGCCGGCGAACGCCAAAGCGACTGTGCCCGAAGCGTTCACGACGCTGGCGGTCGCCAAGGTACGCGCCACCCCGAGGCGTCCGGCGAGACGCGCCGTCACCGGCATGGCGATGGCCTCCCCCACGCCCACGCTCGCCACCACGGCACCGGCCAGCGCGTACGACCCCGTCAAACCCTGAACGTGCAACAGGATCGCTAGCGACAGGATGCCCAGCGGAAGACGGGCGAACAACTGCGCGGCCGTCACGTTCAGGACACCCGGCACCCCAAGCAAGTTCCGGTAGGTGCCCATCGTCGCCGTCCTTTACTCGCTACGCGCTATACCGTCCAGACGGTACACAAGCGCTGGACGTGATCGTAAGGTGGGCGTGTGACGTCGTCGCGGGATCGCATACTCGACGCGTACGCGGACCTTCTGATCACCGAAGGCGAGCGTCACGCGACGCTCGAAGCCGTCGCGGCTCGCGCGGAGGTGTCCAAGGGTGGGCTGCTGTACCACTTCCCCTCGAAGGATCAGCTGGCCGTAGGACTCTGCGACCGCCTGGCGGCACTGGCGGCTCAGGACGCAGAGGCAATGCGCACCGCGGACGAAGGGCCTGCGCGGTACTACGTCCGCTCGTCGCACTATGCCGACACGCCACTGGACCGCGCACTGGTCGCCGTATCCCGATTGCGACAGTCGGGCGACGGCCGGGCAGGCGCGGCCATCGAGGCCGCATCGGAGGCCTGGCTGGATCTCCTGCACGACGCGCTCGGGGACCTCGACGTCGCACGCGCCGTGAAGTTGATCGGCGACGGGCTCTACTACAACGCCCTCAACCGGGCCCTGGGTGGGCTGCCGGAATTGCTGGAGGCCGACGAGGGGATCCTCGAGGTCGTCGATCGAATCACGAACGCAGGCAAACGGTCTTGACGCCAGGCCTGCGACGCATGCCTCCCATGCAGGCCCCGCGCCGTCCCTGAACCGGCCACGAGTTTCCATTCGGTTAACAGGTCCGTCGGGTCTTGTTCTATTTCGGACGTCCGTCTACTGTTCCTGAGAGCGTGCGATCCAGGTCACCGACGAGCCGGAGCGCATCCCGCCATCCGGCACGAACAGCCCGCGAGATCGCTTGGGAGAAGACGAATGTCAGCACACGCACCGGACGCCGCCCCCGTGGCGTCCGCAGATCCAGGGGCCGTGGTCGGCACCACCGGGTTCAAGGCCAATCTCGGCACCGGCCGCGTCGCACTCCTCGTCATCGCCTGCGCCGCGCCGCTGGGATCCGTCATCGGCAACACTCCGATCGGCTTCACCCTGGGCAACGGTGCCGGCCTTCCCATCATCTTCCTGGTGGCCGGCCTGGTCCTCGCGTGCTTCGCGGCGGGATACGTTGCGATCAACCGGGCCGTTCCCGGCGGAGGCGGATTCGCCCGCTACGTGCACGCGGGATTCGGGCCCGGGGCGGGTCTCGGCGCGGCCTACGCGACCACCGTGGCGTACGGATCGGGGACGATCGCCATCACCGCGGCCGCCGGATACTTCGCCGACGTGATCGCGCAGCCGTACGGCGTGGACCTGCCCTGGTGGCTGTACTCGATCGTGGCCATGGTGATCGTCGGCACGATCGGGCGCTACGCCGCCGACCTGAGTGCGAAGGTGCTGCTGGTCATGATCGCCGCGGAGTTCGCGATGCTGATCGTGCTCGACGTCCTGATCCTCGCGCACAGTGGACTCTCGGCGTTCCCGCTGGACGTCTTCTCCCCGAAGCAGGTGTTCTCCGGCAGTGTCGGCCCCGCGCTGATGATCGCGTTCACCTCGTTCATCGGCATCGAGTCCGCGGTCATCTACGCCAACGAGGCGCGCAACCCCGGCAAGACGGTGCCGCGCGCCATCTACCTGTGCGTCGGCGTCATCTCGATCTTCTACTTCCTCACCGTGTGGCTCATCGTCGGCTCGGTCGGCGTGAACCAGATCGTGCCCGTGGCGCAGGAGGAGCAGGGCGACCTCCTGTTCACCCTCTCGGGTCAACAAGGTGGCACCGTGCTGACGACGCTGATGCAGGTCTTCTTCCTCACCAGCGTCCTGGCATCGCTGGTGGCGCTGCACAATGCGACGACGCGCTACCTGCAGACGATGGGCGCCCAGGGCACCATGCCGCGGTTCCTGGGCGTCCTACACCCGCGGTACCGGGGACCGGCACGTGCGAGCGAGGCCCTGTCGGTGCTGACCGCCGTGCTGGTGGCCCTGTTCGTGATCGTCGGCCTCGACCCCTACCTCGGCGTCTACACCAGCCTCGGCGGCCTGTTCACGGTCGGCATCGTGGCCATGCAGGGCGCGGTGGCCGTCACCGTGGTGGTGTTCTTCCGCAAGCGCAGGGACCGGCGGCTCTGGAAGACGCTGATCGCCCCCGCCATCGGCGCGCTCGGGCTGCTCACCGCCACCGGCCTGATCATCGCCAACTACTCGGTCCTCACGGGAACCGACGCCCTGCTGCCGAACCTGCTGCCCTGGTGCATTCCGTTGGCGTTCGTCATCGGCTTCGTCGTGTACCACCGTCGCCGCGACCTCGTCGTCGACTTCGATCCCGCGCCGCCGACCGAGAGCCGAGCCCAGCCGTGAGCGCCGTGGCGGTGATCGGCCCGCACCTCATCGACGTCCTCGGCCGTCCTGTCTCCGAGATCCCCGCGGGACAGGGCAGTGTCGTCCTCGACGAGATCCGCGTCACGGTCGCCGGGACCGGCGGCGGAGCGGCGGTCGACCTCGCCAAGCTCGGCGCCACGGTGTCGTCGTTCGCGGCCATCGGAGACGACGTCCTCGGGCGGCTCCTCGTCACACAGCTCCACGAATACGGCGTCGACACCACGGGATTGGTGATGCAGCACGGGCAGAAGACGGCGTCGACGATCCTCCCGATCCGGCCCAACGGGGAACGGCCCGCGCTGCATGTCCCCGGTGCGATGGCGTCGCTTCGGCCGGCCGACGTGAACGGCGCCGCCCTGCTCGCCGCAGACGCGGTCCTCTTCGGCGGGCCGGAAACGACACCGCGACTGCTGGATTCGGAGGGCATCGACATGTTCGGAGCCGTACGCGCCGCTGGAATACCGATATTCGTGGACCTGCTCTATCCCGGACGACCCGAAACGCTCGAACTACTCGGTCCGCTGTTGCCACTGATCGACTGGTTCATGCCCAACGATCAGCAGCTGCGCGGACTCACCGGCGTCGACGACGTCGTCGAGGCCGCACGAATCCTGTTGGGACGTGGGGTCGGTGCCGTCGCCGTCACCGTCGGCGAACACGGTGCCCTGCTGGTGCGGCCGGACGCCGACCCGGTCTCCGTTCCGGCACTGCCCACCACCGTGGTCGACACCACCGGGTGCGGCGACTCCTTCAACGCGGGGATGATCACCGGCCTGCTGTCCCGATGCTCCGCGGCGGACGCCGCGCTCATCGGCTCCGCGTGTGGCGCGCTGGTGGCCTCCGGACTCGGATCCGACGCCGGCATCGAGGACCTTCACGGCGTGCTGAACCTCGTCTCCGCGTCGAACCCCGAGGCGGGCCACCGCATCGCCGACCAACTCGCCGCCGCACGCTCGACCACCTGACCCGAACTCACCGCACCAAAGGGAGAACACCGTGACCACCGACATCGACGTCACCGCTGATCGGCGTCAGCGCAGCGCCGACGCCGAGCTGCGCCGCCGCGCCAAGGCCGTCGTGCCCAACGGCATGTACGGCCACGAGAACATGAACGCGTTCCCGGCGATCCCCCAGTTCATCGCGCGGTCGCGGGGTGCCCGGCTGTGGGACGTGGACGGCAACGAGTACGTCGACCTGATGTGCAGCTGGGGTCCGGTCATCCTCGGCCATGGCAATCCGGTGGTGGAGGCAGCCGCCGAAGAGCAACGCCGACAGGGCGATTGCCTCAACGGCCCCGCGCCCATCATGGTGGAGCTGGCGGAGGCCTTCGTCGAGACGGTTGCCGACGCCGACTGGGCCATGTTCGCCAAGAACGGCACCGACGCCACCACGATGTGCTGCACGATCGCACGCGCCGCGACCGGCCGCGCGTTGATCCTCGTCGCCGAGGGCGCCTACCACGGCGCCGCCCCGTGGTGCACCCCGTTCCCCGCGGGCGTCACGGCCGCGGACCGCGCCAACCTGCTGCAGTACCGGTTCAACGACGTCGCCTCGATCCGCGCCGCCGTCGGCGATCGGGCAGGCGACGTCGCCGCGATCATCGTCAGCCCCTTCCGGCACGATGCCGGCTTCGACCAGGAGTTCGTCGACCCCACCTTCGCCCGGGACGTCCGCGCCTACTGCGACGAGATCGGCGCGGCGCTCATCCTCGACGACGTCCGCGCCGGTTTCCGGCTGCACCATGGCGGCAGCTGGGAACCCCTCGGCGTACGAGTGGATCTGACGCCCTGGAGCAAGGCGATCGCGAACGGCTACCCGCTGGCCGCGGTCACCGGCACCGACCGCTACCGGGACGCCGCCGGCGGCATCTTCGTCACCGGCTCGTTCTGGATGGGAGCCGTGGACATGGCCGCCGGCCTCGCCACCATCACCGAGTTGGCCCGCCGCGACGCCGTGTCCCGGATGCGCGACCTCGGGCAGCACCTGCGCACCGGCATCGTCGAGAGCGCCGAGCGGTGGGGTTTCGACGTGCACTACACCGGGCCCGCTCAGATGCCGAATCTGTTGTTCGGCAACGACTCCGACTACGAGCTGTCCATCGCGTTCAGCGCGGAGGCACAGGCTCGCGGGGTCTACGTGCACCCCAAGCACAATTGGTTCGTCTCGGCCGCGATGACCGACGGCGACCTCGACATGGCACTCACCGGTCTCGACGGCGCCTTCGGCGCGCTGCGCGCCCGGTACCCCCGCACATGAGCAACCTGCAGGCGCTGCGTGGTGACGTGGCGGCGCGCTGTCGCGACCTGGCAGCGCAGGGCGTGGCCGTGGCCGGCGCGGGCAACGTCAGCGTGCGGATCGACGATCGTGTCCTGATCACCCGGGCGGGGATGCGCTTCGAGACCGCGAGGGCGGAGGACGTCGCCGTCGTCAGCCTCGCCGGCGACGTCCTGGTCGGTTCCCGACCGTCCTCCGAGACGGGGTTGCACCTTGGTATCTACGCGCGCTCGGCCGCCGAGGCCGTGGTCCACACCCACGGGCGGAGTTCCGTCGCCGTCGGGTTGGTGTGCGACCAGATGCCCCTGGTGCACTACAACCTGCTCCGGCTGGGCGGCCGGATACCGACCATTCCCTACTTCCTGTTCGGCTCCGACGAGCTGGCCGAGGCGGTGGGAGCTGCGGTCGCAGGGGGTTTCGGCACCGTTCTGATGCGCAACCACGGTGCCGTCAGCAGCGCACGATCGCTGACCGAGGCCGTCGAGCACGCCTGCCTCGTCGAGTGGGTGTGCGACGTCTATCTCGCAGCGTCCGGCATCGGCACACCCGCGGTCCTCACCGACGACGATCTAAGTGCCGTCGCTGAACAGAGTCGACGCCTTTCCTACGGCCGCTGAGGGTCATCCGGCCCGGGTCCTACACTCGTTCACAGCCGGACAGCCGAGGGGACCCGATGCCGAAGATCGTCGATCACGACGAACGCCGCGAGGAGATCCTGCGTGCGGCGATCCGGGTCATCGACAGCGTGGGTCTGGACAACACCACCACCCGCGCGATCGCGCTCGAGTCCGGCTACTCCAACGGGGTCCTCAGTCACTACTTCCAGGACAAGGACGACATCCTGCAGTCGATCCTGGTGAAGACGCACCGCGAGTTCATGAGCCGCGTCGAGGACAGCATGCGCGGCAAGGACGAGTTCGGCCGACTGTGGGCCATGTTGATGCAGAACCTCCCCCTGGACCGGGAACGCCGCGTCGAAACCCTGATGGAGATGACCTTCTGGCCGCGCGCGGTGTCGAATCCCGCCTCGCGGGAGTTCCAACGCGACGCTGCCAATGATCTGCTGAAGCGGATACGCAGCTTGATCGCCGACGTCCGCGCAGCGGGAGGGCTCGACAGCGACCTGACCGATGCCGACGTGGCCGAGCTGCTCATCGCCGTCATCGACGGATTGTCGGTGCACGCCGAGCTGTTCCCGAAGCGGCTTCCGGCTGCCCACCAAAGGAAGCTGATGCGAGTTCAACTGGAGGCCATGGGCTTCCGGATCGACGAGAAGGCACTCGACGCCGCACGGTGACGGCGGCTCTATCGCTCCCTTGCCCCGATCAGGGCCTCGGATATCACGCTGGTTGCCTTCGTCAGCGCTGGAAGGGCGCGAGCGACGAACTCGTCGCCGACACGGGCCGAGGGGCCGGAGATGCCAATCGCCATCGGGGTCGGAGCACCCGGCACAGCCATCGCGACGGAGCGAACACCGACCTCGAACTCCTCGTCGTCGACCGCGTAGCCGTCGGCCCGCACGCGTTCGACGTTCGCGAACACCGCAGACAGGGTCGACGCACTGTTACCGGTCGGCGCCGGAAGTCCGGACTGCGTAACCAGTTTGAGAATGCGTGCATCGTCCAGTTCACCCAGGACGGCCTTGCCCACACCGGACGTGTGCAGACCGACGCGCTTGCCGACCTCGTTGGTCCGCATCACCTTCGACGACGGTACCTGCCCGGTGTAGATCACCATGTCACCGTCGAGCACCGCGAGGCTCGCCGTTTCTGCCAGTTCGTCGACCAGCGACTGCAGTACCGGGCCGGCGACCGCGCCCAACTGACGGTTCGCCACCTCACCGAGCCGAATCAGCCTCGGGCCCAGGGCGTAGCGGCGGTTGGGCAGTTGTCGCACGTAGCCGAGTCCGACCAGCGTGCGCAGGAGACGGTGGATGGTCGGCGGCGGTAGCGGAGACTCCGCAGACAACTCCGTCAGCGAGCACTCCCCTCCCGCACGTCCGATCAGCTCCATCAACTCGAAGGCGCGCTCCACCGACTGCACGCCGCCCGACTTCTCCGCCATGCGATCCACTTCCAGCCGCCGAATGTCGTTCCATCCAACCTCCTGAAAAACGGTTCCGCAATACGGAATCTGTGAACGATGGATGGTCGTGACCGCACGGACATTGACCCTCGCGCTAAACTCCACAATGTGGAATTCTGTCGTTACGGGGACTTCCACCCACGGAAGGGACAACGGTGACACGACGCCTCGACGATGCCGTGCTGGCCGACGTCGACAGCCGCCTCTGCGACGCCGACGCGCGACTGGTGACCGGATATCCCGGCGACGACGGCCGTCGGCAACCGGTCCACACCGTCTACGTCCCGGGCAACCGTTACTCGGCGACGATGCCCGCTGACTGGGGATCCGCCGCTCTCGCTGCGGCGAATGATGCAGGCGGACTCGACGCGGTGGCTTCGCTCGTCGGCGCGGGCAGCGGAACCGACTGCGAGCCGGAGACTCTCGCAGCCCTCGTCGGGAACAAGCTGGCCACTGAGCCCATCGAAGACCTCCGCATCGACTTCGAAGACGGCTACGGCACGTTCGACGACGCGACCGAGGACGCCGACGTCGCACGGGCGATCGCCGCACTGCGGATCGCACTCGACTCGGGCACCTCGACCCCGTTCGTCGGCACCCGCTTCAAGTGCCTCGAGGCAGGCACCCGTGCCCGCGGACTGCGCACGCTCGACATGTTCGTCAGCGGACTCGTCGACTCGGGCGGCCTCCCCGACGGCCTCACCCTCACCCTGCCCAAGGTGACGTCCGTCGACCAGGTCGAGGCGATGGTCGCCGTCGCGAGCGCGCTCGAACGTGCCAACGGACTGCCTGCCGGCCGCATCCGCTTCGAGGTGCAGGTCGAAACACCGCAGGCGATCCTCGGCGCCGATGGCCGCGCGCCCGTCGCCCAGTTCATCCACGCCGGCCAAGGCCGCGTCAGCGCGCTGCACTACGGGACCTACGACTACTCGGCGTCCCTCGGCATCGCCGCCGCCTACCAGTCGATGGAGCATCCGGCGGCGGACCACGCCAAGAACGTCATGCAACTCGCCGTCGCAGGCACCGGTGTGCACCTGTCCGATGGCTCGACCAACATCCTCCCGGTCGGCGACCCCGACAACGTCGCCATGGCGTGGCAGCTGCACGCGCGCCTCGTCCGGCGCCACCTCGAACGCGGCATCTACCAGGGCTGGGACATGCACCCCGCCCAACTCGTCACCCGATACCTCGTGACCTACGCGTTCTACCGTGGCGCCTTCGCGCCCGCCGCCACGCGCCTGCGCAACTACGTCCACCAGCTCGACTCGACCGTCATGGACGAGCCGGCCACCGCCCGAGCACTCGCCAACGTGATCCATCGTGGCAGCGTGTGCGGCGCCCTCACCGTCGACGAGATCGAGACAGCCACCGATCTCCCCATGTCCACCGCGCGCGACATCGCGCTCGGCCGCCCGATCAGGAGCACGCAATGACTACTCCACCGACCACTGGGTCGTACTACACGCCCCGCGGCGGCCTGCCCCCGCAGACCGATCTGCTGACCGACCGCGCCATCGTCACCGAGGCCTACACGGTGATCCCGCGCGGCGTCCTCTCGGACATCGTCACCTCGGTGTTCCCGGAGTGGACCGATACGCGCGCATGGATCGTCAACCGGCCGGTCGCCGGTGGTGCGACGACGTACTTCCAGGCCATCGTCGAGGTCAAGCCGGGCGGCGGGGCGCAGCGACCCGAGCCGCAGTCCGAGGTGCAGAGCTTCCTGTTCGTCACGTCCGGTGCACTCACCGTCGACGCTGCGGGCCAGTCCCGGACACTCACCGAGGGCGGCTTCGCCTACCTCCCGGCAGGCACCGACTGGTCGGCCCGCAACGACGGCGACGCCGACGCGACGTTCGTCTGGATCCGCAAGCGGTATGAGGCCGTCGAGGGCCACACGGTATCGGTGAAGTTCGGCAACGAGCAGGACATCGAACCGTCGGCCATGCCGGGGACCGACGGCAAGTGGCGCACGACGCGCATGCTCGACCCGCAGGACCTCGGGTACGACATGCACGTCAACGTCGTCACGTTCGAGCCCGGCGGGACCATTCCGTTCGCCGAGACCCACGTGATGGAACACGGCCTCCTGATGCTCGAGGGCAAGGCCGTCTACCACCTCAACGGGGACTGGGTGGAGGTGCAGGCAGGCGACTTCCTGTCGCTGCGCGCCTTCTGCCCGCAGGCGTGCTACGCAGGCGGGCCGTCCAACTTCCGCTACCTGCTCTACAAGGACGTCAACCGCCAGATCATGCTTTGATACGTTGCGCTACAACTGGAATGGCCAGCCCGTGATCTTCTTCTCACGGGGGGTCGCGTAGGTACGCACCTTCGACGTGGACAGTCCCATCCGGACCAGACCTTCGGCGATGGTGACCGCCGCGCGCACTCCGTCGACGATCGGGACGCCGGTCGCTGCCGTCACCTTCTCCTCGAGTTCGGCCATGCCGCCGCAACCGAGGCAGATCACCTCCGCGTGATCGTTCTCCACTGCCTCACGCGCCTGGCGGACGATCGCCTCGACCGCCCGACCCGGATCCGACTCGAGTTCGAGTACACCGAGGCCGGACGCCCGCACCGACGCGCATCGTGCATCGAGTCCCGCGAGCTTGAGACGGTCCTCGATCAGCGGGACGGTGCGGTCGAGCGTGGTGACGACCGAATACTTGTGTCCGAGATACATCGCCGTCGACGCGGCCGCCTCGGTGATGTCGACCACCGGGACGTCGAGCAGCTCCTGCAGACCCTCCCGACCGTGCTCGCCGTACCCGGCCTGGATCACGGCGTCGAACGGCTCGGGATACGAGGTGACCGCATCCATGACGGCGATGGCCGCAAGATAGCTCTCGAAGTTTCCCTCGCACGAGTCCGCACCGAAACGCGGTGTGATGCCGACGATCTCGGTACCCGGTGACGCGACACTGCGCGCCGACTCGGCGATGGCATCGGTCATCGAGACCGTCGTGTTGACGTTGGCTACGAGGATTCGCATGGCAGTCCCTACTAGTGCGTGCTCGCCACGGCGATGGGCTCGCCGGAGACGTCGTTGAACGGTCCCCGTCGGTCGGCGACCACGAGGTACACGATCGCACCCAGTCCTGCGCCGATGAACCAGGAGAACTCGGAGACGACCTTGAACGCCGGAACGAACGCCATCAGCAGTGCCGCCACCGCCGTGATGACGAGTGCGACCACGGCACGCACGTTGACGCCGTTCGCGTAATGGTACTCGGACTTCGCATCGGTGGTGAACAGGGCTGGAACGTTGATCTGGGAACGACGCACCAGCCAGTAGTCGGCCATGATGATGCCGAACAGCGGCCCGAGAATGGCACCCAGCCCACCGAGGAAGTAGTTGATCACCGCGGGCGAGTTGTACAGGTTCCACGGCAGGATCACCAGGCCGATGACGGCCGAGATGAACGCTGCGCGACGGAAGTTCAGCTGCTTCGGGAACAGGTTGTTGAGCGCATAGATCGGGGCGACGAAGTTCGCCATCAGGTTCACGGCGACGGTCAAGATCAGCAGCGCCAGTGCCGCGAGCACCAGCAGCAGGGTGTTCGGCACTTCTTGCACGATGTCGGCTGGCGCTTCGATGATGCGTCCGTCGATGCGGAATTGGGCGCCGGCAAGGACGATGACGATGGCGCCGAACACCAGCATGTTGAGCGGGATGCCCCAGAAGTTGCCCTTCACGATGGCCCGCTTCGACGTCGCGTTTCGGGTGAAGTCGCAGAAGTTGAGGACGAACGTGCCGTAGATCGCGACCCACAGGCTGGCGCCGCCGATGATCTGCAGCCACATGTCGAGGCCGGTCAGCGAGTCAGGCGTCGTCCACGCGATGGTCCAGTCGGCGTTGCTGAGCATCCAGACCGCGAGCGCGATCATCGTGAACAGGATGACCGGACCGGCGAATGCCTCGTACCTGCGGATCATCTCCATGCCGTAGCTGACGATGATCACCTGGATGACCCACAGCACGATGAACGAGATCCAGCCGAGCGTCGACAACCCCAGGAAGCTGTTCGAGTCGAGGGTTTCGGCCGACGGTACGAGCGCGATGATCATGATGCGCAGCACCACGGACGCGAGGTAGGTCTGAATCCCGAACCAGGCGATCGCGATCGCGCCGCGGATGAGGCCGGGGATCTGCGCACCGCGGGTGCCGAACGAGATGCGGCTCATCACCGGGAACGGGACGCCGGTCTTCTCCCCCATGAACCCGGACAGGTTGAGCAGCAGGAAGAGGAAGACGCCACCTAGGCCGAGCGCCAACAGGATCTGCCACCCACCGAGGCCGAGGGCGAACAGCCCGATGGCAAACGAATAGTTGCCCAGGCTGTGTACGTCGTTCGCCCACAGGGTGAAGATGTTGTACGCGCTCCACCGTCGACCCTCGCGCTTGGTGGGAGCGAGTTCGGGGTTGTACAGGGACGGACTGACGTCGGCGAACGGTGTTGCATCGTCACGACTGGGATCGCCGATGACACCGGTGGACTCTGTGCTCATGGATACGCCTGTCACGGTCGGAGCGCCGACGCTCAGCGCCGCCGCAAAGATTCCACGGTGTGGAAGTAATATTCCACGGATCCGATAAGTAAGTCGTATCGCGACAGCGCGTGTCAAGGCTTCGGCCGCGATTGACTGTGTCGACGCTCACATCTAGAGTCGCCCAGGAATGGAGTTTCAGTTCCACGATGAGGAATTCTTCTCGAAGCAATGGAGAACCGCCGATGACCGCCGACACCCCCGACCAATCCGGTTTCGACCTGGTGGTCCGCGGCGAACGCATGCTGACGACGGCGGGAATCGTCGCCCGCGAGATCGGCATCCGCGACGGTCGCGTCGTCGCGATCGAGCCGCTCGGGAGCGGTCTCACCGGCACGGAGGTCGTCGAACTCACCGACGAGCAGGTGATGATTCCCGGCTTGGTCGATACCCACGTGCACGTCAACGAGCCGGGCCGCACCGAGTGGGAGGGGTTCGACTCCGCTACCCGCGCAGCGGCGGCGGGCGGCGTGACCACGCTGATCGACATGCCGCTCAACTCGATCCCGCCAACGGTCAACGTCGAAGCCCTCGACGCCAAGCGCGCGGCGGCATCGGGCAAGACGCACATCGACGTCGGCTTCTGGGGCGGCGCGATTCCCGGCAACACCGGCGATCTGCGCGGTCTGCACGACGATGGCGTCTTCGGCTTCAAGTGCTTCCTGCTGCACTCCGGCGTCGACGAGTTCCCGCATCTCGACGCCGACGAGATGGAGAAGGACATGGCCGTGCTCGCCGGCTTCGACTCCATGATGATCGTGCACGCCGAGGACTCCCGCGCCATCGACCGAGCCCCCTCGGCCGAGGGCGACCGGTACGAGCGCTTCCTCGCGTCACGGCCGCGCGGCGCCGAGAACGTGGCGATCGCCGAGGTCATCGAACGCGCTCGATGGACCGGCGTCCGTGCGCACATCCTGCACCTGTCGTCGTCGGACGCTCTGCCCATGCTCGCGACCGCGAAGCGCGACGGCGTCAAGATCACCGTCGAGACGTGCCCGCACTACCTGACGCTGCTCGCCGAGGAGATCCCCAACGGCGCAACGGCGTTCAAGTGCTGTCCACCGATCCGTGAGGCGTCCAATCGGGAGCTTCTGTGGCAGGGCCTGCTCGACGGCACGATCGACTGCATCGTGTCCGACCACTCCCCCTCGACGGTCGACCTGAAGGACGTCGAAAACGGCGACTTCGGCGTCGCATGGGGCGGCGTCGCGTCGCTGCAGCTCGGCCTGTCATTGATCTGGACCGAGGCCAAGCGTCGCGGTGTGAAATTGACGCAGGTCATCGAGTGGATGGCGGCCAAGCCCGCCGCGCTCGCCGGATTGAACAACAAGGGCAAGATCGCGCTGGGCTACGACGCCGACTTCGCGATCTTCGAGCCCGAGTCCGCCCAGGTCGTCGACGTGCACAAGCTGCACCACAAGAACCCGATCAGCCCGTACGACGGGCGCGCACTCGCCGGTGTCGTGACGAGTACGTGGTTGCGCGGCAAGAAGATCGACTTCACGACCCCGCAGGGCCGGATGCTGCGCCGCGGCGGCGTGTAGCGCCACCTATCTGCGATTCGTGGAGTATTTCCTGCGGTGAGCGCAGGGAATGTTCCACGAATCGCGCCCGCGGCTACTTCAGGGGGAGGCCGGTGATCGCGCGGGCCATCACCAGACGCTGAATCTCGCTGGTGCCCTCGAAGATCGTGAAGATCTTGGCGTCGCGGTGCATGCGCTCGACCGGGTAGTCGCGGGTGTAGCCGTTGCCGCCGAGGATCTGGATCGCCTCGTCGGTGACGTACACGGCCGTCTCGCTGGCGATCAGCTTGGCCATCGATCCCTCGGCGTTGGTGAACGGCAGGTCGTTGCGCGCCATCCAGCCCGCACGCCACACCAGGAGCCGGGCACTGTCGATGCGGGCCTTCATGTCCGCGAGCTTGAACGCGATGGCCTGGAAGTCACCGATCTTGCGACCGAATTGCTCGCGCTGCTGGGCGTATTCGAGGGCGTACTCGTAGGCCGCCCGCGCGACGCCGAGCGCCATCGCGCCGACCGTGGGACGGGTGCGCTCGAACGTCTTCATCGCCGCCTGGCCCGCCGAGCGCTTGCCCTCGCGGGAGCGGGCGATGCGCTCGTCGAACTTGTCCTTGCCGCCGATGATCAGCCGGCCCGGGAGCCGCACGTCGTCGAGCACGACCTCGGCGGTGTGCGAGGCGCGGATGCCGTGCTTCTTGAACTTCTGGCCCTGGCTGAAGCCCTTCGTGCCGGGCGGGATGATGAACGTCGCCTGGCCGCGCGAACCGAGGTCGGGCTCGACCGATGCGACCACGATGTGCACGTTGGCGATGCCGCCGTTGGTCGCCCACGTCTTGGTGCCGTTGATGACCCATTCGTCGGTCGCCTGGTCGTACCGGGCCCGCGTGATGATGGCCGAGACGTCCGATCCCGCGCCCGGCTCCGAGGCACAGAACGAACCCAGCAGCGGTTCGTCGACCGTGCCGAACATCTGGGGCAGCCACTCGCCGAGTTGCTCGGCGGTACCGGTGGCCGCGAGCGACGCCGCCGCCAGACCGGTGCCGAGGATCGAGAGCCCGATTCCCGCGTCACCCCAGAACATCTCCTCGAATACCGTCAGCATGCCGAGGCCGCTGGGCTCCGCGGCCTGGGTCGCGAAGAGGTCCATCGAGTAGAGACCGACCTTCGCCGCCTCCTGGATGATCGGCCACGGCGTCTCCTCGCGCTCGTCCCACTCCGCAGCCGCAGGCCGGACGATCTGTGCAGCGAAGTCGTGAACCCAGTCCCGGACGTCGACGACGTCTTCGGAAAGCTCCAGGGAGAACGTCATGGCGACAGGTCCTTTCGATGATTCGACGGCCATGCGGCCGGTGGCGGCGCGATGAAACGAGCAACCGCGTCGCGGTTCAGTGAACGAATGTACACTGCGAGCACGTCTCGGCCAACCGGTGCCCCGGCCGGAAACGAACGCCGCAGTCGGCGCGACTGTGGGAGCGTTACCACCACAGCCGAACCCGCCGATCCCGGCCCACGACAGGAACGCCGCCAAGGATGCCGAACGCTCAGCGCAGGGCCCCGCGGACCGCGCGGAGCATCGGAACGCGCTACGTCCTCGGCCTGACGTATGCCCAACTGATCACGGCCGTCGAGGTCGCTGCCGTCGCCGTCTCCCTCGGCGGGCAGTCCCTCGGCGCGAACACCGCACTGACGCCACCGCGGCTCGCCGTCCCCGTCGCGCTCATCGCGTTCGGAGTCCTTGGCACCGCCATCGGCGGATACTGGAGCATCGCGCCGTCGCTGCGCTGGTACCCCGGGGGCGTCGAACCCGATGCCGCGCAACGCAAGCACGCCATCAACCTGGTGCGCCGCCAGACCGCGATCCTCCTGGGCATCTGGGTGGTGTGCACGCTCGTAGTGGTGGCGGGCAACGTCGATGCCGGCCTGGGACCGACCGTGCTGCTGGTCATGGCGATGCTGTTCGGGGCGATCTCGAGCGTCAGCTCCGGTCTGCTGTTCACGCTGCGCGTCGTGCGACCGATCGTCGCGGCGGCGAGCAAGGACTTCGTCAGTCGCGCGACCGCGCCGGGCGTGGTCGCCCGGCTGGTCCTCATGTGGCTGGTGACGTCTGCGCTTCCGAGTCTCGCGATCGCGCTGCTCGTCGTGTTCCATTCCCAGGGCTGGTTCATCCCTCGCAGCGCGTCGCTGGTGATTCCCGTCGTCGTGCTGTCGGCGGTGTCGGTGGGTCTCGGGATCCGGTCGCTGATCCTGGTGTCGCGCTCGATCTCCGATCCGCTCAACGACGTCGTCGCGGCGATGGCCGAGGTCGAGCGCGGTGACATCGGCCGCACCGTCGACGTCTACGAGCAGTCCGAGATCGGCCGGCTGCAGAACGGCTTCAACCGCATGGTCGCGGGTCTGCTCGAACGCGACCGGCTCCGCGACCTGTTCGGCCGCCACGTCGGCTCCGACGTCGCCCGGCTCGCCGAGTCCGACGGTGCCGCACCCGGTGAAGTACGCGACGTCGCGGTGCTGTTCATCGACCTGGCCGGCTCCACCCAATTGCCGGCGCACCGCTCCCCACGCGAAGTCGCCGACGTGCTCAACGACTTCTTCCGCATCGTCGTCGCGGCCGTCGACGAACGCGGCGGCCTCATCAACAAGTTCCAGGGCGACGCCGCACTCGCGGTGTTCGGCGCCCCGGTGGCCACCGACGGTGCGGCCACGGCGGCGTTGCACACCGCCCGCGCCCTCGCCGAGCAGTTGCGCACGCTGCCGGTCGTCGACTTCGGCATCGGCGTGTCGGCAGGCCCGGTGTTCGCGGGCAACATCGGCGCCGAGAACCGCTACGAATACACGGTGATCGGCGATCCGGTGAACGAGGCCGCACGACTGGCCGACGCCGCCAAGCAGATCGTCAGCCGGACGTTGGCCTCGGGTGCCGCACTGGACCGCGCTGACGCCGACGAACGATCCCACTGGGACTCCCGCGACCCGGTCCTGCTGCGCGGTCGATCGGAACCCACCCGGATCTCGGTGCCACGCGACCACAATGTGGTGCATGGCACCCGACAATGACGGCCCCAACAACGCAGACCACCCCGACCGCGTCACCCCGTTCCGCATCGACGTACCCGACGACGTGCTCACCGATCTGCGACAGCGGCTGACCCACACGCGGTGGCCAGAACCCGAGGCCGTGGGATCCGGCGACGAACTCGATTGGAGCCAGGGCATCCCCCTGGCGTATGCCCAGGAGCTGGCCGCCTACTGGGCCAACGAATACGACTGGCGGGAACGCGAAACCGCGCTCAACCGCTTCGACCAGTTCGTCACCGAGATCGATGGCCTCGACGTGCACTTCATCCACCAGCGCTCGCCCCATCCCGACGCCTTCCCGATCGTCATCACCCACGGGTGGCCCGGATCAGTCGTCGAATTCGCGAAGGTCGTCGAGCCCCTGACCGACCCGACCGCACACGGCGGTCGCGCCGAAGACGCCTTCCACGTGGTGTGTCCATCGCTGCCGGGCTACGGGTTCTCGGGCAAGCCTACGGCCACCGGTTGGAACGTCGACCGGATCGCCAGGGCCTGGGAGACGCTGATGGTCCGGCTCGGCTACGACCGCTACGGCGCACAGGGCGGCGACTGGGGTGGCGCCGTCACCGCACAGATCGGCCGCAACGTCGGGCACTGCTGCGCCATCCACACCAACTTCCCGATCGCCGGGCCCACCGAAGAGGCCAAGACCAACCCGACCGACGAAGACAAGGCCGCGCTCGCGGGCATGAACTACTACCGGCAGTGGGACAGCGGCTACTTCAAGCAGCAGGCCACCCGACCGCAGACCGTCGGCTACGGCCTCGTCGACTCCCCCGCCGCGCAACTGGCATGGATCGTCGAGAAGTTCTGGTCGTGGACCGACTGCGACGGCCACCCCGAGAACGCGTTGAGCCGCGACGAGATGCTCGACAACGTGATGCTCTACTGGGTCACCGGCACTGGCGCGTCCTCGGCCCGGCTGTACTGGGAGAGCATGGCGTCGTTCGGATCCTTCAGCCGCGTCGAGTTACCGACGGGCGTCGCGTCGTTCCCCAAGGAGATCGGCGCGCCACCGCGGTCGTGGTGCGAGCCGAACTACGCCATCACGCACTGGACGACGATGCCGCGCGGCGGCCACTTCGCGGCCTTCGAACAGCCCGAGTTGTTCGTCGACGACGTGCGGGCGTTCTTCGCGACGGTGCGCTGACGCGTCAGGTCTCGGCCTGGACGCCGCCGTCCTTCCTGCGTTCACGCATGATGTACGCCGACGCCGACAGCACCAGGACCACACCGCCGAGGAGGCCGATCTCGACTGCGGCGCGGGAGAACTCCGGGCCCTTGCTCAGCAGGGTCGCCGCTTCGACCGACAGCACGACGATCTCCTTGATCGCGGCGAGGATGCCCACGATGAGGAAGGGCTCGACGACGATCTCGTGCGAGCGCAGGCTCACCCGGACCGCGTAGAGCAGCTCCACGAAGATGAAGATGAGCAGCAGGCCGTCGAGGATCTCGACGGTGAGCGTCGAGGTGGGCGTGTCCTTGAGGTGCAGCAGCTTGTTGAACTGTGCCGCGAGCAGCGCCACCGAGCCCAGCACGAGGACGACGGCGATGGCCCAGTAGATCGCGTCCTCGACCCAGCCGAGCACGCGGTCTGCGACGCGCTGCCGATCTTCCTCGTTCTCGCCCTCCGACTTCGCCATCACCGGTTGAGCATCCAGATCCGCGTCGACAGCGCGGTCGCGAAGGCACACCACAGCGGGTACGCACCCAGCGGTGCGGCCGCGGCGCCGTTCACCGCGACGGCCCTGCGGGTGAGGTCCGCACTACTGGCGGCCAGCGCTCCCGCGGCGATCGCGGAGGTGCCCAGCTTGCGTTGGTTGAAGAACAACCACGACCAACTGCCGTTGAGAACGAGGTTCAGCGCGAGCAGTCCCGCGAAGGTCTTCGCCTCGTCGCGCCGCCCCTGCTCGGTCAGCGAGTCGATGGCATTCGCCGACACCGCGGCGATGTCGGCGTACAGGATCGGCCAGACGATCGGGAAGGCCTGCCGCGGAGGCTGAAAGCTCGGCTTCCGCAGACTCGCGTACCAGGCCGACTGCGCGGGACGGCTCGCCAGGCCGCCGACGACCGCGGTCGCCAGCGCGGCGGCACCCGTCTTGGCCAGAGTTGCAGGACGCATGGTCGTTCCTCTCGATCTGGCCGGTCGCCTGGATTGGCCGCGGCCGTCAATTCCGAACAGTAGCGGGGCGACCCCGCGCCACGCGGTAGCCGCCGTAGATCAGTAGCGCGACGGCGAAGTCGACGAAGTAGGCGATGTCGGCGCCATGCCACGCCACGGCCACCGGTCCCTGGATCAGCGAGGTGTTCATGAACGGCACCGCCGCGAGATAGGCGACTACGAAGGCCACCAACGCTGCGATCGCATCGGCGCGCCCCGTGCTCTCGACGCTGGGATCGATCGTCGCCCTCCCCCTGGATCGGATGACCCAGTCGACGACCACGACGGCGACGAACCCGGGGATCCAGTACCCGATGAGCAGCAGCACGTCCTGGAAGCGGGTCGCGGTGTCGGCCGCGTGCAGCCACAGGATCAGCCCGAACGCCAGCACCGTCACGACCACTGCCGACACCGGCCTGCGCACCCGGACACCCAGGGTCTGCAGGGCCAGCGAGCCGCTGTAGTCGTTCATCACCCCGGACCCCACCGAGGCCAAGGCAATGACCGCGAGCGCCAGGGCGCCGATCACTCCCCCGCCCATGACGCTCTGCACGCCTTCGACGGAGTGCTCGGAGACCAACTCGCCCGCGGCGACGCCGATGCCCTGAATGAAGGTGTAGGCCAAGGCGATACCCGCGAAGGTGTAGCCGAACACCCGCATCCGCGACGAATCGGCGGGCAGGTAGCGGCTGAAGTCCGCGGCATAGCTCGCCCACGACACGGACAGGCTGAACGCGATCGTCACCTCGAGGATGAACGCGCCGACGAGGTCGGGGCCGGTGACGGTCGCGGGCACGATCACGTCGTGACCGCCGACGAGCTTGACGGCGAACACCACGAACGTCGCGAGCAACACCACGGTGAGCACGGCCTGCAGCCGGTGGATCAGCTCGTAGCCGAAGAATCCGACGACGCCCTGCACGCCGAGGACGATCAGCACCGCGGCCCAGAACGGTATTCCGAGCAGCGCCGAAAGCGCCTCGCCGCCGAACAACCCGACCAGCGCATCCCACGCGATCGACGACAGCCACTGCAACGCCGCGGGTACCACCACGGTGCCGCCGAACGCCATTCGCGCCGTCGGCAACTGGGCGGTCCCGGTCCGTGGTCCCCAGGTGGACAGATAGCCGACGACCAGCGAACCGAGCACGGTGCCGATGAGCATCGCGAGCATGCCGAGCCAGAACCCCAACCCGAGCGCGATCGCCAGGGCGCCGGTGAAGACGCCGGTCATGTTGACCTGCGGTGCGAACCAGACGGTGAAGAGCCGGCGTGGGCTGCCGTACCGCTTGTCGGTCGCCACGGGCGCGATGCCGTGCGTCTCGACGTGGAAGTCACCCGCTGCCGTCGGGCTGCGGCCCTGGAAGGGAGCAGCGCTCAGGGCGCTCGAGCCCTCCCCGCCGATCGACGCTACGGAACGTGGGTCTGGCATGCGCTCATTCGACCACGCGGGCAACCGGCGACCGTCGTTCGGTGGCCCGCGACGCTCCGGGCGTGGCCGCACCGGCGCGGAATCTGCGCCTGAGCAACGCCCGCGGTGAGGGAATCCATCGTGAAAATCTGAATTCGTTGCGGAAACGGTTGCGAAGGTACGTCCGATGGGTGAAGGTTTACCCACAGCGCACGGGCTGGATGGGGCTGCCATGGCCTCTGAGCGGACAGCCGTTGTGCGAGCACGAGGGAGAACTGATCTGACCGGCACAGGCAGCACAGCCGTCGACCACACGACAGGAGAGGACGGGGCAGCCCTCGGCACGGGACGCCCCGTCATCGAGATCGACCACGTCACGAAGCGATTCGAGGACTACGTGGCCGTCGCCGACGCGCACTTCTCGATCGCCTCTGGCGAGTTCTTCTCCATGCTCGGCCCGTCGGGATGCGGCAAGACCACCACCCTGCGGATGATCGCCGGATTCGAGACCCCGACGAGCGGCGCCATCCGGCTCGAGGGCGCCGACGTGTCGAAGGTGCCGCCGCACAAGCGCAACGTCAACACGGTGTTCCAGCACTACGCGCTGTTCCCGCACATGTCGGTGTGGGACAACGTGGCGTACGGGCCGCGATCGATGAAGAAGGACAAGGCCGAGGTCAAGCGGCGCGTCGACGAGATCCTCGACATCGTGCGCCTCGGCGACTTCGCCAAGCGCAGGCCGTCACAACTGTCCGGCGGCCAGCAGCAGCGCGTCGCACTGGCCCGCGCCCTGGTCAACTACCCCAGCGCCCTGCTGCTCGACGAACCACTCGGCGCGCTCGACCTCAAGCTGCGCCACGCCATGCAGTTCGAACTCAAGCGCATCCAGCGCGAGGTCGGCATCACGTTCATCTACGTGACGCACGACCAGGAGGAGGCGTTGACCATGAGTGACCGCATCGCGGTCATGAACGCGGGCAACGTCGAGCAGATCGGATCGCCGACCGAGATCTACGACGCGCCGGCGACGGTGTTCGTGGCCAACTTCATCGGGCAGGCGAATCTGTGGCCGGGTCGCCAGACCGGCCGCGACGGTCGCTTCGCCGAGGTCGCCGTGCTCGGCACCACGCTGCGCGCCCGGGCAGGCGAGACGACGATCGAGACCGGCGGCCAGGCCACGGTCATGGTCCGGCCCGAGCGGGTGCGGGTCTCGGTCGAACCGCTCGGCGGCGACGCCGCGTCGGTGCAGGCAACCGTGCAGGACCTGACGTTCCAGGGTCCGGTCATGCGGGTGTCGGTGGTGGCACCCGATGGCTCGATCATCCTCGCCCACGTCGGCGCGGAGCAGAAGCTCCCGGCTGTCAGGCCCGGGGACCGGGTCTACGCCGGCTGGGATGCCGAGGCAGCCCTGGTGCTACCGGCCGCAGACATCCCCACCACCGAGGACCTCGAGGAAATGCTCGACGACTAGGCCATGCGCGACCGTCCACAAGACTCCTCCCCCTTCCGCAACCGACGAAAGGCAGTGCCGCCATGGCCGCTGGAAACACCGACAACATCGACCCCCGCCTGATGTCCCGGCTGACCGCCACCCGCACCAACCGCAGGCGCTTCATCGGCGGTGGAGCGGCGGCCGCAGCGGCAGCCATCCTCGGACCGTCGTTCCTGGCCGCTTGCGGCTCGGACAGCTCCTCGTCGGGCGAGGGTTCGGAGTCGAGCGGAAGCGACACGACCGGCACGTCGAGCAACATGCTGCGGATCTCGAACTGGCCCCTGTACATGGCCGACGGATTCGTCGCGGGCTTCCAAACCGCCTCCAGTCTGACGGTGGACTACAAGGAGGACTTCAACGACAACGAGCAGTGGTTCGCCAAGGTCAAGGAGCCGCTGTCGCGCAAGCAGGACATCGGCGCCGACCTCGCCGTGCCGACCACGTTCATGGCGGTCCGCCTGCACACCCTCGGCTGGCTCAACGACATCAGCGACGCCGGCGTGCCCAACAAGCAGAACATCCGGCCCGACCTGCTCGAGGCGGGCGTCGACCCCGGCCGCAAGTACAGCGCGCCCTACATGTCCGGCCTCGTCGGCCTCGCGTACAACCGCGCCGCCACCGGTCGCGACATCCGCACGATCGACGACCTGTGGGACCCTGCGTTCAAGGGCAGGGTCAGCCTGTTCTCCGACGCCCAGGATGGGCTCGGCATGATCATGCAGTCCCAGGGCGGTTCGGTCACCGACCCGACGACCGAGAGCATCACCAAGGCCGTCGACCTCGTCCGGGAACAGAAGGACAAGGGGCAGATCCGCCGCTTCACGGGCAACGACTACGCCGACGACCTCGCCGCGGGCAACATCGCCATCGCACAGGCGTATTCGGGTGACGTGGTGCAGCTGCAGGCCGACAACCCGGACTTGCAGTTCATCGTCCCCGAGTCGGGCGGCACCACGTTCGTGGACACGATGGTGATCCCGTACACCACGCAGAACCAGAAGGGCGCCGAGACGTGGATCAACTACGTCTACGACCGCGCCAACTACGCCAAGCTGGTCGCGTTCGTGCAGTACGTGCCCGTCCTGTCGGACATGACCGACGAACTCAACAAGATCGACCCGGCGATCGCCAACAACCCGTTGATCAACCCGCCTCAGGACATCCTTGACAAGGTCAAGGGCTGGGCGGCGCTGACCGACGAGCAGACGCAGGAGTACAACACGTTGTACGCCGCTGTCACCGGCGGCTGAGGCATGGCAGGAGTCGCGGCCAGCGGTAGGCAGCGGAGCAAGATCGCTCCGTACCTGATGATCCTGCCGGCCATGGTGTATCTCGGCATCTTCTTCGTGGTGCCGGTAGTGACACTCGGCCGCACCTCGTTGTCGTCGTCGGGCGGATCGGTGTACCTGCCGACGTTGACGTTCGACTGGAACTTCGGCAACTTCATCGACGCGTTCCGGCAGTACGACGACCAGATCATCCGGTCCTTCACCTACGCGGGGGTCGCCACGGTCGCATGCCTGCTGCTGGCATACCCATTGGCCTACGTGATCGCGTTCAAGGCCGGCAGGTACAAGAACCTGATCCTCGGACTCGTGATCCTGCCGTTCTTCGTGACGTTCCTGATCCGCACCATCGCCTGGAAGACGATCCTCGCCGACGAGGGGTGGGTAGTCCAGGCGTTGGGAACCGTCGGACTGCTCCCCGAGGAGGGTCGACTGCTGTCCACCGGGTGGGCGGTCATCGGCGGCCTGATCTACAACTGGATCATCTTCATGATCCTGCCGCTGTACGTCAGCCTCGAGAAGATCGACCCGAGGCTGCTCGAGGCCTCGAAGGACCTCTACTCGTCGGCGCCGCGCAGCTTCGGCAAGGTGGTCCTGCCGCTGTCGGTGCCAGGTGTGCTGGCCGGCAGCATGCTGGTGTTCATTCCGTCGGTGGGTGACTTCATCAACGCCGACTACCTCGGGAGCACCCAAACGACCATGATTGGCAACGTCATTCAGAAACAGTTCCTGGTCGTCAAGGACTATCCAGCCGCCGCGGCGCTGAGCTTCCTGCTGATGGCGCTGATCCTGGTCGGCGTGCTCCTCTACACCCGGGCACTCGGAACCGAGGACCTCGTATGACGATTGCAGACCGTATCGCCGCGGCGAACGAGGACATCGGCGACGTGACCCCCAAGCGAACGCTCGCACAGCGACTCAATCTGGGCGACAACCTGTTACGGGTGGTCGCAGGACTCGTGCTGCTGTACCTCTTCCTGCCGATCTTCGTCATCATCCTGTTCTCGTTCAACAAGCCGACGGGCAAGTTCAACTACACCTGGCGCGGATTCACGCTCGAGAACTGGGCCGATCCGTTCAAGTACCCGGCGCTGACCGATGCGCTGAAGCTCAGCCTCAACGTGGCCGCCGTGTCGACGCTGATCGCGTTGGTGTTGGGCACGCTCGTCGCCATCGCCTTGGTGCGGCAACGGTTTCGCGGATCGAAGGCGGTCGACACGTTCCTGATCCTGCCGCTGACCGCACCCGAGGTGGTGATGGGCGCGTCGCTGCTGACGCTGTTCCTCGACCTGAACTGGGCCGCGGGGTACACCACGATCGTCATCGCGCACATCGCCTTTCAGGTGAGCTTCATCGCGATGACGGTGCGGGCGCGGGTTCGCGGCTTCGACTGGACGCTCGAGGACGCGTCGATGGACTTGGGTGCCACCCCGTTCCGCACGTTCTTCCGGGTGACGTTGCCGTTGATCGTGCCGGGCATCGTCGCGGCGGCGATGCTGTCATTCGCCCTGTCGCTCGACGACTTCATCATCACCTACTTCGTCAGCGGCGCCTCGGTGACGTATCCGCTGTACGTCAACGCAGCGGTCAAGGCGGCGGTACCGCCGCAGATCAACGTGCTCGCCACCGCGATCCTGCTGATCAGCCTGCTCCTGCTCGCCGTCGGAACGCTGTACCGGCGCAAGCGCATCGACACCTGAGTCCTCAGCCGACTTCGGCAGGCACCGGTGGCACCGTGCGGGCTCCGCTACGCGCGGCGCCGATGCCGGCCGCCACGACCATCGCGATGCCCACCAGACCGGCGGGTCCCGGCACCTGGTGCAGCACCACGAAGCCGACCAGCATCGCGAACCCGGGTTCGAGTGCCATCAGCGTGCCGAACGCCGCGGTGGTGAGCCGCCGCAGCGAGAGCATCTCGAGCGAGAACGGGATGACGGGCAGCAGTAACGCCAATCCGATGCCAATCAGCAGGATCTCGGGTGTCACCCGGGGCAGTACGGAGTGGCCAACGACGAGGGTCGCGAACACGCCGGCGACCGTCATCGACACGGCCAGGCCGTTGATGCCCTCGACCGCGTCACCGACGCGCTGGGTCAACAGGATGTAGCAGGCCCAGCACACCGCGGCAGCCAGCGCGAAGGCCACGCCCACCAGGTCGACGGTGCCCGCCCACGGTTGCGTCAGGAGGATCACGCCAAGGGCGGCGACGGCCGGCCACACGAAACGCTGCCTGCCCTTGCCGAGGAGCACGGCGACACCCAGCGGACCGAGGAACTCCAGCGCGCTCGCGGTGCCCAGGGGGATGCGCGCGATGGCCGCCATGAACAGCAGCGTCACGCCTGCGGTGACGATGCCGAGCGCCACGCACGTGAAGAACGCCGACCTGGTGAACGCCGACGGTCGGGGCCGCACGAGGATCAGCAGGATGACGCCGGCCCATGCCAGGCGCAGCCACGCCGCTCCCTCGACGCCGATGCGGTCGATGAGGCTCAACGACAGCGCCAGCCCCACCTGCACGCTGAGCATCGACCCGGTGGCCATCAGCGCACCGGTGCGCGCATTGGTGCTCGCCCCCTGAGAAGTCACCCTCGCATTGAACGGGAGGCCGACCGTTCGCGTCCACGTGATTTATCCGGACATACCGTTCACGAATCGCGGACGGTGGTTGGCGGTTTCGCCTGCCCGCGAGAGGGGTAGTGGGTCTTCGTGCTGGGAGGGTGGAGTCCATGACGTCAGTGGTCATCGTCGGCAGCGGTTTCACCGGGTTCGAATGCGCGCGCAAACTCGTCCGCATCCTCGGCAAACATGATGCGCCGGTGGACGTCACGATGATCTCGCCGGTCGACTACATGCTGTACACACCGCTGCTGCCCGACGTGGCGGGCGGCGTCGTCGACGCACGCTTCGTCACCATTCCGCTGGCCAACACGCTGCGCGGGGTGAAGATCGTGCGGGGCCGCGTCGACTCCGTCGACCTCGAGGGCCGTGCGCTCACCTACACCGACCCCGAAGGCCGACGGCGCGACCACTCCTGGGACCGACTGGTGCTCACTCCCGGATCGGTCACGCGCCTGTTCGACGTGCCGGGACTGGCGACCCACGCCCGCGGGCTCAAGTCGACCGCCGAGGCCCTCTATCTACGCGACCACGTGCTCGAGCAGCTGGAGCTGGCCGGCATCGACGACGACCCGCAGCGAGCCCAGGCCCGCCGGACCGTCGTGATCGTCGGCGCGTCGTACTCGGGCACCGAACTCGCCGTGCAGCTGCGGGCACTGGCCGACGCGGCCGCCGACCAGATGGGCTTCGAGCGCACGGCCGTGCGCTTCGTCCTGCTCGACATGGCCGAACAGGTCATGCCGGAGGTTGGCGATCGACTCGGCGCCGCAGCGATGCGCGTACTGCAGGAGCGCGGTATCGACGTCCGGCTCGGCATGACGCTCAACGAAGTCCATGCCGATCACGTCATCCTCACCGACGACTCGCGCATCGACACCCGCACCGTCGCATGGGTCACCGGCGTCACCGGAGCACCACTGATCGCCGACCTCGGTCTGGAGATGGAGCGCGGCCGGTTGAAGGTCCAGGCGGATCTGTCGGTCGCTGGCCATCCCCACGTCTTCGCAGGGGGCGACGCTGCGGCCGTGCCAGACCTCACCGAGCCCGGCAAGATCACCCCGCCCACCGCGCAACACGCGACCCGCCAGGGAAAGACGTTGGCGCGCAACGTGGCTGCCACGCTCGGCTACGGGACCAAGAAGCTGTACAAGCATCGCAACATGGGCTTGGTGGTTGATCTCGGCCCGGGGTACGCGGTGGCAAATCCCCTCAACGTCGCGCTGTCCGGCTTCCCGGCCAAGGTGGTCACCCGGGCCTACCACCTCTACGCGATTCCCAGGTTCGTCAACCGCTGGGCGGTCTCGCTGGCCTACCTCACCGACGCCGTGTTCGACCGTTCGGTCGTGTCGATCGGTTTGTCGTCGCAGGAGGACGCACAGTTCGCCGCCAGCGAGGGCATCCCGATGCCGAAGGCCGATTGAGTTCGGGCACAGCCCATTTGCTCAGTGGCCGTGAAAGCCGCGCAGTTTCACACGCGACACTGTGAGAGCACGCTAAGGAAACGGCGGAAAGTCGAACGTTTATCCGACCGTGGCCATTCTGTGACACGAGTAGTCCATCGTTATCGAAGTGAAACCGGTGGCTGATGTGGCAGCGCTACCCACCGCCGAAGGCCAGTGCCGGGGACCTGAGCGTGACGAGGAGCTGACATGGCCGTTCTGAGCGTGCACCGCCGGGGAGGACGGCGCGTCGGCGTCACCACCGCCAAGGTCATCGTCGCCTTCGACGCGGTGCTGCGTCCGGTGCTCATAGCTGGCGCGATCCTGGTCGCGGCCGTCGCGTGGTCCTCGCCCGCCCAGGCCGAGCCGGTGGGCGGTTCGTACACCGACGTGCTCGGCAGTACGGGCGTCGCAGGCAACGGCATGATCACCAGCACCATAGCCCAAGTGGGACAGGCGCTTTGCCCGCTGCTGGTGCAGCCCGGCAGCGGCCTCGCGTCGAATGCTCTCGCGGCAGGTGGCAACGGCGGGCTGGTGTCGTCGGTCGGAGGTGCGGTCGCAGGCATGGTGATTCAATCCCAATGCCCGAGCGCCATGGCGCAACTCGCCAACGGCAACGTCGCACCGCTGATGCAATTGCTGGGCATGAGCAACGCCGCACTCCCCGCCGGGTTGCCCGCTACCGGTGCCATTCCGCCGAACTTCGGCATACCACCCGCGGCAGCCACCAACCCGCTACAGCTGGCCGGGCTGTCCTAGCAGGACGAGCCGCCCGACTCGTAACCGCCGATCGCAGCGACCTTCTCGGCCGACGCGCTCTGCGGATCGAACTCGTAGCCGAGCCAGTCACCAGCGAGCCGACGCGCCAACTCGAGTCCGATGACGCGCTGCCCGAAGCACAGCACCTGAGCATTGTTCGACAGCACCGACCGCTCGACCGAGTAGCTGTCGTGTGCGGTGACGGCGCGGATGCCCGGCACCTTGTTCGCGCTGATCGCCACGCCAAGGCCGGTGCCGCACACCAGGAGTGCGCGATCGGCCTTGCCCTCGGCGATCAGCCTCGCCGCCGCGACGGCGACGTGCGGGTAGGCGGTGTCCTCGTCGGCGGTCACGCCGACGTCGATCACGTCGACGACGCGCGAGTCCGCCTCCAGGTCGCTCTTGAGCGCCTCCTTGTACTGCGATCCCGCATCGTCGGAACCGACGACGATGCGCAGCCCGCCCTGGTCACTCATCAGTTGTCTCCCTTGGTACTCGTCGCGAAACTCTCGACCACCGTGTGCGCGCACATCGCCAGCGAGGTCGCTCCCGCATCGGGTGTCCCGATGCTTCGTTCGGCCAGCGGGCGGGCTCGCCCCACCTTCGGCCGCATGCCTGCGGTGTCCCGAGCGGCGCTCGTCGCGACGTCGGCCGCGCGACGCCACCCGTCCTGCCACGACTCGCCGTCGGCCACGCGCCGTTCCAACTCCTCGACGAACGGCAGCAGTGCATCCAGCATCGTCTTGTCACCGGGTGCGGCACCGCCGAGAGACACCAACGCGTCGTACCCGTCGCGCATTCCTGCCGCCACCGTCGCCGCGTCGGGTCGTCCGGTGTCACCGAGCCGGGCGCCGAGAGCGCCGAGCATCGCTCCCCACAGCACGCCCGACGTTCCACCGGCCTTGGCCGCCCACTCCCGGCCCGCGGCAGCGAGTACCGAGCCCTGACCGGCACCTTCGTCAGCGGCGGCAGCTGCGGCAGCCGAGGCCGCCGACGATCCCTTCACCATGCCGCGGCCGTGGTCGCCGTCACCGGCGACCGCGTCGATGCGGCCGAGTTCGTCCTCCGCGTCGGCGAGCATCGCCGCCATCGCCTCGAGCGCACGCGCCACCAGCCGGCCGCCGGAGCGGCCGTCGTCGTCGGCGAGTCCGGCCAGATCCACTGACGGCGCGGCGGAGTCGGCCACCGGGTCGAGGCGCTGACGACCCTCAGCGGGTCCGGCCGCACCCTTGCGGTACGCCGGGCTGTCCGCCGGTGCGGTCCAGTACCGCTCGAGTTCCTCGTCGAGCCACATCACCGTCAGCGAGCAGCCCGCCATGTCGAGGCTGGTCACCAACTCGCCCACCTCGGGATCGACGATCTCGTACCCACGGTCGCGCAGGAGTTCGGCGACGGTCCCCCACACCACGAACAGCTCTTCGTACTTGGTGCGTCCGAGCCCGTTCAGGATGACCGCGATCCGCTTGGAGTCTCCGTCGGCGTAGTCGCCGAGCACGCCGTCGACGAGGGTGTGCGCCAACTGCTCCGCGGTGGGCATGTCCTCGTCGGCCACGCCCGGCTCGCCGTGGATGCCGAGCCCGAGGCCCATCTGCCCCTCGGGCACCGTGAACAACGGATGGTCGGCACCGGGCAGCGTGCAGCCGTCGAACGCGACGCCCAGTGTCCTGGTCGCCGCATTGGCCGCCTCCGCAACCCGGACCACGCCGGGTAGGTCCAGTCCCGCCTCGGCGGCGGCGCTCGCGCACTTGAACACCGTGAAATCGCCTGCGATGCCCCGGCGTTTGGCTTCCTCGCCCTTGGGTGCGCTGGCCACGTCATCGGTGACGGCGAAGTACTCGGCCTCGATGCCCTCGCTGCGCAACTGCGTCACCGCCAGGGTGAAGTTCATGACGTCACCGGCGTAGTTGCCGGTGGTGAGCAGCACGCCGGCGTCACCGTGCGCGGCCCTCGCGACCGATGCGGCATCCTCGGACGACGGCGAAGTGAACACGTTCCCGACGACGGCGCCGTCGGCGAAACCCGGGCCGACGGTGCCGCAGAAGGCCGGGTAGTGCCCCGATCCCCCACCGATGACGACCGCGACCTTGCCCGGCCGCGTCTGCTGGGCGCGCACCACGCCGCCGGGCACGCCGACGACGTACCGGGCGTTGGCGTCGAGGAACCCGACGAGCATGTCCTCGGTGAAGCGGGCGGGATCGTTGAACAGCTTGGTCATCGCAGCCGCTGCCCCGTATCGGTGTCGAACAGGTAGACCCGCTCCGGCGGCGCCGTCACGACGACCTGCTGTTCCGGCTCGAAGGAGTCCTGCGCGGGTGTCTGCACGACGATGCCCTCCTCCATGCCTGCCACCGTGGTGGTGGCGAGGCCGAACTCGAGGAGGTGCTCGAAGTAGGCGACGGTGACCGAGATGCCACCCGCACCCGCGGCGTCTGCGCTCAGCACGCAGTCCTGCGGCCTGACGCCGACGGTGACGTTGGTGCCGTCGGGCACGTCCGTCGCCGTCGTCTCGAGAGAGCCTGCGCGCGTGCCGATCTCGACGCGAGTGGTTCCGCCCGAGGTCCTCGCCACGCCGCTGACGACGTTGATGGCCGGCTCGCCGACGAACTGTGCGACGAACAGATTGGCGGGATCGTCGAACACCTCGTCCGGGGTGCCGAACTGCTGCACCACGCCCGCGTCCATCACCGCGAGGCGGTCGGCGAGCGACAACGCCTCCACCTGGTCGTGGGTGACGACGATCGTGGTGTAACCGAATTCGCGCTGCAGGATCTTCAGCTCGCGCCGCACCCGCTGGCGCGCCGCGGCGTCGAGGTGACTGAGCGGCTCGTCGAGGAGCAGCACCGGTGGGTTGCGGACCAGGGCACGCGCCAGCGCGACCCGCTGCTTCTGACCGCTGGACAGGCCCGCGGGGCGGAGCTCGAGTAGATCGTCCATCTCGAGGCGCGCGCTGATGGACCCCACCATCTGCTCGGCACCCTTGACCTTGCGGGCCTTCAGCCCGTAGAGCAGGTTATCCCGCACCGACAATGGCGGGTACAGCGCATAGCTCTCGAACCCGACGCCGATGCCACGCTTGGCGGCGGGGAGCTGCGACACCTCCCGGTCACCGATCTTGATCGAACCGCTCGTCACCGTCTCCAGCCCGGCGATCATGCGCAGCGTCGTGGTCTTCCCACACCCCGACGGACCCAGCAGCGCAACCAGTTCGCCGGGCGCGATGTCGAGGTTGATGCCCTTGACCGCCGCGAAGCTCTCCCGGCCGCGCGCGGTGTAGGTCTTGACCAGGTCGGTCAGCGTCAGGCTCTGGGCGGTGGTGGTCGCGGGTGGTTCCATCGTCGTCGTCACCGTGCTGCCTCCAGTTCGTCGTCGTGTGCACCCAGCCGGGTGGTGTCGCCATCGCCAGCGGTCGTCGCCGAATCGCCAAGGGCTCGGAAGACGTGGACGTCGTGGTCGGCGACGGTCATGGAAACCGGCGCACCCTCGCCGACGCCCTCGCGGCCCGAGGCGAGCACGATGAGCTGCTCCCCGCCGATGGCCACCGTCAGCTCGACGTTGCGGCCCAGCCGCTCGGCGAGCTGCACGGTGCCGCGCAGGGATCCGGACGGCGACACGTGTAGGTCACAGGGCCGCAGGCCGACTCGCACCCGGTCACCGGCGGCCACCGTGACGCCCGGCGGCACCGGGACGTCGAACGAGCCGTCGCCGAGCCTGATTCGGCCGTTGTCCACCACTCCATCGAGCATGTTGATCTCGGGCTGGCCGAGCGCCCGTGCCACGAACGTGTCGGCCGGTGCGCGCCAGATCTCCTCAGGCGTACCGATCTGCACGAACTCGCCCCCGCGCATCACGGCGATGCGGTCACCGAGGGCCAGCGCCTCCTGGTAGTCGTGCGTGACGTAGACGGTGGTCGTGTTCGACATCGCACCGAGCTGCTTGAGCTCCGCCCGCATCGCCGCACGCAGCTTTGCGTCGAGGTGGCTCAGCGGCTCGTCGAGCAGGTAGACGTCGGCGGGCCGCACCAGCACCCGGCCCAGCGCCACGCGCTGGCGCTGGCCGTTCGACAGCTCCCTCGGGAAGCGGCCGAGCAGGTGGTTGATTCCCAGCGTGCTGGTCACCTGGTCGATGCGCTCGGTGCGCTGCGCCTCGGTGTAGGTCCCGGTCCTACCGGACTTCAGCGGCGACGCCAGGTTCTCGCTGACCGTCTTCTGCGGGTACAGCGCGTAACTCTCGAACGCCATCGCGACGTTGCGGTGGTAGGGCTCCACGTTCGTGACGTCGGTCCCGCCGATGGAGACCTCGCCGGCGTCGATGTCGACGAGTCCCGCGATCGACTTCAGCGTGGTGGTCTTGCCCGCGCCACTGGGACCGAGGATGACGAAGAACTCGCCGTCGGCGATTTCGACGGACACGTCGCGTACGGCTCGGGTCTTGCCGAACGACTTGGACAGGTTCTGCAGTCTTACGTTGGCCATCAGGCCTTCACCGCCCCGAACGACAGGCCACGCACCAGGTATCGCTGGATCGTGAGCGCGAGTATGAGTGGTGGCAGGGCGGCGATGAGCGCCGCGGCTGCCGTGAGGTTGTAGTAGGCCTGCCCGCCGCCGCCGAGGAACTTGGTGATCGCGACGGTCACCGTGCCCGCGTTGCTGTCGGCGAGGATCAGCGGGAACACGTAGTTGTTCCAGGCGAAGATGAACGCGAGCAGCGCGGCCGCCGCGATGCCGGGCCGCACGATGGGCAGCGCGACCATCAGGAACGCCCGCTTGCGGGTGTACCCGTCGAGGAGGGCGGCCTGTTCGAGATCCTCTGGCAGGTCCTGGAAGTACGACCTCAGGATCCACACCACCAGCGGCATCGTCACCAGCTGCAGCACCCAGATCATGCCGACCTTGGTGTCGAACAACCCGATCTGGTTGTAGATGACGAACAGCGGGACGATGACCATGAGTTCCGGGGCGAACCGGAACGACAGCATCTGGAACATCAGGTCATTGCTGCCCTTGTACTGCCACCGGCCTGCGGCATAGGCCGCAGGGATGCCGATGACCAGCGAGACGATCACCGCGCCACCGCAGTTGAGCAGGCTGGTCAGCATCGACGCCTTGAAGTCGACGCTCGTCAACTGGGTGCCCCTCTCGGAGAGCACCGTGGCGAAGTTCGACCACGTCGGGCTGAACTGGAAGTACGTGGTGGTCTGCTGTTCGGCGTTCTTCAACGCCAGCATCAGCATCCAGAAGATGGGAAACAACGAGAACACGAACCAGATGACGACGCCGACGTCGGCGGCCACCGATCCGATCGACAACCGCTTCTGCCCGGGAAGCAGTTCGGCTCTGCTGAACATCGACTTCGAGGCCATGTCTTAAGACTCCGCTCCGGCAGCACGGCGCTGCGCCTTGCCGAGCACGCTCACCAGGTAGCGCGCCGTGATGAACACGATGATCCAGAGCAGCAGCATGTAGGTGCTGCCGCGCGAGTAGTCGAGGTTGATGATCGAGTCCTCGAATGCGCCGATCTGCAGCGTTCGGGTGGCTACACCCGGCCCGCCTGCGGTCAGCACGTAGATGTGGTCGAACACCTTGAGGTTGTCCATGAACCGGAAGATGACGGCGACCAGGATGTAGGGCCACAGCATCGGCAGCATCAGCTTGCGGAACATGTAGAACCAGTTGGCACCGTCGACCTCGGATGCCTCGAACGGTTCCTTGGGCAGCGACCGGATGCCGGCGAGCACCAGGATGGCGACGAACGGGGTGAAGATCCAGACGTCGACGAGGATCACCGAGAACAGCGCGTTGCCCGCCGACAGCCAGTCGAACGTGTTGCCCAGTCCGAGAACGTGATTGAGCACGCCGAACTGTGGGTTGAACATCAGCTTCCAGATCACGCCCGCGATGACGGGGGCGATCATCAAGGGCAGGATCAACACCTTCTCGAAGATCTTGCCGATGATCGACGACCGGTTGAGCAATAGCGCGAGGCCGACGCCCAGGGCCGTCTCGATCGCCGTGGCGGCGACCGCGAACGTGACGGTGACCTGGACGCTCTTCCAGAACACCTGGTCGCCGAGGACGGAGCCGAAGTTCTGGAACCATACGAAGTGCGGATCCGGGTTCACCGCGGCGTAGTTGAGGAACGCGTAGTAGGCGCCCACTGCGAATGGATAGAGGATGCCGATGACGATGACGAGGGCCGGGATCGACAAAAGGTACGGCCGCAGCTTGCGCCGCCACCTCGGTACCTCGGGCGGCCTGCGGCGCGTCTCGGTGGTCGGCTCGTCGGGTGACGTGGCCGGTGCCTTGGGAGTCTGAGTGGTCATGGGTACAGATCTCCTAGAGGTTGACCTTGGAGGTGTTGGTCTTGGCCAGACTCCGCAGGCGCGATGCCACGTCGTCCCCGCCGTAGATGTCCTGCAGCGCAACAGCCCAGTTCTGCGTGGTGTCGAAGAACTTCTTCTGCGGCGTGAACTGGATCTTCGACTCACCGATGACCGTCTCGAACGCCTCGAGATAGCCGAACTGATCCGCCGCCACCCGCTTGAACGTGGTGTCGAACACGGACTGGCGAACCGGGTCGGCGTAGGAACCGCCCTCGACCGCCTTGTTCATCGAGTCCTTGCCGGTGGCCCACTGGATGAACAACCAGGCAGGCAACTTGTTGCGGGAGTTGGCGCTCATCGCCCAGCTCCACGTCCACAGGTTGGTCTTGTAGTTGCCGTCCGGCCCGGCGGGTCCCGCGTACCACGCGATGTTGCCCGCCTCCTTGCTCGCACCCGGCTTGTTCTTCGGGTACGTGGCGCTGTCGGCGTCGAACACCATCATCGCCTTGCCGTCGCCGAGATCCCCTGTCGCATTGGGGTAGTCGTAGGTCGTCCACGACGTGGGTCCCGCCTGGTGCTGGAGGTCGATCCACTTGCGGGTGAAGTCGATGGCCTGGTCGCTGTCCATCTCCGCGACCAGTTCCGACCCGTTCCAGGTGTAGTCGACCGCGCCCTGGCGCGTGTACTGGGTCATGAAGCCCGGGTGGATGGTGGCCCAGGACTTGGACCCGCGGGTCGACAGTCCGTACCGGTTCTCGGAACGGTCGGTCAGGTCGACGGCGAGCTGGATGAAGTCATCGAGGTTGTCGGGCAGCTTGGTGATGCCCTTCTCGTCGAAGATCCGCTTGTTGTAGGCGACCACGTTGTTCTCGAAGCCCCACGGAATCGCCCACTGCCCACCGGTTCCCAGCGGGTTGCCCAGCGTGAAGTCCCACCGCGTGGAGGTCCGCAGTCCCTCGAAGATGTCCTCGAAGTCGTATTCGGCGCTGGTGGCCGCGGTGTTCTGCAGCCACGGTGAGAGATCCTCGACCCATCCCGGCGGGCCGTACTGCCAGATGAAGTAGGCACCCAGCATGAACGCGTCGTGCTTGCCGGAGCCGCCGGCCAGCTCGGTGTTCAGCTTGGTGAAGTAGTCCGCCTCGGGCACCAGGTCGACGTTGACGTTGATCCCGGTGAGTTCGGTGAACTCCTTGAGCAGCGGCTGATACGACACCTGGTACGGGTGCGGGGTCTGCAGCACGTTGATGGTGGACCCGGCGGCCTTGCGCCAATCGAAGCCGCCGGTGACGGCGTCCGCTCCGTTGGGTGCGCTGGCACTGCCGCCCACCCCGCAGGCCGACAGGACCGGCAGCGTCGCAGCGGCCGCACCGGCAAGGCCCATCGCGGCCAACATGTTTCGGCGCGACAGCTGGCGTGAGGCTCTGAAGTGTTCTGGACTCATTCGATTCAATCCTTCGCTCACGCCGGGATCAAGGAGACCTTGACCGATTCCTTGCCGCTGGCGACGAGGTCCAGGCCCTTCTGGAAGTCGGTGAGGGGCAGTTGATGCGTGCAGATCCGATCCATCGGCAGCACACCGGATTCGATCATCTTGATCGCCGCGGGCCAGCAGTACGGGCCCAGGTGCGCGCCGAGGACGTCGAGTTCCTTGTCGTCGCTGATGATGCTCCAGTCGACGGTGACGTCACTGCCGAACACCCCGTACTCCACGTAGCGGCCCAGCTTGCGCAGGGCGTTGAGCCCCTGTGGAACAGCCGACGGATGGCCTGTGCCCTCCAGGTAGACGTCGGCGCCGTATCCGTCGGTGAGGCCCATGACGATGGCCTCGACGTCCTCCTCGGCGATGTTGATCGTGACGTCGGCCCCGCACAGCTTGGCGAGTTCCAGCTTCTCCGGCGCCATGTCGAGCGCGATGACGTGCATCGGGTTCTTGGCCCGCGCGCCGGCGACCATGCCGAGGCCGATGGGGCCGCAGCCGGCCACCACGACGGTGTCCTCGAACGTGATCTGGGCCCGTTCCACGGCGTGCAGCGAGCACGACAGCGGTTCGGCGAACGCGGCGTGCGCCGGCGGGATGTCGGCGGACACCTTGTGCACCAACGCCTCGACGGGATAGACCATGTAGCTCGCCATGGCTCCCGGCGTCCGGCGCTTGAAGCCGTAGAGGTCGTGGGGCTGGCACATGTGGTACTGCCCGCGCTTGCAGAAGCGGCACTCCCAGCACGGCACGATCTGTTCGGACACCACCCGATCACCGACGGCGATGCCCCAGCGCTTGGCGGCCGCGTCGTCGAGTTCGACTACCCGACCGACGAATTCGTGCCCGGGGATCACCATGGTCTCGGCCCAGGCGGGGCGGTTTTCGTCGCCCCAGAACTTGGCGGCGCCGTGGTAGCACTTCAGGTCGCTGGCACAGATGCCCACGGCCTCGACCCTGATGAGCGCCTCCCCCGGCTTGCGCTGCGGGACGGCGACCTCCTCGAGTCGGTAGTCGTGCGGGCCGTGACAGATGACGGCCTGCATCTTCTCGGGGATCTGGTCACTCATCGATGCACTCCTTCGCACGTGTGGTCGGGCTCACACTATCCAGGCACGTGCACATTTGTCCAGAACCGATGTTCAGCAAGATCTCGTGCAGAACAGATGTTCAGAATGTGGTTCGATGCCATACTCGTCGCATGCCACGGCCGGCTCAGACGCACCCCGCTACCGCACCGGTGGACGGCGCTGCGCCCGACGGGCACGCCCCGCCGGAGAGCAGTCACTTCTCGGCATCGCTGCTGTACACGGCGGCGCGGCTGTACTACGAGGACGATGCGACCCAGGCCGAGGTGGCCGAGCGGCTTGGCACCAGCCGCGCGACCGTCAGCAGACTGCTGGCTGAGGCGAAGCGGCAGGGCATCGTGCGCATCGAGGTGGTCCCTCCCGCCGAGGCGCGCTCGGGTGACCTCGCCGACCGTCTCGCGCGCGCCCTCGGCCTCGAGCGGGTCTACCTGTGCGCTCCCCTGCCCGCCCCCGGTCCCGGTCGCGGCATCGTCGACGTGATGGGCCGGGCACTGGCACCAGCGACGGGCCGGGCCCTCAGCGAGGCCGGCCTTCTGCCCGGCGACGTGCTGCTGGTCAGTTCCGGGCGCACCGTCTACGAGTTGGCGCAACACGATCTGACCCCGCTACCCGGGGTGGTGATCGCGCCTACCGTCGGTGGCAACGATCAGCCCGAGGAGTGGTATCAGACCAACGAGATCACTCGCCTGGTCGCCAATCGCGTTGGGGGCCGGGCCAATTACCTGTTCGCGCCGGCACTGCCAGGGCCCGAGCTGTACCAGTCGCTGCTGAACGACCCCAGCATCCAGCGCGTGCTGCACCAGTGGCCGACCGCACGGTGTGCACTGATGGGCGTCGGCGCACCGCCGCTCACCCGTTCGGACATCCCGCGATTCGTGCCAACGGGCTCGACGTCACTGCGGGCGGCCGTCGGCGACGTCTGCTCGCGCTTCTACGACCGTGCGGGCGACGAAGTCGACTTCGACGGCAGCGACCGGCTCATCGCGCTGGAATTGAAGGCGCTGCACCACATTCCGGTCACCATCGCCGTTGCGGTTGGCCGGGAAAAGCTCGACTCGATCGCCGCCGGGGCGCGCGGTGGACACTTCAACCGGTTGGTCACCGATCCATCCACCGCCGAGGCGCTGCTGGACGCCGTTCGCAACGCCGAGGTCACCGGCTGAGCCGGTGCACCTGATCCTTGGTCGCCGGATACAGTTCGCACCAGGTCGCGTACAGGTCGTCGTAGAGAGCCCGCGTATCGGGATTCGGCTTGATCTCGCGCTGGATCTTCGTCCAATCCGTCTCCGGCGGAACGAGACCCACCCCGATGGCCGCGAGCAGCGCGTCACCGTAGCTGGCGCCGATCGCCTGTTCGGGCACCTCCTGGACGCGGCCGGTGATGTCGCTGACCGCTTGCGCCCACACCGGGCTGCGCAGTCCCCCGCCCACCGCCACGGTCCTGGTGCCGGTGTGCGCGTCGTCGAAGCGCTCGAGGATCTGCCGGATGCCGAACGAGATCCCCTCGTAGGCAGCCCGAAACAGATGGCCTCGACCGTGTCGCAGAGTCAACCCGGCCAGCACGCCACGGGCCTGGGGATCGAACACCGGGGTGCGCTCGCCTGCGAAGTACGGCAGGACCAGTAGACCCTCGCTGCCAGGAGGGACGCGGGAGGCCTCGGCCATCAGTTCGTCGAACGGTGCACCGCCGGTGACCGTCTGCAACCAGCCGATCAGACTGCCCGCCGTCGACGTGCCCGCGGCCAGCGCCAGGCTGCCGTGCTCGATGCCCGCGGTGGTCCACAGCGTCGGGTCGCTGTGATAGGCGTCGATGATCTGCACCAGGAACATCGTCGAGCCGTACATCATCATCTGATCACCGGGGTGTCGGACGCCCACCGAGAAGGCCTCGGAGTACGCGTCGACGGTACCCGCCACCACCGGTGTGCCCACCGGAACGCCCGTCGCCGCAGCGGCTTCCGCGTGCACGGTCCCCACGACCTCGCTCGGCCAGACCAGCCTCGGCAGCGGCAGGTGCCTGCAGATGCGCCTCCCCCACGGCTGGTTCCACTCGAAGTCGCGCGTGGCATACAGCGGGTCGCACTGGCTCGCGGTGTGGTGATCCATCACGTACTCGCCGGTGAGCTTGGCGGCGATGAAGGAGTTCGAGCCGTACCAGCCTGCGGCACTGGCGAACACCTCGGGCTCGTGCCGGTACACCCACTCCAGCTTCGGCCCCACCGCCTGGCTGGACAGCAGCGTGCCCGCCCGATCCAGGATCGCGTCCTCGCCGAATTCCCTAGTGAGCAAGTCGATCTCGGCCGTCGCCCTGGTGTCGATCCCGTAGAGGATGGCAGGCCGAAGCGGTCGCAGATCCGCGTCGCACAGCACCAGACACGGACCCACCCCGCTGACGCACATCGCCGCCAAGACGCCGCCGCTGGGCATCTGGGCAGTGAGCCTGGCGGCGATCTCGCAGACCTCGCGCCACCAAAGTCCCTCGGCGTCGACCTCGGCCCAGCCGGGGCGGGGCAGGTTCATCGCGTGCGCGACGGTCTCGGAGGCGATCACCGTGCCGGCGGCGTCGACGAGCACACCCTTGGTGCTTCCCGTCCCCATGTCGATGCCGAGCAGCAGGTCCACGGCGCCAACCCTACGTGCAGGGGCTATCCCGACACAGCGACTCGGTCAGCGCATGCGCTCGGGAAATGGGTCGGCGGAGAAGTCGATCTGCGCAGCCGGATTGCTGACTGCGGTCACCATGCCGGTCCCGAACGGGCCGCGGGCGTCGAACAGCGTCGCGGTACCGACGCTGATGCCGTCGGACACCCAGTGCGAGTCGGCCTGAACGCCGATCCACTGGTCGTCGGGCAACCGGGACAGCGCCACCGTCAGGTCGCCGTTGATGTAGCCGACGCCTGCGCTCCCCAGGTTGGTGACCAGGCTGGTGCCTTCGGCCGCCATCGCGGCGTTCGCGAGCGGGCTGTTCGTCCTGCCCTCGACGGCGTCGATGGAACGGTTCATGCAGCGTTTGCGTGCGGTGTTCTGGTGGTCGGCGATCGCACCCGTCCACCCGGCGTCGTCGGAGCCGACGTAGATGTGCTGTGTGTCGTCGACGTCGGTGGGCGGCGTGAAACGAGCCGTCGGCGACCACTCCTCGCCACGCGGGGCATCGGACTTCCGGTACTGCACCAGCACGGCACGCACGATGGTGCTGCCACCCTGGATCAGCTCGCACTCGACGTTGCGGACCCGACGCCCCTCGCGGATCAGGCGGGTCACCGCGGTGGTCGGCACCCCCCTGCCTGCCTTGAAGAGGTCGACGGTCAGCCGGGCCGGGGTGAAGTCCGACAACCCGTAACGCTCGTCGAGGACCGACGCCGCGAGGCCGACCAGAGCAGGCCCGTTCAGATGGTCGGCGCCCCAGTGACTCTGCGCGAACTGCGTCGGTTCGAAGACGTCGTCGGAAGTCTTCACGAAGTGGGCCGGGCGAGCGGTCATCCCGGCATCGTCGCACAGACGTGTTCTGGCACAGGTCTTCGGGAGACGGTGGCAGGCCGAACGAGATGGCCCAGAATGGGCACGTGGACACCCGCCGACTGCAGCTGCTGCTGGCGCTGTCGCGGCTCGGGTCCATGCGCGCGGTGGCCGAGAGCCACCACCTGACCACCTCGACCGTCTCCGCGCAGATCGCCGCGCTCGCCAGGGAGACCGGCACGCGTCTGATCGAGCCGGACGGGCGGCGGGTGCGGTTGACCCCTGCCGGGCGACGGCTCGCCGACCACGCGGTCGAGATCCTTGCCGCCGTCGACGCCGCGCGGCTCGACCTCGATCCGGATGCCGACCCGGCGGGGACGCTGCGGGTCGGCGGCTTCGCCACCGGGATACGGGTGTCGCTGCTGCCGATCCTGACCGAGCTCGCAAGGCGCCACCCCGCCATCGACGTGGTCATCTCCGAGTACGAGCCGATCGAGGCGTTCGCGATGCTGGTCGACGACGACCTCGATCTCGCGCTGACCTACGACTACAGCCTCGCGCCTGCCTCGCTGAACCCGGTACTCGAGGCCGTAGCGCTGTGGTCGACGGCGTGGGGTCTCGGCGTTCCCACCGACGAGCCGGAGGGGCCCGTCGACCTTGCGAACTATGCCGACCGGACGTGGATCGTGAACTCCCGCAACACCGCTGACGAGGACGCCGTGCGCACGCTCGGCGCGATGGCCGGGTTCACGCCACGCATAGCGCACCAGATCGACAGTCTCGACCTCGTCGAAGAACTGATCGTCGCCGGATACGGCGTCGGCCTGCTCCCACGGGATAGGCCCACCAGCGACGGCGTGAAGGTGCTGCGGCTCACCGACCCGACGGTCGTGCTCACCGCCTACGCGGTGACCCGGGCCGGTCGGTCGACGTGGCCGCCGCTGCGTGCCGTCCTCGATCGGTTGCGCCCTGGCGCCGACGATCTCCCTCGGCCGGCGTGGCCGCGCCCGCAGGCACGTCGCTGACCGCGTCTCACTGCCCCAGGGTCAGCCGTTGCGCTGCCCGATAGCGCTCGAGCACGTCGGGGGTGGGCTCCGCCTCGTAGGTCGCGGTGACGCCGAACGACCACGACGGTGGCTCGTCGGACTCCGACAGCACCCAGGCCGCCTGCCGTGCCGCTCCGAGTGCGACGTATTCGGCGGGCGTCGGCACGTGCACCGGCTTGCCCAGGATCGCCGGGGCGATCCGGCGGACGGCCTCGGACCGCGCGCCACCGCCGACGAGGATGACCCGCCGGACCTCGATGCCCTGGGCGTCGATCTGGTCGAGGCAGAACGCGATCGAACTCAGCAACCCCTCGACCGCCGCGCGAGCGACGTTGGCCGAGGAGAGGTTTCGCGTCGTCATGCCCTGCAAGGCACCGCTGGCCTCGGGCAGGTTGGGCGACCGCTCCCCGTCGAAGTACGGAACCAGGGACAGCCCCTCGGCACCCGCGGGTGCCGACAGCGCCAACCGGTCGAGTTCGTCGAAGTCCACCCCGAGCGTCTTGGCGACGGCCGCGAGCACGGGGGCGCCGTTGAGCGTGCAGACCAGCGGCAGCTGTCGCCCGGTGGCGTCGGCGAATCCCGCGACCAGTCCACTCGCGTCGTGCGGCGCCGCGTCACCGACCGCGCTGACCACACCGGACGTCCCGAGCGACACGACGCAGTCACCGGGGCCTGCGCCGATGCCGAGTGCCGCGGCGGCGTTGTCACCGGCGCCGGCGCCCAATGCCGCACCGGTGGTGGTCCGCCCCGCCGCCTCGGCAGGGCCGACGATCTCCGGCACCAGCGGGCGCCGCCCGCGCATCGCGAGCTTCAGGAGATCGAGGTCGTAGGACCCGTCTTCGGCGGAGAAGTACCCGGTGCCACTGGCGTCGCTACGGTCGGTGCGGACGTCCTCGATGTCGGTCGAGCCGGAGAGTCGCCAGGTCAGCCAGTCGTGGGGCAGACACACCGCAGCCGTCGCGTCGGCGTGATCCCGCTCGTTGTCGGCCAGCCACCGCAGCTTCGCCGCAGTGATGGCCGCGACCGGGACGACCCCGATGCGTTGCGCCCACTGTCCGGCGCCGCCGAGTTCGTCGACGAGGTCCCTGGCCGCGGCGCTGGAGCGGGTGTCGTTCCACAGCAGCGCGGGGCGAACCACCTGGCCGCTCTTGTCGAGGCAGACCATGCCGTGCTGCTGAGCGCCCACCGACACGGCGGCGACGTCGTCGAGCCCACCGGCCGCGTGCGCCGCCTCCCCGAGGGCGGTCCACCACACGTGCGGGTCGACTTCGGTCCCCCCGGGGTGCGGGGCGGCCCCCGACCGCCTGATCTCGCCGGTCTCGGCGTCGCACACCACGACCTTGCACGACTGGGTCGACGAGTCGATTCCAGCGACGAGCGCCACGCCGTCTCCTTTGGTTACGCAGAACTAGGACCTAGTGCGAAGTTACCCCGAAGCTGGGCCTCTGCGTGTTTGTGATCATGATCGGAGGGGAATGATGGGCGCATGTTGATTCGTCGCGTCGCACGACCCATGCTTGCCACCACGTTCATCGCGCGCGGAGTGGAGTCGCTTCGTAGTCCCAAGCCGGCGGCAGACGCCGCCAAGCCGACTCTCGAGGGCCTGGCCAAGCTGCCCGATCCGGTGGGGCCGAACGTCCCCACCAACGCCGAGACCGTCGCCAAGGTCACCGCGGGTGTGCAGGTCGGTGCCGGACTGCTGCTGGCCACCGGCAAGCTTCCCCGTCTCGCCTCGGCCGCACTGGCGTTCAGTGTGGTCCCGGGAAGCCTTGGAGGACACGCATTCTGGAATGAGTCCGATCCCGAGCGGATGGCTTCGGAGCGTCGCGCGTTCCTCGCCGACCTCAGCCTCATTGGCGGTCTGATCATCGCCTCGGTCGACACTGAGGGGAAGCCGTCGCTGGGCTGGCGCGGCCGCCGCGCCGCCAAGAAGGTCTCCGCGTCGGTGTCTGGCGCGCTGCCCAGCTCGTCGAACGGCGCACTGGTCGACAGCGAACTCGTCGACCGCGTCGGCCACAACCTGCAGAGCGGTCTGCACGTCGCGCGCGAGCGTGGCGCAGAACTCGCCGACGTGGCCTCCAAGCGCGGTGCCGAGTTCGCCGAGGTCGCCTCCAAGCGCGGCGCCGAGTTCGCCGACGTGGCCTCCAAGCGCGGCGCCGTGCTCGCCGAGGTCGCCTCCAAGCGCGGCGCCGAGTTCGCCGACGTGGCCTCCAAGCGCGGTGCCGAGTTCGCCGACGTGGCGACCAAGCGCAGCACCGAGATCGCCGGGGTCGCGTCCAAGCGCGGCGATAAGCTGGCCGCCAAGGCCCAGAAGCGCAGCGACAAGCTGGCCGTGAAGGCGCAGAAGCGCGCACCCGAGCTGGCCACCCTCGCCCGCGAGCGGAGTGTCGAACTCGCCGAGCGTGCCCGCGACCGCAGCGCCCTGCTCGCCGAACTGGCCGCGGACCGCAGCGCCGAGATCGCAGAGAACGCCCGTCAGCAGGCAAAGCAGGCCAAGAAGCATGCGAAGAAGCAGCGTCGCAGCTGACGCTGAGCGCCGGGGTTCCGGCGTAGATTGTGCCGCATGACGGCTGGTGATCCCTTCTCCGCTCCATACGGCAGTACCGACCCGACGCGAGGCCAACCGGGTGGCTTGTTCACCCGGTGGCTCGCGCGTGTCATCGATGGCTTGATCGTCGGTGTCGTGGGGTTCTTCCTCGCCTACGCCACCGATTCGCTGTCGAGCATCCTCGTCACGGGTTTGTTCACCGGCGCGCTGGCGTTCGGCTACTTCGTGCTGTTCGAGGTGACCCAGGGCTGGACCCCGGGCAAGAAGGTCCTCGGGCTGCACGTGCGTGGCGCAGGCGGAATGGGCAAGCCCGACCTCAAGCAGTCCGCCATCCGCAACGCGTTCACGCTGCTGCCGATCATTCCGTTCGTCGGCGGCCTGCTCGGGGTCGTGGCGATGATCGTCATCGCCGTGACGATCAGCGGCAGCCCCACCAGGCAGGGGAAGCACGACGAGCTGGCAGGCGGCACGGCGGTCCTCAAGTCCTGAGGGTCGGCCCGTCCCAGCGGCCGCTCGGCCGTCCCCCGGCCGGTGATGCTTGACTGCGAGGATGACCAGAACACCGCAGATCGCTCGACGGCTGTTCGACCGCTTCGAACCCGTGCACGCCCTGACCTACTTCTCGCCGGAGGCCATCTCGGCGTTCGACAACGCCGGGTATCGCGGGTTTTGGATGAGTTACTTCGCTGGACGCTCGGCACCGCTGGGCGCCGTCCCGGCGGAGCTGGTGGCCGCGACGTTCTACAACTTCTCGCCGGCGCACGTTGCGCGCGCGCTGCCGTCGGCGTGGACCTTCGCGCCGCCGTCGGCCGCACTCGAGGCCCGTGAGCAGTCCGCGGCCGCGGCACTGCGGCGGTGCGGGGTCGCCGACGACGATGGGTTGCGCACGGCCGCTTCGCTTCTCGAGCGGGCGGCGCGGAGCGCACCGTGGGCCGGGCGTCCGCTGTTCGCCGCGAACCTCGCGCTACCGTGGCCAGACGACCCGGTAGCCAGGCTCTGGCACGCCACCACCCTGCTGCGCGAACAGCGCGGCGACGCGCACGTAGCGGTTCTGGTCGCCAACGGGATCAGCGGGCGGGAGAGCAACGTGCTGCATTCCCTGGCCGATCGCGTGCCGCGCGAGTTCATCGTCAAGAGCAGGCATTACGACGAGGACGAGTGGCGCGACTGCACTCGTCGTCTGACCGAAAGCGGCCTGGTCGACGGCGCCGGGGCGCTGACCGACGCCGGACGCGCCCTCAAGCAACGCATCGAGGACACCACCGACGCGCTGGCACTGCCGGCGTTCGACGCGCTCGACGACGCCGACCTGACGCTGCTGTTCCGCACGCTCACGCCCATCACGCGGACGGTGCTCGCAGGCGGCGACATCCCCGCCGCCACCCCCATGGGCCTGGGCCGCCACGACCTCGACGACGACGAGGCACACCTGATCTAGCGGGCCCGTCGTGTTCCCCCTCTCCGCGGGCCCCTCTCTCCGCGAGCGTGCGTGTCTGCGGGCGACACGCCGGGCGGAAACCCGAGTCTGCGCACGCTCGCGGCGGGGTGCGGTGGCGGTCGGCGAGTGGCCAGTTGTCATACGCGAAACGCCGCGATGCGACACATGAGTGGCCGCTCACCGGCGTGTGCGACAGTTGCGACTAGCCGCTCTACCTCGGCCCGTACATGATCAGGCCGACCCCGACGAGACAGATCACGGCGCCACCGACGTCCCACCGGTCGGGCCGGAACCCGTCGGCGACCATCCCCCACAGCAGCGACCCCGCGATGAAGACACCGCCGTACGCGGCGAGGACCCTGCCGAAGTTGGCGTCGGGCTGGAATGCGGCCACGAACCCGTAAGCGCCGAGCGCGAGGACGCCCGCACCGATCCACAGCCACCCGCGATGCTCGCGCACGCCCTGCCAGACCAGCCAGGCCCCGCCGATCTCCAGCAGCGCCGCCGCCACGAACAGTGCAATCGACTTGATGACCATCACCGACAGCCTGCCGCGAGCGTGCGTGGAATCGGGTCAGGACACGGCGTGTCGCCCGCAGACACGCACGCTCGCCGAAGGAATGAGAGAGATCAGGTGGCGAGGTTGCGGTTCCACTCGATCCAGCCGACGCCGGTGCGGCCGTCGGCGGTGGTGACCGTCGCCCAGGCCCGCGGGAAGCGGCTCAGCCTGCCGTCCGGCGACGTCAGGAGCACTGGGGCGTGCCCGCGCACGTCGATGGTCGCCACGAGATCGCCGGGCGCACACTCCAGCACGGTCGACACGGGCAGCTCGTCGGCGCCGAACGTCTCCCGCGCCGTGACGCGATCCAGTTCGACCAGCGGTTCCCCCGCGCGTTGCAGATACCCCGCGGCCAGCGGCGGTGCGCCCGGGATCCTCAGGTCGAGGCCGTGCACGTGGGTGCCGTCGTCGAGGTGCAGCGCGCTCCACACCCAGTCCATGCTCCACCAGTCCCGCGCGGCCCACGAATGGTCGCGCTGGCCGGGCACGTCGGCGAAGTCGAAGGAGTGGCCGTCGGCGGTGACGCGACCCGAGACAGTGCACGGGATCTCGTAGCGCGTCGACAGTCGGTACTGGTACGGCGTGCCAGCTGTCGTCCACGTCAGGTCGATCGCGACGTCGACGGGGCGGCCCGACTCGCCCCGCAGCAGCGCTGCCGGATCGTCGAACGCCTCACCGCGCCCGTTCAGCGACACCCGATAGGTCCGAAGCGCTTCGCCGGGTTCCAGCACGAGGTCGATCGCACCGGTGCTGACGTGCCCGTGGTCCTCGGGCAGCGGCGCCTCGAAGTCCAGCACCGCGATCGTCGGCAGGTTCGGCCCGCACAGCAGGCCGTTGATCCAGGCGTGGCCCTGGTTCGGGATCAGGCCGAGCCGGATCCACCCGCCGACGTCCTGCGCAGCGTCGACGAAGTCGAAGTACCAGCTCTCACTCCACAGCGGCTCGTCGGTCGGCGGATGCGCACCCTCGTCATCGGCGTTGGGCTGCAACGGTTCAGGCACGGTGGGCGCGGGCAGGATGCTGAGCGCGTCGGTGTCGATGACGTGCTGGCAGTGCCGCTCGATCATCGCCATGAACATCTCGTCGCCGCGTTCGGTCCGCTCCACGAGCATTGGCGAGACGATCGCCATCAGCACGCCGAAGAACGTCTGGTGCCGGACGCCCTCGCGGACGGCGTCGAGCGTGACACCGGCATCGGGCCCCAGCGCATCGTGGTAGGTCCGCAGCAGCTCGTCGTACAGTTCCCGCCGCCGCTCGACCGGCAGTGCACAGCCGAGGAAGTACGCCACGTCGGTGAACGCAGGCCCCCACGTCACCGTCTGCCAGTCGACCACCGTGAGGGGGCGGTCGGCGCCGTCGGCGCCGAACAGCATGTTGTCCAGCCGGTAGTCGCCGTGGATCAGCCCGCGCGGCTGACCTGCCTCGGCCTCGGCCGCCATGTAGGCATCGAAGGTCCCGACGAAGCGCTCGCACACCTCGCGGTGCTCCGGCGCGACCTGGTCGCGATAGCGGTCGATGAAGCCTGCGTACAGGGCACCGATCAGCCCCTGGTCGACCGGGGAGTCGCGGTTGAGCCACTCGGCGCCCGCCAGGGTCTCGTCACCCAGCAGCCGGCCGTGCACCAGCCCCAGCTGGGTGAGCGCCAGAGCGGCCTGTTCGGCTGTGGCGCCCCGGATCTCGTCGCCGACGACGGCGGGCGCGGCGTCTCCGAGCAGGAGGTCGAACGCTCCGGTCGCCGGATCGTAGGCGCTGTGGAAGCACGGCGAGACGGGACTGATCCTCTCCCCGGAAGCACCGAGGCCGGGGGCGATCTCCGAGTAGAAGCGCACCTCCCGCTCGTAGAGTCCCATCGCCAGACCCGTCTGCCGACTACTCGGGTCGGCGGCGGCGACCTTCAGAACGACCGACGCCGGACCACTGCCCCCGTCGGCGTAGGTGAGGTCCACGCGGTAGCACTCGCTCATCTGGCCGGTGCCGATGCGGTCGACGGTGAATCCGGTGACCTCGCCCTGCCCTAACGCCGAGGTGAGCCACTCGGCGGTCAGATCGGTGGGGCGTTCGATGCGCGGTGGGCGCGTTGACGCGGCGGAATCCGGGTGCACCACGTCAACGTAGGACAAGTGCCGTGCCCGACACGCCGATTTCGGCCAACGATGTTGACGCGTGTCAACTGGGGCGGTGGCACTCGCTCGGCGGCGACGGTTCCACGTCGAGGCTGGGGTTGCGGTCGAAGAATCCGTACGGCTTCAGCCAGAACGACACCACGTCCACCGGCATCACGGGCCAGTCCTCCGGCCGAGTGATGTGGTGCAACCCGAAGACGTACCAGAGCACGACGTCGGTGTTGTCGATCGGGCGGTCGGCCTTCGTCCACGCCCCGAGCCCGCCGTCGGAGGCCGACTGGTTGACGAATTCGCCTGCGGGCCAGCGCTCGTCGGGGTGATTCGGCGTCACCCACAGGGTGTGACCGATGACGTTCGCGCGTTTGAGCACCGGTGATTCGGGGTCGAACATGGGCGGGATCGCGCCGCCGGGCACCAGCTTGTACGACGGGTGCGTGCCGAGGCCGTTGACGACGTTGGGGTTGACCACCTTCCACGCTCGCTGCGTGGCGAAGTCGACGTCCTGCATGCCCTCGGACTCGGTGCGCAGCGGAACGTTGCGGACGACCATGGCGAGTCCGTGAGGGTTGTCCGGGCCCATCGGCTCGGCATGGGACTCGGTCGCGACGACGGTGTTGTCGGGTCCGTCGACGTCCAGGTCCAGGCGGGCGACCAGGAAGTGCTGGTGGAACGGGGCGTACGTGCGCTCGTCGACCAAGGTGCCGTTCGCGCTGGACTGTCCGAAAGCCAGTGGCGTGGTGACCATGATTCCGGTGGCGCGCACCTCGCACTCGATGTTGCCGTCCTGATACAGCCGCCAGTACGTGAGGTACTCGTAGTTGGCGACGGTGACGTGGAACGACAGGGTGAGCCTGCGCGTGCGGCGGACTTCGGCACCACTGTCGTGGTCGACGTGCTTCCACAGCACCGCGTCGTCCTCTTCGTGGATGCAGATCGCGTTGGCGATCGAGTAGGGCTCCCCGCTGCTGTCGTGCAGGACCGCGTCGAGGTAGCGGATCTCGCCGAGACAGTCACAGCCGAGTTCCAGTGACTGGGTCATGAACCCCAGCCCCCACTCCCCGATGTCGAATGCCGTGCGGCGGTAGTGGTCCGGTGACGGGTCGCGATAGGGCACCACCATCTCGGCGAACGACATGCGGTGGGCGATCGACCGGTTGCGGTCGCCGTCCTGGTAGCGCACGGTGTGCAAGGTCATGCCCTCGCGGTAGTTGAACCCGACGCGCAACGACCAGTTCTGCCACCGCAGCAGATTGCCGTCGATCGTGAACGACGGGCCCTCGGGTTGGGTCACGTGCAGGGGCTTGAGCGGTTCGCGCCGCGACGACGATCGAATGCGCTCGGGCACGTACTTGGGCACGTATTCGCCCATCACCGAGGGCATCTCGGTCTTGCCGCCGGCGAACGGGCCGTCGTCCTCGACGCGCAGCACCTCCATCGTGTTCAGGTCGATGATGCAGTGCAGGCCACTGACCAGGTGCGCGTAGGGATTCCGGCCCGGCCCCTCCTTGAGCCACGTGTCCGACCAGCCGAGCCGCCGGTCGCCGTATTCCTCCGGGATCAGCGCGTCGCCGTAGGTCCAGGTGTCCATGAACACGTTCTCGACGCCGACGATGCCACGGGCTTCGAGCGCTGCCACCACGTCGGGATGCGCGCGGAGCACCCGGTCGCACTCGGTGTACTCGTCGACGGTGAAGTTGGGTTGCACTCCGGGTACGTGCTCGAACGCCTCTGTGCGGCCGTCCTCGATCGAGACCACGCTCTTGTAGGTCGCGTTCGCCGACCGGTCGAGGCACACGGCGACGGCCCGGCGCGGTGGCGTCGGCCCTCCCTCGTCGAACGCCCGCAGGTCCGCCTTGCCCGGCTCGGCCAGTTCGATGGACGCGATGCGCCAACCGGAGTCGACGCCGTGGTCCCGTCGCAACGTCTCGGCGACGGTCCGGAACTCGGCGGCCGACAGCGGATCCAGGGGGTGGCTCACCCGCTCACGCAACCACACCGTGCCCGGCGTCGCAGCCTAATTCGCCGCGAGCGAGAAACCCTCCCACGCGCGGCGGCGTTCCGGGTTGGGATCGTGTTCGAGGCGGGTGCGCCGGTCGAAGACGAGCACGGCGCGTTTTTCCGGCGTGTAGGTCGGCCAACCGTCCCCGGGCACGCCCTCGCGGCTGAACGCGCGCCACCGGTTCTGCACCTCGTTGCTGACCCGTCGTGCCGAGCGGCGGTCGGCCGCGGCCGTCAGCAGCGAGCCGAACCGGCTGCGGTAGACGTCGAATACCGCGAACAGTTCGGTGGCGTGGGTGGCACCCAACCCCGACCAGTGGAACGTGCGCGGGGCGTAGTCGTAGCGGTAGACGTGGGTCGGTGCGTGCCTGCCATGTGCCTCGGCGATCTGCCAGGCCGCCGTCCCGAAGGCGAAGTCGCCGCCGAGCCGCACGCACGCCGACGCGTTCGGGTACCCGGGGTAGGCCGAGGTGATCCGGTCGCGGACCTCGACGTCAGTGTCCGCGAGCAGCATCTCGATCATCGGCTCGCTGGTCGGCAGCAACTGCAGGAAGCGGGTGAACAGCTTGCCCTCGTCGGCGTTGGTGCCAACGATCAGCGGGACCTGGTGGGCGGTTCCCTCACGCATCGCCACGACGGGGTCCCTGGGCAGGTACTCGGTGTCGTAGGTGGGGCCGACGGGGAACGCACCGCGCATCTTCTTCATGCCGTCGCGCATCAGGTCGTTGAGCGCTCCGACGAGTTCCGCCGGTCGCGCGGCCATGATGGCGGCCGCGCCCTCTTCGCGGGTGACCCCGAGGTAGCCGACGAAGTCGTCGGCGAACGCGGCGGCGATCTCCGGGGTCCCAGCCATCCCGCTGGCGGGGCTCTCCGAGATGGCTCGATGGAACAGGCCCTCGGCCGCGGGCGTCGCCAGCAGGGTGGCCACGGCGTGCGCGCCCGCGCTCTCGCCGAAGACCGTCACGTTCTCGGGGTCACCGCCGAACACCGCGGCGTTGTCGCGCACCCAGCCCAAGGCGAGGACCAGATCGCGCAGGAACAGGTTGTCGTCGATCGGATGCTCGTCGGTCGACAGCGACGACAGGTCCAGAGCGCCCAGCGGGCCGAGCCGGTAGTTCACCGACACGTAGACGCAGCCACGCCGGGCCAGGGCCGCACCGTCGTAGATGGGGGTGGCCGAACTGCCGAGGATGTAGCCGCCGCCGTGGACGAAGACCATGACGGGCAACGGTTCGTCGGAGGGCGTCTCCGGCGCCACCACGTTCAGCGTCAGGCAGTCCTCGCTCATCGGCTGGAACTTGCCGGGCCGCAGCAGGGTGTACTTGCGATCCTGCGGTGCGCAGTAGGCGTAACCGTGGCAGTACCGGACGCCCCGCCACGGCTCCACGGGCTGCGGTGCCCGGTACCGCAACGCTCCGACGGGCGGGCGGGCATAGGGGACGGACCGCCACCGGTGGACGCCGTCGCGGGTGAAGCCCTCGATGGTTCCGCTGTCGATCGTCACGCGGACGGTGCGTTCGTGCATGACAAGACGGTAGCGAAGATTCGTATGGCCGTCCCGCCCGGCCATCGGCGTGCCGGGGCGCTCAGCCGCTGATCATGATGCGGGGTTGGCCCGTTCGCGCACCTTGGCGGGGTAGGTCTGGGTCATGCCGACGGCGCCGACGAGGACGACGATCGGGATCACCCAGTTCGTCCAGTCCTTCGTCTGCGGCACCTGGGTCGCGAAGAAGCCAAGCACCGCGATCAAGGCGAAGACCAGCGCCCACATCAGCGTGAGGACCCGGTTGGTCTGGCGGAAGGCCGGCTTCTCCCAGTCCTCCAGCGGCCGCGTCACCCGGGCGTACTGCTCGGTGAACGGCGTGAACGCCAGCGAACCGAGCGCCATCAGTGCGAGCACGCCGCTCGACAGCGTCGTGGCGTAGGTGTCCATCCAGTCACGGTCGGCTGCGCCGAGGATCACCCCCGCCGCGGTTACGACGACGAAGAACACGATGGTGACGATCTCCAGCAGGCGCGGCGCGCCAAACCCCATGGAGACGCCGAGGATCACCGCCGACAACACGGCGCACAACGCTCCGAAGAGCCACGTGCTGGGCCCTTCGGCGACGACCCAGTAGACGACCCAGGGCGCGAAGCCGATGAACGGGCTGCGTTCGAACCATTCGTCCACATCGAGAGACTAGGCGCAGCCGCGGCCGAAGGTCAGACCATGCAACCGCGTGTAAGACCTCTAGGTCAGTGTGGTGACGGCCAGCGGAGTGGCGGTGCCTGCCTCGCGAATGACGACGCTGCGGATGTCCGACGTCGGAATCACGGTGGCGGCCGCCAAGTTCGTCGCCTCGTCACCGGAGGGGCGCCAGGACGCGACTGTCGACTCCGAACCGTCCTTCGTCATGACGACGAGGTCGTAGCTCTCGACGTTCGACGCCCACGCCTTGGTGTATTCGCACTGCCAATCGAGGCGGGTTCCCCATGGTTCCTCCGACACCGCGAGTGACGCACTGACGCCCGCTCGTTCTCCGGCTGCCATCGCCTGCAGCGAGACGCCAGTCGTCGACGACGGTTCGTGGGGAATGACCGCATATCCCACGATTCCCCCGACGAGGAGGAATGCCGCGGCCGATGCGAGTGCCCCCGCCAGTCGGGCACGGCGTGACCGAAGGCGTCGCCGCTCCGCGGCCGCGCCGAGCGACGTGGGCTGGGCCGCAACGTCCCCCCGCACGTCGGCTTTCGGCCCTTCGTCGATCAGAGCGAGCGCCTCTTCTGGAGTCAGAACGTCCAGGATGCCCGGAATGTCGTCGGCGCCCGAGAGTTCCGCGCGTCGGGGAGAAGTGGCGAGGTAGCGCTCGTACTCGGCAGCTTCCTCTGCTGTGAGTGCGCCGAGTAGGTACGCGGCGTCCCACTCGGTCATGCCGCGGTCGGAGGTCATTGCACTACCCCCCTTTCCTCCAACGCCGCGCGGAGCGCGCGTAGTGCGTAGTGCAGCCGAGACTTCACGGTCCCCGGCGGAATGCCCTCGTGGCGACCGATTTCGACGGCGGTCTGTCCGAGGTAGTGCACCCTCACCAAGACGGCCCGATGTTCCGGGCTCAGCGATCGCAGCGCCTCGGACACCACCCACTTGTCCACCGCGGGACCGAACATGTCCGGAGAGGTGCGCTCCGGCATGGTCTCGGTTTGCAGCTCGCGCTTGTAGCGAGAACTCCGCCGGTCGTCGATGACCAAGTTCCTGGCCACCGTGTGCAGCCACGCCCGGGTGGATTCCTCGGAGTAGGTGGTGAGGACGTTCTGGTTCTGCCAGAGCCGAAGCAACGATTCCTGAACGACGTCCTCGGCGAATCCGCGGTCGCCACGCGTGAGACGAAGTACGTACCGATTCAACGCCGGCCCGTGTTCGTCGGAGATGCCCCGCATGAGATCGGCTCCTGCCGCATCATTCATGCGCCGTGGCCCCGGGCCAGAGTCCGTCATCCTGGGCTGTACCTCTATCGCTCCGTGGTCCCGCGGCTGACGACTGTGACAGCGCAGATGGTAGGCGGATGAGTGCCGAGATCGTCGCCTGTGCCCGCGCTCGAAGCATAGCCGACCTGGCGTAATGGCCGGCTGGGCGAGCGGTCTCATCTCGGCGGACCGTTGAATTCCCTGCGCCGCGTCGACGGTGCCACGCGGTAGCGTGCCCGTCCGTGCCCGTGCGGGCGGCGCGAACGCTGGGGCGACGTGCGGTGCGGTCGTGCGACGGCGTTGCCGAGGTGCAGAACCATCTCCGGGCCCCGCGGGTCGGCGTCGACCGTGCGCTCGGCGGGATCGACCTCCGGTTCGGCGAGAACCCCGACGAACTGGTAACCCCGGCCCCGCACCGTCCGAATGTAGTGCTGCGACTCCCCGTCGTCGCCAAGTGCGCGCCGGACCGCCTTGATCCGACTGGTCAGGGCTGCTTCGCCCACGAAGCGTCCGCCCCACACCGTGTCGAACAACTCGTTCTTCGTCACGACCCGGTGACGGTGCCGAACGAGGTGCGTCAGCACGTCGAACACCTGCGGCTCGACTCGCACCGAGACCCCGTCGCGCCGCAGCTCATATCGGGGAAGGTCGAGAACGAACTCACCGAAGTGCCAAACTGCGGCCTCGAGCGCGGATGGGTTCGCCGAAAGCGGCAAGTGCACGGTCACGATGTATCCCTTCAGGCGTCACGCTCCCGTTGGGGAGCCGTCGAAGGGAACGACGGGCGAACCCCCGAAATGGTTCAACGGAGGTCGAAGAAAGTTTGTGGCGACCCCTCGGCCACGTAAAACGGCCCCGCCGGGCAGCCGGGAAACCGGCGTGGCCTGGCGGGGCCGTGGGTGGACGTGCGCGGAAGATCAGCCGAATCGGGTAGTTCCGCTCACCCGCGTGGCGGTCACGTCGCGGCCGTTGATCCGCGAGGTGAGGGACCCCTTGCTGAGCCTGACCGATTGGTCGGCCTGCTGCAGCTGGCGCTTGTTTCGCACCTGTGCCTGAAACTGTGCGGCGTTGAGTTGCTGGAGTTCGGCCTGTTCGAAGTCCCGGCCGCTGACACCCCCGTTGAACTGCACGCCTATCGCCGAGCCGTCCGTCCGGACGATCCATGACGAGCGCACACCGTCGAGGTCCGCGGTGTACACGCCCGCCGGCTCGGAGACGGGCGCGGCGGTGAAGTCATAACTGACGCCGTTCATGTCCAGATCGCCGGTCAGATCGGTGCCATTGAACGAGGCGGTCAAGGTGTCACGGAACTTCGACGTGATGTCGATGTCGCCACCGGCTTGATTGCCGAAGAACCACGCTTCGTCGTCGATGCCATTGCATGCGTATGCGGTGATCTGGTCGCCCTCCACCGAGATCCCGATGGTCATCTTCTTGCCATCGGCCTCGGTGTCGGCAACGAAGGTGGCCGTCGTCGGGAACGGCGCGGCGACGGCAGACGTGGTCGTCGTCGAAGACGACGTGGTGGACGACGAATCGTTCGACGAGCCACTCGAGCAGGCGGACAGGGAGCCCAGGGCGACCATGGCGCTGAACCCCACCAGCAGGGTGCGGAGTTGTTTTCTCATGCCCACAGCATGGGCGCCGCGTCGTGGCGATACATGAAGAATTGGTGGAGATTGCAGGGAGGTTGGCGGTCTACGGCGGTCGGTCCTAGCGCCAGCCGTCGGCCGCCTTGGCGGCCTGCATCAGCGCGTAGCAGAGATCGCGCAACTCGGTCGTGTCTGCGCCCTCCTCCACGGCGGTCGCCACGTCCTCGGCCGCGCAGCGCACCTGGAAGACCCGGTCGGACAGTTCCGACGCCTCCTCGGCGGTGAGGACGACGGCATCCGCGGGTACCGACGTGCCCTTGACCAGGGCTCGCTGCTCGTAGGCGCGCTGCCTGCACGACTGTCGGCAGTACTGCCTGCGGCGCCCGATGCCGGCGTCGGGCACCTCGCGCCCGCACCACCGGCAGGGCTGTGGACGTGCGCGTCGGCGGTTGACGGTCGGGGTCACGGGGGAGATCCCGGTAGACGTGGAGGCCACGAATCAGACTCTAAACGGCGGTCGGTGGGTATCCCGGTATCATGGACCGTTGGGTCGGGAACTTCGCAACCTCGAGTTGCGTTGATGTTCCCGGACGTAAACGCATGTGAAGAGGAGTGATGACGATGGCTGATCGTGTCTTGAGGGGTAGCCGACTCGGAGCCGTGAGCTACGAGACGGACCGCAACCACGACCTGGCACCGCGTCAGGTCGCTCGATACCGCACCGACAACGGCGAGGAATTCGAAGTTCCGTTCGCCGACGACGCGGAGATTCCCGGAACCTGGCCGTGCCGCAACGGCATGGAGGGCACCCTCATCGACGGTGAGGCCCCCGAGCAGAAGAAGGTAAAGCCGCCGCGCACGCACTGGGACATGCTGCTCGAGCGCCGCTCGATCGAGGAACTCGACGAACTGCTCAAGGAGCGGCTCGACCTGATCAAGACCCGTCGCCGCGGCAGCAGTAGCAGCAGCTGATCCCGGGTGGGCCGATAGGCCTACCTGACGACGCCGCGGGCGCGGTCCAAGCGCCCGCGGATGCCCCACTGCGCGATCCTGACGATCGCCTCGCGGATGTTGGAACCGCTCATCTTCGACTTGCCCAGCTCGCGTTCGATGAACGTGATGGGGACCTCGGCGACGACGAAGCCGGCGCTGATCGTGCGCCAGGTCAGATCCACCTGGAAGCAGTAGCCCTTGGAGTCGACGGCCGCGAGGTCGATCTTCTCGAGCACCGCGCGCCGGTAGGCCCGGAAGCCCGCGGTGATGTCGTTGACGTCGACCCCCAGCGAAATGCGCGAGTAGCCGTTCGCAGTGCGCGACAACACCTTTCGGTGCCGCGGCCAGTTGCGGACCTCGCCGCCCTCGACGTAGCGCGAACCGATCGCCAGGTCCGCTCCCGCGTCGACCGCGTCGAGCAGCCGGTACAGCTCCTCGGGCGCGTGCGAGCCGTCGGCGTCCATCTCGACGAGCACGGTGTAACCACGGCCCAGCCCCCATGCGAAGCCAGCCAGGTAGGCGGCGCCGAGCCCGTCCTTGCTGGTTCGGTGCAGGACGTGCACGCGGTCGGGGTCGGCCAGGGCCAGCTCGTTGGCGAGCTCTCCGGTGCCATCGGGACTGCCGTCGTCGACGACCAGCAGGTGGACGTCGGGACGCGCCGCGTGCAGGCGGCGCGCGATGAGCGGCAGATTGTCGCGCTCGTTATACGTCGGAACGATGACCAAAGTGCGCTGGCTCGGTCGATCCCCGTCGACCTCGTGCTGGTTCATGCGCCCACTCCTTCGTCGTTCCCTGCGCGTGCAGTCACCGGCTTGCGGCGACGCGCGAAACTCCCATTGTGCAGTATCGAGGCGACCACCGACGAAACGCCGAGGGCCACCAGAAGCGCTTGGACGACGGGTCCCCACCGCGTGGCGGGGGTGAGATCGGACCGCAAACGCAGCTGCATGTCCAGGTAGGCGGGCTCGAAGAACGCCGTTCGCGCCAGCTCCGCGCCATCCGGCGCGACCATGGCACTGATGCCCGTGGTGCCCGCCACGACGACGTACCGGTCGTGCTCCACGGCGCGCAGCCGGGCGAAGGCGAGCTGCTGGGAACTCATGGCCTCGTCGAACGTCGCGTTGTTGGCGGGCACGGTCAGCAGCTGGGCGCCCGCGAGGACCGATTCCCTGGCGGCGCGGTCGAAGATCACCTCCCAGCACGTGGTGACGCCGATCGGGATTCCGGCGGCGTGCACCACGCCGCTTCCCGTCCCCGGTAGGAAGTAGCCCGCGCGGTCGGCGTACGACGACAGCTTCGCGAAGAAGCTGCGCCACGGCAGGTACTCCCCGAACGGCTGCACGATCTTCTTGTCGTGACGCTCCCCCGGCCCGGCCGGATCCTGCTGGCCCGCCCCGTTCCAGACGATCACCGAGTTCAGCGAGACGGGGTTGGCCGGGCTGTAGCCGGGAGCCTTGACCACGGCGCCCACCAGGATCGGCGCGCCGATGGCGTCGGCGGCGACGGCGATCTGCTCGGCCGCGTCGCGATTGGTCAGCGGGTCGATGTCCGAAGAGTTCTCCGGCCAGATCACCACGTCGGGCGCGGGCGCCTTGCCCGCCCGGACGTCGTCGGCAAGGCGCAGCGTCTCGCGGACGTGGTTGTCGAGCACCGCGCGGCGCTGGGCGTTGAACTCCAGGCCGAGCCGCGGCACGTTGCCCTGGATCGCGGCGACGGTCACCGTGTCCTCGTCGCCGACGGTGAGCGCCGACTTGCGGACCGACGGCCCGGCGAGTGCGACGAGCAGCAGCACCGCCACGATGCATGCACCGGGCACGACCACCGCGTGTAGGACGTGGTGAACCGAGTGGTCACCGTGCTTCCACCAGCGCACGCCCTCCAGTGCCAGAGCCAGCAGGCCGAACCCGGCGAGGACGGTGACGAAGGAGACCAGCGGGGCGCCGCCGAGACGGGCAGCGGGCAGCAGCGGGCTGTCGGTCTGACTGAACGCGACGGCACCCCAGGGGAATCCGCCGAACGGCACGACCGACTTCAACCATTCGGCGACCATCCACACCCCGGCGAACCACAGCGGCCAGCCAGGCAGCTTGCGCACGACCACCGCGAGCAGGCCGAAGACGGCAGGGAACAGCGCCTCCAGCGCCGAGAGCCCCACCCACGGGACCGACCCCACCAGTCCGCTGATCCACGGCAGCAGCGGTAGGTAGAAGGCAAGCCCGAACAGGAATCCGTAACCGAAGCCGCCTGCCGGCCGCGTCGACGGGTGCAGCAGCACCCAGCCGAGGGCGCCGACGGCGATGGGCGCGAGGAACCACCACCCGAACGGCGGGAAGGCCAGGCACATCGACAGCCCGGCGGCGATCGAGACGCTCAGTCGCACCAGCCGCGGGTTGGCCCAGCCCCACACCCGGCCGGGGTCAGCCATGAAGCACCGCACCCCGGTGCACGGTCGTACGGCACGTCGGCAGCGCGTGCGCCGGGTCGAGGCTGGGCAGGGCGGGCACGCGGGAGTTCGGCTCGGTCGACCAGCGCGCCACGGTGTCGCTGGGCGCCGCCACCTCGAGGTCGTCGGCGCCGCCGGGTAGGTCCCACACCGCGTAGGAGGCCGGGGCGCCGGGCACCAACGTGCCGGTGACGCCGTCGCGGATCCCGGCCGCGCGCCATGCGCCGCGGGTTGCGGCGGAGAACGCCGCTCGGGCCGACACGGCACTGCCCGGTGTGCGGTGATGCACTGCCGCGCGCACGGTGGCCCACGGATCGACGCCGGTCACGGGCGAATCCGAACCGAAGGCGAGGGGCACGCCTGAGGATGCTAACAGGGCGAGCGGATTGAGCCCGAGCGCTCGATCGGCGCCGAGGCGCTGGGCGTACATGCCGTCCGCACCGCCCCACAGCGCGTCGAAATTGGGCTGCACGCTGGCGATGACGCCCCATGAACCGAGCCGGGCCGCCTGCTCCGCCGACACCATCTCGAGGTGCTCGAGGCGATGACCGCACCGCGCGACCGCCGGGGCTCCGTACCGGGTGACGACGCGTTCGAGGGCCGTGACGACCGTCGCGACCGCGGCGTCGCCGATGACGTGGAACCCGGCGGGCACGCCGACGTCGGTGCACGCGGCCAGGTGGGCTTCGACCGCCTCGACGTCGAGGTAGGCGTTTCCGCACGTATCCGCGTCGGCGTACGGCTCGTGCAGCCACGCCGTGTGCGAACCGAGGGCGCCGTCGACGAACAGGTCGCCGGCCAGGCCGGCCGCCCCCGTCTCGGCCAACAGGTCGCGGGCACGCTCGGCCGAGCTGACCGCCTCGCCCCAGTAGCCGACGACGTCCACGCCGTGGTCCAACGCGCGCACGGCGAGCCAGTCGTCGAGGCCGCCGATCTCCGGACCCGCGCACTCGTGCACGGCGACGATGCCCGACCGCGCCGCCAGGTCCAGCGCCGCGACGCGTGCCGCGCGCAGCTGCGCGGGCGTCAGCAGTCGCCGGGCCTGCGCACGGATCAGGTGGTGTGCGGCCGCGGTCAGTGGCCGCTCACCGTGCCAGCCCGTTGCGGTCTGAGCCTCGGGCGCCAGGCGCCGCAGGACGGTCGACGCGGCGGCGGAGTGCACGTCGACGCGGGCGAGGTACGCGGGCCGGTCGCCGATGACACCGTCGAGGTCGGCCGTCGTCGGCGGCACCGGTCGCGGCCACGCAGTCTCGTCCCAGCCGTGCCCCCAGATCGGTCCGTCGGGATTGCGGCGCGCGTAGTCGCCGACGAGCCGGACGAGGTCCTCGAGCGAGGTGGCGCCGCGCAGGTCGAGGCCACCGACGTTGAGTCCGGTCGAGGTCAGGTGCACGTGGCTGTCGACGAACGCCGGGGCGACGAAGCCGCCGTCGAGGTCGACGACCTCGGCGCCGGGGAACTGGACGCGGCCGACCTCGTCGGAACCCAGCCACCGCACCGCGGCATCCGCACCGTCGGTCACCGCCATGGCGGTGGCGTCCGGCATCGCCGGGCTGTGTATCCGCCCGTTGACCAGTAGCGTCGTCAAGTCAGTCGACGGGCGGTCGGCCGGCCGTGCCGGGGAGTCCCGGCTGCGCGACGTCGGTGACGTCGATGACCTCGCCGTCGACGTAGTCCCGGCTCGTGGTGCGGAATCCGCCAGGGCCTGTCGACGTGACGATCAGGGGCATGCGGCCCAGCTGCCGGGCCGCAAGGGCGGCAACCGCCGGACGTGCCAGCGCCCGGGTGGGCGGAAGCAGCAGGATGAGCCCGAGTACCGAGGTCAGCAGCCCGGGGACCATGGTCAGCACGCTGCCCAGCGCGACGAGTGCGCCGTCGGTGACCGCGCCCTGTGGCGTGGCCAGCCCGGACTGCAGCTTGCGGATCTGACGCTTGGCCTGCGAACCGGCCAGCGCCAGCCCCAGGGCAAAGGTGCCCACGAGGATCAGCAGGGTCCAGCCGAAGCCGATCGTCGACGCGAGGCCGACGACCACCGCCAGTTCGGCGAGGACGTACACCAGGAAGAGCCGCATAGCCATGTCGGGAGAACGTTCCGCGTGCCGGTCAGGTTCCGGAGGGCGCCGGGTTCGGGTTGGCGTCCGAGTCCGCTGCCCGCACCTCGATGGCCGCGTGCACCTTGTCGACTCCCCCGCGCAGACGCGCCTGCGGAATCCACCACCAGGCGTGCCACCAGTACCGCCTCGTCACCATGTCGAACACCCGACGGGTCTCCGACTTCGGCAGCATGCGGGCCACCGCCTCGACGGGTTCGCCCTTCACCTTGCCGAGCACACCGCACTTCTGGATCGTGACACGCGGAGTGTTGTTGATGCGCTTGGTCTTCCACGACCCGTCGTCGGTGCTGATGACCAGCCTGTCGCCGTCGGGAACGCCCCACACCGGGGTGGGCTTGGGTCGCCCGTCCTTGGTGAACGTGGTCAGCAGCAGGTACTTCTCGCCGTAGACGTCCTCGAACGTGGGTGCCATGTCAGCTCGCCCCCGAGTCGTTCCCCGTCGGCGTCAGCTCGATCGTCACGTTCTTCGTCATCCCGCCGCGCAGCTTCGAGAACACGTTGAACGTCTTGCCTATCAAGCCGTAGCGCTTGCCGATCGCGTCGTAGGTCTTCCCGTTCGCCGACTTCGGCAGGATCGTCGCCCTGGCCTCGACGGCCTCGCCCTTGGGCTTGCCGCCGCGGTCGCACTCGGCGATGGTGACCCGCGGGGTGTTGCGAATCCGCTTGACCTTCCAGGACTTCTCCTGGGTGATCGCGATCAGGGCGTCACCCGCAGGTGCAGCCCAGATGGCGGTGGGCTTCGGCCTGCCGTCCTTGGTGAACGTGGTGAGCAGGATGTACTCGGACTTGGCGACGTCGGCGAAGGTCACGGGCATGTGATCAACCTACCTACGCAGGCCCTCACCCCTCCAGGTCGCCCTCGGTCTCGAGCAGCACCTGCTTCAACGCGTCGAGGGTCGCCGGTTCCGGCGACGCCCACATTCCACGGCCCGCGGCTTCGAGGAGGCGCTCGGCCATCCCGTGCATCGCCCAGGGATTCGACTCCGCCATGAACTTGCGGTTCTCGTCGTCGAGCACGTACTCACCGGCCAGCCGCTCGTACATCCAGTCCGCCATCACACCCGCGGTGGCGTCGTAGCCGAACAGGTAGTCGACCGTCGCCGCCATCTCGAACGCACCCTTGTAGCCGTGGCGCCGCATGGCCGCCATCCAGCGTGGGTTCACCACGCGCGCCCGGAACACCCGGGTGGTCTCCTCCGACAGGGTGCGGGTGCGCACGGACTCGGGCCGGGTGTTGTCCCCGATGTAGGCGGCCGGAGCCTTCCCGGTCAGCGCGCGGACGGTCGCGATCATGCCGCCGTGGTACTGGAAGTAGTCGTCGGAGTCGGCGATGTCGTGTTCGCGGGTGTCGGTGTTCTTCGCGGCGACCGCGATGCGGCGGTAGTTCGCGTTCATATCGGCGGTGGCGGGTGCACCGTCGAGGTCGCGGCCGTAGGCGAAACCGCCCCAGGCGGTGTAGACCTCGGCCAGGTCCTGGTCGTCACGCCAGTTTCGGCTGTCGATCAGCTGCAGCAGACCCGCGCCGTAGGTGCCGGGCTTGGACCCGAAGATCCGGGTGGTGGCGCGCCGCTGGTCGCCGTGGTCGGCCAGGTCGACCGACGTGTGGGCGCGTACGTAGTTGTGCTCGTCGGCCTCGTCCAGTCCGGCGACGAGGCGGACCGCGTCGTCGAGCATGGTGACCACGTGTGGGAACGCGTCCCGGAAGAAGCCGGAGATCCGCACCGTGACGTCGATGCGCGGTCTGCCGAGCTCCGCCAGCGACAGCGCCTCGAGGTCGACGACCCGCCGCGACGCCTCGTCCCACACCGGCCGCACCCCGAGCAGGGCGAGGACTTCGGCGATGTCGTCACCCGAGGTCCGCATCGCCGAGGTGCCCCACACCGAAAGGCCCACCGAGCGCGGCCACTCGCCGTGATCGGTGCGATACCGCTCGAGCAGTGAATCGGCAAGCGCCACACCGGTTTCCCATGCGAGCCGCGACGGCACCGCCTTGGGGTCGACGGAGTAGAAGTTCCGGCCGGTCGGGAGCACGTTGACCAGGCCGCGCAGCGGCGACCCGGACGGACCCGAGTCGATGAAGCCGCCGCCCAGTGCGTGCAGGATCTGGTCGACCTCCCGCGCAGTGCCCCGCAGGCGCGGCACCACCTCGGTTGCGGCGAAGCGGAGCACCGACGCGACGGCGGGGTCTGAGGTGATCCCGTCGACCGCCTCGGCGTCCCAACCGGACTCCTGAAGCGCCGCGACCAGTTCGCGCGCCTTCTCCTCCGCGGCGTCGACCGAGGTGCGACTGTCCTGACCGTCCTCGGCCAGCCCCAGCGCTTCCCGCAGTCCCGGCACATTCTGCTCACCACCGAAGAGCTGGCGGGCACGCAGGATGGCCAGCACCAGGTCGAGTTCGACGTCTCCGCCAGGCGCCTGACCCAGCACGTGCAGTCCATCGCGGATCTGGACGTCCTTGATCTCGCAGAGCCAGCCGTCGACGTGCAGCAGCATGTCGTCGAACACGTCCTCGTCCGGGCGGTCCTCCAGCCCGAGGTCGTGGTCCATCTTGGCGGCGCGCATCAGCGTCCAGATCTGCTGCCGGATCGCAGGCAGCTTCGCCGGGTCGAGCGTCGAGATCATCGAGTGTTCGTCGAGAAGCTGTTCGAGCCGGGCGATGTCGCCGTAGCTCTCGGCGCGCGCCATCGGCGGGATCAGGTGGTCGACCAGGATGGCGTGGGCGCGGCGCTTGGCCTGGGTGCCTTCGCCCGGATCGTTGACCAGGAACGGGTAGATGAGCGGCATGTCGCCCAGCGCCGCGTCGGTGCCGCAGCCCGCCGACATGCCGAGGGTCTTGCCAGGCAACCACTCCAGGTTGCCGTGCTTGCCGATGTGGACCACCGCGTCGGCGCCGAAGCCGTTGGCGAAGTCCCGGTCGAGCCACCGGTACGCCGCCAGGTAGTGGTGACTCGGCGGGAGGTCGGGGTCGTGATAGATGGCCACGGGGTTCTCGCCGAACCCGCGCGGGGGCTGCACCAGGATCACCACGTTGCCGGACTTCATTGCGGCGACGACGATCTCACCGTCGGGATCATTGCTGCGGTCGACGAACAGCTCGCCCGGCGGTGGACCCCAGTGCTCGACGATCGCGTCGGCGAAGTCGCAGGGCAGCGTCGCGAACCACTCCCGGTACTCGGCGGCCGACACTCGGATCGGGTTGGCCGCCAGCTTCTCCTCGGTCAGCCAGTCCGGATCCTGACCGCCACGCTCGATCAGCGCGTGTACGAGCGCGTCGCCGTCGCCTGCCTCCACCCCGGGAACCTCGCCGATGTCGTAGCCCGCGTCGCGCATCGCCCGCAGCAGGACCACCGCGCTGGCAGGGGTGTCCAGGCCGACGGCGTTGCCGATCCTGGCGTGCTTGGTGGGGTAGGCCGAGAACACCAGAGCGATGCGCTTGTCGGCCGGTGCCACGTGGCGCAGGCGCGCATGCCGTACCGCCAGGCCCGCCACCCGCGCGCACCGTTCGGGGTCGGCGACATACGAGATCAGTCCGTCGTCATCGATCTCCTTGAACGAGAACGGAACCGTGATGACGCGGCCGTCGAACTCCGGAACGGCCACCTGGGTGGCGACGTCGAGCGGCGACATGCCGTCGTCGTTGGATTCCCAGGCATGCCGCGACGACGTCAGGCACAACCCCTGCAGGATCGGGATGTCGAGCGCCGCGAGATGTGCGACGTTCCAGTTCTCGTCGCTACCGCCGGCGCCCACCGCGGCCGGCGTGGCACCGCCCGCGGCGAGCACCGTGGTGACCATCGCGTCGACGCCTGCGAGCAGGTCGAGCAGTTCGGGTTCGGCGGTGCGCAAAGAGGCGCAGTAAATGGGGACGGGGCGGCCACCGGCCGCGTCGATGGCGTGGCACAGCGCGCCGATGTAGGCGGTGTTGCCCGCCAGATACTGAGCGCGGTAGAAGAGGATCGCGACGCGCGGGCCGTCGTTGGTCGACTCGTACCCCTCCGGACACTCCAGGACGCCCCAGTTGGGCGTGGTGACCGGCGGGCTGAAGCCATACCCCGTCATCAGGACCGTGTCGGAGAGGAACGCGTGCAGCTGGGCGAAGTTGGCCACGCCGCCCTGGGCGAGGTACACGTGCGTCTCCAGTGCGACGCCTGCGGGCACCGACGAATGGCTCATCAGGTCGGCGTCGGGCACCTGCTCGCCGCTGATGACGACCGTGGGGATGCCGGAGGCCACGACTTCGTCGATGCCGTCCTCCCATGCCCGGTAGCCGCCGAGGATGCGCACCACGACCACCTGGACGCCGGTAAGGAGTTCCGAGAGTTCACCGTCGATCAGTCGCGACGGATTGGCCCAGCGGTAGTTGGCGCCGCTGGCACGCGCGGCGATCAGATCGGTGTCGGACGTCGACAGCAGTAGGACGGTCGGAACCGACGGAGTGGGAGCCACACACCATTCGTACCGCACGCCCTCCGGGATTCAGCCCCCCGTCGCTTCGCTCGCCCGGGATCAGCGGTCGGAGCTACCCCAGCGGCTGTGCCAGGACTGCGGGTAGGGCAACCCGACCAGGGCGATGAGGGCGAGTATCAATACGGCGAAAACGATGAGACCGACCATCGTCGTTCCTCTCTGTATGCCGCCCGCCGACTCCGATGTCGGCGGGCGGGCTGTCTCGAAACCTAGTACCGGCGGTACCGGTTTCGTTCGAATCGTGTGGCAGAGAACACACCTGACGCGTTGGTGACCTGCGTCACATCGAATTCGCCTAGGAGACCCCGACCTCGGTCGACGACTTCGGATCGCGGGAAGCGAAACCCTGTCGGCAATCCGCCGCGAGTGCGGAAATGAACCAATGGCTTCCCCGTCCCCCAGCCCCGACCTCCCCGTCGTCGTCAAGCTCGGCGCGCACATCGGCGCGCGCATCGACGGCGTCCGCCTCGGCGGCGACCTCGACGCCACGACCGTCGACGCCATCAACGACGCCCTGCTGACCCACAAGGTGATCTTCTTCCGCGATCAACAGCACCTCGACGACGACGAGCAACTCGCCTTCGCCCGCACGCTGGGCACCCCGACGCTCGCGCACCCGACCGTGCTCTCCCGCGGCACCGACGTGCTGCCCATCGACTCGCGCTACGACAAGGCGAACTCGTGGCACACCGACGTCACGTTCGTCGACCGCATCCCGAAGGCGTCGCTGCTGCGCGCCGTCACGTTGCCCTCCTACGGCGGCACCACCACGTGGGCGTCGACCGAGGCGGTCTACGACCAGCTGCCCGAGCCGCTGCGCCACCTCGTCGAGAACCTGTGGGCGATCCACACCAACGACTACGACTACGTCCGCGACTTCGACGAGTCCCGCGACGCGGCACTGGACAAGACGCGGCAGTACCGCGACGAGTTCGTGTCCGACACCTTCGAGACCGAGCACCCCGTCGTGCGCGTGCACCCCGAGACCGGTCGCAAGGTGCTGCTGCTCGGCCACTTCGTGAAGCGGTTCGTGGGGCTCGGCACCCACGAGTCGGCGACGCTGCTGGCCCTGCTGCAGGCCCGGGTGACGCGGCTGGAGAACACGATCCGGTGGAACTGGCAGCCGGGCGATCTGGCCATCTGGGACAACCGCGCCACCCAGCACTACGCCGTGTCGGACTACGACGACCAGTACCGCAAGCTGAGCCGCATCACGCTCGCCGGCGACGTCCCGGTCGACGTGCACGGGGCGAGCAGCCGGGTCATCACCGGCGACGCGTCGCACTACTCGCAGATCGTGGCACCGCCGCGGTCGTCGAGGCGGCTGACCGCCGTACCGTAGACGGGTGAGCAGAGCCCGCGACGACGATCGCTGCCCTGGCGCACTGCAGGTGCATCAGGCGGCCGACGGCGCCCTCGCGCGGGTGCGCCTCCCCGGCGGGATCATGTCCGCCGCGCAACTCGGCGCCCTCGCGGCCGCGGCGACCCGATTCGGCTCGTCTGCCCTGGAACTCACCTCCCGCGGCAACGTCCAGGCCCGCGGCGTCACCGACCCCGACGCGTTCGCCGAGGCCGTGGCGACCGCCGGGCTGCTGCCCTCGCCGACGCACGAGCGGGTGCGCAACGTCCTGGCGTCACCACTGACCGGCAGGTCCGGCGGTATCGCCGACGTGCGCGACGTGGTGCGTGATCTCGACGCGACGATCCAGCGGGACGCCACACTCGCCCAGCTGCCCGGGCGGTTCCTGTTCGCGATCGACGACGGCCGCGGCGACGTCAGCGGACTCGGTGCCGACGTCGGCGCGCACGTGCTGTCCGCAGACGCCGCGGCGCTGCTGGTTGCCGGCGTCGACACCGGCGTGCGCATGGCGCTGCCCGACGCGGTATCGACCATGGCGGCAGTCGCCGCCCGTTTCGTCGAGGTGCGCGACAAGCACTGGCGGATAACCGAACTCCCCGACCCCGCGGTGCTGACGGCGGGGCTGACGCGGGGAGCCGACCCCGGTGCCACCTGGCCCCCCGTGACGGCACCGCCCGTCGGCTGGATCGAACAGGACGACGGCCGGGTCACCCTCGGCGCGGCGATCCGCCTCGGCGTCCTCGAGGCCAGGACCGCGGAGTTCCTGGCCGCCGTCGAGGCGCCGCTGGTGATCACCCCGTGGCGTTCGGTGCTGCTCTGCGACCTCGACGAGGGGGTGGCCGACGTCGCGCTGCGGGTGCTGGCGCCGCTGGGCCTGGTGTTCGACGCCGACTCGCCGTGGCTGTCGATCAGCTCGTGCACCGGCAGCCCGGGCTGCGAGCACTCGGTGGCCGACGTGCGCAGCGACGCCGCCGATGCGGCGTCGACCGCACAGCCGTCGTCGAGCGCCGTGCACCGGCACTTCGTCGGATGCGAACGCGCCTGCGGCAGCCCGCCGGTCGGCGAAGTGCTAGTGGCAACCGGAGACGGGTACCACCCACGTCGCCCGTAGGGTGAGCGGGTGCTCGACTACGTCCGCGACGCCGCGGAGATCTACCGCCAGTCGTTCGCGACGATCCGCGCGGAGGCCGACCTCGACCGGTTCCCCGAGGACGTCTCACGGGCCGTGGTGCGGCTCATCCACACCTGCGGTCAGGTCGACGTCGCCGATCACGTCGCCTACACCGACGACGTCGTGACCCGCACCCACGCCGCACTGGCGGCAGGAGCCCCGATCCTCTGCGACGCGTCGATGGTGGCCTCGGGCATCACCCGGTCGCGGCTGCCCGCGGACAACGAAGTGGTGCCGCTGGTCAGCGACGCACGCGCGGCCGACCTCGCGGCCAAGCTCGGCAGCACGCGGTCGGCAGCGGGGGTCGACCTGTGGGCCGACCGTCTCGGTGGCGCCGTGCTCGCGATCGGCAACGCACCCACCGCCCTGTTCCGGCTGCTGGAGCTGATCGACGAGGGCGCACCGGTCCCGGCCGCCGTGCTCGGTGGACCGGTCGGCTTCGTGGGGTCCGCGCAGTCCAAGGACGAACTCATCGCCCGTCCGCGCGGCATGTCGTACCTGGTGGTGACGGGACGGCGCGGTGGCAGCGCGATGGCTGCGGCCGCGGTGAACGCGATTGCGAGCGAGCGCGAATGACGGGCACCCTGTGGGGCGTCGGCCTCGGCCCCGGCGACCCGGAACTGGTCACCGTCAAGGCCGCCCGCGTGATCGGCGAGGCCGACGTCATCGCCTATCACAGCGCACGGCACGGCCGCAGCATCGCCCGCGGCATCGCCGCACCGTACCTGCGGCCCGACCAGATCGAGGAACACCTCGTCTATCCCGTGACGACGGAGACCACCGAGCACCCCGGCGGCTACTCGGGCGCGATGGAGGACTTCTACCGCGAGTCGGCGGAGCGGATCGCGGTGCACCTCGAGGCCGGCCGTGACGTCGCCCTGCTCGCCGAGGGCGACCCGCTGTTCTACAGCTCCTACATGCACATGCACACCCGGCTGACGGAGCGGTTCGAGGCCGTCATCGTGCCCGGTGTCACGTCGGTCAGCGCGGCGTCGGCCGCGACCGGCACACCGCTGGTTCAGGGCGACGAGGTACTGACGATCCTGCCGGGCACGCTGCCGCCCGCCGAACTCAAGCGGCGACTGACCGACACCGACGCTGCGGTGATCATGAAGCTCGGCCGGTCGTATCCCGCTGTGCTGGAAGCGCTTCGGGCGACTGGCCGGATCGACGAGGCGTTCTACGTCGAGCGGGCCAGCACCGATCGGCAGCGCGTGCTGCCCGCCGCCGATGCCGACGCCGACTCGGTGCCCTACTTCGCGATCGCCATGCTGCCAGGAATGTCACCGCGGCCCGAGCCCGTCGGCAGCGTCGCCGTGGTCGGCCTAGGACCCGGCGACGTGGACTGGATGACGCCGCAGTCGCGCCGTGAACTGGCCGCCGCGACCGACCTCATCGGGTACGGCCCCTACCTGGATCGCGTCGGCGCCCGCGACGGCCAGACGCGGCACCCCAGCGACAACACCGACGAACCCGAGCGCGCGCGGTTGGCCTGCATGCTCGCCGAGCAGGGCCGTGCGGTGGCAGTCGTGTCCTCCGGCGATCCGGGTGTGTTCGCCATGGCGACCGCGGTGCTCGAGGAGGCCAAGGAGTGGCCTGGCGTCGACGTCCGGGTGATCCCCGCCATGACCGCGGCCCAGGCCGTCGCCAGTCGGGTCGGCGCTCCCCTGGGCCACGACTACGCGGTGATCTCGCTGTCCGACCGGCTCAAGCCGTGGGACGTCATCACCGCGCGACTGACCGCGGCCGCACAGGCGGACCTGGTGCTGGCGATCTACAACCCCGCGTCGAAGACCCGCACCTGGCAGGTCGCCGCGATGCGCGATCTGCTGCTCGAACACCGTGATCCGGGCACGCCGGTCGTGATCGGCCGCGACGTGTCCGGCCCGCGTGAGGAGGTCAAGGTGGTGCGCCTCGCCGACCTCGACGCAGGCGACGTCGACATGCGCTGCCTCCTGATCATCGGTTCCTCGCAGACGCAGTGGCATTCCGACGACGGCGTCGACCGGGTCTACACGCTGCGCCGCTACCCCGGCTGACCCCGGGTTGGGCGACCGTCAGCCCCGAATCTCGTTGAGGTAGTTGTAGATCGTGTAGCGCGAGACGTCGAGCCGTCCCGCGACGTGGTCCACGGAATCCCTGATCAGGAAGAAACCGGCCTCGTCGAGTTCGCGTACGACGGCGGCCTTGTGGTGCTTCTTCATCTTCACCGTCGGCACCCCCACCTTGGCGATCGCACCGTCCACCAGGAACCGTTGGAGGCTGTCGACGTCCGGTGGAAAGCTCTCGTCGCGTTCGGGAACGTCGGACGCAACGGCCTCCGGCACGACGCTGTTCACGCACAGACACCCGACAGCGGCGCCATCGACGTCGCGTAGGAACAGGGTCGAGGACCGGATCGGCCGTCCGTCCGGTCCGTTGGTTCGATAGTTGATCAGGTCCTGGGTGGTGCCGCGGCGGATCAGACCGAGCAGCAAATCTGTCATGGGTCCACCGACCGTGCGATTCGTGAGGTCGCCGGCGATGGCCACGATCGAATCGGGCAATCGCGACAGGTCGTGCAGCAGCACCTCGTTGCCGGGACCGAGCATCGCCGCCAGCCCGTGCACCGTGGGAACCATTGACGCCAGCAGTTCGTGGGTAACGCTGCCGGCCACGACCGGATGCGGCGTGGACGCGGGCCGGTGCGGCTGCGTCAGCGAGACGAGGACCTCCCTGAGCCGATCGCCGACGTCGAGCGACGTCGAGGCGTGCGGCGACAACCGAACGTGTTCGGGCCGAACGGTTGCCGCCATCCCCGCCGCGTTCATGGCGGCACCGATCTGCTCGGGCGCATGCCCCGGCATCGTGAACGCGAGGATGCCCGCCCGCCGCTCGCGTGCCGAGACGATGTGCGCCCCGTAGGTCAGGAGGACGTCCTCGAGCATCTCGACCCGCGTCGCGACGTGCTCGGCGATCGAGGCGACGCCTGCCTCCTCGACGAGTTCGAGCGCAGCCGCGAACGCCCCCGACGTGACGGGGCTCAGGTTCGAGATCGACCACGCCGCAGCGGTGGTGTCCGCGGGATGGATCGTCTCGTCGAACAGTCCGGGATCGCGCGCGCCGGTCCATCCCGACAGCACGGGGTCCATCCGTTCCAACGCGCGGTCCGACAGCATCGCGAACCCGGTCCCCCACCCCGACCGCAGCCACTTCTGTCCGCCGGTGACCAGGATGTCGGCCACCTCCCACGGCGCCTCGATCACGCCGAAGCCCTGGATGGCGTCCACGACGAGCAATCGGTCGCCGACGACCTCGCGGAGGGCGGCCAGGTCGGCGCGGTAGCCGGTGCGGTAGTCGACGGCGCTGACCGAGACCATGGACACGTCGTCGGCGAGGGCCTCGGCGACCAGATCCGCCGTGACGTGGCCGCCCGGCAGATGGCGGACCGACAGGCGCCCCGCTTGCTCGGCGCGCGCCCACGGGTAGGTGTTGGCCGGGAACTCCGCCGCCGACACCAGCACGGTGCCACCCGGCGCGTTGAACGCCGCCTGCAACAGGCCGAGGCTGGTGTGCGGTTGCAGGACGATGTGGTCGATGTCGCTGCCGCACAGGCGAGCCGCGGCCGCCTTGGCGCGCGTTTCCTCCCTCATCAGTTCGTCCACGGTGGACGGTCCGGCGCGCGTCGCCTTCTCCAGGAGCCGGGCCGTGGCGTCGAGCACGGCATGTGACGGTGGCCCGAAGCGGGCGAAGTCGAGGTAACCGGACGGCTCGGCGAACTGCAACAGGTAGCGCGGCGAGATGGGCTTCACGCGAGCACCCGGGCCAAGAACTGGCGCGTGCGTTCGTGTTCCGGCGTCTTGAGGATGCGCTCGGGTGGACCCGTCTCCACGACCGCACCGTCGGCCATGAACACGACCTCGTCGGCGGCCTCCGATGCGAAGGCGATCTCGTGGGTGACGACGACCATCGTCATGCCGTCGGCGGCCAACGTGTTCATCACGGCGAGTACCTCACCGACCAATTCGGGGTCGAGCGCAGAGGTCGGCTCGTCGAACAGCATCAGCTTGGGCTTCATCGCCAGCGAGCGTGCGATCGCCACGCGCTGCTGCTGGCCGCCGGACAACTGGGCGGGGTATGCGTCACCGCGCTCGCCGAGTCCGACGCGGTCGAGCAGTTCGCGGCCCTCCCGTCGGGCGACGTCGGGCGCGACGCCGAGCACGCGGATCGGGCCCTCGATGACGTTCTCCAGCGCGGTGCGGTGGCCGAACAGGTTGAATCGCTGGAACACCATCCCGATGTCCCGGCGCTGCTTGGCGACGTCGCGCTCGCGCAGCTCGTAGAGCTTGCCGTTGCGCAGCTCGAACCCGATGGGCTTGCCGTCCACCCACACCTGGCCGTCGTCGATGGTCTCCAGGTGGTTGAGGCATCGCAGGAAGGTGCTCTTCCCGGCTCCCGACGGGCCGAGCAGGCAGACCACCTGGCCGCGGCGTACGTCGAGGTCGATGCCCTTCAGAACCTCGTTGTGCCCGTAGCTCTTTCGGACGCCGATGGCTCTCAGCAGCGGCTCAGACACGGGCGCCCCTCGTCAATGGAATGGCTCGCAACGCCTTGGCGGCCTGCGCGGCGACACTGCGCTCGGCAGCACCGAAGGTACGTTCCAGGTAGTGCTGTCCGATGCCCGCCGCGGTCACCACCACCATGTACCAGATTGCGGCGGCGAACAGCGTTTCCATCACCAGCAGGTTGTGCGAGGAGATGTTGTTGGAGGCGTGCAGGAGTTCGGTCACGCCGATCACCGAGGCGATCGAGGTGCCCTTGAGCATGTCGATGAAGTCGTTGCCCGTCGGCGGGATGATCACTCGCATCGCCTGTGGCAGCACGATCCGGCGCAGCGTCAGATTCGGTGCCATGCCAATCGACTTCGCGGCTTCGGTCTGCCCGCTGTCGACACTGTTGAGCCCTGCGCGCACGATCTCCGCCATGTAGGCGCTCTCGTTGAGCGCGAGTCCGAGCAGGGCCGCGGTGAAGGCGCTGACGAGCACGTTGGTGGGTTCGTCGATCAGGGATCCGCCGAACGGCAACGGAATCGAGAACCTGGGGATCACGAGCGCCAGGTTGTACCAGATGAGGATCTGCAGGAGCACGGGCAAACCGCGGAACAACCAGATGTAGCCCGCAGCGAACGCCTTCGCCACCGGATTCGCGCTGCGGCGCATCAGCGCGATGACGATGCCGATCACGATGGCGACCGTCTGCGCGACGACGGCGAGCAGCACCGTGTTGACCAGGCCGAGCAGCATCACCCGATACACGACGAAGTCGGGCACCGAAGCCCAGTCGATCCGTGCTTCGGAGAGCGCGACGAACAACCCTGCGAGCAGGCCGACGATCACGACGGCACTGACCCAGCGACCCCAGTGCCGGAGCCGAACTATCGGCAGCGCCTGCGCCGGTGCGTCATGCGCCATTGATGGCGGACTCCTTCAGTGCGCCCTGTTCCACGCCCCAGCTCTGCAGGATCTGTAGGTACGTGCCGTCGCCGATCAGCTCGCCGAGTGCCTCGTTGACCGCATCGCGGAGGCCGACGTTGGTCTTGGCGAACCCGATGCCGTACGGGCCGCCTTCGATCGGCGGACCGGGTACCACCTCGAAGGTGTTGCCATCACCGGCGGTGCGGGAAATGTAGGCAGCACTCGGCAGGTCGTTGAGGATCGCCGCGACGCGCCCGGTGCGGAGCTGGTTCTGGTTCTGGGTGTCGCTGTCGGTGGCGGTCACGGCGACCGCGGGCTGGCCCGCCTGGACGCACTTCTCGCTCTGCGCCGCGGCGAAGGTCTGATGGCTGGTGCCCTGCACGACTGCGACGTTCTTGCCGCACAACGCGTCGGGACCGGTGATGCCCTCGGGATTGCCCTTCTGCACCATGATCGTGATGCCGGAGGAGAAGTAGTCGACGAAGTCGATCTGCTGTTGACGTTCCGTGGTGTCGTTCATCCCGGCCATCGTCATGTCGATGCGGCCCGACTGCAGGCTCGTGATCAACGAGCCGAAGGCCATGTCCTGGTATGCCATCTCGACGCCGAGCTTGCGTCCGATGGCCTTGGCAAGGTCGACCTCGTAACCGATCGGCGTCTTGCCGTCTGCGGCGTAGAAGTTGTTGGGCGCCGACTGGACGTTGGACCCGACGTTGACGGTCTTGGCCTGCGCGACCGGCGCAGGCAGTCGCGCGGCGAGTGCCTCGTCCGGTTCGATGGCGGCGATCAGCGAGGCGTTGTCCGGGATCGCCGACTGGCTGCCGCCGGCGGCGGACTCTCCTGCAGTGTCGCTGCCGACACCGCTCCCACATGCGGTGACGCCGGCGATGAGGGCTCCGGCGAGCAGCAGGCGGAGCGGTGAACTGATGGGCGACGGTGATCGCATCGGAACCTCCAAGGTGTGATCTGCGCGACGCTACAACAAAATGTTGAATTCGTCTCCACAAAGTGTTGAATACACTGCTTGACTGCCGTCGAGAATCGTTGACAGCTGTCAGCAGGCCGATTAGTGTCCGGCCCCATGACCACGGCCGCCGCCATTCCGCGCAGTCCCGAAGACGTGACGCCCCAGTGGTTGAGCACCGCACTGGGCGCCGACGTCACGGCGGTGGAGACCGCGCCGATCGGCACCGGGCAGACCGGCGCGACGTACCGCCTCACGGTCACCTACGCCGGAGGGCGAGAGCGCGACCTGCCGACCACATTCGCCGTCAAGTTGCCGTCACAGGACGAGACCGTGCGCGAGCGAGTGGCACTCGGCTACCGCGCCGAGCACGCCTTCTACACCCACGTCGCCGACGCGGTGAGGGTGCCGATCCCCCGGCACTACTACTGCGACATCTCCGACGACGGCGGCGACATCGTCCTGCTGCTCGCCGACATGGCACCCGCGGTTCAGGGAGACCAGATCGGCGGATGCGACGGAGTCGAGGCCGAACTCGCCGTGCGCGCCCTCGCCGGCCTGCACGGCCCGACGTGGTGCGACCCGAAGTGGGCCGACTTCCCCGGACTGGCCATGTCGATGGCGACCGGCGACGCCGCCAAGGGCCTCGGGGACGTCGCGATCATGGCCACGCAGATCACGCTGGACCGCCTCGGCGACCGGATGAGCGCCGAGAACCGCACGACCGCAACGGAATCGATGGCCCTGACCACACCGTGGCTCCTGTCCGAACCGGGCCGTTTTTCGCTCATGCACGGCGACTACCGCCTCGACAACCTGCTGTTCACGCCGGACCGCACCGAGGTGACCGTGGTCGACTGGCAGACCCTCGGCGCCGGTCTGCCCGCCAGGGACCTGGCCTACTTCACCGCCACCAGCCTGCTACCCGAGCAGCGCGCCGGCCTCGACGAGCAGCTGGTCGCGGCCTATCACGACGAGCTGCTGGGCTACGGGATCACCGGCTACGACCGCGACGCGTGCTGGCGCGACTACCGGCTCGGCATGCTGCAGGCGCCGCTGATCACCACTCTCGGGTGCGCTTTCGCGAGCAACACCGAACGCGGCGACGAGATGATGCGCGTCATGCTCGAACGTGGCTGCCAGGCGATCCGCGACCTGGACAGCCTGGCGCTCATCGACGCGCGCTGACCCACCGCACCGCGTCGTCGACCGTCGAGACCGCCTCGACGCCGTCGGGCAGCCGGGGACGGTCCACCATCACGACCGTCACCCCGAGGTCGTCGGCCGCCTCGAGCTTCGCCCTGGTCATGTCCCCGCCGCTGTTCTTCGTGACCAGCGCGTCGATCTGCCACCGCCGCAACAGTTCCCGCTCGTCGCCCACACGGTAGGGCCCGCGCGACAGCACCAGCTGGTGTCGTCGCGGCAGCGCGTCCGGATCCGGCGCGGTGACCGCCCTGATCAGGAACCACGCGTCGACGTCGACGAACGCCCGGGTACCGGATCGACCCGTGGTGAGGAAGACCCGCTCGCATCCGCGCGCGGCGACCACCCGCGCTGCGTCGGAATCCGAGTCGACGACGATGGCGGCACCAGGCGGCCACGCCGGACGGGCCAGCACCACATGCGGGACGCCTGCAGCACGGCATGCCTGCGCCGCGTTGGCGGTGATCGTCGCGGCGAACGGATGCGTCGCGTCGACCACGGCGTCGATCCCGTTGTCGGACAACCACGTCCGTAGGCCGGCAGCCCCACCGAAGCCGCCGATGCGCACCGTCCCCACCGGCAGCGCGGGATCGGGAACGCGACCGGCGAGTGAGCTCACCACGTCGACGTCCGGGTGCAGCCGCGCCGCCAGCGCGCGTGCCTCGCCGGTGCCGCCGAGAAGGAGTAGGCGCACTAGTGCCGGCTCCCCCGGCGCCTGCCGGTCGAGTACAGGTAACTGTCGGTGAAACCCTCGGCGGCGAGGACGTCGCCGACGACGATGACCGCCGTCCGGGTGACGCCCTCGGCCTTCATCCGCTCGGCGACGTCGGCCAGCGTGCACCGGATCACCGTCTCCTGCGGCCAGCTGGCGAAGGCCACCACCGCACATGGGGTTTCGGCCCGGTACCCACCGGCCACCAGCTCGGGCACGATCGCGTCGATCTGTGCCGCTGCCAGGTGCAGCACCAGGGTGGCGCCCGGAGCCGACAACGTGCGCAGGTCCTCGCCGTCGGGCATCGCCGTCGACAGCGTCGACACCCTGCTCAGCGTGACGGTCTGCGCGACACCGGGAACGGTCAGTTCGCGTCCCAGTGCGGCCGCCGCGGCGGCGAATGCCGGCACCCCTGGCACGACTTCCCAGTCGACCCCGCGCTCGTCGAGCCTGCGGCACTGCTCGGCCAGCGCGCTGTACAGCGACGGGTCACCGGAGTGCAGACGGGCCACGTCCAGACCGGCGGCGTGTGCCTCGCTCAGCTCGTCGACGATCTGGTCGAGGGTCAGCGGCCCGGTGTCGACCACCCGCGCATCCGAAGGGCACAGCGCGAGCAGATCCTCGGGCATGATCGACCCGGCGTAGAGGCACACCGGACACCGACTGAGCAGACGCTGGCCCCGCACGGTGATGAGATCCGCGGCACCCGGGCCCGCCCCGATGAAGTAGACCGTCACGGCTTGATCATCGTCCACTGCGTTACGGGCATCGCCGCGCGCCACCCGGTGAAGCCGCCGACCGGCTCACCGCGGTAGTGCTGGTACCGGCGCATCTCCCCGCCGTGCTTCGAATACCACTGCGCAAGAACGGCTTCCGATTCAATGGTGACGGCGTTGGCCACCAGCCGCCCCCCGCCCATCAGATGGAAGTAGCAGCCGTCGAGCACCCCGGGATGGGTGAGCCCTCCGCCGATGAAGATGGCCGTGGGCGCCCGCACGCCCTCGAAGCTCTCCGGCGCGGGGCCACGCACCTCGACCGCCGCACCGAACGCCGTCGCGTTCTTGGTGATCCGCTCCCGGCGTGCCTCGTCCCGCTCGAAGGCCACGGCATCGCACCTGTTCGAGCCCCTGGCCCACTCGATGGCGATGCTGCCCGAGCCGGCGCCCACGTCCCACAGCAGCTCGCCGGGCCGAGGCGCCAGCGCCGCCATCGTGACCGCGCGCATCGACTGCTTGGTCAGCTGGCCGTCGTGGGCAAGCGCGTCATCGGGCAGCGTCGTGAGGAGCCGCTCGTCGGGCCGGTAGACGACGGCGATGACGTTGAGCGGGTCGACGTCGTCAGGCGGTCGAACCGACCACTCCAGCGCGGTGCCCGATCGGATGCTCTCCTGCGGCCCGCCCAGCTGCTCCAGCAGGGTCAGCACCGACTGTCCGCGACCGGTCGCGGTGAGCAGCCGAGCCAACTCGGCGACGCTGGACTCGTTGCGGCTCAACACGATCGATCGCCCGCCTCGGCGGACCGCGCTGGGTGTCTGCGCCGTCACCAGGCTGATGACCTCGGCGTCCTGTACCGCCCAGCCCAGCCTGGCGCACGCCAGCGTCACCGACGACACGTGGGGCAGCACGGTGACCCGGCCGACGCCGTAGTACTTCGTCAGCGTCGTCCCGATGCCGTGGAACATCGGGTCGCCGCTGGCGACCACGTGCACGTCCGAACGGGCCTCCTGGAAGAGGTCGACCAGCGCGGGCAGCATCGGCGACGGCCACCGCCGCCGGTCCCCCGAGACCGAATCGTCGAGTAGATCGAGTTGCCTCGGTGAGCCGTACACCACGGTGGCGCGGCGTAGTTCGTCGGCCGACGCCGGCGGGAGCCCCGCCATGCCGTCGGCGCCGATGCCGACGACAACGATCCGTCCCTTCATCGCGGCAACCGCCGCCACACCCCGCGCGGCAGTAACCGCAGCGCCACGACCAGCAGGCCCAGCGACCGCGGCACCCAGATCTCGCTGCGCCCCTTGGCCAGCGCCGCCGCCGTCGCCTCGGCGACCTGACTGGGCGTGCTCGACAACGGCGCGGGCGTCATGCCCTCGGTCATCCGCCCGATCACGAAGCCCGGCCGGACCAGCAGCACCCGCACCCCCGACCCGTGCAGCGCATCAGTCAGACCGCGCGCGAACCCGTCGAGCCCCGCCTTCGCCGAGCCGTACACGTAGTTGGCGCGGCGAACTCGCGCACCGGCGACCGAGGAGAACACCACGATGTCGCCGCCGCCGGCGGCCCGCATGGTGTCGGCCAGCACCGTCAGCAGGCTGACCTGCGCGGTGAAGTCGGTGTGCACGATGGCCGCGGCGTGCGCGGCGTCGTGCTCCGCGCGGGCTTGGTCGCCGAGGATGCCGAACGCCACCACCGCGGTGTCGATGCGGCCGTGCGCGGCCACGATGGCCGCGACCACACCCGGATGAGAGGCCAGGTCGTCGGCGTCGAACTCCACGGTCAGAACCGCCGCCGCACCGGCCGCTCGAAGCGCCTCCGACTCCGTGGCGAGCTGGTCGGCCCGCCGCGCCGCCAGGACGACCGTCGCGCCACGGGCCAGCCGCGTCGCCAGCTCGACGCCGATCTCGCTGCGGCCGCCGAAGATCACCACCACTGTGCCGGCCGGTTCCTCGCGCAAGCGCTCGTCAGTGCCCGCCGGTTCCTCGCGCAAGCGCTCGTCAGTGCCCGCCGGTTCCTCGCGCAAGCGCTCGTCAGTGCCCGCCGTGTCTTCCATGGTCGTGATTATGTCCTGCGCTAGGTTGGGTCCCGATGGCTACTTCTGGTCGCAAGGCAACGACCCGGCTGACGAATGACGCGATCGCGTTCCTCACCGAACGCCATCTCGCCATGCTGACCACGCTGCGGTCGGACAATTCACCCCACGTCGTGGCCGTGGGGTTCACCTTCGACCCCAAGACGCACGTCGCCCGGGTGATCACTACGGGCGGCTCGCAGAAGGCCGTCAACGCAGCCGAGCGCGGCGTGGCCGTACTCAGCCAGGTCGACGGTGCGCGCTGGCTGTCGCTCGAGGGCAAGTCGACGGTCAAGGACGAACCGGACGCCGTGCGGGACGCCGAGCTGCGCTACGCCCAGCGGTACCGCACTCCCCGGGTCAACCCCCGGCGCGTCGTGATCGAGGTGCGTGTCGAACGCGTGCTCGGTTCCTCGGAGCTGCTCGACCGCTCTGGCGACTAGGCCACCGGCACCACGACCAGTTCGTGCGGCTGGTTGTTCACCGACAGCGCACCGTCCTCGGTGACGACCACGATGTCCTCGATCCGCGCACCCCACTGCCCTGGGAAGTAGATTCCGGGCTCGACACTGAACGCCATCCCGCTCTCCAGCGGCAGGTCGTTGCCCGCCACGATGTAGGGCTCCTCGTGGACGGACAGGCCGATGCCGTGACCGGTCCTGTGCACGAACACCTCGGCGAGCCCCTCGGCCGCCAGCACGTCGCGCGCCGCGGCGTCGACCTGCTCCGCGGTGACGCCTGGCCGCACCGCGGCCACCGCGGCCCGTTGCGCCCGCTGCAACACGGCGTACTGCCGAGCCACCTCCGGCGACGGCTCGCCGATGCTGTAGGTGCGCGTCGAGTCGGAGTTGTAGCCCGGCTCGTACGGTCCGCCGATGTCGACCACCACGACGTCGCCCTCCCGCAATTCGCGGTCGGAGCACTCGTGGTGCGGGTCGGCGCCGTTAGGGCCGGATCCGACGATGATGAACGCGACCTCCGAATGGCCCTCGGCAACAATGGCTTCGGCGATGTCGGCGGCGACGTCGGCCTCGGTGCGGCCCGGCACCAGGAATTCGGGCACCCTCGCGTGAACGCGGTCGATCGCCGCACCGGCCTTGCGCAGCGCATCGATCTCCGCAGCGTCCTTGACCATCCGCAGCCTGCGCAGCACGTCGGTGGCGAGTACCGGCACCGCGCCGAGGACGTCGACCAGCGGTAGCAGGTGCAGGGCGGGCATGGCGTCGGTGACCGCAGTTCTGATCGGCGGGCAGGAGCGGAGCGACCCGGGATTTGAGTCAGGCCCACCGCCGAGCGCGTCGGCGACCAGGCGGTACGGATTCTCGCCGTCCACCCAATCCCGCACGGCGAGGCCCAGTTCCGGCACCGCGGACTCGCGCAGCGCCGCCAGCTCCAGCCGCGGGACGACCACGGTTGCATCGCCATCCGCGGGCAGCACCAGGGCGGTCAAGCGCTCGAACGTCTGCGCTCGCGACCCCAGCAGGTAGCGCAGGTCGTAACCGGGGGTGATGACGAGCCCGGCCAGACCCGCCGCTCGGGCGGCATCGGCCGCCGACTGCAGTCGTCGTGCATACACGTCGGTGCCGAATCGCCCGGAGTCCATGCCCTCGAGGCTACTGTCACTCGGGTGAGCGCACCGGTCCTACTCCTCGACGGAGCGAGCATGTGGTTTCGCTCGTACTTCGGCGTACCGTCGTCCATCACGTCCCCCGACGGCAGGCCCGTCAACGCGCTGCGGGGCTTCCTCGACAGTGTCGCGACCCTCGTCACCACGCATCGGCCCGCCCGCCTGGTCGTCTGCCTCGACCTGGACTGGCGTCCGCAGTGGCGCGTCGACCTCGTCCCCTCCTACAAGGCGCACCGCGTCGAGGAGGTCCAGGCCGACGAACCCGACGTCGAGCAGGTTCCCGACGAACTCACGCCGCAGGTCGACATGATCATGGCGATGCTCGATGCGTTCGGCATCACCACCGCGGGTGCGGTGGGCTACGAGGCCGACGACGTACTCGGCACACTGGCCACCAGGGAGCGCACCGACCCGGTGGTCGTGGTCAGCGGTGACCGCGATCTGCTGCAACTCGTCGGCGACGAACACGTGGCGGTCCGGGTGTTCTACATCGGCCGCGGACTGACGAGGGCCGTCCTCTACGGGCCTGCCGAGGTCGCCGAGACCTACGGCGTTCCGGTCGGCAGGGCCGGGCCTGCCTACGCCGAACTCGCGCTGCTGCGCGGCGACCCCTCCGACGGTCTGCCCGGCGTACCGGGAATCGGCGAGAAGACCGCGGCCACGCTGCTGGCACAGCACGGTTCATTGGAGGCGATCCTGGCTGCCGCGAACGACCACACGACGAAGATGCCGACCGCGCAGCGCAAGAAGTTGCTCGGCGCCGCCGACTACATCACCGCGGCGATACCCGTGGTCGAGGTGGCGCGCGACGCACCCGTACGCATCTCGAACGAGTCGGACGTGCTGCCGCTGTCGGCGCGTGATCCGCGACGGGTCGCAGAACTGGCCGCCGAGTATGGCGTGGTGTCGTCGGTCGGGCGGTTGCAGAAAGCGCTCGACGCGCTTCCCAACTGACGCCTGCGAGCTACTTGGGCCTGCCGACCTCGTAGGTGCCGTCGTCGTCCTGGAACGTCACGGTGACCTGCCGCTTGGTGCCGTCGATGCTCACCTCGCAGGTGAAGGTGTCGCCCTTCTTGACCTCGGGATTCGCGCCGTCGTTGCAGCTGACGTCGGAGACGTTCTTCGCGCCGTAACCATTGGCCTCGTCACCGAGCACTTGCGCCACACCGGTCTGAGCGGCGTTGACGTCCAGTCGCTTCTCGACGAACCAGCCCGGGGTGAAGAAGCCGAGTACGACGATCACGATCGCGATGAGTGCGACGACGCCGCCCGCCACCGCGAGCAGGAGCTTCATCGACTTCTTCGAGCCGTCTCCGGAGCCAGGCGGCTGGTACGGCGCGAACTGCTGATCCGGCTGCCCGTACTGCTGCGGCGGTTGACCGTACTGCTGCGGGTACTGGCCGGGCTGCCCGTACTGCGGCTGTCCGTACTGGGGCGGCTGGCCGTACTGCGGCGCCCCGTACTGGCCGTACTGCGGAGGCTGCCCGTACTGCGGTTGGCCGTACTGCTCGGTCTGCGGGGGCTGATAGGGCGTCTGACCGTAGGCCGTCGGAGGCTGCCCGTACTGCTCGCCCTGGGGGTACTGCTGCGGGTTGTACGCGGGGGGTTGCTGCTGCCACGCCGGGGTCTCACCCGCGGGCTGCCCCTGATCCGGCTGCGGCTGCCAGGCCGACGGGTCGCCCTGCGGCGGTTGCTGACCCGGCCATTGCTGGTTCGGATCGGATCCCTGCGGTCCGCTCATCGTCTCTCCTTGGTGCTGGCTACCATGCCGGTCTGCGCTGAGGCGTTGGCAACACCCTACCCTGCATCAACTGCCACGACGCCGCGCCGAATGTCGCCCATCGCGCGTTTCGCGGTGGACCGCAGCGCCGGTGACGGCGCTGCATTTCGCACCTGATCGAGCAGGTCGAGGACCTGACGACACCAGCGGACGAAATCGCCAGCGGACAACGGTGATCCGCTGCCGTTGGCGTCCGAGGCGGCGAGTGACGCGGTCAGGTCGCCGGTGCTGGCCCACTGGTAGATCGCCGCGACGAAACCGGGGTCGGTCTCGCGACTCGGTGACAGTCGGTGGCGCTGTTCGTCGGCGCGAATCTCGCTGCAGGTGCGGCGGGTCGCCGACAGTGCACGCCGCAGTCCCGCGCTCGATTCGTCGAGGTTGGGTGCGGCGCCCGGCGTGTCGCCCCTGGATTCGTAGAGCACGGTCGACAGCACGGCGGCCAATTCGGCGGGCCGCAGCCCCTCCCACGTTCCGCGCCTGAGGCATTCGGCGACCAGCAGATCGCTCTCGCTGTAGATCCGCGCGAGCAACCGGCCGTCGTCGGTCACCTTCGGATCCTCGTCGGGCGCCCCGTCGACCGCGCCGTCGATGAAGCCACGTTCGGTGAGCAGCAGCAGGATCCGGTCGAAGGTGCGTGCGAGCGAGTTGGTCGCGGTGGCGACCTTCTGCTGGGTCTCGGCGTTGTCGCGCTCGATGCGCAGGTAGCGCTCGGCGACGCGGACGCCCTCGTCGCGGTTCGGGTCGTGATGCGCCGGGTGGGCGCGGACCTCGTCGCGCAGCCGCGCCACCTCGGGGTCGACGTCGGGTTCTGCCACCGCGTCGCGACGCCGCCTGCGCGAGGGCAGGTCCAGCCCGGCGGCCGCGTTGCGCAGCGCTGAGGCCAGGTCCCGCCGGACCTTCGGCTGCCTGTGCTCGACGCGCTTGGGCAACGTCATGGTCCCGAGCTTCGCCGAGGCGCCGGTGAAGTCCGCCGACGAAATGCGGCCCGCCCAACGCTCTTCGGTGAGCACCAGCGGGCGCGGGTCGTCGACGTCGGCCGCCGGCTCGAGGACGACGGCGATCCCGCTGCGCTTGCCCTGGCCGATCGCGATGATGTCGCCGCGGCGCAGGGACGTCAGCGCATCGTTGGTCGCCTTGCGGCGCTGCAACCGCGACGACCGCGACTGTGCCCGTTCGCGTGCCGCCACCGCCGCGCGCAACCGCGCATACTCCAGGATCGGCGCGTCCCTGCCGCCGAGTTCCGCGGCGATCTCGTCGAGCATCCGCTCGCCGCGCGCGACGCCGCGCACCAAGCCCACCACCGACCGGTCGGCCTGGAACTGGGCGAACGACCGCTCGAGCAGGCTGCGCGCCTGCGCCGGTCCCATGTGCCCCAGCAGGTTGATGGTCATGTTGTAGGACGGCGCAAAGGAACTGCGCAGCGGGAAGGTACGGGTGGACGCCAGTCCCGCGACGTCGGCCGGGTCGACGCTGGTGTCGTTGGGTTGCCACAGCACCACCGCGTGACCCTCGACGTCGATGCCGCGCCTGCCCGCCCGGCCCGTCAACTGGGTGTACTCCCCCGGCGTCAACGGCGCATGCTGCTCGCCGTTGTACTTGACCAGTCGCTCGAGCACCACGGTGCGGGCAGGCATGTTGATGCCGAGAGCCAGTGTCTCGGTGGCGAACACCGCTCTGACCAGACCGGCGGTGAAGAGTTCCTCGACGGTGTGCCGGAAGACCGGAAGCATGCCGGCGTGATGGGCGGCCAGACCGCGCAGCAGCCCCTCGCGCCATTCGTGATACCCGAGCACGACGAGGTCGACCTCGGCGAGGTCCGCGCACCGTCGGTCGATGACCTCGGCGATCCGTGCCCGCTCCGCATCGTTGGTGAGCCGCAGCGGTGACCGCAGGCACTGCTTGACCGCCGCGTCGCACCCGACCCGCGAGAACACGAACGTGATCGCGGGCAGCAGCCCCTCCCGGTCGAGCGTGGCGATGACGTCCGGGCGCGCCGGCGGACGGTAGATGGTCGGTCGGCCGCCACCCTGGTCGCGGCGCCCCCGGCCGCGGCCTCGGGGCTCCCAGTCCGAAAGCCGGTCCGACTCCCGGCGCAACGCGATGTGCCGCAACAGCTCACGGTCGACCTGCGGCTTGCCGGGGCGGGCCTGCCCGCCCTCGAACAGGTCGAACAGCCGCTTGCCGACCAGCATGTGCTGCCACAGCGGAACGGGGCGGTGCTCGTCGACGACGACGGTGGTGTCACCGCGGACGGTCTGAATCCAGCCGCCGAACTCCTCGGCGTTGCTCACCGTCGCGGAGAGGCTGACCAGCCGCACCTCCTCGGGCAGGTGCAGGATGACCTCCTCCCACACCGCCCCACGCATCCGGTCGGCCAGGAAGTGCACCTCGTCCATCACGACGTGGGAGAGGCCATACAGCGCAGTCGAGTTCGCGTAGAGCATGTTGCGCAGCACTTCGGTGGTCATCACCACGACGTCGGCATCACCGTTGATCGACTGATCGCCGGTCAGCAGACCGACGCGTTGGGCGCCGTAGCGGCGGACCAGGTCGGCGTGCTTCTGGTTGCTCAGTGCCTTGATCGGCGTGGTGTAGAAGCACTTCCGGCCCGCCGCGAGCGCGAGGTGCACGGCGAACTCGCCCACCACCGTCTTGCCGGCGCCGGTCGGTGCGCACACCAGTACGCCGTGCCCGCTCTCCAGCGCGCGGCACCCGTCGACCTGGAAGGCGTCGAGCGCGAACGGCAACTCCTTGGCGAACTTGGCCAGCTCTCCGCCGAGCGGCTCAGGTGGCTTGGTCATCGACGCTCACGCGGGACGGTGTCGGCACGGCGGACGGGGCCTCGACGTCCTCCACCGGGCCGATAGGCGCGGCCTGGTCGTCGGGCACGGCCTCGTTGGCGGCCCGCTTTGCCTTGCGACGGTCGTTGAAACGCGCTACCTGTATGGCGAACTCGAGCAGCACGGTCAGCGCGCCGGCCAGGGCCAGCATCGAGAACGGATCCGAGCCGGGTGTGAAGAACGCCGCGAACACGAAGAGCCCGAAGATCAGCCCGCGCCGCCACGCCCTGAGTCGCTCGTAGGTCAGCACACCGACGAGGTTGAGCATGATGATCAGCAGCGGGAACTCGAAGCTGATCCCGAACACCAGCAGCAGGTTGATCAGGAAGCCGAAGTACTGATCGCCCGAAAGGGCGGTGACCTGGACGTCGCTACCGACGGTGAGCAGGAAGTCCAACGCCTTGGACAGCACGACGTAGGCGAGCACCGCGCCCGTCATGAACAGTGCGGCGCCGAACGCGACGAACACCGAGGCGAAGCGGCGCTCCTTCTTGTAGAGCCCGGGCGTGATGAACCCCCACAGCTGGTACAGCCACACCGGGCAGGCCAGCACGACGCCCGCGGTCAACGACACCTTCAACCGCAACATGAACTGATCGAAGGGGGCGGTGGCGAGCAGCCGGCACTGCCCGTCGGGTGCGATCGTCGCGCGGGCCGATTCGGGCAGCGCACAGTACGGCTGCCGGAGCCAGTCACCCAGACTCGGGGTGCCGAAGACACCGTGGGTGTACCAGAAGAAGCCGAGGATCGTGGTGAAGACGACGGCCGCGGCGGCGATCAGCAGCCGGTTGCGCAGTTCGGCCAGGTGGTCGACGAGCGACATGGTGCCGTCGGGATTGACCCGCGCGCGCCGACGGCGCGGGTCCAGCCTCTTGAGGATGCCAGGAGTACGCACGGGATCGATTGAAGACGCCGACTAGGGACGCGACGAGTAGTCGCGGCCGGTGAAGGCGTGCGTCAGGCCGTGCGCTTGTCGGGCTGCTCCGACGCCGGGGCGGGCGTCGGGTCGACGACGCGCTCGGAGGCGATCGGCGTCGCGGGCGCAGCGTCGGACGACGACGCAGAGTCGGACTTGCCGTCCGCCTGCATCTCCTTGATCTCGGACTTGAAGATCCGCATCGACTTGCCCAGCGAACGCGCAGCGTCCGGCAGCTTCTTGGCGCCGAACAGCAGCACGAAGACTGCGATAACGATCAACCAATGCCAGGGTTGCAGAGCACCCATTCGGTCACCTCCAGAAGTCGAGCTCGAGTCTACCCGCCAACCTCGGCGGCGAGGGACTCGTACGCGGCCAGCGCGGCCACGGCGGATTCCCGCACCCGCTGGACCAGCGATTCGGGCTCCAGAACCCGGACTCCGGAGCCGAAGCCCAGGACGAAGCGCGACATCCACGCGTCCGAGGCGTACGTCATCGTCGCCTCGCACGTCCCGTCGGCCAGTTCGCGCACCACGTGCAGCGGGAAGTAGTCGAACATCCAGGCCGCCGACGGGTGCACCAGCAGCGTCGCCGAGGGCAGGGACGGGTCCGAGTCGAACAGCGACGTGTCGGGCCCGGCCTGCACGGCCGGCTCGGGCGGGGCCGACGGTTCGTCGAGTTCACGCGCCTCGACGATGCGGTCGAACCGGAACAGCCGCACCGCCTCCGCCGTGCGGCACCATGCCTCGAGATAGCTGTGGTCGCCGACCAGCACCACGCGGATGGGGTCGACGGTCCGCGTGGTCAGCACGTCGTGGGATGCCGAGTAGTAGTCGATGGTCAGCGCGTGGTCGTTGCGCACCGCCGACCGCACCGCGGCCGCCGCCGAGTTCTCCACGGGCGCCGGATCGTCGGACGCGACCACGGCGCCGTCCTCCTCGCCGGTGGCCGTCCCCGCGGCCGATTCGATCTTCGCGATCGCGCTGCGTGCTGCGGCCGGGTCGACCATGCCGGGCACCTCGAGCAGCGCACGCAGCGCGACGAGGATGCCGGTGGCCTCTGGCGAAGTCAGGCGCAGCGGATGGTCCATCCCGGCCGAGAACGTGACCTCGATGGTCTTGCCGGACATCTCGAAGTCGATCAGATCGCCGGGTCCATAACCGGGCAACCCGCACAGGAACAGCTGCTGCAGGTCGTCGCGGAGCTGCTTCTCGGTGACCCCGAGGTCCAGGGCGGCTTCCTCGAACGTGATCTTCGGGTTGGCCTGGAAGTACGGCACCATGTTCAGCAACCGCACCAGGCGCGTCGATACCTGACTCATGCGTCCACCCCCGCCTGTGCCTTCAACCGCGCAATGACGTCGTCGCGCAGCGCCGGCGGGTCGAGCACCAACGCGTCGGCGCCGTAACCGGCGATCTCGCGGGCGAGCCTGTCGTGCATGCCGATGTCCACTGCCAGTTCGTCTCCTGCACGGCCGCCGATGGTCCTGGTCGCCATCTCGGTCGCCGAGCGGCGCAGCGCGGTGGCCCGGCCCTGCGCGACCCACACCCGGGCCTGGGCGCCCGGTGGCCATTCCGCCACCGCGCGATGCACGATCTCACGCAGGTCGACGCCCTCGGGGCGGCGCACCGCGCCACGTGCACCAATGGCCTCCACTTCGGCACCGACGCGCGACACCCGGAACGTGCGGGTGTCGTCGCGGTCGCGGTCGTGCCCGACGAGGTACCAGCGGCCGCGGTAGGTCACCACACCCCACGGCTCGACGGTGCGCGTGGTGAACGGGGCGCTGCGGGTCGCCCGGTGCTGGAACCGGACCGCCTGCCCGGAGTCGATGGCCGCCAACAGGATTCCGAGCACCTCCTCGGACCCGCGCAGGCCCGGCATCGAGGCACTGGTGCTGATCATGACGTCGCTGTCGGACGCGTCGACGTCGACACCGGCCGCGCGCAGCTTCAGCAACGCGCCCTGGGTGGCGGTGACCAGTTCGGGCGACTCCCACAGCTGCGTGGCGATCGCCACGGCGGCAGCTTCGTCGGCGGTCAGCTCGACCTGCGGCAGCGCGTAGGCCTTGCGGTTGATCCGGTAACCCTCGGTCGGGTCCATCGAGGACACCCTGCCGGTCTCCAGCGGGATGCCGAGGTCGCGCAGTTCGTTCTTGTCGCGCTCGAACATTCGGGAGAACGCTTCGTCGCTCGGGCTGTCGCCGTAGCCGTAGACGGTCTTGCGGATGCGTTCGGCGGTGATGTAGTTGCGGGTGGACAGGAGTGCGATGACGAGATTCATCAACCGCTCGACTTTGGAGATCCCCACCGGTCGAGTTTAGTCCCCGGCAACGGTTCCCCCGTCCGCCGGACACGCAACCCCCACCCCTACATGCTGGCGATGAGCCGCTTCACCCGCTCGTCCACGGCCCGGAACGGGTCCTTGCACAGCACGGTGCGCTGAGCCTGGTCGTTGAGCTTGAGGTGCACCCAGTCGACGGTGAAGTCGCGGCCCGCGGCCTGGGCGGCGCTGATGAACTCACCGCGCAGCTTGGCGCGCGTGGTCTGCGGCGGCTCGTTGACGGCGGCCTCGATGTCCTCGTCGGTGGTCACCCGGGCGGCCAGGCCCTTGCGCTGCAACAGGTCGAACACGCCGCGGCCACGCTTGATGTCGTGGTAGGCGAGGTCGAGCTGCGCGATCTTCGGGTCGGCCAGCTCCATGTCGTAGCGGTCCTGGTAGCGCTGGAACAGCTTGCGCTTGATCACCCAGTCGATCTCGGTGTCGACCTTGGCGAAGTCCTGCGCCTCGACGGCGTCGAGCTGGCGACCCCACAGGTCGACGACCTGCTCGATCTGGGCGTTGGGCTCACGGGTCTGCAGATGCTCCACCGCGCGGCTGTAATACTCCCGTTGAATGTCCAGCGCGCTGGCCTGACGCCCGCCCGCGAGCCGCACCGGGCGCCGGCCGGTGAGGTCGTGGCTGACCTCGCGGATGGCCCGAATCGGGTTGTCGAGCGAGAAGTCCCGGAACGGCACGCCGGCCTCGATCATCTCGAGGACCAGGGCGGCGGTGCCGACCTTCAGCATGGTAGTCGACTCGCACATGTTCGAGTCGCCGACGATCACGTGCAGCCTGCGGTACTTCTCGGCGTCGGCGTGCGGCTCGTCGCGGGTGTTGATGATCGGACGCGAGCGGGTCGTGGCGCTCGAGACGCCCTCCCAGATGTGCTCGGCGCGCTGGGAGAGGCAGAACGTCGCGGCCTTGGGCGTCTGCAACACCTTGCCCGCGCCGCAGATGAGCTGACGCGTCACGAGGAACGGCAGCAGCACGTCGGAGATCCGGGAGAACTCACCGGCACGCACGATCAGGTAGTTCTCGTGGCAGCCGTAGGAGTTGCCCGCCGAATCGGTGTTGTTCTTGAACAGGTAGATGTCGCCGCCGATGCCCTCGTCGGCGAGGCGCTGCTCGGCGTCGATCAGCAGGTCCTCCAGGACGCGCTCACCCGCGCGATCGTGGGTCACCAGCTGCACCAGGCTGTCGCACTCGGCGGTCGCGTACTCGGGATGCGAACCGACGTCGAGGTACAGCCGCGCGCCGTTGCGGAGGAACACGTTCGAACTGCGGCCCCACGACACCACCCGCCGGAAGAGGTAGCGCGCCACCTCGTCGGGTGAGAGTCTCCGGTGGCCGTGGAAAGTGCACGTCACACCGAATTCGGTCTCGATGCCCATGATTCGCCGTTGCACGTGTCCGAGCTTACGGGTTGTCGACGTCGGAGGTTGCGGTAGTGGCCCAGGGTGTGTTCCGGATCGGCGGGCCGTCGGTCGTGACAGACGCCGACGAATTCGTAAACGGCTGCCGCTACGACGTCACCCGAGCAGGTATCCGGCGCCCTTCATCCTGCGCTGCACCGCGGCGATCTCGCGCAGGCCGTCGCCGAGCAGACTGCGGTTCAGCGGCGACAACTCCGACATCGTGATGACGTCGCCGGGCGTGTGCCCCTCCGACACCTGAGCCACCTGATGGGTCATCCGCAGCCGGTGGAGCATCGCGAAGACGTCGCCGAGCGTGGTCGCATCGCGTTCCGAGAGCGCCCCGGCGTCGGCCGCCGCGTGCAGGCGCTCCGGTGTGCTCGCAGACGTCACGTCGGCGGCCAGGCCACCCCACCGCGCGAGGTTCACGATCGGCGTCACGGCGTGTGCCTTCAGATCGAACGTGCCGCCGCGCCGGGACAGCACGTCGCGCAGCGAGCGCGCCCGCACCCGCTCGGACAACGCGTTGAGCAGTTGCAGGCGTAGGGCGTTGGGGTGTTCGCTGCGCATCCGGCGGTAGGTGGCGGGCACGGCGTTGAGCGACGGATCGCCCCACACCACCCGGCCATCGACCAGGAGCGACGACAAGATGAGGCCGCGGTCGCGCAGCGGGTCGTCGAGCCAGCCGGCCGCCGCGGCGGCCCACTGCGACCGCGAACGCGCGAACGTCGGACTCGACGCGACGGCTCCGTTGCTGTCCGAGGGCAGCCCGCAGCCGTCGAGGATCTCGTGAACCCGGGCCGCCAACGCCCGCAGGTCCGGACCTGCCGGGTCGAGATCGTCGCGCCAGGACAGCGCGCTGTCGACGTCCGACGACGGCATCGCCTCCCGCCGGGCGACACTGCCGAGCGACAGCCAGGCCACCCCGTCGGTCGGTGCCCGCGACTCAGCCAATGCGAGCTGCAGCGCCCGGCGCACCATGCCGTCGACGACCACCGACAGGATGGCGCTGGTCGCCGAGGCCTTGGTCCCGTTGCGGAACAGATCGGCTGCCATCCCCCGTACGCGCCGCCCGACCACCTGCAGCGCCGCGGGATCTGCGGCGAGGCCGATCGCCCGCCGCACCAGGAAGCTCTGCCGTGCCGATGCGGCCAGCAGGTCGGCGTCCTCCAGGACGCCGAGCACCTCGCCGCGCGCCGTCACGACCGGCATGTGCCGCAAGCCGCATTCGAGCATCTCCATCAGGACGGACTCGGCGGTCAGGTCGACGGTGACGGTGCGCGCGGGTGCACTGACCACCTCGGCGAGGGGGACGTCGACGGCAACACCGGCCGCGACCACCCGGGTGCGCAGATCGCGGTCGGTGAAGATGCCGAGGTCACCGCCGCGCAGGCGGGTGAGCGCGTAGGACACCTGCCGTGCCGTCATGGCTACCACGGCGTCACGCACCGAGGTGTCCGGTGGCAGCACGAGCGCTTCGCCGTGGAGCAGTTCCGCGACCGGCCTGCTGTCGGTGGCGGGCGCGATGGTGGGACGCTCGGGCGTACCCACGTTCCACGCCGACGCCGCCAGGTAGGCCAGACCGGCAGGCTTGGCGAACCGCGCCCGGACCAAACCGTCCGGCAGCCGCACCAGCGTGCTCGGAGCCGTTGTCCGAGCGACGAATTCGACGTCGCCGTCGGTCAGCAGCGGCGTGTACCCGAACAGTCCGCCTGGGCCCACGGTGTCGATCATGGCGCCGTCGGCCGCCTGCAACGTCACCTGCCCCGTGCGCACCATCCACACGCGGTCCGGCTCGCGCTGCGCGTAGTCGACGACGACCGACCCTGCCGGGAAGTCGACGACGCTGGCCGCCGCGGCCAGCTCGCTCAGTTCGGCGTCGGACATCCCCTGGAACGGGGTGTGCTCGCCCAGGAACGCCGCCAGATCCTCCGGCGGCTCAGCTCGATCGGATGAGGTCAGCGCACTTCTCCGCCATCGTCATCACGGTGATGTTGGGGTTCACCGCGGGCAGCTTCGGCATCGCCGAGGCGTCCACGACGCGCAACCGCGTCACACCCTTGACCCGCAACTGCGGGTCGAGCACCGCCATCGGGTCGTCGGCTGCGCCCATCCGCGCCGTCGCAGCCGGGTGATAGACGGTGTTGTGGCACTGGTGGATGTAGTCGAGGATCTCGTCGTCGGTGGTCGCGTCCGGACCGGGTGCCAACTCCCGTGCCACCCAAGGCTTGAGCGGCGCCTGCTCGGCGATGGTGCGGGCCAGGCGCACACCGGCGAGCATGATGCGTTCGTCGTAGCCGTCGGGGTCGGTGAAGTAGCGCGGGTCGACCCGCGCACGGTCGCGGAAGTCGCGGGTGCGTAGCCGGACCGTTCCCCTCGACCGCCCCTGAGTCACGTTGGGCGTCAGGCAGAATCCGTTGTCTGTGGTCGGATAGCCGCGCCGCAGCGTATTCATGTCGAACGGCACGCTGCCGTAGTGCATCATCAGGTCGGGCTGGTTGCGCCCCTCGTCGACCGTCGTGAACAGCCCGATCTCCCACCACTGGGTGGAGCTGGTGACCATCGGCTGGGCCGCCTCCCAGAACACCAGCCCCTCGACGTGGTCGTCGAGGTTCGCGCCGACCCCCGGAGAGTCCACGCGCACCGGGATGCCCATCTCGCGCAGGTGCGCCGTCGGCCCGATGCCCGACAGCATCAGCAGCTTCGGGGTGTCGATCGCGCCCGCGCAGAGGATCACCTCCCGGCGGGCCGTGACGACGTCGTAGCCGGTGAGGTCGGCGCGCTGGTAGCGCACCCCCGTCGCGGCCTTCCCGTCGTCGAACAGCACCTCGGCGATCCAGCAGTCGGTGCGCACCTCGAGGTTGCGTCGGGTGTCGAGGATGGGATGCAGATACGCCCGGGAACTGGAGTTGCGCAGACCGTCCTCGGAGGCATTGATCTGGAACCACCCGGCGCCGTTGCGCACGGTCTCGCCTCGGTTGAACGCCACGGTCGGCAGACCCGCCAGCGCAGCGGCCTCGAGCACCGCCGAGCCGCAGGGGTCCCGCGGCGGTACGTCGCGCAGCCCCACCGTTTCGGTGAGACGTGCCACCAGCGGCAGGATCTCGGCCGCACTCCAGCCCGTCGCCCCCATCGCGGCCCAGTCGTCAAGGGCCTCGGCAGGCGGCCAAAACGCGATGCATGAGTTGTGCGACGAGCACCCGCCGAGCACCTTCGCCCTGGCGTGGCGCATGAACGAATTGCCACGCTCCTGGGGTTCGACCGGATAGTCCCAGTCGTAACCCGAGTCGAGCAGGCGCATCCAGTCGCTCAGCACCAGGATGTCGTCGTCGTCGACGTCCGACGGCCCGGCCTCGATCAGGCACACCGTCACCGACGGGTCCTCGGACAGCCGGGCAGCGAGGGCGCAGCCCGCAGTCCCACCGCCGGCGATGACGTAATCGAATTCGGCGGCGTCGAAATCGGCTGTGCCCTCAGGCATCCGGCAGCGCCTCGCTCTTCGTCGTGGCGGCATGCGACTCGAGGCAGCCGATGTGGTTGCGGCCCTTGAGGAAGTACCACAGCAGCCCTGCGCCGAGGATAACGCCGATGTAGACGAACGCGCCCCACGTGTTGTACCAGGGATCGCCGTAGACGGCCGAGCGCGGCCATGCGAGGTTGACCGCCATCCCCACGCCCCACACCACCGCGACGATGTTGACCGGCAGCCCCCAGCGGCCCATCGTGAAGTAGCCGCCCTCCTTGAGGTCCTTCGGCGGCCACTGGCCTTGCAGGCGCTTCTTGAGCAGCGGACCGGTCACCATCAGGTAGGCCAGGTAGATCATGATGATCGCGATCGACGTCAGCACCGTGAAGATCTTTGGTTGACCGATGTTGATGACCAGGATGATCACCGAGATGACGCCGATCGTCACGGCCGGGATGATCGGGGTCTGGGTCTTCGGGTGGACGGTGGCGAGTCGCTCGCCAAACGGCAGGGCGTTGTCGCGCGCCATCGCGAAGGTGAGCCGGATCGCCGCGGTGTGAACGGCCAACGTGCACACCGTCACCGCGATCACGATGCAGACCAGGAAGATGGTGCCGAGCGGGCCCCACATCACCTGCTCGACGATGTACTGCAGTCCGCCGGTGCTCTCGCCCAGCGCCGGATCCTCGAGGTTGGGCGCGGCCATCACCGCGAAGACCAGGATGCCGCCGCCGATGACGAACGAGGCCAGGATCGCGCGGAAGATGGCCTTGGGTGCGGTGCGCCGGGGTTCGACGGTCTCCTCGCCCAGTGAACTCGCGGTGTCGAAGCCGTACATCACGTAACCCGATGCCAGCGAGGCGATCAGGAACGCCGCGAGCCATCCGCCGCTCTCGCCTGCGCCGTAGCCGTTGGTGGAGAAGAAGACGTCCGGTCCGCGCTCCACGTTCACCGCGAGCAGGACGACGATCAGCACCGCGGCGATGAGTTCGATGAACACGCCGGCGCTGTTGATGCGCGACATCAGCTTCACGCCAAGGGCGTTGATGAGCGTGGTGAACGCGATCAGCACGGTGCCGAGCAGGACGGCGTTGGCGGCGTAGTCGTACTCGCCGGTGCCGTCGCCGATGATCTGGAAGCCGCTCCACAGTCGCGGCAGGTTGAGCTGGTAGGCGAGGGCGACGGCCGAGATCGTCACGATGGACGCGGTGAGCATCAGCCAGCCCGACATCCACCCGACCAGTTTGCTGCCCAACTTCTTGGACCAGTTGTAGACCGAACCGGCCACCGGGTACTTGGCCGCGAGTTCCATGAAGCACAGCGCGACGGCCATCTGCCCGACGAACACGATGGGCCACGACCACAGGTAGGCCGGGCCTGCGGTGCCGAAGCCGAAGTAGAAGAGCTGGAACGTGCCCGTCAGGATCGAGATGTAGCTGACGCCCGCGGCGAAGCTCGCGAACTTGCCGATGCTGCGGTCCAGCGACTCCCGATACCCGAAGTCCTCCATGCCACTGTCGGCATGCGACTGCTTGATCACCATGACGCGTCCTCCCCTAGCCCTTGAACCAGCCGGCGGGCGCCGGTGCCGTGTTGTGCCAGATGTGCTTGGTCTCCTGGTATTCGGCCAGACCGGACGGACCAAGTTCGCGCCCGTTGCCCGACTTGCCGTAGCCGCCCCACTCGGCGGCAGCGGTGTAGTAGCCGAAGTCGTTGAGCCACACCGTGCCGTGCCGCAGGGCACGCGCGACGCGCTGGCCCCGCGCCGGGTCGGAGGTCCGGACCCCCGCAGCCAGACCGTATTCCGTGTCGTTGCCCAGGCGTATCGCCTCGGCCTCGTCGGTGAACCGCTCCACGGTGAGGATCGGCCCGAAGGTCTCCTCTTGCACGATCCGCATCGACCGGTCGCAGTGGTCGAAGATGGTGGGCAGGTAGAAGCTGCCGTCGGCCAGCGCGGGGTCACTCGGTCGAGCGCCGCCGGTGATGAGCTTGGCGCCCTCCGAGATGCCGAGCTGGACATAGGATTCGACCTTGGCCCGATGCTGCTCGGACACCAGGGGTCCGGTCTCGCTGGCGGGGTCCATGCCGTCGCCCATGCGGATCGTCTCTGCCCGTGCGGCGAGTGCGCTGACGAAGTCGTCGGCGATCGACTCCTCGACGATCAGCCGGGTGCCCGCCGAACAGACCTGCCCCGAGTGCAGGAAGACGCCGGTGAGGACGTGGTCGACGGCGGCGTCCCAGTCGGAGTGCCCTGCGACGTCGGTCGCGACGTCGGCGAACACGATGTGCGGGTTCTTGCCGCCGAGTTCCACGGCGACCTTGGTGACGTTGTCGGCCGCGGCCCTCGAGATGGTGGCGCCCGTGGCCAACCCGCCGGTGAACGAGATGAAGTCGACGTCGGCCGAGGTGGTCAACGCTTCGCCGAGCACTGCGCCGCTGCCCTGCACCAGGTTCACGACGCCAGGGGGAACGCCCGCCTCCTCGACGAGGTGGGTGAACGCGATCGTCGACAGTGGGGTCACCTCGCTGGGCTTGGCGACCATGGTGCAGCCGGCGGCCAACGCGGGCGCGACCTTCCACGACATCTGCAGCAGTGGGTAGTTCCACGGCGCGATCAGCACGCACACGCCGATCGGCTCGCGCACGACGCGGCTGACGATCGCCGGATCGCCGACGTCGACGAGGCGGTCGGCCGCGACGGCGACCAGCCTCGCGTAGTAGCGGAACACCGACGTGACGTCGTCGATGTCGATCCTGCTCTCCGCCAGCGTCTTTCCGGTGTCGCGGGTCTCCAGCAGCGACAGCTCCTCCTTGTCCCGCTGAAGCAGGTCGGCGATCCTGTCGAGCACGGCGGCGCGTTCCGCGACCGCCGTGTCGGGCCACGGGCCGTCGTCGAAGGCGGCGCGAGCGGCCGCGATCGCGGCGGTGGCGTCGTCGGGGGTCGCCTCGTCGACGACTGCGGCGACCGATCCGTCGGCCGGGTTGATGACGTCCCTGGTGCCGCGGTCGGAGGCGTGGCACCACCGTCCCCCGATGTACAGGTCCGGTTCACCGTCCATGGGTCACCCCTTCTCGACGAGATGGGACATTACCCACTCGACGTGCTCCGCGCCGTGCGGTTGGGGTGAACGGACCTATTCGGCGGCGGGCTCGGGGGTCTCGGCGTCCGGGATCAGCGCTTCCAACGCCGAGCCGGTGATGCGCCGGAAGGCGCGCCGCGGGCGGTTGGCGTCGAGGACGGCCACCTCGAGGGTGGACGCCCCCAGCGTGCGGGTCTCGGCGCCGTTGGCGGCGGCTGCGCCGGCGCGCAGGGCATCGACCGCGATCTTGGCGGCTTCCTCCAAGGTGGAGTTCTCGGCGTAGGAGTCGTTGAGCGCCGTCGCGATGGGCTCGGTGGTGCCACCCATGACCACGAAGTGCGGCTCGTCGGCGATCGACCCGTCGTACGTGATGCGGTACAGCTCAGGCGCTTTCGTCTCGCCGAAGTGAGCCACCTCCGCGACGCACAACTCCACCTCGTACGGCTTGGCCTGTTCGGTGAAGATCGTGCCGAGCGTCTGGGCGTAGACGTTGGCCAGCTGCCTGCCGGTCACGTCGCGCCGGTCGTAGGCGTAGCCACGGGTGTCGGCGAACTGGATGCCGCCTCGGCGCAGGTTGTCGAACTCGTTGAACCGGCCGACCGCGGCGAAGCCGACGCGGTCGTAGAGTTCGCTGACCTTCTGCAGTGACCGCGACGGGTTCTCGGCGACGAACAGGACGCCGCCGGAGTAGGCCAGGGCGACGACGCTGCGCCCGCGGGAGATGCCCTTGCGCGCGAGTTCGCTGCGCTCCCGCATCGCCTGTTCGGGCGAGATGAAGTACGGGAAGCTCACAGGTCGACCTCTCCCGGGTGATTGGCCGAGTCGGGACCGAACGTGTCGGCCCGCGAACGACTTTCGATGACCTCGCGTGCGAGTCGGGCGATGCGCTCCTCGGCGATCTCCTCGGCGCCGTCGGCGCCGATCACGACCGCGGTCGGGTAGATTCCCCGGACCAGGTCCGGCCCGCCGGTGGCGGAGTCGTCGTCGGCCGCGTCGTAGAGCGCCTCCACGGCGACGCGGAGTGCCGACTCCGCGTCGGTGACCCGCGAGTACAGCTTCTTTATCGACGACTTGGCGAAGATCGAGCCCGAGCCGACCGACTGGTAGCCCTCCACCTCGACGTTCCATCCACCCGCGGCGTCGAACGACACGATGCGGCCCGCGGCGGCAGGCTCCTTGTCGTCGAGGTCGAAGCCGACGAGCAGCGGCAGGGCGATGAAGCCCTGCAACGCGGCACCGAGGTTGCCGCGCACCATGATCGCGAGTCGGTTGACCTTGCCCGCGAACGTGAGCGGTACGCCTTCGAGCTTCTCGTAGTGCTCGAGTTCGACGGCGTACAGCCTGGCGAACTCGACGGCGATGGCCGCGGTCCCCGCGATACCGGTGGCCGTGTAGTCGTCGGTGACGTAGACCTTCTGCACGTCGCGTCCGGCGATCATGTTGCCCTGCGTGGACCGGCGGTCACCCGCGATCAGCACGCCGCCGGGGAACTTCAGCGCGACGATCGTGGTGCCGTGCGGCAGCGCGTTCGTGGGCGTCGGCGTGCCGTCGGCCGGCCCCGAGGCAGGCAGCAGGTGCGGTGCCTGCCTACGCAGCAGCTCGGAGAACGACGACGAATCCATCTGCAGCGATGGCGCGCCGGGGAGCCCGGAGATCGTGGGGTTGATGGCTTGCCTGTCGCGACTCGACCAGGTCACTGGCCGCCCTTTTGAACGTAGGCCCGCACGAAGTCCTCGGCGTTCTCCTCGAGGACGTCGTCGATCTCGTCGAGGAGATCGTCGGTCTCCTCGGTCAGCTTCTCGCGACGCTCCTGGCCCGCTGACGTGCTGCCGGTGGCGTCGTCGTCATCGCCGCCACCACCACCGCGCTTGGTCTGCTCCTGAGCCACCGCTGCCTCCTGCGTTTTTGCGACGGACTCACAGCTGCCCGTCAGTCACACCACACTACCGGTCCCCTGCCCCGCGAGCCGGGATGGCGTACCCGCCTAGTTCGTGAGTTGTTCGACGAGTTCTGCGGCGCTGTGCACCGAATCGAGCAACGCCCCGACGTGCGCCTTGCTTCCGCGCAGCGGCTCGAGCGTGGGAATCCGGACCAGCGAGTCGCCGCCGAGGTCGAAGATCACCGAGTCCCAACTCGCCGCGGCGATGTCGGCGCCGAAGCGCCGCAGGCACTCGCCACGGAAGTACGCCCGGGTGTCGGTGGGCGGGTTGTCGACGGCGTCGATGACCTGCTGCTCGGTGACGAGCCGCTTCATCGACCCGCGGGCGACCAGCCGGTTGTAGAGCCCCTTGTCCAGTCGCACGTCGGAGTACTGCAGGTCGACGAGCTGTAGTCGCGGCGCCGACCATGCCAGGTTCTCGCGGCGGCGGAAGCCCTCGAGCAACCGCAGCTTGGCAGGCCAGTCCAGGATCTCCGCGCATTCCATCGGATCGCGTTCGAGCAGGTCGAGCACCTCGGCCCACGTCTGCACGACGTGCGATGCCCGCGGGTCCGGGTCACGGGCATCGACCAGCTTGGCCACCCGCTCCAGGTAGATGCGTTGCAGCGCCAGGGCCGTCAGCTCCCGGCCATCGGCCAGCGCGACCGTGGCCCGCAGGGTGGGGTCGCGGCTGATGACGTGCACCGCGTGCACCGGCCGGGCCAGTGCGAGATCGGAGAGGTCCAGGCCGTGGGCGGGCCCCTCCTCGATGAGGTCGAGCACCAGTGCCGACGTGCCGACCTTGAGGTACGTCGACGTCTCGGCCAGGTTGGCGTCGCCGATGATGACGTGCAGCCTGCGGTACTTGTCGGCGTCGGCGTGCGGCTCGTCGCGGGTGTTGATGATGCCGCGCTTGAGCGTGGTCTCGAGCCCGACCTCGACCTCGATGTAGTCGGCGCGCTGGGTCAGCTGGAAGCCGGGCTCGTCACCGGCAGGGCCGATGCCGACCCGGCCCGAGCCGGTCACGATCTGCCGCGACACCAGGAACGGCGTGAAACCCGAGATGATCGCCGAGAACGGGGTCTGGCGGGACATCAGGTAGTTCTCGTGGGTGCCGTACGAGGCGCCCTTGCCGTCGACGTTGTTCTTGTAGAGCTGCAGCTTCGCGGCCCCTGGCACGCTGGCGACGTGGCGCGCAGCGGCCTCCATGACCCGCTCCCCCGCCTTGTCCCAGATCACGGCGTCCATCGGGTCGGTGACCTCGGGCGCGGAGTACTCGGGGTGCGCGTGGTCGACGTAGAGCCGGGCCCCGTTGGTGAGGATCATGTTGGCCGCGCCGACCTCGTCGGCGTCGATCACCGGAGGCGGCCCCGACGCCCTGCTGAGATCGAACCCGCGCGCATCGCGCAGCGGCGATTCGACCTCGTAGTCCCACCTGGTGCGCTTGGCCCGCTGAATCCCGGCGGCGGCCGCATAGGCGAGCACGGCTTGCGTCGACGTCAGGATCGGGTTCGCGGTCGGATCGGACGGCGATGATATGCCGTACTCGACCTCCGTCCCGATGATCCGTTGCATGCGTCAAGCCTAGGTGACGCTCGTTTCGACCGGTCGGCGCGTTGCCCGAGGCCGGTGGTGGCAGAATTCGGGACGCGATGAAGGTGCTTGTCGTCGAAGACGAACCCCTGCTGGCGTCCACCCTCGCCATCGGACTGCGGGCCGAGGGCTGCGTGGTCGTCGATGCGGCCAACGGCGTCGACGGCCTGTGGCAGGCCGTGGAGAACGACTTCGACGTCATCGTCCTCGACATCATGCTGCCCGGCCTCAACGGCTACGAGGTGCTGCGACGGATGCGGGCCAAGGACGTCTGGACACCGGTGTTGATGCTGACGGCCAAGGACGGTGAGTACGACCAGACCGACGCCTTCGACCTCGGTGCCGACGACTACATGACCAAGCCGTTCTCGTTCATCGTGCTGGTGGCGAGGCTGCGCGCGTTGGTCCGGCGCTCCGCACCCCAGCGACCCGCGATCCTCACCGCGGGATCGTTGACGCTGGACCCGTCACGCCGGATGGTGCACCGGGATTCGACCCAAATCCCCCTCACGCCGCGCGAATACGGTCTGCTCGAGTTCCTGATGCGCAACAAGGACACCGTGGTCACCAAGACCGAGATCCTGCAGAACGTCTGGGACGCACACTATGAGGGCGCCGACAACGTCGTCGAGGTGTACGTCGGCTACGTCCGGCGCAAGATCGACATCCCGTTCGGCACCACCACGATTCAGACCATCCGCGGCGTGGGTTACCGTCTCGACTCCGGTGCCCAGGTCAGCGGAAGCTGAAGGCTGACGGCGGTTCCCACGCCGTCGCGATCCCCGATCGTCACCGTGCCGCCGTGCGCGGCGACGATCTCCCGGACGATCGAGAGCCCGAGGCCAGTGCCGCCCGCGGTGCGCGACCGGTCGGGGTCGAGCCGGACGAAGCGGTCGAAGACGCGAACCCGGTCGCCGGGCGGAATGCCCGAACCGTCGTCGTAGACCTCGACGAGCAGCCGGTCGGATTCGGCGGTCACCGTCACGTCGATGCGCGAGTTGGCATGTCGCGCCGCGTTGTCCAGCAGATTGCGCACGGCCCGCGACAGCGCAGCCGCATCGCCCGTCATGCGGGCAGGCGGGATGTCCGAGCGCACCGTCAGAGTGGTGTGCTGGCGTAGGCGGTCGACTTCGGTGGCGACGACGTCGTCGAGGTCGACGTCGTCGCGCGCGACGGTCAGGCCCCGTTCGTCGGCACGGGCGAGTAGCAGCAGATCGTCGATCAGGGCCTTCATCCGCTGCGCCTCCGGAATCAGCGTGCCTGCGGCGAGTTCGGCGTCGAAGACCTCCGGGTGCGCGACCGCCACCTCCAGCGCCGAGATGATCGTCGTCAGCGGGCTGCGCAATTCGTGCGAGGCGTCGCCGACGAAACGCTGTTGCGCCGCGTGCCCCGCCTCGATGCGGGAGAGCATCTCGTTCATCGTGACGGCCAATGCGGCGATCTCGTCGCGGCTGGCGGGCACCGGCACCCGGCCGGTCAGGTCGGAGGTGCTGATGTCCGCGACGCGCGAACGGATCTCGTCGACCGACCGCATCGACCGGCGCACCAGCAGGTAGGTCGCCAGCCCCGACACACCGATGACGACGGGCGCGGCGAGCGCGAGCACGATGGCGACGTTGCGCACCGTCGAGACGATGGTGGCGCTGCCCTCGCCGACCAGGATCGTGTAGCGGCCATCGGGTCCGTCGACGGTCTGCGCGCCGAACCGGATACGGCCGTAGGGCGAGCTGTCCCCGGGGATCCCGATCAACAGCCCGGTGCCGACCTCGGAGATCGGCAGTAGCGGCGTCGTCGGGGCCGACGCCGAGTGCCGTACCACCGACCCGTCGGACGAGATGATCTGCACGGCCACGATCCGCTCGTCGGTGTCCAGCAGAGCGGGATCGACGGCGTCCGGCCCGGCGAACCGGACCTCCTCCGCGAGCGCCTCGACCCGTGACGCGGCGGCGCTGTCGACGCCGTAGAGCATCGTTTGGTACTGCACCGCGGCCAGGCCCGCACCGGCGACGGCGAGGGCCACGAACACCATGGACGCCGCGACGAAGGCCGAACGCGCCGAGATGCCCCAGTTGATCCCTCTCGCCATAGTCGGTCCAGTCCATCACAATGTCGACCGTGCCCGAAGCGCTGCAGATGCAGCAGATCCACGACTGGTTCCTGCATCGCGGTCTGCCACTGGTGCTGACGCGGCGGGTGCGCTCGCGCGATCTGGTCAAGCGGTCGGCGCCGATGGTCAGCGGCGTTGGGGCGTTGACGGCGGTGACGATGCTGCTGGCGGAGGTGACCGGCGACGGCCCGGACTACGGGTACGCGCTGCGGCTCGGCGTCATCGCAGCACTACTCGTCGCGGCTCCGTTCGCGCTGCACCTACTGCACCGGATGGACACCCGGCTCGGGGATGCGGGCCGACGGAGCGCCGCGACGCTGGTGATCACGCTGTTCGTCGTGGTCATGCCGATCACGGTCAGCGGCTGGACCGGGGAGGCGGCGGCCGAGGCGCCGGCGTTCATCGCGATCACGCTGCTGGCGATCTGGTTGACCTATCTGGGATTCGGCGCGATCGCCGCGTGGGCCTTCCGGTTTGCGTGGGTGCAACTGGGAGCCCTCGGCACCCTGATGAGCCGCGCGCTGCCGCTGCTGATGCTGACCGTCGTCGTGTACTTCACGGGCGAGCTGTGGCAGTTGGCCGCGCGGATGACGCGCCAACGACTGTGGGAGGTCATCGGATTCCTCGCGCTGGTGGCGCTGGCCTTCATGGTGACCACCATCCGCGACGAGGTGCGGGCGCTGCGCGAGGACCGCGCCGAGCAGACCGACACCGTCGCGTTGCTCGCGGGCACTCCGCTGGCAGGCCATCGCGATCCGCCGGCAGCACGCCTGCCGCTGTCCCGCGGCGAACAGGTCAACGTGGTCGCGGTGATGGTGGTGTCACAGGCCATTCAGGTGGTGTTCTTCACCGCCGGGCTGTTCCTGTTCTACCTCGCACTGGGAACCATCGCCATACCCGACGACGTGGCCGTGCTGTGGTCGGCGGAGGAGTCCTGCGCCGTCGGCGAACCACCGTGCGCGGGAACGTGGTTCGGCGTCCACGTTCCCGTGCCACAGACGGTGGTGCACATGTCGCTGCTCGTCGCGGTGCTGTCCGGCCTCTACTTCACCGTGAGCACCAGCGTCGACCCGCTGTACCGCCAACGGTTCTTCGATCCGTTGATCGCGGACGTGGCGGTGAGCCTCGCCGGGCGCGACGTGTACCTCGAACTCGAGAGGACCTAGCGGCAGCCGCTACAGGTACTGGCCCAGGTTCGATTCGGTGTCGATGGCCCGCGACGCGCTCGACGACTTGCCGGTGACGAGCGTGCGGATGTAGACGATCCGCTCGCCCTTCTTGCCCGAGATCCGTGCCCAGTCATCCGGATTGGTGGTGTTGGGCAGGTCCTCGTTCTCGGCGAACTCGTCGACGATCGAATCCAGCAGGTGCTGGATGCGCAGGCCGTGCTGACCGCTCTCCAGCACCGACTTGATCGCGAACTTCTTGGCCTTGTCCACGACGTTCTGGATCATCGCGCCGGAGTTGAAGTCCTTGAAGTACATGACTTCCTTGTCACCGTTGGCGTAGGTGACCTCCAAGAACCTGTTCTCGTCGACCTCGGCGTACATCCGGTCGACGACCTTCTCGATCATCGTCTTGACCGTCAACGCCCGGTCACCGTTGAACTCGGCGAGGTCGTCGGCGTGCACGGGAAGGTTCTCGGTCAGGTACTTGCTGAAGATGTCCTGCGCCGCTTCGGCGTCCGGACGCTCGATCTTGATCTTGACGTCCAGGCGGCCAGGCCGCAGGATCGCCGGGTCGATCATGTCCTCGCGGTTGGACGCACCGATGACGATGACGTTCTCCAGGCCCTCGACACCGTCGATCTCCGACAGCAGCTGAGGCACGACCGTGGTCTCCACGTCGGAGCTGACGCCGGTGCCGCGGGTGCGGAAGATCGAGTCCATCTCGTCGAAGAACACGATCACGGGGGTGCCCTCGGACGCCTTCTCGCGAGCCCGCTGGAAGATCATGCGGATGTGCCGCTCGGTCTCGCCGACGAACTTGTTGAGGAGTTCGGGACCCTTGATGTTGAGGAAGTACGACTTCGCCTCGCGCGAATCCTCGCCACGCAGCTCCGCCATCTTCTTGGCCAGCGAGTTCGCGACCGCCTTGGCGATCAGCGTCTTGCCGCAGCCGGGCGGGCCGTAGAGCAGGACGCCCTTCGGCGGGCGCAGCGAGTACTCCCGGTAGAGGTCCTTGTGCAGGAACGGCAGTTCGACGGCGTCGCGGATCTGCTCGATCTGCCGGGTCAGGCCACCGATGTCCTCGTAGCTGACGTCTGGCACCTCCTCGAGGACCAGATCCTCGACCTCGGCCTTGGGCACGCGCTCGAACGCGTAGCCAGCCTTGGTGTCGACCAGCAGCGAGTCGCCAGGGCGCAGCTTGCGCGGACGCGAGTCGTCGTTGGGTTCGTCGTCGGCCAGCGGCGCGCCCTCGGTCAGGAACTCGGCGGCGACGAGCGGCTCGGCGAGCCACACGATGCGCTCCTCGTCGGCGTGGCCGACGACGAGTGCCCGGTGCCCGTCGGAGAGGACCTCGCGCAGCGTGCTGATCTCACCGACGGATTCGAACGAACCGGCCTCGACGACGGTGAGCGCCTCGTTGAGGCGGACGGTCTGGCCCTGCTTGAGTTCGGCGGTGTCGATGTTCGGCGAGCAGGTGAGGCGCATCTTGCGGCCCGAGGTGAACACGTCGACCGTGTCGTCCTCGTGAGTGGCCAGCAGGACTCCGTAGCCGCTCGGCGGCTGCCCGAGCCGGTCGACTTCCTCGCGCAGGGCGAGCAACTGCTGCCGCGCCTCCTTGAGGGTGTCCATCAGCTTCGCGTTGCGTGCCGCGAGCGAATCGATCCTGGCTTCCAGTTGGTGGACGTCCCGCGGGCTCCGCGACCCTGCGGGCGCACCGGCGACCTGCGCGAGCTGATCGCGCAGCACCGCCGCCTCCCGACGGAGTTCCTCCAACTCAGCAGCTTCGTTGCTGGACATGGAAGCGGTGAAGTCTTCTGGGCTGGCTCCCGAACGCTCCGACTCACTCATGATTGCGCTCCTCCCCGCACCCGAACTTTGGTGCAGTAACGACTTCAACGCTACCGGCGATTCAGTCTTCGTGTGCGGTGTAGTAATTCGACACACCAGGCACGCTGATAACCTCTGTTGAAGTTGGCCCGATTGAAAGGACCGTCGTGACCCTGAAAACCCTCGTTACCGGCATGACTGCAGCTGTTGTGGTTGCCGCAGCCGCGGGTGGTGTGACGTCGATTGCTTCGAGCGCGTCGTCCGCCGCGCCCGCGATCACGCCGGTCGTCTGGGACCTGCCGATGCCGCAGGCTCCCGCTCCGGACCTGCAGGCACCCCTGGTGCAGACCCTCAACGGTCTAGTCGGACCCGGCTCGTTCTCCAGCAAGGAGTCCTACATCGAGGGCGGCCTGGGCCGCGTGGAGACCCGGCTGGCCGACACCAAGTACCGCGATGCCGCAGCCAAGGGCTACTTCCCGTTGAACTTCGCCATCGCGAACGTCGACCAGAACGGCCCGATCGCCACGGCGTTCGTCACCGCGACCGCCGCCAACGGGGCCACCGCCTCGCAGCCGGTCACCTTCGTGAACGGGCCCAGCCCCACCGGCTGGCAGCTCTCCAAGCAGTCGGCACTGGCCCTTCTGTCGTCCGTGGGCTGACCCTCACGGTGCGCCGCACCCTCGTAGCAGTCCTGAGCGCCGTCACCATCTCGGTGGCGGCGTTCGGGCTGTCCGGGTGTGGTGCCGACCGCGCCGAACCGTCGGCGCCCCGCATGCAACCCGCGACCACCGCTGCCCCCGCGGCGGCCCCGCTTCCTGCCACGGACACCCTGACCGCGGTGCTGTACCAGTTGGCCGACCCTTCGGTTCCCGCTGAGCAGAAGACCGGCCTCCTGCAGTACGGCTCGGTCGACGACGAGCCGGCCCTGGTCAACTTCGGCCAGGCGCTCGCGGCCAATGGTTACGCGCCGCTGACGGTCGCCGCGACCGACGTGGCGTGGGCGCCGCGACCAGGCAACGTCACCGCCACCCTGACGCTGACGGGATCCGACCCGGCCCTGCGACCGTTCACCTACCCGATGGAGTTCACGCCGTTCCGCGGCGGGTGGCAGATCACCCGGCGCAGCGCCGAGCAACTCCTTCCCCTGCTGCGCCCTGCAGGGCAGCCGACACCGCCGGGCTGACCGACGTGTGGATCGGCTGGCTCGAATTCGACCTGTTGCTCGGTGACGTGCATTCCCTGAAGGAGAAGCGTTCCGTGGTGCGGCCGGTGATCGCGGAACTCCGCAGGCGGTTCTCCGTCACGGCCGCCGAGACGGGCGACATGGACCTGCATCGCCGCGCAGGCATCGGCGTGGCCGTGGTGGCGGCCGACCGAGCCCACGTCGTCGACGTGCTCGACAAGGCCGAGCGCCTGGTCGCCATGCGCCCCGAGATCGAACTGCTGTCGACGCGACGGGGTCTGCGCCGCAGCACCGACGACGACTGAGCGCTGCCTGCTAGAGGTGGCGCTTGCGCCGCAGCGGCGTGGGAGTCACCGCACCGGGGGCCAACTTGCGGGCGCTGATCAGGAACGCGGTGTGGCCGCGCATCGAGTGCTGGGGACGCACGGCAAGGCCGACGACGTCCCAGCCCCGCTGCAGGCTCTCCCAGGCTCGCGGCTCGGTCCAGCACTGCTGTTCGCGTAGCGCCTCGACGGTGCGGGACAGCTGGGTCACCGTCGCGACGTAGACCATCAGGACTCCGCCGGGGATGAGCGCCTTGCCGACGGCCTCGAGCACCTCCCAGGGCGCCAGCATGTCGAGCACCACCCGGTCGACCTCCCCGCCGTCGTAGTCGGCGAGGTCGGCGACGCGGAGATCCCAGTTCGGTGGCCGCTCGCCGAAGAACGTCTCGACGTTGCGCACCGCGGTCGGCGCGTGGTCGTCGCGGATCTCGTACGACGTGACGCTCCCCTGCGGCCCGACGGCGCGCAGCAGCGAGCAGGTCAGCGCACCCGAGCCGGCGCCTGCCTCGAGCACCCGCGCGCCTGGGAAGACGTCGCCCTCGTGGACGATCTGCGCGGCGTCCTTCGGGTAGATCACCTGGGCACCGCGCGGCATCGACAGCACGTAGTCGATCAGCAGCGGGCGCAGGACGAGGAACGAGTCGCCGTTGGTGGACTTCACGACGCTGCCCTCGGGCTGATCGATCACGTTGTCGTGCGCGATGGCACCGCGATGGGTGTGGAACTCGTCGCCCGGCTTGAGGACCATCGTGTAGTGGCGTCCCTTGGCGTCGGTCAGCTGTACGCGATCTCCTACGACGAACGGACCGGTGCGGTTCACAGCGGTTCAGCCTGCCATCGGGCGCGCCGGAGCCGGTGCCCGGGGTTGTCCGACCCCGGTCATACGCTGGTCTGGTGATCGATCAGCTGCAGGGGCGTGCCCCCGAGCCGCCGCGTCGCCCTGCCCTGTCGCCGTCACGGGCCAGCGACTTCAAGCAGTGCCCGCTGCTGTACCGGTTCCGCGCGATCGACCGCCTGCCCGAGCCGTCGTCGCCCGCCCAGGTTCGCGGCTCGCTGGTGCACGCCGCACTCGAGCAGCTGTACTCGCTGCCCGCTGCGGACCGCGGGCCCGCCACCGCGATGTCGCTGATCGAGCCCGCGTGGGAGCGGGTGGCAGTCGAACGGCCCGACTTCGCTGCGGAGTTCGCGCCGGAGCTGCGGGCCGAGATGCTCGAGCAGGCCGGGAGACTGCTGTCGGGGTACTACCGGCTCGAGGATCCGACGCGGTTCGACCCCCAGAGCTGCGAGCAGCGCGTCGAGGTCGAACTCGCCGACGGCACGCTGCTGCGCGGCTTCGTCGACCGGATCGACGTCGCCCCCACAGGCGAGATGCGGGTGGTGGACTACAAGACCGGGAAGGCGCCCCCGGCGGCCCGCGCGCTCGCCGAGGCCAAGGCGATGTTCCAGATGAAGTTCTATGCCGTCGCGCTGCTGCGGTCCCGCGACGTGTTGCCTGCCCGGCTGCGGCTGATCTACCTCGCCGACGGCCAGGTGCTGGACTACAGCCCCGATCTCGAGGAACTGATCCGGTTCGAGAAGACGCTGATGGCGATGTGGCGAGCCATTCAAACCGCCGGGCAGACCGGTGACTTCAGGCCCGTGCCGTCGCGGATGTGCGACTGGTGCGCCCACCACGAACACTGCCCCGTCTTCGGTGGCACGCCGCCGCCCTACCCGGGCTGGCCCCAGGTGACGGAGCCCGCCGCATGATCGATCCGCACTACCGTCGACTGCCCGACGACGGTGACTTCCGCGTGTTCGAGTCGACGATGGGTACGGCGAGCAACTGGGACCCGACGATCCAGCACGGTTCACCACCGTTGGCGTTGATGACGAAGGCGATCGAGGAACTCGGGACTGGCGGGGGGCTGCGGGTGGGTCGGTTGACCCTCGACATCCTCGGCGCCATTCCGGTTGCGCCCGTGAAGGTTCGGACCTGGGTGGACCGCCCCGGCAAGCGCATCTCGCTGGTGCTGGCCGAAATGCTGGCCGCCCGGCCCGACGGCACCGAACGCGCCGTGGGACGCGTCAGTGCATGGCTGCTGGCGCCCAGCGACACCGCCGATGCGGCCACCGACCGGTATCCCGCCCTGGTCGAGGGCGAGGAGGTGCCCAACTCGCACGCCTGGATGGGAGCGCCCGGCTACCTGGAGACCGTCAGTTGGCGTAGACAGGCCACCGCCGACGGGGACGCCGCCGTGGTGTGGATGAGCCCGCTGGCCCACCTGGTCGACGAGGAGCCCCTGACCGATCTGCAGCGGTTGGCGATGGTCGTCGACTCCGCGAATGGCGTGGGTGCCGCGATCGATCCGAACGAGTTCGTGTTCATGAACACCGACACGACGGTGCACCTGCACCGTTCGCCGCGCGGCAACGACTTCGCGCTGCGGTCGCGCGGATCCATTGGCCCGGACGGCATCGGCGTGACCACCGCCGAACTCTTCGACCGGCACGGCTTCATCGGCACGTCGGCGCAGACGCTGCTGGTGCAGCGCCGCTGATGCACGCGGTCTCGGTGCGCGAGGTCCTGGTCGACCAGTTCGATCTGGTCTGGGCGTTGACCGAACTCCATCTCGCGGCACTGATCGAGGACGACTTTCCGTGGCCGCCGAGCGACCTGGTGTGGACCGTGCGACAGGACGCCGACGGCGCGTGGCGGCCGGACTGGGCCGACGTCGAACCGGACCCGATCCCGGTGCCCACCATCGCCTGGTTGACGTGGCAGATGCAGTGGTACTGGTCGACATCTCTGGCCCTCGTCGAGCAGCGGGATCCTCCGGAGCGACAAGACGTGACGTGGCCAGGGACCGGGATGGCGGCTATCGCCGTGCTGCGCGACCTGTCCACCCGTTGGCGGTCCGCGCTCGTCGCACTCGACGACGAGGACCTCGCCCGACCGTCGGCGTTTCCCTGGGCTGCAGACTCCGGCCGCACGATGGCGCACATGGTGTCCTGGCTCAACGTCGAACTCGCTAAGAACGCCGCCGAGATCGGTCAGATCCGGACGATCCGCGCAGCGACGGGTTAGCAATATGCGTTTGCATCTATATAGCTCTCGTGCGATATTCGACCGGTGGACGTATTCGAGGCCGTCGCCGATCCGGGCAGACGCGCACTGCTCGACGCGCTGACGGCGGGTGAACGAACAGCCGGCGAACTGGTCGACGTATTACCAGGTTTGGCTCAGCCCACCGTGTCGAGGCATCTGCGGATACTGCGCGAGGTCGGGCTCGTGGAGGTACGGCCCGACGCGCAGCGCCGCATCTACGCCCTGCGGGCGGACGGTCTGACGGAGATGGACCAGTGGATATCCCGGCACCGGAAGTACTGGGCCGATCACCTCGACGCCCTCGAACGACACCTCGATACGACGTTCGGAGACCAACCATGACCAATCCCAAGGGACGACTCACCGTCGACGGCGACCGCGCCGTTCTGGTGTTCGAGCGACGGCTCGCCCACCCTCCCGAAGCCGTGTGGGCCGCCCTGACCGAACCCGCGCACCGGGACCGCTGGATGGGCCGCTCGGCGGTCGACGGCCGCGTCGGCGGGACCATCGAGACGGTGGCATCCGGCCCCGCGCTACCGCCGGACGTGAAGCGGATGACGGGCAGGATCCTGGTCTGGGACCCGCCGCACGTGTTCGAGCACGAGTGGAATCAGGCGATCGTCGAGCCCGGCGTGGTGCGGTACGAGCTGACGCCGGACGGCGACGGCACCCTGCTGACCTTCACGCATCGGGGGCTCGGTATCCCGAACGCCGACGGTTTCCGTCCCGGCACCCAGGCCTTCCTCGACCGGCTCGAGGCACACCTCGACCGCAGGCCGCTACCCAACTGGGCCGACCGGTACCAGGACATCGCAGGCGTATCACCGCTTCCCTGAGGAGGATTCATGACCAAGGACGTCGAGCTGCCGCGCGTAGCGGTATGCCACTACTCGGGTTTCGGCCACACCGCCACGCTCGCCGCAGCGGTCGCATCTGGGGCGAGGTCGGGTGGAGCGGAGGTGACGTCGATCGCCGTCGCCGAGATCACCGACGCGGACTGGGAGCGCCTCGACGCCGCCGACGCCATCGTGTTTGGGAGCGCCACCTACATGGGCAACGTGGCTGCGGGGTTCCAGACGTTCGCGGAACGGACCGGCCGGCGGTGCGCGCTCGGTACGTGGCGCGACAAGGTGGCGGCGGGCTTCGTCAACTCCGGCGCCAAGAGCGGCGACAAGCTCACCGCGCTGGTGTCGCTGGCCGTCTTCGCCGCACAGCACCACATGCACTGGGTGAATCTCGGGCTGGGCCCTGGGTGGAACAGTGCGGCAGGCAGTGAGCACGACCTGAACCGGCTGGGTTTCTGGCTCGGTGCTGGATCGCAGACCGACGTGGACGCCGACCCCGACCGGGTGCACCCCGCCGACCTGCGAACGTGCGAGCACCTCGGCCACCGCGTCGCGGTCGTGACGCGGCAGCTCATCGCCGGACGCATTGCGGGACAGGCTACTTCAGCGGCTTGAGATCCTGCAGCATCGTCGGCACCAGCTCGCCCACCGTCGGGTGGATGTGCATGGTGCGGGAGATCGCGGTGTAGGGCAGCTTGGCGGTCATCACGTCGAGGATGTCCTGGATCACCTCGTCGCCGCCCACTCCGAGGATCGCGGCGCCGAGGATCTGCTCGGTCTCCGCGTCGACGACCACCTTCATGAAGCCCTGGGTCTCGCCCTTCTCGACCGCACGACCGACGCGTGTCATGGGGCGCTTGCCCACCAACGCCTTTCGCCCCGACTTGCGTACCTCGTCGACGGACATGCCCGCCCGGCCCAGTGGCGGATCGGTGTAGAGCGCGTAGGTGGTGATCCGGTCGCTCACCCGCCGGGGGTCGTCGTCGAACAGGTTGGCCGCGACGATCTCGAAGTCGTTGTACGACGTGTGGGTGAAGGCGCCCTTGCCGTTGCAGTCCCCCATCGCCCAGATGCCGTCGACGCTCGTGCGCAACTGGTCGTCGGTCTCGACGTAGCCATGGGCGTCGGTGGTCACACCGGCGACGTCCAGGCCGAGGTCGTCGGTGTTGGGCTTGCGGCCGGTGGCCACCAGCAAGTGCGTTCCCGACACCGGATCGGCCCCATCGCGGGTGTATAGGTCGAAAGCACCGGATCCGTTGTCGTGTTTGTCGATTCGCATCCCGGTCGCGTCGAGGTGGACGTCGATGCCCTCGGCTTCGAGGATCTCCTTGATCGCGGCCGACACGTCTTCGTCCTCGCGGGCCGTCAGCCGTGGTCCGCGCTCCACGACGGTCACCCGGGCGCCGAACCGCCGGTACATCTGGGCGAACTCGAGCGCGATGTAGCTTCCGCCGATGACCACCAGGTGTTCTGGTAGCTCGTCGAGGTCGAGGATGCCGACGTTGGTGAGGTAGTCGACGTCGTCGAGCCCGGGGATCGGAGGCACGGTGGCGCGCCCGCCGACGTTGAGGAAGATCTTGGGAGCGGTGAGCACCTCGTCGCCGACGCGGATGGTGTTCGGCCCCTCGAAGCGGGCGTGGCCGCGGATCAGGGTGCACCCGTCCATCCCGTCGAGCCAGGACTCCAGGCCGGAGCGGTCGTCGAGCATGATCCGGTCCTTGCGTGCCTTCACCTTGGCCATGTCGACCGTGACGTCACCGGTGCCGATGCCGAAATCCGATCCACGCCTGGCGATGTGGGCGGCGTGGGCGCTCGCCACCAGCGTCTTGGTGGGTATGCAGCCGTAGTTGACGCAGGTTCCGCCGACGAGCTTGCGCTCGATGACCGCCACCGTCTGCCCGGCGTCGGTGAACCGGCCTGCCAGCGGCGGGCCTGCCTGCCCGGCGCCGATGATGATCGCGTCGAATTCGCGTGGCATGTCGGCCATCACAGCGTCGCGACGAGGGCGACCACTGCGAAGCCACCGATCACGGCGATGACGTCCTCGGTCGCTGCGATGGGCAGGTCGCGTCCGCCGTTCTTGGCCACCAGCGCCCGCCGGGCGTGGAACCCGCCCAGCGTGCCCAGCACCGCGCCGATCATGCCTGCGCCAAGTGCACTGAACGTGTGGTGGAATCCTGCGCCGATGACGGCGCCCGCGAAGGCACCGGTGAGCAGACGCGCGATGAACTGCGGCGGAACCGTTCGGGGCGGCGTCTTCGGCAGTTGGTCGGTGATCAGCTCGACGACGAGCAGGATGGTCAGCACCGTGACCGTGATGGGGTGGGCCATCCAATCGGCCCACGTGCCCTCGACGGGGAGCCAGCCCAGCGCGGCCCCCCACGCGACCGCGGCGGGAGGCGTCAGCGCCCGAAGCCCCGCGACGACACCAATCAGAACAGCGAGAAGCAGGACGAGCGCATGCGTCATGAGCAGGACGCTAACACGTCAAAAGCGACAGAACCGGATGTCGGAAGCGAGGATGGCCTTGGCGCCGATGGCCGCGAGTTCGTCCATGATCGCGTTGACGTCGCGGCGCGGCACCAGCGCCCGGACCGCTGCCCAGTCGGGATCGGCCAGCGGTGCAATCGTGGGCGATTCGAGACCGGGTGTCACGGCGGTGGCGCGCTCCAGAACGGTACGCGGGCAGTCGTAGTCGAGCATCAGGTACTGCTGGCCGAACACCACGCCCTGCACGCGCGCAGTGAGTTGCGCGCGCGCCGCGGCGGTGCCCGGATCGGGGTCGGCACTCTCGATGAGCACGGCCTCCGAGTCGCACAGCGAGTCGCCGAACGCCACCAGGTCGTGCAGGCCGAGCGTGCGGCCGGAGCCGACGACATCGGCGATCACGTCGGCAACGCCGAGCTGAACCGAGATCTCCACCGCTCCGTCGAGCCGGATGACCGTCGCGTCGATGCCTCTGTCCGACAGATCCTTTCGAACGAGGTTCGGGAACGACGTCGCGATGCGCGTGCCCGCGAGGTCCTCGACCGTCCAGTCGCGGCCGATCGGGCCTGCGTAGCGGAAGGTGGAGTTGCCGAAGCCCAGCGCGAGCCGCTCGGAGACGGCGGCCCCGGAGTCGGCGGCCAGGTCGCGGCCGGTGATGCCGAGGTCCAGCTGACCCGACCCGACGTAGATCGCGATGTCCTTTGGCCGCAGGAAGAAGAACTCCACGTTGTTGACGCGGTCGATGACGGTTAGGTCCTTGGCGTCCCGGCGGCGGCGGTAGCCGGCCTCGGAAAGGATCTCGGCGGCGGACTCGCTCAGCGCGCCCTTGTTGGGGACGGCGACTCGCAGCAGGTTCGCGGGTGAAGCGCTCACAGCTTCGCGTACACGTCGTCGAGGGTCAGGCCCCGCTTGATCATCAGCACCTGCGTCCAGTACAGGAGCTGGCTGATCTCCTCGGCGAGCGCCTCGTCACCCTCGTGCTCGGCGGCCAGCCAGACCTCGCCTGCCTCCTCGAGGATCTTCTTCCCGAGCCCGTGGACGCCGTCGTCGAGCGCGGCGACGGTCCCACTGCCCTCGGGGCGGGTGCGCGCACGCTCGCTCAATTCGGCGAACAGGGCATCGAAGGTCTTCACGGCAGGCGATTGTTCCACGCCACCGGCCGCCCCGTCACGGCGGTTTCCCTTCACCGCCGCGACGGGTGCATCCGGATCAGGGGTTGGTGGCGGTCTTCGGGCTCGCGATGATCTGCCCGTGCATGTCCTCGAGGTCCATTCCCTTGGTCTCCATGACCCAGCGCCACACGAACAGACCCGACAGCACCGCGCACAGCCCGTAGAAGCCGTAGGCGAGGCCGAGGTGCTCGCGCAGACCCGGGAAGGTGACGGTGATCAGCCAGTTGGCTGCCCACTGCCCCGCGGCGGCGAGGCCCAGCGCCGCGGCGCGGATGCGGTTGGGGAACATCTCGCCCAGCAGCACCCACACCACCGGCCCCCACGACATGCCGAACGAGACGACGAAGAGGTTCGCCGCGATCAACGCGATCACGCCCGACGCTCCGGGCAGGCTCGGGTTGCCGTCGGCTCCGACGGTGGCGTTCGCGAAGATCACCGACATCGTGATCAACGTGACCGCCATGCCGGTCGAACCGATGAGGAGCAACGGCTTGCGACCGATCTTGTCGATCAGTGCGATCGCGATGAGGGTGGTGAGCACGTTGATCACCGAGGTGATCACGGTGTAGATCGCCGACTCGTCGGCGCTGAAACCCACGGCCTGCCACAACACGTTCGAGTAGTAGAAGATCACGTTGATGCCGACGAACTGCTGGAAGATCGACAGCCCGAGGCCCACCCACACGATGCCGTAGATGCCGCCCGTGGGCTTGCGCATGTCCCGCCACGACGGCTTGTCCTCGCGCTCCAGGGTGTCCCGGATGCGGGTGATGGTGATCTCGAGGTTCTTCTTGCCGAGCAGCGTGCTGAGCACCCTGCGGGCCTCGGGGATCTGGTGGCTCGCAACGAGATAGCGCGGCGATTCGGGGATGGTGAAGGCCAGCGCGCCGTACAGCACCGCGGGCACCGCCATCACCAGGAACATCCACCGCCAGGCGTCGAGCCCGAACCACAGCGGTTCGTTGGGGCCGCCGGCAAGCCACTGCAGCAGGTAGTTGACGGCGAACGACGCGAAGATGCCGGAGACGATCGCGAGCTGCTGCAGCGATCCGAGTCGGCCGCGGATGCCGGGCGGGGAGGTCTCGGCGATGTACGCGGGAGCGATGACCGACGCCACGCCCACCCCGATGCCGCCGACGATGCGGAAGAGCACCACCGTCCACACCTCGTGGGCGAAACCGGTTCCGAACGCGCTGATGAGGAACAGCACCGCGGCGATCTTCATCACCGCGATGCGGCCGATCTTGTCTGCGATGCGGCCTGCCGTCATCGCGCCGGCGGCGGCGCCGAGGAGTGCGGATGCGACCGCGAAGCCGAGTTCGGCGTTGCCGATCCCGAAGTCCTCCTGGATCGAGTCGACCGCACCGTTGATGACGGCGCTGTCGTAGCCGAAGAGCAGGCCACCGAGCGCAGCGACCGAGGCAATCCGTACTGCGGTGCGGCCGGAGGAGAAGTCCTCGTCGGTGATCGCCGACGCCGAATCGTCGACGGGCGGACCTTGACCAGCCATGGGGAGTCCTTTCGCTGCGCTGCAGAGACGTGGAACCCATTCAAGCACTCGCGCGCCGTCGTATTGGGTGTTCTGGGAATCGTCCGCGCGCCCCGCGCGATGATCAGATACTCCACGCCTCAACGGCTTTGCCCCCCGGTGCGGGATGCCAAGTGAGACCGCAGGAAGGAAGTAGCCGGAAGGCCCTCAGGCGCTGGGCAGCGGTTCGGCTCTCGGGTCGAGGTCGGCGTGGATGGCGCGCAGGTCCGCCACGCCCAGTCCGGCGAGGCTACCGACGTGCCTGCGCCGCGGACTCTCGGGCACCTCGACGTCGCTGGGCACCACCGCCACCACGCAGCCCGCCGACTCGGCGGCCATCGTTCCGGTCACCGAGTCCTCGACGGCAAGGCAGTGCCCGGGTTGGAGGCCGAGCATGTCGGCAGCGCGCAGGTAGATGTCGGGTGCGGGCTTGCCGCTCGGCACTTCGTCACCGCAGACCGTCGCCGAGAAGTAATGCCGCCCAATGCTTTCGAGCGCCTGCTCGGCGAGGTCGCGACGGGTGTTGGTCACCAACGCCATCGGCACGCCCTCGGCTGCCAGCGCGTCGAGGAGTTCGCGGGCGCCGGGCTGCCACGGCAGGCCCGCCGCGAACAGTTCCCCGGTGTATTCGTGCAGCCAATCGATCTCCCGCGCCGTCGACTCAGCGTCCGCGACCACGCCGAGGTCGGCGTAGACGATCGCCATCACGTTCTCGGCCGACCCGCCGACAGTGCTCTCGCGGACCTCGGCGCTCATCTCGCCACCGCGGCGGCGGTACAGCTCCTGCAGCGCCACGTCCCACAGTTTCTCGGAGTCGACGAGGGTGCCGTCCATGTCCCACAGCACCGCGCGCATGACGCCCATTGTGTCATCGCAGGGCGGTGTCATCCCAATCCCGTTGCGGGCGTCACACGTTGACCCGCTCAGTCCTCCGGGTTGTAGCCGAGGTTGGGGGCGAGCCAGCGCTCGGCCTCCTTCAGCGTCCAACCCTTGCGCTTGGCGTAGTCGGCGACCTGATCCTGACTGATCCGGCCGACCACGAAGTACTGGGACTGCGGGTGGCTGAAGTACCAGCCGCTGACGGCGGCACCGGGCCACATCGCCATCGACTCGGTCAGCTCGATGCCGGTGCGGTCCTTGACGTCCATCAGCTCCCAGAGCGTCGCCTTCTCGGTGTGCTCGGGGCAGGCCGGGTAGCCCGGGGCGGGCCGGATGCCGACGTACTTCTCGCCGATCAGATCCTCGTTGTCGAGCTGCTCGTCGGGCTGAAAGCCCCAGAACTCCTTACGGACCCGCTGGTGCATCCGCTCGGCGAACGCTTCGGCCAGCCGGTCGGCGAGCGACTCGAGCAGGATCGCGTTGTAGTCGTCGTTGGCTGCCTTGAATTCGTCGATCTTGTCTCCGATGCCCAGCCCCGTGGTGACCGCGAACGCGCCGACGTAGTCGGCCAAACCGGTGTCCTTGGGCGCGACGAAGTCGCCGAGCGACCGGTTGGGGATGCCACCCCGGTGCTCGCCCTGCTGGCGCAGGTTGTGCAGCCTGGTCAGCACCTCGGTGCGGCTCTCGTCGGTGTAGACCTCGATGTCGTCGCCCACCGCATTCGCGGGGAAGAAGCCGATCACCCCGTTGGCGGTCAGCCACTTCTCCTTGATCATGGTGTCGAGCATCTCTTGGGCGTCGTCGTACAGCTTGCGGGCCGTCTCGCCGGAGACCGGGTTGTTCAGGATGTCGGGGAACCGACCCTTCATCTCCCAGGCGTTGAAGAACGGCTGCCAGTCGATGTACTCGCGCAGCTCGGCGAAGTCGTAGTCGCCGAACTCGCGCACGCCGAGGCCCTGGGCGGGCACCGGCGGCGTGTAGCCGTCCCACTCGATCGGCGTCCGGTTGGCGCGCGCCTTCTCGAGGGTCAGCATCGGCCGCTCGCTCTTCTGGGCGTGGCGTTCCCGCAGCGAGGCGTAGTCCTTCTCGGTGGCCTCCAGCAGCGCCGGGCGCTGCTTGTCGTCGAGCAGGGCGGCAGCGACCGGCACCGAGCGGGACGCGTCCTTGACCCAGACCACCGGACCCTTGCGACGCGGCGCGACCTTCACGGCCGTGTGGGCGCGCGAGGTGGTCGCACCACCGATCAGCAGCGGGATCTCGAGACCTTGGCGCTCCATCTCGACGGCGAAGTTGACCATCTCGTCCAGCGACGGGGTGATCAGTCCGGACAGCCCGATGATGTCGGCGTCGTGCTCCTTGGCCGCGTCGAGGATCTTCTGCGCGGGCACCATCACGCCGAGGTCGATCACCTCGTAGTTGTTGCACTGCAGGACGACTCCGACGATGTTCTTGCCGATGTCGTGGACGTCGCCCTTGACCGTCGCCATGATGATCGTGCCGTTCGTGTCCTTCTTGGAGGCGGCACCGGACGTCACCTTCTCCGCCTCGATGAACGGCAACAGGTAGGCCACGGCCTTCTTCATCACGCGCGCCGACTTCACGACCTGGGGCAGGAACATCTTGCCCGCGCCGAACAGGTCGCCGACGACGTTCATGCCGTCCATCAGCGGGCCCTCGATGACCTCGATCGGTCGACCACCGGCGGCCTCGATCTCCGCGCGCAGTTCCTCGGTGTCGTCGTCGACGTTGGCGTCGATGCCCTTGACCAGGGCATGGGTGATCCGCTCGCGGACCGGGAGGCTGCGCCACTCGGCTGCGACCGGATCGTCGGCCTTCTCGGAGCTGTTGAACCGCTCCGCGATCTCCAGCAGCCGCTCGGCCGCGTCCTCGCGACGGTTGAGCACGACGTCCTCGATGCGGTCCCGCAGCTCGGGATCGATGGAGTCATACGGCACCAGCGCCCCGGCGTTGACGATGCCCATGTCCAGGCCGGCCTTGATGGCGTGGAACAGGAACACCGCGTGAATCGCCTCGCGGACCGGGTTGTTGCCCCGGAACGAGAACGACACGTTCGAGATGCCGCCGGAGATGTGCACTCCGGGCAGGTTCTCCTTGATCCAGGCGCAGGCCTCGATGAAGTCGATCCCGTACGTCGCGTGCTCCTCGATGCCGGTGGCCAGCGCGAAGCAGTTCGGGTCGAAGATGATGTCCTCGGGCGGGAAGCCGACCTCTTCGGTCAGGATCCGGTAGGCGCGCCCGCAGATCTCCTTGCGCCGCTCCAGGTTGTCGGCCTGGCCCTGCTCGTCGAACGCCATGACGACGACGGCGGCGCCGTACTTGCGGCACAGCCGTGCCTCGCGGACGAACTTCTCCTCGCCCTCCTTCATGGAGATCGAGTTGACGATCGGCTTGCCCTGCACGTTCTTCAGGCCCGCCTCGATGACCTCCCACTTCGAGGAGTCGATCATCACCGGAACGCGGCTGATGTCGGGTTCGGCCGCGATCAGCTTGGTGAAGCGGTCCATCGCCGCGACGCCGTCGATCATGCCCTCGTCCATGTTGATGTCGATGACCTGCGCACCGACCTCGACCTGCTGCAGGGCGACCGAGAGTGCGGTGTCGTAGTCCTCGGCCTTGATGAGGTTGCGGAACCGGGCGGAGCCGGTGATGTTGGTGCGCTCGCCGATGTTCACGAACAGGGAGTCGTCGGTGATGTTCAGCGGCTCGAGGCCCGAGAGCCGGGTGGCGACCGGGATCTCCGGCAGCTCGCGACGGCGCTTGCCCTCGACGGCCTTGGCGATCTCGGCGATGTGCTCCGGCGTCGTGCCGCAGCACCCGCCGACCAGGTTGACCAGTCCGGCCTCGGCGAACTCGGCGATGTACCCGGCCTGATGCTCCGGGTCCTCGTCGTACTCGCCGAACGCATTCGGCAGACCGGCATTCGGATAGCAGGAGACGAAGGTGTCGGCGATGCGCGCCACCTCGGCGATGTACGGCCTCATCTCGGGCGCTCCGAGGGCGCAGTTGAGGCCGACCGCGAGCGGCCGCGCGTGCCTGATCCCGTTCCAGAACGCCTCGGTGACCTGACCGGACAGCGTGCGGCCGGACGCATCGGTGATGGTGCCCGAGATGATCAGCGGCCAGCGGCGGCCGCGTTCCTCGAACAGCGTCTCGATCGCGAACACCGCCGCCTTGGCGTTCAGCGAGTCGAAGATCGTCTCGACGATGAGGAGGTCGGAACCGCCGTCGACCAGACCGTTCGCGGCTTCCAGGTACGCGGCCACCAGCTGGTCGAAGGAGACGTTGCGGGCGCCGGGGTCGTTGACGTCCGGCGAGATCGACGCGGTCCGCGTGGTGGGTCCGAGAGCGCCTGCGACGTAGCGCGGCTTGTCCGGGGTGCTGAACTCGTCGGCGGCCTTACGCGCCAGGGCTGCACCGGCGTAGTTCAGCTCATAGCTCAGATCGGCCATGTCGTAGTCGGACAGCGAGACCGCGTTCGCGTTGAACGTGTTGGTCTCGAGGATGTCGGCGCCCGCATCGAGGTACTCGCGGTGGATGCCCTCGATGATTTGGGGCTGGGTGAGCGTGAGCAGGTCGTTGTTGCCCTGCAGCGCGGTCGGCCACTCGGTGAACCGATCGCCGCGGTAGCCGGCCTCGTCGGGCCGGTCCCGCTGGATCGCCGTGCCCATGGCGCCGTCGATCACCATGATCCGCTCGCGCAGGGCAACCGTGAGTTCCTCGGTGCAGTCTGGGCGGATGTTCGGCTCGAAGACTTCCGGCTCTGGGGATGACACGTACGTTCCTTCCATGACGGAAGGCGTCCTTAACTCTGCCGAGCGTGGCGGTAACCGAGGTGGGACCAGGCCCCCCGGGGCAACCGTTGCAACGCCTCTCGACCGACCAAGTCTACGTCGTCGTCCGACCGACGTCTGGGACGCCCACTAGTGCGCCGCGGCGCAGCACTTCGGTCCACATGGTAGTCGCTCGCCCCGAAACGTCAGGGCGACAGACCCGCCCGACGGTGCCGCTCCCCCGTCCGGTGCAGGGCTTAGGCTGAGATGGTGACAGACCTGCCCGAACTGCATGACCCCATCGTGGTCGCGGCCTTCGAGGGGTGGAACGACGCCGGGGATGCGGCAAGCGATGCGCTGGAGCATCTCGACGCCATCTGGGAGGCCGACACCATCGTCGAGATCGACGACGAGGCGTACTACGACTACCAGGTCAACCGCCCGGTGATCCGCCAGATCGACGGCGTCACCCGGGAGCTGGTGTGGCCGTCGCTGCGCATCTCGCACTGCAGACCGCCGGGCAGCAATCGTGACATCGTGCTGATGCACGGCGTGGAGCCGAACATGCGGTGGCGCACGTTCTGTGCGGAGCTGCTCGCGATCGCCGACAAGCTGAACGTCGAGACCGTCGTCATCCTCGGGGCCCTGCTGGCCGATACCCCCCACACGCGGCCGGTGCCGGTGTCGGGGGCGGCCTACTCCCCCGAGTCGGCGAAGTTCTTCGGGCTCGAGGAGACCCGGTACGAGGGGCCCACCGGCATCGCGGGCGTGTTCCAGGACGCGTGCGTCGCGGCAGGCATTCCCGCCGTGACGTTCTGGGCAGCCGTCCCGCACTACGTGTCGCAGCCGCCCAACCCGAAGGCGACCGTGGCGCTGCTGCGGCGGGTGGAGGACGTGCTCGACGTCGAGGTGCCGCTCGCCGACCTGCCTGCCGCTGCCGAGGAGTGGGAGCAGGCGGTCACCGAGATGACCGCAGACGACGAGGAGATCGCCGAATACGTGCACTCCCTCGAAGAGCGCGGTGACGCGGAGGTCGACATGACCGAGGCGATCGGCAAGATCGACGGCGACGCGCTGGCCGCGGAGTTCGAGCGCTACCTGCGCCGCCGCGGGCCGGGCTTCAGAGGGTAGAGGCTAGGCCGACACCGAGCGCACACCCTTGGACCGGTCGCGGTCCAGGTAGCGGGCCTTGGAGGCCTCGAACTTGGCCGCCTCGGCCTCCATCCGCCCGATGAGTTCGGCGAGTTCCTCGCGGCTGCCTTCTCCCGCGCCGGTGAGGTCGTCGCGGTCGAACACCCGCCAGTACCGCAGCACGGGCAGCACGACGTCGTCGAGGTGCTGACGCATGTCGTAGATCCCGCCGACGGCCATCTTGACGGCGTTGCGGCGGAAGTTGGGGATCGAGAACCCTGGCATCTGGAAGTTCAGCAGAATGCGGTAGATCGAGTGCATCGCGCGGTCGGGTGCCAACTCCAGCGCCGACGCAGCGAGCCCGCGGTAGAAGATCATGTGCAGGTTCTCGTCGGCGGAGACCCGCTTCAGCAGGGCGTCGGCATAGGGCTCGGCGCACGCCCGTCCGGTGTTGCGGTGCGACACGCGGGTCGCCAGCTCCTGGAAGGTCACGTAGACCAGCGCGTCGAGCATCGACTCGGGCGCCACGGAGCCTTGGCCCTGCTGGCCGGGGCTGAACCCGGCGGTCACCTGCTGCATGCGCGCCTGCTCCAGGGCGACCGGGTCGACCGCACGGGTGACCAGCAGGTAGTCGCGCAGGGCGATCCCGTGCCGGTTCTCCTCGACGGTCCAGCGGTTCACCCACGCGCCCCAGGCGTCGTCGAGGCTGAAGTGCTCGGCGATCGCACGGTGGTACGACGGCAGGTTGTCCTCGGTCAGGAGGTTGGTGACCATCGCGATCCTGGCCACCTCCGTCAGTCCGGAGTCCTCGGGCGTCCACACGGTTCCGACGCCCGCGCCGGCAGCGGCCGACCACGGCACGTAGTCGTGCGGGTTCCAGTCCTTGGTCGCCGCGAGGTGCAGGTTCATGCCCGCTTCGGCGACGGGTTCGAGTTCCCGGAGCAGTTCCAGGTCGCTCACCGTTCGCGCCATCGTTGGCCTGCCGTCCGCTCGTCGAGTCTGATCAGCGGCCGGTTGGCATCGCGATGAGTGTCGAGGCTACCGGTCGGTGCGCTGAACCCCGGGGAGGCTGGCTAGCGACGCCGGGTCATTCCCCCCGGAAGCCGTGATTGCGCTCGCTGGTCCAGCGGCCGAGCGCGGCGACCTCGGCGTCCATCCTGGGCAGGATGTCGGGCACCATCGCGCGCACCGGGATCTCGCCGACCCGGGTGGACATCACCGGCTTGAGCCACCGCAGTGCGCTCACCCACCCGGGACAGAAGATCCGCGACTTGCGCTTCTCGATGCCCTTGACGAACGCCTCGCCGCACTGCTCGACCGACGTGGTCGCCGACAGCGGGCCGGGCAGCCGCGACAGCATCTCGGCGAACGTGGACATGTCGGTCTTCGAGTCGCGGACCATCGCGGTGTCGATCCACGACATGTGGGCCGAGCCGACGTCGACGCCGCGGTAGGCGACCTCGAGCCGCAGGGCGTTGGCGAATTGCTCGACGGCCGCCTTGGACGCGTTGTACGGCGCCAGGCCGGGCGCCGCGGCGAACGCGGCGAGCGACGAGACGATCAGCACGTAGCCGCGCCGGTCGATGATCGACGGCAGGGTCGCCCGGACCGTGTGGAAGACGCCGAGCACGTTGATGTCCATCAGCCGCTTGAACGCCTCGGGGTCGACCTGCAGCACCGACCCGTAGCTGGCGATGCCCGCGTTGGCCACCACCACGTCGATGCCACCGAACTTTGCGATCGCCGCGTCGGCCGCGGCCTGCATCGCCGCCAGGTCGCGCACGTCGGCCACGACGGTCAGCACGCGCTCGTTGCCGAGCGCGGTGGCGGTGCGCGCAAGCTGCCGCTCGTCGACGTCGGTCAGGACCACCGTGGCGCCCCTGGCGTGCAATCCGTGCGCCACCTCGGCGCCCACACCCGCTGCTCCACCGGTGATCAGGACTACGCGACCGCTTACGGAGTGACTTCTGGACATGACGCGAAGGGTACGACACCGGCGCACCGCGCCGGCGGGCGATGCGCCTACAGAGCAACCCCGAGCAACGCGTCGACGGCTGTCGCCACCAGCCGCGGGGCATCGGTGTCGTGACCGCCGTAGGTGAGCGCATCGGTGGCCCACGCGTCCAACGCGGCAAGCGCTTTGGGGGTGTCGAGGTCGTCCGCGAGGTACCGGCGCACCCTGGCGATGACATCGCTGGCTTCGGGTCCCGCCGGCAACGCCGTCGCCTCCCGCCACCGACCCAGCCTGGTCCGGGCGTCGTCGAGCACGGCGTCGGTCCAGAACCGGTCGGTGCGGTAGTGCCCGGCGAACAATCCGAGCCGAATGGCCGACGGTTCCACGCCGTCGGCGCGCAGCCGGGAAGCGAGCACCAGGTTGCCGCGGCTCTTGCTCATCTTGTGGCCGTCCCAGCCGATCATGCCGGCGTGAACGTAGTGCCTGGCGAATCTCCGTTCGCCCGTTGCCGATTCGGCGTGCGCGGCGGAGAACTCGTGGTGCGGGAAGATCAGGTCGCTGCCGCCGCCCTGAACGTCGAGGCCGGTACCGATGCGGGTGAGCGCGATCGCCGCGCACTCCACGTGCCAACCCGGCCGCCCGGGCCCGAACGGTGACGGCCAACTCGGCTCGTCAGGGCGCTCCGCACGCCACAGCAGGGCATCGAGCGGATCGGCCTTGCCCGCCCGGTCGGGGTCACCGCCGCGCTCGCCGAAGAGGCGCAGCATGGTGTCGCGGTCGTAGCCCGACTCGTAGCCGAACTGGACCGTGGCGTCGGCGTGGAAGTAGACGTCCGGGTACTGCGGGTCGTCGACGACGTAGGCGGCGCCCGAGGCGATCAGCTTCTCCACGAGTTCGATGACCTCGTCGATCGCGTCGGTGGCTGCCACATAGTCCTGTGGGGGCAGTACCCGCAGTGCGGACATGTCGTCGCGGAACAGCTGGGTCTCCCTGGCGCCGAGGTCGCGCCAGTCGATGCCGTCGCGCGCGGCTCGCTCGAACAGCGGGTCGTCGACGTCGGTGACGTTCTGCACGTAGTGCACCCGGCGACCGGAGTCCAGCCACTGCCGGTAGACCAGGTCGAACGTCAGGTAGGTGGCGGCATGGCCCAGGTGGGTGGCGTCGTACGGGGTGATGCCGCAGACGTACATCGACGCCGTCTCGCCCGTGGACACCGGACGGACCTGCCGGTCGGCACTGTCGTACAGCCGCAGCTCCGGGCCCCGTCCGGGCAGCTCCGGAATGACGGGCGCCGACCACGATTGCATGGCTCCGACTCTAGAGACGATTTCGGGCTCCTCACGTACGGGGGTGTGCTTGAAGAGGGACACCGGAGCCGCCGATTCCATTCCCGGAGGGGTCCACGTCTAGTAGATCGAGCGGATCCCCTCGAGCAGGATCTCGGCGAACTCGGGCCTGCACATCAGCAGGTCCGGAAGGTACGGGTCGGGACGGTTGTAGAGCAGCGGGGACCCGTCGATGCGCGAGGCGTGCAGGCCCGCGGCAGCCACGACGCCTGCCGGCGCGGCCGAATCCCATTCCCACTGCCCGCCCGCGTGGATGTAGGCGTCGACGTCGCCCCGCACGACGGCCATCGCCTTCGCCCCCGCCGAGCCGATGCCGATCAGCTCGATGTCGAGGACGTCGCGCAGCCACCACAGCACGGTCGGTGGCCGGTTGCGGCTGGTGGCGACGCGGATCGGGCCGGGCCTGCGCGGCGGCGGGCCGGTCACCGTGTCCGTGCGGTAGACCTCGCCGCTGGCGGGCAGTCCGACGACGGCGTCGGTGATGCCGCCGTCGCGGCCGCCGTCCGGTGCGCCGCTGCGCTGCCACAGCGCGATGTGCACGGCCCAGTCCACCCGGCCGGGCATCGAGAACTCACGCGTGCCGTCGACCGGGTCGACGATCCACACCCGGTCGGACCGTAGCCGCGCCGGATCGTCGGCCGCCTCCTCGGACAGGATGGCGTCGGCGGGCCGGGCCGCGCGCAACCGGTCCAGGATGAACGTGTTGGCCCGCCGATCGCCGATGTCGCCGAGTTCGTAGGGATCGTAGAACCCGACTTCCTCGCGAAGGTCCACCAGCATCGCGCCGACGTCCTTCGCCACCTGCGCGGCAAGCGCCGCGTCCGTCACGCCGGCGGTGTCGACTGCGGCGTGGCGGCCGGGGCGCGCACCACCATGGCGACGGCCGGGAAGTAGGCCGCCATCTCCGAGCGCGAGCGACGCAGGGCGGCGGTGCCGAAACCGCGGTGCCGGTGGTCGGGGTGAACCCAGATGCGCACGTTGCACTCGCCGTCGACCAGCTCACCGAAGACCATGCCGACCTTCTGGGAGCCCTCCTCGGCGACGAACCAGACCGCTTCCTCGGCGTGCACGCGGCTGACCGCGGAGCGGATCTCGTCGTCGAGGTTGCCTGCCGGGGCGCCCGACCCGTCACCGCTGGCACCGACGTCCTCGGTGCGCGCCGCGAACACGTCTCGGTCCTGTTCGGGGGAGAACGGACGCAGGGTCAGGCCCTCCCCCGAGCTGGCGGGCCGCTCGGCGAAGGTGAACGTGAGCTGCTTGTTGAGGTCGTCCAATTCCTGGGCGATGCGCCTGCGCGAATCCCGGGTGAGGCGGTCGAACTGCATCGCCATCACCGCCTCGCCGCCCAGCTGCGACGTGCCGAGCAGCTTGGCGATGGCCTCGACCGCTGAGGCCTTGTCGTCTGCCTCGACGATCACGTCGAGCACTTCGTGCCTGAGGTCGAGCGCCTTCTGCAGGGCATCGGTGATCTCGCGGCGGGCGGCGGCCCGGTCATGATCGGTCATGACCGCCAGCGTAGAACACGTAGAGGCGTCGAGAGCGGGGTTGCGCCCGTCAGAAGGCGGGCCACGGGATGGGCCGGTGCCGGTCGGGCGTCGGCATCACCGGATCATCAAGCAGCAGAACGGCTCTGGCGTACAGGGCATCGATCTCGCGGTTGGTGATGTGACCGCTGAGCGCGTCGGCGAGGTCGCCGCACAGTGCGTCGCGGAACGCAGCGACGCGAGCCAGGGTGTCGTCGTCGATCGGCTTGCCCGCCCACCCCCACAGCACGGTGCGCAGTTTGTCGTCGCTGTGCAGGCTCACGCCGTGGTCGACTCCGCGCACGCGTCCGTCGACACCTGCCAGGATGTGGCCGCCCTTGCGGTCGGCGTTGTTGATCAGCACGTCGAACACGGCCATCATTCGCAGTCGCGCGTCGTCGGCGTGCACGAGCGTGACCTCGTCGCCGGCGTAGTCGTAGGCCTGCAGGATGGGTAGGTAGCCCTGCGGGACGCGTCCCGCGGGCACGAGGTCGACGAGATCGGGTCCATCGGGTTCGGCGCCGGAGTCGTCGAGTGCGTCGCCGGGCTGGTCGACCCACTGCTGCACCATGCCCGGCCCCGCCGGTCCCTCGCGAACGAGGGTGTGCGGCACGATCTCCCAGCCCAGCGCATCGGAGACCAGGAAGGCGCCGTACTCGCGGCCCGCGAGCGTCCCGTCCGGGAAGTCCCACAGCGGCGCCTCACCGGCGACCGGCTTGTAGACGCAGTGCGCCTGCCGGTCGTCGAGATGCGCCTCGCACAGGAAGGTCGCATTGCTGGCGGATCGGATGCGTCCGATGACGGTCAGTTCACCGCGACTCAGGACCTCTCCGACCGCTGCGTCAGAAGTCGGGCTCATCGTCGTCGGCACCACCGAAGGCGCCGCGCCGGTAGCCGTTGGTCCGCACGCAGATATGGCCTGCGGGATCGAGGGGTTCATCACACAGCGGGCACGGCGGCCGCCCCGCTGAGATGACGCGGTTGGAACGGTTCGCGAACTCGCGCGCCGACTCGGGGGTGAGGAACACCCGCACGGCGTCGGGGCCGTCCTCGGCGTCGTCGAGGACCACCGAGGCGTCGAACTCGGTATCCGACACAGCGAGCAGTTCGACGACGACCGTCTGCGCCTCGGAGTCCCAGCCCAGGCCCATCGTGCCGACCCTGAACTCCGCATCGACGGGCATGACCAGCGGGCTCAGATCCCCAACCTCGTCGGTCTCGGGTGGGATCGGGGTGCCGAACCGGCGGTTGATCTCGAGCAGCAGCGCGGAGATGCGCTCGGCGAGCACGGCGACCTGCTGCTTCTCCAGCATCACCGACACCACCCGCGCGTCGTGGACCGCCTGCAGGTAGAACGTCCGGTTTCCCGGCTGCCCGACGGTCCCGGCCACGAAGCGGTCGGGTGAGCGGAAGACGTGAATCGAGCGGGTCATGGCCCTTCCAAAATACCGGTATCGGCTGAGCTGCCGTAATTCCCACGGCCGTAGGTCACCCGGTGGAACCGCCGACCACCGCGTCGGAGGCGGCGACGGCGCCCTCCTCGGCAGTCTGCGCGGGCTTGGGCACGAGCGCTGACGTGAGGTCTGCGCCGGTGTGGTTGACGTGCAGGACGAACGGGCGCACGGGGGTATAGCGGATGACGCTCATCGACGCCGGGTCCGCGGTGATGCGCTGGAAGCCGTCGAGGTGCACGCCGAGTGCGTCGGCGAGCACCGCCTTGATCACGTCGCCGTGCGTACAGGCGACCCACAGGGCGTCCCCGCCGTGCTCCTCGCCGAGCCTGCGGTCGTGGTCGCGAATCGCGGCAACCGCCCTGGCCTGCACGTTGGCCAGTCCTTCGCCCTCGGGGAACACCGCGGCGCTGGGCTGCTGCTGCACCACCGCCCACAGCGGCTCCTTGACGAGGTCGCCGATCTTCTGGCCGGTCCACTGTCCGTAGTCGACCTCGACCAGCCGATCGTCGACGACGGGGTTCAGACCCAGGGCGTCGGCGAGCGGTTCGACGGTGCGTTCACAGCGCAGCAGCGGCGAGCGGACGATGGCCTTGACCGGCAGGTCGCCCATCCGGGCGACGACGCCGATGGCCTGTTCGCGGCCCTTGTCGTCGAGGTCGACGCCCTCGGACCGGCCGGCCAGGGTATGGGCGGTGTTGGACGTCGAGCGACCGTGGCGCAGCAGGATGACCGTCATGTCAGGAGGCCGCCAGGACGCCGGTGCCGAGCAGGATGAGGACGACCACTCCGAGCAGCACGCGGTAGGCGACGAACCAGTACATGCCGTGCCGAACCAGGAACTTGAGGAACCAGGCCACCGCGGCGTACCCGACGACGAACGCGATGACGATCGACACCAGTAGCTGCGGGCCGGTGGCGCTCATGCCCTCGGTCACCGGGGCGAACGCGTCGGGCAGCGAGAACAGACCAGAGGCCAGCACCGCCGGGATGGCCAGCAGGAACCCGAAGCGCGCGGCCACCTCTCGGTTCTGGCCGAGGAACAGGCCCGCGCTGATCGTGGCTCCGGACCGCGAGACACCGGGGACCAGCGCCATGCACTGCGCCAGCCCGACGATGACGCTGTCCTTCCACGTCAGCTGTTCGACGGTGCGGTTCTGCTTGCCGTAGTACTCCGCGGCGGCGATGACGGCCGAGAACGCGATGAGTGCGATCGCGACGATCCAGAGGTTGCGCACCCCGCCGCGGATCTGGTCCTTGAAGAGCAGACCCAGTACGCAGATCGGGATGGTGCCGATGATCACCCACCAGCCCAGCCAGTAGTCCGACGTGCGCCGCGCAGAGTCGCGCAGACCGCCGAACCAGGCGATCAGGATGCGGCGGATGTCGCCTGCGAAGTAGACCAGGACGGCCAACTCGGTGCCGAGTTGCGTGACGGCGGTGAACGAGGCACCCGCGTCGTCGTCGAAGAACAGCTGGGACGCGATGGCGAGGTGGCCCGAGGACGACACCGGCAGGAACTCGGTGAGCCCCTGCAGTACGGCCAACACCACCACCTGTAGCCAGGACATGGCCTCGACGATCACGCCGAAGACCGTACCGCGCGGGGTGGATCAGCGATTCGAGCGTGGCACCGGGTGGGCGTCGGCCACGGCGTCGCGCACCGCCGCTGCGAGACTGCGCTCGTCGTCGACGTCGATGTTCGCCAGGCTGCGGGTCGACGTGGCGACCACGTCCTCGGCCTGGGGCACCGGGCCGGCGAGACGGGGCCTGTAGACCTCGATGACCAGCGCGTGACGGTCGACCTGGAATTCGACGTGGAAGCTGAACGACCTGCCGTCACCAACGGCGCCGAAGCCGCTGGCGAACAGCCCCGTCGAGATGTCCTCGATGCGGAATCGCTGGTCCACGGCGGACCGATCCGCGGCGAGGGTCATTGACGCACACTAACGCCGGGGCGCGTACCTGGCAGGCCGGACGCGACCGACCGGTGAACGCCGACTTCCCTACACTCGACCTGCGAGTGACCTCTTATCCGCACGCCTCGAGAGCTACCCTTTGCCTTTTCATCGAAACCTGCGACATCACCTATTTCACGCAGCCGTTGCTGGTGTGACGGTCGTCGCCGTCGGGGCGTGCTCGTCGGATCCCGTCGAGGCCCCGCCGCCGACCATCACCCCGGCTGCCGCAGCCGATTCGCCACCAGCGGCCACACCGCCGGCCGGCGAGGTGCGCCCGATCGACGGGCCCGGCCTGACCAGCTTGTTCGACCAGACGACGGGGAGCCTCGTCGTGCTCACCGGAACCGGCGGCAGCGGTTCGAGGCTGGCGGTGATCCCGACGACGGGTGCGGCTCGCACCGTGACCCTGCCCACGCCCGCGAGTTCGCTGGCCGGTGATGGCGACGGCACCGTCTACGCCGCCGTGCGCGGAGGTTACGTTCGCATCGCGCTGGCTGGAGACGTGGTGACGCCGTTCGAGGTCGAGGGCGCCACCGACGTCGACTTCACGGCGATCACGCGGCGGGGCGACGGGCGGCTCGCGCTCGGCACCGCCGACGGCGCGGTCTACACGCTCGGGTCCGACACCGCCGTGGCCGCGCGCCTGCAGATCTTCGCGCGGGTGGACGGGCTCGCCGCCCAGGGAGACACCGTGGTGGTGCTCGACCGCGGCCAGACGTCGGTGACGACCGTCGATCCCTCCGGTGACGACGCAGGACAGGCGCTGCGGGCAGGTGAGGGCGCCACCACCATCGCCGCCGATTCGGCTGAACGCGTGCTGGTCGCCGACACCCGCGGCGGAGCTCTGCTGGTGTTCGGCGCCGATCCGCTGATCCTTCGGCAGCGCTATCCGGTCGGCGGCGCGCCCTACGGACTGGCGGGTTCGGCGCGGCTGGCGTGGGTTTCGGAGACGGCGACGAACACCGTCGTTGGTTACGATCTCGCCACCGGAATACCAGTGGAGAAGGTGCGTTATTCAACCGTTCGGCAACCGAACTCCCTGGCCTTCGACGAGGAGTCCAACACGTTGTTCGTGGTGTCGGGCTCGGGGGCGGGTGTGCAGGTGATCAAGGAGGCGACGCCATGAGCGGTCGAAGCCAGCGCGGTCGGATGCCCGCGGCGTGGGAGGCCGACCTCTCCGATGACTACGAGTGGATTCCGCTGCGGCTGCCCCCGGACGTGACGCGCGTCTCGGCCTCGACGCGACTGTCGATCGAGGCGGAGTACCGCGGGTGGGAACTCACCCGGGTCCGGCTCTACACCGACGGTAGCCGTCGAGTGCTGTTGCGGCGCAGAAAGACTGCGGCCGATCGGCTCGGCGTCGGCGATCTGCCGGGCAGTTGATGTACCTCCTGCTGCGCCGGGTGTTCTTCCTCGTTCCCCCGGAGCGCATCCACACGTGGGTGTTCGCCATCCTGCGCGGCGTCACCGCGGTCGCACCGCTGCGGCGGGCCCTGGCTCGCTGGCTCGCACCGACGGACCCGTTGCTCGCGTCGACGGTCTTCGGGGTCCGGTTTCCCGGACCGCTGGGGCTGGCTGCCGGCTTCGACAAGGACGGCTCGGGCCTGTCGACGTGGGGCGCACTGGGCTTCGGTTACGCCGAGGTCGGAACCGTCACGGCCCACGCGCAGCCGGGTAATCCGAAGCCGCGGATGTTCCGACTCGCCGACGACCGCGCGCTGCTGAACCGGATGGGGTTCAACAACCACGGTGCAGCGGCGCTCGCCGCGCGTCTGGCTCGGCACCGCGCCGACGTCCCGATCGGGGTCAACATCGGCAAGACCAAGGCCACCCCGGCCGAGGAGGCGGTCGGCGACTACGCCTCCAGCGCCCGGCAGGTCGGCCCCTTGGCGGCGTTCGTGGTCGTCAACGTCAGCTCCCCGAACACCCCCGGCCTGCGCGACCTGCAGGCCGTCGAGTCGCTGCGCCCGATCCTCGCGGCCGTACGGGTTCAGACCGATCGGCCCGTGCTGGTCAAGATCGCGCCAGATTTGTCCGACGCCGACGTGGACGCCGTGGCCGACCTCGCCGTCGAATTGGGACTGGCAGGCATCGTCGCCACCAACACCACGATCTCGCGCGAGGGGTTGCGCACACCCGGCGTCGCCGAGTTGGGGGCCGGTGGCGTATCCGGCGCGCCCGTCGCACGCCGGTCGCTGGAGGTACTGCGCCGTCTGCACGGCCGCGTCGGCGATCGGCTGGTGCTGATCAGCGCGGGCGGCATCGAGACCGCCGACGACGCGTGGGAGCGGATCACCGCGGGGGCGTCACTGGTGCAGGGGTACACCGGTTTCGTCTACGGCGGTGGCCTGTGGGCCAAGCACATTCACGACGGCCTGGCCCGACGGCTCCACGAGGGCGGGTTCGCTTCCCTCGCGGACGCCGTCGGCTCGGCGGCCCGCTAGCTCCCCTGCACCTCGTAGGTGCCGTGGATGACGGCGCGCGCGATGGCGTGGCTGAACAGGTTGAAGCCGAGGTATGCGGGCGTCGACCCCTCGGGCAGGTCGAGCTTCTCGACGTCGACGGCATACACGGCGATGAAGTAGCGGTGCGGTCCGTGTCCGGGTGGCGGCGCCGCGCCGATGAAGCGCTTCAGCCCCGCGTCGTTGCTCAATGTCATTGCGTCACCCGGGAACCCGCTGTGGCTGCCGTCGCCGACGCCTTCGGGCAGTTCGGTGACCGTCGCGGGCAGGTTGGCCACCGCCCAATGCCAGAATCCCGATCCGGTCGGTGCGTCGGGGTCGTACATCGTGACCGCGAAGCTTCGCGTCTCCTCGGGGAAGCCGGACCATGCGAGGTCCGGGGAGACGTCGGAGCCACCGGCCCCCATGATTCCGCTGACCTGCTCGTTCCCGAGCGGTTGGCCGTCGGTGACGGCCTTGCTGGTGAGGGTGAAGGTGGGCAACTTCGGTAGCGCGTCGTACGGCGTGCTCATGTGCGTCCTTTCGAGAACGGTCGGGGTTAGCAGTGCAGCAGGAAGTGGTTGAGGACCTCCGTGCCGAACGTCAGCGACTCGACGGGTACCCGTTCGTCGACGCCGTGGAACAGCGCCGCGAAGTCGAGTTCGGGCGGGAGGCGCAGTGGGATGAAACCGAAGCAGCGGATGCCAAGGCGGGCAAAGTGTTTGGCGTCGGTGCCGCCAGACAGCATGTACGGCACGATGCGGGCGTCGGGATCCACGGTCAGCAGCGAGGCGTTCATCGCGTCGACCAGGTCGCCGTCGAACGAGGTCTCATACGCTGGCAGGTCGGTGATCCACTCGCGGGTGACGTTCGGTCCGATGAGTTCGTCGACGGCGGCCTCGAACTCTCTCGCGTGGCCGGGCAGGATTCGGCAGTCGACCACGGCCTCGGCCGAGCCCGGGATCACGTTGGCCTTGTACCCGGCGTTGAGCATCGTCGGGTTCGCCGAGTCCCGCAGCGTCGCACCGACGATGCGTCCGATCGGGCCCAGCTTGGCGACCACGCCGTCCAGGTCCGGCGAGTCGGGATCGAACGAGTGCCCCGTCTCCTCGCCGACGGCCGCGAGGAACTGCGCGACGGTGTCGGTGAGCACGATCGGGAACTGGTGGCGGCCGAGCCGATCCACGGCGCCGGCGAGGGTGGTGACGGCGTTGTCGTCGTGCACGAACGAACCGTGGCCTGCGCGGCCGCGGGCCACCAGGCGCATCCACCGCATGCCCTTCTCGGCCGTCTCGATCAGGTAGAGACGCTTGTCGCCGCCGTCGCGGTGCGGCACGGTCAACGAGAATCCGCCGACCTCCCCGATCGCCTCGGTGACGCCCTCGAACAGGTCCGGACGGTTCTCGACTAGCCAGCCGCAGCCGTACTTGCCGCCAGCCTCCTCGTCGGCGACGAACGCGAAGACGAGGTCTCGGGGTGGGACGACGCCCGAGCGCTTCAGCTGGCGCGCCACGGCGATCATCATGCCGATCATGTTCTTCATGTCGATCGCGCCGCGACCCCACACGTAACCGCCCTCGACCGCACCGGAGAACGGGTGCACGCTCCAGTCGGCCGCCTCCGCGGGCACGACGTCGAGGTGACCGTGGATCAGCAGCGCTCCCCTGCTCGGGTCAGCGCCACGCAACCGGGTGATGACGTTCCCGCGGCCGGGCGCGCCGGATTCCACGTACTCGGTCTCGTAGCCGACCTCCTCGAGCTGGGCGGCTACCCAGCGGGCGCAGTCCGCCTCGCCCTTGGTGGTCGCCAGCTCACCGGTGTTCGACGTGTCGAAGCGAATCAGCTCGCTGACGAGGCCGACGACCTCGCTGGTGGCTTCCGGGGCGTCTGTCACAGTCCCATTCGTACCATCAACCGGGCGGGCTGGTTTGGGTCCGGGGCGGGTGATCCGTTAGCCTTAGGCGCTCTTGTCCGAGTGGCGGAATGGCAGACGCGCTAGCTTGAGGTGCTAGTGCCCTATTAACGGGCGTGGGGGTTCAAGTCCCCCCTCGGACACACTTTTGAACCACCGGCTCGTGCTGTGCGCGAAGGCGACCACGTCGCGCGCCGCCCGGTCGAACAGATCAGGCACTGCCGCTGCGGCCAGCAGCTCCCCGGCGTGACCGACGCCGTTGTACACGTGGCCCGACGCCTGGACGCCTGCCTTCTGCAGCGCGCGCAGATACGCAAGGCCTTCGTCGCGCAGCGGGTCGAGTTCGTCGGTTGTGATGACGTGCGGCGGTAGTCCCACGAGGTCTTCGGCGGTCGCGAAATACGGCCACGCGAGCGGGTCGGTCCCATGGCGTCCTTCTGGGTCGTAGAGCGCCGCCATCAACGTCATGACGCTGGGGCCGATGAAGTACCCCTCGTTCTCGACCAGCGACGGCAGCGCCGGGTCGGGATCGTCGTATCCGCCGAAGATGAACGGCACCTGCGCGTAGACGCCGTCGATGCGGTCGAGCCGGTTCTCCCGCTTCGCCTTCAACGCCGTGGCCAGCGACAGGTTGCCGCCGCCGGATTCACCGGTGACCACGATGGTCGAGATCCCCAACTCGTCGCGGCGGTCGTGCATCCAGTCCAGCGCACTGGCGCAGTCGTTCAGGCCCGCGGGGAACGGGTGCGGACCGAGCGCACCGCCTGCGTTGCGGAACTCCACCCCGACCACGACGCATCCGCGGCCTGCCAGCTGCCTGCGCCAGGCGGCGGCGGTGTCGGCCTGCAGTATCGCCATGCCGCCGCCGTGCAGGTGCAGCAGGCCGGGCAGCCGACCCTGGGTGCCGGACGGCCGGTCGACGTAGAGGGTGATCTGGTTGCCGTCGACACCGGTGATGGTCTCGACGCGGGTGTCCACGCCGTCTGGGTCCGGCACGGCGGACAGCAAGGCCGCGAAGACGCCGGTGAACGCCTGCTCGGCCGCCAAGGCAGCCGCGAGCAGGTCGTCGAGCGGCGATCCCCGGTGAACGGGCAGATCCGCAGCGGTGACGTCGAGCCCGAACGGCGCGAACAGCGCGAGCATCCGCGGATCGGAGCGGGGGTCGGTGCGCAGCTCGAGCGTTGGGTCGCCGAGCCGGCCCGGCAGTGTGACGGTGGCGGAATTGATCATGGGGGCGAAGCTACTCCGCGTCGCCCTACTACCACGGGGGTCCGACGAGAACGGCTGTGTCACAGCCACTTCGGCTCGGGTTATCCACAGTGCCGCATTCATCCCCAGATCAGCCTTGGGGGCTAGCGGGTTGGCCAGCGAGCGAGAAGAATCAAACATGTGTTCGACGAATTCGAGGGCCTCGACGACGGGGCGCTGCTCGCGGTGATGGGTGAATCGCTGCACGCCGAACGCGCCGCTGTCGCCCGCCGCTTGGTTGCGGCCGGGGTGTTCGCCGCCCGCCACGAAGCCGGGCCCGGCTCCGAAACCGAGCGGTGGTGCGTCGAGGACTTCGATGCCGCCGCCGCCCAAGTCGGCGCCGAACTCGGCGTCAGCCGCTTCCGCGCCGGAGCCGACATGTCCCGCGGCCTCACCCTGGTCCAGCGGCTACCCCGGCTGGCCCAGCGGTTCCTGGCCGGCGAGGTGGATCTGCGGGTCATCGCGACCATCGACACCCGCACCACCCTGGTGCGGGACCCGGGTGTCCTCGCCGAGTTGGACGCCAGGCTGGCCGAGGCCGCACCCCGCTGGAACGCCCTGTCCCAGGCGAAGCTCACCGAGGTCGTGGACTGGCTGGTCGTCGAACTCGACCCCGAGGCCAAACGGGTCGCCCGCGACCGGCTCGACGACCGCCACGTCGAGATCACCCCGGGCGAGCACGGTCTCAGCGAGATCCACGGCCGCCTCAGCGCGACCGACGGGGCCGCGTTGGACAAGCGCCTCGACGCGATCGCCGCCACGGTATGCCGCGACGACCCCCGCACCACCGCTCAACGCCGCGTCGACGGACTCGTGGCCCTGTCGGAACGTCGCGAGACCCTGGACTGCCGGTGCGGGCAGAACCAGTGCCCCGCTGCCGGTGAGACCGCTGCCGCTGGAACCAGCGCGCCGACGCAGGTGATCGTGCACGTCCTCGCCGAACAGTCCACCATCGACGGCACCGGCGACACCCCGGCCTACCTGCCCGGGCACGGCCCCGTGCCCGCCGCCACGGTCCGCGAACTCGTCGACACCGGCCGCGCCACGACCCGGCCGCTGATCGTTCCGAGCCCTGACACCCCCGCCGAACCCGGCTACCGGCCCTCCCGCGCACTGCGCGCGTTCCTGATGTTCCGCGACCTCACCTGCCGCTTCCCCGGCTGCAGCCACCCGGCCGAGAAGTGCGACTACGACCACACCGTCCCCTGGCCCCAGGGCCGCACCCACCCGTCGGATCTCAAGGCGTACTGCCGTCACCATCACCTGCTCAAGACGTTCTGGGGCGGCCCCCGCGGATGGAACGACGTCCAACACCCCGACGGCACCATCGAATTCACCTCACCCAGCGGCCGCCGCTACACCACCACCCCACTCGGTGCGTCGTTCTTCCCGCACCTGGCCACCCCCACCGGCGACCACCAACCCCGCGGCGCACCCCCACCCGACACCCCCGCCAAGACATGGGCGATGCCACTACGACGACGCACCCGCGCCGCCGACAAAGCCGCACGCATCGCCCACGAACGCGCGATCAACCGCGCCAATGGCGACGCCAACCCGCCGCCGTTCTGATGCGCACGCTGCGCTCGTCGGCCCCCCGCGATACCGTTCTGAGTAGCGGTCGGGGGGCCGCGCACAGGGGGTGGGGACATGATTCGAATGGCAACCGGGATCGGCTGTTTGGCTGCGACTGGGGCGGCACTGGCGGTCACGCTGGCGCCTCCTGCGGCAGCCGACCCGATCGAGTACGTGATGTTCCTCGACGACGAGGGCGTGTACTACGAGTCGATGACCGACGTCATCGACCTCGGCAAGTTCACCTGCCGCATGTTGCGCTCGGGCGCAGCCGTACCCGCCGCACTGAACAACGTTGCCGATGCGGGGTATGCGCCGTTCGAGACCGGGATCATCGTCTACGCCGCCGGGCTGAAGATGTGCCCCGACGTGCTACCGGTGATCGAGTCGTGGGCGCAGGACGGCACCGGCGCCTCTGCCGTCAGCCACTACTGACCTCAATACACGTCCCGCACATACCGTTTCGTCGCGACCAGTTCGCGCTTGTAGTCGCGCGCCGCGTCCTCGGACAGGCCGCCGTGGCGGCGGATGATGGCGGTCAGGGTGTCGTCGACGTCCTTGGCCATCCGGGTCGCGTCGCCGCACACGTAGAAGTGCGCACCGTCCTCGAGCCAGCGCCACACGTCCGCGCCGTAGTCGGCCATCTTGTGCTGCACGTACACCCGCTCGGGTTGATCGCGGGAGAACGCCAGATCCAGCCGGTTCAGCAGGCCGTCGCGCACCATGTCCTCGAGATCGTCGCGGTAGTAGAAGTTCTGCGCACGGTGCTGGTCACCGAAGAACAACCAGTTGCGGCCGGTATGGCCCAACGCGCGCCGCTCCTGCAGGAATCCCCGGAACGGCGCGATGCCAGTGCCCGGGCCGACCATGATCATCGGCGTCGCTCCGTCCTCGGGCGGACGGAAGTGCGGCGACGGCTGCAGGAAGATCTCGGCGTGCGACGCCCGGTCGGCCAGGAACGTCGACGACACGCCGCCCCGCTCCCCGCCGCGGGGACTGCGATACCTCACTACCGAGACGGTCAGCTGCACCTCGCGCGGACTCACCAGCGGGCTCGATGCGATCGAATACGACCGCGGCGTCAGCCGGACCAGGGCGTCCAGCCACTCGGCCGGTTCGGCGCGCACGCCGAACTCCTCCACCACGTCGAGTCCGTTGCGGCCCGTCAGCCACGCATCGCGGGCAGGGCCGGACTTCCCCAGCGTCTTCGCGGCCGCCTTGTCGCCGCACCGCTGCGCGACGAACGACAACAGGTTCGGCGTCACCCGGCTCACGTCGAAAGACGACGTCAGGGCCTCGCGTAGGTCGACGTCGGCGCCGTCGACGTGCACGGTCTCGGTGCCGGCCAGCCCCGTGGCCGACAGCCACGCATCGACGACGACGGGCGCATTGGTCGCGAAGACGCCGAGCGCGTCACCGACCGAGTACGTCACGTCGTGCTCGGACAGATCGAACCCGAACTGCCTGACCTCCTTGGCCGCCGTGCGAGGCGTCAGCAGTACGTTGCGGGCCAACCGAACCCGGAGCGGCCGGTTGCGCGTGAACGGTGCGGCGACGGGTGCCGAACGCGGCGGTGCGGCCGCTGCGGCTGCACCGTCACCGCCCAGCGCGTCGGCCAGGCGGTCGGTCCACTGCGCCATCGGCTCGTCGTCGTAGGCCTCGCACTCGGCCCGGTCGACGAGCTGGGTCGCACCCAGATCGGTGAATCTGCGGTCCAATGCCTTGGCGTAACCGCAGAAGTCGTCATACGACCGGTCCCCGATGCCAAGCACCGCGAACCGCACGCCGTCGAGCGCCGGAGCGTCCGGCCCCTCGAGCCGGTCCCAGAACTGCGCGCCGTTGTCGGGCGGTCCCCCGTCACCGAACGTGCTCGTCACGATGACCACGTCACGGCGCTCGGTCAGATCCGCGACCGTCGCGTCGTTCATGGCGACGAGCCGCGACCCACCGAGCCGATCGGCCACCGTCGCGGCGAACCCCTCGGCGTTGCCGGTCTGCGATGCCCATAGCACCAGGGGTCCGTCGGTCTGCTCGTCGGCGGTGTCCGCCGCTCTGGAGTACCGCCCGGCGAGCAGGCCGTCGACCCACAGCCGCACGGTGGAGCGGACAGGTGCCATCGCGGGCAGTACCGGGACGCCGGTGACGGTCTCCTCGAGACCACTGAAGAACCCTGCGAGATAAAGCTTCTCGGCATCGTCGAGAGCGGGCGCGGAGGCAGGCAGCCCCGGCACGCCGTCCGACGCGACGGCCGCAAGCCGCACCGCGCACACCTTGAACTCCGGCTGCAGCGACATCGGGTCGACGGCGTCGTTGGTCAGCGCGTTGATCGTGAGGTCTTCGCCGTGCGCGTCGTTCCAGTGGAACGGCACGAAGCAGTTCCCCGGCCGCACCCGGTCGGTGACGACCGCGGGCAGCACGGCCCTGCCGCGACGTGACGTCAGCTCGACCCGGCCACCGTCGACGATGCCGAGCGCTCCGGCATCCTCGGGATGCACCTCGACGAACGGGCCGCCGTTGAGCCGGTTCAACTTCTCGACCTTGCCGGTCTTCGTCATCGTGTGCCACTGATGCTGCAGGCGGCCGGTGTTCAGCACCAGCGGGAACTCGGCGTCGGGCAGCTCGGCGGCGTCGACGTGCGGGCGCGGCAGGAACACCGCGCGTCGGGACGGCGTCGCGAACGCCAACCGGGGCCGACGCCCATCGGCGTCGACGAACTCGTCCTGGCTCACCCCGTCGTTGAGGTAGCGGATCGGGTTGCGGTCCGGCGACTCCGGCGCCACCGGCCACTGCAGCGGCGTCTCGCGCAGACGCTCGTAGCTCGCGCCACGCAGGTCCCAGCCCGTCCTCAGATTGGTGAATCGGCGGATCTCGGCGAAGATCTCCTCGCTCGACTTGTAGTCGAAGTCGTCGCCGAACCCGAGGTGCTCGGCGACGCGGCAGATCAGCTCCCAGTCGGGAATCGTCTGCCCCGGCGCCGGGATGGACTGCGACAGCAGGGTGAGGTTGCGTTCGGAGTTGACCATCACCGCATCGGACTCGGCCCACAGCGTCGCGGGCAGCACGATGTCGGCGTACGCGTTGGTGGCGGTGTCGCGGTAGGCGTCCTGGGTGATCACAAGCTCGGCATTTTGCAGCCCCGCGATGGTGGTCGACCGATTCGGCATCGTGGCAACGGGATTCGTGCAGATGATCCAGCATGCCTTGATCTCGCCTGAGGCGAGCCGTTCGAACATGTCGACCGCGCCGGGACCGAACTCGGTCCTGATCGTGTCGGGCGGCAAGCCCCACTGCTCTTCGACGAACGCCCGGTCCTCGGCCGAGGTGACCGCACGCTGTCCGGGCAGGCCTGGGCCCATGTAGCCCATCTCGCGCCCACCCATCGCGTTGGGCTGGCCGGTCAGCGACATGGGGCCGGTCCCAGGCCTGCAGATGGCACCGGTGGCCAGGTGCAGGTTGCAGATCGTGTTCGTGTTCCAGGTGCCGTGGGTGCTCTGGTTCAGCCCCACCGCCCAGCAGGTCATCCAGTCCCCCGCCTCGGCGATCATCGAGGCGGCCGTGCGGATGTCCGCCTCGGCCAGACCCGTGATCTCGGCGACGGTGGCCGGCGGATAGTCCGCGAGGAACGCGGGCATCGCGTCCCAGCCCTCGGTGTGCGCGGCGATGAAGTCTTCGTCGATGTCGCCATTGGTGACCAGCAGGTGCAGGATGCCGTTCAGCAGAGCCAGATCCGTGCCCGGCTTGATCGGCAGGAAGAGGTCCGCCTTGTCGGCGGTCGCGGTGCGGCGCGGGTCGACCACGATGAGCTTGGCGCCTGCCTTGAGCCGGTCGGCCATGCGCAGGTACAGGATTGGGTGGCAGTCGGCCATGTTGGAGCCGATGACGAAGAACAGGTTCGTGACGTCGAAGTCGATGTAGGACCCCGGCGGGCCGTCGGATCCGAGGGACTGCTTGTATCCGGTTCCGGCGCTGGCCATGCACAGCCTGGAGTTCGACTCCATGTACTTGGTGCGCAGGAAGCCCTTGGCGAGCTTGGTCGCCAGATACTGGGACTCCAGCGACATCTGACCCGACACGTACAGTGCGACGGCGTCGGGACCGTGTTCGTCGACGATGGCGCGCAGGCGACGACCTGCCTCGGCGACCGCGTCGTCGACGGCCACGGTGGTCAGCTCGTCGTCGCGCGAATCCCGTACCAGCGCGGTGGTCAGCCGTCCCTCGTCCGCCCGCATCAGCTCGGCGTGGGTGGCGCCCTTGGTGCACAGCCTGCCGAAATTGGTGGGGTGCAACCGGTCTCCGGAGACCCGTGCGATCACCGGCGCGCCCGTAGCGGGATCGGCGCGGGTCTCCACCGAGATCCCGCAGCCGACCCCGCAATACGAGCAGGCGGTCCGAGTCGTCTGGGTCACCCCGCCCCCACCGGTGCCGCCGCCCGTCCGACGTTCTCGCCGGTGACGGCCTGCACCGACTTCATCCGCAGGAAGACGAACCAGGTGACGATGGCGCAGACGACGTAGAACCCCAGGAAGACCCAGAAGGCGCTCGTCGCGGACTTGTCCGCGCCGGTGTAGGACACTCGCAGCGAGACGTTGATGAACACGCCGCCCAGCGCCCCGACTGCTCCGGCGAACCCGATCAGCGCGCCCGACATGCGGCGCGACCAGGCTGCCTTCTCCTCGGCGCTCCAGCCGTCCTTGTCCTGCGCCTTGGCTTCGAAGATCGACGGAATCATCTTGTAGGTCGAGCCGTTGCCAAGGCCCGAGAGCACGAACAAGATGATGAATCCCACGACGTAGCCGGTCATTTGGGCACCGGTCGGGGCACCCGCGGCGCCGTCGTCCATGGTTCCGGTGCCGACCAGGATGCCCGCGGCGAAGATCATCGCCACGAACGTGTACAGCGTGATCTTGCCGCCGCCGATCCGGTCGGCCAGCTTGCCGCCGAACGGGCGCGAGATGGAGCCGAGCAGCGGCCCGAGGAACGAGATCTGCGCGGCGTGCAGCGCTGCCTGCGCGGGAGTGTCGCCGCCGGCCAGGTAGTTGATCTGCAGCACCTGCCCGAACGCGAACGAGAAGCCGATGAACGACCCGAACGTGCCGATGTAGAGGAAGCTCATCACCCAGGAGTGCTTGTAGCGCAGCGCTTCTGCGAGTGCGCCGAGATTCGACTTCTGGTTGCGCAGGTTGTCCATGAAGAACGCCGAGCCCAGTGCCGCGAGGGCGATCAGCACGAGGTAGATGGCACACACCAGCTCGGGCGCGGTGTTGCCGACCGTGGCGATTACCAGCAGGCCGATCAGCTGGATGACGGGCACGCCGATGTTCCCACCACCGGCGTTCAGACCGAGCGCCCAGCCCTTGAGCCGCTGCGGGTAGAAGGCATTGATGTTGGTCATCGACGACGCGAAGTTGCCGCCACCGAAGCCGGCGAATGCCGCGATCACCATGAACGTGGTGTACGAGGTGCCGGGGTGCTGCATCGCCCACAGCGTGAGCAGCGTGGGGATCAGCAGCAGGAGGGCGCTGACGATCGTCCAGTTCCTGCCGCCGAACTTCGCGGGCGCCACGGTGTACGGAATGCGCATGAAGGCGCCGACGAGAGTTGGCATCGCAACGAGGTAGAACTTGCCGGCGGCGTCGATGCCGTACACGTCCTGCGGCATGAACAGCACCATCACCGACCAGATGGACCAGATCGAGAACCCGACGTGCTCGGCGACGATCGACCAGATCAGGTTGCGCTTCGCGATCTCGTCATTGCCACCGTTCCACGCCTCGACGTCCTCGGCGTCCCAGTGTTCGATGTCACGGTCACGATTGAGCGTCGTCATGGCGATAGTTCTATGGCCAGGCCATGCCGTATCCGTTGCGCCTCCGTGACCGTCATGTCAAGACTGGCTCACACGTCGACTCGTGGGCGAGGTGCGCAACGGTATTCATGGGCGCATCGCGCAGGAAACGAACCCGAAACAATGGCCGCCTATTGGTTAGTCATGACCGACGGAAGCACCCCACGATTCCTGCAGGGCGCCTTCGAATTCGAGGGCAAGGGCCTCGACGAACCGGTTCCGATCGACGGGACGCTGCGTTACGTGGTGCCCGCGGGGGCGGTGTCTCAACCCGTCTACTTCCGCGGCGGCAACTCGTGCGACGAGATGGTCAGCGTCGTCCTGCTCCGCGACGGTGCACCGATGCGCTACTTCCCGATTGCGGCCAAGGGTGCGACGCACGTCGCGCTGCGGGTGGTCGAAGACCTGCTCGGCGACACGGTGCTCGAGTTGGCCATCGCTGCGCCTGCCGACTGCGCGGGCACCGTCGTCGTCGACCTGGGGCTGGTGGAGGTCTGATGCGCAGGCTCGTCGTGGTCGGCAACGGCATGGCAGGCATCCGCGCCATCGAAGAAGTCCTCGCCAGGGGCGGCGGTGAGACGTTCGAGATCACCGTCTTCGGTGACGAGCCCTACGGCAACTACAACCGAATCCTGCTGTCGAACGTCCTCGCCGGCAGCGACGATCCCGCCGAGATCTACCTCAACGCGCTGGACTGGTACTCCGACAACCGGATCGACCTGCGGGCCGGGGTTCGCGTGGTGCGCGTCGACACCTTCGCCCACCTCGTCCACGCCGACGATGGCACCAGCATGCGGTACGACAAGCTCATCCTCGCCACCGGCAGCCGATCGTTCTTCCCCCCGATGAAGGGGCTGTGGGCCGACGACAAGACCCTCGCCGACGGGGTGTACGGGTTCCGGACCCTCGACGACACGTCGGCGATGATCGCCGAGGCAGGCATGCGGACCAAGGCCGTCGTCATCGGCGGCGGCCTGCTCGGGCTGGAGGCCGCGCGGGGCCTGCAGAACCGGGGGCTGACCGTCGACGTGGTGCACGCCGGGCCGGTGCTGATGAACGCCCAGCTCGACGACCTGGCGGGTGCGATCCTGCGAAAGTCGGTGGAGAGCCTCGGAATCGGCGTGCACACGAACATGCGCACCACCGAGGTGTTCGTCGACGACGGGCGCCTCACGGGCATCGCGTTCGCCGACGGGACGCGCCTGGACTGCGACATGCTCGTCATCGCCGCGGGCATCCGACCCAACGTGGGTCTTGCGCAACGGGCAGGGCTGACCGTCGAGCGAGCCATCGTCACCGACGACCACATGCGATCAGTCGACGACGACGACGTCTACGTCGTCGGCGAGTGCGCCCAGCACCGCGGCCAGGTCTACGGCCTGGTCGCTCCGCTGTGGGAGCAGGCCAAGGTGCTCGCCGACCACCTCACCGGCAGTGATCCGGCCGCCGCCTATCACGGCTCCCGCGTCGCGACCAAGCTGAAGGTGGCCGGCGTCGACGTCGCGTCGATGGGGATCAAGGCGCCAGAGCACGACGACGACGAGTTCGTGCAGTACTCCGAACCCAGGCACGGCGTGTACAAGACGATCGTCATCCGCGACGGGAAGCTGGTGGGCGCAACGCTCGTCGGCGACGTCAGCAAGGTGTCGTTCCTGACCCAGGCGTTCGACAGCGGCCTCCCGCTCCCCGACGAGCGGGTGTCGCTGATGTTCGACATCGGCACCCCCGACCTCGGGGTGGGCGTGGCCGAACTGGCCGACGACGCCCAGGTGTGCAACTGCAATGGCGTCTCCAAGGGCGACCTCGTCGGCTGCGTGCGCGGCGGTGTGACGTCCGTGAGCGGCGTGATGGCGAAGACCAGGGCGGGCAAGGGCTGCGGGTCCTGCAAGGAGTTGGTCGGCCAGGTCGTCGAGTGGGCCGCCGATGGATCGGTCACCGAGGATCCGTCGGCGTCGTGGTACGTGCCCGCGATCCCGTACGACAAGCCGACCCTGATGAAGCACGTCCGGGAACTCCAACTGCATTCGGTGTCATCGGTCTTCGCCGCACTGGCACCCGACGGCAAGCCCGACGCCGGTTCCAAGATGGCGCTGGCCTCAATGCTCGACATGATGTGGGCCGACGAGTTCGTCGACGAACGCGATGCCCGGTTCATCAACGACCGCGTGCACGGCAACATCCAGCGCGACGGCACCTTCTCGGTGGTGCCGCAGATGAAGGGCGGCGTCACCGACTCGGCGCAGCTGCGCAAGATCGCCGACGTCGCCGACAAGTACGAGATCCCCATGATCAAGCTGACCGGCGGCCAGCGGATCGACTTGCTGGGCATCCGCAAGGAGGACCTGCCCGCGGTGTGGGCGGACCTGGACATGCCCTCGGGCTACGCCTATGGCAAGAGCTTCCGCACCGTGAAGACCTGTGTCGGGAGCGATTTCTGCCGATTCGGCGTCGGCGACTCGACGGCGTTGGGCATCGCGATCGAGGAGCGCTACCAGGGTCTGGCCAGCCCCGCGAAGATGAAGCTGGCCGTCACCGGATGCCCGCGCAACTGCGCCGAGGCGCTGTGCAAGGACCTCGGCGTCGTCGCGATCGACGGCGGGCGCTGGGAGATGTACGTCGGCGGGGCGGCCGGCGCCCACATCCGCAAGGGCGACCTGCTGGCCACCGTCGACTCACCCGAGGAGGTGATGACGCTGACCGGCAGGTTCCTGCAGTACTACCGCGAGAACGCCAACTGGCTCGAGCGGACGTACGCGTTCGTGCCCCGCATCGGCATCGAACGGCTGCGGGAGATCGTGGTCGACGATGCCGACGGGCTGGCCGAGCAACTCGAGGCCAACATGGCGAAGTCCGTTGCGGCCTACCGCGATCCGTGGCTGGACGGTAGGGAGCCGGCGACCGAGGGTCAGTTCAGGACGTCGTTGCCGTTGTTGCCGCTGCCCCAGGTTCCGGTTCGATGACTACGCAAGTCGCGGTCGGCCACGTCGACGAGATCCCCGTCGGGGAGGGCCGGACGTTCGCGGTCGGCGGCGAGCAGATCGCCGTGTACCGGATGCGGGACGGCTCGGTTCGCGCCTTGAGCGCGGTGTGTCCGCACCGCGGAGGTCCGCTCGCCGACGGGTTGATCGACGATCAGGTCGTCGTCTGCCCTCTGCACGGGCTGAACTACGACCTCGAGACGGGACGCGAGGTCACGGGCAACGGACCCGGCGTGTGCACGCACGAGGCGACGGTCGACGACACCGGGGCGGTTCGCGTCGCGCTCGACTGCGGCCGGGACTAGGACATGTCCGCGTAGCGGCTGCGGATCAGGCTGAAGACGCCGTAAGCCGCGATGCCCAACGCGGCGAGGACGAGGAGGATCCTGCCGAACGGCGCGGTGCCGAGCGTCTTGACCGCGGCGTCGATGCCCGAGGCCTTGGCGGGATCGGACGTCACCGTCGCGACGATGACCAGGATGCCTGCGCCTGCGAGGACGAGGCCCTTGGCGACGTAGCCGATGATGCCTGCCGGCGTGACGATCGATCCCCGCGAGCGCGTCAGGTCCTTCTCGAAGCGCTTGGTGGCGCCCTTGTAGACGTGGTAGCCGCCGACGCCGATCAGGACGAGCGCGACGATGATGAGAAGACCCTTGCCCCACGTGGATTGCATGAGCGCAGCGCTCATGCCGGAGTTCTGCTGGCCGCTCGACTGGCCGCTGCCGGAGGCGAACCGCGCGGCGGATACGGCGAGCGCGATGTTCACCACGCCGACGGCAACGGCCTTCACCTTGTCCTTGACGTCCTCCTCTGCAACCGCCTCCGCGATGTGCCACAGGCCGAGTGCCGCGAGACCGATGGCCGCGAGCCACAGCATGATCGCACCGCCGGTCTGGCTGCCCAGCGCGGCGAGAGCGCCGGATTGGTCCGCGTTTCCTGCGCTGCCGAACGCCAGCCTCAGCACGATCCAGGCGAGGAGCAGGTGCAGGACGCCGCTGGCGATGAAGCCTGCCCGCGCCGCACGTTCGAACCACTGATTGTCGGCAGCATTCGCTACAGCGCCCTTGGTGTCGGTCATGCCGGCGTGTACCCCGGTTGATCATGGGCGCAAACCAGTTATTGACGCGAACGTGGGCCCCCCTTTCGGGAGGCCCACGGCCGTGTCATGCGTTTCGCGTAAAGCGTTCCTAGCTGTCGCCGCCGCCGTCCGAACCGCCGTCGGAGCCACCGCTGTCACCGCCGGAACCGCTGCCGGAGTCGCTCGACGCCTCTCCCGCGGTGCCCTTGGTGTCGGAGTCGTTCGAGCCACCGCCGGTGTTCGAGGACCCGCCGGCCTTGGTGTTCGGTGACACCTTGTTGCCGTCGGTGGTGTCCGTCGCGCCGCCCGCTCCGGTGCTGCCGGTGCTGGATCCGCCCGTACCCGTGCCGCTCGTGCCCGTGCCCGTGCCGCCGGTCTCCGAGCCGCCCGTGTCGGAGCCACTCGTATCGGTGCCGGTGTCGGTGCCGGTGTCGGTGCCGGTGTCGGTGTCGGTGCCCGAGTCCGTGTCGGTGGTGTCGGTCGCCGTCTCGTCGGCAACCGGCGCCTCCTCGACGTCCTCGGCCGGTGTGGACGCGACGCGTGCTGTGATCAGCGTGTCGCCGCCCAACTCCTCGACGGGGGGTGCCGGAGGTGCCGGCGGCGTCGTGGGCCCGGTGATGATGCCGACGGCGTCACCGACCGCATCCTCGAGCGTGTTGCCGACCTGACCCACCGTCTGCACGACCGTGTTGCCTGCGCCGCCGATCGCGCCGATGGCCTGGTTGCCCGCCTGGCCGAAGCCGTTGAGGGCCAGGTTGCCCGCCTGCCCGATACCGCCGACCAGCACGTTGCCTGCCGTACCGACGCCCTGCAGCGACGTGTTGATCGCCGAGCCGATGGTGTTCACGACCGTTTGGATGGCCGCGAAGTAGCTCAACGGGTTCAGCGGGTTGGCGAGGATCGCACCGAGCGCGGCGCCGCCGCCGGCGAGTAGCGTATTGCCGACCGCGCCGATGGTTTGGATGGCCGTGTTGCCCAGTGCGCCAACGGTTGCCAGGCCGATCAGGCCCAGGCCGCCGATGGTGGCGACCGTGGTGACGCCCGCCGCGCCGAGACCACCGATGAGTTGGCCACCTGCCGTGCCGAACCCGACGATGCCCTGGGTGACCGCCGTGCCCGCGCCCTGCAGCAGGACGTCGACGGCCGACCCGATGTCGCCCGGGGTGAGGGCGAGCGTCGAGACGTCACCCGGTGCCGCGAGTGCGGCCAACTGCACGTTCTGCATGACCGGCTGGCCGGTGATGAGACCGAACGCGGTGCCCAGCGCGTTGCCGAGCGTCCCGATCACACCTCCCGTGGTGGCGAGGACGGTGTTGCCGATTCCGCCGACGGTCGAGATCAGCGTGTTGCCAATGGTTCCGATCGTGCCGATGGTGGCGGCGCCCGCGTTGCCGAGGGTCGCGACCAGGGTGGAGCCGGCCAGACCGAGGGTGCCGAGCAGCGTTCCGCCGGTGACGCCCAGGCCGGTTACCAGCAGGTTGCCCGTGGCACCCGCACCGAGGAAGCCCTGGTTGACCGCGGTTCCGACGCCGCTCACCAGCGTGTTGAGCGCGGTGGCGTAGCTGCCCGGGTTCAGCGGGTTGGACAGAATGGTGCCCAGCGCTCCCAGCAACGTGCCCGACAGCGTGTTGCCGACGGCGCCGATGGTTTGAATAGCCGAGTTGCCTACCGCGCCAACGGTATTGATGAACGCGTTGCCGGTGGCACCGAGGCCGCCGATGGTCTGAATGCCTGCCGCGCCGAGACCGCCGATGAGGCCCGCGCCGGCACCGCCGAATCCGGCCAGCGCCTGTACGCCAACCGCACCGATGCCTCCGACGAGCTGGGTTCCGACCGCTCCGATCCCGAGGAATGCGTCGTTGATGGCAGTCGCCGCTCCGGCCGCGAGCACGCCGATCGCAGCCAGGATGTCACCTGGCGCCAGCGAGGCGAGCGCTGCGAGAGCGGCACCGCCGACGAGTTCGTTGCCGATTGCCCCGATGGTCGCGAGCGTGGTGTTGCCGATGGCGCCGAGGGTGGCCAGCGCCTGCTGACCCGCCACGCCCAGACCTGCGATCCCGCCGGTGATCGCCGCGCCGCCGCCCGTGAGCAGCAGTGCCAGCGCTGCCGGGTAGGCCGCCGGGTTCAGCGGATTCGAGGCGATCGTCGCGAGAGCGCCGACCCCCGTGGCACTCAGTGCATTGCCCAATCCGCCGACCGTGGCGATCACGGTGTTGCCGATGCCGCCGATCCCCTGGATGGCCTGGTTGCCCACGGTCCCGACGCCGTTGACCAGTTCGGTGAGGGCGGTCGCAAGGCCGGTCGGCGTGTAGTCCGCGTAGACCGACGAAATGTGCTCTGCCTTGATGGTCAGATCCGGCGCAGGCGGCGCGATCGGACTGAGTGCGATAGCTGTTGCTCCGACCAGCGCAATGCCGGCCGAGAGGGGTGAACGGAGAGCAAGTTGCATGGCAACCCCCTAATTAGAACCAACTCGATTAGCAAAAGTTACCTGACTGCAACGTCGATAACTAGGCATTTGCAATCAGACCTTTCGGACGCTTTGAGAGCGCTCAAGATCGTTTGCCAGAGTTTGCTGCGGCCCCTATTGCCGTTCGCTTGAATTGCGATCTGCTGGCAACTTCATGGCCTTTGCGCGAGAAACATCACGGTGGTGATTCAGCACACGATCGGCTGCCGCGCGCGATCCAGGTCACTGGTGTCGCTGACGGAAGCGGAGATTCGTTCTGAGCACGGACTCTACGGCCATGACGAGTTAGCCAGGCAGCGGATGACGACGGCAAGGTACCCATCGTTGGCAACTACTCATGCCGTCGCCTGCGCAGCCGTCGCATGCCGTCCGGCGCACAAAGAGCGCCGTCAGGACAGTTCGCTGACCTGCTCCCACGCTCACTTCCGCCCGCCCAGGCTTGGCGGATACACCGGAGTGTCGCCCGGGCGGGCCGTCGATCGGGCGTCCGCCGCCCCGCAGCGCCCGGGAGGAACGACCCCCGTTTCGGTGCGTCGCGCCTACTCACGCCACGACTTCGAGCAGCTGCCGCGCGTCCGCCGAAACCCAGGTCCTGCGCCTGGCCAGCAGATCGGACGTTTAGCCTCCCGCGAAGCGGTTACACCGCCGCGCCACTATTTGCGCGTGGTTGCTGCCCGACTTCGGCACGCAGTGTGCTACCGGAGCCATTCGACTGGTGTCCAATTCGGCGTGGCTAACATTTCGCTTTCCGATGCTTTCCTTGCCGGCCCGTCAAAATTGCCATCGGAGGCGATTTGGACCCGAAACTGAACGACGTTGCTTGTTACTCGGCGGGCTTGACCGCGAGCACGGGCTTGGGGCACTCCAGCAGAACCTGCTGGGAGACGCTGCCCATGAGCAGCTTGCCCACCGGGTTCCGGTGCTTGATGCCGATCACCAGCATCTCGGCCGCTGGCCTGTCCATGGCAGTGAGGAGTTCGGTGGCGGCGTCCACGCCGACCGGCTGACTGAACTCGAACGGCACCCCGGACGCACTCAGCCTGGCCTGCAGATCCCGCACGCCATCGGCCTGGGCGAAGGTCGAGTCGGCGTAGGCATCGCCCGCCGTCGAATTGATGACGAGCACCCCGGTGCCCCGCAGCCGTGCCTGTTCGATGCCGTGGTCCAGCGCGGCCTGTCCGAACCGGTCGGCCGTGTATCCGATGACGATCATCTCTGCTCCTCGCGCAAGCGCTCGTCGGTCATGCCTGGGCCTTCTCTCGTTGATCCCTGTCGTCCTCCACGACCAGCAGCGTCTCCTCGTCGCGGTGCATGAGGCGCAGCACCAGCGGCACGATGAGCAGTATCGCCATGAGGACGTAGGTGACGATCGCGACGGGCTCGGTGAACAGGCTGCTCCACTCACCGCCACCCAGCTGCAGGCTCTGGCGCAGCTGACGTTCGATGCGCGGTCCGAGGATCACGCCGATGATCAACGGCAGCACCGGAAGTCCGAAGCGACGCATCATCAGGCCGAGCAGTCCGAACACCAGCAGTAGAGCCAGGTCGAGCGGCTGCACGTTGACCGCGAAGGCACCCAGCGTCGCGAAGAACAGAATGCCGGCATAGAGGTACGGCCGCGGCGTGCGCAGCAGCTTGGCCCACAGCGGAGCCAGTGGCAGGTTGAGCAACAGCAGGAGCAGGTTGCCGATGAACAGGCTCGCGATGAGCGTCCAGATCAGCAGCGGCTCCTTCTCGAACAAGGTGGGGCCGGGCTGAATCCCGTACGACACGAAGGCCGTCAGCATCACCGCTGCGGTCGCGTTCGTCGGCAGGCCGAGCGACAGCATCGGCACCAGCGTGCCCGCAGCCGAGGCATTGTTGGCCGCCTCGGGTCCCGCCACGCCCTCGATGGCGCCCTTGCCGAACTCCTCGGGGTGCTTCGACAGCTTCTTCTCGGTGATGTAACTCAGGAACGTCGGCAGTTCCGCACCGCCGGCAGGCAGCGCACCGAACGGGAACCCGAAGGCGGTGCCGCGCAGCCACGCCTTCCAGGACCGGCGCCAGTCGCTGCGCCCCATCCAGGGACGTCCCACCGGGATGATGTCGGCAGGTCTGCGCCGCAGATGCGCGGCAACCCAGAGCGCTTCGCCGAGGGCGAAGATCGCCACCGCGATCACCACGATGTCGATGCCGTCGGACAGCTGCGCGATGCCGAACGTCGCGCGCGGCTGGCCGGTGAGGAAGTCGATGCCGACGACGCCGATGGCCAGACCCAGGATGAGCGAGATCGCGCCCCGCAGTTTGGAACTGCCCAGCACCGCAGTCACCGCGACTAGGGCGAACAGCATGATGGCCAGGTACGACGGCGCGCCGAGGCTCACGGCGAAGCGAGAGATGGCCGGCGCGAACGCGGCGAGCAGGACGGTACCGATGGTGCCCGCGACGAACGATCCGATGGCCGCGGTGGCGAGCGCCTGCGCGGCTCGGCCCGCCTTGGCCATCTTGTTGCCCTCGATCGCCGTGATCACCGACGACGACTCCCCCGGCGTGTTCAACAGAATCGACGTGGTCGACCCGCCGTACATGCCGCCGTAGAAGATGCCCGCGAACATGATGAACGCGGCGCTTGGGCTGACGTTGTAGGTGATCGGCAGCAGCAGCGCCACCGTCATCGCCGGACCGATGCCCGGCAACACGCCCACGGCGGTACCGAGTAGCACGCCGATCACCGCGTACAGGAGATTCATCGGGGTGGCCGCCTCGGCGAACCCCTGCATGAGCCAGTCGAAGTTGTTCATCTCAGAGGATCCCGTCCAGAATGCCTGCGGGCAGCGGGATGCCGAGCCCGGAGTAGAACGCGTAGAAGCTCGCCAGTGCCAGCAGCACGCCGATCACGATGTTGCGCACGTAGTGCTTGCTGCCCAGTATCGTTGCGGCACAGGCAAAGAAGATCGAACTCATGATGACCCAGCCGAGCGGGTTCACCAGCAGGATCATCGCGACGAACAGCGCCACCAACAGACCGACGGTCCGCCAGTCGCTCGGCATGTCGGGATCGATGTCCTCGCCCGCGTCGGCCTCGCCCTTCGATCCACGCGGGATGGCTACGGCCAGGATGACCGCGAGCAGCAGGGCGGCGATGCCGATGACCATCGGGAAGAACTTCGGCCCAAGCGGATCCACCTTGGCGAAGCCCTCCGCCAGAGTCAACGAACTCACCACCAGGAACCCGCCGACGAGCACGAGAACTGCGACGACGAGGTACTGGGCGTAGTCGACGACGGCCCGAGGACGGTCCTGCTCCGGGGCGCTCACAGCAGCCCCAGCTCGGTCAGCGTCGAAGCGACCCGGTTGTCCTGATCCACCAGGAATCGTTCGAACTGTTCCCCGGTCACGAATGCGTCGGTCCACCCGTTCTTCACCAGCGCGTCCTTCCACTCTTGCGTCGCGTGCATCTCCTCGAGCACGTCGACCATGGCCTGCTTGGCACTGTCGGAGATCTCCGGCGGCGCAAGGACGCCGCGCCAGTTGGCGAAGGTGAGATCGATGCCGGACTCCACGAGGGTCGGCGCGTCGACGCCCTCGACGCGCTCATCACTGGAGACGGCGAGCACCCGCAACTGACCGGCCTCGATCTGGTCGATGAGTTCACCCGGGCTGGACGTGCCGATGGTGATCTTCTTGCCCAGCAGCGCCGTGAGGAGGTCACCGCCGCCGTCGTAGGTGATGAAGTTGACGCTCTTGGGATCCACGCCAACGGCTTTCGCCAATTCCATCGGGAACAGGTGGTCCGGTCCACCGGGTGATGAACCGCCACCGATCGTGACCTTCGAGGGGTCCGCCTTCCACGCGGTGACGAAGTCCTGCACGGTCTTGAACGGCGAGTCGGCGGGCACGAAGATCGCGCCCGGATCCTCGATCAGCTTCGCGATGGCCGTCGCGTCGGAGGCCTTGATCTTCGACCCGTTGGTGTACGTGGCTCCGACGACGCCGAGACCCATCGTCATCATCAGGTCGTCGTTGCCGCGCTCGTTCATCAGCCGCGCCATCGCGACCGTGCCGCCTGCACCGATCACGTTGAACACCTCGACGCGACCGGTGATGTCCCGGTCCTCCATGATCTTCACCGCCGTACGTGCAGTGAGGTCGTAGCCGCCGCCCGGGCTGTTGGGCACCATCATGCGCAGGCGGTGCAGGCCCGACGGATCGTCTCCGCGGGTCACCCCGCATCCGGTGAGGGCCGTTGCGCACAGCAGCGCAAGCGCGAGCCATCTGGTGACTCGCCCCCTCGTCACAGGTCGTGTCGTCACACCGTCGTCCCTTCGTCATGTGATGGTCAGCAATACTGGTGCCTACGAGTGATTCAGGTCACTCTTTAGTAGACAAAGAAGGTTGTGGTCATTGAGTAAGTGGACCGGAAGGAAGCTGACCGCGCGCAGTCTCGCCGGCCAGTTCCTGCTCTTCCAGATGGTCGTGGTCGCGGTGGTACTCGTTGCCGTCGCGGCGGTTTCGGTCGCCCAGTCCTCCCGCGAGTTCCGCGAGGTTCGAGGCCAGCGCATGATCGCGGTCGCGGAGAACCTCGCATCGACGCCGATCGTCCGCGATCGCTACGCCGACCCGCTGGCGGGCCGCGTGCTCGCACCCGATCTCGACCGTGCAATCGCCCTTTCCGGCGCCCGGCTGGTCGAGCTGATCGCACCCGATGGCGTCGTGCGCGCGTCGTCGGACCCGTCGCGCGCCGGTCGGCGTGTCGACTTCGGGCCCAGCCTGGTGGTACAGGGGCGGGCCTGGTCTGGCGACCTGGACATCGATGGGACGCACTCGCTGGTCGGCCAGGTTCCGATCCTGTCCACCGACGGTGCGGTCCTGGCCGTCGTCTCGGTCAGCGAGCCGTATCCCTCGACGTGGCAATTGCTCAGCGGCGCGGGCGAGCGACTGCTGGTGTATCTCGGGCTGGGTGCCGCGCTCGGCGTCGTGGCGTCGTGGCTGCTGTCCCGTCGGATCAAGCGGCACACTCGCGGTCTGGAGGTCGCCGAGATAGCCGGCCTGGCCGATCACCGGGAGGCCCTGCTGCACAGCATCAGAGAGGGCGTGGTCGCCGTCAACACCGGCGGCGTCGTCACGCTGCTCAACGACAGCGCGCGGGACCTGCTCGACGTCGGCGACGACGCCGTGGGTCGCCCCGTCCACGAACTGGGCCTCGACCCCGCCGTCGAGCATTTCCTGCTGTCCGGCGAGGAGGGCCACGACGAGGTGATCACCACGACGACAAGGATTCTCGCGCTCAACCGCCGGTCGGCGAGCACTCGGGGCACACGCATCGGTACCGTCACCACCATGCGTGACAGCACCGAGCTCGCCTCGATGCAGGGCCAGCTGTCGTCGCACAAGAGCGTCACCGACACGCTGCGGGCCCAGACCCACGAGTTCGCCAATCAACTCCACACGATCTCGGGCCTCGTCCAGCTCGGCGAGTACGACGCGGTGCGCGACCTCGTCGGCAGCCTGACCCGTCGACGGGCCGAGATCAGCGACGCCGTCACCCGCCACGTCACCGACCCCGCCGTGGCCGCGCTGCTGATCGCGAAGACCTCGCTCGCCGCCGAGAGCGGGGTTGCCCTGGTGCTCGACGACAGCAGCCACCTGAGCGCGCTCGATCCGGCACTCGCCACCGACGTCATCACGCTGCTCGGCAACCTGATCGACAACGCCGTCGACGTGTCGGAGGGCTCGCCCCGAGCGGTGGTCCGCGTCGCGGTCACCGACGACGACGGGTTGACGATCACCGTGGCCGACTCCGGGCCCGGCGTGCCCGAGCACATGCGCGAGAGCATCTTCGCCCGAGGCGTCACGTCCAAGCCACAGGTCGCCGGTGGGCGCGGCATCGGGCTGGCCCTGGTGCGCCTGGTCAGTGCGCAACTCGGCGGGTCGGTGGACGTGTCGGATGGTGAGGGCGGGGGCGCGGTGTTCGAGGTCCGACTCCCCCGGCTGGCGTCGGCCGAGCGCACGCCGGCCGTTGCGGCAGGGCGCACCGATGCATGACGTCCTGGTCGTCGACGACGACTTCATGGTCGCCGACATCCACCGCCGCTTCGTCGATCGCGTCGACGGGTTCCGGTCGGTCGGCGTGGCGCGCACCGGTGCCGAAGCGCTCGAGCAGGCGGCTGCCCTACGACCCGACCTGCTGCTCCTCGACGTCTACCTCCCGGACATGACGGGGCTCGACGTCCTGCAGCGGCTGCGGTCGGGCGGTGACCGCGTCGGCGTCATCATGATCACCGCGGCGCGCGAACTCGACACCGTGGCAGGTGCACTCGACGGCGGCGCCGCCGACTACCTGATCAAGCCGTTCGAGTTCGACCAGTTCCGCAGCAAGCTCGACGCGTTCGCCGCCCGCGTGGACGCATTGGCCGCTGCGACCGGCGCCGACCAGTCCCTCATCGACACGCTGTTCGGTGGTGCGACCACGGCGCGCACCGGCCAGCTGCCGAAGGGGCTCGGCGCCGAGACCGGCAGGCTCGTGCTCGAGGCGATGCGGTCCGCGGGTGAGGTCTCGGCGGCGGAATGCGCCGAGCTGGTCGGCATTTCGCGCGTCAGCGCGCGTCGCTACCTCGAGCACTACCTCAACGCCGGCGCAGTCGAACTACGCCTGCAGTACGGCGCAGGCCGACCCGAGCGGCGCTACCGCCTGATGGCGTGAGAGATCATCCGCGAGTCACGGTTCCCCTCCGATCACACCGGACACTTGACATACGAATCGAATTTCCGCATTCTGGCTTCAGGGGAGTACCTCTTCGAAGTCCTTCGTCGTCAACACGTCTCGGGCAGATCCCGATCCGGCGGAGGAGCCCACGAGAACGCTTGCGTGGGTGAGGAAGACCGCACGAGCGCCACGCCTGTCCCAGTACAGGCAGGGCGCCGGCAGAGGAGACGTGCCCCGTGAGCCTGACCGACGACAACACCCCCGCCCCGCCACCGACTGACGTGACGACCGCTCTGCGGGCATACCGAGGCGGGCTTCGAACCTCGCTGAGCACCGACGCCGTCACCGTCCTGCAGTCGATGCGCGCCTACCCCAGCATCTCGCTGCTGGCCAACACCCGACCCGGGCGGCGACCAGGCCGCGACGACGTGGCGACCCTACGGAGGCTCGCCGCAGAGGCGGCGACCCGACTGTCCGACGAGCAGATCGAGGACAGGGAGATCCTGGTCGACATGTTGTCCGACATGACGTCCCGGGCCGCCGACGAACCTGCCAACCGCGCCATCGCCTTGTTCGTGAGCCCTTCCCATCAGTGCCGAGTCACCCTTCCGGTCCCGGTCGTCGACCGCTGTGTCATCGATCCCACGTTCGCCACCCGTGATCTGGTCCGCGCGCTGCAGCATGCACCCCGGCACACCGTGCTTCTGCTGTCCTTCGACGAGGCACGGCTGCTGCATGGTCACGGGTCGCGGCTGACGCCGGCTCCCGGCAACGCCTTTCCGGCCTACCGGCGCACCTACGGCGCCCACGGCGGTGCAGCGGCCGAGCGCTATGTCGACTTCCTGCGCGGGGTCGACCGCGCGCTCGGCGCAGCGCTACGACTCAACCCGATGCCGCTGGTCCTGGTGGCCGCCGAACCAACCGGATCGAAGTTCCGCCGCTTGTCGCGCAACATGTCCCGGTTCGCCGGGCTCGTCACCGGCAACCACCTCAAGACTCCGCCCGAGCGCCTCGGCGAACTGGTACGACCAGTGCTCGCCGACTACCTGCGCTCACGCACACTGGAGGCGCTCGACCTGATCGAGCGGCGCGAAAGGGAGAATTGCGTGTTGCGCGACATCGACTCCGCGTGGGCGGCGGCACGCTGGGAACGCCCGGAAATGCTGGCCGTCGAGGAGGATTACTTCTATCCCGCGCGCCTGGCTCCCGACGGTGACGGCCTGATTCCGGCCCACGACGTCGACCACCCCGACGTCATCGACGACGTGGTGGACGAGTTGATCGAGATCGTCCTCGGCAGAGGTGGCTGGATCGCGCTGCTCCCATCGGGGCGGCTTCCCGAGGGCACCCATCTGGCGCTCACGCTGCGCCGCCGGAGGTGAGCCCCGGGAGTCACCACCGGCCCCGCAGGCGGTCACGGTAGGACCGCCCGTCGGGGTCGTAGAAGAAGCGGTACGCAGGTGAGGCCCACAGCTTGGTGAACCGCGACATCTGCTCGGGCCGGTGCGGACGCAACCGACCCGGTGGCCGGGGGCCGACCCGACCGTTGGCATACCAGGCCTCGAGCGCGTCCGCGGTCGCCGTGACCGCATCGACCACCGCACCGGGATCGACGAGGTCGTGATCCTCGCTGCCGTCGGCGGCGCGGTCGAGGTGCTCGCGCAGCAGCTCCAACCGAAGGTTCCTGGCGAATACCCGTGCGCCGTCACCGGTACCCGCGGGGTCGACCGGCTCCCGCTCATCGCGTGTGGAATCAAGCACGGCACAGGACAATTCGCTGTCATGCGTCCACGACCGCCGGTTGAAGTTGTCGCTGCCGACGGATGCCCACACGTCGTCTATCACGCAGGCCTTGGCGTGCACGTAGACGGGCGTGCCCGCGTGGTTCTCCAGGTCGAACACGTGCACCCGCTCGGGCCCCGCCAGCCGGCACACGTCTATCGCCTGCTGCCTGCCGACTTGATTCGGTGGCAGCGCCAGCTTGCCGTCCACGTCGGGATGGCGGGGTACGACGGCGACGAGGTGCAGATCGGGATTCTCCCGCAGCGCCGCGGCGAACAGGTCGGCCACCTGCCGCGACCACAGGTACTGGTCCTCGAGGTAGATGAGCCGGCGCGCCCGCCGGACGGCCTTCGTGTAGCCGCGGGCGATGCTCCGCTCCCCCTCGGAGGCGAACTCGTAGGAGAAGTGCGCGTCGGGGTACGTGCGCAGCACCTGCACCGCGTGCGGGCCGAGCGCAGGCGCCGGCGGCGGCCGCTGCGGCAGCGGATCCGGGGTTAGGTCCGCGCCGCTGAGCTTGTCGCGGACCCAAGCGATCGGGTTGAGCATGTCCAGCGGCGAGGGATCCTCCCACCGCTCGCGGAAGGTCTGATCCAAGACGTCGACGATCGGACCGCGCAGCCGCAGCTGCACGTCGTGCCACGGTGGCCGGTCGCCGTAGGCCTTCGACATCTGGATCGCCTGGGGATCGCCGAGGTGGCGGGCGTCGTCGCGTCGCGAGTGGCACAGGTCGATCCCGCCCGCGAACGCCACGTCGCGCTCGGGATCGCTCGGCCGCCGGATCACGACCAGCTTCTGATGGTGCGAGCCACCGAATCTCACGCGCTGGTCGAGCAGTACCTCACCGCCGGCCTCCTCGATCGCCTCCCCCAGATGCCGGTTCTCCTCCTCGCTGTACTGCAGCTTGTCCAGATGCGACCGCCACACCAGACCCTTGACCACGACACCGCGTTCGGCCGCGTTCGAGAACAGCTCGGCGACCGTCGGACCGTCGTCGCGGACCTTCTCGTCGGGGTCGCCGCGCCAGTCGGTGAAGAACACGTAGTCACCCCGACCGCACGCCTCCACCTCCTTCGCGAGTTCCTCGAAGTAGGTCCTGCCGTGCACCAGGGGCTCGACGACGTTCCCGTCGCGCCAGAACGGCACGTCGGTGTCCGGGTTCCCGCGCTCGGAATCGGTGAGGAACCATCCGCTCGGGTCGGTCACGTCGTCGCCCTCCTGGAGTGTCGGTCGTCGAACCAGCATGCCAGTCCCATTCCCGACCCGCGTGCGAAGCCGTCTGCTTGGATCGGGCATGCCGTCCTTCGTCCGCCTGCTCGCTGCCACGTGCGCCGCCCTGCTCGTGGCGGCCTGCGGAGCCGCGCCCGACGGAGCTGGCGACCCGACCAGTGCGTCAGACGGCGCCACCGCCGACGCCGTCATGCGCATCGTCGATCAGGTCCGCCGCGAGTCGCATCTGCGGGCCGTGATCGTGCGAGTGACCAAGGACGGCAGGGAGATCCTCACCCGGGCCGTCGGCGACTCGATGACCGGCGTCCCCGCCACCCCCGCGATGCACTTCCGCAATGGCGCGGTGGCGATCTCGTACGTGTCCACGCTGCTGCTGCGGCTCGCCGACGAGGGTCGGATCGGCCTCGACGACCGGCTGTCGACGTGGCTGCCCGACGTGCCGCACGCAGGCCGCGTCACGCTGCGCCAGCTCGCCCAAATGACCTCTGGCTATCCGGATTACGTACTGGGCAACGACGCGTTCGACGACGCCATCTACGCCGACCCGTTCCGGCAGTGGGACCCCGACGAACTCCTCGACTTCGCGGTCTCGCGGCCGCTGCTCTACGAGCCGGGCACCAACTGGAACTACGCCCACACCAACTACGTCCTGCTGGGCCTGGCGCTGGAGCGGGCGACCGGCCAGGACATGCCTGCGCTGCTGAAGGAGGAGGTGCTCGAGCCGCTCGGCCTGACCGACACCGCGAATTCGTTCACCCCCGCCATCCCGGCTCCGGTGCTGCACGCGTTCAGCAGCGAGCGGCGCCAAGCCCTGAACATCCCCGCGGGCTTGCCGTTCTACGAGGAGTCGACGTTCTGGAACCCGTCGTGGACACTCACCCGCGGTGCCGTCCAGACCACCACGGTCTACGACATGGAGGCCACCGCGGTCGGGATCGGCACCGGCAGGCTGCTGTCGAAGGACTCGCACGACCTGATGGTCTCGACCGCCCTGCGCGGCAAGACCAGAGCGCAGCCCGGCTGCGCCACGTGCGCCCCGATGACCGAGCGCTACACCTACGGCATGGGCGTGGTCATCTCGGGCGACTGGCTCCTGCAGAACCCCATGTTCGCGGGCGAGGCGGGAGTGGCGGCGTACCTGCCCGACGAACGCATCGCGATCGCCATCGCGACCACGTTCGCCCCCGAGGCCTTCGACGGCGACGGCAACTACGTCAACGCCGCCCAGGCGCTGTTCCGCAGGATCGGTGCCGAACTCGCACCCGGGCACGCGCCACCCTAGGGTGCTCTGGTGGCACCAAGAGTCCTCTTCGTCGTCAACGACCCCGTCGCACCGCCCGCCCTGCTGGGCGACGTCTTCACCGACCTCGGCTACGACACCGCGATATTCGAGGTGGTGCCCGCCGACGCGGTGGACACCCCCGGGCTGACCGTCGAGTTCCCCGACCCGCTGGCCTACGAGGTGATCGTTCCCCTCGGCGCGCGGTGGGCCGCCTACGACGAGGCGCTGCCCTGGATCGCCGACGAGATGACCATGATCCGCGACGCCGACGCAGCCGGTGTCGGCGTGCTGGGCGTGTGCTTCGGCGGACAGGTGGCCGCGCGGGCGCACGGCGGCACCGTGGCGCGCTCGTCCGAGCCCGAGATCGGGTGGTGCCCGGTGGACACCGACGCACCGGACGTGGTGCCAGGCGGGCCCTGGTTCCAATGGCACTTCGACCGCTTCAGCGCACCGGCGGGATCCACCGTCCTGGCCCGAAACGACCGCGCCACACAAGCTTTCACCATCGGCCACACGCTCGGCCTGCAGTTCCACCCCGAACTCGACGGTCCGCTGCTGCAGGCCTGGCTGGCCAACGACGGCGCGGAGGCCGCCGCGCTCGGCATCGACGCGGACGCCCTATACGACCAGACGGCGCGGCTGCAGTCCGACGCCGACCGGCGACTGCACGCCCTGGTCCGCGGCTTCCTCGCCCGTGTCGCGCGTCAGCCGTGCCCCAGCTGATGTGACAGCGCGTCGGCCACCTCGGGCTGGCGGAAGCGGTGACCGACGGCCGCCAGCTTGGCCGGCAGGACGCGCTGGCTCGCCTCGGCCAGTTCGCGGGCCCCCTGTTCGCCGAGGAGCAGCCGGGGACCGAAACCGGGTACGGGCAGGATCGCCGGCCGGTGCATCACCTTGGCCAGCGCCCGGGTGTACTCGTCGTTGCGAACGGGGTTGGGCGCCACGGCATTGACCGCGCCGGAGAGCCGGTCGTCGTAGAGCGCGCGGTAGTACACGTCGAGCAGGTCGTCGAGGCCGATCCAGGACAGCCACTGCCGGCCGCTGCCCAGCCTGCCGCCCAGTCCCGCCGCGAACAGCGGTCGCAGGAGCTTCAGCGTGCCCCCCTCGGCCGACTGCACGATGCCGGTCCGCACCGTCACGACGCGCATGCCGCCGTCGGCGGCAGGAGCGGTGGCGGCCTCCCAGTCGGAGACCACGTCGGCCAGGAACCCGTCGCCGCGACCGGCGTCTTCGGTGAGCGACACGTCGCCCCGGTCGTAGCCGTAGAAGCCGATCGCCGAGGCACTGACGAAGGTGCGCGGCCCGTCGACGGTGCGTGCGGCCACCTCGGCGAGCCTGCGGGTGGGTTCGATGCGACTGTCGACGATGGCGGCCCGGTGGGCATCGGTGAACCGGCCCGCGATCGATTCGCCCGCCAGGTGGATCACCGCGTCGACACCGGCGAGCAGGTCGGCGGCCGGTGCCAGCGGATCCCAATGCCGCTGCCCGGCTCCCGGTGCGCCGCGCACCAACCGGACGACGCGATGTCCTCCGGTGCTGAGCAGTGCGCACAGCGCGGTTCCCACCAGCCCCGACGATCCGGTGACCGCGACCGTCATCGACCCGGCGCCCGCGAGTTCGGCGTCGCGGTGGGCGGCCAGGTCGTCGGCGAGCTGCCGGTGGCGATAGACGAACGTGGAGCGCAGCCCGACGCCAGGAACGGTGGTGTCGACGTGGTCGTGCACCCGGGTGGAGCCCGAGGTGGGGCCCTCGGCGAAGTCGTGGGTGTGGCGCCACCAGCCGATGGCCCGCGGCGGCAGCGAGCGCAAGCCGTCCGACGACAGCACGTCGACGAAGCGGTGCGGCGGGTCGTACTGGGCCGGGTCGTGCTGAGCGATCCAGCGCAGCCCGCCAGGCAGGCCGAGGATCGCCCTGCCGTCGGCCAACGACTCCGTCTCCGCCACCACCTTCATCGGCTGCCACGGCGGCACCAGCCGCCGCATCGCGCCCTGCCTGGTGTGCCAGGCGAAGACCTCGTCCAGGGGATGGTCGACCACGCTCTCGAATTCGATGCCCACGTGTTGATCTTCGTTGCCGAGCGCCGGTCGGATGGCGCTATCGCGGCATACGCTGCTGACATCGCGAACGCGCATAAGAATCGGACGTTCCAGGACCGCCGGGAGGCCGGCCGGGTCCTGGCACGGCACCTGACGGCCTATGGCTCCCGATCCGACGTGGTGGTGCTCGGACTGGCCCGCGGCGGCGTCCCCGTCGGGCGGGAGGTCGCGATTGCGCTGCGGGCGCCGCTGGAGGTGTTCCTGGTGCGCAAGCTCGGCGTGCCCCAGTGGTCCGAGTTGGCGATGGGCGCGATCGCCAGCGGCGGCGGCGTGGTCCTCAACGAGCCGCTGATCGAGAGCCTGCACATCTCGTCGGCCGCACTGGACGAGGCGATCGCACGGGAGTCGGCCGAGCTACAACGCCGGGAATCGGCGTACCGCAGCGGCCGCGAGCCGATGGACCTGCGCGGTCGGGTCGCCATGCTCGTCGACGACGGCATCGCGACCGGGGCCAGCATGAAGGCCGCCGTCGCGGCCGTCCGGTCGCTCGAACCGGCGTCGGTCGTGGTGGCCGTCCCAGTCGGCCCGCGTGCGGTGTGCCGGGACATGCGGTCGATCGCGGACGACGTGGTCTGCGCAGTGGTGCCCGACCGATTCCGTGCCGTCGGCCAGGTGTACGCCGACTTCCATCAGGTCGACGACGACGAGGTGCGCGAGGCTCTCGCGACTGCGAGCTAGTCGCGCTTGACGGCCTCGTCGCGCGTGGTGGGCTCGTCGCTGACGGCAGGATCGTCGATGACGGGCGTCACCTCGGTGCGGTCGTCGACGGCCGGGGCCAGTTCCGTGGGCTCGTCGTCGACGTCGGCGTGGGACTCGTGCGCGACGGTCGAGGTGTCGGAGTCGGTGTCGCCGTCGGCGTAGGTCGGGATCTGCGTCGTGGCGTCGTCCGGGTAGTCCTCGGCCGCGTCGTCGACGGCGTCGTCGCTACGAGCGTCGTCCGAGTCACGCGAACGATCCCGCAGCGCGTCGACGATCAGCAGCAACACGCCGATCACGCTGGCGCCGATGCACACCCAGGCGATCAGCTCGTTGCTGGTGACGACGGCGGTGACCAGTGCCGCCAAGCCGATGATGGCGAGGACGAGCGCAACGATGAGCAAGGGTTCAGCCGATCAGCTAGTTGTTGCCTCGGTTGAACTGGTTGAACCCGCCGCCGTCGTTGTTGGCGGTCGAGTCGACCGGTGCCGCGGAGCCGCGCTGGCCGAGTTCCTCCAGCTGCGATTCCAGGTAGGTCTTGAGGCGGGTGCGGTATTCGCGCTCGAACGTCCGCAGCTGCTCGAGCCGGCCTTCGAGGACCGTGCGCTGCTGGTTGATCGTGCCCATGATCTCCGAGTGCTTGCGCTCGGCGTCGGCCTGCAGGGCGTCGGCCTTCTCCTGCGCCTGACGCAACTGCGACTCCGACCGGGTCTGGGCGTCGAGCAGCAGTGCATCCGCGCGCTGCTTGGCCTCGGACACGGTGGTCTCGGCGGTCTGACGGGCCTCGCTGACCATGAGGTCGGCCTGGGCGCGTGCGTCGGAGAGCAGCTTGTCGGACTCGGCCTTGGCCGTGCCGGTCAGGCGATCCGCGGTGTCCTGGGCCAGCGCCAGCACGCGAGCCGCACGCATGGCCGACTCCTCGCTCTGTGCAGACATCTGCGCCGCGGCGGGGGGCGCCTCGTAGACCGGCGCGGGGGCCGCGACGGGCTCGGGCTCCGGTTCCGGCTCCGGCGCCTGGTACTGCGGGGCGGCCTGCGCGGGCTGCGATCCGCCGCCTGCGCGTGCCGACGCGAGTTCGGAGTCCAGCTCGCTGACCCGCTGGCGCAGGTCGGCGTTCTCCTCGATGAGACGGCTCAGCTCGTTCTCGACCAGATCGAGGAAGGCATCGACTTCGTCCTCGTTGTAGCCGCGCTTGCCGATGGGTGGCTTACTGAACGCGACGTTGTGAACGTCAGCGGGTGTGAGCGGCATCGTCTGCCCCCTAGGAGTCGGGACCGTCAACCGGTCTCAAAGTGTAGAGCCATGTGGAAGTAACTGGCGTCCATCCTGTCACAGGGGACCCGGCGGTTGCATGAGAGGTCCGGAATTAAGAGCGAAACTCAATCTTTCCGAGATCGACCGCTCGCTCTCGCGGACCCCTGCCGGTGGGGTCAGGCCGCTGCGCCGAACGCCAGTTGCATCCCGATGAACGCTACGAGCAGAAGCACCATGATCGACAGGTCGAAGCGGATCGCACCTATCGTGAGCTGCGGAATCAGCCTGCGGAGCAGCTTCACGGGAGGGTCGGTCACGGTCAGGATCAGCTCGAGGACCACCACTGTGAACCCCTTGGGTTGCCAGTCTCGACTGAACGATCGGATGAACTCGACGACGACCCTGGCGATGAGCAACAACCAGAACACGAACAGCGCAAAGCCCAGAATTTCGAAGAACAGCGCCAACTGGGCGACCTCACTAGCGGGAAGATGCGGAAACGGTGCACGTACGCGCGACGTTCAACCGCGCGACGATTCGTCCGCAAGCCTACCCGTCCCGCGGGGGTGCCACGGGTGCCTACTGGTAGGAGTAGAAGCCGGCCTCGGCGATGCGCCTGCGCTCCTCCGCGCTGACGTCGACGTCGGCGGGCGACAGCAGGAACACCTTCGTCGCCACCTTGTCGAACGAGCCGCGAAGTGCGAACGCGAGGCCCGCGGCGAAGTCCACCAGTCGCTTGGCGTCGGCGTTGTCCATCGACACCAGATCCATGATCACCGGGGTGCCGTCGCGGAACCGCTCGCCGATCGTGCGGGCTTCGCTGTAGTCCTTGGGACGCAGGGTCGTGATCTTGGCCAACGGGCTCCCCGCCTCGAACAGTTCCGCCATCCGGCGCGGCTCCATCGCGACCGCTCCGCGGGTGGCCCCGCGCAGGGTGTTGAAGCGCGGCCGGTCGAACTGCGGCCTGCCGCCACGGAAGGCCGGCTCGTCGACGTAGCCGCCGGCACGGTAACCGGCAGGCACGGGATCCATCTCGCGACCGAACTCGCGCTCGAATTCCCTTGCGCCGACTCGCTCTTCGTATCCGCGGCCCTCCATGCGGCCGTACGAATCCTCTTCGAAGCGCTCGTCGCGGCTACGACGCGGGTACGGGCGCGACGCACGGTCGTCGTCCTCGTAGTACTCGTCTTCGTAGTCGTCCATCGGGGCCATACCGAAGTAAGCCTTGACCTTGTGCAGCGTACTCATCTCAGGACCCTTCTGAAGACTGTGATGTGTGTTGTCTGTGATGACGTTGTGACTGGTGTGACTACTCACGGTGACGTTAGTGGGCGTTGCCCCATGAGCGCGGTTCCGACACGCACACACGTGGACCCATGTCGAACCGCCGTCTCGAGGTCCCCCGACATACCTGCTGACAAACCGAGCCGTTGTTGGTAATCCGCCTGTACCCGTTCGCGCTCGGCGGCCAAACGCACGAAGGACTCCTCGGCCGCTGCGCCCAGCGGCGGAATGGCCATCAGTCCCGCGAACCGAAGTCCCTCAGTCGAATTCGCCGCCGCGCAGACCTCGTCCACCAGAGCGGTGTCGCCGACGTCGACGCCGCCCCGCTCGGGGTCACCGTCGAGACTGAGCTGCACGTAGACGAACATCGGCTCGGGCCGCCGGCCGTCGGCCAGCGCCTCGGTCGCACCTCGTCCCAGCGCCCTGATCAGCGCGATGCCGTCGACGGAGTGCGCGGCGTACGCCCAACTCGCGACGGCCTTGGCCTTGTTGCGCTGGATGCGGCCGATCATGTGCCAGCGGATGGCCCCCGGCGTGCCGTCGGCCGCGACGTGCTCGGCGACCTCCGCGGCCTTCCTCGACGCTTCCTGCTCCCGGGACTCGCCGAAGGCTTCGCACCCCAGCCCGCGCAGGAGGATCACGTCGGAGGCGGGAAAGAACTTCGTCACCGGAAGCAGTTCGACGTCGCCCTCGGCCCGGCCCGCGGCTCGAACCGCAGCCCCGACCCGGGCACGCAATGCCTCGAGCGAGGCGCGCAACTCGGCTTCGCGGTCCCCGGTCATCTCGGCCGCACCGTCATTCCATCCACACCAGTGACGCGAGCCTGCCGGTTGGCGCACCCCGGCGGTGGCTGTACAGATTGCGGTCGGCGAACGTGCACCGCGGGTCCACGTCGACCGCCGAGATGCCCAATCCGCGTAGCTGCCCGACGATTCCGGCCCTCAGGTCGAGCCCGGCCGTACCACGCGCGGTGACGGTGCGACTACCCGGAAGCGCTGCCTCCACCTCGGCGGCCATCGCCTCGGGCACCTCGTAGTTGCGGCCGCTGACGGCTGGGCCGAGCAGCACGGAGATGTCCTCGGCGCGGGCACCGCGGCGCACCATCGCCTCGACGGTCCGCACGACGATGCCGTTCTGCGCGCCGACCCGTCCCGCATGCGCCGCACCGATGACCCCGGCACGCGCATCGGAGAGCAGTACCGGAACGCAGTCGGCGGTCACCACGGCCAGGGCCAGCCGCGGTGTCGTCGTCACCATCGCGTCGGCGGCGTCGACCGTGGGGCCCGGGCCGTCCACCTCCACGACACGATCGGAGTGCACCTGGTTCATCCAGCGGACGCCGTCGGCGCCGAGACCCGTCGCGGCGGCGAGACGTCGGCGGTTCTGGGCGACCGCGGCCGGGTCGTCACCGACGTGGTCGCCGAGGTTGAAGGCGTCGAAGGGTGGCCTCGACGCACCACCCCTGCGGGTGGTCGTGACACGGCGGACGCGGCGGCTCACGGTGTCAGTATCCGGGATCGAGCTGAGCGCGCTCAGTGCCGCATGAACGGCGGCACGTCGACGTCGTCGTCGGCGATGCCGTCGTCGCGACCGCCACCGATGCTGACCGTCGCCCCGTTGGTGTGCACCGGGACGGCGGCGGGATCGGTCGACTCCACGAAGGGCGAGGTGACCTTGCCCGCCCGGCCGGGTGCGATTGGCTGGCCGGGGGTGCCGGTGACCGGGGCGCGACTGGGCCCCGCCGCGTCGAATCCGGCCGCGATCACCGTGACCCGGACCTCGTCGCCGAGCGAGTCGTCGATGACGGTTCCGAAGATGATGTTCGCGTCCTGGTGCGCGGAGTCCTGCACCAGCGACGCGGCCTCGTTGATCTCGAAGAGGCCGAGGTCGCTGCCGCCTGCCACCGACAGCAGCACGCCTTGAGCACCCTCCATGGACTGCTCGAGAAGTGGTGAGTTGATGGCGATCTCGGCGGCCTTGAGCGCCCGACCGTCGCCGCGTGCGGACCCGATGCCCATCAGGGCGGTGCCCGCGCCGCTCATGACGCCCTTGACGTCGGCGAAGTCGACGTTGATCAGACCGGGCGTGGTGATCAGGTCGGTGATGCCCTGCACGCCGTTCAGCAGGACCTCGTCGGCGCTGCGGAAGGCGTCCATCAGCGAGACGGCCGCGTCGCCCATCTGCAGCAGGCGGTCGTTGGGGATCACGATGAGCGTGTCGCAGCTCTCGCGCAGCGAGGTGATACCCGATTCCGCCTGGTTGGACCGCCGCTTGCCCTCGAACGAGAACGGCCGGGTGACGACGCCGACGGTCAGCGCACCGAGTTTGCGCGCGATGGTGGCGACGACGGGTGCGCCGCCAGTTCCGGTGCCACCACCCTCGCCAGCGGTGACGAACACCATGTCGGCGCCGCGGAGCAGCTCCTCGATGTCGTCCTTGGCGTCCTCGGCGGCCTTGCGTCCGACCTCGGGGTCGGCGCCGGCGCCGAGACCCCTGGTGGAGTCGCGGCCGACGTCGAGCTTGACGTCGGCATCGCTCATCAACAGCGCCTGGGCGTCGGTGTTGATGGCGATGAACTCGACGCCCTTGAGGCCTTGTTCGATCATGCGGTTGACGGCATTCACGCCGCCGCCACCGATGCCGACCACCTTGATGACGGCGAGATAGTTGTGCGGGGGCGTCATTGCGGTCGCCTTCCTCCTGAATGTGCCTACATGTCCGTCGGTACCCCTCGAGTCAAACCCTCAACCTCAACCACAGGCTTAGAGTTATGTCAAGTAGTGCCGTACGAACAGAACGGTAGGGCTCACTCGGGAACGAACCGCGCAGGCGCGCCGACGTGTTCGTGTGTTTCGCGTCTTTTTCCGGTGCGGGACACGACACGTCACTTGACTGTGGGCAGATCCGGACTCGACACGTCGTAGGTGCGGCCCGGTTGAGTCAGCAGCGCACCGAGCTTGAGCGCCTTCTCCTCCGTGCGGTCGGTGGTCCCCCAGATGACCTCGCGACCGTCGATCAGGGTGAGCGTGATCGAGGCCACCGATGGCGCCGCGATGCGACCGACCTGCCCCGCGACCTCCGGCCGCAGCGCGAGCAGCACCTGCAGGGCGGCCTTGGTCGGCGCGTCGGTGGGGCCAGGGTTGTCGGCATCGAGGTACGGCAGGCCGAGAGGTGGTGTGTCGGTGGCGAAGTCGACGCCATCCCGATCGAACAGGTGCGGCCCGTCGGGGTAGTCCTTGACCGCGACCGGCACCCGCTCCACGATCGTGATTCGCAGTGTCGACGGATACTCGCGCTGCACGCGCGCGCTGGCCACCCTGCGGATGGTGGCGACTCGTTCGGCCACCGCGTCGGTGTCGATCTGCAGCAGTGGGGTGTCGGGCACGACGGCGGCGGCCTGCAGGATCTCCTCCTGGGAGATCGTGTTCAGCCCGACGATCACCGTCGACCTGGCCGCCATGATCGGCGTGAAGTACAGCAGCAGCCCGAGGCCGACGGCGATGACGCTCACCAGCGCCGACCACAGCAGTGCCTTCAATCCGCGGATCAGCCCCCTGGCGGGACGCTTGGCCTGCTCGGGCGGCTTGCCCTCGACCCGGCGCTTCGCCTCGCGGCGCGCGTTCTCGATCGCGGTCGCCCTGTCCTGGGCGGCACGGCGCTCCTCGCGCTCCCTGCGCGCCCGGCGGCGCGGCCCTTCGAAGTCGTCGCCGTCGTCCGCGTCGGGCGCGGGCGGTTCGGGCTCGTCGGCGGGGGCCGGCTCGGGTACCTCGGACGCCTGGTCGTCGGGACCGGTCACGGCTGCCGGGCCCGGTCGGTGAGCGCCGCCAGGATCTCCTGCCCGAGCAGGGTGACGTCGCCCGCGCCCATCGTCACCACGACGTCGCCGGGCCGCGACACACCGGCGACGCGCTCGGCGACCGCGGAGAAGTCCGGCACGTAATGCGTCTTCACAGCGGTGTGTTCGGCGACCGTCGCGCCGCTCACGCCGGGCAGCGGTTGCTCCCGCGCGGCGTAGACGTCCAGCACGAAGACCTCGTCGGCAAGGCTCAGCGCCTCGCCGAACTCGCGGGCGAACGCCTCGGTCCGCGAGTACAGGTGCGGCTGGAACACGACGATCGACCGCGCGTCGCCCACAACGGCGCGCACGGCGTCGAGCGTCGCGCGCACCTCGGTGGGATGGTGCGCGTAGTCGTCGAAGACGCGGACCCCCGCGGCGGTGCCCACGGCCTCGAAGCGGCGCCGGACGCCCTCGAACCCGGCCAGACCGTCGAGCACGGTCCCGACGGCGGCCCCGGCCTCCCGCGCGGCGAGCAGTGCGCCGAGCGCGTTCAGGGCCATGTGCCTGCCGGGCACCGCGAGCCGCATGCCGCGCGGCTGAGCCTCGCCGGCCAGCTGGATCGTCGCGACGCCACCGGTCCCCTGCTGCGTCCAGTCCAGCAGCGTGGCGGCGAGATCGGATCCGGCGCTGCCGTAGGTCAGCACCCGCACGCCGAGCGCACGGGACCGTTCGGCCAGCGCGGCGGCGCCAGGGTCGTCGGCGCAGGCCACCAGCACGCCGCCGGGAACGATGCGCGCGACGAAGTCGTCGAACACCCGGGAGTACGCCTCCTCGGTGCCGAAGAAGTCGAGGTGGTCGGCCTCGACGTTGGTCACGACGGCCACGTCGGGGGCGTACTGCAGCAGGGAACCATCGCTCTCGTCGGCCTCGGCGACGAAGACGTCCCCGCTGCCGTGATGGGCGTTGGTGCCGGCCTGACCGAGATCGCCGCCCACCGCGAACGACGGATCGAACCCGCCGCGCTGCAACGCCACGATCACCATCGACGTCGTGGTGGTCTTGCCGTGCGTGCCGCTGACCAGGACCGTGGTGTAGCCGTCCATCAGCCGGGCCAGCACCGCGGGCCGCATGATCACCGGGATACCGCGGCGCCGAGCCTCGACGAGTTCGGGATTGTCCTTGGGGATCGCCGCGTGCGTGCTGACCAGCGCGGTCGGCCCGCCTTCGAGCATGTCGAGCGCAGCCGCGTCGTGACCCACCCGGACCAGCGCTCCCCTGGCCCGCAGCGCGGCCAGACCCCGCGACTCCTTGGCGTCCGAACCCGACACCTGGCCACCGCGGTCCAACAGGATCCGCGCGATGCCCGACATGCCCGCGCCGCCGATGCCGACCATGTGCACGCGCCGCAACTCCGGAGGTAGCTCCCGGGCGGTCACCGCGCGGCCGCCCTGGTCTCGCGCGCAATCGCCAGCGCGACCTCGGCCACGCGCTGCGCGGCGTCCCGGTGCCCGGCCAGCGCGGCCGCCGACGTCATCGCGGCCAGCCGCTGGTCGTCGGACATCAGGCCGGAGACCGTGGAGGCGACGAACGCCGGGGTCAGGTCGGCGTCGTCGACCACCAGCCCGCCGCCCGCCTCGACCACCGGCAGGGCGTTGAGCCGCTGCTCGCCGTTACCGATCGGCAGCGGGACGTAGATGGCGGGCAGCCCGACGGCGCTCACCTCGGCCACGGTCATCGCGCCGGACCGGCAGATCGCCAGGTCGGCAGCGGCATACGCCAGGTCCATTCGGCTCAGGTACGGGACCGCCACGTACGGCGGGGTGCCCGGCGCGGACGGTGCGAGGTCGAGCACGTTCTTGGGCCCGTGGGCGTGCAGCACCGAAATCCCGGCTGCGGCAAGGGCTTCGGCCGCACCAGAGACCGCCCGGTTGATCGACTGGGCGCCCTGGGACCCGCCGAACACCAGCAGCACCCGGTCGTCGTCGGAGAATCCGAAGTGCGCGCGGGCCTCGCTGCGCAACGCGGCGCGGTCGAGCGTGGTGATCGCATGACGGACCGGCACCCCGACCACCTCGACGCGGCCCAGCCCCGGATCGGGAACGGCCGAGAGCACCCGCCGCGCGGTCCGTGCGCCCACCCGGTTGGCCCAGCCCGCGGTCGCGTTCGCCTCGTGGATGACGACGGGGACGGCGCGGCGACGGCCGCCTCGAGCGCCGGAGCCGCGGCGGGCGGCCAGGTAGGCGGGCAGTGCGACGTAGCCGCCGAAGCCGATCACCACGTCGGCGCCGACACCGTCGAGCACGGCGCGGGTCTCGCGGACGGCCTGTTGCACGCGCAGTGGCAGGCGCAGCAGATCACCGGTCGGCTTGCGCGGGAACGGCACCGGGGTGATCAGCCGCAGGTCAAAGCCGCGCTCGGGGACGAGCTTGGTCTCGAGACCGCGGTGAGTGCCCAGCGCCGTGATCCTGACGTCGGGGTCCAGCGCGACCAGGGCGTCGGCGACGGCCATCGCGGGTTCGATGTGTCCCGCGGTGCCGCCACCGGCGAGCACGACTGATATCCCCCGGTCGCTACCGTCCATCCGCGCTGTCGCGGACTGCTCCCGGGGGCCGGGAGTGGCGGGTCCGTTCACCCGTAACGCTGGCCTTCCAATGGGCGAGCCCGACGGCTCGGTTGGCGTTGACGGCCTCCACTATGCACTGCGCCGCCGTCGCGTCGGTCAGCCGCCTGCGCGGTTCGTCTGCGGTCGTCGCGAGCCGGCTTGTCCCGCGTGCCCGCCCTCGCCTTCGCCTTCGCTGCCTTGGCGGCCTTGGCGGACTTCGGCTTGACCTTCGGCTGTGCCTTGGCCACGCGCTTCGCTGGCGCCTTGGGCGGCTTCGGCTTCGTGCGCAGGCGGTCGCGGACCGCCTCGATGCGGCTGGGCACGTACGGCTCGGGCAACGGCAGCCGCAGCATCCGGTTCATCCGGTCGTCGCGGCCGGCCCGCAACGCAGCACACGCCTCGGGTTCGTGTCGCGCGGCGTTGGCGATGAAGCCGATCATGAACAGCGTCGTGGCCGTCGATGTGCCGCCCGCTGAGATCAGTGGCAGCTGCAGACCGGTGACCGGGAGCAGGCCGACGACGTAGCCGATGTTGATGAACGCCTGCCCGAGGACCCACAGGGTGGTCGTCGCGGTGAGCAGGCGCAGGAAGGGGTCGGCCGAGCGGCGGGCGATGCGCATGCCGGTGTAGGCGAACAGGCCGAACAGCAGCAGCAGGCCGCCCGCGCCGACGAAGCCGAGTTCCTCGCCGATGATGGCGAAGATGAAGTCGTTGTGGGCGTTGGGCAGGTAGTTCCACTTCGCGGTGCCCTGCCCGAGGCCGTCACCGAAGAAGCCACCGTTGGCCAGCGCGAACCGCGCCTGCCGTGACTGGTAACCGGCGCCCTGGCCGTCCGCGGTGGGATTCAGCCACGACTGCACGCGCGCCGATCGGTAGCCGGCCGACATCGCCAGGACTCCTGCCGCGACGACGACCGCGCCGAGCGAACTCAGGAACACCCGCAGCGGCAGGCCCGCGTACCAGAGCAGGCCGAGCAGGATGATGCCCAGCGACACCGTCTGCCCGAGGTCGGGCTGCAGCACGATCAGCAGCAGCGCGAGCACGGCGCCGGGCACCAGCGGGAACAGCATCTCCTTGAGCGACGCGCGTTCCATGCGACGACTGGCCAGCAGGTGTGCGCCCCAGATCGCGAACGCAATCTTCGCCAGCTCCGACGGTTGCATCGAGAAACCCGCGACGACGAACCACCCGCGGGAGCCGTTCGACAACGTACCGATGCCGGGAATGAGCACCAGAATCAGCAGGATGATCGTGAAGACGAAGCCCGGGAAGGCCAGTCGCCGCATCAAGCTGATCGGCATCCGGAGTGCGATGTAGAACGCGACGAGGCCGACGCACGTCCACAGCACCTGCTTGCCGAAGATCGCCCACGGCGTGCCGTCCTCGTCGTAGGAGTGCACCCCGGACGCGGACAGCACCATGATCAGCCCGAGCGTGACCAGCAGGGCCGCCACCGCGATGATCAGGTGAAACGACGTCATGGGTCGTTCCAGCCAGGCGCCGAACCGAGTCCGCGGCGCCTGCGGAGCCGATTCGGCCCGCGCGGTGACGCTGCCCGCGTTGGCGGTCGCATCCGGCGTCCGGCGCAGCTTCAGCCGGGTCAGGAGAGCTGTCACGACCACCCCGTCGGCCGTGCGACTCGAGTCACACCTGCATCACATGACTCATCTGTCGCAAGCACCCCAAAATCCTCCCCTGTCACACGCTCGTTGGGTCGGACATCCGGCGCGTGTCGCGAAAGCGGGTCCGGTTCGCTGCGGTCAGCCCCCGACGGCAGTCAGCCATTCGCTGTAGAACAGCGCGACGCCCAGACCGCACGCAATCGCGGTGAGCAGCCAGAACCGGATGATGACCGTGGTCTCTGCCCACCCGACCAGCTCGAAGTGATGGTGGAACGGTGCCATCCGGAACACCCGGCGCCCGGTCGTGCGGAAGGCCAGGATCTGCACGACCACCGACGTCACCTCCGCGACGAACAGCGCGCCCAGCACGATCGCGAGCGTCTCGGTACGGCTGGTGACCGACAGCCCGGCGATGATGCCGCCCAGCGCCAGCGACCCCGTGTCACCCATGAAGATCTTGGCGGGCGCGGCGTTCCACCAGAGGAATCCGATGCACGCGCCCGCGGTTGCCGCCGCCACCAGCGCCAGGTCCAGCGGATCGCGCACGTTGTAGCAACCCAGCCCGGGGCTGGTGGCGCACGCGTTGCGGAACTGCCAGAAGGTGATGATCACGTAGGCCGCGGTGACCATCGCCATCGCGCCGGCCGCCAGACCATCGAGCCCGTCGGTGAAGTTCACGGCATTCGACCACGCACTGACCAGGACCACCACGAACAGCACGAACAGCGCCGGGGCCAGCGTCACGGTTGCGATCTCGCGAACGTACGAGAGTTCGGGGCTGCCGGGCGTCACGCCGTCGGCGTTGCGGAACTGCAGGCAGAGCACGCCGAACAGCACCGCCGCGACCAGCTGGCCGACGGTCTTGGCGGTCTTGTTCAGGCCGAGGTTGCGCGAGCGCCGGATCTTGATCAGGTCGTCGAGAAAGCCCACCGCACCCAGCGCCGTGGCCAGACCGAGGACGAGCATGCCCGACGCCGACGGGCCCCGTCCGTCGAGCGCGAGCCCGACCAGGTGCGTTCCCAGGTAGCCCGCCCAGATGCCCGCGAGGATGGCGACGCCACCCATCGACGGCGTGCCGCGCTTCTTGTGGTGGCTCGGCGGGCCGTCCTCGCGGATCTCGTGGCCGAAGCCCTGCCGCGTGAACAACCGGATCAGCACGGGCGTCAAGAGGATCGACACCGCCAGCGCGATGCCGACGGCGATCAGGATCTGCCTCATGCGGTGCCAATTCCCCCGTCGCTCGCCAGCGCATCGGCCAGCACGCCAAGGCCCGCGGAGTTGGAGGCCTTCACCAGCACCACGTCACCCTCGCGCAACTCGTCGCGCAGCAGCTCGAGCGCGGAATCGGCGTCGTCGACCATGACCGACTCACTGCCCCACGATCCCTCCATGACGGCCCCGTGATGCATGGCGCTCATCGATCTCCCGGTTCCCACGACGACGAGTCGTGACACATCCAACCGCACGGCCAGTCGTCCGATGCTGTCATGTTCGCCGATCGCGTCGTCACCGAGTTCGGCCATCTCGCCGAGCACGGCCCAGCTCCGGCGCCGCTCGCCTCCCCCGTCCGCACCCGACTTCGCCATCCAGGCCAGCGCCTTGAGACCGGCGCGCATCGAGTCCGGGTTCGCGTTGTAGGCGTCGTTGACGATCGTCACGCCGTCGGGGCGGGTGGTCACCTGCATGCGGCGCTGCGACACCGGGCCCGCACCCGCGAGCGCCGCCGCAACCTGCTCGAGGTCGGCCCCGCACTCCAGCGCGACCGCCGCGGCGCACAGCGCGTTGGACACCTGATGGTCACCGTGGACGGCGAGACGCACGGGCACCGACCCGGCGGCGGAGTGCATCGTGAACCGCGGTCGGGCCAGGTCGTCGAGCACGACGTCGTCGGCCCACAGATCCGCGCCGGGCTGACGGGCGATACGCACCACGCGGGCGGGCGTGACGTCGGCCATCGCGGCCACCGCCTTGTCGTCGGCGTTGAGGATGACCACGCCAGACGCCGGAACCGCCTGTGGCAGTTCCGATTTCGTCGCCGCAATCGCCTCGCGCGAGCCGAACTCGCCGAGGTGCGCGGTGCCAACGTTCAGCACCACGGCGATCGACGGCGGTGCGATCGCGGCCAGTGCGGCGATGTTGCCGGGATGGCGCGCCGACATCTCGAGAATCAGGTAGTCGGTGTCGGTGGTGGCGCGCAGCACCGTCCACGGATGGCCGAGTTCGTTGTTGAACGACCCCGGCGGGGCGACCACCTGCCCGAGCGGCTCGAGCACGGCGGCCAGCAGGTCCTTGGTCGACGTCTTGCCCGAGGACCCCGTCACGCCGATGATCGTCAAGCCGCCCTCGACGAGCCTGGCGGCGACGGCGGCCGCGAGCCTGCCCAGGGCACCGAGCACCGCGGCACCCGAGCCATCGGTGTCGTGTTCCAGGACCCCGGAGTCCGGATCCCCCGATGCCGCGCTGGGCCGGACCACGATCGCGGGCACGCCGACGGGGCGCGCGGCGAGCACCGCCACCGCACCGGCAGCCACCGCACCCGCGGCGAAGTCGTGGCCGTCGGCGCGCGCTCCGGGCAGCGCGAGGAACAGCCCGCCCGGTGCGACGGCGCGCGAGTCGAATTCGACGGTGCCCGTGATTCGCAGGCGGCGGGCCTCGTCAGGCGACACGTCGGCGAGTTCCCCACCCACGATGTCGGCGATCTCCGCGACGGTCAGCTCGATCACGGCCGTACTCCGATCGACTCGAGCGCGCCGGCGAGTTCGTCGCGATCGTCGAACGGCTTCGTCACGCCGGCCGCGGTCTGCCCGGCCTCGTGCCCCTTGCCGGCGACCAGAACCGCGTCTCCGGCGCGTGCCCATGCGACGGCATGGTCGATCGCCGCCCGGCGGTCACCCAGCTCGACAACGTCGGTCCCGGGGCCCGCGGCCGCACGCGCGGCCGAGACGATCGTGGCCCGGATGGTCGCCGGGTCCTCATCGCGCGGGTTGTCGTCGGTCACGACGACGAGGTCGGCCAGTTCGGCCGCCACCCGGCCCATCGGATCGCGCTTGCCGGCATCGCGGTTGCCGCCCGCACCGAAGACCACCGCGACTCTGCCTGTGCAATCCCCCGTGTCGCTGCGCTCCTGCCCGCCGCGAACCTGCTGGCGCAGCGTCTCGAGCACCGCCTGCAGCGCACCGGGCTTGTGGGCGTAGTCCACCACGGCGAGGAAGTCCTGACCGCGGTCGATGGGTTCCAGCCGACCGGGCACGGCTGCGTTGCGCAGTCCCGGCGCCGCCTGGTCCGGCGACACGTCGACCGCGTCGAGCAGCGCGGTCGCGAGCAGACAGTTCGCGACGTTGTAGCGGCCGGGCAACCCGATCCGCAGGCCATGGTGGACGCCGGCCGGGTCGACGGCGACGAACTCCTGGCCGCCGTGCCCCACTGGCCGGATCGACTCGGCACGCCAGTCGGCGGCCCCGTCGATGCCGACCGTGATCGGGTTCTTCGCCCGCCCGGCGATGACGCGGCCCGCGTCGTCATCGATGCACACCACGGAAACGTCTGCGTGGGTGGCGGATTCGGGGTCGAAGAGCCGGGCCTTGGCGTTCAGGTAGTCCTCCATCGTGGAGTGGAAGTCGAGGTGGTCGCGGGACAGGTTGGTGAAGCCGCCGACCGCGAAGTGCACCGCGTCGACGCGGCCAAGGGTCAGCGCGTGGCTGGAGACCTCCATGACGACGGTGTCGACGCCCCGCTCGAGCATCACCGCGAGCAGGGCCTGCAGGTCGGGCGCCTCGGGGGTGGTCAACGCACTCGGCTCGTCGACGCCGTCGATCCGGATGCCGACGGTCCCGATCAGACCCGCGACCCGGCCTGCGGCCCGCAGCCCGGCCTCGACCAGGTAGGTCGTCGTGGTCTTGCCCGACGTTCCCGTCACCCCGACGACGCGCAGCCGCTCCGACGGGTGGCCGTACACGGTGGCAGCGACCTCGCCGAGCACCGAGCGCGGGCTGTCGTGGACCAGCAGCGGGACGCCGACGCCCTGGAGTTGAGCTGCGCCGTCCCGATCGGTCAGCACGGCGACCGCGCCGCGGGCCAGCGCGTCGTCGACGAACCGGGCGCCGTGCGCGGATGCGCCTGGCAGTGCCGCAAAGAGGTCACCGGGGCGGGCGGCCCCGCTGCGCAGCGTGACGCCCGATACGCGCAGGTCGCCCTCCCGCGGCACGAGCGTGGCGCCCACGTGCGACGCCAGGTGCTCGAGGTCGGCACCCACCGGGTGCGAAGGACGCGAATTCATGGCGTTGACACAGTACCGACCCGCCGAGGGTGGCCCTGTTCTCTAGCCCTGCAGCACCAGTGGCGGTCCGGGATCCGGCGACAGCGGCACGTTCTCGCGCTGCAGCAGCCACGACGCGATGTTGTGGAACAGCGGGGCCGACGTCGTGCCCGGCTGACCGTCGGCGGTGCGACTCGGGTGGTCCATCATCACGCCGACGACGTAGCGGGGGTCGTCCGAGGGCACCATGCCGGCGAAGGTGATCCAGTAGACGTCGCTGTAGTAGCACCCGCAGGCCGGGTTGATCTGCTGCGCCGTGCCCGTCTTGCCCGCGATCTGGTAACCCTCGACCGCGGCTTGGGAGCCGGTGCCCTGCTGGATGCCGCGGGGGTCGCGCTGGACGGTGGCGCGCAACATGTTCCGCACCGTGCGCGCGGTCTCGGCGGACACCACCCGCACCGGCTCGGGACGCGGCTCGTCGGCGCGCGTGCCGTCGTCGGCGATGATCGACTTGATGACCCGCGGCGGGACGCGCATGCCGTCGTTGGCGATGGCCTGGTACATGCCGGTCATCTGCAGCAGCGTCATCGAAAGGCCCTGTCCGATGGGCAGGTTGGCGAACGAGCTGCCGGACCACTGGTCGATGGGCGGCACCAGGCCGGAACTCTCGCCGGGCAGTCCGACGCCGGAGCGCTGGCCCAGGCCGAACTTGTCGGCCATCTCGGCCCACTTCTCCGGCCCCACGCGCTGCGCCAGCATCAGCGTGCCGACGTTTGAGGACTTACCGAACACTCCGGTGGTGGTGTAGGGCATCACGCCGTGGGCCCATGCGTCGCCGACGGTGACGCCGCCCATGTCGATCGACCCGGGCACCTGCAGCACCTCGTCGGGATTGGTCAGCCCCAGTTCGATGGCGGTGGCGGCGGTGATGATCTTGTTGACCGATCCCGGTTCGAAGGGCGAGGTGACCGACAGGTTGCCCATCTCGCGATCCTCTTGCCTGCCGAGGTCCTGCGATGGGTCGAAGGTGTTGTCGTTCGACATGGCGAGCACCTCGCCGGTCTTCGCGTCGAGGACGACGGCGGAGACGTTCTTGGCACCCGAGAGGTTCTTGGCCTGCTGCACCTGCTGCTGCACGTAGAACTGGATGTCGTCGTCGATGGTGAGCTGGACGGTCGAGCCGTCGACGGCGTCGTGCCGGTTGCGGTAACTGCCAGGGATGACGACGCCGTCCGAGCCGCGGTCGTAGGTCACCGAGCCGTCGGTGCCTGCCAGCTTCGAGTCCAGCGAGTCCTCGAGCCCGAGCAGGCCGTGGCCGTCCCAGTCGATGCCGCCGACGATGTTCGCGGCCAGCGAGCCACCGGGGTACTGCCTGATGTCCTGCCGTTCGTAGCCGACCTCGGGGTACTTGGTCGTGATGGCGTCGGCGACGGCCGGGTCGACTGCGCGCGCCAGGTAGACGAAGGTCTCCTTGCCGGAGAGCTTCTTCAGCAGCGTCGACCGGTCCGGCTTGCCCTCGAGCAGGCCCGAGACGCCACCGGCGATCTCGGCGAGCCGCTTGGCTGGATCGGGTGCCGACGGGTCGGCGGCCTTGGCGTCGGCGAGCTGCTTCTGCACCTTCACCGGCTGGAAGGTCAGTGCCCTGGCCTCGATGGTGAAGGCGAGCTTGTCGGCGTTGCGATCGACGATGCTGCCGCGCACGGCCTTGTCGACGTCGGTCACCTTGAGCTGTCCGGCGGCCTCGGCCCGCAGGCCCTCCGCGCGGGGCACCTGCAGGCTGAAGAGCTGGGTGCCCGCCACGACGAGCAGTAGCGCGATGACGGCGTTGCCCGCGCGGTGCCGGAACACGAACGTCGAGCTGCGCGGCCCCGTGTCGGGGATCGGCTCGCGGACGCGACGGGTCCTGGCCGAGTGCGGCTGGTCGGTGCGGCCCTTGGTGACCGGGACCGGGCGGCGCTTCCTACCCCAACTCATGCCGGCGCTCCGGGAACGGGTGCTGCGGCAGGGTCGACCGGAGCGAGCGGCGGGACGTCCAGTGCGGGTGGGGCGGCCTCCACGGCGGGACCGGGCAGTGCGGGTGCCTCGGGAATCGGGAGGTGCGCCGCGTCGGAAGCGCCATTCACTCCGGCGACACCGCCGGGCAACGGTGCGGTGGCGGCGGTCGGGACCTCCGGGTTGGCGGCGGTCGGGGTGCGGGCCGGGATCCGAACGGCCAGCTCACGCGGTTCGACGACGCGGGGTGCGGGCGCCGGCGGCGGGGCCGGTGGGCCGGGTTCGGGGATCGGGGCGTTGAGCGGTGGGGGCTGAACGCCCTCGGCCGGCTTCGGCGTGCCGACCACGATCCAGGCACCCGTCGGGTCCTGGACCAGGTGCGCGGTATCGCGCGACGGGATCATGCCGAGCTGGCGCGCCGACTCGGCGAGCGCCGGGGCGGCCTGGGCTTCGAGCACGTCGCGCTCGAGCGCTTCCTTCTGTTGCAGCAGCGCCTGGTTCGTCTCCCGGGCGTGGCCGAGTTCATAGGACCGCTCGGCCGCGTCGGTCGACAGCCACAGCGTGACGCCGAGACCGAGGCCGAGTGCGCCGATCACCAGCACCACGAACGGAACCCGGCTGACCAGGTGACGTGGGTTGAACTCGATGGCGGAGAGCCTGATCAGGATCCGCTCGCGCAGCGGCGGCCGGACGATCTTCGGCGCCTTCGCCTTTCGCGCCTTGGCCCTGGCCTTGGCCTGGGCGGCGTTCTTCGGCCGTCCCGGCGCGTCGGTGGGCCGCTGCATCGGGCTCGTGCCGGGGCCCGATCCCGTGGACCGCGGCGGGCGCTGTTCGCGCACCGGACGGCGGCCGCGGGTCGGAGCGTCGGCGGCACGGCGCGCGACGGCACCGTCACGGGCCGGCCTGCGCACCTTGCCGTCGTCTCGTTTGCCCCCGCGACGCACTGGTTCTCTCCGCTTGGCCATCACGACACTTCCCTTCCCACAACCTTCTCCAGCGCGCGCAGCCGAACCGATGCACTGCGGGGGTTCAAATCGATCTCCGTTTGGGGCGCCTTCTCGGCGCCGCGGGTGAGCGAGGCGAACTCGGGCTCGTAGCCCGGTAGTTCGACGGGCAGACCCTCGGGTGATCGAGACGCCGTGGCGGCGGTGAACACCGTCTTGACGATCTTGTCCTCCAGGGACTGGTAGGCCATCACCACGACGCGGCCGCCGACGGCCAGCGCGTCGAGCGAGGCGGGCAGGGCGTCGCGCAGCGAGTCCAACTCACCGTTGACCGCGGTGCGCAGCGCCTGAAAGGTGCGCTTGGCCGGGTGACCGCCGGTGCGGCGGGTCGCCGCGGGAATCGACGCGTACAGCACCTCGACCAGTTCGCCGGTGGTGCGCAACGGGTTCCGGGCGCGCCTGCGGCCGATCTCGGCGGCGATCCTGGAGGCGAAGCGTTCGTCGCCGTACTCGCGCAACACCCGTGCCAGTGCCTTCACGTCGTAGGTGTTGACGATGTCGGCGGCCGTCAGCGGCGCATCGGGGTCCATCCGCATGTCGAGAGGCGCGTCGTGTGAGTAGGAGAAGCCGCGCTCGACCCGGTCCAACTGCATGGAGGACACCCCGAGGTCGAACAGCACGCCGTCGATCGCGCCCTCGCTGCGGTCGGCCCAGTAGCCGTCGTAGCGGGTGCGGACGAACCGCACGCGGTCGGAGAAGGGCGCGAGCCGCTCCCCCGCGATCGCCAGTGCCGACGGGTCGCGGTCGAGGCCGACGAGCCGTAGACCGGGGAGGTCGGTGAGGAAGCGTTCGGCGTGGCCGCCTGCGCCGAGCGTGGCGTCGACGAGGACCGCACCGCTGCCGTCCGGGCTGCGTCGGGTCAGTGCCGGCGTGAGCAGTTCGACGCAGCGGTCGAGGAGCACGGGTACGTGCGGCGTGCGGTCGGGGCCGGTAGTCGAGTCGGGCATCGGAACCGGCCTCCCCTCAGTGCGCCGCAGAAGATGTCGTGCCCCTGTCTCGAGGTCCCTGTCCGAGATCGCGAACCTGGCGTCGGGGAAGTACGTCAGGGTCGGTTCGGACAGAGGCCACGAGACACGGGCATCGGCAGGGTTGGCCTCCGGATCAGATGATGTCGCGCAGAGTTTCATCGCTGGCCGCGGAGAAATTCTCTTCGTGGGCTGCCTGGTATTCCTGCCAGGCTTGGGCGTCCCAGATCTCCAGGTACGTGATCGAACCGGTGACCACGCACTCCTTGGTCAGGTTCGCGTACCGGCGATGGTCGGCCGTCAGCGTGATCCGGCCTTGGGCGTCCGGATGCTGTTCGTCGGTCGCCGCGGCGAGGTTTCGCAGGTAGGCCCTGGCCTCCGGATTGCTCCGCGATGCCTGCGTCAGACGCTCCGCAAGTGCTTCGAACTCCGCACGGGGGTAGACGGCGAGGCTGTGGTCTTGGCTCTTGGTGACCATCAACCCCCCTGCCAGTGCGTCGCGGAACTTGGCGGGCAGCGTGAGCCGCCCCTTGTCGTCGAGCTTTGGCGTGTAGGTGCCGAGAAACATCCCGCCACCTCCCACCCGGAGCCCCATTCTCTCCGCTGTGCGCCACTTTACCCCACAATCCCCCACTTTGTTCCACTTCGCGGTGCGAGTTCTCCCCGACGCCCCACCGACCACCACCGACGCGCGGTCGCCGGGCAGCAGCGCGCACGTCGATGACCAGTTGATGACGGATAACCGCAGCTCGCGTGCCCGCGGCCGAAAGTGGGGCGTGGTGGGGCGGCAGGCCCTCTCAGACCCACCGCAGCGGTGCGCCCGGCGTGTCGAGGAGGGCGTGGCCAGACGAAGAAAAAGGGGCAGCTCCGTGAACGGAGCTACCCCTGTGTCGGGAAGACGGCGACTATTCGTCGAACCGGCGCCGGAACCGGTCCTCCATGCGACTGGTGAAGGAACCGCCCGAACCCTTGGCCTTGCGCGGCCGTGCCGATCCGGTCTCGGGTGCCGACTTGTCTCGGCCGCCGGCGACGCGCGGCCCGGTGATCGCGAACACCACGCCACCGAACATCACGATGAAACCGACCACCGAGAGAACGGGCAGACTCCCGATCCACGTGGCCCGCAACGCAATGCCGGCAACCAGTAGCGCGAGACCGAGGACGAAGAGGACTCCGCCCTGGAGCCTGCGTCGCGCCGACGGTGCCCGCAGGTTTCCCCCGCGAACGCTCGACGCGAACTTGGGGTCCTCGGCGTAGAGAGCGCTCTCGATCTGGTCGAGCATGCGCTGCTCATGATCGGAGAGTGGCATCCGTGCCTCCCTAATTGCCGCGGGCCGTAGTTCGTTCGAACTCGTATAACGTCGGGTATGCCCGCATCGACGGACACCCAACACTGATGATACGAGGTCAATCTGAGCCGTACCACCTAGTTCAATGCTCGATTGTACGGCCCGCTGCGAGTGGGCGAGATATCACGTCGAGCAGTCGATGATGAGAACGATTTCGGAGTTCGAACCGTGAAGGGCAACCGGCGTTGGCGACGTTTCTGATCGACCTGTCACCGGCCGACATGCAGCGGCGGCTTCGGGACGCGCTCGCCGTCTACGTCGAAGCGATGCGCTACCCCCGCGGCACCGAGGAGCAGCGTGCCTCGATGTGGCTCGAGCACACGCGGCGCCACGGCTGGAAGGCGGTCGCGGTCGTCGAGACGGAGACCGACGGCAGCGCCGGCGGTGCGCCCGACTCCCCCGAGGCCATCGCGTCGGCTCCCCTGCTCGGCGTGGCCTACGGCTACTGCGGCGCCCCCGACCAGTGGTGGCAGCAGCAGGTCGTCGCAGGTCTGCAGCGCGGCGGCACCGACGCCGGACGCATCGCCGACTTGATGACGAGCTACTTCGAGCTCACCGAACTGCACATTCGGCCCAGCGCGCAGGGTCGCGGCCTGGGCGAGGCGCTGGCCCGCCGACTCCTCGACGGCCGCACGGAATCGCACGTCCTGCTGTCGACGCCGGAGATCAACGGCGAGGCCAACCGGGCCTGGCGGCTGTACCGCAGGCTCGGATTCACCGACGTGATACGCGGCTACCACTTCGCCGGTGATCCGCGTCCGTTCGCGATCTTGGGCCGCAGCCTGCCCCTTTGAGCTCCCGGAGCCGCCTGGTCTGGCACGATGACCGGGTGCACGCCAGGCGTCGCCAGCGGCTGCTGGCCCTGCTCCTCCTTCTGATCATCGTGCCGACCGCCGCGGGCTGCGTGCGGGTCCGGGCCTCGATCACCGTCTCGCCCGACGACCGGGTCTCCGGCCAGATCGTCGCGGCCGCGAAACCCCGCAACGCCGACGACAAGGGACCGCAGCTGCTCAACACGTTGCCGTTCAGCAACAAGGTGTCGGTGTCGCCCTACTCGCGCGACGACTTCGTGGGCACGCAGGCCGTGTTCTCCGACCTCACGTTCGCCGAGCTGCCGCAGCTGGCTGACATGAACCGCGACGCCGCGGGCGTCGACATCAACCTCCGCAGGGCAGGCGATCTCGTCATCCTGGAAGGCCGTGCCGACCTCACCTCGCTCAGCGATTCCGAGGCCGACGTGTCGCTGAGCGTGTCGTTTCCCGGCGAGGTCACCTCCACCAACGGCGACCAGGTGTCGAACGAGATCGTCGAGTGGAAGCTCCGGCCCGGCGTCGTCAGCACCATGAACGCCCAAGCCCGTTACACCGATCCGAGCGCGCGCTCGTTCACCGGTGCCGCCATCTGGCTGACGGTCGGTTCGTTCCTCGTCGCCGCGGTGATCGGCGCGCTGGCGTGGAACAGCAGGGACCGCAACCCCGTGCTCGCCAACCCACACGACCCTGCGCGCTAGGTCGCTCGGCAGGCTCTACTCTTCAAGTGCACGACTCTTCAGGGCAACGGGTGTCGATCGAAGAAAGGGGCGTCCGCTGAGCGTGGATGCAGCGGCACCGTCGGCCGTGGAACTGGTGGCGGCGGTCACGGAACGACTGGGCGAGTACCTCCGCGAGCGTCGGCGCGACGCTGCCTACATAGGCGAGGATTACGCAGAACTCACCGCCGGACTCGAGGAGTTCGTGCTCCGCGGGGGCAAGCGGTTGCGACCGGCCTTCGCGTACTGGGGATGGCGCGCCGTCGCCGACCCCGAGGCCACGGCCACCGACCAGATGCCGCCCGACGTGCTCCGCCTCGTCTCGGCGCTCGAGCTGCTGCACGCATGTGCACTGATTCACGACGACGTCATCGACGCCTCGGCCACCCGGCGCGGGCTGTCGACGGTGCACATGCTGTTCACCGAGCTGCACCGAGGCCGCGAGTGGCACGGCAACTCCGAACAGTTCGGGCTCTCTGCGGCGATCCTGATGGGCGACCTGTCGCTGGTGTGGGCCGACGACGTCGTCGCGACCTCGGAGCTGTCGGTGGACGCGTATCGCCGCGTGCGACGCGTCTGGTCCGACATTCGCACCGAGGTCCTCGGCGGGCAGTACCTCGACATCGCCGCCGAGTCCGGCCGTGCCGAGACCGTCGCGTCGGCGCTGAACGTCTGCACCTTCAAGACCGCGTCCTACACGGTGGCGCGCCCGTTGCAGTTCGGGGCCGCGGCCGCCGCCGACCGCCCCGACGTGCAGGCCATCTTCCACGAGCTGGGCAACGACCTGGGCGTCGCGTTCCAGCTCCGCGACGACGTCCTCGGCGTATTCGGCGATCCGGCGGTCACCGGCAAGCCCTCCGGCGACGACTTGCGTTCCGGCAAGCGCACCGTGCTCCTCGCCGAGGCCCTCGAACGCGCCGACCAGACCGACCCGGTGGTCGCGAAGCTGCTGCGCACGTCCATCGGCACCGAGCTGTCCGACGACCAGGTCCGCGAATTGCGCTCGGCCATCGAGTCCGTCGGCGCGCTGGCCGCGGTCGAGACGCGCATCACCGAACTCACCCACCGCGGGCTGGACGTCCTCGCCGCCGCACCGATCGACGAGTACGCCAAGGTGGGTCTGTCCGAACTCGCCAGATTGGCGTCGACTCGGTCCGCCTGACGCCCATGGCCACGTCCTCCGCACCGACGCAGGAGTCGGAATCCCGTCCCCGCAAGGGGGTGTCGGGTCTCGTCGACTTCATCCGGTCCCCCGACGGCAAACCGGCACGCCTGGGCTTCCTCGGCGCCTGTCTGATCACCCTCGGCGGGCTCGGCGCAGGCAGCACGCGACTGCACGATCCCCTGCTCGAATCGCTTGGCATGTCGTGGCTGCGGTTCGGCCACGGCCTGGTGGTGTCGTCGCTGCTGCTGTGGGGCGGCGTCGCGGTGATGCTGGTGTCGTGGCTGTGGCTGGGCCGGCGCGTGATCGCCCACACCGTGAGCGAGTACACGATGGTGGCGACGACCGGGTTCTGGCTGGCACCGCTGCTGCTGAGCGTGCCGGTGTTCAGCCGCGACACGTACTCCTACCTCGCCCAGGGTGCGCTGCTGCGCGACGGTCTCGACCCGTACGCGGTGGGGCCGGTCGACAACGTCAACTCCCTGCTGGACAACGTCAGCCCGATCTGGACCACCACCACCGCGCCGTACGGCCCCGCGTTCATCCTGATCGCGAAGTTCGTCACGCTGATCGTCGGCGATCACGTGGTTGCGGGCACGATGCTGCTGCGGCTGTGCATGCTGCCGGGGCTGGTGCTGCTGATCTGGGCGGCGCCCAGGGTGGCCCGCCGCATCGGCGCCAACGGCCCTGCCGCGCTGTGGATCTGCGTGCTCAATCCGCTGGTGATCATCCACCTGATGGGTGGGGTGCACAACGAGATGCTGATGGTGGGCCTGATGATGGCCGCCATCGCGCTGACCCTCGGCGACCGGCCCGTGTGGGGCGTCACGCTCATCGCGCTGGCCGTCGCGGTGAAGGCGACCGCGGGCATCGCGCTGCCGTTCATGGTGTGGATGTGGATGCACCGGCTGCGCGAACGACGGCAGTTGGGCCCGGTGCGCGCGTTCGCGGTCGCGACGGCGGCGTCGGCCGCGATCTTCGTGGCCGTCTTCGCCGTGGTGTCACTGCTGGCCGGGGTGGGCCTCGGCTGGCTCACCGCGCTGGCCGGGTCGGTGAAGATCATCAACTGGCTCACCCTCCCGACCGCCGCGGCGAACCTGGTCAACGTGATCGGCGGGCTGTTCGGCCCGGTCAACTTCTACGCCGTGCTCGAGGTCACCCGGATCATCGGCGTCGCGACGATCGCGATCGCGCTGCCGCTGCTGTGGTGGCGCTACCGGCACGACGACCGCGAGGCGCTGACCGGCATGGCCGCGGCCATGCTGGTGGTCGTGCTGTTCGTGCCGGCCGCCCTGCCCTGGTACTACACGTGGCCGCTGGCGATCCTGTCAGCGCTGGCGCAGAGCCGGGCCGGCATCGCCGTGATCGCCGGGTTCTCGACGTGGATCATGGTCATCTTCAAACCCGATGGCTCACACGGGATGTACTCCTGGATCCACGTACTGCTGGCGACCGCGTGCGCGCTGGCGGCGTGGTACTCGCTGTCGCACACCGCCGAGCCGGCGGACGCGGAACGCCAGTAGGCCACGACCGTGGAACGGTCAATACGCCATCGCCTGGGCGCGCCGCACGACCTCCCGCGCCTGATGCGAGTGCAGCGCATCGACCGGCCGGGCGTTGGGCTGAGGTGCCGACCCGCCGTCGCGGATGACCGTGAGCGACTCGTCCGGGGTGAACAACCACCGCACGATCTCGGTGTCCTCGAATCCTCCGTCGTGCAGCACGACCAGCAGACCGGGTAGCGACTTGACCACGCGGCCGTCTTCGAAGAAGACCTTCGGCACCACGACGGAGCCGCCTCGGCGCACTCCGAGCAGGTGTCGTTCCTTGAGGTGCTGGATCACCTTGGACACGGGGATGCGCAGAAGGTTTGCGACGGCGGGGAGGTCGTAGACCGCCTCGTCGGAGTCGAGGACGTCATCGGCGGCCGGAATGTTGCTCACGGCACCGAGTCTAAGATGCACGCGTGGAGACCAGCCAGTGTTCGGACCCGCTCGTCGGTGCCGTCCTGGATGGTCGTTACCGGGTGGACACCCCGATCGCGACGGGAGGCATGTCCACCGTGTACCGCGGTCTCGACATCCGACTCGATCGGCCGGTCGCGGTGAAGGTCATGGACCCGCGGTATGCGGGCGATCAGCAGTTCATGGTCCGGTTCCAGCGCGAGGCACGGGCGGTCGCGCGGCTGAAGCATCCGGGACTGGTCTCGGTCTACGACCAGGGACTCGACGGCAGGCACGCCTTCCTGGTCATGGAACTGGTCGAGGGCGGCACACTGCGCGAACTGCTCGAGGAGCGCGGCCCGATGCCGCCGCACGCGGTCGCCGCCGTGCTGGCCCCCGTGCTCGGCGGGCTGGCGGTCGCCCACCGCGCGGGTCTGGTGCACCGCGACGTGAAGCCGGAGAACGTGCTGATCTCCGATGACGGCGACGTGAAGATCGCCGACTTCGGGCTCGTCCGTGCCGTCGCCGAGGCGAAGATCACGTCGACCAGCGTCATGCTGGGTACCGCGGCCTACCTGTCGCCCGAACAGGTCGGCACCGGTGACGCCGGCCCGCGCAGCGACGTCTACGCCGTCGGGATACTCGCCTATGAACTGCTCACCGGCGCCACGCCGTTCACCGGTGACAACGCGTTGGCCGTCGCCTACCAGCGGATGGACAACGACGTGCCGCCGCCGAGCGCTGCGATCGCAGGCGTGCCAAGCCAATTCGACGACCTGGTGGCGTGTGCGACGGCCCGCGATCCCGACGACCGGTTCGCCGACGCCCAGGACATGGCCGCCGAACTCGACGACGTCGTCACCGAACTCGGCCTGCCCGCGTTCCGGGTGCCCGCGCCGCGCAACTCGGCGCAGCACGCCGCGGCCACGGTGCACCACGTACGCCGGCCGACCCGGGCGTTCACCAGGGGCCCGTCGAGTCCCGACGAGGTCGAACACCGCCGTCCCGCAGGCCAATTCGCGGGCATCGAGATCGACGAACTGGAACTGGCGAGGCAGCGCGGCAAGCGGGTCACCACGTTCTGGCTGATCGCCATCCTCACGCTGACCGGCTTGATCGCCGCAGGCGCCTGGACGCTCGGCACCAACCTGCCCGCGCTGGGGATCTAGTCCCGGAGCATCTCCGCAACGAGGAATGCCAGCTCCAGGCTCTGCTGCGTGTTCAGCCGCGGGTCGCATGCCGTCTCGTACCGGCCGGCGAGGTCGGTGTCCGAGATGTCCTGTGCGCCACCGAGACACTCGGTGACGTTCTCACCGGTGATCTCGACGTGGATGCCACCCGGGTGCGTGCCGAGGCTGCGGTGCACCTCGAAGAAGCCCTGCACCTCGTCGACGATCCGGTCGAAGTGCCGCGTCTTGTAGCCGGTCGACGACTCGTGGGTGTTGCCGTGCATCGGGTCGCACTGCCAGATCACCCGATGGCCGGAGGCCTCCACCTTCTCGATGATCGCGGGAAGCACGTCGCGCACCTTGCCGTTGCCCATCCGGCTGACCAGAGTCAGACGACCTGGCACGTTGTTCGGGTCGAGGCGCTCGACGTACTCGACCGCCAGTTCCGGTGACGTGCTCGGCCCGATCTTGATGCCGATCGGGTTGGCGATCACCTCGGCGAACGCGACGTGCGCCCCGTCGAGCTGGCGGGTGCGCTCCCCGATCCAGAGGTAGTGCGCCGACAGGTCGTAGAGCTTCGGGCTGGACCCGTCGACCTCGGCCCCGTCGTAGTCCATCCGCAGCATCGCCCGCTCGTAGTCGAGCACCAGCGCCTCGTGGCTGGCATAGATCTCGGCGGTCTGCAGGTTGCGGTCGTCGACGCCGCAGGCGCTCATGAAGCGCAGACCGCGGTCGATCTCACCGGCGAGCGCCTCGTAGCGGGCGCCTGCGGGCGAGGTGCGGACGAACTCGCGGTTCCAGTCGTGCACCTTCTGCAGCGAGGCCATGCCCGACGACGTCAACGCACGCACCAGGTTCATCGCGGCACTGGCGTTGGCGTAGGCACGCACCAGCCGCGACGCGTCGTGGTCGCGCACCGAGGCATCCGGCGCGAACCCGTTGACCATGTCGCCGCGGTAGGACCGCAGGCCCAGCGCGTCGATGTCCGACGACCGCGGCTTCGCGTACTGCCCGGCGATGCGGGCCACCTTGACCACCGGCATGCTGGCGCCGTAGGTGAGCACCACCGCCATCTGCAGCAGCGTGCGGATGTTGGCGCGGATGTGCGGCTCGGTGTTGTCGACGAACGTCTCGGCGCAGTCGCCACCCTGCAGCAGGAACGCCTTGCCGAGGGCGACGTCGGCCAGGTGGGCCTTGAGGCGCTCGATCTCCGAAGGCACGGTCACCGGCGGGACGCTCTCGAGCACCGTCCGCATCGCCTTCGCCTGGCTGGCATCCCAGCTGGGCTGCTGCAGCGCGGGCTTTGCCAGCGCGGCGTCGAGCCGGTGGCGCAGATCCTCAGGCAGCGGCGGCAGATCCGGCAACTGGTCGATGGGTACGTCGACGGTCCAATTCACCCGTCCATGGTAGCGGGCAGGAACAGTCGTTTTCGCCAGCGACCGTCAGGCACCCCACCGCGCATACCCGCAGCTCAGGAGCGCACCGCCCAGGACCCATCGTCGTCGTCGGCCGTCATCAGCTGATATCGGCGCAAGTTGTGCTTGGCGTCGACCAGCGCGTCGTGGGCATCGCGCGGACGCGGCGGCATCCTCGGCGAACCCCGTTCCTCCCAGAACTGCCGCAACTCCCTGGTGAACCGAGGGATCGCCGGGGGTAGGTCAGTCATCGGTCCCCACAGCTGGCACAGCACCACGTGGTCGTATGCGCCGACCCATGCCCACAGTTCGATGGTCTGGTCACCGTCGATGTCGAAGAAGTCCTCGAGGTCCGACCGGATCTCCCGCCGCGAGCGCCACTGCCGCGACGAGGGTGACGGCAGCTTCGGCAGGACGTGCTTGCGGACCCACGGGCCCGCACGCTCGGGGTCGAACTCCGAGGAGATGGCGTAGTACTCGCGGCCGTCCTCGGCCGCCACCCCTATGGAGATCAACTCGATGGTGCGGCCGTCGTCGATGAACTCGGTGTCGTAGAAGTACCGCACGCTCAGGCCGCTCCCCTGGTGGTCGTCGTAGCCGCCGGGGCCGTGACCGACGGGGCGGGCGCGGCGTGAATCTCGCGATCGAGTTCCGCGTCGACCTTCGCATCGTCCGGGAACTGCGGTTCACCGGCCACGATGTGCTGCAGCCACAGTTTTGCCTGTACGACGGGCCTGCGCAGCTTGCGCTCGCGCTCCAGCGCCGTGTGCATCTTGCGCGGCCGCGTGGTGTACCGCCAGCGCGCCCACGGCGCATGCGGCCGGGACAACCGCACCGCCCCCACGATCAGCAGCGGCGTGATGAACATGCCGACCAGACCCGTCCACACCTTGCCCTTGAGCAGCACCACGACGGCCAGCAGCAGCGTGAGCACGGCGATGACGATCACCGTGGCCCTCGCCTCGATCGAATGGTCGTCGCGCCAGATGCCGACGTCGAAGAACGACAGCGGGTTGAAACCCAGGACGAGCAGGCCGGCGACGGCGACCGCGGCGAACACCGCATCGACCGAGGTGCGGCCGTCCTCCGCCCAGTACACGTCCTGCAGGTGCAAGATCAGCGCGAACTCGTCGAGCACCAGTGCCGCTCCGATGCCGAATCCGATTGCAGCGACGGTGAACTCGACCACACCCCCGTTCACAGCCAGCGTCACCATGGTCACGCCGGAGACCATGACGAGGACCACGCCGATCACCACGTGGTGGATGTGCAAGCCACCACCGGCCGAGATGTTGCGCGGCTGCCACCACTTGCGTGGCGCGTCGCTGCCGGCATGCCTGCGGATGTAGCGGACGATCGTGCGCGTCACGAAGAACGTCAGGATGAACGCCACCAGGCAGCAGAGCAGGGGAATGCGATCACGCGTGACGAAGTCGAATTGGACCGTGAGGTGCACGACCGGAAACTTACGCCGACCTGCACCCACCGCGGTGTCGTTGGGTCCCGGACGCGCCGGGGCGGGCGGAGCGACGCGAGAGTACGCCGCCCCCACCGATACGCTGTGACCCGACATGAGTAAGCGGCAGACGCCCGGTCGGGCTGGGTGGTGGCCAACCGTGGCGTGGCGATCGTTCCAGCTCCTCGTGCTGGTCGCCGTGGCATGGGCGGGCTGGCGACTCCTCGGTCACACGCCGTATCGCATCGACATCGACGTCTACCGGATGGGCGGTCGCGCGTGGCTCGACGGCACGCGGCTCTACAGCGCGGACACCGTCTTCCACACCGAGGCCGGGCTCGATCTGCCGTTCACGTACCCGCCGCTGGCCGCGATCGTGTTCGCTCCGTTCGCGTGGCTGCCGCTGCCGGTGGCCAGTGCGACGATCACCGTCATCACGTTCGTACTGCTCATCGCGTCGACGTGGATCGTGCTGACCCGCCTCGGGGTGTGGTCGAACTCCGCCGCCGTGACCGATCCGGCCTGGGCACGCCGCGGATGGGTCGCCGCAGCGATCGTGGCCCCGGCCGTCGTCTACTTCGAGCCGATCCGGGCGAACTTCGAGTTCGGCCAGATCAACGTGGTGCTCATGTCGCTGGTCATCGCCGACCTGGTGCCGCGCCGGACGCCGTGGCCGCGCGGACTGCTCCTCGGCATCGGGGTGGCCCTCAAGCTGACGCCCGCGGTGTTCGTGCTCTACCTGCTGCTGCGCCGCGATACCAGGGCCGTGCTCGTCACGGCCGCGTCGACGGTGGCCGCGACGCTGCTCGGCGTCGCACTCGCCTGGCGCGACTCCTTGCAGTACTGGACCGAGACCGTGCACGACACCGGCCGGATCGGCACCGCGACGCTGAACACCAACCAGAACATCGCTGGTCTGCTGGCACGTCTCGGCATCGGCGACGACCTGCGGTTCGTGCTGTGGACGGCGGCATGCTTCGCCGTTCTGGGGCTGACGGTGTGGGCTGCGCTGCGCATCCTGCGCGGCCAACGTGCCGACCCGCCATCCGCGATCGACGAGGCGCCGGTGCTGGCGCTGACCTGCGTGGCGATGTTCGGCCTGGTGGTATCGCCGGTGTCGTGGTCACACCACTGGGTGTGGGTGCTGCCGACGCTGCTGGTGACCACGGTCGTCGCCTACCGCTACCGCGACGTCGCACTGGCAGTCCTGAGCGCCGGCGGCATAGCGCTGATGGTGTGGACGCCGATCACGTTGATGACACCGCACGAGGAGACCGCGGCGCCGCTGTGGCGCCAGCTGGCCGGTGGCTCCTACCTGTGGTGGGCGCTGGCCGTGATCGTCGCGGTCGGCGCGGTCGCCGGACGGCTGCGATCGACTACTCGGCGGGATCAGCCGGCAGCGGACTCCGGAAACCTACTGGCCGGCTTTCCGGCATCCCCCTCCTGAGCAGTCTTGACGTCGGCCGCATACAGGTCGACGTACTCCTGGCCGGATAGCTGCATCAGTTCGTAGACGACCTCGTCGATGACGGCGCGCTCGATGAACCGGTTGCCCGCGAGCCCCTCGAAGCGGGAGAAGTCCATCGGCTTGCCGAACCGGACCTCGACGCGGCCGAACCGCCACATCTTGCTTCCCGGGGGGTTCACCTGGTCGGTTCCGATCATCGCGACCGGAATGACGGGGACGCCGGTGGTCAGCGCCAGGCGGGCGAGCCCGGTCTTGCCCTTGTAGAGCCGCCCGTCCGGTGAGCGGGTTCCCTCGGGATACATGCCGAGCACCTTGCCCGCGCCGAGGATGCGCTCCGCTGTGGTCAGTGCTCCTTGGGCGGCGTCGGCGTCGGTGCGGTCGATGGGGACCTGCCCGGCGGCGGTGTAGAACCACCGCTGGAACCAGCCCTTGAGCCCCGTTCCGGTGAAGTACTCGGCCTTGGCCAGGTAGGTGATCCGGCGGTTGACCACCAGGCACTTGTAGAAGCTGTCGGCGACCGCGAGGTGGTTACTGGCCAGGATGACCGCTCCGGAACTCGGAACATTCTCGAGCCCTTGCACTTTCGGGCGGCCGAGCAACTGCAGCAGAGGTCCCATGAAGACGTACTTGAACAGCCAATACCACATGGAACCTCCCGCAGCGGGCGCCCGGACGGAGCCCTGAGACGACTTTACCCACGCGTTGAGAGCCCGACCACACGACCACCCGCGCGGTGACCTACTCGTCGACGTCGATCGGAATCCGTTGATAGCGGCCCGGCTCCGGTGCCGGCGGTGCATCGTCGGCCACGGGCGCGTCGGCCGTCGGGCCCGCCGGGGTTGGGGTCTCGGCCATGGTGTCGACCATGGCGCGCACGACGGTCAGCAACGCGACGCTGTGCTCGGCAACCACCGTCAGCAGCGGATGCTGCTCACCGCTGATAAGTGCAGCTATCGCACACACCGGGCACCAGACCTGTTCGCACTTGCCTTGGCCGCCGCCCATGGCCCGTGCGGCGGCCATCCGGACGGCCGGGTCGAGGCGCTCGAGGATGGCCTGCGCGAGCTGACGCAACTCGGGAGCGTGATCCTCGCTCATGTCGGCCACACCTCCGGGTTGGGTCGGAATCGGACGGTCAGTTCGGTGCCGCGCAGGTGCGCTCCCGTCACGATGCACCTCCGCAGAACGGACGCCAGACGAACCCGCCGCCGCATACCCCCCGCACCGACGATCAAATCGTCGTCGACGCGACCGAGTGTCAGCGCCGACGGATCGACCTGCGGCAACTCCAACCGTAGCCGGTACACCGCGTCCAGCCCGGACCCGGATTCACGGTCCACGACGGGCGTGGGCGGCGGTGGTGGCGGGGAGCCGTCCCGCAGGCGTGCGGCGTCGAGCAGTTCGGCGAGCGCCTTGGGCCCGATCGGCTCACCGGCGACGTGCGGCACCAGTACGAGCTTGACGTCGCCCACGGCCGTGTCGATGTCGGTCAGCACCGCCTGCTGCTCGGCGATCCGTTCGGTGTACCAGTCGAAGGCCGGGTGGTCGGGCAGATTGCTGTACTCGAAGGAATCGTCCTGCAGCAGCACCTGATTCACGATCAGCTCGTTGACCGCCACGCCCATCAGCGCGAGCGAGCCCATGGTCCGGACCGCCTCGGCGGCGACGACCCGCTCCGGCGTCAGCACCAGGTGAGCGGCCACGCGATCGGCGTCGACGAGCAGCGCACCCAGTCGCTGGGTACCCGCGGTGATCCGCTCGAGCAGGGCGATGACGCCCGTGGCCCGGTCGTCTTCGGACGCCAGCGACAGCCTGCGGTGGCGGGGCCATGCGCGCTCCAGGTACAACTCGAACGTCGCGGGCAACGTCAGCATGCGCATGGCGTCGGCGGTCGATGCGCAGTCCACGACGACGTGATCCCACGTGCCCGAGGCCGCCAGCTCCCCCACCTCGTGCAGACCGAGCACCTCCTGGATGCCGGGAAGCGCCGAGAGTTCCTCTGGCGCAACGTCACCGAGGTCGGACTCGGGAAACCGGGCCGATAGCGTCGCCGCGATCTCGCGCCAGTGCCGCTCGAGCAGCGCGAGCGTGTCGAGCGCCAGCGCATCGAGGAAGCCGCCCCCGGTACCCGTCAGGCCGGTCTCGAGGTCGGCGAGGATCCTGGTGGGGTTGCGCTCGCCCGTCGGCGCCACGGTCGTGCCGAGCACGTCACCGGTGGAGTGCGCCTGGTCGGTCGACACGATCAGGACGCGCGCACCGCTGCGCGCCTCCCGGACGGCGGTCGCCGTGGCCAGCGTCGACTTGCCCACTCCGCCCTTGCCGACGAAGAGGCTGATCCGGGTTGCGGCCACCGCCCCGCTGCCCGTCACTCAGCCTCGGCGCGCTTCTTGAGGTCCTTGAGCGCGGTGTCGGTCAGCCTGCGCTCGGCCTTGCGCTTCAGCAAGCCGATCATCGGGATCACCAGGTCGACGGAGAGTTCGTAGGTCACGTCGGTGCCAGACCCCTTGGGTTTCAGCCGGTATGCCCCGTCGAGTCCCCGCAGCAGCGAGCTGGACACCAGCGACCACGTCACCGACTGCCGGTCGGCAGGCCACTCGTAGGCGAGCACCATCGTGTCCTTGAGCACCGCGGCGTCGAGCACCAGCCGCGCGCGGCGCGGATACCCGTCGTCGTCGGTCTCGAGGACCTCGGTCTCCTTGTACTCGTTCACCCAGTCGGGGTAGGAGCCGATGTCGGCGATCACGTCCATCACGGTGCCCGGATCGGCATCGATGTAGATCGTCTGTGCAGTCTTGTCCGCCACGTGTTCCCTTCCCCGGGTGTCTTCGGAAAGATACCCGTAGCGCCTTGCCGGCCCGCCGTCATGCCAGCCGGGATACCCCGATCTCGCGTGTTCTCTCAAGGGAACGCTTCAGTTCGAAGGACATCTCCTTGCCCGCCACCCGTCGCCGATGGTTCATCTTCGGCAGGTCCATCCGGGCCAGCTCCCACGCCGCGACGCCGGAGGGTTCGGCGTGCAGGAAGTAGTGCACCACGACGCCGTCGAGGACGGGTTCGAGCCACACCTCCATCGTCCCGGTGAGCGCACCCGTCACCGTCCAGCGATGGCCCTGTGAGCCTCGGTCCTGAACCACGGTGAGTCGCAGGTCCGGCCACCAGCGCCGCCAGCTGGCGGGATCCGCCACGGCCGCACCGACGGTCTCGGGGTCGGCGCACACGAACGTCTCGTCCGCGATCTGAATGCTGTTCATCGCGCCCTAGCTTCACACATCGCCCGAAGCGGCGGCAGCCGAACCCGACAGGCATGGAGAGGCCATTACGCTGGTATTCCGTCCGTGACCCACGGCTGCCGGCAAACCAGCGAAAGGCCAAGATCGTGCGCGAGTTCAGTGTTCCCGCATCGTTCACCGTCGACGAGCACGACAACATCGTCGGCGTCGTGTTCACCCACGAGCGCGAGGACCCGAATCACGTCATCGCCCAGCGTCTGGTCGGCGGGGCCTGGACCGACGTCACGTGCGCCGAGGTGGCGGCCCAGGTGCGAGCCACCGCGCTGGGACTGATCGCCGAGGGCGTCCGGCCCGGCGATCGCGTCGCCGTGCTGTCCTCGACGCGCTACGAGTGGCCCATCATCGACTTCGCGATCCTGGCCGCGGGGGCGGTGACGGTGCCGATCTACGAGACGTCGTCGGCCGAGCAGATCCGGTTCGTGCTCGCAGACTCCGATGCGGTGCTCGCGTTCGCCGAGACCGACGCGCATGCCGACAAGATCGAGCAGCAGCGCGGCGAGCTGCCGGAGCTGCGCAGCGTGCTGCGAATCGAGGGTTCGTCGGAGGCGGCGCTCGACCGCCTCGCCGCGGCGGGGGCGGACACCGATCCGTCGGTGCTGGACGCCCGGCTCGCGGGCATCAGGTCGGCCGACGCCGCGACGTTGATCTACACCTCCGGCACGACGGGCAGGCCCAAGGGCTGCCAGCTGACGCACTCCAACCTGCTCTACGAGATCCGCGGGGCGAAGGCGTGCTTCCCGGATCAGCTCGACAAGGGCGAGAAGCTGCTGGTCTTCCTGCCTCTGGCGCACGTGCTGGCGCGAGCCATCACCGTCGCCGCCTTCACCAACAAGGTGACGCTCGGCTTCACCAACGACGTCAAGAACCTGGTCCCGACCCTGGCGGTGTTCAAGCCGACGCTGGTGGTGTCGGTGCCTCGGGTGTTCGAGAAGGTCTACAACACCGCCGAGCAGAACGCCCGCAACGACGGCAAGGGCCGCATCTTCGAACTCGCGGCGAACACGGCGATCGACTGGAGCCAGGCCCAGGACACCGGCGGCGCGGGGCTGCTCCTGCGGCTCAAGCACGGACTGTTCGACCGCCTGGTCTACGGCAAGCTGCGCGCGGCACTTGGCGGGAACTGCCGCTCGGCGATCTCCGGCGGCGCGCCGCTGGGCGCCCGGTTGGGCCACTTCTACCGCGGCGTGGGGTTGTCGATCTACGAGGGCTACGGACTGACGGAGACCAGCGCGGCGATCACCGTGAATCGGGTGAACGGACTGAAGGTGGGTTCGGTCGGAAAGCTGGTGCCCGGGAACGCGATGCGCCTCGGCGACGACGGCGAGCTGCTGGTCAAGGGCGGCGTGGTGTTCGGCGGGTACTGGAAGAACGAGGAGGAGACCAAGGCCGTCTTCACCGACGGCTGGTTCCAGACCGGTGACCTCGGCGCGATCGACGACGACGGCTTCCTCACCATCGTCGGACGCAAGAAGGAGATCATCGTGACAGCGGGCGGCAAGAACGTCGCGCCCGCGATCCTGGAAGACCGCATGCGGGCGCACCCGCTGGTCAGTCAGGCGATGTGCGTGGGTGACGCCCAGCCGTTCATCGCCGCACTGGTGACCATCGACCCCGAGGCGTTCCCCGGTTGGAAGGAACGCAACGGCAAGGACGCGAACGCGACGGTCGCCGACCTGGCCGAGGATCCCGACCTCGTCGCCGAGGTCGAGTCGGCGGTCGCCGACGCCAATCAGGCGGTGTCCAAGGCCGAGGCGATCCGCAAGTTCCGGATCCTGCCGGTGGACTTCACCGAGGACACCGGTGAGCTGACTCCGACGCTGAAGGTGAAGCGCAAGGTGGTCGCGGAGAAGTTCGCGGGCGACATCGAATCGCTGTACTCCAAGGCGGGCGGCTAGCCGGTCAGCAGCTGGGACAGCTTGCGGCCCCTGGCCTTCCACTGCCACTCCTCGACGACCCAGCGCCGGCCGGCCCGCCCCATCGCGGCGGCCCGGTCGGGGTCGGCGAGCAGGTCGCCGACGGCTGCGGCGACCGCCCCGACGTCCCAGCCGTCGACCACCAGCCCGGTCTCGCCGTCGCGCACCGACTCCGGCGCACCGCCGGAGCGGCCTGCCACCACGGGCACCCCCGTCGCCGAGGCCTCGAGGAACACGATGCCGAGACCCTCGACGTCCAGACCGGCGCCCCGGGTGCGGCACGGCATCGCGAAGACGTCGGCCATCGCGTGGTGGGCCGCCAGTTCCTCGGACGGCACCCCGTCGGTGAACACGACGTGGTCGGAGACGCCGAACTCCCGGGCCAGCCGGTGCAGCGTCTCGCGGTACGGCCCGCCTCCCACGATCACGAGGGCGGCACCGTCGACGCGTTCGCGGATGGTGGGCAGGGCGCGGATCAGCATGTCCTGCCCCTTGCGCGGCACCAGCCGCGACAGGCACACCACGACGGGGCGGTTCCCGAGTCCGTAGCGGGCCCGCAGTTCGGCCCGCGCTACCGAGTTCGGTTCGAAGCGCTCGGTGTCGACGCCCGGGGCGAGGTGTTCGAGCGCTGCCCTCGGCCCGAACGCCGACGCGAACCGGCCACGGGTGTACTGGCTGACGTAGGTGATCACGTCGACGTCGTTGCCGATGCGCCGCAGCGCCGAGCGGGCGACCGGCAGCATCGACCACCCCACTTCGTGCCCGTGCGTGCTGGCGATGACGCGGCTCGCGCCCGCGGACCGAGCGAGCGGGGACAGCAGGGCAAGGGGCGCTGCGGCACCGAACCAGACGGTGTCGATCTCGTGCTGCTCGATCAACCCGCGCATCCGCCGCGCCACCGAGGGTTCGGGCACCATCAGCGTGGTCGGGTGGCGCACGACCTCGTAACCGACCTTCGCGGCCTGCCGGTCGTAGGCCGACGAGTCCTTCCACTTCGGCGCGTAGACGGTCAGCGTGTGCTCGCCTGCTGCGACCAGTTCGTCGACCAGGTTCTCGAGATACGACTGGATTCCACCGCGCCGCGGCGGGAAGTCGTTGGTGACCAGCAGGATCCGAGACATCAGGTCAGGTTAGCCGCCGAGCCATCGCCGCCAATCGGCCAGCACGACGGGCACGTCGGCGCCGAGCGTCTCCCGGATGGCGGTGTCGGTGTCGCGATGACCGGGTCGGCAGGCCGCGACGTACAGCTCGCGGAGCACGTCGACGCCGTACCGGTCGGCCACGAACCGGCTGAACCACCAGGCGCGGTCGTAGGCCACCGATCGCGCATGCCCCACCGCGTCGAGGTCGGCGTCGGTCGGCAGGTTGCCGAGTTCGACGACGTCGGCGCGGTCGGGTCGGCGCTGAGTGGCCGGACGTCCGACGAAGTCGGCGACGCCCTCGGTGAGCCACCGCGGCGCGTCGGCGGCGGTGGCCGGCCGCGCCGCGTAGTGGAACAGTTCGTGGCCCAAGACGATTTGCAGTGAGGAGTCGCTCATCCCGGCGGCGCCGGGCGCGAACACGATGCGCTCGGACGTGGTGACCGCGGCGATGTCGGAACCCGGTCCGTTGCCGCCACCGCCGAGCGTCGCGAACTGTTCGTCGGAACCCGTTGCCACGATCGTGACGTCACGGCGCCAGTCGTCACCCCAGAACCGCGTGACCGCGTCGGCGGCACCGTCGAAGTCACGCCGGATCCGGTCGGCCAACCCGGCCGCCACCGGACCCATCGGTATGACCGCCACGGTGCGCGCCGCGGCGGGCTGCGACGGGACTACCGGGGTCGGAGGTGACGCAGCGGGCCACGCGAGCAGCGTGATGGCCACGGCCTGCTCGACGACGAGGAGCAGACCCAGCGCTGCGCGCCGGGGTGCGGTGAACCCAGGGTCGTTGAACTCAGTACCGGCGAACGTTGTGGATCGGCGCATTGTTCACCGGCGCGACCGCCACCGGTGAGCCGTAGGTCGACGCGTGCACCATCATTCCGTCGCCGATGTAGATGCCCACGTGGGAGGCGTCGGAGTAATAGGTGATGAGGTCGCCGGGCTGCATCTGGTCCGTTGAGACGGCCTGACCGCCGCGGGCCAACGCCTGGCTGGAGTGCGGGAGGTTCTTGCCTGCCTGACCGAAGGCCCACATCACCAGGCCGGAGCAGTCGAACGCGTTGGGTCCCGAGCCGCCCCAGGAGTACGGCGAGCCGATGCGGGTGAGCGCGGCCTGCACGGCCATCTGACCCTCGGCGGCAGGCGCGGGCGGTACGACGGCGGCCTCGGGCGGTCCCATGGGGCCGACGGGAGCGGCGGCCAGGATCTGCGGTCCACCGTCACCCGGCGGCACTGCACCCGGGGCGGGAGCGGGCGCGGGTGCTGGCGGAATCGCGGCGAGCGCTTCGCGCTGGGCGGGGGTCAGGGCGGTGTACTGCGACTTCACGACCGCGATCTGCACCTGCAGCTTGCTCTGCTTGGACTGCAGTTCGGCACGCACCGCGGCGGCCTGCTCGGCGGCGGTCTTGGCCTCGGCGGCGGACTTGGCCGACGCGGCCTCCGAGCGTGCGGCCTCGGCGTTGACCTTCTGGAAGCTCTGCATCTGCGTCGACATCTCGGTCGCCATCACCCGCTGCACGGCGAGCTGGTCGATGAGCTGCTGCGGGGAAGCGGCGGTCAGCATGGCGTCGAGGCCATCGGTGCGGCCACCCATGTACTGCGCGGCAGCAACTTTGTTCACAGCACCTTGGAAGGTTGCCAGCTGAGCCTTCGCGGCACCGGCCGCGGCCAGGTCAGCGGCGTGCTGCGCATCGGCCATCTCCTGCGCCGCGACCTTCTCGGTCAAATCGAGCTGGGCGCTGTGCATTGCCTCGGTGGTCTGCTCGGCCTCGCGGGACAGCTCGTTGAGCTTCGCCAGGGCGTCAGCGGCGGGGTCGGCCTGCACACCGCCGGCCAGCGCACCCGACATCACGGCCAGCGCGACTATCGCACCTGCGACGGGTCGACGAATTCCACGTGTAATCCGTTGCGTGCGGTCGAACCTCAAGATTTCGCGTCCTCACAACTGCCGTTGGGTAGCGGGCCAATCTGGGCGTAGGTCTCAGATAGGTTACGAAACGGCTTCGGGGTTGTCCAACAGAAGCCCCGAATTTAGCAGCAGGACGGGAATAATTTCGCTGCGAGTACGGTGTGGCGACTCTAGGCAACGCCAGGTTCACCGTGGCGGTGGATCGGAACCAGCCGCAGTCGCGGCGCCATCCCCACGTCAGCGAGCACCTCGAGCGCCCGGCGCTCGTCGGCGCGCAACGTCTCGGGGATTCCCAGCAACACACTGACGACGCAGTCGTCACATCCGGGCCCCCGCACCGCGCAGTCGTCGCAATCGATCACGACGCTGCCGGTGTCGGGCATCTCGTCCCGTGCCATGAGCACTCCTCTCGTTGAGTCATCCGCACGCTAACGGCGCCCACCGACAGGACACGCCGCCCGGCGAGCGCGGGTGAACTACACCGGTGTCAGTCACCCCGCCTACGGTCATCGCCATGGGTCGACCCGGCAGCCCGCCCACTGCACGAAGCGCCGTATCGGCGCAGATGACGCTCGACGAACTCGAGGGCGAGTCTGGACTGTCGCTGCGCGACACGACGTTCGTCGTCGTCGACCTCGAGACCACCGGGGGCCGCGCCAACGAGAGCGCACCGGGCCGCGGCGACCACGACCAGATCACCGAGATCGGGGCTGTCAAGGTTCGCGGCGGCGAGATCATCGGCGAACTCGCCACGCTCGTCGACCCGGGCAGGTCCATTCCGCCGCAGATCGTCTCGCTAACCGGCATCACCACCGCGATGGTGCGCGACGCCCCGCGGATCGAGTCGGTGCTGCCGTCGTTCCTGGAGTTCGCCAAGGGCGCGGTCGTGGTCGCGCACAACGCGGGTTTCGACATCGGCTTCCTGCGCGCGGCGACCGAACGCTGCGACCTCGTCTGGCCGCGGCCGCCCGTGCTGTGCACGGTCAAGCTCGCCCGCCGCGTGCTGACACGCGACGAGGCGCCGAGCGTCAAGCTCTCGGCCCTGGCCCGCCTGTTCCACGCGACGACGACGCCGACGCACCGCGCGCTCGACGACGCGCGGGCCACCGTCGACGTGCTGCACGCCCTGATCGAGCGCGTCGGCAACCAGGGCATCTACACCTACCCGGACCTGCGGTCGTACCTGCCCGACGTCACGCCGGCCCAGCGCAGCAAACGACACCTGGCCAATTCGGTGCCCAGTCGGCCCGGCGTCTACCTGTTCCGCGGACCCGCCGACGAGGTGCTCTACGTCGGGACGGCGATCGACCTGCGCCGCCGGGTCAAGCAGTACTTCAACGGCGCCGACACCCGCACCCGGATGAAGGAGATGGTCGCTCTCGCAACGGCAGTCGACCACGTCGAGTGCGCACACGACCTCGAGGCCGGCGTGCGGGAACTACGCCTCCTCGCCGCGCACGCGCCGCCCTACAACCGGCGCTCCAAGTTCCCGCACCGTTGGTGGTGGGTGGCCCTGACCGACGAGCCGTTCCCCCGCTTCTCGGTGGTCCGCAATCCCACGCACGACGACATCGTCGGCCCGTTCCGGGCCCGGGCCGACGCCGCCGAGACCGCAGAGCTGATGGCGCGTCACACCGGTCTGCGCACCTGCGGCGGCCGCCTGGCCCGCACCGCACGACACGGCACCAAGTGTCCCGAGCGCGAACTGGCGCCGTGCCCGGCCGCGCGCGACGTCGGCGCCGACGAGTACGCCCCGGCAGGCGAGCGGGCCCGGCGTCTCATCACCGGGGCCGAGCGCACCGCCCTCGCCTCCGCACTGGCCGCGGTCGACGACCTCGCGGCGCGGGGTCTCTACGAGACCGCGGCGCGGCTGCGCGACCACGTGGCCACGACGATCGACGTCCTGTGGCGGGGGCAGCGGCTCCGGGCGCTGGTCGCCGTCGCGGAACTGGTCGCCGCACGGCCCGACGGGAGCGGCGGCTGGCACCTGGCGGTCGTACGGAACGGGCAACTCGGCGCGGCAGGCAACGCCGCGCGCGGGGTGCCGCCGATGCCGGTCGTCGAGGCCATCTGCGCGGGCGCCCAGACCATCCTCGCGATGCCTGCGCCCCTCGGCGGGGCCCTGGTCGAGGAGACCGCCCTGATCGCACGGTGGCTGAGCCAGCCGGGCGTGCGGATCGTGCGCGTCGCCACGCGAACGGACCCCGACACCGGCGCGGATGCCGGCTACGCCAGCCCGATCGGCGCAGCGGGTGCGCTGACCGAGTGGGCGGCGCTCGCGCGCTCGGCGCGGCTGGCGGCGCGTCAGCTCACCGAGGATCCCCTCGACGACCGCTACGGGGTGACACCCGTGCCGCGACCGCTCAGAGCTTCTGGGTGAAGCGCACGCTCACAATTTCTGGGTGAACCGCACCCAGCGGCCCAGGAGTCGTTCTGCCGCACCGGAATCGAGCGCCTCGGTCGCCCGGGCCAGGCCCGACTCCCAGGCAGGCACCCACTTGGCGTCGCTGGACAGCCCGGCGTGGGCGACCATCGCGCCCGCCGCATTGAGCACCACCGCGTCACGCACGGGACCCTTCGCTCCGCCGAACACCTCCCGCACCGACGCGGCGTTGGCTTCGGCGTCGCCACCGGTCAGCTCGCTGAGGTGCGCCCGCTGGAAGCCGAAGGCCGCCGGGTCGAACGTCAGCCGTTCCACCGTGCCTGCCTGCACCCGCCAGATGGTGCTGGTGGTCGTCGTGGTCAGTTCGTCGAGGCCGTCGTCGCCGTGCACCACCAGCACACTGGATCCGCGCTGCGCGAAGACTCCTGCCATCACCTCGGCGAGATCGCCCCACGCGCAGCCGATCAGCCCGGCCCGGGGTGCCGCGGGGTTGGCCAGCGGGCCGAGGAGGTTGAACACGGTGGGCACGCCGATCTCGCGGCGCACGACCGACGCGTGCCGGTACGACGGATGAAACTGCGGCGCGAAGGCAAAGCCGATCCCGACCTCGGTGACGCTGCGCGCCACGTCATCCGGTCCGAGGTCGATCTTCACGCCCAGCGCCTCGAGGGTGTCGGCACCGCCGGACAGCGACGACGCGGCCCTGTTGCCGTGCTTGATCACCGGGACGCCGCACGCGGCGACGACGACCGCGGCCATCGTCGAGAGGTTCACGGTGTTCGCGCCGTCACCACCGGTGCCCACCACGTCGACGACCTCGCGGCCGATGACGTCGGTCGGCACGCGGCGGGCGTGCTTGAGCATGATGTCGGCGAGTTCGGCGACCTCGGCGGACGTCGGCCGCTTCATCTTCATGGAGACGGCGAATCCGGCGATCTGCGCCGGGGTCGCGGCCCCGGTCATGATCTGGTCCATCGCCCAGGCGGCCTGCCCGGAGAGCAGCGTCTGATTGGTGGTCAGACGGCCGAGGATCTGGGGCCAGGTGAGCGATTCTTCGGATGGCACGAGGGTGAGCCTATCGGCTGCCACCGGACCGTCCGACCGCGGCAGAAGCGCTCGATGAGACGGGAATGTTACGAATCACCCGACCCGGGTGGAGTTCGACAACTACAAAGCGTCATACTTCTTATTGTGACGAGCGCTGTAGGCACTTCCGGAACCGCTATCACGTCGCGGGTCCATTCGCTGAACCGTCCGAACATGGTGAGTGTTGGCACCATTGTCTGGCTTTCGAGCGAGTTGATGTTCTTTGCTGGACTGTTCGCGATGTACTTCACCGCGAGGGCCCAGGCCGGGGGCGACTGGCCCCCTGCCCCGACCGAGTTGAACCTCGCGTTGGCCGTGCCCGTGACGCTGGTGCTGATCGCGTCGTCGTTCACCTGCCAGATGGGCGTCTTCGCCGCCGAACGCGGCGACGTCTACGGCCTGCGCCGGTGGTACACGCTGACCTTCGCGATGGGCCTGTTCTTCGTCCTCGGCCAGGGCTACGAGTACGTGCACCTCGTCGAGGAGGGCACCACGATCCCGGGCAGCGCCTACGGCTCGGTGTTCTACCTCGCGACCGGCTTCCACGGCTTGCACGTCATCGGCGGTCTCGTCGCCTTCGTGCTGCTGCTGATCCGAACCCGGATGAGCAAGTTCACCCCGGCTCAGGCCACTGCGGCGATCGTCGTGTCGTACTACTGGCACTTCGTCGACATCGTGTGGATCGCCCTGTTCGCCGTCATCTACTTCGTTCGATGATCATGAAGCTTCCGATGAGAAGGGTTTCGATGACCAGCAAGTCCCGCCGTCGGTTCCGCCGACGCCTGTCGGCAGCACTGCTGCTGTTCATCGGACTCGCACTCGCGGGCGGCATGGCCGCGACCCTGACGCCCAAGCCTCAGGTCGCCCAAGCCGACGAGTCGCAACTGGCGCTGCTCCGCACGGGCAAGCAGCTGTTCGAGACGTCCTGCGTGTCGTGCCACGGCGCCAACCTGCAGGGCGTGCCGGACCGTGGCCCCAGCCTCATCGGCACCGGCGAGGCCGCCGTGTACTTCCAGGTCGGCACCGGCCGCATGCCCGCCATGCGCGGCGAGGCACAGGCTCAGCGCAAGGACCCGGCGTTCGACCCGCATCAGGTCGACGCGATCGGCGCGTACGTCCAGGCCAACGGCGGCGGCCCCGTCGTTCCCCGCGAAGCGAACGGCGAGATCGCCAATGCCTCCCTCATCGGCGACGACGTCGCTCGCGGCGGCGACCTGTTCCGCCTGAACTGCGCCTCCTGCCACAACTTCACCGGCAAGGGCGGTGCACTGTCGTCGGGCAAGTGGGCGCCCGACCTCGGCGAGGCCGCCGAAGTGCCCGCGCAGGTGTACACCGCGATGCTCACGGGTCCGCAGAACATGCCGAAGTTCTCCGACCGGCAGCTGACCCCCGAGCAGAAGCGCGACATCGTCGCGTACGTCAAGACTGCGGCTCAGACCCCCGATCCCGGCGGCTACGGGCTCGGTGGCTTCGGACCCACGTCCGAGGGCATGGCCGCCTGGATCATCGGAATGGTCGGCGTCATCGCCGCTGCAATGTGGGTGGGATCGCGAGCATGAGCAACGAAACGGGCACCGAACACTCGGGCACCGAGGGCACGCCGAAGGGCACCGACACCCCGGGTCAGCTGGGCGCGCCCGGCCAGCCCACCGACGAGCAGCTCGCGAAGATGTCGCGCGAGGAACTCGTTCGCCTCGGCGCCAAGCTCGACGGCGTCGACACCGTCTTCAAGGGACCCCGCTTCCCCGTCGAGGGCACCAAGGCCGAGAAGCGCGCCGAGCGTGCAGTGGCCTATTGGCTTCTGCTGGGCGGCATCTCGGGCCTCGCCCTGATGGTGATCTTCATCTTCTGGCCGTGGGAGTACAAGCCCTTCGGTGCCGAAGGCGAGCGCATCTACAGCCTCGCGACGCCGCTGTATGGCCTCACGTTCGGCCTGTCGGTCCTCGCGATCGGCATCGGCGCCGTGCTGTACCAGAAGAAGTTCATCCCGGAGGAGATCTCGATCCAGGAGCGCCACGACGGCGCCTCCCCCGAACTGCACCGCCGGACGATCGCGGCGCAGCTGACCGAGACGCTCGACGGCTCGACCATCAAGCGCCGCAAGATGATCGGACTCTCCCTCGGCATCGGCCTCGGTGCGTTCGGTGCGGGCACGCTGGTCGCCTTCCTTGGTGGTCTGATAAAGAACCCGTGGAAGCCCGTCGTCCCGACGGCCGAGGGCAAGAAGGCCGTGCTGTGGACGTCGGGGTGGACGCCCCGGTTCACCGGCGAGACGATCTTCCTGGCCCGCTCGACCGGCCTGCCGGGTGAGTCGCCGTTCGTGAAGATGCGCCCGGAGGATCTCGACGCCGGCGGCATGGAGACCGTGTTCCCGTGGCGCGAGTCCGACGGCGACGGCACCACCGTCGAGTCGTCGCACCACCTCACCGAGATCGCGATGGGCATCCGGAACCCCGTGATGCTGATCCGCATCCGGCCCGAGGACCTGCCGCGGGTGGTCAAGCGGCAAAACCAGGAGAGCTTCAACTTCGGTGATCTCTTCGCCTACACCAAGGTGTGTTCGCACCTGGGCTGCCCGTCGTCGCTCTACGAGCAGCAGACCTATCGGATCCTGTGCCCCTGCCACCAGTCGCAGTTCGACGCGTTGCACTTCGCGAAGCCCATCTTCGGTCCTGCAGCACGGGCGTTGGCACAACTTCCGATTACCATCGACCAAGACGGGTACCTCGTCGCCAACGGCGATTTCATCGAACCCGTCGGACCGGCATTCTGGGAGAGATCGTCATGAGTCCACAGAGTGGTACCTCCAAGCTCGGCGCCAGACTTGCCGCGCAGGGCGACGCGATGGACTCGCGTTACCACCCCTCGGCGGCCGTGCGCCGTCAGCTCAACAAGGTCTTCCCGACGCACTGGTCCTTCCTGCTCGGTGAGATCGCGCTGTACAGCTTCATCGTCCTGCTGATCACCGGCGTGTGGCTCACCCTGTTCTTCGACCCGTCCATGGCCGAGGTGACCTACGAGGGCGTCTACCAGCCCCTCAACGGCGTGCAGATGTCCCGTGCCTACGCATCGGCGCTCGACATCAGCTTCGAGGTTCGTGGCGGTCTGTTCGTCCGGCAGGTCCACCACTGGGCGGCGCTGCTGTTCGCGGCGTCGATCATGGTCCACCTGGCCCGCATCTTCTTCACCGGCGCCTTCCGCAGGCCGCGTGAGGCGAACTGGGTCATCGGCTCTTTGCTGCTGATCCTGGCCATGTTCGAGGGCTTCTTCGGTTACTCGCTGCCCGACGACCTGCTGTCGGGCACCGGCATCCGCGCCGCCCTCTCCGGCATCACGATGAGCCTCCCGGTCATCGGCACCTGGATGCACTGGGCGTTGTTCGGCGGCGACTTCCCGGGCACGATCCTGATCCCGCGGCTCTACGCCCTGCACATCCTGCTGCTGCCCGGCATCATGCTGGCGCTCATCGGAGCCCATCTCGCGCTGGTGTGGTTCCAGAAGCACACGCAGTTCCCCGGCCCCGGCCGGACCGAGAAGAACGTGGTCGGCGTCCGCGTCATGCCCGTCTTCGCGGTCAAGTCCGGCGCGTTCTTCGCGATGACGGTCGGCATCCTCGGCCTGATGGGCGGTCTGCTGCAGATCAACCCGGTCTGGGTGTTGGGTCCGTACAAGCCATCTCAGGTCTCGGCCGGTAGCCAGCCCGACTTCTACATGATGTGGACCGACGGCCTGATCCGCCTGTGGCCGGCGTGGGAGTTCTACCCCTTCGGGCACACGATTCCGCAGCCGGTCTGGATCGCCGTCCTGATGGGCCTGATCCTCGGCCTGCTGGTCGTGTATCCGTTCCTGGAGAAGCGGTGGTCCGGCGACACTGCACACCACAATCTGCTGCAGCGTCCGCGTGACGCACCGGTCCGTACGGCCATCGGCGCCATGGCGATTGCGTTCTACATCGTGCTGACCTTCGCGTGCATGAACGACATCATCGCGCTGAAGTTCCACATCTCGCTGAATGCGACGACGTGGATCGGCCGCATCGGCATGGTGGTGCTGCCTGCGATCGTGTACTTCCTGACGTACCGGTGGTGTGTCGGGCTGCAGCGCAGTGACCGTGCGGTTCTCGAGCACGGCATCGAGACCGGCATCATCAAGCGTCTGCCGCACGGCGCCTACATCGAGCTGCACCAGCCGCTCGGCCCGGTCGACGACCACGGTCACCCGATCCCGCTCGAGTACCAGGGTGCCGCTCTGCCGAAGAAGATGAACAAGCTGGGCTCCGGTGGTGCGACCGGTACCGGTGGCTTCCTGTTCCCGGACCCCGCGTCGGAGAGCGCTGCCGTCACCGCGGCCGCACACGCCTCCGAGCATCGGGCGCTGGTGGCGCTCAAGGAGTACCAGGACGAGGAGTACGGCTCCAACGGCCACGCCACCAACGGCCACGGGACCAACGGTCACGGCACCAACGGCCATGGGTCCAACGGCAATGGCAACGGCTCGTCGAACGGTCATCACTAGACAGCTCGACTAGCACTTCATCGAACTGCGGTGGGGGTCGTGAACCGGACAGGTTCACGACCCCCATCGCAGTTTTGAACGTATAGAGGGCTGCGACGGCGCACGAGTCCGGCGACGGCAGTGACGCGCACTCCGTCGAGACTGCAGTCAGGGTCGTAAACCACGCCGAATCACGACCCTCACCGCAGTCTCGGCGCCTCTAGGGGCCGGCGGGCAGCCCCTAAGCCAGGACCGAACGCAGCCGGCGCAGGAAGAACACCGGGATGGCCGGCATCGCCACGACGACGAGCCCCGCCAGGCCGTAGGCGATCCAGGCCGGGGTGTCGTGATCGGTCGCAGTCAGGTACGTCGCGACGCCGATCAGCGTGGCGGCCGCACCCATCGCCGCGGCGATGCCCGCAGGGCAGCGCAGGAAGATTCGTTCGACCGCCGCGGTTGGGAAGCCGACCCGGCTGCTCGCCGGCGGCGGCATTGACTGCCGCCTAATGGTGGGAGCGCCGGGCGCCCGCAGATTCGTCGTGGCGACCGGATCGCCGAACGCCCCACCCGTTCTGTCGGAACGCGGGGCGGCAGCCTCGGGCGTGGCCGCGTCGCCGGTCTGGCCCTCGAGTGCGGCGCGGCGAGCGCGGATCAGCAGTGGCACGGCGGCGACGATGACGATCAACGACACGGCGATCACCGCGTAGAGCAGCCACGGCGTGTCGGCTTCTCCCCCACTGCCCGAGTCGGCACCACCGAGTTTGGACAGGGCCACGACGGCCGCGACGCCTGCACCCAGAGCGGTCAGCCACAGGGCCGCCGCAGCACCAAGGAAGATGCGGTCGGTCGTGTCGAGCGACTCGGGGTTCAGCCGCGAGTTGCCGTCGGCGCGAATGTCATTGGTCATCAGCAGCTGGTCTGCCAATCGTTGGTCTGTGACGAAGCGATCGTCTGGCCGTCGCTGGTGGTGATGGAGCAGTTGAGCTTCGACAGCCGCAGCAGGCTCGAGGCCTGCACGGAGCCGAACTCCGACATCGAGATCGGGGTGACCGTCAGCGACCACGGGATGTATACGTTCTGCTGGGTGCGCTGCCGGCCCGAGGCGTCGGTGTAGGTCACCGAGATGCGGTCGAGCGGTGCCTTCGTCCCGGTCACGGTGTAGGTGATGAACCGGGGACCCGCGGGTGCGGTCGTGGTGGCCGGCGGGGGCGGAGGCGGAGGCGGTGCCTCGACCGGCGGAGGCGGTGCCTCGACCGGCGGTGGCGGTGGCGGCTCGCTCGACGGCGGGGGTGGCGGGGGCGGCGGCTCGCTGGTGGGCGGAGGCGGCGGTGGCGGCGGCGTGGTCGTGGTGGTCGTGGTCGTCGTCGTGAACTCGTCCTGGACCGGCGGACCCGAACTGGTCGTCGTCGTCGCGGGGTTGGCGAGATCGGTGCTGTCGGTGCGAGCGACCAGCAGCGTGACGGACACGACGAGTGCGATGGCGGCGACGATCGCGACGACGCCCACTACCCAGGGCCACTTGGGCGGTTCCTGGTCGATGGGTGGGGTCGGCGCCGCCGGGTCGTAGGAGTCGTAGTCGTAGAGACCGGTGTCCGGCGGCATGTACGGGCCAGCGGTGAACTGTTCGGATTCGGGGGCGGAGTACGCCCGCGAGTAGATCTCCGTCTCACCGGTGGCGGGTACGTCACGTCCCGGTTCTTCCGGAGTCGAAGATTCCGGTCCAGGGGGATTCGGCCCGCTCATCGCCTGTCCTCTACCAGCCTATCCTTCTCGACTGCTCGATCGGCGATGTCACCGTGACCGACCGCTGCCCCGGCAACACTACCCAACGCCACTCGTTGGAGGTTCACACGACGCGGCCAGTCGCCCGACTAGCGGTCGTATGGTGACGTGGGTCAGTGCTTCTCGACACCGGTGTAGTACTCGAAGACGAGTCCCGACACCGTCGCCAGCACGAACACGACACCGGCGACGATCAGCCATGGCAACCACATCGCCAGTCCGACCGCGGTGACCGATGCGGACAGTGCGATCAGCAGCGGCCACCAGCTGTGCGGGCTGAAGAAGCCCAGCTCACCGGCACCGTCGGCGACCTCTGCGTCCTCGTAGTCCTCGGGACGCGTGTCGAGGCGCCGCGCGACGAACCGGAAGAACGTCCCGGTGATCAGTGACAGCCCGGTGGTGAGGACGAGCGCGACGAAGCCCGCCCACTCGATGCCACCGTTGGCGTAGAGGTAGGTCAGCACGCCGTAGACGACGGCGGCCAATGCGAAGAACGCGGTGAGGAATTCGAACAGCCTGGCTTCGATGTGCATGTGTGTCGTCCCTACCTATCTCGCCTGCGGAGCCTGCTCGCCGCGGCGGGTGTCGAACGGCTTGGTCGTGATGGCCGTGCCCGGCAGCCCGATGGCCATCATGGCGTCGGCGTTGGTCGCGGTCGGGTTGTCCTGGCGGTACTGGAGGTAGGCCTTGAACTCGTTGGGTTCGACGACGCGAACCTCGAAGTTCATCATCGCGTGGTAGCTGCCGCAGTACTCGGTGCAGCGGCCGACGAATGCGCCCGTCTCCTGGATCTCGCTGATCTGGAAGACGTTGTCGGAGTTGTTGGCCTTGGGGTCCGGCAGCACGTCGCGCTTGAACAGGAACTCCGGGACCCAGAAGCCGTGGATGACGTCGGCGGAGGCGATCTGGAACTCGACGCGCTTGCCCTTCGGCAGGACCAGGACCGGGATCTCGGTGCTGGTGCCGATCGTCTCGATCTTGTCGAAGTTCAGGTAGCTGCGGTCTTCGGGGTTCATTCCGCGGATGGGTCCGACGAGTTCCTCGCCGTGTTCGTCGACGCCCTCGGGACGCGACACCATGGCTTCCTTGCGTGCGTCGTCGGCGCCGTCGTAGTCGAGGGTGCCGTCGGTGAAGGCGATCTTCTGGTAGCCGAACTTCCAGTTCCACTGGAACGCCGTGACGTCGATGACGACCTCGGGGTTCGGCTCCTTGTTCAGCATCTGCTCCTGCACCACGACGGTGAAGTAGAAGAGCACCGAGATGATGATGAACGGGATGACCGTCAGCGTCAGCTCGAGAGGCATGTTGTAGCCGAACTGGCGGGGCAGCTCGGTGTCGGTCTTCTTCTTCCGGTGGAAGGCGCTGGTCCAGAAGATCAGTGCGTAGACGATGCCGCCAACGACGATCGCCGCGATGATCGAGCCGATCCACAGTTCCCGGTTCAGCTTGCCTTCGGGCGTGATGCCGTTGGGCCAGCCGAGGCCGAGTACTTCGGACCAACTGCAGCCGCTGAGCAGGAGGGTCATCCCGCCCAGAACCACGGACAACGCCACAAGCTTCAGCCCGCGAGCGGTCACGTCGGCGCCTCCTATGAAGTCGGTGGACCGCTGCGCGGTCGGTGAAACCGGGTGAATACTACGCAGCGTAGACCACCCCGTCGGGCAGGAGCGAAGCGACCGGGGAATGTTCCGGCGGGCACGGCCGAAGCGACCGGGGGATGTGCCTTCGGGTCGGAGCGAAGCGTTTCGCCATTGGGCATACTGACGCGGTGTGCGGACTCCTGGCCTACCTGACCGACCCGTCCGCCAGCGCCGCAGATGGCCTGGTAGAGGCGGTATCCGGAGCATCTCACCTGATGCGTCACCGCGGTCCGGACGAGCCCGGCACGTGGGCTGACGACACCTCGGCTCCGAGTGTCGTACTCGGCTTCAACCGGTTGTCGATCATCGACATCGCGCACAGTCATCAGCCGCTTCGGTGGGGTCCGCCCGAGGCTCCCGATCGCTACGTCCTGGTGTTCAACGGCGAGATCTACAACTACCTGGAGCTGCGCGAGGAACTCGCCGCCTCCCATGGCGCCCAGTTCGCCACCGACGGTGACGGCGAGGCGATCGTCGCGGCCTACCACCACTGGGGCCCCGCGGCGCTGAACCGGTTGCGGGGCATGTTCGCGTTCACGCTATGGGACACCGTCGCCCAGGAGTTGTTCTGCGCCCGCGATCCGTTCGGGATCAAGCCGCTGTTCATGGCGACGGGCTCCGGCGGCACGGTGCTGGGCAGCGAGAAGAAGAGCCTGCTGGCCCTCGCGGAGGTCGCGGGTCTGGATCTCGGCATCGACGAGCGCGCCGTGCAGCACTACACCGTGCTGCAGTACGTGCCCGAGCCCGAGACGCTGCACCGCGGCGTGCGGCGGCTCGAATCCGGGTCCTACGTCCGCATCCGGCCCGGCGAGGCGCCGGTGGTGACGCGGTACTTCACGCCCCGATTCGCGCCCATCCCGTTCGTCGCCGGCGAAGAGCAGGCCCGGTACGACGAGATCACCGCGGTGCTCGAGGATTCGGTGGCCAAGCACATGCGCGCCGACGTGACGGTCGGTGCGTTCCTGTCGGGCGGCATCGACTCGACGGCCATCGCAGCGCTGGCCATGCGCCACAACCCGCGCTTGATCACGTTCACCACCGGGTTCGAGCGGGAGGGGTTCTCCGAGGTCGACGTGGCGGTGGCCTCGGCCGAGGCGATCGGCGCGCGGCACGTCGCGAAGGTGGTCAGTCAGGCCGAGTTCGTGGCCGCGCTGCCCGAGATCGTCTGGTACCTCGACGAGCCCGTCGCCGATCCGGCGTTGATCCCGTTGTTCTTCATCGCCAGGGAGGCGCGCAAGCACGTCAAGGTGGTGCTGTCGGGCGAGGGCGCCGACGAGTTGTTCGGTGGATACACCATCTATCGGGAGCCGTTGTCCCTCAAGGCGTTCGATTACGTGCCCCGCCCGCTGCGCCGGGGTCTGGGCAAGGCGTCGAGGCCACTGCCCGAGGGCATGCGGGGCAAGAGCCTGCTGCACCGCGGGTCGCTGACGCTCGAGGAGCGGTACTACGGCAACGCGCGCAGCTTCTCCGACGACCAGTTGCGCGCCACGCTGCGCAGGTTCCGTCAGGAGTGGACCCACACCGACGTCACGGGACCGCTCTACGAGGCGTCGGCCGGCTGGGATCCCGTCGCCCGCATGCAGCACGTCGACCTGTTCACCTGGTTGCGTGGCGACATCCTGGTCAAGGCCGACAAGATGACGATGGCCAACTCGCTGGAACTGCGCGTGCCGTTCCTCGATCCGGAGGTGTTCGCGGTCGCCTCACGGCTGCCGTTCGAGCAGAAGATCACCCGCGCCACGACGAAGTACGCGCTGCGCCGCGCGCTGGAACCGGTCGTTCCCGCTCACGTGCTGAACCGGCCGAAGCTCGGCTTCCCGGTGCCCATCCGGCACTGGCTGCGTGCCGGCGAGCTACTCGACTGGTCGTACGCGATGGTGGCCGCGTCGCAGGCCGGTGACCTCGTCGACGTCGCGACCGTGCGCCGCATGCTCGACGAACACCGCAGTGGCGTCAGCGATCACAGCCGCCGGCTGTGGACGGTGCTGATCTTCATGCTGTGGCACGCGATCTTCGTCGAGGGCAGCGTGACCCCGGACATCAAGGAACCGCACTACCCGGTGCAGCTCTAGGTAACCCGAATCAGGCCAGCGCGGCAGCGATTTCGGCGGCGGCCTCGCTGCCGTAGGCGTCGGACAGCCGCTTGACGCCGGAGTCCTTGTCCCAGCTCCACTCCTGCGGGCCCGGTGCCTCGAGGACCAGGGTGGCGACGAGCGAGGCCAGCTGCGCGGCGCGCTCCAGGCTCAGTCCCGCCGTGCGGCCGGTCAGGAAGCCGGCGCGGAAGGCGTCGCCGATGCCGGTCGGGTCGGCCTTGTGCGTCTCGGGCACCACGTCGACGTGGATGAACGTGCCGTTGCCGACGAGGTCGACGCCCTTCTCCCCCAGCGTCGTGACGCGCAGCTCGATCTGGCTCATCACCTCGGCCTCCGACCAGCCGGACTTCTGCAGCAGCAGATCCCACTCGTAGTCGTTGGTGAACAGGTAGGTGGCACCGTCGATGAGCGCGCGGATCTCGTCACCGGACAGCCGGGCGAGCTGCTGGCTGGGGTCGGCGGCGAACGCCAGCCCGAGCGCGCGGCATTCCTCGGTGTGCCGGAACATCGCGTCCGGGTCGTTCGCGCCGACGATCACGAGGTCGGGCTTGCCCGAGGCGGCGACGATGTCCGCGAGCTTGATGTCGCGGGCCTCGCTCATCGCGCCGGGGTAGAACGACGCGATCTGGGCCATGTCCTCGTCGGTGGTGCACACGAAGCGGGCGGTGTAGGCGCTGTCCGATACGAGCACGTGGGCGCAGTCGACGCCGTGGGTGGTGAGCCACTCCCGGTAGTCGTCGAAGTCCTTGCCGACGGCGCCGACGAGTGTCGGCTGGCCGCCGAGGATGCCCATCGCGTACGCCATGTTCCCTGCGACACCGCCGCGGTGCAGGACCAGGTCGTCGACGAGGAAGCTCAGTGACACCTTCTGCAGGTGGTCGGCGAGCAACTGCTCGGAGAACTTCCCCGGGAACGTCATCAAGTGGTCGGTTGCGATCGATCCGGTCACCGCAATGGTCACGGAAGGCACCCCTCGTTTTGATAATGCGTCTGAGTAAGACTACGGAAACCCGCACGAGCATTGCTTTCATGGAGCGGGCAGGTCGGTGCGCTAGCCTAACAACGTCATGGCCGGCCCATTCCCGTACCCCGATTCGTCGTCCCAGCAGCCGATGATGCCGCCCGGCGGCCTCTATCCGCCGCCTCCGCAGGGCTACCCGGGGCAGGTGCCTTCGCCGTATCCCGGGGCGCTGCCGCCGCCGGTCCCGTATCCGAAGCGCAAGCGTCCGCTCAAGTGGATCGGCCTCGCCGTCCTGGCTGTCGCGGTCATCGGCGCGGTGGTGGCGGCCCTCGTGCTCGTCGGCCGCGACGACGGCGCCTCGGACGTCGCGTTGACGCCGGATCGCGCAAGGTCGGCCATCCAGGACTACGTCAACGCCCTCACCGACGGCGACGACGAGACCATTGCGCGCAACGCGTCGTGCGGTCTGTTCGACGACATCAAGGACCGCCAAGCGGACATGGCCCTGGCCAATCTCGCCAGCGACGCGTTCCGCAGGCAGTACGAGAGCGCTGAGGTCTCGTCGATCGACCGGATCGTGACGTGGTCGCCGAATCAGGCCCAGGTGTTGTTCACCATGCAGGTGGAGGCGGCGCGCACGCCGGGTGGCGCGGAGCGTCAGGCGGTCGCGCAGATCCTGACCCAGGGCGACGACGTGCTCGTCTGCTCCTACCTACCAAGAACGGGCCAGTTCTAGGAACTGGCCCGTCTGGTGGTGAATCAGATCAGTTGAACGAGTCGCCGCAGGCGCAGGAGCCCGTGGCGTTCGGGTTGTCGATCGTGAAGCCCTGCTTCTCGATGGTGTCGACGAAGTCGATCACGGCACCCTGGATGTAGGGCGCGCTCATCCGGTCGACAGTCAGGCCGACGCCACCGAACTCGGTGGTCAGGTCGCCGTCGAGCGTGCGGTCGTCGAAGAACAGGTTGTAGCGCAGGCCTGCGCAGCCGCCCGGCTGCACGGCGATGCGCAGCGCGAGGTCGTCGCGACCCTCCTGGTCCAGCAGCGCCTTCGCCTTGGCTGCCGCGGCGTCGGTCAGGGTCGCACCGTGGGTCGTCGTGGCGGTTTCGTTCTGAACAGTCATTGCATCTCCCTGTGCATCGTCATGCGTCAGTCTTCTTCAACGGTACCTCCTCGGACCGCTATTCCCCGCCAGTCGCGTCCCGTTCTGCAGCCGTTGCCCGGGCCAGGCCCTCGAGCTGGTTGGCCGCATCGTCGATGGCCCGCTGCACGGACCCGGCGAAGTCGGTGATCGAGCGCGCACCGCCCACCCCTGCGGCCGCGAGTTCCTCGGCGGACAGCGTGACCTGGCCCGCCAGCACCAGCACCTCGGTCCTGGCGGGGTCGGCCATGCCGGTCAGCGCGCTGACGACCTTGCCGTGCAGTGACTGGTCGTCGAAGCGGCCTTCGCCGGTGATGATGAGGTCGGCGGCGGCCACGTCATCGGCGAGGCCGGTGAAGTCGGCGATCACGGCCGCCCCGGATGCGCGCCTGGCGCCCAGCGCGAGCAGCGCCGCGCCCAGTCCGCCCGCGGCGCCTGCGCCCGCCTCGACGGCCACGTCGCGGCCCGCGACGGCGTTCAGCTCGGTGGCCCAGTCGGCGAGCCGACGTTCGAGGACCGCCACGGTGTCGGGATCGGCGCCCTTCTGGGGTCCGAAGACCGCCGCCGCGCCCATCGGCCCGAGCAGCGGGTGTTCGACGTCGGTGGCGGCGATCAGCTCGATGCCGGCCAGCCGGTCGCGGGCGGTGGACAGCCCGCCGAGCGCGTCGACCAGGCCGCGGCCCCCGTCGGTGCAGCCGCTGCCCCCGAGGCCGACGACGATGCGCGTGGCACCCGCGGTGATCGCGGCATCGACGAGCTGCCCGACTCCCCTGCTGTGCGCGGCGAGCGCGGTCTCGACGGTGGGCGGCCCGCCGAGCAGCGCGAGACCGCAGGCCTGCGCGCACTCGACGTATGCGGTGTCGCTCGCCTCCTCGAAGACCCAGTGTGCGGTGACGTCGTCGCTCAGGGGTCCGCTGACCTGGGCCGTGCGCAGACCGCCGAGCCGACTGGCCAGCACGTCGACGAAGCCGGGTCCGCCGTCGGACTGGGGCGCCGATACGAGCTGATCGGTGGGCCGGGCCGCACCCCAGCCCCGGGCGATGGCGGTGGCGGCCTCGACCGCGGTGAGGCTGTCGCCGAAACAGTCCGGCGCGACCAGGACGCGCAAGGCAGATGACGTCATGCCAGCAGGTTAAGGCTCCCGAACCGGCGGCGCATCGGCTGAAGTAACCTTGCGGACGTGAATCTGTTGGGCCGCAAGAAGGACAACCCTGCGCCGGAGCAGCCGGAACCGGTCGACGCGTCGGCCGCTTCGCAGGTGCCGGGCGACCCCCGCATCACCCCTCCCAAGGGCAAGCCGACGCCGAGGCGCAACGAGGCCAGCCGTCGGCGTGGACCCGTGGCGCCTGCGCCGATGACCTCGGCCGAGGCCAGGAAGCGCCGCAAGGAGATCGGCGGCCCCAAGCTCAGCAAGGAGGAGCGTCGCGCCGAGAAGTCGGCTCGTCGCTCCGCCATGTCCGAGCGCCGCGAGAAGATGATGGCCGGTGACGAGGCCTACCTCCTGCCGCGCGACAAGGGTCCGGTCCGCCGTCTGGCCCGCGACGTCGTCGACGCCCGCCGCAACGTCCTCGGGCTGTTCATGCCCGCGGCCCTCGGCCTGATCTTCGTGATGCTGTCCATTCCGTCGGTCGAGGTCCAGAAGCTGGTGTCCCCGGCGATGCTGGTCCTGGTCGTCATCATGGTCATCGACGGCTTCGTCGTGGGCCGCCGCGTCAACAAGCTGGTCGACGCGAAGTTCCCGGACAACCTCGAAAGTGGTTGGAAGCTCGGTTTCTACGCGGCCAGCCGCGCCTCGCAGATCCGTCGGATGCGGGCGCCGCGCCCCATGGTCAACCGCGGCGACAAGGTCGCCTGACCGCGGTGCGGGTTCTGGTGCTCGGCGGTATCCGTTCGGGCAAGTCGGCATGGGCCGAATCCGACATCGCGACGGCGGCAGGCGAGCAACAGCCGGTTAGCTACGTGGCCACCGGGGCGGTGCGCACCGACGACCCGGATTGGTCGGCCCGGGTGGCCGCACACCAACTGCGCAGGCCCACGACCTGGACCACCGTCGAAACCTGCGACGTCGCAGGGCGGTTGCGTGCCGAACCGGCCATGCCGACACTCGTCGACGACGTGGGTGGGTGGCTGGTCTCGGCGCTCGACCGGCACGAGGCTTGGACGGGTGACACCGGCGCACTCGACGCCGACGTCGACGACCTGGTGGACGCGGTCGGCGGTTTCCGGTCTCCGCTGGCGCTGGTGAGCCCCGAGGTTGGTCTGACCGTGGTGCCTGCCACCGAGTCGGGGCGGCTGTTCACCGACGCCCTCGGCACGCTGAATCAGCGCCTGGCTCAGGCGTGCGAGCGCGTCGTGCTGGTCGTGGCCGGTCAGCCGGTCACCGTGAAGGAACCCGCGTGAGCGCTTCCGCCTCCATCCCGGCTCCGGACGCCGAGGTGGCCGCCGCCGCGCGCGCCCGCCAGGCCACGCTGACCAAGCCCCCGGGCTCGCTCGGCCGACTCGAGGATCTCTCGGTGTGGGTGGCGTCCTGTCAGGGCGTCTGCCCGCCCCGGCAGTTCGAACGCGCGCGGGTCGTCGTGTTCGCGGGCGATCACGGCGTGACCGCCGCGGGCGTCTCGGCGTTCCCGGCCGAGGTCACCGCGCAGATGGTCGCGAACTTCGATGCCGGTGGCGCCGCGATCAACGTGCTGGCCGAGCTGGCGGGTGCCGGCGTGCGGGTGGTGGACGTCGCGGTGGACTCCGACAGCCCGGTGTCGCAGGCGATCGGTGCCCACCGGGTGCGGCGCGGCAGTGGCAACATCGCCGTCGAGGACGCGTTGACGGCCGAGGAGGTCGACGCCGCGATCCAGGCCGGGCGCGACGTGGCCGACGAGGAGGTCGACGGCGGTGCCGATCTGCTGATCGCGGGCGACATGGGCATCGGGAACACCACCCCTGCGACGACGTTGATCGCGGCGCTGACCGACGCCGAACCCGTCGCGGTCGTCGGTCGCGGCACCGGCGTCGACGACGCAGGCTGGGCCCGCAAGACCGCCGCGATCCGCGACGCGCTCTTCCGCGCGCGACCCTCGATGACCGATCCCGTTGCGCTGCTTCGAATCTGCGGCGGTGCCGACCTGGCCGCCATGGCCGGATTCCTCGCTCAGGCAGCCACGCGGCGCACGCCCGTGCTTCTCGACGGCGTCGTGGTGAGCGCGGCTGCATTGGCCGCAGAACGCATGGCTCCCGGCGCGCGGCTGTGGTGGCAGGCAGGGCACCGCTCCACCGAACCCGCGCACACGCTGGCACTGCAGCGACTCGGACTCGAGCCGATCGTGGACCTCGGCATGCGTCTCGGCGAGGGCACCGGCGCCACCATCGCGCTCTCGGTGCTCCGGGCGGCCGTGGGCACGCTGGCATCGATGGCCACGTTCGCCGAGGCCGCCGTGAGCGACCGCGCCGAACCGTGATCTCCTCGCTGGCGTCGGCGCTGACGTTCGCGACGGTGCTGCCGATCCGCTCGAGGGGCCCGTTCGGCAGGGGCGCCCTGACCGCTCTGCCGGTCGCAGGCGTCGCGCTGGGTGCGCTCGCCGCGGGCGTGGTGTGGCTGGCGGGCCAGGCCTTCGGCGCGGGCAGCCCGCTGACCGGCTTCCTCGCGGTGGCGACGCTGCTGCTGGTCACGCGCGGTCTGCACGTGGACGGGCTGTCCGACACGACCGACGGCCTCGGGTGCTACGGACCGCCGGAACGCGCGCTCGCGGTGATGCGCGACGGCACGGCGGGCCCGTTCGGGGTGGCGGCGATCGTGGTCGTCGTCGCGCTGCAGGGGTTCGCGTTCTCGGCGTCCGGGGCTCTCGCCGTCGTGGTGACCGTCACCGCGGGCCGGGTGGCCGTCGTCGTGGCCTGCCGCCGCGGCGTGCCAGCCGCACCGGGCAGCACGCTCGGCGGTGCGGTGGCGGGCACGCAGCCGATCTGGGTGGTGGCCGCGTGGGTTCTCGCGGTGGTGGCGGCCGCCGCATTCACGACCCCCCGACCGTGGCAGGGTCCGCTGGGCGTCGTTCTCGCGCTGGCCGTCGCCGCACTGCTGGTCGCGCACTGCGTCCGGCGGTTCGGCGGCATCACCGGTGACGTCCTCGGCGCGGTCGTCGAGATCACGACGACCGTTGCAGCACTGGGGATGACGATCGGCTGAGCGGTCAGCCGTGCAGCAGCTTGAGCCCGATGACCGAGGCGGTGATGAGCCCGATCAATGCCACCTTGGCCACCGACACGGCTTCGTCACCGCTGATGAACGAGTACGCCGCGGTCAGCACCGCGCCGATGCCCACCCACACCACGTAGCTGGTCGCCACGGGTAGTTCGCGCATGGCGTAGGCCAGCCCGATCATCGACAGCACCACCGCGACGCCGAACACGATCGACGGGACGAGCCGGGTGAAGCCTTCGGACTTCCCGAGCGCTACGGCCCAGCAGGCTTCGAGAACGCCAGATATGAACAACACGAACCACGACACGGTCGACCTCCGACGCGCCGTCTTGTCGCTGGCCGGGTACGGTGCCGCTCGTCCGGTGTCCCGATGGGGACGACCGGATTCTATCCGAGCCGGGTCATCCAGCCGTGGGTGTCGGCGAACTTGCCGCGCTGGATGCCGGTCAACGTGTCGCGCAACGCCATGGTGACCTCACCCGGTTCGCCGTCGGCGATGGTGAAGTCACCGTCGCCGGACTTCACGTGCGACACGGGGGTGATGACGGCCGCGGTACCGCAGGCGAAGACCTCGGTGATCTCGCCGGCCGCAGCCTTCTTCTGCCACTCGTCGACGTCGATCTTGCGCTCCTCGACGGCGAAGCCCGCGTCAGTCGCCAACTGCAGCAACGAATCTCGGGTGATGCCGGGAAGCAGCGATCCGCTGAGTTCGGGCGTTACCAGGCGCGCCGACCCCCCGCTGCCGAACACGAAGAACAGGTTCATGCCACCCATTTCCTCGACGTACCGGCGTTCGATGGCGTCGAGCCACACCACCTGGTCGCAGCCGTGGTCGGTGGCCTCGGCCTGCGCGAGCAGCGATGCCGCGTAGTTGCCGCCGAACTTCGCGGCGCCGGTGCCGCCGGGGCTGGCCCGCACGTACTCGGTGGACAGCCACACCGACACCGGCCGGACGCCGCCCTTGAAGTACGCACCTGCCGGCGAGCCGATGACAAGGTAGCGGTACTGGTTGGCGGGGCGCACGCCCAGTCCCGGCTCGGTGGCGAAGATGAACGGCCGCAGGTAGAGCGACTCCTCGCCGCCGGCCGCGGGCACCCAGTCGCCGTCGACGGCGATCAGCTGCCGCAGCGACTCGAGGAAAACCTCGTCGGGCAGCTCGGGGATCGCGAGCCTGCGCGCGGAGCGGCGCAGCCGCGCGGCATTGGCCTCGGGCCGGAACGACACGATCGAGCCGTCGCTCCAGCGGTAGGCCTTGAGCCCCTCGAAGACCTCCTGGGCGTAGTGCAGCACGACCGCCGACGGGTCCAGTTCGATCGGGCCGTAAGGCAGCACCCTGGCGTCGTGCCAGCGCCCGTCGCTGTAGTCGATCGACACCATGTGGTCGGTGTGGAAGCGGCCGAATCCGGGTTCGCGCAGGATGTCGGCACGTACCTCGTCGCTTGCCGGTGTCGCGTTTCGGGCAAGCGAGAAGTCGAGGTGGCCGTCGGTCATGGACGAATTGTATAACTCGGCGCTAGCGAGTTTTCGCTTCCACGAACGGCGGTGCGACGACCTCGCACTCGAGCGCACGGCCGCGGACGTTCACCGCGACCCGCTGCCCGTCGGTCACTCCCGCTGCGGTGTCGACGAGGGCGAGCGCGATGCCGACTTTGAGTGTCGGAGAGAACGTTCCCGAGGTCGTGACGCCCACTGGAGTGTCACCGTCGAGGACGGTCATGCCCGAGCGCAGCACGCCCCGGCCGACGGCCTTCAGCCCGCGCAGCACGCGTTTGGGGCCCGCCTGCTTCTCGGCCAGCAGGGCGTCGCGGCCCCAGAAGGCGTCCTTCTTCCAGCCGACCGCCCAGCCGCAGCGGGCCTGCACCGGGGAGATGTCCAGCGTCAGTTCGTGGCCGTGCAGCGCGTAGCCCATCTCGGTGCGCAGGGTGTCGCGGGCACCGAGGCCTGCGAGTTCGCCACCCGCCGTGCGCACGCCCTCGACCAGAGCGTCGAACACGACCCCCGCCCGGTCCCACTCGGGCAGCAGCTCGTAGCCGTGCTCGCCGGTGTAGCCGGTTCGGCACACGCGGACTCCGACGCCGTCGTACTCGGCGTCGGCCCACCCCATGTAGTCCATGTCGGTGGGCAGGCCGAGCCCGGCGACCACCTCCGGTGACTTCGGGCCTTGCACGGCGAGCACGGCACGCGAACGGTGCTCGTCGGTGATGGTCAGGTCGGCAGGGGCGGCGGCCTGCAGTGCGGCGACGACGGCGGCGGTGTTGGCCGCGTTGGGCACCAGGAACACCTCGTCGTCGGACACGTAGTAGGCGATCAGGTCGTCGATGACACCGCCGGACTCGTTGCAGCACAACGTGTATTGCGCCTTGCCGGGTCCGATCCGGTTGAGGTCGTTGGTGAACGCCGCGTTGAGGAACTCGACCGCCCCTGGACCCTTGACGAGTGCCTTGCCGAGGTGGCTGACGTCGAACAGGCCGACCGCGGTGCGGGTGGCGTTGTGCTCGGTGACGGTGCCCGCGTAGGACACCGGCATCAGCCAGCCCCCGAACTCGGCGAAACTCGCTCCGAGTTCGCGGTGACGGTCCTCGAGCGGGCCCTGCAGCAGGTTGTCGGTCACCGAACCAGCCTAGCTAGCTAGGGTTGATCCCCGTGAGCACCGCACCCGGATACCAGTCCCCCACCGTCACCGTCGCTGCCAGCCTGCCCAAGCGCGGGGTCGGTTCGGCCGTACTGATCGTCCCCGTGGTCAGCGGTGACGACGACGCCGCCCGCGTCGTGCCCACGCCGTTCCTGGACGCTACGGCCGTCGACGAGATCGAAGCGGCGCTGGCGGCGCTGAGCGCCAAGGGCGGTGCCGATCAGACCACCCGCGTGGTCGCGCCGTCGCTCCCGGTCGCAAGCGTGCTGGCGGTCGGCCTTGGCAAGCCGCGCGACTCCTGGCCAGCCGACGTGATCCGTCGCGCCTCCGGTGTCGCCGCCCGCAGCCTGTCGGGCACGGAGGCGGTGCTGACGACGCTGAGCGAACTCGACACCGAGGCGGCCGTCGAGGGTCTGATCCTTGGTGCCTACCGGTTCACCGAGTTCCGCAGCGGCAAGACCGCTCCCAAGGACCCGGCGCTGGCCCGCATCACGGCGTTGGCCTCGGCCAAGGACGCGAAGGCCAAGGCCGTGCGCGGCACCGACGTGGCGACTGCGGTTGCGACTGCACGCGACTTCGTGAACACCCCGCCGAGCCATCTCTTCCCGGCTGAATTCGCCGACCGGGCGAAGGCGCTGGGCAAGGCGGCGGGCCTCGAGGTCGAGGTGCTCGACGAGAAGGCGCTGGAGAAGGCCGGGTACGGCGGCATCATCGGCGTCGGGAAGGGCTCGTCGCGTCCCCCGCGGCTGGTGCGGCTGATTCACCGCGGCGCCAAGCGGAAGGGCAAGACGGTCGCGCTGGTCGGCAAGGGCATCACGTTCGACACCGGCGGCATCTCGATCAAGCCGGCGCTGAACATGCATCAGATGACCTCGGACATGGGTGGCGCCGCGGCCGTGATCGCGACCGTCGTGCTGGCCGCGAAGCAGAAGGTGGCGGTCGACGTCATCGCGACGGTCCCGATGGCGGAGAACATGCCGTCGTCGACGGCGCAGCGGCCCGGTGACGTGCTGACCCAGTACGGCGGCATCACCGTCGAGGTGCTCAACACCGACGCCGAGGGTCGGCTGATCCTCGCCGACGCGATCGTGCGGGCCTGCGAGGACGACCCCGACTACCTGATCGAGACGTCGACGCTGACCGGCGCGCAGACCGTGGCCCTTGGGTCGCGTACGCCCGGGGTGATGGGCAGCGACGACTTTCGCGACCGGGTCGCGACGCTGAGCCAGGAGGTCGGTGAGAACGGCTGGCCGATGCCGCTGCCCGAGGAGCTGAAGGACGACCTCAAGTCGACGGTGGCGGATCTGGCCAACGTCAGCGGTTCGCGCTTCGCGGGCATGCTGGTCGCCGGGGTGTACCTGCGCGAGTTCGTCGCCGAGGGCGTCGAGTGGGCGCACGTCGACATCGCGGGCCCGGCGTACAACACCGGCGGGCCATGGGGCTACACCGGCAAGGGCGGCACCGGCGTGCCGGTGCGCACGATGTTCGCGGTCATCGAGGACGTTGCCGCTAACGGCTGATCACATGACGCTGCCGCGAGCGGTGCTGCGCAGCGCCTGCGGCGCGATGCGCGACGTGCCGTAGAGCAGGTACGCCTCCGGCGCCACGGGGCGGATCGGCTTGTTCTCGAGCACCGCCGACACGATTGCCTTGGCCACCTTGTCGGGACCGTAGCGGCGCGCGGCGAACATCGCTTCGAGCTGCTTGCGCCGGCCTGCGACCTGACCGGCCTTGGCCGGGGGCGGGTCGAAGCGGGTGGTGTGCACGATGTTGGTGTCGATGACGCCCGGGCACACGGTGGTGAGACCGATTCCCGCCGAGGACAATTCGGCCCGCAGGCAGTCCGAGAACATGTACACCGCGGCCTTGCTGGTGCAGTAGGCGTTCATCGACTGCAGCGGCGCGTAGGCCGCCATCGACGACACGTTGACGACGTGGCCGCCGGTCCCCCGTTCGACGAGCCGGCCTGCGAAGGCGCGGCACCCGTTCACCACGCCCCCGAGGTTGACGTCGAGCACGCGGTCCCACTGGTCGGCGGGGGTGTCGAGGAAGGCACCGGCCTGGCCGATCCCGGCGTTGTTGACCACGACGTCCGGCACCCCGTGCTCGTCGCAGACCCGCGCGGCGAACGCCTCGACGGCCTCGGCGTCGGACACGTCGAGCCGATAGGCGTGCGCCACGCCACCGCGTGCGGCGATCCGCGCGGCAGTATCGGCCGCGGCTTGCTCGTCTATGTCGCTGACGATCAGTTCCGCACCCTCGGCGGCGAAGGCGAGTGCGGTCTCGCGGCCGATGCCGCTGCCCGCCCCGGTCACCGACACCAGCATGTCGCCGAAGTGCTTGCGGTTGCGGCCGACCTGGGCGCGTAGCAGGCCGCGGGCGGGTGCGGCACCGTCGACGTGCTCGGCCAGCTCGGTCACCGCCGTCGCCAGCACCTGGGGATGCGACGTGGGCGCCCAGTGGCCCGCCCGCAGGTCGCGTCGCCACAGCCGGGATGCCCAGCGGTCGGTCTCGTCGTAGACGTAATGCCGCACGAACGGGTCACGGGCGTTGACGATGATCTGCACCGGTACGTCGACGTGATGGTCGGGTCGGGCGTGCGCGAGCGCACGAAAGAAGTTGGCGGGGTACACCTTCATGCTCGCCACCGCGTCGGAGACCGACGCGCCGCCGGGATGGACTCGTTCCATCTGGCCCGTCCGGAACGCGAGGCGGACCAACGTCGGCGCCAGCACGGGGATGGAGAACAGGCCCATGTACGACAGCCGGGTCAACTGGGCGACGGCCTGGGCGAACTTGCGGGGACGGTAGGGGCGCAGCAGGTTGCCGACGACGAAGCGGTTCAGGTGGTCGGTGCTGGGCCCCGACACCGACGTGAACGAGGCGACGCGCTGGCCCGACTCCGGTCGGGCGAGGTACTCCCATACGCCGACCGACCCCCAGTCGTGAGCCAGTACGTGCACCGCGCTGCCCGGTGCGACCGCGTCGAGCACGGCCTCGAAGTCGTCGGCGTAGCGCGCCATCGCGTACGACGCGACCCGCCGCGGGACGTCTGATCGCCCGACGCCGCGGTTGTCGTACGTGATCACCCGGAACCGGTCGGCGAGCAGCGGCACCACGCCGTCCCACAGCACGTGCGAATCCGGCCAGCCGTGCACGAGCACCACGGTCGGGCCGGAGGGGTTGCCTTGGGCGTAGACCGCGATCCGGACGCCGTCCGTGCTCTCGACGAATGTCTCCTGCATGGCCGTCATGTGACCTTCCCGGGGTGGTTCAGCGATCTTCGAGTTCGCGACGCGCCGCACGCTTGCGCTCGATGCGTCGCTTCTCGTCATAGTCGCGCATCCGCTGCGGATAGCCGACCTTCTGTACGTCGTAGACGGGAATCCCGAGTTGGGCGTTCAGCTTGCGGGCACCGGCCTGCCCGCCCACGCGGCGGCGCGTCCACTCGCCGTCGGCGGCGACGAGTACCGCAGTGACCTCGGTGACGGTGGTCTGAGGTTCGATGAACGCCTCGACACCGGTGTGGGTGGCTACCCACTGCTTCAGGTACCCGAGGTTGGCCGCTGAGTCCGCTTTGCTGGTACGGCCACCGCGGCGACGTCGCAACCTGTCGAACAGCCCCAACTCGACCCGACTCCCTTCGGCACGGAAGTGCCAACGCTTGATTCGATAGTGCCAGAGCGCGCCGTGTGCAGGTCTGCGACGACCAACGCACCCGGACGTGGAAGGATGGGCAACGCGATATTTCGACCTGGCACGCGCGACCGTTCGAGGGAGTCAACACACATGGCCATCTCCGTCCAGATGCCCGCACTCGGTGAGAGCGTCACGGAGGGGACGGTGACCCGCTGGCTCAAGCAGGAGGGCGACACCGTCGAAGTCGACGAGCCCCTGCTCGAGGTGTCGACCGACAAGGTCGACACCGAAATCCCTTCTCCCGCGGCCGGTGTTCTGACCAAGATCATCGCCCAGGAGGACGACACCGTCGAGGTCGGTGGTGACCTCGCCACGATCGGCGAAGAGGGCGAAGGCGGGTCCGACGATTCGGGGTCCGACGATGCCGATTCCGATGCAGCTTCCGACGACGAGCCCGCCGAGGCAGAGTCTCCCGCCGAGGAACCCGCCGCGCAGTCCGAACCTGCCGCCGAGGAGACCGAGGCGGAGCCCGAGCCCGAGAAGCCGGCGAAGAAGCCCGCAGCCTCCGGCGGCGGCGACGCCACGTCGGTCAAGATGCCGGAGTTGGGCGAGTCCGTGACCGAGGGCACCGTCACCCGGTGGCTCAAGGAGGTCGGCGACAGCGTCGAGCTCGACGAGCCCCTCGTCGAGGTATCCACCGACAAGGTCGACACCGAGATCCCCTCCCCGGTGGCGGGCACGCTGTTGGCCATCACCGCCGAGGAGGACGACGTCGTCGAGGTCGGCGGCGAACTTGCCAAGATCGGCTCGGCGGACGCGGCATCCGAAGCAGAGCCAGAGCCCGAACCGGAGCCAGAGCCCGAGCCAGAGCCCGAGCCAGAGCCCGAACCCGAGGCGAAGGAAGAGCCGAAGCCGGAACCGAAGGCCGAGCCCGAGGAAGAGCCCAAGCCGGAACCGAAGGCCGAGCCCAAGGAAGAGCCCAAGGAAGAGCCCAAGCCGGAACGCAAGGAAGAGCCGAAGGCGCCTGCCGCGACCGCCGAGGCCTCAGGGTCCGACGGTGGCCCGTACGTCACTCCCCTGGTTCGCAAGCTGGCGACCGAGCACGGCGTCGATCTGGCGTCGGTGAAGGGCACCGGCGTCGGCGGCCGGGTCCGCAAGCAGGACGTGCTCGCGGCTGCCGAGGCCAAGAAGGCTCCCGAGCCCACCCCGGAGCCCTCGGCTCCCGCGGCCGCACCCGCCGCCGCGAAGTCGGCTCCTGCCCCGAAGCTGGCGCATCTGCGTGGCACCACGCAGAAGGCGAACCGGATCCGCCAGATCACGGCCAAGAAGACCCGGGAGTCGCTGCAGACCACCGCGCAGTTGACGCAGACCCACGAGGTCGACCTGACCAAGATCGTGGCGCTGCGGGCGCGGGCAAAGGCCAGCTTCGCCGAGCGCGAGGGCGTCAACCTGACGTTCCTGCCGTTCTTCGCCGTCGCCGTGGTCGACGCACTCAAGGCGCACCCGAACGTCAACGCCAGCTACGACGAGGACAGCAAGCAGATCACCTACTACGACGCCGAGCACCTTGGCTTCGCCGTCGACACCGAGCAGGGACTGCTGTCCCCGGTGGTGCACAACGCGGGTGACCTGTCGCTGGGCGGGCTGGCCCGCGCGATCGCCGACATTGCGGCACGCGCGCGTTCGGGCAACCTGAAGCCCGACGAGCTGTCCGGCGGCACGTTCACCATCACCAACATCGGCAGTCAGGGCGCACTGTTCGACACGCCGATCCTGGTTCCGCCGCAGGCGGCGATGCTTGGCACCGGTGCGATCGTCAAGCGTCCGAGGGTGATCGTCGACGAGTTCGGCAACGAATCGATCGGCGTCCGGTCGGTGGCCTACCTGCCGCTGACCTACGACCACCGTCTGATCGACGGTGCCGACGCGGGCCGTTTCCTGACCACCATCAAGCGGCGACTCGAAGAAGGGGCGTTCGAGGCCGACCTCGGGCTCTAATCCCGTGTCGGTCATCGCGATCGCCGGCTCGTCCGGTGTCATCGGCACGGCGCTCGTCAGTGCGCTGCGGGCCGCTGATCACCGGGTGGTCCGGCTCGTCCGACGCGCGCCTGCCCACGCCGACGACGTGTTCTGGAACCCGGACACCGGCGAGTTCGACACCGGCGTGCTCGACGACGTCGACGCCGTGGTGAACATGTGCGGTGTCGGCGTCGGGGACAAGCGCTGGTCCGGGTCCTTCAAGCAGAGCCTGCGCGACAGCCGGATCGGCCCGACCGACGTCCTGTCCAACGCGGTGGCCGATGCCGGGGTGCCGGTGCTCGTCAACGCGAGCGCGGTCGGCTTCTACGGCGACACGCGCAACCGCGTCGTCGACGAGACCGCGCCACGCGGCGACGGGTTCCTCGCCAAGTTGTGCGAGGACTGGGAGGCCGCCACCGCCGCGGCGCACGCAGCCGGTGCGCGGGTGGTGCTGGCACGCACCGGGCTCGTCCTGTCGCCGTCCGGTGGCGTGCTCGCTCGGCTGCGGCCGTTGTTCGCGTTCGGCCTCGGCACACGCCTTGGCAACGGCAAGCAGTACATGGCGTGGATCAGCCTCGAGGATCAGGTTCGGGCGCTGCTGTTCGCCATCGACCACGACGACGTGTCGGGGCCGGTGAACTTCACCGGCCCCGCGCCGGTGACCAACGCCGAGTTCACCGCAGCGCTGGGGCGGACACTGCACCGGCCCACGCCGACGGTGGTGCCGGGCTTCGCACTGCGTGCGGTCGTCGGCGAGTTCGCCGACGAGGGCCTGCTCGCCGGCCAGCGGGCCATCCCCGCGGCGTTGGAGCGGGCGGGCTTCGAGTTCCGGCACAACACGATCGGCGAGGCGCTGGCCTACGCGACGGCAGCCAAGGACGGCGGATAGCGGGCGTACCGTGACAGGCATGTCTTCTGCCCCGGTGCGGGCCTCGGTCCGCGCGGAATCGTCACCGATCGACGTTCGGCGGCTCGGCACGCTGGACTACGAGTCCGCCTGGCAGTTGCAGCGCGAGACGGCCGACGCCAGGGTCGCCGGCGGTCCCGACACTCTGCTGCTGCTGGAACACCCCCCGACCTACACGGCGGGCAAGCGCACCGAACCGCACGAGCGCCCCGACCCCACGGTCTCCGGCGGAATCCCGGTCGTCGACACCGACCGCGGCGGCAAGATCACCTGGCACGGTCCCGGTCAGCTCGTCGGCTACCCGATCATCGGTCTGGCGCAGCCGATGGACGTCGTGAAGTTCGTTCGCCGCCTTGAGGATTCGCTGATCTCGGTGTGCACGGCGCTCGGCGTCCCTGTCGGCCGGGTGGAGGGTCGTTCCGGGGTGTGGGTACCCGCCGACGGCCCGCGGCCGACGCGCAAGATCGCGGCCATCGGCATCCGGGTGGCCAGGGGGACGACGCTGCACGGCTTCGCGCTGAACTGCGACTGCGATCTCGGCGCGTACTCCTCGATAGTGCCCTGTGGCATCTCCGATGCAGGCGTGACGTCATTGTCGGCCGAGCTGGGCCGGACGGTCGGCGTCGCGGACGTCGTCGACATGGTCGCCGACGCCGTCGCCGATGCTCTCGACGGCCGCATCGCGGTCGGTGCGGCGTCGGTCGCGAGCGTAGAATCGGCCCAGTGACTATCGCCCCCGACGGCCGCAAATTGCTGCGGCTCGAGGTCCGCAACGCCGAGACCCCCATCGAGCGCAAGCCGCCGTGGATCAAGACGACGCTGAAGACCGGCCCGGAATACAAGGAACTCAAGGCGCTGGTGCGCCGTGAGGGTCTGCACACGGTGTGCGAGGAGGCGGGCTGCCCCAACATCTACGAGTGCTGGGAGGACCGCGAAGCGACCTTCCTCATCGGCGGCGAACAGTGCACCCGGCGGTGCGACTTCTGCCAGATCGACACCGGCAAGCCCGCCGAACTCGACCGTGACGAACCGCGCCGCGTCGCCGAGAGCGTGCAGGCAATGGGCCTGCGGTACTCGACGGTGACCGGCGTCGCGCGCGACGACCTGCCCGACGGCGGCGCCTGGCTGTACGCCGAGACGGTCCGCCAGATCCACGCGCTCAACCCGAACACCGGCGTCGAGCTGCTGGCGCCGGACTTCAACGCGATCCCCGAACAGCTCAACGAGGTCTTCGAGTCACGTCCCGAGGTGTTCGCGCACAACGTCGAGACGGTCCCCCGCATCTTCAAGCGGATCCGTCCGGCCTTCCGGTACCAGCGCAGCCTCGACGTCATCACGGCGGCGCGCGAGTTCGGTCTGGTCACCAAGAGCAATCTGATCCTCGGCATGGGCGAGACGCCCGACGAGGTGCGGACCGCGCTCGTCGACCTGCATCAGGCGGGCTGCGACATCATCACCATCACGCAGTACCTGCGTCCGTCGCTGCGGCACCACCCGGTGGAACGCTGGGTCAAGCCCGAGGAGTTCGTCGAGCACTCGAAGTTCGCCGAGGAGGTCGGTTTCTCCGGTGTTCTGGCCGGTCCGCTGGTGCGGTCGTCGTACCGCGCGGGCAGGCTCTACGCCGAAACCGCACGCATCCGGGCGGCGTCGGCGTCCTGATGTCCGGCGGGGCATGGGGAATGCCCAAGCCACCCGTATCCTGATCCAATGGCGAAAAAGCGCAATACCGCCGAGATGAAGGCCGCCAAGGCCCAGGCGAAGGCCACGCGGAAGGCTGCCTCCAAGGAGCGGCGCAGTCAGCTGTGGCAGGCATTCCAGATCCAACGCAAGGAGGACAAGCGCCTCCTGCCGTACATGATCGGCGCATTCGTCGTGATCGTCGGCATCGCGGTGGCCGCCGGGCTGATCGCAGGCAGCACCTTCACGCTGATCGCGCTGATCCCGTTGGGCATCCTGCTCGGTGCGCTGGTCGCGTTCATCATCTTCGGTCGGCGCGCGCAGAAGTCCGTCTACCGCAAGGCCGAGGGGCAGACCGGTGCTGCGGCCTGGGCGCTGGACAACCTGCGCGGCAAGTGGCGCGTCACGCCGGGCGTCGCGGCGACGGGCCACTTCGACGCGGTGCACCGCGTGATCGGCCGTCCTGGGGTGATCTTCGTCGGCGAGGGGTCGGCGAACCGGGTGAAACCGCTACTGGCCCAGGAGAAGAAGCGCACGGCACGGCTCGTCGGTGACGTACCGATCTACGTCATCGTCGTCGGCAACGGCGAGGGTGAGGTGCCGCTGTCGAAGCTGGAACGCCACCTGACCAAGCTGCCCGCCAACATCACGGTCAAGCAGATGGACTCGCTGGAGTCGCGTCTCGTCGCGCTGGGCTCGCGCGTCGGCCCGGCCGCCATGCCGAAGGGTCCGATGCCGGGCAACGCCAAGATGAAGGGCGTGCAGCGCACCGTACGTCGTCGATGAGCGCTTGCGCGAAGAGCATGAACCCGCTGACCTAGCGCCGGACGATCGCGGTGCCGGTGGCCTTGTCCTGCAGTCCGCGGCCGTCGGTGTCGGTGAACAGCGGCGGAACGACGAGCGCGATCAGCAGGCCGCGCACCAGCGCGCGGCCCATTCCGACGTGGATGCGGTTGTCGACGGACGCGACGCGCAGGCCGAGCGCGGCCTGGCCCGGGGTGAAGCCGAACAGCCGCACCGCGATGACGCCGAGGATCAGCCAGATCACCAGGACCGCGGTCGAGAGCACGTTCATCGACACCAGGCCCATCGACATGGCCAGCGCACCCAGCCCGTAGGCGATGAACCAGTCGATGGCCAGCGCCCCGATTCGGCGACCCCAGCCGACCAGCGAGCCGCTGCCCGACGGGGGCAGGCCGAGCTGCTGGCCGGGGTACTCGTTGGGTCCTGCGCTCGGGTCGCCCGCCTCGGGTTGGGGCGGACCGGAGAGCCAAGAACCGAAGGTGCGGGCCATGTGGTCCAGCATATGGCGAGCGCGATCGGCCCCGGGAATCAATGACGCGTAACGTCGGCGCAACATGCGGTTGACTGCCGTGCAACATCGTGTCCATAGCGTCAGTCGGCGGGTAACCAGTCAAAGGAGATTTCTCAGTGGCAGAAAAGACGGCCGACGACATCATCAAGACGATCCAGGACGAGAAGGTCGAGTACGTCGACATCCGTTTCTGCGATCTGCCGGGTGTCGTCCAGCACTTCTCGATCCCGGCCTCGGCGTTCGATGAGAGCGTCTTCGAGGACGGCCTCGCGTTCGACGGCTCGTCGGTCCGCGGCTTCCAGTCCATCCACGAGTCGGACATGATGCTGCTGCCCGATCCCGAGACGGCGCGCATCGACCCGTTCCGCAAGGCCAAGACGCTGAACCTCAGCTTCTTCGTGCACGACCCGTTCACCCGCGAGGCCTACTCCCGCGACCCGCGCAACGTGGCCCGCAAGGCGGAGAACTACCTCGCCAGCACCGGCATCGCCGACACCTGCTTCTTCGGTGCCGAGGCCGAGTTCTACATCTTCGACTCGGTGACGTTCGACTCCAAGATCAACGGCACCTCCTACGAGGTCGACTCCGAGTCCGGCTGGTGGAACACCGGCGAGCCGTTCGAGGCCGACGGCAGCCCCAACCTGGGCTACAAGGTGCGCCCCAAGGGCGGCTACTTCCCCGTCGCCCCGTACGACCACTACGTCGACCTGCGCGACGAGATGGCCACCAACCTCCAGAACGCCGGCTTCATCCTCGAGCGCGGCCACCACGAGGTCGGCACCGCGGGCCAGGCGGAGATCAACTACAAGTTCAACACCCTGCTGCACGCGGCAGACGACGTGTTGCTGTTCAAGTACATCATCAAGAACACGGCGTGGAAGAACGGCAAGACCGTCACGTTCATGCCCAAGCCGCTGTTCGGTGACAACGGTTCCGGCATGCACGCCCACCAGTCGCTGTGGAAGGACGGCCAGCCGCTCTTCCACGACGAGTCGGGCTACGCGGGCCTGTCGGACCTCGCCCGCCACTACATCGGCGGCATCCTGCACCACGCGCCGTCGCTGCTGGCGTTCACCAACCCGACGGTGAACTCCTACAAGCGCCTGGTTCCCGGCTACGAGGCACCGATCAACCTGGTGTACAGCCAGCGCAACCGCTCGGCGTGCGTCCGCATCCCGATCACCGGCAACAACCCGAAGGCCAAGCGTCTCGAATTCCGTTGCCCGGACAGCTCGGGCAACCCGTACCTGGCGTTCGCGGCGATGCTGATGGCAGGCATCGACGGCATCAAGAAGAAGATCGAGCCGCTGACGCCCGTCGACAAGGACCTCTACGAGCTGCCGCCGGACGAGGCCGCCGCGATCCCGCAGGCGCCCACCTCGTTGTCCGCGGTCATCGACAAGCTCGAGGAGGACCACGAATACCTCACCGAGGGTGGCGTGTTCACCGAGGACCTGATCGAGACCTGGATCTCGTACAAGCGTGAGAACGAGATCATGCCGATCCAGATCCGGCCTCACCCGTACGAGTTCTCGCTCTACTACGACGTGTAAGTCGGTCCGACACGCGATTTCACCCGCCCGGTTCGCCGGGCGGGTGGTTTCGTCTCAGTAGGGTCTGCGCCATGACGAACTTCGAGTCGAAGCTGACCGCCTTCACGCCGACGGCGGTGAGCGTGTTCCGCATCGTGTTGGGCCTGCTGTTCACGATCCGCGGCACGCAGAAGCTGTTCGACTGGCCGATCGCCGCACCGGTGGACATCGCGTTCGGCTCGTTCCCGCTGTGGTGGGCCGGCGTCATCGAACTCCTCGCGGGCCTTCTGATTCTCATCGGTTTCGTCACCCGGTTCGCCGCGTTCATCGCGTCGGGCCAGATGGCCTTCGCGTACTTCATGACGCATCAGCCGAAGGGCTCGTGGCCCGTCGAGAACGGTGGCGAACTCCCCGTCGTCCTGTGCTTCGGATTCCTGCTGTTGGTCTTCACCGGCGGCGGTGCGTATGCACTCGACGCGATGCGCGCCCAGCCCGCCCGCAAGCGTGGGCGTGCGAGGACGTCGGTCCGGTAACGGTCGGGTGAAGCTGGGAAGATCCTGAGCGTCGCGGCGTAGGGTTTGCCCATGGCGACCTTCGAGAATCGGCTCGCGGGCTTTTCCTCCCCCGTCCTGAGCGTCTTCCGCATCATCTTCGGACTCCTCTTCACCCTGCACGGCACCATGAAGGTGTTCGGCTGGCCCCTCGGCGCTGCCATTCCCGTTGGTACGTGGCCGGGCTGGTGGGCCGGGATCATCGAATTGGTCACGGGCCTACTGATTTTGGTGGGGCTGTTCACCCGAATTGCCGCGTTCATTGCGTCGGGTCACATGGCCGTCGCCTACATCTGGCAACACTGGCCAAATGGCTTCTGGCCGTACGACGCAGGCGTGGGCGGCAATGGCGGCGAGCCCGCGCTGATGTACTGCTTCGCATTCCTGCTCCTGGCCGCACTCGGCGGTGGGTCGCTGTCACTCGACGCCCGCCGTCGCGGCGCCATGGTCGGCGGCGGTGTACGTGGCCAACGCGTCGTCAGCGGCACTGCTGCGCCGGGTGGCGGCGTGGTCACCGGACGGGGTGCGGCACCTCGCGGCGGATTGCTCAGCCGGTTCCGCCGCAACCGCTACTGAGCTGAGTCGAGGCCGAGGTCCTTGCGGAACCGCTTCATGCCGTCGATCTTCTCGCTCAGCGACGCCGTCGGTCCGCTGTAGAACATCCAGGGCATCGTGATGATGCCGTCGATGCCTGCGGCCTCTGCCCGCGCGTAGTGCTCGGGGGTGAAGGCGTCGGTGAGCGGTGTGATGACGGTGAAGTCGTCCATGCCCGAGTCGTTTTCGGCACGCAGCGCGCGTATCCGATCGACCGAGGCGATCGCCTGCTCGGTGGTGATCAGATCGCCGATCCAGCCGTCGTTGCGGGCGGCGCGGCGCAGCGCGACGTTCGACAGCCCGCCGACGTAGATCGGGATGTGTGGCGGCGTGGGTTCCATCTCCAGTCGCGGCGTCGTGTAGAACTCGCCGTCGAACTCGGTCCATCCCGGCTGCCACAGCGCCCGCATGAGTTCGAGCATCTCGTCGGTGCGCTTGCCGCGGCGGTCGAACCGCTGGCCCATGAGGGTGAACTCCTCCTCGCACCAGCCGACGCCGATGCCGAGCTCGAGCCGCCCCTCGGCCAGACAGGCCGCCGTGCCGATGGCCTTGGCCGCCGAGTACGGGTCGCGCATCGCCGGCAGGTAGACGGTCGTGACGAACTTCAGCCTGCTCGTCGCCAGCGCGATCGCGCCGATCATCACCCACGGATCGGGCCAGTGCGTGAACGCCTCCCAGCGACGCGAGCCGTCCTTCGTGTACGGGTAAGGCGTCTCGAGGGTTTCGAGGTTGATCACGTGATCCGGGATGCCCATGCCCTCGTACCCGAGATCGTCTGCGGCCTTGGCCACTTCGACGACCTCCTTGATGTCGAGGAACGCCGTGCTGACGTAGAACCTCACGCGCTGTCCCTGACACCCGCGTCGTCCCGAGCCCACGCCGGCCTTATGAACACCCCATCGGCCTCGACGGTGTGCCCCTGCGCGTCCCCGAGATAGCCGCGGGCGTAGGTCTTGATGCCCTCGGTGCGCTCGATGAACGCCTCCGCCCGGACCGGGCCCAGCGGGGTCCCGCGCATGTACTTCAGCGTGATCGTCCCGGTGAACAGTGGCTTGGTGAGCCCGTCGCTGGCCGCCTCGCCGAGGATGTGGTCGAGCACCAGGGCGCAGATGCCGCCGTGCACCAGGCCGGGCGGACCCTCGTAGGCCGGGCCGAGCGTGAACTCCGCCCAGCAGGTGCCGTCGGGTTCGTGGCGGATGTCCATCGGCGGGGCGATCGCATTGCGCAGTCCGACAGCCGGATTCGCCCATGCCAGCGGCCTGCCGGTATCTGCGTGCCGCAGCGTCGAGGTGGTGTCGCGCTGCGTGCGTTCGAGCACCTCGGTCGCCAAGTCGATGGCCGCCTTGGCCTGCCGGATCTCGTCCTCGTCCACCCCGGTGCGGATGCCCGCGGCGATCAGCCTGCGCATCGACTCGGTGAGCGGCTCGTAGGCGGCGCGCAGCCGGTCGTATTCGTCGGCGGTGATCACGTCGAACGGAAAGTCCTGCATCGCCATCTATTCTCCGAAGATTCTGCGCACCACGGTCTTCGCGCGGCGCGTCACCCGTAGGTAGTTGTCCAGGAATTCACTACCGTCGCCGTTGGCCCACCCCGCGGCCTGCGCCACGGCGTTGAGCTGACGGCCGGGCCCAGGGAGTTGGTCGGTCGGCTTGCCCTTGACGAGCACGAGCGCGTTGCGGGCCTTGGTCGCCGTCAGCCACGCCTGCCGCAGCAGGTCGACGTCGCCTTCGGCGATGAGTTCGGCCGCACCGATGGCGTTGAGTGTCTCGAGGGTCGAGGTGTTGTGCAGCGCGGGGATCCGGTGCGCGTGACGCAGCTGCAGCAGTTGCACCGTCCACTCGATGTCGGCCAGCCCGCCGCGACCGAGCTTGGTGTGGGTGTTCGGGTCGGCGCCGCGCGGCAGTCGCTCGGCGTCGACGCGCGCCTTGATGCGCCTGATCTCCTGCACGGCCGACGCGGACACGCCGTCGGGCGGGTACCGGATGTCGTCGATCATCAGCAGGAACCGCTGCCCCAGATCCTCGTCGCCGGCGACGCAGTGCGCGCGCAGCAGCGCCTGCACCTCCCACGTCTGCACCCACTGGGCGTAGTAGGCGCGATAGGACGCGAGCGTGCGGACCAGCGGGCCGCTGCGCCCCTCGGGACGCAGGTTGGCGTCGACCTCCAGGGGCGGGTCACCGCTGGGCGTGCCGAGCCTGGCGCGTACCTGCTCGGCGATCGAGGTGGCCCACTTCACGGCGACGGATTCCTCTGCGCCGCCGACGGGTTCGCACACGAACATGACGTCCGCGTCCGACCCGTAGCCGAGTTCCTTGCCACCGAGGCGCCCCATGCCGATGACCGCGATGACGGCGGGTGGCCCGCCCGCGGGCGTGCTGGCGCGGGTCACCGCGTCGAGCGCGGCCTGCAGCACGGCCACCCACACCGAGGTCAGCCCCTTGCACACCTCGGTGACCTCGAGCAGACCGAGCAGGTCGGCGGAGGCGATGCGGGCCAGCTCCCGCCTGCGCAGGGTCCGTGCCGCGGCGATCGCACGCACCGGGTCGGAGTGCCGGCCAGACGAGGCGACCAGCGACCGGGCGAACCCGTCGGGTTCGACTTCGAGGAGTTTGGCGCCGTTGGGCCCGTCGGCGTACTGCCGGATCACCTCAGGGGCCCGCAGCAGCAGATCGGGCACGTATGCCGACGTGCCGAGCACCCGCATGAGCCGCTTGGCCACGGCGCCCTCGTCGCGCAGCGCCGCGAGATACCAACGCTCGTCGGCGAGTTCCTCGCTGATGCGGCGATATGCGAGCAATCCGGCGTCCGGGTCGGGCGTGTCGGACAGCCAGTCGAGCAGGGTGGGCAGCAGCACCTGCTGCACGCGTCCGCGCCTGCCGCCGTGACTGGTCAGCGCGGCCAGGTGGGTCAGCGCACTCTGAGGCCCCTCGTAACCCAGTGCGGCGAGCTGCCTTTCGGCGGCCTGGGCGCTCAGGCTCGCACTCAGTTCCACCGTGGGAGAAGCGACCGACTCGAGCAGCGGCTGATAGAACAGCTTGGCGTGCAGCCGGGAGACGCGCAGGCTTTGCCGTTTCAGCTCCTCGCGCAGCACGCCGACCGCGTCGTGTTGACCGTCGGGTCGCACGTGGGCAGCGCGCGCCAGCCAGCGCATGGCCTCCTCGTCGTCGAGTTCGGGCAGCATGTGGGTGCGCTTGAGCCGCTGCAGCTGCAGCCGGTGCTCGAGCAGCCGAAGGAATTCGTAGGACGCCGTCAGGTTCGCCGCGTCGTCCCGTCCGACGTAGCCGCCCTCGCCGAGCGCCGACAGCGCGTCGACGGTCGAGGAGACGTGCAGTGCGTCGTCGGTGCGGCCGTGGACGAGTTGCAGTAGCTGCACGGCGAATTCGACGTCGCGCAGCCCGCCGGTACCCAGCTTGAGTTCGCGGTCGCGCACCCCGGCGGGGACGAGTTCCTCGACGCGGCGGCGCATGGCCTGGACGTCGGGCACGAAGTCCGGCCGCTCGCACGCGGTCCACACCATCGGCATCAGCGCGTCGACGTATTGGGCGCCGAGGTCGGCGTCACCCGCGGCGGGGCGCGCCTTGAGCAGGGCCTGGAATTCCCAGGTCTTGGCCCAGCGCTCGTAGTAGGCGACGTGCGACTCCAGCGTGCGGACGAGCTGCCCCTGCTTGCCCTCGGGCCGTAGTGCCGCGTCGACCTCGAAGAAGGCGTCGCCGGCGAACCGCATCAGTTCGCCTGCGACGCGGGTGTTCAGCGCCATGCTGGAGTGCGCGGCGTCGTCGGTGACGAAGATGACGTCGACGTCGCTGACGTAGTTGAGTTCGCGCGCACCGCATTTGCCCATGGCGATCACCGCGAGCTTCGGCGCGTCGGTGTCGGGACCGCACACGGTCCGGGTGGCGACGACGAGTGCGGCCGCCAGCGCGGCGTCCGCCAGATCGGACAGGTGCCTGCCGACGGTGGTGAAGGCCAGCACGGGTTCGTTCTCCACGGTGGGAGCGACGTCCAGCGCGGCCAGGATCAGCAGCCGGTCGCGGTACAGCGACCGCAGTGCGGGTACCGCCGCCGGGCCGGTGACGTTCTCGGCGGCCTCGACGAACTCGCGCACGAGTTGCTCGGCCGACGGGAGCCCGACGTCGCCGGCCAGCAGCTGCCATGACCGGGGCCGGGCCACCAGGTGGTCGCCGAGGGCCAGCGACGAGCCGAGCACGCCGAAGAGGCGGCCCCGCAGGGGTTTGTCGGTGAGCAGGGCGCGGTTCAGCTCGTCCCAGTCCCCGCCGAGCGCCTCGGCGAGGCGCACGATGGCGCGCAGGGCCTCGTCGGCCTCGGGGGCGCGCGACAGCGACCACAGAAGTTCGACGTGGGCGTCGGTGTTCCAGCCGAGCCGGTCGAGGTCGTCGCGTGCGGTGGGAGCGACCAGGCCCAGCCTGCCGACACTGGGCAGCGTGGGTCGCTGCGTCGCGGGTTTGGCCACGGTCCGAACTTAGCGCAGCGGCCACTGCCCCCGGTTACGCAGACGGGCTAGAGAGACAGGTAGGTCTTGAGTTCGAACGGGGTGACGTGGCTGCGGTAGTTCTCCCACTCGGTGCGCTTGTTGCGCAGGAAGTAGTCGAAGACGTGCTCGCCGAGCGCTTCTGCGACCAGCTCCGAGTTCTCCATCTCACTCAGCGCGACGCCGAGGCTGCCGGGCAGCTCCTTGTAGCCCATGGCACGCCGCTCTTCGGGAGTCAGCGTCCAGACGTTGTCCTCGGCCTGCGGTGCCAGCTGGTAGTTCTTCTCCACGCCGCGCAGGCCCGCCGCGAGCAGGATGGCGAACGTGAGGTACGGGTTGCATGCCGAGTCGGGGCTGCGCACCTCGATGCGACGGGAGGACGCCTTGCGCGGGGTGTACATCGGGACCCGCACCAGAGCCGACCGGTTGGCCGCACCCCAGGACGCCGCCGTCGGCGCCTCACCGCCGTGCACGAGGCGCTTGTAGGAGTTCACCCACTGGTTGGTGACGGCGCTGATCTCGCTGGCGTGCTCGAGGATGCCCGCGATGAAGGACTTCGCGACGTCCGACAGCTGCAGCGGGTCGTCGGGGCTGTGGAAGGCGTTGGTGTCGCCCTCGAACAGGCTCATGTGCGTGTGCATCGCGGAGCCGGGATATTCGGCGAACGGCTTGGGCATGAACGACGCCCGCACGCCCTCGCCGAGCGCGACCTCCTTGACGACGTAGCGGAACGTCATCACGTTGTCGGCCATCGACAGTGCGTCGGCGTAGCGCAGGTCGATCTCCTGCTGGCCCGGCGCGCCCTCGTGGTGGCTGAACTCGACCGAGATGCCCATCGACTCCAACGCGTCGATGGCGTGCCTGCGGAAGTTGGGCGCCGAATCGTGCACGGCCTGATCGAAGTAGCCGCCGTTGTCGGCAGGCACGGGCGGCTCGTCGTCGGAGCCGGGCTTGAGGAGGAAGAACTCGATCTCCGGATGCACGTAGCAGGAGAACCCGAGGTCGCTGGCGCGCGCGAGCTGACGGCGCAGCACGTGGCGCGAGTCGGCCCACGACGGTGACCCGTCGGGCATCGTGATGTCGCAGAACATGCGCGCCGAGTGGTGCTTGCCTGCGCTCGTGGTCCAGGGCAGCACCTGGAACGTGGACGGGTCGGGACGGGCCACCATGTCGGCTTCCGATACCCGCGCGAAGCCCTCGATCGAGGAGCCGTCGAAGCCGATGCCCTCTTCGAACGCGCCCTCCAGCTCGGCGGGTGCGATGGCGACCGACTTCAGGTATCCGAGCACGTCGGTGAACCAGAGTCGAACGAATCGGATGTCGCGTTCCTCCAGCGTGCGGAGCACGAATTCCTTCTGCCGGTCCATGTGCGCAGCGTAGGCACCGGCTGTTAAATCCGTGTTACGCGATGGCTGCGGTTCGTGTTCTCGGACACTGCGGCTCGGTCAGCAGCGAAGACCCGCCGGTGGCTGCACCGAGTCGACGAGGAAGCTGACGACCGCGGGGTCGACGCACGGGCTGCCATTGAACACCACCGTGTGCTGGGTGCCCTCGAACGAGATGAGGGAGCCGCCGAGCTGCCGGGCGAGGTCCACACCCGCCTGATACGGGGTGGCGGGGTCGTGCGTGGTCGATACGACGACGACCTTGCCGGGACCGGGCGAGACCGCGTCCTGGGGCTGCGACGTCGGCGGCACGGGCCACAGCGCGCAAATGTCGCGGGGGGCGAAACCGGTGAACTCGCCGTAGGCCATGAACGGTGCAGCCAGGCGCGCCTGCCGGTCGGCGTCGGCCCACACGGCGGGGTCAGTCGGGTACGGCGCGTCGACGCAGCGGATCGCGGTGAACGCGTCCTGCTGATTCGAGTAGTGCCCGTTGCGGTCGCGCTGCTGGTAGTCGTCGGCGAGCAGGAGCAGGTCGCCGGGGTCGGTGCCACGTGCCAGCCCGAGCAGCCCGCTGGTCAGGTACTTCCAGTAGCGCTCGGTGTAGAGCGCGTTGACGGTGCCGGTGATGGCGTCCTGGTAGCTCAGGCCACGCGGGTCGGTGGTGGCCGCCGGGCCGGCGACCAGGGGGTTGACCAGCTGGTGGTAGCGCGCCACGAACTGGGTCGGGTCCTGGCCCAGTGGGCAGTCGGTGCTGCGCGCGCAGTCCGCGGCGTAGTCGTCGAAAGCCGTTTGGAACCCGGCGAGTTGCCGGATGTTCTCGCCGATCGGGTCCGAGCCCGGGTCGACCGCACCGTCGAGCACCATGGCGCGCACGCGGTCGGGATAGCGCTCGGCGTACTTCGCACCCAATTCGGTGCCGTAGGAGAACCCGAGGTAGTTGATTTGGGCTTCACCAAGCGCGGCCCGCACCACGTCCATGTCCTGGGCCGTGGAGGCGGTGCCGATGTTGGCCAGGAACGGCGTGCCGGTGCGCTGGAGGCAGCCCTGCGCGAGCCCGGCGTAGATCGATTCGATGGCCGCGACGCCTGCGGGGCTGTAGTCGGCCATCGGTTGGCGGCGGTAGGCGTCGAACTCGGCGTCCGTGCGGCAGCGGACCTCTGGCGTCGAGTGGCCGACGCCGCGCGGGTCGAACCCGACGAGGTCGAAGCGCCGGTTGATCTCGGTCCCCGCAAGGCTGGCACCCATGCCTGCGACGGTGTCGACCGCCGAGGCGCCAGGTCCGCCGGGGTTCACCATCAGCACGCCGATGCGGTCGCCGGTGGCCGGGATGCGGATCACGGCGAGGTTGGCCTGCGGGCCCGCCGGGTCGGCGTAGTCGACGGGCACGGTCACGACGCCGCACTGCGCGTTGGGGATCCGCGTGACGTCACCGACGAGCGGCGTGCAGCTGCCCCATGCCGGCGACTGACCGTAGGCCTGCAGCGGTTCACCTTCCGGCGCAGCCGACGCAACCGCAGACACCGGACCGGCCAGGCCCAGCAGGACCACGAGCGCGAGCGGTGCCGAGAACGTCCTGCCCACCCGCCACATGGCGATCATGTTCGCACGCAAAGGCCTTCGACACCGCATCCACGGTCGAGCGGAGACGCGTCGGCAACCGGACGGTGATGCTTCGGTGACTTTGCCGGCTCGCCGCTGCTAGCAGCGCGCGCCCTCCGGCGGCACGGTGACGTCGACGAGGTACCTGGCGGCGATGTCGTCGACGCAGCGGTCGCCCTGGAACACGACGGTGTGCTGGGTGCCGTCGAACGTCAGCAACGCTCCGCCGAGTTGCTTGGCCAGGTCGACACCGGCCTGGTACGGCGTCGCTGGGTCGTTGGTCGTGGACACGACGAGCGTGGGAGGCAGGCCCTCGACCGACAGTTCGTGCGGTGTCGAGGTGGGCGGGACCGGCCAGAACGCGCACGTGCCGAGCGGCGCGTTGCCGGTGAAGCCGCCGTAGCTCATGAACGGCGCGACCTCGCGGGCGCGGCGGTCCTGCTCGATGACCTTCGCGCGGTCGGTGATCGGCGGCTCGTCGACGCAGTTGACCGCGACGCGCACGTCGGTCGAGTTGTTGTAGTGCCCCTCGGGGTCGCGTCCCATGTACAGGTCGGCGAGAGCGAGCATCGTGTCGCCCCTGCCCTCGCGCAGTTCGGTGAGTGCCTGGGTCAGGTGGCGCCACAGGTTGGGCGAGTAGAGCGGCAGGATGGTGCCGATGATCGCGTCGCCGTAGCTGAGGCCACGCGGGTCGTCGGTCTCGGCCGGCTGTTCCACCAGCGGATCGACGATCGACTTGTAGACCTCGACCGCCTTGGCGGGGTCAGTGCCCAGCGGGCAGCTGGGGTTCTTGGCGCAGTCGGCCGCGTAGTCGTTGAACGCGGTCTGGAAGGCGGCGGCCTGGCGGATGTCGGCCTCGAGCGGGTCGGCGTTGGGGTCGACCGCGCCGTCGAGGATCATGGCGCGCACCCTGTCCGGGAACTCCTCGGCGTAGGCGGCGCCGATGCGCGTGCCGTAGGAGTAACCGAGGTAGGTCAGCTTCTCGTCGCCCATGGCCTCGCGCATGGCGTCGAGATCCTTTGCGACGCTGACGGTTCCGACGTTAGCGAGGAATTCCTCCCCCATCTTGTCGACGCACCGCTGCACGAATGCCTTGGTCTCGGACTCGATGTGCTCGATGCCTTCGGGCGAGTAGTCGACCTGCGGGTCGGCGCGCAGCCTGTCGTTGTCCTCGTCGGAGTTGCACCAGACCGCCGGGGTGGAACGCCCGACGCCACGCGGGTCGAAGCCGACGAGGTCGAAGCGCTCGCGCACCGATTCCGGCATGGTGCCGACCAGTGAGGCCGCGGCCGCGACGCCCGATTCGCCGGGCCCGCCCGGGTTGACGAACAGCGAACCGATCTTCTGGCCGGTTGCGGGGAACTTGATGAGCGCGAGCTGCGCGACGTCGCCGTCGGGCTTGGCGTAGTCGACGGGGACCGAGAGCATCCCGCATTGGGCGCCCGAGGGAAGTGGGAGGTCACCGGATGCGTCGGCCTCGCACTCCGCCCAGTCCACGGGCGTGCCGGGCGGCGGGGCGCCGACGAGCGCGCGTCCGTCGACCACTTTGCTACAGCCGACGACCACCATCATCACCATGGCGGCCGCGAGGACCCCGCTCTTGAGGTTCATGGCTGCCCATGCTGCCATGACCTGCCATCACCGCTGCTAAGGGCGCTACCGCGCGCCTACTTGGTGGCTGCCACCAGCTCGTCGAGCGCGACTTGGAAGTCGTCGGCCATGTCCCATAGGTCGGGCAACAGATCCGGGCAGGAGATCAGCCCGACGTCGAGCCCACCGTTGAGCGACATGACGGTGATGTTCAGTCCGGAGCCGTGGAAGATTGGCCCGAGCGGATACATCGCCTTGACCTCGGCGCCCAGGAAGTACAGCGGCACCTGTGGGCCGGGCACGTTGGAGACCACCAGGTTGTGCACCGGCCGGGCGCCGCTGAGATTGCTGCGGGCGTAGACCCGCATCGCGACGCCGAACACGGCGGGCGCGGCGAACTGGGTCCAGTCCTGCAGCAGGGTGGCCCCGATCGCCGAACTATGTTCCTTGGCAAGCGAATTGGCTTCCGCGATGGCCTTGATGCGCTGCGAAGGGTCTTCGACGTTGGTCTCCAGGCTGGCGAACATGCCCGATACCTGGTTGCGGCCGGGCCTGTCGGACTTGTCGTGGACCGAGACCGGCACCATCGCCACCAGCGAGCTGTCCGGCAGCTCGCCGCTGTCGAGCAGGAAGCGGCGCAGCACACCGGACACCAGAGCCATCACCACGTCGTTGACCTTGACGCCGAAGTGGTTCTTGACGAGCTTGATGTCCTCGAGGTCGAGCTGCGCGAACGCGACGTTGCGGCGCCCGGTGACGTTGGCGTTGAACCGCGTCTTGGGCGCATTGAACGGCGCTGCCATCGTGAGGCCGTTGCGGGCGCGCTTGACGGTGTCCAGCACCGTGTTCACCGTCATCGGCAGCACGTTGACCAGCTTCAGCGGCCGAGTGGCGAACCGGATGGCGCCGCCGATCGCGATCTCGAGGTCGGATGCCTGGCCGACTCCGGCCACCGGTTCGGGTGCTGGCGGGTCCGGTTCGGTGGCACACAGCTGCGACATGAGGTTGGCACCGGTGACGCCGTCGACGCCGGAGTGGTGCACCTTGGTCAGCACCGCGAGGCGACCGCCCTCGGTGCCGTCGGTGGTGTTCGCGAGGTTCTCGATGACCCACATCTCCCACAGCGGGCGGCTGCGGTCGAGCGTCAACGACGCGATGTGCCCGCAGATCTCGGCGAGTTCGGCACGTCCGCCCGGCGCGGGCAGACCGATGCGGTGCAGGTGCCGGTCGACGTCGAAGTCCTTGTCCTCCACGCGAACCGGGTGATCGAGGTTGAGCCGGTTGTCGGCGAGCTTCTCGCGGAACTCCGGCATCGCCTTGATCCGCAGCCCCAGCGCGTCGCGCAACCGGTCGAAGGAGTAGCCGCCGGGGATCGTGGCCGGGTCGATCTCCAGCACCGAGCACACGTGCAGTGGCAATGCGGCGGATTCGAGGTAGAGGAAGCTGGCGTCGAGACCGCTTAGCCGTTGCATTCCGCCGATGTTAGGCCGGTCGCCTCCCAGGGTGTGAGGAAATGCACTTCACCGGCCGTTCACGTTCGGCAACGCGGGTGTCACACTGGAGCAGTCAGACGACCCGGGGACCCGGATGGGCCTCGAGGACGACCAGACCACACGAGGGACGACGATGTCTGAGCAAAGTGTCTACGGTGCTGCCACCGATCCGACCGTCGCGGAGCGCAAGCCTCGCGCCAAGGTACGGACCCACCACCTGCTGAAGTGGAAGTCAGAGGGCCACAAGTGGGCCATGCTGACGGCCTACGACTACTCCACTGCGCGGGTGTTCGACGACGCCGAGATCCCGGTTCTGCTGGTCGGCGATTCGGCCGCCAACGTGGTGTACGGCTACGACACCACGGTGCCGGTCACGGCCGACGAACTCATCCCGCTGGTCCGCGGCGTCGTCCGCGGGGCGCCGCACGCACTGGTGGTCGCCGATCTGCCGTTCGGCAGCTATGAGGCCGGGCCGCAGCAGGCGCTGGCCACCGCGACCCGGTTCCTCAAGGAGACCGGTGCAGCAGCGGTCAAGCTCGAGGGTGGCGAGCGCGTTGCCGAGCAGATCGCGACGCTGACCCAGGCAGGCATCCCGGTCGTCGCGCACATCGGATTCACCCCGCAGAGCGTCAACGGTCTCGGCGGTTTCCGCGTGCAGGGCCGCGGGGACGGCGCCGAGCAGACCATTCACGACGCCATCGCCGTCGCCGAGGCCGGTGCGATCGCCGTGGTGCTCGAGATGGTGCCTGCCGAGCTGGCCACCCAGATCACCGGCAAGCTCACCATTCCCACCGTCGGGATCGGCGCGGGCCCCAACTGTGACGCCCAGGTGCTGGTGTGGCAGGACATGGCGGGCATGACGGCGGGCAAGACCGCGAAGTTCGTCAAGCGGTTCGGCGACGTGGGCGGCGAATTGCGCCGCGCCGCTGCCGAATTCGCCCAGGACGTGGCGACGGGTGCCTTCCCCGCCGAGGAGCACTCCTTCTAGCCGAAGGCAGGCGCCCGCTTGCCGAGGAAGGCCGCGATGCCCTCCTGGCCGTCGGCGGATCGTGCGCACCCAGCGATGTAGCGAGCCTCGAGTTCCATCTGTTCCTCGATGCCGTTGCCGAAGCTGTCGAGCAGCAGCCGCTTCACCGCACCGTTGGATGTGCGTGAGGTCGCGGCCATCTGCTGAGCCAGTTCGTCTGCGCGGCCGGCGAGGTCGGCGTCGGGCACGACCTCGCTGAGCAGGCCCCAGTCGAGGGCTTCGGCGGCCGTCAGCGTGCGGTTGGTCAGCATGAGCTGCTGGGTGCGGCGGATGCCGATCAGCCGAGGCAGGTAGTACGACGAGCTGCCGTCTGGGCTCAGGCCCGCCTTCGTGTAGGCCATCGTGAACTTCGCGGACTCGGCTGCGATCGCCAGGTCGCCCGTGACGGCGAGGCTGAACCCGGCGCCCGCGGCCGTGCCGTTCACGGCGGTGATCAGCACGGCGTCCATGCGCGCGAACGTCGACAGCGCACGGTGCAGGTCGTCGGCGATGCCCTTGACGAACGTGCCGGCGTCGGGTGCGGCGGCCATCGCCTTGAGGTCGCCACCGGCGCAGAAGAATCGGCCCGCGCCGGTGATGGTGACCACCTTCGTGGCCTCGGTGTCGCACAGTGCGGCGGCGACCGCCAATTCACGTGTCAACGTGTCGTTCATGCCGTTCGCGGCCTCGGGCCGGTTCAGCACGATGCTGGTCACGGGTCCGGTCTGGGTGAACGTCAGCGTCTCGAATTCGGGCATGGGAGCAAACGTTATCGCACGCCCTCGCACGACTCCTTACGACCGACTGTCGATGTGTAACGGGCCCTCCGAGCCCGCGTCGACGAAGGCCGCAGCGGTGAGGCGGTCCGTTCACCTCAATGTGGCACCCTGTTCAACACTTCGAGCCCTACCCCTCCCGACCGAAGGTGAAGATGCCCTCCGACAAGCCCAAGGCCTCCCGCCACACCGAGATCGAGCGCAAGTTCGCGCCGTCGGAGAGCGCCGTGTCGCCCTCGTTCGAGGGTCTGTCGTCGATCAGCCGTGTCGAGCGTTCGCCGGTGCAGTCGCTGGACGCCGTGTACTTCGACACACCGGCACACGACCTGGCCGCACACCGCATCACGTTGCGGCGACGCACGGGTGGACCCGATGCGGGGTGGCACCTGAAGCTGCCCGCCGGGCCCGACTCGCGCACCGAGGTGCGACTCCCCCTTGGCGACGGCGATCCGACGAGCGTGCCGGAGGACCTCCGGGATGTCGTGCTCGCCATCGTGCGGGATCGGCCGCTGGCACCGGTGGCACGCATCGAGACCGCGCGCACCGTCGATCTGCTGATCGGGCCGTCGGGCAGCCCGGTCGCCGAGTTCTGCGACGACCAGGTGACCGCATCGACGCCCGCCAACGACGACCGCCAGACGTGGCGGGAGTGGGAACTCGAACTGATCGGCGACACCGAGCCCGACGAGGGCGCGGCGCTGCTCGCGCGGTTGGCCAACCGGCTGTTCGACGCGGGGGCCGAGACGGCCGGCCACGGTTCGAAACTGGCCAAGGTGCTGGATCAGGCGCGCGGCGATGAACCGAGTCCGACACCCACCGAGAAGCCGCATCCCGATCCCGTGCACCGCGCCGTCGCCGAACTGGTCGACGAACTGATCGTCTGGGATCGCGCGGTTCGGGTCGACGCGTGGGACTCCGTGCATCAGATGCGCGTCGTCACTCGCAAGATCCGCAGCCTGCTGCGCGCATCGGAGGAGTCGTTCGGACTCACCGACGACTCCTGGCTGCTGAACGAGCTGAAGGAGCTGGCAGGGATCCTCGGCGTGGCGCGCGACGCCGAGGTCCTCGCCGAGAAGTACGACAAGGCAATCGATGCGCTCCCCGGGACCTTGGTGCGCGGTCCGGTGCGCGAACGCCTCGTCGAAGGCGGCAAGCGGCGTTATCAGGCGGGCTGGAAGCGGTCGCTGTCGGCGATGCGCTCGGAGCGCTACTTCCGTCTGCTCGACGGTCTCGAGGCACTCGTCGCCGCGGAGCCGTCCCCGGCCACTCCTGGTGAGGAGCCGGCACCGCCCAGCCTCGAGTCGTCCTACGGCAGGGTGCGCAAGGCGGCCAAGAAGGCGAAGGCAGCGGCGAAGGATCCCGACGTCTCGCCCGAGGAGCGTGACGAGGCCCTGCACAAGATTCGCAAGCGCGCCAAGCAACTTCGCTACACCGCCGCCGCACTGGGTGACGACAAGGTGGCGGACCGGGCGAAGGCGATTCAGTCGCTGCTGGGCGATCATCAGGACAGCGTGGTCAGCCGCACGCATCTGCTGCAGGAGGCGGTCGTCGCGCACGCTGCGGGCGAGGACACGTTCACCTACGGCGTGCTGTTCGGCAAGGAGGCCGATGTAGCACGCGACGCCGAGACCCAGATCGAGGATGCGCTCGAGAAGTTGAAGAAGGCCGCGGGCGACGGGTAGGCCGCGCGGGGCGGAACGAGTTGGCCTGTAAGCCGGATTCTGTTCCCTGTCACCATTACTGGCGGCGGGGCGGCGACCATCCATCTGGACACACCGTCACCGGGTGCCTCGAGCGGCCTACCCGCAGGCTCGGGCGAGCAGCCCTCGAACGCCTGCGCAGCCGCAACCAGGTTGCGGCCTTCTTGGCCTTGCTTCGGGTGGGGTTTGCCTAGCCACTCCGGTCACCCGGAGTGCTGGTGCGCTCTTACCGCACCGTTTCACCCTTACCTCCCCTACCCGGAGGCGGGGAGGCGGTCTGTTTTCTGTGGCACTTTCCCGCGAGTCACCTCGGATTGCCGTTGGCAATCACCCTGCTCTGTGAAGTCCGGACTTTCCTCGAACACCGGTGAAGAACCGATGTCCGCGGCCGCCCGGCCAACTCGTCCGCGCTGATCACCGTACTCTGATCGGCATGGCACAGGTGCCACCGGTCCGATATCTGCTCCGCGCCAAGGACCTGGTCGATGCCCGGTATGCCGAGCCGATCACGGTCGACGACCTCGCTGCGGCCGCCGGCCTGTCGCGCGCACACTTCTCCCGGATGTTCACCCGTACGTTCGGCGAATCACCGCGCGCATACCTGCAGACCCGGCGGCTCGAGCGGGCGGCCGCGCTGCTGCGATACACCGACCGGACGGTCGCCGATGTGTGCGTGATGGTCGGTCTCCGCAGCGTCGGATCTTTTACGACCAGCTTCGCCCGCGTCTACGGCAAACCGCCCGCCGCGTACCGGGCCAGCCTGCCGCCCGCGGCATCCCGCGCGCGGGTACCCAGCTGCATCCTGCAACGCGACACCCGGCCGCGCGCCGACAGCCGCATCAAGTGAGCACACGGGGAGAAGACGGACGCCTGATCGCGGTCGTAGCGTCTGACCCGTGATGAGAATCGGAAGCACCCACCTGTGGGTTCATGATCAAGGGATTGCGTTGAAGTTCTGGACCGAGAAGGTCGGTATGGAGGTGCGCGAAGACGTTTCGTTTCCCGAGGAGATGGGCGACTTCAGGTGGCTCACCGTCGGCCCGCCGGGCCACGACGACGTCAGCATCGTGTTGATGGCCGTGCCCGGCCCGCCCGTGATGGACGAGGACACCCGCAAGCAGGTGCTCGACCTCACGGCGAAGGGCTTCGCGGGCACGGTCTTCTTGATCAGCGATGACGTGCGCGCCGAGTACGAGACGTTGTCGGCCCGCGGCGTCGAGTTCACCGAGCCGCCGACCGAGATGCCCTACGGCATCGACTCCGGGTTCCGCGATCCCTCCGGCAACAGCGTCCGGGTGACACAGCTCAACGGTTGATCCCGTCGGCTTGTCGGGGGGTGCTCGTAGACTCGAACACGTGTTCGACGATGCGGATCCCGGTGTGCTGCTCCTGCAGCGCATGGGATCCGCCGCGCGCGCCGAAGCCTGCGCTGCCGCGCAACGGCTCGACGCGATCGGCCGGTTCGTCGAGCTGCGGATCACCCAGGACGGCGGTGAGGCCGACCAGTGGATGGTCGACGCCACCGACGCCGCCACCTTGGAGGTCAGCGCCGCGCTCAACGTCAACCGCCACCTCGCGGCGTCGCACGTGCGCTACGCCCACGCCCTGCGCCACCAACTGCCCGCACTGGGGGCACGGTTCCTCGCCGGTGACGTCGACGAAGCGGTGTTCCGGGCGGCGGTGTTCCGTACCGGCTTGATCGTCGACCCGACCGTCCTGGCCCGGGTTGACCGGACGCTGGCCGAACGCGCCCACGGCTGGGGTGGGCTCAGCCGCAGCCAGCTCGCCACCCGCATCGACGCGATCGTCGCCCGCCGCGACCTCGACGCGGTACGTCGCCGCAAGGACCGGGTCGCCGACCGTCAGGTCACCTGGGGCGACGTCGACAGCGGCCTGACCGAGATCACCGCGGTCGTGTACGCCGCTCACGCCCGCGCCTTCACCGAACGCCTGATGGCGCTGGCCGCCACCGTCTGCGACGACGACCCCCGCACCCTGGCCCAGTTGCGTGCCGACGCGATCAGCGCCATGGCCGCGCACCAGGACCGCATGTCGTGCCACTGCGACCTCGACGACTGCCCGGCCGGTGGGCGAATCGCCAGCGCGGTCGTGGTGCACGTCATCGCTGAGGCGGCCACCCTCGACGGCGACCCGACCACCGGGGGCATCCTCGACGGCTACGAGGGCCTACTGCCCGCCGAGCTGATCACCGAACTGGCCCGCGACGCCCGCCTGCGGCCCCTGCACCACCCCGGGGCCGCCGCACCCGCCGAGTGCGCGTACCGGCCCTCGCGGGTGTTGGCCGACTACGTCCGGTGCCGCGACGTGACATGCCGCTTCCCCGGCTGTGACCGCCCGGCGTTCGGCTGCGACCTCGACCACACCATCCCCTACGCCGCCGGCGGACCGACCCACGCGTCGAACCTCAAGTGCCTGTGTCGATTTCACCACCTCGCCAAGACGTTCTGGGGCTGGCGCGACGAACAACTCCCCGACGGTACCGTGCTGTGGACCTCACCGGCCGGGGAGTGCTACCCCACGGGCCCCGGCAGCGGGACCCTCTTCCCCCGACTGTGCGAGCCCACCGGCCCGGTCGCACCCCAGGTGCGCACCGACGACGACCGCTGCGCCGACCGGACCGCGATGATGCCGCGCCGCTCCCGCACCCGCAGCCGCCAACGCACCGCCGACATCGTCGCCGAACGCCACGCCAACCACGCCCACCGCACGACGCCGAAACCGCTGCACCGCTTCGACGAGGACTTCGCGTACGACGAGACCTTCCCCACCGAACCGGAGCCACCGCCGTTCTAGGGCACCGCCGGCGCTAGGCGACGGCCGGCGGCGTTCCCCAGAGTTCTTCGACGTCGCCGAGGTGGCGCAACATGACGTAGCGGTAGTCCTCGGCCTCGGCCTTCGAGGTGCACTCCGCGTAGGCGGCGCGAGCCCCCGCTTCGTCGCCGTCGTAGACGGTGGTCGGGACGGGTGGCACACCCGTGTCGCCCGGATCCGGAACTTCACCGATCTGCACCGTCCACGATTCGTCAGCCATGGTGCCCAGGTTAGGACATGTCGTCGTCAGGGCTTGCGCCGCAACACCATCACGTTGTCCGCGATGCGCGCCTGCTTCCCATCGGGCGTGCTGACGTCGCGCTCGATCGCCTCGACGCGGACCCGTTCCCACTGGTCATCCCGGAGGTTCAGCCCGGCGAGCACCTCCTCGGTGCTCGGGAACGGGTGATCGTGCGGTACTCCGGTCGCCCACGACGGCATTCCCCCGTGGTCGACGATCACCAGGTGACCTCCCGGCCGCACGGCTGCGGCGGCGTCGGAGAGGATGCGCGGGCGTTCCAGACGCACCGTCGAGTGGAGGAACTGCGCCGACACCAGGTCGAAGTCGCCCTCGGGGAACGTCTCGGACAGATCGTGCCGCTCGAAGGCGATGCGGTCTGCCACGCCACGCGCGCTAGCCTCGTCGCGGGCGCGGCCCAGCGCCGTCTCGGAGATGTCGACGGCGGTGACCTGCCACCCGTGTTCGGCCAGCCAGACGGCGTCACCGCCCTCACCGCAGCCAAGGTCGAGCGCGCTGCCCGGCGTCAGGTCACGCGCGACCTCCTCGAGCCTCGCGTTGACGCGGCCGCTCCAAATCCGGTCGCGCGCACCGTAGTGCCGTTCCCAGTACTCGTCGGCGGGCAGCGCCTGGGTCGGCCACGGCGGCACGGGCAGCCCGACGTCGTCGCCGAGCAGTGTCTGCACCACAGATGCGCCCGCGAGGCTTCCCGTCGCGATCGCGGCGGCGACCTGTGGCATCTGAGCGGCGATGTCGCCTGCAGCGAACAGCCCCGGCACCGAGGTGCGCTGAAACTGGTCGACGAACAGACCGTCGGGTGCCAGCGGGCTGGGGACGGCGGTGGCGCCGAGTTGTGCTGCCAGCGGCGACCGTTGGTGCAGCGTCGTCGCGACGAGCGCAGCGCGCCTCGCCAACTCGGTGCCGTCGGCGAACTCGACAGCGCTCAGGTCCCCTCCGGACGTCACGAACCGCGCGACGGCGCGCGGGTCGACGCTGACCCCGGCGGCATCCAGTTGCTTGCGCTGGTCGTCGTCGAGGTCGTCGGCCGCATTGGTGAGGAGTACGACGTCGTCGGTCCAATTGCGGATCATGAGCGCCATGTGCACGGCGCGCGCACCGTTGGCCAGCACCGCGACCGGCTGGTCACGCGCCTCCCAGCCGTGGCAGAACGGGCAGTGGAACACCGACCGCCCCCAGCCCTCGCTGATGCCGGGAACATCCGGCACCCGGTAGTCCATGCCGGTCGCCAGCACGACGGTCCTGGCCCTCTCGATCGAGCCGTCGGCGAGTTCCAGCACGAAGCCCCGCTCCCCTCGCACGACCTCACCGCTGCGCACCTCGACGTCCGGGTACGCGGCCAGTTCGGCGCGGCCCTTCTCGTATAGCTCTGCAGGAGACCGACCGTCGTGGCCGAGTAGACCGCCGATGCCGTGCGCCGCCGAGTTGCTCGGCTTCCCGGCGTCCACGACGAGCGTGCGGCGCCTGGCGCGGCCCAGAACCAATGCGGCGCTCAAACCCGCGGCGCCTCCACCGATGACGATGCAATCCCATTCGCGTTCCATGACCTCGAGCTTGCCCTCGGCGGTCAGTAGTGCCAAGCTGTTTTGCCATGCAGGCAAACGGCCACGACGACGTCGACGCACGCGTGCGACGACGGCTACGCGAATTGCGCACCCAGCACGGACTGACCCTCGAGGACGTGGCCACCCGCGCCGACATCGACGTGTCCACGCTCAGCCGACTCGAATCGGGCAAGCGCCGTCTCGCGCTGGACCACCTGCCGAGGCTGGCATCCGCGCTGTCGGTCACCACCGACGAACTGATGCGTGCACCCGAGGCCGAGGATCCGCGCGTACGCGGGGCCTCCCACACTGCGCACGGCGTCACCTACTGGCCGCTCACCAGGGGCGGCCCCGCGGGCGGGCTACACGCGTTCAAGATCCGGGTCGGCGCGCGGCGGCGCACCCCACCCGACGAACTACCCGTTCACGACGGCCAGGAGTGGCTCTACGTGCTCTCCGGCAAGCTGCGACTCCTACTCGGCGACCGCGACTTCACCATCGAACCCGGTGAGGCCGTGGAGTTCTCGACGTGGACACCGCACTGGTTCGGCGTGGTCGACGGCCCGGTGGAGGCCATCGCGCTGTTCGGTCCGCACGGTGAGCGGATGCACGTCCGGACCGACTAGAGGTACGACGTCTGATTCACCAGGCGCACCGATGACGCACCGTCGGGGTAGAACTCGGCGATCGACAGCGACGCCAGGTCGAGGTGCAGCCGGTACAGGATGCCGTTGCCCGCGTCGAGGGCGAGCCGCAGGATCGTCTTGATCGGCGTCACGTGCGAGACGATCAGCACGGTCGCGTCGCCGTACTCGGCGATGAGCCGGTTGCGGGCCCGTCGCACCCGGTGCGCCACCTCGTCGAAGCTCTCCCCGTCCGGCGGCGCCAGGCTGGTGTCGCGCAGCCACCGCTGGTGCAGATCGGGATCGCGGTCGGCGGCCTCACCGAACGTCAGTCCCTCCCAGGCGCCGAAGTCGGTCTCGATCAGGTCGGCCTCGACGGTGACGTCGAGACCGAGCTTGCTCGCTGCGGCCTCCGCAGTGACGCTGGCGCGCTGCAGTGGTGAACTGATCACTGCTGCGATGTCATCCCGCTCGGCGAGATACGCCGCTGCCGCGTCGGCCTGTGCCCGCCCCAGCTCGGTCAGCGCAGGGTTGCCCCTGCCCGAGTAGCGGCGCTCCACCGACAGATCGGTCTGCCCGTGCCGCAGCAGCAGGAAGCGGGTGGGAGCGCCGCGCGCGCCGGTCCACCCCGCGGGTGACGTCCGTACGGCGGTCGAGGCCTTCTCGGTCTCCTGTGCGTCGGAACGGGTTTGGTCTGCAGCGGCGTCCATCGCCTCGTTGGCCAGCCGATCGGCGTGCGAGTTCTTCTCCCGAGGTATCCACCCGTAGCTCACGTGGTCGAACTCGGCGGCGAGCGAACGCGCCTTCTCGTTGAGCGGGATCATGTCGGCGTGCTTGACGCGCCAGCGGCCCGTCATCTGCTCGACGACCAACTTGGAGTCCATCGCGACGACGACCTCGGTGGCCCCCACGTCGGCGGCTGCCTCCAGACCCGCGATCAGGCCACGGTATTCGGCGACGTTGTTGGTGGCGGTACCGATCGACTCCTTGCGCTCGGCGAGCAGGACGGTGTGGTCCGCGGACCACACGACGGCTCCGTATCCGGCCGGACCGGGGTTGCCCCGCGATCCCCCATCGGCCTCGACGACCACCTTCACGCGAACGAACCTGGTTGCCGCAGCAGGATTGCGTTGCACTCCGGGCACCGGAGCACCTCGTCCTCGGGCAGGCCCGACATGCGCGCCATGTCCGCCCGGTCGATCTCGATGCGACATGCACCGCACCGGCGGGCCTGCAGCAGGCCGGCTCCCGGGCCGCCGTTGGCCCGCTGACGGTCGTAGGCAGCCAGCAGCGCAGCGTCGATGCCCTCGGTGATCTCGGCTCGCCGTCCGAGCGCCTTCTGCCGCGCGGCGTCGATCGTGACGAGCACCTCGTCGCGGGCCGCACGCGCCGCGGCGACCGCCTCGCGCAGTTCGTCGACCGTGCGCTGCTGCGCGGCCTGCTCCTCCTGCAACTGTTCGCGGCGCTCCATCACCTCGAGTTGATCGTCCTCGAGGCTGGCCTGCCGACGTTCCAGGGTCTCGAGTTCGTGTTGAAGGTCGGTGAGCTGCTTGGAGTTCACGTTGCCCGACTGAAGCATCGACCGGTCCCGGTCCTCGCGCTGGCGCACCGACGCGATCTCGGACTCGTACTTGGCGACTTCACCGTCGAGGTCTTCCAGCGAGATCGCGACGACGGCAAGCTTGTCGCTCGCCTCCTGGTGCTCAGCAGCGACGGCGTCGAGCGCCTGCTGCTCGGCGAGGTTCTTCGCCCGGTGGTCGAGCCGACCGATCTCGGCGTCGAGTGCGGTCAACTCCACCAGTGAGTGTTGTTGCCAGACATCTGCCTTCATTGTTCTCCGATGTTCCAGGGGTCGGTGCGGATGGAACTCACCCGCACCGGAAGTGCCGTGCCGAAGTGACGTTCGAGGACGCCCGCCGCCTGCCCGCACCAGGGCTGCTCGCTGGCCCAGTGCGCGACGTCGATCAGTGCTACGTCCGAGGTCCGCCGGTATTCGTCGGCGGGGTGGTGCCGCAGGTCAGCGGTGAGGTATGCCTGCACGCCCGCCGCGTCGGCGGCGTCCAACAGTGAGTCGCCCGCACCGCCGCACACCGCCACCCGCGACACCAGCGCGTCCGGGTCGCCCGCGGCGCGCACGCCCCACGTCGTGCTGGGCAGCGCCGTGGCGACGTGAGCGACGAAGGCGGACAACGATTGCGGTTCCGGTAGCGCACAGACCCTACCGATGCCGGTGCCGGTCGGCAGTGGTGCAAGCGCGATGACGTCGAAGGCGGGCTCCTCGTACGGGTGGGCCGCGCGCATGGCCGCCAGCACGTCGGCGCGCACACCGGTCGGGGCGATCACCTCGATGCGGTCCTCCGCGACGCGTTCGATCGCGCCGACGCTGCCGATCGCGGGTGTCGCGCCGTCGTGCGGCAGGAACTGGCCGGTGCCCTCGACCGTCCAGCAGCAGTGCGAGTAGTCGCCGATCCGGCCGGCCCCTGCGGCGAAGACGGCCTCGCGCACGGCCTCTGCGTTCTCGCGCGGCACGAAGAAGACCCACTTGTCGAGGCGGCGGCCTTCGGACTTCCGATCCAGCACGCCCTCGACCACGAGGCCCAGCGCGTCGGCGAGCGCGTCGGACACGCCAGGTGCAGCCGCGTCGGCGTTGGTGTGCGCGGTGAACAGCGCGCTGCCCGAACGGATCAGGCGGTGCAGCAGCGCACCCTTTGCGGTGTCGGCGGAGACGGTGTCCACGCCACGCAGCAGCAGCGGGTGGTGGGCCAGCAGCAGGCTGCTCTCCGGGGTGTCGGCGACGACGGCGGCGGTCGCGTCCACGGTGATCGTGACGGACTCCACGAGTTCGTCCGGGTCGCCGCACACCAGTCCGACCGAGTCCCAATCCTGTGCCAGCGCAGGCGGATACGCATCGTCGAGGACCGCGATCACGTCGGCCAGCCGGACGCTCATCGCATCGCCTCGACGATCGCCTGGAGGAGCACCGGCCACTCCGGCCTGACCGCCGCGCGCAGGTAGTGGCCGTCGAGTCCGACGAACGTGTCGCAGCGGCGCACGGCGATCCCCTGCACGTCCAACCGCTTCCGCACCAGTTCGGCGTCTCCCACGGAGAACAGGAGATAAGGGGCCCGTCCCGCTACGACGTCGACGCCCGCTTCGGCGAAGCCCGCGACCATGTCGTCGCGCAGTTCGGCCAACGCCACCGCACCGGCGTCCGCCTCGGCCACTGCGGCGGCGCTGCTGCACGCCGCGATGGCCTCCAGCTGCAGGGTCCCCAGCGGCCAATGCGGCCGGGTACCAGTCAATCTCGCCAGCACGTCGGGATGCCCCAGCGCATAGCCGACGCGCAGTCCCGCGAGCGACCACGTCTTGGTCAGGCTTCGCAACACGACGACGTCGGGCGAGGCGAACCCCGCCAACGACTCGGGCTCGCCGGGGATCGCGTCGGCGAAGGCCTCGTCGACGACGAGGATGCGACCTGACCTGCGCAGCGCGAGGAGTTGATCGCGGGTGTGCAGCACGGACGTGGGGTTGGTGGGGTTGCCAACGACGACGAGGTCGGCATCCTCGGGGACGGCAGCGGCGTCCAGGGTGAACGGCCGCTCGAGCACCACGTGTTCGAATGGCACGCCCGCCCCGGCGAGTGCGGCCTCCGGCTCGGTGAACGACGGCGCCACCAGCGCGGCCAAGGTCGGCTGCAGGTTGGGCAGCAGGGCGAACCCCTCGGCACCGCCGGCCAGCAATGCCACCTCGGTGACGTCCCGACCGTGGCGCTGCGCTACGGCGGACGTGGCGCGGGCCACGTCGTCGGCGCAGGGATACCGCCCGAGGTCGCCCATCCTGGCCCGCAGACGATCGGTCAACCAGGCCGGTGGCGCGTCGGCGCGCACGTTGACGGCGAAGTCCAGCATGCCGGGGCCCGAGGCCTCGTCACCGTGGTACCGCGCCGCCGAACGGATCTGCCTTGCCACAGCACGACAGTAGTCGGCGACAATGGAGGCGTGAGCGCCCAGTTGGTGATCTTCGACCTCGACGGCACGCTGACCGATTCGGCCAGCGGCATCGTGTCGAGCTTTCGCCATGCCCTGGCTCGGATCGGCGCGGCCGTGCCCGACGGAGACCTCGCGTCGCTGGTCGTGGGCCCGCCGATGCACGTGACGCTGTCGGGGATGGGACTGGGGGAACGGGCCGACGAGGCGATCGCCGCCTACCGGGCCGACTACACGACGCGCGGCTGGTCGATGAACGCCGTCTACGACGGGATCCCCGAGCTGCTGGCGGACCTGCGGGCCAAGGGCGTGCGCCTGGCCGTCGCCACCTCGAAGTCCGAGCCCATGGCGCAGCGCATCGTCGAACACTTCGGTCTCGACGACCACTTCGAGGTGGTCGCGGGTGCCAGCGTGGACGGCGTGCGGTCCTCCAAGGCCGACGTGGTGGCGCACGCCCTGGCCCAGCTGGGGCCGCTGCCCGCCGACGTCCTCATGGTGGGTGACCGGGACCACGACGTGCTTGGCGCGGCCGCACACGGCATCGACACAATCGTCGTCGGCTGGGGATACGGTGCGAGGGACTTCGACGATCCCGGAGCGGTTCGTGCCGCCGGGCACGTGTCGACCATCGACGACCTGAGGGAGGTGCTGGGTGTCTGACGTCGCGCCAGCACTCCACGTCACGTTCGTCTGCTCGGGCAACATCTGCCGCTCGCCGATGGCCGAGAAGATGTTCGCCCACCAGATCTCCGAGCGCGGGCTGGCCGGGGTCGTGCGGGTGACGAGTGCGGGCACGGGTGGCTGGCACGCGGGTGACGGCGCCGACGCGCGTGCCACCGAGGTGCTGGCCGACCGCGGCTACCCCACCTTCCACCGCGCAGCGCAACTCGACGACGACCACCTCGGCGCCGACCTGGTGGTCGCCATGGGCCGCAATCACGTGCGGATCCTGCGCGACCAGGGCGTGCCCCCGGAACGGCTGCGCATGCTGCGGTCGTTCGACCCGCGTTCGGGGGCGCACGCCCTCGACGTCGAAGACCCCTACTACGGCACCCGCACCGACTTCGAGGACGTGTTCGACGTCATCGAGACGTCGCTGCCCGGTCTGCACGACTGGGTCGACGATCGACTCGCCGGCCGAGAGGCTGCCAGCTGATGCGCCCGACCAACACCCCGGGTCGCTTCGCTCCTGCCCGCCGTGCCAACACCCCGGGTCGCTTCGCTCCTGCCCGCCGGTTGGCCTTCCTGCTACGCCCCCAATGGCTCGCCCTCTACGTCGTCGTCATCGCCTTCGCCTACCTCTGCTTCACCGTGCTCGCCCCGTGGCAACTGGGCAAGAACACGAAGACCACCCGGGAGAACGCCCAGATCTCGGCGTCCCTGAGCGCCGAACCGGTGCCCGTGACGACCGTGCTGCCGGGTCAGGACTCGTCGGCGAACGACGACACGTGGAAGCGGGTGACAGCGACCGGGTCCTACCTACCCCAGGGACAGGTGCTGGCCCGGCTCCGCTCGATCGACGGCGAGCCTGCCTTCGAGGTTCTGGTGCCGTTCGCCGTCCAGGGTGGACCGACGGTGCTCGTCGACCGTGGCTTCGTCAAACCGATCGACGGCAACAAGGTGCCCGAGATCGACCCGGTGCCGTCGGGGACGATCACGATCACTGCGCGTCTGCGGGACTCCGAGTTGCTCGCAGGCGGCCGGGAGCCGTTCCGGCAGGACGGCGCGCTGCAGGTGTACTCCATCAACACCGGGCAAATCGGCGACATCACCGGCATCCCCGTCGCGGGTTCGTACCTGCAGCTGGTCGAGGACCAGCCCGGCGGCCTCGGCGTCATACCGCTACCGCACCTCGACTCTGGCCCGTTCCTGTCCTACGGCATCCAGTGGATCGCGTTCGGCATCATCGCGCCGATCGGCGTCGGGTACTTCGTGGTCGCCGAGTACAAGCAGCGCCGCAGGGAGAAGGCCGCCGCGCAGCCCGCTCCGACCGGGGCCGAGGAACCCGCGCCCCTCACACCCGATCAGAAGCTCGCCGACCGGTACGGCCGACGCCGCTGAGTCCGAGGGCGCCCGCTGTGCACACGGCGACGGCGCCCACCTGCACGGCACGCGAAAGACGAACGGCACGAACCAGATCCGGCACCGACGGCGTCCGGCCGTCGCCGAGCGTGGGACGGATCTCGAGCCGGTGGGCGTACTGCGTCGGCCCGCCCAGCCGCACCCCGAGGGCACCGGCGAACGACGCCTCGACCACACCGGCGTTCGGGCTGGGATGCTTCCGGGCGTCACGGCGCCACGCGTCGAGCGCGGCGCCCGCCGATCCGCCGACCGTCATCGCGCAGGCCGCCACCAGCAATCCGGACAGACGTGCCGGCAGGTAGTTGAGCACGTCGTCGAAACGCGCTGCGGCCCAGCCGAAGCGCTCGTAGCGGGGCGATCGGTAGCCGACCATTGCGTCGAGCGTGTTGGCTGCCCGGTACGCGAGTAGTCCTGGGGCACCTGCCGCCATCCCCCACAGCAGGGGTGCCACCGCCGCGTCGGAGGTGTTCTCGGCGATTGATTCGAGGGCGGCACGCGTCAGACCGGACGCGTCGAGCGAGGCGGGATCACGCCCGCACAGCGACGGGAGCAGCGCGCGGGCGCCCGCGATGTCCGTTGCGTCCAACCGGGCGGACATCTGGGCGCCGGTGCGAGCGAGCGACGTGCCACCGAGAGAGGTGAACGTGCACAGGGCGGTCAGGCCCGCCGTCCAGGCCGGACCACGCCGGGCCGCCGCACGGTCCGCTGCGACCGTCGCGGCCAGCACCGCCCCGACGAGCAGACCCGTGTACGCGACGCCCGCACCACGTCGGTCCGCATACAGAATGCGCTCGAGACGCGTTGCGGCACTGCCGAATAGCGCGACCGGATGTCCGCGGCGAGGATCGCCGAACGCCGCGTCGGCGAGACAGCCCAGTGCGAGACCGGCTGCGCGGCCGCGGTAGGTCGGAACGAACACCTCGGCAGCGTCTCACGGTGCCGCACACGCGAAGGCAGGCGGGTCGTCGAGACCCGCCTGCCCCCAACCCCCGTGATCAGCGGTTGGAGCGCTGCTTCTTCGGCGTGTCGGACTTCGACGTCGAACCGCTCGAGGTCGAGTCGCTGGACGTCGAACCACTCGTCTCGGTGGAACCGGAGGTGGTGTCCGACGTCGACCCCGACGTGGTGTCGGACGTGGTGCCGGTCGTCGACTCCGACGCGGTGCCGGTGGGCGACTCCGTGGTCGGGACGTCGGACAGGTCGGTCGACCGGGTCTGGTCGACGACACTGGTGGGCGTCGGCTCAGTCGGCGCCTCGACCGTCGGCTCGGTGGTCGGCGTGTCGACCAACTCGACCGACCGGGTGGAGTCGAGGTCCGGTGTCGGGATCGCCGTCGGTTCGGTCGGAGCCACCGCGATGGTCGGCTCGCTGATCGTCGGCTCCGCGATCGTCGGCTGCGCGAGCACGGGCTCGGCGATCGTCGGCTCCACGACCGCCGGTGCCGCCGGGTCGGTGACGGTCGCGGTGGGCGCGGTGGCGGCGAGCTGATCGGTGCTGGCCGCCAACTGCGTCTCCGTCGTCGGGTCGGTCGGGCCCGCGATCTCCTGCAGCGCAGCGAGATCCTCGGGTGCGGCGGTCTCGGCCTGCGGCAGCGCCAGCGCCATCTGCGCCATCTCGGCGGTGGTCTCCTGCGACTGCGCCAGTTCCTGGATGACGTAGGCGGCAGGCTTCCAGGTGCCGTCACTGCGGATCAGCCCGAAAGTGGCCTCCGGATCGGTGCTCCCGGTCAGGTCGTCCTCGAGCGTGTAGACGAATGCCGGCCCGGTGTAGCCGATCTCGCGCCAGGTGGTCAACATGTCCTCGAGATACGCGGCCTGCTCGGCCTCGCTCGACACCGCCGTCGGCTGGCCGTACTCACTGGCCCAGATCAGCTTGTCGCCGTCACCGTTGGTGACCATGAGGTCGTGGATGTCGTCGAGCTGATTCAGCGGCGAGTCCGGGTGGTAGCCGCCGGTCGAGAACGGCATCGTGTACTGGTACGGGTGGAACGACAGGGCGTCGAAGTACCCCTGGGCGCCTGCGTCGTACATCTGGTCGACGAAGTCGACGGGATTCAACGTGAAGTTGCCGTAGGTGATGGTCGAACCGACCACGCCACCGACGACGGTCGCGTCGGGGTCCGCTGCCTTGATGGAGGTGTAAGCCGCCTTGAGCAGCTCGGTGTAGCCGGCCGGGTCGGGTGCCGGACCGTAGAACGGCGCCGCGTTCGGCTCGTTCCAGATCTCGTAGGCGCCGACCTGGCCGGCATAGCGCTCGGCGGCGAGTCCCGCGAACTCGCCGTACGCTGCCGGGTCGATCGGCTCGCTGTAGATGCCCGAGCCGTTCTGCTGGTAGGTCGGCGTCGTGGTGATGACCGCCAGGATGCCCATCCCCCGCTCGTCGGCCGCGTTGATCAGATAGTCGGACTGTGACCAGTCGTAGTAGCCCTCGACCGGGTTGATGCCCGCCCACGGAATGCCGATCCGGACGGTGTTGACGCCCATCGCCTGCATCTCGTCGAGCGCGGCGTCGATCTGGTCGTACGACTCGAAGTACAGGTCGGAATCCGCAATGCCGATGGTCGTGTTCGACTCGTCGATGGCGGCCACCTCGGCAACGTCCAGCGATACCTGCCGCAAATTCGGCGACATCGCGGTCGCACCGAATGCGGAGACCGCGACGGCCGCGGCGCCGATCACGAAATAGCGCTTGAACCCAGGCCTGCTCTGCTCCCACTTGCTTTGCAACATGACTTGCTCCTCAATGCACGATCCCCATTGGCCCCGCCCCCGAACGTTGCCCTTTCACGCAGATTGAGGTTCCCAGTCACGCGTGGCCCTAATCACTTCAACGGCTCATGGCATGCCCTTGAACTGCGGATATGGGTTGAATGGATCGGATTTCATGACCAGTTTCTGACATGGATGGGCAACTTCAGCAAAGTCATGATCGGATGGTTCGCCGATCTATCGACGTTAGCTGAGGGGGGTTTTTGGTTTGCCCCATTCACTATTTGAACGAATTTGACGACCCAGGCAAAAAAGCGCTTCGTTCGTTAACTAGATCGTCTATTGCGCTAGATGGACTGAGACGAAGGTTGAAAATGCAATCGAATTGGCGTCGCCGCGCAAACCGATCACGAGCCGCTCGGCCGTGCGGCGCGCACCCGCTCGCCATCGAAGATCACTTCCACGAGAGTCAACGGATGGCTGCGCGACTCTCCAGCGACCTCAAGATCCGTTCACTCTCGTGACGGATGCGTTCGGCTCGAGCGCATGCGGACTCGACGTCTCGACACACGATGTCGGCCCAAAGGAGCGCGACGATCACGTCGGCGGAAAGCTGGGAGACGCCTGGTTCCATGGCCAGCACACGTATCCCGCTGAGCACAGTCCAAACAAGATGTTCATGGCACGCCGCCGCCTCAGAGGCGCTTGAGCGCCTCGCGTTTGGACAGCCCGCTGAGCCGGTCCTCCCGCGCCTCGACGAATGCCCGTACCCACCCTGGGTCGGTGCGCGCGTACTGCCGCAGCGCCCAGCCGATGGCCTTGCGGATGAAGAAGTCGGTGTCGTCGGCGTTCGAGTCGATGGTTGCCGTGAGCAGCGCCAAATCCGTCTCGTGCTTGAGGCCCAACTGCGAGATGATCGCCGTTCGCCGCAGCCAGGCATCGGAGTCGGTGGCCCAGCCGAGGACGATCGGCCGCACCTCCACCTGATGCCCGGCCAAGATCGGTCCGATCAGGTTGCCTGCGATCTCGTCCACTGTGTCCCACCACGCCCCGGCGACGATCAGCCGGCGATACAGCGGAATCCTGTCCGGCGTCTGATGCGCGCGGTAGAGCCGGTGCCTCGCCAGTTGGATGGCGGCATAGCGCTCCTCCCGGTGCGTCGCCTCGACGAACATGCGCTCGACGGTGTCGTCGAACGCGTCGACCGACTCGATCGGATGCGCCGCGAAGATGGGTGCACAGATGCGACGGAGATCGGGCATGCGAACGCCGCGAAACGACATGTCGGACTTCATGTACGCCTGCATCGCGGGTGCGCGGTCGGCGTCGCCGGCTGCGGCCAGTTCGCGCCGTACCCGGTCGATCAGCTCTTCGGCGGACACGAAGCTCAGGGAACGAGCCCGTGGGCACACTCCGACTCGATGGGTGGAGCCTCGTTCAGCAGCGTGCCGAGGTCCAGTGACTCGTCCATGGTGCGGAGCGCCGCGACCGACGGCAGCGACAGGCGCACGTCGACGACGTAGGCGCCCTCCCCCTTCGCGTTGAGGCAACTGAGCCCGACGCGCTCCCCCGCCCCCGGGCCGAACCGCTCGTCCATGCGGGCGCGGACCGCGCTCACCGTGAGTTGTCCGCCGTCGACGTCCCGGAACATCGGGTCCAACGTCTCCCGAACCTGGGCGGTCAGCGCGACCGCATCACCGAAGAAGGCGTCGGGTGTCACGCCCGAGCAGGTGCCGTGCGCGTACCACTCGTGCAGCGACAGGCGAGACGAGTTGGCCATCGTCGACTGCAAACCAGCACGCACGCCGTCGGACAACTCGATCGGCGGCAGGTCGCCGCGTCCCCTGGACGCGACCTCCTTGAGCCGTTGCGATACGCCGCAGTACTGGTTGTCCCGCGGCTGGGGCCACAACCCGTGGAGGATCAAAGTCCGCTCCATGCCGGTGAGTTCGCCCGACTGGCACTCCGGGTTCGCGGGCTGCGTCTTGCAGAAGCTGGGACTCCAGGTCAGCACGAGCCGACTCGAGTCGGAGCTGCTGTCGGAGACGAGCGTCGACCGGTTTCCGTCGAACATCAGCAAACTGCATGCAACGGCAGCCGCCACCACTGCGGTCAGGACCGCGGATATGGAAAATACGGTAACGTCGCCTCGCTGCATGCGGCACCCTTCTGAACGGAGTGGGACGAGCGTCGCCGACGCCTTCCCAACGCAGCCTCCCACAGCGTCGCGGCGCGGTTGAGAGATCACCGGCAGAAGGCTCAGCGGTCAACGCTGGAGAGGATGTTGGTGAACGACATCGATCAGTGGTTCGACCGGACCCGGCGCCGCGAGAACCGAACCGTCTCGCTCTACGCGTGCCTGCTGACGGGGCGGATGTTCGCGTACTTCCGCTACCGCCTGCGCTACCTGCTCGTGGTCGACGGGACGAACTTCGCCGTCCACGTGGCCGAATTCCTGGTCATCCTCACCACACTCGGCGGCCTGGCCGCGTACACCGTCATGATTCTGCGGGTCGGCAGCCTGCTCGTCAGCGGGGCCTGGTGGGGCCTGCTGGAGATCATGCGCGAGCGCGTGCGCGGACTGTCGGAATCCGGTGACCGGGACGGGATCGAACGCGAGATCGGCGCATGGCTGGTCCTGTCGGTATTCGTCGCGGCGGCCGTGACGGTGGCAGGCGCGGGGACGCTGACCGCTCTGCTGCCGCAGGACGGCGACGCGATCGGCCACGTGTATGCGCTCCTGATCGTCGTCGAGCTGGCCTTCAGAATGCCCGTGCGCGTGCTGCATTCGGGCATGTTCGCCACCCGGCGCGTCTATCGTCCGCTGTGGACGCTGTTCGCCCCGACCGTGGTTCAACTGCTGGTCATCGGCGCGGGTGTCATGTTCTACCCGACGGCTGCGGTCGTCGTCGCCATCATCGTCTCGAACGCGCTGTCCATCTGGATCACCGTCACCTTCGCGGTCCGCCTCTACCGCCTCGCAGGCCTGTGGCCGAACGTCCGCGAGCCCGGGCGTCGCCGGCTCCGGCTGCCGTCCATCCCGGTCCGGCTGGGTGTGGAGACGACGGTGGCGGGGATCGGGCTGCGACTCGACGCGGTCGTCGTCCTCGCCATCGCCGGGATCTACGGCACGACCACCCGGGCGTTCGACCTCACCGCAGGCCTGCAGACCTGGCGGGAGATCGATGCCTTCCAGTTCTTCTACCTCGCGCTGCCGCTGTTCCGCGGGGCCTACGAGGCGACGAGCGTCTTCTACTTCGACTTCGTGCGGCTGCGGCGCCTGCCCGCGCTGCGCGAGTACCGCGTCTGGTTCTTCCACCAGTTGCTGTGGGTTACACCGGTTGTCACTCTTTACTTCTGGGGTCTGGCAGCCGCCCTGGGAACGTGGGTCCTGCCCGGCATCCCGTTCTCGTTCTTGCTCGCGCTGCTCCCCCTGTTCGTCGTGCGCAGCTTCATCGGCACCTACCAGATCCGTCTGTTCGCCGAGGGCCGGTTCAACAGCCTCACCGCCACCACCGTCCTCACCGCACTCCTGTTCGGGCTGGTGTGGATGGACGCCAACCCCGCCTCGGATCTGTTGGAGTTGACCGCGGCGATGATCGTCCTGCTCATCGTGCACATGAACCTGCAGCACTTCCACGACCGGGTGCCGTCACGTCCGACGCAGTTGCCGTTGGGCGACTGGATTCGGGCCTTGGCCGCGGAACCCGGTCCCGTACGCGCCGGAACGGTCAACGTGCCCGAGTGGATCCCCGCGCGACAGCGGTCGGCAGCCGTGCGGCTCGTGCGGGAGGAGTTGCGTGACAAGGGGTGCATGGCCTTTCACTCGCCAACGTCCCTGGTCTTCTACGAACGGGCTTCCGACGGTAAACAGTCGGGCCAACTGCACCTGGCCATGCAGGCCGCGACCGGCGGAGCCGTGAATCGCGGACGCCACTGGTCCGACCCGGCCGCTGACGGTCCGGCCGCACTGGACCGCATCCTCGACTCGAAGTGGCTCAGACCCGTCGACACCGTGCCCGCCCCGCCGGTGAATCCGGCTCTGCTGCAACCGGAGTTCCTCGCCATCTTCCCGGACGGATTCGTGGCCGATCTCGACACCCGTGCGGGGGCGCGCGCCATGCGTGGCCTGGATCCGGACCTGCTCGTGGCACTGCTGCCGAAGGCGGTACGAAGCCTCGACGACGACGCCCTGGTGATCACGGTGGCCGGACGATGGCTGTCGCCCATCTTCGACCGCAACAAGGTGCGAATGGTGTTCGTGCTGCCGCCGGATCCCTCCCCCGAGCACTTCCAGCTGTGGCTGCGGACCTTGAAGACCTGGCGGCTGGGTCGACGAACCGGCGAGGGCGCCGTCCATGCCCAGTGAACCGATCGACATCGGACGACGACTGGTCGACCCGAGGACCTTCGAGGACACGATCCTGCGGATCTACTCCAAGCGCAGCGAGCGCGGCATGGGGTTCAACGAGGTCTCCGACGGCGTCACCTATCTGGACGCGGCGGCGGACCGGCGGGCGCTGTCGCGCGCGATTGCGCGCAGCATTGCAGATGGCAGCTATCAGCCACAGCCCGTGGACCTCTGGTTCCTGGAGACCAACGGCAAGCGACGCGCTGCCCACCAGCCCGCGTTCGTCGACCACGTCGTCGGCTCGTCACTGTTCAAGATCCTCACCCACAACGCCCGCTGTTACGGCCTGCCGGGCGTGTACTCCTACCTCCCGGGCCTGACCAATCTCGGCGCCATGCGCGCGTTCGCCCGGTTCGTCCGGGCGCATCGAGAACGGGACGGGCAGGCATCGGGGCCGCTCTACGTGCTGCAGTCGGACTTCGAGAAGTACGGCGACAACCTCCCCGTCGGTCCCGGCGCGGCGCTATGGCACACCGTGCGCGAGGTCGCCTCGATGGGCAGCGTCGACGGTGAGATCGATTCTCGCAGTTGGGATCTCATCACCACGCTGATCCGCCCCGTGGTCCGGGACTCCGACGGCGCCGAGTTCACCCGGGTGAACGGCATCGCGATGGGAACGCCGCTGGTGCCACTGTTGGGCAATCTCGCAGTGGTCCCCATGGACAGGGCCATCTCGGACATCGACGGCATGTTCTACGTCCGCTACAACGACGACTTCATCCTGGCGCACTCGGACCTGGACGCACTCCACGAGGCCGATCGCAGGATCGACGGGCTCACCGACGGGCTGGGCGTGCGTCGCAAGCTGTCCAAGGAGTTGCGGACTGCGCTGAGCGGCCACGGCAGGCCCTGCACGATCGACCCGGCCTATCTCGGGGGCGGTCGCATCGACTGTCTCGGCCTGTCGGTCACGCATGCAGGCACCGTGGCACTCGGACCGCATCGGTTGCGCCGCTTCATCAGACGCATCGTCACCCGCATCGATGGCGCAGCGCCCGCCCTGGCGTCGCTGCCCGTCGACGTGCGTGCCCGCCACCTCGTCGAGGCCACCAACGTCATGCTCGACCCGGCCAGCCCGTTCTCGGTTGCCGGTCTGCCCGCGCTGCTCGACGCGACGACCGACCGGGGCATTCTAAAGGACCTCGACTACCGCATCGCCCGCAAGATCGCGCAGGCGGCGACCGGACGGGCAGGGGTCCGGGGATTCCGCGAGGTGCCGCCCGCGGCGCTGTACCGCGACATGGGGTTGGTGTCGCTGGTGGGTGTGCGCAACGCTCACTGAGCCTTGCCGTGGGCCCGCCCACCCGACTACTGTCGGCGCAGGCGCGGATCCCGTTGCGAGGCGGTTTCTTCGACAGACCACAGAGGCTGCGGCTTTCAGTCTGTCTTTTTAGGCGTTTATGCCCGCGCCGCCTACTTCTCGGTCCTGCCTCGTCGCGCGGCGACGTGAGCGGCCATGCGGATCGGGGCGTCCGCGAGGGGACGCCCCCGGTAGTTGCCTCGCCGCTCGATGATCTCGAAGTACACCTGCGAGCCGATCACCGTGGTGTAGGCGTGCAGGTACTCCCCGTCGGCGCTTCTGTCGTACAGCACGTTCGACCGGCGCAGCCGCTCCACGAACTCGTCGTCGAGATCCAGACGAGCCCGAAGGTCGACGTAGTAGTTCTCGGGAATGCGCAGAATCGGGGCGTCCCCGGGCAGCGCGTCCAGGGTGGCGAGGACGTCGTCGGTGAGCAACGCGATGTGCTGCGGGGTCTGCACGCCCGGGGTCCACTTTCCCCGCCGCAGCAGCGGACCGTCGAGCGCCACACCGAATCCCGACGGATCCGGCGCTCGGAGCAGATGGCTGCGCACCAGCCCATACGGCCCGGGGTACTCGGCCACCTCCTCGGTGCGCATCCCCAGCACCGAGCGGTAGAACAGGACGCTCTCGTCGTACCGGTCGAACGGCGCGGTGACCGAGACGTGGTCGATCGCGGTGATGCCCGCACCGGGGGCGGCGTCGGTCGGCGGCACGGGCTCGAAGTCGCGGCGCCAGTCGAGGGGGCCCTCCTCGGTCGAGACGAAGAAGACCGACACGCCGTCGGGCGCCGCGACGGCAGGCAGGTCGGCCTCTCCCGGCCGCACCACGCGCGGCAGGGCGGCGACGTTCAACCCCTCGGCCGACGCCGCGAAACCCGTTGGGTCCTCCGCGTCGAACGCGATCGCGGCCAGTGCCGAGGAGTCGTCCTCGGCAGCATCGGTCGTGACGGTCAGCAGGATGGTCGCATCTGACTGAGTCCACGCCGTCACGCGCTTCGACCGGTGCGTCGCCGACGGCGTGAATCCCAACGCCGACAGTGCATGTTCCGCGGTGGCGAGGTTGGTGGGGGTGACGCTCAGTTCGACGAACGCTGCGTCGAACCGCTGTCGCGGCAGCGCGTCGTCGAGGCCGGCTTCGAGCGCGCCGAGCGAACGGACCGCGTCGATGGCGGTGCGAACCGGCGAGGACTGTCGGAAGACATCGTTGAACACCTCGAGCGATAGCGGGCCCCGGTACCCGGCACCCAGTACCGCCGAGGTGAAGTCGACGAGATCGAATGCGCCCTCACCCGGGAACAGTCGGTAGTGCCTGCTCCACTGCAGCACGTCCATGTCCTTGTGCGGTGCGTCGGCAAGTTGGAGGAAGAAGATCTTGTCGCCGGGCACCTCGCCCAGTTCGTCGATCGTCGACGAGCGCGACAGGATGTGAAAGCTGTCCAGGCACAACCCGACCGCGGGATGGTCGGCTCGCCGGACCGCGTCCCAGGACTGCTGCCAGAGATCGACGGTGCGACCCCACGCCAGGGCCTCGTAGGCGATTCGCATCCCACGGCGCTCGGCGAGTTCCCCTGCCGCGCGCAATTGCGTTGCCAGCTGGTCCATGTCGGCGACCGCGTCGGCCGATGCGTTCGAGCAGACCAGGATCAGGTCGACGCCGAGGTCGGTCATGACGTCGAACTTGCGGTCGAGCCGGTTGAGGTTCCGCTCGAATTGCTCGGGGTCGGTGCTGTCGAGATCCCGGAACGGTTGGTACAGCACGATCTGCAATCCGAGTTCTTCGCATCGCTCGCGGATCTGCTTCGGACTAGACGTCGACGCGACGAGATCGGGCTCGAACAGCTCGATGCCATCGAACCCGGCGTGGGCGGCGGCGACCAGCTTGTCGTCGAGCGTTCCGGACAGGCAGACCGTCGCGATGGTCTTGACGTGGCGATGCGTCGTGAGAGTCATTGGTCCTCCACGCGTCGGAGCGTCGGATCCAGACGTTCCCGGAGTTCGTCGACGGAGACTCCGTAGGTCGCGATGACCCGGATGCCGTCGGCGCCGACGGCGAAGGTCCCGAGTTCGGTGTACACCCTGCTGACGCACGCCAGGCCCGTCAGCGGATACGTGCACTGCGAGACCAGCTTCGGTGTGCCGTCCTTGGTGAACAGCGTCATCATCACGAAGACGTCCTTCGCCCCGATCGCCAGATCCATGGCGCCGCCTACGGCGGGGATCGCCCCAGGTGCCCCGGTGTGCCAGTTGGCGAGATCGCCGTGCTCGGACACCTGGAAGGCGCCGAGGACGCAGACGTCGAGGTGTCCGCCGCGCATCATCGCGAACGAGTCGGCGTGGTGGAAGTAGGCCGCGCCGGGCAGTTCGGTGACCGGGATCTTGCCTGCGTTGATCAGATCGGGGTCGATCTCGTCGCCGACGGCCTCGGGACCCATGCCCAGCATGCCGTTCTCGGTGTGCAGCACGATCCCGCTGTCGGGGGCGAGGTAGTCGGACACCTTCGTGGGTTGCCCGATTCCCAGGTTGACGAACGATGCGGGCGGGATGTCGGCGGCGACGGCCCGGGCCATCTCGTCACGGCCGAGTGGTCCACGGTCGAGGTTCTCGACGGTCTTCGACACGCTGAGGGCGATGGTCACGAGGCCTCCGATACCAGGCTGGTCGCTGCGCTGAGGTCCAGGACCCTGTCGACGTAGATGGACGGCGTGACGACGACTTCCGGGTCGATGCTGCCCGTCTCGACGACGGCGGACACCTCGACGATGGTGAGGTCGGCCGCCGTCGCCATCACGGGTCCGAAGTTTCGTGCGGTCTTGCGGTAGACGAGGTTGCCCATCCGGTCACTGCGATGGGCGCCGATCAGGGCCACGTCCCCGCGAATCGGATACTCCAGGACGTAGTCGCGTCCGTCGATGGTGCGCGTCTCCCTGCCCTCGGCGAGTTCGGTGCCGTAACCGGTCGGGCAGAAGAACGCACCGATCCCGGCGCCCGCGGCCCGCATCCGTTCGGCGAGGTTGCCCTGCGGCACCACCTCCAGGTCGATCCTGCCCGAGCGGTACAGCTCGTCGAAGACGTACGAATCCGCCTGCCGCGGAAACGAACAGATGACTCGGCGCACCCGCCCGGCGGCCAGCAGCGCGGCCAGACCCGTGTCACCGTTGCCCGCGTTGTTGCTGACGATCGTCAGGTCGGTGGCGCCGTTGTCGATGACCGCCTCGATCAGCGTCGTGGGCATGCCGGCCATGCCGAATCCGCCGACCAGGACTGTGGACCCGTCGGCGATGCCGGCCACCGCCGCCGCGGGATCCCCGGTGATCGACGTCATCGGGCACCGCCCTGGGCGTCGTAGTCGGACAGTACGTCGGCGGCGATGCGGAACGCGGAGTTGGCGTCCGGGACGCCGCAGTAGATCGCGGTTTGCATGATCAGCTCCTTGATCTCGTCGTTGGTCAGGCCGTTGCGGCGTGCGGCACGCAGGTGCATGGCGAATTCCTCGTGGTGGCCGCGAGCGATGAGCGCCGTCAGCGTGATCATCGAGCGGCTGCGGCGGTCCAATCCGGGTCTCGTCCATATGCCACCCCAGGCGTATTCGGTGATCATGCGCTGGAAGTCCGCGGTCAGGTCGGTGGTCGCCGCCACGGCCCGGTCGACATGGGCGTCGCCGAGCACCTCGCGGCGAACGGCCATCCCGGCCCGGTAGACGTCGTCGACGGTGTTGGGGACGGGAGACGCCGGCAGCCCGACGTTTTCGCCGATCAGTGCCGCGACCCGGTCCGGCGCCTCCGCGGGTGCGAGGTGACCGACGCCGTCGAGCACGACGAGTTCGCCGTCCGATACTCCGGAGGCGATGCGCTGCAACGACTCCGGTGGCGTGGGTACGTCGTCGCGGCCAGCGATCGCGAGGATGGGGATGGTGATCTCGGGCAATCGCCGCACGACGTCGAAGTCGGCCAGCGCCTCGCACGTCCTCGCGTAGGACTCCGGATCGGTGTGGCTCAGCCCGTCGAGGAGGGTCGCCGCAGCGCCGGGGTGCCGCTCGACGAAGCCGGGTGCGAACCAGCGCCCGGGTGCGATGTCCACCATCGGCGAGATGCCCATGGCGCGCACGGTGGCCGCGCGCTGGTGCCAGCCGTCCGGTGTGCCGATCACCGCGCCGGTGCACATCAGTGTGGCCGAGCTGACCCGGCTCGGCGCGTCGAGAATCATCTGGAGGCCGACGGCACCGCCCACCGAATCGCCTGCGTAGTGGAAGGTCTCGGCTCCGAGCCGGTCCGCGAGTGCGAGCACGGCGGCGGCGAGATCCGCGATGCCGAACGGATCGCCGGGTGCGCTGCGGCCGTGGCCGGGGAGATCCCAGGCGACGAGCCGGGCGTGCGGGACGAGCCGGTCGGCGACGCCGCCCCACAGGGTGGCGGCCGAGGTGCCCAGCGAGGGGCCCAGCAGGATCAGGGGGCCGTCGGCCGGTCCGCCGAAGTCGACGACGGCGAGTTCGGGAACGGTCACGAGGACTCCTCGAGGAAGCGGCGGGCCCGGCTCAGCGTCGCCTCGACGAGTCGGTCCGCCGCACCCGTGTAGTCGGAAAGTGGCGGTCTGCCGGTCAATTCGCTCATCGTTCGCTGTTCGGCGAGGAGGCCGTCGGCGGCGGCGAGATTGGCAGCGGCGCGGGCTTCGTCGATCCGGAGCCCGGAGACCAGGTCGGTCGTGTGGGCGGCGGCGACGACGGTGCGCCGCGCCAGCGTCCGCAGCGTGGCCCACTCCGCGTGCCATGCGCCGTCGGAGCGTTCGTCGACGCTAGAGGCCGACGCGGTGTGCAGCGTGGCGCCGAGCGGGCCTGCGGTGAGTGCAGCGCGGCGGATCAGCACCGAGCGCACCGGATTGTTCTTGTGCGGCATGGTCGACGACCCGCCGCCACTCCCCTCCGCCAATTCGCCGAGTTCGGGGCGACTGCCCGTTGCCACGTCGGCGGCGACGTGTCCCCAGGCGTCGCAGCACGTCACCAGCGCATCCCCGATCCGGGTGACCGGCGAGCGAGTGGTGTGCCACGGCGCTGCGGGCGCCAGGATCAGTTCGTCGGCGAGCGCGTCGCTGAGGGCGAGCGCTCCGTCGACCGACCCGGCCAGTTCGGTCGTGGCCGCGAGCGTGCCCACCGCGCCCCCGACCTGGACGGGCAACGACGTCCGCAGGTCGGCCAGCGGCTCCGCGGCGTCGAGCACGCCGTCGAGCCAGCGCGCGATCTTGGCGCCCATCGTGGTGGGCAGTGCCGCCTGGGTGAGCGTGCGCGCGAGTGCCGGTGTACCGCGGTACCGTTCGGCGAGGTCGGCCAGCGCGCGGATCTGCGCAGCGCACTCGACGCCGACCCTGATGAGCACGTCGCGCACGCAGATGATCAGTGCGGTGTCGAGCACGTCCTGGCTCGTCAACCCGCGGTGCAGCGACCGCGCTGTCGTCGGGTCGGAGCGGTCCCGCAGGATCGCGACGAGGGCACTGACGGGATTGCCGTCGACGTCGGCGCGACGCGCGATCTCCTCGGCGTCGCCGTCGGCGACGGACAGGTCCGCGCGGGCGTCCGCGGGGGCGATGCCTGCGTCGACGAGGCAGCCGAGCCACGCCCGCTCCACGGCAACCATCGCGGCGAGGAACGCCTCGTCGCTCATCAGGTCGCCGGCGAGATGGTCTCCCGGCCAGAAGAGGTCGGTCACCGTTGCTGCCCGGGGTAGCGCAGGAAGACGGTCTCGCGGGGACCCTGCAGGGAGACGTCGAAGCGCAGTCCGCCCGCGTCGTGGGTGGCGATCAGGGTCTCCCGGCGTTCGGGTGGCAGGGAGGCGAGCAGCGGATCCTGGCCCAGGTGATCGCCGGGCACGTACGCGCGGGTGAACAGCCGGTTGAGCAGTCCACGGGCGAACACGGTGACCAGGATGAAGGACGCGGTTCCCGGCTGGGTGGGGCCGGGGATCACGGTGGAGAACGAGTACCGGCCATCGTCAGCTGTACTGGCCCGCCCCCATCCGGTGAAGGTGAAGCCGTCCCGGTGCAGCGACCCGGCGGACCGGGGCACCGTGCCGTCGATGTCGGCCTGCCAGATCTCCAGCAGCGCGTCGGGGACGGGGCGGCCGTCTCCATCGGTGACGATCCCCCACAGCTGCACGGCGTTCGGCGAACCGGGCGGCACCAGTTCGTGGCATCTGTCGAACGGCAGGGCGTAGCCGAAGAAGGGGCCGACGGTTTGTCCCGGCGTGGCGGTCAGCAGCGTGCTCATCGGTCCTCGCCTCCATCGTTGGCGTTCTCGGTCGGGGTGGGTGTCGAGCCGGTGAGCACGATGTCCCAGCGGTATCCGGTCGCCCACTCGTGGGTGGTGACGTCATGGTCGTAGGCGGCGACCAATCGGTCGCGTGCCTTTCGGTCGGTGATGGACTGGTAGATCGGGTCGAGCGTGAACAGCGGATCGTTAGGGAAGTACATCTGGGTGATCATCCGCTGCGTGAATTCCGTTCCGAACAGCGAGAAGTGGATGTGCGCGGGTCGCCAGGCGTTGCGGTGGTTCTTCCACGGATACGGCCCCGGCTTGATGGTGGTGAACCGGTAGGTGCCGTCGTCGTCGGTCAGGCAACGGCCGACGCCGGTGAAGTTGGGGTCGATCGCCGCGGGATGTTGGTCCCGCTTGTGGATGTAGCGACCGCCCGCATTCGCCTGCCAGATCTCGACGAGCTGGCGCCGCACGGGCCTGCCGTCGCCGTCGACCACCCGCCCGGTCACCACGATCCGCTCGCCGATCGGCTCGCCGCCGTGCTGGATGGTGAGGTCGGCCTCGAGCGGGTTGACGTCGCGCTCGGAGAAGCACGGCGTCCACGACTCCACGCCCTCTGGGTCGGCGTGGTGCAGGTCCTTGGTCGGGTGCCGCAGCAGGCTGCTCCGGTACGGCTTGTAGTCGAGGCGGGGTTGCGTCTCCTCGACGCCCGCGCGCTCGTAGTCGGCCACGATTGCCGCCATCTCCGCGCTGATGGCCTGCTGGCTGGCGATTGCGCTGTCGGAGTCGGTCTGCACGGTTACTCCCATCGGGCTTGGTGAGCGGGGCTCAGTGGTCGACGAGGTTGCGCGCGGTGGTGGGCTTGTCACCCAGTTCCGCGGTCGGCACGTCCTTGGTCTCCTTGGCCGTGAGCGCGGCGGCCGTGGCGATGAGGCAGACGACGGCGGTGAAGATGCTGATGACCACCCAGCCGCCTTCCTCCACGCCACCGAGTGCCGTGACGATGGCGGGGGCGAAACCGGCGACCAGGAAGCCGAGTTGGGTACCGATGGCCAAGCCGGAGAACCGAACTCGGGTGGCGAACATCTCGCCGTAGAACGACGGCCATACGGCGTTGGCGGCTGCGTAGCCGAACGAGAACGTGGCGATGGCGAGTGCGAACATCAGCACGTCGTTCCCGCCACTCATCGACAGTAGGTAGAACGGCATCAGCGCAGCCGAGGACAGTGCGCCGTAGATGAACACCGGCTTGCGGCCGATCCGGTCGGCGAGCTTGCCGAACATCGGTTGCGTGCCGAGGGCGACGATGTTGGCGACCACCACCAGCCACAGTGTCTCGTCGGCGTTGAGGCCCATCTTCTTGCCGTAGGCGATGGCGAGGTTGGCGAACACCGTGGACACCGCGGCGATCATCGCGCAGAAGATGACGCGGAGAACGTCACGCCAGTGATTGCGCATCAGCGGCGCCAGCGGCATCTTGGCGATGGTGCCTGTGGCCTTGGCGTCCTCGAACTCGGGCGTCTCGTGCAGCCGGCGGCGAATGAAGTACGCGACCACGACGACGAAGGCGCTCAGCCAGAACGGAACTCGCCAGCCCCAGGAGTACAGGTCCTCGTCGGGGAGGGCGACGACCGGGATCACCACGAGTGAGGCGAGGATCAGACCGCCCTGCGTCCCTGTCAGCGTCCACGATGTGAAGAACGAGCGCTGATCGTCGGGCGAGTGCTCGAGGGTCAGCGAGCTGGCGCCGGCCTGTTCGCCCGCGGCCGAGAAGCCCTGCAGCAGACGGCAGGTCACCAGCAGGATGGGCGCGAGCACCCCGACTGTCTCGTATGTCGGGAGGCAGCCGATGGCGAACGTCGATGCGCCCATGAGGATGAGCGTGAACATCAGGACGTTCCGGCGCCCGATGCGGTCACCGAAGTGGCCGATCACGAACGCACCGATCGGCCGCGCGAGGTAGGCGACACCGAGCGTCGCGAAGGACTGTGCGAGCGCCACGGTTTCGTTGCCCTCGGGAAAGAAGACCTTCGGGAAGACCAGCGCCGCAACGAAGCCGAAAACGAAGAAGTCGTAGTACTCGACGGCGCTGCCCATGAAGCTGGCCAGCGCGGCCTTCTTCGGCGTCCGCTCGGGTACGGCGGCTGGGCCGCTGCCTGGTGGGACGTTGCCGGGTGGAGTGCTGTCGATGATGCTCATGGGTTCCTCCTACATTCTTCGTTGAATGGGTTCTGCGAGTTACGTTGCAAGCGTTCGGAAGTGGCGTGACATGCGGTCGGCGTCCGGGGTAATCCCGGTGATCAACTCGAAGGCGATGCTCGCCTGGTGCACGGCCATGTGGCCGCCGTCGAGTGTGCGACAACCCGCAGCGCGGGCCGCGGTGAGCAGCGCAGTGTTGAGCGGCCGATAGACGATGTCGGCTACCCAGAGGTCGGACCGCAGAAGCGCGGCGTCGAACGGCATGCCCGGGTGATCCGCCATGCCCGTGGGCGTGCAGTGCACGACACCGTCGGCGTGCGGCACCAGGACCGACAGCTTGTCGAAGGCCGACGCGTCGACGCGGGCCTCGCGATGCCGGGCCGCGAGATCGCCGGCCAGTGCCGCGGCACGGTCGACGTCGAGGTCGACGATGGTGAGGTGTTCGGCGCCCAGGTCGAGGACGGCATGTCCGACGGCAGCGCCCGCTCCCCCGGCTCCGAGCAGCACCACGCTGCCGGTGGTCGCGCCGGGCAGGCCTTCGGCGAATCCCGTGCGGAAACCCGGTGCGTCGGTGTTGTAGCCGACGGCGCCACCTTCCCCGTCCCCGGGTCGCTGCGCTCCTGCCCGCCGCCCCCGAAACACCACCGTGTTGACCGCCCCTAGCGCGGCAGCCTCGTCGTCGAGCGCGTCGAGGTGCGGGATCACGGCCTGCTTGCACGGGTGCGTGACGTTGAGTGCGTCGAATCCGAGCGTGCGCGCCCACGTCAGGATGTCCCCGATTCGCTCGGGCGCGAGGCCGACGGCGTTGAGGTCGATCGTGCGGTAGACGTAGTCGAGCCCGTTGGCTCGGCCTTCGGCCATGTGCAGCGCCGGAGTCAGGGACGGACCGACGCCTTGTCCGACGAGACCGACCAGGTACGGGCTGGGAGCCACGCGGCACCGCCTCTCAATGTACTAACTAGTTCGTTAGTAAGCGAGTACAGCACTGTGGCGTGGGTCTCGTCAAGCATTCGGTGTGAGTCGGATCGCCCGTCAGGAGGTGAGCCAGCCGACGACGACGTCGCCGATCATCTGGCGCAGGTGAGCCCGTCGTCTGGGATCGGTGAAGTCGACGTCGAACAGGAAGCCGAACGTGTAGCGGTTCGCGACCTGGAACACGCAGTAGGAGCTGATCAGCAGGTGGACGTCGAGCGCATCGACGTCGGCGCGGAACACGCCCTGCGCGTGGCCGCGCGCAAGGATCTCGTCCAGTAGCGAGGTAGCCGGCTGACCGAGGCTACGCAGGGAGTCGATGCGCCCGATGTACTCGCCGCGGTGGATGTTCTCGATGGCCACCAGGCGGATGAAGGCCTGATGGTCCAAATGGTGGTCGAAGGTCAGCTCGGCCAGCTTGCGCATCGCGACCACCGGATCGACGTGGTCGACCTGCAGCCGCCGCTCGGCCTCGCGGATGCCGCGGTAGGCGTGCTCGAGAACGGCCATGTACAGACCCTCTTTGCCGCCGAAGTAGTAGTAGATCATCCGCTTGGTCGTGCGGGTGCGTTCCGCGATCTCGTCAACCCGGGCACCCGAGAAACCCGATTCCGCGAAGACCTCGGTGGCGACGGCGAGCAGATCGGCGCGGGTGCGCTCGGCATCGCGCTGCAGCTCGGGGCGGGGCTCGCCGGTCACCCCGTGAGCTTACTGGCGGCGTGGACGAGCCCCCCGACGACGACGAGTCCGGGTGTCAGGGGGTGGGCGGAGCGCCACAGCGATTCCGGAACTCAACCGATGGTTGCCGGATTCGCTGAAGTTCGTCCCGCACCGCTGGGTTGGCGTCCAGGTACACGCGCACCTGGTCGCCGATTTGGTCCTTCGGCTGGCCCTTCAGGCTCGTGAAGAAGTCGTTCACCGCGGGGTTCGCGGTGAGGTAGTTGGAGGTATCGAACGTCACGCCGGACATGACACGCGCGAGTTCGGCTGCCGTGCATGCAGGCGGGATGAGTGGCGGCAGCGGCGGCTCAGCGGCTGCAGTGCCGGCGGCACCGAAGATGACTGCGCCGGCGATCGCTCCGGCTCCCATCACGCTGAACACCGTGCCGCGCAGCGGCTTTACTGAGGGCAACATGTCTACTCCTTCATCGTGTGATTGCTGTGTCTCGGTGTCGTGTGTCAGCGTCGTGGTCCAATGCCTCCCCCACCGCCCGGCCGACCTGGGCGACCCGGGTCCCATCCCGGGCCGGGGTCCCAACCCACGTCGAGGTCCCAGTCGGTGCCGCAATACCAGTCGTTGTCACACGGGTACGGAACCACGGGGGTTGCGGCTCGTGGCACGCCGTCGGCGCCTCGAACGTCGCCTTGCGCGCACACCGTGGAATAACCCGAATTGGTGCAATCTGCCTGTGCCGGCGGTGCCGTACCGATTGAAGCAAGGGGCACGATGGCCGCGGCCGCCATTACCAGGACCAGGTACCGACTCGTTGGAGACATGACTGCCCCTCTCTATGCGATTTGCTAGATCCATTCGCAACTATTCTCGAAGCATAGATCCGTTCAACGACTCCATGCCTGAATTCAGTGAATACATCGATTTGTTTGATCATGGAACGACAACTGCTCTGACAGTCTTTGAAAAAGCAGCAACATAGTTCGTTGTACTACACATAACAGCAGTTCAAGCGACCTAAGGCCAATTAGTCAGGTTCATTTCGGGTCCGATTGAAATCATTCCATTCATCCTCCCCTTCCGAATTACGCGCAGGGCGGTTCGGCTGGGAATTGCTCCAATGCCAACTGCAGCGGAGTAAGTTTGCCGACTAGGACAACCGGGACAGGGACGGCCAAGCCAGACGGAAGATCGCCGGCAACGTAGCGCCGATTGCAGCCCGCGACGATCGGAGACCGAGATGAACCCAACTTGCCTGCACCTGCTGCGCAGTGGAAAAGCGGTCGTCGCAGCGACGGCGCTGACGGTAGCCACGACCATCGCTCCACCACCCGCGGTCGCCGCAGCGGTCGAGAAGCCGAGGAGCAGCGTCGCGGTCTCGCTGTCCGCAGCCTCGACTGCGCTACCGACTCCAGGCGACGCACCCCGACTCCTGGTTCAGTGGGTCCAACGCATCGTCGTGCCCCCCAGCTTCGGCGCCGCCTTGCCGAGCCCTCAGTTCCCTCCGGTCGTCGCACCGACTTCGATCGGAAGCAGCATCAAGAACGTCTACGACTCGGTCGAGCCATGGGTGCAGTACGGCTTCGATCTCGCCGCGTACGCGGTCGGATGGGTGCCGTACGTCGGATGGTTGGCGCCCCAAATCCCGATCTTCTACCACTTCGGCGAGCGGATCGCCCGCAGTGTCACCTACAACATCGCCGACTGGATCGACGGACGGGTGAGCTTCTCGCAGGGATTGATCAACGTCGTCATCGACACGTTCAACTCCTTCGTGCAACTCGGTATCGATCAGTGGAACTTTTGGCTCCCACCGCTGCCACCGCTTCCGCCGCTGCCCTTCAACGCAACGGTGCCATCCGCGCCCACCGTCGTCGAGGAGGCAGCGACGCCGACCGACACGCAGTTGCGGGAGCTTCGCACAGCCGACGAAGCGTCGACGTCGCCCGTGGCGGACGAACCCCAAACGCCTGAATATCTCTCTCCCGCAGCGACTTTGGACGCAACCAACTCCGGCGTGACACCGTCCGACCGGGAGCCGTCATCGGGCACCACCGGGGCCAACCACCCGAAGTCGGCAGACCTCGACACCATCGAGCCGAGATCTGAGGAGCCTGCGGAGCCACGGGTCGAAGCCGACCCCGTGGAGCATGAAGTCCCGAGCGCCGAGGACCCCGAGTCGGAGAAGCCGCAGGTCGACGAGCCCGAGGCGTCTAAAGCCGAACAGGGTGGCCGAGACGACGACGAGGACGCCGGCGATGCAGGGGCGGACGCGTGACTTAGCGGACGCCCGAGCCGCAGAGCACCCGCCGAACTGAGACGTCAGGTTCCCTCGTCGATGGCGTCGAAGGTCAATTGCGCGTCGCTGAACGGTGCCGGTGTGACGCCCAGGTCGCGTCCGAACGGACGGTCCAGCCAGAAGACGATGAACAACAACAGCCCAAGAAGTACCCCCACGGAACTGGTCAGCACGACGTGCACTCGTCGGTCGACGGGACGCGACATCGCCAACATCGAGATCAGTAGCAGACCGCCGAACAGGAGTCCTCCCCAAAGCAGACCAGGAATCCGCGGCTTCGCATCGAGGAAGCGTGCGTTCCGATCGGCGGCCAACTCCGATAACTGCTTGAGGAATTCGGCGTCGAGTGGGCTGGTGGCCTTCACGGCTCCCTGGTGACCCAGTATCCGGTACATGTCCGTAATGGCAGAACGTGCCGAATCGTTTGCGTCGCCCTCATACTGGCTGTCCCATTCCTCGGAAACCGACACGGTGTAGTTGCGGACTGCCTCTCGCAACAAGCGCTGCTCGGGCTGGGGCATTCCCACGGTCTGTCGATACATCGTCGTCAACGTGGACGCCTCAAGACTGACCGTTGCCTCGGCAGAGGAAAACTGTTCCCACGCAACGACGACCGTGAAACCGAGAAGCGCGCCGTAGACCAAGGCGACCGTCGTGAGGAAGGGCGACAGCGAAGCGGTGAACTCGCCATCCTCTCGACCGAAGAGACGGTTCGACAACCAGACTGCGGCGACTGCGACCGCGACCGACAACGCGATGACTGCCAGCAGGAAGGTCCACAGTCCCAAGAAATTCGTCCCGGCCACCGCTCACACCTCCCGATCGAGAAGCCCAGCGCGCGCCAACAGCAGTCCACTGACCACGATCACCCAGACCGGGAAGGCCACCGTCACCCACATGCTGAGTTCGCCGGCAATGAGCTGGGCTGCCGCGGTCAGGTAGGTCAGCACGACCAACCACCGAGGCATCAGCCCCGTCTTCCACCAAATGGTCGCGAGCGAGATCATGAACACCGCAGCCATCCGGGTGGCGAAGGTCTTGCAGGTGGCCATGACGACGGTCATCGCGAAGACCATCGTCTCGTCATCGGTATCGGTCCCGGTGGCGGCCAGACCGGCGGCCACACTGGTGGCGAAGAAGATCGTGGCGAGGAACAGCAGACCGCTGCCCAGGAAGACGGAAGCGAAGAAGCGGTCCTCGAAGATGCCGAGTCCGTCGCGGACCACGGCGATGAACCACAGGAAGGCGATACCGGCGAAGGGCATCAGCGTCGCCGCGATGCGGATACCACCGCGTCGGCTCTCCACCCACTCGATCGAACCGTCGACGGTCTCCGGCATCGCGGCACGGACCAGGAGAACCACGGTGATGAAGAGCACGGCGAAGAGGACGCCCGCGAGCGCTGCCGCGCGCGGAGTCGTCAGCGATCCGACGACCCTGGACGGCGACGAGCCATCCGCTTCGAGCTTGGCCACGACCCCACAGTCGCACCGATACACGACCAACAGATGCGATTGGCAGATTCACGTGCCTGGTGGGCGCGGCAATCGTCCTGGGCACTCGGCTCGACCGAGCATCTCGGGGGAGGGCGAGAAGGAGTGCCTGCGTAGCTGAAGCAAGCTGGGCGCCTCTCGGAGGTACTACTGCATTCGTAGCCGACCTACTACTGCATTCTGACGTGAACCGAGTGTGCAACTACTGCAAATCTGACGTCATTTGCCCGTCTGAACGAGAAACTGACGTCATCGGTAAGAAGTCCGCTACATTCACGCGGACGGCGTCCTCTCAGCAAAAAGAGACGACGTCCTGATGCGTCGGCCCTGTCCCGCCTCGGTGCAAGCAAACTCGATCCGAGGGGGATCCCCACATGGCTGGGAAGCATCGCAACCGCAAACCTACGAAGCACCTGCACGGCACTGGTGGACACCAGGTCCTGCCCGTGTCGAACTGGTTGAGCGCTGGAGCGGTAACCCTGGGATTGGGTGCAGCCCTGATCGCCAGCGCAGGGCTGGCGCAAGCCGACACGACCGGCTCCGATGGCGGGGCATCGTCGGCGTCGAATACGACCTCCGGTAATGCCGGCACGTCCGACAGTTCGGAAGCGAGTTCACCCAACGGTGATGGCGCCACGGCGACCTCAGGGACAAAGGCTCCGGGCGACACCGACGGCGACCGAAGTGACGCTCCCTCCACGCCATCGGGTGCGTCGAATGCTGGCACGTCAACCACCCGCTCTCCCGGAAAGCGCTCCAGCTCGAGTCATTCGGCCGGAGAGACGAGCCGCAGTTCTCGCACCTCGGTCGGACCGAGTAGCCGGCAGGCTGACCGCGCCGTCAGCTCGGCGAACCAGGAATCGTCCGACCCGGCACCGTCGAGCGCCACACGGTCTACGCCGTCACCTGATCCCCAGCCCTCGACGAGCGGACTCACGACTGCAAACGGCCTGACGTCCAGCCCACAGCCGTTGGCGCGCACGGCCGCTGCACCGACCACGATCGCCGCGTTGGCCGTCGTACCAAGGGCACCAGCAGCCCTTCCCGATCTGGGGGCACTGCTCGGCAGCGTCTTCGCGGTGTTCATCAGCAACGGCACGGCGGCTCACCCAAACGCGGGACTGCTGCTCGGCACCGGCTTCAGCTACACCGGCGCCACCTGCTCGAGCGGCGCGGCATGCGCAGGCGGCAACGGCGGTCTGCTCCTCGGCGTCGGCGGTAGTGGCTTCCAAGGTGGCAATGGCGGCTCCGTCTTGGTCGTCGGCAACGGCGGCGCCGGTGGCGCCGGGGTCGCTGGCATCAACGCGGGTGCGGGCGGACGCGGCGGCAACGGCGGACTGGTTCTGGGTACCGGCGGGGCCGGCGGCGCCGGCGCGGCGGGAACCCCGAGCATCGGGGGCACCGACGGCGTCGCCCCCGGTGCATCGGGCACGAGCGGTACTGCCGGCGGCAGGGGCGGGGCCGGTGGTGCAGGCGGCAACGGCGGCCTGCTGATCGGTTTTGCCGGTGCCGGAGGCGCCGGCGGTGCAGGCGCCGCCGGCGGGCAGGGCGGCAACGGTGTCGACGGTTCGGCAGCGACCATCCCCGGTGGTGCCGGGCAGGACGGCGGCAATGGCGGTGACGGCGGGGCCGCAGGTCAGGGCGGGGCCGGCGGCGCAGGCGGTTGGGCGCAGCTCGGGGTGACCGGCATCGACGGACGCGGCGGCAACGCAGGCATCGGCGGCAATGCGGGATCCGCCGGTTCCGGCGGCGCCGGGGCGGCGGGTGACTCCACCGCACCGGACGGCGGAGCGGGCGGCAACGGCGGCAACACGGGTACCGCGGGTGTCGGCGCGGCGGGTGGAGCAGGCGGCGGACGCGGTGCGGTCGCTCTGGCGGGCAACGCCGGAGCGGCGGGAACGCAAGTCACCGGCGGGGGCAACGGAGGGAACGGCGGCACCGGTTATAGCCCGATCACGCCTGCGGTCGTCGTCGGCAACGGGGGCCGCGGCGGCAACGGCGGCAACAGGGGCAACGGTGGAGACGGCGGCGCCGGCGGTACCGGGCTCACAGGATCCAACGGCGACAACAGCACGTCCGCGACCCTCCCCGGCGGCGACGGCATCGCTGGTGGAGTGGGTGGCACCGGCGGTGCCGGCGGCCTCGGCGGATCCATCTCCGGCGACGGCGGCGACGGCGGCGTTGGCGGGCAGGGTGGTCGAGGCGGCAACGCCGGTCGCGGCATCGATGGCGGCAACGGCGTGTTCAGCGCGGTTGCGGTCGACCGCAACGGCGTGGCCGGCTCCGACGGTGGCGACGGCGGTGCCGGCGGCACGGGCGGTGTCGGCGGTGCCGGCGGCCTCACGGCGGGCGGGTCGGGTAACGCAGGTGCCAACGGCGGCGGCGGTCAAGGCGGCGGCGGCGGCAACGCCGGCGCGCCGGGCGACGGCGGTAACGGCGTGAACGGCTTCTACAACATCGCAGCCGGTGCAGGTGGCAACGGCGGTAATCCCGGCGCGGTAGGCGCGGGCGGCAGTGGCGGGGCGGCCGGTGTTGGCGGTCTTCTCGGCACCGGCGCAATCGGCAGCGCAGGCGCCGACGGTGCCGCAGTCACCAGCGGCGGCAACGGCGGCGACGGCGGCGACGGAAGTTTCGCAATCGTGCCAGGCGACGACGGCAGCGACGGCGCGGCAGGTGGCAACGGCGGGTCGGTCGGCAACGGCGGCGACGGCGGGGCGGGCGGCAACGGGATCGTGGGCGCCGGGGGTGCTCGTGGCACCGATGCCGAGGGCCCCGGCGGCGCAGGCGGTTTCGGCACGTTTGGTACGGACGGCGGCGACGGTGGGGCCGGCGGGTCCGGCGGATCCACGTCGGGCAACGGCGGCAGCGGTGGCGCAGGCGGCAACGGGGCCAACGGAGGCAACGGTGGCGGTGGCGGCAACGGCGAGTCGGGCGGGTTCCTCGAGTCCGGCGAGCGCGGCGGCAGGGGCGGCGAGGGCGGCTTCGCAGGTGACGGCGGCGTCGGCGGCGCAGGCGGCGTGGCCCTGGGCTCGGGCAACGGCGGCGCCGGTGGCGTCGGCGGGTTCGGTGGTGTCGGCGGGAACGGCGGGAACGGCGGCTTCGGCGGCCAGAACGGCAGTCAGCCCTTCGTCGACGGCAATCCCACCGGCGACAACCGTGCCGGCGGCGGCGGCGCCGGTGGGTACGGCGGTGGCGGAGGATTCGGCGGGAACGGCGGGCTCGGCGGCGCGGCCCTCGGCAACGGCAACGGCGGCGTCGGCGGGAACGCCGGGGCGGCCGGCGTCGGTGGGCGGGGCGGCAACGGCGAACTCGGCGGTAGCGACTCGGGTGTCTACGCCACTTCCGCCGGCTCGGGAGGCGCAGCTGGCCGCGGCGGCAGCGCCGGCCTCGCCGGTACCGGCGGCGCGGGCGGCGCCGCTCTGGGTGCTGGCAACGGCGGCGCCGGCGGCGTCGGCGCAGCCGGAGCCAACGGCGGTGCCGGCGGGTTCGGCGGTAGCGGCGGCACCAGCACCGAGTTCGCCGGCTTCGGCAACGACGGTGGAGACGGTGGATACGCCTCGGGCGGCGGCAACGGCGGTGCCGGTGGCGCTGCGTCGGGATCCGGTAGCGGCGGCGCCGGCGGTGCCGGTGGCGTCGGCGGTATCGGTGGCGCTGGAGGCGGCGGCGGGTTCGGCGGCCAGCTCAAGGACTCCGGACCCCTAAGAGCCGGTGGCGGCGGAGACGGCGGCGCCGGTGGCCGCGGGGGCAGCGGCGGGTTCGGTGGCACGGGCGGCAACTCCGCGTCCGGACCGGCCGGCGCGGGCGGCAACGGCGGGAACGCCAACGTTGGCGGCGCGGCGGGCGCGGGCGGTAACGGTGGCACCGGTGGATTCGGCGGTCTCTTCGGAACGTCGAAGGGCAACGGCGGAGCAGGAGGTATCGGAGGTACCGGCGGAACCGGCGGCTCCGGTGGGTTCGGTGGGTACGGCGGCAACTCCGGCGCCGGCCCCGGCGGTGACGGCGGCAACGGCGGCAACGGCGCAAAGGGCGGCGCCCTCGGTGCCGGCGGGCCCGGTGGCTACGGCAACGACTTCCTGGGCGAGGAAGGTATCGACGGACCGGCGGGCGCGGCGGGCACCGTGGGCGCCGTCGGTGGAGCGGGCTTCGGCCGGTCCGGTGGCGCCGGCACGCCTCCCGGTGATACCGGCACCAACGGCGTGGCGGGATCCAACGGCCCCTAGCGTTTCCGAGCCGTGCCGCCATCGATCACATCGGTGGCGGCACGGCTACCGGTCGGGTAGGTCTACACGATCCGGAGACCCTCGGGCATCCTGGCCCAATCGCGCCAGAAGGCGTCATTCGCGAAGCGCTCGAACAGGTCCGGCGGCAGCAAGGTCGCTCGCGAGGACGGCGTGACGCGCTCAGCGACCGTGTGCAGTCCCGGCGTGCCGGCGCGCCTGTCGAAATCCGTGACGTCGTACTCCACGTGGTCGAAGTCGTGCTCGAACGGCGCCTCGCCGACGAAGTCGTAGATCGCACGCATCGTCGCGGCCGGGTCGGTGGTCAGGGTTTCGTATTGGACGAGTAGCAGCCGGTCTCGCTGCGCGCCGTAGCAGGCCTGCTTGAGAGCGTCATACGGTCCACCGACCATGCCGTCTTGTCCCGCAACGACATTCGCGCGCGTGTAGACGGTACCGCCGGCGCTGTAGTTGAAGATCGAGGACGGGCTGAAGACGTTGCGTTGGATCAGTCGTTCGATGCTGTCGATCACCCACGGCAGATCGCGCACACAGGCGATGACCTTGGCGTCGGGGAACAAGTGCGCGATCGCAGGCATCCACGCACACCACCCGCGATTGGTGTCGAAGCGGACCTCGGCGTCCGTCTCGGCGTAGAAACTGTCGAACAGCCCCCGGAGTATTCGCTCGCGCTTGGCGTCGTCGATGAACACCGAGTATTCGTGACCCGCGCTCATCTGGCCGAGAAGAGCGCCAAACAGGCCGGCCAGCGGACCCGACATCCCGGCCTCGAACCGTGGGTTCTGCCGCAGCAGGGCCGCCAACAGCGTCGAACCCGAACGAGGCAGGCCTGAGATGAAGTGCTGTGTTGCCATGGGCGCTCCTCGATCGGGGTTGCCCGGGGGCATCGGTACACAAAACTAGCCGACCGGCCGCGCCAAGGACCCAGTTTCGTCGTCCGGCCTTCTGGGGCAAGTCGCCATGTGCGGCAACGAATCTGGCGGACATCCGCCCGATGTCGTCGCGTGACGGCCGCGTCGCCTGGCGACGCTCTTTTTCCACCGCATCAGGGTCTCCCGTTGATACCTCGATCGCGCGCTCGCCCCGCTGCGCGAGCAGACCTTGGACCTGGTGGGCGCGGAGGGTTTCGAACTCTCCTGAGCTACCAGGTGAGGAGCCTGTTACCCGGTCTACCTGCGACGACGGATCACAGCGGTCAACAGGAGTTATCTGTAACTGAGGGCAAATTGTGGGCAGAATGTGGGCGCGTGGCGTGTCGTCGAACCTCACTCCGTGTGTCGCTCGCCGCTAAGGGCGCACGGGACTCGTGACAGCCGTAGGGAGCAGGATGCTAAGACCGCACCCCATTTAGATAGACCGACACACACATAGACACTTGCGATCATTGACCACCTCTGCAAACTTCTTCCTGTCATGACCACGTTCGGCGTCGAGTCTCGGGGAGCGCATGTATCTACAAGAAGTCCTAGTTCGCGGGAACGGACCGTTGGCTGACCTGCATGTCGAGTTCACATTCGGCGAGGCAGGTGCCCCGATTCCTCACGTCTTCGTGGGTCGCAATGGCAGCGGGAAATCGAACCTGCTGTCGATTATTGCTGATGCGATCATCGAAGCCGCTGCCGTCGGCTATACCGATATCGTCAACCACTCAGGTCCGGAAGGGCGGGCTTTCTTCAGGGTCGTTGGCGGTGACACGATCAGATTTGGCTCGCGAGGCTCATTTTCGGCTCTCCGTTTCATGGAGGCAGAGAACGCATATTTTTATAGAGAAGTGGCTGGAGAGGTCGATGCTGAGGCCGCGCGAAGTCAAACCCCGCAATCAATGCACCCGGCAATTAATTGGAGCGGCGCTGACGTCAAAAACATAAAGTCCATTGACATCGACGAGAAAAGCAGCACTGATATTTTCAAGGCCGGAGTCTATGGATACTTCCCGTCTACTCGTTCCGAGAGTCCACACTGGCTGAATCTGAACGCAGTCCCTACAGCTCCATTCGACGTAACAACGCGACTTCAAGGCCGACTCGGCCGCCCACTTTTCGTTGAGCACGCACTTGACCGGTTTCAACAATGGCTCTTGACAGTAATCATGGAGTCGAGGGGTGATATCGCTATTCGAGTCGCGGACGGAAACGTCAAAGGGGAGTTGGCTCAGGGAGATGCGCTTCCTCGCGTGTTAGCCGCGCAAGGGGTTCTGCAGCTAGCGAACGCAGTCCTGAGAATCGTTATGAACGATCCGACGGCGCGTTTCGTATGGATGGGGCGACACAGTCCGAGAAAAATTGCCGTCGCGACGGGGAACCCAATTGAAGAACAAGTCACAATAAGCCTCAGAGGTATGTCTGGCGGTCAGGCCAGCCTGCTTGCACTGTTCGGCACACTAATCATGGACGGTGATGCGGCTAACCAACAGGACAGCTTCGTAGTCTCAGGCGTGAAGGGCGTTGTTGTAATAGACGAGATCGATGCTCATATGCACGTTGACTTGCAGACCGCAGCCCTACCCCGTCTGATTGCGCTATTCCCGAACCTGCAGTTTGTGTTATCAAGCCATTCTCCATTATTCGCTCTCGGAATGGAGAAAACATTTACGCCGTCTGGAGTGCGTATAATTAACTTGCCGCAAGGTATGCCGATTTCGGCCGAGGCCTACGAAGAATTTGGGCGGGCAATGGAAGCCTTCGCAGATACGAAAGCGTTTGGCGACGCAGTGACCAACGCCGCGCAGCACTCTCAAGTACCAATAGTATGGCTCGCTGGTGAGACTGATCCATTGTATTTTCGTACCGCAGTTCAAGTTTTGAACTACGAGCTACTGTCCCACCCTGACACTTTCAGATGGATCGGATATCGGGAGGGGCCTGGGAAGACTTCGAATACGGGGGATTCTGCGCTCAATAAGGCTTTTAATCTTTTCAAAGCCCATCCCAACATAGTCGACCAGCCGATGGTGCTCCTCTACGACTCGGACGCAAACAAACCTCAGGCTAGTGTCGGGAATGTAAATGTGTTGAGCATTCCGCTAGTCGCCAATGATATTGCAAAGCGGGGCATTGAGAACCTGTTACCTCCAGCCGTCTTCACCGATGACGTCTACGACGAACGAACTGAAGAGAAAGAGTACGGCAATACGGTCGCGATTCGAGAGCTAAACAAAATGCGCCTCTGCGAAAAGCTGTGCGCTGAGGCTGAGCCCGAGGTCTTCGCGAATTTCCGCCCAGTCCTAGACCTCATCCAGGCAGTGTTAAGTCCTCAGCCTGGCGAAACTCCGGCTACAGGACCCACCTGACCCCCGTCAATTCAGACCATGGCAAACCCTGTCGCAGTACCCGCGCATCTCCGAACCTACGCGAACGGTCAAATCGTCCGAGCCGGGGCTGAAGCCGAACGTTTGCTGCATCTAACGCTACCCGACGGGCAAGGGGAGACTACAGAGCCGCGCCGTTGTGCCTACCGTTGTTCGCCCAGGTCAGGACCGGTGTCCCGTACAGCATTCGAGCCAGCGCGTAGCACGCTCGGGCCGTTTCCGCAGTTGGGGGGGCTCCGCCCACCCCCCTCGGTAGGGGTCTCCGAGAGTTCCGTGAGCGCTCTAACCTCGCATTGAAAAGCGAATCACCCCAGGGCTATCCATGGTCACGCAGCGCTCAATACAGCGCCAATACGGGCCATGGCCATTCCACAAGCATGGAGTTTGCTGGAGGCGTCGGGGTGCGGTCGATGGCGTCGATTGCGGCTACCGTCCTCCGTGCGTTGCTGATTCATCAGCAAACAACGTGGATGGTTGGCTGCGCACCTGGTCGGCGGTGAGCGCTGGCCCTGTCCTCTGTGGGTGAGGTCGGTGGGTACCGTCTCCCGGTGTGGTGAAGCGAATGCTGGCTGGTATCGGCCTCGGTGCAGCGTTGGTCCTGTTCAGCGGGTGTGCCTCAGGTACCGAGGGCGGGCCCACTAGTCAGGCGGGAACGGCCACGTCCACGGGTGTGGTCACTGAGTCGTCGGGTAGTGCGCCCAGTGAGTCCCGTGAGGACCAGCTCCGCACGGCAGCAGAGACTCTGGACCGATCAGCTACGGCGGGCGACCTGGACACTGCGTGGTCGTTCTACTCGCAGCGGTGCAAGGACCAGATTGGCTCGGTGGAGGCGTATGGCGCTCTGCTGGACGCGTTCTATGCCGGGCGGACGCCGAATTACACGGACTGGACGGTGAGGGTCAACGGCTCGTCGGGCCAGGTGGTGACAGTGGACTCCGACCCGGGTGCCCCGGCCAGCTCCATGACGCCACGGACGTGGACGTTCATTGACGGGCGTTGGCAGTTCGACAACTGCTGACCCTTGCGCGGTTGCGTCGCAGCCGGTCTCGGTGACAGGTGCGGCAGTGCCTGCGGCCTCGGGCCATCCTGGTGTTCTCCGCTGTGTACGGATGCCGCTGCGGGCAGTGCGTCGCGCGGGCGTGACGCGCGGTGGGGCCGTCTCCGAGCCTGGTGTTCTGCGCGCTGGTGACCTGCTCCAGGTGGTGAGGATTCCAGCAGCGACGGTTGCGGCAGTCGTGGTGCAGCACCAGCGCATCGTCCAGGTCCTCGCGGCCGAGGATGGCATAGGCCAGGCGGTGGGTGGCCCGCATCTTTCCGCCGATGCTGAGACGGCCGTAGCCGCTGCGGTCGGTGCCGCCCGTCCAGGTCCAGCACCCCGTGGCCGGGTCCACGGTGGTGCGCGCCTGGAGCCGCTGGAGCACGTCGCTCACGCGTGCCTCCCAAGGATTGAGCACCGCCGCCCGCCCGTAGCTCGCTGGTACCGGGTGAGGGCCAACGAGTTGCGGACGGGCAGCGGGCGGCTTGTGGTGGCCTACGAACCCTGAGACACGTTGATCTTGACCAACGCAGCCGAATGCGGCCAATTCCACCCGACGCGCATGGTCGTCTTCACGGCCACCCGGTCGCTGGTGAAGAACACATCCGTGCTGATTTCCGTATCGACGTCTTCGCGGACCACGACCAGCGAGGAGGTCTGCGGAATGGCCCAGATGACGTCATCGTCCACGGCGGGCGAGACCAGCAGCTGACTGCCGAGAATCTGCCGGGCGACGGGCGCTGTGGGGTCGGAGATACCGGACTGCAGGAGCGGTTCGTTGCTCCCCGTGGCGCGCTTGAGCTGAGTCAGGATGAGCGCGTTGGTGGGCGAGGCCACGAACGAGGTCACGGTGCCGCCGACGTTCTCGGAGAGCGACTGCGCCTCGGCGAACGGGTCGAGGTTGAACAGCTCGCCCGCGTCGACCTCTTGGACGCCCGCGAGCACCTGGAGGCCATCGTTGGCCACGGGGTTGTTACCGCCGAAGAACCCCAAGTCGATCCGCTTGGCGATGTCGAACCCTTGTGCGTTGGCCACGATCTCGGGCGCGTTCTCGCGGAAGCTGTCGCGCACCAGCTCTCGGGAGAGCGGGGCGACGTGGCCCACCTTCGCGGGCGTGATGGTCAACTCCTCAATGTCGACGTCACCGAGGGCCAGCTCGGCACCTTCGAGCACGAACGCCGAGGTGGGCAGACCGGCGACCACGGGCACCCGGTAGTCACGGCTCGGAGTCGTGACGACGGTGCTGGCCCGCATGGCGATGGAGCCACGGGCCGCTGCGGCGAGGATGAGTTCGCCGAGGGTCTCGGGGACGATGATGCCGTGAGAGTTACTAGTGGACATGGACATTGGGTGACACCCCTCAGGTGAACGTCAGTGTGGATTCGCGCGTTCGGGGTGGGCTCTGCCTCAGACCCGTTGCCCCTCAAGGGGCGACGTGCTGGTGATCCCCGGGCGACCGCCTCGGAGAAGACCAGCACCGCCAGTCTACCGGCCCAACGCGTCGTTGATCACGTGGCTGACCCCCTTGGCGGTGGGCGTGCCACCGTGTGTGCCCTGTTGAGGATTCGGCCGTAGCCGACGCGGGATGCCAAACCGACTCATCGCCTCGGCGGCGGCCGTCACGACGCTGTCCCGGTCCACGGTGCCGTCGTCGTTCAGGAACGCGCCCACGTCGTGGCCCGCCGCGTGCAGCAGCGCGGGGTCAGGCAGTCCTGCGGCAGCGGCGATGTCGTCGACCGTCTGGCGGTGCAGCGCGTCGAGTCGCTCACGGAGCTGGTCGCGCTCGGCCTCGGCCGTCTGAGCCCGCTGCCTCAGCCGCGCCTCGCGCTGCGGTCGGGTCCCGCTGCGCTCCTCGCTCGCGTCGTCGGCGTCGTCCTGGTGCTCGGTGAGGTCATCCTCTCGGCCGGTCGGGTCCTCAAGGGCCTCCGAGGTCCCGTCGTGGATTTGGCCGGCGTCGGCACCTTCGGGTGCCGCTACTGGATTCGTCACTGCATGTCCTCCCGTTGTTGTTCGAGCTGCGGCCATTCGCAGCGGCGTACTGAGCCGCTGATGTATCGGACGACTGTCTCCAGATTCGGCGGTAGGCGGAAGCCCAGCCACGTCAGCAACAGACGTTCGGCGGGCGTGGCCGGGCGTGTGCGCGGCCGGTGCAGCCAATGCCGGTGTTCCCAGTCGAAGTTCGCGGTTTGGTCGAGCTGACGCTGTATCTCCTCGGGGAGGCCTGAGAAGGTCAGCCAGCCTCTCGGATCGGAAAATCCGTAGTGGTGCGAGTTAGTCATGTCAAGCGCGGTCAACCACACTGGGATGGTGGTTGGCAGCTCTGTGGACGCCATGTTCGGTTCGCTCATTTCCACTCCTTGTGCCGGTAGTACTTGCCTGCCACGACGCCCACCAGTTGCCGCTGCCCCGCCGCCCAAGTAGTGCAGCGCTCCAGCTCGGGACAGACACCGCAGAGTGCTACGGCGCGTTGCACCTGCGCCCCGTCCGTGCAGTCGAAAGTGTCCTGGTCGCCCGCACACAACGCCCTCGGCAGCTTCGGCTGGTCGCGTAGCACCGTCGCCAACAGCGCGACGGTGGCGTCACCGTCGAGACGAACATCAGCGCCCGTCATGCTCGCCACCGTGCTGGCGTCGGAGTGTCGCGAACACTGCGGCCACGTCCGTCCCCGCCAGGAACGCGACGACGTGCCCGGCCAGCACGCTGGCGGCGTGAGCGACGTCGAGGTCGCTGAACTCGGACACGGCGACGAGCTGGTCGCAGCGCCCGATCTGGCCACGCTCGAACGCCTCGGCCAGGGCGATGGCGGCCAGGGCCAGGCGCACCTGTTCGTCGTCGGCCCCGACCTCGGCCGCTAGTTCGTGGGCGTCGGCACGGAGCTTGTCGAACGACGCTCTAGCGTGAGGACCGGCGAGCAGACCTGCCAGCGACCGCACGGCAGCGATGCGCAGCCACGCAGAGGGCACGGCGGCGTCGGCGATGACGACTGAGGCGGCCTCGGCCCGCCCGTGGGCTGCCTGCTCGGCGGCGTCGATGACGGCGAGCATCGCGGCATGGGGTGCCAGGGCATCCCAATCTGGTTGTCTGTCAGTCGTTGTCATCGGGTATCTCTCTCATTGCGTTGGAGCAGCCTGCATTCGGCGCAGAGGCCGTAGCGCACGGACAGCGGGTGAATGAGGCGCGCCGTGCAATCCTCGCCGTCGCACAGCGGCGTTCCGTCGGAGTCGTGGGCCATCAGCTCGCGGCCTCCTGACGTTTGCTGGCCTTGAGTTCGCACCACGTGCACAGGCCGGTGTCGGCGTGGATCGGACCGGGTCGGCCGCAGCCGCATTGACGCCTCGGCAGACGGTGGAGAGGCGTGTCTCGTCGCGAGATACCGTTTGCAGGCGCGACATCCGCGACATCCGCGACATCTAGTCGTCGTTGCTGTTCAGGGCCACTTTCGGTTGTCGCGCTTGTGTCGCGCTTGTCGCGCTCACGCTGTATCCGCGACACGTCCGCGACGGATTGACCTGCAATGTCGCCCGTGTCGCGGACGTCGCGCTTACCTCCAGCGGGCAGGTATCGAGCCCAGGCTTGCGCCAGTCCCGTTTGGCCGCTGACGAGATACCCCTTGCGGTGATCGGCACCGATTCGAACTTCCTGCGACTCAACGCCGTACCGCTTCAGCTCCTTTGCCAGACGGGACTGGTTGAGCGGCACACCCCACAGGTCCCGCCATTCGGATTCCGGATCGAATAGCAGCGTGGACACGATGTTGGCAGAGAACATGCGGTCGCGACTGCCGAACGCCTCCCGCACATCCGAGAGCAGTCGAACACCGAACGACAGCCGGTCGTCGGCGTTACTCTCCAGCACGAAGTACCGGCACGCTTCACGCGCCCGCCGGGGCCAGTCCCCGCCCACCACATCTGCGATGGACAGCAGCGCCTCCCAGACTTCGGCGGGACGGTCGCGCACACCTTTAGGCATGTCGGGCCGGGCATCGGTGAGCGCTTGCAGGTTCGCCTCGGCCCAGTGTTGTAGACCTTCGCGGAGCAGCACGGCCTTCAGCCCGGCGTCTCGCTCGCGAAACTCGGCGACCCGCTCCCCCGGTGCTCGGCGGCGCATGTGCAGGGTGATGCCCCGACTGGTGATGGTCGCGGGCATCTTCCCGGCCAGACCGGCCAGTGCCACGGGCGCGAATACAGGGAACTCGACCACCTTCATGCTGCGCGCGTCACCCTGGCAGCGGTCGACGGTCGCCCCGCGCTTGTATCCGGCGTTGTAGAGGGCGCGCAGTTCTTCGGCCTGAGGGGTGCTCACCCGACCGAACACGGCGTCGGCCTCATCCTGGAGGACCGTCGGCGGAGCGTCGTCAGCGGCTGCGATGCGTCGGTACAGCGCGGCCGTCGTCGTGGACACGGTGAGCTTCGCGTCACGGCATAGCAGTCCAAGCACCTCCAGGACGCGCGTCTTGCCCGAGCCAGGCTCGGGTGAGTCCAGGATCAGCCGAGGCGTCACGTAGAAAGCGGAGAGCGCCCACGTGTGCGCCGCCCACAGGCACACGACGGTGAGGTGGTGGTCGGTGGGGAACGCGAGGTACTGGTCCGCGAACTTCTCGACCGCGCCGAACAACTCGCCCCCGCCCCCAGCGACGTCAGTCATGGAGTCTCCCCCCGCAGCGCACGCAGCCGCTCCTCGGTCGCCCGCAGCTTGGCCACGGCGGTGTCCACCAGGCCGCTCAGGCTGACCTCGGAGGCGTCGGACGATGCGGTCACCAAGGCGTTGCCGATGGACTCGACCTGTCGCCGGTACGCCGCCGCCACGACGGCGCTGGCGTAGAACCGCAGAGCAACGGGCGTGCAGGCGGCCCCCGAGGTGGTGGCGTTGAGCAGCGCCGCGCGCACCTCCGGCCGTGAGCCGTTGCGGGTCAGGCGGTCCCATACGGCGGCCGGGCCGAACACGTCGGCGTCCAGCACCACCGCGGCGCGGATGGTTTCCAGGACCACCGCGTTGGCCGGGCTCCGCATGTCGGTGGTCTCGATCAGCGCCAGCACCTCGGCGGCGTCGATGGGTAGCGCACCGACGAGACCGCCGAGCAGCAGGGTCTCGGAATCGGGCGGGCGGCCAGTGGCGGGCGGCACCTGTCGCGTTGAGCGGGCAGGCGCGGCCGGTGAATCGGCTAGCATCGTCATTGGATTGCTCTCTGCGGCCCACCCTTTGACGGTCATCAGGGGTGGGCCGCGCTCGTTCTACTTGACGGTCACGCGCTCGCGGAGCGCGGCCATGAGTTCGTCGGGGCGGTCCGATAGGCCAATGAGATGGGACAGCATTTCAACCGCCTCCAGCAGCACGACACCCATTGGCACGGACGGCACGCGCAAGGCTTGGGCCATGCGGTGTCCGTCGCCCTGTAGTCGCGCACCAACGCTGTCGAGCACGGCGGACGCACCCGCAGCCTGCTGAGCGCGGAACATGCTCGCTCGCGCGGCGACCAGCTCGGGGTCCTCGGGCACCCGATTCCGGCTGAGCGCAGCCACCCTCGCCCGACTGCGGTCTACGTTCCTACTCGTCACGGTTCGGCTCCAGTCTTTCGGCAGCTAATGCCCTCGGGCTGAGTACAGCTCATGTTGTGTCGATCTGTCCAGATTGAACGTGACTGTCTAACAATGGCTTTCATTGACAGTCAGTTCGCGCGAACACGGTCGGCGACCCACGAATGCACGTCGCTCCACCTGTAGAGCACTCGTTGACCCACCTTGACGAAAGGGGGACCCTGGCGTCGGTATCGGAGCTGACTGAGCCCATCAACGGAGGTTTGTAGATACGCGGCGACGTCAGCCGGGGTGGCCAGCCGCTCGCGTTCAGAGACGGATGCAGCCTGAGCGCTGCGATTGCTTCTAGTCATGCACTAAGACTAGGGATGAGCCGCGACGGGAATCATCCGAAATCGGCTGTCTCAGTCCATCATTGGGGGTCGGTTGTCAGCCAGCCCGACCTAACACCCGCAGGCCTGCCTCCGAAGTGTCATACCGTGTCATAGGACCTGAGAAGTTCGTGAGACTTCAGCGGAGGCAGCCGAGCGGGCCTTGTCCAGCGCAACGGCAACCGCATCGAGGTCGTCGTCGAAGAGGTCGGCGTAGAGGTCCAGCGTCATGGCCGCCGACGCATGACCGAGCATCCGCTGCACGGCCTTCACGTTCGCGCCCGCTGAGACCGCCAGCGACGCGGCGGTGTGGCGCAGATCGTGCGGTGTCACCCTCGGCACCCCGGCCGTGGTGACGGCCTTGTCGAACCATCCCGAGCCCGTGTGTGGCCTCTCCAGGTGCTCCCCATCCGAGCCGGGAAACAGAAGGGCGTCGCGTTGCTTGCCCTCGCACTGGCGGGCGAGGTACGCCACCAGGAACGTGGGCAGCGGCACGCTGCGCTGCTTGTGCCCCTTGGTGGTGCCGACGTGGATGGTCGATCCGACCTGGACGGCATTCTCAGAGACCACCGCGCGAGGCCGAACCCGCAGCAGATCGAGGTCGCGCACCCTCAAACCGGTTGCCTCGCCCCAGCGCAGCCCGGTGTAGGCGAGCAGTAGCACTAGGGCCTCGCGCTCGCCCGACGCAGCCGCAAGGGCGGTGACCTGATCATGGTTGAGGTACACCGGACGCTTGGGCGTCTTGCGGGGCAGCTTCATGCCATCGCACGGGTTGCGGGCCAGCAGTCGGTCTCGCACGGCGTCGGCCATGATCGCCGAGAACACCTGATGTGTCCGGATGACGACGGTTGCACCGACGGCCTTGACGTCCCCGGCACCCTCGCCGAGATCAGTCAGCCAGGCCTGCACCTCCGACGGCCGAACGTCGCCGAGCGCGGTTGTGCCCCAACGCGGTTGTACGCGGGTTCGCCATGCGACCTCCAGCGGCCGGTAGCTCGACGGCTTGAGGTGACCCTTTTGTCGCGCCAGCCAGCTCGGCCCGAGACTGTCCACCGTTCGACGGGCGTCGGCCGGGTTGACGTACTCGCCGCGCATCTTGGCCACCTCGATGGTGGCGGCGAACATCTCGGCGTCGCGCTTGGTCCTGAATCCGCGCTTGTCGGTCTGCCTGCGGTCGGGCGTGCGGTACCGCACGCGATAGCGCTTGCCCTGAGCCGTCTGATACGCGACCACCTGTGCCATGGAGGTAAACCTACTCAGACACCGCGACGGAGAGTGGGCAGAATGTGGGCAGACGGTGGGCAATCCCCCGCACAGCAAACAGGAAAAAGCCCCCCACCTCGGTGGAGAGGTGAGGGGCATCGTGGGCGCGGAGGGTTTCGAACCCCCGACCGCTGGTGTGTAAATGCCTTTGACCAGCGTGTATTGCATTTCACCGTGTCCGCTCTGTACCTATATGTCCAGGTCAGCGGGTTGCGCCTGTCTCGCCTTGTCTCCGCCATCTCGCGCGTTTCTGCGGGTCTTGGCACACTCTTGGCACAGCGGGGGTTTTGATTAATTCGCCAAAGGAAGAGGCAGCGGTTAGCCCTAGCCACCGCTGCCACCACGTCAGGTGGACCGGAACCAACGCGGCGCTACTCGCTCCTAACGATCGCCCACTCGGGCCGCGCCTCTTGGCTACACCAGCGCCGTGACCGCCCGTTTGAACAGTTGACCGGCTCGGCCGTCGTTGCAGGGTTCCATGAGGCGCCGCGTCTACGACGGGTAGTAAACGGTACCGCCGGTTCGGGTATGTTGCTGTACCAAGTACGGGACAGTCCGTAGTTTGCCCCGGACTCTTCATTGCCAGTGCCCCGTCGCCCTGAATGGAACTGGAGGGAAACAGTGCTCATCGCCAACGTCGCCTGTAGGTGCATGGACAGCGCGCTGCAGCCAAACGGCGAGCAGGCGGTGATCGTGTGACGCTGTCGCCTTCTCCCTACCTGGCCACCGATGTCGGGCTGTGGATGTCGCTCCCCGCGTTCGGACCAGCACTGGCGGTGGTGGCGGTGGTGTTCGTCGTGATCCGTCGCGACCGTCGTCGCCACCCCGAAGTCGACGAACCGACTGAAACTGAGCCACCGAGCCACGGAAGGAACGAGATCTAATGCCCACCGTGACGTGTCTGACGCGCGCCGTGCCAGCCGTCCTGATGCTCCTGATCGTCGGTTGTGGGTCCACGTCGACGACAACGCAGTCGCAGTCAACGAGCCCGTCGGCGGAAAGCACTGCCTCGAGTTCGGCTGGTGGACCGTCGTCGAGTGAGTTGGCGCCGCCGACACCGGCACCCGCCGACCGCACCACGGTCGACATCTCGATCGCCAACGGCGCGGTGACTCCGACCAATGGCCAGACCACCGCATCTGTCGGCATGCCCATCGTCTTGCAGGTCGCCAGCGACACGGCAGATCAGCTGCACGTGCACTCCGTGCCCGAGAACACGTTCTCGGTTGAGCCGCGTCCCGATCAGAGCTTCGAGTTCACCGTCGACGTGCCGGGCCAGGTCGACGTCGAGTTACACGATCTGAACCGGACGGTCGTGACGATCCAAGTCCGCCCGTGATACCGACGGGTCTCACCGTCGTCGCCCATGGCGTCGGGGGCTCTACCGACCTTCCGGTGCCGCTGTCGTTCGCCCTGATCGGAGCTGCCTGGGCTCTCACGGCGACGTTTGCGATCGTTGCACTGGCGTGGAAGAAGCCGCGCTTCGATCCGGCCACGCCGGGACGGGACCTGCCGGCGTGGGTTACCCGAGCGGTGGACTCCCCGGTGATCCGTTGGACCGCTGCGCTTGTGGCGTTGGTGTTCGCCGTGTGGGTGGCCGTCGCTGCCGTATGGGGTCCGCCGGGAAGCGACAATGCCCTACAAGGTGTGTTCTACGTCTTGCTGTGGGTGGGCTTGGTCGCCGTGTCCGTCATTGTTGGGCCGGTGTGGCGGCTGCTGTCGCCGTTGCGGACGGTCTACAGGTTGGCGGGTCTGCGGCGGCGGGAGACCCCAGAGGGATCGGTACGTCGCTACCCACCCAAGTGGGGGTACTGGCCAGCCGCGGTAGGCCTGTTCGCGTTCGTGTGGCTGGAATTGGCGAGCCCGGATCCCGGATCGTTGACAGCGATCAAGACGTGGCTGGTCGTCTACGCGGTGGTGATGCTGGCCGGCGCATTGATCTTTGGATCGCGTTGGTTCGCCCGGGCCGACCCGTTCGAGGTGTACGGCATGGCGGTCTCTCGGCTGGCGCCGGTCCGACGAGGCCCGCAGTCAGGTCGTGTAGAGCTCGTCAATCCGCTCAATCACCTCCCGTCGCTGCCGGTGCGGCCCGGGATGGTCGCCGTTCTCGCGGTGCTGCTGGGATCGACTGCGTTCGACAGCTTCTCCGCGGCCCCGGCGTTCAGGAACTTCGTCGATCGGCACGCCATGTCGGTGCCCGCGGTGGACGAGGCCTGGGGTGCGACGCTGCTGCGTTCGGCCGGGCTGCTTATGTTCGTCTTGGTGGTGGGTCTGACCTTCCGGGCAGCGGCCCGAGCGACCGGAGGCGTCGACGCGGAGCTGCGGCGAGAGCTGCCCGGCCGGCTTGCGCACTCGCTGATCCCGATCGTCGTGGGGTACATCTTTGCCCACTACCTGTCCTATCTCGTCGAGCGAGGGCAGGAGACCCTCGTTCGCCTGGCCGACCCCCTGGGACGCGGATGGCATCTGCTGGGGCTGGACGCCGGTGACGTTCAATACGTGCTGTCGCAGCACCCGTCGGTGTTGTGGTCGCTCAAGGTGTCGTGCGTCGTCATCGGACACATCGTCGCGGTCATCGCCGCCCACGATCGTGCCCTGCACCTGCTGCCGCGACGGCATCAGATCACCGGGCAGCTGGCGATGATGCTCACGATGGTGGGCTACACGTTCGCAGGCCTGTACCTCTTGTTCGGCGGATAGCTCGAATATGTTCAGCGCGATGAGTTTTCGCTCAACCGCCGCGTGACAGGTGCGTACGTGTCGGCCGGCCAGCACGAAGCAGTGCAATCGCGACGAGCGTGAGTGCTGCCAGTGCGCCCGCCAGGACCCACAATTGCCGGGTTCACTCCCGCGGCTTGGTCCTCTGCGGGTGTGTGTCGTCGTAGCTGCGCGTGGTGGGCCGTGCGGTCGAGGATACCGACGGAATGGACGCAGGGGTGGCCACGGCCGGCGCCGCTGCGTGGACACGCCTCAGGCACGCGAGGTACTGACCCGCCACATCTCTGTTGTCCCGTCAGTCGTACGAGAAAGTCCTGCACTGCCACTCTACGAAGTACATCCGTAGGTCCAGTTCGGCGGATGGCCACATTCGCTGGGCGCTCCCGTAAAGGGCTTTGTGCCTCGTCGTCCGCCCAGCCAAAGTATAGACACATGCGCATGTCACTATGTATTGTGGCGTGATGACGAGATGGCGGGTCGGTGGCCACGTGGAAAGCTTCAGTGTCGAACCGTCTTTCGACCATGCCGATGCCAGGGCAGCCATCGTGTTCGTCGACATGTCGGGTTACACGGCGCTCACCGAGGTCCACGGCGATCACGTCGCCGCCCAATTCGCCGTCGACTTCGCCGACATGGCCACCGCAGCGCTGGGGACTGACGACGAACTGATCAAGACCATGGGCGATGCCGTCATGGTGGCCAGCGCAGACGCACCCGCCGCGTTGGCCTTCCTGCGCCGGTTGGGCGCAGCCGCTGGGCGCGCCGACGGCTTCCCTATGCTTCGCGCCGGGGTCAGCGCGGGGGTGGTGGTGAAACGGGGCGGCGATGTCTACGGGACGACCGTGAACGCCGCCGCGCGGTTGGCCGCACTCGCTTTGCCCGGCCAGGTCGTCGTATGTCGCGACGTCGCCGCATTTGCGCGCGAGGTCGACTTGCCCATTGAAGCGCTCGGACTGGTGAGCATCAGGAACATGGCCGAACCGATGGAGCTCTTCGCGGTCGATACCGCCGGGGGTCACCAGCAGCACGTGGACCCGGTGTGCCGGATGCACGTCAATGCCACGTCCGCCGCAGCCACCCTGAGCCGTGACGGACGAACCTACCGCTTCTGCTCGAGGGCCTGCGCCGACCGGTTCGACCCGCGGGCCAAAGATGCAACGGAGTCATCGAATACGCAGTGATCATTCAAAAGCTGTTGAGTCACAACGGGTACGACACGAGTTGAGGAGGCCGCAATGGCAACGGCAGCATTGGTGCTCTATGGAGTGTTCATCGTCTCGGGGTTCGGATGGCGAAGCTACCGGCAGTGGCGCCGCACCGGATCCACGGGCATGCGTGGCTTCCACGGTCGGCCCGGATCGCTGGAGTGGATCGCCGGTGCGGGCTTCGTGGTGGCAATCGTGGCGGGGGCCGTCGCGCCGATCTTGCAACTTGCCGGCTCACTGTCGCCGGTGGCCGCGGTCGACCACCCCGCGATCGCTGCGCTCGGGACGTTGGCTGCGGTGGTGGGTATCGCGGGGACACTTTGGGCGCAAGAGTCGATGGGCGACTCGTGGCGGATCGGTGTCGACGACGGTGAGGTCACCCGGCTCGTCGACAGTGGGGTGTTCGGGTGGGTGCGCAACCCCATCTTCACCGCCATGTTGGTCTTCGGCGCCGGTGTGGCACTGATGGCCCCAAATCCTCTGGCAGTCACAGGGTTCGTGCTGTTGGTGGTGTCGATCGAGCTGCAGGTGCGTGTCGTGGAGGAACCGTATCTGCGTCGCACGCACGGAGAGCGCTACCGCGAGTACGCCAGCCGGGTGGGACGTTTCATCCCGCGCATCGGACAAACGTACAGGGTTTCCTGAATACAGATCGCGCTGTATTGTCAGGATGATGGAGACACTCGTTCGACGTGACGCTCTGGTGCGGTTCGGCTACGCCTTGTCCGACCCGACGCGCACGCAAATCCTGCTGACCCTGCGGGACGGGGCTCGGTATCCGTCTGACCTCGCCGACGACATCGGTGTGTCGCGCCAGATCGTGTCGAACCATCTGGCATGCCTTCGTGGGTGCGGCTTGGTGGTCGCGGTTCCGGAGGGTCGGCGGGCGCGATACGAACTCGCCGACCCACGCATCGGCCGCGCCCTCGATGACCTGACCGGCCTTGTCCTGGCAGTGGATCCCGCTTGCTGCGGTGCCAGCGACGATGACGGGTGCTGCTGATGAGTGACCTCGGACTTCCCTCTGCAAGGCCGGCCGTTTCGGACGAACGCCGCCAGCTGCTGTCCCGCCGCATCCGGTGGTTCGTCGCCGCCACCATCAGCTACAACGTCGTCGAGGCAATAATCGCTCTGACGGAGGGCGCGCGCGTGTCCTCCACGGCGCTGGTGGGCTTCGGCCTCGACTCCGTCATCGAAGTCTCCTCGGCGGCCGCGGTGGCATGGCAGTTCGCCGGCAAGGACCCGGAGTCACGGGAGAAGGCGGCGCTGCGGGTCATTGCGTTCTCCTTCTTCGCCCTCGCCGCCTACGTCACCGTGGACGCGGTTCGAGCGCTGTTCGGTTTCGGCGAAGCTCGCCATTCGACGATCGGGATCGTCCTGGCGGCCGTCAGCCTGGCCATCATGCCCGTCTTGTCCTGGGCACAGCGTCGCGCAGGGCGGGAACTGGGATCGCTGTCCGCCGTCGCCGACTCCAAGCAAACGCTGCTGTGCACGTATCTGTCCGGGGTGCTTCTGGTCGGACTGCTTCTCAACAGCGTGCTCGGATGGTCCTGGGCCGACCCCATCGCCGCCCTGGTCATCGCCGGAGTCGCAGTGCGGGAAGGCCTCGAAGCTTGGCGAGGTCGAACCTGCTGCCCCGCGCCGATGATGCCGACGACTAAGGCCGCCTCGACGCACGACTGCGATTGCTGCGAAGACTGATGGAGGGCGCACGGCTCGAACCCCATACTTGCGATCTGTACTGCCGGGAGATGGCCGCCGCGAAGACCGCGTCAACTGCGGACCAACGGTGGAGGCATCTGGAACGGGCCCACATAGTGTCCCAAACAGATCCGTGCCTGAACACGTGTAATCACGCGGCGATGCTGGCGAATGTATGCCCATTCCCAGCGACCTCGCCGCGCAGTGGTCGCCGTGAGCGAGAGCATCCAAGGGTGACCGTTCGTTCGCGGCGTAACACCGATGAAGTCCGACCTTCACGACTCGAGGTGGTACACCTATCACGCAGTAAGGCCGTAGATGGCTCTGAGGCGGGCGGCACCCTGCGAACGAGCGGACGTTCAGGCAATCGAAAAGGGGCTCAACAGCTATGCATTCGCGACTGTGGGCGGTGCTCGCGTGCCTGTGTGCGCTGCTCTCCGGTCTGGTTCTTGCGCCACCGACCGTCGCGGCCTGCGGGATCGATGACGTCGGATGTGACTTGCGCGAGCGCATCGCCGAGGCCGAACGCTACGTGGCAACCCGGCCCGGGACGATCGGTTTCGTGCTCCGCGACCGCGTGACCGGGGCCAAGTACCGCAATGCCCATGCCGGCACCCCGATCTGGACGGCCTCGACGATCAAGCTGGCGATGGTCGCCGACCTGCTGACCCGCGAGCGGGCAGGATTGATCCGGCTCGGCGATGCCGACCGGCGCCTGATGGTCGCCATGCTGCGAACATCCGACAACGAGGCAGCCGACTCCTTGTGGTCGCGATACGGCGGAACCGACGGCGCGTTCAACGCCAACCTCGCGCGCTACGGCATGCCCAACGTCAGCCCCCAGCCCGGTTTCGGCGACGTATACCCCTACTGGGGATTTCAGAAGGGCACCGCCGACGACTTCGACGGCCTGATGAATTACGTGCTAACCGGCCTCACGCCAGCAGACGCGACCGCCGTGTCGGCCGAAATGCAGCGTGTCGACGGCCAGCAGCAATGGGGAGTATGGGGCGCCGGTGCCACCATGGCACCGGGGAACAAAAACGGGTGGTCACAGGAGCAGGGCGGATGGGTCGTCAACACCGTGGGCTTCGCGGGCCCGCAGCAGCGCTACACACTGGCCATCATGAATGCACTCGGCGACGAGGGCGGCTACGACGACGGCGTGGCCACCACCACAACGCTCAGCCGCATCCTGCTGGCACCGACCTAGCGGCATCGAGACCACGGATCAGACACGCTCTACGAGAGGAGGTCGGCAACTGTGAACACCGTTGCACGAACGATAGTGGCCCTCGTGGCCGCATTGGTGGGACTGACGTGCGCAGCCGGTAACGCCGCCGCGCACACCGCGTTGATCAGCTCAGACCCTGCCGCAGGTGCGACGACCGAGTCTGCGCCTACGGCCATCACCTTGACCTTCACCGAAGACATCAACACGGCCTTCGCCACCGTCGTCATCGGCGGCAGCGATGGTCGCAACTGGGCCGATGGCCCCGCGCAGGTGACCGGTCGCCTAGTGCGTGCCGCCGTGAGCCCCGACCTACCCAGCGCCGGCGGCTACACCATCGGCTACCGCGTGGTGTCGAAAGACGGCCACCCCGTGTCGGGATCCTTCACCTTCACCGTCGCCCCAACCCCCGGGGCCGCCGCACCACCGACCAGCGCATCGCCGACCAGCACCGCTGCCTCGCCCACGACCACCGCACCCACCGCCAGCGGCCCACTCGGCTCGGACACCAAGACCTCCGTCCTCACCGCCGCGGCGATAGGTCTGACCTTGGGAGGGCTCATCGCGTTCTGGCAATCTCGGCGACACCGACGCAACAACACCCCGAACGATGAGCCCCCCTCACCCGAATAGCTCCGCAGACGACCCCGCCGCCCCGCCGCGCTGGGGCGGTGCGGCCCTCCTGCGGCCGGGAGTGCTCGCGTTCGCCGGGTCTATCGGCTCCACCGACACCCACGCCCACCACGCCGTGCAAGTCATCACCGCTGCAACGCCATTGACGGTCATCGATGGGCACGGGGTGGCACACACCGGTACGAAGGTCGTGGTGCCCGCCGACGCCACCCACCAGATTGCGGCCGGTGCCCAAAACGGCACCGTGGTGTTCCTCGAGCCGGAATCCGCGCCGGGGCGGGCTGCCCACCTACGTGCCGTCGACTCTGGGTGGGCCGCGAGCCCGGCACTCGCCTCCACTGAGAGCCGATCTCTTGCCGCCACGGTCACCGAGCTGGTCGCACAACTATCACCCACCCCCAAAGACTGCGTTTTCCCGGCGCGGCACTCCTCGATCGACCGTGCGTTGCAGTTGCTGCCCGACCTCGTAGCAGCCGGAGCCGTCAGTGGCACCGAACTCGCGACACAGGTTGGCCTCTCGATGAGCCGTTTCACCCACCTGTTCACCGAGCAGGTCGGCATTCCGTTGCGGCGCTACGTCTTGTGGACGCGACTGCGGATCGCGATCACCCTGGTGCAGGGCGGAGATGACCTCACCGGCGCCGCGCACGGTGCAGGCTTCGCCGACAGTGCCCACCTCACCCGTACCACCCGCGAGATGTTCGGCCTGCCGCCCTCGGTGCTGAGCCGACACGTGTCCTGGAACCTCGAGTCCAGCGACTAGCCGAATCATTCAAGCCCCGCCCCGGCGCCGGCCGCGACGATCAGCACATGAGCACGACATCTTCCTCGACATCCACGACCACGGCCGCAGTTCAGGCAGTGGCCCGCTACGGCTACGTCCCGTTCATGCTGATCGGTCTCAACGGCGCGGGCATCGCGGTGGCCGCCGCCAGCGCCCCGAAGTACTGGCTGCTCGCGATTCTGGCGGTCGCGATCGCCACGGCGTTTCTGGTGGAGCGAATCATCCCGTATGACCCGGAATGGAATCACGACCGCGCCGACGGCACCCGCGACCGCATCCACGTCGCGGTCAACGAAACCCTCATCCTGGCCAGCGTCGCCGCAATCCCACTGCTCGCCGCCATCGTCCCCGCGCCTCAATTGTGGCCCCACAACTGGCCGTTCCTTACGCAGGTTCTCAGCGCCATCCTCGTCGCCGATTTCGGCATCACCGTCGTACACCTGGCCAGTCACAAGATCGGCGTGCTGTGGCGCTTCCACGCGGTGCACCACAGCATCACCCGCTTCTATGGCCTCAACGGCCTGATGAAACACCCCCTGCACCAAACCGTGGAAATGGCCGCCGGTGTCGCACCCCTGATACTCGTCGGTCTGCCCGTCGACGTCGCCTCCGCCCTGGCCCTAGCCGTGGCGATCCAGCTGTTGCTGCAGCACTCCAACGCCGACTACCGCATCGGCCCGGCCAAGTACGTCTTGGCCCTCAACGAAGGCCACCGCTTCCATCACCTCAAATGGGCCGGCATTGGTGACGTCAACTTCGGGCTGTTCACCCTTGTGTGGGACCACCTCATGCGCACCTTTTCCTACGACCCCGCCCGACGATTCGACTCCACCCAGCTGGGCATGGCCGCCAAACCCGACTACCCCAACGGCTATCTGCGTCAGATGATCCACCCGTTCACTCGTAGCGGCGGCTGCACCCTTAAACCCACCACGGCGGCGAACCACACCACGGACCTACCGGCACCCGACCCGGCCTCGAAGTATCGCTCTGACCGGTTATCATCGTTCGGTGACGATCAATAAGGCGGATCCCTGCCTCACCGGCACCACAGGAAATTCCCGTCTGAACGCCGCTGTAGCGCTGTTTCATAGCCTCTCGGACCCGGCCAGGCTGGCGATCGTGCGCCGCCTAGCCGACGGAGAGGCCCGCGTGGCCGACCTAACCGGAGCGCTGGGGTTGGCGCAATCCACCGTGTCGGCCCACATGGCGTGCCTGCGGGACTGCGGCCTGGTCACCGGTCGCCCGGAGGGTAGGCAGGTGTTCTACTCGCTGACGCGTCCCGAACTGCTCGAACTGCTGGCCTCAACAGAAACGCTGCTCGCCGCCACCGGCAACGCCGTCGCACTATGCCCGACCTACGGAACCTCCAGGAACGCCAAATGAGCATGCGGACACCCGAATTGACCGCCGCCGAAACCGACCGGCTCACCCGCCGCGGCCTGCGCCTGGCCCAGTTCACCGTCGGCTACAACGTCATCGAAGGCGCCGTCGCCATCACCGCTGGCCTGCTCGCAGGTCTCGTCTCGGTCGTAGGGTTCGGCATCGACTCCGGCATCGAATCCATCGCCGCCATACTCGTCGGACTGCGCCTGGCCGCTCGGCTGCGCGACGGCCACGCCGACGAACGCAAGGAACGCCTCGCCCTCAAGCTGGTCGCAAGCACCTTCTTTCTCCTGGCCGCTTACGTCACCATCGAAGGCATCCGCAGCCTCACCGACGGCGAAGAACCCGAACGCTCGTGGATCGCCATCGGGCTACTCGTCGCCTCCATCATCGTGATGCCTGTCCTGGCCGCGGCGAAGAAACGTGTCGGCCAACGACTCAACGACAACCTCATCCTCGCCGACGCCGCGGAGACGAAGATCTGTGTCCTCTTGAGCATCTCGACCCTGCTAGGAGTCGGGCTCTACGAACTGACTGGCGCAGCGTGGCTCGACCCAGTAGCCGGTTTCGTCATCGCCGCCTTCGCCATCTATGAGGGCAAAGAAGCTTGGGAAGGCGAACTCGTCGAGTCCGACGATGATGACGACTGACCTCGGGACAACCTCAGTCCTCGCCGCTCAATCCTCGAACCCACCAGCTGCGCAATGCGCTGCCGAGAACTCGACGGCCATAGCAAGACCCGCGTACCACCATGAAAGACGGTCGTCCACCGCAACAGTCAGCCAGCGCCTTTAGCTTCGGGGGCCATCTCGACTGCCGCGGACTCCTCGACCGGTTATGCGGCGTTCCGCGCGTGGCGCCGTCGCCACCGCCTGCGCGGTCCGTAGCAACGGTGACGGATGCATCTCGGTCGGGTCTAGATGTGGCGTCACTCAACAACTACCGGTGGTCGCGCTGCCATCCTGGTTCGGTGGCACCCAGGACAGCGAGGAAGACCGACAGCAGGCTGGCCGCTCGGCTCGCCGCGCTCGCCTCGATCGGCGCGTCAGTAATTCACTTCGCCGTCGTGCCGAACCACTGGCAGGAGTGGATGCCAGCAGGTGTCTTCTTCGCATCGCTCGCACTCTTCCAATTGCTCTGGGCGCGGCTCATTCTCTCTCGAACCACGATCCCTGTGCTTGCTGTTGGCATTGTGTTCAACATTGGAGCCATCGCTCTCTGGGCGTTGTCGAGGACCGCAGGAGCCCCGTTCGGCCCCAACGCGGGAGAAGCCGAATTGGTCCAAGCCGCGGACCTTTGCGCGCTTCTACTTCAAATTTACGTCGTGATGGGCGCCAGCTGGGTGTGGTACCGCGGCCTGCAGGGAGAGCCGATACCGATGTTCATCAGCGCATCAGTGCTCATGGGCGCGGTCGGTATCGTGGCGCTAGCGTCGACAGTGGGCGTTGCCTCAGGCCTGCGGCATGGCCACGACGCGTCAGCGAGCGCCGATGGTGGTCATCACGGGACAGCCCCGGGGGACGCGCAAAGCGAGCACCACGGGACCGCCCCCGACGATGCACATAGCGAACAACAAGCCATTGACGCTGAGTCTGAACAGTCCATCCAGCACGACTCCAGCGCTCAGCACGCCCATGACCCTGAGAGCAACCATGAGTCGGCCGTCCCGCCACCGGTGAACGAGCCCGCCAGCCAGTCGGCGCTGCCGCCGGCGCCGGCAGAAGCCCCGACTCCACCCGCAGTACCTGCACATGACGGCCAGGGCAATCATGATCACAGCGAGTGAAGAATCGAATCTCTGCGCTTGTTCGGGTCTCCGCACGACCGAACAGTTACCCGTTGATATCCGGTGAGCCATCTCGAAAGATGAACGTCCAGAGGGCACGTCGTCGGCCAAGCCGACCAGTCAACGTCTAGGGACGCTCATTGCCAACCTCCACCCCAACCGTGCACGCGGCCAACCATTCGCGGCGCACCACGAAATGGGTTCGCCGTCCCCGGTGCTAACGATCGAGAACCGAGCGCGTGCTGGCCTCAGGGCTCAGGTCGAGACGGCGTAACACTTGCGCATTGAGAGCCACGACGATCGTCGAGAAGGACATCAGAATCGCTCCGACTGACATCGGCAGCACGAACCCAATCGGGGCGAGCACACCCGCAGCCAATGGCACTGCGATGAGGTTGTAGCCGGCACCCCACCACAGGTTCTGCTTCATCTTCCGGTAGCTCGCCCGGGACAGCTCGATCACCGACAGCACCGATCGCGGGTCGGAACTGGCCAGGATTACACCGGCAGAGGCGATCGCTACGTCGGTACCCGCGCCGATCGCGATGCCAACGTCAGCCTGCGCCAACGCGGGGGCATCATTGACACCATCGCCGACCATGGCGACCTTCTTGCCCTCGTGCTGCAGAGCCGAGACCTTCGACGCCTTGTCCTCCGGGCGCACGCCGGCGAACACCCGATCGATGCCGAGTTCGCGGCCCACGGCTTGGGCGACCGCCTCGGCGTCACCGGTGATCATGACCACCTCGACGCCGAGTTCGTGCAGGGCAGCGACCGCTTCCCGCGATTCAGGCCGGATTTCGTCCGCCAGGCGCAGGCCGCCGAGCACAGCACCGTCGCGGACGACGTGCAAGATGATGGCGCCCTCCTCACGCCACGCGGTGGCGGTGTCGACTTCCCGTCCGCCGATCTCGTCGAGCAGGCGGGGGCCGCCCACCCGGATCTCGTGCCCGGCAACCGTGGCAGTCACACCGACCGCCGGCGAGGACGAAAAGCCGCTGGCGCGCGGCACAGTGAGTGCGCGCTCCTCGGCGGCTTTCACGATGGCCCGTGCCAAGGGGTGTTCACTGTCGGCCTCGGCGGCGGCGGCCAGGGCGAGCATGGTGTCGTGGTCGACGTCTCCGATGGCGTCGATCGCGGTGACGGTCGGTTCGCCCTTGGTCAGGGTGCCGGTTTTGTCGAAGAGCAGGGAATCGACGGTGCGCATGCCTTCTAGGGCGAGGCGGTCCTTGATCAGCACGCCTCCCCGCGCGGCTCGTTCGGTGGCGATGGACACCACCAGTGGTATCGCCAATCCCAGTGCATGGGGGCACGCGATGACGAGCACGGTGATCGCGCGGACGACTGAGGCGTCGGGATCTCCGACGATCGACCACGCCGCGGCGGTGATTGCGGCGGTCCCCAAGGCGAACCAGAACAGCCAGCCGGCCGCCCGGTCGGCGAGGCGCTGGGCTCGCGAGGACGAGTTCTGCGCCTCGGTGACCAGGCGCTGGATGCCCGCCAGCGCGGTATCGTCGCCCGTGGCGGTGATTTCGACCCGCAGCCCAGAATCGGTGGCGACAGTTCCGGCCGTCACCGCGTCCCCGAGACCACGGGCCACCGATCGCGATTCACCCGTCACCATCGACTCGTCGATGTCCGCGCGTCCGTCGACGATTCTGCCGTCGGCGGGGACGCTGCCGCCGGGTCGGACGACCACCAGATCCCCGACGTGCAGGTCGGCGGGTGAGACGGTGATGATGCGGTCGCCGTCGACTTTCTCGGCCTCGTCGGGAAGCAAGGCGGCCAGGGAGTCCAGTGCGGAGGTGGTTTGGGCGAGAGAACGCATCTCGACCCAGTGGCCGAGCAGCATAATCACGATCAGCAGCGCCAGTTCCCACCAGAACTCCAGTTCGTGGTGGAGCAGGCCCAGGCTCGCGCCCCAGGAGGCGAAGAATGCGACGGTGATGGCCAGCCCGATGAGCAGCATCATTCCCGGCTTGCGAGACCGGATTTCGCTGACGGCACCGGTGAGGAAAGGGCGACCACCGACGACGTACATGACCGTGCCGAGCAACGGCGCGATCCAGCGGGCGCCGGGAAAGCCGGGTACTTGGTAGCCGAGCAGCATTGCGAACATGGTCGAGAACACGATGACCGGGACGGCTATGATCACGTTGATCCAGAAGAGCCTCCGGAACACAGCGACGTGATCGCCGCCGTGGCCGGCATGGCCCCCGTGTCCAGCATGGCCGTCGTGGCCGGCATGGCCCCCGTGTCCAGCATGGCCGTCGTGGCCGGTGCTCGTTTGGTGTTCGGGGCGTCGTCCGTCTCCGCCGCGGTCTTCGTGGTCCGGGTGCGCGCCGCCGTGAGACGCCGCCACCGCGTGCTCGTCGTGATGTGTCATTTCGCTCCTTGGAAGACTCATGTGTCGGTTCGAACGTGTGAGTAGCGATCGGAGGTCCGACGCAACTGCGTCGAGATGCACCGCTGTCACGCGTCATGGCCGCCAGAGTCGATCAATCTGGACTCTTCAGTGCGTTTGGCGTCGTCGACCGGTCCTGCGGCGGCAGCGTCTGGAACACCATGGCGTCATGACGAGAGCGGTCACGCCGCGCTGGCGTACTTGTCGGGATCGCGGTCGAACCGCGGTCCACATCCTCTGCAGCACAACCAATACCGTTGACCGTGATAGTCGCGGAACAGGCCCGCGGCTTCGGCGGCCGCCTTGTTCACTGGCGTGCCGGGCATGACCGGGCATGTCGTCTCGTCGGATGCGGGTTCGAGGAGGTTCGTGGCCGCACGATTGATGACCGTCGTGCCGAGGTCTTGTGGTGATCCGCTGCAGCAGCAGCTCGACGTCAGGTTGTCGTTGTCGGACATGGGGTCTCCTTGATGCAGTAGGGGTTTAGTGGGCAGAGGCTGTGGATTTGAAGCCGCGCAGTCGGAGGCTGTTGCCCACGACGAAGACGCTGGAGAACGCCATTGCCGCGCCGGCGAGCATGGGGTTGAGCATGCCCAGGGCTGCGACCGGTATGGCGGCGACGTTGTAGGCGAACGCCCAGAACAGGTTCGTCTTGATCGTCGACAACGTTCTGCGGGATAGCCGGATTGCGTCGACGACGCTTCGCAGGTCGCCGCGCACCAGGGTGATGTCGGAGGCCTCGATCGCCACGTCAGTTCCGGTACCCATGGCCAAGCCGAGGTCGGCTTGGGCGAGGGCGGGCGCATCGTTGACGCCATCGCCGACCATCGCCACGGTCTTGCCCTCCGATTGGAGCCGGACAATGACGTCGACTTTGTGTTTCGGCATCACCTCGGCGATCACGGTGTCGATGCCGACCTCGGCGGCAATCTGCCTCGCAACGGCTTCGTTGTCACCGGTGAGCAGCACGGGGGTCAGGCCCATCTGGCGCATCTGTGAGATCGCCTGCGCGCTGGTGGGTTTTACGGTGTCTGCGACGAGGAGCACACCGCGAGCCTGACCGTCCCAGCCGGCGGCGACCACCGTCTTGCCCTGGGCTTCGGCCGCTTCTTTCGCCTGCACCAACTCCGGGCTCAGGTGTTGGGACCAGTCGGCGAGCAGTGATTGGCGTCCCACGACGACGGCGTGGCCGTCGACGATGCCCTGTACGCCCTTGCCTTCGACATTGGCGAAATCCTCGGGCGTGGGTAGCGTGCCGAGTTCTTGAGTCGCAGCGAGCGCGATGGCCTGGGCGATCGGGTGTTCCGATGCGTTCTCCAGTGCGCCGGCTAGCCGGAGCAGGTCTGCGCGTTCGGTTCCCGCGGCAGTGATCACCTCGACCAGGGTCATCTTGCCGGTGGTGACGGTGCCGGTCTTGTCCAGGACCACCGTGTCGACCTTGCGGGTGGACTCGAGCACCTCCGGTCCCTTGATCAAGACGCCCATTTGCGCGCCGCGACCGGTGCCGACCAGAAGTGCTGTCGGCGTGGCTAAACCGAGCGCGCACGGGCACGCGATCACGAGGACTGCGACGGCTGCGGTGAAGGCGGCCGCGACCGGAAAGCCTGCGCCCAGCCACGCGCCCAGTGTGATCACCGCGATCGCGAGGACGATCGGTACGAAGACTCCGGAGATGCGGTCTGCCAAGCGCTGGACTTCGGCTTTTCCGGTTTGGGCGTTCTCGACCAGTTGCGCCATCTGCGCCAACTGGGTATCTGAGCCGACGCGGGTGGCTCGCACCACCAGTCGCCCGCCGGCGTTGACGGTTGCACCGACCACGGAGTCACCTGGACCGACCTCTACGGGTACCGATTCGCCGGTCAGCATCGACGCGTCGACCGCCGATGTCCCCGATGTCACCATCCCGTCGGTGGCGATCTTCTCCCCCGGGCGCACGACGAACTCGTCGTCCACCGCCAGGTCCTCGACGGCGATCTTCGCTTCCGCGCCGTCGCGCAGCACGGACACCTCTTTGGCGCCCAGCTCTATTAAGGCGCGCAGCGCGGCGCCGGCCTGCCGTTTGGACCGTTTCTCGAAGTACCGTCCCGCGAGGATGAAGGTCGTTACACCTGCTGCGACTTCGAGGTAGATGTTGGCGGCGCCGTGAGACGGTGCCAGCGTCAGTTCGAAGGGGTGTTTCATTCCCGGGGTGCCGGCGGTGCCGAGGAACAGCGCGTACAGCGACCACAGGAACGCCGACAGGGTGCCCAGGGAGATGAGCGTGTCCATTGTTGCCGTGCCGTGTCGCAGGTTGGTCCAGGCGGCGCGGTGGAATGGCCACGCCGCCCAGACGATCACCGGCGCAGCGAGCGCCAGCGACGCCCACTGCCAGTAGGTGAACTGCGCTGCGGGGATCATCGCCATCGCGATGACCGGCACCGACAACAGCACCGAACCGACCAGCCGGTGGCGTAGCGACACCATCTCGGGGTCGTCGGTTTCGCCTGTTTCCCGGCTGGGGGCGGGCTTCTCCGGTGTCGGGAGCGCGGCGCTGTAGCCGGCGTTCTTCACCTCGGCGATCAGCAGCGCCGGATCGTATTTGTCAGGCACCGTGACGGTGGCCTTTTCTGTCGCGTAGTTGACCGTCGCGGCGACACCATCGATCTTGTTGAGCTTGCGCTCGATGCGGTTGGCGCAGGAGGCGCAGGTCATCCCGCTGATGCGCAATTCAACGCTCGGGCCGGACACTGGTGTCGATGTCGTCATACGTGGCACTGCCTTTCGATTCTCTGGGTCGGGCGGAAGTCGTCAGTGCCCGCCGGCATGGCCGGCGTCGCGCGAAGGCTCTGGCTCGGCCTGATCGGTATTTCCACGCGCGGCGTCCACGACGAACGTGGCGGTGTGCACGATGTCATCGACTTTGAAGTCGAGGTAGAGCAGGTAGCGACCGGCGGTGGGTGCGGTCGCCGCGAATGACACCGCAGGCCCGCCGGTGCGGCCCGCTACCGGCTCAACCCCCTCAGGGTGCACGTGCAGATAAGCCAGGTCTCCCTCACGTAACGCGACGAGGTGCCCATAGGCCCCCAGGTAGGGCTGCAAGGTCGTCACCGGGTCGCCGTCACGGGTGACCGTCGCAGTGAGCTGCTTCGAGACGCCCGCGCTGAGCGCACCGTCGAGTTCTACGGTGTACCCGGCGATTTCATCCATGGTGCGTGTGGCAGCCGGGTGCGACGGGGCGAAGTCGCCGGCCACCTCCACGGTGCGGGTGAGGGTGAGTTTCGTGCTGTCTGCTCGGGCAGGCTGAAAGTCGGCGAACACGCGGTAAGAGCCGGCAGCCTTCCACGTCCAGGGCGTCGACCACGTGCCCGCGGTATGGTCCAGGACCGGGTGTACGTGCGCGAAGTGCTGACCATCAGAACGGACGACGATGAGATGCAGCTGCTTGTCGTGCACGGTCGCGTAGTCGAGCAGCGGCTCGCCATCAGGATCGACAATGGCGAAGCTCAACGTTCCTCGATCACCTGGGGCGATGGGTGCCCGTACCGAGCTGAGCACGTAGCCATCTCGGGCTAGGGACAACCCTGGCGGACCGGCGGACGGAAGGGACACCGGCGACGCTTGCCCGGTGGTCGCGGCGCGACCACCAGGGCCATCCGCGCCGGGGTTCTGCGAAGCGGTCACCGCGGTGCCGGGAGCGACGGCCGCGGCTACGCCGTACGCAGCAGCAAATGCCATCACCAGCCCCGCACCGAAAGCGGCCAATCGACCTGCGGCGTTCATGCGACGCGCACCGCCGAATAGCCGGCCTCGTCGACGGCGTTGAGAACCTGCGCGTCATCGATGGGACCGGTGGACGTCACGATCAGCGTCCCCGTCGTGGCGCTAACCTCGACGTCTTCAACCCCGGGCACCCCGCTCACTTCCTCGCGCACCGACAGCTCGCAATGTCCGCAGGTCATACCCGTGACGGTGTACTCGATCGTGCTCATGTCCGGCTCCCATTCCATGGTATATACCCCTATGGGGTATCGATACCTCCTGAACGTATACCCCCCGAGGGTATAGCGCAAGGGTGGGGTTCACCGACCATCGAGGTGCCATGCGCGCGTCAATGCTCTTCGAGCTCTGAACCTTGGGAAGGGATGACCTACGATGCGGGCGCCTCACATGGGCAACGACGGCTGGCCGCTGATGGGCGAGGCGATCGGCAACGGCGAGCTGATCGTCGTGCTCCATGGCGGTGGGCCCGATCACCACAGCATGAAGCCACTTGCGGATCTGCTTTCGGGTCGGTAACGCGTTGCGCTACATGATATTCGAGGGCATGGCGCACCCGACGCATCTGATGATCGCAGTTGCGCGCAGGGAGGCAGCACGATTTGAACGTGGACCAAGGCAAGCGGCAACGTGCGCGTGGTGAAGCCAGCTTGCCGTTTACCCTTGCAGCGCAAACGCGTTGCCAGGCAGACGGTTCGAAGGGGCTGCGAGACCTGCACATGCCACACCGTGTTCGGCACACATCGACCACGACGCTTGGTACGTAGCGTTCGACGCCGCGTGCCGCGACGTTCGGCGGTGCCGTTTCTCCGCGCTGACCGGTACACGGCCGACCGCGCGCGACCGGGCGCACCCGCTACTGCGGTTCCATCCCGTTGGCCGGTTTAATCAAGGCGTAGTAGGCGTATCGGCTGTCGAGGCGGTTGCGCGGAACGAGAGTGGCTAGCTGCGGCTCGAGGCCGCACTCGCCGGCGAGTGTCCAGAACCCCTCGATCGTGAACGTAGTATTGAGCGCCAAGTTGCGAGCGTAGGCCAAGCCGATCCGTCCGCGGGTGTGGCCGTCGCTGGTGTGATATTTCACCTGCACGAGGGCCATTCCGCCCGGTCGAAGCACGCGTTGGGCGATGCGGAGGATGGTGCGCACGGCGTCGACTCCGGTGGTCAACTCGATGACGTAGAGGCATAGGAACAGGTCGCACGCGTGGCGCAGGCCGTCGGCGGCTGCGTTGGGGTCGGCGAGATCGATGAGCAGGGTGTCCACCAGGGTGTTGCAGACGGCCTGCACTTGGCGGGAGCACTCGGCAAGGTTGTCCGGCGAAACGTCGGCGGCGATGAAGCGCTCGACATGCGGCGCGAAGGCCACGGCGTTGGCTCCCCCACCCGCCCCCCACTCGATGATCGTTGTCGCAGTGTCGACCTCTAGTGCGCGAGCGAACCGCTGATAGATCTCCCAGTGGTCCCTACCGACCTCCGCGAAGGCCTCGTCACCGATTCCGTTTCGCCAGTGCGAATTCGAGTTCCACGACTGGTCGCCATCGGAGGCGGACCAGTATCGGGCCGCTTGTCTCTTGATACGGGCGTCGTGTCGTCCTGGCATGAGCAGCCGGACGGCGGCCACGATGATCTCTTCGCCGCGCGCGGGCATGCTCAACCCCGTCGGCTGGTGACGGCACTGGCTGTCGCGCGCGGGCGGCGCGGTCGCGCGGTCACGCGGCCGGCGGCGCGGCCAGGCAGTATCCGACGCCGCGCACGCTCAGCACCAGGGCCGGTTCTTCGGAATCGTCTCCGAGTCGGCGGCGCAGCGCAGCGATGTGCACGCTGATCCGTTCGGTGTTTGCGCTCGACCGCGATCCCCAGACCGCCTCCATCAGATCCCGGCGGGTGACCACGGCACCGCGCCGCCTGGCCAGCTCGACCAAGATGTCGAACTGGGTACGAGTCAGCCCGATCCGCTCGTCTGCGATTCGCACCTCCCGTCGACCAACGTCGATCGACAACGGTCCGTACGAATATCGCCGTGGCATGGGGTCGCCGCCTTCTGCAAGCGCTTCGTTGGCCTGCCATCTCCGCAGCGCGGCCCGCACCCGCGCCGCAAGCTCGCGGCTACTGCGCGGACCGGTGAGGACGTCGTCAGCGCCGGCCCGCAAGCCGGCCACGACGACATTCTCGTTAGCCGCGCTCGAGCACATCGTGACGTGGGAATCGCAGACGCCGCGTATTTCTCGGCACACCTGCATCACCGAACCACCCAGGAGATCCACGTCGAGCGCGACGAACCCCGGCTGCAGCCGCTGGGCGGCGCCCACCGCCTCATCACCGCCGTCGGCCACCACCAAGGAGACCTCATCGGTGCGGAAATGGTCGGCGACCGCCTCGATCCACCTGAGGTGGTCACCGACGATCAACATCGTCGCCGGGACCGGTTCCGTCGCCATCAAGCCGTCACGCATTAGGAAATACTGCACTACTACGTAGAACAGTACTGACTCTTGACAGCGGCGTGTCGAATTCGCCCCCTTCCGTGAAGCCGATACACACAGCCGCGAAAGGCATAGCGCGCCCGAACTTTCGCGCGCCGCGCCGTGGCCAGCGAATTGTTACGCAAGCGAGACTTGAGGCGCAAGTCACCTCACGTGACCGGTGTTAACGTTTGGTCTGAACGTGTTACCTACGTACTGCCCTGCTACGTAGACGGTTGGCGGTCGGTCGGCAAGCATCCGGTGATCGACGCGGGATCTACCCATGCGCTGCGCCGGCCGACGACCGAGAAGGCGAGGACCGTGTCCACGAAGCTCCACCGGCGCCTGAAGGCGCTGAGCTGTATGGCCATCGTCGCGCTGGCAGTGACCCTAGCCGCGCCCGCGGCCGCGCAACCGGGCGACGGAACCTTGGATCCAAGCCTTCCACAGGTTGTCAGTGCTGGCGCACCCGGCGACCCTCTCGCCATCGCCAATGCCTCACTTCGCGCCACCGCCATGGCTACCGAGACCACGATGAACCTCGGCCGCAACTTCCTGCGCACTTTGGGTTTCGGGGGCGCCGAACCCAGCGCCGCTCCGCTCGCGTCAGGCCGTGTGTCGGGCAGTCAGGCGATCGAGTACGTCATTCGCCGTGCAGGCACACAGCTCGGGGTGCCTTATTCATGGGGCGGCGGCAGCGTGACCGGACCTAGCCGCGGCATCGACCAGGGCGCTGGCACAGTTGGTTTCGACTGTTCAGGACTGACTCGTTTCGCCTTCGCTGGTGTTGGCATTCTGCTACCCCGCTGGTCCGGTGACCAGTACAACGCTGGCCGCAAGGTCCCTCCGTCGCAGGCCCGCCGAGGCGACCTGTTGTTCTGGGGCCCCGGAGGCAGTCAGCACGAGGCGCTCTATTTGGGTAACGGCCAAATGCTGGAGGCCCAACAGACGGGTGTTCCGATCAAGATCTCACCGGTGCGCAAGGCCGGAATGACGCCTTACGTCACGCGCATCATCGAGTGACGCGCCCGTACAGCATCCGCATCTGCCCATCATTGCCAGTCGGGCAGGCATGCGGCCCCGGGCCTGGACCCGAGCCCGGACCGGAATGTCGGTCATGGTGTTGTTCGGCGCCGGGATGGGCAGGCTCGGAACGCGGACGTTGTCGACGTCATCGATATTCACGGCCGAACACCGCTGCCCAACCGCCGCAGCTACACCCGGCTAGTGCAACCCGAGCGGAAGCTGACCGGGATGGATCGGTGGCACGGCGCTATGGTCGCTTAGGCGTGGTGAATACCCGGGGTGGTGACGCAGCTGCCGCACCGTGCTGGAGCGGCTCGGCGCTACTGCGCCCAGGCGTGTTGGCCTAGGCCGAATCGATCGGCACCACCGATGCACACGCCCACCATGCGTTCAGGTGATTGCCGCAACATCGGCTTTGTTGGTGCTCGATGGGCACGGCGCCCGACACGTCGGAACGAACCTGGTCGTGCCCGCCGACGCGCCACACCAGATCGCGGTCGGCGCCCAGGAGGCCACGGGTGTGTCTGGACCCGGCCTCCGCGCCGGGCCGGGCCGCGCATTCGCAAGCCGTCCGCTCCGGATGGACGGTCACCCCCGGTGGCCTAGTTTGACGAGACGACGAGCGGTGGCCGCGGTCGTCGACGAGCTGATCACAAGCCTGGCACCCACCCCTGTCCTTCGAGACAGAGACGCAGTGCGCCATCCCGCCGTCGATGACGCATGCGTCTGTTGCCTGACCTCGTGGCGGCTGGCGGGTCAGCGGAGCCAAATCCGCTGCATTGGTGGGGATCTCGGCGAGCCGGTTCACCTACCTATTAGCAGGTCGGCATCCCGTTGCGGCGCTACGCGTTTGGACGCGACTGCGGACCGCAATCACCCTGGTCCAGGGCGGAGACGACCTCACTGGCGCGGGCCCAAAGATCGTGGTCGGTCTGTGATCGGTTTTGACACACGCTGTGCGGCCAGGTCTCGACATCTACTGAGTAACCTAGTAGAAGTACTGGGGAGCAGCGGATTTCGTCGGCAGCCGCTACGCATCCAGCCACTGCTCATAGACCTGAGAAGGAGATCGATGTTCGCTGCGACGCCCATCTTCGACGCTTTGGCCGAAAAATTGCTGGGTCGGGAAACTGACTTCGTACCGCAATGGCTGACCGTTCGTCGTAACGGGTACAGCGAGTCACCGCCGAATGGGTGGGCCCGCCATCAACTCCCCCGGTCAGCTTTGCATTCATCCGACGTCCCCGGCGGTGCGCGCCGCATGTCTAGCACCGACTGAAGCTTCCTTGTCCGCTTGGGGATGCGCCCGTACGTGGTCCCTGGTCTGCCACCCCCTTCCCCGCGGCGTGAAGCCAAGTCGTGGGGAGTTTGGCGCAGTGGTGTTCGTTTCGAACTCGGTCAACCTCGCAATGGCAGGACCGACCTCCTACGGCGGCCTTACGTGACGGCTGCGCCGACTGGCTCAACTGCAGACGAGCACACCGGAAGCGGCCAGCGTCAGACCCGCCAATGGCGCCAGCGCGATGAGGCCCGCCGCGCCGGCCAGCGCAGCCTCCCTGCCCCGCAAGCGGTTTACTGGCGGCAGGGTCAATCGCTCGACGCGACTCACCACGGCGACATCGGCGGCACCCAACGCCGTCGCTGGCGCCGCGCCAGCCAGCGCGAGCAGCCCACGCAACACGGTGTGGCGGCCGAACCGTCGGGCCGCGGCATCATCGGCGCACATCTCCAGCAACCGCGTCACCTCCAGGGCGCCGTCTCGCATCAGCGCCAGCCGCGGCAGCACCGACGCCACCGCGCGCACGAAGATGGTTACCTCGAGGTGGCGTCCGCGTACGTGGGCCCACTCATGGGCGAGCACCGCCTTCATCTCGTCTCCGTCGAGGGCGGCGACGGCGGCGCTGGTCATCACGATCGTTGACGGCTTGCCGGCTACGCAGTAGGCGGCGCGGACATCGGCGTTGACCACGAAAGTGCGGTGGTCGAGGATGGGACGGCCCACCAGCCGGATGCCGTGGGCGTGGCCGTGGGCAAGCGTCCGCAACCGCGTCACGGCGCACACCAGTCGGACGGAGACAACCAAGACCGCCCCGACCACCGCGCCGGCGCTAAGCAGCAGCACCGCCCGTGGTGCGCCACCAGACTGGCCAGCGAGCAGCCGACATACGAACTCGATGCATGAGTCGATGAAGGTGTGCCGCTGGCTCCCGTGCGCGACCTCATCGACAACGATCAACACTGCCGAAACTAGCCAGGTCGCAAGCACGCTGACGATTGCGATCAACCACATCGCTACACCCAGCCGGGGGACGCGTCCCGCCCTGGTGAGCGCCCGCAGCACCGGCGGACCACCTAGGAGAATCGCCGCGCTATACAGCAGCAGGCAAGCGGCCAGGCTCACTGGCGCTTGGCATTGGTGGCGCGTTTCGACACGCGGCGCAGTGCCGAACGCAGCCTCTCGGACTCCTCCGGTCCGATCTGTTCGATGAAATGGTTCAGCACCAGTTCGGAGCGACCTCCCCCGTCAAGCGCCTCGCGCATCAAACGGGCGGTGTGCTCCTCGCGGGTCATCACCGCCCAATAGCGGTATGCGCGACCGTCGCGTTCGCGGTCGAGCCAGCCTTTGGTGTGGAGATTGTCCATCGTGGACATCACCGTGGTGTAGGCAATCTGCCGCTGCTGTGCCATTTCCTCGAATATCTCGCGCACCGTCACGGTGTAGGGATCGTGGTCCCACATGCGATCCATCACTGCGGCCTCCAGCTCGCCGAAACCCCGAACCCTCACCGCACAACCTCCACGTCGTTGCTGGGCAGCCTACCTCGCGGCCCTGTCAATACCGCGGACGCGCAGTGGTCACCGCGCGTTCCCATGGCGGGCTCGGTTGCACTTCCTCTGTACGCAGGTTCTCCGTCAGTCATCGGGTGACCCCGAAGGCACGGCGATGATGCCGGGGATCGCCGTCGCTCACGACGAGTGCGGGCCGCCCGCGGCCCCACACGGCCGTCGGGAAGCGCCTCGTCCCGTTTGGTCTCAATTGGCCAAGTCGGCGATGCCGCGGCAGGATCGGACAATTCCCTCTGGTTCGGTCGACGTATGCGGAGTATCGGGAAGGCGATTCTCTCCCCTAAGACCGACAGGCCGCCGTGGTACTCAGCCAGCTGTGCACGACGCCAGCACACTCATCAACAGGTAGCACCGATGTCGCCGCCCACGTCGCGCAGCTTTACCAAGGCACCCGGGGTCATGCGCACGAAGATGGAGTTGGCCAGCTGCTCACTCGGCACGCCGGCGGCCGCGGCGACGCCCGCAGACACGGCCAAGCCGATCCCCCGTCGCATGCACGGCCTTACCGCAGGTGGCGGTGAAGAACCACCGGGCCAAACGGGTCCCTTCAGATACGACGTGAGCCGCGCATCGTCGGTTCGTCCGCCGCCACCGAGCTGGTGTCGGCCGCGCGGGTCACCCGTGGTGCGCGGGCGCGCTCGGGGCCGGGCAACAGCGCCGCGGTGGCCACGATGGCCGTCATCCAACACGCGATGAGAACGCCGACAAGTAGTGGCCAGTCATGCCAATCACCGCCCATCACCGGATGCGTCATCAGGTCGGCAGCCGTCACCGTGCTCATCTCGCCCTCCTCAGTCACCACGGTGTGTCCTGCGGGCTGCGATACAGGTGTTGGTCGTGTGAAGATTCGTTGAAGATGACGCTTGGCGACGTCTGTGCGCCGGACCCGGCACCATGAACGTCATGAGTGATCCCGCATTGCGCACCGACGACCGTTCGCCCGAGTTCCGGGCGTTGGTGGTCGACGATGAAACCGCGTTGGCCGAAATCGTGGCCAGCTACCTGATTCGGGAACGTTTCGACACGCGGGTCGCTCATGACGGCGCCGCCGCCGTTGCTCTGGCGCGTGACCATGACCCCGATGTCGTGATCTTGGATTTGGGTCTGCCCGGCATGGACGGGTTGGAAGTTTGCCGTCAACTCCGGACGTTCTCTGACGCCTACGTCGTGATACTCACCGCGCGCGACACCGAGCTGGACACCATCGTCGGACTCAGCGTGGGAGCCGACGACTACGTGACCAAGCCGTTTAGCTCGGGTGAGCTGGTCGCGCGGATACGGGCTATGTTGCGCCGCCCTCGCTCGGTACCTGGCGCCGCGGCCGCTGCTCCGGACGCCCCGGCGCCCCTGGTCCTGGGGCCGCTGCGCATCGATCTGGCGGCCCGCGAGGTGTCCCTCGACGGCCAGTCGATCCCCTTGACGCGCACCGAATTCGACCTGCTGGCCGCGCTGTCCGGGCGGCCCGGCATGGTGATGAGCCGACGCCAGCTGCTCGAAATCGTGCGCGACGGCCCGTGGGTAGGCAACGACCACCTCGTCGACGTCCACGTCGGGCACGTGCGCCGCAAACTGGGAGACGACCCCACAAACCCTCGATACATCATCACCGTGCGCGGCGTCGGATACCGGATCGGCAGTCTCCGATGATCATCTCGGCACTGCGCCGCCGACCCGGCCTGGGCATGCGGCTGCTCATCGCGCAGACCCTGGTCCTGCTCGCTGGGGCGATCACCACCTGGGTGGTCGCCGCCCTCGTCGGACCACCCCTATTTCGAGAGCACTTGCGTCAAGCGGGGGTATCGGCAGGTTCGGCCGAGCAGCTGCACGCCGAGGAGGCTTATCTGTATGCCACCGTGTTCTCCGTGGGGGGCGCGGTCGCGGTCTCAGCGCTAACCGCGTTCGCGGTCTCGCTCTACGTCAGCCGCCGCCTGCAGCGGTCGGTCACCGAGGTGGCGGCCGCAGCCAGCGCCGTCTCCGAGGGCCGGTACGAGGTCCGGGTGGCCCCACAGAACCTCGGTGAGGAGTTCGACGCGCTCTCGGCGGCCTTCAACCGGATGGCCGCCCAGCTCCAGGCCATCGACACCACGCGCCGCCAGCTCTTCGGCGACCTCGCCCACGAAATCCGCACACCGGTGGCCGTGCTCGAGGCATGGTTGGAAGCCGTCGAAGACGGTGTTCGGCCGCTGACTCCCGACACCATTGCGTTGATGCGCGATCAGTCGCGCCGCCTGGTCCGGTTTTCCGGAGACCTCGGCGCGCTGGCTCAGGCGGAGGAAAGTTCAGCCACGATGTCCTTCACCGACATTGACGTCGCCGACGTGATCACGACGACGGCTGCCGCCGTGGCCGACCGGTATCACGCCAAGGGCGTGGCGCTGTCGACGCACCTAGCAGCAAGCAGACATCATCTGTGGGGAGACCCGCAGCGGCTGAGCCAAGTGGTGACCAACGTCCTCGACAACGCGCTACGGCACACCTCCGCACATGGCCGGGTGGACGTCAGCACTGACACGGAGGGCGACCAGCTCGTCATTCGCATCGCCGACAACGGCGACGGTATTGCCGCGCCGCATCTATCGCTTATCTTCGATCGCCTCTACCGCGCTGATGCCGCCCGCACCCGTGACCACGGCGGTTCGGGCCTGGGGTTGGCCATCGCCAAGGCTCTCGTCGAAGCACACGGTGGGCGCATCGGCGCCGCCAGCGGCGGCGTCGGCGGCGGCGCGATAATCACGATCTATCTACCGCTGCCGACGAACCCGCCGCCACTGGGCACCTCAGACGTCGCCCACCCGCCGCCCACCGCCTGAACTCCGAGACGATCGGCCGAACCAGGGCGCCGTCTCACATCGAGGCCAGCATCGACTCCATGGAGTCGATCTCCTGCTGCTGGGACGCGATGATGGTGCGCGCCATCTCGGTTGCCGCTGGGAACTGGCCGCTGTCGACCTCGGTTCGAGCCATGGCGATGGCTCCCTTGTGGTGTTCGATCATCTGAGTCAGGAAGAGCTTGCTCGCTGCGGCGCCCTGGGCGTTCTGCAGTGCTGCCATGTCCTGCTCGGACATCATGCCGCCGCCACCCATGCTGCTCATGTCGTGACCGGGCATCTCCGACATGTCCGGCATGTCAGAACTGGGCGCCGGCACCTTCCAATCGGACAGCCAACCTCGCATCGTCTCGATCTCGGGCCCTTGCGCTGCCTTGATTTCGTTGGCCAACGTCATGACCGCAGGATCGATGCCCTGCTTGCCCAGCAGCATGTCACTCATCTCGACTGCCTGCTGATGGTGCGGGATCATGCCCTGCGCGAAGGTCACGTCGGCGTCATTGTGCGCCTGCTCGGTCTGGCCGCCCGTCGTCGCGGGGGCCGCAGCCGCCGACGTCTGCGAGCTGCTCGTCGCCGACATGTCTTGGTCCGCAGGGGTACTGCTACAGGCGCCCACCGTCAGCGTGGCCGCCACGGCACTGACAACCAGCATTCCGACCCGTGTCACGTCCATCATCCAAATCCTCCACCATCGTTTATCTGCCAAAGGTCCGACTTTTGCTCGCCGACCTCGTTCGACCGACCAGCGCGAGCGGATCGGGACACCCAGCTTGACCGCCCCGCCTAAGGGTGACCGCGACGTTCGATGAAGAAACGGTAAAGACGATCGTCTAGGTCCCGACGTTGCGCCGGTCAGTAACGCCTGGCGTTGTAGAACGGCGACGACGAGATCGGCGCCACCTTCACCGGTGTGCCGAAGGTCGAGGCGTGCACCATCATCCCGTCGCCGATGTAGATGCCGGCATGAGACACGTCGGAGTAGAACGTGACGATGTCGCCCGGCTGCAAGTCGGCTTCGGTGACCGGCTGTCCACCCACGGCCAGAGCTTGACCAAGCGCGGCAACTTGCGGCAGCTGTGATCCCTTCATGCGGCTGGCAGTCTCGATAGAGACGACCCACTGGACGGACAACTCGTCGATCAACTGCTGCGGCGAACTCGCGGTCAACACCACAGACGAGCCAACGGGCAGCGAACCGTCTTTACCGAATCTTCACGGAAGAGCCAAACCAACCATAAGCGCCCACGTGACACTGAAGGTCGCAGCAACGGCGCCGCGCAGGCAGTCCGTACCTTCGAAGGGGTGGTTTCGTGCCAACCGACCACACGTCACCGTCCGCACGTCTCAGTCGCAGATTCGCACCACGACGGCGCCGGCGTTTCGCTGCGGCGATCGCCGTGCTCGTGGCCTCGACACTCGCCGTGGTGGCGTGCGCGAATCCAGCGACCACCACGACGGCAGAGGCGCCAGCTTCGATCGCCCAGAAGGGCGAACCCTACGCGGACCTGCTCGAGCCGTGGTTGCAATCCTCGGTAACGGACGGCGCGGTCGGGGTGCCCGTCGACGCACCGGTGACCGTAAAGGCCGGTGACGGCGTGCTCGGCGCCGTGAAAATGGTCAATGCGCAAGGCGAGACCGTGGCCGGTCAGGTTGGCTCGGACGGCGTGACGTGGTCCACCGCGGAACCCCTGGGTTACAACAAGCGATACACGTTGACCGCCGAGGCACTCGGGATCGCCGACGCGATCACTCAGCAGATGACGTTCCAGACTCAGTCGCCAAAGAACCTGACGATGCCCTACGTGATGCCGAACGATGGCGACGTGGTAGGCGTGGGCCAGCCGGTAGCCATCCGCTTCGACGAAGACATCACCGACCGAACGGCTGCACAACAGGCCATCAAGGTCACCACGAGCCCCCGCGTCGAGGCAGCGTTCTACTGGCTAAGTGATCGCGAAGTCCGTTGGCGCCCAGCGGAATATTGGACACCCGGCACGACCGTCGAAGTTGCGGTGAACACCTACGGTGTAGACCTTGGCGAGGGACTGTTCGGACAAGACAACATCCTCACCCGCTTTACCGTCGGCGATCAGGTCATCGCCACCGCCGACGACGCCACCAAGACATTGACGGTGCGACGAAACGGCGAGGTAGTCCGGACCATGCCGATGTCCATGGGAAAGAACAGCACCCCTACCGACAACGGCGCCTACATCATCGGCGATAGATACGCCAACCTCGTCATGGACTCATCGACCTACGGCGTCCCCGTCAACTCACCCAACGGCTACCGCCTCGACGTGGATTGGGCTACCCAGATGTCCTACAGCGGCATCTACGTCCACTCCGCCCCCTGGTCGGTGAGCAGCCAAGGCAAGACCAACGTCAGCCACGGCTGCCTCAACGTCAGTCCAGAAAACGCAAAGTGGTTCTACGACAACATTAAACGTGGTGACATCGTTGAAGTAGTCAACACGGTGGGGTCGACCCTCTCGGGCGTCGACGGCCTCGGCGACTGGAATGTTCCCTGGGAACAATGGCGGACCGGCAACACCACCGTCTAACGACCGCGGCCATCGGCGGGGCGGCGTCCGTCACAGACTGGCCACTCACATCTACGTAGAAATTGCGTAGGCTTTTGTCGAGTGACGTATCGCGGGAACCGCGGCACGTCGTATAAGTGTGGAGGTTCGACGTCAGGAGGAGTCATGACTCGGCGAACCACCGCGTGCGCTGCGCTTGGCGCAGTCGCCGTCGTCGACCTCAGTGCCACGCTATCGGCGGCTCCGACCGCCGACGCCGAACCGAGAGCACGATAAGCGACCCACGACAGACAAGCAGCTGCGTCGGCGCCGACACGCAAGCGCAACTAGCACCAAAGTTCGACCCGAGAACGATTACTTAGGAAGGGATAACTATGACTGACCTCGCCCACTCCACCTCGAGCCGGCCCCAACGGCTCTACCAAGCCTTGGCGATCACGGGCATCGCGGTGGGAATCTTCGTCATTGCCGCTGGCCTGTACTTCCTCATCGCACGTCCGGGTTGCTGCGATTCCATGAATATGAGCAAGACCAAGATGATGGAACAACCGATGGACATGCCGTCGATGTCGCCAATGCCGGGCGCATCCGTTCCTGCGCCCGCGCCCTGAAGATCCTCGTTGCGACACGCCCCCCAAACGATGAGTGGCCGTCTCGGTGATTACGGTCGTACACGTGCGGTGGCCTCTCAGCGCGGCCGAACGGATTTTAACGCTGTGTTCGCTACGCCACAACGGGAGTCCATGAACTCGGATGACGTGGGTGCTATTGCCCTCCAGCCTCAACCCCGGCCCAGGCACACCGGATCTACGGTCTTCCTCCGTATATTGTCGAACACACGACGCTCAACCGTGGACGCGGTTTAATTCGGTGCTGCGGTACGCCGCTGCTCTGGCGCATTACAGACTTTCCAGTGAACTCAAGAAGGACGCATCCGAATGGCACCTCTCACACGCCTTCTACTGACCGTCTTCGTGGCCATCACCGCAATCATTGGGGTTGGTGTCTACCTCTCGGCCCAGGACAAGGGCATACCCGCCTCCGCCCAAGCTGAGGGTGGAGACGCCGGTCAGCTTGTCCGGGACAACAGTCGCCGCCTCAGTACCGCGACGAACAGCGATGTCAACTTCGTCGAATTCCTCGACTTCGAATGCGAGGCCTGTCGGGCAGCCTTCCCTATGGTTGAACAACTGCGTGCCGAGTACGGAGACCGCGTCAACTTCGTCGTCCGCTACTTCCCAATTCAGTCTCACTTCAACGCGGAGAGGGCGGCGCGAGCGGTCGAGGCGGCGGCCCAACAGGACAAGTTTGAGCCTATGTACAAGAAGATGTACGAAACGCAAAGCGAGTGGGGCGAACAACGAACTCCTGCGGACTCCCGATTCCGCGGATACGCCGACGAACTTGGACTCGACATGGCGGCGTTCGATGCCGCCTACAACGACCCCGCTACGCTCGATCGTGTCAATGTCGACGTAGCTGACGGCAAGGCCCTCGGCGTACAGGGCACACCGACCTTCTTCCTCGACGGAACGGAAGTGGAGTTCAGAAGCTACGACGACATGAAGACCGCAATCGAGCAGGCACTGAACAGCCAGCCTTAGTGCGGGGCAGCCGGTGTCGGCGGACGAGGTCGACGCGTCGGGACGTAGCGGGAGGTGCCATTGCGCGACACCGGGTCGGCGCCATTCGTCGGCCCGGAGGCCAGCGTGAACGCGCCGCTGTGCGCCTGTGGGGTCGTCAGGAGCCGATACTCGGCGCGCCCGTCTTCCGCACCGTTGCAGCCGAGCGGGCGCGCTGGACGATCGGCACTGCAAGCACCGCCAGCATCGCCACGAGCCCGCCAGCAGCCAGAATTTGGCCGCCCAATCGCTGGTCGCCGAGCAAGTTCGTATGCCAGCCCAATTTCAACGAGCGGTAGAAGGCACCACCGAGAGTGTCGCGCATGGTCGTCACCAAGACTCCAGCGAGGACGAATTGAGACATCGCGAACAACAGTATTGCCATCCGCCTCCGCGTGGGCATCGGCCGTAGCACCGGATCGACACCGCTGACGGCGGCGAAGAACCATACACCGCTGAGCAGGAAGTACCCGATCATGAGTATGTGGGGAGCGCGCTCGCTCACGGCGGCATCGAAAATGACCTCGAAGCACAAACCGTAGACGCCCACCAGAAGAAGCGCGAGAGCCGTCCACGGACGAGCGATCAGACCCAGCGAAGATGAATTCAGTGCGCTCACAAGCCATTCGCGCGGGCCAGGCACCGCATTCGAATGCGATGCTCGCATTGGCGTCAGCGCTAGGGTCACCGGCGCGCCCTGCACGAGCAACACCGGCACCCCTATCGTGAGGATCACTTGAACGACGGCGTGCATGCTGAACATTGCCGCCATGTACATGCCAAGTCCTGACGAAGTGGCGAACACCAATGTGAGGCAACCCATCACCCACGATGCGGTGCGCCGCTTCGACCATGAGGCACCGCCGCGAGCTAGCCGATACACCGCAGCAAGGTAGATGCCGACCATGACAAGCGCCGCCGTGCCGAAGATCAGGTCGAAACGCCATTCGAGGAAGACCCGCGCGATCGTCGGTGGCCCGGCGAGGTCGAAGCCCAACTCAGCTTCAGCCGGAAGCGGTTCGCGCGGCGCGAGCGGTGGTGGCGTACGACCAAGCCCGACGGCTACGCCGACCGCCACGCCAAATAGGGCGGCTTCGGTGAGTGCGAGCCGCAGCAGCGCACGGCGCGACGTCGGATCACGCTGCAGCGCAACGATCGACGATCGTCGATGCCGCCATCCAATTGCACCGAGCCCAATCAAGGCCGCCACCTTCCCCACGACGAGGAGTCCGTAACTGCTGCTCAAGATGTCCGACACATCTATGCGGACGGCCGCGTTGACTAATCCGCTCACGGCCATGGCCGCGAAGCACCACAACGCCAGCCTCGAGAACCGACGGGCGGCGATGTCGGTGTGCCCGCCGCCGCGCAGCGCGTGCCCCAGCAGCGCCAGCAACCCGCCGGCCCACAATGCTCCGGCGACGAGATGAATGATCAGACTGTTGGTCGCGATGTCGTGCGAGCCGCCCGAGGAGGAGTGCCCCGTCACGGCCAGCGGCATCAACGTCACCAGGCCACTGAGCAGCAGGGCGGGCGTCCATGACCACCGCAACACCGGCAGGCTCGCTACGGCAACGACCGCGGCCAAGATCGCTGTGGTACGCCACGCCGACGTGGTTTCGACGAGGTCGGTCGCTGACCAAATGTCCAGCGGCGACAGATCGGTCAACGGCACCCCTGACACGTCGGAGACCGTCAGCGCGACCAACACTGCAGCGCACATCGCCCAGACCGCGCAAGCGGCACCGCCGGTCCGAAGCGCTCGGTACCCGTCGACGTCGAGCACTCCATTGGCCTGCGGCGGGACGAGGAAGGCCGCGAACAAGAAGTGTCCGATCGCCACTATCGCAGCGATCTCGCCGGCGGCGCGCAGGAAGGGCAGCCCGTAGGTGGTTACCGGTCCCGGATCACTAAGCCCAGTCACCGCCAGCGCGTCTGGTAGTACCAGGGCGCCGATCGAGGCCGCGCTCACGCCTGCCAACAGTGCGACACCAAGCAACACGGCCCGCCCCACCCGGCGTGGAGTATCAGTCGACGTCGCCACGCCTTCACCCTCCTTTTCTCTTTCCACGTTCTCTACTTCTACCCGTCGATCCGCCAGGCCCACTGTCGCGGCGTCACGACAGCACGGGGCCTCCCAAACCGACGGCTGGCCACCCGACGAACAACCCAGCGGCTCGGCGGTCTGCGAATGTCCTCGACGACACGACAGCGACTGTGTCGCTGCTGATCCTCGCCACGGTCATCCCGGCCAGGTAGAAACGGTCAGTCGGGCCCACGAAACAGGTCAAGCAACGAGACCGGCCGGCATCGCCGGCGCGTGGGGATACGTGAGTGCGTGGCCTGAGATGGCGGTCGCGTGTGACTACATCACGCAGCCTGACGTCCTTCGCATGCACTCGTCCGTTGCCTGCTGACTGCTACGCAAGTCCCATGCCATGCTGCCGGACCCGACGTCACATCATCTACTATGCAAGTACGTACAACAAATTCCGCCCAGCCGCCGCGAGCGTCGGTCGGCGACTAGTGGAAGGGAGAGGCCCGAATGCGGTGTCCGCCAGTCAACCCAGTCGTCACGATGATGACGGTCGCCCTAGCAGCTGTGACGATTGCTCTCGCGCCGTCGGCCTCGGCCGAGCCACAGGTTCCGGTGCCCGCACCCGGCGATCCCCTCACGATCCCCAACTCGACGGCACCGAATCCGTTCGCCGATCCAACAACCGGCCCATCATCAACGGCTGTCAACGACTTAGCCGCCGGCCAGAACCCAGCGCCCTACACCGGACCACCGGTCTTCGCTCCACCCACGTTCAATCCGTCGAATGGCTCGACGGTTGGCGTCGCCAAACCGATAATCATCAACTTCCAACGTCCCATCGTCGACCGCAACCTGGCCGAGGACGCGGTCCACGTCTCCTCCTCCCCCGCAGTCCCGGGCAAGTTCTATTGGATGAGCCCAACTCAACTCCGATGGCGGCCCACTGACTTCTGGCCGGCCAACACCACGGTCAGCATCGATGCCGGTGGTACGAGGTCGAGCTTCCGCACCGGCGACTCGCTGGTGGCGACCATCGACAACGCCACCCTCCAAATGGAGATCATGCGCAACGGCGAACTAGAGAAGACCATGCCGGTATCTCTAGGAAAGCCTGGCTACGAGACACCCAACGGCACCTACTACGTGCTCGAGAAGTTCGCAGACATGGTGATGGATTCCTCCACCTACGGTGTGCCGGTCGACGCAGCCGAAGGTTACAGACTCAAGGTCCAAGATGCGGTGCGCATCAGCAACACAGGCATCTTCGTCCACGGCGCACCGTGGTCGGTCGGCGATCAGGGTAAGCGCAACGTGAGCCACGGTTGTCCAAATCTGAGTCCGGCCAATGCGCAGTGGTTCTACGACAACTTTGGCAGCGGGGACCCGGTCGTGGTCAAGAACTCCGTCGGCATCTACGACGACAACGATGGAGCCCAGGACTGGCAGATGTGACGTCTAAGCCACCGACAGCCGCGTCCTCACGAAGTAGCCAAACCGCTCGACTTCGCCGGGGAGCCGTCGCGAACCAACCGGCCTGCCAACATAGCGAACACCAGCGCAATCGTCACCCACATCACCAAGACGGTCGCCAAGGAATGCAGCCGAAATTCATAGAGGTCGTCGGCGGCGAACCCCGGATACACGGTGGCACCGGTGTTGTCGCGCAGCGCGCTCGGTGTTTCGTCGAAAGTCGGCAGCACCAGCATCATGAGCGCAGACGCCACCAGATACGATCCCGCAGCTGCGAGCGTTGCATTCCAGTGGCCCAAGCGTGGTGACAGTCGCCGGGCCACCCACACCGCCAGAATCATCAGGACCGCCGACAGCACCACGACGAGCACGAACAGCAGGCTGCGCTGCTGAAGGGTCCCCTCCTGCCCTACCGCGGGCGGATTCTTCGGATACTTCAACGCCGGGACCAAGTAAAGCGACAAGAACATCCCAGCGGCTAGCAGAACGGCCAGCAGGCGCGCGGAGACGTTTCCAAGGCGCCCGCAGACGATGCAGAAGACCACCGCAAACAGCGCTCCCATGGCAACACTGAATGCCAGAACGCCAAAGCCCATCCCGATATTGGCCTGCACCCCGCGGGTGAACAATTCAACACCGTGGCCGGGTAATTCCGCCGCCTCGGTGCGGCCCTCCTCGTAAGCCACAGCGCGGTCGATGACCGGCGTCACGAACAGCCGGGCGTATGCGAAGGACGTTAGGCCCGCCAGGGCGCCGGCGACCAGGCCGGCCGCGATCAGTCGCTTTTCCATGATCCGAATTCCTATCAGTGGTGTGGGCGTCAAGCCGTTGGCGGGTGTGATGCGATGACTCTCGATGGTCCTCGTCGGGCCTCCCAGCTTGAAGCGGGTGGCGCGCCTCGGGCGATGAACGTCGTGGGAGCAGCCCGTCCAAAATCGCGACAGCGCGGACGGTTCGGCATGTGAGCGAATAACACTGTGGCGAGCAGAATTCGGGGCGCAGTTCACCGTCCGCGTTCTACGAGCATATTGATGAGGTTGACGTCGATGCGGCATTCCCACCGGCTGGCGAGGGCACCGGTGTGCCGAAGTGCGCCGCAACCTCGCCGACGAACGACTGAGTGGTCTGCGGGTCCCCGTCATCCGACGACGTGCCGACGCGCTTCGCGAATTGGCTCGAACAAGCCGCTGAGCAGAAGTAGAAACGGTAAGTGTCTTCTTGATGCGCGATCGTCAGGGACTCGGCATCCGTCGTGACATGCATTCGACATATCGGATCGACGTGCTCCTGGTGGCGGGTTCCGACGTCGAGGGCGAAGGCCTCCACGAGCGCACCGACGTTCCGCAACCGCAGCGGACCCAACGACATCAGCGCCAAACGGTCGGCCCCGTGAAGCGCGGCCGCGGCTTCGGCGTTGCCGACGATCTGGCCTGGCCGGGCGATCGCGGCGAGTCTGGCCGCAGTATTGACTGTCGAGCCGAAGACGTCACCGCGGCGCTTCACTACCGACCCGGCATCGATTCCCGCGCGCAACAGCGGAGATCCGTCAATGCGACGGATTTCGTCGTGGAGTCGTCGAAGGAAGGCTAGTGCCGCAGTGGGGTCCGAACTGGTGATTAGCACGCCATCGCCGAGGGTCTTGATCATCTCGTCGTCAGGCCCCAGAACACTCGCGGCGATGGTGGTGAATCGATCTGCCAGTTCGGCAGCAAGATGATCGCCGTGGGCCTCGGTGAACGCCGTGAAACCAGCGATGTCCACGAAGACGACCACCGTGTCTACGTGAGCATGCTCGAATCGATCTGCCGCACTGAAATCTTCGACCGTCATCGCGCCACGTCTGCGAGTTCGACGCGCGGTGCCGCTTCGGGGGTCACCGACTGCATCGGCATCCCGAGAAGGCGCAGTGCATTGGCGACGACGATGAGAGTCGAGCCCTCATGGATGAGCACGGCGGGACCGATGCCCAGACCGAAGACCGTCGCCGGGATGAGGACCGCGACGATTCCGAGACTCGCCCACAGGTTTTGCTTGATGACCCGCGAAGAGCGACGGCTCAGGCTCACCGCGAAGGGCAAGGCGCGCAGGTCGTCGGCCATCAGCGCAACGTCAGCAGTCTCCAGCGCCACATCGGATCCGGCCGCACCCATCGCGATCCCCACACTCGCACCGGCCATGGCCGGCGCATCGTTGACGCCATCGCCGACCATACCCACGCGGCCGTGGCGTTCCCTCAAGGCGGCGATCTCCGCCACCTTGTCCTCGGGCATCAGATCCCCGCGGGCGTAACCGACACCAACTTCGGCGGCGACGGCGTCCGCCACCCGCTGATTGTCTCCCGACAGCATCACCGTGTTCTCGAGGCCGAGTTCGGCGAGCCGTGCGATCACCGCCGACGCCTCCGGTCGAGGAAGATCCATCAATCCGATTGCGCCCAACCACCGATCGCCCGCGCGGACGATCATCGTCGTGCGGCCCTGCTGTTCGAGACGACTCACCTCGGCAGCGAGTTCGGCCGGTGGCGGCTGGGCGGCGTCAGTGAACAGTTCGGTCTTGCCGATGTAGACCTCGACATCCTCGACGGACGCAACGATGCCGCGGCCAATCACCGCACGGACGTCGGTCGCGCGAAGCGTCGCCGCTCCGGCCAATCGCTGGCTGCCGTCGCGGACGATGGCGCGGGCGAGCGGGTGGTCGCTTTGCTCCTCCACGGCCACGGCAATCTTCAACAGTTCGGCCTCGTCGCTGTCCCCGGTGGCCCACACGTCGGCAATCCTGGGCCGCCCCTCGGTGAGGGTGCCAGTCTTGTCGAAGGCCAGCACGTCGAGTCGCCCCAGTTCCTCCAGCGCGGCGCCGCCCTTCATCAGGATGCCGGCCCGCGCCGCTCGCGCCACCGCCGACAACACCGCACTGGGCGTGGCTATTGCCAGCGCACACGGGCTGGCCGCCACCAGAACGGCAAGCGCCCGGTACACCGTGTCGGTGAACGGCTCGTCAACTACTAACCCGGCGAAGAGCAGCAGGACCACACCGACCAGGATCGCCGGCACGAAGATGCGCTGAAATCGGTCGGTGAAACGCTGTGTGGAAGTCGTCTTGGTTTGCGCTTCGGCCACCAAACGCGCCACCCGGGCCAAGGTGGAGTCGCCGGCGAGCCGGGTGACTTGCACTTCGATGGCGCCGGCGCCGTTTATCGTTCCGGCGAACACCCGCGACACCGCGTCAATGCGTTCTGGCGCAGCGGCGGCTGCCGTTACGTCCGGGACCGGAATCTTGTCGACCGGGACGCTTTCGCCGGTCACTGGCGCTTGATCGACGCTGCTGGCACCTGCTACGACGAATCCGTCCGCAGGCAGCCGCACGTTGGGGCGCACGACGACGACGTCCCCAACGCGCAGGTCCGCAACGGACACTTCGACGATGTCGCCGGTGCCGCCGCGCCGCACTAGGGCCGTCTTGGGGGCCAGCTCGGCGAGCGCATCGATCGCTCGGCGAGCGCGGCCCATCGCGTACCCTTCCAGCGCGTGCCCGACGCTGAACAGGAACAGCAAAAGGGCGCCTTCGGCGACTTCGCCGAGCGCTGCCGCACCTGCTGCGGACACCAGCATGAGGAAATCGATCTCGAAGCGGCCCTGCCGCACACTCGCGAGGGCTTCCTGCACGGTGAAGAACGCACCGAAGAAGAACGCCAGGCCGTAGGCCACCACCTCCACCGAGCGCGGCGTCTCGGCTAAGGCGGCCAGTAACCAGCCTGTCAGCAGCAGCGCGCCCGCCAGTCCCGCGAAGATCAATTCGGTGCGCTCGCCGAAGATTCCGCCGTGACCGTGTTGATGGTCGCCGTCGTCTCCGTCGTGGGCGACGGGAGTTTCGGCAACGGCGGTCTCTGCGTCGGGGACTACCCCTGACGGCGCCACCTTCGCGGCGATGACGTCTACGAGTTCTTGGGCCGTCACCATCGCCCGCTCGAACTCCAGCTGGACCGATCCTGGTGCCGCTGCTGCGGCGACGACGCCAGGAATCGTCGACAGTGTGTCGACGAGCGCAGTTCGCACCGCCTCATCGTCATCAGTGCCTGTGGTCAACCACCGCAGGTGCCCGTACGTCGACGTGATCGTATTGGCCACCTGCAGAGCCCGTCGCTGCACTTCTGTTGCGGTGGCAGCCTCGGCGTCGTAGTGCACGCAAAGGCGGGGTTCCGACGTGTCGCCATCGATGACGTGGGCCTGTTCGATGACTCCGTCGTCCCCCAGGTTGCGCCTGAGCCGGTCAGCGCAGCGCTCGTCGCTACCGGGAAGCAGGGCTGCTAGGTCCAGTGCAAGAGTGTCGTTCGCGGGCCCGGCGTCCGCGCCGCCGGTATTCACCGTCCCGCCGTTGCGATCTGCCATGCATGCGATAGTACGCATGTATGCATATCAATCAACCCTTTGCCGCGAAACCTCGCCGCGTCGGCGAGATAATCGGGCCGGCGTCATCGTCCGGCTGTGTCGGTCGACACGCCCAAGGGTGAGCGCGGTGCCCCCGGGAGTTTTCCGATAAGGCTCGACGGGACAGTCGCCGTGTGGCAGAACGGCCCCGTACCGGCGGCGCGCTCTCGAGAATCGGCGTACAACAGACCGTCCAGCTCGACATCTGTTGTCTCGCACTGCTGCTGCGAGCGTCGCCACACATGACTGTTTCGTCGGGTTTCTTCTGGTGAACATAGACGATTCCGATGCGCAGCGTCGCGGCGCACGCACCGGGGGCGCGGCGCTATTGCCGGCGTCGCGAGGCGACGCCGGGACATCGGCGATGATGGGAGCACTACCAACGGTGACCGAGGCCCGTGGCGGTCTTCGACGGCCAATACGCTACGTACTTACCCTGGGGATCGTAGAAGTGACAGCCGCCATCGGGACTGGTCTGCGCCGTCCATCCTCGCGACACGGCCCACTCCACTAGCGCACCGACCATCTCACCGGTTGCCGGCGGCCCGTCGGATTGGTTCCGCCCCGCGCCGTGGAACTGCTGCATATGCCATGCCCTGGGCCTGCCATTGGCGAGGCCTCTTCCTCTCGTCTCATGTTGGTCGCCGCAACGGAGATATGCGGGAGGTCGTTTCGCCGCGTCACCTACGTATCTAGACAGTACTTGTTGGTGGCGCCGATGGTGGAAAGCGCGTTCGGGGCATGAGCCGAGAATCGCTCAGTGAACGCCAGCAGCAAGGAAGCTCGGACGGCCACCCTCAGAACGCCCCGCGGTGCGTTCGTCTCGCTATCCGGCGCCGCCGTTGGCTATGCGAGGTCAGGCCGTCCCGTTAGCGAATCGTCGGCTTGCACAACGAAGCGGCACTGACGAAGTTGTGAGCCGCCTCAGTGCGCGCAATAGGACGCCGCTTAGGGCCACCATCCGGTCAACGCACCCATCCTGCGCCCAAGTTCTGGCGCCAGGGAGCGTACGTACGTGGCCGACAGGTGATGAGAATCTCGGTAGATGAGGACGTTCCCTTCGGCGGCTCGGCAGTAGTCGTCTCGACACAGCGCACCGCTCAGATCGATCACGTTCATCTGCGGGAACCGTCCGGGGAGACTTGCGGCGGGATTGACGTCGTCGAGGACAAGTGCTCGTGGCATGCCGCACGTCGTCGCGTCACCACCGTCGGCGAGGCAATCACTCGGGAAGAAGGGGTCGCCGTTGCGGACCAGCCACGGTGTGTCGCGCATGCCCAGCACCTTCACCCCGTTGTCGGCGAACGCCTGCCAGATCGGCAGGTACGCCTCCGGCATGACGTCACCGGGCCCGGTGTCTCGTGGTCTTGTCACGGTGGTGAACACGTAGTCTGGGCGGTCGGCGACGATCTCCCGCATGGCGGCTTGGACCCAGTTGAAGCACTGCGGGTACGGCTCCCCCGACCCCGGGATGCGGGGCACCCGCTCCGCCGATAGGGGGCAGCCCATCTTGAGGTAGGTCACGACCTTGAAGCCGTGCAGCCGGCCGAGCAGGTCCAGCGCGGTGATCCAATGCTCGGAGTGCGAGCCGCCGGCCAGCGCGATGGTGCGGGTCGCGGCCCCGGAACCGTAACTGCACTTGCGCAGACTCGGGTCCGCGAAGTCGCTGATGCAATTGTCTTTGGTGCTCTGCGGCAGGTCGTCCTTGGCCTCGAGGACCGTGGGCCGCATCGGCAGCTGGGGAACCTTGGCACGGTCGATCAGCGCGCGGGCCCCCGGGTAGTCGCGCGCCGACAGACCGGACAATTCCTCGCCGTTCGCCCGCTGAACCGTCATGTGCTCGCGCCACGTGAACGACGTCGCCGCAAGCGCCACACCCAGCAGCGTGACGATCGAACCCAGCACGACGGTCGGCCGACGCAGCCGGATGCGCAGCGGCACGGCAGACTTCGGCTTTTGAGCATTCGTCGCACGCAACCGCAACGGGTTCTCCACGAAGCGCGTAGTCAACCAGGCCAGCACACCGGAGGCCAGCAGGACGCCTGCGCCCTCGGTCAGGTTGGTCTCGGCGTGTCCGCTGTAGGCGAGCCAGAAAATCAGCAGCGGCCAGTGCCACAGGTAGAGCGAGTACGCCACCGCGCCGAGGGACACGAGCGGCGCGGTGGCGAGGAGGCGATTCGGTAGCGGCAACCCGCCGTCCACGCCAGCGAGATGCGGATCGGCGGCACGGTTGGCGGCGCTGAGGATGAACAGGATGGTCGCCCCGACCGGTACCAGCGTCCAGGGCCCGGGGAACTCCGCGACGCCGTCGAGGAATGCGCCACACGACAGAATCGCGGCGAGTGCGATCGCCGAAACGGTAGTCCGCAGCCACATCGGCCACCGCACGTGCCGGATTAGCGCACCTGCCAGCGCGCCGAGGAGAAGCTCCCAGGCCCGGGCGAAGCTGTCGTAGTAGGCGGTTGCCTGGTCCGCGTCATGCGCGATGATCGCGTAGACGAACGACGCCACGGTGAGCGCCGACAGCACCGCGATGAAGACGATCCGCAGGTGATGGCGGAGGAGGCGGCGCAGCAGGAACCCCAGGCCGAATACCAACAGCAACAAAGCGATGTAGAACTGCCCCTGCACCGACATCGACCAGATGTGCTGCAGCGGACTCACCGTTTCGCCCGCGCGCAGGTAGTCCGACGCCGTGGTCGCCAGTTCCCAATTCTGGTAGTAGCCAAGGCTCGCCAAGCTTTGGTCGGCGAACGTCTCCCACCGGGTCTCGGGCTGCACCAGGATCGTCAGCACCGCCGACGCGGACAGCACCACCACCAGCGCGGGGAGCAGTCGCCGGACCAGACGCCGCACCTCCGGCATGAGTGCCAGGGATGCGGTCGGATTGAGCGCGGCCCGCAACAGCCTTCCGCCGAAGAAGAAACCCGACAGCACGAGGAAGACGTCGACACCACCGGAGACCCTGCCGAACCACACGTGAAACACGGCGACCAGTGCGATCGCGACGCCACGTAGGCCGTCTAGGTCATGACGGTAGACGCCGAACTCGCTAGGGCGCAACGAAACAGAGGTCGCTGACCCCGAACCATTACGTCGAACCTCCCGCGGTTGAGCGACGGTCAACATGGCCGTCGAAACGACGCTCGGTGAGTCGTAATTTCAGCCGCGGTCATGACGCTGGCGAGACGAGATCGGTGTGTTGGATACGTGCGCACGCTGTGGCCCCGGCGTCAGCCCACCCCGGCGTAGGAGTGCAACCCCGCAATGACTAGATTGATGAAGAACAGATTGAAGACCATCGCCACGAATCCGGCCACGTTTATCCATGCGGCCTTCCTGTCACGCCACCCCGCGGTGGATCTAGCATGCAGATAGGCCGCGTAGGCGACCCACGCGACGAAAGACACCGTCTCCTTGGGGTCCCATCCCCAAAAGCGTCCCCATGTCTCCTCGGCCCAGATCGCGCCGAAGATGACGCCGAACCCGAAGACGGGGAACGCGAATATCGTGGTGCGGTATGCGAGTCGGTCCAAGATTTGCGCATCGGGCAGTCTGGACACGACGCCCGCATAGAGTCCTTCGCGTCCGGGGTCGCCCAACCGCGACGTCCTCACCAGGAAGAGGATGCTCGCCACGCCGGCGACGAGGAACACCCCTGAGCCGAGGCTCACCACCGACACGTGAATCGGCAACCAGTACGACTGCAGCGCGGGCATGACGGGTGCGGCGTCGGCATACAGCCACTTGCCCGACACCGCAAGCAGAATCAGCACCGGAACCAGGACGAACACCCACAGTGGCCGAAGATCAAGACGCCGCAACACGATCAACGCCGCCACCAGTCCGCAGAAGCAGGTCAGGTTGATGAACTCGTACATGTTGCCCCACGGCGCGCGCGAGGTGGCCAGCCCACGCAACACGATGCACAGCAGCAGGAACCCGGCACCCACGACGACGAGGGCAACACCAGCACGCTCCGCGCGTTCCACGACCGACCGTCTAGGGACGTCTGCGACGACACCCGGACGTGCGCTGTCGGTTGCGACTCCCACAGGCGCCATTGACCTCTCGAGTGCCCGACTGCGACTGTTCGCGAACGTTGCTGCCAGCACCAACAACGCGAGAACGAGTCCGACCATCGCCGACGTGTACGCCCAATCCGAATACAACGCCAGGGATACGCGTGTGCCAACTGCGTTCATGACGTGTTACTTGCATTGCTGTTGAAGGCCGTCGACGCAGCGCAGCGAGGCCGCGATCTGACTCGTCTGGTTCCGTTCCTCCCTGCTCTACGCGATAGCGTCGACGAATCGAACGTCGCTTCACACTGTTTGACTTGAAAGGCAGCCGGCCGCCGCCTCCCGCAAATGGTCATTGCGTGCCTGGCCTGTCGGATAGCGGAGGTTCGAGGTCCCGAAGGAGATGACCGAATCCATTGATTCGCATGTCGGTTCGAAGCGATGGGCTCGGCCGGTTAGTCCGCAGCCATCTCGCCAACGCATCGGCTTGCCGTTCCTGGGGGGCATCCGCCACACCAGCGTCGTCGAGGACGAAGTAGCACAAGGTTGCGTCGCCGTAACGTTCGTCGATCATGCCCGCGGCGGTGGTCGCCTTAACGTCGGCCGCCATGACGCGCAGTTCGAGGAAGGCCCCATCGGCGTGCGGCGCTGCAGCTGCGTGCAGACGCAACCACTCGTGGAATTCCTGGTACAGGTCGGACGGCAGGGGGTGGCCGGTGCGGGACAAGGCAGTGACCACCACCAGTATCGCCAGGCTCGGCTCCCCGGCGTGTAGCGCCGTGAGCGCCGCCGAACGCTGCGCCTCCGTGAGGCAGGGTTCGGCGGCCTCCCACATCACCTCGGCCATCTCGAAGTCTCCCCTGATCATTTTGTGCGCCTGTGTGTTTCACCAGCCGACCCTGGCCTCAACCCAGGCCGCGTGCGCGTCCGTATGCCAGCGTCTCGTCGTTCGCCGCCCAATAAGCTTGGATAGCGCGCGCTCTTCCCGACCATCGCTGAAGCCGGCTTAGGTGCGCACTTGCGCGTCGTCGAGCCGGGTCACGTCGCCGTCGTCGGGGCCGTGAGCCTTGCCGACGTGCGCCTCGGCGCGCATCCGCTCCACCATGTGCGGGTAGTGCAGCTCGAACGCGGGACGCTCCGAACGGATCCGGGGCAGCTCGGTGAAGTTGTGCCGCGGCGGCGGGCAGCTGGTGGCCCACTCCAGGGAGTTGCCGTAGCCCCAGGGGTCGTCGACCACGACGGGCTCGCCGTAGCGCCAGCTCTTGAAGACGTTCCAGACGAACGGCAGCGTTGACAGACCGAGGATGAAGGCGCCAACCGTGGAAACGATGTTTAGCGTGGTGAAGTCGTCCGCAGGCAGGTAGTCGGCGTAGCGGCGCGGCATGCCCTCGTTACCAAGCCAGTGCTGCACCAGGAACGTGGTGTGGAAGCCGATGAACGTCAGCCAGAAGTGCAGCTTGCCCAGCCGCTCGTCGAGCAAACGTCCGGTCATCTTCGGGAACCAGAAGTAGATGCCCGCGTAGGTGGCGAACACGATGGTGCCGAAGAGGACGTAGTGGAAGTGCGCGATGACGAAGTAGGTGTCGGTGACCTGGAAGTCGATCGGCGGGCTGGCGAGCAGCACACCGGACAGGCCGCCGAGCAGGAAGGTGACGAGGAAGCCCACCGAGAACAGCATCGGTGTCTCGAACGTCAGTTGGCCCTTCCACATCGTGCCGATCCAGTTGAAGAACTTGATACCGGTCGGGACGGCGATCAGGAACGTCATGAAGCTGAAGAACGGCAGCAGCACCGCACCGGTGGCGTACATGTGGTGCGCCCACACGGCCACCGACAGGGCCGCGATGGCCAGCGTCGCGTAGATGAGGGTGGTGTAGCCGAAGATCGGCTTGCGGCTGAACACCGGGAAGATCTCGCTCACGATGCCGAAGAACGGCAGCGCGATGATGTAGACCTCGGGGTGGCCGAAGAACCAGAACAGGTGCTGCCACAGCAGGACGCCGCCGTTGGCGGGGTCGTAGATGTGGGCGCCGAGGTGGCGGTCGGCGGCGAGTGCGAACAGGGCGGCGGTCAGCAGCGGGAAGGCCAGCAGCACCAGGATCGACGTCACCAGGATGTTCCAGGTGAAGATCGGCATCCGGAACATGGTCATGCCGGGGGCGCGCATGCAGACCACGGTGGTGATCATGTTGACCGCGCCCAGAATCGTCCCCAACCCGCCGACGATTAGGCCGAGGATCCACAGGTCGGCACCGGCTCCTGGGCTGCTGATGGCATTCGACAGCGGCGTGTAGGCCGTCCAGCCGAAGTCCGCCGCACCACCGGGAGTGATGAAGCCACCCAATGCGATCAGCGCGCCGAAGAGAAACAACCAGAACGACAGAGCGTTGAGTCGCGGGAAGGCGACGTCGGGCGCGCCGATCTGCAGCGGCAGCACCAGGTTGGCGAAGCCGAACACGATGGGCGTCGCGTAGAACAGCAGCATCACCGTGCCGTGCATGGTGAACAGCTGGTTGTACTGCTCGTTGGACAGGAACTGCAGCCCCGGAATCGCGAGTTCGGTCCTGATGAACAGCGCCATGAGACCGCCGGCGAAGAAGAACACGAAGCACGTGACGACGTACATCATGCCGATCAGCTTGTGATCGGTCGTGGTCACCAGCTTGTAGATCAGGCTGCCCCTCGGTCCCACCCGTGTCGGAAACGGACGGCGTGCCTGTAGCTCACCGGCCGGCGGCGCTTCGGCGACCATGACATCCTTTCGACACGGGGCTTTCGACCCCCACATCTGCGACCTACTGACTAGAGCCGTAGTTTAACCTACTGAGAAGACTAGTACTATCTGCCGTAGTAAGAAGGCCGAGACTCGCGAGTCGATGGACGATCTCCGATGACGGGCCCCGACGGCAACGGCATCGAGCGGCGCACCGGCTCCGGCTCGCACCGAGAGGGCGGGGCCACTACGCACCACATGCCCCGCTAGTCAGGCGCCGTTCAGGCTCGGACGAAGTCACGTGACAACGCCACGTAGCGGCCTACTACGTAGGTGCTTACACGCTCGCTCGTTCGACGTGTTACAACAAATGTGTTCAAATGTTCTCTGACACAGAATCTTTGACGCGATGCGGCACTGCCTGATCCACTCTGCGGCGACCGGCGGCTTGCTCAACCGCGAGTGTTCGGTTAGCGTCTCGCCAACCACATAACAAATCGGTAACGACAAGGACCGTCTCGAATTGGTGCATCACCAAAGCGCGCGCCGACGAACATCGGCTGACCGTGCGGCCACCGATGTCACCGAGGTCATTGCCTTCGGCGAGTTCGGGGCGTTGGCCGAGACGGCGAGTCGCTACAGCCACCCGTTCGCCGTCGATCGGGACGTGCTAAACGCACCCGAACTCGATGACCTCAACGACTTGGCAGACGAGTCGCCACGGCTTCTACTCGCGCCGAGAAGTGGGTCAGGTCCCGCGATGGCCGTGCCGGTCACCGAGACACGTCCCCAACGACGCCCACTGCCGTCGCACCGAGCCAACTCGAGCACTTCCGCCTCCACCACGGCCGGGGCGCATCGACGCCTCCCCGACTCAGCGGGTGCAGTGCACAGCAGACTAGTCATCGCGGCCATGGCCGCCGGCGCCGTCGCCGCGGCAGCAAATGCAGCGGTTGGCGCGACCGAGGCGCGACCCGACCCCATCCTGGTCGCCGACAGCGCAACGTCTCCGCCTGCTTCCCCCAATACTTCAGGGATGCAGATCGTTTCTGTCTCGAATCAATTCGATGCGGCCGTGCACCAACGGGAACTGGCCAACGGGACGGCCTTCGCCCAGGAACGCGCGCAGCGCGAGTCCCAACTTCGGCGCCCACAATTCGCCTTTCCCACTCAGGGCATCCTGACGTCCGGCTTCGGCGCACGCTGGGGAACCTTGCACGCCGGGCTCGACATCGCCAACGCCGTCGGCACGCCCATCTACGCCGCGTCGGATGGCCAGGTGATCGCCTCCGGCCCCACACCGGGCTACGGCATGTGGGTAAAGATCCGCGCCGCGGACGGCACGGTCACGCTTTACGGTCACATCGACACCACCACGGTGCAAGTCGGCGAGCGTGTGATGGCTGGCGACCAGATCGCCACCATGGGCAACAGAGGGAACTCGACCGGACCGCACTTGCACTTCGAGGTGCACGGCAACGGATCGATCAAGACCGACCCAATGGCGTGGTTGCAGGAGCGGGGAGTGCGCGGCAGATGACTCGCGTTGCTACGGTCGCGCCGCCGGGGCCGTCCGCCACCGCAATGCCCTTGGTATGACGGCTGAACGGGAGCCCTGCCGAGTCGAACGGGGCGCGCTGCACCGCATAACCCGTTACAACGGTCGTGCCCGCTGCGGCTGACGCCGGCGACAAGGGCTCACTTCGGCGCACCCTGCTGAGCCCCACACCGTAAGCTACCTACTGACTAGATCAGGAGGTTGGATCATGACGCGGGTGCGTGGCTTCGGAGAACTCGAGGCGTCCATCATGGACCGGCTCTGGAATCGTGACCCTGACGCCGACACCTCGGTACGACAGATATTCGACGAGTTGAGCAGCGAACGGCACATCGCGTACACCACCGTGATGTCCACAATGGACAACCTCCACGGCAAGGGTTGGTTATCGCGTGAACGAGACGGCAAGGCATACCGGTACCGGCCGACCCTGACTCGCGAGGAGCACAGTGCGCGGCTCATGCTCGAAGCACTGAGCGGCGGCGGTCGTTCAGAAGCGGTCCTCAGTCACTTCGTGGCTCAGATCGACACGGAGGAATCCGCTGACCTGCGCGCTGCGCTGCGTCGCCTCGCTCGGAAAACAAGCGGCCAATGACCATCGCGGCGGCCTTGATGCTGTACGTCGCGGCGATATTGGCGTTGGGGCCGAAACTGCTGAGCCATATCACCGCTGATGGCGGGGCGCCGCGGCTCGCAATAGCAGCTTGGACGACCGCGGTGGTGATGGTGATCGGCTGCTCGGTTGCCGCCATCGCGCTGCTCTTGGTCGAGGCCGCCGGACACTGGGACAGCCCCGACTCCTTGCTCGTCTCGTGTTTGGAACGTCTACGCGCAATCCTCCTTGGCCATGCCGGATTACCGGCAAGATGGGTCGCAACCGTCGCGGTGGCCATCGCCGTCGGAAGCTTGGTGGCCGTCGTCGTTCGAATCGGCCGCGCTATGAGTCGCATGCGCATACACACCTTTGCGCACGCCGACGCAGTGCGCCTGGTCGGCAAGTCGCACGGCAGCGACGTCGTAGTCATCGAGGCAGCTGAACCTGCAGCGTATTGCGTCGCGGGCCGACCCCCGGCGATCGTGGTGACCACCGCAGCGCTGGCCGCACTCGATGAAGCACAACTGGCAGCCGTCGTCGCCCACGAGCGAGCTCACCTCGACGGCCGGCACGCCTACGTCGTCGCCGCGGCGCGGGGCCTCACCGCCGCGCTGCCCAAATTCGGGCTCTTCACGAGCGCAGCGACGCACATCGGCGCCCTCCTCGAGATGTGCGCCGACGATACGGCCGCACGCCGCCACGGCCGTCAGCCGTTGCTCACGGGTTTGCTAACCCTCTCGGGCGCCTTCACCCCGGCCCACGGTCTGGCCGCCGCCGGTATCGCCGTGCTCACCCGAGCGGTACGGCTATCAGACCCACCACGCGGCATGGCTCGCATGCAGGCCCAAGTAACGCTGAGCGGTGCGGTGGCGGCAATGGCCGCTACGCCGCTAGCGATCGTCGCTCTGGCGCTGACGGGCGCGTTGATCTGCTTCGCGTAGAGCGCGTACGACATGCCCACGGTTGCTGACACCAAATGCCATGCCACAGGGCTGCTTCGACGATGGAGGCAAATACGGGCCTGGGAGGTTCTGTCGGTGCCGACTAGGCGCCGGGAAGCATCACCATGCCGGCGAGGTAAGCGCCGGCAGAGTCGGCCATGGCGAAGGCCAACACGGTCAAAAACAGAGCCAGGAGCAGTGCCGTCGCGATCCATCGGCGAGCCAACCGACGCTTCCGCGGCGCTCGACGGTGCTCAGTGCACGTCAACCACGGTCCGTGACAAGACACGGCCACTGCGCTCTTCACGTCTTCAATCTACTATGACGCTACGTAAGTGACCAGCGCTTCACGGTCACCCGACACGAGGTGCAGTAATGGGTTCTCAGATCTATGTCGGCACGCTCCGAGGCTGCAACGGGCGCCGTCTGCCGAGCGGCGCTCGAACGACATGCCCACGCATCGATCCGGCCACCCACACCGGCCGGGCGGCTCGCACGGCATGGGTGTCACTCACACTCGTGACGACGATGCTTATGACGGGATGCGGCGGCGCGAATTCTCTTACTTCGCAACCAGATTTAGGTGGCGCGCCTGCCGTCACTGAACAATCGCACACTCGATCCGACGTGATGTTCGCCCTCGACATCATCGATCACAGCGCTCAGGCCATTGCGCTGAGCAACCCGGCCATGAGCAAGCAAGGCATCGCGCCAATGGTCCGCGACATCGCCCAACGAATATCCGCGACCAGCACCACCAATCTCAACCAGCTGCAAACACTCCTTCAAGAGTGGGGATTCGCTCCCCCTCCCGTCGGGCAACCGCCGACAGCGGCGGCACCCAGCATCCCCGTTGCGCCGGGTGAACACCCCCTTGCCGTCGACGCCGACGTGCGTCGCGCAGCCAATGCGACCGGCCCGGATGCAGGGGGCCAGTATCTCGATTTGATGATTAGGCAACACCATTTCACCATCTCGGCCGCGCGTGACCAGCTGCAGACAGGGTCGAATCCTCGCGCGAGGGCGATCGCGCGCTCGCTCATCGAGCGCCAGCAGTCCGAGATCGTGGCCATGGAGGCCCTTCAGCGCTGACGGGAACTCCCGGGGACCCGGCTGCCAGTCTTGGGATCGTGGTTGCCATGCGGTCACTCGTGCTCGCTGGCAGGCCTCGGCTCGACGGTCGAAGGCCGCGATTGTTGACGCAGCCCGCGCAGAAACGCGTTATAGGCAGCCAATTCGGCGTCGTCGCGTTCGACGTCGGCCTCCCTCTTGACCGACTCCGACGCCTCGTCACGCTGCCACCGGATGGCGAAGATCAACGTAATCAGCAACGCGACGGGCTCGCCGTACGACCACGCCAAACCGCCGGCGACCGCCTGATCGGCGACCGGGTCGACGTTCCAGCCCGATGGTGGATGAGCAAAGGTGTCGGTGAGCGCCCGCGGCGCCATCATCAAGATGACACCAATGAAGACGTGCAGGGGCATCTCGACGAATATGTCGAAGAACCGGCCAAGGTTGCTCTGCCGGACTGGCAATGGACCGGTCGACAAGATCGGCACTATGAACAGCAGTCCGCTAATCAAGAAGAACATCTGCAGTGTGACGTGTCCAGCCACGCTGGCTGCCGCCGCGTCGAAGAGGTCGGACAGGTACAGGCCGTAGTAGCTCAGCAAGAAGACCGGAATGGTGAAGCCGGGATGCAGCACGATTCTGCTCGCCCGGCACCGCAGTCCCCCGAGCGCAGCGACTAACACGTACCGTCCAAATCCACGATGAGGCGTAGACCTGAGCAACAGTCGCCCGGGTGCACCGAGCACCAGCAGCGGTGGAACGAGGATCGACAACGTGAGATGTTGAAACATGAAGGCGCTGAACAGGCGGTAGCCGTAGCCGTCGATGGCTAGGCCCGTCACCGCCGCCAAGGCCAGGCACCCCGCCAAGAAACTCGCCGTTCGCATCCAGGCCCACTCGCGGCCCTGCGACTTGACGACTCGAACGGCAGCCACGTACCACACCGCCAACGCAACGGCCATCATGGGCAAGATTGGAAGCGGCGGCGGGAACCACCCCAGCATCGCCCACAACGACGGCGGAGAGGCGGGAAGTACAACCTCACCGATCACCAGGCCGTCCCCCTTCAAGTCGCGGCGTTGCAATCGCGTACCGGCCGCACCACTCGCCGACCTTCAGCCGGGGCGCAGTCGCCGTTCACTTCGGAAGCCCTGAGTCGCTCACAGCCTCGGCGGCGAGGCGACGGACCAGGGGTTCGAGATCCTCGGCGAGCAGCGCCCGGAGGAACACTGCGGCGACGCGGTGCGACCGGTCCAAGACGATGGTTGACGGAATGACGGTGGTGGGATACCTCTCGCCCAACGCGATCATCGTGCGCATCGGCGGGTCGTAAATCGACGGAAATGTGACCTTTCGATCGATGATGAAGTCGACCGCAGCTTGGCGGTTGTTATCACGGACATCGATGCCCAAGAAGGCCACGCCCTCGGACCGGGTAGCGTCGTACACCTTCTGCAGCTCCGGCATCTCCGTGCGACAGGGACCACACCACTGACCCCACACGTTGATGACCACCACCTGCCCGGTGAAGTCATCGACTGACAACGTGCGGTCGGGGTCCATCAAATCGGGTCCGCGAATCGGCCCCGGACTACCACGATCTTGCGGCGGGTCATAGAGGATATCGACCTGCCCGCCCGGCGACACGAACTCGAAGGAACCGCCCTGAGCGACCGCATCGGTCCCACTAGAACACCCGGACACTGCGGCGCTGAGCAATACGGTACTCAGACCCACGACGATTCCGCGCCGGATTGCCGCTGCACCGCGTGACGGTACTCGCCGGCGACGCTCAACGCGTGTCGTCGTTCCCCACGTGGACGTCCGTGGCACACCGGTTAGTCCATCAGTCACTTCAGCCGCCACTCACTTGGCCTCACCCTCTGCGGAACAATTACTGCACGGCCCCACACGATTGCCAGCCATTCTCTGCGGCAGCCGTGTACCAGCGGCCGAACGCGCACAGCACATTCTACGTAGCGACTACGTACGATGTTAACGCAACGACTCCACCACGAATGACGGGACGACATGATGAGGCGGATCCACTCCGCGGCGAGCCGGCAGCGCAAGAGCATCTGGCGGACGACGCTGATGTTGTTGACGATCCTCGGCGTGGTCTCGAGCGTCGCAGCGTGCGGCGGCGGTCTCCCCACGCCACAGCAGGAGCAGCAATCCAGGGCGATCGTCGACAAGGGCACTCCTTACGCCGATCTGCTCGTTCCGAGCGTGCAAACGTCGGTCGCCGAGGGCGACGTCGGGGTCCCGGTGGAGTCGCCGGTTACGGTCAGCGCGGTGTCCGGTGTGCTGGGCGCCGTGACCCTCACAAACGAGGAGGGTCGAGTGGTCGCGGGCGAAGTGAGCGCCGACGGCGTCACGTGGCGCTCTGCGGAGCCACTGGGTTACAACCGGACCTACACGTTGAACGCCGAGGCGCTCGGGCTCAGTGGCATCGCGCGCAGCAGCGCCACGTTCGAGACGCACTCGCCACAGGACCTCACGATGCCCTACGTGTTGCCCAACGAAGGCGAAGTCGTCGGCGTCGGGCAGCCCATCGCCGTGCGCTTCGACGAAGACATCCCCGACCGGCTCGCCGCTCAAGATGCGATCACCGTCACGACGAATCCTCCGGTCGAGGGCGCCTTCTACTGGCTAAGCGACCGCGAAGTCCGATGGCGCCCAGCGCAGTACTGGAACCCGGGGACCACGGTAGAAGTCAACGTCAAGGCCTACGGCGTCGACATGGGAGAAGGACTCTTCGGTCAAGACGACGCCTCCACGCGGTTCACGATCGGTGACGAAGTCATCGCCACTGCCGATGACACCACCAAGACGATGACCGTGCGTGTCAACGGCAACGTCGTCAAGACGATGCCCATCTCCATGGGCAAGGACAAGACGCCCACCGACAACGGCACCTACGTCATCGGTGATCGATATTCGTTTCTGGTCATGGACTCCTCGACCTATGGCGTGCCGGTGAATTCCCCCGACGGCTACCGCACCGAGGTCAACTGGGCCACTCAGATGTCCTATAGCGGAATCTACGTGCATGCCGCCCCATGGTCGGTCGGCAGCCAGGGCCGCGACAATGTCAGTCACGGATGCCTCAACGCCAGCACCGAGAACGGCAAGTGGTTCTACGACAACACCAAACGAGGCGACATCGTGGAGGTCGTCAACACGGTGGGGCCCACCTTGTCCGGTACCGATGGACTCGGCGACTGGAACATCCCCTGGGATCAGTGGAAAGCGGGCAACGCTGCGGTAACCGGCTAATACCGGCGCACGTTGTAGATCGGCGCCGACGAGATCGGCGCCACCTTCACCGGCGTGCCATAGGTGGAGGCGTGCACCATGTTGCCGTTGCCGATGTAGATGCCCGCGTGTGAGGCGTCCGAATAGAAGGTGACGATGTCTCCGGGCTGCACTTCCGCGGTCGCCACGGGTTGTCCGCCCGCCGCAAGCGCCTGACTCGACCGCGGGAGCGACTTGCCGCTCTGCAGAAACGCCCACTTGATGAGCCCCGAGCAGTCGAAGGCATCCGGCCCTGTCGCACCCCACGAGTAAGGCGCACCCACTCGGGTCAGCGCCGCCTGCACCACCATCGCCCCCTCGGGTGAGTTAGGCGGACTCGGCGCCACCGGCGGTGTCGCTTCGGGCAACGCCACGATGACAGGGTCTGCCGGGGGCGGGGGGGCGGGCGGCATCGGCCCAGGGTCGGCAAGCGCTGCACGTTGACCCGGAGTCAACGCCCGATACAACGCCTCCACTTCGGCGACCTGCGCACGTAGGCGGCTCTGCTTGGATTGCAGGCTGGCGCGGACCGCTGACGCCTGTTCCGCGGCTGTGCGTGCTGCCATCGCCGACGATTGCGCCGCGCGCGCGGCCTCGTCGGCACGGTTGGACGCGTCGCGAAAGGCGACTACCCGGTCAGAAACGTGAGTGGCCATCACCCGGCTCGTCGTGAGTCCATCGAGCAGGCGTTGCGGAGACTGCGCGGTCAACGCAGCACCGACCATGCTGGTCGAGCCTCCCATATACGCCGCAGCCGCTACCTCGTTCACCGCGGCCTGATACCGACCAAGGTCGGCTCGCGCTGCGGTCATCGCCCCGAGTTCAGCGCGTTCGAGACCCTCGGCCGCGCGCTGTGCCGCGACTTTCGATTCGAGGTCCAGTTCGGCCGAATACACCGCTTCCGAAGTCCGCTCGGCTTCCCGAGAAAGCTCCGTCATTTTAGCCAAGGCATCAGCAGCCGGGTCGGCCCACGCTCTCTCCGCCGAGTCACCAAGCGACAGTGCCAACACGAACGCCACGACGAGAGCGCCCGCCGAACGGCATGCCCCGGCAGGGCGATTCATCCTCAAGACATCAGTCCTAACACCGCAGGGAGATCTATGGTCTAGCTACGTAGGTCACGGAAAGATTACGAGCAACGTCGTCCGATGTCCACGCCCCCGGCCATATCCATCGGCGCGTGCGCACCCGACACGAGTTCACCTTCCTGTCGAGGCCACGGAAAAATTGTGACTGCCGCTGCTGATTCAAGACTCCGGTTCAGCAGCGTCCCAGCGCCGCAGCGACCGCAATCCACGGTGTGCGATAGTAGGTAGCGACATAGTAGGTAGCGTCCTAGTAGATTGTCTGCGGGCTTGGCTCGACGAGGAACGACATGACAACCGGCACGGCAATCACGGCACGAGTTCATTCATTGAATCGGCCCAACATGGTCTCTGTCGGAACCATCGTGTGGTTGTCGAGCGAGCTGATGTTCTTCGCCGGTCTATTTGCGATGTACTTCACCGCTCGCGCCCAAGCCGACGAGTGGCCGCCGCCGCCCACCGAGCTGAACCTCGCCCTCGCGGTGCCGGTGACCCTGGTCCTCGTTGCGTCCTCATTCACCTGTCAGATGGGCGTCTTCGCCGCCGAACGCGGCGACGTGTTCGGCCTCCGCCGGTGGTATGTCGTCACCTTCCTGATGGGCCTGTTCTTCGTCCTCGGCCAGGGATACGAGTACGTGAGCCTGGTGCGTGAGGGAACCACGATCGCCGGCAGCGCATATGGATCGGTGTTCTACCTCGCTACGGGCTTTCACGGGTTGCACGTGATTGGTGGTCTCGTCGCCTTCGTCTTGCTGCTTGTGCGCACGCGTATGAGCAAGTTCACCCCCGCCCAAGCGACGGCGGCCATCGTGGTGTCCTACTACTGGCACTTCGTCGACATCGTGTGGATCGCGCTGTTCGCCGTTATCTACTTCGTGAGATGATCGATGCCACGCTGCGTTCCCCCGACTACGTTCGACGGCGAACCGCATGGGCTCCCGTCCTGCTGGCAGCCACCGCAGCACTGTTAGGACTTGCCTCCATCGCTGCGCCAGCTGCCGCGGCTGAACCGTCCTCGGTGCAGGGCACCTCCTCGACAGCCCCACCAAGCTCGGCCGACCCAACACCGACCACCCATTCCTACGACGACGCGCACACCGGCGAACAACCCGAAGGTGCCAGCCCCGCTCTGTGGATCCTGGCGGGCGCGGTCGCCGGGCTGATCGCAATCGCAGTCGTCATGCTGAGGGCGGGCAAACCCCCACGCCATCACCTCATTCGAGGTCCGTAACCAGTGCGCGAACCGCGCGATCAGCCGCCGAACAACAGATACAGGCCCAGGAAGGTGTGTCCGACCATCGTGAGCATCATTGCCAATTGGCCACTGATCTGATGCCGTCGCGTAAGCAGACGCAGCGCCCGGTCGTGCGCGGCAACGACGGCCACGATGTGTCCAAGGACGACGCAGGACACCTTGATCAACCACTTCACCGACGGATGGGCCGACAGCACGTACACCACGTCGGACCGGTCCAACCCCAGCAGATGCCACCCTCGCCCAGTGGATGGGCCAGACGGACGATCGTTTCCTGACCACGCTCAACCGACTACGACAAATGGTGGGCGAAGATGTAGCCCACCACTATTGGTATCGAAGAGTGCGTCAGCTCGCCGGGTAGCCGCTAACGGCTTTCTCGATCTACGCCGCCGGTAGCGCGTGCGGCGGCCCAGAACGCGACACCGACGACCGTCGCGAACACGACGAGTAGCTGTGACGGTACGCAAGAGCGACGCAGCCTAAGCCTCGCTCGGCACAGGTACCGATGGCGGCAGAGCCACCTACGGGGTCGCCTGGCCAATCCGCTGCCGCCACACCCAGCCTTCTACCCGTCCGCCAGAACGAGACTTACTCAGCGGTGGGCTGGTCGCGAAGCAGCGCCGCTTGCACCGCGGCGGCATCCCAGCCATCGCGCACCGCGTCGCGCAGCGCCACCGATCGTGCGCGCCGCACACCGCGACTGTCGAAGCGCCGCACCGCATGGCGGCCGCCGCCGCGACGCATCCGCGCCATCCGCTCCATGTTGTCGCCCTGGGAACCCGACACGACGTGCTGTCGCACGTCGGCATCGGCCGTGATCTTCACGCACACCGGGTTGTCGCATTCGTGCAAACCCAGCACCCCCGCAGCCACGGTTCCGCTTGCGATCGCCAACGCGTAACGGTGCGGCCGCACGCAGAACCCCACGCCGTCGCGCGTGAGGTAGAACCGGCCGTAGCCATCGGCGCCGATGGCACCGATCCAGATGTCGCAGTCCGAACGCGTTGGCCCGCAGACGACGTGACTGTCGAAGCGCGCGATCTCCGCGGCGTGCCGACGCCGATCAACGATTAGTTGGCCAGCGCTTCGCGTGGCCGCTGACCCTACGTCCGTGCACTGACGTTCAGCACGCCCCACGGCGGGCGTCGGCGCCCCGCCGCACGCGCGCCGCGGGGAGCTACTGGTTCGGCGTGGCATCTGATGTCCCGTCCAACAGTGCCTGTCGCCTCTCCAGCTCGCGCTCGATGATGGACCCCGCGCGCTCGACGTTGCGAGGGTCTGCGCGCACGTGGCGCAGCGCGTCGTCGGTGTGCGCGACGGCGAGCGGATCCCACTCGGGGGTGGTGAAACCCTCTTAGTCGTGCACCACGATCGGCGCCTCATGGCTCAATGGTCGCCCTCCGGTGGCCTCCTGCATCAGGCCGTGGCCGCATTCGGCTCGGCGTCACCGGGGTAGGCAACCCCCCGCGCTCGTCGCTCTTCTCGCCGACGTCGCCTAGTGCGCATGCGAACCGTTGCTGGGCATGGACTTCTCGTCTCTCGGAGCGTGCCGCAGCATGGTCCGAACGATTCCGATTCCGACGTCTGTCCGTGCGGCGATGGTCGTCAGCGTCTCACCACGGTCCTGCATGCGTGCGACCGCTGCGCCTGCCTTCGCCCGGTGCGTGGCCACTCGCTTGGCAGCGTCGGCGTCGACCTGCGCGCGCAGCTGGGCCAGGCGCTCGTTCTTCCAGACCTCGACCTCGGAGAGCTTGCCGACCTCGTAGAGGAAGTTCGTGGCGTCGTCGATGTTCGCCTTGTCCCGCGCCGCGCGCGCTTCATTGGCGCGCCGGTTCGCTTCCACGGCCCGTCGCCGGGCTTCCAACTTGGACGTTCCTGCTGCTGTCATGACCGGGACACTAAAACCGGTCGGGCTGGACGTGCCACCACCACAGCCACATTCGCCGTCCACCAATTTTTTCGTCGGCGCCCCTGCCGCAGCACCGCACCTCACTCACCCACCGCGCAGCCCGCCCGTTCACCAGCGCCGCACCGCCCGCTCAGCTCACCCCCTCACAGCCACCTCCCACGGCCCAACGACAGACCACACACCTCTTGCACTCAGGAAGCCCGGCAGTCTAAGAGTTTTCTAAGAACCTCCGGTTTGGTGGTGGCTTCGCCAACCCCGGAGTTCGTAGCGTGCGGCGCATGCGGACACCGGCGTGCGCGTCATGGTGATGACGCTGCACAAGCTGACCGCCGGGGACGGATACCTGTACCTGGTGCGGCAGGTCGCTGCCTCCGACAGCACCGAGCGGGGCCGCTCGACCCTGGCTGACTACTACTCCGCCAAGGGTGAATCGCCGGGACGCTGGATGGGACGCGGCCTGGCCGCTCTGTCCGACACCGGTCGCAGCGAGGTCAGTCCGCAAGCCCGCGAGGAACTTTGGACTGTCGACGAGGGATCGAGCGTCGATGAATCGCAGATGCGCAACCTCTACGGGGTGGGATTGCATCCCAACGCTGACCGCATCTCGACCTACGTCAACAGTCACGGATCGGGCGCGCCGCGGGCAGCCGGTCGGCTTGGGCGTAAGTTCCACGTCCGCGACGGCGAGCCAGAGTTCGCGCGCCGTTTGGCGGTGGCTTTCCGCGACCACAACGCCGAAGTCGGCGCGCATTGGAACGCCACCATCGGCCCCGAGATCCGCTCGCAGATCCGCACTCGGGTCGCCGTGGAGTTGTTCGGCGAGGAGTACGGTCGCCCGCCCGCCGATGACCGCGAACTATCCGGGTTCATCGCCCGCAACACCCGCGCGAAGACCACCGCTGTGGCCGGCTATGACCTGACGTTCTCGCCGGTGAAATCCGTCTCGGCACTGTGGGCCATAGCCCCGTTACCGGTGTCCGAGCAGATCGAAGCCGCTCACGATGCGGCCGTGGCCGACGTCCTGGAATGGCTGCAAGATCAGGCCGCATTCACCCGCACCGGCGCCGGTGGTATCGCCCAGGTCGACACCGAAGGGCTCATCGCCGCGGTGTTCACCCACCGCGATTCCCGCGCCGGGGATCCCGACCTGCACACCCACGTCGCGATCTCCAACAAGGTGTCCTATGTCGACGCCAACGGGGTGCGCCGCTGGCTCGCTTTGGACGGCCAACCCCTGCACCGCGTCACCGTCGCGGCCTCGGAGTTGTACAACACCCGACTGGAAGCCCATTTGATCTCCAGGCTGGGTGTGCGCTTCGCCGAACAGTCCCGTGGGCGGGGCAAGCGCCCGGTGCGTGAAATCGTCGGAATGTCAGCGAAATTGATGGAGCGATGGTCAAGTCGCCGTGCAGCGATCAAGGCCCGCACCGCCGAGCTGGCCAAGCAGTTTCAGACCGATCACGGACGCGAACCAACCAACGTCGAGATCATCGCACTGGCCCAGCAAGCAACCCTGGAATCGCGCGAGGCCAAGCACGAGCCGCGCTCACTCGGCGAACAGCGTCAGGAGTGGCACACCCAAGCCGTCGAGGTCCTTGGAGAACGCGGCGTGAACCAGATGCTGGCCGACACGTTGGCCGCACCGCAGACCACCCGCGAGACCGTCACGATCGACGAGGAATGGATCGCGTCGCGCGCTGGCGAACTCATCGCCACGGTGTCCGAAACCCGGGCCACCTGGCAGCGCCACCACGTGCGCGCCGAAGCGCTGCGCATGGCGCGCGGCCACGACGTGGCGCACGATGTCGCACTGGTCGAAAGACTCACCGATACCGCCCTCGGAGAGGGCTTCTCGGTACCGCACGCCCGCGTCGAAGACGCCGAGCTGGGTGAGCCTGTCGCATTGCGTCGCCGCGACGGTGCCAGCGTCTACCGCCGCCACGGCGTCGCGCTCTACACCAGCAAGGAAACACTGGCCGCCGAGCAGCGGATCCTGGACGCGGTGCACCGCGGCGACGGACGTGTCGCAAGCGCCGCCGACGTCGAACTGGCGCTCGCCGATTCGACGGCGCGAGGGCGCACACTCAACCCCGGCCAGGCCGCACTGGTCACCGAAATGGCCACCGCGGGGCGTCGTGTCGCACTCGCACTCGCCCCGGCCGGAACCGGCAAAACCACGGCCATGGCAGCGCTGGCGCACGCGTGGCGCAGCTCGGGCGGACACGTCATCGGATTGGCCCCCACCGCCGACGCGGCGATCGTGCTCGGGGAGGACCTGGGCGCCACCACTGACACCTTGAACAAGTACGTGTGGTCGGCCGATCCGGCCAGGGCCGCGACGTCCCGTGTGCCCGAATGGTTCACCCACGTTGGGCCCGACACGTTGATCGTGGTCGATGAGGCCGGCAAGGCCGCTACCGCCGGGCTGGACGCGATGATCACCGACGCGCTGCGCAAGGGCGCCAGCGTGCGCCTGATCGGTGATGACGGACAGCTCTCGTCGATCTCGGCCGGCGGCATTCTGCGCGACATTGCCGAGGCCACCGACGCCCTCACCCTGAGCGAAGTCGTGCGGTTCACGTCCCCGGCCGAAGCGGCCGCCGGCCTCGCGCTGCACGACGCCGACCCGGCCGGAATCGGCTTCTACATCGACCATCACCGCATCCACGTCGGCACCGACGAGACCGCCGCCGACATGGCCTATCAGGCCTGGCGCGCCGACCTCGCTGCCGGCGGGGATTCGATCCTGCTCGCCCCGACCAACGACGTCATCAACGAGCTCAACGCCCGCGCCCGCCTCGACCGTCTGGCCACCGACCCCGAGGCCGCCAAGGCGCCCACGGTCGTGCTGGCCGATCAGCTGCACGCCAGCGTCGGAGACACCATCCGCACCCGCAAGAACAACCGCCGAATCACGATCGGACGCAACGATTTCGTGCGCAACGGCTACCGCTACACCATCACCGAAGTCCTGCCCGAGGGCGGCGTGGAAGCCCGCCATCTGCGCAGCGGGCGCATCGTGACGCTGCCGGCGGACTACATCGCAGAACACGTCACGCTGGGATACGCGGCCACCATCGACTCCGCACAGGGTTTGACCGCCGGCGGCCGCGACACCAGGGGCACCTGCCACATCGTCGGCTCCGACATGCTGACCCGCCAACACCTCTACGTCGCGCTGACCCGCGGCACCGACGAAAACCACCTCTACCTGTCCACGGCCGAGGGCGACCCGCACCGACTGCTCTCCCCCAAGGCCACCCACCCCGAAACCGCGGTCGACGTGCTGACCAGGATCTTGGCCCGCGACGGCGCCCAGGTCTCGGCGACCACCGCCGCCCGCGAGGCCGCCGACCCCGCCATGCGTCTGCAGGCGGCGGCCGATATGTACTACGACGCACTCGGTGCCGCCGCCGAGAACCGTCTCGGCGTCGGTGCCCGTGATCGTCTCGATGCCATTGCCGACGCGGTGATCCCGCAGTTGAGCCAGCGTGAGGCCTGGCCAGTGCTGCGCCGCAACCTGTCCGTCCTGGCCCTGCGTGGGGCTGACCCGCGCGAGCTGCTCACCGAGGCGCTGGCCAAGGGCAGCGTCTCCGACGCCGCGGACCCCGCCGCGGTGCTCGATCACCGCATCGACCCCGCCGGAACGCATTCCTCCGGCATCGGGGTGCTGCGCTGGCTTCCCGCCGTCCCCCGAGCACTGGCCGACGACCCGCAGTGGGGCGGCTATCTGGCCCGCCGCGAGGCACTCGTGGAGAGTTTGGCCGAGGAGATCCGCGAGCGCGCACGCGGCTGGACCAATGCGACCGCCCCCGCCTGGGCGCGCCCCCTGATCACGGTGAACCCGGTCCTGACCGCAGAAATCGCGGTGTTCCGCGCCGCCACCGGAGTCGCCGAGGCCGAAACCCGCATCACCGGTGCCCGCCAATTCCCGGTGCGCACCCGCGGTGTGCAGGCCGCGCTGCAGCGCCAGGCCGCTACCGACATCGGCCGCCGCAGCGCCGATACCTCCCGCTGGAATGACGTCATCGACGGCATCGACCCGCGCTTGCGCGCGGATGCCTACTGGCCGCAACTGGCCGCTCAGCTGGTTCAGGCCGCCCGTATCACCCCGCACCTGCGCCAGATCATCACCACCGCGGCAGAGCAAGGGCCGCTGCCTGACGAGCTGCCCGTGGCCGCACTGTGGTGGCGTATCTCCGGCGCGCTGTCTCCGACCGCCACCTTGGCCACCACCCATTCGCGGCTTCGCCCGCCCTGGGTCACCGATATCGACGTCGTGTTCGGGACCGCGCTCGCCGAAACCATCACCTCTGACCCCGCCTGGCCCGGGCTGGTGGCCGCGATCAGTGCCGCTGACCCGCACAAGTGGACACCGCGGGATCTGTTGCACGTCGCCGCCGAGCAGCTCGCCGACGCCATTGACGAGGACCATCCGATCCCGCCCGGCGATTACGCCCGGCTCATCACCTACACCGTCGATTCGTTCACCCATCGCCTCCAGGCCCGCCTCGGCGTGGACTTCGAGGACCTGCCCACCCCCGAGGATGCGCCGCCGGACCCCGCCGAGGAAGCACTGTTTCCGCCCGACCCGCAAGCTCCCCACGTGCACGTCGAGGAGCACCCGCCCGTCGACGACTACTTCAACCTCGCTGCGCCCGAAGACGCCGACGCCGTCGAATACGGGTCAGAAGAATATGCCGGTCTGCAATTTGAAGACCTCTCAGCACATCGCCCTACACCCGAATGGGGCACGACTATGGACGCATTTGCCGCGCTGCGCGCCGAATACCGGAATGTCTGCGACGAAATCCAAACTCTTGCCGCCGCTATTCGCGCCGGAAATGGCCCGGCGCTGCGCGCCGCCGTCGACGAACTGGTGCGCATGCGCCGCCAGGTCGATGCCGATCGCCCCTACAGCCACGCCGTCACCGACGTGATGGAGCAGTGGGCCGACGCCGACGGCGCCTACAACGACACCCTGCGTCTGATCGAGCACTCGCGCACCCAGCTCGACCTCCTACTGACCAACCCCGACGCCGACGAACTCGACATCATCTCGGCCCGCCAGCAGATCGCCTTCTACACCGACCTGCTCCCCGACCAGCCACCCGCTCTGCAGTTCCAGCAGGCCCTGGCCAACGCCCAGGCCGCCCGCGCCGCGGCCGCCGGCGGCGCCGACAAGATCGTCAACGAGCGCGACATCGCCGCCGCCCGCCGCGACGCCGAACGCGCCGACCTTGCCACCCTCAACGCGCTGCGGGTACGGCGCCCGGTGCTGCGCCGCGAACTTGAACGCGCCGAGCGCGACATCGCCACCGCGTTCGCCGCCGCCCAGACCGCCACCTCCGACACCCTCGAACAGCTCCTCGACTCGGCACGCTCGGAAGTCGCTCTCCTCCAGGTCGCCGGCCACCTGGACCCCAAGCGCACTCCGCTGCTCATCCCCGACGCCGCACTGTCCGGCCTCGAACCCCAGACCGCCGACCGCCTCAAATCCGTGGCCGCGCAACCCTATCGACTCGCCGTCATCCGCGCCGACATCACCGACAGCGAAACCGCCGCAGCCCTCTACACCCTGCGCAACGCCGCCAACGCCGAAGACCGCAAGGTGCTGTGGCTCGCGCCCAACGACGCCAGCTCGACCCCCGCCCACGACGCCGAACTGGCTGACACCATCACCACCATCGAGCACGCCCACCAGCAGGTCAGTGAGCAGCAATGGGCACTGCCGCCCGGCGCCATCGTCGTCATCGAGGATCCCGCGGCGGCTGAGTCCGGCCAGCTCGTCGACCTCGCCCGCCACGCCGCGGCCGCAGATGCCCGACTCATCCTTCTCGAACCCCGCACCAGCCGCGGGCCCAGCTCGTCGGCGGTGCAGCTGCTCACGCGATCGCTGCCCTGGAACCACACCCTCACGACCACCACGTCAGCGCCGGAAGATCCGCTCCTGGCGTCGACGCCGGCAGTCATGCTGGCCGACCGCCTCGGCCGCGCACGCCTCAGCGAACCGTGGCAGCAGCTGCTCAGCCAGTACGACACCGCAGCCTCGGCGGTCCGCTCCGCCCAGCGTCGCCACCTCGCCCTGGGATGGCGTACCCAAGCCCGCTCGGCCGACCGCGACCCCGCCCTCGGCGCCAGCATCGACGACTAACAGCCACGAATCCGGCTCTGGTGGTCGACTTTTGCGCGCACCGCCCGCCAGCATCCCGTGGCGAGCCGCCCGACGGGACCCGCTGCCGCGTTCGAAGCTTCGGTAAGAAGGCCAGCACGACAGAGTTGCCCTGCCGGCGGGTTGACGGCGCTACCCGGGACATCGGCGAGCCCTCTTCTCGTTCGAATTAGAACTAGGCGAGGGTGGGTTGGCCGAACAAACCGACCCTCCCGATTGAGCGTCATGCCCCACTTGACACAGGCCTCATCCAGGTGTCGCCGGGTAGGCTCGCAGTGCAGTAAGCGGGGGCAGACGCAAGGGGGCTGCGAGTGATCGTTCCTGACGGCCGGACGGACTACGACAAGCTACTTGAACTGCTCGGCAACCCAGAAGAAACCCACCTCGACCTCAAGTCGAAGGTCGACATGTCGGATCAGCTGGATCGACTGAAGTTCATCAAAGACGCCGTGACAATGGCAAACCGACCGCCGGGCGGCTACATCTTGATCGGTGTCGACGACAGCGGCGACCCCTGCATGCCCATCGGCACGACCACCGACCGCAAGCAGTTTGACGGCGCTCGGTTGGGTAGTCGTACACGTGCCTACATCGAGGGCGAGATCCACGTCCTCGTTCAGGTTCATGAGCACGAAGGCAACGAAGTTGTGTTGATTTTCGTCGAGCACCCTCGCGACAAGCTGCCACTACCGATGAGCAAGGACGGCCAGTACAACGGAGACGACAACAGGTCGGCAACCGTCTTCCGAACGGGCGATACTTTCGTCAGAGAAGGCGCCGAGAACGTCCCTCTACGCCACGCGCACTGGCATGACATCCTGTCCGCCTACGCTGACCAAATTCGAAGCGATGCAAGCGGTTTCGCCCAACGGCTGCTGCAAGAATTCATCAGTTCCCGAGAGAATCCGACCGGCGCCGCCCGCGACGACGACGTACCGCTGTTGATGGACATGGACGAACCCACGTTCGCCGGCGCCGCCAGCGCTCTGCTGCGGACCGGCAATGACGTCAGAATCCGACAGTTTCTATCCACGCTGGGCCGATCGCTCGATCCCAACGGCACCGTGGCGGACTACGAAGCAGCACTGGACAAGTGGGTCGTATTGTGCGCGCAAGCAATCTATTTCGAGCGATCCGACATCGCTGAACTCGCAATCAAACGGGTCAGCGACGCCTACAACCAACTAGGCGTGCGGTCCGATGACACGCTCAGACGCCTGGCCGTCGTCGTCCGGATCTACGTGCTGGGAAGTCTCGCGGTCCGCCTGGAGGCATGGCGGACCGTCCACGCGCTGGCGCTCCGTCCGGCACCGGCGAACGTGCACGACACCGGATATGTTTATTCGTCGTGGATCCGTCACGGCCAGGTTGACGCCAGCCGCGCCGACCTCACCAACGACGATCGCCGCGGCTACCTAATCTCCGGCGCCCGCGAACTGATGGCGGCACACCCGACGATGCGACCAGACATCACCGACGACCAGATTCCCGCCGAGGTGACCGCCACCGACACGCTGCTCAACTCTACGTGCGAGTTCGACCTCGCGTACTGCTTCATCGTCTACGCCGAAGGCACTGACCACGGAGAAGCGTGGCCGTCGTCGATCGTCTTCGACGAAGATCGTTCCAAACCAATGGCACTGCGCATCGTCGCGGACCCCGACGTTCGCCGCGCAATGTTTCCCGACTCCGACGACGCGACCCTCGCCCAGGCGATGGCCGACGTGTACCACCGTGCAGTGACCGAGTCGGGCAGCAATTACGGCGCACGATGGTGGGGTATGCCTGGCTCCGTCGTCGCGTTCGTCAACGCCCACGGGTCTGCCGAATAGCCGAGCAGCGCAAGGGCTGACGGAACGCCGCCGTTCTCGGCGACCGCCTCTGTAGGTGCCATCCACCGGCGCTTTGCTACGCTATGGGGAGAACGGTGTGGTGACTGGTTGGTTTGTTGTCGGAACCGCGGCCGGGTGGGTGGCCGCCCGGAGCTTCACACCTGAATAAGCTGGAGCGGTCGGAACGTGGGTGGAAGCCCTCGCCACGATCGTTACTATCATTCGGGCCGTCCGATCGTTCCAGTCGCAAACGCCCGACGGCAGGGTGCCTTGGCTCGCAGCGAGCGATACCAGCGCGGCGTCGGCCCGCGACGCCGATCTGGCCGACGCCATCACCACGATCTGTCATGCCCACCGGCAGGTCAGCCAACACCAGCGGGCAATGCCGCCCGGGACCATCGTCGTGTAGACGACCCCGCGGCCGCCGAGCCCGACCAGCTCGCAGACGTCGCCCGCCACGCCGCAGACGCTCGGATAATCTCCTCGGCCACGGCGACAGCCGTGGGCCCAGCTCCCCCGCGCTGCGGCTCTCCACTCACTCGCTGCCCTGGAACTCGGCGCTCACGGTGGGCCCGTCCACGCTCGAAAGCCCACGCATGCGGTCGATTTCAGCAGTCATGCTGGCCGACCGCCTCGACCGCAGCCGCCTCAACGAATCGTGGGAACAACTACTCACCCACTACGACACCGCGGCTCGCAAGGTCCGGTCCGCCCAACGCCGCCACGTCGCCCTGGGATGGCGAACCCAAGTCCGATCGGCCCACCGTGACCCGCCCTCGGCGCCAGCAACGACTAACAGCCACCAGGGCGGCTCTAGTGGCGGACTTCCGCGACTGACTGGCCGTCATGAGATCCATACGAGCAAGACTCAACGTGTCAACAGGGTTTGCACACGGAAGCTAAATCAAACCGCTTCAGACGTACTTGGTGAAGTACTTCTACAAAGCTCGCCAGGCAGCGGACGCAAACAACCGCCCATGAGTGCACGTCGCGTTGCGCGCCACGGCTCGCGCAAGGCGTTAAGTCGCGTCCTGGGTATAGAGCGCGACACCCTGATGGCTGACGAAACATGCCGTCTAGATCCGAGGCGGCCCGACCGACTACCCATCCTGTGCGTCGGTCAGGCCGAAAGTCGTCGATCGATGACGACAACGGCGGACATGTGAAGAATTTGCCCTGACGGCCAATCCAATATGGCTCAGCTGGTGGACCTCATTCCGCCCGGAGTCATACGTTCACGTCATGCAATACCACGCCGGGGACCGTACGCCGGGTAGCGACCCGTTGGCCTGTGGCCAGGTCGCACCGTCGGTGATCGTTCTGATCGCACTGCGACAGTTGTCCACAAACCCTGCCATCACGCCGCTGTTTCAGCAGTACGTGGTCAACGTCCCCGAGCTACGACGCGCTTCAGATCGAGGAGGTGAAACAATTGAGCACCAACATCTTTGACGGTTTACCGCTGCTACTTGCAGTTCCTCAAGCCGCTGCAATCCTCGGCATCAGCCGGGCGGCAGCGTATCGGCTCGCCGCCTCGGGCGAACTGCCGGTGCGCCGACTTGGCGGCCGCGTCTACGTCGTTACCGCAGAGCTACAACAGCTGATTGCGTCGTAAGCCGCCGCGCCCTCCGATTGGCGTCGCGAGCGGTCCACGACGATTAGATTGAGCGTTAGGTGAGGCGAATCCAGTCCGCCGCGCGCACCTGTCGCAGGCCTGAGGCAACATTGGATGGAACCACTCGGGTGCAGACGGGTGTCGGCAGGAGGGCAGATGACTACCACTGACGAGCCAGGTACCAAACGCGCCCGTCGCGCGGAGCCGATCACCAGACACACCGCAATGAACGGCGCAGTCAGTTATAGGTTTCAGGTCGACGTCGGCATCCAGCCCAACGGCACCCGCGACAGGCAGCGATTCACCTTTCCCACGCTTGCGGAAGCGCGTCGCGAATACCGGAGAATCACCACCGAGGTGGCAGCCGGCGCATTCGTTAAACGCGATCCCACGACTGTCGCTGAGTATCTGATCCGGTGGCTCGACAGCAGACGCGACGTGCGTCCCAACACCCTCACCGGATACCGGCATTCTCTAAAGCCTGTCATCGACACTCTCGGGAGTATGGGTCTTCAACAGCTGCGCACCGCGGACATCGACGCTCTGGTGACGTTGCGACTGAGCGGCGCGCCGGTCACCCAGCGCGACAGAAGAGGCCGTCGCGCAGCAGAAGTCCTCACTTTCTTGCGAGGCCAGCCCGAAGGGGCGCAGTACAACGAGATCCTGGCGGCCCTCGGTGAACCAGGTATCAGGTCCCTTGACCGGCTTGTGACTTCGGGTGGCGTGGTGCGGAAAGGGCGCGGTCGCTACGTCGCCGCCGAACCAAGTGACCCACAGCGCCCCCGGGTTCGAGGCAGCGTCAGTCCGAGAACTGTGGTCACCATGCTGGTCGTGCTGTCGTCCGCCCTCGACGACGCGATGCGGGAAGGTCTGGTCGCGCGGAATGTGGCGCGCTTGGTAAAGCGCCCGACAGTCGAACACCACGAAATGCAAAGCTGGACCCCTGAACAGGCCGGCCAGTTCCGGCATCACGTGCGTGACGACCGTCTGAACGCCTGCTGGTTGTTGACCCTCGCCGGACTTCGCCGCTCGGAAGTACTCGGCCTCAGATGGTCTGACGTCGATTTCGATGCTGGCACCGTGTCCGTCGCTCAGGGCCGCGTGGTGGTCGAAGGCACAGGCACAGTCACCGGCGACCCAAAGTCAAAGCGCTCGCGCCGGGCGCTCCCGATGCCCGTCGACGTCCTTACAGCGCTCCGTACCTTCAGGCTTCGCCAAGCCGAGGAACGCCTCGCAATCGGTTCGCAGTATCCCGACACCGGACTCGTTGCCGTCAACGCGGACGGCTCCCCCGTCCGGCCGGAGACATACTCATCCCAGTTCGCTCAGCACGCGAAAGACGCTGGCGTGCCGGTCATTCGGCTACACGATGTGCGGCACACCGCCGCCACCATGCTGCTCGACGGCGGCACCACACCGTCGGCGACGGCAAAGTGGCTGGGCCACGATCCGGCGATCACGCTGCGGGTGTATGGACACGTCTATGACGATGCACTCGCCGCGGCGGGTGATGCGCTGATGGGACGGTCGCGCACTAGCGGCGAGCCGTAGGCGGGGCGGACGCCAGGGCTACACGCCGGTGTTACCGCGTGCCTCAACCCATTTGATTAGACGGCGGCGGCGTTCTGCGATGCGCTCGGGATTCTGCTCCGCGCCACGCTCGGCGGCGTCGGCTTCCTCCCACGCACGACGCATGTCAGCGTCACGGAACTCCAAAGTCTTCGCCATCACTCACCCTCTTCGGACGTCGCCAGCATAGCTGCGCTTCCCGACACAACACGTTAGGCATCTGCGACACCGTTCAAAGCGAAGCGCCTAGAGCCGCCTACTTCCGCCTTGGCGCGACAGCAACGGGACCGAGGAGCGAGTTGAGCGGTCGATTAACCGCGTCGGCCGGCGCGCGCGGCGAAAGCATCGAGCGCGGCGAGTACTTCTGGAGAACGCCACACTCTGTTGCGGGGCCCGTTGGTTGTCTCGACGAGAATTCCTGCTTTCGTGAGCGGGTTGAGATAGCGGTGAGCATTGGTCGACTCGACGCCCAGTTCTTGCGCCAGTAGTACGGCGTTCAGGACCGGGCGGCGAGTCAACAAGTCGGCGACCTTCCACACCGCGGAGTCGGACCGCGCGGAGATCACACCGTTCCAGTTTTCCCGGATCTCGCGAAGTTCGACGACCAGTTGTCGCCCGTTGGCGATCGCCAGAATGGTGGCTCGCGAGAAGCTCTCGACAATCGGCGCGGCGTCACCGTCGCGATAGCTCGTCAATGCGGCGAAGTACGCGCCGGTGTCGGCCAACAGCCCGGCTGAGACCGGCACCGTAACCTGCCGCGTCAATCCCTTATCGCGCAGCATCGCTTGCACTAATGCGCGCCCTGTCCGGCCGTTGCCGTCGGTAAAGGGGTGGATGGTCTCGAACTGTGCGTGACTCACCGCGATCTGCGGCAGCGCGGGCACGTCGGCCCGGTGGGCGAACGCGATCAGATCGCTGATCGCCCCAGGGATCAGCTCATGACGCGGGCCGACAAACGTCGCGCCGATCGGGGTGGACCCACTTCCGATCCACACTGGCTCGGTGCGGAACTCGCCTGGGGTGTGGCGGGGATCGTTGATCATCAAGGCGCGGTGCATCGTCCGGATAGTGTCCGCGTTCAAGGTGTCAGACAGGGCGACCGCTGCCTGCATCGCAGCGGTGTTGGCGACGACCATGGCCGCGTTTCGCTTGGACTTTCCACCGGGCAGCTCGGCCTCACCGATTGCGCGCGCCGAGGCGGTCAGGTTCTCAATCTGCGAACTCGCGGCGGATTCCGACCGCAGCAACACTGATGCGAACGGAGCGATCTCGCCGCCGAGTTCGGCGTCAAACCGTGCAATCTCGCGGCTGGCTGACTCAGCGTCGGCCAACACAAACGATGGCAGCTCCAAAACTAGTTCGGCAATGCTGGCGGGCACCGTGGGGTGATAGGTGCCGTACTTGGGTAGCGCTCGCCCCGCATGCCTCCTGCTCTGCGGCTCCCAACGGACGTCCTCGCGAGTCACAGAGCTAAGTGAAGTCACCACCGCAGTCTAACTTCACTTATTTGTCTAAGTGAAGTCCGAAGACGCATCTGACTTCAGTTAGCGGGATCGCCTGGGGTGTCTACAACCAACTGGCGCCTCCGCGTGTAAGTCAAGTCCAAGGCCCGTTGGGCTCACCCGTTCGAAATCTCTTGGCACACTCTTGGCACACCGGGGGTTTTGAAAAGCGCCCAGCTTCTGGGTTACAAGCCTCTGAGCTGGAGTTATAATGGTGGGCGCGGAGGGTTTCGAACCCCCGACCGCTGGTGTGTAAAACCAGAGCTCTACCACTGAGCTACACGCCCGTGCTCGGGGGAGGCTACACGGCGACGCGGCGTCACCGGAAATCCCCTCAGCGGGCAGGCAGGGCCGCGAGCGCCCCGGTCCACACCGCCCGATCGCGCAGTTCCCCCGGCTGCTTCATCTCCGCGAACGCGATCCTCCCGGACGCGTCGACGACGAACGTGCCGCGGTTCGGGTAGCCGGTCTGCGGGTTGAACACGCCGTAGTCCTCGGCCACCGCGCCGTGCGGCCAGAAGTCGGACAGCACCGGAAACGTGAACCCGTTCTGCGTGGCCCAGGCCCGGTGCGTGGGCGGTGGCCCGACCGAGATCGCCAGCGTCCGGGTGGCGTCGTTCTGGAAGTCGTCCAGATGGTCGCGTATCTCCCCCAGCTCGCCCTGGCAGACCGGGGTGAACGCCAAGGGAAAGAACACGAGCAGGACGTTGTGCAACCCGCGGAAGGCGCTCAGGGTGACGGGCTGGCCCGCCTGATCCTTCAGCGTGAAGTCCGGCGCGCCGGTGCCTGCCTCAAGCAGCGCCACTCACCTCCGGCTGGCGGCCTTCGACTTCGGCTGCACCAGTCGACTCGCGATCCAGTCGCCCAGATTCGCCGACGAGGTCTGCACCAACCCTGCGGTCGGTGCCGACTCGGCGATCTCCGCCGGCTGCACGTGCCCGGGTTTGCCGGTCTTGGGTGTCACCACCCAGATGACGCCGTCGTCCGCGAGCGGCGTGATGGCATCCATCAGCCGGTCGACGAGGTCACCGTCGTCGTCGCGCCACCACAGAAGCACGACGTCGACAACCTCGTCGGAGTCCTCATCGAGGAGTTCGCCGCCACAGGCGTCCTCGATGTCCGCCCGGATGTCGTCGTCGCTGTCTTCATCCCAGCCAAGCTCCTGGATGACATGGTCCTTTTCGATGCCCAGCCTCTGGGCGTAGTTCGGCGAGTCCGCCGCAACCACCCTGTCCTCCTTATGCCAGCGGGTCCGACACCCGCTTTCGTCGGCCCTATAGTTGCACGCTACGGCTCAACCCACGCGCCTGGCGCGCGAGTTGGTCAATATGCGGCGTCGCAAAGGTCCAACGCGGCGGTCTGCGAATCGTTCACCCGGGTGACCGCGGCGTTGAACTCGTCGACCCCCGCGTCCCCTTCGATCGCCGCGGCAAGTGCTCGCGCGGCATCCACCCATCCGAGGAGCGACGCCTGCAATTCCGGCGTCAACGGGTCCGCGACGCTGCCTTCCACCAGATCTGCGCTGCGGTTGAGCGCGTCGATCGCCGGGCCGGCCTTGACCACGACGTCTGGCGAGTCCTCGTTGTAGGCGCCGACGTAGACGTTCACGGCGGCGATGGCATCGACGCTGCTCGAGCTGAGGGCCTCGCACGCGGTGTGCACGGCCTCGGTCGATGCCGACGCCTGACGCTCGGATTCGCGCGCCACGGAACTCGACACCGATGCCTCGCTGGAGGCCGACGCCGACGCGCGGTACAGCGGCACGTCGGAGCCGTCGAGCGTCGCCGAGCCGTCCGTGACGCTCTGACAGCCCGCGACCACCATGGCCAGCCCAGCGACGACGCCCACGGCCCGACCAGCGGCGCGCGGGCTGCCGGCCCGCAGCCGTCGACCGATCATGGTCATCAGACGTTACCGGTCGGCCGGGTGGACCGCCGGTCATCTCGCTACGACGACCCAGGTGGTTGGGGTGAGGCAGGATGGAGGACGATGGACATGCAGTCCACCAGGGCCACGAGCCCGAGCACCCGCCAACCAAGGAGCGGAAGTTGACCACCGAGTTCGCACGCCAGGACCTGGCCCAAAACTCAAGCAACACAACAGAACCCGATCGTGTTCGCGTCATCCGCGAAGGCGTCGCCTCATACCTACCCGACATCGACTCGGACGAGACGGCCGAGTGGCTCGAATCGTTCGACGCACTGCTCGAGCGGTCCGGCCCGTCGCGCGCCCGGTACCTGATGCTGCGCCTGCTGGAGCGCGCCGGCGAACAACGCGTCGCGATCCCGGCGCTCACGTCGACCGACTACGTGAACACGATCCCGACCGAGTTGGAGCCCTGGTTCCCCGGTGACGAGGACGTCGAGCGTCGCTACCGCGCCTGGATCCGATGGAACGCCGCGATCATGGTGCACCGCGCGCAGCGGCCCGGAGTCGGTGTGGGCGGCCACATCTCGACCTACGCCTCGTCGGCCGCGCTCTACGAGGTGGGGTTCAACCACTTCTTCCGCGGCAAGAGCCACCCCGGCGGCGGCGACCAGATCTTCATCCAGGGCCACGCCTCCCCCGGCATCTACGCGCGCGCCTTCCTCGAGGGCCGGCTAACCGCCGACCAACTGGATGGTTTCCGCCAGGAGCACAGCCATCCCGGTGGCGGCCTGCCGTCCTACCCCCACCCCCGGCTGATGCCGGACTTCTGGGAGTTCCCGACGGTGTCGATGGGCCTGGGGCCCATGAACGCCATCTATCAGGCCCGGTTCAACCACTACATGGCCGACCGCGGCTTGAAGGACACCACCAATCAGCACGTGTGGGCGTTCCTCGGCGACGGCGAGATGGACGAACCGGAGTCGCGCGGACTCATCCAGGTGGCTGCCAACGAAGGGCTCGACAACCTGACCTTCGTCGTCAACTGCAACCTGCAGCGCCTCGATGGCCCGGTGCGCGGCAACGGCAAGATCATCCAGGAGTTGGAGTCGTTCTTCCGTGGCGCCGGCTGGAACGTCATCAAGGTGGTGTGGGGCCGCGAGTGGGACGCACTGCTGCACGCCGACCGCGACGGCGCGCTGGTGAACCTGATGAACACCACGCCCGACGGTGACTACCAGACCTACAAGGCCAACGACGGCAGCTACGTGCGCGATCACTTCTTCGGTCGTGACCCGCGCACCAAGGCGCTGGTGGAACCGATGACCGACGCCGAGATCTGGAACCTCAAGCGCGGCGGCCACGACTACCGCAAGGTGTACGCCGCCTACCGCGCCGCGATGGAGCACAAGGGTCAGCCCACGGTGATCCTGGCCAAGACCATCAAGGGCTACACCCTGGGCAAGCACTTCGAGGGTCGCAACGCCACCCACCAGATGAAGAAGCTCGCACTGCAAGACCTCAAGGACTTCCGCGACGCCCAGCGCATCCCGATCGGCGACGAACAGCTCGAGGAGAACCCGTACCTCCCGCCGTACTACCACCCCGGGCCCAACGCACCCGAGATCCGCTACCTGCTCGACCGTCGCCGCACCCTCGGCGGCTTCCTGCCGGAGCGCCGCACCAAGATGAAGTCGCTCAAGCTGCCACCGCGCGACACCTACAAAGCGCTCAAGAAGGGGTCGGGCAACCAGGAGGTCGCCACCACCATGGCGACGGTCCGCACGTTCAAGGAGCTGTTGCGCGACAAGGAGATCGGCAAGCGCATCGTGCCGATTATCCCCGACGAGGCCCGCACGTTCGGCATGGACTCGTGGTTCCCGAGCCTGAAGATCTACAACCGCAACGGCCAGCTCTACACCGCCGTGGACGCCGAACTGATGTTGGCGTACAAGGAGAGCGAGATCGGCCAGATCCTGCACGAGGGCATCAACGAGGCCGGGTCCACGGCGTCGTTCACCTCGGTCGGCACCTCGTACGCGACCCACGACGAGCCGATGATCCCGGTCTACATCTTCTACTCGATGTTCGGGTTCCAGCGCACCGGCGACGGGCTGTGGGCTGCCGCCGACCAGATGGCCAAGGGCTTCGTGCTGGGCGCCACGGCCGGTCGCACCACGCTGACCGGTGAGGGCCTGCAGCATGCCGACGGACACTCGCTGCTGTTGGCGTCGACGAACCCGGCCGTGGTGACCTACGACCCGGCGTTCGCCTACGAGATCGCCTACATCGTCGAAGAGGGTCTGCGGCGCATGTACGGCGACGCCCCCGAGAACGTCTTCTACTACATGACGATCTACAACGAGCCCTACGTTCAGCCCGCCGAGCCGGAGAACTTCGATCCCGAGGGTCTGTTGCGGGGCATCTACCGGTACCGGGCGGCGAAGGAGAAGCGCAGCAACGTCGCGCAGATCCTCACCTCCGGCGTCGCGATGCCCGAGGCGTTGCGTGCCGCCGATCTGCTGGCCGCCGAGTGGGACGTCGCCGCCGACGTCTGGTCGGTGACCAGCTGGGGCGAACTGAACCGCGACGGCGTCGCCATCGACCGGGAGGCCCTGCGGCACCCGGACAAGCAGGCCGGTCAGGCGTACGTGACCAAGGTGCTCGCCGACACGGCGGGCCCGGCGATCGCCGTGTCGGACTGGATGCGGGCCGTCCCGGAGCAGATCCGCCCCTGGGTGCCCAACACATACGTCACTCTGGGCACCGACGGCTTCGGGTTCTCCGACACCCGGCCCGCGGCGCGGCGCTACTTCAACACCGACGCCGAGTCGGTCGTGGTCGCCGTGCTCTCGGCCCTGGCCCGCGACGGTGAGATCGATCCGTCGGTCGCGGTGGCTGCTGCCAAGCAGTACAAGATCGACGACGTCCTGGCCGCAGGCGTCTCGTTCAAGGACACCGGGAGCGCCTGAGCCTCGACATCAGTCGGCGCCCTTGGAGGAATCTGCCAGATCCTTGGCGTAGCTTTTAGGGATGACTGACAAAGCCGTGGTCGACGACTCGGCCAGCAGGTCGTCGCTGGAGTTGCTGGACTCCGTCCCGGAATCGCTGCTTCGACGCGTGAAGCAGCATTCCGGGCGGCTGTCCACCGAGGCCATCCACGTCATGGGTGAGCGGCTGCCATTCTTCGCCGAACTCGAGGCGTCGCAGCGGGCCAGCGTCCAGCTCGTCGTCCAGACGGCGCTGGTGAACTTCGCCGAGTGGATGCGCGATCCGCGCGGCGACGTGGGATACACCGCCGAGGCCTTCGCGCTGGTGCCCCAAGAGTTGACCCGTCGCATCGCACTGCGACAGACCGTGGACATGGTGCGGGTGACCATGGAGCACTTCGAGGAAGCGGTGCCGGTGCTGGCGCGCAACCAGGACCAGCGGACCGCGCTGACCATCGGCATCCTGCGCTACAGCCGCAACCTCGCCTTCGCCGCCGCCTCCGGGTACGCCGACGCCGCGGAGGCACGCGGCGCGTGGGACACGCGGATGGAGGCCAACATCGTCGACGCGGTGGTCCGCGGCGACATCGGCCCGGGACTCCAGTCGCAGGCCGCCGCGCTCAACTGGGATGCCACGGCCCCGGCGACCGTCGTGGTCGGCCTACCCAACCCGGCCCGGGTGGAGTACACCAGCGAGGACGTTCACGCCATCGTCAACCGGCACGGACGCGTCGCGCTGACCGACGTGCACGGCACCTGGTTGGTGGCCATCGTGTCGGGCCAACTCTCGCCGACCGACCGGTTCCTCGCGGACCTGATGAACGTGTTCGGGGACGGCCCGGTCGTCATCGGGCCGGTCGCCACGTCGCTGTCCGGCGCGCACTACAGCGCCAACGAGGCCATGGCGGGCATGAACGCGGTGGCCGGGTGGAGTGGCGCGCCGCGGCCCGTGCCGGCTCGCGAACTGCTGCCCGAACGAGCCCTCGCCGGGGACCGCACGGCCATCGCCGTCCTGGAAACCGAGGTGATGCGACCGCTGGCCGACGCCGGACCCGCGCTCGCCGAGACCCTCGACGCATACCTCGATTCAGGGGGTGCGATCGAGGCGTGCGCGCGCAAATTGTTCGTTCATCCAAACACGGTTCGCTACCGCCTGAAACGCATCACCGACTTCACGGGCAGGGATCCCACGGTGCCGCGCGACGCGTACATCCTGCGGGTCGCGACGACCCTCGGCCGCCTGAGCCGTGAGGTCTCCCACACCAGCACGGTAAACAGGGCCATGGTGGAGCTGACGCCGCTATCTACTTCGTTTCGCGGACAGTGACGTCGCTGCGGATGTCGCGGCTGTATATCGGGAATGTCCCATCACGTGCGGTTTTGTAGACTTCCCACAAAAACATAAGACGAGGTTCATAATCTCTTACACCGCACAAACCGGTCTTCACAGTGTTCTCTTAATCCGTGCCCCAAGAACCCGTGCTTGCGCTGCTCGCGCCAGGACAAGGATCGCAGACCCCAGGCATGCTCTCCCCGTGGCTCGAACTGCCCGGCGCGCAGGAGCGTCTGGGCTCCTGGTCTGAGGCGATCGGCCTCGACCTGGTCCGGCTGGGCACCACGGCAACGGCCGAGGAGATCACCGACACCGCGATCACCCAGCCGCTGGTGGTCGCCGCGACGCTGCTGGCCTTCGACGAGGTGACCAAGCGCGGACTGCTCAACGGCAAGACGACCGTGACGGCCGGCCACTCGGTCGGCGAGATTGCGGCCTACTCGATCGCAGGCGTGCTCGCCGCCGACGACGCCGTCACCCTCGCCGCCACCCGCGGCGCGGAGATGGCCAAGGCGTGCGCCACCGAGCCCACCGGCATGGCCGCGGTGCTCGGCGGCGACGAGGCCGAGGTGCTCGCCCGTCTCGACGCGCTCGACCTGGTCCCCGCCAACCGCAATGCCGCGGGGCAGATCGTCGCCGCGGGCGCGATCTCGGCGCTCGACAAGCTCGTCGAGGACCCGCCGGCGAAGGCGCGCGTGCGCAAGCTCGCGACGGCCGGCGCGTTCCACACCCACTACATGGCCTCCGCGCTCGACGGCTACTCGGCCGCCGCGCAGTCCGTGACCGCCGGTGAGCCGTCCACCACGCTGCTGTCGAACGCCGACGGCCAACCGGTCGAATCGGCCGCCGACGCGATGACCAAGCTGGTCGCCCAGTTGACCCGACCCGTGCGCTGGGACCTGTGCACGGCGACGCTGGGTCAGCGCGAGGTCACCGCGATCATCGAGTTCCCACCCGCCGGGACGCTCGTCGGGATCGCGAAACGAGAACTTCGGGGAGTGCCGACGCACGCCGTCAAGACCCCCGCAGACCTGGACGGGCTCACGGAGATCTAACCGGGCCCGCCAGACCGCACCACAACGTCTTCAAGGCGTGACAACGGCTCTCCACCGTGGAGAGCCGATCATCAAGAAACAGAAGGAGCCATCGTGGCCGCCACTCAGCAGGAAATCATCTCCGGTCTCGCCGAGATCATCGAAGAGGTCACCGGCATCGAGCCCTCCGAGGTCACCCCGGAGAAGTCGTTCGTCGACGACCTGGACATCGACTCGCTGTCGATGGTCGAGATCGCCGTTCAGACCGAGGACAAGTACGGCGTGAAGATCCCCGACGAGGACCTCGCGGGCCTGCGCACCGTCGGTGACGTCGTCGCCTACATCCAGAAGCTCGAGGAAGAGAACCCCGAGGCAGCCGCAGCACTGCGCGACAAGTTCACCTCGTGACCCGCCCTTCCACTGCTAACGGCGGTTTCCCCAACGTCGTCGTGACCGCCGTCACGGCGACCACCTCGATCGCACCGGACATCGAGAGCACGTGGAAGGGACTGCTGGCAGGGCAGAGCGGCATCCGCATCCTCGAGGACGACTTCGTCGAGAAGTGGGACCTGGCCGTCAAGATCGGCGGGCACCTCGCGGAGCCCCTCGACCCTCTGATGAGCCGCCTCGAGATGCGACGCATGTCCTACGTGCAGCGGATGTCGAAGTACCTCGGCAATCAGCTGTGGGACAGCATCGGGCGTCCGGAGGTCGATCCCGACCGGTTCTCGGTCGTGATCGGCACCGGCCTCGGTGGCGGCGAGAAGATCGTCGAGATGTACGACGCGATGAACGAGGGTGGACCCCGCAAGGTGTCCCCCCTGGCCGTTCAGATGGTGATGCCCAACGGTGCCGCCGCAGTCGTCGGCCTCGAGCTGGGCGCGCGGGCCGGGGTCATCACCCCCGTGTCGGCGTGTTCGTCGGGCTCGGAGGGCATCGCCCACGCGTGGCGTCAGATCGTCATGGGTGACGCGGACATCGCCGTCTGCGGTGGCGTCGAAGGCGGTATCGAGGCGCTGCCGATCGCGGCGTTCTCGATGATGCGCGCGATGTCGACCCGCAACGAGGACCCGGAGGCCGCGTCGCGTCCGTTCGACAAGGACCGCGACGGGTTCGTCTTCGGCGAGGCCGGCGCGCTCATGGTCATCGAGACCGAGGAGCACGCCCTGGCTCGCGGCGCGAAGCCACTGGCCAGGCTGATGGGCGCCGGCATCTCGTCGGACGCGTACCACATGGTGGCGCCGGCACCGGACGGTCTTCGGGCCGCCAGCGCGATGAAGCGTGCGATGGAGACCGCCGGCCTGTCGCCGTCGGACATCGACCACGTCAACGCGCACGCCACGTCCACCTCGATCGGCGACGTCGCCGAGGCGAACGCCATCCGGAACGCCGGTGTGGAGAACGCCGCGGTGTACGCCCCGAAGTCGGCGCTCGGCCACTCGATCGGCGCCGTCGGCGCACTGGAGTCGATCCTGACGGTCCTGGCACTGCGTGACGGCGTCATCCCGCCGACACTGAACTACGAGACGCCCGACCCCGAGATCGATCTCGATGTCGTCGCGGGTGAGCCTCGGTATGGCGACTACCAGTACGCCATCAACAACTCGTTCGGTTTCGGTGGACACAATGTCGCTCTGGCCTTCGGTCGCTACTGACCGTCGCCGGATCTAGAGGGAGTGTCTTAGCAGTAATGGCAGGAATGTCGTCAGACGGTTTGCCCAACGTGGTCGTCACTGGTTTCGCCATGACGACCGCGTTGGCGACCGACGCCGAGGGCACCTGGAAGCGTCTCCTCGACGGCAACAGCGGCATCCGCACGCTGGACGACGATTTCATCGACCTGTACGACCTGCCCGTCCGCATCGGCGGGCATCTCCTGGAGGACTTCAACGGGGACCTGACCCCCGAGGAGATCGACCGGTTCTCCTACCTCCAGAAGATGGCCACCGTGATCGGCAGGCGGGCGTGGGAACACGCCGGCTCGCCGGAAGTCGACACCAAGCGTCTGATGGTGTCGATCGGCACGGGCATGGGTTCCAGCGAGGAACTGCTGTACGCCTACGACGGCATGCGGGAGAAGGGCCTCCAAGGCGTCTCCCCGATGGCGGTGCAGACGTACATGCCGAACTCCCCCGCCGCGACGGTGGGGCTCGAGCGCAACGCTCGGGCGGGTGTGGTGACGCCAGTGTCGGCGTGCGCATCCGGTTCGGAGGGCATCGCCAATGCCTGGCGCAGCATCGTCGTCGGTGACGCCGACATCGCGATCTGCGGCGGCCTCGAGACCCGCATCGAAGCGGTGCCGATCGCCGCATTCGCGCAGATGCGCATCGTGTTGTCCACCACCAACGACGACCCCGCGGGTGCGTGCCGCCCGTTCGACAAGGACCGCAACGGCTTCGTCTTCGGCGAAGGTGGCGCGCTCATGGTCATCGAGACCGAGGAGCACGCCAAGGCACGCGGCGCGAACATCCTCGCCCGACTGATGGGCGCGGCCGTGACGTCCGACGGGTACCACATCGTGGCGCCCGACCCGTCAGGCGAGCAGGCCGGCAGGGCGATCACGCGGGCCATCCAGCTCGCCGGGCTCACCCCCGGCGACATCGACCACGTCAACGCGCATGCGACCGGAACCTCGGTCGGCGACGTGGCGGAGGGCAAGGCGATCAACAACGCCCTCGGCAGCAACAGGCCTGCGGTGTACGCGCCGAAGTCGGCACTCGGTCACTCGGTGGGCGCAGTCGGTGCGGTCGAGGCGGTTCTCACCGTGCTGGCCCTGCGCGACGGCGTCGTTCCGCCTACCTTGAACTTGCGCAACCTCGATCCGGACATCGACCTCGACGTGGTCGCCGGAGAGCCCCGACAGGCTGATTTCCAGTACGCGATCAAGAATTCATTCGGATTCGGCGGGCACAACGTCGCTCTCGCCTTCGGGAAGTACTGAAGCACGCACGGCACGAAACCAACAGCGCCTTGAAGCGAAGCGTTACGAAACCAGGAGACTTGAGATGACGACAGTGGCCAATCCGGAAGCCCCCGGGAACGTAGGCGAATCCCTCGACCCGCGCGACCCGATGTTGCGCCTCTCCACCTTCTTCGACGACGGCAGCGTCGAACTGCTGCACGAGCGGGACAAGTCCGGCGTCCTCGCCGCGGCGGGCACCGTGAACGGCGTGCGCACCGTTGCCTTCTGCACCGACGGCACCGTCATGGGTGGCGCGATGGGCGTCGACGGCTGCAAGCACATCGTCGACGCGTACGACACCGCCATCGAGGAGCAGAGCCCGATCATCGGCATCTGGCACTCCGGCGGCGCCCGGCTGGCCGAGGGCGTCAAGGCGCTGCACGCGGTCGGTCTCGTCTTCGAGGCGATGATCCGGGCGTCGGGCTACATCCCGCAGATCTCCGTGGTCGTCGGCTTCGCAGCGGGTGGCGCCGCCTACGGCCCCGCGCTCACCGACGTCGTGATCATGGCGCCGGAGGGCCGCGTGTTCGTCACCGGCCCCGACGTCGTGCGCAGCGTCACCGGCGAGGACGTCGACATGGCGTCCCTCGGCGGACCCGACACCCACCACAAGAAGTCCGGCGTCTGCCACATCGTCGCCGACGACGAACTCGACGCCTACGAGCGTGGCCGCCGCCTGGTCGGCCTGTTCTGCCAGCAGGGACACTTCGACCGCAGCAAGGCCGAGGCGGGCGACACCGACCTCGCCGCGCTGCTGCCCGACTCCCCCCGGCGCGCCTACGACGTGCACCCGCTGGTGGGTGCGCTGCTCGACGAGGATGCTCCGTTCGAGGAGTTCCAGGCCAAGTGGGCACCGTCGATGGTCGTCGGCCTAGGCAGGCTCGCGGGTCGCAGCGTCGGCGTGCTCGCCAACAACCCGCTGCGCCTGGGCGGTTGCCTGAACTCCGAGAGCGCCGAGAAGGCCGCCCGCTTCGTGCGGCTGTGCGACGCGTTCGGCATCCCGATCGTCGTGGTCGTCGACGTGCCCGGCTACCTGCCAGGCGTCGACCAGGAGTGGGGCGGCGTGGTTCGCCGTGGCGCCAAATTGCTGCACGCGTTCGGTGAGGCGACGGTCCCCCGCGTGACGCTGGTGACCCGCAAGATCTACGGCGGCGCGTACATCGCGATGAACTCGCGGTCGCTGGGCGCCACCAAGGTGTTCGCGTGGCCCGACGCCGAGGTCGCCGTCATGGGTGCCAAGGCCGCGGTCGGAATCCTGCACAAGCGCAAGCTGGCCGCCGCCGCTCCCGAGGACCGCGAGGCCTTGCACGAGGAACTGGCCGCCGAGCACGAGCGGATCGCGGGCGGCGTGGACAGCGCCATCGAGATCGGCGTCGTCGACGCGAAGATCGACCCGGCCCACACCCGCAGCGTCGTGACGCAGGCACTCGCCGAGGCGCCCGCGCGCCGCGGCCGCCACAAGAACATCCCGCTGTAAGCCCGGGGCTTCCCTCGCGAGCAGACGCCAAGTCGCACGAATCCACCAGGATTCGTGCGATTTGGCGTCTGTTGGGCGTCAGCTCGCGGTCAGCGCGCCGCGAACATCTCCTCTGCGACGCCCACGACCCGCGAGCGATCCGCTGCCACCAGGCCGATTCGCGTCCGGCGGTCCAGCACGTCGTCGACGGTCAGCGCACCCTCGTGGGTGACCGCATACTCGAATTCCGCTCGCAGCACGTCGATTCCATCGGCGACTGGCTCGGTGGGCCGCGGACACGTCGCGCGTGCGATCACGTTGGGCGCCTCGGCGCCGAAGCGGGCGACCAGTGACGACGGCAATTCGACCGGTGACCGCAGCGTCGCCACCGGGTTGGCGGGCGCGCCCACCAGCGGGAGGTTGCGCGTGCGGCACGGCCCGGCGGACAGCCCGCGCACCGCGATCGCCCGGTCCAGCACATCCTCGGCCATGTAGCGATACTCGGTGAGCTTGCCGCCGATCACGCTCACGACGCCGTTGGCGGACTCGCTCACCGCGTGGTCGCGCGATACGTCTGCCGTATGCCCGCTGCCGGTGTCGATCAGGGGCCGCAACCCGGCGTACGCGCCGATGACGTCGGCCATCGTCAACGCCGCGTCGAGAGCGGTGTTGACGGTGTCGAGTAGAAAGGCGATCTCGTCCGGCGTCGGCTCCGGCACATCGGGGATTGGTCCGGGCGCGTCCTCGTCGGTGAGGCCGAGGTACACCCGGCCCAGCTGCTCGGGCATCGCGAAGACGAACCGGTTGACCGCGCCGGGAATCGGGACCGTGAGCGCGGCGGTGGGGTTGCCGAACGTCGCCGCATCGAACACGAGGTGCGTGCCGCGGCTGGGGCGCAAGCGGATCGACGGGTCGACCTCACCGGCCCACACCCCGGTCGCGTTGATCACCGCGCGCGCCGACACGTCGAGCGATTCGCCGGTCAGCTCGTCGGTCAGCCGGACCGAGGTGCCGGTCGCGTGCGACGCCGACACCCGGGTCAGCACCCGCGCGCCGTGCTGCGCGGCGGTGCGGGCGACGGCCGTGACGAGGCGCGCGTCGTCGATGAGCTGCCCGTCGTAGGCGAGGAAGGCGCCGTCGAGCCCTTCCCTTCGCACCGTCGGCGACAGTTCCGCGGAACGACGGGCGTCGATGCGCCGGGACCGTGGCAGCGTCGCTGCGGACGTCCCCGCCAACCTGCGCAGACCGTCACCCGCGGTGAAGCCGACGCGAACCAGCGCCCGCGACGACCTGCTCATCGATGGCAGCAGCGGCACCAATTGCGGCATTGCCGTGACCAGGTGAGGGGCGTTGCGAGACATGAGGATTCCGCGTTCGACTGCGCTGCGCCGCGCGATGCCGAAGTTGCCGGTCGCGAGGTAGCGCAGGCCTCCGTGCACCAGCTTGGAACTCCACCGGCTGGTGCCGAAGGCCAGGTCGTGCTTCTCGACGAGCACCACCGCCAGTCCCCTGGTCGCTGCATCGAGCGCGATGCCCGTCCCGGTGATGCCCCCGCCGATGACGACGACGTCGACCGGTCCCCCGTCACCGAGCGCTCTGAGGTCGGCGGTGCGGCGGGCGGCGTTGAGTGCGGTCGGGCTGGTCATGGCTTGAGGTATCCGTTCAGGGCGTGGGCCAGTTCGGTGGTGAGTGCGTCGGCGTCGAGGATCGGTTCGACGGAGTCGGCGGACAGGATCGTCGACTGCGTGATGAGCAGGCACATCGCCGCCAGCCGACGCGGGTCGCCGGTGCGCACGCTGCCCTCGCGCTGGGCCGCCATGATCTCTTCGGCGACGGCGTCGAGCAGGATCTGCTGGCTGGTGCCGAGTCGTTCCGAGAGATAGACCATCGCGAGGTCGGGCGCCTGGTGCAGCACGGTCATGATCACGGGTTCGTGGCGCAGCCGGTCGGCGAGTTCGATCACCCGCTCCACCAGGTGCTCTCGGCCCCTACCCGCACTGGGGACCTCGTCGAGTGCGCGGGTGATCCGCAGGGTCAGCAGCGCCGCGAGGATCGAGCGGGTGTCGGGGAAACGCCGGTACACGGTAGGTCGACTGACACCCGCACGACGGGCGATCTCGGCGAGCGTGACGCGGTCGACCCCATAGGCGACGACGCACTCCGCTGCGGCGTCGAGGATGCGGTCCGCCACCTGCGCGGGCGGCGCTGCGTTACTGATTGACATGATCTGTAATACTGTAACGCATGACTCTCGTGGACGACCAGTCGATGCCCCCAATGAAGTGGAACGCCTGGGGGGATCCCGCTGCCGCCAAGCCGCTCTCCGACGGCATTCGCACCCTGCTGAACCAGGCACTCGGCGTCGACACGACACCGCGGACCGAGCTGACCGCCGATCAGGTCCGACTGCGCCCGTCGGCCCTCTCGGACGCCGACGCCGGCGCGTTGCGCGAGATCGTCGGCACCGAACACTGCGTGGTCGACGACCTCGGCAGGCTGCTGCGCGCGGGCGGGAAGTCGACGCTGGACCTGTTGCGCCGCCGAGATAGTGGCGTTCAGGACGCGCCAGACGCCGTCGTCCTGCCCGCCGATGACGACGAAGTGGCCGCGGTGCTCGCGACGTGCGCGCAACGCAGGATCGCCGTCGTCCCGTTCGGCGGCGGCACAAGCGTGGTCGGCGGACTCGACCCGCTCCGCGGCGACTTTCACGCCGTCGTCTCGCTGGATCTGCGACGCCTCGACGCCCTGCACGATCTCGATGAGACCTCCGGCGAGGCCGAATTCGGCGCGGGCGTGACTGGCCCCGACGCCGAACGGCTGCTCGGCGCACGCGGGTTCTCGCTCGGGCACTACCCGCAGAGCTTCCAGTTCGCCACCATCGGCGGGTTCGCTGCGACGCGGTCGTCGGGTCAGGATTCCGCGGGCTACGGCCGATTCGACGACATGGTCCGCGGACTGCGCCTCGTGACTCCCGCAGGCGTTCTCGACCTCGGCCGCGCACCGGCTTCGGCGGCGGGACCCGATCTGCGCCAACTCATCGTCGGCTCCGAGGGCACCTTCGGCGTGATCACCCGGGTGCGGGTGCGCGTTCACCCAGCCCCCGAGACGACGCGCTACGAGGCGTGGTCGTTCCCCGACTTCGCAACGGGCGCATCCGCTCTGCGAGCCGTGGTGCAGACCGGCACCGGGCCGACGGTGATCAGATTGTCCGATGAAGCCGAGACCGGGGTCAACCTGGCCACCACCGAGGCGATCGGCGAGCAAACGGTCACCGGCGGATGCCTTGCCATCACGGCGTTCGAGGGCACCACTGCTCACGCCGAGAGCAGACACGCCGAGACGCGCGCCGTACTCGAGGCTGCCGGCGGCACGTCGCTGGGCGAGGCGCCCGCGAAGGCCTGGGAGCACGGCCGGTTCGGTGCACCGTATCTGCGCGACTCGCTGCTCTCGGCCGGGGCGCTGTGCGAGACCCTGGAGACTGCCACCAACTGGTCGAACGTCATGACGCTCAAGGCCGCTGTGACCGACGCGCTGACGGAGTCGCTCGCCGAATCGGGGACGGCCGCCTTGGTTATGTGCCACATTTCGCACGTGTACCCGACCGGCGCCTCGCTGTACTTCACCGTGGTCGCCGGGCAACGGGGCGATGCGATCGAGCAGTGGCGCGCCGCCAAGACCGCGGCCTCGGACGCGATGGTCCGCTGCGGGGCGACGATCACCCACCATCACGCCGTCGGCGCCGATCACCGCCCCTGGATGCGCGACGAGATCGGCGACCTGGGCGTCGAGGTGCTGCGTGCCGTGAAGGGCGTACTCGATCCCGTGGGAATCATGAACCCCGGCAAGCTGATTCCGTGAACCGGGTCACCGTCCTCACCAATCCGGCATCGGGGCACGGCAACGCGCCGCACGCCGCGCAGCGAGCCGTCGCGCGGTTCCAGCAGCGCGGTGTCGACGTGTGCGAGATCGTGGGCCGCGATGCCGTGCACGCCCGCAGGCTGCTCGACGACGAACTCGCCCGCGGCACCGACGCATTGGTGGTGGTCGGCGGCGACGGCATCGTCTCCGTGGCGCTGCAGGCGTTGGCTCTTGGCGACGTCCCGCTGGGCATCGTCCCGGCAGGCACCGGCAACGACCATGCGCGCGAATTCGGCCTGCCCACCGGGGATCCCGCGGCAGCCGTGGACGCCATCGTCGACGGCAGGACCGAACGCGTGGACCTCGGCCGCATCCGCGGCGCCGACGGCACCGACCGCTGGTTCGGCACGGTGATGGCGGCCGGCTTCGACTCGCTGGTCACCGATCGCACCAACCGCATGCGGTGGCCGCACGGCCGGATGCGGTACAACGTCGCGATGGTCGCCGAGTTGTCGCAGCTACGCCTGCTGCCGTTCCGCCTGACCTTCGACGGTGGCCCGGAAGTCGTCACGGAACTCACGCTCGCGGCGTTCGGCAACACCAGGAGCTACGGCGGCGGAATGTTGATCTGCCCGGGCGCCGACCACTCCGACGGGATGCTCGACGCGACGATGGTGCGATCGGCGTCGCGCACCAAGCTGATTCGACTCTTCCCAACGGTCTTCAAGGGCACCCACGTCGACCTCGACGAGGTGAGCACGGCGCGGGCAAAGGTGATCACCGTCGACTGCCCGGGCATCAACGCCTACGCCGACGGTGAGTTGGTGTGTCCGCTACCGGTGGAGGTGTCGGCGGTCGCAGGCGCGCTGACGATCCTGCGACCGCGCTGACGGGGCCTACCCGACTCCCAGCCGAATGTCGTCGGCTACCCGACTCCGCGGTTCAGCCAGCTGACCTCGCCGGTGTCGCCGCCGCCGCGGTACGGCTCGAGCGCCTCGTCCCACGCCGTGCCCAGCACGGTGTCGAGTTCGGCGGCAAGGGTTTCGGCGCCCGATCGCATGAGTCCGCGCAGGCGCATCTCGCCGACCATGACGTCGCCGTTGGCGCTCATCGCGCCGTTCCATAGTCCGAGCTGGGGGGTGTGGCACCACCGGTGACCGTCGACGCCCTCACTGGGGTCTTCGGTGACCTCGAAGCGCAGGACCGACCAGGCGCGCAGTGCGTTCGCCAAGGAAGCACCGGTGCCCACGGGTCCACGCCAGTTGGTGATGGCGCGGAGTTGTCCGGGCATGGCGGGTTGAGGGGTCCACTTCAGGTTGGCGCGCGCCGACAGGGTCGACGACAACGCCCACTCGACGTGGGGACACACCGCCGCGGGTGAGGCGTGGACGTACACCACACCTGTCGTCGCGTCGGCGAACTGGTTCGACGCACGCATATCTGCTCCTTAAGGCTCCACCTGGGACGTCTTCCCCAACGGCCTGGCGTTACCTAACTGATGCAGATGTTTCGTGCGTGTCTATTGTGCCTTGTGGGACCGGTGTTGCGCTAGTGTGCTTCGAAATCTCTCAGGACTCCATCAGAAATCGCCGGCCAGACGGTCTGCGTCCAGTCGCCGAAGTCGCGGTCGGTGAGGACGACGAGGGCCAGGTCGGCCGCCGGATCCACCCACAGGAACGTGCCCGACTGACCGAAGTGCCCGTACGTCGCTGCCGAGTTCTGCGCGCCCGTCCAGTGCGGCGACTTGCCGTCGCGCAACTCGAAGCCCAGCCCCCAGTCGTTGGGCCGCTGCGTGCCGAAGCCCGGCAGCACCCCGGCCAAGCCGGGAAATTGGACGGTCGTCGCCTCGCCGTGGAGCTGCGGCGACACCAGCTCGGGCCGCAGCAGTTCCCGCGCGAACACGGCGAGGTCGGCGGTCGTCGACTCCCCGCCGTAGCCGGCCTCCTCGACGCCACCCGCGAGCGTCGTCGACGTCATGCCGAGCGGATCGAGCACCGCCTCGCGCAGATAGTCGGCGAACTCGATGCCCGACTCCTCCTGCAGCGTGCGGGCGAGGACGGCGAAGCCCTCGTTGGAGTAGACGCGCCGGGTGCCGGGCGTCGCGATCACGTCGGCCGACCGCATCGACAGGCCGGAGGTGTGCGCGAGCAGGTGCCGCACCGTGGAGCCAGGTGGCCCGGCGGGCGCATCGAGGTCGAGCGCGCCTTCCTCGATCGCGACGTGGGCGGCCCGGGCCACCAGGAGCTTGGTCACCGACGCAAGCGGGAAACGCCGGTCGACGTCCCCGTGCTCGGCCAACGTGCCGACCGGACTGACGGCGGCTGCCGCTGCATTGGGCACCGGCCACTCGTCGACCTGAGCCAGCACGTTCATCGCGCCAAGACTCTACTTGCGGCACACGTAGTAGTAGTTCAACGGGTCGCCATCGATTTCGCTGACGTCGACATCGTGGAAGCCAGCGTCGGCGAGCATGGACGTCGCGAGTTGGCGGCCCCACACGGTGCCCAGCCCGGCGCCGTCGAGTCCGAGCGAGACGCTCATGCAGTGCATCGTCGACACGGTGTAGAGATAGGACGCCATCGGCACGCCGATGTTGTCCTCCAGCCGACTCGACGCTTTGATGTCGACCATCAGCAGGACCCCGCCCGGCCGCAGAGCGCGGTGAATGTTGGTCAGCACCCGGGCGGGCTGCGCCTGGTCGTGGATGGCGTCGAACACGGTGATGACGTCGAAGGCCTCGACGACGTCCAGTTCGGCGACGTCCTTTGCGACGAACGATGCGTTGGACAGGCCGAGGGCCTGGGATTCCGCTCGGCCGACGGCCAGACCCTCGTCGGAGAAGTCGATACCGGTGAAGCGGCTGGCTGGAAATGCTTGCGCCATCAAGTTGATGGCGTGCCCGCTCCCACAGCCGATGTCGGCGGCGTCGGCACCGACGGCCAATTGGCTGGGCAGACCGTCGACCAGCGGCAGGATCACGTCTACGAGGGCCGCGTCGAACACCTCGCCACTGTCCTCGGCCATCAGAGTGTGGAAACGCGGGTAGGCGCTGTACGGCAGACCCCCGCCGCGGCGAAAGCAGTCGAGGATCTTCTGCTCGACCTCTCCGAGCAGCGGGATGAACTGTGCGACGCGGGCCAGGTTGTCCGGACCTGCGGCGCGGACGAGAACTGCCGCGTGTTCTCGTGGCAGCGAATAGGTCTCGGCTCCGGGGTCATAGTCCACGACTCGGGCGACGGCGATGCCGCCCAGCCATTCGCGCACGTAGCGTTCATTCAGCCCGGCCGCGTCGGCAATCTGCGTGCTGGTGGCCGGGGGCAGGTCGGACATGGTGTCGAACAAGCCGGTCTGGTGTCCGATCGACAGCAGGATGGCCAGGCTTGCGCTGTCGATCGCGCCGACGACGCGTTCCGCGAACTGTTCGGTCTTGGTGGCGTCGCGACTCGTGATCATGCTCAAACGCTATGCCACCACGCCTTCCTCGTGAATCGGCAAGATGCCGCATTTCCCGCGTCGCCGGCTACGGCACTCGTGCTGGTGGGCCCATCCCACGGCCGCGGTACGCGCCGGGATTCCACGGGGTCGCTCCACTCCGCCAGTGCGCGAGCACCCTCACCCATTAAGTTGATGGCATGAGTCAGACAGTGCGCGGCGTGATCAGCCGGAGCAAGAAGCAGCCCGTCGAACTGGTCGACATCGTCATCCCCGACCCGGGTCCCGGCGAGGTGGTGGTGGACATCATCGCCTGCGGCGTCTGCCACACCGATCTGACCTACCGCGAAGGCGGCATCAACGACGAGTACCCCTTCCTGCTCGGCCACGAGGCCGCGGGCACCGTCGAGTCCGTGGGCACCGGCGTGACCGCCGTCGAGCCCGGCGACTTCGTGGTGCTGAACTGGCGCGCGGTCTGCGGCCAGTGCCGGGCCTGCAAGCGCGGCAGGCCGTGGTACTGCTTCGACACCCACAACGCCGCGCAGAAGATGACGCTGACCGACGGCACCGAACTGACTCCGGCGCTGGGCATCGGCGCGTTCGCCGACAAGACCCTGGTGCACGAGGGCCAGTGCACCAAGGTGGATCCGGAGGCCGACCCCGCCGTGGCCGGTCTGTTGGGCTGCGGGGTCATGGCCGGGATCGGCGCGGCAATAAACACCGGCGCCGTCGAGCGCAACGACACCGTCGCGGTGATCGGCTGCGGTGGCGTCGGTGACGCCGCCATCGCCGGCGCCGCACTCGTCGGCGCCAAGCGGATCATCGCGGTCGACACCGACGACAAGAAGCTCGAGTGGGCCCGTGACTTCGGCGCCACGCACACGATCAACGCCAAGGAGCTCGACGTCGTCGAGACCATCCAGGACCTCACCGACGGCAATGGCGCCGACGTCGTCATCGACGCGGTCGGGCGGCCCGAGACGTGGAAGCAGGCGTTCTACGCCCGCGACCTGGCCGGAACGGTGGTCCTGGTGGGTGTCCCCACTCCGGACATGACGCTGGAGATGCCGCTGGTCGACTTCTTCTCCCGCGGCGGGTCGCTGAAGTCATCCTGGTACGGCGACTGCCTGCCCGAGCGCGACTTCCCCACCCTCATCAGCCTGTATCGCGAGGGCCGGCTTCCGCTGGAGAGATTCGTGTCCGAGCGCATCGGTCTCGACGGCATCGAGGACGCCTTCCACAAGATGCACGCCGGTGAGGTCCTACGTTCCGTGGTGATCCTGTGACGAACATCGAGCGGATCGTCACCAGCGGCACGTTCGAACTCGACGGTGGCAGCTGGGACGTCGACAACAACATCTGGGTGGTGGGCGACGAGTCCGACGTCGTGGTCTTCGACGCCGCACACACCGCGCAGCCGATCATCGACGCGGTGCGGGGACGCAACGTCGTCGCCGTGATCTGCACGCACGGACACAACGACCACATCACCGTGGCGCCCGAGTTGGGCAAGGCGCTCGACGCACCCGTGCTGATGCACCCCGCCGACGACATGCTCTGGCGAACGACCCACCCGGACAGCGAGTTCCGCAGCGTCGAGGACGGGCTCGTCCTGCAGGCGGGTAGCGTGGAGATCCGCGCGCTGCACACCCCCGGCCACTCCCCCGGTTCGGTGTGCTGGTTCGCTCCCGACCTGCAGGCGGTGTTCAGCGGGGACACGCTGTTCAACGGCGGACCGGGCGCGACCGGGCGGTCCTACTCCGACTTCCCGACCATCCTCGAGTCGATCTCGAAACGCCTCGGCATGCTGCCCGGCGAGACGGCGGTCTATACGGGCCACGGCGACACCACGACCATCGGCGACGAGATCGTGCACTACGACGAGTGGGTCGCCCGCGGGCACTAGTCAGCGCCCGTCCAGCACCCGCTTCTTCTCGGCCGCGAACTCGTCCTCGGTCAGCGCGCCCGAATCACGCAGGCGGGCAAGAGTGTTCAGCTGTTCGAGGCGGACGCCCTGGTCGGTCGGCACGTAGGCACCGGCGGCGCCGACCGGCGGTGGATGGAACCCGTCCGGCGGCGGAGGGAACGCGACCGGCGACGCACGCATGGCGATCCTCGCCGCCCACGCGCGGACGATGAGCAGATCCACCAGCGCGATTCCGAAGACCACCCCGAACACGACGGGCAGATGGCCGTAGGGGGTGCCGTGGCCGAAGGCCAGCGTGGGATTGACGTAGGCACTCACCTGCCCCTCGGTGGTGATCCCGTAGGTGCCATCGGCGGGGATCTGGGCCACCCAGACCCGTACGCGCGCGTCGTTGTTGACGGTCGTGGTGCCACCGATGTCCTCGGTGAGCACCGGGTCCGGGACTCCGTCGGGTGGCTCGATGGCGACGGACATCTGGGGCACCGGCAAGCCGCCGCTGCCGCTGCCGATCACCAACGTGTGGAAGGTGATGATCACCTCGCCCTCGGGGAGGTACACGGTGTCCGAGCCGGGGATGCTCACCTCGCCATAGGCGTCGTACTCGTCGAAGACGAAGGCGTTGAGGACCATCGTGGCGATGAACCCGACGAGCGAGCCGAGCAACGCCACCACCGCCATCACGGTGAGCACGCGTGCCGCGGTTGCCCGATTCATGGCCGCAGTCTGTCACGACCCCGGATTTGGAGCTAACGTTTCCTCATGCCGGAGTCCAGCAACGTGGTGCGGCCGGAGCCCAAGGACAGCGCCTGGTACAGCGCTGCCTCGCGGCTGCAGGCTGCCGGATTGCAGGAGGCGATAAGTCTTTTCGAGCAGGCCGCCGAGGTGGTGCCGATCCCGCGCGTCCCGCGGCCGATCGTGATCGCCGACTACGGGGCGGGCACCGGTCACAACTCGGTGCTGCCGGTGTGTGCGGCGATCGCGGTGTTGCGCAAGCGGACCCGGCCGGAGCACTCCATCCTGGTGACCCACACCGACGTGCCGGACAATGACTTCACCGCGCTGTTCCGCACGCTCAGCGACGACCCGGACAGCTACCTGCAGCGCGACAAGGCGGCGTTCGCGTCGGCGGTCGGCCGCTCGTACTACGGGCAGATCCTGCCGTCGAACAGCGTGAACCTGGCCTGGTCGTCGTGGGCGCTGCAGTGGATGGGTGGGGATCCGATGCCGGTCGGAGATCACCTGCTGGCCGCCTACAGCGGGGACGACGGCGTCCGCCGTGCGCATGCGAAGCGGGCTGCCTATGACTGGCACGAGTTCGTGGCGTTCCGCGGTCGCGAACTCGCTCCGGGTGGCCGGTTGGTCGTGCTGACCCTTGGGGTGGACGAGGACGGTCAGCTGGGGTTCGGGCCGCTGCTCGACGCGATGGGAGACACGCTCGCCGAATTCGAGGGCGACGCAGTGATCGGCGCCGACGAGCACGCACGGATGGCCATCCCGATCGTGGGCCGCACCGGCAAGGACTTCGAGTCACCCTTCGCGCCCTCGGGCACGTTCGAGAAGCTGTCGATCATCCACATGGAGTTGTTCGACGCAGAGGACAGGTTCTGGAAGCAGTACCAGGCCGATGGGAAGGCCGATGCGTTCGGACTGCAGTGGGCGGCATTCCTGCGCAACGCGCTGTTCCCGACGCTCGCCGAGGCACTCGATCAGGACCGCCCGGTCGAACCGTTCTTCGATCGGCTGGAGTCGGGCATCGCCAGCCGCTTGGCCGCCGCGCCGCAGCGGATACGAATTCCGTTGGCGCTGTTGGTGCTCGAGAAGCGCAACCGCACCGACGACTGACTCTCAGGACGCGGCGCGCTCACGGAAGGTGCTGCGATACCCCTGCGGCGACACCCCGGCGAGCCGTCGAAACTGCTCGCGGAAGTTGGCCGGCGACGTGAAGCCGACCTCCCTGCCGATCCGTTCGACGCCCAGATCGGTGGTCTCGAGCATCTGCTGGGCGTGCCGCACGCGCACCCCCGCCAGCCACTGGATCGGGGTCTGCCCCGTCTCGGACTGGAAGCGCCGGTTGAGCGTGCGGATGCTGACCGACGCGTGGGCGGCGATGTCGCCGAGGGCCAGGTCGCGGTGCGCCTCCTGCTCGATCCACTCGAGAACGCCGTCGAGTTCGGTGCGCCTGCCCATGGCGTGGGCGATGGTCACCGACGCGAGGTTGCGGACGATGAACTGGGCCTGTCCGCCGGTGCGGTGCAAGGGCGCCACCGCAAGCCGGGCAGCCTGGGCGGCGGCGGCCGCACCATGGTCGCGCTGCACCATGTGCAGGCAGAGGTCGAGACCCGCCGACGCGCCGGCCGAGGTCAGCACGTCCCCGTCGTCGACGTAGAGCACGTCGGGCTCGAGAAGGACGCTGGGGTATCTCGCCCTGAATGCCTCGGTGGCCACCCAATGCGTGGTCGCTCGTCGCCCGTCGAGCAGTCCCGCGTCGGCCAGCGTGAACGCACCCGAACAGATGGAGGCCACCCGCGTGCCGACGGCGTGGGCGGCGCGCAGGGCGTCGAGCACCTGGGGCGGCGGCGGAGTGGAGACGTCGTTGCGACCGGGCACGATGACGGTGTCGGCGAACTCCAGCGCGTCGAGCCCATGATCGGTGGCGATCCGCATGGGTCCCGCGTCCACCTCGGGTGCGCTGCCGCACACCAGGATTCGGTAGCCGGGCCCGCCGTCGGGCGACTCCGCGCGACCGAACACCTCCACGGGAGTCGAGAGATCGAAGGCGACGACGTCGGGCAGCGCGAGGACGGCGACGGTGTGCACGCCTCGAAGGCTACCAGACGTCGTGGCAAGATAGCGTTGCCGATACAGGATCTAGTCAGGGTGCCATCTCGTAGGCGCCGTCGTAGGACCTGACCCGCTGCCACACGCGGTCGAACCGCTCCCCGTCGGGAACCGGCTTGCGGACGGCTCCGAGCGCCCAGCTCTGCTGCGCCTCGGTCGAGGTCGGCTTGCCGTGCAGCGCAACCGCATAGGCGCTGAAGTCGCGGACCTGGAAGTCGAAGATCGAATCCACGATGTCGCCGTCGAGACCGGTCAGCTCGGCTTGTTCGAGGATCAGCTGGCCGTACACGATGAGTGAGAACAGATGGCCGACGTCGAGCATGAAGTCGAGGTCCTTGGCCTGCGCCGCATCGGGTGCGGCGGTGACGAGCAACTCGCGGAACGCTAGGGCCTGGTCGTAGAAGACTGCGACGTTGGGGATGTGGGCGTGGCGTTCGTAGACCGGGGTCCAGTCGGCGAACTGGACCTGGCCGGCTCCGCGGGTCGGCCCCTGCTGCCAGAAGAAGACGTCGTCGGCGGGATCGTTGCGGGTCGGGATGGCCGGGTACTCCCGGGGATTGAGCATGTAGTTCGGCATGAACTTGAGCACCAGGCCGACGTTGACGTGGACGGTGCCCTCCAGCCGCGGGAGGCAGCCGATGAGCTGCGCGACCTCGCGGAACATCGTGTTCTTCTCGTAGCCCTTGGCCGCGATGACGTCGTGCAGCGACCGCATCACCGTCTCGCCCTCCATGGTGACCTTGGCCTTGGTCATGGGATTGAACAGGAGGTAGCGCCGGTCGTCCAGGCTCGCGCTGCGGAAGTAATCGACGGCGCGTCGGCTGAACGCCTTCATCGCGATCATGCGCGAGTAGGCGTCGACGAAGTTGACCCGGACGTGGCCGAAGTCGGTGACGGGGTTGCCGTAGAGGATGCGGTTCTGTGCGTGGGTGATGGCCTCGTAGAAGGCGTGTTCCGTCATCCCGATCGACGACGAGCACAGGTTGAACTTCCCGACGTTGACGGTGTTGAGTGCGGCACTGAACGCCTCGACACCGGTGTGCAGGATGTCCTCGGCACGCACGGGATAGTTCTCCAGCCGGAACGTGCTCACGTAGATCTGCATGTGCACGACGTTGTCGATCAGGTGGTAGTCCTCCTGGCGGCTGTCGGCGGCGAAGAAGACGTAGGCGTCCTGGCCTTCGACGTCACCGCGCCTGCCGAACACCGACACCAGGCTCGCGACGTTGCCGTTGCCGATGTAGTACTTCTCCCCCGACGCCCGGTAGAGGATGCCGTTGGCGCGGTCTTCCTCGCTCGCCGGGGTCAGCACCATGTCGGTGCTGTAGACGTCGGCGCCGTGCTCTCGCTCGGACAGCCCGAAGGCCAACACCTCGCCTGCGTCGAGATCGTCGGCGGCGCGCAGCTTGGCGTCCTTGTTCTCGCTCTGCCACACCGGCCCGAGCCCGAGGATGGTGACCTGCTCGGTGTACCAGTACGTGAGGCCATAGAACCCAAGGATCTCGGCGAGTGCGGCGTTGCGTGCGCCGTCCCACCGCTTGTCCGGGTTCCCGTCGGCGAACTCCGAAGGGGTCAGGAAGGTCGCGAACAGCTTCTCGCGCTTGACGAATTCGACGAACACGGCGGGCCATTGCGCCTTGAGGTCGTCGTCGAGGATGCGCTTCTTGCCTTGGCCCTCGAAGAAGTCGATGGTCGCGCGCAGCAGCCGACGCGTCTCGGCGTCGAACTCCTGCGGGTCGTAGGTGTGCGGGTCGAAGAGCAGACCGTCGGTGTCGGTCACGGGGTTCCTTTCTAGGGCGCGGGCAGTACCGGTGCGGGGACGAACGGCAGGCCGGGGATGGTGGGGTACGGCAGTGTCGGGATGATCGGTGGTTGGGTCGACGGCGGCGGTGGCGGCGGCTCGGTCGACGGCGGAGGCGGCGGCGGGGGTTCCGTCGACGGTGGAGGAGGCGGTGGTTCGGTACTCGGCGGCGGAGCCTCGGGTGCGGGTGGCGGCGCGGGTTGCCGGGTCACTGTCCGTTGCGCGGGCGGCGCGCGGTCCGCACCCGGTTCGTCCGGCGCAGGCGCGGGCGCGGGCACGGTGCTCTCGGGCACCGGGGTGGGTGCCGGTGGCGAGGTGGTCGTGGTGGGGTCCGACGGCGATGACGGCTCGTCGTCACTGCGGGTGAGCAGGACGGCGGCACCGATCGCGGCGAGGACCACCGCCAGCGCGATCGCCATGACCGCGAACGGGTTTCGGTACCACGCCCGGCGCCGCTCCTGCTCGGGCTCCTCGGTCTCGGCGAAGGCGAGCCGCGGGCGGGCACTTTCACCGGCGTCGGGCTCGTAGGGCTGCGGTTGGTAGGCCTGGGGTTCGTACGCCTCGGACGGGGCCACGTCCGGGACGTCGTCGGCGTCCGACCAGGCAAGCGCGCGAGAGTCGCTGGACTGGGTCGCCTCTCCCGCGACGGCCGATGCTGCTCCCGCACCAGCTGCGGCCACGGCGGCGGCTGCCGCGGCACCGGCAGCCGGCGCCATCGAGGTGGCGTCCTCGACGACGGTGCCGCGCACGGCGAGCAGTCCCCCGCCGATCGCGGCGGCGAGTTCGGGATGGGCGCCGGTGATGATGGGCACCCGGAGGTTCTCCGACAGCGTCGTCGTCACCAGCGGGATGCGGGCACCGCCGCCGACGGTCGCAACGGCCGCCAGGTCAGCGGGTCGAATCCCGATGCGCTGCAACGTCTGCTGCAGCTCTTCGACGAACGCGGCGAGGGGTTCTCGGATCGCCTCGTCGAGTTCGGTGCGAGTGACCCGGATGTCGCCGCCGTGCCCGGGCAGGTCGGCGGCGAGTGCCGTGACCGATGCCGTCGACAGACGCTCCTTGGCGGCACGGCACTGGGCCCGCAGCCGCGTGAGCGATCCGATGGCCGAGGTTCCGGTCAGGTCAAGCGATCCCGCCGACGACAGGCCGCCTACGACGTGGGTGAGCAGCGCCTGGTCCACCTGGTCACCGGAGAAGTCGAGATGGCGTTCGGTCGGCGCGAGAGGAGCGAATCCGTTCGCCGCGTCGGCGAGCGTGATGCTGGTACCGGTGCCGCCGAAGTCGCACACGGCGATCACCCCCCGCGCCGGTACGCCCGGTTGCTGCTGTAGGGCGGTCAGCGCAGCCGTGGCGTCGGGGCGCAGGTCCACCTGACGGGGCGCACGGAACTCCGGCATGCTGAGCAGCGTGCCGCGCAGGGCTTCGACGGCAGGGGGCCGCCAGTGCGCCGGGTAGGCGATGCCGACCGGCTCACCCCCTGCGCCGGAGTCGACCGAGCGCAGCATGGCCCGTAGCGCATCTGCGAGCAAGACGTCGGCGCGATGGCTCGAGCCGTCAGGGGCCAACAGCCCCACGGGGTCCCCCACCCTGTCGACGAAGTCGGTGAGGATCAGACCGCGTTCGGCGAGATTCGGGTTCTCGCTGGGGACACCGACTTCCGGCGGTCGGTGCGGGTACAGGGTGAGGACGGCGCTGCGCCGCACGGCCGCCCGGCCGACCGCCACGGCGGTGAGATTCGTGGCTCCGATCGAGAGGCCCAGGCCGTCGGTCACGTCAGCGAATCGTGCCGGTGCCCGCGATGAGCGGGAGATCCAGTGCCGTGACCCACCCCGGCGGTAGGTCGTTCACGGCGGGGACCGCGTTGAGGGCGCGCATGCCGGTGGCGAGGCAGCCGGCGGCCGCCGCGTCGCGCCCGGATCCGTCGGTGAAGCGGAATGCGGTCTCCTGGGTGATGCTCGGGCTGCCTTCGATCTCGACGCGGTAGACGTCGACGTCGTTGCCGGTGGGCCAGTCGGGCGCCGAGTCGGCGCCAACGCGGTTGACGTGTTCGAGCTGAATTCGCGTCTCGCCGTTGAAGACTCCGTTGATGGTGAAGCGGACGGCAGCGACGTTGCCCGGCTCGATGACCCCCTTGGCCGACTTGACCTCGACCGGCGTCACCCACTTGTCCCACGTGGTGGTGATCTCGTCGAGTTCGATGCCCGCTGCGTGGGCGATCATCGGAACCGTTGCGCCCCAGGCGAAGACGAGGATGTCCTTGTTCTCCAGCAGGGGTCGGTGCTCGGGCGGCTTGCCGATGCCCATCTCGAACTCGTAGTCACCCTCGTAGTTGGTGTAGTCGAGCAGCTCGGATGCGCGGACCTTGCGCACTTCGCCGCATAGGCCCATCAGCGTCATCGGGAAGAGGTCGTTGGCGAAGCCGGGGTCGATGCCGGTGGTCAGGCACGACGACTGGCCGGCCTCGCACGCCTGGCTGATCGGCTCGATCCAGTTCGGCGGATTCAGCTTCATCGCCGGCCACACCCACGGCGTCATCGACGTCGAACAGACGTCGATGCCGGCTCGCAGGAACCGCGTGATCAGTGCGATGTTGTCGTCTGCCTGCGCCGCGGTGGGCCCGTAGTGCACGAGCGCGTCGGGCCGCAGGGCGATCAGCGCGTCGACGTCGTCGGTGGCGGCCAACCCCAATGGTTCGTCGAGCCCACACAGTTCGCCGACGTCGCAGCCGACCTTGCCGGGGTTGGTCACGCCGACCCCGACCAGTTCGAAGAAGGGGTGCCTGGCGATCTCGGCGATCACCATCTTGCCCACGAAGCCCGTTCCCCAGACCACGACTCGCTTGGTCATGCGTCGCCACTGCCTTCCGTCGAGTTGGTCCGGCCTCGGCCATCGGATTCACCATAGGCGCGCGGAGCCTGATGATGGTTCGAGTCCACCAACTCGCGGATCTCTCGACGCAACTCCTCGAGCTGGGCTGCCGTAGCTGCCTTCTGCGCGGTGTCTTCTTCAGCGACGCGTTCGACGATCCAGGACGCAAGCGTGGCGGTGACGACACCCAACAGGCTGACCCCCGCCACCATTAGTGCCACCGCGACGAGCCGACCCACGAAGGTGGTCGGCACTGTGTCGCCGTAACCGACGGTCGTCACGGTGGTGAAGGACCACCACAGGGCGTCACCGAAGTTGACGATGTTGGGATTGGATCCGCGTTCAGCGTCCAGCATCGCCAGTGCCGACGCGTAGATGATGATTGCCGCACCGAATACGGTGTAGACGATGACCCTGCCTCGGATGGTCTGTCCGACGACCCGCTGCAGCGCCTTGATGACGACGGCGAGACTGAGGAGTCGGAGTGGCCGTAGGGCCGGCAGCGCAATGATGGCCAGATCGAACAGGTGGCGAACGAACCATCTCAAACGCGGTTTCGCCAAGCACAGACGCGCCATGTAATCGACCGCGAAGGTCGCGTAGGTCGTCCACAGCGCAACATCCACGGCGGTCTTGAATGCGCCGGTCGGTTCACTGAGTACATCGACGGAGAAGAGAATCAGGAACGCCATCGCCGCAATGGCCAGTGGCCATTCCATCCGGCGCTCGTACCGCGTCAACCGGGTTTGCCCATCGATCACGCAGCGACACTAACCGGGGAGGGTTGCGCCCATCTGACCGTCCCTCAGAAGCACCTCTTCAGTCCGCCCGGCTCGCAGTACAGCGGGTAGCGGTCGACGGGGATCGGCAGCGGACCCTTGTACGCCAGCGTGAACGGGTAGGTCAGGATGTTCGCCGCTACCTGGCCGTCGCACACGTCGCTGAAGGACACCGAGCGGGTGCCCGACATCGTGCGGTCGTCGAATTCGTACGTCTCCACGATCGGCGCCGTGGTTGCGCCGTCGGGACACGTCAGGCCGTCCTTCTTGTTCGTCGAGAACGTCCACACGCCGTTGGTGAGCCGGGCGTCGCCGCCTGCGACCTTGGTCGACGGGTTCGCGGCGACGTGCAGCCGGCACGCGACCGGCAGCTCCAGGTTCACCCGCAGGTCGCCGACGGTGGGCACGCAGCTGGGGTAGATCACCCAGTCGGCGACCACGTCGCCCTGGGTGTAGCCGTAGACGCCCTCCATGACCTGGTCGGCGCGGGCGGGGCCGGCGAACCCGAGCGCAGCGGTGGCCAGTGCAGTGGCGACGACGGCGAGGGTGCGGGTGAACCTCATGCCCAGCAGTATCGCAGCGAAGTCCAGCAACGTCCGCCGTTTGCCTCCGTGAGGGGGTTGCGTCGATGAGCGCTTGCGCGAAGAGCAGACTGTCGCGATGACGACACTCGAGGGCAAAGTCGCCCTGATCACCGGGGCATCGGCCGGATTGGGCGCCGCGACGGCCACACTGTTCGCGCAACGGGGAGCATCGGTGTTCGGCATCGCCCGTGACGCCGACCGGATGACCGAGGTGTTCGCCGACGTTCCGGGAGGCCGGTACTCGTCGGTCGACGTCACCTCGTCGGCGGCGTGCCGCCAGGCCGTCGAGGAGTGCGTCGAGGCGTTCGGCAGGCTCGACGTCCTGGTCAACGTCGCGGGCTTCCACCAGATGCGACACACCTCGACCATGACCGACGAGGACTGGGAACGCGACCTCGCCGTCAACCTGCACGGCCCGTTCTACCTGTCTCGCGCCGCTCTGCCGCACCTGCTGTCGGCCGGCGGCAACATCGTCAACGTCAGCTCGATCGCCGGCGTCGAGGGCGAGGTGTACTCAGCCGGGTACTGCGCGGCCAAGCACGGGCTCATCGGACTGACTCGCGCGATGGCGATCGAGTTCACCAAGGAGAAGCTGCGCGTGAACGCCGTCTGCCCGGGCGGCATGCCCACCGCGCAGACCACCGAGTTCGCCGCACCGGACAACGCCGACTGGGACCTCATCATGCGCATCGCCTCGCCGCGCGGCTTCATGGAGACCGTCGACGTCGCCAAGACCATCGCGTTCCTCGCCAGTGACGACGCGGCGGCCATCCACGGCGCGGTCTACCGGGTCGACAACGGCAAGGGTGCAGGCTGACGCCCCGCGGCGGACCGTCGTCGGGCTGCGTTCACGTGGCCGTCGTCCGTTGACCCTGCCAAGTGCACGCATCACTGCCACAATCGCGCGGTGACCGACGTCGTACAAACCCCCACCGAGTTCCCGGCAGACGCTTCGCACGTGCGGACCGGCTTGGACGCCGCGGACCTCCAGGAGGCGATCACCGATCACCTGCGGTACTCGATCGGTCGACCCGCTGCTGCGCTCAAGCCCGAGCACTACTACCGCGCGCTCGCCCTCGCGGTGCGCGACCGCATGCAGGACAACCGGGTCGCCTCGACGCAGACGTCGCTCGACCTCGGCAAGAAGGTGACCTGCTACCTGTCGGCCGAGTTCCTGATGGGTCCTCAGCTCGGGAACAACCTGCTGAACCTCGGCATCGAGGCCGCAGCGGGCGCCGCACTGTCCGCGCTCGGCCAGGATCTCGAGGAGGTGCTCGCGTGCGAACCGGAACCGGGACTCGGCAACGGCGGCCTCGGCAGGCTCGCCGCCTGCTACCTGGACTCGTTGGCCACCCTGGAGCGACCGGCGATCGGCTACGGCATCCGCTACGAGTTCGGCATCTTCCGGCAGGAGTTCTCCGACGGCTGGCAGGTCGAGCTGACCGACAACTGGTTGGCCAACGGGAACCCCTGGGAGATTGCCAAGCCCGACGTCAACTATCTGGTCAACTGGGGTGGCCACACCGAGCAGTACGTCGACGACCATGGCGCCGTACGCGTGCGGTGGTGGCCGAAGCAGGTCATCAAGGGCGTCGCGTACGACACTCCGATCCAGGGCTACGGCGTGCACACGTGCAACACGCTGACGCTGTGGAGTGCGCGCGCCGTCGAATCGTTCGCGCTCGACGCCTTCAACGACGGCGACTACTACCGCGCCGTCGAGGCAGAGGTGACGTCGGAGACCGTCACGAAGGTGCTCTACCCCAACGACGAACCCGAGGCAGGCAAGCGGCTCCGGCTGCTGCAGCAGTACTTCTTCGTGTCGTGCTCGCTGCAGCACGTCGTCCACATCATGGACGATCTGGCCGACGCGTCGCTGCACGATCTGCCCGAACGTTTCGCGTTGCAGCTCAACGACACTCATCCCTCGATCGGCGTGGCCGAACTGATGCGGATTCTGGTCGACGACCGCAGGCTCGACTGGGACGAGGCCTGGCGGATCACGGTGGCGACGTTCGGCTACACCAACCACACCCTGCTGCCAGAGGCGCTGGAGAAGTGGCCGCTGGGGCTGTTCCGGGAGTCACTGCCCCGACACCTGGAGATCATCTACGAGATCAACAGCCGCTTCCTCGACGAGGTGCGGGCGCACTTCCCGGGTGACGTCGACCGCGTGCGGCGCATGTCGCTGATCGGTGAGGACGGCGGGCACACCGTGCGGATGGCCCATCTCGCGACGGTCGGCAGCCACGCCATCAACGGCGTCGCGGCCCTGCACTCGGATCTGCTCAAGGCGAGCGTGCTCAAGGACTTCTACGAGTTGTGGCCCGAGCGGTTCTCCAACAAGACCAACGGGGTGACGCCGCGCCGCTTCCTGGCCCTGTCGAATCCCGGCCTGCGCTCGCTGCTGGACCGGACGATCGGCGACGGGTGGCTCACCCATCTCGACCGCCTGCGTGGGCTCGAGGCGTTCGTCGAGGATCCCGAGTTCCGCCAGCAGTGGCGTGATGTCAAGCGGGCGAACAAGTCTCGGCTCTCGGAGTACCTGAATTCGACGACCGGGGTCGAGTTGGACCCCACCTGGATGTTCGACATCCAGGTCAAGCGGATCCACGAGTACAAGCGTCAACACCTGTCGGTGCTGCACATCATCCGGCAGTACCTGCGGTTGAAGCAGAATCCCGGCCTCGAGATCGCGCCGCGGGCTTACGTCTTCGGCGGCAAGGCGGCGCCCGGTTACTTCATGGCGAAGCGGATCATAAAGCTGATCAACGCGGTCGGCGAGACGGTCAACAACGATCCCGAGGTCAGCAGGCACATGAAGGTCGTGTTCGTGCCGAACTTCAACGTGCAGAGCGCGCACCTGATCTACCCGGCCGCCAACCTCAGCGAGCAGATCTCGACCGCTGGCAAGGAGGCGTCGGGCACCGGCAACATGAAGTTCATGCTCAATGGGGCACTGACGATCGGCACGCTCGACGGTGCCAACGTCGAGATCCGCAAAGAGGCCGGGGCCGAGAACTTCTTCCTGTTCGGGTTGACCGAATCGGAGGTCGAGCAGGTCAAGCGCGACGGCTACCGCCCCGCCGAGTACGTCGAGCGCGACGACGAATTGAAGGCGGTGCTGGGCCTCATCTCCTCGGGCCAGTTCTCCCACGGCGACACCGAGGTGTTCCGGCCGCTCGTCGAGAACCTCACCAACTCCGACCCGTTCCTCGTCATGGCCGACTACGCGGCCTACGTCGAGTGCCAGGACCGGGTCGCCGCGGCGTGGCAGGACCCCGACGCCTGGTCGCGGATGTCGATCCTCAACACCGCGCGAAGCGGCAAGTTCTCGTCGGACCGGGCGATTGCGGAGTACTGCGACGACATCTGGAACGTTGGCCCGGTGACGGTGACGCACGGCGCCGACTAGAGCGCCGCGATCACCTCGGCCGCCAACAGGTCCAGGGTTTGGTCGGACGCACGGTCGTGGGTGAACAGCACGACCTGCCCGAAGCCCATCGCCGCGAGTTCGTGGATGCGGTCGACGACGTGCCCCGGTGTGCCCACCAGGCCACCCTCGCGGAGGCCGAAACCCGGTCCGCCGAACCGCTTCTCGGCCAGTGACCGGACGCCGGGTAGTGCGGCGTCGTCGGGCGCGAGCGCCATGACGGCCTCTACCGACAGCACGATCTCGGCGACGTCGCGACCGACGTCGGCGCAGGCCGATCGCAGGAGGTCGAGCTTGCGGTCGAGATCGTCGAGGGCGTACGTCGGCACGTTCCACACGTCGGCGTAGCGCGCGACGAGCGGCAGGGTGAACTTCTCGCCGACTCCGCCGACGACGATGGGCGGGCGCGGCCGCTGCACCGGGCCCGGCACGATCGGCATGCCGGTGACCGTGAAGTGCTTGCCCTGGAAGTCGACGGTCCCGTTCCCGAGCGCCTGGTGCAGAATCTCGAGCGTCTCGCCGAGCCGCTCGGACCGTTCACCGAACGTGCCCCACTCCATGCCCATGCGCCGGTGCTCGTCTTCGATCGATCCGCTGCCGATGCCGAGTTCCAGCCTGCCGCCCGAGATCTGGTCGAGTGTGGTGACCATCTTCGCGAGGACCGCGGGGTGACGGAACTGGTTGCACAGCACCATGTGTCCGACCCGCAGTCGCTCGGTGCGGGCCAGCAGGGCGGTAGCCAGCGTCCACGCCTCGAGCGACGGGATGTTGGGCACGCCTGGGCCGTACATGTGGTCGTAGAGCCACAGCGATCCGATGCCGAGGTCCTCGCAGCGCAGGGCGCGGTGCAGGACGTCGTCGAACGAGAACCCCATCTGCGGGACGTACACCCCGATGTCGAGTCCGCGGGTGTCGGTCACCGTGCTACCGGGCTTCCATGCCGCGCCAGACCTGCGCGACGAAGTTGTCCAGCATGAAAGTGCGGATTGCCTTGGACTGCTGGGTGGTGGTGAGCAGCGCATACAGGCCGAGCAGGAAGTACATGGCGCTCAGGCTGGCGTCGACGGATGGGTCCACCTCGCCGCGCTCGCGTGCGCGTTCGATCTCCTCGACGAGGACCACGATGATGGCGTGGTCGGTCCACTCGTCGTCGGGTGGACGCATGGGTGAGAAGTGCACGGCGAGAACGTCTTTGAACAAAAGGTGACCAAGTCGGCGTTCGGCGGCGACGACCACCCGCACGATCTCGGCCAGCAGATCGGGTAGCGCATCGGAGGTCTTTGCGAACCGCGTCATCTCGGCGGCGATGCGCTTCTCTTCCCGCCGTTCCAGCTCGAGCAGTACGTGTTCCTTGCTGGGAAAGTGGAAGTAGAAGGTGCCCCGGGCGACGCCGGCTGCCGCGACGATCGACCCGATGTCGGCCTCGGCCATGCCCGCCCGCTTGAACTCCTCGATCGCGGCGCCGAAGATCCGCTCATGGGTCTCGCGGCGCTGCAGATCCGTCGCCGTCGGCTTGCGCTGCGACTCGCTCACCCCGGCCTTTCCCGCCCTGCTCTGCACGCGTGCCACCCGCCAATCATTAGCCCCCGTCCCGGCCATCCGTCAACTGCCAGACCCACCGGTCATTGACATTCGTCAGCCAACCACTGACAGTTGTCAGTGGAACGGGCCGCGGTACGGGGCCCACGAACCGAAGGTTGGACATGACGGTCACCGACACCGCAGACGTGTACTTCGATCCCTACGACCAGGTCTTGAACAGCGATCCCTACCCGGTGCACCGGCGCCTGCGGGAGGAGGCGCCGCTCTACTACAACGAGCAGTACGACTTCTACGCGCTGAGCCGGTTCGACGACGTCAGCAAGGCACTGGTCGATCATCGGACGTTCAGCTCGGCGCGCGGCGTCATCCTGGAACTCATCAAGTCCGGCATCGAGATCCCGTCGGGCACGCTGGTCTTCGAGGACCCGCCGATCCACGACATCCATCGCAAGCTGGTGGCACGGATGTTCACCCCACGCAAGATCGCCGCGCTCGAGGAGAAGGTGCGGGCCTTCTGCGCCCAGAGCCTCGACCCGTTGGTCGGGACGGGCCGGTTCGACTTCATCGCCGACCTCGGTGCACAGATGCCGATGAAGACGATCGGCATGCTGCTGGGAATCCCCGAGTCGGACCAGGAGGCGATCCGGGATCACGGCAACGCGCAGATGAGGACCGAGGGCGGCGAACCGATGAAGATGGCGTCCGAAGGCCTCGACCCCGGCCAGGTGTTCGCCGAATACGTCGACTGGCGGGCACGCCATCCCTCCGACGACATCATGACCGACCTGCTCACCGTGGAGTTCACCGACGAGCACGGCGTCACCCGCAAGCTGACCCGCGACGAGTTGCTGATGTACCTGAACGTCGTCGCGACCGCGGGCAACGAGACGTCCACGCGGCTGATCGGGTGGGCGGGCAAGGTGCTCTCCGATCACCCCGACCAGCGGCGGCAACTGGTCGAGGACCGCTCACTGATCCCCCGGGCGATCGAGGAACTACTGCGCTTCGAGCCGCCGGCCCCCAACGTCGGCCGGTACGTCACCCGCGACGTCGACTACCACGGTCAGACGGTGCCGGAGGGCAGCGCGATCCTGTTGCTCGTCGGCGCCGCCAACCGCGACCACCGCCAATTCCCGCCCGACGGCGACGTGTTCGACATCCACCGGGAGACGCGGGCCCATCTGGCGTTCGGGGTCGGCGCGCACTACTGCCTTGGGTCGTCGCTGGCACGTCTCGAGGGGCGCATTGCGCTCGACGAGATCCTGAAGCGATTTCCGGAATGGGATCTCGACCCCGATGGGGCGGTGCTCACGGCGACGGCCGCGGTGCGCGGATTCGACGCCCTTCCGGCGAGGGTGTGACTAGCGCTCGGACGGCAGCGGTGGGCCTGCGGGTCCGGGATCGGCCTCGTCGATCGGCGCGGTACCGCCGCCGGTCTGTCCGGCGGCCAACCGGTCGAGAACGACCTGCTGGTCGGGGCAGTAGTACCGGATGGCCCCACCGAGGAACTGGTAGACCTGCTGCTCGGTGCTCTTCTTGTGCAGATTCAGCTTGAGGAAGGTGGCGGCCTCGTAGGCGTCGGCGTCGAGCCCGGTACGCATGCGCTTGCACACGATCTTGCCGATCCAGGCGTTGTAGTCCTTCTGCCCGTAGATGCCGTACGTGTTGAGTTCGGCGGTGAAGTCGGTGTCGACATCGGCGCTGGCAGGAGCCGCCAACGCGACGGTCGCGGCGCCCAGCGTCGCGATGACCACTCCCCTGACCCAGCGGATTGCATGTGTACCCATTTGTGGACTTACCCTATCCGACGACCGACGTGATTGACTTGCGTCGCAACCCCATTGATCCACCCCGGCACGGGCGTGGTCCCCGTCACACGACGGAGGTAGAAGTGGGAGTCGCCACGATTAACTTAACTAGGCTAATCTATCAGTTACGTTAGCTAATCTGTGACGCAGCTGAGACATCGGTGAGAAACATCGCATACGGGAATGGACGGGTGGAATGGTGACGGGCCTGCTGAAGAAGGCGTGGATTCCACTCCTCATAGTCGTGGTCGTGGCGGTGGCAGGTTTCACCGTCCAGCGCATCCGCACGTTCTTCGGCGCCGAGGGCATCACCGTTACCCCGGTCCAGTTCGCCGATGACCCTGAGCCGTTCGACCCCAAGGTCGTCACCTACGAGATCTTCGGCGAACCGGGTGCCTACGCGGACATCAACTACCTCGACCTCGACGCGAAGCCGCAGCGGGTCGACGGCGCGATGCTGCCCTGGTCGCTGACGCTGTCGACCACCGCGGCCGCCGCACAGCCGAACATCGTCGCCCAGGGCGACGGCAGCTCGATCACCTGCCGCGTCACCGTCGATGACGAGGTGAAGGAAGAAAGGACGTCGACCGGCTTGAACGCCCAGACATTCTGCCTGGTGAAGTCGGCATGACGACGCCGATCTACGATCCGCCGACCGACGCCTTCCCACCCGCGAAGCACCAGGGGAAGCCGTTCGTCCCCCGGATGATCCGGATGTTCGCCGTCCCGATCGTGATCGCCTGGGTCGCGGTGATCGCCGTGCTGAACGTGATCGTCCCGCAGCTCGAGACCGTCGGGCAGATGCGCGCGGTGTCGATGAGTCCCGCCGATGCGCCGTCGATGATCGCGATGAAGCGCGTCGGCCAGAATTTCCAGGAGGGCGAGTCCGACAGCTCGGCGATGATCGTCCTGGAGGGCGAGCAACCGCTGGGCGACGAGGCGCACGCCTACTACGACGAACTCATCAAGAAGCTGCGCGAGGACACCGAACACGTCCAGTCCATCCAGGACTTCTGGAGCGACCCGCTCACCGCGTCCGGTTCGCAGAGTTCCGACGGCAGGGCGGCCTACGTCCAGGTCAAGACCGCAGGCAACCAGGGCGAGACGCTCGCCAACGACTCCATCAAGGCCGTCCAGGAGATCGTCGACGGGGTTCAGCCCCCTGCCGGAGTGAAGGCGTACGTCACAGGCCCCGCCGCGCTGGCCGCGGATCAGCACATCGCCAGCGACCGCAGCATGACCATGATCGAAATCGCCACGTTCACGGTGATCATCGTGATGCTGCTGCTCGTCTACCGGTCGATCGTCACGGTGCTGTTGACGCTGGTCATGGTGGTGCTCTCGCTCGCGGCGTCGCGCGGCGTGGTGTCGTTCCTCGGCTACTACGAGATCATCGGCCTGTCGACCTTCGCGACCAACCTGCTGGTCACGCTCGCGATCGCCGCGGCAACCGACTACGCCATCTTCCTGATCGGCCGATATCAGGAAGCGCGAAGCATCGGCGAGGACCGCGAACAGGCGTACTACACGATGTTCGGTGGCACCGCCCACGTCGTGCTGGGCTCCGGCCTCACCATCGCAGGCGCCACGTTCTGCCTGTCCTTCACCCGGCTGCCCTACTTCCAGACCCTCGGCGTCCCGCTCGCCATCGGCATGGTGGTCTGCGTGCTGACCGCGCTGACCCTCGGGTCGGCCATCGTCACCATCGCCAGCCGGTTCGGTCTCCTCGAGCCCAAGCGTGCACTGCGCACCCGCGGCTGGCGCAAGATCGGTGCCGCGGTGGTGCGCTGGCCCGGACCCATCCTGGTGGCGACCGTCGCTCTGGCACTGATCGGCCTGCTGACACTGCCCGGCTACCGCACCAACTACAACGACCGCAGCTACCTGCCCGCGGACCTGCCTGCCAACCAGGGTTACGCGGCGGCGGACCGGCACTTCTCCCAGTCCCGAATGAACCCCGAGCTGCTGATGGTCGAGAGCGATCACGACCTGCGCAACTCGGCGGACTTCCTCGTCATCGACAAGATCGCCAAGGCGGTCTTCCGCGAGGAGGGCATCGCCCGGGTGCAGACCATCACCCGGCCCGACGGCAAGCCCATCGAGCACACCTCCATCCCCTTCCTGATCAGCATGCAGGGCACCACGCAGAAGCTGAACGAGAAGTACATGCAGGACATGATGGAGAACATCAAGAAGCAAGCCGACGACATGCAGACGACCATCGACTCGATGACGAAGATGTCGGCGCTGACGGCGCAGATGGCGGGCGTCACGCACGAGATGGTCGGCCAGATGAAGAACATGACGGTCGACATCGCCGAACTGCGCGACAACATCGCCAACTTCGACGACTTCTTCCGCCCGATCCGCAACTACTTCTACTGGGAACCCAAGTGCTACAACATCCCGGTCTGCTGGTCGATCAGATCGGTATTCGACACCCTTGACGGCATCAACACGATGACCGACGACATCCAGCAGTTGATGCCGCTCATGGAGCGGCTCGACACCCTGATGCCGCAGATGGTCGCGTTGATGCCCGAGATGATCACGACGATGAAGACCATGAAGACGATGCTGCTCACGCAGTACGCCACCCAGAAGGGCATGCAGGATCAGCAGGCCGAGGGTTCGGACAACTCGTCGGCGATGGGCGAGGCGTTCGACGCATCGATGAACGACGACTCGTTCTATCTGCCACCGGAGATCTTCGACAACGAGGACTTCAAGCGCGGCATGAAGAACTTCATCTCGCCCGACGGCAAGTCGGTGCGCTTCATGATCGTGCACGAGGGCGACCCGATGTCCCCAGAGGGCATCGAGCGGATCGACCGCATCAAGAACGCCGCCAAGGAGGCCATCAAGGGCACGCCGCTGGAGGGCTCGAAGGTCTACCTCGGCGGTACGGCCGCGGTGTTCAAGGACATGTCCGACGGCAACGACTACGACCTGCTGATCGCGGGCATCTCCGCGCTGGCGCTGATCTTCATCATCATGTTGCTGATCACCCGAAGCGTCGTCGCCTCGGCGGTGATCGTCGGAACGGTGGTGCTCTCACTGGGCGCATCGTTCGGCCTGTCGGTCCTGATCTGGCAGCACATCCTAGGCATCGAACTGCACTGGATGGTCATGGCGATGGCGGTGATCATCCTGCTCGCCGTGGGCGCCGACTACAACCTGTTGTTGGTCGCGCGCTTCAAGGAAGAGATACACGCGGGCTTGAACACCGGCATCATCCGATCCATGGGCGGTACCGGGTCGGTGGTCACGTCGGCGGGCCTGGTGTTCGCGTTCACGATGATGTCGATGGCGGTCAGCGAGCTGACCGTGATCGGCCAGGTCGGCACCACGATCGGTCTGGGTCTGCTGTTCGACACGCTGATCGTGCGCTCGCTGATGATGCCGTCCATCGCCGCACTGCTCGGACGGTGGTTCTGGTGGCCGCAGAACGTCCGGACACGACCCCTACCCGCTCCGTGGCCGACGCCTCCGCCGTCGTCCAAGGACCCCGAACCGGTTCCCACCGCATGACGACGAGGAGCAACATGATGGGCACGCGCAATCTGATGCGTCGGGGCGGCCTGCTGGCCGCTACGTGCGGGATCGCGGCGACGGTGTTCGCCGCGCCCGCGGTCGCCGACTCCACGGACGACTACCCCATCCCGAAGCGACAGATCGAGACGTCGTGCGACGCCGAGCAATACCTGGCCGCCGTGCGCGACACCAGCCCGGTGTACTTCGAGCGCTACATCATCGACAAGAACAACCGGCCTGCCGACGTGCAGCAGGGCGCCGTGGACCGGATCCACTGGTTCTACTCGCTCAACGCCTTCGACCGGCGCGGCTACTCCGAGTACATCGCCACCCACGTCTTCGGCGAACCGATGGCTCAGCGCTGGGGCAACTGGGCGAAGGTCTTCTTCAACAACAAGGGCGTGGTCGCCAAGGCCACCGACGTCTGCATGAACTACCCGCGTGGCGACATGTCGGTGTGGGCCTGGCCGGTCGCGCGCTAACCGACGTCCGCGGTGGCCTGCATGGCGTTGACGACGTCCTCGGTCCAGACCACTCCGTGGGCGAGGAACGCATAGTTGACCAGAGCGGCCTGGTAACCGTCGCCCCATTCCGGGTGACGGGGACCTGCGATGGCATCGCGGACGACGTAGACCTCGAAGCCCTGTTCGAGGAGATCGCGCAGGTGCGATTCGACGCACATGTTCGCGAGCATCCCCCCGAGCAGGACCCGGTTGATCCGTCGTTTGCGCAGCTGCAGCACCAAGTCGTTGGTCTGCGAGCCGAACACCTTGTGCGGACTGACGACGACCGTGTCGGGGTCCTCGATGTAGGGCTTGAACTCGTCGAGCCAGTCGGCTCCCGAGCCGGTGAGCCCGTCGAGATTCAGGGGGCCTGGCCGGTCGAACGTGCCGGTGCGCAGTTCGTCGGACTCGAGTGGACCGTTGAACAGCCAGCGGTGGTCGGTGGGATAGAAGTAGTGCGGTGAGATGAACATCGGGTACGACGCGGCCTTCGCGGCTTGGAAGAGGGTGAGCATGTGGGCGACGGTGTCGTTCTCCGTGACGCTGTCACCCGTTGCGGCCCAGTTGATTCCGGCCGGGCTCAGGACGTCGTTCTGCGGATCGATGAACACGACGGCGGTGTCGCGTGGGTTCCAGTTCATTTCCAGTGCCTCTTCACCTAGGGCCAATCTCGGGTATGCATCGATGATTCCCCCATCGGCGGCTGACGTCGTCAGGGTTCGCACCCATCACGGGCACCTGCTGGCCCGTGTGCCAGATAGCTGCTAGCCGGTATCGACGCTGCGCTAGAGCTGTGGCAGCACGATCACCTTCCCCGATGCAGTGCCGTTCCCGACGGTCTCGTGGGCGTCGTCGACATCGGCGAGGGTGAAGGTCGTGTCGTCCAGTCGCGGGACCAGCCGGCCACTGTCAGCCAGCGCGGCCGCCTGAGACGCGATGTGGCCGTGATGATCTCGGCCATGGCCGGTCAGCAGCGGCATCAAGGTGAAGACGCCCGAGTAGGTGGCTCCGCGGAAGGACAGGGGCGCCAAGCTGTGGGTGCCCCACCCCAGTGCGCTGACGACGTGTCCCGTGTAGCGCTTGACTGCGGAGAACGATTCATCGAGGGTGGCGCCGCCGACGTTGTCGACCACGATGTCGAAGCCGTCTCCCCCGGTGTATTCGTCGACGTAGTCGTCGACGGCGGTCGTCGTGTAATCGATGGCCGTGGCCCCGACCCGGCGGATCACCTCCAGGCTCCTGGGACTCCCGGTGGCGAAGACCCGTGCGCCGCGGGCGATGGCGAGCTGTATTGCGAGGAATCCGACCCCGCCTGCTCCGCCGTGGACGAGCACCTGGTCGCCAGGGGCGACGCCTGCGCGGTCGACCAGCCCCTCCCATGACGTGATGAAGCCCAGTGGAAGGGCCGCTGCCTGTGCCATGGACAGCGCCTTGGGCTTGTGCGCGATCAACCGCGCGTCGACGGCAGCCAGTTCGGCCAGCGATCCCGGCACGCCGCCAACTCCACCGGTCATGCCGAACACTTCGTCGCCGATTTGGAATTGGTCCACACCAGCCCCGACGGCCTCGACCACACCGGCCGTGTCGATGCCGAGAATTGCCGGCGGCATCGTCTTCGCGTGTGCGGCCGCGCCTCGGCGGACCTTGGTGTCGAGCGGATTCACCCCGCTTGCCATGACTCGCAACAGGACTTCACCGGGGCCGGGGGTGGGATCGGGGATCTCAGTGATGTGCAGCGGAGCGTCGTAGGCGGTCAGGACTGCGGCACGCATGGTGTCTCCTCGGAGTCAGCTGTCATCATGAGAGCGGTCAGTCGAAGACGAGGACGAGTCGGCCACGGACGCCGCCTGCTTCGAGCAGACGGTGTGCCGTGGCGGCATCCTCGGCGGGGAACGTCCGTGCCACTCGCAGGGTGAGCTTGCCTTGCTCGGCCAGCATCCGAAGGCCGTCGAGCTTGCCGGTGGCGTGGGTGTAGTCGGGCACCCACACGTCGCGGACGGTGATGCCGCGATCGGGATGCAGCGTTGAGGTGCCGCGCTCGCCGGGGCGACGAACGATGGCGATCTGACCGCCGTCGCGCAACGCAGGCAGTACCTCGTCGCCTTGGAGTGCGGCGTCGACGACGGCCCCTATCCCTCCGGGGTGGCGCCGTCGAATCCCCTGTCCCACATCGGGTCCGCGCGGGACGATCTCGTCCGCGCCGAGAGCCGATACGAGTCGTTCGTCTGCGGGCGCAGCATCGGCGACCACCCGTAGCCCGTCGGCCTTCGCCAGCTGAACGACGTAGCCACCGACCGCACCCGCAGCACCGGTGACGCCGAGGGTCTCGCCCGGGGCCAGGTGCAACACGTCGAGCGCCCGGCGAGCCGTGAGCCCGTTCATCGGCAACGTGGCCGCCTCGGCGTGGCTGCTCCCGGCCGGCGCGAGAGTGACCTGGTCCGCTTCGACGACCACGTACTCGGCGTAGGCGCCGCCGGACTCGTCGATCGGCATGACGATCGCCATGACTCGATCGCCGATGCCGACACCGGTGGGGGTGCCCGGTCCGATCTCGTCGACGAGCCCGGCCACCTCCATGCCCGGACGGTACGGCGGCGACAATGTGCTCGCGCGCAACGCGTCGTCGATGTCACCGATTCGCAGCAGCGCATCGGCGGGATTGACGGTGGCGGCGTGCACCCTGACGCGGAGACGGCCGGGTCCGGCGTGGGGCTCGTCGACGTCCACCTGCCGAAGGACCTCCGGACCGCCGTATTCGGTGACCACGACTGCCCTCATGACTTCACCTCCCAATCGGGGACCACTCCCCCACTCATCCGACGTAGGATCCAAACGGGGATGTCTCCCCAGATATTCCGCTCGAGCCCAAGGAGCCCCAGGTGCGTGCTGACGCGCAACGCAATCGGACCGCGGTGCTGGCCGCCGCCGAGGCGGTGTACGCCGAACAGGGCGTGGACGTGTCGCTGAACGAGATCGCGCGACGCGCGAGCACCGGCAACGCCACGTTGTACCGGCACTTCCCCACCCGCGAGAAGTTGCTCGCCGAGGTCTACACCGGCCACCTCGAGCGCTACTGCGCACTGGCCGAAGACGCTGCCAGGGCGGACGATCCGGTGACTGCGTTGCGGGACTGCGTCATCGCCACCTGCGCGCTGCAGGCCACCAACCGAGGGTTGGCCGACCTGCTGGCATCGCTGCGACCGCTGTCGCCCCACGTCGAGGAACTACGGGCCCGGCACTACCGAGCCATCGCCACGGTGTTCGAGCGCGCGGTGGGCACTGGCCAGGTGCGCGCCGACGCGTCCCCGGCTGACCTCGCGGTGCTCTTGATCGCCAACGCCGGACTGATCCACCGGACCGCCGAGGACGCCCCGGGGGCCAGCGCCCGACTGGTCGCGTTGTGGCTGGCAGGTCTCATCTCTCACGAGGTACTCGTCGAGATGCCACCCGCTCCGACCGATACCGAGATCCGACGGGCGTTGCACGCTTGAGCGGCACCTGCGGAGATCACGCCTGCGCAGCGACGACGCCAGATGCGGGTTCGCGACCCCGACTCAGGGCGTTTGTCCACCATGCTAATTCCGCGATCAGCGCGTCGAGCTTCGAATCGAGGGCTGCGAAGAGTCCGGCATCGTAGGTGGGCGCCGTCATCGCAGGCACCAGCACGTCCGGCAGGATGTGCACTGCGGGACGGATGGGCGCCATCCCGAACTCGATTGCCACGGAGCGCAACTGCTCCACCGCGCGCGCACCGCCGACGTTTCCCCATCCGACGAAGGCGATCGGCTTGCGGTCCCATTCTGCGAACAGGTGGTCGGCCGCGTTCTTGAACACTCCGGTATATCCGTGGTTGTACTCACTGGCGAGCACGATGTACGCGTCGGCCTCGTCGATGTGTCGCCCGAACTCTGCGATCGCCGGTGTCGCGTACTGACGCGGCGCATACATCGGCGACGGGCCGTCGAAGCTCGGCAGGTCATGGTCGCGCATGTCGATCACGTCGACGTCTCGCCCCTCGCGCCGCAGACGCTCCGTCACCCACGCCGCCGGTCGATCGGCGAAGCGGTCCCGGCGGGTGCTGGTGATGATCACGGCGATCCTGGTCATGTGGGTCTCCTGACGTTCGGCGGGCAGCCTTCTGGCAGCCCGACCAAATAAACGGGGATGATTCCCCATCTATTCCGGGAGAACTCAGCGCTTCTCGAAGTGCTGGTAGTCCTTGGGGGTGCGCCAGTCGCCACCCCATCGCCACCCCCGGCTCGTGAACGCACGCACTGCCGGATCGCCGGCGTGCAGCATCCCCGGGTCGCGCCGCGAGCGGTCGACGAAGGGACCGGCGGTCGCGGGCTCCAGGTTCCCCCGACTGTCGACGTACGGGTTCAGCAGCGGGTTGACGTCGACGGCCCGGCCGAGCGCGTGCAGCGACCAGCCCGATCCGCTGGGGAGCCGCCGGCAATTGAACGCCGAGGTGTTGTCGTCGCGCATCGACAGTTCGTCCTCGGCACCCGGGTAGTGGTCGACCGTCCGCATCCGCTCGATCGGAAATCGCAGGCGGTACAGCTCGGCGAAGACGTCGATGACGTCGCCCACCAGGCCCTCGGCGACCACCAGATCACCGCGATGGGTGCGGCCGTCGAAGCCGAGGTAGTCGAGGTTCACCCGTCGCAGCCGTTCGGGTGGCACGGGACAACCGGGTCGCCAGGTGGCCCCGAGTTCGGTTGCGGTGACCGGGTATACGGCCGCGGGCGCGGTGACCGGCGTCGTCCGGGTGGGCGTTCGCGGTCGGGTGATCGTCCTCGGGATCTCCGGGTTCGGGGCCGCCGTGGTGGAGATGCTGGGCGACGACGTCGGGCCCGCCGCGGGCGGTGCGGGCGAGCACTGCACGACGACCGTGACGGCCGCGACGAGCGTCGCGACCGTCACGGCCCTGCGAGTGCCAGAGCACCCCCGACTGGGCGTGTCTACCTCAGGCGTTTCTGCGGCGGCCCATCGCCATGGCGACCACCACGGCACCGATGCTCAGCGCCGCGCAGAGCCCGGCCGCTGCCATCAGGTAGACGTCCCTGCGGTTGAACCCGTCGGACGCCGACTGGTCCGACAGCAGCCGAAGCTGGTAGTCACCGGGCAGCGGCGCCTCGCTCGGCTGATCCAGACCCGGGAATTGCTGGGTCCGGTGCACCTCGAACTGCCGCTCACCCGTTGGCGTCTGGTTCCAGACGCCCCATGCCGGGGTCACTCCGTCGAGGAGCACTTGGCGCTCGCCGAAGCGGGGATCATCGCCGACGTCGACGATGCGCTGCACGCGGAAGGGCTCGTATTGGGCCTGCGAGTAGTTCACGAAAACCGGAACGTTGTCGTAGCGCGCCACCGGTCGCGGCGGCGGTGGGAACGGCAGGCCGACGCCCGGGAAGAAGCCGCCCCCGAAGAAGCTGCCGACCGCCACGTTGACCGCCGTGTTCACCGCGTTCATGACGACCGCGGTGAAGCTGTAGGCCGCGAACTGTGCGACCTCGAGGACGATGCGCGACAACGGCGGTATGTACGCGATCCGCTGCACGTTCTCGTACACGTAGATGATGCGGACCGGGTCGCGGTACGGGTTGGCCAGGACGGGACGGTAGTACTCGTCGTACTCCACCCAGTCCGGACGCCACTGGCGGACGTTGCGGTCCCACAGGCCGACGCGGCGCACGTCGTCGTCGATGCGGGCGGCGTCGTTGATGCGATCGCCCTGGCGGATCTCCCGCTGCAAGTCCTGCAGGTCGATTGCCTTTGCGATGGCCTCGATGTCCGCCTTGGGCGCCGGCTCGGGCTTCGGCAGCTCGACGACCTTCGCGGTCTTGGCGACCCGAACGTCCTCGGCAGGCGCTTCGAGCGTCTCGGGCTGCAACGTCTCGATGGCCCGGGCCGCTTCGGACACGCTCGACGACACCGTCTCCCCCGCGTCCGAACGCTCGGACGTGGCGGCGGATTCGGATTCCGACGACGAGGGCTCACTCGACGACTCGGACGTCTCGCCGTCGGCGGGCTCGGGGCTCGTCGAGGCCGACTCGTCGGCCGAGGTGGCGGGAGCCTGCGACGCCGCGGACGGATCCGCGGCAGCCGGTGCGCTGCCCGGTGCCTCACTCGAGGGCGACGCCTCACGCGAAGCGGGCGGGGCGACCGTGGTGGCCGTCGTGGTCGGCGGCTTCGCGGCAGAACTCGGCGCGGCGGTGCTCGGTGCGGCAGTGCTCGGAGGAACGGTCGCCTTCGGCTCCGTGGCAGGAGCCTGCGTCTTCGTTTCGGGGGCGGGCTTGGGCGCCTGGGTCTCGGGCTTGGGTGCCTGAGTCTGGCGGGGGGCCTCCACGATCGGCGGTGCCTCGACCACCGGGGGCGCCTCCACGACCGGGGGCGCCTCGACCGCGGGCTCGGGTGCGGCGGTCTGCGTCGGGACGGCGGGTCCCTCGTCGGCCGACTCACCGCGCCCGGATCCCTCGCCATCACCCGACCCGGACTCCTCCGGTGCGGACACCTCGGGTTCTAATTCGACGATCGTCGTGGTCGGCCCGCTTGGACCGTCGCCCGGGGCGGCCAGCGCCGGGGCGACGCCTGCGGTGAGCGCCGTAAGCGACACCACCACTCCGGACGCCACCGCGGCGGCGATTCGCTTGTTGTTCAGTCCTGCTCGTGGTGCACGCATGTACGCATAACTCCTTCGATCCCAAGGAGCATGGCGTCTCCGCCACTTCTGCCCAGCAGCCATCCCCCGACGCTGGTCCCTGAACCAGCAGCTACCCGGCGCTCCCTACCCCATGATCATCGCCAGTGCGGAGGTTTCGTTACACGCGGGGACGAGCGGGCGGCACCGCCGCCAGAAGGGCCCGGGTGTAGTCGTCCTTCGGCGCCGAGAACAGGTCCGATGCGGGGCGTTGCTCGACCGCCCGGCCGTCCCGCATGACCAGCACGTCGTGGCTCATCCGCTGGATCACCGCGAGGTCGTGGCCGATGAACAGATAGGTCAGCGTCAGGTCGCGCTGCAGTTCGGCCAACAGGTCGAGGACCCGTGCCTGAACCGAGACGTCGAGCGATGCCGTCGACTCGTCGAGGATCAGCAGATCGGGTTCCAGCGCCAGCGCGCGGGCGATGCTCACCCGCTGGCGCTGACCCCCCGACAGTTCGTGGGGATACCGCGATGCGAACGACGTGGGCAGCCCGACGAGGTCGAGCAGTTCGGCGGTGCGCGCCTTGCGGCCGGCGCGATCTGCGGCCAGGCGGTGCACGCGCAACGGCTCCCCGATGGCCGAGCCCACCGGCGCGCGCGGGTCCAGCGAGGAGAACGGGTCCTGGAACACCAACCCGATGCGACGGCGCAGCGCCTTGTCGGCGCGGCGATGCCGGGCGAGGACGTCGGCACCGTCGAGGCGCACCGTGCCCGCCTCGGGTGTCACCTGCCCGGTGAGCGCCGCCGCGACCGTCGACTTGCCTGACCCGGATTCCCCAACCAGCCCCAGGGTGGCGCCCCGCCGAATCTGGAACGACAGATCGCGCACCGCGTGCACGGTGGTGCGCCCGGTGGGCGACGTGACGGGGAAGCGGACGTCGAGGCCCTCGACCGCCAGCAGCACGGGGGCGTCGTCGGAGATCGGCTCCGGTCGGTGCGCTCCGATCACGGGGCGGGCTGACAGCAGGTCGCGGGTGTACTGGTCGCGCGGGCGGTCGAACACGTCGAGGATCGGCGCCTGCTCGACGGCCTCGCCGTCGCGCAACACGGTGACGTCGTCGGCGACCTGCCCGATCACCCCGAGGTCGTGGCTCACCCAGATCACGGCGGTGCCGAAGTCGTGTTGCAGCGCGCGCACGAGCTCGATGATCTGGGCCTGGGTCGTGACGTCGAGCGACGTGGTGGGTTCGTCGGCGACGAGCAGTTCGGGATCGCATGCCAGGGCGATCGCGATCATCACGCGCTGGCGCTGTCCGCCCGAAAGCTGGTGGGGGTAGGAGCGTAGTCGCGACTGAGGGTCGGGCAGGCCGACGGCGTCGAGCAGTTCCAGTGCGCGGGCGGTGGCCTCGCGACGTGTGACGCGACGGTGCGCCTCGAGCGATTCGGTGATCTGCCGTTCCAGGGTCAGCATCGGGTTGAGCGACGTACCGGGGTCCTGGAACACGAAGCCGATCCGGCCGCCGTGCACGGTGCGCAGCGTGCGCGCCGACGCACCGACCAGCTCGATGGCCGTCGCATCGTCCCGCGCCCCCAGCGTGCTGGTGCCCGTGACCACGGCGGCGGGCGTGTCGAGCAGACCGGTGGCCGCGAGGACGGTCATCGACTTCCCGGATCCGGACTCTCCGACGATGCCCAGGGTCTGCTCGCGCTCGACGCGCAGCGATACCCCGCGCACGATCTCGCGCCTGCCGATTCGCACCTTCAGGTCGACGACGTCCAGAACGGGTTCGAGTGCAGGCGTCACTGGCGCCGCTCCATTCGCCTGATCTCGGCCACCGAGCGCTGCTTGGGGTCGAGGACGTCGCGCAGGCCGTCGCCGAACAGGTTGAACGCCAACACGATCACGAAGATCGCCGCCCCAGGGAAGATGGCCATCCACCACGCCAGGGTGACGAAGCCCTGCGAGTCGAAGATCATCCGCCCCAGCGACGGTTCGGGCGGTTGGATGCCAAGGCCCAGGAACGACAGCGCCGCCTCGGACAGGATCGCAAAGGCCAGCGACAGCGAGGTCTGCACGATGAGCGGTCCCGCGATGTTCGGCAGGACGTGGCGGGCCAGGATGTAGCCGTGGCCGGTGCCCATCGTGCGCGACACCGCGACGTACGGCTCGACGCGCACCGACAGCGTGCTGGCTCGTGCCACCCGGGCGAAGATCGGGGTGTAGACCACGCCGATGGCCAGCATGGTCGTCGTGATCCCCGGCCCCAGGATCGCGACGATGGCCAGCGCCAGCAGGAGCACTGGGAACGCGAACATGACGTCGACCACGCGCATGAAGACGGTGTCGACCCAGCCCCCGCGGTAGCCGGCGACGACACCCACCGTGACGCCGACGACGACGGCGAACGCGACGCTCACGACCGCCACCTGCATCGAGGCCTGCACCGCGACCAGCACGCGCGACAGCACGTCCCGCCCGAGTTCGTCGGTGCCGAACCAGTGTTGGGCGCTCGGACCCGCAAGTGCGCTGGGCACGTCGACGTCGTTGACGCCGTAGGGGGCGATCCACTGCGCGGCCACTGCGATGATCGCGACCGCGGCGAGCAGCACCGCGCTGACCATCGTCACCGGGTTGGACAGCAGCAGGCGCCACGACGTGACGCGGGTGTTCTCGGCGTCGGTCATGACAGCCTGATCCTGGGATCGACGACCGCGTACAGCAGGTCCACCAGGAGGTTGATCAGAAGGAAGAGTGCGGCCATCAGGAGCACCGCGCCCTGGATGACGGGGTAGTCGCGCGCGGCGACGGCGTTGTAGACCAACCGGCCCAGTCCCGGCCAGGCGAACACGACCTCGACGACGATGACGCCGCCCAGGATCGTGGCGAGCTGGATACCGGTGATCGTGAGGATGGGGACCAGGGCGTTGCGCACGGTGTGCCGGAACGTGACCACCGCGGGCGGTAGCCCCTTCGACCGCGCCGTCCGGACGTATCCCGTTGCACTGGCGTCTAATACGGCCGATCGCACGTAGCGCGTCATGATCGCACCGGCGACCAGGCCCACGGTGAGACCCGGCAGGATGACGTGCGACAGCCACCCGCCGGGGTCGTCGAACAGCGGCCGGTATCCGGACGTCGGCAGCCAGCCCAACGTGGTGGAGAACAGTGCGATCAGCAGGATTCCCATCCAGAAGTCGGGTATCGAGACGCCGAACTGAGTGGTCACCCGCACGATTGCGTCGCTGAGCCGGCCCTCCCGCAGCGCGGACCAGATGCCCGCGGGTAGCGCGATCAGCAATGCGATCACGATGCCCACCGCGGCCAGCGACAACGTGGCGGGCAGACGTTCCACGAGGATCCCGGCGACGGGATCGCCGTTGCGGAAGCTGACCCCGAGGTCGCCGCGGACCGCGGAGGTCACGTAGCCGAAGAACTGTTGGAGCAGTGGCTGATCCAGGCCGCTGGCCGCCCGCAGCGCGCCGTACGCCTCCGGGGTGTACCGCGTTCCCAGGGCGATCCGCACCGGGTCGCCCGGGACCAGATGCACCAGCGCGAAGACCACGATCAGCACGCCGACGAGCACCACCAGCGAGTAGGCGACGCGGCGCGCCAAGAATCGCAGAACGGGGTGAGTCAGCAACGGCGGCAGGGTCTTCGACGGGCTCACTGGCTCACCGCATCACTCACCGTCGCGGTGCGGAAGCGGATCGCACCGTCGCGACGCGCCTCGTAACCGGTGAGGTCGGGCGTCCAGCCCTGGATGACCGAGGGGTTGTACAGGTAGATGTAGCTGACCTGGTCGGCGATCTGGACCGCCGCCTTCGCGTAGTCGTCGGCGCGGGCGTCCCGGGCGGTCTCCACGCGCCCGGCGTCGAGGAGGCGGTCGACCTCGGGGTCGGAGAACTTCTGCGCGTTGTTCGAGCCACCGGTGTGGTGCTGGGCGTAGTAGAAGTCGTCGGGGTCGATGTTGCCGAGCCAGCCCATCATCAGCATGTCGAAGTTGCCGGTGTTCTGTTCGTCGAGCCAGGTCGCCATGTCGACGGTGCGGATGTTCACCGAGATGCCCAGTGCCGCCAGGTTGTCGGCGACCACCTGTGCGGCCGTCACGGTCTCCGGGTACTCGCTGGTGACGAGCATGTCGAGCGTGGCGGGCCGCACCCCGGATTCGTCGAGTAGACGCTTGGCCTCGTCGAGGTCGTACCGGTACTGGTCGTAGCGGACGTACCAGGGGTTGCCCTCGGGGATCGCCAACTGGTTCGCGACGGCAGTCCCGTAACTGGTGGCCTGAACGATCGCGTCGCGGTCGATGGCGTAGGCGATGGCCCGGCGCACCCGCACGTCGTTCCACGGTGCCCTGGCCTGATTGAGCGCGAAGTACCAGTAGTCGTTGCTAGGCGTCACCGCGAGGTGGATCGAGTCGTCGTTGCGCAACTGCTCGACGCGTTGCGCCGGAATGGAATCGGTCCAGTCGACCTCGCCTGCCTGCAACGCGGACAGGGCGGTGGAGGGCTCGGAGATGAACCGGTAGGTCACGCCGGGGACCTTCGGAGCGCCGCCCCAGTAGTTCGGATTCGCCGAGAGCGTGATGGAGTCACCGCTGCGTTGCGAGGCGAAGGAGAACGGCCCCGTTCCCATGGGACGCGTTGCGATGTCCCCACTTTCGACGTTGCGGCGCGACACGATGGCCATGCCCTTGAAGCCGCCCAGATTGGTCAGCAGGTTCGGCGTCGGCTCCTTCACCCGGATGACGACGGTCGAGGGGTCGGGCGCGGTGACCTCGGTGACGGCGCTGAACTTGTCGACGTTGGAGAGCTTCTCGTCGATGATGCGTCGATAGGAGTACACGACGTCGTCGGCGGTGAACGGACTGCCGTCATGCCACGTCACGCCGTCGCGCAGCCGGAACGTCCAGGTGAGTTGATCCGGCGACACGGTCCACGAGTCGGCGAGCGCAGGTCGCATCTCGAGGTTCTCGTCGGGTTCGACGAGCGTGTCGAAGACGTTCTCCAGCACCTCGAACGAGAAGTACGAGCTGGTCTTCTGCGGGTCCAGCTGGTCGGGCTCCCCGGCAATGGCGGCGATGAGGTTTCCTGCCGAGTCACCCAGGTCGACGCGTTGCGCACTCGCGCAGGACGTGAGGGTGAGCGCCACCACGGCAGCAACGAACGTGGCGAGCCAGCGCATTCGGGGCGGTTACCCACCCGGGCGATCATCTACACGCCGACGTCGAGACCCGACGCGTACGTCTCCTTGACCACCTCCAGGTGGGTCCAACTCTCCACGGCGCTGACGGTGGGCAGGGCCCGCACCGCGTCGAGCGTCTCGACGAGGTGACCGGTCGAGAAGCCGCGCACCGTGACCAGGACGTCGAACCGTCCCAGCGTGCGCGCCACGAAGATGACCGATCCCATGCCCGCCAGCAGGTCCAGCACGTCGCGGTCGTCGCCGCACAGCCGGACGCCGAAGCCCATGGCGCTCTGCATGTCGCGACCCGAGTGCCGAACCACCGCACCGATGCGGAGCACCTGCGCGTCGAGCAACCGGACCACTCTGCGGCGCGCGCCGGCCGGTGACAACCCGACCACCTCGGCCAATTCCACGTAGGACGCGCGGCCGTCGTCCTGCAGCGCCCGCAGTAGCGCGACGTCGACGTCGTCCACGTCGGTGGTGACGTCGCCGACCGGGCCGACCACGTCGCGGATCAACTCGACGTAGGTCAGGGTGTCGACCGCGACGACACCGGGGTGGGCGCGCAACTCGCCGATGGACCGGTCGATGTCGCGGGGCGAGGCCGCGCGCACCTCGACGACCAGTCCGTGCCGGCCGGTGGTGAGCGATAGGAACGGCACGTCGTCACGGCGGGCGATGTCGGCGGCGACGGCGGCGGCAGGGCCGTTCACGACGAGGCCCACGTGGGCGAGCGCCCCGCGCCCGATCACCGCCGGGTGCACGACACCGCGCACCACGACCTGTCCGCTGGCGATCAGGCGTTGCGTACGTGCTGCCGCCGCCGAGCGGGACAGCCCCACCCGGCGCGCGATCTCGCGGTGGGTGAGGCGGCCGTCGACCTCCAGCAGTTCCACGATGGCCTCGTCGACCTCGTCCATCCCCACTCCTTCCTCACGCTCAGCTGAGATTCGCGGCGAGATCTTTCGACCCGCCCGACCGACACATCGATCACCACAGGCACCCGCATCGGCCACTAATTCTCGTTAACTCTGCACCATGACGGCAATTCATGATCCGAAACGCACGCGTAACGAACGAACTGCTTGCCGAGCCAATCCTGCCGACTTACAGTGACCCGCACCACATCCGCACTCTTAGGACCGGGCCCTCCCATGACGACGCTGACCAGCGATCGAGTCTTGACCGCCACCGACGATCTCGTCGCAGCCTTCGCTGCCACCGACACCGCGGCGTACTTCGGAGGCTTCTCCCCCGACGCCACGTTCGTCTTTCATCCCGAACCGGCGCGCTTGAACGACCGCGCCGCCTACGAGGCGCTCTGGGCGTCGTGGCTCGCCGACGGATGGCGGGTGGTGTCCTGCGTCAGCAGCGAGCGGATGGTGCAGACGTTCGGCGACGTGGCCGTACTCAGCCACACCGTCGACACCGTCACGTCGGTCGGCGGTGAGCACACCAGTAGCCGTGAGCGCGAAACCATCGTGTTCGTGCTCGACGGCGACCGCGTGGTCGCCGTGCACGAGCACCTGTCCACGGCACCGGCAGTCTCGTGACCGAACCGCTCGCCGCACCACCGAAGATCACCGAGGTCGAGACCCACGGCGTCGAGCCGATTCCCGACGCCGAGCGGACGGCACGGCCGCTCGACCTGTTCCGACTGGTCTTCGGCGGCGCCAACACCATCGCCACGGTGGTTCTCGGCAGCTTCCCGATCATCTTCGGGCTGTCGTTCCGCGATGGCCTGCTCGCAACGCTTCTCGGCCTCATCCTCGGCGCGGCGATCCTCGCACCGATGGCGCTCTTCGGTCCGCGCAACGGCACCAACAACGCAGTGTCGTCCTCGGCGCACCTCGGCGTGCACGGCCGCGTCGTCGGATCGTTCCTCTCGCTGCTGACCGCGGTCGCGTTCTTCTCCATCTCGGTGTGGACCTCCGGTGACGTCCTGGTGGGCGGCGCCACCCGCGCCATGGGTGGCGCGCCGGACGCGGCGCCCAACGGTGCCGCGGTGGCCGTGGCGTACGGCATCTTCGCCCTGATGGTGCTCGTCGTGTGCATCTACGGATTCCGATTCATGTTGCTGGTCAACAAGATCGCGGTGGTCGCGGCCACGGTGCTGTTCCTCCTGGGGATCGTCGCGTTCGGCGGCACCTTCGACGCGGGCTACGCAGGCATCTTCGGCCCGGACGCCGACGCCGCGACCAATGCCCTCTACTGGCCGTCCTTCGTCGGGGCAGCGCTGATCGTCATGTCCAACCCGGTGAGTTTCGGTGCGTTCCTTGGTGACTGGTCGCGATACATCCCTCGCGAGACCCCGGCGTGGAAGTCGATGGCTGCCGCGTTCGGCGCCCAGATCGCCACCCTGGTGCCGTTCCTGTTCGGCCTGGTGACCGCCACGGTCGTCGCGTCGAATGCTCCGGAGTTCATCGACGAGGGCAACTACGTCGGCGGACTGCTGGCCGTGTCGCCGAACTGGTACTTCCTGCCCGTGTGCCTCATTGCGCTGATCGGCGGCATGTCGACGGGCACGACCGCGCTCTACGGCACCGGCCTGGACTTCTCCAGCGTCTTCCCGCGCTTCAGCCGGGTGCAGGCGACGGTGTTCATCGGCGCGATCGCCATCGGGTTCATCTTCGTCGGCAAGTTCGCGTTCAACGTCGTGCAGAGCATCTCGACGTTCGCGGTGTTGATCGTTACGTGCACCGCCCCCTGGATGGTCGTCATGATGATCGGCTGGTTCGTCCGGCGCGGCTGGTACGACTCCGACGCGCTGCAGGTCTTCAACCGCCGCCAGCGCGGCGGCCGGTACTGGTTCACCCACGGCTGGAACTGGCGTGGCCTCGGCGCTTGGCTGGTGTCGGCGGCGTTCAGCATCTGCTTCGTCAACCTGCCCGATCAATTCGTCGGTCCCCTCGGCGATCTCGCCGAGGGCATCGACCTCTCCATCCCCGTCGGCATCGGACTGGCCGCGGTGTTGTATCCGCTGCTGCTGTGGGTCAAGCCGGAGCCCGCCGATGCCTTCGGTCCCGACGGGCCACGCCTGGTGCCCGTGGGACCACCGTCCGACATTCCCATCACGTCCGTGGACGCATCGGGAACCACTGCCAAGACCCCCTTGGCCAAGCACGAGGAGTCGACGACATGAGCACCATCGGACCCATCGACGCCTCGAAGACGCCGCGCTTCGCCGGGCCCGCGTCCTTCGCCCGCCTGCCGCGCCTCGACCAGGTGCCCAAGGCCGACATCGTCGTGGCGGGCGTGCCGTTCGACTCCGGGGTGTCCTACCGCCCCGGCGCCCGGTTCGGCCCGACCCACGTGCGCGAGTCGTCGCGACTGCTGCGGCCCTACCACCCGGGTCTCGACGTATCGCCGTTCGAGATCGCGCAGGTGGCCGATGCCGGCGACATCGCGGTCAACCCGTTCAACATCCACGAGGCCATCGAGACCATCGAGGCGGCGGCCGTGGAGCTCACCGCGAACAGCACCAGCCTGGTCACCATCGGCGGCGACCACACCATCGCACTGCCCCTGCTGCGTGCTGCCGCTCAGCGGCACGGCCCGGTCGCGCTGGTGCACTTCGACGCGCACCTCGACACCTGGGACACCTACTTCGGCGCGGAGTACACCCACGGCACGCCGTTCCGCCGGGCCGTCGAGGAGGGCATCCTCGACACCGAGGCGTTGTCGCACGTCGGCACCCGCGGCCCGCTGTACGGCAAGAAGGACCTCGAAGACGACCGCCGCTTCGGCTTCGGCATCGTCACGTCGGCCGACGTGTACTACCAGGGCGTGCGCGAGGTCGTCGACAAGCTTCGGCAGCGCCTCGGCGACCGGCCGGTGTACGTGTCGATCGACATCGACGTCCTCGATCCGGCACACGCACCGGGTACCGGCACACCGGAGGCGGGCGGCATCACCAGCCGTGAATTGCTGGAGATCCTGCGCGGCTTCCACGGACTGAATCTCGTCGGCGCCGACGTCGTCGAGGTCGCCCCCGCCTACGACCATGCCGAGATCACCGGCGTCTCGGCATCGCACGTGGCCTACGACCTGGTGACGCTGCTGGCGATGCGGCACGAGGAACGCGCGCGCCCGTGACGACCAGGAATGGCGGTGACGTGGTCGTCGAAACACTTGTCGCGCTGGGCGCTTCGCACGTCTTCGGCATCCCCGGCCAGCACGCCCTCGGCCTCTTCGATGCGATCCGGCGAAGCGACCTCGAGTTCGTCAGCTCGCGCATCGAGAACAACTCGGCCTTCGGCGCCGACGGGTATGCCAGGGCTACCGGCGAGGTGGGCGTGCTGTTCCTCTCGACCGGACCGGGCGCGCTGATCGCGCTGGGGGCACTGCAGGAGGCCTACGCCACGGGTGTGCCGCTGCTCGTGATCACCAGTCAGGTGCCGCGCTCGGGCCTCGGGTTGCGGCGCGGCATGCTGCACCAACTCGACGACCAGCAGCGCAGCGCCGTCAACGTCACCAAGAGCACCGCCGTGGTCGAACATGCCGCGCAGATCCCCAGCCTGCTCGCCGACGCATGGGCACTCGCGCAGTCCGCTCCGTCAGGCCCGACGTGGGTCGAAGTGCCGCAGGACGTCCTGCTCGAACCCGTGGACGTCCCCACCGTGACCGGCGTGACCGCGGTCGACGTCACGCGCGCCGCCCGCCCCGAGGTCCTCGACGCCGCCGCCGAATTGCTTGATGGCGCAGAGCGTCCGGTCATCCTCGCCGGTGGTGGCGTGCGGCGCTCCCGCGGCGGGTCGGAGGCACTCGTCGCCTTGGCCGAACGCCTGGACGCACCCGTGGTCTCGACCGTCGGCGGCAAGGGCGCGATCCCGTTCGCCCATCCGCTGTCGGCGGCGTCGTGGATCGAGGACCGCCACACCACCGACCTGCTCTCCGACGCCGACGTGCTGCTCGCGGTCGGGACGGCGATGGGCGAGGTGACCAGCAACTACTTCACGTTCACACCGCGTGGCCGGCTGATCCACGTGGACGCCGAATCCCGCGTGCTGCAGGCCAATCACCCCGGACTCGCCGTGCACGCCGACGCCGCCCAGGCACTGCGTGGGATCGCCGACCGCGTGACACCGCGCGAGCAGCGCACCGGCGCCGGAATCGCTGCCACGCTCCGCCGGTCGGTCGAGGAACGGCTCGCAACCGAGGACGTCGACGCCGAGCGACGGGTGATGGCGGATCTGCGTGCCGCCGTTCCCGCCGCTGCTCACACCTTCTGGGACATGACCATCGCGGGGTACTGGGCGTGGTCGGCGTGGGATCCGCTCGACGGCGAGTTCCACTCCGCCCAGGGCGCAGGCGGTCTGGGCTTCGCCTACCCCGCGGCCGTCGCGGCGGCCATCGGATCGGGTCGGCGCACGTTCGCGGTATCCGGCGACGGCGGTGCAATGTACTCCATCGCCGAACTGGCCACGGCCCGTCAGCACGACGCGGACGTCACCTGGCTGATCGTCGACGACGGCGGCTACGGCATCCTGCGCGAGTACATGTCCAATGCGTTCGGCCAGGCCACGGCCACCGAGCTGTCCCAGCCCGACTTCGTATCGCTGGCAAGCAGTTTCGGCATCCCGGCGCACGCGGCAACGCTCGACGACGTCGGCGACGTGGTCGCCCGCACGTTCACCACCACCGGACCCGCCGTGGTCGTCCTGTCCGCCGTACTGAAGATGTTCTCTCCCACCTGAGCGAGGAGTCACACCATGGGTAAGCCACTCGACGTCGTCATCGTCGTCGTCTATCTCGGCGCCATGCTGGCGTTCGGTTTCTGGGGCAAGACGCGGACCAAGGACTCCGCCGACTTCCTCGTCGCCGGGCGCCGGCTGGGACCCGGCCTCTACACCGGCACCATGGCGGCGGTCGTGCTCGGCGGCGCGTCGACGGTCGGCGGCGTGGGACTGGGCTACCGGTACGGCATCTCGGGCATGTGGCTTGTCGTCGCGATCGCCGTCGGCCTGCTGCTGCTGTCGGTGGCGTTCGCGGGGCGCATCCAGCGGCTGCGGGTGTACACGGTGGCGCAGATGCTCAAGCTGCGCTACGGCGTCGACGCGACGTCGACGTCGGGGATCGTCATGGTCGCCTACACGCTGATGCTGTCGGTGACGTCGACGATCGCCTACGCGACGGTGTTCAACGTGCTCTTCGGCACCGACCGCACGGTGTCGGTGATCATCGGCGGCGCGATCGTCATGCTCTACTCCGCAATCGGCGGCATGTGGTCGATCACGCTGACCGACATGGTGCAGTTCATCCTCAAGACGATCGGCATCTTCTTCCTGCTGCTGCCGTTCACGTGGAACAAGGCGGGTGGGCTCGATGGCATCCGCGAGCGGGCCGGCGACGCCGCCTTCGACCTCGGCACGATCGGCACCCAGACGATCATCACGTTCTTCGTCGTCTACAGCTTCGGCATGCTGATCGGCCAGGACATCTGGCAGCGAGTGTTCACGGCACGATCACCCAAGGTGGCGAAGTGGGGCGGTACGGCCGCGGCGATCTACTGCCTGCTGTACGGCGTCGCGGGCGCGCTGATCGGCACGGCCGCATCGACCTTCCTGCCCGACGTCGAGGCCAGTGACGACGTGTACGCCCAGATCGCCGAGTCGATCCTCCCCGTCGGCATCAGCGGCATCGTGCTGGCCGCCGCCGTGGCCGCGATGATGTCGACGGCGTCGGGCGCGCTGATCGCCACCGCCACCGTGGCCCGCACCGACGTGAAGCCGTTGCTGGGCAGGCTGATCGGGCGTCGCGAGACCGCGGACCAGAACACCGAGCGGACCCGCGGAGACCAGGAGGGCAACCTGCACTCCGACCGGCTGTACGTCGTGGTGCTGGGCATCGTCGTCATCGTGATCGCCGCGCTGCTCAACGACGTCGTCGCCGCCCTGACGGTCGCCTACGACATCCTGGTGGGCGGTCTGCTGGTGTCGATCCTCGGTGGCTTCCTGTGGAAGCGCGCCACCGGGACCGGGGCGCTGTGGTCGATGATCGCCGGCACCGTCGTCACGCTCGGCACGATGTTCGTCGTCGGCGACGTGCTGGCCAACGAGCCGATCTACTACGGGCTCGCCGCGAGCCTGATCGCCTACGTGGTCGGGAGTCTGGTCACCAAGCGCACGCCCGCCGAGGTGCTCGAGGTGTGGGACGCCCGCCTGGCGGGACGCGATACCGCGGACACCCATCGTGTTGCCACGTGACGGGGCGTTCGCGGTTAGACTCCCGGCATGCTCCGTCGGCCAACCATCCGCGTGAGCGTTGCGCTGCTTGGCATTTCGTGGCTGACCGGGTGCGCTACGCCTCCTGAGGAGACCGACGCCACCTCGTCTGCGGCTCTGGACTCCCCGACTTCGTCGACGTCGCAGGCGATCCCACCCCCGGCACCCGCAGCAGTCACCAAGCAGTGGGTGGATCTGTCGGTCGGTGAGTGCATCGCGGAGGTACCGGCCGTCGACGTCGGCGTCGCGACCGTCTCCGTCGTCGACTGCGCGACGCCGCACCGCGCCGAGGTGTACCTGCTGGCGCCGGTCGCGGTGGATGCCGCCATTGCCGACGTGGGAGACAAGGCCTGCGCGGCCGGGGTCGACGCATACACCGGCGGCGGCCGCGGCGACCTGTCCATCACGTACCTGATCGATTCGAAGCAGGACCGCACCGGGGCGATTCCACTACCCAGCACCGTGATCTGCCTGTTGCAGGACGCCGAGGGCGCGCCACTGACCACATCCGTGCGAGGCTGACCGACCGTGACGTCACTACGAGTGGGTTGCGTGTTCCGGCCGGAGAACCCGCCGGAGACGCTGGGAGCAGCCACGCAGGCGGCCGAGGCCGCCGGCGTGGACGAACTGTGGCTGTGGGAGGACTGCTTCTTCCACGGCGGCTTGTCGGCCGCGGCGATCGCACTCGCCAACAGCACCAGACTGGTCGTGGGCGTAGGCGTGCTGCCCGTGCCGCTGCGCAACGTCGCGCTGCTCGCGATGGAGATCGCGATGCTCGAGCGGACGTTCCCGGGCCGACTGCGCTTCGGCATCGGTCACGGCGTCCAGGACTGGATGGCGCAGGTCGGCGAGCGCGTCGGTTCGCCGTTGACGCTGCTGCGCGAGTACACGACCGCGCTGACGGCTCTGCTGAACGGTGCGACCGTAGACGCCGTGGGCCGGTACGTCACGCTGTCCGACGTCCGACTGGACTGGCCGCCGAGCACGCCCGTCGAGGTGCTGCTCGCTGCGACGGGACCTAAGACGCTCGCGCTTAGCGGCGAACTCGCCGCTGGAACCGTGCTGACGTCGGGCACGTCGCCCGACGCGGTGCGGGCGGCGGTCTCGGTCATCCGGGCCGCGGCCGAACAGCCGCGGCCCCACCACGTGGTCGCCTACGTGTCCTGCGGCCTCGACGACGACCACGCCGACACCGAGGTGCGTGGCACCGCGGAGCAGGTCGCCGACGGTGTGCGGCAATGGATCGACGCCGGCGTGGACACCATCGTGCTGCAGCCCCGCGTCGGCGCGGACGCAACGGAGTTCATCCGTGCCATCGGCACCCGCGTCGCTCCACTGCTGCGGAGCTAGATCGCACCGAGGAAGCCGTACGGGAACTCGAACTGCGACGGCGCCTCTATGGTGGGCGAGAACTGACCCTCGTAATTGCCCGGCGTCTGGCAGACCGTGGTCTCCTGCCCGCGGTTCTGGCACGATGCCAGCTCCGTGGCAGCAGACGCGTTCGGCGCCAACGAGACTCCGGCGGCAACGGCTCCGGCGGCCAGTCCGGCCAGGATCAGGGTGGGTTGGATCTTCATCTCGGTACTCCCTCGTCGTGTGCTGCGCTCCACCGTGGGGCACCATCTGAGAATCGTCGAAGCCGACGGCGCGCACATCGACGCAGGCAGCCATCCGGGCGTGCGCGTTTCCGCACCGGGGGCTACCTGCTACCCGGTAGCGGCCACCGGTCAGCGCGTCAATTCGGCGACGATCGTGGCCGACCACGCTGCGACGCCGTCACCGACGTCGCGCCCGCCCCGTCCCCACGTCGATCCGATCGCGTTGACGCGCAGGGTGTTCCAGTCTTCGCAGGACGGTTGCTCGCGCGCCGACTGCGGGACGCACCAGAGCCGCCTCCAGTCGCGTCCATTTGCCCTCCCCGTCTCGCTCATCCTTCGATGGAACGTCGGTGGGCAGGGTCTGCGCAACTGATTTTCCGCGGACGCGGCTCGGTCAGGGCGTGAGGATGACCTTGACGCAATCGCCGGATCGAGCCGCCACTGCGGCGTAGGCGTTCGCTGCATCGTCGAGACCGTATGTGTCGGTGAAGATTCCGCTCACGTCGAGACGACCCGACTGCAGCAGCGGAAGCAGCTCCGGCCAGGTGCGCTGCACCGGAGCGGTCGTCATCCGCATCGTCACGCTCCGCACGAGGTTCATCAGCGCGGGGAACGGGAACGGATCGAGGTCGTGCACGCCGACGACGGACACCGTACCGCCGGGACGCACGCAGGTCAGCGCCGCCGTCATCGTGGCGTCGTTGCCGACCGCGTCGATGACCGACGCCGCTCCCCTACCACCGGTGGCGTCGTGCACTGCGGAGATGTCGGCTGGATGAAGGGGCGTGGCACCGCTCTTCGCGGCACGGTCGCGCCGGCCCTCGACGGGGTCGACGGCGAACACCGTGCCGGCACCGAGGACGATCGCGCTGCGCACGGCGCACAATCCGACGGCGCCGAGGCCGAAGACCACGACCGTCCCTCCCGGCGGGATGTCCGCGCGCTGGGCACCCGCCCACCCCGTGGCGAGGTTGTCGGTGAGCAGCAGCGCCTCCTCGCTGTCCACGTCCTCGGGCACGGCGAGCAGCTGGAAGTCGGCGGCGGGGACGGCGAGCAGATCCGACTGCGCCCCACCCAGCACGCCGGATCCGAAGATCTGCGGACCGGACAGACACGTCACCGGGTCACCCGACGCGCAGCCCACACAGCATCCGCAGCCGGCGACCGAGGACACCAGCACGGAGTCGCCGACCCGTACGGTCCGTACGTCGGGTCCGACGTCGACGACGACGCCGACCGCCTCGTGACCGAGCGCGACCGGCTCTGCGAGGGGGAAGTCACCCTCGTAGAAGTGCAGGTCCGACCCGCAGATCGCGCTGGCGGTCACCTCGATCACGGCGCCGTCGGGGCCGGGCAGGCCGGGGTCGGGCCGGTCGTCGACTCGAACCCGACCCGGGGCGTCGATCACCACTGTGCGCATGACAGCCGAGTCTATGGTCGGGTGCCGGCGATCCAGGTCAGGAACTCGTCGACGGACAGCACCGGTTTGCCGAACTCACGCGCCTTGCGCGCCTTGCCCGACTGCGTTCCCGGCTCTGCGGTCACGAGCACCTCGCACCGCGTCTTGGTGACCGACGGCACCGAGACCAGTCCCGCCGATGCTGCCATGCGCTCCATCGTGGTCCGCGGGATCGGTTTGCCGTCGGCGTCTTCCGCCGTGCCGGTGAAGCACACCCGCGCACCCGGCACCAATACTTCGTGGACGTCGACCCCATCGTGGGCCGACACCACGGCCTCGTCGACGATGACGTGTCCGAGCACGCGTTCGGTTTCGCGCAGCCGGTCGAGCACCTCGGCTGTGAGCGGGGTTCGGCGAGCAGCGGCACGCAATTGGTCGGCGATCGACTGTCGGGCCGCTTTCACCCATGCGGTGTCGGGATCCAACGACTTGACGGGCGAGCGCCCGAGCAGCGCCGCCCCGACGTCGCGACTGGTGTCGAGTATCGCCGACAGCGCGGGCAGGTGAATCGATGCGGGCGTAGGGGTTTCGTGATTTCGACTGATCAGGTGCCCAGACGGCGAATCGGTGTCGGCCGGTTCGTCGAACGCCGTGGTGCCTGCTTGGCCCACGTCGGCCATGCCGAACGCGGCGAGTTCGGCGCGTGCCCGCTCCAGCGCACTACCGGCGGTGAGTCCGCGGCGCTGTTCCGGCTGCGCGCCAGATGACGGCACGTCGACGCCCAGCGGCATGCCGACGACGTGACCCAGCCGTTTCAGTTCGAAGTCGAGGAGGCCGAGGGTGTCGTCCATTCCGACGCCGACCGGTGTGCAGCCCTCGAGCATCGGCGCCAACAGGGTCCAGGCCTCGGCCAGCGTCGGCGCGAGGAGGATGTCGGTCACGGTGATGCCGTAGGCCTGCCGTGCGTCGGCGAGATCGCGTTGCGGATTGACCAGTGTGCTGACCGCCGTGCCGTCGTCGAACGCCACTGCCAGTTCGACCGGGCGGGGCCGAGACATGCGGCCCTCGTCACCGACGGTGAGCATGCCGATCGCGCAGTAGCGGCGCGCCCGGTCGTCGGTGACCGCGGACCGCAGGAACCGCGCGACACGGCGGTCGGTCTTGAGGTCCTTTGGCAGCACCGGGCGCTTGAGCATCAGCCCGCGCATCGACGTGCACCGGCTCAGCGCGACGTACAGCTGGCCGAAGGAGAACATTCCGCCGCTGAGATCCACGATCATGCGTTCGAGGGTCTGGCCCTGGCTCTTGTGGATGGTGATCGCCCACGCCAGTTTGAACGGCTGCTGGGTGTAGCTGCCGATCACCTCGCGGCGCAGCGCGTTCCCGTCGACCACGGGCCGGGTGGCTTCCCACGTGTATGGCGTCACCTCGACGGCGTCGCCGCTGGTGAACTCGACGACGACCCGTTCGCCGCCGTGGGACGCGGCGACCACCCGGCCGAGCGTGCCGTTGACCCAGCGGTCGGACTGGTCGTTCGTGAGCATCATGACCTGTGCGCCGACCTTGAAGTGCAGTACCTCCTCGACCGGCGGGTCGAACAGGCTCAGGTCTCCGGACCGCCTGGCGTGGTGCTCGATCTCCGCTCCCGGCAGGCGTTCCAGGCGCTGCCGGTTGCGCGCCGTCACCAGCCGGTTGGTTGGGGCCAGGGTGAGCCAGAACTCGTCATCGGGTGGCACGAAGTCCGGGTCCGTGCGAGCGTTCAACTCCTCGCGGGCGTGACCGACCAGCACGCCCTCGCGAATCTCGTTCAAGATGGCCGTCATTCGATCGTCGCCCAGTTGCCGGAACACGGTGGTGAGCGCGACGGTCGGGAAGTCTTCACGACGAAAGCTGTCCGCGGAGAAGAAGTACGGGGTGGCGTATCGGCTGGCCAGGTAAGCGGATTCGTTCTCCTGCACCACAGGCGGCAGCTGGTAGAGATCGCCGACCAACACGATCTGCACGCCGCCGAACGGTGTGCCCGGCGTTGGGCCGAAGCGCTCGAGCGCCGCAGCCACCTGGTCGAAGAGATCGGCGCGGACCATCGAGGCCTCGTCGATGATCAGCGTGTCGAGTTTGGCGAGCAGCTTGGCGAAGCGGCCAGGGTAGTACCGGCCCGTGCGCACGTCGTCGAGGGAGGTAGTCGTGGAGAAGCCGAACAACCGATGCACCGTGTAGCCGTCGACATTGAGTGCGGCGATCCCGGTGGGCGCGACGACGACGACGTTGCGGTGGGTCTCGGCCATGAATCGGCGGATCAGCGTCGACTTCCCCGTACCTGCCTTGCCGGTGAGGAAGACGTGACTGCCCCCGCCGAGTAGGGCCAGGGCATGGCTGAACTCTTCGGTCAGCACGAAGTCGCGCGCCGGCGCCGTCACGTGCATCACCCCCTTGCGTCGGCAACCGTACCCTCGCCTGCGGCACAATCAATCCCAGAATGACCGACGACGACGGTGCGCCCGCCCCCTCCCGTAGATCTCACGTGGTGCGGCTCGCGGTGTTCGCGGCCTTGCTCCTGGGGTTGTTCTACCTGGTTGGGGTTGCGCGCGTCGTCGACCTCGACGTCGTCCGCAGTGCCGTCTCGGCAACCGGGCCCGCTGCGCCGCTGGCCTACGTCGTGGTCTCGGCGGTACTGGGCGCGCTGTTCGTTCCCGGCCCGTTGCTCGCCGCGGGCAGTGGGGTGCTCTTCGGCGCGGTGACGGGAACCTTCGTGACCATCGGCTCGGCGGTGGGCACGGCGGTGATCACCAGTCTGATCGGGAGGCGGGCGGGCCGCGACAGCGCGCGTGTCCTGCTGGGCGCCCGCCGCGCCGACCGCATCGACGACCAGATCCAGCGGCACGGCCTATGGGCCGTCGTCGGACAGCGTTTCGTCCCGGGCATCAGCGACGCGTTTGCCTCCTACGCGTTCGGCGCGTTCGGAGTTCCGCTGTGGCAGATGGCGGTCGGAGCATTCATCGGATCGGCACCACGGGCGTTCGTCTACACCGCGCTGGGTGCGTCGATCGGTGACCTGTCGGCGCCGCTGGCGTACACCGCGATCGGGGTCTGGTGCGTCACCGCCGTCATCGGAACCTTTGCGGCGCACCGGGGATGGCGGGCGTGGCGCAACCGGTCTACGGAGCCGAACCCGCCATGTGCATCGCCGCCAGGTGACTGAACAGCATGGAGGCGCCGATCGGATTGCCGCCACCCGGGTACGTCGTCCCCGACACGGCGGCCATCGTGTTGCCCGCCGCATAGAGGCCGGGAATGGGGCGACCGGCGGTGTCGAGGACACGGGCGTGCACGTCGGTCCGCAGACCGCCCTTGGTGCCGAGGTCGGAGACGCCGAACGCTGCCGCGCGGTAGGGCGGCGTGTCGATCGGCGCCATCGGCGGCACACCGCCGGTGAAGGCGAGGTCGAAGGGCAGTGCGCCGCGGCCGAAGTCGTCGTCCGAGCCGTTGGCGGCCAGTTCGTTGAAGCGGCGCACCGACGCCGCGAGTTCGTCGGCGGGCACCTCGATCACCTCCGCGAGTTCGCCCAGCGTCGCCGCCTCCCGCCACAGCCCTTCCGACTGATACTCGCTGGTCGGCGCGAACGACACGTTGGTCGCGAGCACCGGCGGTCGATCGCCGTCCCGGCTGTCGTAGACCAACCAGAACGGCCGGCCGACGGTGCCCGCCGCCATGGCCTTCAGGATCTCCCGCCCGGAGCGGTCGTAGGCGGTGGATTCGTTGACGAACCGTCGCCCGCGCTTGTCGACGAACATGCCGCCGGTGATGCCGAGCGCGAAGGCCGCCCGCCCGTCGGGATGGATCAGGCCCGGTGACCACCACGCCTGATCCATCAGATCCGTGCCCGCTCCCGCGGCGATGGCCGCGCGGTGCGCGAGCCCCGTGTTGCCGGGCGCACCCATGCTGTCGGTCGTCGAACCGGGCACGCCGTACTGGGCGCGCATGTCGGCGTTCTGCTCGAAACCGCCTGCTGCCAACAGGACTCCGCGGCGGGTCCGGATGACCTGGCGTTGGCCCTGGTGCTCGACGACGGCGCCGATGACCCGTCCGTCGTCGACGATCAGATCGACGAGGCGGGTCTCGAGGTGGGCGGCCACCCGGACGTCGTCGGCCATCGCGGCGAGGAACCGACCGACGAGTGCGCGCCCGCCGACGAGCAGGTCCGGCGGAGGGCTCCCGAGCCGCTCGTGGTCGAGTGGGCCGCGCACCAGGCCCTGGAACCGGCCGAGCCGGCTGTCCGGGACCGCTCTGGACACGATGTGCCGCATGCCGTCGGCGCGCGCTCCGGGCGTCTCACCGTAGTAGTCGGGCCACGGCAGGATCTTGAACGCGAAGCGCTCGTCGGCTTCGAGGTACTCGATCAGGGCGGCACCGCCGCGTACGTAGGCCTCCTGCAGATCCGCCGGCGTCCGGTCGCCGACCACGGCACGGAAGTATCGCAACGCGTCGTCGACGGTGTCGTCGCAGCCCGCGCGAACGAGAACGGGGTTGCAGGGGAACCACATTCCGCCCCCGCCCGAGTAGGCGGTCGTGCCCCCGAATCGATCGGTCGCCTCGACGAGCAGCACGCTCAGGCCCTCGCGGGCAGCCGTGTAGGCACCGGCGACTCCCCCGCCCGATCCCACCACCAGCACGTCGACCGTGTCGTCGAGCGCCCTCACGAACGTCGTCCGTCCTCGCTGCCCATGACGACGGACCATACGCGGGTCGAGTTGGTGACACAGACGATTCGGAGTCAGCAAACGCTGACCCGCGCGTCAGTTTCTACATCCAGTGTAGGGTCGGGCGACTGCCCAGCGGTCGCTGCCAGCAATGATCCGTCCCGGAGGTGGAATGCCCGTCGACGATTCAGCGTCGTCGTCCGCCGGAGCCCGCGACATGGACCGCCTGCTGACGGCCGTGCAGGAGTTGTCGTTCGCCCGCACGCTGGCCGACATCGAGCGCACGGTGGCGACGTCGGCGCGCGAACTCACCGGTTGCGACGGCGCCACCATCGTGTTGCGCGACGGTGACATGTGCAATTACGCCGACGAGGATGCGATCTCGCCGCTGTTCAAGGGCAGTCGCTTCCCGATGGACTCGTGCATCGGCGGCTGGGCGATGGTCAACCGCGCCGCCGTGGTGATCGCGGACGTCTACGACGACGCACGGATACCCATGCCGCTTACCGTCCGACGTTCATCAAAGAGCCTGGTGATGGTGCCGATCCGCAGCCTCGACCCCGTCGGCGCGATCGGCAATTACTGGGCAGACGAACGCGAACCGTCGGAGCGGGAAGTGGCTCTGCTGCAAGCCCTGGCCGACGCCACGTCGATCGCCATGGAGAACGTCCACGTGTACGCCGAACTCGAGCAACGGGTGCTCGACCGGACCGTCGAACTGGAGCGGGCGAACGAGAAGATCCAGCAGCTGTCGGTGACCGACGACCTCACCGGCGTCGGCAATCGCCGCGGTTTCTACCTCGCGGCGGAACCGGCCCTGCTCGAGGCCCGCCGAAACGGTCGCGATTGCGTGTTCGGCTTCATCGACGTCGACGGACTCAAGCTCGTCAACGACGAGTTGGGGCACGCGGTCGGCGACGCGCTGATCGCCGACGTTGCGCGCGTGCTTCGAGCCACGCTGCACGAGTCGGATCTCCTCGCCCGGATGGGCGGTGACGAATTCGCCGTCCTGGTCACCGATTCCGCGGCCGATCCCGCCGAGTTGCAGGAGCGGCTCCTCGCCGCGCTGCAGCGCTTCAACGACACCACGTCACGGGCGTACCGCATCTCGGCGAGTTTCGGGTTGATGCGCGTGTGCGCCACCGATTCCGGCTCGGTCGACGAGCTATTGGCACGTGCCGATGAACTCATGTACGTGGAGAAGCGGGCCCGGCTTACCTAGCCGCGGCCGGTCACTCGGCAGCAGCCCCCGAGTCGTCGCGCAACGGCCGTCCCCGGCTGCGGTAGAGGGCGGCGTCGGCCCGGGCACAGAGGTCGGCGATGTTGGCCGATGGTGACATCTGGGTGGCCGTGCCGAGGCTGACGTCGGGCGTGAGCCGGTGCACGTCGCGGACGAATTCGTCGACGGTCGCGGGGCTCTCGTCGACGAAGCACGCGGCGAACTCGTCCCCGCCCAGCCTGGCCAGCACCGTGCGTCGGGGGGCCGCTCGTCGCCACTGCTCGGCGTAGTCGACGATGCGCTGATCCCCGGCCTGATGTCCGTACGTGTCGTTGACGCGTTTGAGCCCGTCGATGTCGAGGGCGACGATGGTCACCGCCACCGGCGCCGCGCGGTGTCGTGCGAGCAGGTCCGTCGTTTCGATCTCCCAGCCCGCGCGGTTCAGCAGACCCGTCAGCGGGTCGGTGCACGCTGCGGTGAACATTGCACGCACGAGCAGGCCGAAGGATTCGGCGGCGCCGGTGATCGCCACGGTGATGATGAGGAAGGTGATGACGCCGACGTGTGGGGCAGGCGCGATGGCAACCGCCACCAAGCACGCGGCGGTGAGGACGGCGATCAGCGTCCATGCCCGGCGAGTCGGATGGAAGGCGCGGATGTACATCGCCAAGAACATCGGTGCGATCAGGCAGACGTATTCGGCGGTCATCGTGACGTGGAACGCCATCACGACCGGGGTGGCCGCGACCGCAGCCCAGGTTGCCAATGTGGTCCGATCCGGCTTGAGCACGAGCTGGACGAGTCCGAGGACGCCAAGGGCGATGGCGATGATGCCGCCGACCGGATTGCCGTAGACCAGGTCGGTGCGCACGGGGAACAGGGTGAAGACGACCCCGTAGGCGTAGAGGAACGTCGTCGCGCTCAGATAGATCCGCAGCAGCCGCACTCGCTGCCTGCCGACTGCGCGGTTGTCCCCTGCGGCGGGCGAACTCAAGCGATGCACGACGACCCCGCGGGTCACCGGGTCCAGTCCGCGGCCTGCTCGTCGGCGATGCGCCAGCTCACCGATGTCACGCCGTCGTGCTGACTGAGTTCCCGGACGGCCGTCTCGGCAGCCTGGTCGTCGCGCGCCGACGTCGAGTATTCCGCCTCCACCTCGACGTGGCCCGGATCGTGGGCCGGTCGGGTCCGCAGGGCGCGCAGTCGGAAGTCCGGTGAGGGCAGCGCGGTCGAGATCGAAGCCTTGACGTCCGCGCCCGCCTCACGCGGGCACATGACCCGAACCAGGTAATCGGCGGCCGTGACCTCCCGGCTGCGGCCCGCGGTGTGGACGCGATCCATGCGATTGGCCAGCGGCTGTAGAAACCAGTTGGCCGCGACGATGATGGTGGCGCCGGCCATCGCCTCGCGCCACATCCACGCGCCTGCGAGCGCGCCGACGGCCGCCGTGGACCAGAGCGTCGCGGCGGTGTTCAGGCCGGTCACGGACAACCCTTGCTTCATGATGACGCCGGCGCCGAGAAAGCCGATCCCCGAGACGATCTGGGCCGCGACGCGAAGGCGGTCACCCTCCTGGTCGAAGCTGTAGGCGCTCAGGATCAGGAACAGCGCCGAGCCCATGCTCACCAGGGCCATGGTTTGCAGGCCCGCCATCCGCGACCGCCACTGACGCTCGAACCCGATTGCGACGCCGAGCAGGGTCGCGAGCCCGACACGGGTCAGCAGATCGACCGCCAGCATGCCGTGATCATGCTCCACGCAGGCCGTCGAGGTGGTCAGACACGCTTGACGGGGCGGTTGGCGATGGTCGGTCCCGCTACGGCCGCCGCACGCACCGGAAGCCGACGTGGCTCATCCCGGTGTCCACCGGCTGTGGCCTGCGGGCGGCGGGCCGGTACCGCAGGCAGTACGCGTCGGCGCAGAGGAATGACCCACCCTTGACGACGCGGCGGGGCACCTGGGGCAGGTGCGGCTGACGTGGATCGTGGCTGTCGGCCTCGCAGCACCCGCCGCCACCCGGCGTGTCGGTGTACCAGTCGGTGGTCCACTCCCAGACGTTGCCCGCCATGTCGAACAGGCCGTAGCCGTTGGCCGGGAAGCTGCCGACGGGCGCCGTCCGGCCGTATCCGGGTTGGGGCCGCCAGGGGAACTCGCCGTGCCAGTAGTTGGCCAGGGGTTCGGACGGCCGCTCGGGTTCGTCACCCCACGTGTAGGTGGCCCCGGTCAGGCCGCCGCGGGCAGCGGTCTCCCATTCCGCCTCGGTGGGCAGCGCCAGCCCCGCCCACTGGGCGTACGCGTCGGCGTCCTCGTAGGCGACGTGCACGACGGGATGGCGAGCGCGCTTGGCGATCGAGGACAGCGGCCCGACGGGATGGCGCCACGACGCGCCCGGCGTCCACGTCCACCACTGGCTGAGGTGTCGCAGATCGACCGGTCCGGGGGTGCGCTGGAAGACCATCGACCCGGGCTGCAGATTCTCTGCCGGAGCACCCGGGTAGTCGGCGGGGTCGATCGGCCGCTCGGCGACGGTGACGTACCCAGTCGCGTCGACGAACGCGGCGAAGTCGTCGTTCACCACCTGGTGGGTCTGCATCCAGAAGCCGTCGACCGTGACCTCGCGTACCGGACCCTCCTCCGGGTAGTGCGCGGCGGAGCCCAACAGCGCACTCTGGGCGGGAATCCACGCGAAGTCGTCAGCCAAAGATCGTCACCCAATCGTCCCGCATGCTGATCACCGTCCACCCGTGCTGGCCCGCATGCGTCATCGCTCGCTCAGCGCCTGCGGTGTAGGCGAATTCACGCTCGCCGTCATCGTGGTCGACGAGCAACCGCAGCGCCGCAGTCCCGGGCCGGCCGGAGTACATCAGCATCTCGTCGTCGCCGTTGGAGTTGCCCGCAGCCAGGATGGGCCGCCTGCCGATGCGGTTCCAGATGCGTACCGGCTTCTCGGGCCCGTCATCCCAGATGTCGAGTGCGGGTTGGATCAGCAGGTCACCGTGCCCGTCGTCGCCCTCGAACTTCAAGCCTTGGGCACTACCGACCACGCGCTCGGGTGGGATGCCGTAGATCGCCGAGGTGACGGGGCGCATGAAGTCACGACCGCCGCCCGAGACGATGTAGCAGGTGAAGTCGTGGGCTTCGAGGTAGCGCAACAGCTCCACCATGGGCACGTAGACGCACTGTTGGTACGGGCACCCGAGCGTGGGATGGGTGGCCTCCGCGAAGAACCCGTTGACCAACGCGGCGTGCTCCTCGACGGTCATGGAGTCGTGCAGCGAGAGCACTGCCCCGGCAAGCGTCTTCAAGTCGGAGTCGTCACCCTGGTAGTGCATCGTGATGGCGCCGCCGAACCAGTTCAGGTCGCCCGTCATGGCGGCCAGGTACGGCTGCTCGACTTGCAGCGCGGGATCGCTCGCGGCCTTCGCGGCCAGCCGCCGCACGATGAAGTCCAGCTGGATGTACATCGGCTTCTCACACCACAGCGTGCCGTCGTTGTCGAACACCGCAACCCGGTCTTGCGGTTCGACGAAGTTGGGGCCGTCTGCGGTGACGCGACCCACGAAGTCCACGATCGCCGACTTCGCGGGCCCGTCGACCCAGGTGTCGAGCATCAGCCGCCGCGGCTGGCGAGGAACTTCTCGAGTTCCTCGACCGCGTTGGTGATGGTGAACGACGCCGGGTCCTGCCGTGGCGGGAATTCCTTGAACGTGTCGAGGAACTGGTTGACGATCGCCGAGGCGTAGAACATCAGGTACACCCGATCGATCATCCAGTCCCAGTAAGTGTTCGACGTGATGTCGGCATGTTCGTACGGGTCGGTTCGGAGGTTGAACAGCTTGGGCGCGCGCAGCCGGGTGAATGGCTCGAACCAGACCTGGAGGGTGCCGGGGCACCGCTGCTCCATGAAGACGACCTTCCAGTTGTCCACGCGGATGCCGAGCACGTCGCAGTCGTCGGAGAAGTAGATCATCCCGCGGCGCGGGCTCTTGTCGACCTCGCCGGTCAGGTAGGGCAGCAGGTTGTAGCCGTCGATGTGCACCTTGTAGGTGGTGTCGCCAATGGTCTTGCCCGACTTGAGTACCTCGACGACGTCGGGCTCGCCTGCTGCGGCGAGAAAGGTGGGCAGCCAGTCGTGGTGCTGAACGATCTCGTTGGAGACGCTGCGCGGCTTGATCTTTCCGGTCCACCGAATCATCTCGGGGATGCGGAATGCGCCCTCCCAGTTGGTGGCCTTCTCGCTGCGGAACGGGGTGGTCGCGCCGTCGGGCCAGCTGTTGGCGTGGGGCCCGTTGTCCGTCGAGTAGATGACGATGGTGTCCTCGGCGATGCCGAGTTCGTCGACGAGGTCCAGCAGCGTTCCGACGTGACGGTCGTGGTCGATCATCGTGTCGTGGTACTCCGACTGCCAGCGGCCTGCCTGCCCACGGCTCTCCGGCTTGGTGTGCGTCCGAAAGTGCATGTGCGTCATGTTCATCCACACGAAGAACGGCGTCTCCGCCTCGTGCTGGCGCTTGATGAAGTCGACGCAGGCACCGGTCGTCTCGTCATCGATGGTCTCCATCCGCAACTTCGTCAGCGGGCCCGTGTCCTCGATGCGCTGCTTGCCGACCGGGCCGTAGCGTTCGTCGACCTCGTCGGATTCCTCGTCGGTGGCCCAGGAGTGGATGACCCCGCGCGGCATCAGCGCCTTGCGCAGCAGCGGCGCCTCCTCGGCCGTCGGGTAGTCCTCGTGCTCTGGCTCTTCTTCGGCATTGAGGTGGTACAGGTTGCCGAAGAACTCGTCGAAGCCATGCACCGTCGGAAGGAACTTGTTCAGATCGCCGAGGTGGTTCTTGCCGAACTGTCCGGTGGCGTAGCCCAGTGGCTTGAGCAGCTCGGCGATCGTCGGATCGCCCTTCTGGAGTCCGATGTCCATGCCGGGCATGCCGACCTTGCTCATGCCGGTGCGATAGACGCTCTGGCCGGTGATGAACGACGAGCGGCCTGCGGTGCAGCTCTGCTCGCCGTAGGAGTCGGTGAAGAGCATGCCCTCATCGGCGATGCGGTCGATGTTCGGCGTGAAGTACCCCATGAGCCCGCGGCTGTAGCAGCTCAGGTTCGAGATGCCGATGTCGTCACCCCAGATGACCAGGATGTTCGGCTTGGCTTCAGGCATGGCAGTCCCTTCGACCGTGCGTCCTTTCAGGGAGCCTAAGCAGCCGCCGATCTTGGCGGGGGCGTCATCGTCGGATCGTCACGAAACGTTCGAGTCGGAACACATTGGACCCGCGAGCGACGACTTTTCGCCGGCTTCGGGGTCGAACGTCGACGGAAACTCGACGTTCACGAATCCAGAGTGGGGCGGGCGGGGCTCGAACCCGCGACCTAGGGATTATGAGTCCCCAGCTCTGACCGACTGAGCTACCGCCCCGATACGCCTAGCCTGCCTTGATGACATGCGCAGCAAAGCACGCTGCTAGTCGTGGAAATATCGTACCCCAGCACCTCCGCGGTCTTTGGTACGCGACAAGCCCCCTCGTCTGATCGGCGAGGGGGCTTGTCCGGCAGTGCGGGCTACTCGGAATCGCCGCCGTCGGCGGCGGCATCCTGCTGCGCTCCGTCGGCCGGGGTGGAGGTTCCGGTCTCGGGCTTCTCGGCCGCGGGCGGTGTGAACACCTTCTGCAGGTTCTTGCCGGCCTCGGCGAGGCCGTCGTGAACGCCCTTGATCGCGCCCGAGATCGGGTTGTCGCGCACGACGTTGAACTCCGGCTTCTTCGCCGGCGTCTTCGGCACGGTCGTCGTGTCGGCGTCGGTCGACTTCACCAGCGTCGTGCCGGTGGCGGTCGAGTTGGCGGCCCCGCCACCCGTCGGCGCTGACGGCACGTCGGGCACGTTCGGCAGGACGGCGCCGTTGATCTGATCAGACGCGCCCTGCACGGTGTTGCGCACGTTGGTGATACCAGGCGCGAGTCCGGAGGGCAGAGCATCCCGCACCCCGAAGATCGCCGGGTCCGCAACGTACAGCGGAGCGTCGATCGTGTTCTCGATCAGATCCCGCAGTGCGTCGGGGTCGCCCGAGGCGAGAGTCGCGAGGCGGGCGGGTCCGAGCACCAGGGACGCCAGCAGGCGCAGGCCCGAGGCGCCGAGGCCCTCGATGACGTCCGCCGCGGAGTCCACCGGCCCCGTGGTGGGCGTGTAGTCCTGGTAGCCGATCGCACCGGGCTTCTGGAACTCGGCGACGGTGTTGGCCACCACTTCACCGAAGCGCACCAGCGGGTCGTTCGAGTCTGCCGCCGCGAGGGCGACCGAATCAGCTCCGGCAGGTGCCGCCAGCGTGGCCAGACTCTCCTGCGGCAGACCGAGATTGCCACCGATGACATTCCCGAGATCGGGGAAGGCGTCGAGCAGTCCGGGCAGTGCGGTCGGGCCAGTAGGCAGTCCCAGGAGTCCTGCGATGATCGCCAACGGATTTGGCCCGGCCAGCGGTCCGCGGACCCCTGGCACCCCGCTGAAGAATGCGCTCTGCGTGCCCGCCACGAGCGCCGTGAGCAGATCCCCGGGCACCCGGCCGTAGTCCACGTCGGGGAAGCTGAGGAACGGTGCGAACTCGCTACCGAAGTTGCCCGAGAAGTCGCGGGGGTAGGGGTCGAGCGGGTTCGTCATGTCCTGCGTGACGTTGGTGTAGCCGAGGTTCACCAGGAGCTTCAGCGCCGGCTCGAAGGCGTCGGCGAACGGGTTGGTGAAACCGAACGCTCCCCCGGTGAACAGGTTGGCGACGTCAGTCGGGTACCGGAACGGCTCCAGCAGTGGGAGTGCGTTGGCCTCGATGGTGAGGAACTGGTTGAGCGCCTCGTAGTAGTCGTCCCCTGGCGAGATGTCCGTACCCAGAAGCGAGTTGACGAGCGGCACCAGGACGGACCGCGGCAGAGGCAGGCTGCCGATGATCGGAATTCCGCTGGCCGTGAGACCGTCGCCGATGGCCGCGGACACCGCGTTGCCCAACACGCTGGCAAGAACTGGCTCCAGTACCTGAGGCAGCGCGCCGGTGATGTCCGACCCCCTCAAGATGTAGCTCGGGAAGAGAAGCGCTGCCCCGTTGTTGGCCAGAGTGAACGGGTTCGGCCATGCCGCAAAGTCGGACAGTGGGTCGTACTCCACCGTGGCGTCGACCTTGATCGGTACCAGGACTGCGCCGCCATCGGTCTCGACGCCCACTTCAGGAGTGACGACGCTGTTCTGACCGAGCCCCACGAGGATGGAATCGAGTAGCGGCGCGAACCGTGCGGCGAGACCACCGTCTGCGCGTCCCGGATTCCGCAACAAGATCATCGGCAGGATGGTCAGGCTGGTACCCGGCTCGGCACCCGTTCCGGTGCCGCCTGGTTGGTTCGGCAAGTCGGCGACGACGTCGGGATAGGCCATCCCGGTGGCCAGCGAGCCGAGCCCGAAGGCGATCACGATCGGTACGCGAAGGTTCGGCACCTCGATCGGAACACTCGGGTTGGCGTCGATCACCTGCGGAATGTTCTTCACTGCGTTGAGCGCGAAGGTCGTTCGGCATGCCGTGTTGCTGGCTGAACATCCACCTCCACCGAGGAACTTCGGCAGGGTCGCCAAGCCGTAAGCGGCGTTGTATGCCGGTTGGTACAGCGGGTTCGGCACGGACACCGGAATCGAGATGTCGGTGTCGATCCCTCCGTAGGGCGTCGTGTTGATCGCGTTGGCGATCTCGCTCGGGAACGCAGGCACCCACGTCGGGTTGAGGCCGAGGATGCCGAGCGCGCCGAAGGGCGGGCCGGTCGTGATGACCTTGACCGGCAGGTCGATCGGGTCGCCGCCGGGAATGGGAATGGTCGTCGGGATCGGGATCAACTGATCGAGCGACGGCACGTCTATGCCGAGCGCGGCGAGCGCATCGGCGAAGGTCGGGAAGGTGGCCGCTGCGAGCGCTACGTCCTGATGCGAGTAGGCGGGCGACGGCAGCGTGGCGGCCGTGGCCGTTGGCGCGGTCAACCCGACCGTGAGCGCAGCCGTGGTCGTAGTTACGGCACTGATCATTGCTGCTTTGCGCAGCGATCGACGCACGGCTTTTTGACGATGTTTCCCCATGATGTTTCCTCCCCAGGAACCTTGTGCGATGAGGCTAACACCGCAAACATCGTCCGGCAATCAAAACGCAACATTCCGTTCGAACTTTCCTGCGATCTTGAAATACGGCTTGATCAGCGGTGATCCGACGATCTCTCCGTTCAAAGCCAGCGAATGAACCGCCGCTCAGGCGTCGTGAGTGAACTCAACATCGACGTTCAGCAATGATCGCAACACCGTCACCTCAGATGCTCGATCGAGAACTCCGAGCGCGCGCCCATCGCTGTCGACTCGGGGACGTCGATTAGCTGTTCGTCACGTCAGCACCATCGAGGCACCGCATGGCGAGAGCCCGGTCGCGCCGGCCAACTGAGTAGGTCAGTGCGTGGCGCCGACGGCATCGACCTGATGGTCGACTACCGTTGCGGCAGAGAGAGTCTGAGTGGCGAAGCGCCGTTCAGGCGTACACCGGCTGGCCGTCGGTTCCCAACAGGTACCGCTCGGTGCCCTCGGCGACGCGGGGCGCGTCGGCCGCCAGCGCGACGGCAATCTTGTTGGCGGCGTTGCGCATTACGTCCAGTGTCAGCTCGAGCGCCTCGCCGGCAGTGAAGTGCTCGTGCACCCCGGCAGCCACGTCGGGTTGGATGCGCGAGGGCGTCCATGTCAATGCGTCGACGAAACGCAGTGCCGCCCTGTGCCGCTCCTCGAGCAGTTCGGAGGTGTCGTAACTCTCGATGTCGTCGTACATCGACTCAGTACCACCGGCATCGAGCGCCGCACCCTCGCGCAGCGACTTGCACAGTCGGCACGCATGCTGAACGGCACCGCGCAACCGCACCACCTCGGTGGTCACGGGATCCAACGCCCGCATCGCACCGACCATTGGCGCAAAGCGGTTGAGCACCAAGTCGATCGGCTCTTCGTCGTGGTCCCGGCCGGCCGGTTCCGGGATGGCGGGCAGGCCCAGCGCCGACAGACCGGCCGACACCCTCGGTACGAAGTCGGCGATGAACACACATGCCGTCACCGTGAACGCGTCGTTGCCAGTGGCCGCCAGGAAGGCACCCCGCTGGGCGTCGCTCATCGACGACACGTCGGCCGCGAACTGCTCGGCGAAGTCGCGAACCGCGGCGTCGTCGGATGCGGCCGAGTCCGACGGTAGGGCCGGCAGCGACATGGTGTCTGCGCACACCCGACGAACCAGCGCATTGACCGGGCCGAGGGCGTTCGGCGACACCACGATCATCCGTGTCAGCAGGTCGTACGGCGCTTCCGGAAGGCCCGAGTCCATGTCGCGATTATTGCGCCTGGCTCACCGATGACATGTGAAAGTCGGGAATCCGGAGCGACGGCATGGCCGCCCGCGTCGCCCAGTCACCCCACTCGCGCGGCAGGGTCACCTCGCTGACGCCCGCCTCGGTCGCGCGCCGAAGCAGGTCCAACGGGCTCTCGTTGAAGCGGAAGTTGTTGACGGCGGCGGTGACCTCGCCGTCTTCCACCAGGTACACGCCGTCGCGGGTCAAACCCGTGAGCAGCAGGACGGTGGGATCGACCTCCCGCATGTACCACAGCGTGGTGAGCAACAGCCCCCGCTCCGTGCTCGCCACCATGTCCGCCAGACTCGCCGTCCCGCCCGTCATCAGCAGGTTGTCGGCGGCCACCGTCACCGGTACGCCGAACTCGGCCGCCGCGGCCCGCGGGTAGGCCAGTGCGTTCACAGCACCGTCGCGCAACCAGTCGACGCGACCGATGTCCATGCCGTTGTCGAAGACCGACGCCCGCTCTGACGAACTCGTGGCCGCTACGAACGGCGAGCACTGCAGGCCCCCCGCATCCGGGTCGGAGTAGAGGGTCAGGCCGAGGTCACCGAGGCGCTCCCCCAACCGCGTGCCCCCGGGTGCGGACAACGCCGTGCGACCTTCCTGCGCGCCGCGGCCGTCCATGCTCCACGCCAGGTAGATCATCATGTCCGAGACGGTCGAGGGGGGCATCAGCGTCTCGTACCGCCCCGCGGGCAGCTCCACCGTGCGCTCCGACCAGCCGAGCCTGATCGCTAGGTCGTCCAGCATCGAATCCGTTGGGACGTCGACGAAGTCAGGCGTGCTGACGCCGGCCCACGCACTGCCGCCGGACCGCTTGGCGTTGATCTCCACGGTGCCGGTCGGCTGAGTGTGCCTGCGCCGCAGACCGTTCGACGTGGCGACGAACGTCGTCTCGAGTTCGTGCCTGGCGAAGCCGTAAAGGGTGTCGGCACCGCGGAACCCGCGCGTCAGGCCTTGCGCCACGCCGCCGAACACCGTGGCACCAGTCGTCGGTACCGGATCGTGCCAATCGCCGGGAGCCGGCGTGGCCGCCAATGCCGGTGCAGAATCACGTGCCTCGGGCGCCGCCGCGGCCGCCGCCTGTGAGGCCGCCACCAACGGTGCGACGGCATTCGGGTCGACCTCGCTGGACTTCACCGAGCCGACGAACGCTGCGTCACCGCGGCGGACGATCGAGATCACGGTGGTGTCGCGTCCGAGCGACTCGCCGTTGGTGGTCATCGAGTTTCCCGCCCACCGCAGTGAGGCGGTCGACCGGTCGGTGACCAGGACGATGGTCTCGTCGGCCCCGCCGCGCCGCTTCGCCTCTGCCAGAGCCAGTTCCACCACCCGCGGTGCGCCGATCATCGTTGGCTCCACTTCACTTCTTCGCTGGCGCTCATCAGCGCTGACTCTTCTTCGCTGGCGCTCATCAGCGGCCCGACTCCTCACGCGTGTTCAGCACGTTGATCCCGCGGAACAGCGCCGACGGGCAGCCGTGGCTGACGGCGGCGACCTGGCCGGGCTGGGCCTTGCCGCAGTTGAATGCGCCGCCGAGTTGCCAGGTGGACGCTCCGCCGACGGCTTCCATCGCCCCCCAGAAGTCCGTGGTGGTGGCCTGGTAGGCGACGTCGCGGAGCTGTCCGTCCAGCCGCCCGTCCCGGATGCGGAAGAAGCGCTGCCCGGTGAACTGAAAGTTGTAGCGCTGCATGTCGATCGACCAAGACTTGTCGCCCACCACGTAGATGCCGTCGGAAACCCGCGAAATGAGGTCTTCGGTGGTGACGTCGTCGGCAGCGGGCTGCAGCGACACGTTGGCCATCCGCTGAATGGGAACGTGGTGCGGCGAGTCGGCGTAGGAGCAGCCGTTGGACCGCGCGACGCCGAGCCGGCGCGCGAACACGCGGTCGAGCTGGTAGCCGACGAAGATGCCCTCGCGCACCAGATCCCAGCTCTGCGCCTGGACGCCTTCGTCGTCGTAGCCGATGGTCGCCAGGCCGTGATCGACGGTGCGGTCGGCGGTCACGTTCATCACCGGCGATCCGTACTTCATGCTGCCGAGCTTGTCCGGAGTCGCGAACGAGGTGCCCGCATACGCCGCCTCGTACCCGATCGCCCGGTCGTACTCGGTGGCGTGGCCGATGGATTCGTGGATCGTCAACCACAGGTTCGACGGGTCGATCACCAGATCGGTCGGTCCGGCAACCACTCCCGGCGCCTTGACCTTCTCTGCGAGCAGCGTGGGCAGTTCGGCGAGTTCAGCACTCCAGTCCCACACCTCGTCGCCGGCTACCGCTTCCCACCCCCGCGCGGTCGGCTTGGCCAGCGAGCGCATCGACTCGAACGAGCCAGCGGCCGGGTCCACCGAGACGGCCTCGATGGTGGGCTGGACCCGCACGCGCTGCTGGGTGATCGACGACCCGAAGGTGTCGGCGTAGAAGGTCTGCTCCTTGGCGGCGTACAGGCTCGCCGACACGTGGTCGACACCGTCGGCCGCCAGCAACCGGCCCGAGTACTCGTCGAGCACGCCGATCTTCTCGGCCGTGGTCACGGCGAACGGGTCGACGTCGTAGTCCGACACCCAGGTCGCGTTGGCGTACACGGGTTCATCGGCCAGCTCGATGCGTTCTGCGTTGAGCGGCGCGAGCGTCGTCGCAACGGCGACCGCACGCCGCGCGGTGTCGGCGGCAACCCGCGGCGCCAGCTCGGCGTGCGACGCGAACCCCCACGTGCCGTCGACGATGACCCGCACCGCGAGGCCCAATTCGCGCGAGATCACCGACGTCTCGAGTTCACCGTCGCGCAATTGGATGATCTCGGTGGTGATGCGGTGAATGCGGAGGTCGGCGTAGCTGGCACCGGCGGCGCGGGCCGCGGTCAGCGCGGCATCGGCGAGTTGCAGCCGGGGCAGCGCGAGGAAGTCTGGATCCACACGGCGGTGCGCTGTCACGACTACACCGTAATGGCATCCGGTGCCGTAGCGGCGGACGAGCGCTAGGTGCTGGTCGCGAGCGGTGTCAGCAGTTCCACGTAGAGCGACACTGCGCTCAGCGCAGCGACGATCCCGATCGCCACCCAGTCGCGCAGCTTCGGACCCGACGGCTGCGCCGAGATCTGCCCCGTGCCACCGCGTGCGGTGATGGCGTCGCCCATCTCGTCCGCGCGGCGCAGCGCCACGGTGATCGCGGCCGCCAGCAGGTCGACCACTTCGATCCCCCAGCGCCGCAGCCGGGGTCCGTCGATCTGATCGCGCGGGCGCAGCCGTCGAGCGGCGAACAGCACGCGGAACTCGTCGATCAGCATGGGAAACGCGCGCAGTGCCAACGAGAGTGCGACCGCCCAGTCGTCGACCGGCACCCGCATGGCTCGCAGCGGCCGACCGAGTTTCGCTACGGCAGGCGCGATCTCCGCGACGTTGGTCGTCCACGACACCAGGGCGCCGAGGCCGAGAAGTACCAGCGACAAGGCAGTGAGCTGAAGGAAGTTCAGCACGCCACCGAGACCCAGGGTGACCGAACCGACCGTGACCTCCGGCGGCCCCGCGGCGAAGAACGCCGTGAACCCACCGAGGAACAGCAGGAACCACAGCACCCGCGGAACGGACGGCAGCGCCCCCCACGGAACGTGCGCCAGCTTCGCCGTCACGAACACCAGCAGCGCGACCAGCCCGATTGGCACCCAGCCCGGGTAGAACGTCATCAGGACGCCGATGCCCGCGACGACGAGGAGCTTGGTTCCCGCCCAGAGGTCGTGCACCACCGAGGGGCCCGGCACCGGACGCAGCAGGACGACCGGCCGCCGCTGCTTCTTCGCCGACGCGCTCACGATCCGCCTCCCGTCGATGACGCGGCACTCGGGGCGGGCGCGATGACACCCTTCTCGAGATGCAGCGTGCGGGGACACAGTCCCTCGAGGCCGGAGAAGTCGTGCGAGATCACGACGACGGTCAGCCCGGTGTTGCGGCGGAGGTCCTCGAGCACCGACAGCAGACCGCGCTGGCTGGCTGCGTCGAGGCCGGCCAGCGGCTCGTCGAGGATGATCGCCCTTGGCTTGCGTGCCAGCAGCCCGGCCAGCACGACGCGGCGCATCTGCCCGCCACTGAGCTGGTCGATGCGGCGCAGCCCGAGCCCTGCGTCCAACCCGACCATCGCCAGCGCACGCACCACCTGGGAGTGGTCGTGGTAGTCGAACCCCGCGCTCGAGGCGATCTCCAGGTCGACGCGGCCCCGCATCAACTGCAGCCGCGCGGCCTGGAACGAGATCGCGACGGCACCGACCTGATCGGAGACGGGCGTGCCGTCCAGCAGGCACTCGCCGGTAGTGGGTACCTGCAGGCCCGCCATGATCCACGCCAGCGTCGACTTGCCCGACCCGTTGAGTCCGTGGATGAGCAGTCCATCGCCCTCGTTGACGACGAAGTCGACGTCGCGCAGGGCGGTCGACGCCCACGGCGTCCCGCTGCCGTACTCGTGTCCGACACCGCGCAATTCGAGCAGCGGCGTACCCGCCGGATGGGCGACCACGCTGGCCTCGGGTACCGGTGCGCTCGACACCATCTCGACGTTGTCGGCCGAGCCTCCGTTTCCGGTCAGGTCGACGGTCCGGTCGGCGGAGTCCGCCTCGTCGTTGTAGTGCGTGATGTGCACCAGGGACATCTGGTGCCGCCCGGTCAGGCCGCCGAGTACCGAGATCAGCGCATCTCGGCCCTGCTGGTCGACCATGCTGGTCACCTCGTCGGCGATGAGGAGTCTCGGTTCGCGGGCCAGCGCGCCTGCCACGGCGAGGCGCTGGAGTTCGCCGCCCGACAGTCCACCGGTGTCGCGTTCGGCGAGACCGTCGAGACCGACCTCGTCCAGCAGCCGGTCCACGTCGACGTGCGTGCCCGCGGGCAGTCCCCACACCACGTCGTCGGCCACGCGAGTGCCGAGCACCTGACTCTCCGGATGCTGCATGACGACCGCGGTGCCGCCCACGCGGCCCAGCCCGACCCCGCCGGGCCGGTCGATGGTGCCGGCCGTCGGCTCCCTTCCGGCGAGCATCAGCATGAGCGTGGTCTTGCCCGAGCCGTTGGCGCCGGTGATCGCGAGGTGCTCGCCCGCCTCCACGTCGAGGGATGCCGGGCCGAACGCATCGTGGTTGGTTTCGGGATACCGGAAGCGCACGTCGCGCAGTCGCGTGGGCACCGGGTCGGCGGGCGGCTCCGAGGGATCGGGGGCGTCGAGCTTGTGGACGTCGGGAACGCCGAACAACCGGCCGAGCACGCGTGACAATGCCCACCACCCGACCAGGCTGACGAAGGTGATGCTGGCGATGCCCGACGCGATGATCAGCAGCGGCCAGTAGCTGAGCAGGTTGGCGAAGTCGTCGCGCATGCGCTGGGCGAAGGGCTCCAGGCCCGGGATGCGCTCGAGGATGCGCGCGGTCCCCGTGACGTTGGCGGTCATCGTCTCGAAGATCAGCGTGCGCAAGCGCACCAGCACGGCGAGTGCACCCGCGGCGGCGAGGCCGAAGGCCACTCCCGCGACGACCGCCGCAACGGCGACCGTCGGGGTGCCACGTCCGCGGCGCTTGACGATGCCGGTCAGTCCGCCGATGTAGGCGCAGTTGATCACCGTCATGGCCCCACCCATTCCAGCGATGAGGAACGCGATGACGGCGCCGGCGACGGTGGCCGCCAGCAGCACCCGCAGGCGGTAGCGGTAGGCGAGCAGGCCCATCGGAACCGTGCCCAGCAGCGAGAGGCCCGCTGCGAACGGCACGACCACTGCGATGATCGCCGTGGCGGCGCACAGCGCGGCCATGACGGCGGCGTGGGCCAGTTCGGCGGGACGCAGGGACCCGGCACGTCGAGTGTCGTGCGCGCCGGTCAGAGCCATTGCTCGATTCTGCCAGTCGTGCGGAGACGCCCACTTCAGCAGGCTGTGAGGATGGACACTCGCACCGACGTGCTCTACATAGAATGCCTATGTATCATTGGTGGCATGACCCCCAACGCCTCGGCCGATACGACACTGTCGTCGGATCTGCTGTCCGTCGTCGCCCGGATCAACCGGCTGGCCAACCAGAGGGTTCGTCTCGCGCTTCCGTTCGCCCAGGCGCGGTTGCTGGCCGTCATCGAAGACCAGGGCGCCGCCCGCATATCGGATCTGGCAGCGCTCGACCATTGCTCTCAGCCCACCATGACCACCCAGGTGCGGCGACTCGAGGACGCGGGCCTGGTCTCCCGCATCACCGACCCGGCCGACGCACGTGCCGTGTTGATCAGCATCACGCCCGAGGGCATCGAGGCGCTGGCCGCGGTGCGGGCAGACCGCGGCGCGGTCATCGACCCCTACCTCTCCCGCCTCGACGACGCCGACCGCCAGACCCTGGCCGACGCGGTGCGGGTCATGCGCGCCCTGCTCGAGGACGCGCAGAACCACTGACACCACGCATTTCGCGTTCAACCACGAGGAGGACCCGCCCGATGTGGCGCCAACCCAAGGCCGTCTGGGCCGTCGCGTTCGCTTCCGTCGTCGCCTTCATGGGCATCGGACTCGTCGACCCGATCCTGAAGCCCATCGCCGACAACCTCGACGCATCGCCGTCGCAGGTATCGCTGCTCTTCACCAGCTACATGGCGGTGATGGGCGTGGCGATGCTCATCACGGGAGTGGTGTCGAGTCGGATCGGCCCGAAGCGGACGCTGCTGCTGGGCCTGGCGATCATCATCGCGGGCGCCGGCCTGGCGGGCATGTCGGGCAGCGTCATGGAGATCGTCGGATGGCGGGCCCTGTGGGGCCTCGGGAACGCGCTCTTCATTGCGACGGCGCTGGCCACCATCGTCAACTCGGCACGGGGTTCCGTGGCGCAGGCGATCATCCTGTACGAGGCGGCACTGGGCCTCGGCATCGCGGTCGGGCCGCTCGTCGGCGGCGTCCTCGGCTCGATCTCCTGGCGTGGACCGTTCTTCGGCGTGTCCGTCCTCATGGCGCTGGCGTTGGTCATCACGACGTTCCTGCTGCCCGAAACCCCACGGCCACAACGGGCGACGACGCTGGCCGACCCGTTCCGCGCGCTGCGGCACCGCGGTCTGTTCGGCGTCGGGGTTACCGCGCTGCTGTACAACTTCGGCTTCTTCACGCTGCTGGCGTTCACGCCGTTTCCGCTCGACATGTCGGCTCACCAGATCGGGTTGATCTTCTTCGGCTGGGGCGTCGCCTTGGCCTTCACCTCGGTGGTGGTCGCGCCGCGCCTGCAACACGGGTTCGGCACCATCCGGGTGTTGATCGTCAACCTGCTGTTCTTCAGCCTGACTCTGGTCGTGATGGCGCTCGGCACCGATTCCAAGGCCGTGCTGGCCACCTGCGTGGTGATCGCCGGGCTGTTCATCGGCGTCAACAACACGCTGATCACGGAGACTGTGATGAAGGCGGCCCCGTCGTGCAGGAGCGCAGCGACCCGGGGAATCCAACCCGTAGAGCGTGGCGTGGCGTCGGCGGCCTACAGCTTCATGCGGTTCGGCGGAGCGGCGGTGGCCCCGTGGCTCGCAGGCGTATTGGGCGAGCAGATCAGCGTGCACCTGCCCTTCTGGGTGGGCGCCGGGGCCGTGCTCCTCGCCGCGGTCGTCCTGTTCGCCACCCGCGGACACCTGGCAGGGGTCGACGCGGACGAGGATCCCGAGGACCAGGCGCTCGACGAGGCCACGGCGGTGACGGTCGGCAGCGACTGACCCCCGGCTAGGTGACGGTGGTGCCGATGAGCGTGCCGACCACGTAGGTGGCCGCGATGGCGATCGCACCGAAAGCCAACTGCCGCAGCGACCCCACGACGATGCCCTTGCGGGTGAAGCTCGCGGCGACACCGCCTGCCAGCAGCAGACCGATGCCGCCACACGCCAACCCGAGCCACAGCGAGCCGAAGCCCAGCAGGTACGGGATCAGCGGGACGATCGCGCCGATCGAGAACATCAGGAACGACGACCCCGCCGCCACCCACGGCGACGGCTTCTCCCGGGGATCGACGCCGAGTTCCTGAACGAGGTGAAAGTTCAGCGCCTGGGTCTCGTCGCGGTGGATCTCGTCGGTGGCCTTGGTGGCGGTGTCCTTCGTCATGCCCATCGCCATCAACATCCCGACCAGCTCGGCTCGCTCGGCCTGAGGGTGCTTGCGGAAGGCTCGGCGTTCCACGCGCACCTCCGCCTCGACTTGCTCGTTGGCCGTAGTCACCGAGGTGTACTCACCGAGCCCCATCGAGAACGCGCCCGCAAGCAAGCCCGCGACGCCGGACACCACGACGGTCTGGGCGCTGGCGCTGGCGGCGACGCCGGCAATGAGCGCGGTGTTGCTCACCAAGCCGTCCATCGCCCCGAACGTCGCCGCGCGCAGCCAGCCACCCGACACGTTGGAGTGCGTATGGTCGATCTGATCTGGCAGGCCTTCGGCAGGCGGGCCGTCCGGTTCGGTCATGACGGAGATTCAACTCTCACTCCGATGTGACGATTCGATGAGGCTCCCCTGGGTTTGCGACATCACAGTTTCCCGGCGCTCCCGGCGGGCTACGGTCGAAGTATGACGACCACGGTGTCCTCCACTACCAGCACAGCCGATCACCTGCGCAACGCACTCGACGGCCGTTGGCGCGACGTGAAGAACCGCATGCGCCAAGAACTCTCCAACGAAGTGTTCAAACCGCACTACACGCCCAACACCGTGATTGCCCGCACCAAGGTGACGGAGCAGATGCGGATCATGGCCGCGCAGGGCTCGGCCGAGGACGGCTTCAAGAAGGAGCATGGCGGCAACGGCGACGTCGGCGCCGCGGTCACTCAGATCGAGATGCTGGCGATGTCCGATCTCTCGCTGATGGTCAAGGCCGGCGTGCAGTGGGGGCTGTTCGGCGGGGCCATCGAGAACCTCGGCACCGAACGTCACCACCAGGCGTACGTCAAGAAACTGATCGACCTCGACGTGCTCGGCTGCTTCGCGATGACCGAGACCGGCCACGGCAGCGACGTGCAGTCCCTGGAGACCACGGCCACCTACGACCCGGCCACTCAAGAATTCGTCATCGACTCCCCCACCCGCACGTCGCGCAAGGACTACATCGGCGGCGCCGCGAACACCGCGCGGGTCGCAGCGGTCTTCGCCCAGCTGATCACCCAGGGCGAGGGGCACGGGGTGCACTGCTTCGTCGTGCCCATTCGCGACGACGACGGCAACGACCTGCCGGGCGTGACGACCTCGGACTGCCAGTACAAGGGTGGTCTTCCCGGCGTCGACAACGGCCGCATTCAATTCGACCAGGTCCGCATTCCGCGGGAGAACCTGCTCAACAAGTACGCCGACGTCGCCGAGGACGGCACCTACAGCTCGCCCATCGAGAACCAGGGACGACGGTTCTTCACGATGCTGGGCACCCTGATCCGCGGCCGCGTCACCGTCGGCGGCAGCGCGGGCGCCGCGGCCCGCGTCGCCCTCGACATCGCGACGCGGTATGCGCTGCAGCGCAGGCAGTTCGAGGCGCCGGGCGCCGAGGACGAGGTGCTGATCATGGACTACCTGGTCCACCAGCGCCGACTGTTCCCGCTGATCGCGAAGTCGTATGCGCTGCAGTTCGCCCAGAACGAACTGGTCGCGAAGTGTCACGAGCTGCAGACGGCCGACGACCCGGACGCCGAGGAACAGCGCGAGCTGGAGTCCCGCGCGGCCGGCCTCAAGGCGGCGAACACGTGGCACGCCACCACCGCAATCCAGGAAGCCCGCGAAGCATGTGGCGGCGCAGGCTATCTCGCCGAGAACCGCCTCATCGCGCTCAAGGCCGACACCGACGTGTTCACGACGTTCGAGGGCGACAACCACGTCCTGACGCAGCTGGTCGCCAAGGAACTGCTGACCGCGTACGCCGACGACATCAAGGGCATGAGCCCGGTCGAATGGGTGCGGTTCGCCGCGAACTTCGCCGGGGAGCGGGTCCTCAAGCGCACCGCCGCCCAGACGATCATGCAGACCATCCTCGACACCCGGCAGGACAACGAGGAGGAGGGCTCGCTGTTCAACCGCGGCACCCAGGTCCAGATGTTCGAGGACCGCGAGGAGTACATGCTCGCCTCTGTGGCGCGCCGGCTACAGGGCAAGTCCAAGGAGATGTCGCCGTTCGAGGCGTTCAACGCCGTGCAGGACCACGTGCTGCACGCGGCCAAGGCGCACATCGACCGGATCATCCTGGAGGCGTTCGTCGCCGGCATCGACTCGTGCGACGACGACGACGCCCGCGAAATCCTCAACCTGGTCTGCGACCTTTACGCGCTGTCGGTGATCGAAGCCGACAAGGCCTGGTTCGTGGAGCACCGCTTCCTGTCCACCGAGCGCTCCAAGGCCGTCACCCGCGCGATCAACGACCGGTGCCGCAAGCTCCGTCCGCACGCGCTGCTCCTGGTCGAGGGCTTCGGCATACCGGAACAGCTGCGCTACGCGGAAATGCTGCATCCCGAGCACATTCCGGATGCCGACGAGCACGTCGAGCAGAACGCCGAGTAAACCGGCAGTCGGGTGACTAGGGGCCGGGGACGGGGTCCAGCGCCTTCAGCGCGCCATTCGCGCTCTGGAAGCGCACGGAACCTATGCCGGTCGGGCAGCACGCCTGATCGGCGCCCTGGCGCCACTGGTACTGCACCGTGACGGTGTCCGGGCCGGAGTTCACGATCGCGACGTAGGGCCGCGGCTCGGGGGTCGGGGTGCCGATCGGCGTGCCCGCGTCGAAGAACAGCACCTGCCCTGGCGCATCGGGCGCCGGCGAGGCCGAGGCGACCTGCACCCAGTACAGCGTGCAGTCACCGGTGTTGCCGCGCGCGGTCTCGCGCCACTGCGTGCCCGCGGGCAGCTTCGCGATCTCGGCGGCCACGACGTCGGCAGCGGGCCCGTCGTCGGCCGTGCAGGTACTCGCCGGAGGGGGCTCAGCGCTCGGCGGGCTCCAACCGCAACCCGCGGTGACGAAGGCCAGGAGCGACGCGATGACGATGAAGAGGTTCCGCACGGCACTGAGCCTACGGGTGGCTCCCCCGCCTGGACTCGAACCAGGAACCGTCCGATTAACAGTCGGAAGCTCTGCCAATTGAGCTACAGGGGATCAACCGGTGGTGCGCAGAACATGCCCGCGAACCGAGGCATGACTCTAGCGTACGGAGTCGCGATCATGGGTATCGGGGAGGTCGGACGCCTCGCACCGGCCGTCGTCCGCGATGTGAGGCAGGATGGAAAGCGACGCACCGTATCGAGAAGGAGTCCAGTGATAGGCATCGCCGCCGTGATGGCAGTGGGTTACGTGTTGGGCGCCAAGGCCGGCAGGCAGCGCTACGAGCAGATCGCCGGTACCTACCGGGCGGTCACGGGAAGCCCTCGCACCAAGGCGATCATCGACGCTGGACGCCGCAAGGTGGCCGATCGGGTATCACCCGACCCGCAGATGGTGAACGTGACGCAGATCGACGCCAAGACCTCGGTGCTACTGCCCGAGGGTGAGAGAAAGCGCTAGCCGATTCCCTGGGTCCACGTCGTGCCCGGCAGGATCGGGCCGACGTACCAGCCCGAGTCCGGGCTGTTGCCACCGTTGTACTGGGGCGTGCCGATCGTGAAGCTGTTCCCGGAGTCCGGTCCGTCGAGGCAGATGTTGTCCTCGAGGTTGCCGAAGTGAGCGCGGCACTGGGCCGTGTCGGTCGAGTCGACGCTGGTGAACGCCACGGCGATCGGAGTGGCCACGGCGGCCACGGCCAGGGCGCCTGCGGCGACGAGACGGTGTGCGCGAAGTGTCATGAGTGGCCCTTCCAGGACGTACGAGGCGTGCAGCGCATTCACCATAGCGCCATCGGCGCGCTCACGCAGTAAGGTCGTCGCCGCTGGCCCGTTCGATCAGGCTCTTGCGGTAGGTCTCCAGCGCGATCAGGTCGCCGTAGAGCGCGTGATATTCGTCGCTGTGATCCACTGACGACATGCGGTGCAGCTTGGACTTCATCTCGGCGATCTGCCTGCCGACCCACACTTCCTGCTGACGGGCCAATACGCCGCCGATGTAGCGGGGCAGTCGGTCGTCGTCGACGACGTTGATGCCCTCGACGCTCATCTCGTTGATCAGGCTCGCCAGTTCGGGGGTGGGCACCTTCTCCCGCACGGCTTCGATCCAGTCCGCACCCGACAGACCGGTCGACGTACCGCCCGCAGCCTGAATGGCGGCGCGGATGCCCGCGTACGCCGGATGGGTGAAGCTGTCGGCCGACAGCGAGTCGAACACCGGGCCGGCGATGGCGGGGTACTGCAGCGCCCCCTTGAGCGATTCGCGCTGAGTCCACAGCGTGGGGTCGCGCGGATCCGGTCGCGCCAGCGGCGCCGTGGCAACGGCACGCGGACGGGTCGACGCGTCGTTTCGCCGACCACCGGTGCTGCGGGCGTCCTCGCGCACGCGGCCCAGCACCTGGGCCACGTCCTCCCAGCCCACCCATCCGGCGAGTTGGCGGGCGTACTCGTCACGCAGCGACGGGTCCTTGATCTTGGCGACCATGGGTACGCAGCGGCGCAGGGCCGCGACCCGACCCTCGGCGCTGTCCATGTCGTGCTCGGCCAGCGCGGTCCGAATGGCGAACTCGAACAACGGGGTTCGTCGCGCCACCAGATCGCGCAGTGCGCCGTCACCGGACTTCAGCCGCAGATCGCACGGATCCATGCCGTCGTCGGCGACGGCCACGAACGACTGTCCCGCGAGGTTCTGCTCCCCCTCGAACGCCTTGACCGCAGCCGCCCGTCCCGCGGCGTCGCCGTCGAAGACGTAGATGAGTTCACCGCGAAAGAAGTTGTCGTCCATCATCAGTCGACGCAGCATCGACAGATGCTCGTCACCGAAGGCGGTACCGCACGACGCCACCGCCGTCGTCACGCCTGCCAGGTGCATCGCCATCACGTCGGTGTAGCCCTCGACCACCACGGCCTGATGGCCCCTGGCGATGTCGCGCTTGGCCAGGTCGAGACCGAACAGCACGTTCGACTTCTTGTACAGCACCGTCTCGGGGGTGTTGACGTACTTGGCCTCCATCGGGTCGTCGTCGAACAGCCGCCGGGCGCCGAACCCGATGACCTCGCCGGACGACACCCGGATCGGCCACAGCAGCCGCCGGTGGAAGCGGTCCATCGGGCCGCGCTTGCCCTCGCGGGAGAGCCCAGCCGCCTCGAGTTCCTTGAACTCGAACCCCTTGCCCAGCAGGTGCTTCGTCAGCCGGTCCCACCCCGAGGGCGCGAAGCCGCACCCGAACGTCGCCGCCGCATCGGCGTCGAAGTTGCGCTCCATCAGGTACTGGCGGGCCGGTGCCGCCTCCGCCGACGTCAGCGCCTCGGCGTAGAACTGCTGCGCGGAAGCGTTGGCGGCGATGAGCCTGCTTCGGCTGCCGCGGTCGCGTTGCACGTTGGTGGTCGAACTGCCGGAGTAGGTGACGGTGTAGCCGATGCGGTCGGCGAGCATCTCGACCGACTCGACGAAGCTGACGTGCTCGATCTTCTGCAGGAACGCGTAGACGTCGCCGCCCTCACCGCACCCGAAGCAGTGGAAGTGGCCGTGATTGGGCCGCACGTGGAACGACGGTGACTTCTCGTCGTGGAACGGGCAGAGCCCCTTCAGGGAGTCGACCCCGGCCCGGCGAAGCTGCACGTAGTCGCCCACGACGTCCTCGATGCGAGTGCGCTCACGGATCGCCGCGATGTCGCGATCTGAGATCCGGCCGGCCACCGATTCAGTCTAGTGGCCGTGGCGAACGCGCCTCGTGCACTCGTTCCAACCGGCCCTCGGTGTAGGAGGCGATCTGATCGATCACGACGCGCAACCTGGCCCCGTCGTCCTCGGCCGCCACGAACTCCGGGGCGAACTGCGGGTCGAGGCTGCCCGGTGCCTGCGCCCAGAGCGTCAGCGCCACCTCGTGGATGCGGGTGCGCTGGTCGGCCTGGATCCGCAGGTGACCGTGGTCGGACATGATGAATTGCAGCGCCAGCATCTTCAGCACGGCGACCTCGGTGCGCACCACCGTCGGCACCGCGAGATCCGTGTCGTACCGCCGCAGCGGTCCGTCGCCCGCGGCGGCCCTCGTCTCGGTGATCGCGGCGTTGGCGAACCGGCCGACGAGTTCGCTCGTCATCTGCTTCAGGGCCACCGACGACGCCAGGGTGCCGTCGTACTTGCCGACGTCCGCCACCACGGGAACCTCGGAGAGCCGCTCGCAGGCGGCGAGCAGGTCGTCGATCGTGAGCGAGGGGAACGCGTCGGCGCCCAGCCGGGCGAGCGACGCGGCGGCGTCGGCGTCGGCCAGCACCCGCAGGTCGATGCGCCCGGAGATCACCCCGTCCTCGACGTCGTGCACGGAGTACGCGACGTCGTCTGCCCAGTCCATCACCTGCGCCTCGAGGCACGGGCGCTCCGCGTCGGCGCCATCGCGGACCCACTGGGCCGCAGCCATGTCGTCGTCGTAGAACCCGAACTTCCTGCGGTCGAAGCGCTGCCACGGGTACTTGGTCACCGCGTCCAACGCCGCACGGGTGAGGTTGAGTCCGGCCGAGCGGCCGTCGGCGTCGAGCACCTTGGGCTCCAGCCGGGTGAGGATCCGGAAGTTCTGCGCGTTGCCCTCGAACCCGCCGAAGGGCTTCGAGATCTCGTTCAGCGCCCGTTCGCCGTTGTGGCCGTAGGGCGGATGCCCGATGTCGTGGGCGAGGCCTGCCAGGTCGACGAGGTCGGGGTCGCAGCCGAGGCCGATCGCCATGCCGCGGCCGATCTGCGCGACCTCCAGCGAGTGCGTGAGCCGGGTGCGGGGCGTCTCGCTCTGGCGCGGACCGACCACCTGCGTCTTGTCGGCAAGACGCCGGAACGCGGCGCTGTGCAACACCCGGGCCCGGTCGCGCGCGAAGTCCGTGCGGTGCTCGGCGTTCTCGGTGCCCGGCAGCGCGGCACCCTTCGCCGCTTCGACCACCAGTCGCGCTCGGTCGAAGTCGTCGTAGTCGTCGGTCGTGGTGGTCACCGCCGAACAGTCTGCCAGCACCGCGGCACTCGTTCGCCCACCCACTAGATTGGCGCCATGCGCAGGGAACGTCGAGCGGTCCGCTTCATCGGCCTGCTGCTCGCAGCACTGACCGTCGGCCTGATGACGACGCCGACTGCGTGGGCGGACCGGCCCACGCGGTTGGCGAACTACGTCACCGACGACGCCGGCGTGTTGAGCGCCGGGCAACTCACTCAGGTGCAGACGGCCGTCGACGGCCTCTACGACGCACGCCGGATCCGGCTGTGGGTGGTCTACGTCGACTCCTTCTCGGGCCAGAACGCGGAAGCCTGGGCGCGAAGCACGTTCAGCCTCAGCGATTTACAGGAAACCGACGCCATCCTCGCGGTCGCGACCGGCGATCGCGCCTACGCGTTGCTGGTCCCTACCGAGGCGGCGGGCGGCGTCGATGTCGACACGTTGCGGCGCAACGAGGTCGAACCCGCGCTACGCAGAGGCGACTGGGCTGGTGCCGCCGTCGCCGCCGCAACGGGTCTCGGTGACACCGGCAGCGCGGCCGGGATGAACTGGGTTGGGCTTGTCGCCATCCTCGCGGTGATCGCGATCGCCGTGGTGGTGCTTCTCTTCTGGCGCCGGCGCAGGCAGCGCAAGCGCCGGGAGGCCGAGTTCGCCGCAGCGCAGCGCGTCGACCCGACCAGCCCTGAGGCGCTGGCGTCGCTGTCCATCGACGCTCTCGACGACCTGTCCCGATCGATCGTGGTCGAGGTCGACAACGCCGTGCGCACCAGCGACAACGAACTGACGTTGGCGGTCGACGAGTTCGGCGAGAGGGACACCGCGCCGTTCCGCCGAGCGGTCGACAACGCCAAGACGACGCTCGCCCAAGCCTTCAACGTGCGGCAGATACTCGACGACGCCGTACCCGAGACACCGCAGCAGCGGCGCGACCTGTTGACCAGAGTGGTCGTGGCGGCGGCGAGGGCCGACCGGGAGCTGGAGGCCCAGGGCGAGGCGTTCGCGCAGATGCGCGACCTGGTGATCAACGCGCCGAGCCGGCTCGACACGCTGACCCAGCAGATGGTCGACCTCACCGCGCGCATCGAGCCCGCCCGGCAGCGGCTGACGGCGCTGAACGCTCAGTTCTCCGAGACCGCGCTGCACTCGATCGCCGGAAACGTCGACGCGGCAAGCCATCGCCTGACGTTCGCCGACCAGAACATCACCGACGCGAGGGCACTGGTCGCTCGTCCCGCGGGCAGCCAGGCGGGTTTGGTGGACTCGATTCACGCCGCCGAGTCGGCGCTCGGGCAGGCGCGCACGCTGCTCGACTCGGTCGACAGTGCGGCGACCGACATCAACAGGGCCGTCGCCGGCCTGCCCGATGCGATCGCCGACGGCCAGAGCGGGATCGCTCACGCCGACCAACTGCTCGCCCAGGCGTCGCTCCCCCGGGCGGCCGAACTCCGGGCCGCCCGCGACGCAGCCGCGACGGCGGTGGCGAACGCGCAGAGCAACGGTGGCGCCGACCCGCTGGGCGCTTTCACCGAACTCACCCAGGCCGACGCCGAACTCGACCAGCTGCTGTCGACCGTCACCGAGGAACGGGAGGCGGCCGAACGCATGAGCCGCGCGTTCGATTCGGCGCTGTTCGCCGCGCAGTCCCGGGTGCGATCGGTGTCGGACTTCATCGACACCCGGCGCGGGAGCGTCGGACCCGAGGCCCGCACCCGCCTGGCCGAGGCGGTCCGTCAACTCGACGCCGCACAGGCCAAGCGCGCGACCAACCTCGCCGAGGCGATCGCGCACGCCAACGGCGCGGCCATGCTCGCGGGCCAGGCGCAGACGCTGGCGAACGCCGACGTGAACAACGCCCAACAGAACTACATGGGCGGCGGCGGCTACGGCGGTGGCGGCGGCAGCAATGCGGGCGCCATCATCGGCGGGATCCTCATAGGCAACATCCTGTCCGGCGCGATGCGCGGCGGCTTCGGGGGTGGTGGCTTCGGCGGCGGTGGCGGCTTCAGCCCAGGCTCGTTCGGTGGGTCCGGCGGCGGCGGTGGCGGTTTCAGCGGCGGCGGCGGCCGCTTCTAGGGGTTTTCCCGCGAGCGTGCGTGTCTGCGGGCGACACGCCGCGCAGAAACCCGAGTTCACGCACGCTCACGCCGCGCGGGTCCGCGTCAGTTGTCGCCGGATGCCGAGCACGGTGTCGACCGGCCGCCGCCTGACGTCGTCGTAGACGATCGACGTCACCGTCCAGTCCATCTCGGCCAGCGCCGCGCGTTTCTGCCGGTCCCGGCGCAGGGCTTCGGGGTCGCTGTGCCAGTCGAACCCGTCGTACTCGACGGCGACCTTGCGATCCGGCCACGCGAAGTCGAGCCGCCAGAGCCGGCCCGCCCGGTCGATGAGGTCGTATTGCAGTTCGGGCGTTGGCAATCCGCCGTCGAGCATCACGAGCCGGGCTTCGCTCTCCATCGGGGACTCGGCGCGTGGGTCGGCGAGCGGGATGAGTTCGCGGACGGCCACGATGCCGCGACGGCCGAACTGCTCGACTGCGGCGAAGTGCAGGTCTCGGCGGTCGCACGTGCCGGAGCGCAGTGCGGCGTCGAGTGTCGCCAGCGCCCGCGGTCGACGAAGGCCGCGAGCCACCTCGACCGCGGTCCACGCGGGGGTCGTCGCCCGTCGACCATCGATACGGCCCAGCGGCGCTCCGTCACGACGGTGGACGACCAGCCCATCCGAATTGCGGAGCTGGTGTCGGACCGGGTTGAGGACGTGCAGGTCGGCGTCGCCCTCGGTGTCGAAGCCGTAGGCCGCGGCCGCGGTGCCGAGGCACATCGCGACCTGCTCACCGGCACGAAGGTCGAGCCCGCGCAGCCGAATCCCGTCATCGGGTTCGCCTGCGCAATAGATGCCCGGCCAGACCTTGGTCAGCTCACCGCGATCGATGCGGCGGTCGAGCTGACCCCGGCTCAGCACCGTCAGCAGTTGGCCCGTGCCCGCCACGCCACCCTGAGCTTCGAGCAGCCGTTCCACGCAAGCGTCCACGCGGTCGATCGTGACCTCGCCGGTGATCCCACCGCCAGACCGCTAGGGCAATCTGGGGATGAACTCGCGACTGGGGACAATCGAGCGTGCGTGAACTCGGGTCCTAGCGCGGCGTGTCGCCCGCAGACACGCACGCTCGCGGGAGTAATTACGGGAGTGCCTAGCAGCCCTTGAGGCGCACCGCCAGGTAGTTCGACACCTCGGAGATCGCGACGCGTTCCTGGGTCATGGCGTCGCGCTCACGGATGGTGACCGCCTGATCCTCGAGCGAGTCGAAGTCGATCGTGATGCAGAACGGCGTGCCGATCTCGTCCTGGCGGCGGTAGCGGCGACCGATCGCGCCTGCGTCGTCGAAGTCGACGTTCCACGACCTGCGGAGCTCGGCGGCCAAGTCCCGCGCCTTCGGCGACAAGTCGGCGTGGCGGGACAGCGGCAGCACCGCTGCCTTGACCGGCGCCAGGCGCGGGTCGAGGCGCAGGACCGTGCGCTTGTCGACGCCACCCTTGGCGTTGGGCGCCTCGTCCTCGGTGTACGCGTCGACCAGGAACGCCATCAGCGACCGCGTCAACCCCGCTGCGGGCTCGATCACGTATGGCACGAAGCGGTTCTCGGTCGCCTGGTCGTAGAACGACAGGTCGGTGCCGGAGTGCTTGGAGTGCGTCGACAGGTCGAAGTCGGTGCGGTTGGCGACGCCCTCGAGTTCACCCCACGGGTTGCCCGAGAAGCCGAACTTGTACTCGATGTCGACGGTGCGATCCGAGTAGTGCGACAGCTTCTCCTTCGGATGCTCGTAGAGCCGCAGGTTCTCCGGATTGATGCCGAGGTCGACGTACCACTGGAACCGCGTGTCGATCCAATACTGGTGCCACTCCGGCGCGGTCGCGGGCTCGACGAAGAACTCCATCTCCATCTGCTCGAACTCGCGGGTCCGGAAGATGAAGTTGCCGGGCGTGATCTCGTTGCGGAAGCTCTTGCCGATCTGGCCGATGCCGAACGGCGGCTTGCGGCGCGACGTCGTCACCACGTTCGCGAAGTTCACGAAGATGCCCTGGGCAGTCTCGGGCCGCAGGTAGTGCATGCCCTCCTCGGACTCGATCGGTCCGAGGTAGGTCTTGAGCATCATGTTGAAGTCGCGCGGCGCGGTCCACTGACCCTTCGTGCCGCAGTCCGGGCAGACGATCTCCTCCATCGGAACGGCGTCGGGATCGGCCAGTCCGTCCTTGGCCCCGCGCTTCTCGAAGTAGGCCTCCTGCAAGTGATCCTGCCGATGACGCTTGTGGCAGTTCAGGCATTCGACCAGTGGGTCGTTGAAGACTTCGACGTGACCGGAGGCGACCCACACCTCGCGGGGCAGGATGATCGCGCTGTCCAGGCCCACGACGTCGTCGCGGCCGGTGACCATCGACCGCCACCACTGCCGCTTGATGTTCTCCTTGAATTCGACCCCGAGTGGGCCGTAGTCCCACGCCGACTTCGTACCCCCGTAGATCTCGCCGGACTGATAGACCAGGCCACGGCGTTTCGCCAGGTTCGCAACGGTGTCGATGATGGATGCCACGGGTTCACAGCCTAGTCAGGCGCGTGTCCGGCCATCGCTCTGGCGTAGGCCCACCGGACGATCAATGCGTTGACATGCAGCATTCCGCATGTATTCTGACTTCTAATGAAAACCGTTTCCAGTTTGGCAGATCACTCGCAGGGCGGTCCGGAGCACGGCGGCCACGAGCACCACGGCCACGACGGGCCGCCGCCGCTCGACCTGCCGCCGCGCGAGGTCCTCGACTCCGCGGGCGAGCTGCTGCGAGCGCTGGCCGCGCCCGTCCGCATCGCGATCGTCCTGCAGCTGCGGGAGTCCTCGCGGTGCGTTCACGAACTCGTCGACTCGCTCGAGGTGCCGCAGCCACTGGTCAGCCAGCACCTGCGGATCCTCAAGTCGGCAGGCGTCGTCGCAGGCGAACGGTCCGGACGCGAGGTGTACTACCGCCTCGTCGACCACCATCTGTGCGACATCGTGCTCGCCGCCGTGGACCACTCCGCCGAGGATCGCGCATGACGGGCGTCGCGGTTCGGTCGACGAAGCAGCGCGCCGCCATTGCGGCACTGCTCGAGAACGTCGACGAATTCCGCTCCGCGCAGGAACTGCACGACGAGCTGCGCCGCCGCGGCGAGGGCATCGGCCTGACCACGGTGTACCGGACGTTGCAGACCATGGCCGCCTCCGGGCTCGTCGACAGCCTGCGCACCGACACCGGCGAATCGGTCTACCGGCGCTGCTCCGCCCACCATCACCACCACCTGGTGTGCCGCGGGTGCGGAACCGCCGTCGAGGTGCAGGGCGGTGCGGCCGAGAAGTGGGCCGCCGACGTGGCGCGCGAACACGGCTTCACCGACGTCACGCACACCATCGAGATCTTCGGCGTGTGCGGTGACTGCGTGCCCGCCGACTCAGCCGGTTAGCGCCGCGCGCACGTCGACCCCGGCGGACAGCACCAGCATCACCAGCGTGCGCAGCGCCTCGTCGCCGAGGCCCGCTGCCGGGAAGTTGTAGCGCAGCATCACGTCGGCGACCTTCTTGGCGCCCGTCTTTCGCGTCGCCGATGCCTTCGTCGCACCGTTGGCCGGCGACTCCACCAGCTTCTCCACTAGCACCACCGAGCCCAGCATCGTGCGACCGGCGTGCTCGACGACGCGTTCACGCGTCTTGTTGGTCAACGGCAGATCCCACGCCAACGGCTGTGACAGCGACACCATCTCGAGGCCGTCGGCGATCGTCACGACCCGGATCGACGCGACGGTGCCGGCATGACTGACCGTCAGGCCCTCGTCATCCTCCTCGAGCACCGTCGTGACGTCGCGGAGTACCGACGACAGCCGTTCCAGCAGCGACATCAGGCTCTACCGAAGCGACGATTGCGGTTGACGTACTCCATGCAGGCCTCCCACAGGTCGCGGCGGTCGTAGTCCGGCCACAGCTTGTCCTGGAAGACGAACTCGGCGTACGCCGCCTGCCAGATCAGGAAGTTGCTGGCCCGCTGCTCCCCCGACGTCCTGATGAATAGGTCGACGTCGGGGATGTCGGCACGGTGCAGGTGCTTGGCGAACGTCGCCTCGCCGATCCGGTTGGGGTTGATCTTGCCCTCGGCCGCCAACTGCGCGAGTTCCCTTGTTGCCTCGACGATCTCGGTCCGGCCGCCGTAGTTCACGCAGTAGTTGATCGTGATGACGTCATTGCCGACGGTCATCTGCTCGGCGATGTCGAACTCCTTGATGACGCTGCGCCACATTCGCGGCCGCGAGCCCACCCAGCGCATCCGCACGCCCATCGCGTTGAGGTTCTCCCGGCGGCGCCGCACGACCTCGCGGTTGAAGCCCATCAGGAAGCGGACCTCCTCGGTGCTGCGCTTCCAGTTCTCGGTGGAGAACGCATACACCGTGAGGTGCTTGACGCCGATCTCGATGGCACCGCAGGTGATGTCGATCAGCACCGCCTCGCCCATCTTGTGGCCCTCCGTGCGGCCGAGACCGCGCTGAGTCGCCCAGCGGCCGTTGCCGTCCATCACCACCGCGACGTGCTGGGGCACCTGACCTTCCGGGATCTGCGGCGCCGACGCCTTGGACGGATGCTGCGGCGGACGCGAGAACCTGCCGTTCGTGCCCGGCGGCAGCTCGGGGAACGGCACGGGCCACGTGGACTTGTCCGGAAAGGTCGGGTAGTCCTCAGGCGCTGGAGGCAGTTGTGGGTAGGTCTCCTTGCCCGCGCCCCGCATCAAAGCCATGGGACTCATCCTGCCCGACCAGAGGAATCCGGCGTCCGTCGACCGTGGCGGTGACCGCGGCGTCGACCCGGTACACCCGTTCCACCAGCGGCAACGTCCGCATTTGGCGTTCCAGGTGCCACTGCAGGTGTGCGGCCACCAGACCGCTCGCCTGGCTGCGGTGCGCCGGCGTGGACGCTTCGGCCACGTCCCAGTCCCCGTCGTGCAACGCGGCCATCAGGTCCACCACGCCCTGGGGCGGCGTGATCGACCCCGACGGACGGCAGTGCATGCAGACGCTCCCACCGGCGGCGACGTGGAACGCCCGGTGCGGCCCAGGGGTGGCGCACCGCGCGCACTCGACGAGCGCAGGCGCCCAGCCCGCAATCGACATGGCCCGCAGCAGGTATGCGTCCAGAACCAACTCGCGAGCCCGGGCGCCGTCGGCCACGGCCCGCAGCGCCGCCACGGTGAGCCGGTGCAGGGCAGGCGCCGGGGCATGCTCCTCGCCTGCGATCCGCTCGGCGGTCTCCAACACCGCGCACCCGGAGGTGTAGCGGCCGTAGTCGCTGACGATGTCGGTGGCGAAGGCGTCGATGGCCTGCACCTGGGTGACGATGTCGAGGTTGCGTCCCGGGTGCAGCTGCACGTCGATGTGCGCGAACGGCTCGAGCCGGGCACCGAACTTGCTGCGGGTACGGCGAACGCCCTTGGCGACGGCGCGCACCAAACCGTGGTCGCGGGTGAGCAACGTCACGATCCGGTCGGCCTCGCCGAGCTTGTGCTGCCGCAGCACCACTGCTCGATCCCGGTACAACCGCATCGCTCCAGTCTTGCACCAGACGGTGACGTCGTCGGCGAGGCCGGACCGTGATTTACGACCGATATTCTCGAACCAACATGGTTCTGACTCCACCCAAGGCATCCGCCAAGCGTTCGTCCGCCTCTCGATTTCCCACGCTGACGCAGCAGCTGTTCCAGCTCGCCAGCGGCCAAACCACATCCGAGAAGCTGGTCAGACACTCGTTGGACGCGATTGCCGCGAGCCAGCCCACCCTCAACGCCTTCCGCGTCGTCCTCGCCGAACAGGCCATCGCCGACGCCCGCAAGGCTGACCGGATGCGCGCAGGCGGCCAGTACCTGCCGCTGCTCGGCATCCCGCTCGCAGTCAAGGACGACGTCGACGTCGCGGGGGTGCCGACGCGCTTCGGCACGGCAGGCGACCCGCTTCCCGCCACCGCCGACAGCGAGGTGGTCCGTCGGCTGCGCGCCGCGGGTGCGGTCATCGTCGGCAAGACCAACACCTGCGAACTCGGCCAGTGGCCGTTCACCAGCGGACCGGGCTTCGGGCACACCAGGAACCCCTGGTCGCGACAGCACTCACCCGGCGGCTCGTCGGGCGGCAGCGCGGCGGCGGTGGCCGCGGGTCTGGTGACGGCGGCCATCGGCTCCGACGGCGCGGGCAGCGTGCGCATCCCCGCGGCGTGGACCCACCTCGTCGGCATCAAGCCGCAGCGCGGCCGCATCTCGACGTGGCCGCTGCCCGAGGCGTTCAACGGCATCACCGTCAACGGCGTGCTCGCGCGGACGGTGACCGACGCGGCACTGGTGCTCGATGCGGCGTCGGGCAACGTCGACGGCGACCTGCACCGGCCACCACCCATCCGCGCGACGGACCACGTCGCACAGGCGCCCGGTCAGCTGACCGTGGCGATGTCGACCGAGTTCCCGTTCACCCTCTTCCGCGCGAAGCTGCACCCCGAAATCCGCGCCGCGATGGCGACCGTCGCGAACCAGCTCGAGGAACTGGGGCACACCGTGCGGACCGCGAACCCCGACTACGGCGTGCGCATGTCGTGGGACTTCCTGTCCCGCTCGACGTCGGGTCTGCTCGATTGGGCCGACCGGCTCGGACCGCTCGTCGAGTGGGAGGAGCGCACGACGGCCAACATGCGGACCGGACGGCTGCTGTCGGAGCAGGTGCTGCGCAAGGCCCGCCGGCGCGAGGCGGAGGCGCAGCGACGGATCGGGTGGATCTTCAATCTCGCTGACGTGGTCCTCGCCCCGACCACAGCGATGCCGCCACCCGGCGTGCACGACTACGACGGCCGCGGCGGGTTGGCAACGGACCGCGCGATGATCCGCGAGTGCCCGGTGACCTGGCCGTGGAATCTATTGGGCTGGCCGTCGATCAGCATCCCAGCGGGTTTCACCTCTGACGGGCTGCCGATCGGGGTGCAGCTGATGGGTCCGGCCAACAGCGAGCCGCTGCTGATCTCGCTGGCGGCCGAACTCGAGGTCGTGGGCAACTGGGCCACCCGCCAGCCCGACCCGTGGTGGGCCGAGCCGGCCTGACCCGCGGAGCCTAGAAGCCCAGTCGGCCCAGCTGTTTCGGGTCGCGCTGCCAGTTCTTGGCGATCTTGACGCGCAGTTCCAGGTACACCTTCGTGCCGAGCAGTTTCTCGATCTGGGTGCGCGCGGCGGTGCCGACCTCGCGGAGACGGGCGCCGCCCTTGCCGATGATGATGCCCTTCTGGCTGTCGCGCTCGACGTAGAGGATCGCGTGCACGTCGATCAGGTCGTCACGGCCCTCGCGTTCGTTCACCTCGTCGATGACGACGGCCAGCGAGTGCGGCAGCTCGTCGCGGACGCCCTCGAGCGCGGCCTCCCGGATGAGTTCGGCCATGAGGACTTCCTCGGGCTCGTCGGTCAGCTCGCCGTCGGGATAGAACGCCGGGCCGGGCGGCAGCTGGGCGACCAGCACGTCGATCAGCACGTCGAGCTGCTCCCCCGCCGTTGCCGACACCGGCACGATCTCCGCTGTGCCGCCTGTCAATTCGCTCACCGCGATCAGCTGAGCGGCGACCTTCTCCCGCGACACCTTGTCGGTCTTGGTGACGACGACGACGAACGTGGTCCGCGGCGCGACGTCACGGATCTGTTGGTAGATCCAACGATCCCCGGGGCCGATGGTCTCGTCGGCGGGAATGCACATCCCGATCACGTCGACTTCGGAGTACGTCCCCTTCACCAGTTCGTTGAGGCGTTGCCCCAGCAGTGTGCGGGGACGGTGCAGACCGGGGGTGTCGACGAGCACGATCTGGAAGTCGTCGCGGTGGACGATTCCGCGGATCGTGTGCCGCGTGGTCTGCGGGCGGTTGGACGTGATCGCCACCTTCTCGCCGACCAGCGCGTTGGTGAGCGTCGACTTGCCGGTGTTGGGCCGGCCCACGAAGCAGACGAAACCAGAACGGAATTCGGTCACGAGAGCCTCATAGCGGCGTGCCCGCCCGGTCGGTCACGATCACCGAGGCGTCGGCGGACATCTCGCGTACGGCGGCCACTCCGGCATCGTCGTCCGAACCGCCCACCAGCACGGCGGCTTCGAGGCCGACGGCGCCGCTGGACACGGCGGCGGCGACCGCGACCTGCAGTGCCGTAAGGGTCAACGCTTCGAGGGTGACGGGAGCACCTGCGTACGTGCGGCCGTCGAGATCGCGGACGGCGGCACCGTTGCCCGCCTCGGCTCGCGCCATCGCCCCACGGGCGAGTACGACGAGCTTGGCGTCCTCGGCGTCGAGTTCGCTCACTCGAATTCCCCTCTCATCAGTCCTCATCGTCGTCGCCTTCACCGTTGCCGTCGCCGTCGGTGCGGGTGACCAGCACGGTGCCGACGCGCACCCGGCCGCGATGGTCGCGGCCGCCCTCGGCGCGCAGTCGCAGTGGGCCCCATGCCACCTCGGCGCCCGGCAGCGGAACCCTGCCCAGTTCGTGGGCGAGCAACCCGCCGACGGTGTCGACGTCGTCGAGGTCGCTGTTGATGTCGAGCCCGTCGAACAGCTCTTCCAGGTCGTCCAGCGGAACCCGGGCCGAGACCCGGAACTGATTGTCGCCGAGATCTTCCCAAGGCTGGACTTCGTCGGTGTCGTACTCGTCGGCGATCTCGCCGACGATCTCCTCCAGGACGTCTTCGATGGTGGCCAGTCCGGCGATGGCACCGTATTCGTCGACCAGGAGCGTCATGTGGTTCCGGTCGCGCTGCATCTCGCGCAGCAGCTCGTCGAGCGGCTTGGAGTCCGGCACGAAGACCGCGGGACGCATGACGTCGGACACCTTGGTGTCGCGGCCCCCGTTGGTCGAGTAGTAGGTCTGCTCGACGAGGTCCTTGAGGAAGACGACACCCACGACGTCGTCGACGTTCTCGCCGATGACCGGTATGCGCGAGTGCCCACTGCGCACCGCGAGCGACGTGGCCTGGCCGGCCGTCTTGTCGGCTTCGATCCACACCATCTCGGTGCGCGGCACCATGATCTCGCGCACGGCGGTGTCGCCGAGTTCGAAGACCGACTGGATCATCCGGCGCTCGTCGTCGGCCACCACGCCGCTCTGCTGGGCGAGGTCGACGACCTCACGCAGCTCGATCTCGGAGGCGAACGGTCCGTTGCGGAAGCCGCGACCGGGGGTCAGCGCGTTGCCGAGCAGGACGAGCAGGCGGCTGATCGGGGTCAGCAGCACCGAGATCGCCTGCAGCGGAAGGGCCGCCACCAATGCGATCGAGTAGGCGTTCTGACGGCCTACCGTGCGTGGGCCCACGCCGATCGCCACGAAGCTGACCACCACCATGATCGCCGCCGCGGCCACCAATCCCCAACCGAAGCCGAGCCGTTCCGCCAGATAGGCGACCAGCATGACGGTCGCGATGGTTTCGCACGTGATGCGCAGCAGGACGACGAGGTTGATGTACCGCGGCCGGTCGTGCATGAGCCGCGCCAGACGGGCGGCACCGGGGCGTTCGTCGCGGACGAGTTCTTCGACCCGCGCCATCGACACGGTGCTCACTGCAGCGTCGACGGCCGCGAACAGCCCGCCGACGAAGATCAGCGCGATGGCCCCGAGCAGGGGCGTCAGGCCCGTCACGATTGATCGTAGAAGCGCGACTCGTCGAGCAGTCTTCGGTCGCGTTCGGTCTGCCGTTCCCGGTGATATTCGTCCACTTGGGCGGCGACCCACTCCTCGAGCAGTTCGCGTTGCAAGGCGAACATCTCCTTCTCTTCATCGGGTTCGGCGTGGTCGTAGCCCAACAGGTGCAGCACGCCGTGCACGGTCAGTAGCGCGAGTTCCTGGCCGAGCGAATGCCCGGCCGTCTCGGCTTGTTTGGCGGCGAACTCGGGGCACAGCACGATGTCGCCGAGCATGGACGGGCCCGGTTCGGGGGCGTCGGGCCGTCCGCCTGGTTCGAGTTCGTCCATCGGGAAGCTCATGACGTCGGTGGGACCGGGCAGGTCCATCCACCGCATGTGCAGGTCGGCCATCGCGGCGGTGTCGAGCAGCACCATCGACAACTCGGCCGCCGGGTTGACGTCCATCCGCTCGATGACGAACTTGGCGACGCTGATCAGCTCGGTCTCCGAGACGTCCAGCCCGGACTCGTTCGATACCTCGATGCTCACCGGCGCGGCCTGCCCGCATTCGCCCGGCGCTGTGAACGGTTCAGCGCACCCGAGTCCTCGTGCCTGGCATAGGCGTCCACGATCTCGGCCACCAGGCGGTGCCGCACGACGTCGGCGCTGGTGAGTTCGGCGATGTGAATGTCGCTGATGCCATCGAGGATGTCTACCGCGGCACGCAGACCCGAGCGGGCGCCGCCGGGCAGGTCGATCTGGGTGGTGTCACCCGTGACGACGATCTTCGATCCAAATCCCAAGCGGGTCAGGAACATCTTCATCTGCTCGGCAGTGGTGTTCTGCGCCTCGTCGAGCACCACGAAGGCGTCGTTCAACGAGCGGCCACGCATGTACGCCAGGGGCGCAACCTCGATGACGCCCGTGCTCACCAGCTTCGGGATCAGTTCGGCGTCCATCATGTCGTGCAGTGCGTCGTACAGCGGACGCAGATACGGATCGATCTTCTCGCTCAACGTTCCGGGCAGGAAGCCAAGGCGCTCACCGGCTTCCACGGCGGGCCGGGTCAGGATGATGCGCGAGACCTGCTTGCTCTGCAGCGCGCTGACCGCCTTCGCCATCGCGAGGTACGTCTTGCCAGTACCGGCGGGGCCGATGCCGAACACGATGGTGTGCTTGTCGATCGCGTCGACGTAGTGCTTCTGGTTCAGCGTCTTGGGGCGGATCGTCTTGCCGCGCCGCGACAGGATGTCCAGCGTCAGGACGTCGGCAGGCGATTCGGAGCCCGACCCCATCAGCATCGACACCGTGTGGCGAACTGCATCGGGAGTGAGGGTCTGACCGCTCGACACCACGGCCATGAGTTCGGTGAGCGCACGTTCGGCGAGGGCGACGTCGGCGGGCTCACCAGAGAGCGTCAGCGCATTGCCTCGCGCATGCACGTCGGCGGTGAGCAGGCCCTCCAGCGCACGCAGGTTCTCGTCGGCAGAGCCGAGTAGGCCCACGACCAGGTCCGGCGGCACGTTGATGTTGCTGCGTACGGGGTTGCTGCTTCGTACCGACGACGAGGCAGCGTTCGTCTCGCGGGGCGTCACGTGGAGTTCAGTGCCTGCTTCCTGGGTTGGCGTGCGTGTCTGTTGCGAGTTTACCGCTGGTCACTGCCACGCCCCAATGGATAACGGGCGGCTTCGTCATCGCCACCTGGGCGTCAGCACGCCGAGCGCCCCCAGCGCGACGGCCGCGGCGGTCGACGTCCGCAGCACCGACGGGCCCAGCACCACCGCGGTGGCACCCGCGCCGGTCAACGCGGCGATCTCACCGTCGCTGATCCCGCCCTCGGGCCCGACCAGCAGGAACACCCTGTCGGCGGATGCGAGCCGGCCGGTCAGCGTGGGCCCGGTGATCGGTTCGGTGGCCGACTCGTGCAGCGCCAGCACCACCGCGCCCGCGGCGACCTCGGTCGCGACCATGGTCACCAGCTGGGCGGACGACACGACGGACTCGACGGCCGGGACGTAGGGCCTGCGCGACTGCCGGGCGGCCGACCGGGCCACCGCGCCCCACCTGCGCAGCCCCTTGTCGGCCTTCGCCGCGTCCCAGCGCGCCACGCAGCGCTCGGCCCGCCACGCCAGGAACGCATCGGCGCCCGCTTCGGTGGCCAGCTCGACGGCCAGTTCGGCGCGGTCTGACTTCGGCAGCGCCTGCACGACGGTCACGGTGGGCTTCGGTGGATCGATCGTGCGCAGGGTCTCGATGCGAGCGGACAGCCTGCCCTTGGTCACGTCGTCGACGACGCAGTGCGCCACGGTGCCCGCGCCGTCGCCGACGTCGATGCGTTCACCGACGCGGATTCGCCGCACGTTCGCGGCGTGGAACCCCTCGTCACCGTCGACGACGACGGACTCGGCGCCCTCGGGCAGCTCGTCGACGTAGAACAGCGCGCTGCTCACAAGCGATGCCGCTTCACGTTCATACGCGCGTCAGCGACCGGTGAACGTCTCGCGCAGCCGGCTGAACAGGCCGCCGTTCGCGGTGGGCCCGGCATTCGTGGACTTCACCTCGGCGACGTCGCGCACGCGGTGGTCCTTGATCTTGCGCAATAGATCGGTGTCCGTGTGGTCGAGCCGCGACGGCACGACGACCTCGATGTGGACGTGCAGATCGCCACGCACGCCCGACCGCAGGTGCGGCATGCCGTGCCCGCGCAGCGTGGTCACCGTGCCAGGCTGCGTGCCGGGAGCGATCGTGATGTCGGTCGGCCCGCTGAGGATCGCGTCGACGCTGACGGTCGTGCCCAGTGCCGCGTCGACCATGGGCACCGAGACCGTGCAGTGCAGGTCGTCGCCGTCGCGAACGAACACCTCGTGCTGCTGTTCGTGCACCTCGACGTACAGGTCACCTGCAGGCCCGCCGCCCGGGCCGACCTCGCCCTGGGCCGCCAGCCGCACCCGCATGCCCTCGCCGACGCCTGCGGGGATCTTGACGCTGACCTCACGACGGGCCCGCACGCGCCCGTCGCCGCCGCAGCGGTGGCAGGGGTCGGGAATCGTCTCGCCGACCCCGGCGCACACCGGGCAGGGCCGGGTGGTCATGACCTGGCCTAGCAGCGACCGCTGCACGGTCTGCACCTCGCCCTGGCCGTGACAGGTGTCGCACGTGACCGGGGTCGAGTCGCCGTGGGTGCCCTTGCCCTGGCACACGTCGCACAGGATCGCGGTGTCGACGGTGACCTGCTTGGTCACGCCCGTCGCGCACTCGGTGAGGTCCAGACGCATTCGCAGCAGCGAGTCCGAGCCGGGTCGCACCCGGCCGACCGGACCACGGCCGCCGCCGGCACCGCCGCCGAAGAAGGCCTCGAAGACGTCACCCAGCCCACCGAAGCCGCTGAAGCCGTTGCCTGCGCCGCCCATGCCGCCGGACTCCATGGGATCGCCACCCATGTCGACGATCCGGCGCCGATCGGGGTCGGTCAGCACCTCGTAGGCCAGCTTGACCTCGGCGAACTGTTCGGTCGCATCGGGGTTGACGTCGGGATGTAGCTCGCGCACCAGTCGTCGGTACGCGCGCTTGATGTCCGAATCACTCGCGCCCTTGCTCAAACCGAGCAACCCGTAATAATCGCGTGCCACGCCAAACCCTTCCAAGAAAACTTCAAGCCGCTCGCGCGGTCCGAATTCGCACCCCTAGCGGGTGCCCAAGACTTCGCCTATGTAGAGAGCAACCGCCGCGACGTTGGCGATGGTTCCCGGATAGTCCATCCGTGTGGGTCCGACCACACCCATGCCGCCGTACACCTTGCCCAGCGAGCCATAGGTAGTGCTGACAACCGAGGTACCGGCCATTTGTTCGGCCTCGGTTTCCTGCCCGATGCGTACCGTGACCTTACCGGCTTGCTGCTGGGCGGCGAGCAACCGCAGGACGACCACCTGCTCCTCGAGCGCCTCGAGCACCGAGCGCAGTGACCCGCCGAAGTCGGCGGTGTTGCGGGTCAGGTTCGCGGTGCCGCCGAGCAGGAGGCGTTCCTCCTTGTGTTCGACGAGGGTCTCGACCAGGACGGTGGCGGCGCGGCCCACGGCATCGCCCAGGCCGCCGTGGCCGTCGAGCTGCGAGGCGAGGTCGGCGACGTTCACCGACGCCGTCGACAGCGGCTTGCCTTCCAGCGCCTGGCCGAGCCGCTCGCGGAGCTGTGAGAGCTGGTGTTCGTCGAGGGCGTCGCCGAGTTCGACGATGCGCTGATCGACGCGGCCGGTGTCGGTGATCACGACGAGCAGCAACCGGGCAGGCGTCAGGGCGACGACCTCGAGATGACGCACCGTCGACGTCGTCAGGGTCGGGTACTGGACGATCGCGACCTGGCGGGTCAGCTGCGCGAGCAGCCGTACCGCGCGGCGCAGGACGTCGTCGAGGTCGACGCCGTCTTCGAGGAACTTCAGGATGGCGCGCCGTTCGCTGCTGGACAGCGGCTTGACGTCGTGCAGCCGGTCGACGAACTCGCGATACCCCTTCTCGGTGGGCACGCGGCCCGAACTCGTGTGCGGCTGGGCGATGTAGCCCTCGGCTTCGAGGACCGCCATGTCGTTGCGCACCGTGGCGCTGGAAACGCCGAGGTTGTGCCGCTCGACCAGCGTCTTGGAGCCGATCGGCTCCTTCGTGGTCACGAAATCGGCGACGATGGCGCGCAACACTTCGAAACGCCGGTCATCGGCACTACTCATGCGTTCACCTACCTCACCTAGAAGCGAACCTTCATTTTACGGTGACCAGCGACGTTGCCGGCGGGCGGCAGACCGATCGGGCCGCCAGCATGCCCGGGACAACATCGCCTAGGAGCACTAACCTCGTTCCCATGCCGACGCCGACGTCACGGACTCCTCCACCAGTGACGGCCCGCACGTGATCTTCAAGGGCGTCCGCGACGGCAAGCCCTATCCCGAGCACGGCCTGTCCCATCGGCAGTGGGCACAGATCCCGCCGCGGCAGATCCGACTCGACGAATTGGTCACCACGACGACGGTGCTGGCGCTCGACCGGCTGCTATCGGAGGATTCGACGTTCTACGGCGACCTGTTCCCGCACGCGGTGCGCTGGCAGGGCACGGTGTACCTGGAGGACGGTCTGCACCGCGCCGTGCGCTCCGCGCTGCGCAATCGGACCGTGCTGCACGCCCGCGTGTACGACATGGACCAGCCGTTCGAGCACCAGACCGGGCCCACCCACATCTAATTCCCGCGAGCGTGCGTGTCTGCGGGCGACACGCCGCGCCCCGACCCGAGTTCACGCACGCTCGCCGCCGATCCGACCAGGACCGCCACGGCCGTAACCGTCTGCCAGGCATAGATCGTGTAGACGCTCCCCCGCTCCCACGCGCCCACCGGCGGCACCGCGGAGACGACCACGGCCAGGCACGCGAGCCCGACCACGCCCAGCACCACCGACATCGCCCGGTACGCGCGAAACCCGGGCCGCAGCGCCCACGCGCCGGCCAGCACGGTGGCGTTGCCGCCGCCGATCGCCATCGCGGCGCCAATCCCGTGCCAGGGCGACGGAGTTCCGCTGTGCACCAGCGCGACCAGAACGTTGCCCACCCCGTTGCACACGGCGAACGCCAGGAACAGCGGCGCCTTCCGGCCACGGCACAGCAGCCAGCCACCGAGGGGCAGCGCCACCGCCTGCACCAGGAACGCCAAGTTCATCAACGCCGATCGCGGCGAGATGTCGGGTTGACCCAGGGAGCTGATGTAGTGGTGGGCGTAGTCGTACCCAGGCACGGCCGCAGCGGCGACGGCCTCGGTCACGAAGTACACGACCGCCGAGGCGATCCAGAGCGCTGCTCCGATGCGGGCTGTCACCCGGTCAGCCTACGGACCGGGCGGGCACTCATTCCGCCCGCGAGCGTGCGCGAACTCGGGTCTGAACGCGGCGTGTCGCCCGCAGACACGCACGCTCGCGGGAAGAAGGGAGACGAAGAGGTCAGCCGGCAGCCATCGCGTCGCGCAGGCTCTTCGGCCGCAGGTCGGTCCAGTTCTCCTCGACGAAGGCCAGGCAGTCGGCCCGGGTGCTCTCGCCGAACACGACGCGCCAGCCGGCGGGAACGTCGGCGAAGACCGGCCACAGGCTGTGCTGCTCCTCGTCGTTGACCAGGACGTAGAAGCCTGCGTTCTCGTCGTCGAAGGGGTTGGTGCTCATCGAGTCTCCTCATCGAGTCGTGATCGGGCGAACGCGGCGATGGGCTGCGCCGCGGTGAGATCCGAGCCCAGGACGCGGTCGGACAGCATGCCAAGGCAACTCAGGTTCGGGAAGCCGGGCCCCTGGGTCAGCCCGGACAGGCCGGGCAGGAACAACTTCGGATGGACCCCGACGACGGCGAGGTCGTAGCCGATCGACTCCTGCAGCAGCTCACCGCTGAGCGGACCGCCCATCCCGAGTTCCAAGACGTCGAGCGCATCCTGGTCGAACAGCGGCAGGAACCACAGCGAGTCGGCACCCGATCCGTCGATGACGAGGTCGAAACCGTGCACGGTCTCGACGGCCTCGCCTGCGGTGTTGGTGCTGAGCGTCAACCGGATTCGGCCGTCGCGTGCCACGGCGTGTGCCACCCGCCCACGCAGGTGCCGGATCCGGTCGTCGGCCAGCAGCGCGTCCTGCACGCGCGCCGAGAACACGCCGCGGTCGGTGCGGGCCAGCGCGTCGCGCCGTTCGGCGAGCGTCAGGCTCGTCCAGCCGGTCGGGTCGGAGAACAGGGTGTTCTCGAAGAAGCTCTCCCCGCGGGTGAACAGGGTGACCGACGGCGAGATCACCGTGATCGTCGAAACCCGGTGCCGGAACAGCTCGTTGAGCATCGACGCGGCCGTCTCACCGCCACCGATGACGGCCACCCGCTCGGCGGAGATGCGTTCGTGCGAGGCGGCGTGGTGCCAGAACTGGGCGATCGACATGACCCGCGGGTTGCCGGGCAGCACCGACCGTTCGGCCTGCCCGGGCCCGGTGATGACCACCCCGTCGGCGCGCACGGTCGTCTCGGCGGTGTGCAGCGACCACCGCTCCCCGCCTTCCTCTGTCGAGACCGAGATCCGTTCCACCTCACCCCGAACGACGGGCATCCCGATGTCGTCGGCCACCCAGCGCAGGTACTGGCTCCACCGCCGGTGCGTGGGCGCCGGGCGGCCCCGGTCGATCCACTCGGCGAACTGCCCCGTGGCGACGAGGTAGGCCTGCCAGCTGTGCCGGGTCATCCGCTCGTCGAGTTCGCCGTTGCGGCGCGGGACCAGCGACGACCGGTACGGGAAGCCGACGTCCTTCTCGGGGCCGGTGCCCAACCTGTGGTTGCCGTCGGTCCAGCCGCCGCCGGACTGCCAGTTGGCGGCGACGCCCGACCGTTCGACGGCGATGAGGTCGGGTGCGTCGACGCCCATCGCGCGCAGCTCGGCGGCCTTCGCCGCGATGGCGACGGCCTTGGCACCCGCGCCGACGACGGCCAGGGTCTTGGGTTCGATCGTCATTCGGTCACCTCTCGCAGGGCGTCCAGCCACGACGTCTGCAGGATCGCGACATCGTCGGCGGACAGGATGTCGGGCAATGTGCGCCACTGGATTCCGAGTACCGGCCTGCCGTCCCGTTCCAGCACCGCGGCCATGAGCGTCAGCTCGTGGCGTACGGCGAGGTTGGGCTCCGGCAGGCGCGACGCATCGGTCAGCAGCGCGCGGTCGGATCGCAGGGCGTTGGCGGCGGCATCCTGGTGGAACCGTCCGAGGAAGTTCACCAGCACCTGCGGATCACGATGTGCGCCAAGCCGTTCGGCGGCGTCGGGGCGCAGGTAGCGCAGCAACCCGTAGTCGATGCCGTCGCCGGGAATGCACGCCAGCCGGGCCGCGACCGCTGCGGCGTCGGTGGCGTCGATCCGCATCGGGTAGATGGCGCTGAGCAGGCCGACGGTGTCGCCGGTGTCGACGACGTGGCCCGTGATGCCCTCGGACACGACGGCATCGGCGCGGCCGTGGGTCTCCAGCGCCAGCAGCGGTGGTGGTGTCGGCTGGCCGCGCCTCCGCCGCCACCGATCCACCATGCGTGCCGTCGCCGCGATCAACACCTCGGTGGTCGGCACGGGGCCGGCGAGCACCCGCTCGGTCAGGTCGGGGTCGGCGAGGGCCAGCGTGACCACGACGTCCGCCACCCGGTCGCGGTCGGGATCGACGCGCCGCGTGCCGAGATCGGGGTCGGGCCCCTCGACCTGCGCGGCCCAGAAGTCGACCGTCTCGAGCTTCATGGCGCGGTCGTGCAGCAGTCTCGACCAGGTTCCGAGCGGGGTGTGCTCGCGCGCAGGCACCGGCGTGCGCCCGGCAGTCACTGCGTGCCAACCGGTTTCGAGTTCGCCCAGCACGATCCGCCACGACGCGGGGTCGACGGCCAGCACGTGCGGGGTGAGCAGCAGCACGCCGGGGCCGCCGTCGGCCGGGCGCATCCACACCGCGTCGAGCATCACGCCGCGCCGGGGGTCGAGGCGTTCCACCGCGAGGCCGGTCTGCGTGGTGACCGCGGTCGGCATGTCGCCGGAGACGACGACCTCGGACAGCACGTCGCCGACGGGATGCGCGACCAGCGTCATGGTCTCGACGTCGAGGCGGCTGCGCAGCACGGCATGACCGTCGATCACGCTGCGCAGCATGGCGTCCAGGTGATCGCGGGTGACGCCCTCGGGCAGGCGGATCGCCTCCGACTGCGCCAGTCGGCGGGCATCGCCGTGGGCGAGCAGCCAGTGCCCGTTCGGCAGCAGCGGGATCGGTTCGCCGTCCTCGTCGAATGCCCGCTCGTGGTCGGCGGTGTCGGAGTCCATCGCCGCGGCCAGTTCGCGCACGGTCGAGCAGTCGAGCATCAGTCGCGCGCGCAAGCTCAAACCCCGCCGCCGCACCGCCTGCACGACCGACAGCGCAACGATGCTGTCGAGTCCCAGGTCGAGGAAGTCAGCCGTGACGTCCACCGTCGGCGCGTCCAGCATCTCGGCCAGCACCTCGGAAAGCACGGCCTCGGTGTCGGTGGCCGGCCCCTCGCTCTGATCGGGCCTGCGGATCGCGTCGATGGCCGCCAGCGCGGCGTCGTCGACCTTGCCGTGGCGGGTCAGCGGAATCTCGTCGACGACGTAGACATGGTGCGGCACCAGGTATCTCGGCAATGTCGCGGTCAACATCCGGCGCAGGTCGGCGGCGTCGGCCTTCGTCGCGACGTACGCGACGAGCCGGGGACCGCTGCGGTGCCGCCGCACGGCGACGTGCGCACCGCGGACGTCGGGATGCCGGTGCAGCGCCGCGGCGACCTCGCCGGGTTCCACCCTGAACCCACGGATCTTGACCTGGTCGTCGCTGCGGCCGAGGAACTGGATCGCAGCCGGCTCGGAGTCGGTGAGCCGCACCACGTCACCGGTGCGGTACATCCGTGCGCCCGGCCGGAACGGGTCGGCGACGAAGCGGCCCGCGGTCTCCGCGGCACGACCGAGGTAACCCCGGGTCAGCTGACCGCCGGTGAGGTACAGCTCCCCCGCCACGCCGTCGGGGACCGGTCGGAGCCAGGCGTCGAGCACGTAGGCGGTGGTCGAGTCCGTGGGTTGACCGATGCACGGGGCGGGATGGTCGGCGATCGCGGCGACGACGGCTTCGACCGTGGTCTCGGTGGGCCCGTAGCAGTTGTGGGCGGACATGCCCGTGCGCGCGCATTCGTCCTGGATCGCCCGCCAAGTGCCGGTGTCGATCGCCTCGCCGCCGAGCGCGAGGACGGCCAGCGGCACGGTCGACAGCAGACCGGCGGCGCGCAACTGGGTGAACATGGACGGCGTGGTGTCGATCATGTCGATCCGCTGGCGACCGATCTCCTCGACCAGTGACTCCGCGTCGCGCTGCACGTCGTCACCGACGATGTGCACCGCGTGCCCGTCGAGCAGCGCGGCGAGCGGCTGCCACGCCGCATCGAACGTGAACGACCAGGCGTGGGCGATGCGCAGCGGGCGGCCGAGCCACCGGGCAGCGGGAGCCACGACGTTGCGCACGTGGTCGGCGCCGTAGGACAGCAGGGCGGCGTGGGTTCCGATGACGCCCTTGGGCTTTCCCGTGGTTCCGGAGGTGAACACGACGTAGGCGCCCTGTCCGGGGCCGACGTCCGCGGGCCGGTAGGACGCCGGAGGTGTCGACGTCGCGGCGGCCACCACCGCGTCGTCGACGACGAGTGCGGCGCCCGTCTGCCCGACGATCTCGTCGACCCGATCGGCGGGCATCGAGGGGTCCAGCGGCACGATCATGCCGCCTGCCTTGAGCACGGCGAGCATGGCGACCACGTAGTCCGGACCCCGGCGCAGCAGGATCGGGACCGGCGTCTCGGTACCCACGCCACGCCGCACCAGATCGGCTGCGAGACGGTCGGCCGCGTCGTCGAGTTCGCGGTAGGTCAGTCGCCCGCCACTCCAGCTCAGCGCGGTCGTGTCCGGCCGCTCGGCAGCCACGGCGCCGACCGCGGTGTGGAACCCACCGAGCGGCGCCTCCAAGACGCCTGGCGTGTCATCGCGCACCTCGCCGTCGAGGGTGACGGCGACCTCGCGCAGCGGCCGGTCCCACGCGGCGAGGAGGCGCTCGACGACCGTGAGCACCCGCCTGCCAAGATCCTCGGGCCGCAGGGTTCCCAGTACGCCGTCGAGGGTCTCGACGAGCACGGTGAGCTTGCCGTGGGTGGGATGCGCGGCGATCGTCACTGGGAAGTGCGAGAGGCTCTCCAGCGCAGCAGGTTTGAGCACGGCACCGTGGAGCGGGAACTCGTCGCTGCCCCCCAGGCCGCCCGGCGGGAAGTTCTCGTAGACGAGCAACGTGTCGTACAGCTCGCCGATGCCGCCGAGGGTCCGAAGCTCGGTGTGGCTGAGGTAGCTGTGGTCGCGCAGTTCGGCGGCCTCGCGCTGCAGTGCCAGGCACTGCCGGCGCACCGTCTCGGCCGGGTCGACCCGCACACGCAGCGGCACGGTATTGATGAACAGGCCGACCATCGACTCGACGCCGCTCAGCTCGTCGGGGCGGCCCGACACGGTGACGCCGTAGACCACGTCGGTGCGGTCGGTGAACGTCGACAGTATTGCCGCCCAGGCCATTTGGAACAGCGTGTTGACCGTGACACCCTTGGCGCGGGCGGATTCGAGGATGGCGGTGGTGTCCAGCTCGTCGAGCGTGACCTCGGTGCGCTGCGGCAGGCCGGGTGTCGCCTCGCGACCCGACAGTGCAGGCGACAGCAGCGTCGGCCCGGTCAGGTCGGCGAGGTGGGTGCGCCACCGCACGCGGCTCGCCTCCTGGTCGCGTCCGGCCAGCCAGCCGATGTAGTCGCGGTAGGGCCGCGGTGCCTGCGGCAGCGCGTCGACGTCCCCACCCGCGCAGTACAGGGCGATGAGTTCGCCGACGAACACCGGCAGCGACCAGCCGTCGATCACGATGTGGTGGGCCACCACGACCAGACGCCAACGCAGACCGGGCTTCTCGACGAGCAGGAACCGAATGACCGGGCCCCTGCCCAAGTCGAAGGATCGGCGTCGTTCCTCGTCCTCCAGTGTGACGGCCTCGGCGGCGGACGCGACGACGTGTCGCCAGGGCAGTTCGACGGCCGAGGGTACGACGGCGACGGCCTTGCTGAGGTTGCCCTGGACGAAGCTGGAGCGCAGGTTGGGGTGCCGCACCAGAAGCTTCTCGGCGCAGTCGCGGAGCAGTTCCGGGTCGAGGGTGCCCTCGACGTCCGCGGCCATCGCGATGACGTACGGGTCGGCGCCGTCCTCGCGGTCGGTCAGCCCCGCCAGCGAGTAGAGCCCCTGCTGCAGGGGGCTCAGCGCCAGGACGTCCGCGATCGGACTCGCGGGGGGGCTCACTCCTGGCCCCATCCGGCCGTCAGCGCCGCCAGTTCGTCGGCCGACAGACCGGACGCGGCCATCGGCGCGTGGTGCGTGTCGGCGGTCGTGACGGAGCCGCTGCCTGCCTTGGCATCGACGGCGGCGGCGAGTTTGGCCAGTTCTGGGTGCTCGAACACCATGCGCGCGGTGAGCGGCACACCGGTGTCGCGCGCCCGGGCCGCCAGCTGCACGGCGAGGATGCTGTCACCGCCGAGGGTGAAGAAGTCGTCGTGGCGACCGACTGCCGCACAACCGAGCACGTCGACCAGCATCACGGCGAGCGCGCGTTCGGTGTCCGTGCGGGCCGGTTCGGTCGACGTCACCGCGCGGAAGACCGGGCGGCTCAACGATTCCGGGGCCAGGTCGTCGACCACGGTGATCGCGGGCGGAACCAGGCCCTCGGGCAGCGCCGCGGTGACGGCGTCGGCGAACCGACTGCGCTCGGCCGCGTCGGTGATGTGCTCGCGTGGCACGACGTATCCGGCGAGTCGAGTGCCGACCCGAGCGGGCCAGTGCCGGGTGGCTGCGGCCGCCACGCCGTCGACCGCTTCGAGCGCGGCCTGCAGTCGGTGATCCACGGCGTCGACGACGTCGAGCCTGCCGTCGTCGGTCCACCGGGCGCGCTCACCGGTCCGGTATAGCCTCGCCCCACCGTCGAACGGGTTCGCCACGAAACGCGACGTGCTCGCGACGTTGCCTGCCGACTCCGCATGCCGATGCGCGTCGTCGACCGCCCCGCCCGCGTAGTAGACGTCGCCGATGACGCCGACGCCGGTCGGTTCCAGCCACTGGTCGAGCACGTACACGTGGGTGGCGTTCGCGGCGTGCGTCGACCCCTCCGGCGCAACGGCCCGCAGGCTCCACTCGCCGACGATGCGGCGTCGCTCGCCCGGGTCGACGACGATGACGTCGCGCAGCGTCTGCGAGGCGTCGCTGGCGAACGCGTCGAGGACCTGGTGCAGGGAGGCGACCAGCCGTTCGGCGGTGCCGCGCTCGTAGAGTTCGGTGCGGTAGATGACGGTGCCTTGGTAGCCCGCGCCGGCCGTGGCGAAGAAGTTCACCGACAGGTCGGCGTGCGCGACGTCGAAGGTCGGCTCCACTGCGGTGAAACGCGTTTCGCCGTCGGGACTCGATTTGCTTCCCGGGTCGCTGCGCTCCTGCCCTCCGCCGTCGATGACCATGTCGGCAGGCAGTTCCTCGCGCACGTGGACCACGACGCCGAACAGCGGGTTGCGCGACAGCGACCGCACGGGGGCGACGGCGTCGACGACCCGGTCGAACGGCAGGTCCTGGTGCGCGTACGCACCCAGCGCCATCTCCCGTGACCGCCGCAGCACCTCGCGCAGCGTCGGGTTGCCCGACAGGTCGTTGCGCAGGACGACGATGTTGATGAAGAACCCGATCAGCTGGTCGAGCTGCGGTTCGGTGCGACCGGCGACGGGGGTGCCGAGCGGGATGTCGACGCCCTCCCCCGCCGCGTGTAGCGCCACGGCCACCGCGGCCTGCAGCAGCATGAACTCGGTGACGCCGAGTTCGCGGGTCAGCTCGACCAGCCGGGCGCGCGTGGAGCCGTCGACGTCGAAGGCCAGTGCGTCACCGCCACCCGACGGCACGGGCGGACGCGGGAAGTCGGGGCGCAGCCCGTTCTCCTCGGGCAGGTCGGCGAGCTGTGCGATCCAGTACTCGCGCTGCGCGGCGACGGCTGCTCCCGCCGAGCCCTCCTCGGTGAGCAGTTGGTTCTGCCAGGCGGCGAAGTCGGCGTACTGCACGGGCAGCGGGTCCAGCGCCGTGCTGGTCTGCCCGCCTCGCCGCGCCCGGTAGGCCGTGAGCACGTCGGTGAACAGCACTCCGGCCGACCAGTGGTCGGCGGCGATGTGGTGCACGACGATCGAGAGCACGTGGTAGTCGGGCGTGGACAGCACGGCCGCGCGGATGGGCCAGTCGGTCTCCAGCTCGAAGCAGTACTTGCGCTCGGCGTCGAGTTCGCGTCGGAGCCACTCGTCGCCGTCGCCACGGGCTCGCCGCACCCGCAGCGGTGCCGCCGGGTTGATCACCTGGTGTGGCGCGCCGTCGATCTCGCGGTAGGTGGTGCGCAGGATCTCGTGCCGTTCGACGACGTCGTCGATCGCGGCGACGAGCGCCTCGACGTCGCTGGGTCCGGTGACGCGGGCGGCGAACGGGATGTTGTTGACGGGGTTCGGCCCGTCGATGCGGAACTGGAACCACTGCCGCAGCTGAGCCGCCGACATCTGCATCGGCCCGTCGTGCGGGATGGCGACGATGCCGGGTCGTCCCGACGCGCCACCCGTGGCGATCAGCTCGTCGACGTGGCGGGCGAGGCCGGACACCGTCGCGTGTTCGAACACGTTTTGGACGCCGACGTCGACGCCGCACCGGGAGCGCACCGCTGCAACGAGTTTCGTGGCCAGCAACGAGTGCCCGCCGAGATCGAAGAACGAGTCGTCCGCACCGACCTGGTCGCGATCGAGCAGCTCGGCGAAGAGTTCGGCGATGCGGCGCTCGGTGTCGGTGGCCGGTTCGCGGTACTCGGTGGCCGATCCGATTTCGGGCTCGGGCAGCGCTCGACGGTCGATCTTGCCGTGCGCGGTGATCGGGATCTCGTCGATCGCCACGTAGGCCGCCGGAATCATGTACTCCGGCAGGGCCGCGGCCACCCGGGCCCGGATCCGGTCGATCTCCACTATCTCGGCGTCGGCGGCCGGTGTCACGTAGGCGACGAGGCTCTTGCCGAGCGTCGGCAGATCGCTGACGAGGACCACGGCCTGGCCCACCGACGGGTCGACGGAGATGGCCGCGGCCACCTCGCCGAGTTCGATGCGGAAGCCACGGATCTTGACCTGCTCGTCGGCGCGGCCGACGAATTCGACGTCGCCGTCGGCGTTTCGGCGCGCGAGGTCACCCGAGCGGTACATCCGCGCACCGGGGTTGAACGGGTCGGCGACGAAGCGTTCGGCGGTGAGACCGGGCCGGCCGTGGTAGCCGTGGGCTACGTGGCTGCCGCCGATGTAGATCTCGCCGATGACGCCCACCGGGACGGGTTGCAGTGCGTCGTCGAGCAGGTGGATGTGGGTGTTGATCTTCGGGGTGCCGATGGGCACGATCCTGGCGCCCTGGGTGCCCTCGACCTTGTACCGGGTGCAGTTGAGCACGGTCTCGGTGGGGCCGTAGAAGTTGTGCAGCAGCGAGTCGAACGTGGCGTGGAACTTGTCGGCGATCTCGCCGGGCAGCGCCTCACCGCCGATGGGCACGCGCTGCAGGGTGCGCCATTCGTTCACGCCGGGCAGTGACAGGAACAGGCCGAGCAGGGACGGCACGAAGTGCATCGAGGTGATGCCCTCGTCGCGCAGTAGGTCGGTCAGGTAGCCGATGTCGCCGAGGCCGCCCGGGCGCGGGATGACCAGCCGCGCACCGGCTGCGAGCATGCCGAAGATCTCGCCGATCGACACGTCGAAGCTCTGCGACGCCACCTGCAGCAGGCGGTCGTCCTGCGACACCGCGTAGTCCTCGCCGAACCACACGAAGTACTCGGCGATCGGACGGTGCGGAACCGGCACGCCCTTGGGCAGTCCGGTCGACCCGGACGTGTAGATCAGGTACGCGGTGTTGTCGGGCAGCAGCGGGCGCACCCGGCCGGCGTCGGTCGGGTCGGACGCCGGGTAGTCGTCCAGGCCGGTCACGGCGTCGCGCAGTACGAGTTTGGGGTCGGAGTCGGCGAGGATGTAGTTCAGCCGGTCCTCGGGGTAGGTCGGATCGACCGGCAGGTACACCGCACCGGCCTTGACGACGCCCAACGCCGTGATCACGAGTTCCGGTGACTTCTCCAGCAGTACCGCCACCCGGTCCTCGGTACCGATGCCCTGGCTGATCAGCCAGTGCGCCAGCCGGTTCGAGGCCTCGTTGAGTTCGCGGTAGGTGTAGTGCCTGCCCTCGAAGACGATCGCGACGTTGTCGGGTGTCCGGGCAGCCTGCGCCGTGACCAGATCGGTCAGCGTGGTCGCGGACGTCTCGAAGTGCTCCCCTGTCGCGACCGCGTGCATCCACTCGGAGTCCTGCGCGGAGAACAGCCGCAGCCGTGACAGCGGCGTCGAGGGTGCGGCGAGCGCGTCGTCGAGCAGCACCGCGAAGTGGCGCAGCATCTGGGCGGCCAGCCCGGCGTCGAGCACCTCGGTGAGGTGTTCGGCTTCCACCACCGCGCCGTCGGCGTCGAGTTCGATCATGAAGCCAAGGGGCAGTTGGGTGATGTGCCCTCGCAATTCGGCGCGCTCGCTGTGGACGCCGTCGGGGCTGAACCCGCCGCCGTCGGGCTCGCGGAACCCGAAGCTGACCCTGGTCATTCGCTCGGCACCGTGGCGCCGGTCGGGGTTCAGTTCGCGCACCACGCGGTCGAGGTTGACCCGCTGGTGGGCGAACGCACCGAGCGCGGTGTCACGCGTCGCGTCCACGAGGTCGCGGAAGCTCTCGCGTCCGGTCGGCCGCAGCCGCATCGCCACGGTGTTGCCGTAGTAGCCGATGGTCTCGTCGGTGTCGCGGTTGAGGACTGGCGTCGCGACGAGGAAGTCGTCGGCGTGGGTGTAGCGGTGGACGAGCGCGCCGAATGCGGCCAGCAGCACCATGTAGGGCGTGGCGCCGGTGTCGCGGGCGAAGTCGGCGACCTTGCCGACGGTCTCGGCGGACAGCCGCAGGGTGCTGCGCTGGGATCGGAAGCTGATCGGGACGGCAGATCCGTTGGGGCCGGGGAGTTCCAGCGGCTCGGGCGGGGCGGCCATCACCGCTCGCCAGTAGTCGATGTCGTCGGCGGCCGTGTCGTCCGGTGTCGCGACCCGCCGCGGCGTCGGCCGCAGCGTCTCGCCGGAGTAGGCGCGGGTGAGGTCGGGGAAGAACACGCCCCACGACCCGTCGTCCCACGCGATGTGGTGCGCGACGAGCAGCATGACGTGCTCGGCCGCGGCGGTCCGGATCAGCGTGATGCGCAGTGGCGCATCGGTGGTCAGGTCGAACGGCGCGCCGAACTCGCGCTGCGCGAGCACCTCGAGCCTCAGTGCGCGGGCCCGTTCGGACTTGTCCGACAGGTCGTGCACCGCCCAGCCGGGGGTGAGGTCGTCGTGCACGGTGGCACGCGGCTCGCCGTTCTCGTCGGCGCGGTAGGTCGTCCGCAGGATGGGGTGCCGCCGGGCCACGGCGTCGAGGGCGTCGTGCAGCCGCTGCGCGTCGAGTGCGCCGGTCAACCGGTAGGACAGGCAGATGTTGAGCAGGACGCCGCTCGGCTCGGCGGCCTGCACGAACCACATCCGGCGCTGGCCGTCCGACAGCGCGGTCGGGTCGACGGCGGCGGCCTGCGACGCACCGGACGCGCCTGCCAGTCCGCGCTCGGCGAGCTTGCGGCGCATCAACTCCAGCCTGGAGTCGCTACCGGTGCGGGTGCCGTCTGCGATGTCAGTCACGAATGAGCGCCTTCTGGTCGGGTCGGTTCAGGTGTTCGATCAATTCGGCTGCGGTTGCGCCGCCGAGAATCGTGGCCAGCGGGACCGTTCGCCCGGTGGCCTTCTTGAGCTTCTTCCTCAGGTCGAGCGCCAGGAGCGAGTCGACGCCGAGGTCGAGCAGGGACGCGTCGAGGTCGATGCCGCCCGCATCGGCCAGGCTCAGCACCGAACCGAGGGCGAGGCGCATGGTGTCGGTCGCATCGAGACCGCCCGGGACGTCGGCGCCCTCGGCGGACGGTGCCGCGGCTGCGGCGGTGTCGGCGTGACCGAGGAAGGCGCGCAGCCGGTTCGGGTCCGCCGAGAACACCAGCGGGTCGTCGGCGTGATCGCGCAGGCTCTCCTCGACGGCACGGTCCGGGGACATGGCCAGCAGCCCCGAGCGTTGGACGCGGGCGATCTCGTCGGCGTCGATGATGCCGGTGTCCTGCCACAGCCCCCATCGCACGGCGGTGCAGTGCCGTCCCCGGGCGCGTAGGTGGACGGCCATGACGTCGAGCAGCCGGTTGGCGGCGGAGTAGGCGGCATGCCCGCGGCCGCCCCAGAGTCCGGACACGGAGGAGCACAGCAGGATTCGCGCGTCGGCGCGCAGTGGCCACTCGTCGACGAGGTGGCCGAGACCGGCGACCTTGGCGCCGAACGTGTCGCGCACGCCTGCCGTCGTCAGGTCGCGGTGCGATGCGATGACGGCAGCACCAGCGGCGTGGACGACCAGTGTCGCGCCGTCACCGCCGAACTCGGCTGCCGTGGCGGCGAGGCCGGCCCGGTCGGTGACGTCGCACGGTGGTGCCAGGATCTCGGTGCCGTGGGTCGTGGTGAGACGGCGCAGCACTGCGGTGTCGGCGCCGCCGCGGCTCAGCAGCACGATGCGGCGTGCGCCACATTCGGCGAGCGCCCGCGCATAGTGCAGTCCGATGGCGCCGCCGCCGCCGGTGATGACCACCTCGTCGAGGACCCCGGAGTCCGCCGACCACGATGGCGCGGCGGGCGCGTCGCGCGTCGACCGCTGGTGTGCCACCGGTGCGGAGCCCACATTGCGGATGGCGACGACGTCACCGTCGCCGAGCAGTGCCGTCGCCAGCGCGTCCGCCGAGACGTCGTGGTCGTCGGCCAGATCGAGGTGCCGGAACCAGTGGTCGGGGTATTCGAGACCGATGCTGCGGTGCATCGACGCCAAGGCGGCTGGGAAGGGCAGCGGCGCCGGGTCGGCCGCGCCGACGCGTTCAGCACCCACGGTGACCAGCCACACGTCGCGGTGGGTCGGGGTGACGGCATCGACATAGCTCAGCAGGCCGCGCTCCCAGCGGTCGGCGAGATCGCCTGCCGCCGCGACGGCGTCGTCCTGCGCGACGTGGTCGGCGACGACGACGAGGACGTCCGCGGCGACGAGGTGGGCCTGCCGTACTCCGTCGGCGCGGTCGACGGCCGTGCGCAGCGCGCCGGCGAGCGGTTGGTCTCCCCCGGCGTCGAGGACGGCGACGCGGCGCACGGCGCCGACTGTGGCGGCCGGGACCGGCTGCCACTGCTCGACGGCGACGGTGATGCCGGCGATCGGCGGGAGCGGTTCCGGGGTGGCCCAGTGCCGGTCTGCCCGCATCGGGGCGAACGGAAAGTCGCGCAGCGGTTTCCGCGATCCATCGATCGGAACCGTCCAGCGGTGACTCACGTCCGCGGCGGCCACTGCCGCGATGTTGGCCGACAGGCAGTCGGTGACGTCCTCGTCGCGCCGGCCGGAGCCGACCATCGTGACGGTGCCCTCGGCCACGTCGGGCAGATCGTCGAGCACGTCGCCCATGGCGAACAGCAGTGCGGGGTGAGCCGACATCTCGACGAAGGTGCGCGCTCCCCTGTCGACGGCTGCGGCGACGGCACGGTCGAATCGGACGGTGGACCGCAGGTTGCCGTACCAATAGTCGCCAAACGGGGTGCCCGGCGGCACGACGTCGGCCGTCGCCGATCCGATGAATTGAATCGGCGTGTCGAGGAACTCGCCACCGGGTAACAGGTCGTCGAGTTCGGAGCGCATCGGGTCCAGCGCGGTGGTGTGCGCGGGAAACCACATCTCGATCGGCTTGGCGAACGATCCGTGTTCGCTCACGGTGCGGACCGCGGCGGCGACGGCGTCACCGTCGCCGGACACCGCGACCGACGACTTCGAGTTCACGACCGACAGCTCCAGCCAACCCGGGGTGTGCGCGATGACGTCGCGGGCCTCGTCCTCGGTGATCCCGAGGACGGCGACGCGGTAGGGGCCGGTCAGCCGGTCGAGCAGGGTGGCACGCGCGATCACGACGCCGACGGCGACGGGGAGGGTGATCGCGCCCGCGACGTAGGCGGCGCCGATCTCGCCGAGGCTGTGGCCGACGGTGACGTCGGGCAGCACGCCTGCCGATCGCCAGACGCGCGCCAGCGCCACCCCGTGGACGAACTGCGCGCCCTGGATCTGGATCTGGCTGAAGTCGTTGGTCCGGGCACCCGGCTCGGCCAGCAGGTAGTCCAGCGGTGATGCCGCGCCGGCCGCGGAGAACACCGCCGCGCACGCGTCGACCTCGGCCCGGTATTCGGGCAGGCGGTCGTAGGCAGCGGCGCCCATCGACGGCCACTGACTGCCCTGCCCGGGGAAGACGAAGGCGACGCGGGGATTGCCCGCCTGGGCGGCGGGCGCCGTCGCCCTGGTGATCAGTGGATGATCGTCGCCCACCGCGAGGGCCGTGAGACCCGCGCGCAATTCGTCGACGTGGGCGGCGCGGATCACGGCCCGGTGGCGGCGCAGGCGACGGGTGCGGAGCAGTGTCGACGCGACGTCCGCCACCTCGGTGGCCGGGCGGCGGTCGAGGTAGGTGAGGATCGCCGCGGCGTCGGTGGCGACGAGGCCCTCGGCGTGGGCGCTCAGCAGGACCGGGGTGCGCCCATCGGGCAGCAGGGTGCCGACCATCAGGCGGCCTCCCCGTCGGGGCTCTGGTGATCGGGCATCGACACCACGACGTGGGCGTTGGTTCCGCTCATGCCGAACGCCGACACCGCCGCGATGCGGCTGCCGTCGGTCGCGGGCCACGGCGTCCGCTTGGTGGCCAGGCGCAGACCTTGGGAATCCCAGTCGATCTCGCGGCTGGCCTCGTCGACGTGCAGGGTCGCCGGAACGGCTCCATGGCGCGCTGCGACGAGCACCTTGGCCAGGCCGAGCCCGCCGGCTGCCGCCTGCGCGTGGCCGAAGTTCGACTTGACCGACCCGAGCAGCGCGCCGGCACCCGCTGCGGTGGCACCGTACGTCTGGGCCAGAGAGCGCAGCTCGGTGCGGTCACCGAGGCGGGTGCCGGTGCCGTGGCCCTCGATCATGCCCACGTCCTGCGGGCGCACACCTGCGGTGTCGATGGCCTTGCCGAACAGCCGGGCCTGCGCCGTACCACTCGGTGCGGTGAGGCCCACGGTGCGACCATCCTGGTTCACGGTCGAGGCCAGGACCTCCGCGAGGACGTGCCGCCCATCGGCCAGTGCACGGGATCGCCGCTGCAGCAGGAACATCGCTGCCCCCTCGGCCCAGACCGTGCCGCTCGCGAGCGCACTGTATGGGCGGCAGCGGCCGTCGTCGGACAGCGCGTGCTGCTTGGAGAACTCGACGAAGTATCCCGGTGTGCCCATCACGCAGACGCCACCGGTCAGGGCCAGGTCGCAGTCCCCCGACCGGATGGCCTGGGCGGCCATGTGGAAGGCGGTCAGCGCCGAGGAGCACGAGGTGTCGATGGTCATCGCAGGGCCCGCGAGGTCCAGCGTGTAGGCGATGCGTCCGGAGATGACGCCCAGCGACGTGCCGGTGATCAGATGCCCGCTGTGGTTGGAGTACTCGGCCAACTCCGGGCCGTACTCCAGGTAGGACGCGCCGACGTAGCAGCCGACGTCGTGTCCTGCGACGTCGTCGGGGTTGATGCCGCTGTTCTCCAGAGCCCGCCACGCGAGCCGCAACGCCACCCGCTGCTGCGGGTCCATCGCCACCGCCTCGCGCGGGGAGATGCTGAAGAAGGCCGAGTCGAATGCCGCTGCGTCGTCGAGGAATCCGCCCAGGTCGTGAATCGGCTTGAACCCGTCGCGCCGGGAACCGTCGAGCAGGTCGCGGACGGCCCAGCCGCGGTCGGTCGGGAAGCACCCGAGGGCTTCGCGTTGCTCCGAGAGCAGTGACCAGTAGGAGTCGGCGTCGGTGACGCCGCCGGGCGCCTCGATCGCCATGCCCACGATCACCACCGGATCGTCAGACGTCATTGACCAGCTCCGCCACCTCTGCGGTGTGGTCGTTGACGAAGAAGTGTCCGCCGTCGAACATCGACAGCGTGAACGCGCCCGTGGTGTGGGTCTCCCAGCGGCGCAACATGTCCACGCTGACGCGGTGGTCCCGGTCGCCGCCGAGGGTGTGGATGTCCGCGGCGATCGTCGCGCCGGCATCGCACGCGTACCGGTTGAACGCCGAGTAGTCGGCGCGCACCGCCATCAGGAGCAGTTCGACGAAGTCGTCGTCGTCGAGCAGCCGGGGGTCGGTGCCGCCCAGATCGACCATCTCGGCGATGATCTCGCTCTGCGCCATCGGCAGATCGGGTGCCGCGGCAACCGTCGAGGGCGCCTCGCTCGCCGACACCCACAGCGCGTCGATCTCGACGCCTTCGCGTTCGGCGACGCGGGCGAACTCGAACGCGACCACCGCACCCATGCAGTGCCCGAACAGCCGGATGGAACCCAGCGCGGCCCAGTCCCCCGCGTCGAAGAGGTCGCGTGCCAGGTCGCCAACGGTCGCGGGAGCGGGCTGCGACAGGCGGTCGCCGCGCTGCGGGTACTGCATCACGTAGGCGTCGCTGCCTGCCTTCGCAAGTGCGGTACCCAGTGACCGGTAGGCCAGTGCCGCCCCGCCCGCGTGCGGGAACACCAGCGTCGCGGGTCCGCCATCGGCCGGGTACCGCTTGACCCACGGCTTGACGACGAGTGACCGGGCGTCGGTCATGACTGGGTCTGCACGGCGGCCCGCTCCAACTCGGACACCACTTCGGCGTTGTCCATGTCGGAGATCTCGAGGTACAGCTCGGCGACCTGTTCGAGTCGGTCGCTGCCTGCCTCCCGAGCGGTCAGGCGGCCGGCCAGTGCCTCGACCGTCCGCGTCGCGAAGACGTCGGGCACCATGACGGTCGGCGTGTCCAGCCAGTCGCGGATGCGTGCCACCGTCGCGGTCGCGAGCACCGAGTCGCCGCCGAGTGCGAAGAAGTCGTCGTCCAGCCCGATTCCGGAGCCGGCGTCGTCGCGGCCGAGCACCTCGCCGATGATGGCGGCCAAGGCCCGCTGCAGCGCGGTCGACGGCGCGCGGTAGCTGCGTTCGGCGGGCACGCCGGCCTCGGCCAGCCACTGCGCGATGCCCCTGCGGTCGATCTTGCCGTTGTAGAACGGGATTCGGTCGGTGGGGACCAGCAGTTGCGGAACCATGTGCGGCGGCAGGATGTCGGCCACCCGCGCGGCGACGGTCTCGGTGTCGACGGCCGGGTCGTCGATGCGGACCATGGCGCCAAGGAGGTCGCGCCCACGGCCGGAGGCGCCGGCGGGTACGACTGCCGCCACGGCAGCCGCGACGCCGTCCACGCGCGACAGTGCAGCCTCGACCTCGCCGAGTTCGATGCGGTACCCGCTGAGCTTGACCCGGTGGTCGGCGCGTCCGACGAATTCGAGTGTGCCGTCCGGCCGGTAGCGCACCAGGTCACCCGAGCGGTACCAGGTGCTCCCGTCGTACTCGACGAACTTCTCTGCGGTCAGGTCGGGCCTGCCGCGATATCCGCGGGCGATCCCACGGCCCGAGAACCAGAGTTCGCCGGGCACCCAGTCCGGGCAGTCCTCGCCGTTGACGTTCACGACGCGGCAGGCGTTGTTCGGGAACGGCACGCCGTAGGGCACCGAGGTCCAGGTGGCGGGCAGGTCGCGGTCGAGGTCGTCGCCGACCTCGTAGATGGTGCCGTGCACCGCGGTCTCGGTGGCGCCACCGAGGCCGGCGAACCGCACGCCGGGCACGCGTTTGCGCAACGCGCGCACCATGTCCGGGCGCACCCAGTCACCGCCGGCAAGGACCACCCGCAGCGACGCCAGGGATCCCGCAACCTCGGTGAGCATCTCCAGCCAGCCGGGCAGGAAGTTCACGACCGAGACGCGGTGTTCGTCGATGAGGAGAGCCCACGAGTCGGGGTCCCGGCGCTGGTCCTCGTCGACCACGACGACGGCGCCGCCCGCCCGCAGGGTGCCGAAGACGTCGGGCACCGACATGTCGGATTCGAGGTGCGACAGCGCCAACGCGCGGTCGTCCGGTCCGATCTCGAAGTGGCGGTAGAGGAATTCGAGGGTGTTCATCACGGCGCCGTGCGTCAGCTCGACGCCCTTGGGCTCGCCGGTGGAGCCGGAGGTGAACAGCACGTACGCGAGGTCCTTCGGCGCGGCCGCCGTCGGCTCGAGATGGGCGGGGTCACCGACGATCTCGGCGTCGGCCACGGTGAGGGCAGGCACCCCGCAGACGTCGAGCACGTCGGGTAGCTCGGTGCCGGTGACGAGTGCGAACTCGACGCCGCCGGTGTCGAGGATCCGGGCCGTGCGTTCGGCGGGCTGGTCGACGCCGATCGGCAGGTAAGCCGCACCGGCGGTCAGGATCGCCAGCAGGGCGGGAATCTGCTCGGGGTTCTTGGGGCCCAGCACCGCGACGACGTCACCGCGGTGCACGCCACGCGACTGCAGTGCGGCCGCGATGGACAGCACCTGGTCCTTCAACTCTCCGTAGGTCAGCGTGCCTGCGCTACCGATGACCGCGATCGCGTCGGGTGTGCGTTCGGCGTTGCGGAAGAACCCGTCGACCAGGTTGTCTCCGCTCGCCGGCGCCGCGGTGGCGTTGGCGGCGCTGCGGACGGCGCGCGACTCCTCGGACACGGCGGGCGGATCGGCCGTGTCCCATGCGGCGTCATCGGTGGCCAGCCTGCGCAGTTCGGCCACCTGGTAGGCGAACATCGCCTCGGGGACACCCGGCGGGAACGCCTCGACGCGGACGTCCCAGTTGATCATCAGGCCGTTCGCGAGCGGCGTGGCCTGCGCGTCGAGCAGCACCTGCGGGCCCTGCGAGATCGTCCACACGGGCTCGCCGAACTGGTCGGTGACGTCACCGGCGAACAGGTCGCCGAGCCCGAGCGCGCTGGTGTAGACGATGGTGGCCAGCGTCTGCGTGCCGCGGTGGCGGCTCACGTCGCGCAGCACGGTCAGCCCCGACACGGCAGAATGCTTGGCGGTCTCGTGCAGGACCTCCTGCACCGCGCGGGCACGCTCGGCGGCCGTGGTGGTTCCGGTGAGGTCGATGTCGAGCATGAGCGACGACGTGAAGTCGCCGACCAGCTTGTCGACGTCGGGGTGGTAGGGCTCGCGGCCGAACATCGGCAGGTTGAGCAGGAACCGCGAACTGGTCGACCAGTGCGCCAACGCATTCGCATACGACGCCGCGACGGCCATCGCCGGCGTGAGGCCGCGGCGGTGTGCCGCGGCGAACAGGGCATCGCGGGTGGGGACGTCGAATACGTGCCACAACCGGATGTTGCGCAGCGGGTTCGCCTGCTCGTCGCGCGGAACCACCGGCAGCGCAGGCGGTTCCGGCAGATCCGGCACGCGCTCGGCCCACCATTGGAGGTCGTCCTCGGACGGCGGTGGCGTCGTGGCGGTCAGCGCGGCACGGTATTCGCGGTAGGTGTAGCCGAGTTCGGGCAGATCGGCGCCACGGTAGAGCGCGGCGAGGTCGGCCATGAAGTTGCGGTAGCTGACCGCGTCGGCGGCCTGCATGTCCATGTCGACGTGCAGCCGCGTGCCGCCGCCGGGCAGCAGCGACAGCGAGATCTCCAGCACGGCGTCGTCGAGCAGCTGATGCGACTTCGCGTCCCTGGTGGCCTCGAGTCGCTGCTGCGCGGTTTCGTCGTCGAGGTCGCGCAGGTCGAACACTGTGACCGGGAGTCCGCGGTCGCTGATCCGCTGGGTGCCGTCGGGCAGGATCTCCTGGCGCAACATGGGATGGCGCGCAGCGAGTTTCGCTGCCGCCGTGCGCAACCGCTCCGGGTCGACGCCGGTGCCGTCGAACTCCACGTAGAGGTGCGCTGCCACGCCGCCGAGTTCCTGCTCGCCGTGCCTGCCGACCCACATCGCGTGCTGGATCGGTGCCAGCGGGAACGGCGCGCCGGGGTCGTCGTCGGATGCCGAATCATGCTCGTTGACAGCAGGTTCGGTGGCGGTGAGGTGGTCGGCGTGCTCGGCGACCAGATCGACCCACGCCTCGACGGTCGGGCTGGCGGCAAGCGCCGCGAATCCGACGTTGATGCCCTGCTTCCGCCATCGTCCGGACAGCGACATCATGCGGATGGAGTCCAGGCCCGAAGCGATCAGGTCGGCAGTGGGGTCGAGCGCCTCGGGCGAGACGCCGAGCAACTCGGCGACCTCGTCGCCCACGGTCTGCGGAGTCGTCGCAGCAACACCCACTGTGGTCCCTCCAAGTATTAGTAAAGGCTGCCCTAACTTTGAGGAGGCTACCCTATTGTCCATCCGGTCAACACTCCTACCCGAAGGGCTCGGCTGCGCTCGTGAACACGTCAACCCACCAGGCTTTTCAAGGCGAGCAACGCGATCTCGTACGGGGTTTCACACCGTTTCCGCACGACCGCGCCGACGAGTACCGCCGGGCCGGTTACTGGCAGGGACGCCGGCTTGACGGCATCCTCCGCGACGCCGCCCGGCAATGGCCCGACAAGCCGGCTGTGATCGATGCCACGGGGCTCCTCACCTTCGGTGAACTCGACGCGCTCGCCGACCGCGTCGCCGCCGCGCTGGCCGCTCGCGGGATCCGTCCGGGCGACCGAATGCTGCTGCAACTGCCGAACTCGAAGGAGTTCGCCGTCGCCGCCTTCGCGCTGCTGCGGGCAGGCGCGGTGCCGGTGCTGTGCCTGCCGGGCCATCGGTCGGCGGAGCTGGGACACTTCGCCGAGGTGAGCGGCTCTGTCGGTCTGATCATCCCGGACGTCGCGGCGGGCTTCGACCATCGCGACATGGCGGCCCAGCTCGTCGAGGCCAATCCCGACCTAAAGCACATCCTGGTGCTCGGTGACCCGGGTCCGTTCGACTCTTGGTCCGATCTTCGAAATCACCCGGGCACTACGCCACCCGCGTTCGACGTCGACACCACCGAACCCGCCGTTCTGCTGGTGTCGGGTGGCACCACCGGGCTGCCGAAGCTCATTCCACGGACCCACGACGACTACGTCTACAACACGACCGCGAGCGCGCAGGCCTGTGGCCTCGTCCACGACGACGTGTACCTGGTGGTGCTGCCCGCGGGGCACAACTTTCCGTTCGCGTGCCCCGGCCTGCTCGGCTCGATGACCGTCGGCGCCACCACGGTGTTCACCGACGACCCGAGCCCCGAGTCCGCGTTCGCCCTGATCGACCGGTACGGGGTCACGGTCACCGCCCTGGTCAACGCGCTGGCCAAGCTGTGGACCCAGGCGTGCGAGTGGGAACCGGTGCTGCCGACGTCGCTGCGCTTGATTCAGGTCGGTGGGTCCCGGTTGTCGCCCGAGGAGGCCCGCTACATCTACGACGGCCTGACCACGGGGCTGCAGCAGATCTTCGGCATGGCCGAGGGCATGCTGCAGTTCACCAGGCCGGGTGACCCCGTCGAGGTGGTCGCCAATACCCAGGGCAGGCCGGTGTCCCCGCACGACGAGCTGCGCGTCGTCGACGAGAACGGCGTCGAGGTCGCCCCCGGCGAGGAGGGCGAGCTACTGGTCCGCGGCCCGTACACCATCAACGGCTACTACCGCGCCGACGCGGCGAACGCCCGCTCGTTCACCCCCGACGGGTTCTACCGCTCCGGTGACCGGGTGCGGATCTTCGCCGACGGCCCGAGGGCAGGCAACATCGAAGTCGTCGGCCGCATCAAGGACGTGATCCACCGGGGCGGTGAGACGGTCTCGGCGAGCGACCTCGAGGACCACCTGCTCACCCACCCAGCCGTGTACGCGGTAGCTGCCGTCGCGCTGCCGGACGACTACCTGGGCGAGAAGATCTGCGCGGCAATCGTGTTCCGCGGCGCACCGGTCGGCCTGGCGGACCTCAACGCCTTCCTCGACGAGCGCGGTGCGTCGACGCACGCCCGGCCCGACGTGCTGGTGCCGATGCCGTCGCTGCCGATGACCGCCGTCGGCAAGGTGGACAAGAAGAAGGTGGTCGCGGCGATCATCGGCTGACCGGGGATGCGGGTGAGAGCATCTCCACGATCCGGGCCGATACCGCCGCCGCCGTGGGGTGCTCCCACAGCAGCGTCGGTGGCAGTGACAGGCCGGTCTGCTTCTCGAGCTGACGGCGCAGACGGACGGTCATGATCGAGTCGACGCCCAGTTCGACCAGTGGCAGGTCGGCATCGACGTCGGCCTCGGCGAGCCCGAGCTGGCCTGCCACGGCGGCGAGCACCAGCCGGGCGAGCCGGTCGGGATCGATCTCGCCTGAGTTCATCTCGGCGTCGAGCCCCTCGCCGCCACCGGTGGCTGAATCGTCGTCGACAGGAGCGACGTCGGCGAGGATCGGCACGGTGGCTGCGGCAGGCAGCACCGGCAGCACGACCACGTTGGGGTCACCGTCGAGCATCGCGAGATCCAGTGCCCGCAGCGCGTCGTCGGCCGTCACGGTCCCCATGCCGAGCGCGTCGAGCTGCGCGGCGACGAAGTCCGACGTCGATCCCATGCCGAGACCACGCCACGCCGTCCACGCGATCGCGGTGGTGCGATCCCCGAGGCTGCGCCGGTGCCGCGCCATCACGTCGAGGAACGAGTTGGCACAAGCGTAGGCGCCCTGACCGGGGAAGCCGGCCAGATAGCCGCACGAGGAGAACAGGACCATCCAGTCGAGCTGCTCCGGAGGGAAGACCTCGTGCAACGCGAGCGTGCCGTGCACCTTCGGGTGCATGGCGGCCGCGAAGTCCTCGGGAGTCGTATTCGACAGCAGCGCACCGGCTTCCACGCCCGCGGCATGGATCACGCCACGTACGGGCGGGAGGTCGCGCAGTACCGACCGCAGGACGTCGGCCGATCCCGGCGCACCCAGGTCGACGGCCGCGACGGTCACCGAGACGCCTCGCTCCTCCAGCGCCGCCACCGCGCGGATGGTGTCCGCACGGTCTGCGTCGCCGTCCCACTGCGACCGCGGCGGCAGGCCGGATCGCGACAGCAGCACCAGCCGCCGGGCGCCGAGATCGGCGAGACGCTGCGCGATCAGCAGCCCCAGCACGCCGGTGCCGCCGGTGATCAGGTAGCTCCCTCCCGGTGAGCACTGCATGGGGTCGCCCGACCCTGCGGCAGGCGCGGCGAGACGGGCGACGAGTGCCACCCCGTCCCGGATCACCACGACGCCATGGCCGTGCAGCGACGTCAACGCACCGAGCGGCACTCGACCGTCGGCTGAGTCCACGCCACCCAGGTCGATGACGCCGCCCCACAGTCCGGGGTGTTCGGCGGCCGCGACCCGGGCCAGTCCCCACAGCGGCGAGTGCGCGAGGTTGCCACCTTCGTACACGCCGGTCGTCAGCACCCAGAGCCGGGCGGTGAGGCTGGATTCCTGCAACCGGGTCAGCGTGCGGACGACCAGGTCCACCGACGACTCCGGCGCCTCGTCCTGCCTCGGGAGCACGACCACGACGGCGGTTCGGCCCAATTCCGTTGGCAAGCCGCCGAACTCGGTGATGTCCGCGATCTCGCTCGGATCCTCGACGGCGCGGTACGGGACGCCGGCCGCGGTCAGGTCGCGCACCGCCGAGTCGAGGCCGTCGACGTCGCCGCCGACCAGCACGACGCCACTGGGCCGATCGTCGCAGTCCCACGCCACCTCGTGCCAGGCCACGTGGTGCAGTAGGCGAGTCGGATCGCCGGCCGACCACTGCCCGGGGTTCTCGAGTTCCTCGAACGCCATCCCGGCGATCGACACCAGCACCGAACCGGCGCCGTCGGTGATCGTCACGTCGGTGGTCGTGGTTCCCGGTCGTCGTCGCACCAGCAGTGTCGCCGTGGCGGGCGGCGCGCCATGGACGTGCACCCGTTCGATGCGGGCGGGCATGCGCAGTCTCGGTGCGCCGTCGAAGATCGTCGACGCGGCCGAGGTCGCCGCGTCGAGCAGCGATGCCCACGAGGTCGGGGCACAGCCGTCCGCCTCCGCATCGACCACGGCGAGCAATTCGTCCGTCCCGCGGCGCATCTCGCGGACGTCCCAGCCGAAGCCCATGGCGGCCACGCCGAGACGGGCCAGGGTGTCGATCACGTGACGCGGCGGCAGCTCCTCCGTGCACCGGCCGCGGGCTGCGGCGAGATCGCATGCGGTGTCTAGCAGTTCGTCGATGTCGTCTCGCACGGCGACCACGGCGCCGCTGTGGGTCAGCCATCCGCCGTCCTGCTCAGTGTCGGGCTGTCCGGCGTCGACCAACCGCGACGAGAGGGTCAGCTCCCGGTCCCGAAGGACCACTTGAATGTCGCGTGCGCGGGCCGGTGCGACCGGTGTGCGAAGCCTGACGTCGGCCAGTCCGACACCCGTGCACTCACCCGGTTCGCCGATCCGGCCACCCCGCGCGGCTGTGAGGAACGTGTTCAGAAGCACTGCGGCGGGGATGATCTCGGTGCCCTGCACCGGATGGTCGCCCGGGTAGGGCCGGGTGTCGACGTCGAGCCTGGTCTGCCACATCCTGGTCGACACCGTGCCGGTGACGTCGGTCCTGCCGCCCAGCAGGGTGTGGCTGGCGACGTCGTGGACGCCACGACCACCCGGCGGTGGGGTGGGGGTCCGCCAGAATCGGCGGTGCTGCCAATGCGTGCCCGGCAGGTCGCCCGCCCATGGCTCGTGCGAGTCGATGCCGTGGTCGACGTTCGCGCCGTGGCAGTACAGCGTGGCAACGGCGATGGCGACGGCCCTGACCTCCGGGGTGTCGCGGCGCAGTACCGGTATTGCTGCGTGCTCGTCGATGCCGAGGCCGAGCAGGGTCTCGACCACCGAGTGAGAGACGACGGGATGCGCGGACACCTCGAGGAATACGCGGTGCCCGTCCTCGGCCGCCGCGGTGACCGCCTCGGCGAAGCGCACGCGACCGCGCAGGTTGGTCGCCCAGTAGTCGTGGTCGCGGGATGCGCTCGAGCGCGGGTCGGCCAGTGCGGTGGTGTAGAGCGGAATCCGAGCGGGCGTGGTCGGCGGCAGGTCCGCGACGTGGCGTGCCAGGTCGCCCACGAGTGCGTCCATGGCCGGGCTGTGGAAGGCGACGTCGGTGTTCACCCGACGGACGACGATGCCCTGATCGGCCCACTCGGTGCAGGTCTCGTCGACGGCGCCGGCGAGCCCGGAGATGACGGTCGACTCCGTGGATGCGCTGATCGCCGCGACCACGTCGTCGCGGCCGTCGAGGCGCTGCTCTGCGTCGGCGAACGGCAGCCGGACGAGCGCCATCGCTCCGTGCCCTGCGACGGATCGGAAGCCGCGGGCGCGGTAGCAGGCGACGGCCGCCCCGTGGCGCAGGTCGAAGACGCCGGCCACGACGCAGGCGGCGACCTCACCGACCGAGTGGCCGATGACGGCGGCAGGGGTCACCCCTCGTTCGCGCAGCACCGCAGCGAGGCCGACCTGCATGGCGAACGTGAGGGCCTGTACCCGGTCGGCGCCGCCGAGTTCGCCGGTGGTGAGCGCCTCGCGTGCGGAGAAGCCGAGTTCGACGCCGAACACCTCGTCGACCTGATCGACGACGCGCGCGAAAACCGTTTCGGCGGAGAGGAGTTCGCGGCCCATGCCGGACCAGTGCGAGCCGTGGCCGGAGAACACCCAGACGGCGCCGTCGTGCGGCCCCGGCCGGGCGGAACCGGTGACGAGGTTGGCAGCGGCCTCGCCACGCGAGAGGGCGTCGAGAGCCGATGTCACCTCGTGCGGGTGCTCGGCGACGATTGCGGCGCGGACGGATTCGTGGGTGCGCCTGGTCCACATCGTGTTGGCGACGAGGCGGGTCGGCACGTCGACGACCCTGAGGTGGTCGGCGAGCGCCTCGCCCGCAGCGGCCAGCCTGGCCTCCGAGCGCGCGGACAGCGGGACGACGAGCGGTGTCGACACCTCGTCACGCCGCGCCTGCGGTCGAGCCGGCGCCTCTTCGAGCAGGACGTGCGCGATGGTGCCGCCGTAGCCGTAGCTGCACACCGCCGCGCGCCGCGGGGCATCACCGCGCGGCCAGGCCTCGACACTGGTCGGTACGCGCAAACCGCTTGCGGCCCAATCGATCGCGGGCGTCAGATCGCGAAGCCCAGCCGTCGGCGGGACCGCCTCGTGGTGCAGCGCGAGGACCGCCTTGATCAGCCCGATGACGCCTGCGCCGCCCTCGAGGTGGCCGACGTTCGGCTTCACCGACCCGATCCTGCAGCGGTCGTCGTCGGCGCGGCCACGGCCGTACACCGCGGCCAGTGCGCCCACCTCGGTCGGGTCACCCGTCGGCGTTCCGGTCCCGTGCGCCTCGACGAAGCCGACGCTGGTGGGTGCGATGCCCGCGGTCCGGCACGCGCGAGCGAACATGTCGGCCTGCGCCTCGCCGTTGGGCGACATGATGCCGACGGTGCGGCCGTCCTGGGCGATGGCGCCGCCCCGGACGACGGCGAGTACGCGATCACCGTCGCGCTGGGCGTCGGCGAGTCGCTTGAGCACTACGACCCCGGCGCCCTCACCGCGCCCGTAGCCGTCGGCCGACGCGTCGAAGGTCTTGCAACGGCCGTCGCTCGCGGTGGCGCCCGCCTCGTCGAGGACGCGGACCAGCCCCGGTCCGATCAGAGCGCTGACACCGCCGGCCAGCGCCAGCGACGTCTCGCCCGCGCGCAGCATCTGGCACGCCTGATGGACCGCGACCAGCGAGGCCGCGCATGCGGCGTCGAGCGCAACGCTGGGGCCGCGGAGGTCGAGTAGGTGCGAGACGCGGTTGGCGATACCGCACAGCGAGGTGCCGATGCCCGTCCATGCCTCGATGCCGGGCAGGTCCTCCATGATGAGCTTGCCGTAGTCGTCGGAGTTGACGCCCATGAGCACGGCAGTGTCGCTGCCGGCAAGCATCTTCGGCCGGACGCCGGCGTGTTCGAGTGCCTCCCAGCTGACTTCGAGTGCCAGCCGCTGCTGCGGATCCATCAACTCGGCCTCGCGGGGCGACACTCCGAAGAACTCGGCGTCGAACCCGGGCAGGTCGTCGAGGAAGGTGCCCCACCTGGTGGTGTCGCGCAGTACCGCGGCGTTGCGGGGGTCGCGGCGCAGGTACGGCTCCCAGCGTTCCTCGGGCACCTCGCGCACGTCGCTTCTGCCCTCGAGCAGGAAGTTCCAGAACACCGACGGGGTCGAAACGTTGCCGGCCACGCGGACGCCGAGGCCGATCACGGCGATGGGCTCGGGCGACTCGATCACCTCCGGCGAACTCTGGTAAGCCTTGCCTAAGTCCATGCGGACAATATTGGCACAGCACCGGCCAGGTCAGGCGACTACCCGAGGTGAGGCGGCACTACGAGAGCAGGTCGCGCACGACGGCGTCGGCCAGCAGCCTGCCCCTGTCGGTGAGCACCAACGAGTCACCGCTGCGCCGAAGAAGCCCGTCCGCGCAGAGCGTTTCGGCGTGGCCGCGCTCGTCGTCGGCGAGCACCGACGCGGGCATCCCCTCGCGCAACCTGACTCGCAGCATCACCTCTTCGAGGTGCCGCTCCGACGGCGTCGGCTCCTCCCGGCCCGCGACGGGCAGTTCACCGCGGGACAGGACGTCGGCATAGGCGCTGGGGTGCTTGACGTTCCACCATCGGACGCCGTCGACGTAGCCGTGTGCGCCGGGCCCGGCGCCCCACCACTCACCGCCGTTCCAGTAGCCGAGGTTGTGCCGGCACTCGCCGCCAGGGCGACTCCAGTTCGACACCTCGTACCACTCGAAACCGGCGTCGGAGAGGCGGGAGTCGAGCATCTCGTAGCGCGTGGCGAGCACGTCGTCGTCGGGTGCGGGTATCTCGCCTCTTCGCACACGCCGTGCCAGCGCGGTGCCCTCCTCGACGATCAGCGCGTAGGCCGAGACGTGGTCGATGCCTGCGCCCAGCGCGGCGTCGATCGTGCGGGCCAGGTCGTCGTCGGTCTCCCCCGGCGTGCCGTAGATCACGTCGAGGTTGACGTGTTCGAACCCCTCGGCGCGGGCCTCGGCGGCGGCGGCGGTTGCGCGCCCGGGCGAGTGCACCCGGTCGAGCACGGCGAGTACGTGTGGCGCCGTCGACTGCATGCCGAGCGAGATGCGGGTGTAGCCCGCAGCCCGGAGGTCGGCGAAGAAGCGCGGCGACGTGGATTCGGGGTTGGACTCTGTGGTGATCTCGGCGCCGGGTTCGAGGTCGAACTCCGCCCGGATCGCCTCCAGCACCGCCGCCAGACCGTCCGCCCCCAGCAACGATGGCGTGCCGCCGCCGACGAACACCGTGCGCACGGCCCGTCGTCCGCCCAGCCGCGCGGCGGCCAGGCGCAGTTCGATGCGCACGGCGTCGAGCCATCCGCCGGGGGTGGCGCCGCCCAGCTCACCCGGGGTGTAGGTGTTGAAGTCGCAGTATCCGCACCGGGTCGCGCAGAACGGCACGTGCACGTAGATGCCGAACGCCGGTGAGATCACCCGCCCAGTGTCCCAGAACGGGTTTTGCGCACCGTGAGTCTGAATCTGGCCCGGTTGGGGTGTATGAGCCGTTTCGTGGCAGAATGGGGCGCGTGATGTCCGCCGCCAGCTCGACCACCCGCGTATCGCTGGTGATCCGGCGGCATGTCGACTTCAAGCGCGTCTGTACTTGTTGCTGTCTGCCTTGATCTGCGTCTGACTTCGGAGACCTGCCCGCACCATCCCCAGCTGGCTACCGGATCTGCGCCGCCGGACAGCCACCGGTGATTGTGCGCGATCCGTTCGCCGGCTCCTCCAAGAAGGGGCCAATCCCATGACCACAGCCGAATCCAAGCCTGCCGGCGCCAAGGCCAAGCCGGCCAAGCGTCCCCGCGGCGAGGGCCAGTGGGCGCTCGGCTACCGCGAGCCGCTCAACCCCAACGAGCAGGCCAAGAAGGACGACAACCCGCTCAACGTGCGGGCCCGCATCGAGAGCATTTACGCCAAGGGCGGCTTCGAGAGCATCGACAAGGGCGACCTCCGGGGCCGCTTCCGCTGGTGGGGCCTGTACACCCAGCGCAAGCCCGGTTATGACGGCACCTGGACCGGTGACGACAACACCGACATGCTCGAAGACGAGTTCTTCATGTTGCGGGTCCGCAGCGACGGCGGCGCATTGACCGCGGCGGCGCTGCGCACCCTTGGCGGGATTTCGACCGAGTTCGCCCGCGACACCGCCGACCTGTCGGACCGGCAGAACGTCCAGTACCACTGGATCCGGGTCGAGGACATGCCGGAGATCTGGCGTCGCCTCGACGAGGTCGGCCTCCAGACCACCGAGGCGTGCGGCGATTGCCCCCGCGTGGTCCTTGGGTCGCCGTTGGCAGGCGAGTCCCTCGACGAGGTGATCGACGGCACGCCCGCGGTCAACGAGATCGTCGAGCGCTACATCAGCAAGCCCGAGTACTCCAACCTCCCGCGCAAGTTCAAGACCGCGATCTCGGGTCTGCAGGACGTGGTGCACGAGGTCAACGACGTCGCGTTCATCGGGGTCGAGCATCCCGAGCACGGCCCGGGCTTCGATCTGTGGGTCGGCGGCGGACTGTCCACCAACCCGATGCTCGGTCAGCGGGTCGGCGCCTGGGTGCCGCTCGACGAGGTGCCCGACGTCTGGGAGGGCGTCGTCAGCGTCTTCCGCGACTACGGCTACCGCCGCCTGCGGTCGAAGGCGCGGCTGAAGTTCCTGATCAAGGACTGGGGCGTCGAGAAGTTCCGTCAGGTTCTCGAGACGGAATACCTCAAGCGTCCGCTGATCGACGGCCCCGCTCCGACCCCGGTCACGCGGCCCATCGACCACGTCGGGGTGCAGAAGCTCAAGAACGGTCTGAACGCCGTGGGCGTCGCGCCGATCGCGGGCCGGGTGTCCGGCACGATCCTGACCAAGGTTGCCGATCTCGCCGAGTCCGTCGGCAGTGACCGGATCCGGTTCACGCCGTACCAGAAGCTGGTCGTCCTCGACGTTCCGGACGACAAGCTCGACGAGTTGCGCGACGGTCTGGACGCGCTGGGTCTGCCGTCGCAGCCGTCGCACTGGCGGCGCAATCTGATGGCCTGCACGGGCATCGAGTTCTGCAAGCTGAGCTTCGCCGAGACCCGCAAGCGGTCCCAGACCCTGGTGCCGGAGCTGGAGCAGCGGCTCGAGGACATCAACGCCCAGCTCGACGTCCCGGTCACGGTGAACATCAACGGGTGCCCCAACTCGTGCGCCCGCATCCAGGTCGCCGACATCGGCTTCAAGGGCCAGATGGTCGACGACGGCGACGGTCCCGTCGAGGGTTTCCAGGTTCACCTCGGTGGCAGCCTGGGCCTCGACAGCGGTTTCGGCCGCAAGTTGCGCCAGCACAAGGTGACGAGTGACGAACTTCCCCACTACATCGAGCGGGTCGTCCGCAACTTCGTGAAACAACGCGAGGACGGTGAGCGTTTCGCTACGTGGGCGGTGCGAGCCGATGAAGCGGACTTGAGGTAGGACATGACTGACTTGCGAACTGAGCACGATCTGGTCGAGCTGGCCGAACGCGGCGCGGCGGAGATGGCAGGTGCGTCTGCCGACGAGCTGCTGCGCTGGACCGATGAACACTTCGGCGGCGACTACATCGTGGCGTCGAACATGCAGGACGCCGTCCTGGTGGACCTCGCTTCGAAGATCCGCCCCGGCGTCGACGTGTTGTTCCTCGACACGGGATACCACTTCGTCGAGACGATCGGGACTCGCGACGCCGTCGAGGCCGTGTACGACGTGAACGTGGTGAACGTCACGCCCGAGAAGTCGGTCGCCGAGCAGGATGCGCTGCACGGCAAGAACCTGTTCGCAAGTGATCCCGGCGCGTGCTGCCGCATGCGCAAGGTCGAACCCCTTGGCAAGGCGCTGGCCGGGTACTCCGCATGGGTGACCGGCATCCGCCGGGTGGAGGCGCCGACGCGCGCCAACGCTCCCCTGATCAGCTTCGACAAGGCGTTCGGTCTGGTGAAGATCAACCCGATCGCACCATGGTCGGACGAGGAGATGCAGGACTACATCGACACGCACGGCGTGCTGGTGAACCCGCTCGTCGACGAGGGCTATCCCTCGATCGGCTGCCTGCCGTGCACCGCGAAGCCCGTCGAGGGCGCCGACCCCCGCAGCGGACGCTGGGCCGGCCTGGCCAAGACGGAATGCGGGCTGCACGCGTCGTGACCGCAGAGCCGCTCCGCCGACCCGGTCCGCCGGGGCTCGTCCTGGCGGCACACGGCAGCGCCGACCCTCGGTCCCCCGCGGTGACCCGCGCCCTGGCGGGGCGCATCCGCCGGCTGCGGCCGTGGCTCGACGTCCGGGTCTCGTTCCTCGAGCAGTGCGGGCCCGCCCTCGCGTCGGTGCTCGCCGACGTCGCGCGCCGCGACGAGCACGTGGTGGTGGTGCCGCTGCTGCTGGCGAGCGCCTATCACGCCCGTGTCGACATGCCCGCGGTGGTAGCGGCGTCCGGTGCATCGGTGCGGCAGGCCGCCGCCCTGGGCGAGGATCCGGCGTTGATCGCCCTGCTCGGGCAGCGCCTCGCCGAAGCCGGCGTGCCCGCAGAGCAGGAAGGGATGGGCGTGATCGTGGTGGCCGTCGGATCGTCGAACGACGCCGCCAACGCGCGCACCACGACCGTCGGAACCGCGTTGGCGGCAGGCTCCAAGTGGGCAGGCGTCGAGGTGGCCTTCGCGACCGGAGCGCACCCGAACGTCACCGAGGCGGCAGAGCGCCTGCGCGACCGCGGCGCCGAGCGCTGCGTCATCGCACCATGGTTTCTGGCGAACGGCAGGATCACCGACCGGGTCGCCAAAACCGCTGCGGCACTATCGATTCCGATGACCGAGCCGCTCGGTTCGCACAACCTCGTCGCGGCGGCCCTGCTGGACCGGTACGACGAGGCCCTCGCCGTCGCTGCGGCCGCCTGACCGCCGAGCGGTTCAGGCCTGACTCAGCGCAGCGGCGTCCTCGTCGACGGGCGCGAGGTCTCCTCCACCGGGAATCGGCGGGACCCGGGTGGCCCGTACGTAGACGGTGTCGCCCTCCCTCAGTCCGAGCGCCTCGGCGTCACCGCGGGTGATTTGCGCGGTGAACGGCGCGTTGTCGTTCGCGCCCCGCAGCTCGACGCGAACTTCGAAGCCCAGCATGACGATTCGATCGATGGTGGCGCGGATGACACCGGTCGCACTCACGCTGGATTCGCTCTGCGCGATGGCCATGTCCGGATTGCGGCCGACCCGGATGTCGTGCGGCCGCACCAGTGAACCGTTGAGCGAGGACACCGCGCCGAGGAACGACATCACGAAGGCGCTCGAAGGCGTGTCGTAGACCTCGTTGGGGGTGCCGACCTGCTCGATGCGGCCCTTGTTCAGCACGGCGATGCGGTCCGCGACGTCCAGCGCCTCAGCCTGGTCGTGGGTGACCAGCACGGTGGTGACGTGCACCTCGTCGTGCAGCCGGCGCAGCCAGGCCCGCAGATCCTCGCGCACCTTGGCGTCCAGCGCGCCGAACGGCTCGTCGAGGAGCAGGACCTGCGGATCGACGGCGAGGGCACGCGCGAGCGCCATGCGCTGGCGCTGCCCGCCCGAGAGCTGGTTCGGGTACCTGGTCTGGAAACCCGCCAATCCAACGATCTCGAGCAGGTTGTCGACCTTGTCCTTGATCTCCGCCTTGGGCCGCTTGCGGATCTTCAGGCCGAACGCGACGTTGTCGCGCACCGTGAGGTGCTTGAACGCTGCGTAGTGCTGGAACACGAAGCCGATGCCGCGCCGCTGCGGCGGGACGCGGGTGACGTCCTGACCCTTGATCGTTATGGTGCCGGTGTCGGGCTGATCGAGCCCGGCGATCGCGCGCAACAGCGTCGACTTACCCGACCCGCTGGGCCCGAGCAGCGCCGTCAGCGATCCCTCCGGCACGTCGAAGTCGATGTCGTCGAGCGCGACGAAGTCGCCGTAGCGCTTGTTCGCGCCGCGAACGGTGATCGCGTTCTTGGTCGTATCGTCCGTCGTCATGTCATCGGGTCCTTAATCGATAAGCCTATTTCGCCGCGCGCGCTCGGCGCGCATCGAGAATCACCTGGGCGACGAGCACGAACACCGCGACGGCCATCAGCAGTGTGGAGATGGCGTATGCGCCGTACTCCTGGCCCCGGTTGTAGCGGTCGGACACCAGCAGGGTGAGGGTCTGCGAGGTCCCCGGCAGGTTGGACGACACCATGATCACGGCGCCGAACTCGCCGAGGGTCCGGGCGATGGTCAGCACGACGCCGTAGGTCAGCCCCCAGCGGATCGACGGCAGGGTGATCTTCCAGAACGTCTGCCACCACTTGGCACCCAGCATGGACGCCGCTTCCTCCTGGTCGGTGCCCAATTCGTGCAGCACGGGTTCGACCTCGCGGATCACGAACGGCACCGTGACGAAGATGCTGGCGAGCACGATGCCGGGGAAGCTGAAGATGATCTTGAGCCCGAAGTCGTTCTCCACGAAGCCCATTGCACCCGCCGACCCCCACAGCAGGATCAGCGCGACGCCGACCACGACCGGCGAGACGGCGAACGGCAGGTCGATGACCGCCTGCAGGATGCTCTTGCCGCGAAAGCGATTGCGCGCCAGCACCAGTGCGGTCGGGATGCCGAAGATGACGTTGAGCGGCACGACGATCGCGACGACGAGGAGCGACAGCTGCAGCGCCGAGATCGCGGCCGGCGTGCCGATCGAGGCGACGAACGAGCCGATCCCGGGTTCGAAGGTCCGCCACAGGATCAGGCCGACCGGGACGATGACGAGGATGAGGATGTAGGCCAGCGCGGTGTAGCGCAGGAGGTTGCGCACCAGCGGCGACAGGGTCATCGCGCCAGCTCCTCACGCTTGGCGGCGCGCGATCCGATCGCCCGCAGCACGAATAGGACGACGAACGAGATCGCCAGCAGCACGATCGAGATGGCCGCCGCGCCCGTGCGGTCGTCGTTCTCGATCAGCGTGCGGATCCACTGTGACGACACCTCGGTCTCGCCGGGCACGGCGCCACCGATGAGGACGACGGAGCCGAACTCGCCGATCGCGCGCGAGAACGCGAGCCCCGCGCCCGACAGCAGCGAGGGCAGCAGCGCGGGCAGGATCACCCGCGTGAAGATGGTGACGTTGTTCGCGCCTAGGGACGCGGCCGCCTCTTCCACCTCGCGGTCGAGTTCGAGCAGGACGGGCTGAACCGATCGCACGACGAAGGGCAGCGTGACGAACAGCAGCGCGACGCCGATGCCCCACTTGGTGTGCTGCAGGTGCAGATCGACCGGGCTGTTCGGCCCGTACAGCGCGAGCATGACGAGGCTCGCCACGATGGTCGGCAGCGCGAATGGCAGGTCGATGACTGCGTCGACGAGTCGCTTGCCCGGGAAGTCATCGCGCGTGAGGACCCACGCGACCAGCAGCCCGAACACCAGATTGACCAGGGTGACGCCGATCGAGACGGTGATGGTCACCTTGAACGAGGCGATCGCGGCGTTCGATGTCACCGCATCCCAGAACGCTCCCCACCCGCCGCCGGCGGCCTGCCAAAGGATGGCGGCGAGCGGGAGCAGCACGATGACGCTGAGCCACATCGTCGCCGCGCCGACTCGCAGACCCGTCGACCCGTACCGGCGGCTGAACCGGCTGGGCGCACGGCCGGGGCCACCGTCGCCGGTGACCTCGGGCCGAGCCGCCTCGGGATTGGGGGCTACCCCTGCGGTCATCCAGTCGCCTGCTTGTAGATCTTGGTGACCGATCCGTTGTCCTTGTCGAACAGTGCGGGATCGACGGCGCTCCAGCCGCCGAGATCGGCGATGGTCCACAGCTTCTCGGGCGTCGGGAAGTCGGCGGCGAATTGCTCGGCGACTGCGGGGTCGACGGGGCGGAAGCCTGCCTCGGCCCACACCTTCTGGCCCTCGGGGGTGTAGAGGAAGTTCTTCAGCGCGTTGGCCTGCTCCTGGTGTGCGCTACTGGTGACGACCGCGACGGGGTTTTCGATCTTGAAGGTCTGCGGCGGGTTGACGTGTTCGACGTCCTTGCCCTGGCGCTCGACGTTGATCGCCTCGTTCTCGTAGCTGATCAGCACGTCGCCGGTGCCCTGCAGGAACACGTCGGTGGCCTCGCGGCCCGACCCGGGGCGGGTCTTGACGTGCTCGGTGACGAGCTCGTTGACGAAGTCGAGGCCGGCCTGAGCGTCCTTGCCGCCGTTGCTCTTCGCCGCATACGGCGCCAGCAGGTTCCACTTGGCCGAGCCGGAACTCAGCGGGCTCGGGGTGACCACCTCGAGGCCGGGCTGGAGCAGGTCGTCCCAGTCCTTGATGTTCTTCGGGTTGCCCTTGCGGACGACCAGGGAGACCACGGAGCCGAAGGGCACGCCCTTGGTGGCGTCGGCGTTCCAGTCCTTGGCGACCTTGTCGGCCTTCACCAGCCGGGTCACGTCGGGCTCGACGGAGAAGTTGACGATGTCGGCGGGCTTGCCGTCGACGACGGCGCGGGACTGGTCGCCCGATGCGCCGTAGGACGTGGTCACCGCGATGCCCTTGCCTGCCTCGGTCGCGGTGAACGCCGGAATGATCTTGCTCCATCCTGGTTCCGGCACGGCGTAGGCGACGAGGGTCAGCGTGGTGTCCGCATCGCTCGCGCCGTCGCCGCCGGCGACGTCGCTCGCACCGCCGCCGCAGCCGGCGAGCAACGTGGCGGTGAGCGCCAGGGCGCCGACGGACAGCCAGGACTTCGTGGCCTTGGGCTTGAGAGTGGGCATGACTGCCTTTCCTTGGGGGTGGGGAAGCTGCGGACCCCGTTCACGACGGAAAGGCGAAGGTGACAGTTCAAGGCTCGAACGAGCACGCGAGCCGACGCCAAACCGCGAACGGGCTGGGTCAGCGACAACAGGAAACGTCTGCAACAGCGCAGGAACCCACGGCAATGAGGGCCAAGACGTGGCCCTCGGTGCTGCCGGACGCTGCATGCATGGCGCGAAGAATAACAGAGTTCAATTACCGCGGGCAGCAGCGGAGCGCCTCGGCGAGGGCTGTCGCCGCGTCACCTGGCGAGCAGCCACATGACGATGACTAACACCACCAGTGCCACCAGGATCAGCGTGACACGCGAGCGTGGCATTCCGTTCACGTTTCATCCTCCTCTGCATGGCGGGCACGACGTAGCAAACGGATCCCGTTGCCGAGGGCGCCGTCGAGAACCACCGCGGCCCCGTAGGCCAACGCCAGGACGACGGGCATGACCACGACGGTCTGGGCGACGAAGCCGAGGCCCGAAAGCCACAGTTCCACCCCGTCCCACCAATTCAGGATGCCGCTCACCCGCACCACCCTACGATCTGTGTCGTGAACGCCTCCGACGCGACGACGACGTGCCTGGTTGCAGGGGGCGGACCTGCCGGCATGATGCTGGGTCTGCTGCTCGCCCGCGCCGGTATCGACGTGACGGTGATGGAGAAGCACGCGGACTTCCTGCGCGACTTTCGTGGCGACACCGTGCACGCCAGCACCCTGCGTCTGCTCGACGAATTGGGCCTCGGCGCGCAGTTCGCGGCTCTCCCGCACCGGATGATCGAGGGCGTCAACGCGACGATCCAGGACACCACGCTGCACATCGACCTGAGACGCCTGCCGGGGCCGCACAAGCACATCGCTCTGGTGCCGCAGTGGGACTTTCTGGAACTGCTCGCGACGGCAGCGCGCCGCGAGCCGACGTTTCGGCTGCTGCGCAGCACGGAGGTGCTGGGTTTGACGCGGTCCGGCGGGAAGGTGACCGGGGTGCGCTACCGGGACGCCGACGGCGTCGAGAAGCAAATGCACGCCCACCTCACCGTGGCGTGCGACGGCCGCTCGTCGATCCTGCGCCAAGATGCCGGTCTTGCGACGCGCAACTTCGGCGCTCCGATGGACGTGTGGTGGTTCCGGCTGCCACGTCACGCGGACGATCTGCACGGTCTGAACGGCGTGTTCCAGTTCGGGCACGGCTGCGCCCTGATCGACCGAGGGGATTACTTCCAGATCGCCTACCTGATTCGCAAGGGCGCCGATGCGGCGATGCGCGAGGAGGGCATCGAGTCGCTGCGCCGCGAGATCACCGAACTGGTGCCGTGGCTGGCCGACCGCGTCGACCAACTGGCGTCCTTCGACGACGTCAAGCTGCTCGACGTCCAGCTCAACCGGCTGCGACGGTGGTACGCCGACGGACTGTTGCTGATCGGGGACGCCGCTCACGCCATGTCACCGATTGGCGGCGTTGGGATCAACCTTGCGGTCGCGGACGCGGTCGCCGCCGCGCGCATCCTGGCCGGTCCCCTGCGCACCCACTCGGTCACCAGGCGCCGCCTGGCCGCCGTGCAGGCGAGGCGCTGGCTGCCTGCAGCGATCATTCAGCGCGTGCAGCGGACCGTGCAGGACCGCGCGATCGCCGTCGCCATCGGCAATCCGGAGGGCTTGCGCGAAGCCCCCAGGGCCGTGGTGCTGGCCAACCGCTTCCCCGCCTTGCGCGCCATCGCAGCGTACGGGGTGGCGATCGGCCCCCTGCCCGAGCACGCCCCCGACTACGCGCGCCGCTGACCTCCGGGGAACGCACCGGTAGACGGGGGGTGCGTTTGCGGTCGATGATGTGCGGCATGGTTCTGCAGCACACCGAGTCCTCCGACGGCGCCCGCGAGAATGGTCGCGGCGACGTCGAACCCTCGGCACCGTTCACCGTCACCGCTCCCGTCCCCTACGTCGCGGGTGGCGCGCTGCGGAATCCGTTCCCGCCGATCGCCGATTACGCGTTCCTCTCCGACTGCGAGAACACCTGCCTGATCTCGTCGGCCGGATCGGTCGAGTGGATGTGCGTGCCGCGTCCCGACTCCCCCAGCGTGTTCGGGGCGATCCTCGACCGCGGGGCGGGCCACTTCCGGCTCGGGCCGTACGGCGTGACGGTGCCTGCCGCGCGGCGGTATCTGCCCGGCAGCCTGATCCTCGAGACGACGTGGCAGACCCACACGGGGTGGCTCATCGTGCGCGACGCGCTGGTGATGGGGCCCTGGCACGATCTGGACACGCGGTCGCGCACGCACCGCCGCACCCCGATGGACTGGGATGCCGAGCACATCCTGCTCCGCACGGTGCGGTGTGTCAGCGGCGTCGTGGAATTGGTGATGAGCTGCGAGCCGTCGTTCGACTACCACCGCCAGAGTGCGACGTGGGAGTACTCGGCGGCGGCGTACGGCGAGGCCATCGCCCGCGCGGGCAAGGATCCCGAGGCGCATCCGACGCTGCGGCTGACCACCAACCTGCGCATCGGACTCGAGGGACACGAGGCACGCGCACGCACCCGACTCTCGGAGGGCGACAACGTCTTCGTCGCGCTGAGTTGGTCGAAGCACCCGTCGCCGCAGACGTTCGACGAGGCCGCCGACAAGATGTGGAAGACGAGCGAGTCGTGGCGCCAGTGGATCAACATCGGCGACTTCCCCGACCATCCGTGGCGCTCCTATTTGCAGCGCAGCGCGCTCACGCTGAAGGGCCTCACCTACTCGCCCACCGGCGCACTGTTGGCGGCGAGCACCACGTCGCTCCCGGAAACACCTCAGGGCGAACGCAATTGGGATTACCGCTACTCGTGGATTCGCGACTCTACGTTCGCCCTGTGGGGTCTCTACACGCTCGGACTGGATCGCGAGGCCGACGACTTCTTCGCGTTCATCGCCGACGTGTCGGGCGCCAACAACGGTGAGCGGCATCCACTTCAGGTGATGTACGCCGTGGGTGGTGAGCGACACCTGGTGGAGGAGGAATTAAATCACCTGTCGGGTTACGACAACTCCCGGCCCGTGCGGATCGGCAACGGCGCGTTCGACCAGATGCAGCACGACATCTGGGGCACGATGCTCGATTCGGTGTACCTGCACGCGAAGTCGCGCGAACAGATCCCCGAGATGTTGTGGCCGGTGCTCAAGAATCAGGTCGAGGAGGCCATCAAGCACTGGAAGGAACCCGACCGGGGCATCTGGGAGGTCCGAGGCGAGCCGAAGCACTTCACGTCGAGCAAGATCATGTGCTGGGTGGCACTCGACCGCGGCTCGAAACTCGCCGAACTGCAAGGCGAGAAGAGCTACGCCCAGCAGTGGCGGGCGATCGCCGAGGAGATCAAGGCCGACATACTGGAACACGGTGTCGACGCGCGTGGCGTGCTCACGCAGCGCTACGGCGACGACGCACTGGATGCGTCACTGTTGTTGGCGGTACTGGTGCGGTTCCTGCCGTCCGACGATCCGGTGGTACGCGCGACGGTGCTGGCCATCGCCGACGAACTCACCGAAGACGGACTGGTCTTGCGCTACCGCGTGGAGGAGACCGACGACGGCCTGTCCGGCGAGGAGGGCACGTTCACGATCTGCTCCTTCTGGCTGGTGTCCGCGCTCGTCGAGATCGGTGAGTTCAGTCGCGCCAAGCACCTGTGCGAACGCCTGCTGTCGTTCGCCAGCCCGCTGCATCTGTACGCCGAGGAGATCGAGCCACGTACGGGCAGGCACCTCGGCAACTTCCCGCAGGCATTCACCCACCTCGCATTGATCAATGCGGTCGTTCACGTCATCCGCGCCGAGGACGAGGCCGACAGCACCGGCGGCTTCCAGCCCGCGAACGCTCCCACCTGAGTTCAGCCGTTCTTCAGACTCACGGCGCTTCGATGTCTCGACGGCGTCGGGTTCGAGGTCGAGAATGAGTGTGTCTCTCGAAAGGACGCCGTCATGAGCCAGCTCCGCACGCACCCGCATCCCGCCGCGACCTCGACGTCGCGGTCGGCATTCTGGTCGGGGTGCGCGGCTGCTCGGAGCGGGCGGCGTTCGAGGAATTGGTGGGCGTGGTCAACCGGACAGGGCTGGGACTGTTCAACGTGGCGGCCAGCCTGATCGCCGTTGCCGCGGGTTCCTCGTCGGCTGACGACACGGAGGCGTTCAACGCCTGGGGCGAGCTGATCCGGCGTGCCCGGGCCACTGCGTTGGCGCCCATCACCTGAGACTTGTCGGCGTCCCCACTTGTCGGTGGGTGGCCGTAGACTCGAACACGTGTTCGATCTACTGGACTTCGACCCCGCCACGGTGGACGAGGCCGGGCTGATCGACCGCATCACCGAGTTGGAACGGCTCAAGTCCACCGCCGCAGCCGCCCAGGCCCGGATGACCGCCGCCCTGGACATGATGCGCCGCACCGCCGAAGCCGACGCCGGCATCCCACTGCGCAAGCGCGGACAAGGCCTGGCCTCCGAGATCGGGCTGGCCCGACGGGAGTCACCCAAGCAGGGTGGCCGCCACCTCGGGTTCGCCCGCGCCCTGGTCCACGAAATGCCCCACACCCTCGCCGCCCTGGAAACCGGCGCGCTCTCGGAATGGCGGGCGACGCTGCTGGTCAAGGAATCGGCCTGCCTCGAGGTCGAGGACCGCCGCACCCTGGACGCCGAGATGTGCGCCGACCCCACCAGCCTGGTGGGCAAGGGCGACAAGCGGATCACAGCCGACGCGAAGGCGATCGCCTACCGCCTCGACCCCCACGCCGTGGTCGAACGCGCCCGCCAGGCAGAGAAGGACCGATGCGTCAGCGTCCGGCCCGCCGCCGACGCCATGGCCTGGGTGAGCATCCTGCTCCCCGTCGCCCAGGGCGTGTCGGTCTACGCCGCCCTCAAGCACGCCGCCGACACCACCAGCGATGGCCGCAGCCGCGGCCAGGTCATGGCCGACACCGCCGTCGAACGCATCACCGGCCGCCCCGCCGACACCCCCGTCCCGGTCACCGTCGATCTGGTGATCACCGATGAAACCCTGCTCGGCGGGGACACCGAACCCGCCCGCATCCCCGGCTACGGACCCATCCCCGCAGCCGTCGCACGACACCTCATCTCCAATACGGTCGGTGACGACCGATCCCGCGCCACCCTGCGCCGCCTCTACCGCCACCCCAAGACCGGCACACTCGTGACGATGGAATCCCGCGCCCGACGATTCCCGAAGGCGCTGGCCGCGTTCATCGCGCTACGCGACGACACCTGCCGCACCCCCTACTGCAACGCCCCCATCCGCCACACCGACCACGCCCAACCCAACGCACGCGCCGGACCCACCACCGCACTCAACGGCAACGGCATGTGCGAAGCCTGCAACTACGCCAAGGAAGCACCCCGCTGGCGCGTCCGCACATCCAAAGAGTTTGATTGCCACACAACCGAAGTCACCACGCCGACCGGCGCTACCTACACCGGCAAGGCCCCACCACTACCCGGCCGCAACAGCGACCACGTCACCAGCATCGACGTCGCACGCTTCCGAGTCGTGTTCCGCCGCGCCGCCTAGTTGCCCTGGCCGAACGCCATTCCCATGCGATCTGCACGAGTGCATCCCTTGGCAGTCGAGCCCGCGGTGCCCGATGATGGAGCGGGTGAGCACTCCTGAGCCCCACCGCACCGATACGACGGCTGGCCTTGCCCCCGTGGCCGACGACCTGACGAGGCTGGCGGCCTCCCTCGGCGTCAAGTCGGTCCTGGTCATGAGATCGGAACCCGGCGAGATGGTCGTGGCCGCCACCGCGGGTGAGGCCACCCGGCACTACACCGTGGGCGCCGCAGGGAAGAAGGCCGGCGACGACGAAGCGCGGGTGCCGCTGTACTGCGAACGGGTGGTCGACGCCGACGAGTCGCTGTTCGTGCGCGATTCACGCGACGACGCGACCTTCACGGGCAACGAGGACGAGAAGGAGTTCGGTCTGCACAACTACCTCGGCCTCGCCGTACACGATCCCGACGGCAAGGTCGTGGGCACCGTCTGCGTGCTCGACGATCGCGCGAGGGACTACACCGACGCCGAACGCGCTGAACTGAACCGGCTGCGCGACGACGTCGAACGCATCGTCGCGGACGGGAACTCGGCCCTGGGCTGAGGCCCGCCGCCCGGTCCTACGAGAAGAGGACGGCGCCGACGGCGATCACCAGGATGCCCAGGACCAACGGCAGCCACAGTCGCACGACAGCCCAGGTACCGGTCGACGATGGCGTGTAGCGCTGCGTCATGTCCCGACGGTAGACCGGCGGAGGGTTTCGCGTAACCATTTGCGCTCGTGCTGGATCGAAAACCCGCTATTCCCTTGCGTTGTCGAGCATCCGCTCAGCGATGTCGATGGCACCGTCGCTGCCGCCGTACGTGCACGCCCAGGTCTCGACGATCAGATTAGACGCCGCCGACAGGGCGTGCTGGCACATCCAGTCCGGCGACTCCTCCTCGGTGGTCACCTGGACGAGCATGTCGTCCTCGGCGCTGAGATCGCCTATCCCCCACACGTAGCTGAGGTCGGTGTCCTCGATGGTGACCGAGTAGCCGGCGCACTCCTCCCACGCAGACGCGGACTGGTCGTAGAACCGGCTCGCCTCGGCGTCGGAGGAGAACAGCACGGCCGTCTGCTCGATCCAGTGCTCGTCGTTCGAGTCCGCGACGACCTGATCGCGAACGGCGGTCCAGCCACTATCGGCGTACACCGACTCCTCGGCACCCATGACGGCGCCGAGACAGTCCGGATCCGACGCCACGTCGAGGTTGTCGGACATGACCTCGTCGTCGACGAGTGTCTCCAGCTCGGCCGCGCCCACGACGTCGGCGAGTTCGTCGAGGCTCAGCATGACGTCGTCGAGCTGGGACTCGCGCAACACCGGCACGTCGACCGGAACGACGCGCGGATCGCGCACGGCGTTTCCCGAGACCGTGCTCGAGCACCCGATCACGAGCAGGCATGCTGCGGTCACGAGGAGACGGCCGGTGGACCTGCGGGCGACGACGTTCACCGCGTCATTGTGACCGACCAACCCACGCGGTGCGTCAGTTCGGTTCCGCCACCTTCTCGAGCATGGCCTCGACTGCGCGCTCGGCCATGTCCCGCGCCGAGACGCCGGCTGACCCGTCGGACGAGATGGCCAGTGACACCTCGACGATCGTGTCCCCACGGACTCCGATCGAACGTTCGTAGCGGGCGGTGCCGCCGCCGGAACGCTCGCTGGTGCGCACGGTCGCCGACATGACCGGACCGGCGAGCTGCACGTCCTGGACCCGCGCGTCGACGTCGGCTCCCGTGACCCCGGGCAGGTGCTTGACGACGGTCGAGCCGTCGCACTGCTGCCATCGCCCGGCGAACTCGTCGAACGCCGCGCGGGCACCGTCGCCGGTGGACATGCGCACGGCGGCGGCATCGGCACCCGACGTCGCCACGCCGGGGTCCCAGTTGAAGAAACTGAGCCGGGCCGCCTCGAGTACGGGCAGCGGCTCGTAGACGATTCGCGGCGCGGTGTCCGTCACGGCGACGCACGCGATGGGTGACGCATCGGAATCGGTGCGGTAGCCGTCCGGCAGGATCTCCACGCCACCCTCGAACGGCTGAAACCCGAACGTGCTCAACGGACTGTCGACCGCGGCGCTGATCTCCGACTCGGTCGGGAGGATGCCGAGTGCGGCATCGGACTTCGTCGCAGATCCCGCGATGGACTGCGCGCATCCCGTCAGCAGCAGAACGGCGAGAAGCGCTGCCCGGCTACTTCTTCGGCTTGTCACTTGCCGCATCGGAGGACAGTGCGGCGACGAAGGCCTCCTGGGGTACCTCGACCCGGCCGATCGTCTTCATCCGCTTCTTGCCTTCCTTCTGCTTCTCCAGCAGCTTGCGCTTGCGGGTGATGTCACCGCCGTAGCACTTGCTGAGCACGTCCTTGCGGATGGCCCGGATGTTCTCGCGCGCAATGATCCTCGACCCGATCGCGGCCTGGATCGGCACCTCGAACTGCTGACGGGGAATGAGTTCCTTGAGCTTGGTGGTCATCTTGTTGCCGTAGGCCGCGGCGGAGTCCTTGTGCACGATCGCGCTGAAGGCGTCCACCGCCTCGCCCTGCAGCAGGATGTCGACCTTGACCAGATCGGACTCCTGCTCGCCCGCCTCTTCGTAGTCCAGGCTGGCGTAGCCGCGGGTGCGCGACTTCAGCGAGTCGAAGAAGTCGAAGATGATCTCGCCGAGCGGCATCGTGTAGCGCAGCTCGACGCGTTCGGGCGAGAGGTAGTCCATGCCACCCAGCTCGCCGCGACGCTGCTGGCACAGCTCCATGATGGTGCCGATGAACTCGCTCGGCGCGATGACCGTCGTCTTCACGACGGGTTCGTAGACGGCGCCGACCTTGCCCTCGGGCCAGTCGGACGGGTTGGTCACCGTCAGCTCGGTGCCGTCGTCCTTGACCACGCGGTACACGACGTTCGGGGAGGTGGAGATGAGGTCGAGGTCGAACTCCCGCTCGAGCCGTTCGCGGGTGATCTCCATGTGCAGCAGCCCCAGGAAGCCGCAGCGGAAGCCGAAGCCGAGGGCCACCGAGGTCTCCGGCTCCCACACCAGGGCCGCGTCGTTGAGCTGGAGTCGTTCCAGCGCGTCGCGCAGGTTCGGGTAGTCGGATCCGTCGACCGGGTAGAGGCCGGAGTAGACCATCGGCCGCGGCTCCCGGTAACCCGTCAGCGCGTCGGTCGCACCGTTGCGGGCCACCGTGACGGTGTCACCCACCTTGGACTGCCGGACGTCCTTCACACCGGTGATGAGGTAGCCGACCTCGCCGACGCCGAGACCCTGGGTGGCCTTGGGCTCGGGTGAGACGATGCCCACCTCCAGCAGTTCGTGGGTCGTCCCGGTCGACATCATCTTGATCTTCTCGCGGGGGCTGAGCTTGCCGTCCACCACGCGGACGTAGGTGACCACGCCGCGGTAGATGTCGTAGACGGAGTCGAAGATCATGGCCCGCGCGGGCGCGTCGGCGTCACCCACCGGGGCGGGGACGAGCCGGACGACCTCGTCGAGCAGTTCGCGGACGCCGACACCGGTCTTGCCAGACACCCGCAGCACGTCCTCGGGCTCGCAGCCGATGATGTGGGCGATCTCGCCGGCGTAGCGGTCCGGGTCGGCGGCAGGCAGATCGATCTTGTTCAGCACCGGGATGATGGTCAGGCCTCGGTCCAGCGCCAGGTAGAGGTTCGCCAGCGTCTGCGCCTCGATGCCCTGCGCGGCGTCGACCAGCAGAACCGCTCCCTCGCAGGCCTCGAGCGCACGCGACACCTCGTAGGTGAAGTCGACGTGCCCCGGCGTGTCGATCAGGTGGAGGACGAACTCCTCGACTGATCCGTCCGCTCGGGTGACGGTCCACGGCAGCCGCACGTTCTGCGCCTTGATCGTGATGCCGCGCTCACGCTCGATGTCCATGCGGTCCAGGTACTGGGCCCGCATGTCGCGGTCGGCGACGACGCCGGTGATGCCCAGCATCCGGTCGGCCAGCGTGGACTTGCCGTGGTCGATGTGGGCGATGATGCAGAAGTTCCGGATCTGCGCCGGCGCAGTGAACGTCTTGTCGGCGAAACTGCTGATGGGAATCTCCTGGTGGCGGTACGTGCGCAGCACCTGCTGCGTCCCACCAGGGTATCGAGCCACCGCGCCATCGACACAATCGCGCCATTGGGAAGTCACCTATGCTCGTTTCATGGCGTCGCTCGGAAAGACGTTTCAGCGCATCGCGGAGCAATTGGTGTTCAGCGAGGCGCCGAAGCTCGTCCGTCAGTTGCAGAAGTCCGACAGCCTGCCGCGCAGCATTCAGCAGGGCATCAAGATGGGCGTCGACGCGGGTATCAGCGTTCTCGCGGCCAATCAGGCAGCCCGGACACAGCCGGCGCTGACCACCGGCCGCCCGGTGACCAAGAACAGCGTCCCGACCGCGCACCGGGCCCGCAGGGTGGTCTACGCCCCCAACCTCGACGGCCAGGCCGATCCCGGCGAGATCGTGTGGACGTGGGTCGCCTACGAGGAGGACCCGACGCGCGGCAAGGACCGGCCGGTGCTGGTCGTAGGTCGCGATCGGACGACGCTGCTCGGTCTGATGCTGTCCAGCCAGGACCGGCACGCCATCGACCGGGAGTGGATGGCGATCGGCACGGGCAGCTGGGACCCCGAGGGACGCGCCAGCTGGGTCCGCCTGGACCGGGTGCTCGACGTGCCCGAGGAAGGCATCCGCCGCGAGGGTGCCGTGCTCGACCGCGAGCGCTTCGACCTGGTCGCCACCCGCCTACGCGCCGAGTACTCCTGGTCCTGAGGGCTCACCTCCCCCGGCGAGCGTGCGTGTCTGCGGGCGACACGCCGCGGCCAGACCCGAGTTCACGCACGCTCAGCGCGGCCGACGCCACATCGGGATCAAGGTCGGGCCGTCGGGCAGCGTGATCTCGCCGGTCACCTCGAATCCGAATCGCTGGTAGTACGGCACGTTGTCGGGATTGCTCGACTCGAGGTAGGCCGGGGCGTACTCCGCATCGCAGCGGTCCAGGCGCGAGCGCATCAGCGCATTGCCGTAGCCCTTGCCGCGCACGGCGGGATCGCTACCGATGACCGCGAGATACCAGTGCGGCTCCTCCGGATGAGCCTTCATCATCAACTCCTCCGCCGCCATGCCTCGCGACATGGACGGACCGAACGCGAGCAGCAGGCTCGGCATCGCACGCAGCTGTTCGACGCGCGTCTGCCGCCACTGCCCCGGCGGATCCCACATCGCAGCACCGCCGATGCCGGAACCGTCCGACGCGACCTCCACACCGCCACGGGACAGGTGATGATGCTTGGTCAACGCAGCGAACAGCCGGTGCAACTTCCGCTTGCGGGCGTTGGCGTTCGGCAGCATCCACTGCATCACCGGGTCGTCGTAGAAGGCCTTGCCCAACGTCGTCGACAGCGCGGGAACGTCGGCCCGTGATGCCGGCCTCACCTTCGGTTCGGTCACGTACACACCATCCCACGACCCGCGCAGGGGCGACGGCTACTGACCGAAACAGGTTGTGGGATGGCGGCATAGCCTTCCTTCCGATCATCGCGATCCGTACCCTGTCGGCCCCGCCGGCGCGTGCGTAGGTTCAGCGTCTGAGTGACCGCCGAACCAGAAAGCCTTCATGATCGAGATAGAGAACCTGACCAAGCGGTTCGGTGAGCGAACGGTCCTCGACGACGTCTCACTGTCGGTACGCGCGGGCGAGATCCTCGCGGTCGTCGGCCCGAGCGGTGCAGGCAAGAGCACGCTGTCGCGCTGCGTCAGCTTCCTCGAGCGACCGACGAGCGGCACCGTGCGCGTGGACGGCAAGGACTTCACCCGACTCGAGCGCGACGAACTCGTCGCAGCACGCCGCAGCATCGGCGTCATCTTCCAGACGGCGCCGTTGCTCCGTCGCCGCACGGTCGCGGAGAACGTCGCGCTGCCCCTCCAATACCTCGGTGCGACAGAGCATTCCGCCACCCGTCGGGTGTCCGAACTCCTCGATCGCGTCGGCCTCGCCGACCGCAGCGCGGACTATCCGGCACGACTATCGGGCGGTCAGAAACAGCGGGTCGGCATCGCCCGCGCACTGGCACTGGGACCGTCGATCCTGCTCTCCGACGAAGCGACGTCGGGGCTGGACCCCGCGACCACGACGTCGATCCTGGGGCTGCTCGGGCATCTGCGCGACGAGTACGGCCTGTCGATCATCCTCATCACCCACGAGATGGAAGTGGTCCGCGAGATCGCCGACTCCGTCGCCCGCATCGAGGACGGCCGCATCATCGAGAGCGGTTCGGTCACCGACGTCATCCTCGACCCCACGTCGTCGCTCGCGCGCGAGCTGCTTCCGGACCGCCCCCGTGTCCCGACCGACGTGCCCGGCGAGATCTGGGAGGTGTCCTACGCCTCGCGTGACGTTCCGCTGGACTGGTTGACGTCGATCCACACCGTCCCCGGCATCGCGGACGCCCACGTCGACGTCCTGTCCGCGAGCGTGGAGGCGATCCGCGGTGTCGCCGTCGGCCGCGCCGTCCTGTCGATCTCGCCCGCCGCGCCTTCGGGTTTCGCGGAGCACCTCGCGCAGCGCGGCCTGTTCGTTAGCACCTCCGGACGCGCGACGACGGACGTGGCGGCGTGACCCCCGTGATTCTCGCGGAGGACTTCAGCACCCCGTGGACCAACGTGCCTGCGCTGCTGTTGCCCGCCTACGGAGAAACGTGGGCGATGGTCGCCATCTCGATGACCCTGGTGGTGCTTCTCGGCACGCCGCTGGGCGTCACGTTGCACAACACGTCCGAACTCGGCCTGTACCCCGATTCGAGGGTCTTCGCCGTGCTCAACACGATCGTCAACGTCGGGCGCTCGCTGCCGTTCCTGATCCTGATGGCGGCGATCATCCCGGTGACGCGGTTCCTCGTCGGCACCACGATCGGCATCCCCGCGGCGATCGTGCCGATGACGGTCGCGGGCGTGCCGTTCTTCGCCCGGCTCGTGCAGAACGCCCTGCGGGAGGTGCGCTCGGACGTGACCGACATGGGGCAGGTCTCCGGCGGCACCACCCTTCAGGTGATCAGGACCGTGCAGCTGTCCGAGGCGCTGCCTGCCCTGGCCGGCGCGCTGACGGTGAACGTCATCGCCATGATCGAGTACTCGGCCATCGCGGGATCGATCGGCGCCGGCGGGATCGGAAACCTCGCGATCACCTACGGCTACAACCGATTCGACCACAACATCATGATCGCCACGGTGCTCGTCCTCATCGTCACCATCCAGATCGTGCAGTTCGTCGGCGACCGCGTCGTCACCGCACTGACCCGCTGACCCCGTCCACACCATCCCACCTGAAGGAACACCCATGACCGACCCGACGAGTCAGCCTCACGGCCTAGACATCGAACTCAAGAAGAAGAAGCGGTGGCCGTGGATCGCCGCTGCCGTCGCCGTGGTGGTGGCCATCGCGGGCGGCGTCTCCTACGCCACTCTCGCCAATCAGGACAAGCCATTCGGCACCACGCTCGACGTCGCCACGTGGAGTACCGACATCGCCGCCGAGAACCTGCTGTCCTACATCGCCACCAACGTCGCCCCCGATCACGGCATCACCATCAACCCCGTGAAGATCGACAACCTGATCGAGATCAATCGCGCAGTCGACGCGGGCAACGTCGCAGGCAACTTCTTCGAGCATCAGCCGTTCCTCAACGACGCCATCGCCGCCAACGGGTTCGAGCTGACGCTGGCGGCCCCGACCTTCACGTGGGATCAGGCGACGTACTCCAACGAGTACGACAGCTGGAACGAGGTGCCCCGCGGCGCCAAGATCGCCCTGCGCGACGACCCGGCGGGACAGGCGATCGCCCTGCTCGACCTGGCGCACGACAAGCAGATCACGCTGAAGCCGGGCAAGGACACGTTGGAGGGCCTCCCCCAGCTCAGTGACATCGCCTCCAATCCCAAGGACTATCAGTTCGTTCAGGTTCCCATCGGTCAACTGGCGCGCAGCCTCGCCGACGTCGACGCGATCGTCGTGCACATCTCCGACGTCTACGCGGCCGGGTTGACCGAGGACCAGATCCTCGCCCGCGAACCCGCTCCCAAGGGCAGCGAAGGCGGCCTCGTCGTCAGCAACAAGCACCTCGACGACCCGAACGTGCAGAAGCTGATCGCCACGTTCCAGGACCCGAGGATCGCCGAGTACCTGCAGACCACGGACAACGCCCTCATTCGCGACACGCTCGGCCCCATCGACGCCGGGCCAGATGCCACGCAGGGGAACGCGCCGTGACCAAGCGCCCGCTCTACTACTCGGCGTTCGTCATGAACACCGCATCGCATGTCCTGCACGGTCTTTGGCGCGCGCCGGAGGCCCGGAACCACGACTTCAACTCGCTGCGGCACTGGACGTCACTGGCGGCGCAAGTCGACGCGGCCGGCTACGACCTGCTGTTCTTCGCCGACGTGTTCGGTCTACGTCAGACGTGGAACGGCAACTGGCGCAAGGCGGTCGAAGGCGGCATCCAGATCCCCGTCAACGACCCGTCCGTGCTCGCGTCTGCGCTGGCCGCCGCGACCGATCATCTGGGCATCGTGTTCACCAGCTCGATCGTGCAAGACCACCCGTTCGACTTCGCCCGGCGGATGTCCTCACTGGATCACTACACCGACGGCCGGCTCGGCTGGAACATCGTGACCAGCTTCAACCAGAACATGTTCCGCAGCTTCGGACACGAGGGCACGCTGGCCCACGACGAACGCTACGAATGGGCCAACGAATACGTCGACGTCGTCTACAAGCTCTGGGAGGGTTCCTGGGACGACGACGCACTCGTGCAGGACAAGGCCGCAGGCATCCACTCCGACCCGGCGAAGATCCACAAGATCAACCACGTCGGCAAGCGCTACAGCGTCGAGGGCCCGCACTTCTCGTCACCCTCCCCGCAACGGACCCCGGTGCTGTTCCAGGCCGGGTCCTCACCGGCAGGGCAGCTGTTCTCGGCGCGCAACGCCGAGGGCGTCTACATCAGCAGCCCCAACCCCGCCGCCGCATACGGACTGACCACGGAGACCAGGGCCCTGGCGGTCGCCAACGGCCGCAACTCCGAGGACATCACGTTCGCTCAGGGGTTGTCGTTCGTCATCGGTGACACGCACGCCGAGGCGGTCCGCCGCAACGACGAGCTCAAGCGGTATCTCGACCTCGAGGGCATAGCACTGCACGCGCTCGGCGACGCCGGGGTCGACGGCGGCAGCCTGTCGCTCGATACCCCGATCAGCGAACTCGGCGAGTTCACCGGCATCAAGAGCTTCATCCGCTGGGCGTCGGAATCGTCGGGCAACGACGAGCCGACGATCCGCGACATGGCCTGGGTGCTCGAGGGCGCCAACCGCGTGGTCGGGACCGCCAAGGAAATCGCCGACCAACTCGAGGAATGGCGCGAAGCCGGTGTCGACGGCATCAACGTCTACCACGCCACGGTGCCGGGCTCGTTCGCCGAGACCGCCGACCGCCTCTTCCCGACGCTGCGCGAACGCGGTCTCATCTCGACCGACAAGTCGGGCACACTTCGCCACAAACTGCTCGGTCGCGGCGACCGGCTCCCCGACACCCACCCCGCCGCCGCCTACCGCGGCGCGTTCACCGACAACGACCTGCTCAATGGCGTGGAGTCCCGGGTCCTCACCCCTGGGTGATGTACGCCTCGAGCTGCTCCTGCTGGGCCTCGAGTTCCTCCATCCGCGTCTTGACCACGTCGCCGATGCTGACGATGCCGGTCAGGTGGCCGCCGTCCATCACGGGAACGTGGCGCACCCGATTGTTGGTCATCAGCCCGCTGACACCGTCCACCGAATCGGTAGGCGTGCAGGTGATGACGTCGGTCGACATGATGTCGGCGACGGCATGCTCGAGCAGCTCCGCGCCGTGTGCGTGCAGGTTGCGCACCACGTCGCGTTCGGACACGATGCCGATCGGACCATCAGGTCCGACCACCACCATGGCACCGACGTTGCGCGTGGCGAGACCGGTCAGCAACTCGGCGACGGTCATCTCCGGCGACACGGTCAAGACCCCGGCGCCCTTGTTCCTCAGCACGTCTGCGATTCGCATTCGAACCTCCCAAGGTGACGTGGATCACATCAGGTTAGGTCTTTCGGGTCCGGCAGGAAACCCCCAGCTCGAATCGCACCGGAACCGGCGGTAGCCGGCACCCGAATATTGCCCTCGGCGCCTTCTTCCCGGGAGTAGTTTCGAGCTTCATGATCGAGGTCACGCTGCTCGGGACCGGTAGTCCCATCCCGGACGCCAGGCGGGCGGGCCCGGCCACACTGGTCCGCGCGGGCGGACAGACGTTCCTGACCGACTGCGGTCGGGGTGTCCAGCAGCGACTCGCGGCGGCGGGAAGTAGCGCCGGCGCGCTGACCGCGCTACTGCTCACGCACCTGCACAGTGACCACATCGCCGACCTCGGCGACCTCATCATCACGCGGTGGATCACCACGTTCGACCCGGATGCCCCACCGTTCCCCATCATCGGGCCGCCGGGCACCGCCGAGGTCGTCGACGCGACGCTGGCAGCCTTCGGGCACGACATCGGCTACCGCATCGCCCACCACGCCGACATCACCGGACCACCGCGCCTCGACGTCCGCGAACACACTGGCGGTGTGGTGTGGGAGCGCGACGACGTGGTGGTGCGGGCCGCTCCGACCGACCATAGGCCCGTCGCCCCGACGATCGGGTTCCGCATCGAGCACGGCGGCGCGTCGGTGGTACTCGCCGGCGACACCGTGCCATGTCCGAGCCTCGATGAATTGGCCTCCGGCGCAGGCGCACTCGTCCACACCGTGATCCGCAAGGACCTCATCGGCGCACTGCCACAGCAGCGCATACGCGATATCTGCGACTACCACTCGTCGGTGGAAGAGGCTGGGGCGACGGCAGCCCGCGCCGGTGTGGGCGTCCTGATACTGACGCACTACGTGCCCGGGATCGCTCCCGGACAGGAAGAGGACTGGCGCGCACTTGCGGCGACCACGTTCAGCAGACAGATCGAACTCGGCGACGACCTGCACCGCGTCGAAGTGCACCCCGGCGTCTGCGGGCCGCACCCCGCCGACGTCACGCCAGCCGGGTGATCTCCACGATGACGTCGAGGTCGGTGGACCCCTCACCGGAGTAGATGCCCTTGAGCGGACTGACGTCGGCGTAGTCACGGCCGACGCCGACGCTGACGTACTGCTCGTTGATGTGCTTGTCGTTGGTGGGGTCGTAGTTCCACCACCCACCGGTCCACGCCTGGATCCACGCGTGGCTCTCGCCCTCGATGGTCTCCCCCACCGCGGCTTCGCGGTTGGGATGCAGATAGCCCGATACGTAGCGCGCGGGTATCCCCATGCTGCGCAACAGGATCAGGGTCAGGTGCGTGTAGTCCTGGCACACGCCCTTGCCCTCCCGTAGCGCGTCGAGGCCCGAGGAGTGCACACCGGTGGTCCCTGGGACGTAGGCAAGTTCGCCGTGCACCCAGTTCGCCGCGGCGACCACAGCCTCCCGCGGTGCGTGCTCCTTGGCGATCTTCTGCCCCACCCGCGCCAGGCGCTTGCTGTCGGGCGTGTACTCGGTGCCGGTGAGGATCTCGTCGAACCGGTCGATCACCGCCTCGGTCTGCAGGTCCTCCCACGTCACGTCGTCCTCGGGCATGACGCCCTCCTCGGTCTCGACGACCGACGACGAGGTCACCTCGAGTTCGGTGTGCGGAGCGTGCAGGTCGAACGTCGTCACCGCAGTGCCCCAGTAGTCGACGTACCGGTAGGACCGCGTGGCCGGAACCGTCTCGACGCGGTTCAGGATGACGTTCTGCCGGGAGTCCGACCGCGGGGTCAGCCGGGCCTCGTTGAACGACGCCGTCACCGGCGACTTGTAGGCATACCCGGTGGAATGGACGACTCGAAGACGCCACATGTCTAGACCTCGCCCTCTTCGATGACCAGTGCGCCGTCACGGCCTGCATCGCTCCACGCCACCCACGGGGCGGAGTGAAAGTACTCCAGCGCCAACGCTTCTCCGATGTCGGCGCACGTCTGCTGCAGGTCGCCCAACCGGGTCTCCAGTGACTCGAGCAGGACCCCGGGGCGCAGGAACTCCAGTTCGCTACGGGCGCGGCCGAGCAGCCGCTGGGCCTCGGCGGTCGCACCGACGCGGTTGAGCCTGCGGTGGTGCAACTCGTCGAGGCTGTGTTCGGCCAGCCGCAGCGAGTACATGACCGAGCGCGGGAACAGGCGGTCGAGCATCATGAACTCGACGACGCGACCGGCGTCGAGCACGCCGCGGTAGGTGCGCAGATAGGTGTCGTGTGCGCCTGCCGAACGCAGCACCGTCACCCAGGCCGGTGACGACGCGCTGTCGCCGACACGCGACAGCAGCAGCCGCACGATCATGTCGACGCGTTCGATCGCGCGGCCGAGCACCATGAATCGATAGCCGTCGTCGCGGGACAACGTCGAGTCGGCGAGCCCGGCGAACTGCGCCGCGCGTCCCTCGATGTAGGAGAGGAACTCGTGCGGTCCGAGACGCTTGGCCGCACGCTCCCGCTCGGGCAGGGCGTTGTAGGTGGTGTTGAGGCACTCCCAGATTTCGGTGGACGTGACTTCGCGTGCGCCGCGGGCATTCTCACGTGCCGCCGAGATCGAGTCGACGATCGAGCAGCCACCGTGGGTGTCGCGACTGAATGCCACCAGGTCGGTCAGCGACCAGAGGTCGAGTTCGGTGTCTGGGGGCTCGATGCCCAGCACCTTGAGCAGCGTCCGCGAGGCCTGGTCGGGGTCGACGCTGGAATCCTCCAGCAGCTGATGCACGGTGACGTCGAGGATGCGGGCGGTGTCGTCGGCTCGCTCGACGTAGCGGCCGATCCAGTAGAGCGATTCTGCGTTGCGCGCCAACATCAGTGCATCACCTGCTGCTGTTGCTGCTGCTGTTGATCCTGGGTGCCCATCGTCATCGACTGCTGCTGCGGCGGTGAGCCGTCGCCGTTCTTGTCGCCCTTGCCTGCCCTGGGTAGCGCGCGCACGACTTCGGCGGCCGCCAGCTCGCGGTCGGCGGCCGAGGTCCGCGACGCGAGCACCCAGGTGTCCTTCGAACCGCCGCCCTGGCTGGAGTTCACTACCAGCGACCCCTCGGGCAGCGCCACGCGGGTCAGCCCGCCGGGCAGCACCCACACGTCATCGCCGTCGTTGACCGCGAACGGCCGCAGGTCGACGTGCCGCGGGGCCAGCTGGTCGTCGATCTGCGTCGGCACGGTGGACAGCTGCACCACCGGCTGAGCGATCCAGCCGCGCGGCTCGCTACGGATCTTCTTGCAGATCGTTGCCAGCTCCTTCTCGGAGGCGTCCGGCCCGAACACGATTCCGTAGCCACCCGACCCCTCGACGGGCTTGATCACCAACTCGGCGACCCGGTCGAGGACCTCCTCGCGCTCCTCGTCGAGCCAGCAGCGGAACGTGTCGACGTTGGCGAGCAACGGCTTCTCGCCGAGGTAGTACTCGATGATCGTCGGCACGTAGGTGTAGACCAGCTTGTCGTCGCCCACCCCGTTGCCCACGGCACTGGAGATCACGACGTTGCCTGCTCGCGCCGCGTTCAGGATGCCTGCGACGCCGAGCACGGAGTCCGGCTTGAAGTGCATCGGGTCGAGGAATTCGTCATCGATGCGCCGGTAGATCACGTCGACCTGACGCTCTCCCTCGGTGGTGCGCATGTAGACGGTGTTGTCCCGGCAGAACAGGTCGCGGCCCTCGACGAGCTCGACACCCATCTGCCTGGCGAGCAGCGAATGCTCGAAGTACGCGGAGTTGTAGACGCCGGGCGTGAGCACCACCACGGTCGGATCGGCCTCGTTGGACGCCGCGGCGTTGCGCAGCGCACGCAGCAGATGTGACGCGTAGTCGCCGACCGAGCGGACCCGGTGCGTGGCGAACAGGTTCGGGAAGACCCTGGCCATCGTGCGCCGGTTCTCCATCACGTACGACACGCCTGACGGCGACCGCAGGTTGTCTTCGAGCACCCGGAAGGTGCCCTGCGCGTCGCGGACCAGGTCGATGCCCGCTACGTGGATGCGCACGCCGTTGGGCGGGACGATGCCCGCGGCCTCCCGGTGGAAGTGCTCGCAGGAGGTGATCAGCCTGCGGGGAATGACCCCGTCGCGGAGGATCTCCTGATCGCCGTAGATGTCGCTCAGGTACATCTCGAGCGCCTTGACGCGCTGCTTGATGCCGCGCTCGAGCTTCGACCACTCGGCCGCCGAGATCACCCGGGGCACTAGGTCGAGAGGGAACGGGCGCTCCTGACCGGACAGCGAGAAGGTGATGCCCTGGTCGATGAATGCACGGCCGAGGGCTTCGGCGCGGGCAGCGAGCTCCGATGCGTCCGACGGCGCGAGTTCGGCGAAGATCCCCTTGTAGGGCCCCCGCACGTTGCCCTGTGCGTCGAACATCTCGTCGAACGCCTGTGAGTAGTTACCGACGCTGTTGTATCCGTCGAAGACGCCGTCGTAGCGTTTGGACGCGCGCGAGTTCGAGCGTGTCGACCGACCGGTGTCTGCTGGCAATGTTCGGAGACTCACAGGTGACATGCTGCCCCAACTGCCCCGTCTCGGCTGACCACGGCCTTCACTTTGGGCATTTACCCCGCGCGCTGGTAATCTGAACCGTCGCTGCCCCGCAGGGCGCCCATACTTGACCATCCCGATACGTAATTCGAAGGACTGACGCGTGGCCAATATCAAGTCGCAGGAAAAGCGCATCCGCACCAACGAGCGTGCTCGGCTGCGCAATCAGTCGGTGAAGTCTGAACTTCGCACGGCTGTCCGCGGGTTCCGCGAGGCCGTCGACGCAGGTGAGAAGGACAAGGCCGGCGAGCTGCTGGCGTTCGCAACGCGCAAGCTCGACAAGGCCGCCAGCAAGGGTGTCATCCACAAGAACCAGGCCGCCAACAAGAAGTCGGCGCTGGCGATTGCGTTCAACAAGATCTGATCGAGTAGCTCCGTCGCGGGCGCTCAGTTCCCGCCGGCCAGTTCGGCGACCTTGCGAACCGCAGCCTCGAGGGCGTAGTCGGCATCTGCCGCTGCGCCCTTGACGTCTGCATTGAGGGTTGCGACCAGCCGCATCGCCTCGGCCACCGAGTCCCGGTCCCACCGACGCGCCTGCCGCTGCACCTTTTGCACCCGCCACGGCGGCATGCCCACTTCACCGGCCACCTGGTGCTGGTTCCCCGACAGCGGCGCGATGCGGGCGATCGAGTGAACCGCCTCGGCCAGCGCGTCGGCGAGCACCACGTGCGCTTCACCGCCCATCACCGCCCACCGCAGGGCCTCGGCCGCTCCCTCGACGTCGCCGGTGACCGCCATGTCGGCGATCACGTAGCCCTTCACCTCGGCCTTGCCGTTGTGGTAGCGGCGGACCGCGGCGACGTCCACCTCGCCACCGGTGTCGGCGACGAGTTGTGAGCACGTGGCCGCGAGTTCGCGCAGGTCGGATCCGACGGCGTCGAGCAGTGCGGTCACCACGTCGTCACCGACCTTGACCCGGTGCGTACGGAATTCCCGCTTGACGAAGTCGGCGCGCTCGGAGGGCTTCGCGAGCTTCGCGCAGGGATGCACCTCGGCGCCGAGCTTCTTCAGCTGATCGGCAAGCGCTTTGGCGCGGCCGCCACCGGTGTGCACCACGACCAGCACGGTGCCCGGCGGGAGATCGGCTGCCGCCCCGCCGATGAGTGTCACCGCCTCCTTGCCCGCGTCGGCGGCCGACTCGAGCACCAGGACGCGTTCGTCGGCGAACAGCGACGGACTGAGCAACTCCGCCAGCTCGTTCGGGCTGATCTCGCCAGCCCGCATGCGGTTCACCGGGACGTCGTGGGTGCCCGCGTCCTTGCGCGCGATGCGGAGCACGTCCGACACCGCCCGTTCGACGAGCAGTTCTTCGTCACCGAGAACGAGGTGCAGTTGCGTCACGCCACGATGGTGTCACGCCCTGCCGACGTCGCCCGCCGCCGCCCACGCCGTCGCGCCGACGGCGCACCACAGCAGGATCACCCGGCCCCATCGCCATCGCCACAGCACGATCGACGCGACCACCGTCGCCGCCACGAACACCACGCCCGCCAGACCCGACGGCACCGGAAGTGCCGCGCCGGGAACCGATGCGGCCCTTTCCGCGACCCGCAGCAGCCACCACAGCTGCGGCCCGGTGAACCGGATCAGCAGCCCCGCCGCGTCGGGCCAGGCGCTGCAGATCGCCGCTGCTGCCGTTCCGAGGACGGTGATCGGGGCGATGACGACCGTGACCGCGAGGTTGGCGAACACGGCGACGATGCTGAAGGCACCCGAGATCCCGGCTACCAGGGGCGCGGTGATCAGTTGTGCCGCAACGGCTACGCACACCGCGTCGGCGAGCGGCTTCGGCCACCGCCGCGCCACGAGTGCGGCCGACCAGGCCGGAGCGACGAGGACCAGCGCGGCAGTGGCCGACACCGACAGCGCGAAGCCGACGTCGACGGCCATCTCCGGCCAGCCGATCAGCACCACCAGGATGGTCGCTGCCAGCGCCGGAATCGCCTGCCGCCTGCGGTGCGAGACCACGGCCAGCAGCGTGACGGCGCCCATGATCGCCGCGCGCAGCACGCTGGCCGTGGGCTGCACCACCACGACGAAGGCCACCAGGGCGATCGAAGCCAAGGCGACGGCGATGCGCGGCCCCACCACCATGGCCGACAGCAGCACCGTGCCGCAGACGATGGTGACGTTGGCACCCGACACCGCGGTCAGGTGGGCGAGACCGGCGGTGCGGAAGTCGGCGACGGTCGTCTGCGCGACGGCCGAGGTGTCGCCGAGCGCCAACGCCGGCAACATGGCCGCCTGCTCGGGCGGCAGGACCGCGCGAGCCGTCTCGGCGAAGTCACGTCGCACCGCCGCGGCGATGCGGTGTACCGCACCGGCCTCGCCCAGGTGCGCCTCGCCGGTGGCCGACAGCACGGCCACGGTGAGGTCGCGACGGGCCGGCTTGCCGACGCGGGCACGGAAGTCGGCCGGGCGGCCCGCGGTCACGTCGCCGTAGCCGACCACCGAGGCGAACACCAGGACGCGGCCGGCTTGGGCATGGCCGTCGACGGCACGCAGCACCGCCCGGAACATCAACCGCGAACCCGCGACCACCCGGGGCGTCTCGACCGGTACCGCGGTCACCGAGACCGTGTCGCCGATCCGGTCCGCGATCGGGTGGTGCTCGACGTCGTCCACGCGCAGCGCGACCGAACAGGCGAATGCCGCGCCGATCACTCCGACCGCCGCCACGGCGGGCCACCAGGGGCGGGCCCGCTCGTCGGCGCTGTCGCGCAGGCGGATCGACGCCGACGCCGCCGCCGTCGTCGCGATCACCACGACGGCGGCCGCAGCCGCAACGTGCCACAAGATTCCCGTCGCCGTGGCCGCCCAGGCGGTCAGGGCCGCCGGTACCAGCCGGAGGTCGACCCCGGCCGCCACCACCCCGGGGCCAGTCACGATCGACGAGGTCACACATGGACCAGGTCACGCAGCTTCTCCAGCCGCGCCGGGCCGATGCCGTCGACCTCTCCGAGTTGCTCGATGCCCGTGAAGGGCCCGTTCGCGTCGCGCCAGGCGATGATCGCTGACGCCGTCACCGGCCCGACGCCGGGGAGTTCGTCGAGCTGCTCGACGGTTGCGGTGTTGAGGTTCACCGGACCGGGCGCGGCCTCGGGACCGCCCGCGGCCGCCGGGTCGGCGTCGCCCGGCGCGGACGCGATCGAGCTACCCATCGCCGGTGGCGCACCGGGCAGGCCCGCGATGCCGACGACGATCTGCTCGCCATCGGCCACCCGGCGCGCGACGTTCAGACCGAGGAGGTCCGCGCCGTCGAGAACGCCGCCCGCCGCGGCCAGCGCGTCGTCGACCCGGGCACCTGCGGTGAGCGTCACCAGCCCGGGCCGGTGCACCAGCCCGACCACGCTGACCACGACGGGTTGCTCCGCGGACGGCGACGACGGTGAGGCGGGTGCCGTCGAAACCATCTGCACGGGTGGAAGATTCGCCGACACGACCGGCGGCGGGTCGTTGCCTGCCAGCGTCAGCACCGTGACCACCACGGCGACGACGCCGACCACGGACAGACCGATGACACCGGTCCGCCCCGGATCGGCCCGCAGCGCGGTCAGCCACTGCGCTCGCCCGGTCGGCGGGGTGTCGGGCAGCCACCGCGCGAGCGACGTGTCTGGCGCGTCGTCCTCGGAGTCGTCGATGGACCCGTCGGTGCCGGACAGGCGGCGCTGCGCCCTGTCGGTGGGCTGTTCGGTACGCATGGCGTGACCGTAGGCGGGCCGCGCGACGCATCCCGGTCGTCAGAACCCGGAGAACGGGCCGCTCGTGGATGAACTCGGCACTGGGGACGAACCGTGGTTCTCCGAGGTCGGCTACCAGCCGTCGGACCGCCAGCACGTCCAGTCGATCTCGACGAGCGCGCCGACCGCGAGACCCGTGACGCCAACGCACGTGCGGGAGGGCAGCCTGTCCGGGAACCACGGCGCGTACGCGTCGTTGAACGCGGCATAGTCCGACCAGTCGAGCAGGTAGGCGCGGACCGAGACCACGTCGGACGCCGAGCCGCCGCACAATTCGGTCACGCGGAACAGATTGCGCATCACCTGGTCGGTCTGTGTCGCGACGTCCGATCCGACCACGGCGCCCGTGGAATCGGTGGGCATCTGCCCGGTGACGTAGAGGGTCTGGCCGGCGGCCGTGGCGTGGGCGAACGGCGCGACACCGGGCGGGACACCCTGATCGGGCGTGAAGGCGAACGAGCGGATAGCGGTCACGCCGCCGAACCCCGTCGCGGCAGGAAGTGCTGCATCGCACAGATCATGCCAGGGTGGCGGTCCCACGGTCGCGGGAACGTCGCTGGCGTATACATATTCACCGAGGTGTCTACTGAGCCGCCGTCGCCCGATCACCCGAGGAGTCGCGAATGTCCACCGACCGACCGCTGAAGGTGATCCAGTGGACCACCGGCAACATCGGCAGACGCTCCCTGCACGCAATCATCGGGCGCTCCGACATGGAACTGGTCGGCGTGTTCGCGCACGGCGCCGACAAGGTGGGCGTCGACGCCGCTGAACTGGCCGGGTGGCCGGAGCCGACGGGCGTGACGGCCACCAACGACGTCGACGCACTCCTCGCCCTCGGAGCCGACGCCTGCTGCTACAACCCGCTGTGGCCCAGCGTCGACGAGCTGGTCCGGCTCCTCGAGGCCGGGGTGAACGTGTGCTCGAGCGCGGCCTGGATCACCGGCGGCAAGCAGTCACCCGAGGATCTCGAACGCATCCGAAAGGCCTGCGAGACTGGGCGTTCCACGATATTCGGCAGCGGGGCGCATCCCGGCATGACGAACATGGTCGGCATGGTGCTCTCGGGGGCGTGCGAGGCCGTGGAGCACATCCGCATCACCGAGTCGGTGGACTGCTCGACCTACGAATCGGCAGGCACCCAGTCGGCGATGGGGTTCGGGCAGGATCCCGAGACGCCCGGCCTTGCCGAGAACGTGCGCCGCGAGAGCGAGGTGTTCGCCGAGTCCGCGGCCATGATGGCCGATGCGATCGGCGCCACGCTCGACCGCATCACCTTCGACGTGGAGTTCACCGCCGCCACCGGTGACAGCGACCTGGGCTTCATGCAGATCCCGGCGGGCACCGTCGGAGGCGTGTACGGCTACCACCGCGGATGGGTGGGCGAGAAGAACGTCGTCAGCGTCGGATTCAACTGGATCATGGGTGGCCACGTCACTCCGCCCAAGCCGCTCGAGCACGGCCACGTCATTCAGGTCTACGGCACGCCCAATATGCGTACCGTCCTGCACTGCCTGCCGCCCAAGGGCTGGACCGAGCCCGGCTTCATGGGCCTCGGCATGATCTACACCGCGCTGCCGGTGACCAACGCGGTCCCGGCCGTGGTGGCCGCGGCACCCGGCATCGTCACGCTCAAGGACCTGCCGCCGGTCACCGGTCGTTTCGTCGGCTAGAAGCGCGTCGACAGCGTCGACAGCCCGGCGCCGTCCAGGTCGCCTAGACCGTCGGCCCGTCCCGCCATCGTCATCAGCAGCGCCTCGCCAGGGCCATGAACCTCGGGGCCCTTGCCCGCGGCCCAGTCCAGGTCGGTGGCGACGAGTCGCACGCCCCTGGCGCGCCACGCGCCACGGATCAGCGGCGCGGTGCGCGCGAAGTCCAGTGCGACGCTCAGGCGATCGGCGGCGATGCCGCGCGGCATCCCGAGTGGACGCCGAATGTCCTGCTGGTGAATCATGTTGTCCGTCAATGCGATCCGCCCACCAAAGCCCGCACCCAGGCCGGATGGCGTGGCGTATCGGCGCACCATGGCGACCAGGTCGTCGGTCGAGCGGTCGGACAGGTGCGCAACGGCCAGTGCGTTGATGCGATCGACGACCAGGAGCCCGCGCAGGAACCGCGTCACCAGGGCCGCGGTGGACAGCCCCTCGTAGCTCATCGTGTGCGCGACCACGTCGCGCACCCGCCAATCCGGGCACAGGGTCGGCGCAAGCCACTGCTCGGCGGTCAGGCCGCCGAGGAAGTCGGCGAACTCCAGCCGCTCGTCGCGGGCCAGGCTCAGCGCGTCCACGGACGTCGCCTACCCGTCCACCGTCACGCACACGCCGACGGCGCCGCCGCCGACGTGCACGGCAAGGACCGGTCCCATGTCGGTGACGGTGAGCGACTCCACCTGCGGCAACCGGTCGGTCAGTGCCGCGCCGATGACGTCCGCGTCATCGTGGTTGTCGACGTGGTGCACGACGATCGACGCGCTGCGCTCCCCCACCACGTCGGCGACCGCGTCGACCAGCGCGGCGTGGGCCTTCGAGGTCGTGCGAATCCGTTGCAGAAGAACCAATCTGCCGTCGACGTCGAGATGAAGCAGCGGTTTGAGCGACAGTGCGGTCCCTAGCCAGGACGTGGCGGTGCCGATGCGGCCGCTGCGGCGGAGGTTGTCGAGACGGTGCACCACGATGAACGCGTGACCCCGGGGAACCGCTGAACGGGCGGCTTCCTCGACGGCGTCCAGGTTCGCACCGGTTCCGGCCGCCCGGGCCGCCGCCACCGCCACGAACCCGACGCACGCCGCAGCCGAACGCGAGTTCACCACGCGCACGGCCGATCCGAACTCGCGGGCGACGGTGCGCGCGGTGCTAAAGGTGCTCGACAGCGCAGCCGAGAGGTGCACGGCGACGACGCCGTCGCCCCCACTGGCGGCCAGCGCCTCCCGATAGGTCTCGGCGAGGTCCGCCGGAGATGCGCCCGACGTCGTCACGTGGCTGCGGTCGTGGATGTCGTTCGGAACCGGGTCGACGTCGTCGCGCATGTCGTCGCCGTCGAGCAGGACGTGCAGCGGCACCCGACGAATACCCCAGCGCTCCAGAACGTCTGGACCCATGCGAGCCGACGAATCGGTCACCACCACGACGGCCATGGTCAGTTCGCGCCCGCGACGGGCACACCGGCGTCCGCGAGTGCCTTCATCATGAGGTCGGCGACGTTGCGGTGGGCCTCGAAGTTCCAGTGGATGCCGTCGGGATTCCCGCGACCGCTCATCACCTCGTCGCCCACGGCGGCCTTGAGGTCTACCACCGGCACGTCGTGCTCGGCGGCCCACCCGGTGATCGCCGCGACCGTGCCGTCACGCCACCTGTGCGAGTTGCCGTAGGTCTCGGCGACGTGCACCGACGGAATGCACGCGACGAACGGTATTCCGGGGCGGTTGAAGTCGATCGCCGCGCGGGTCTGTTCGAGGTACTCGACGGACAGCTTCGGCGGCAGGGCCGGTCGTGCGACCGGGGAGAACCTCGGCTGCGCCCACCCGTAACCGTCTCGCACCCACCGCCGCAGCAGCGGTGGTCGGACGTAGCGGATCATCTCCCGCAGCGCCGTAGGAAGCGGGGACGGCAGCGAGTCCATGCCGCAGGTCGCGAAGATCACGGCACCGGCCCGCGGCAGCGCCGCCCACGACCGTGGGTCCTGAATCGCTGCCCACCACACGTCGCGGCAGGTCCAGCCGATGCGACCGATCAGCTCGACGTCCCAATCGAGTTGATCAGCAACGATGTTCGGCCAGATGCGCGGATCGTCGGAGGGCAGCCCGCCGGTCGGGCCGTAGTAGGACAGCGAGTCGCAGAACACGAGCAGGGTTGCCCGGCGGGCAGGAGCGGAGCGACCCGGGGAATCGTTCCGGGCTCCATCGGCCGGCTCAGAGGACATCGCTGGCGACCTGCGCCGAGGCGTTCCACACGTCGAGGCGCCAACGGACGTCCTCGAGCGGGGCGTCGTCGGAGGAGTGGCCGGACAGCTGTACCCAGCTCGCGTTGCCCATCCCACCCAGCACGGGCCAGTTGTCGACGGGCAGGCCGAGTATCGCCCCGGTGAGCGCCGCGATCAGGCCGCCGTGTGCCACCAGGACGACCGGTCGGTCGGGTTGGTCGACGCCCCACTCCGCCTGTCCGGCAGTGAGTTCGGCGATCAACGGCATGCTCCGCGCTGCCACGTCGACGCGGCTCTCGCCGCCGTGCGGGGCCCACCGCGCGTCGTCTCGCCACGCCAGCCGGGCGCCGGGAGCGATGGCGTCGACCTCGAGGTGGGTCATGCCCTGCCAGTCACCCAGGTGGGTCTCGCGCAGCCGGACGTCGGTGCTGACCGGCAATCCCGCTTGTTCACCGAGTGCGACCGCGGTGTCGAGAGCCCGCCGCAGGTCAGACGAGACGATCAGTAGGGGTTCGCGTTTGGCGAGCAGCTCGGCCGCGGCGACGGCCTGGGCGCGGCCCAGCTCGGAGAGATCGGTGTCGAGCTGGCCCTGCATGCGGCTGCCCGCGTTGTACTCGGTCTGGCCGTGGCGCAGCATGACCAGCCTGCGGACTCTCACTCCCGGTCCTCGGGCAGGGAGTCGCCGTGGCCGTCGAGGTCCACGGGAACCAGCGGGCAGTCACGCCACAACCGGTCCAGGGCGTAGAAGTTCCGCTCGTCCTGATGCTGGATGTGCACCACGATGTCGACGTAGTCCAGCAGCACCCACCGACCTTCGCGCGTGCCCTCGCGGCGGGCCGGCTTGAATCCGGCGGCGCGCATCTTCTCCTCGACCTCGTCGACGATGGCGTTGACCTGCCGATCGTTGGAGGCCGAGCCGATGACGAAGACGTCGGTGATGACGAGCTGTCCCGACACGTCGATGACGACGACGTCGTCGGCCAATTTGGACGACGCCGCCTGGGCGGCAACGGTGGCCATTTCGACGGCCTCGACAGACGCACTCACGATGGGGTCCTTCCAACAAGGGTGGGGGTTCGGTACAGGCCGCGTTTGGAGACGTACTGAACGACGCCGTCGGGCACCAGGTACCAGATGGGCCTGCCGGTCATCGCGCGGTCGCGGCACTCGCTCGACGAGATGGCCAGCGCAGGTACCTCGACGAGGTTCAGCGCCTCGCGCGGCAGCTCCTTCATCGCCGCCTCGATGTGCTCGCCGTCCAGGGTGTAGCCGGGGCGGCTGACGCCGACGAAGCGGGCCAGGGAGAACAGGTCCTCCCAGTTCTGCCAACTCAGGATCGAGCCGAGCGCGTCGGCGCCGGTGATGAAGTACAGGTCGGTGTCCGGGTGGGCCGCGGCCAGGTCGCGCAGCGTGTCCTTGGTGTAGGTCGGGCCGCCGCGGTCGATGTCGACCCGGCTGACCGAGAAACGGGGATTGGCTGCCGTTGCGATCACCGTCATGAGGTAGCGGTCCTCCGCGGCGGTGACCGAGCGGTCGCGCTTCTGCCACGGCTGCCCGGTCGGCACGAACACCACCTCGTCGAGGTCGAACAGATCGGCGACCTCGCTGGCCGCGACGAGGTGACCGTGGTGGATCGGGTCGAAGGTCCCGCCCATCACTCCCAGCCTGCGTCGAGTCACGAATAAGCAGCTTACGGGAGGCGCGGCGGGCGCCGCGGGTTCGGGCGAACGGCCTAGACGGGCAGCAGCTGGTCGATCACGCCGGCGAGCTGCTTGGCCGACCGGCACTCGTGCATCGTGATGACGCCCTCGTAGCGCGGCACCGCCGAGTCCCCGCTGCCCCACAGGTGCTTGGGCTCGGGGTTGAGCCAGTGGGCGTGCCTGCTGGCAGTCACCATGTGGGTCAGCAGGTCGACCTCCGGGTTGCGGTAGTTGTTGCGGCCGTCGCCGAGCACGAGCAGCGAGCTGCGCGGCGAGAGCACGTTCGGGTACTTGTCGAGGAACGATACGAACGCGTGGCCGTAGTCGGAGTGGCCGTCGCGGGTGTAGACGCCGGCCTCGCGGGTGATCCGCTGTACGGCCACTGCCAGGTCGGCCTCCGGGCCGAACAGTTCGGTGACCTCGTCGGTCGTGTCGATGAACGCGAAGACCCGCACGCGGGAGAACTGCTGGCGCAGCGCGCTGACGAGCATGAGCGTGAAGTGGCTGAACCCGGCGACCGAACCGGACACGTCGCACAGGACGACCAGTTCGGGGCGGGCGGGGCGCGGCTTCTTCAGCACGACGTCGATGGGCACGCCACCGGTCGACATCGACTTGCGCAGCGTCTTGCGCATGTCGATCTCGCCGGCGCGGGCACGACGCCGACGCGCGGCCAGCCGGCTGGCGAGCGTGCGTGCCAGCGGTGCGACCACTCGCCGCATCTGGCGCAGCTGCTCGCCGGACGCTCGGAGGAACTCCACGTTCTCGCTGAGCTGCGGGATGCCGTACATCTGGACGTGTTCGCGGCCCAGTTGTTCCGCCGTGCGACGCTTGGTCTCACCCTCCACCATGCGCCGCAGCTGCGAAACGCGCTTGGCGGCAAGGGCTTTGGCGATCTCCTGCTGTGTGGGCGTCGGGTCGTCGCCGTATCCCGCCAGCAAGCCGGCGAGCAGCCTGCCCTCGAGTTCGTCGAGCGCCATCGCCTTGAGCGCCTGGTACGACGAGTAGGACGGGCCGCGACTGGAGTTGTAGCGGCCGAACGACTCCACGATCTGCGCGATCATCGCGGCGAGGCGGTCGTCGACGTTGGCCAGATCGGGGTTGTCGGTGAGCATCTGCACCAGCGCGTCGCGCAGGCCCTCGATGTCCTGCGGCGGCGGGCCGTCCGACTCGTCGTCGGAGTCCTCGTCGTCGACCACCGTCCTGGCGCCCAACGCCGCGGGGAACCAGAGGTCGAACATCGCGTCGTAGGTCTCGCGGTGCTCCGCCCGCCGCATCACCGCGCACGCCAGCCCCTCCCGCAGCACCTCGCGGTCAACGAGGCCGAGCGTCGCCATCACGCGACCGGCGTCGACGGTCTCCGACGGCCCGACCGCAATGCCGACCCCGCGCAGCGCCTCGACGAACTCGACGAGGTGACCCGGAATGCCATGCGGGGCAAGCGGTTGTGGTGGTCGGGTGCGACGGGCGGCCATCGGGGCACTCCTCAGTTCAGCCGGAGTTCGCCGGATGCACGCTGTTGGTCGGACTGGTGTTTGAGGATGACGCCGAGCGTGGCGGCGATCATCGCATCGTCGATGGTGTCCATGCCAAGGGCGAGCACGGTGCGACCCCAGTCGATGGTCTCGGCGACCGACGGCACCTTCTTGAGCTGCATGCCGCGCAGTACGCCGATGATGCGCACCAGTTCCTCGGCGAGGCGCTCCGGCAGCTCGGGCACCCGGGACAGCAGGATGCGGCGTTCGAGGTCCGGGTCGGGGAAGTCGATGTGCAGGAACAGGCAGCGCCGCTTGAGCGCCTCGGAGAGTTCACGGGTGGCGTTGGACGTGAGAAGCACGAACGGCGGCCGCTCGGCCTTGATGGTGCCCAGCTCGGGCACCGTGACCGCGAAGTCCGACAACACCTCGAGAAGCAGGCCCTCGATCTCGATGTCCGCCTTGTCGGTCTCGTCGATCAGCAGCACGGTCGGATCGGTGCGCTTGATCGCCGTGAGCAGCGGACGGGTCAGCAGGAATTCCTCGCTGAACACGTCCATCTTGGTCTGGTCCCAATCACCCTGGCCGCCGGCGTTGCCCGCCTGGATGCGCAGGATCTGCTTGGCGTGGTTCCACTCGTACAGTGCGCGGGCCTCGTCGACGCCCTCGTAGCACTGCAGGCGAACGAGTTCCGAGCCCGTGCAGGCCGCCACCGCGCGGGCGAGTTCGGTCTTGCCGACACCCGCCGGGCCCTCGACGAGCAGCGGCTTGCCGAGCCGGTCGGCGAGGAAGACGGCCGTCGCCGTCGCCGTGTCGGGCAGGTACCCGGTCTCGGCGAGGCGGGTCGCCACGTCGTCGATGTCGGTGAACATCGGGACCGGTTGGGCAGAGGTGCTCATGTAGCTCCGTTCTTCAGGCGGGGCGGATGTGGCCGTCTCCCCACACCACCCACTTGGTCGAGGTCAGTTCTGGCAGGCCCATGGGCCCGCGGGCGTGCAGCTTCTGAGTGGAGATGCCGATCTCCGCGCCGAAGCCGAACTGCTCGCCATCGGTGAACGAGGTCGCCGCGTTGACCATCACGGCCGCGGCGTCGACCTCCCCGGTGAACCGTTCTGCCGCAGCGAGATCGGTCGTCACGATGGCCTCGGTGTGCCCGGTCCCGTATTCGTTGACGTGGGTGATGGCCGCGTCGATGCCGTCCACGACGGCGACCGCGATGTCCATCGACAGGAACTCGGCCCGCAGGTCGTCCTCGCTGGGGTCGTCGTGCACGGTGACGCCCGCGTTCCGGAGTGCGTCGAGCAGCCTTGGCACCGCGCGGTCGGCGATCGCGGCGTCGACGAGCAGCGTCTCGGCGGCATTGCACACGCTGGGCCTGCGGGTCTTGGAGTTCAACAGGATGCGCTCGGCGACGTCGAGGTCGGCCGCCGCGTGGACGTACACGTGGCAGTTCCCGACACCGGTCTCGATGGTCGGGACCAGCGCGTCGCGGACGACGGCGTCGATCAGTCCCGCGCCTCCGCGGGGGATGACGACGTCGACCAGGCCGCGGGCCTGAATGAGGTGGGTGACGGTGGCGCGGTCCTCGCTGGGCAGCAGCGCGACGGCGTCGGCGGGCAGACCCTCGGCCACCAGCGCGGCGCGCAGCGCGGTGACGAGCGCCTCGTTCGAGTGCCGAGCCGACGAACTGCCGCGCAGCAGAGCAGCATTGCCGGACTTCAGCGTGAGCCCAAACGCGTCGACGGTGACGTTCGGCCTGCCCTCGTAGACCATGCCGACGACGCCGAGGGGCACGCGCTGCTGGCGGATCCGCAGCCCGTTGGGCAGCGTGCGACCGCGCAGGACCTCCCCGACGGGATCGGGCAGTCCGGCCACCTGGCGCAGACCGGCCGCGATGCCGTCGACGCGCTGCGAGTTCAGTGCCAGCCGGTCCAGGATCGCCGCCGGAGTGCCTGCGGCGCGCGCGACGTCCAGATCGACCTCGTTGGCGGCGAGCACCTCGCCCACCGAAGCCAGCACCGAGTCCGCCGCGGCGTGCAGCGCCCGATCCTTGATCTCCGACGTCAGGGTGCCGAGGGTGCGCGCGGCGACTCTGGCGCGGCGCGCCGCGTCGTGGACCTGCTGGCGCAGGTCAGTGTCGGCGGGGGCATGCACGCTCATCAAGCCAGCGTATCGAGGTAACGCGGGTCCGGCCCGGTCGGGGTTACGGTATGGCCCGTGACAACGTCCGGCAACCGAGTGTGCGTGGTGGGCAGCGTCAACCTCGACCAGTCGATGCGCGTTCAGTCGCTGCCACGCCCCGGGGAGACCGTGCTGGCGGCGTCGACGACCTGGTCGCCGGGCGGCAAGGGCGGCAACCAGGCCGTCGCGGCGGCGCGCGCGGGCGCGTCCGTGGAGTTGGTCGCCGCGCTCGGCGACGACGACGCCGCAGACAAGCTGCGGGCCCACCTCAGCGGCAACGACGTGGGACTGGACGGCGTGCTCACCTTGCCGGGCGCCAGTGGTACCGCCGTGATCGTCGTCGACGACGGTGCCGAGAACCTGATCGTCGTCGCCCCCGGCGCCAACGCCCACCTGCACCTGTCCTCTCCTGCCGTCCGCGACGCGATCACCGCATCCGACGTGGTGCTGCTGTCGCTGGAGATCCCGGTGGACACCGTCCTGGCGGCGGCGCGGGTGGGCCGGGCAGGGGGCGCGGCGGTGATGGTCAACGCGTCGCCCGTCGGTGCACCGGCCGATCTCGAACGGTTGGCCTCCACCGTGGACGTCGTCATCGTCAACGACGCGGAGTCACGTGAGTGGCGCTGGCCCGTCGATCATCTCGTCGTGACGCGGGGAGCCGACGGCGCCGAGTACCGCACAACCCAGGCCCGCGTCACCGTTGCAGCACCCCAGGTCGAGGCGATCGACACCACGGGCGCCGGTGACGTCTTCGCCGGCGTGCTCGCCGCCGGCTGGCACCTCGGGCCGGAGGCGGCGCTGCGCCGGGCATGCGCTGCCGGCGCGCTCGCCACGCTGGTGCCAGGCGCTGGCGACTGCGCGCCGACCGAGGAGGCCATCGACGACGTGCTCGACAACACCGATCCCGAACCGCACGGCCCCGAACGAGGAGGAGCATGACCACCACCGACAACGCCCCCCGCCCGCCGGACGGCGACTGGCTGGGCACCCCCTTCCTGCGCTTCGAGAGGGATGGCCCGTTCGGGGTGGTGACGCTCGACCGGCCCGAGGCGCGCAACGCCATGACGCCTGCGATGTACTTCGGCATCCGCTACGCGGTCACCCACGTCGAGAACGACCCGGATCTGGCGGGCCTGCTGATCACTGGCACCGGCGACGTGTTCGCCCCCGGCGGCGACCTCGGCGGCGGTGACGGTGTCGACGACTGGATGTCCTTCGGACCGGCACTGTCGATGGACGTCACGCCGTTCGAGACGCTGCGGCAGTCGGTGAAGCCCGTGGTGTCGGCGGTCAACGGACTGTGCCAGGGCGGCGGCCTGCAGATCGCGATGTGCAGCGACATGGCGGTGGTGAGCGATCGGGCGACGTTCCGCGTACCGGAGCTCTACCGCGGGATCGCCGACACGTACTACAGCCAGATGCTGGCCCGGATGATCGGCCCGGTGCGTACCCGCGATCTGATGTTCACCGGTCGCACGCTCGACGCTCGCGAAGCAGTCGACTGGGGCATGGTGGCGCGGGTGGTGCCGCACGACGACCTGGGTGCTGCCGCGCGGGACGTCCTCGCGCAGTGCTGCCGAACGGCGCCCAAGGCGCGTCTGGTGGTGAAGTCGAGCCTGGACAACTACATGGGCCTGTTCGACCGGATCGGCATGAAGGCCTCCTACAGCGGACCGGAGGCCGTCGAGGGCTTCGTGGCGTTCAAGCAGCGCCGCGCCCCCGAGTGGGTGCACCCCGACCTGCGCACCGACGGCAGGCTGTAGCCCCGCTCAGACCCTTGGTCTGCGCACGTCGTGGGCGATCGCCATCCCGATGCCGGACTCGAAGTCGGCGGCGGACTGACTGAGCAGCACGCGACTCCGGTTGGGCGACAACGCGATCGACAGGAAGTGGTGCGGCCTTCCGGTCGCGTGCGCCACGGAGTTCACCCGAATGACCGCAGCGCCGATCGCGGTGTCGAGCAGCGTGGCGATCCTCGGTCCCGCCACCTCGGCGGTCAGTTCGTGGTCGACCCCGTCGACGCCCACGCCTGCGGCGTAGAGCAGTTGGTAGAGCGGCGCCCCGGCCAGAGCCGGCTCGGTCAGCGTCTCGGCGAGATGTTCCGGCAGCCACACCTCGGTGACCATGCACGGTTCCTGCGTAATGCGCTCACGGCGCAGCCGCAGCACCTGCAGCAGGCGGTCGGGTCCGCCGAGCCGCTCGGCGACGGCGGTGGGCGCCGCGCGGACACCGAACTCGAGGACTTCCACCTCGGTCTCGAACTCGATCTGCCGCAGCCCGTCCATGTACGAAGCCGCCGGATCGTGCGCGCGCGCCGTCGCGTTGTCCGCGACGAACGAACCGACGCCGTGCCTGCGTTCGATCAGACCCGCCTCGGCGAGGTCGGCCAGTGCCCGACGCACCGTGATCCGCGAGACACCGAATTGATTGCACAGCGACTGCTCGGTGGGCAGCGCCTCTCCCGACCCCACGGCGCCGCGAGCGATCTCGTCGTGCAACACCAGGTAGAGCTGGCGGTGTAGGGGCACGCCTGCAGACGCGCTGACGCGCGCCTCACCATTCCCGCCCCGACCCATCGCCGTGATCTTCGCATGCTCAGTGCTCGGGCACCTCGCGTTCGATCTCGTCGAGCCAGATCTTCGCCGACATGTCCGACGGGGCCCGCCAGTCGCCGCGCGGCGACAGCGATCCACCGGCGGACACCTTGGGGCCGTTCGGCAGCGCGGAGCGCTTGAACTGGCTGAACGAGTAGAACCGCTGCGCGAACACCTGCAGCCACCGCCGGATCTCCGAGAGCGGGTACTCGGGACGGTCGTCCTCGGGGTAACCGGCCGGCCAGTCACCGTGGTTCGCGTCGCTCCAGGCATGCCAGGCGAGGAAGGCGACCTTCGACGGCCGGAACCCGTAGCGCAGCACTTGGAACAGTGAAAAGTCCTGCAGGACATACGGTCCCACCTTGGCTTCGCTGCTCTGAATCTCCTCGTCCTCGCCAGCGGGCACCAGTTCGGGCGTGATCTCGGTGTCCAGCACGGACCGCAGCACGGCGTTCACCCGGTCGTCGAACTGGCCGGAGCTGCTCACCCACCGGATCAGGTGCTGGATCAGGGTCTTCGGCACGCCGCCGTTGACGTTGTAGTGGGACATCTGGTCGCCAACCCCGTAGGTGGACCAGCCCAGCGCCAGCTCGGAGAGGTCACCGGTGCCCAGCACGATGCCGCCGCGCTGGTTGGCCAACCGGAACAGGTAGTCGGTGCGCAAGCCAGCCTGGACGTTCTCGAACGTCACGTCGTAGACCTTCTCGCCCCTGGCGAACGGGTGGTCCATCTCGGTCAGCATCCGGGTGGCGGTCTCGCGGATGTCGATCTCGGCGAACGTCACCCCGAGCGCCTCGCTGAGTTCGATGGCATTGCCCTTGGTGCGATCGCCCGTCGCGAAGCCGGGCAGCGTGAACGCGAGGATGTCACTGCGCGGGCGACCCTCGCGGTCCATCGCCCTGGCCGCCACGATCAGGGCATGGGTCGAGTCGAGTCCGCCGGACACGCCGATCACGATCTTCGGGAAGTTCAGCGCCCGCAGCCGCTGCTCCAGACCGGCGACCTGAATGTTGTAGCCCTCGTAGCAATCCCGTTCCAGCCGTTCGGGATTCGACGGCACGAACGGGAACCGCTCCACGTCGCGGCGCAGACCGATGTCGCCGGTCGGCGGGTCGAGCACGAATTCGACCTTCCGGAACGCGTCGATCCGTGCACCGTGGTGGCGCCGGTTGTCGTCGAACGTCCCCATCCGCTGTCGCTCGGCCCGCAGCAGGTCGACGTCCACGTCCGCCACCGACCGCCGCACGTCCTTCGGGAACCGTTCGGATTCGGCGAGCAGCGTCCCGTTCTCGTAGATCATGGTCTGGCCGTCCCACGCCAGATCGGTGGTCGACTCGCCCTCCCCCGCCGCCGCGTACACGTAGGCCGCCAGACACCGCGACGACGCCGATTGGGCGTACATCTTGCGGTCGTCGGCCCGTCCGATGGTGATGGGGCTGCCCGACAGGTTCGCCAGCACCGTGGCCCCGGCCAGCGCAGCGTCGGCGCTCGGGGGAATCGGCACCCACATGTCCTCGCAGATCTCGACGTGCAGGACGAAGTTCGGCAGGTCGGCGGCGGCGAACAGCAGGTCGGGGCCGAACGGTACGTCGACGCCCGCCAACCGGATCACGTCGCTGACGTCGTCACCGGGCGCGAGTTGCCTGCGCTCGTAGAACTCGCGGTAGGTGGGCAGGTAGGACTTGGGCACCACGCCCAGCACCGTGCCGCGGTGGATGACGACGGCGGTGTTGTAGATGCGGTTGCGGTAGCGCAGTGGAGCCCCCACGACGAGTACGGGGAGCAACTCCGCCGAGCCTGCGACGATCTCCTGAATTGCCGCCTCGGCTGCGTCGAGGAGTGCCTGCTGCATCACGATGTCCTCGATCGAGTACCCGCACAGCGTCAACTCCGGGAACACGGCCAGACCCACGCCGTCCCCGTGACACTCACGCGCGATGCGCAGCACGGACTCGGCGTTGGCCGAGGGGTCGGCGATCGTCGTGTGATGGGTGCACGCGGCGACCCGCACGAACCCGTGACGGTAAGCGGAGTAGAAGCTCATGCCTCATTGTTGCCCGCGAACCGACGGAATCATGCACGGCCTATCCTGGACGGGGTGGAAGGCCCCGAACTGATCAGCCTGCTCGCGGGCCGACGCGTCGCCGTGCTCACCGGTGCCGGAATGTCCACCGACTCCGGCATCCCGGACTACCGTGGCCCCGATTCACCGCCGAGCAACCCGATGACCATCCGGCAGTTCACCTCCGACGCGGAGTTCCGGCAGCGGTACTGGGCGCGCAACCACATCGGGTGGCGGCACATGGCGGAGACGCTGCCCAATGCCGGTCACCGGGCCCTGGCGGAACTGGAGCGGGCGGGTGTCGTCTCCGGCGTCATCACTCAGAACGTCGACCTGCTGCACACCAAGGCAGGCAGCCGCAACGTGATCGACCTGCACGGCACCTACGCGCAGGTGGTGTGCCTCGCGTGCGGCTGCACGCTGTCGCGCGCCGACCTCGCCGAGCAGTTGGAGGCGCTCAACCCGGGCTTCATCGAACGAGCCGAACGGGTGGGCGGAATCGCCGTGGCGCCCGACGCCGACGCATTCGTCGACGACACGGCGTCGTTCCGGTTCGTCGACTGTCCCCGGTGCGGCGGCATGCTCAAACCCGACATCGTCTACTTCGGCGAGAGCGTGCCCAAACCCCGTGTCACGCGCGCGTACTCGATCGTCGATGACGCCGAGGCACTCCTGGTGGCAGGTTCCTCGCTGACCGTGTTCTCGGGATTGCGGTTCGTCCGGCATGCAGCCGCGGCAGGGAAGCCGATCGCCATCCTGAACCGGGGAGCGACCCGTGGTGACGCACTCGCCTCGGTGAAGGTCGAGGGCGGTTGCTCGGAGTTGCTCGCGCTGCTGTCCGACGAGCTGGTGACCGCCGCGCGTTAGAACGTGACCGGCATTGACCGGATCCCGTGAATGAAGTTGCCCTGCAGGTAGTCCGGCGCACCGGCGGCGATGGTGGGCAGCTGGGTGATCAGTTCGTGAAGCAGCGCTCGCAACTGCGCGCGGGCGACGTGTGCGCCGAGGCAGAAATGCCGTCCGCCGCCGCCGAAGCCGAGATGCGGGTTGGGCTTGCGGCCGAGGTTCAGCACATCGGGTGCGTCGAAGACCTCTGTGTCGAAGTTGCCCGAGGCGTAGAACATCACGACCTTCTCCCCCGCCGCGATCTGCCGGCCGCCCAGCTCGACGTCCACCCCGGCCGTGCGCCGGAAGGTCATCACCGGGGTCGCCCACCGGACGAACTCCTCGACGGCGCTGCCGATCCTGTCGTCGAAGTCCGCTGCCAGCCAAGTCCGTTGGTCGTCGAACTCGGTCAGCGCGCGTACGGCGTGACTGGCCGTCTGACGCGTGGTGTCGTTGCCTGCGACCGCGAGCAGGACGAAGAAGGCAGCCACCTCGGCGTCGGTGAGCCGATCGCCATCGACCTCGCTGTGGACAAGGGCACTGATCAGATCGTCGCCGGGGTTCGCGCGGCGATCGGCGGCCAGCGCACCCGCCACCTGATGCAGGTACATCTGAGCGCCGATCAGCACCTCGAGTGGGTTGCGCCCGGCGAGGTACACCGGGTCACCCCAGGAGACCATCGCGTCGGCGGCCTCTGCCACCTGAGCGCGTTCGGATTCCGGTATCCCGACCATGTCCGAGAGCGTGCGGATCGGAAGTTCCCTCGCGCAGTGTTCGACGAAGTCGGCGCCCGTGCCTGCGGCGCGCAGTTCGCCGACGACTGCCCGCGCGTTGTCGCCTATCGACTCCTCGATGCGCCGCACCTGACGCGGGGTGAACGCGGCGTGCACGACCTTGCGCAGCATGGTGTGCCGCGGCGCGTCCATGGCGAGGAAGGACTGCGAGGCCTCGAGCAGTTCCTCCGGCACGTTCTCGAACAGCACGCCCCTACCGGACAGGAACGCCTCGCTGTCGCGGCTGACGGTGACGATGTCGGCGTGCCGCGTGACGGCCCAGTAGCCAGGGTCGGCGGGATCGTGCATCAGCGCGTCCTCGACCGGCGGATGCCAGCTCACCGGGCGGTCGGTGCGCAGCACGGCGAAGGCCTTCTCGCGGTCGGCGGCGGTGGTCGACCAGAACGCCCGCGAGGACAGATCGATCGGGTCGTACGCGCGGGTAGGAGATGTGAGCGGCGACACAATCATGAGTCAGACAATAAGTCTGGACACTATGTCCAGTCGAGGTGTGGATGCCTCCGTTAACCTGGGGCGATGCCGTCCGTCACCCGCAAACCGCAGGCGAAGAGGCAGGAGCGACGCGAGCGCATCGAGCGTCAGCTGCTCGACGCCACCGACCGTTTGATGGGCAGCGGGGCGAGCTTCACCGAGCTGAGCGTCGACCGGCTGGCCACCGAGGCGGGCATCTCCCGCGCCAGCTTCTACGTCTACTTCGAGGACAAGGGGCACCTGCTGCGCCGGCTGGCGGATCACGTGTTCGGCGACCTCGCCGCGGGTGCCGCCCGCTGGTGGAGCGTGGCGCAGCGCCACGACCCCGCCGACGCCCGCGCCGCGATGACGGCGATCATCGCGGCCTTCCGCCAACACCAACCGCTACTCTTCGCGCTCAACGAGATGTCCGCCTACGACCCGCAGGTGGGCGCCACGTACACCGATCTCATCACCCAGATCGCCGATCGGCTCGCCGAGGTCATCGAATCGGGCCGTGCGGACGGCACCATTCGCGCCGACCTGGAACCCGAGCCGACCGCGACCACGCTGACGTGGATGGTCGAGCGGGCGTGTCAACAGACCCTGCCGGGCCGACCGGCGACCTACGACGCCGAACTGGCCAACACGCTGACCCAAATCCTGTGGAGCACGCTGTATCTCGAGGCGCCCTAGACGGCGACGAGGTCGTCGGCGTGCACGGCCGGCCTGCGCATCTCAGCGGGTAGATCCGAGGTCGACCTGCCGACCATGCCCGAGAGTTCGCCGGCGTCGTACGCCACGACGCCACGCGCCACCGTCACCTCGTCGGTGCCGCGCAACTCGACGACGTCGCCGCCGTGGAAGCGGCCCGAGACCGCGACGATGCCCGCGGGCAGCAGCGACCGGCGCCGGTCGAGCACGGCGCGCACCGCACCGTCGTCGAGGGTCAGCACACCGGCCGATTCCGCGGCGTACCGGACCCAGAAGCGCCGGGCCGTCATCCTTTCCGACCGCGGGGCGAAGACCGTGCCCACCGAGGCATCGGCCAACGCCGTCGCCGCGTCGGCGGCAGCGGCCAACAGCACGGGCACGCCCGCGTCGGCTGCCAACAGCGCCGAGGACAACTTCGACGCCATGCCGCCGGTACCGAGTCTGCTCCCCCCACCCGCGACGACACCGTCCAGATCGTCGGGCGCAGCCACCTCGGGGATGAAGCGCGCCGGATCGTCGGCAGGCGCCTTGCGGGGATCACCGTCGTACAACCCGTCGATGTCCGAGAGCAGGATCAGCGCATCGGCACCGACGAGGTGCGCCACCAGAGCCGAGAGCCTGTCGTTGTCGCCGAATCTGATCTCGTTGGTGGCCACCGTGTCGTTCTCGTTCACGATGGCCACGGCGTGCAGCGCACGAAGCCGATCAAGTGTGCGCTGAGCGTTGTTGTGCTGCACGCGCATCGCGATGTCGTGCGCCGTCAGCAGCACCTGGCCGACGGTGCGGCGGTACCGGCCGAATGCCGAACTCCACGCGTTGACCAGCGCGACCTGCCCGACGCTGGCCGCCGCCTGCTTCGTCGCGAGGTCGGTGGGTCGCTTCGTCAGCCGCAGCGGTTCCATGCCCGCGGCGATGGCGCCGGAGGAGACGATCACGACGTCGGACCCGGCCTGCATCCGCGACTCGATGGCATCGGCGAGGTCGGCGAGCCTGCCCGCGTCGAACACGCCCGACGGGGTGGTCAGTGCGGTGGTGCCCACCTTGACCACGACGCTGCGCGCGGTGCGGATGGCCTCCCGGTGCGCCGAGCGCGCCGGATCGCCGGAGTGCACGCTCGTCACTCGTCGTCGCTGCCGGGCTTGCGGCGCTCCCGCCGCGCGATCTTGCGTTCCGCCGCACCGATGCGGTCACTCTGGTCGATGCGGATGTCGGTGCCGCGCCCCGTCATCGTGATGTCGACGCCTGCCGGTGTCTGCGGCTCCCAGTCGAAGGTCATGGCGCCGATGGTCACGGCGCATCCGGGACGGGCGCCGAGCTTGAGCAGTTCGTCCTCGACGCCGAGCCGGGCCAGCCTGTCGCCGAGATAACCCACGGCCTCGTCGTTGGTGAAGTCGGTTTGGCTGATCCAGCGCTCCGGCCGGGTGCCGCGCACCACGAAACCGCCGTCGCCGTCCGAGCTGACGGTGAAGCCGCTCTCGTCGATGGCGACGGGCCTGATGACGGGACGGCGCGGCGCGACCACGGGCTGCGCGGCGCGATAGGCCGCCACCATGTCCCACAGCGCGAAGATCAACGGCCGCAGCCCGTCTCGGCTCACGGCGGACACCTCGAAGACCGGCCAGCCGTAGCGTTCGGCGATCTCACCGCGGATGAAGTCCGCCATCTCGCGCGCGTCGGGCACGTCGATCTTGTTCAGCACCACGGCGCGGGGCCGCTCGGCCAAGTCGCCCAGGGTCTGATCGCCCTGGAGCGTCGGCACGTAGGCGGCGAGTTCGGCCTCCAGTGCGTCGATGTCCGAGATCGGATCACGACCGGGTTCCATGGTCGCGCAGTCGACGACGTGCACCAGGACTGCGCAGCGTTCGATGTGCCGAAGGAAGTCGAGGCCGAGACCTCGGCCCTGCGACGCTCCCGGAATCAGGCCGGGCACGTCGGCGACGGTGAAGGTGTGATCGCCCGCCGACACGACGCCCAGGTTCGGCGTCAGCGTGGTGAACGGGTAGTCCGCGATCTTCGGCTTGGCCGCCGAGATCACCGAGACGAGCGATGACTTGCCCGCCGAGGGGAAGCCGACGAGACCGACGTCGGCGACGGTCTTGAGTTCGAGGGTGAGGTCGCGGGTCTGGCCTTCTTCGCCCAGCAGCGCGAAGCCCGGCGCCTTGCGCGCCCGGGACGCCAGGGAGGCGTTGCCGAGGCCACCGCGTCCGCCGGTGGCTGCGTCGAACCGGGTTCCCTCGCCGACCAGATCGGCGAGCAAGCGCCCTTGCTCGTCGAGGACGACGGTGCCGTCGGGAACCCGCACCTCGAGATCGGCACCGGCCGCGCCATCTCGGTTGCTACCAGCGCCCTGCTTGCCCGACGGGGCGACGACGTGCGGATGGAAGTGGAAGTCGAGCAGGGTGTGCACCTGCGGATCGACGACGAGCACGACACTGCCGCCGCGACCACCGTTACCGCCGTCGGGACCACCTAGCGGCTTGAACTTCTCGCGGTGCACCGAGGCGCAGCCGTGACCGCCGTTGCCTGCTCGCGCATGAATGACGACGCGATCGACGAAACGGGGCATCGGGGTTCCTTTCCAAGACGAAATCTACGTTCTGCAGTCCGACTGCGAGAGCCGCACTGCAGAACGTCGACGTCGACGTTGGAAGTGCGAGCCCTAGGCGTTCGAGGTGGCGGCGACGTCAGACCCCGGTCGCGCGATGCGAACGATGTTGACGGTCTTGCGTCCGCGCTTCTCACCGAACTGCACGGCGCCGGGAGCGGTCGCGAAGAGGGTGTCGTCACCGCCGCGTCCGACGTTCACGCCGGGGTGAAAGTGCGTGCCGCGCTGGCGGACGATGATCTCGCCGGCCTTGACGACCTGGCCGCCGAAGCGCTTGACGCCGAGGCGCTGCGAATTCGAGTCACGACCGTTGCGCGAGCTGGAAGCGCCCTTCTTGTGTGCCATGTGGTTGCTCCCCTACTAGTAGTCGGTGTTGTCTGCGTGGACGAACATCAGGCGATGTCGGTGACCTTGACGACCGTCAGCTTCTGACGGTGGCCCTGCCGCTTGTGGTAGCCGGTCTTGTTCTTGAACTTGTGGATCCGGATCTTCGGGCCCTTGGTGTGCTCGAGCACCTCGGCCGTCACGGCGACCTTCTCCAGGTCGCTCGCGTCGGTCGTGACGTTCGCGCCGTCGACGACGAGCGCCACGGGCAGCGACACGGAAGCGCCGGCTTCGAGTTCCAGCTTCTCGACCTTGACTATGTCTCCGACCGCGACCTTGTACTGCTTGCCGCCGGTCTTGACGATTGCGTACGTCGCCATCGTGTCGTCATCCTCTACGTCTGTGTTGCGGGCGCGCGCTGCCCGAAAGCTGCTCGCGTGGTCTGGGGGTGCGGGTTCCAAGCCCCGCTGTCACCGGCTCGGATCATCGCAAAGCCGACGGACAACTGCTCAAGATTACGTGACCAGCGGGTAAGGGGTCAAACCGCCTCACCGCCGACCGCTTCACCCATCCTGACTCGGCGGTCCGGCAGGTCGCGCGGCTGCGCGACGTCGACGAGGGCGACTGGTCGCAACCAGCACGGGCTCGTCGTCGTCCTCATCCTCATCGTCGTCGTCCTCATCGTCGTCATCCGAGTCGTCGTCCTCGTCATCCGAGTCGTCGTCGTCCTCGTCGTCGTCGTCGTCGTCGGAGATGACCTCGATGTCGTCGTCGTCCTCGTCATCGTCGTCTTCGTCGTCATCGAGGTCGTCATCGTCGGAGTCGTCCTCCTCGTCGGTGTCGTCCTCGACGTCTTCTTCCACGACCTCGCCGACGACGCCTTCCGCGGCGACGTCATCGCCCTCGAGTTCGACGGCGTCCTCATCCGTCTCGTCGGTCTCGTCCTCACCGCGGCCATTCGCCGCCGCCATGGCCTTGAACATCGGGTGCTCGCCGACGGAATGCGGGGGCACCTTCGCGACCGGCACTTCCTCGGTGCGTCCGCCCTTCTTGCCCCGCTTGCCTCGCCGGCCTGCGCCGGGCTCGGACTTGCGTTGCTGGCTCGACGGAGCGCCGGAGTCGACCGGATCACCGTGCAGCATGATTCCGCGGCCGGCACAGTGCGAGCAGGTCGTGGAGAACGCCTCGATGAGGCCGGTACCCAGCTTCTTTCGGGTCAGCTGCACCAGGCCCAGCGAGGTCACCTCGGACACCTGGTGGCGCGTGCGGTCCCGCGAGAGCGCCTCGGTGAGGCGGCGCAGCACCAGATCCCGGTTGGACTCCAGCACCATGTCGATGAAGTCGATGACGATGATTCCGCCGATGTCACGCAGCCGCAGCTGGCGGACGGTTTCCTCGGCGGCCTCGAGGTTGTTGCGCGTCACGGTCTGCTCGAGGTTTCCACCGGAGCCGGTGAACTTGCCGGTGTTGACGTCGACGACGGTCATCGCCTCGGTGCGATCGATGACCAGTGTGCCGCCCGACGGCAGCCACACCTTGCGGTCCATCGCCTTGACCAACTGTTCGTCGATGCGGTGCACGGCGAAGACGTCAGGACCGTCGGGCTGGGCCGGCTCGTAGCGCGTCATCCGCGGCAGGAGTTCCGGCGCAACCGAGGTCACGTAGTCGTTGATCGTGTTCCACGCGTCGTCACCGGAGACGATCAGCCCGGAGAAGTCCTCGTTGAACAGGTCGCGGATGACCTTGACCAGGACGTCAGGCTCCTCGTAGAGCGCGACCGCGGCACCGGCGGCCTTGCCGGTGATCTCGGTGGCCTTCGCCTCGATCTGCTTCCAGCGCTCCTGCAACCGATCGACGTCGGAGCGGATGTCCTCTTCCTTCACGCCCTCGGACGCCGTGCGGATGATGACGCCCGCGTCTGAGGGCACCACCTCGCGCAGGATCTCCTTCAGGCGCTGCCGCTCGGTGTCGGGAAGCTTGCGGCTGATGCCGGTGGACGACGCCCCCGGCACGTAGACCAGGTAGCGGCCGGCCAGCGACAGCTGAGTCGTGAGGCGGGCGCCCTTGTGTCCGACGGGATCCTTGCTCACCTGAACCACGACGTAGTCGCCCGGCTTCAGTGCCTGCTCGATCTTGCGCTGCGCACCGCCGAGGCCCGCGGCCTCCCAGTTCACCTCACCGGCGTAGAGCACGCCGTTGCGGCCGCGACCGATGTCGACGAATGCCGCCTCCATCGAGGGCAAGACGTTCTGCACGATGCCGAGGTACACGTTGCCGACGAGCGACGCGGAACCGGCTGAGGTCACGAAGTGCTCGACCACCACGCCGTCCTCGAGGACTGCGATCTGCGTGTAGCGGGCACCTTCGTGCGGCGGTTCGGTCCGGACCTTGTCGCGGACGACCATCACTCGTTCGACGGCCTCGCGGCGGGCGAGGAATTCCGCCTCGCTCAGGATCGGCGGACGACGTCGACCCGCGTCGCGGCCGTCGCGCCGGCGCTGACGCTTGGCCTCGAGCCGCGTGGAGCCGCTGATGCCCTGGATCTCGTCCGACTTGTTCGACTTCTCCGGGCGCTCCGACCGTTCCCGCGGTGCTCGTTCGTGCACGACGGTGTTCGGCGGGTCGTCGGTCGAGGTGGCGTCGTCGCCGTCGCCTGCCCCCGACTTGCGCCTGCGGCGGCGCCGCCTGCGACGGGTAGCGCCATCGCCGCCGGCGTTGTCGTCGTCGGCGCCGTCCTCGTCGTCGGAGTCGTCGTCGGAGTCACCATCGTCGGTCGACTCCTCGTCGGTGTCGTCGCCTGCGTCGTCGCTGCTCTGCTCACCGCGCCCACGGCCGCGGCCACGGCGTCCGCGCCGACGGCGGCGGTTGGCGGGCCGGTCGGCCGAATCGTCGTCGGTATCGGCGTCGGCGTCGACGGCCGCATCGCCGGAGTCGGTGTCGTCGTCGTCATCGTCGGACTCGTCGACGTCGTCATCGTCGTCGTCCACGGGTTGGGCCGGTCGCGGCGCCACGAACAGCGGTGGCGCGACGAACAGCGGGCGATAGTCGACGGCCTGGGCGCCGGCGTCCGGCGTGGCGCGCGGCAGTTCCGGTTCCGGCTCCTCCACGTAGGAGAACGGCGAGAGGACACCGCGCCGCGCCGGTGCAGGCTCGGGCTCGGCTTCGGGTTCGGCGGCTTCGGGCTCGGCAGCGGCCGGCTCGGCCACTGCTTCGGGCTCAGCAGCTACGGGGGCTTCGTCACCCTCGACCGCTTCGGCATCACCGGTGCGATCCGGGTCTGCGTCGGCGACGGCAGCAGTGTCGTCGCCGGGACCGGCGTCGGTCAGCGGCGCAGGCGGCTGCTGGTCCTGCTGGATGTCTTCTGGCTGGTCTTGGGTAGGCGCATCCTGGGCCACGTATTCTCCTCAGCCCCCGGGCGCGTCGTATCGACGCGGCCACGCGAGGGCTTCCGCTATGGGCTCGAGGGGAACCCCCGAGCTTGTATGGTCTCGCTCCGAGCAACTCCGGGTGGAGCCCTCGGTGCCTGGCTGAATGATGGCTGGACGGTCGGCGCCGCACGTGACCTTCGGGGTCACGTGGTCGCGCACGTCTAAGTCTTCATCCGGGCTTCCGCTTCTGGTATGAAGCCGGTCACCCGAGGCCAGTATCCCACACCATCGCGGTGTTCCCGACGAGGTGCCGTCGGCGGGGGGCCAGACAGCTAACGCCCGGGGAACCAGAGTTCGATTTCGCGGGCCGCCGATTCGGGCGAATCCGAGCCGTGGACCAGGTTGTCCTGGGTGACCAAGGCCAAGTCACCGCGGATCGTTCCCGGGGCAGCCTTCTCGACCGGATCGGTGCCACCCGCGATCTGCCGGAACGCGGCAACGGCGCGGGGGCCCTCGACGATGGCGGCCACGACCGGGCCCGAGGTGATGAATTCGAGAAGCGACGGGAAGAACGGCTTGTCCTCGTGCTCCGCGTAGTGCGCCCTGGCCAATGCGTCGTCGACCGTCTTGAGTTCGAGGGCCGCGAGCGTCAGTCCCTTGCGCTCGATCCTGCTCAGAATCTCGCCGACGAGCAGTCGCTTGACGCCATCGGGCTTCACCAAGATCAGAGTCTGTTCAGTCACGGCGACAGCGTACCGGTCACCCGGGTGGATCCTGCTGCCCAGGCAGCTGGCCCCGGTCCTGTCGACGCTTGACCTCGGCGCGCAGGTAGGCGATCAACGCCCACACCGCTGCGAACACGACGCCGATGAAACCGACTGCGGGGTGAACGAGGGCGCCCGCGATCACCACCACCTGCACGGCCAGGTTCACCTTCAGCGCCCACGGCTTGCCCTGCACGCCCGCCAGCAGGATGAGCACGACGCTGAGGCCGATGAGGTAGCCCCCGGACGTCCACGTCAGACCGCCGTTGGCCACGCTCACGACGGGCAGCGCGAGCAGCACGACGATCGCCTCGAGGATGAGGGTGCCGGCCATCACCCCGCGGAAGCTCTTCCACGGGTCAGGCGGGGCCGGCGGCGGTTCGATTGACGTCATCGCGGATCCCGTCCGAACAGCGTGCGGGCGGCACCGGCGGTGACCACCGAGCCGGTGATGACCATGCCCGCTCCGGAGAACCCTGCGCCGTCGTCGCTGGCGCCGGCGTCCTCGACCATGGCCGTCGCCGTCTCGATGGCGTCCGGCAGCGTGGATGCGATCACGACCCGCTCCTGACCGAACCGCTCCTCGGCGCGCATCGCCAATGCCTCGACTTCCATGGCCCGCCGCGATCCGTTGTGGGTCACGATCAGCACGTCGAATGCGGGCTCGAGCGCGGCGAGGATGCCGTCGACGTCCTTGTCGGCCATCACCGAGACCACGCCGACGAGGTACCGGAAGTCGAACTCCTGCTCGAGGGCCGCCGTCAGGGCGGCCGCGCCCGCGGGATTGTGAGCGGCGTCGATGAAGACCGTCGGCGCACTGCGCATCCGTTCCAGACGGCCGGGGCTGGTCGCGTTCGCGAAGCCCGCGCGCACCGTGTCGACGTCGAGCTGGCGGCCTGCGCCCGCGCCGAAGAACGCCTCGACGGCCGCGAGTGCGACCACCGCGTTGTGGGCCTGGTGCTCACCGTGCAGCGGCAGGAAGATCTCGGAGTAGACGCCACCGAGACCCTGTAGCTCCAGGACCTGTCCCCCGACCGCGACCTCGCGACTGAGCACGGCGAATTCGGAGTCCTCGCGCGCCACGGCGGCGTCGGTCCGAACTGCTTGAGCGAGTAAGACTTCCATCGCCTCGGGTACCTGCTGGCCGATCACCGCGACGGTGCTCAGATCAACCTCCAGCGGAACGGGCTCCTCCTCCGCCTTGACGATGATTCCGGCCTTCTCCGCGGCGATCTCCGCGATCGTGTCGCCGAGATAGTCCGCGTGGTCGATGCCGATCGGGGTGATGACGGCGACCGGCGCGTCGACCACGTTGGTCGCGTCCCAGCGTCCGCCAAGGCCGACCTCGACGACGGCGACGTCGACCGGTGCGTCGGCGAAGGCGCTGAACGCCATCGCGGTCAGCACCTCGAACTTGCTCATCCGCGGGCCTCCGTCGGCCTCGGACTGCCGGTCGACCAGTTCCACGAAGGGCTCGATCTCGCGGTAGGTCTCGACGTAGGCCGCCGGCGAGAGCGGCTCACCGTCGATCGCGATGCGCTCGACCGCGGACTGCAGGTGCGGGCTGGTGGTGCGGCCCGTCCTGCGGTGCAGCGCCATCAGCAGTGCGTCGATGAGCCGCACCACCGAGGTCTTGCCGTTCGTGCCCGCCACGTGGATGCTCGGGTACGCCCGCTGCGGCGAACCGAGCAGTTCGAGCAGCGCGGTGATCCGCCCGAGGCTGGGCTCGATCTTCGTCTCCGGCCAGCGTTGATCGAGCAGGTGCTCGACCTGCAGCAGCGATGCGATCTCGTCGGGCGTCGGCTCGCTCATCGCAGACCGTCGAGGCGACCCGAGATGCGTTCGACCTCTTCTGCGGCGAATTGTCTACGCGCGCGGATCTTCTCGACGACGGGCTCGGGCGCCTTGGCCAGGAAGGCCTCGTTGCCGAGTTTCGCCGTCGTCTGTGCCAGTTCCTTCTCCGCGGCCGCCAGGTCCTTCTCCAGCCTGCGTCGCTCGGCGGCGACGTCGACGGTGCCGGAGGTGTCGAGTTCGACGGCCACCGTGCCGCGGGTGAGACGGACCTCGACCGATGCCGACGGCGTGAACCCGTCCTCGGGTTCGGTCAGCCAAGCCAGCGCGGCGACGGCGGGCACCTGGGTGTCCAGATCGGCATCGCCGATGCCGACGAGCCGGGCGGGCACCCGCTGGCGGTCGTTGAGCCCCTGGTCGCTGCGGAACCGGCGCACCTCGGTCACCAACTTCTGCATGTCGGCGATCCGTTGCGCGGCAACCGGATCGAGCACCACACCCGATGCGCTGGGCCAGTCGGCGATCACCAGCGACTCACCGCCGGTCAGCGTCTTCCACAGCGCCTCGGTCACGAAGGGCATCACCGGATGCAGCAGCTTGAGCAGGACGTCGAGCACAGCCGCCAGCACGGCGTTCGTCGGGCCGCCGGGAGCGGAGGCGAGCTGCACCTTCGCCAGCTCGAGGTACCAGTCGCAGAACTCGTCCCACGCGAAGTGGTACAGCGACTCGCACGCCCTGCTGAACTCGTAGACGTCGAACGCCGAGTCCACTTCCGCGCGAACCTCTTCCAGGCGCCCGAGAATCCAGCGGTCGGCGTCGGTGAGCGCCTCCACGGGCGGCAGCGGGGCGGGGCTGGCGCCGTTCATCAACGCGAACTTCGTGGCGTTGAACAGCTTGGTCGCGAAGTTCCGCGACGCGCGGGCGGCGTCCTCGCCGATCGACAGGTCGCCACCCGGGCTGGCGCCGCGGGCCAGCGTGAACCGCAACGCATCGGCGCCGAAGGTCTCGACCCAGTCCAGGGGATCGATGCCGTTGCCCTTGGACTTGCTCATCTTCCGGCCGAACTCGTCGCGTATCAGGCCGTGCAGGAACACGTTCTCGAACGGCACCTGCGGGTCCCGCGATCCGTCGCCGGTGATGGTGGCGTCGTCGCCGACGAAGGTGCCGAACATCATCATGCGCGCGACCCAGAAGAACAGGATGTCGTAGCCGGTGACCAGCACGCTGGTGGGATAGAACTTCTCGAGTTCGGGCGTGGCGTCGGGCCATCCCATCGTGGAGAACGGCCACAGCGCCGAGGAGAACCACGTGTCGAGCACGTCAGGGTCCTGCTCCCAACCCTCGGGTGGGGTCTCGTCCGGCCCGACGCACACCTTCTCGCCGTTGGGGCCGTGCCAAATCGGGATGCGGTGCCCCCACCACAGCTGACGCGAGATGCACCAGTCGTGCATGTCGTCGACCCACGCGAACCAGCGCGGCTCCAGACTCTTGGGGTGAATCACGGTGTCGCCGTTGCGCACTGCGTCACCGGCGGCCTTGGCCAGCGACTCGACCTTCACCCACCACTGCAGCGACAGCCGCGGCTCAATCGGTTCGCCGCTTCGTTCGGAGTGCCCGACGCTGTGCACGTACGGCCGCTTCTCGGCGACGATGCGGCCCTCGGCGGCGAGCGCCTCGCGGACGGCGACCCGCGCGTCGAAACGGTCCATGCCGTCGAACCGCGTTCCGGTGTCGACGATCCGGCCCTTGGTGTCGAGGATCGACGGCATGGGCAGGCCGTGCCGCACGCCGATCTCGAAGTCGTTCGGGTCGTGGGCGGGCGTGACCTTCACTGCGCCCGTGCCGAACTCGGGATCGACGTGCGCGTCGGCGACGATCACGACGTCCCGGTCGAGGAACGGGTGCGGCAGCGTCGAGCCGACCAGTGCGCGGTAGCGGTCGTCGTCGGGATGCACCGCGATCGCGGTGTCGCCGAGCATCGTCTCCAGACGCGTGGTGGCGACGACGATGTGGGGTTCGTCGTCGTTCATCGAGCCGTAGCGGAACGACACCAGCTCGCCTTCGACGTCGTCGTACTTGACCTCGAGGTCGGAGATGGCGGTCTCGAGCACCGGTGACCAGTTGACCAGTCGTTCGGCCTGATAGATCAGGCCAGCGTCGTAGAGCCTCTTGAAGATGGTGCGCACGGCCCGCGACAGTCCGTCGTCCATGGTGAACCGGTCACGGCTCCAGTCGACGCCGTCACCGATCCGGCGCATCTGGGCGCCGATGGTGCCACCGGACTCGCGCTTCCAGTCCCAGACCTTGTCGACGAACAGCTCGCGGCCGAAGTCCTCCTTGGTCTTGCCGTCGATGGCGAGCTGCTTCTCGACGACGCTCTGGGTCGCGATGCCCGCGTGGTCCATGCCGGGCAGCCACAGCACCTCGTAACCCTGCATCCGCTTGCGGCGCGTCAGGACGTCCATGAGCGTGTGGTCGAGCGCGTGACCCATGTGCAGGCTGCCGGTGACGTTGGGCGGGGGCAGCACGATGGAGTAGGGCGGCTTGGTACTCGACGGATCGGCCGTGAAGTATCCCGCGTCGACCCAGCCCTGGTAAAGGTCGCTCTCCACCTCGCCCGGGTCCCACGATTTCGGCAGGGCCGATGCCCCGGGGTTGTCGGCAGGCGCAGAGGAGGCGGTCACCTCGACATTCTAGGAACCACCGACCGGTGGCCGATCAAGCCCCCGACACGCTCCCCCGGGTCAGGCCAGTCGTTCGGTCTCCAGGGAGACGCCTGCGGCCGGGAATCGCGCCAGTAGTGCGTCACCCAGCGCTGCGGCGGGAGTGAGCACGCCGTGCAGATCCGACAGCGCGTCGCGGTCCAGGGCCAGCGCAAGGCCGCACTCACCAAGGAGAACCGACGTCGCCTTGTAGCCGGGGTCACCCTGCTGCGACATCGTGGCGCGGTAGCGCGCGCCGGTGGTCGTGGTGGTGTACGTCTCGACGGTGTAGTGACCGTTCTCACGGGCCTTCTCGCTGGGACCGGTGCCCGGCTTGGGCAGGACTCGCTCGATCAGCCCGCGTGGGAGCTTGTTGAAGTACCTGCCGCCGAGACCGAGCATCGCGACGTTCGCGGCGGTGTCGAGCGCCGCTGCCACGGGCGCGACGACCGAGGAACCCATGCTCATGGTCTCGGCGTAGCGGAACGTGCGGCCGTAGGACCAGTCGAGCAGCGCATTGGACCGCCGCACGATTCGGGAGTTCGGCGCCCCCATGGCGAACGCACCGGTCCAGACGCCGTCGAGTTCCGGCGCGATCTCCCGGCCGCGCCGCCACGGCGTGTCCGACTGATGTCCCAGTTCGGGTTCGGCCGACCGGTCGGTGCTCAGGGTGTACGGGTCGTTCATCTGCCGACGCGCCTCGGGGTCGGACGACGACGTGTCGAGCACCTCGAGCATGGAGGCGAGGGTGCCGCCCGAGATGCCGCCGGCGAAGCGCCGCACCACGAGGGTGGTCTCGCCCAACTGCCCGGTGCCGTCCTCGGCCGCTCGCCTGTGCAGCGCGTAGACGCTGAGATCCGACGGGATGGAGTCGAATCCGCACGCGTGGACGATGCGGGCGCCGTTGTCCGCGGCCTGCTTGTGATAGGTGTCGATGCTGTCTCGGACGAACATGGTCTCGCCGGTCAGGTCGGCGTAGTCGGTGCCCGCGGCAGCGCACGCGGCGACCAGCGGCAGGCCGTACTTGGTGTAGGGACCCACGGTCGTCACGACCACGCGGGTACGCGCGGCCATGTCGTTGAGGGAGGACGGCTGTGACGCGTCGGCCTCGATGAGAGGCCAGTCGCTCGCCGCGGGACCGAGCGAATCGCGGACGTCCCGCAGCTTCGTCGCCGAGCGGCCTGCCAGCGCGATGCGCGCACCGCTTCCTGCTCTTGTGAGGTAGTCCGCGGTCAACTTCCCTACGAACCCCGTCGCGCCGTACACCACTACGTCGAATTCACGCTGCTCTGCGGTCATGACCCCAACCTACCGAGGGCCGCAGCAGGTGTCGGGCGCGTCCCGTCAGCCGAGGGTCTCGGGCGGCCCCTCCTGGCGGCCGAGCACGTGTGTGGCCAGGAAGGACGTCACTACCTGGTACCAGATCTTGGCGTGCTGCGGCTTGGCGATCCAGTGCCCCTCGTCGGGGAAGTAGAGGAAGCGGTGCGGGCTGGTGCCGTCGTCGGCCGCGGGCAGCGCCGAACTCGAGAGCAGCTCGTACCAGAGCCGAAGGCCCTCGCCGATCGGTACCCGGTAGTCCTTGTCCCCGTGGATCACCAGCATCGGCGTGCTGATGCGGTCGACGTGGCGGTGCGGTGAGTTCGCATCCGTCATCTCGGTGGTCATCTCCCGCGCCCACCAGTAGGAGCCGTCGGTGGTGTGCCCGAACTGGTCGAGCGCCCACAGGCTGGCGTGGGTGACGATGGCGTCGAAGCGGTCGGTCATTCCGGCGATCCAGTTGGCCATGTACCCGCCGAACGAGCCGCCCATCGCCGCTGTGCGGTTCCCATCCACCCCGGGGTGTGCGCAGGCGGCATCGGTTGCGGCGATCAGATCCGTGTACGGCGCGGCCCCCCAAGCGCCCCAGCCGCGCTGGACGAAGTCCTGGCCGTATCCCGTCGACAGCGCAGGATCGGGCAGCAGTACGGCGTAACCCCGAGCCGCGAGCAGCCACGGGCACCAGCGCCAGTGCCAGGCGTTCCAACTGGCGAGCGGGCCACCGTGGATCCACAGCAGCAGAGGTGCGGGATCCGTGGTGTTGGGCAGGATCAACCAGGACCGCACCGGCGTGCCGTCCGCCGCGGTTGCGGTGAGTTCCGATAGCTCTCCTGGTAGGTCGGGAGCGTCTACGCACGTCAACTCCGTGACACCGCCCTCGGCGCTGACCCGGACGGGATGCGGCGGTCTGGCGTAGGAACTGCGCATGGCGAAGAACTCACCACCGGCGACGGGGTGCACGTCGGTGTAGGTGAAGTCGTCGTCGGTACGACGTTCGACACTCGAGTCGGACGGGTCGATCACGAAGACGGGCCCGCGACCGTCCTCGTCCGCGGTGACCACCAGTGCCGAGCCGTCGTCCGACCACGCCACCGACGTGGGCCATCGGTCCCACCCGGCGGCGACCTGGGTGGTCGCACCGTCGAACGTCGCGAGCCACAGTGTGATTCGCGGCGCCTCGGTGGGCGTGCTGAACGTCTCGCGCAGGTATGCGACGCGCGTCCCGTCTGGCGCCAGCGCGGGCCCGAACAGGTCGGCGCCCGGATCGTCGACGATGACGGTCCGTTCCGCGGTATCGAGGTCGACGCGCACCAGCCTGCTGCGGGTCGCCGCCCCGGGGGCGGGCGCCTGCCACGTCGTGACCGCGAAGCGGCCGTCGCGGCTCAGGTCCACGCCTGCCTCCCGCAGCGCGTGCCCCGGATCCGGTGTGACGTCCCGGCCGTCGTCGACGGTGAGCAGGTGCGGTTGAGCGGGGCCGATGTCGTGATCCCAGTACCGCACCGGATAGCCGGCGTGCAGCACCGCCGATACCTTGCCGTCCTTGCGCAGTGCACGCAGTCGCCGGTCGTCGTCGAGGGTGTGCGCCGAGGGCAGCAGTGCCGTCTTGACCACGACGACGTCGGCATCACGGGCGGCCAGCACGGCGTCGACTCCACCCGGCGCCTCGAACGCCGAGATCGCTTCCCCGCCCGAGGCCGGCAACCGCCACAGCGTGGCGGGCGACTGGTCGTCCTGGTCACCGGGCTTGGGCCGCGCGGAGAGGAACAGTAGGTCCCCGGTGCTGGTGAACGCCGGCGCCGACTCACCCTTGGGTCCGTGGGTGAGGCGGCGGGCGGCCGCACCTCTGGTGGGGTCGAGTTCCCATATGGCCGTGCGATATTCGGTTCCCGACTCGTCGAGTTCGCTGATCGTGGTGACGACACGCGATCCGTCGGGCGTGACGGCAAGGCCGGCGACGCGAGGGATTCGCAGGTAGTCGTCGAGGTCGGCGAACGGCGCCGTGGGCAGGGCGGGCGGCGCGGGCCGTGAAACGGAGGACACGATCGTTGGTACCACGGGCCCGACGATCCGGCCCACCGATATTTCTAGTTTGAAAGTCAAACCAATCGGTGGCATGCTTCGTCCATGGCCGCCATCGCGTTGACCGACCTGCCGGGGCGGCCGTGCCCGATCGCAGCAGCGCTCGAAGTCGTCGGCGAGCGGTGGGCGCTGCTCGTGGTTCGCGAGATCACCCTGGGCGCAACTCGTTTCACCGACATCGTGCGCGGCACGGGGGCGCCACGCGACCGGATCGCGGCCCGCCTCAAGACGCTCGAGGCCGAGGGCATCGTCATGCGGGTGCCGCGCACGCCGCATCGCGACGAATACGCACTGACCGACGCCGGCCGAGCCCTTCGCCCCGTGCTGGCCGCGCTACTGGCGTGGGGCGCCCAGCACGCGGTGGCCGCCGACGAAGCCGCTCCACCGCACGACCACGACCGCACGACCGAGGAGTCACGTTGACCGCAGAACTCACTGCCGACCAGCACCGCGCCGAGTGGGGCAACCGCCGCACGAAGGTGGTCGCCTGGCACGACCCCGCACCGACGACCGCCAAGGGTCTGTCGATGTCGGGCATCGACTACCTGCGCGCAATGGTCGACGGCGTCCTTCCGCCGCCTCCGATCTCCGGCCTGATGGATTTCGGGATGGTGTCGGCCGAACCCGGGCGCGTCGTGTTCAGCTGCCAGCCCGACGAGTCGGCATACAACCCGATCGGCGCCATCCACGGCGGATTGGTCTGCACGCTGCTGGACTCGGTTGCGGGCTGCGCCCTGCACAGCACGCTTCCGCAAGGCAAGGGCTACACCTCGATCGAGATCAAGGTGAACTACCTCAAGGCGGTCCGGCCGACCAGTGGACCGCTGCTCGCCACGGGCACCGTGGTCAAGGCCGGCTCGCGCGTCGGCTTCACCGAGGGCGTCGTGACGGACGCCAACGGCTCGGTCGTCGCGACCGCAACGAGCACGCTGCTGGTGTTCGACCTCTGATCCGCCCTATTTTCATGGCGTGACGCAACGCATCCTCGTCATCGGCGCCGGCATCGCCGGCTTGGCAACGGCAAACGCGCTGCAACGACGCGGCCACGACGTCGCGATCGTCGAGGAACGCACCGACACGTCGTCGGGCGCGGGCATCAGCATCTGGCCCAACGCGCTGGCCGCCCTCGACGCGATCGGACTCGGCGACGCCGTGCGGGACTCCGGCGGGCGGGTGACCGCGGGCGCGATGCGGTGGAGCAACGGCGCGTGGTTGCGCCACCCATCACCCGAACGCATCACCAAGGCGCTCGGCGAGCCGCTCGTCGTGGTCCGTCGGTCCGTCCTCGCCAGGGTGCTGACCGATGCGCTGTCCCCCGGCACGGTTCAGACCGGCCTGGCGGCAACGTCTTTCGACGACACCGGAGCCCGGGTGGCAGTGACGATGAGCGACGGCAGCGTCCGGGAGGCGGCCGCGGTGATCGGTGCGGACGGGGTCGGGTCGGCGGTTGCACGCCACCTCAACGGCCCGCTGCGGCACCGCTACGCCGGCTACACCGCGTGGCGCGCGATCGCGCGGTGCGCCATCCATCCCGACCTCGCAGGCGAGACCATGGGGACCGGGACCGAATTCGGGCACGTTCCGCTGGACGCCGACCACACCTATTGGTTCGGCACCGAACGCTGTGGCGAGGGCGCGACCGCACCCGGCGGGGAGCTGTCCCATCTGCGCTCGAAGTACTCGCACTGGGCCGACCCAGTGCCTGCGCTGCTCGCGGCGACCGAGGAGACCGACGTGTTGCGCAACGACCTCTACGACCGCGAACCGGCGAAAACGTGGTCGCGGGGACGCATGGTGCTGGTCGGCGACGCTGCGCACCCGATGCGTCCACATCTCGGTCAGGGCGGTTGTCAGGCACTCGAGGACGCCGCGGTCCTGGCCCACTGCATCGGCCGGGGCGACGACCTGCCCGGTGCCTTCACCCAATTCGCCGCCGCCCGTCGTCCCCGGGTGCGTCGGCTGATGCGCGAATCGCGCGTGATCGGCGAGGTGGTCAATCTGCGGCCGGCCGTCGCGGGGGCTGCGCTGGTGCGGGCGTCCGCGGTGGTGCCGGAGGCGGTGCTGACCCGGCACCTGTCCAGCATCGCGGCGCGGTCGGCGTTCGCCCTTCCCGCGGCGGGGTCGCGATGACGGCGTCGCTCGGTCGGCTGCTCGTCGACGCGGACGACCCGGCGGCAGTCCGCGGGTTCTGGGAGACCGCGCTCGGCCCGGATGCGTGTGCGCGGCTGTTGGAGGTGGTGCCGCAGGAACGACCCAAGGTCGTCAAGAACCGCGTCCACCTCGACGTCTACGTGCGCGACGTCGACGTCCTGCTGGCGATGGGTGCCCGGGTGCTCGACGCCTACCCTCCGCTGCGCGCCACCCTCGCCGACGTGGAGGGCAACGAGTTCTGCGCGTTCGTCGATCCGAATCTCGAGGGCGACGTTCCTGCCCGCGCCTTCGCGGTATGCACCGACAGCGAGCGACCGGCCGACATCGCGCAGTGGTGGGCTCCGCGGGTCGGCGCCCGGATCGGTCCGGGGCCGGACGGCACGCCACGCTATCTATCCGAATGCGCCGGGTGGCCGGAGCTGGTCTGGAAGTTCGTGCCGGTGCCCGATGCCCGCGTCACGCCGAATCGTTGGCGATGGAGTGTTCAGGGTGGCACCTTCGACGGCCCGGTGGATCCGGACGGGAACGAGTTCGTTCAGCGGGGCTGAGTGAAGGCGGCCAACGGCGCGAGGAACGTCGAGCACATCTTGCGCAGATCGACGACGCCGAGGATGCCGCCCTGGCGGATGGCGTCGCAGCCGGTCCCGGTGGCGGGCGCCGACGGGGCGGCCGGGGTGCGCCATACGGCAGGCGTTCCCCCGAGGGGACCGCACTTGGGCCAAGCCTTCACGCCCTGGGTGCGCAGGACGTTCTCCGCAACGCGGATCTGCTCGGCGCGCGACGCGTAGGCCGGCGATCCGGTGCCGCCGTTCGAACTCCACGTGGCGGGCTTGAACTGCAGGCCGCCGAAGTGGCCGTTGCCGGTGTTGGCCTTCCAATTGCCGCCGGACTCGCATTCGGCAACGGCGTCCCAGTTCATGGTGTCGGCCCGTGCCGACGCGCCGGACAACGCAGTGGTGATGGCGCCGATGGCCAGGGCGAGGGCGCCGATGAGGACCACGAAGCGCAGGACCCTGACGGTGGTGTCGCGAAGTGCGGTGTTGATGATCATGTTGCGGTCCTTCCCCGACCGGTTGACACGAGGACCGCTGGGGCGTGTCGCTCAGCTCGCCTGGCGCAGTCATGTGGTAAGTCGTGTGACCCACTTCACGCGTTACAGAAGAGGTAGAGGTTCTTTACCGGGGTGTGATGGACAGCAGAGAAAACTGAGGTAGTAGAGACGGAGGAGGCGGCAGCCGATGAAACCGGCTGCCGCCCTCCTCGGCTCGAACGACGTGGGGGTTAGCCTCGCCCGCCGCACGTCGGCCATGCGCCGATGCCCTGCGTCTGTAGGACGTTGTTGGCCACCCGGATCTGCTCCTCACGGCTGGCCTGATGCGGCGAACCGCTGCCGCCGTTGGATCGCCACGTGCTCATCGAGAACTGCAGGCCGCCGTAGTAGCCGTTGCCGGTCGCGGTGGACCAGTTGCCACCCGACTCGCACGCTGCGACGGCGTCCCAGTTCACGCCTTCCGCATTCGCGGTGCCGGCGCCCAGCGCCATCGGAGCCACGGTGAGTGCCCCAGCAATGGTGGCCAGCCCAAACGTCTTGCGGATGTTCTTCAATTCGATCCCTTTCGCCACGCGCGCGCCATCCACGCGTCCGCGCAGCACGCGGACGGGAGTGCCTGGTCCAGCCAGGCCGGGAGACATGGGCCGCACCGTCTCGGTTAGGTACGACAGCGGGAGGTCGTTAGCGCCTCGCCGGATGACTCATCCGGCCGCCACGGCGTGACGTCGGAACCCTGATCCCGACCCACCGCAGCCCCACTCACACGCAGGTTCGTGATGTGTACTTGTTTGCTCCGTTTGGAGACGTTTGGGACCGTACTAAACGTCGGATCGCAAAGTCATGTCGACACGAATGCGATTCACGGCATGATCACGGTTTGATCACGGTGCGACGACGGTGCGATAAATGCAGGTCAACGGTGACATCCGCCGCTTTCCGCGGACTTCCGTCGAACCGTGAAATCGTGATGCACGTCACGGCGATATTGTGAGCTCGCACACAACCGAGTCGCAACAAGAGCACCATGAGCCACTCGATTGGGTTCTGCCACAGCGATTTCGCGTTCGACGCTCACTTCGCGTCGATGCGGTTCGCTGTGACGGAGATCCGTCGAGGACGACGATCCGCCTCTCAATGTTCTGCGCCACAACGGTTTCCGTATGCACCAGCCAGTAGACGTGACGCGGCCGAGATGCGGGGCGGTTCAGTCTCATCGACGCGAAAGACATTGCACGGTAACATCATTGGCAAACGAACGTCTGAATCGTCCGCCGTAGTACCGCGCGGTGATACGGCACCACCTTCGCAGAACCGGCCCAGGGCAGTACCAACAGGAAAGAAGGGAGTTCATTGTGACGGCGACTCATGCCGCGAGAAGGCCTTGGAAGTGCCAACCGTTGCTCGACAGTCGGTCGCGGTGCCACCGAAAAGTCATGCGTTGCAATGTCCTTGGGCCGCCACATCCGCCGGCCGCGTGTCAGATCGCCGATCAGCCCGAGGCAATTGGATCGTCAATCACACGCTCGGAACCCATTTCCATCATTGAATTCGGTTGTCGGCAATTAATTCAGGCAGGATGCCGTTCTAATTCGGCAATTTGCTGGACACGTATCACCCGAGATCGGCAGGGGTGTTGACGTTGGTCAACGACCGCTGCTCGGGCATTACGACCCGCTGGGTGTCGACGGCGTGCACCAGCGCGCGCATGCTCCGCTCCCCCGCCTCGACCAGCTGATCGGCGAGCGTCGCCAACGTAGTGCGATAGACACCCGCCAGGTAGTGGGTCCGACCGTCCCACGGCAGGACCACGTCGGCATCGAGCCGCCGGGCGGGGCCGAGCAGTTCGTCGATGATCGACGCGTCGAGGTAGGGCATGTCGACGGCGGAGACGAAGGCGAATTCGGCGCCGGCCGCCGCAGCGGCCCGCAGCCCGCGCGCGGTGGCCAGCAGCGGTCCCACCCCACGGGCCTCGTCGCGCAGCACCGTCGCGTTCAGCTCGGGCAGCGGCTGACCCGGGGCCGCCATCACGAAGATCGGCGAGCAGCGGGTGTTCAGCGTCCGGACGACCTGCTCGACCATGGTCGTCTCGCCGTCGGGAGCCGAGAACGGCAGCGTGGCCTTGTCCCGGCCCATGCGCCGAGACGCACCGCCCGCCAGCACGATCGCGGCGGGCGGAGTGAGAACGTCGGCTCCCGCGTTACTCGACGGTCCAGGTGTCTTTTCCACGCAGCAAGGATTGCAGAGCCGCGGTGTCGTGGGGCTTGGAATCCATCGCGGATGTGACCTGGTTCCGCGCCATCTCGTCATACGTCGGGCGCTGAACCTGGCGGAAGATCCCCATCACCGTGTGATCGAGGTTCTGCTCGGACAGACGCGACAGTGCGAAGGCGTACGCGGGATCGTCGATCTCGGCGTTGTGCACGGCGATGTCGGACGCCGCGACGTCGGCGGTCTTGGCGACCTCGAGTCCATAGCCGGACTTCACGACGCAGTACTCGCCCTCGGCGCCGAAGGTGATCGGCTGGCCGTGCGCGACGCGGATGAGACGCTCCTCGGCGCCTTCCTTGCGGAGCGCGTCGAACGAGCCGTCGTTGAAGATCGGGCAGTCCTGCATGATCTCGACCAGCGCAGCGCCGCGATGGGAAGCGGCAGCGCGCAGCACCTCGGTCAGGCCCTTGCGGTCGGAGTCCAGCGCCCGGCCCACGAACGTCGCCTCGGCACCCAGTGCCAGCGACACCGGGTTGAAGGGATAGTCCAGCGAGCCCATCGGCGTCGACTTGGTGACCTTGCCGACCTCTGACGTCGGCGAGTACTGGCCCTTCGTGAGGCCGTAGATCCGGTTGTTGAACAGCAGGATCGTGAGGTTCACGTTGCGGCGCAGCGCATGGATCAGGTGGTTGCCACCGATCGACAGGGCGTCGCCGTCACCGGTGACGACCCACACCGACAGGTCCTCGCGGGCCAGCGCCAAGCCGGTCGCGATGGTCGGCGCACGCCCGTGGATCGAGTGCAGACCGTAGGTCTCCAGGTAGTACGGGAAGCGGCTCGAGCAGCCGATGCCGCTGACGAACACCATGTTCTCGCGCCGCAGCCCGAGCTCGGGCAGGAAGTTGCGGATGGTGTTGAGGATGACGTAGTCACCGCAACCGGGGCACCAGCGGACCTCCTGGTCACTGGTGAAGTCCTTGGCCTTCTGCGGCTGGTCGGTGGTCGGCACCCCGCTGGTCTTGGTCAACCCAGAGGCGGTCAATCCGAGGTCGGATCCGATCAGGTCAGTCATGCATCCACTCCCACACCAGCGCTCACGGTGGCGGCTGCCAACCGTGCGAACTTGCTCTTGTCGGTTTCCTTCTCGCGCAACGTGCCGTCCAGCGCGGCATCGATGATGCCCTCGACCTCGTCGGCCAGGAACGCCATGCCCTCCATCTTCGTCACCGACTGCACGTCGACGAGGAACTTGGCGCGCAGCAGCATCGCGAGTTGGCCGAGGTTCATCTCCGGTAGGACGACCTGCTGGTACCGGCTGAGTACCTCGCCGAGGTTCGCGGGAAACGGGTTCAAGTGACGGATGTGCGCATGGGCGATCTTGATGCCCTTGCGGCGGGCGCGTCGGCAGGCCTCGCCGATCGGGCCGTACGAGCTGCCCCAGCCGATGAGCAGGATCTCGGCGTCCCCTGTCGGGTCGTCGACCTCGAGGTCGGGCACCGAGATGCCGTCGACCTTCGCCTGGCGGACGCGCGACATCAGGTCGTGGTTGCCGGGCTCGTAGGAGATGTTGCCCGAGCCGTTGGCCTTCTCGAGGCCGCCGATCCGGTGCTCGAGACCGGGGGTGCCCGGCACCGCGAACTGGCGTGCAAGCGTCTCCGGGTCGCGGGCGTAGGGCTCGAACGGCTCGCCGGCCTTGGCGAACGTGTGGTCGATGGGTTCGTAGGCCGAGACGTCGGGGATGCGCCACGGCTCCGATCCGTTGGCGATCGCGCCGTCGGACAGGATGATGACCGGCGTGCGGTACGTCAGCGCGATGCGCGACGCCTCGACCGCGATGTCGAAGCAGTCCGAGGGTGAGCGCGGCGCCAGAACGGCGACCGGCGACTCGCCGTTGCGGCCGTAGAGCGCCTGCAGCAGGTCGGCCTGCTCGGTCTTGGTGGGCAGACCGGTGGACGGACCGCCGCGCTGCACGTCGACGACGAGCAGCGGCAGCTCCATCATCACGCCGAGCCCGATGGCCTCGGACTTGAGCGCGACACCGGGACCGGACGTGCTCGTCACGCCGAGCGCACCGCCGTAGGAGGCGCCCAGCGCGGCGCCGATGCCCGCGATCTCGTCCTCGGCCTGGAAGGTCAGGACGTTGAAGTTCTTGTGCTTGGACAGCTCGTGCAGGATGTCCGACGCGGGCGTGATCGGGTAGGTGCCGAGCACCACCTGGGTGTTGGCCAGCTGCCCGGCCGTCACGATGCCGTAGGCCAGCGCCGTGTTGCCCGAGATCTGGCGGTAGTCGCCGGACTTCAGCTTGGCGGGCGACACCTCGTAGGTGGTGGCGAACGCCTCGGTGGTCTCGCCGTAGTTCCAGCCGGCCTTCAGCGCGAGGACGTTGGCCTCGGCCACCTCGGGCTTCTTGGCGAACTTCTCGCGGATGAAGACTTCGCTCTGGTGCAGTTCGCGGCCGTACATCCACGACAGCAGCCCGAGGGCGAACATGTTCTTGGCGCGCTGGCCGTCCTTCTTGGTGGCACCGATCGACTCGACGGCGCCGAGCGTGAGCGTCGTCATCGCGACGGCCTGCACGACGAAGTCGGACAGCTCGTCGGACTCCAGCGGGTTGGCCTCGTAGCCGACCTTGGCCAGGTTGCGCTTGGTGAACTCGTCGGAGTTGGCGATGATCAGCCCGCCGCGCGGCAGGTCGGCGACGTTGGCCTTGAGCGCCGCGGGATTCATGGCGACGAGGACGTCGGGACGGTCACCGGCGGTGAGGATGTCGTAGTCCGCGATCTGAATCTGGAACGACGACACACCCGGCAGGGTGCCCTGTGGTGCGCGGATCTCGGCGGGGTAGTTCGGTTGCGTCGCAAGGTCGTTGCCGAACAGCGCGGCTTCGGAGGTGAACCGGTCACCCGTGAGCTGCATGCCGTCGCCGGAGTCGCCTGCGAAGCGGATGACAACCTTTTCGAGCTTCTGCCGCGGGGATCCGCCGTTGCTGGTGCCGTTGCCGTCTTGACTCACGACCCCTGCCTTTCACGATTGGTCAGGTCGCGCCATTTCGGGTCGCGATCGAGGTCTTCGAGAAGGCCAAGTTGCGCGATGCGCCGCCGAGATGACGTCCACCCAGTTTTCTGTCACTGGCAGTCACGATTATTGCACTTCTCTTAGGCTGGGCTACACCGGACTCGCCGGTTACCTGCAGGTAAAGCTATGTGAACGGCGCAGGTCAGAGGCGTGAATGGCGGCGCGACGCCGCGGATTTGTGGTCTTCGTCACTTTTTGAGAACGTCGTTCTCTAAGGCCGTGGTTACCGACCGGTAGAGCCGGTGGCATCCCTACGACCTGCTGCTACACGAGGTCGGCGTGACCCACCTTGAGACGCTTGTCGAGTTCCCGCGCGACGAGTTCGCTGGCGAGCTGGGCCGATGGCACCGGTCCGTCGCCTGCAGCGCGATGCGCGACGTAGCAGGCGGTGAACATGTCACCGGCCCCCGTCGTCTGGACGCCGTCCACCCGCCAGGCGGCAGGTACTCGCACCACGTCGCCGTCGGTGTAGATGTCGCAGCCCTCGGAACCGAAGGTGACGACGATCTCGGGGACGCCGAGCCGCTTGGCGGTGGCCGCGTCGAAGTCGCCGTCGGCGACGACCACCGCTTCGTCCTCCGCGAGCTTGAGCATGTCGAGGTGCTCGAGCAGATCCGGCGAGAAGTGCCGGTCCTCGACGAGGGGTCCGACGCGGTCGGCGCGGACCAAGCCCTGACCGTCGTACGCGACCAGGTGCCCCCGCGCGGACAGCAGAGCCAGCGTCTCGGCGGGGAAGTCGGTGCGCAGCAGCGGGGCCAGGTGGACCCAGGTGGTGTCCGGATCGGCGGCCTCCACCTCGGCTGCACCCCATACGGGCCCGATCGCGTCCACGGACATCCGGCGGTGGTCGACGTCGACGTAGTCGAGCCGGAAACCGCTGGTCACCTCCGACGGCAGGATGCGGACCAGGGAGCCGAAGCGTGCCACCAGCGGATCGAACAAGGCGTGGTCTCGCGGTGCGCCGAGGGCCGCGATGTGGCCGTGGCCTCCGACGGCCTCCAACGCCACACCCGCGAACGACGCACATCCGCCCGGGCTCGGCGGCGCGCCGTCGATGACGTCGATCGCCAGATTGCCCAGCACGGTCACGCCCTTGACGAGCCCTTGCTGCACCGCTGTTCTCCCTAGTTCGAACCCCGGCTGCGCTCGTCGGGGGATGCGGCGAAGCGTAGTCGGCGTAGCCCGGGATAACGATTCGCGGTGCATCAGGGCAGGTTGTACGGCGTCACGACCTGTATCGGGGTGGTGCGGACGGGTTCGATCGGCAGCGCGCCGTGTTGCTGCAGCAGCACCCGGATCGCAAGACGGGCGTCGTCGCGAAGGTCGTTGTGCAGCACCACCGAGATGCGGCCGTCGCGCAGCAGCCTGCGGTTGTCGGCGTCCAGGTCGTGTGCGACGAAGACGCGGCAGTTCCGCTCGAGCCGCTCGAAGGCGGCGACGGTGGCCGTGTTGCCGCCGCCCGCGGAGTACACGGCCTCGATCCCGGGATTGCGTTCCAGCGCGTCGAGCACCAGGCGCTCGTTGGTGGCGTCGATGCCGTCGCTGTCACTCACCTCGACGACGGCACGGCCCGATCGTCGTAGACCCGACCGGAACCCGACCTCGCGCTCCCCCTCCCCGCGGAAGACCGTGCGGCTCAACGTGATCAGCACGTCGGACGGCCCACGCCCTAGCCACTGATCCATCAGATATGCCGCGGTCATCCCGGCGCCGTGATTGTCGATCCCGACGTATGCGCACCTGGAACTCGAGGGGACGTCGGTGGAGTAGGTGACCACCGGCACCCCACCGGCGACCAGGCGGTCGACGACCTCGACGACCTCCGGTTCGTCCTGCGCCTTGAGCACGACGCCGTGGCTGCCGCGGATGCGCGACAACGCGTCGACCGTCTGCGCGGTTGCGCCCGCCTCCCAAAGGTGGAACCGGGCGCGCACCATCGCGGGGGCGAATGCCGGCAGCTCGGCCTCGATCGCCACTCGGAACGCATCCGAGAAGCGCCGTGGCGTCTGCATGACGACGTCGATCAGGAACCGACGACCGTTGAGCCGCAACTGGGCTCGCTGCTTGTCGAGGTCGGCGATGGCCTGGGCGACCTCGGCGCGGGTGTTCTCGCGAACGCCTGCGCGGTCGTTGAGCACCCGGTCGACCGTGGCCTCGCTCAGCCCGGCCTGCTGGGCGATCTCGCGCACCTTGTATCGGTGAGGCATGTCCCCTCTTCCTCGCGAGCAGACACCAAGTCGCACTCGAGCGCACTCCCCCGTGCGAGTTGGCGTCTGCTCGCGGAAAGGCTAACGCGTCCTGAGGGCTTTTTGACGGGTTTCTGGTGTTGATCGAGGCGCAGGTCACAACGAGACTAACTCCCATGGCCACACCACTGACAGCCTCGCGGCAGGCGTGGGTCGAGGACACGGATTGCGATCTCGACGCGTTCCGCGCGCAGGTGACCCGAGCGACCGATCCCGCCGACTACCCGATGGCCAGCGACGTGCGACACGGCGTCGTCGTCTACTCGGCCGCCACGGTTGCGTCAGCCGACCGGCGCGCACTGCAGGCCGAGTTGATCCACGCACTCGCCGACGGACCGGGTGTCGTCGCGTTCGAGGGCGCGTTCTCCCATGACGTCGTCGACGCCGCATCCGAGGCCTTCACCGCGATCATCGACGCTCAGCGCGCCGAGGGCGGCGTCGCGGGCGACCACTTCGGCAAGGCCGGCGCCAACGACCGGATCTGGAACGCTGCGCAGAAACTGGCACTGCACGCTCCGGAGGCGTTCGCGAACTACTACGCCGCCGACGCACTGGCAGTCGTCTGCGAGGCGTGGCTGGGCCCGCGCTACCAGGTGACCTCGCAGGTCAACGTCGTCAATCCCGGTGGCGCAGCGCAGGTTCCGCACCGCGACTTCCACCTCGGCTTCGTCGACCCGGATCAGCTGAGTGCCTACCCCGCCCACGTGCACGCCATGTCGCCGGCGCTGACCCTGCAGGGCGCCGTCGCCCACTGCGACATGCCACTCGAGAGCGGACCGACGATGCTGCTGCCGCACTCGCAGCGGTTCAACGCCGGCTACGTCGCGTTCTACCGCCAGGAGTTCATCGACTACTTCGCCGACCACCACGTCCAGTTGCCGCTGCACAAGGGCGACGCGGTGTTCTTCAACCCCGCGCTCATGCACGGTGCCGGCGCCAACACCTCGACGGACGTCCGCCGCATGGCGAACCTGTTGCAGATCTCGTCGCCGTTCGGACGGGCGATGGAGGCGATGGACCGCACCGCGATGGTCCGGGCCATCTACCCGTCGCTCCTTGCCATGAAGGCCGCGGGCCGCTCGGACCGCGACGTCCGCAACGCGGTCAACGCGACCGCCGAGGGCTACGCGTTTCCCACCAACCTCGACCGGGATCAGCCGATCGGCAGTCTCGCGCCACCCAGCCAAGTGGACACCGTGCTGGCCGCCCTGGCCTCTCGCCTCACCCCGGAAGCACTCGACGACACCCTCGCAGCTCAACTCGAACGGAGACTCGCATGACCACCCTCGGAGTGATCGGCCTCGGCCGCATCGGCGCATTCCACACCGAAACCCTGTCCGGGCTCGATGGCGTCGACGGCCTGGTCGTCACCGACGAGCGCGGCGACGTGGCCGAGGCGGTCGCCGCCAAGCACGGCGCCAGGTACGTCGCGACCGTGGACGAGCTGCTGTCCTCCGGCGTCGACGGTGTCGTCGTCGCTGCGGCCACCCCCGCGCACGCCGAACTGACGTTGGCCTCCGTCGCACGCGGCATCCCCACGTTCTGCGAGAAGCCGATTGCATCGACGGCGGTCGAGAGTGCCCGCATCGCCGAGGCCATCCTGACCTCCGGCGTGCCGGTCCAGGTGGGCTACCAGCGCCGGTACGACGCGGCGTTCGCCGCCGCCAAGCGCGCCGTCGACGACGGATCGCTGGGCATCCTGCACACGGTGCGCAGCACGACGATGGACCCCGCTCCGCCACCGCTGGACTACATCAAGGGCTCGGGCGGGATCTTCCGCGACTGCGCAGTGCACGACTTCGACGTCATCAACTGGATCACCGGGCAGCGCGCCGTCGAGGTGTACGCCACCGGCACCGTGCAGGGCGATCCGCTGTTCGCCGAGTACGGCGACGTCGACACCGCGGCGGTCGTCGTGAAGTTCGACGGGGGCGCGCTCGGCGTGGTGTCCAACGCCCGCTACAACGCCCGCGGATACGACTGCCGCCTCGAGGTCCACGGCTTCGACGACAGCGTCGCCGCAGGTTGGGATCAAGGTGTTCCGCTGCGAAACACCGACCCACACAACGACTTTCCGCAGGGCCCGGCCCACGGCTTCTTCATGGACCGCTTCACCGAGGCGTTCCGCACCGAGCTGGCGGCGTTCGTCGAGGTGACCAGGGGTGGCCCGGTCCTCGGGGCGACGGTCGCCGACGCGGTCGAGGTGGCGTGGCTGGCCGAGGCCGCCACCGAGTCGCTCAAGCGGGGAACGCCGGTCACGATCGCGGAGGTGCGGAACGCGTGAACGGACTCAAGATTGCAGGGGCGCCCATCTCGTGGGGCGTGTGCGAGGTGCCCGGCTGGGGCCATCAGCTGGACCGCGATCGGGTGCTGAGCGAGATGCGCGGCGCGGGACTGACGGCGACTGAGTTGGGTCCGGACGGCTTCCTGCCGTCGGAGACCAAAGCGCTCACGTCGGTGCTGGCGGGACACGAACTGGCCTGCGTCGGCGGGTTCGTCCCCGTCGTGCTGCACGACGCCGCCCATGATCCCGCGTTCGATCTCGCGGGTCCACTTGCCGCCCTGCGAGCGGCAGGCGCCGGCGTGGTCGTGCTGGCCGCCACGTCCGGGTTGGACGGGTACGACGTGCGCCCGGTACTCGACGATGCTCAGTGGACGACGCTGCTGGCGAACCTGGACCGGCTCGCGGCCATCGTCGCGGGCGAAGGTCTGCTGGCGGTGCTGCACCCGCACGTGGGCACGATGGTCGAGACGCGAGCCGACGTCGACCGCGTGCTGGAGGGTTCGGCGATCCCGCTGTGCCTCGACACCGGGCACCTGATGATCGGCGGAACCGACCCGCTCGAGTTGGCGAAGGCCGTACCGCACCGCGTTGCGCACACCCACCTCAAGGACGTCGACGCGGCGTTGGCCAGCCGGGTCCAGGCCGGCGAGCTGACGTACACCGAGGCCGTCAAGGCCGGGATGTACACCCCGCTCGGCACCGGCGACGTCGACATCGCTGGGATCGTCTCGGTGTTGCGAGACAACGGTTTCGACGGATGGTTCGTGCTGGAACAGGACACCATCCTCGACGGCGAGCCAGAGGGCGAGGGGCCGGTGCGCGACGTCGTGGCGAGCGTGGCTTACCTGCATGGTCTCGCGTCGTGATCCGCATTGGCATCCTGGGCGCATCGCGGATCGCCGAGTCGGCGATCGTGGGGCCCGCCGCCGAGTTGGGCCACCGACTGGTCGCGGTCGGCGCGCGTGACCGCTCGCGGGCCGAGGTGTTCGCCGAGAAGTACGGCGTCGAGCGGGCGGTCGGGTCCTACCAGGACGTCATCGACGACGCGCACGTCGACGTCGTCTACAACCCGCTGGCCAACGGCTTGCACGCGCCGTGGAACCTGGCGGCGGTCGCGGCGGGGAAGCCGGTGCTGAGCGAGAAGCCGTTCGCCCGCAACGCGTTCGAGGCCGCCGAGGTGGTCGAGGCCGCCGAGGCAGCCGGTGTCACCGTGCTGGAGGGCTTCCACTACTACTTCCACCCCGTCACGCAACGCGCATTCGACCTCGCCGTCGACGGGACCCTCGGCGAGGTGACCCGCGTCGAGGTGCACATGGCCATGCCTGCGCCGCCGGAGTCCGATCCCCGCTGGTCCTACGATTTGGCGGGCGGCGCGCTGATGGACCTGGGTTGCTACGGGCTGCACGTCATGCGGTCGCTCGGTCGACTGTCGGTGCCGGGCATCGAGGGAGCGCCCGCGGTGGTGCGGGCGCAGGCCGAGACGAGGACGGCGGACGTCGACGCTCGCTGCGACGTCGAGTTCGAATTTCCTGGCGGCGCAACCGGCCTGTCGACCAATTCGATGCTGGCCAGAAATCATTCGTTCGAGTACCGCATCATCGGCACGGCCGGTGACCTGCACGTGCACGACTTCATCCGGCCGCACGTCGACGACCGACTGACTCTGCGCACCGCGTGCGGGACGACCGTGGAGCGTCTCGGCGCGCGGCCGACGTACACCTACCAACTCGAGGCGTTCGCCGCCCACGTGGAGGCCGGCGCCGCGCTTCCGTTTGCTGCCGACGATGCGGTGGCGAACATGGCGCTCGTCGATGCGGCCTACCGGGCGGCGGGGCTGCCTGCGCGCTGAGACCGGGCCCCGTGACGCGTCGACGCGCAATGCCTTGTGACGTGCGAAGCGACCGACTCGATGACCCGGTGGTCAGCCCTCGGCGACGTGATGGGCATAGCGTGGAACGTTCTCATTTGGGCAGGTCGAGGACGCGCTCGGTGATGTGGGTGAGAGTGCTTCGCAGGGTGTCGTCGTCGATGTCGGCGACCAACGGGTTCACCACCGACCCGGCGATGGCCGCCGACATCACCGCTGCTGCGACCCGCGCTTCGGTGTCGTCGCGTTCGTCCAGCAGCACGCCGTAGAGGCGGCTGACGAAGGCAATGAACGGCGGATGCTGGCCGAGGAGCCGGACGATGACGGGATCGTTGGTCAGTGTGCCGATCCACTTGCGGCGGGCGACGGCGACGTCGATTACCTTGCTCAACAGCAAGGTTCGGGCCCGCGACCGGTCGGATTCCGCTTCGGCGGCGGCCAGCGGATCCTCGAGCGTCGCGAGTTCCCGTTCGGTCATGGCGATGACGATCTCGTTCTTCGTGTTGAACTGGTGGTAGACGGCGGCCTTGGTCACGCCGATGGCATCGGCGATCATCTGAAGCGAGGTTCCACCGACGCCCTGGTTGCCGATCAGGTCCATGGCCGCGTCGAGGACGCGGTTCTGCGCGGCGCTCCACGGAATGGAGTGAAGACGGCCGTCTGCGGTGGGGCGGGCTGCGGGCACCTGGTCAGGATAAGGCTCAATCGATGGCCGCTACGCGCCCTACGCCAGGTAGATCACGAGTATGGCAAGCCAGAGGATGGCCAGCCACGCGTCTGTGGCGAGCTTGAGCCACGCCGGCGCTGTCCGGATCTCCATGAAGTAGCGAAGGATCATGCGGCTCTTGATGACACCGAGCACGATCACCGTGACGGTGATGGGCACGCTGGCGGCCGCGGCACCGCTGGCGTGGCCCGGCGCCAGCCACCACGACGCGATCGTGATGACCGACAGCACGACCCAGACCATGGTGATCACGCGCGACCCGTGGTTGACAGGTGAAAGTGTGGTCATCGGGCTACCTCATCACGTAGAGCAGAGCAAAGATGATGATCCAGAGCAGGTCCACCATGTGCCAATAGGTGGCGCCGGATTCGACCATCGACAGGCGGCGCTTGCGTGGGTTGCGCAGATCGCGGACCACGATGCCGAGGATCAGTAAGCCCAAGGCGACATGAAACAGGTGGACGCCGGTGAGCATGTAGTAGAAACCAAAGAATTCGTTCGCCCCCAGCGTGTAGCCGGCTGACATCTCAGTAGTCCACTCATAGGCCTTCGTCGCGATGAAAACGGCACCCGTGCCACCGCCGAAGAAGGTGAGTCGGATGGCGCGTTCGTGATCACCGTCGCGGGCGGCCATCACGCTGCGGGCGATGAACCACGAACTGGTGAGCAGCACGACGGTGTTCACGACACCGACCGTGACGTTCAGGCTCTGCTGGGATGCGATAAACGCGTCGGGGGACATCGCGCGGTGGATCATGAAGATGACGAAGTATGCGCCGAAGATCACAAGGTCGCCTAGGACCATCACCCAGATTGCAGTATCACCGGGTAGGTGCGAACGAGATTGCGGGGCAGCGGTAGTCGTCACGGCACCGGCGCCTCGTCGTGGGGCTGCCGCTCAGTCGCCTTCTTGAGGAACATGATGACGCACGACAGCCAAATCCCGAACACGACAGTGCCCATCCAGAAGGATATGGACCCGTTCCAGGCGAATGGTCCGGCCTTGGACACGAACACCGGCACGGCGAGTATCTCGGTCACGATCTGCCAGACCGTGACGTAGGCGAGCCATTTGGGAAAGATCTGGTTGCGGTCGTAGAGGATTGCGACGGCGAACGCGAAGTAGGCGACGGCGAAGCAGCCAAGCGACCCGACGTAGGACAGCAGCCCGAGGTCATACAGCAGCGCGAGCAGTTCTGGGTCGCGGTCGAGTCGAAAGGTTGCGACCAGGAAGATGCACGCAACCAGCAGGCAACCTGGCAGGGCGCCGACGGCCATCCCGCCCATGTACGAGTACGCCATCACCGATCCGGTCGACATGCGCAGCATGTGGAAGATCACGATGCCGTTGGCGATCCCCGCACCGGCGATGATGAGTATGAGTGCGCCGAAACCGATTTGGATCGTCGTTTCGTGTTCGGCGAAGAAGTCGGCCATCTGCGAGGTGGTGACGTCGGGCCGCGGCGGCGGCATCACTCGCGCGAGGGCGAAGAAGATGATGCCAAACGAGGTGTAGAACGCAGGCACGATCCAGAACACCAGCCACACGTCTCGTTTCCCGGCCGCGCCTGGCGGGCGGTCATCGGTACCGATGACCGGGGCGTCGACCGGCGTCATCGGGCCGACACTCCTTCTGCGACTGCCTGCCGGCGCAGTGTTGCGCGCAGCACGAAGAACATGATCACGACGAAGGCGGCGTAGGCGACATTGCGAAGCCAGAACGAGATCAGCCCGTCCCATGCCAAGGGGCCGGTGTGGAACACCGCTGCGCATGCCGCCGGCGCGATGGCCACGGCGGTGGCGATGGAGAAGTGGCCCACCCATCGAGGGAATACCGGCTGGGGGCCGCGATCGAAGTACACCGCGAGACCGAGCATGAGATTCTGCCCGACGATCATGCCGACCGGCGCGATGAAGATGATCCACGCCATGTCGTTGAGCAGCAGGATCAACTCGGGGTTGCGTTCTGGGCGGAACGCTGCGACGAGGAAGAAGATGTTCGCCAGCGCGAATGTCGTTGCGCCACTGACGGCAGCGGTCAGGAAGCAGTACGCGAAGACGTGGCTCTGGGTGGCCATGCGTTTCATTTGAACGACTATGACCATGAAGAATGGGATCAGCATGACTCCGCACAGGTCGTACGTCACCATGCTGAACCTGATGGCGTTGGTGTGTTCGGCATAGAACGCCGCTACCTGTTCAGCCGTCCAGTGCGGCGCCATGGGCGGAGTGAATCCTCGGAACGCGACGAATGCGATCACGTAGACGACGAGGAACACCGGCGCCGTCCATAGCGCCACGAGTTGGGTCTTGACGTTGGCGGTCGCGGGTAGGTCGTCGGCCTCGGCGAGGATCTGCATCGTGCCTACTTTCGATCGGCTAGCCCGAGACTAGCCGATCGGCTAGTTTCAAGGCAACGGCTGGTCGGCTTCACTGATCTCGGGTCGATCCGACAGAGGCGCCGCCACCCGAGAGGTGAACAGGCACAGCTGGATTACCCCAAGGGCTTGCCTCAAGATAGCCGACTGGCTATCTTGGACCTCGTAGAGTAGCCGTTCGGCTATTCATCGAGGTCGGCGCCCGGATCTGCATTCAAAGCCGCCACCACGGCATGGGCCTCGCGGCGACGAAAGCTGGGACAACGATGCAATACAGGTGCACGAGGAGCGTCACGGGTGGCTAGCGCCGCCGCTCGCCCTCTCGCGGGCCTGGGGATGGTGGTCGCCATCGCCGCGATCGTGGTGTTCTCGATCGGCATGTTCCGCGGTGGGTTCGGGACGACGGTGCCGGTCACCGTGGTGTCCGAGCGCGCCGGCCTGGTGATGAACCCCGAGGCCAAGGTCAAGATGCGCGGAGTCCAGGTAGGGCAGGTCGAGCGCATCGAGAACCGCCCGGACGGCACCGCCGTGCTGCACCTGGCGATGGATCCCTCGCAGCTGCAGTACATCCCGGGCAACGTGGACGTCAACCTCGCCTCGACGACGGTGTTCGGCGCGAAGTCCGTCGAACTCGTCGCACCGGCCGACCCGTCGTCGACGCCGTTGGCCAAGGGGCAGCAGCTCGACGCCCAGCACGTCACAGTCGAGACCAATACCCTGTTCCAACAATTGACTTCGGTGCTCAAGGCCATCGATCCGGTGCAGCTCAACGAAACCCTGGCCGCGATCTCCGGCGCCCTCAACGGTCGCGGCGAGAAGTTCGGCCAGACGATCACCGACTTCAACGCCTTCTTCAAGAGCATCAACCCCAGCCTGGGCAACATCGCCCGCGATCTGGAGGTTGCCCCGGTGG
>NZ_JAKCFC010000010.1 GCF_021916785.1 Mycolicibacterium lacusdiani
CCTTCTCACCTGATGCCGACAAAACGCATGCACGCCAACCCGAAGGCGGCACCGACGCTACGAGCCAGACACCAGGTGATCAGGATCCAACCACCGCGATACGCGGCGACCTCACTTTGACACTGACGCCGACGCTAGCGCGTCGGGACATCGGGTTTGGGTTACTTCAGCTCTGAAGAAGACAGTCCGAGCAGGCGGCGTGCGACGACGAGCTGCTGGATCTGCTGGGTGCCCTCGAAGATGTCGAGGATCTTGGAGTCGCGCGCCCACTTCTCCAGCAGCAGTTCCTCGGAGTAGCCGGTGGTGCCTGCCAGTTCCACGGTCTTGAGCGTGACGTCGGAGGCGACGCGTGCGGCCTTCGCCTTTCCCATCGACGCCTCCTTGGAGTTCGGGATCTTGTTGTCCGCCTGCCACGCCGAGCGCAGCGTCAGCAGATAACCGGACTCCCACTCGGCCTCCATGCGGAGGAACTCCGCGGCGGCGGCGTTCTGGGCGTGTGCCGGCTTGTCGTAGGAGATCTCGACGCCGGCTTCGGTGAGGATCTTGCGGAGTTCCTCGAGCGACGCCCGCGCGACGCCGACGGCCATCGCCGCCACGATGGGCCGGGTGTTGTCGAACGTCTCCATGACGCCCGCAAATCCCTTGTCCACCTGGATGTCCGGGTTGCCGAGCAGGTTCTCCTTGGGGATCCGCGCGTTGTCGAAGCGGATGGCCGCGGTGTCGGACGCCTTGATGCCCAGCTTGTGCTCGAGCCGCTCGACCGAGACGCCGGGGTGGTCGCGGGGCACGATGAACGACTTGATCGCGGCGCGGCCCTTGGACTTGTCCAGCGTTGCCCACACCACGATGTGGCTCGCGCGGGCGCCTGCGGTGACGTAGATCTTCTCGCCGTTGATGACGTACTCGTCGCCGTCGAGTGTCGCGGTGGTGGACACGGCAGCCGAGTCCGACCCGAAGCTGGGCTCGGTGATGGCCATGGCGGCCCACACCTTGCCGAGGCGTTCGAGTTGTTCGTCGGTGGCGACACCCGACAGGGCGGCATTGCCCAGGCCCTGGAAGGGCACCGACAGCAGCAGGGCGACGTCGCCCCAGCTGATCTCGAGCGCGTTCACGAGCGCAGACATGTTGGCGCCGTTGACGTTTTCCTTGGGCCCGTCGACACCGCGGAAGGCATCGGTTCCGGCGAAGGAGATGGTGTTGGCCTCGGTGATCCCCTCGAACAGGTCGGCAAGGGTGTCCAGCTCGACGGGGTAGGCGTGCTCGGACAGGTCGTACTTGCGCGAGATCGGTCGCAGCATCTCCGCGGCACCCTCGTGGGCCATGTCGATGACGGCCTGCAACTTCTTCGGCATTTCGAGATTGATTGCCATGACTGGGTTTCCGTTCCTGGTCTGTTGCGTGGCCGTTAGAGGACGACGACGCCCTCGGCGACGCCGAGAGCCCGCAGGTCGCGATACCAACGCTCCACCGGGTGCTCCTTGGTGAAGCCGTGGCCGCCGAGCAGCTGAACGCCGTCGAGGCCGATCTGCATGCCCTTGTCGGTGGCGATGCGCTTGGCCAGCGCTGCTTCTCGCGCGAACGACAGGCCTTGCTCGGCGCGCGCGGCACCCCGCCAGGTGATCAGGCGGAGGCCGTCGAGTTCGATGGCGATGTTGGCGCACATGAAGGCGACGGCCTGTCTGCGCGCGATGGGTTCGCCGAACGCCTCGCGTTCCTTGACGTACGGCACGACGTAGTCGAGCACCGCGTGTGAGGTGCCGACTGCCAGGGCGGCCCAACCCAATCGGGCCAGCGCAATTGCTTCGGAGTAGTCCGAGTCGCTGGCCTCGTCCTCACCGAGCCGGTTGTGCAGCGGCACCGCCACGTCGTTCAGTTCGACGCGGCCCAGCGCGGCGGCACGGATGCCCATGCTGGGGTCGGCCTTGACCGTGAGGCCTTCGGAGGCCGACTCGACGATGAACAGTGCAGGCTTGCCGTTGAGCTGTGCCGCGACGATGAACAGTTCGGCGTCGGCGGCTGCGGGCACCAGCGACTTCACGCCCGAGAGACGGTAGCCGCTGGGGGTCCTTACCGCGGTGGTCTTCAGCGCGGTCGGATCGAACAGTGCATGTGGCTCGGCGATGGCGACGCACGCCTGCGGCACGCATTCGCCGGCGAACTCGTTGAGGTAGGTGGCCTGCTGATCCGCGCTGCCCCAGTGGGTGAGGGCCGACGCGACGCCGCCGGGAGCCAGGATCGGCAGTGCCTGACCCATGTCGCCGTATGCGAGCGCCTCGGCGACCAGGGCGTTGGTGATGGTGCTGCGGTGCTCGGCGATGCCGTCGAAGTCCTCGGGAACGTTGATCGCGGTGATGCCGAGTTCGGCGGCCTTGGCGATCAGGCCCTGCGGATACGTCGCCGCCGCGTCGGCGTCGTGGGCGGCGGGTCGCAGGATCTCCTCGGCGAACTCGGAGACCGTCTCGACGATCATCTTCTGGTCGTCGTCGGGGGTGAGGTCGAAGTAGTCGGCGCCGCTCGGCTTCAACCGGGTCGGGGGCTTGCCGCCGCTCTGCACCCGCTTGAACTGGCGGGTGGACGCGCCGAGTGCCGAGAACGCCGTCTTCACGCCGTAGCGCAGTCCTCGGTTGAGCGGGTCGCGCAGGCCGTAGCGGTCCAGGAACTCCTGGCCGACCAGGGGAGTGACGAGGGCGAGCCCGATGGAGGTCGCCGACCGCTTGGGCCGTTGCAGGCCGATGCCGCTCTCGGATCCGGCGCGTCGGGGGCGCTGGTTGGTTCCGCTCTTGGTCGGCAGGGTGTTGGTCATGTCGCAGCCTCGCGTCGTTGGGGCAATGCAATCTGACCGTATCTTACTCCCGAGTAAGATAGAGGCGCTCTGTTAGCGCCGTCACACCGTCGTCATGAAGCCGACAGTCGCGCGAGCACCGCGTCGTGCAGTAGACCGTTCGTGGCGACGGCGCTGCCACCGTGCGGGCCGGGAGCGCCGTCGAGGTTGGTGAACCGTCCGCCTGCCTCGCGCACCAGCACGTCGATGGCGGCGAGGTCCCACAACTTCACCTCGGGTTCTGCGACGACGTCCACCGCGCCCTCGGCCAGCAGGCAGTACGACCAGAAGTCGCCGTAGCCGCGGACCCGCCAGACGGCTTCGGTGAGGTCGAGGAAGCGCGAGCGCTTGTCTTCCCAGCCGACGAGGTCGGAGTACGACAGGCTGGCCGACTCGATGTCGCCGACCTTCGACACGGAGATGGGGCGGGTCTTGCCGGCGAACGACGTGAAGGCGCCCTCGCCCGTGCCGGCCCACCATCGGCGTCCCAGTGCGGGTGCGCTGACGACGCCGACCGTCGGTACGCCATCCTCGAGGAGAGAGATCAGCGTCGACCAGACGGGGACGCCGCGGACGAAGTTCTTCGTGCCGTCGATCGGGTCGAGCACCCACTGGCGGCCCTCGAAAACCGCTGTGCCGCCGAACTCTTCGCCAAGCAGCGCGTCGCCGGGCCGCTCGCGAGAGATCACCTCGCGCAGCGCCTCCTCGGCGCCGCGGTCGGCGTCCGTGACCGGCGTGAGGTCGGGCTTGGTCTCGATCTGCAGGTCGAGTGCGCCGAACCGGTCCATCGTCATGGCATCGGCCTCGTCGGCCATTCGGAGGGCGAGCGTGATGTCATCGGAAACGGTGCTCATGGCAAGAGTCCTACCATGGGCGGTGTGTTCGAATTCCTCGCGATAGTGGTCATCCTCGGCGTGCTGGCGATGATCGTGGTGCCTCGACTCCGCAATCGCGGGCCCGGCGGAGGTGGATTCGGGGGTGGCGGGGCTCGCGGCGGCGGATTGGCCCACGGAACGCTGCTGGTGACGGGGCTCAGCCCGCGGCCGGCCGATGCCGAGGGCGAGCAGTTCGTCACCATCACCGGCGTCATCAACGGCCCGACGGTCAACGAGCACGTCGTGTATCAGCAGATGGCCGTCGACGTGAACGCGTGGCCGACCATGGGTCAGCTCATCCCGGTCGTGTACTCGCCGAAGAATCCCGACAAGTGGGGCTTCGCTCCGCCCGAACAACCCGAAATGCCGTATCCAGACGGGCCACCGCCGCCACCGCCGCCGCCACCACCGCCGTACCTGCCGCCGCCCCCGTCGCCGAACTAGGCGGCGCGGCGGAACACGACTCGGAAGCGTGCGACGTCGATGCTGGTGACGTGTTCGCTGTTGCGGCCGGGTAGTGGTGGGGCCTTGCCGGTGTAGGTAGCGCCGGTCGGCGTGGTGACTTCGGTTGTGTGGCAATCAAACTCTTTGGATGTGCGGTCGCGCCAGCGGGGTGCTTCCTTGGCGTAGTTGCAGGCTTCGCACATGCCGTTGCCGTTGAGTGCGGTGGTGGGTCCGGCGCGTGCCTTGGGTTGGGCGTGGTCGGTGTGGCGGATGGGGGCGTTGCAGTAGGGGGTGCGGCAGGTGTCGTCGCGTAGCGCGATGAACGCGGCCAGCGCCTTCGGGAATCGCCGTGCCCTCGATTCCATCGTCACCAGCGTCCCGGTCTTGGGGTGGCGGTAGAGGCGGCGCAGGGTGGCGCGGGATCGGTCGTCACCAACGGCGCCGGAGATCAGGTGGCGGGCGACTGCTGCGGGGATGGGTCCGTAGCCGGGGATCCGGGCGGGTTCGGTGTCCCCGCCGAGCAGGGTTTCGTCGGTGATCACCAGGTCGACGGTGACGGGGATCGGGGTGTCGGCGGGGCGGCCGGTGATGCGTTCGACGGCGGTGTCGGCCATGACCTGGCCGCGGCTGCGGCCATCGCTGGTGGTGTCGGCGGCGTGCTTGAGGGCGGCGTAGACCGACACGCCCTGGGCGACGGGGAGCAGGATGCTCACCCAGGCCATGGCGTCGGCGGCGGGCCGGACGCTGACGCATCGGTCCTTCTCTGCCTGGCGGGCGCGTTCGACCACGGCGTGCGGGTCGAGGCGGTAGGCGATCGCCATGGCGTCGGCTGTGATCCGCTTGTCGCCCTTGCCCACCAGCGTTTCCGGGTCGGCGCACATCTCGGCATCCAGGGTGCGGCGGTCCTCGACCTCGAGGCAGGCGGATTCCTTGACGAGCAGCGTCGCCCGCCACTCCGAGAGCATCCCGGATTCCAGGGCGGCCAGGGTGTGGGGCATTTCGTGGACCAGGGCGCGGGCGAACCCGAGGTGGCGACCACCCTGCTTCGGTGACTCGCGCCTGGCCAGACCCACCTCGGAGGCGAGGCCCTGGCCGCGCTTGCGCAGTGGGATGCCGGCGTCGGCTTCGGCGCTGCGGCGCATCACGTCCAGCGCGGCGGTCATCCGGGCCTGTGCGGCCGCGGCGGCGGACTTGAGCCGTTCCAACTCGGTGATGCGGTCGATCAGGCCGGCCTCGTCCACCGTGGCGGGGTCGAAGTCCAGTAGATCGAACACGTGTTCGAGTCTACGACCACCCACTGACAAACCGGGTATGACAGAGGCATGCCGACTCCGCTCCCGTCCGACCTGGTCGATCTCATGCGCAAGCCCAGCCCGTGCTTCGTCGCCACGCTGATGCCAGATGGCTCGCCGCAACTCACCGAGACGTGGGTGACCACCGATGGGGAGAACGTCGTCCTCAACATCGCCGGCGGCATGCAGAAGCAGAAGAACTTCGAGCGCGACCCGCGGGTCGCCATCAACGTCGTCGACCCCGAGAACGTCTACCGCTTCTACGCAATCCGGGGACGCGTCGTCTCGATGACGAGCGAGGGCGGCAAGGAGAGCATCGACGAGATCTCGCAGAAGTACCTCGGAGCGCCGTACCCCTACTTCAGTGGGAACCCCGACGAGACCCGCATCATCGTGACGATCGAGGCCGACAAGGTAACTCCGCCGGCACGCTAGCCGTGCGTGATGCGCAGCAACTCCGCCAGGCTGGTGACCTTTACCCGCGGCCTGCCGAGTTTCTCGCCCGCAGACCGCTCGAAGTCGTCGATCAACTTCCAGTGGTCGCCAGTCACCACCTTGGGTTGCCGCTCCACCAGCCATTCGGCGATCTGGCGGTCGTGGTTCGGCTCGAGGTCGGCGAGGTCTGCCGACGCCAGGTCCGCCAGCAAGGTGTTGACGGTCGCCTGGGAGTCCTTCTTGTTGCTGCCGATCACGCCCGACGGGCCGCGCTTGATCCAGCCGACGACGTAGGCGTTGCGGGTGCCCTCCACGCGGCCGTCGCTGTGCGGGATGGTGCCCGAGCGTTCGTCGAACGGCAGGCCCGGAGTGGCGACGCCGCGGTAACCGACCGCGCGGACCACCAACTGGGCGGGCAATTCCTCGCGGATGCCGGTGTCCTTCGCGACCACCCGGCCGCCCTCGTCGACCAGCTCGTTGCGGCCGAGCACGATCGACTCGACCTTGCCGTCGCCCTTGATCTCGATGGGGGAGGTGTGGAATCGGAAGACGATGCGGCGCTTGGCTGCCTTGGACGGTCGCTCGGCGAAACCGCGCAGGACCTTGACGTTCTGCTTGACGGTCTTGCCCGCTGCCTCGAGATCCTCGTCGGTGATGCCTGCGAAGTCCTGGGGATCGACGACGACGTCGACGTCGGCCATCGCTTCCAGATCGCCGAGTTCGCGTAGTTCCAGTGTGGTGAAGGGCGCCTGCAGCGGCCCGCGCCGGCCCACCACGACCACTTCCTCGACCCCGCGCGCGTGCAGCGAGTCCAGAGCGTGGTCGGCGATGTCGGTCGCAGCCAGCAGGTCGGGGTCGCTGACCAGGATGCGGGCAACGTCGAGGGCGACGTTGCCGTTGCCGATCACGACGGCGCGGCCGGAGGTGAGGTCGGGCAGCATCTCGCCGAAGTGCGGGTGGGCGTTGTACCAACCCACGAAGTCGACCGCCGGCACGCTCCCGACCAGGTCCTCGCCGGGGATGTTCAGCGCACGGTCGGATTGCGCGCCGACCGCGTAGACCACCGCGTCGTAGCGCTCGGCGAGTTCGTCGGCGGTGACGTGGTTGCCGACTTCGACGTTGCCGAAGAACCGGAACCGTAGGTCCGCCGACGTCTTCTCGAACTGCGCGCTGATCGACTTGATCTTGGGATGGTCGGGCGCGACTCCGGAGCGGACCAGGCCCCACGGCGTCGGCAGCATCTCCAACATGTCGACGCGCACGTCGCGGGGTTCGACCCCGTCGACCGGATCCTTCGAGTCCGCGTACTTGAGCAGGGACGCTGCGGCGAAGTAACCCGAAGGTCCCGAGCCGACTATCGCCACGTGATACGGCCGCATACCTCCGCCTTCTCTGCAGACATCTGCTCGAGCCCTGGGCCGGGCGGCGCGCAAGAGGGCTGTCGCGTCGTCGCCAAGGGCGTTTGCAGCCCGACTCTAACTCCGCATCGTCGGTCGCGTGGGCAGGAGGGAAGGGTTGGGATGAGCCTGTCGGTACGCTGAACCACCGTGGAACCCGACCGTCAATCAGACATCGCTGCACTGGACACCACGCTGACCACGGTGGAGCGGGTGCTCGACGTCGACGGACTCCGGGAGCGCATCACCACCCTGGAGCAGGAAGCGTCCGACCCCAAGCTGTGGGACGACCAGACCCGGGCACAGAAGGTGACCAGCGCGCTGTCCCACGCCCAGGGCGAACTCCGTCGCGTCGAGGCGCTGCGCCAGCGGCTCGACGATCTGCCCGTGCTCTACGAGATGGCAGCCGAGGAGGAAGGCGCGGGCGCGACCGAGGCCCTCGCCGATGCCGACGCCGAACTCGCGTCGCTCCGCGAGGACATCGAGGCGATGGAAGTACGGACACTGCTGTCTGGCGAGTACGACGAGCGCGAGGCCGTCGTCACCATCCGGTCGGGCGCAGGTGGCATCGATGCCGCCGACTGGGCCGAGATGTTGATGCGCATGTACATCCGGTGGGCCGAGAAGCATGACTACGGCGTGGAGGTCTTCGACACGTCCTACGCCGAAGAGGCCGGCATCAAGAGCGCGACCTTCGCAGTGCACGCGCCGTACGCGTACGGGACGCTCTCGGTGGAGCAGGGCACCCACCGGCTGGTGCGGATCAGCCCGTTCGACAACCAGAGCCGACGGCAGACGTCGTTCGCCGAAGTCGAGGTGCTGCCCGTCGTCGAGACGACCGACCACATCGAGATACCCGAGGGCGACCTCCGCGTCGACGTCTACCGGTCCAGCGGGCCCGGCGGCCAGTCGGTGAACACCACCGACTCAGCGGTTCGTTTGACCCACATCCCCACGGGTATCGTCGTGACCTGTCAAAACGAGAAATCGCAGTTGCAGAACAAGGTTTCGGCGATGCGCGTTCTGCAGGCGAAGTTGCTCGAACGCAAGCGTCTAGAGGAGCGCGCCGAGATGGACGCGCTCAAGAGCGACGGCGGCAGTTCCTGGGGTTCGCAGATGCGGTCCTACGTTCTGCACCCCTATCAGATGGTCAAGGATTTGCGTAACGACTACGAAGTCGGCAATCCGGCCGCAGTGCTCGACGGCGACATCGACGGCTTCCTGGAAGCGGGAATCCGTTGGCGCAATAGGAAAGATGACGATTAACACCCTCCTGGCCATATCATTCTCCGACCAGTGGCATGACTTCTGGCACGGTGACATCGGCGCTTGGCTGATGACGCGTGGTCTTCGAATCGCGTTGCTCGTCATCGGGGCCTTGCTCACGGCCCGGCTCATCAACTGGATCTCTCGCCGGGTGACCCGCCGCATCGATGCGGAATACCAGGAGAGCGACCAGCTCGTGCGCTCGGAGAGTGCAAAGCACCGGCAGGCGGTTGCATCGGTCATCTCATGGGTGTCGATCGCCGTGCTGTTCGTTGTCGTCGCCGTCGAGATCACCGACGTGATCAACGTTCCCGTCGGCTCACTCGTCGCACCGGCCGCGGTGCTGGGTGCCGCGCTCGGTTTCGGAGCGCAAAAGCTCGTGCAGGACCTGCTGGCCGGCTTCTTCATCATCACCGAACGGCAATACGGATTCGGTGATCTCGTGCAGCTGAACATGATCGGCGCACCAGAGGCCTCCGAAGGAACCGTCGAGGAAGTCACGCTCAGGGTTACCAAGCTCCGCACCGGAGAGGGCGAGGTCTTCACGGTGCCGAATGGCAACATCGTCCGGTCGCTCAACATGAGCAAGGACTGGGCACGCGCCGTCGTCGACATCCCGGTTCCCGTGACGGCCGATCTCAACCGGGTCAACGACGTGCTGCACGAAGTGGGCGAGAAGGCGATGGAGGATTCGCGCCTACGTGCCCTGCTGCTGGACACGCCGCAGTTGATGGGAGTGGAGAGCATCGGCGTCGACACCGTCAACCTTCGAATGGTGGCCCGTACGCTGCCGGGCAAGCAGTTCGACGTTGGCCGCAGGCTGAGGATCCGGATCATCGCGGCATTGACCACGGCGGGTATCGCCACTCCCGACCAGATGCCGTCGGTGGGCAATCTGGCACCAGCGGTCAGCACCGCCGCCAAGGACGCCGCCCAGGGGCGAACCGAGCAGAAGTCATGAACGTACTCCAGCACGTGAAGAAGTGGCGCCGCACGGACCGGGGTTGGCCGAGGTACCTGCCCGGTGGGCGGGTTCGCACGTCGACCGCCGGACTGATGGTCGCGTTCGTTGCCCTGTTCTGGCTGTACCAGAACTACGACGAGCCAGCGCCCGCGCCGCCCGCCGCGCCCGAGACCGCGATCGTGCCACCGGGCTTCGTCCCCGACCCCGAGTACACGTGGGTGCCGCGGACCAACGTCCAGGAACGGCCGAGGACGACGACGCCGCGGACCACGACGACCACGACGACGCCCACCCCGACGACGACTCCGACGACGACGTCGACGTCGCCCACCACTCCGACGTCACCGACGACGACGGGTCCGCAGGCACCGTCCACCGTCGTCGACCCCGATGGTCCGGGGCCGCTGCCGCCGACGACCGTGGTGCAGACGACGCAGCCCGGGCTGCCATTCCAGCTGCCCACACTGCCCGGACTCGCTCCGACTCCCACGCCGCCCCCGCAGTAGCCGGGTCCGGAAATGGTGTCCCGCTACACTGGCGTGCCGTGATGATCACCCTCGACCACGTGAGCAAGCAGTACAAGTCTTCTGGCCGTCCGGCCTTGGACGACGTGTCGCTCAACATCGACAAGGGTGAGTTCGTTTTCCTCATCGGCCCGTCGGGTTCGGGCAAGTCGACGTTCATGCGGCTGCTGCTCGCCGAAGAGCACCCGACGCACGGCGACATTCGCGTCTCCAAGTTTCACGTCAACAAGTTGTCGAACCGCCACATCCCGAGCCTTCGGCAGGTGCTGGGGTGTGTCTTCCAGGACTTCCGGCTGCTACAGCAGAAGACGGTCTTCGAGAACGTCGCCTTCGCGCTGGAGGTGATCGGCAAGCGCAGTGACGTGATCAACCGGGTGGTGCCCGACGTACTCGAGATGGTCGGCCTGTCCGGTAAGGCCACCCGACTGCCCAACGAACTGTCCGGTGGCGAGCAGCAGCGCGTCGCGATCGCGCGCGCCTTCGTCAACCGCCCCCTGGTGTTGTTGGCCGACGAGCCGACGGGCAACCTGGACCCGGAAACCAGCAAGGACATCATGGATCTGCTCGAGCGGATCAACCGCACGGGTACGACGGTGCTGATGGCGACACACGACCATCACATCGTCGACTCCATGCGCCAGCGCGTCATCGAACTCGAGCTGGGACGCCTGATCCGCGACGAACAACGCGGTGTCTACGGAATGGATCGCTAAGTGCGCTTCGGCTTCCTCATCAACGAAGTCCTCACGGGACTTCGCCGCAACGTCACCATGACGGTGGCGATGATCTTGACCACCGCTATCTCCATCGGTCTGTTCGGTGGTGGGCTGCTGGTGGTCCGACTGGCGGACAGCTCCCGCACCATCTACCTCGACCGGGTCGAGAGCCAGGTCTTCCTCAACAACGACGTGTCGGCCAACGATCCGTCCTGCGACGCCGACCCGTGTGCGGCGCTGCGCAAGCAGATCGAGGACCGCGACGACGTCCGCTCGGTCCGCTTCCTCAATCGCGACCAGGCCTACGACGACGCGATCGCGAAGTTCCCGCAATACAAGGACGTCGCGGGCAGGGACGCGTTCCCGGCGTCGTTCATCGTCAAGTTGAACAACCCCGAGGAACACGAGGACTTCGACAGATCACTCGTCGGACAACCCGGCGTGCTGAACGTGTTGAACCAGAAGGACCTGATCGATCGGCTGTTCGCGGTGCTCGACGGGTTGAGCAGCGTGGCGTTCGCCGTCGCGCTGGTGCAGGCCGTCGGCGCGATCCTGTTGATCGCGAACATGGTTCAAGTCGCGGCGTACACCCGAAGAACCGAAGTGGGGATCATGCGGCTGGTCGGTGCCAGCCGCTGGTACACCCAACTTCCGTTCCTGCTGGAGGCGATGCTTGCGGCCTTCCTCGGCGTGGTGATATCGATCCTCGGTCTCATCACGGTGCGCGCGTTGTTCCTGGACAAGGCGCTCAACCAGTTCTACGAGGCCAACCTGATAGCCAGGATCGACTACGCCGACATCCTCTACATCTCTCCGCTGCTCTTGTTCGTGGCCCTGGCGATGGCCGGTGTGACTGCGTACGCGACGTTGCGCCTGTACGTACGGCGTTAGCGTGGTCAACAAGAAGAAGGTCGACGAGGCGACGCGACGCAACAACCAGGTGGTCGCGACCAATCGCAAGGCGCGGCACAACTACGCGATCCTCGACACCTTCGAAGCGGGTGTGGCGCTCATGGGCACCGAGGTGAAGGCGCTGCGAGACGGGACCGCATCGCTGGCCGACGCGTTCGCGACCGTGGACGACGGCGAGATCTGGCTGCGCAACCTGCACATCCCCGAGTATCACCACGGCAGCTGGACCAACCACGCGCCGCGGCGCAACCGGAAACTGCTGCTGCATCGCAGCGAGATCGACAACCTGATCGGCAAGATCCGGGACGGCAACCTCACGCTGGTGCCCTTGTCGTTGTACTTCACCAACGGCAAGGTCAAGGTGGAGCTGGCACTCGCCCGAGGCAAGCAGGCGCACGACAAGCGCCAGGACATGGCCAAGCGAGACGCCGAGCGCGAGGTGACCCGCGAGTTGGGCCGCCGCATCAAGGGCATGCGCTGATGTCGCCGCCGGAGCGGCTCCGACGCTGACCGGAATCCTGTTCGCCCTGCTGTCTGCCGCGGGCTACGGGGTGAGCGACTTCGTCGGCGGCATTGCGTCCCGCCGGGTCGCCGCGCTGCGCGTCGTCCTCGTCTCCTATCCGGTCGCGATGGTGCTGCTGACGGTGCTGGCCGCCGTCGTCGGCGGGACGGTCACGACGCCCGCGGTGGTGTGGGGCGCGCTGTGCGGGATCAGCCAGGCGTTCGGGGTGTGGTGGTTCTACGCGGCGCTGGCAGCGGGACCGATATCGGTGGTTTCGCCGCTGACCGCGATCCTGGTGGCCGGGGTGCCCGTCGGGGTCGGCGTGGCGCTGGGGGAGCGGCCGAGCGCCGTGGCCTACGCCGGGATCGTGGTGGCCCTGCTCGCCGTGGTCCTCGTCAGCCGCGAGGCCGGGGGTGAGGAAGACCGGCCGCATCGCTTCACCAAGCAGGTCGCGTGGATGACGGTTGGTGCGGGTCTGGCGTTCGGGCTGAACTTCGTGCTGATCGATCAGGCGCCGGCCGAGGCGGGGCTGTGGCCGCTCGTGTTCGCCCGGATATCGGCGACCGTGCTCGTCATCCTGATCGCGCTGGCGAGCGCCAACCTCGTGGTGCCACGCGGCGTCCCGCTGAAGCTGGCGCTCGCCGCGGGGGTGCTCGACACCGTGGCGAACGTCGCGATGCTGCTGGCGCTGCAGGCGTCGCTGCTCTCACTGACCGGGGTTCTGATCTCGCTGTACCCCGCGGGCACGGTGGCGCTGGCGATGCTGGTCCTCAAGGAACGCGTCACGCGCTGGCAGGCGGCCGGCATGGTGCTGGCAATGGCCGCGGTCGCGATGATCGCAGCGGGCTGACGCTCACGCGCTACGGTCGTCGGGTGAACAGCCCGTCACGACCCCTGACCCTGCTCGACAAGACCGAGGTACTCGACGGCCTCTTCAGCTCGTGGGACGACATCGACCGTCTGCTCGCCGACGTCCCCACCGACGCCTGGTCGACGCCCACGTCGCTGCCGGGATGGTGCGTCGGCGACGTCGTCGCCCACGTCATTGGAACCGAATCGATGCTGCTCGGCGAACCGACGCCGGAGCACGACGTCTCGTCACTCGAACACGTCCGCAACCCGATCGGCGAACTAAACGAATGCTGGGTCCGCCACCTCAGCGGCGAGCCAGGCGAGCAGGTGCTCGAGCGCTTCCGCAGCGTGACCGGTCGCCGCCGCGATGTTCTGACCGCGATGACCGACGACGAGTGGAACGCTCCGACCGCCACCCCCGCGGGACCCGACACGTACGGCCGGTTCATGCGCATCAGGGTGTTCGACTGCTGGATGCACGAGCACGACATCCGCGACGCGGTGGTGAGTGCGGCTGCCGACGCGGACCTCGAAGGACCGGCGGCCCGGCTGGCGCTCGACGAGATGACCGTCAGCATGGGCTTCGTGGTGGGCAAGCGCGGTAAGGCGCCGGACGGGTCACGGGTGGAGATCCGCCTCACCGGACCGCTGTCGCGCACGATCCGGGTAGCGGTCGACGGCCGGGCGGCGCTCGTCGACGACTTCGGCGGCGCCGAACCAACGACCACCATCACGGTGGACGGCCTGCAGTTCACCCGACTCTGTGGTGGGCGGCCGATGGTCGCGGGCCCGCCAGAGGAGATCGAGTACGGCGGTGACGTCGAGGTGGGCCAGCGGATAGTCGCCAACCTGAACTACGTGATCTAGATGGAATGAAAGGCCGTTGGCGTTTGTCATACCTGCCGGTAAGATGAAAGGTCCTGCTGAAGTTGGCAGGGGTGCGAGGGGCTGAACGGTTTCGACTTCGCGCATCGAATCAAGGGAAGCGTGCCGGTGCAGGCAAATGACCACCGTAAGCGTCGTTGCAACCAATTAAGCGCCGATTCAAATCAGCGCGACTACGCCCTCGCTGCCTAAGCGACGGTGTGTCTGTCAGACCGGGAGCGCCCTCGGCCCGGACCCTGGCATCAGCTAGAGGGACCCACCCATGGGTTCGGTCGCGGGACCCATGGGGACATCAAACAGCGACTGGGATCGTCATCTCGTCTTGTTCGCGTGAACGGGAGATCCGAGTAGAGACATAGCGAACTGCGCACGGAGAAGCCTCGAGGGAATGCCGTAGGACCCGGGTTCGATTCCCGGCAGCTCCACCGAAGGAAAGCGGGCCAGAGCGAAAGCTCTGGCCCGCATTCGTTGAGGTCGCCGCGCGAGCACGCATGTCGGGCGGGTGCCACAGCGCCGCTTCGAACTTCGCTGAAAAGCCACGGGCTGTGCGTTTCTCCTGGCGAAGCGATAGATTCGAGACATGTCTCCTCATTGTGGGCGTAGCTCGCGCGCGATGGGCCTGCGATCGGCGGCTCACTGGGTCGGCCGCGGCGCTGCCGCGCTCAGCATCGCCGCCTTTCCGCTGTGGTCTCCGAACGGCGTGCCGCTTGCGTCCGCCGCCGACTGCGCCGACGCCGAGGTGCTTTTTGCACGGGGCACGGACGAGCCAAAGGGCATGGGCGCCGTTGGCAACGCCTTCGTCGACGCGTTGCGCGAGCAGGCCGTCGGCCTGAACATCGCGACTTACGCGGTGGACTACGACGCGGGCAAGCTGCAGCTGGGCAGCGGGGACGGCGCCAAGGACGCGATCAAGCGCATCAAAGCCACCGCGACATCGTGCCCCGAGACCAAGATCGTGTTGGGCGGATACTCGCAGGGGGCGAACGTCATCAACATCGTCGCCGGCAATCCCATCGTCGGGATCGCATGGGGCGCTTCTCTGCCTTCTTCGTTCGCGTCCAACGTCGCGGCGATCGCCACATTCGGCAACGTTGCGAACCGCTCGGGTACGAAGCTGCCTTCCCAGTCCGAGATGTTCGCCGGGAAGGGGATCGACCTCTGCAACCCCGCCGATCCGATCTGTCACGCAGGGACCGGCAACGAGTGGAGCGGTCACACCGACGGCTATGTGCCCGGGTACACCTCGCAGGCCGCCGCTTTCGTGGCGTCCAAGTTGTTGGCGGGCGCGGACCAGGCGGCCCCCGGGTTCGGGCCGTCGACGGGTTACGGACAGCTGCCGGGGTATGACATGTCGCTGCCAGGGCCCGCTCCTCAGGTGCCGATCTACGCGTCGCAGCCGCGGGGCTCCGACCACATGCCGCCGGGGTGGGACCAGCCGGCGCCGGGATTCGATCCGTCGTTGGCGAACGGGTTGCCTTAGGCGCAACGCATCTCCAGGCGCCTAGACGACACCCGGCGACCACCCCGTCGATGCCATCAACACTATTCGCGAATCCGCAGAACTACGGCGTCTTTTCGTACGGTTTCGCGCCGTCACCCCTTGCGGTGCTGCCCGCCGTCTAACCGTGGCCCAGGGCTTCTTCATCGAATCTTGACGGAACGGCTAAGAAAGTCCGGATGCGGCGGCAGGAGGCTGGAGTCCAGCAGAGCTTCATCCGAAGAAGGGGATGTGGAATGGGCAAGTCGAAGACAGTGGTGAGCGGGATGGCCGTGCTGGCCGCGGTAGCCGCCATCGGCGCGTGTAGCAACTCGGCCACCCAGGAGGCGGCGCCGTCGTCGGCCCCGTCACAGACCCAGGCCACGGAGTCGGCGCAGGCTGCCGCGCACAACAAGGCCGACATGATGTTCGCGAGCATGATGATCCCGCACCATCAGCAGGCAATCGAGATGAGCGACATGGTCCTGGCCAAGCAGGGCATGGACCCGCGGGTGGTCGACCTGGCAAAGCAGATCAAGGACGCCCAGGGTCCGGAGATTCAGCAGATGCAGGGCTGGCTCGACGACTGGAACATGAACATGAACGACATGCCCGGTCACGGCGGTATGGAAGGCTCCGGCTCGATGATGCCCGGCATGCCGGGCATGGGTGGCATGGGCATGATGGACGGAATGTTGTCGGCGGCCGAGATGCAGGCACTGCGGGACGCCCGGGGTGTGGAGGCGGACAAGCTGTTTCTCACCGGGATGATCAAGCACCACGAGGGCGCGATCACCATGGCGCAGAACGAGATCGAGAACGGTGAGTTTCCCGAGGCGATCGAGCTGTCGAAGGCCATCGTGGAAAGCCAGCAGAAGGAGATCGACACCATGAACGAGATCCTCAAGACGTTGTAGGCAATCCGATTTCCGGCACGACCTCGGAGTGTTTCGCTGCCAGGCGCGCATGGATGGGCAACGCGACGGTGAAGGTCGTGCCGTAGCCGGGCCCGCGGCTGGTCACCCAGATGCGGCCGCCGTGAGCCTCGGTCAGGGCCTTGGCGATTGCCAGGCCGATTCCCGAGCCTCCGCGCCCGCGGTCGCGGGCCGAGTCGGCGCGGTAGAAGCGCTCGAACACGTGGGGCAGGTGCTCGGCGGCGATGCCGTCGCCGTCATCGGCGACGGTGAACGTCACCTCGTCGACGTACGAGGCAGCGGCCAGGTGGACGCGTCCGCCCGCCTGAGTGTGGCGCAGCGCGTTGTCGAGCAGGTTGCCCAGCACCTGAGCCAGCCTCTGACCGTCCGCCCACATCCGGCCGGATGCTGAAACGTGGGTCTCCAACGTCACGCTCTTGGCGCTGTATCGGTCGGCGACCGCGGCGCTCGCCGTCGCCACCAACTCGTTGGGGTCGACCCATTGCGGCGCATTGGCGGCGTGCGCCTCTTCGGCCTGGGCCAGAGCGGCGGCGTCAGCCGAGAACCGCACCAAGCGGCCTGTCTGCTCGCGCAGCATCGCGATGGTCGGCGGGTCGAGGGTCTTCACTCCGTCCTCGACGGCTTCCAGGTAGGCCTCCAACACCGACACCGGGGTGCGGATCTCGTGGGCGAGGTCGCTGAACAACTGGCGGCGAGTCGATTCCACCGTCTGCAGGCGTTCCGCCATCCGGTTGAACGCCATTGCCAACCCGTCGAACTCGTCGCCGAGTTGCGGGTTCGCAACCCTGATGTCGTAGTGACCTTCCGCCACCGCCGATGCGGCGGCGGACACTTCGGCGACGGAGCGCTGCAGGCGGTGACTGAGGTAGGCGGTGACGACGAAGGCGGTCAGCGCGGCGACCACGATCGCCACGGCGATCGATAGCGCCGTCGCGTGCTGATAGGCCTGCTCGGCGTGGAATTGCTCATTGGAATCCGGCGAAACACCGGCCTGGTAGAGGTGATGGCGGAACAGCGGCGGCCCCACCACCAGGGCCACCACCCAGGTGGTGACTCCGCCGGCGACGAGGACCAGCGTCTGTGCCAGCAGAAGCCGACGGCGCATCCCGAACCCGGTGGGCGGGCTCACTGTCCGCTGCCCATCCGGTAGCCCACGCCGCGGACGGTGTGAACGAAACGCGTATTGGCGGGGTCGTCGCCGAGTTTTCGTCGCACGTGTCCGACGTGGACGTCGACGAGGTGGTCGTTGCCGACCCACGGCTCTCCCCAGACCGCGTCGATCAAGTGGCGGCGGCTCCACACGACTCCGGGGCGGGAGGACAGTGCAGCGAGGATGTCGAATTCGGTGCGCGTCAGTGCGATCGGTTCGCCGCGGAGGAACGCCTCCCGGCTGGCGAGGTCGATCGACAGCGACCCGAAGACCCGCGGCGGCTGTTCGCCGGCATATGGCACGGGTGCGGGGACCGACCGGGGCCTGCGGAACATCGCCCTGATGCGGGCGACCAACTCCCGGGGACTGAAGGGTTTGGTCAGGTAGTCGTCGGCCCCGACGGACAGGCCGACGATGGTGTCGACCTCGCTGTCGCGGGCGGTCAACATCACCACGTAGGCGTCGGAGAAGGTGCGCAGCTGTCGGCAGACCTCCAGGCCGTCGATCCCGGGCAACCCGAGATCCAGCACCACGACGTCCGGGTCGACCTCGCGGGCGGCTTCTAGCGCCTCGACCCCGGAATGACACACCGTGACCTCGAAGTGGTCGCGTCGCAGGTAGCTGGCGACGACGTCGGCCAGTGGCGCCTCGTCGTCGACCACCAGGGCGCGGTAGCCGGGAACGGGACTGCTCGGTGTGCTTCCCGATATGACTTCCATGCATTCATCGTGTCGTGCCGTCGCGCCGTGTCACCGTCTTGAGCGAATCTTCACACAACGAACACTGAAGCGCCGAGGCGGAAGTGGAGTCTGGAACCGAGGTATTCCTCTATGGAGGGAGGATGGCGACCATGTGGTGGGACCACGGAATGAGCGGCTGGGGATACGCGGGCATGGCGGTCGGCATGATGTTGTTCTGGACGCTGATCGTGGTGGCGATCATCGCGTTGACCCGGTTCGGCACCGGAGCTTCCGAGCCGCGGACGATCTCGGGATACCAGCCGCAGCGCGAATCCCCGGAGCAACTTCTCGCGTGGCGCCTCGCCCGCGGTGAGATCGACGAAGACGAATACCAGCAGCGGCTGGCGGTCCTGCGGTCGACAGGCCAGCCTTGAGCTGCGCTGGATTCAGCTCGGCAGTGAGCTAGCCGGCATCGGCGGGTGTGACCTACGGACTTACGGCATCGGGTTCGGCGTAGTACAGCATGACCCGGCGACATCTGTTGAAGGCCCGCAACATCGCCGTCAGTGGCGACGACACCCGGGTCTGTTTCCTGCGCGCCATCCGCCCATGACGGCCCACGACGGCATGAATCGTTATCAAGAAGCGCCGCACATCGTTATCACGAATCACCGGGCGGCATTTCGAGCCTTCGGGGGGGTTTGCCGGACGATCGTTCGTGTGCGCTAAAGCGAATTGGTGCCACGTTGAACGTTCGGTCTCGGCTCGAAGGGAGAGCTACATGCGCCGATCAACGGCAGTGTTCGCAACGGCTGCCATCTGCATTCTCGTGAGCGGCTGCACGCGCACGGGTCACGCCGAGGTGGTGACGCCGACCCCGAGTCTGGTCCCGCGCCCCCTCGTCGAGCGGGAGCTGGCCAGCTTGTTGCTCACTCCAGACGAGGTCAACGCGGCGATGGGAACGACGGGGATGGCGCTCACGGGCAGCCAGTCCGCGATGAGTGACAACAGTGCCACCATGGCGCCCATGGAATGCCTCGCCATCGACGGCGCGGCGGAGGCGCCGGTCTACGCCAACAGTGGGTTCTGGGCCGAGCGCGACGAAAGCCTCAACAACGGCGACCGATTCACGCACTATCTCAAGCAGGCAGTAGTGCTGTTCCCGACGCCGGAGCTGGCCGGCGCGTTCTTCGACGCCTCGGTGGCGCAGTGGCCGGCGTGCCACGAGTACACCCACACCCAGAGTGGGTCGATGTGGTACCCGGGCGAGATCTCGAACGTCGATGCGACCCTCAGCGTGATCGCGACGCAGAAGGATGCCGCGGCCCCCGGCTGGGCGTGTGGACGCGGCTTGGCGTTGCGGAACAACGTCATCGTCGACGTCAACACGTGCAGCGCAGACCCCGCCGACTCGGCACAGAGGATCGCGCGTCTGATCGCCGACGACGTCAGTTCCCGGTGGTAGGTCGGAGCCATCCGTCGATTTCTGTTAGCGTGAAGACGTTGACTCACCAACGCCGTCGAAGGCGTCGCTGGCCGCTCTAAGCCGCTAGCTCGCAATGGCATTCCCCGGACCCCGATGTTCCACTACCCGCGGTCGCTACCGGATCACCAAGGGACGCACGCCTTTTCGGGCGCGCCCCAAAGCTCCGGCGCGCCGTCGTACGAGGTTTGCAAAAAGGCAGAGGCCACGCTGGTTGGTTGCCGATTTTGCAAAGGCGATGAGAAGACCAGTCTTCGTGTTGAGCAAACAGCAGCCGCTTTTCGTCGCCGCCCTCTACTTCGTCGCCGCCTGTTCGGCCGCGTGATCCTCGATCGCCTTGCCGATGGCGTGCGACGCCCGGTCTACGAACTCCGTGCCGCTCGCGGTGACCCAGTCGCGGGACGCCTGCGGTGCGGTGAGGTGACCGGTGAAGTGCGGCATCACGTACTGGGCGAACAACTCGTAGCTCCGAAGCTTGGCGGCGGGCGGGGCCCAGTCGTGGTCGAAGAGGAGGAACGCCCCGAAGCCGCCGTTGCTCGCCTCGACGAGTTCTTCGATCTTCGCCACCGCGTCGGCCGGAGTCCCGATCACGGCGAAACCCGATGCGTGATTGTTGGCGATGATCTCCGCGGTCGTCTCGCCCTGCACCGGTCCTGCGGGCAGGATGTGCGAAAAGTATTGCGAGAACTCGGCTATGCCGTACTCGACGTCGCGCTCGGCCTGCTCCCGGGTCTCCGCGAGGTGCATCGGCCCGACGAGCCGCCACTTCGAGCGGTCCGCGACGTGACCGTGGGCATGCGCGACCTCCTCCCACGTCGACCAGTGCTGAGCCAGCAGATCCATGCCCTGTTTCGCGGTGGCCGCGATCGACAACATGCCGATCCCGTGCTTGCCTGCACCGCGCGGGCCCGTCGGGGAGAACGACGCCGCGACGGCGACGTCGAAGCACGGATCGCTGTACGGCTTCAGCTGTAGCCGCGCGTCCTGCAGCGTGAAGCCGTCGGTGTGCATGGTGACGGTCTCGCCGCGCAGCAGTCGCATGATCGCGTCGAGGCACTGCTCCATGCGCGGACGCTGTTCGTCGGCGGGGATGCCGAGCATGTGCGCGTCCGACGTGAGCTGTCCGGGACCGCACCCGAGCATGACCCGGCCGCGGGTGAGGTGGTCGAGCAGGACCATGCGGTCGGCCAGCATCAGCGGATGGTGATAGGGCAGCGAACTGACGCCGGTTCCGAGCTTGATGTGCTTCGTCCGCTCCGCGGCGACGCCGATGAACACCTCGGGCGAGGCGATGATCTCGAACCCCGCCGAATGGTGCTCGCCCACCCACGCCTCGTCGAAACCGAGGCGATCCATGGCCACGATCAAGTCGAGGTCTCGTTCGATTGCAAGTGTCGGGTTCTGACCGACGGGGTGGAACGGTGCCATGAAGTTTCCGAAGCGCATGCGGCGATTGTGGTCTGGAGTCGGCCGCCAGTGGTGCACTTCGGGTCGATGTGACGTGTGGTGCGTTGTTGAACCACTCGTTCAACATGTCCCGTCGCACCGGTTGCCTGCGTTATATGCGTTTGACTACAAGCACTTACGGCGATCCACCCCATAGGGCCCGGCTTCGAGAGCTGGTCCAGCGAGGCCCCGCCGCCCCGAGTGTTCAGCCAAGTGCACTCATCTTCTCAGCGGCGGGGCACCGTGCCGCCGGCGGAATCACTGATTCGCCATGCCGGTCGACGGGGCTGTTGCCCGTACTCTTCCACCGTGAACGCGATCGACCCCGACAAACTCAACACGTGCCTGCAGGTGCTGGCCGACATCGAGTCGTTGCCACCCGAGCACCCGGATTCGGTCACGGTTCGTCGGGCCACCGCGAGCATCTTCAAGTCGGTCAAGAAGGCCCGCCGCGACGCCAAGCGCGACGCCGTGGCCGTCGCCGACCACGCCGTGACTGCCGCTACCGCGACCGGCGCACCCGGGCGCATCGACGACGAGACGCAGGGCCTGCCCCTGGTGTCCACTGCCGTCGGCGCCAGCGCGGGCACGCTGCTCCGGTCACGCGCCTGCTACATGTGCAAGAACCGCTACACGATGGTCGACGCCTTCTATCACCAGCTCTGTCCGGGTTGCGCGGCGGTCAACCACGCCAAGCGCAACGCCCGCACCGACCTGACCGGCAAGAACGCCCTGCTCACCGGCGGTCGCGCGAAGATCGGCATGTACATCGCGCTGCGTCTGCTGCGCGACGGCGCCCGCACGACGATCACCACCCGCTTTCCCAACGACGCCGTGCGCCGCTTCGCCGCGATGCCCGACAGCGCGGACTGGCTGCACCGGCTGCACGTCGTCGGCATCGACCTGCGTGACCCCGCTCAGGTGGTCGCGCTCGCGGACACCGTGGCCGCGCGGGGTCCGCTCGACATCCTCGTCAACAACGCCGCGCAGACCGTGCGTCGGGCCCGTGGCTCGTATGCGGCGCTCGTGGAGGCGGAACGGACCCAGGCGCCGGAACTCGTCGACGTGGTCACCTTCGACCGGATCAGCGACGCCCATCCCGCCGCGCTCGCCGGCAGCCTGGCGCAGCATCACAGCCCGCATGCGCTCACCGAACTCGCGCTCGCCGCGCGCAGCGCCTCTCCTGATCGCATCGCGGCGGGTACGGCCATCGACGCGGGTGGTCTGCTGCCCGATACGGCCGCGGTCAACAGTTGGACCCAACGCGTGCACGAGGTCGACGCCATGGAGTTGCTCGAGGTGCAGCTGTGCAACCAGACCGCCCCGTTCATCCTGATCAGCCGGCTACGTCCGGCAATGGCCGCGTCGTCCTCCCGCCGCACCTACGTGGTGAACGTCTCTGCGATGGAGGGGCAGTTCAGCCGTGCGTACAAGGGGCCCGGGCACCCGCACACCAACATGGCGAAGGCCGCGCTCAACATGCTGACGCGTACCAGCGCCGCGGAGATGCTCGAGCAGGACGGCATCCTGATGACGGCCGTCGACACGGGATGGATCACCGACGAGCGTCCGCACCCGACGAAACTGCGGCTCGCCGAGGAGGGTTTCCACGCCCCGCTCGACCTCGTCGACGGTGCCGCCCGCGTCTACGACCCGATCGTGCGCGGCGAATCCGGCGAGGACCTCCACGGGTGTTTCCTCAAGGACTACGCGCCGAGCAACTGGTAGTCGCGAACTCCTCAGACCCGTCGGCCGCCTGCGATGGACGTGGGCTTCGAGTAGCACTGCGCGAACCGCATGCAGATCGTGGTGCCGTCGTCCCGGCCGTCGATCGTGATGTCGTCGGCGAGGGCCTTCATCAGCAACAGACCCCGCCCGCGCGCTGACGGGGTCGGATGGGCCGCGGGTTCGGCCCAGGCGCCCTCGTCTTCGACGCACACCGTCACGACGCTCTTGGCGTGGTCGAACGTGACCCCGAGTGACATGGGACCGCACGTTTCGGCACCTCGGTAGGCGTGCTCGGCGCAATTGGAGAGCGCTTCGTCGGTGGCCAGGATGATGTCGGCCCGCCGTTCGGGGGAGACGGTCACCGCGCCGTGGATCCACTCGTCGACCTTCGTGCGGAACGACGCCGCCGTCCGTCCGTCCGCCCGCCCCCGCTCCTTGAGTTGCTTGCCGCGGCTCGCGTGGGCACTCGGCGTCGTCACCATGAACGTTCGGCTACCCATTGCGGGCAATTGCTACCCGCTCGTCCCGTCACAACATGGTTCCGGGGTCTCGAGTCGACAGGCGCAGGAAGCCCGGACGTTCACGTCCGCCCGTGCCGCTGCCAGCGCCAGCTGGTTGCCGATGATGGTGGCCTCGTCGTCGCGCCACAGCCGCAGTAGGCACTCGTGATACCCGTGCAGGCTCCACACGTTCGCGGGATGCTGGCAGGACCTCCCCAGCGTTTCGTCGAGTCCCAGGTCGGCCGCGTACACGCGGGCGGCCTCATCCACGCGGTCCTGCTCCAGCAACAGGGCACCCAAGGCATGCCGCGCCGGCTGCATCCAGCCCCACGGCTCGTCGTAGGGCAGCGAGTCGTCCAACTCGACCGCCCGGCGCAGGTGGTCGAAGGCAACGTCGTAATCGCCCTCGCGGTATGCGATTTCGCCGTCGAGCATGGCGGTGGCGATTGCCATGGTGTCGACGCTTCGGACCTTGAACAGCGATCGCGACGTCGGGATGCGGCGGCGGGCAGCCTCGAATTCTTCGCGGACAGCACGTGCTTCGGAGACGCGACCGGTCGCGGCGAGCGCCACGCCGCGGCCGTAGAGGATGGTCGCCGCCGTCGTGCAGTACAGGCGGGTGTCTTCGGGCAGCGGCTCGTCGATCAGTTCCGTCCATCTGCCGAATCGGATGAGCACGTGGACGCGGATCGGGGTGAACGCCTCCAACCAGTCGGCCATCGGCAGCGACGGGTCGCTCAGTTGTTCGGGCGTGAGCTGGCGGGAGAGTTCGTCGGCGGCCTCGATGGCGGTCTGGTACGCACCTTGGAACATCGCCGCGTACACGACGAAGTGCAGGTTGTGGGCGCGGTAGCGCGAGTAGGTGTTGGCAGCGCCGCGTCGGTGCACGAATGCTCGATCGGCTTCCACTGCGATCTGGTTGGCGATTACGGCATTCCGGTAGTCGCCGCACAGCACGTCGATGTGCGACGGCATGTGCTGCAGGTGGCCGCAGCCGGGGACGAGCCCGCGGAGCCAGTCGGCGGCGGGCAACGCCGCCTCGGGGGTGCCGGACATCTCCATGGCATGGAGGTAGAAGTGCAGCAGCCCCGGGTGCCGACGGCCTTCGGGGGTGCCGAGCGCGGACTCCATCAACCGGCGGGCTTCGACCACCCGGGACCCGGGCGCCGGTTCGCCGGTCTTGACGTCCCACAGCTTCCACACCGTCAGGTTGATCAACGCGTCGGCGGCGAGCGTCTGCACGTCGACGTCATGGGGGTGTTCGAGCGCCAGTTCCAGCATTGCGTCGGCGTACGCGGCGTGCCCCGTCTCGAGTGTCTCGAGGTCTTCGGCGTCGTCGGTGGGGAAGCGGGCGGAGAGCGCCGCGATCAAGCCCTTCTCGACGGTTCCGCCGCCGTGTTCGGCGGCGAGGGTCAGCTCGGTCAGCGCCCGTTCGAGGGCTGCTGCGCGCCCCTTGGTGTCGAATGATTCCCACGCCCGGTTGTAGTTCGGGCCGACTGCGTACGCGATCGCCCAGCGTGCGAGTGACAGCGTCGGGTCGAGCGCCAGCGCCTGCTCGAAGCACCAGACCGCCTCGTCGTGGTTGAACCCGTACGCCCACACCATCCCGCGGTCGAACCAACGTCCAGCAGCAGGCGACTCGGTGTCCACGGCCCGGTGGTAGCCGCCGAGGTCGAAGTACGAGTCGTCGTCGAGCATGTGCGGTCGATCCATGTAAGGGCTACGACAACGGTGCGGTCAGTTCGACGTTGATGCCGTCGGGGTCCTGAAACGACAAGATGGCGATGCCCGCGTCGGCCAGGTCGATGATTTCACCGCGCTCGATGCCCGCCTCGCTCATCGACCGCGCTGCCGTCTCGAGGTCCTCTCGGCTGGAGACGGCGAAACTGATGTGGTCGAGACCGGTTCGAGTGGAGTCGAAGTGGTCGCTGCCGACGGGCCTCAGACCGAACAACGTGCCCTGGGGCGTTTGATACACGACGCCGCCATAGAACTTCTTCGGCGAGTCCTCGACGCCGGGGTCGTTCGCCGACGCCGATGCGTCGATGGCCCTCGGCCAGCCGAACACCTGGTCGTAGAAGCTCGCAGAGCGTCCGATGTCGGTGACCGTGAGACGGACGTGGGCGTACCCGGTGCTGTTGACCAATGCCATGTGGCGGTATTACCCCGCGAATCGGCGACTCACGCAGTCAGAGCGGACGATCGAGCGTCACGTCACCGACGCGAAAGATCGGACGTCCTCAGACCCGCTCGTCGGCCGATTCGTCGAGCCACTCGTTGGGCCGCGGGCCGAAGGCCGCCACTGCGACCCGGACGGCGACGAGTAGAGCGCGGTCTCGGTCGATCGCATCGTGTTCGCCGTTCATGTCCCCGCCCCGTTCCTATCCGCCACCCTGCTGAACGCTTCCCACCATAGAGACAATAATTGCTAAAAGCTAGGTCCCGTGCACATTGAGTCCGCGAATGTGTCCATAGCGGCTGTTCAAGCCCGAAAACGAGGAGGACTAGCAATGTTGCACCGCGTGAATTGAATATTTGCCAAACTTTCATCGGCGTGCGCACTTTCTCCTCCTGCCGCGAACCCCCTTGACCGCTGAGCTGCTTTTCGATAGGCATTATCAAAATCATTGTGGCAATGGCGCGCGGTGCAAGGGGTCGACGTGGACGAACGCAAGATCACCTGCCCGTTGTGCGAGGCCATGTGCGGGCTCCGGGTCCAGGTCGAGCAGGACCGTGTCACGGGCATTCGTGGCAACGCCGACGACGTCTGGTCGCGTGGACACCTGTGCCCCAAGGGCGTGTCCCTGGGGCATCTGCACGACGATCCCGATCGACTCCGTCGTCCCATGGTGCGCCGCCGGAGCGGCGGGCACGAGGAAGTGTCCTGGGACGACGCGTTCGCCGAAGCGGAGCGGGTGCTGCGGCCCGTCCTCGACACCGACGGTGCCAGGGCGCTGACCGTCTACGTCGGTAACCCGGTGGCGCACAACCACGCGCTGGGGACCCACATCGGAGCGCTGATCGGCTTCGCCCAGGCAGCCGGGATGCAGGCGTACTACTCACCGGGGACTGTCGACCAGTGGCCACTGAACGTCGTCGGATCGCTGCTCTTCGGCGCGATGTGGAACGCCCCGGTCCCGGACCTGGCGCGCACCGACTACCTGATGATGTTGGGCGCCAACCCGTCTGCGTCGCAGGGGTCGATGCTCTCGGCGCCGGACATCATGGGCCTGCTCTCGGCGATCGCCGGGCGCGGTCGGGTGGTGGTGGTCGACCCGCGCCGCACGGGTACGGCCAGGCAGGCGAGCGAATGGGTACCCGTCCGGCCCGGCACCGACGCCCTACTTCTGTTCGCCCTGCTGCGCACGCTGGGTGAGCAGGGATGGGTCCGGCGGCCCGCACATCTCGCGGGCCGCGTCGACGGTCTGGACGAGGCGATCGCGCTCGCCGAGCCGTTCACCCCGGAGCGTGTCGGGCCCGTCACCGGAATACCGGCGGAGACGATCCGGCGGCTCGCTCGTGAACTGGCTCACGCTTCGAAGCCCGTGCTGTACAGTCGAATCGGAGCATCGACACAGGAGTTCGGGACGTTGGCCACCTGGCTGGTGTTCGTCGTCAACACCGCCCTCGGTGCGCTGGACAGACCTGGCGGGGCGGTGTTCCCCAAGCCCCCGGTGTGGACGCCGATGTTCGCGAAGTCGCCCGATCAGACGGGCGTGGGGTGGGAATTCGGGCGGTTCCACAGTCGGGTGCGCGGGGCTCCGGAAGTCTTGGGACAGTACCCGGTCGGGTGTCTCGCCGAGGAGATCGACACCCCGGGCGACGGCCGTCTCCGGGCGTTGATCACGGTCGCGGGCAACCCGGCGGTGTCCGCGCCAGGAGCGGGCCGGCTGGCCGACGCGTTGCCCCGGCTGGACGCCATGATCGCCGTCGACAACTGGCTCAACGAGACGACGCGACACGCCCACGTGATCCTTCCTGGGCTCTCCCCGCTGGAACGGCCCCACGTCGACGACCTGTACTGGATGCACTCGATCGCGTCCTGCGTGAAGTGGTCCGATGCCGTCTTCGAGCCCGACCCCGCACGCCCCCTGGAGTGGGAACTGCTGCTGCGCCTCGGCGGCGCCATGTTCGGCACGCCGGTGCCCGACGTCGACGTCGCCGGGCTCGACGACCTCTACGTCGGTGGCATGATCGCCACCATGTCGGCACTGCCCGACAACCCGCTCAGCGGCCTCGACGCCGCGACGGTCATGGCTCGGCTCGATGGTCGCGGACCAGAGCGCCTGGCAGATCTCGGCATTCGGGTCGGGCCGTGGGGCGATCGCTTCGGCGAACGGCCCGATGGATTGACGCTCGCAGAGGTCCGGCGTCACCCCGACGGCCTGCGGCTGGCCGAACTGGAGGGCGGCCGGCTCGACGACGCCGTGACGACGCCGTCGGGACGAGTCGAACTGATCCACGCCCACATCGTCGACGACATACCGCGGCTGGTGCGACGGATGGAACGGGACACCCCCGAACTGGTGCTGATCAGCCGACGGCACCTGCGGTCGAACAACTCCTGGCTGCACAACGTGCCCGCCCTGATGCGTGGCCGGGAGCGGTGCACGCTGTTGATCAATCCCGCCGATGCGGCCCGCGTGGGCGTGCTGCACGATCAGGACGTGTGCGTCCGTACGACCGAGGGTGCGGTCACCGTCGTCGCCGAGGTCAGCGACGAGGTGATGCCGGGTGTCGTGTCGCTGCCGCACGGCTGGGGGCACGGTGTCGATGGCACCCGAATGGCAACTGCCAATGCGCATCCCGGGGTCAACAACAATCTGCTCAACCCCACCGACTTCATCGACGTGCCCAGCAACACGCACGCACTCAACGGGGTGCCGTGTCAGGTCAGTCGGGTGTGACGATGCCGCCCGAGGATTCTGCGCCGCGACGCGGCAGGCCGCGGCGCATCAGCTCGGAGGCCATCGCGCAGGCCGTGCTCGACGTGGGCGCCGAACGCGCCACCATGCGGCGGGTGGCCGAGCGGCTGGGCGTCAGCGTGCCGGGCCTCTACCACCACGTGAAGAACAAGGACGAGTTACTCCGGCTGGCGGCGCGACGGGCGCTGGGGGACGCGCCTCCGCCGCGTTACGCGGGTGAGCACTGGGCGGCCTTCCTGCGGACCTACGCCGACTACGTGCGTGGCGCACTGTCGTCCGAACCCGCACTGGTGGAGAAGTTCGTCGGCGGCCAGGTGGCCGACGACGGGCAGATGGAGTACGTCGCGCACGCCCTGGATGCACTGCGCGCGCAGGGGCTCGAGCCCGATCAGGCCATCGAAGCGTGGGCCGCCGTCACGGCCCTGGCGATGGGCAGCGTCACCGAAGCGCACAGGGAGCGGATCCTCGCCGAGTCCGGTCGACCGTGGACGTCGCGGATCTTCGCGCTGACGGCCCGCAGCGGGCCGGGTGCCCATCCGACGCTGAGGGCAGTCGCGGCCGCCGGGTACGACCCGTTCGGCGACGAGGCCTTCGACCGCCGTATCACGTTGTTGCTGAGAGGGATAGCGGCTCAGTACTCGCTCGACCGCGACGGCTGACGACGATCTCGCAGCGGGGCGACCAACGCGTCGAGCCCGTATTCGAAGACGGCGTCGTAGTCGGTGGGCGACTGCAGGGCCCGGACGAGTTCGCGGTCGGGCCAGTCGTCGGTCCACAACGATGGGTCCTCTTCGTCGTGCTTGGCGCCGCGCACCGCCGAGAACTGCATCACCGCCGACGAGATGACGTGCACCTGGATCGCACGCAGCACGAGCGCGGCATCGGTTCCGATGACGCCCAGTTCGGCGAGTTGCGCGGCCAACGTCTGCTGAATGGGCAGGAACAGCATCGGCGTTCGGTCCCGCTCGTGGGCGATGGCGAGGAGATGTTGGCGGTCGATGAGTACGCGGCGCTGGTTGCGGGCCAGCGATGCGATGCGCTCGACCGGAGCGCTGCCGTCGGCAGGCAGGTTCGCCAGCTCGCCGAGCAGTCGTTCGACCAGCCGATCGAAGAGGGCGTCCTTGCCGCCGACGTGCCAGTAGATGGACGTCACCGCGACGCCGAGGCGGTCGGCGAGGCTGCGCATGGTGAACGCTTCGACGCCGTCGCGCTCGATCAGCTGGGCGGCGGCGTCGAGGATCGATTCGGCGCTCACGGAAGTCATGACGTGCCTCCTCATTTCGGCGCCGCGGGCTCTGTAGCGGTGTTACATTCTGCCGCGTAACGACGTTACAACCACAAGCGGCCTGCGAGGGAGTATTCGTGTTCGACGTCAAGATCACTGGCGGAACCGTCGTCGACGGAACGGGCGCGGCACGATTCGCCGCCGACGTCGCGATCAAGGACGGCAAGATCGTCGAGGTCCGGCGCCGAGGTCCCGGCGACGAGCCGCTCGGTGGTGAGGCGGCCGAGACGATCGACGCGACGGGACGGATCGTCGCCCCTGGCTTCGTCGACATCCACACCCACTACGACGGGCAGGTCAGCTGGGACAGTCTGCTCGAACCGTCGAGCAATCACGGCGTGACCACGGTCGTCGCAGGCAACTGCGGCGTCGGGTTCGCTCCGGTGCGCCCCGGTCGAGAGCAGTGGCTGATCGAGCTGATGGAGGGCGTAGAGGACATCCCGGGCACCGCGCTCACCGAGGGCATCACGTGGGGCTGGGAGACCTACGCCGAGTACCTCGACGTCATCGAACGCCGGGAGCTGGCCGTCGACATCGGAAGCCAGGTCGCGCACGGCACGGTGCGCGCATACGCGATGGGGGAGCGCGGCGCCCGCAACGAGCCCGCGACCGAAGACGACATCGCGGCGATGAGCCGACTGGTGCGCGAGGCGGCGGAAGCCGGCGCGCTGGGATTCTCGTCGTCGCGGACCCTCGCGCACCGCGCCATGGACGGCGAACCCGTTCCCGGCACGTTCGCCGCCGAGGAGGAGCTGTTCGCGCTCGGACGAGCGATGGCGGCCGGAGGCGCAGGCGTCTTCGAACTCGCGCCGCAAGGCGCGGCCGGCGAGGACATCATCGCCCCGAAGAAGGAACTCGAGTGGATGCAGCGCTTGGGCTCCGAGATCGACTGTGCGCTGAGCTTCGCGCTGATCCAGGTCGACGCCGACCCCAACCTGTGGCGGGAGCAACTCGACATCTCCGCCGCGGCACACGAGGCGGGTAGCCGCCTGCACCCGCAGGTCGCCGCCCGCCCCTTCGGGATGCTGCTCGGCTTCCCTGGCCACCACGCCTTCACGCACCGCCCGACGTATCGAAAGCTCAAGGCGCAGTGCAGCCGTGAGGAACTCGCGGCTCGCCTGGCCGAGCCCGCGGTGCGCGCCGCGATCCTCGCCGAGGAGGACCTGCCGCTCGACCCGAACATCCTGTTCGACGGAATGTTCGCGCTGGCACAGTATTCGGGTGACCGGCTCTACCACCTCGGCGAGCCGCCGGACTACGAGCCCACCGCCGACCGCACCGTCGCGTCGATCGCCCGCGAACGCGGCCAGGAACTGCTGCCGACGATGTACGACCTGATGCTCGAGGCGAACGCCGCCGCCATGCTGATGCTGCCGATGTTCAACTACTCCGACGGCAACCACGACGCGATCCGCGAGATGATGACCCACCCCGCCGGCGTCCTCGGGCTCTCCGACGGCGGCGCGCACTGCAGCATGATCTGCGATGCGTCGTATCCGACCTTCCTGCTGACCCATTGGGCACGCGACAGGCACCGCGGCGACAAGCTCCCGCTGGAGTACGTGGTGCGCAAGCAGTCCCACGACACCGCGCAGCTGTTCGGTCTCTCCGACCGGGGCGTCATCGCCGCGGGGAAGAAGGCCGACGTCAACGTGATCGACATGGACGCCCTCACGTTGCACGCGCCACGGATGGCGTACGACCTGCCTGCAGGCGGTCACCGTCTGGTGCAGGGTGCCTCGGGGTACGACGCGACGATCGTGAGCGGGGTCGTGACCCGACGCCACGGCGCCGACACGGGCGCCCGGCCGGGTCGATTGGTTCGCGGCGCGCGCTGATCAGCCCGGTGGCGTTGGCGAGCCCGTCCACCAGCGGCCGACGTCGGTGACGAACGGGCTGTCTCCAAGTCTGTCGACGTCGTCGCGGAACGCGTTGGCGATGAACTGCTTTCGTGGGTTCCTGCCGGTGGACACGAAACACGACAGTTCGTAGTCGAGGCCCGTCGACGGCGAGCGGTGGCCGCCGAAGTAGACCGCGCGCTTGAGCGCCGATACCGCGTACGGCGAGCGACGGGCGAGTCGATCGGCCATGGTGGCCGCTTCGGCCAGCAGATCCTCGGCTGCCACCACGCGATGCACCAACCCGGCGTCGAGCGCCTCGGAGGCGGTCAGCGGACGCCCCTCGAGCATGTGCTCGAGCGCCCGCGACTGGCCGAGGATCGCCGTGAGGCGCTGTGTCCCACCGCCTCCGGGGATCAGGCCCGCGAGAATCTCGATGAGGCCGACGCGGACGCGATCATCGTCGGACGCGAGCCGAAGATCGCAGAACAGCGCGAGTTCGAGGCCGCCGCCGAGAGCCACGCCGTTGATTGCGGCGACGTAGACGACCCCGGAACGGTTCATGCGCAGCATCGTCCGTTTCAGCACGGCGCTGTACACGATGCCGGACCCCCAGTCCCCGCCACGCTTCTCCGTCATCGTCAGCAAGCCGGGTAGCCGGAATGCGGCGTTGTTCGCGCGGATCGACCACTGAACGAGGCGTCGTGGCAGCGGCGGCGCCGACATCTCGAAGAAGAGTCGTACCTGCTCGGGTTCGGAATGCGACACGAACTTCGAACCCGTACCCGTGAGGATCACCGCTCCCACCGACGGATCGCCGTCCGCAGCTCGGGTGAGTGCGTCTAGGTCCTTGACCAAGCGCAACGACAGGAAGTGATTGGGTGGGTCGGCGAAGACCGCGGTCAGTACCCGGCCTTGCTGGCTCAGCGTGAGGGTGGCCAGGCGAAGGTCCTTCGCGCGGGTCGACGTCTCCTTCGTCATAGCGTTCCTTGGCGGTCCGGCGACGCCCGTCGTGGGCGGATCGCGGCGTGGATCGGACCATCCGGGACGATGGTCAGCGGCGCGGTGACCGGGAACGTGTGCGTCGTCGCGCCGATCTCCACCTGCCGCACCACGGCGGCCAACTCGAGTACTGCCGCGGTGAGGGCGAAGTGCTCGCCGATGCACGAACGTGGTCCGCCCCCGAACGGCAAATACTGCCAGCGGTCGATGTGCGCGGCGTTCTCGGCGTCGAACCGGCTGGGATCGAAGGTCAGCGGATCGGTCCACAGTCGTGGATCGCGATGCAGCGCATAGACACCCACCACCAACTGGCTGCCCGACGCGACGTGATGACCGTCGACCTCCATGTCGGTGCGGGCGACCCGCATGATTGCGGGAGTGGGCCCGCCCAGCCGCAGGGCTTCCTGCACGACCATCGTCGTGTAGGGCAGCTGGCCCCTGGGGTCGGCGATGAAGACCGCCTCCTCGACGGCATGGGCTTCGGCTGCGACCCGCTCCTGCACCTCCGGATGCCGTCCCAGTGCCCACAGCGCATAGGCCAACGTCGTGGCAGTCGTCTCCAGGCCAGACGCCAGGAAGATCACCAGTTCGTGGCAGATGTCGTCGTCCGACATCGGTCGGCCGGTGGTGGGATCGGTCGCCTCGATCATGGCGCGCACCAACGGCGCATCGCGGTCCGGATCTGCACGGCAGGACCGCAGGATGTCCGCGGCGAGCCCATGTGCGAATTCGTTGAATGCCAGCGCGTTTCGCCGGGCAGGTGTCGGTACCCATCGTGGCAACTTCAGCGGGGCACGTCCGCGGGCGGCAATGTAGCCGCTGATCCTGCGCATCGGCTCCACCAGCGCATCGGTGTCCTGGTCGGGCTCGAACGCCATGATCGAGCGGCCGAGGACGCGCATCGTGATTCGTCGGCCGTCCCGGTCCAGATCGACCTCGGTCCGATCTCGCCACGACGTGGCGCATTGCGCTGCGATCTCGTACATCTGCTCGCTCAACCGGGACAACCGCTGCTTGGTGAAGACCGGTTGGAGCAGGCGGCGTCGCCCGATCCAGCTCTCGTGCGGGAAGTTGAGCAGCGATCCGCCGTTGAGTTCCCGCTGCTCGGTCATGAAGGGAAAGTCGCGGTCGACCGTCGGAAACGTGGCGGTGAGCACGTCGCGTGCACCACGGGGCGAGGTGACGATCACGAATGGCGGCATCAGGCGACGCGGGGCGATCGACACCTCGGTGACCGGACCGCCCGCATCGCGGAACACCTCGCAGCCGGTGTGGATCTCCTGGATGGCCTGTATTCGGCGTTGGTAGCTCAACGGGGTCGGTGGCACCGGGGGAAGCGCTGCCAGATCGAGGTTGGTGGTCACGGGGTCTCTCCTCACACGTCGAAGCGAATTCCGGTGTGACGCTCGGCCGATGCCCACGACTCGGTGGTCAGGCCGGGGTCCGACGGGGTCCGGCCAGGTTTCATCTCGGCGGGCAGGCCCCGCATGCCGAACAGGCGATCGGGGCCGTAGTAGCCGCCCGGACGTGCCGAGGGCGACGTCGCGGCGTACAGAATCGACAGCGCGCCGACGGACGGAGGTTGCCCGATCAGCCGGCAGGACGCTCGCCAGAATACGTCGCCGACCCACCGCTCGGAGTGCATACCGGCCTCGGTGTCCGCCCATCCCGGTTGCGCGGCAACGGCTCTCACCTTCGATCCCGTCGCATCGAGTCGGTGCTGCAGTTCAGTGACGAACAACAGGTTCGCGAGTTTCGACTGGCAGTAGGCGTCGAAGGCGTTGAAGTTCCGGGTGCACCAGGCGGGGTCGTCGGGCACGTAGGCTCCGAAACCTGCCCGCCCGCAGAACTCGAGCGCCCGGCTGGTGACCACGACGACGCGGTCGCGGACCTTGTTCAGAAGCTGACCGATCAGGGCGAAGTGGCCCAGGTGATTGACGCCGATGTGCTGTTCGAACCCGTCTGCCGTCAACCCCCATGGTGCGTAGCAGACCCCGGCCAGGGCGATCACGGTGTCGACTGGACCGCAGGACTTCGCTGCCGTGGCAACCGATCCGAGGTCCGCCAGGTCGAGCGGGAGCACGTCGGTCCCGGTCCCGACACGGGACGCGACACGCTCCCCTTCCTCGGGTCGTCGGCATCCCAGGATCACGTGGGCGCCGGCCCGCGCGAAGTGCTCGGCAGTTGCCGCACCCAGTCCGCCGTTTGCGCCCGTGATGAGGATCGTCCTGCCGGTCTGGTCTGGTACGTGCTCGGCGACCCACCGCCCGGCGATCTCGGGTGTCACCGATTGGGTCAGTGGCATGGGTCGTCACTCCTCGTCTCGTGTCGCGGTCGAGGCAATGGATGCGCTGGGTGCCGTGATGGCGACTGTATGTCTGAAGAGTTATAACAAGTTCTAGTATTATCGTCCAACACGTCAATATTGTGGGTTGGACGTGCAGATTTGTCGTCGAGACGATGGACTCGTCACATGGAACGTGTTACAACATTTTGGATTGATCGCTGGACTTCGGGCGATCGACGGCCCGCGGGGAACGGGCGTCGGCGGCTTCGTCTTCGTCGACTCCGAACCACCGGATCGCTGAGTTCGACCAAGAAGTGAGCGCTTCCCGGAGGAGGAACCGAGATGTCCGACGCGGTCATCGTCGCCTATGCCCGTACTCCCTTCACCCGTTCGCTGGTCGGCGGATTGGCGAAGGCGTCCGAGTTCGACCTGGCCAACACGGTGATCGCGGAGGTGATCCGGCGTTCCGGCATGCCTCCCGAGTCCATCGACAACATCGCGATGGGGGAGGTGCTCCAGGGCGGCGGGTGCATCGCGCGCTATTCGGCGCTGGACTTGGGGCTGCCGCCGGACACCCCGGCAGTCGCCATTGGCGGCTGGTGCGCCTCGGGAATGATCGCGATGCACCAGGCGGTCGCGAGCATCCGCGCAGGCATGGGGCGGTGCATCATCGCCGGTGGTGTCAATACTCCTTCGGCATCGCCGATGGCAGGGCCGCACTTCGCGTCGACGGGCATCACCGACACGCCAATTGCCCCCATGCACCCGGGAATTGGCGAAATGCCCGCTCTCGACTTGGCGCTCATGCTCGGTGAGGGCACGGCCCGGCAGTACGGCTTGACCCGCGAGGAGGTCGACGAGTGGGCGGCCCGTGCGCACTCCCTGGCCTCGGATGCCATCGAGGCCGGGGTGCTGGACTGGGAGAAGGTCGCCGTGGCAGCCGGCGACACCGTTGCCACCGCCGACGAGCTGCCGTGTCGCGACTTCACCGTGGCCGCGCTGGGGCAGATGGACTCCTTCCTCGGCACCGACTGCACGGTCACCGTCGGCAATCAGACCGGCCTCACCGACGGTGCGGCGGCGTTGATGATCTGCGACCGAGCCTTCGCCGAGTCGCTCGGCGTCCAGCCGCTCGCCCGCATCGTTGGCTGGTCGGTGGTCGGCTCGGAACCAGAGCGCGCCACCGAGGCAACCGTGACCGCGACTCGGCGTGCCCTCACGCTGGCGGACGTCGACGTCGAGGCAGTGGACCTGTTCGAGGTGCACGACTCCTACGCGTCCATCGGGGTCGCCTACGGTCGCGAGCTGAAGCTCGCCGACGACCGGCTGAACGTCCGTGGGGGCGGGCTCGCCCTGGGCCACCCGTATGGTGCATCGGGAACCCGGGTGGCCGGCACCCTGATCGCCGAACTCCAGCGCCGGGGCGGAGGCGTTGGGGCCGGAGCGATCGTCAGTGCCGGCGGGCTCGGTGCCGCAGTCGTACTCGACGTCTTCCCAGCCGCGGCCTGAGGCTGACGGACACGTGCTCGATCTGATCACCCGCGCCGTCGTCGCCGCGCCGAAGCGGATCCTCTTGGCGGCGCTCCTGTTGGTGGCGGTATGCGGTCTGCTTGCTGCACCGGTGAATTCGATGCTGTCGGCTGGCGGCTTCACCGATCCGGACGCCCAATCGAATCAGGCCAACCGCGTCCTGGTCGAGGAGTTCGACCGTGGATTCGTCAATGTGAACCTCTTGATCGAGTCATCGGAGCCAGTGTCCTCGCCGCCGGTGCGGCGTGCGATCGACGAACTCGTCGCCGACCTCCGCGGCGCCGAGCACGTCGCGCGGGTGCTCTCGCCCGCCGACACGTCGGACCCGGTCACCGCAGGATTGGAGAGCAAGGACGGCCGGTCCGCGCTGGTGATCGCCTACCTCGAGGGCGACGAGAGCGCGGGCATCGCGAACTCGGCCAGCCTGGTCGACCGATTCACGGGCGAACGGCAGCCCGGCATCGTCGTCTCGGCAGGCGGACCAGGAGCCGTGTACGCGCAGGTGAACGAACAGAGCCAACGAGACCTGACGGTCAGCGAGGCGATCGTGCTACCGATCACCTTCCTGGTGTTGGTGTGGGTGTTCGGCGGGGTCGTCGCCGCCCTGATCCCGTTGGCGGTTGGGGCGTTCGCGATCTCGGGTTCTATCGCGATTCTCCGCGTCATTGCCGAGTTCGCCGAGGTGTCGGTATTCGCGCTCAACCTGGCCGTGGCGCTCGGGCTGGCGCTCGCGATCGACTACTCGCTGCTTCTGGTGAGCCGTTACCGAGAAGAAGTCGGCGACGGCTCCGATCCCGACGGTGCGCTGCGTCGCACGATGCGCACCGCCGGGCGCACGGTCGTGTTCTCCGCCGCCACGGTCGCGTTGTGCCTTGCCACCATGGCGGTCTTCCCCATGTACTTCCTTCGTTCATTCGCCTACGGCGCGGTGTCGGTCGTCGCGCTCGCCGCTCTCGCGGCGCTGGTGATCACGCCCGCTGCGATCAGGATCGCCGGCAGCAGGATAGGACGGCCCGGCGCACGGGGCCCGCTCGCGTCGTCACGCTGGTACGGGTGGGCGCATGCGGTGATGCGGCGACCGATCATCGCCACGGCGGTCACGGTCGTGCCGCTCGTAGTCGTCGGTCTGCCATTCCTCGACGTGAGGTTCGGCTTCCCCGACGATCGGATCCTGCCGACGTCGTCTCCCGCACGGCAGGTTGGTGACCAGATCCGTTCTGACTTCACTCAGGACGCCGGCCTGCCGGTGCACATCGTGTTGAGGCATGACGACGGCTTCCAGGACGACGGGCGCATCGACGGCTACGCGGCCGAACTCTCACGCGTCCCATCGGTCGTGGCCGCGGCAGGGCCGGGCGCCACCTTTGCCGAGGGCCGTCCGGTGGCCCCGCCCGGCACCGAATCGGCCAGCGCTGCCGATAGCAGCTTCTTGACCGTGAGCACCACGACCGAGCCGTTCGGCGCGGCGTCCGACGAACTGTTGGACCGGTTGCACGCCATCCCGCCACCCGAGGGGACGACGGCGCTGTTCACCGGCGCAGCACAATCCAATCGCGATGGTGTCGAATCGATCTCCACCCGGCTGCCTGCACTGCTCGGGCTCATAGCGGTGGTCATGTTCGCGTTGCTCTTCCTCCTGAGCGGCAGTGTGGTCATCCCGCTGAAGGCCCTGGCGATGAACGCCTTATCACTGACGGCGACGTTCGGCGCCATGGTCTGGATCTTCCAGGAGGGGCACCTGGGCGGGCTCGGAACGACGGTCGTCGGCACCTTGGTCTCGACGATGCCCGTGCTGATGTTCTGCGTCGCCTTCGGCCTGTCGATGGACTACGAGGTGTTCATCATCGCCCGGGTCCGCGAGTTCTGGCTCGCATCCGACCGATCCGCCGCGGCGAGCCGCGATGCGGTGGCGCTGGGGCTGGCGGGGACGGGTCGCATCGTGACGGCCGCGGCGCTGGTCATGGCCATCACGTTCGCGGGCCTCATCGCATCGCAGGTGTCGATGTTGCGCATCTTCGGGTTCGGGCTCGCAGTCGCAATCTTGGTGGATGCCGTCGTGATTCGATCCATCCTCCTGCCCGCGGTGATGGTGCTGCTCGGCCGCTGGAACTGGTGGTCGCCGCGCTGGTTGGCTCGGCTGCACGGCCGCCTGGTGGTACCCCAGACAGCGACGCGCGCCACCACGTCGGTGTGACGGTATCGGCACGTTCGGAACGGAGTTCGTGATGGAGCGAAGCCTGCTGTTGACGGGTGCCACCTCGGGACTGGGCCTGGGGGTGGCTCGACGATTGGTGGGACGGCCGGGGTGGCACGCAGTCCTGCCGGTTCGAAACGCGGCGCGCGGCAACATGCTCGAAGGGCTCCTCGGCGACTGCGCTGCGAACGGTCGGACGCACATGGTCACCTGCGATCAGGGGAGTCGCGATAGCGTCCGAGTGGCAGCGGAGCAGATTACGACGATGGTCGACTCCGGCGTGATCGCACCCTTGAGCACCGTGATCCTCAATGCCGCCGTGCTGCGCAACGATGCGCTGGCGCTCAGCCCGGATGGCGTCGAGCTGACGGTGGCCACCAACCTCCTCGGCCCGCACGCGCTGCTGGCGCGCCTGAGTCGTCACCTCGCCCCGGATGCGCGGATCCTCGTGGTCGGATCTCCAACCATCCGTCAGACGTGGTTCCAGCGGGCGGCCCGCGTGCGGCCTGCGGTGTGGGAATCACTGGCGCGGCAGTGCGTTCCGCACGACGACGGGGTGCAGGCCTATGCCCGAACCAAGCTCGGGTTGTACTACCTTGCCTGCGCGGTCAACCAACTCGTGCCCGGCGACATGTCGGCGGCCTACTTCGACCCGGGCGTGATGCCCGGTACCAACATCCTGCGGGAGCGACATCAAGCCAGCCAGATCTACTGGCGACGCGTACTGCCATACGTGGCATGGACGTTCGGGGGTGTCACGGTGGGTCGTGGCTCGCGCTCGATGGCGCCCTACGCGCTGCACGAGAAGCCGATGAAAGCTGATGGCTTCCTGTCGGTCAAGAGGGGCAAACGTGGACCGCGCGTGGAAGGCGGCCGCCTTCGCGAGTACTTCGCGGACGCCAACGAGATGTGCGGGCTTCAGCACGTGGACGTGGCGCCCTGGTGGTTTCGCCTCGACGATCTGTGCTGACGTCGTGACCTCGGTTCGAAAGTCGCTCGTCATGGGCGCCAGCGGTTTCGTCGGTTCGCACGTGACCCGTCAACTCGTGGAACGTGGCGACGACGTGCGGGTGCTCCTGCGCACGACGAGTTCGACGCGGGGGATCGACGACCTCGACGTCGAGCGCCGATATGGCGACGTGTTCGACGACGAAGCCGTCGAGTCGGCGATGTCCGACCGCGACGTGGTCTTCTACTGCGTCGTCGACGCCCGGGCGACGCTGCCCGACCCGGCGCCACTCGTTCGTACCAACGTCGAGGGACTGCGCCGGGTCTTGGACGTCGCGATGCGCGCGGAACTCGAGAAGTTCGTGTTCCTCAGCACGATCGGCACCCTCGCCGTCAGCAGCGACGGTAGCCCGGTCACGGAAGACACCCCGTTCAATTGGTCCGGTCAGTGCGGCGACTACATCCAAACCCGGAGGACGGCAGAGCGACTCGTACTCGAGGCTGCGCAGAGTGGACGGGTGCCTGCAGTGGCCATGTGCGTGTCGAACACCTACGGTCCCGGGGACTGGCAACCGACACCGCACGGCGCAGTCGTGGCCCGCGCGGCGCACGGCCGAATGCGCTTCTATGCTGCCGGAGCGTCGGCAGAGGTGGTGGGCATCGAGGACGCCGCTCGAGCACTGATACTGGCCGCTGAACGCGGCCGCGTCGGGCAGCGGTACATCGTCTCGGAGCGCCACCTGCCGCTGCGAACGATTCTCGAGACCGCGGCAGCCGAGACCGGTATGCGCCCGCCGCGCTTCGGTGTCCCCATGACAGCGCTGTACGCCGGCGCCTACGCGGCGGAGCCGGTTCGTGCCGTGCTGCCCGGCCGGATCACCCCGTTCCTCACGATCGCGCGACTGCTGGACTTCACGTGCCCCGCCGACCATGGGAAGGCAACGCGGGAACTCGGCTGGCATCCCGAGCCGACGGTGGAAGCAATCCGGCGGGCGGCCCGGTTCTACGTCGAGCAGTCGATCTGAGTCGGAGTCGGAGTAAACCGCCGCGCCCGCTCGTCCGGCGTATACGGTCACCCCATGACCGTCGTCCTTGCCATCAAGTGCGCCAACGGAATAGCCATGGCGTCGGACTCGCAGATCACCGATCCCGGCCGTGGGCTCACCTATCCGGCGCAGAAGTTGCATGCGATGGGCAAGCATGCGGCATGGGGCGGCAGCGGATCCCGCGCGGTGCTCTACGACCTCGAGCAGATCTTCGATGCCGAGGGCGAGGCCGTCGTGGAGTCGAACGACGTCGGCCACTCACTGCAGGCCCGGGTGGTGCCGGTGCTCAAGCACCACTACGCGAACTTCATCGAACACGTGCCGGGGCAGGGGGAGGCGGGTACGCCCGCCACGTACGTCCTGACCGCCGGATACGCCGACGGCAAACCCTTCATCGTCGACCTGGACCCGAACGGGCTCATCGGGCATCACGAGGAGACCGGCTTCCAGGCGATCGGCAGCGGCGCCCCGATGGCTCAGCAGGCACATGCTCTGCTCGCCCACTTCCAGATGACCGAACGCGACGTCGAATACGGCATGGTGGCGGCGATCCGGGTGCTCGACGCACTGGATGCGTCGTCGCCGAGCGTCGGTGGACCGATGGATCTGTGCCGCATCACGCCGGACGGCGCCGAGCACCTCAGTGAGGACGAGGTGAAGGGGATTCGGGGACAACGGGATCGGTGGATCGCACTCGAACACGATGCGCTCGACCGGCTCTTCGACTGACGTCGGACGCTCAGTCGCGCGGCTTGACGTGCTTGGTCACCCACTCGGCGGCGAGCTTGACGAGGCCAGACTGCTGATACCGGACGTGGGCGTCGAAGTCCCTGCCCGGTGAGCAGATCGGATCGTTGGTGTTGCACAGGTCCGCCGTGCGGGCGCCGAAGTCGGGACTCATGAGGGTGAGCGGTCGGCCCAGGCGCGCTGCCGGGTTGCCGAAGACGGTGACGGCCGCGACGTGGGGCACGACCGCGGCGGGCAGTGGCGCCGTGTACCCGAGCCCGGCGATCGGCGAGGTCGTGACGACGTCGATGACCGCCGCGCCCTGGGAGTACCCGCCAAGCACGATCTTGGTGTCGGGGCACTTCGCTGCGGTCGCCTGCAGGCGCTTGCTGGCGTCGGTGGCGCCAGCCGCCACCTGAAGGAAGTCGTACGACGCGGGATACTTGACCGCGTACGACTCGACCTTCTGGCCCTTGACCATCGGTCGCAGGGCGTCGATCAGCGCCTTGCCGACCTTCCCGATGCCCGGGGGTTCGTCGGTGCCGCGGGCGAAGATCACCTCGACGTCGGGGCACTTCGAGGCGGCGGCAGCCACCGGCATCCCGATGCAGGTCGAAAGCGTGAGCGCGCCGAGGACCGCAGCGACCATCGCGGTCATGCCTGTGCGCTGCGTGCTACCGACGGACACGGGATCTCCTCGACATGGGCGTGCTGGGCATATACCCATGCGCCACAGGGATCACTCTAGTAACAGAGTCACGAATTGGCTACCGATGAACTACCGTCCAAAGATGCTGCGGATCCAGCTCACTTCCCGCATGGTGACGGTCCACCTCGCAATCCTGGTGCTCGTGCTCGCCGGTTGCGGTGATGACGGTGCATCGACCGCCGTGGCCCTCACGCCATGCGAGATCGTCTCGAACGGCACGCCCGCGCCCAAGACGTCGGCCAAGCCGTCGCCCGCCGCGTCGCCGACGACCACGCAGAACCTCGCGACGAACCCGGAGGTGGCGACGGGCTACCGGACCGACATGACCCCGGTTCGGACGTCGACGTATGGGGTCGTGACGGCCAACCCACTCGCCACGCAGGCCGCCTGCGAGGTGCTTGGCGAAGGCGGAACCGCCGCCGATGCCCTCGTCGTCGCGCAGACGGTGCTCGGGCTCGTCGAGCCGCAGTCGTCCGGGATCGGTGGCGGCGGCTTCCTGGTGTACTACGACGCCGCATCGAAGTCGGTGCAGGCCTACGACGGCCGCGAAGTGGCTCCCGCCGCGGCCACCGAGAACTATCTGCGGTGGGTCGACGACGTCGACCGCACCGCGCCCAAGCCGGATGCCCGCGCGTCCGGCCGGTCGATCGGCGTGCCTGGCGTGGTGCGCATGCTCGGCGACGTCCATGCCGAGCACGGCAAGGCGCCGTGGCGCGACCTGTTCGCTCCGGCGGTCGACCTCGCCGACGGTGGCTTCGACGTCAGCCCGCGATTGGCGAGCGCCATCGCCGACTCCGCGGCGATGCTGAAGATCGACCCCGAAGCCGCCGCGTACTTCCTCGGGCCCGACGGCAGCCCGAAGGCGGCAGGCACGCGTCTGACCAACCCGGCGTACTCGAAGACGTTGGGCGCCATTGCATCCGAGGGTCCGCAGGGGTTCTACACCGGGGCTGTCGCCGAGGCAGTGGTTGCGGAAGCCGCGGACACCTCGGGGGGCCGTACGCCGAGTCTCATGACACTCGCCGACCTCGAGCGCTACACCGCGAAGAAGCGTGAGCCGCTGTGCGTTCCGTACCGCAACCACGAGGTGTGCGGCATGCCGCCACCGTCGTCGGGCGGCATCGCGGTGGCCGCGGTGCTCGGCATGATCGAACGCTTCGACATGAGCGAACACCGCCCCACCGACATGGATCTCAACGGCGGCAAGCCCACCGTGATGGGTGTCCACCTCATCTCCGAGGCCGAGCGACTGGCCTACGCCGATCGAGACCGATACGTCGCCGATACCGAATTCGTACCGCTTCCCGGTGGCACGCCCGACACCTTGCTCAACCCGGCATACCTCTCGCAGCGATCCGCCGGGATCGACGAACGTCGGAGCATGGGCACCGCCAAGCCCGGTGAGTTCGGCCCGCCGAAGGCCCCCACCGAGGACGTTCCGGAACACGGCACCAGCCACATCAGCATCGTCGACGGGCAGGGCAATGCCGCATCGTTCACCACCACGGTCGAATCGGCGTTCGGGTCGTTCCACATGGTCGACGGCTTCATCCTCAACAACCAGCTGACCGACTTCTCCGCCGAACCCGTGGGCCCGGACGGGGCGCCGGTGGCCAATCGCATCGAGCCCGGCAAGCGGCCGCGCAGCACGATGGCCCCCACGCTGGTGTTCGACCGAACGGAGCAGGGCCGCGGGCCGCTGTACGCCGCGCTCGGCTCGCCGGGTGGTTCGGTGATCATCCAGTTCGTGGTCAAGACCCTGGTCGGGATGTTGGATTGGGGCATGGACCCGCAGCAGGCCGTGTCGATGGTGGACTTCGGGGCCGCCAATTCGCCGAAGACCAACGTCGGCGGAGAACACCCCAACGTCGACGTCACCGACGACGGCGACCACGACGCCCTGGTGCGAGGCCTACGCGCGCTGGGCCACCAGGTCGATCTGGCCGACCAGTCCAGCGGCTTGTCCGCCATCGTGCGCAGCGACCCCGGCTGGACCGGCGGCGCTGATCCCCGACGCGAGGGTTTGGTGATGGGTGATGCCACCTGACGTCGGTATCCGTCGGCCAACGGTTGCGATGAGGCATCATGGCGCAGGTGACGACGCCGCCACCGCAACGTCCGGGAGAGCCAGGTTGGCGCGGCCGGCGGACTCCACCGCCCCCGCCGTCTGACCCGGCTACGCGGCGCATCCCGCACGCGCCCGAACCGCCCACCGAACAGTTCCGCGCACCGCGCCGACCCGGTCCGCCCGGCCACGGGGCCCCACCACCGCCGCCACGCGTGCCGCCTCCGCCCCGCCAGCCGCCGCCACCACCGCGGATGCCGCCCCCGCCGCGCGCTGCGCCGGAGCCTCCGACCCGCCCCGTCGAGCGCCCGCTACCCCCGCGCCAGCCGCCTCCGCCACCGCCACTTCCGCCGTCGGAACCGGCGATCACCGCCGAACCCGACCAACCCGCGCCGCGGGCACGCCGCGGGTTCGTCCTCAACCGGCAGACCGTCGCACTGCTGGCCCTCATCGTCGTCGCGGTACTCGCCGGCGGCCTCGCGGGAGGGGAACTGTATGCCCGCAGCCGGGCCGACGGCATCCTGGTCGACGTCGCAGAATGCGTCGTCGAGGACGGAGCCACGATCTCGTTCGGCGTGAACCCGCCGTTCCTGTGGCAGCACATCACCGGGCACTACACGAACATCTCGGTGATCACGGCGGGAGACCGCGTGCAGTCCGCCGACGGCATGACGGCCGACGTGACGCTGGAAGACGTGCGGTTGCAGGAGACCGACGATTCCAAGGGAACCATCGGGTCGCTGCAGGCGACGCTGACGTGGAGGTCGGCCGGCATCAAGGACACGGTGGCCGCCGAGCTTCCCGGGGTCGGAAACCTGATTACCGGGGTGAGCACGAACACCGGACAGGGCACCATCGTCCTCGAAGCCGGGGAGAATAGCGTCGTCGCCAAACCCGTTGTCGTCGATGGTGATCTGGATCTTCAGGTCCTCGAGGTCACCGGACCGATCCCGAAGGACACCATCCAGAAGGCCCTCGACGACCTGACCACGAAGCTCAACGACAACTATCCGCTGGGCATCCACGCCGACAGCGTCGAGGTCACCGACGCCGGCGTGGTCGGGAAGTTCTCCAGCCAGGACGCGACGATTCCCAAGGAGGACGCCGACCCCTGCTTCGCGCGCCTCTAGGCACCACACTCTCGTAGGACGAACGAAGGCGGGCCAGGACTTTCGTCCTGGCCCGCCTTCGCCTTCGATGAGCTTCGGTTACCTGCTACCGCCGACACATCCCACGTTCGCGATGCAGAGTTCTGCGCCGCCGGGTCCGGCCTCGGCGTTCGCTCCTGGAACGTTCGCCTGGGCTCCGTCCGGTCCGGCCACGGCTCCGGCGCCCGGAACCGTTGCGGCCGCGCCACCGCGATCGGCTTCGACGTTGGCACCCGGCACGTTGGCCTGCGCACCCTCGGGGCCCGCAGTCGCGCCGGCACCGGGCACGGTCGCGACCACGCCACCCGGTCCTGCCTCGGCGCCCGCACCGGGCACGGTCGCGCCGACGCCACCTGGGCCAGCCTCGGCACCGGCACCTGGGACGACGGCCTGCGCACCGTCGGGGCCTGCAATGGCGCCCGCGCCGGGGACGGTTGCCTGCGCGCCACCCGGGCCCGCGGTCGCGCAACCCGGTGCGTTGACGTCGGAGCACGGCGGCGGGGGCGCGGGCTCGGCGAGCGCGGTCGGAACACCGAGCGGTGTGATGGCGAGAGCGGCGGCGGCCGCACCTGCGATGACGATCCGTTTCGTGAAATCAGTGTTCAGCAACATGACAGGTGTCTACCACCGCGTTGCGCGAGTGAAACATCCAAGCGTGGGAGCGTTCTACAGAATCTCGGTGATGTCGTTCTTCAATGCCTCGGCCTGGGTGCCGAACACGGCTTGAACGCTGTTGCCGACCTCCACGACGCCTGCTGCGCCCAGGCTCTTCAGCCGCGCCTGATCGACCTTGCCCTTGTCGACGACCTCCATGCGAAGGCGCGTAATGCAGGCGTCGACGTTGACCAGGTTGTCCCGGCCGCCGAACGCCGAGATCAACTGTTCGGCCTTGCTCTCGACGGCAGTCTCCGTGGCGGTCGCGGTACCGGTTCCGGTGGTGACGGTCGTGGGGGCGTCGGTGCCCTCGCCCAAGTTGGCACGCTCCTCGGCCTCGAATTCGTCCTCGGGTTCGCGGCCCGGCGTGCGCATGTTCCACTTCGTGATCGCGAACCGGAACAGCAGGTAGTAGATGGCGAAGAACACCACGCCCATGCCGATGAGCAGTGGGATGTTCTTGGCCGCAGGCGCCGTGCCGTAGAGCAGGAGGTCGATGAGACCGGCCGAGAACGAGAAGCCGAGGTGGATGTCGAGCAGGTACGCGATGGCCAGTGAGAGGCCGGTCAGCACGGCATGGACCACGTAGAGCGGGAACGCGACGAACATGAAGGCGAACTCGAGCGGCTCGGTGATGCCGGTGACGAACGCGGTCAGGCCGGCCGCCGACAGGATGCCGACCGCGACCTTGCGCTGCTTCTTGTTGGCGACGTGGATCATCGCCAGAGCGGCTGCGGGCAAACCGAACATCAGGATCGGGAAGAAGCCCGACGTGAGCAGACCGGCCGTGGTGTCGCCTGCAGCGAACCGGGTCAGTTCTCCCGTGACGACGTTGCCGTCCGGGGTCTGGTAGTCGCCGTAGATGAACCACACGTAGGAGTTCGGAATGTGGTGCAGGCCCAGCGGAATCAACATGCGGTTGGCGAAGCCGTACACGAAGGCGCCCAGCGCTCCCGCGCCGCCGATGAACTGGCCCAGGCTCGTCAGACCGGCGTCGAAGATGGGATAGAAGTAGCTCATCGCGAACGCGAGGAAGAGACACGCCAGTGAGACGACGATGGGCACGAACCGTCGACCGCCGAAGAAGCCGAGGTACGAGGGCAATTCGATGGTGTGGTACCGGTCGAACAGCCATGCCGTGAGCAACCCGACCACGATGCCCGCGAATACGCTGTAGTTGATCTGCGCCTGGTCACCGGCCTTGTCCAGTTCGCCGGCCAGGACGATCGGCGACATGGTCTTGAAGACCGCCTCGACGACGAGATAGCCCACCACGGCCGCCAGTGCCGTGGATCCGTCGGCCTTCTTCGCGAATCCGATCGCGACGCCGACGGCGAACAGCAGGGGAAGGTTGGCGAACAGCGCGTCTCCGGCCGCGCTCATGGCGAGGAAGAACGGGCCGATCACCGGGGCGTCGATGCGGCCCAGCAGGTCCGGTTGTCCCAGACGGAGCAGGATGCCCGCGGCCGGCAGCACCGCGATCGGCAGCATCAAGCTCTTGCCCAGCCGTTGCAGCTGGGCAAAGCCCGGTATCCGGAGTCCGGACTTCGACTGTGCCTTGGGGGTTTTCGTCGCTTCACCCATGGTCGTGCTCCTCCCGTGCCGCATACGTCACCCGCTGGGTGAAGCCATGCGGAAGCTTAGACGAGAACCCATGAACGCGAGACCCTCTTACGCGCGCGCTCGTATTGTTGAGTCAATCGAAGACGAAGGAGCCATCACTGTGAGCACCACGCCAGTTCTCGCGCCGGTCACCGGGCGTGCCGTTGCGTTGCAGGACGTGCCGGACCCCGTCTTCAGTCAGGGCATGGTGGGCCATGGCGCGGCGATCGACCCGCCCCGCGAGGTGGTCGAGGCGGTCGCGCCGGTCAGCGGCAAGCTCCTGAAGCTGATGCCGCATGCCTTCGTGGTCCTCACACCCGACAACGTCGGGGTGCTGGTGCACCTCGGCCTGGACACCGTCGCGCTCGAGGGCGAGGGGTTCACCGCGCACGTCAGCCAGGGCGACGACGTCACCGCAGGGCAGTTGATCATCACCTACGACGTGCCGGCGGTGGTGGCGAAGGGGTTGAACCCGATCGTGCCGGTCGTCGTGATGGACGAACGCGAGGCGGCCAACGTGGTGCCGACCGAATCCGTCTTCGAGGGGGCCGACATCGCTTCTGGTGCAGCGTTGTTCACGGCGCACAGGTAGATGGAGGTCGTCATCCTGGCCGATGCCGGGGAGATCGCCTCGCTCGCGTCGGACGCGATCGGGGCGCTGCTGCATCGCAAGCCCACTGCGGTGCTCGGCCTGGCGACCGGCTCGTCGCCGCTGGCGATCTACGACGAGCTGGCCACACGCTGCGAGGCAGGGGACGTCTCGTTCGCACATGCCCAGGGCTTCACCCTCGACGAGTACGTCGGTTTGCCAGCAGAACACCCCGAGCGCTACCGCACGGTGATCGACGAGGTGTTCGTCTCGCGCGTCGACTTCGGGCCGGACGCCGTGCAGAGCCCGGACGGCCTGGCGGCCGACATACCCGCTGCCTGCGCAGCGTACGAGGCGGCGATCCGCAACGCGGGCGGGGTCGACCTGCAGATCCTCGGGATCGGCACTGACGGCCACATCGCATTCAACGAACCCGGCTCGTCGCTGGCCTCGCGCACCAGGATCAAGACGCTGACCCGGCAGACCCGCATCGACAACGCCCGGTTCTTCGGCGACGACGTCGACGCCGTGCCGACGCACTGCCTGACCCAGGGTCTGGCGACCATCATGGCGGCCCGCCACGTCGTCCTGGTCGCCACAGGTCGCGGCAAGGCCGAAGCCGTGCACCAGCTGGTGGAGGGGGCGGTCAGCGCGATGTGGCCGGCGACGATCCTGCAGCACCACCCGCACGTGACGGTGCTGCTCGACGACGCTGCCGCCCGGCGGCTACAACTCATCGACTACTACCGCGAGACCTACCTGTCCAAACCGGATTGGCAGGGCATCTGAGTGCTGCTCACCGCAGGCACCGTCGCCACGGGCTCGAACCTGTTGCGGCCCGGCTGGATCGAGGTCTCGGGAGGTTCCGTCGTCGGTGTCGGCGAGGGCGCGCCGGTTCGTGCGTCGGACCGCGATCTCGGCGAGGTCACCGTCGTGCCGGGGTTCGTCGACACCCACGTCCACGGCGGGGGTGGCGCTGACTTCTCCGCAGCGTCACCAGACGAGACGGCCAGGGCCGTGGCACTGCACCGCGGTCACGGCACCACGAGCCTGATCGCGTCGCTCGTCACGGCGGCTCCCGAGGATCTGCTGCGCCAAGTCGAGGCACTCGCGGTCGACGTGCGGGCCGGTCGCCTCGACGGCATCCACCTCGAGGGGCCGTGGCTGTCGACCCGACGCTGCGGCGCGCATCAGCCGTCGTTGATGCGCGACCCCGACCCGGCCGAGATCGACCGCATCCTGGAAGCGGGTGGGGGAGCGGTCCGCATGGTGACGATCGCACCGGAGCGCGAGGGCGCGATCGCGGCGATCCGCCAGCTGACGGCCGCGGGAGTCGTTGCGGCGGTGGGACACACCGAGGCCAGCTTCGACCAGACCCGCGCGGCGATCCAGGCGGGCGCGCGCGTCGGCACGCACCTGTTCAACGCCATGCGTCCGATCGACCGTCGCGAGCCGGGCCCGGTGATCGCCCTGCTCGACGACCCCCGCGTGACGGTGGAACTGATCACCGACGGCGTGCACGTCGACCCGGCGATCTATCGCCACGTCACGCGAGCTGCGGGTCCCGACCGGGTCTCGCTGATCACCGACGCCATGGCCGCCACCGGAATGGCCGACGGGGTCTACCACCTGGGGCCGCTGGCGGTCGACGTCGTCGAGGGAGTGGCACGGGTGGCGGGCACCGACACCATTGCAGGCAGTACCGCCACCATGGACGTCGTGTTCCGGTACGCCGTCACCCACGGCGGGTTGGAGCGCGACGACGCACTGCTGTCCGCGGTGCGGCAAGCGTCGATCAATCCCGCACGCGCACTTGGCCTCCCCGCGTCGGGTCTCGTCCCCGGGGCGCCTGCCGACCTCGTGGTGCTCGGCGCCGAATTGGACGTCCTGGGCGTGCTCCACCGCGGCGTTTGGGCCGTCGAGCCGCAGCCGAGGTAGTCATAGGGTCGCCGGAAGCCTTGCGCCGGTGGCCAACTGAGCATAGTCGCGCATCAGCCGGAGCGCGGTGGCCCGGTCCATCTCGGGATCACGCGCCACGATGCGGTAGCCCAGGTAGTCCTCCATCGACATCAGCGTCATCGCGACGTCGCGGGCGGGTGTCGGGAGCCGGAAGCAGCCGGCGTCGACGCCTTCGGTGAGGATCTGGGCGTACAGATCGACCTGGCGGTGATAGATGCCCTGCACGTCGCGGCGCTCGTCGAGTTCGAAGCCCGCAGCCAGCACGGCCCGCCAGATCGCCCGCCACTCGGCGTCCTCGGGACCGGACGGCAGGCCGGCCGCGATGGTCAGGGCCAGGCGCTGGCGGACGTCGTCGGCGCTGCGGGCGATCGCCAGGCGGTCGTCGTAGAACCGCACGTCGGATCGCAGCGCCAATTCCGACAACAGGTGGTCCATGTCGCGGAAGTAGTAGCGCACCGCGTTCGCCGTCAGGCCGAGTTCAGCGGCGATGTCGGCGATGCGCAGGGTGGCCAGATCGTGGCGTTCGATCAGCCCGACTGCAGCCGCGAGGATCTCCTCGCGGCGCTCGGCTTGCCGATTGGGTCTGGCCACGGGTCCATGATCCACGCGGGGGAGCGGCCGGCGGGGGCAAACCCGACTTTCGGCGTTCCGTTGCGGTTCGCCGGCCGGTCCCGCATTATTTTCGCGATAGGAAAAGAACCCCTGATACCGGAGCTGCCATGCGCGCACGAGACCTCGGCGTGGTGGTCGGATCACACCCGACCGGACCGCACAACGCCATCACCGACGTCGGCGGCGTGCGTGTCGGACACGTCACCCTGCACGCCGACGGGCCACCCGCCGTCCACACCGGGGTGACGGTCGTCATCCCCCACGCAGGCATCTGGGGTGAGCCGGTGTTCGCCGGCGCGCACCGGCTCAACGGCAGCGGGGAGTTGACCGGCCTCGAGTGGATCCGGGAGTCGGGCGAGTTGACGACGGCGATCGGCCTGACCAACACCCACAGCGTCGGCGTGGTCCGAGATGCGCTCGTCGATGCCCAGATCGAAGCGCGCGGCGACGGCGTGTACTGGTCGCTGCCGGTGGTCGGCGAGACCTATGACGGCCTGCTCAACGACATCAACGGCCACCACGTCCGCGCCGAACACGTCCGCGAGGCGCTGGCGGCCGCCAGCGACGGTGCGGTGGCCGAGGGCGGCGTCGGCGGCGGCACGGGGATGATCTGCCACGAGTTCAAGGGCGGCATCGGTACCGCGTCGCGCGTCACCCGCACCACCGCCGGCGGCTACACCGTCGGCGTGCTGGTGCAGGCGAACCACGGTCGGCGGGAGCACCTGCGGATCAACGGCGTGCCCGTCGGCGAGATGATCGGGCCGGACCGCGTTCCGCTGCCCGGCGTCCCGTCGCGCTACGAACGTGGTTCGGGATCCATCATCGTGATCGTCGCGACCGACGCCCCGCTGCTCCCGCACCAGTGCGCCCGTCTCGCGCAACGTGCGGCGCTCGGGGTGGCGAACGTCGGCGGCAGGGGCGAGCAGTACAGCGGTGACCTGATGCTGGCGTTCGCCACCGGCAACCGCGGCATCCCGGCCTACGCATGGGACGAGGACGCCGACGCCGGGACACCGGAGATCCCGCTGCGGATGGTTGCGCCGCAACTGATGACGCGGTTGTTCGACCTGACGATCGAGGCCACGGAGGAAGCGATCGTCAACGCCATGGTCGGCGCCACCACGCTCACCGGGCGCAACGGGATGACGGTGCACGCGCTGCCGCACGACGCGCTGCGGCAGGCGTTCGCGAACTAGCTGGTAAACCAACCGGTATACTTCGGACATGACTACCCAAGCCGAGCCGCGGCGCGGTGGCCGGGGTGCCCGCCAACGGATCATCGACGCCGCCGTCGAACTCTTCTACCGGGAGGGCATCAACGCCACCGGTGTGGAACGGCTGGCGGCCGAAGCCTCGGTGTCGAAGCGAACGCTCTACCAACACTTTCCGAGCAAGACGGCCGTGGTCAAAGAGTATCTACGCTACATCGGGCAAACCGTCGGCGATCCCGTCCATCCCGGCGAGAAGGCGCCGAGGCGCAGCCCCAGGTCGCGCATCCTGGGGTCGTTCGAGACGCCGCCCTCAGCAGGGTTGATGCGCGGCTGCCCGTTCCACAATGCCGCCGTCGAAGCCGCCGACGGCATGCCGGAGGTGCACGACATCGTCGAGGCACACAAGCGCAGCTACATCGACGCGATGACCGACTTGGCGCGGCAGGCAGGCGCTGCCAACCCGAAATCGATGGGCCACCAGCTCGCGATCCTGTTCGAGGGCGCCGCCGCGATGTCCACGTCGCTCAACGATCCCGCACCCTGGACCTACGCCAGGAAGGCGGCTCAGACCCTCCTCGACGATGCGGTCGGCCGAGCTTCGGCTTGACGGGCCTCTAGCCGTCGACGAACGCGATCAGTCGGGGATCGTCGGAGGTGAACCGGTCGACCTCCTCGCCCCCGTCGCATCGCAGTAGCGCGACCGTCACGCCGTGCCTGGTGCGGGCGACCACCTGCCAGGTGGCGCCTGCGTCTACCCAGCGCTGCAGTTCGGCCACTCGGTCCCGGTCTGCGGACATGTCCCCACGATCGCACACCCGCGCGCGTCACCCGCTGTAATAGGCTGCCGCCGTGGACGTCAGCTCGCGGGTAGGCATCGGTGCCGTGTTCGTATGGCTCGGCATGGTCCTGGCCATATCGTTCCTCGAGGCGCCGCTGAAGTTCCGCGCGCCGGGCGTGACGCTGCAGCTGGGGCTTGGGATCGGCCGACTGGTGTTCCGCGCGCTGAACGTGTGCGAACTCCTGCTCGCCGTCGTCATCGCCGTCACCCTGTTCACCCACGACACCTCGACCAGCGTCGACGCCGCGGTGACGGTGGCGGTGGGGTCGCTGCTGGTGCAGACCGTGCTGATCAGGCCGATGCTGTCGCGGCGGACGGCGGCGGTCCTCGAGGGCGAGGAGCGGGCGCGGTCGGTGGCGCACTTCGCCTACATCGCGTTGGAGGTGGTGAAGGTGGTGGCACTCATCGTCAGCGGCGTCCTCCTGCTCGGGAGCTAGCCCGCCTCCTGCACCCACTGCTCGAAGGACTGCCAGCCGATGTCGGGGTAGCGGTCGCGCAGGGCGGGAATGTCGGCGCTGTAGCCGGTCGTCGAGAGGAACCCGAACATCGCCCGCATGTCCGGCGACTCGATCTCAGCCGGGTCGTGGGAGTGCGCCACCACCTCGCGTCCCCACGTCTCGGACAGGACGGCAGCCATCTGCCGCGGTGTCGGCGCATCCGACGCGACGTCGATGCGCGCGCCCAAATGCGTTGTGGCATTCTCGAATACGTGCACCACGAACCGGCCGAGGTCGCGTCGGGACAGTTGCTGCAGCTGAGTGTCAAGCCCGACGGCCAGATCCAGGCGGCCGGCCTTCACGTCGTCGATGCCCCCGAGGAGGTTGTCGTAGAAGTACGTCGGCCCGACGATGGTGTACGGCACGCCGGAGTCGGCGAGCAGACGCTCGGTCGCCGCCTTCGTCTCGAAGTGCGGAATGCCGGTGCCGCGGTCCGCGCTGGCGACCGACGAGAAGACCAGGTGCGGCACGGCGGCGATTCCGGCGGCAGCGACGACGGCGCGGCCCTGGGCCAGTTCGGCCTCCTCACCGTCCTCGAACGGCGTGGTCATCGCGAAGACGCCGGCCGAGTCGCGCATCGCTGCGGCGAGGGCGTGGGCATCACTGATGTCGGCCTCGGCGAGTTCGGCCCCGCGGTCCCGCAATGATCGCGACCGCGCCGAGTCCGCCGAGCGCACCACGGCGCGCACGGACCGCCCGCCTTCGAGCAGCGCGTCGAGCACGGCGCCACCCTGGCCACCGGTGGCTCCCAACACGACGTACGGGTCATTCATCATCAAGGCCTCCACATCGGTGCGAGCAAGAGGTGACACGCTACCCGAGTAGGCTCACGGTCATCCCCATCAACGACGCGTCCGGCCCAGCACTCCGCGTTGCCGTGTTGTCCCCACTCGCGTGGCGGACACCCCCGCGGCACTACGGGCCGTGGGAGCAGTTCGCGTCGCTGCTCACCGAGGGACTCGTGGCGGCAGGCCACCACGTCACGCTGTTCGCCACCGGTGACTCGCTCACGTCGGCCGAACTGCACTCCACCACGGCGTGCGGGTGGTCGGAGGACGAGTCGATCGACGCCAAAGTCGCCGAGTGCCTGCACATTGCGTCTGTCTTCGAGCGGGCCGACGACTTCGACGTCATCCACAACGGCTTCGACTTCCTGCCCCTGACGTACAGCGACCTCGTCAGCACGCCTGTGGTCACCACGATTCACGGGTTCTCATCCGAGCGCATCGTGCCCGTCTACGAACGGTACGACGCGACAACGGCTTACGTCTCCATCAGCGACGCCGACCGGCATCCGCGCCTGCACTATGCCGCGACGATCCACCACGGCATCGACTTCGGCGGGTTCGCGGTGCACCCGTCGCCGGGGGAGCATCTGCTGTTCTTCGGAAGGATCCACCCCGACAAGGGCACTGCCCACGCGATCGAGGTCGCCCGCCGGTGCGGCCGGCGGCTCGACATCGCAGGCATCATCCAGGACGACGAGTACTTTCGCACCGAGGTCGAGCCCCACGTCGACGGCGATCGCGTGCGCTATCTCGGCGCCGTCGACGCGTCGGCTCGGGCCGAGGTCCTCGGAGGCGCGTACGCGCTGCTGCATCTGATCGACTTCGACGAGCCGTTCGGCTACAGCGTCGTCGAGGCCATGGCGTGTGGCACGCCGGTGATCGCCACTGACCGCGGGTCCATGCCGGAGCTGATTACCCATGGCCTCACGGGGTTCCTGGTCCGCGACGTCGACGCGGCCGTGGGGGCGATCGGCGACGTCGGCGGGCTGGACCGGCCCGGCATCGCCGACCACGCGGCGCGGCGCTTCACCGTCGAGGCCATGGTGGACCGCTACGTGGACGTGTACCGCGACGTGATCGGAGACCGACCGTGACATTGCCTTCGCCCGCACCGTGGTGGCGAACCGCCGTGGTCTACCAGATCTATCCGCGGAGCTTCGCGGACTCCGACGGCGACGGCATCGGCGACCTCGGCGGCATCGTGCAGCGGCTCGGCCATCTCCAGACGCTCGGGGTAGACGTGATCTGGTTGTCACCGGTCTACCGCTCGCCGCAGATCGACAACGGTTACGACATCAGCGATTACCGCGACATCGATCCCTTGTTCGGCACCTTGGCACAGTTCGACGAAATGCTCGCCGAAGTGCACCGACGCGGGATGAAGCTGGTAATGGACCTCGTCGTCAACCACACGTCCGACGAGCACCCGTGGTTCGTCGAGTCGCGGTCGTCGCGCGAGAACCCCAAGCGCGACTGGTACATATGGCGCGACGCACGCGACGGCGCCGAGCCGAACAACTGGGCGTCGTTCTTCTCGGGCTCGGCCTGGACGTGGGACGACGCCACCGGCCAGTACTACCTGCACCTGTTCGACCGGAAGCAACCAGACCTCGACTGGGAGAACGCCGAAATGCGCAAGGCCGTTCACGACACCATGTCGTGGTGGCTCGACCGCGGCGTCGACGGCTTCCGCATGGACGTCATCAACTTCATCTCCAAGGTCGACGGACTTCCCGACGCCCGCCCGGTCCCCGGACAGCAATTCGTCAGCGCCCTCGACCAATTCGCGGACGGGCCGCGCGTCCACGACTACCTCGCGGAGATGCGCCGCGAGGTGTTCGGCAGTAGGGACGCCGACGTCATCACCGTCGGCGAGATGCCCGGCGTGACCACCGAGCAGGCCCGGCTCTACACCGACCCCGCGCGCGGGGAACTCGACATGGTGTTCCAGTTCGAGCACATGTCGGTCGACCAGGCGCCGAACGACAAGTACGTCGACGCAGGCCTGGACCTCGTCGTGCTGAAGAAGTCGCTGCACCGATGGCAGGCGGCGCTGGCCGACGCTGGATGGAACAGCCTGTACTGGAACAACCACGACCAACCTCGCGTGGTGTCCCGGTTCGGCGACGACTCCCCGGAGTTCTGGGCGGCTTCGGCGAAGGCTCTCGGCACCGTCTTGCACGGCATGCGCGGCACACCGTTCGTCTATCAGGGCGAGGAGCTGGGGATGACGAACTTCCCGTTTCGGTCGGCGCAGGACTTCGTCGACCTCGAAGCCGTGAACTACCACCGGGGCGTGCTCGACGGCGGCGGCGATGCGGCCGCTGCACTGGCCGGTCTCGCGCACTTCAGCCGGGACAACGCACGCACGCCAATGCAATGGGACTCGGGGCCCAATGCCGGCTTCACGACCGGGGAGCCCTGGCTCCCGTTGAACCCCAACCACTCCTGGCTGAACGCCGCGGCGCAGGCCGACGACGGCAACTCGGTGTTCGCGCACTATCGGGCACTGATCCGCCTCCGCCACGAGCTGTCGGTTCTGGTCGACGGTGACTTGACGCCACTGTGGGAGGAGGACCCGCAGATCTGGGCTTACGTCAGGAGCACGGCCGAGACCGCACTGCTGGTGGTCGCCAACTGCGGGCGGGAAAGCCGGACGGTGGACGTTGGCCCGGAATGGCTGGCAGCCGAACTGGTGCTGGGCAACCTCGCGGGCACCCCGGCCACGGTCGAGTCGACGGCCCTTCACCTGGGCGGTTGGGATGCGCGGATCTACGTCAAAGGTAGACAAAGCTACCCTGACCAGGTCCGGTAGGCTCTGCGGTCGAGATGACTGAGATCGATGAAGCGTTGCCGGTCCTCCCGCGCGAGCTGACGTCCATCACCGACGCGGTGCGCGCCGTTCCGGCGCCACCGACACCGGCGCTGGCCGAGCCGTACTACTTCCGCCTCGTCGATGCCCGTGCCGACGCCGAGATGATCTCCGAGTGGATGAACCGGCCGCACCTCGTCGAGGCGTGGGAATACCCGCACCCACCGAACTGGTGGCGCGGTTACCTCGGTGCGCAACTGGCAGGCGACTACTCGCGCCCGTTCATCGCCAGCTTCAAGGGCAAGGAGATCGCCTACCTCGAGATCTACCGCGCCGCAAGGGATTCGATCGCTCCGCGCTATGCATCCGATCCGCACGACCTGGGGCTGCACGCAGCGATCGCCGACCTGCGCTTCCTGAACAAGGGCATCGCGCCGATCCTGCTGCCGCGGGTGATGGCCAGCCTGTTCGAACTCGAACCCCAGTGCCGCCGAATCATGTTCGACCCCGACCACCGCAACACCGGCGCTCGCGCGGTCTGCGAGTGGGCAGGGTGCGCGTTCCTCGGCGAACACGACATGGCGAATCGCCGGATGGCGCTCTACGCGCTGCCGCGCACCCCGGACGACGTGCCCAGGTAGCTCAAGGTAGCTAGGGCAGCTGGTTGAACTCGGCGTAGCCGTCGTAGTCGGGCTTCATCGCCGCCGCCACCAGCTCCCACAGCACCTCGTCGGTGCCGCCGCCGACGCGTGCCAACTTCATGTCACGCCACCACCTTCCGAGCGGTGTCTCGTCGACCAGGTAGCCCGAGCCGCCGAAGACGTGCATGCATTCGTTGACCACCTCTTCGCCGAGGCGGGCGGCGTTGACCTTCATCGCGGCTGCGGTACGCAGATCCAGCTTGCCGGTCGCGGCGATGCCGTCGAGCGCGTAGCGCAGCATGTCGACGCGCGCCTGCAGGTCGGCCATCCGCAGCCGGAGTGCCTGGTGCTCGTACAGGGTTTGGCCGAACTGTCGGCGAGTCATCATGCGCGCCAGCGTGATCCCGAGCACGCGCTGGGCCGACGACGACACCAGGCCGGCCACCGACATCCGCTCCTGAGCGAGGCCCCACGAGATCGCGGCCAGTCCGATGCCCGCGCGGGCGACCAGGGCGTCGGCGGGCACCCACGTGTCGATGTGCACGGCGGCGGTGTCGAGCGGTCCGGCGCCGACCTTGCGGTACGGCGTCTGCACCTCGCACTGCGCCAGCGGGACGGCGATGACGACGACGCTGCCGTGCTTGCTGTTCGGGTCGTGGTCGACGCTCCGGGCCACGGCCATGACGTGGTCGGCGATGGGGGACAGTGATACGTACTTCTTGATGCCGGTGACGCGGAACCCGTCGCCCTCGGTGCGGACTTCGGTGCCGACGATCTGCAGGTCGGATCCGCCGGACTGCTCGGAGGCGCCGATGCACAGCACGGCCTCGCCGCGGATGGCTTGTTCGGCGATGTCCTTGAGGTAATCGGACTTGCCGAAGCGGCGCAGGATGGCGATTGCCGAGTCGTGCAGGCCGATACCGACGCCGATGCCCGCGGACCCCAGCTGGCCCAGCTTCCTTGCCAGCGCGATGACCTTGGCCACGTCGGACTGCTGCTGCCCGGCAGGCCACTTCGCCGCGAATACGCCGTTCTCGCCGAGGTATTCGATGAGTTCACGCGGGAAGTGCTCGGTGTCCTCGGCCTCGGCTGTCCACTTGGTCACCCGGTCGTCGAACACGCTGTCGAGCAGTTCGGTGTAGCTCTCGGTCATGGGTTCGCGCCCTCCAGGTTTCGCTTGACCTCCAGCCGGCGCAGCTTGCCCGACGAGGTTCGGGGCAGTGCCCCGGGTGCCATGAACACGACGTCGGCGGGTACCACCCCACACTCGGATGCGATGCGCGCCACGAGTTCACTGCGCGCGGCGGGTTCGTCGGCGCCCTTGAACTCCGCGGCGATCACCAGGCCGGGGCGTGCGGACGACTCGCCGGTGCCCACGGCGACGACCGCACCTTCGCGCACGCCGTCGACCTGGCCGGCGATGCGCTCGATCTCGGTGGGGAAGACGTTGCGGCCTGCAACGGTGATGAGTTCCTTCGCGCGGCCACAGACGACGAGTCCGCCGTCGACGAAGTAGCCGATATCACCCGTCGGCAGCCACGCGTCGCGGTCGATGGGGTCGTCGTCGACGTATCCGCTCATGAGCGACGTACCGCGGACCTCGACGTCGCCCACCTCGCGGCCGGTGACCTCTGTGCCCCGCTCGGCGTCGGTGTTGATCCGCACCTCCATGCCTGGGATCGCGTCGCCGAGCACGGCGAACCGCCGGGTCGACTCACCGGTGTCGGTCGCGACGGTGGGCTCGTCGACCGCGAGGCCGGAGAACGGGATGGGAACCGTGACCGCACAAGTCGATTCGGCCAGACCGTAGGAGGGTGCGAGGGCGGTCGGGTCGAACCCGAAGCGCGCCATCTCGGTGGCGAACCGCTCGGTGCCCGCGCAGTCGACCGGCTCACCGCCGTTGAGTGCGAAGCCAAGGTTGCTCAGGTCGACGTCGTCGCCGACGATGCGCGCGTACTTTCCGATGATGTTGTAGGCCATGTTGGGAGCGGCGGTCATGGTCGCCCGACTCTCGGTGAGCCACTTCAGCCACCCGAACGGGTTGCCTGCGAACGACGTGGTGGGCGCCTGCCAGAGATCGGCGCCGCCGAGCGCCGAGGTGAGCATGAAGGCCAGGCCCATGTCGTGGTAGATCGGCAGCCAGCTGTGCGCCCGGCTGTTGTGGTCGACGACGACGCGGTCGACGAGACCGCGATAGTTCGCCAGCGCCGCCGCGGGCGAGATGCGCGCTGCCTTCGGCGTTCCGGTGGAGCCTGCCGTCCCCTGCAGGATCGCGACCTCGCCTTCGGACGACGGCGTGAACGTGGTGGACCGGCGGTCGTGCGCCACCTCGGTCACGTCGTGCAAGGCGACGGCGTCATCGCGACCACGCAGTAGATCGAGCTGCGTGCCGTGGCTGAACACGGTCGTGACGCCGATGGACCGGAACCGGCTCAGCGTGGCCTGGGACCACTGGTCGGGATCGGCACCGCGAATGGGTCCCGGCAGGATCGACAGGGCCGCGCCCGAGAGGAACGTGCCGGGAATGGCGGCGAGGAACTCGATACTCGGCTCGCCGACGAGGCCGACCGCGGTGGCACCGTCGATGCGCTGGGCGACGTTCTGGGCGCGGGTGTGCACCTCGTCCCACGGATGGCGCTGCCAGTCGCCGCTGTCGGCGTCCAAGACGTTGAGCGCGTTCGGCGACCTCGTCATCGCCTCCGACAATGCGGACGCGAGGACGTTCACGAGTTGCTGGGCGCCGCAGGCGTCTTGGCCAGGATGGCGTCTTCGAGTTCGCCGACGGTGTCGCAGCTCAGCAGGTCCTCTTCGGTCAGCGCGACGCCGAGCTTGTCCTCGATCGCCACCATGCCGACCGCGAACGCAACCGAGTCCAGGCCGACGTCGTCGATGAGGCGCGAATCGCGCGTGACCCGGCTGATGTCGACGTTCATGTCGTCGCGCAGGATCTCGCTGAGGGCAGCGTTGACCGAGTCCGAAGTCGAGTTCTCCATGGCCGGGGACAGTACACCGCCGCCTAAGGCAAGGCTATGCTTACGTACCCGTGACGAGGTCACCGACGGCGAAGCCGGCAAACGCGGCAGCGAGGCCCACCGACAGGCTCGCCACGCCGTAGACGAGCGCCACCCGTCGACGGGTCCGCAGCTGCAGGATCCACTCGAGGCCGAACGTCGAATACGTGGTCAGCGCGCCGCAGAAGCCGACTCCCAGGATCTGCGACGCGACGGGCCCGACGGGGATGCTGACCAGAACGGCGAGCAGGAACGAACCCACGACGTTGACCCCGAACGTGCCCCAGGGGTACGTCCGTCCGGCATTGAACGCGCGATCCGCGAGGTACCGCAGGGGCGCCCCGATCGCCGCGCCGAGCGCCACCCACAGCAGCGTCATCGTGCGGTCCTCTTCTCGAAGACCCACAGCCCGAGGGCCGCGGCGAGGACGCCGGAGACGAGCTGCAGCCCGAGGTATGTCATCCCGAGCCCGATGCGGCCGTTGGCGATTAGCTGATGCACCTCGACGATGTGCGTCGAGAATGTGGTGTAGCCGCCGAGGAACCCGGTGCCCAGGAACGGCCGCAGCAGATGGTGTGGCGCGAAGCGCTCGACGCCGGCGACCAGGACGCCGATCAGGAAGCAGCCGGTGACGTTGATGGTGAACGTCGCCCAGCCGATCGACGTCACGGGATGCGGCCACGTTTGCTCGATCACGGCGCGCAAGACGGCGCCCAGCACGCCGCCGAGCGAGACGACCGCCAGTGTCCGCCACATCGTGGGAAGCATAGGAGCCGCGGGAAGTTGAATTCTCGTGGACGGGCGGGTGCGCGGCGGTCGGGGAGAGCAGAATCGTCACCATGGCGGCCAATCCCCGCGCTGGGCAACCAGCGCAAGCAGACGACCTCATCGACGTGGCCCACGTGGTCACCGCCTATTACACGGTGGCGCCCGATCCCGACGACGTCGCGCAGCAGGTGACGTTCGGCACCTCGGGGCATCGGGGTTCCAGCCTCGATGCGGCATTCAACGAGGCCCACATCCTGGCGACCACGCAGGCCATCGCGGAGTACCGCGCCGCCCAGGGCACCACCGGGCCGTTGTTCATCGGGCGCGACACCCATGCGCTGTCGGAGCCGGCGTGGGCGTCGGCGCTCGAGGTGCTGGCCGCCAACGACGTGGTGGCGATGATCGACGCCGCAGACCGCTACACGCCCACCCCTGCGGTCAGCCACGCGATCCTGACGTTCAACCGCGGCCGGGACAGTGATCTGGCCGACGGGATCGTCGTGACGCCGTCGCACAACCCGCCGCGCGACGGCGGCTTCAAGTACAACCCGCCCAACGGCGGCCCGGCCGACACCGATGCGACGAGTGTGATCGCCAAGCGCGCCAACGAGATCCTGCGCGGCGGTCTGGCCGACGTGAAGCGCATTCCGCTGGCGCGCGCACTCAACACAGCTGAGCGGCACGACTACATGAATGCCTACGTGGAGGATTTGCCGAACGTCGTCGACCTGCACGCGATCCGCGCCGAGGGGGTGCGGATCGGCGCCGACCCATTGGGCGGGGCCAGCGTCGACTACTGGGCGGCCATTGCCGAGACGCACGGGCTCGACCTCACGGTCGTCAACCCGCTCGTCGACGCGACGTGGCGGTTCATGACGCTCGACACCGACGGCAAGATCCGGATGGACTGCAGCTCGCCGAATGCAATGGCGTCGCTGATCGGCAAGATCGGTGACTACCAGATCGCGACAGGCAACGACGCCGACTCCGACCGGCACGGCATCGTCACGCCCGACGGCGGGCTGATGAACCCGAACCACTACCTCGCCGTCGCCATCGACTACCTGTACGGCAACCGGCCGGGGTGGCCCGGCTCCGCGGCCGTCGGCAAGACCGCGGTGAGCAGTTCGATCATCGACCGCGTGGTCGCCGGGTTGGGCCGCGAACTCGTCGAGGTGCCCGTCGGGTTCAAGTGGTTCGTCGACGGGTTGATCGGCGGCTCCATCGGGTTCGGCGGCGAGGAGAGCGCGGGCGCATCGTTCCTGCGGACCGACGGGTCGGTGTGGACCACGGACAAGGACGGCATCATCCTGGCACTGCTGGCGTCGGAGATCCTCGCCAAGACGGGGTCGACGCCGTCGCAGCGCTACGCCGAGCTGGCCGAGAAGTACGGGGCGCCGACCTACGCACGCGTCGACGCGCCGGCCAACCGCGAGCAGAAGGCACGGCTGGCCAAGTTGTCGGCCGAGCAGGTCACCGCGACCGAACTCGCGGGGGAGCCGATCACCGCGAAGTTGACCGCGGCGCCGGGCAACGGTGCTCCGCTGGGTGGGCTCAAGGTGACCACCGAGAACGCGTGGTTCGCGGCGCGCCCGTCAGGCACCGAGGACGTCTACAAGATCTACGCCGAGTCCTTCCTAGGCCCCGAGCATCTCGCGCAGGTGCAGGAGGCAGCCCGGTCCGTCGTCGGCTCGGTGATTGGGTGAATACAGTCATGGCGTGAGTTCCGACGCCGAAGCCGACTGTCCGGCTGCAACGGAGGGCAAGGGCAAGGCGACGAGCGAGTCGGCCCCGAAGGACAAGCTGCCCAGCGAGGTCTGGGTCCTGATCTTCTGCAACGCGGTCGTCGCACTCGGGTACGGCGTCGTGGCGCCGGTGCTGCCGCAGTACGCGCGCAACTTCGGCGTCAGCATCAGCGCGGCGACCTTCGTGATCACCGCGTTCGCGTTGATGCGCCTGGTGGGCGCGCCGCCCGCCGGCATGCTGGTGCAGCGGTGGGGAGAGCGGCGGGTCTACGTCTCGGGCCTGCTGATTGTCGCGCTGTCCACCGGTGCGTGCGCGTTCGCGCAGACGTACTGGCAGCTGCTGGTGTTCCGGTCCCTCGGCGGGCTGGGCTCGGCCATGTTCACCGTGTCGTCGCTGGGGCTGATGATCAGGATCTCGCCGGCCAATGCGCGTGGCCGGGTGGCGGGCATGTTCACCTCGGCGTTCCTCGTCGGGTCGGTGGGCGGCCCCGTGCTCGGCAGCCTGACCGCCGGGCTCGGACTGTCGATGCCGTTCGTCATCTACGGCTGCGCGCTCCTGATCGCGGCGGGCGTCGTGCTGATCGTGTTGCGCAAGTCGTCGCTCGCGACGCCCGACGAGCAGACCGAGCGCGCCCTGAGCGTGCGCGAGGCGCTGCGCAACAGCGCCTACCGTGCCGCCCTGGCGTCGAACTTCGCGACGGGGTGGTCGGCGTTCGGGCTGCGGGTCGCGCTGGTCCCGCTGTTCGTCGTGGAGGTGCTGCACCGGGGGACGGGCGTGGCAGGGCTGGCGCTGGCGACGTTCGCGGTCGGCAACGTGTCGGTGGTCATCTTCAGCGGGTACCTGTCCGATCGCGTGGGCAGACGGATACCGCTGCTCGTCGGTCTGCCGGTGGCCGCGGCGATGACCGTGCTGGTTGGCTTCACGACGTCGCTGCCGGTGTTCCTGGTCGCGGCGTTCATCACGGGCGCGGCGACGGGCATCTTCATCTCTCCCCAGCAGGCGGCGGTGGCCGACATCGTCGGCAGCAAGGCACGCGGTGGCACGGCCGTCGCGACGTTCCAGATGATGTCGGACTTCGGGGCGATCCTGGGCTCGCTGGCGGTGGGTCAGATCGCCGAGCACCTGTCGTATGGGACGGCGTTCACGATCAGCGGCGCCATCCTGCTGTCGGCGGCGATCTTCTGGATATTCGCCCCGGAAACCCGCCCGCAGCCGTGTCCGGAGCACACACCTGCCCGGCCGCTCGGTCCGGACGCCGGTGGAGAGGTGCCCTGACCAGTGCTTTTGAACCGCGGGTTACCAGTGGTGTAACTTCGACTGGCACGACTCGAGGGGCTATGGCGCAGTTGGTAGCGCACCACACTGGCAGTGTGGGGGTCAGGGGTTCGAATCCCCTTAGCTCCACTTCATAAATGCAGGTCAGAGGCTTGGCCCGGATACGCGTCAACCCGTGCGCACTTTGCCTGCGTGCGGTCGCCATTGACGCGGGCCTGCGGGCCGCCCGAGCGAGATGGGCTTCGCCAGGACGACGGCCGGGCGCCATTACCGTCGCGTCGGTCCCAAACCAACCCGCGAGTCCGCGAGAACCGACGGGTTTCACCGACTCCTGTCGCAGTTGCTCTAATCCGCGATCTCAGCCGTGATCAGGGTCCGCTTCCGCTGAGCGCAGTCGGCGGCGCCGGGTCACGACGAATCGCAACGCCCAGACCGCGATGGCGGCCGCGATCACGTACTGCAGGGTCGCCGTATAGGGCTCGATGGCGTGCCAATTGGCGCCCAGCGCGTAGCCAGCCGATATGAGCGCGCTGTTCCACACCAAGCTGCCCAGCAGGGTCAGGACGGTGAAGGTCGCGGCGCTCATCCGCTCGGTACCTGCTGGGATCGAGATGAAGCTGCGAAACAGCGGCACCATCCGTCCGAAGAACACCGCCTTGGTGCCGTGGCGCGCGAACCACGCGGTCGTCTTGTCCATGTCTTCGGCCGCCAGCAGCGGAATGCGCAGTGCCAGCTTGCGAATTCGTTCGTGCCCGAGCCAGGCACCGAGCCCGTAGAGCATCCAAGCCCCGACCACCGAGCCGATCGTGGCGCCGATGATCGCCTCGGCCAGCGACAGGTCGCCGAGACGCGCGGCGAAACCGGCCATCGGCAAGATGACCTCACTGGGCACGGGGGGGAACAGGTTCTCGGCGGCGATCGCCAGACCCGCGCCGAGGCCTCCCCAGCGCTCCATCAATTCGACTGTCCAGCCAGCGACACCGTCGACATCGGTGGCGAAGTGCGTCGCCAACAAGCCGCCTTTCGTCGGGGGGTCTGTTTCGAGGGTACCGGTGTCGGCGGGGAGCGAGAGTCGGCGCAAAGCGGGCTCAGCCCGGGCAACATGGGGCGAGCAGAGCGTCGGAAACCGCAGGTGACGAACCGCACTGAAAAGACGGAGCATGCGCGGACTCGACGCGACCTTACTTCGAAGTAAGGTCAGCGTGATGACCAGCTCACTCACCTACCGTGCCTGGCAGAGTCTTTCCGGCAAACCCGGTGGCAGCCGCATCTTCTCCGTCGCGGCCATGGCCCGCGTGCCGTACTTCGCCTCCGTCCTGCCTCATGTCGTCCGCATGGAGCTGGGCCTGGCCGAGGTCGAGATTCCGAAGTGGCCGATGATCCACAACCACCTGCACACCGTCCATGCAATCGCGTCGTGCAACGCCGCCGAGATGGCGATGGGAATGCTGATGGAGGCGACGGTGCCGAGTACCCACCGCTGGATTCCGAAGGCGATGAACGTCCAATACCTGCAGAAGGCGACGACGTCGCTGCGCGCCACGGCACAGCTCGACGCACCCGACTTCGGCACGATCAGCGAGGGGACTGAGATCGTGGTGCCGGTGAGCGTCACCGACCGACACGGCGTCGAGGTCGTACATGCCGAGATCACCACGTGGGTGACGCCGAAGTAGTTCGGACCCGGACCCGGCTACGACACGTGTCGGCCGTTCACCAGATCGTCAAGGGCTGCCTCGGCGTCGCGCCACGTCGGCACGAACGTCGCCATCGGCGCATCGCTCGTCCAGGCTTCCCACAGCGCACGGACCTTGCCGTTGCGATCATTGACCACGATGTGCTCGATCCCGCAGAGCGTCGCGATGACGTGTCCGTGCAGGCGGTCGGTGACCAGGACGCGCCCCCGCGACAGGGTTCGGATGCCCCACCGCAGGTTCTGTCGTGCAAATCCGTTGGCCGCGGTGGCGCGTCCTCGCTTCCGACAACGTCGCGGTGGTGCCCGACGCTCTGGAATTCCAGACTGCGGCGGCGCTTCCGGTCGCCGGCGTGACCGCGTTACAGATCGTGCGACGACTCGGGGCCGATGAGGTCGTCGTCGGACTTCGGGGAGTAGCACCCGTGTACGGGGTGCTCGAGCACGTCGGCGGCGAGATGCTGGCCGAGGCGTTCGCTCTGCACGACGGTGGGCGGGTGATCTCGGTAGGTGCTGCCTCAGGTCAACCGACGATCATCGACTACGAAGCGGAACGAATGACGATGTCGAAGAAGCGGATCGAAATCTTCATGATGGAGTGGCCGATCGCGGCGGACCTGCAATACGTGGTCGACCTGGCCGCAAGCGGCCAACTGGATGCACAGATCGGCCATCGCGATTCCTGGGACGCGATCGACGCACTGCTCGGCCGCAAGGTCGTAGGCAAGGTGGCGCTCACCGTCCGTTAGGCGCGCCCGAACCTCAGTCCAACTCGGCGAGGGCCTTGCGGGCGGCCTCCAGTTCGGCCTCGAGCGCAGCGACCTTGGCGGCCTGCTGGACGCGTGCCTCCTCGATCACCTCGTCGATCGGGGTGGCCAGGTCCTCGTGGAGTTCCTTGGCTGCGCGGGAGACTGCTGCGGCTGCGACGGCGAGGTCTCGAGCCAGGAAGGTGCTGCCCTGCTTGAGTTCTGCGCGCCATTCGCCATCAGCGGTTCCGGTGACGGTCAGCGTGAGTTCGAGGGTCTTGGCCTTCCTGCCGGTCGACTTCTTGGCCGGAGCCTTCGTCGGTGCCTGCTCCACCGGGGCAAGGGTGGAGTCGGCGGGCGGTGCGTCGACTGGCAGGGTGTCTACGGTCATCGGGCGGCGATCTCCTCGAAAGATTGCCCGCTGTGCGCGGGCGGGCGCTGGAGCAGTCATTAGAACACGCGTTCGAAGATCGGATCAACCCGTGCCGGATCCGTCGTCCGTGGCACGCAGGATCTCGCGGGTCCGACGCAGCACGTCCAGTTGGGCGTCGTTGTACAGCTCTGACATCGCCGCAGCGACGGTCCGATCGAAGTGGCTCGGCCCCTTCGGGGCGTCTGCCCGCGACTCCAGTACACCGGGATGAGCTGCGTAGACCGCGCGCAGGTACGGCACGAGGTGCTCGACGATTTCCCGACGAGTCGACTCGTCGGCGTCGGCAGGCAGGTCGTCGAACGCGAGCACGCCCGCAGGCTCCTCGGGAACGTTCTCCAGCAGCTTGCCGTAGTCCGCGAGGCCGCGCGGTCCCAGCACCCTCGTCATGACGACGACGAGCGACCGGTCTACATCCGAGAGCTTGGCCACTGCATCGGGTCGGACGAAGTTCGACGGCAGGTCGATGTGCGACGAATCATCCAGTAGCGCAGCGAGTTCGGCGCGTGCGCTCCGAATGCGCTCCATCTTGGCCGCGAGTTCATCGTCCAGGGCGCGCAGTGCTTCCTCGGGGTGTTCGTCGCTGTCGCCCATGGCGGCGATCTGAGGCAGGGAGAAACCCAGATCGGTCAGTCGTTTGATGCGCACCAGTCGCACGAGATGAGCAGCGCCGTACTGTTTGTAGCCGTTGTTGTGACGGTCGGGTTCGGCGAGCAGGCCGATCTGGTGGTAGTGCCGGACCGCTCGCAGGCTCGTGCCTGCGAGTTCGGCGATCTCACGGGTGCTCCATGCCACGCGTCCATTGTCGGGCACGGCGGAGTTTGACTGTGCCGCTGCGTCACGGTGTGTCCTGGCGGCATGGCATCACAGGACGCGACGACACACGACGGGACCCCGCAAGGCACGACACGGGCAGACGAGCACCTGACACTCCTGGACCGCATGGGTGGCGTGTCCGGCCTGGTCGCCGCCAGCATGCCCACGTTCGCCTACCTCGTGGCGAACGCGCTGGCAGGGCTGGACGCTGCAATCGTGGCTGCACTCACCGTCAGCGTCGCGCTGATCGCATGGAGGAAGTACCGCAAGCAGCCGATCCAGCCGGCCGTCTCCGGACTGCTGGGCGTGGTCGTCGCGTCGTTGATCGCCCTGTACACCGGTTCCGCCGAGGGCTACTTCCTACCCGGCATCTGGGTGAGTCTGGTGCTGGCCGCCGTGTTCGCGATCTCCGTGGTGGTGCGACGGCCACTGGTGGGCGTGGTCTGGCACGCGCTCACGAGCACGGGGGAGCGCGCCGCCTGGCACGCCGACAAGGGTGCGCTGCACGCATTCGACGTCGCCACGCTGACGTTCGTGGCGGTGTTCGCCGCGAGGTTCGTCGTCCAGGACTGGCTGTACGACGCCGGTTCCGCCGGTTGGTTGGCGTTCGCTCGGATCGCGATGGGTTACCCGCTGCTCGCGCTGGCGCTTCTGGTGACCTTCTGGGCGGTTCGCCGTGCACGCGGACGGCTCGATGTCGTGACCGACGAGCAGCGGGAGAGGCTCGCGACGCGGCCGAGCAGTCAGCTAGTCGACCGAAGCAACTGCAGTGAGTACTCGTAGGCCCAACTGGCCAGCGCCGATTCCCTGACGCTGTCGTATCCTGGCTGAGCCGAACGGTATTCGTGCATCCTGGCATCCGCCGCATACCGCGCGGCGGCCTGCTCCACGGTCTCGTGTGCGATCGGATCGGTGGTGAGCAACGCGAAGTCTCGCATCGGGTCCATCGTCATCCTTGGGGTCCGGTACTGCTGGGGCTGTGGACGGCCTGGGGAGCACTGTGCTGCAACCGTAGCCATGGCTGGCGCATCTCCTGCTCACGACGAGCCTGCTCGGCAGCGACGATCAGGTGAATTCTGCGGGTGAGCTGCTCCCGGGTCATGCCGAACTCCAGCATCACCTCCTCGGCGGGCGGACCGCCGTAGGGGACCCAGCTGCGGACGAAGTCCATGATCTGTCGGTCGAACCGGTCCATCACGTCACGACCCGCCCTTCTTCTTGTTGTAGACGTCGAAGCCGACTGCGGCCAGGAGCACCAGGCCCTTGATGAGCTGCTGAATGTCGCTACCGATTCCGATCAGGGACATGCCGTTGTTCAGCACGCCGAGCACGAAGCCGCCGATGATCGCGCCGAACACCGTCCCCACCCCGCCGTTGGCGGACGCGCCGCCGATGAACGCCGCCGCGATCGCTTCCAACTCCATGCCGATGCCGGCCTGCGGCGTAGCGGAGTTGAGTCGGGCGGCGAAGAGGAGGCCGGCCAGGGCCGAGAGCAGACCCATGTTGACGAACACCAGGAAGGTGACCCGCTTGGTCTTCACGCCGGACAGCCGCGCGGCTGCCACGTTGCCGCCGACGGCGTAGACCTGTCGCCCGAAGACGGTGCTGCGCATCAGGAATGCGTACAGCACGAACGCAACAGCCAAGATGATGCCGACGACCGGGACGCCCCGGTAGCTGGCGAGCAACAGCGTGAACGCGGCCAGCGCGGCGACGATCGCGGCGCACTTGGCGATGAACCAGACCAGCGGCAGCACGTCGAAGCCGTAGCGGGTCTGCGTCCTTCGCTGACGGACCTGCTGCCAGATGGCCGCGGCCATGACGAACACCCCGAGGATCACGGTCGGCCAGTGGTAGAGGCTGGCGCCGCCCACCTCGGGCAGGAACCCGCTGCTGACCTGACTGAAGCTGCGGGGGAACGGGGCGATCGACTGCCCCTCGAGCAGATACTGCGTCGCACCGCGGAACACCAGCATGCCGGCGAGGGTCACGATGAACGAGGGAATGCCGACGTATGCGATCCAGAACCCCTGCCACGCACCGATCAGCGCACCCAGCAGCAGACACACGACCACCGCCACGGGCCAGGGCATGTCGTAGCGGATCATCAGGACCGCCGACATGGCGCCGACGAATCCCGCGATCGAGCCGACCGACAGGTCGATGTGCCCGGAGATGATCACGATGACCATCCCGATCGCCAAGATGAGGATGTAACCGTTCTGCTGAACGATGTTGGTGACGTTGAGCGGTTTGAGCAGGATCCCGCTGGTCCACACCTGGAACAGGATCACGATCAGCACCAGCGCGACGACCATGCCGTATTGCCGGAAGTTGCCCCGCAGCGCGGTCTTGAGTCGCGACGCCGGGGAGTCCGGTGGTGGGGGTGCCTGCGCGCTCGACGCCGCGTCCACCGTCGAACTGGTGGTCATGTGGTCGGTCCCTTCATCATGAAGTGCATCAATGTCTCCTGGGCAGCGTCCGCGCGGTGTACCTCACCGGTGAGCCTGCCCTCGTTGAGGGTGTAGATCCGATCGCACAGGCCGATCAGCTCCGGCAGTTCGGAAGAGATGACGATCACCGACTTGCCCTGCGCAGCAAGGTCGTTGATGATCGTGTAGATCTCGTACTTGGCGCCGACGTCGATGCCGCGTGTCGGCTCGTCGAGGATCAGCACGTCCGGGTCGGCGAAGATCCACTTGCTCAGCACCACCTTCTGCTGATTGCCGCCCGACAGGTTGCCGGTGATCGATTTCACCGATTGCGCCTTGATGCGCATGTCCTTGCGGAAGCGCTCGGCGACCACCGTCTCTTCGTGCTCGTTGACGACCGATGCCCTGCTCACCTTCGACAGCGAAGCCAACGTCACGCTGCGGGCGATGTCGTCCATCAGGTTGAGGCCGTAGTGCTTGCGGTCCTCGGTGGCGTAGGCGATGCCGTGACCGATCGCCTCTGACACGGTGCGCGTCCGAATCTCCCTACCGTCCTTGAAGACCGCGCCGCCACCCTTCTTTCCGTAGCTGCGGCCGAAGACACTCATCGCCAACTCGGTGCGCCCTGCGCCCATGAGGCCGGCGAGGCCGACGACTTCACCGCGCCGCACGTTGATGGAGACGCCGTCGACCACCTTGCGCTGCTGGTCGAGTGGATGGAACACCGTCCAGTCCTCGACGGCGAAGGTGACGTCGCCGATGGCGTGCGGGCTCCGCTCGGGGAAGCGGTCGACCATGTCGCGGCCCACCATCCCGCGGATCACGTGTTCCTCCGTGAGCCCCGTTTCGACCGGCCGGGTTTCGATGGTCTGTCCGTCGCGCAGGATGGTGATCGTGTCGGCGACCCGCATCACCTCGTTGAGCTTGTGCGAGATGATGATGCAGGTCAGGCCTTGGGTCTTGAGTTCGACGATGAGGTCGAGCAGATGCCTGCTGTCCTCGTCGTTGAGCGCCGCGGTGGGCTCGTCGAGGATCAGGAGCTTGACCTTCTTCGACAGCGCCTTGGCGATCTCGACCAGTTGCTGCTTGCCGACGCCGATGTCGGCGATCCGCGTATGCGGGCTCTCCTGCAGACCGACCCGTTCGAGCAGTCGCTGTGCGTGGGTCATCGTCTCGTGCCAGCTGATGACCCCGGCGGACGCGTGTTCGTTGCCGAGGAAGACGTTCTCGGCGATCGACAACACGGGTACCAGCGCGAGTTCCTGGTGGATGATCACGATGCCGCGCCGCTCGCTGGACCGGATGTCCTTGAACTCGCCACTGGCGCCGTCGAAGACGATGTCGCCCTCATAGCTGCCGTGGGGGTAGATGCCGCTGAGCACCTTCATCAGAGTCGACTTACCAGCACCATTCTCGCCGCAGATCGCGTGCACCTCGCCGGTGCGCACGGTGAGGTTGACGTCGCTCAGGGCGGTGACGTCGCCGAACCGCTTGGTGATGCCGCGCATCTCGAGCAGCGGCGCGGCCGCGGCATCGTTCACGCGACCTGTGCAGCCGTGTAGTAGCCGGAGTCGACGAGCACCTTCTGGTAGTTGTCCTTGTCGACGCTGACCGGTTCGAGCAGGAATGCCGGGACGACCTTCACCCCGTTCTCGTAGGTCGTGGTGTCGTTGACCTCGGGGGTGCCGCCCGTCAGCAGCGAATCGGCCATCTGCACAGCAGATTTGGCGAGTTCACGGGTGTCCTTGAACACCGTCTGCGTCTGCTCGCCTGCGATGATCGACTTGACCGAGGCCAGTTCGGCGTCCTGGCCGGTGACGATCGGCAGCCGCTTGTCGGGGGTACCGTATCCGGCGCTCTTCAAGGCGGAGATGATCCCGAGCGACATGCCGTCGTAGGGGGACAGGACCGCGTCCACCCGGCCGCTGGTGTAGGCCTTGCTCAGCAGGTTGTCCATGCGCGACTGCGCGAGGCCACCGTCCCAGCGCAGAGTCGCCACCTGGTCGAAAGTGGTCTGACCGCTCTTGACGACGAGCTTGCCGCTGTCGATGAAGGGCTGCAGGACGCTCATCGCGCCGTTGAAGAAGAACGTCGCATTGTTGTCGTCCGGCGATCCGGCGAACAGCTCGATGTTGAAGGGCCCCTTGCCCGAAGCGAGACCCAGCTTGTCGGTGATGTAAGACGCCTGCAGCACGCCGACCTTGAAGTTGTCGAACGTGGCGTAGTAGTCGACGTTCGCGGTACCTCGAATGAGCCGGTCGTAGCTGACGACGGGGATCTTGGCGTCGGCGGCGCGCTGGAGGATGTCGGTCAGCGACGAGCCGTCGATCGGTGCGATCACCAAGGCCTTCACGCCCTTGGTGATCATGTTCTCGATCTGCGACACCTGGTTCTGCACTACGTCGTCGCCGTACTGCAGGTCGGTCTGATAGCCCAGCGCCGTGAACTGCTCGGCCATGTTGTTGCCGTCGGCGACCCAGCGTTCGGAGGACTTCGTCGGCATCGAGATGCCGACCGTCCCCGTGCGCTCGCCATCGCCGCCACCGGTTGTCTCCGTGGTCGTGGAGCGACCGCAGCCGGCGCTGGCGAGCGCGGCGACGACGGCGAGCGCGCCCGCGACACGAACAAAGCTCTTGCGCATGAATTCCTCCGGTTGATCCCGTGCCGCCCATCTCCGTCGCGGGGCGGCAGGCCACCAGCGATGTGAGCGCTAACATTGAAGATCATGTGACGCGGCTCACGGCTTTGTCAAGGATCGCCGGGCGCCGATGTGAACGTTCACGAGACCGTTGACATCGGCTGAATGTGAGCGTTAACATCCGAGCCAGTGTAATCCCGGTCACAGCGCTTGAGTCCGCACCGCGACCAGCTCTCCGCTCATCATCACCGCCCTGAACAGGGCGAACGCACCCACCACGAGGAGTCGACGTGAACAGAGTCATGACCGCGATGGCCGTCATCGCCACGGCGGGCGTGCTGGCCGCCTGCGGCAGCGGACCCGCGCCGGGCACGGCGCCCGGCGCCGGTTCCGAGGGTGGCGCGATCACCATGGGGTTCTCTCAGGTCGGTGCCGAAAGTGGATGGCGAACCGCCAACACCAAGTCGATTCAGGAAGCGGCGACGGCGGCCGACGTCGACCTCAAGTTCTCCGACGCCAACGGCGAGCAGGAGAACCAGATCAGCGCGATCCGCTCGTTCGTGCAGCAGCGCGTCGACGTGATCGCGTTCAGCCCGGTGGTTCGCACGGGGTGGGACGCCGTGTTGCTCGAAGCCAAGAACGCCGGAATCCCGGTGATCCTCACCGACCGGGCCGTCGACACGCAGGAGAAGGACGTCTTCAAGACCTTCGTCGGAGCGGACTTCGTCGAGGAGGGCCGCCGCGCCGGCAAGTGGGTGGTCGAGCAACACGCGTCGGCACCGGGACCGGTGAACATCGTCCAGCTCGAGGGTACGACGGGTGCCGACCCCGCCATCGAGCGCAACTCCGGATTCGCCGACGCCATCGCGGCGAACCCCAACCTGAGGGTGATCGCCTCGCAGAGCGGTGATTTCACCCGATCGGGCGGCAAGCAGGTCATGGAGGCGTTCCTGAAGGCGAACCCGAAGATCGATCTGGTGTTCGCGCAGAACGACGACATGGGTCTGGGTGCGATGGAGGCCATCGAGGCAGCAGGGCTCACTCCCGGCAAGGACGTTCAGATCGTCGCCGTGGACGCCACCCATGACGGCATGCAGGCCTTGGCGGACGGCAAGTTCAACTACATCGTCGAGTGCAACCCGCTGCTCGGTCCGCAGCTCATGGACCTCGCCAAGAAGGTGGTCGCCGGCGAGCCGGTACCGCCGCGCGTCGTCACCCCGGACGAGGCCTTCGACCAGCAGCAGGCCGCGGCCGTCCTCCCGGACCGCAAGTACTGACGCGCGCCCAGACGAGGAATTCCCCATGACCGCTTCGGTTCTCGCGCCCGCCGACACCCCCGTGGTCGACATGCGCAACGTCACCATCGGCTTCCCCGGTGTCAAGGCACTCGACGGTGTCGACTTCCGGCTGCTGCCTGGCGAGATCCACGCGTTGATGGGCGAGAACGGCGCTGGGAAGTCGACGCTGATCAAGGCGCTCACCGGTGTCTACGACATCGACGCGGGACGCATCGCCGTCGACGGCGTCGAGCAGCGGTTCAGCGGTCCGCGCCACGCGCAAGCCGCCGGCATCAGCACCGTCTACCAGGAGGTCAACCTCTGCACCAATCTGACCGTGGCGGAGAACATCCTGCTCGGTCGCGAGCCGCGTCGATTCGGACGCATCGACTACCGGGCAATGAACGAACGGGCCGGCGAACTGCTGGCCGAGCTGGACGTCACCATCGATGCGAGATCCACTCTGGGCGACCATCCGATCGCGCTGCAGCAACTGGTCGCCATCGCTCGAGCGACGGCAGTGTCGGCGCGGGTGTTGATCCTCGACGAACCCACGTCCAGCCTCGATGCCGACGAGGTGGCCGAACTCTTCCGGGTCATGCGCCGCCTGCGCGACGGCGGTACCGCAATCCTGTTCGTGTCGCACTTCCTCGATCAGGTGTACGAGATCTCGGACCGGATGACGGTGCTACGCAACGGGCGTCTGGTCGGCGAGTACCCGACCGCCGAATTGGACAGGGTGAGCCTGATCGCGGCGATGCTCGGTCACGACCTCGAACTGCTCGAGAAGATCGAAGAAGCCGTGGCCACCAGCGAGGACGCGGGCGACGAGACGGTACTGAGCGCGCGGGGGATTGGGCGAGCACCAGGTCTCCATCCCGTGGACGTCGACGTTCGTCGTGGCGAGGTGGTCGGACTCGCCGGGCTACTCGGTTCCGGCCGAACCGAGCTGGCGCGGCTGCTCTTCGGCGCGGATCGTCCGACCACCGGCGAGATCTCGGTCAACGGGATGGCAGCAGCGATCCGCTCGCCCCGCGCCGCAATCGCCAAGGGCCTCGCGTTCTCATCGGAGGATCGCAAGCGCGAGGGGATCGTCGGCGACCTAACCGTGCGCGACAACCTGGTCCTGGCACTGCAGGCGCGTCGCGGGTTCGCACGTCCACTGTCTAGGAAGGCCAAGGACGACCTGGTGGCGAACTACATGGAAGCGCTCGACATTCGGCCGCGCAACCCGTTGGCACTGGTGCGAAACCTCAGCGGCGGCAATCAACAGAAGGTGCTGCTGGCGCGGTGGCTCATCACCGAGCCGCAGCTGATCATCCTCGACGAACCCACCCGCGGCATCGACGTGGGCGCGAAGGCCCAGATTCAGCGACTCGTCACCGATCTCGCCACCGACGGAATGGGCGTGGTCTTCATATCGGCAGAACTCGACGAAGTCGCGCGCATCAGCGACCGCATCGTGGTCCTGCGCGAAGGACGTCGCATCGCAACGGTCGGCAACGACTGCACGGTGCGGGAACTGACGGCACTGATCGCCGGCGGTGACGTGCGATGAGGCACAAGGTGCTTGCCTCACCGCTGCTGTGGCCCGTGGGGGCGCTGATCGCGTTGCTGGCCGTCAACGTCGTCGTGACACCCAGCTTCCTGGCCATCCGCGTTCAGGACGGTCACCTGTTCGGCAGCGTCATCGACATCCTGCGCAACGGTGCACCCACCATGCTGGTCGCCCTCGGCATGACTTTGGTGATCGCGTCGCGCGGCATCGACCTGTCGGTGGGCGCCGTCGTCGCCGTCAGTGGAGCCTTGGCATGCGCCCACATCGCCTCCTCGACCGATCCGGCCGGCGCGGGCACCGTGATCACCGCGGCCGCCATTGCCCTCGGTGTCGCCGTCGCACTCGGCCTGTGGAATGGTGCGCTGGTATCGGTGTTCGGCGTCCAGCCGATCATCGCCACGCTGATCCTGATGACGGCTGGCCGGGGCATCGCGCTGTTCATCACCGACGGCCAGATCGTCACGGTGACCAGTGCGCCGTTCAAGGTGCTCGGTGCGGGCTACGCGTTCGGCCTCCCGGTCGCGATCCTGGTGAGCCTCTCCGTGTTCCTGGTCGTCGGTCTGCTCACGCGGCGTACCGCTCTCGGCATGCTGCTCGAGTCCGTCGGCGTCAACCCCGAGGCGAGTCGGCTCGCCGGGGTGCGGCACCGCTCTATCGTGTTCGCCGTCTACGTGTTCTGCGCGCTGTGCGCCGGAATCGCCGGCCTCATGATCGCGTCGAACATCTCCGCCGCCGACGCCAACAACGCGGGGCTCTGGATCGAGATGGACGCCATCCTCGCCGTCGTCATCGGCGGCACGTCGCTGCTCGGCGGACGCTTCAGCCTGACCGGGACGATCATCGGCGCGCTCATCATCCAGACCCTCACCACCACCGTCTACACCGCAGGGATCACCCCGGAGACCACGCTGGTGTTCAAGGCGCTCGTCGTCATCGCGGTGTGTCTGCTGCAGGCGCCGAAGTTCCGGGCAGCGCTCACCCGGCGCCGGCCAACCCGCAGCGCCACGGTGTCGACGCCGGAAGGCGTTGCGCAGGAGACCATCCTGGCGCCTCAGTCGGCAGTGTCCGGGATGGCGACGAAGTGAGCACCGTGAGCGCACCACCGCAAGCCCGGCCCCGGCCCGTCGTCGGGCACCTCGTTCGACGTGCCCGGGGGCGCTACCTCTCGCCACTGGTGTCGCTGGCCCTGTTCGTCGCGATGTTCGGTGCGCTGATCGCTCGCTACGACTTCGCCAGCCCCACCCAGGTGTTCTTGAACCTGCTGGTGGACAACGCGTATCTCGTCGTCCTCGCCGTCGGCATGACGTTCGTCATCCTCACCGGCGGCATCGACTTGAGCGTCGGATCGGTGGTGGCACTGTCCACGGTGATCGTCGCCACCACGCTTCAGGCCGGCTGGCCGATGCCGCTGGCTGTGGGGGCGGTGCTGATCGTCGGGCCGCTGCTCGGGCTGATGATGGGGCTCGTCATCGAGTACTTCGACGTCCAGCCGTTCATCGTCACGCTCGCCGGCATGTTCTTGGCCCGCGGACTCTGCTACGTGATCAGCGTCGACACGCTGCCGATCGAGGACCCGCTGTTGCGCGAGTTCGGGCTGAACTACGTGTACCTGTACGAGGACAAGTTCATTCGCTGGACCGTGGTCATCGCCGTCGCGGTGGTCGTGGTCGCGGCGTACGTACTGCACGAGTCCCGTTTCGGCCGGACGGTGTACGCCATCGGGGGCAACCGCCAGTCGGCGCAACTGATGGGACTCGGCGCCGCACGGGCGCGGGTGTCGGTATACGCGATCAGCGGCCTCTGCGCAGCGCTGGCCGGTCTGCTGCTCGCCGTCCAGAAGTTGTCCGGATACAGCCTCAACGGCATCGGACTGGAACTCGACGCGATCGCCGCGGCGGTCATCGGCGGAGTCCTGCTCTCCGGCGGCGTCGGATTCGTCCTGGGCTCCGTCATCGGCGTGCTCGTGCTCGGCACCATCCAGACGTTCGTCACGGCCGAGAACCTCGACTCGTACTGGACCCGAATCATGACCGGCGTCCTGTTGCTGGTATTCGTCCTGGTTCAACGCCTAGTGATGAGGAAACCCGGATGAACAGCCCCTCGATGCCCCCGATGACGCCCAAGCCGGTCATGGCCGACGTCGCCCGCCTCGCAGGCGTCAGCCACCAGACGGTCTCGCGCGTGATCAACGGCTCGTCGAGCATCCGCCCGGCGACCAAGGCGCGGGTCGAGCAGGCCATCGAAGAACTCGGGTACCGGCCCAACACCGCGGCGCGGGCGCTGGTGACCAGACGCTCGGGGATCATCGGCATCGTCGGGACCAACAGCGCCCAGTACGGCCCCTCGAGCATCCAACGCTTCGTTCAGGAAGCCGCCCACGCGGCGGGCTACTTCTCCAGCCTGGTGCCGCTGTCGGAGATCACGCTCGAGGAACTCCGCAGTGCGCTGGACCATCTCGCTCGTCAGTCCGTCGAGGCGATCGTCATGATCGCCGCTCAGGAGGAGGCGCTGGCCGTCGTGCACTCCGCCGACGCCGGCTTGCCGCTGATCGTGGTCGAAGGCGATCTCTCGGGACGCGGGCTCAGCGTCGGCGTCGACCAGATCGACGGAGCGCGCCAAGCCACCCGGCATCTGATCGACCTCGGGCATCGCGCGATCGTCCACGTCTCGGGTCCGATGACCTGGACCGAGGCAAAGGGTCGCCGGACCGGGTACGAGGCGGCGCTGCGCGATTCCGGGCTGACGGTGCCCGAGGAGCACTGGGAAGGCGACTGGACGCCGGCACGCGGGTACGAGATCGGCCGCGAGCTGGCGCGACGGGGTGACGCGACGGGTGTGTTCGTCGCCAACGACCAGATGGCGATCGGCGTGCTGCACGCGTTCGCCGAGGCGGGCGTGCGAGTCCCGGAGGACGTCAGCGTCGTCGGATTCGACGACATTCCCGAAGCCGGCTACCTCAACCCCGCGCTCACCACCATCAGGCAGGACTTTCAGGCCGTCGGCCAACGGGCGATCGATCTGGTGACGACGACGTTGAACGGGATGTCGGCCTCCGTACCGCTCCTTCCCCCCGAACTCATCATCCGCAAGAGCACGCAACGCACTAGGAGACCCCTTGAGTGACGAGAAGTACACGGTCGGAGTGGATTTCGGAACGCTGTCCGGTCGAGCGCTGGTCGTCCGGGTCAGTGACGGCCACGAACTGGCAAGCGCCGAGCACGCGTATCCGCACGGGGTGATCTCCGAATCGCTGCCGGGCAGTGCCACGCGACTTCCATCGCGCTGGGCCCTGCAGGTGCCCAGCGACTACGTCGAGGTGCTCCGGATCGCGGTGCCGGAGGCCGTGGCCAGGTCCGGCATCGATCCGGCCGACGTGATCGGGATCGGAACCGACTTCACCGCCTGCACGATGGTGCCGGTGCTCGGCGACGGAACGCCGCTGTGCGACGTGGCCGCGTACCGCGACCGGCCGCACGCCTACGCCAAGCTGTGGCGCCACCACTCGCCCCAGCCGCAGGCCGACCGCATCAATGCCGTTGCTGCGCAACGTGGCGAGTCGTGGCTGCCGCGCTACGGTGGCCTGATCTCGAGCGAGTGGGAGTTCGCGAAGGCGTTGGAGATCTTCGACGAGGACCCGCAGCTGTACGAGGCGATGGACTCGTTCGTCGAGGGTGCCGACTGGATCGTGTGGCAGCTGTGCGGTGCGTACGTCCGCAATGCCTGCACGGCCGGCTACAAGGGCATCCGTCAGGACGGCAACTACCCGTCGCGGGAGTTCCTCGCCGAGGTGCGTCCCGGCTTCGCCGACTTCGTCGTCGACAAGCTGGAGCACCCGATCGGCCAGCTCGGCGACCGCGCAGGCTCGCTCACCGCGGAGGCCGCAGGATGGACCGGCCTGCGCGAGGGGATCCCCGTCGCCGTGGGTAACGTCGACGCCCACGTCACCGTGGCCGCGGCCGACGCGCTGCAGCCAGGACACCTGGTCGCGATCATGGGTACGTCGACGTGTCACGTGATGAACTCCGATGTGCTGCGCAATGTTCCGGGCATGTGCGGCGTGGTCGACGGCGGGATCTGCGAGGGCAGCTGGGGCTACGAGGCCGGGCAGTCGGGCGTCGGCGACATCTTCGGCTGGTTCGTCGACAACTGCGTTCCAGAGGACTACCAGGTCGAGGCGCGCCGTCGCGGGCTGACCATCCACGAACACCTCACCGATCTCGCGGGCCGCCAACGCGTGGGGCAGCACGGGTTGGTGGCGTTGGACTGGCATAGCGGGAACCGTTCGGTGCTCGTCGACCACGAACTGTCGGGCGTCATGATCGGCCAGACGCTCGAGACCACCTGCGTCGACATGTACCGGGCACTGCTCGAGGCCACCGCGTTCGGTACCCGGATGATCGTCGAGACGTTCGTCGACAGCGGCGTGCCGGTCACCGAGCTGGTGGTCGCCGGTGGGCTCTTGAAGAACGGCCTGCTGATGCAGATCTACGCCGACGCCGTCGGATTGCCGCTGTCGATCGTGCCGTCGGCGCAGGCGCCGGCGCTGGGCGCGGCGATCCACGCCGCTGCCGCTGCGGGTGTCCATGCCGACGTCCGCACGGCCGCCTCGGCAATGGGCAGACGAATACCCGCTGCTTACAAGCCGATTCCAGACAACGTGGCCGCCTACGACCGGCTCTACCGCGAATACGTCGCCGCCTACGAATGGTTCGGCCGCGGCAACGACATGATGCGACGGTTGCGCCGGATCGACACCCGGGAAGCCGTGGGTGCCTCGTCATGACCATCACCTCCGAAGTCGACCGCGTCGTATCCGAACTCCGCCGCCAGGTCTGCGACCTGCATGCGCATCTGACCCACTACGAGTTGGTGATCTGGACCGCGGGCAACGTCTCGGCCCGGGTGCCCGGCCGCGACCTGATGGTGATCAAGCCGTCGGGTGCGGACTACGACACACTGACCGCCGAGGACATGGTCGTCTGCGACCTCTACGGGAACCTCGTCGACGGTGCCCTTGCCCCGTCGTCGGACACTGCGGCGCACGCCTACGTGTACCGGCACATGCCCGCGGTGGGTGGCGTCGTGCACACCCACTCCACCTACGCGACCGCGTGGGCAGCGCGCGGCGAGCCGATACCGTGCGTGCTCACCATGATCGCCGACGAGTTCGGCGGTGACGTCCCGGTCGGACCGTTCGCGCTCATCGGCGACGACTCAATCGGACGCGGCATCGTGGACACGTTGCGCGACAGCCGATCTCCGGCGGTGCTGATGCGCAACCACGGGCCGTTCACCATCGGGCGCACTGCCCGGGATGCGGTCAAGGCCGCCGTGATGGTGGAGGACGTCGCGCGCACCGTGCACATCAGCAGGCAACTCGGGGATGCAACCCCGATCGCTGCCGCGGACGTGTCGGCGCTGTTCGAGCGGTACCAGAACGTGTACGGCCAGGCCGGCCGGCATGCCGACCCCGTGCAGGAGGACCAGCGATGATCGCGTCTCGACTCGTGACCAGTCAGGTGTGGTTCCTCACGGGCAGCCAGTCGATGTACGGGCAGGACATCCTCGAGCAGGTGGCCGATCAGTCCCGCCGGATCGCCGACCGCCTCGACGGCAGCGCCGAGATCCCGGTCGAGGTGCGCTGGATCCCGGTGGTCACCGATTCCGACCAGATCGCCCGAGTCCTGGGTGAAGCCAACGCGTCCGCCGAGTGCATCGGCGTCGTCGCGTGGATGCACACGTTCTCCCCGGCGAAGATGTGGATCCGCGGGCTGAAGGCGTTGCGCAAACCGCTGCTGCACCTGCACACGCAGTTCGGCGTCGAGTTGCCATGGAGCAGCATCGACATGGACTTCATGAACCTCAACCAGGCCGCCCACGGCGACCGGGAGTTCGGCTACATCCAGTCGCGGCTGTCGCATCCTCGCAAGACGGTCGCCGGACACGTCGACGATCCGCGCACGCGGGAGCGCATCGGGTCGTGGACGCGGGCCGCGCTGGGGCACGCCGAGCTGTCGACGATGAAGGTCGCCCGCTTCGGCGACAACATGCGCGGCGTCGCCGTGACCGAGGGGGACAAGGTGGAGGCCGAGGCACACTTCGGTGTGTCGGTCGACGCCTACGGTGTCAACGACCTGGTCGACGTCGTCGAGCGCGTCCGACCCGTCGACGTCGACAAGCTGGTGCGCGAGTACGTGGGCACCTACGAGGTCGCCGCCGAGCTGCTGCCGGGCGGGATCCGGCACGCCGCCTTGCGGTACGCCGCGCAGATCGAAGTCGGATTGCGGAAGTTCCTCCACGACGGCGGCTTCCACGCGTTCACCACCAACTTCGAGGACCTGGGCGGCCTGCGCCAGCTGCCGGGTTTGGCCGTGCAGAGGTTGATGGCCGACGGCTACGGCTTCGGCGGCGAGGGCGATTGGAAGACCGCCTTGATGCTGCGCACGATCAAGGCGATGGGCGAGGGTCTGCCTGGCGGGACGTCGTTCATGGAGGACTACACCTACGACCTGACGCCGGGGCGCGAACGCATCCTCGGAGCGCACATGCTGGAGGTGTGCCCGAGCATCGCGGGCGCCACGCCCACCGTGGAGGTACACCCGCTGTCCATCGGCGGCCGGGAGGATCCGGTGCGACTGCGCTTCACCGCAGCCGCCGCCGACGCGGTCGTCATCGGGATCTGCGACATGGGTTCGCGTTTCCGGTTGGTGGCCAACGAGGTTCGGATCATCGAACCGCCCGCCGAACTGCCGAACCTGCCGGTGGCGTGCGCTGTGTGGGAGCCCCTGCCGTCCTGGTCCACGTCGGCCGAAGCATGGCTGATGGCCGGTGCGCCGCATCACACGGTGATGACGACCGCGGTGGGAACCGACGCGATCGAAGACCTTGCGGCGATGACGAACACCGAGCTGCTCCTCATCGACGCCGACACCACCGTGCGGGGCTTCGCGCACGAGCTGAAGTGGAACGACGTGTATCACCATGTCGCCGTCGGCCTCTGACACCGGCGGGCGCCGGATGCTCGCCGCACGCCTGCACGCCGTCGGTGACGTGCGGGTAGCGCACGAGCCGGCTCCCGACGAACCCGGCCCCGGCTCGTCGCTCGTGGCCGTGACGTCGGTCGGAATCTGCGGATCGGACCTCCACTGGTTCACCGACGGGGGAATCGGCGAGAACCGGATAGAGCACCCCGTGGTGCCGGGACACGAGTTCGCGGGGGTTGCACTCACCGGCCCGTACGCGGGCCGGCGGGTCGCGGTCGACCCCGCGATTCCGTGCCGGCTGTGCGAGATGTGCCGTTCGGGCTACCACAACCTCTGTCCGACGGTGGAATTCGCCGGACACGGTGCCCTGTACGGCGGCCTGCAGGAGCAGCTGGTCTGGCCCGACCACCTCCTGCACCCGCTGCCCGACGATCTCAGCGACGATGCCGGGGCCCTGCTCGAGCCGCTCGGTGTCGCCATCCACGCCGTGCGCGTCGGTCACGTTCGGAAGGGAGCCGACGTACTGGTGGTCGGAGCGGGACCGATCGGCGTGCTCGCCGTCCAGGTGGCCCGGGAGTCCGGGGCAGGCCGGGTGTTCGCCGTCGAACCGCTGGCGCACCGTCGCGCCACCGCGCAGCGCTGCGGCGCCGACGCGGTGTGGAGCGCCGGTGACGACGCTCAGGCGGTGCTCGACGCCACGGATGGCCGGGGCGTGGACGTCGTCGTCGAACTGGCAGGCACCGACGCGGCGATCGCCACGGCGGTCTCTGCAGTTCGTCCGGGTGGCCGGATTGCATTGGGCGGCATCCCGTCGGAGGACGCCTCGTCGTTCCCCGCTGCGGCGGCGCGGCGAAAGGGTTTGACGTTCGCCATGGTGCGCCGGATGAACGACACCTATCCACGCGCGATCGAACTGGCGACCACGGCGATCGACCTGGATCAGCTGGTCACCGAACGGCACCCTCTGACGAAGGCTGCCAAGGCCTTCGGCTCCGCCGCCGAGCGTCACGGCGACAAGGTCATAGTGGCCGTATCGGAGAGCTGAGGCCGTCCGAACGGTCTATTCGACCCGTCCGTCGTGGGAACGTCGATCGAGGTCCGACATCAGCACGAGCGCCGACAGCACGATGGCGACGAGGAGCAAAGCCGGGACGTCACCCCACATGTGTCCGATGTCGTGGTGGTCACCGCCGATGGACTGCACCGCCATGATCGCGGCGTGGATGACGCTCGAGCACACCGTGAACCACATCAGACTGACGTGCGCCTCCGGACGTCGTGCGGCATTCCACAGAAAGGCGCCCAATGTGAAATAGAGGCCAACGATCATCATGAAGTAGTTCGATTCGTGCGGCGCGCCTGAATGCCAAGCCCATCCCGACGGCCAGATCAGGGCGAGGGGATAGAGCAGCATCATGACGGCACCGAACACGACCAGCGCGACGCGGAGCAATCTGTACCTGGTCGATGGAGTCATGTGCGCCCCCCGAGGATGCGGCTTGCAAGCCGATCTTCGAGACGGTACGCCGGGCGCGTCGAGTTGGGCGCCTAGTTCACCAGCCGCCGATCCAGCCCTCGAAGATCGCATCCGGTTCGTCGTCGGGACTCGTCGAACGCCCGACCAGGAAGTCGAAGTCGCAGCCCTGGTGAGCCTGCAGTACGCGCTCGACGTACATCGACGCATACCCGCGGGTATGGCGCGGCGGTGTGCGTACCAATGCCGCTCGGCGCACCGACAACTCGTCGTCGGAGATCAGCACGTCGAGTGTCCCCGCGTGGGCGTCGAGTGCGATGACGTCGCCGTCGCGGACCAGAGCGAGTGGGCCGCCCACGGCCGACTCGGGGCTGACGTGCAGCACGCAGGTGCCGTAGGCCGTGCCACTCATCCGGGCGTCGGAGATGCGGACCATGTCGGTGACGCCCTGTTTGAGCAGCTTGCTGGGAATGGGCAACTGGCCCCACTCGGGCATGCCGGGAGCGCCGCGCGGACCCGCCGATCGCAGCACCAGCACGGAATCCGCGGTCACCTCGAGGTCGGGATCATCGAACCGTCGGATCAAATCCTTCATGTCCTCGAACACCACGGCCGGCCCTTGGTGGACGAGCAGCGACGGGGTGGCCGCACTGCACTTGATCACCGCACCGTCGGGAGCGAGGTTGCCGCGCACAACCGCGAGTCCGCCGGGCGGCTGAAACGGCGCGCTCAGCGCAGCGATGACCGCAGTGTCGGTCGCGGAAACCGTGGGCAGGTTGTCGGCGACGGTCTTGCCGGTGACGGTGACGGCCTCGGTGTGCAGCAGCGGCTCGACCGCCTTCAGCACCGCCGGGATTCCGCCGGCGTGGAACACCTGCTCGACGAGGTGCTCGCCCGCGGGCCGCACGTTGACCACCAGCGGTGTGCGCGCGGACAGTTCGTGGAAGCGGTTTAGCGACAGGGGGACTCCGACCCGGCCGGCGATGGCGAGCAGGTGCACGATCGCGTTGGTCGAGCCGCCGACGGCCAGCATCAGCGTGATGGCGTTGTCGAAGGCCTCGGCCGTCATGACCTGCGACGGCCGCAGCCGCTCGACGGCCAACCCGACCGCTCGCGCGCCGACCTCCTCGGCGACCTGCAGCCGGCGCGAGTCCATCGCGGGAATGGCGGCACTGCCGGGCAGCGTCATGCCGAGGCCTTCCACCAACGTGGCCATCGTCGACGCGGTGCCCATCTCCGGACAGTGCCCCCGGGATGGTCCCGCTGCCGCCTCCAGCTGCTCGTACTCGGCCATGGACATCCGGCCTGCCCGCACGTCGTCGATGTACTCCCAGAGGTCGGTGCCCACCCCGAGTTGCTTGCCCCGGAACACCGCGGGGGCGGCAGGCCCGCCGGTCAGCGCGATCGCGGGGACGTCGGCGCTCGCCGCCCCCATCAGCTGCGCCGGGACGGTCTTGTCGCAGCCGCCGAGCAGGACGACGGAGTCGAAGGGGTAGGCGCGGATCGACTCCTCGACGTCCATCGCCATCAGGTTGCGGAACAGCATGGTGGTCGGCTTCATCAGTTGCTCACCGAGCGACATGGTGGGGAACTCCAGCGGGAACCCGCCCGCCGCCAGCACGCCGCGTCGCACCGAGTCCGCTAGACCGCGAAAGTGCATGTTGCAGTTGACGACCTCGGACCAGGAGTTGCAGATGCCGACGATGGGTCGGCCCTCGAACGCCATCCGGGAGAACCCCGATGCCCGCATCGCCGACCGGTGGACGAAGCCGGGTACGTCCTTGCCCGCGAACCACTTCGCGCTCCGCAACCCCACGGGCGGCGTCGACACGGTCAGCGGACCCGCGCCGCGTACGCGGTGACCTTGCGCAGCGCCGGCTGTCGTGCCGCCCGGTACCCGACCCAGCGTCCGGGCTTGGTCGACATCAGGGTGCCGACGAACCGCTGCTGCCACGGGGCCTTCTTGCCTCCGGTGCGAACGCCCGTCGTCGCGGTCGGGGCGGCGATACCCGCCGCGTCAGCGAGCGCGACCTTGGCCGCGTTGTGTCCGTTGGCCCCCATCACGCCGCCGCCGGGGTGGGTGCCCGAGCCGCACAGGTAGTAACTGGTCACCGGGGTGCGGTAATTCGCCAACTCCGGGATGGGTCGCGCTCCGAACAGCTGGTCGAGCATCATGCTGCCGTGGAAGATGTTCCCGTCGGTGATCAGGTACTCGTCGTTGAGATCGTCGGGTGTGATGATCACGCGGTCGACGATGTGCTCACGCAGATTGGGCGCATAGGTGAACAGGTCTTCGAGTACGAGGTCGGCCCACTTCTCCTTCTCGGCCGCCCACGTCGTGCCGATCAGCTCGGACGGGAGCTGCTGGATGCCCAGGGTCATGGTGTGCAGGCCCGCAGGCGCCAGCGAGTCGTCGGTCACCGATTGCGTAACCGCCTCGATCACGAACGTGCTGGGGAAGGTGCCACGGCGCTGCGCCTCGTAGGCCTCCTCGAACGCCTCACGGCTGGGTCCCAGCAGTTGATGCCCGTGGTGCTGCGGTCCCTCCGAGGCGTCGGGGAACGGAAGGTACTGCGGCAGTTCGTCGACGAGCAGGTGAATCCTGGCCATCGACCCGCGGGTGTCGATGTTCTCCACGTCGCGGACTAGCTTGGCGGGCAGCACTCCAGGCTGGATCAGCTGGAGCAGCGACCGCTTGGGGTCGGCGTTGGAGAAGACCTGCCGCGCGGTGACGACGCTGCCGTCGGCGAGGCGCACGCCGGTCGCCGTTCCGCGTTCGACGATCACCGTGTCGACGGGGGTCGAGGTGCGGATGGTCGCGCCGTAGTGTCGCGCGCCGGCCGCGAGGGCCTCGCTGATGGCGCCCATACCGCCTCGCGCGAGGCCGAATTGGCCGAAGTTGCCATTGAACTCACCCCAGGAGTGGTGCCCGTAGGTGTACGCGGTCCCGGGCGTCGAGGGACCGCCGAAGATCGACACCATGCCGAAGAAGGTCAGCATGCTCTTGAGGCGCTCGTCCTCGAAGTACCGATCGAGCAGGTCCCGTACGGAGAGCAGCGTGAACTCGTCGAACAGCGTCTGCTCACCCGCGGCCTCGAACGCGGCGAAGACCTCAGAACGCTGCGGCGGCGGGGCCAGCAGGTAGGGGGTGACCAGCCCGGCGAAGCGCTGCAGCCGCACCCCGAAGTCGAGGAACGCCTGCGCGTCGTTCCTGTTGATCTTCTCCAATTCGCGCAGTGTGCGGTCGGTCTCCTTCCACATGGTGAAGGAGGTGCCGTCGCGGAACAGGCTGAATGACAGGGCGTCACCCTGGTACAGCTCGAGACCGAACCGTGCGAGTTCGAGTTCGTCGATGATCTCCGGCCGCAGCAGGCCGGCGATGAACGCGCACGACGACCACTTGCTGCCGGGGATGAGTTCCTCGGTGACGCAGGCCCCGCCGACGACGGCCCGCGCCTCGAGGACCAGCACCCGCTTCCCGGCCCGGGCCAGGTAGTTGGCGGTCACCAGGCCGTTGTGCCCGGCGCCGATGATGACGGCGTCGTAATCCGGTGTCTCGGTCATGTCAGATCTCCTGCGGAAGGGGTGAGTTCGCGGGTCAGCAGTGTCGAGACGCTGCCGGGCTCGACCAGTTCGTCGAACCTCTCGATCACGGGTTTGAGTTCGGGTGCCGACTCGAGGAGCCGTTGCCATTCGGACCACGACGAGACCGTCATGACCTCGACGACCGTGACGCCACCGTCGCTCGTGTCATCCCCCGTCGCTTCGCTCGCCCCGCCCTCGGCGAGGTATACGTCGAACCCGAGTACGACGTCGAAGGCCAGGCACGTCGGCCGGTCGAGTTCGGCGGAGAACCGCTCGAACTGCTCGGCGCCGACCCCGGGACGCAACCGAAAGGTGTTGATTGCGCTGACTGCCATGTCAGGCGATCTCGCGGTTGATCATCACGTGCTTGACTTCGGTGTACTCCTCGAGGGCGTAGACCGACATGTCCTTGCCGTTGCCGGACTGCTTGAAGCCGCCGTGCGGCATCTCGGGTGTGACGGGCAGGTGGTCGTTGATCCACACGGTGCCGAACTGCAGATCGCTCGACGCGGTCATGGCCTTCGAGAGGTCGTTGGTGAACACCGATGCGGCTAGGCCGTATTCGGTGTCGTTCGCCCAGGCGATGACGTCGTCGCCGTCGTCGAACCGCGTCACCGACGTGACCGGACCGAACACCTCCGTGCTGACGATCTCGTCGCCCTGGAGGGCACCGACCACGACGGTAGGGGCGGTGTAGAAGCCGGTACCGGGGTTGTCGCCCTGGATGAGTTCGGTGTGTCCGGTGGCCTTGGCCCGCTCCACGAAGCCCTCGACCCGGTCACGGTGGGCAGCGGTGATGACCGGTCCCATGCTGGTGCTCTCGTCGGCGGTGTCGCCGAGATCGAGTTCCTTGACCGCCTTCTCCAGGCCGGCGACCAACTCGTCGTGCACGTCGGCGTGAACGTAGAGCCGTGAGGCGGCCATGCAGTCCTGGCCTGAGTTGCAGAACGCCCCCTCCATGATCTTGCCGACGGCCAGCGGGACGTCGGCGTCGGAGTACACCAGCACCGGTGCCTTGCCGCCGAGTTCGAGGTGCAGCCGCTTGAGGTTCGAGTCTGCCGAGGCGTGCATGAGCGCCCGCCCCGTCGCGACCGACCCGGTGAGCGACGACATCCGCACCCGCGGGTGGGCGACCAGCCGGGCGCCGACGTCCTTGCCGTCGCCGGTGACGACGTTGAACACGCCCGCGGGGAAGAGGTCCTCGGCGAGTTCGGCGAGCCGCAGCACCGAGTAGGGGGTGTGCTCGGAAGGCTTGAGCACCAACGTGTTTCCGGTGAGCAGTGCGGGGGAGATCTTCCAGATCGCCATCAGCAGCGGGTAGTTCCATGGAGCTACCGAGCCGACGACGCCGAGCGGGTCGCGCCGGATGATGCTGGTCTTGCCACGGACGAACTCGGCTGCGGCCCGGCCCTCCATGGTGCGTGCGCCGCCGGCGAAGAACCGGAGGTGATCGGGAATCATCTCCATCTCCTCCAGCGCGAGGCCGATGGGCTTGCCCACGTTGCGCGACTCGATCTCGGCGAGTGTGCGCTGATCGGCCTCGACGCGGTCGGCGAGCGTGAGGAAGGCCCGAGCCCGCTCTCCCACGGGCGTTCTCGCCCAATCGGGGAAGGCGGCCTCGGCGGCTGCGACCGCGCGGTCGACGTCGGCCGCACCGCCACGGGCGATCTCGGCGAAGGCCTCTCCGGTCGTCGGGGCGTTGACCTGGTCGACGCCGCCGTCGACTGCGTCGGTCCAGGTGCCGTCGATGAACATCTTGGTGTGGAAGGTCATGCTCACTCCTCGGTGGTGGTGGTCGTATCGGTGGTGGGTGCGCCGCCGGCCGCCATGGTCAGCAGGGCGCGGACTTCGTTCTTCGACATGGGTTGTTGCGCAATCGACGTGTGCACCATCAGGCCCTCGACGACGACGTCGACGAGCCGCGCGGTGGTGCGATCGAAGTGCTCCGCCAAGGCGTCCTCGGCGCGTTCCATCCAGCGCTGAGTCAGGCGCCTGATCTCTGGCCTGCGCACCGCGTCGCCGTACAACTCGTAGGTGACGGCGAGTTCGTTGGGACGGCCCGCGAGGTCGTCGGTGATCGCCGAGGCAATGCACTCGATGAGGTCGTCACCGTCGCCGCACGACGCCAGCCGGGTTTCGAACCGGCTGGCCAACGTGTCGACGTGCGCCTCGAACGCGTGCTGGACGAGGTCGTCCAGCGTGGCGAAGTGGTAGGTGACCGAGCCCAGTGGCACGTCGGCGGCCGTGGCGACGGCCCGGTGCGTGATGCCGGCCACGCCGTCGCGGGAGAGTACGTCCAGGGCCGAGGCCACGATGCGCTCCTTTCTGTCGGGGTCGTGTCGACGTGCCCGCCGCGGTGCGGAACCCATGCCCACTCCTTCGTTAAGAACATTCGTACGCATCGTTGCGGACAAATGTACGTAACGTCGGGCGTCGGCGCGCGGCGAATCGTGAAAGAGGGTGGTGCTACTGAGTTATTGAGCTTCTGGCGCAGGCTCGGCCAGATCGCGCTCGTTGAGCGCCTGCCCGACCAGTTCGTATCGCGCCGGTGCGACGAACCGCAGGTAGAGCCCATATGCCGCGCCCGCCAGGAACGCGATGAACACGAGCGACAGCATGACCGCGGCCATCGTGCCTTGGACGCCGAGCAGGACGTCGAGGCTGTCGAGCGTCAGGACGAAGAACCCGGCCAGCCCCGCGATCGCCAGCAGCGGTGCGATCACGGTGTTCCATGGCCGCTTGTCGACGTTCGACCTGCGGAAGAACGCGAAGATCGCGATGCCCGCGACGAGCTGGGACAGGATGACCCCGACCGTGCCGATGCCCGTCGCCCACGTGAACAGCGTCGCGAACGGGTCCTGGTCGAAGAGCGCGAACAGTGCGATCACGATGCCGACGGACGCGCTCTGTGCGATCGCGGCGACCCACGGGGTCTGGCGACGGGGCAGTGTCCACCCCAGTGGCTTCCAGATCAGCCCCTGCCTCCCGAGCGAGAACATGTACCGGGCGACGTTGTTGTGGAAGGTGACGATGGCAGCGAACGTCGCGGTGACGATCAGGATCTGGAAGAGCAGCGAGACGTTGTGGCCGATGATGGTGTCGCTGGCCACGAAGATGAAGTTGCCCCCGGTTTCGGTGGCGATGCCGACCACCTTGTCGATGCCCATCGCGTTGATGATGAGCCAGCCCGACACTGCGTACAGGACCCCCATGAACGCGATGGACAGATACGTCGCGCGCGGGATGGTGCGCGCCGGGTCCCGTGCCTCCTCGCCATAGATCGCCGATCCCTCGAAGCCGATGAACGAGGCGTGCGCGAACATCAAGGCGACGCCGAGCGCTCCGCCGAGCACCACGCTCGGCGCGAACGGTTCGAAGGAGAACTGCGACACGGGCACGGCGTCACCGAACAGGCTGAACGCGCTGAGAACGGTGATCACGGTGACTTCCAGCGTCATGAACACCCCGAGGACCTTGGCGCCGGAGTGCACGCCTTGCACGCCGAGGCCGAGACACAGCACCAGAGCGCCGAATGCGTAGACCCACCAGGGGATTTCGACACCTAGCCGTGGGTTGAGCAACTCCGAGGCGTAGTACCCGAAGCCGCCGTACAGACCGGCTTGGATGGCGTTGTAGGCGAAGATCGCGAGGAACGCCGATCCCAGCCCGGCGATCCGCCCGAGGCCGAGGGTCACGTAGGCGTAGAAGGCGCCTGCGTTGGTGACGTGTCGGCTCATCGCGACGTATCCCACGGCGAAGATCATCAGCACCACCGCGGCGATGACGAAGGCCCCTGGCATGCCGACGCCGTTGCCCGCGCCGATGATGATGGGGTACAGCGCGACCACGACGGTCAGTGGCGACGCCGCAGCGATGATGTAGAAGAAGATGCTCGGCACGCCGAGGCTGTTCTCCCTCAGGCCATGATTGCGCCGCCCGGCAGGCGGCGACGTGTCGGACGGTGGCGGATCGACGGCCGTTGGCGTCGGCCGTCGCGGGGGCAAGGATGCAGTGACGTTCTCCATAGTCGTTCATTCCTCGTGTCTTGGGCGTGTGAAGGGTGCGGTGACCTGGCCCCGGCTGGGGTCTCCCTCACCTCCTCATGTCGAGAGCGAGGTCGAGGAGCAGGTCTTCCTGGCCGCCGACCATCGACCTGCGGCCGGCTTCGACCAGCAGGTCGCGAGTCTCGACGCCGACGTCGGCGGCGATGCGCTCGGCGTGCAGGAGGAAACTGGAGTAGACGCCCGCGAAGCCCAGAGTCAGGGTTTCGCGGTCCACCCGCACCGGCCGCCGTTGCAGCGGTCGCACGATGTCGTCGGCGGCGTCCATCAGGGCGTACAGGTCGCAACCGTGGCGCCACCCGTTGAGTTCGGCGACGGCGATGAACGCCTCCAATGGGCAGTTGCCCGCTCCCGCACCGAGACCCGTGAGCGATGCGTCGACGCGGTGCGCGCCCTCGTCGACGGCGACGAGCGAGTTGGCCACTCCCAGCGCCAGATTGTGGTGTGCGTGCACGCCGATGGACGTCGTCGGTGCCAGCACGTCGCGGTAGGCGCGCACCCGGTCGCGGACGCCGGTCATGGTCAGCCGGCCACCCGAGTCGGTGACGTAGACGCATCGGGCACCGGCGTCCTCCATGACCTTCGCCTGCTCGGCGAGACGGTCGGGCGGACAGAGGTGCGACATCATGAGGAAGCCTGCGACGTCGAGGCCGAGGTCCCGTGCAGTTCCGATGTGCTGCCTGGCGATGTCGGCCTCGGTGCAGTGGGTGGCCACCCGTACCGAGGTCACGCCGAGGTCGGCGGCTGCGCGCAGGTCGTCCAGCGTCCCGATTCCCGGAATGAGAAGCGTTGTCAGGCGGGCGGTCTGAACGACCTCAGCCGCAGCACTGATCCACGCTGCGTCGTCGTGCGCGCCTGCGCCATAGGTCAGGCTGCCTCCGGCAAGGCCGTCGCCGTGCGCCACCTCGATCGCCGCGACACCCGCAGCGTCAAGCGCGCTCGCGATGAGCCTGACATTGGCCAGACTGAACGAGTGACCGACGGCGTGCATGCCGTCGCGCAGCGTGACGTCCTGGACGTACACGTCGGTCGTCATCGGACGGGCTCCGGCGTCATGGTGACCAGCCGTTCGCCGACCCGAACGGCGGCTGCGGTCATGATGTCGAGATTCCCCGCATACGCCGGGAGGTAGTCGGCGGCGCCCTCCACTTCGAGGAAGACGGTCACCTGCGTCAGGTCGCCGTGCCCGGCGACCCCGGCCAGCCGCCGCCGAGGGTCACCCTGCGGGACGGGTGAGGTCCGGACCTGCTGCGCCAGGCGATATCCCGGCACGTACCGCGCGACGTCGGCGACCATCGCCGCCACTGCCGACTCGAGCACGTCCTCGTCGGTCGCGGACACCAGCGCAGCGACGGTGTCGCGCATCAGCATCGGCGGCTCGGCCGGGTTGAGGACGATGATGGCCTTGCCGCGTGCAGCACCGCCCACGGTCTCGATGGCGCGTGCCGTCGTGCTGGTGAACTCGTCGATGTTGGCACGGGTTCCCGGGCCCGCCGACCGCGACGAGATGGACGCGACGATCTCGGCGTAGTGGACCGCGGTGACGCCGGCCATCGCGGCGACGACGGGAACGGTGGCCTGACCACCGCACGTCACCATGTTGAGGTTCCGGTGCCCCGTGACGCGGGCCATGTTGACCGCGGGCACGACGAAGGGGCCGATCGCCGCGGGAGTCAGGTCGACGACGCGCTTGCCGGACCGGGCGAGCGTGGCGTCGTTGACGTGGTGGGCGCTGGCACTGGTGGCGTCGAACACCACCTCGACGTCGTCGAATGCGTCGAGCCCGAGTAGCCCGTCGACGCCACCGGCGGTGACGGCCACGTCGAGCGCCGATGCGCGCGCGAGACCGTCACTGGCCGGGTCGATCCCCGCCATCGCCGCGACGTCGAGCACCGTGGAACGGCGCAATTTCATCATCAGGTCGGTACCGATGTTGCCCGAGCCGATGATTGCGGCCAAATGTCGTCGAGTCACTCGTCGTCCGTTCGCCGGTTCTCGAAGGTCAGTTGGTGAGCGCGTGAGCAGCGGTACGCGGGGCGGGGGACACTGCCACGTCCGGAGCACTGGTCTGCACCAACTCATTGAGGATTGCGGCGTGACGAACCTTGTGGCGCACCAACTCCGAGTGGAATTCGGGGCGGACCCAGCCGTTGTACATCACGGCCTCGGACTCGCCGGGCTCGATCTTGAAGTAGACCGGCCCTGCGACGCGCGCGATGTCGCCGGCCTCCCAGAGCCGGTTCATCCCGCCGAAGGACTCGAAGGTCTCGGCCCAGACGTCGAGCGGCACGTCGACCGAGTTCCTGATGGCGGCGAGCATCGGCCGGGACAGGTCGCCGACGGGATTGACGCTGTCGGCACCGAGATCTTGCAGGATCCGGATGGACGCCGGGTTCGCATGACCCGCGTAGACCGAGATCTTGAACTTCGCATCGGCCGGGATGTGGCCGGCATCGCGCGCCTTGTTGAGGATGTCGAGCACGCCCTCATCCCAGACCAGCACGCCGCGGATGCCGGTCGAGAAGATCCTGAGGTAGTCGTCGAGCAGATAGCGGATGTTGTCGAGGCCGCGCACGCGTCGTCCACCGGCCTGGCCCTCGGTGCTCAGTGCCTGACGGCCGAGGTCCCAGCCGGTCCGCGGGCCGGGCACCGCGATCAGTTCGATGGCACGCTCCGCGGCCAGCGCGGCGACGTCGCTCAGTTCCTTGGTGGTCAGCAGTGTGGTGCCGCCGCCGAAGGCGATGACGCGGTGGATGAAGACGCCTTGCGCATCGGCCTCGTCCAGCATGGCCTCGAGAGTCGAGAGGCGTTCGACGCCAGAGATTTCCAGTCGGTACCTCCCGCCGTCGTCGAACGCCTTCGTAGACGGGGTGAGGGCGTAGTCGTCGGCCGTCAAGAGATCTTGTGAGGCCAGGATGCTGGCTCCGTCGACCTTGGAGGTACGGCTTTCGGCTGCGGTGGGCATCGCGTCTCCTTCGAGGAACGGACTGCGCTTGATCCGTTTTTCACTGAGTGATAACTAACTGCGCTGAATGAAATTTAAGGTCTACGGACTCGCCTGTCAACAGGGACGGCCGAATCGCTGTGTGCTGGTAACCTTCACTGAGTGAAAGCAGCATCGGTCTCGGAGAAGCCTTCGACTCTCATCGGCGTCGAGCGCACGGCAAGGATCCTCACGGCCGTGGCCGACTCCGAGGTCGGGAACTTGACCGAAATCGCAAGGCGCACAGAGCTGAACGAGGCGACGGTGCTGCGCTACCTGAACTCTCTGTCGTCGCTCGGTTACGTAGAACGCTTCAACGCCAACCAGTATCGGCTCGGCTGGGAGATCTTCCGACTCGGGCAACGCGCCTTCTCGAACCAGGTACCGTCCGACGCGGTGGTCCCCACCATGGAGCGCCTGGTGAACGAGTTCAACGAGACGGTCAACTTCGCCGTGCACAAGGACCGCAGCGTGGTGATCCTCGACGTGGTCGAGGGGAGGCGGGCGGTCAAGAAGGTCAGTGACGTGGGTCAGACCGACCCCTGGCACGCGTCTGCACTGGGCAAGGCGCTGCTGGCAACCATGCCAGACAGCGTGTGGCGCGACATCGTGGCTACGGCCGGCCTACCGGAGCTGACCACGCACACGATCACGTCGATGAAGAAGATGGCGGCCGAGATCAAGGACATCCGGGAGCACGGCTTCGCCGTCGACCGGGAGGAGGCGGCCGAGGAACTGACGTGCGTGGCCGCAGCCGTGCCGAACTCCAACGGCGAACCGTCTCGCTACGCGCTGAGCATCAGCTTCCTGACCCACCGACTGACCCCGGAGAACCTGGAACACGCAGGCACGCAGGTGATCGCTGCAGCACGCGAGATCGCGGCCAAACTGCCGTGACCCTGCGACTCGACGGCAAGGCCGTCGTGATCACCGGCGCTACCTCGGGAATCGGCTGGACGACCACGGTCCGACTGCACGCCGACGGCGCGTGCGTCGTGGCGACCGGCCGAGACGTCGATAGGGGACGGGCGCTGGTCGAGACACTGGGTGACCGCGCCCACTTCGTCGCCGCGGACCTCGTGGATCCGACGGCGGCCGACGAGGTGCTTGGCGCCTGCGTCGCATCCTTCGGCGCCGTCGACGGGGTGGTGAACAACGCGGCGCTCGACCACACCGGACCCCTCGAGTCCGTCTCGATGGACGACGTGCGAAAGGTGTTCGAGGTCAACGCGTTCGGCACCATCGCGATGACGCGGGCTGCGGTCCGGGCCATGCCATCGCATGGCGGGTCGATCGTCAACGTGACGTCCCGGCTGGCGTACGCGGGCGTGCCCGAGATGGCTGTCTACGCGGCGTCCAAGGGAGCAGTGCACGCCTTCACGCTCTCGGCCGCCGTGGAACTCGCTCCACGAGGCATCCGGGTCAACGAGGTGGCGCCGGGAATGACCGCGACTCCGCTGTACGACGCCTGGCTCTCGGGCTCTGCGGACCCCGAACGGACCGCACGCGACGTGGTGTCCCGAATTCCGCTGGGGCGCGTCGCCATACCCGAGGACGTCGCGGCGGCCGTCGTCTACCTGCTCTCGGACGACGCCGCCTACGTCACCGGGACGACGATCAACGTGGACGGCGGATACACCGCCCAGTAGCCCGCGACCCGAGGCGTTACGTCGGCAGGCCACCCGTGTCGCATGGCGCGTCGTGGCCGTCGTCGATGAGCTGCAGCGTCACCCGCATCTGAGAGGGCTCGATGCTGCCCGACCAGTCGTCGTAGGGATGGTCGAGGAACCCCACCACGAGCATTGCCGACGTCACGAGGGCTGAGACGAACGCAATGGGCAACGCCTGGACCACGGCGCCCTCGCGGCGGTCGGCCTGCACGCACATGTAGGTGAGGATGGAGGTCGCGCCGATGCCGAGGACGATCCACAGCGGCATCGGCACCGAAGGTGCGGCCTCGGCGGCGCGGGCGCGGCGTCCGTCGCGGCGCTGCGCCTGCTGGTCGAACCACTGGCTGTACGCCGCCTCCTGCTTCGCGGTGGTCGGAGTGATCGCCGCGAAGTCCGTCACCATCGTGTCGACCCAGCCTTGCACTGCAGCGGAGGATTCTCCGCGCTCCATCGCAGGCCACTCGTCGGCGACGACGGCGCGCGAATAACAAATCAAGTCGCCGTGCAGGCGCGTGCCGTCGTGCCCCTCGAGGACGTCTGCCACGTTGTGCAGTTCCGTGACGGAGATGGCCTCCATGGTGCCGCCGTCGCGGGCGCGCTGATAGTTCTGCAGCGCGTAGAAGATGGTGAAGGCAAGCAGCACCGCGAACATCGTGCCGATCACCGTGAGAGCACCTGCGGCCCGGGTGCTGTCGATGAACCAACCAGGGTCCGGTGCGCGACGCCGCGCCGACAGCTTCACGACGACTGCAGTCGTCACCACGATGACGAGTACCGCCCCCGCCAACAGAGTGAGCATGAAGATCTCATCGCAAAATGCGGTGATCGCTGCGAGCACCGCCCGCCCATTGTGGGGCCACGCAAGCGCGCACGGTGAGAAACCGACTACTGCACTTTCGGCGGCGTCAACGCAGTGACTACACATCGTCTGTGCGCCCGCGACTCAGAACCCACTCGTCGGCTCCGATCGCACCGTCCTGAGCTGGCCTTTTCTGGTCTGGCGGTTTGGCTGCCCCCGGTTGCGGGCATCTCGCCCCCGACGACCAACTGTTGCCAGACAACAGCGAAAGGGGCCTTGATGCCAAATCAATCCAGCACGACGGCGAAGATCATGTACAGGCCATTCGGATTGGCCGGTTCTCTGCTCGGTGGTGTCATTGCGACCGCGATCTTCAAGCAGATCTGGCAGAGGGCGGCGCCGGGACCCAAGGCGGACCCGCCAGGTCCGCTGGAGACCGAGTATCCGTTGCGCCAGATCCTGATCGCCGCCGCAATCCAGGGCGCCATCTTCGGCGTGGTCAAGACCGTCATCGACCGCCAAGGTGCCCGGATGTTCCAGCGGGCGACCGGCGAGTGGCCCGGCAGCTGATTCGCCGCTGGCGATGAATTCCGCACGGCCCACGGGTCCACCTCCCGACTGAGACGACCAACTCTGACGGGAGCATCGCATGGGCCTCATCCACATCGAAGTGTTCGCAACGGTCGATCTCGTCGGGCAGGCGCCCGGGGGACCCGACGAGGACCCGATCGGATTCTCGTTCGGCGGATGGCAGGCGCCCCTGATCGACGAGGTCGCAGGTGCCCAGATCGATGCTGCCTACGAGGGCACCGATGCCCTTCTGCTGGGCAGGCGCACCTACGACATCTTCGCCGCCTTCTGGCCCGAGCGGGACGACGAGTTCGCCACGCTCTTCAACGCCGTCCCGAAGTACGTGGCCTCCCGTGGGAAACCCGATCTCTCCTGGGCCGGCTCGACTCGACTCGGTCCGGACCTGGCACGCGAAGTGCGCGAGATTCGCGACCGACACGAGCACGTGGTCGTCGTCGGCAGCCTGAACCTGGTCCAGACCCTGTTGCGCGAGAAGCTGTTCGACCGCCTCGACCTATGGGTGCATCCGATCGTCCTCGGAGTCGGGAAGAAGGTCTTCGACGATGGCGCGGTGCCCACGAGCCTGGCGCTCCTCGAGCCTCCGGTGGCCAGCCCGAAGGGCACCGTGTTCCTGCGTTACGGGCTGGCCGACGGGACGCCCGAGACCGGCGACATGAGTGCGCCCGAGCGCGCCTCGGCGACGTGATGCGCGATGCGGGGGGCCGACACGCGGGCACACTGGTGCCAGACCGCCTGACAGGAACGAGGCACCAGCCATGACCGCACCGTTACCCGACACCGCGCTGGAAGTGCGCTCGCTCGTGACGTCGCAGGGCACGCTCGAACTCTCCCTGCAGGACGTGAGCGTCCCGGCACCCGGCGTCGACGAGGTGCTGGTTCGCGTCGAGGCGGCCCCGATCAATCCATCGGACCTGGGACTGCTCGTCGCCGGCGCTGACATGTCCGCGGCGAAGGTCGAGGGCACACCGGAGCGTCCCGTCGTGACGGCACAGCTGGGCGCGGGCGCGCTGAAGGCCTTGTCCGCTCGCGTGGACGAGTCACTTCCCGTGGGCAACGAGGGTGCGGGGACCGTCGTCGCCGCGGGATCGTCCCCGGCCGCGCAGGCGCTCCTCGGCAGGACGGTAGGCGTCGCCGGCGGCGCGATGTACAGCCAGTATCGCGTGGTCGGCGCCGCATCGTGTCTCGTTCTGCCCGAGGGCACTTCGGCGAAGGACGGCGCATCGTCGTTCGTCAATCCCATGACCGCCCTCGGGATGGTGGAGACCATGCGCCGCGAGGGCCACTCGGCCCTGGTGCACACCGCGGCCGCGTCGAACCTCGGCCAGATGCTCGTCAAGCTGTGCGCCAAGGACGGGGTGCCGCTGGTGAACGTGGTCCGCAAGGCGGAGCAGGAGGACCTGCTGCGCGGGCTCGGGGCAACGCACGTGTGCAACACGTCGTCGCCGTCCTTTGCGACCGATCTCGTCGAGGCGCTCAAGGCGACGTCGGCGACGCTCGCGTTCGACGCCACGGGCGGAGGAAGGTTGGCCAGCGACATCCTCAATGCGATGGAGCAGGCGATCAACGCAGCGGCGGCGGAGTACTCCCGCTACGGGTCGGCCGTCCACAAGCAGGTGTACGTCTACGGCGGGCTCGACACGGGCCCGACGGTGCTCACCAGGAACTTCGGCATGGCATGGGGTTTGGGCGGATGGCTGCTCACCCCATTCCTGCAGACCGCAGGCGCCGAGACGATCGGCCGGCTCCGCGCGCGGGTGGGCGAAGAACTCACCACCACGTTCGCCAGCACCTACACCCGTGAGGTGTCATTGGCCGGGATGCTGGCACCCGAGGCGTTCACCGCCTACGTCAAGCGCGCGACGGGAGAGAAGTTCCTCGTGACGCCGCATTCGGCCCAGTAGTCAGTACGCCAGCTGGTTGACCGCGCCTCCGAAGACGCGCGGTAGGGCCGTCGCGGCAGGCACCAGGCGGGCAGGGTGGGCGCAAACCACGAGGGCAGCTAGATGAAGGAGGTGTCGTCCGCTGCTAAACGCACTCCACCAGGCCGCGCGTGTCCTCGCCGATGATGCCCACGGTGGCGTGGAGACGGAACCGACGTTCGGCGTCATCGTAGGTGGCGCAGACGATGCCAAGCTTCTCGGCGTCGACCAATCGTGCCACCACGGGCGATCGCTGCATCAGGAGCAGGCCGGTCTGGGCGATGTGAGCCGTCGTGATGGACTCGACCGTGGCGGCGGTGGTTCCGCGGTGTACTACCGACAGCAAGGCATGTTCCACGGTTGCGCGCATGGCACCCGAGGGCAGTTCGGCGCTCTCCCATGCGTGCAGTGCCGCCCTCATCGCAGAGCAGTCATCGTGGCCGAGCACGACGATCAGTGGGACTTCCATTGCCTCGACGGCATGTTCGATGCTGGCCAGAACGCTCGCGTCGATGGTGTGCCCCCATGTGCTGACGTCTATGAGGGGGCTCTGCGGCCCGAACATCGCTTCACTCGACTGCTGCGCGTCGGAGCATCGGAAGAGCGCAGCGACGGGGTGGACTGTCGGCTTCGCGGAGCGATTCTGGCTGGCCTCACGGAGTCGATCCCAGGCCATTGAAGGAGAAACCATGACAGAAGACACCTTTCGCGGATTGGCTAGCTGAAGTATTCGGGGCGGCTGACGTAGGTGTCGCTGACGAACATGACGCCGGAGGACGCGTCCAGTAGTGGCCGCAGGCCGGCGAGGAGCGCGTCGGCTTTCTCGTCGGGTACGACGGTGATGATCAGTTCGAGCGTTGCCTGCTGATTGAACAGGAGACGACCTTGCCGGTAGCCGTGATGGCCGAGCCCCGAAACCCCGGACAGACTGGTGTATCCGGTGGCGCCGACACTGCTGATGAGTTCCCTCACCGCTGGGGTGTCGCTTCCGCTGACGACGACTTCGATCTTCGTCATCTTGGTCAATGCAGGTGTCATGAGAACATCTCCTCGTTGTGAGCGGTTTCTTCGATGGGCGTTCCGTTCCATGGCCGCCAGGCGGTGTGCGTCCAGCGTTGCCACGGCTCTCCAGGCCGTCCGCGAGCGGCGATGGTGATCCAGTCATTCCCGATGATCTGTTGCAGGATGGGGTTGCGACTGATCACGGCGTCGACGCGGGCGAGGGGTGCCTCGATGATCGCAAGCAAGCGCTGGGGCTCGTGCACGTGCCGGTGCCCGTGACCGACCGACTGCCACGGGAGTCCGAGCCGTAGGTCGCCTGAGTGGCCGGCGAGGACTCCGACGTCGCCGACCACGTTGTGAATGGTCTTCGTCCCGGCGCCGAACACGGCGGGGGCAACGGTTGAGAAGTAGTACTGGTTGTTGATCCATTGGGCGACCACCAGTGGTGCGGTGAGGATGGTTTCGAGGGCGGTGCCGTCGACGTCTGCTTCGCCGTCGTAGGAGTGTAGGAACGCTCGACGCTGCAAGTCGAGCGTGCGTGTCATGGTGCGGGGACCGATGATGAACGCGGCGTTACCCGCCAATCCCCACTCGGGATACACCTGCGCCCAATCAACCGATCTGCCGGCAACGTGCGCCGCAGCTGCGTTGGGCGACTTCCGCTTTCCGGCACCTGGGAGGGTCGCGGACCGCTCTGAGGCCAGCGTGCGTCCGGCAGCAGCGAGGTCGGTCTCGAGACGGGTGAGATCAGCGCGGTGGCTCGGCGGTACGAGATGCGGGTCGAGCACGGTGACGCAGTCGGTAGTCGTGTCATGCACGGCCGCGACGACGTGAGTGTGTTCGGGAATGCGGATGCCGGACCGTGCAAGCTCGTCGCGTACGTCAGGCTGGTTCAGGATGCGCGCAGCGGTTCGTGCATTGGGGCTACCGCTCTGCCCTCCACAGGCTCCGCAGTCGAGCGACGCTTGGTAGGGGTTGTTCTCGGTGCTGCTCTCGTGGCCACACAAGACCACCAGTCGACCGAAGTGTTCGGTCAGGCCGATCGTCTTCAGCATGACGAGGCCGAAGAGCGCGCGGTCTGCCAATTGCATCGCGTCCACGTTGACCTTGGTCGACACCGGTGGAGCCATGACGGAGCGGAACCTGCGTCGGACACTCCCTGCGAATGACGGGGCTAGCGTCTTCGCCGCCGCGAGCGGACCCGCGATCCACCCTGCCGCTTCTGCAAGGGTGAATGGCCCCGTCATGGATTCCTTGGCGGCGTGGAAGGCCGACTCGGCCCCTGCCACTCGAACAGCTCCCGTGACCGTTCTCTTGGTGGCAACGCCCGATCTCGTGTCTGGTTCCTCGACGACGTCGTGGCTCGGCGCGATCAAAACCGGGCACGAATCGACTGGAGCGCCGCCCAGCATGTTCGTGAAGCGTATTGCGACGGCGAAGAACCCGGCAAAACCAAATGTCTCGTAGTCGCCTCGAGCCTCGAGGTGACGCCGCAGGCCTTCTGATCGAGTGTCGATGCACGCGATCAACTGTGTGTGGGCCGGCGACGCGGGCGATCGGGAGTCGATCGACAGCCGCGAGAGGAGTTCGTCTTGGTAGTGAGCTTCGTAGGCGTTCTGCCAGATCATCGGCCGGGCTTGCGGTGGCATCGCTGCCAATAGCCTGGCAAGTGTGATCGCTTCTGATCGGGAGGGCTGAGGCAGGGCCCAGACCTCGACGAGGCGAGCGACCCGGTCGCGGGCGGTTGGAGGTTCCGGTGATTGGTGCCGCACTGGCGTGGGTTGGCGCTGGTCGTATTTCAGCAGTGCAGCCTCGTACGTCACGCGCATCGCCAGGTACTGCAGGAGGTCGATTCCGGTCTCTCGGTCTGAGCACCAATGCACGTGGGCTGCCCAGCCCGGCTGGCGAGTCAAGTGCGCCTGGAAGTAGGAAACCCGCTCCTCGTCTGCGACGTCGAGGGCGCGAAGCGCTTCGAGCAGGGCATCGTCGGGGCGGTCAGCACAGGCACGTAGTTCGGAACGAACGGCGGGAGACAACGTCCGATCATTGTGGGCGAGCATCCGCCAGGCCGAGTAGAACCCGAGGTGTCGGCCTGGCATGGGCCACGCCGACTCACCGAGGAAGGCAGCCGACCACTTCGCGGCCTGGGCGTCCACGGTGTCGACCGCGTTGGAGGCCACCTGCTCGGCCCGAATCCGATATCGCCTGAATGGGTTTGAGACGGGTTCGCCGTGCACCAGGTCAGCTCGCAACAACTCGACCGCGGTGATGCGACGGCCGGACAGCTCGACTTGCGGCTCCTTCGGCAGCCTGGGGAAGCGGCGCAGTAGCGCCTGTTCGACATCGGCATCGGTGATCCGTCCTCGCGCGTGCAACGACCGGAACGTGTCCTCGTCGAACGTTCCGCGCATGCCATAGAGGTCGCTTGCACGACGGATCGCCTGTTCGAAGGGCATCGACTGAAGGCCGCCAAGCGGGTTGACTGCGATGAACGTGCCAAGTGGGTAATGGGTGGGGAGCGCACGCGCAGCTAGTCGGACGTCGCTGCGTAGCCGTGTGCGACGGGAATCGAGCTGCCGATCGGTCATCTCTGTCACTACTGCGGTCCTGTCGTTGCAGATCGGATGGTGCCTGCGCTGAGCGCGTAGGCATAGAGCGCCCGTTGTAGCGGCCGGGCGCGCGGGGACAGGCGCACACCTGCAAGCAGGCCGAGCGCGACGGCGGTCACCGCGATGACTGCCCATACCGCGGGCGCCGGTACCGAGGCTGGCGGGAGTGCGGGGGCCAAGAAATGGGTGACGGCACTGACCAAAGCCAGGTAGGCGATGGCAGCGGGCACTAGAACAGCAGCTGCGCTGAGCACTCCGCCCATGTCGGGCCTGCGCTGCAACCAGCCCCATGTGAGGGTTGCCCCAGTCGCCCAAGCGAATAGCAGGATCGCTTGCTCGGCGATGTGCCCACCGGCAGCGTATGGGACGACCGTGATGGCTGCGTAGATGCTCGCGAGCGGAACCGTCGCGGCGATCACGATTGCCACGGGTTTGCGCCGACCGAGCCGCCGAAGCGCGGGCATGCCAGCAGTGCGGTGGTGCCGGGCGATTGCCGATCCGGAGGAGAGAAAGAGTGTCGCCTTGTAGAACCCGTGCGCGAACAGGTGCATGAGGGCTGCGGCCCACAGTCCGAGGCCGCACGTGAGGATCATGAATCCCATCTGCGCCATCGTCGAATACGCCAGGGCGCCTTTGACGTCGGGCTTCACCAGCGTGATCGTCGCTCCGTATGCGAGCGTGGTGACACCAGCGATGACCGCGAGGGCGGCTGCGAGGGTGGGGCTGGGCAGAGGGCTCGATTTGATCAGCAGGATCCCGCCCGCGTTCACCACCCCCGCGTGCAGCATGGCCGATACCGGTGTGGGGGCGGTGAGGGTCGCGGGCAGCCACCGATGGAACGGGATCTGGGCAGACCGGCTCAGCGCGGCGACGACGATGAGCAGAGTCATTACAGCGGCCATCGCGCCGCCGATCGGTGCAGTACGAAGATCGGCGAGATCGATCGACTTCGTCTGCGTCGCAGACAAACCGACGGCCACCCACAGCGCACCATCGCCGATCGAGAATGCGATGGCGGTGCGTCGGACGCCGTCGCGCGCATTGGCCATTTGCCAGTAGGTGCCCAATAGCAAGCAGAGGGCGATGCCGGCCAGCGTCCATGCCGCTGCAAGGCCGACGAGGGTCGTCGCCGTCGCCAACATGGCGGATCCGGCGGTCAGTAATCCTGCACAACCGGTGAACCAACCCGCGCGGGGGTCGCCCGTCATGTATCGCATGGCGAATGCCTGTGCCACCGCGCTGACGCCAAAGATCAGCAGTAGGAGCGCCAAGGCCAATCGGTCGGCGGTCATCGAGAAGGCCCCGGCATCGAGGCGAGCGGCGTCCCCGTCGGCAGATGTGATGGCCAACAACGCCGCGACGAAGAACCCCAGTCCCGCGGCCAGGGTGCCGATTCCGGCCGTCAGTGCCGGAACTCGTCGGCCAAGTATCGCTGCGCTGATGGCTGCCAGCAGCGGCGCGGTCATCAGCGCCGCCAGTGCCATCGTGTCGGGCTGCAACATACGAAGCAAATTACACGTATTAAAAAACGTGTGTCAAGCTTCGTGAAATATCTTGCAGGTGGAGACGGTACTACGGGAGGCTCGGGTGTCGCAGCGCTCGGCCGCCCTCAGCGCGCGTCATCCGCGGGCGCAGGGCTAGCTTCGTTGCGGGTGCGCATCCAGCTGGCGGTTACCGCGACGGTGAGTAGGGCGATGACGACGGCCAGCGAGATGCCGGTGGGGATCTTGTAGACCTCCAGCAGCAGCATCTTGATGCCCACCCAGACCAAGACCAGGGCGAGGCCGAGTTTGAGGTAGATGAAGCGGTGCATCAGGTCGGCGAGCAGGAAGTACATGGCCCGCAGCCCCAGGATGGCGAAGGCGTTCGACGTGAACACCAGGAACGGCTGCTGGGTGACCGCGAAGATGGCAGGTATGGAGTCCACGGCGAAGACGATGTCGGTGACTTCGATGAGGACCAGGACTGCCAGCAGTGGGGTCGCCACCCATCGGCCGGCGCGGCGGATGAGGAACTTCTGGCCGTGATACTCATCGGTGACCGGGATCATCCGGCGGAACAGGCGCAGCACGATGCTGCGCTCGGGATCGATGGTGTCGTTGCGGTGCAACGCCATTCGGATGCCGGTCGCCACCAGGAACGCGCCGAAGATGTACAGGATCCAGGCGAAGCTGGCGATGAGGACCGAGCCGGCGGCGATGAACACTGCCCGGAACACCAATGCGCCCAGGACGCCGTAGAACAGCACCCGGTGTTGGTACTCCCGCGGTACGGCGAAGTAACTGAAGATGATCGCGAAGACGAACACGTTGTCCACCGCGAGCGATTTCTCGATCACGTACCCCGCGAAGTACTGCCCGGCGAACTCCGCACCCCACACCCACCAGACGAGGCCGCCGAAGGAGAGGCCCAGGGTGACCCACACGCCGGACCACATGGCGGCTTCCCGCACACCGACGACGTGCGCCTTGCGATGGGCGAAGAGATCGATCGCCAGCATGATGAGAATGACACCGAGCACGGCAGCCCAGGCCCAGAGCGGAACGGTCACGGTCATGTCCTCCGGTCGTGAAACCGGAGGTCTTCCCGACCACCACCGACGTTTCAGCCGGACGGTGGCGCTCAGACCGGGCAGTTGCACGGAACTGCCGTAGTGACGATCTGAAGCTGGGCGGGTACTCCCCTCCAACGCCCATCATACGAAGTCGACTTCGTATGTCAAGGACTGATGGCAACGGTCTCGAGTGGCCGCGAAAGCAGGACTCGACGATTCATGAAAGCGCAAACGCGTAATTCAGCTCTAACATGGTCACGATGGTCACGACGCGACGTACGTCAACCGGGCGCCGACCAGCACGCGCCCGCGCTGCAGACGAGGGGGAGGTGCGCGCGAAGGCGACCGCCTCCAAGCCGAGGACTCCCGCGACGTCGGACGCCGAGTCCAGGGAGCACTCCCGCGGATGGACGTTCCTCACCAACCACGCGCACATACTTCTCTGCCTCGCCCACGACGAGACTCTGACCGCCCGGGAACTCGGCCAGCGCGTGGGAATCACCGAGAGATCTGTGCAGACGATCCTGTCGGATCTCGTCAGTGGTGGTTATCTGGACAAGACCAAGGTCGGTCGTCGGAACCACTACACGGTCAACAGGTCCGGACGCCTCCGTCACCCCGTCGAGGCCGCGCACACCATCTCGGAGTTGATAGAAGCCCTGACCTAAGGCGGAGGATGCGCAGCGGGCGTCACTCTGCCGTCGCCGGCACCGCGGTGGTCGCAGGTGGCGTACGCGGCATGGCGAGGACGGCGGCAGCGGTCGCCACGGCCACCACCAGTACGCCGATGAAGACGGCGGCCGACCCGGACTGGACGACCGCAGGCCCGAGCGAGTTCAGGTCACCGGAACCGAAGATCGAGTTGGCGATGGCACCGAAGACTGCGACTCCGACCGCGCTGCCGAGCGACCGGGCGAACATGTTGTTTCCGGTCACCATGCCGCGCTCGTCCCAGTCGACGCTCGACTGTGCGGCGATCAGCGTCGGTACGGCCAGTAGGCCCATGCCGGCGCCGATCACGAAGCACACGACCGCCACGCTGGCGACGTTCGGCCGGTGCGCCAGCGCCGCGAGCCCGGACGACCCCGTGATCACCAGCGAAGCGCCGAGTACCGCAGTGCGCTTGAACCCCCATCGCAGATAGAGCTTGCCGGCGATCGCCGCGGTGGCCGGCCAACCGATGGTCAGCGCCGCCAAGGCGAGTCCGGCGACGATGGGCTGGACCCGCAGTGATCCCTCGAGGTACGTAGGCACGTAGGACGTCAGCCCCATCAGGATGGCGCCGACTCCGAACGCGACGATGGTGGTCGCGCAGAGCAGGCGGCGCGAGAACACCCACATCGGCAGAATCGGCTCCGGAGCGCGGCGTTCGACCACGAAGAAGATCGCCAGCAGCACCGCGCCCGCCGTGAAGGCGCCGATGCTCGGCGCGGAGGTCCACGCCCACGTCTGGCCGCCACCCAGGACCGCCAACACCAGTGAGGTCATGGCCGCCGCCAGGAGCACCGCGCCCAAGACGTCGACGCTGCGGTCCTTTCGCGTCACGTCCTCGTGAAAGTGGCGGTTGAACATCCACGCCGCGAGCAGGCACAGCGGGATGTTGATCAGGAAGACGCCGCGCCAGATCCCGAGTTGCGAGAAGGCGCCACCCAGCATCGGCCCGACGACCGACGAGACGGCCCACACACTCGCCAGGTAGCCCTGCACCCGTGCTCGCTCGGCGACCGTGTAGACGTCACCGACGATGGTCAAGGCCGTCGGTTGCACTGCGCCGGCGCCGATGCCCTGAATGGCTCGAAAGACGATCAACGCGAGCATGTTCCACGCCGCGGCGCACAGGACGGAGCCCAACAGGAACACCCCGATCCCCACCAGGAGGATCGACTTGCGGCCGAACACGTCGGACAGCTTCGCGTAGATCGGAGTGGTCACCGCCTGTCCCAACAGATACGCCGAGAATAGCCATGGGAATTGGTGAAACCCACCCAGTTCGCCGACTATCGAGGGCACGGCGGTCGCCAGTACCGTGGCGTCGATGGCGACCAGGCCGGTGCTCAGCATGACCGATATGAGGACCGGTCCGCGCTCGGAGCGGAATCCGACTGCGGCGGTCGAGGTCGACGTCACCGCCGTGTGACCCGAGCGTCGTTCGGGGCATTCCGGTGACGTCTCGAAGCCATGACCACTGAACCGAATCTACGCCCCGCGGACACGCCGCTTCCTGTCAGTCGGCTGCGCAAGCGATCGTTGCGGTTCAAAGTCATTCGGCTCTACCTAGCCGCTTCCGTCGGGCTGATCGTTGTTCTTCTGCGCGCCCCAGCCGTGCACGCGGTCGACCTCGATCAGGGCGCTGACCCGTGGGCGGTTGCGGTCGGGATACTCCTTGCCCTGGTAGTGCTGGGACAGCGCGTCGATGTCGGCCAGGCCGTCGTCGTCGTAGATCTCCGTCACGTGACCGATGACGGTCACGTGGGTGTACCAATCGTTTTCGTCGATCACCGTGAGTGAGACCCGCGGATCCCTGCGCATGTGATCCAGGCGCTTCCGGCCGACGTCCATGTTGACCAGGATGCGATCGTCTCGGAACAGGTACCAGGTGGCGGCGGACACCGGCTGGCCGTCGCGTCGGGTGGTGGCTATCACGGCGGGATTGGGCTTGGCCAGCATCTTCTTGGCGTCGTCGGTCAGTGACGATGACATGGGAATCTCCAGGGTCGGGGTCGGGTCCATGCAGGGATGCCCAGCCTGGCGATTCTCAAGCCGCGCGCCACGGGGGTGGATGCGTCGGCCGTGGTACACCGATGTGGTGATGGAAGGGTCGGAACACAGCACTCGGGCGTCGGGCGACGTCGTCGGCGAACTCACTCTCGAGCAGCAGGCAGCGCTCGGGGGAGGGGCGTCCTTCTGGCGGACCAAGGCCGTAGCGGGCGTATCGCCTGTGGCGATGTCCGATGGGCCACACGGCGTCCGCTTCCAGGCCGAGGCCGGTGACCACCTCGGGCTGGGGGGCAGCGTTCCGGCTACCTGCTTCCCTCCGGCCGTCGGTCTGGCGCAGAGTTGGGATCCCGAACTGGCCCGGCGCATCGGCGCGGCGCTCGCCGACGAGGCGCAGGCCGTCGGGCTTGGTGTGCTGCTCGGGCCGGGCATCAACATCAAGCGGGATCCGCGCTGCGGGCGGAACTTCGAGTACTTCAGCGAGGACCCGTACCTGTCCGGCAGGCTCGCCACCGAGTGGGTTCGCGGACTGCAGTCGGGCGGAGTCGGCGCGTCCCTCAAGCACTTCGCGGTCAACAATCAGGAACACGACCGCATGCGCACCAGCGCCGAGGTGGACCAGCGCACGCTGCGAGAGATCTACCTCCGCGCGTTCGAACGGGTCGTGCGCGACGCCGAGCCGTGGACCGTCATGTGCTCCTACAACCGGATCAACGGCGTGTATGCCTCGCAGAACCACTGGCTGCTCACCGAGGTGCTGCGCGACACGTGGGGCTTCGACGGTCTGGTGGTGAGCGACTGGGGTGCGGTGGCCGACCGAGTCGCAGCCGTCGCCGCAGGACTCGATCTGCAGATGCCGGGCGATACCGTCGCCGACGACGCCGCGGTCGTCGGCGCGGTGTCCGATGGCCGACTCGACGCATCCGCGGTCGATCGAGCAGCGCGGGCCGTTGCCCGGCTGTCGGCGCGGGTGGAGGTTGGACGGCGCGACGTCGCCGTCGATGCCGATGCGCATCACGCGCTGGCCAGGGAGGCAGCAGGGCGCAGCGTCGTCCTGCTCAAGAACGAGAACGACCTACTGCCGCTCGACAGGCGCCGATCGGTGGCGGTCATCGGCGCGTTCGCCGAAGACCCGCGCTATCAGGGCGGCGGCAGTTCGCACGTGACCCCCACGCGGGTGGACTCGCCGCTCGGGGAGATCCGCGCGGCCGTCGACGGCGAGGTGACCTTCGCCCGAGGCTTCGACACGGGCGGCGCAGCCGACGATGTTGCGTTGCGTGCCGAGGCAGTCCGCGCGGCCGCGGCCGCAGACGTCGCCGTCGTCTTCGCAGGCCTCGCCGCGAGCCAGGAGTCCGAGGGGTTCGATCGCGACGACATCGACGTGCCCGCCGATCAGCTGGCTCTCCTGGAGGAAGTGGTTGCGGCGCAACCCAACACTGTCGTGGTCGTGTCCGCCGGAGGTGTCTTGCGCCTCGCGCCGGTGCACGCGTCAGCGCGCGCCATCCTGGGTGGCGCACTGCTCGGGCAAGCGGGTGGGGGCGCGATCGCCGACGTGCTCACCGGTGCGGTGAACCCCTCGGGTCGCGTGGCCGAGACCTTCCCGCTGCGGCTTCAGGACGCACCCAGCTTTCCGCACTTCCCCGGCGAGCACTCGCGTGTGCGGTACGGGGAAGGCATCTTCGTGGGATATCGGGGCTACGACGTCCGCGAACAGGACGTGCTCTATCCGTTCGGGCATGGCCTGTCCTACACGTCGTTCGCCTATGACGGACTGGCCCTGGCAGCAGATCGCGAAGGGATCCTCGCCCGGGTCACCGTGACGAATACCGGGGATCGTGCCGGCCGAGAAGTGGTGCAGATCTACGCGTCCTTGGCCACCTCGAGGGTCAGCCGTGCGCCGCGCGAACTCGTCGGATTCGGGTCGGTCGACCTCGAACCCGGTGAGAGCACGGTCGTCTCGGTGCGAATCGAGCGCCGCGATCTCGCGTACTGGCATGACCGGTTGAACCGGTGGGTCGTCGAGGGCGGGACCTACCGCATCGACGCGGGCGCGTCGAGCCGTGACCTTCGCATGGGGGAGGACGTCGAGGTCGACGGTGACGACATGCGCCTGCCGTTCACACTCGAATCCACCCTCGGCGAGCTGATGTCGGATTCCGTTGGCGCTCAGGCTCTCGGCGAAGCGCTCGCATCGTTCGCGCCGGCAGGCGACGGTGGCGGCGAGGCGCTCGGCGTCGACATGCTGCGCATGGCTGCGTCGATTCCGATCGGCCGATTGGTCGGGAGCTTCGGTGCGGGAAGCGGCGTCGGGACCGATGAGGTTCTAGCGCTGCTGGATTCGATCAACGCACGGAACTCGGTGAGCGACTAGGCCGGCAGGGGCCCGGTCAGCTTCGCCGGCCGGCACAGCAGCGTCACCACGACGGTCAGGACGGCCGCGACGGCGAACCCCGCCTGGACGTTGATCAGGTCCGCGGTTCCGCCGAGGACGGCGGCGGCGATCGGTCGGGAGCCGACGAACCCGACGAGCCAGAGGGCCATGATGCGGCCGCGTAGTTCCTCGGGTGCGCGCTCCTGTACCACCGTGCTCAAACCGGTCATGGCCCACCCGAACCCGAGGCCAGCGAGGGCGAATCCGGCGAACGCGATCTCGGTGACGGTGCCCACCGCGAGCACCGCGGATCCGAGTGCGAGGCCGCCGAGTCCGATCGACGAGACCCACGCGGACGCGACCCGTCCTCGCATCAGCGCCAGGCTGGCCATGCCCACGGCTGCGCCGACGCCGAAGACCGCCGACAGGGTCCCGACGAGGCGGCTGTCGCCACCGAGGGCATCGGCGAGCGAGGGCGCCAGCGTGATCGACGGGTCCGAGGCGATGCCCACCGTGGCCACGGCGAGCAGCGCCAGCAGCAGCGGGCGGTCACGCCAGACGTACTTGACGGCGGCGCGCACGCGGTAGTCGGTGCCGGAGCGCCGCTTCGGCGGTGCGGGGAACCGCACGGCGACGATGAAGAGCGCGAAGACCAGGTGCAGCGCGGCCGCCGCGGCGAACGCGGCGCCCGACCCCAGGTGTGCCGCGAGATAGGCGCCCGCGGCGGGACCCACGATGCGGCCGATGGTCATCGGAATGCTGTTGAGCGCCATGGCGGTCGACAGCTCACCGCCGCGAATGATGTTCGGGACAATCGACTGCATGGCCGGACCGCCCACGACGAAACCGAGCCCCACGAGCAACGATCCGATGAGGACCGGAACGGCCACCGCGAGTCCCTGGAGCCCGGGGTCGACGAACAGCCACGCTGCCACCAACCCCGACCCGAGGACGCAGAGCACCCTGCCCAGCAGGATCTGCCGTGCCGGGTTGCCGGTGTCCGCCCACTTGCCGCTGGTGGGCGTCAGGATCAGTTGCGGTCCGAACTGGACGACACCGACCAGGCCGACCATCAGGGCCGAACGCGTCGCGTCGTAGATGACGATGGCCGCGACGATGCCGTGCGTCCACACCGCGACGACCGCGAACATCTTTCCCCAGAACAGCGCACCGAACACCGGGTCGAACATCAGTCCCAGCGCGTTTCGTGGGCGCTGGGTGGATACGGCCTCCGCGGTCACGTGGACACCGCGCACTGGTGCCGCGGACTCAGCCCGGGGGGCGGGGTGGAAAGGCACGGCACCAAATATGCATAGCACATCCATGTTTCTCGAAGCGCCTAGCGGCGAGCACGCAGCGCGGTCACTCCTCGACCCACTCGAGCAGGTCGCCGGGCTGACACTGGAGCACCCGGCACATGGCCTCCAGCGTGCTGAAGCGGATCGCCTTGGCCCGGCCGTTCTTGAGCACCGCGACGTTCGCCGGCGTCAGTCCGATCCGTTCGGCGAACTCGCCCACGCTCATCTTTCGCTTCGCCAATTCCACGTCGATGCGGACGATGACGGGCATCAGATCACCGAATCCATGTCGGTGCGCAGCGAGGTGGCCTGGCGCAGCAGGGCCCGCATGACCACCATCAGCGACCCGAGGACGGCACCGCCGGTCAGGAGCAGGAACATCAGCAGTGGCTCCCCGGGATCGGTCGCGTGGAAGCCGACGTAGAGGAACACGCCGAGGAACGTCACCCATCCGGCACCGATCGCCCAGATGATCACGTCCACCCACACCAGCGATGCCGGCGTGAAGATGCGGTCGCTCTTGACCATCGTGAGCAGCTGCCAGATGCAGACGAGCACCACCTGGACGCACAGCACCCAGAAGATGGAGACCACTGTCAGAGGCCACCGGAGGTGCGCCTGGTCCGGCGACTCCTGGGCCATGTGCGCGAACTGGCCCGGCAGCGACATGACCTGGAGCAGCAGCAGCACCGCGAACAGCACGACGAGGAAGGTCCTCAGGGCGGGGACGGCCCAGCGCTCGATTGGCATGCACCAAGAGTCGATCGATATCTATCGATTGTCAATAGGTGCGCTTTGGCCGGCTCGGCCGCGGGTCAAGTCAGTCGTCGATGCGGAAGCCGACCTTGAGCGTCACCTGAAAGTGCGCAACCGCGCCGTCGGAGATCTCACCGCGCACCGAGGCAACCTCGAACCAGTCCAGGTTCCGCGTGGTCTGAGCGGCGCGGCCGATGCCGTTGCGGATCGCGGTGTCGATGCCGTCGGGCGACGTGCCGACGATCTCGATGACGCGGTAGGTGTGCTCGCTCATCGGTTCTCCCTTCGCGGCCGTCGGGCGGCCGGACGCTGCTGTCGTGTGTCGATCGAGTCGACCACGTCCACGTCGGTCACGCCGCGGTTCTGCTCGGGTGGATTCCAGATCGTGACGTCGCCGCTAGACGTCGGAACTCTCGCGCCACAGATCGATGCCGGAATCGGATGCGTACCGGTCGATCTCGCCGAGTTCCTCCGCCGTGAAGTCCAGGTTGTCCAGCGCGCCCAGGTTCTCCTCGAGCTGTGCGACGCTCGACGCGCCGACCAGGGTGGAGGCCACCGTGGGGTCGCGCAACACCCACGCCAGGGCGAGCTGGGCCAATGACTGACCGCGGCGCTCGGCGATGCCTGCGAGTCCCCGGAGTCGTTCGAGGACCTCGTCGGTCACCAGCTCGTCGTCGAACGTGGGACGCGCCGTCGCTCGGTCGACGTCACCCGCGGGCCGTTGCAGATAGCGGTCGGTCAGCAGGCCCTGCGCCAGCGCGGTGAACGCGATGGCCCCCATGCCTGCGTTTCCGAGTTCGGCGGTCAGATCGCCCTCGATCCACCGGTTCAGCAGCGAGTACGACGGTTGGTGGATGACCAGCGGGGTGCCCAGACGACGTGCGATGGCGGCCGCCTCGGACGTCTTGGCTGCCGAGTAGGACGAAATGCCAACGTAGCGAGCCTTTCCCGCGCGCACGGCGGTGTCCAGTGCGCCGATCGTCTCCTCCAACGGCGTGACCGGGTCGATGCGGTGGGAGTAGAAGACGTCGACGTAGTCCAGACCGAGCCGGTCGAGCGAGGCATCGAGGCTCGCCAGGAGGTAGGTCCTGCCACCGAGCTGGCCATAGGGCCCCGGCCACATGTCCCAGCCGGCCTTGGTGGAGATGATCAGTTCGTTGCGGTAGGGCTTGAAGTCCCGACGCAGCATCCGGCCGAAGTTCTCCTCGGCAGAGCCATACGGTGGGCCGTAGTTGTTGGCGAGGTCGAAGTGCGTGATTCCACGATCGAACGCGTAGCGCAACACTTCTCGTTGCCCGTCGAAGGGGCGGTTGTCGCCGAAGTTGTACCAGAGCCCGAGCGATATCGCCGGGAGCAGGAGCCCGGACGTCCCGACCCGTCGGTAGGGCATCGCGTCATAGCGTTCTCGCGCCGCTACCCAGGGATCGTTGGTGAAGGGGACGTCGGAGATCGCGAGTTCGTCGGTCATCACCCCATCGTAGGGACCGCCACCCATCGGTAGTGGTCATGTCCGGGAGTCAGGCGTCGGCGGGGGTGAAGACTGCGATCGGGCGCACGGTCTTCAGCATCACGACCGGGATGCGGCGCGTCGTCGACGTCTGGTAGCCGAGGTACGGCGGGTACAGGTGGGTCATGTACGTCCAGACGGCATGACGCTCTTCGTCCTCGGGCTCGCGCCACGTTGCCTCGAACGCCTGCGTGGCGATCTGAACGCCGATGGTCTCGCTGTCCTGGATGTTCAGGTACCACTGCGGATTGTCGTCGGCGCCACCCTTGGAGGCCACGATGACGATCTCGCCGGCGACGTTGCCGTAGATCAACGGCTTGACGTGGACCCGTCCGGACTTGCGCCCCACGCACTTGATCAGGCAATGGGTGGTCAGCGCGTGGCCGCCCACGGAGCTGAGATCGAGGATGTGCCCCTGTGTGCCGCCCGATTCCAGGTAGCTCCGAAGGTGTTCATCCGCCCACTCGCCTCGGGCTGCTCGGATCGATGCGGCGTCTGCGTCGGCCATTCGTCATTCCTCCCGGCTTGGTGTCCAGCGACCTAGACCGTACGTGGCGGGGCGACGAGCGGTCAGGCGGTCTCGGTGAACGCCACGACCGGGATCGTGCGCTTGCCCGCCAGCTCCTCGTACTGGGCGTAGGACGGGATGAAGGTGGTCGCAAGGCTCCACAGCCGGTCCCGTTCGGAACCCGAGACCTCCTGGGCGATGAAGTCGCCGGTGTACCCGCCCGCGGAGATGGTGACCCGGGGGTGTGCCAGGACGTTGTAGTACCAGGACGGATGTCGCGAGCTGCCGTAGTTGGACGCGATGACGATGGCCCGTCCGCCGTCGGTGAAGTAGGTCAGGGGAGTGGTCCGTCGCTGACCCGTCTTCGCTCCGGTGCTGACGAGCAGCAGTTCGGGCGTCACCATCGCCGTCGACAGCTTGCCCTTGCTCAGGCGGAGCAACTGGCGGTCGACGCGCGGCGCCACCCGTCGGGCGAGCCAGCGGCCGGGCTTGTTGCCCGTCACCCGCGCGCCGTGGCGAAGCAGTGGCGATGCGGCCGTCGGGTCGACTTCGGGTATGCCCATCCCGCGATGCTATTTGACCGCCGACGTGGGTTGCAGCCAGGCGCTGCCCTGCTCGCGGTCGAGCACGGTCAGGCTCTTGTTCTTCAGCGCGAAGACGTACACCAGCAGGCTGACGCTGATGATCACCGTCACGTAGAAGATGAACCAGCCGATGTTGTCGCCCGACTTGGCGCCCTGGTACAGCAGCGGTGCCGTGCCGCCGAACGCCGAATTGGCAAGGGCGTAGCCCAATCCGACGCCCAACGCCCGGATCTCGGCGGGGAACAGCTCAGCTTTGACGATCGCATTGACCGACGTGTACCCGGTCAGGATCACGTACCCGACGGCGGTCAGGGCGAACGCCATCAGCGGCGACTCGGTCTGCGGGAGGTAGGTGAGCAGCACGTAGGTGTACAGCACGCCACCGATGCCGAAGAACACCAGCAGCGGCTTGCGGCCCACCCTGTCGCTGAGTAGGCCCCCGATGGGCTGCAACGACATCAGGAAGATCAGGCCCGCCAGGTTGATCCACGTACCCGTCAGCGCCTGGTCCTTGCCGAACGTCGACTTCACGATCGCCGGCGCGTTGATCGTGTACGTGTAGAACGCGACGGTGCCGCCCGCGGTGATGAGGAAGACCAGCAGCAGCGGTCGCCAGTGCGTGGTGAACAGCGCCTTGAGCGAACCGGCCGACTGGTCCTTGCCCTCGCGGATGGCCTCGAGGTGCGACTCGCTCAGGGATTCGTCCATCGAGCGACGCATCCACAACACCACCAGCGCGGAGATGCCGCCGATGAAGAAGCCGATGCGCCATCCCCAGTCGCTGACGGCGTCGACGTCGAGCACGCTGAGCGCGATGAGGAGCGTGAACTGCGCGAGGACGTGGCCACCGACCAGGGTCACGTACTGGAACGAGGAGAGGAAGCCGCGCCGGTTCGCGGTGGCCGCCTCGGACATGTAGGTCGCCGACGTGCCGTACTCGCCGCCCGTCGCGAAGCCCTGCAGCAGGCGGGCGAGGATCAGGATGACCGCCGCCCACCAGCCGATGACCTCCCTGGTGGGCATGATCGCCACGAGGAACGAACACGACGACATGATCGTGATGCTGAGCATCAGTGCGGCCTTTCGGCCACGGCGGTCGGCGTAGCGGCCGAAGAACCACGAGCCCACCGGCCGCATCAGGAAGGTGACCGCGAAGATCGCGTAGATGTACAGCGTGGAGTTCTCGTCGTCTTGGTCGAAGAACTGCGCCTCGAAGTACGTCGCGAACACGGTGTAGACGTAGACGTCGTACCACTCGACGAGGTTGCCCGCCGAACCCCTGATGGTGTTCAGGACCGCGCGCCGCGTGCTGGTCGGTGCGCGGGTGGGACCGGTCGGGACGGGTGACGTCCTATCGCTCATCCGGGCACGGTAGCCGAATCCCTGGCGCCTGCGGGGATGAACGCGCGCTGGGGTGAACCAGGTTCAGTTCTGCCTGTGCTGCTTCCAGTCGCCGATCGCGGCGAGGCGTCTGCGCTGCTGTGCGGCGGCCCCGCCGTCGAGTCCCCTGTTGCGCTGCTCGAGGTTGGTGATGACCCGTTCCCGGTGCCCCACGGGGTTGGCGTCGTCGTACTTGAACTTGGCCTCCACGCGCACGATCCGCAGCCGGACACCGCGGATGCCGGGCAGCATGCGACCGTACGGTTCGGCGTCTGGTGCCACGGCGGCGTGCCGCCCCTCCGGTTGGAAGTCCGACAGCTGGGTGGCGAGTATTCGCGCCTTGCCGTCGGGGTCGTCGACGATCGTTGGCTCGCAGACGAATTGGACGGCCGAGTAGTAGCTGGTGGGCACTCCGTCCTCGTCGGGCCCGCCGGCCTTGGCGCGCCAGTAGGTGGGAATGTACGCATAGTCGCCGATGACGGCCAGGCGCACCCTGGTGGCGGCTTGCAGGTGCGGCCACACGGGGTTGGGCCGGGCCAGATGGATCAGCAGGTCGTCGCCGTCCAGGGTGAAGTGGGTCGGAAGGAGCACCGGCGCTTCGGCGGGGTCGACGTTGTTGACCGCCAGGGTGCCGAATCTGTCGGTGGACGCCAGCCAGCTCTGCCACTCGTCGGCGTCGAAAGCGGAATCCCATGGGTGGATGAGCACGTCAGTCTCCTTGTTGGGGCGCTGCGTCGTTCGACACGAGCCTGCGGGTGATTCGGACGTCGGTACCGAGCCGGGTCAGGTGCCCGCACAGGTCGTCGTCCGCGGCCTGCAGGTCGGCATCGGTCAGCGGGGCGAGTCCGTCGAGGATGAACAGCGCGGTCGTGGTGTCGTCGCGCAGCGCGGTGCGCCGGGCCTGCCGCCAGTTCCATCGCCGGCACGTCACACCGGCGTCGTCACACCACACCACCTCGCCCGGCGCGGGACGTTCGACGACGTCGACGCCCCCGGCGGCGGTGTCGAACGGTTCGTCACCGGTCGCGCGAACCAATCGGGGCGCACCGGCATAGCGGGTGAGATCCTCCCCGCCGATCGGTATGCGGTGCAGCACCGACACGGCGTTGTAGACGTCGGTCAGCCGGTTGATCCTCGGCAACCCCGACTCGGCCCGGCGAAGCAGAGCCTCGACGCTGTTGCGGGTGCGCTGGGGCTTGGCGCCGAACGCGCGGTAGGCGTCGCGCCATGCAGCGATCTCGGGAAGCTGGTCGACCGGGGACTCGGTGAGCGCCTCGCGGGCGGCGACCTCGGCGTGGCGCAACAGTGCCTCGCTGCCCGCGTCGCCACGCCCGGGTTCGATGCCGTCGGCGGCGATCAGCACGACTCGATAGTCGGGCCGCAGCGCGAACACCGAGGCGTCGACCCACGCGCGGGTCAGCCAGTCCGCGTTCGGGTCGGGTTCAGTCATTGGCTGGCCCGCGGCCGTGGGGCGCCGACGCCGGGTTCGAACACCGTGAGCGAGAAGCGGGTTGGCGCCGTGCCTTGGTTGACGTACGCGTGGGCGACGTCGCCGGGGAAGGTCACCGCGTCTCCGAGGTTCAGGTCGATGGACTGACCGTCGACGTCGATCACCAGCGCCCCGTCGAGCACGTGCACGAGTTCCCGAGTGCCCCCGGCATGGGCTTCGCTGACATGGCTGTCGCCGACGCCGAGGGTCCAATCCCACAGCTCGACGACGTCCGGCGGCGTGGTGCCTGCCACGAGAACGCCGCGTCCGCCGAACTCTCCCGACCACAGCGCGGCGCCATCGCCTGCGCGGGTGATGGTCACCGGCGAGCGTTCGGGTGGCTCCACCAGCGCCGGCAAGCCGACGCCGAGCGCGTCGCTGAGCCGAAGCAGCGTTCCCACACTGGGATTGACCGCACCCTGCTCGACGCTGACCACCATGCGCCGGCTCACGGCAGACGCTTCGGCCAGCTGATCCAGCGTCCACCCGCGCGTCGTGCGCTCGTGTCTCACCCGTGCGCCGATGGCGGTGGCCAGCTTGGCCGCATCGTCGTCCACGAGTGCACTATAACGCACTGTTGGTGCACTGCTCGGTCGGCGGGGGCGCTCAGCCCATCGCGATGCGAATGTTCTTGATTTGCAGGAACTCGTTGAGGCCGTCGAGCCCGCCGGTACGGCCGAAGCCGCTCTGCTTGTAGCCGCCGTACGGACCCTGCGGCGCCATGTCGCTGAACGTGTTGATCCATACCGAACCGGCTTCCAGCTGCCGGGCGACGCCGTGCGCTCGCCGCAGGTCGCGGGTGTGCATGAACGCGTTCAGCCCGTAGGGGGTGTCGTTGGCGAGGCGCACGGCTTCGGCCTCGTCGGAGAATCGGATGATCGACACCACCGGTCCGAACGTCTCGAGCTGGGCCAGGTTCGACGAGTTGTCCACGTTGCCCAGCACGGTCGGCTCGACGTAGTAGCCGTGGGCGAGGTCCCCTCCGATGCGGTGCCCGCCGGTGAGCAACTCGCCGGCCCGCCCGTCTACTGCCTCGCCGACTGCGCCGAGGATGCGGTCGACGGCCGCCTGATTGATGACCGGCCCGAAGCCGACCGCCGGATCGAAGGGATCGCCGACCTTGGCTGCCTCAACCACGGCGAGGAAGCGCTCGGTGAACGCGGCGTAGACCGAGTCGTGCACCAGAAGGCGACTGGCGCACGCGCAGCTCTGACCCGACTGCATCAGCGGGCCCTGATGCGCCGACAGCATGGCTGCCGCGTCGAGGTCGGCGTCGTCGAAGACGATGTTGGCGGACTTGCCGCCGAGTTCGGCCACCACCGGTGTGAGATTGGTTGCCGCTGAACGGATCACGGTGCGGGCCGTGGCGCCTCCACCGGTGAAGTGGATCTTGCGGATTCCAGGATGGCGCACCAAGGCGTCACCGCCATTGGGGCCCGCGGGCACGACGTTGACCAGGCCGGCGGGGAGGCCTGCCTCAAGGCACAGCTCGCCGAACCGCAGGGCGGCCAATGGTGCCAGGTCCGATGGCTTGAACACCACGGCGTTGCCTGCCGCCAGGGCGGGCGCGACGCAGCTGCCCGCGACGGCGAGGGCGCCGTTCCAGGGGGCGATGACCCCGACCACGCCGTACGGTTCTCGCTCGACGAGATTGACGTCGAAGGAGCCGTGGACGGGCGTGCTCAGTCCGTGCGGCTTGTCGACGTAGCCGGCGTAGTGGCGCAGGAACCGTTCCAGGAGCAGTGCCGTGCCGGCGTAGGACACCGGGACCGCGTAGTCGTGCACGTTGAGTGCGGCGAGTTCGTCGAGGTGTTCTCCGACGACGTCGGCGAGGTCGATCAGCAGGTCGCGGCGTCGGTCGACGGTGAGCGCTACCCATTCGCGTTGCGCCCGTGCGGCTGCGGTGACGGCCAGGTCGATCTCCACCTCCGACGCCAGCGCGACGGTGGTGTTGGGTGCGCCGGTCGCGGGGTAGAGGTGTTCGTGCGTGCCCGCCGCGGTGGTCGTGATGCGGTCGCTGCCGATCAGCAGCCCCACCGGTCCCGGTGGAGCGGCGGGGCGGGTGAGCGCCGCCGCGGTCACGATGCCGCCTCGGACGTCGCCTCGTCGAGTACGCGCTGCTTCTGCACGCCGATGGCGGAGTTGAGGTGAGATGCCTTGGGCCACCCGTAGTAGGCGGCGAAGTGCAGCGCGACTTCGTCCATCTCGTCGAACGAGACGTCACCACTCTTCAGGGCGGCGTACACGTGGGATTGAATCGGCAGTTCCGCGTCCTGAAAGGCGACGCAGGCCACCGTGACGAGGCGCCGCTCCTTCATGCCGAGTCCGGGACGTAGCCACATCTCGCCGAAGACGAAGTTCAGGATGCCCGCACCGGAGTACGGGTTGTCGCGGACCGGCGCGAACGGAATGCAGTTGATCTCCTTGAACGATCGCTCGCCGCCCTGGAGGCGGAGTTCGGGGTCGCTCTCGGTGGTCAACGGCAACAACGGATCTGGCGCCGTGTCGGTCAGCCCGCGCTCGTCGAGTATGCGCGCCCACTGTGCGTCGACCACGATGTTGAAGCGCGACGCCTTCGGCCAACCCGCGTAGACCGCGAAGTGCAGCACCGTCTCCCGCATCTCGGTGATGCTCAGGTCGCCGCTGTTCAGCCCCGCGTAGACGTGTTGTTCCAGCGGCTCGTCGGCGTCGGCAGCGGCGACGCAGGCCAGCGTGACGAACCGGCGGTCGCGTCGGCTCAGGCCCGGGCGTGACCAGATCTCGGCGAACACGAAGTCGATCAACCCGTCGGCGATCGCCGGGCTGGCGTCGGAGGGAGCGTCGACCGTCATCACCTCGGCGTACTGCCGAAGGCCGGTCTCGCGGCGGTGTGCTGTGTTCATCGTTCGTCCTATCTGATGGTGACGCCGGCGTCGACCTTGAACTGAAGTCCGGTGACGTACCGCGATTCGTCCGAGACCAGGTAGAGCACCGCGTTGCTCACGTCGACGGGTTCGATCAGCGGTGTCGGGAGCGCGTTGCCGAACAGCGGTGCGAGGTCGGTTCGCGTCTCGGCGAGCAAGGTGTGGATCGTCGCGGGCGCCATGCCGGTCATGACACCGGTCGGGTGCACCGTGTTGACGCGGACGCTTTGGCTGGCAAGCTCGTTGGCCAGCGCGACGCTCATGCCGACGATCGCCTGCTTGGAGGCCGTGTACGGGATGTGCAGGGGGTTGCCCTTGATGGCTGCTGCCGAACTGATGTTGACGAGGCTGCCGCCGCCCTGCTCGAGGATGAAGGGGAGCGCGGCGACGCACGTGTTCCAGGCGCCGATCAGGTTGACGTCCAACACGAGCCGCCAATGCTGGTTGGTGGTCTCGCTCCACAACCCGGCGGTGAGGACGCCGGCGTTGGCGACGGCGGCGTCGAGACCACCGAGTTCGGTCGCGGCGTCGGCGACGGCGCGCTTCATCGCCTCCTCGTCGCGGACGTCGACCACCTTGGTGACCGCCCGGCGTCCGTGGGCGCGTACCAGGCGCGCGGTCTCCTCGAGGTCGTCGATCGACGCCAGCGGGTACTCCAGGCCCGGCAGCGATTCGCAGACGTCGATCAGTACGACGTCGGCGCCCTCCTCGGCCAGTCGGACCGCGTGGCTGCGGCCCATGCCGCGTGCCGCGCCGGTGATCACCACCCGCTTGCCGGCGACGCGGCCGTCGGAGGCGCTCACAGCTTGTTGCAGAAGCCCGCGTCGACGGGGAGGGTGACCCCGGTGACGTACTTGGCTTGGTCGGAGACCAGGTAGGCGATGGCGGCGCTGATGTCCTCGGGTTCGAGCATGCCGATCGGCATCGGATTCTGCAGGTGCGGCCCGCCGCCGTCGGGCATGTTGGCCAGGAAGTCCTGCATCTGCGGATTCATCGCCATCATCGTGTTCACCGCCGTCGGGTGCACGGTGTTTACTCGGATACTTTGGGCGGCAAGCGCATTGGCGAGCGTGCGCATCAGTCCCACGATGCCGTGCTTGGACGCGGCGTATGCCAGCCCGCCGCCCTGCAGTCCACCGAAACCCTTCAACCCGGCCGTCGAACTGGTGAAGACGATGGACCCGCCCCGTCCACCGGCGATCAGGTGGGGGATGGCGGCCTTGGCGGTGTGGAACGCCCCAACGAGGTTGACGTCGAGGACGTCGGTCCACTGCTCGAGTTCCTCCTCGATGCTCAGCTCGCGGAACGCCATCGTCGCGATGCCCGCGTTGGCCAGCACGATGTCGAGTCGCCCGAAGTGCGCGACGCCGGCGTCGAGGGCGGACTTGAGTGCGTGGTAGTCCCGGACGTCGGCGACCGAGCCGACCATCTTGCCGCCCTGGGCCTCGACCAGTGCGATGGTCTCGTCGAGTTCGTCCCGCGACGCCATCGCATAGCCGTTGGACGCGATGTCGGCGCAGATGTCGACGCCGACTATGTCGGCGCCCTCGGCAGCCAGCCGGACGGCGTGGCTACGGCCTTGACCTCGGGCCACGCCGGTGATGAACGCGACTTTGCCGTCCAGAGAACTCATCGATCCTCGCTTCATTGCGGTGGTGGTCACATCGGGTGCTGAGCCGCGACCTGGGTAACACGGTTACTGCAGGTACAGTAACCTGGTTACACGTCGACGGCAAGGGGCGGTTCCGTGGGGAAACTCGAAGCGGCAGAGGCTGGTTCACGCCAGCCAGACGGTCGGATCCTCGACATCGTCGTCGAGATGCTCGAAACCGACGGTTACGACGCCGTTGCCTTGCGCGAGGTCGCCCGCCGTGCGCGGACGTCCCTGGCGACCATCTACAAGCGGTGGGCCAACCGCGACGAACTGATCCTCGCCGCGCTGCAGGCCTGGATGACCGAGAACCGCTACTCCCGGGTGCCGCGGCCTGCGCGGGGGCCGGACGAATCGATGTCCGACGGTCTCGCCCGACTCTTCCGCGCCATCTTCGAACCGTGGGAGCAACACCCGGCGATGCTTGCCGCCTTCTATCGAGCCAGGTCCTCGCCGGGCGGCCAGGCGCTGCTGCACCAGGGCTTGGACGTCGTCGTCCCCGCAGGCATGGAAGTGCTCGCCGGCGTCGACGAGCGGTTCGTCGCCGACCTCGACGCCGTGATGTCCAGCCTGGTCTACGGCCTGCTCGGCAGGTTCACCGCCGGCGAGATCGCCATCACCGACATCGTGCCCACCCTGGAGCGTGCCGTCTACTGGATGACCAGTGGCTACGACGCGCTAGTGGCGCCGCAGGGCGAAGGAATGCGTCTCGACTCCGCCCGGCCCCCCGTAACACCCTGCCGGGAAGGATGATTCGATCGATCCCACGAGGCTGACCGCGTCCCACGTGTAGACGTCGTGGGACGGCAGGTTGTAGCCGATGCACCGGACGCCGTCGGCAACGTCGACGGTGAGCGTGTACCGGCCATCGGCGAAGAACGCCGACTGCTGGAATGCGTGGCTCTTCAGTGGTCGAGGGATGGCGCGGACGTTCATCGTCTCGGCGGCGGGGGCGATGACGGGATCCTCGAAGTAGGTGCCGCAGTCGGGGCCACCGCAGGAGTGCATCACCGACCAGATCCACGAGTGGTCGTTCCAGCGGTCGGTCAGCACCTCGTAGTTGCCGATTCGCATGTCCGCGTGGGCGATTGGAGCAGACAGGACCGAGGTCAGGATCAGCGTGGACACCGTACCCAGAATGGCGGCCCTGCTCACGACGCTTCGACGGGCGTGAACTCGATGTGCAGGTCGGTCAGCCCGCGCAGCAGGAACGTCGGCTCGTAGGCGTACTGCCGGTCATGGGCAGGCCCGTGCGCCTCGGTGCTGACGGTGATGTCGCGCATGCGGTCGAGGAGGCGGTGCACGGTGATCCGTCCTTCGACACGGGCCAGGGGAGCGCCTGCGCAGGTGTGGATGCCGCGGCCGAAGGCGATGTGCTCGCGCACGTTCCTGCGGTCCAGGCGGAACTCGTGCGGATCCTCGAACTTGGCGGGGTCGCGATTGGCGGCGCCCAGACACAGCATCAGCACCGTCCCCGCGGGGATGTGCACACCGCCCAGCGTGGTCGTCTTGCGTGCCAGTCGGAAGTCCACCTTGGTCGGGCTCTCCAACCGCAACGCCTCCTCGATGAAGGCCGGTATCGACTTCCGGTGCTCGCGGAGCTCGCCCTGCAGCTCCGGCCGGTCGCCGAGCGTCTGAACCGCAGCGCTGAGCAGTTTCGTGACGGTCTCCTGGCCGGCGGCGAACAGGAACGTGGCGGGTCGAACCACCTCGAGCAGCTCGGGCACCGATCCGTCGGGATAGGTTGCGGCAGCCATGCCGCCGAGCACGTCGTTGCGCGGATTGCGCCGCCGCTCCGCTATGTAGGCGCTGAACTTGTCGTCGAGGTACTCCAGCGGGTTGAGCCCCACCGCCGCACCGTCGAGGGCGCCGACGCGGTTGCCCTCCGGCTTCTCGGCGCCCAGCGCCCGTCGGAACTCGGCACGGTCTTCTGCGGGCACGCCGAGCAGGTCGGTGATCGCCAGGGTCGCGAAGGGTCGCGCGTACTCCGACAGGAACTCACACCGCCGATTGCCGATGAACTCGTCGAGCTGGGTGTCGACGAGCTGCCACATGAACTCCTCGTTCTCGGCGAGCCTGCGCGGCGTGAGGAGCCTGCTGAGCAGCGACCGGGCCCGTTCGTGTGCAGGCGGATCCATGACCACCATGTGCTCGTGGATCGGGAACTCGTGCCGGTGTGCCTCGATCTGGGCCGTGATGTCGTCGCCGTCGGGCTCGAACGGCAGCGGTGGGAAGGGCCCGCCGATGGCATTGACCGCAGAGAACGAGTCGGTGTCCTTGAACGCCGCCATCACCTCGGCGTAGCCGGTCACCGCAACGACCCCGTGGTGCGGCTCCCGGTAGACGGGACCGTGACTGCGCAGGTGCTCGTAGTAGTCGTAGGGGTCTTGGGCGATGGCGGCGTCGGTGAAGTAGTCCGCCGAGGCGAGATCGGTCATGCGGTGGTCCTCTCGGAGCGGTCGTGGGCTGGTGCGGGCTGGGCGGGCTCGATGGTGATCGCTCCGCGCGGGCAGGCGTTCATCGCGGCGGTTACGGCGTCCCACAGAGACTTCGACGGCCGCTCGTCGCACGTCGCGATGTCGTCGTCGGAGAGGTCGAACACCTCCGGCGCGAGGTCGATGCACAGCGCATGTCCTTCGCACAGCCGAGGGTCGACCCGAACGCGTGGCTCCGACGCCGCCATGCACACTCCTCGAAGACTGATCGATCGATCAAATGCTGCGATGGTCATGAATAGCACGCGTCCGATCAGACGGTCAAGGACCGAATCGCGTGCGCCGTATATGCTTCGCGTCAGCCGATTACGTAGGGAACGTCGACATGCCTGCCGCCAGTAAGCCCAAGGAGAAGGACGCCGGCGCGCGTCTGCGCTTGATCGAGGCAACCGCTCAGATCATGCGTGACGAGGGGTATGCCGCGGCGACGTCGCGCAGGGTCGCCGCGCTGGCTGGCGTGAAGCCGGCGTTGGTGTACTACTACTTCGACACCATGGACGATCTGTTCCTGGCCGTGCTGCGCGCAGGCGCCGAGGTGTCGCTGCAGCAGATGCGACGGGCACTGACCGACGACAACCCCTTGCGCGCACTGTGGCTCGTCAATTCCGACCCGCGCCGCACCGGGCTGAACACGGAGTTCATGGCATTGGCCAACCATCGCAAGGTGATTGGCGCCGAGCTGAAGGCTTACGCCGAGCGGGTGCGCGACATCGAGACCGCCGCGGTGACCGTTGCCCTGCGCGCTCACGGCGTGGACCTCGAGGCCTACCCGCCGATCGTGATCGCGATGCTGCTGGCCCAGATGGCCCGCAGCCTGTGCAACGAGGTCGCCATCGGCGTGACCGACGGGCACGACCAGATGTCGTCGTTCATCGAACGATTCCTGGTCCAGTACGACGCGAGCCGGTCTACTTGAGCATGCTGCCCGCGTCGACCGTCACCGGAAGTCCTGTGACATAACGCGACTCGTCGGAGGCTAGGAACAGCACGGCGTTGCTGATGTCCTCCGGCTCGACCCAGCCGACGGGGAGCACGTGCATCATCTTCGCGACGACGGCCATGTCGTCGGGACCCGGGTTCTCCAGATCGGGGCGGAACAGCCGCATCGTGCCCTCGTTCATGAACATCGGCGTGTTCACGTTGGTGGGGTGCACCGAATTTACCCGGATCGAGTGCTCGCCCAGTTCGACGGCGAACGTGCGCATGAGGCCGACCACCCCGTGCTTGGCCGCGATGTAGTGGCCCGTGTGTGGGTACGCCTTGAGGCCCCCGACCGAGCTGGTGAGGACGATCGAACCGCCTCGGCCACCCGAGATCAGATGGGGTACGCCGGCCTTGACGGTCTTCCACACCCCCGAGAGGTTGACGTCGATCATCTCCTGCCAGTCCTGCTCGCTGGTCTTGTCCAGCGTCTGCCCACCGTTGCCGATGCCTGCGTTCGCCACGATGACGTCGAGCCGTCCCAGCTGTTCGACGCCGCCATCCACGGCGGCCTTCAGGCTGTCGTAGTCGCGGACGTCGACCTCTGCGGTGACCACGCGGCGATTCAGTCCCTTGATCAGATCGGCGGTTTCGGCCAGATCGTCTGGCGTCGACGGCGGGATCACGCTCGAGTCGCTGATCGGGGCGCACACGTCGACGGCGATGATGTCGGCGCCCTCCTGAGCCAGCCGCAGCGCGTGGCTGCGCCCTTGCCCGCGCGCTGCACCCGTGATGAAGGCGACCTTGCCCTCGACCCGACCGCTCATCATGTCCTCCACTCCCGACGGCGACCGTGCGACCACGGGCACCTCGATTAAAACTGATCGACTGATCAGGAACCCTCCCAGGGTCGGGTCATGGAGTCAAGAGCTCGGTGAGGGTCGAGCTGTGGAATCGACCGCTCAGCCTGCCGGGTGCCAGCCCCGCATCGCCTCGTCCATCTGGTCGTCGTCCAGCGCCTCGACGGCCAGAGGTCTCTGGCCGTCGCCGTGTCGCATCCCGTCCAGCAGTAGCGCGACGTAACGGCGCCAGAGTTCCGGCTCGACGTGGCCGGCCCATTCGCTGACCGTGCCCGCCAGCATGCCGATGATCGGCATGTCGGTGTGCTCGACGTCGGGGCGCAGGTAGCCGTCGTGGCGGGCCCGCTCGACGAGTTTCGAGATCGGTGGACGGAGCCGGTCGCGAGCGCATTCGACGCGGTATCCGCCGTATGCCTTGCTGTAGACCATCTCGCGCAGGCCGCGGTCGGTCGCGGTCAACTCGCACAGGTGCTCGACGAACCACACGAAGCCATCCCACGAATCATCGTGCAGCAGTGCGGTTTCGGCGAGGCACACCACCTGTTCGATACCGTCCTCGAAGATCGCCTCGACCAGCTCGTCCTTGGTCGCGAAGCGCCGGTAGACGGTACCCACGCCGACGTTCGCGTGACGGGCGACGTCGTTGAGTGTCGCCTCCATGCCCTTCGCAGCGAACAGCTCACGGGCAGCTTCGAGCACGAGCTGCCGGTTGCGTTCGGCGTCCTTGCGCAGGCCGCGGCACGGTTTGTCAATCATCGCCCCCACTTTAGTGATGTGCGCGACTTACGGGCCATAACCGGATTGACTCTATCCACTTCGGGACTTAGATTGCCTATCTAGATCACCCGTCGGGGGCCGGTCTACTCAGTCCTTCGTCGAAAGGCCCGACCGTGTCTCCAACGATCGATGGCGCCCGGGCCACGGCGGGTCGCCCATGGTGATCGCCGCGGTCAAGCGCGTCTGGCTACCGGTCCTGGTCGTGGCGGCCATCGCGATCGGTGTCGTCAGCGTCGGCAATCTCCGGTCCGTCTTCGGTTCCGATGGTGCCGTCGTGACGCCGGTCGGGTCGGACACCGCGGACTCGTTCAACCCGAAGGTCGTCACCTACGAGGTGTTCGGATCCGGCAGCACCGCCGTCATCAACTACACCGACCTCGACGGGTTGCCGCAACGGACGGGCGAGGTCAGCCTGCCGTGGTCCTTGCGGCTCGAGACCACGGTCCCGTCGGTTCAGCCGAACCTCGTCGCCCAGGGCGACGGTGGCTCGATCGGCTGTCGCGTCACCGTCGACGACGAGGTCAAGGACGAAAGGATCGCCGACGGCGTGAATCCCGCAACGTACTGCTTGGTGAAGGCGGCATGACCAGCACCCTCGAAGGCAACCCGACCAATCCGATCCCACGCGTCCGGCACGCAGCCCGGCCCCCGGTGGCGCGGTTCATCCGCCTGTTCGCCGTGCCGATCGTCCTGGTGTGGATTGCGATCATCGCGTTCCTGAACACCAGCGTGCCGCAGCTCGAAGAGGTGGGGAAGCTGCGCGCAGTATCGATGAGCCCCAACGATGCACCCTCGCTCATCGCGACCAAGCGCGTCGGCGAGGTGTTTGCCGAGTACGACACCAGCAGTTCGGTGATGATCGTCCTGGAGGGCGACGATCCGCTGGGACCGGACGCCCACCTGTTCTACGACGAGATGGTGCGCGAGCTGCGCAACGACACCACCCACGTCCAGCACGTCCAGGACTTCTGGGGTGACACGCTGACCGCGGCGGGCGCCCAGAGCATGGACGGCAAGGCCGCTTACGTGCAGGTGTACATCGCAGGCGACCAGGGCGAGACGCTGGCGAACGACTCGGTGGCCAGCGTCCGCGACATCGTCGCGAGCGTCAAGGCGCCACCGGGTGTCGAGGCGTACGTAACCGGCCCTGCCGCGACGACCACGGATCAGAACGAAGTCGGCGACGCGAGCATGAAGACGATCGAGGCGCTGACGTTCGCGGTCATCACCGTCATGCTGCTGCTCGTATACCGCTCCGTGGTCACGGTATTGGTGACGCTGTCGATGGTCGTCGTGGGCTTGCTCTCGGCGCGCGGCATCGTCGCCTTCCTCGGGTACCACGACGTCTTCGGCCTCACCACCTTCGCGACGAACATGCTGGTGACCCTCGCCATCGCCGCGGCCACCGACTACGCCATCTTCCTGATCGGCCGCTACCAGGAGGCGCGCCGAGCGGGCGAAGACCGAGAGTCCGCGTACTACACCATGTTTGACGGCACCGCGCACGTGGTGCTCGCATCGGGTCTCACCATCGCGGGCGCAACGCTGTGCCTGCACTTCACCCGGCTGCCGTACTTCCAGACGATGGGCTTTCCGCTCTCGATCGGCATGACGATCGTGGTCGCGGCCGCACTCACCCTCGGGCCTGCCCTCATCTCGATCGTCACCCGCTTCGGAAAGGTACTGGAACCGAAGGGTTCCGGACGTGCCAGGGGGTGGCGTCGCATCGGCGCGGCCACCGTGCGCTGGCCCGGCGCGGTCCTCGTCATGGCCATCGTGCTCGCGCTCGTCGGGCTGCTGACGCTGCCCGGCTACCACACGACCTACGACGACCGGATCTTCCTGCCCGAGGAGGTGCCTGCGAACGTCGGCATGGCCGCCGCCGACCGCCACTTCTCCGACGCCAAGATGAACCCCGAACTCGTGATGGTGGAAGCCGATCACGACCTGCGCAACCCGGCGGACTTCCTCATCATCGACAAGATCGCCAAGGCCATGGTCCGCGTGCACGGCATCGCGCAGGTCCAGACGATCACCCGCCCGGACGGCAAGCCGATCGAGCACGCCTCGCTGGCGTACTCGGTGAGCCAGGGCGGCACAGGCCAACTCATGAACAACGACATGCAGCAGACGGTGCTTGCCAACACGCTCAAGCAGGCCGACGAGATGCAGGTGACCATCGACTCGATGACCAAGATGCAGGGCATCACGCTGCAGATGGCCGACGTCACCCGGCGGATGGCGGAGAAGTTCAGGAACACCTCGGCCGACACCAACGAGATCCGCGACCACCTCGCGGACTTCGACGACTTCTTCCGACCGATCCGCAACTACTTCTACTGGGAACCGCACTGCTACGACATCCCGGTCTGCTGGGCCATGCGGTCGATCTTCGACACGCTCGACGGCATCAACACGCTGTCTGCCGACATCCAGGACCTGGTGCCCGACATCGAGGAATTGGCTGATCTGACACCGCAATTGGCGGCATTGATGCCCGCGATGATCCAGACGATGAAGAACCAGAAGCAGATGATGCTCAACCAGTATCAGGCGCAAAAGGCACAGCAGGACCAGAACATGGCGATGCAGGACGACGCCACCGCGATGGGCAAGGCGTTCGACGCTGCGCGCAACGACGACACCTTCTACCTGCCACCCGAGGCGTTCGAGACTGCCGACTTCAAGCGCGGCATCAAGCTGTTCCTGTCGCCAGACGGTCACGCCGTGCGGTTCACCGTCTTCCACCAGGGCGACCCGTTGAGCGAGGAAGGCACGTCGCACATCGAGCCGCTGCGCATCGCGGCTGCCGACGCCATCAAGGGCACACCGCTGGAGGGGTCGACGGTGTTCGTCGGCGGTACCGCAGCGATGTACAAGGACATGCAGCAGGGCGCCGACTACGACCTGCTCATCGCCGCCGTCGCCGCGCTGATCCTCATCTTCCTCATCATGGTGATCCTGACCAGGGCGATCGCCGCGGCTGCCGTGATCGTCGGGACCGTGGTGCTGAGTCTCGGTGCGTCCTTCGGTCTCTCGGTTCTCCTGTGGCAGCACCTCATCGGCATCCCGCTGCACTGGATGGTGCTGCCGATGACGGTCATCGTGCTGCTCGCGGTCGGCGCGGACTACAACCTGCTGCTGGTGTCGCGCATGAAGGAGGAAATCCACGCCGGCTTGCACACGGGCATCATCCGGTCGATGGCAGGCACCGGGTCCGTCGTCACCTCGGCCGGTCTGGTGTTCGCCTTCACGATGGCCGCCATGGCGGTCAGTGAGATGATCGTCATCGGACAGGTCGGCACCACGATCGGTCTCGGCCTGCTGTTCGACACGCTGGTCGTGCGGTCGCTGATGACGCCGTCGCTGGCAGCTCTACTGGGTCGGTGGTTCTGGTGGCCGCGCCACGTCCGGCTGCGTCCGGTGCCGAAACCTTGGCCCCGAGGCGATGATTCGACCGTTACGAGCCCTGTGCAGCCTGCGGTCCCCTGATCGCTCCCAGCACGAGGCCGACGACGCTGTACTCGCCGCTGCTCACCATGCCCACACCGAGATCGGTGTTGCGGCAGTCGAGGATGTGGCCGTTGCCCAACGACAGCGCCTCGGAGATCGCAGACGCCGTCGGAGCCGACGTCGCCACGATCGGAGTCGGCACGCCCGGGTAACCGTTCGCGTTGAGCGCGCCCGCTCGGACGAGTTGCTGCGCGGCGGCCTCGAGTTGGGGGGAGTAGGCCAGATTGGGGCAGCCCGAGCGCTCACGCACCGACTCGACGGCTTCGGTGATTCGGTCGAGGGTCGGATCGGCGTGCGCCGCTGGCGCCAGTACGAGCCCGAACACCGCGAGGGCGCCGGCCACGACGATGGGTGTGCGGTCGAGCCTGCTCATGACGGTCGGTCTCCTTCACGCCGCGACGTTCGCTGCTCGAAGGATGGCACGTCAGGGGCTTCGCGGAAGCGGAACTCGATTAAGCGCACCGTTCACGGCGCGGCTAGTGCAGTCGGGGAGTGCGTTCCTCGCGGGTGCTGGCGTGCAGACCGACGGCGAATGCGGTCTGATCGGAGTGCACGAGGGGGTCACGTCCGGTGATCTCCTGGATGCGGGCGAGCCGGTGCCGCACCGTGTTGGTGTGCAGATACAGCGCCCTGCCGGTCTCGCTCAGCGAGCAGTTCGCGTCGAGGAAGGCGCGCAGGGTCCGGACGTGCTGGGTCCCGCGCGCCCGGTCCATCTCCGCCAGCGGGTCGATCAACTGCTGCTTGAACGGGGTCAGCTGAGCCAGCGGCAACTGCTCGAGCAGGCTCTCGAAGGTGCTCAACTGGTCAGGGCCGACGTGGCCGCCGCGGTACCGAGCGAGGTCCAGCGCGATGCGGGCCTGGGCGATGGCCGAGCCGACTTCCGTCATGGCCACCGCGGCCGAGCGACCCGACGGCAGGGATAGATCGTCGGTGACGTCGAAGGGCTGCGCCGTCAACATCAGACACAGATCCGGGGCGTCACCGATCAAGGCGTCCGGTAGTGCCATCGACAGCAGCGCACCCGCACCGGCGGGCCACGCCGAGCAGGTCACCTCGTTGGCGGTGAAACCCGGCCACTCGATCAGTTGGCTCAAGGCGTCGGGCAGCAGCATGCGCCGTTCGACCAAGGACAGCAGTTGGCCGACGCGTTCGCGGGCCAGCACGGCCTCGATGTCGCGTTCCCCCTGGGCCGCGCGCACGAAGCGTGCGATGAGGTCCAGTAGTGCGGGTTCGGGCTGCTCGCCGCGGCCCATCCACACCAGGGTGCCGAGCCCGGGCACCGCGACGGTGGCTACCTGATCGTCGTGGCCGTCCTCCTGCCCCTGCGGGACGCCGTCCGGCTCGAGCAGGAAGTAGCAGTCCAGTATTCGGCCCGCCCCGTCGAGCAGCTGTCGTGCCGAGTCATGCCGCCGCAGGGAGGAAAGCAGTTCCGGCACCAGTGCGTTGGTGGCGCGGGCCACCGCGATCTCCGCACCCAGCCACGACTCGGCGACGTAACGGCTGACGGCACTGAACGGCGCATCGGGCGAGGCCACCAAGACCGGTAACCCCAGCGTGCGGCACTCGGCCAGCAGCGCCGCCGGAACCGCGTCGTGGCGGTCGCCCACCCCGAAGCAGATGCCGGCCGCGCCCGCACGCGTCAGTGCGGCCGCGAACGCCTGGCAGTCCCGATCCGTCTGCAGGCTGATGCCCACGGTGCACACCAGCTCACCTCCGCGGAGGTACCGCGACGGGTCTTCCATCTCGGTGGTGTGCACCCAGCTGATCGGTCGGCCGAGGTCCTGGTCGAAGCCGTCGGGCACCGCGAGACCCAGGCCGGGAGCGTCGAGCAGGTCCGCCAGCGTGGGCGCGACCGGCTCGTCCGCAGGAGTGCGCTGCGGCGAGGTCACGGCCCGAGCGTAACGCCGCGGACACACGCCGGAGCGGCACCGTTGTGCAATCGTTCAACGGGCGGGGGTCGCAGCAGTGCGATCTCTGCGTCTTCGGCCAATGGGCTGGCATCCGGACCGGTGCCGGGGGAGGGTTCCTGCCACCAGCACCGAGTAGTGGGAGCAGTCCATGTCGACACCGGTCACCCCCGCAGAGCGACCCCAGCAGTTGCGCCGCGAGTTCTCGTTGTGGTCGGCCTTCGCGTTCGCCTTCGCGTTCATCTCGCCGATCGTCGCGCTCTACGGCATCTTCGGTCTGGCACTGTCCGCCGCGGGGCCGAGCTTCTGGTGGGGCTTCCTCCTGGTGTTCAGCGGCCAGTTCCTGGTTGCGCTGATCTTCGCGACCCTGGTGTCGCGCTGGCCGCTGGAGGGGTCGATCTACCAGTGGTCGCGCCGACTGCTCGGTACCACCTTCGGCTGGTTCGCGGGCTGGGTCTACATGTGGACCCTGGTCATCGCCATGGCCACCGTCGCACTCGGCGCTGCGGGCTTCATCGCCAACATCTTCGGGATCGCGGAGCCGTCCGGCGGCACGCTCGCGCTGATCGCGCTCCTCATCCTGCTGGCGGGGACCGCGGTCAACCTGGTGGGGCGGCGGGCGCTGAAGATCTTCATGGTCGGCAGCATCATCGCCGAGGTGATCGGCTCGGTCGTGCTCGGCACGTGGCTGCTGCTCTTCCACCGGCAGAACTCGCTGTCGGTGCTGTTCGAGGGTGGCGGCGCGGACAACACCGACACGCTCGCGTACCTGACCGGGCCGTTCATGCTCGCGGTGGCCTTCATCGGCTGGTCGTTCGTCGGATTCGAGAGCGCGGGTTCGATCGCCGAGGAGGTCCGCGAACCGCGCAGGGATCTGCCGAAGGCAGTGCTGTTCTCGCTGGTCTTCATCTTCGTGGTGGTGGCGTACTCCGCCCTCGCGATCATCCTGGCCATCCCGGATCTCGGTGCGGTGGCCGACGGTACCGTCGCCGACCCGGTGTACGACACGCTGACCACGGCGCTCGGCGCCGGGGTCGCCAAACCGGTCGAGGTGCTGTTCGTCATCGGCTTCCTCGCCAGCTTCCTCGCTCTGCAGACGTCGGCTTCGCGGGTGATCTGGGCCTACTCACGCGACGGTGCGCTGCCCGCCGCCGGCGCCCTGGTGCGGCTGCGCGGCAAGGCGCGCATCCCCACGGTGGCGATCCTGGTCACCACGGTCATCGGTGCGGGCCTGTTCCTCCTGTCCATCGTTGCGGGGGACGTGTATTCGCTGATGGTCAACTTCACCGCGGGTGGCTTCTACCTCGCCTTCCTCTTCCCGCTGGTCGGCTTCCTTGTGGTGCTGCTGCGCCGCGGCTGGACGCCGGCCAAGTTCTCCCTGGGCCGCGCGACGCTGCCAGTCGCGCTGGTCGCCGTCGTGTGGGCGGTGCTGCAGTTCCTCAACATCGCGTGGCCGCGGGTGGCCTTCGAGCAGCGCTACCTCGACTGGTCGGTGTGGATCGGCATCGCGGTCCTGGCGGTCGTCGGAGCACTGCTTTACGCGAGCGTGCGGACGAGGATCGCGAGCACGGCAGACGTCGACGACATGGAGTCGATCGACGCGATCGACGCACGGACCGACGACAGGGGCGCGACCCGGTGACCGGTCGACCCGTCGCGCTGGTGACCGGCGGTGCCAGTGGCATCGGCGCCGCCATCGTCGACGCACTCGTCGCCCGGGGTTTCGTCACCGGCTGCCTCGATCTGCGGGGATCGGCTCCCGGCGCCGAGCACACCGTGGCCGTCGACGTCTCCGACGCCGATGCGGTCTACGCCGCCACCGAGAAGATTCGGTCCCGGCTCGGACCGATCAGCGCGGTGGTGACGTGCGCCGGGTACTACGAGATGGCCGCCGTCACCGACATCACCCCCGAGTCCTGGCGGAAGATGCTGCGAGTGCACCTGGGCGGTCTCGTCAACGTGGCCCGGGCGACGCTGCCGGACCTGATCGAACGGCGCGGCGCGCTCGTCGCCGTGGCCAGTGAATTGGCCATCGGCGGTGGCGATCACGACGTGCACTACGCGGCGGCCAAGGGCGCCATCCTCGGTGTCGTGCGCAGCCTCGCCGTCGAGGTGGCCGCCCACGGCGTCCGGGTCAACGCCGTCGCACCCGGTCCGACCGACACGCCACTGCTGGCCGCCGACTCTCCGTGGCGCGCACCCGAATACCTGAACACGCTGCCGCTGCGCCGCCTGGCCACGCCGCCCGAGGTGGCGCGTTGCGTCGAATACCTGGTCTGCGACGGCACGTTCAGCGTGGGCGACGTCGTCAGCGTCAACTCCGGAGCAGTGATATGACCACCGACCTCACCGGACACGTCGCGCTGATTACCGGTGCGGCGCAAGGGATGGGCGCCGCCCACGCCCGCCGCCTCGCCGCCGCGGGCGCCACCGTGGCCGTCAACGACATTCGCGACGGCGACGCCTTGCGCGCCCTCGCCGACGAGATCGGCGGACTGACCGCGGCGGGCGACGTATCCGATCCCGCGGAGTGCGTGCGCATCGCGGAGGACGTCGCGAACGCGGCCGGCCGCCTCGACGTCCTGGTCGCCAACCACGCCTACATGACGATGGCTGCGCTGGCCGACCACGACGACGCGGACTGGTGGAAGGTGGTCGACACCAACCTCGGTGGCACGTTCTTCCTGGTGCAGGCGGTGCTCCCGCACATGCGCCGCGCGGGTGCCGGACGCATCGTCGTGATCAGCAGCGAGTGGGGCATCACCGGCTGGCCGCAGGCCACGGCCTACGCCGCCGCCAAGTCGGGCCTCGTCTCGCTGGTCAAGACACTGGGCCGGGAGTTGGCGCACGAGCACGTCATCGTCAACGCCGTGGCGCCCGGCGTCACCGACACGCCCCAGCTCCTGGTGGACGCCGACGCCGCAGGCGTCGGGATCGACGAGATGCACAACCGGTATGCGTCGTCGATCCCGTTGCGGCGCATCGGGTCCAGCGACGAGGTGGCGGCCGCAGTGGAGCTGCTGGCGGACTTCGACCTCGAGGCGATCGTCGGTCAGGTCATCTCGTGCAATGGCGGCTCGACCCGGTGTCGGGCATGACGGAGGGAAGTGCGGTGGACGGCCAGCCTTACGTGAGAACGGCCGACGGGGTCGTCGGTCAGGTGGATGCCCGTGCCGTGCCCCGCTATGCGGGCATCGGCACCTTCGCCAGGTTGCCGCAGCGACACGACGTGGGCGACTACGACATCGCGGTGGTCGGCGTGCCCTTCGACAGCGGGGTCACCTACCGTCCGGGGGCGCGCTTCGGACCGTCGGCGATTCGGCAGGCATCTCGGTTGTTGAAGCCCTATCACCCGGCGCTGGACGTCAGTCCGTTCGCCGCCGCCCAGGTCGTGGACGCGGGTGACATCGCGGCCAACCCGTTCGACATCGCCGCTGCGGTCGACCAGATCCGCGACGGCGTCCTCGGCTTGCTGGCGAGGCCCGAGCAGCGCGTCGTCCTCCTCGGCGGTGACCATACGATCGCCCTGCCCGCGCTGCAGGCGATGAACGAGGTGCACGGTCCGGTTGCGTTGGTGCACTTCGATGCTCACCTCGACACGTGGGACACGTACTTCGGCGCACCGTGTACCCACGGCACGCCGTTCCGGCGGGCCTCGGAGCAGGGCCTGCTGGTCAAGGACCGCTCCGCGCACGTCGGGATCCGTGGCTCGCTCTACGACCGGGCCGATCTGCTCGAAGACGCCGAACTCGGGTTCACGGTCGTGCACTGCCGTGACATCGACCGCATCGGCGTCGACGGCGTGATCGAGCGCGTGCGCGAACGCGTCGGCGAGCATCCCGTCTACGTGTCGATCGACATCGACGTGCTGGACCCGGCTTTCGCCCCGGGTACCGGCACGCCCGAGATCGGCGGGATGACCAGCCGCGAACTCGTGGCCGTGCTGCGCGCCATGCGCGGACTCCGCATCGTCGGCGCCGACGTGGTGGAAGTGTCCCCGGCCTACGACCACGCCGAGGTCACCGCCGTCGCCGCGGCGAACCTGGCCTACGAACTCGTCACCCTGATGGCCGACCGGTGAGCGAATTCGCCTGGCCCGAGGGCAAGACTGCGGCGGCCGCCTTCACGTTCGACGTGGACGCCGAATCCGCCGTGCTGTGGAACAACGAGGCCGTGGGCGCCCGGATGAGCATCATGAGCCATCAGGCGTACGGCCCGCTGGTCGGCGTACCGCGGATCCTGGACATGCTCGATCGCCACCAGATCGCGTCCACGTTCTTCGTCCCCGGACACACCGCCGTTCGCTACCCGGAGGCGATCCGCAGCATCGTCGCCGCCGGACACGAGATCGCCCACCATGGATACCTGCACGAGCAGCCCACGTCGCTGACGCTCGAGGAGGAGATCGACGTCCTCGACAAGGGTCTGGCCGCTCTCGCCGACGTCGCAGGGGTGAGGCCGACGGGCTACCGCGCGCCGATGTGGGATCTGTCGTGGCGCACCCCGGCGCTGCTGGCCGAGCGCGGATTCCTGTACGACTCCAGCCTGATGGACGCCGACCACCCGTACGAACTCGGGATCACCCCGGGTGCGTCGGAATCGCTGGTGGAGTTGCCGATTCAGTGGGCGCTCGACGACTGGGAGCAGTACTGCTTCCTGCCCGACGTGTCGGGCAGCGGACTCATCGAGAGTCCCCGCAAGGCACGCGAACTGTGGCAGTTGGAGTTCGACGGTCTGCGGCGGGTCGGCGGGTGCTGGGTGCTGACCAACCACCCATTCCTGTCCGGTCGCCCCTCGCGCGCTGCCGAACTCGACGACTTGATGCGGTACGTCGTCGATCACGACGACGTCTGGGTGACCAACCTGGGCACGATCGCGGAACACGTTCGCTCGCTTGGTCTTCCGCCGCGCAGCATCACGCCTCAGGGGTAGGACGTGCCGTCACCACGGTGCGGCGACGCTCAGCACCTCGCTCGCGTTCACCGGCGGACTGCAGTAGTGGCCCTGGATGACGTCGCAGCCGTGCTCCGCGAGCAGCTTCGCGGTGGCCGCATTCTCCACTCCCTCTGCCACACACGTCATTCCGAGGCGGTGGGTGAGATCGATGATCGCGCGCACGATTGCCTCGGCGCGTTCGTCGGTCAGCATGGGGGCGATGAAGTGGCGATCGAGTTTGAGTTCGTCGATGGGCAGCTCACGCAGATAGCTCAGGGCTGAGTAGCCGCTGCCGAAGTCGTCGATGGAGATGCGGATCTGCCAGTCCCGCAGCATCTCGAGGACCCTGCCGGCCCGTTTGACGTTGCCGAGCAGGAAGTCCTCGGTGATCTCCACGGTCAGGCAGTCCGTGGTCAGCCCGCCGTCGGTGACGATGCGGACGATGCGGTTCGGCAGCTCCAGGTCGCCGAGCGTCGGCGGGAAGAGGTTGACGGCGAACGGGACCTCGGTGCCCTCGGCGCGCCACGCGACGGCATCGCGCACGGCGCGCTCGACGACCGCCTCGGTCAGCGCCCCCATCAGACCGTTCTGTCGGGCCAGCGGGAGGAATTCGTCGGGCAGCATGAGCCCGCGCTGCGGGTGCTCCCACCGCACCAGTGCCTCCACGCCCGCCATGCGACCCGACGGGACGGCGAACTTGGGCTGGTAGACCAGGCTCAGCTCGGCATGGTCGATGGCTCGACGGAGCTGGGCGAACAACTGCAGGCCGGCCGAACCACTACGGCGTGGCGTCACGTCGCGATCACGCGGCGGGTCCACCTCGCGAAGGTCGATGCGGTGCATGTCCGCGGTGAACGCGGCGACGCCGCCGTGCTCGCTGCGCTTGGCCGCGTACATTGCCAGATCGGCCTGCTTGAGCAGTGCCTCGGCGGACGTGGCGGGTTCGTCGGCACTCCGACCGGTCGACACGCCGACGCTGGGCCGCATGTACACGTCGTGCCCCTCGACGGAGAACGGCTCGTCGAAGGCATCGAAGATCCGGTGCGCCAGGACGATCGGTGGCTCGGAACCATCCTCGAGCAGGACGGCGAACTCGTCGCCGCCGACCCGCGCGACGGTGTCGCCCTGTCCGACGCACCCGACGATGCGGACCGCGACGGACTTCAACAGCGCGTCGCCGGCCGGGTGGCCCAGCGAATCGTTGACGAGCTTGAAGTCGTCGAGATCGATGGTCAGCACGGCGATGCTGCGTCCGTCCCGAATCCGCAGCGCCACCGCATGATCGAGGCGGTCACGAAAGAGTGCGCGATTGGCCAGTCCGGTCAGGGGATCGCGCAACGCCTGATCCGCCACGGTCACCAGCAGGCGCCGGTTCTCCTCGGCGATGATGAGTTGCCGGGCCACGACGGCGGATACGACTACGAGTCCCGCGATCATCAGTGTCGGCGACCCGTCGTCGTTGGCGCCCAACGCGACCGCCAGCGGCAGCGGAACGTACGGCAGCCACAGCGCCGTCTGAGACCCTGGCCGGGCGGGCCCGAACTCGATGTCGGCCGAGCGCAACCCCATCATCGCGGCCACGGCGAGCAACAGCAGGCCCGCCACCCAGCCCACGTCGATCAGGCCACCGCTGATGTAGGAACCGTTGGCGTTGACCAGCACGAAGGCACTGTCGGACACCGCCATGACCGCCATCGCGATCGTGAACACGACGACCAGACCGCGCTGCCCCGAGCGTGCCCGGGTGAGCATCAGCAACGCGACGCTCAGCAGCACGATGTCGGTGATCGGATACGCGACGGACACCGCGAAGGCGAACCAGTCCTCGCTGCCCAGCCGGAACACCTCGTCGAGCCCCGTGGTCCACATGATGACGAACAGCGACCCGGCGATGATCACCCCGTCGAGGAGCGGACGCGTCTGGGACTGTCCGACGGTGCCGATGGGGAGCAGCAGCAGCGCCACGCATGCGGCGACGGGGAACACCAGATAACCGGCGTCCGACAGCGAGGGGAACGGGGCAACGCCCACGCCCTGCACCAGTTCGGTGTACGCCCACACCGCGTCGCCGAAGAACCAGCCGGCCAGCGCGATGGTCAGGGCGCCCCATGCCCGCCGCTGTCGACCACGGCTCGCCCGTGTCGTGACCGCCGCGCACACCGCGGCGAGACCGCCGGCAAGCAGGGAGCCGAGGTCGCTGACGACGAGCACCGTCGCCGGGCTGCCCCAGCCGCCGATGAGCCAGGCGGCGAACACGGCGAAGCAGACACCGAGCACGCCGCATACGAGGGTGAACCTCGACCGCGGCATGTAGTCCCCCCACTCGTCGCGCACGCGGCGCCCGAGGTGGCTGGACGGGTGGACGCCGAGTAGGAGACTACGGCGTCACGACGGAGCGGACGCGCAGATCAGGGGAGTGCGGGCTCCGGATCGTGGCGAGGCGGCGCGGGCCAGGGGGAGGGACGTGGTCTGGCGCGGACGATCTGCGGCCACCAGAACCAGCGCCCGAGCAGTGCGGCGATCGACGGCATCATCAAGGAGCGGACCACCAGGGTGTCGAAGAGCAGTCCGAGTCCGATGGTGGTGCCGACCTGCCCGATGACCGTGAGCGAGCTGACTGCCATCGACATCATCGTGAACGCGAACACCAGGCCCGCCGACGTCACGACCGAACCGGTGCCGCCCATGGATCGGATCATGCCGGTGTGCAGGCCGGCGTGAATCTCCTCCTTGAACCGCGCCACCAGGAGCAGGTTGTAGTCGGCGCCGACCGCCAGCAGGATGATCAGCGACATCGGTAGGACCATCCAGTGCAACTCGATGCCGATGAGGTGCTGCCAGATGAGGACCGACATCCCGAGCGACGCCCCGAGCGAGATCGCGACGGTGGCGACGATGACCGCCGACGCCACCACCGCACGGGTGATGATCAGCATGATGATGAAGATCAGCGCCAATGCGGCGATGCCTGCGATGACGAGGTCGTAGTTCGCGCCGTCGGACATGTCCTTGAACGTCGCCGCACTACCGGCCAGGTAGACCTTCGATCCCTCGAACGGCGTGCCCTTGATCGCCTCCTTGGCGGCCAACTTGATGGCGTCGATGCGGGCGATGCCCTCGGGCGTCAACGGGTCGCCCTCATGAGAGACGATGAAGCGCACGGACTTTCCATCGGGAGAGATGAAGTTCTTCATGCCGCGCTTGAAGTCTTCGTTGTCGAAGATCTCCGGCGGCAGGTAGAACGAGTCGTCGTTGCGCGCGGCGTCGAACGCCTCGCCCATCGCGGTGGCGTTCTCCGAGCCCTCGGCCTGCTGGTCCTGCATGCCCTTCTGGGTGGCGTACTGCGTCAGCATCATCGCCTTCTGGGACTTCATCGATGCGATCTGCTCGGGCATCAGGGCCACCAGTTGCGGCATGAGTGCGTCCAGCTTCTCCAGTTCCGGTACCAGCAACTGAATGTCGTCGCTCATCGTGTTGATGCCGTCGAGGGTGTCGAACACCGATCTGATGGACCAGCAGACCGGGATGTCGTAGCAGTGCGGTTCCCAGTAGAAGTAGTTGCGGATCGGGCGGAAGAAGTCGTCGAAGTTGGCGATGTCGTCGCGCAATTCGGCGATGTCGACGACCATGCCCTTGGTCTTGGCGACCATTTCGTGCGTGACGTCGGCCATCTGAGCGGTCAGGGCCGACATCTTCTCCATCGTTGCGATGGTTCTGTCCAAGTCGGCGGCCTGCTTCAGCATGTCGGCCGAGCGGTCGGAGTTGTACTTCTCGTTGAGCGTCTGCGTCGTGCTCTGCATGCTGATTTGGAACGGAATCGTCGAGTGCTCGAGAGGCTTGCCCTCGGGGCGGGTGATCGCCTGCACCTGGCCGACGCCCTGGACCTTGACTACCGCCTTCGCGATCTTGTCGATCACCAGGAAGTCGGCGGAGTTGCGCAGATCGCGGTCTGTCTCCACCAGTAGCAGTTCGGGATTCATCCTGGCGGGGGAGAAGTGCCGCTCGGCCGCCGCGTACCCCGCGTTGGCTGGCATGTTCTCGGGCAGGTAGTTGCGGTCGTTGTAATTGGTTCGGTACCCCGGGAGCACCAGCAGGCCGATCAGGGCGAGTGCGACGGTGGCGACGAGAATCGGGCCGGGCCACCGCGTGACCGCCGCCCCGACCTTGCGCCAACCGCGGGTGCGCAGGGCGCGCTTCGGTTCCAGCGTCCTGCCGAACCGGCTGGCCACGGCGACGACTGCGGGACCGATGGTGAGCGCCGTCAGCACGCAGGTCACCATCCCGATGGCCAGCGGGATGCCCATCGTGTTGAAGTACGGCAGATTCGTGAAGTGCAGGCAGAACGTCGCGCCGGCAATGGTCAGGCCCGATCCGAGCACCACGTGAGCGGTGCCGTGAAACATGGTGTAGTAGGCCTCTTCTCGGTCCTCGCCCATGCCCCGGGCTTCCTGATATCGCCCGATCAGGAAGATGGCGTAGTCGGTCGCGGCCGCGATGGCGAGGGTCACCAGCAGGTTGGTCGCGAACGTGGACAGGCCGATGACGTCGTGGAACCCGAGGAAGGCGACCACGCCGCGGGTCGCGGTCAGTGCGAGCACCACCATGGCCAGGGTGATCAGGACGGTGACGACCGATCGGTAGACCAGCAGCAGCATCACGATGATCACCGTGAACGTGACCGCCTCGATCAACCGCATGCTCTGGTCGCCCGCGGTGGTCTGGTCGGCGGCCAGGGCGCCCGCGCCGGTGACGTAGGCCGTGATGCCCGGTGGCGCGGGAACGCCGGCGACGATGTCTTGTACCGCCTCGACGGATTCGTTGGCCTGCGTCTCGCCCTGATTGCCACGTAGGTAGATCTGTACGTAGGCGGACTTGCCGTCGGAACTCTGCGATCCCGAGGCCGTGAGAGGATCGCTCCACATGTCCTGCACGTGCTCGACGTGCTGATCGTCGGCCTGCAGTTTCGCGACGACCTGGTCATAGAACTGGTGGGCCGTGTCGCCAAGTGGCTCTTCACCTTCCAACACGACCATGGCCGAGCTGTTCGAGTCGAATTCCCCGAACACCTCGCCGACCCGCTTCATCGCGATCATCGACGGTGCCGAATCCGGCGTCATCGACACCGACCGCATCTTGCCGACCTCTTCGAGCTGTGGCACGACCACGTTGAGGACCGCGATGATCACGATCCAGCCGAGGATGATCGGGACGGCCAGTGTCCGGATCATCCGTGGAATGAACGGCCGCGCCGCTCGGCCGGACGTCGGGGTGGCGCGTGTCATCGTTCACCGTTCGTCGCGTGGAATCGGCGTCGCCGATCGGAGCCGGCGCGGGGCGACGTCTTCGACGGTCGGCGACCGCTCGCGGCGGTCAGGGGCGGCTCGGCTTTTTACATAGTACGGCTAAACACATTGCGCGCAAGCTCGCCGTACATGATGCCGAGCACATGCGGTGTCGATGTGTGACGGCGGTTACACCTCAACGCGCGCAACGGATCCGGCGACCACGGCGTGAATCGAACCACGCCCGCTGATGAAACCGCCTATGCCACTAGCCGATCAGCCACCGGCACACGACCGGGTTCTGCATGCAGGCAGCGTTGATGTCGGGCAGCGCCCCCGAACACGGCATGCCGTTCTCGTGCACGCAGCCGGGTGCCATCGGCGGACACGGTGTCCCGTCGGGCCGAACGCACGCCTGCTCGGGGCTTGCCTGAGCGGGAACCGCGGACGTGAACGCCATGCCGATGGCAATGACGGCCGCGCATCGGATTACGTGGCTGAACTTCATGGTCGTGTGCCTCCCCCTGCGACGAAGCGGTCGTCGCTTGTTTCCCCTGTGCCGAGTACCTGCCGCGTCAGCAAACCCGACACGTCCATGGAGGCTAACGCTGGCCTGTGACTCGGCGACCCGCTTTTCGCAATTTCGCCGCCGGGGCCGGTTCGCCAAGTCGCTGCCAAGTCCATCGCAAGTGGACGAGGGCAGCGTGGACGGCGTCACCACCCGCCACCCCGACGAGGAGCCACGACATGAATCCCGATCCCGCCATGACCGAGTCTGCCGACGCCGACGTCCCGAACGTGCGCGGCATGCAGATTGCGCACCGGGTGATGCTGCGCGACCTCGACCGAACCATCGGCGTCACCATGGCGATGGCCGACGGGGGCGTCGACACCACCCGACGTCGCGTCCGAGCCCTGGTGCGCTACCTCGAGTCGATGGTGGACTCCATCCACCACCATCACCGTGCCGAGGACGACATCCTCTGGCCGGTCATCGAACTGCGCGCCGGCGCGCACGTCGACCTCACCGCGCTCACCGAAGACCACGAAGCGCTCGTCCCGAAACTCGACGGGCTCGCGGTGACGGTGCGGCAGTTCGGATCCTCACCGTCGCGACGCACTGCAGCGGTCGTAGCCGGCCGTCTGGTCGACGTGCGAAACACGTTGGCCGAACACATCGCCGAGGAGGAGCGTGACACCCTTCCCGTCATCCGGCGCTATCTGTCGGTTGCCGACTGGCAAGACGTCGAGAGCCGAATTCGCAAGGGCGCCACGATGTCGTTCGAACTGCCGCGGATCGCGGCGGCCGTATCCGCCCAGGAACTGCGCGCTTTGAAGGAGGACGCCGGACCGGTGATCGACGTCATGCTGTTCCTCGTCACACCGCGGTACCGCCGGATGGAGAAGGCGATCTGGGGGTGACGCCCGCACGGTCGAGGTGAGCGGCGAGGCGCACCCGCACGGCCTCTGCCGCATCGCGGTGCCCTACGGCGTCACTCGTCCGACCGAGCGCATCCGCCAGCAGGGCCAAGGCATCGTCGACGATTCCGAACGAGACCGACCCCGAGTCGATGCCGGCGACGCCGCCGGCCCAGGGGCTTAGCTCGACGTAGGCACGGGCACACTCGTCGAGGTCGCCCACAGCCACGGCAGCCCGTGCGTACAACGCCATCCTGGCGAGCCAATAGTAGTTGCGACGCACCGGCTTTCGCATCGCCCAGCGAGAACGGGCCTCGTCCTCTTGGCCCGCGGCGATCAGGGCGAGCACGAAGACCTCGTTCATCGCGTCGGGGTGTACGTCGTGCAGTGCGGTCATCGCATCGGTCAGGCTCGCCATGTCATCGCGGTGGAAGGCGACGACCACCTCGAACACCACCGCAATCTCGGCGGCGCTGGCCATCCCGGTCGCGGCGAGCCGTTGGGCCGCCTGGCGATATCGCATGGCGGCGTCGTCGTAGCGGCCTGCGAGTACGCAGAGGACGGCCTGATGGATCTCGACCACCTGGACGAGCGCGGCGAGCTGACCCATCGTGGACTTCTCGACGGCGAGGTCCGCCTGGTGCGTCGCCTCGGTCAGATCGGTGCGCGCCGACGCGCAGAGGAAGAGGAACCAGTGCGCCAGCGCCTCGTACCCGAGCAGGCCGTTCGCGCGGGCCACGAAGAGCAGTTCGTCGACGAGGCCGTCGCGGTCCTCGGCGCGGTCGGGGCCCAGGGACAGGTAGGCGGCAGCGTTGAGCGCGGCGCACGTCGCGGTGGCATCACTGGAGCTGCGCGCCAGCGCCACTGCTTCGTCGGCCAGTGCGAAGGCCTCGCTCATGTCACCGGCAGCGGCGTCGTTCTCGATCTCGAAGATCAAGGCCACCAGCAGCCAGACCCGGGTCACCGGGTCGGTGTGCGGGTGGCCGGCCAGTGCGCGGCGTAGCGGCTGTTCGACGTCGGTGTCGTCGGCGCCGAAACCGCGCACCGTCCACGAGATGGGTGCGCGGTAAGCAGTGAGTGCGGCGAGCAGGAGATCGTCGTCACCACACTCCGCGGCCAGCTGGACCGCGCGAGAACGGGCGGGACGTGCCCGCGCTGCGGCGCCCGATTGCGCTGCCGCGCGCGTGAGTTCCACGAGTATCCGCACCTGGTCCTCGACGGATACGGCGCCCGGCGCCAGGTCGGCCATCCGAATTGCAGACTCCGCCAGGTGCATGGCTTCGCCGGGCGCGTTGAGTTCCATCGCCTGGGCGGCGGCCCGCGCAGCGAGGTCGGCGGCATCGGCCGCGGTGGCGGGGGTTGCAGCGGCGAGCGCGTGATGGGCCAGCGCGGCGACGTCGGGGTCGGGCGCAGTGCGCAGTTCCTTCAGTGCCGCTGCGTGCCAGCGTGCCCGGCGCAGCTGCGGGGTGTCGTCGTAGAGCGTGTCGCGGACGAGCGCGTGTGTGAACCGCACGTGTGCCGGACCTGGCTCGTCGAGGAGGCCGGCGAGGACGGCGGCCTCGAGCCCGTCGAGCACCTCGTCCTCGTCGCGCCGCGCGATGCGGATCAAGAGGTCGACGTCGGCCTCCCGGCCGAGCACGGCAGCCTGCTGCAGCACCGTACGCGCCGTCCCCGGCAACCGGGTCAGTCTGCGGCGCAGGACGTCTGCGACCCCCGCCGGCACCGCGGTGGCGGCAGCGGATCGGCCCTCCGAGGACACCAGGCGGGCGAACTCCGTCACGAACAGTGGATTGCCGCCGGTGCGCAGGGTCAGCGTGTCCACCACTTCGGGATCGTGCTCGAAACCCGGCGCGTGTTCACCGATCAGGGCGAGGACTCCATCGCGGCTCAGGCCGCCGAGTTCGATGCGCTCGATGGTGACGGCGGCCAACGCCGCCCACGTGGCCGCCAGATCGGGTCCGGACTCGGAGCTGCGGTGGGCACCGAGGACGAGTATCGGATGTTCGGATAGGTCGAGGGCCAGCGTGCGCAGCAGCTGCAGTGTCGCTCCGTCGGCGCGGTGCAGGTCGTCGAGGATCACGAGCAACGGGGCATCGGCGGTCGCAGCTCGCAGCCGGTCGCCGACGGCAGCTGCCAGCTCGAACGCGGACCCGATCGAGGGGGTCGAATGGCCAAGGGAATCGATGACTTCCGACCATGCCCAGGCCGGGGGAGCCCCATCCACCTCGGGACACCGGCCACGCGCAACCGACCAGCCCGATGCCCGCAGGCGTTGAGCGGCAACCTCGGTGAGCGTGGTCTTCCCCACGCCGGCGTCGGCGCCGATCCAGACGGCGCGCAGACCGTCGGTCGCCACCGTTCGGGCGGCCGCGTCGATCCGGGCCAGCTCGGCCGAGCGCCCGAGCGCAGTGGCGCGAGTCCGGGCTCCCGTCGTCGTCGGATGCGGGCCCGACGGCGGGGTCGAAGCCCGAGGCGCCACCGACGACGGCGTGAGCAGCGCATCGGCCTGCGCCAGGATGTCTGTCTCGAGCGCACGTAGCGCAGGCCCGGGGTCGACACCCAGCTCGTCGACCAGGCGGGCGCGCGCAGCACGCAGCTGCGCCAGCGCGTCACGTTGACGGCCGGACCGGTACAGCGCGATCGCGAGTAGCCGGACCGCCTCCTCGCGGAGCGGATCGGCGGCGAGGTGCCGCTCCAGTTCGGGGATGAGCGTCGCGTGCCAGCCGAGGTCCATGCCGATGGCGGCGTACTGCTCGAGAACGGTGGCCCGCAGGTCGGCGAGGCGCCTCGATTCGGTTGCGGCCCAGGCGGCGTCGGTGAACTCGGGAAGCACGGGCGCGGCGGAGCAGTCCAGCGCCTCGCGCAGCAGGCGGGCGCGAGCCGTCGGGTCGCCGATGCCGGCGGACTCACGCAGCAGCGCCTCGAACCGCCAGGAGTCGACCGCCTCGACGGGCAGGCGCAGGGCATACCCCGGCGGCGCACTCACCAGAATTCGCGCAGGTGCCCGGCGTTCACGTCGTGGCTCCAGCGCCCGGCGGAGATGGGACACGTGAACCTGGAGCCCGCCCAACGCCTTCGGGGGTGGCTCGCCGGCCCAGATGTCGTCGATGAGTCGGTCAATCGAGACCGCTTCACCGCCGGCCAACGCGAGGCGGGCCAGGACGGCACGCGGCTGTGGACCCCTCAGATCAATCGGGCGGTCGTCCACGTGCACGGTCAGCGGCCCGAACAAGGTGATCCGGATCTCGGTCATTGCCGACACAGGATAAGCAGTGAGGCGCCCCCGCGGGCAGAGGACGGGACGCGCGTGCGCCGCTACCCGACGCGGGTCAGCGAAGCCGCCTCGACGGCGACGTCACCAGCAAGCACGAACGCCGTGCAACGACACCGCTCGTATACGTGGTCACTGCGATCGTCGTCGTCGTTGCAGCAGTGGCAGCCATGGCATGGACCCGACAGGCCGTGCTCGGGGTGCCGGTGCCCGCACTCGCACTGTGAGGCGAATTCCGCGTCCAGTGCCGCATTCGCGGAGTCGATCGAAGTCTGTTTCGCCCCGAGTGCGTACTTGGACCCCTTGTTCCGCATGGGTAGGGACGTTACCCAACGCATCGGGTGCCGTCCACTCGAATCAGGGAAAAGGTTTGTTTTGCTGCTGTGACATGGCCGACAGCTTCTTGCAGGCAGTATCGAAGGCCGGAACGAGTATCTAATTAACTAAAACTGCAGCGCTATGCGACACCGCGGAGGCGACGTGGTGACTTCGCCCCGCATGCCGAGAACCGCAAGCTGACCGTGGTGCCGTCACCGCGACCATCAATGGAGACGTCGTCGGCCAGTGCGTTCATCAGCACGATGCCCCGGCCGCGAAGCGCCGCGGCAGTGCGCGATTCGGGTGCCGTCCACGCCCCGTAGTCCCTGACGCAGACCACGACCGTCGCGTCCTCGCGCTGGTGGGTCACCTCGATCGCCATCGTGCCCAGATCGCCGTGCTCGCGGTACGCGTGATCGGCGCAGTTGGAGAGCGCTTCGTCGGCCGCGAGCAGGATGTCGGAACGACGTTCGGCGGTCACGGCGATCGTCTCGTCGATCCACTCGTCGACGGCATTGCGGAACTCTGCGACGGTGTCGGCGTCGGCGCGGCCCCAACGGGCGAGGCCGGCACCGACCGGGCGCTCAATCGTTGACGAAGACATGATGAAGGGTTGGTTACCCAAACGAAGGGAGTTGTATCCCACGACGGCCAGGTGTGACCGAATCGGATGGGTCTAGCGCTCGATGCCGTCAGTGCCCGATGCTCTCGACGGCCTGCTGCAGCGTCGGATACAGCGCCACGATCTGGTCCACGCCCGTGATGCGGATCGGCCTGCTCGTGGCAGGCCCGTCGGCGACCACGGCCACCCGGGTGGTCGGCGGCGCCGACCGGTGCGCACTGACGAGTACCTCGAGGCCCACCGACGCGAAGAAGTCGACGTCGGTGAGGTCGATGAGCAGAGCCCGAGGCGCCTCGGCCAGAGCAGCGTCGACGTGCTCGCGGAATGCGGGCGCGGAGAGGAGGTCGATTACGCCGCGCACGTCGAGGACGCGGGCCCCATCGACATCGCGAACGGTCAGTTCGACACCGCGCGGTTGCGCAGGATTCACGTCGCCACCTTGCTGCCAATCAGCTGTCATGGTCCGAAAGAACCGAGAAAACCTGGCGGGCGGCGTTCTGCACCCATTACGCCTGAATCATGCCATCCTGCTCCGACTTCGTCGCGGGTGCGTGGTGCCGTCAGGCGGACCCGTCATCGGCTGACGGCGCCTCGACGAGAAGTGACATGCCGTGATGCGGAGGCATCTCCACCGCGAAGCTGTGCAGGTCGTCCACGGTCGCCAGCTGCTTGCCGGTGAACATGTCCGACACCACGCCACCCGCCGGGATCTTGTCCGATCGAACGGTGCCTGCGACCTCCTCGTTGGCGAAGTTCAGCACGGTGAGCTGGTAGCGATCCTCGTCGGCGAGCTGGTGCACCAGCACCAGCATCCCGCGGTGCGACACCTCGGGAATGTCGATCTGACGGCTCGTCGCGATGCCGTAGTGCGACCGCACTCGCAGGATGGCCTGCAATTGGCGCAGGAAGCTGGCGTCGTCTTCGAGCTGCTCGGGAATCGAGCCGTACAGGCTCCTGCCCCGCGGCATGCCCGCACTCGACTGTGTGGCGGTCGGGTTGACCCCCATCAGGTCGTGTGCCGCTCGGTGAATCCACCGGGTGTCGCCGCCGCGCAGCAGCTCCGCCACGTCGCCCGCGGGTAGCGTCAGCATCCCGCACAGGTCCCACCCCGACAAGGCGAAGACGCCCGGCTGCAGTGCGTTGAACATCGCCAGCAGCAGGTGCGCCCGGCGGATGCGATCCACGTCGGAGATCTCGTCGAGGTCGGTGATGCCCAGGGTCGCCGCGATGACCGTCGCGGTGGTGCATGCGATGCCGTTGGTGGTGAAGACCAGGTTGTACGGGCCGTTCTCGCCGGTCAGACGAGTGGCGAGGTCGGACCGAATGGTCTCCCCGAGGGCCTCGCCGGTGATCTCCTCGCCCTTGTAGGTGTAGACGTCGTCGCGGTGGCCGGTGGACCAGTGCACGAGTTCGTAGGTCAGCTCGTCGTGGTTCTGCAGCGCGTGCACCAGCGAGGCCGGGTCGACGTTCAGCTCGAGCGTCGTGCGCAGCGTCAACCGAAGGAACTCGGTGTCCGCGGTCGCCAGGGCGTGCTGGTAGGCGGGGCGGTTGACGAAGTCGTAGGACAGGTCCGCCCCGGCCTCGCCGATCTCGCGGATGTCGTCGATCGTCAGGTTGAGTTCCTGGAAGGTGAAGCCGCCCACCTTGCGCACCATGCTGGCGATCAGGTGGTTGGCGGCCTCGGACAGCGGATGGCCCTCCGACCAACCCACGCCGTCCTCGGCAGCGGTCTTCTCCGCGCCCAGGAAGCCGTTGGCGTCCAGGCGCAGTCCGCCGGTGCCCAGGTCCGTCAGCGAATGCAGTGCATCGCCGATGACCAGCCGCATGCCTGCGAAGGAAGGGTCGAGCCAGTTGATCGACGGCTGACCGTCCTTGAAGTAGTGCAGGTACACCCAGCGTCGTTCGACGCCGTCGACGCCGACCACGGGACGGGTCACGCTCCAGTTGGTCTCCTTGACGCCCTCGGCGTAGAAGATGACCCGCTGCAGCCGCCCGATGATGTAACCGGCCTTGTCGAGCCACTCCTCGGTGGCGGCGTCGATGTTGACCGAGTCGACACCGGGCGGGACGTCGGGCAGGTGCTCCCAGTCCCGCGGGTCGATGTCGACCATGTGATAGATGCCGGGGTAGTCGGCGTACTTCAGTTCGGCGAGCCGGAAGTCAGCGCCCTTGCCCGTGTGGCCGGGCACGATGTCGTCGATGATGGTGCCGCCGTACCAGTTGGCGGTGCCGCACATCTTGCGGAATTCGTCCTCGGTGCCGAACGCCGGATCGATCTGCGTGCTGATCCGGTCGAAGTGACCGTCGACGCTAGGCGTCGTCTCCCAGCCGGAGATGCCACCCGCCCGCTTCACGGGGCCGGTGTGGATGGCCTCGATGCCGATGTCGGAGAACGCCTGCCACATGTTCTCGTCGGCCATCGAGTGCAGGAACGACTCGTTGGGGCGGGTGATCAGCGACAGCGGGTAGGCCGTGAACCACACCGAGGCGGTCTCCACGGCGCCACGCGGACTGGGATTCGCGTACGGGTTCTGCCACATCGAGCCCTGGCCGGAGAACTGCTGGCTGATCTCGTTCGCATCCGCCAGCATCGACTGGGTCAGCAGCCAGGAGACGTAGGCCTGGTTGTCGCCCGTCGCCGGACCGTCCTGCGTGACGGATCGGCGTGTGAAGGGAGCCTTGACGCGTGGCCGGTACCGCAGCGAACGGGGACGCGCGGGATGCAGGTACTCGTCGAAGGTGACTTCACTCGGCTCGTTGCCCTGGTCCTCGGTGGTGTGATCCTCGGTGCCTTGATCGTCGTGTTCCGACTCGGCCGCCTGAGACATGTATGCCCTTCACGAAGTAGTTGCCTGCCCGGACCGATGGTCGATCAGTCCTCCGGACTGGTGTCCGTCGCAGTATTGCCAGCTTGGCGCGCTGTTGAAACAGTCAGCCGCGGCCGAGCTTCTCCTTGACCAGCTCGGTGACGTATTCGCCCGTCGAGACCGGTCGAAACGCCCTAGCTGCTTCGGTCAACGCGTCCCGGGCGGCGGTGGTGAGTTCCACGTCGGCCGCCGCCACGTTGAACTCGAGCTGCTCGACGCTCGAGGCACCCGGGATGGCCACGACGCCCGGCAGGCTGATCAGCCAGGCCAGCGCCACCTGCGCCGGTTTGGCGTCGACGTCGGAGGCCACGTCGCGCAGCGTGTCCAGCAGCGGCTCGACGCGACGCAGGTTCTCGGTGCCGAACAGTGGATTCAGTGCGCGCACACCGCCGGGCCGATTGTCCGGCCCGTACTTGCCGCCGAGCAGTCCCTGGGCGAGTGGGCTGTAGGCGATCACCATCCGATTCTCGCGTTCAGCGAACGGCACGAGGTCGTCCAGCGCGCCGGGATGGGCCAGCGAGAAGTGCACCTGATTGCTGATGACCGGTCGGCCCAGCGCGGCGTCGGCCTTCTGCCAGCGCGCCAGCGAGTAGTTCGAGACGCCCACCGCGCCGATGACTCCGTCGTCGAGCAGGTCGCGCATCCCCGGCATGATGACCGAATCGGGCACCAGCGGATTCGACTGATGAATCTGGTAGAGCGGGATGCGCGTCAGCTGCAGTCGCTTGGCGCTGGCCCTGGCCCGTTGCTTCACGATGGCCGGGATCGGTGCGACGGGCATGATCTTGCTCGCCACGGCGACCTCGGCGCGCTCGTCTCCGAGGGCATCGCCGAGGATGCGCTCGCTCTTGCCGAGGCCGTACACCTCGGCGGTGTCGAAGAGCGTCACGCCGAGTGCGCGGGCGCGCGCCACGATGTCGCGTGCGGCGCCGGTGGCGTACTGGTCGCCGTAGCCCCATTCGCGCGAGCCGAACTGCCAGGTGCCCAGACCGATACGGCTGACCCGACCCACTCCGTCGAACTCGAGATACTTCACGGGGTCAACCGTAGTGACCCGCAGGCGATCGTGACGGACGGGCGGGTCCCACGGTCACAGCCCGGCACGCTCGAGCGCTTCGTCGAAATCCTCCGCCGCCACCTTGGCGCCCTTCCCGTCGGCCAGTGCCCGGGAGTAGACGGCCACGGCCTCGTCGCCGAAGCGGGCGAACCTCGCGTCCCACGCCTCGCTGCCGGACCTCCAGTACCCGGTCACGTCGAGCTGATCCACGGCCCAGCCGAGCCCGCGGAAGTGCTTCCGCACCGCACGCGACTCGGCGGCCTCGCCTCCGAACCAGCAGTACCCCCGCCCGTCCGGGTGCGGCCACGTGCGGACCAGCTCGGCGAGGCGACTGGGACCCCGTCCGTTACCCGTGCCGACGGTCGGGATCACGGTGACGCCGGAACGGACGGGTAGGTAGTACAGGTCGTCGACGTCGAGAACCTCGACCAGCGCGGTGACCGACGCTCCGGCGGGCAATTGCTCGACGATGCGTGCCGCGGCGGGCAGCCCGGACAGGTCGGCCACCAGCAGCTGCCAGTCGGCCGCACCGGGCTGGTACCAGGAGCGTGCGTGATCGAGGCCGACCTTCGCGCCGACCGTCGTCGTAGTGGCCCACGTCGAGCCGATCCCAGGGCCATGCACCAGGACGTCGATGTCGATCCGCTCGGCCACCCCGTCGACGAGATGGCGGCGCACCGTGTAGTTGCGGCCGGGGTTGGATGAGTCTTTGGGTTCGAACTGGGCGGGCTCGAAGTACACCCCGACCGCCGAGTCGCCCTCGGGTCGCAGGCGCAGTGTGGCGGGATCGTGGACGTCGAGCGTGATGCGCTGCATCCTCGAGGTCACCTGAGCGACGGCGACGACGGTGGCAAGGGTGAAGGTCATCGGGGGCGAGGTTACGCGGGCCGCGGTAACTAACACCTCCGCTAATTGGCCAGGTACCTTCGCAGCGTGCGCTCGGACTCCGGACTCGCCTTGGCTGATGGCCTCGTCGCCATGTTGGTTACGGCGTGAACCCGCTCGCATCCGCACTGGCCGACCGGCTGCGCACCAGCGACAACCACCTCGTCGTCCTCACCGAGGGTGTGTGGCAACACCATCCGTGGCCTGAGGTGCTCGAGCGCGCCGAGAACGTGGCCGAGCGTCTCCTCGACGCCGACGTCGACGCGGTGGGTCTGGTCGGCGAACCCACGGTGGAGTTCATCGCGGCGATAATCGCGGCGTTCCTCGCCGACGCGGCCGTGTCGATCCTGCCGGGCCCGATCCGCGGTGCCGATTCCGGCCAATGGGCCCAGTCGACCTTGGCGCGCTTCGACGGCATCGGCGTGCGGCGGGTGTTGAGCAACGGCACACAGTTCGACGGACTCGCCGCAGCAGGTGGGCCGCTACCCGTCGACGGACTGACCGACGTCGCGACCGCCTCGCGCAGCACCGCCTTCGTCGCGCCGAGTGGCCCGGCTACCACCGCGATCCTGCAGGGCACCGCCGGATCCACGGGAACCCCTCGGACGGTGCGACTCTCACCCGAGGCGGTGCTGGCCAACCTCGACGGGCTAAACGCGCGCATCGGCGTGACCCCGGCCGACGTCGGGTGCTCGTGGCTCCCGCTCTACCACGACATGGGCCTCAGTTTCCTGCTGTCGGGTGCGCTCGGCGGTACCGACGTGTGGCAGGCCCCCACGGCGGCGTTCCAGGCGTCGCCATTCCGGTGGCTCACCTGGCTGACCGAGAGCCGCGGCACCATCACGGCGGCGCCGAACATGGCCTACGGCCTGATCGGCAAGTACTCGCGTCGCGTCACCGACGTCGACCTCGGCCCAGTGCGCTTCGCGCTCAACGGTGGCGAACCCGTCGACGTGGAACTCACACAGCGGTTCGCCGCCGAGATGGCTCGGTTCGGATTCTCCGAGGGCGCCCTGTCGCCGTCCTACGGTCTGGCCGAATCAACCTGTGCCGTAACGGTGCCCGTGCCCGGCGTCGGCATGCGGGTCGACGAGACGGCGATTCGGACGGCAGACGGCGCCACCTCGTCGCGGCGACATGCCGTGCTGGGCGAGGCGATACCGGGGATGTCGGTGCGGATCGAACCCCGCGAGGACATCGGGGCCGAACACCACGACCGCGAGATCGGCGACATCCTCATCCGCGGCACGTCGATGATGAGCGGCTACGTCGGAGAAACGCCCCGCGACCCCGAGTCCTGGTTCGCCACCGGCGATCTGGGCTACTTCACCGACGGCGGCCTCGTCGTGTGTGGCCGCGCCAAGGAGATCATCACCGTGGCGGGGCGCAACGTCTTCCCGGCCGAGGTGGAGAGGGTGGCGGCCACGGTCCCCGGGGTTCGCGAAGGTGCGGTGGTCGCGGTCGGCATCGGCGAACGGTCGATTCGACCTGGGCTCGCCGTCGTGGCCGAGTTCCGCGGACCAGACGAGGCAGGCGCGCGGGCAGACCTGATGCGTCTGGTGGCGTCCGTCTGTGGCGTGATGCCTGCCGATGTGACGTTCGTCCGGCCCGGCTCACTGCCCCGCACGTCGTCGGGCAAGCTGCGCCGACTCGAGGTGCGGCGCAACCTAGAGGACGGCCGGAGCTGACGTCAGCCGGCTGGCGGGGGTGGCAGTGGCGGCGGCGGAAGGATCAATCCGGGTGGCGGTGGGGGCGTGCCGTCGACGGGGGCGGGCGGCAGGTTCTGCACCAGTCCCGGTGAGATGACGGTCCCCGGTGGCGGTGCCGTGCCCGGCAGAGGTTGACCCAGTTGCTCCTTGGGCATCTGACCGAGGAACCCGCCCTTGAGCCGTCCGTCGCGGTACAGGTCGACGTAGCGTCCGAGCCATTCGCGCTTGCCCACGTCGGCGTTCTCCTGCCCCGGGGCCACGTCGAACTGCTGGCCCTCACCGGGTGCGGCCGGAACCTCGTTCTGCGGCAGGCCGTATGCGTTGTTGAAGACGTTGAGGTTCGGCACGACGCCGGGCCCGGCACCTGGCGGCAGCGGTGTGGGATTGAGGCCCAGCACGCTGCTGCGGTCCAGCCCCGCCATCGCCGGTGCGCCGAGTCCACCCGGCACGCCGGGTTGACCGGTTTGCCCCAGCACGCCCAAGCCGTTGGTCAGCGGTTGACCGAGTACGGGAACGGTGGGACCCGGCGGTGGCGGAGGAACCGGAAGCCCGGGCGGTACCGGCTCGGCGACGGCGGTCGCCGGGAAGGCGACCGCCGCGCCGATCAGTGCGGCGCCGACGGCGACACCGACGGCCCTACGCGGAGTCAGGGCCCCGATGTCGTTGCGTGACGCCATGATTGCCTAGACCGACTTCGTCACGCCGTAGTAGGCGACGATGTCATCGGTGTCGGTGGTCGAGCTGGTGAGCGTCGCGTAGGACCGCAGGAACGACTGACCCACGCAGCCGTCGACCTTGATGTGGGTGTCCTTGATCGTGACGCGGACCGGAGCGGCCTTGTAGGACTTCTTGTTGACGGCGACTTGCTGCACCGTGCCGGGCTTGGCGTGGATCTCGATGGTGCCCGAGACCGGGAACGACAGGGCAGGCGCGAAGACGGGACCGCCCGCGGGGAAGCTCAAGCCGCCGAGGCCGATGCCGGCCTGGCCGATCAGGCGGACCTGGCCGAGCTCGATGCCGCAGCCGATCTGGTATCCGCTCTCCATGTTGCCGCCGCTGAGCGTGGTGCTGCCTTCGCCGGTGACGGTGCCGGTGAAGGTGCCGCCGACGAGGTATTCACGCGACGACACAGCGGTGGTCAGCGGTGCGATCGGCAGCTGGGTCTCGTTCGAGGCGGTGACGGTCAGCGTCCAGCCGTCGGGCGTGGTGACGACTCCGGGAGGGGCCGATGCGACGACACCGGTGTCCGGCGGGGGGCCGGGATTGCCCGCCGGGTCGACGGGGGGCTCGGCGAACGCGAGTGGGGACGAGACGGCGAAGGGGATGGCGACGAGCGTGGCGGCCACCGTGGCAAAGCGATTCATTGTGCTCTTTCGTTCTCGGTGAGGGGAAGTCGGACGGCCGGTCAGACGGCTTTGGTGACGCCGATGTAGGTGATGACGTCGTCGGTGTTCTCCGTCGACGACGTCAGCGTCGCGTACGAGCGGATGAAGGACTGTCCCGCGCACTGGTCGGTCTTGATGCGCACGCCGGTGATGGATACGCGCGCCGTGGTGCCCTTGAAGGACTTCTTGTCGATCGCGACGGTCGTGACGGTGCCGGGCTTGAGGTAGACCTTGCCCTGCAGGCTCACGCCGGCGCTGACGCTCGGCAGGCCGATGGCGCTGATACCCGGGTTGATGCTGGCGCCGGGGTTGATCTCGACCTCGTCGGAGACGATGCCGCAACCGATTTGCTCACCGGCCTCCAGCGTGCCACCGGCCAGCTTGGTCTTGCCGTCGCCGGTGATCCTTCCGGTGAAGGTGCCGGCGATGAGGTACTCGCGCGAGGAGATCGCCGTGGTCAGCGGTGCCACCGGCAGTTGGGTCTCGTTGCTGCCGGAGACCTCGACGTGCCAGCCGTCGGGGGTGTCGAGGATGCCGGGAGCGGCGGACGGTACGGCGCCCTCTGGCGGCAGCGGATTGGACACCGGGACGATGGCGGGATCGTTGGGAGGCGGCGGTGCTGGCTCCGCGAACGCGAGGGGCGTGGTGCCGGCGGTTGCCAGTACGCCGATGGCAGCCAGGGTGGCGAAGCGAGTGAGCATGGGGTCGTGGGCGCCTCTCGTTTGTCCGGACCGCAGCGGCCCGGGGGATCTGTCGCGTCGGAGCATCCACGGGAAGAGTTGCCGATCGGTGAACGGATGGCCAATGGTTCACGCCGCGTTCCCGTCGAGTGGGCACGCAGGCGTCGCGGCGTACACCGTTGTCTGCGAGGCATTTTCGGCTGACAGCGAGTCGGCAGCCAGCGGACACTCAATCGCCGCCCGAGTACACCCCGCCGGGCGCCCTTCGTTCACCATCCGGACATGTCCTGCTCTGAACGTAGGGGAGCCCGTGGCACCGACGACGTTGCCGAGGCGGAGAGGTCGCATCAACGCGGCCCACTTGGAGGGAGTGAACGTGGAGTCATCACACGTTGCAGGACGCGCGGCGATCGGGACGCTCGTCGGGTTCGCCATCGCGCTGTCGATGGCATCGGGTGCCGGCGCCGAGCCCGAGGACGTCGTCGATCCCGGCCTGCCTGCTCCGGTCGTCGCGCCGGTGACCGCCGACGACGCCGACCCCGCCGCCGTGCTGGCGTGCAGCCAGTTCGCCGAGGTCCTCACCGCAACCGCCACCCACTATGGCGATTTCGCCGATGCGCTGGAGACCTATGAGCATCCCGACTACGACGACCCGGCGACCAGCACCAGCAACGTGACGGCCCGGACCGCCCTGCGGCAGGGCGCGGGCGTAACCATGTCAGCGGCGAACACGCCCGGCCTGTCGCCTCAGATCGCCGAACCGATGCGTTCGTGGTCATGGGGCGCAACGAAATTGCTCGTCAAGATGGGTGTTCGCGGCGGCAGGGAAACCCTGAACACGACTGCCGACGACATGAACACCGACGCCTCGAACGTCCAGGCGGCGTGTGCTACTGCCGGAACCCATGCCTGACGTCGGTGCCATGGCGCGCCTCGTCGCTGCCCTCTTGGTCGTCGCGGCAGCGCTGCAGGGCTGCTCGAGCGAAAGGGCGCAAGGCGCAAGCGAACCGGCGACTGTGCCTGCATCGGCTTTGGTTCGGTCGTTGGCGAGCGTCGCTGACATCAACCGCGTGATGGACGGCACCGCGATGACGCCGCATCCGGTGACCGACACCATGGCAGACGATCGCGCATTGCTGCCCAACCTCAACTGTCTGGGCGTCTGGCAGCCTGACCAGGCTGCCATCTACGGTGCGCCGGGGGAGCCCGACGGGTGGAATGCGCTGGCGCGCCAGACGCTTCGCACCCCTGACACCGAGCAGTGGTCCAGCCTGGTGCGTCAGTCCGTCGTGGCGTACCCGTCGGCCGACGCCGCCCAACGGTTCTTCGACCAGTCGGCGCAGCGGTGGTCGCAGTGCACCAACCACCGCGTCAACATCACTCTCAACGACAGGCCGATGCCGAAGTGGCTCTCGGGTGACCTCGGCCGCGCCGAGGGTCAACTCGCCATGCCGGTCGCCATGGGCATGGGCGCGGAAAACCGCGTCTGCCAACGAGTCCTGTCGATCTACTCGAACGTCATCATCGACGTCGAGGCGTGCCGTCCACCGCTGCCGATCGTCACCTCGGCATCGGAGATCGCCGCGAAGATCCAGCGGAGCCTGCCTGCCTGACGGCGTAGCGGGCACGAACGCGCACCGCGTTCTTGGCGACCTTGCCGTTGGTGGTGGTGGGAAGGGTGTCGACGAACAGCACGTGCCGCGGCCGCTTCCACGGTGCCAGGACGGCCCGCACGTGCGCGACGAGATCGTCGGCGTCGGGTGATGACCCGGCCCGAGCCACGACCACCGCGCAGATGGCCTCGCCCCAATACTCGTCGGGCACTCCCACCACGGCCACCTGGTCGACGTCCCCGTGGGTCGACAGGGCGTCCTCCACCTCCCGAGAGCTGACGTTCTCGCCGCCGGTGATGATCACGTCCTTGCTGCGGTCGAGGATGACGAGCCGGTTCGCCCCGTCGATCCGTCCGACGTCGCCGGTGTTCAGCCAGCCGCCGTCCGTCACCGGCCGCGGATCACGCCAGTAACCCACCGCCACTTGCGGTCCGCGCACCTGGATCTCGCCGACGTCACCGCCTGCGATGCGGACCTCCACACAGCTGTGCGGCCGCCCCGCGGTGGCCAGCACTCCTGCGTCACCGCCGGCGCCCGCCCGGTGGTCGTCCGGGCCGAGAAACGTCACGTTGCCCCCGGTTTCGGTCATCCCGTACCCCTGATGGAAGCCGACGTCGAGACGTGCCATGGCGCGGCGCAACAGGTCGGCGGGGATGGCGGAGGAGCCGTAGGCGATCTCACGCAGCGTCGGCAGGTCGGCGCCCGTGTCGTCCAGGTGGGCGAGGAGCCTGTGCAGCATGGTGGGTGCCAGCGAACACGACGTGACGCCGTACGCGTTCACGGCGGCGACGAAGGCCTCCGGCCGGAACGCGGGTACCGGCACCACCGTCGACTGCGCCGCGTGGTGCACGAGCACGTTGTAGCCGGCGACGTGACACATCGGAAACGGCAGCAGATAAACCCCGCCCGAGCGCACGGACCGGCCCTCGACGGTGCCGTGCACCGCCGCGATGATCGACCGATGCGTGTGCAGCACCCCCTTCGGGGAGCCGGTCGATCCGCTGGTGAACAGCAGCCAGGCGGCGTCGTCGGGGTTCGCGCCGACCTCGACCTCCGAATGCCGCTGTGCCGCTTGCCATTCGGCGGAGTCGAAGCAGATCGCCTGCGCGGTCGTCGTGGGTAGTTCGTCGAGGTAGCGGGCGTCGCCGACGATCATCGCCGGTTCGATGGCGGTCAGCAGTGACGCCTGCTCGCTGGTGCTCAGTCGTTGGTTGACCAGCGCCAGCACCGCCCCGCTGCGCGGGATCGCGTAGTACAGCCGGGCGTAGTCGACACCGTTGTCGGCGATGACCGCGATGCGCTCGCCGCGTCCACATCGCTGCGCTGCCCATCCCGCGAGGCGCGCGATTTGAGAGTCGAACTCGGCGAACGTGATCGAGGTGCCGTCGTCGGCGATCACGGCGGGCCGATCGGGCACGGCCCGTGCGGCCGACACCACCAGGTCGTGCAGGAGCGGGCCGTCGGTCGGCATCGGTGTTCAGGACCCCGTCTCGGCGACCCGCCGCCGGTAGGACGACGGCGTCTCGCCACAGAACTGGGCGAAGCACCGGGTGAACGAGCTGAGGTTCTCGAAACCGACTGCCGTCGCCGTCGCCTGCACCGACTGACCCGGCGCGGCGAGAAGCGCCATCGAGCGCAGCATCCGCGCCTGCAGAAGGTAACTGCGCCAGGGCATTCCGAGCGTGTCGGAGAACAGCCTGCGCAGCGTGCGCTCCGATACGGCCACTGCGCGGGCCACGTCGTCTGCGGTCACGGAATTCAGGTGTTCCTTGGTGTAGGCGAGCGCCGCGGCGACGATCGGATGGTCGGAGGTCGGAAGGCTCAGCGGCGCCTCGTGATCGAGTGCCTCGGCGACCAGCGCGGCCAGGGTGCGGAAGAAGTCGTCGGATCTGCCGTCGCCCTGCGCGCGGTCGATCGGCCAGCGCAGCGCGTAGATCATCATCTCGCGGATCAACGGTGACACGGCGATGATGCGCGCCCGTCCGCCCGCGTCGCGAATCAGCTCCGGCGCGAACATCACCGCGACGGTCTTGACGTCCGGATTCATCACCGCCTGGTGTTCCAGGCCCACCGGAATCCAGGCTGCCTGCTGCGGCGGCAGCAGGTAGTGGGCCGAGTCGGTCTCCACCTCGACGACGCCGTGCAGGGCGTACTCGATCTGATGCACCTCGTGCGAGTGCCACCCGGTGATCAACCCGTCGCCCTCGTACAGGTAGCTGCCCGCCATGGCGCGGCCGCCGCGGCGCAGTTCGATCACCGGCCGGAACGCGGCGTTGCGAGTGGTCGCCCGAGCCTTGGCCGAAAGAGTCAAACCTCTGTCCGAAGGTGCAGAGACGGTCACGGGATCCGAGGGTACTAGTTGAGACATGAAAGCCGAAGACCTGATCCTGGTGAGCATCGACGACCACGTCGTCGAGCCGCCGGACATGTTCCTCAATCACGTGCCTGCCAAGTACAAGTCCGAGGCCCCGATCGTCGTCACCGACGACAAGGGTGTCGACCAGTGGATGTATCAGGGCAGGCCACAGGGCGTCAGCGGCCTCAACGCCGTCGTGTCCTGGCCGCCGGAGGAGTGGGGCCGCGATCCCGCAGGCTTCGCCGAGATGCGGCCCGGCGTGTACGACGTCCACGAGCGGGTCCGCGACATGAACCGCAACGGAATCCTGGCCTCGATGTGCTTCCCGACCTTCACCGGGTTCTCGGCACGTCACCTCAACATGCATCGCGAAGACGTCACGCTGGTCATGGTGTCGGCCTACAACGACTGGCACATCGATGAGTGGGCGGGCAGCTACCCGGACCGCTTCATCCCGATCGCCGTACTGCCGACGTGGAACCCCGAGGCGATGTGCGACGAGATCCGCCGGGTCGCGGCCAAGGGGTGCCGTGCGGTCACCATGCCGGAGCTGCCGCACCTGGAAGGACTGCCCAGCTACCACGACGAGGACTACTGGGGTCCGGTGTTCCGGACGCTGTCGGAGGAGAACGTCGTGATGTGCCTGCACATCGGCACGGGCTTCGGAGCGATCAGCATGGCGCCCAACGCGCCGATCGACAACCTGATCATCTTGGCCACCCAGGTGTCGGCGATGTGCGCCCAAGACCTGCTGTGGGGGCCTGCGATGCGCAACTACCCGGACCTGAAGTTCGCGTTCTCCGAGGGCGGCATCGGCTGGATCCCGTTCTACCTCGACCGCAGCGACCGGCACTACACGAACCAGAAGTGGCTGCGCCGCGACTTCGGGGACAGGTTGCCCAGCGATGTGTTCCGCGAGCACTCGCTGGCCTGCTACGTGACCGACAAGACGTCACTGCGGCTGCGCCACGAGATCGGCATCGACATCATCGCCTGGGAGTGCGACTACCCGCACTCCGACTGCTTCTGGCCGGACGCACCCGAACAGGTGCTCGCGGAACTCAACGGTGCCGGCGCCGATGACTCGGACATCGACAAGATCACGTGGCAGAACTCGTGCCGGTTCTTCGGCTGGGATCCATTCGCGCGTACTCCGAGGGATCAGGCCACCGTCGGTGCGCTGCGCGCCAATGCGACAGACGTGGACGTGTCCATCAAGCCGCGCAAGGAGTGGGCGCGCCTGTACGAGGAGAAGCACCTCGCGGCGACGACGTAGGAGTTTCCGTCACGCATTCTTCGCACGCCGTTCGCGTCCACTACCTACGGTTGGCGGGTGTTCACAGTTTGCCATCGGCTTTTACGCCTCCCCGCCGTCCTGCTCGCGGGGGCCCTCGCGGCATTGGCCCTGACGCCAGTTCCGACGGCGTCCGCCATTCCCGCGAAAACCGCTCAACTCGACCACGGCGGTCTGCCGCGCACCTACGTGGTGCACGCGCCGTTCGGCGTCGAACGTCCGTCGGCGCTGGTGATCAACCTGCATGCCGCAGGCGGCACCGGTGGCGGACAGGCCGGACTGACCCGCTACGACTCCGTTGCCGACGCCAACGGGTTCGTGGTGGCCTACCCCGACGGCATCGACCTGAGTTGGGCCGACGGCCGGGGGGCCTCCGTCCCAGATCGACAGGGAGTCGACGACGTCGGGTTCATCTCTGCGCTGACGACCAAGCTCGTCGCCGACTACGGCATTCCCAGTGGTCGCGTCTTCATCACGGGCCTGTCCGCAGGCGCTTTCATGGCCAACCGGATGGCGTGTGAGCGTGCCGACCTCTTCGCCGCCGTCGCTCCGGTTGCCGGGACGCTCGGAACCAACGTCGCGTGCAACCCGTCCCGGCCGGTGTCGGTGTTCGCGACTCACGGAACAGTCGATCCGATCGTGCCCTACGGCGGCGGCGGCATGACGGGGCGCGGCGGCGCCAGCACCGTCGTCCCGGCACCGGCGATGGCGGACCGCTGGCGACAGGTCGACGGTTGCCCGCCGCCGGTCGACGAGACCCTGTTCGGCGCCGGGTACGGACAGCAGATCCAGCGCACGACGTCAGCGCCGTGCGCCGCCGGAACCGCGGTGGTGTTCAACCGCGTCGACGGGGGAGGCCACACCTGGCCGGGAGCCCCCGCCCTGATGGACACCGCAGGAGCGACGACCAACGTCATCGACGCATCGGTGGCGTCGTGGCAGTTCTTCGACACCCACGGACGGTGAGCGACCGCGACTGATCAGTCGGCGGGTTCGTACCGCAGCATGGTGATGCCGGCGTCGGGATGGTCGGTGAACACCGGCCGAACCCGCATGCCGACCCGGACTTCATCGGGCGTGGCGTTGACGATCTCAGTGGAGAAGCGCGGTCCCTCGTCCCATTCGACGACGGCGAGGATCTGAGGCACGTCGTCGACGAAGTGCGGTGAGACCGGTCGATGGCTGACCGTGAACGTGTACAGCGTTCCTGCACCGCTGATCTCGCGCCACTCCAGGTCGTCGGCCAACGTGCCGGGTGCCAGCACCCGGGGGTAGAACACGTAGCGGTCGGCAGACGGCGAGTACTGAATGCGGATCTCGTGTCTGGCCAGGGCATCCCAGAAGGGGCGCGTCGTGGGCGTGGGAATCGGCATGGGCCGGCTGGTCGTGCTCATCGTCAGTCGCCCTCCAGGACGAGGGTGGTCTGCTCGGAGAGGATGCCGCCGTTGCCCGACACGAAGGCGCGGTGGCAGTCGGTGACCTGGGCTCGATCGGCACGTCCCATGATCTGGCGGGTCGCATCGCACACGTGGTGCATGCCGCCCGCCGTGCCTGCCTGGCCGTAGCCGAGCTGACCGCCCGCGGTGTTCATCGGGAAGTCGCCGCGGAACGTGAGGTCGTGGTCCGCAACGAATTTCAAGCCCTCGCCCTTGCTGCAGAAGCCGGCGTCCTCGAGGCTCAGCAGCGCGGTGATGGTGTAGCAGTCGTAGATCGATGCCATGTCCATGTCCGACGGTCGCAGACCTGCCATCGTGAAGGCACTTTCGGCCGCCTTGATCATCGGCGTCTGCAGCAGGTCCTCGGCGTACGTCGGCGTCTTGTAGGGCACCCGCTCGCCGAATCCCTTGATCCACACCGGCCGATTGCGGCTGCGGCGGGCGACTTCTGGGTTCGCGACGAGGACTGCCGCACCGCCGAGCACGGGCATCACGATCTCGAGCATGTGCAGAGGCGACGCGATCACCGGACTGGCGAGCACGTCGTCGATCGTGAGTGGCGTATCGGCGAAGATGGCCCCGGGCGTGTGATTGGCGTTCACCCGCTGGTCGACGCTGATCTTGGCCATTGCCCGCTCGTCGTAGCCGTGCGTCGCGGCGTAGAGCGTGGCCACCTGGCCGTAGGGGCCGTTCTGGCCCAGATTGCCGTATGGGATCTCGAATTCGGCCTGTGGTGACCCGTATCGGTTGCTCGACGCGCCGAAGTACAGCATGTCCCCGAAGTCGACCGGCTTGTGCTCGCTCACGGGGGTCAGGGGAGTGGCGGGTAGGACGCACAGCACGGCGTTGCAGATTCCCAGCTCGATCGCTGCCGCTGCACGCCACACCATGCCCGAGGCGCTGGCGCCGCCGAGGTCGACGAGTTCGGCGAAGTTCGCCCGGATGCCCAGGTACTCGACGATGGTCGACGGCACGAAGATCTGCGATTCCTGCAGGTGTCCGGTGCAGATGCCGTCGACGTCGGAGGCGTCGAGGCCGGCATCGGCGAGCGTCGCCGCAGCCAGACGTGCCCACTGCTCGAGGTTGAACTCGAGGGGTCCGGTGGGCCGCTTGGTCGCGGGAAGTTCGGTGAAGCCGACGATCGCGGCCTCGCCACGTAACCCCATACCCGTTGTCCTCCTGCAGAAGTGGTGGCCGGTGTGGCGCTGCTAGCCGTCATCCCCCGGGAGGATCAGCGACAGCATCGTGTCGAGGCGATCGGCCATGGTTCGGTAATCGATGTCGCGAGACTGGGCCTGCAGCAACGCGCCCCAGAACACGGTTTCCACGGTGGCGAGCACCTCGGGCCATGCCCCGGTGCCGAGCGCGGCCGCCACTCGGCGCCGTACCTCTGCTGCGATGCGTGCACGCACGTCTGCGACCGCTGGATCGTCGGTCGACAACAGGGCACGCGTGCACATCCGGGCCAGGCCGGGCCGGTCGGCCAGGATCATCGTGATCGAGCGCAGCTGCGAACCCACGCGTGCCTCGACGCGGGCGGATCGGTCGACCACCAGTGGCAGCGTCGAGACGTGGTGCAGGTACAGCTCGGCGAAGACTGCGTCGACCGAGGGGAAGTGCGCGCGCAGGGCCGTCGGCGCGACGCGAGCACGCGCTGCGAGCGCGGCGACCGAGACGTCTGGATGAGCCGATTCGTCCAGCATCGAGGCGGCGGCACCCAGTACGCGCTGCTGCGTGCGTCCGTGGTGGGCGTGTGGGTCCCGTAGGCGGGCGACATGGGTCACCGCTGAACTGGACATGTGTCCAGGCTAGCCGACCTCAATGGGGTTGGCAATGACCCGCGAAACATCCACCAACAGGACGAAATACCAGCTTGGAGGCCTGCGCTCGCCTCGCGACGCGTAGTGCACCCACGGTCATCACGGGATCCGTGCCGGACAGGTGTCCAGGGGCGGTCAGCCCGCCGTCGACTCCGCGTACCGCGCGAGGTGGAAGTCGGTGCTGCCGAATTCGTACTGAACGGCCGTCAGGCGCTTGAAGTAATGGCCGATGGCCAGTTCCTCGGTCATGCCCATCCCGCCGTGCAACTGCACCGCGTTCTGTCCGACGAACCGAGCCGCGCGCCCGATGGTGACCTTGGCCGCCGACACGGCCTTCGCCCTCGCAGTCTCGTCGGCCTCGAGGTTGAGGACGGCGAGCAGTACCGCTGCCGCGGCCTGCTCCACCTCCATGTGCATGTCGACCATGCGGTGCTGGAGAACCTGGAAGCCTCCGATCGGCTGCCCGAACTGATGCCGCTGCTTGCTGTATTCGACGGTGTCGGCCAACACCTTTCGCATGCATCCGACCGCCTCGGCGCACACCGCGGCGGCACCCTCGTCGCGCGCCCGCGACAGCGATGGCCACGCCGCGCCGTCGTCACCGAGCAGGGCGTCGGCAGCCAGTCGCACGCCAGAGAACTCGACGTCGGCCGCCCAGCGGTCGTCGACCGTGCGGTACGCGTGCTGCACGAGGGCGGGGCCCGCAGCCTCGACGTCGACGAGGAACAGCGAGGTGCCCGACTGCGTGCGCGCCGTCACCAACAGGTGCGTGGCGAGCGGGGCGGAGACGACGACGAGCTTGGTGCCGTGCAGGAGCCAGCCGGTGCCGTCGGTCGTCGCGGCCGTCGTGACGCGCGACCAGTCGTCGCCCGACTCCGCTTCCGATGCCGCCAGGGCGACGACGGCGTGCCCCGCGGCGATCTGCTCGAGCAGCGCGGTGGCCCGAGCGCCGCCGGCGCGGCGCAGCAGGCCGGCGGCCACCACCGCGGTGTCGACGTAGGGCTCGACCACCAGCGCGTGGCCGAGCGCCTCGGCGATCACCATCACCTCGACGACGCCACCCCCGATGCCGCCGACGTCCTCGGGCAGTGCGGCGCCGAGAATGCCGAGGTCCTCGGCGAAGGCGCGCCAAGTCTCGGGCTGCCAGCCCGCGCCGGTCTTGACGGCGGCCCGGCTGGTGGCGAGGTCGTACCGCGTCGAGAGGAACTTGGTGAGCCCGTCGCGCAGCATCTTCTGTTCGTCGGAAAGCGTGAAGTCCATCTACAGTCCCAACTCCGCCTTGGCGAGGATGTTGCGTTGAATCTCGTTGCTACCGGCGTAGATCGAGCCCGCGCGATCGTTGAAGTAACGCAGCGGCGCGACGGCCTGCCACGGCTCGCCGCTGACGTATCCGTCTGACGGAGGCCTGAAGTCGGCGACCGGGCCGCCGGGACGGGTGGCATGGGGCTGATACGCGCGGCCGCGAGGTCCAGCGGCCTCCATTGCCAGTTCGGTGATCGTCTGACTCAGCTCGGTGCTCAGGATCTTGAGCATCGACGAATCCGTTCCGGGATGTCCGCCACCGGATAGCGCTGCGAGAACCCGGAATTCGAGGATCTCGAGCACGTCGGTGCGGATGCGGGCGTCGGCCAGCTTGCGCGAGAACGACGGGTCGTCGACCAGGCGGCCCCCCGCGGGTCCCGGTTGTGCTGCCGCGTTCGCGGCCACCTGCTCTGCCATCACTTGAAGCGCAGGCGCCGTTGCCCCACCGCCACGCTCGAACTCGAGGAGGTACTTGGCCACGGTCCAGCCGTCGTCGATCTGCCCGATCACGTTCGACTTGGGAACCCGGACGTCGTCGAAGAAGACCTGGTTCTGAATCTCCTCGCCCGAGGTCATGACCAGGGGCCGGATCTCGATGCCCGGCGAGGTCATGTCGATCAGGGCGAACGTGATGCCCTGTTGCTTCTTGCCGGTGCGGGACGTGCGGACGAGGGCGAACATCCAGTTCGCCTCCTGGGCGTGGGTGGTCCAGATCTTGCTGCCGGTGCAGACCAGGTCGTCGCCGTCGTCGGCTGCTGCCATGGTCAGCGAGGCCAGGTCGGATCCGGATTCCGGTTCGGAATAGCCCTGGCAGAAGAACACCTCGCCGGTCAGGATGCGCGGCAGGAAGTAGTCCTTCTGCGCGGGCGTGCCGAACGCGATGATGGCGTGGGCGACCATGCGGATGCCCATCGGCGACAGTGACGGCGCGCCCGCCAGCGTCGACTCGCGGCTGAACAGGTAGTGCTGGGCGAGGCTCCAATCGCAGCCGCCGTACTCGACCGGCCACGCAGGCGCCGCCCACCCGCGCTCGTGGAGGATGGCCTGCCACTGCAGGCTGGCCTCGTGGTCGCTGTACACGCTGGTCATCAACCGGCCGGCGTCTCGCAGGTCCGGTGTCAGCTTCTCCCGGAGGAACGCCCGGACCTCATCGCGGAACTCGAGGTCGGCGGCGGACCACGTCACGTCCATGGGTCTTCCCGTCAGTCGAAGCGTCTTCGAAGACAGTAAACCTAGTTAGTCAGGTGGGAGGCACCCCGGGTGTAGGCGAAGCGGTGACGCTCAGCGATCCTGCGCGGAATCACCCGGTTGGTCGTCGCCGCGGGTGTCGGTCGGGCGGTCGGCCCCGCGGGCGTCGCCGCGCAGTGACTGCCGCGCCAGGAACTCGCGGTAGTAGGCCAGCGAATCCTCGGAGATCAGTGCAGGAAGCAGCAGGGCCCAGGTCCGGCCGAATCGTCCGCGGAGGTCCTTGCCGTCGGTCAACGCACTGGACAGCAACTCGGCGCCGAGCAGCGAGCCGATGATGGCGCTGCTCGCCTCGGCCGGGTCGAGTTCGGAACGCAGGTCGCCCTCGGCGATGGCGCTCGTGGTCAGCATCGTCATCTCGTCGAGCAGCACGGCGTACGTCTTCTTTGCCGCGGGATTGAATCCGCCGAACGTGCGCAGCAAGCGGCCCGCGGCCTGGGCGACACGGTCGTTGCCGAGCACGTCGGTGACCACGAACAGCCCGTGCACGATGTTCTCCATCGCGGGGGAACTGGACCGGCCCGCCGCGCGGAACGATTCGAGGACCTTGTTCGCGCCCTCCTCGATGATCGTGGTCGCCAGGGCTTCCTTCGAATCGAAGTGGTAGTAGAGCGCACCCTTGGTGAGGTCGGCGCGTTCGATGATGTCCGCCAATCCAGCGGCGGGATAACCGATCTCGTTGATCAAATCAATTGCCGAGTCGATGATCCTCCGTCGGGTCGCCTCGGATCTGGCCTGGCGCACCACGTTCGACTACCTCCGTTGGCTCGGTCCCCGGAAACAAGCTAAAGCGGAATCATAGAACGTCGGTGCTGCGCGACGCTGCATTCTTGATCGCGCGTGCGGTGCGTCGCTCCACGAAGCCCTTCAGATACGGGAGCCGGTCCGGGCTGGCGAAACCCGGCAGGATCAGTAGCCAGAGCGCCTCGAGATCGCACGTGAACGCCACCGGATCGTCGAGATTGCTCGTCTGCCGCAGGCCCAGGTACAGCGACACCACCAGGCGGGCGACGTGTGCCGGGTCGACGCCCTTTGCGATGTCGCCGTCGTCGGCCGCACGTCGAGCGAGGTCGGTGAAGGCGGTGACCCATCCGTCGAGCACCTTGGCCTGCAGGCCATCGAACCGGCCGAGTGCCTCGAGGAGGTTGAGCCCGGCGCGGGCCATGTCGTCGCAGATGTCGTCGCTGCCGATGCGGTAGGACAGTTCGATCATCGACTCGAGGCCGGGGCGCGACTGCGCAAAGGCCTCGTCGAATGATTCCGCCCGCGCCTGCGCATGGTTCTCCACGATCGCGATGGCCAAGTCGTGCTTGGAGCGGAAGTGGAAGTACAGCGCGCCCTTGGTCACGTTGGCGATCTCGAGGACGCGGTCGAGGCTCACTCGACCGTACGGCTCGCGCGCGAGTTGCTGCGCCGCTGCTCGCAGGATCTGCATGCGCGTGCCGTCTGGTCGACGTTCGGGGTTGTCACTCACCGTTGTTGCCCGTTCTCGACTTTCCGTGCTGACCGACCCCCGCGTGCGTGTACGCCCCAGGAAGTTGTACACGTATTTGCTGCGATCCACGGCCTAGAAAGGGGGGCCGCACACCGCCGGACTCCGGGTCCAGGTACGCACTGCGTAGCATCCCATAGGTATGTAAAGTCCGAATCGTGATGACTTCGGGTCTAGCTCCGGAAGGGGTCGGCCACCACGTCGATACGGCTCGGCGCCGCCCTGACGTGCACCTTCGGCCTGCGGCGCCCACGACGGCGCCGTGGCGACCGGGTGTCTCGCCGAGACCCGGCCCCGCCCGCTTCCGCACAATGCTTCGACACCGCCAACGGCCGGGATGGCGGGTCGCTGAGTGAGCATCGTCACAGCAGCCGAACCCGGGGGTAGCTGATGCAGAAGTGGGACCGCGAGGTCGACCTCGTCTCGATTGGTGCCGGCGTCGGTGGACTCGCGGGAGCGATCGCCACCGTCGACACGGGATGCGACGTCTTGGTCGCCGACGCCCCACCGGCTCGCGCGCAGCGGGGCTCGGGAGTCGTCACGCGGCGGCGCGTTCGAGCCTGCGGTTGGTTGATCACCGAGGCCACCGACGCCCAGACCGCCGACTACTTCGCGGAATTCGCCGCATGGGTGCCAGGGTCTGCCCACGTCGCCCGCGACGTGCCGGTGCCGACCCGCGTCGTCAGCGCGGTCCGCGATGGCGAAATCGAACCCTTCATCGGCTCCCGTCTGAGCGATTGGGCCGTGCAGTGCCTCACGTCGCCCTACGGCATGCTCCACTCCCGCGTCTTCGCCAGGGGAGACCACACGATGCGAGCAGCCGACGGCGGGACCGTCGAGGTGTTGCCCATCGGCTCGATCGGCTGGCGCCACGGCATGGGCGCGCCCGAACTGCGGGACTGGATGGTCGGCCAGGCGCGCAGTCGCGGCGTGGACGTGCTGACCGGTACGCCACTGCACCGGCTGGTGTTCGACGACGGACGCGTGGTCGGCGCCGTGTTCGGCACGCCGGATGGGCCCCTGGCGGTGCGTGCCCGCAGGGGCATCAGCGTGGCGCCGACCGAGCACGAGGGGTTGACCGGCCAGCCCGTGGCAGGCGTCGGCGGTGAGCAGCGACGGGTGTGCCTGGTGGGTCGTACCGCGAGCCGCTTCGGTCGCGTCGAGATCTTGCGCACGGCCGCGCCGGACGCCGGCACCCGCCCGCCGTGCTCAGCCGTGCACCGAACGCTGCGCGACGCGCGCTACTCGCGCTCAGGCCCCGGGCACTGCCGGAAAGTGAACTGAGACGCCACCCTCGACGAGCAGCGCCAGCATCTCGTCGCCGGCCAGGGGCTCGGAGAGCAGGAAGCCTTGCGCCCGCTGGCAGCCGTGGCGCAGCAGTGTCTGCGCCGCAGCCTCCGTCTCGACGCCCTCGGCCACCAGCTGCAGACCGAAGGCATCGGCGAGCGCGATGATCGCACGCACGATCGCGAGGTCGTCGGGGTTGCGGCCCAGATCCGTCACGAAGCTGCGGTCGATCTTGAGGACGTCCACCGGCAACTGCTTGAGGTGTGCGAACACGCTGTAACCGGTACCGAAGTCGTCGATCGCCACCTTGACGCCCGCCTCACGCAGCCCGGCCAGCGTGATGCTGGTGGTCTCCAGGTCGTGCACCACCACGCTCTCGGTGATCTCGACGCACACCGACCCCCTGGGCAGGTCGAACTCGGCGAGGATGCCGGCCACCGACTCGACGAAGCCCCCGGCGACGAGCTGCACGGGAGAGACGTTCAGCCGCAGTACCACGTCGTCGGCGACGCCCGTGGCGCGCCACCGCGCGAACTCCGCACAGGCGGTGCGCATCACCCACCGGCCGAGTTCACCGGCCAGGTTGATGGACTCGGCCACCGCGATGAACGAGGCGGGGGACAGCAGCCCCCGGGTCGGGTGTTCCCACCGCACCAGGGCCTCGGTGGCGAGCACCCGTCCGGTGCGCATGTCGACCTCGGGCAGGTAACGCAGGAACAGGGCGCCGTTCTCGATGACGTTTTGCAGGTGCAACTCGATGTCGTTGCGGAACTCCGACTCCAGCGCCATCTCCTCGGTGGCCACCGCGACGCGGTTGCCACCCTCTGCCTTCGCGGTCATCAACGCCTGATCGGCCCGGCGGAGCAGTTCCTTGGTGGTGTCGCGACCGGGAACGCCGAGCGCCACGCCGATGCTGACGGTGCGGGTGAGCATTTCGCCGTCGATGGCGACGCGCTCGCGCAGTACGCCGAGCAGGTGTTCGGCGAGTTCCTCGGCTTCGGTCGCAGAGGTCGGCTCGGTCGGCACGACCACGAATTCGTCGCCGCCCAGGCGCGCGATGACGCTCGGGCGCTTGGTGCTCTGCTGGAGCCGGTCGGCGAGCACCCGGATGAACCAGTCGCCGGCCGTGTGTCCGAGGTAGTCGTTGATGGTCTTGAGCCGGTCGAGGTCGAAGTACAACGTCGCGACGGGACCCGGGCTACCCGGCGCCAGCCTGGCCGCCAGGTGGTCGAGCAGCGCGCGGCGGTTGCACAGGCCGGTCAGGTCATCGTGTTCGGCGCGGTGACGGAGCTGATCCTCGGCCTTCACCCGCGCCTGCACCTGCGCGAACAGCGACCCGATGGCCTCGAGGGCGTTGAGTTCCTCGGGTCGCCACTCGCGATCGCCGAACTTCACGAAGCCGAGCACGCCGGTGGTGAGGTCGCCGGACACCAGCGGTGCTGCGGCCATCGACGTCTGGGGGACCGTGCGGGCCTCCTCGATGCGCCGCTGGTAGTCCTCGTTCTCGGGCCGGAACACCAGCGGCTTCTTGCCGTGCTCCGATGCCGCGAACACGGGGTCGGCATCGGCGAAGTAGACGACGCCGAGCGGGTCGGGGTCGGGTACGTCCAGGCGCTCCGGCCACTCGGCTACCAGCAGCGACGCCCGAATCGAATGGTCGTTGTAGCGCAGGAAGCTGACGTCGACGTCGAAGTACGCGACGAGCATGGCGAGCACCTTGCGGGCCGCCGGGACGGAGGTGGCCGCATTCGACGCCATGAGATCGACGGCGACGTCGGTCACCAGCCGCTCAAGGCTTACGCGAGGCGTTCCTCCGGACATTGTGTAGACAGTATCGCCGGTCGTGTGCGTTCACGCTGCGTACGCCCCGACCGACGCCAATCAGTCATCTCGGGCGCGGAACTTCGGTCTCGGCCAACTGCGGGCGCGTCGCTGAAGACGAGCGCTGCGCGAACGGCCGCGGGCGGACGGGACCCGTCACACCGGCGAGGTGCGCAATTCGGAGGACTCCGGTTCGACCACTCACCGCAACCTGCCGGCAACGTCGACCCCGCTGAGCGCGCGGTGCGGCGTGGTCGTCGAAGATCGGCGGGCGACAGGCATCCGGCTACCCGTCGCACCCGTCCTCGACGAGGCCTCCCGCACGGCCCCGTCGGCGGACATCTCGCGCACCTCGGCGGCCGCGCTACCCGCCGGCGCGCGTTGGCGAGCGACCCATGGCGGACGGCCAGGCCGCCTCGGCTCGGTCCGTCTACGGTGCGGTGATTGTGGCAATTCGGCCTGCCGTAGCGCTCGTCACGCCGTTGCGGGCGGTCACAATGCGATCGCCGGACGGGACGCGATCGCAGCGGTCTCCCGCAGGATCTTCGACAACTGTTCGGGCTCAGCATGATTGGCGAATGTCCGCCTGTCCCACCACATCATCTTCGTGCGGTAGCGGTCGTCGGGGTACGCCGCCGCGGGGATGGGGGCCACCACACCGCCCGACGATCCCCAGCGCTCCAGGATGTGAGGCGCGGAGGTCGCCATGCAGAACTGGATGCCCATGAGTTCCAGTGCGTGAAATCCACTGCGCGCGAGAGCGGTGGACACCAGGCCCGCCCGGGTCCGATCATCGGTCGTCCACGCCGACTTCATCTCCAGGATGCCGAACGGCGCCCGGTCGTCGATCATCTTGCGCACCATGGGCAACCCCTCGTGGCCCGCCCACTCCACCACGGCGTGCGAGTCGTCGGCTCCCGTCAGCGGCCCCTTGGCACGAACGCCGCCCAGCATGACCCCGTCGTCGTCGACCAGTGCCCAGAACATCGCGGTGTCCGCCCCGTCGGCGATCGCCGCCACGTCGAGCGCCTTCTCGACGCCATGCTTGCGGTAGCTGCGCTCGGCGCAGCACAAGTATTCCGACCACAGCGCGGAGTCGAGTCCCGGGGTCGATATGACCATCGTGGCCCTCGAGTCCCGGTCCCACCAGCTGATGTTCTCGGGCATGCGGAAGGCCGCGTAGTCGTGGAATTCGAAGCTGGGAACGCTCATTCAATGCCCCATTCGTAGGGCAGCCGAGCGGCCTAGTACGGCGCCGCTGGCCGCCGTTCATTCGCATCGGATTAATGCGAATCGCGCAGTCAGTATCGGGCCGTACGAGCCAGGAAACCAGCCGTGAAATATGGTTACCCGCAGGTCACAAGCCTAAGCCGGGAAATTGTGCAGGCGCGTCAAAACTCTGCAATGACAATTTGGCTTATTAGTCCAGCGTACGAACCAGACCGGCAAAATTCGGCGCGAAATCCGACCAATTCCCCGGTTTTTCAGCAAATGGGAGATTGTGTTCAGATCGCGCAGCGACTACATCTATTACGGGCGGCGTACGGCGCCGCGATCACACCGAGAGGAGCAGGCGTGAAAGTCTTCAAGGATCTGAACGAGTTTGCAGCGGCCCAGGGCAGCCAACTCGGCCCCACCGAATGGATGGAGATCAGCCAGGACCGCGTCAACCTGTTCGCCGACGCCACGGACGACCACCAGTGGATCCACGTCGATCCGGAGAAGGCAGCCGACGGCCCGTTCGGAGGCACCATCGCCCACGGACTGCTGACGCTGTCACTGCTCCCGCACTTCTCTCACGACCTCTACCGCGTCGACGGCATCTCGCTGGCGGTGAACTACGGCTACAACAAGGTTCGCTTCATCACGCCGGTCAAGGTGGGGGCGAGGATCCGCGCCCGCGGCGAGGTGACCGCGATCAACCAGCTCGAGAGCGCGGTCCAGGCGACCACCACGATCACCGTGGAGATCGAGGGCTCGGAGAAGCCGGCGGCGGTCGCAGAGTCGATCATCCGCTACATCGCCTGACGCCGGCCGGGCATCAGCGGGCGCGCTGAGCCGCCTTGACGAGGCCGCCGCCGATGATCAGGCGCTGGATCTCGCTGGTGCCCTCGTAGAGGCGCAGCAGCCGCACCTCGCGGTAGATGCGTTCGACGGGAACGTCGCGCATGTAGCCCGCGCCCCCGTGGACCTGAACCGCGAGATCGGCCACCTTGCCGACCATCTCGGTGCAGAACAGCTTCGCGGTGGACGGTGCGATGCGCCGATCCTCCCCTGATAGCCACAACCGCGCGGCGTCGCGGACGAGCGCGCGTCCGGCCATCACGCCGGTCTGCTGGTCGGCGAGCATCGCCTGCACCAGCTGGAAGTCCCCGATAGGCGTGCCGCCCTGGGTGGCGGTGGCCGCGTAGCGCACCGACTCGTCGAGTGCGCGCTGCGCGGTACCCACCGACAGCGCGGCGATGTGGATGCGTCCGCGTGCCAGTGACGTCATGGCTGCGCGGTAGCCGATGTCCACGGCGCCGCCGATCAGGGCATCGTCGCCGACGCGCACCTCGTCGAACGCGACGTCGGCGGTCCAGGCGCCCTCCTGGCCCATCTTGGCGTCCTTGCCTGCCACCCGTACGCCCTCGGCGTCTGCGGGCACGAGGAACACCGCGATGCCTGGCCCGTCGGCGTCGGCGGGCCGCGTCCTGGCGAACACCACGAACAGGTCGGCGGTCGGCGCGTTGGTGATGTACTGCTTCTGGCCGGTGATCACCCAGTCCCCGTCGTCGGAGGATCCCTCGCGCACCGCCTTGGTGCGCAGGCCCGCAGGGTTGGACCCGGCGCCCGGTTCGGTGAGGGCGAACGACGCTACGACGTCGCCGCTTGCGACGCCTTCGAGCCAGCGCCCCTTCTGCTGGTCGGTGCCAAAGCCCACCAGGACCTGGCCAGCAATGCCGTTGTTGGTGCCGAACATCGACCGCAGGGCGAGCGTCGTGTAGCCGAACTCCATGGCCATCTCGACGTCCTGGGCGAGGTTCAGTCCCAGCCCGCCCCATTGCTGGGGAATCGCATAGCCGAACAGGCCCATGTCCTTGGCCTGCTGACGGATGTCGTCGGGTACCCGGTCGCCCGCCATGATCTCCTGCTCGCGCGGCATGACGACGTCGCGGACGAACTCACGGGTTGCGGCAAGGATGTCGGCGAAGTCGGCGTCGCTGACCGGCTCGTCGTGCGCGACGGTGGCGGTATCGGCCGTGGTCGGGTTGGCCATTCGTCGGACTCTCCTGCTCGAGGGATGCGGCGTGCGTGCCACGAATATCATATTTTATGTTTGACGCCGACGGCTGGACTGAGAGGGGTACGACGACCATGGGACTGCTTGACGGACGCACCGCGGTGGTGACCGGCGGCGCACAGGGGATCGGCTTCGCCATCGCCGAGCGCTACGTGGCAGAGGGCGCGCGCGTCGTCCTCGGCGACCTCGATCTCGATGCCACCGAGGCCGCGGTCGGCCGGTTGGGTGGTGCCGACGTGGCTCGCGCCGTGCGGTGCGACGTCACGAAGGCCGACGACGTCGAGGTGCTCGTCGCGGCGGCCGTCGCGGAGTTCGGTGCGCTGGACGTCATGGTCAACAACGCCGGCATCACGCGCGACGCGACGATGCGGAAGATGACCGAGGACCAGTTCGATCAGGTGATCGCCGTGCACCTCAAGGGCAGCTGGAACGGCACCCGCAAGGCCGCCGACGTCATGCGCGAGCAGAAGCACGGCGCGATCGTGAACATCTCCTCGATCTCGGGCAAGGTCGGGCTGATCGGGCAGACCAACTACTCGGCGGCCAAGGCCGGGATCGTCGGCCTGACCAAGGCCGCTGCCAAGGAGGTCGCCCACCTGGGGGTGCGGATCAACGCCATCCAGCCGGGGCTCATCCGCTCGGCGATGACCGAGGCCATGCCGCAACGCATCTGGGACGCGAAGCTGGCCGAGATCCCGATGGCGCGCGCAGGCGAGCCCAGCGAGGTGGCGTCGGTGGCGCTGTTCCTCGCCTCGGACCTGTCGTCGTACATGACCGGCACGGTGCTCGAAGTGACCGGGGGACGGCACATCTGATGAACCGCGACGCCATCATCTGTGAGCCCGTCCGCACGCCGATCGGCCGCTACGGTGGAATGTTCAAGAGCCTGACCGCGGTCGACCTCGGCGTCGCCGCACTGCGGGGGCTGCTCGAGCGCACCGGCATCGGACCGAACGACGTCGAGGACGTCATCCTGGGGCACTGCTATCCGAGCATGGAGGCCCCGGCGATCGGGCGCGTGGTCGCGCTGGACGCGGGCCTGCCTGCCACGGTGCCCGGCATGCAGCTCGACCGCCGGTGTGGCTCCGGCCTGCAGGCCGTCATCCAGGCCGCCATGCAGGTCGGCAGCGGCCAGAACGACCTCGTGGTGGCCGGGGGTGCCGAGTCCATGAGCAACGTGGTGTTCCACTCCACGGACATGCGTTGGGGTGGCGCGAGGGGAGGCGTACGGGTGCACGACGCACTGTCGCGCGGCCGCACGACCGCGGGCGGGCGGGACTACCCCGTCCCGGGCGGCATGTTGGAGACGGCCGAGAACCTGCGTCGTCAGTACGACATCCCGCGTGACGAGCAGGACGAGCTGGCCGTGCGATCGCACCAGCGTGCGGTGGCAGCGCAGCGCGACGGGTCGCTGGCCGAGCAGATCATCCCGGTCACGGTGTCGGGCCGCGACGTCGACACGGTGGTCGACACCGACGAGCATCCCCGCGCCGATACCTCGGTGGAAGCGCTGAGCAAGCTGAAACCCGTTCTCCTGAAGCAGGATCCGGAGGCCACCGTGACGGCTGGCAACTCCAGCGGTCAGAACGACGCGGCATCGATGTGCATCGTGACCACCGTCGACAAGGCGGCCGAACTGGGGTTGACGCCACTGGTGCGGCTGGTGTCCTGGGTCGTGGCGGGGGTGGCGCCCAACGTGATGGGCATCGGTCCCGTGCCCGCGACGGAGGTGGCGCTGCGCAAGGCAGGGCTCGACATCGCGGACATGGACCTCATCGAACTCAACGAAGCATTCGCCGCTCAGGCGCTGGCGGTGACGCGGGAGTGGAAGTTCGGGCCGCGCGACTTCGACCGCACCAACGTCGCCGGCTCGGGTATCTCGCTGGGCCACCCCGTCGGCGCCACCGGCGGCCGGATGCTGGCCACGCTCGCGCGCGAACTGCACCGCCGCGACGGTCGATACGGCCTGGAGACCATGTGCATCGGCGGCGGCCAGGGTCTGGCTGCCGTGTTCGAGAGGGTGGGCCCATGACCAGGCTCGCGCAGACGGTCGGCCTGACCGACGTGCAGCGCGAGATCGTCTCGACGGTGCGCGATTTCGTCGACCGGGAGATCATCCCGAACGCCCAGGAACTCGAGCACTCCGACACCTACCCGCAGCAGATCGTCGACGCGATGCGCGAGATGGGGCTGTTCGGCCTGATGATCGACGAGGAGTACGGCGGACTGGGGGAGTCGCTGCTCACCTACGCGCTGTGCGTCGAGGAGCTGGCCCGCGGCTGGATGAGCGTGTCCGGCGTGATCAACACGCACTTCATCGTGGCGTACATGATTCGCCAGCACGGTACCGACGAGCAGAAGCAGCGGTTCCTGCCGCGCATGGCCACTGGCGAAATCCGTGGAGCGTTCTCGATGTCGGAGCCCGAGCTGGGTTCCGACGTCGCAGCCATCCGTACCAGGGGCGTCCGCAGGCCCGAGGGTGGTTACGCGATCACCGGCCAGAAGATGTGGCTCACCAACGGTGGCAGCTCGAGTCTGATTGCGGCGTTGGTCAAGACGGACGAGGGCGCAGACAAGCCACACCGCAACCTGACGGCGTTCCTGATCGAGAAGCCGCCCGGTTTCGGCGAGGTGGCTGCCGGGCTGACTATTCCGGGCAAGCTCGACAAGCTCGGCTACAAGGGCATCGACACCACCGAGCTGATCTTCGACGGGTACGTCGCCTCCGATGACGATGTGCTCGGCAACGCTCCTGGCCGTGGCTTCGCCCAGATGATGGACGGCGTGGAGGTGGGCCGGGTCAACGTGTCGGCCCGTGCTTGCGGGGTGGCGTTGCGGGCGTTCGAACTCGCGGTGCGATACGCCCAGCAGCGCAGCACCTTCGGCAAGCCGATTGCCGACCACCAGGCGATCGCGTTTCAGCTCGCCGAGATGGCGACCAAGGTCGAGGCGGCGCATTTGATGATGGTCAACGCCGCCAGGCTCAAGGACTCCGGTGAGCGCAACGACGTCGCGGCGGGCATGGCGAAGTACCTGGCCAGTGAATATTGCATCGAGGTCACCCAGCAGAGCTTCCGCATCCACGGCGGCTACGGCTACTCCAAGGAGTACGAGATCGAACGGCTGATGCGCGACGCGCCGTTCCTACTCATCGGCGAGGGCACCAGCGAGATCCAGAAGACCATCATCAGCAAGAACCTCCTCCATGAATACCGACTCTGAGCCGGCCTTCGCGGCGCGGCCGCAACTCTCCGACGACGTCGCGCGCTACGTCCGTCGGCGAATCTTCAACGGCACCTTCGCTGCCGGGGTGTACCTGCGCCTCGATCAGCTGGCCGCCGAACTCGGCATCAGCGTCACCCCGGTGCGGGAGGCGCTACTGAACCTGCGGGCCGAGGGTCTGCTCGTCCAGCATCCGCGGCGCGGCTTCATGGTGCTCGAGGTGACCGCGCGCGACATCGCCGACGTGGCGGGGGTGCAGGCGTTCATCGGTGGAGAGCTGGCCGCGCGGGCCGCGATCAACATCACCGACGACCAGCTGGCGTCGCTCAAGGCCGTACAGGACGAACTCGAACGGGCCTACGAGACCGACGATCTCGAGCGGACGGTGCGGCTCAACCACGAGTTCCACCGCACCATCAACGTCGCCGCCGGGTCGCCAAAGCTGACGCACGTGATGTCGACCATCACGAGATATGCGCCGGAGTCGGTGTTCCCGACGCTGGAGGGCTGGCCAACGCAGTCGATCAGGGACCATCGTCGGGTCATCGCCGCCTTCGAGCGCCGCGATGCCACCCGGGCCCGGACGGCGATGGCCGAACACTTCACCATCGGCGTCGCGCCCTTGACCGAGCACCTGATCGAGCGCGGCGTGATCGCCGCGGCCCCACCCTCGGAAGCGGCGGGGTCGTAGGGCTCGCTTTCTGACACTTGTCAGAAATCGTTGACGGGCGTCAGAAGGCGCTGATAGTGTCCGCCGCAGACCCCGAGGAGCGGCCGTGACCCCCACCCTTCCGCGCACCGCTGTCATCGGCGCGGGCATCAGCGGTCTCACGGCAGGCAAGATGCTCAAGGACTACGGCGTGCCGTACACCACCTTCGAGACGTCGGACCGGATCGGCGGGAACTGGGCGTTCGGCAACCCGAACGGGCGCAGCAGCGCCTACCGATCGCTGCACATCGACACCTCCCGCCAGCGGTTGTGCTTTCGCGACTTCCCGATGCCCGACCACTACCCGTCGTTCCCGCACCACACCGACGTCAAGGAGTACCTCGACGCGTACGCCGACACCTTCGGACTGCTGGAGAACATCGAGTTCGGCAAAGGCGTCGAGCACGCGGCGCATCGCGACGGCGGTGGGTGGGAGATCACCGACCAGGCAGGCAACCAGCGCGACTTCGACCTGCTGGTGGTCGCCAACGGCCACCATTGGAATCCGCGGCTGCCCGACTTCCCGGGTACGTTCACGGGCACGGCGTTTCACTCGCACCACTACGTCGATCCGCATCAGCCGATGGAGCTGACCGGCAAGCGAATCCTCGTCGTGGGCCTCGGCAACAGCGCTGCGGACATCACCGTCGAACTGTCGTCGAGGGCACTGCAGAACGAGGTCACGCTGTCGACCCGGTCGAGTGCCTGGATCGTGCCCAAGTACATCGCGGGACGCCCGGGGGACACCCTGTGGCGCACCAGTCCGCACCTGCCGCTGTCGTGGCAGCGCAAGGCACTGCAGCTGGTGGCGCCCGCCATGGGCGTCGACCCGACGAAGTACGGACTGCCCGCCCCGAATCACAAGCTCTTCGAGGCACATCCGACCCAGTCGGTGGAACTGCCGCTGCGGCTGGGCTCGGGTGACGTGACGCCCAAGCCGAACGCCGAGCGGCTCGACGGCGACACCGTGCACTTCGTCGACGGCACCGCAGGCCAGTTCGACGTCATCGTCTACGCGACCGGTTACGACATCACGTTCCCGTTCTTCGACGCCGAATTCCTCAGCGCCCCCGGCAATCGAATCCGGCTGTACAAGCGGATGTTCGTGCCGGGTCTCGACGACGCCGTGTTCATCGGCTTCGCGCAGGCGATACCGACGCTGTTCCCCTTCGTCGAGTGTCAGTCGCGGTTGTTGGCCTCCTACGCCGTTGGTCGCTACGCGCTGCCGCCGGTGACGGAGATGGAACGCGTCATCGACGTCGACCAGCGGCTGTACACCGGGCACTGCACCGACTCGGCGCGACACACGCAGCAGGTGGATTTCTTCCACTACGAGCACGACATGCGCACGCGTGAGCTGCCCGCAGGTCTCAAACGGGCCGGAAGCCGTTCGCCTTGGGCGCGATTGGCGTCGGTATGAGGTCTCCCACCGACCGCCGTCCGGCGCAGCGCAGTGACGACCGCCGTGAGGCCATCCTCGATGCGCTCGACCGCTGGCTGCGCGAGGAGAGCCTCGAGGCGGTGAACATCGCCGAGATCTCGAAGCAGGCAGGCGTCAGCCGCTCGGCGTTCTATTTCTACTTCGAGAACAAGGGTGCGGCGGTCGCCGCGCTCATGGAGCGCATGGTCGACGAGGTGTTCGACCTCAACGACGTGTTCACCGCGGCGGGCGGTCCACCCGAGCAGCGGATCAGGGCGATGCTCGAGGGTCTGTTCGGCAGCTGGGAGCGGCACCGGCACATGTTCAAGGCGATGCTCGACGCGCGGGGCTCCAGCGCGTCGGTGCGCGACATCTGGGATCAGGCGCGCGAGTCGTTCGTGGAGCCGGTCGCTGACATGATCCGCGCCGAACGCGCCGCGGGCACTGCGCCGGGCGGGGTGGCCCCGGAAGTCCTGGCGTCGGTTCTGCTGGAACTCAACGACCGCCTGCTCGAACGACTCACGCTCGGCGGGCCGCTGTCGCGCGATGACCTGATGGCAGGCGGCACCGCCGTGTGGCTCAACGCCATCTACGGCGTCTGCGAGCCCTCGAAGCGTTCGGAGGAGACGGCGTGACCCGCACCGACGTCGCATTCACCTCCCACGGCGTCACCTGCGCCGGCTGGCACTTCCGCAGCGACTCGGACGCGCTGACCGGACCCGACGGCCGACCCATCGTGGTGATGGCGCACGGGTTCGGCGGCACCATGGACTCTGGGCTGCAACCGTTCGCCGAACGCCTCTGCGACGCGGGCATCGACGTGCTGACGTTCGACTACCGCGGGTTCGGCGCGTCCGATGGTGAACCGCGGCAGACGATCTCGATCCGGCGACAGCAGCAGGACTTCCACGCCGCCGTCGACGCAGCCCGAGCGCTGGACGGCGTGGACGCGGCGCGCATCGGCCTGTGGGGTTCGTCGATGGCCGGCGCGCACGTGTTCCAGGTGGCGGCCGACCGCACCGACGTCGCCGCCGTCATCGCGATGACGCCGTTGACCAGCGGCCTCGCGGCGGGTCGCGCGTCGATCGGTGAGCGCAGCGTCCTGACCGCCCTGAAGTGGACCGCCGACGGCGTCGCCAGCAAGGTCGCCGTGCGCCGCGGCGGCAAGCCCAGGACCATGCCGCTGGTCGCGCGGCCGGGTGAGATCGGTGCGCTGGCGCTCGACGGTGCCTACGAGAGTTACACGTCCATGGCCGGACCGACGTGGCGCAACGAAATCGACGCCTCGGTGGGGTTGGAGATCGGCGCGATCCGGACGACGGCCGCCGCCAAGCGGATGCGTGCGCGACTGCTGGTGCAGATCGCGGACTTCGACCGCTACGTGCCCGCCGAATCCGTCGCGAAGACCGCCGTCCACGGCAGGGCGGTGGTGCACCACTACCCGTGCGACCACTTCGACGTGTGGCCCGGCCACGACTGGCACGCGCGCGCCGCCGCGGATCAGGTGGCGTTCCTGCGCAGGGAGTTCGCGGTGGGCAGGGCGGAGTCGATCAGCGGGGCCGGTACCACGCAGCCACGTCGGCAGGCTTGACCTTCATCGCGGCGTTGCGCGGCAACGTGCCGATCGCGACCGCCACCGGAACGTGGTGACTTGGCAGCGTGTCGCGCACCAGGGCCTTCAGCTCGTCCTCGGTGGGTGCGGGCGCGCCATGGCGCAGTTCGACGGCGGCGAAGGGGACGTCGCCGAGGAGGCGGTCGGGCACGCCGACCACGCACGCGTCGAGGACGGCGGGGTGCGCCAGTAGCGCCCGCCGGACGGTCTCGGGCAGCACCTTGAACCCGCCGCGGTTGATCGCGCCGTCGGCGCGGCCGTGCAGCGTGATGAAGCCGTCGGAGTCGATCGACGCGAGGTCGGTGGTGCGCTGCCAGTGCGGGCCCATCACCTCTACCCGCGCCTCGAGCAGTCCTACCGCGCTCGTCGGCATTTCGCGTCCGGAGTCGGCGTCCACGATCCGGACTTCGACGCCGGGCAGTGCCCGGCCTGAGCTGTCGAGCTTCTCCGCGCCCCACCGGGCGCGTAGGTCCGGTGTCCACGCGCAGATGGATCCGGCGAATTCGGTTGCGCCATAGGCCCACAGCACCGGAATCCCGAAGCGGCGCTCGAACTCCTCACGCAGCTCGCGTTCCAGCGGACCCGACCCGCCCACGACGCACTGCAGCGAGGACAGATCGGCGGGGTCGACGTCGGCGTCGAGCAGCATGCGCACGATCGCGGGCTGGACGGCGGTGCGGGTCAGGCGGTAGGTCCGCACGGCGCGCACCCATTCGGCCACGGTGAACTTCTCCAGCAGCACCATTCGCTTGCCGACGAAGGGTGCTGCCAGCAGCTGGCACACGCCGATGCTGCCGAACGGCCAGAACACCAGGTCGGGCGGATCGTCCGCGAACAATTGGTGCCCGTGCGTCATGCTGAGCACGGTGTGCGCCAGCACTGCGGTGGGGATGGGAATCCGCTTGGGCGCGCCGGTGGTGCCGCTGGTCAGCACATGGATGCCCGCTTCGGCGAGGACGGGGTCGGATATTGCGGCGCCGCGCGCGTGCAGGGTATCCACCGTCGCCGAGGTCAGCGAGATGGCGGCGCTGCCGGTGCCTCGGGCTGCGGCGACGACCGGGTCGGTCCAGTCCTCGGGGTCGGCAAGCACTGCGGCGAGCCGAAGTCGCTGCACGTCGGCGGCGATGGCCGTGGGCGACTGGTAGGAGTACACCATCACCACGGGGCGGCCCGACGAAATGAAGTTCAGCAGCGCCGCCGCATGGGGCAGCCGGTTGCGCACGACCACCCCGACCGGCTCGCCGGGACGCACCCCCGCCCGGTCGAGAGCATCGTCGAGCGTCGCCCGGTACGCGGCGATGTCGTTGCCGGAAAACCACTTTCGGTCGAACTCGATGAAGGCGGCAGGCCCGTAGCTCGCCAGCCCGGTGGCCAGCGTCTCAGCGAATTCCCGACGAGCGCTCATGGCGGTCAGTACTGGGTCGTGCCGCCGTCGACCGCGATCGCCGCGGCGGTGACGAACCTGGACTCGTCACTGGCCAGCCACAGCACCGCGTCGGCGATGTCCTGCGGTTCGCAGATGCCCTCGGGCAGGAAGCCGACGAGCATGTTCGACAGCTGCGGGTGGGATTCCATGGTTCTGCCGATCTCGGCGACCATGTCGCCCGATCCCATGTCGGTGGCGACCGGGCCGGGGTGCACGCTGTTGACCCGGACGCCGTGGCGGCCGAGTTCGGCGGCGAACCCGCGCGCCATGCCCGTGACGGCGTGCTTGCTCGCGGTGTAGTGAATCATGAAGGGCTGCATCTTCAGTCCGGCCGCCGAGCTGATCAGCACGATCGACCCGCCCCGCCCGCCGTCGATCACGTGCCGTGCGCCCGCCATCACGGTGTTCCACGTGCCGGTCACGTTGACGTCCATGACGTCGCGGAACGAGTCCGGGGTGATCTCGTCCCAGGCCTGTGGCACCGCGATGCCCGCGTTGGCGACGATGACGTCGAGGCGTCCCAACTCCGCCACCCCCTCGGCGACGACGGCGTTCAACCGTTCGTGGTCGCGGGTGTCGACTGCCGACGCCAGGATCCGGCGCCCGGTCTTCTCTACCAGCCGAACCGTCTCGTCGAGGTCCTCCGGCGTGGCGGGGTCGTAGCGCACGCACGGCGGAAGTTGGCCGACGACGTCGACGGCGATGACGTCGGCTCCCTCCTCCGCCATCCGGACCGCATGCGCGCGGCCCTGCCCTCGTGCCGCGCCGGTGACGAATGCGACCTTGCCCTCGAGGCGTTCGCTCACGTGTCATTCCCTTCCGGGGTCTGCTCGACCACTGTGCTCTTGCCTTCGTACACGATCGGGGTCGGGGCGCTGGTCATGGCCGTTCCCGCCTCGGCGAGCATGTCGCGAAGCCGACGGACGTCGACCTTGCCGGTGGTGCCGCGTGGCACCTGGTCATCCGAGGCGAGCCGGAGCCAGACGGTGGGAACCTTGAACGCGCTCAGCACCTTCCGGGCGGCGTGCCGAAGAGTGGCGTCATCGCGCAACTCGTCGCACGCCTCATCGCACCTGATGGCGGCGCCGACCCGATCCGAGTCGCCGGTGGGCACGTTGGTCACGAACGCGGCGCCGACGCCGGGCAGTGTGCGTAGCGCCGACTCGACTTCGCTCGGGTACACCGTGGCCCCGCTGACCTTGAACATGTCGTCGGATCGCCCGTGGTAGAACAGGAAGCCGTCGTCGTCGAGGTGGCCGAGATCGCCGGTCGGGTAGAACCCGTCGGCGGTGAACAGGTCTTCCCGGCTGCGCCCGCACACCCCCAGCAGCGTGTGTGGCCCGCGGATCTGAATCTCGCCGATCGTGCCGGGCGCTGCGGTACTGCCGTCCTCGACGTCGACGATGCGCACCTCCATGCCGTCGAACGGCTTGCCGCAACTGCCCCAGGCAGTTTCGGGCATGTCGGTGTCGGCGCGGTAGCCGCAGTACGGGCCGAACGACTCGGTCATGCCGAACAACCGCGCCCTGGCTCCCGGCCTGGCTCGGACTTCGGGCGGAAGGAGCGCATCCAGGCTGCCCGGCTGCAACGACGACAGATCGGCGTCGATCGAAGGAGCGTGGCGGGCAAGGGCTTCCGCCTGGTCGGGCCAGCCCCGGAACAGGGTGACGCGCTCGCGTTCCAGTAGGCGCAGCGTGGTCTCGGGGCGGGGCGTGGGCTCGGTCACCAGCGTGGCGCCCGCGATCAGCGCCGACAGCACGCCAGAGCCGAAGCCGCCGACCCAGAAGAACGGCATCGGCAGGTACAGCCGGGTATCGGCCGCAATGCATCGCGGCTCGAGGCCGGCAGCGACGGCGCCGAGTGCGCTGCCGTGGGAGTGCACGACCCCCTTCGGTGCGCCGCTACTGCCGGAGGTGAAGACGATCGCCAGCGGGTCGCTCGGGGTGACTGCGCAGGCCATCGCATCGACGATGCCCACCGCGTCGTCGCTCGGGGCGGTCCCCATGGCCTCCTTCGGCGACCACACGTGGCGCAAGGCGGGCAGTTCCGAGTGCAGCAGTGTTCGCCCCGTCAGCGGAGCGGCCAGTTCCGCGGCGAGGTCGTCGGTGTACCGGCGGCCGCGGAACTCGTCGACCGCGACGAGCGCTGAGACGGCCGACGTCTGAAGCTGCGCCACCAGCTCGCGGGGTGCGAGCAAGGTGCTGAGCGGGACGAGTACCGCACCGATGCGGGTGAGCGCCACGGCGAACCGCACCCAGTCGGTGCAGTTGGGCATGACCAGTCCCACCCGGGTGCCCTTGCCGACGCCCATGTCGATCAGTCGCGCTGCGATTGACCGGCTGTCCGAGTGCATTGCCAGATAGTCGATTCGACTCTCCGGATCGACGACGGCAGTCCTGTCCGGCGTGCGCTCGGCGTGGTACCGGAGGATGCGGTCGATCGTGTCAGTCATCGAAGGCCTCGCGCAGGCGCCGGACGTCCACCTTGCCGCTGGCCAGCAGCGGCGCCTCGCTGACGGTAGCCACACGGCGTGGCAGCTTGTACGACGACAGTTCGACGGCGAGCAGGTCGCGCAGCGCCGACGGGTCGACGGCCCGATCGGTGACCAGCACCGCGCCCACCACCTCGCCACGCTCGCCGTCGGGCAGCCCGACGACGTGCGCGACCATCCCGCCCGTCACGCGGTTGATGGCGTTCTCCACCTCGACGGGCGAGACGTTCGCGCCTGCGGTCTTGATCATCGACCCGCGCCGCCCGAGGTAGTACACGTACCCGTCGAGGTCGGTGCACACGACGTCGCCGGTGTGGAGCCAGCCGTCGGCGTCGAAGGTCTCCTCGCGGCTGCGCCGGTGGTAGCGCTGCAGCAGGTAGGGCCCGCGCAACAGGAGTTCGCCCGGTGCGCCCGCCTCCACGGTGGTACCGGTGGAGGGGTCGACGACGGCGACCTCGAAACCCGGTGCGGGCCTGCCGAAAGACCCCCACCGTTCCTCGGGCTGGTCGGACTCGTCGGCGTCGAGCAGAAAGGTGCCGCCCGCCTCGGTCATCCCGAGCATGCCGTGGCGGAGCGAGGGATCTCGGGGACGGACGTCGGCGGGCATGATCGGGTACAGGTTGCCGCGGCGCATCGAGGTGAGGTCCCGCGTGGGGAACGACTCGTGCCGCGCGAGGTGCGCGACGGATGCGGCGAAACCGTTGGTCAGCGTTGGTCGTTCGGTCTCCAGGAGGTCGAGGACCTCGGCGGCGTCGGTCGCGTTCGAGCACACCAGTGTCGCCCCGGCCACCATCGTGGCGAGCAGTCCGAAGGCGAACCCGCCGACCCAGAAGAACGGCGAGTTGCAGAACAGTCGGTCGTCGGCGGTCAGGGCGCGGATTCCGTTGAGGTTGCGCTGGTGTGCCAGCATCGAGCCGTGGGTGTGCACGGCGCCCTTCGGCGTGCCGGACGAACCCGACGTGTAGACGATCGCGAGGGCGTCCGACGGGTGCACGTCGGCCCCGATGGCCGCGAGCAGACGCTCCGGAACGTCGCGGCCGTGCCGCGCAACGTCGTCCTGATCGAAGCTCGCGTGGCGCAGCAACGGTGCGGTGGTGCAGAACAGCGGACGGTCGAGGGCGTCGACGCCGAGCGCGTCGCGCAGCTCGACCGCGAAGTCGTGCGAGCGGTACCGCGGCGTGGCCAGCAGGATGGCCACGTCGGCGTGCGCGAGCTGCTCGGCGAGTTCCCTGGCGGTCGAGAAGGTCGTGAACGGCACCACGACCGCGCCGATGCGCGCGGCGGCCAGCATCGCGACCACGAAGTCGGCGCCGTTGGGGTACAGCACGCCCACGTGTGTCGCCCTTCCGGCGCCGAGCGCCACGAGGCCGCGGGCCAGCGCCGCCGACCGGCGTTCGGCCTCGGCGTACGTCAACCGCTCGGCGTCGCAGACGAGCAGGGGGTGGTCACCTCGGGCGCTTGCCCGTTCGGTGACGAGTTCGGCGACGGTCCGTGGTTCAGCCGGCACGGCCGCTCCCGACCTCGTCGGCGAAGTGCGCCCGCACGGCAGTCAGGTCGGGCTTGCCGGAGGGAGTGCGGGGGATCGCGTCCACCACGGCGATCTCGGCCGGGACCTCGTAGTGCGCCAGTCGGGTGCGCAGATGGTCCACCAGCTCGTCGGCGGTGACCGGCGCGCGCAGTTCCACCATCGCCACCGGGGTCTCGCCGAGTCGCTCGTCCGGCCGCCCCACCACCGCGGCGCCGGCGACGGCGGCGTGCGCCTCCAGCGCGGCCCGCACGTCGTCGGGCATCACCTTGAAGCCGCCCCGGATGATCGCTTGGTCCGCGCGGCCGAGGATCCAGAGGAACCCGTCGACATCGATCCTCGCGAGGTCCGTGGTGCGGATCCATTCGGTGCCGGGGCCGAGTTGACCCGGCTTGACCTCGAGCAGGCCGGCCTCACCGGGGCGCACCGGGTCACCCTGCTCGGTGACCACCCGCAGGCGGGCGCCGAGGGTGGCCCGGCCGACGCTGCCTCGCTTGGCCTGCCAATGGCGGTCGTGGTCTGCGAGGGTCCAGCCGGCCACGCCGCCACCGAATTCGGTTGCCGCGTATGACGTCAGCACCGGAATGCCGAACTTCTCGGTGAATGCGTCGGCGTCATCGGCCGACAGGGGAGCGGTTCCGGACGTCACGACGCGGATGCCCGCGAGGTCATCTCGGGTCAGGCCGGACTGCAGCACCATGCGCAGCGCCGCGGGAACCAGCGACACCGCCCCGGGCCGGTGCCTGCGCACAGCGTCGGACCAGCGGTCGAGTTCGAAACGCGGTAGCAACGCGAAAGGCCTTGCTGCCGTCGCGCATTGCAGGACGCGGTACACGCCGCCGATGTGGACGAGCGGTGCGTTGACGATCGCGACGCCGCGCCGCGGTGCCGTGGGCATGTCGCCGAGGGTGCCCCGCGCCAGCATGTCGTAGGTCAGATCGATGCGCTTGGGCGGGCCCGTGGTGCCCGAGGTGAGCATGCGGACGGCCACGCCGAGCCTGGGGTCGGGGGTACCGCGCCCGAATACCGAGACGGCCGGCGCCTCCGCGAGTGTGGTGATGGTGGCGACGGTCATCCGGTCGGACGGTGCGAGGAGCGTGGCTACGTCGTCGGGTGTCCCGATGGCGAGCGCCGGTGCTAGTTCAGCGAGATCGGCGCGGGTGCGATCGTCGCCACGGGCGGGGTTCACCACGACCACGGTGGCGTCGGCCAGCAGGAGTCCGAGGACAGTCGCGACATGAGCGGGGCTGTTGCGCAACAGGACTGCAGTCTGGGTGCTGTCGTGCCGAACGGCCAGGTCGGCGATGTTACGGGCAGCGGCGTCCACCTCGCCCCACGACCACCAGGTGTCGTCGAACTCGATCGCGGGCGAGTCGGGCGCGAGTGCCAGGACGTCGGCGATGCGTCGGCTGAGCGGGTGACGCGTCACCGGACTCTGGGTGACCGGCGCGGCCGATCGGGGTCGAGTTCGGCCCGGCCCAGCGCGTTCCCGAGCCGGGTGTAGATCAAGCCCTGGTCGAGCGCGGCGCGGTAGGGCTTGTCGAGGGATTCCCAGATGGCCTTCACCGTGCCCTGCGTGGCCGAGGTCGGGTGGGCGGCGATGCCGGCGGCGATATCGTCGGCGCGCGCCCATAGCGCCTCTCGGGTGACGACCTCGGTGACCAACCCGATCCGCAACGCGGTGTCCGCGCTCACCCGTTCGTCGTTGCCGGTCAGGGCCATCCGCAACGTCTCGCCCAGGCCGATGCGCCGCATGAGGCCGACGGGTTCCAGCGCCGACACCATGCCGGAACTCACGTGGGAGTCGAAGAACGTCGCGTCCTCGGAGCAGATGACGACGTCCGATTCGTTGACGAAGTAGAAGGCGCCCGCAGTGCACATGCCCTGTACCGCACACACCACGGGTTTCCACATCTTCTGCCACTTGGGGCTGAGGAACTCGCCGGGGTCTTCGTGATTCCACACGACCGACGGCTGACCGTAGGGCGTCTTGACGTCCAGACCGGCGCTGAACGCACGCTCACCCGCCGCGCGGAGCACCACGGCGTTGACCCGGTCGTCGTGCTTCACCGTCCGCCAGACGTCGGCCATCTCGTGGCACATGTCGCGGTCGAACGCGTTGAGCCGCTTCGGCCGATTGAGCGTCACGGTGGCCACCCGGCTGGCCTCGTCGACGTCGAGCAGGACCGCGCAAGAGCTCATCAGCGTGCTCTCTTCTTCGCGCAAGCGCTCATCAGCGTGGTCTCTTCTTCGCGCAAGCGCTCATCAGCGTGGTCTCTTCTTCGCGCAAGCGCTCATCAGCGTGGTCTCTTCTTCGCGCAAGCGCTCATCAGCGGCACTTCCAGTTCGGCGCACGCTTCTCCATGAACGCCCGCGGCCCCTCGGCGGCGTCCTCGGTGCGCACGACGCGCTCGCGAAACGTCTCGGCCAGGATCTCCGCCTCGTGCAGCGGCAGGTCGAGCGTCTTGTGAATCGCCAATCGCGTACCACGCACGGCCAGTGGGGCGTTCGAGTTCACGACGTCGGCGATCTCGTGGGCGCGTTCGAGCAGCCGGTCGTGTTCGACGACCTCGCTGATCATGCCGAGGTCATAGGCGCGCTCTGCGCTCATCCGTTCGTGCTTGCCCATCAGCGACATCCGCAGTGCGATGTTGCGGGGGAGCACGCGGGCCAGTCGCACCATCTCCCGTCCGGCGACCAGGCCGATGCTGACGTGCGGGTCGAAGAACGTCGCCCGGTCGGACGCGATCACGATGTCGCCGGTGGTGACCCAGTCCAGCCCTGCGCCGCAGCAGATTCCGTTGATCGCGGCAAGGACGGGCTTGGCCATCCGACGGAACGGCGGCGTGCCCTCCTGCGGTGCCTCCCACTGGTCGTAGGTGGAGAGGTACGGCCGCTCGTAGATCACCCTGCCGTCGTCGGGTATCTCGCCGACGTCGGCTCCAGTGCAGAAGGCGCGGCCGTTCCCGGTCACGATGACGATCCACACGTCGTCGTCGTTCTCGGCGGCGTCGTAGGCGGCGCGCAGTTCGGCGACCATCCCGGGGCTCAGCGCGTTGAGTGCCTGCGGCCGGTCGAGCGTGATGGTGGCCTTGTGGTCGGCGACCTGATAGTCGATGTCGCGGTAGGACATGTGGATCCCTTCGGTCATCGCCCGCTGAATCCGGGGGTACGGCGTTCTCGGAAGGCTGTCAGGCCCTCCTTGAAGTCGGCCGTGCGACAGGACAGCTCGAGGTCGTACAGTTCCTGGTTCATGGCCGCCGCGAGCGTTGCGTTCGCGTTCGTGCGGATCGCGGACTTGGTCAGTCCAAGCGCGACGGTGGGGCCTGCCGCCAGCCGGGCCAGCAGTTCCTCGGCCACCGCGTCGACTTCCTCCGGCGACGCGGCGCCGTGAATCATGCCCCAGTCCACGGCGTCCGAGGCGCCGACCTTCTCGCCGAGCAGCAGCATGCGTCGGGCCTTGGCCACGCCGACGAGCCGTGGCAGTAGCCAGGTCGCCCCGGAGTCCGGCGTGAATCCGCGGTCGACGAAGGGTTCCCAGAACACGGCGTCCTGCGCGGCGACGGTGAAGTCCGCGGCCAGTGCGATGTTGCAGCCGAGGCCGACCGCCCAGCCGCGCACCGTGCACACGACGGGCAGGGCGATCGTGGCGAGCAACTCGATGACGCGGTGCGCGGTGAGCGGAATGCGCCGGATCAGGTCGCCCGTGCGGGGCCGTCCCGACCCGGAGTTGGTGGCCACCCAGTCGGCGCCCGAGCAGAAGTCGCTGCCTGCTCCGCTGATGTGCACGGCGCGCAGTGCGTCGTCGGTCGAGGCGTCGGTCAGTGCCGCCACCAAGGTGTCGATCATGGCGTGGCTCAGCGAATTTCGATGGGCGGGGCGGTCCAGGACGATGCGCAGGATCGTCGCGTCGCGGCTGACGTGGACCGAGCCGTCGGCAGCAGCGGTGCTCGACTGGTCGCCCACGCATCCTCGTTCCACTGGTTACCGATAGCCATACAGTAGACATTTCAGGGCCATTCTTGTACAAGTTAGCAAGGAAAGGCCGAGGACGAAAGGTGCCGGCGAGACGCGACGGATGACCTACTGGAGGGAGGCTGCGTGACCGACGCACCGCGCTTCGGCGAACAGCCGTTGCCGCAGACGACGCAGGCCGCCGCCGCACTCCGACGGCTCACGGGCCTACTGCTGAGTCTGGAGAACGCACACCCCGCGGTCGACGACATGCTCTCGCGATTCCCCGGCTGGGAGGCCGAGTTGTCCGCAGCCGCAGCGGCCGACGACGCGCCGCGGATCGGCGAGGACCCCGACGGCAGGCGGCGCGTGTACCTCGACCATGCCTTCGACGTCGGCGCCTACAACCCGTGCTTCCCGGAATACCGCTTCGCCGTCGACTCCGGCGACGACGCCTCGGGCACCGTGACCTTTCCACTCGTCTACGAGGGCCCACCCGGATCGGTCCACGGCGGGTTCCTGGGGGTGTTCTTCGACTGCATCGTCGCGCACCACAACTGCGCCACCCGGCTGGCGGGCAAGACCCGGTCGTTGACCGTGAAGTACCGCAGGCCGACCCCGCTGGGCACCGAGTTGCGGTTCGCGATCGACCGCGCGAACACCGACCGCGGTCTGACGTCGACGGCCCGGCTGTCACTCGACGGCGAGGTGCTGTGCGTCGGCGTGGTGGAGACCATGGCCCTGCCCGTCGAGAAGCTTGCCGGCTCCGACTTCGGCGCACGCCGGGTCCCCACCACCGAACACGAGGAGTCCCACCGATGACCAACGACGACCGCGTGCGCTTCGACGTCGACCCGGACGGGCGGATCGCCACGATCACGCTCGACAACCCGGAACGGCGCAACTCCTATGACGCGGCGATGCGCGACGAGATCGCGCGCTACCTCGACCGGGTCGCCGAGGACGACGACGTCACCGTCGTCCTGCTGCGTGGGGCCGACGGGGTGTTCTCGACCGGGGCCGACATGAACAACGCCTACGGCTGGTACGGCAAGCCCGGCGACGGCGAGTCCGGCGACGGGACATCGGCACGGCGACCCAGCCAGCGCAGGCGACTCACGGTGGATCGCAAGTCATTCGGCTTCTACCACAACCTGATGGGCTTTCCGAAGGTCACCGTGGGCGAGATCGGCGGGTACGCACTCGGCGGCGGCTTCGAGATGGCGCTGATGACCGACATCTCGGTCATCGCGCGCGACACGCGCATCGGCATGCCGGCCACCCGCTTCCTCGGACCGGCACTGGGCAGCCTGCACATGTTCTTCCACCGGCTGGGGCCGGTGCTCGCGCGGCGGATGCTGCTGACCGGTGACGTCATCGAGGCCGGCGCCCTCGAACACCTCGGCGTCTTCACCGAGACGTGCGCGCCGTCGGCGCTGACGGCGCGGGCGCGCTTCTGGGCCGAGAAGGCAGCGAAGATGCCCGCGGACGGCGTCGTCATCGCCAAGGAAGCGTTCCGCCTGGTCGAGCAGAGTCAGGCCTACCAGGGCGAGGAGGTCGCGAGCTACCTCTTCCACGCCTACGGCACCAACCTGCAGTTCGCCGATGGCGAGTTCAACTTCGTCAAGACCAGGGCGCAGCACGGCACCAGAGAGGCGTTCCGCCTCCGCGACGAGCACTTCCACGTGCCCGAACCCGACGTGCCATGACCTACTGTTGGCGGCACTACAGTTTCTGCTAGATTTGTAACGCAGGTCCACGCTGCCGCCAGTGCTGCCCAGGTAGCCCGAGAATCCCGAGGTTCGAAGACATGTCCACACCCGTCATCGTCGGAGCAGTCCGAACCGCTATCGGGCGGTCCTTCAAGGGCACGCTGGTCAACACGCCGCCGGAGACCCTGATCACCGCCGTGCTGCCCGAGATCGTGCGCCGCTCCGGCATCGACCCCGCGGACGTCGACGACCTGATCTTCGCCGAATCCCATTACGGCGGCGGCGATCTCGCCCGTTATGCGGCCACGGCGACGGGGCTCGAGCACGTGCCGGGCCAGTCGGTGAACCGGCACTGCGCGGGCAGCCTCACCGCGATCGGCAACGCCTCTGCGCAGATCGGCTCCGGCATGGAGCGCGCCCTCATCGCAGGCGGGGTGCAGTCACTGTCGATGACGCCGCTGACCAACTGGCGCATCCCCGGCCCGGAACTGAAGTTCGAGGAGCGGTGGATGCCGCCGACGCACGTCGAGACGCCCGACGCGCCTGCCAAGGACATGTCGATCACCGTCGGATGGAACACCGCCCAGGCGGCGGGCATCAGCCGGGAGGAGATGGACGCGTGGGCCGCGCGCAGCCACCAGCGCGCCGTCGCCGCCCAGGACGCGGGCAAGTTCGACGACGAGATCCTGCCGCTGAAGATCACCCAGTTCGACGGCTCGATCACCGAGTTCGCCGTCGACGAGCACCCGCGTCGTGACACCACCGTCGAGAAGCTGGCGGGCCTCAAGGTCCTGCACCCCGAGATCGAGGGCTTCTCGATCACCGCGGGCAACGCCAGCGGCACCAACGACGCGTGCGCCGCGGTCGCCCTGACCGAGCGCGGCTATGCCGAGGCGCAGAACCTCGACGTCATGGCCACCGTGAAGGCGTGGGCCTCGATCGGCGTGGCGCCACGCGACACCGGTCTGGGCGGCGTGCGGGTCATCGGCAAGGTGCTCGAGCGTGCCGGCCTATCGGCCTCCGACGTCACCCTGTGGGAGATCAACGAAGCGTTCGCCTCGGTGCCGATCGCGGCATGCAAGGAGTACGGCCTCGACGAGGAGAGGGTGAACTTCTCCGGCAGCGGGTGCAGCCTCGGGCACCCGATCGCCGCGTCGGGCGCACGGATGGTCACGACCCTCGTCTACGAGCTGCGCCGTCGCGGTGGGGGCATCGGCGTTGCAGCCATGTGCGCGGGCGGCGGCCAGGGCGGCGCCGTCGTCATCGAGGTCTAGCGGTCGGCAGCAGCCTTGCGGCGCGGCGTCGCGGTCTTGCGGCGCTGGGCCGGCTTGGCCGCCGACTCCTCGATGAGCCGCGCGGCATGGTCGAGGATGCAGTCGAGCCCGTACTCGAAGTTCTTCTCGTCCGACGCCCCGATGCGGTGGCCTTCGCCGCTGACCTTGGCGAGCAGGGGAGCGGTCTCTGGATCGATGACCATCGCCTCCTCGAAGTCGCCGGGCCCACCGTCGGTCGAGCGGTTCTTGTCGTAGAGCCGCTGCAGGACGACCGAGCCGCGGACGTGCAGCGAGACCGCCGAGTACGTGTCGAATGCATCCTCGGGCGACAGGCCGGCCTCGGCGAGGCTCTCGATGGCCTTCTCCACGGCGGCGACGCCGAGCTTGGCCGCCCGCGGTGACAGCGCCGAGCGGATCAGGATGAGGTCGCACAGAATCGGGTTGCCCAGGAACGCCTTTCGCATCACCCGAGCGTGGTTGCGCAGGGTTTCGCGCCAGTCGGCGGCTTCGACGTAGGGCGTGGCGAACACGTACTGGCGCAGTGCGCGGTCGGTCATCGCGTTGAGCAGGTCGTCCTTCTTGCGGAAGTACCAGTAGATGCTGGTCACTCCGACGCCCAGGTGCTTGCCAAGCAGGGGCATACTGAGGTTGTCGATGCCGACGTCCTCCGCGAGTTCGAACGCACCGTTGATGATGTCGTCGGGGTTGATGGAACCGCGCTCACGGCGCTGCCGCTTCTCTGCGGTCGGTTGCTTGGCCACCGGGGGCACCTCCATCGGTTCAGTGGGCGGACGACACCGTGAAGCTTACCGGTAGGCATACCGTGTGGGTTTCGTCACGCTGTGGGCGCAGCTGTCCCGCGCGGGCCCGTCCGGCGTCGGCTGCTGCTGATGCGATTCGAATGAGTTGCACTGCAACGCTATTCGTAACAGCCATCTGCCGGTGCATCGCTATCGAAAGCCCTATAGTAGGTTTCACCCGTACCGACCCGAAGTGGCATTCGAACTCGACGGCAAAGGGGCCCCACGTGTCCGATGAAGTAGTCATTCGCGAGCGACGGGGGCGCACCCTGATCGTCACCATCAATCGGCCGCAGGCCCGCAACGCGTTCAATCTCGCGGTTGCCCAGGGGCTCGCCGACGCTATGGACGAACTCGACGACACCCCGGAGCTGTCGGTCGCGATCGTCACGGGCGCGGGTGGCAACTTCTGCGCGGGCATGGACCTCAAGGCCTTCATGGCAGGCGAGGTCCCGGCCATTCCCGGGCGCGGAATCGGCTTCACCGAGCGCCCGCCGCGCAAGCCGCTGATCGCGGCCGTCGAGGGCTATGCGCTGGCCGGTGGCACCGAGATCGTGCTCGCCACCGACCTCGTCGTTGCTGCCAAGGACGCGAAGTTCGGCATTCCGGAGGTCAAGCGTGGCTTGGTGGCAGCCGGTGGCGGCCTGCTCCGCCTGCCCCACCGCATCCCGTACCAGAAGGCGCTCGAACTCGCCCTGACCGGGGACAGCTTCACCGCCGAGGAAGCGTCGCAGTGGGGTTTCGTGAACGTGCTCACCGAGACCGGCGGCGCGCTCGACGGTGCGCTGGCACTGGCCGAACGCATCACGGCCAACGGTCCTCTCGCCGTGGCGGTCACCAAGGAGATCATCGCGAAGTCCGCCGGGTGGAGCGAGGCCGAGATGTGGAAGAAGCAGAACGAACTCGTCATGCCGGTCTTCTCGTCCAAGGACGCGATGGAGGGCGCGACCGCGTTCGCCGAGAAGCGCAAGCCGAACTGGACCGGCGCCTGACCGACGAGGTCGAGCCGTGGACCTGGGCTTCGCCGATGCCACCGCCGTCGTCGTCGGGGGTGGTCGCGGCATGGGACTGGCCACGGCGCGCTGCCTTGCCATCGACGGCGCACGGATAGCGCTCGTCGGTAGATCCCGCGACGTGCTCGACGCCGCCGCGGCCGAACTCGTGCGATGCGGTAGTCCCGAGGCCTTCGGGCTCGTCGCCGACACCGGCGACGCCGCTCGCGTCGACGACCTGTTCGGTGACGTCGCCGCGCGCTGGGGTGGCGAACTCAACGTGCTGATCAACACCGTCGGGCCGGGCGCGGCGGGCACGTTCGAGGACCTGACCGACGACCAGTGGCTCGCCGCGATCGACGCGGGCGTGATGGGCATGGTGCGGTGCGTGCGCGCCGCGATGCCGCTACTGCGCGCCGCGGAATGGGCACGGGTGGTGAACTTCTCGGCGCACTCGACGCAACGCCAGAGCGTCAGGCTGCCCGCGTACACCGCGGCCAAGGCGATGGTGAACAGCGTCTCGAAGAACCTGTCGCTGCTGCTCGCTCCCGACGAGATCATGGTCAACGTCGTCTCGCCGGGCAGCATCGCGTCAGACGCGCTGATCGCGTGGGCGGACTCGGTCGGCGTCGACGGGTCCGACCCCTATCGCCTGATGGCGGCGATCGACGAGCACTTCGGCCACCCCGCGCACCTGCCCCGCGCAGGGCTGCCCGACGAGATCGGGCCCGTCGCCGCGTTCCTGGCATCGCGGCGCAACTCCTACATGACCGGGGCGAACGTCAACGTCGACGGCGGCAGCGACTTCATCTGAGAGTGATCTCTCGCGACGTCTACACCAGCGTCGTGGAACACCACCCGATCACGACGCTGGTGTAGATCTCGCGAGTAGCAGACGCCCGCCCGGGCGTCCGCCCAAGCGCTGCCGAAGGCGCTACCGATAGGTGTACAGTAAGTCCAAACACAGCGCCCTGCCCTTCAGGAGTCGACGACGATGAGGTCGCATTGACCGCCACCGAAACCAGTCCCGTGCTCTACGAGGTGCGGAGCAGCGGCGTCGCCGTCGTGACGCTCAACCGGCCGGAACGGCTGAACGCCTGGGGTGGCGGATTGGCTGCGGCCTTCTACCGCCGCATGGACGCCGCCGAGGCCGATCCGGCGGTACGCGTCATCGTCGTGACCGGCAACGGGCGTGCCTTCTGCGCGGGCGCCGACATGGGCGACCTCGATACCATCAGTGGCGCAACCGAACCCGGCTCGAGCGACACCGACGTCACGGCGCTCGTCGGCGAGCGCCACCCGCACTTCGTCACCAAGCTGCGCAAGCCCGTGATCGCGGCGATCAACGGGGCCTGCGCAGGCATCGGGCTCACCCAGGCCCTCATGTGCGACATCCGCTTCGCAGCCGCCGGCGCGAAGTTCACGACGGCCTTCGCGCGTCGCGGCCTGATCGGCGAATACGGCATCTCGTGGATCCTGCCGCGCGTGGTGGGGTGGAGCGTCGCCCTCGATCTGCTGCTGAGTGGGCGCACGTTCCTGGCCGAGGAGGCCGCCGAACTCGGCCTCGTCAAGCAGGTGGTCGCGCCGGAGGACCTGCTGCCCACCGCACTGGCGTACGCCGAGGACATCGCCGTCCACTGCGCCCCCAGCGCGCTGGCCGTGATCAAGCGCCAGCTGTACGACGACGCATTGCGCGACGTGGAGACCACCAGCGACCGCGCCGAGACCCTGATGCACGAGTCGATGCAACGGCCCGACTTCATCGAGGGCATCACCGCCTTCTTCGAGAAGCGACAGCCCAGTTTCCCGCCGTACGAGGAGGACCCGACGTGAGCGAGCCCGCGCCCCTGGACTACCAGGCGATCGACGTCGACAACCACTACTACGAGCCCGTCGACTCGTTCACCCGGCACCTGCCCAAGGAGTTCAAGCGCCGCGGCGTGCAGATGCTCACCGAGGGCAAGCGGACCTTCGCGGTCATGGGCGGGGTGGTGAACCACTTCATCCCGAACCCCACGTTCGACCCGATCATCGAGCCCGGCTGCCTGGATCTGCTGTTCCGAGGCGAGATTCCCGACGGCGTCGACCCGGCGTCGCTGATGAAGGTCGACCGGCTCGCCGATCACCCCGAGTACCAGAACCGCGACGCCCGGGTGAAGATCCTCGACGAGCAGAACCTCGAGACGGTGTTCATGCTGCCCACGTTCGCCTGCGGTGCGGAGGAGGCGCTCAAGCACGACATCGAGGCGACGATGGCCTCGGTTCATGCCTTCAACCTGTGGCTAGACGAGGACTGGGGTTTCGACCGGCCCGACCACCGATTCCTCTCGGCGCCGATCATCTCACTGGCCGACCCGGACCAGGCGGTCGACGAAGTCGAGTTCGTGCTGGCGCGCGGCGCCAAGATCGTCTGCGTGCGACCGGCGCCCGTACCCGGTGTCGTCAAACCCCGTTCACTGGGCGATCCACTGCACGATCCGGTGTGGGCACGGTTGGCCGAAGCCGGTGTCCCGGTGGTCTTCCACCTGTCCGACAGCGGTTACCTCGCGATCGCGGCACTGTGGGGCGGCAAGGCGACGTTCGAGGGCTTCGGCAAGAAGGACCCGCTCGACCAGGTGCTCCTCGACGACCGTGCCATCCACGACTCGATGGCCTCGATGATCGTGCACCAGGTCTTTACCCGGCACCCCACGCTGAAGGTGGCGAGCATCGAGAACGGCTCGTACTTCGTGTACCGGCTCATCAAGCGGCTGAAGAAGGCGGCCAACACCGCGCCGTACCACTTCACCGAAGACCCGGTCGAGCAGTTGCGCAACAACGTCTGGATCGCGCCGTACTACGAGGACGACGTCAAGCTGCTCGCCGCCACCATCGGCGTGGACAAGATCCTGTTCGGCTCCGATTGGCCGCACGGTGAGGGGCTCGCCGACCCGATGACCTTCACCGCCGACATCCCGCAGTTCCCGGAATTCAGCGCCGAGGACACCCGGAAGGTCATGCGGGACAACGCACTCGAACTACTCGGAGCGAACGTGGCGGCCGCGTCCCGCTCATGAGCGAATGGACCATCGGCGCCGTCGTCGACGCCATCGCCGAGGTGGTGCCGGATCGGGTGATGACGATCTGCGGGGAACGCAGCAGCACCTTCGGCGACACCGCCGAACGCACGCGCCGGCTCGCGAACTTCCTGGCGGCCGGGGGATTCGGAGTGCATCGAGAACGCGACGAACTCCAGCAGTGGGAGTGCGGACAGGATCGCGTCGCGCTCATCATGCACAACGACCTGTACCCCGACGCGGTGATCGGGTGTCTGAAGGCGCGCGTCGTGCCGGTCAACGTGAACTACCACTACACCCCGCGCGAGGTCGCCGAACTCCTCGCGTACGTGAAGCCGCGCGCGGTGATGTACCACCGATCCCTCGGTGCCAAGTTCGCCGACGTACTGCCCTGCGAGAGCGCCGAACTGCTCGTTTCGATCGACGACGGCAGCGACGCGCCGATGCTCGCGGGCGCGATCACGCTCGACGATGCGCTCGTCGCCGGTGAGGTCGATCAACCGATCGCCACCTCGCCGGACGACCTCCTGATGATCTGCACCGGTGGCACCACCGGGCGCCCGAAGGGCGTGATGTGGCGCCAGGGCGACATCTACGTGTCGTCGATGAACGGGGCCGACCACGACGCGGTGGGCGAGATCCACCAGAAGGTCGCCCACGCCGGGCCACCGTGGTTCGCCGTGTCCCCGCTGATGCACGCCGCGGGACTGTGGACCGCGTTCTCGGCGGTGCTGTGCGGTCAGACCACGGTCCTGTCCGAGACCAAGCTCGGGTTCGACCCCCGCACGGTGCTTCGGACGGCGCAGCGCCACCGGGTCGGCCTCATGACCATGGTCGGCGATGCCTACGCAGCGCCCCTGGTCGAGGAACTGGGCCGCCGGACTTACGACTTGTCGGCCCTGTTCGCGATCGGTACGGGCGGCGCCGCTACCAACCCGAAACACCAAGCGGCACTGCTAGAGTACCTGCCGCAGATCACCATCATCAACGGGTACGGGTCGTCGGAGACCGGGAACATGGGGTTCGGCCGGAGTCAGCGCGGCGACCAGAAGGACACCTTCGAGCTTCGCGCAGGCGGGCTGGTGCTGTCGGAGGACTACACGCGATTTTTGCACCCCGGCGACGACGAGATCGGTTGGGTGGCACGAGGCGGCCGAATTCCGCTGGGCTACTTCAACGATCGCGACGCCACGGCCAAGACCTTCCCGACCGTGGCGGGGCAGCGCGTCGTCATCTCCGGGGATCGCGCCTCGATCGAGCCGGACGGCACGCTTCGGCTCTTCGGCAGGGACTCGCTCGTGGTCAACACCGGCGGCGAGAAGGTGTTCGTCGAGGAGGTCGAGGAAGTGCTGCGCGCATATCCTGGCGTTTTGGACGCCCTCGTCGTCGGCCGCGACAGTGAGCGGTGGGGGCAGGAGGTGGTGGCGCTCGTCGCGCTACGACCCGACTGTGCGCTGACGCGCGAGCTGCTGCACGCGCACTGCTGCGAACACCTCGCGCGGTTCAAGGCGCCCAAGGACGTCGTCTTCGTCGACGCGGTCAGACGGCTCGGCAACGGCAAGGCCGACTACCGCTGGGCCAAACTGGAAGCGGCTCGCGCATGACCCACCGCGCCATCGACTGCCTCGTCAACGTCCACTTCGGTGAGACGGCCAAGCAACCCGAGTTCATGCTCAAGGTGCGAGACGACTACTTCAAGGGCCCACAATCGCTCTACGACCAGGTCGAACTATCCCAGCTGCTCGACGAGATGGACGCGCACGGCGTCGTCAAGGCGATCCTGATGGACAACGTGGTCAAGCCCTCGGTCACGGCGAGGTCGTTCGTCGAGCAGCGACCGGACCGGTTCGCCCTCGCCGTGGGTGGGGTCAATCTGCTGCGGCCGGTTCCCGCGCTGCGCGATCTCGCGGCCATCGCGGCCGACCTACCGGTCGCCTACGCCGCTGTGGGCCCCAGCTTCTGGGGTGACGGCATGTACCCCCCGAGCGACGCGGTGTACTACCCGCTCTACGCCAAGTGCGCCGAGATCGGACTGCCGCTGTGCGTCAACACCGGCATGCCAGGGCCGCCCATCCCCGGTGAGGTGCAGAACCCGATCCACCTCGACCGGGTGTGCGTGCGGTTCCCGGAACTCAAGCTGTGCATGATCCACGGCGCGGACCCGTGGTGGGACGTCGCGATCCGGATGCTGATCAAGTACTCCAACCTGCGCCTGATGACGTCGGCGTGGTCGCCGAAGCGGTTGCCCGACTCGTTGCTGCACTTCATGCGCACCCGCGGCAAGGACAAGGTGATCTTCGCCTCCGATTGGCCGGTGCTGCGTCAAAGTCGCGTCGTGCCCGAGGCATTGGCCCTCGATCTGCCGCCCGACGTGCTCGACGGATATCTGTACGACAACGCCGAGAAGTTCTTCTTCGGCGCAGGAGAGGACCGGTAATCGGATGGACCGCTACGAACTCCGCCGCGAGGACTACAGCCTGTCGGAGGATCAGTCCGATCTCGTGGACGCCTATCGCAAGTTCTTCAAGGCGAACTGCTCGATCGACGCCGTTCGCGCCGCGGAGACCACGGGCTTCGACAAGAGCCTCTGGGAGCGCCTGTGCGCCACCGGCGCCACCACGATGGCGCTACCCGAGTCGGTGGGCGGCGACGGTGCCACGCTGGTCGACCTGACGCTGGTCGCCGAGGAACTCGGCCGGTCGCTGGCGCCGGTACCGTGGATCGACCAAGTCTGCGCGGCACGACTGCTGGCCCGCCTCGGCGCCTCCGATCCGGCGATCGTCAGTGGTGAACAGATCATCGGCTTCGACGCCCGCGAGGTGGATGCGCCCGGCCGACGGCTGATCCCATCGGGCGCGGTGGCCGATCACGTGATCGTGCGCGACGGTGACGACGTGGTCCGCCTGACGTTCGCGACGCGGCCCGGGCGGGTGGAGAACATCGCCCGGCTGCCGATGGCGTGGGTGGACCCCGCGGCGGCCGACACCCGCACCGTGCTGGCCAGCGGTTCCAGCGCGCTGGCCGATTACCAACTGGCCCTCGACGAATGGCGCCTGCTCACGGCCGCGGCGCTGGCCGGCCTGGTGGAGGAGGCGATGACCATCGCCGCCGAGTTCGCCAAGACGCGGTACACGCTCGGCGTTCCCATCGGGACGCTGCAGGCCATCTCGCACCCGCTGGCCAACATGGCGATCGTGGTCCAGGGCGGTCGGGCGCTGGCCCGTCGCGCGGCCTGGTACCTCGACAACGAACCCGGTGTGCGGCCGGAACTGGGCGCGTGCGCATTCGTGTTCATGTCCGAGGAGGCAGCGAAGGCGGCGACCATGGCCGTGCACGTTCAGGGTGGGCTCGGCGTGTCGGCCGAGGCCGCGGCCACCGCCTACCTGGTGCGCGCCAGGGGGTGGCCACTGGCAGGCGGAGATCCCGGTGCCACCGCGGTCCGCATCGCCCGCATCGTCGCCGAGCGCGAGAACGCCTTGGCCGCAACATCTGTCGAGCAGACACGATGAACTTCGAGCGGGTCGAACTATCCGCCGAGGATCAGGCCTTCCTCGACGACACCCGTGCGTTGCTGTCGACCCTCGTCACCGACGAGGTCCTGCGACGGGACCGCGAGACCGGCGACAACTTCGACGAGGGCGTGCATCTCGCGCTCGGCGCCGCGGGATACATCGCCAACGAGTGGAACTCCGAGGCCGACGGCGGCTTTCCGCGCGTGCGACGGCGACTGTGGGAGCAGGAGAAGCGACGTTTCCACGTGCCGTGGGTGACGTCGGGCACGACGTCGATGGTGGCGCGTTCGGTGCAGAAGTTCGGCAGTCCAGAGCTGCGCGACGAGGTGCTGCCCGGGGTCTTGAGCGGCCACGTCCGGCTGTGCCTCGGCTACACCGAACCCGAGGGCGGCTCCGACATCGCCACCTGCAAGACCCGCGCCGTCCGCGACGGTGAGCACTGGGTGGTCAACGGCGCCAAGATGTTCACCACTGGCGCGCACAACTGCCAGTACGTCTTCCTCATCACCAACACCGACCCCGAAGCGCCAAAGCATCAAAGCCTCACCATGTTCCTGGTCCCGCTCGACACGCCCGGCATCGAGATCCAGGGCATCCGCACCGTCGACGGCGACCGCACCAACATCGTGTACTACAGCGACGTGCGGGTCGACGACCGCTATCGGCTCGGCGAGGTCAACGGCGGCTGGACGGTGCTGCGCGAGCCGCTCAACGCCGAGCACGGCGCCGTGGACGCCAGTGCCGATGGGCTGCAGGACGTCTCGATCATGATGCACCAGGGCGGCTTCATGGTCAGCGCGTGCGACCGGGCGGCAGCCATCGTGGGGCGCCCCGGGCACGACGGACGCAGGCCGGTGGACGACGGGTCGGTAGCCTACCGACTCGGCCGCAGCGTCGCCCGCATGGAGGTGGCGATCAGCACTCCCAACATCTTCGGCCGGGTGGCACTGGCTCAGACCATGCGCGACGTGGCGCCGGACCTGATGGACGTCCTCGGCGAGGCGGCCGCCCTGCCGATCGACACCGACGGGGGGATCGACGACGGGGCCGCGGAGTACGTGTACCGATTCGCCCCGCTGGTCGGCATCTACGGCGGAACGCTGGAGGTGTTCCGAAACATGATCGCGCAGTACGTGCTCGGACTCGGCAAGCCCAGCTACTCGGTGGCGAAGACCTCGTGAGTCTGCGGGTCGTCCAGTGGACGACGGGCAACGTCGGCAAGCAGTCGGTGGAGGCGATCGCCGCTCATCCCGACCTCGACCTCGTCGGGTGCTACGCGTGGTCGCCCGACAAGGTCGGCAGCGACGTCGGAGTGCTGAGCGGCATCGAACCGTTGGGCGTCACCGCCACCGACGACGTCGATGCGTTGCTGGCGCTGAAACCGGACTGCGTCGTCTACAACCCAATGTGGATCGACGTCGACGAACTGGTCCGGATCCTGGAATCCGGCGTCAACGTCGTGACGACCGCGGCGTTCATCACCGGTCACTCGCTGGGCGATGGTCGGGGACGGATCGCCGAAGCGTGCGCGGACGGCGGCGCATCGATCTTCGGGTCGGGCATCAACCCGGGGTTCGTGGACCTGCTGGCCATCGTCGCCGCGGGTGGGTGCAACCGCGTCGACAAGGTCACCGTCATCGAGGAGGCCGACATCAGCGGCTACGACTCGCCCGCCACCGAGATACCGGTGGGGTTCTCGCACCCGATCGACCATCCCGATCTGCAGGCGATGACCGCCAAGGCGACCGACGTGTTCATCGACGCCGTCCACCTGCTCGGCGCCGCCTTCGGCGTCGAGTTCGACGAGGTGGTCTGCGAGGCCGAGTACGCGAAGACCACCGCCGACGTCGACCTGGGTTCGTGGTCCATCGCCGCGGGCTGCGTTGCGGGCATCGCCTTCAGCTGGCACGGCAAGGTGGCCGGCCGCAGCGTCGTCGAGCTGAAGTTCGTGTGGCGCAAGGGTCAGACGCTGGAACCGGACTGGCCCATCGACACCGGGCACCGCGTGGTGATCGACGGCTCTCCCAACGTGTCGATCAAGGTCGACATCACGCCGCCCGCCGACTTCACCGGCACCACGATGAACGACTTCATGAAGCTGCCGATGATCCTCACCGCGATGCCTGCGATCAACGCCATCCCGAAGGTGGTCGCCGCCGCACCCGGCATCGTCACCTACGCCGACGTCCTTCCACTGCCACGGGGACTGGTTCGGCTCTAGAGCGCGTCAGACTCTTGCGCGCAACGCCGCGTGGGCAGCAGCTCGGACCGCCCGGATGTCGTCGATGAGGACGGCCGCCCAGCCGGCTGGCCTCGGACATCCACGCCTGCTGGCATTCGCCGTCACCGGGTGCAGCGGCGCGGATGCTGGTCCTGCCGTGCCATGCGGCGCGGCACGGGTTCTCGCAGTGGTCGTCGTAGGGCGCGCTGAGCCGTTCGTCGAGTGCGTCGGTGCCCACCGACGTGATCCGTCGCCCGCTGCGCGTGAGCAGGATGAGACCGCATCCGCGCTCGTAGTCGGCTCCAGCCCCGGACAGTCCGACGGCACGTTCGGCGATGAGGCGCAGCGCCCCGTCGACGGTCGCCCGCGAGGCTTCCTCGGCCGACGGCAGAGCGATGGCCGGGTCGGCTGCCGGTGATCGATGCGATAGGGTCACTGGGCTGCTCCTTCGGGGCGGGTGGGCGGCGCGCTGACGCCACCGGTACCCCGAACGAGGTGAGGCAAACGGGTCAGGTCGTCAGCAGCGTGGCGCCCGCGGTACCCGGGGCGCCATAGAGCTGGGCGAAACCGACCCGCGGATCGCCGGGTACCTGACGCTCGCCCGCCTCGCCGCGGAGCTGGCGGACCAGCTCGTGGATCTGGCGCAGCCCGGAGGCGCCGATCGGCTCGCCGTTGGCGATCAGGCCGCCGTCGGTATTGACCGGCAGCGCCCCGCCGATTTCGGTGGCACCGTCGGCCAGCAGTCGCTCCTGGTCGCCGTCCTCGCAGAACCCGCACTCCGCCATGTGGATGATCTCGGCGCCGGCGTCGGTGTCCTGCAGTTGGACGACGTCGACGTCGCGAGGATCGATGCCGGCCTTCTCGAACGCCGCGCGGGCGGCGTGCACGGTGGGGGAGACGCCCTCGTCGACCGGTGCGCACGTGGTGTTCACCTCGTAGGCGCCGTAGGTGCGCGTCCGCACCTCGACCGCGCGCAGGTACACCGGCTGGTCGGTGTAGCGGTGCGCGATGTCGGCGCGGCACATCACCACCGCTGCGGCCCCCTCGTCCGGCGCGCAGAACATGTACTGGGTCAGCGGGTAGTTCAGCATCGTCGAGTTCAGGATATCGTCTTCGCCGATCGGATTGCGGCGGAACGCATTCGGGTTCAGTGCACCGTTGCGGAAGTTCTTGGCGGCCACCCTGGCCAGGGTGCGGTGCGAGATGCCGTGGTCGTGCAGGTAGCGGTTGGCCTTCATGCCGAAGAACTGCGTGGTGAGGTACTGGCCGTTCTCGGCGTACCAGCGCGGCATGCCGACCAGCGCGGGGTCCTCGGTGAACGCACCGCGGGGATGCTTGTCGAGGCCGACGGCGATGCCTATGTCGTAGTCGCCCAAACGTATTCCGTCGGCGCAGGCCTTGACGGAGCTGGCGGCCGTCGCGCACGCGTTGAAGACGTTGGTGAAGGGGATGCCCGTCAGGCCGACCATGCCGACGATGGCGTCGGGGTTGGCGACGGTCCAACTGCCGCCCGCCGCGCCGCCGACGTCACCCCACTCGACGCCAGCATCGGCGACGGCCGATCCGATGGCGTCGACGCACATGTCGAGGGCGCTCTTGCCATCGAAGCGTCCGAACGGGTGGATGCCGACGCCGATGATGGCCACGTCGTTGGTGAGCATGAACGTCCCCGCGCTGTCGAAAACCGGATTCAACTGTAACTCTTACAGTAATCTAGTTGCGATGGTCGAGTACAAGCCCACCTTCTGCCGGATCTGCGAGCCGCTGTGCGGCATGATCGCCACCGTCGAGGACGGTCGGCTCACGGCGCTGCGCCCGGACTCCGACCACCCGCTGTCGGCGGGTTTCGCCTGCCAGAAGGGCATCGCCTTCACCGAGGTGGTCAACGATCCCGACCGCGTGACGACCCCGCTGCGCCGTCGCGACGGTGGCTTCGAGCCGGTGAGCTGGGACGAGGCGCTCGGTGACATCGCGGCTCGGTGCGCCGACATCCACCGCAGGCACGGCTCCGGCGCATTCGCCTGGTACATGGGCAATCCCGCGGCGTTCAGCTACTCGCACCTGTTCGGCGTGATGGCCTTCATCAAGGGCATCGGTCGGCACAGTCACTACTTCACGTCGTCGACGCAGGACACCAGCAGCCGCCTGCTCGCGAGCCAATTCCTGTACGGCGCACCGATGTCGGTGCCGATCCCCGACCTGATGCGGACCGACCTGCTGGTGATGATGGGGGCCAATCCGGTCGTCTCGCACGGCAGCTTCCTCACCGCGCCGCGGATCAAGGACCGGATGCACGACGTCGTCGGCCGGGGCGGCCGGGTGGTGGTCGTCGATCCGCGGCGGTCCGAGACGGCGGCTCGATTCGAGTGGCTCGGCATCGTGCCGGACTCCGATGCCTACTTCCTGCTGTCGCTGCTGTCGGTGATGTTCGACGAGGGGCTCGTCGACCGGCCGGCCGTCGACGCCAAGGCCGACGGGCTCGAATGGCTCGCAGCTCAGTGCGAGCCGTTTCCGCCCGAGCGCACCGAGCGGTTCACCGGCATCGCACCCGGCACCGTCCGCGCACTCGCACACGACCTCGCCAGGACCCCACGCGCCGCCGTGTACGGCCGGCTCGGCACCTGCGTGGGACGGCAGGGAACGCTGACGTCGTATCTGATCGACGCGGTGAACCTGGTGGCAGGCAACCTCGATCGACCTGGCGGCAGTGTGTTCAGCACCCTCGGCATCCCCGGTCAACGGCTGGGGCTGGTGGCGATGGGCGCGTTCCTGCGCCGCTCCTACCGTCGCAAGCGCACCCGCGTCGGAGGCTTCCGCTCGGTGATCGCCTCGGAGCCTGCGGCCCTGATGGCGAAGGAGATGTCGACCCCTGGGAAGCGGCAGATCAAGGCGCTGTTCGTGAGTGCGGGCAATCCCGTGCTCTCGGTACCCAACGGTCTGGAACTCGAGGATGCGCTGGACGGCCTCGAGTTGGCCGTCGGCCTCGACTTCTACGTCACCGAGACCACCGCGCACTGCGACTACGTCCTGCCGGTGACCACGATGTACGAGCGCGACGACTTCGCGCTGACGTTCCAGCAGTTCCAGGCGACACCGTTCCGCCAGACCACCGAGGCCGTGGTCGACGCCCCGGGTGAGGCACGCACCGAGTGGGACGTCATCGACGACCTGACCGACCGCATCGGGGCTCGCACCCCGGTCTTCGCGGTACTCGCCGGGATGCGCAGGGCCCTGGGCATATTCGGACGCAGGCTGAACCCGCGCGTGATCGTCGACGGCATGATCCGGTTGTCCGACGGCGGCGACCGGTTCGGCATGCGCCCGGGCGGGTTGACGTTCGACCGGCTCTCCGCCGAGCACCCGCATGGCGTAGTCGTCGCACCCGGCATCCGCACCGGCGTGCTGCGCGAGGTCGTGACCTACCGGCACGGCCGAATTCGCCTCAGGCACGACGACATCGCCGGCGAGATCTCCGCGATGGTCCGGCGTGACCAGCCAGCGCGCTTCCCGATGCGGATGATCGGGATGCGGGAGCCGCGGTCGGAGAACTCGTGGATGCACAACGCGCCGCTGCTGATGCGCGGCGAGCGCGGACATCGCGGGCTCATGCACCTCGACGACGCAGCCGACCGCGGAATCCTCGACGGCGACGTGGTGGAGGTGTCCTCGGAACACGGCCGGATAGCGCTGCCGGTGGCACTCACCGCCGACATCGTGCGCGGCACGATCGCGATACCGCACGGCTGGGGACACCGGGGCACCGGCGGCTGGCGGATCGCCAACCGTGCGGGCGGGGCCAACGTCAACCAGCTGACGTCGAGCGACCCGCGTGACGTCGAGGCGCTGGCGGGCATGTCGTGGCTGACCGGTGTGCCGGTGCAGGTTCGGGCGTGAGCAGCGTCGAGATCGGGGAGCGTGCCGCTCGACGAGCCGAACCCCGCATGCTCGTCGACGGCGATCTGCTGGCTGCGCAGTCTCATGCCGAGTTCGACAACGTCTCTCCCGCAACGGGTCTGGTCCTGGGTACCACGGCGGCTGCCGGTGCGGCCGACATGGACCGCGCGATCGGGGCGGCCCGGCGAGCGTTCGACTCAGGTGACTGGTCGACCAACCGTGCACTCCGCAAGCGCTGCCTCGAGCAGCTGCAAGCCGCGATCACCTCCGAACGGGAGCCGTTGCGCGAGGAACTGATCGCCGAGGTCGGCTGCCCCGACATGACGATCGCCACCGCACAGCTCGACTGGCCGCTCGCCGACGCGCTGCGCTACCCGGCGGGACTGATCGACGACTTCGAGTGGGAGCGAACGCTGGACGGCGGCGGTCTGTTCGGCAACCGCAACGTCCGGACCGTCGTCAAGGAGCCCGTGGGCGTGGTCGGCGCGATCACCCCGTCCAACTTCCCGATCGAGGTCATCCTCAACAAGCTGGGGCCCGCGCTGGCGACCGGCAACACCGTCGTCCTCAAGCCCGATCCGCACACCCCGTGGAACGCCACCCGGATCGGCAGGCTCGTCGCCGAGCACACCGACATTCCGCCGGGCGTGCTGAACGTCGTGCCCACCCCCGACAATGCCGTCGCTCAGGCGCTGGCCACCGACCCGCGCGTCGACATGATCTCGTTCACCGGCTCGACCGCGGTCGGCAAGGAACTCATCCGCCTTGGCGCGGACACCATGAAACGGACATTCCTGGAGCTGGGCGGCAAGTCGGCGCTGATCGTCACCGAGGACGTCGACCCGGCCAAGATCCTTCGGGCTGCGGTCGGGGTGTGCGTGCATGCCGGGCAGGCCTGCGCGCTGACCACCCGGTTGCTCGTCCACCGGGCACTGTTCGACGAGGCGGTGCACCAGGTCGTGGCCGCATTCGGGATGGTGCCCGTCGGCGACCCCGCCGCGCCGAACACGTTGGTCGGCCCCGTGATCAGCGCCAGGCAGAAGCAGCGCGTACTGGACGCGTGCGATGGCGCGAGCCGCGACGGTGCCGAGATCCTCATCGGCGGCGGGTCCTTCGACGACCTCCCCGCCGAACTGGCGGGCGGCTTCTACGTCCAGCCGACGGTGATCGTCGGCATCGACAACACCGCGGCCATCGCCAGGGAGGAGATCTTCGGGCCCGTCCTGGTGATCCTGCCGTTCGCCGACGACGAAGATGCCGTACGCATCGCCAACGACAGCGCGTTCGGGTTGGCGGGCGCGGTGCTGTCGGGAAGCACCGAGCGCGCGATGGCGATCGCGCGGCGCATCAGGACCGGATCGCTCGGCGTCAACGGCGGCATGTTCTACGGCGCCGACGCACCGTTCGGCGGATACAAGAGTTCCGGTATCGGACGCCAGTGCGGCATCGAGGGTTTCACCCAGTACCTGGAGACCAAGACCATCGGCTGCCGGATGCCGCGGCCCGCGTGACCGTCAGCGCGCGGTGAAGGTCACCGGTAGCGCCGTGGGGGAGCGGAACGGCTGGCCGTGGATGTGCGGGTCGCCGTCGGTGACCAGCCGGATGTCCGACAGCCGATCGAGCAGGCATTCCAGTGCGACGCGCGTCTCCATGCGAGCCAGGTGCAGCCCCATGCAGGTGTGCTCACCGGCAGCGAAGGATATGTGCGGCACGCGCTTGCGGAAGACGTCGAACGTCTCGGCGTCCTCCCAGCGCCTTTCATCGCGGTTGGCCGAGCCGATGCAGACGTCGATCACGGCGCCTCGGGGGATGGACACGCCGTCGAGTTCGGTGGCTTCGGTGGCCGAGCGCTGCACGGTGGTCAGCGGGGTCTCGAACCGCAACCCCTCCTCGATGGCCGGTGCGATCAGCTCGCGGTCCCGCGCGACGGCGTCGAGTTGTTCGGTGTGGGTGAGCAGCAGGTAGAGCAGATTTCCCGAGGACCGGTAAGTGGTCTCGAGCCCGGCAGGCAGCAGCAGTCGCAGGAACGAGTAGATGGCTTCGTCGCCGAGCTTCTCGCCGTCGATCTCGGCCGACACCAGGTCGCCGATGATGTCATCGGTGGGGGCCGACCGCCGCAGGTCGATCTGCGTCATGAAGTAGTCCTTCAGGGCGGCGGACGCCTCGAACGCCCGCTTGAACTTCACGTGGTAGCTGATCAATTCGACCGCGCGCGTGCGAAACCAGGGGAGGTCCTCCGACGGCAGGCCCAGCAGCTTCGAGATGACGCGGGTGGGGAACTCGAAGGTGAAGTCGCGCACCAGATCGGCCTCGCCTGCCGAGACGAACTCGTCGACCAGATCCTCGACTACCGGTCGCACGATCTCCGGCTCCCACCGGGCGAGTGACCGCGTCTTGAATGCAGCCGACACCAGGTTGCGGTGCTCGCGGTGGGCCTTGCCCTCCATCGCCAGGATCGTGGGCCCGATGAACAGGCCGATGGTGTCGTCGTAGATCTTCGAGTCGAACGTCCGGCCGTCGCGGAAGACACGGTTGACCGCGTCGAAGGAGACCGCGGCATACAGGTTCTCGGGCATGAAGTCCGCTGCCTTCGACCAGTCCATGACGCTGCCACGGAACACGCCGGATTCGCTGCGCCGCTTGGCGAACATGGGGTACGGATCTCGCAGTATTCCGGCGTCCCCCACGATGTCCTCCACGGCTCGACCGATCCAACCTGCAAGCAATACTGTAAACCATACGGTAAGTCCGCCGCCAAGGTGCGCCGGATGCTACCGTGAAGCCATGCTGGCGATCCTCGATCGACAACGGCAGGCGTTCCTCTCCGAGGGGCCGGCCACGCTGGAGACCCGGCACCACCGCATCGACCGGCTGCTGGCCATGGTTCTCGACAACACCGATGCATTCGTCGATGCGATGGCCGCCGACTACGGCACCCGCTCACGGGCGGCGTCGGTGTTCACCGAGGTGGTCGGAATGATCCCGGTGATCGAGCACACCCGGGCGCACGTCCGGACCTGGATGAAGCCGACGCGAATCATGCGTCCCGCCCGGCTGTTCGGCATCCGGGCGGAGGTCGAGGCCGCCCCGCTGGGCGTGGTCGGGATCATCGGTCCGTGGAACTTTCCGCTCAACCTCGTCGTGCTCCCCGCCGCGGCGGCATTCGCGGCGGGCAACCGGGTGATGATCAAGATGTCCGAGATCACGCCCGCCACCGCGGAGCTGATGCGCAGTACCGCGCCGTCGTACTTCGACACCGAGGAACTCGAGATCGTCACCGGCGGAACGGACGTCGCCCAGGAGTTCTCCCGGCTGCCCTTGGACCACCTGTTCTTCACCGGCTCGCCGTCGGTGGGTGCGCTGGTCGCGCGCGCCGCAACGGAGAACCTCGTCCCCGTCACCCTCGAACTCGGCGGCAAGAACCCCGTGGTGGTCGCCCCCGATGCCGACCTCGAGCGCGCGGCAACGCGAATCGCGCAGGCGCGCATGGTCAACGGTGGTCAGGTGTGCGTGTGCCCCGACTACGTCTTCGTGCCAGAGGACCGGGTGGACGCGTTCGTCGAGAGGGCGAGCGAGACGTGGCGCGCCACGTTCCCCCAGATCGTCGCCAACGCCGACTACTGCTCGTCGGTGAACGACGCCAACTTCCTGCGCGTCGTGGGTTTGATCGACGACGCGCGTGACCACGGTGCCCGCGTCGACGCGGTGGTACCGCCGGGTGAGACGCTGCCGGACCCCGGCACGCGAAAGATCGCACCGACCATCGTCCGTGACGTCGACGACCGCATGCGGATCGCCGAGGAGGAGGTGTTCGGGCCCGTGCTGACGGTGCTGGGATACCGGGCGTTGCGCGACGCGATCGACTACGTCAACGCCCGTCCCGCGCCGCTCGTCGCGTACTGGTACGGGCCGGACGGCGCCGACTTTCGCCGGTTCGTCGCGGGTACGCGCAGCGGCGGCGTGGCCCGCAACGACTTCGCCGCGCAGATGATCCCGTCGGCCGCCCCCTTCGGCGGCGTGGGACGCAGCGGCATGGGTGCCTACCACGGCAAGGCCGGGTTCGACGCGTTCAGCCACCAGCGCACGGTGGTCGGAACGGATCTACCGTTCAGCGTGACCGGTTCGGCTGCACCACCATTCACCCGGCCGATGAAGGCCTATGCAGACCTGACGCTGCGGCTGGCACGCCGTCGCACCCACAGGCGGTTACGACGCCACCGCGCGGTCACGGCTGGTGGGGCAGGAGTTTGATCATCAGCCCGTTGGCCTCGCTCAGGACCGTGCCGTCGAGGTCGGTCATCGTGGCGGTCAGGAACGCCTTGCGCCCGTCGAGGCGGTCGACGCGGCCACGGCTGATCAGGGGCTGATCGATCGGCGTGACTGCGCGATAGTCGACGTGCAGGTACGCCGTCCGGCTGATCGGCCTGCCCGCGGCGGAGACGATCATGCCGAAGTGCCAGTCGTAGAACAGGGGAATCACGCCGCCGTGTACGGCCATGTTGCCGCCGACGTGATAGCGGGTGAAGTGGCCCTCCATGGTGACGTTGCCGTCGGAGTCGGACGCCGTGAACGTCCACGGCGGCATCAGCGGATGGCCGAGGCCAGGCAGTTTCGTGGCCCGGCCTGCCGGGGCCTGCCCGTCGGGCACCACGTGCGGCTCGAGGTCGTCGCAGACCCGCTCGATGCGCTCGGCCACGGCCGACCAGGTGTCGCCGTCGGGATTGGTGGACACGGCGAGGTCCTGGAGTCGTCGCACCGCGGTGGCGAAGCGGTCGAGTTCCGGCGGCGCCTCGACGGGCGTGATCTCCGGGAAGCCGCGGGTCTCGCTCATCGGGGCAGCCAGGCGTCGACGAGTTCGTCGGTGGTGGTCACCGTCGCGAGCAGGGAGAGGCTGTAGTCGATCACCGCCGCACCGTACTCCGCCGGATGGCCTGCCACGGCGTCGCGCGGCAGCACCACCCGATAGCCGTGGTTGACGGCATCCATGACCAGGCTGGGTATGGCGATGTTGAGCGATACCCCAACGGCGACGATGGTCGTGACGCCCAGGTTGCGCAGCACGGCGTCGAGATCGGTACCGCCCATCGGGCCCACCCCGTGCCAGCGGGTGAGCACGAGATCGCTTGCCTCGGGCCCCAATTCAGGCAGCAGCGTGGCGCCAACGCTACCGGGTGTGAGTTCGACCCCTCGGGCCGCGGCACCGAAGAGGCGGGCGTTGTGATTGGACCCCAGCCCGTCGGGACGGCGTTGGACCAGGCAGTGCACGACGCGCGCGCCCGCGCGGCGCGCGACGGGAACGAGCCTGGTGATGTTGGGCAGGGCCTCGCGGCGCGCCTCGGCGGCCAGCACCGCCAGTCCGGCGTCGATGCCCATCACCGCGCCCTGGCATTCCTGGGTGACCAGTGCGGTGTGTTCGGGCGCCGCCAGTTCCGCCAACGTCGGCCTCACGCCGGCACTTCGTAGAACTGCTTGGCCCATTCGCGCATCGTCATGTAGGGCTTGGCGTCGATCTTCGCCAAGGCCGGGTGCTCGACGTACTTCTGGTACCGCCAGATGTCGCAGTCCTCCCACACGGTCTTGAGGAACTGCTTCTCGACCTTCGCGCGGACGTGATCCGGTGGTACGTCGGACGTCTCACCAGGAGCCTTCGGCCACCAGATGGAATAGAACATGTCAGACACCTCGTCGTCCACCGGCGTGCAGGCGAAGATCAAGCGGTGGTTCGACGACCCCTCGAACACGCTCATCGCGAAGCCGAGTCCGGAGAAGTGGCTGTGGATGCGCAAGGCCATCGCATCCGGGTCGTCGCTGCGCGCGTCGGGCCAGCCGGTCAGGAAACGCCACTGTTCGTCGACGTTCTCCCAGTGCAGACAGACCGGGGTCACCGACGCGCCGTGTACGTAGCGGAAATGCGAACTGTCCGGACCGTTCTCGGCGACGATCTGCGGGTGCACGGGGATGGCGTCGGCGCGGCTGGAGAACTCCGGATATGGCCGGTAGTACGCCGCCGGGTCGGTCTCGAACTGAGGGAACTCGTGGAAGAGGTCGGGCAACTCCCATCGCGGCGGGTCGCCTGCGGGGTGATGCCACGCGAAGATGCAGCCGTACTGCTCCCGCACGGGGTAGGAGCGCAACCGCAGGCCTCGGTTGGGGCGGTCGGGCTGATAGGGGACGAAGCGGTTGGCGCCGTCGGGTCCCCATCGCCAGCCGTGGAACGGGCACTCGACGCAATCGCCGACGACCTTGCCGCCGTGGCCGATGTGGGCGCCGAGGTGCTTGCAGTGCGCCTCGAGCAGGTGCAGTTCGCCGGACTCGTCGCGGTAGGCCGCCAGGTCCTCGCCGAAGTACCTCAGCGCCTTGACGTCGCCGACCTGGTACTCGGCAGACCAGCCGATCATGAACCAGCCGGTGACCTTCCAGGTGAACGGGACTTTCACTCGTGACCCCTTCCCGAGCCAGGACGCTAACGGAATACATTACAGTAGTGGTTTCGGCAGATGGTCGATCCGACGAGGGAACGAGTGGCCGATGAGACCCCAACGCGCACTGGTGATGGGAGCGAGTGGCTTTCTCGGCAGTCACGTCGTACGCCGCCTCGTCGAACGTGGCGACGACGTCCGCGTGTATCTGCGCGCGACGAGTTCGACCCGAGCGATCGACGACCTGAAGGTCGCCCGCTGCTACGGCGACCTCGGAAGTTCGTGTTCACCAGCACGATCGGCACCATCGCGATCGGGCGGGGAGCCGACTCGAGCGCCGTCGACGAGGACACGCCCTTCGGCTGGGGCCCCTACCGGTGCTCTACGCGGTCGGGTTCCTGGGCAGCCTCTTGGGTCGCCTGCTGCGCCGCGATACGCCGGTGACGCTGACGTCGGTGCGCCTCCTGCGGTTCACCTCGCCTCTGAACCACGACAAGGCGATCCGCGAACTCGGGTGGGAGCCACGACCGACCGCCGAGGCCGTCCGGCGCGCGGCGCGGTTCTTCACGTCCGTCGCCGACGCACGGGCCGGCCATAGTCGGCGATGATGCGCTGCCGCAGTGAGTTCAACGCCCGATCGAGCGGGTAGGGGTCGTCGAACAGGATCCACTGGTAGACCACTCCCAGCCCGGCGGTGCTGATGTCGGTCGTCGCTGCCTCGACGTCGATGCCGGTGCGGACCGATCCGTCGGCGAGCCCGGCGCGCAGACCCGCCTCCACCGTGGCCGCGCCGCCGGCGAGCCAGTGCTGCATGCGGGTCCTGACCGGCGACGTGGACTTGACCGCTTCGAAGGCCAGCACGAACACCGCCCGCGTGAACGCGGTGTCCTCGGCGTAGAGCTCGATGATCCGGTCGACATGGCGGAGCGCCGTGGTCAGGCCGTCGGCGCCGGCCACCGGTGTGGCGTCCAGCCGGGCCCCGTAGGTGTCGCGGAACAGCCTGTCCAGGATGGCCTCCTTGTTGCCGTACCTGGCGTGCACCATCGCCCGGCTGTAGCCGGCCCGCCGACCGATCTCGGCGGCCGTGGTTGCCTCCCATCCCTTCTCGACGATCAGACTCGCCGCAGCTTCCACCAGCTTGCGAGCCGACAGTTCGACGCGCTGGGTTTGGGTCAGCCCGCGGGCGGGGGAGGGCACCCTTGCATATTAGACGCTCGACAATTAACTTGAGCTCATCGTTGATCAATCAGTAATTCCGACCGGCATCGAGGGCGTCGATGCCGCGTGGCTCACCGACGCCCTCGGCGTCGAGGTCACCGGCGTCCGAAGCGACCGCATCGCACTCGACACGGGGTTCTCGTCGCTGCTGTACCGATTGCACCTGACCGGCGACCACGTCCCGGCGACCGTCATCGCCAAGTTGCCGGCGCAGTCCGAGGCGCGCGGTGCCATGGAACTACTGGGCGGGTATCGCCGGGAACTGGCGTTCTACCGCACCGTGGCTGGCCACGCCCCGATCGCGACACCGCACGTGCGCGCGGCCCGCATCGCCGACGGTGGCGCCGACTTCGTCCTGATCCTCGAGGACCTCTCGAACTGGGAGAACGCCGACCACCTCGCCGGACTCTCTCTTGCCCGGGCGCGAACCTGCATCGCCGCACTGGCCGGCCTGCACGCGTGGTCAAATACGTCGGCGGATCCGGCCGTGCTGCAAGCATTCCCGAGCCTGGACACCCCGATCGCGCGGGATCTGCTGCTGCCCGTGTTCGCACCCGGCTGGCAGATCTACCGCGAACACACGGACGCGACGGTGCCGGACGCGGTCGGCGCGTTCGCCGAGCGCTTCGCCGACCGGGCTGCGGCAGCGCTGCCGCAACTCACCGAGCGCGAGATGCTGCTCCACGGCGACATCCGCGCGGACAACCTGTTCTTCTCCGGCGACGCCATGAAGGTCGTCGACTTCCAGTTCGCAGCCCGCGGCTGCGGGGCATCGGACATCGCCTACCTGGTCACCCAGGGTCTGCCAAGCGCCGTGCGGGAGGGTCACGACGAAATCCTCGTCCGCGAGTACCTCGACCACCTGGCCGCAGCGGGTCTGCGGGACTACGGCTTCGACGATGCCTGGCGGCACTACCGCCTGGCCGCCGTCTACCTGATGCTGCTGCCGGTCATCACGCTCAACGGGTGGGATGGCTTGCCGGAACGGTCGAGACGACTGTGCCTGACGCTGACCGACCGGGCGGTCGCCGCGATCGACGCCATCGACGCGCTGGCGGCCTTCCCGTGACGCGGTCGGCGCGCGAGGTGGTCGAGCTGTACAACCTGGTCGTGTGGAACCAGCGGGACTTCGCACTGGCCGAGGAGTTGATGGGCGAGACGGTCACCCGCCACGACGTGGGGGAGGCGACCGTGCTGACCCACGAGCAGGCCGTGGCGCGAATAGTCGACCACTGGGCCATGTTCGAGACCATCCACTTCGAGCTGAACCTGGTCGTTGCCGGTGATGACGGCGAACACGTGGCGATCGTGTACCAGTCGCCGATGTCGTTGAAGGACGGTACCGAGACCACCGTCGGCAGCATGGAGATCTTCCGCGTGGTCGGCGGCAGGATCACCGAGGTCTGGAATTGTGGCTACAAACAAGGAGTGTGGGGATGACACAGCGCGTGTTGGACGAGCTGGGCTACTACCTACTCGCCGGTGCCGGTGGAGAGGGTCCGGCCACGCTGATGGACGAGGCCGGCCGCGGCGAGGAACTCGGCTTCGGCACCGGCTTCATCTCCGAGCGGTGGAACGTCAAGGAGGCGTCGTCGCTCACCGGTGCGGCGCTCGCCGTCACCGAGCGGATGCGGATCGCCACAGCCGCAACGAATCACAACACCCGGCATCCTTTGATCACTGGTTCGTGGGCGACGACCATGCACCGGCTGTCCGGCGGCCGGTTCACCCTGGGGCTCGGTAGGGGCATCGCCGCGATGTACGACGCGTTCGGCGTGCCCGCGGTCACCACTGCGCAGATGGAGGACTTCGCGCAGGTGATGCGCAAGCTGTGGCACGGGGAGCTGATCTTCGGCCACGACGGGCCGATCGGCAAGTACCAGGTGCTGTTCCTCGATCCCGACTTCGACGAGGACATCCGGCTGGCGATCGTCGCGTTCGGTCCACAGACGCTCGCCCTGGGCGGCCGTGAGTTCGACGACGTCATCCTGCACACCTACTTCACGCCGGAGACACTGCAGCGGGCGGTCAAGACGGTCAAGGACGCCGCCGAGCAGGCAGGGCGCGACCCGGCCAGCGTGCGGGTGTGGTCGTGCTTCGCGACGGTGGGCGACCACCTGCCCGAGGAACTGCGGCTGAAGAAGACCGTCGCCCGGCTGGCGACCTACCTACAGGGCTACGGCGATCTGCTGGTCAAGACCAACGGCTGGGATCCGGCAGTGCTGCAACGATTCCGGGACGACCCGGTGGTGCAGTCCATCCCCGGCGGCATCGACCACAAGGCCACCGCCGATCAGATCGAGCACGTCGCGACGCTGATTCCGCAGGAGTGGTTGGAGCCGTCGGCCACCGGCACGGCGAGCCAGTGCGTGGACCGGGTGCGCAAGGAGTTCGACTACGGCGCCGACGCGGTGATCATGCACGGCTCTACGCCGGACGAGCTGGCGCCGATCGTCGCCGCGTATCGGGAGTCCGTGGGCTAGCGCCCGCCATCGCGTCCGGCAGGGGTGCGGTCAGCATCGCCCCCAGCATCGCGATCAACTCCTCGGCCGTTGCGGCCGTGTCCGGCTCGTGCTGCGCCCGGTGTTCGCGTTCGGCCAGCAGGGCGAACATGGCCGTGGCGACCGCGCTGACGCGCCGGTGACGGCTCGCGTGGTCGGTGGTGGGAACCGCGCGTGCCAGTCCGTCCATGACGTCGGGCCACACGGAGTTCGGGGTCTGATCGGTGTCGGTGCGCAGGTAGTGGGCTGCCGCGTGCAGGAAGCGCGCGTAGTAGGCGCTGTCGACGTGGAGCAGCGGCAGCACCATGACCCGCAGCAGCACGTCGACGTCGGTCCGCTGATCCGCGTCGAGCCCCTGGAGCAGCAGACGGCGCTCGTACTCCATGGGCTCGAGTCTGCGCACCACGATCGCGTCGATGAGGTCCTGCCGGTTGCGGAAGTGGTAGTTCACCGCCGAGTTGTTGCGCTGCCCCGCGGCAAGGGCGATGTCGCGCAGCGGTACTCGGACGCCCTGCTCCGCGATGAGCCGCTCGGCGGCATCGAGGATGGCGTGTCTGGTCTGCTCGCCCCGGGCCATGCGGTAACCATACTTGAAGAATTAAGCGATTTCGCTTAGTGTCGGTGGTCGACGAAGGGGACGCCCATGACCGAGGCCGACGCAATTCGGGAGATCGACACCGGTTCGCCCATGGAGCGCTTCGCCAGGGGATGGCACTGCCTCGGACTCGCCGAGGACTTCGCCGACGGGAAGCCCCATGGAATCGAGGCGTTCGGCACCAAGCTGGTCGTGTTCAGCGACGCCGACGGTGCCCGCCACGTCCTCGACGCGTACTGCAGGCACATGGGTGGGGATCTGTCGCAGGGCACGGTCAAGGGCGACTCGCTGGCGTGCCCGTTCCACGACTGGCGCTGGCAGGGTTCGACGGGGCGCTGCTCGCTGGTGCCCTACGCCAAGCGCACACCGCGTCTCGCGCGTACGCGCCGGTGGCCCACCCGCGAGGTCAACGGCCAACTGATGGTCTGGCACGACCCCGAGGGCTCGGCGCCGCCGGACGAACTCTTCCCGCCCGAGATCGACGGGTACTCCGACGGAGCGTGGTCGCCGTGGTCGTGGAACCGCATCCTGATCGAGGGTTCGCACTGCCGCGAGATCGTCGACAACAACGTCGACATGGCGCACTTCTTCTACATCCATCACGCCTACCCGACGTACTTCAAGAACGTGATCGAAGGGCACACGGCGACGCAATTCATGGAGTCCAGGGCGCGGCCCGACGTGACGCCCAACTTCGAGAAGCTCTGGGAGGGCACGAAGTTGCGGTCCGAGGCGACCTACTTCGGTCCGGCCTACATGATCAACTGGCTGCACAACGACGTGGCGCCTGACTTCACCATCGAGGTGGCGCTGATCAACTGCCACTATCCGGTGACGCACGACTCGTTCGTCCTGCAGTGGGGTGTGGCGGTGCAGGCGATCCCGGGTCTGCCCGCGGACAAGGCCGCGAAGCTGGCGGGCTCGATGGCGAAGTCGTTCGGGGAAGGCTTCCTCCAGGACGTCGAGATCTGGAAGCACAAGGCGCGCATCGACAATCCGCTGCTCACCGAGGAGGACGGCGCGGTGTATCAGCACCGCCGGTGGTACGAGCAGTTCTACGTCGACGTCGCCGACGTCACCCCGGACATGACCGACAGGTTCGAACTCGAGGTGGACACCACGCACGCCAACGACTTCTGGCAGTCGGAGGTAGCCGAGAACATGGTTCAGAGCGTCCCGTCGAGCTGACCGAGACGGTCCGTCAGCCGCAGGTTCTCCGAGTAGTCCACCGGACAGGCGATGATCGACACGCCGTCGTCGGCCAGCGCCGTACGCAGCGTGGGCAGCAGGTCGTCGGCGGCCTCGATCCGGTAGCCCTTGGCCCCGAAGCTCTCTGCATACTTGACGACGTCGGGGTTGCCGAATCCGACGTAGTAGTGGTCGCCGAGTTCGAGGTCCATCTTCCACTCGATCAGGCCGTACCCGTTGTCCTCCCAGATCAGCACAACCAGCGGGATGCGTTCGCGCACCGCGGTTTCGATCTCCTGGGAGTTCATCAGGAACGCGCCGTCGCCCATCACGGCCAGCACCTTGGCGTCGGGCCGGGCCAGCTTCACCCCCAGCGCGCCGGGTAGCGAGAACGCCATCGTGGACAGGCCGTTGGAGATCAGGCAGGTGTTCGCCTCGTAGGTGGGGTACAGCCGCGCCATCCACATCTTGGCCGCGCCGGTGTCGACCAGTACCACGTCGCCATGCCCGAGCGCTGCGCGGGTGTCGGCGACGATGCGCTGCGGGGCCAACGGGAACCGGGCATCGGCCTGCCCGCGGGCGAACTCCTCGCTCAGCAGGTCGGCGCCGGGTGCGGCCGTGTCGGCACCCTCGAAGCGGTGCCCCGCCAAGGCCTCCCGCAGCGCGTCGAGTGACGCCCCGATGTCACCGACGATGCCGACGTCGACGGAGTAGTGGGCGTCGACCTCGGCGGGGAAGCGGTGCACGTGGATGATGCGCTTGTCGGCCTTGGGGTTGATCCGGACCGGGTCGAACTCCTGCAGTTCGTAGCCAACCGCGATTACCAGGTCCGCGTCGTCGAAGCCGAAGTTCACGTAATCGTGCCGCATGAAGCCGATGGTGCCCATGCCGTTCGGGTGGTCGTCGGGCATCACGCCCTTGCCGTGGAACGTGTTGGCCACCCGGATGCCGAGTTCCTCGGAGAGCCGCACCAGCGGCGCGGTGGCGTGCGCACGTGCCGCGCCATGGCCGGCGAGCACCACCGGACGCTTCGCCGACCGCAGCAGATCGGCGGCGCGGACCACCTGTGCCGGTGAGGGCGCCTCCGCCCGGACGACGTTGCGCGGCAGGGGAGCGATGTCGTAGCCGGACTCGTCGGCGTCGATGTTCTCCGGGATCGCCAGGTACACCGCGGCCGGGCGTTCGGTCTCGGCGAGCTTGAACGCCTTGCGGAACATCTCGGGGATCGCCAGCGGTGACGGGACGCCGTCGGACCACCGCGTGATCGGGGCGAACATGGCTACCAGGTCGACGTACTGGTGGGACTCCTTGTACTCCCGGTTTTGTCCGACCTGCGCCGAGATCGCCACCAGCGGAGTGCTGTTGGTGGTCGCGTCGGCGACGCCCAGCTGCATGTTGATCGCACCGGGGCCGAGTGTGGCCGATACGACCGCGGGCCTGCCGGTGACTCGGCCGTACATCTCGGCCATGAACGAGGCGCCCTGCTCGTGCCTGCACAGCACGTACCGGATTTGGTCGGACCGGGCGAGCGCCCGCACGAAGTGGATGTTCTCCTCGCCGGGTATGCCGAAGACCAGCGTCACGCCCTCGGCCTCGAGGCACTCGACCATCAATTCGGCAGGAGTCGGCATGCTGCCACGCTACGGCAGGATGACCGTCCGGCTCACGGGTTCGGCGGCGGCCTGCCTGGCGTGCAGACCGCGATGCAGGCCGGCGAGCAGCGCATCGCGCGTCTCGCGCGGGTCGATCAGCTCGTCGAACCCGAGGTGTTCCGCCGAGCGGTAGGACGCCTGCAACTCGGCGTCGCGCAGCTTGGCGCTCACGTCCTCCTCGGCGTGCGTGGCGCGGGTCAGTGCCGCTGCACTCATCGCGCCCATCGTCGCCCCGGGGTAGGCGTAGGTGGCGCCCTGGTTGTCGAAGCCGAGCAGCGACATGACCATCGACCCGAATCCGTATGCCTTGCGCAGGGTCACGTGCAACTTGAGCGTCGTCGCCGCGGTCTGCGCAGCGAACATGCGGGCCCCAGCGCGCAGCACGCCGCTGCGCTCGGATCGGCTGCCGGGCATCATGCCCGGGTTGTCGGCGAGGAACACGATCGGCAGGTGGAACGAGTCGGCGACCATGATGAAGTGCGCGGCCTTGTCGGCAGCGTCGGCGTCGATCGAGCCGGCCATCACCTGCGGCTGATTCGCGACCACGGCAACGGGATTGCCGCCCAGGTGACCGAGCGCGCAGATGATCGCCCTGCCGAACTTCGGCTGCACCTCGAACCAGTCCGGACGGTCGAGGATGACGTCGAGCACCTTGCGCATGTCGTAGACGCGTTTGTTGTCGCGCGAGACGATGTCGAGCAGCTCCGGGGTCGGGCGGGCTGCGGTGGTCGAGTCGTCGGGCAGTCGCGCCGGGTACGACCAGGCGCTGGGCGGGAAGTACGACAGGTACCGGCGGACGTCGTCGAGCACGGTTTCGTCGTCCTCGCCGAGATTGTGGATCACCCCGCTGGGCAGCGCGACGTCCGGTCCGCCGAGATCCTCCTTGGTGATCTCCTCGCCCGTCGACTCCTTGACCACCGGCGGCCCTGCCGTGAAGATCGCGCCCTGGCGGCTCATGATGCGGAAGTCGCACACCGGGGCGACCAGCGCGCCGTGCCCCGCCGAGGGGCCGAGCACCGCGGCCACGGTCGGTACCTTGCCCGAGCAGTTCGCCTGGGCCAGCAGGTCGGTCGGGGTGCGGCCGTAGTGGCCCCCGGTGGGCCGAAAGCCGGCCCCTTCCAACAACATCACCAGCGGCACACGATGACGCAGCGCGAGTTCGGCGATGCGGTACCGCTTGGAGTTGCCGCCGGGGCCGATGCTGCCCGCGAGCGTCGTGAAGTCCTCGGCGCCGACCATCACGGGGGTCCCATTCACCGCGCCCGAGCCGACGACGATCCCGTCGGCGGCGATGTCACCGCCGACCAGGGTGCCTAGTTCGCGAAACGATCCCGCGTCCAGCAGTCGGTCCAGGCGGGCACGGGCGTCGAGCTTGCCCTTGGCGTGGTGCTTGGCGACCCGCTCCGGCCCACCCATGGCCCTGGTGTGGTTACGCCGCCGCTCCAGGTCCGCCAGTGTCTCGTCCCAGTCGGAAGCCTTCGCCACGTCGTCCTCCTACCAAGACCGTTGACCATACTGAAGTGCTTACTGTAGCGTCTGCCGCATGCACTGCGGCGACGAGGGGCGAGCTGCCGCGCGGGCCGTTGACTGCTGACCTCGCTCCGCGACTACGCGTCGACCGGGGCGTACCGAGCGACCTATCCCGGGTCCCCGGCATCGCCCGCGACATCGAGCGCCTTGGCTACGACGGCTGCTGGACCGGCGAGATCGACCACGACCCCTTCCTCCCACTGTTGCTCGCCGCCGAACACACGTCGCGCCTCGAGATCGGCACCAGCATCGCGGTGGCCTTCGCGCGCAATCCCATGACGGTGGCCAACCTCGGCTGGGACCTACAGGCTTACTCCGCAGGCCGGCTGAATCTCGGTCTGGGTTCGCAGATTCAAGCCCACGTCGAGAAGCGGTTCAGCATGCCGTGGAGTCACCCGGTGCGCCGAATGCGGGAGTTCATCGAAGCGCTGCGGGCGATCTGGACGTGCTGGCAGGACGGAACGCGCCTGAGCTTTCGCGGCGACTTCTACACGCACACGCTGATGACGCCGATGTTCTCGCCCGAGCCGATGCCGCACGGTCAGCCGAACGTCTTCGTCGCCGCCGTCGGCGAGGCCATGACCGAGATGTGCGGCGAGGTCGCCGATGGTCTGCTCGCCCACGCCTTCACCACCAAGCGCTATACCGACGAGATCACCACGCCCGCACTGCTGCGCGGGCTGAGCCGCGCCGGCCGGGAGCGCCGTGACGTCCAGGTGTCGTGCCCGGTGTTCGTCGTCACCGGCGACACGGAGGAGGCCATGGCGGAGGCTGCCGTGCCCGTCCGCAAGCAGATTGCGTTCTACGGATCCACCCCGGCGTACCGCAAGGTGCTCGAACTGCACGGGTGGGGTGACGTCCACACCGAACTGCACCGGCTGTCGAAGCTGGGGCAGTGGGACGCGATGGGCGACCTGGTCGACGACGACGTTCTGCGCGCCTTCGCCGTCGTCGCTCCTCTGCGCGACGTCGCCGATGCGCTGCGGGTGCGCTGCGACGGCGCGATCGACCGCGTGCTGCCCGCGCTGCCCGCCACGCTGAGCGACGAGGCCGTCGAGTCGGTGCTGAATCAACTCCGGACCACCGATGAAGGGAGCCCACGGTGAGCACTCCAACCATGGACGACGCCGCCAAGGTACTGGCCGATCCGTTGGCCTACACCGACGAGGTGGGCCTGCACCGCGCGCTCACACACCTGCGCGCCACTGCGCCGGTGTCGTGGGTGGACGTGCCGAACTACGCGCCGTTCTGGGCGATCACCAAGCACGCCGACATCATGGAGATCGAGCGTGCCAACGACGTGTTCACCAACTCGCCGCGACCGGTGCTGGTCACCAGGGAGGGCGACGAGCAGCAAGCGGCCGTCGGCATCAAGACGCTCATCCACATGGACGACCCGCAGCACCGTGACGTGCGGGCGATCGGCGCCAACTGGTTCCGGCCAAAGGCCATGCGCGCGTTAAAGGATCGTGCCGATGAACTGGCCGAGCAGTTCGTCGACAGGATGGTGGCCGAGGGGCCCGAATGCGACTTCGTGCAGAAGGTCGCCGTCAACTATCCGCTCTACATGATCATGACGCTGCTGGGCGTGCCCGAGGACGACTTCGGGCTGATGCTCAAGCTGACCCAGGAACTATTCGGCAGCGACGACGACGAGTTCAAGCGCGGTGACATGGCCGAGCAGATGACGGCACTGCTCGAGATGTTCCAGTACTTCACCGAGCTGACCGCGGGCCGCCGGGCCAATCCGACCGAGGACCTGGCGTCGGCGATCGCCAACGCCACGATCGACGGCGAGCCGCTGTCGGACATCGAGACGGTGTCCTACTACGCGATCATCGCCGCGGCCGGTCACGACACCTCCAGCGCCAGCATCTCCGGCGGCATGCACGCCCTCGTCGAGCATCCCGAGCAGTTGGCACGCCTGCGCAACGACCCCGGCCTGATGCCGCTTGCGGTGGAAGAGATGGTGCGCTGGACGACCCCGGTGAAGGAGTTCATGCGAACTGCGCAGCGCGACTACGTCATTCGTGGTGTGAAGATCTCCGCAGGCGAGTCGGTGCTGCTGTCCTACGTCTCCGGCAACCGTGACGAGGAGGTGTTCAGCGACCCGTTCACCTTCGACGTCGGCCGAGATCCGAACCGGCACATCGCCTTCGGATACGGTGTGCACTTCTGTCTGGGCGCCGCGCTGGCCCGGCTGGAGATCAACAGCTTCTTCAGCGAGCTACTGCCGCGGTTGACGTCGGTCGAACTCGCAGGCCGGCCCGACTACCTGGCCACCACCTTCGTCGGCGGCCTCAAGCACCTGCCGATCCGATATTCGTTGCGCTAGCCCTACTTCTGCGACGCGGTCGCCTTCTCCAGGTTCGCCGTCCAGTCGCTGACGCTCGTCTTCTCGCCGGTTCGTGCGTGGCTCAGGGCGCGAACGGAGACGTCGTGGCCCTCGGCGGCCTTGCGCAGCGCGCCGACGGTGGCCTGGTCCTTGGGAACGTGGGCGAACGGCTCGAAGTGGTAGAGCTTCATCGCGTTCTCGTGGGTGATCTTGTCGATCTCGGCATCGGTGACGTCATAGGTGTCGAACACGGCCCACAGTTCTTCCGGGGCACCGGGCCACATGGAATCCGAGTGCGGGTAGTCCATCTCCCAGCAGATGTTGTCGATGCCGATCTCGTGGCGGTTCTTCACGCCGATCGGATCGGAGATGAAGCACGTCATGAAGTGCTCGCGGAACACCTCGCTGGGCTTCTTTCCGCCGAAGTCCTGTCCCGTCCAGGTCGAGTGCATCTCGTAGGTGCGGTCCACCCGGTCGAGGAAGTAGGGGATCCACCCCGTGCCGCCCTCGCTCAGCGCGATCTTGAGCGTCGGGTACTTCTTGATCGGCGCCGACCATAGCAAATCCGCCGCAGCCTGCACGATGTTCATGGGCTGCAACGTGATCATCACGTCCATCGGTGCGTCCGGGGCGGTGATGGCGAGCCGACCCGAGGATCCGATGTGCACGTTCATCACGGTCTCGGTGTCGACGAGGGCCTGCCACAAGGGAGCCCAGTATTCGTGGTCGTGGAACGACGGGTAGCCCAGTGCGGATGGGTTCTCGGTGAACGTCAGTGAGTGCACGCCCTTCTCGGCGACGCGGCGCACCTCTTGGGCTGCCAGCGCCGGGTCCCAGATCGCGGGGATGGCCATCGGGATGAAGCGCCCGGGATTGCTGGCGCACCATTCGTCGATGTGCCAGTCGTTGTAGGCCTGCACTAGTGCCAGCGAGAACTCCGAGTCCTCGGTGGCGAACAGTCGCGCGGCGAAGCCGGGGAACGACGGAAAGTTCATGGTGGCCAGGACGCCGCCGGCGTTCATGTCCTTGACGCGTTCGTCGGGGTCGTAGCAGCCCTTGCGGATCTCGTCGAGGCCCTGGGGTTCGAGGCCGTACTCCTCCTTGGGCCTGCCTGCTACCGCGTTCAGTGCGACGTTGGGGATGACGACGTCGCGGAACTGCCACGTGTCCGAGCCGTCGGCGTTGTGCACGAGCCGCGGTGCCTCGTCGGCGTACTTCTTGGGCAGGTGGTTGGCGAACATGTTCGGCGGCTCGATGATGTGATCGTCGACGCTGATCAAGATCATGTCGTTCTTGTCCATCGCGAACCTCCCGTTGAATGCCCTTACCGTAAATTCGACAGTACACGTCGGGGGCACGGGGAAACTCGGAGTGGGAACTCAGCAGCAGCGCGTCTGCGGATTCCGTTCCGTCGCATCGTGACGCATGCGCCAGTAGTCCCGCTCGGACATCACCGGGTCACCGGGATGGGTGCGCGAGCGGTGTTCGACGTAGCGGCGATAGTGGTTGTCGCCCATCAGTGACCCCCAGTACCAACCGATCTGGCGGGCGTATGCGGTGACTCGTCCCATTGCTTCTGCACCTCCTTCTCAGCCTTGGTGGCCAGCAGTCCGGACGGCGCGAAGATGCGCGACGGCACCGGCTCGTCCTCGGTCAGCGGCCTGCCGCGGCCCTGAATCGCCTTGAGCGCCATGACGACGCCTGCGGCGAACACGATGACCACCAGTACGGCGAACACGATCGACAGCGTGCCCTGGATGAACGTGTTGCGGATGACGGCGTCGAGCTGGCCGGCGTCCTTGGCCGCGCCGAACGCGGTCTTGCCCGCGTCCTTGGCGTCGCGGTACTGGAAGTGCTGCGTCCAGTAGCCGACCTTCGGATCGCCCGAGAAGATCTTCTGCCACGAGGCGGTCATGGTCACGACGAGGTCCCACGCCAGTGGAATGCCGGGGATCCATGCCCACTTCAGCAGGCCGCGCTTGATGATGACGACGGTGACGACCGTCAGCGCGATGGCGGCCAGCAGCTGGTTGGCGATGCCGAACAGGGGGAACAGGGTGTTGATGCCGCCGAGGGGGTCGGTGACGCCCATCAACAGGATGCTGCCCCACGCGGCGACCACGATGATGCTGCAGATCCAGGCTCCCACACGCCAACTCGGGTTCTGCAGCTTCTTGAACGGGCCGCCGAGGTTGCCGAGACCGTCGGAGAGCATGAAGCGCGCCACCCGGGTGCCCGCGTCGACCGTGGTGAGGATGAACAGCGCCTCGAACATGATCGCGAAGTGGTACCAGAACGCCTTGAGTGCCTGACCGCCGAACACCTGGTGCAGCACCTCGGACATGCCGAAGGCCAGCGTGGGTGCGCCGCCCGTGCGGGAGACGATGGACTCCTCGCCGACGCTTTCGGCGGCCGCGTCGATCTCGGCTCCGGTGATCGGTGGGCCGGAGAGGCCAAGGCCGTTGACGTAGTCGGCAGCGGTCTGCCCGGTGGTTCCGGTGGAGGCGGCGGGCGCGTTCATCGTGAAGTACAGGTGCTGGTTGAGGATGGCCGCGGTGATGAGCGCCATGATTGCGACGAACGACTCGGTCAGCATGCCGCCGTAGCCGATCAGCCGCATCTGGCTTTCCTTCTCGAGCAGCTTCGGCGTGGTGCCCGAGGAGATCAGCGAATGGAAACCGGACAGCGCACCGCACGCGATCGTGATGAACAGGAACGGGAACAGCGAACCGGCGAAGACCGGGCCGGTGCCGCTGGCGGCGAACGACGAGACCGCGGGCGCCTCCATGATCGGGCGGGCCAGCAGGATGCCGATGGCCAGCAGCACGATCGTGCCGACCTTCATGAAGGTGGACAGGTAGTCGCGGGGGGCGAGCAGCAACCACACCGGGAGTACCGAGGCAGCGAGGCCGTAGGCGATGATGCACCAGGACAGGGCGACCTTCGACAGGGTGAACCAGTCGGTACCCCAAGCCGTTTCGGCGACCCAGCCGCCAGAGAGGACGGCGAGCAGCAGCAGCACGACGCCAATCAGGGAGACCTCGGAGACCCGACCGGGTCGCAGGTACCGCAGGTAGAGACCCATGAAGATCGCGATGGGAATCGTCATCGCGATGGAGAAGACGCCCCACGGGCTCTCGGAGAGGGCGTTGACGACGACGAGCGCCAGCACTGCCAGCAGGATCACCATGATGACCAGCACGCCGACGATCGCGGCGACACCGCCGATGGTGCCGAGCTCGTCGCGGGCCATCTGGCCCAGCGAGCGGCCGCGGCGGCGCACCGAGATCGAGAGGACCAGGTAGTCCTGCACGCAGCCGGCAACCAACGCGCCGATGATGATCCAGATGGTGCCGGGCAGGTAGCCCATCTGCATGGCGAGCACCGGGCCCACCAGCGGGCCTGCGCCGGCGATGGCCGCGAAGTGGTGGCCGAACAGCACGCGCCGGTCGGTGGGCATGTAGTCGGTGCCGTTCTCGAAGATCTCGGCAGGGGTGGCGACGTCGTCGCGGGGTTTGACGATCTTCATCTCGATCAACCGGGCGTAGAACCGGAAGCCGATGACGTACGTGCAGAACGCGGCGATGACGAACCAGACCGCGTTGACCGTCTCCCCGCGGAAGAAGGCGATCACGGCCCACGCGACCGCGCCGATGATGGCGATGACGCCGAAGACGATCTTGTGCTTCAGGGTGATCGGTGAGCGGTCGATGATCGCGACCGGGGGCAGGTCGGCGCTATTGCGGACGTACGTGACGTCGCCGACGGTCTCCTCGGTGCGTTCCGACGTGGTGGCCCGGGGTGTGGGTGGTGATGCAGCCATAGGGCGATCCTGTCATCGTGGCTCAGGCGATTGGCGAGAACGCCCCGTTTGGTGCGTCGTTCAGGGGCGGTCGTACAGTGCCCGCACGGTGTCCACGGTGTCGGCCTCGTCGGGACGCTTGTCGTCGCGGTAACGGACCACCCGTGCGAAGCGCAGCGCCATGCCCGCGGGGTAGCGAGTGGATCCCTGCACGCCGTCGAGGGCGATCTCGACGACCTGTTCGGGTCGCACGGGGACGACGTAGGAGTCGGTCGGCCCGGTGGCGAGTTCGGTGAAGCGTGCGGTCTGCCAGTCGAGCATCTCGTCGGTCATGCCCTTGAACGTCTTGCCGAGCATGACGTAGCCGCCGGTGTCGGGGTCGCGGGCGCCGAGATGGATGTTCGAGAGCTTGCCGGTGCGGCGGCCCGAGCCCCATTCGACGGCGAGCACCACGAGGTCGAGCGTGTGGACGGGCTTGACCTTCAGCCAGCCGGCGCCGCGGCGGCCCGCCTCGTACGGCGACGACGGTGACTTGGCCATCACGCCCTCGTGCCCGGCATCGAGTGTGGCCTGCAGGAACGCGTCGGCCGCGTCGGCGTCGTCGGTGGACAGTCGGTCGACCCTCTGCGTCGCCGGGACGATGGAGTCGAGGGCTGCCAACCGGTCGGTGGTGGAGGCGTCGAGCAGGTCGACCCCGTCGAGGTGCAGCAGGTCGAAGAAGAAGACCGATAGCGGTTGGGCGACGGCGTCCCTGGTGCCGCGCGAGCCGAACCGCGACGCCGTCACCTGGAAGCGGTCGGGCCGGCCGTCGGGCCGCAGCGCGATGGCCTCGCCGTCGGCGATCAGCGCGTGCACGGGCAGGGCGAGCGTGGCCTGGACGACCTCGGGCAGGCGGTCGGTGACGTCGTCGAGGCTGCGGGTGTAGATGGACACGTCGTCGCCGTCGCGGTGGATCTGGACGCGGGCGCCGTCGAGTTTCGCCTCGAATATGGCGGTGCCGCCAAGCTTCTCGAGCGCGTGCGCGACGCCGGTGGACGTCTGCGCGAGCATCGGTCCGACGGGCGTGCCGACGTGCAGGGTGAACCGGTCGAGCGCCTCGGCGCCCTCGGTCAGCACGGCGGCTGCCACGGTGGCGAGGTCGCCGCTGAGCATCGCCGCCCGGCGGACGCCAGTAGCGGGTTGGCCTGCGGCCTTGGCGACGGCGTCGGCCATGACGCCCACCAGCGCGCCCTGGCGTAGTTCGCCGCCGAGCAGTCGGCGCAGGAACGTCTGCTCGACGTCGGTGGCCGAACCGAACACTCCGGCTAGCAGCTCGGCGCGGCGGGCCTGCGAGCCCTTGCCTGCGACGGCCTTGATCTCGCTGAAGGTGGCGTGCACGCCGGTGACGGTCAGCGTGGGTTCGGCGGCAGGCGCGGGCAGCGAGCGCAACGCGGCCCACCCGACGCCGATCTGCCGTTGGGGTAGGTCGCCCGAGAGCCAGGTGACGATGATGGCGGCGGTGTCGGCAGTGTCGGCAGTGTCGGCGGGGTCGGTTGGGTCGGCAGGGTCGGCGTCGGTCGTCGCAGCCGTCAGCAGCTCGGCGATCCTGGCGATCTTCGCCGAGCGTGACGACACCGCGCCGACGTCGACCGACGCTGCGGCGACGTCATGAAGCAACACGCCTCCAGACTGGCACGACGGTGTGACATCGCGGGAGCGGGTCGGGTGTCCAAGGTGGGTGTGGGTGGGCGCCTAGCCCGCGGCGAGTACCGCGGTCAGGACGTCGGCTTCGGACCGCACCGCCGCGGCACGATCCCCGGCGCCGTTGTCCGCCAACTGCTCGGCGGCCCTCAGACGTTCGTCGATTTCTCCTCGAAGCAGCGCACGGATCTCGGAGTCGGTCAGCTGCCGCCGGGCGACCTCCGTAGACGCGAGACCGGACGTTGCCCCGGCGATCGCGCCATCGGGTGTCACGACGGGTGTCGTTTCGGCTGGGGTGTCGGCGTCTGGGGTCTCGGCGTTGTCGATCGCACTCAGCGCGCTGCGCAGGGCGGAGACCCTCGTCTGGTCGCGGTCCTTGCGCGCGGTGAGCAGTTGGGCGCGCAGCGTCTCGCGCCACGTCGTCGCTGGCTCGGTCATCCGGTCATAGTGCTACCTCGCTCTCATTCGTGTCATGTCATTTGTCGGTGGTCGCTGGCATCCTGTCGCTCCAACGACCTGGGGGGATCGATGACCACACCGAAGCAACGCAGACGGCAGCAACCGTGCGGCAGACACCGGCGGCCACTGCCGCGGACATTCCACTTGATCGATCTCGAGAATCTCTGTCCGCGGGGGCATGTCACGCCGCGGGCGGTTCGCCGGATTTGGGATCTCTACGAGGACCGGGTGGGCGTCTACAACGACGACGGTGTCGTGGTGGCTGTCGACGGATCGCGGGCGTTCGCCGCCTCGGAGTCGTTGCCGCCGGGAATTCGTCTGCTCACCGGTCGAGGCCGCGACGGTGCCGACCGGGCCCTGCTGGGCGTGGCTGACATCGCCTGGGCGAAGCGGTGTTACGAGCGTGTCATAGTGGCATCGGGTGATCACGTCTTCGCACCATCCGTGCGGGAGTGGCAGGCCGCTGGCGTCACGGTCGAACTCGTCGCCGGCTGCGGCACGGTGGCGCGCGTTCTCACTGACACGGGCGTTCCGATCCACCGGCTGATGGCCAACTGACCCAGACGGGTGGGGGCTCGACACCCGCGGCTTCGAGCGCCGCCTCATCTTCGTTGAGGCGGCGGTCCTCGGTGATGCGTTGCGCTCGGTCTTGGGCGCGGGTGCGTTGGCGTCGGGGCATTGTGAGGCCCGGGTTATGTTGACCCGCTTTGGTTCTCGCCTCGTCGCTAACCGTGACTGGTGCGGTGGGCATGCAGAGGCTGGGGAACAGCAGCTTGCTGCCCGGCTCGGTGATGTACGTCCGGCCACGCGGCGAGGTCCAGATGATGGTCCCGTCTGGGAGTTGTCGGTCCCGCCATCCGTTGGGGCCGCCCCAGAACGTTTTCAGCAAGTGATGTCGACGGCATAGGCACTTCAAGTTCGAGGCGCACGTTGGACCGATCGGCGAGGCGATGGTGTGGTCGATGTCGGTTTCAGCGGCTGGTTGCGAGCAGCCGGGGAAGCGGCAGGTCAGGTCTCGGCAGCGCACGAACTCGGCCAGGCTGCGCGATGGGGTGTAGCGGGGCTCGGGTGGAGCGTCGCCTGGGTGGATCACCTTGCGGATCTTCGCGGTGAGCGCGAAGCGGCGGGCGAGGGCGCCCGATAGGAACGGGCCGCCGAGAATCGCGCCGGGGCGCGTGGCGGGGGCTTGGCTATCGGTGGGGGCGCCTGCCTCATTCAACCGGTGTCCGTCGTTCGGAGGGTGGCCGGCGGCGTCGTGGTGATCTGGTTCAGCGTCGGCCTCTTCATCCGAAGGCTCGGCCTCGAACGCGCCCTCGGCGCCCTCTTCGGGACCGTCGCTCTCCGAGTCATCGGCACTGCCCCGTCGGATGTCAGTATTGGCGACTTCGGCCTTGATGTCCTGAGCGGCGTTAGTATTGCCGCTCAGTTCATCCCACGTCGTGATCTCCGACAGCGGCTTGTCGTACAGCGGCTCCGGTTCACCGTCGAGCGCGGCGTCCTGCTGCTTGGCGGCATCGGAGGCGTCGTTGAGGGTGTCCTCGTTCACCACCACGTAGACCACCCGATCACCCGCCGGGGCGGTGGTGGGGCCGGGGCAGTCGTCGCTGCCGCATAGGCACGGCAGGTAGTCCAGACCCCGCAGGACCGAGTGGAACGAATCGGCGCGACGCTGCTCGACGGTCCGCGGATCGCCCGGGCACACGGTTCTCGCCAGGACGTTCAGGCGCTTCTCGACGGCCTTGCCGTCGGTGGCGAACATCGTGCAGAACATCGTGGCCATGCCCGAACCGTCATAGTCGAACTGGACGTTGCGACCCTTGGCCGTCAGCTTCGTGCGGTAGACCCCGTGTGGGTCGTGTCCGGCGACGATCGCGTCGATGGCGTTGTTGAGTTTCTCTTCGGACATTGGCGCCCAGTCCCGAAGGACCTTTGCGAACGCCTTGTCGACCGCCAGCTGCGCGTCCCGGTCCCGCACCAGGGCTGTCCGTGCGGTGATAGCCGACACCACGCGGTAGGACACCAGCCCGTCGGCGAACAGTGCCGCCACGTGAGGCAGCCGGTCGCGCAGCGCGGTCGCGATCAATAGCTGATGCGCCGCTGCGCCCTGGGTGATGTTCTGTTCGGCACCGATCTCCGCGGCCACGGCACCCCAGTTGTCCAGGTACCACTGCTCCCGGTCGGACGACCCGTCCGCGGCGTAGGCCTGATCCAAGAGAACAACCATCGCCGCAAGCCGGCGGGCAGTGGCTGCAGCCTCCACGCGCGCCCACTCAGCCACCGTGCCGGTGGCTCGAAGGACCGTCGCTGTCTTGAGTCAAGGAGTTGGCAGGATTTCCAGGTTAATGGGGTTCAGGTAGGCCTGTTGTGGGGTGCGGTCCTGGATGGCTTGGTGTGGTCGGATGGTGTTGTAGATGACGCGAAAGCGGTGGGC
>NZ_JAKCFC010000011.1 GCF_021916785.1 Mycolicibacterium lacusdiani
CCCAACGAACTCACCCGCCGCTCGGCCCTGCCGGCCTGGCTGCACACCTACAATCACCACCGGCAACACTCAGCAATAGGCAAGACCTCGCCCATCACCAGGTTGACCAACGTCCCTGGGCAGTACAGCTAGCCCCGCCGAACGTCGATTACCGTCACGCTTTTTCGTGGATGGCGTGGCGGTAACCAACGTTCGCGGGAAGTCGAGCGCTAGCTGCAGACCGCGCCGGTCGCCGCCGACTGCACCAGCTTGGTGTACTTCGCGAGCACGCCTGACGTGTACACCGGGGGCAGCGGCTCGAAGCCGACCTTGCGGGACTCGAGTTCGTCGGCGTCGACCAGCAGGTCGAGCGTGCCCTTGCCGACGTCGAGCCGGATCCGGTCGCCGTCGCGGACGAACGCGATCGGTCCGCCGTCTACGGCCTCCGGCGCGACGTGGCCGACGCAGAGGCCGGTGGTGCCGCCGGAGAACCGGCCGTCGGTCATCAGCAGCACGTCCTTGCCGAGGCCCGCGCCCTTGATCGCACCGGTGATCGCGAGCATCTCGCGCATGCCGGGCCCGCCCTTGGGGCCCTCGTAGCGGATGACGACGACGTCCCCGTGGGTGATCGTGCCGTCCTCGAGCGCGTCGAGTGCGGCGCGCTCGCGCTCGAAGACCCGTGCGGTGCCCTCGAACACGTCGGAGTCGAAGCCCGCGGACTTCACGACCGCGCCCTCCGGTGCCAGCGAGCCGTGCAGGATCGTGATGCCGCCGGTCGGATGGATCGGCGACGTCAGGGCGCGCAGCACCTTGCCGTCGGGATCGGGCGGTGCGATGTCGGCGAGGTTCTCCGCCATGGTCCGGCCCGTGACGGTGAGGCAATCGCCATGCAGCAGACCGGCGTCCAGCAGCGCCTTCATGACGACGGGCACGCCGCCGATGCGGTCGACGTCGTACATGACGTGCTTGCCGAACGGCTTGACGTCCGCGAGGTGCGGCACCTTGGCGCCGACGCGGGTGAAGTCGGCGAGCGTGAGTTCGACGCCCGCCTCCCATGCGATCGCAAGCAGGTGCAGCACCGCGTTGGTGGACCCGCCGAACGCCATCACGACGGCGATGGCGTTCTCGAACGCCTCCTTGGTCATGATGTCGCGGGCGGTGATTCCGCGCTTGAGCAGTTCGACGACGGCCTCGCCGCTGGCGCGGGCGTAGCCGTCACGGCGCCGGTCGCTGGCGGGCGGTGCGGCGGACCCGGGCAGGGACATGCCCAGCGCCTCGGCCGCCGAGGCCATGGTGTTGGCGGTGTACATGCCGCCGCAGGCGCCCTCGCCCGGACAGATGGCGCGCTCGATGATGTCGACGTCCTCGCGCGACATGAGCCCGCGGGCGCAGGCGCCGACGGCCTCGAACGCGTCGATGATCGTGACGTCGCGCTCGGTGCCGTCGGTCAGCGTCGCCTTGCCGGGCATGATCGAGCCGGCGTAGAGGAACACGCTGGCCAGGTCGAGGCGGGCGGCGGCCATCAGCATGCCGGGCAGCGACTTGTCGCAGCCGGCGAGCAGCACCGAGCCGTCGAGGCGCTCGGCCATCATCACGGTCTCGACGCTGTCGGCGATCACCTCACGGGACACCAGCGAGAAGTGCATGCCCTCGTGGCCCATCGAGATGCCGTCGGACACCGAGATGGTGCCGAACTCCATCGGGAAGCCGCCGGCGGCGTGCACGCCGTCCTTGACGGACTTCGCCAGCCGGTCCAGTGACAGGTTGCACGGGGTGATCTCGTTCCACGACGACGCGACACCGATCTGCGACTTCACCCAGTCGTCGTCACCCATTCCCACCGCGCGGAGCATCCCGCGGGCGGCGGTCTTCTCGAGGCCGTCGGTGACGTCGCGGCTGCGGGGCTTGATGTCGGGTTGAGCGTCTGAGGGCATCCGTCGATTATGCGCTCGACCAGTTAGTAGTCCAAAACGATTTCGATACCCCTTGGGGGTATCCGGTACGGTGGATTCATGACCTCCACCACGTCGGCCACCGGGCGCATCGCCGCGCTGGTCGCCGCAGCCGCCACCGCCCTGTTCGTGTCCGCCTGTACCGAGACGCCCGCGTCGGACGACCACGCCGGCCATTCGCAGGGCGCCGAGTCGTCCGCGCCCGCCGCGTCCGGCGAAGCGCCCGCGGCCCTGCCCGCAGGCGTCAACGCCGCGGACGTCGACTTCGCCAAGGGCATGATTCCGCACCACGAGCAGGCCGTCCAGATGTCGGAGCTGGTGCCCGACCGGTCGTCGGACCCCGCCGTCATCGAACTGGCCGCGGCCATCTCGAAGGCCCAGGAACCCGAGATCGAGACCATGCAGGGGTTCCTCACCGAGTGGACCGGCAGCGCCGCGACCGGTCACGAAGGTCACGACATGGGTGGCATGGGGATGCAGGGAATGGTCGACGGGGCCACGATGAAGAGGCTGGAGACGCTCAAGGGCGCCGAATTCGACACACTGTGGCTGCAGTCGATGATCGGCCATCACGAAGGAGCCATCGCGATGGCCAACACCGAGATAGCCGACGGCGCCAATGCCGACGCCAAGGACCTCGCCGCCGAGATCGTGAAGACCCAGCAGGCCGAGATCGATCAGATGAAACAGATGCTGGGAGGCTGACGTGTCCGAGACCGTTGACGTGTCCAAGGTTGACTCGCCCGTCGACGAGGTTGCCGCACATGGCTATTCGTCGAACAAGGAGAACTACGCCAAGCGTTTGCGGCGCATCGAGGGCCAGGTGCGCGGCATCTCGAAGATGATCGACGAGGACAAGTACTGCATCGACGTGCTGACGCAGATCAGCGCCGTCAACAGTGCGCTGCAGTCGGTGGCGCTGGGCCTGCTCGACGAACACCTCGGCCACTGCGTGAGCCATGCCGTCGCCGAGGGCGGCGAGGAGGCCGACAAGAAGCTGGCCGAGGCGTCGGCTGCGATCGCCCGGCTGGTGCGGTCCTGACCGGCGTTGGCCGGAATGCGAAGCGTGCGATACGCGTAACGATCGTCTGGACGAAGGCGATCAAAGTGGCAGTTCAGCGGTCATTCGTCGGCCGCGTACCCGGCCCGATGCCGGGCCGTGACGGTCGTCGCGGGGATGGGTGGAACCCCGCGCTGTGCCACACTGGGGTCAGTTTGGGTTATGGAGGTGGCTAGATGCCGCAAAGGACGTACGTTCAGGCGCCAAAGAGGGCGATGAAGAGGATCGCGACCGCGGTGTTCACGGCCGGACTGGTCGGTTCATTCGCACTCGGCAGCCCATCTGCCTGGGCGGAACCGCAACCGGACCCGGCGGTGCCCGTGCCGCCCGTCGCGCAGCCGGCGCCCCCGGCGCCGTTCCAGATGCCGCGCATGCCGTGGGATCCGCCTGCGCCGCCCGTCGCCGATCCGGTGGTGCCCGCCACCCCCGCGCTCAACCAGTACGGCGCACCCGCGGTCATCCCCGAGGGGACGCCCGCGGGCCAGAACCCGACCCCGTACACGGGGGAGCCGGTGTTCGCGCCGCCAACGTTCAACCCGCTCAACGGGTCGATGGTCGGTGTGGCCAAGCCGATCTACATCAACTTCCAGCGCCCCATCGCCGACCGTGCGATGGCCGAGCAGGCCATCCACATCTCGTCGAGCCCGCCGGTTCCCGGCCGCTTCTACTGGACCAGCGACACCCAGGTGCGCTGGCGTCCGCAGGACTTCTGGCCGGCCAACACCACGGTGAACATCGACGCCGGTGGCACCAAGTCCAGCTTCCGCACCGGCGACTACCTGGTGGCGACCATCGACGATGCGACCCACACGATGGAAGTCAGGCGCAACGGCGAACTCGAGAAGACGTTCCCGATGTCCATGGGCAAGGAAGACGGCAAGCACGAGACCAAGAACGGCACGTACTACGTGCTGGAGAAGTTCCCGGACATCGTGATGGACTCGTCGACCTATGGCGTACCGGTGACCTCGGCGGAGGGGTACAAGCTCAAGGTCCAGGACGCCGTGCGTATCGACAACAGCGGCATCTTCGTGCACAGCGCGCCGTGGTCTGTCGGCGATCAGGGCAAGCGCAACGTCAGCCACGGCTGCATCAACCTGAGCCCGACCAACGCCCAATGGTTCTACGACAACTTCGGGAGCGGCGACCCCGTCGTCATCAAGAACTCGACCGGCGGCCTCTATACCCAGCCCGACGGTGCGTCGGACTGGCAAATGTTCTAAGCGCTTTTCTTCGGCAACCCACCTCCGGGGGGAGTCCGTTGCCTACCCCCTAATTTGCTCTGCCCGCTTTGCTCTGCGCTTTCCGCACGATATGGTCGTGCTGGGCGTTGGGGGAAGCGTGGCTGAGAGTAAACCGGTGGTGAAGGCAGTCAAACCGAAGCGAGGTCGGCCGGCGGGCGGCAGCGCGGGGGAGACCCGTGCCTCCATCGTGTCGGCAGGCCGGATCGTGCTCGGCTCCAGGGGGCGAAGGGCGGCCACCGTCAGAATGGTCGCCGACCAGGCAGGACTGTCCAACACCGCGGTCTACTACTACTTCGCGGGCATCGACGACATCCACGATGCGGTCGTCGCCGACGTCTCGTCCGTGATGAAGCGGTCCGTCCGGGACGTCCTGAACCAACCGACGCTGCGCGCCCAGATTCGCCACTACGTCCTCGCGATGCGCCGCCTCGACGCCGAGGACCGTTCGCTGATGCCGTTCATGATGCGTGACTACCTCGACGTTGCGCGTGGACCCAAGCGCAAGCGCAAGGGGTCGCTGTTGATGACGGCGACGGACCTGATCGGCGCGATGGTGAGCAACGCCGTCGAGCGAGGCGAGCTGGCCGCCGACGTCGACCAACGCGCCATCGTCGGCCTGCTCTCGTCGATCCTGTGGGGCGTACAGCTGTATGCGGGCTTCGTCGACGACGCGGAGGCGGTGGCGCGGGTCTCCAACTACCTCGACGTGGTGCTGCCCCACGGGGTGGTCCGGGGCCCGTCGAAGTCCAACGCCCTCGCCGGCTAACCGGGGTCTAACGGCCCTCGAACTTCGAGAGGTACAGCCACGTCGGCCGGCACCCCCGCCGTTCGTACAGCCGGATCGCGTCGTGGTTGCCGGGCAGCGCACCGAGGACCACATCTGGGACGCCTCGTTCGCGCAGGTGGGTCTCCAGCCGGTCGAGGAGTTCAAAGCCCAGGCCGCTGCCCCAGTCGTCCCCCATCCGCCGAGACTACGGAAGTTGACGGAACAACGCGGAAAACCGTCGACAACCGACGTCTCGGCGCAGATCAGCTCCAGATGCGCACGCGGGCAGCGGGTTCGAGGTACAGCCCGTCGGACTCCGCGACGCCGAACGCGTCGTAGTAGGCGTCGATGTTGCGAACCACGCCGTTGCAGCGGAACTCCGGCGGTGAGTGCGGGTCGATCGCGAGCCGGCGGATCGCCTCGGCATCGCGGGACTTGGTGCGCCACACCTGCGCCCAGCCGTAGAACACGCGCTGCACACCGGTCAGCCCGTCGATGACCGGCGCCTCTGCACCGTTCAGTGAGATCTGGTACGCCAGCAGCGCAATCGACAACCCACCCAGATCGCCGATGTTCTCGCCGACCGTGAACGCGCCGTTGACGTGGTGATTGTGCTCCAGTCCACGTGGCGTGAAGGTCTCGTACTGGTCGATCAGCGCCTTGGTGCGCACCCCGAACTCGTCGCGGTCGCTGTCGGTCCACCAGTCGACGAGGTTGCCGTCACCGTCGTACTTGGCACCCTGATCGTCGAACCCGTGCCCGATTTCGTGGCCGATCACCGCACCGATGCCGCCGTAGTTGGCCGCGTCGTCGGCCTCGGCGTCGAAGAACGGCGGCTGCAGGATCGCCGCGGGGAAGACGATCTCGTTCATCCCCGGGTTGTAGTAGGCGTTGACGGTCTGCGGAGTCATGAACCACTCGTCGCGGTCGACCGGGCCGCCGAGCTTGGCGAGTTCACGGTCGGTGTCGACGGCCTGCCCGCGAATGTAGTTGCCGTACAGATCATTGCGATCGATGACCAGCGCCGAGTAGTCGCGCCACCGCGCCGGGTAGCCGATCTTCGGGGTGAACTTGTCGAGCTTGGCCAGCGCGCGCTGCCGCGTCTCGGGCGTCATCCACTCCAGGTCGTTGATGCTGACCCGGTAGGCCTCGCGCAGGTTCTCGACGAGTTCGTCCATCCGCGCCTTCGCGCCGGGCGGGAAGTGCCGCTCGACGTAGAGCTTGCCGACCGCGTCGCCCATCAGGCCCTCGACCAGACCGACGCCGCGCTTCCAGCGGTCGCGGATCTGCTCGGTGCCCGACAGGGTGCGACCGTAGAAGTCGAAGTTCTCCTCGATCAGCTCGTCGGTCAGCAGCGACGCCCGCGCATTGATGACGCGCCAGCGCAGCCAGCGCTTCCAGTCCTCGAGGTCGCGTTCGGCCCACAGTTCGGCGAAAGCGGTCAGGAAGTCGGGCTGGCGGACGACGACCTCCGCGACCTGCTCGGGAGTGGTGCCCAGCGCGGCCACCCAGCCGGACCAATCGAAGCCGGGCGCCTCGGCGGCCAGGTCGGCGAACGCACGCAGGTTGTAGGTCAGGTCGGCGTCGCGACGCTTCACGACGTCCCAGTGCGCTGCGGCGAGCGCGGTTTCCAGGCCGACGATGCGCTCGGCGGTCGCCTCCCACTCGCCGGGCTGCGGCTCGGCGCCGAAGACCAGGCCCAGCATCCGCGCGATGTGCTTGGGGTAGGCCGCGAGGATCTCGGCGTGCTGCGGGTCGCGGTAGTACGACTCGTCGGGCAGTCCCAGCCCCGACTGCGAGAAGTGCAGCAGGTAGCGGTTGGAGTCCTTCGAGTCGGTGTCGACGTACACGCCCGTGCCGCCTCCGACGCCGACGCGCTGCAAGGCCCCGAGCACCGACGCCAGTGCGTCGCGGTCCACGGCGAGGTCGACGGCTTCGATTTCATCGAGTAACGGCGTCACCCCGGCGCTGGCAACGGCGGCCTCGTCCATGAAGCTGGCGAACAGATCGCCCACCCGCTGCTCGTCGGTGCCCGGCGCTGCCTTCAGGTCGCTGGCTTCGATGATGATGTCCCGGACCTGCTCCTCCGCCCGGTCGGCGAGCGAGCGGAACGCTCCGTCGGTCGCGCGGTCGGCGGGGATCTCGTATTCGGTCAGCCAGCGGCCGTTGACGTGTCCGAAGAGGTCGTCCTGGGGACGTGCATCGTCGTCCACGTAGGACAGGTCGATACCGGATTTGAGGGCTTCAAGCGTCACTCCGCCATCCTGCCATCGCGCGCCGGGTGCGCGCCGCCACCGAGGTCAGGACGGGCGTCTGCGGCGGCACGACGGCGGGGACACCGACGGGTGCCAGGTACCCTCACGGCCATGCCCGACGAGCCAGCAGCAACGACCACCGAGGACGCAGGCGGTCGGATCACCGGTCTCGGCATCGCATCGGCCGTGCTCGGCGTCGTCTCCGTCGCGGCCGTCGTGCTCGCGTTCCTCATCTGGTCCGGTCACCGCAGTGAGAGCGCCGAGCGGACCTATCAAACTGAGGTGCTGCAGGCAGCCGTCGACTGGACCAACGTCCTGATCAACATGAACCAGGGCGGCCTCGACGAGAGCCTGCGCACGCTGCACGACGGCACCGTCGGACAGCTGAGCGCCGACTTCGAGTCGACCGTCGAGCCGTTCAAGCAACTGGTGACGAAGCTGCAGTCGCAGACCACCGGCCAGGTCGAGTCGGTGTCGATCGAATCGCTCCACCACGACCCGCCCGGCCAGGCGCCCGCCGAAGACCAGCCCGAGCTGTCGTCGGTCGCGTCGCGCACCGACACCGTGATCGTGGTCGCGACGTCGCTGAGCCGCAACGCGGGCGCTCAGGAACCGCAGACCGTGCGGTGGAATCTCCGCCTCGGCGTCTCCGACGTCGACGGCAAGCTGCTGATCTCGCGGCTGGAGACGCTGCGATGAGAAACCCGTTGCGGGTGGTGCTGTTCGACGTGCTGGCGCCGGTGGCGGCGCTCGTCGCGCTGATCTACGTCGGCATGGCACTGGCGTGGCCGCTGTGGTGGGTGTCGGTGTGCTCGGTGCTGTGCCTGCTGATCGTGCAGGCGATGGTCGTCGACTACGTGCTGTACCGCCGCGACGGCGTCACCGTCGGCACCGACGACGAGGGCCCCGGTCTACGCCTGGCGGTCGTCGGCATCGCGGCCGCGGCGCTGATCGCCGCCGTCGTCGTCGGCTATACGCAGTGGACGGTGCCCGATCGCGCCATGCGCGCCGACGTGGACGAGGTGGTGGGCATCGCCAGCAGCGTCGCCGAGGCGTCCGCGACGTTCACCCCGCAGGACCCCAACGCGTCCATCGACCGTGCGGCGGGGCTGATGACGCCCGAACGCGCAGAGACCTACCGCAACGAGTTCGCTGCTGTCGCAAGGGAATTGACGAGCAAGAACATCTCGGGGCAGGCCGAGACGATCTCGGCCGGTGTCGAGGCGATCGGGCCCGCCGTCGCGAGTGTGGCCGTCGTGATGCGCGGCACGCAGAACGCTCCGAACAAGAAGCCCGACGTCGCGGTCTACGCCTTGCGGATCACGCTGTCCAAGGAAAGTGGGAAGTGGATGGTCGTCGACGTGACGCCCATCAACGCTCGCTAGTCAGCGGCGCGTGCGCTCGTCGTGGATCTTGGCGAAGCGGTCGGACAGGCGACGCATGCGGATCATCAGCGACGCGGTCGGGCACTGGCTGCCGTCGAGGTACGCCGCGAACGTCGAGGTCGGTAGGCCGATCCGCGAGGCGAACTCCTGCTCCCCGAGACCTGACCGCTCGAGCAGCAGCCGGACGTGCCGGGCCACCTCGGCGCACTCATTGGCCTCGAGGTGCGCGCGGGTCCGGATCAGGACCTCCTGCAGCGCCTTGGACACGCCGTAGGGCGGTGCCGTCTCGAGGACCTCCTCGACCTGCCGGGCGGTCCTGCCGTAGGGGTCTCGCTTGATGGCGACGACGATGCGCTGCCACACCGTCAGGTCGTCGGTGTCGAGGGCGGCGCGGATCGACGACGTGGGCCAGAACTCCACCGGTCGGTCGTCGACCGGTGGCCTGCGCTGTGCGGGGCCTGCGGCTTGACGCGGGCGACCCGGGGTGTCGCTGAGCGTGTCCCGCGCGTCTGCGGACAACGTCACCTCGCCTCCTCCAGCATCGCCACCGCCACCGAGAGGCAGCGCTTTCTCACTCTCTCCCATTCGGCGCCCGCGTCGGGGTCCGCCGCTGCGGCGACGTCGTCCGCATCCGACGGGTGGGGATCGGCCAGACGGCGTACCAGCTGCGTGGCCACCCACTGCCTGCGGGAGCGTTGACCAGAGTAATACCGGTCCATCCGGGCCAGCACCTCCGCCGCGGTTTGGGTCTCCATCGAGTCGATCAGATCGGCGAACTCCGTGAAGTCCCTGGTCGAGTTCCGGCACATGATCAGGTAGCTCTTCAACCGCAGCGTCTCGGCACCGGTGGGGATCTGCAGCCGGTCACCGGTGGGCAGCAGCACGTTGGTGGTCTCCATCGGCTTGCGCCGTTCCACGACCGGGACGTCGGCATCGGCAGCGGTCTGCAGCGCGTCCAACGCGACCGCGAGCCTGCCCCGCCACATCGTGACCGGGTGGACCGTCGTCGGCGGCACCTTCCTGCCGCCGCCGCGCACCGAGTAGAACCGGCCGCCGCGGGTGCCGATGCGGACGGTGTCGGTGCCGGCGGGTGCCACCGCGGTCGCGCCCGCGCCGACGGCGTTGATCGCCCGCACGCCCGACCCGACGAGCAGGGCCTGGTCGCCGTCGCTGGTGCGACTCACCACGACGGGCCCGCAGCCGCTGAACGCCAGTGGGTCGGCGACCGTGATGCTTTGCGGCGCAAGGTTCTTCAGCTTCGCTGCCGACTTGACGACGGTGCGGATGTCCGAGCCGGACGGACCCAGTTCGGAGATGTCCTCGGGGATGATGACGAGGTCGCCGATGTCCACCTTGGGAAGCGGCTTCTCGAAGTCGACCGACGGCAGGATGCGGTCGAGCCAGCGCGGCAGCCACCAGTTCCACTCGGCGAACATCGCCATCAGGGCGGGCACCAGGATCAGGCGCACCACGGTCGCGTCGACGGCGATCGCCACCGCGCACGCCACGCCCAGCTGGGCGACCAGCGGCATGCCCGCGAACGCGAATCCGACGAACACCGCGATCATGATCAGCGCGGCGCTGGTGATGGTGCGGGCGCTGGTGCTCACGCCGTACGCGACGGCGTCACGGGTGTTCTGGGTCTGGACGAACCGCTCGCGGATGCGGGTCAGCAGGAAGATCTCGTAGTCCATCGACAACCCGAACGTCATTGCGAGGACCAGCGGCGGGATGGTGCTGTCCAGCGACGACAGCGGCTCGAAGCCGAGCGGTTCGAGCCAGCCCCACTCGAAGACCGCGACCAGGCTGCCGTAGGCGGCCGCAACCGACAGCACGGTCATCAAGACGCCCTTGAACGCCAGGAACACCGACCTGATCGAGATCAGCAGCATCACGAACGCGATCAGGGCGACGAACGCGAACACCAGCGGCTGAGTCGCCGACACCCTGTCGTCGAAGTCCTTGAGCAGCGCCGTCGGACCACCGACGTCCACCTGCGCTTGGTCACCGGCCGCCTGCGGGAGGTTGGCGCGCATCCAGTCGATGGACTCGCGGGCGCCGGGGTCCTCGGGATCCACCGACAGCACCGCCGACAGCAGCGCACTGCGGTTGTCGTCGCCGAACACCGGCGGCGACACGTTGGCCACGAACGGCGCCTCGGCGATCTTGGTCTCGACCGCGGTCAGCGTGCCTGCGTTCTCCGGCTGATTGGCGTTGCGGTCGGGGAAGGTGACCAGCACGCGGATCGGGCCGAGCGCCCCGGGACCGAGGGCCTCGGCCGCGGCGTTGATGCCGCCGCGGATCTCGTGGGTGGGCTCGAACTGCCGCTGCAGGCTGTTGCCGAGGGTCATCGCGAAGGCAGGCGCGGCCATCACGAGCAGCAGCACGGCCGCCGAGATCGCCGACACCCACGGTCGGCGCATCACGCCGGTCACCCAGCGCGTCCAGAAGCGCGACTGGGTGGTGTCCGGGCGACGGGACAGGTGCAGGTAGGTCGAGCGCTTCGCGGCCGCCTTGCCGAACGTCCGCAGAACCGCAGGCGTCAGCGTCGTCGACGTCAGCACCGCCACCGCGACCGCGAGGATCGCCCCGGTCGCCATCGAGGACAGCACGGGGGTGTTGATGAGGTAGATGCCGGTCACCGACGCGATCACCGTCAGCCCCGACAGCAGCACCGCCAGGCCCGAGGTGCCCATCGCGGCGTCGGCCGCCTGTTCGGCGTCGCGCCCGGCGCGCAGTTCCTCGCGGAACCGCATCAGGATGAACAGCGAATAGTCGACGGCCAGCGCGATGCCGAACATCGACACCGTCGACGTCACGAACACCGACATCGTGGTGACGGTCGACAACAGGAAGACCAGGCCCATCGTCACCGCGACCGTGCACACGCCGAGCAGCAGGGGCAGCGCCGCCGCGGCGAGCGAGCCGAAGACCGCCAGCAGCACGATCATCACGATCGGCAGGTTCCACTTCTCGGCCTGGGCGATGTCGTGCTTGGTGGCCTCACCCGCCGCCGCGCTGAGCGCGCCCTGCCCGATGACGTAGAGCCGGACCTTGCCGTCGGCGGTCTCGCCGGGCTGATCGCCCTCGATGCCGATCTCCTTGCGGAGCGCCTTGGCGATGTCGGTGCTACCGCTGCCGAACCCGGTCTGTAGGGACACCACGTACGGCCGGTCCGGCTGCGGCGGCGGCTGCTGCGGGTTGGAGACGATCTTGACGCGCGGCTCGGCGGCCGCGATGCGCTCGAGGTCGGCGACCGCGCCGTTCATGTCCTCGAACGACGCGTCGGCCCGCGGTGCGGCGACCAGCGCGAGGGGCGAGGCGCCCTGGTCGGGGAAGTGGTCCTGGGTCTGGTACTCGACGTTCAGTGACTGGGAACCGGAGACCTCGAAACCGCCGCCGGTCAGGTTGCCGGAGTTGGTCAGCGACAGGTACACCGCAGGTACCAGGAGCAGCAGCCATGCAGCGAAGACCGCCCAGCGATACCTGCGCAAGTTGCTGCTCAAGCGCATCATGAACTGCTGGATGACGAACCTCGGCCTTCTTCCCGGCGTTTCGTAGCCAGAGCGTACCGCAGGCTGAGGTAGGGTCCCCGGCCCGCAAGGGGCCCGTACCAGCCAGTGCCGCGCGCAGTTCGCGCGGCCCGCAACTCCGATCCGAGTGAGCTGCGGCTTTGCTGGACGGATTGTGCGGTCGGCGCGCGTAGATGGCAGGATGGCGAGCGCAGGGCATCGTCGGGCCCCTCGCCGAGACGATGCCAGGGCCGGACAGCGTGGGTTTCGCGACGCCACGTGTGGATCGCGACGATGAGGAGTCGATCATGAGGACCAGTACCGGAACCGCACGTCGAGGCCTCCTCGGCGTGTTCGCTGTGACTGCGGCGGGCGGTGCTGCGGTGGCGGCGCTGGCCGTCCCCGGCGGACTCTCGGCCCCGTCTGCGACGGCGGCATCCGACCCGTGTGCAGCCAGCGAGGTGGCCAAGACGCTGGGCTCGGTGGCCACGACGACGGGCAACTACCTCGATAGCCACCCCGAGACGAACACCGCGCTGACCACGATCTCGCAACAGCAGGCCGGGCCGCAGCAGCTCGTCGCGATCAAGTCGTACTTCGACGCCAACCCGCAGGCGGCCAAGGACATGCAGCAGCTGCAGGCCCCGCTGGTCGGCCTCTCGAGTCGCTGCAAGCTGCCGTTGACGCTGCCCCAGCTGCTTGGGCTCATGCAGTCCGCACAGGGCGGTGCCGCGCAGGGTGCGACCACCGGTGCTTTGCCGGCAACGGGGCCGAATGCGCAGACCGCGGGCGTCCAGGGACCGCTGGGCCTGTCCTCGCCGTCGACGGCGTCGACCGCCAGGCAGGGCACGGGACCCCTCCCCGGTCCGGCTTCCAGGTCGGCGGGCTAACTCCACCGTCGGTTGGCGCTCCCGGCAGGGGCCCGCTGACCTGCGGTTCTCGGCGTCTTCACAGTGGATTGGGCGCAAGGCAAGAAAGTCGGAACGGATTCTGCTTAGCTTTCCGTTGTCGGTAACCGCCAGGGGTTACGGCGTCTGAAGTTCTCGAGAAGGAGCTTGACCATGTTGCTCTCGGCCCGTGCTTGGCGACGTGCGGTAGCTGGTGCCTTGGGCGCCGGTTCGATCGCCGGCGCGATGCTGTTCGGTGCGATTCCCTCCGCCATGGCGGACGATCCCGCGCTGAACCCGCCGAACTGCACCGCCGCCGACTTGGCCGGTGTGGCCTCCGGCGTCTCGGCTTCGACCTCGGCCTACCTCTTCACCCACCCTGACGTGAACTGGTTCTTCACCAGCCTCGAGGGCAAGGAGCGCGAGGAAGTCCGCGTCGAGGTCGACCGCTACCTCAATGACAACCCGCAGGTGAAGGCCGAGCTGACGGGTATCCGCCAGCCGCTGGTCGACCTGAAGAACCGCTGCGGCTCGGCACCGGCGCCCGCAATCCCGTAGGCCCGATGCCGTTGCGGCAGGGGGCACCTCCGAACCAGGGGGAGGACACCGGCGCGGAGCGGTCGGGGCAGTCCGAGACGTCTGACGTGTCAGACCGATCGCTGCCCGACGGCTCCGGCCGGATGGTCTTGATGGTCGACGACGACCCGGACGTCCGTACGTCGGTATCGCGCGGGCTGCGACACTCCGGCTTCGACGTCCGCGTCGCGTCCAACGGCAAGGAAGCGTTGCGGCTGCTGTCGACCGAGACCCACGACGCACTCGTGCTCGACGTGCAGATGCCCGAACTCGACGGCGTCGCGGTCGTCACAGCGCTGCGCGCGCTCGGCAACGACATCCCGATCTGCGTGCTGTCGGCGCGCGACACCGTCAACGACCGGATCGCCGGACTCGAGGCCGGGGCCGACGACTACCTGACGAAGCCGTTCGACCTCGGCGAACTCGTCGCGCGTCTGCATGCGCTGCTGCGCCGGTCGACGCACTCCGAGCAGTCGTCGGACAGCATGACCGTCGGATCGTTGACCATCGACACGGCACGGCGTCTCGTGTTCGTCGACGGTGAACGCGCCGACCTCACCAAGCGCGAGTTCGACCTGCTTGCCGTGCTGGCCGAGAATGCCGGCGTCGTCCTGACCCGGCAACGCCTGCTCGAGCTGGTCTGGGGTTACGACTTCGACGTCGACACCAACGTCGCCGACGTCTTCATCAGTTATCTGCGGCGCAAGCTGGAACGCGACGGGCACAGCAGGGTCATCCACACGGTGCGTGGGATCGGTTACGTCCTGCGCGCCGACCCGTAGCAGTGCAGCTCCCTCGGTTCCTCCGCTCGGCGTCGCTGCGGACCCGGGTGGCACTGGCATCGGCAGCAGCCGCCGCCGCGGTGGTTGCGGTGTTCACCGTCCTCACCTCGGTCGTCCTGGCGAACAACGATGCGGCGCAACTGGATCGGCGACTCGACTCGATCGTCGACGCCAGCGTGTATCCCGACCAGAGCGACTCCACCCGCGGCGTGCTCACCACGGGCCGGTCGCGCACTACCGGACAGGTGGTGTTCCAGCGCGGCTTCCAGCTGCCGCAACTGCCGCCGGGTACGGACACCGTCGAGGTGAACGGGCTCGACTACCGGGTGCGCACCATCCCGGTCGACCAGCAGGGCGGCGTGCTGATGTCGGTGGGCATCCGGGCCGACAGCATCCTGTTGAGCCGCGCGCGGATCCCGCTCTACACGGCGGTCGGGGTGGGCACCGTGCTGATCGCCGCGGGGCTCGGGTGGCTGCTCGCCGGGCCTGCGATCCGGCCGCTGCGCCGGCTGACCGCGCAGACGCTGCGGTTGGGCAAGGGCACCGAGAAGATCGACCCGGTCAAGGGCGTCCGGGAGGCCGAGGACCTCTCCGACGCGATGGTCGGCATGCTGAGCAGGCTGGCCGCCGCGCAGCAGGCGACGACCAACAGCCTGCAGGCCGCCCAAGACTTCGCCGCCAATGCCGCCCACGAGTTGCGCACGCCCCTGACCGCCATGCGGGCCGACCTCGACACGCTGCGCATCCACGACTTGCCCGCCGACGAGCGCGATGAGGTGGTCGCGGACCTGTCGCGTGCGCAACGCCGCGTCGAGGCGATCATCACCGCGCTCGGCCAACTGGCGTCGGGGCAGCTCGCGCAGGCCGAGGACCGCGAGGCCATCGACGTCACGGACCTGCTCGACCGGGTGGCGCGCGAGAACGCCCATCACGGCGTGGAGATCGTCGTCGAGGTGGGCGAGGACGTCGGGTCCGTATGGGGCTGGCCGGGCGGGCTGCGGCTGGCCGTGGACAACCTGGTGCGCAATGCGGTGGCGCACGGCGAGGCGACGAGGATCGTCCTGTCGGCCTACCCGTCCGGGTCCTCGATGGTCATCGTCGTCGACGACAACGGGCGCGGGTTGCCCGCCGAGGAACACGAGGCGGTGCTCGGCCGGTTCGCCCGTGGCAGCACCGCGACCGCGGGCGGCTCGGGTCTTGGCCTCGCGCTCGTGGCGCAGCAGGCGGCACTGCACGGCGGCAGCATCGCGTTGTCCCACGGTCCGATGGGCGGCCTGCGTGCCACACTGACGGTGTCGACGTCTGCCGACGCCGACGAGGTCACCGATCGAGTCGAGTTGGTCGGCGCCGAACGAGGATCGTTGCGACGCCACGCCAGCCGAGTAGCAGGGCTCCGGTCACGAGCGAAGCGACCACCACGAAGCTGACCGCAGTGCCCTGACCCGACACCTTGCGCAACGCCATGCCGACGGCCACCGTGGCCAGCCACACCGCCAGGCCCGTCGGCGTCAGCGTGGTGGGTCGCCGCCAGCCGCGAATCACCAACCAGCCCAACGCCGTTCCGGTGAGGAACGGCCACGCCGTCTCGGCGACGCCCGCGATGCTCAGGCCCTCGGCATGGCTGCGCCGCCCGATGGTGCAGAACACCACCACGCAGACGGCGTCGGCGAGCAGTGCGGCGGCGACGGTGCGTCTAGCCGAGGTCATAGGTCATCACGTCCAGGACCAGTGGGCTGACATTGGTCTCGTCGCGGGCGGTGAACCCCGGCGTCATGGGTGCGGGTCGGCCATCGAGCAGCGGGTCGAGCGCGGCCTGATCGGCCATGCGGTCGTCGAGCCTGAACGTATTGAAGACGAACGGCAGGCCGTCGGCGCGCAGCGGGTCTGGCGTGCTCATCACGTGGAAGTGCAGGTGCGGCGCGTCGGTGTTGCCCGAGTTGCCGAGATTGCCGAGTACCTGGCCGGTGCTGAGCTGGTCGCCGGGCTTCACCTTCACCGACCCGGTCTTCAGATGCGCGTAGAACGCGTACCTCTTGTCGGTGCCTTCCCCTGAGATGTCTTGCACCACGTGGTTGCCGCCGTACTCCTCGAGCCGCAGGCCGGTCGGCGCCGTGCCAGCCACCTGTTCGGGCAGCCCGTCGAGCACCGACACCACGGGACCGTCGGCCACCGCGTGGATGTCGGCGCCGAAGAAGGGATAGGACTCGGTCTTGGACTTGTCGCCGCCGAATATCGTGCCGTTCGCGCTGAGCTGCACGTAGTCGATGGCGAAGCGCTCGGCCGCCCAGAGCTCGCCGTTGAGCGGGTTGAGGGCCATGCGGTGCGCGGTCATGTCGCAGCAGCTGTTGCCGTCCAACCACCCCGCACCGTCGAGCGGCGGGGAGATGACCGCCGGTTCGTTGGTGGAGACGGTCGTGGGTGCGACGTCGACGACCATGGTCGCGGGCAGCAGCGGCGGCATGGGCTTGCTGAGGCCGACGTCGATGGTGTGCGAGAGTTCCTGCGGGACAGCCGGTGTGCTGCTGCCCTCGGCGCCGTCGATGACGACGTCGAGCCAAACGATGCCGCTCTGCGCGAGCCCGAACGTTCTCGTCGGCTTGGCCGCGTCGCCGAGGATTCGGGTGCGCGCCGCCAGGTCGTCACCCGACAGCGTCAGCAGCGACCGGTCGCCGGCCTTCACGGTCACCGACCGTAGATCGAGGTCTTGGCCCAGCGCGTTGGTCAGGTCGAGCTCGTAGGCGAGATGGACCTTGCCGTCGGTCATGGGCACCGGAATGGGCGCCGACAGCACGCGCGCCAGCATGGGTGTCGCCACTGCCGGTTCGGCCTCGGCAACCTGCGCAGTCGACGTGGATGGTGACCCGGAATCCGCTGCAGGGGTTGACGATTCGCTGCCGCCGGAACAGGCGGTGAGCAGCGACAACACCGCGAGCAGGGCGGTGACGCGACGCGCGGGATGCCTCATCGACTGATCCTAGGGGTCACGATCACGCCGTGACTCGGATTCGCGAACGGCTTCGGGTTGGGCGTCGCCGCGAGGCGTCTCGTCGGATTCTGCGTCGGCGGCGTCGGGGTCGATGTCCTTCTCGGTGCGGAACATGAAGAAGAACACGACCCAGCCGATGGCGGAGATGAAGATCCAGCTGACCAGACGGTAGATCAACATCGTGGAAATGGCCGACGCCAACGTCATCCCGCTCGACACCAGGCCGGGCACGAGCACCGCCTCCACGACCAGGAGCCCGCCCGGCATCAGCGGTATGGCTCCCACCGCACGGGCGGCAGCGTAGGCGACCGTTAGACCCGCCAGCGACGGATGGCCACCCGCGGCGTACGCGGCGAACGCCAGGCAGGCCACGTCGGCGATCCAGTTGAACAGTGACCAGCTGAATGCCGTCCCCAGTGCGCGGCGGCTCAGGCTCACCGACTCGAGCTGTTCGAGGGTCTCGCGCCACTTCTCCAGCCCGGTGTCGGAAGGCTTGTTGCGCAACGAGTTCACCCACGACAGCAGCTTGGCGCCGATGCCCTCGATCTGCTGCGGGTTGGCCGCGACCGACTGCGCGAGCAGCAGCAGTGCGACGAACCCGCCGAGCGTGAAGATCAGCGACAGCGGGTTCTTGCTCGCGCCGAGCAGGAACGCACCACCGAGGCCCAGGAGCGCCAGACCGACGGCCTGCAGCACGCCGGACATGACCAGCTGCCAGGACGCCACCACGGGCGAGGCGCCCCACATGCGCTGCTGCCGGTAGATGAACGTCGCCGAGAGCACCGGCCCGCCCGGCATCGTCGTGGACAGCGCGTTGCCCGCGTAGAACGCGGCCTCCGAGCGCCACTGCCGGACCTGGACGCCTGCCGACCGCAGCAGCGTCCGCTGGATTTGGGCGAAGCTGTGCATCGACGCCATGGCGGCCACCACGCACGCGAGCACCCACCGCGGGTCCGCGGTCAGGATGCTCTTCCACGCCTTGGCGAGCTGGTCCCACACCAGGACGATCTCGACCGTCAGCACGATCACCGCGAGGGCGATGAGCACCCAGCGCAGCCACCAGTACTTCCCGCGCGGGCGGCTCTCCTGGGGAGCGTCGCCGGCCGGCGCGTCGTGCGACACGCCCTACAGGGTAACGGCGGGATGCCCGGCTCAAAGCGTCCCGCGTCGGGGCGAGTTCACTCGTTACGCTTCCGCCATGTCACGGGGTGCGTCGGGCGAGTTCTCGGTGGATTCGGCGGCGGACGCGGCGGTGCACCCGCTGGTCCGCAAGACCGCCGCCTGGTCGTGGCGGGTGCTGGTGATCCTCGGTGCGCTGCTCGCACTGCTGTGGGTGGTGTCGCGGCTCGAGTTGATCGTGGTGCCGGTGCTGCTCGCCACGATGGTGGCGGCGATGCTGTTGCCGGTCGTCGACGGCCTCGACCGGCGCGGCCTCAACCGCGGTGCCGCAGTGGCGGTCGTCCTGCTGACCGGGATCGTCGTCGTGGGCGGACTACTCACGTTCGTCGTCAGCCAGTTCATCGCGGGTGCGCCCGCCCTCGTCGAGCAAGTCACGCGCAGCATCACCAACTTCCGGCAGGCGCTGTCCAGCGGTGTGTTCGCCCACTTCAGCAACGACCAGGTGCGCAGTGCATCCGACGCGGCGATCCAGGCGCTGAAGGACAACCAGGCCAAGCTCACCAGCGGGGCGTTCTCCACGGCGGGCACGATCGCGGAGATCGTCACCGGCGCGCTGCTGGTGTTCTTCACGCTGGTGTTCCTGCTGCACGGTGGCCGCAACATCTTCGCGTTCGTCTCGCTGATCTTCCCGACGACCGTCCGCAGCCGCGTTCGCGACGCAGGCCGGGCGGGCTTCCACTCGCTGATCGGCTACGTGCGCGCGACGTTCCTGGTGGCGCTGGTCGACGCGATCGGCATCGGAACCGGTCTCGCCATCATGAGCATCCCGTTGGCGCTGCCACTGGCATCGCTGGTGTTCCTCGGCGCGTTCATCCCGCTGGTCGGTGCGGTGCTCACCGGAGGCTTGGCGGTCATCGTCGCGCTGATCGCCAAGGGCTGGGTCTACGCCCTGATCACGTTCGGTCTGATCATCGCCGTGCAGCAGCTCGAGGCCCACGTCCTGCAGCCGCTGGTGATGGGCCGCGCGGTGTCGATCCATCCACTGGCCGTGGTGCTGGCGATCGCCACCGGTGGCGTGCTGGCAGGCATCGTGGGGGCCCTGCTCGCCGTGCCCATCGTCGCGTTCCTCAACAGCGCGGTGCGGGTGCTGCTGGCCACCGACCCGGCCGCCGAGGAAGCGATCCTCGAGGCCGAGTCGGGTCCACCGATCGTGGCCGACGCCGATGACGTCGAACGGAAACCGCCGAGCCGCTAGATCCGGCCTTCGCGGCGCAGCAGGTCGGCCGCGCTCATGCCGCCGCCACGGCGCTTGCGCTCGTCCTCTGCCGCCGCTTCCCGCGTGTCGATCTTCTCGGTCGACTCAGGGTCCTGCTTGCGCGGTGCGGGAATCGCGGTCGTCGGCTCGTCCCGCTCGGGCTGCGGGGGCCGCTGCTCGGGCATCGTCCGCGTGGGTTCGGCCGACGGCTGCGCCGGAGCGCCGCCACGGAGTTCACCCAGCCACGACTCGATCTCGCGATTCGAGCGGGCAGGCTCGGCCCGGCGCGACGGCGTCGGAACCGCGGGCGGTGCCTGTGGCACGCCGGCCCTGGCGGGGTCGACGCGCGGTGTACGCGTGGTCGGAGCGTCGACCGGCGGTTCCGTCGGCGCGGCGAAGCGCGTCGTCGGAGCCTCACCGGACGTGGCACCCGCGCCTGCGGGCGTCGGGATGCGCGTGGTGCCGGTCGCCGACGGCGGGTTCACTCGTGGCGGGGCAGGCGGCGCCGGCGGGATGCGGCCACCGCGTGACGGGCCGGGGGGCAGCGGTCGCGGCGGCACCGGGGTGCCACCACCACTGCCGCCGCCGTCGGGATGTCCGGGATCGTGCGGCGGTCGCTGCCGCACGGGTGCACCGGCACCGACCAGGGCCTCGTCCGGCTCGCGCTCGCGCACGGTCGGCCGCTTGCGCTCGTCGGGCAGCTCGGTCTCGCCGAGGCCGAGTCGCTCCTGCAGGCGCTTCATCCAGCGCGGCGCCCACCAGCAGTCGTCGCCAAGCATCTTCATGATCGCGGGCACCAGGAACATTCGGACGACGGTCGCGTCGAGGAGCAACGCGAGCAGCAGACCGAACGCCAGGTACTTCATCATCACCAGGTCGGAGAAGACGAATGCACCTGCGACGACCGCGAGGACCAGGGCCGCGCCGGTGATCAGCCGGCCCGTGGTCGCGGTACCGATGCGGATGGCCTCGGCCGTCGACATCCCGCGTGCTCTGGCCTCCACCATGCGGGACACCAGGAACACTTCGTAGTCGGTCGACAGACCCCAGATGACCGCGATGATCAGGCCGATCATCGGCGCCATCAGCGGCTGCGGCGTGTAGTTCATCAGCCCGGACCCGTGGCCCTCGACGAACATCCAGGTGAGGACGCCCATCGTCGAACCGAGGGTCAGCGCGCTCATCAACGCGGCCTTGATCGGCAGCACCACCGACCCGAACGCCAGGAACATCAGGATGGTCGTGGTCGTGATGAGCAGCAGGCCCATCAGCGGCAGCTTGTCGAACAGGCTGTGGATGGAGTCCTGCTCCAGCGCAGGCGTGCCACCCACCGACACGGTGATGCCGCGCGGCGGCGGGATGGCGCGCAGCTCGTCGATCTTGTCGGCGGCGTCGGCGCGGTTCACCAGGCCGTTCTGGATCACCCGAGTGTCCGGGTTCTTCGACGCGCCGTCGAGGTAGGACCGTTCCTGCCACATCTTGGTCGGGTCGTCCTCGGGCTCGATGAACCCGGGGATGGTCATGGCCTTGGCGCGGACCTCGGCGATCTGCTGGTCGGTGACCGGTTCGCCGTCGTCGCTCTCGAGGACCATGGTCAGCGGTTCGGTGCGGAACCCGGGGAAGGTCCGGTCGAACTGCTCCTGGGCCTGACGGACCGAGTTGTCCGGCGGGAGGTACTTCTCGCTGATGCCCGCGAGCGCGAGCTGGCCCAGCGGGATGATCAGGATGATCATGAAGATCACGATCGGCGCGGCGAAGGCGACCGGCCGCTTCATCACGCGGTTGACGAGCTTGCCCCAGAAGCCCTTCTCGACCTCGGCGCGCGTCTTGTTCTTCTGCGTCTTCTCGGCAAGCCAATGCAGCCACCACACGATGGGCTTACGGGCCAGCGGCACGTACCGCGCCAGCGCCAGGCCGAACGTCACCACCACGAGGAAGATGACGATGCCCATCAGCATCCAGTACACGGCGGTGCCGATGACGTCGGCGTCCCGCAGCGCGATCACGCCGTAGGCCATCGCGCCGTACAGCGCGGTGTAGCCGATGACCTGACCGATGAGGGCGAGGTTGGCGCCCTGCTCACCGGTCTGCTTGATTCGCTTGCGGGCGATGTGACCGAGCGCGATTCCGACGGGCGGCACCAGCAGACCCAGCGGTATCGACGCCAGCGCGAAGGTGTTGGTCTTCTGCACCGAGGGATCCCCGGCGACGGGGTCGGGCTCGGCGAACTTGATCAGCGTCTTGACGCCCAGCGCGTCGACGCGCGGGCCGAGGATCGCCAGCGCGGCGGCCAGCACGGTGATCGACAGGATCGCCGCGATCATGACCGAGGCGATGATCGCGTAGGTGATCGACTTCAGGAAGCCCTGCGGGAACAGCAGCAGCGGAACCGACGAGGCGACGAGGATCACCGCGGAGAACATGACGGTGCGGCCCGAGGTCATCACCGTGCGGCGTACTGCCGCTTCGGTGTCGTACCCCTCGGCGAGTTCCTCTCGGAACCGGCTGACCATGAACAGGCCGTAGTCGACGGCGATGCCAAGGCCCATGAGCGTCACCACCGGCTGGGCGAAGAAGTGCACGGGGATGAACTCCGCAGCCAGACGCATGACGCCGAGCGCGCCGGCGATCGTCAGGCCGCCGATGATGCCGGGCAGCGCGGCGGCGATGACGCCGCCGAACACGAAGAACAGGACGACGCAGACCAGCGGGATCGCGGCGACCTCGGCGCGCTTCTGGTCCTCGCCGATGGTGCCGGTGAGTTCACTGGCCAGCGGCTGCAGGCCTGCCTGCTGAACCTCGATGCCATCGATGTTCAGGGCTTCCTTGACGGTCTTGCCGTCCTCGCCGACGTTCTTGTTGTAGTTGTTCAGGATCGCGTCGTCGTTGTCGCCCTTGAGCTGCACCGACATGAAGGCGCGCTGCTTGTCCTCGTCGGCCATGTTCTTGAGCAGTTCGGGGCTCTTGAAGTAGCCGATGGTCCGCAGGACCTGGTCGGGGTGTTCGCGTTCGAGTTCTGCGAGGTTGTCGAGGACCTTCTTCTGGAAGGCCGGGTCGTCGACCGTCTTGCCGTCTGGCGCTGTGTAGATGGCCACGATGTGGCCGGACGTGTCACGGCCGTAGGCCGCGTCCGCGGCCAGCGACGCGTGCACCGACTGGCTGCCCTCGTCGTAGAAACCACTCTGCGTGACGTGGGAACCAAGGCTGATTCCGTACACGCCGCCACCAAGGCACAGTGCGACCATGATTCCGATGACTGCGTATCGGAATCGGTACACCGTTCGACCCCACCAAGCGAACACGCTCAGCTCCTCACGATTCGTATCAAGACTTTGCCTCGGGCTGCATTGAGTTGTCAGACCCGAGAGGTCAGTAGTGCGGACAGCGGCCTGAATGGCTGCAGCCATGCCCCCTGCTCGGGCAGCGAATCAAGGCCGATTCGCGGCAGCGGCTCCCTGAAGACCCCGGGAATGTCCTCGAGGTCGACGAACTCCAAGGTATCCGACGCTAACGCCCAACTGGCATGTTCACGAAATCCGAGGACGTGCACGTTGACGCCGTCGCGGGCGATGTCCTCCAGCGGAAGCCGGAACGCCTGGCCGTCGGCCGACGCCACGTAGAGGCCGGCCAGACCCTCGCTGCGGCGCAGTGCGATGTGCGCCAGCATGTCCGAGTCGACGTCGCTGTCGTCCTCGATCTTCGGCTTGGCGAAGACCGCGAACCCCACGTTGCGCAGCGCTTCGACCCAGGGTCGCACCACGTCGGCGCTGCCCGGTGCGATGTTCGTGAACACCGTGGCCTCGGGCTCGAGCGCGGGCTGTTGGTCGTCGGCGGCGCGGGCGGCAGAGAGGTCGGCGGTCTCCGACAGCAGCCAGCGGCCGAGCGCGTCGAACCTCGGCCGGTGCGCCGCGGTGGGCCGACCGCCGAGGATCGAGCCGAGGCCCATGTCGAGGTTGGGAGCGTCCCAGACCAGCAGCACGCGCTGGGGCACCACCGGTGCGGCCGTCCGCTGGTCGGCCTGCTCGTCGGTCACGTCCTCGGTGATGCTCACCGGTTTCTCTTCGCGCAAGCGCTCATCGGCCGGCCCGCCTTTCCCACACGAACTCCGTGATCGCGCTTCCTGCGCGTAGACCCTTCGCCTCGTACTTCGTCTCGGGCCGTCGTACGGAGATGGGTAGATCGCCGGCGTCGATGCGGCTCTGGTCGATGCGTCGAAGCAGTGGCTCGCCGTCACCGACCTCACCGATCTGCACTGCGTAGTCGGCATGGTCTGTCGCGGCGTGCAGCACGCCGCCGGGTGCGAGCCGGTCGGCGATCAGCGCGACCGTGGGCGGCTGCAGGAGCCGCCGCTTGTGGTGGCGGCTCTTCGGCCATGGGTCCGGGAAGAACACCCGCGCGCCGGTCAGCGATCCCGGGGTGAGCATGTGTTCGAGCACGTCGACGCCGTCGCCGCGGACGAATCGGACGTTGCTCAGGCCCTCGCGGTCGACGCCGCCGAGCAGCTGCGCCAGGCCCTTCTTGTAGACCTCGACGGCGATGACGTTCAGGTGCGGTTCCTCGATCGCCATCGCCAGCGTCGAGATACCCGCCCCGCATCCGATCTCCAGAACCAGCGGTGCCGTCCGGCCGAACCACGCCGCGGTGTCGATGGGTCCGACGGGCGTGCCGTCGGCGTGCCTGGGTTCGGTGCCGAGTTCGGGCCAGCGCCGCTCCCACGTCTCCTGCTGGCGGTCGGACAGCGCCGCGTGCCTGGACCGGAAGCTGGTCACGCGGGGAAAGCGGTGCGCCGTCGCGGCGAGGTCGACGTCGGAATCGGCGTCCTCGCGCTGGGCATGCATTGATCCATCGTCACCCATGCGACTGGGAGTACCCGCATCGTGGTGCAGATTGATACCCAATGGTTGCCTTCGGGCGCGGCGTCGGCGCGTCCGAATTCGTGCTCGGGACGCTCCTGCGCGGGTGCGACGATGACGAGGTGGGTTCCCCGGGCACGCCACCTGCCGCGACCGACGTGCTGACGTTGCTCGCCGACCAGCTGGAGCGCTTCGCTGGTCGGGGTGCGCCCGGTCTCGTGCCGGTCATCGCAGGGCTGCGAATCCCCGACGAGGCGACCGGCGGGCTGGACGACGAAGTGCGGTATCGGCGACTGTGTGACGCCCTCGTGCAGATGCGGTGCGAGGCGCTGCGCTCGGGACACGAGGAGCTGTTCGACTGGTCGCACGGCGACGCCGCGACGCTGCTCCGGATGACCGCCGCGGTCGCGGTGGTCGAGGCTGCCGGCCTGCCCGTCGACCGCGGGGACGACCGGGATGCGCATCGACGCCGGGCCACGCACTGGCGACGCTACGGACGCGGCCGGGTCGTCCCGCTGCACCGCTCGTGCAGCGCCGACATCGTCCGCGGCTCACTGCGGCTCCTCGAAGAGGCACGCGGCCGGCCGTCGTCCCGACAAACGGGCGGCGCGGCGGCGAGGCGGGCGGCGGTGCACCAGTCACGACTGCGCCTCGTCCAATGGGTGCGGGGCGAGTGCTCCGATGCGGCCGGCCGGTGGCGGACCGACGCCGCGTCGGTGCCCCGTCGTGGCGCCGCCGACTTCGAGGCCCGCGTGCGCGCCGCGGCGACCGCCCTGATCGACGACGTCGACGACCGGGTGAAGCGGAACGCGCGGGCACTGGCCGGTCCGCACGCCCACTTCGACGGTGCGGGCGCGCCCGCCGTGCGCCTCCCCGCGCCGGTGTCGACGTCGCGGCGCGTGGAGAACCAGTTGACCGGCGTGCTCGGTGCCGGATTCGGGCTGGGGGCGGGGCTCGCGTCGGGCAGGTTGCTCGCGGAGGTCGCAGGCGGACCGATCTCGGCAGGCGTCCTCGGCGGCGCGCTGATGGGTGTCATCGTGACGGTGTGGTTGATCGCGGTCCGCAACCTGCTGCATACCCGCGCGGTCCTCGACAGGTGGGCCGTCGACGTCGCTGCTGCGGTGCGCTCGCACTGCGAGGCGGTCGTCGCGAGCAGGCTGCTGACCGTCGAGGTTGCGCTTATGACGGCCGCCGGCGGGCGCGGGTCACCGGCTCGGGGCGTGACGGACACCAATGAGAAGGAATAAAATCCGAGTCCGCTGAATCTGAATCGTTCCTGTGAGCGATCGGACATAGTCCCAATTAACCGCGGGTATGTCACCCAAGTTAATCTCGATGGAACACCGCGAACGGGGAGTTTCACATGACCGCAGCGACCATTCCGGGTCTGGACGACGCACCGACCAAGCACGAGGGCCTTCTGGCGTGGGTTCGCGAGGTCGCCGAACTCACTCAGCCGGACCGGGTCGTCTTCGCCGACGGCTCGCAGGAAGAGTACGAGCGTCTCGCAGAGCAGCTCGTCGAGGCGGGCACCTTTCAGAAGCTCAACCAGGAGAAGCAGCCGAACTCCTACCTTGCGCTGTCGGACCCGTCCGACGTCGCGCGCGTCGAGTCCCGCACCTTCATCTGCTCCCAGCGCGAGATCGACGCCGGTCCCACCAACAACTGGATGGACCCCGCCGAGATGCGCGGCCTCATGACTGACCTCTACCGCGGGAGCATGCGCGGCCGCACCATGTGGGTCGTTCCGTTCTGCATGGGTCCTCTCGAGGCCGAAGACCCCAAGCTGGGCGTCGAGATCACCGACTCCGAGTACGTCGTCGTGTCCATGCGCACCATGACCCGGATGGGCAAGGCCGCTCTGGACAAGATCGGTGACGACGGCTTCTTCGTGAAGGCGCTGCACTCGATCGGCGCTCCGCTCGAGCCGGGCCAGCAGGACGTGCCCTGGCCGTGCAACGACACGAAGTACATCAGCCACTTCCCCGAGACCCGCGAGATCTGGAGCTTCGGTTCGGGCTACGGCGGCAACGCCCTGCTCGGCAAGAAGTGCTACTCGCTGCGCATCGCCTCGGCCATGGCCCACGACGAGGGCTGGCTCGCCGAGCACATGCTGATCCTCAAGCTGATCTCGCCGGAGAACAAGTCGTACTACATCGCCGCGGCCTTCCCTTCGGCGTGCGGCAAGACCAACCTCGCGATGCTGCAGCCGACCATCCCGGGCTGGCGCGCGGAGACCGTCGGCGACGACATCGCATGGATGCGATTCGGCAAGGACGGCAGGCTTTACGCGACCAACCCCGAGTTCGGCTTCTTCGGTGTCGCGCCGGGCACCAACTGGGACTCCAACCCCAACGCGATGAAGACCATCGCCGGTGGCAACACCGTCTTCACCAATGTCGCCAAGACCGACGACGGTGACGTGTGGTGGGAGGGCCTCGAGGGCGAACCCGACCACCTGATCGACTGGAAGGGCAACGACTGGGTCCTGCGGGAGACGGAAACCAAGGCAGCGCATCCCAATTCGCGCTACTGCACCCCGATCTCGCAGTGTCCGACGCTCGCCCCCGAATGGGACGATCCGCAAGGCGTGCCGATCTCGGCCATCCTCTTCGGCGGCCGTCGCAAGACCACCGTCCCGTTGATCACCCAGGCCCGCGACTGGCAGCACGGCGTCTTCATCGGCGCCACGCTGGGTTCCGAGACCACTGCGGCTGCCGAGGGCAAGGTGGGCACGGTCCGTCGCGACCCGATGGCCATGCTCCCGTTCCTCGGCTACAACGTGGGCGACTACTTCCAGCACTGGATCGACCTCGGCAAGAACGCCGACGAGTCGAAGCTGCCCGCCGTGTTCTTCGTGAACTGGTTCCGCCGCGGCGACGACGGCCGGTTCCTGTGGCCCGGCTTCGGTGAGAACAGCCGCGTGCTCAAGTGGGCCGTCGAGCGCATCGAGCACCATGCCGACGGCAAGAGCACGCCGATCGGCATCGTCCCGACCGCGGCCGACCTGGACCTCGACGGTTTGGACGTCGATGCGGCCGACGTCGACGAGGCGCTGGCAGTCCGAGTCGACGAGTGGCGCAACGAGGTGCCGCTGATCGAGGAGTGGTTCGAGTTCGTCGGCGAGAAGCTGCCGACGGGCATCAAGGACGAGTTCGACGCGCTGAAGACCCGGCTGGCCGAGGCGGAGTAGGTCTCAGCTGCTCAGGCGCTGGCCACGCGGTGGTACAGCGACTTCGCGCCCCGCAGCGTCTTGCTGCCGCCGTGGGCGTCCTTGTAGTGCACCATCAGCGTGATGCGCTTGGCGCCGACCGGGCAGGGCAGCGTGGCGTGGTACGACCGGTAGCCCGAGAACACGTACGCGTTGCCCGGAACCAGTGACACCGCGGTCGGTTCGCCCGCGTGGAAGCGACGCCGGTAGGCGTTGCTCTGCATCACCATCTTCTCGACGATGTTGGTCAGCACCAGGCGCCGGAACGGTCGGCGGTTGGCGTGCAGCACCAGTTCCCCTCCGGTCGCGGGTATCTCGATGGGGAAGACCACGGTGACGACGGTGGCGTCGTAGTGGAACCACAGGGGCTGCTCGCCCTCGTCGGGGCCGTTGATGATTCGCAGTGACACGTCGACGTGCCGGTCGTCGGGGTCCGACCTCGGGTGCAGGCGAGTAGCGACGGACTCGAGGAAGTCGGCCAGTTCCGGGTCCGCGAGCAACGCGTCGATCGCCTCGCCGTCACCCGCGGTCATGTCTTCGAGCAGTACTTCTTGGGCGTCGGGGCGATTGACCGTGGTGGCCAGACTGCGGGCCGAGTCCAGCCATCGGGCGCTGACGACGCCGGGCAGTGCGGCATAGCCGACCTCCTCGACGCGTCGTGCGGTGTCGGGCGCCGCCGCGCCGATGTGGCCCTGCAGTGCGGAGTGATCCGCCGTCAACATCCCAGCCATGGTGGTCCCCGGTCGTCGTCGTGAATACGGCCAGTATTAACTAATTTCGTTCAGGCAACAACCCATGGACGGAATATAACCACGTTTACAGTGCATAAACTTACGCCAATAGCGTGCAGCGCAAGTCCGTATGACATTGCTGTAGCGGGCCTCACCCGTGCTGAGCGACCTCCGCCGACCGCTCAGTCTTGACGCCTGTCAAGTTTTTCGGGCCTCGGGGTTCAGCTGCGCGAAGGGCCGTCGTAAAGTCAGCCCATGCAGATCCGCGATACCGCCCTGGCCACTCCGGACAAGCCAGCCATCGTCATGCACCCGTCCGGAACGGTCGTGACGTTCGGCGAGCTGGAGGCACGCGCCAATCGGCTGGCCCACCACTTCCGCCAGGCCGGTCTCGTCGAAGGCGATGCGGTCGCGATCCTCCTCGAGAACAACGAGCACATGCACGCCGTCATGTGGGCGGCGCGCCGGTCCGGGCTGTACTACGTGCCGATCAACACGCACCTGACCGCGGCCGAGGCGGCCTACATCGTCGGCAACAGCAATGCGAAGGCGATCGTCGGCTCGGTGGCGCTGGTCGCGACCCTCGCCGAACTCGGCGAACACCTCATCGACGGGCTACCCGACCTGCTGCTGATCGCCGATGGCGACCTCAACGGCTGGCAGCGCTACCCGGAGGCCGTCGCCGGCCACCCCGATACGCCGATCGCCGACGAGATCGAGGGCGATCTGCTGCAGTACTCGTCCGGAACCACGGGCCGGCCCAAGGGCATCAAGCGCGAACTGCCGCACGTACCGCCGTCGGAGTCACCCGGCCTGATGGCCGCGCTCATCGGGTTCTGGATGCACCCCGAGGCGGTCTACCTGAGCCCCGCGCCGCTCTATCACACCGCCCCGTCGGTGTGGTCGATGCAGGTGCAGGCCGGGGGCATCACGACGGTGGTGCTCGAGAAGTTCGACGCCGAGGGCGCCCTCGACGCGATCCAGCGCTACCGGGTCACCCACGGCCAGTTCGTCCCGGTCATGTTCACGCGCATGCTGAAACTGCCGCAGTCCGTGCGGGAGTCGTACGACGTCTCGAGCCTCGAGCGGGTCATGCATGCCGCGGCGCCGTGCCCGGTGGAGATCAAGAAGCAGATGATCGACTGGTGGGGCCCGATCGTCGACGAGTACTACGCGTCCTCGGAGGCGCACGGCTCCACGCTGATCACCGCGGAGGAGTGGCTGACCCATCCCGGGTCGGTCGGTCGGTCCATGGCAGGTCCCGTTCACATCCTCGACGAGAACGGCGAGGAGTTGCCGCCAGGGCAGCCCGGCGAGATCTTCTTCGAGGGCGGGTTCGACTTCGAGTACCTCAACGATCCCGACAAGACGGCGTCGTCGAGGGACTCGCGCGGCTGGAAGACGGTGGGCGACATCGGTTACGTCGACGAGGAGGGCTACCTCTACCTCACCGACCGCAGGCACCACATGATCATCTCCGGCGGCGTGAACATCTACCCGCAGGAAGCGGAGAACATGCTCGTCACCCATCCGAAGGTGATGGATGCCGCGGTGTTCGGCGTTCCCGACGAGGAGATGGGCCAGCGGGTCAAGGGCGTCGTGCAGACCGTCGACCAGGCCGACGCCACCGACGCGTTCGCCGAGGAACTCCTGGGCTGGCTGCGGGATCGCTTGGCGCACTACAAGTGTCCGCGATCCATCTCGTTCGAGGCACAGCTGCCCCGCACCGACACCGGCAAGCTGTACAAGCAGGAGTTGGTCAAGAAGTACTCGTGAAGCACCTCCGCGTCTCCGGTGACGGTCTCGTCGGCGCAGACTCCGCCGAGAGCGCGACGTTCACGGTGACTGAGGCGCCGACCGACGACCGGCGGGTCGTCACCGTCGCGTCGATGAACGAGGCGGTCGACCGCATCGGCGGACGCGTCGCGCGCTGGCCGCACGCGGCGGCGGTGTGCGACGACGTCCTCCGCTCGGTCGACGTGACCGCACCCGCGTACCCCGGTGTGATCACCGAGTCGCTGGCGTACTCGACGCTGCAGGGCGGGCCGGAGTTCGCACGTTGGCTCGCCGAACGCGGCCCGGCGCACCTGCACTCAGAACCCGACCCCGTCGTGGCCGAACGCGTCGACGACACCCTGTACGTGCGGTTCAACCGACCCAAGCGGCACAACGCCTTTTCGACACCCGCTCGGGCCGCACTGCTCGAGGCGTTGGAGGTGGCGCGCGTCGATCCGTCGGTCGGCGAACTGGTACTGGCAGGCAACGGGTCGTCGTTCTGCAGCGGTGGCGACCTCGCCGAGTTCGGTAGCTTCGCCGATCCGGCGTCGGCGCATCTGGCCCGCACGCGGCACAGCCCGGCGCTGGCGCTCGAGGCCATCACGGCCCGCCTCGGGCCTGCCTGCCGCGCCGAGGTGCACGGCCAGGTGTTGGGCAGTGGCCTGGAGATGGCTGCGTTCTGTGGTCACGTCACGGCACGCGCCGGTGCGGTGTTCGGGCTGCCGGAACTCGCGCTCGGTCTGCTCCCCGGTGCAGGCGGCACGGTGAGCGTCACCCGTCGCATCGGAAGATGGCGTACCGCCTACCTGGTGCTCTCGGGCGCGACGATCGATGCGGCGACAGCGCTTCAGTGGGGACTGGTCGACAGCGTCACCGAGTGATTTGTGGAGTATCACCTGCGGTGAGCGCGGGAAATGCTCCACGAATCGCGCCATACGGTTCGGTATGGTCAAGCCCATGGTCAATCGCACGGACTCGCGCGCCCGGTGGCTGGACGCCGGGCTGAAGGTGCTGGCTGCCGAGGGGCCGACCGCCGTGCGCATCGACCGGATCGCCGCCAAGCTCAAGCTGTCGAAGGGGTCGTTCCACCACCACTTCGACGGCGCCGACGGCTTCAAGCGGGACCTGCTCGACTACTTCGAGAACATCTCGGTGGAGGCGCTGGAACGCGTGATCGGCGAGGTCGAGGCGCCGGGTGACATCCGCATGGTGCTGAGCAAGCTGACCCGGATGGTGGCACCCGATCGTCACGAAGTCTATTGGCCCGAACTGGAACTCGCAGTGCGCGCCTGGGCGACGTGGGATCCCGACGTCCGTGCGGTGCAGGCCAGGATCGACAGGTCCCGGCTCGCGGCACTGCAGCGGGTGTGGCAGCCGTATTCGCAGACGCCGGAGGAGGCCAGGACGGCGGCCCTCCTGCCGTACCTGGTGGCGATCGGCGCAGCGGTCGCCGTCCCGCCCGTCGGTGCCGACGAACTCCGGCGGGTGTACGAGACGCTGCTGACGCTGGTGCCCGAAGCTCGGGACTGACGCGTCGTCCCGGTCGACCTTGACGGTTGCGTCGTGCTAAGCATACCGTACCGTATGGTTTGATTTGGACGGAAGGAAGCCGGCCGTGACATCGCTGCCAGATCCACAGTGGCCGATCATCGCGTTGGCCGTGGTGCAGTTCGTCGACGCGCTGATGTGCCTCAAGCCCGCTGCATTCATCGCGCAGTGCTTCGAGGGCGTCGGATGGCCGCGACGACTGTGGTGGCTGATGCCCCCGATCAAGTTCGCAGCATCCGCCGGACTCGTTGTGGGGCTGTGGATCCCATACCTCGGGGCAATCACCTGCGCGGCGCTCGTGGTCTACTTCCTGTGTGCGATCGCGGCGCACGTGCGGGCGCGGGACTTCGGCCGCAACCTGTTCCTCAACGCCACCGGCATGCTAGTCATCTGCGCGGCCGTCGGCGTCTACTGCTTCCTGATCTAAACGAGAATCGAGAAACGGAGAGGAGAACTCCCATGTCCCAGAGCGCCGACGTGTTCCAGCGCTGGATCGACGAGGTGTGGTCCGACGGTCGGGTATCAGACGACCTGGTCGCCGACGACTTCGTAGGGCACTGGCCCGACCGGGACGTACTCGGTCGCGACGAGTTGGCGGCGGTCGTGCAGACGACCCGAGAGATGTTCGACGAGTTGACCTTCCAGATCGAACTGGGTCCCCTGCGCGACGGTGACTTCCTCGTGGGCCGCTGGACCGGCGTCGGACGGCTCGAGACCGGCCAGACGCGCTTCACCGGCAACGACATCCTGCGCCTCGACGGTGAGCGCATCGTCGAGTACTGGACGGGCACCTCAACCGCGTGATCTGTGGAGTATTACCTGCGGTGAGCGCGGGAGATGTTCCACGAATCGCAGTCAGCGCGAGCGGCGCAGGGTCACGCGGTAGGTGTACTGCTCGGGCAGGAAGTGGCTGACGGCCAGCTCGACCGGCGCGCCGGACGAATCGGAGTATAGCCGGTCGACGCGCAGCATCGGGTGACCCATCGGGCAGCCGACGGCCTCGGCCACCTCCGGATCGGCCGCGCCCACGGTGATCGATTGCGCCGCTTCGGCGATCGGCTCGGCCAGGTGCGGTTCGATGAGGCCGATGATCGTCGTGGTGCTCACGGCGCCAGTCTGGGTCTCGGCGGCGTCGAGCACCGGCCGCGCCACCGCCTCGGGCAGCGACACCCGCGTGACGCCGAAGGGCACACGAGAGTGCAGCCGCCGGAAGGACACCGCGAACACGACGTCGTCGTCGAGGCGGAGCCGACTGGCGGCCTCGACGTCCACCTGCCGCCGCAATCCCGAGGTCACCTCCATCGTGGTGTCGTCGGACAGGCTCATCAGGTCCTCGATCGAGCCGAGCTGACGGAGATAGCGTTCGTTCGCGAACGTGCCCCGGCCCGGCACGCGGTACACCTCGCCCTCGGACACCAGGTCCTGAAACGCCCGTCGCACGGTCTGGCGGGACAGCCCGAACCGCTCGACGAGTTCGGACTCCGTTGGCAGCCGGGCGCCATTCCGGTAGGCGCCCGAGGCAATCTCGTCCCGAAGCCGTTGCCGCAGCGCCTGATACGCCGGGGGCGGTCTCACGGTCACAGGCCGCCGCGCGCCACCAGCTGTGCGGCGATCACGTTGCGCTGGATCTCGTTGGTGCCTTCGCCGACGATCATCAGCGGTGCGTCGCGGAAGTACCGCTCGACGTCGTACTCGGTGGAGTAGCCATAGCCGCCGTGGATGCGCACGGCGTTGAGCGCGATCTCCATCGCGGTCTCCGAGGCGAACAGCTTGGCCATGCCCGCCTCCATGTCGGCGCGCTCCCCGCTGTCGTAGCGATCGGCGGCGTGGAAGACCAGTTGGCGGGCGGCGGTGAGCTTGGTGGCCATGTCGGCGAGATAGTGCCCGACGGCCTGGTGCTTCCAGATCGGCTGGCCGAAGCTCTCCCGATCCTGTGCGTACGCGAGTGCGTCCTCCAGCGCCGCGGTGGCCACGCCGAGCGCGCGCGCCGCCACCTGAATGCGCCCGGTCTCGAGGCCCTTCATCATCTGCGAGAACCCACGTCCCGGTTCGCCGCCCAGCACCGCCGATGCCGGCACCCGGTAGTCGTCGAACGACAGCTCGCAGGACTCGACGCCCTTGTAGCCAAGCTTGGGCAGGTCACGCGAGACGGTCAGGCCGGCGCTCGACCGGAGGTCGAGACCCGGGGCGGCCTCTCCATGCTCGGCCAGGACGATCGAGATGCCCCGGTGCTTGGGCGAGGCGGTGGGGTCGGTCTTGCAGAGCAGCGCGATCAGACCGGACCGGCGCGCGTTCGAGATCCAGGTCTTGGCGCCGTTGATCACCAGGTCGGAGCCGTCGGGCCGCGCGATCGTGGTCATGGCCTGCAGGTCCGATCCGCCGCCCGGTTCGGTCAGCGCCATCGTCGCGCGCAGCTCGCCGGTCGCCATCGACGGCAGATAACGCTGCTTCTGCTCCTCGGTGCCGAACAGGTCGATCAGCTTCGCGACGACGGTGTGCCCGCCCATCGCGCCCGCGAGGCTCATCCAGCCGCGGGCGAGTTCCTGGGTGACCAGCGCGTAGCACCGCGTCGACACCGGCGTGCCACCGAAGTCCTCCGGCACGGCGAGGCCGTAGATGCCGAGCTGCTTCATCTGCTCGATCCACGCCTCGGGGTAGGCGTTGGCGTGTTCGACGTCGCGCACGGTCGGCTTGACGTCGCGGTCGACGAAGGCGCGGACCGTCTCGACCAGCATCGCCTCGTCGTCGTCCAGTTCGTGGGTGCGCAAAGGTACGGCCATATCGACAACCATATTGACACGCCGATCAATGCACTGCCAGCATGGTTCGCTGTGACTTTGTCCGGCCAAATATCGGGTGGCCCGTACTTCGACGACCTTCGGGTCGGCGACGTGTTCGACGCCGCGCCCGCCGTGACGCTCACCTCGGGAGCCGCGGCCGTCCACCAGTCGATCATCGGCGACCGACTCCGCCTGCCGCTTGACGCGACCCTGACGCACGCGGTGACGGGCGCGCCGGGCGTGCTCGCGCACCCCGTGTACGTGACCGACGTCGCGATCGGTCAGTCCACGCTTGCGACGCAGCGGGTGAAGGCGAACCTGTTCTACCGCGGCTTGGGATTCCATCGCTTCCCGGTGATCGGCGATACCTTGTACACCCGCACCGAAGTCGTTGGGCTGCGGCAGAACTCGGCCAAGCCGGGCCGCGCGCCGACCGGCATGGCCGCGCTGCGGATGACGACCATCGACCAGGCCGACCGGCTGGTGCTCGACTTCCACCGGTGCGCGATGCTGCCGCTGAGTGACGGCGCCGGTGACACCGGCCACGCCGACGACCTGTCGGCCATCGGCGCGGACACCCCGGCGCCGCCCGACCCCACGGCCGGCTGGGACGTCGAGGCGTACCGCACCCGCGTACCCGGCGCCGGCTTCGACCCGGCACTGGCCGGTTCGGTGCTGACCGGCACGGCCGACGTGGTCAGCAGTGCACCGGAACTCGCCCGACTGACCCTCAACCTCGCTGCCATACATCATGATTCGCGCATCAACGGCCAACGCATGGTCTACGGTGGGCACACGATCGGGGTGGCGCTCGCGCAGGTGACCCGCGCGCTACCCGACCTCGTCACGGTGCTCGGGTGGCAGTCGTGCGACCACACCGGGCCGGTGTACGAAGGCGACACCCTCTACAGCGAGATCCACGTCGAGGACGCGCGATCACTGCCTGGCGGTCGCGGTGGCGTGCTGAGCCTGCGCTCGCTGGTGTACGCCGCGGCGACCGAAGCGGGCGGGCAGGACCGTCAGGTGCTGGACTGGAGATTCACCGCCCTCCGGTTCTAGCCGCATGGACAATGGCCGGGTGGACGCACTGGCCGACGACTGGGGTGCCAGCGGCCTTGCGTATCTGACCGGCGACCCCGCCGGGCCACCGGACTACTCGCGGGCAGCGGTGCTGGCCGCGGCGCGCGCGGTGGCGGCCGAGTTCGAGATCCTCACCGGCGTGCGGGTCGACGCCGCCGAGGAACTCGCGGGCCGGGCCGCGCTTCTGGGCTTCGCCCGGCGCGGTCGGACGTCGGCGGGCGGTGCGTCCCGCATCTTGCCGACGGCGGACGGCTGGTGGGCCTTGACGCTGTCGCGGCCCGACGACGTCGACACCGTGCCCGCACTGGTGGAGGCCGATGCCGTCGTCGAACCGTGGCGCGCGGTGCGGGACTGGTCGTCCACCCGGGACGTTGCCGACGTCGTGGAGCGCGCCCGGCTGCTCGACCTGCCCGCCGCTGCGCTCGGTGAAGCGGTGGCCCACCCGCCGACGGTGCGCCAGGCAGGACCGCGGAGCGCGCCACGCACGGCGGCCGGGCTCGCCGTCGTGGATCTGTCGTCGATGTGGGCGGGCCCGTCGTGCGGGCGGCTGCTGTTGCGCGCCGGCGCCACCGTCGTCAAGGTGGAGAGCCCAGGCCGGCTGGACGGCAGCCGCGGCGGACCACGCCCGTTCTTCGACTGGATGAACGGCGGAAAGCTCAGCTACGCAGCTGATTTCGACGACCCGGGTCGGTTACGCGAGCTGCTTGCCATCGCCGACGTCGTGATCGAGTCGTCGCGGCCGGCGGCCTTGCGCAGGCGCGGTCTCGGTCCCGGCGACGTCGCCGCCCGTGACGGCCGGGTGTGGCTGTCCATCACCGGGTACGCCGACACCGGCAGGGTCGCGTTCGGCGACGACGCCGCAGTCGCAGGGGGTTTGGTGGGTCGGTGCGCAGGCGGCCCGGTGTTCTGTGCCGACGCCATCGCCGACCCGCTGACCGGACTGCACGCCGCGTTGGAGGTCGTCAGGTCGCTGCGTCGCGGCGGTGGTGAGACCGTGCACGTCGCGATGTCCGAGGTCGCCGCGACCTACGCGGCGTTGCCGCAGACGGTCGCGCCCACCCTGGCCGAGGCGGCTCCACCCGCCCCGCCGGGCACGACGACCCCAGCGTCCGAACTCGACGGCGACCGCGCCCGCGTCGACCGCCTCATCGACGAGAGAAGGCTCGCCCCATGCTGATTCAGCGTGCCCGGACGATCGACGGGACGTCCTGCGACGTCCGGGTGGAACAGCTCGTCGTCGAGCTCGGTGAGCGCCTGGAACCGCGCCGTGGCGAGGACGTGCTCGACGCCGCACACGGCACCGTCGTGCCAGGGCTGCACGACCACCACGTGCACCTGTACTCCGCGGCAGCGGCGCTGACGTCGGTGCGCGTCGGCCCGCACGAAGTGCTCGGCCCCGACGACCTGCGCCGGGCCCTCGGCGCTGCGCCCATCGGGGAGGACGGCTGGATCCGGGCGATCGGCTACCACGAAGCAGTGGCCGGGCCGCTCGATCGCGACGGCCTCGACGCGCTGGCGCCGCCGGTACCGGTGCGCGTGCAGCACCGCAGCGGGGTGCTGTGGACGCTCAACTCGGCGGGCCTGGCCCACGTCGGTCTGCCGGAACACCCCGACGGCAGGCTGCGCAGCAACGACCGCGGCTGGTCCGGCGGTTTGCAGCGCCGCGAGGTCGGCGTGGCGGGCGGCCTGTCTCGGGTGAGCCGCAGGCTCGCGTCCTACGGCGTCACGGGCGTCACCGACGCGACCCCGGACCTGGGTGTCGACGACGTGGTGGCGTTCGCGGAGGCGCGTCGCCACGGCGACCTCCTGCAGCACGTGCACTGCCTGGCACCCGGCAAGCGCATCCTGCACGACGACGGGCTCGACCTCGCGGAGCTGACCGAGTGGATCGAGGCGAGGCACCGGCAGGGTGGGCACCTCGCCGTGCACTGCGTGACCGCCGCTCAACTGGTCGTGACGATCGCCGCCCTGCGCGCCGCGGGCACGGTGCCAGGGGACCGCATCGAGCATGCCGCGATGGTGCCGCACGACTGCCTGGCCGACCTCGCCGACCTCGGCGTCGTCGTCGCGACCCAGCCGAACTTCGTGTGCGAACGCGGTGACCAATACCTGGTCGACGTCCCGGTCGACGACCACGATCAGCTGTGGCGGCTGGGTTCCCTGCTCGCCGCCGACGTGCCCGTCGTGCTGTCCACCGACATGCCGTTCGGCGACGCCGACCCGTGGGCGGCGATGCGGGCGGCGGTACGCCGGACGACGGCGTCCGGGGCGCCGCTCGGGCCGGGCGAGGCGGTTTCGGCCAGAACTGCGCTCGAGCTGTTCCACGGCGAGCCCGAGCAACCCACGCAGCGCCGCACCGTCGCGCCGGGACAGCCGGGTGACCTGTGTGTGCTGACGGCGGCGCCGGACGAGGTGCTGGCCGAGCTGGCGTCGGACATGGTCGTCGCCACCGTGGTGGCGGGCTCGGTCGTGTCCAGTCGATAGCGCGCCCGTCTGGGTGTCGTGAAATAAACCCAGCGGCGGGCTCCTCACCGGCAAGTACCGCAACGGCGAGGAAGGCAGGCTCACGAAGCTGGCAGCCGTCGTGCACACCGAGGACGGGCCCGCGAAGTCGGCGATCGTGGACGCCGTTCTGGCGGCGACGGCTTCAGGCAGAGGCCGGTTGCGTCTGCCTGAACGTCCGGCGCAGGAACTCGACCTGGCCTTCGACGAAGTGTCTGGTGACCTCGGCCTTGGGTGCCACGCCGTCGAAGCCGTGGAAGGCGCCTTCGACCACCTCGACGTCGCACGGGACGCCCGCCGCGCGGAGGCGCTCGGCGTAGACCAGGTCCTCGTCGTGGAACAGGTCGCACGTGCCGACGCCGACCCAGGCCGGCGGTAGGCCCGCGAGATCGTCGCGGCGGGCGGGCACCGCGACGTTCGGGTCGGCGCCGCCGAGGTAGGCCGACCAGCCGTACGCGTTCGACGTCTGGGTCCACATCCGGTGATGCGGGCTGTCGAGGCCCTCCTGGGTCGCGGAGCGATCGTCGATCATGGGGTAGACGAGAACCTGCGCCGCGAGGTCGATCTCACCGCGGTCGCGGACCAGCAGCGCCAGCGCCGCCGCGAGACCTCCGCCCGCGCTGGCACCGCCGATCGCGACCCGGGTCGCGTCGACCGCGGGAAGGCCCGCGAGCCACGCGAGCGCCTCGTAGCAGTCGTCGAGCGGTGCGGGATATGGGAATTCGGGTGCCAGTCGGTAGTCGACGGCCGCGACGGTGATGCCCAGCTCCTGCGCGAACCGGCGGCAGGTGACGTCGTCCTGCGCGGCGCTGCCGATGACGTAGCCGCCGCCGTGGATCCATAGCAACGCTGGGCCGGGCGCCGTGACGCCCGGTGGGCGATGCAGCCGGACGCCGACCCCGGAGGTCAGGGTCAGCTTCTCGACGTCACCGGGTACACGGCGGTCCATCAGCGGCATGGCCATGCGGAGGTATCGCAGGGAGCGTGGCGTGATGAGGGTTCGGGGCATGAACCGGGCAGCGCGCTCCAGTTCGGGATGGAAGGCGGGCACGTGCCGACCCTACTGCCGATCTCGTGCGCTCAGTCGCCATCGGTGAGAGTTGCCTCGAACGCCACGCGATCGCCCCGGTACAGCGCGTGCACGACCTCGATGGGGGTGCCGTCGGTGTCGAGCGAACGGCGGTGCAGCCGGAGCATGGGCATCGCGGTCGTCGACTCCAGCAGCCCCGCCTCGCGCGGTGACGCCAGCACCGTCTCGATGCGTTCGGTGGCGGAACCGAACTCGACGCCGGTCGCCCGGATCGCAGCGTAGAGCGACGTCGTCGGGTCGAACGTCTCCCGGAACCCACCGAAGCGGTGCATGGGTAGGTGAGTGTTCTCCAGGCCGATGCGCTGCCCGTCGGCGAGCAGGATGCGATCCAGTCGCATGACGGGTTCGCCGTCGGCGACACCGAGGGCTGCCGCGAGATCGGCAGGCGCGGCAACGTCGTCCCAGGTGACCAGGATGCGCCCGGGCTTGCGGCCCATGCGCAGCGCGCCCTCGGTGTACGACCGCAGCGAAAGCGGTTGCGTCAGCTTGGACTTCGCCACCACCGTGCCGCGACCGCGACGTTCGATGCGGCCCTCGACGAGCAACTCGTGCAGCGCCTGGCGCACGGTTTCGCGGGCGACCCCGAACCGCGCCGCCAGTTCACGCTCCGGAGGGAACGGATCGCCCTCGACCAGGTCGCCGAGCAGTTCCTCCAGAGAGGTGCGGATGAGGTAGGGCTTGCTCACCGGTCGGCTCGCTCCGCGCCCGAACTCTGCAGCACGCGGCGGGCCACCGTCAGCACGTCGTCGATGGTGGCGCCCGACGACTCGGGGTCCTTCGCCGCGTCGTCGTAGCGACGCAGCCGCACGGCGTCGGGCCACCACTCGTGACCGGTGAAGGCTTCATCGACGTGGGCGCCGCCCTGCGCTGCGAGCGAGCGCACCGACGTCTCGGAAAGGTCTGTGGCGTAACCGGGTTCGGTGGCGACCAGGTACTGCTTGGCGGCGACGTGGGCGCCTGCGAGCCACGCGACCCGGTCGCCGAATCGGGGGCGGAGCCACCGCCGTGCCTCCTCGTCGTGTGCGGACGAGGCGCCGAGCAGCGGGCTGTGTGCGACGTCGTGCAGGGCGGCGGCGAGGACCAATTCGTCGTCGGCGCCGTCGGCCATCGCGCACGCCGCGGCCTGCAGCGCGTGGTCGAGTTCGTCGACGGCTTCCTCGTCCCACACTCCGCGCAGTGAGCGCAGTACGGCCTCGGTCTCCTCCAGCGGACGCATGGCCCAAGTGTAACCCCAATTGGTCTATACCAATTGTTAACCTGCTGTTCGCGCTGCCACCACCGCACCTTCCGTTCGGCGACGTGATCGACCAGAAAGGTCTCTTCCCATGCGTGTGACCATCATCGGCGGCGGGATCCTCGGAACCGCCCATGCCCTGGAGGCCGTTCGGCGCGGCCACGAGGTCACCCATCTCGACCGCGAGACCGAGGCCCGCGGCGCGACCGTCCGCAACTTCGGGCTCGTCTGGGTGTCCGGGCGGTCCTCGACCGAACTCGACGCGTCCCTCCGTTCCCGGGAGTTGTGGGAGCGGATCGGCGCCGACATTCCCGGGGTGGGCTTTCGGCCCGCCGGATCCCTCACGCTGCTGCGCACGCCGCGCGAAGTCGCGGTCGCCGAGGAGGTGGCGGCCCGACCGGATGCCGCGGCTCGCGGGTTCACGGTGGTCGACACCGACCGGGCCCGCGCGCTCAACCCCGCTCTGCGTGGCAAGTTCGTTGCTGCACTGCACTGTTCGTTCGACGCCGCGGTCGAGTCCCGTCAGGCGATGCCCGCCATCCGCGACCACCTGGCCGGCACGGGCAGGTACCAGTGGTTGCCCGGCACCGAGGCCATGGACGTGACCGGTCGCACGGTGCGCGACGACCGCGGCCGCAGACACGAGGCCGACGTGGTGCTCCTGTGTCCCGGCGCCGCTCACGGCGGTCTCACCCGCGACGTCGCCGGCAAGCTGCCCGTACGCCGGGTGCGCCTGCAGATGATGCAGACCGATCCGCTCGACGAACCGCTCACCACCGCGATCGCCGACGGCGACAGTTTCAGGTACTACCCGGGTTTCGCGGGCAGGGCACTCGACGCACTGCGCGACGACGAACCGCAGGACCCCGTCGCCGCCGCCCACCGCATGCAGTTGCTTTGCGTGCAGCGCCTGCACGGCGGGCTGACCATCGGCGACACGCACGAGTACGACGAGCCGTTCGCGTTCGACGTCGACGAAGCGCCGTATGCCTACCTGACCGACCTCGTCGAGCAGTTCCTCGGGCGCCCGCTCCCCCCGGTCCGGCGGCGCTGGGCAGGCGTCTACAGCCAGTGCGTCGACCCCGGCCTGCTGGCGTGCAGGCACCGCGCCGACGACGGCGTATGGGTGATCACCGGGCCCGGCGGCCGTGGCATGACCCTCGGCCCGGTCATCGCCGAGACGACCGCCGATCTGCTGGAACTGTAGAGGAGACACGATGTCCGACAATCTGATTCGACTTGCCGTCCTCGACATGGCGGGCACGACGGTCGCCGACGACGGCCTGGTCGTCCGGTCGTTCGAGGCGGCCGCCACGGCGGTGGGACTCCCGGAGCACGGCGGCGAGCGAGAGCATGCCCGGCAGTACGTGCTCGACACCATGGGGCAGTCGAAGATCACCGTATTCCGGGCACTGCTCGGTGACGAGGACCGTGCGCAGCAGGCCAACGCCGCATTCGAGAGCGCCTACGCCGCAGCGATCGACCAGGGCCATGCGCGACCCATCGACGGTGCGGCCGCGGCCATCACGCGGCTACGCGACGGCGGTGTCAAGGTGGCGCTGACGACCGGGTTCAGCGGCGCGACGCAGGAGAAGCTGCTGGCCGCCCTCAGCTGGCAGACCATCGCCGACCTCGCGCTCGCACCCGGTGACGGCGTGCGAGGCAGGCCCTACCCCGACCTGATCCTGACCGCGCTGATGCGGCTCGGCATCGACGCGGTCGGCGACGTCGCCGCGCTCGGCGACACCACCAGCGACGTGGACAGCGCGCTGCGGGCCGGATGTGTCATCGCCGCAGGCACGCTCACCGGCGCCCACGACGAGGAGCACCTGCGCTCGGCCGGTGCGACCCACGTCGTCACCAACGTCGGCGATTTCGCCGATCTCATCCTCACCACCAACCGCACCGTGAAGGGCTGACCATGAAGAGACCACTACTGCGCACCGGCATCGCCGCGATGTCGGCGACCCTGGTCGCCGTCGCGCTGACCGCGTGTGGCGGCACCGGCTCGTCCGGCTCAGGGGCCGGCGAGACGCTGACCGTCTACAGCGCCGACGGACTCGCCACCTGGTACGAGGGGCAGTTCGAGATGTTCACCGAGGAGACCGGCATCAACGTCAACCTCGTCGAGGCAGGCTCGGGTGAGGTGGTGTCGCGCGTGGAGAAGGAGCAGTCGAACCCCCAGGCGGACCTGCTCGTCACGCTGCCCCCGTTCATCCAGCGGGCAGCCGAGTCGGAACTGTTGCAGCCCAGCGGAGTCGACGCATCGGGCATCCCGAGCGACCAGGTGGGACCCGACGCCAGCTACGTGCCCATCGTCAACAACGCGCTGAGCTTCATCGCCAACCCGGGTGCCGACCCGCAGCCCCGCACGTGGGACGACCTGCTCGCGCCCGAATTCAAGGGCAAGCTGCAGTACTCCACGCCCGGGCAGGCCGGCGACGGCACCGCCGTGCTGATCCTGCTGCAGCACCTGATGGGCAAGCCCGGCGCACTGGATTACCTGGCCCGCCTGCAGGCCAACAACGTCGGACCGTCGTCGTCCACCGGCAAGCTGCAGCCGAAGGTCAGCAACGGCGAACTGCTCGTCGCCAACGGTGACGTGCAGATGAACCTGGGCTCCATCAAGGACGACGGGTCGAAGTTCGACGTCTTCATCCCCGCCACCGCCGACGGCAAGCAGACGACCGTCTCGCTGCCGTACGTCGCGGGTGTGACCAAGGGTGCGCCGCACGCCGACGCGGCCAAGAAGCTGCTCGCGTTCCTGATCTCCGAGGACGTGCAGAAGACCGTGGCGCCCGAGGCGTTGGGCATCCCCGTGCTGACGTCGCTCGTCGATGCAGCGCAGCAGTCGGCCGAGCCGAACACCCCGGCAGGCGTCCTCGAGGGCGTCGACGTGTGGGTGCCGAACTGGAACACCGTGCTCGCCGACCTCGACGCCGATCTGGCCGCCTACCAGAAGGCCACCGGTAGCTGACATGACCGACATCGGCGTCGGCCGCACGGGCACGCGCGACGCGGTGGCAACGCGCGCGGCGCAGGACTCCGCCAGTGCTGCAATCACCTTCGACAGGGTCGGGGTGCGGTACGGACGTGGCAGGAAGGCGACCGACGCGCTCGTCGACTTCAACCTGCGCGTCGCAGCGGGCGAGACGGTCGCCCTGCTGGGCCCCAGCGGGTCGGGCAAGTCGACCGCTCTCAACGCGCTCGCCGGGTTCGTACGGCCGACGTCGGGCACGGTCCGTCTGGGTGGACGCGACGTCACCGACCTGCCGCCCGCCCGCCGGGGAATCGGCGTGGTGCTGCAGTCCTACGCGCTGTTTCCGCACATGCGCGTAGCCGACAACGTGGCCTTCGGCCTCAAGTCGCAACGCGTTCCGCGGACCGAGGTCGCGGGGCGCGTAGCCGAGGCGCTGGAGATGGTGGGCATTTCCGACTACGGGCGCCGCCTGCCGCGGGAACTCTCCGGCGGGCAGCAGCAGCGCGTGGCCATCGCCCGCGCGCTGGCGATCCGACCCAAGGTACTGCTGCTCGACGAACCGCTGGCAGCACTCGATGCCCAACTGCGGCAGTCGATGCTGGCCGAATTGCAGCGGCTCAAGGAGGCGCTGCCCGACACCGCGATGCTCTACGTGACGCACGACCAGGCCGAGGCGCTCGCCCTCGCCGATCGCATCGTGGTCATGAACGACGCCCGCCTGATGGACGTCGACACCGCCGAGAACCTCTGGCGGCGACCACCGACGAGTTTCACTGCGGCCTTCCTCGGTGGTGCCAACCTCATCCCCTGCACGGTGGGCCGTGTGATCGGGACCTCGGCGCCGGTCACGTTCGCGCACAAGACCGTCAACACCGAGGCGCCTCAGCCGACGGTGGGCCGCACCGACTGGGCGCCGGGTTCCAAGGCACTGCTGTGCGTCCGACCGCACGCCCTGCGTATCGTGTCGCTCGGTGACCGGGACGCGCTGCGCGCCAACGTGAACGCCGTGGTGTGGCGAGGTGCCAGTACCCGGCTGGTGCTGTCGGTGGGCGCGATGCCCGACCAGCTGCTGGACGTCGACGTGCCGGGCAATGCGCACTACGAGATCGGCAGCGAGGTGGGAGTCCGGTTCCCCGAGCCCGCCGGCGTGCTGGTGGCGGCCGCGTCGTGACCGCGACTCTCGAGGCACCCGAGCACGCACCGGAGCGGGCCCGCGCACCCCGGTCGTGGGCGGCGTGGTGGGCGGTCCCGCCACTGCTCATCGTCCTGATCGCGGTGGTCTACCCGCTGGTCCGGGTTGCTCTGGAATCCCTGACCGCCGAGGGTGAGACCGGCGCGTCGACGTGGCTCGGCGTGCTCGGCTCGGAGGCGTTCCGCGATGCACTGTGGCGGACCGTGGCGATCGCCGTGACGTCCACGCTGGGGTGCCTCGTCCTCGGCACGTTCCTCGCGATCGTGCTGGCGTTCGTGCCATTTCCGGGTTCGCGACTCATCGGTCGGCTGATCGACACGGTGCTCGCGCTGCCGTCGTTCCTGATCACGCTGGCGTTCACGTTCCTCTACGGCACGGCGGGCGCGGTGAACGCGGCCATCGCCGGACTGACGGGCAGCTCGTCGCCGATGCTGAACTTCCTCTACACGCCCGCGGGTGTCATCGCCGCGGAGATCACGTTCTTCACGCCGTTCGTCATCAGGCCGCTGCTGGCGTCGTTCTCGATGCTGCCGCGGGCCCAGCTCGACGTGGCGGCCAGTCTCGGCGCGTCGCCGCTGCGGGTCTTGCGCACGGTGGTGCTGCCGGAGGCCTGGCCGGCGCTGGTCGCAGGTGGCAGCCTCGTTCTCCTATTGACGCTCAACGAGTTCGGCATCGTCTTGTTCACCGGCGCCAAGGGCGTGATCACGCTTCCGGTGCTGATCTACACCAGGGGCATCGTCACGTTCGACCTGCCCGGCGCCGCGGTGATCGCGACCGTGCAGATCGCGCTCTCGCTGGCCCTGTACACGCTGTACCGCGTGGTGTTCGCGCGCCTGATGAAGGGCAGGGGTGAAGCGGATGTTGTTGTGGAGCCGGCGAAGTAGGGCGATCCTGATCGGGTTGTTCGGGCTCGTCGTCGCGGTGGTGTTCGTCGCGCCGCTGGCGACCGTGGTGGCTGCCGGTCTGGCGGGGTCCTGGACCGGTGCGGTCCCGTCGGACCTCGGGTTCGAGCACTTCGACGACGCGCTGACCGGCGAGAGCCTGGCCAGTCTGTCGGTGAGCCTGCAGACCGCGTTCCTCGCCGGCGGCGTGGCCCTGGTGCTGGGGACGTGGGCGGCGCTGGCCGCGCGGGAGTGCCCGCCGTGGCTGGCGCGGGTGGTCGACGGGGTGTTCCACCTGCCGATCGCGGTCCCCTCGGTGGCGATCGGACTGGGTCTGCTGATCGCGTTCAACGAGCAGCCCCTTCTGCTGGGCGGGACGCGGTGGATCGTCATCCTGGCCCACGCGGTGCTGGTGCTCGCGTTCGCGTTCAGTGCGGTGTCGGCGGCGCTGGACCGGCTCGACCCGGCCTATCGTCAGGCCGCGGAATCGCTTGGCGCAGGGCCAGTGCGGGTGTTGACCCGGATCACCCTGCCGCTGCTGCTGCCCGCGCTCGGTGCGGCGGCGGGGCTGGCGGTCGCGCTGTCGATGGGCGAGCTGGGTGCCACCGTCATGGTCTACCCCGCGACGTGGAAGACGCTGCCCGTCAGCATCTTCGCGCTCACCGACCGCGGCCAAGCGTTTCAGGCCGCAGCGTGCACGTCGGTGCTCCTGGTGGTGACCCTGCTCGCGCTGGTACTCCTCGGCCGCATCCGTGGCCGCGCCGCCATCCGCTGACTGGACTTCTCCGGCGAGCGTGCGTGTCTGCGGGCGACACGCCGGGTCAAAACCCGAGTTCGCGCACGCTCGCGGGTGGGGTGGGCCCGACGGTGGGGTGGCCGGCGAGTGGCCAGTTGTGGCACGCGAAACGCCGAAATGCGTGACATAAGCAGCCATTCGGCGCTCGACCCTGTTAGGCGCGCAACCCTGTCAGGCAGGCGACCCTGTCAGGCAGGCGGCGCAGGCGGGGCAGGCGGGGGCCCTGGCAGCGTGATTGGCGCCAGCCCGGGGATCTCGAGGACGTTGGCCGGTGGCGGCTCGGGTGCAGGCGGGGGGATCTCCGACTCGGGCGGACCGGGCGGGGGCCCCAGCGTCGGTGACTCCGCGGGCGGCGGCGGCGCAGGCGCGCTCTCCGGCGGCGATGGCGGTGGCGTCGTCTCGGCGGGCGGCGGCGCGATCGTTTCCGCAGGGCCCGCGACCGGCGCTGGAGCCAGCGGCTCGGTGTACACGGGCGGGGGCGCCTCGACAGCCGCGGGCGCGGGGGCCGACGGGGGCGGCGGTGGTGGTGGCGGGGGAGCGGCAGGCGCCGGAACGTCGCCCTCCTGCCGTCCGACGCGACCGGTCAGTGGCGTCCAGTCCGGTCCGGCGGGCCGCGTCACGTTGCACGACACCTGACGGCTACCCGCATCCCAGCTCGAGCGGGCGAGCGGCATTAAGTCGACGGTGAGGCCGGCCTCGGCGAGACCGCCCGGCGGGAGGTAGGCGTCGGCGATGCGGGTGCACTCGTCGCGGATGAACGACTCCTGCTCGGACTCGTCGGGGAAGGCGGTCGGGAAGCGCCCGGCGAGGCTCACGGCTCCGGCGACCTCGGCGGCATGCGGCTCAGCGCAGTCGACCAGTGCATCGGTGGGCCGGTTCGACGCCTCGTCGACGCCGAGGCAGGTCCCTGGCGGCCACACCTTGGACTGGTCGAGTTCGGCCACCCTCCCCTTGAACGGAACGGGCTTGGCGCCGGGGCCGAGCAGCTGCAGGCCGCAGAGCAGGTTGCGGTCGGCGGGCGGGGCCTCCGCGTCGCCGGCCCACAGCACGCTGATCGTGAACTTGCTGTTCGGGTCGTACTTGGCCCCCAGATACTCGCTGACGGCCCGCTGGCACGGTTCGGCGAAGTTTCCCATGTCGACGGACTTGGCGACCTCGAACATGTGGTCGCTGCTGCACTGCACGAACGACGGCTTGTCGGGTTCGTCGGGCGGCCAGCCCAGGCACGTGCCGCTCTCGGCGTTGCCGAAGACCTTCGCGGCGCGGGTGTCACCGCCGGCGAGGTTCCGCACGGCCGAGTCGGGCGAGCTGAGCTGGAAGACGGCACCGGCCAGCAGCGCCATCAGGACCAGGCCGAGTGCTGCGCGCTTGTTGGTGCGCGCGGTCGCCGATGCGCACGGGGACGCGGTCGAGGCCTCGGCCTGGGGGCCCGAGCACAGGGCGCGCTGACGTTCGAGCGCGGCCAGCGCGGTGTGGAGGTCTGAGTCCTTCACTGGCGACCACGCGACCGTGCTCGTGGCCGGTCACCGCTCGGGGCGGTGACGCAGCGGCGTTTGGCAGCCACGATTGAGAAGCCTGGCATACGTCTCTGTGGGGCGCTATCCGAGGTCGCCGCATCGTATTCGGGTCGGTTCGTGATCGTTACTTGATCAAGGGGTCCCGCGGCAGGCCGAGGATCCGCTCGGCAATCGTGTTCCGGGTGATCTCCGACGTGCCGCCCGCGATGGTCATCGCTCGGTTCCCCAGGTAGGTGACCGTCAGCATCGGGGTCTTGCCGACGACGGCGGCGACGCCCGAGAGGTCCATCCCGAGTTCGGTCAGACGCTGCGACCACTCCGCGAGGACGAGCTTCGTGACGTTGCCCTCGGGACCTGGTTCGGCGCCGGCGATCGCCCTGGTCACGCGGCGCAGATTGAGCAGCCGCAGGGTGTGCGAGTCGGCGATCGCCTCACCCACCCGACGGAGGTTGGCGGCTGCCACGTCGGGCGCCGCGCAGTCGAGGAGTTCGACCGCGTCGTCGACGGTGAAGCCGGTGGGCGCCGACGAGCCTCCGCCGATCGAGATCCGCTCGTTGCCCAGCGTGGCGCGGGCGACGAGCCAGCCCCGGTTGACGTCGCCCACGACGTCGCCGTCGGGGACGAAGACGTCGTCGAAGAACACCTCGTTGAAGTGCGAGTGGCCCGTGAGGCCGCGCAACGGGTTGACGGTCACGCCGTCGGCGCTCATGTCGATCGCCATCATCGTGACGCCCGCGTGCTTGGGCGCATCCGGATCGGTCCTGACGGTCGCCAGGCCCCACTGGCACTCGTGGGCCAGGCTCGTCCACACCTTCTGTCCGGTGATGCGCCAGCCGCCGTCGACCCGCTTCGCCGACGTCCGCACCGCCGCGGCGTCGGAGCCGGCGCCCGGCTCGGAGAAGAGCTGGCACCACATGACCTCGCCGCGCAGGACCGGTTCCACCCAGCGCTCGCGCTGGTCGTCGTTGCCCGCCTGGGCGATCGTGAGCGTCACCCAGCCCGTGATCCCCATGTCCGGCCGGACGACCGGTTCCACTTCCCCGGTCGCTCCGCTCCTGCCCGCCGACCCAAACTCCTCCTCGATCACCAACTGCTCGAGCACGTCGGCCTCGCGCCCCCACGGCTTGGGCCAGTGCGGCACCAGGTAGCCGGAGTCGACGAGGAAGTCGCGCTGCTGGTCGGCGGGCAGCGACCGAACGGTGGTGACGGCGTCGCGAGCCGCGGCGCGGTGCACCTCGGCCTCCTCTGGAAGCGCGAAGGATGCGCCGTGCGCCAGGCCGCGACGCTGGGCCTCCACCACGTCGTGCAGTGGGTCGCCCGCGTCGGCGATCAGCGCGGCCAGCGTGCGGGCGCGGCGGAGATACAGGTGGGCGTCGTGCTCCCAGGTGAACCCGATGCCGCCATGCAGCTGAATGTTCAACTCCGCGTTGAAGATCTGCGTGCGGATGGCGTGGCTTGCGGCGACCGCTGCCGGGAACCATGCACCGTCCAGGTCGTCGGCGCGTGCGGCGTCCCACGTCGCGGCCGTGGTCTGCTCGGCGTTGACCAGCATGTTCGCAGCGTGGTGCTTGACAGCCTGGAACGTGCCGATGGTGCGCCCGAACTGCTCGCGGACCTTGGCGTAGTCGACGGCCATGTCCAGCGCGGCCCAGCTGACCCCGACCGCCTCCGCCGAGGCGAGGATGCGGAACACCGTGCGGGCCCGAACCGCGGATCCGCGCAGGACGCGCGACGCATCGACCGCGACGTCACGCAGTTCCACCGACCCGATGCTGCGCGTGGTGTCCAGCCCGTCCAGCGGCGTCACCGTGACGCCGTCGGCCGAGCTGTCGACGATCACCACGTCCTCACCGGCGACCAGCACGAACACCCCGGCGTCGGGGGCACCCAGCACCGCCGGACATTCGCCGCTCACCGCGGAATCAGTGCCGACGACCAACGTGCCGGACAGGCCGAGCGCCGCGACGGTGGATCCGTCCACAAGGCCCGGAAGCAATTGCGCCCGAACGTCGTCCGATGCGCACCGGTCGATCACCACCGCTGCGGCGACGCTCGAGAGGAACGGGCCGGGGCACAACTCGCGGCCCTGCACCTCGAGCACCACCGCCAGCTCGGCGAGCGTGACGCCGGAGCCACCGAATTCCTCGGATAGGGCCAGGCCCTGCCAGCCGAGTTCGGCAGCCGCCTGCCAGAGCCGCTCGGGGTGCTTGGAGCCGCCGTCGAGCGTGGCCCGCGCGACGGAGCGACTGTCCAGGCGTTTGAGCTGCCCCGATGCGGAGTCGGCGAGGTCGCGATGATCGTCGGTGATGGCTAGCGCTGAGGTGCCCACGGGCTCGACTTAACCATCGTTGGGCGGTCGCACAGACTGTGATCTGACTCACAGGTTGCAGGTCAACGGCCGATGGGTAGACAGGTTGACGAAGTTGTCGTTTGCCGACGGCTAACCGGGGGTATGGTCGCGCAATGACGGCGCGACCGGATGTCCGGTACCCAGGCCCGACGATGACGACCCGCCTCCGCTGGTTGATGGAGGCCGGTCCCTCGGACTACCTGCTGGCCATGAGCGTGGGCGCGACGTCGCTCCCGGTCGTTGGCAAGCATCTCGAACCCCTCGGCGGCATGACGGCCATGAGCATCTGGGGCGTGCGGGTCATGCCCGAGTTCATCTCCGCCGCCGCGAAGTCGTGGTTCACCCCGGGCATCGGCGAGGCCAAGAAGGAGGAGCGGGACCAGGCGAACGCCGTTGCCCAGGCTGCGCTGCGCGGCGTGGTCAACACCGAGGCACTCGACACCGAATGGCCCGAGCCCGACCGCACCCCGCCGGTGTGGAAGGCGCTGGAGCACCGCCGCAACGTGTACCGGAGTTCGGTCCGCTACGGGGACCACCCGAGCCAGGTACTCGACGTGTGGCGGCCGAAGGAGCTGCCGGCGCAGCCGGCCCCGGTCCTGATCTTCCTGCCCGGTGGAGCGTGGGTGCACGGCAGCCGGATCCTGCAGGGCTACGCGCTGATGTCCCACCTCGCCGAGATGGGCTGGGTGTGCCTGTCCATCGACTACCGCGTCGCACCGAACAACCGCTGGCCGCAACACATCACCGACGTGAAGACCGCCATCGCGTGGGCACGGGCCAACGTCGACAAGTTCGGCGGCGACCGCAACTTCGTGGCCATCTCCGGCACCTCGGCCGGTGGCCACCTGGCCGCGCTGGCCGGCCTGACCGCCAACGACCCCGAGATGCAGGCCGACCTGCCCGAGGGTTCCGACACCTCGGTGGACGCCGTCATCGGCATCTACGGCAGGTACTGCTGGGAGGACCGTTCGACGGTCGAGCGCGCACGCTTCGTCGACTTCCTCGAGCGCGTGGTGGTCAACCGCAAGATCGACAAGCACCCCGAGGTGTTCCGCAAGGCCTCGCCGCTGGCCCGCGTGCACTCCGACGCTCCGCCGTTCCTGGTGGTGCACGGCTCCGGCGACACGGTCATACCGGTGAAGCAGGCGCGGGACTTCGTGGAGAAGCTCAAGCGGGTGTCGCGGTCGGTGGTGAGCTACGTCGAGCTGCCTGGCGCAGGCCACGGGTTCGACATGACCGACGGCGCGCGCACGGGACCCATGGCGACGGCAATCGGCCTGTTCCTCAACCAGGTTCATCGCAACCATTCGGTGATGGGCGACAAGCAGGTTATATAGCCTCACCCCATGGCTCCTCGTGCATCGCATCCGGTCAAGGCAGGCAGCCGATGAAGAGGCTCAGCGGGTGGGACGCGGTGCTGCTGTACAGCGAGACGCCCACCGTGCACATGCACACCCTGAAGCTCGCGGTGATCGACATATCGGAGTTGAAGGGCCGTCAATTCGGCATCGACGAGTTCCGTCAGGTCATTCACGGCAGGCTCTACAAGCTCGATCCGTTCCGCTACGAACTCGTCGACATCCCGTTCAAGTTCCACCACCCGATGTGGCGGGAGAACTGCGAGGTCGATCTCGAGTACCACGTGCGGTCGTACCGGGTCGCGAGCCCCGGTGGGCGCCGCGAACTCGATGCCGCCATCGGCGAGATCGCCAGTATCGCACTGGATCGCAGCCGCCCGCTGTGGGAGATGTACTTCATCGAGGGGCTCGCCAACGGGCGGATCGCCGTCCTGGGCAAGATCCATCACGCGCTCGCCGACGGCGTCGCCTCGGCGAATCTGTTGGCACGGGGCATGGACCTCTCGGCCGATCCTCAGCCAGACCGGGACTCGTATGCGACCGACCCGCCGCCGGAGAAGTCCGAACTCGTGCGAACCGCGTTCTTCGACCACCTCCGCCAGATCCGACGGTTGCCGGGCGTCATGCAGTACACCGCGCAGGGTCTGAGCCGGGTCCGCAAGAGTGACAAGAAGTTGTCGCCCGAACTCACGCGCCCGTTCACCCCACCACCGTCGTTCATGAACCACCGCGTCGATGCGACGCGCAAGTTCGCCACCGCCACGTTGGCATTGGCCGACGTGAAGCAGACCGCAAAGCACCTCGACGTCACGATCAACGACATGGTGCTCGCCATCTCGGCGGGCGCGCTGCGCGAACTGTCGCTGAAGTACGACGGGCACGCCGACCATCCGCTGCTGGCCTCGGTACCGGTCAGCTTCGACTTTTCGCGGGAACGCTTGTCGGGCAACTACTTCACCGGCGTGATGATGGTGGTGCCCATCCAGCTCGACGATCCGCTGGAGCGGGTACGGGCCGTGCACCATGCCGCCGTCGACGCGAAGGAGACCCACCATCTGATGGGCCCGGAACTGGTCAGCCGCTGGTCGGCCTACTTCCCGCCGGCGCCCGCCGAGAAGATGTTCCACTGGCTCGCCGAGAAGGACGGCCAGAACAAGGTGTTGAACCTTCCGATCTCGAACGTGCCGGGGCCCCGGGAACACGGCCGGGTGGGTGGCGCACTGGTCACCGAGATCTACTCGGTGGGCCCGTTGACGACCGGCAGCGGCCTGAACATCACGGTGTGGAGTTACGTCGACCAGCTGAACATCTCGGTGCTCTCCGACGGCGCCACACTCGACGATCCCCACGAACTCACCGACGCCATGGTGGCAGCGTTCATCGAGATCCGCCGTGCGGTAGGGCTTTCCGAGAAGCTGACCGTCGTGCCGTCTGCGATGGCGCAGTAGCGGCCCCAGCCGTCAGGTGCGCTTCGCTCGCACCCAGTCGAGGAATCGGCCGACGGCTTGAGCCGTGTAATCGCCGTGCGGCGAGCCGAAGAAGTCGAAGGCGTGCTGCGCGTGCGGGATCTCGCTGTAGACGACGGGATTGTTCGACACCGCCTTGAGGGCGTCGACGAACTCGCGCCCCTCCCGAACGGGGATGATCGAATCGTCCCCACCGTGCAGCACGTAGAACGGCGGGGCGTCGGCCCGCACCCTGGTGATGGGCGACGCCTCGAGGTACGCCCCGCGAGCCTCGGCGTAGGGCTGCTTCACGATGAACTTCTGCAGGATCGAAATGAATTCGGGCCGTCCGGATCCCTTACTCGTGAACCAGTCGTAGCGGCCGTAGATCGGGACGGCGCACACGACCGAGGTGTCCACGTCCTCGAAACCGGGCTGCCACTGCGGCTCGTTCGGCGTGAGCGCGGCCAGCGCGCAGAGGTGACCGCCCGCCGACCCACCCGTGATCGAGATGGAGTCCGGGTCGCCGCCGCAGTCGGCGATGTTCTCGCGAACCCAGGCCAACGCACGCTTGACGTCGATGATGTGCGCGGGCCAGGTGTGGCGGGGGCTGATCCGGTAGGCCATCGAGACGCAGATCCAGCCCTGCTCGGCGAGGTGACTCATCAGCGGGTAGGCCTGCGGCCGGCGCATCCCGATCGCCCAGGCACCACCGGGCACCTGGAGCAGCACCGGCGCCTTGCCGTCGCGTGGCAGGTCGGCGCGGTGCCAGATGTCGGCGACGTTGGCGCGGTGGGGGCCGTAGCGGACGACGTCGGTCTTCTTGACGTATGCCCGCCGCGCCCATGAGGTGCGCAACACGCCGCCGGGCCGACGGCGTCGCTCCTCCTTCGCCACGGCGGCGTAGTCGTCGCCGAGGGCCTCGCGCAGCGGTTCCTCGAAGGACGGCTGCGACTTCTTGTTGCGGTAGTAGACGTAGCCGAGCAGACCCCACGACGCGGCGGTGAGCGCCAGCGCGGCTCGGCCGCTGCGGCTGGAGAAGTCGCCGCGGATGCCGCGCCGCAGCGCGTCGAGCACCGAGGCGCCGGCTATGACCGGCGCGGCCTCGCCGGTGGGCCACCCCAGGAAGAACACCGGGATGGTGACGTAGCCCTCGCGACCCAGTGGCTGTACGGCGTTGGCGGCGTTGAGTACCTCCGCGGTGGCGCGTACCAAGGACGTGATGTCACGGGAGGTCTGGCTTCGCACGAAGCGGCGCTTACGTCTGCGACCCATCGCCGTCCGAGTCGAGGAGATCTTGAAGCTCACGACGGAGAATCTTGCCGGTGCTGCCCCGTGGCAAACCTTCCAGGGCTGTGATGGAGCGCGGAACCTTGTAGTTGGCGAGGTTCTCGCGCACGTATGCCTTGAGTGATTCGGTGGTGGCCGACGCTCCGGGAGTCAGTACGACGAACGCCGCGAGACGCTGCCCGTATTCGGCGTCGTCGACGCCCAGCACGGACGCCTCGGCCACGTCGGGGTGGTTGGCGAGGGTCTTCTCGACCTCGATGGGATAGACGTTCTCGCCGCCCGAGACGATCATCTCGTCGTCGCGGCCCACGACGAACAGCCGGCCCGCGGCGTCGAGATAGCCGACGTCGCCCGAGGACATGTAGTCCTCGTGGAAGTCCTTGGTGGTGCCGGAGGTGTAGCCGTCGAACTGCGTGGAGTTGCGTACGTAGATCGACCCCACCTCGCCGGTGGGGAGCTCGCGGAACTCGGCGTCGAGGATCTTGACGTCCGTCCCCTCGGCGGGGCGGCCCGCGGTGTCGGGCGCGGCGCGCAGGTCTTCCGGTGTGGCCGTAGCGATCATGCCGGCCTCGGTCGCGTTGTAGTTGTTGTAGATGACGTCGCCGAACCGGTCCATGAACGCGGTGACCACGTCGGGACGCATCCGGGAACCCGACGCGGCGGCGAAGCGCAGCGTGCGGCCGCTGTAGCGGGCCAGCACGGCCGGCGGGAGGTCCATGATGCGGTCGAACATCACCGGCACGACGCACAATCCGGTCGCCCGGTGCGTGTCGATCAGCGCGAGGGTGGCCTCGGGGTCGAACTTGCGCCGCGTGACGATCGTGCACGCCATCGACGCGGCGAAGGCCAGCTGCGAGAAGCCCCACGCATGGAACATGGGCGCGACGATGACCGTGGTCTCCTCCGCATGCCACGGCGTGCGGTCGAGGATGGCCTTGAGGGTGTCGGGTCCGCCGCCGGAGTGGCTGGCGCCCTTGGGGGTTCCGGTGGTGCCCGACGTCAGCAGGATGGTCTTGCTCTTGGCGTTGGCCCGCCGCGGGGTGCGGCCGAGATTGGCAGCGATCAGGCCCTCGACGGTGTGGGGGTGACCCTCCTCATGGGCCCACGCCACGATGCGCACCGCATCCGGCGCGTCGGCCAGGGCGCGGTCAACGGTCGGGGTGAATTCCTCGTCGTAGATCATCGCGTCGGCGCCCTCGCGCTCCACCACCTCGGCAAGCGCGGGTCCGGCGAACGACGTGTTGAGCAGCAGCACGTCGGCGCCGATGCGGTGGGCGGCGATCAGCGCCTCGACGAAACCGCGGTGATTGCGCGCCATGATGCCGACCGTGCCGGGAGTCCCGCCGGACAGCTGCTGCAGCCCAGCCGCCAGAGCGTCTGCGCGCCGGTCGATCTCGCGCCACGTCAGGGTGCCGATCTCGTCGACGAGACCTGGGCGGTCAGGGCAGCGTTGGGCGGCGGCGGCGAAACCCGAGGTGATGCCCATGTTCTCGCGTGCCATGGCCGCGGCGACGCGAACGTACTTGTCCGGGCGCATGGGCGCGATGACGCCGGCGCGGGCCATGGTGGTGACCAGGCCGATGGTCGAAGTCAGGCGGTCGGTGAGAGCCACTGTCCTCGTCTCCCGTCGCCTCAGCCGAGTACCGGCAGGCGGCGTTCCCGCGCGAGTTCGTCGAGCGCCGTTTGCATCACGTGCCGGATGTGGGCGTCGACCTCGTCGATGTCGGGGTCCTCGCCGAACTCCGCGACGATGTCGATGGGCGGCAGCACCTGCGTGACGATCTTGGTCGGCAGGGGCACGTTGACGGGCAGCACCGCGGACAGGCCGAACGGGAAGCCGATCGAGACGGGCAGGATCTTCGCCCGCACGAGCTTGTCGAGGCGCAGGGTCTTCGCGAGTGCGGTGCCGCGGGTGAGGTAGATCTGGCTCTCCTGTCCGCCGATCGACACCGACGGAACGATCGGCACGCCTGCGTTGAGTGCGGCGCGGATGTACCCGGTTCGGCCGCCGAAGTCGATCTTGTTGCGGGCCAACGTCGGTCGGTACACGTCGTAGTCGCCGCCGGGGAAGACGATGACGACGCCGCCGGTCCGCAGGGCCTCGTCGGCGTTCTCGTGGTTGGCGGGGATGAAGCCGGTCTTCTTGAACAGTTCGGCGGTGGGTCCGACGAACAGCAGGTCGAATCCGAGTGTGTAGACGGGGCGTTCGTAGCCGTACTTCGCGTAGAAGTCGGTCGCGAACACCGGTACGTCCATGGCGAACAGGCCACCCGAGTGGTTCGACACGACGAGCACGCCGCCGGGCGGGACGTTGTCGAGGCCCCGCACCTCAGCGCGGTGGTAACCCTTGATGAGTGGCCGGATCCAGCCCATGACCTTCTCGGTGAGGCCCGGATCCCACTTCGTTATTCCAGTCGATGTGACCTCGGTCGGTTCGACGTCGTCGTTGGCGCCCACGGAATCCCCCTGCTGGAATTGGAACGTGTTCTAGTTTCCATGGTAGCGGGGGCGCTCATGTCAGGCCAAATGCTTGCATTGGGCCGACGAGGTCACTCAGATCTTGGCGATGAACTCCGAGGTGTAGAACTCCGCCGGGGTCTGCGAGAACGGCGCAGGCCGCTGCATGATGATCCACGCGCCGGTGGCGCCCTCTTGGACAGGGCCCGACAGCGTGGTCCTGCCCCCGCCGATGCCGTCGGTCTGCAGGCTGCCGGTGATCACGCCAGGTGCGCCGGGCGCGCAGCCGATGGACGGCCGCGGAAGCTGGATGATCCGGACGTCGTAGCGGGTGTTGGGCTGGCCGGTCGCCAGGTCGACGTCCGCTGACACGGTCGATCCCGTTGAACTCAGGTAGGCGGTACCGCGGCCGTAACCCCGCGCATCGACCCAGTTCGACTCGATGAAGTCGCACGACTTGTAGTTGCTGAGGAGCGGAACCAAGGTCTTGCCCGAGCCGCCGTCCGGGGCTGCCGAGGCGACCGCCGGGTTCGCGATTGCCAGCGCCGTCGCCGCCGTGACTAGCGCATACGTCATCTTGCCCATGCATCCATTGTGCTGTGAGGGTCCTGCCAGCGCACAAACTTGCAGGCGAGTGCAGGTCGGCGGCTTCCGCCGGGGTCTTGACCTCAACCCGCATTGAGGTCGCACCATGTATCCATGACCTTCGAGACAGGCGCTTACCTCGATCGGATCGGCCACGTCGGACCCGTGGATCCGACTCTGGAGACGCTGCACGCGCTGGTCGCCGGGCACGGCCGGTCGATCCCCTTCGAGAATCTGGACCCGTTGCTGGGCGTCCCGGTCGACGATCTCAGCGCACCCGTGCTGACCGACAAATTCGTCGACCGCAGGCGGGGCGGCTACTGCTACGAGCACAACGGCCTGATGGGTTACGTGCTGGAGGCGCTCGGCTACGGCGTCGAACGTCTCGCCGGCCGGGTGGTGTGGATGTCCGCCCCCGATGCGCCGCTGCCGGCGATGACCCACAACGTGCTGTCGGTGACCGTGCCGGGGGAGGACGGGCGGTTCCTGGTCGACGTCGGCTTCGGCGGGCAGACGCTCACCTCGCCCATCCGCCTCGTCGCCGGACCGGTCCAGCAGACCCGGCACGAGCCCTACCGCATCGTCGAGGCCGACGGCGAGCAGTTGATCCTGCAGGCGCAGGTGCGCGGGGAGTGGCAGCCGCTCTACATGTTCGGCACGCGGCCGCAGCCGCGCATCGACCTGGAAGTCGGAAGCTGGTACGTCTCAACGCATCCCGCGTCGGTGTTCGTGGTCGGACTATCCGCAGCCCTGGTCACCGACGATGCCCGCTACAACCTGCGCGGTCGCAACCTGGCGATCCACCGCGCAGACGGCAGCGAGAAGATCCGGCTCGAGTCGGCGACCGAGGTCCTCGACCAGCTCGGAGAACGCTTCTGCATCGACCTCGACGACCTCGGTGACCGCAGCGTCGTCGAAGCCCGCGTCGAGCAGGTCCTCGACTCCTGAGTCAGCCCCCGACGCGCCCTACCACCAGATCCCAAGGGTCGCCGGCCAGCGCGAGACGCCCAAGCCGACGGGCATGCACACCGGCCGTGCCGAACTCGTCGGACCAGCTGCGGGCGCGCATCGTCGCCAGCCACAGCCGGTGCTCGATGGTCACGCCGATCGCGCCGTGCAGCTGGTGTGCCGTGGTGGTGACCGGGGTGACCGCCCGGCCGACCGCGATCTTGGCCGCCGTCACCGCGTAGTCGGCCTGTGCGCTGCCGAAGCCGTAGTCGGCTACCGCGGCCGTCGCCAATGCCGTGACGGCGCGGGCACCTTCGACTTCGCCGAGCAGCCCCGCCAGTGCGTGCTGCACGGCCTGGAACGCCGACAGCGGGCGGCCGAATTGCGTGCGTTCGCGGACGTGCGTCGCAGTCAGCGCGGCGGCGGCGTCGAAGGACCCGACGATCTGGACGCAACGCGCCCACGCGCCGCGGCGCATCAGCTCGTCGTGGACGGTCACCGGCAGGCGTACCGCGTCGTCGATGGCGACGTCGAATTCGACTGTGCCGCGCGGTTCTCCGGCGAGGTTGGCCGTCACGTCGACGGCCGCATCACGCAGCACGGCGGCATACGTGGCGTCGTCGGTACGGGCGGCGAGCAGCACCGTCGGCACCTGCGGCCACGGCACCGAGGTCGCAGTCCCGACCAGCCGTCCGTCGGCGACGGCCGCCGAACCCATGGCGACCGTCATCGGACCGTCGGCGGGAACGGACAGCTCTGCCGCGCCGGCCAGCCATCCGGCCATCACGTCGGTCTCGGCCAGCGGCGCGGCGACGCTGTGGCGGGCGAGCCCGTGCAGCACGACGGCCACCTCGGCAGGCCCCGCGTCGCCTCCGCTGAGGAGGCGGGCCAGTCCGGTCTCCTCCAGCGCCCGCCACGCCTCGTCGTCCACGGTCTCGGGAACCGTCGGCGTCGAGGGTCGCGCGTCGAGGGACCGACGGCCGATGTCGTCGATGAGTTGACGCAGTTCGTGGTCGACGTCCGAGTTCGTGCTCATGCCTTGCCCGCCCCCTTCGCCACGATGCCGCGAAGCACCTCGTTGGTGCCGCCGCGCAGCGTGAACAGCGGCGAGTGCACGCGCGCGGTGGCCAGCATCGCGCGCAGCGGTTCAGCCCTGGGGCCCTCGACGGCATCGATGAGGTCTGCGGCGATCTCCACGGAGTCCTGTTCGAAACGGGTGCCGAGATCCTTGACCATGGCCGCCCGGGTGTTCGCATCCTGACCGTCGGTCAGCGCCCTCGCCACCGACGCCGACAGCTGGCGCAGCGAGATCATGCGTGCGATCAGATCGCCCACCTCCGCGGCGGTACGGTCGTCGGTACCGCAGCGGCCCAACGCCCGGACGATCTCGAACAGCAGGGTCGCGGTGGACAGGATTCGTTCCGGCCCGCTGCGTTCGAAGCCCAGCTCGGAGGTGACCTGGTGCCAGCCGTCGCCGATCTCGCCAAGGACGTCGGCGTCGGTGAGCGCGACGTCGGTGAACAGCACCTCGTTGAAGTGGTGCTCGCCGTTCATCAGCACGATCGGGTCGATCGTCACGCCGGGGAGATCGGTTGGGACGATGAACTGGCTGAAGCCCGCGTGCCTGTGGTCGGGGTCGAGCGGGCTGGTGCGCGCGAGCACCACGATCTGGTGGGCTTCGTGTGCGCCGCTGGTCCAGACCTTGGTGCCGTTGAGCAGCCAGCCTCCGTCGTCGGTGCGGGCGGCCCGGGTGCTGACGGCGGCGAGATCCGACCCGGCGGCGTGCTCGCTCATCCCGATCGCCGAGTAGAGGCGGCCCTCGGCGATGCGGGGCAGGAGCCGCCTGCGCTGCTCCTCGGTGCCGTAGGCCAGGAGCCCGGGGGCGACCTGGCGGTCGGCGATCCAATGCGCTCCCACGGGTGCGCCGTGGGCGAGCAGTTCCTCGGTCACGACGTAGCGGTGCAGGTACCCCGTGCCGTCGGCCGGCGCCCGTCCGCCGTACTCGGCCGGGATGGTGAGGCCGATGAAACCGGCCTCGGCGAGCCGGATGCTGAAGTCGGTATCCCACTTCGACAGCCAGCAGTCCACGGCGGGTTGCCAGCCGTGCGCCGCCCGGTCGGCAGCGAGGAAGGACCGCACCGCGGAACGCAGTTCGGCGAGGTCGTCGTCATTGGCGCACAGCGCGTCGAATTCGGTCACTGAGCCCCACCGTACTGGCCGCGCTCGGGTGGCCGGACGGAGCAGGAAAGATCATGTGCACCGACCGTGCCCGCGGCCATACTCGATCGTTGTGAGCGATCAACCGAGTGGCCCTCGCCGACGGGACCGTCTCAGGGAACTGCTCGACGCCGTCGTCGACTCCGGCAACGCCGACGTCGGGGAGATGGCGCGCAGTAGTTTCGCGTCGGAGTTCCACTTCTCCCGTCAGGTCAGCAGGCTGACCGGCGAGCCGCCTGCGGCGCTGCGCCGACGGGTGATGCTCGAGCGGGCGGCGTGGCGGCTGCAGCGCGGGGAGGGCGTGGCGGCCGTGGCCGCCGACGAGGGATGGTCGTCGCCGGAGGTGTTCTCCCGGGCCTTCCGCCGCTCCTACGGGGTGCCGCCGTCGCAGGCGGCCGACGTGGACTTCTGGCTGACCGCGCCCAACGGCCTACACTTTCATCCCCCGGAGTCGTTGTGGCTGAGCGACACTGGAGACGCGAAACCGCCCGACGTGTCGCAGCTGATGGTCGCGCACGACGTCGCCGACACGCAGTACCTGATCGACAAGTCCGCCGAACTCACCGAAGATCAATGGGAGGAACACCTCTCGCCCGGTCAGGTGGTGCTCGACTGGGACGGCGAGGAACCCAGCGTGGCTGCGGTGCTGGGGGCCGTGGTGTGGACGAAACGGGTCTGGCTGGCCAGCATCGAGGGCGCCGACCAGCCCGAGCGCGAATCGATCCGAACCGCAGTCAAACTCGCCGAGGACCACCGCACCGTCTCCGCCCGGTGGACGGCGATGGTCGCCGATCACGCCGAACGAGGACGCCTGGGCGACACCGTGATCGACGCGCTGTGCGACCCGCCCGAGTCGTTTCAGCTCTACGGCATCGTCGCGCACGTCCTGACGTATTCGGCGCACCGGCGAGAGGTCGCTCGCAGCATGCTCGCCCGCCACGGCGTAGTGACCGGCCGCGGCGACCCACTGGACTGGATGAGAGGAAATTGACATGGCATGCGTGTACTTCACCGCATCGAGCCTCGACGGCTTCGTCGTCGACGAACAGGACAGTCTGGACTGGCTGACGTCCCGCCAACACGATCCCGACGGGCCGTTCGGCATCGACGCGTTCATGGCGAACGTCGGCGCACTGGTGATGGGATCGGCCACCTACGAGTGGATTCTGGGGAATCACCCCGGGCCGTGGATGTACGACCAGCCTTCGTGGGTGCTGACCACCCGACCCGAGATCGTCGCCGAGGAGCACCCGGTGCAGACGTTCTCCGGCGAGATCACCGACGTCTACCCCAGAATCCGAGAGGCGGCCGACGGCAAGGACGTCTGGCTGGTCGGAGGGGGACGGGTGGCCGCCCAGTTCACGGCCGCCGGACTCGTCGACCAGATGATCGTGACCTACGCGCCGTGCTCACTGGGGAGTGGAGCACGTGTGCTGCCGGTGCGCTCGGAGTGGAAGCTGGCGGAGTCGGCGGTGAACGGAGAGTTCGTCTGCGCCCGCTGGGTCGCGGCGTAGCGGCTACTGCGACGGCACGCCGAAGCGGTTGACGAATTCCCTTGCTCTAATCAGGAATTCGATCTGCTCGGCGACGTCGTGCAGCGGCTCGGTGCTGCGCAGGGAGCGGCAGAGTACGACCGCGCCTTCCAATGCGGCGATGCTGGTGATCGCCAGCGATTCGGCGTCGGCGCTCTCGAGGCCGTCGGTCACGAACGCGCGCGCCATCGCGTCACGCCAGTGACCGAACACGGTGCCTGCAACACCGACGAGGTTGGGCTCGTCGTCACCCGAACCGATCGCAGCCGCCATCACGGGGCACCCGGCGGCGAAGTCATCGTCGATCAAGCTGCGGTCCCAGAACTCGATGAACGTGCGGATCAGCGCGATGCCACCCTTGGCGACGGCCTCGTCGATCAGCGCGGTGATCGAGTCGCCGGCCATCCGAAGCGCCTCGGTGAGGATCTGATTGCGACCGTCGGGAAAGTGGTAGTACACCGATCCGCGCGGAGCGCCGCTGCGCGCGAGAACCTCGTCGATGGTCACGCCGGCGGCGCCGCGCTCGCGCAGCACGTCGACCGCGCTGTGCAGCATCTTGGTGCGGGTGGCGCCCCGTTTGGTGGGGGTGCCCGTACGGGGCTGCATCAGGCAGCGATGCCCGGGCGGAGCAGTTGGTGCAGTCGACTGTGCACTCGGCTGGGGTAGGTCTTCGGCGAACCCGGACGCGACACGGTGCGCGTGAACCGGAGTCCGAGAACGTTCACTTCAACGGTCCACATGCTGCGCTCCTCGTCGTATGTCGTTCAGCATAGAACCGACAACACACTGACGCAGCGCTTGTATTCCGGATCACATCCACTTTGCCACGAACGGCAGGTGAAACGGGTTGTGCGGACAAACCGGGCCGGCCAGCGGATTATGGTCTAAAACATAGAAAGCGCTCACGCTTTGAGTGCCCGCACCAGCATCTCGGTGAGTCCGTCGAGATAGCCGGGCTCGAGACTGCCGTCGCGGACGAGCAGCCGCCAGTAGATCGGCGCGGCCAGCAGGTCGAGCGCCAATTCCATGTCGATGTCCGAAGCCACCTCGCCGCGATCGATCGCACGGAGCAGGATCGCCCGCCCTCGCTCGCGACGCGGCCGGCCGATCATGTCCTCGACGACGTCGCTGAGTTCGGGGCTTCGGGCCATCTCGGCCACGAGGTCGGCCAGAATCGACGAAAACCGGGGGTGGGTGAGCCACTGCGCGATCGCCTCCACCGACGCCCGGATGTCTCCTTCGAGCGATCCCGTGTCCACGAACTCCGCTTGTCCGACGCTGAACTCGGCGATGACGGCCAGGGCCATGTCCTTCTTGGAGGTCCAGCGGCGGTACAGCGCGCTCTTGCCGACCCCGGCGCGCTTGGCGACCGCCTCCATCGACAGCCGCGCATAGCCGCGCTCTGCCAGTTCGCAGAGAACGGCTTCGGTGATCGACCGGGTGATCTCCGGCTGCAATACGGCTGCGCCGAGGGGAGTGCGACGGGTCATCGCCCGACTATACCGAGTGGACGATACGGACCCGTCCGGCGTATCTTGACGATGGGACGGTACCGTATCGTCCTTCGAAGGAGGAGTGATGAACGCCCAAGCAGTGGTCGATCGAGCACTGGAACTCCTGATAGCCCAGGACGTGGCCGGCTTCGCAGGCCTGTGGGCAGAAGACGGAGTGCTGGAGTTCCCGTTCGCGGCACCCGGCTTCCCCAGACGGCTAGAGGGACGCGCCGCCGTGGCCGAATACATGTCCGGCTACCCGGACATCCTGCGCATCAGGGAGTTCCCCGCAGTGGTGGTGCACCAGAGCGTCGACCCGGACGTCGTGATCGTCGAGTTCGAGGCCGCAGGCACGGTGGTGGCCACTGGAGCCCCGTACCGGATGAGGTACATCGCGGTCATCACAGTTCGCGACGGTGAGATCGGGTCCTACCGGGACTATTGGAGTCCGGCTGCCGCGGCAGAGGTCGTGGGTGGATCTTCCGAGCTGAGCGACGCATTCGCAGGCGGCACTCCATGACCGGCGTCCTGGTCACCGCCGCCACCGGAACCACCGGCAGCCGGGTGGCTGCCTTCCTCGCCGCTTGCGACGTGCCCGCCCGGCTCGCGACGCGCACACCGTCGGCGCCCGGCCAGGTCCACTTCGACTGGGCCGACCCGTCGACCCACGCAGCCGCGCTGCGGGGTGTGTCGGCGATCTACCTCGTAGCCCCGGTCGGCATGGCCGATCCCGTCGGGCTCGTCGGCCCGTTCCTCGACGAGGCGCTGCGACGAGGCGTTCGACGCGTCGTGCAATTGAGTTCGTCCGCGGTCCCCGAGGGCGCGCCCGGATTGGGCGAGATCCATCGACTCGTCCGAACGACGATGCCCGAGTGGACCGTGCTGCGGCCGTCGTGGTTCATGCAGAACTTCACCGGTGACCACCTGGTGGCCCGCGGCGTGCGCGAGGGCGAGATCGTCACCGCCACTGGAGACGGCAAGGTGGCGTTCGTAGACGCGGCCGACATCGCCGCCGTCGCCGGGCGTGCGCTCGTCGACGACGTCGCACACGACACCGAGCACGTCATCACCGGTCCGGAGGCGCTCGCCTACGACGACGCCGCGGCGATCATCGCCCGTCAGACCGGTCGCACGATCCGGCACCGGTCGGTATCGGCAGAGGAATGGGCTCGCCGCATTGCTGCCGACGGCATCGAGCCCGAGTACGCGCGCGTGCTCGCCGACCTGGACGTCGCGATCAGCGCCGGCGCCGAGGACCGCGTCACCGACACGGTCCTGCGCGTCACCGGAAGGCCGCCGCGCAGCTTCAGTGCCTTCGTCAGAACGGAATTCGGTGCGGAGGCCGTGGCCTGACGGATTGACGCTCGCTACGACGACCCATTGCCAGCGCCGTAGGCGATGGCGACGTCCATCAGCGCCTTGGCCGGCGCGGTGAGGTGACTGCGCCGACTCACCGCGGCGACGTGCAGGTACGACTCCGGGACGATGCGCTGCACCCGGGCACCCGACAGTCGGGCCGTACGGGTCCATGCCGACGGCATCACCGCTTGGCCGAAGCCGTTGAGGACCATCGGCAGGATCGACGTGCGGTGGGCGACCTCGGCCGCGATGGTGACCTGAACTCCCTCGGCGAGAACGTCGTCGACGAGCGCACGCATCAGTGACCCACGCTGCGACACGATCAGCCGGCTGCCGCTCAGATCGTGCCGGTGTACGACGCCGCCGTCGGGACCGCCATCGGGTCCCGAGATCAGCACCAGCGCTTGGCTTTCCAGCGGCACGACGGCGAGGTCTAGTGCGCGAACGGATCCCGCAGAACCCAGGACGCCGATCTCCGAGTCGCCCGAGCGCACGCTCGCGACGATCTCCTCGGGCGTGAAGCCCGCCTGGGAGTTGATGGTCACGTCGGGATGGCTCCGGGCGAAGGTCGTGAGGATCGTGGTCAACGGTTCCATGCCCGGCGACGGCATCGTGATTAGGTCCACCCGGCCGCCGCGCAGATGCTTGAGTTCGTTCATCGCCTCGGTCGCCTCGTCGACGTCGCGCAGGACCACCCGGGCCGGTCCGATCAGTGCGCGGCCGGCGTCGCTGAGCACCACACCGCGATTCACCCGGTGGAAGAGCGGCATCCCGAGTTCCCGTTCGAACCCCGCGATCGCCTGAGAGAGCGACGGCTGCGCGACCATCAACTCCGCTGCTGCCCTGCTGAAGCTGCCGTGGTCGACCACCGCGAGGAAGAACTTCAGCTGCCGGACCTCCATGATGAGCCACCTCACGTCGTCGTATAGGTGGAGCCTATGCGGCCGATTGCAATCTCGTCGTGGACCCGGGGACCCTCGGCGTCATGCAATGGGAGCACGCCGTGGTGTGACGTGCACTACACCGATGACTGGAGGCCTGATGGCTCGACAGACGTTCCAGATCGCCGCAATCCCCGCCGACGGCGTCGGCAAGGAGGTCGTGTCCGCCGGGCGACGGGTGCTCGACCGGCTCGCCGAGCAGTCGGGGGATCGGTTCGCCTTCGAGTGGACGGAGTTCCCGTGGGGATGCGACTACTACGAGCGAACCGGCCGGATGATGGCCGAGGATGGCCTCGAGATGCTCAAGCCCTTCGACGCGATCTACTTCGGCGCGGTCGGGTGGGAGAACGTCCCCGATCACGTGAGCCTGTGGGGTCTGCGACTCGCGATCACCCAGGGCTTCGACCAGTGGGCCAACGTCCGGCCCGTCACCTTCCTTCCGGGAGTCACCTCGCCCCTGCGCAAGGCCGACGACACCGAACTCGACTGGGTGGTGATTCGCGAGAACAGCGAGGGCGAGTACGCCGGACTCGGCGGCCGCAACCTCAGCAGCCGCGGGCCCGGCAACGAGGTCGCCCTGCAGACCGCGCTGTTCACCGAGAAGGGATGCGAACGCATCATGCGCTTCGCCTTCGACATGGCGCGCACGCGCACCGTCAAGAAGGTCTCGAGCGTCACCAAGTCCAACGCCCAGCAGTACGGAATGGTGTTGTGGGACGAGGTCTTCGACCGGGTCGCGCGTGACTACCCCGACGTCGAGACCGAGAGCGTGCTCGTCGACGCCATGAGTGCGAAGTTCGTGCTGCACCCCGAACAGCTCTCGGTCGTCGTGGCGTCGAACCTGAACGCCGACATCCTGTCCGACCTCGGCTCGGCTCTGGCGGGCAGCCTCGGCCTGGCGTCGAGTGCCAACCTGAATCCCGAGCGGCGGTTCCCCAGCATGTTCGAACCCGTGCACGGTACGGCGCCCGACATCGCCGGGCAGGGCATCTGCAATCCGATCGGCGCCATCGCCAGCGCCGCGCTGATGCTCGACCACCTCGGGCTGGCCGACGAGGCGCGCATGGTCGACGCGGCGATCGAATCCACCACCGCCGGCGGCGTGCTGCCCCGCGATCTCGGCGGCACCGCGACCACCGACGAGGTCACCGACGCGATCATCGCCGCGCTGAGCCGGGCGCTGCTCGACGCCTGAACTCGGATGGACCGGATTGGCCGTTCGCCACCGCAGGCGGCCCGGCGGGCCTGATCCTTGACGAGGACCCACTACGCCACGGAGGAGCCATGACAACCGAAAACAAGCCCCGGCGCACGGACGTCGACAAGGCGCTACTCGGCAGCGCCACCTACCGCAGTCTCGGTGAACAGACACTGTCTCCCGCGGAGGAGCGGTTCGAGAAGGGCCGGCGCACCATCGGCCTCTTCCTCGCCCCGGTGGTCACCATCGCCTTCCTAGCGCTACCGCTGGGGATGGAACCGCAGCAGCAGACCCTGGCCGGCGTGCTGCTGGGCGTCATCATCCTGTGGATCTCCGAGGCGCTGCCGATTCCGATCGGCGGTCTGCTGGGCGTCGCCATCATCGTCTTCCTCGGCGTCGCACCCGCGGACGACGTCCTCGGCGCATTCGGCTCGTCGACGATCTTCACCTTCATCGGCGCGTTCATCCTCGCCCAGGCGATGCTCAAACACGGTCTGGCACGGCGGTTCGCGTTCCGCATCCTCGCCCTGCCCCGGGTCGGGCAGTCGACCACCGGCGTCATCATCGCGTTCGGCGTGATCACCGCTCTGCTGTCGGCGTTCGTGTCCAACACCGCGACGGTGGCGATGATGCTCCCCACCGCACTGGGCATCCTGGGCGTCATCGCCAAGCTCATGCAGAGCCGTGGCACGGTCGAGGAGGACTTCGACCCGCTACGCCTTCGCGTCGGCGCGGCCATCATGCTGATGCTCGCCTACGGCGCCAGCGTCGGCGGTCTGCTCACTCCGGTCGGCAGTCCGCCGAACCTGATCGGGCGCGGGCTGATCGAGGAGGCCACCGGCGAACGAATCAGCTTCGCGCAGTGGATGGCGATGGCCGCACCGATCTGCCTGCTGATGTTCATTGCGCTGGCGTTCATCGTGATTCGGCTCAACCGGCCGGAGCTGAAGCGGATCGAGGGAATCGCGGACTACGTCGCCGAGCAGCGCGCGGAGATGGGAAAGCTCTCCCGCGCCGAGCGGAACACCCTGATCGCGTTCGGCGTCACGGTGACCCTGTGGATCCTGCCCGGCATCGTGGCATTGGTCGCCGGCAACGACTCCGACGTCTACACCTGGGTGAGCGACCGCCTCGACGAGGGCATGGTCGCGGTGTTCGGGGCGGCGCTCCTGTACCTGCTGCCGATCGACTGGGAGCAGCGCGAGTTCACGCTGCGCTGGAAGGACGCCGCCGACATCGACTGGGGCACCATCGTCCTGTTCGGTACCGGCATCATCTTTGGATCCCTGCTCGCCGCAACGGGTCTGGCCGAGACCATCGGGACGTCGGTCGACAGCGCGCTCGGGTTGACCAGCGTCGTACCGATCACGATCTTCGCGGTCATCCTGGCCATCGTCGTGTCGGAGACGACGAGCAACACCGCCTCGGCCGCCGTGGTGGTGCCGATCATCATCCCGGTTGCGGTCGCCGCCGGTGTGAATCCGTTCGTCCCGGCACTGGCCGCTACCTTCGCCGCCTCGTTCGGCTTCATGCTGCCGGTGTCGACGCCGCAGAACGCCATCGTCTACGGGTCCGGCGCGGTGCGCATAACCACGATGATCCGCACCGGGTTCACGTTCGACGTGCTCGGCGCGATCCTGATCATCGTGGCCCTGCCCGTGATGATCGCGCTGATCGGGTTGGGGAGCTGACGGGCGGTTAGCAGCAAACAGTTCGGCCACCACGTGCGGCGCCTCCTCCATCTCGGGTACGTCGAGCTGTGTCCCGTCGCTTGGAACTGCCCCGGCATGCCCTTCTATTAGTCATTCCGCGTTCCGCAGAAACCAGCGCTGTCAATTCGCGGGACTTCGACGCGGTCCACTAGGACTGGTGTCGTCCACAGCGCCCGTCGAACGACGTCCTGCGGTACGCATGCAAACGGGAACGTTAGTCAGGATTGCGGGTGCTTCAAACGTTTTACTTTTAGGCGAGGGCAAAATTTGCGCTGAGTGTCAATCACCAGGGGACGCGAGCGATCTCTGACACCTGGGGATTTAAGGCGAGCAAGGTGTTCTAAGCGGCCGAGACAGAGATTTAGAACGCATCGATGCCGACCGCGTCACGGAGGTCGAAACAGGAACCCACCGCGCCACCCCGAGCGAAGGCGCGTAGCAGGATGGAGTGACCCTCGACCCGCATGTGTGCACCGAGGCGACTGATGTGCTGCGCGCCCGCACATCCCGGGATCAGGCAGCGCACCCAGTCGCCGGTTTCAAAGACATCCCATGATCGCCACCGCACACCATTCGATTTCGGTGTAGCGAATGGCGAACATGTCTCGCAGCCGCTTCGCAGAAGCCCTTGCGACGCTGTGCGTGTTCTACCGTATTGTCACTAGCGATCTGCTGCCATCCGCGTCAAGCGGTCGCGAGAAAATGGAGGTGCCCGGTGGATGTCTGCGACGTCATCGAAGCGCTTGACGAAGGTTGCAGCCTGACAGACGCGACGAGGTGGCTTGGCGTCGAATGTCTTCAGAACCGGGCAACTCTTCGACGCGATCTATACATCGACCTCTCCGACACCTGCACCCATCTGCTAGAGATTGCTACCACCGAAAGCACGGTTATCTGGAATGCGAAGGGGGATTATGTAGAACCACCGAGCGAAGGCCTACGTGAGGCACTGATGAGGCTTTCAATGACACCCGAGCTGGCCGCCTTAACGGTACTGAGAGGAATCTGTCGGGGCGCAGCGCGCGACTATTTTGCTAGCGTATCGCGTATCGTCAGCTTCGAACGTGGTTCGATTGTCCCGCTACCTGAGCGCCGATTGGCTAAAATCGAGCCGAGTGCTCATACGGCAGTACCTCCGGAGCCGGGACTCCCCCCAAACCCGCTGCGAACTCATGCGGGGCTCTTAGGCGAATCCGGCTTCATCATTTGGGACACCGAGGACTGGATACTCGAACTCGACTTTACGTTTCGCGACCGCTTGGACATGGTGTGTGCGATTCCGATTAACAGAGAGGGTGAGAGCAACGAAAAATCGGGTCAGGTATTTGACCTTCCCAAAATGGCAACAGTTCATCCCGTAGGCTCCGATGATATGGCACCGCCGGATGAATCGACGGCGCCAACATTCTTTGGGGTGCACCCAACCGTTTCGCAATCATGCGACGCCCAGGCCGTGCACCGACGTGTTTTCGAGTCGCTAACCAGGGTCCCGAAGGATGTCCCTATTGCCGTTCTTCCGGAATTTTGCCTACTCAGCCCAGATGGGCTCGACGCGCTTGTGGAAGTCGATGGACGGGAAATTCCGGCGGTTGTCGTGGCTGGCAGCGCCCATACGGGCGCGGCAGACAGGCAAAAGCGAGCGAACACATCGCATGTATTTTTGGACCGGTACCGTATTATGAGCACTTCAAAACACGAACCATTCGTTTTAAGTTTGAAGATTCCCGGCGGCGACAAGATCGACTTCCGTGAAGACATAAGCCCGCAGGACCCGCGAGTAATTCGGGTCGCCGCAGGAACAGCGACGCGACTAACGATTGCCATCTGCTCCGACCTGAACTCCATCGAACTGGTAGGCGCAATGACGAAGGCGGGTGTCAACATCTTGCTCTCGCCTTCTTGGTCCCCGAAAATTGGTGCCGCGGCAACTGGCTTGACGCAGCTCGCCGGTTACTGCCAGTGTGTGGGCCTCGTTGCAAATACGCCTGGTCACCTCATGGCTTTCGGCAAGCCTACCTTCTGGGCATGTACGGCGGTGCCACGTGATTCAAATCAAGCACACGTTCATTTCAACGGCGAATGGGACCTCGACCAGAAGAAGTATCACGAAGCAGCATCACCAGTGGTGGGGATACTCAACCCTAACTTGATTAGTACCGATCCCGGCTATTGGACGTGGCTTTACTAGACCCTGATCAGAGCTGCTTTGAGACGCGGCTCGCCAGCCATTTCGTCCGCGGATTCCACACCCCGCTCGGTGGTATAGGTCCACTCTGCAATCCGCCGGACGTCCTCAATATGAGATTGGTCCGCCCAATTACTCATCAGACTTGGAATCCAAGGATCAATAGGCAGTAGTAAGCGTCCAGCCTTCGAACTTGCGACTTCAAACAAGCCCCGAATAGCTTCAGCGGGTTGGTCTACATCTTTTGCGAGTTTCCCCATGCCAACCCAGCACGCAGCGATCCCCGCTGGGCTCTGGAGATCAACATATTGCTGCATTGATTCGTGGAATAACTCGACGCTCTCAGCGGATCTCGCGGCATCTCCGGCCGTACCAAGCTCTCGGGCGATAACTGCTCTGCGACGAGTATTTAGCGCTAGGCCGGGGCGAGTAGAGGCCATGTGGGGGTGCGCACGCGCAGCAAGTTTCCAGGCTTGATCGAGATCGTCAGCCGCAAAGTTGACGGCGCTCAATGCAGTAAGACTGAACCCGAGAGTTCGTGGCCGCTTCAATGCTTCTGCCAGTTCGACCGCTTCGTTCAATACTTCTGCAGAACGTTTGTAAGCACCTGTGCAACGTAGGGCATCCCCGAGTTGAAGCAACACGTCCGCTCGACAGGTCTCGGCTGAACAATCCGCTGCATAAAGTAACGCTCGCTCCAAGATGGCGATTGCATCAGCAAAGTTGCCGCGCAGTCTCTGGCAGAAGCCTTGGATTCGAGTCGCCTCGGCGCGGCCGTAGGTGTCGTCGTACACAGTGAAAATTGACTCCGCGAGTTCAGCTTCGTCCAATGCGACACCGAACTCGGTCTGCTGTCGCCAGAGCGCTGCAATGGCGAGTCGTGCCCACCCTTCGCGGGGCGCCCAGTCGTGTGTTCCGTCCATATCGCGGCATCGGCGGAATATAGTTGCTGCAGCAGTCAGATGCTCAATCCGATCGCGTTCAGGCAGACTATCGCGGCAACCGAGTTCGTAGTCTAGACAAGCGGTCGCCGGCGCTACCAAATCAGGTTCAACCGGCGTCTTGCCGGTGGCGATTCGACTCAGAGCTTCTAGGTGAGGAAGTATGTCGTTTACACCGTCGCCATGCTGACGCAATGTAGTTACTAGCTCACGCCGCGCTACTAACGCCAAATCATTGAACTCGGCCGCAGATGCTTGCTCCAACACCCGGCTGAGGCGATCAATCGCATAGGCCTGATCGTTGCCCCGCCGACGGGCGCGTACTGCGGCAGCGATGACAAGCCCGAGGTACTGCCGCTGTTCCTCGACTTCGGAGGGTGATGCAACCTCACCCCCGTTAAACACTTTTTCTACGCTCGCAAGTCGGTAGTTTCTGACTCGACCGTCATCAGGGTTCTGCTCGAACGTAACCAGTTGCGCCTGCAGCAGGTTGGCGAGTATGCGAGATACGACAGTGGTACTACGGTCCAGCGTGGCTGCGATTTGCGAGGGCGTGCTGTTGGGCTTCTTTTCGAGATAGCGAATGATCTGACTGCGCAATGACTCAGTCTGGGGCACTGGCGTTCGACGGACGGTATCGAGTCGACGCCGCCCGAGTTCGTCTTGAACAGCAACCCACTCGGCGCTGTCGACCTCGCCGGCACGTGCGAGTGCGGTCAAGCGCCGAGCAAGTTCATCCGACCCGATGTCACTTAAGGGTGAAGCTGCCTCGAGTCGGTCCATGTCAGCCCACACTGCCACCAAGTGCGGGGCATGTCAATGACATGTATATCACATATTCAGGGAGCCGTGGAGCCGATAGTCAGTGTCGTATGGCCAGCATCCGCGCTGCTCAGTTGCTGCGGAGGTTAGGCGAGGCGCGACAGCTCGATTGCGCCGAGCAGCGAGGAATAGCTCGTTGCCGATATTGAGTTCCTTAGAACCGGTCGAGGCGCCTCTCAAGGGCCCGCCGGCCGGGGTGAGGACGCGGGCACCCCTTGAGCTTGCGTGTCTTCACCATTCGGACACCTCAACGCGCATTGACTGACGGATCAGTCGTATGTGACGATATCGTCAGTCACTGCGCCGAAGGGTGGCGCCCGGACGAGCCGATCGGAGTCAGCGATGCGCCGCGCTGCGCCCTCAGTACCGACCTATCGCAGTGACGTCTACGCGGATGCGGCCTTGCGAGAACCACATCCGCACTATCAGCGCCTGCGCGAGTTGGGCTCCGTGGTCTGGCTGCCACGACAGCGGGTCTTTGCCCTGCCCCGATACGCCGAGTGCAAGGCCGTCCTGCGTGACGACGGCACGTTCGAGTCGGGGCACGGCGTGGCGCTCAACCCGGTGACGAACCGTCTCTCGCGCGGCACGACGCTCAACAGCGACGGCGCCGAGCACGACCGTCGCCGCAAGCTGGTGGCCCACCGTCTGCTCCCGCGGGCCCTGCGCTCCATCAGTGACACCGTCGACGAACTGGCCGCCGACGTCGTCGACCGAGCGCTCGCCCGCCGCGACGTCGACGGCGTCGACGACCTGGCCTCGGCGCTTCCGCACGCGGTCGTGCCGGACATGGTGGGCTGGCCACGCGACCAACGTCAACACCTACTGCGCTGGGGCGCTGCGACATTCGACGTACTCGGACCACTCAACGTTCGAGCGATCCGCGCCGTCCCCGCCAGCCTGCACATGCTCCGCTTCACCCGGAAGGTGCTTCGCGACGACGACGTCATCGACGGCAGCATGGCCGACGAGCTGATCGCAGCCGTGGACGAGGGCACCTTGTCGCGGGCCGAATGCGCCCGCTTGATGATCGACTACATCGCCCCGTCGCTCGACACGACGATCAGCGCGATATCGAGTGCGCTGCACCTGTTCGCCACGCATCCCGAGCAGTGGCAGCTGCTCCGGGACGACCCCGCGCTCATCCCCAACGCGATCAACGAGGTCGTCCGGTACGAGTCCCCGCTGCGCGCCTTCGGCCGCCGGGCGCGGTGCGCGAGCGAGGTCGGTGGTGTCGAGATCCCCGCCGGTGCCCGCGTGCTCGTGATGTACGCATCGGCGAACCGCGATGCGAGCGAATGGGATTCACCGGACGTGTTCGACATACGGCGGGACGCCGGACGTCAGCTCGGCTTCGGCAACGGCGCGCACGCCTGCGCTGGGCAGGGCCTCGCGCGGCTCGAGACCACCGCGATGCTGCGCGCCCTGCTCGATCGCGTGGAGCGGATCGAGACGACGGGACCGCCGGAGTGGGCGCTCAACAACATCATTCGCCGTCACGCCCGTCTGCCGCTACGGCTCGTCGCGGCCTGACGCAAACGGGAAACGGTTCAGGCCGCAGAATCCGGGTGGATCAATGCGTCGAGGTCGGGCAGCGGGCGTTGGCAGATCTCGCGCGCTTCCTCGGGTGGGACGCCCAGCAGCCGCAGCAAATCCTCGGTCGTCTTGTCGGCGGTGGCCGCGTCGTCCCGGTCCGGTTGGTCGCGGATGAGGGCGCCCATCCCCATGAGGGCGCCTGCCGCGATCGCCAGCGCGAGTTCGGGATCGTCGGCGGTGAACCGGCCGGCCTTGGTGGCGGCTTCGATGTCCCGGAGCGCCCGAGGTGCCAGCCCCCGCTCGGACGCCATCAGCGACAGGCCGTTGGCCAACAGGATCTGGGCCTCCTGGGGGCGCCGACGGAACAGCCGACCGGTCAAGCGGAAGCTGCACGCGAACGTCTCGGCGGGATCGTCGATCGCCGCGGTGAGTTCCTCGAGCAGAGCCCCGTGGGCGTCGAGGGCCTCGGCGACGGCGGCTTCGAACAGCCGCTCCTTGCTCTCGAAGTGGTTGTAGAACGAGCCCATGCCAACGTCCGCAGCCTGGGTGATCTCGAGGACGGGGACGTTGACCTTGCCCTCGGCGATGAAGGTCTGCGCCGCCGCGATCAGGGCCGCGCGGGTGCGCTGCTTGCGTCGCTCGAGGCGGTTGACGGGCGCGGATGACTCCTGGGGCATGTGGGTCCTCTCGGTTCGTACGCTCAGATCATAACTGAGGATTTCGTCAGATTCCCTTGACTGAGAGCAGCGTCGTATGTGACGATTTCGTCAGGAGGTGGCGAGCGATGACTGACACGCATGGGATCCACACCAGGGACACCCACACCGGTCTGCACAGCGAGCAGGGCGCGCACCGGGGCGAACACCCGGGCCGGTCCCGCAATCCGGTGATCAAGGTCCGCGACATCGCCTGGCTGGAGTTCGAGAAGCCCGACCTGATGCGGACCGAGGCGTTCGCGCGGGCGTTCGGCTTCCACACCGTGCTGAGCAGCCCGACCGAGCTACAGCTTCGCGGCACCGAACCCGGCGCGCCCTGCGTCATCGTCCGACGCGGCGCCCGGTCGCGCTTTGCGGGCGTCGCCTTCGCCGCCGACGACGAGATCGACGTGCTGCGCCTGGCCGACGCACTGAGCGCCCCCACGCGTGCACTGCCCGAGAGCATCGGTGGCCTGTCGGTCGACCTCGTCGACCCCAGTGGCGTCCCGGTGCGCGTCGTCGCGGGCACGCACGCGCTGCCACCCCTGCCTGCCCAGGAGCCCTTGCTCCTGAACACCGGCCGCGACGTCCGGCGCGTCAACGCCACCCAGCGGCCGCGCCGGGTCCCGGCACGCGTCCAACGCCTGGGCCACGTCGTCCTGCAGTCGACCAAGTACCGCCAGACCCTGAACTGGTACCTCGACAACCTCGGCATGATCGTCAGCGACTTCCTCTTCTTCCCCGGTCAACGCGACCGCGGGCCCACGATGAGCTTCGTCCGCTGCGACAGGGGTGCCACGCCCGCCGATCACCACACCCTGGCGCTGGCGCTCGGACCCGCCAACCGCTACGTGCACTCGGCCTATCAGGTCGCCGACCTCGACGCGCTGGCCGCGGGCGGGGAGTACCTCGCCGAGCGCGGCTACACCCGATCGTGGGGCATCGGCCGCCACATTCAGGGCAGTCAATTGTTCGACTACTGGCGCGATCCCGACGGATTCCTGGTCGAGCACTTCGCCGATGGCGACGCGTTCGACGCCGACGTGGCGCCGGGCTGGGCACCGTTCACCGCGACTGGGCTCTCGCAGTGGGGGCCGCCCGTCTCCAAGGACTTCCTGGGGACCGACCCCAGATCCGCACGCCACGAGCTGGTTTCGATGCTCAGTGCGCTGCGCGACGACAACGAGTTCACCGCCCGCCGCCTCGTCGGCCTGTTGAAAGTAGCCACCTCGTGACGATCACCGTCCTCCGTACCGCCGACGCCTGGTGGGTCCGCACGGCCGCAGGCGCCGCCCGCGTCGACACCACCGCCGCCACCACCGCGGAACTGCTGGCCGATCGCGCCGCCGTCACCGCCGCCGCCGCGAGCGCCGACACCGTGGACGTCGCCACCCTGGCGCTGCTGTCCCCGGTCACCAAGCCGTGCCGCGTCATCGCGCAGATGACCAACTTCGAGTCCCACGTCCGGGACGCAGGCATGGACCCGAAGACGGTGCCGCTGACCTTCTTTCGCAAGTCCTCGGCGTCGATCAGCGGTCCGGTCGACGACGTCGTCAAGCCCGCGCACGTCCGGCTGCTCGACTACGAGGTCGAGATCGGGCTGGTGATCGGCCGGGAGGTTCCCGTCGGCACGTCGATCACCGAGGCCACCCTGTCCGAGATCGTGGCCGGACTCGTCATCACCAACGACGTGTCGGCCCGCGACATCCAACTGCCCCAAACGCAGTTCTACGAGGCGAAGTCGTACCCGACCTTCACGCCCGTGGGTCCCGCGCTGGTGCTGCTCGACGCCGGGGAACTCGCGCGCTTCGCGGACCTGCGGCTGCGACTCTCGGTCAACGGCGAGGAGCGCCAGAACGCACTCGTCGAGGGCGACATGCTCTACCGGCCGCTGCAGGCATTGCAATCGCTGATCCGGTTCCAGGACCTCAGCGCCGGCGACCTCATCCTCACCGGAACCCCAGTCGGCACCGCGCTCAGCGCCCCGCCCAAGCCCATCGAAATCATCGGTTCGCTGCTACCGCCCGCGGTCAAGTGGAAGGTGTTCTTCAAGCGCCAGGCCGCCAACCCGAAGTACCTGCAGAACGGCGACGTGATCGAAGCCCGCGTGGCCACCGACGACGGCTCGATCGATCTGGGGGTGCAACGCACCCCCGTCGCCTTCGCGTGAGTCCCGTTGCCGTGCGGCGCGTTCCGGTCGTCGTCATCGGTGCCGGGCCGACGGGCGTCACGGCGGCCACGCTGCTCGCCCAGTACGGCGTCGAGACGTTGGTGCTCGACCGGTGGTCGGCGGTCTACCCGCAACCCCGGGCGGTGCACATGGACGACGAGGTCGTGCGCATCCTGGCCCGGCTCGGCGTCGCCGACGAGTTCGCGGAGATCTCCAGACCCGCGCACGGGCTGCGGTTGGTCGACGATGCCCACCGCGTGCTCGTCGAATTCCGTCGCGACACCCGCGTCGGCGTGCACGGTTACGCGCAGGCCAACATGTTCGACCAGCCCGAGCTCGAGGCAGTGCTGCGCGCCAACCTGGCGCGCCACCGTCATGCGTCGCTGATCGGCGGCGTCGAGGTCACCGACGTCACCGCCTCGGACCGCGGCCAGATGCGCGTCACCTACGCCGACCGTTCGACCGGTGTCGAGCACGCCGTCGACGCCGATTACGTCCTGGGCTGCGACGGCGCGAACAGTCTGGTGCGGGACCGGATCGGCGCCGCGATGACGGACCTGCGGTTCCGGCAGCGCTGGCTGGTCGTCGACATCGAGACCGCGGCGGACCTCGGCCAATGGGGCGGCGTGCACCAGGTGTGCGACCCGGCGCGCGCGGCGACCTACATGCGCATCGGCGCCACCCGCTACCGGTGGGAGTTCCGACTACTCGACGGCGAGACCGCCGAGGACTTCGATGGGCTCAGTGCCCTCACGGGTCTGATCGCGCCGTGGATCCGAGGCGTCGACGCGCGCGAGCTGGAGTTGATCCGGGTCGCCGAGTACACGTTCCGCGCGCAGATCGCCGACCGCTGGAGCCGGGGTCCGGTGTTCTTGCTCGGCGACGCCGCGCACCTCACGCCGCCGTTCATCGGCCAGGGCATGGGCGCGGGGCTGCGCGACGCGAGCAACCTCGCTTGGAAGCTCGCCGCAGTCGTCCACGGTGACCAGCCGCCGAGCGTGCTCGACTCGTATGCCAGGGAGCGCAAGGCGCACGCAGCGCAGATGATTGCGTTCGCCCTCGCCGTCGGCTGGTCCATGACGGCGGGCGGCCGATTCGGCAACGCGCTGCGCCGGCTGGTGGTGCCACGCCTCGGCGTGCTGCCCGGCATCCGGGCCAAGGTCACCGACGGCGCCACCCCGGCGCTGCGCCGGTCCCGATACGTCGCCGCGCCGAGGCTCAGGCGCGGCCTGACTGGCACCCTGTGCCCGAATCCGTTGTTGGGCAACGATCGTCGGCTCGACGACGAGATCGGCCGCGGCTTCGCGTTCATCACCGCGACGGCCCCCAGCGCTCGTCAGCGCGACCTGCTGACGCGGCGTGGGGCGTCGGTCGTCGTCGCCGGAGGCGAACTCGCCGCGTGGCTGCGGCGGGGACGCGCCACCGCAGCGATCGTCCGCCCCGACCGCACGGTGATGGCAGCGGGTGCCGACCTGGAGCGCCTGGTGCGGCTCGTGCCGACCTTCCGGCCTGCCCCATTCGGCCAGGTCGAGTCACCGGTGCCCGGTTCGCTGGTTACCGACGGGTAATCGCGTCTACGCTTGAGCCGCAGTCGAAGGCGAAAGGCGCGAAAATGGGCCACTACAAGAGCAACGTCCGCGATCTGGAGTTCAACCTCTTCGAGGTGCTCGACCTCGAGAAGGTGCTGGTCAGCGGTGAGTTCGGCGACCTCGACGTCGACTCGGTCAAGGAGATGCTGGCCGAGGCGGCGCGGCAGGCGGAGGGGCCGCTGGCCGACTCGTTCGCCGAGGCCGACCGGCATCCGCCGACGTTCGATCCGCAGACCCACGCCGTCACGCTGCCCGAGGCGTTCAAGAAGTCGGTGCGGGCGTGGCAGCAGGGCGAGTGGTTCCGCATCGGGCTGTCCGAGGAAGTCGGCGGCGTTCCCGCACCGTCGATGGTGACGTGGGCCGTCAACGAGTTGGCGTTGGGCGCCCAGCCTGCCGCCTTCATGTACCTCGCCGGACCCGTCTTCGCCGACATCCTCTACCACATTGGCAACGACCGACAGAAGCATTGGGCGACAACCGCTGTCGAACGCAACTGGGGTTCGACGATGGTGCTCACCGAGCCCGACGCCGGCTCCGACGTCGGGGCAGGCCGCACCAAGGCGGTGCAGCAGCCCGACGGCACGTGGCACCTCGACGGGGTCAAGCGGTTCATCACCTCGGGCGACTCCGACGACCTTTTCGAGAACATCGTGCACATGGTGCTGGCCCGCCCGGAGGGAGCGGGTCCGGGAACCAAGGGGTTGTCCCTGTTCCTGGTGCCGAAGTTCCACTTCGATCCCGAGACCGGCGAACCCGGCGAGCGCAACGGCGTCTACGTCACGGGCCTCGAACACAAGATGGGACTCAAGGTCTCGGCGACGTGCGAGCTGACCCTCGGGCAGCACGATCGCCCCGCCGTCGGGTGGCTGGTCGGCGACGTCCACAACGGCATCGCGCAGATGTTCAAGGTCATCGAGTACGCCCGAATGATGGTCGGCACCAAGGCGATATCGACGCTGTCGACCGGCTACCTCAACGCGCTGGACTACGCCAAGACGCGCATCCAGGGTGCCGACATGACCCAGATGACGGACAAGGCCGCCCCGCGCGTCACGATCCTGCACCACCCGGACGTGCGCCGTGCTCTCATGCTGCAGAAGGCCTACGCCGAGGGGCTGCGGAGCCTGTACCTCTACACCGCGGCGCACCAGGACCCGTCGGCCGCAGCGATCGCCTCCGGCGCCGACGCCGCGCTGGCCGACCGCGTCAACGACCTGCTGCTCCCGATCGTCAAGGGCGTCGGGTCCGAGCGCGCGTACCAAACGCTGACCGAGTCGTTGCAGACGTTCGGTGGTTCCGGCTTCCTGCAGGACTACCCCATCGAGCAGTACATCCGCGACGCCAAGATCGACTCGCTCTACGAGGGCACCACCGCGATCCAGGCCCAGGACTTCTTCTTCCGCAAGATCGCCCGCGACCAGGGCGTCGCGTTCGGACACTTGGCCGGTCAGATCCAGGCGTTCCTCGAAAGTGACTCGGGCCGAACCGAATTGGTCGACGTGCGGGCGCGGCTCGCCGCGGCGCTGGCCGACGTCCAGGCCATGGTGGTCACCATGACCGGGTATCTGATGGAGTCGCAGCAGACCCCGCAAGAGCTGTATCGCATCGGATTGGAGTCGGTGCGCTTCCTGTTCGCCGTCGGCGACCTGGTGATCGGGTGGCTGCTGCTGCGCGGCGCCGAAGTGGCCCTCGATGCGCTCGACGGGTCGCCGGCGGAACGCGACCGGGCGTACTACGAGGGCAAGGTGGCCGTCGGCCGGTTCTTCGCCAAGAACGTCCTACCCCGCCTGGGCGCCGACCGGCGGCTCGTCGAGGCCGCCGACCTCACCGCGATGGACCTGCCCGAGGCGTCGTTCTAACCCCCGAAACGCCGCGAACGTCGGTTACCGCCACGGTTTTTCGAGGAAAGCGTGGCGGTAACCGACGTTCGGCGCAGGTGGTGCGGGGCTACTCCGGGGTGTAGCCGAACGGCAGCAGAATGCTCTTCTGCTCGCAGTAGGACTCGATGCCCTCCCAGCCGTTCTCACGGCCGATGCCCGAGTTCTTGTAGCCACCGAACGGCGCGCCGGGATCGAACGCGTACATGTTGACCGCGTAAGTGCCCGTGCGGATCTTCGACGCGATCTTCATCGCCTTGTCGTTGTCGGTGGTGTAGACGCTGCCCGCCAGCCCGTAGACCGAGTCGTTGGCGATGCGGATCGCGTCCTCCTCGGTGTCGTAGGGGATCACCGCGAGGACGGGCCCGAAGATCTCCTCCTGGGCGATGACCATCGAGTTGTCGACGTCGGCGAACACCGTCGGCTGCACGAACCAGCCGTCGTCGAGGCCCTCGGGACGGCCGCCGCCGGTGACGATGCGGGCGCCCTCGTCGACGCCCTTCTTGATGTAGCCCTCGACGCGCTCGCGCTGCTTCTCCGAGATCAGCGGGCCGATCATCGCGCCTGCGTCGTCGGACCGCCCGACGGGCATCGCGGCGACCGCGGCGGACAGCTTCTCGACGACCTCGTCGTAGCGCGACCGCGGCGCGAGGATGCGGGTCTGACCCACACAGGCCTGACCGGTGTTCATCAGGCCCGAGAACACCAGCATCGGCAGCGTGGAGTCCAGGTCGGCGTCCTCGAGGATGATCGCCGCGGACTTGCCGCCCAGTTCCAGCGTGCAGGCCTTGAGGTTCTCGGCGGCGATCTTCGCGATCTCCTTGCCGACCGCGCTGCTGCCGGTGAACGTGTACTTGTCCAGTTCGGGGTTCGACGTCAGCGCCCGCCCGGTCTCCGGGCCACCCGGCACGATCGACAGCACGCCCTCGGGCAGGCCCGCCTCGGCGAACATCTCGGCCATCGCGAACACCGACAGGGGTGTCTCCGACGCCGGCTTGAGCACGATGGTGCAGCCGGCCAGCAGTGCAGGTCCGAGCTTGTTGGCGGCCAGGAAGAACGGCACGTTCCACGCGGTGACCGCGCCGACGACGCCGATCGGCTCGCGCACGACCATCGTCTGGCCGTAGACGCCGTCGCGGATGTCGCGCCAGGTGAACTTGTCGGCCGCACCGGCGTAGTGCTGGAACGCCGACATCGCGGCGCCGTACTGCATCATGTCGACGATCGTCGGCGGCTGGCCGGTCTCGGCGCCGAGCAGGAACTTCAGCTCGTCGGCGCGCTCCTCCATGATCTTCACCGCGGCGCCGAGCACGTCGGCCCGCTCCTGCGGTGACATCTGCGGCCACGGGCCCTCGTCGAATGCCTTGCGAGCCGCGGCGCACGCGGCGTTGACGTCGGCCTCGGCGGCCAGCGGCACCTTGCCGACCAACTCGCCCGTCGCCGGGGAGTGCACCTCGATGACGTCGGTCGTGGACGGCTCGACCCACTTGCCGCCGATGAACAGCTTGTCCCACTCGGTTCTGAACGCCGTGCTCTGTGTCATGTGTGTCACAGTACCGACCGGATCGCGAAACGAGAACCTGTTGCAGTTCAGTGATTCAGGACGGCTGCAACACCAGCACCAGGTTGCTCACCGCGAACTCCCGCAGGACCGGCACGCAGACCATCCACCACGCCCATCGCGGGTGGTAGCGGGGAAAAGCCGCCACCAGTGCGCCCGTGCTCGCCGCCCACTCCAGGCCGTCGGCCGCCGACACCTCGAACAACGACGATCCGTAGTCGTTCTTGGGTCGGTGGCCGTGCCTGCGGGTGTACCGCTCGGCCGCTCGCGCCCCGCCGAGGTAGTGCGTCAGCCCCATCTCGTGGCCGCCGAACGGGCCCAGCCACACCGTGTACGACAGCACTGCCAGCCCACCGGGCCGCGTCACCCGCAGCATCTCGGCGCCGAGCCGCCATGGGTCGCGGACGTGTTCGGCGACGTTCGAGGACAGGCAGACGTCGACGCTGTCGTCGGCGAACGGCAGCGCGGTGCCCGACGCGCGGACGAACGTGCCCGCCCCGGGTTCGCCCGCCGGGCCCGCGTGCATCTCCGACGGATCGGGCTCCACGCCGACGTAGCGCATCCCGGCGCGGGTGAACGCGTCGGCGAAGTACCCGGGTCCACCGCCCACGTCGAGGACGGTCCGGCCCTCTGGCTGCTCGCCGTGCACGCCGGTCCAGAGGCCCTCGACGAGCGCGACGGTGTCGTCGGCCAGCGCGCCGTAGAACCGTGCCGGGTCGGACTGCTCGAAGCGGAACTCGCCCAGCAGGCGCACCGAGCGTCGCAGCGTCGCCTGGCGCGCGATCACGTCAAGAGCCGACACCCGGACGAGACTAGGCCGACGCCGCTCCCGAACTCCCGCCGAACGTCGGTTACCGCCACGCTCGAAGCCGATCTTGCGTGACACAACTCGACGATCGAGTGCGGTTAGCCAGCGACTATCCTGGCAGCCAATGTCCGCGTCCAGTCCATCCCCCGGGTCGCTTCGCTGCTGCCCGCCGAACCCGCTCCGCTCCGTGCTGCTCCTGTGCTGGCGCGACGTCGGACACCCCCAGGGCGGCGGCAGCGAGACCTACCTGCAGCGGATCGGCGCACAGCTGGCCGCTTCCGGGGTCGACGTCACCCTTCGCACGGCCCGGTATCGCGGTGCGCCCAGGCACGAGGTGGTCGACGGCGTCACCGTAGACCGGGTGGGCGGGCCCTACACCGTCTACGTCTTCGCCATGTTCGCGATGATCGCCGCACGCCTCGGGTTCGGACCGCTGCGTCACGTCCGGCCCGACGTGGTGATCGACACCCAGAACGGCATCCCGTTCCTGGCCCGGCTGGTGTTCGGCCGCCGCGCCGTGGTCCTAGTCCACCACTGCCACCGCGAGCAGTGGCCGGTGGCGGGTCCGGTCTTGAGTCGGATCGGCTGGTTCGTCGAGTCGAGGCTGTCTCCCCGGGTGCACCGCGGGAGTCAGTACGTGACGGTGTCGCTGCCCTCGGCCCGCGACCTCACCGACCTCGGCGTCGATCACGCCGCGGTCGCCGTGGTGCGCAACGGCGTCGACCTGGCGCCCGCCGACACCCTGACCGCGCCCCGGTCGGCCACGCCCACCGTCGCAGTCCTGTCCCGGCTGGTGCCGCACAAGCAGATCGAGGACGTGCTCGACGCCGTCGCGCGACTGCTCCCAACCGTTCCGGATCTCAGGCTCGAGGTGCTCGGGGGTGGCTGGTGGGACGACAAGCTCGTCGCGCACGCCGACCGCCTCGGCATCACCGGCGCGGTGACGTTCCACGGTCACGTCGAGGAGCGGACCAAACACGAGGTGCTGCAGCGCTGCTGGGTGCACGTTCTGCCGTCGCGCAAGGAGGGCTGGGCGCTCGCGGTCATCGAGGCCGCGCAGCACGCGGTGCCGACGGTGGGCTACCGGTCGTCCGGCGGGCTGACCGACTCGATCGTCGACGGTGTGACGGGCGTGCTGGTCGACGACCTCGACGATCTCGTCGCGCGCCTCGATCAGCTGCTCGGCGATCACGTCCAGCGTGAGCAGCTCGGTCTGAAGGCGCAGGTGCGCAGCGGCGAGTTCTCCTGGCGGCTCAGCGCCGATGCCATGCGCACCGTGCTCGACGAGGTCGTCGCAGGACGCAGGGTCAGCGGGCTGGTCTAGCAGCGCGGCTCGCCGAGACTGCCGTCATGGTCGTCTTTCGGGCGGATCAACGACCGTGGCTGCAGTCTCGACGATTACGGAGTCACGCGTTTCCGCCGCAGCGCCGTCACCCCGGCACCGAGCGCCGCGGCGACGATCGCGCCCGCCCACACCAAATGCGCGCCGATCAGGAGGCCCCGGTGCGCCGCAGGCGGCTGGTCGCCGCCGACCCGGTAGAGCGTGAGGTCGTCATCGCGGTGCACGACCGGCAGGTCCAGCGCCGGGGCGGGTCCCTCGACCACCACCCACCCGACGCCTGCCTGCCGAAGCGTTGCGGCATCGGCGCCGTCGAGCAGCAGTCGCTGTACCTGGCGGGCCCGTTTCCCCTCGCCGGGGATGGTCTGCCCGCCGATCACCAGGTCGCCGGTGCTCAGCACGTCGGCCGACACCCACCGCGGCAGCGGGTCGAGGACCGGGGCGGCGCCCGACCACGGGAACACCCGCATGCTGTCCGGCGGCAGTACGGCGACGGGCCGCGGGTCGGCGTTGATCGCCGCGGCCACGGTCTGCCAGGCGGCGGGGTAGCGCACGGCGGTCATCTTCCCGCCGACGCCCCAGGCCAGGTCGGGGAGCACGGCCAGCAGCGCCGCGCAGCACACGGCCGCAGTCGCGACCGCCGGGATCCGGTCGCGCAGCGTCACCACCGCCGCCCCGGCCGCGAGCGCGTACCCGGGCACCGCGAGCGCCACCCACTTCTGCCCGTCGCGCAGCACGCCGAGGCCGGGGACGGCCCGCATGATCGACTCGACCGCGGCCAGGCCGGGTCCCGTCGCCATCAGAGCGGGGCCGACGACGGCGACGACCGCGAGCACCAGCAGCGGCACGGCGGCGGGACGGCGGATCAGGACGGGCACGCCGACCGCCACCACTGCCAGCAGCGTCACGGTGGCCACCACCGCGAACGCCGTCGTCCGCGAGTCCGGTACCGCGTCGCCGTTCCAGATGCCGCCCAGCCCCGCGAGACTCACCAGCGTGCCGAGGCCGGGTTCGGCACGCGCCGCGAATGCCTGTACCCCCACCGCCGGTGACGACGCCAGCGAGCCGCCTGCGGTCGAGGCGACGAGCCACGGCAGAGCGCCCAGCACCGCGGCGCCCAGCGCGACACCCGCGCACGCCAAGCGCGGCCTGCCCGTGCCCGGCGCCGCGCAGCACACCAGCGCGACCGTCGCGGCCAGCATCAGCCCGGTCGGCGTCAGCCCGGCCACCGCGGTGGAGCCGATCAGCGGCCACCAGCTGCCGTCGCCACTGCGCAGGCGCAGCACCGCGACCGCCACCCAGGGCAGACACCCGTACCCGACGAGCAGACTCCAATGCCCCTGCAGCAGCCGCTCGGCGACGTAGGGATTCCAGATGGCGAGCGTCGACGCGACGAACTGGCCGGGCAAACCGGCGTCGGGCAGCACGGTCGCGACCAGGCGTGCCGACCCCCAGCCGGCGAGCCACAGCCCGGCGAGCAGCAGCGCCTCGACCACCATGCCACCGTCGACGACAGATGACAGCACCGCGACCGCGAAGTCCTGCGGCAGGGCCCGCGGGGCGGCCTCGGACAGGCCGAGTGCGGCGTCGGTGAGGTAGGAGCGCGGCGTCGACACGGCGTCGCGCAGCAGCAGGTAACCAGGGGCCAGGAGCGGCCCCATCACCAGCAGTGACAGTGCCAGCGACCAGGCCGGCACAGCCCAGCGTCGGAAGGAGCGGGCGATCAGACCGGTCGGTCCGGCGGCAAATCGGACGGCCGCTGCGTTGGCAGCTTCTCCGTCTTCGCCTCAGCCGCGGGCATGGGCCCGGAGTCGTCGGCCGAGCGTCTGCCGAAGAAACCGTGGTCGGCTTCGTCGAGACCTGGGTCGATCAGGGCGGACTCGGCCCGCAGCGTGAACGCGCCGAGCAGCGCGCCACCGACCAGGGCGAGCAGCCCCAGTGCGGTGAAGGTGATCGGCAGGATGCGGCCCCACAGTCCGACGGTGTCGCCTTCGGCGCGGGCGCTGGCCACCTGAGACTCGACGGTTTCCTCGTCGGAGGTCAGGTTGTAGTCGACGAACGTGACCTCGGGCTTGAGCGGGTCACGTGCGTAGTAGTGGTAGCCGTGCTCCTCGGTCTTGACGATGGTGCCGGACACCGGGTCCACCCAGAACGTGCGCTGAGCGGCGTAGAAGCGGTCCATCGTGATCGGATCGGCCGGATCGTCGGCGGGCAGGCCCCACAGTTCGGCGCGCGCCGTGACCTGGCTGTCCTCGTCGTTGTCGTAGAGCGACGCGTACTTGATCGGGTCGACGAGATTGTCGTCGCCGTCGTAGCCGACGTTCTGCGTGAACCGGTAGGTGTTGAGGCCGTTGACGTCCTCTTCACCCTCGTAGTTCGCGTCGTACGCCTTCTGCGCGATCGGATCGAAGAACGGGTACGTCTTCTTCTCGGTGTCGAACGGGAAGCGGTAGGACAGCCCCTCGTGCGGCAGCGCGACGTTGGTCGGAGGCGACTCGTCCTCGATGCTGCGCGGCTTCTGCACGGCGCCGCCGGGATTGGTGTCGCTGGACACCGCGAGCGCCGTCTTGCGGTCGAGCGTGACCGTGTCGACCATCGCCAGCATCAGTCCGTTGTCCTGCTGCTTGTCGGTGCGACGCAGCGTGTCGCCGACCTGGAGCGTGACGACGTCGGCGTTCGCGGGTGCCTCGACGCTGATCTCCTGCTGCATGACCAGCGGAACGTCCCGGTCGACGACGAACTTCTCGGCCACCAGCGAGGAGGGATCGAAGGCGGTGCCCGTGCCCTCACCCACCAGTGTCGTGTCGATGTCGAGGGGGATCTTCGAGATCTTGCCCTTGGTGTAGGTAGACAGCAGCAGCGCGGCGATCAGAAGGGCAGCCCCAATGCCCATCAGCCCGCACGCCGCAAACCGTAGCGCCACAGTGCGGTTCAAACCGTGCTCCTTATCCTACGGGCGAGCACTGTGCTCGACAGCCCTAAGGCAAACTCGTTCGACCCTAACAGGGTCGACTGGGGCCGGGCCCTACTAGCAGGCCTTCGGGCACACTGGGCGCCGTGACCGAGAGTAAAGGGGCGAGCGATCGGCTCGGCTTCCTGCCCGCCGTCGAGGGGATGCGCGCGTGCGCGGCCATCGGCGTCGTCATCACCCACGTCGCGTTCCAGACCGGGTACACCTCAGGCGTGACGGGCCGGGTGCTCGGCCGGTTCGATCTGGCCGTCGCCGTCTTCTTCGCACTGTCGGGATTCCTGCTGTGGCGCGGTCACGCCGCTGCCGCCCGCGGGCTGCGGCAGCGCCCGCCGACGGGCCACTACCTGCGCTCGCGCATCGTGCGCATCATGCCGGGCTACCTGGTCGCCGTCGTGGTGATCCTGTCCCTACTGCCCGAGGTGAAGGCCGACCTCACCGTCTGGCTCGCCAACCTGACCCTCACGCAGATCTACGTGCCGCTGACGTTGACCGCCGGCCTGACCCAGATGTGGAGCCTGTCGGTCGAGGTCAGCTTCTACCTGGTGCTGCCGCTGCTCGCGCTGTTCGCTCGGCGGCTGCCGGTGCGTGCCCGGGTTCCGGTGATCGCGGCCGTCGCCGTGGCGAGCCTGGCGTGGGGTCTCATCCCGTTCGACGCTCCGTTCGGCGTCAATCCGCTGAACTGGCCACCGGCGTTCTTCTCCTGGTTCGCCGCGGGGATGCTGATCGCCGAGTGGACCGTCAGCCCCGTCGGGTTGGCGCACCGGCTGGCCAGGCGGCGGTGGCTCATGGCGGTCGTCGCGGTAGTCGCGTTCGCCATCGCGGCGTCGCCGATCGCGGGGCCCGAGGGCCTGACGCCGGGCACGGTCGGTCAGTTCGTGGTGAAGACCGCGATGGGCGCACTCGTCGCCGGTGCGCTGCTGGCACCCCTGGTACTCGACGGCCCCCACGCCACGCACCGGTGGCTTGGCAGCGCGCCGATGGTGACGCTCGGCCGCTGGTCCTACGGCCTGTTCGTCTGGCACCTCGCCGCTCTGGCGATGGTGTTCCCCGTCATCGGGCAGTTCGCGTTCAGCGGCAACATGCCGGTCGTGCTGGCGTTGACGCTGGTGTTCGGCTTCGCGATCGCCGCGGTGAGCTACGCCCTGGTGGAGTCGCCGTGCAGGCAGGCGCTGCGGCGCTGGGAGCGACGCCACGATCCGTCGCCGCTGGACAGCTCGATCACCGACGCTCCGGAGCCCGCCCGGGCGGTGTGAGCGCGGTGAGTCAGTAACCGCCCTGCATGCTGAAGATCCGGCGCGGGTTGTCGACGAGCATCGTGGTGATCTGCTCGTCGGTGACACCGAGTTGCTCGAGCGCGGGGATGACGTCGTCGTGAATGTGTAGGTAGTGCCAATTGGGCAGTGCCACCGGCAGAGTCGCCTCGGGTAGCGCGTCGAAGTAGCAGGACGCGTCGTGCGAGAGCACCATCTTGTCGGCGTGGCCCCGCTCGCACATGGTCGCGACGGTCCGCACGCGTTCCTCCGTGGACAGGAACGCGTCCACGCCGAACCGGTCCATCCCGATGTAGGAACCGGCGGCGACGAGTTCCTCGAGGTAACCGATGTCGGTGGTGTCACCGCAGTGCCCGATCACCACGCGGGAGAGGTCGACGCCCTCCTCGGCGAAAACGCGCTGCTGGTCGAGGCCGCGCCGGGATGAGGCGTGGGTGTGCGTGGAGATCGGCACGCCCGTCTGGCGGTGTGCCTGCGCGACGGCCCGCAGGACCCGTTCGACGCCGGGCGTCAGGCCGGGTTCGTCGGTGGCGCACTTGAGGATCGCCGCCTTCATGCGTGGTGCCTCGTCCGGGCCGGTCGCAACGCCGACCTCGATGTCGCGGACGAACATCTCGGTCATGAGCTCCGGGCCGCCCAGTGGGGCACCCGGCCCGCGGTAGTGGAAGTACATGGGCACGTCGTCGAACGTGTACAGGCCCGTGGCCACCACGATGTTGAGGTCGGTCTGCGCCGCGATGCGCGCGATTCGGGGCAGGTAGCGGCCCAGGCCGATCACGGTGAGGTCGACGATCGTGTCGACGCCGCGGGCCTTGAGTTCGCGCAAGCGCGTGACGGCGTCGGCCTCGCGGGTGGCTTCGTCGCCGAAGCCCTCCGGGTAGTTCAGCGTGATCTCGGTGGTCATGATGAAGACGTGCTCGTGCATGAGCGTGACGCCCAGGTCGGCTGTCTCGATCGCACCGGCCGCGGTGTTCACCAGTGAGCGCATCCATGACTCCCTCGACCAGGGGGATGCTACGTGGGATCCTGTCGGACCTGGGCGGTTTGGGACGACGCGGGCATGATGGCGGCATGGCATCCGAATCCCTGACCACCGACGTCGTCGCCTTCCTGTCATCGGGCACTCGCACCGGCAAGCTCGGCTACCTGGCCAAGGACGGACGGCCACTCGTCGCGCCGATCTGGTTCGTCGTCGACGGGGAGCAGCTGGTCTTCAACACCGGGCGGGATACCGCGAAAGGCCGTGCGTTGGCGCGTGATCCGCGGGTGGTGCTGGTGGTCGACGACGAGCATCCGCCGTTCTCCTTCGTGCAGGTTCAGGGCACCGCCTCGATCAGTGACGACGACCCCGACCTATTGCCGATCGCCACCCGGATCGCGGCGCGCTACATGGGACCCGAGCGCGCCGAGGAATTCGGCAGGCGCAACGCAGTACCCGGCGAGTTGGTCGTGCGCATCACGCCGACGAAGGTCATCGCTGCGTTCGACGTGGCCGACTGACCGGGTCGGTGGCAGGCCACACCGCGGAGGCCGCGAGCATCGCCACCGAGACGAGCGCCAGCAGTTGCACGCCCCAGAAGTGCCCGACGTAGCCGTCGACCGAGCGCCACGGGTTTTGGCTGAGCACTGCGCCGGCCAGGATCAGCCCACCCGACGTCACCACCATCGCGGTGCGATCGAGTGCGGTGGGCCGATGTCGTAGCAGGTGCCGCACGCCGATGCAGGCGGCCATCGCCACCAGGCCCACCCAACCCGACACGATCCCGCCGAGCGCCAGGGCCGCAGCTCCTGCGGCGACGGGCGGGACCCGCCACGGCTGGGCGGCCACCTCGTCGGGACGTGGTCTGCGGGTCGGCCACAGCGCCAACAGCGCGAGCAGCGGCAGCAGTGCCAGGCCGCCGAAGAGGCCGGTTCGGTAGAGCGTGTTAGACGCGAAGTCCAGTGTCACCGAACCGGTTACACCTCCCGGCACCAGCCAGCCCTGCTGCCATCCGTTCACCGTCACGGGTCGCAGCACGGTTCCGTCCTGGTCTCGGGCGACCCAGCCGGGGTTGACGCTCTCGGGTACCACCAGCACCCGGTTGGCTGGTGCGGCAGCGATCTCGACGACTCGGCGGTCATTGGTCCACTCGCCGGTCTCGGCTCTGGTGGTCGGCGCGGGCTGGACGTCGCGCTCGGCCGGGGTCGTCAACTGCACGCCGTCGACGAAGAAGGCACTGCCGGGGCTGACCAACAGTTCCTGCTGCCCGGCGGGGAGCGCGATGGGGGCGCGCAGGCACGGTGTCGCGGCGATCGGGTTGCCGTCGAGGAGGTCGCCGACGGTGGTGTCGACCGACGTCTGGACGAACAGGCCCGCCAGCCCGATGATCGGGCCCCTACCGCAGGGCAGCGTGACCGCGCGGTCCCGGTTGGTGGCGGCGTCCGCGGCCGCGATCGCCGTGCCGCGACGGTCCAGTGCCGTGACCTCGGCGAGGCCGGGCGGCTTGACCTGGTCGAAACCCAGTGACGTGCGGTCGATTACGTCCGACCAGTCCAGGATCGACACCTTGACCAGGTCAGTGGTGCGAGGGTGCAGCCGTACGGTCTGCGCGCCACCCTGCGGATCCAGCGACCGGACCTGCGGGCCGTCGCCGAGGTCGATGGCCACCAGCGTCGGGTGTGCAGGCAGCGCCGACGAGCTGGGTGCCAGACGCAGCGCGGCCACCTCGGTCGGCTGCGGCAGGCGGATCTCGAGGTTGGCGCCGGTGCGGTGCTGCACGACGCGCTGCGGCGCGGTCCAGGAGGTGCGCAGATCGCCGTCGGTGGCGGCATAGGACGAGCCGAGCACATCGATCGGATCGGCCTCACCGTCGGCCCGCGTCGTGCCCGGCTGCCTGATCAGGTCGGCGAGGTTCGGGCCCTGACGGGCGCGCACCCACACCGTCGGCGTCACGGTCGTCGGGGTGGGCACCGCAAGCGTGCGGCTGAGGTTGACCGGTTCCTCGGGTGCCAGTGCCATGGCCGCAGCGCACAGCACGCCGTCGGGACCGTCGGCGCAGCCCGGCCGGCCGAGCAGCTCGGAGCCCAGATCCCATTGCGCGACGGCCGATCCCGGTGGCGGTGCGGGAACCTCCACGGTGCGGCGCAGGTTCACCGGCTGGGCGAAGCCGTTCGCGTCGAACTGCGTGATCGAGAAGTCGGTGATGCCGAACTGGACTCCGGCCGAGCCGTCGTCGGTGCCGATCGCGGTGAACCGCACCCACGGCGTCTCGCCATATGGCAGCGCGACGCTGACCGGTTTGCCAGGCTCGTCGAAGCGAATAGTGCTGGTGCCGTTGGCCGTCGACACCTCGATGCGCCGCACCTGCGCCCCCACGGCCGTCGCGCTCGGCGTGATGGTGACGGTCGCGTTGGCGATGGGACGGTCGAAGTCGACCTGGAGCCACTGACCCAGCGCAGCCTGCAGCGAATTGGACACCCAACTGGTCGACGAATCGCCGTCGATGGCGGCGGCAGGGCCGGTCGCGGGCGCCACGTACGGCAGGGCCGTCGAGTCGGCGGAGGAACTGGACACGGTGAGCCGGCCGCCCGGCCACGAGCCGTACACGGTGTCGGTTCCCGGTGCCGGATAGTCCATCACGCGGTTGAACGTGCGCCGCGGATCGTCGGGGGCACGGATGGCCGACGAGTGGTCGTCGACGCGACCGTAGTCGGTCTCGCGCGCCGCAGGTGTGTCGCTGACGACGACGACCGGTGCGGACAGTCCGGCGCGCTCGGCGTCCGCCGTCAGCAGCATCGGACCAAGGGGCTTCTCGCCCAACAACCTTCGACGTTCGTCGAGGCGTAGCAGCGCCTCGGGTGCCCCGTCGACGCGGGCCATGGCGTCGGCGTCGACCAGGTACGGCCGCGTCGGCACCGACCCGTCGACGCGGTAGATCTCGACGGCCGGGTACGGCGGCCGCAGTCCGCTGTCGCTGATGAACCCCTCCAGCGTGCCCGGTCCGATCAGCTCGCCGAACTCGGCGACCCTCGTCAAGCCGGGCGACCCGTCGATGGCGCGGTGTACCAGCAGCGGTCGCGCCGACCGCGACCCGTCGGGGTCGAGATCGTTGCGGACCACCACGTACGAGATGCCCTGGCGTGCCAGTGTTTCCGCCAGACCGGCAGACGGCCGTCCCGCGGCGAACAGGCGTTGCACCGAGTCCAGCGCACGGATCGTCTGCGGCGGGGTCAGCGGGATGGAATCGCGCACCCCCCATGGGCTGGCGCCGAGGACCTGAAGTGGTTCGTCGTGACTGTTGCCCCACACCTGCGTCGCGAACGGCGCTCCCGGTGCGACCAGGACGCGGCCCGGGTCGGGGAAGTTGTTGGCGTCCAGCCACGCTGCCGCCTCGTGCCAGTACCCGGGGATCGCGGTGAAACCGCCCGCCGGTGACAGCCGGCCGGTCCACGCCAGCGAGCTGCCCGCGGTCAGCGCGACCAGCACGACGACGCCGACGGCCACCCGCTTGTCGCGTTCAGGGTGGGTGAACGCCGCTACCCACTCACTGCGTGGAGCGCTGCCCGGCAGCGGTATCCGGCCGAGGAGGTGGGCGATGCCGAGGGCGATCGGCAACCGGAGCAGCGGCTCGAGTTTGTGCACGTTGCGCAGCGGCGTTCCCGAGGCGTCGAGGAATGCCTGCACCTGCTGGGCGATGGGCGAACCGAGGCCGCCGGAGTAGCCGGCCGCGAGCAGAACCAGGCCGGTGAACAGCATGACCAACAGGCGGCCGCGGGCGGGCATCGACCGCATCGCCAGGCCCGCCAGACCCGCGGCGGCCACCAGCGTGGTCGCCAGGACCGCCACCGAGCCCGTCACCAGCGACGAGCCTGCGGTGGCGTTCGGCGCGACGAATGGCGTCCAGCTGTAGGTGCCGCGCAGCACCTCCGTGAGCGACAGCCACTGCGTCGTCACCCCGGAGGACTCGATGAAGTCGAGGAACGGCGGACTGACCCGGCCCAGCACGAACAGCGCGACTACCCACCACGCCACGGCAAGGACGGTGCACAGCGCCCACCAGCCGGTGAACCGCCACCACAGCCGGTTGGGTCGGTGCGCGGCCCACCAGATCAGCGCGGCGAGGCAGCCGGTGAGCGTCGCGACGGCGTTGACCGCACCCATCAGCGCGACGGCGCCCGCGGACCGCGCGGCCAGCTGCCGCACCCGTGGGTCACCGCGCAGCGCGAGGATCACCGGCAGCAGCACCCACGGCGCCAGCATCATCGGCAGCGTCTCCGACGAGATCGCGCCGATCGTGGTCAGCACCCGCGGTGACAGCGTGAACGCCGCGGCGGCGATCACGCGCGAGCCTCGGCTGCCGATGCCCAGTGCCTCCGCGACCCGCAGTACCCCCCAGAACCCCACGACGAGGAGCAGCGCCCACCACAGCCGCTGCGTCACCCAGCCGGGCAGGCCGACGACGTCACCGGCGAGGAAGAAGGCACCGTGTGGGAAGAGGTAGCCGTATGCCTGATTCTGCGTCTGCCCGAACGGCAGGTCGCCGTTCCACAGGTGGGCGGCGCGCGCGAGGAAGCGCAGCGGGTTCGCGGTGAGGTCGAGTTTGGTGTCGGGCGCGATCTGCCCGGGGGATTGGGCGAAGCTCAGGATCAGCGCGACGGCGCTGACCAGCCACAACCAGCGCCGAGAAATGGAGGTGTCCCCGTGTGCTGCGCTACGTACGGTCGCCGTACTCGACCCTGTTGAGCACCGACGACGCCGGATCGCCCGCCTGAACGGGGGGCTTGCTGTCCTCTTGGACCATCAGCGTCACGCCGAAGATTGCGGCCGCGCCGAGGAGCAGGCCAACGACGATGCTGGCTGCCGCAGGCAAGACGAACCGATCCACTGGGCCAAACTAGCACGGCGCCCGTTAGCCTCGATGACCATGGCTGCAACCCTCCGAACGCCGACCGGACGATCCCGTGCCCTCTGCGCCGTGCTGGCCGCATCGGCTCTGACCTTGGCTTGCACCCCGGGATCGGCAGTGTCGGAGCCCAGACCGGAAAACCCTGCCGCCGACGCTCCGGTGTCCGCCCTGACGCCGACGCCGGTGTCGACCTCCACCACGCTGCCCCCAACGCCGGGTGCGCCTGCCTGCGGTTCCGGCGACGCGCTGCTGGCGTCGATGTCGACCCGGGACAAGCTCGCGCAGTTGCTGATGGTCGGGGTGACCGGGGCGGCTGACGCCACGGCCGTCGTCGATCAGCACCACGTCGGCGGCATCATGATCGGTAGCTGGACCGACCTGTCGATGCTGAACGACGGCACGATCCCCGCCTTGGCGGGCACCTCCGCTCCGCTACCGCCCGCGGTCAGCGTGGACGAGGAGGGCGGCCGGGTGTCCCGGCTGAAGTCGATCATCGGCGTGCAGCCCTCACCGCGGGTGCTCGCGCAGAGCAATACCCCCGCCCAGGTGCGCGACATCGCATTCGCGCGCGGGCAGGCGATGCGCGGGCTCGGCATCACGGTCGACTTCGCGCCGGTCGTCGACGTCACGACCGAGTCGGACGACGAGGTCATCGGCGATCGCTCGTTCGGCTCCGACCCCGCCCAGGTGACCGAGTACGCCGGCGCCTACGCCCAGGGCCTGCGCGACGCGGGCGTGCTGCCCGTGCTCAAGCACTTCCCGGGCCACGGCAGCGCATCGGGCGACTCGCACGTCGGCGGCGTCGTCACGCCGTCCATCGGCGACCTGCAGACCAGTGACCTGATTCCGTACCGGACGTTGACCACGCAGGCGCCTGTCGGCGTCATGGTCGGCCACATGCAGGTGCCCGGGCTGACCGGCAGCGACCCCGCGAGCCTGAGCCCCGCGGCGTACGCCCTGCTGCGCTCGGGCGGGTACGGCGGACCGCCGTTCAACGGCATCGTCTACACCGACGACCTGTCGAGCATGGGCGCCATCAACCAGCGCTACGGCGTGGCCGAGGCGGTGCTGCGCTCACTGCAGGCCGGTGCGGACGTCGCACTGTGGATCACCACCGGTGAGGTGCCCGCCGTGCTCGACCGGCTCGAGAGCGCCGTCAACGCCGGTGAACTCGACATGAGTCGCATCGACGGCTCGGTGCTCCGGATCTCGGGCACCAAGGGCCCGTCACCGCGTTGCTGACTAGCGGACCACCTTCACGACGCCCAGTGAGGGGTCCGAGGCACTGATCGGGTTGCCTGCGGTGCGTAGCGCCTCCAGCAGCCCGATGACGTCGGCGTCGAGGCGCTCGCCGGGCATCACCAGCGGAATGCCGGGCGGATAGGGCGTGATGGCCTCGGCGGCCACCCGCCCATGCGCCCGTCCCAGCGGCACCGTCGCGTCGGCGGCGAAGAACGCCTCGCGCGGGGTGAGCGCCACCGTCGGCCGCACGGACAGCAGGCCGGCGAGCAGGCCGGCGTCCGCGCCCTCGGGCCGCGTGCCGACGTCGGACGCGATGCTCGAGAGGCCGGCCACCAGCCGGTCCATGTCGGCGTCGGTGTTGCCGATCGTCGTGATGCACAGAAGATGCCCGGCACCGCTCAACTCGGGTTGCACGCCGTAATCCCGGTTGAGACGGGTCAGCACCTCGCGGGCGTCGGCCGCCAATCCCGCCGTGCCGATCAGCAGCTTCGTCTCGTCGAGTTGATGCAAGCCGGTGCCGGGACCCGTCAGGTGCTCCCGGCGCAGCACGGTCAGACCCGGTATGGCAGCGATCTTCTCGGCGGTGCGACGGGCCCGATCGAGCGTCCGGTCTAGCAGGGCGTGCCCGTCGCGCATCATCTCGCGACGGGCGAGGTCGATCGACGCCATGATCGCGAAGTGCGGGCTGGTGGTTTGGACGAGCTGCAGTGCCCGCCGCACCGTCGCGGGATCGAGTTGACCGGGGTCGACGTGCAGCACCGCGGCCTGGCTCAGGCCCGACAGGATCTTGTGCACCGACTGCACCGTCGCTGCGGCACCGGCTCGTTCGCCGGGCATCGGTAGGTCGGGGTGGAACGCGAAGTGCGGGGAGTGGGCGCCGTCGACGAGCAGTCCGGCGTCGTGCCTGCGGCAGGCGTCCGCCAGCGCGGCGATGTCACCGGTGGTGCCGTAGTACGTCGGATGCAACACCCACAGGGCGGCGGCACCGCTGTCGGCGAAGGCGCGTTCGACCACCGCGGTGTCCAGACCGTGCGCGACGCCGAACCGCTCGTCCCACCGGGGTTCCAACCAGACCGGCCGGGCGCCGACCTGCACCAGGCCCGCGAGCACGGACTTGTGGGCGTTGCGGGCCACCAACACCGGCTCGTCGGGTCGCAGGGCCGAAAGGGCAACGGCCACATTGCCGGTCGTCGACCCCTGCACCAGGATGAAGCTATGCCCCACGCCCCAGGCGTCCGCGATCAGCCGCTCCGCGTCGAGGATCGGACCCTCGGGACAGTGCAGGGTGTCCGTGTCGGGCAGGTTGTTCAGGTCGATCGCCGCGATGTTGTCGCGGAACCACGGGTCCAGTGTCCTGCCGCCCTTGTGGCCGGGGCTGTAGAACGGCGCCTGCTCCCGTTCGACGAAGCGCCGCAGGGAATCGAACAGCGGTGCGGCGTCGTGCCGTTCGGGGTGCATGGACGTCAGAGCCCGTACACCCGCTCGGCGTTGTGCACGCCGATCATGTCGACGATCCGGATGGCGTCGGCCTCGGTGCAGTCGCCGGCGCGCATCCACTCGCCGAGGACCAGTCCCATGGAGCGGCGCCACAGCACCGCTCCCAGCACGTGCAACTCGGGCGGCCCGAAGGCGTCCGACGAGTAGAGCTGCTTGGCGAACGGCGCCGTCTCGAGTGCCTCGGCGACCAACCCGGTGGACCGCACGCCGAGATAGTTGATGGCCAGGCCCACGTCGAAGTTCACGTGGTCGAAGGCCTGCGCGAGATAACCCGCCTGACGCTGGAACGGGTAGCAGTGCAGCAGCAGTACCGGGACCGGCAGCATGGTGCGCAGCAGGGGTAGCAGCAACAGCGGGTCGGTGCGGTGCAGGTCGAGATCCCGGTCGCCGAACCCGACGTGCACCTGGATCGGCAACCCGTGTGCTGCGGCCTCGTGCACGCCGAAGGCGATCAGCAGAGGATCGTCGAGTCGCAGCGGCCGCGGCTGCGCGGCCCACTCGCGCGCCCGAGCGACGACGTCGGCATCGTCGGGCCGCGACCAGTCCACGTCGAAGCCGACGCGATAGGCGGCAATCGTCTTGGTGCCGATCACGTCTGGCGAGTCGGCGGCGGCATGCAACGCCGCCCGGAATGCCGCCGGGAATTCCTCGGCCGCCGTCCCGCCTTCCAGCAGATCCTCGGCCAGACGTTCGAGCCGCAGGATCTCCGACGACGGCACGCCGCTGAGGTCGGTCAACCGCTCCGGAGTCGTGATGAGGTCGCCCTTGAAGCCGGTGTCGACGATCCAGCGGGAGACGCCCGCGGCGGGCAGCATCACCCTGGCCAACTCGTCGGGGGCGAACTCGCTGCGGCGCGCCCAGTAGTCGTCGGCACCCGCGAGCGCGTCGAGGCCGAGCAGCGGCGCACACCACCGGCGGATGGAAAGGCCGAGCGGAGAGTCGAACTGGGTCATGAAGGCGGGCACCGGATCGGTCGAGCCCTCGTTGATCGCCGCCTCGAACCCTGCCCTGTCGACGGGCTGGTCGTACGCGCCGTGCACGTGGTGGTCGATCAGCGTGACGTGACGCAGATGGTCGGCGAGCCCGTCGGGAACGTCCACCCCGCCGAACACGTCCTGCAACTCACCAGCCGGCATACTTCGCGACCTCCTCGGCGTCGACTCGTCCCGCGGCCGCGTCGGCGATGGCGGCACCGAGGATCTCCGCGCCTCGGATCGCCTCGGCCTCGGTCAGCACCAGCGGCGGTGTGATCTCCAGGACGTTGCCGCCGACGTAGTACACGACGGCACCCAACTCCCACGCACGGTAGACCACCTGCGCGGCCAGCCGCGGGTCCCGGTCCCCGGTCGCGGGATCGACGAGTTCCACGCCGATCGCCAGGCCGCGGCCGCGGACGTCGCCGATGCGGTCGGCGCCGGGGGAGCCGGCCAGGCCGCGCAGCGCATTCGACAGCAGCGCACCGACTTCGGCCGCACGGTCGGCCAGCTGATCTCCGACGATGGTCGCCAGCACCGCCCGTCCCGCCGCCGCGCAGACGGGGTTCCCCGCGGTGGTCAGCAGCGCCGCGGCCGGAGGGTGGTCGAGGATCTCCGCCGGGCCGACGGCCGCCGACAGCGGCAGGCCACCGCCGAGCACCTTGCCGAACGTGACGATCTCGGGGACGACGCCGTCGTGCTCGAAGGCGTGCAGCGTGCCGGGCCGCCCGAGGCCCATCTTCACCTCGTCGCAGATCATCGGGACGCCGTGCGCGCGGCACAGGTCGTGCAGGCGCGCCAGGAACCCGTCGGGTGGGACGACGAGGCCGCCGTCGGACAGTATCGGCTCGACGATCAGGCAGGCGATCGATCCGCCGGCGAGGTGCTGCTCGGCGGTCGCCAGGCACGCCGCGACATCCGCGTCGAGGCCGTCGGCGCCAGGCCGAAACGGGTTGGGATACGGGATGAACACCGCATCCGGGTCGGCGGGCACGCCCGCGTCGACGTGCACGCCGGAGACGCCCATCGCGACGCCGACGCCACCGTGGTAACTGTGCTCGAACGCCAGGACCGTGCGCCGCCCGGTGGCGTGCCGACAGGCCCGCAGCGCAACGTCGTTCGCATCCGACCCCGCGTGCCCCAGGTACACCCGCCGCTCGCCGGTGCCCGGCACCAGCGCCAGCAGGTCCTCGGCGAGCCCCACCGAGTCGGGGTGGACGGCTGACAGCCCGCCCGAACCCGGCGCGGTGCGTACCGCCCTGCTGACGGCCTCGACGATGGCCGGATGACCGTGGCCCAGGCCAGATGCGGTCCACGTCGCCGACAGGTCCAGCAGTTCCCGCCCGTCCGGGGTGACGAGCGTCGACCCGGAACCCGAGACGACCTCCAGCGGGAAGAAGCGGAGTTTCTCGATCCCCGCGACGGCCGCTTCGTCGCGGGCGTAGAGCGTGCTCACTTACGTGCCGCGGGTCCGTCGTCGGCGGCGGCAGCGGCCGTCAGGTCCAGTTCGCGGCTCAACGACTCGCCGACGCGCTTGGCTATGCGTGATGCGGCGATCGCGATCACGAGTCCGATCAGACACCAGTAGATGCCGAGCAGGGGTGCAGCCGACCACGTTTCGGCGTCCTTGACGTTGAACCAGAGCACCACCGCGATCACGACGGCGCCCAGGAGCGGCAGCGCTAGCCCGAGCACCTTGCCCTTGCCGCCGTGGATCCGGGCGAACTTCGGGGCGCTGGTGAACCAGGCGGCGGCGAGTTCGACCAGCAGGTAGCAGACCATCAGGCAGACCGAACCGGCGACGGCGAATAGGAAGTAGGTGTCGATCGCGGGGTTGCCGGTGCCCATGTCCGGCCAGTTCAGCGCGCCGCAGACTAGGTCGACGACCAGCGCGACGGCGACCACCAGCCAGGTGGCGCGGCGCGGCCCGCCGGTGCCCTCGTGGATGTGTGCCAAAGCCTTCGGGCCGAAGCCGTCGCGCCCGAAGGCGTAGAGCATGCGGCCCGATGTCGCCGAGGTGGCCAGGTGGCAGCCGAACGCCGCGACCGTCGCGGTGAAGATGATCAGCAGGCTGAACCACTGGCCGACGTAGGTGCTGCCCAGGTCGCCCAGCGTGTTGCCCGACCCTTGGAATGCCTCGAGACCGGCTGCGTCCGTGCCGAATCCGATCACCTGGGCGAACATCACCACGACGAACAGCACCCCGGTGAGGATCAGCGTCCCGGCCAGGGCGCGGGGGATGTTGCGGCCCGGGTCGTCGGTCTCCTCGCCCATCGACGCGCACGCCTCGAACCCCGCCCAGGACAGGAAGGCGGCGACCACGCCGCTGATCACTGCCGACGCCGAGACCCCGTCGAACGTGAACACGCTGAAGTCGACGCCGGTGGTCGGCGCGCCACCCTTGGCGAAGATCACGGCGACGAGCACGACCATCGACAGGATGCCGATGCCCTCGATGAAGAGCAGGATCTTGGCCAGCAGCCGGATGTCGCGGCCGGCGAGCAGGAACGAGATGGCCGCGCCGATCACGACGATCACCAACCATGGGACCTGAAAAGGGGTTTCGTCGTCGGGCTGCATCTGGGCGATGAACGCATTGGTGAACGCCGCGGTCAGCGCCAGGGTGCCGATCGCGAAGCCGACGTAGGCGCCGAGCATGGCGAAACCCGAGAAGAAGCCGGCCCGCGGTCCGATGGTCCCGCCGACCAGGCCGTAGGCCGATCCGGCGTGGTTGAGATGGCGGGTCAGCCGGACGAAGCTGTAGCCCACCAGTGACACCCCGATCAGGCCGATCAGGAAGACCAGTGGGAGCGCCTTGCCCACCGTGGCGATCAGGCCCTGCCCGTTGCCGGACATCGCCAGGGTTGGGCCCACCAGGGCGACCGACATCGCCAGCGCGACCCAGAACGGTAGTCGGCGGTGGGGGAGTTGATCGGCTCCGAGCGGTTGGTCGGCCGACACGTTGGTGCTCACAGATGTCTCCTTCTGAGGTGGGTCAGCAGCTCCACGCGAGGCGCAGGGCCGCGGTGGTCTCGGCAGGCGACAGGTCGCCGAAAGTGGCTATCTCGTAACGACGTACGGCGACCAGCGCGCCGACGATCTCGGGGGTGAGCAGTTCGGCCGCCGTCGCGGAGTGCTCGATGGCGTCGATGACGGCCGTCTGCTCCGTGTCGAGCGGTGGTGGTGCCGTCGCGACGAGGGAGGGATTGTCGGCGACCTCGTCGGGTAGCTCGAGTGAGCGGTCGATGCCGCGCAGTGCACTGCCGAGGAATGCCGCTGCCGCCAGATACGGATTGGCGCTCGGATCGATCAACTTGAGTTCGGCGTTCGCGCCGTGCGGGCTGCCGGGCGTCGCCGCGATGAAGCGCACCGCTGCTTCGCGGTTCTCCAATCCCCAGCACGCGGTCGCACCTGCCCAGTTGCCCGGCTTGAGGCGCAGCGCCGAGACCGCCGAACCGGCGTAGACCCCGATCAAGTCCGGCAGGGCATCGATGACGCCCGCGATCGCCGACTTCCCTGCGGCGCGCAGGCCGTACGGTCCGTCGCCCCCGGAGAACAGCGGCCCGTCGGCGTCGGCAAGGGACAGATGCAGGTGTGCACCGTTGCCGACCGCCCCCTCGAAGGGCACGGGGGAGAACGAGATTCGCATGCCGTGCCGTGCTGCAGCGCGGCCGAGCACGATGCGGGTGAGGATCACCGAGTCGGCGGTGGCGACGGCGGTGTCGGGTGCCAGGGACACCTCGAGCTGGTCGTGGCCGTACTCGGTGTGAATCTGCTCGATGCTCAGCCCGGCGCGCTCCGCAGTGGTCGCGAGGTCCACCAGGAACGCCGAGCGGTCCAGCGAGGTGCGGATGCCGTACGGCGACCAGGGCTCGGTCGTGGCGGGTCCGCCGTCGGCCGCGAGCATCGTGCACTCGAGTTCGCCGCCCACGCGGACCGTCAGCCCGCGCTCGGCGGCCGCCGCCTCGGTGCGCTCGAGCAGGGACCGCGTGCACAGTGCCGCTGCCGCGCCCTGCTGCTGGGTGAGATTGCCTGGCGCCCATGCCAGCCCGTCGTCGATCAACCGCACGTCGGCCGGGTTGATGCGGATGCGCAGGTCACCGGCGACGCCGATGGTCGGCGTGAATGCAATGCCGGTGTCGACGCAGAAGACGCTCCAGGACGGCGAGACGCCCATACCGCTGCGGTGGAAGTCGCCGAGCCGTCGCAGCGGAACGTACTTGGCCCGGGTCACCCCGGCGGGATCGGTCACCGAGCCCGCGACGAGTTCGACGCCCCGGCCGCGCAGTTCCTCGGTCCTGTCCTCGATCGACACCTGACCGTCACCGGCCTCGCCAATTGGCATTCGACACCCTTCCGCGCAGTGGGTCGCAACGTGAGTCTGCGAGAAAGCTATGTCATGAATGTTTCAGAATGTTTAAATTCGGCCGATTAAGATTGATTCGTTAAATCTCGGACCGGAGGATGCCCCTATGTGTCGACTGCTGGGTGTCGTGTCCTCGTCGCCGATCTCCCTGCTCGACGCCGTCGGCAGCGAGGTGCTCGACGACTTCCTGGCGCTGACCAAGGTCCACGGCGACGGCTGGGGTGCGGCGTTCCTGGACCGGACTGCGGGGGCGGAACCGGAGGCGTGTGTCTCCGCAGGTAGCGCGCTGCACGACTCGGAGTTCGCCGCGGCGACGGGTGAGCGGTGGTCGGCGGCCTCGCTGGTCCACCTGCGCTGGGCGACCAACGGTCTGGCCGTGCAGCCGCAGAACTCGCACCCCTTCGTCGCCGACGGCGTCGCCATGGCGCACAACGGCTCGATCAAGCCGATGGGACCGCTGGAGGAACTCCTCGACCGGGACGTGGCGGCGTCGCTGCGGGGCACCACCGACAGCGAGCGCTACTTCGGGCTGATCCGCCAGTGCCGCCGCGACGCGCCGACCCTTCCCGAGGCCGTTCGCCGTGCAGTGGCGCGACTGCGGGAGATCTACCCCGACGCGAGCCTCAATGCGTTGCTGCTCGGCGAGGACCAGCTGATCGTGGTGCACGCCCATGCCCACAGCCGACTGCTCGACGAGGACATCGAGGAGATCACCGCCGCTGAGTTGCCCGCCGAGCACCTCGAGGATTACTTCGCGCTGCGGGTGGCCCGTCCCACGCCCGAGACGCTGGTGGTCGGGTCCACTGGTTTCGGCGATCTCGCCTGGGAACCGCTGCCGCCGGAGTGCGTCACCGCGATCGCACTGAGCGACCTGTCGATGACGCAGCATTTCCTCGTGAAAGATTGACCGCGATGTCCGAGGAGAGCGTGGCCGCGCGTGCCAGCGCCGCGCTTTCGTCGCTCAGCAAGGCCGAGCGCCGGGTGGGGCGGGCGCTGCTCGCCGACTACCCCAGCGCCGGGCTGGCCAGCGCCGCACGGCTTGCCGAGCGCGCCGAGGTCAGTCCCCCGACTGTGCTGCGGTTCGCCCAGTCGCTCGGCTACGACGGCTTCGCCGGCCTGCAGGTCGCGCTGCGCGCCGAGCTGACCGCCCAGTCCAGCGGTCCGATCACGCGCCTGCCCGACGCACCCGCGGCGGGTGGTCTGCTCGACCGCCTGCTGCGACAGGCCCGCGGCCAGAACGACCGCGCGCTCGAGACGCTCGCCATGCTGCCCGAGCCCGCGCTCGACGCCGCGGTGGCCCTGCTGTCCGACGCCGGGCGTCCCGTGCACCTGCACGGCGGACGGTTCTCGCACCTGCTGGCCGCCCACCTGGCCGCACACCTCGAGCAGCTGCGACCGGGGGTGCGATTGCTGACCGATCCGCGCGGTCGCGACCTCGGCTCGATGATGGAGTTGACCCGCCGCGACGTCGTCGTGCTGTTCGACTACCACCGGTACCAGCGCAGCGCTGCCGATCTCGCCGCAGCCGTGCACCGTGCCGGCGCGACAGTCGTGCTGATCACCGATGATCTGGCCTGCCCGGTGGCGCCCGACGCCGAGGTGGTGCTGGCGGCGTCGAGCACCGTCGGCACGGTGTACCAGAGCATGGCTGCGGGCTTCCTGCTCACCGAATTGCTCATCCCCCTGGTCATGGACGCCATCGGCGAACCCGCCCGCACCCGGATGGCGCTGTGGGAGCAGCAGCGCCGCTCCGAGTTGCTGCCCTGACCCGAGCGGCGGCTCGTCCGGCCCGCATTGCTTACCCTGTTGGGATGGCCGGAGGGACGAAGCGGTTACCGCGTGCGGTCCGCGAGCAGCAGATGCTCGACGCCGCGGTGCAGATGTTCAGCATCAACGGCTATCACGAGACGTCGATGGACGCGATCGCCGCGCAGGCCGAGATCTCCAAGCCGATGCTGTACCTGTACTACGGCTCCAAGGAGGAGCTGTTCGGCGCCTGCCTGGACCGCGAGCTGGCGCGTTTCGTCGAGACGGTGCGCGCAGGCATCGACTTCACCCAACCCGCCAAGGACCTGCTCCGTACGGCGGTGGTGGCATTCCTGAGCTACATCGACGAGAACCGGGCGTCGTGGATCGTGCTCTACACCCAGGCCACCAGTTCACAGGCGTTCGCCCACACCGTGCGCGAGGGACGCGAGCGCATGATCGACCTGGTCGGCCGACTGCTGCTGTCCGGCACGCGGCACCCCGAGCCCGACATGGACTTCGACATGATGGCCGTCGCGCTGGTGGGCGCGGGCGAGGCCGTCGCCGACCGCGTCAGCACCGGTGACACCGACGTCCACGACGCCGCGGAGCTGATGATCAACCTGTTCTGGCGCGGGCTCAAGGGCCGACCCAGCGACAATCACGCCCACCCCTGACCGCGAGCAGACACCAACTCGCACCAGGGGGGCGCTCTGAGTGCGAGTTGGTGTCTGCTCGCGGTGGGACTAGAGCGGGTTGAGCGTGCCCGTGAGGTGCGGGTAGCCCTTGCCGAGGTGGCGCAGCGTCAGCTCCCACGCGTCGCCGGTTCGCTGGACGTACAACCCGGCACTGGCGGGCAGCGTGATCGGCTTGCCGAACCGCACCGAGTACTTCACCGCGTCGGGCACCTGCGCCTCGACGTTGCCGAGAACGGCCGCGGCACTGAACATCCCGTGCGCGATTGCTGTGGGGAAGCCGAACAGCTTGGCACCGATGGAGCTGGTGTGGATCGGGTTGTGGTCACCGCTGACCGACGCGTAGTGCCGGATCTGCCCGGGGGTGATCTTCAGGATCGCGTTGGGCGGCGGCAGCTTCGGTTGCTTCTTGGGTTCGGTGCGCGGCTCGTCGGACAGGCTGGTCTTCTGCTGGTGCAGGAACGTGGTGACCTGATGCCACACGGTGTCGTTGCCGACGTTGACCTCGGTGACCACGTCGACCAGCAGGCCCTTGCGGTGCTCGCGCAGGTTCTCCGCGTGGACGGCCACGTCGACGACGTCGGTCACCGCGATCGGCCGGTACTGCGTGATGTGGTTCTCCACGTGCACCGAACCCATTGCGGCGAACGGGAAGTCGAAGCCGCTGACCAGTGACATGACCGACGGGAACGTCATCGCGAACGGGTAGGTGAGCGGAACGGTGTCACCGAACCGCAGACCCGTCACGTTCGCGTACTCGGCCACGTTGGCACCGTCGATCGCGAGGCCCTCGACGCTCACCGTCCGGGTCGGCAGCGTGTCGCCGCGCCGGACGAGCGGCAGAGCGCCCGCCGCCGCGCGGACCATGTTGGCGAGCCCGCTGGGCTGTTCTGCGGCGGTCATGCGCCGAGCCACGCCTGGCCGCACACCCGAATCGTGTTGCCGGTGACGGCGTTCGAGGCGGGGCTCGCGAAGTACGCGATGGCCTCGGCGACGTCGACCGGCTTGCCGCCCTGGAACAGCGAGTTGAGCCGACGGCCGACCTCGCGCGTGGCGAGCGGGATCGCGTCGGTCATCTTGGTCTCGATGAACCCGGGGGCGACGGCGTTGATCGTGATGCCCTTCTCGGCCAGCACCGGTGCCAGCGCCTGGGTCATGCCGATCATGCCGGCCTTGGTGGCGGCGTAGTTGGTCTGGCCGCGGTTGCCCGCGATACCCGCCATCGACGAGAGGCCGACGATGCGGCCGCCCTCGCCGAGCGCACCCTTCTCGACGAGGCCCTCCGCCAGGCGCTGCGGCGCAAGCAGGTTCACTGCGAGCACGGAATCCCAACGAGCGTCGTCCATGTTCGCGAGCAGCTTGTCGCGGGTGATGCCCGCGTTGTTGACCAGGACGTCGGCCTTGCCGTCATAGTGCTCGCGCAGGTGCTCGACGATCCGGTCGACGGCGTCGGGAGCGGTGACGTCTAGCGTCAACGCGGTACCGCCGACCTTCGTCGCCGTCTCGGCCAGCGCCTCGGCGGCCTGCTCCACGTCGATCGCCACGACCTTGGCGCCGTCGCGTGCGAACACCTTGGCGATCTCGGCGCCGATGCCGCGCGCCGCGCCGGTGACCAGTGCCACCTTGCCCGCCAGCGGCTCGTCCCAGTCGGCGGGCGGCGTGGAGTCGGCGCCGCCGACGTAGAACACCTGACCGTCGACGTAGGCCGACTTGGCCGAGAGCAGGAAGCGGACGGTCGACTCGAGGCCGCTCACGTCGGGCTTGGCGTCGGCCGACAGGTACACCAGGCCAACGGTCGCGCCGTGCTGGAGTTCCTTGCCGAGCGAGCGGGTGAAGCCCTCTAGTGCGCGCTGGGCGATGCGCTCGTCGACCCCTGCCGCCTGTTCCGGGGTGGTGCCGATGACGACGACGCGACCGCTCGGGCCGAGGTTGCGCAGGACCGGCGTGAAGAACTCGTGCAGGGCCTTGAGCCCCTCGGGGGTCGTGATGCCCGTGGCGTCGAACACCAGTCCGCCGAACTTGTCGGCCCAGCGTCCGCCGATGTTGTTGCTCACGACCTCGTAGTCATCGGAGAGGGTGGCGCGCAGGGGTTCGACCACCCGGCCGTCGCCACCGATCAGCAGGGATCCGGCCAGTGCCGGCTCACCTGGCTTGTAGCGCCGCAGTTCCTCGGGCTGCGGAACGCCGAGTTGCTTGGCCAGGAAAGAACCGGGCCCTGAATTGACCACTTGGGAGAACAGGTCGCTAGCCACTTCGCTGAGCCTTTCGAATGGACGTGCGTGATGGATGCTCGGTCTCGCGCACCGAACTTACTCCTGAGTAATAACGGTGGGTAGTATGACCCTCGACACCTCTGATGACCCGCGCCATTCAGAACCAAACCGAACTCATGGAACTAGCGAGGTAGACGTGGCAGAGAACAAGACCGCCCGGCGAGTAGCCATTCTCGGCGGCAATCGCATTCCGTTCGCCCGTTCCGACGGTGCGTACGCCAACGCCTCCAACCAGGACATGTTCACCGCCGTCCTGGGTGGACTCATCGACCGCTTCCACCTCGAGGGCGAGCGCCTCGGCGCCGTCGTCGGTGGTGCGGTGCTCAAGCACAGTCGCGACTTCAACCTGATGCGCGAGTGCGTGCTGGGCTCGGCGCTCAACCCCCACACGCCGGCCTACGACCTGCAGCAGGCGTGTGGCACCGGCCTGCAATCGACGATCGCGGTGGCCAACGGCATTGCGCTCGGCCAGTACGACTCCGGCGCCGCCGGTGGCGTCGACACCACCTCCGATGCGCCGATCGCCTTCGGCGACGACCTCCGCCGCGTGCTGCTGGGCCTGCGCCGCGCCAAGTCGAACGTCGACCGACTGAAGCTCGTCGGCAAGCTGCCTGCGGCCGTCGGCGTCGAGATCCCCACCAACGGCGAACCCCGCACCGGCCTGTCGATGGGCGAGCACGCCGCCATCACCGCCAAGGAGATGGGCGTCAAGCGCGTCGACCAGGACGAACTGGCCGCGGCCAGCCACCAGAACATGGCCGCCGCCTACGACCGGGGCTTCTTCGACGACCTGGTGACGCCGTTCCTCGGGCTCTACCGCGACAACAACCTGCGCGCCGACTCGTCGGCCGAGAAGCTGGCCAAGCTCAAGCCGGTGTTCGGCGTCAAGAACGGCGACGCGACGATGACGGCGGGCAATTCCACGCCGCTGACCGATGGAGCGTCGGTGACGCTGCTGTCGACCGAAGAGTGGGCGGCCGAGCGCAACCTGCCCGTCCTGGCCTACTTTGTCGACGGCGAGACCGCTGCGGTCGACTACGTCAACGGACCCGACGGCCTGCTGATGGCCCCCACGTACGCGGTGCCCCGCCTGCTGGCCCGCAACGGCCTCACGCTGCAGGACTTCGACTACTACGAGATCCACGAGGCGTTCGCGTCGGTGGTGCTGGCGACGCTCGCCGCCTGGGAGTCCGACGAGTACTGCAAGGGCCGCCTCGGCCTCGACGCGGCGCTGGGCAGCATCGACCGCTCGAAGCTCAACGTCAACGGTTCCTCACTGGCGGCCGGTCACCCGTTCGCGGCCACCGGCGGCCGGATCGTCGCGCAACTGGCCAAACAGCTGAAGCAGAGGAAAGAAGAACTGGGAACAGGGACGGGGCAGCCCGTGCGCGGTCTGATCTCGATCTGCGCTGCTGGCGGCCAGGGCGTCACCGCCATCCTCGAGGCCTAGGAGGAAAGTCGGGAAAACTTCCGAGGGTCTGTAACGCCCTAGGAAGACGTACCGATGTACCTGATAGCTCCGTGTTGCCGTCTGACCCCCCGACCCGACGGCAACACGGGGCACTCATCTTTCCGGGCCTCTTCTCCAGGTGCCTCAGTCGACCGTGAACGCGTCGCCGACCCGCAGGGCGCCCGGCACCGCCACCGCGACGTACGACCCGGCGCACGGCAGCTCACCGAAGTCGAACGATTGGACCCGGTTCTCGACCGCCGGCGTCCGCAGTGCCTGCGGCGCGCGACCGAGTCGGCCGTGTTCGAGGGTCGGCACCACGCAGCGGGGTGTCGGACCCAGGGCGGTCAGCCGCGCGGATCCCAGCACGAGCGTGCGTCCCGTCCAGTCGTTCTCGGCATAGGGCGGATAGCCGGGCGGCGTCTCGATCACCACGTTGGGCCGGTAGCGCTGCGCTTCGATCCCGATGTGGTTCAGCGTCGCGGTCGTGATCACGTGCAGCGGCGCGAAGTCGACGAACGAGTCACCCGGGGTCGCCTCGGCCAGCTCCAACAGCGGCGCGTCGACCTCCGCGTCCACCCCGCGATCGAGCACCTGGTCGGGGTCCGCACGCTCCAGCGATGCGCCCTCCTCACGGCTGTCCGCCATGCGGACCCGACGCGCCAGGAACGCCGACAGCACGTCGTCGGCGCCGTCCTCGCCTGCGGTCACCGTCGAGCCGTCGGGCAGCGAGATGAGCACGCGGCCGTCGTCGAGGCGGGCACTGCACGTCAGCAGTGTTCGCCACAGCCGGGCCTGCTTGGCACTGGCCACCCGGCCGGTGACGTCGTCGATGAGCGCCCACTGCCGGTCACCCCGCGCGCCCCGGTCGTCGACGTCCAGGGCGTCGACGGTCTCGCCGAGCATCGACTTCACCGGGTACCGGTAGAGGCTGCCGACGGACAACTGCTGGGTGGAACTCATGGAGGCACCTTAATTCGCCGTCGGCTGGTCCTTCTTGGCCGTGATCGGACCCGCGGACGCCGGTGGCTGGAACAGGCTCCCGCCGACGCTGCCGCGCATGGTCCGCACGGTCACCAGCCCCCAGGTGCACAGCAGACACGCATACGCGACACCCGCGGCGACGTGGAACGCCGGCAGCCCGGTGTGCACCGCCAACTGGGTGGTTCCCGTGACGAAGGTGCCGACCGGGAACGTCAGGCTCCACCACGTCAGTGCGAAGGGCATGCCGCGGCGCATGGTGCGCACAGTCAGCGCAGTGGCCAACGCGATCCACAGCACCGCGAAGCCCCACACCGGCACCCCGAACAGCACCGAGAAGATCGCCATCCCTGCCGCCAGTTCCGGCGCCACTGCCAGTGCGGCCTGCGTGCCGAGCAGGCCCGCCGCGGTGATGCCCTGCCCCAACGGGCCGAGCACGATCCACAGCGTCGGCACGCGCGCGGTGCCTGACGTGCCGTAGTGGGCGAGCCGGCTCCAGATCATCGAGATGATGATCAGCGCCGCGACCAGCGACAGCCCGAACATCGCGTAGCAGCCGTAGAGCATCGTCTCGCGGCCCGTGCCCGGCGCCATGTGCGGGATCAGCAGCGCGCCGCCTGCCGCGGACACCATCGGTGGGACGACGGGCATCAGCCAGCCGCCGAACGCGGCGTCCGGCGCGACGCTGAGCTGGGTGAACATCACGTAGGGGATCGAGATCGCGGTGAACAGGCCGCCGAGCGTTCCCGCGGTCCACAGCACCCAGGCCAGGTCGACCGCAAGGCGCTCCCCGATGAGGTCGTGGCCGACCAGCAGCGCGCCCGCACCGACCGTCATGAACGCCATCGGCGCGGCGCCGTAGAAGTGCGCCATCTGGGGGTTGTGCACGTGCCCGCGCGCCACCGTCGGGTGCCGTACCCACTGGACGGTCACCGCGACGATCAACAGGACCGCCGCGACTACCCAGACGCACCGCGAGAAGACGTGCAACCCGGGGACGTGGATGGGCAGCGTCGCGCCCGCGGTGGCGACGATTCCGGTGCCCATCACCGACGCGAACCAGTTCGGCCCGAAGTTCTGCAGCCGGGCGAGTTCGGTCGTCATGGTTCGATGCTCGGGGGACGATCACGAAGGAGCGTGTGGGTCATGCAGGTCAGTATGTTTGGACAGCTCAAGGATGCGGGCAGCGCATCGCCGATCGACGCGACGATCGAGAACCTGTCGATGTTGCGCGACGAGGGTTTCCGCCGCATCTGGATGAGCCAATTGCCTTACGAGCCAGACCTTCTCACCATCGTGGCGGTGGCGCTGCGCGAGGTCGACACCATCGAGGTGGCCAGCGGCGTCGTGCCGATCCAGAACCAGCACCCGATGCAGATGGCGCAGCGCGCGCTGACCACGAGCCTCGCGTCCGGCGGCCGGTTCACCCTGGGCCTCGGCATGACGCACCAGGCCGTCACCGAGGGCATGTGGGGCATCCCGTGGGACAGGCCGGTGCGCAGGCTCAACGAGTTCCTCGACGGCCTGCTGCCGCTGCTGGCCGGTCAGCCCGCCGACGTCACCGGTGAGATCACCACCACCCGCGGGGCGCTGATGGTCCCTGGCGCGCCGAAGCCCGACGTCTACATCGCCGCCCTCGGCCCGCAGCTGCTGAAGATCGCCGGACGTCGCACGTCCGGCACCTGCACGTGGATGACGGGTCCGGCGACGCTGTCCGGGCACGTCGCGCCGACGCTGCGCCAGGCCGCCGCCGACGTGGGCCGGGCCGAGAGCGACGTCCGGGTGGTGGCGGCCCTGCCGATCAGCGTCACCGACGACGTCGCCGGCGCGCGCAAGCAGGCCGCCGAGCAATTCGCGATGTACGGCCAGCTGCCGTCCTACCGCGCGATGCTGGACCGCGAGGGCTTCGCCGGTCCCGAGGATGCGGCGATCATCGGCGACGAGGACACCGTGCGCGGTCGGATCGAGGACCTCGGGTCTGCCGGGGTCGACGAGTTCGTGGGCGCGGTGTTCGACACGTCGCCCGAAGGCCGCGCCCGCACCCGCGCGCTGATGCGCGAGGTCGACGCCGCGTAGGCGGGCGCGGAGCCGGCGTAAATCATTTCCCGCACGGCGCCCTCGTCGCGCACAATTCCCGCGTGATCGACGCACCCCTGTTCTGCGGTACCGACCTCGCTCGGCGCATCGAGGCGGCCGAGGCCGAGCTGATCGTGGCCGCCACGAAAGCCGCGCGGCGCCGCGGCGCCCCTGGTCTCGCGCTGCCCGTCGGCGGCGGCTACGGCTGCTTCGCCGAGGACGGGTCGCCGATGAACAAGGTGGTCGGCCTTGGCTTCGACGGCGTGCCCGACGACTGGGCGGACGTCGAGGCACGGCTCCTCCGGCACGGCCCGGTGCAGGTCGAGCTGTCCAACCTCGCCGGCCCCGCGGTCGTCGCGCTGCTGTCCGATCGCGGCTACCGGCTCGTCGGCTTCGAGGACGTGCTGGGTCTCGCACTGCCCGTCGACCTGCCCAGCGGCCGGGCCGACGTTGAGGTACGCCCAACCGTCGCAGGCGAACTCGGCGTCTGGGTCGACGTCGTGGTCGAGGGTTTCGCACACCCCGACGGCGAGGGCGTGCCGAGCCACGAGGAGTTCCCCCGCGACGTCGTCGAGCGTGCCGAACGGGACTTCGAGGCGGCGGGCGCCGTCCCGTACGTCGCGCTGTGCGACGGAGCGGTCGCGGGCGGGGGCAGCGTTCGGATGACCGACGGCATCGCCCAGCTCACCGGCGCGGCGACTGCCCCGGCATTCCGGCGCCGCGGTGTGCAGGCCGCACTGCTGGCGACCCGGCTCCGCGATGCCGCCGCGGCCGGGTGCGATCTCGCGGTCGTGACCACCGCACCCGGGTCGACGTCGCAGAAGAACGTGCAGCGCAAGGGTTTCCAGTTGCTCTACACCCGCGCCGTAATGGCTTCGCCACAGAGGTAACAGCAGTCACTGGACGACTCGGCCCAGTCGACCTGCGGTTGTCCCATCTGGTCAGCGAATCAAACGGGTGTGCCAGCGGGCACGGTGATTCGGGTGCCGACCGAAGCACTGGGCGACATCCCGATTCGCTCGCAGGTGGAACATTCGCGAGTCGAGTCGAGTGCTTTCGCTGGGGACTGGTGTGGCTGTCGTGACTCGGCGGCCTCTCCTTCGGAAACCACGCCAACGCAAAGGGCCCCCGCCGAAGCGGGGGCCCTGAGCGTGAAGCCGTTTCTAGAAGCTGGCCTCGTCGAGTTCCATGATCTCGTTGTCGATGTTCTCGAGAACTGCCTTGGTGCTGGTGAGCAGCGGCAGGAAGCTCTTCGCGAAGAACGACGCACCGGCGATCTTGCCCTCGTAGAAGGCGCGGTCGGCACCGGCACTGCCGGCGTCGAGAGCGGCGATCGCGACGGCGGCCTGCTCCTGCAGGAGCCACGCGAGCACCAGGTCGCCGACGCTCATCAGGAAGCGAACCGAACCGAGGCCGACCTTGTACAGGCTGCTCGGGTTGGTCTGCGCGTCCATCAGGTAGCCGGTCAGCGTCGCCGCCATGCCCTGCACGTCGGCCAGCGCGGTCGCGAGCAGTTCACGCTCGGCCTTGAGGCGTCCGTTGCCGGACTCGTTCTTGATGAACGTCTCGATCTGGGTGGCCACGTAGCCGAGCGCAACGCCCTTGTCCCGCACGATCTTGCGGAAGAAGAAGTCCTGCGCCTGGATGGCGGTGGTGCCCTCGTAGAGCGAGTCGATCTTGGCGTCGCGGATGTACTGCTCGACCGGGTAGTCCTGCAGGAAGCCGGAACCACCGAAGGTCTGCAGGCTCTCGGTCAGCTTGGCGTACGCCTGCTCGGAACCGACGCCCTTGACGATCGGGAGCAGCAGGTCGTTGACCTTGGAGGCCAGTTCCCCGTCCACCCCGTGCAGCGCGTTGGCGACCGCGTGGTCCTGGAAGGTCGCGGTGTACAGGTACAGAGCGCGCAGGCCCTCGGCGTAGGTCTTCTGCGTCATCAGCGAGCGGCGGACGTCCGGGTGGTGCGTGATCGACACGCGCGGCGCGGTCTTGTCCGTCATCTGGGTCATGTCGGCACCCTGCACGCGGCTCTTGGCGTACTCCAGTGCGTTCAGGTAGCCGGTCGACAGCGTCGCGATGGCCTTGGTGCCCACCATCATGCGAGCCTGCTCGATGACCTCGAACATCTGCGCGATGCCGTCGTGCACCTCGCCGACGAGCCAGCCCTTGGCGGGGACGCCGTGCTGGCCGAGCGACAGTTCGGTGGTGGCGGAGACCTTCAGACCCATCTTGTGCTCGACGTTGGTGACGAAGGCGCCGTTGCGCTCGCCCGGCTCACCGGTCTCGAAGTCGAACAGGAACTTGGGCACGAAGAACAGCGACAGACCCTTGGTGCCGGGGCCGGCGCCCTCGGGGCGGGCCAGCACCAGGTGCAGGATGTTCTCGCCGAGGTCGTCGGCGTCACCGGAGGTGATGAAGCGCTTGACGCCCTCGATGTGCCACGAGCCGTCGGGCTGCTGAATGGCCTTGGTGCGGCCTGCGCCGACGTCCGAACCGGCGTCGGGCTCGGTCAGCACCATGGTCGAGGTCCAGCCGCGCTCGGCAGCCAGGATGGCCCACTTCTTCTGCTCTTCGGTGGCCTGGTTGTAGAAGATGTTCGCGAAGCCCGCGCCCATCGCGTACATGTACACGGCCGGGTTGGCGCCGAGGATGTGCTCGACGAGTGCCCACTGCAGCGCGCGAGGCATCGCGACGCCGCCGAGTTCCTCGTCGAGGCCGATCTTGTCCCAGCCGCCCTCGGTGACCGCGCGAACCGACTTCTTGAACGGCTCGGGCAGCTTGACCGTGTGGGTCTCGGGGTCGAACACCGGGGGGTTGCGGTCGGAATCGGCGAACGATTCTGCGATCGGTCCCTCGGCCAGGCGGCTCACCTCGGCGAGCATCTCCCTGGCGGTGTCGACGTCGAGGTCGCTGTACGAGCCCTCGCCGAGCGCCTTGTCGAGACCGAAGACCTCGAACAGGTTGAATACCTGGTCACGGACGTTGCTCTTGTAGTGGCTCACGCTGTCTCCTCGATGAGAAATCCGTTTGCGGTTGGATACTTGGTCCTAAGTTACCCACCAGTAACTGCTTACTATACCGCTCGGTAACTTCAACGCAAAGGCCCGATGAGCTAATTTCGGGCGCTCACTACCGGAGGTGGGCACGGCGACCTGCCCAAACGGTTGGTTGGGCGAACTGACCAGGGCTTTCTCGGGAATGTGATGTCTGCCACGAGCAGGCGGCCGTGGCCACTAGGGTGTGCCAGATGAGGCGTGTGGTGGTCTGGGGAACGGGCAACATGGGAGCGACCGCCATTCGGTCCACGACGGCGTTTCCGGGTCTCGAGCTGACCGGCGTCATCACGTCCTCTCCGGACAAGGCAAACCGCGACGCCGGGGACTTCGCGGGCCTCGCCGAGCCCACCGGCGTCGCCGTGAGCCTCGACGGCCCAGATCTTCCAGCGGCGCTCGCACAGTGTGACGCGGTCGCCTACATGGCCTCGGGCGACATCCGGCCCGAGGGCGCGCTCGCCGACATCGAGCGGTGTCTGCGGGCGGGCAAGGTCGTCGTCACGCCGTCGCTGTACTCGCTGTACGACCCAAGGTCCGCGCCGGCAGAGTGGGTCGACCGGTTGACGGCCGCGGCCGAAGAGGGCGGTGCCGCACTGCTCGTGAGCGGCGTCGACCCGGGCTGGGCCAACGACGCGCTGGCCGTGATGGCGGCCGGTCTCTGTACGCGGATCCGCACCATCCGCTGCCAGGAGATCTTCGACTACTCCACCTACGACCAGCCGTACGCGGTGCGGGTGTCGTGCGGCTTCGGCGGTCTCATGGACGAGACGCCGATGATGCTGCTGCCATCGGTACCGACGATGGTCTGGGGCGGCAACATCCGGCTGATCGGCCGGGGGCTGGGCCTCGAGATCGACGAGATCACCGAAGAAGTCGAGCGGCTCCCGCTCGAGCATCCGGTCGACAACGTCATGGGCCACTTCGAGCAGGGCACTCAGGGAGCGTTCTTCCTCAAGGTGATCGGATGGTCGGGCGGCAAACAGCGCGTCGTCGTCGAACACATCACCCGCATCGACCCGGCATGCGCGCCGGACTGGCCGCAGCCCGACGAGGGCGTCGGCGACCACCGCGTCATCATCGACGGCGACCCGCAGCTCACGATCGTCACCCGGGCCGACGTGCCCGGCGGTACACGCGCCGATGGCGGCAACACCACGGCCGCCAACCGCCTCCTCGGCGCCATCGAATGGCTCTCGACGCAGAAGCCGGGCATCTACGACGGACTCGACGTGCCGCTGCACGCGCCGCTGCCGGACGAGGTCGAGGCGACGCGCTGGGCCGACTAGTGACCCGCGAGGCGCTTGTTGACCCAGCGGGTGAGCCACGCTGGCGAGAACCGCGCACCCGCCGCGAGCGCCTTCGCCTGCACGCCCACCGGGAAGTGCACCTGGCGCAGCACCTTGCGCGGTAGCGCGGGATCGACCGCGGCCACGATGCCCGCGGCGATGTCCTCGGCCGTCAACCGGATGCCCAGCGAGTCGGTGGTGCCGGTCTTCACGTCGCGGGTCATCGCGGTCTGCACGTACAGCGGCCACATGTCGATGACGCGGATGCCATGGGCATCCCACTCGAGGTTCAGCGCCTCGGTGATGGCGCGGACGAAGAACTTCGTGGCGCTGTAGTTGGCGAGTTCGGCCTGGCCGTAGATGGCCGACGCCGACGAGAGATTGACGACGACGGAGCCCGGGGTCGACTTCAGGTACGGGAACGCGGCGTGCAGTCCGTTGACCACGCCCTTGACGTTGACCTCGATCTCGCGGTGGTGCACGTCGAGCGGGATCTCCTCGAAGCGCCCGGCGTTGAGCAGGCCCGCGTTGTTGATCAGTACGTCGAGTCGTCCACCTGCTGCCTCGTGGAACTCGCCGAGCCGTTGCGCCACCTCTGCGGCGTCGGTGACGTCGAGGTGCCCCACGACGCTGCGACCCCCGAGTGCGGCGACGTCGCGCTCGAGCACCTCCAGCCGGGCCTCGTCGATGTCGTAGGCGCCGACGAGGTAGCCCTGCTTGGCGAACAGCAGCGCCGTCGCCCGGCCGATTCCCGTCGCGCCACCGGTGATGAACACTGACTTCGTCATACGTCTCTCCTCAGGAGTTGAGCTGCCAGACCGCGAAGTTCAGGCAGAGCGCGAACGTCGTCCACGCCAGGTAGGGCACCAGCAACCAACCGGCGACGGTACTGCGTCGCAGGAACAGCACGACCGTTCCGACGAGCACGAGCCAGAGCACGCTCAACTCGACGAACGCGATACCGCGCCAGCCCAGGCCGAAGAACAGCGGCGTCCACGCGGCATTGAGCACCAACTGAACGGCGTACGCCGTCAGCGCGGGACGGGTCTGCGACCACGAGCCGCTGCGCCACACCAGCCAGGCCGCGACGGCCATCATGACGTACAGCAGGGTCCAGACCGGGCCGAACACCCACGACGGTGGCGCCCAGGACGGTTGGTCGAGCCGTGCGTACTCCTCGGGCGAACTCGTCGACGCCAACCCGCCGACACCGGAGGCGATTACCACGGCGAGCACCGAGAACGCCAATGCCAGTAAGGGTTTCGGCTGAGCCCGCCGCGAACTGTCGACCATGGTGGGCCAGCGTACCGGCGCCGCGCGCGCTGCAACACCGATCACGGGCAGACGTCCCGAAACCGTTCGATATCGCCCAGTGTCCGTGCTCAGCTCCCCGCCGCTGCTACGGGTTCCGCCTCCTGCGCAGGCGCCTCCGCCGTCTCGGCGTCCGGCAGCTGACCCACCAGGTAGTCGGCGAGCCCTCCGATCGTCGGGTAGTCGAACACCGCCGTCGCGTTGATCGTGAACGCGCCACCGAACTGACTGTGCAACCGGTTGCGGAGTTCGATCGCCATCAGCGAGTCCGTGCCGAGGTCGAGGAACCGGCTGGTCGCCGCGGGTGGTTGCGCGAGCCGCAGGAAGTTCTGCACCTCGCGCTGCAGGAACTCCGTCACGAACCCGGCGCGCTGCTGCACCGGTATCTCCTGCAGCTGCCGCAGCAGCTCGCTGTCACCGATCGCCTCACCGGCCGCGCTCGGCAACACCAGGTCGAGCATCGGGGGACGGGACGCGCCGAGCACCTTCGCGGCACGCTGCCAGTTGGCCTTGATGACCGTCGCCTGGCCCGTTCCGTTGGCGACGACCTCTGCCAGCGCACTCAGCGCCGCCGAGGGTTCCAGCGGAATCAGGCCCTGGGCACTGATGTTCGCGGTCGCAGCCTCCGACGACGCCATGCCGCCCTGGGCCCACGGGCCGAAGTTGACGCCGGTGGCGGGCAGGCCGATCGCACGCCGCTGCGCGACCAAGCCGTCGAGCAGCGCGTTGGCAGTGGCGTAGTTTGCCTGCCCTGGTGAGCCGAACAGGCTCGACACCGAGGACGACACGATGAAGAAGTCCAGTTCGTCGTGCCTGGTCAGCCGGTCCAGGTGGTAGGCGCCGAAGGCCTTGGGCGCCATCGTCGTTCGGAAGCGCTCCATGCTCTGCTGGGACAGCAGCGCATCGTCGAGCACGCCCGCCAGGTGAACCACACCCGCCAGCGCCGGCAACTCCGCACGGATCCGCTTGAGCAGCCCGGCGACCTCGTCCTCGTCGCCGACGTCGGCCGCGATGACGTGGATGCGGCAGCGGAAGCGTTCGGTGATGTCGTCGATCGCCCGGCGCGCATCCGCGTCGGGTGAACGCCTGCTGGTCAGCACGATGTCGCCGGCGCCGAGCTGGGCGAGGTACGACGCCGTGTGCAGACCGATCGCGCCGAGGCCACCGGTGATCAGGTAGCTCCGATCGGCCCTCGGCGCCAGCGGCTCCGGGATCTGCAGCACGATCTTGCCGATGTGCCGTGCCTGCTGCATGCGACGGAACGCCGCCCGGGCCTCGGTCAGCGGGTAGATCTCGGCGGGCAGCGGCGTCCACACGCCTTCGGCCAGTCCCTCCGACACCTCGGTGAGCAGGTCGCGGATGCGCTCGGGCTCGGTGAGCATCACCGTGTCCAACGCGACGATCTCGTAGGCGATGTCCGGCCGGGCCTGCGCCATCTGATCCGGCGACCAGATGTCACGCTTGGCGATCTCGGCGAAGCGGCCGCCCTTGGCGGTGGCCCGCAGCGTCGCCTCGATGAACCCCTCGTTGGTCAGGCTGTTGAGCACCACGTCGACGCCTGCGCCGCCGGTGTCCGCCAGAATCTGGTCGGCGAATTCCGTTGTGCGGGAGTCATACACGTACTTCACGCCGAGCTGGCTCAGCGTCGACCGCTTGAAGGTGCTGGCCGTCGCGAACACCTCGGCACCGCACTGTTGCGCCATCTGGACGGCCGCCAACCCGACGCCACCGCTGGCGGCGTGGATGAGCACCTTGTCGCCCGGCTTGAGCCGGGCCCAGTCGAACGACAGCCGCACCGTCAGCGCGGCAGCGGGAATCGTCGCGGCCTCGACCGCACTCACCCCGTCCGGAATCGGTGCGAGGAACAGGGCGGGCACGTTGAACCGGCTGGCGAACGCACCCTGCATGGAACCGTAGACGCGCTGACCCACCTCGAGTCCCGTTACGCCGTCGCCCAACTGGGTCACGACGCCGGCGAAGTCACCGCCGATCGGTCCGGGGTCGCCGGGGTACAGGCCAAGGACGTTGAGCACGTCGCGGAAGTTGAGGCCTGCGGCCTCCACCCGAACCTGCACGTAGCCCTCGTCCGGCGACGGCACGTCCTTCTCGGTCAGGCGGAGGTTGTCGATCGCCCCGCGCTCGGTGGGCGCCAGGACGTAGTCGCCGCCGCGCGGCACCGTGAGATGACCGGTGCGGGCCCACGGCACCAGCCGTGACGCGAGCAGCTTGCCCTGTCGCACAGCCAGTTCCGGCTCGTCGACGGGGGTGGCCAGCATGGCTGCCAGAGCGGTCACGGCCTCTGGTGATCCGTCGCAGTCGACCAGCTTGGCGCGCAGCGCGGGTTCCTCGTTGATCGCCGTGCGGCCGAAGCCCCACAGCGCAGCCTGCACCGGGTCGACGGGCTCACCGGACTCGCATGCCACGGCCCGTTCGGTGACGATCCACAATCCGCCGGGCAGCTTCACGTCGCCGCGCTGCACGGTGTGTACCGCGCTGAGCAGGTTGGCGATCTCGGTCTCGACCCGTGCTGCCGCGCTCCCCGAGCCGAGGTCTTCGGCTGCCGAACCCGGCCCGCTGGCCCGCCACACGACGCCGGAGAAACCCATGCCCCGCTCGTGGGCATCGGCCAGCACCCGTCCCAGCTGCTCCGCATCGCCGGCGCGGTCGAACGGGATGCACCCCGGCACCATGGCGGCCAGTTCGTCGAACCCGGCGATCAGCCACGTGCCGTTGACGTTTCCGGCACCGTCGGTTGGCGGTACGGGCACCTCGTGCCAGCCGAGGGTGTACAGCAGGCGGGTCGCGTCGCCGCCGAGACCGCGCAGCAGCGCCTCCCGAGGCGCGCGCTTCACGGTGAACTCGCGAATACCGCCGAGGTGGCGGCCATCCCGGTCGACGAAGTCCAGGTCGAACACCTGGGTCTCGTTGTCCAGGTCGTTGGCGTGCCACGTGGCGCGGCAGTAGAAGCGCCGGGGCATCTTCTCCCGCATCGTCACCTGCCCGTACCGCAGCGGCAGGAACAGATCGCTGACACCCTGCTCGGCGGCGAGCAGCGCGGGGAACGCGGGGAAGGCGACACCGGTGCACAGGTCCATCAGCACCGGGTGCATCGGCTCGGTCCCGAGCTGTTCGGCGAGTTCGGGACCGACCAGGATGTCGCCGATCGCCTCGCCGTCGCCCAGCCACAGCGACTTCAGGGATCCGGACCAGGTCGGCCCCCATGCCAGCTCCATGTCGGCGAAGGTCTCGAACAGCTCCTGCGGACGCATGCGGTCGAGTCGTTCGATCGTCTCCTCGACGGCTTCGGGCTGCGTGCCCTCCGGCTCGTCGGTGACGTCGCCGTCGTCAGCCGCACCGGCCGCGACGGTGCCGTCGGCGTTCAGGGCCCAGTCCGCGTCGCGCACGCCGTACGGGCGGCTGTGCACGGTGAACGTGAAACCGCTGCCGTCCTCGAGCGGATGCAACGTCAGCTGCACTTCGCGGGACGCCTTCTCGGGCAGGATGATCGGCTCGTAGAAGAAGACGTCCTTCACCCGCGCGGGCGTACCGACCGCGGCCAGTGCCATCGCGGCGTACGTCGCGCCGGGCACCACGACGGTGCCGTAGATGACGTGGTCGGAGAGCCACGGCTGCGACTTCACGGACAGCCTGCTGGTGTAGACGGAGTCGCCCGAGGCGAGATCCTTTGCGTTGCCGAGGATGCCCGATACCGCAGGCCCGCCGCCGTCCATGGCGAGCCCGGAGGTCTTCGGCCAGAAGCGGCGATGCTGGAACGGATAGGTGGGCAACTCCAGCCTGCGGCCGGGCCTGCCGTGCAGGCCGGCGAAGTCGGGCTGGTGCCCGCCGACGTAGGCCGCGGCCAGCGCATCGGCGATCTGGCGCCGATCGCCGACGCCCTTGCGCAGCGAGACGATCGCGCGCGGAGCCGCCAGGTGTTCCGGCCAGACCTGTACCGCGGCACCGGTCAGCACCGGTTGCGGACCGATCTCCATCAGTACCGAACATCCGAGCGCCGCGACTGTGCGCACGCTCTCGGCGAACTGCACCGGTTGGCGGGAGTGCCGCCGCCAGTAAGAGGCGTCGAGCGGGGTCTGCGCCGTCAGCACGGCACCGGTGCGGTTGCACACCAGCGGCAACGTCGGGGTCGCGAACCGCAGTCGGGCGGCGTAGGACTCGAACTCGTCGAGCACCGGCTCCAGCAGCTCGGAGTGGAAGGCATGGCTGGTCTGCAGCCAGGTGCAGCGGATCGCCTCGTCCTCGAACGTCGCGACGAGCCGTTCCAGGTCCTCGCCAGGGCCCGAGAGCACGGTGTTGGGACCGTTGTAGGCGCCCACCGACACGCGCGGGAACGCGCCTGCGGCCTCCTCGACCTGCTTGGCGTCGGCGAACACCGCGACCATCCGCCCGCCTTCGGGCAGGCTGCCGAACAGCAGGCCGCGCTGGGCCATCAGCCGCGCGCCGTCCTCGAGGCTGAACACCCCGGCCACGCAGGCCGCCGCGTACTGACCGACGCTGTGCCCGAGCACCACGTCGGGCACGATGCCCCACGACTGCCACAGCCGGGCCAGGCCCATCTCGACGGCGAACAGCGCCGGTTGCGCGAAGGACGTGTCCCGCAGGGCCTTTCCGGCTTCTCCGCCCGTTTCACGGTCGGTGGCGAACACGACGTCCAGCAGCGGGCGCGGCAGAATGTCCGCCACCGCGTCGGCGCAGCGCTGCACGGTCTGGGCGAAGACCGGCTCGTGCGCGAACAGTTCCCTGGCCATGCCCGGGTACTGGCTGCCCTGTCCGGTGAACAACCACGCCGTCGTCGGGCGGTGCGTGTGCTCGCCGCGAACGACGCCGGGGCGCAGGCGATTCTCGGCCAGGTCGGCAAGAGCTGCACGCGCGCCTTCGATCGAGTCGACGACCAGTGCGGCGCGGTGTTCGAAGTGCGAACGGCCCGTGCCTGCCGTGAGGCAGACGTCGCCGAGGTCGGCGTCGGGGTTGATGGTCAACCAGGTCTCGTACCGCTGAGCCAGCGCGACGAGGGCTTCCGGTGACCGCGCGGAGAGCGCGAGCACGTCGACCCGCTGATCCTGCGACTGCGGTGCCTCCGGAGTCGCAGTTTCCGGCTGCGGCGCCTCTTCGATCAGCACGTGCGCGTTGGTGCCGGTGAACCCGAACGAACTGACGCCTGCCCGGCGCGGCCTGCCGTTGGTCTGCCACGGCGTCGACTCGGCGACGACGCGTACGGGCAGCGAGTCCCACGGAATGTGCGGTGACGGGTTGTCGAAGTGCAGGCTCTTCGGCAGCAGGCCGTGCTGCAACGACAACACGACCTTGATCAGCCCTGCTGCGCCCGAGGCGGATTCGGTGTGGCCGATGTTGGTCTTCACCGATCCCATCAGCAGCGGCCGGTTCGCGTCGCGCGAACCGCCGTAGGCGGCTGCGGCGGCCTGGACCTCGATCGGGTCACCCAGCGGCGTGCCCGTGCCGTGTGCCTCGAGGTAGTCGACGTCTCCGCCGGTCAGGCCGGCACGGGTCAGTGCCGTGCCGATGAGCCGTTGCTGCGCACCACCATTGGGTACCGTCAGGCCACTGGACGCACCGTCCTGGTTGACCGCGCTGCTGGGAATGATGGCGCAGATCCGGTCGCCGTCGCGCTCGGCGTCGCTCAACCGCTTGAGCACCAGCATGCCGCAGCCCTCGCTGCGCACGTATCCGTCGGCGCTGGCGTCGAACGTCTTGCACCGCCCCGCCGGGGACAGCATCCGGGCGCGCGACGCGGCAACGACCGTCACCGGACTCAGCAGGACGTTGACCCCGCCGGCCAGCGCCATGTCGCAGTCGCCGGAGCGCAGGGCAAGGCAGGCCTGGTGCACGGCGACCAGCGCCGAACTGCACGCGGTGTCCAATGCGACCGCGGGACCCTCGAGGCCCAGCGCGAACGCGACGCGACCGGAGATGGCGTTGAGCGCATTGCCGGTGATGAAGTGCGGTTCGATCTTGTCGATCGACTCGGCGGACAGCAGGTGGGCGTACTCGTTGGCGGCCACGCCGGTGAAGATGCCGGTCGAACTGCCGCGCAGCGATGCAGGCGAGTACCCGGCGCGCTCCAGGCCCTCCCAGACGGTCTCGAGAATCAGCCGCTGCTGCGGCTCGATCCACACGGCCTCGCGCGGCGAGATGCCGAAGAACTCCGGGTCGAATCCGTCGATGCCGTCGAGGAATCCGCCGAACCGCGTGTAGGTCTTGCCCGCGGCGTCGGGATCGGGGTCGTAGAACTCGTCGATGTCGAAGCGGTCCTCGGGGACTTCACGGATGGCGTCGACACCGTCGGCGAGCAACTCCCAGAACGCTTCCGGGTTGGGCGCGCCGGGGAAGCGGCACGACACCGCAACGATCGCGATCGGCTCGTCGGTGCTCGTCCGCGCCACGGGCGCGGGGCGCGGTGCCGGGGCGGCCTGCTCACCGAGGCCGAGCACGTCGCCGAGCAGGTAGTCGGCGACGTCCGTCGGGCGGGGATGGTCCATCACGAGCGTGATGGGAATCTCCTTGCCGACGCCCTGCTCGATGCGGCGTCGCAGTTCGACGGCCATCAACGAATCCATGCCGAGGTCGAAGAACCCCGCGTCCTCGCGGATCTCCTCGACGTCCACGCGCGTCACCTCTGCGACCGCGTTGCGCAGGTAGTCGGTCAGGAGCCGTTTGCGTTGCTGCACGGGGGCATTCGTCAATTGCTCGACCAGCCGCGTCTTGCCCGACGCCGTGGTGGACACTGCTGCCGCCGGTGCGGTGGGCACCTCGCGTTCCAGTTCGGCCAGGAATGCCCGCCGTCCCGCCTGCTGGTAGAGCGGGAGGAAGCGGGCCCAGTCGATCCGGGCCACCACACCCTGTGCCGACCCGCCGTGCGCAGCGGACGTCGCCACGACGTCGGCCAGACCCGCGAGGGCATCGGCGGGGGACAGGGTCCGGACGCCGCGTTGGTCCAGGCGCGCGCGGGACTCGGCGTCGGCCATGCCCGCCGACCACGGGCCGAAGTCCACGCTGGTCGCCGCGATGCCCTGCTCGCGCAGCCGCCACGCCAGCCCGTCGAGGAAGGCGTTCGCCGCGCCGTAGGTGGTCTGGCCGAAGCCGCCCCACACCGCGGCGATCGACGAGGTGCTGATGAAGAAGTCGAGGTTCAGGTCAGCGGCTGCTTCGCTCAGATGCCATGCGCCCCAGACCTTTCCGGCGAAGACGCGATCCACCTCGGCGTCGTCCACATCGGTAAGGGCGGTGGTGGCGATCTCGCCTGCGGCATGCGCGATGCCGGCGAGCGGTGGCATCCCGGCCCGCGCGACTGCCAGTAGGCGTGCGACGTCGTGCGCATCGGCGACGTCGGCCGTGACGACGCGGACGTCGCAGCCGTGCTGGTCGCCCAGTGCGGCGATTCGTTGGGCGACGGCGTCGTCGGGTGCGCGTCGGCTGGTGAGGATCAAGTGCTTGGCGCCCAGGGCAGCCAGGTGGCCGGCGATCTCCAAGCCAATGGCGCCGAGGCCTCCGGTCACCAGATAGGTGGCGTCGCCGCGCACGCTCAGCGGCGTACCGCTCGGCTGTTCGACCCGCCTGACCAAGCGGGGAACGTAGACCGTGCGATCACGCAGCGCGATCTGGTCCTCGCGGGCGGCGGTGCCTGCCGGCGCGGAGATACGGTCGACGAGTTCGGACCACTCGGCGGTGCCGCCGTCGCCCAGATCCGCCAAACCGCCCCATACGTGCGGCAGTTCGAGTGCTGCTGCGCGGCCGAAACCCCACAGGCACGTCTGATCCGGGCACACGCTGTCGGCGTCGGTGACGCGTTGAGCGCCGCGGGTCACCACCCAGACGGGAGCGCGCAGGTCGGCGGCCGCCGCGGCGCGCAGGAGTCGCCGGGTTCCGCCGAGGACGTCGTGGTGCATCCGCAGCAGCGACCGCATCGAGGGTGCAGAAGCGGACAGCGCCGCGACGTCGAGGATCCGCAGCGCCGAACTGTGTGCTGCCGCAGCGCGCAACGCGTCTGCGAGTTCCGATTCCTCGGCATCCGACGACGGCAATCCGAGGACGCGGTGGCGGTGGCCGCGTGCGGTCAGCAGGTCGACCAGGGGGCGAATCGCATCGCCGGCGTCGCCGACGAGGATCCAGTCGGCGTCCGTGCCAGCGTCGGAGACGGGGGTAGTGGAGACGTCCCAGCGGAATTCGTAGCGGTCGTTCGCCATCGACTGGGTCGTCCGCTGCTGGTTGTGCCGGTCCACGAGCTTGGTCAGCACCGACACGGTGTGCTCGTCGCCGCCCGCACCGTCGAGGAGGGCCGCGAGTTCCTCGATGCGGCCGTCCTCCAGGAGGCGCACGGCGTCGGTACGCGGACCGCCACTCTGCTGCCGGGTCTCCCGCCGGTCGGCCTGCTGGCCGTCCCGGAAGGAGTACTCGCGGTGCTCGAACGGATAGGTGGGCAGGTCGAGCTTGCGCGCCAGGCTCTGGGCGAACGCGGCGAAGTCGGGTAGGTGGCCCAGAACGTATGCGTCGGCAACCGCTTCGGTGATCTGCCGGTGATCGGCGGTGTTTCGGCGCAACGAGGTGATGACCCGCGGTGCGGTGGCCGGATCGGGCCAGGCGCCGAGGGCCGCCGCGGTGAGCACCGGCCGCGGCCCGATCTCGACCAGCAGCTTGCAGTTCAGTTCGGCGAGGGTGCGAACGCTCTTGGCGAATTGCACCGGTTGGCGCGCGTGCCGGCGCCAGTACGAACCGTCGAGCTGCACGCTCCTGCCGAGCGCGGCACCGGTGCGGTTGTCGATCAGGATTCGTTGCGGCGCACCGAATTCGAACCCGTCGGCGTAGGACTCGAACTCGTCGAGGATCGGGTCCAGCAGTGCCGAGTGGAACGCGTGGCTGGTGTCCAGCCAGTCGCACCGCACGCCGTCGGCTGCCAGCACGGCGACTGCGGGCTCCAAATCGGCTGCGGGACCGGACAGTACGGTATTGCCGCCGTTGTACGCCGCGACCGACAGGCTCGGGTAGTCGTCGGTCAGACGCTCGACGCGCTCTGCGGCGGCGGACACCGCGACCATGCGCCCACCCGCGGGAAGACTGCCGAAGAGGCGGCCGCGTTCGGCCATCAGCCGCGCGCCGTCCTCGATGCCGAACACCCCGGCGACGCACGCCGCGGAGTACTGGCCGACGCTGTGGCCCAGCACCACGTCCGGCTCGAAGCCCCAGGACTGCCACAGGCGGGCCAGGCCCATCTCGACCGCGAACAGGGCGGGCTGCGCGTAGGACGTCTGCCGCAGGGTGGCGTCATCAACCTCGTCTAGGCCGAAGATCACGTCCAGCAGCGGCTTCTCGAGCACGTCGGCGACCGCGGTCGCGCACCGGTCCAGTGTCTCGGCGAACACCGGCTCGGCGGCGTACAGCTCACGGGCCATGCCGGGGTACTGGCTGCCCTGGCCGGTGAACAGCCAGGCCGTCTTGGGTACGTCATGGGTTTCGCCGCGCACCAGACCGGGTGCGGGGCGGTCGTCTGCGAGCGCACCGAGCAGCTCGATGGCGGATTCCCTGGTGTCGGCCACCAGCGCGGCCCGTTGCTCGAGGTGCGCACGCGCCGCACCGGCGGTGAAGCACACGTCGGCCAGGGTGGCCTCCGGGTGTTCGCTCATCCAACTGCGGTACAGGCCGGCGACCTGGGTCAATGCCGCCGGCGTCCGCGCCGACAGCGGGAGCACGTGGTAGCGGCCCGGATCCGCGTCCCGCACCAGTGCTTCGGCGGCCACCGGAGCTTCCTCGAGGATGACGTGCGCGTTCGTCCCGGCGAACCCGAACGAGCTGACCCCGGCGATGCGGGGGCGTCCGCCGTGCTCCCAGGGGGTGGTCTGCCGAACCACTTCCACGGGAAGCCGGTCCCACGGGATGTGCGGTGACGGGTTCTCGAAGTTGAGATGCTTGGGCAGGGTCTGGTGCTCGAGCGACAGGACCACCTTGATGACGCCCGCGATGCCTGCGGCTGCTTCGAGGTGCCCGATGTTGGTCTTCGCCGAGCCGATGAGCAGCGGCTGGTCCGGTGCGCGTCCGACGCCGAGCGCCGCACCCGCCGCCTGGGCCTCGATGGGGTCGCCCAGCGACGTGCCGGTACCGTGCGCCTCCAGGTATCCGACGTCACGGGGTTCGAGGTCAGCGCACCTCAGCGCGGCGGCGATGACCCGTTGCTGCGCAACGCCATTGGGCACCGTCAGGCCACCCGAGGCGCCGTCCTGGTTGACGGCGCTGCCTCGGATCACGGCACGGATCCGGTCACGGTCGCGGATCGCGTCCTCGAACCGCTTGACCACGATGACGCCGCAGCCCTCGCCGCGGACGTAGCCGTCGGCGGCCGCGTCGAAGGTCTTGCACCGACCGTCGGGTGCGAGCATGCGGGCGTGCGAGAACGTGATCATCGTGGCCGGGGCAAGCAGGACGTTCGCACCGCCGGCGAGCGCGAGGTCGCACTCGCCCAGGCGCAGCGCCTGGCATGCCTGATGGATCGCGACGAGCGACGAACTGCACGCCGTGTCGACGGCGACCGACGGCCCCTGCAGACCCAGTCGGTAGCTGATCCGTCCCGCCGCCGCGGCGTTCGACGTCCCGATGGCCATGTAGGCCTCGATCTCGTCGTGGGTCAGCTCGTCTGACTGCATGCCCAGGTAGTCGTGGGTGGCCAGACCCACGAACACGCCGGTGTTGCTCTCGGCCAGCGAGGACGGCGCGATCCCGGCATGCTCGACCGCGCGCCACGCCGTTTCCAGCAAGATCCGATGCTGCGGGTCCATCAGCCGGACCTCACGCGTCGCCATCCCGAAGAACGGGGCGTCGAACCCGGTCACGTCGTCAACGAAACCGGCACGACGGGTCACGATCTTGCCGGGCACACCTGGTTCGGGGTCGAAGAACTCGTCGGCGTCCCAGCGATCTCGAGGGACCTCGGAAATTGCGTCACGGCCGTCACGCAGCAATTCCCAGAACTCATCTGCATCTCTGGCCCCAGGCAGGCGCGCCGCATACCCGACGATGGCGAAGCGAGGGGTCGGATCGATCTGACCTTCGACGGATCCCATGCAGTTGTCCTCCCCGTGCCACGATCGAACTTCGGGGGCAACTATGACACGTTCGTGACGGCTCGTGCGCGGCGTCGTGGTCGACGGTCGAGGCCCCGACGAGGGTATGTTGATCCCCGCCAAGGGTGCTGCCGGAGCTTTGCCGGCGGACGGGCAGAACCGGAAGGGCCATAGCTTGCGCATCGGGAAGATCACGGTCGGCGCACTCCACGAATGGTCGTTGACCCCGGGTTCGGTGACCTCCTGGCATCCAACGGCCGCAGCTGCGGACGTCGCGCGGCAGGCGCCGGTCAGCTCGGTGCCGGTCAGCCACATGCAGCGTCAGCACCTCCGCAACTACTGCGACAGGAACGACGCGGGGCTCAACTTCTCCCGGCAGATCATCGCCAGCTGCGAGATGCCCGGCCAGTGCGACATCGCCGCCATGAACGACGCCGTGAACGCCTACCTGCGCAGGCACGACACGTTCCGCAGTTGGTTCGAACGGACCGACGCCGGCGAATTCATCCGGCGCGCCATCGACGACCCGGCGCAGATCGAGTTCGTGCCGGTGGATCAGGGACAGTTGACCGTCGACGAGATCCGCGCGCACGTGGTGGCGATCCCGAACCCGCTGGAGTGGGGTTGCTTCACGTTCGGCGTCATCCAGAACGAGAACGACTTCAAGTTCTTCGCCTCCATGGATCACGTGCACGGCGACGCCACGCTGATCGGCACGACGATGATGGAAGCCAACGGGATGTACTCCGCGCTGAGCGGTGGCGGTCACGCCCTGACGCTCCCCGATGCGGGCAGCTTCGACGACTTCTGCGTTCGCGAGCACGACTACACCTCGGCGTTGACCGTCGATTCGCCCGGTGTGCAGCGGTGGATCGACTTCGCCGAGAACAACGGTGACGGCTTCCCCGACTTCCCGCTGCCGCTGGGCGACCCGAACGAGGCGACCAGCAGCGACATGACCTCAGAGGTCCTGTTGGACACCGCGCAGACCCAACGCTTCGACGAGGCCTGCGCAGCGGCGGGCGCCCGGTTCGTCGGCGGTCTGTTCGCGTGCCTCGGCCTCGTGGAACACGAATTCACCGGCGCGCTCACCTATCACGGGCTGACGCCGAGGGATTCCCGCACGGCAGGCGACAACTTCATGACCCAGGGCTGGTTCACCGGCCTCATCCCGATCAGCGTCCCGATCGCCGCGACGTCGTTCAGCGATGCCGCGTGGGCAGCGCAGTCGTCGTTCGATGCCGGCCTCGACATGGCCAGGGTGCCGTACTACCGCGTCCTGGAGTTGGCGCCATGGCTGAACTGGCCGCAGCCGAACTTCCCGGTGTCGAACTTCCTGCACGGCGGCGCTGCTCCGCTCAACGCGATCCTGGCCGCGGCGGACATGGGGCTGGCCAACGACATCGGGATCTACCCCGACGGCCGGTTCTCCTACCAGCTGACGATCTACGTCTTCCGCTACGGCGAGGGCACGGTGATGGCGATCATGCATCCCGACAACCCGGTTGCCAGGAAGTCGGTCACCCGCTACATGCAGGCGATGAAGTCGGTGGTGGGGCGGGTCGCCGACAGCGGGCAATGGGGACGCGTGGCATAGCGGAGTGCGATCCGACGGCAGCGTGACGCGGGATTCGGGGCGAGGGTGAGGGCGATATGCGACGGCTAGCCGATCTCGTGGTGCGGTGGCCATGGGCAGTGATCGGGGTGTGGGTCGCCTTGGCGATCGCACTGCCGCTCGCCTTTCCGTCGCTGGGCACGATGGCGCAGCGCAACCCGCTCGCGATCCTCCCCAGCGATGCGCCGTCGAGCGTCACCGCCGAGAAGATGACCGAGGCGTTCCAGGAGCCGGGCAACGACAACCTCCTGTTGGTCGCGCTCATCAACGAGAACGGGCTGGAACCCGCCGACGAGGCGACGTACCGCAAGCTCGTCGACGCGGTGCGCGACGACGTGCGCGACGTCGTGTCCGTCCAGGACTTCGTCGCCACGCCTCAGCTGCGGCCGTTCCTGACGAGCGAGGACAAGACGACCTGGGTGTTGCCGGTGAGTCTGGCGGGGGAGTTGGGGACACCGCAGGCGTTCGACGCGTTCAACCGGGTGGCCGACGTCGTCGAGCGCAGCGTCGCGGGCAGCCCGCTCGACGTGCACCTCACCGGACCCGCGGCGACCGTCGCCGACCTGACCGTCGCGGGTGAGCAGGACCGTCTGCCGATCGAGCTCGCGATCGCCTTCCTGGTGCTCGCCGTCCTGCTGCTGGTGTACCGCAGCGTGGTCACGATGCTGCTGCCGCTCGTCACGATCGGCTCGTCGCTAGTGGTCGCCCAAGCGGTGGTGGCCGGCTACTCCCATCTGACGGGCGCAGGCGTCTCGAACCAGTCCATCGTGTTCCTCAGCGCGATCATCGCCGGCGCAGGCACCGACTATGCCGTCTTCCTCATCAGCCGCTACCACGACTACCTGCGGTCGGGCGCCGAGTACGACGCCGCGGTCAAGGCGGCGATGGCGTCGATCGGAAAGGTGATCACCGCATCCGCCATCACGGTGGGCCTCACGTTCCTGCTGCTGAGCTTCGCCAAGATGGGCGTGTTCAAGACCGTCGGGGTGTCGTCGGCGATCGGAATCGGCGTCGCCTACCTCGCCGGGGTGACCCTGCTGCCTGCGATCCTGGTGCTCGCCGGGCCGCGCGGCTGGGTCAAGCCGCGGCGTGAACTGACCACCCGGTTCTGGCGACGTTCGGGCATCCGCATCGTCCGCCGGCCGGTGACCCACCTGGTCGCGAGCCTGCTCGTCCTGGCGCTGCTGGCCGGGATGTCGATCTTCGCCCGCTACAACTACGACGACCGCAAGGTCGTGGAGGCATCGGCGCCCAGTTCGATCGGGTACGCCGCCCTCGAGCGCCACTTCCCGATCAGCCAGTCGATCCCCGAGTACATCCTCATCCAGTCGCCCCACGATCTGCGCACGCCACGAGCGCTGGCGGACCTGGAGCAGCTGGCCTCACGCGTCGAGCAGCTGCCCGACATCGGCATGGTCAGCGGCATCACCCGGCCCCTCGGGGAGGTGCCGCCGGAATTCCGGGCCACGTTCCAGGCAGGCATCGTCGGTGACCGGCTGGCGGGCGGCTCCGCCCAGATCGGCCAGCGCAGCGGGGATCTGAACCGACTCGCCGCCGGGGCCGACACGATGGCCGAGAGCCTCGCCGACGTGCGCACCCAGATCAACCAGATAGCGCCCAGCATCCAGAGCCTGGTCGACACGTTGTCCGCGGTCCGAACCGAGGACAACGGCGACAAGCTGGTGCGCGACGTCGAGGTCGCGGCGAAGCTGGTCGCCAGCGTGAACGCGCTCGCCAACTCCATGGGCGTGAACTTCGCGGCGGTCAAGAACGTCTTCGCCTGGATCGGCCCGGTGCTGGCGGCGCTGCAGGGCAACCAGATCTGCGACGCCAACCCCTCCTGCCGCGACACCCGCATGCAGTTCCAGCGCCTCGTCGACGCGGACAACGACGGCAGCCTCGACCAGATCAACCAGCTGGCCGGAGAACTCCAGAGCGTCGACGACAAGGAGTCGCTCAACGCGACGGTCAAGAAGCTCAACGCCGCCCTCACCAGCGCCAACAAGGCCGTCAAGGCCATGGGACTCGATCGGCCCGGCGGCCCGCAGGCCGGTCTGCGCGAGTTGCAGCAGGGTGCCAACAAGCTGGCAGGCGGCAGCCGCGACGTGGCCAACGGCGTGGACGAACTCGTCGAGCAGGTAAAGGTGATCGCCGCTGGCCTGAACGAGGCATCGACGTTCCTGCTGAACATGCGCAGCAACGCAGGCGACCCGGCGCAGGCCGGGTTCAACATCCCACCCGAGGTGCTGAACCTGTCGGACTTCCAGAAGGCGGCTCAGGCGTACATCTCGCCGGACGGCCGTTCAGTGCGGTACCTGGTGCAGACCGAACTCAACCCGTTCAGCTCCGAGGCGATGGATCAGGTCAACCAGATCGGCGACGTTGCCAGGGGTGCGCAGCCGAACACCACGCTCGCCGACGCGACGATATCGATGGGTGGACTGCCTGCCGCGCTGCGCGATACGCGCGACTACTACCAGCAGGACATTCGCTTCATCATCATCGCGACCATCATCGTCGTCCTGCTGACCCTGATGCTGCTGCTGCGGTCGGTCATCGCGCCGCTGTATCTCGTCGGCTCGGTGGTGGTCTCGTACTTCGCGGCCATCGGAATCGGCATCCTGACGTTCCAATACCTGCTCGGCGAGCAGTTGCACTGGAGCGTGCCGCCGTTGGCGTTCGTGGTGCTGGTCGCAGTGGGTGCCGACTACAACATGCTCTTCGTCTCGCGCATGCGCGACGAGTCTCCGCACAGCGTGCGCTACGGCATCATCCGCACGCTGAGTTCGACAGGCGGTGTGATCACGGCGGCGGGGCTGATCTTCGCGGCCTCGATGGCCGGGCTGCTGTTCTCGAGCATCGGCATCGTGATCCAGGGCGGGTTCGTGATCGGGGTGGGAATCCTGCTCGACACCTTCGTGGTACGCACGATCACGGTGCCTGCCATCGCCACACTGGTCGGGCGGGCCAACTGGTGGCCGTCGCGCATGGGCGTGCGGCAGCCGCCGTCGTCCGCCGTCCCATCGCCTGCAGAACCGGTCTAGCTGCGGCTGGGAAGCGCGCACGGTACCGAATGTGTGAAACTACGAATCGAAGCGGAGGGGCCTGATGGGGATGAGCGAACTCCCTCCACCGATCGTGGAGGACGCGAGGTGACGACAGTGCCTTCATTCACGGTGGCCCAGTCGTCGATCCTCTCGGTGCTGCACGGACGTGCCAGCATGCGCCCCGATGACGTCGCCTTCACGTTCACCGACTACGACCGGGACCCAGCCGGTGTCGTCGAGACGCTGACGTGGTCGCAGCTGTCGCGCCGAACCATGAACGTGGCGCGCGAGATTCGGCTGCACGGGTCGATCGGTGACAGGGCGGTGATCCTGGCACCCCAGGGCCTGGAGTACGTGCTCGCCTTCCTGGGCAGCATGCAGGCGGGGCTCGTCGCGGTTCCGCTACCGCTGCCGCATCGCGGCTCGACCCATGACCGGGTGAGTTCGGTCCTGGCCGATGCCCAGCCGTCGATCGTCCTCACGACGTCGGCGTCGGCGGCGGACGTCGGCGGCTACGTCGATCAGGCAGGTGTCGATCAGGCATGCCTGGACGCCGCGCCGAAGGTCGTGGCGATCGACTCGATGGACCTCGACGGCACGCTTCGTGAACCCATTCCCGCGACCGCCGACTTCCCCGACACGGCCTACCTGCAGTACAGCTCGGGTTCGACCCGGCTACCGGCCGGGGTCATGATCTCGCACCTCAACCTGCAGGCGAACTTCGAGCAGATCATGCGCACGTTCTTCGCGGGTGCGAACCCCGTGCCGGCCGGTGCGGCCACGTTCGTGTCGTGGCTGCCCTTCTACCACGACATGGGCCTCGTCCTGGGCGTGTGCGCACCCATCCTCAGCGGCCATCCCGCGGCGCTGATGAGCCCAGTTGCGTTCCTGGAGAAGCCCGCTCGATGGATACGCGCCCTGGCCGAGAATCGCCGCGCGTTCTCGGCGGCGCCCAACTTCGCGTTCGACCTCGCCGCCCGCAAGACCACCGACGGCGACATCGCAGGCCTCGACCTCGGTGGGGTGCACGGCATCATCAACGGCGCCGAACGCGTCGAGCCGGCCACCCTGGAGCGTTTCTCGGATCGGTTCGCGCACTTCGACTTTCGTGATCACATGTTGCGCCCGGCCTACGGTCTTGCGGAGGCGACTGTCTTCGTGGCGGCGGGCACCTGGAGTGAAGAAGCGCCCGCGTCGTACTTCGACGCCGACGAACTGGGCGCAGGCCGTGTCCAGCCGTGCGCGGCCCGGAAGGGCACGGCGCTGGCGCGCTACGACCTGCCGCAGTCGCCGACGGTGCGGATCGTCGACGTCGACACCCACGCTCATTGCGCGACGGACGTGGTCGGCGAGATCTGGGTGCACGGCGACAACGTCGCAACCGGGTACTGGAACAGGCCAGCGGACGAGCAGCAGTGCTTCGGCGCCACGCTCGTGGACCCGTCGCCCGGCACGCCGGAGGGGCCGTGGCTGCGAACGGGCGATCTGGGCTTCGTGTCGGATGGCGAGTTGTTCATCGTCGGCCGCATCAAGGACCTGCTCATCATCCGCGGCCGCAACCACCATCCCGAGGACATCGAGGCGACGGTCCAGCAGATCACCCGCGGCCGGGTCGCGGCGATATCGGTGCCGACCAAGAGCGCCGAGGAGCTGGTCACCGTCATCGAACTCAAGGAACGAAGCGACGAGGACTTGCCGCGGTGGCTCAGCGACGTGAAGACCGACGTCACCTCGGCGATCTCGAACGCCCACGGCCTGAACGTGGGCGATCTGGTCCTGGTGCCGCCCGGATCGATCCCCACGACGACGAGCGGCAAGATTCGACGTGTCGCCTGCGTCGAGCAGTATCGGCGGAACCAGTTCGTCCGGCTCGACGCGTGAGCCCCGCCGATGGCGGGCGAGCCGCTGTAGGGTCGGGACCCGAGGCAGGGCGTCGAGTAGGGCCGGGAGCGAAGTGTGAGAACCCCATGAAGCGACTTCTCGCCTTTGGCACCGCCTTCGCGACCATCGGCGCCGCAGGCGTGCTCGGCCTGGGAACCGCAGCGGCCGACGACACTCCGGTTCCGCCGCCGCCTCCGATCCCCGGTGCCGGGCCGCAGGGACCGCCGCCACCGATCGGCACCCCGGGCAGGGCCTACGCCCTGGGCGGCGCGCACGTGCTCGGCATCCCGTACGACGAATACATCATGCGCACCGGCGCCGAATGGTTCCCCGGCCTCGACCGCCAGATCGTCGACTACCCCGCGGGACAGGTGCAGGGCCACACGCTGGAACGGCTGTTCCCGGGCATCGGCCGCCTCGACGACGGCTTCCCCGGGCTGGGCATCGACGGTCCAAGCTACGGCGAGTCCATCGACGTCGGCGGGCCCAACCTGATCAACGCAATCCGCGCCGGAGGCCCCGGCACCGTCATCGGACTCTCCGAGGGTGCGTCGGTGCTCGACGACGTCCAGGCGCGTCTGGCGTACGACCCGGCCGCTCCGCCACCGGACCAGCTGAGCTTCGCCACGTACGGCAACCCCGTCGGCAAGCATGCGTTCGGCGAGAGCTTCCTGACCCAGATGTTCCCGGTCGGCGCCGTCGTTCCCTCGCTGGACTACCGCATCCCTGCCCCGGTAGAGAGCCAGTACGACACGTACAAGTTCGTCTCCGCCTACGACAGCATCGCCGACTGGCCGGACCGGCCGGACAACTGGATGAGCGTCGCCAACGCGATCGTCGGCCTCGCGACCGGCCATACCGCGGTGGCCTTCACCAACCCGAGCATGGTGCCGCCGCAGAACGTTCGGACGACGGTCAACTCGCGCGGCGCGAAGACCACCACGTACATGATCCCGGAGGAGCACCTTCCGCTGGTGCTGCCGTTCAAGTACCTCGGGGTCCCGGCGGAGACGCTGAACCGGCTCGACGCGGTGCTGCAGCCGATGGTCGACGCGGGGTATTCGCGCAACGACGATCCGCTGACCGCGCCGATCACGGTGGACCCGGTCAACGGCTACGACCCGGCGGAGGTCACCGCACCCGCCACGAACGCGGCCTTCGGCGGCGGTTCGGATCCCGTGTCACAACTCCTCGCCGGCATGCAATACGTGCTGAACAACCAGGCGCAGCAGCCCTAGGCGCTGCTACAGGCCGGCGAAGCCCACGCCGACCAGCGCGCAGCCCACGATCGCCAACAGCAGGGCCACCCCGCGGCGGCCCTGCGCGCGCAGCCAGTCGTAGAGCGCAGCGAGCATCGAGCGGGTGCGGTCCGGGGCGACCAGGTAGCACAGCAGCGGAATCTCGACGAGCGCGAACGCCACCACGTTGAACACCAGCAGCGCGCCGAATTGAGTTGCGGCAGTGGCGCCGGATGCGACGATGAGCGCCAGCGCGGCGACGTAGTCGATCGACGGCAGCGCGATGCCGAGGCCCGCGACACCGGCCGTCCACAGTGAACCGCCGTTGAGCAGTCGCCGGGCGCGGCCCGAGATCGATGCCGGTATGCGTTCGGCCAACCCGCCGCTCGTCGCCTTCGACCGGCTCAGCAGGCCCGCGGCCACCAGCGCGGCGTTGACCAGCAGCACCAGGCCGACCACGATCTGCACGCGGGGCAGCGTGAAGTGGGCCGATCCGAGGGCCGGCCGCAGCACGAACAGGACGACGACGCCGACCGCGATGCCCATCATGAAGCCGCCCGCCAGGAACGCGAGCAGCTGCAGTGCGGGCCGGGGCCGGTTGATCGCGAGCACCGTCATGCCGATCCGGAACGGCTCCAGGCTGACCGCGACGGCCATCATCAGGAGCGGGATCCACATGGTGGGCGACACGTTACCGGCTTCCGATCAGGCAGATCCGGACGCTGGCGGGACCCAGCGGTACGGGGGAGCATGGAGCGAGTGAGCACGCTGCACACGACTTCGCGGACGTCGCGGCAGACGCTGCCCGTCGTCGACCTCGGCGACGACCCTTCGACGCTGCGCGCCCGGTTGCGTGACGTCGCCCACGAGGTCGGCTTCTTCCTCCTCACCGGGCACGGCGTCCCTGCCGAGTTGACCGAGCGCGTGCTGACCGAGGCCCGTCGCCTGTTCGCGCTGCCGCAGGCCGAGAAGGACGCGGTCGCGATGGTGCGTAGCCCGCACTTTCGGGGCTACACGCGGCTGGGCGGGGAGCTGACCGGCGGCACCGTCGACTGGCGCGAACAGATCGACATCGGCCCCGAACGCGTCCCACTCGCCGATCCGTCGGAGCCGTACCTGCGGCTGCAGGGGCCGAATCAGTGGCCGTCCGCGTTGCCCGAGCTACCGGGCGTCATCGCCGAGTGGGATGCCGCGTTGGCCGACGTCGGTCGCACGCTGCTGCGGGACTGGGCGGCGTCGCTGGGTGCGCCCGAGGACGTGTTCGACGCGGCGTTCGCCGAGACACCGGCCACGCTGATCAAGATCGTGCGCTATCCCGCGCAGGCCGATTCGCCCCAGGGCGTCGGCGCCCACCGTGACGCCGGAGTGCTGACGCTCCTGCTCGCCGAACCGGGGAGTCGGGGTCTGCAGGTTCGCGATGTAAGCGGGGACTGGATCGACGTCGACCCGCTGCCCAGCGCGTTCATCGTGAACATCGGCGAGATGCTGGAGATCGCCAGCGGCGGGTACCTGAGGGCGACCGAGCATCGTGTCGCGCTCAGCACGCGGGAACGAATCTCGGTGCCCTACTTCTTCAATCCCCGGCTCGACGCCCGGCTCCCGGTGCTGACGCTGCCCGCCGAACTGGCCGACCGGGCTCGCGGAGTCACCACCGACCCGTCGAACGAGAAGATCTTCGCGGTCTACGGCCGCAACGCGTGGAAGAGCAGGCTGCGGGCACACCCGGACGTGGCGGTCGCCCACGGCTATGGGTAGTTCGGCGCAGACCGACGAGGGCGGGCGCGGAGCCTGTGTGAAGATGAGGAAGCCATGAGCAGCACAGAACTCAGCCCGTCGTCTTTGCGCGAGGCGTTCGGGCACTTCCCGACCGGCGTCATTGCGATCGCCGCCGAGGTGGACGGCGTGCGCGTCGGGTTGGCCGCGAGCACGTTCGTCCCGGTGTCGCTGGATCCGCCGCTGGTGTCGTTCTGCGTGCAGAACACCTCTACCACGTGGCCGAAGCTGGTCGACCTGCCGTCGCTGGGTATCAGCGTGCTCGGCGAGGCGCACGACGCAGCGGCGCGGACGCTGGCGGCCAAGACCGGCGACCGGTTCGCCGGCCTCGAAACGGTGTCACGGGACAGCGGCGCAGTGTTCATCGAGGGCACCAGCGTGTGGCTGGAGAGCGCGATCGAACAGCAGATCCTCGCGGGCGATCACACGATCGTCGTGCTGCGGGTCAGCGACATCACCGTGCACGACGACGTCGCGCCCATCGTCTTCCACCGGAGCACGTTCCGGCGCCTGGGCCAGTAGTCCGCGCGCAAGCTAGGGCCGCGCGCCGAGTTCCTCGCGGTAGTACTGCACGCGCCGATCGAGTTCGGCGGCGTCGTCGGGCCTACCCTCCTTGCGCGCCAGTTCGGCACGGGTGGAGAGTTCGCGGATCGCGGTCCGAATGTCGTTGACGCTCTGAGTTTCTCTCGTCCTCACGAGGCCGCCCTTCGTCGATGAACTGGCTGCTCGATCCCGAGCGTACGCCGCAAGAATCAAGACCAACTGCGACTCAGCAGACTCCCAACGTGAAGCCAGCGTCACCCCCGTGGTCGGGCGTGACGCTGGCTTCCCGGTCGAGGCGTCGGCAGCAAACTACCGGCGCTGTCTGCTCTTCGCGCAAGCGCTCATCGCCGCTGTCTGCTCTTCGCGCAAGCGCTCATCGCCGGAACAGCTTGTTGCCCAACCACACGATTGGGTCGTACTTGCGGTCGGCGACGCGTTCCTTCATCGGGATCAGCGCGTTGTCGGTGATCTTGATGTGCTCGGGGCAGACCTCGGTGCAGCACTTGGTGATGTTGCAGTAGCCGAGCCCGTGCTCCTCCTGCGCGATGTCCTTGCGGTCCGCGACGTCGAGCGGATGCATGTCCAGCTCGGCGATCCGCATGAGGTACCGCGGCCCGGAGAACGACTGCTTGTTCTCTTCGTGATCACGCACCACGTGGCAGACGTTCTGGCACAGGAAGCACTCGATGCACTTGCGGAACTCCTGGCTCCGGTTCACGTCCTCCTGCTGCATCCGGTACTCGCCCGGCTGCAGGTCCTTCGGTGGGGTGAACGACGGGATCTCGCGCGCCTTCTCGTAGTTGAAGGACACGTCGGTCACCAGGTCGCGCATCACGGGGAAGGTCCGCAGCGGGGTGACGGTGACGGTCTCGTCCTCCCCGAAGGTCGACATCCGGGTCATGCACAGCAGTCGGGGACGGCCGTTGACCTCCGCCGAGCACGATCCGCACTTGCCCGCCTTGCAGTTCCACCGCACGGCGAGGTCGTTGGCCTGAGTGGCCTGCAGGCGGTGGATGATGTCGAGCACCACCTCGCCCTCGTTGACCTCGACGGTGTAGTCCTTCAGCTCGCCGCCTGAGTCGTCGCCGCGCCAGACCCGCAGGCTCGCATCGTAGGAAGCCATGTCAGCCCTTCCGTTGGGGGTGCTCGTGGAGTTCGCCGTCGGTGTAGTACTTCTCCAGCTCGGACAGTTCGAAGCACTCCAGCAGGTCGGGCCGCATCGGGTCCTGCGGCTCGGCCTCCACCGTCACGCGCGGAACCATCGCTTCGGCGGTCGCCGCGTCGGTGGTCCGGCATACCAGCAGCTTGTTGCGCCACTTGGCGTCCATCTCGGGGAAGTCGTCGCGGGTGTGTCCGCCACGGCTCTCGGTGCGCTGCAGCGCCGCCTTGGCGACGCACTCGCTGACCAGCAACATGTTCCGCATGTCGATCGCGAGGTGCCAGCCGGGGTTGTAGACGTGGCCGCCTTCGACGGCGACGTTCTGCAGCCGGCCCCTGAGTTCGTCGAGCTTGGCGAGCGCCTGCTCGATCTCCTCTTCCTTGCGGATGATGCCGACGAGATCGTTCATCGACTCCTGCAGTTCGGCGTGCAGGGTGTACGGGTTCTCGGGTTCGTCGTGCGGCTCGAACGGCGCCAACGCCATCTTCGTGGCCTCGTCGAGCGCTTCCTGCGACACCTTCGGCCGGTCGGACAGTGCCCGCACGTAATCGGACGCTCCGAGCCCGGCGCGGCGGCCGAACACCAGCAGATCGGACAGCGAGTTGCCGCCGAGGCGGTTGCTGCCGTGCATGCCCCCGGAGCACTCGCCTGCGGCGAACAACCCTGGCGTCGCGGCGCCGCCGGTGTCGGGATCGACCTCGATGCCACCCATGACGTAATGGCAGGTCGGGCCGACCTCCATCTCGTCCTTGGTGATGTCGACCTCGGCCAGCTCGATGAACTGGTGGTACATCGACGGCAGTCGACGCTTGATCTCCTCGGTCGGCATGCGCGACGCGATGTCGAGGTAGACGCCGCCGTGCGGTGTGCCACGCCCCGCCTTGACCTCGGCGACGATCGCGCGGGCGACCTCGTCGCGGGGGAGCAGGTCGGGTGTGCGACGGGCGGAGTCGTTGTCCGCCAACCACTTGTCGGCTTCTTCTTCACTCTCGGCGTACTGCCCCTTGAAGACCTCGGGGATGTAGTCGAACATGAAGCGCTTGCCCTCGGAGTTCTTCAGCACCCCGCCGTCGCCGCGCACGCCCTCGGTGACCAGGATTCCCTTCACCGACAGCGGCCAGACCATGCCGGTGGGGTGGAACTGGATGAACTCCATGTTGATCAGCGTCGACCCGGCGCGCAGCGCCAGCGCGTGGCCGTCGCCGGTGTACTCCCACGAGTTCGACGACACCTTGAACGACTTGCCGATGCCGCCGGTCGCGAGCACCACCGCAGGCGCCTCGAGCAGGATGAAGTTGCCGGTCTCGCGCCAGTAGCCGAAGGCACCCGCGATCTTGCCCGTCGGGCCGGTGTCCGCACCCGTGGCCTCGTGGGGTGCGCTCGTCTCCTCGCGCGGGCCCTTGTCGAGGATCAGGTCGGTGATGGCGCATTCGTGGAAGACCTTGATGCGGGCCTCGTAGTCGCCGAGTTCGCGCTTGTCCTCCTGCTGCAGCGAGACGATCTTCTGCTGCAGGGTGCGAATGATCTCCAGGCCCGTGCGGTCGCCGACGTGCGCGAGCCGCGGGTAGGTGTGCCCGCCGAAGTTGCGCTGGCTGATCTTGCCGTCCTTGGTGCGGTCGAACAGCGCGCCGTAGGTCTCCAGCTCCCACACCCGGTCGGGGGCTTCCTGCGCGTGCAGTTCGGCCATCCGCCAGTTGTTCAGGAACTTGCCGCCCCGCATGGTGTCGGCAAAGTGGATCTGCCAGGTGTCCTTGGCATTCGCGTTCTTCATCGCCGCCGCGCAGCCGCCCTCGGCCATCACCGTGTGCGCCTTGCCGAACAGCGACTTGGTGACGACCGCGACCCGCAGTCCGCGTTCGCGTGCCTCGATGACGGCCCGTAGTCCGGCGCCGCCGGCACCGATCACGACGACGTCGTACTCGTGTCGTTCCAGTTGAGCTTCGTGCGAAGCCATCAAACCCTCACTTGCCTATTCGTATGTAGTCGAACGATGTTGCTAACCAATGAATCTGAGGTCGGAGATGGTTCCGCTGGCCACCAGCATGACGTAGAAGTCGGTCAGCATCAGCGTGCCGAGGGTGATCCAGGCGTAGAGCTTGTGGCGCACGTTGAGCTTGCTGATCTGGCCCCACATCCAGTACCGGACGGGGTGCTTGGAGAAGTGCTTCAACCGGCCGCCAACGACGTGGCGGCACGAGTGGCAGGACAGCGTGTAGACCCACAGCATCACGACGTTGACGACGAGGATGACGTTGCCCAGCCCGAAGCCGAATCCGCTGGGCGACTGGAACGCGATGATCGCGTCGTAGGTGTTGATCACCGAGATGATCGCCGCGATGTAGAAGAAGTACCGGTGAGTGTTCTGGATGATCAGCGGGAAGCGCGTCTCGCCGGTGTACTTCGCATGCGGTTCGGCCACCGCGCACGCCGTCGGCGCCTGCCACACCGAGCGGTAGTAGGCGCCGCGGTAGTAGTAGCACGTCAACCGGAACAGCAGGAGGAACGGCAGCGACAGCGCCGCGTACGGCAACCACCACACGTCCGGCAGGAATTGCCCGAAGTGGCTGGCCTCGGGGACGCACCCCGTGGAGAAGCACGGCGAGTAGAACGGCGTCAGGTAGTGGTAGTCGGGGACGTAGTAGTTGTTCTGCATGAACGCGCGCACCGTCGCGTAGATGACGAACGCGGCGAAGCCGAGGTCGGTGATGATGGGCGAGCGCCACCACTGGTCGGTGCGGAGCGTGCGCTGCGGGATCTGCGCTCGCGTCGCCGAGAAGACGCCGGTGCCGCTGGTGTCACGGCGGTCATCGGTGGGTGCGCTCACGTACTTTGCCTCACTTCGGTCGTAATGTGCTTCGCGGCGTTGCGACGCACGGTGGTGCCGGTCTCAGGCGGCGCCGCTAGCGAGTCCCGCCGAGTCCTTCGTCGTCGACGTCCTGCCAGAAGTCGCTGGCATACTGCGTATCCGGGATGCCGATCTTCTCGCCGACGTGATGGTGGTGGGTGAACCCACGGACGAGGTCGAGTTCCTCGGCATCGATGTCGAGCCTGTCGATGTCGTTGAGGATCCTCTCGGCGTCGTTGACGATGCGGCGCATCGCTGGGGTATCCCCGTAGCGTGAAGCCAGCGAGGTCACGCAGCGCCGAAGGCCACCGATGAGTTCGTGGAGTTGGGCGAGTTCAGTAGTCGTGGACAACGAATTGACCTCCTTGGGCTGAAGGGTGTCTGGAATCACATTACGCAAGCGATGCTAGCCACATCACCGTGTTCAGAGTGACACAGGTCACGTTACCGAGTGGAGGATGAATAGGTGTCGAAGCACCAACGCAAGCCCGATTTGGGAGACCTCGCGGCAACGCTGTTGACGCTGCACGTGCCGGGAACGCCGGTGATCCTGCCGACGGTGTGGGACGCCTGGTCGGCGCAGCTCGCAGTCGACGCGGGATTCAGCGCGCTGACCGTTGGCAGCCATCCGGTCGCCGACTCGATCGGCAAGGAGGACGGCGAGGTGATGTCGTTCGACGACCTGACGACGCGCGTCGCGCAGATCACCGGCGCCGTCGACGTGCCGGTGTCGGTGGACGTCGAGTCGGGGTACGGCGAGACGCCCGAGCGCCTCGTCGAGGGGTTGCTCGCAGTGGGCGCGGTGGGCCTCAACATCGAAGACACCGTCCACAAGGAGGGCAAGCGGATCCGCTCGGCCGAGGAGCACGCCGCGCTCGTCGGCGGGTTGCGCAAGGCTGCCGATGCGGCAGGCGTGCACGTGGTGATCAACGCCCGCACCGACCTGTTCCTGCGTCAGGACGGTGACGAGTCGGACCGCTTCGAGCGTGCGGTGTCACGGCTGAAGCTGGCCGCCGAGGCCGGCGCGGACAGCTTGTACCCGGTCGGTAGGCACGACGCCGACACCTACCGGCGACTCGCCGACGAGCTACCGCTGCCGATCAACGCGATCGCCCTGCCCGACCAGGACGACCCGGCGTCGTTCGGTCCGCTCGGCGTCGGCCGGATCAGCTTCGGTCCGTTCTTCCAGGCGGCACTGGCCGAACGGGCCAAGGAGATCCTCGGCCGCTGGCAGTAGCGAGTTTCCCTGCCGTTGGGTCACGGGGGCCGGCCGAGGGCTCACACCCCGCCCACGGGGAACGTGAGGACACAGTGATGGGCGCGTCACACGACGCGACATCGCGGCAATATCGGCTTCCTAGCCTCATCGCATGCGCTCATCCCAACGCGTCGTGGTCATCGGCCACGGCATGGTCGGACACCGCTTCGTCGAGGCCCTGCGGTCGCGGGACGACTCGGACGATTGGCACGTCGTGGTGCTCTCGGAGGAGGCCGACGCCGCCTACGACCGGGTCGGCCTGACCGGCTACACCGAGCACTGGGACCGGACGCGACTCGCGCTGCCGGGCAACGCCTATGCCGGTGACGACCACGTCGAACTCATCCTGCGCGACCCGGTGAAGCGGATCGACCGCACCGCGAAGTACGTCACCACCTCGCTGGGTCGCCGCGTGCCGTACGACGCCCTGGTCCTCGCCACCGGTTCCTACGCATTCGTCCCACCGATCCCCGGCCACGATCTGCCGCAGTGCCACGTCTACCGCACGCTCGACGACCTCGACGCCATCCGCGCCAGCGCGCTGGCGGCCAGCACGTCGAAGACGCCCGTCGGCGTGGTGATCGGTGGCGGTCTGCTCGGTCTGGAGGCCGCCAACGCGTTGCGTGGCTTCGGCCTGTCGACCCAGGTCCTGGAGATGTCACCGCATCTGATGGCCGCTCAGCTCGATGGCGCGGGTGGCGCCCTGCTGAACCGGATGATCCGCGGGCTCGGCATCGAGGTGCACACCGGTGTCAGCACCGAGAGCATCCAGCCGATCCAGCGGAACAAGCCCCTGCGGAAGTCCCAGGAGGACGACTCGATTCGGGTGAAGCTCAACGACGGCAGCAGCATCGACGCCGGCCTGGTCGTCTTCGCCGCCGGGGTGCGCCCGCGCGACGAACTCGCCCGCTACGCCGGCCTGGACATCGCCCAGCGCGGCGGAGTGCTGACCGACCTGTCCTGTGTCACCAGCGATCCCAGCATCTATGCCATCGGCGAGGTCGCCGCCATCGACGGCCGCTGCTACGGCCTGGTCGGGCCCGGCTACACCAGTGCCGAGGTCGTCGCCGACCGGCTGCTCGGTGGTGAGGCCGAGTTCGGTGAGGCCGACATGTCCACCAAGCTCAAGCTGCTCGGGGTCGACGTCGCCAGTTTCGGTGACGCCCAGGGCCGAACGCCCAACTGCCTCGACGTCGTCGTCAACGATCCGGTCAACCAGACGTACGCCAAGCTGGTGCTCTCCGACGATGCCAAGACGCTGCTCGGCGGCATCCTGGTCGGCGACGCATCCGCCTACGGGGTGCTGCGGCCGATGGTCGCCAGCGAGCTGCCCGGCGACCCGCTGTCGTTGATAGCCCCTGCCGCGGACGGGGATTCGCCCGGTCTTGGTGTCGGAGCGTTGCCGGACATCGCGCAGATCTGCTCGTGCAACAACGTCACCAAGGGCGACCTCAAGGAGGCGATCTGCGGTGGGTGCACCGACGTCGGTGGCCTCAAGAAGTGCACGCTGGCCGGCACCTCGTGCGGCTCCTGCGTACCGCTGTTGAAGCAGTTGCTCGAGGCCGAGGGCGTCGAGCAGTCGAAGTCGCTGTGCGAACACTTCAGCCAGTCGCGCGCCGAGCTGTTCGAGATCATCAGCGCCACCGAGATCCGCACCTTCTCCGGTCTGATCGAGAAGTTCGGCTCCGGAAGAGGTTGCGACGTATGCAAACCCACCGTCGCCTCGATCCTGGCCTCGACGAGTTCGGACCACATCCTCGACGAACACACCGCCTCGCTGCAGGACTCCAACGACCACTTCCTGGCCAACATCCAGAAGAACGGCAGCTACTCGGTGGTGCCGCGGGTGCCCGGTGGCGACATCACGCCCGAGCACCTGATCCTGATCGGCCAGATCGCCATGGACTTCGGTCTCTACACCAAGATCACCGGCGGCCAGCGCATCGACATGTTCGGCGCGACGGTCGATCAGCTGCCCGAGATCTGGCGTCGACTCGTCGACGGTGGCATGGAGTCCGGCCAGGCCTACGGCAAGTCGCTGCGCACGGTCAAGAGTTGCGTCGGCAGCGACTGGTGCCGCTACGGCCAACAGGATTCGGTGCAGATGGCCATCGACCTCGAGATGCGTTACCGCGGTCTGCGCGCCCCGCACAAGATCAAGATGGGCGTCTCCGGCTGCGCGCGCGAATGTGCCGAGGCACGCGGCAAGGACGTCGGCGTCATCGCCACCGAGACCGGCTGGAACCTGTACGTCGCCGGCAACGGCGGCATGACGCCCAAGCATGCGCAACTGCTCGCCGGCGACCTCGACGACGCGACCCTGGTCCGCTACGTCGACCGGTTCCTGATGTTCTACGTCCGCACCGCGGATCGTCTGCAGCGCACCGCGCCATGGCTCGACTCGCTCGAGGGCGGCATCGACCACCTGCGCGACGTGGTCTGCAACGACTCACTCGGTCTGGCAGCTGAGTTCGAGGCGGCCATCGAACGCCACGTCGCCGGTTACGCGTGCGAGTGGAAGGGCGTGCTCGACGACCCGGACAAGCTGTCGCGCTTCGTCTCGTTCGTCAATGCCCCCGACACCGCCGACCCGACCATCGAGTTCGAGGAACGCTCCGGCCGCAAGGTGCCCAGCACCACCGGTCTCGGCATGCCGACGATCCGTCCCCGACAGGAGATCTCGTGACCCTTCTCGACGACCGCGGTGACGTCCGGGTGTGGACGACCGCATGCGAGTACGACCGGCTGATCCCCGGCCGCGGTGTGGGAGTCCTGCTGCCCGACGGCACGCAGGCTGCGCTGTTCCGGCTCGAGGACGGGTCGCTGTACGCGGTGGGCAACGTCGACCCCTTCTCGCGGGCGGCGGTAATGTCACGCGGACTAGTGGGTGACCGCGCCGGCCGGGTGTGCGTGCAGACGCCGATCAAGAAGCAGGCCTTCGCACTCGATGACGGACAGTGCCTCGACGACGCGGAAGTCTCGCTCCCGGTGTTCCGCACCCGCGTCGTCGACGGGGTCGTGCAGCTGGAGTCTTAGAGCGCCTGCAGGATTCGGCTGCGCCGGGCGACGACGTCGGGCATCAGCTGCGCCCGCGTGGTGGTGCCCCACAGCTCCACGGTCTGCACCAGCCAGTACACGCCGAACAGCAGGATCAGCGCTGCCTCGATCACGATGATCGCGTGGTTGAACCCGTCGAGTACCAGGTGCAGGACCACCGCGGTGCCCAGCGCCAGCGCCATGGCCGCGGCGATGACGCGGTACGCCGCCTGGTATCGACGTCGCTGCGGGCACTTCGCCCGGTCCTGGTTGCCCGTCACGAACGCCGTGATGAGCACCGTGGCGATGATCGACGCGAACATCGCCACCGCCGCGACCCCGTGGGCGTTGGCCCGGAACCACTCCGGCGCAGCCACGAGGGTCACCACGCCGACGCCGAGCACCACGCGTTGCAGCCACGTGGCGGCGTTGGCCAGTGGCGGGCGCTCCCGCGTGGTGCCGGTGCGCCGGTACATCCACCAGGACGCGACCCGGGACACCACTAGCGCGACGACGACCGCCCAGACGTTGCGGACCGCCGCGTCGTCACCGATGCTCAGCCGAATCGGTCCGCAGAGCAGGTCGGGCCGCGTCGTCGGCACCATCGCGACGACGAAGGCCAGGGTCCCGGCGAAATTCAGCAGCACGTCCTCGGTGGCGTTGCTGCCCTTGTAGACGATCAGCATGGCGCCGACCGCACACACGCTCGCGATGAACACCGCATGTGCCGAGGTGTAGTAGTAGTCGCTGATCGTGGTCTGCCAGCAGTCGGCGCCCACCCGCTCGGCCACCACCGCGGCGCCCAGCAGCACGATCATGACCGCCATGCCACCGCGCAGATACCGGTAGGTGTCGAGTGCAGCCATGCCTCAACTGTGCGCCGAGACGACGGTGATGACGGGATGCGCGCCGAAACGCGCATCTTCCGTCGTGTCGGCGACCCTAGGCGGCGAGCGGCAGCCGGGCGCGGCGGAACCGGTTGGCGATCAGGCGCACCACCCCGGGGTGCACGCCCAGCGGTTCGGCGACGGCGTCGGCGCCCGATGCCCGCAGCCGGTCTTGAAAGAGGCCGTCGGCCAGCAGGAACGACGCGACGACCACGCGGCGGGCGCCGCGCGACCGCAGTTCGGCAACCGCGCCGGCGACGCGCGGCTCACCGGTGGCGGCGTAGGCCAGCTCGACCCGGTTGCCGATCGCGGCGGAGAGCATGGCCGCGGTGATCCGTAGGTCGGTCTGTGCGCCCGCGTCGGACGTGCCCGCGGCGGCAAGGACGACCGAATCGCCGTAGCGCCAACCGCATTCGAGCAGGCGGTCGGTGAGCACGTGGATCAGCTGAGCGGACGGCCCGAGCGCCTCGGTGACCACGACGTCGTCGTGGCGACTGGCGTCGACGTGCTCCGGGATGTCGGCGCGCACGTGATAACCGCGGGCGAGGAAGGCGGGTACGACCACGGCGGGACCGCCGATGACGGCGTCGAGCACGTCGGTGGGCGTGGGACCCAGCACGTCGACGAACGCGGTGCGCACCTGCGTGCCCAGCACGGTGCCGACGCGGTCGGCGAGGTCGCCGATCATCGCCACGCCGCCGGGCTTGCGGGTGCCGTGGGCGACCAGGATCGGGATCACGCCACACCGACCGGGGACTCGTCGACGGCCAGGCGATAGCCGCGCTTGACCACCGTGGAGACGATGTTCTTGTCGCCCAACGCCGTTCGTAGACGCAACACGGCCGTCTCGACAGCGTGGGTGTCGGTGCCGCCACCGGGTAGCGCGCGCAGCAGGTCGTGGCGTGACACGACGGTGCCGGGACGTTGCGCCAGTGCACGGATCGTGGCCATCGCCGCGGGGGAGAGTTCCTTGACCTCGCCGTCGACCAGCACGCAGGTGCCGCGGATCTCCAGCAGATGCCCGACGACGCGGATGTTGCGTGAACGCAGCACCGGCAGTTCGTCGGTGATGTGGCGCGCGAGAGCGCCGAGTCGCATGCGTTCGGGCGCCGACGTCGGCACGCCGAGCCGCACCAGCGGCCGGGCGGTCACCGGGCCGACGCACATTGCGTGGACGTCGGTGCGCAGGGCGGACAGCAGCTCGTCGGAGACGCCGAGTTCGCCCGCCCGCATGAGCACCGACGCCACCGCGGGTGCGGAGGTGAAGCTGACGGCGTCGAACTTGCGTTCGGCGATGTCGAGCACCATCTGGTCGAATGCGCCGTTGCGCGGCGCGGGATGCCAGCGGTACACGCGGATCGGCACGACCTCGGCGCCCGCGGCCCGCAGCTCGTCGAGGAACTCGGGGAACGGATCCCAGTCGTCGGTCGCACCGTGCAGCTGCACGGCGATGCGCAGGCCCGAGATGCCGCCTGCGACGAGGTATTGCAGCACTTCACGCGATGACTCGGAGTCGGGCGACCACTCCTCGGGCAGACCGCCCGCGCGCAGTGCACCGGTGGCCTTGGGTCCGCGCGACAGGATGCGTGCATTGGCCAGCGCGGCGGTCAGATCCGCGGCGAGGCCCCAGCCGTCGGCGGCGGCGATCCAGCCGCGGAATCCGATGCCGGTCGTGGCGATGACGACGTCGGGCGGCGACGCGATCAGCGCCTCGGTGTGCATCCGCAGTTCGTCGTCGTCGGGCAGCGGCACCATCGCGATCGCCGCGGCGCTGGTCACGGTCGCGCCGCGCCGGGTCAGCAGCGCGCTCAGCTCCTCGGATCGGCGTGCTGAGGTCACGGCGACGCGGAACCCCGTCAGTGGCGCCCAGCCCGGCTCGTGCATGCCCCCAGTCAAGGGAAGCCGTGTTTCCGAGCTGTTACCCGGCCGTTGCCACGCGGTGTCGCCGCCGGTGACCGGTGACCCGGTCGTGAACTTCGCCTCACCGACACGCCGATGGCCGCGTGAGGCGGCTCACCAGACGTCACCGTCGCGCCAATCGCAGGTGATCTCGCCCCGGGTGTCGAGGTCGACGCCGTCGGGTAGTGCGACCGGCAGGACGAACAGCGCACCGTCGTCGTCGGTCGTGCGGGTGACGCCGTCCGGCGACAGCACCGACGTCGCGCCCTGCCATGGCAGCCAACCCCTTGCCGTGTAGAGCGGGCGGCCCGCCTCCGAGGCGCTCAGTGCGCCGAGGTGATAGGCGCCGCGCACCACCTGCTCGAGCCCGTCCATGATCGCCATCGCCAGACCACGCCCGCGCCAGTCCTCCCGGACGGCGACCGCTTCGAGATAGCCGCAGCGCAGGGCGCGGCCGGCGTGGATGAGGTGGCGTTGCACGACGGCGCCGTGGGCGATGAGCGCGCCGTGCCGGAAGATCAAGGCGTGCATGCCGCCCAGGGCGTGCTCCCAGTCCGCGTCGGTGAAGTCGGTCTCGCCGCCCCCGAACGCGTCGATCACCATCCGGCGGGCACCTTCGCGGGTCTCGCCGTCCAGGTCGGACGTGTGAACCAGCCTCGCGGTGTGCACACCTCGGTTCTACCAGGCGAGGACCGAGCGCGGCCGGGTCCAGCGGAATCGGACGCGCTGGCCGGGCCGGAGCTGAGCTGCCCGGTCGGCGTCCGCATCGGTCAGCACCCCGATCACCGGGTAGCCGCCCGTCACGGGATGGTCGGGGCCGAGGATGACCGGTAAACCGTTGGGTGGCACCTGAATCGAGCCGCGCACGGCCCCCTCGCTGGGGAGTTGGCGATCGGGCCACCGCGGGTGCAGTGCCGGCCCATCGAGGCGCATGCCGACGCGGTCGCTGCGATCGGTCGCGGCCCACTCGGTGTGCACGAGGCGGTCGGGTTCGGCGAGCCAGTCGTCGCGTGGTCCCGGCACCACGGCCAGCTCCTGCGGGTCGGCGGTGATCGCCGCGACCGGCGCCTGGTCGACTTCCGGGAAGTCCGCGGTGTGCTCGCCCACCGGCACGACGTCGCCCGCTCGCAACGGCCGGGGTCCGATGGCCGACAGGACGTCGTGACTGCGCGACCCCAGGACGGGGTGGACGTCGATGCCGCCGCGGACGGCGAGGTAGCTGCGCAGGCCCGTGCGGGGTGTGCCCAACGAGATGGTGCCGCCGTCGCGGACGACGTGAAAGCCGTTGCTGCCAAATCCAAGTCCGTCGACCGAGGGGTCGGCGTCGGCACCCGTCACCGCGATCACCACGTCCCCGCCGTGCACCCGGGCGGTGAGGCCACCGAGGGTCACCTCGATGGTGGCGCGATCGGGCGGGTTGGCGACCAGTCGGTTGGCAAGGGCGGCCGACCGCCGGTCGGCGGCGCCGGAGCGGGTGACGCCCAGGTGTGCCAGCCCAGGCCTGCCGAGGTCTTCGACGAGCGCCAGCGGACCGGTCCGCAGAATCTCCAGCGTCGGTGCCGTCAAGGGTCAGCCGATCGCCCGGAACTGGACCCAGCTGCCCGGTGTCAGCAGCGCGGGGGTGGGCCGGTCGACGTCCCACAGCACCGCGTCGGTGCGTCCGATGAGCTGCCACCCGCCGGGAGTCTCGCGGGGATAGACGCCGCTGAACTCGCCTGCCAACCCGACCGATCCCGCGGGCACCCTGGTGCGCGGTTCGGCGCGCCGCGGCACGTGCAACCGCGCGTCGCCGCCGACGAGGTAGGCGAAACCCGGTGCGAAACCGCCGAACCCGACCCGCATCGGTGTCGCGGTGTGTGCCGCGACCACCTCGTCCGGCGAGAGGTCCACCAGACGGGAGACCTCGTCGAGGTCGGGTCCGTCGTAGGCCACGTCGAGCGTCACGTCGACATGCCCGTCGGCGGGCGGCTCGGGGTCGACGGCGGACTCGTCGATGCGGAGGTCGGCGAGGCGCTGCCGGGCGGGGTGCACGTCATGCTTCTCGGCGAACTCGACCAGCACGGTGCGTGCCGCCGGCACCACGTCGCGCACGCCGGGGAGGTTCTCGGCGCGGACCGCGTCGGTCCACGCCAACACCTCTGCGGTGCCGCCGAACTCGAGGAGCAGCGCCTGCTCTCCGTAGTCGCGCACGGCACCGATGGCGAGCATCAGAGGGCGGGCTGGTAGGTGGGCTCGCGCCGCTTGATGACGGCGATGACGCGGTAGGTGATCGGGAGCAGCAGCACCTCGACGACGGTCTTGTAGATCCAGCCGAGCGCGGCGTAGACCACGAAGTCGCGGAAGGAGGTGATGCCGATGGCGCCCGCGGCGATCGCGCAGAACACCAGGGTGTCGCCGAGTTGGCCTGCGAAGGTGGAGCCGACCAGGCGTGCCCAGAGGTGCTTCTCCTTGGTGCGCTCCTTGATGGCCACCACGACCCACGCGTTGATCGTCTGGCCCACCACGAAGCCCGCCAGACCGGCAACGATCAGCTGCGTGTAGGCGTGCACGACGTTCTCGAACGCTGCCTGGTTCTGATAGAAGTCGGCGGCGGGCAGGTAGATCGTCGCCCAGAAGGCGAGCGCGGCCAGCGCGTTCATCGAGAAGCCGAGGATGATGGCCCGTCGTGCCGCCTTGAAGCCGTACACCTCGGACAGCACGTCGCCGATGACGTAGGTCAGCGGGAAGACGATGAAACCGCCGTCGGTGATGATGGGGCCGAACTCGACGCCCTTGGTGGCGGTGACATTGGAGATGATCACCAGCGCGGTGAAGACGGCGACGAGCATGGGGTAGTAGGCGGAGCCGACCTGGGCAAATCCGGGCCTGTGCGCCTGCTCGAGTTGGTTCGTCACGCGGTCATCCTGCCAGGCGGACCGTCAGGCAAGCACCTTGGCGAGCATCGGTGGGAGCCGGTCGGCGACCAAGCCGTAGGACGGCACGGTGCCGAAGGCGATGGCGCCTGCCAGCTCCCGGTCGGTCAGCACGTTGCGGTTGGTGCGCGTGGCCTCGAGTTCGGCGAAGGTCGGGTCGGCAAGCAGTGCTGCCGTCTCGGCGTCGTTCTCCGTGGTCCAGACCAGGACGTCGGCCTCGTCGAGGACCGACACCATGCGGTCGCGGGGGACCAGCGCACTACCGCCGACGACGTACTCGCCGATGCCGTCGGGAACGACGAGCCCCATCTGGGTGAGGTACTCGGTCCGGGGTCCGGCCGGGGTGACCACGGCGCGGTCCTTCGAGAACGTGCCGCCGACGACGTAGACCTTCTTGTCGGCCAGCGCCGGGTTGTCCTTGCCGGCCTGGGTGAACCGCCCCTCGAGGCCGCTGATCAGGCCGCCCATGTCGGCGGCCTTGAAGACGGACTGCCCGATCGCAGTGGCCTGGTCCCGCCACGGCTCGAAGAACGGCGCTCCGGACTGGGCGATCGTCGGTGCGATGCCCGACAACCTGGCGTAGGTGTCGGCGTCGAGGCCCGCATTGATCGCGATGATGAGATCGGGCTTCAGCCCAGCGATCTGGTCGACCTGAATGCCGTCGGCGAGGTTCAGCACCACGGGTTGGGCCGGGCCGAGCCGGGGGCGTGACCACGGCCAGGTGGCGAAGGGCTCGCCGCCGAACCACTCCGTTACCGCGATCGGCACTACGCCGAGCGCGAGCAGGTCGTCCTGTTCGGTGAGCCCGGCGCTGACGACGCGTTGGGGCGGGCCGGGAATCCGGGTCTCGCCGAAGACGTGTGTGACGGTGACCGATCCGTCCTCGGCGACGGCGCCCGGCTCGTCGGAGCCGCACCCGGTGGCGAGCAACGCGGCGGCGCCTGCGGACATCGCGAGGAAACTCCTGCGCGACCAGGTGTGGGGCACGCGGCCGAGCGTAGTGGCCAACCGAGGTCGAAGTTGGCAAAAGCCGCCCCGACGGGCAGGTCGGGGCGGCTCTCGGGCGGGGACTACTAGCCGGCCATGAAGGTGTCGTACGCCGAGGCCAGCTCCGGCGGCAGCACCGTCACGTTGCACCGCTGCTGGGTGTCGCCGATGGGCTGCAGGATGCCGCGCAACTCGTAGTACTCGGACGGGTTGGCGGTGAAGTAGCCGCGCAGGCTGGCCTCCGCCTCCGGACGCGGCTGGCTCTTCGCCGAGGTGACGGCCTGGTTGGCGCCCGGGTGCGAGGCCAGGTAGGCCTGCGCGTCACCGGTGACGTTGCTGACGGTGCCCGCGATGCTGTCGGCAGCGCACGGATCGGGTGCCGCCGAGGCGATCGGTGCGGCGATCATGGCCGCGGCCGCGAAGCCGCCGAGAGCGGTGGTGATGGCAGTGAACTTCATGAGTCCTCCTTGCTGCGTGTCGTTCGTGTGAGCGGGTCGTGGTTGGCCGCGAGTGGTCGGCTTCGAGTGGTCGGCATCCCGCGCGATCAGGTGTCCGTGTGTGCTCAGGAACCTCGCGCTGCCCATGCCGTGTAGCCACGGCCGCACCGGTTGCATACCCGGGTCCCGCGGTGACTAACACCTCGGCTTGGGTTCGCGTCGCCATCGCAGGGGTATGGCTCACGCATGCTTGCACTGCTGAGTTCGCCGGTCCGGCGCTTCCTGCTCACCGCCCTGCTTCTGCCCGTGATCGCATTCGTGCTTGGCAAGTTGGGCGCCTACCTGCAGCGTCGCAACGGCGGTCAGACGACGAAGGTCTCCCGTGGCTTGTTGTCGGCCTCCGGGGGCATCCGGCGCTTCACCGACCGCAAGGCCAACAAGCAGCGGCACTGACGGTCAGGTGACCGCCAGCGAGACGCCCAGCGCGATCATCGTGACCGCGATCACGCAGTCCAGGATGCGCCAGGTCCGTGCGCTGGCGAACAGTCCGGCGAGTCGGCGGGCGCCAAGTCCGAGGGTGACGAACCAGACCGCGCTCGCGGTCACCGCCCCGATGCCGAACAACCAACGCCCGCCCTCCTGTTCGTTGGCCAGCGCGCCGAGCAGGACGACGGTGTCGAGGTAGACGTGTGGGTTGAGGAACGTCAGCGCGGCGGCCGTGAGTAGCGCGGCGCCGAGGCGGACGGGCGCGTCGTTGGCCGGGTTCAACGCCTGCGGTCGCATGGCACGGCGCGCCGCCAGCGCCCCGTAACCGATCAGGAACGCCGCGCCGCCGTACTTGGCGACGTCGATGGCACCGGGATGGGCGGCGATGAGCGTGCCCACTCCCGCAATGCCTGCGGTGATCAGCACCATGTCGGCAACGGTGCACAGTGCGACGACTGGGACGACGTGCTCGCCGCGGATGCCTTGGCGGAGCACGAACGCGTTCTGCGCACCGATCGCGGCGATCAAGGCCAGCGACGCAAGGAATCCGACGAGCAGGGGCGAGGACATGCCGATGACGCTAGGCGTCGGCCGTGATGCAGTACAGCTAATGATTCTGCAACTGCATTAGCAACGCTTAATCGCCTCCGTCGGACCGTCTAGTGAATGTGGCTGCCGCCGTTGATGTCGACGGTCGTCCGATGGGAACTGATGGTGCTGGACCGGTGGTGCCGCGGGCGATCAGCCGTGGCGCCAACACGGTCTGAGATGGCGTGTTGCCGGCGATCTGCGCGGTGACGCTCGCCATGGTCTCGGTCGCGATGCGTGAGACGTCCTGAGCGATGGTCGACATACTGATGTGGCTGAGCCGTGACAGGCGGGAATCGTCGTAGCCGATCACCGAAAGATCCTCGGGAACGTGAACATCGCGTTGTCGGAGGACCTCGAGAACGCCGATGGCGCAACGGTCGTTGAAGGCGACGACTGCGGTCGGCTGGTGGTCGACGAGGAGGGCTTCGGTGATGGCTTCCGCGCCATCGGTTTCGGTGGGTCCGCCTGGGAGGAGGAGTGCCAGATCGGCCAGGCCGTGATGCGCCATTCGGGTGGTGAATCCGGTGGCACGTTCGGTGCCTCCGGGTGCGTCTCCGCCGGTGATGTGCAGTATCCGTCGATGGCCGAGCGAGACCAGGTGGTCGACGGCGATCGTGATGCCTGCGGTGTCGTCGGTGCTCACCGAGCCGACCAGGGGACTGCCCGACCCGCGTGCGACCACGTGAGTGGGGATGCGCGCCGCCAGTGCGCTGAGTTCCTCGCTGGTCATCCGCGAGCCGAGCAGGATGGCCGCCTCGCACCTCTCACGCAACAGGTCGCCCACCGCGGTGCGTTCGTCGCGGCTGGGCGTGATGCAACTGAGCGACAGGTCGAACCCGTGCTCGGCAACCGCGACGTAGAGCTGCTCGATGAGGTCGCCGTGGAAGGGTTGATGGAGTTCGAAGCACGCGCCGATGAGGCCGGAGCGAATCTGGCGGAGTTTCTGCGCTCGACGGTCCGGTACGTAGCCCAGTTCCTCGGCGGCCTTGAGGACGCGTTGCCGGGTGGCGTCGCTGGCGCCGCTCACGCCGCGCATCACGATCGACGCGAGCGCCGGTGAAACGCCAGCTGCGTCGGCGACGTCGGCCAGTGTCACGCGCCGTTGACGGCGGGGCCGACTGAACTCGGTAGCCATGGCGTCCTCTCGTTGCCAAACATCGTCGCAGGTGATCCGACCGGTCTTGACCATCAGAAGTGACCCACCTAGCATCGCAACGACTAAAACGTACTAGTAGATCGTTCTAATCGCATCCCCTCTCAGTCTGGAGCAAGCCGATGTCAACAACCCCCACGGTCCGCGTCGCGGTGATCGGCGCAGGTCGGATCGGCTCGAGTCACGCCGAACTGGTCGCCCGTCACGTCCCCGGCGCCGCACTCGTCGCCGTCGCCGATCCGGCACCGAACGCCGAGCGGCTGGCCGCCGAACTCGGCGTCGGCGTCGTGGAACGTTCTGCCGAAGCGGTGCTCGACCGGGAAGACGTGGACGCGGTTCTCATCACCACCCCGGCCCGTTCGCACACCGACCTGGTCGTGCAGGCAGCCGGAGCCGGCAAGCACGTCTTCGTGGAGAAGCCGATGGCCGTGACCCTGGCCGACGCCGATCGGGCGATCGCGGCGGCCGAGGCGGCCGGCGTCGTGTTGCAGGTCGGGTTCAACCGGCGGTTCGCGCCGGGCTGGGTCGCCGCCCGCGCGGCCATCGACGCCGGGCGCATCGGCACCCCGCAGCTGCTGCGGTCGGTGACACGCGATCCCGGCCCGTTCACCGCAGACCCGGCGCGTATTCCACCGGGAACGATCTTCCTCGAGACGCTCATCCACGACTTCGACGCCCTGTGCTTCCTCAACCCTGGCGCGAGGCCCACCCGCGTGACGGCGGTCGCCGACGCGCTCATCCGGCCCGACGCCAAGGCCGCTGGCCACCTCGACACCGCGGTGGTCACAGTCGAATTCGACAACGGTGCCATCGCCGTCGCCGAGGCCAACTTCAGTGCGCTGTACGGCTACGACGTACGGGCCGAGGTGTTCGGATCCGGTGGCATGGTCACCGCGGGCAACGCGCGGTCCAGCGACATGACGTATTACGGACCCGACGGCATCGGCATCGACACCGCCCGCCGCGACACCGACCTGCTCCGCAGCGCCTATCTCGATGAGTTCATCGCCTTCGTCGACGCGATCGGCACCGGTACTGCGGCCCCGGTCACCGGTACCGATGCGCGGACCGCGTTGAGCATCGCTCTCGCCGCGGTCGACAGCGCCGCGGATCGCCGCGTCGTGGACATCGCCGACATCGAGGTGACCGCATGACGGGAGTACGGCTGGCCGCCTGCGCGGAGATGGTCTATCTGGACCTGCCGCTACTGGACCGCATCAAGCGGATCACCGATCGTGGTCTCCTTGTGGAGATTTGGGACTGGTCGAGCAAGGACGTCGACCAGCTTGCCAGCTCGGGGGCCGAATTCTCCTCGATGACCGGCTATCTCAGGGGCAACCTCACCGAGCCCGACGGCATCGACGAGCTGCTGAGCACCGCGGCGCAATCCCTGGAGATCGCCGAGCGGCTGGACTGCCCGAGGCTCAATCTGCACGGCACCGGGCTCGGTGATCGCGGCCTGCCCGTCCGTCCGGTCCAGGTGGTCACCCCGACGATGTGGCTCACCGCCGCAGACACCCTCCGCAAGATCGCAGAACTCGGCGCTGCGGCCGACCGGATGTTCGTGCTGGAGAATCTCAACCTCGCCGTCGACCACCCAGGGACACCCTTCGCCACCGCCGCAGACACCTTCGCTTTGGTCAAGGCGGTCGACCATCCCAACCTGCGGCTGAACCTGGACCTCTACCACGCCCAAATTGGCGAGGGGAATCTGATCGAGCTGCTCACCAAGACGCTGCCCTACATCGGGGAGATCCAGGTCGCCGACGTCCCCGGCCGGTGCGAACCGGGTACCGGCGAGATCAACTACCCGGCCATCGCGTCAGCGCTGAAGGCTATCGGCTACACCGGCGTCGTCGGACTCGAGGCATGGGCGTCGGGAGACCCCGACGCCGCTCTCGATGCGTTCGAAGCGGCGTTCGCGCCGGCTCGCTGAAACATTCCAGACCAGCTGCGGCCGCACGCCGCCGGACCGGATCAGCGTCCCGCGGTGTTCGACTCGAGCTGGGCTCGCACGGCCTCTCCGAGGTCCGCGGTCGTCGCGGTGCCACCCATGTCCGGTGTCAGCGCGTCACCGCCGCGTGCCAGGACGTCTTCGACGGCAGTCATCACGGCGTCGGCGGCGGCGGTCTCACCGAGGTGTTCCAGCATCATCGAGCCGCACCAGATTTGGCCGATCGGATTGGCCTTGCCCTGCCCGGCGATGTCGGGAGCCGACCCGTGCACCGGCTCGAAGAGGCTGGGGAAGCGGCGTTCGGGGTTGATGTTTCCGCTGGGGGCGATGCCGATGGTGCCGGTGCATGCGGGACCGAGGTCGGAGAGGATGTCGCCGAACAGATTGCTGGCGACCACGACGTCGAACCAGTCGGGATGCAGCACGAAGTTGGCGGTGAGGATGTCGATGTGGAACTTGTCCACCGCGACGTCGGCGTAGTTGGCGCTCATGGCTTCCACGCGTTCGTCCCAGTACGGCATGGAGATCGAGATGCCGTTGCTCTTGGTCGCCGAGGTGAGGTGTTTCTTCGGCCGGCGCTCGGCGAGGTCGAAGGCGTACTTCAGGATCCGGTCGACGCCGACCCGCGTCATCACCGTCTCCTGCATGACGACTTCACGGTCGGTGCCCTCGAACATCTTGCCGCCGACGCTGGAGTACTCACCCTCGGTGTTCTCGCGCACGACGTAGAAGTCCACGTCGCCGGGCTGCCTGCCGGCCAGCGGACTCCGCACGCCGGGCATCAATTTGACGGGCCTGAGGTTGACGTATTGATCGAAGTGCCGCCGGAACTGCAGCAGGCTGCCCCACAGTGAGACGTGGTCCGGGACCACGTCCGGCCAGCCGACGGCGCCGAAGAAGATCGCGTCGAAGCGGCTCAGCTCCTCGAACCAGTCCGGGGGAAGCATCGCGCCGTTGTCGCTGTAGTACTCCGCGCTGGCGTAGTCGAATCGTTCGTAGTCCAGGGCGAAGTCGAAGGCGGCCGCTGCGGCCTCCAAGACGCGGATGCCCTCTGGCACAACCTCTTTGCCGATGCCGTCGCCGGGGATGACTGCGATGCGGTGTGTGGTGGTCACGAAGTGGTCCTTTCGTCAGCCCATCGAACCCAAGTGGGTCTACCCCACGCGGACGACGGTCACACGGCAGCCCGGTGGATCCCGCACGTGCAGTCGTCGATCGATGGGCAGGTGCACGCCATGCCCCATTCGACGATCTCGCGCGCCCGGGCCAACTCGGCGATGCGCGCGTCGATGTCGGCGAGTTTCGACGCCGCGAGCGCCCTTGACGCCGGACGGCCGGGCGCGTCGTCGGCGAAGAGGATCTGAATCTCCTCCAGGGTGAAGCCCGCCGCCTTGCACAGCCGAATCACCTCGAGGCGCGCGAGTACGGCATCGTCGTATCGGCGTTGGCCACCGACCCTGGTCGGCGCCGGGAGCAAGCCGACCCGTTCGTAGTAGCGCAACGTGGTGGCGGCCACGCCCGCCGTACGGGCGACCTCGCCGATCGTCAACCCCGGCATGCCGCCTCCCCCCCCTCGGACACTTGACTTGGAGTCAACTCTAAGTCGTTCACTGGTGCGATGCATCCGACATCGCTCGAAGGACTACTCGACTCCCGCTATGCCCTGCTGCGGTCGTACCGCCGTGACGGCGCCCCGGTCGACACCCCCATCTGGTTCCAGCTCGACGGGCGGACGCTGGTGTTCCGCACCAAGGTGGGTCCCAAGACTGCGCGCATCACCCGCGATCCCCGGGTCGAATTGCGCGCGTGCGACCACCGGGGCCGTCCCGCAGACGGCTCGGCTGCGCTGACCGGCCGCGCGACCATCCTGGCCGGTGCGGCGGCGGACGACGCGAACCGTGCGCTGCGCCGTCGCTACGGCTTGGCAGTACAACGTGGTGCCGCTGCTCAAGATCCCCGGCGTACGCAACGTGCACCGCGGCCTGCCGCTGCGCGAGAAGCTGCGCAAGGCCCGCGACCGCGGGGTGTGGGGCGACAGCGTCATCGTGCGCGTCGACCTCGACTGACGGAGATCAGGCCGTCATCAGGTAGTCGGCGCCGCCGACGTAGACGATGCCGGACGGGTTGGGCCGGTTCGCGGCCCCGACGATCGCCGCGGGAATGAAGGTGCCGTCGACCATGTCGCCGGACACGACCGTGAAGCGGATGCCCGCGTGCTCGAACTCCGAACGCATTGCGTAGAGCGCGGTTTCGCCGGCGCGCTTGCTGGCGGCGACCGCCGAGTAGCCCTTCGGCACGGCCTTGTGCGGGAAGAAGTGTGCCTGGTGGCTGGTCACGTAGACGATGCGGCCGCCGACGGGCATCAACGGCATGGCCAACTGGACCAGACGCCGCTGGGCGTCGCGGTTGAGCCGCATGGCGTAGCCGGGCTCGGCACCCAATTCGAGGCCGCCCGAGGCGTTGAGGATCAGGGTGTCGAGGCGTCCGAAGCGGGCCGCGATCGCGTCGATCATCGCGGCGGCGTCGGTCTCGTCGGAGATGTCCGCGGCCAGGGTCGACGCGTGTCCACCGGCGGCGCGGATGGCGTCGACGATCGCGTTGGCGCGCTTGTCGCGTTCGCGGTAGTTGACCAGAACGTGGGTGTCGGGGTTCGCGAGCTGACGCGCCACCTCCGCGCCGATGCCTCGCGAGGCTCCGGTGACCAGGACGATTCGTGAAGGTTCGGTTCGCATGTGAGGTTCCTTCCGTCACTGCCGATGCCTACGGCCAGACCATCACCGTACGCCAAGTCTAAGAAAGTTAAGGCGAAGATAAGGTAACAGTAAGGTGGCGGCTCGGACGTCGTCCCCGGGGCCGGACCGGTGGTCACCGCCCCTGTAGAACCGCTCCGAGCTGGTCGAACGTGACCGTCCACCCGTTGTGGAAGTCGTCGAACTCGGTGGACGGAACCAGGGTGTGCTCGATCGACATGATCGTCTGGTCGTCGTCCGCCGGTGCGAAGGTCACCTCGACCACACTGGTCACCGTCGGGTCCGGCCAGTTCGAATTGCTCCACGTGAAGCGCAGCAGGCAGGGCCGGTCGATCTCGAGGAACCGACCGGTGATCAGCACCGTCCGATCGACGGCGTCGACGTCGAAGCGCACCACACCGCCGACGTACGGCTCCACGGTGAGCGCCACGATGCGATCGGGCCGCGGGCACATCCACTCGCGCAACGACTCGGGGTCCAGCCACTCGTCGAAGACGACGTCCGGCGGGGCGGGCATGATCCGTCGGACCCGTACCGTCGCCGTCTCGGTCATCGCTTGTCTCGTTTCCGGCGCAGGCGTTCGGATAGTGCGTCGGCGCGCGTCGACCAGAACTCCGTCTGGTCGTTCATCCACTGCTGCGCCATGGTCAGGCCTTCCGGCCGCAGGGACAGCCAGTGCTCGCGACCCCTGACCTCGCGTTGGACGAGTCCGGCGGACTCGAGCACGCCGACGTGACGCGAGACGCCGGCGAAGGTCATCGGTAGCGGCGCGGCGAGGTCGGTGATGCGTGCGTCGCCGTCGCGCAGCGTCTCCAGGAGTCGGCGGCGCGTGGGATCGGCGAGTGCGGCGTACGCCCGATCCAGGAGCTGATCTTCAACCACATTGTTGACTATAGCGGGCGGCCATGGTGTGCTGGGCGTGAAGTTCAACACATCCGTTGAACGATTTCAGGGGACCGGCGGCCACCGTCGGGAGAACCGTTGCAGCACAGACGAAGGGAGCAACCGATGCAGACGCCCGAGATCGCGTCGGCCGCCGAGTGGGACACCGCGCACCAGCGGATGCTGGTCAAGGAGAAGGAGATGACCAGGGCCCGCGACGCTCTGGCCGCCATGCGGCGACGCATGCCGTGGACGCCCGTGGACGGGGAGTACGCTTTCGAGGGCCCCAACGGCAGAGTCGGTCTCGTCGATCTGTTCGATGGCCGACGGCAGCTGATCGTCTATCGCGCCTTCGTCGAAGCGGGCGTGGAGGGTTGGCCCGGCCACGGTTGCGTGGGCTGCTCGCTCATGGCCGACCACGTCGGCAACCTCGCCCACCTCAATGCCCGCGACACCACGCTCGTCTACGTGTCGCGCGCCGACCAAGCCGACATCGAGCGGGTCAAGGCCAAGATGGGTTGGGACATCCCGTGGTACTCGCTCACCGACGACTTCGATGCCGACTTCGGTTGCGACCAGTGGCACGGCACCAACGCCTTCATCCGAACCGCTGGAGACGACGGCGACCAGGTGTACCGCACCTACTTCATCAACGACCGCGGTGACGAGGCATTCGTCAGCACCTGGACGTTCCTCGACATGACGGCACTGGGGCGGCAGGAGACCTGGGAGGACTCGCCGGACGGCTATCCGCAGACCGCGCCGTACGAATGGTGGTGCTGGCACGACGAATACGGGCAACGAGAGCCGTCGAGGTGGTTCGGCGATCCCGATCCCGACGATCCGCACGACCCGCGGCCCCCGCGTCGGACCGAGGGGAGCGACAGCCGTGTCTGTCACTGATCCCCGCCGGGTCGCCGGCCTCTACCGGGACACCAGGCAGCGGATCGGCGCCTTGCTCGACGAACGCGGCGACGCGACGTGGGGCGCGCCCGTCCTGACGCAGAACCCGAATCGCTGTTGATCACAACACGGTTCGAGGCACTGCGGTGGCGAACGGGACGGCGCAGTCACGCTCAGATCCTGGCGATGGATTGGTCGGTGGACCCCACCGCGATACTCGGGGAGTCGTGCCCGTTCGGCCCCGCCGCCACCGATCTCGCGGGGTGAGCTTCAGCCCCGCGACCACGTCCGGCCACAGTAGAATCGCGTTGGTCAACCCGGCCGAACGAGGTCACTGCTGCCCACGGAGATCGATTGTTGGTCGTAACGGGGCCCTCGGGGAACGTGGGCCAGCAACTCGTCGACGTCTTGGACCGCGACTACGACGGGCCTTGGCGCGTGGCATGTCGGCATCCGGAGCGATTCGCTGCAGGACGGGGAGTCGCCTTCGACTTCTTCGACCGTGCAACCTGGCCGGCAGCGCTGTCGGGTGTCGACGTGTTGTCCCTGCTCTTCCCGCTACCCGGGAACCGCGCGGCCCGCGAGGCGATCATCCCGTTCATCGAGGCAGCCGAGAAGGCGGGTTGCCGCCACGTCGTCTACGTCTCGGTGTTCGGAGCGGATCGAGCGCGCTTCATCCCGCACCACCACGTGGAACTGGCGCTGCGGGGTAGTTCGATGGCGTCCACCGTGTTGCGGTGCAGCTTCTTCATGCAGAATCTGCACCGCGCCATATCCACTCACGGCGACGACATCGTCGATCACGACGAACTATTCATCCCGGCAGGCCGCGGGAAGACGACCTTCATCGACGCCCGCGATGCGGCGGAGGTGGCGGCGCTCGCCGTGACGGACACCTCCGCGGATCACGCCGATCGGGTCTATCACCTGACGGGTCCGCGTCCCATTGCAATGAGTGAGGTCGCCGACGAACTATCGCGCGTCCTTGGCCGACGTATCCGCTACGCCAATCCAAGTCTGGTTCGCTTTGCACGTCGACTGAGGCAGCGTGAGGTGGGTTGGGACACCGTCGGATTCATGTGCGCGGTGTACACCCTGACGAAGTTGGGTTTCAACCAGCAGGTGACCGACGACGTAGCGCGGTTGCTGGGACGGCCGCCGCGTACGTTGTCCTCCTTTCTGGAGGACTCGGCATGGCGTTGGACGGACAGAGCGTGGACGTGACCGCCCCCCATCCGATGTCTCAAGACGTCAGGGTCACGGGAAGCGACGTCAGACCGCGCAGGATGAGCCCGCCACGCCAACGCAACCGCTCCGGAGGGACTGCGAGTCGGAGTCTCGGCGCCCGACGCAGGAGGGTGTTCATGGCCACCTGCGCTTCCAAGCGCGCGAGTGGAGCGCCCAGGCAGTAATGCGCGCCTTGACCGAATGACAGGTGACGGTTGTCCGATCGCGAGACGTCGAGTCTGTCGGGATGGGAGAACTGCGCGGCGTCGCGATTCGCGGATGCCAGGACCGCCAGGACCAGGTCGCCCCGCCGAATGATGGTGTCCGCGATGACGATGTCCTCGCGCGCATGGCGTTGCGTCGCCATCTCAGCGGGCACCACGAATCGAATCAGCTCTTCGACCGCCGCCCCCATCGAGTCGGGTTCGTCACGCACGAGGGCCATCTGACCGGGGTTCTGCAACAGGGCGAGCGTGCCACTGGCGATCAGGTTCACCGTGGTCTCGTGACCTGCGGTGAGTAGCAACACCACCATGGCGAGGACTTCGTCGTGGGTGAGCCGATCGTCGCAGTCGCGCGCCGTCACCAGGGCCGAGATCAGGTCATCGCGCGGATTGAGCGTCCGTTCGGCGATGAGGCGCCGCAGGTAGCGGAGGAACCCGAGTACCGATGGCAGCGCCGTCGCCGGGAACCGTCGATTCGGCGCACCGATCAACGCCTTCGACCACGTCGAGAACCGTGGAGCGTCCTCTTCGGGGACGCCGAGTATCCGGGCGATCAGCACCAGCGGAATCGGCAGTGCGTAGTCGGCGACGAGGTCGACCTCGCCCCGGCGCAGTGCCGAGTCGAGTAGTTCGTCGGCCAATGTCTCGGCCTGTCGGCGCATCCGCTCGATCCGTGCGGTTGTGAACGCCGAACGCACCAGTGCACGCATTCGCCGGTGGTCCAGACCATCGGCGTCGAGCAGTCCGCTTTGCAGCGGGGCGAGGACCCGCGGTGGTTTCCGAATGCGTTCGAACTCTTCAGAAGTCAGCGCGTTCGCCTTGTTCTTGACCAGGCGTTGGTCTTTCAAGACGTCCGCCACGTCGGTGTACCTCGTGATCAGCCATGGGCTACCGAAACGGCGGACGGACACCCGGACGACGGGTGCTTCGGCTCGCAGGCGCGCGTAATGGCGAAACGGATCCGCCTTGAACGAAGGCGCCGAGACGTCGAGCGGCCACAGCGCAGGACCGTCGACCGCGGTCATCGGGAGAAAGCCTCGTTGAAGGCGTCGAACGCCTTGTGGACGTATCTCCCCGGCGGGCGACGCGCACCGTCACGAGCCCAGTGCTCCAAACCCACGCGTACCGCGGTGATGCAGGAGCCGGCCATCAGGTCGCTGCGCATCCTGGTTCGGGTGCTGCCGCCGACTCGTAAGGCAATGGCATCCGCCAGTGCCGTCAGGAACGTCGAGAAGTGGGCGGTCTGGCGCGCGGCCAGCAGTGGGTGGCGAGCGTGCAATGTCATGTACCGGGGTAGGTCCTGGCCCTCACGATGTGCGCGGTCCGCGTCAGCGGCGAACATCGCCGACAGATCGGGCCAAGCGTCTGCTCCGCTCCCGCGTGCCGCGAACGCCGCCAGTTCCTCCGGATCGATCTCGAAGAGTTCGATCAATGCGGCGTCCTCCTTGGTGTCGAAGTAGTTGAAGAAGGTGCGCGTGGAAACACCTGCCAGCGAGGTTATTTCGCTCACTGATACGTCTGCGAGACCTCGCTCGAGCCCGAGTTCGAGAACTGCCTTGCGCAACGCCTGACGCGTCGCACGTTTGTTGCGGGCCTTGCCGTCCTCGTTCTCCACCATCACACCATGATTGCATCGAGTGCAAGTTGCATCAAGTGCAAATCAGATGCTGCATCGACTGTGCGCGCGTTAGCACGAAGTTTGAACCTCGGCCCGCGGGTCATCCAGTGTCCGTATGACGTGATGCTTACGATTTCCCGGCAAGCCGCGACCGTGCTCGTCTCGTCGACGATGATCGGTGGTGACTGGGTTTCGAGAGGGGAGTGGCGTGCCGGTGGGGCAGTCGTCGATGACGGGGGTCGAAGAAGTGGTGCTGCTCGCCGACGACGGGACGGTGATCGGCCGCACGGCCAAGGACCGAGTTCACGGCACGGACACGCCACTGCATCTCGCGTTCTCCTGCTACCTCTTCGACACCCGTGGCAACGTGCTCGTCACACGACGTGCACTGGACAAGCGCACGTGGCCGGGAGTGTGGACGAATTCGTTCTGCGGTCACCCGGCACCCGGCGAGGACATGGCCGAAGCGGTGCTGCGCCGCGGCGGCCAGGAACTCGGTGTCGCCATGCGGGACCTGCGGTGCGTGCTGCCCGACTTCCGTTACCGCGCTGTCGATTTAAGCGGCACGGTGGAGAACGAAGTGTGTCCGGTGTACTGCGCGGTCACCGACGACGACGTCCTGCCCGATCCCGACGAGGTCGCCGAGTACCGCTGGGTCTCGTGGCCCGAGTTGCGCAGTGCGGCGAACGTTCCGTGGACCATCAGCCCGTGGGCGAGCACTCAGATCCCGCTACTCGAGGCAGCCGGGGTAGCGCGCGGGGACTAGCTCCGGCCGTGCGGGTGTTGCTCGTCGTGACCACCACAGACGGAGGACCCACATGAAGTTCGGCATATCCACATTCGTCACCGACGACGGCATCGACCCGGTGTCACTGGCTCGGGCCATCGAAGAGCCGGCTTCGCGTCCCTGGTGATCGCCGAGCACACCCACATTCCGGCGAGCCGCGAGTCGGCCTATCCCGGCGGCGGCGAGCTGCCGTCGATCTACTACAGGACGCTCGACCCGTTCGTGACGCTCGCCGCAGCGGCAGCGGTGACCTCAACCATCGAGCTGTTCACCGGCATCGCCCTGCTGATCCAGCGTGACCCGATCACCACGGCGAAGGAAGCCGCCAGCATCGACCTCATCTCGGGTGGCCGGTTCGTGTTCGGCGTGGGCGCGGGCTGGAACCTGGAGGAACTACGCAATCACGGAACCGACCCCAAGACGCGTGGCGCACTGCTCGACGAGCGCATCGAGGCGATCAAGGCCCTCTGGACGAACGAACCCGCCGAATACCACGGCAGATTCGTCGACTTCGATCCGTCCTTCCTCCGGCCGAAGCCCGTCCGTCGACCGCACCCACCCATCTACATCGGAGGTGACTCCGACGCGACGGTGAAGCGCGTCGTCCGCCACGAGGCCGGCTGGATCTCCAATCCCCTGCCCGTGGACAGGCTGTCCGCCCGCATCGATCAGATGCGCGTGGGGGCCGGGCACGACGTCCCGCTGGCGATGTTCGGTGCACCGGTCGAGCACGACTACTGGCGTGCGACCGAGGAACTCGGCTTCGACCAGTTGGCCCTCATCCTGCCCACCAAGCCGCTCGACGAGTCGCTGCGACTGCTCGACGACTACGCCGAGAAGGTGCAGCGCTACCGCGGGTAGACGTTGATTTCGCCACGCGCACCGGACGGGCCGCTGTAGGCTTGATAGCGGTTTGCCAGTGCTTTCGGCGCATCTGTGAATCCGCTTACGAAGATCGAGCCCGGGGGGGATCCTGACGACGGCCGCGTCATCCGGTAAGCGGTCTATGCGCGCCAATTACTACGAGTGGATCAGCGATTACCTGGCCGCGCGCCGGATGTCCGGCGCCGTCCGCCTGATGATGGCATTCATCGCGGCGTCGTTCGCCCTGTGTCTCCTCGCGCTGCTGCACAGTCCCGACAGTCCGCGGGGCGGCGTGGCGGTCACGATGATGTGGACGGCACTCGGGGTGGGCGTCGCGAGTGCAGTGCTGTGGGCATGGCGCTGGCCCTCGCGATGGCAGTCGCTGACCTTCGCAGTTGCGACCAATGCGTCGGTCGCGCTGGCGTGTCTGTCGTTTCCGGATCCCCAGGGCGCGCTCACCGGGTGCATCGCGTTCGCGACCACCGGCGCCTTCATCGCGTTCTTCCACTCGACCGCTCTGGTGCTCTACAACTTCGCCGTCGCCGCGACGGTCGCCGTCATCGCCGCCGTACGGGTTGCCGACTCGGGCCACCTCGCGATCGCGGCCGTCGACCTGTTTCTCGTCGCGCAGATCAACATCGCCATGCCGGTGGCCATCCACGTGCTGATGCGCGCTCTCGGCGGCGACCTCGAGCAGGCGGACCAGGACCCGCTGACCGGCCTGCTCAACCGGCGCTCGTTCCAGCTGCACACCCTGAAGATGCTCAAGGCCGATTCGGCGGCCTCGGGGTGCTACCTGGTGGTCGCAATGGTCGATCTCGACGACTTCAAGCGCATCAACGACACCCGCGGCCATCAGGCGGGCGACGACGCACTCGTCGCCGTCGGCAGAGCGCTGAGCACGGCGTTCCTCGACGCGACCGCGGTGATCGCCCGAACCGGCGGCGAGGAGTTCAACGTCGCGGTGGTGAGCGAAGTGGCCGACGCGGAGCCGATCGCGAGCCAGGTCTGCCAGGCGATCGCCGGCCTGCCAGAGGGGGTGACGGCCAGTGTCGGTACCGCGTGCGCGGAGATCGAATCGCTGCCCGGCGACGGCACCCGGCTCCGGATGAGTCTGAACCGCCTCGTCGCGGCAGCCGACGAAGCGATGTACTCGGCAAAACGGGCGGGCGGCAACAGGTATCACCACTTCGACGATCAGTTGCTGTAGGACATGCACGGGCGTCCGAAGCTCCTGCCACCGGACGGCGCCTTGTACCGTCGTGGTGGTGTGTTGCGGTTCGACGGGCTCTGCGTGCGTCCGGGGCGGTGTCGGATGACGGCGCGGAGCGTCTGGCGGCGCGACGGTGACCATTACTACTGGCTGACGGCATTCCTGGCGGCCCGCGACCTTCGGGAGCGCACCTGCCGCACGGTCGCCGCGTGCATCCTCGGACTGGGATCCATCGGCCCCATCCTGTCCATCGGGATGCTCGGGCCCCAGAGCGTGGGCGGCGTCGTCGCCGAGGTCGTCGTGGTGTGCTGTTGCGTCGCGATGTCGCTGCTGTGGCTGCGGCCGGGCTGGCCGAGCCGGCGCGCATCGCAGGCCTGCGTGGTCGCCGGCACCGTGTGCATCGCGATCTCGTGCGTGATCGTGCCGTCGCATTCGCTCGGGATCCTGGGGGCGACGTCGTATGCCGCGCTGGGCGCGTTCGTCGCGGTGTTCCACTCCCTGCGGCTGCTGGCGTTCACGTGGACCGTCGGGGCGGCCGTCACGGTGTACCTCGCGGTGCGGCTGGCCGAAGTCGACGTGTCGATGGCCGTGGCGACGGCGCTGCTGATCGCGCTGGTGAACGTCTTCGCGGTGTTCGCCAGTCGGATGGGCGTTCGGCTGCTCGCGCATGACGCCGCGCACGGTGACCTCGAGCCGGTCACCGGCCTGCTGAACCGCGACGGTTTCTACGAGCAGGTCGCCGGTCTCATCGGAGCCCGGAGTCGCGACGACGACCGGCGTCTCGTCGTGCTGGTGGTCAACCTCGACGGCTACTCGCTGCTAGCCGGTGTGCGTGGTCCCGCCGGGGTGGACAGTGCCCGGGTCGCGATCGCCCGCAGCCTGCGCGAGACCGCGCGTCGCGATGCCGTCATCGCCCACACCGGGGACGCCGAGTTCTGGATCGCCGACCTGTTCACCATCGCCGACCCCAACCCGCTCGCCGAACGCGTCCGCGGCGCGATCGCCAGTTCACCACCCGCGCTGACCGCCAGCGTGGGTGTGGTGTGCACGCCGCTGGTGCCGTTGGCCGCCGCTCCCGCGTACGACGCCGTCGAGGAGCTGCTCACCATCGCCGTCACCGCGATGTTCGAGGCACGTGGAGCCGGTGGCAATCAGACGCGCGCCGCCATCGATCCGGCGCTCAGCGTGCTGAGGAGCCCGGCCCGCGACGACTGAGGGGTTACTGCTCGACGCGCAGCGCGTCGATGACCGCCCCGTACATGGTGGTCTTGATCGCACCGAGCGTGCCGGGGTTCTTCCCGAGGATCGGCTGCACTCGGTCGACGGCAGCGCCGACGAGGCCGGTCTCGGGCGCGGCGCCGTCGACGATCCCGGCGGCGTGGGCTTCCTCGCCGCCGTAGCGGTGGCCGGTCGTCATGGCGGTGACAGCGGTCTGCGGTAGCAACTTGGCCTGGATGAGGGCGGCCATCCCAGGGGTGAACGGGATGTTGATGTCCACCTCGGGGAAGCAGAAGTAGCCGCGGTCGTTGCGCATGAACCGGTAGTCGTGGGCCACAGCGAGCATCGACCCCGCGCCGAAGGCATGGCCGTTGATGGCAGCGACCGTGGGCAGCGGGAACGTCAGGATGCGGGAGAACAAGGCCTGCACCCGGCCGACGTACCACTGCAGTCGGTCGCCATGGGCGCCGAGCCACTCGAGGTCGAGGCCGTTGGAGTAGAACTTGCCGACGCCGGTGGTGATCAGGGCCTGCGCGTTGGCCACGACGTCGTCCAGCTGCGCGTCGAGGGCGTCGAGCCAGTCGGGGGAGAAGCGGTTCTCGTCGTCGCCGAGGGTCAGCACGGCGATCGTGTCCTGATACTGCAGGGTCGCGGTCATGTCGGTTCCTTCTGAGGTCGTGATCGGTCCGATCTAGCGGGTGGACGGCGGAATGGTCAGTACGGCGCGGACCGCCGCGGCGAGCCGGTCGCGTGCGGCGCCGTCTCCGACGCGGTTGCCCCGCAGCAGCAGTGCGGTGGGCAGGTCGACGACGCAGTCGCGGACGAGTGCCAGCGCCCGCTTGTCCTTGCGGTCCCAGAGACTGAGCGCCAACCGGACGAAGATCGCACCAAGCGCGTCGTCGAGCCTGCGTAGCTCGTCGGCGACGTCGGCAGGCACGTCGCCCGACCGAAGGAGTTCCTCACGCCGGACGGTGAGCAGAAACCGCGCGGAGGTCGGGTTCTGATCGAACAGCGATGCGGGGCACAGCGCTGCGGCCACGACGGCCTCCGTGGCGTTTCCGTCGGTGCCGTCTCCGCCGGCCAGCACCTGCTCCACGGCGGTGCGTTGGAGTTCGAGGAATCGCTCCGCCGCCCGCATCCACGCACGGCCAAGCAGGCCCGCCCGCGTCCCGAAGGCGTGATAGAGCGCGCCGTTCGACACCGAGGTCGCGTCCGATAGCGCGCGGATCGTCACGGCTGCAGGCCCTTCGGCGACCGCCAGTCGTTCCGCGACGTCGAGCACGTGCTCGAGGTCGTGCACCCTGGGGCGAGGCATCGCGCTACAATAACAGAGCGAATGCTCTGGAATACGGCCCCCCGGTGGGTCAGGCGGCGTCGTGGAACACCAGCCCTAGCGTCAACCGCAGGCCGGAGCGGACCGTCGACACGCCGTGGCGCACCGGGGCTGCCGACCACCCGCGGCTGGACCGCACCGGCCGCTCACGGGTCGTGAATACGAAGCCGTGGCCCTGGGGAATCGTGAACGACGATCCGCGTGACTGCGCGCGGGGGCGTTGCTCGAGGAGCAGGAACTCTCCGCCGGTGTGGTCGACGCCCGGTTCGCTCAGGTTGATCACCACCTGCAGCGGAAAGAGCAAGTCTCCGTACAGATCTCGGTGGAGGGCGTTCCAGTCCCCCGGACCGTACTTCAGCAGGATCGCCGTCGACTTCGTCTGCCCGGCAGCGTGGCAGGCGGCCAGCCAGTCGTCGAGGTGATCTGGCCACGGCGAGGGACGCCCCAGCCTGGTCCACCAGTCCCTGGCGATGGGCAGCAGGCGCGGATAGAGCGCCTGCTTGAGCCGCTCGACCGGCTCCGGGTAGGGCGTGGCGAAATACCTGTACTCGCCCGAGCCGAACCGGTAGCGCGCCATGTCGACGGTGCTGCGGAACCGGTCGCGGTCGTACTCGGCGCGCAGCTCGGCGGCCTCGGACGGCGTCAGCAGCGGCGGCAGCAGGGCTCCGCCGTGGTCGTCGACGTCGGCCGTGATCGCGTGCCAATCGGCGTCGGCGACCCGGTGCGCCCACACGTCGGTCATGCCGCCCGCTCCAGCGTCAGCAGCGTGGTCTTGGCGTCCGGACCGCCGACGTAGCCGCCGAGGCTGCCGTCGCTGCGCAGCACGCGATGGCACGGGACGACGACCGGCAGCGGGTTGGTGGCGCATGCGCTGCCCACGGCGCGGACCGCCTTCGGATTCCCGACTGCCGCGGCGACCTCGCCGTACGTGGCGGTGTGGCCGTACGCGATGTCGGGCAGCCAGCCCTGCACGGTTCTGCGGAATCCCGCCGACAGAGCGTGATCGAGGCGTAGGTCGAACGCCCGTCGGTGCCCCGCGAAGTACTCGTCGAGCTGGCGGGCGGCGTCATCGAGCCGCGCCGAGTCGCGCAGGATCCGGGGGCTCAGTCGCTCGGCGAGGGTGCCGAGCACCGCGTCGAAGTCCTCGCGCTCGTAGGCAACCCGCACCAGCCCGGCATCGGTCGCTGCCAGCAGCAGGGCGCCCACCGGCGTGTCGAGGGTGCGGTAGCAGACGTCGAGCAGTCCGTCGCGTCGAGCAACCTCGACCAGCCGGTCGTGCAGGGTGTCGAGTGTCCGGGGGTCGATGGGGAACAGTTCGGTGTCGTTCATGGCGTGTCCTTCGAGGGGTCGGCGAGTGCGCTTCGCAGCGCCTTGATGCCGTCGGCGGCGGCGCGGCGAACCGCGGCGGGCGTGCTGCCCGTCAGCTCGGCGGTCTCGGCGTGGGGCAGCCCGCCGAGGTAGTGGTAGGCGACGGCAAGGCGTTGTCGCTCAGGCAGTTTCGCGACGACGTGCCACACCTCGGCGTCGGCGGCGTGAGTGGACTCGGGGTCGGGGACTGCCGCGCTGGGTACGGCGTGGCGCGCCCGAGCGCGGATGACGTCGACCGCCTTGCGCTGCGCGACCCGAACCAGCCACGCCTCGACGTTGGTGTCGTCGGCGAGGTCGGGCCATCTGCGCAGTGCAGAGAGGAACGTCTCGGAGTAGGCGTCCTCGGCGTCGGGGCCTGGTCCGAGCACCGCGGTGCACACCCGCAGCACGGTCGGCCCGTGGTCTGCCATCGCCCGCTCGAACGGAATCTTCGTCGTCATCACCCCGTAGACGCACCGCCCGCCCCGAACGTGAGGTGGACGGCGTCAGGATATGCGCGCGACGCCGGGCGGCCGGGTGTGTGCACCGGAGGAAACGAATGCATCGCGGTTCGGTATCAACGCTCGCGTAACCGGAGCGTCCGTGGTCTGGTGGACGGTGATGTCTCGATTCCGAATTCCCATGGCCGCCGCGGCGGGTCTGACCCTTCTTGCGCTCGGCGTGCCGTCTGCGGCCGCGGCGCCGGACTTCGACGATCAGGGCTACCTCGATTCGACGGCTCGGTGCAGTTCGACGAACACCGCGGTCGAGTTCGGCAGTACCGAGGCGTCGCGCGTGGCGATATGTCAGGGCCCTGACGGCGACTACCAGTACAGGGGCGTGCGGGTGCGCGACGGCGCGAGGCTGATCCTGTCCGCCGAGCAGACCGACAGCGGTGCGTTCGTCGCGGAGAACGACGGCATCGAGTACACCGTGGCCGCGAAGTCGTTGATCATCAGCGTGGGCGAGAAGGTCATCCGCGAGGAACCGTGGGTCGACTTCCACAGCCCGAACAGCGCCACCACCACCACGCCGTCGACGTCGCCCACCAAGACCGCACCGCTGCCCCCACCGTTGCCCGCAGAAGAGGGCGGCGGCTAGGCCGAGCGCTCGGCGAAGCAGGTGCGGTAGTCGCTCGGCGTCGTCTGCACGCTGCGTCCGAAGTGGTGGCGGTAGGTGACGGGTGACTCGAACCCCACCCGCGTGGCGATCTGCTCGATTGACAGCGACGACGACTCCAACAGCGCCAGGCTGGCTTGAATGCGTTGTTCGATGAGCCACTTGATCGGCGTGGTGCCGGTGGCACTGGCGAACTGGCGCAGATAGGTCCGCCTCGACATCGACGAGCGGGCGGCCATCTCGTCGAGGCTGATCGCGCGGTCCAGGTGTTCCAGCGCCCACTCCATGCTCGCCGCGATGCGGCCGTCCGTCGTCGGCTCCGGCACCGGACTGTCGACGAACTGGGCCTGACCGCCGGCCCGGTGCGGCGCGACCACCAGGCGCCGCGCCACGTCATTGGCCACCTTCGCGCCGTGGTCGGATCGCACCAGGTGCAGGCAAAGGTCAAGCCCCGCAGCGCATCCCGCGCTGGTGAGCACCGATCCCTCGTCGACGTAGAGCGGTGCGGGGTCGACAGTCACCAGGGGGTGACGCGTCCTGAGCAGCTCGGCGTAGATCCAGTGGGTGGTGGCCGAGCGGCCGTCGAGGACGCCCGCGGCGGCGAGTGCGAACGCGCCGGAGCAGATCGACACCAGCCGTGCGCCGCGGTCGTGCGCCGTGCGGATCGCCTCGAGCAGCTCGGGTGTGGGCGGCACGTGCACGTCGCGGACGCTCGGGATGATGACGGTGTCGGCGGCCGCGAGGTCCGACAGTCCGTACGGAGTCCTCAGCGTCGCGCCGCCGATCATCCCGATCTCGGGCGTCTCGGCGCACAGTCGCACCGTGTACCAGGGGCGCGCGATGCCTGCCGAGAACGACTCGGACAGCTCGGTCATGCCGAAGATCTCCGCGGCGAGGCCGGATTCGAAACCCGACATTTGGTCGTAGGCGAGGATCGACACCGTGTGCATGGCGCTATCTTAGCGATACCCGGCACTAGGGCCACTCGTCGTGGCGATCCCGCGAGGCAAGGCTGAAGTCATGCTCTACGAAACTCGCCTGAAGTCATTGCGCCGCAACGTCGCACTTCGAACGGTGGTTCGCTTCGCCGCCGGCGTCCACGCCGCGAACGGGGTGGCGCACGGCGTCCCGCCCACGCCGGGCTCGCCGGCGCGCGCCGGTCACTTCGTCGGGTCGGCCGGCTCGGCGTCGGGCTGCACGGCGTCATCGCGCAGCGGATCGAAGCGCACGCTGACACGCTGAAAACCCTTGACCCGCTCGGCTTTTGCCTTGCGCGCGTAGGTCTTTCGGTCGGCGGGGGTGAGGTCGACGTGATCGGTGAACGGGGTGAGCAGCGCGCGCGGATGCAGCCGATCGACCTTCACCACGTTGATCTCCGCGCACATGACGAGGCTGATCGAGACCAGGAAGAGGAACGCCAGCAGCCCGAGCACCAGGGCGAAGACACTGTTGGTGGCGCTGGCGTTCTTGGTGACGTGCGAGACGTACGTCGCGCCGAACGACTGCAGCAGCTGCCAGATGACCGCGGCCGTCAGCGCCCCGGGCAGCACCTGGCGGTACGTCAGGTGACGGGCGGTGGTCACGCGGAACGCGATCAGGCAGATGACGGCGTTGATCGCGATCGCGGCCAGGATGATGACGGCCTTGCCGAACCACCCCAGTGACTCCGTCGCGCGGCCGACCGCGGACAGTCCCGTGGCCGTGAAGGCGGCCGTGCCGAGGACGACGAGCAGCAACAGGCTGCGCAGCCGCGACCGGATCGGGTCGCGCCGGTTGTTGCGCGGCACCGCCCACACCGTGTCCATGGCGTTCTGTACGGCCTGCCCGACGCCGAGGCCGCCGTAGACCGCACCGGCGATGCCCACGACGACGGCGACCGTGCCGCCGCTGAGCTGCTCGGGGCGTTCCAGCTGACTGCCGATGACGGGGAACTGTGTCAGCGCCGTCTGCAGGACCTGCTGCTGCAGGTCGGGATGGCCGGCGAGGACGACGCCGAGGGCGGTCGTCAGCAGCAGGAGCAGGGGGAACAGCGAGACGAACGCGTAGTAGGTGATGAGTGCGGCGAGGTACCCGCCCTGATCGTCGACGTACTTGTAGACGACTCCGACGGCGAAGCCGATGCCGCGGTGCCGCCGCTGCAGCCTGTCGAGCCACTCCACCACGTCCGGCGCTCCACTTCCGAGGTGCCTCGATTGGCGGAACCGCTCAATCGCGCCCGAAGTACCCCGCATCGGGCTCGCTCAACCGCGAGGTGCTCCCGGCGATGTGGCTAGTGCTTGGCCTTCTTGCCGAACGGCAGCACGTGCACGATCGCCACGACGACCGCGCCGACGACCAGGCCGATGACGGCCGAGACCCCGGTGTTGAGCAGCCACGCCAGCACGCCACCGGCGCCTTCGACGGCGTGGTGGACGCCTTCCTCCCAGTGGTGGACCGTGCCGTACGGCCAGTGCCAGCCCAGCTTGTCGGATTGCAGCAGCAAGATGTGGCCGCCCACCCAGAGCATCGCGACGGTGCCGATCGCCGACAGCGCCGCCAGCACCTTCGGCATGCCGGTGACCAGGCCGCGGCCGAACTTCTGCGCGAACGCCGACGACCGCTGCGCCAGGTGCAGCCCGACGTCGTCCATCTTGACGATCACGGCCACCACGCCGTACACGGCGGCGGTGATGACGATGGCCACGACGATGAGGATGACCAAACGCGACCAGAACGCCTGATCGGCGACTTCGTCGAGCGCGATCACCATGATCTCGGCGGACAGGATGAAGTCGGTGCGGATCGCGCCCGCCGTCATGGTCTTCTCGGCGTCCTCGCCGGCGACGGCTGCGGGCGCGGCATGCGCGTCGTGGCCGTGTTTTCCGGGGAAGATCCGTGCCACTACCTTCTCCGCGCCCTCGAAGCACAGGTAGGTGGCGCCGACCATCAGTATCACCGGCAGCAGCCATGGCGCGAACTGACTCAGCAGCAACGCCGCGGGCAGGATGAAGAGCAGCTTGTTGCGCAGCGAGCCGATCGCGATGCGCCTGATCATCGGCAGCTCGCGGTCGGCGGTGATGCCCGAGACGTACTGCGGCGTGACCGCGGTGTCGTCGATCACCACGCCGGCCGCCTTGGCGGTCGCCCGCCCCGCCGCGGCCCCGATGTCGTCGACCGAGGCCGCCGCAAGCCGGGCCAACGCGGCGACGTCGTCGAGAAGCCCGAACAGACCCGCACTCATGGCCGGAAGGCTACCCGCACAACTCGTTCCCAGACGTGCGGGAAGGTGTCGATCTCACATTCCGATGAGGGATTCGATCCACCCGCGCGCGAAGTAGACGACGAAGCCCGCCGTCACGATCCACAGCAGCGGGCTGATCTCGCGGGCCTTGCCCGTCGCCGACCGCGTGACGACCCACGCGATGAAGCCGATGCCGATGCCGTTGGCGATCGAGTAGGTGAACGGCATCGCCGCCACCGTGAGGATGACGGGCAGGGCGACGGAGAAGTCGGAGACGTCGATGTGTCTCAGCTGCGACACCATCATCACGCCGACGACCACCAGCGCAGCCGCGGCGACCTCGGTCGGCACGATCGACGCCAGGGGCGAGATGAACATCGCGGCAAGGAAGAGCACGCCGGTGACGAGGTTCGCCAGGCCCGTCCGGGCGCCCTCCTCGATGCCCGCGCCCGATTCGATGAACACCGTGTTCGACGACGCGGACGTCGCGCCGCCCACGGCCGCGCCCGCACCCTCGACGATCAGCGACGCCTTGAGCCGCGGGAAGTTGCCCTGCTCGTCGGAGAGGTTCGCCTCACGGGACAGACCGGTGAGCGTTCCCATCGCGTCGAAGAAGTTTGCGAACACCAGCGTGAAGACCAGCATGACGGCGGCGAGGATGCCGATGCGGCTGAAGCTCGACAGGCTGAACTCGCCAACCAGGGAGAGGTCGGGCATGGCGAAGGGCGAGCCCGTCAGTGTGGGCACCGACAGGCTCCACCCGCCGGGCTTGTCGACGGCCGAGCCCAAGTGCCAGATCGCCTCGATCACGACCGCGACGATCGTGCCGGTGACGAGGCCGATCAGGATGCCTCCGCGCACCCGGCGCACCACCAGCACGCCCGTGATCAGCAGGGTGAAGACGAAGACGAGCACCGGAACGGTCGTGATGGACCCGACGCCACCCGTGCCGAGGCCCACGGGCGGCGACGGGCTGCCGGTGGATCCCACGAAGCCCGCGTCGACCAGGCCGATGAACAGGATGAACAGGCCGATGCCCGCGGTGATCGCGAGCTTGAGCGCCATGGGCACCGCGTCGAAGACCAGGCGCCGCAGGCCCGTCGCGGCCAGCACCACGATGATCAGGCCGTTGATCACGACCAGGCCCATCGCCTCGGGCCAGGTGACACTGCCGACCACCGTCGTGGCGAGGAATGAGTTGATGCCCAGGCCCGCCGCGAACGCGAACGGCAGCCGGGCGATCAGGCCGAACAGGATCGTCATGACGCCTGCGGCCAGCGACGTCGTGGCCGAGACCTGCGCGAAGTCGAGCGTGTTGCCTTCGACGTCCTCGGAGCTGGACAGGATGATCGGGTTCAGCACGATGATGTAGGCCATCGCGATGAACGTGACGAGGCCACCGCGGATCTCGGTGCCGAACGTCGACTCCCGGGCGGTGATCTCGAAGTAGCGGTCCAGACGATTCATGCGTCGACCCTAAGTTCGCGGAGGCGATCGTGGGCGGTGGCATGCTGGAAGCGTGGGCATTCTGTTCCGGTTGGCCGAGCTGCTGCTCATCCTCGTGCCGCTGGCAGGAGCGCTCTATGCCGGCTGGCGGACGTTCCGGCGCGTCGGTGGCCCGCGGGACGAGGTGCCGGGCGACGACGCCCCTGCCGCGCGACCGCTGCCCGACTCCGACGCCGGTCGCGACCGGACCGTCCTGTGGCGAACCATCGTCCGCACCGTCGAGGAGCACGACCGCATCGACGCGCGATGGCTCGACTACGAACTCGATGCGGCCAAGCTGCTGGACTTCCCGTTGATGACCGACGTCGGGGACCCGAAGGTGATGGCCTTCCACAAGGCCAAGCTGCGTGCCGATCTGCTGCGGCCTGCGCGGGCGGAGGACCTGCTCGACGACCGTCAGTCCGCTGCGGAGTACCTGAGCGCCGTCGAGGACTACGTGACGGCCTTCAATGCCGCCGAAGCCGAGGCGCAACGGTTGCGCCGCAGCGACTTCTCACGCGAAGCGCAGCAGCGGATGTCGCGCGCGCAGAACCTGTTGCGGGTGGCAGCGGATTCGTCTGCGACGCCACGTGAACGCGCGCAGTCGCTCGAACTCGCCGACCGCGAACTCCAGGGTCTGGTCGTGCTGCCGCAGGCCACGCGACTCGGCATCGAGCGCGGCATCGCGGGCGAACTCGGCCGCTAGCGACCGGTCAGTCCTGCGCGATGAGCCCGAGCGCGGCGAGTCGTTCGCGTGCCTCGTCGGGGATTGGCGTCGGGCCGTCGTCGTCCAGCGTTACCAGGACGGTGTCGCAGAGGCTGACGCATTCGTCGGCGACGAACAGCGCGGTGGACGCGACGTAGGACGTGCGTCCGATCCGGCCGACCCCGATGGCCGTCCCGATCCTCGCAGGCCAGTGGGCTTCCCGCACGAAGTGCACGACGGTGGATGCGGTGACGATGCGGATCCGACGGCTGCTGAGGTCGTACACGCCGGGGAACACCGTCCTGTTCAGCGTTGCGCGGCAGTTCTCGTGCAGTGACGCCAGCGCGAGGTTGTTGAGGTGTCCGTTGGTGTCCATGTCGCCGTAGCGGGCGTCGATGGCGTCGTGCACCGGGTAGGTCTGCGCGAGCAGGCGTGCGGGGTGCGGACGCGGCGCCGTGCCGACCAGATTCATCGGGTCAGCGTAGGACGCTGGTAGCCCGTCATCGAGGTGCACCGTGCCCCGGTGGCCGCGAGCGCGGCGAGGTCCTTGTCGTGCCAGCTTCAGATCTCCACGGCGAAGCCGAATTCGGCGATCCACTCGACCCACGCGGTGGGATAGCGGAGACACCGCCCCGAACGCCGACGACGTCGTCGTCCCACCTTCGCTCGTGGTTCGCGGCAGTACCGCGCCGACGATCGAAAACACGCGGATTGAGCCATCGTGATGACTTTGCCACGCTACGATGCCGACGTGGGGTGGGAACCTGGTGGGTGGACGGCCCTGACGCGCGTCGACATGTGGCCGGGTATCGCAACGCCGCTGCTGATGACACGCATCGGTGGCTCGTGCTTCCTGTTCGGAGGCCTGTTGGTGGTGCTGATGACCAGCCTCGCACCATCGAGTTTCACCGACACGTCCGTACAGTGCGGCAACGCGGCCGTCGCAGGCGTCGTCGGATTGACGGTGTTGCTGTGGGGTGAGCGGCTGCGGTTGTGGCAGTTCCATCTCATGGTGCTGACGGCGACTCTCCAGATAACCGTGTCGGTGTACGAGTCGGCAAACCCCTCGGTGGCCGTCTCGTTTGCCACCCTCTACGTCTTCATCGCCTGCGCAGCATTCTTCGTCGCGTGGCCCGCGGCAGCGCTGCAGTTGAGCGTGGCACTGGTGTGCTGCACGACGGCCATGGCGATGACGTCGACCGTGCCATGGTGGTCCGGTCTGGTCGCGTCGGGCACCACGGTGGCCATCGGGATCGTGATCGCGATCCTCGGCCGACTGGTGTTCAACGCCGAACTCGACGACGTGACCGGCCTGCTGAACCGCCGCGGCTTCGACCGCCTCCTCGGCGTGGCCGTTCGACGAGCACGGTCGGGCGGCCTTCGGCCGGCGGTCGTCTTCGTGTGCATCGACGGATACGGGGCCATCCACGACCAATTCGGTGGCGGGGTCGCCGACGAGGTGATGCAGGAGATCGTCGCGACGTGGCGGAACGCGCTCGAACCCGAACACGTCCTCGCTCGCCGTGGCGCCGACGAGTTCACCGTGCTGCTACCCAACGGCACTGACCAGCAAGCGGTTTCGCTCACCCACCGGCTGCGCGACGCAGTGTCGATGGGGTGTTCGGCGGGCGTCACGACGTGGCAGCCGGGCGAGTCGGTGTCGGTCGTGGTCGCGCGTGCGGACACCGCGCTGCGGCGGGCCAAGCGCAGCGGGAGGAACCGGACGATGGTCGAATCCGCGAACCTGCCTCCCGTGGCGGTGGAGTTGAGCGACGCGCTCGCGGCAGCGGTGCTCGACGTGCGCTATCAGCCCGTCGTAGCACTGTCGGACGGCGATCTGGTGGGCATCGAGGCGCTGTTGCGCTGGTCGCCGCCGTCGCGTCCCGATCTGTCGCCCTACGAGGTGATTCGGGTGGCGGAGGAGAACAACCTCATCGCTGCGCTCGATCACTACGTCCTGCGCCGTGCGTGTCTGGACGCGCAGCGGATCCGGAGCGACGCCCTGCACTCGTCGATGTGGTTGAGCGTCAACGTCTCTGGGCTCGAGCTGGTACAGAAGGGCTACGCCAATCAGGTGTTCGACACTCTCGCCGAGACCGGCTGGCCCGCCGAGCGTCTGGTGCTCGAGGTCACCGAGAGCGTGGTCGACGTCGATCGGCCGTCGGCACTAGAAGCCCTGACGGCACTGCGCCGGGGCGGTGTGAAGGTCGCCATTGACGACTTCGGTACCGGCTACTCGTCGCTGAGCAGGCTGCAGGCCCTGCCCACCGACTTCTTGAAGCTCGACGCGTCGTTCGTGGCGGTGGTGACGCCGACGTCGTGCGAGCCGCCGCCGCTCCTACGAGCGGTCGCAGCACTCGCCGACGCGCTGCACCTGACGGTGATAGCCGAAGGCGTCGAAACGCCGCAGCAGGCGTCGGTGCTGCGGCGTCTCGGAATCGAGTTCGCGCAGGGCTTCTACTTCGGGAAGGCGCAGCGTCCCGCCGAACTGCTCGACGTGATGGCCCCGGCACCGTCCTCGCGTCCCAACCTCCTGCGATGAGCCACGTCACATAGCATTTCGACGTGGCGCTCGACGGTGAACAGCTCGCAGCACTCGCCGCCGTGGTCGAGACCGGATCGTTCGACGCCGCGGCAGCGTCGCTGCACGTCACACCGTCGGCGGTGAGTCAGCGCATCAAGGCACTCGAACAGCGGGTGGGCCAGGTGCTCGTGCGCCGCGAGCGTCCCTGCACGGTCACCCCGGCCGGAGTGCCGCTGCTGCGCCTGGCGGCGCAGACCGCCCTGCTGGAGGCCGAGGCGCTGGCCGAGGTTGGCGGCGACCAGGTCGCGGCACCGCGAATAGCGTTGGCGGTCAACGCAGATTCGATGGCCACGTGGTTCCCGTCGGTGTTCGAGCGCCTGGGCTCGGTCCTGTTCGACCTGCGCATCGCGGATCAGGACCATTCGGCGCGGCTGCTCCGCGAGGGCGTCGTGATGGGGGCCGTCACGACCGAGCGGACGCCGGTGCCCGGCTGCCGGGTACGCCGGCTCGGCGTGATGCGCTACGTGCCGACGGCGTCGAGTTCCTTCCTGGCCCGGTACTTTGGGGGCGGTTTCACCGCTCGCAGCGCCGCCTCCGCGCCGCACATCGCGTGGAATCGCGACGATGCACTGCAGGAGATGTTCCTGCGCCGGGTGTTCAAACGGCCGATCGCGCCGCCGACGCACTACGTCCCGACCGCCGAGGGCTTCGCCGCCGCCGTCCGCGCCGGTCTGGGGTGGGGGATGTTCCCACAACCGCTGGCCGGAGCCGACGCCGACTTGGTTCGCATCTCCGACGCGCACCTCGACGTGCCACTGTTCTGGCAGTGCTGGAAACTCGACAGCTCCCTGGTCGCGAGGCTGACCGACGCCGTGCGCACAGCGGCGGACGCCGGCCTGCAGAACTGACTCGGACCCGCCCGCTGCTGTGGGCTGTGATCAACGTCGCTAACCCTGGCGGCACCATTTTGGTACGGTGAGTAAACAGTCGTACACCGAAATGCGGTGGCGACGTGCCTACCGGAAGAAGCCAGACACGTGAACACGACGATCGATGACGGTGGACACCCGTCGGAGAAGCGCGTGCAGACGAGGTCTGTCGTGACGCGTCGCCGGATCATGGACTCGGCGATCCGATTGTTCGCCGAACAGGGTTATCCGGCGACCGGGACGCGCGAGATCATCGCCAAGTCGGGAATGACCGGAGGGGCCTTCTACCACCACTTCGGCGACAAGGACTCGGTGGCGAAGGCCATCCTCGCCGAGGCCAACACCAGGGTCCTGGCGGCGTTCGTCGCCACCGACGCGGGCGGGCCGGCCGTCGAGGCTGCGATCCGGGGAACGTTCGCCGTGGCGTCGCTGCACGTCAGGGACGCGAGCGTGCGCGTCGGGTCGCAGCTCCTGCACACCGTCGGCCGGACGACGGGCCAGGCGGGCAGGTACTTCGCGGCGTGGTCCGATGCGCTGGGTGCCCAGTTCGACAGGGGTCAGCGGCAGGGCGACGTGCGCAACGACCTGGACCCCGAGGTCGTCGGCCGATCGGTCGCCTCGGCGTCATACGGTGCGTGGGCCGTTGCCGGTTTGACCCCTGGCGACTCCAACGTGGTCACCCGAATGGCCGACCTGTGGGACGTCATGCTGCCCGCAATCGTCGTCCCCGAGGTGGCGCCGCGCTTCCTCGGCTACCTCCGCGAGCAGTGTCGGCACTCCGCCGGTGAACGGCCGTACTGAGCCGGCACCGGCGCGCCGGCTACGCCGCGCTGGCCGTCTGCAGTTCCCGAATCGCGGTCCGCAGCCCACGACGGCGTCCCGTCGCGGGGTCGACGTACGCGTTCCGTAGCCGATCGGTCCGGGTGAACTTGCGCTCCGAGTTCGTCTCCGGCGCGTCGTCGGGCGTGCCCTTGAGGTATTTGTCCGGCAGCGCCAGCTTCGCGATCGTCACGAACGACTGCCCGTACTGCCGCAGGATGGGCCCCGTCGTGTAGGGCAGGTCGTACTTCTCGCAGAGTGCACGCACCCGGACCGCGATCTCGGCGTAGCGGTTGCTCGGCAGGTCGGGGAACATGTGGTGCTCGATCTGGTAGCAGAGGTTGCCACTCATGAACGCCATCAGCGGGCCTGCATTGAAATTGGCCGAGCCGAGCATCTGGCGCAGGTACCACTCGGCCTGCGTCTCGGTCTCGAACTCCTCCTTCGTGAACTTCTCTGCGCCGTCGGGGAAGTGGCCGCAGAAGATGACCATGTACGACCAGTAGTTGCGGATCAGGTTCGCCACCGCGTTCGCGCCGAGGGTGTGCTTCCACCCTGGCCCTGCGAGCGCCGGGAAGACGACGTAGTCCTTGCCGACCTGCTTGCCGACCTTCTTGCCGATGATCTTCAGGTCCTTGCGGACCTCGGCCATCGACTTTTCGCCCTTGCGCCACTTGGTCGTTTCGACCCCGTGCAGGGCGACGCCCCACTCGAAGAGCGTGCCGAGCAACAGGTTGTAGATCGGGTTGCCGATCATCCACTTCTCCCAGCGCTGGTCGCGCGTGAGACGCATGATGCCGTAACCGATGTCGTCGTCGAGGCCGACGATGTTGGTGTACTTGTGATGGATGTAGTTGTGCGACTTCTTCCAGTGTTCCGTGGGAGACGTCGTGTCCCACTCCCATTCGGTGGAGTGGATCTCGGGATCGTTCATCCAGTCCCACTGACCGTGGGTGATGTTGTGGCCGAGTTCCATGTTCTCGATGATCTTCCCGGTGGCGAGCATCGCGGTGCCCAAAGCCCAGGCGTACCGGTTGCGGCTCGCCATCAGGACCACGCGGCTGCCGACCACGAGGCCGCGCTGCAACTGGATCGCCCGGCGGATGTAGCGGGCGTCGCGCTCGCCGCGCGACTCCTCGATGTCGGCTCGGATCGCGTCGAGTTCGCGTCCCAACTCCTCGACGTCCTCCGCGGAGAGGTGGGTGTACTGCTTGATGTCGCTGATGGCCATGTCGTCGCCTTAGATGTCGATGGTGCAGTCGCCGGATGCGGTCGAGATGCAGGTCTGGATTCGGTCGCCTTCGCCGTGCTCGTTACCCGACCGGATGTCCCGGACGTAACCGGATTCCAGTGGGAGAACGCAGGATTGACAGATGCCCATGCGGCACCCGAAGGGCATCTGGATGCCGGCGTCCTCGCCGGCCTGGAGCAGCGTGGTCGCGCCGTCCACGTCGACGCTCTGGCCGGACTTCTTGAACAGGACCGTCCCGCCCTCGCCGCCCTTGTCGGTGCGGGCGATCGTGAAGCGCTCGGTGTGCAGGGAGTCCCGCACCCCGGCCTGGGTCCAGGTGTCCTCGGCGGCGTCGAGCATCTCCGCTGGGCCGCACGCCCACGCGGAGCGGTCGGCCCAGTCGGCGACCACCTCGTCCAACTCGGCGAAGTCGATCTTGCCCATCTCCGCCGTCAGCTGCAGATGCAGCCGGTAGTTGGGCTGCTCGCGCTCCAGCGTGCGCAACTCGTCGTGGAAGATCACGTCCTCGGCGGTGCGGGCGCTGTGGACGTGCACGATGTCCGGCCGTTCGCCGCGCGCCTTGAGCGAACGGAGCATCGCCATGATCGGCGTGATGCCGCTGCCCGCCGTGATGAACAGCAGTGCCGGGGGCGCCGGATCTGGCAGCGCGAAATCCCCCTTGGGCGTGGCCAATCGAACGACCGTGCCCGGCTGCACGCCGTTGACGAGGTGGGTGGACAGGAAACCCTCGGGTGTGGCCTTGACGGTGATCGACACGTGGCCGCCGTCCTGCTTGGGAACCGACGTCAGCGAGTACGAGCGCCAATGCCACTTGCCGTCGACCCGCAGGCCGATGCCCAGGTACTGGCCGGGGAGGTAGTTCCCGCTGAAGCCCCAGCCGGGCTTGATGATGACCGTCGCCGAGTCCTCGGTCTCGCGGCGGACGTCCACGACGACGCCGCGCAGTTCCCGTGCCGACCAGAGCGGGTTGATCAGCTTCAGGTAGTCGTCGGGAAGCAGCGGTGTGGTCGCCCTGGCCGCCAACCCCCGCAGGACGTTCACCTTCGGCGTGGTCGCCGTCTCGACGTCTCGCGCGGGAGCCACACTCCACCGCGTCAAACTGCGCAACTTGCCGCCCATGCGTCGCTGCCTCTCCGACCGCGTGTGCGGTACCTCACACAACAGTGCCCGTTTCGCGGCGGCGCGACACCTGTATCCGCAGAACATTCGAGGGCAATGTTTCTACCGCGCTAGCTGGGCGTTTCCTGACAGCGGAGGATGGCTGACATGACCGATTTCGGATTACCGTTACCGAGGTTCCACTTGGCCATGCCGGTCGACGACCTGGCTGCCGCGCGCCGGTTCTACGGCGAGGTGCTCGGGCTCGAGCAGGGCCGCAGCTCGGAGTCGTGGGTGGACTGGAACCTGAGGGGCCATCAGTTCGTCACGCACCTGGCGCCGGGTCGGGTGCGGCCGATTCACAACCCCGTCGATGGCCACGACGTTCCGGTCCCGCACTTCGGGCTGATCCTCACCGTCGTCGACTTCCACGACCTCGCGGAGCGATTGCGGAACGCGGACGTCGAGTTCGTGATCGAGCCCTACGTCCGCTTCGAGGGTCAGCCGGGGGAGCAGTGGACCATGTTCCTGCTGGATCCCGCGGGCAATGCCCTGGAGTTCAAGGCCTTCGCGGACGACTCCCAGGTCTTCGCATCGTGACGACCTGAAACCGGCATTAAACGGGGGCCCTCGCGGTTGCACTGATCATGATGACGATGACCAAGCGTGACTTCGGTGAGTTCCTGGGAACGGCACTGATGTGCGTCGTGGTGTGCCTGGTAGCCCTCGCGGTCGGCTTCACGGCGCTGCTGATCACGGACTCCGTGTCGAACACGGGTGTGTTCTCACCCCACGGGCCGACTGGCTCATCGGCCACCTGATGACCGGGCCTACTGTGGGACGGGTGAACAAACACGTGGTCATCGCCGGCGGGCACGGCAAGATCGCCCTGCACCTCGAGCGCCTGCTGAGCGACCGGGGCGACTCGGTGGCGGGCCTGATCCGCAACCCCGATCAGGCGCCCGACCTCGAAGCCAACGGTGCCCGCGCGCTCGTGGTGGACCTCGAGAACGCGGGGGTCGACGAGGTCGCCGAGCACTTGCGCGGCGCCGATGCCGTGGTGTTCGCCGCCGGCGCGGGCCCCGGTAGCGGTGTCGAGCGAAAGGACACCGTGGATCGGGCCGCAGCCGTGCTGCTGGCCGACGCGGCGATCGCCGCGGGCGTGCGCCGCTACGTCATGGTGTCTGCGATGGGTGCCGACGAGGCGCCAGAAGGTGACGGCGACGACGCCGTGTTCTCGGCGTACCTGCGGGCCAAGGCCGCAGCAGACCGCGACGTACTGGGTCGACGCGAACTGGCCACGACCATCATCCGGCCCGGGTTGTTGACCGACGAGCCGGCAACGGGTCAGGTGACGGTGGCCGAGAAGACGGGCCGCGGCAGCATCTCCCGCAGCGACGTGGCTGCCGTGCTGGCGGCGGTGGTCGACGACGACGGGACCGCGGGGGTCACCTTCGAGGTGATCGGCGGGGAGACCCCCATCGCGGTCGCCGTCGCGTCGCTGGTGAACTGACTACTACGGGTGTGCGTGGCCTAAGGCCGCGTGGTGCCTGCGCCGACCGCGCAGCAGATGGGCCAACCAACGAACGTCGAGCAACATGGTTTCTATCCTTCTCGACTAAGCGGACTTGGTGAGGATGGGCAGGAGGCGTCGACGCTCGTCGGCGACGTCCGAGAAGTGGTGCAGCGCTTCGGGAACCGAGCGGGTGATGGGCAACTGCGGATCCTGGGCATGCGAGCGCAGGACGCGGGCCAGTTCCTCGTCGGCCACCAATGACCACTCGACGCCTGCGTCGTAGCAGGCCTGGTCGATCGCGTCGAGCAGTTCGACGCCCGCCTTGGCGAACGACTCCACGCCACTGAGGTCGAGGATGAACGCCTTCTCGGGGATGACGCAGTGCAGAGCACGGTCGACGAGGCAGCCGACGTTGGTCGCATCGACGGCACCGGTGATGGACATGACCGAGGCCATCTGCCTGCAGAGCGTGTGTACTTCTGCGCCCTTGCAGTCGATCGTCGGGTTGCCGTACCGGAACGGGGATTTCGAAGCCGGAACGTGGGTGGTGATGCCCATGGCCAGTCTCCCTTCGATGCTCGGTCGAAGAGGTCTTCGACGTAGTACCGAAGTTATGGGCCGAAGTTAAGGTACTGGGGAGTCAGCACTAAACAGTTGCTAAGAACTCCCGCGCCGCCCGGATCAGGGCCGTCCCTGCGGGCCGGTGTACTTCTCCCACGGCGAGTAGTCGGCCAGTAGGGCCTCCTGTGGTGGCCGCTCGTCCTCGGGTACGTGCTGGAGGTTGATCCTGATGCGGTACCAGATCGAACTGGGCCCCCGCATGCCGTCGACCAGGACGTCGACGGGTTTCAGCCGTTCGGCGGCCGCGGGGTATTTGCCCTTCCACGTCTCCAACGCGGCCATCGCCTCGTCCTTGGTCTTGGTGCGGGCGATCTCGATCAGCGGCATGGGTGAGACTCGACCACCGGCGCCGTTCGCGCGGCGTGCGCCGCGCGGCGCCTTCTCGGCCGGGCCGAGTTCCTTCGCGCGCTCGAGGAGTTGGTCGAGGCCGCCGGGTGCGTCGTCCATGCCCTCCCACGGATCGCCGAGATCGGCGTAGCGGGCAGGCACCGTGCGAACGGTGAACTCCTCGGGCCTGCAGGTGGGCACCTCGTCCCACCGCAACGGGGTGGACACCCTGGCATCGGGTCGCGAACGCACCGAGTAGGCCGAAGCGACGGTGCGGTCCTTGGCGTTCTGGTTGAAGTCGACGAAGACGCCCTCGCGCTCCTCCTTCCACCATCGGCTGGTGGCCAGGTCCGGCGCGCGCAGTTCCACCTCGCGGGCGATGGTCTCCGCCGCCAGCCGCACCTGCTTGTAGGGCCAGTGCGGCGCGATCCGCGCGTACACGTGGAAGCCCTTGGATCCGGAGGTCTTGGGCCAGGCGGTGAGGCCGAAGTCGGCGAGCACGTCGCGGGCGACCAGAGCGACGTCGACGATCTGGGGCCACTCGACCCCCGGCATCGGGTCGAGGTCGACGCGTAGTTCGTCGGGGTGCTCGAGATCCTCGGCCTGCACGGGGTGCGGGTTGAGGTCGACGCAGCCGAGGTTGACCGCCCACACCAGGCCGGCCGGCTCGCGCAGCACGGCCTCCTTGGCCGACGTGCCCGAGGCGTACTTCAACTCCGCGACGTCGATCCAGTCCGGCCGGTTCTCGGGAGCGCGCTTCTGGAAGACCGCCTCTTCGGTGATGCCCTTGACGAAGCGCTTCAGGATCATCGGTCGGCCCGCGACCCCGCGCAGCGCCCCGTCGGCCACCGACAGGTAGTACTGGATCAGGTCGAGCTTGGCGACGTCGGCGTCGCCATCCTGGCCGGGGAAGACCACCTTGTCCGGATTGGTGATCTTCAGCGTGCGCCCGCCGACGTCCAGGGACAGCGCGTTCGCCATGTCGCCATGGTAGGCGCGCAACCGCCAGAAATGGGTCACGGATCCGGCCTCGACGGGACGCGCGTCACATAGGCTGACGGCATGGTGAACATCACTGACCTGTCGACGTTGGTGCGCGAGTCCGCCGGGCGGTACGTGGAGCGCGGCGCTGCCGAACTGCACTACGCCCGCAAGATGTTCGAGGCGGGTGCGCTGAAAGTCGAAGCGCCGCAAGCGATGGCGGCGATGTTGGCGGACATCCGGCGCTGGGGCGAGTTCGGGATGATCCCGGCGCTGAACGCGCGCCGGTGGCCGCACCGCAAGGCCGTCATCGACGACGACGGCGAGCTGAGCTTCGGCGAACTCGACGACGCCGCCAATGCCGTCGCTCACGGCCTCCTGGCGAAGGGCGTGCGCAGCGGTGACGGCGTGGCGTTGCTGATCCGCAACCACCGCTGGTTCCCGATCGCCTTCTACGGCGCGGCCCGCGTCGGTGCCCGCATCATCCTGCTGAACAGCGAGTTCTCGGGCCCGCAGATCAAGGAGGTGTCCGAACGCGAGGGCGCCAAGCTGATCATTCACGACGACGAGTACACGAAGGCGGTGTCGGCAGCCAGTCCGGAGCTGGGCAAGCTGCGCGCGCTGCCGACCAACCCGGACAAGGCCGACGCCGCCGATGCCTCCGGTGAACAGCCGCACGAGAGCAACGACGAGACGCTCGCCGACCTGATCGAGCGCAACGCGAACAGCGGCCCGGCGCCGAAGGTCGACAAGCACGCCAAGATCATCATCCTCACCAGTGGCACCACCGGAACGCCCAAGGGCGCCAACCGCAGTTCCCCGCCGTCGCTCGCGCCGATCGGCGGCGTGTTGTCACACGTGCCGTTCAAGGCCGGCGAGGTGACGTCGTTGCCCGCACCGATGTTCCACGCGCTGGGCCTGCTGCACGCGACCATCGCGATGATGCTCGGATGCACGCTGGTGCTGCGCCGCCGGTTCAAGCCCGACACCGTGCTCGCCGACATCGAGAAGCGCCGCGTGACGGCGATGGTCGTCGTGCCAGTGATGCTGTCGCGCATCCTGGACGCGCTTGACGCCATGGACAAGAAGCCGGACCTGTCGAGCCTGCGCATCGTGTTCGTGTCCGGCTCACAGCTCGGTGGTGAACTGGCCACCCGCGCTATGAAGACGCTCGGTCCTGTCGTCTACAACCTCTACGGGTCGACCGAGATCGCGTACGCCACGATCGCGCGGCCGCAGGACCTGGAGATCAATCCGACCACCGTCGGCCCCGTGGTCAAGGGCGTGCGGGTGAAGCTCTTCGACGAGAACGGCAAGGAGGTTCCCCAGGGCGAGGTCGGCCGAATCTTCGTGGGCAACACCTTCCCGTTCGAGGGCTACACCGGCGGCGGACACAAGCAGATCATCGACGGGCTGATGTCGTCGGGCGACGTCGGATACTTCGACGAGCACGGGCTGCTCTACGTCAGCGGTCGTGACGACGAGATGATCGTCTGCGGCGGCGAGAACGTCTTCCCCGCCGAGGTCGAAGACCTGATCAGCGGTCACCCCGAGGTGGTGGAGGCCACGGCGATCGGCGTCGAGGACGAGGAGTGGGGCCACCGCCTGCGAGCGTTCGTGGTCAAGACCGACGGTGCGAGCATCGACGAGGACACGGTCAAGGCCTACGTCAAGGAGAACCTGGCGCGCTACAAGGTGCCCCGCGAGGTCGTCTTCCTCGACGAGCTGCCGCGCAATCCGACCGGCAAGATCCTGAAGCGCGAACTCGCCAAGCACGAGGTCGATGGCCAGCCGGGCCAGATCGACAACGAGACGGTGCAGCCGGATGCCGAGGAATCCAACTCCGAGGAATCCAAGTCGGAATAGATGCGGTCACGCGGTGGTAGTACCAACCCGTGAACATCGACCTTTCGGGCAAGACCGCACTCGTCACCGGCTCGACCCAGGGCATCGGGTACGCCATCGCCGAGGGACTGGCAGCCAGCGGCGCCCGGGTCGCGGTCAACGGCCGCTCGGCTGACCGCGTCGACGCCGCGGTCGCGGACCTGCGCAAGACGGGCGCCGACGTCGTCGGGGTCGCGGTCGACGTCAGCACCGCCGACGGCGTGGACCAGCTCCTGCGCGAACTGCCCGCCGTCGACGTCTTGGTCAACAATCTCGGCATCTTCGGCGCCGTGCCCGCCCGCGAGATCACCGACGAGCAGTGGCGGTACTACTTCGACGTCAACGTCCTCGCGGCGGTCCGGCTGATCCGCACGTACCTGCCGGGAATGGTCGAGCGGGGGTGGGGCAGGGCCATCCAGATCGCCAGCGACTCCGCGGTCGTCATCCCCGAGGAGATGATTCACTACGGCGTCTCCAAGACGGCGCTGCTGGCGGTGTCGCGCGGATTCGCCAAGGACGCGGCGGGTACCGGCGTGACGGTCAACTCCGTGATCGCGGGCCCGACGCACACCGCGGGTGTCGAGGACTTCGTCTACGAACTGGTCGACAAGGACCTGTCGTGGGACGACGCGCAGCGCGAGTTCGTGCGCAAGCACCGCCCACAGTCGTTGCTGCAGAGGCTGATCGAGCCGAACGAGATCGCCAACATGGTGACGTACCTGGCGTCTCCGCTGTCCTCGGCCACCACCGGGGGCGCCCTGCGCGTCGACGGGGGTTACGTGGACTCGATCCTCCCCTGACCATGGCGATTCGTGGAACATTTCCTGCGGTGCGCGCAGGAAATGTTCCACGAGTCGCTCCTAGGCGTTGGAACTCTGCAGCTGCCCGAGGAATTGGTGACAGCGCGCTGCCCGCTCCGAGTCCTGGGACATGACCTCCTCGAAGAACGACGCCACGTCGTCGAGACCGGCGTTGCGTGCGTCGCGCACGTACTGCCCGTAGTCGTGGCCCGCCTTGAGTGAGTGGTACTGCACCGAGATGAGATCGAACGTCACGTCGTCGAACCCGGTTTCTCCTGTCGCCATCGTGTGCCTCCTGAGTGCGTATCGGACTGGGACGACGCGGGCGGTACCCGGCGACTTCCGTCGCAAACGGCGGGCAGTTCGACCGATCGGAGGACGGGAAACAGTCATGATCACAACGGATCTCGCGCCCAACGGCGATTCGTGGAACATTTCCCGCGGTGCGCGCAGGAAAAGTTCCACGAATCGCGTCGATCAGTAGTCGATCGCCTCGATCAGGGGTCCCGGCTCGTCCATCAGGGCCCAGAACCGGTCGCGGATCGCCACCGTCATGGGGCCGGGTTCACCGGAGCCGATGGGCTCGCCGTCGAGCGAGTTGATCGGCGTGACGCCGCCGGCGGTGGTCACGGCCATGATCTCGTCGGCCTCGTACAGCTCGTGGCTGGTGACGTCGCGCAGCGTGGCCTCGATGCCCATGGCGTCGGCGATCTCGAACACCGTCTTGCGGGTGATGCCCGGCAACGCATTTCGTGACGGCGAGGCCAGCTTGCCGTCCTTGACGATGCAGACGTTGAAGCCCGGGCCCTCGGCGACGCAGCTGTCGGAGTCGAGCAGGATCGCGGTACGCGCTCCGCGGTCCTTGGCCTCGAAGCTGGCCGCCGTCAGGTCGCCCCACTGGTAGTTCTTGATCGTCGGGTCGACGGTGTTGCGGCCTGCGCGGCGCACGTGCCGCGGCACGATCGCGGTGGTGCCGAAGATCTGCTCGGCGGGCGGGAACGCCCACAGGTAGGGGATCGCGTAGATGTAGACCTGGTGGGTCAGCTTGCTGAGGTCCTTCTCGCCCTTGCGCCGTCCGTACCCGCGCGTGACGGTCAGATTCACGAACGACTCGCGCAGCTGGGACATCGCGATGCACCGCTTGGTGATGTCGGCGAGTTCGTCCTTGGTCATCCCGGCGTCCAGGCGCAGCTTGCGTGCGCCATCGAGGAGGCGGTCCAAGTGGTCGCCGAGCCGAAAGACGTTGCCGTGCCACACGTGGGCCACGGTGTAGGTCAGGTCGGAGTGGCCGAACCCGGTGTCGAAGATCGAGATCTTCGCGTCCTCGGCGGGCATGTACTCGCCCTCGATCCACGCCACGCCGCCGGCGAAGGGGCTCGAGGTGTCGAGTTCGTAGTCGCTGTACTGGATCACCGAACCGGGCGGGGTGTCCTCGCGGATGGCGCCGGGTTCGACGGCGACGAGGTTGCTGGTACCCAGGGAGGTCGAAGTCATGAGGAGTAGGTCCTTTCGGGGATCAGAGGTCGTGGGTCTTGGCGTAGGTGGCACCGGCGTCGCCATTGCGTAGCCGCGACTTCAGGCCGGTGGCCCACCAGATCGCCGCGATGACGACGATGCCGAGGAAGACCCACTTGTTGCTGGTGAACTGCGGGAGGAAGAGCAGTGCCACGGCGACGCCGAGGAACACCACGAGGGCGGTGACGTAGAGGGGCAGGCGCCAGCGGCCGAGGTCGAACGTGCCGGGCTCCGGTGCGGGGATAGTGCCCTTGCGGTAGCCGACGAGCAGGCCGATCGTCTGCAGGATGTAGACGAAGAAGAACAGCAGCGACGCGATGCCGATGATGTAGTTGAACGCCTTCTCGTTGACCAGCGCCGACAGCAGCAGCATCGTGGACAGGACTCCGAGCCCAATCACCGCGAACGTGGGCGTCTTTCGCGTCGGCGAGACGTGCCGCCACACCTTGGAGAACGGCAGCATGTTGTCGCGGGCCATCGAGTAGGTGAGCCGCGTCGCGACCAGGATGTTGGCCAGCAGGCAGGCGAGGATGTTGGTGAGCGCGACCGCCACGATGATCTTGGTGACGAGCGGCCCGGCCTGCTGGGTGATGATCTCCTCGATCGGTGCGGATGAGTTGGCCTCGACCGCCGCCACGTCCTTGATGGCGAGCACGTAGACGACGTACATGAGTAGTTCGATCACGATCGACGTGACGAGTGCGTAGAACATGGTCTTCGGCACGACGTGGCGGGCGTTCTTGGTCTCCTCGGCGACGTCGGCACCGGACTCCACGCCGATCAGGCCGAAGAACGGGCCGAGTGCGGCGGCCAGCCAGGCCAGCATGTAGGAGTCCTTGTCGCCGGACTCGCCGCCGGTGAACAGCACCGAAATCGGCTGGTGGTTCTCCGGCGCCGAGAACGCGATGATGGCGATCAGTGCGGTGGCGCCGACGGTGATCACGAGTTCGAGGCTGACGCCGATGTTGTTGACCATCGTGGCGAACCGCACGCCGTAGATGTTGATCAGCACGCAGACGAAGACGACGGCGATCGCGAGCAGGATCTGCGTGCTCTGGGTCAGCGTCCAGCCCATCAGTCCGCCGAGGTACCCGGACAGGATGAAGCCGACTCCGGTCATGCCGCACACCCAGCCCATCAGGGCGATGAAGCCGGTGAACCACGCGAGGTCGGGACCGTTGATGCGGCTGATCCACTGGTATGAGTAGCCGGCGAGCGGGAGCTTGGCGGTGAGGTCGGCCGCAATGAACGTCCACAGCGCGAACACCGCGCCTGCCAGCAGCAGCGTCCAGACGAACGGTGCGCCTGCGGTGAAGTAGCCGGCGCCGAAGCCGGTGAACACCGCGGTGGTGGCGCTGATCGTGGCGAAGCCGATCGCGAACGACGCGAGTGTGCCGACCGAGCGGTCGAGTTTCTGGGTGTAGCCGAGTTCCGCCAGCTTGGCGTCCTCGGCGTTCAGCGCCGGCGGCGCCGGGTCGGTCGGTCGTACGGGTGTGTCGGTCATGAGCACTCCAGCGGGGTGACGGGTCGGGAAAACGACTGATGACAGGAAAGCCCCGTCAGCCGTTCACCGGAAGTTCAATGATTTGATCTACTCATAACGCGGAGTTATCAATCGGTGCGACGGTGGATGCGTCACCGAAGCTCCACTGCGATTGGACCAGCCTGACCAGGGCATCCGCTTGCGGCGAGAGTCTGGCTGGATGCCACGCGAGAGCCGTATGGCTGGGCGGTCGATCCGTGATCGGCACGTAGACGATCCCCGGCCGGTCGTAGAACCGGGCCACCGATGACGTCGTGAAGCTGATGCCCAGACCGCGCGCGATCGACGTCGTCTCCGCCTCGTACGTCGCCGCGATCGCGGCGATGGTGGGCGGCCGGTTGCCGCGGACGTCCATCGCCAGCCAGTAGTCCCGCCAGGGCCCGGCCGTCAGCGGCGCGCAGACGATGGGATCGTCGAGCAGTTCGGCGATCTGGACCTCGGTGCGCTCGGCGAGTCGGTGGTCGCGCGGCAGGCATGCCACCCAGGACTCGGAGTCGAGCATCAGCATGCGATGTTCGGGCAGATCGACCGGCGGCCGGATGATCGCCACTTCGGTGGTGCCGTCGCCAAGGCCCGCGGTGGGGTCACCGAAGTCGTACTCGATCGGCTCGACCGTGACGTCTGGGTACACCGCCTCGAAGTGCCGAACCAACCGGAACAGGAGATCCGCGCCGGTGCCGATCAGGTAGCCGAGTCGAAGTACGCCGTGTCGGGTGCCCGAGAGCGTGACGAGGTTGGCGACGACGGCGTCCACTCCTGAGAGGGCCTGCTGTACCTGCGGTAGCCACGCAGCGCCGAGATCGGTCAGCGCGACCTCGCGGGTGCTGCGGGTAAAGAGGGTGACGCCGAATGCGTGCTCGAGCGCCTTGATCGCGGTCGACAGCGCGGGCTGGGTGATGAACAGTCGCTCGGCGGCGCGCCGGTAGTTCAGTTCCTCGCCGAGCACGGCGAAGTACCGCAGCTGACGAAGCGTGACAGCCGACTTGGGGTCGCTCGTCGCACACCTCCTGCCGGCCGACGTCAGACGAATTCTGCCCCAGCGTGGTGGTTGGCGGGCGACAACGACCCGTCGGCGGAACGCGCGTCAGGCGGCGTCAGTCGACGCCGGATGGGTTGCCGTTCGCGGCCGGCCGACCGTCGGCGCCCTTCTGGCCGTCGGCTCCCTTGGTGGCGGTGCCGGCCGCACCGTTCGTGCCCGCGGAGCCTCCCGTTCCCGCCGTGCCGTCCGTCCCGCCCGTGCTGGTGCCGACGGCACCGTTGGCACCGACCGCGCCGCTGGTTCCGTCGCGGCCGTCCTCGCCAGAGGCTCCGTTCCCGCCTGCGGCGCCCTGCTGTCCAGTGGCACCGCGGTTGCCGAACAGTCCGCCGGAGCCACCCGCGCCTGCCGCACCGCCCGATCCACCCGATCCGCCGACGCCGCCGACGGCTCCCGATCCACCCGTGCCACCTGCTCCGCCGTTACCGGCCTGCCCCGCCAGCCCTCCGGACCCGCCCGAACCGGCTTGTCCTGCGGCGCCGCCGGATCCGCCCGAACCGCCGGATCCCGCAGTGCCTGCGGCGCCACCGGCGCCACCGGCGCCACCCACGCCGCCGGGGCCACGTTCGAGCCCGAACTGGCCGCCATCGCCACCGCGGCCCCCGTTGCCGCCCGCCGCGCCGTTGGCGCTGCCCCCGTTGCCGCCGTCGCCTCCTGCGCCCCCGTTGCCTGCGTCGCCACCGCGTCCACCCGTACCGCCGTTGCCCGCGTTGCCGCCGTCGCCACCAACTCCGCCATTGCCGCCGGAGCCGCCGACACCGCCGGTTCCACCTGTGCCACCCATGCCGCCTGCGCCGCCTGCGCCACCCGATCCGAAGAGTCCACCGGCGCCACCGCGTCCACCCGCGCCGGCGGCCGTGCCCGACGATCCGGCGCCGCCTGCGGTGCCGTTGCCGCCGGGGCCTCCGGTGCCCCCGCTGGTGCCATCGGTGCCGTTCCCGCCGCGAGTGCCGTTCGTGCCGTTGGTGCCGTTCAGGCCCGACGCGCCGTCCGCACCGGCGCCAGCGGTCCCTCCATTGGCTCCCGAGCCGCCGGCCCCGCCCGCTCCGCCCGCCCCGAGCGACCCGATGCCCGAGCCTCCTCGACCCCCGGCGCCCCCGTTGGCGCCGGTCCCGCCGACTCCTCCGGCTCCACCATCGCCCCCCGCGGCGCCGTCGCCGCCGGCACCGCCGTTGCCTCCGCTGGCGCCGGCTCCGCCGGTCCCGCCGACTCCGCCCGTCCCGCCTTCCACGGCAGTCCCGCCCGTGCCGCCGTTACCGCCAACGGCGCCAACGACTCCGGGACCACCAGCGCCGCCGGCGCCTCCTTGGTTGATCCCCGTGCCGCCGTTGCCGCCGTTGCCGCCGGGATTGCCGAGACCCCCGGCGCCACCAGGTTGACCGAAGCCGTCGCTGGTCGTGCCGCCGGTGGCGCCGTTGGTGCCGGCGGGGCCGGCGGCAGATCCGGGCGTGGGGTTCACGCCGTTCGCGTTTGCGCCGTCGACTCCACGGCTTCCCGGGGCCCCGTCGACGCCGTTACTCCCGTCCGTCCCGGCTTCGCCGTCGGTGCCGTCGTTCCCTCTATCACCGCTCACGCCGGTCGCACCATTCGTGCCAGCGGCACCGGTCGATCCGACGGATCCGTTGCCGCCGCGACCACCTCCGCCGCCATTGCCGATCAACACGCCGCCACGGCCGCCGTCACCGCCTGCCATCCCGGCGACCGTGGCATCGCCACCGCGACCGCCGTTGCCGATCAGCCCGGCGCTGCCGCCGTGGCCGCCATTGGCCCCCCGACCGCCGTTGCCGAAGAAGAAGCCGCCGTTGCCGCCGTTGCAGGCCGACCCGGTGCAGTCCGCCGCCGCGTCGACACCGTTGCCGACGAAGGCCCCGATCAGAGCCGCAAGCGGATTGAGGGCAACACCGGCAGATCGCGTCGGTCCGGCCGCGGCGGGAACCATCAATGCGTACAGGTCGGGCGCAGCCGAAGCCGCGGCCCGTCCGGTGGTGGGCGCCGCAGCGCGATCGGTGGACGGGGACGTGGCGGGGTCGACGATCCACCACGGCAGCGTGTTGGACGCGAGCATCGTCCGTACCGAGGACGCCGCCGCATCGTGCGTCGACGGACGGTCGGCAACGACGTCGGCTTCGGCTGGGGTGGCGAGGAACAAGCCTGCGCCGGTCAGGGCCAAGCCGGCCGTCACCATCGGCGCGACGGTCGAATGTCGCCCGAATCGGGAGTTTCGAACCCGTCGAGCGCGATGCTTGTGACCCATGTTCCCGACGTCCCGTTCTCGCATGTGATGTGTCACAGGGACGCTAGCATCGGCGTCTCACACACGGAGAACGTCGTCGAGTCGACGCGTGGGGCGTGCGTTCTATGCGGCGTCGACGAACCGGCTGCGGACCTCGGGCGGCGGGATGGGGCAGGTGTCGTATTGGCCGCCGACGCGATAGCGAATCTCGGCAAAGCGGGTGTAGGCCCAGTCGCGGAGGCCGGGCGGGATCGCACGGGCCGCCAGCGTCAGCCGCCAGGGGCCGCCCAAGTACTCCGCAACGCGGAGCATGGCCGCCGACTGGACGTCGACGGCTTCGTCGCTTCCGCCGGGATCGGTCACGTATACAACGGAATCGACGTCGGCCAACTCCGGATGGCGGGCGATGACGCCCCGGGCGAAGTCACTGTCCAGCGCAGCGAATCGGAGCGTGCCGCGCCGGTCGAACCGGAGGATGGTGCGCACTCCGCGGTTGCAGACTCCGCAGACGCCGTCGTACAGCAGAACCGGTGCGGTGGCGTCGGTGCTCACGTCGCACTCCTCTCTTCCGTCCTGATTCCATCGTCCCAGGGGGAGGGCGGCCTGGCCACGAGATGTGAGCACGGGCACCGGGTGTTCGCGTCACATGCCGGCGACGTCAGCGCGAGGCGTCGCCCACCCACCTGCCGAGTTCGGCCCTGGAGTGGATGCCGAGCTTGCGATAGACCCGAGACAAGTTGGCCTCCACCGTCTTCGGGCTGATGAACAGTGCGGCGGCCATGTCTCGATTGGTCATGCCCGTGGCGGCCAGTTCGGCCACTCGCTGTTCGGATGGAGTCAGTGTGGCCGACCCGCGGGGGCCGACGTTGGTCCGGGTCAACTGGACTCGGGCGCGCTCCGCCCACACCAGGGTGCCCAGCCGGTCGAACGTGTCCAGCGCCTGCCGTATCGAGGCGGCTGCGGCGTCCTGGCGCCGCCGTCGGCGTTGCAGCTGCCCGAGCAGCAGTTGAGTCCGCGCGCGTTCGAACGGCATCTCGATCCGATCAAGTTGAGTCAGCGCCTCGTTCGCGTACTCGAGGGCCCTGTCGACGTCACCCCGAGCGCCCGCCAGCATGGCGCGGCACCGGGCCGCCATGGCCAGCATCCACGGACGGTCGAGCCTGCGGCCGTTCGTTTCGAGGAGCGCAGTCCACGGTTCGGCATCCGTGAGTCGACCGAGTTGGATCATGGCTTCGATGGCGTCGGGAAGGAACCAGGCGTAGATGATCTCGGTGGTGGGCGGTGTGCCAGGGATGCGAGACAACAACGGCTGCAGCGTCTTCAACGCCGCGTCGTAGTTCTCGAGCGAGACGTCGAGGGCACCCATTGCCATGACCGGCCAGAGCGCGAGATTCTTCGCCCCCGAGCGGACGCCTGCGGCCAATGCCTCGTCGGCATCGCGGCGTGCCGCCTCGACGTCACCGGTGAGGGAGTCGAGTAGTGCGCGGGTGATGAGTGCGACATACCGCGAGACGTCGCCACCGAGCTGCGGGCCCCGAGCAGCTGCATCCTCGGCTGCACGCCTGGCCGCCTCGAAGTCCGAACGCCAGAGCGCTGCCAGTGCACTGTGGAAGCTGACGAACATCAGCTCGCTTTCCTCGCCGTGCTCGATGCACCGTCGTCTGACGTCGTCGAGCGCCTTTCCGCCGTCGACGTAGCGACCGCTCCAGACGGCAAGGACCGCGCTCTGCACTTCGGGTCGGGTGGCGATTGGCCCCGATGGCTGGTCGTCCAAGTCGAGCGCGCGAGCCATCGCCGCGTCGTCGACCCCTTCGCCCGCCATGAAGCCCAGGACGGTCCGCATGCCGAGCGCTTGACCGAGCAAGCCAGGCGGACCATGCGCTTCGGTCAGGGTCACCGCATCCTCGGCGCTCCGCATCGCATCGGTGTCGCGGCCCGCGTTGACTTGTGCAAAGGAGAGGACTATCAGGATCTCCGCGCGTAGCGACGGGTCGTCGCCCAATTCATCGAGCGCCTTCGTCAGAAGCGGTGCCGCCTCGACGAAGCTGTCGTCGAACATTCGGACCACACCGAGTAGATGCAATGCCCTGGCGCGATCTTCGCCGGCTGGCACCTCGTCGATGGTCTGCTCGAGCAGGCTTCGCGCACGGTCGGAGTCCCCGGCATTGAAGTAGTGCCCGGCCAGTTGGACTCGACGGAGAGGTGTGTCGCCACCCAGATCGATGGCGAGGGAGACGAGTTCGGCCGAGGCCATGGGGGCACCACGGCGGCGGGCCAGCTCGGCCGCGGCGTCGAGCGCTCGGAGCGTCGTCGGGTCGGCGCGTGTCGCGGCCCGTGCCAGGTGTCGGGCCCGAAGCTCTTCCTCGACGACGACCCCGGCCACTCTGCCGTGCATCGCGCGACGTCGTTCCGCCGACGCACCCGAGTAGACGCCTCTCGCGATCAGCGGGTGGGTGAAACGGATACCGGCTCCGCGGAGTTCGATGATGCCGTGCCCCTCGGCGTCCTGCAGCATCGCGACGACGGCCTGGCCGTCGGTTCCGAGTGCCTCGGCGACCACGTCGACACTCGGGGATGCGAGGCAGGCGACCGCCAACAGAGCCTGTCCGGTGGATTCGTCGACGCTACCGATCCTGCTGTGCACCAACTCGGTCAACGACGCGGGCAGCAGGTGCTGCCCACGATCGGGCTCGTTGCGAATGGAGCGCGCCAATTCCAACGCGTAGAAGGGGTTTCCGCCGGACGTCTCGAATATCTCGAGCATCGTTGGACGGGGGAACGATCCGCCGAGGCGATCGACGAGTACGTCATGAAGTACTTCGACGTCCAACGGCTGCAACGACATCCGTCTCAGCCGGTTGGGGCGCGCCAGTTCCAGCCACGACGCAGCCGACGTGTCGGGCGACGTGCGCACCGCTGCCAGCACACCGACCGAACCCGTCATCCGGCGCAGTGCAAAGGCAAGCACGTGAGCGGTCGACGGGTCGATCCACTGCAGGTCGTCGACGGCCACCAGCACCGTTCCCCACGTGGCCAGCGCGTCGAGTACCGACATGAATGCAGCGGCGACGGCGCGTCGGTCGGTTCCCGCATCGTCGACGTCGACCCGCAGCAGCGCGCGGTCGAGCGCCTGCTGCTGTGGCCGGGGCAGATCGGGCCAGGTGCTCGGATCGACCGAACTCAGCAGATCGGTCAGCCCGGCGTAGGCGAGCACCGACTCCGTTTGCGCGGGCCGTGATGACAGCACGCGAACGCCGCGGGCCGTGGCCCGATCGATCGCATCGAGCCACGCCGTGGTCTTCCCGATCCCGGGCTCGCCCTCGAAGATCAGGCCCGCGGGCCCCAGCGCCGCCGCGTCCAGCAGATCGTCGACCGCACGCGTCTCACCGGCGCGGGAGACACGTCCGGTGGACACATGGGAACGATCTCACGCCGACCTACGGATCGCGAGGCAGACCGAGCAGACGCTCCGCGATGATGTTCAGCTGCACCTCGGAGGTACCGCCGTAGATCGTCGTGGCGCGACCGGCGAGCAGGTACTCCGCCCACTTGCCGGAGAGTTCGCCCTGATCGCCGATCACACCGTCGGTGCCGAACGAGGAGACGCCGAACTCGGCGTAACCCTGGCCGGTCTTCATCGACAGCAGCTTGCTGATCGCGGCTGCGGGCATCGGGTCACCGCCGGCCAATGTCAGCAGCGTGGAGCGCATGTTCAGCAGCTTGGCTGCGTGGCCCTCGGCGATCAGCCTCCCTGCCTCGTGTTGCTCGATCTGGTCGAAGTGCCCCTCGGCGAGGAACGACACGAACTGGTCGAGGCTCGCCAGGAACGGCGGCTCGCTGCCGCCGATCGACACCCGCTCGTTGGTGAGCGTGTTGCGGCTGACCTCCCAGCCGCGGTTGACCTCGCCGAGCACCAGATCGTCGGGCACGAACACGTCGTCGATGAAGACGGTGTTGAACATCGCGTTGCCAGTCAGCTCGCGCAGCGGCTTCACCTCGACGCCCTCGGACTTCATGTCCAGCAGGAAGTACGTGATGCCCTGGTGCTTCGGCGCGCTGGGGTCCGTGCGGGCCAGCAGTGCGCCCCACTCGGAGTATTGGGCACCCGTGGTCCAGATCTTCTGGCCGGTGATGCGCCAGCCGCCGTCGACCTTGGTGGCCTTGGTGGTGAGGCTCGCCAGGTCGGAGCCGGCGCCGGGCTCGGAGAACAGCTGGCACCAGATCATCTCGCCGCGGAACGTCGGCGGGAGGAAGCGCTGCTGCTGATCGTTGGTGCCGTACGCGACGATCGACGGGATGATCCACGCGGCGATGCCCATCTGCGGGCGCTTCACGCGGCCGGTGGAGAACTCCTGGGCGGTGATGATCTGCTCGATCGGGCTGGCGGAGCGGCCCCACGGCTTGGGCAGGTGTGGCTGCACCCAGCCACCCTCGGCGATCGCGGTGGTGCGGTCCTCGCTCGGCATCGCCTTCAGCGCAGCGACTTCCGCGCGAATCTCCTCGCGCAGCTTCTGCGTGTCGGGGTCGAGGTCGACCTCGATGGGGCGCATGCCGGTCGACGTGGCGACGTCGACCACGCGCTGCGGGTAGTCGGCGGCACGGCCGAACGACGCCGCGAGCACGATTGCGCGCCGGTAGTAGACGTTGGTGTCGTGCTCCCAGGTGAACCCGATGCCGCCGTGCACCTGAATGCAGTCCTGCGTGGTGTGCAGGGTGGCAGCGGGAGCCAGGGTGGCGGCGACGGCTGCGGCGAACTCGAAGGCGCTGCCCTCGGCACCCTTCTCGGCCAACTCGTCGATGGCGCGGGCGGCGTCCCACACGGCGGCGGTGGCGCGCTCGGTCTCGGCGATCATGTTGGCGCACTTGTGCTTGATGGCCTGGAACTGACCGATCGGGCGGCCGAACTGCTCGCGAATCTTGGCGTACTCGGCCGCGGTGTCGGTGGCCCAGCGTGCGACGCCGATGGCCTCTGCCGACAGCAGCGTGGTGATCAGGGCGCGGGCCAGCGGCCGGCTTAGGTTGGACAGGACGCGATCGTCTGCGACCTCGACGGCGTTGGCGCGCACGTGCGCGACCGGACGCAGTGGGTCGACGCTCTTGACGGCTTCGATCTCCACCTGGTCGGCGTCGAGGACGACCCACTCCTCGCCACCATCGATGGCGACCGGCAGCACCAGGACCGACGCCTGCTCGGCGGCGGGCACGGCGCGGACCTCGCCGCGGATGACGAGGCCACCGCCCTGCTTGGTGGCGGTGAGCGTGGAGTCAAGAGCGTAGGCGGCGATGACCTCACCGGAGGCCAGGCCCTCGAGGCGCTTGTCTGCCGGGTCGTTGGCGCTGATGAGCGCGCTGGCGATGGCCGAGGGGACGAACGGGCCGGGTACCGCGCCGTAGCCGAATTCGGCGAGCACGATGGCCAGTTCGAGGATGCCGAAGCCCTGGCCGCCGACGTCCTCGGACAGGTGGACGCCGTTGAGGCCCTGCTCGGAGGCGCCCTTCCAGTAGGTGGGCGGGTTGGGGATCGGGTTCTCCAGCGCTTCGTGGAGGACCTCCGACGGGGCCACCCGCTTGACGAACGAGCGCACGGACTCGGCTAAGTCGGTGTGCTCGGACAGGATCGCTATGGGCATCGTCGCCTCCTCTGGATAACTAACCGGTCGGTTGGGTCCGAGGGTACCCGGCGCTCACCCAGGTGCGTCAGGCACCTCGTTCACCAGGTTCACCAGGTGCCGGCCGTCTCGAAGCCTCTCGCAGTTGTCGACGGCGTGGACCAGGTAGCGGTGCATCGTGTCGGCCGTGTACCAGGTGACGTGGGGCGTGACGACGACGTTGTCGAGCTGCAGCAGCGGATTGTCGGCCTCGACGGGTTCGGTGGCGAAGACGTCGAGTCCCGCCGCGGCGAGACGACCGTCGCGCAGGGCGGCGACCAGGGCCGCCTCGTCGACGATCGCGCCGCGCGAGGTGTTCACCAGCACCGCGTCGGCCTTCATCGTCGCCAGCGCGTCGGCGCCGATCATGCCCTCGGTCGCAGCCGTCAGCGGCAGGTGCAGCGACACGACGTCGCTTTGGGCAAGCAGTTCGGACAGCGAACGCCACCCGGGATGGCCGTCATCACGCGTGCTGGTGTGCACCACGTCGGCGCCCATCGCGGAAACGATCGTCTCGACGCTCTTGGCGACGTTGCCGTACCCGACCAGGCCGACCGTGCACCCGCCGATGTCGCGGACGGTCTCGCCAAGCGACGGGTCCGACGGCCAGCCCCGCCCGGCCCGGGTCGCCCGGTCGAGGTGGGGCAGGCGACGCAGCGCGGCCAGCATCAGCAGCAGCGTGCCCTCGGCGACCGACGGCGCGTTGGCGCCCGGCATGTTCGCCACGGCGATCCCGTGCCGGGTGGCAGCGTCGACGTCGATCGTGTTGACCCCGGCGCCCAGCTTGTGGATCAGCCGGCAGCGTGCGGCCCGTTCGACGTCGGGTCCCGACAGCGGCCGCAGCACGTGCCAGATGACGTCGGCCTCGGGCAGCTCGCGCTCGAACGTCGCGTCGTCGTCTTCGGCGCAGAACCGGACGTCCAACCAATCCGCTTGTTCCGCAACGAAGTCGAGCACCTTGTCGCCCGGCACGAAGTGGGCGAGCACGCGTACGGGTGTCACCGCCACCGCTTGCCGATCCACTTGGCGATGACGTCGGCCTGCTCGCTGCGCGCGCCCGGTGTCGTGAAGTAGTGGTCGGAGTCGATGACGCACATCGTCTTGTCGGTGCTCGCCAGCGCGTCGTAGATCCGCTTGGCGTCCGACGGGAAGACGCCGGTGTCCTGTTCGGCGTTGATCACCAGCGCCGGGCACTCGATGCGGGCGAGGTGCGGCTCGGCGCGGGTCTGAGCGTGGCGCAGGCTCCACATGCCCATCCAGCTTCGCAGCGTGCATGCGGCGGCGATCCCGCGAGCCGAGCGGTTGGCCCGCACCGGCTCGCCCGCATAGCAGGTGTTCGCGGGGCGCTTAGTCGGCTCGATGGTGGGATCGACCATGCGCGGATCCGCCCAGGTGCGGTGCACGGTGAACGGCCGGTCCGAGAAGCCCGCTGCGCGAACGCGTTTCAGCTCGTCCCCAGCCCACTCGGTGATCGCGTGATTGCGGGCCACCTGCGCGGCGCGATACCGCTCGACGAACTCCGGCGCGTACGGCGGGCCGTTGGACTCGTCGAACAGGTCCAAATCGGGATCGCTTGGCACGGGGTCGGCTTCGTCGACGACCGCGCCATCCATCCAGGCGGTGAGCACTTCGGGACGGCCGGGGTGCGCTGCACTCGCGACGTACCCGTCGGCGGCGATCAGGTCGCCTAGGCCCGCGGCCGGCCGCATTCCGCCCACGGGCACGACGTGCGGGTCCACGGCTTGCGCCTGGTATGCGGCCATCAACGATCCGCCACCGGAGTTACCAAGCAGGACAACGGATTCCACGCCCGCAACGTCGCGCAGCCAGCGAACGCCGACGCCTATGTCGACGAGCGCGTGGTCGAGCAGGAAGCTGTTCTCGAAGCCGCGGAATCTGGTGTTCCAGCCGAGGAATCCGATGCCGCGGGTGGCCATGTACTCGGCGAGGTAGTGCTCTGAGAAGTCGACCTGATAGTGGGTGGCGATCATGCCCACCTTCGGCTTGCGGCCGACCCCGCGGTAGTAGACGCCCTGGCAGGGGTGCCCGCCGGAGGCGGCCCGTCGAGCCGACGGTGAGTCGAGTCCGATGAACTCGCGCGTGACGCCCGGTGCGGTCCCTGGATTCCTGCTCATGTCGACGGCGCCCCCTCGCGTTGACTGGCGCGGCGGGGGACACCGATGAATGAGAGAGCCGCTATTGCATTCCGCGCGAGTCTCTTTCGTACGCTCACGGCAGTGCACTCCATGTCTGGGCGGGCGTGCAGGCGGACGCGGGGAATGACGATCACGAGTGCTGGATCTCCCGTCGCATCGGCTCGTTTTACCGACCTGTTCCTGATGTTAGATTCAGATTCCGGTCGTGACCAGCTTCGGCAACTGCACGACTGCGCCGACACTCCGCTCGATGACGCGATCCTCGGCGTGTCGGGTCGACAACCGTACTTTCGGCGGTCAGTCGCCGCCATGCAGGCGCGGGCGGGTGATGGTGTCGAGGATCGCCGCCAGCTGGTCGACGAGTTCATCGGGCGTCAGGTCGACGTCACCCGCCAGCCAAGCGCTGATGGTCTGCCCAACGCCGCCGACCGCGAAGTGGGCAGTCGCCATGCCCTTGCGGCTAGTTCGTTCGCCCTGATCGACGCGTAGCGCCATGCCGATCTCGCGGCCGTAGAGCATTGCGAGCAGCACTCCGGACTCGGCGCGCTTGGCCGCCACCACCGAATTCGACAGCTGCGCGCTGAAGAGCAGCCTGCCGATCCTGGCGTCGGAGGCCACGGCGTGCACGATGTTGGCCATGCCCGCCCGGTTCTGATCGGAGCACTGCGCTGCCGCGACGGCGGCCTGTGTGGTGGCGGCGAGTTCGGCGATCACGGTGTCGAAGACGGCGCCGACGAACTGGTCCTTGTCAATGAAGCCCTCGTAGAAGTAGCGCGCGGCCAGTCCGGCCTCGCGGCAGATCGCCCGGACCGTCAGATCGGCGGGCACGGCCTCGCCGCCCAGCAGCTCCAAGCCGGCGTCGATGAACCGCCGCCGACGGTCGGCGAGTCGTTCCGCCGCCTCGACGCCGCCATACGGCCTGACTTGAGCCATCGCACCATCTTGACACCCGTCTACGGTGAGCGGCAATATCAGGAAACACGCGTTCGCAGATTTATGGGGTGAGAGGTCGGTCGATGACGATCAGCGAGAATCCGGTGGAGTTGCCGGTCAGCGCACCGGCACGGGTCACGGCCGGCTCGACCGGGCGGCGCGGGGCCAGCTTCGACGACGGACTGATGGGCGTTGCACTGCTGGCCGGGCCGGCAAACGTGATCATGCAACTGGCCCGCCCCGGCGTCGGCTACGGCGTGCTGGAGAGCCGGGTCGAGAGCGGCCGCGTCGACCTGCACCCGATCAAGCGGGCGCGCACGACGTTCACGTACCTCGCCGTGGCGACGAAGGGCACCGAGGCGCAGAAGGCCGCGTACCGGAGGGCGGTCAACAAGGCGCACGCGCAGGTCTACTCGACCGACGAGAGCCCGGTGAAGTACCACGCCTTCGACAAGGACCTGCAGTTGTGGGTCGCGGCCTGCCTGTACAAGGGCGGCGTCGACATCCACCGGCTGTTCATCGGGGAACTCGACGGCGAGAAGGCCGACCAGCACTACGTCGACGGCATGAACCTCGGCACCACGTTGCAGGTGCCGCCGGAGATGTGGCCGCCCGATCGCGCCGCCTTCGACGAGTACTGGCAGCGCTCGCTGGAACGGGTGCACATCGACGACACCGTCCGCGACTACCTCTATCCCATTGCCGCCAGCCGGGTTCGGGGCGTCAGGCTGCCAGGGCCGATCCAGCGCCGGTCCGAGGACTTCGCGCTGCTGATCACCACCGGATTCCTGCCACAGCGATTCCGTGACGAAATGCGGCTGCCGTGGGACGAACGGCGACAGCAGCGATTCGACCGGGTGATCGCCGTCCTGCGAGCCGTCAACCACGCCCTGCCGGCCTTCGTCCGGCAGTTCCCGTTCAACGTTCTGCTCAAGGACGTGGACCGGCGGATCCGCAAGGGAATCCCGCTCGTCTGAGCCAGCGCGTCGGCTCGAACGTGGACTTCTCGTCGAAACCACTCGCACTTCTGCCCGGAAAGTCGATGTTGGTGGCAGGCATGCTTGCTCGAGCCGGGCGAGGCGTCCGCAGCAAAGCTGCAGGAGGAACGGGACGCGGGAGTTGCTGGCTCGTTCTTCACCCTGGTCTGTCAACAGCCTGGTGACCGTCGTCGAGGGGTGACCGCGGTCACGCCCATTGCCTGCAGCAACGGAGGACGTGCGTCTCGACAGTTAAGTTATGCAATGCTAACTTCGCCGGGTTAGCTTAGGCATACATAAGGAGATGGCGGGGGCGATTGCCTCCGTGACGCATATGGGCAGTGACACGCTTGCGGGGGCGCGGGTCGACCGCGATGTTCTGAGTCGTTTTGCGACGTGCAGCCGGACGCTCGGGCTGACTGTCCACGACCGGCGCCGCCCAGTCGACCTCGCGGCAGCACGCAGCGGCTTCGCCGAGTTGACGCGCATCGCCCACGAGCAGTGCGACGCCTGGACGGGACTGGCCGCGGCCGGCGACACCAGCGCGAGGGTCGTGGAGTCCGTGTGGCGCACCGTTTCGACCGCAGGGCTGCTGCAGCGCCAGCTCGAGATGACGCCAGGCGATCTCGGCTTCGACTACGACACCGGCCTCTACCTGAAGTTCCGTGCCACCACTGCCGAAGACTTCCAACTCGCCTACGCCGCAACGCTGTCCGATCGCGGCGACTACGCCGTGGCCGACCGCCTGGTCGAGCAGCTGATCCAGCGCAAGCCGAGCTGGCTGAACGCCCGCTGGGTGCGCGTCGCCATGTACTACCGCACCGAGCGGTGGTCCGACGTCGTCCGGTTGCTCACCCCGGTGGTCAACGATCCCGAGCTCGACGCGACGTACGCGCACGCCGCCCGCGTCGCTCTGGGCACCTCACTGGCCAGGCTCGGCATGTTCGCCCCGGCCCTGTCCTACCTCGAGGACCCGTCCGGACCGGTCGAGGTCGCTGTCGTCGACGGCACGCTGGTCAAGGCGTTGTCATTGCGCGCCCAGGGCGAGGACCTCGACGCCGCCGACACCCTGGCCGAGCTGTACGCCGCCAACCCGGAGCACGAACACGTGGAGGTGGCGCTGTCGGACACGTCCTACGGGATCGTGCCGACCACCGCTGCCCGCATCGAAGCCCGCCTCGACCCGTGGGACCCCGCGACGGAGCCGACCGAGGTCGACTTCGTGGACCCGGGCGCGAAGGAACGCAAGGCCCACCTGCTCGTCGAGGCCGAAGCCGAACTCGCGGAGTTCATCGGGCTCGAAGAGGTCAAGTACCAGGTCGCCCGGCTGAAGTCGTCGGTCGCCATGGCGATCCGCCGCCAGGAGCGCGGCCTGGCCGTCGCGCAGCGCACCAACCACCTCGTCTTCGCAGGCCCACCCGGTACGGGCAAGACCACCATCGCCCGAGTGGTCGCCAAGATCTACTGCGGCCTCGGCATCTTGAAGAAGGAGACCGTCCGCGAGGTGCACCGCGCCGACCTGATCGGCCAGCACATCGGCGAGACCGAGGCCAAGACCAACGCGCTCATCGACAGCGCGCTGGACGGCGTGCTCTTCCTCGACGAGGCGTATGCGCTGGTGTCGACCGGCGCGAAGAACGACTTCGGTCTCGTCGCCATCGACACGCTGCTGGCGCGCATGGAGAACGACCGCGACAGGCTGGTCGTCATCGTCGCCGGCTACCGCGCCGACCTCGACAACTTCCTCGACACCAACGAGGGCCTGCGTTCGCGCTTCACCCGCAGCATCGACTTCCCGTCCTACTCGTCGCACGAACTCGTCGAGATCGCGATGCGCATGGCCGAGAAGCGCGACAGCATCTTCGAAGAAGCCGCGCGCGAGCACATGGAGAGACTGTTCGCCCACCTCGCGACGGCCACCATGCCCGACGCCAACGGGGTCGCCCGGCGCAGCCTCGACATCGCGGGCAACGGCCGCTTCGTCCGCAACCTGGTCGAACGAGCGGAGGAGGAGCGCGAGTACCGGCTCGACCATTCCGACTCCGAGGACTTCACCGACGACGAGTTGATGACGATCACCGACACCGACGTCAACAACTCCGCGATACCGCTCCTGCGCGGCCTCGGCCTCGAGGTGCCCGCATGAGCGAGCAGGGCGACCGCCGCACGTTCACGTCGCGCACGCCCGACAACGACAACCCCGAACGGGTGGCCTACCGGCGCGGTTTCGTCACCCGGCATCAGGTGTCGGGATGGCGATTCATCCAGCGCCGCATCGCATCCGGAGTCGCACTGCACGACACGCGGATGCTCGTCGATCCGCTGCGGACCCAGTCGCGTTCCGTGCTCGTCGGCGCGCTGCTGCTCATCACCGGCCTGGCGGGATGCTTCATCTTCTCGCTGATCCGACCCGCGGGCGATGCGGGCGACAGCGCGATCCTGGCCGACCGGGACACCGCCGCGCTGTACGTGCGCCTCGGCGAACAGGTCCATCCCGTGCTCAACCTGACGTCGGCCCGCCTCATCGCCAACCGGGCCGACAACCCGACCATGGTCAAGAGCAGCGAGATCGATCAGTTCCCGCGCGGCAACCTGATCGGCATCCCCGGCGCGCCGGAACGAATGGTGCAGAGCACCGCGAGCGACGCCGACTGGACGGTGTGCGATGCCGCGTCGGGCCCCGCCGCGGGGGTCACGGTGATCGCCGGACCCCTGGCAACTGACTCAGGCGAGGACGACAGCGAGCGTGCCGCCACACTGCCCGACCAGGACGCGGTCTTGGTCCGCAACGACGGCGGCCCCAACGCGGGCACCTGGCTGCTGTGGCAGGGCCGACGGAGCCAGATCGACCTCGACGACCGCGCCGTCACCGGCGCCCTTGGCCTCACCGCCGATCTGCCAGAGCCCCGGGCCATTTCGCCGGGCCTCTTCAACGCCGTGCCAGAGGCGCCGGCACTGCGCGTCCCGGCCATCCCCGGCGCCGGATCGCAGCCGGGCTTCTCGGTACCCGCGCCGGTCGGCGGGGTCGTCGCCGCGTTCGACGCCGACAACACGCTGCGCCACTACGCGGTGCTCACCGATGGGCTGCAGCCGATCTCACCCGTGGTGGCGGCCATCCTGCGCAACAGCGATTCGCACGGGCTGGACCAGCCGCCGCGGCTCGGCGCCGACGAGGTCTCCCGGTTGCCGGTGTCCCGCGCCATCGACGTCGACGCCTATCCCAGTGAGCCCGTCACGCTGGTGGACGCCGCCGCATCGCCGCTGACGTGCGCACACTGGGACCACCCCGTCGACGCGACGAGTGGCACGCTCGAATTGCTCGCCGGTGCAGCGCTTCCCGTGCAGGACGGGCTACGCGCAATCCAGCTCGTCGGAGCGGGCACGGGCACGACCGCCAATCGCGTGGTCGCCGCTCCCGGCACCGGCTTCCTGGTGCAGACCGCCGGACAGGACGTCCGCCAGCAGCCGGCCTCGCCCGCTGCCGGATCGGTGTTCTGGATCAGCGACACCGGCGTGCGCTACGGCATCGATCAGGACGCCGCCGGACAGGACGGAACCGACGCCCTCTCGGCGTTGGGTCTGACGCCGCCCGCACTGCCCATTCCCTGGGCGATGCTCAGTCAATTCGCGGAAGGACCGACGCTGTCGCGCGCCGATGCGCTGCTCGCGCACGACGGGCTGACGCCCGATCCGAGCCCGGCCGTGGTGAGGGAGACCCCGTGATGATCAGCGAGAAGCGGAGCGGGATCGCGCATGTCTAGGTTGATCTTCGAAGCCCGCCGCCGCATTCCGGTGCCGGCCACCCGCAAGGGCACCATCACCATCGAGCCGCCGCCGGAGCTGCCGCGACTCGTCCCCCCGTCGCTGCTGCGCCGGGTGCTGCCCTACCTGATCGTGCTCCTCATCGTCGGCATGATCGTGGCGCTGTTCGCGACGGGCATGCGGCTCATCTCCCCGACGATGCTGTTCTTCCCGTTCGTGCTGCTGCTCGCCGCCACCGCGATGTACCGCGGCACCGACGGCAAGATGCGCACCGAGGAGGTCGACGCCGAACGGGCCGACTACCTGCGCTACCTGTCGGTGGTCCGGGACAACGTCCGGGCCCACGCCGCCGAACAGCGCGCCGCGTGCGAGTGGTCGCATCCCGACCCGGCGCTGCTAGCCGAGGTGCCCGGCACCCGCAGGCAGTGGGAACGCGACCCCCACGATCCAGACTTCCTCGTCGTACGCGCGGGACTGCACGACGCCCCGCTCAGCGCGAGCCTGCGGGTGAAGGACATCGCCAACGAGATCGACCTGGAGCCGGTGTCGCACACCGCGCTTCGGAGTCTGCTCGACGTGCAGCGCACGGTGCGCTCGGTGCCCGCGGGCATCGACCTCGCCGAGGTCTCGCGCATCACGGTAATCGGCGAGGCCGCCGACGTCCGCGGCGCACTGCGGGCCTGGATCGCGCAAGCAGTGACGTGGCATGACCCCGCGGTGCTCGGCGTCGCGCTGGCCGCCCCCGATCTCGAGGGCGACGACTGGTCGTGGCTGAAGTGGCTGCCGCACTGCGACATTCCCGGCCAGGTGGACGGCGTCGGCCCCGCGCGCTACCTCGCGCCCAACGTCGCCGAACTCCGTGACCTGCTGGCGCCCGCCCTCGACGACCGGGACGTCTTCGGTGCGACGGAGTCCGTGGCCAGGCATCTGCTGATCGTGGTGGACGACCCCGACGCCGATCCCGAGGTCGTGGTGCCGCGGTCGGGTCTGGCCGGCGTGACCGTCGTACACCGGTCGACGGAAGAGCCCCACCGGGAACAGTATTCGGATCCGGAGCGTCCCGTCCTGCGCCTCGTCGACGGCACGCTGGAACGCTGGCAACCCGGAGGTTGGCAGCCCTACGTGACGGTGGCCGACCGCTACTCCAGCGCCGACGCACGGCACGTCGCACGACTGCTGTCGCGGTGGGACACCAACCCGCGCCAGGCCAGGACCAGCAGCGCGGGCGTGGCGACGTTCGGCACGCTGCTGGGCATCCCGGACGCGGCCGCACTCGACGTCGCCGATCTGTGGGCGCCGCGCAACCGGCAGGACGAGCTGCGCGTGCCGATCGGCGTCACCGCCACCGGCGAGCCGATGATGTTCGACCTGAAGGACGAGGCCGAGGGCGGCATGGGTCCGCACGGCCTGATGATCGGCATGACCGGTTCGGGCAAGTCGCAGACCCTGATGTCGATCCTGTTGGCGCTGTTGACGACTCACTCGGCCGAACGCCTCATCGTCATCTACGCCGACTTCAAGGGCGAGGCGGGAGCCGACATCTTCCGCGACTTCCCGCAGGTGGTCGCCGTCATCTCGAACATGGCCGAGAAGAAGTCGCTGGCCGACCGGTTCGCCGACACGCTGCGCGGTGAGGTCGCCCGCCGCGAGAAGCTGCTGATGGAGACGGGCCGCCGCGTCCAGGGCAGCGCCTTCAACTCCGTGCTCGAGTACGAAGCAGCCATGGCCGCCGGCCACGACCTGCCGCCCATGCCCACGCTGCTGGTGGTGGCCGACGAGTTCTCGCTGATGCTGGCCGACCATCCCGAGTACGCGGAACTCTTCGACTACGTTGCGCGCAAGGGCCGGTCGTTCCGCATCCACGTCCTGTTCGCGTCGCAGACCCTCGACGTCGGGCGGATCAAGGACATCGACAAGAACACCTCCTACCGGATCGGCCTGAAGGTCGCCAGCCCCAGCATCAGCCGGCAGATCATCGGGGTGGAGGACGCATTCCACATCGAGGCGGGGCCCGAGCACAAGGGCGAGGGCTTCCTGGTGCCGACGCCCGGCGCGATGCCCGTGAAGTTCCGCAGCACCTACGTCGACGGCATCTACGACCCGCCGCGCAAGCCGAAGTCGGTGGTTCGGCACTCCATCCCCGCCCCGCAACCGTTCACGGCCTCGTACGTCGAGGCGCCCGCGGACACCGTGGTGGTCACCGGTGGCTCCGACACCGATCACCTGCCCCCGCGCAAGTTGGTGGCCACGATCGGCGACCAGCTGTCGCACTACGGTCCCAAGGCGCCGCCGCTGTGGCTGGCTCCGCTCGACGAGCCGATCCCACTGGCCGAACTCCTGCACCGCGCGGGTGTCGAAGGCAGCCAGTGGCGGTGGCCGCTCGGCGAGATCGACCGACCGTTCCAGATGCGGCGCGATCCGCTGATCTTCGACGCCACCTCGTCGGGGGCCAACCTGGTGATCCATGGCGGCCCGAAGTCGGGCAAGACCACGGCGCTGCAGACATTCATGCTGTCCGCGGCCGCGCTGCACTCACCGCACGACGTCACGTTCTACTGCCTGGACTACGGCGGCGGCCAGCTGCGCGAGATGGGCGAGCTGGCTCACGTCGGCAGTGTCGCCTCACCGCTGGAGCCCGAACGCATCCGCCGCACCTTCGGCGAGCTGGAGCAGCTGCTGCTGGCCCGTCAGCGCCGCGCGGCAGGCGGTGCGAGCGGCAGGAGCGGAGAGGTCTACCCCCACACATTCCTGGTCATCGACAACCTGTACGCCTTCAGCCGGGACAACACCGACGCCTACAACACCCGGAATCCGTTGCTGGCCAGGGTCACCGAGTTGGCCAACACCGGCCTGTCCTACGGCATCCACGTCGTGATCACCACGCCGAACTGGCTCGAGGTGCCGCTGGCGATGCGCGACGGCCTCGGCATGCGGTTGGAACTCAAGTTGTCGGACTCCCAGGACAGCAACGTCCGCGTGGTCGGCGCCCTGCGCCGGGCGGCCGACGGCGTCCCTGCGGACCAGCCGGGCCGTGGCCTGACGATGGCCGCCGAGCACTTCCTGTTCGCAGCACCGGGACCGTTGGAAGCGCACATCGCCGGAGTCAACGCACGCTACCCGGGACAGTCGGCACCGCCGGTGCGGCTGCTGCCGAAGGTGCTGCTGCCCGAAACCGTTGCTCCGCTGTACCGCGGTCCCGAACGCATCGTCATAGGCCAACGCGAAGAGGATCTCGCTGCCGTCGAGGTCGACTTCGCGAACAACCCGCTGCTGATGGTGTTCGGCGACGGGAAGTCCGGCAAGTCCACGCTGCTGCGTCACCTGATCCGCACCATCCGTGAGAACTCGACTGAGGACCGCGTCGCGTTCACGGTGATCGACCGCAGGCTGCACCTCGTCGACGAACCGCTGTTCCCGGACAACGAGTACACCCCCAACATCGACCGCGTGACGCCGGCGATGCTCGGGCTGGCGGCACTGCTCGAGAAGCGCCGTCCGCCAATGGGACTGTCCTCTCAGCAGCTGAAGGACTGGACGTACCGGTCGGGTGAGGACGGGCACGTCCACTACCTCATCGTCGACGACGTCGACCAGATCCCGGACGCACCGGCGGTCAGCGGGCCCTACGTGGGGCAGCGTCCGTGGACGAACCTGATCGGCCTGCTGGCCCAGGCTGCCGAACTCGGGCTGCGCGTCATCGTCACCGCAAGGGCCGCCGGGTCGGCGCACGCGATCATGACCGCACCCCTGCTCCGGCGTCTCAACGAGCTGCAGGCCACCACCCTGATGCTGTCCGGTAATCCGCAGGACAGCGGGAAGATCCGGGGACAGCGCTTCACGCGCATGCCTGCCGGCCGGGGCATCCTGCTCGACGACGGCGATACCCCGACGTTCGTCCAGCTGGTCAATCCGTTCGCGGACGAGGCAGCACGCATCAACCAAGGAAGGGAGTTCAACCGATGACCCTGCGAGTGGTTCCCGAAGGCCTCAACGCCGCAGGCGCACAGGTCGAGGCACTCACCGCGCGGCTGGCGGCAGCCCATGCCGCTGCCGCACCGATGATCGCGGCCGTCCTGCCTCCGGCACCCGACCCGGTGTCGCTGCAGACCGCGGTGTCGTTCAGCACGCACGGGGCGTCGCACGGCGCCGTCGCCGCCCAGGGCACCGAGGAACTCGGCCGCTCGGGCATCGGCGTGGCCGAGAGCGGCACCAGTTACGCCACCGGTGACGCCATGGCCGCAAGCTCATACCTCATCGCAGGCAGCTGACATGACCGCCCCCGTCTGGATGGCGCTACCGCCCGAGGTGCATTCGGGGCTGCTCAGCAGCGGCCCCGGGCCCGGGTCGATGCTCGCCGCCGCGGGGGCGTGGCAGTCCTTGAGCGTCGAGTACTCCACGGCGGCAGCGGAGTTGACCGCTCTGCTCGCCGCCGTGCAGTCGGGTGCGTGGGAGGGGCCGAGCGCCGAACAGTACGTCGCGGCGCATGCGCCGTATCTGACGTGGCTGGCGCAGGCCAGTGCGAACAGTGCGGCCGCGGCGGTCCAGCACGAGACGGCGGCGGCTGCGTATACGACGGCGCTGGCGATGATGCCGACGCTGCCCGAACTCGCGCTCAACCACACGATGCACGGCGTGCTGATGGCGACCAACTTCCTCGGCATCAATACGATTCCGATCGCGCTGAACGAGGCCGACTACGTCCGCATGTGGATACAGGCGGCGACCACGATGAGCACCTACCAGGCAGTCGCGGGAGCGACGGTCGCGGCCACGCCTGCCACGCCGCCCGCGCCGTTCCTCCTCGCGCCGGGCGTTGGCGAGGCGGGCGATGCCGGGGCCACGTCGCGCCAGGCCATGGCGCACGCGCAGGCCGCCGACGCCGGCGGGGCGCTGAACAACGCCGACTTCTTGCAGCAGCTCCTGCAGGCGCTCAACCAGTTCTTCCAGGCCTACACCGACTATACGAACTCGCTCTTCGAGCCCATCACGAAATTCCTGCAGGACCCGATCGGCAACAGCATCGACCTGATCACTGGCCTGCTGACCAACCCGGGTCCCACGCTGGTCGAGTACGGTCCGTTCCTGTTCGCCGTCGCATATCAGGCGATTTCGTGGATCGGCGCCTCACTCACCTACCCGCAGCTGCTGCTGCAGCCGCTGTTGGCAATCGGTCTCGGCGTCGGCGGGTACTTCCTGCAGGAGTACCTGAACAGGCCGGTCGCCCCGGAGCCGGTGCCCGAACCCGCACCGGCCGCCGCGCCTCAGCAGGTTCAGGTACCGCGGGCCGAGGTGCAGAACCCGCTGCCCGCCGCGACCGTGGCGCCGACGGTGCCGAGCGCCCCCGCGGCGCCCGCGGCCTCGGTGGCCGCAGGCACCGCGACGGCCCCCGCCGCACCCGCGGCGGCCGCAGCGCCGTTCGTTCCGTACGTGGTCCCGGGCGGCGGCCCCGGCCCCGGTGCGTCGCCGACGTTCCGCGAGGGCAGCGGCGCCAAGGCCCCCGCCTCCGACATCGCAGCGTCGTCCGCCGCGGCGGCTGCCGCGTCGTCGCTCGCGAAGCGCAAGGCGCGGCGCAAGCGCGGCGCCGAAGTCCACGAGCGTGGCTATGCCGACGCCTACATGGACTACGAAACGGGTCCCGACTCCGAGGCGACACCGCGACCCGCGCCGCGCGTCGGCGCCTCGTCGCGGGGTGCGGGTGCGGTCGGATTCACGGGAACCATCACCGCCGAACGGGCCGACCAGACCGACCGGTCGCGCGGACTGACCCAGTTGCCGGAGGACCCCTACGGCGGCGGACCGGTCGATCCGCTGCTGCCGGGCAACTGGGACCCGGAAGGGGGACGGCCCACCTGAACAGAGCCGAGAGTCCAAGCACGTCAATCGATAACGAGCAGCAGTCGAAGATCCGGAAGGAAACCCCATGAGCCTCCTCGATGCTCACATCCCACAACTCGTCGCCTCCGAGGCGGCGTTCTCCGCCAAGGCGGGACTGATGCGCAGCACCATCGCCCAGGCCGAACAGGCAGCCCAGGCGTCGCAGGCGTTCCACCAGGGTGAGTCGGCCGTCGCGTTCCAGGCCGCCCACGCCCGCTTCATCGAGGTGTCGGCACGGGTCAACGCCCTGCTCGACATCGCGCAGGCCAACATCGGCGACGCCGCGTCGACGTACGTCGCCGAGGACGCCGCAGCGTCGAGCACCTACACCGCCATCTGATTCGCCGAGCAGCTGAAGGGACACAACACATGTCACAGATCATGTACAACTACCCGGCCATGCTGGCGCTGGCCGCCGAGATGAACGGCTACTCGGGAGCCCTGCACGCCGTCGGCGCCGACGTCGCGAGCGAGCAGGCGGCACTGTCGGCGGGCTGGCAGGGCGACACCGGCATGTCGTACCAGGCGTGGCAGGCGCAGTGGAACGCCAGCCTCGAGGAACTGGTCCGTGCCTACCGCGCGATGTCGAGCACCCACGAGATGAACACGATGTCGATGAGCGCTCGAGACGCGGCGCAGGGCGCCAAGTGGGGCTCGGCCTGATGGATTCGGGCCTGATGAGCAGTGGGCGCTAACGCCGTCGAGCTGACCGCGGAGCAGGCCTGGTTCGTCGCCGAATCGGCTGGGGCTGGATACTTCCCATGGGTGCTGGCCATCACGCCGCCGTACGCCGAAGAGTCCCTTCGCCCCGCGTTCGAGGCTCGCATGCGTGCCGAGCTGTCCGAACTCGGGGTGATGGTGGCCGACCGCGTCACCGCACCGGTCACCCGGTGGGTCACCACCGCGTGCCGTCCGACGCGCTGGCTCGAGCTGCGCTTCGTCTCGGGATCAGGAAACATGTTGCGCGGGCTGGTCGCTCGTCGGGGTGACGACGTGGTCGTCGCACTGCGAAACGGCGGGCTGGTGACGTTCAGCCACGTCGACGTCGACCATCCGCAGGCGCTGGTTCCCGTGCTGACGGTCGGGCTGTCCGGACGGCCACCCGCGTCGTTCGACGAGTTCGGCATCGCGGCGCGGATCGGTGCGAAGGCCGACGAACGGCTCCGCAACGGGGCCGCGCTCGCCGACGTGGTGGAGAACCTCGGCATCCCTGCCAGCGCGCGGCACGTGGTGGCGGCCGCCTTCGCACCCGACCGCTGCTACGTCGAGATCGTCGCGGGTGACCATCGCGACGGTCACCGGGTCAGCACCGAGGTGGGCGTCAGCGTCGTGGACACCAGCGCGGGACGCGTGCTCGTCAGCCCATCGAAGGCCTACGACGGCGAGTGGGTGTCGACATTCTCGCCCGGCACCCCGCTGTCCATTGCGACCGCCGTCGAACGCCTCACCGCCACGCTGCCCGACGGGGAGTGGTTCCCCGAAGCCCACCTCACCAGAGACTTCGACCAGAGAACGGAAGACCAAAGATGTCCGACACCCTCACGCCGGGCCTGACTTCGCCCGGTGTCCCATCCGGTGCCGCAACGGGATCCGCGGTGGTGCCCATCGTGCGGGTCGCCGTGCTCGCCGGCGGCGACGACGGTGGTCGGCTCGTCGACATGGCGCTGCCCACCGAGCTGCCGCTACGCGAAATCCTGCCCGCGGTACGGCGCATGGCGCTGCCGGCCGGCGACGACGCCGACGCGCCGGTGCAGCTGTCGCTCGCGCCGGTCGGCGGAGCGCCGTTCAGCCTGGACGCAACCCTCGACACCGTCGGCGTCGCCGACGGGGATCTGCTCGCTCTGCAGCCGGTTCCGGTGGGGCCGCCCGCCCCGCGCATCGTCGAGGACATCGCCGACGCCGCGGTGATCTTCTCCGCCGCACGCGAGAAGCCCTGGGGTACGCCCCACGTCGAGCGTGGCGCATCGGTCGCGGTGATCGGGCTGATCCTGCTCGCCACGGTCGTCGCCACGCTGCACCGCCTGGCCACCGGCGACCACGCCGGCCTGTTCACCGTCAGCGGCGTCGCCGCGCTGACCGTCCTCGGCGCGCTGGTGACCCGGTCCCGATCGCCTCGACTCGCGACCGCACTGTCGGTGACCGCACTGCTTCCGATCGCCGCGGCGTTCGCGCTCGCCGTGCCCGGCGACTTCGGCGCCGCGCAGGTGCTACTTGCCGCGGCCGGGGTGGCGGCGTGGTCGATCATCAGCATCACCGTGGCCGAGCGGGCGATCGCGGTGTTCACCGCCGCGGCCTCGGTCGGAACCAGTGCGGCGATCGTGGCGGGCGCAGCCGCGCTGTGGTCGCTCGACGCCATCGTGATCGGCTGCGCGCTGATCGTTCTCGGCCTCCTCGTCACGGTTCGGGCCGCGCAGCTGTCCGCACTGTGGGCGCGCTTCCCGGTGCCGGTCATCCCCGCACCCGGTGACCCCGCGCCCGACGCACCCCCGCTGCGAGTCTTGGCGGACCTGCCGCGCCGGGTCCGGGTGAGCGATTCGCATCAAACCGGCTTCATCTCGGGTGGCGTGCTGCTCGCCGTCGCCGGATCGCTGTCGCTGGTCGTACCCGAGGGCGCGTCGCCGTGGGCGTGGTTCGTCGTGGCGGCGGCCGGCCTCGGCGCGGCTCTGCGCGCACGGGTCTGGGACCCGGCGCCGTGCAAGGCGTGGCTGCTCGCTCAGCCCTACCTGGTCACGCTGGCGCTGGCGGTGACGTACCTCGCCGACGAGCGGTACCGGGCCGCCTGGTGGGCGCTCATCGCGCTGGCCGTGCTGACGATCGCGTGGGCCGTGGCAGCGCTGTACCCGAGCGTCGCCGCACCCGACACCTACTCGCTGCCGATGCGACGGATCGTCGGGTTCCTCGCCTCGGCGCTGGACGCGTCGCTGATCCCCGTCATGGCCTACCTCATCGGTCTGTTCGCCTGGGTGCTGGATCGGTGACGCATCGGCGAGTGCGTGCGGGTGTCGCGACACTCGCCGTGACCGTCGCGGTCGCAGTGACGAGTTGTCCTGCGGCAGGCGCCATCACACCACCGGAACTCGACCCGGGTGCGGCGCCACCCACCGGCACGGCAGGCCCCGTGCAGCCGATGGCGCAGCGCGGCCCGTGCATCGCGTCGGGTCAGCTGCCCGGCACCAATCCCGGCGCAGCCGGACCGAACGACCAGTTGCTCAACCTGGCCGGGGCGTGGCGGTACAGCCGCGGTGAGGGACAGACCGTGGCGGTCATCGACACCGGCGTCCGGCCGGGGCCGCGACTGCCCAACGTCGAGCCGGGTGGCGACTTCGTCGAGTCCGGTGACGGGCTCACCGACTGCGACGGCCACGGCACGTTGGTCGCCGGGCTCATCGCCGGCCAGCCCGGGCCCGACGCCTTCTCCGGTGTCGCACCGAACGCCCGGCTGATCTCCATCCGGCAGACGTCGGGCCGTTACTCGCCACGCGCCACGGGTGACGACCCCGCCCTCGTGCTGGCGACCATCGACGTGGCGACGCTCGCCCGCGCGGTCGTGCGCGCCGCCGACCTCGGCGCACGGGTCATCGCGATCTCGACCGTGACGTGCCTGCCGGCCAACAAGACCGTCGAGCAGACCGAACTCGGTGCGGCCCTGCGCTACGCGGCCGTCGAGAAGGACGCCGTGGTGGTCGCGGCAGCGGGCAACAGCCGCGCCGGGCTCAACGCGGGAACGGCGTGCCCGTCGAATCCGCTGTCGGACCCGGGCCGTCCGGAGGATCCACGCAACTGGTCAGGCGTCACCTCGGTGTCCATCCCATCGTGGTGGCAGCCCTACGTGCTGTCGGTCGGATCGGTCGGTCCGCAGGGCCGCCCATCTGAATTCACCACGGCGGGACCGTGGGTCGGGGTCGCCGCACCCGGTGAGAACGTCGCATCGGTGAGCAACGCCGACGGCGGGGGGCTCGCCAATGCGCTGCCCAACGACCGCGGCGAGATGTTCGGTCTCAACGGCACCAGCTATGCCGCCGCGTACGTGTCCGGCGTGGCTGCCCTGGTGCGCAGCAGGTTCCCCGAACTCAGGGCCGAGCAGGTGGTGCGCCGCATCACCGCGAGCGCGCACGGGGCCGCGCGGTCGCCGTCGAACCTGACCGGATCGGGGGTCGTCGACCCCATCGCCGCGCTGACATGGGACGTCGACGAGTCCGCCGACGCGCAGCCGCCACGGTCGATGCCAGTCGCCGCTCCCGCTGAACCGGATACCACCGACTCCACCCCGCGCACCATCGCATTCATCGGCGCAGGCGTGCTGGCGCTCGCAGCGGCCGTGACGGCGATCGCCGCACACCGACGGAAGGAGGGCTGATGACAGCCCGAATCGCCCTGGCCCTCTTGGTCGTCATCCCGGCCGCGATGGCCTACCCATGGCACACGCCAACGCAGCGCTGGGTGCTCGGCGTCGCCGTCGCCGTCGTGCTGGTGACGTTCGCCTGGTGGGGTGGCATGTTCCTCACCACGCGGATCGGCAGATGGCTTGCGGTGTGGCGACGCAACCGCGGCACGTCGGAACCGGCGTCCACGAACGAGGTCGCGGTGCTGCTGTCGGTCGAGGCGCCTGCGGGCACGACGGTGCCGTTGCACCTCGTCGCCAGGTACGTGGACCGGTTCGGCATCCGGTGCGCGAAGGTGCGCGTGACCAACCTCGACGTCTCGGGAACCCGACGGACCTGGATCGGAATGACGGTGGCCGCCAACGACAATCTGGCAGCGCTGCAGGCACGATCACCCGAGCTGCCGCTGTACGACACCGCCGAGGTCGTCGGCAGGCGGCTGTCGGACCGACTGCGCGAACTCGGCTTCGACGCCACGATCGTCGACACCGCAGAAGGGCCCTGCACGCCGAGTGCACGCGAGACGTGGCGCGGGATGCGCGACGACGACGGGTATCTGGTCGCCTACGCGATCCCGGTCGACGGCGATCTCGCGGCCCGGCTGACGCACGTGTGGTCGCACACCAACCGGGCGACGTGGACGGCGATCGAGTTCAGCGGCATCGCGACCCGCCCGACCGCTACCGCACTGTGTGCCATCCGCACCGACGACGCACCGAGTGTCGTACCCGTGCCGGGCCTGCGGGGCTGCAACGGCAGGCACCGGCCGCTGCTGACCGCGCTGGACCCGCGGTCGGTCGAACGTCTCGACACCGGCGCGGTACCCGTGCCGTCGAGTCTGCTCGACGAGATCGAATGGCCCGTCGGATCGAGCAACTCGACGCTGGGAGCGCATGCCCGGTCGTAGCGGGTGGCGCTAGACGAACATGAAGTCCTTCATGAACCGGGTCATCCGGCGCAGGTAGTCCGGTTGACTCACGTGCACGATGTGATTGCCGGGAAACCAGTGAAACGCGCAGCGATCCCAGTGCTCCCAGAGCATCTCGGCCTGTTCCGGCGGAGCCAGCCGGTCGCCGAGGCCGGTGATGATGAGCCTTCGGTCCTTCGGCACCAGCGGTTGGTAGCTCAGCGGTGAGTGGAATGCCGACGCCGCGGCCATCAGGTCCTTGTCGGTGCGCGAGAGGCGATTGCCCAGCTTGACCAGGACGCTCGCGGGGAACCAGTCGTCGAACGCCGCGTCGGGTGTCACGACCGGCACATTCGGTATCACCGCCTGGAGACGGTCGTCGACACCCGCGATCAACGCAGAGGTATAGCCGCCCAGCGACATCCCGGTCAGGGCGATCCGGTCCACCCCGGTGTACTCCAGGTAGTCGAGCACCGAGCGGAAGTCGTACACCGCCTGCGCCATCGCCTCGGCGAATCCGGCGAGGCCGTCGGCGAAGTAGCCATAACCGCTGTAGGGCGAACCCTTCTCGGCGCGGCGGCCGTGGAAGGGCAACGTGTAGAGCAGGACGTCGTATCCGGCTCGGTAGAACCACGGCAGCGAGAAGAACAGGCCGTTGAACAGATACGCCGAACCCATGAACCCGTGGATGACGCACAGCGTGGGGTGCGGCCCGTCGTCGTGACGCCAGTGTTGGGCGTGAACGACGTTGTTGCGCAGATAGCTTCGGCGGTGGTCACGCATGGCGGGATTGACCGCCTCGAAGCTGCTCGTGAACCGGATGTTCTCCACCCGCCCATGTGCCATCCACTCGGCGACGGGGTTCGCCGGACGCGTCGAGACGCGGGGGAGTTCGACAGGGGCGGGGAAGGCCTTTACCGGATCCCTCGCCGCGGCCATCTCGGCATAGAAATCCAGGGCGTCGCGCTCGGCGCGCACCTGTGCGGGGCGCAGCGCCGCCATGGCCATGCGGGGCAGCATCGCCGCGCCGATCACCGAGGCGAGCGCAGTGCGCAGACCGAGGTCCGCGATCGCCGACGAGTCGACGATCAGCTTCTGCTCCCAGGTCAGGTCTTCCCGGCGGGGGAGCCCGCCCTTGGTCGCATCGGCGCCGGGAACGTCCGGGATCGGGATCGGCGGGTCGACCGGAGCGGCATTGCTTGGCGGGAAATCGACCACACGCGCGATGTTAGCCCGTGCGGGCTAGTTCAAAACCGAACAGTCGCGCGGCGTTGTCGTGCAGGACACCTCGCCGCCAGGCGTCGTCGAAACCGTCCAGTCGAGTGATCGACCCGACGGCGTCGACGTAGCGGTAGGGGATGTTCGGGAAGTCGCTGCCGAACAGTATCCGGTCACCGAGGTCGCGCAACCGCGGGTACGCGTCGGTGGGGAACGGCATCGTCTCCTCGGAGAACGGCGTGAACGCCATCGTCGTGTCGAGGTGGACGCCGTCGTACCGTTCGCCGACGTCGAGGAATTCCGCGTACTCGGGCATGCCGAGGTGGGCGATGATCAAGCGGAGTCGCGGGTGCGCGGTCAGCAGCGTCCGGATCGGGCCGGGGCCGGTGTGCTCACCCGGCTGCGGGCCGGAGCCGCAGTGGATCACCACGGGCACCCCGGCGTCCTCGATCACGCCCCACGCCTCGTCCAGCAGGGGATCGGTCGGGTCGTACCGGCCGACCTGGACGTGGGCCTTGAACACCCGGGCGCCCCGTTCGATCGCCTCGCCGACGTAGCGGGCGACGCCCGGTTCGGGGTAGAGCGTCGCGGTGGCGAGGCAATCGGGAGTCCGATCGGCGAAGTCTGCCGCCCACTGGTTCAACCACGCCGCCATCTCCGGCTTGTGCGGGTAGACCAGCGAGGTGAACGCCCGGACGCCGAACGAGCGCAGCGCCTCGAGACGTTCCGCCTCGTCGCTGCGGTAGGTGATCGGCCACGGCCGCCCGACCAGCGGACCGGCGGCGTCGAAGTACTGCCACACCTTGTCCATGACCGGCTTGGGCATGAAGTGGGTGTGGACGTCGACGATTCCGGCCAGCCCAAGGGTTGCCCAGGTCTGGCGGACGGCCTCCGATTCCTCCATGGTCTGTGATGATCGCAGGCCCGCGGGGGCGGGCAACCGTCGGGCGCGGGAGCCGCGGCAGGGGATCGGTAGGATCACCTGATGCCGTTGACCAGCGGTACGGACTTCGCGGGGTTCCGGATCCTCCGGCAACTCGGGTCCGGGGGGATGGGCGAGGTGTACCTCGCTCAACATCCGCGGCTCCCGCGGCAAGAGGCGCTCAAGGTGCTGCCACGGGCGCTGTCGGCCGACGCGGTGTTCCGCGAGCGGTTCAGCCGTGAGGCCGACCTCGCGGCCAAGCTCTATCACCCCCACATCGTCGGCGTCCACGACCGTGGCGAGTTCGACGAGCAGCTGTGGATATCGATGGACTTCATCGACGGCACCGACGCCGCCCGGCTGCTCGAGCAGTACCACCCGTACGGCATGCCGTTGCCAGAGGTCCTCGAGATCGTCGGCGCCGTCGCCGATGCCCTGGACTACGCCCACGCCAACGCGATGCTGCACCGCGACGTCAAACCCGCGAACATCCTGCTGACCCGGCCCGAGCGCGGCCGACGGCGGATCCTGCTGGCGGACTTCGGCATCGCCCGAAGCCTCACCGAGGTGTCCCGCCTGACGCAGACCAACATGGCGATCGGCACCGTCAACTACGTGGCGCCCGAGCAGTTGACGGACGCATCGGTCGACGGCCGGGCCGACCAATATGCCCTGGCCGCAACCACTTACCACCTGTTGACCGGCACCGTGCCGTTCGACCACTCCAACCCCGCGGTGGTCATCAGCAGCCACCTGACCGCTCCACCGCCGTCACTCGCCGCGCGCAGGCCCGACCTCGCCGCACTCGACCCGATCCTGGCGGCGGGCATGGCGAAGGACCCCGCCGACCGGTTCCGCTCGTGCGAGGCCTTCGTCCGGGCACTGTCCGCGCCGCCCGCGCAAGGGCATCCGCCGGCTCCGCCCGTGCATGCCGGACCGGTGCGCCGGGCCTCGACCGCCGTGCTCCCCACACCACCGGGACCCGCCGCCGCGCCGAAGGCGAAGTCGCGGCTGCCCGCGGCGGTGACGGTGCTCGCCGTACTCCTGCTCGCCGCGGTCGCGTTCGTCGTCGTCGCCCTCGACCCGTGGGGCCAGGACACCACGGCGACACCGCGTCTCACGCCGACGAGTACGGCACCGACCACGTCGGCGACGACGGGCGACGCCGGTTTCGCGGCCATGCGCGACTTCGTGATCGACTACTACGCGCTGCTCCCGGGGAACGCGGACGAGGCATGGACGCGGCTGGGTCCCAACTACCAGGCCGCCACGAATCTGCGCGACTACCGGGACTTCTGGTCGGGCATCCGGTCCGTCTCGATCTCCGACGTCAGTTCCGCTACCGACACCAGTGTGACCGCCCGGGTGGCCTACACGCTCGCCGGCGGCGGCACCGACACGGAGCGACGGTCGTTCGAGATCACCTCGGACGGCGGCCAGTTGCGGATTCAAGACTCACAACGCATCGGCGGGGGATGAGTCCGAGGAGGATGATGATCGCGTGTGGAATCCGGACGTCTACCTAGCCTTCGCCGACCATCGCGGCCGGCCGTTCTTCGACCTGCTCTCGCGGGTCGGAGCGCAGAACCCGCGCCGCGTGGTCGACTTGGGTTGCGGGCCGGGCAATCTGACCGTCACGCTGGCCGATCGGTGGCCCGGAGCGGTCGTCGAGGCCCTCGACAGTTCGCCGGAGATGGTCGCCGCGGCCCGTGAGCGTGGGCTCGACTCGACCCTGGGCGGTATCGGCGAGTGGGCGCCGCGACCCGACACCGACGTCGTCGTCTCGAATGCGGCGCTGCAGTGGGTGCCCGGTCACGCCGACCTGATGGTGCGCTGGGCGGGCGAACTCCCCGCGGGGTCGTGGATCGCCATGCAGGTGCCTGGCAACTTCGACGCCCCGTCGCACCAGGCCGTTCGCGAGGTCGCCAGGAGCGCTGAGTTCGCCGATGCGCTGGCGGACATGCCGTGGCGCGACGCCGACGTCGTCGGCACGCCCACCGACTACGCCGGCCTACTCACCGACGCCGGCTGTCGGGTCGACGCGTGGGAGACCACCTACGTGCACCAGCTGTCCGGCGAGACGCCGGTGTTGGACTGGATCACCGGTACCGCGCTCACCCAGGTCAGAAGCAGGCTGTCCGGCGACGCCTGGGAGCAGTACCGGCAGGCGATCATTCCGGTGCTGGCCCGGGCGTATCCGATGCGCGCCGACGGCACGACGTTCTTCCCGTTCCGGCGGGTGTTCGTGGTGGCCCAGGTGGTCTGACTCGCGGGAGCTAGCTGCCGTCCCTGGCGGCGTGCAGTGCGGCGAGTACCTGGACGACCAGCGCGTCGATGTCTGCGCCCGCCGTGTCCACCACCAGGTCGGGGTTCTCCGGCGACTCGTAGGGCGCATCGACGCCCGTCAGTCCCTGCAGCTCGCCCGCCCGCGCCCGCGCGTACAGGCCCTTCGGGTCGCGCTTCTCGCACTCGGCCAGCGACGTCGCGACGTGTACCTCGATGAACGGCAGCTTCGCCGCCTCGTTGAGCGTCCTGGCGATCTCGCGATCCGAGTTCAGCGGCGACACCAGCGACGCCAAGGCGACCACGCCCGCGTCGGCGAGCAACCGGGTGAGATGACCGACGCGCCTGATGTTCTCGGCCCGGTCGCCCGCGGAGAAACCGAGGTCGTCGGACAACCCGTGCCGGATGTTGTCGCCGTCGAGCAGGTAGGCGACGTCACCGGACTCGACCAGTGCGCGCTCCACCGCGACGGCGAGGGTGGACTTGCCCGACGCGGGAAGTCCGGTGAACCAGATCGTCGCCCCGCGCTGTCCCGTCTTCTTCCAGCGGTAGCTCCGGTCCAATGACGATGGATGCCAACGGATGTCGTTGCGGGTCTGCTCGCCAGGCTTGATCTCGCGCGCCTCGGTGACGGTGCCCGCGCCGACGGTGTCGTTGGACGTCTCGTCGATCAGGATGAAGGCGCCGCTGTCCCGGTTGTCGGCGTACGGGTCGGCGACGACCACGGAGCTGGTGCGCAGCGTCACCGCACCGATGTCGTTGAGCCCCAACTCGACCGGACCGTCGAGGTCGTCGAGCGTCTCCGGGTCGAGCCGGCTGTGCAGCTCCTGGACGGTGGCCCGAACGGTGCGTGCACCCTGCTTGAGCGCCAGCCGGTCGCCCGCCCGCAGCGGGGTGTCGGCGAACCAGCAGATGGTGGCGAACAATTCGCGGGCCGATACCGGCAGCACTGCGTCCGGGGCCCCGCTGACGAACACGTCGCCGCGGCCCACGTCGATGTCGTCGGCGAGTTCGATCGACACCGACAGCGGCGCGACACCAGTCGTCCTCGCGTCGTCGAGGGTGTCGAGCGCGGTCACCGTGGAGCGCGTCCCGGCTGGCAGCGAGAGCACCGGGTCGCCGACGCGCAGCGTTCCCGCCGAGATGCGGCCGGTGTAGCGGCGGCGCTGCTCGGCGGTGGGCCGCGACACCCACTGCACGGGCAGTCGCAGCTTCGTCGGTTCCGGGTGTGGCGCGGACAGTTCGATGCCCTCGAGGTACTCGAGCAGCGTCGGACCGTCGTACCACGGGGTCCGATCCGACCGGTGCACCACGTTGTCGCCGTGCTTGGCGGCGATGGGGATGACGGCCAGATCCGCGTTGGACACCGAGAAGCCCAGCCGGTCGGCCACCTGCTGCAACTCGGCGCGCACCTCGTCGAAGCGGTTCTGGTCGAAGTCCACTAGGTCGATCTTGTTCACCGCGGCCACGAAGTGCTTGATGCCCAACAGCTTTGCGATGCGGGCATGCCTGCGGGTCTGCCGGAGCACACCTGCCCTGGCGTCGACGAGCAGGATCGCGGCGTGCGCGTTGGACGCCCCGGTGAACATGTTTCGGGTGTACCGCTCGTGGCCCGGGGTGTCAGCGAGGATGTAGCTGCGGCGCTTGGTCGAGAAGAACCGGTACGCCACGTCGATCGTGATGCCCTGTTCGCGCTCGGCACGCAGTCCGTCCGACAGCGCGGCGAGGTCGGCCACGCCCGCTTCGTCGGTCACGGCGTCGAGGTGATCCAGCGGCAGGCTGTCGGTGTCGTGCATGAGCCTGCCGATCAGGGTGCTCTTGCCGTCGTCGACCGACCCCGCCGTGGTGATGCGGAGCAGTTGCCGTGTCATGACATTCCTCGTCGCTTCGCTCGCCCCATCAGAAGTACCCCTCGCGCTTTCGATCCTCCATCGCCGCAACCGAAGTCCGGTCGTCGGCACGGGTCTCGCCTCGCTCGGACACCGTCGCCGCCGAGATCTCCTCGATGACACCGGCGATCTCGGTGGCCCGCGAGCGCACGGCGCCGGTGATCGTCAGGTCACCGACCGTGCGGTAGCGCACCCACTCGACCGCGGAGGTCTCCCCGTCCCTTGGCTGCACGTACTCCGAGACCGCGAGCAGGATGCCGTCGCGCTCGACGACCTCCCGTTCGTGGGCGAAGTAGATCGACGGGAGTTCCAGGCCCTCCAGCTCGATGTAGCGCCAGATGTCCAGCTCGGTCCAATTGCTCAGCGGGAACACCCGAACCTGTTCCCCCTTGCGGATCCGGCCGTTGTACAGCGACCACGGCTCCGGCCGCTGCGCCCTGGGGTCCCACTGCCCGAACTCGTCGCGGAAACTCAGGATGCGTTCCTTGGCACGGGCGCGCTCCTCGTCGCGTCGCGCACCACCGAACGCGGCGTCGAAACCGCCGGCCTCCAGCGCGTCGAGCAGGGTCCGGGTCTGCTGGCGGTTGCGTGACGCACCGGGCCCCGGATCGGGCACGCGTCCGCTGTCGATCGTCTCCTGCACCGAGCCGACGATCAGCTTGTGCCCGTGCTCGGCGAGCCTGCGGTCGCGGAACTCGATGACCTCATCGAAGTTGTGGCCGGTGTCGACGTGCAGGACGGGGAATGGCAGCGGTGAGGGCCGAAAGGCCTTCTCCGCCAGTCGTAGTAGAACGATGGAGTCCTTGCCCGCAGAGAACAGCAGCACCGGTCGCTGCAGTTCGGCAACGACCTCGCGGATGATGTGGACGGCCTCGGCTTCCAGCACGCGCAGCTCGTCGACGTGCGTCGTGTCCACGGTCGGTGTCGTCATACCGGATAACCTTCCCGTTCTGCATCGGCGCGGTAGCGCTCGACCCACTCGTCGGACCGGTGATCGGCCTGACGTTCCAGCACCGGCGCGGGCGCCAGCCGTGGATCGAGACCGAGCGCCTCGAGCACGGTGCCGACCACCTCGGTGAGGTTTCGCCACAACACCGGATACGACACGTCGATGGGGTTTATTCCCTCCTCGGCGAACCAGGCGCGCCACCCCGCCTCCTGCGCCTGCAGCATCCGAACGACGTGTGCGATGGCGCCCGCGTGGTACTCGGCGCGGGCGTCGCGGACCGGATCGGGCCGTCCGCGCCACACCCGCGTCTGCACCGCCCGCCAGAACGACACGGCCTGGGAGACGACGTCGGGCCGGTACACGTGCACCAGGACGGGGTCGCTGCCGACGACGTCGCGGATCGCGGCGAGCAGCCCGTCCCCCGACCGGTCGGGCAGTCCCTTCGCCCGCTCGGTCAGCAGCGGCGTCTGGTTCCACATCAGCTTGCCGCCCCAGACGCCGTTCGGCGTGCGCCCGACCGTGCGGATGTAGTCCCGCCAGATCTCGGCAGGCGCAATGTCCGGCTTGCCCTCGTCGAGCGGGTCCAGCAGCTGCAGGATCGACTCGTCCTCGGCGCCTGCGAACCACTCGCGGGGCTGCGGGGACTGGCTCGTGGTCGGGAGGTACTGGAAGAACTCCTGCGGCTCGCCAGCGACGCCGGTCGCGCGCAGCGACTCGACCAGCAGCGTGCTGCCGCTGCGTTGCGAGGCGAGCACCAGGTATGCGGTCGGGGCGGCCATGCGCGGAAGCCTAACCGGTGATCAAAAGCCCTGCCAGAGGGGCTTTTTGATCAGGTTGAGCAGAACTATTGGCCGTCGTCGTGGATGCCGCGGTCGGAGGCCAGCGCAGACCGGCTGGGCAGCGGGCGACCCAGAATGCTGAGGTAGGTGTGGGTGTATCGCTCGGAGATGCGGGTGCCCGCGAAGTCCGACGGGATGACGTCGTTGGTCTTCTTCCGCCAGTCGTCGAGCAGCAGCGCGAGGTCGACGGCGACGGCTTCGTGCTCGGCGGACGGTTCGCCGTCGAGCAGGTTGGTGCTCTCGCCGGGGTCGGCGACCAGGTCGTAGAGTTCGCGCGCCGGCCGGGGTCCCCGGGTCAGCGGCCCGACGACCTGCCCGGGCGCGCTGTCGGCGATGTCCCATGGCAGGTCGAGCACCGGACGCGGCGCGTAGTTCTCGATGTAGCTGTACTCCTTGGTCCTGATCGCGCGGATCGGGTCGAAGGAATCGTGGTAGGTCTTCGTGGTGTAGACCTCGCTGCGGGCAGGCGCGGCCTGCGGTCGGCGTTCCGTCTCAGGCTGGCGCAGCGCAGCGGCGTGCGAGATGCCCTGCACCTCGTCCGGGGCGGCGAGCCCGAGGAGTTCCAGCAGGGTCGGCACCAGGTCGACACCGCTGAACATCTCGTCGTACACCAGCGGTGCGTGGCCGGACCGCTTCGGCGGACGGACGATGAACGCGATGCCCGTGCCCGCGTCGTACAGCGTCGACTTCGCCCGCGGCATCGCTGGTCCGTGGTCGGTCATGAACACCACCCAGGTGCTCTGGTCCAGCCCCGTGGTCTCGAGCGCGTCCAGGATCTGGCCGACGGCCGCGTCGGCGACCGCGATCGATCCGTAGAAGTCCGCGAGGTCCTGCCGCACGTCGTCGGTATCGGGCAGGTAGTCGGGCAGCGTGACGGCGTTCGGGTCCGCCGGCGTGTACCGGTCATGGGGGTATGGCCGGTGGGTCTCGAAGAACCCGGTGGTCAGCAGGAACGGCTCGGCGGGCGCCGCGGTCAGCCAGTCCACCGCCTCGTCGACGACGTACTCGCAGAACGAATTGCTGACGTCGTACTCGTCGAAACCGAGCCGCGCCGGGTAGGACGTCTCGTGCTGCATGCCGAACAAAGCGGTGCGCCAACCCGATTCGGAGAGCAGCTCCGGCAGTGTCCGGACGTCGGCCCGGTACTCCCAACCGTGGTGCGCCAACCCGATCAGCCCGTTGCTCTGCGGATACCGCCCGGTGAACAGCGAGCCCCGCGACGGTGAGCACAGCGGCGCCGTGGCGTGGGCGCGGGTGAACAGGATGCCCTCGGCGGCGAGCCGATCCAGGCGTGGGCTCGACACGTCGGCATGACCGTAGGCGCCCAGGTGCCTGCCGAGGTCGTGCCAGTGCACCAAAAGCACGTTGTCGCGCGGGGCTTCGCTCACTCGTCGTCCTTCACTAGTGGTCCACCAAACACGCCTGGAGCCAGTCCGGCAACCGTTGCGCTCGTCACGAGCAACTTAACGACGTTGGCGCTGCGTTCGCTAGCATGGGGCTCCGACAACTTCGGCGTCGAATGCGCCTGTGCGGGCGAATCATCTACAGTCCGTGGTTCATCCCCAGATTGGCCTTGGGGGCTAGCGGGGTGGCGGGCGAGCGAGAAGAATCGATCAGGTGTTCGATGAATTCGAGGTGCACTGACTCAGACTTCTTGTCACGGTCGCCGAGTGAAGATTGGTGACATGTCGGAAGGAGTGTCAGATGACCAGGTCGCGGCGGTCGAAGATATCGGCTGAAGACAAGGTTCGGTATGTGTTGGC
>NZ_JAKCFC010000012.1 GCF_021916785.1 Mycolicibacterium lacusdiani
CGACGCCGAACGCTGCGCCGAATACCCACGATGGCTGCACACCTACAATTACCACCGCGGCCACACAGCACTCGGGGGTCAACCACCCGCCAGCCGCGTACCTAACCTCTCAGGTCAGTACAGCTAGGCGCGGGGGTGGGCCTGATCGTGCACGGCACGCAGCCGGGCCACGGTGACGTGGGTGTAGAGCTGCGTGGTCGCAAGGTTCGAATGGCCCAGGATCTCCTGGACGACGCGCAGATCGGCGCCGCCTTCGAGCAGATGGGTCGCCGCGCTGTGCCGCAGGCCGTGCGGCCCGATGTCGGGCGCGCCGTCGACGGCCGCCATCGTCTGGTGCACCACGGTGCGGGCTTGGCGTGGGTCGATGCGCCCGCCGCGGGCGCCGAGAAGCAGTGCCGGGCCCGATGATTCGGTAGCCAGCGTGGGCCTGCCGCCCGAAAGCCACGCCTGCGTTGCGCGCAGGGCGGGTTCGCCGAACGGCACGGTCCGTTGCTTGTCGCCCTTGCCGAGGACGCGGACGAGCCGACGGGAAATGTCGACGTCATCGACGTCGAGGCCGCACAGTTCGCTGACGCGGATGCCCGTCGCGTAGAGCATCTCGACGATCAGTCGGTCGCGCAGTGCCAGCGGGTCGCCCTGCTGCGCACCGGAATCCAACGCGTCCATTGCGTCGCGCGCCTGATCCTGCCGAAGCACCGCGGGCAGCGTGCGATGCGCGCGCGGCACCTGCAGGCGGGTCGCCGGGTCGACGTCCATCAGGCCCCGTCGCGACGCCCACGCGGTGAACGTCTTGATTGCGGAGGTGCGGCGCGACAACGTGGTTCGTGCTGCTCCCGCCGTCGCTTGAGCCGACAGCCACGACCGCAGCAGCGGCAGCGTGAGGTCGGACGGCTTGGCATCGGGCCTGCGCTGCTCGACGAACCCGAACAGCGAGCGGAGGTCACCGAGGTACGCGCGCCGGGTGTGTTCGGAGCGCCCGCACTGCAGCGCGAGGTACTCGTCGAACTCCTCGAGCACGGCGGTCACGTACGGCGTCACTCGTCCACCGTGGCAGAGTCCGCTTGCGCAGCGGGATCGGCACTCGCGGGCGTGACACTTTCGATACCTGCCGTTTCCCCGCGAGCGTGCGTGTCTGCGGGCGACACGCCGGGCAGAGACCCGAGTTCGCGCACGCTCGCGCTAGTGGACCGGTCGCAGCGACTCCGGCGTCAGGTCGGCGAGCGTCGGATAGCCGTCGATGCCCATGATCAGGTCGGCCTCGGCGAGCAACGACCGCAACACGTGCACCACCCCGTCGGTACCGCCGAGGGCCATGCCGTAGGCGTACGGCCGCCCGACGCCGACGGCCGTGGCGCCGAGGGCGAGCGCCTTCACGATGTCGGCGCCGCTGCGGATGCCCGAGTCGAACAGCACGGGCACGTCGCCGGACGCCTCGACCACTGCGGGCAGGCAGTCGATCGCGGGCAGCCCGCCATTGGCCTGCCGGCCACCGTGGTTGGAGCAGTAGATGCCGTCGACTCCCCCGTCGATGGCGCGCCGGGCATCGTCGGGATGGCAGATCCCCTTGACCAGCAGCGGCAGCTTGGTCAGCGAACGCAGCCACGGCAGGTCGTCCCACGACAGTGAGTTGCCGAACGTCGAAACCCATTGCAAGACAGCACCTTGCGGGTTCTCCTCCGGCGACTGCGCCAGGCGGGACCGGAACACCGGATCGCTGGTGTAGTTCGACAGGCAGTGTCCGCGCAGTTGCGGGAAGTTCGACGTCGACAGGTCGCGCGGCCGCCAGCCGGGCACCCAGGTGTCGAGCGTCACGATGATGCCCTTGTACCCGGCGGCCTCGGCGCGGTGGACGAGGCTCGCGGCGAGCTCGCGGTCCTTCGGCGTGTACAGCTGGAAGAACCCGGGGGTGTCGCTGAACTCGGCGGCCACGTCTTCGAGCGGGTCGGCCGTCAGAGTGGACACGACCAAAGGCACCCCGGTGCGCGCCGCGGCCCGGGCAGCGGCCAGGTCGCCGTGGCCGTCCTGCGCGCAGATGCCGATGACCCCGATCGGCGCCATGAACACCGGCGACTCGAGCTTCAGACCGAACAGGTCGACCGTGAGGTCGCGTTCGGTGGCGCCGACGAACATCCGCGGCATCAAGCCCCAGCGCTCGAACGCCGTGGCGTTGACCCGTTGCGTGCGTTCGTCTCCCGAGCCGCCCGCCACGTAGGACCAGACCGACGGCGGCATCGCGGCCTCGGCCTTCGCCTCCAGTTCCGCGAAAGCCATCGGCAGCGACGGCACGATGCCGGAGAGGCCCTGCAGGTAGATCTCGAGCTGGTAGTCACCGAACGCCATGGGGTCAGCGTGCCAGCCCGGTGTCAGTCGCCGGCTTGCGCCTCCGCCTTGGCGAGTTCGGCCTTCCACTGCCGGAAGGTCTCCTCGGTGCGGCCGCGACGCCAGTATCCGGAGATCGACGCCCACTTCGCGTCGACGCCGCGTTCCTTGCGGATGTATCCGCGGAGGTTGTGCATGACGGCCTGCGCCTCACCGTGGATGAAGACCTGCGGCTGGCCTGCCAGCCACGGCGTCTCCTTGACCGCGGCGATGATCGGCGCGTGGTCGCCCGCGTGATCCTCGGGTACCAGATCGGCGCGGCCACCTCGGTAGACCCAGCGGACCTGTACGCCGTCCGGTGCGGTCAGCTCGATCTCGTCATCCGGGCCGCTGACCTCGATGTAGGCGAAGCCGCAGGCGTCGGCAGGCATCGCCTCGAGCGCAGCGCTGATCGCAGGCAAGCCGGCCTCGTCGCCTGCGAGCAGGTGCCAATCGGCGGCCGGGTCGGGGGCGTATGCGCCGCTCGGACCCATGAGGTAGGCGGGCTGGCCCGGCTGGGCCGCCGCGGCCCAGGGGCCGGCCACCCCGAGCTCGCCGTGGACGACGAAGTCGATGGTGATCTCGCGACGCTCCGGTTCGGTGCGGCGCACGGTGTAGGTGCGCACGACCGGACGGTGTTCCTCGGGCAACTCGTTGAAGCTGTCGAGCGTGAGGGGTTGCGGTAGCGCGGTGACGTCGACGTCGTTGCGGACGATCACGAGCTTGACGTACGAGTCGGTGTACTCATTCGGGGTGAAGGTGTCGAAACCGGGGCCGCCGAGCACCAGCCGGATCATGTGGGGCGTCAGCTGCTCGCTGCGCACCACCTCGAACGTGTGGATCGGGCGCCCTGCCACTCGTACCTCCCTGTCACGAAGCCGCTTGCCAGCCGCGATGTCGTATCTCCCGACTATACGAGCGCCAATCTGCGCTGGGTGGGCTACCGCACGTCCGCCACCGTCGGCCTCGTTAGCTGCCATCGGCCCTGGTGGCGTGTCACCAGGCCGGCGAGTTCCAGCGTCGCCAGCGGGCCCAGCAGCTGCGTGGCGGGAACGCCCGCGGCTTCGGCGAGCTGGTCGACGGTCCTGGCGGCGCGCGCGGGAAACGCCTCGTAAGCCTGCCGCTCGGCGTCGCTCAATCCGTCGAGCGGTGTCGTCGGATGCTCTGGTTCGGCTTCGAATTCGCCCATGCGGCCAACGTATTCGACGAGATCGGCAGCGCGGGTCACGAGGTTGGCACCCTCGCGCAGCAGCACGTGGCAGCCGGCCGACGCAGCCGACGTCACCGGACCGGGCACCGCGCAGACGGGCCGACCCAGCGCCTTGGCCCACGCCGCGGTGCTCGCGGCACCGCTGCGCAGCCCGGCCTCCACGACGACCGTTGCGCCACTGCACGCGGCGACCAGACGGTTGCGCGCGAGGAATCGGTGTCGCGCCGGTCGCACGCCGGGCGGGTATTCGGTCAGCAGCAGACCCTGCTCGCCGATCCGACGAAGCATCGTCTCGTGTCCCTTGGGATAGAAGACGTCGATGCCTCCGGCCAGCACCGCTGCCGTGAGCCCCTCGCAGGCCAGGGTGGTGCGGTGTGCGACGCCGTCGATGCCGTAGGCGCCGCCCGACACGACCGCGACGTCACGCTCGACGAGCCCGGCGGCGAAGTCGGACGCGACGTGTTCGCCGTACGCGCTGGCGGCACGGGTGCCGACGATCGCGCAGGCCCGTTCGGTCGCGTCGACGAGCCGTTCGGGACCGATTGCCCACAGCACCATCGGCGGCTGGGTCTGCGCCCGTGGGCGTCCGGTCGCGCCATGGAAGGCCCCGAAAGCCAGGTGTGGCCACTCGGAGCAACCCGGTGTCAGCAACCGTCCCCCCAGCCGGTCCAGCAGGTTCAAATCCTCATCGGCGCAGTTCATCTCGCGACGTGCCGCAGTGAGCGACAGCAGGCCGTCCTCGACGTGGCCCCGTCGGACCAACTCTGCCGCCTCGACCGGACCGACGTCGGCAACCAGATCGGCCAGGTCGGCGCACGGCGGCTCGGCGACGCGCGACAGGTACGCCCAAGCCCGCGCTTCCTCGCGGGTCATGTCGCCGGTCATCGCGTCGACCCCGCACCGCGGAAGCTGAGCGCCGTGGTGACCTCGTCCAGCCCCGGCGAGGTCAGACCACCCAAATCGGCCAAAGTCCAAGCAACCCTCAGTGTCCTGTCGAGCCCTCGCACGCTCAATGCGCCGCGATCGAGCGCGCTGCTCAACGGCGCCATCGCCGCCCGCGACGGCCGATACCGCCGCCGCAGCAGGGACCCTCCCACTTCGGCATTGGTGTGGAAGCCGTGCTCGGCCCACCGTTCGGCCGCGGCGGCTCGCGCGGCCGCCACCCTGGCGCGCACCTTCAACGTCGACTCCCCCGTCGCCTCCGCGGCGATGGCACCGGACCTGATCGGGTGCATCTCGACGCGCAGGTCGACGCGATCGAGCAGTGGGCCCGAGAGCTTGCCCAGGTACCGGCGTTTGATCGCGCCCGGGCACACGCAGTCCTGCGGATCGGCTGGCGCGCACGGGCAGAGGTTGGCCGCCATGACCAGTTGGAAGCGCGCTGGATAGCGGGCCACGCCGTCGCGTCGTGCCAGCCGGATCTCGCCGTCCTCGAGCGGTGTGCGCAGCGCTTCGAGCACGCTGGTCCCGATCTCCGCGCACTCGTCGAGGAACAGCACGCCACGGTGGGCCCGGCTGACCGCTCCCGGGCGGGCCATCCCCGACCCGCCACCCACCATCGCCGCGACCGACGAGGTGTGGTGCGGAGCGACGAACGGCGGGCGGGTGATCAGCGGCGCGTCACCCGAGAGCAGACCCGCCACCGAGTGAATCGCGGTCACCTCCAACGACTCGTCGGGCGACAACTCGGGCAGCAGTCCCGGAAGTCGTTGCGCCAGCATCGTCTTCCCGATCCCGGGCGGGCCGGTGAGCATCAGGTGATGCGCGCCGGCGGCGGCCAGCTCCACGGCGAAACGGGCAGTGGTCTGACCGACCACCTCGGCCAGATCGGCCACCACGTCTGGCGAATAGGGCGGGGCCTCGATGCGCCCGTCCAGATCGGCCTTGCCCTCCACCCACTCCTGCAGGTGCCGCAACGTGCGCGCCCCGAACACCTCGATGCCCTCGACGAGACTGGCCTCGGCGAGGTTGGCGAACGGGACCACCACCGTAGGCACGCCCTCGCGCTTGGCCGCCAGCACCGCGGGCAATACCCCGTGCACCGGACGCACCCGCCCGTCGAGCGCCAACTCGCCCAGCAGCACCGTCTTCTCCAGCCGCGGCCACGACGCCTTCCCCGCCGCCGAGAGCACCGCCAACGCCAGCGCGATGTCATACAGCGACCCAGTCTTGGGCAACGTCGCCGGCGACAGCGCCAACGTCAGCCGCGCCATCGGCCAGGTGTTGCCGCAATTGGTCACCGCCGCACGCACTCTGTCGCGCGACTCCTGCAGCGCCGCATCCCCCAACCCGACCAGATGCACCCCCGGCAGACCCGAGGTGATGTCGGCCTCGATCTCCACCAGATGCCCCTCGAGTCCGCGCACGGCCACAGAGAAGGCTCGACCCAGCGGCATCACCCCACCCCACGCAGGTGCGTGAGTTCCGGAGTGCCGCCCGGCGCGATCCGCACGCCGATCACGTCGATGCGGATCTGCGACCAACTCCCGCTCTGTGCGGCCAGCCACAGCCCCGCCAACCGACGCAGCCGCCGCACCTTGGTCGGCGTCACCGCCTGGGCGACGCCGCCGAACCCGTCACCGGAGCGGGTCTTGACCTCAACGAACACCACCGCACGCTCCACCGGGTCGGCCGCGATCACGTCCAATTCGCCCCAGCGGCACCGCCAATTGCGGGTCAGCACCCGCCAACCCAACGACTCCACGTGGTCTACCGCCAGTTGCTCGCCGAGCGCTCCGAGCTGAGCGCGGGTCAAAGGATGCGTCATGGCGACAACGCTGCTCACCAACCACGACACCCACGCGCCGCTCGACGCCATTCATCCCCAGACGCCAGTTCATCCACAGCCCCACCACGCCCACCGCGCCCACCGCGCCCACCGCGCCCACCGCGAGCGTGCGCAAACTCAGGTTTTCGACCGGCGTGTCGCCCGCAGACACGCACGCTCGCGGAAGGACGTCACCACCGCAGTACGCAACCACTCCCAAGCAACACCCCCACGAAACGCAGACCGCCGCCGCAGCTTCGGGCTGCGGCGGCGGTGCGATCTACTGCTGGTTACAGCTCGTCGACGAGCATCTGCAGCTGGGCGGGCGACACGGAGACGCCGCACTGGTTGCGCAGGTCCTTCAGCGGCGCGACGATGCGCTGCAGGTCGAAGTACTCGTTGGTGTTGGCCGTGAAGTAGGCCCGCACCGAGGACTCGGCCTCACCGGCGGGCTGCGTGGCCGCGCGGGTCAGCACGTCGTTGGCACCGGGGTGCGCGTCGAGGTACCGACCCGCTTCACCCAGCACGCCGCTGGCGGTGTTGGCGTAGCCGCTGGCGTTGCACGGGGCTGCGCTGGCGGCCGGCATCGCGACGGTTCCGCCGACGACTCCGAGGGCACACGTGGCGACGACGCCGGCGATTCCCCGGCGCACAGTCGTATTCATCGATTTCATCAGTGAATTCCTTGCTTCGATTTCGTTGGGCAGATCCCCCTACCCACGAGCCAACGTACCGACGCTCGGCACCCCGAAATGGGACTCACGAGCCCGCGAATCGCGCATTTCAAGAGCGTTACATCGCACGGCGTGACATTCGCCGCAATCTCGTCGGTATCTCTAAAGCACCGCTAAGACCTTGCCGCGGAAATTAAGGATTCGGCGACACGCGGCGATGCAATCGTGACCGTTCCGTGATGCGCCGGTCGATGATCATCGATCAACGGCCACAGACGTTTTCGCCGTCAGCGTACAGCTCCGGGCCTGTCGGACCCCAGCGCTACGTTCACCCCGTCCCCCGCGCCCATCCCCGCCCTCACGAGGAGAACCGTCGATGCACAACCCCATCCGCCACGGCGAAGTCATGCTGCTTCCCGTCCGGTCCGCGCCTGCAGGCACCCGCGAGCAGGTCACCACCTGCATCGTCGGGCACAGCGAGTCCGGCCATCACCACGTGCTCGACGGCGACCGGGAGTTCGCGAAGATCGTCGCCGCCAACGGCGACGTCTTCGTCGACCTCGACGAACCCACCCGGCTCGTCCACCTCAAGGACCACGACCGGCATCGCGAACTCGAGGTGCCTGCGGGCGTGTGGCGGGTGCTGCGCAAGACGGAGTTCGACATCGGCGCCACGGTCGACCGGAACCCCCGAACGCGGTACGTCCAGGACTGACCCGGGCCGATGCCGTTCGACGGTCCCGTCGTCCCCGACGCGGTCGCGCGGTTCTGCGACACCCGCGGCCTGACACCGACCAAGCTCAGCGTCGTCGCCAGGTTGAGCCGAGCGCTGACGATCGCATCGCACCACGGGACGGACCCGCGGTGGCGGACCGTGCCGTACTGGGCGGCCGACGACGACCCGGGTCGGACGCTGTTCGGCCACCTCCTCCCGCAGGACCTCGACCCCCTGCCGCGCGACGACCCGGGCCGCACCATCGGTGACCGCGTCCTCGCCGCCGAACTCAGGCGCCGCCGCGAGCCGACGGCACGCTGGACCGAGCACAACGCGGTCGTCGCCGCCGACCGGTGGGCACGGTTCTCGCGGTCGATGAGCGCGGCCCGCAATGCCGGGCTGGGCTGGCTGGTCCCGGTGCGCGGCGAGCTGCTGGCCGTCCCCCTGCCGGCGATCCGCACGGCGGAGGGGCGGCCCGACGTCCTGCACGACGACACCGGAAGGCCCGCCGTCGAATGGCAGGACGGCACCGGGACGTACTTCTTAAACGGCGCCGAATTCGACGAACGGCACTACCGCAAGGTGATCGCCAGCGAATTGCTCATCCAGGACATCGCCCAACTGCCGAATGCCGATCAGCGGTCCGTCGCCCTGACCTATCTGTCGTTCGAACGCCTCGTCGTGGACTCCGATGCCGAATTGCTCGACGTCGGAGTGCGCGGTACCAAGCTCTATCGATTGCCGCTGCCATTTCGCATTCGCCGCGACCGCGTCGTGGGCTACGGCCTGTACGACTACTTCATCCACATGCGGGACGCGAGCCATCCCGAGCGCGAGTTCGTCGAGTGGGTGGACCCGGCGATCGGCGCCCAGCGCAAAGCCGAGCTGTGTCAGGCGCACGCGTTCGGCATCACCCTGTCGGAGTGGCTCGCCATCGATCAGGAGGGCTGAGCGGCACGCGTCACGGAAGCGCAACCGGCCACGCAAGCTCCTAGGGCTCCTAAGGGTATGTTCGTTAGGCAATCCTCACCTTGCAGAAAGGCCGGTCGATGTCAGCCCGTCGTAGTCGTTGGAGTCGCATCACCGCACTGGGGGCCGCCGTCGCGCTGGCAGCGGGCCTCACCGCCTGCTCGTCGTCGGAGGAAGAGGACGGCCTGCTGGTCTACAACGCGCAGCACGAGTCGCTGACCAAGGAGTGGATCGAGGCCTTCACCAAGGAGACCGGTATCAAGGTCACCTACCGTCAGGGCGGCGACACCGAACTGGGCAACCAGCTGATCGCCGAGGGCGACTCGTCGCCTGCCGACGTGTTCCTCACCGAGAACTCGCCCGCCATGGCGGCCGTCGAGAAGGACGGCCTGTTCACCGACGTGGACCAGGCCACCATCTCCCAAGTGCCGCCGCAGTTCCGCCCCGCCACCAACAAGTGGACCGGCGTCGCCGCGCGCACGACGGTGTTCGCCTACGACAAGACCAAGCTCACCGAGGCCCAGTTGCCGCGGTCGATCATGGATCTCGAGAAGCCGGAGTGGAAGGGCCGCTGGGGCGCCCCGCCGGTGAAGCCGGACTTCCAGGCCATCGTTGCGGCGATGCTCGAACTCACCGGTGAGCAGGCCACCAGCCAGTGGCTCGCGGGCATGAAGTCGGGCGCCGAGATCTACTCCGACAACATCGCCACGCTGCGCGCCGTCAACGACGGCCAGGTCGAGGGCGGGATCATCTACCACTACTACTGGTTCCGCGATCAGTCGCAGACCAAGGAGATCTCGGGCAACACCGCGCTGCACTACTTCCGCAACCAGGATCCCGGCGCGTTCGTCTCGATCTCCGGTGGCGGCATCCTGAACTCCAGCAAGAAGAAGGCAGACGCCCAGAAGTTCCTCACCTTCATCACCAGCAAGGCCGGCCAGGAAGTGCTCGAGAAGGGCACCTCGTTCGAGTACCCCGTGGCCAGCGGCGTGCCCGCCAACCCCGCGCTGGTGCCCCTCGCCGACCTGCAGGCACCCGCCGTGAACCCGTCGAACCTCGACGCGCAGAAGGTCACCGACCTGATGACGAAGGCGGGCCTGCTCTAGATGGGTGGCTGACGTGGTCACCCCCACCGCGACGGCCGTCGATGCGGCCCTGATCGACGACGCCCTGCCCCCGTCGGAGACGACCGGCCGAGCCTCCGCCACGCGGCCCGGGCCGGTTCTCACCGCCGGTGTGGTGCTGCTGGTCGTAGCGACGTTCGTGCCGATCGGGTACGTCGCGTGGTCGGTGGTGTCGTTGGGCCCAGCGCGGGTGTGGGAACTGCTCGCGCGGCCGCGCGTGCTCGAACTGTTCGTCAACACCGTCGGTCTCGTCGTCGTCACGGTCCCGATCTGCATCGTGCTCGGCGTGGGCGCGGCATGGCTGGTGGAGCGCTCCGACGTCCCCGGCCGAGCGATCTGGCGGCCGCTGTTCGTCGCTCCCCTTGCGGTGCCCGCGTTCATCAACAGCTACGCGTGGGTCAGCGTCGTCCCCACCCTGCACGGCTTCTGGGCGGGCATCCTCGTCGCCTCGCTCTCGTACTTCCCGTTCGTCTACGTGCCCGCCGCGGCCACGCTGCGTCGCCTGGACCCCGCGATGGAGGAATCCGCTCGCACACTCGGGTCCAACCCCGCGGCGGTGTTCCGGCGCGTGGTCCTGCCGCAGCTGCGCCTCGCCGTCCTCGGCGGCGGACTGCTCATCGGCGTACACCTGCTGGCCGAGTACGGCGCATTCGCGATGCTGCGGTTCTCGACGTTCACCACCGCGATCTTCGAGCAGTTCCAGGCCACGTTCGACGGCGCGGCGGGCAGCACGCTCGCCGGCGTCCTCATGCTGCTGTGCCTCGTGCTGCTCGTCGGCGAAGCCGGCGTCCGCGGCAACGCCCGTTACGCCCGGCTCGGTTCCGGCGCCCAGCGCACGTCGCTGCCGCACCGTCTGGGTGGCATGACGCTGCCCGCACTGGCGGCCCTGGCCGCCCTCGCCGTGCTGTCGCTCGGGGTGCCGGTGTGGACGATCGTGCGGTGGCTGTGGATCGGCGGCAGCGACGTGTGGACGCTCGGCGAGATCGTGCCGTCGACCGTGCAGACCGTGGCTCTGGCCGCCGGGGCAGCCGCGCTGACGACGGTGCTGGCCTTCCCGTTCGCCTGGATTGCGGTGCGGCACCGCGGGTTCTTCGCCCGCTTCGTCGAGGGCTCGAACTTCGTGACGAGCTCGATGCCGGGCATCGTGACCGCGCTCGCGCTCGTCACCGTGGCGATCCGCTTCGCACCGCCGCTGTACCAGACGGCGACGCTGGTCCTCGCCGCCTACGTGCTGATGTTCATGCCCCGCGCGATGGTGAACCTGCGGTCGGGTCTGGCTCAGGTGCCGCCGACGCTGGAGGAGGCGTCGCGCTCGCTCGGCGTATCACCCACCCGCACGCTGTTGCGAGTCACGTTGCGGCTCACTGCACCTGCGGCCGCAGCGGGCGCCTCGCTGGTGTTCGTCGCCGTGGCGACCGAGTTGACCGCCACCCTGCTGCTGGCACCGACGGGCACCAACACGCTGGCGATGCGGTTCTGGTCGCTGTCGAGCGAGCTGGCCTACGCCGGCGCCGCACCGTACGCGCTGCTGCTCGTGGTGCTCGCGGTCCCGGTCACCGTCGTGCTGTTCCAGCAGTCGAGCAGGGCGGCCGCGCTATGACGAACGCGCTCGACGTCAGCGGTCTGGTCAAGTCCTTCGGCAGCCACACCGTGCTGCACGGCATCGACCTCGGCGTGACCGCGGGCACCATCACCGCCGTCGTCGGCGCCTCCGGCTGCGGCAAGACTACGCTGCTGCGCCTCGTCGCCGGCTTCGAGAACCCGGACGCCGGAACGATTTCCATCAGCGGACGCCAGGTGGCTGCCGCCGGACGCAGCACGCCCGCGCATCGCCGCGACGTGGGGTACGTAGCGCAGGACGGCGCCCTGTTCCCGCACCTGACCGTGGGTCAGAACATCGCCTACGGGTTGTCGGGGCGCAAGCGCTCCTCGGAGCCCCGCGTCGCCGAACTCCTCGCCACCGTTGCCCTCGACGAGTCCTACGCCTCGCGCCGCCCGCACGAACTCTCCGGTGGGCAGCAGCAGCGCGTGGCGCTGGCCCGGGCGCTGGCCCGCCAACCCGCGCTCATGCTGCTCGACGAACCGTTCAGCGCCCTGGACACCGGCCTGCGGGCGTCGACCCGCAAGGCCGTCGCCGCACTGCTCTCCGACGCCGGTGTCACCACGTTGATCGTCACTCACGACCAGGAGGAGGCGCTGTCGATCGCCGACCAGGTGGCGGTCATGCGCGACGGCCGGTTCACCAAAGTCGGTACGCCGCAGGCGGTGTACCGCGAACCCAACGACCGCTTCACCGCCGAGTTCCTCGGGGACTGCGTGCTCCTGCCGTGCACGGTGGCCGACGGGGTCGCCACCTCCGCGCTGGGCCGCCTGCCGGTGCGCGGCTCCGTCCCCGACGGCGGCGGCACGCTGATGCTCCGCCCGGAGCAACTGGAGGCGACGGCCGTCTCCGACGACGACCTCGGCGACGGTATCGCGACGATCCTGGCGTCGGAGTTCCGCGGCCACGACGTCATGCTCACCGTGGACCTCGGCGGCGACGCAGCGCCGATCACCGTCCGCCAACACAGCGTCGCGCCGCCTGCGGTCGACGCCAAGGTCCGCATCCACGTCACCGGCGGCGCCGTGGTGTTCGGCGACCGCCCACGCGACGGCGGCTGACGGCGTCATGATGTTCGAACGGCTCGTCGACCACCTCGCCTGCCACGGCGACGACGTCGCGTTGATCACGGCCGAGAAGACGCTCAGCTACGCCGAACTCGCGACTCGGGTCGCCGCGCGGGCCGCCGAACTGGGCGCGCGGCGCAAGCTCGTCCTGCTCGAGACCCGCAACGACCTTCCCACGCTGGTGACCTACCTCGGCGCGCTCGCCGGCAAGCACGTCGTGCTGCCCGTCCCTGCGGGCGGCGACCACCGGTCGGTCGTCGAGACCTACCACCCGGACGTCATCGTCGCCGACGGGGTCATCACCGAGGGGCCATGCCACCGTCCCGCCCCCGAACTCCACCCGGACCTCGCTCTGCTGCTCTCGACGTCTGGCAGCACCGGCTCCCCCAAGCTGGTGCGGTTGTCCCGGTTCAACCTGGCCGCCAACGCCGAGTCCATCGCCACCTACCTCGACATCACCCGAACCGACAGGGCCGCAACCACTCTGCCGATGTCGTACTGCTACGGGCTGTCGGTGATCCACAGTCACCTGCTGCGCGGGGCCGCACTCGTGCTCACCGACCTGTCCGTCGTCGACGACGACTTCTGGGAGTCGTTCCGCACCAACGGCGCTACGTCGTTCGCGGGCGTACCGCACACCTTCGAACTGCTCGACCGGATCGGCTTCGAGGCGATGTCGCTGCCGAACCTGCGCTACGTCACCCAGGCCGGCGGACGGCTCGACCCGGGCCGCGTGCGGCGGCTCGCCGATCTCGGCGCACGCTCGGGGTGGCGGTTCTTCGTCATGTACGGCGCCACCGAGGCCACCGCGCGCATGGCCTACCTGCCGCCGGAACTCGCCCACGACCATCCCGAGTCGATCGGCGTTTCGATCCCCGGCGGCTCGTTCCGCATCGAACCGGTCGAAGGCATGCCCGACGGCACGGGCGAACTCTTCTACCGCGGACCGAACGTGATGATGGGCTACGCCCACACCGCCGCCGAACTCGCCTCCGGTGCCGGCGTCGAGGAACTGCGCACCGGCGACGTCGCCTGCCGACGCCCCGACGGCCTCTACGAGGTGGTGGGCCGCAGCGACCGGTTCGTGAAGCTGTACGGACTGCGCATCGACCTACAACGCGTCGAATCGGCCCTGCACGCCGACGGCGTCACCGCGATCTGCACCGACGGCGACGGCCTCCTGATCGTCGGCGCCGCCGACCGTCCAAGGGACTGCGACGTCGCAGCCGCGGCGGCCGACGCATCCGGGCTTCCCCGGGCGGCGGTCCGGGTCGTCGACGTCGACGAGATCCCGCGACTGCCCACCGGCAAGCCGGACTACCGCACCCTGCGGGAGCGCGCCGCCGAGCGGACGACCGACGACGCCCGCCTCGACCTGCGTGGCCTGTTCGCCGACGTGCTGCAGATCGACGCGGCCGACATCGACCCCCGCAGCAGCTTCGTCGACCTCGGCGGCAACTCGCTGTCCTACGTGGCCATGTCGGTACGGCTCGAACGTGCACTCGGGCACCTGCCGGCGGACTGGCAGCGACTTCCGTTGAGCGAACTGGAAACCGCCCGCAAGACCCGCCGATGGTGGGGAACGACACTCGAGACCAGCGTGGCGCTGCGTGCGGCGGCGATCATCCTGGTCGCCGGATCGCATGCCGAGCTGTGGGTGCTCTGGGGCGGCGCGCACATCCTGCTGGGCGTCGCCGGATACAACTTCGGCCGCTTCTGCCTCACGCCTCTGCCGCGCGCCACCCGGGTGCGCCACCTGGTCAGCACCATCGGCTGGATCGCCGTGCCGGCCGTCGTGTGGGTGGCAATCGCGCTAGTCGTCACCGACGACTACGCGGCCTCGAATCTGCTGCTGGCCAACAAGTTCCTCGGCCCAGAGGACAGCATGACCGCCGGGCGGTTGTGGTTCGTCGAAGTCCTGGTGTGGGTCCTGGTGGGGTTGGCCCTGCTGTGCGCGACGCGGTGGGGCGACCGCGCCGAACGCCGGTGGCCGTTCGGCGTCGCCGCGGCATTCCTCGCCCTCGGCATGGCGCTGCGGTGGGACGTCTTCGGCATCGGTCTCGGCAAGGCTGCGTGGTTCACCATGCTGGCGTTCTGGTTCTTCGCCATCGGCTGGGCCGCCTCGAAGTCGTCGACAGTGTGGCAGCGGCTCGCCGTGACCGCGGTGCTCGCCGTCGGCATCGTCGGGTACTTCGGCCAGCCCAACCGCGAGGCGCTGGTGTTCATCGGGCTGGCGCTGCTGATCTGGCTGCCCGCCATCCGCTGCCCGTCGGCGTTCACTGTCACCGCCGGTGTGATCGCCGAGGCGTCACTGTTCATCTACCTGACGCACTACCAGGTGTATCCGCTGTTCGGCGAACAGCGGTTCGTCGGCGTGCTGGCCGCGATCGTGGTCGGCATCCTGCTGACCCGTCTGGTGACGGTGACGCGCCGTTGGGTCCGCGGACGCACGCCGAGCGGGCTCAGTCGGCGGCAGGCTGCTCCCGCTCGGCGATGAGCCCCTCCTGCGCGAGCGTGGCCGCGATGACCCCGTCGGACCCGATCAGGCTGCCGGTGATGACGCCCCGGCCGCGCGCAGCCGCCGGCGAGCGGGTCTCCAACAGGTTCCAGCGATCGGCGTGTACCCGCCGGTGGAACCAGATCGACGAGTCGGTGGTGCCGCTGCGGTGCGTGCGGGCCGCCATCGAGTGACCGTGCACGGCCAGCGCCGGGTCGATCATGTAGACGTCGCAGACGTACGCCGCGATCACCGTGTGCAGCAGTGCGTCGTCGGGCACCGGCACGGTCACGCGCCACCACAGCCGCCGCACGAACTCGCCGGTGGACAGGTCGTCGTCGAGTCGGATGTCGATCTCGCCGAGAGGCATCGACGGGGCGGGCCCGGCGGGACCGCTGCGCGGCAGCGCCTCGGGGTCACCGGGCATCGCGTCGCGGCGGCCGTGCTCGGGACCGGCCATCGGCGCGGCGAACGACACGGTGGCGGTGGTCAGCAGGCGCCCGGCCTGGGTGGCGTCGGCGCGTCGCGCGGCAGCGGTGCGGCCGTCGAACACCTCGGTGACGGCGTAGTCGACGGCATCGCCCGCCTCACCGCCCCGCAGGAACTGCAGGTGCATGCTGGTGGGCTGCTTCTGCGGCGCGACCGTGCGGGCGGCCGCGGCGAGACTCTGGCCCATGAACTGACCGCCGAACGCCCGCTTGCCCTCGGGTCCGCTGGCCGGGCCGACCCAGGTGGTCCCGTTGCCGTGGACGTCCAGGAGCGCCAGCAGAGCGCTCATGCCACGGTCCCCGCGTCGGTCAGCGCCCGGACGTCGTCGTCGGACAGTCCCAGACGGTCGCGCAGCACCGCCGCGGTGTGATCTCCGAGTTCCGGTGCGGGCACCGCCGGCGGGTAGGTGCCGTCGATCGCCACGGGGAGGCCGGGCGCCAGATGCGTGCCGACTCGCGGCTGATCGAGCGAGGTGAACAGCGGGTTGTCGGTCACCTTGGCGTCGGTGACGACGTCGGCGAAGGTGCGGTACCGCTCCCACAGGATCGACGTCGAGGACAGTGCCTCGGATACCTGGGCAGCGCCGTGCGCGGTGAACCATACGGTGAACAGCCCCGTCAGCGCGTCGCGGTGCCGATAGCGGTCGCCCTCGTCGGTGAAGTCCGCACCCAGCGCAACGCCAAGGGCGGCAACGGCCTTGGTGGTCCCGGTCAGCTCGGTCAGGTCACGGAAGTGCCGTCCAGTCAGCGCCACCACCATGAACGACTCGCCGTCGGAGCTGGTGAAGTGCTGACCGTACTGGCCGTAGATGGAGTTGCCGATCCGGGACCGCGACGTGCCGTTGACCATTACCTCGGTGAGGAAGCCGAGGTTGCCCGCCGTGGCGAGCGCGACGTTCTCCAGTGGGATCGAGATGCGCTGCCCGGCCCCGGTCGCGTCACGGTGACGCACCGCGGTCACGACGGCGAGCGCCGTGTACAGCCCGCACGCGACGTCCCACGCCGGCAGCACGTGATTGACCGGGGTCGCTAGCGCGGTGGGGCCGGTGACCATCGGGAACCCGATGCCCGCGTTGACCGTGTAGTCGACGCCCGTGCCCCCGTCGGCGCGGCCGGAGACCTCGACGTGGATGAGGTCGGGCCGGAGCCGCTCCAGCGTTTCGTGCGAATGCCATTGCCGCCCGGCGACATTGGTGATCAGGATGCCGGCATCGGCGATCAGACGCTGGATCAGGTCCTGCCCCTGCTCGGAACGGACGTCGACGGCCACCGACTGCTTGCCCTTGTTGAGCCCTGCCCAGTAGATGCTGGTGCCATCGTCGGTGAGGGGCCACCGGTGGTAGTCGGCGGCACCGCCGACCGGATCGACACGGGTGACCTCGGCGCCCAGCTGGGCCAACGTCATGCCGGCGAGCGGCACGGCCACGAAACTCGAGATCTCGATGATCCGCACCCCGGCCAGCGGCCGGGTGGGGTCGGGTCGGTCGGTCATGCGATCACGATATGGGGCGCGGGGTGCACCGCGGCCACGCACGTCGGGTCAGACGAGGTCGATCACGTCGGCGATGGAGTCGAACACCCGGCTGGGCCGGAACGGATATCGCTCGATGTCGTCGCGCGTCGTGGAGCCGGTGAGCACCAGGATGGTCTCCAGGCCGGCCTCGATGCCCGCGACGACGTCGGTGTCCATCCGGTCGCCGATCATCACGGTGCCCTCGGAATGAGCCTCGATGCGGTTCATCGCGCTACGGAACATCATCGGATTCGGCTTGCCGACGAAGTACGGCTCCCGGCCGGTCGCCTTGGTGATGAGCGCGGCGACCGAACCCGTCGCGGGCAGCGGTCCTTCCGCCGACGGTCCGCTCACGTCGGGGTTCGTGGCGATGAAGCGTGCCCCGCCGAGGATCAGGCGGATCGCCTTGGTGATGGCCTCGAAGGAGTACGTGCGCGTCTCCCCCAGCACGACGAAGTCCGGGCCGACGTCGGTCAGCGTGTAGCCGACGTGGTGCAGGGCCGTGGTCAGGCCCGCCTCGCCGATCACGTACGCCGAGCCGCCCGGCAGTTGGTCGTGCAGGAACGCCGCCGTCGCCAGCGCCGACGTCCAGATCGACTCCTCGGGCACGATCAGCCCCGACCGCGCCAACCGCGCCGCCAGGTCGCGTGGGGTGAAGATCGAGTTGTTGGTGAGGACCAGGAAGGGCCGCTGCCGGTCGGTGAGCGCCTGCAGGAACTCTGCGGCCCCGGGCAGGGCGTGCTCCTCTCGGACCAGAACGCCATCCATGTCGGTCAGCCAGCACTGCGGTGTGGTGCTCATGCGTCCAGTCTGGCAGGTACGACCGCCGCGCTACCGCGCTCGGCTCGACTCAGCGGATCACGGCAGGATGCGGTACCCGCGGCGCGCCGAACGCCTCCCGATGCGACGGCGGCCTGCGGCCACCCTCGTCGGTGATGTCGTAGCGCGCGGCGAGTTCGGCGCCGATGTGCGTGCGTCCGCTGAGTTCGGGGAGTTCGGGGTCGCGGTAGAGCGCGTCGATCACGTAGCCGGTGAACTCCGGTGTCTCGGCGTGTTCGGCGGTGCGGGCCAGCGCGTCGGGATGCCCGTCGAACGCGCGGCGGAACTTCTCGGTGAGCAGGATGCCCATCCAGATCGACGCGGTGGCGACACCCGTCCCCGCGAAGTCGACGGCCATGTCGGCGGCCAGCTTGTCGACGCCCGCCTTCTGCGCCCCGTATGCGGGGCCGTGCATGTAGCAGACCGCCCCGGGTGACGACGTGAACGCGATCAGCCCATGTCCGCCGCGCACCAGCAGCGGTGCCGCATACCAGGACGCGACGTACGCCGATCTGAGGCCGACGTCGAGGACGTCGGCGAGGTGAAGCGGCTTGTCCCAGAACGGCTTCGCACCGGTCAGCTGGTCGTCGATCGCGGCGGCGTTGTTCACCAGCAGGTGCAGCGCACCCGCGTCCCGCTCCACGCGCGCGAACAAGGCCTCGACCTGCGCGTCGTCGCGGTGGTCGACCGGCACGGCGATGCGCCCGTCTCCGGGATCGGTGATGGTGCGCCCCGTGACGTAGACCTGCCAGCCGCACCGCAGCAGCGCGGTCGCGATGCCGAGCCCGGCACCACGGCTGGCGCCGGTGACCACGGCGACGGGTGCGTCGGTCACGTCACTCGGGAAGCCACGTCACTCGGGAAGCCACGTCACTCTGGAAGCCTTAGTTCCGGCTTCTCGACTTCCTCGATGTTGACGTCCTTGAAGGTGATCACGCGCACCTGCTTGACGAACCGTGCGGGCCGGTACATGTCCCAGACCCAGGCGTCGGCGAGGCGAAGCTCGAAGTAGACCTCGCCGTCGGCGTTGCGCGGCACCATCTCGACGCTGTTGGCCAGGTAGAACCGCCGCTCCGTCTCCACGACGTAGCTGAACTGCCCCACGATGTCCTTGTATTCGCGGTACAGCGAGAGTTCCATCTCGGTTTCGTACTTCTCGAGATCTTCGGCACTCATCGGTTCAGCGGTCCTCCGGTCGGTATCCGGTCCATCTTCCCTCAGCCCCATTCCGCGCGCTGCGTCGGCTCCTCGTCGGGCAGGTCCCCGCCTGTCACGACCACCTCGTTCACGTTGCCAGCCCGCCGCACGTTCACGAACGAATACCGGTGCTCGCTGCACGGGCCCAGCTCGGCCAGCGCCGCGGTGTGGGTGGACGTGCAGTACCCCTTGTGGACGGCGAAACCGTAGCCGGGGTGGGTCTTCTCCATCTCGACCATCAGCCGGTCACGACTCACCTTGGCCAGCACGCTCGCGGCGGCGATGCACGCGGCCGCCGCGTCGCCGCCGATCACCGGAAGCGACGGCATCGGCAGGCCGGGAACCCGGAACCCGTCGCTCAGCACGTAGCCCGGTCGCAGCGGCAACCCCGCGATCGCCCGCCGCATGCCCTCGATGTTGGCGACGTGCACGCCACGCCGGTCCACCTCGGTCGAGGGGATGAAGACCACGTGATAGGCCAGCGCATACCTGCGGATCAACGGGAACAGCCGTTCGCGCTCCCGTTCGGTGAGCTTCTTCGAGTCGTCGAGTGCCGCGAGGCTCTCGAGTCGGTTGGGCCCGAGCACGCAGGCGGCGACCACCAGGGGCCCGGCACAGGCGCCGCGACCGACCTCGTCGACTCCGGCCACCGGGCCGAGACCGCCTCGGTAGAGCGCGGATTCGAGTGTGCGCAGACCCGCGGACTTGCGGATCACGGTGCGTGGGGGCCAGGTCAGAGCCACGGGGACACTTACTGAGAGGTCTGCGGATTCACGCTGGACACGCCGCCCCATCGGCCAGGAGGCCAGGCGATGAACCGGGCCTTGCCGATGACGTTGTCCACCGGGACCGTCCCCGCCATGGGATCGCCCGTGCACAGCAGGCCGCGCTGGGCGTCGGCGGGCAGGTTCGTGCAGTGCGCGCGTGAGTCGGCGCTGTGGGTGCGGTTGTCGCCCATCACCCAGAGCCGGCCGTCGGGCACCGTCACCGGTCCGAACTCGTTGCCCAGGCAGGGATAGATGGCGGGGTCGGCCATCATCGTGTTCGCGTCGAGGTACGGCTCGACGAGTTTCTTGCCGTCGACCGTCAGACCGGTCGCCGCGCGGCACTCGACGGTCTGACCGCCGGTCGCGATGATGCGCTTGACCAGATCGTTCTCGTCCGGCGGCACGAAGCCGACCACGGACAACGTGTTCTGCACCCAGCGCAGGGCCGGGTTGTCGGAGCGGATCGACTTGTAGCCGACGTTCCACGCGGGCGGGCCCTTGAACACGATGACGTCACCCGGCTCGGGTTCGCCAAACCGGTAGGTGACCTTGTCGACCATGATGCGGTCGCCGACGCATCCCGGGCAGCCGTGCAGCGTCGGTTCCATCGACTCGGACGGAATCAGGTACGGCCGCGCGACGAACGTGAGCATCACGTAGTACAGGACGATCGCGATCGTCAGGAGGATCGCCGCTTCGCGTAGAGCGCCGCGCTTCTTCTTCGGCGGGTCGGCTTCCACGCCATCGCCAGAGGTTGCGTCGGTCTCGGCAGCGTCTGCGGCGTCGGCGGTTCCGGTCACGCCAACAGAGTAGCCACGAAGGTGATCAAGCTACTGAACCCAGCAGCGCGGGTCAGCGCTTCTCCTTGATCTTGGCCTTCTTGCCGCGCAGCTCGCGCAGGTAGTAGAGCTTCGCGCGACGGACGTCACCGCGGGTGACGACGTCGATGTGGTCGATGTTGGGCGAGTGCACCGGGAAGGTGCGCTCGACGCCGACGCCGTAGCTCTCCTTGCGCACGGTGAAGGTCTCGCGCACGCCACCGCCCTGGCGGCGCAGCACGACGCCCTTGAACACCTGGACGCGCTCCTTGGAGCCCTCGATGACCTTGACGTGCACGTTGAGAGTGTCACCGGGGCCGAAGGTCGGGATGTCGTCGCGTAGCGACGTCTGGTCGACGAAGTCCAGCGTGTTCATCGGAGACACTTCCTGTCGTGTGGGCCCGGGTGCGTCATCGCGGGTAGCGACGCAGCACCAGGCCGATTGTCATGCGTACGTGTTGAGGTGCATCCCGCAGCAGACCGTGGCCATGATGAAGTGAAAGGCCTCGAGCCGTGCGCGGACAACTGCTCAATTGTGCCAGACCGCCCCCCGAGCGGCGAAATCGCGTCGATGCGGATCTCCTCGCCCGCACCCCCGTCGCGGAACGATTAGGCTTACGAGCCGCGGGCCAGGAGCGCGAGCACCCCGCCCGACCGGCCCTGGGGTCGATCTCAGTACGTGCCCAGACTAACCTTCCCGGAGGAGCGCCATGCACCGGCAGCCGTCGAAGCTGCTGATGATCTCGGCCGCAGCCGCAGCCGTCATCACGGTCGCGGCGGGTTGCGAGGCGAGGGTCTACGGCAACCCGCCCCCCAACCCCGAAGCGCCTCAGCTGACCGTGGTCGCACCGCTTGGCGACATGGCACCGTTGCCGGAGGCTCCGCCCGATGAGCCGCCCCGGACGTTCCTCGGCCTGGCCGACCGCGAGCGGCTGGCCACCGCCGAGGCCGCCGAGGCGGGCGCCGACGTCACCACCGCCGTCCTCGACCGCAACACCGGTGAGCTGATCACCAACGGCAGCAACGAGACCATCGCCATCGCGTCGGTGGTCAAGCTCTTCATCGCCGACGACCTGCTGCTGCAGGTGTCCAAGGGGCAGACCGAACTGTCGCCCGCCGACCGCAAGATGCTCGACGTCATGCTGAGGTCGTCCGACGACAGTGCCGCCGAGGTGTTCTGGAATCGCAGCGGCGGAAGCGCCATCATCAACCGCGTCGTGGCGCGCTACGGGCTCGGTTCGACGCGGCCGCCCAGCAACGGCCGGTGGTTCAACACGATCAGCACGGTGACCGACCTGGTGCGCTACTACGACATGATGCTGGCGGGCACGGGCGGACTGCCGTCGGAGCAGGCGAGCATCATCCTGTCCAACCTGGCGGCGTCGACGCCGACCGCGCCCGACGGCATGGTGCCCGGCGGCGTGTACCCGCAGCGCTTCGGCATCCCAGAGGGCCTGCCCGGTGAACCCGTGGCGGTCAAGCAGGGCTGGATGTGCTGCGTCGGCGGCGACTGGATGCACCTGTCCACCGGTGTGGTCGGCCGGGACCGTCGCTACGTCATCGCGATCAGCTCGATGCAGCCCGCAGGCGCGGAAGAGGCGCGTCGGACCATCACGCAGGCGGTCAAGACGATGTTCCCCGAGGGCCGGATCTAACCGAGCAGGTCCGGCCGGCGCTCCCTGGTTCGCTCCAGTGACCGTTCCCGCCGCCACGCCTCGATCTTCGCGTGGTCGCCCGAGAGCAGCACCGGCGGCACGTCGAGGCCCCGCCAGCTGGCCGGCCGGGTGTAGCTCGGCCCTTCGAGCAGCCCGTCGGAATGCGAATCCTGTTGATGCGAGGCCGGATTCCCGATGACGTCGGGCAGCAGACGGACGACGGCTTCGAGCATGACCAGCGCCGCGGACTCGCCGCCGTTGAGGACGTAGTCGCCGATCGACACCTCCTCGACCCGCATGTGCCGCGCGGCGTCGTCGGCGACGCGCTGATCGATGCCCTCGTAGCGGCCGCAGGCGAACACCAGGTGCTGTTCGATGCTCCACCGCTGGGCGGTCGCCTGGGTGAACAGCCGACCCGCGGGCGTCGGTACGACGAGAAGCGAGTCGGGAGTGCAGACCTCGTCGAGGGCGGCGCCCCACACCGGTGCGGTCATCACCATGCCGGGCCCTCCCCCGTACGGGGAGTCGTCGACCGAGCGGTGCACGTCGTGCGTCCACCCGCGCAGGTCGTGCACGCCCAGTCGCACCCGGCCGGACTCGATGGCCCTGCCGGGCAGCGACTGTCGCAGCGGCGCGAGGTAGTCGGGGAAGATAGTGATGACGTCGACGCGCACGTCGCGCCTACAGGTCTTCGAGATTCAGCAGACCGTCCGGCGGGTCGATCTCGATCAGCCGATCCTGCCGCGACACCGACGTCACGATCGCTCCGACGAACGGCACCAGCACCTCGCCGCCCTCGCCGGTCTTGACCGACAACAGCTCCCCCGCTGCGGTGTGCAGGACCTCGGCAACGACGCCGACGTCGGCTCCCGCGACCGTACGCACCCGCAGTCCCTCGAGTTCGTGATCGTAGAACTCGTCGGGGTCGTCGATGGGCGGTAGGTCGGCGGTGTCGACCAGGAACAGCGTGCCGCGCAACGCGTCTGCGGCGTTGCGGTCGGCGACGCCCTCCAGGCGGACCAGCAGACGGCCCGCGTGGTCGCGAACGGACTCGACGACGAACGGTCGCTCGGGTCCGTTGCGACCCACCTTGCCGCGCAGCGTGATTCCCGGGGCGAACCGGGTGTCGGGGTCGTCGGTGCGAACGTCGACGACCACCTCACCGGTCACGCCGTGAGCCTTGGCGACCCGACCGACCACGAGGTCCATGAACGGTGTTCGCTACTGGTCGGTGTCCACCACGTCGACGCGGATACCGCGACCGCCGATGCCGGCGACCAGGGTGCGCAGCGCCGTCGCGGTACGACCGCCGCGACCGATCACCTTGCCCAGATCGTCGGGGTGCACGTGCACCTCGACGGTCCGGCCGCGGCGGTTGGTCACGAGGTCGACGCGAACGTCATCCGGGTTGTCGACGATTCCGCGCACCAGGTGCTCGACGGCGTCGACGACGACCGTGCTCATTCGGCAGCGGGTGCGTCGGCCTCGGCGGCCTCGGCGGCGGCCTCAGGCGTCTCACCCGCGGTGACGGGCGCCTCATCAGCGGTCCCAGGGGTGTCGGCCTCGGCCTTGGCTGCCGGAGCCTTCTTCTTCTTCGGCGTGGTGGCAGCACCGGTGGGCGCGTCGTCCGCGGCGGCCAGGGCGGCGTTGAACAGGTCGAGCTTGCTGGTCTTGGGCTCCTTGACCCGCAGGGTGCCCTCGGCGCCCGGGAGGCCCTTGAACTTCTGCCAGTCACCGGTGATCTTCAGCAGCGCCAGGACGGGCTCGGTCGGCTGTGCGCCGACGCTCAGCCAGTACTGCGCGCGCTCGGAGTCGATCTCGATGAGGCTCGGCTCTTCCTTCGGGTGGTACTTGCCGATGACCTCGATGGCGCGTCCGTCGCGACGGTTGCGCGCGTCGGCGACCGAGATGCGGTACTGGGGGTTGCGGATCTTGCCGAAGCGGGCGAGCTTGATCTTGACAGCCATGTCGAACTACTACTCCTGTGATTGCCACGCTTGCAATTCAGCGACTCGGGCAGGTTGCCAGGTCCGGTTTTGCACTGCGTGTGTGACCGCCGCGCGGCGCATCGAGCGGGTGACCGCACGAACCTCCAGCGAGGAGCTTGCGGATCGTGCATCGAACGGAGTCGCGGGGCAGACAGCCGCCCATTGTGCCAGAGCGTGCTGGTCAGATGGAAATCGCCGCCGCCGGGCGGCCGCACCCGGTCAGACGATCTTGTCGAAGCACTTGGTCTCGACGCGCCGCGTCATCCGCCAGCCCTGCTCGGTACGCACGAACTCGTCGTCGTACCAGAGCCCGCAGAACATGATCTGCCCCGGCGCCTCGGGCGAGCCACCCAGCATCATCGGGTTGAAGCAGATGATGCGCGACGTGGCTGTGTTGCCGGTGATCTTCACGTCGAAGTTCCCGATCAGGTGGGAGTACGCCGGGAAGTTCGGCAGCACCTCGGCCAGCCACTTCTTGACGTCACCGAACGTGCCGTCGATGCCGCCCATGGCGCGGTAGTCGATGTAGGCGTCCGGGGTGAACACGCGGTCGAGGTCGTCGAACCGCCGGTTGTCGATCGCCGTCGAGTAGTCGACCAGCAGCTGCTGGATTTCGAGGCGGTCGGAGATCTCTTCGAGGCTCAGCACACCAAGAGTTCTACCGCCGAACGCACGCTTGATGAACCCGAACGTCGAATCAGGCCTGCGGACCCTCGGCAGGTGGCCACTGCTCCCCCGACCACTCGCCCGGCTCGGTGAAGTCACCGCGCGACAGCGGCACCCACTGCTCGCTCGGCGCGGGCTGCTTCGACGACGGGAAGTCACGCAGCTTGCCCGACGGGTGGGCGTCCCAGCTGCCGAAGGTCAGCGGCGTCTGCATCCAGCAGTTCAGCAGGTTGTAGGTCGCCTCCAGCGACTGCAGGTGCGTGCGCTCCCACCCGTGGCTGCCGTCGAGCCCGAATCCGACCAGCGCGGCGCGGGTTCCTGCGCCAGCCTCGATGGCGGCTGCCGCGTCGGAGCGGTAGTAGCGGAAGACGTCGCGCGCGTGCGGGATGGCGTGGTCCTCGGCGAGGCGGCACAGCTTGCGGGTGAGGTGGTAGTCGAACGGGCCGTGCAGGTCGGCCATCGGGATCGTCACGCCGTCCTCGATGGAGTGCTGCCCTGGCGCGCACACCGCGTTGTCGACCGAGATGAGTTCGGCGACGTCCGGCGGCAGACCGTGGCTCGCGCCGTGGCCGACCTCCTCGGTGATCGTGACCATGATCGTGGTGCGGTGCGGCAACACCATCTGCTTCTGGGCGACGGTGCGGGCGAGTGCGAGCGCCACCGCGACACCGGCCTTGCCGTCGAGGTGCCGCGAGACGATGAAGCCGTCCTCGGTCAGTTCGGGGCTGGTGATGAACGCGACGAAGTCGCCGACGTTGAGGCCGAGCCGCTGTAGGTCGGCGCGCGACGACACCTTGCGGTCGACGCGCACCTCGACGTGCTCCCAGTCGGTGGGCTGAGTGTCGATCTCGTCGCCGAACGCGTGACCACTTGCCTTGAGCGGCATGATCGTTCCGGTGATGAACGCATCGGGATCGCCGCCGAAGATGCGGACGCGAGCACCTGCGGCGAACCGCGCCGAGAACGTGCCGACCGGCACCAGTTCGAGACGGCCGTTGTCCTTGAGGTCGCGGACCATGCAGCCGATGGTGTCGGCGTGCACGACCAGCGCACGGTCGATGGTGTCCGACTCGCCCGGCAGTTCAGCGGTCAGGGCTCCACGCCGGGTCAGCGTGAACGGCACGCCGAGCCCGTCGAGGATGTCGCCGATCAACTGCATCACCGCGTCCGTGCGACCCGACGGGCTCGGGGTCTGCAGCAGCGCCAGCAGCGTGTCGACCATCCACGTTCGGTCGTCCACGGGCATGGCCGCGATTTCGGACACGTTTGCTCCTTCGGGGCTCGGTTCGGCAGTGCGTCCCCCACGCGGGGTGACGCTCAGAGATCGTAGGCCCTCGCTAGGTCTGCTCGACGGGGCCCGGTTGCCACGCCCACGGCGTGGCCGCAGTCCGCGGGAACAACAGGTCCACGAACGCCTGCGCAGTGGGGCGCGGCTCGTGGTTGGCCAGGCCCGGCCGCTCGTTGGCCTCGATGAAGACGTACTCGTCCTCCCCGATGTCGGGCACCATGAGATCGATTCCGGTGACCGGGATTCCGATGGCGTCGGCGGCGTCGACGGCGACCTTGGCCAGCTTCGGGTTGATGTCGTCGGTGACGTCGACGATCGTGCCGCCGGTGTGCAGGTTGGCGGTACGACGCACCACCAGGTGTTCGTTGGTGGGCAGGATGTCGTCGAGCTTCCAGCCGGCTTCCTGCACGGTGTCCTCGGTGAGCGCGTCGATCGGGATGACCGACTCTCCGTGCGTGGCGGCCGACCGTCTGCGGCTCTGCGCCTCGATGAGCTGCCGGATGGTGTGCGTGCCGCTGCCCACGACTTCCGGCGGCCGCCTGACCGCCGCGGCGATCACCTTGCCGTTGATGACGACCAGTCGCAGGTCCTCACCCTCGCAGCGCTCTTCGATGATGACGTCCGGGCAGTGCTTGGCGGCCCACTCGATCGCGCGGTCGAGGTCGTCGGGCTTGCTCACGCCGACGGTGATCCCGGCACCCTGTTCTCCCCGCGCGGGTTTCACCACCACCGACCCGACCTCGCGCATGAACTCGTAGTCCTCGCGGTCGAAGGTGGCCGTGCGTCCGCGGGGCACCCGGATGCCCGCATCGGACACCACCTTGCGTGCCACCCGCTTGTCGTCGCAGCGGCTCATCGCGACCGCATTGGTCAACTCCGACAACGACTCCCGGGTCACGATGCTGGTGCCGCCGTGTGTGAGCCGCAGGTACCCGCCCTTGCCGTCGAGGACCTCGACCGCGATGCCACGCATGATCGCCTCGTCAGCGATGATCCGCGCGTAGGGGTTGAGTTCGGCGAGCCCCTCCTCCTCCTGGATCGGGGCGAACAGCTTCTCGTTGATGGCGTTCTTGCGCTTGATGCCCAGGGGCGGCACCCGCTCGAATCCCATTCGCTCGTACAGCGCGATGGCGCCCTCGTTGTCGTGCAGCACCGACAGGTCCATCTGCGAGCGGCCGCGGCGGACGAACTCCTCGACCAGGGAGCGCACCAGCAGCCCACCGACACCCGGCCGCGACACGGTCGGGTCGACGGCGAGGCACCACAGGCTCGAGCCGTTCTCCTCGTCGTCGAACAGCATCCGATGGTCGATCCCGGTGACGGTGCCGATCACGGCGCCCGTCTCGTCGTCGGTGGCCACCAGGTACACCATGTGCGGTTCGGACTCGGCGTTGCGCCACATCAGGTCGACGTCCGCGGGCACCATGCGGCACTGGACGTAGATGTGATTGATCGCTGCGCAGTCCTCGAGCGAGGTGACGTTGCGCACCGACACCCCGGTGACGTCCGAAGGGCGATAGTCGCCAGGACGGTCGAAGGTCAGCCGGTAGGTGAAGCTGGGGTCGATGAAGAACTCGTGCGGGTGCAGTGCCACGAACACGTGCGGCGCGTCGAGGTACATGCCGATGTCGCGCCGTCCGCTCGCCTCTCCCCGCAGCGCGTTGCCGAACTGATCGGGGTCGGCGAACGTCTGGCCGAACACCAGCCGGCCCCAGCCCAGGTCTTGGACGACGCCCTGGGTGGGCTCGGTCTGATCGGCTGCCTGCGTGGTCACGTCATCCGATTCCGTCGACGTGGCGGGCCAGCCACAGTTCGAGCAGCCCGACCTGCCACAGCGGGTTGCCGCGCAGCGGGGTGAGGTTGCCGTTCGGGTCGGCGAGCAGCCCGTCGACCGCCTTGGCGTCGAACAGCCCGCGCGACCGCGCAGCGTCGCTGTGCAGGGCGTCCCTGACCAGATCAAGGTAGGGGCCCGCGAGGTGCTTGAGCGCGGGCACCGGGAAGTAGCCCTTCGGCCGGTCGATGACCTCGGCCGGGATCACCTGTCGCGCCGCCTCCTTGAGCACGCCCTTGCCGTCGTGGGCGGTCTTCAGTCCCGGCGGACAGGTGGCGGCGAGTTCGACCAGTTCGTGGTCGAGGAACGGCACGCGACCCTCCAGGCCCCACGCCATCGTCATGTTGTCGACGCGCTTCACCGGGTCGTCGGTCAGCATCACGGTGGTGTCGAGGCGCAGCGCCCGATCGGTGGCCGTGGCCGCGCCGGGATGCGAGAAGTGCCGCAGCGCGAACTCGCCCGAGGCGTCGTGGTCGAGCCGCCACTGCGGTTGCAGCAGTCCGTTGAGCGCCTCGTGGTCGCGGTCGAAGAAGGCGGGCCGGTAACGGCTCAGCGCGTCGGCGGGGTCGCCGTCGGCGGCGTAGGCCATCGGCGGGTACCAGTGGTATCCGGCGAAGATCTCGTCGGCACCCTGACCGGACTGCACCACCTTCACGTGCTTGCTGACCTCCTCGGACAGCAGGTAGAAGGCGACGCAGTCGTGGCTGACCATCGGTTCGCTCATCGCGCCGATCGCACCGGACAGCGACGGCAGCATGCGTGCGGTGTCGATGCGGATCTGGTGGTGGTCGGTGGCGAAGTGCCTGGCGATCACGTCGGAGTACTTGAACTCGTCGCCCTCTTCGCCGCCCGCCGCCTCGAAGCCGATCGAGAAGGTCGCCAGGCCGTGCTGGCCGGCCTCGGCGAGCAGCCCGACGATCAGACTGGAGTCCAGGCCGCCCGAGAGCAGACATCCCACCGGAACGTCGGCGACGAGCCGCCGCTCGACAGCGGTCCGCAGCGACGCGAGCACCGCCTCCTGCCAGTCGTGCTCCGACCAGCCCGCGCGTTCGTCGGACCGCTCGAACACCGGCTCCCAGTAGGTCTTCTCGGTGCGGGACCCGTCGGGCTCGATGCGCATGAGAGTGCCGGGCGGCAGCTTTCGGACGCCCTTGAGGATCGTGTACGGGGCAGGCACCACGGAGTGGAAGCTGAGGTAGTGGTGCAGCGCGACCGGGTCGAGGTCGGTGTCGACGCCGCCTGCCGCGACGAGGGCGGGCAGCGAGGACGCGAATCGCAGCGCCCGGCTCCCGTCGGGCTCGACGACGTCGGCCCAGTAGAGCGGCTTCACCCCGAGGCGGTCGCGGGCCAGCAGGACGCGGCCGCTGTCGGTCTCGGTGACGGCGAACGCGAACATGCCGAACAAATGCTCGACGACGCGGTCGCCCCACTCCTTGTAGCCCTTGAGGACCACCTCGGTGTCGCTGTGGGAGAAGAAGCGATAGCCCTTCCCGATCAGCTCACGCCGCAGTTCGGGATAGTTGTAGATGCAGCCGTTGAACGCGACGGTCAGGCCGAGTTCGGGGTCGTGCATCGGCTGGTGACCGTGGCTGGACAGGTCGATGATGGCCAGACGGCGGTGGCCCACGGCGATGCGGTCGCTCGACCACATGCCGGAGCTGTCCGGGCCGCGCGTGACCATCGCATCGGTCATGGCCGCGACCGCCGTCAGATTGGCCGGTCGCCCTGTGGCGATCTCGCCGGCGATGCCGCACATGAAGTCACATACCTCTCGTCGTCGGGGCGACGGGGGTTGGTGAATTCATGGTGAATCAAGATCGTCACCCGCGCCGCACGAATAGCCCGGGAACCTCGGGATCAAACACGACCTACGTCACACACAGGTCGTCGGGTTAGGCTCCTGGACCCATGGGCAAGTATGCGGCCGCTCTCCTCGGCTGTCTCGTCGGCGTGTTCCTCCTCACCGCACCCACGGCCGTCGCCGACGTCGACATTGCGCCGGTCGGAGCGGTCCCGATGCCCGACGGTCCCGCCCCGGCGTGGATCGTCGCCGACATGGACACCGGCCAGATCCTGGCCGGGCGCGACCAGTACGTGACTCACGCCCCCGCCAGCACCATCAAGACCCTGCTCGCGCTCGTCGCACTCGACGAGCTGCCACTCGACGCGACGGTCGTCGCCAACGAGGCCGACACGCAGGTGGAGTGCAATTGCGCCGGGGTCGCCGCGGGACGTACGTATACCGCGGCCGAATTGCTCGACGGCCTGCTGCTGGTGTCGGGCAACGACGCGGCCAACACGCTCGCCCACATGCTCGGTGGCACCGACGCCGCGGTGGCGAAGATGAACGCCAAGGCCGCAGCGCTCGGCGCAGCCGCGACCAGGGCCGGATCGCCATCGGGCCTCAACGGTCCCGGTATCGACGGCTACACCACGCCGCACGACCTCGCCGTGATCTTCCGGGCAGCGTTGCGCAACCCCGCGTTCGCCGCGATCACCTCGGCCCGCACGGCCCCGTTCCCCGCCGAGACGGGCATCGTCACCCTGGTCAACCAGAACGAGATGCTGTTCCGCTACCCCGGCATGCTGGGCGGCAAGACGGGATTCACCGACGTCGCGCGCAAGACCTTCGTCGGCGCCGCGGAGCGCAACGGCCGCCGGCTCGTCGTGGCCATGATGTACGGCCTGGTCCGAGAGGGCGGCCCCACCTACTGGGACCAGGCGACCAGCCTGCTCGACTGGGGCTTCGCCCAGGACCGCGCCAACGGCATCGGCGCTCTCTAGCGATTCGTGGAGTATTTCCTGCGCTGGGCGCGGGTGAGACTCCACAAACCGCGATCTGAGCGAGACCGGATCGAGTTCATCCGACCGTAGCGTCGGTGGTCGTGCGGACACTCTTCGCGGCGATGGCCCTCGCCCTCGCCACGACGCTGACCGCGTCTCCCGTCCTCGCGACCGCACAGCCCGGCGTCGAACCGGCCGCCGCGATCGCCGACGGCCCCGCCAAGGCGTGGCTGCTGGCCGACCTCGACAGCGGTGCGGTGTTGGCGTCGAAGGACCCGCACGGTTCCTACGCACCGGCGAGCACGATCAAGGTGCTGCTCGCGATGGTCGTGCTCGACCACCTCAGCCCTGATAACTTCGCCCGCGCCAATCAGTCGCACACCCAGGTCGAGTGTTCGTGCGTCGGGCTGGTGCCGGGCCAGCCGTACACGACCCGCCAACTGCTCGAGGCGCTGCTGATGGTGTCCGGCAATGACGCGGCCAACATGCTGGCCGACATGCTGGGCGGGCAGCGCGTCGCGGTCGCGGCGATGAACCGCAAGGCCGCGAGCCTGGGGGCACGCAGCACGCGCGCCTCGTCGCCATCGGGTCTCGACGGCCCGGGATGGGAGTCGGTGACGACGCCGCACGACCTGGCGATGATCTTCCGCGCGGCGCTGACCTATCCGATGATCGCCCACGTCCTACGACAGCCGTCGGCCCGCTTCCCCGGCAAGACCCTCGCGGCGCAGAACGAGTTGCTCAGCCGCTACCCCGGCGATCTGGGCGGCAAGACCGGCTACACCAACCTGGCCCGCAAGACCTACGTCGGTGCCGCCCAACGCGGGACGCGACGGCTGGTCGTGGTGCAGATGTACGGCACCGGCGACCTCTACGGTCAGGCCGTCGCCCTGCTCGACTGGGGTTTCAGCCAGCCCTGACCGGCAGCTCGGCGAACGCCCGCACCGGGAACGTCCCGAACCCCTCCACGGCGGGCGGCGCGGCGGTGAACCGGGCACCGGTCTCCGGCACGTCGCCGAGACGAGTGAGGTGCTCGACGACGTGGACGCCTGCGCCCAGCAGCACGGTGTGGGCGGGGCGCTCCCCACCGGACTCGGTGTCGTCGATGTTCAGCGAGTCGATGCCGACCAGCACGGCGCCGGCGTCGACGAGGTAGTCGCTGCCGTCGGCGGTCAGGAACGGCGCGCCGGATTCGTATGCGGGCGTACCGAAGTGACGATCCCACCCGGTGTGCAGCAGCACGGCCGCACCGCGCACGTCCCGGCCTGCCAACGCGTCGGGACCGATGCCGCGGCGGTGAGCACTGCAGTCCTCGGTGAGGTGGAACACCTCGGCCCGCAGGCCGACGAGGCTCTCCAGGTCGAGGCCTGCCAGATCGCGACCGTCGGCGTAGCGGTGGAACGGCGAATCGAGGTAGGTGCCGGTGTTGCCGATCATCGTGATGACGTCCATCGCGAACTCGGTGCCCGGCGCGTACTTCCGTCGGGAATCCGCACGGGTCAGGTGGGGTTCGATGACCGGCGCGGGCAGGCCCGGGTAGGTGATCAGTCCCGCCCGGATCGGGTGACTGAGGTCGACGACGCGGCGGGGCTGCTCGGGCATGCCGCCGAGGGTATCGAAAGGGAGGTCCCCACCGGACATTCCATCGAAGTAAGGTCACCCTAATCCGACGCGGACGGCGTCGATCGACCCCGAGGAGCCAGGTGACCGACGGACCCGACTTCTCGCTGATCGTGGCCTACGGCACGGACATGGGGAACTCCGAAGACGCGGCGATGACGTTCGCCGAGGGCGCCTCCGCCGCGGGCATCGCGGCCGAGGCGATCGAGTTGAATCAGGTCGACTACGCCGACCTGCTGGCGGCCACCCACTTCGTCGTCGTGTGTTCGACGTTCGGCGACGGCGAGTTCCCGGACAACGCACTGCTGTTCTGGGAGGCGCTCGCCGCCGACGATGCCGAGCGCCTCGAGCACCTGAGCTTCGCGGTGCTCGCACTCGGCGACACGGGCTACGACTTGTTCTGCAACGCAGGCAAATTGCTCGACGAACGGTTGGAGGCCCTGGGCGCCACCCGGCTGGCCGAGCGCGTCGACGTCGATGGCTTCTACGACGAACCGGCCGCCGCGTGGACCACCGACGTCGTCAAGCTCCTGCAGGAGGCGCAGACGGCGCCCTCGCCGACCCCGCTCGCCGAGGCACCGACGACCGAGGCCGTCGCCACCGCGAATCGCGAGCGCCACCTCCCAATCGACACCCGAGTCATCGTCAACCGGCTCCTCACCGCCCCGGGATCCGACAAGGAGGTGCGGCACTACGAGATCGACCTCGCCGGCACCGGAATCACCTACCGGGCAGGCGATTCCCTGGCCGTGCACGCCACCAACGACCCCGTTCTGGTCGACGCGCTGCTCGCCGAACTCGGCGTAGGACCGGACCACGCCGTCCCCGATCACGACCAACCGCTCAGCGTGCTGCTGACCGAGCACCGCGAGATCCGCATCCCCTCGCGAGCGCTGCAGGATGCCGCAGGCGACGCAGCGTACGGCGAGGACGTGCTCGACCTGGTGAAGCGGGCCGACCTGACCGTCGACGAGGTGGTCGACGCGTTGCGCCCCTTACAGTCTCGCGACTACTCGATCGCATCGAGCCCACTCGCCCACCCCGATCGCGTGCACCTGACGGTGGCCACCGTGCGCTACGACGCAGGCGAGCGGCGGCACGGCGGCGTGGCGTCGACGTTCCTCGCCGACCGCGGCGACACGCTACGATTCCACCTGCGGCCCAACAACAACTTCCGCCTTCCCGCCGAAGACGTACCGATCATCATGGTCGGGCCCGGCACCGGCATCGCACCGTTCCGGGCGTTCCTGCAGGAGCGCCGAGCCACCGCAGCGTCGGGCCGGTCGTGGCTGTTCTTCGGCGACCGCAGACGTCGCACCGACTTCCTCTACGGCGACGAACTGGAGGGCTTTGCGACCTCCGGCACGCTCACCCGCCTCGACCTCGCCTTTTCGCGCGACGGATCCGGTGACGCCCCGAAGACCTATGTCCAGCAGAGGATGCGGGAGAACGCCTCCGATCTGTTCGCGTGGCTCCAGGAAGGCGCTCACCTCTACGTCTGCGGCGACGAGAAGCGCATGGCCAAGGACGTGGACGAGACGTTGCGCCGCATCATTTCGACCGAGGGTGACCTGAATGCAGAATCGGCGCACGCCTACGTCAACGACCTGATCAAGACCCACCGCTACGTGCGCGACGTCTACTAGCGAAAGACCTTGCCGCGCAGAATGACCAGCGCGGGATGATCGAGCACCCCCGGCTGCCGGGGATCGTCGGCGTAGCAGACCAGGTCGGCGGGAGCACCGTGTTCCAGTGCGGGTCTACCCAGCCAGGCACGCGCATCCCAGCATGCGGCGCCCAGTGCGTCGGTCGCCGACAGCCCGACCGTCCGCAGCGCGGCGACCTCGTCGCCGATGCGACCGTGGGCGATCATGCCGCCCGCATCGGTGCCCGCGAAGATCGGCACCCCGGCGTCGTGGGCCGCGGCCACCCGCTGGTGGCACGTCGCATACAGGTCGCGCATGTGCTTGGCGTACGTCGGGTACTTGCTTGCCGCGTCGGCGATTCCGGGGAAGTTCTCGATGTTGATCAGCGTGGGGACCAGCGCGGTGCCGTGCTCGAGCATCGACTCGATCACATCGTCGGTGATGCCGGTGCCGTGCTCGATGCAGTCGATGCCCGCGTTGATCAGCCCGGGCAGCGCGTCCTCACCGAACACGTGGGCCGTGACGCGCGCACCCTCGGCGTGTGCGGCCGCGATCGCATCGGCCAGGACGTCGTCGGACCACAGCGGCGCGAGATCGCCTGCGCCGCGGTCGATCCAGTCCCCCACCAGCTTGACCCAGCCGTCCCCGTACCGGGCCTGCGCGGCAACCGCGGCGGGCAGCTGAGACTCGTCTTCGACGTCGATGGGCACACCGGGCAGATAGCGCTTGGGGCGGGCGATGTGCCTGCCCGCGCGGATGATGCGCGGCAGGTCGTCCCGGTCGTCGAGGCTGCGGGTGTCCACCGGCGATCCGGCGTCGCGCAGCAGGAGCGCACCCCGGTCACGCTCGGTCTCGGCCTGCTCGACGGCCTGGTCGAAGTCGACCGCCCCGCCGGGGCCCAGCCCGACGTGACAGTGCGCGTCGACCAGACCGGGGATGATCCAGCCGCCATCTCCGTCTGCCCCGAACACCGTCTCCGCGTTGGCGATCGGCTCGGCACTCAGCACGCCGCGGTCCAGCCACCACTGCACGGGCTCACCGTCGGGCAGTGCCCGACCGCGGACGTGCAGCGGACTCATCGCCTACTTCTGGCCGGGGAACTTCAGCTTCGACAGGTCGAAGTCCGCCAGGCCCGGCGGCAACTCGTCGAGCCCCTTGGGCATCTTCGACAGATCGGGGAAGCCGGCAGGCAGGCCACCGGCACCCAACGGGTTCTGGACCTTCGGCGGCGTGGGCCCCCTGTTGCCCTTCTTCTTGCCGGCCTGCTTGTTCTTGCCCTTGGCGGCCTTGCGGGTCGATCCCTTGCGGCCGAACGGCATACCCATCTGCCCGGCCATCTGGGACATCATCTTGCGCGCCTCGAAGAAGCGGTCGACGAGCTGGTTGACCTCGGCCACCGTGACACCGGAGCCGTTGGCGATGCGCAGTCGCCGGGAGGCGTTGATGATCTTCGGATCGGCGCGCTCCTGCGGCGTCATGCCGCGGATGATGGCCTGCACGCGGTCGAGCTGGCTGTCGTCGACGGCGGCGAGCGCGTCCTTCATCTGACCCGCGCCGGGCAGCATCCCCAGCAGGTTGCCGATGGGACCCATCTTGCGGATCGCCAGCATCTGCTCGAGGAAGTCCTCGAGCGTCAGCTCGCCCGACCCGATCTTGGCGGCGGTGGCCTCGGCCTGTTCGGCGTCGAAGTGCTGCTCGGCCTGCTCGATGAGCGAGAGCACGTCACCCATGCCGAGGATGCGGCTGGCCATCCGGTCGGGATGGAAGACGTCGAAGTCCTCGAGCTTCTCGCCGGTCGACGCGAACAGGATCGGAACACCGGTCACTTCGCGGACCGACAGCGCGGCGCCGCCTCGGGCATCGCCGTCGAGCTTGGTCAGCACGACACCGGTGAACCCGACGCCCTCGCGGAACGCGTCGGCCGTGGTGACGGCGTCCTGACCGATCATGGCGTCGAGGACGAACAGCGTCTCGTCGGGGTTGACGGCGTCGCGGATGGCCGCGGCCTGGCCCATCAGCTCCTCGTCGATGCCCAGGCGTCCCGCGGTGTCGACGATCACCACGTCGAAGTGCCTGGCCTTCGCCTCGGCCAGACCTGCGGCGGCGACCTCGACGGGGTTGCCCGCCGCCATCTGCTCGATGGTCTCGCCACCCGGCGAGACGCCCGGGTGCGGCGCGAACACCGACACGCCCGCTCGCTCGCCGACGATCTCGAGCTGGGTCACCGCGCCGGGACGCTGCAGGTCACACGCCACCAGCAGCGGGGTGTGGCCGTGGCCCTTGAGCCACTTGGCGAGCTTGCCCGCCAGCGTCGTCTTACCCGAGCCCTGCAGGCCGGCCAGCATGATGACCGTGGGCGGCGTCTTGGCGAACGTCAGGTTGCGGGTCTCGCCGCCCAGGATTCCGACGAGTTCGTCGTTGACGATCTTGACGACCTGCTGGGCGGGGTTCAGCGCGCCCGAGACCTCGGCGCCCTTGGCCCGTTCCTTGACACGGTTGATGAACTCGCGGACGACGGGCAGCGAGACGTCGGCCTCGAGCAGTGCCAATCGGATCTCGCGCGCGGTGGCGTCGATGTCGGCATCGGAGAGCCGCCCCTTGCCACGCAGGCCTGAGAGCGCCCCTGTCAGCCGATCGGAGAGGGATTCAAACACGGGGCCAGCCTAGCGGGCCAAGGATACCGGTACGGCGCAGCCGCTGGTGAAACGCATGTACGCGCTGGGGAGGGTCGTCGAAACTGCTCCCAGGGCTGTGATTCCGGTCGATCGACGACCCTCAGCGCAGTTTCGATGAAAGCGCGGCCCAAATCAGCTGGCCTCGGACACCGGCTTCGGCCGCGGCGGCGTGGGAAGGACCGCGTACATCTGCTCCTCGAGCGTCCGGCGAGCGTCTTCGGCGTCTTCCCGGTCCCGGCGGTAGGCCTCCGGCACGACGAGCCCGAACACGTCGATCACCGACGATCCGAGCGTCGTCACCCGCGCCCAGGCGATGTCGAGCCCGTCGCGCTCGATGACGGCGGTGAGGCGCGCGAGCAGCCCGGCCCGGTCGGTGCTGCGGATCTGCACGATGAGCTTGTCGGCGGACTCCCCCGGGGCGCCGTCGAACCACAAGATCCGCGGCGGCGCGACGGCAGGATTGCCGGGCACGGCCGCCGGGATCTCGCCGGCACGCCCGGTGCTGGCGGCGAGCAGCCCCTGGGCATCGGCATCGCGCCGCTCGAGGGTGCCGATCGCGTCGAGGTCGCCCGCGAGCGCGAGGATGAACTGCTGCCGGAGCAGCTCGGCCGCGGGCGGTGACCCGAAGTGCGGAGACACCACGAAGGTGTTGATCGCGACGCCCTCGTGGCTGTTGACCGACGCCGAGTGCACGCGCAGCGAGTTGAGCGCCAGGATGCCCGCCGCCTTCGACAGCAGACCGTGCTGGTCGGGCGCGATCATGGTCACGCTGAAGACGTGCGCGTCGGCGGGGACCATGTCGACGTGCACGCCGCCGTCGGCCGCCAGGGCGAGGTGCCGCGGTTCGACCGGATCGGGCTGCGGTAGCGGCTCCCCCGTCATGACGAGGCGGCACCGACGCACGAGGTCGCCGATGAGCGACGCCTTCCACTCGCCCCACACTCCGGGTCCGGTGGCGAGCGAATCAGCCTCGGCGAGAACGTGAAGCAGCTCGAGCAGCACCGTGTCCCCACCGAGCTTGTCGACGACCGCGGAGATGGTCTTCGGGTCCTGCAGGTCGCGCCGCGTCGCGGTGTCGGGCAGCAGCAGGTGGTAGCGGACCATCTTCGACAGCAGCTCGACGTCCTCGCTCCACAGGCCGAGCCGCGTGCCGATCTGGACGGCCAGGTCCGCGCCGATGACGCTGTGGTCGCCGCCACGACCCTTGCCGATGTCGTGGCACAGCGCACCGAGCACCAGCAGGTCCGGACGCAACACCCGCGTCGTGAACGCGCTTGCCCGCGAGACCGTTTCGACCAGATGGCGGTCCACCGTCCAGATGTGGACGACGTCGCGGGGCGGAAGGTCGCGCACCGCACCCCATTCCGGGAACAGCCTGCCCCACAGCCCCGTCCGGTCGAGGGCCTCGATCGTGGCCACCGCCGACGGACCGGCCGCCAGCATCACCAGCAGGTCCTTGAGGGCCTGACGCGGCCAGGGCGTACGCAGTTCGGGTGCGGCCTCCGACAGCCGGCTCAGCGTGGAGGCGGCCATCGGCAAGCCCGTCAGCGCCGAGGCCGCGGCCACGCGGAGGATCAGGCCGGGATCGCGTTCCGGGCGTGCGCCCTTGGCGAGGATGACCTCGCCGTTGAACTCGATGACGCCTTCGTCGAGCGGCCTGCGGATGGGCCTGCGCAATGCGGCGAAACCCCGCCGCGGCAGCGCGTTGGCCGCGGTCCGCAGGCCGGCGTCGACGTAGTAGCTGATGGTGCGCGCGGCGTCCGACAGCGTGCGGGCCAGATCGAACCGGTCGCCGATGCGCAGCGCTGCGCCGATCTCGTCGGCGTACTGCGCCAGCAGCATCTCCCGGCCGCGGCCCGAGATGCGGTGCAGCTCGGTGCGGACGTTGAGCAGCGCCAGGTGCGCATCGCCGAGCGTGCCGGTCGGCGACGCGAGCAGCGTGCTCGGGTAGACGTCGGCGAGTTGCGCGATGGCCAGGGCGTTGAGCAGTTGGACGTCGCGTAGTCCCCCGCGGCCATTCTTCAGGTCCGGCTCGGCGCGGTGCGCGATCTGGCCGCTGCGATTCCAGCGCGCCTCGGCGTGCGCGACGAGTTCCTCGAAGCGCGGGGCGATCCCCGTGCGCCATTGCCTGCGGGCGCCGCCGACCAGCAGCGCGGACAGATCGGCGTCACCGGCGATGTGCCTGGCGTCGAGCATCGCGAGGCCCGCCGAGATGTCCTCGCCGGCCACCTGCAGCGCCTCGGGCACGGTCCGCACGCTGTGGTCGATGTGAATGTTGGCGTCCCACAGCGGATACCAGAGAAGTTCGGCGACCTGGGTGACGACGTCGCGCGGCATGTCGTCGTGTACGAGTGTCAAATCCAGGTCGGAGTACGGCAGGAACTCACCGCGGCCGAGTCCGCCTGTCGCCACGATGGCGAACCCGCTGGTGGGCGTGATGCCGATCTCGGCGGCCTTGGTGGTGAGCCAGAACTCGTGCAGGTCGAGCAGCGCGTTGCGCAGCGCACCCGAATCCAGTTGCCGGGCACCGCCGCCCAGGAGCTGTGCGGCGGCCTTGGCCAGATCGGTGGCCGGACGCGAAGATCCCGCCGGCGGAGCCTCCCAACGAGAGGCTCCGGCGGCGGGTTCTGGTGTCTGCTTCGTCATCTCGGTCCTTCCCCGGACGTGCTGTCGTGTGTCGATGAGTGCGCGTCCGGGAGACGACGCTTCAGATCACGGTCGCATCAAATGGCGTCGGTTCCCCGCTCACCGGTGCGTACCCGCACGACGGTGTCCACGGAACTCACCCAGACCTTCCCGTCACCGATCTTGCCGGTGCGGGCGGCCTGGACGATGACGTCCACCACCTTGTCGACGGCCGAATCGTCGACCAGCACCTCGACCCGGACCTTCGGGACGAAGTCGACCGAGTACTCCGCGCCGCGGTAGACCTCGGTGTGGCCCTTCTGACGCCCGTAACCCTGGACCTCACTGACGGTCATGCCGAGGATGCCGGTCTGCTCGAGGCCCGTCTTGACGTCTTCGAGCGTGAACGGCTTGACGATCGCTGTGATCAGCTTCATTTAGTCGATCCCTTCCGGGTCACTTTGGGGGTCATCGTGAATACTTCCCGATCAAGCGAGTTCATAAGCAGTTTCCGCGTGCTCGGTCTCGTCGATGCCGGTGTCCTCGTCCTCGCGGGTGACCCGCCAGCCCAGCGGCTTGACGATGAAGGCGATGATCACGGTCATGATGCCCGTGAAGATCACGGCCACGAGTGCGATCACGATCTGCACGACCAGCTGCTTGTAGTCACCACCGTAGAACAGGCCGGCCGGCTCCTCGGTCGAGTAGGCCAGGAGGCCGATTCCGACGGTGCCCCACAGGCCTGCGACGAGGTGGACGCCGACGACGTCGAGCGAATCGTCGTAGCCAAACTTGTATTTCAGTCCGATGGCCAGTGCCGACAGCACACCGGCGACCGCACCGAGGATCAGCGAGCCGATCGGGGTGAGCGCGCCACACGCCGGGGTGATGGCCACCAGGCCCGCGACGACACCCGAAGCGGCGCCCACGCTGGTGGCGTGTCCGTCGCGGATGCGTTCGACCACGAGCCAGGACAGCATTGCGGCAGCGGTGGCGGCGGTCGTGTTGATCCACACCTGACCCGCGATCATGTCTGCGGCGCCCTCGGATCCGACGTTGAAGCCGAACCAGCCGAACCACAGGATCGCTGCGCCGAGCATCACGAACGGGATGTTGTGCGGACGGAACGCGGTCTTGCCGAATCCAGCGCGCTTGCCCAGCAGCACGGCGAGGACGAGTGCGGCCATACCGGCGTTGATGTGCACGACGGTGCCACCGGCGAAGTCGATGGGGGCCACGTTGGCAGCACCCTCCTCGTCGACGCCGAACAACTTCGCCGCAATGCCGCCTTCAGACGCCGACAGCAGGCCGCCGCCCCAAACCATGTGCGACAGCGGGAAGTACACCAGGGTGACCCAGATGCCGCCGAACAGCATCCACGTACCGAACTTCATGCGCTCGGCGACGGCGCCGCTGATGAGCGCGACGGTGATGACCGCGAAGGTCAACTGGAACGCCACCCACACGATGGCGGGGACGGTGCCGAAGCCGCCGAGCACGAAGCCCGTTGCGCCGTCGGCGAGTTCCTTGGTCTCGAGCAGCTGGCTCAGGCCGAACAGCGCGAAGGGGTCGGCGATGATGCCGCCGATGTCATTGGCGCCGGTGTGCCCGTTGGAGAAGGACATCGAGTAGCCCCAGAGCACGTAGATGACGCTGACCAGGCCAAGCGAGCCGAACGACATCATCATCATGTTCAGGACGGACTTCTGGCGCGACAGGCCGCCGTAGAAGAACGCCAGGCCCGGTGTCATGAACAACACCAGTGCGGCCGAGGTGAGTACCCATGCGGTGTCGCCGGAACTCAGCCCATCTGGGCCGAACGGCAAGAACGCATCGTCGGGTAAGGCTAAGACCACTTTGTGTGAACCTCCTTGGGAAGTGCGCCGAGGTGAATCGGCCTCCCGATGAGAGTCGTGGTCACTGGTTTCATCCGTGGTTCACAGGTGTTTCGCACGCGTGAACGGATCGGCGCCCGGTGTTACACCTGTGTTTCCCACTGCAATTTGCCGTCAGTTCGACCGGATTCGAGCGCCAGTTAGCCAAGCAGCGCGTCGACGAACGCACCCGGCTCGAACGGCGCCAGATCGTCTGGCCCCTCGCCAAGCCCGACGAGTTTCACGGGTACTCCGAGTTCCTGCTGGACCCGGAACACGATGCCGCCCTTGGCGGTGCCGTCGAGCTTGGTCAGCACCACACCCGTGATCTCGACGACCTCGGCGAACACACGTGCCTGCGGCAACCCGTTCTGGCCGATCGTCGCGTCGAGCACCAGCAGCACCTCGTCGACGGCGGCGCGCTTGGTCACGACCCGCTTGACCTTGCCCAGTTCGTCCATCAGCCCGGTCTTGGTATGCAGGCGGCCTGCCGTGTCGATGACGACGACGTCGGCACCCGTCGCGATGCCCTTGTCGACGGCGTCGAACGCGACCGATGCCGGGTCGGCACCCTCGGGCCCGCGGACCACCTCGGCGCCGACGCGCGATGCCCAGCTCTGCAACTGGTCGGCGGCCGCGGCGCGGAAGGTGTCCGCCGCGCCGAGCACGACGCGGCGCCCGTCGGAGACCAGCACGCGGGCGAGTTTGCCGACGGTGGTGGTCTTGCCGGTGCCGTTGACGCCGACGACCAGCAGTACCGACGGCTTGTCGTCGTGCGGCAGCGCGCGGATCGAGCGGTCCATTTCCGGATACAGCTCACCGACGAGCACCTCGCGCAGCACGGCCCTGGCGTCTGCCTCGGTGCGGACGTTGCTGCTTGCCATCTTGATGCGCAGTGCCGCCACGACGCGTTCGGTGACGACGGGCCCGAGGTCGGCGATCAGCAGGACGTCTTCGATGTCCTCCCACGATTGTTCGTCGAGGTCGCCGCCGCCGAGCAGGCCAAGCATGCTGCGGCCCAGTGCGCCTTGGGACTTCGCGAGCCTGCCGCGCAGGCGTTCGAGCCTGCCCTCGGCAGGGGAGATCGTGTCGATTTCCGGCGCGGCAGGGGCGAGCGGCTCGTCGACGACGGGCTCGGGCTCGACGACCGGCTCGGGCGCGGTGGGCTTGGCCTCGGGTTCCGGCCTGGCCACCGGCGGCTCCGGCTCGACCTCGACGGGTTCGGGCAGCCGGACGTCGGCGATGGGCCGTTTCGGGGCGTCGCGCGGGATCGTGGCGTCGTCGCCCACCGCGGGCAGTCCGCTGGTGTCCAGCCGGCCCGGCGGCTGCTTGGGCGGCTGCTGCTTGGGCGAGACAGGGGGTCGCTCGACGGTCGACGGCGGCGCGGCCTGGCTGAAGGTGATGCCCGACGACGCCGTATATCCACCGGACTTGTCGAGCTGGGTGGTCGAGGTGTCGGGCGACGACAGGCTGATCCGCCGGCGCCGGTATCGCACCAGCCCGACGACCAGCGCGACGATGAGCAGGATCGCGACGACCGCTATCGCGATCCAGACGCCTAGAGGCAGTATCTCGGTCACCGGGTCATTGTCTCAGGGGGTGTCGACGCCGCCGACGACCGGTGACCCGCCACCTGGTCAGTTGGGGGCCGAGACCATCGATTCCCCGCGGTCGCTGCGTTCCCTACCGGACTGAACGTCCTGGCCGCGCAGCCGTTGCGAGATCACCTGCGTGATGCCGTCGCCCTGCATCGTGACGCCGTAGAGCGCGTCGGCGATCTCCATCGTCGCCTTCTGGTGGGTGATGACGATCAGCTGGGATCGCTCGCGCAACTGCTCGAACAGCCCGAGCAGACGGCGCAGGTTGACGTCGTCGAGCGCCGCCTCGACCTCGTCCATGATGTAGAACGGCGACGGCCTGGCCCGGAAGATGGCCACCAGCATCGCCACGGCCGTCAGCGACTTCTCGCCACCGGACAGCAGCGACAGCCGCTTGACCTTCTTGCCGGGCGGCCGCGCCTCCACCTCGATGCCGGTGGTCAGCATGTCGCTCGGGTTGGTCAGCAGCAGCCTGCCCTCGCCGCCGGGGAACAGCGAGGCGAACACCCCGGTGAACTCCCGCTCGACGTCGGCGTAGGCCTCGGTGAACACCTGCAGGATGCGGTCGTCGACGTCGGTGATGACGTCGAGCAGGTCCTTGCGGGCACCCTTGACGTCTTCGAGCTGGGTCGACAGGAAGTTGTAGCGCTCCTCGAGTGCGGCGAACTCCTCGAGCGCCAGTGGGTTCACCCGGCCGAGTTCGGCCAGTTCGCGTTCGGCCTTCTTGGCGCGCCGCTCCTGGGTGGGCCGGTCGAAGGGCATGGGCGCGGGCTCGGTCACCTGCTCGCCACGCTCGCGGGCCTGCTCGTACTCGGACATCTCGAGTTCGGTCGGCGGCAGCGGGACCTGGGGGCCGTACTCGGCGACGAGGTCGGCGACGGCCATGCCGAACTGTTCGAGCACCTGCTGCTCGAGCTGCTCGATGCGCAGCGCCGCCTGCGCCTTGGCGAGTTCGTCGCGGTGCAGCGCGTCGGTGAGGGCGTTGAGCCGGGCGCCGAGTTCGTTGACCTCGGTGCGGGACCTCGTCAGGCCCTCGCTGCTGCGCTTGCGCTCCTCGGCCAGCTCGTCGCGGGTGCGCGACGCGACGGCCACGGCATCGGCGAGCCGCGCGGCGATGAGCCGTGCCGACTCCTCCACTGCCGCAGCCACTCTCGCGGCGTGCTCGCGGGCCTGCTTGGCGCGTTGCGCGCGCAGCCTGGCCTCGCGTTCGGCGGCGGCGGCCCGGCGCAGCGACTCGGCGCGGCCGCGTACGGCGTTCGCGCGTTCCTCGGCGGTGCGCACCGCGAGCCTGGCCTCGACCTCGACGGCCCTGGCCATGTCCGCCGCTGCGGCCGACTCGTGCCGGTCGACGGGTTCGGATTCCATCGTGGGCGCCTGCTGCGCGTTGTGCAGCCGGGTCTCCAGCTCGGTCAGCTCTTCGAGCGTCCGGTCGCGGCCGGTCTCCAGTTCGCTGCGCTGACGAATCAGTCGCTGCCACTCCTCGTCGGCGATGCGGGCTTCCTGGCCGAGCCTGCCCAGCTGCTCGTAGACCGACGAGATCGCCGCGTCGGATTCGTTGAGTGCGGCCAGCGCCTGCTCGGCGGCGTCCTGGCGGGCCTGCTGCTCGGCCTGCGCACCGGCCAGCGCGGCGGCGAGTTCGCCCACCTGGCGCTCGGACTGCTCGAGGTCGGCCTTGGCCTTGTCGATCTCGGAGGCGATCTCGAGCGTGCTCGGCTGCCGGTCGGATCCGCCGCTGACCCAGCCCGCGCCGACGACGTCGCCGTCGGCGGTCACGGCGTGCAGCCGGGGCCGTTGCGCGACGAGCTGCTGGGCGGCGGCCAGGTCCTCGACGACGACGACGTGGCCGAGCAGCGCGGAGAACGCTCCGCGCAGTCGCGGCGGCGTCTCGACGAGGTCGAGCGCCCACGTCGCACCCGCGGGCAGGTCGCCGCCGCGTTCGGCGGTGGCGTCCTCGGGCCAGTCGCCGAGGACGAGCGCCGCCCGGCCGCCGTCGCCGTGCTTGAGCGCGGTCACCGCGGTGCGGGCAGCGCCGAAGTCGTCGGCGGCCACCGCGTCGGCGGCCGAGCCGAGGACCGCGGCGATGGCCACCTCGTAGCCGGGCCGCACGCGGACCAGTTTCGGCACCGAGCCGAACAGGCCTGCGCCGTCGTGGTTCTCGCGGAGCCAGGCGGCTCCGTCGCGCCGGTTGAGGCCGACGGCGAGCGCGTCGATCCGTGCGCGCAGCGACGCGACCTGACGTTCGGCGCCGCGTTCGGCTGCCAGGAGTTCTGCCACTCGTTCGTCGGCGAGCCGCATGGCCGCCACGGTGCGGTCGTGGTGCTCGTCGAGGCCTGCCTCGCCCGCGTCGAGTTCGCCGACGCGGCTCTGCACCGTCTCGAACGCGGCCCTGGCCGCTTCGGTTCGGTTGGCGGCGTCCTCGATGCTGGCCGTCAGCCGGGCGACGCTCTCGTCGGTCGATTCGACGCGGGTGCGCATCGTGTCGACCTGGCCGGCCAGCCGTGCCAGACCTTCGCGGCGGTCGGCCTCGGCGCGGGCCGCGGCCGTGTGCGCGCGTTCGGCTTCGGCGGCGACGCGCTCGCGTTCGGCGAGTTCCTCGCGGGCGGCCTCGAGCCGCAGCTTGCACTCCTCGAGTTCTTCGAGCAGCTCCCGCTCGTGCTCGGCGACCTCGTCGGCCTCGGCGTCCAGCGCGTCGGGGTCGGCGCCCGATGACGTCTCGACCGCGGCCTCGAGGTGCGCGGCGCGGTCGCGGGCGATGCGCACGGTCGCGCTGACGCGCTCGGCGAGTGCGGAGAGCCGGAACCACGTCTGCTGAGCGGCCTCGGCCCGGCCGGACAGACCGCTGACCGCCGACTCGTGTGCCGCGAGTTCGACCGTGGCGGCCTCGAGACGGGTGGTGATGTCGTCGTGGTCGCGGCGCAGCGTCGTCTCGGCCTGGTTCGTGTTCTCGAACTCGGACTGCCGGGTGACCAAGTCGTCGGCGGCCAGGCGTAGGCGTGCGTCGCGGAGGTCGGCCTGGATGGTCTGGGCGCGGCGGGCCATCTCGGCCTGGCGGCCAAGCGGCTTGAGCTGACGCCGCAGCTCGGTGGTCAGGTCGGTCAGTCGCGCCAGGTTCGCCGCCATCGCGTCGAGCTTGCGGACCGCCTTCTCCTTGCGCTTGCGGTGCTTGAGAACGCCGGCGGCCTCCTCGATGAAGGCGCGACGGTCCTCGGGGCGCGACTCGAGGATCTCCGACAGCTTGCCCTGACCGACGATGACGTGCATCTCGCGGCCGATGCCGGAGTCGCTGAGCAGTTCCTGGACGTCCATCAGTCGGCAGCTGCTGCCGTTGATCTCGTACTCGCCCGCGCCGTCGCGGAACATCCGCCGGGTGATCGACACCTCGGCGTACTCGATCGGCAGCGCGTTGTCGGAGTTGTCGATCGTCAGCGTCACCTCGGCGCGGCCGAGCGGGGCGCGCGACGACGTGCCCGCGAAGATGACGTCTTCCATCTTGCCGCCGCGCAGGGTCTTGGCGCCCTGCTCGCCCATGACCCACGTGAGCGCATCGACGACGTTGGACTTGCCCGATCCGTTGGGGCCGACGACGCACGTGATGCCCGGTTCGAAGCGCAGAGTCGTCGGCGAGGCGAAGGACTTGAAGCCCTTCAGCGTCAGACTCTTCAGATGCATGGGGTGCCACCTTACCGCCCGGTACCGTCGGCGCCGGTCGCCTTTCGGCCTACCTCTCGATGAAGCCGTCGAACGCCTCACCTGCGTCGGACCAGTCCTCGACCACGGTGTCGACCGAGCCGGGCGTGTCGCCGCCACGCAGTTGGTCGAGCAGCCGCTGGCAGGCGTCGCGCGGGCCGCGGGCGACGACGTGGACGCGGCCGTCGGACTTGTTGGCGGCGAACCCGGTGAGCCCGAGTTCCAGCGCCCGCGACCTCGTCCACCACCGGAAGCCGACCCCCTGCACGCGGCCGTGCACCCAGGCGCTCAGCCGCACCGGGCCGTCGGTGTCAGGGACGCCGCTCATCGGTGCCAAATTCTCTTCGCGCAAGCGGCTCATCGGTGCCAAATTCTCTTCGCGCAAGCGGCTCATCGGTGCCAAATTCTCTTCGCGCAAGCGGCTCATCGACGACCTCGAACGTCACCTCGGTACCGCTCTTGAGCGTGCGGCCCACGGTGCACACCTTGTCGATCGAGCGCTCGACGATGGTCTTGAGCTTGGCCACCTCGGCCTCGCTGAGACCTGACAGGTCGACCTCGAGGCGCTCCTCGAGCAGCGGATAGCGCTCCTGCTCGCGGTCGGCCGCGCCGGACACCCGAATGGTGGTCTGGTAGTCGTCGCCCAGCCGGCTGCGCAGCGGGTAGTCGCTGCTGAGCCCGCTGCACGCGGCCAGCGCGATCTTCAGTAGCTCGCCCGGCGTGAAGACGCCCTCGACGTCCTCGGACCCGATCAGCACCTCCGCCCCACGCGAACTCCGCCCGGTGTAGCGGCGCACACCGGTGCGCTCGACCCACAGTTCGGTCATGACTTCTCCTGTCTTCCGCGAGCGTGCGTGTCTGCGGCAGACACGCCGGGTGTGAAGCAAAGAACGCGCACGCTCGACGGTCTATTCGTCAACCCTGCGGTCTCGGTTGGCGCGGTCTCGGTTGGCAACGCGGACAGTAGAACGACGACCGGTTCATGAACTTGTCCCGGCGCATCACCGCGCCGCACCGGCGGCAGGGCTCGCCTTCGCGGCCGTAGGCGTCGAGCGACCTGTCGAAGTAGCCGGACTCGCCGTTGACGTTGACGTACAGCGAGTCGAACGAGGTGCCGCCCTGGCTCAGGGCGTCGCGCATGACGTCGGCGGCGTGGTCGAGGATCTCGCCGAGCTTGGGCTTGGTCAGCGATTCGGCCAGCCGGGCGCCGTTGACCTTGGCGCGCCACAGCGATTCGTCGGCGTAGATGTTGCCGATGCCGGAGACCACCGTCTGGTCGAGCAGTTGGCGCTTGATCTCGGAGTGCTTGCCGCGCAACACCTTCACCACGGCGTTGCGGTCGAACTCGGGATCGAGGGGGTCGCGGGCGATGTGGGCGACGGGCTCCGGCAGGTCGGCGCCGTCGACGGTGACGATGTCGGCGAGCATCCACCCGCCGAAGGTGCGCTGGTCGACGAAGCTCAGCGCGGTCCCGTCGTCGAGCAGCGCCGCAATGCGCAGATGGTCGGTCTTGGCGATTTCGCCCAGCAGCATCTGCCCGCTCATCCCCAGATGCACCACCAGGGCCTCGTCGGAACGGTCGCCTCCCAGCACCAGCCACAGGAACTTGCCGCGCCTGCCGGTTCCGACGACCTTCGCTCCGAGCAGCCGCCCGGTCAGGTCGGCCCCGCCCGCCACGTGCCGCCGCACCGCACGGGGGTGGTGCACGCGCACCGCGGTGATGGTCCTGCCGGTGACGTGCGCGTCGAGACCGCGGCGCACCACCTCGACCTCGGGTAGCTCAGGCATCGGAGGACGGCACGGGTATGCCGCCGTCGCCGGCACTTTGGGCGTCGAGCGACGTCCAGGCCTGCGCGGCCGCCTTGATCTCGGCTTCCTTCTTCGTGCTGCCGACGCCGGCGCCGTACTCCTCGCCGTCGACCAGCACGACGGCGCTGAACACGCGGTCGTGGTCGGGTCCGTCGAAGCTGACGACGTACTTCGGCACGCCGAGGCCGCGTGCGACGGTCAGCTCCTGCAGGCTCGACTTCCACTCCAGCGCCGCCCCGAGTGACGGTGCGGTGTCGAGCAGGTCGCCGAACAAGCGCAGCACCACGGCGCGCGAGGCGTCGAACCCGTGCTGCATGTACACCGCGCCCAGCAGGGCCTCCACGCCGTCGGCCAGGATGCTGGCCTTGTCGGCGCCGCCGGTCACGATCTCGCCGCGGCCGAGCAGCAGGAACGCGCCCAGGCCCGCGTCGGCCAGGCCACGGCCCACGGTCGCCAGCGCCTGGGTGTTGACGATGCTGTTGCGCAGCTTGGCGAGTTCACCCTCGGGGCTGTCCGGGTGCCGTCGGATCAGGATGTCGGCGACGAGCAGACCGAGCACGGCGTCACCCAGGAATTCGAGCCGCTCGTTGGTCGGCAGACCGCCGTTCTCGAACGAGTAGCTGCGATGGGTGAGCGCCATGGTCAGCAACTCGTCGGGCAGGTCCACTCCGAGCGCCTCGAGCAGTGGCGTCCGGTCAACCGTCACGCGCGGCCCTCCTCGGTGCGCGAGGCATCCCGTTCGGTGGGCATCATCGCGGTGAGCTTCGCCCACCGCGGGTCGATCTTCTCGTGGCCGTGCCCCGGTTCGGCGTCGGCGAGCCGCACGCCGCAGTCGACGCACAGGCCGAGGCAGTCGTCGGTGCACAGCGGTGAGAACGGCAGCGCGAGGCCTACGGCGTCGACGATCGGCTGCTCGAGGTCGACGGTGTCGTCGACGACGTGGCCGACCTCGTCTTCCTCCGTCGTCGCCTCGGTGGCGCTGTCGGGATACGCGTACAGCTCGGTGAGGTCGAACTCGACGTCACCGACGATCGGGGTGAGGCACCGCGCGCACTCTTCGACCGTGGGCGCCGAGACGGTGCCGGTCACCAGTACGCCCTCGGACACCGATTCGAGCCTCAGGTCGAGTTCGACGGGCGCGCCCGCCTCGATGCCTGCGAGCGCGACGCCGATGCGCGCCGGAGCCGCGACCGTGTCGTGGATCTCCTGCATCGACCCGGGCCTGCGGCCCAGCCGCGACACGTCGAGAACGAATGGTGACCGTGGGCCGCGATGAACTCTGTGTCCCTTGGTCCCAGCCATGAGGAGAATCCTACGACCGCTGGCTGGGAGTTCCGAACGCGTGACCCTTGATCAGCGTTGGGCTCGTCAGCGTTGTGCGTAGTCGTGGGTGCCGGCGGCGGTGCGCAACTGGTGACGCCCCCGGCCGACGGACCGCAACGTCCCGTTGAGGTAGTCCTCGAACTCGGCGAGCTTGCTGTCGACGTAGATGTCGCACTCGCCGCGCAACCGGTCGGCTTCGGCGTGGGCGGCGTCGACCATCCTGGTGGCCTCGAGCGTGGCGGTCTGCACGATCTCGGTCTGATGGACCAGGCGCTGCTGTTCCTTGATGCCCTCTTGCACGGCCTTCTCGTAGGCGAGGTTGCCGTTCTCGATGAGCCGGTCGGCCTCGGACTTGGCGCGTCCGGTGCTGGCCTCGTACTCGCGCTTGGCGGCAGCGGCGATGCGATCGGCCTCTGCACGGGCCTCGGCGACCATCCGCTCGCTGTGCTGACGGGCTTCGGAGACCATCCGGTCGGCCTGCGACTTGGCGTCGGCGAGTAGCCGGTCGGCCTCGGCGCGCGAGCTGTTGACCAGCGAGTCCGCTTCCGAGGTCGCGCTGGCGACCATGTTGTCGGCATGTTCCCTGGCCTCGCGCAGCATGCCGTCGCGTGCGTCCAGGACGTCCTGCGCGTCGTCGAGTTCGCCGGGGATGGCGTCCTTGATGTCGTCGAGCAGTTCCAGGACGTCGCCGCGGGGCACCATGCAGCCTGCCGTCATCGGCACGCCTCGGGCCTCTTCCACGATCGCCCCAAGCTCGTCGAGCGCTTCGAAAACTCGGTACACGGCAACACCCTCCAGGCGTAGTTGTTGATACCAGTGTGCCTGGTGTTACGTCTGTGACTCGGCTTTGCCGACCGGTGTGTCGCCTTCGACCTCGACTTGAGGGTTACTAGCGGAGGACGGCGTCGATCGCGTCGCGAGCCCGATCGAGCATCGAGGCGAACGGACCGACCACGAAGTTCAGCTTCGCCGACTCCACGCCGGGGTGCGGGCGGGTGGGCGCCATGGCCTCGGCCGCGTGCACTGCCGCGAGCATGCGCTTGAGGTCGTCCGCATCGACCTCGCGCAGCAGCTTGTCGAACTCCTCGCTCTCCTCGCGCTCGGCGTGGTCGAGCACGGCGCCCTGGAACAGGCGCAGGGCGTCGAGGAACTCCTGTGAACCGATGTCCATCGACTCGAGCGCCGACAGTTGCTCCTTGGCGTCGTGCTCCTCCTTCAGGCGCGCGTCGACGATGATGTCGCCGCCGTCGACCTCGCGACGGACGCGCGGGTGGATCACCATCTCCTCGGCCGTCTCGTGTACCGCCAGGAGCTGACGCAGTTCGGTGAAGGCCGTCCGCCGGGCGTCGTCGGACGACGCGGAGAAGACCTCCTCGAACATGTCCTTGATCAAGTTGTGCTGGTCCTTGAGGAACCTGACGACGTCGTCGGTCGACTGAACGAATGTCTCGACCATGGCAAGGCCTCCGGATGCGATTCGGGCTGTGGGCGGCACCCGGGCTGTGGGCACCATCTGCGTGCTACCCGCCGCCGGTCCGGTTCAACCCTTGAGCTTGGCCCTCAGACGTGCGTTGACGGGCTCCGGCAGCAGGTCGGAAACGTCGCCGCCGAGACCGGCCACCTCCTTGGCGAGCGACGACGACACGAATGAGAACTGCGGCGCGCTGGCGATGAAGAAGGTGTCGACGCCCGCCACGTGCTTGTTCATCTGCGCCATCTGCAGCTCGTACTCGAAGTCGGTGCTGCTACGCAGACCCTTGACGATCGCGGACATGCCACGGGCCCTTGCGAAGTCGACGACGAGGCCCTGACCCGACTCGACCCGCAGGTTCGGCAGGTGCGCGGTCGATTCGCGGATGAGCTCGATGCGCTCGTCGGCGGTGAACATTCCCTTCTTGTTGGGGTTGACCAACACCGCGACCACGACCTCGTCGAACTGGGCGCACGCCCGCTCGAACACGTCGACGTGACCGAGGGTCACGGGATCGAAGGAACCGGGGCATACCGCGCCACTCATGCGACGAGACGCTACGCGATCCCGTGTTCGCCGAACTCGACGCGGGTGTCGCCGTAGCGACGGTCCCGCCCCGGCGTCCACCCGTCGGGCCAGGTCAGCGTCGGCGACGACGCCGGACGCTCGATCACCGCCAACGCGTCCGGTGCCACCCAGCGGTTGTCGACGAGTGCGCGCAGCACGGCTTCGACGTCGGCGTTCGACACCGCGTACGGCGGGTCTGCGAACACCAGGTCTGCCGGTCGTGTGGGTGCGACGGCGAGCACGGCCGCGACGGCGCCCCGGCGCACCGTGGCACCCTCGGCCCCCAGCTCGGCGAGGTTCGCGGCGATGGCATCACCGGCGCGGCGGTCGGATTCGACGAACGTCGCCGACTCCGCACCGCGCGACAACGCCTCGATGCCGAGCGCGCCGGACCCCGCGTAGAGGTCGAGCACGTGCAGACCGTCGAAGTCGATCCTGGCGGCGAGCACGTTGAACAGCGACTCGCGTACGCGGTCGGTGGTGGGGCGCGTACCAGAGCGGTTCTGCGGCACGCTGAGTCGACGTCCGCCGAACCTGCCCGCGATGATGCGGGTCAGGTCACCACCACCAGCAGATCACCGCCCTCGACCTGCGCGGTGGCCGCGACGGCAACGCGCGTCACCGTGCCTGCCTTCGGTGCGGTGATCGCCGCCTCCATCTTCATGGCCTCGATGGTGGCGATCGTCTGTCCGGTATCGACGCGTTCACCCTCGGCCACGCCGACGGTGACCACGCCGGCGAACGGGGCGGCGACGTGGTCTGGGTTGGACCGGTCGGCCTTCTCGGCGGCGGGCACGTCGGCGGCGATGGACTCGTCGCGCACCACCACGGGGCGCAGCTGACCGTTGAGCAGGCACATGACGGTGCGCATGCCGCGCTCGTCGGGATCGGAGATGGCCTCGAGCCCGATGATCAACTCGACGCCGCGTTCGAGGTAGACGCGATGCTCGTCCCCGTGGCGCAGACCGTAGAAGAACTGGTTCGCCGAGAGCCGCGACGTGTCGCCGTACTGGTCGCGGTGGGCCTCGAACTCCTTGGTCGGCCCCGGGAACAGCAGCCGGTTCAGGGTGGCCTGCCGAACGACTCCCGGTTCGGCGAGCAGCTTCTCGTCCTCCGCCGACAACTCCGTGACGGCCTTGGCGGGTGCCCTGCCCTCGAGCGCCCTGCTGCGCAGCGGTTCGGGCCAGCCGCCGGGCGGATCGCCGAGTTCGCCTCGCAGGAAACCGATCACGCTGTCCGGGATGTCGAATCGCTGTGGGTCCTCGGCGAACTCGTCGGCGCTGACACCCGCTCCGACCAGGGCCAGGGCCAGGTCGCCCACCACCTTGCTCGACGGGGTGACCTTCACCAGCCTGCCCAGGATCCGGTCGGCCCCGGCGTAGGCGTTCTCGACGTCCTCGAAGCGGTCGCCGAGGCCCAGCGCGATGGCCTGGGTGCGCAGGTTGCTCAGCTGCCCGCCGGGGATCTCGTGGGTGTAGACCCGTCCGGTCGGGGCGGGCAGGCCCGCCTCGAACGGCGCGTACACCTTGCGCAGCGCCTCCCAGTAGGGCTCGAGGTCGCAGACCGCGCCCAGCGACAGACCCGAGTCGTACTCGGTGTGTGCGGTCGCCGCCACGATCGACGACAGCGCGGGCTGACTGGTGGTGCCCGCCAACGGCGCTGCCGCCCCGTCGACTGCCGATGCGCCAGCCTGCCAGGCCGCGAGGTACGTCGCGAGCTGACCGCCGGGGGTGTCGTGGGTGTGCACGTGCACCGGCAGGTCGAACCGGCTGCGCAACGCCGCCACTAGCGTGGCGGCGGCGGGCGGCCGCAGCAGCCCCGCCATGTCCTTGATCGCCAGGACGTGCGCACCTGCCTCGACGATCTGGTCGGCCAGCTTCAGGTAGTAGTCGAGCGTGTAGAGGGTTTCGCCGGGGCCGGACAGGTCACCGGTGTAGCTCATCGCGACTTCGGCGACCGCAGTGCCGGTTTCGCGCACGGCGTCGATGGCCGGGCGCATGGAGTCGACGTTGTTGAGCGCGTCGAAGATCCGGAACACGTCGATGCCGGTGCGGGTGGCCTCGTCGACGAACGCGTGCGTCACCGACTCTGGGTAGGGCGTGTAGCCGACCGTGTTGCGGCCCCGCAGCAGCATCTGCAGGCAGATGTTCGGGATCGCCTCGCGCAGTGCGGCGAGCCGCTCCCACGGGTCTTCCTTGAGGAAGCGCAGTGCCACGTCGTACGTTGCGCCGCCCCAACATTCGATCGACAGCAGCTGCGGCATCATCCGCGCCACGTACGGGGCGACCATCAGCAACCCGTTGGAACGGACCCGCGTGGCCAGCAGTGACTGATGCGCGTCGCGGAAGGTGGTGTCGGTGATGCCGAGATCGGGTGTGTCCCGCATCCATTCGGCGAAGCCCCGCGGTCCCAACTCGATCAGCCGCTGCCTGCTGCCCGGTGCGGGCGGCGCCTCGAGATCGCACACCGGCAGCTTGTCGTGCGGGTACACCGTCGACGGGCGTTCGCCGTGCGGCTTGTTCACCGTCACGTCGGCGAGGAAGTTGAGGATCTTGGTGCCGCGATCGGCGGGCGTGTGGGAGGTGAGCAGCTGCGGGCGGTCGTCGATGAACGACGTCGTGACCCGGCCCGCACGGAAGTCGGGGTCGTCGACGACGGCCATCAGGAACGGGATGTTCGTCGACACGCCGCGGACGCGGAACTCGGCCAGCGCGCGCCGGGCCCGTGCCTGGGCGGTGGTGAAATCCCTTCCGCGACAAGTCAACTTGACGAGCATGGAGTCGAAGTGGGCGCCGATCTCGGCGCCGAGGTGCGTGCCGCCGTCCAGCCGGATGCCCGCGCCGCCAGGGGACCGGTAGCCGGTGATGCGGCCGGTGTCGGGCCGGAAGCCGTTGGCCGGATCCTCGGTGGTGATGCGGCACTGCATGGCCGCCCCGCGTACCCGCAGCGTGTCTTGGCTCAGACCCAGATCGGCCAGGGACTCCCCCGCGGCGATCCGCAGCTGGGAGCCGACCAGGTCGACGTCGGTGATCTCCTCGGTGACGGTGTGCTCCACCTGAATTCGCGGATTGCACTCGATGAAGACGTGATTGCCGCGCTCGTCGAGCAGGAACTCGACGGTGCCCGCGCAGAAGTAGCCGATCTGACGCGCGAAGGCGACGGCGTCACCGCAGATCCGCTGCCGCAACTCCTCGGAGAGGTTGGGCGCGGGTGCCAGTTCGATCACCTTCTGGTGGCGCCGCTGCACGCTGCAGTCGCGCTCGAACAGGTGCACCACCTCGCCGCGTGCGTCGGCGAGGATCTGCACCTCGATGTGGCGGGGGTTGAGCACCGCCTGTTCCAGGTAGACGGTCGGATCGCCGAATGCCGACTCCGCCTCACGGCTGGCCGCCTCGATCGCCTCGGGCAGCGCTGCGGGTTCGGCGACACGGCGCATGCCGCGCCCGCCTCCGCCGGAGACCGCCTTGACGAACACCGGGAACTCCATGGTGGCCGCGGCGGCGACCAGCTCGTCGACTGACGCCGAGGGCTCCGAGGACGCCAGTACCGGCAGCCCCGCCTCGCGGGCAGCGGCGATGGCGCGGGCCTTGTTGCCCGTCAGCTCCAGGACGTGCGCTCCTGGCCCGACGAAGGTGATGCCCGCTTCGTCGCAGGCCGCAGCCAGCTCGGGGTTCTCGGAGAGGAACCCGTAGCCCGGATATACGGCGTCGGCGCCGGAATGCCGCGCGACGCGCATGATCTCGTCGACCGAGAGGTAGGCGCGGACGGGATGTCCGACGTCGCCGATCTGGTACGACTCGTCGGCCTTGAGCCGGTGCGACGAGTTGCGGTCCTCGAGGGCGAACACCGCAACGGTTGCGATGTCGAGTTCGTATGCAGCCCGGAACGCCCGGATCGCGATCTCACCACGGTTTGCGACCAGCAGTTTGGAAATCACGCGTAACCCTAACCCGAGGTCACGCGCGCCTGGAATCAGATCAGCGTGGACCAGTAATTCCAGAACCGCACCAGGATCATCAGGATCAGGGCGGTGAACCACAGGACGACCAGCGGCCAGCGCCACTGGTACAGGACGCGTGCGATCGCGTTGCCGGCCAGCGATCGCAGCGCGATCGGGGTCACGACCGCGAACAGCGGGATCATGACCGCCCACACCACCATGCAATACGGGCACAGGGCGCCGATGTGGTAGAGGCTCTGGACGATCAGCCAGTGCACGAACACCACGCCCAGCAGGGTGCCGACGGCCAGTCCAGCCCAATACCACTGCGGCAGACGAACTCTCGCGAGCGAGAGGACGCCGGTGACCGTGACGACCGTGAACGCGACGATGCCGATCAGCGGGTTCGGGAAGCCGAACAGCGCGGCCTGCGGGGTGACCATCACCGAGCCGCACGACAGCACCGGGTTGATGCTGCAGGACGGCACGTAGGCCGGGTTGATCAGGATCTCGATCTTCTCGACCGTCAGCGTGAAGGCAGCGGCGAAGCCGACGACACCCGCGATGAGCAGCCAGATCGCGCTCGCGCGACCCACGCGCACCGCGTTCCCGGCCGCCGGTTCGTCGGCAACCGGGACGGCATCGGGCGCGGTGACGGTCATGGCGCGGCCGGAGCCTGGCCCGGAGCGGTCGGCGCGGGGGCGGCGGGCTGGGCGGACGCGCCAGGCAGCTCGCCCACGATCTCGGTGATCTTGGCGACGAGGGCGTCGGGCGTGGAGTACTCGAACTCCTCGCCGTTGATGCGGACCGTCGGGGTGGCGTTGATCTCGACCGCGCCGGCGAGGCCCTCGGCCATCTTCGTGTAGCGGCCGCTGTTGATGCACTCGGGCACCGAGCCCGCTGCGCCGGCCTGGCGGGCGGTCTCGATCAGCTGCTCGTCGGTCGGGAAGTTGGTGCCGACCTCGCTGGGCTGCTGAGCGTAGAGCGCGGCGTGGAACCGGCTGAACGCTTCCTTGCTCGGGGTCTTGTCCTCGTCGGCGACGCAGTACGCGGCGGCAGCGGCACGCGACGAGTAGTTCTGGTTCGCCGGCCGGTCGAGGATCGCGACCATGTAGTAGTCGGTGGCGATCGCGCCACTGGCGACCAGCGAGCTGATGGTGGGGCCGAACTGCTGCTCGAAGCGGCCACACACCGGGCAGAGGAAGTCCTCGTAGAGGCTGAGCACGGCCTTGGGCTCCGTGGTGCCCTCCTTGGTGACCACGTTCGCCGAGGCCACCCGGATGGACTTGGCGTCACCTGCGGCGGGCTTGTCCTTGGCGTTCAGCACGATGGTGAGCACGACGGCAACCGCGATGACGACCACGGTCGCGGTCAGCCCGATCTTGATCAGCATGTCGCGCCTGCGGTCCGCAGCCTTCAGGTCGTAGCTGGCGGTCTTCTTCGGTTTCGTGGCCACGAATCACAGGGTACCGGCGGCTGCGGCGCACACCCACGAGCCCGCCGCGCTGAGGCTCAGCAACGGCTGAGGTGAGCCTTCAGCGCGGACACCATGTCGGCCGTGGCCACCGCACTCCCCCCGCCCAGCGGGAAGAAGTTCGCGAACGCGTGCACGACCGAGCCGTACTCGCGGTGATCGACCGGCACGCCAGCCGCGGCCAACGCCTCGGCGTAGTGATGACCTTCGTCACGCAGTGGGTCGAACCCGGCGGTCAGCACCAGTGCGGGCGGCAGGCCGGTCAGGTCGTCGGACAGCAGCGGCGAGATCAGCGGGTCGGAGACGTCCACCTCCGCGCCGCTGAGGTAGTTGTCCCGGAACCAGTCCATGTGCGGCTTGGTCAGGAAGAAGCCCTCGGAGAACAGCAGTTTGGAGCGGGTGTCGCCGGCGAAGTTGGTGGCCGGGTAGAGCAGCAGTTGTAGCGCTGGGAGCGGCACGCCATGGTCGCGGTCGTCGCGCGCCAGCCTCGAGACCACGGCGGCGAGGTTGCCACCGGCGCTGTCGCCGCCGACGGCGATGCGACGCGGGTCGGCGCCCAACGCGACGGCGTTGTCGACGGCCCACCGGTAGGCGGCGTAGCAGTCCGCGACGGCGGCGGGGGCCTTGTGTTCCGGAGCGAGCCGGTAGTCGATGGACAGGACACCGACGTCGGCGTCGCGGCTGATCAGCCGGCACAGGCCGTCGTGGGTGTCGAGGTCGCCGACGACGAACCCGCCCCCGTGGAAGAACACCAGCAGCGGTGAGCCGTCGGCCAGTCCGTCGACCGGCGTGTAGTGGCGGGCCCGCATCTGCCCCTCCGGCCCGGGGACGGTCAGCTCGCGGGTCCCGACGGTCACGCCGGAGTCGATCTTGGCCGAGAGGTTGCGCAGCTGTTCGCGGGATACGACCACGTCGTCGCTGGCCACCAGGCCGTTGACCCCGGACGCCCGCTGCATCGCCAGCACCAGGGCGAGGGTCGGGTCGAGCGTGTTGCCGTCGATCGTCACCGCGCGCCGACCGAGCAGCTTGCGCTTGACCGGTTCGGGGACCCGCTTGACCAACGGCAGCAGCGCGCCGCTCACGGCGTTGAGCGTCGCGAGCTTGCGACGGCTCGGGCGGCCGGCACCCGGGTCGGCCACCGTGCCCACCGGAGCGGTGGGCGGGATGCCGACTGGCACACTCTTGGTCATGGCTCGCTCCTCAGGTCCCTCGGTCACGCTGAACGACGGTAATTCGATCCCGGCCGTCGGGTTGGGAGTCTGGCAGACCCCGGCCGACGACACCGAGCGTGCGGTGAGCGCGGCGCTGTCGGCAGGCTACCGGCACGTCGACACCGCAGCCGCGTACGGCAACGAGGTGGGCGTTGGACGCGCCGTCGCAGCATCCGGCCTACAGCGCGACGACGTGTACGTCGTGACCAAGCTGTGGAACTCCGACCAGGGATACGACTCCACGCTGCGGGCCTTCGACGCGAGCATGGCCAAGCTCGGCCTCGACCGGCTCGACCTGTACCTCATCCACTGGCCCATGCCGGAGGTCGACGCCTTCGTCGACACCTTCAAGGCGTTCGCCCACCTGCGCGAGCAGGGCCGGGTGACGTCGATCGGCGTGAGCAACTTCGAGCCCGAACACCTGCGCACGCTGGTCGACGCCACGGGAATCGTTCCTGCGGTCAACCAGATCGAGCTGCACCCGCTGCTGCCACAGCACGAACTGCGCGAGGTGCACGCCGAACTCGGCATCGCGACCGAGGCGTGGAGCCCGCTGGGCCAGGGGTCGCTGCTGAGCCACCCGACGCTGGCGGACCTCGCCGCGACACACGGCAAAACGCCTGCACAGGTCCTGATTAGGTGGCACATACAGCTCGGTAATATCGTCATCCCGAAATCGGTGAACCCCGAACGCATAGCGAGCAACTTCGACGTGTTCGACTTCGAGCTGAGCGAGCAGGACATGACGTCCGTCGCGTCGCTCGAAGACGGCACGCGACTGGGTCCCGATCCACGCACGTTCAACTTCAAAGGGTAGGTGGAACATGGCCACGGCAGAGATTCCGAACACGAGCCTCAACGACGACAACACGATTCCGGTCCTCGGCATCGGCACCGGCGAGTTGTCCGAGGCCGAAGCCGAGCACGCCGTCTCCGCGGCGCTGGAGATCGGCGTTCGGTTGATCGACACGGCCGCCGCCTACGGCAACGAGGCAGCTGTGGGACGGGCCATCGCCGCGTCGGGGATTCCGCGAGCCGAGATCTTCGTGACCACCAAGCTGGCGACCGAGGACCAGGGCTACCAGGCGTCGCAGGACGCGCTCAAGGCCAGCCTCGAACGCCTCGGCATGGAGTACGTCGACCTGTACCTGATCCACTGGCCCGCCGGAAACCCCAGCAAGTACATCGACAGCTTCGGCGGTCTGATGAAGCAGAAGGAACTCGGCAACTCGAAGTCCGTCGGCGTCGCCAACTTCACCCCCGACGACCTGACGACGATCATGGATCTGGCCTTCTTCGTGCCTGCGGTCAATCAGGTCGAACTGCACCCGCTGCTGAATCAGTCCGCGCTGCGCGGCTTCCACGCCGAGCACAACATCCTCACCCAGGCCTACGGGCCGCTCGGGGTCGGCAAGCTGCTCGACAACCCGACCGTGACGTCGGTCGCCGACGCCTACGGCAAGTCCCCGGCGCAGGTGCTCATCCGCTGGAACGTTCAGCTGGGCAACTCGGTGGTGTACCGCTCCTCGAAGGCCGAGCGCATCGCGGAGAACCTCGACGTGTTCGACTTCGAACTGACCACCGAGCACCTCGACGCGCTCAACGCACTCGACGACGGCACCCGGTTCCGGCCCGATCCGGAAACCTACACCGGTTCCTGACCCCGGCTCGGCCGCGGCCGAAGATCCTGGAAGAACCACGAACTCTCAAGGGCTCTACGACGTCTCAGCGCTGTCAGGCTGAAGACGTATCCAGAGAGCCGATTTCCAGGAGCCGTGATGGACGTCTACGAGGCCGTGACCAGCAGGCGCGCAGTGCGCGCCTTCACCGACCGTCCGGTCTCGGTCGACGTCCTCCGACGGGTGCTCGCCGCAGCGGCGTGGGCGCCGTCGGGATCGAACCTGCAGCCGTGGCACACGTTCGTGGTGACCGGCGGTCCGCTGCGCCATCTGAAGAAGCTCGCCACCGAACGGGTGGCCGCGGGCGATGCGTGGGACGAGGCCCAGTACGAGATGTATCCCAGCGCGCTGAAATCGCCGTATCGCGAGCGACGACACGACTTCGCCGAGCAGCGCTACGGATCCCTGGGCATCGCTCGAACCGACTTGGAGGCACGGCAGCGAGCCGCGATCGCCAATTGGGACGCCTTCGGCGCTCCCGCCGCCCTGTTCTGTTACGTCGACAGTGACATGGGCCGACCCCAGTGGTCGGACCTCGGCATGTACCTGCAGACGGTGATGCTGCTGCTTCGCGCCGAAGGATTGGACAGTTGTCCACAGATGGCGTGGGCGAAAGTTCACGAGACCGTAGGTCAGATCGTCGAGCCGAGGCGGGGGCTGATCTTGTTCTGTGGGATGTCGATCGGGTTCGCCGACCTGACTGCCGATGCCGCGAGGTTCCGCAGGGCACCGCTCGAGGAAACGACCACCTTCCTGGGGGGGAGCTGACTTCCGCCCTGCCCGCCCGGTAGCGGCTCCGATTAGCCGATACGATCACCGTCGTGCCGAGCCAACGTCGCGGACCGGTGTTGCGTGGCCGCGATCTGGAGTGCGCGGCGCTCGACGAACTCGTCCCGGCGCAGCCATCGGAAGCGCGCGTGCTGGTGCTGCGCGGCGAGGCCGGCGTCGGGAAGACGGCGCTGCTCGAACATCTCAGCGCGCAGGCGACGTCCTACCGAGCCGTCGCGGTGGCGGGCGTCGAGTCGGACATGGAGCTCGCCTTCGCCGGCCTGCACCAACTGTGCACGCCACTGCTGGGACACCTCGACGAATTGCCCACACCCCAGCGCGATGCACTCAACGTGGCCTTCGGTCGTGGAGCGGGTGCTGCGCCCGACCGGTTCCTGGTCGGTCTAGCCGTCATGAGCCTGATGGCCGCCGCTGCCGCCGACCGCCCACTGCTGTGCGTCGTCGACGACGCCCAATGGCTCGATCAGGTGTCGCTGCAGACGATCGGCTTCGTGGCACGGCGGCTGTTGGCCGAACCCGTGGTCCTGGTGTTCGCGGTCCGGGAGTGTCCCGAGACGCTGCGGGGCCTGCCGGAGCTGGAGATCGCGGGCCTGTCCGACTCGGTGGCGCGGGACCTCCTCGAATCGGTCATGGTCGGGGGCATCGATCCGCGGGTGCGCGACCGGATCGTCGCGGAGACCCGCGGCATTCCGCTGGCCATCCTCGAAGTCCCCCGCAACGTGTCTCCCACCGAACTCGCCGGTGGTTTCTGGATCTACGGCAAGCGCTCCTCCACGGCCGCCATCGAGGGTGACTTCGTGCGCCGGATCCACGCGTTGCCCGCAGATACCCGCCTGCTGCTACTGACAGCGGCCGCGGAGCCGGTGGGCGACACGGCGCTATTCCTGCGCGCCGCAACCCGACTCGGCATACCGGTCGACGCACTCGGGCCCGCGGAGGCCGAGGGGGTGATCGAATTCGGCACGCGCATGCGCTTCTTGCACCCGCTGATGCGGTCGGCCGCCTACCGCGCGGCGGACCTGATGGATCGCCGCACCGTGCACGGGGTCCTCGCCGACGTCACCGACCCCCGGTCGGACCCCGACCGGCAGGCGTGGCATCGAGCGAATGCGGCAGCCGGTCCCGACGAGTCGGTGGCCGTCGCGTTGGAGGAGTCGGCGAGCCGGGCGCAGTGCAGAGGCGGCGTTGCCGCGGCCGCAGTCTTCCTCGAGCGGGCTACGGCACTGACGTCGGATCCGCGGCTGCGCGGGGCCAGGGCGATCGCCGCCGCCGAGGCCAAGCGCGAGGCGGCAGCACCCGAGGCGGCCGGTGACCTCCTGGCGATCGCCGAACTGGCCCCGTTGACGCCGTTGCAGCGGGCGCGGGTTGCCCGCATGCGCGCGCAGATGGACTTCACCCGCAGCCGGTCCGGCGCACCGGGCGCACCACGCACCAGCGACGCCGCGGCCGCCCTCCTGCGAGCTGCTCGGCGATTGGAGACCCTCGACGACGACGCGGCGCGTGAGACCTACCTCGAGTCGATCAGCGCCGCCATGTACGCGGGCCGGCTCGGCGATCCCCGGGTCTTGACGGAGGCCGCGCGCGCCGGGCTCGATGCCATCTCGCGAATGCCCACCGTGACGCGTCCGATCGACTTGCTGTTGCACGGCATGGCATGTCGCATCATCGACGGCCCGGGTGCCGGCTCCGATCATCTGCGCAGGGCTCTGCACTCCTGGAACGAGCACGCCAAGAACGACACCGAGCCGGTCCAGAACTGGCCGTTCCCGATCGTGCAGGAGTCGGCAGCGCACGAGCTGTGGGACGACGACGTGCTGCTGCAGATCGCGACGGACATGGTGCGGCGCGCACGCGACGCCGGGGCGCTGGCGGTGCTGGCGCCGGCGCTGACCTATCGCGCGGGCGTCCACGTGTACCGCGGTGAGTTGTTCTCTGCGGCAGACCTCCTCGAAGAGGCCAATGCCGTGACGGCGTCCATGGGCCATACCCCGGTCAAGTACCACTCGCTCACGCTCGCGGCGTGGCGAGGAGTCGCCGCCGAGGCCACACCGTTGATCGCGGCGGCCACGGCGGGTGGCACGGCCAAGGGCGAGGGTCGCCTGGTCGGCGTGGCCGACTACAGCCTTGCCGTCCTCTACAACGGTTTGGGCCGCTACGAGGAGGCACTCGCCGCGGCGCGCCGGTGCTGCGAATACGAGGACCTCGGGTTCTACGGCTGGTGTCTCTTCGAACTCGTCGAGGCCGCCGCCCACGCCGGTGACACGGCGACGGCCGCTGCCGCCGTGACGCTCCTCGCGGATCGCGCGGGCGGTAGCGAAACACCATGGGGCGCAGGCGCGGTCGAGGCGGCTCGGGCCCTGGTCGCCGACGACGGCGATGCCGGCGAGTTGTTCGACCGCGCCGTCGACCTGCTCGACCGCGCCGGCATCACCCCGCACCTCGCACGCACCCGCCTCTCCTACGGCGAGTGGCTGCGCAGGGCCGGTCGGCGAGGCGATGCCCGCCGACAGCTCACCGCAGCGCACGACGCCTTGACCGACATGGGCGCCGAGGCCTTCGCGCAACGGGCCCGCCGCGAACTCATCGCCGCCGGCGAGAAGGTGCGCAAGCATCCGATCGCGTCCGGTGACGGCCTCACCGCGCAGGAGAGCCAGATAGCCCGGCTCGCCGCCGACGGCCACACCAACTCCGAGATCGCGGCTCAACTCTTCCTGAGTGCCCACACCGTCGAATGGCACCTGCGGAAGGTGTTCGTCAAGCTCGACATTACCTCGCGCCGACAGCTCCGTACCGCCTCGTGGACCGGCTGACCGACCCCGACCACGGGTACACCACGGGTTCGACCACGAACTTCCAATGGTCCGCTTCCGCCGCTACGCGGCGAGTCTGGATTCGACGGCTCGGGCGAGCCGCACGGGATTTCGGACACTCGGAGGATCACCATGAAGATCGTCGTCATCGGCGGTACGGGGCTCATCGGCTCCAAGGTCGTCGCATTGCTCGCAGAGCAGGGACACGACGTGGTCGCCGCGTCGCCGGCATCGGGTGTCGACACCCTGACCGGCGCAGGCGTCGCCGCGGTCCTCGTCGGTGCCGACGTCGTCGTCGACGTCTCGAACTCGCCGTCCTTCGAGGACGCTCCGGCGTGGGACTTCTTCACCACGGCCACGGGCAATCTGCTCGCCGCCGGTCAGGCCGCGGGCGTCTCCCACAACGTCACGCTGTCGGTGGTGGGCACCGACCGCCTGCAGGCCAGTGGCTACTTCCGCGCCAAGGCCGCCCAGGAGCGACTCGTCGCCGAGTCACCCGTCCCGTTCTCGATCGTGCGGGCCACTCAGTTCTTCGAGTTCGTCGGTCGCATGGCCGATTCGGCCACCGACGGCGACACCGTGCGGTTGTCGTCGGCCCGCTGCCAGCCGATGGCGGCCGACGACGTCGCCGCGGCGGTCGCACGCACCGCCGTCGGTGAGCCCTCGCGCACCATCGGCGAGGTAGCGGGCCCGGACCGGTTCCCGCTCGACGATCTCGTCCGGGCGGAACTCCGCGCACGCAACGACAGTCGCCGCGTCGTGACCGACGCCCAGGCGCCGTACTTCGGGGTCGTCTTGGACGACCACAGCCTGACCCCCGGACCGGACGCGGTGCTGGCCGCCACCCGCTACCCCAACTGGCTCGCGGCCAACGTTGCCGCGGCAGCGTTCTAGCGCCGCGGCGCGCGGGAACACGATCGTGACGGATTCCTATTCCACCGCAGGCGAAGTCGAGTCGGACGACGACCTGGCCGCACGCTTCGCCCGCGACGCCGCTCCCCTGTTCGATGCCCTCGCCCGGCGCGCACGTCGGCTCACCTACTGCGACGCCGACGCCGAAGACCTGCTGCAGGACACGCTTCTGCACGCATTCACGGGATTCCGGTCGTTTCGGGAGGGTACGAACCTCAAGGCCTGGCTCTTCCGCATCCTGCACAACCGGTGGGTCAGCACCCACCGGTACAGGGAGCGGCGCCCGACCGAAGTCCCCGTCGACGAGTCCGATGTCCTCGAGCTGGTCGACGGCGACACGCGGCGCCGGTCGGCCGAGACCGAGATCGTCGACGCCATGCCCGATGACGACGTCAGGGCCGCGCTCGCCACGCTGCCGGACGGGGTGCGGTCGGTCATGTACTACGCCGGCGTGCAGGGATACACCTACGCCGAGACCGCCGCCCTGCTGAACATTCCCGTGGGCACCGTGATGTCGCGGGTGTCCCGGGGCCGCCAGCGGCTGCGCATCGCCCTGGCCCACCGCGACCACCGGCCCCCGGAACCGATTGCCGAGCAGTGCAGTGCCTGAGGAGACGCGATTGCACGCGTGGTGTCACCGCCATCTGACCGACCCCGATCCACCCATGATGAGAGGAGCACGCATGTCCGAGAGGTACGACGCACACTGGGAGAGCGCGCTGACGGTTCTCCAGGAAGTGCAGCCGCCCTTCATCCCCGCGGACGCGCATGCGATGACCGTGACCATCGCCTACCCGGCGGGAAGCGCAGGCGCACCACCGCACCGCCATCCGAGCGGCCCGGCCTTCGGCTACGTACTGGAGGGCGAGATGCTGTTCGAACTCGAGGGCGAACCGCCGCGCGTCCTGTCCGCCGGCGAGGCCTTCTGGGAGCCGGGCGGAGACGTCATCCACTACTCCGACGCCAACAATCGCGACGACGTCGCGTGCCGCTTCGTGGTCACGATGCTCTGCGTCCCGGGTCAACCGATGCTGACGCTCGTCGACGAGGCGGAACTCGAAGCGCGCAAGCACCTTCGGGTGCCGAGGTGACGGCCCGACGCTCAGCCCACCGGGCAGGTGGCCGCGGCCTCGCGCAGCACCACGGCCGAACGCTGATCGATCGGTAGCGCGTAGCCGCGCAGCACCTCGGCGAACTGCACCGAATACTGGCACCAGAAGGCCCGATTCGGCGGCATCCAGTCGGCCGGTTCCGCATCGCCCTTGTCCTGGTTGATCGCACCGGCGACCGCGATCAGGTTGGCCGGATCGTTGGCGAAGCGCACCCGCAGGTCCTCGGGCCAGGCGAATGCGCCGAGATCCCATGCCAGCGCGAGCGGTACGAGGTGATCGATCTGCACTGCCGCACCCACCTGGTTGCCGCGCGTGAAGTCGATCACCGCGTTGGAGTACGGATCGTGCAGCACACCGGTCGCAACCGCGGTGGGGCACCGCTTGATCGACACGTAGGTCTTCTCGATCAGGTCCCGGTCGAGGATGTCGTTGCGGGTGTCGCAGCCGTTGCGGCCACCGGGTGCACTGGTGTCGTCGGTCCACGACTCACCGAACGCCGCCCTGCGGTAGTCGTGGGCGCGGACGCGCACCGGTATCTCGACGACGCCGGCCAGCACGTCGACGCCCGGCGCCACGGTCGGTACGTCGGCGCGCGCGATGAACGGCGCGTCCTGCCGCGCCGCCGACGTGACCTGGACGGCGACGAGGACCGCGATCGCGACACCCGCCGCCAGCCAAGCGACCCGCTTCACGCCTTGTCCAGGTACTCGACGGCCTCGGTGGCCACGAACGGCGCTGCGAGGGTCTCGACTCCGCGGTGTTCGACGAGGCGCGGGTCGGTCTCGTACACGTGCTCGGCGAATTCACGGGCGGCTTCGATGATGCTGCGGTGTTCAGCCAGTGACAGCATCTTCAGCGTGATCGGCCGCCCGCTCTGGGTCAGCCCGAGCACGTCACCCTCGCGGCGTTCGGCCAGATCGAGGTCGGCGAGTGCGAACCCGTCGAGAGTGGACGCCACCGCCTTGAGCCGCGCACCGGCCTTCGACGCCTCGGGCAGGTTGGTGACGAGCAGGCAGACGCTGGGGTGCTGGCCGCGGCCGATGCGTCCCCGCAACTGGTGCAGCTGACTGATGCCGAACCGGTCGGCGTCCATCACGACCATCACCGTCGCGTTGGGAACGTCGACGCCGACCTCGATCACGGTGGTGCACACCAGGACGTCGATCTCCCCCGCCCGGAACGCCGTCATCACCGCGTCCTTCTCATCACCCGACAGGCGGCCGTGCATGAGCCCGAGACGCAGCCCGGCCAACTCGCCCCGGCTCAGCCCGTCGAGCAATTCGAGCACCGTCATCGCCGGCGGGCCAACCTGGGCGGCACCGTCCTTCTCCGACTCGTCGATGCGCGACGCAACGACGTAGGCCTGCCGTCCCGCGGCGACCTCCTCGCGCACCCGCTGCCAGGCCCGGCCCAGCCACTTCTTGTGCCGCTCCTCGCGGGTGAAGATGGCGGTGGTCGAGATCGGCTGACGCCCCCTGGGCAGTTCGCGCAGCGTCGACGTCTCGAGGTCGCCGTAGACGGTCAACGCCACCGTGCGTGGGATCGGCGTGGCCGTCATCACCAGCAGGTGCGGGGTGATTCCGTCGCTGGCCTTGGCACGCAACCGATCTCGCTGGTCGACGCCGAAGCGGTGCTGCTCGTCGACGACGACGAGACCGAGGTTCTGGAACTCGACCGAGTCCTGGATCAGCGCGTGCGTGCCGATGACGATGCCCGCCGCTCCGCTGGCGATCTCCTGGCGCACCTGCCGCTTCTGCGGCGCGGTCATCGAACCGGTCAGCAGCGCCACCCTGGTGCCGTCGTCGTCACCGCCCAGTTCACCGGCCATCGCGAGCGGCCCGAGGACGTCGCGGATCGACCGGGCATGTTGTGCCGCAAGCACTTCCGTTGGTGCGAGCAGCGCGCACTGGTACCCGGCGTCGACCATCTGCGCCATCGCGATCACCGAGACGATCGTCTTGCCCGACCCGACCTCGCCCTGCAGCATGCGGTGCATGGGCGTGGTCGAGGCCAACTCGGCGGTCAGCACCTCGAGGACCTCACGCTGACCGGCGGTCAATTCGAACGGCAGCCGTCGGCGCAGCGCCGCCGCGATCCCCCCGTCCCACACCGGCGCGATCGGACCCGTCGCGGCGAGATCGCCGTGCCTGCGCAGCATCAGCGCCCACTGAAGACCGACGGCCTCGTCCATCGCCAGGCGCTCGCGGGCGCGGTCGCGGTCGCCCTCGTTCTCGGTCAGGTGGATCGCGCGCAGCGCCTCGTCCTCGGAGAACAGATAGAACTGGTCCTTGAGGGACTGGGGCAGCGGGTCGTCGACGGAGTCGAGGACGTCGAGGACCTGTCGGATGCACGCGTAGACGTCCCAGCTCTGGACCTTCGCCGTCGCCGGATAGATGGGGAAGAAGTCACGCTCGAACGCCGACAGGTCGACCTCGCCGTCGTCCGTCGTCGAGGCGACCTTGGCCAGCGACTTGGACCCCTTCCCCGCCTGCGGGCCCTCGAGGATGAGGAACGCGGGGTGCGTGAGCTGCAGCGCGTTGCGGAAGTAACCCACCACGCCGCTGAGCATCAGCCGGGTGCCCACCGTGAGGGTCTTCTTGGTGTACCTCGCGTTGAAGAAGGTGGCAGTCACCTTCGGGTGCCGGCCGGCCAGCGTGATGACCAGGAACTCGCGCTTGGGTTGCCTGTTCGTCCACTTCGCCTCGGCCTTCTCGATCACGTCGACGAACGTCACGTGGTCGCCCTCCCGGAGAAACGGTGGAGACTCGCCCTCCTCCAGGATGGTGGCGCCCTTGCTGTAGGCACGCGGGTAGTGGCGCAACAGGTCGTCGACGGTCACCAGACCGAGATGCTCCTCGAGCGGCTTCGCGGACTTGGCGCCGATCACGTGGACGAGGCGGTCGGTCAGCGCTGCCATGGCTACTCCACTCCGATCAACAGCACGTCACCCCGGTGACCGGTGTGATAGGTGACCAGTTCGGCGCCCAAGTGCTCCCGGTGGACGTGGTCGCGCAGCGCCTCCCCGACGCTCTCGTCGACGTCGGCACCGGTCAGCACCGTGACCAGCTCGCCGCCGGAGAGCAACAGCAGGTCGATCAGACCGGCCCCGGCGGTGGCGACGTCGGCGCCGACGATCAGCACCTCGTCGCCCGCGATGCCGAGGCCGTCGCCCGGGCGGCAGGTACCCGCCCAGGTCAGCGCTTCCTCGGTGGCCACCCGCACCGAACCGTGCCGGGCGCTCGCGGCGGCGCGCGCCATCGTGTAACCGTCGTCGACCGCGGCACGGGCGGGATCGTGCACCGCCAGCGCGGCGAGTCCCTGCACCATCGACCCCGTCGGCACCGGGACGACGTCGATGCCGCGGTCGATCGCCGCCGTACAGCCCGCCACGAGTTCCTCGGCGGCTACGTAGCCGTTGGGGAGCACCATCACCTGACCGGCGCCGGCGTCGACGAGCGCGCGCAGCAGATGCTGGGCCCGCACCGGCGAGTCGGCCTCGGGTACGACGACCGTGGCGCCCTCGCCCGCGAACAGTTCGCGAGCGCCGCCGCCGTCGACGACCGCCAGCACCGCCCGGTCGCGTGCCGCCCGGCCGGGCTGTGGCCGCAGCCCCGTGGACAGCGCGGTGATCTGGACGCGGCTGAGCGCACCGAGATCAAGCGCGGCTTCGACGGCGCCGCCTGCATCGTCGGCGTGGACGTGCACCGAGTAGTGCTCGCCGCTGCCCGACGAGGCGATGGCGACGGAGTCGCCGAGTCGTTCGAGGCGCGCCCGCAACGTCTCGACCGCGGCGTGGTCGCAGCCCGCGAGCAGATACATCACCTCGAATTGCGGCGGTGTCGCGTCGGCGGTGATCGCCCCGACTGCCGCGGGTTCGTAGCGCCTGCGGTGCGGTGCGTCCCCGGTCAGCACCTCGGTCATGGCGTCGAACAGGACGAGCAGGCCGCGCCCGCCCGCGTCGACCACGCCGGCCTCGGTGAGGACGTCGAGTTGGTCGCGGGTGTGGTCGAGCGCCACTGACGCGGCGTCGGACGCGGCGCGCAACGCCGTGACCAGATCGGGCGCCTCCGCGTGCTCCTCGGCGGCGCCTGCCGCAGCTTGCAGAACCGACACGATGGTGCCGGGGACGACCTCGCCGACCGACACCGCGATCAGGCCGACGGCGTGGCGCAGCGCGGCGCCGAACGTCGCGGCGTCGATGACCGTGAGGTCGCCGCAGCGCTGATCAGCGGCATCGGCGGTCACCTCGGCCAGGCCGCGCAGGATCTGCGAGAGGATCACCCCGGAGTTGCCGCGCGCACCGTGCAGGGCGCCTTCCGACAGCGCGCTCGACACCGCGACGACGTCCGCCGAGACGCCAGGCTGGTCGGCAGCGGTGGCGGCCGAACGCATGGTGAACAGCATGTTGGTGCCCGTATCGGCGTCGGCGACGGGGAACACGTTGAGCCGGTTGATCTCGTCGGCGTGAGCGCTCAGGCCGTCGACCGCGGCGTGCGCCCAAACTCGCAGGGTGGTCCCGTCGAGCACAGCAGCCGACATCCCACCTCCAACCGTTCTCGGTGGCCGCAAGCCTAGCCACTCGCGCCGACAGCACCCTGCGCTGATCCGCTCGTGGATGCCATTTTGGTGATCGCCGCGGCTGCCGGTATTCTGGTCGGGTTGTCGGATCGAGTCGCCGCGGGTCGCGGCGGAGTTCCAGACCCCCAAGTACTGATTGAGGAGTTTTCCATGGCTGCCGTATGCGATGTCTGCGCAAAGGGCCCCGGCTTCGGCAAGTCGGTTTCGCACTCCCATCGCCGGACCAGCCGCCGCTGGAACCCGAACATCCAGACGGTGCGCGCCGTCGACCGTCCCGGTGGCAACAAGCGGCGGATCAACGTCTGCACGTCGTGCCTCAAGGCCGGCAAGGTCTCCCGGGGCTAGTCCCAGGGCCTAGGCCCGACCCACCCTTACCGCCGAGACTGCGGCGAGATCGCCTTTCCACGCTGAATCGCGATCTGCCAGCAGTCTCGGCGGCTTTTGGCGTCTAGGGCAGCTGCCAGTCGATGGGCTCGGCGCCCAGTTCGGCGAGCAACTCGTTGGTCCGGCTGAACGGCCGGGACCCGAAGAATCCTCGCGACGCCGACAGCGGCGACGGATGCACCGACTCGATGGTGCGGCACCGCTCACCGGTCAGCATGGGCTTGAGCGTTGCGGCGTCGCGTCCCCACAGCACCGCGACGAGCGGCTGCGGGCGTCCGACGAGCGCGCGGATCGCGCATTCGGTGACCGCCTCCCAGCCCTTGCCGCGATGCGACGCCGGTGTGCCGGGGCGCACCGTCAGCACCCTGTTGAGCAGCATCACCCCGCGCTGCGACCACGGCGTCAGATCACCGGTCGAGGGCGCCGGATGTCCGAGATCGGTGGCGTACTCCTTGAAGATGTTGTCCAAGCTGCGCGGGATCGGCCGCACGTCGGGTGCCACCGAGAAGCTCAGCCCCACGGCGTGCCCGGGCGTGGGATAGGGGTCCTGTCCCACGATGAGCACGCGCACCGCGTCGAACGGAAACGTGAACGCGCGCAACACGTTCTCTCCCGCGGGGAGGTAGCGCTCCCCCGCTGCGATCTCCGAGCGCAGGAATTCGCCCATCGCACCCACCTGCTCGGCGACGGGCTCCAGCGCACGGGCCCAGCCCGCCTCGACGATCTCACTCAGGGGACGGGCAGCCATGACGAATGAACCTAGCCGACGGCTCTAGAAGGACTGCCAGCCCGACACCCCGCCCCAGGCCGCGCCGTCGACGAGGACCCGGGCGGGTCCGTCGACCACCGTCCCGATGACCTGCCAGCCGTCCGGCGCCGACGTCGGGAACGTGGCGACGAGCGCGTGGTCCTCGCCGCCGCCGAGCACCCATGCCCACGGGTCGCCGCCGGTCGCGGCGGCCGCCGCGAGCAACGCGTCGTGCGCACCGGACAGCGACGACGTCGACACGTCGATGCCGACCCCGGATGCCTGGGCCACGTGCCCCAGGTCGGCGATCAGCCCGTCGGAGACGTCGGTCATCGCGGTGGCACCCGCGTCGGCCGCGGCCGGACCCTGGCCATAGGCCAATTCGGGCACCACGTGGCTCCCCCGCAGCTCGTCGAAACCGCGAACATCGTTGCGCCACAGGTCGAATCCCGCGGCAGACCGTCCGAGGCCGCCTACCACCGCGAGCACGTCACCGGGCCGGGCGCCACCGAGCAGCACCGGCGCCCGCCCGCCCAGGTCACCCAGCGCCGTCACCGAGATCACCCATTGCGGGGCAGCGACCAGGTCCCCGCCCACGATGCCCGCGCCGGTACGCGCCGCCTCCGCCCACATGCCGTCCGACAGCGCCGTCGCGGCCTCGGCCGCGGTGTCGCCGGGTGCCCCGAAGCCGACCACGAAGGCCGTGGCCGTCGCGCCCATCGCCTCGATGTCGGCGGCGTTCTGCGCGATCGCCTTTCGGCCGACGTCGTAGGGGGTGGACCAGTCGAGCCGAAAGTGCCTGCCCTCGACGAGCATGTCGGTCGAGACGACCACCCGCCCGTCGCCGGTGACCACGACGGCGGCATCGTCACCGGGACCCACCGCCACGGTGGCCGGTTGCGTGCGGCCCGCGACCAATCCGTCGATGACGGCGAACTCGCCGAGCCCGGCGAGCGTGGGCCGCTCCTCGCTCATCCGCGTGCTCCGTTCGTGCCCTGAACCCCGCCGCCACCTGCGGTACCTTTGGGCCCTGCGGCGCCGAGTCTATGCAGCGAGACGGAGGAGACACCGGGTGGTCGAGGCTTTCATGCTGATCCAGACCGAGGTGGGGCGCGCCGAGGTGGTGGCCAAACAGCTGGCCGGTCTGGCCGGCGTGCTGTCGGCCGAGTACGTGACCGGCCCGTATGACGTCGTGGTGCGGATCGGCGCCGGAACCCTCGACGAACTGAAGGCCACCGTCGTGCCGAGCGTGCAGAAGGTCGCGGGAATCACTCGCACCCTGACCTGTCCCGTCGCCGGAGCAGCGCAGTCCTAGCATTGCTCGGGTGACCGACCCCGAGCCACTCGACGAACCCGACGGCCCTCCCCGCGGTTTCCTGATCGCCGCTCTGGCCGTGGCGGCCGCCGCCGTGATCGGGCTGCTGGTGGTCGCCGCCCTCCGGGAGTCCCCTGAGACGCCGCAACCCGTCGCGCTGGCCACCATGCCGGCACCGCAGGCGGGTGGCGACGAGTGCCGGGCACTGCTCGACGCGCTACCGGGTGACCTCGGCGAGTATCGCCGTGCCACCCTCGTCGAACCCGCCCCGGCCGGTGCTGCGGCGTGGCAGGCCGACACCGGCGCCGAGGCGTCTGCGAACTCGAGTCAGGAGGCCGTCGTCCTGCGCTGCGGTCTCGACCGCCCGGTGGACTTCGTCGCGGGCGCTCCGGTACAGGTGGTCGACGCCGTCAGCTGGTTCCGGGTCGGTGAGCAGGGCCGCAGCACCTGGGTGACCGTCGACCGCCCCGTGTACGTCGCACTGACGCTGCCCGACGGTTCGGGTCCGTCGCCCATCCAGGTGGTCTCGAAGGCGGTGGCGGCCACGATGCCCGCCGTGCCGATCAACGCGGCACCGGTCGGCTAGCGCAAACCAGTCCCGCGGGCAATCGCCGTCTCGACCATGGTGGACAGCAGCGTTGGGTAGTCCACGCCGCTGGCCGCCCACATCCGCGGGTACATCGAGATGGTGGTGAAGCCGGGCATGGTGTTGATCTCGTTGATCACCGGTCCGTCGTCGGTGAGGAAGAAGTCGACGCGGGCCAGCCCTTGGCAGTCGATCGCCCGGAACGCGCGGATCGCGAGTCGGCGGATCTCGTCGGCGACGTCGTCGTCGACCTTGGCGGGTACGTCGAGTTCGGCGGCGTCGTCGAGGTACTTGGTCTCGAAGTCGTAGAAGCCGTCTTCGCGGCCACGCACGCCGGCGACCCGGATCTCGCCGACGGTGCTGGCTTCGAGCGAGCCGTCCGGGAATTCGAGCACGCCGCATTCGAGTTCCCGGCCGGGTACTGCGGCCTCGACGATGACCTTCGGGTCGTGTCGGCGGGCCCCGTCGATCGCCATGGGCAGCTGATCCCACGCGGTGACGCGGCTGACGCCGATCGAGGATCCGCCGCGCGCGGGCTTGACGAACACCGGCAGGCCGAGTCGTTCGCGGTCGGAGAGTTCGACGGTGGGCTCACCGGGGCGGAGCACCACCTGGTCGCCGATCGGCAGCCCCTCGGCGGCGAGCAGCTTCTTGGTGAACTCCTTGTCCATCCCGGCGGCGCTGGCCAGGACGCCGGCGCCGACGTACGGCACGCCCGCCATCTCGAGCAGCCCCTGGATGGTGCCGTCCTCGCCGTACGGCCCGTGCAGGACGGGGAACACGACGTCGACGGCCGCGAGCAGCTCACCGGCACCGTCTTCGAGTGACAGCAGTTGGCCGCGACGGGCGGGATCGGCGGGCATGGCGAGTTCGGTGCCCGAGGACCCGCTCACGGCGGGCAGCCGGCCGTCGGTGATGGCCAGCGTCTCGGGACGTCCGTCGGTGAGCACCCAGGACCCCTCCGGCGAGATGCCGACCGCGACCACTTCGAAGCGTTCGGGGTCGAGATTGCGCAGGATGCTGCCTGCGGAGACACACGAGATCGCGTGTTCGGAGCTGCGTCCGCCGTAGACGACGGCGACTCGGGTGCGGGCAGTCACAGTCTGAAGAGGCTACGGGACAGCATCAACTGAGCGCCTCCTCTATATCGGCGAGCAGGTCGTCGGTGTCCTCTATCCCCATCGACAGCCGGGCGAATCCGGGGCTGACGGGGTCGCCCCACCTGGCCCTGCGGTCGACCGAGGTGTGGATGCCGCCGAAGCTGGTGGCAGCCACCAGCAGGTCGCTCCGCTCGACCAGCGCGTGGACGGCCGCGGCGTCGGCGAGTTCGACGGCGACCAGTCCCCCATAGCGCTTCATCTGGATCGTGGCCACCTCGTGCGCCGGGTCCTGCGGCAGCCCCGGGTAGCGCACGCCGCGGGCCGCGGGATGGCCGCGCAGCATCAGGGCGACCGCCATCGCGTTCTGGCACTGCCGGTCGACGCGCAGCCCGGCGCTGCCCAGACTGCGCAGGGCGAGCCACGCCTCGAACGGCCCGAGGATGGCGCCGGCGAGCAGCCTCTCGCGTTCGACGCTGGCCATCAGGTCGGGCCTGCTGCCCGCGACGTACCCGAGGACGAGGTCGCTGTGGCCGGACAGGCCCTTGGTGGCGCTGGCCACGACGAGGTCGGCGCCGAGCGACAACGGTTGCTGTCCGAACGGCGTTGCAGCGGTGTTGTCGACCACCAGGACCGACCCGCGTCCGCGGCACACCGACGCGAGCCGGTGCAGATCCACCACGTCCAGCGTCGGGTTGACCGGCGACTCCGCCAGGACGACGTCGGCGTCCGCGGCTGCCGCGCACATGTCGTCCGCGACGGCCTCGACGATCGTAATGCCGAGTGGGGCAAGGCTTTCCGTGGCATAACGGCGCGTCTGATAGTACCCGTCGGCCGGTACGACGAGTGTCATGCCGGGACGCAGGAGAACCCGCAGGGTCGAGGTGATCGCCGCCATGCCCGACGCGAAGGCGCACGCCGAGGTCGCCCCCTCCAGTTCGGCGAGCGCCGACTCGAGCCGTCGCCAGGTGGGGTTGGAGGCACGGCCGTAGAAGTCGATCGGTGCGGACTCGTCGGTCGAGAGGTGGTAGGCGGCCGCCGGAACGGGCGGCGGCGTGACGGGCTCGCCCGCGACCGCGGGCGCGCCCGAGGCCTTCACGCTCCTGGTCGAGTCGCCGTAGTGGCCGTCCACGGCTGCTACTCCGGCTTCGTGCTGCGGCCCAGCAGCAGCGCGACCGCCGATTCGACGGACAGACCCCGGTGGCACACCCGGTGCACGGCGTCGGTCAGCGGCATCTCGACGTCGTAGCTCGACGCCAGCGCGAGCACCGACTGAGACGACGTCACGCCCTCGGCGACGTGGCCTCCCCCTGCCGCCAGTGCCGTCTGAATCGTCCCGCCCTTGCCGAGGCGTTCGCCGAACGCCCGGTTGCGCGACTGCGGTGACGTGCAGGTCGCCACCAGATCGCCGACGCCGGCCAGCCCCGCCAGCGTGGCGCCCTTGGCGCCCAGCGCGATTCCCAGCCGCATGATCTCGGCGAGACCGCGGGTGATGATGGCCGCGGCGGTGTTCTCCCCCAGCCCGACACCGGCCGCCATGCCGCACGCCAGCGCGATGACGTTCTTGCAGGCGCCGCCGATCTCCGCCCCGATGACGTCGGCGTTGGTGTACGGCCGCAAATAGCCGGTGGACAACGCGCGCTGCAGTGCGACCGCGCGTCCCGAATCGGTGCACGCCACGACCGTCGCGGCAGGCTGCTCGTCGGCGATCTCGCTCGCGAGGTTCGGCCCGGTCACCACCGCGATGCGGGCCGGGTTGGCGTTGGTGACCTGTTCGATCACCTGGCTCATGCGCAGCAGGGTGTCGAGTTCGATGCCCTTGGCGACGCTGACCAGCGTCGCCTCGTGGTCGATGTGCCCCGCCCAGCCCTCGAGATTGGCGCGCAACGTCTGCGACGGCACGGCAAGCAGAACGGTGCAGGCGCCGGTCAGCGCCTCGCGGGCATCGCTGGTGGCCCGGATGGTCTTCGGCAGCTCGGCGTCGCCGAGACGGCTCGCGTTGCGGTGGGTCTCGTTGATCTCCTCGGCGAGTTCGGAGCGCCGCGCCCACAGCGTGACGTCGTTACCCGCGTCCGCCAGGACCTTGGCCAGTGCCGTGCCCCAGGCACCAGCACCCATTACCGCCGCGTTGACCACGGGAACAAATCTAGCCCCAGCTCGTTGCTCTTCGCGTGAGCGCTCACCGCAGCCCTGCTGCTGGCAGGATGGCAGGCATGAGCGGCAACCCGGCCCGCCCCTCGACCGACGTCGGGCTGATCATCGCGGTCAAGCGGCTCGCCGCGGCGAAGACCAGGCTCGCCCCGATGTTCCCCGCCCCCTCGCGGGCCGCGCTGGTGCTCTCGATGCTGGCCGACACGATCACCGCTGCCTCCGCCGTGCCCGCCATCACGTCGATCACCGTGGTCACCCCCGACGATCTGGCGGCCGACGCGGCCCGGGACGTCGGCGCCCGCGTGCTGGCCGATCCGACGCCGGCCGGTCACCCGGATCCGCTCAACGCAGCGCTGCGGGCCGCGGAGGTGTACGTACGAAAAACGGCGGGCAACGTCGCGGTGCTCCAAGGTGACCTCCCCGCCCTGCAGCCGCGCGAATTGGCGCAAGCACTTTCGGCCGCGCGCGCCAACGAACGCAGCTTCGTCAGCGATCGTCACGGCACCGGTACCGCCGCACTGTTCGCGTTCGGCGTTCCACTCGATCCTCGGTTCGGCCCGAAATCGACACGGCGACACGCCGATTCGGGTGCGGTGGCGCTCACCAGGGAGTGGCCGGGGCTCCGGTGTGACATCGACACCCCGGACGACCTCGCCGCCGCGCTGCGGCTCGGCGTGGGCATCGCGACCAAGCAGACGGTCGCCGACATCGAGGCTCCCGACACCGACCGGTGACCTCTGCCGCCTAGCAGAGGCGCCCGCCGATGGTGGATGATCTGTTGTGTGACCGAATCCGAGACTCGAACAGCTGACTCCGAGTGGACGTCGGGAAACACGAGGCCCAACGTGCCACCGGCGGCCACGCCCGGTGTGGCCGACCCGAACCAGCCCGAACCGCTGCCCGACGATCGCTACCTCAACCGCGAACTGAGTTGGCTCGACTTCAACGCCCGGGTACTCGCGCTGGCCGCGGACCCGTCGCTACCGCTGCTCGAGCGCGCCAAGTTCCTGGCGATCTTCGCCTCGAATCTCGACGAGTTCTACATGGTGCGCGTCGCGGGCCTCAAGCGTCGCGACGAGATGGGGCTGTCGGTGCGCTCGGCGGACGGACTCTCCCCGCGTGAGCAGTTGCGTCGTATCGGCGAGCGCACGCAGCAGATCGCGACCCGGCACGCCAGCGTGTTCGGCGAACTCGTCCGGCCCGCCCTTGCCGAGCGCGGCATCGTCATCGTGACGTGGAGCGAACTCGACGACTACGAGCGCGAGAGGCTGTCTACCTACTTCCACGAGCAGGTGTTCCCGGTCCTCACGCCGCTCGCAGTCGACCCCGCACATCCGTTCCCCTTCGTTAGCGGGCTGAGCCTGAACCTGGCGATCACCGTCAAGCTCCCCGACGACGGGACCCAGCACTTCGCGCGAATCAAGGTGCCCGACAACGTGGACCGCTTCGTAGAGCTGCGGGCTCGCGACGACGACGGCGGCGGCGTCCGGTTCCTCCCCATGGAGGAACTGATCTCGGCATTCCTCGACGTGTTGTTCCCGGGCCTGGAAATCGTGGAGCACCATGCCTTCCGGATCACCCGCAACGCCGACTTCGAGGTCGAGGAGGACCGCGACGAGGATCTGCTGCAGGCCCTCGAGCGCGAGTTGGCACGCCGCCGGTTCGGTTCCCCCGTACGTCTCGAGATCGCAGGCGACATGACCGAGAACATGCTCGAGTTGCTGCTGCGCGAACTCGACGTGCATCCCGGCGACGTGATCGAAGTGCCGGGTCTGCTCGATCTGTCGGCGCTGTGGCAGGTGTACGGCGTCGATCGGCCCGAACTCAAGGACCCGCCGTTCGTGCCCGCCACCCCACCGGCGTTCGGCGAACGCGAGACTCCCAAGAGCATCTTCTCCACGCTGCGCGACGGCGACGTCCTGGTGCACCACCCGTACGACTCGTTCTCGACCACCGTGCAGCGCTTCATCGAACAGGCGGCCGCCGACCCGAATGTGTTGGCGATCAAGCAGACCCTTTACCGCACGTCGGGCGACTCGCCGATCGTCAGCGCGCTGATCGACGCCGCCGAGGCAGGCAAGCAGGTCGTCGCGCTCGTCGAGATCAAGGCCCGCTTCGACGAGCAGGCCAACATCAAGTGGGCGCGCGCGCTGGAGCAGGCGGGCGTACACGTCGTCTACGGGCTGATAGGACTCAAGACGCACTGCAAGACGTGTCTGGTCGTGCGCCGCGAGGGATCCACGATCCGGCGCTACTGCCACATCGGAACGGGCAACTACAACCCGAAGACCTCTCGCCTGTACGAGGACGTGGGCCTGCTCACCGCATCGCCGGACATCGGCGCCGACCTCACCGATCTGTTCAACTCGCTGACGGGCTACTCGCGCAAGGTGTCCTACCGCAACCTGCTCGTCGCTCCCTATGGCGTGCGCAGGGGAATCGTCGAACGCATCGAGCGTGAGATCGCCGCCCACCGCGACGGTGCGGACGCCCGAATTCGACTCAAGGCCAACGCACTGGTCGACGAGCAGGTCATCGACGCGCTCTATCGCGCGTCGCAGGCGGGCGTCCGGGTCGAGGTGGTCGTCCGCGGGATCTGCGCATTGCGGCCCGGCGTGGAGAACTTCTCGGAGAACATCGTCGTGCGTTCGATCCTCGGCCGATTCCTCGAGCACTCGCGAATCATTCACTTCCGCGCCATCGACGAGTTCTGGATCGGCAGTGCCGACATGATGCATCGTAATCTCGACCGCCGCGTCGAGGTGATGGCACAGGTCAAGGATCCGAGGCTGTCGTCGCAACTGGACGACGTCTTCACCTCCGCCATGGATCCCGCCACCAGGTGCTGGGAGCTCGGCGCCGACGGACGCTGGACCGCCCTGCCGAACGAGGGTGAGACGGTGCGCGATCATCAGGTGTCACTGATGGAGCGCCATCGTCACCACTGAGGCGTCCGTGTTCCTCTGATGACCTGCAGGAGTTGAGGTGTCGAAGAAGAGTCCGACGTCCAGCAAGGGCGACGGCCGCCAGACGGTGCTCGCCGCCGGGGCCGTGCTGTGGCGCGACGACCGCGATGGAGCGCTCGAGGTCGCCGTCGTCCACCGCCCGCGGTACGACGACTGGTCGCTGCCGAAGGGCAAGGTCGACCCGGGCGAGACCGAGCCGATCGCGGCCGTGCGCGAAGTCGAGGAGGAGACCGGTTTCGACGCGGAACTCGGCAGGCGGTTGGCGTCGATCTCCTATCCCATCGAGCAGGGCACCAAGAAGGTGCGGTACTGGGCCGCGCGTGCGGTGGGGGGCGAGTTCGAGCCGAATGACGAAGTCGACCAGCTGCTGTGGCTGCCCGTCGGCGACGCGATGAAGCGACTGCAGTACCCGCACGACCGGAAGGTGCTGCGCCGCTTCGCCAAGCACCCGGCCGACACCCGCACCGTGCTGATCGTGCGGCACGGCGTGGCCGGCAGCAAGTCGCGGTACAAGGGTGACGACCGCAAGCGGCCCCTCGACAAGAAGGGCCGCGCTCAGGCGGAATCACTGGTCGGGCAGCTGCTGGCGTTCGGCGCAACCGATCTGTACGCCGCGTCGCGCACGCGCTGTCATCAGACGCTCGAGCCGTTGGCGCAGGAGTTGGGCGTACCCATCTCCGACGAGCCGACGGTGACCGAGGAGGCCTACGCCGAGGATCCGGACGCGGGACGCCATCGCGTCATCGAGATCGCGAAGAGCGGCGCGACGCCCGTGATCTGCACGCAGGGCAAGGTGATTCCCGACCTGATCGCCTGGTGGTGCGACCGCGACGGGGTGAAGCCCGACAAGTCGCGTAACCGCAAGGGCAGCACGTGGGTGCTGTCACTGGCCGACGATGCCCTGGTCTCGGCCGATCACATTGGCAGCCCCCTGGCGACGGCCTAGCTCGGAACGCAGCCCGACCGCATACGCGAAACGCGCCGTGGATCCGAGGATCCACGGCGCGCTCGCTGCCCGAATCGGGCCGTGATGCTGGGTGTTACTTGCGGCCCCGCTTGGCGGGAGCCTTCTTGGCGGCCGGAGCCTTCTTGGCCGGTGCGGCCTTCTTGGCGGCCGGAGCCTTCTTGGCCGGTGCGGCCTTCTTGGCGGCCGGAGCCTTCTTCGCCGGTGCGGCCTTCTTGGCGGCCGGAGCCTTCTTCGCAGGCGCAGCAGCCTTCTTGGCAGCCGGAGCCTTCTTCGCAGGCGCAGCAGCCTTCTTGGCAGCCGGAGCCTTCTTCGCAGGCGCAGCAGCCTTCTTGGCAGCCGGAGCCTTCTTCGCAGGCGCAGCAGCCTTCTTGGCGGCGGCCTTCTTCACAGCGGTCTTTCGGGCCGGCGCAGCGGTCGCACCACGCTTGACGGCGGGGCCGTCAGCCGGGAGCTTCTGCGAGCCGGACACGACGGCCTTGAACTGAGCACCGGGGCGGAACGCGGGAACGGATGTCGGCTTGACCTTGACGGTCTCGCCGGTGCGCGGGTTGCGCGCCACCCGGGCCGCGCGGCGGCGCTGCTCGAACACGCCGAAGCCCGTGATCGTGACGCTGTCGCCCTTGTGGACGGCACGCACGATGGTGTCGACGACGTTTTCAACGGCGGCAGTTGCCTGCCGACGGTCTGTGCCCAACTTGTCCGTGAGGACATCGATGAGCTCTGCCTTGTTCATGCAAAACCTCCGGAGCCAGTGGTCCACTTTGAACCGACTAATGCCCACGGTAAACCCTCGTGCTGCAGATATCCAAGAGCCACGCCCAATTTCGGAGATTGCTGGGGCTGCTTTCGGAATCCGATTGCCCCACATGGGCTGTGGTACGCCAGTCCTAGAACTGGGTTGCGGAGCGGCTGTTTCGGCTCCGCCGGGCCCCGATTCAGGCGTTGATCGTGCGCGGCTTCCAGCTCGGCCTGGCCTCTTCGTAGGCCTCGATCTCAGCCTGTTTCCGCAGCGTAAGGCCTATATCGTCGAGACCTTCGAACAGCCGCCATGCGGTGTAGTCGTCAATCGTGAACGGCACCACCACCGTTCCTGCGGTCACGGTCCGATCCCGTAGGTCCACAGTGAGTTCCAGCCCTGGATTCTGCTCGATGAGCTTCCACAGCAATTCCACATCGTCTTGAGCGACTTCGGCCGCCAGAAGACCCGACTTGCCCGCGTTGCCGCGGAAGATGTCGGCGAATCGCGACGAGATCACGACTCGGAAGCCGTAGTTCATCAGCGCCCAGACCGCGTGCTCCCGGGACGAGCCGGTGCCGAAGTCGGGCCCCGCCACCAAGACCGAACCCCGGTCGAAGGGCGACAGGTTGAGGATGAACGCCGGGTCGTTGCGCCATGCGGCGAACAGCCCGTCCTCGAAACCCGTTCGGGTGACCCGCTTGAGGTACACCGCGGGGATGATCTGGTCGGTGTCGACGTTGGTCCGGCGCAGCGGGACCCCGATACCGGTGTGGGTGTCGAATGAATCCATCAGATCTCCTAGCGGCTCGAGACGGGGGCCAAGTCGGCCGGTGAGGACAGGGTGCCGCGCACGGCCGTCGCCGCGGCGACGGCCGGGGAGACGAGGTGGGTGCGGCCGCCCTTGCCCTGTCGTCCTTCGAAATTGCGGTTCGACGTCGACGCGCAACGTTGGCCCGGCTCCAGTTGATCCGGGTTCATGCCGAGGCACATCGAGCAGCCGGCCTGGCGCCACTCGGCGCCCGCGGCGGTGAACACCTCGCCGAGACCCTCGGATTCGGCCTGGGCGCGAACGCGCATCGAACCGGGGACCACCAGCATCCTGACCCCGTCGGCGACCTTGCGGCCCTCCAAGACCTCGGCGACCACGCGCAGATCCTCGATGCGGCCGTTGGTGCAGGAACCGACGAACACCGTGTCGACGGCCACTTCGCGCATCGGCATACCCGCACGAAGGTCCATGTACGCCAATGCCTTCTCGGCGTTCTGCCTCTCGCCCTCGTCGAACATCAGTTCCGGATCCGGCACGGCGTCCCCGAGCGGGACCCCCTGCCCGGGGTTGGTGCCCCAGGTGACGAACGGGCTCAGCGAGGCCGCGTCGATGTAGACCTCGGTGTCGAATTCGGCGCCCTCGTCGGTGCGCAACTGCTTCCACGCCTGCACCGCCGCGTCCCAGTCGGCGCCGGTGGGTGCGTGCGGACGGCCGCGCAGGAACTCGAACGTGGTCTCGTCCGGAGCCACCATGCCTGCGCGGGCGCCTGCCTCGATGCTCATGTTGCAGATCGTCATGCGACCCTCCATCGACAGCGATTCGATGGCGCTGCCGCGGTATTCGATGACGTGCCCCTGCCCGCCGCCCGTGCCGATCTTGGCGATGACGGCGAGGATGACGTCCTTGGCGCTGACGCCGGGGGGCAGCTCCCCGTCGACGTCGACGGCCATGGTCTTGAACGGGCGCAGCGGAAGTGTCTGCGTGGCAAGCACGTGCTCGACCTCCGAGGTGCCGATGCCCATCGCGAGCGCGCCGAACGCACCGTGGGTGGAGGTGTGGCTGTCGCCGCACACGACCGTCATTCCGGGCTGCGTCAGTCCGAGCTGCGGCCCGATGATGTGCACGATGCCCTGTTCGACGTCGCCCATCGGGTGCAGGCGGATGCCGAATTCCTTGCAGTTGCGCCGCAACGTGTCGACCTGAGTGCGCGACACCGGGTCCGCGATCGGCTTGTCGATGTCGATAGTCGGCACGTTGTGGTCTTCGGTCGCGATCGTGAGATCGGGCCTGCGGACCGGACGCCCGGCCAGCCGGAGGCCGTCGAAAGCCTGTGGGCTGGTGACCTCGTGGACGAGGTGCAGGTCGATGTAGATCAGGTCGGGCTCGCGGGCGGCGCCTTCGCCTCCGCCGGTGACGACGACGTGGTCGGCCCACACCTTCTCGGCCATGGTGCGTGGAGTCATGACGTTCAATTCCTTCGGGCGACCCGCAGGTGAAGGGCTGGCAATCTCACGATGCGGGAAGCTAGTATCTCCCTGTGAGACAGGATAGCGGCATCGGCGTTCTCGACAAAGCCGTGGGGGTGTTGCACTCGGTGGCCGAGTCCCCCTGCGGCCTCGCCGAACTCTGCGAGCGCACCGGCCTCCCGCGCGCCACCGCCCATCGACTGGCCGCGGGCCTCGAGGTGCACCGACTACTGGCCCGCGATGCCGAGGGCCGGTGGCTGCTGGGCCCTGCGGTGACCGAGCTGGCCGGCCACGTCGACGATCCGCTGCTGGCGGCCGGAACCGTCGTGCTCCCCCGCCTGCGCGAGATCACCGGTGAGAGCATCCAGCTCTACCGCCGCGAGGGCACCTCACGCGTCTGCGTGGCGGCGCTCGAACCGCTTGCCGGGCTTCGCGACACCGTCCCCGTCGGAACCCGTCTGCCGATGACTGCGGGCTCGGGAGCCAAGGTCCTGCTGGCCTACAGCGACGCGGCGACGCAGCAGGCCGTGCTGCCTCAGGCCAAGTTCACCGACCGGACGCTGGCCGAGGTGCGCAGGCGCGGATGGGCCCAGAGCGCCGCGGAGCGCGAGCCGGGTGTGGCGAGTGTCTCGGCTCCAGTGCGCGACGGCCGGGGCGCCGTCGTCGCGGCCGTGTCGGTCTCGGGCCCCATCGACCGCATGGGCCGCAGGCCGGGCGCGCGCTGGGCGGCGGACCTGCTCGCGGCCGCCGAGGCGCTCACGCGCCGGCTGTAGAGCCGTAACGACGAAAGCGCCCGGTCCGTGTGGACCGGGCGCTTTCGCGTGTTGTACCCCCGATGGGATTCGAACCCACGCTACCGCCGTGAGAGGGCGGCGTCCTAGGCCGCTAGACGACGGGGGCTAGAACTAATTCGCGACGGTCAGCATATCTCAGGGACGATTGCTGACCTAATCGCTTCGGTTGGCTGGGGTACCAGGACTCGAACCTAGAATGGCGGTACCAGAAACCGCTGTGTTGCCAATTACACCATACCCCACTGGCTGCCCAAGACCGCTGGTCAGAGGCACATTTCGAAGCTCGTCACGTCGCGGTGGCCACCGCGTGCGCGCCGTTCTCCGGCCGACAGGCAGACTACCAAAGATTCTCGGGCCTCAATCTCACGCCTCCCCGCCGGCGTACTCGCGGCCTGCTCGCAGCCGGTCGAGACTGCGCTCACGGCCCAACAACTCGAGCGACTCGAACAGCGGCGGGCTGATCGAGGACCCCGTGGCCGCCACCCGGATCGGGCCGAACGCCTTGCGCGGCTTCAGTTCGAGACCGTCGATCAACGCCGACTTCAGCGCCTCCTCGATCGCGGGCGTGGTCCACTCGCCAACGGACTCCAGCGCTGCCACCGCGGCGTCGAGTACCGCGACCGCCTCGGGACGCAACTCCTTGCCCGCCGACTTCTCGTCGAGTCCAAACGATGCATGGTCGAGGAACTTCAACAGGCCCCAGGCGTCGCCGAGCACCACGATCCGGGTCTGCACCAGCTCGGCGGCCGTCGCGAACCCGGCATCGTCGAGTCCGGTGTCGTGGCCATGCGCCACGAAGTAGTCCCGCAGGCGTGCGGTGAAGTCCTCGACCGGCAGCAGCCTGATGTGCTCGGCGTTGATCGCGTCGGCCTTCTTCTGGTCGAAGCGCGCCGGGTTGGAGTTGACGTTGCGGACGTCGAACGCCGCGACCATCTCGTCGAGGCTGAACAGGTCGTGGTCGTCGGCGATGCCCCACCCGAGCAGCGCCAGATAGTTGAGCAGCCCTTCGGGAATGAATCCGCGGTCGCGGTGCAGGAACAGATTCGACTGCGGGTCGCGCTTGGAGAGCTTCTTGTTGCCATCGCCGAGCACGCTCGGCAGATGTGCGAACTCCGGGACGCGTTCGGCGACGCCGATCCGGATGAGCGCTTGGTACAGCGCAATCTGGCGCGGGGTGGACGGCATGATGTCCTCCCCGCGCAGCACGTGGGTGATCTTCATCAGCGCGTCGTCGACCGGGTTGACCAACGTGTAGAGGGGGTCTCCGCTGGCGCGGGTGATCGCGAAGTCCGGCACCGTGCCCACCGGGAAGCTCACCGGGCCGCGTACCAGGTCGGTCCACCCGATGTCCTGATCGGGCATCCGCAACCGGAGTACGGGCTTGCGTCCCTCGGCGGCGAACGCCGCCCGCTGCTCGTCGCTCAGCGTGCGGTCGTAGTTGTCGTAGCCCAGCTTCGGGTTTCGGCCCGCGGTGACGTGTCGCGCCTCGACCTCCTCGGGCGTCGAGTAGGCCTCGTAGACCTCGCCGGCTTCGAGCAGCCGGGCGATCACGTCGCGGTAGATCTCGCTGCGCTCGGACTGTCGGTACGGCGGATACGGCCCGCCGACTTCGGGGCCCTCGTCCCAGTCGAGACCGAGCCACCGCAGCGCATCGAGGATGGCTGCGTAGCTCTCGGCGCTGTCACGGGCCGCGTCGGTGTCCTCGATGCGGAAGACGAAGGTGCCACCGGTGTGCCGCGCATAGGCCCAGTTGAAGAGGGCGGTGCGGACCAGCCCGACGTGGGGAGTTCCGGTGGGCGACGGGCAGAACCGGACGCGGACCGGCGTCGTGCGTTCGTTGTCCGACATCACTTCGCCTTGCGGACAACGGGGTTGGACAGCGTGCCGATGCCCTCGACGGTGATGGCGACGGTGTCCCCGTCCTCGATCGGACCGACTCCCTCGGGCGTACCGGTGAGGATCAGATCGCCGGGCAGCAGTGTCATGACCGCAGAAACCCACTCCACGATGGCGCCGACGTCGTGGATCATCAGCGAGGTGTTGCTGCTCTGGCGCACAGTGCCGTTGACCTCGGTGCGCAGATCGAGGTTGAAGGGGTCGACGTCCGTCTCGATCCACGGCCCGACCGGGCAGAAGGTGTCGTGACCCTTGGCCCGCATCCACTGCCCATCCTTGCGCTGCTGGTCTCGCGCCGACACGTCGTTGGCGATCGTGTAACCGAGGATGTTCTCCGCCGCGCGGGCTGCGGGCACGTCCTTGCACGGCCGCCCGATGACGATGGCGAGTTCGCCTTCGTGGTGCACCGGATTCGCGTCGGCGGGCAATTGGATCGGCACGTTCGGTCCGATGATGGCCGTGTTGGGCTTGAGGAAGATCACCGGGTCCTCGGGAGCCACTCCCCCCATCTCCTCGGCGTGGGCGGCGTAGTTCTTGCCCATGCAGATGATCTTGCTCGCGAGGATCGGCGCGAGCAGCCGCACGTCGGCCAAGGGCCAGGACCTGCCCGTGAACTCGGGTGTGCCGAACGGATGCTCGGCGAGTTCACGCGCCGTCGCGCCGTCGGGGGTGGTGACGTCTCCTTCGATGGTGACGAAGGCGACACCGTCGGGACTAGCGATTCGACCTAGGCGCATTCGACCAGCTTAATCGCCGGTATGCCGTGCCGGACGACGGGTCCGCAGCTCAGTGAATCTCATCATTCGGGATCACTATTCAGCATGCTGGGATCGCCGTGCGACGATGGCAGCCATGACCGCCAGCTCCATCGGAACCACCCGACGGTGGTCGATGCTGGCGATCGGCCTGGCCGCGACGTTGTGCGCCAACGTGTTCATCAACGGCGTGGCCTTCCTCATCCCGACGCTGCACCGAGACCGTGGTCTCGATCTCGCGGAAGCGGGCCTGGTGTCGTCACTGCCGAGCTTCGGCATGGTCGTCACGCTCATCGCCTGGGGCTGGGTGGTCGACCGGCTCGGTGAACGTTTCGTGCTCGCCGTCGGGTCGGCACTCACGGCGGCCGCCGCATTCGCCGCGGCGTCAACGAGTTCACTGTTCGCCGTCGGCGCCTTCCTGTTCCTTGGCGGTATGGCCGCAGCGGGCAGCAACGCGGCGAGCGGGCGCCTCGTCGTCGGGTGGTTTCCGCCGCACCAGCGGGGTCTCGTCATGGGGATCAGGCAGACGGCTCAGCCGCTCGGAGTAGGAGTCGGCGCGCTGGTGATGCCGCAACTGGCCGAATCCCGCGGTATCGCAGCCGCTCTGCTCTTCCCCGCCATCGCGTGCGCGGTGGCCGCCATCGTCAGCGCCGTCGGCGTCGTCGACCCGCCGCGGCCACCGCGCGCCGAGGCGCCGACCGGGGATCTGGTCAATCCGTACCGCGGATCCTCGACACTCTGGCGGATCCATGCCGCCTCGGTGCTGCTCGTCATACCCCAGGGCGTGCTCTGGACGTTCACGCTGGTGTGGCTGATGACCGACCGCGGGTGGTCGGCCGCATCTGCGGGCGCGATGGTCACCGCGGCCCAAGTGCTCGGTGCCGCAGGCAGGATCGCCGCGGGCCGCTGGTCGGACAAGGTGGGTTCACGTCTGCATCCGGTGCGCACGATCGCGATCGGCGCCGCGATCGCCATGGGGCTGTTGGCGCTGACCGATCTACTGGGTTCGCCGGTGTCGATTGCGGTGATGGTGGTCGCGTCAGTGATCACGGTGTCCGACAACGGATTGGCGTTCACCGCGATAGCCGAGATCGCGGGGCCGTTCTGGAGCGGTCGCGCACTCGGCACCCAGAACACCAGTCAACTGTTCGCGACGGCGGTGGCGCCGCCGGCGTTCGGCGCGCTGATCGCCGCGGCCGGCTTCCCGCTGGCTTTCGCGTTGTGCGCGGTGTTCCCGCTGCTGGCCGTTCCCCTAGTCCCGGTCGGCCGGGATCCGCTACGCGCGCTCGATGCTGCCCCACCGCCGACGGGGCCGCGGACCTAGCGGCAGCAGTGCGGCCGCCAGGAAGCACAGCGCGCCGACGAACGTGCCTGCGTTGGCAAGCGCCTCGTCGGCCGTGACGCCGGACGCGCGGACGAACGCTCCGAGCGCGCTCAACCCGAACGCGACGCAGCCCGCCATGTTGATCCACGTCGACTGCCAGTCAGTCGATCTCGGCCGCCAGGCGCCCGCCCCGGCGGTGAGCGCGGCGACGCCGAGCACCCCGCTGACGAGGAATGCCACCGAGCCGGCGGCATCCGGCGCCCAGACCAAGCCGCGTTCGGCGATCGCGCGGTGCGCCCAGACCGAGGCGCCCGTGCTGACGTTGAACAGCACGGTACCGACGAATTGCGTTGCGGCAGATTGCCATTGCAGGCTTCCCTCGGGACCTGACCGCACCAGCTGAACCCACGCGGCGCTGGTGAAGAACCAGGACCCCACGAAGCACAGCGCATTGGCTGCCGTCTCCCCCGCGGCGTCGGCGAGGCCGGGTGCGGTGGCGAGAGCGAAGAACGCCGAACCGACGGCGAACAGCCAGCACTGATGGGTCAGCGTGACCGCTGCGCGCAGCCGGGTCACGACGCCTCGAGGTTCTCCGCGCACCGGGCCAACGATTCACACAATCGATCTCGCGCGAGATCGGTCAACCCGTTCAGCATCGACTCCTCGACCGAGAGGACGGCATCGTGACTGGCGGTCAGGCGCGTGCGGCCGGCGTCCGTGAGCGCCAACGCCGTGGTGCGACCGTGGGTCTGCGTCGTCGCGTTGCGGATGAGGCCCGCGGTGCGCAGGCCCGCGAGCAGGTCCTGCAGCGACTGCCGGGTGACGAAGCAGAGCCTTGCCAACTCGGCCGCCGACGCATCGGGATGGTCGGCCAGTGCGCGCAACGCCACGTACTGCGCCATGGACAGGCCGGTCGGACGCAGTGCGGCGTCGCACTGCCGCCGCAGCGACTGCTGTACTCGCTTGATCAGATAACCCGCGCCCGCCTCGACGTCTGGCTTCGACTTCGGCTTCGGCTCCAACACGGACATGACAGGAACCTTACATCGGGTCTACCATCGTCGGTGTAAGGAACCTGACAGAGGAGAACGATGACGACCATCACGACCCAATCCAGCCACGCGACCCTGATCAACGTCTTCACCGTGGCGCCGGACCGCGCCCACGCACTGGCCCGGCTGCTCACCGACGCCACCGAGGAGGTCATGGCACACCTGCCGGGCTTCGTCTCGGCGAACATCCACGTCAGCACCGACGGCACGCGCGTCGTCAACTACGCCCAGTGGGCGAGCGCCGAGGCCTTCTCGGCCATGCAGGCCGACCCCACGGCACGCGTGCACATGCAAGCGGCCGCCGAACTGGCCGACGGGTTCGACCCGCACTTCTACACCGTCGAATCGGTGCACGAAAGAGTGGTCGTCTAGAGGAGCGACACGATCCGGTCGCCGACCGCCGACGTCGACTGGGCCTCCGTGCCGCGGGTCGCGAGATGCTGCTCGACGGCTGCGTCGACGCGCGCTGCGGCAGCGTCCTCACCGACGTGCGAGAGCAGCAGTGCCACCGACATGATGGCCGCCGTCGGATCGGCGATCCCCTGACCCGCGATGTCGGGCGCACTGCCGTGCACCGGCTCGAACATCGACGGGTTCGTGCCCGTCGCATCGATGTTGCCGCTGGCGGCCAGCCCGATGCCCCCGGACACGGCTGCGGCAAGGTCGGTGATGATGTCGCCGAACAGGTTGTCGGTCACGATCACGTCGAACCGGCCAGGGTCGGTCACCATGTGGATGGTTGCGGCATCGATGTGCTGATAGGCGACGTCGACGTCGGGGAACTCGCGGCCCACCTCGTCGACGATGCGGGCCCACAGCCTGCCGGCGAACGACAGGACGTTGGTCTTGTGCACCAGCGTGAGGTGCTTGCGCCGCTTGGTCGCCCTGGCGAAGGCGTCGCGCACGACCCGCTCGACACCGAATGCGGTGTTGAGGCTGACCTCGGTGGCCACCTCATGCGGAGTCCCCGCGCGGATCGCGCCACCGGTGCCGGTGTACGGACCCTCGGTGCCCTCGCGGACCACGACGAAGTCGATGGGCGGGTTGCCTGCCAGCGGGCTGTCCACCCCCGGAAGCAGCCGGGAGGGACGCAGGTTGACGTGGTGGTCGAGCTGGAAGCGCAGCGTCAGGAGCAGGCCGCGTTCGAGTACGCCGCTGGGCACGGACGGATCGCCGATGGCGCCCAACAGGATTGCGTCATGGCCCCGCAACTCGTCGACCATGCCCTCGGGCAGCGTCTCGCCGGTGGCGTGATAGCGGCGCGCACCGAGGTCGTACTCGGTGCGTTCGGTTCCCGGCAGGACCACGTCGAGCACCTTGAGCGCCTCGGCGATGACCTCCGGTCCGATGCCGTCACCGGCGATCACGGCGAGCTTCAACGGAGAACTCACGACAGGTCCACCAGTTCCAGCGTGGCGGCGTCGACCTCGGCGCCGATGGTCGAGAGCACGTCCGCGTCGACCCGACGGTCGAGCCGCAGCATGATCGTCGCGCCGTCGCCGTCGGCATCCTGGCTCAGCTGCGCGGCGAGGATGTTGACGCCGGCGCCGCCCAGCAGCGTGCCGATCTTGCCAAGTGCCCCTGGCTGATCGCTGTAATTGATGATCAGGTTGACGCCCTCGGCGCGCAGGTCGAAGTTGCGCGCGTTGATCTGCACGATCTTCTCGACCTGCTGCGGGCCGGACAGCGTGCCTGCGACGTTGACCGACGATCCGTCGGCGGCCACGGCACGAACGTCGACGACGCTGCGGTGGTTCGGGCTCTCCGACTCGGTGTCGATGGTTGCCTCGACGCCGCGCTCGGCGGCCAGCGCGGGTGCGTTGACGAACGTCACCTGGTCCTCGATGACGGCGGAGAACAGCCCGCGCAGCGCCGACAGGCGCAGCACCCCGACTTCCTCGGAAGCCAGTTCGCCGCGCACCTGCACGCACAGGTTGGTGGGCAGTTCGGCTGACAGCGCGCCGGCCAGCAGGCCCAGCTTGCGGGCGAGGTCGAGCCACGGCGCGACCTCCTCACCCACGACGCCGCCACCGACGTTCACGGCATCGGGGACGAACTCCCCCGCCAGCGCCAGCCGGACGCTGGCGGCGACGTCGGTACCGGCCCGGTCCTGCGCCTCGGCGGTCGACGCACCGAGGTGCGGGGTCACGACGACCTGCGGCAGCTCGAACAGCGGGCTGTCGGTGCACGGCTCGGTGGCGAACACGTCGAGCCCCGCACCGCGGACGTGACCGCTCGTGATGGCGTCGGCGAGCGCCTGCTCGTCGATCAGCCCACCGCGGGCGGCGTTGACGATGATGACGCCGGGCTTGGTCTTGGCCAGCGTCTCCTTGCCGAGCAGTCCCGCCGTCTCCTTGGTCTTCGGCAGGTGCACGGAGATGAAGTCGGCGCGAGCGAGCAACTCGTCGAGCGTCAGCAGTTCGATGCCGAGCTGGGCGGCGCGGGCCTGCGACACGTACGGGTCATAGGCGGTGATGTGTGCGCCGAACGCGGCGAGCCGCTGCGCGACGAGCTGACCGATCCGGCCGAGTCCGACGACGCCGACGGTCTTGCCGAAGATCTCGGTGCCCGAAAACGACGAGCGCTTCCAGGTGTGCTCACGCAGCGTCGCGTCGGCGGCCGGAATCTGCCGGGCGGTCGCCAGCAGCAGGGCCAGCGCGTGCTCGGCGGCGCTGTGGATGTTGGACGTCGGCGCGTTGACGACAAGGACGCCGCGGGCGGTCGCCGCGTCGACGTCGACGTTGTCGAGGCCGACGCCCGCCCGCGCGACGATCTTCAGCTTGGGCGCCGCGGCCAGTACCTCGGCGTCGACGGTGGTGGCCGAGCGCACCAGCAGCGCATCGGCGTCGGGCACGGCGGCCAGCAGCTTGGGCCGGTCCGGCCCGTCGACCCAGCGCACCTCGACCTGGTCACCCAGTGCGTCGACGGTCGAAGAAGCCAGTTTGTCGGCGATCAGTACCACGGGAAGACTCACGCGGTAAGAGTAATGGGCTGGAAATGGACGCCGGCGGGCAGGAGCGAAGCGACCCGGGGAAGGATCCGGCGGGCAGGAGCGAAGCGACCCGGGGAAGGATCCGGCGGGCAGGAGCGAAGCGACCCGGGGAGAGTGAACACGTGGACGTCACCGTCGTCGGCAGCGGACCCAACGGGTTGAGCGCAGCCGTCATCCTGGCTCGCGCCGGCCTGTCAGTCCGGGTGATCGAGGCCCAAACCACCCCGGGCGGCGGTGCGCGGACCCTTCCCGACCCGGAGTACCCCGGCGTGCTGCACGACGTCTGCTCGGCCGTTCACCCGCTGGGGGTGGCGTCGCCGTTCTTCGCCGAGTTCGACCTGGCCGCCCGCGGCGTCGAGTTGGTGGCGCCAGACATCTCGTACGCGAACCCGCTGCCGGGCCGTTCCGCGGCGGTGGCGTACCGCTCGCTGGAGCGGACCTGCTCGGAACTCGACGACGGCGCGTCCTGGCGGCGATTGTTCGGACCGCTGGCCGACCACGTGGACGGCGTACTCGGCTTCTTCCTCGGCGACAAGCGCTCGCTGCCACCCGATCTGGTCACCACCGTGCGCACCGGGCTTCGGGTGCTGGCCATGGGCAGCCCGGCGTGGGGCCTGCTACGCGGGGACGACGCCCGCGCGCTGTTCACCGGCGTTGGCGTGCATGCCATCTCGCGGATGCCGTCGCCCGTCAACAGCGGTGCCGGGCTGATGCTCGGCACGGTCGCCCACACCGCGGGCTGGCCCGTGCCGGTGGGCGGAACGCAAACCATTGCGGACGCGCTGATCTCGGACTTGCGAGCCCACGGTGGCGAACTGGTGCTCGGCGAGCCCGTCACCACGCCGCCCGAGGGCGTGGTGGTGTGGGACACCGCGCCGACCGCGCTGCTCGACGTCTACGGCACCGCCGTACCGGAGCGGTACGCAAAGGCGTTGCGCCGGTACCGATTCGGACCCGGTGTGTGCAAGATCGACTTCGTGCTGTCCGGTGACATTCCGTGGACCGACCCGCGCGTCGGGCAGGCGCCGACGGTGCACATGGGCGGCACCCGAGCCCAGATGGCACTCGCGGAGCGCGAGATCGCTGCGGGGCGCCACGCCGAATGGCCGATGACGCTGTCCGCGCAGCCCCACGTCGCCGACCCGTCTCGCATCGACGAGCGCGGTCGTCGCCCGCTGTGGACGTACTCGCACGTCCCCGCGAATTCGACCGCCGACCTGACCGAGACCGTCACGGCCATGTTCGAACGTGCCGCGCCGGGTTTCTGCGACCTCGTCGTCGCCTCGAGGTGCGTACCTGCCGCGCAGATGTCCCGTCACAACGCCAACTACGTCGGCGGCGACATCATCGTCGGCGGGGCGACGCTGTTCGCGGCGATGATCGGCCCGACCCTGCGGCTGGACCCGTGGACGACGCCCATTCCACGGGCCTATCTGTGCTCGTCGGCCACTCCACCGGGCACGGGCGTACACGGCATGGCCGGCTTCTACGCCGCGCGTTCCGTGCTGCGCCGCGAGTTCGGCATCACCGAGATGCCCGCGCTCGCGCCGTAGCAGTTCTTTCCATTCGCTGAATTCCCCGGGCCGATCGTTTCCCGAACGTCCCTGGTCGTGATTGGCTGGAGACATCATGGCCGGGGTGTCGCGGGGAGCGGATGACGTAGTCGTTACGGGTCACTGCTCGCCGATTCACTGCCGACCGAGCGGGTATCCCGCCGCGAAACGGCGGGCGACGAGAAACGAGATGCGCTTGAATACGGGCCACCATCGGCAGACAGTCCCCTCGACGACGCTGCGGACGTCCTGATGCGCACGGTGGGTGGCGGCAGCGGACGCGTCGTGGTCGTCGGTGCGGGCCTTGCGGGATTGTCCGCCGCGTTGCACCTGGCCGGCCGCGGTCGCGCCGTATCGGTCGTGGAACGCGGGAGCCATCCCGGCGGGCGCGTGGGCCGGGCGGACATCGGCGGGTACCTCCTCGACACGGGGCCCACGGTGCTGACGATGCCCGAGATCATCGACGAGACGTTCGCCGCGGTCGGCGAGTCCATGGCGGCGCGTTTGACGCTGCACCGCGTCGACCCTGCGTACCGCGCGTCGTTCGCCGACGGGTCGACGCTCAACGTGTACGCCGACGCCGATCTCATGGCCGCGGAGATCACCCGCTTCTCCGGTCCCGACGAGGCCCGCGGCTATCTTCGGCTGCGCGAGTGGCTGACGCGGCTCTACAGCACTGAGTTCGACGGCTTCATCTCCTCGAACTTCGATTCGCCGCTGAACCTGGTCACCCCCCAGCTGGCGCGACTGCTCGCGATGGGCGCGTTCCGCAACTGGGACACCATGGTGCGCAAGTTCATCAGCGACGAACGCCTGGTGCGGGTCTTCACCTTCCAGGCGCTCTACGCAGGCGTTCCGCCGCAGCGGGCGCTGGCCGTCTACGCGGTGATCGCCTACATGGACACCGTCTCCGGGGTCTACTTCCCGGAGGGCGGCATGCGGGCGCTCCCCGACGCGATGGCGGCCGCAGCCGTCGACGCAGGGGTCGAATTTCATTACGACGCAACGGTTTCGGAGCTGGAACGCAGCGGGGACCGCATCACCGCCGTGCGCACCGCCGACGGCCGGCGGATCGAGGCGGGCACCGTGGTGCTCACCACCGAGCTGCCCGACACCTACCGGCTCCTCGGCCGGACTCCCCGCAGGCTGCTCAAGGTGCGTCCTGCACCGTCGGCCGTCGTGGCGCACGTCGGCTGCCGCGCCGTCGAGGGCGCGGCAATGGAGTCCGCGGGGCACCACACCATCGTCTTCGGCGACGCCTGGAAGCAGACGTTCACCGACATCATCGACGACGGCCGCGTGATGGGTGATCCGTCGCTGCTGGTCACCCGCCCCACGGCGAGCGAGCCCGGTCTCGCACCGGCCGGCCGCGACCTGCTCTACGTCCTCGCCCCGGCGCCGAACACCGAGGTCGGAACGATGGATTGGGATCGCACCGGCTCCGACTACGTCGACCGCATGCTCGACGTCGTCACCCGCAGGCTGCCCGGCGTGGGGCTGGACGCCGAACTCCTGCACACCATCACGCCCGCGGACTGGGCCAGGCAGGGCATGGCGGCGGGAACGCCGTTCGCGCTGGCGCACACCTTCGCCCAGACCGGCCCGTTCCGCCCGGCCAACGTCGTGCGGGGCATCGACAACGTGGTGCTGGCCGGATCGTCGACCGTTCCCGGTGTCGGGGTGCCGACGGCCATCATCTCCGGGCGCCTCGCGGCCGACCGGGTCACCGGTGTCGCGGCTGAGGGTAGGCAGATTCGGACGGTGACGTCGTGATCAGTTCGGAATTGGACGCCGCGGGGGTGCGCGATCCCGAACTACGCGACGCCTATGCCAGGTGCCGTGCTATCAACGCGCAGTACGGCCGCACGTTCTTCCTCGCGACCAGGCTGCTCGCACCCGAGCAGCGCCCGGCCGTGCATGCGCTCTACGGCTTCGCCCGGCATGCCGACGACATCCTCGACGACTTCAGCGCGGCGAGTATCGACGAGCGCGCGAACCGATTGCAGGGGTTGGCCACCGACCTGTTCAAGCGGCTCGTCGACAACGTGGACTCCGGCGACGATCCCACGCTGACTGCGGTCACCCATACGGCGCGCAAGTACGGCCTCGACTGGCAACTGTTCGACGACTTCCTCGAGTCGATGCGCATGGATCTCACGATCACCGACTATCCGGACCGGGCGGCGCTGGGCCGCTACATGTACGGGTCGGCCGAGGTGATCGGGCTGCAGATGCTCCCGGTCCTCGGCACCCTCGGCACCCGAGAGGAGGCAGCCCCGTACGCCGCCGCGCTGGGCACGGCATTCCAGCTCACGAACTTCCTGCGCGACGTCGACGAGGACCTCGTGCGGGGCCGCGTGTACCTGCCTGCCGACGAACTCGCCGTGCACGGCGTCGACCGCGAGGTGCTGACGTGGTGCCACGACAACAAGCGCACCGACCAACGCGTCCGTCGCGCACTGGCCGAGCAGCACGAGGCCGCGCGGCGAGTGTACGACTACGCCGAAGGCGGCATCGCCATGCTCGCGCCGCGGTCCCGGCCCTGCGTCAGCGCCGCGCTCACGCTGTACTCCGAGATCCTCGATCGCATCGAGGAGATCGACTTCGCGGTGTTCAACGAGCGAGCCACCGTCGGCAAGCGGCGCCGCTTCGCGGTGGCTGCGACGGGGCTGACCCGAGCCTGGCGCGCCCGGCGCGCCGGACGGGGGTCGTGACGGTGCACCACACTGTGGCAGCGTGAAGGGGCGCGGCAACCCAAGGAGGACACCATGAACGTTCGTCGTGACGTACCGGTCGCATTCGATCCGGGAGCGAAGTCGTACGACGCCCTCGTCGGAGCGAATCCCGGCTACAACGAACACCTTCGGCTCTCGGCGGAGCGCATGGCGCTGCCCGACGGTGGCCGCGGGCTCCGCCTGCTCGACGCGGGCTGCGGCACCGGCCTGTCCACGGCCGCACTGCTGTCGGTGGCCCCGCACGCCGAGATCGTCGCCGTCGACGGGTCGGCGGGCATGCTGGAACAGGCCCGCGCCAAGGAGTGGCCGTCGACCGTGCGCTTCGTCCACTCCTACGTGGAGCAGCTGGCCGAGGTGGGCATCGAGGGACCGTTCGACGGCATCCTCGCCGCGTACCTGATCCGCAACCTCGACGACCCGGACGCCACCCTTGCCGAGTTCCGCAGGCTGTTGCGGCCCGGTGCGCCCCTGGCGGTACACGAGTACTCCGTCCGCGACTCGCCAAGGGCGAAGATCACGTGGAACGCCGTCAGCACCGCGATCATCATCCCGTTCGGCAAACTGCGCACCGGTGACGCGAGCCTCTACCGCTACCTGCGTGACAGCGTGAACCGCTTCGACGGCGCAACCGCGTTCCGGGATCGTCTGCAGCGCAACGGATTCGTCAACGTCCGCAGTGAGACGATGCCCGGGTGGCAGAGCGGAGTCGTGCACACCTTCCTCGCGGACGCGCCGTGACCGCGTTCCGCACCCTGCGCACCCGGGTGGCCAAGGCGTCGCCGTTCCAGGTGCTGCCGCAGCTGCGCTGGGCTGCTCAGGAACCGACCTACCGCGACGCGTCCCCCGCGCTGATCCAGTCCGCGCTGCGCCGCTCGCAGAGCCGGCCCAGCGGCAACTGGTACGTCTTCGCCGCCAGCACGGACGTCGGCCGACAGCCGTTCGCCGCCAACGTCGCCGGGGAGGAACTGGTGGCCTGGCGCGACGACGCCGGTGATTTGCACGTCGGTCCGGCCGAGTGTCCCCACCTCGGGGCGGACCTGTCCACCGGCCGGGTCGAATGCGGCACGCTCATCTGCCCCTGGCACGGGCTGCGGCTGTCCGGCCGCCGCGAGGCCGGGTGGAAGCCCTACCCGGCGCACGACGACGGCGTGCTCGCCTGGGTTCGCCTCGACCGCATCGGCGGCGAAGAGCCCACCGACGAGCCGATCATCACCCACCGCCCGCCGCAGCCGAGCATCGCCGCCGTCGCCCGACTCGTCGGCACCTGCGAGCCCGCCGACGTCATCGCCAACCGCCTCGACCCCTGGCACGGATCCTGGTTCCACCCCTACTCGTTCACCCAGCTCGAAGTGCTGAGTTCGCCGCCGATCGCCGACGAACTCCCCGTCGATCAGGACGCGCTCGCGGTGGCCGTCACGTTCCGCATCGGTCGGCTCGGCGTCCCGGTGATCGCCGAGTTCATCAGCCCCGAGCCCAGGACCATCCTGATGAAGATCGTCGACGGTGAGGGCAGCGGCAGCGTCGTCGAGACTCACGCCACGCCGTTGGCACCCGGGCCCGACGGGCTGCCGCGTACCGCGGTCATCGAGGCCGTCGTCGCGTACTCCGACCGCTCGGGATTCGCCCGTGCGCTGGGCGTCGCGCCGATGATCACACCGCTCATGCGGTACTCGGCGGCACGGTTGTGGCGCGATGATTTGGTCTACGCCGAGAGGGTATTCGCGTTGCGACGTCGCCGTCGCGAGAGGCGTGACGCGACCGCCGAGTAGGGAGGCGCGAGATGGCCGGCAAGGACGACGACCACGACGGAACGGCCAAGGAGTTCCACGACGCGGTCAACATGACCGCGAGCGAACTCGAGAAGTGGCTCGAGACAGACGAATCGAAGGACGTCGGGCAGAAGTCCGACGGCGGCGGCGAGTCGACGGGGCACGCCAGCGGACGCCGGATCATCGAGCTGCTCAAGGCCAAGAAGTCAGACCTGTCCGACGACGACTACGCCCACATGCGCAAGGTCGTCGGGTACGTCCACCGCCATTCCGCCCAGCGCCCCAAGGGTGACGTCGAGGACACGCACTGGCGCTACTCGCTGATGAACTGGGGTCACGACCCTCTCAAGGACTGACCCGCCAACGAGTTCGGCGCGTTCCAGGAGCATCGGTTGCTCCCGGAACGCGCCGAAGACGTGGTGGTGCTAAGCGGTCTCGGTGATCGGCCGGTCGACCCAGCTCATCAGGTCGCGCAGCTTCTTGCCGGTGACCTCGATGGGGTGCTCGGCGTTCTGCTTGCGCAGACCCTCGAGCTCGGAGTTGCCGCCCTCGACGTTCGCGACGAGCCGCTTCACGAAGCTGCCGTCCTGAATGTCCTTGAGGATGGCGCGCATCCGGTCCTTGGTATCGGCGTCGATGACGCGCGGGCCGGAGATGTAGCCGCCGAACTCTGCGGTGTCGGACACCGAGTAGTTCATCCGTGCGATGCCGCCCTCGTACATCAGGTCGACGATCAGCTTCAGTTCGTGCAGCACCTCGAAGTAGGCCATCTCGGGGGCGTAGCCGGCCTCCACCATGACCTCGAACCCGGCCTTGACCAGTTCCTCGGTGCCGCCGCACAACACGGCCTGCTCGCCGAAGAGATCGGTCTCGGTCTCCTCCTTGAACGTGGTCTTGATGACGCCGGCCCGGGTGCCGCCGATGCCCTTGGCGTAGGACAGCGCGAGCGCCTCCCCTTCACCGTTGGGGTCCTGGTCGACGGCGATCAGCGCGGGAACGCCCTTGCCGTCGACGAACTGCCTGCGCACCAGGTGGCCGGGCCCCTTGGGCGCCACCATGCCGACGGTGATGTCGGCGGCGGGCTGGATCAGGTCGAAGTGGATGTTCAGGCCGTGGCCGAAGAACAGCGCATTGCCCGCCACGAGATTCGGCTCGATGTCGGTCGAGAAGATCTCCGCCTGCGCCGTGTCGGGCGCCAGCAGCATGATCACGTCGGCCCACTTGGCGACCTCGGCGGGGGTGTCGACCTCGAGGCCCTGCTCGGTCACCTTCTCCCGGGACTTGCTGCCCTCCTTGAGACCCACCTTCACCTCGACGCCGGAGTCGCGCAGGCTCAATGAGTGCGCGTGTCCCTGGCTGCCGTACCCGATGACGCCGACCTTGCGTCCCTGGATGATCGACAGGTCCGCGTCGTCGTCGTAGTACATCTCTACTGCCACTTGATATTTCCTTTTCTCTTCCGTAACTGAAGACTATTTGGTGGTGACCATGCCGCGCGGCCCGCGGGCCAACGTCACCATGCCGGACTGCGCGATCTCGCGGATACCGTAGGGCTCCAACAGGTTGAGCAGCGCCTCGAGCTTGCCAGGCGTGCCGGTGGCCTCGACGACCAGCGACTCCGCCGACACGTCGACCACCTTCGCGCGGAACAGGTTCACCGCCTCGATGATCTGACCGCGGGTGGCCGCGTCGGCACGGACCTTGATCAGTGCCAACTCACGCGACACCGAGTTGTCCTCGTCCTGCTCGACGATCTTGATCACGTTGACGAGCTTGTTGAGCTGCTTGGTGATCTGCTCCAGCGGGAAGTCGTCGACGGCGACGACGATCGTCATCCGCGAGAGGTGCTTCTGCTCGGTGGCGCCGACCGCGAGCGACTGGATGTTGAAGCCGCGGCGCGAGAACAGCGACGCGACGCGGGCGAGCACGCCGGGCTTGTCCTCGACGAGGACCGAGAGGGTGTGGATGGTGGTGGTCATCGTGCGACTCCTTGGTTCTTCGCGCAAGCGCTCATCACTACACCTGATCCTCGTTGTCGAACAGCGGGCGGATGTTGCGCGCCGCCATGATCTCGTCGTTGCCCGTACCTGCGGCCACCATCGGCCACACCTGGGCGTCGGCGCCGACGATGAAGTCGATGACCACCGGACGGTCGTTGATCGCCCGCGCCTGGTTGATGACGTCCTCGACGTCTTCGGCTCGCTCGCAACGCAATCCGACGCAGCCCAGCGCTTCGGCCAGCTTGAGGAAGTCGGGGATGCGGTGGCTGTGCGTGGACAGGTTGGTCTGGCTGTAGCGCTCGCCGTAGAACAGCGTCTGCCACTGCCGCACCATGCCCAGGTTGCCGTTGTTGATGAGTGCCACCTTGATCGGCGCACCCTCGACCGCGCAGGTCGCCAGTTCCTGATTGGTCATCTGGAAGCAGCCGTCACCGTCGATGGCCCACACCTCGGCCTCCGGCCGGGCGAACTTGGCGCCCATCGCCGCGGGCACGGCGTAGCCCATGGTGCCGAGACCACCGGAATTCAGCCAGGTGCGCGGCTTCTCGTACTTGACGAACTGCGCCGCCCACATCTGGTGCTGACCGACGCCGGCGACGTACACCGCGTCCGGACCTGCGATGCGGCTCAGCGTCTCGATGACGTACTCCGGGCTGAGGCTGCCGTCGCTCTGCGGGTCATAGCTCAGCGGATAGGTGGCCTGGACGTTGTTCAGGTACTTCCACCAGTCCTCCAGATCCAGCGTGTCCTTGGACGTTCCGTCCCGACGCAACGCCTCGGCCAGGTCGGTCATGACGGCCTTGACGTCGCCCACGATCGGCACGTCGGCGTGACGGTTCTTGCCGATCTCGGCGGGGTCGATGTCGGCGTGGATCACCTTGGCCTCCGGCGCGAACGACGACAGCTGCCCGGTTACCCGGTCGTCGAAGCGCGTGCCGAGCGCGATCAGCAGATCGCTCTTCTGCAGCGCGCCGACCGCGGCGACGGTGCCGTGCATCCCGGGCATGCCGAGGTTCTGCTCGTGGCTGTCGGGGAACGCACCGCGGGCCATCAGCGTGGTGACGACCGGGATCCCGGTCAGCTCGGCCAATTCCAGCAGCTGCTCGCTGGCGTCACCGCGGATGACCCCGCCGCCGACGTAGAGGACCGGCTTGCCGGCGGCCGCGATGAGCTTGGCGGCCTCCCGGATCTGCCTGCTGTGCGGCTTGGTGTTCGGCTTGTAGCCCGGCAGGTCCATCACCGGCGGCCAGCTGAACGTGCACTGCCCCTGCAGGATGTCCTTCGGGATGTCGACCAGCACGGCGCCGGGGCGACCCGAACTCGCGATGTGGAACGCCTCGGCGATCACCCGCGCGATGTCGTCGCCCTCGCGGACGAGGAAGTTGTGCTTGGTGATCGGCATCGTGATGCCCGAGATGTCGGCTTCCTGGAAGGCGTCGGTGCCGATGAGCCCGCGACCGACCTGTCCGGTGATCGCGACCACGGGGATCGAATCCATCTGCGCGTCGGCCAGGGGGGTGACGAGGTTGGTCGCGCCGGGACCCGACGTCGCCATCATGACGCCGACCTTGCCCGTGGCGTGGGCGTAACCGCTCGCGGCGTGGCCTGCGCCCTGCTCGTGACGGACCAGCACGTGGCGCAGCTTCACCGAGTCGAACAGCGGGTCGTACACCGGCAGCACGGCGCCGCCGGGGATGCCGAAGATCACGTCGACGTCGAGTTCCTCGAGCGAGCGGATGACCGCCTGGGCACCCGTCATCTGAACGGGGGCAACCTTTCTCGGCTGCGGTGCGGATGCGGTGGGGACGGCTGGCGCGCCGCTGCTGCGGTGCGTGGATGCCGGCGGTCGCGTGGTGGGTGCGCTCACGGTGTCCTCTTCAGTCCTGATATCGGGTCGTGCGTTCCTGGGGCAACAAAAAACCCCCGTCAGCTTCCGCTGTACGAGGGTGCGCGTCGGTGTTCGTAGCTCCCGACTGGTCAGTCAGTCTGGTTACGCACCAACGCGCGAACCAATTACTACGAGAATGCCGAAGATCTGCATAGCGGTGACGGTAGTCCTCGCACTGGTCAAAGGTCAAATTCCGGTCCTCCGCCCGTAGTGGGAGGATGGTCGGGTGAATCGGAAGAAGCCTGCGCCGGAAGCGAGCGCGGCAGCAAAGCCCGTGGTCATCAGGATTGCGCCGACGGCACTGCTGGCGGTCGGGTTCTTCACCGTGGCCCTGTTGAGCATCGTGATGGCCCTGCCGGTGTGGGGTACCGCCCTGCTGATCGTGCCTCTGATCGCGGGCGTGGCCGTCTTCCGCTACCGCACGATCGCCGACCGCGACACCGTGACCGCCAGAACGTTGTTCGGCAGCAGGACCGTGCCGTGGGGTGACGTCGACGGTCTGCAGTTCGACAAGCGGTCGTGGGCGTTGGCCCGACTCAAGGACGGGTCGGCGGTCCGCCTGCCTGCAGTGACCTTCACGACGCTGCCCCAGTTGACCGAGGCCAGCGGCGGTCGGGTACCCAACCCCTACGACTGACCCGGTTCCACCCGGCTCAGGCGAGCGGGTTGACGCCGTTCAGCAGCGCCCACACCGCGACGCCCGCGCCGATGCCCAGCAGCAGCGCGGCGAGCGACCCGATGAAGGGGCGCCGAGCCCAACCCCGGCCGGCGTCGAAGCCGTACAGGCCGGGGCCGGTCAGGCACAGCGCGGCGGCGAGCACCAGCAGCACCACCTGGTATTCGTGGCCGTCGGGCAGGAAGAACGGGAAGTGCCCACCCTCGGGCTGCGCGACGACCGCGGCCAGCAGCGCGTTGACCAGGTAGGCCACCGCGGCCGCAGCGGCCAGCGGGGTGAATAGTCCGAGCACCAGCAGGGCGCCAATGACGATCTGGGCGCCCGCGCCGACGTAGGTCAGGATGCCCGCGTGCTGGTAACCCAGGTCGGCGAGTGACTGCTCGAAGCCGCCGAGACCCTGGCCACCCCAGAGTCCGAAGGCCTTCTGCAGGCCGTGGGCGATGAACAGCGCGCCGAGGCCCACGCGCAGCAGCATCAGCCCGAGGTCCTGGGTGCCGCGCTTGCCCGCGGAACGCACCCGGTCGTCGACCATCGGGTCGGGACCGATCTCGACCGGCTCGGCGGGGTTCACGGCGTGCCGGGTGTGCGGCTGCACGTACGGCAGCGGTTCCGGGTCGCCAAGGAGTTGGAAGGGGGACTGCTGCTGTGGCGGCGATGCCTCGTAGCGCGGTATGGCGGTGGTCGCCATGTCGCCGGAGTAGGGAGTCGAGGGGACGTCGTCCTCGGGGTCGACCAGGCGGGCCGACGCGGGGCGCTCGGCCGAGCCTTCGAGGCCACCGGGCCGTTGCCAGGCGCGCGGATCGTGTGAGGTACTGGTCACGAAACCCAGCGTAAGTGCTCGTCACCCCCGAGCCGTGGATTGGCGCGTCGCATTCGGACGTCGTTGCACAGCCGTGACACGTGCCTACCGCTCGCCCGGCGCATTCCCCGTCGCTCCGCTCGCCCGGCGCATTCCCCGTCGCTCCGCTCGCCCGGCGCATTCCCCGTCGCTCCGCTCGCCCCGGCGTGGCGAGCATCGCCGAACGATCCGTAACCTGGCCTGCATGAGACTGCACCGGCCGATGCGGGGTGTGCTGGTGCTGCTGTGCAGCGCGGTGCTGGTTGGGTCCGGCTGCGCGCGATTCGATGCAGCCCAGTCCGAACCGTTCACCACCGAGCCGGCGCTCGAGCCCGGATCGAGTTCCCCGCCGCCTCCCCCGCCCCCACTGCCGGGTCAGCCGTTCCCCAAGGAGTGCCCCGCGCCGGGCGTCATGCAGGGCTGCCTGGAGAGCACCAGCGGTCTGATCATGGGGCCGGACAGCAAGTCTGCCCTGGTGGCCGAGCGGCTGACCGGGGCGGTCAAGGAAGTGGCGACCAACGCCGAACCCAAGGTCAAGCTGGTGCTGCCGGTGGATCCGTCCGGCGACGGCGGGCTGCTCGACATCGTGCTGTCCCCCACCTACTCCCAGGACCGACTGATGTACGCGCTGGTCAGCACGCCCAGCGACAACCGGGTCATCCGCATCGCCGACGGCGACGTGCCCAAGCCCATCCTGACCGGCATCCCGAAGGGCACCACCGGGAACACCGGTGCGCTCAAGTTCACCAGCCCGACGACGCTTGCGGTGCTGACCGGGGACGCCGGCAATCCCGCGCAGGCATCGGATCCCGGTTCGCTGGCGGGCAAGCTGCTGCGCATCGAGGCGCCGACGACGGTCAACCCCGCGCCTCCGACGACCGCGCTCAGCGGCATCGGTGCCGGCGGCGGACTGTGCATCGACCCTGCCGACGGCTCGCTGTACGTGACCGACCGCACCCCCACCGGCGACCGGTTGCAGCGCATCACCAAGGACTCGAAGGTGTCGACGGTGTGGTCCTGGCCCGACCGTCCCGGCGTGGCGGGCTGCGCCGCGCAGGACGGCACGGTGCTGGTCAACCTGGTGAACACCAAGCAGACCGTCGCGGTGCGCATGGCGCCCGACACCGGCGCCGTCACCGGCGAGCCGGAGGTGCTGCGGCAGGACACCCGGGGCCACGTGTGGGCCCTGCAGCTGTCGCCCGACGGCAACGTGTGGGGCGCGACGATCAACAAGACCTCAGGCGACGCCGAGCGGCTCGACGACGTGGTGTTCCCGCTGTTCCCGCAGGGCGGGTTCCCGCGCAGCAGCGACGAGAAGACCTAACCGGCAGGCCGGGCAGGCACGTCGAGCTGTTGGTGCTGCTGCGGGCCGGGCAGCCTGAGCATCAGCCGGGTGCCACCCATCGGGCTCACCTCCAATGACGCCGTGCCACCGTGCAATTCAGCCTGTTGTGCGACCAGTGCCAGCCCCAGACCGGAGCCCGAGCGCGATGCCGTCGTCCCACGGTGGAAGCGCTCGAACACCGCGGTGCGCTCCTCCTCCGGCACCCCGGAGCCGTTGTCGTCGACCGCGATCTCGACCCCGGTCGCCGAACTCAGCACGCTGAGCCGGACCTGGGTGGCGTTGCCGTGCTTGACGGCGTTGGCGATCGCGTTGTCGATCACTAGACGCAGGCCGGCGGGCAGGCCCAGCATCAGCACGGTCGTCGACGACCCCAGCGCGACGTCGACGTCCGGGTAGTTGTGCCTGGCGTCGTGTGCCGCGCGGTCGAGTAGCTCGGTGACGTCGACCGGCACGAAGTCGTCGAAGGTGGTCAGCTCGCCCTGGGCGAGGCGTTCGAGTGCGGTCAGCGTCGCCTCGATGCGAGTTTGGGTGCGCATGACGTCGCCGATGACCTCCTTGCGCTGCTCCGGACCCAGGTCGAGGGTCAGGAGCACCTCGAGGTTGGTCCGCATGGCAGTCAGCGGCGTCCGCAGCTCGTGCGATGCGACGGCGGAGAAGTCGCGCGCCGATTCGAGTGCCGCGCGCGTGCGCTGCTGCTCGTCACCGATCCGCGCCAGCATGCCCTCGACCGCCTCGGAGATCTCGACGGCCTCCCAGACCCCGCGCACCTGAACCTCGTCCGGGTTGGACTGGGCGTTGATCGCACGGGCCTGCTGGGCCAGCATGCGGAACGGGTTGACCATGATCAGCGAGATGACCCAGCCGATCAGCAGCGTGCCGACGATCACGCCGGAGCAGATCCAGAACACCCGCCAGTGCAGGGCGTCGATGCGGTCGATGGTGTCGGCCAGCGGCGCCCCGAGCGCGATCGACGCGGTGCCGGTGTCGATGGTCCGGACGCGGTAGGCGACGCCGTCGATCGTGGTGTCCGCGTAGCCGTTCGGGAGTTCGGGCAGCACGATGTCGGCGGGGTTCGACACCGTGGCGGGGCCGATCCTCGCGGTCCGCACGAACCCGCCGTCGTCCGACGTCGGGCTCGGGTCCTCCTCCTGAGCGCTGCGCAGCAGCGTGTTGACGTCACCGAGGCTGCTCAGCGAGTCCAGCCGCCGGTCGAGCTGGCTGTACTGGTCGTTGGTGACACCGACCCACACCCACACGCCGAGCACCAGCACGAGGATGATCACCCCGAGCTGGCCGACGATCACGATCGAGCGCAGCGAGAGCAGCCGCAGCGGTTGCTGCAGCAGGCGGTAGACCAGATCCTGTGGCGTCATCACGGGAACGGCCCGCCTCAGCTGCAGGCCGCGATGACCATCTCGCGTACCTGGGCGGCATCCGCCTGCCCCTTGGTGGCCTTCATCACCGCGCCCACGATCGCCCCGGCAGCCTGCACCTTGCCGCCGCGGATCTTCTCGGCGATGCCCGGGTTGGCGGCGAGCGCCTCCTCGATGGCAGCCTTGATCACCGAGTCGTCGCGGACCACGGCCAGCCCGCGGTCGGTCATCACCTGCTCGGGTTCACCCTCGCCGGCCAGCACGCCCTCGATGACCTGACGCGCGAGCTTGTTCGACAGCTTTCCCCCGTCGACCAGTCCGATGACCTGCGCGACCTGCGCGGGGCTGATGGGCAGTGCATCGAGTTCCACGCCTGCCTCGTTCGCCTTCTGCACCAGGAAGTTGCCCCACCAGGCGCGCGCGGCCTCACTGGAGGCGCCGTGATCCACGGTGGCCGAGACGAGTTCGACGGCTCCGGCGTTGACGAGGTCGCGCATGACCTCGTCGGACACTCCCCACTCCTGCTGGGTTCGCTTGCGGGTCAGCCACGGCAGCTCGGGAATGGTGTCGCGCAGCCGTTCGACGAGTTCGACGCTGGGGGTCACGGGTTCGAGGTCGGGCTCCGGGAAGTACCGGTAGTCCTGCGCCTCTTCCTTGCTGCGGCCCGCCGTGGTGTAACCGGACTCGTGAAAGTGCCTCGTCTCCTGGATGATCCGGCCGCCCGCCTCCAGAACGGCTGCCTGGCGCCGCATCTCGTAGCGCACCGCCACCTCCACGCTGCGCAGCGAGTTGACGTTCTTGGTCTCGGTACGGGTGCCGAACTCCGTGGCGCCCTTGAGCATCAGCGACACGTTGGAGTCACAGCGCATCGAGCCCTGATCCATGCGTACGTCCGATACGCCCAGGCGGCGCAACAGGTCTCGCAGAGCAGTGACGTAGGCGCGGGCGATCTCGGGGGCACGGGCACCGGTGCCCTCGATGGGCCTGGTGACGATCTCGATCAGCGGCACGCCTGCCCGGTTGTAGTCCAGCAGCGACGTCGTCGCACCCTCGATGCGGCCGGTGTCGCTGCCGAGGTGGGTCAGCTTGCCGGTGTCCTCCTCCATGTGGGCACGCTCGATCTCGATGCGCCACGTGGTGCCGTCGTCGAGCGGCACGTCGAGGTAGCCGTCGACGGCGATGGGCTCGTCGTACTGGCTGATCTGATAGTTCTTCGGCTGGTCGGGGTAGAAGTAGTTCTTCCTGGCGAACCGGCCCCACGGGGCGATGTCGCAGTTGAGCGCCAGCCCGATGCGGATCGCGGACTCGACGGCCTGCTGGTTGAGCACCGGCAGCGAGCCGGGCAGCCCCAGGCACACCGGGCAGACCTGGGTGTTGGGCTCGCCACCGAACCGGTTGGGGCAGCCGCAGAACATCTTGGTCTCCGTCGACAGCTCGACGTGGACCTCCATGCCCATGACGGGGTCGTAGCGTTCGACCACCTCGTCGTAGTCGAGGAGTTCTGCTTCTGCGACTGTCATGGCGTCGATCCTAGTGGCCGGGCGGACCGCTCGGGCAGCGCGCCGGAGGAGGTCAGCCGAAGAACTCCGCGGCGTCGTCGTAGCGGCTCTGCGGGACCAGCTTCAGCTGGCGCACGGCGTCGGCGAGCGGCACCCGTCCGATGTCCTGGCCGCGCAGCGACACCATCATCCCGTATTCGCCTGCGTGCGCGGCGTCGGCGGCGTTGACGCCGAACCTCGTCGCCAGCACGCGGTCGTACGCCGTAGGGGTGCCGCCACGTTGCACGTGGCCGAGCACCGTCGTGCGCACTTCCTTCTTGATCCGCTTCTCGATCTCCACGCCGAGCTGGTGGGCGACGCCGGTGAACCGGACGTGCCCGAACTCGTCGATGCCGCCGTCGCGCAGCAGCATCGAGCCCTCTGCGGGCCGGGCGCCCTCGGCGACCACGCAGATGAAGTGCGAGTCGCCCCGCACGAACCGCTGCTTGACCAGACGGCACACCTCCTCGACGTCGAACGGCTGCTCGGGGATCAGGGTCATGTGCGCACCCGAGGCCAGGCCCGCGTTGAGCGCGATCCACCCCGCGTGCCTGCCCATCACCTCGACGAGCATCACCCGCTGATGCGACTCGGCGGTGCTGTGCAGCCGGTCGATCGCCTCACTGGCCACCTGCAGTGCGGTGTCGTGGCCGAAAGTGACGTCGGTGCAATCGATGTCGTTGTCGATGGTCTTCGGCACCCCGACGACCGGGACGTTCTCCTGCGACAGCCAGTGCGCGGCAGTGAGCGTGCCCTCGCCGCCGATGGGGATCAACACGTCGATGCCGTTGTCCTCGAGCGTCTGCTTGATCTGGTCGAGGCCCGCGAGCAGCTTGTCCGGGTTGACGCGCGCGGTGCCCAGGATGGTGCCGCCCTTGCCGAGCAGGCGGTCGTTGCGATCGTCGTTGGCCAGCTGGATGCGCCGGTCCTCCAACAGTCCCCGCCAACCGTCGAGGAAGCCGACCACCGTCGAGCCGTACCTGACGTTGCACGTCCGCACGACGGCCCGGATGACGGCGTTGAGGCCGGGACAGTCACCGCCGCCGGTGAGCACTCCGATCCGCATGTCTAGTCCGTTCCTCGCGTGCGCATGATTACCGATCCTGCCAGCTTCGCCCCTTCCCGGCTCGACGGCGGGTCAGCGAGCGAACGGCGACACCAGACCGGACTCGTAGGCGACCACGACGGCTTGGGCGCGGTCGCGCAGACCGAGCTTGGCGAAGACCCTGCCGACGTGGGTCTTCACGGTCTCCTCGGACACCACGAACTCACTCGCGATCTCCGCGTTCGACATGCCGCGGGCCATCGCCTCCAGTACCTCGGTCTCCCGCGGCGTCAGGCGCGCCAGCTCGTCGGCCGAGCGACGCGGCGGGGCGTGCCTGCCGACGAGGTCCGCGATCATCCGCCGGGTGACCGAGGGCGCCAAGAGCGCATCGCCGGCGGCGATGACCCGGACCGCTCTGATCAGCTCCTCGGCGGGCGCGTCCTTGAGCAGAAACCCACTGGCTCCCGCGCGCAGCGCCGCGTAGACGTAGTCGTCGAGGTCGAACGTCGTCAGCATCAGCACCTTCGCCGTGGTCTCCGCGAGGATCTCGCACGCCGCGTCGAGCCCGTTCATCTCGGGCATCCGCACGTCCATCAGCACGACGTCGGGTGCGAGCGCGTGCACACCGGCCACGGCGTCCCGCCCGTTGGCCGCGTCCCCGATCACCTCGATGTCGGGCTGGGCGTTCAGCAGTGCGCCGAAGCCCTGCCGGACCATGGCTTGATCGTCGGCGATGAAGACGGTGATCGTCAGGCCGGGCACCCCGTCACGCTAGCCGGGACGCACGGCAGGTAGGACCAGACGACGAACTCGCCCTCGGTGTCGTGGATGGCGACCATGCCGCCGACTGCCGCGGCCCTCTCGCGCATGCCCGCGATGCCGAGACCGGGGACCGGCGGCTCCCACGACTGCTGGGCCATGCCGTTGCGGATCTCGACGCCCACACCGTCGACGGTGATGCTCACCTCGGCGTTCACCGCCAACCCCGGTGCGTGACGCGCGGCGTTGGCCAGGCACTCGGCGACGATGCGGTACGCCGCCGTTTCGACCAGGTCCCCGACCCACTCGGTCGACCCGTCGATCCGCCACGTCAGCGGCACGCCCGCCCGCTGCGTTGCGGTGAACAGCTCCGGGAGGTCGGCGATCGTCGGCGCGGGTGCGAGTTCGACCGGTTCGGAGCCGCTGCGCAACACCCCGAGCAGTCCACGTATCTCGTTGAGCGCCTGGCGCCCGGTGGCGGCGATCGTCTCGAACTCCGCCTGCAGACTCGGCGGCACGTCGGCGTGGCGGTACGGCGCGGTCTGCGCCGACACCACGACCATCGACATGTGGTGGGCGACCACGTCGTGCAGGTCCCGCGCAATCCTGGTGCGCTCCTGCAGGACCGTGCGCCTGGCCCGCTCCAATTCGCCCTCCTCCTCGAGCTGGGCGACCTGCCGCCGCGACAGGACCAGCCACCGCACCAGCATCACGGCGAACACGATGGCGGTGACGCCGAAGGCCCAACCGCCGTCCACGTGCCCCGGCATGGCCACGAGGAACAGCAGGGTCGATGCCAGCCACACCTTGACCACGACCGGCAGCGGCCGGGTCCAGGCCACGGCGACGATCGACACCAGCAGCACGATGACGTGCACGACCTGCCACGGGTAGTTCCACGACGCCAGCCGGTTGAAGAACAGCGGGATCAGCACCGCGGAGGCGGCCGAGATCGACCATGCCAGAAGCGGATTGACCAGGACGAGCAGGAGCGGCAAGGCGGCGAGCCCGGCGACGATGGGTGCCAGTGCCGCCGGAACCTCATGGGTGAGGAAGAGCGTCGGCCAGGCCACCACGTAGAGAATCCCGGTGACGGCCACCAGCAACCAGGCCGACCATCGACCGTGCCGCAACCACTCCACGAAACCCATTGGCCTGTTCACGGGCCAAATGCTATGGCGTTTCGGCCCTCACGCCATCCCCCTGCGGGGTGATCCGGGACTGGCTCCGCGGAGCCAGGTCGCTACAGCGCGGTCAGCAGCTCGCCGCGTGCGGCCTCGTATGCCGCACCCACCCGGTAGAGCCGATCGTCGGCCAGCGCCGGCGCCATGATCTGCAGGCCGACGGGCAGACCGTCGTCGGGCGACAGTCCCGACGGCACCGACATCCCGCAGTGTCCGGCGAGATTCAGCGGCAGCGTGCACAGATCGAACAGGTACATGGCCAGCGGGTCGTCGACCTTCTCGCCGAGCGGGAACGCGGTCGTCGGTGTCGCGGGCGAGATCAGGACGTCGGCCTTCTCGTAGGCCCGGTCGAGGTCGCGTGCGATCAGCGTGCGGACCTTCTGCGCCTGGTTGTAGTAGGCGTCGTAGTACCCGGCCGAGAGCGCGTAGGTGCCGATCATGATGCGGCGCTTGACTTCTGGGCCGAAACCGGCCGCCCGGGTCAGCGCCATCACCTCTTCGGCGCTGTGCGTGCCGTCGTCGCCGACCCGCAGCCCGTAGCGCATCGCGTCGAAGCGAGCAAGGTTGCTCGACACCTCCGACGGCAGGATCAGGTAGTAGGCGGCCATGGAGTAGTCGAAGTGCGGGCAGTCGACTTCGACGACCTCGGCGCCCAGTTCGGTCAGCTGGTCGACCGCGGCGGTGAACGATGCGAGCACGCCGGGCTGGTAGCCCTCACCGCTGCGCAACTGCTTGACCACCCCGACCCGCACGCCTGCGAGGTCACCGTGGGCCCCGGCCCGCGCCGCGCCGACCACGTCGGGCACCTCGGCGTCGACCGAGGTCGAGTCACGGCGGTCGTGACCGGCGATCACCTGGTGCAGCAGCGCGGTGTCCAGCACGGTGCGCGCGCACGGCCCACCCTGATCGAGCGACGACGCACAGGCGATGAGCCCATAGCGCGAGACCGTGCCGTAGGTGGGTTTCACCCCGACGGTGGCGGTCAGTGCAGCCGGCTGACGGATCGAGCCGCCGGTGTCGGAGCCGATCGCCAGCGGCGCCTGGAACGCGGCCAGCGCCGCGGCGCTGCCGCCACCCGAGCCGCCGGGCACGCGGTTGACGTTCCACGGGTTGCGGGTGGGGCCGTAGGCCGAGTTCTCCGTCGAGCTGCCCATGGCGAACTCGTCCATGTTGGTCTTGCCCAGGATCGGCACACCGGCGGCGCGCAGCCGTGTGGTCACCGTCGCGTCGTACGGCGACCGCCAGCCCTCGAGGATCTTGGAGCCACACGTCGTGGGCATGTCGGTGGTGGTGAAGACGTCCTTGAGCGCCAGCGGCACCCCGGCCAGCGGCGACGGCAGCGTCTCGCCCGCGGCGACCGACGCGTCGACGGCGGCCGCGGCGGCCAGCGCCTCGTCGCCCGCCACGTGCAGGAAGGCGTGGTACCGGTCGTCGGTCGCGGCGATCTGGTCGAGATGCGCCTGGGTGACCTCGACCGAGGACACCTCCTTGGCCGCGATCCGGGCGCCGAGCGTCGCCGCGTCCATCCGAATCAAGTCGTTCATTCGGCTTCTCCCAAGATGCGCGGCACCGCGAACCTGCCTTCGGTCGCGTTGGGCGCGGCGGCCAGCGCCTCGTCCTGCGTGAGGCACGGATCGACGACGTCGGGCCGGGTGACGTCGCTCAACCCGTCCGCGGGCCGCTTCGCCGCAGCCCGCCGGGCCGCGAGCGGATTGTCGGTGGCCTCCACACCGGTGACGTCGACGGCCTGGATCTGGCCGACGTGGGCCAGGATCGCGTCGAGCTGGCCGGCGAAGCCCTCGAGCTCGCCGTCGGTCAGGGAGAGCCGGGCGAGGCGCGCGAGGTGAGCGACGTCGTCCCGCGATATCTGAGACACGAGAAGGAAGCCTAGTGGTGGCCACGGCCGGGGTGCTCACGTGCTGCCCCCTGGGTTGACTTCCCGAGTCGCTCCGCTCCTGCCCTCCGTACAGACTTCCCGAGTCGCTCCGCTCCTGCCCTCCGTGCAGACTTCCCGAGTCGCTCCGCTCCTGCCCTCCGTGTAAGGGTGTGCGCGTGCCGTCGTATCTGCTGCGAGTCGAACTCGAGGACAGGCCCGGCCGCCTCGGATCGCTCGCCGTGGCCCTCGGGTCGGTCGGCGCCGACATCCTGTCCCTCGACGTCGTCGAGCGAGGCGCCGGGTACGCCGTCGACGACCTGGTGGTGGATCTGCCCCCCGGCGCGATGCCCGACATGCTGATCACCGCCGCCGAACGGCTCGAAGGCGTGTACGTCGACAGCATCCGGCCGCACACCGGGCTGCTGGAGGCGCACCGCGAACTCGAGCTGGTCGATCACATCGCGGCAGCGCGCGGCACGCCGGCGAAACTGCAGGTGCTCGTCGACGAGGCACCCAAGGTGTTGCGCGTCGGGTGGTGCACGGTGGTGCGGCTCACCGACTCCGGGCCCGAGCGCGTCGCGGGCAGCCACGGCGCTCCCGAAACCCAGGCGGCCGCAGCGCCCTGGCTGCCGCTCGAGCGCGCCATGGCTCTCGACGGTGCCGCCGAATGGCTGCCCCAGGTGTGGCGCGACATCGACACCACGCTGGCCGCTGCCCCGCTGGGTGACGCCAGCACGGCGGTGCTGCTGGGCCGCCCCGGCGGTCCGGCGTTCCGGCCCTCCGAGGTCGCGCGGCTCGGCTACCTCGCGGGCATCGTCGCGACGATCCTTCGCTGAGAGTTCGCTGAAGATCGCCTTCGGCTGCGCTGTTACGGTGAAGTGATTCCATTCGTCGGCGTAACAGGGGGTTCCGCGTGGGAGATCTACTGGTCATCCTGGCGATCCTGTTGGGGCTCGCTGCCGTCGTCGTGTTCGTCATGGCACTGCGGCGACCCAAGAAGGGTGCCCCGAAGCAGCGTCAGGATCCGCTGCAGTTCGCCTCGCAGACCGCCACGTTCGGGCCCACCCAGCTCGGCCCCGGCGCCATCGTCAGCCACGGCAGCACCGACTACGTCGTCCGCGGTTCGGTCACGCTGCGCCAGGGCCCGTTCGTGTGGTGGGAACACCTCCTCGAAGGTGGCAAGGGTGACGACTCCGCCTCCGGCACCCAGCCGGTGTGGTTCAGCGTGGAAGAGGACGAGGGCCGACTCGAGCTGGTGACGTGGGTACGCCGCAACGACCTCCAACTCGAGCCGGGCGGCGAGCACGTCGTCGACGGCATCCGCTTCCGCGAGACCGAGCGCGGCAGCGCCGGCTACACCACCGAGGGGACCACGGGGTTGCCCGCAGGCGGCGACGTCGACTTCGTCGACTACGCCAGTGACGACGAGACCAAGCTTCTCGGCTTCGAACGCTGGGCACCCGGGATGCCGTGGGAGATCTCGGTCGGCACCAAGGTGCGGCCCGGCGAGCTGACCGTCTACCCGGCCCCGCCGGCCGGCGCGTAGGTCACGCCCTTGCCGTTGCACGAGCTGGCGGTTTCACCGGCCGACATCAGCGGCGCCGTCCTGCGGCTGGCGCTCAACGCCGCTGCGCCACGTCCGTTGGCCACGCACCGCCTCGACCACCCCGACGGCGGAGCGCTGACCCTGGGCATCCTCGGCGCCTCGCACGTCATCACCGCCGAGCACGACGGCGGCGCACCCTTCTCCGAGCAGGTCTCGTGCATCGCGCCGACCTCCGACGACCACCTGCCTCACCACGCCGACGCCCCCGGTTACGAATTGACCTCCAGCAGCACCGAACACGACGAGCCGTCCTTCCGGGCGCTCGCGGCCGAGCTGCGCAGGTGCTGCGCGGACGACACCGGCTGGCTCGGCGGCACGTTCCCCGGTGACGACGCGGCGCTCACCGCGCTCGCGGCCGCACCCGACGGCCCGGGCTGGCGCTGGCGGACGTGGCACCTCTACCCCGCCGCGCACGGCGGGACCGTCGTGCACACCGAGAGCAGGTGGCAGCCGTGAGCCGCGGGCGACTGTTCCTGCTGTCCGGAGTGCTCGCACTCGCCGCCGTGCTGTGCCTCGCCCTCGGCGCGAGCGCGACGCCGGACATCCGGTCCCACATCGACCGCACCTATCAGCGGTACGCCACCACGGCCGACGCCAACCTCTACGAGTGCTCGGGCCAGCCTGCCAGCGTGGCCGACGACCTCTCGGCCGTCGCCGCACCCGACGCTCGCGCCACAGACCGCGGCAGCGAGTACCTGCGCTACGAGGACGACATCGTGGTGGTCGGCCCGGATGGCAACCGGCCGTGCACGATTCGCGTCGAGGACATCAACTCGGGGTATCGAGGCGGCGGCTTCATCTTCCTCGGCCCGGGGTTCTTTCCCGGATCGCCCGCCGGCGGATCGGGCGGTGGCTCCGGCGGACCCGACGGCCCCAAGTAGCGCCCACCCGGACCAAGACCTAGGAGACACCGATGCATCAGGCCCTCGTCGAGTTCGGATCCGTCAGCGCCGACGCGACGCTGCAGAACGTCGTCGCGGCGTTGCTGTACTTCGTCGTCGGCATGGTGGTGCTCGGCGTGGGCTTCGTCGTGGTCGACCTACTGACCCCGGGCAAGCTGCGTCGCCTGGTGTTCATCGAGTACCGGCCGAACGCGGTGGCCGTGGCGTCGGCCATGTACGCGGCACTGGCGCTGGTCGTCGTGTCGTCGATCCTGGCCAGCGCCGACGAACTGGGGCAGGGGCTGTTCGACGCGCTGGTGTACGGATTGATCGGCGTGGCCCTGCAGGGCGCTGCTCTCGCGGTGCTCGAAGCCGTGGTGCCCGGACGGTTCCGCGACCTCGTCGAGGCCGAGCGGCTGCACCCGGCGGCGATCGCGACCGCCGTGATCATGCTGGCCGTGGGAGGGGTCAACGCCGCGGCCCTGTCGTGACCGTGGCGACGGATCCGGCGGAGTTGCCGGGAGCGTCCGAACCGGGCGCCCAGCGCACGCGTTCCCCGCGATGGCGCTCGATACTGCTCGCGGCCGTGGCCGCCTGCGCGGCGTGCGGATTGATCTACGAGCTTGCGCTGCTGACGCTTTCGGCGAGCCTCAACGGCGGCGGGATCGTCGCGACGTCGTTGATCGTCGCCGGGTACGTCGCCGCTCTCGGGGTGGGCGGCCTGCTGGTCAAGCCCCTGCTGGGCCACGCTGCCATCACGTTCATCGCGGTGGAGACGCTGCTCGGCATCATCGGCGGGCTGTCGGCGACGGTGCTGTACGTGACGTTCGCCTTCGTCGGCAGTTCGACCTGGGTGCTCGTGCTGGGCACGGCGCTGATCGGCGTCCTCGTCGGCGCTGAGGTGCCGCTGTTGATGACGCTGCTGCAACGCGGGCGCACGGCGGGTGCGACCGACGCGGGCCGGGTGCTTGCGAACCTCAACGCAGCCGACTACCTAGGGGCGCTGCTGGGCGGATTGGCATGGCCGTTCGTGGTCCTGCCCGCGCTCGGGATGATCCGCGGTGCGGCGGTGACCGGCATGGTCAACCTGGTCGCGGCCGCGGTGGTGGCGGTGTTCGTGCTGCGGACGGTGGTCGGCGTCCGCCAGCTCGTCGGCGCGCTGTGCGTGCTCGCGGTGGCCTTCGCGACGCTCGCCGGGGTGATGGTGAGCGCGAACGGGATCGAGACCACGTCGCGTCAGCGCCTGTACGCGGATCCGATCATCGCCTACGAGCGCTCCGCGTACCAGGAGATCGTCGTGACGCGGCGCGGATCGGACATGCGCCTGTATCTCGATGGCGGGCTGCAGTTCTCGACGCGCGACGAGTACCGCTACACCGAGAGCCTGGTGTACCCGGCGCTCGGTGCCGGCGCGCGGTCGGTGCTCGTGCTGGGTGGCGGCGACGGCCTCGCCGCGCGGGAACTGCTGCGGCAACCGGGTATCGAGGACATCGTCCAGGTCGAACTCGACCCGGACGTGGTGCGCCTGGCCCGCACGACGATGCGCGAGGCCAATGCCGGCGCGCTCGACGATCCACGGGTGCGGGTGGTCATCGCCGACGCCATGACCTGGCTGCGCGAGCCCGACCCGACGCTGCTGCCCGCCGGCGGGTTCGACGCGGTGATCGTCGACATGCCCGATCCGGACAACCCGGTCCTGGGCAGGCTGTACTCGACGGAGTTCTACGCGCTGCTCACCCGCGCGCTGGCCCCCGACGCGCTGGTGGTGGTGCAGGCGGGTAGCCCGTACTCGACGCCGATGGCGTTCTGGCGCACGGTGTCGACGATCCGGTCGGCCGGATACGCGGTGACGCCATACCACGTCGACGTCCCGACGTTCGGCGACTGGGGCTTCGCGTTGGCCCGACGCGGCACCGAACCCCCGGCGCCGACGATGCCGAACGACGTTCCGCAGCTTCGGTTCCTGAACCAGAGCGTGCTCGACGCCGCGACGGTATTCGGCGGCGACGTCGCCCCCGTCACGCTGGAGCCCTCGACGCTGGACGATCCGCGCGTCGTCGAGGACATGCGGCGCGGGTACCGCTAGGCGTCTTCCGGTTCAGGCTCGGGTTCGGGTGCGGGTTCGGGCGCGGGCTCCGGGCCGTTCTCCAGCAGCCGCCGGAACCCGTCCTCGTCGAGCACCGGCACGCCCAGTTCGATTGCCTTGTCGTACTTCGAGCCCGGTGCGTCACCGGCGACCACGTAGGCCGTCTTCTTCGACACCGACCCCGCTGCCTTGCCGCCGCGCGCGAGGATCGCCTCCTTGGCCTCGTCCCTGGAGAAGCCGGTCAGCGATCCGGTGACCACGATCGACATGCCGTCCAGCGTGCGTTCGATCGAGGCGTCGCGTTCGTCGGCCATGCGCACCCCCGCAGCGCGCCACTTGTCGACGATGGCGCGATGCCAGTCGACGGTGAACCACTCGACCACCGCCGCGGCGATGGTCGGCCCGACGCCTTCGGATGACGCCAGCTGCTGCTCGGAGGCGGCCTCGATCGCCTCCAGGCTGCCGAACTCGCTCGCCAGCGCCCGCGCGGCGGTGGGCCCGACGTGCCGGATCGACAGCGCCACCAAGACGCGCCACAGCGCCTGCTGCTTGGCCTTGCCAAGGTTGGCCAGCAACCGCTTGCCGTTGGCCGACAGCTCCCCCTTCTGGGTCGTGAAGAGTTGCGTGCGCAGCAGGTCGTCCTCGGTGAGGGTGAACAGGTCGCCCTCGTCGGTGATCGCGCCTGCCTGCAGCAGGGCGATACCCGCCTCGTAGCCCAGTCCCTCGATGTCGAACGCGCCGCGGCCGGCGACGTGAAACACGCGCTCGCGCAACTGCGCTGGGCAGGATCGGGCGTTGGGGCAGCGGATGTCGGCGTCGCCCTCCTTGGCCGGTGCCAGCGTGGTGCCGCACTCCGGACACTCGGTGGGCATCACGAACTCGCGCTCGGAGCCGTCGCGCGCGTCGACGACCGGGCCGAGCACCTCGGGAATCACGTCGCCTGCCTTGCGGATCACGACCGTGTCGCCGATCAGCACGCCCTTGCGCTTGACCTCCGACGCGTTGTGCAGCGTCGCCAATCCGACCGTCGAACCGGCGACCTTCACCGGTTCCATGTAGGCGAACGGGGTGACTCGCCCGGTGCGCCCGACGTTGACCCGGATGTCGAGGAGCCTGGTGGTGGCCTCCTCGGGTGGGTACTTATAGGCGATCGCCCACCGGGGTGCCCGCGACGTGGCACCGAGCCGCCGTTGCAGTGACACGTCGTCGACCTTGACGACGAGGCCGTCGATCTCGTGCTCGACGTCGTGGCGGTGCTCGCCCCAGTAGGTCACCTGCTCGGCGGCCGCGGCGACACCCTTGACGCGGGTGGTGTGGGTCGAGACCGGCAGTCCCCACGCCTTCAGCGCGAGGTACGCATCGTGCAGCGTGGTGGGCGTGAACCCCTCGGTGCGGCCGAGACCGTGACAGATCATGTGCAGCCGTCTGCGGGCGGTGATGGCCGGGTTCTTCTGCCGCAGCGATCCCGCTGCGCTGTTGCGCGGGTTGGCGAACGGCGGCTTGCCCTCGGCGACCAGTCCCGCGTTGAGGTCCTCGAAGTCGGCGACCCGGAAGAACACCTCGCCGCGCACCTCTAGCACGGTGGGCACCGGGTAATCGTTGCTGTGGGTGAGCCGCTCGGGCACGTCGTCGATCGTGCGGGCGTTTAGTGTGACGTCCTCACCGGTGCGGCCGTCGCCGCGGGTGGCTGCCCGCTCGAGCTTGCCGTCGCGGTACACCAGCGCGAGTGCGACGCCGTCGATCTTGAGTTCGCACAGGAACTCCGGGTCGTCGCCCACCTCGCCGGTCAGCCGAGCGGCCCAGGCGCTGAGTTCGTCGGAGTTGAAGACGTTGTCCAGGCTGAGCATCCGCTCGAGGTGGTCGGCAGGGGCGAACTCGGTGGCGAAGCCCGCACCGCCGACCAGTTGTGTCGGCGAGTCCGGCACCCGCAGCTCGGGATGCTCTTCCTCCATCGCGTTGAGTCGGCCGAGCAGCGCGTCGAACTCGCCGTCGGAGACGACGGGAGCGTCCTTGACGTAGTAGCGGAACTGATGGCCTCGCACTTCCTCGGCCAGTTCCTGCCACGCGCGCCGGACGTCCGGTGCGACGGGGTCGGCGGGCGTTTCGGGCTCGGCGTTCACCCAGGCAGATTATCGGAGCCGGCCGACACCACCGCCGGGCTCGGGGTCCTAGTTAGTCTTGCCTAACTTTCCAGCTCCGCCGATCGGATAGCATGATCAGGTGCCGCACCCGATCGTATTCCGCGAGGACGATCCCGGGCTGGCCGAGCTGCGGGCCATCGCCCTGGGCTTCCCCGACGCCTTCGAGAAGGTGTCGCACGGCCGTCCGGTGTTCTGCGCGCCGAAGATGTTCGCGATCTACGGCGGCAGCACCAAGGAATCGGGCCCGATGCGCACCGTGCCGAACTGCGTGCTGGTCAAGGTCGACGACTCCGAACGTGCCGCCCTCGAGGACGACCCGCGGGTGTTCTACCCCGCCTATCTGGGTGCCTACGGCTGGCTGGGCTTGGACTTCTCCGTGGCCGAGGTCGACTGGACCGAGGTCGCCGAGCTGGTCGACACGTCGTTTCGTCTGGTCGCATCGCGCAAACTGATCGAGCAGCTCGACCAACGTTGACCGGCAGCCGCAGCGACATGGTTCGATCGGAGGCGAGATGAGTTTCGACAGCCCCTTCCCCCAGGTCCACGTTCCGACGACGAGTGTCTACGACTACCTGTTCGGTGATCTCGACGAGTCCGATGCCGACCGCATCGCGCTCTTCGACGCCAAGACCGGTACCGAGACCAGCTACCGCGACATGATCGCCAAGATCGACGCCTTCGCAGGCGCGCTCGCCGATTGCGGCATCGGCGTCGGCGACGTCGTCGCGCTGCTGGCCCCCAACAGCTCCGCATTCGCGATCGCCTTCCACGGCATCCTTCGCTCGGGCGCCACCGCGACCACGGTCAACGCGCTGTTCACCGCGAAGGACATCGCCAAGCAGCTGACCGACTCGCAGGCCAAGATGCTGGTCACGGTGTCCGTGCTGCTCCCCCAGGCCGCCGAGGCCGCTGCGGCGGTCGGGCTCGACGGCGGTGCGCTGATCGTGTTGGACGGGCCCGGCGCCGAGGCCGACGGGCACCCCAACGCGGCGGACCTGCTGGGCCCGGCACTGCCCGCGCCCGAGGTGACGTTCGACCCGGCCGAGCACCTCGCGGTACTGCCGTACAGCTCGGGCACCACGGGAAACCCCAAGGGCGTCATGCTCACCCACAGCAATCTCACGGCCAACGTGGCACAGATCCGGCCGCTGCAGGGCATGCAGTCCGACGACCGCATCCTGGCCGTGCTGCCGTTCTTCCACATCTACGGCATGACGGTGCTCTTGAACGCCGCGATGCACGCCCGGGCGCAGCTCGTCATCATGCCGAGCTTCGACCTGAGCGAGTTCCTTCGCAACATCGCCGAGCGCAAGTGCACGTATGCGTTCATCGCACCGCCGGTCGCCGTGGCGCTGGCGAAGCATCCGCTGATCGAGGAGTTCGACCTGTCGAGCCTGCGCGGCATCATGTCCGGTGCGGCGCCGCTCGACGAGGACCTGGGTCGCGCCGTCGCCGAGCGACTGGGGTGCGCGCTGGTGCAGGGCTACGGCATGAGCGAACTGAGCCCCGTGAGCCACGTGTCGCCGTTCGACGGCGGGCAGGAGATGGTCGGAGCGGTCGCCCCGCTCAGCTCGTGCGGGTGGACGGTGCCCAACGCGACCAGCAAGATCATCGACCCCGAGACCGGCAACGAGATCGACCCGCCCGCAACGGGTCTCAGTGACACCGGCGAGCTGTGGTTCAAGGGGCCGAACGTCATGACCGGCTACCTGAACAACGACAAGGCCACCCGCGAGACCATCGACGACGACGGCTTCCTGCACACCGGCGACCTGGCTCGCGTGGATTCCACCGGGTGCGTCTACATCGTCGACCGGCTCAAGGAACTGATCAAGTACAAGGGTTACCAGGTGCCGCCGGCAGAACTCGAGGCAGTGCTGCTGAGCCATCCCGCGATCGCCGACGCCGCAGTGATCGGCGTGCACGACGCCGATTCCGGCGAGGAGATCCCGAAGGCCTTCGTCGTCAAGCAGAACTCCGAGCGTGACGACCTCGACGCGGCCGCGGTGATGGAGTTCGTGGCCGGCCAGGTCGCCCCGTACAAGAAGGTGCGGCAGGTCGAGTTCATCGATGCCATCCCGAAGTCCGCCTCCGGCAAGATCTTGCGCAAGGACCTCAGGCGCTAGCTGGCCGGTGCGGGCTTGCCCGCGGCGATGAGTTCCTCGCCGAGGTCGTAATCGTCGTCGGACTCGTAGGTCAGGACTCCGACGGCGCGACCCTCGGATTCGTACCACACCGTGAAGCCACCGTCTCGCTCGACGAACCGGCTTCGGTCGTACCCGTCACCCCAGGCGTGGTACTTCACTGCGGCGTCGCCTATCTCGGTCCAAAAGCCAGGAACGCTGGACCAGGATGCGTCGTCGCCCGCTGCGGAGGCGCCCGCGACCTCGCCGTGATCCATCGCGTCCTGCCAGTGCTCGACCGCCAACGCCCGCCCGGCGGTGGAGTTGACCGCCTTCGCGACGTCGCCTGCCGCGTACACGCCGTCGACGTTCGTGCGCATGTCGGCGCCGACCAGGATGCGACCGTCCTCGAGCGAGATGCCCGCCGCCTCGGCGATCGCGCCATTGGGCGCCACGCCCGTCGCTGCCAGGACGAGGTCGGCGGTGATCGTTCGACCGTCATCGAGGCGCACCGCATCGCCGGTAATCGACGCCACGCCCGAACCGCCGGCGAAGCGCGCACCCGTCGCCTCGACGAGGCCCTTGATCCTATGGCCCGCCTCGTCGCCTAGCCGCTTCTGCTGCGGAACCTCGCTGGGCGCCACCAGGGTCACCTCGAGGCCCATGAGAGCAAGCGACGCCGCAGCCTCGCACCCGATGAAACCGGCACCGATCACCACGGCCGAGCGTGCCGCACCTGCTGCGGCACGCAACCGGGTCGAGTCCGACAGCGAACGCAGCAGCAATGCCCGCTCACCACCCGGGACCTCGAGCGATTTCGGGCTGGCCCCCGACGCCACGATGAGCGCGTCGTAGTCGAACTGCCCGCCTGCGGCTTCGACGACACGGCGCCCGACGTCGATGCGCCGCACCGGCGACTCCAGGGTTAGCTCGATCGACCGATCGTCGAACCACTGTCGAGGGTGCAGATCCACGTCGTCGGTATCGCCGCGCAGGTAGTCCTTGCTCAACGGTGGGCGTTCGTAGGGCGGCCGGTCGTCGGCAGTGAGGATGCGGATGTGTACGTCTGGCCGTCGCTCGCGGTACGCCTCGACTGCGCTGATGGCGGCGGGGCCACTACCGATTACGATCAAGCGTGGTGTGCTCATCGCAGGGGCATACCCTCGAATTGCCGATGCGCAACCAGAATTGGCGCTCAGTGACTCGCCAGCGACGACGTCATTTGGTCGGCGGCCTTGGTGGCGCGCGCCTGCCGGTAACCCAGCCAGATCCCGGCCAGCGGCGCCAGGATCAGGCCCGCCAAACCCCACATCGCGCTGATGCCGCCGGTGGCCGGTGGTGCCGTCATCAAGGGCGGGGTCGCCTCGGACGACTGGTCGACCGGGCTGATCGGCGCGGGTACCGGCAGCACGGCGGGGGGTTGCGCGGGGACCACGACGGGTGCTGGTGGCTCGACGTCCGAAGGGATGATCGGCGCCCGAACGACCGGCGGTTCGACGAGGTCCATGCTGCCCTCACCGGGCACGCGTCCGTTGCCGACGACGACACGCGGGCTGATCGGCGGGTCGGCTGGTTCGTTGGCCGCGCCGCCACCGCCGTCGCCGCCGGACTCCTCGGTGGCCTCGGACGCGAACGATGGCGTCTCCCCCGCCGAGACCGATGGCGACTGCGGCGCCTCGCCTGCGACGGGTGCTCGGGCAGCGACGCGCGCCGTCGGTGCCGCAACGGCGGGCTCGGGCGCCGATGCGTCGGGGGTCGGCACGTCACCGGGTCCGCTCGGGACCCACTCGCCGTCGGACCCGAGGTCGCCGACAGCGGAGTCGCGGTCGCCGCGGCGCTGGTCACGCTCGAACTGGCCACGCTCGGATCGGCCGCGCTCGGATTGACCCCGGCCGTCGCGAGCGTCGCGCTGGGACTTCCCACCGTCGCGGCCGCCACGGCCGTCGCGAGCATCGTCACGCGAATGGGAGTGTCGGGGTCCAGGGTCACCGAATGCGACCGCAACACCCGGGCCGGCCACCAGCACGCCGGCCGCCAGCAATGCTGCGGCCAAACCGCCGACGGCGTCGGAACCACACGTGGATGGGGCCACGTGCCCATCTTCGCACGCGTCAATCACGATTGGCGCGTGCTGATGCGAATGAGTCGACTCAAGCCGAGTCCGGGTCCACCGCGATGCCGTCGGCAACCTTCTGCGCCAGCTCGATCGCGGTCCGGGCCCACTCGGCCGTCGCGTCCGCCAGTCCGCAGGCCGGCGAGACGCCGATCCGCTCGCGCAGCACCGTACGGGGGAAGCCGAGACGGTCGGTGATCCCGGCGGCCGTCGCCGCGATCTGCCCGGGCACCGGGCGGCTGGCCGGCGCTGCGGTCGGCACCACGCCCAGCACCACGACGCGGCCCGACTCGACGAATTCGCCGATGCCGTCGAGGTCCGTGACGACCAGGCGGCTCGCGTCGAGCATCACTGCGCTGAAGGCGCTGCGCTGCAACAACTTCCACGGCAGGTCTGACGCACAGCAGTGCAGCGCGACCTCGCCACCCACGGCGGCCACGCATTCGTCGAGCAGGTTGCCTGCGAACGCCTCGTCGACGGGATGGACCGGGGTGAACCTGGTAACGCCCGTCAGCCGTCCCAGCAGCGCGGCGGGCAGCGACGGCTCGTCGAACTGCACGACCACGTGCGTGTCGAGCCGTCTGGCCAGTTCGTTGCGGTGCGCACGAACCCCTTCGGCTAGGGAGGCCGCCAGGTCGCGGACTGCGGCCAGGTCGGTGAGTGCGCGGTGCCCACCGGGAAGTTCCAGATGCGTGGCGAGCGTGATGGGACCCGGTACCTGCACCTTGATGGTCCGTCCGCTACCGCGCAGCCCGGCCTTCTCCCAGGCCTCCTCCAGCGCGTCGACGTCCTCGTCGAGCAGGCTGACGGCACGCCGCATCGCCGAGCTGCGGCCCGCGGCGATCCGGTATCCGCGCGGCACGGTGTCCACGCCGATGTCCACCAGCAACGCCGCTCCGCGGCCGACCATGTCCGCACCGACGCCGCGGCCGGGCAACTCCACCAGGTGGGCCAGGGTGGTCAGCTCGCCCACGACCACCTCGGCAGCGTCTCGGGCGGAAACACCGGGCCAGGAGCCGACGCCGGTGGCCGTCGCGAAAACACTCACGTGGCCAACACTATTCGATTCCGAACCTGACGCGTTAGTCTCGGGCCATGCCCGCCGCGATCCGTCGCATGCTGCTCGGGCCCACCGCCGCCGTCCTCCTGGCCGCCACGGTCGCCTGTGCGCACACCGTCTCGGGTTCGCCGGTACGCGCGATTCCGGGCATCGACGACGACTCGATGTCCCCCGTGGACGTCGACGCCGTGCTGCTCGAACAGACGCAGATGAGGGCCATCACCGGCGCGGGCGAGGACCTCACGGTGATCCCGAGCATGGACGGCAAGCAGCCCGTCGACATCGTGGCGCTCGCCGAGTCGGCACCCGAGCAATGCCAGTGGTACTTCGTCGAGACGCAGACGTTCGGCGCCGAGATCGAGGAATTCCACAAGACGACCTATCAGGACCCGCCCGACGCCGCGCTGATCTCCCAGGGCGCCGCGGGTTACCGCGACGCGGCCACGGCGCGGCGGGCGTTCGACGACCTGGCCGGGCTGGTCGATCGCTGTGGATCGACGTCGTCGGGTGCGCTCTACGTGGGTGACTGGACCGTCACGGCGGACGGGTTGCAGACCCGCACCTCGAGGTGTGGGCGTGACTATCGGGTCAAGTCGGCGGTGCTCGTGGAGATCACCTTCTGCGGATACCCGTCGACGGTGCCCGACATCGTGATGACCAACGTGCTGGCGAAGGTACCGGCCTAGCGGTCGGCGCCGACGATCGTGGCGCTGGCGATGACCTCGTCGCCTGCCGGGTCCGGCCGGTACAGCACCATGGTCTGTCCGGGCGCGACACCGCGCAGGGGGCTGCGCAGGTGGGCGACGAGCCTGCCGTCGCGAATCTCGGCCACCGCGGGCGCGAGCCCACCGTGTGCGCGTACCTGCACCTCGCACTCGACCGGTCCGTCGAAGGCCCGGCCGGACGTGAACACCGGTCGTTCGCCGGTCAGCACGTTGACGTCGAGGTCGGCGACGTCACCGACGCGCACGGTCCCGCTGTCGGCGTCGATGGCGGTGACGTAGCGCGGCTTGCCGTCCGCACCCGGTCCCGCGATGCCCAGACCCTTGCGCTGCCCGATGGTGAATCCGTGCACGCCGTCGTGCTCCGCCAGCACGGTGCCGCCCGCGTCGACGACGGAGCCGCGCCGCACGCCGATGCGGGCTCCGAGGAACGCCTGGGTGTCACCGGACGGGATGAAGCAGATGTCGTGGCTGTCGGGCTTCTGCGCGACGGCCAGCCCGCGCCGGGCGGCCTCCTCGCGGATGGCCGGCTTGGGTGTGTCGCCGATGGGGAACGCGGCGCGCGCCAACTGCTCCGCGGTCAGCACGCCCAGCACATAGGACTGGTCCTTGTCGGCGTCGACCGCGCGGCGCAACCTGCCCTCGGACAACCGGGCGTAGTGCCCGGTCGCCAGCACGTCGAAGCCGAGCGCGACGGCCCGGGCAGCGAGGGCGGAGAACTTGATCCGCTCGTTGCAGCGCACGCAGGGGTTCGGGGTCTCACCCCTGGCGTAGGACTCGACGAAGTCGTCGATGACGTCCTCGGCGAATCGGTCCGCGAAATCCCATACGTAGAAGGGGATGTCGAGGATGTCGGCGACGCGCCGGGCGTCACCGGCGTCCTCCTTCGAGCAGCAGCCGCGCGAGCCGGTGCGCAGGGTGCCCGGCGTGGCCGATAGTGCGAGGTGCACACCGACGACGTCGTGGCCGGCATCGACCATCCGCGCCGCCGCCACCGAGGAATCGACGCCGCCACTCATCGCGACCAGAACCCGCATGACTACTTCCCGTATCCAGCGCTGGCCAGTGCAGCCTGGCGGGCCCGGTCGACGGCCGCAGGCAGGACCGCCAGCGCGGCGGCGACGTCGGCGTCGGTGCTGGTGTGTCCCAGCGACAGTCGCAGCGATCCCCTGGCGCTCGCCGGATCAGCGCCCATCGCGATCAACACGTGCGACGGCTGGGCGACTCCTGCCGTGCACGCCGACCCGGTCGAGCACTCGATTCCCTTGGCGTCCAACAGCATCAGCAACGCATCGCCCTCACACCCGCGGAAGGTGAAGTGCGTGTTGCCGGGGAGACGGGCATCGCCCGCGGCGCCGTTGACCACGACGTCGCCGATTCTCGCGAGCACGCCGTCGATCAGGGCGTCGCGCAGTGCGGACACGCGACTGCGGTGCGCGTCCAGACCCTCGACGGCGATCTTGGCTGCGGTGGCCATCGCCACCGCGCCTGCCACGTCCGGCGTGCCCGAACGCACGTCGCGCTCCTGACCGCCGCCGTGCAGCAGTGGGACGCACGGGGTGTCGCGCCGCAGCAGCAGCGCGCCGACTGCCGCGGGACCGCCGAACTTGTGGGCCGCGATGCTCATGGCCGACAATCCGCTCACGGCGAAGTCCACCGGGACCTGACCGACGGCCTGGATGCCGTCGCTGTGCATGGGGACGTCGAATTCCGCTGCGACGGCGGCGAGTTCGGCGATCGGCAGGATGGTGCCCACCTCGTTGTTGGCCCACATGATGGACACCAGGGCGACGTCGCCTGCTGCACAGTGGTCCTGCAGGACCTCGCGCAGCGCGGCGGGCGACACGGACCCGTCCGGGCGAACCGGCAGGAACGTGACGTCGGCGCCTTCGTGCTCGGCCAGCCATTCGACGGCGTCGAGGACGGCGTGGTGTTCGATCGGCGTGGTCACGATGCGCGTGCGGCGGGGGTCGGCGTCGCGGCGGGCCCAGAAGATGCCCTTGACCGCCAGGTTGTCGCTCTCGGTGCCACCCGCGGTGAAGACGATCTCCGACGGCCGGGCACCCAGGAGTCCGGCCAGCGCCTCGCGAGCCTCCTCCATCCGGCGCCGCGCCGCCCGGCCCGTCGTGTGCAGCGAGGACGCGTTGCCCACCGTCGCCAGCGCACCCACCATCGCCTCGATCGCAGCGGGGTGCATCGGGGTCGTGGCAGCGTGATCTAGATAGACGGCGGTCATGGCCAACCCAGGATACCGGCAGGCCAGGTCGGACCTAGGCGACCAGGGCGTGGCCCCCGCCGACGTGCAGGTGGGTGGGCAGCGTGCGCGACGTTCCGCGCACCGCCGCCTCGCAGCGTGCGGCGAGGTCGCGCCGGTCGTCACCGGGCAGCTGCAGTGACGAGACGTGCACGTGGCACACCGTCTGACGCGTGGTGATCACCCGTTTGATCGACTGCAGCAACGAGTCGTCGCCGATGAACGACGGCACCGTCGAACGCCTGCCGTCACGGTGGTGGTAGCTCAGACGCAGCGGCTGCACCGGGCGTCCCGCGTCGATCGCGCCCTGGAACATCGCGGGCTTGAACGGTCCGTATCCGACGCCGCACCAGGTGGTGCCCTCCGGGAAGGCCACCACGGTCTTGCCCGCTTGCAGTCGGTCGGCGACGGCGCGCACCACCCCGGGCAGCCGGCGCAGGTCGTTGCGGTCGATCGGGATGATCTTCATCAGCCGGACCACTCGGCCCAGCCCCGGCCAGTCGACGAGGTCCGCGCGGGCGACGAACGACCCCGGTAGCACCGAGCCGATCGTGAAGACGTCGATCCAGGACACGTGGCCGCTGACCACCAGCACGCCGCTGAGGTTGCGGATCGGGCCGCCGGACACCGTGATCCGCACGCCGAGGCAGCGCAGCATCATCCGGCAGTAGAGGCGTTGCAGGCGCGACCGCCCGGGCAGCGGCAGCGCGAGCAGTGCGAACGCCGGGAACACGACGATGGCGCAGGCGATGCGTGCGGCCGTCCGCAGCGCCACGACCGCCGGGCGGGAGGCCGTCACGGTGTCGACGCGGATGCAACTCGAGTCGCACGACGCCCGCGGCAGCCAGGCGTGGTCGACCAGGCCGTGGCTGCTCATCGGGCGATCCCCTCGGCCATGTCGCCCGCGGCCGAGACCGACCGCAGCCGCTTCAGGTATCGGACGTCGGCCTGCCGCTTGTCCAGCAGCGCCGGGAAGTCACCGACGCCGAAGTCCGGGTCGTGGGCCGGGTCGCCGCACACCCGGGCACCCAGCCGCAGGTAGCCCCGCATCAGCGGCGGCACCGACACCCGCGAGGGCGGGTCGATGTCGTCGAGTCCCCGCCCGCCGAGCACGACCGGCCGGTACGGGCGCACCACGTACTCCGACGCGTGCCGCCTGCGCACGAAGTCGCGGACACCGCGGATCCCCGCTCCGGGCGTCTCGCCGGGTTCGCCCTGCACTGGGACCGACACGCACCCGGTCACGTAGTCGTAGCCGCAGCGGTCCAGGTAGGCGAGGATGCCCGCCCACATCAGCAGCACGACGCCGCCGTTGCGATGGTCGTGCCGCACCACGGCGCGACCCATCTCGACCATCGACGGCCGGATGCCGTCGAGCGCGCTGACGTCGAACTCGGTGGCCGTGTAGAGGCCGCCTGCGGCGATCGCACCCGGCGGCGGCAGCATCCGGTAGCAGCCGACGATCTCCTGCGACTCGTCCTCGCGTACCAGCAGGTGGTCGCAGAACTCGTCGAAGCGATCGGCGTCGCGCCCGTCGGACGACCCGGTCAGGTCGAACCCGGGTTCGGAGGTGAACACCTCGTGGCGCAACCGCTGGGCGGCGTCCACGAGTTCGGAGTCGGTGGACAGCAACAGTGTGTAGCGCGGGCCGGTCCCCCCGGACGCCGTGCCTTCGGTTTCGTCGGCGGCAATGAGTACGGATGCCATGCTCATGGCTTGCACGCTCGCCCAGGTGTCGGGCGGGATGCCTACGACGGCGTGACGTGTTCGTGCACGCTGGGTGACGACTCCGTGCGCAGGGCCGCGAACGGTGCACGACGACGAGGAGGTTCATATGACCGATGTCCGAGCGGGTCAGGGCTGGCCGGCGCTAAGGGTCGACGACTGGGAGCCGACGCGGCGGTCCCTGCACATGTGGACTCAGATCGTGGGCAAGGTCCGACTTGCGCACGCGCCGTTGCTCAACCACTGGTGGCAGGTGCCGCTCTACGTATCGCCGCGCGGGTTGACGACGTCGGCCATCCCCGTGGGCACGGAGTCCTTCGACATGGAGTTCGACTTCGTCGACCACGTACTCGAGGTGCGGGTGAGTGACGGCGGTGCCGCCACCATCGATCTGCGGGACAACTCCGTGGCGAGCTTCCATCGAGCGGTGCTCGACACGCTCGGCAGTCTCGGCGTCGAGGCGCGCATCTCCAGCGGGCCCAACGAAGTGGACCCCGCCATCCCGTTCGCCGAGGACACGCACGTCGGCTACGACCCTGCCGCGGCCAATTCGTTCTGGCGTCAACTGGTGCAGGCCGACCGGGTCATCAACCGGTTCCGTTCGCACTTCGTCGGCAAGGTCAGCCCGGTGCACTTCTTCTGGGGTTCCTTCGACCTGGCATGCACCCGGTTCTCCGGTGGCCTCGCGCCCCGGCATCCCGGAGGTGCGCCGAACTGCGGCGACTGGGTGATGGAGGAGGGGTACTCCCACGAGCTGAGTAGTTGCGGGTTCTGGCCAGGCGGCGGGGACGAAGGCGCGTTCTACTCGTACGCCTATCCGGAGCCAGCGGGATTCGCCGACGCCGCAGGCCTTCCCGACGGTGCCTTCTACGACGAGGCGCTGCGGCAGTACCTGTTGCCCTATGAGACCGCTCGTCAGGCGGAGGACCCGGACCGGGCAGTGCTGGACTTCCTCGAGTTCACCTACCGCGCGGCGGCCGACGCGATGGGATGGGACCGCAGCGCTCTGGAGAGCGACCCCAATCGCTGGGGGCACAAGGCCGGGCCTTCGTAATGCGTTCGGCTACAACAGCCACTGAGCCAGTGGGTGCACGAAGTATCTCAGTGAGAACGCCTCGTACACCGCGCCGACGACGAGCAGGCCGAAGGCAGCCAGGGACAGCCAACCAAGCTGTCGTAGACCGCTGACGTATCCCTCGCGCCGGTTGGCGGCCCCAACGGACCGGGGCCACACCCAGTGCCGGCCGAGCACGTACGCACCCAGCATGAACAGAACGTAGGCCTGAACCTCGATGACCAGCGTGAGGGAATGCGGGATGAGGGCCACCCAGCCGATGTCACTCGCCGGAACGAGGGTGATGCCCGTCGTGAAGGCCCAGTAGGCGAGCAACGGGATGCCCAGGAAGGGCACGATCATCGACGGCAACACGATGGTCGCCGCGCCCATCTTCAACGTGTTCACGCCGAGAATCACGAGGGCGAAGAGCCAGGGTTCGTTGATCAGCGACCGCACGAGTTCCGTTGTGCCGTCCTCGTTCAACCGGTTGACCTGCTCCTGGTTGAGGTGGGGAAAGAACAGCCCGACGCCGAAGCCGACGAGGAACAGGCCGTACGCGATCGCGTTCAGTCCGAGATATGCGCGGGCGTTCGCGCGGATGATGCGCAACGGCCGCCGCGACGGCGTCAGCGCGTGGACGTGCTCGTGCAATGCCATGCGGTCAAGGAGACACTCGGACGTTGCGGCACAGTCAAGTCGAACCGCGATGAGGCTGGCCGGCTTCCATGGTGTCGAGGATGCTGGCGAGTTTCTCTCGGGCCGCGGTGAGTTCGTCGATGCGCAGGTCGATCCGAGCCATCTGGCCACGTACCACCGCGAGCATGTCGTCAGTGACGTCCTTCGTGTGCTCGCACGGCAGCAGGGCCGCGATGGCCTGGCTCGACAATCCCGCGGCGTAGAGCCGCTGAATCAGCCGGACCCGTCCGGCTGCGTCGTCGTCGTAGGTGCGGTGTCCGCCGAGCGTGCGTTCTGAGGTGAGCAGCGCTTGCTGCTCGTAGTAGCGCAGCGATCGCACGCTGACACCCGTCGCGTGGGCGAGGTCTCCGATGCGCATGTGGACCTGCCTCGTCGTCGACTTGAACCTAACACCCATGTCAGATCTTAGTGTGGCGTGGCCAGCCTGAAGTACGGGGTGAACGACGCAGAGGAGCTTGATGAAGATCAGCGATCAGGTCGTGTTCGTGACCGGTGCCAACCGAGGGATAGGCCGAGCCTTCGTGTCGGAGTTCCTGATGCGCGACGTCGGGAAGGTCTACGCCGGTGTCCGCGATACCCGCACGGTCGACCAGCAGCTGGCACGCGACCCACGCGTGGAGATCGTCCGTGTAAACGTCACCGACCCGGACGAGGTCGCACGCGCAGCAGGTCAGGCCCCTGACACGTCGATACTGGTCAACAATGCCGGCATCGTCGCGTTCGACTCGCTTCTCGACGGGTCCGTGGCCGCGATGCGACAGCAGTTCGAGACGAACGTGTTCGGCGTGCTGGAGATGACCAGGGCGTTCGCTCCCACCTTGCGCGCCCGCCACGGTGCGGTCGTCAACGTGCTGTCGGCCGCCGCCTGGTTCTCCGCGCCGCTCAACGGTGCGTACTGCGCCTCGAAGGCTGCCGCGTGGAGCATCACCAACGGACTCCGCATGGAACTCGAACCCGCCGGGGTACTCGTGCAGAGCCTGCACTTCGGAGCCGTCGACACCGACTTCTCGTCGGGGTACGACGGACCGAAGATCACCGCCGACGACGTGGCGAGAGCGGCACTGGACGGCTTGGCATCCGACGCGGCCGAGGTCCTCGTCGACCCCGATGCCCGCATGGCGAAGGCAGCACTGACCGGCCCACCGAACGGCTTCCTCGAGCAGATGGGCGAGGGAACCGGGGCCTAGCGAGACAGCCAGTCGCCGAACCGCGTGTTACCCAGCGTGGCACCCGGGCCGGTCACCAGGCTGTCCTGGTCGACGGACGTACCGAAGTAGGTGGCCGCGGCGTCCACCACCACCGCCATGTCGGCACCCTGGGCGGCGAGTACGGCCGTTGCCATGTCGGCGAACGACATCTTCTCCGGCCCGCCGAAGTCGACGGTGCCGTTCACGGGGTCGGAGGTTGCGGCGCGGGCCACCTCCGCGGACACGTCGGCGGCCGCCACGGGCTGGATCCGGGCGTCGGGGGCGCGCACCTCGCCATCGACGGTCAGCGAACCGGTGATGGCCTCGGCGAACTCGTGGAACTGGGTGGCCCGCACGATCGTGTACGCCAGACCCGACTCGGCAATCGTGCGCTCCTGCACGACCTTCGCCCGCATGTACCCGCTGTCGGGCAGACCGTCCGCTCCGACGATCGACAGCGCCACGTAGTGCCCCACTCCCTCCGCCTTGGCCGCCGCGACGAGGTTGCGCGCCGACCGGGTGAAGAAGTCGAGTACCGGACCGTCCTCGAACGACGGCGAGTTGGTGACGTCGATGAGCACGGCGGCGCCCGCCACCGCGTCGGCGAGACCTTCTCCGGTCAAGACGTCCGCACCGGTGGACCGGGACGCCGCGACGACCTCGTGCCCGCCCGCGGCGAGCAGTTCGACGAGCTTGCTTCCAATGAGGCCCGTGGCCCCGACGACTGTGATCTTCATGCCTTGAGCCTGGCACCGCGTCTCGGCGTCCGGACCCCGGAAACTTCGTGGTCGTCCGCGCACCAGGGTGTCGAAGAGAACGCGAAACCCCGGCGTCGCGGGGACGCCGGGGTTTCGTGTGGTGCTTTCAGACCGAAAGGTCAGCCCTTGCGAGCCTTGACCGCCTCGGTCAGCTGCGGGGTGACCTTGAACAGGTCGCCGACGATGCCGAGATCGGCGATCTCGAAGATCGGCGACTCCTCGTCCTTGTTGACCGCGACGATGGTCTTCGACGTCTGCATGCCCGCCCGGTGCTGGATCGCACCGGAGATGCCGAGGGCGATGTACAGCTGCGGCGCGACGGTCTTGCCCGTCTGCCCCACCTGGAACTGGCCCTCGTAGAAGCCGGAGTCGACGGCCGCACGCGAGGCGCCCACGGCGCCGCCCAGTGCGTCGGCGAGATCCTCGACGATCGCGAAGTTGTCCTTGCTGCCGACACCACGACCGCCTGCGACGACGACCTTGGCCTCGGTCAGCTCGGGACGAGCGCTCTTCTGCGCGGGCTGACGGGACACGATCTTGGTCGAGTTCTCCGGCACCTCGGGCACCTCGACGGTGACCAGCTCGCCTGCACCGGCCTCCGGCGCCGCCTCGACGGCACCCGGGCGCAGCGCGATGATCGGCGTGTCACCAGCGGTCGCCTCGACGGTGTACGCACCACCGAAGACCGAGTGCACGGCGACGCCACCGTCCTTGACGCCGACGACGTCCCACAGTGCGCCGAAGCCGGTCTCCGCGGCCAACCGGCCCGCGATTTCCTTGCCCTCGGCGCTGGACGCCACCAGGATGCCCGCCGGGCTGGCAGACTCGGCCAACGCCGCCAGCACGGCCACCTGCGGGGTGACCAGGTACTGCTCGGCGGTGTCGGACTCGGCGGCGTAGATCTTCGCCGCGCCCGCTGCCTTGAGCCCATCGGCCAGCTTCTCGGCGGTACCGGGGCCCGCGACCACGACGGCCGACGGCTCACCCAATACCCGAGCGGCGGTGATGAGTTCGTTTGTGATGCTCTTGAGATTGCCTTCTGCGTGCTCGACGAGCACGAGTACTTCTGCCATTGCCTATACGCCTCTTGCTAGATCCGTGAAGTCTTGGTGATCAGGGTGATGGAACTCAGAGAAGCTTCTGTCCGACCAGGTACTCGGCGATCTTCTGACCGCCCTCGCCCTCGTCGGTGATCTTCTCGCCTGCGGTCTTCGGCGGCTTGGGAGCGGCCGACTGCACCTTGGACTCGGATACGGCGCCACCGACGATGCCGTCTTCGACGCCGATGCCCTCGAGGGTCAACGGGGTCACGGTCTTCTTCTTGGCGGCCATGATGCCCTTGAAGGACGGGAACCTGGCGTCCTCGACGATCTTCTCGCTGATGCTCACCACGGCGGGCAGCGAGGCCTCGAGTTCGAAGATGCCGTCATCGGTTTCGCGCTCGCCGGTGATCTTGCCGTCGGCGACGTCGATCTTGCGCATGTGCGTCAGCTGCGGCACGCCCAGGTAGTAGCTCAGGATCGCCGGTACGGCGCCACCGACGCCATCGCTGGACTCGTTGCCCGCGATGACGAGTTCGACGTCTTCGATCTGGCCCAGCGCACTGGCCAACGCGTAGCCGGTCTGGACGATGTCGGAGCCGTGCAGGCCCTCGTCGGACAGGTGGTAGGCCTCGTCGGCGCCCATGGACAGCGCCTTGCGGATCGCGGTCTCGGCACCGGACGGGCCGGCAGTCAGCACGACGACGTTGTAACCGGCGTCGGCGTGCTTCTCCTTGAGCTGCAGTGCGACCTCGACCGCCTTCTCGTTGATCTCGTCCAGCACCGCGTCGCTACCGGCGCGGTCCAGGGTGTGATCGTCCGCGAGCTTGCGGTCTTCGTAGTCAGGGACCTGCTTGATCAGGACCACGATGTTCGTCATAGATCTGGTTCGTCCTCCTCGATGAGGCCGTTGGGCGGCCGCAATACCACGTATTTCGGGTTCGCCACCATGTTACCCGGCGGTAACTTGGAGTGGCTGCAACCCCACCATAACCTGTGGCAGTTTGCCCTTTGACCTCCCCTGAAAGTGGCATCACTCACACGTGAACCGGTGCCGCCCCGCCAGGCTGGGTTAGCCTGCCTCTCGATGAGCGCCATTTCTCCCCACCACTCCGACACCGAGCCGTCGGCCGAGGACACCGGTCACGCGACCCTGCCGTTGACCGGCGAACGGACGGTGCCGGGGCTCGCCGAGGAGAACTACTGGTTCCGCAGGCACGAGGTCGTGTACCAGCGCCTCGCGCAGCGCTGTGCGGGACGTGACGTGCTCGAGGCAGGCTCGGGCGAGGGGTACGGGGCCGATCTGCTCGCCGGAGTGGCCCGCCGCGTGATCGGCCTCGACTACGACGACTCCGCCGTCGCGCACGTCCGCGCCCGCTATCCGCGCGTCGAGATGCTGCACGGCAACCTCGCGGAACTTCCGCTCACCGACGGCGAAGTCGACGTCGTCGTCAACTTCCAGGTGATCGAGCACCTCTGGGATCAGGGACAGTTCGTCGCCGAGTGCCGTCGCGTACTGCGGCCCTCGGGAACGTTGCTGATGTCGACGCCCAACCGCATCACCTTCTCCCCCGGCCGCGACACCCCGATCAACCCGTTCCACACCCGCGAACTCAACGCCGACGAGCTGACCGAACTGTTGACCGACAACGGTTTCGAGGTCGAGGCGATGCTCGGCGTCTTCCACGGTCCGCGCCTGCGCGAGCTCGACGCGCACCACGGCGGGTCGATCATCGACGCCCAGATCGAACGCGCGCTGGCGGGCACCCCTTGGCCCGCCGAACTCCTCGAGGACGTGGCCTCGATAGGCACCGACGACTTCGAGCTGACCTCCGACCGCGACATCGACGAGAGCCTCGACCTGGTCGCAATCGCGGTGCGCCGTGAGTGACACCGGTCGCGACTCCTCGGTGTCATCCCCCGAGTCGCTTCGCTCCAGCCCGCCGGTGCCGGGGATGTTCACCATGGTGCTGCACACGCACCTGCCGTGGCTGGCGCATCACGGCCGCTGGCCGGTCGGCGAGGAGTGGCTCTACCAGTCGTGGGCGACGTCGTACCTGCCGCTGATGCGGGCCCTGGACACCCTGGCCGCCGAAGGTCGCGAGAACCTCGTCACGCTCGGCATGACACCGGTGGTGACGGCGCAACTCGACGATCCCTACTGCCTCACCGGCATGCACCACTGGCTGGCCAACTGGGAGCTGCGGGCCCGCGAGGCGGGCACCCGCACCAGCGGCGAGGACGGCGGCTACACCGCGCCGGAAGCGATGCGCGCCTTCGGGATCCGTGAACGCGAGGACGCTCGGCGGGCGCTCGACGACTTCGCGGTCGGCTGGCGCCACGGCGGCAGCCCCCTGCTGCGCAGGCTCGTCGACGCGGGCACCATCGAACTGCTCGGCGGACCGCTGTCACATCCCTTCCAGCCGTTGCTCAACCCGAGGTTGCGCGAGTTCGCGCTGCGCGAGGGGCTCGCCGACGCCAACGCGCGGTTCGCCCACACCCCCGGCGGCATCTGGGCGCCGGAATGCGCGTACGCGCCGGGCATGGAGCACGACTACGCCGCTGCGGGCGTCACGCACTTCATGGTCGACGGCCCGTCGCTGCACGGCGATACCGCGCTGGGGCGACCGGTCACCGACTCCGGCGTCACCGCGTTCGGACGCGACCTGCAGGTGAGTTACCGCGTCTGGTCGCCGAAGTCGGGTTATCCCGGTCATGCCGCCTACCGCGACTTCCACACCTACGACCACGTCACGGGCCTCAAGCCGGCCCGCGTCACCGGCCGCAACGTGCCGTCGCAGGAGAAGGCGCCGTATGACGCCGAACGCGCCGATCACGCCGTCGACGTGCACGTCGCGGACTTCGTCGACGTGGTTCGCAGGCGGTTGCTCTCGGAGGCCGAGCGCATCGGCAGGCCTGCGCACGTGGTGGCTGCGTTCGACACCGAGCTGTTCGGGCACTGGTGGCACGAGGGTCCGCTGTGGCTCGAGCGGGTGCTGCGGGCACTTCCCGCGGCGGGCATCCGGGTCGGCACGCTGACCGACGCGATCGCCGACGGCTTCGTGGGCGACGCCGTCGACCTGCCGGCGGGTTCGTGGGGATCGGGCAAGGACTGGCAGGTGTGGTCGGGCGAGCAGGTCTCGGATCTGGTGGCGCTCAACGCCGAGGTGGTCGACACCGCGCTGGCGACCGTGGACAAGGCGCTCGATCAGGCCGCGTCGACGGTGTCGAGGGCGCCGCGGGACACCGTCGCCGATCAGATCCTGCGTGAGACCCTGCTGACGGTGTCGAGCGACTGGCCGTTCATGGTCAGCAAGGACACCGCGGCCGAATACGCCCGCTACCGTGCGCATCTGCACGCCCACGCCACCCGCGAGATCGCCGGTGCGCTCGCGTCCGGCCGGCGTGAACACGCCCAGCGGCTGGCCGACGGCTGGAACCACGCCGACGGCCTCTTCGGCGCACTCGACGCCCGGCGGCTCCCTCGATGAGCCCCTTCTCCGGCGAGCGTGCGTGTCTGCGGGCGACACGCCGCCTCCAAACCCGAGTTCACGCACGCTCGCGACGCCGGGGCCACGCCCGATGAAGGTCCTGATGGTGTCCTGGGAGTACCCGCCGGTCGTGATCGGCGGACTCGGCAGGCACGTGCATCATCTCGCGACCGCACTCGTCGACGCCGGCCACGAGGTCGTGGTCCTCAGCCGCCGACCCACCGACACCGACCCCAGCACGCACCCGACGACCGACGAGGTCGCCGAGGGCGTCCGGGTGATCGCCGCCGCGCAGGATCCCCACGAGTTCGGCTTCGGCACCGACATGATGGCGTGGACGCTGGCGATGGGCCACGCGATGGTGCGCGCCGGGCTGAGCATCGAGGCGGACGGCACCCGCTGGCAGCCCGACGTCGTGCACGCCCACGACTGGCTGGTCGCGCACCCCGCGGTCGCACTGGCCGAGTTCTTCGACGTGCCACTGGTTTCGACGATCCACGCCACCGAGGCGGGCAGGCACTCGGGTTGGGTTTCGGGCACCATCAGCAGGCAGGTGCACGCCGTCGAATCCTGGCTGGTGCACGAATCCGATTCCCTCATCACGTGTTCGGCGTCGATGGGCGACGAGATCGACGAACTCTTCGGACCTGAACTGGCCGAGCGCCACGTGATCCGCAACGGCATCGACGCCGCGCAGTGGCCGTTCGCGCGGCGCACGTCCCGGCCGGGGCCTGCGAAGCTGCTCTACCTCGGCCGCCTGGAGTACGAGAAGGGCGTCCACGAGGCGATCGCCGCACTTCCACGGATCCGGCGCACCCACCCCGGCACCACGCTGACCATCGCCGGTGACGGCACGCAGGAGGCCTGGCTGGTCGAACAGGCGCGAAAGCACAAGGTGCTCAAGGCCGTGACGTTCGTCGGCCGCGTCGACCATCAGGGCCTGATACGGCTGCTGCACGACACCGACGCCGCCGTGCTGCCGAGCCACTACGAACCGTTCGGCATCGTCGCGCTCGAGGCAGCCGCGACCGGGGCGCCGCTGGTCGTCTCGAACGTGGGCGGCCTGGGCGAAGCGGTGATCGACGGCCACACCGGGCTGTCGTTCCCACCGCGCGACGTCGCCGCCCTGGCCTCGGCCGTCCGCGCCGTGCTCGACGACCCTGTCGCCGCGCAACGGCGAGCCGACGCCGCGCGGGAACGCCTGAACTCCGACTTCGAGTGGCACACCGTGGCCGTCGAGACCGCCCAGGTCTACCTCGCCGCCAAGCGCCGTGAGCGCGAACCGCACCGGCGACGGACGATCGTGGAGCAGGCCCTGCCGGGTCGGTAGTCCGACGAGCGTGCGCAGACTCGGGTCGGGGCGCGGCGTGTCGCCCGCAGACACGCACGCTCGCGGAAGGAATCAACCCCCTAGCGGGCGGCCTTCTTGCGCTCGATGTCGGCCAGGGCGGCCGCCAGCTCGGCGCGTTCGGCGGCCGAGGTCTCCCAGGCGAGCTTGCGGTTCTTGACCACCTTGGCGGGGGCGCCGACCGCGATGGAGAAGTCGGGGACCTCGCCCTTGACCACCGCGTGCGCGCCGAGCACGCAGCCCCGCCCGACACTCGTTCCACGCAGGACGGTCACCTTGGCCGCGACCCAGGTGTCCGGGCCGATCCGCACCGGGGCCTTGACGATGCCCTGGTCCTTGATCGGCATCTCGACGTTGTCCATCTTGTGGTCGAAGTCGCAGACGTAGCACCAGTCCGCCATGAGCACCGAGTCGCCGATCTCGATGTCGAGGTAGGTGTTGATGACGTTGTCGCGGCCGAGCACCACCTTGTCGCCGAACCGCAGCGAGCCCTCGTGGCAGCGAATGGTGTTCTTGTCGCCGATGTGGACCCAGCGGCCGATCTCCATGGTCGACAGCTCGGGAGTCGCCTGGATCTCGACGTCCTTGCCGAGGAAGACCATCCCCCGGGTGATGATGTGCGGGTTGGCGAGCTTGAACTTGAGCAGCCGCCAGTACCGAACCAGGTACCACGGGGTATAGGCCTTGTTGTCCATCACCCACTTGAACGACGCCGGGGTCAGGAACCTGGCCTGACGGGGGTCGCGCAACCGTGAACCGCGCCAGCGAACGTGTATCGGGGCGCCCCACATGGTCGTCATGGCCGGACAGCCTACGCTGCGGTCCGCCCTAATCCCCCTGTCGCTACGCTCCTCCCGACCACCCTCCGGCTAGTCTTTGCACCCGATGCCTGCTCCACGAACGGCCGTGCGCCGAATGGTTGCCGTGACGGCCGCAGCGGTTCTGACGGTGCTGCCCACCGCGTGTGCGACCACCGACTCGTGGGTGGAGTCGACGGCCTCGGACGGCTGGCCCGCGCAGTACGGCAATGCGTCCAACAGCAGTTTCGTCGACGTGGCAGGCGCAGAGGCGCTGCGGCTGGACTGGGTGCGTTCGGTGAAGGGCGAACTGTCCGCCCAGGTGGCGCTCGGATCGGGCGAGTACCTCGCCGCCAACGCACAGACCGAGAGCGGCTGCTCGCTGATGGTCTGGGAGGTCGACAACGAGGGCAGGCAGCGCTGGTGCAGCAGGCTCTGGCAGGGCGGCGGCCTCACCAGCCCGTTCTTCGACGGTTTCGACAACCTCTACGTCGGACAGCCGGGCGCGCTGCTGTCCTTCCCGTCGACGCAGTGGATCCGCTGGCGCCAGCCGGTCATCGGGCAGCCGCTGACGCCTCGCATCGTCGCGCCCGGCCAACTGCTGGTGATCACCCACCTGGGACAGGTGCTGGTGTTCGACACCCATCGCGGCACGCTCACCGGCACGCCACTGGACCTGGTGGAGGGCATCGATCCCACCGACTCGGGCCGGGGCCTGGCCGACTGCCAGCCGGGGCGGGCGGCGTGCCCGGTCGCGGCCGCACCCGCGTTCTCGCCCACGAACGGACTCATCGTGGTCAGCCTGTGGGAGCCGGACGCTCAGGCGCCGGTGCTGGTGGGTCTGCGGTACCGGCAGGACCAGAAGCCGATGCTGAGCCGGGAGTGGACGAGCACGGCGGTCGGCGGCGGACCGTTCGCCAGCCCGGTCCTGTCGGACGACGGCGGGACGATCTACGTCAACGGTCGCGACGACCGGCTGTGGGCGCTGCGCGCCGACGACGGCACCGCGAAGTGGTCGGTGGAACTCGGCTACCAGCCGCAGACCCCACCCTCGGTGTCCCCCGACGGGCTAGTCGTCGCAGGCGGCGGACCCGACGCGAAGCTCACCGCGGTTCGCGACGACGGCGACGCCGGCGAGGTGCTCTGGACGCGCGACGACGTCGAACCGCTGGCGACGTCGAGCCGGGCTGGCGCCGACGTGGCCTACACGGTGGTGCGCGACGCAGAACGCGGCATGGCGCTGCTGGCGTTCGATCCAGAGGACGGCCGCTCGCTGAACCGGTACCCGCTACCGAACGCCGAGGGTTACCCCGTTGGCGTGTCCATCGGCCACGACCGTCGCGTGGTCACGGCGACCAGCGCCGGCCGGGTGTACGCGTTCGCGCCGGCCTGACGAGCGCTCGCGCGAGGAACCGACAACCCTGACAGCCCGCTCAGGCGAGCATCGGTGCGACGGCACTGCGCGGCACCGTGACCTCGACCGCGCCCGCCGCTTCCGGCAGCAGTTCGCCCTGACCGAAGAAGAAGATCAGCGCGTCGTCGGTGACGGCGAAATTCTCATACGTCTGCGGGTCGAGCCCCACCCCGGGTGAGATCGCGACCTGCTGGCCGGACTGCTTCTCCAGCTCGCTGGTGACGATCGGCAGGATCACGGGGAACGGATCGGCGCCCGCCCGGAACAGCTCGCCGACGGTGACCGGCCGGCGCTGTGCCTGGTCCCAGGTGAACGATTCGTAGTAGGTCTGCGGGTGCGCGCCGCCGACGTCCTGGAACGTCTTCAACACGACGCCCTGCGTGGTGCGCGAGCCATAGCGGGTGGCGGTCGTGTCCAGCTCGTACGGCATCTCGTGGGGGCCGGGTGCGTTGGCCACGTTGAGGAACCCGTCGCGGGTCTGCTGCACGTAGTCGACCATCGCCGCCTGGTCGGGATAGTCCACCGGGTAGCTGACCGTCAGCGAGTACGCGGGGTCGGTGATCTGGATGCGGCAGATCTGCCCTGCGTCGAGGACCCCGGAGAGATCCGCGCAGGTGGGCACGGCCGGGACCGTCGCCGGAGCCGCCGAGGCGATGGCCGGGGCCCACAGCCCAGACGCCAGGACGACTGCCGTTGCGGCCAGTGCGGGCTTCATGATCACGACGCCACGATACCTGCGGTTTCAGTGCGTCGGCCTACACACATACGCCACCGCCCTGCTGTCGCGGCCCGTTCCGAGCCTGGTGATGACCACCGACAGCCGCCGTTTGCCCCGCAACCGCAATCGGGGCCGCAGCGCGTCCGGGTCGACGTCGACACCGCGGACCAGGATCTCGACGGCGCCGACGTCGTGCGCCGAAAGCGCTTGCCGCAGCCGTCGTTCGTTGAAGTCGAGCTGGTCGAGCACCTCGAATCCGCGGACGCCGGGCGGCAGCGTGTCACCGGACAGGTAGGCGATGTCCGGATCGAGTTGCCACAGTCCGTGCCGTGCGGCGTAGTGCCGCACCAGCCCTGCGCGTACGACGGCGCCGTCGGGGTCGACGATCCACCGGCCCGCCGGGGCGACGGGGCAGTCGTCGGGTTCGGCATCGGTCACGGTCTCGGTGCCGAGTCCGGGACGGTCGAGCACCGTGGCCCGGCGGGTGACGCCTGCGCTCGCGAGCCCGCCCGACCACAGGCACGCCTCCCGGACACCGCCCGCCAGTGAGGTCACCTCGATCTCGCCGTGGAAGCCGAGCCGGGCGAGCTGGTCGAAATCGATTCCAGGGGAACACTTCACGGCGAGGTCACGGCCCGCGTAGACCTCGAGCAGGGCGTCCAGGGCTGGCGTGTAGTCGCGCGGGTCGAACCGCCGTCGTCCACCGCTGCGGCGGGCGGGGTCGGCCACCACGACCGCCGACCGCGTCACCGGCGCGAGTGCGTCGGCGCGCAGCACCGACACCCCGGGTACGTTGTGCCGCGCCATCGCCAGCCTGACCGGGTCGACGTCGCTGCCGACGACCATCGACGCCGTCAGGCTCAGCGCTGCCAGTTCGGCACCGATCGAGCACGTCACGTCGTGCACCACGGCACCCGCCAGGCGTGAAGCCCGATGTGCGGCAACGGGTTCCGGGGTGGCCTGCTGCAACGCCTCGTCGGTCAACAACCACGCGCCAGGCTCGGAGAACTTGGCCGCCGCACGCCTGCGCAGCAGCACCGTCTCCACCAAGACCGCCGTGCGGTCGCCGAAACGCGTTCGTACCGAACCGATGTCGGCGACGCGGGTGGCATCGGTCAGCCCGAGCGAGGCCACCGCGCCGAGCGCCGCACGGCCGTCGTCACCGCTGAGGTAGGCGACGTCGTCGAGCGTGAAGTGGAGCACCGGCGCCGTCTAGGACGGCTTCACCCCGGTGATCATGACGTTGTAGAACCAGCCCTTGGGCACGACGTGACGCCACAGAGTCTCGTCCACCCAGCTCAGCGTCGTCCAACCACCGAAGGCGAACTTCGCCCAGCCCCAGCCGAGTTTCCCCGGCGGCACCGTGGACTCGAACGTCCGGACCGGCCAGCCCAGCATCGCCGCCGTGAACTCGTCGGTGGCGGTGTCGACCTCGACCGCGCCCGCGTTGGTCGCCATCTTCTCGAGGTCGGCCGGATCGAACGTGTGCAGGTCGACGATCCATTCCAGCGCGGCGGCCCGGGAGTTCTCGTCGAGTTCGGCCTGCGGGCGGCGCCAGCTGCTCAGTCCAGGCAGCTTCATCGCCGCGACCGTCGTCTTCCAGGTGAGGTCCGCGAGCCGGCGCGCGTAGGCGTTGCCGACGGTGGTGGGTTCACCGGCGAAGACGAACCGGCCGCCGGGCTTGAGCACGCGCACAACTTCGCGCAGCGACAGCTCGACGTCGGGGATGTGGTGCAGCACGGCGTGCCCGACCACCAGGTCGAAGCTGTTGTCCTCGTACGGGATGCCCTCGGCGTCGGCGACGCGGCCGTCGATGTCGAGGCCCAGCGACTGGCCGTTGCGCGTGGCGACCTTCACCATGCCGGGCGACAGGTCGGTCACCGATCCACGCCGCGCAACGCCGGACTGGATCAGGTTCAGCAGGAAGAAGCCGGTGCCGCAGCCGAGTTCCAAAGCTCTGTCGTAGGGCAGTTCACGTTGGACCTGCTCGGGCACGATCGCGTCGAAGCGGCTGCGGGCGTACTCCACGCAGCGCTGGTCATACGAGATCGACCACTTGTCGTCGTAGCTCTCGGCCTCCCAGTCGTGGTACAGGACCTGGGCCAGCTTGGTGTCGTGGCGGGCGGCCTCGACCTCCGCCGCGGTGGCGTGCGGGTTGGGAGCCTGATTTGTGCTCGTCATGAAGGGCAGCCTAACGGCCTAGCGGTCGGACGCGAACGCAGCCTTCGCGGCGGCCAGCGCGGCGCGAGGCGAGTCGGCGAACCGACCGGCCCAGCGCAGGGCGGCGTCGTAGACGTGGTCGGGAGCCACCATCTCGTCGATCAGCCCGATCGCCAGCGCCTCCCTGGCGTCGACGAACCGTCCGGTGAACACCAGGTCCTTGGCCCTGCTCTCCCCCACGGCGCGCGACAGCCTCGCCGACGCACCGCCCGAGGCGACCAGGCCGTCGAGGATCTCGGTGGCGCCGAACTTGGCGTTGTCACCGCTGATCCGCCAGTCCGCGGCCAGCGCCAGGGTGAGCCCGCCGCCCAGCGCGTAACCGGTGACGGCGGCCACCGTGGGCTTGCTGATCGCGGCCACCGCGTCGACCGCGGTGCGAAGGACGTCGGCGGCGACCGCCGACTCCTCGGCGGTGAGGCTGCGGCGTTCGGGCAGGTCGTCGCCCGCGCAGAAGGTCTCGTGCCCGCCGAACACGATGACCGCCGTGACGTCGTCGCGGGCACTGAGGTCGGCTGCCGCGGTCGTGATCTCGCGGCACACCTGACGAGTGAGTGTGTTGGTCGGCGGCCGGGACAGCAGCAAGGTGCCGATGCCGTCGTGCACGTGGACGCCGACGAACTCCGAGTCGCTCACGACGCGCGTTCGTTCACGACGAGGCGCCGGGACCGTACCCCTGGGGGGCCCGGCGGTTGCGAGCGGCGTTGTAGCGCTCGCCGTTGAAGAACTCGATTTCCCAGTTGCCGGTGTCCTTGTTCGCGGCGAGGTGCGGCTCGACCGCGACGATCTTGCGTTCGACGGCGAGCACCTCCTCGACGGTGTGGCCGGCCAGCGAGTCCAGCTGCGTCCAGGTCGGGGGCAGCAGGAACGACTGGCCTTCGGCGAACTCCTCGAGCGCCGCTTCCGGAGTGCTCCAGAACGCGCGGTCGGTCTCGGTGTTCTCGCCGTCGGCGCGCTGCCCCTCGGGGAGCGCGGCAACGAAGAAGTACGTGTCGTAGCGGCGGGTGCGCTCCTCCTTGGGGGTCACCCAGTTCGCCCACGGCCGCAGCAGATCGGCCCGCAGCACCAGCTTCTCGTCGCGCAGGAAGTCGGCGAACGACAGCGAGTGGTTGGCCAGTGCGGTGCGCGCGTCGCGGTAGACCGACGCGTCGGACACGATGCCGTCCGGGTCGTCGGCGGGGCCCGCGAACAACACGCCGGACTCCTCGAACGTCTCACGCGCAGCCGCGCACACCAGCGCCTCGGCGAGACCGACGTCGACGCCGAGACGCTCCGCCCACCAGGCTGGTTCGGGGCCGAACCACGCAATGTCCGCATTCTTGTCGCGCTCGTCGACGCCACCGCCGGGGAACACCATCACGCCTGCGACGAAGTCCATTGCCGAGTGCCTGCGCATGAGGAAGACCTCGATGCTCGAGCGTTCGCGAACGAGCATCACCGTCGATGCCGGTCTCGGCACCAGCGGATCGGCGTTACGGGCCTCGGTCATGCACGCCTCCTGTGTGCCGCGCGGGTGCGGGTGCGCCGCGCGAAGTATCGGCCGTCGATGAGATCCAGGGCGATCGACTGCCCGAATGCCTTCGACAGGTTCTCCGAGGTGAGCACGTCGGTCAGCAGCCCGGCAGCCACGACCTCGCCCTCCGACAGCAGCAGGCAGTGGCTGAACCCCTGCGGAATCTCCTCGACGTGGTGGGTGACCAGGACCGTGGCCGGCGCGTCGGGATCGGCGGCGAGGTCCGCCAGTCGAGCCACCAACTCCTCGCGCCCACCGAGGTCGAGGCCGGCTGCCGGTTCGTCGAGCAGCAGCAGTTCGGGGTCGGTCATCATCGACCTGGCGATCAGCACGCGCTTGCGTTCACCCTCGGACAACGTGCCGTACGTGCGTTCGGCGAGGTGCTCGGCACCGACGCTCTCGAGCATCTCGACGGCCTGCTCGTAGTCGACGTCCTCGTATTGCTCGCGCCACCGGCCCAGTACCGCGTAGCCGGCCGACACGACGAGGTCGCGGACCACTTCCCCGTCGGGAACCCGTTGCGACAGCGCGGAACTGCTGAGCCCGACCCGGGAGCGCAGCTCCGCCATGTCGGTCTTGCCGAGGCGTTCACCGAGGACGTAGGCGGTGCCGGACGACGGATGCTCCATCGCCGCGGCCATCCGCAGCAGCGAGGTCTTCCCCGCGCCGTTGGGGCCGACGACGACCCAGCGCTCGTCGAGTTCGACGGCCCAGGTGATGGGACCGACCAGCGTCTTGCCGCCACGCCGCAGGGTGACCTTGGCGAAGTCGATCAACAGGTCTGGGTCGGCTGCCTCGTCTGGTGTCTCTCCTGCCCCGGGCACTCGCCCATCGTAGTCAGGCGGGGCGTGACGATCGCCCACCCGCTGACGGCGAGCCACCGATCCGGTGTCAGGCGCAGGACGAGTTGGACGAGCGGGCCGATGCCGAACGCGTAGACGAGGGTGCCGACGCCGACGGTGCCGCCGAGCAGCCACCCGACCGCCAGCACCGTGGCCTCGATCGACGTGCGGACCAGGCGCACGGACAGGCCGGTCCGCGCAACGAGACCGGTCATCAGGCCGTCGCGCGGGCCGGGGCCGAGGCCCGCGCCGATGTAGAGGACGGTGCTGACCGCGTTGAGCAGCACCGCACCGAGCATCATCGAGATCCGCACGGCGAGGTCGGATGGTTCGGGCAGGATCGCCATTCCGGCGTCGACGGTGACGGCGATGACGATCACGTTGGCGACCGTGCCGATCCCTGGCCGGTTGCGCAATGGGATCCACGCCAGCAGCACCGCCACGCCGACGACGGCAGAGGCCAAGCCGATCGACATGCCGGTGCGCTCGGCCAGACCTTGATGGAACACGTCCCACGGATCGAGGCCGAGGTTGGCGCGCACCATCATCGCCATCGAGAAGCCGTAGCCGGTCAGGCCGAGCAGCAGGGCCCCTCCTCTTGCCGCAGCGCGCCTCATGCGTGGTCGGGGAAGCGCGCGCGGATGGCGTCGAGGTCGGCGCTCATCCGGCGGGCATCGGCGTCGTCGGCATGGCCTGCCGACCCCGCCGCGCGGGGCGTCGTGCGGAACACCCGTCCCAGCTTGTGAGCCGAGTGCGTCATGCGAGAGGTCCAGTGCTGTGCCATGGCTCGATACTGGCTCTCGATACCCTTGTGATCAATAGCCAGTTGGGGCAAACTGGCTTGAATGATCGACGATCTGGTAGGACGCCGTCTCGAGGTGGACCTCTTGGTGCGCGAACTGGGGAACTGGCGCACGGCGAACACCAGCGGTCCGGCGTATCAGGGTCTCGCCGACGGCCTGCGGATGTTGATCGTCGACGGCAGGGTTCCGGTTGGCGGTCAGCTCCCCAGTGAGCGAGCACTGGCCGACGCGCTTCGGGTGTCCCGCACCACCGTGACGGCGGCCTACGCCCAGATGCGGGAGGACGGCTACCTGCTCGGGAGGCGGGGTGCGCGCAGCACCACCGCGCTGCCGGTGGCCACGGTCGCCGCGGTCGCGCCCGCCCCCGCGACGGTCAACCTCGCGGCGGCGACCTTCGCCGCACCCGCCGCGGTGGCGTCGCGTGCCTTCACCCAGGCGGCCGAACAGGTGACGCCGTACCTGCACGACATCGGCATCGAACTGGCCGGGGTGACGCCCCTGCGGGTGGCGCTGGCGCAGCGCTATACCGCCCGTGGGCTCCCCACCGAGCCCGACGAGATCATGGTGACCACCGGCGCACTGCACGCGATCGGCCTGATCCTGGCCACCTACACCCAGCCCGGTGACCGGGTCCTGGTCGAGCAACCCACCTACCACGGTGCGCTGTCGGCCATGGCCACCCGCGGGATCCGCCCCGTGCCGGTCGCGGTCACCAGTGACGGCTGGGAGGTTCCGGCCATCGAGACCGCAATGCGGCAGTTGGCGCCCAGCCTCGCCTACCTGATCCCGGACAACCACAACCCGACGGGACTCACCCTGCCGGAGAGTGGGCGGCGCGACCTGGCGCGCATCATCGCCGAGACCCGCACCCGCACGATCATCGACGAGACCATCACCGACATGTGGCTCGACCAGCCGGTGCCCGCGCCGCTGGCGGCGTCGATGACCTCGCGCCGCGACCTGATCCTCACGGTCGGGTCGATGTCGAAGTCGTTCTGGGGTGGTCTGCGCATCGGCTGGATCCGCGCGGAGCGCAGCACGCTGGCCACGATCGCGGCACTGCGACCGTCCATCGACATGGGCACCGCGATCGTCGAACAGCTGGCAGCCGCAACGCTTCTGGGCGCCGAGGCGGAGGTGCTGCCCGAGCGGCGCGAGATCCTGCGCGGCCGCAGGGCGCTTTTGCTGGCGCTGCTCGACGACCTGCTACCCGACTGGCAGCCGCTGCCAGGGACCGGCGGCATGTCGCTGTGGATCCGGCTTCCCGCGCCGATGAGTTCGGCACTGTCGGCGGCGGCGTCGCGGATGGGTCTCGAGATCCCGCCCGGCCCACGGTTCGGGGTCGACGGCACACTCGAGCGGTTCATCCGCGTGCCCTACACGATGCCCGAGGAGCGACTCACCGAGGCAATCGAATTGCTCTCCCGCGCTTGGTATTCGGTCACTGGATCGGCGACCACCGAGTACGGCGCGGTGGTGGTCTAGCCGAACTCGGGGATCTCGACCCGACGGTACGTGCCATCGCTGGCGTCGGCGGCCTCGATCTCACCGCGGGTGACCCCGAGCAGGAACAGCACGGTGTCGAGGTACGGATGGCTCAGTGAGGCGTCGGCCACCTCGCGCAGCGCAGGCTTGGCGTTGAACGCGACGCCCAACCCCGCCGCCGCGAGCATGTCGATGTCGTTGGCGCCGTCGCCGACAGCCACCGTCTGCTCCATCGGCACACCGGCCTGCTGCGCGAAGTTGCGCAGCGCCTTGGCCTTTCCGGGCCGGTCGATGACCTCGCCGACGACACGTCCGGTGAGCTTGCCGTCGACGATCTCGAGTTCGTTGGCGGCGACGAAGTCCATCATCAGCTCGTGCGCCAGCGGTTCGATCACCTGCCGGAAGCCGCCCGAGACGATGCCGCAGTGGTACCCGAGCCGGCGCAGCGTCCGGATCGTCGTCCTGGCGCCGGGCGTGAGTTCGATCTGGTCGGCGACGTCGTCGAGCACCTCGGCGGGCAGTCCGGCCAGGGTCGCGACGCGGCGGTGCAGCGACTCGGCGAAGTCCAGTTCACCGCGCATCGCGGCCTCGGTGACCTCCGCGACCGCAGCCTCGGCACCGACGCGGGCGGCCAGCATCTCGATCACCTCACCCTGGATCAGTGTGGAGTCGACGTCGAACACGATGAGGCGCTTGGCCCGCCGCGACAGGCTGTAGTCCTCGAGCGCGATGTCGATGCCCTGGGCGACGCCAACGCGTGCCAGCGCCTGCTGCAGCTGCCCGTACGCCGCGCCGGGTGGCACCGACACCCGCAGCTCGAGCCCCGTCACCGGGTAATCCGACACGCCGCGGATGGTGTCGATGTTCACGCCGAGCAGTGCGCTCTCCCTGGCGACCACGCCGAAGGCCTCCGCGCTGATCGGCCGGCCGAGCACCACGATGGTGTGGGTGGACGGCTCGCGCAGCACCGCGAGGTCGTCGCTGCGCTCGATCGTCACGTCGAGCCCCACGCCCCGAATGGCGCTGGTCACCTCGTCGTGCAGAGCGGCATCGCCTGCGGCCGCGTCGCGGCCCGCGACCAGGACCGCCAGCGTCAGGCGGCCGCGGACGACCACCTGCTCGACGTTCAGCAGATCGACGTCGTGCCGTGCCAGCACCTCGAAGAGGGCCGACGTGACACCTGGCTGATCGACTCCGGTGACGGTGATGAGAACCGACACCTTCGACTGATTCACTCCGAGGAGGTCAGGTGCGCACTTGCGCGTCGTCGAGCCTGGTCACGTCACCGTCGTCCGGGCCGTGGGCCTTGCCGACGTGCGCCTCGGCACGCATCCGCTCGACCATGTGCGGGTAGTGCAGCTCGAACGCGGGACGCTCCGAACGGATTCGGGGCAGCTCGTTGAAGTTGTGCCGCGGCGGCGGGCAGCTGGTGGCCCACTCCAGGGAGTTGCCATAGCCCCAGGGGTCGTCGACCACGACGGGCTCGCCGTAGCGCCAGCTCTTGAACACGTTCCACACGAACGGCAGCGTCGAGATGCCGAGGATGAACGCACCCGCGGTCGACACGATGTTCAGCGTGGTGAAGCCGTCGGTGGGCAGGTAGTCCGCGTAGCGGCGCGGCATGCCCTCGTCACCCACCCAGTGCTGGACCAGGAACGTCGTGTGGAAGCCGATGAACGTCAACCAGAAGTGCAGCTTGCCCAGCCGCTCGTCGAGCAGGCGGCCCGTCATCTTCGGGAACCAGAAGTAGATGCCCGCGTAGGTGGCGAACACGATGGTGCCGAACAGCACGTAGTGGAAGTGCGCGATCACGAAGTAGCTGTCGGTGACGTGGAAGTCCAGCGGCGGGCTGGCCAGCAGCACACCCGAGAGGCCACCGAGCAGGAACGTGACGAGGAAGCCCACCGAGAACAGCATCGGTGTCTCGAACGTCAGTTGGCCCTTCCACATCGTGCCGATCCAGTTGAAGAACTTGATGCCCGTCGGGACGGCGATCAGGAACGTCATGAAGCTGAAGAACGGCAGCAGCACCGCACCGGTGGCGTACATGTGGTGCGCCCACACGGCCACCGACAGGGCCGCGATGGCCAGCGTCGCGTAGATCAGGGTGGTGTAGCCGAAGATCGGCTTGCGGCTGAACACCGGGAAGATCTCGCTGACGATGCCGAAGAACGGCAGCGCGATGATGTAGACCTCGGGGTGCCCGAAGAACCAGAACAGGTGCTGCCACAGCAGGACGCCACCGTTGGCGGGATCGTAGATGTGGGCACCGAGGTGGCGGTCGGCGGCGAGGCCGAACAGCGCGGCGGTCAGCAGCGGGAAGGCCAGCAGCACGAGAATCGACGTCACCAGGATGTTCCAGGTGAAGATCGGCATCCGGAACATGGTCATGCCGGGGGCGCGCATGCAGACCACGGTGGTGATCATGTTGACGCCACCGAGGATGGTGCCCAGACCACCGACGGCCAGACCCATGATCCAGAGGTCACCGCCCGCGCCGGGCGAGTGGATGGCGTCGGTCAGCGGCGAGTACGCGGTCCAGCCGAAGTCGGCCGCACCACCGGGGGTGATGAAGCCGGCGATCGCGATCAGGGCGCCGAACAGGAACAGCCAGAACGAGAAGGCGTTGAGTCGCGGGAACGCGACGTCGGGCGCGCCGATCTGCAGCGGCAGCACCAGGTTCGCGAAGCCGAACACGATGGGCGTCGCGTAGAACAGCAGCATCACCGTGCCATGCATGGTGAACAGCTGGTTGTACTGCTCGTTGCTCAGGAACTGCAGCCCCGGCAGGGCGAGCTCGGTGCGCATCAGCAGGGCCATCAGGCCGCCGATGAAGAAGAACACGAAGCAGGCGACGCAGTACATGATGCCGATCAGCTTGTGATCGGTGGTGGTCACCAGCTTGTAGATGAGGTTGCCCTTGGGACCCAGCCGGGCCGGGAAGGGGCGCCGTGCCTCGAGTTCTCCGATTGGGGGCGCTTCGGCTACCAACAGATCCTCCAGAAAATCAGACGGGAAACCCCGCATGCTCTTTTGAATCCTAACTCTCTTCGGGCGCTTCGCCGCCTTGGGTCCTACAAACCGTCGTATTACGTCTGCGAGGGCCTGCCGCCAGCGCTTGAGCTACCGGGAAACGGCTGGATGTTACCGTCGGCGCCGTGCCGATCTCCCGACCTCGACTGGGTCCGCTGGCGGCGGGTGCCGCAGTCCTGGTGGCACTTCCGGTCGTCTTCCTCGGCGGCTGCGGCGAGTCCGGCGACGGTGCCGCGACGACGGCCGCCAACGCCCCTGGCGCGCCCATCACCAGCACGACGAGGGTGGCCGGCGCCAACGTGCTTGGCAATGACCGCCGACCCGACGAGTCGTGTCCGGCCGACCCGCCGCCACCTGCCGAGGGGCCCGAGCGGCGCGAGGTGCGACATGCCGCAGGCAGCACGGAGGTGGTCGCGGATCCGCGGCGCATCGTGGTCCTCTCCGGTGATCAACTCGATGCGCTGTGCGCGCTCGGCATGCAGTCGCGGATCGTCGCCGCCGCGCTGCCCGACGGATCGCAGGAGCAGCCGTCCTACCTCGGCTCGGTCATCCACGATCTGCCCGCGGTGGGTGCGGAGACCGCCCCCGACCTCGACGCGATCCGCGAGGCGAAGCCCGACCTGATCCTCGGTTCCGAGGGGCTCACCCCCGGTGAGTTCGGCGACCTGTCCCGGATCGCGCCGACGGTGTTCACCGGCCCGCCCGGCCCAGGCTGGCAGGACACCCTGCGGACGGTAGCCGCGGCCGTGGGTCGCGACGGTGCCGCCACCCCGTTGCTCGAGGGCTTCGACGCCGACGCCAAGAAGCGGGCCGCCCAGAACGACACCACGCACTTCCAGGCGTCGGTGGTGCGCCTGATGGACGACACCGCCCAGATCTCCGGGATCGACGACTTCCCCGGCAGCGTGCTGGCCATCGCCGGCGTGGACCGGCCGGCGGCGCAGCGCTTCACCGACAAGCCGTACGTGGAGGTGGGCACCTCGGATCTGTCCGAGGCGGACTTCACCCCGGCCGAGGGCGACGTGATCTTCGTCTCCTTCGGATCCGCCGCCGCCAGGGAGCGGTCCCGTGAGGTGCTCGACAGCGAGGCGTGGCGTCGACTGTCGGCGTCCAAGGACGGCCGCGTCTTCGTCGTCAACGACGAGGTGTGGCAGTCGGGTGAGGGCATCGTGGCCGCCCGGGCCATGCTGCCCGACCTGCGCTTCGTGAACTCACCGGTCAACTAGCCGCCGTCAGCCGGTGGCCGCGGACGCCCCGTGCAGCGCCTGCTGACCGAACTGGCCCAGCCCCAGCGAACCCTCGGGCAGGACGAGATCGCCGCTGTCGATCCTGCGCCGCAGGTAGGCGAACGACTGGGCGGTCTGGGCGAACAGGTGCTCCCCCGCGCGCAGCGGCGCCCGGCGCGCACCGTCCCCGGCGAACTGCGGCAGCGGCTCGACCACGGTGTCGTAGTCGACGTTGAAGAACAGCGGGAACGAGTACCGCTCCTCCTTCACCTTCCGCACCCGGTGACTGGTGGCGACGAACGCGCCGTTGGTCCACAGCTCGAGCAGGTCGCCGATGTTCACCACGAAGGTGCCCGGCACCGGGGGAACGTCGATCCACTCCCCTGCCCCGTTCATCACCTCGAGGCCCGGTGCGGTGCCCTTGAGCAGGGTGAAGCACTCGTAGTCGGTGTGGGCGCCGATGCCGATGACGTCGTGGGCGTCCGCGTCGAACGGATAGTGCACCAACCGCAGCTGACTCGGCGTCTTGATCGCGTGCCGGGAGAACACGTCCGGGTCCTCGCCAAGGGCGACCGCGAACGCCCACAGCAGCCGGTGCCCGACCTCGAGCACCGCGTCGTAGTAGGCGGTGACGGCTTCGGCGAAGCCGGGCAGATCGGGCCACGCGTTCGGGCCGAGCATCGGGTTGCCCGCGAGGTGGTCCGGGTCGTCGGCCGGGAGGTCGAGCGCAGTGTCGAAGGCCTCCTTGAGATCGGGCGTGCCGCTCTCGACGCCCTCCTCACCGATCGGCACGTAGCCGCGGTGGCACCGCGACAGCCCGATGTAGCTGCGCATCTTCTCCTCGAGCGGCAGCGCGAAGAATCCCTTGGTGGCCTCGAGCATGTCGTCGAACAGTGCGTCGTCGACACCGGAGCCCTCGACGTAGAGGAACCCCACGTCGCGGGCCGCGCGGCCGATCTCGGCGGCGACGCGTTCCCGCTCGGCGCGATCGGGTGACCGCAGTCCGCTGATGTCCACGATCGGTATCGACGTGAAAGACGTTGCGCCACTCATTGATTCACTACTCCCTCGTATCGTTCGATGATCCAGCGCACACCGTTGGCCCGAATCTGGTTGTCCGAAGGCTGCAATGCGGTCCAGCGCCGACTGCCGACCGCGTCGATCACCACCACCCCGCCGCCCGCCCACCCGAACAGGTCACCGGCGCGGACGACGAGCCCGGGGCGACCGTCCGGACCGCGGACGAAGACGGCCCCGCACGGCGACGTCGGGCGCGCCTCGCGTTGCCAGTGCTCGACGTAGGACTCGTGCACGCCGGTCTCGACCAGCGTGTCCCCGTCCCAGTGCATGGCACCAGCATCGGGATGCGGCCCGGGCGGCTCGACGTCGACGTCGCGATGCCACTCGAACACGTCGCCCCGCTGGTGCAGCGTGCCCGCGAAGCCCCTGGTGTCGACGTAGGCGGTGGGCCCCTGCAGCCACATCACGTCGGTGCCGGTGTCACGCGAGCCGTCGGCGCCGATGAGCAACGTGCGCCGCCACAGGCCCGCACAATCGGACGCGATCACCGACGTCATGACGACTCCTCCCACCGGGTGCGTAGCGCTTCCCACCCGCTCGGCGTCGGCGTGCCGGAGGCGCGCACCCTGGCGATGCCCCCGTCCGGATAGGCCTGGACGCGCAACGCCGTGACGTCCGGGCAGTACACGGCGAAGACCTGCCGGGTGTCGGCGGCCAGCCGAGTCCTCGGCAGTACCTCGACGTCGAATGGCACCAGCGCCCAGCCGTGTTCGCCGTCGGGGCGGATGCGGCTACCCAGCACGGCGATCTCCAGCGATGCGTTGAACACGAAGTAGGACGTGTCGATCTCGATGCGCCGCAAGTCGGTTGGCACGGCGAAGGAGATCAGCACGGCGTCGTGGGTGTCGGGCCCGACGTCGCGGCGGCGTCGGGTCTCCCACCCGTCGCCCATGTTGGCGGGGCGGTCGGGTTTGATGAGCGCGCCGGCATCGGAATAGAAGCCGTCACTGCACCATTCGACGCGTCCGCCCTGCTCGAGCCCCGATATCTCGACGGTGACGTCGGCCCACGTGACCGGGTCGGGGATCACCTCGCCGTAGACGCGTAGCCGGGCCACGCCGCCGTCGGAGGACAGCCGCAGGCGCAGGTGCGTCCAGCGGCGCCCGCTCGACACCGGGAAGACGTTGTGGCCGTCGGCCTTCAGCGCCACGTCCGCCACCAGCGTCGTCCACTCGACGTGCGGCAGCGTCGGGTCGGCCGTCGGGCCAAGCACGCACGCCTCGATCCGGCACCCCGTCGGGTGATTGCCCGAGAAGTACCGGGTGTCGACGTCGACGGCGTGAATGCGCCCCGGGGTGCCGAGCCGTACGACGGCCCAGTCACCGTCGGCGCCGGCGTGCCGCCGCGTCTCCCAGCCGTCGACGACCTCGCCGCGCAGGTCGTAGGTGCCCGGGACGAACGCGGGTTCTGCCGGGTCGACCAGACGCTCCTTGACGCCGAACGACTCGTCGCTCGCGGCGATGACGCTGCCACCGACGACGCGCGACGCCAGATCCACCTCAGTCATGGGACGCCAGTGCACGTGAGATCGGCCAGTGCGACCGTGGATTGGCGGGCCCTGGGGCGTACACGCCGGCCTTGCTGGTCGACAGTCCGAGTCCGGCGACGGCGTGCGCGAGGGCCACGGCCGCCGCGACGCCGTCGATGGCGGGCACCCCGAGTGTGGCCGTGATCGCACTCGTCACCCCCGCCATGCCCGCGCAGCCGAGGCAGATCACGTCGGCGCCGTCGTCCGAGATCGCCCGCGCCGCCTCGTCGACGATGGCCGCCACGGCACCGGCCGGATCGGCTTCGACCTCCGCGGTGCCCAGCCCGCAGGCGCGTATCGATGCGCAGTGCGAGTTCAGGCCGGCCAGCAGCAGCCGGTCCTCGATCGGTGGGATCGAACGCGCGAGCGTGGTGATCACCGAGAACCTCCTGCCGATGAGATGCGCGACGTGGGCGGCGCATTCGGCGATGTCGAACACCGGCACCGCGAGCATCTCGGCGAGTGCATCCCTACCGTGCTCGCCGAAGCCGGCCAACACCACCGCGTCGTAGCGGAACTCCCCCGCCTCGAGCAGCGACGCGACGAGGTCCATCACCGCAACGGCCGACAGGTAGCTCTCGGCGGCCGAATCGATGGCCGAGGCACCGAATGGTGCGGCCATCGCCACGATCTCGGTGCCGGAGGCTGCCGCGGCCCTGGCGGCGACGGCGATCTCCTCGGTCATCGACGGCGAGGTGTTCGGGTTGAGTACGAGGATCCTCACGCGGGCACCGCCGCACGCTCGTACGCCGATCGTCCCGCGACCCAGGTCTGCGCGACGGTGCCGCGCAGGGTCATGCCGTCGTACGGGGTCACCCCGTGGCGGTGCCGCAGCCGGCTGCCGTCCACCACGCCGGAGCCGTCGGGGTCGAAGGCGCACAGGTCGGCGCGCAGGCCCACGGCGATCCTGCCGCGGTCGGTCAGACCGGCCAGCGCTGCGGGCCGCTCCGCCATCCACCGGCTGAGTTCGGGGAGTCCGAAGCCTCGTTCGGCGGCATGGGTCCATACAGCGCTGGGGCCGAGCTCCAGTGAACTGATGCCGCCGAAGGCGCGGCCGAAGTCGCCGTCGCCCTTGAGTTCCGGTGCGCACGGCGAGTGGTCGGAGACCACCATGTCCAGGGTGCCGTCGAACAGCGCCGCCCAGAGCGGGTCGCGATTGCGGTCGTGGCGGATCGGCGGGTATGCCGCGTACTCGGTGGCGCCGTCACCGACGTCCTCGGCTGCGAAGGTGAGGTAGTGCGGACACGTCTCGGCGCTGACAGCAATCCCGTCTCGCTTGGCCTCCGCCAGCGCGGGCAGGACGGTCGCGCTCGAGACGTGGACGACGTGCAGGCGCGCGCCGGTGGCCCTGGCCGTCTCGATCACCAGCCCGACGGCGTCCTCCTCGGCGGCAGCCGGCCGCGATCCCAGGAACGACTCGTAGTCGACACCGGACGGCGGCGCACTGGCCTCGATGACGTCGTCGCTCTCGGCGTGCACCAGCAGCACCGAGCCAAGGTCGGCGATTCGGGCCGCCGCCGACCGGAACTGCGCTGCGTCGAGGTGGCCGAAGTCGGGGTTGCCCGAATCGGCGAGGAAGCACTTGAAGCCGGCCACACCCGCCGCGGCCAGTGCCGTGAGGTCGCCGAGGTTCTCCGGCACGACGCCGCCCCAGTAGCCGACCGAGACGTGGCAGTTGCCCGCGGCCGCAGCCTGCTTGATGCGCAGGGCGGCGACGGTCGTCGTGACGGGCACCGAGTCGAGCGGCATGTCGACCAGCGTCGTGATGCCTGCCGCCGCAGCGGCGGCGGTGGCGGTCGCGAAGCCCTCCCAGTCGGTGCCGGGGTCGTCGACGTGCACGTGCGTGTCGACGAAGCCGGGTAGCAGGACGGTCTCCGGCTGCAGGGTCACCTCGGTCGTCACCGTGAACCCGGCGTCCACCGGTCCGACCTCGACGACCATGCCGTTCGCGATCGCCACCGACGCCGCCCGCAGTTCGCCGTCGAGCAGGACCCGTTCGGCTCGTAACACCAGATCGATCACGGAACGCCGAATCGGTCGTGGAAGTGCTGGGTCATCTCCGGCCACACGTGGGGATCGTGGCCGGGGATCAAGGGGTAGCCCTTGTCCTTGGCGAGCTTCTTGAGCCTGCGGATCGGTTCGATCGTCTCCTCGGGTTCGACGTCGATGTATCCGCCGATCGCGAGTTCGTGCTCGATGTTCTCGGTGAGATCGGCCGCGTCGAACGCGAAGACGTATCCGTTCGGACCATCCCCACCGGTCACCGAGTGGTCGAGTTCGACGACGAAGCTCTGGTGACCGGGGGTGTGGCCGTACGTGGGCACGGCGGTGATGCCGGGTGCGACGTCCGATTCGCCGTCCGCGAGCTGCCAGTCGATCGTCGGATCGTCGAAGTCCACTCGGAATATCGCGTGCTCTTGCGGCTCCGGGTGATTCGACAGTCCGTATTCGAGTTCGCGTCGCTGCGCGTGCACGGGCACCTTGCCTGCGAACAGCTTGAGCCCGCCGGCGTGATCGGTGTGCAGGTGGGACACCGCGACGAGGTGGATGTCGTCGACGTCCACCCCGATCTCGGCCAGTGACTCCTCGATCGGCTCCCCCGGCCCTGGCAGCACCGGCTGGTACTCGACGCTCGGGTAGAAACGCCTGCGCAGGTGCGGATCCCGGATCAGGGCCGTGTTGAACCCGGTGTCGAGCAGCACCCAGCCGCCGTCGGTCTGCAGCAGCACGCCCGGTACGGGTTCACGCATCGACTGGTCCGCCGGAGCGCCGTGTACCGAGACGGACTTGGGCAGGTCCTCCCACCCCAGGGTCAGCAGGATGATTCGGCGGACACCGCTCCGGTGGACCAGCGTCGCCATCAGCCCGCCGACAGTTCGAACAGTCGCAGCGAGTTCGGGTTCGTCACGACGTGCGCCTGCTCGACGCCCTTGAGCCAAGGCTGAGCGACCACGAAGTCGTCGACGTCCGCCATGTTGAGCCAGCAGCCCGTCTTGGTCGCCTCCAGCGCAGCGGTCGAGAACGGTTCCGGGGCACCGGTCTTCAGTCCCTCGGCAAGCGCGGCGGTGACGGGCGGAGCCGAGCAGCCGAGGTAGTTGAGGCCGCCGTCGGGATCGAACGAGATGTGTCCCCAGGTGTACGGCGACGGAGCGTCCGGCCAGGCGGTGGCGGAGAAGATCTCCGGTGCCGACTGCCCGTCGGTGCCGATCCAGCCGTAGATCTCCGACGTCGGGTAGCTCTGCACCTTGGCGGTCAGTCCCGCCGCGGCGAGCTGTGTCTGGATCAGGTTGCTGATCAACTGGTTGTCGGGGTTCGACGAGTCGTAACCGATGGTGATCGACTTCTGATCCGGCGGCAGACCGGCGGCCACCCCGCTGAGCACCGACGGGTCGTGGGTCACGTTCTGCTTGGCGAACTCCGGGGCCATCATGTTGGGCGGATACACCTGCTCGGCCCTCTTGCCGCGGCCGAAGTAGGTCTGCTTCACCAGGGCGTCGACGTCGACGGCCTGCATCACGGCGTTGCGCTTCACGGGGTCGGTGAGCATGCCCTTGTGCGGGTTCAGGTACAGGTAGTTCGACATCATCGTCGGCAGCGAGTAGTGCGAGTACTTGTCGTCGTTCAGGTACTGCTCGACGGCCGAGGACGGCAGGTCGTGCATGATCGCCGCGATCTGCCCGTTGTTGAACTGCAACTGCTGAGCGGAGACGTCGGTGATGACGGGGATCTCGACCTGTTCGAAGTACGGCTTCTCGCCCCAGTACTGCGGGTAGGCCGCCAGCGCGTAGCGCGATCCGACCTCGGCGGCGGTCAGGGTGTACGGGCCGGTGCCGAGGTCGTGGTTCGTCAGATAGGCCTGGGCGTTGTCGCCGCCTGCGTTCTTCGCCAACCCCTCGGGGCTGACCATCCTCGGGCCGTACGGCGAGGCGATGTAGTCGAGGAAGGCCGAGTTGGGCGCCTTGAGCGTGATCGTGGCGTCGTAATCACCCTGGGTGGTCACCGATTCGACGTCCTTGACCATGTACGCCGGGCCCTGGTCGACCGCGAGCCTGCGGTCGAAGGACGCCTTGATGGCCGCCGACGTGAACGGCGTGCCGTCGTGGAACGTGACGCCCTGGCGCAGCTTGAAGGTGAACACCCTGTGGTCGGGCGATTCGGTCCACTCGGTGGCCAGTAGCGGTTCGATCTCGGGCTTCTCGGTGCCGCCCTTGTACTGCAGCAGACCCTCGTAGAGGTTCGTGGTGAGTAGCAGGCCCTGACCGGCGTAGAAGATGTCGGGGTCCGGCGGCTGACCCGGGTCCTGGAGGAACGACACGTGCAGCACCTTGTCGGTGGGTGCGGCGTTCGGTGTGCCGCCGCCCGAATCCGAACCGCCACATGCGGTGAGCGCCAGCATGGTCGCCGCGCCCAGTGCGAGGGCGGCGCGCAGCGGTTTGTTCATCGGACGGCTCCTTCGAGGACGGGCGCGGTGGCGGGGGCGAGTTCGGCGAAGGCGGCCAAGATCTCGTCGGTGGTGCGCATCGCACCGGTCTGCAGGTACTCCATGGCGTCCAGGGCCGCGTCGTGGCGGTACTGGGTCGAGCCGCCCACGCAGTCGGTGACCACGCGCACGTAGAAGTCGCGCTGGTGTGCGTCGGCGAAGGTGTAGTGCACGCACACGTCGGTAAGTCCGCCGACGAGGATCAGCGTCGAGGCCTGCAGACCGGACAGCACGATCTCGAATTCCGTTCCGATGAAACCGGAGTAGCGGCGCTTGACGATGTGGAACTCGTGATTGGGACCGTCGAACTTCGGCAGCAGCGCAGGATGCAGTGGCGTCCCGGGCCTGCCGTCGACGCAGTGCTCGCCCTCGACGCCGTCGAGTTCGCGCCCGAAGTCGATTCCGCTGGGACGGTGCACTTCCTGGAAGAACACGATGGGGATCAGAGCCGCACGCGCCGTCTCGATCAGGCGCTGGGCCCGCTCGATGCGTCCGTCGTAGCCCGGCATGTGCTCGATGCCGACTTCCTCGGCGGGCATGTCGCCGGCTTCCTGCATGTCGACGACCACCAGAACGGGGTTGCCAACGATGAGTGGCTGTTTCGGCACCTATCCTCCTATGACTGCGATGCGTGGATCAGCGGCGGCCTGCAAGAGGTCGACCGCCGTGTTGATGAACACGTAGAGGGCGCCGAGCATCAGGGTCACCCCGGCGATGGCGGGAAAGTCGGCGACGGGGATGCTCTGGGCGATGTACTGGCCGATGCCCGGCCAGCCGAACACCTGCTCCACGACCAGGACGCCGGAGAACATCAGGCCCACTTGCAGACCCGTCATCGACAGCGCGGCGCCGACGCAGTTGCGCAGGACGTGCCGCGCCATGATCCGGCCCTCCGAGAGCCCCTTGGCGCGCGCCGTGCGTGCGTAGTCACTGTCGATGTCGGACAGCAGGCTGCTGCGCAGCACCCGGCCGATGGCGACCGCGGGACCGAGCGCGATGACGCAGGCCGGCAGGATCAGGTGGTGGATGGCGTCGGCGACGACGTCGAACCGGCCGCGCAGCAGGCCGTCGACCGTCAACAGCCCCGTCGGCCCGTCGGGAGGGTTGGGTATCGACACGCGTCCGTTGGCGGGCACCCAGCCGAGGTTCTGATAGAAGACGATCAGGCCGAGGATGCCGAGCAGGAACATCGGCGCCGACGACCCGGTGAACAGCACGGCACGCAGGACGCCCGCGCCGCGCCACTTCAGCGTCGTGCTGAACGCCAGCAGCACCGCGAACACGATCGCGATCGCCATCCCGAAGAGGGCGAGTTCGAGTGTGGCGGGCAGGAAGTCGCCCAGATCCGACAGCACGGCGTGCCGCGTGCGGTACGACGTGCCGAGGTCGCCGCCGACGGCGCCGGTGAGGTAGTTCCAGAACTGGACCAGGATCGGCTCGTTGAGGCCGAGCGCCTCGCGCCGCGCCGCGACGGCTTCCGCGGAGGCCTGCGCACCCAGCTGCGCCTTGACGGGGTCGAGCGGTGAGACGTGCTGCAGGATGAACAGCACGCCGGTCAGGGCGATGAGGATCGCTACCATCGCGCCCAGCCGGGTCGCCACGAACGTCTTCATCGGGACCTTCTCCTCTTCGCGCAAGCGCTCATCGGGACCCTCTCCTCTTCGCGCAAGCGCTCATCGGGACCCCTTCATGAGATTGCGCAGGCAATCCCCCGCGACGTTGCCGATCAGCGCCAGCACCAGGACGCCGATTCCCGGCATCACCGGAATCCACCACTGCTGCAGGAAGTAGCTCAGGTTGCGTGCAGAGTCCGCACCGAGTTCCGGTGCGGGAGCGGATTGTCCGAGCCCGAGGAACGACAGCGCCGCCAGCGTCAGGATCAGCGTGCCGATGTCGAGGCTGGCCGCCACCACGGCATTGGGTACGGCGCCCGGCAGCAGATGCCGCCGGGCCAGCCGGATCGGGCCGACCCCGGCGAGCTTGGCTGCCTCGACGTGTGGCCGCGCCGCCAGCCGGACGACCTCGCCGCGGACCAGCCGGGCGTAGAACGGCCACCACACGATCGACACCGCGATCAGGGTGTGCACGAAGCCGGGTCCGAGCGCCGCGACCACGGCAATCGCGAGAACCGGGGCGGGCAGGGACAGGAACGCGTCGGTGATCCGCATCAGCACGGTGTCGACCCAGCCTCCGACGGTGCCGGCGATCAGGCCGACCAGCCCGCCGATCAGCAGGCCGATCGCGACGACCACGAGCGCGGCGAACCAGCTCGAGCGGGCGCCGTAGAGCACGCGGGACAGAATGTCGCGGCCGATGCTGTCGGTGCCGAGCAGGAAGCCGCCCTTGCCCGGCGCCTGCAGCGGCATGCCCGCGGGCGTCAGCGGGTCGTACGGGGCGAGCACGGGGACGGCAAGGCAGACCAGGGTCACCACGATCACCAGGGAGAAGCCGACCCAGTTGACGACGCTCGACGTCGACTCGGGAAGCGAGAGGACGCAGCGTGAGCCACCGCGCACCAGCGGGGCGGCGGGTAGGGCGATGGCCATCTAGACGGCCCTCCGTTCGATGCACGCCACCTGGTGCGGGTTGCCGGGGCTGCCCTCGAGGCGAACGTCGAGGTCCTCGCCGCCGCACGCGTCGATCGAGATCGGGCACCGCGGATGGAACGCGCATCCCGATGGCGGGGACAGCGGGCTGGCGGGTTCGCCTGCAAGGACGCGTGATTCACGGCCCAGGTCGGGGATTGAGTCGACCAGCGCCTGGGTGTAGGGGTGTGCGGGATCGCCGATGACCCGCTCGGCAGGTCCGATCTCCACGATGCGGCCGAGGTACATGACGGCGATGCGGTCGGCGACGACACGGGCCACGGACAGGTCGTGGGTGACGAACACGACCGACATGTCGAGACTGCGGCGCAGGTCGCCGATCAGATTGAGCACCGAAGCCGCCAGTGACACGTCGAGCGCGCTGGTGGGTTCGTCGCACAGCAGCACCGACGGCGGCACCACCGTGGCGCGCGCCAGCGACACCCTCTGACGCTGACCGCCGGAAAGTTGGCTCGCACGGGACTTCGCGACGTCGCCGGGCAGACCGACGCGCTCGAGCACCTCGACCACGGCGGCCTGGCGCTGCCTGCGCGACATCGCGGTACTGCGAAGGCGTTCGGCGATCAGCTCCCCGACCGACATCCACGGGGTGAGCGAGGCGCCTGCGTCCTGGAACACCATCTGCGGACGTTCGCCGTCGGCGAGGTCGACCGATCCCGACGTCGCCTTCTCCAGCCCGGCGATGACGCGCAGCAGCGTCGACTTGCCCGACCCGCTCTCGCCGACGAGCGCGACGGATTCACCGTGTCCCACGCGCAGCGTCACCCCGCGCAGCGCTTGCAGTTTCCCGCCGCCGTCGTTCGAGCGGTCCAGCCATCGCCGGGTCACCGCGAAGGTCTTCGTGACGTCGGCCAGCACCACCGACGGCGGGTGTGCGGCGCGCTCCACCTCGGGGTACGGCTGCGCGGTGTTGGTGGTGGCAGCGCCGAGCCCTTTGGCGACGGTGTCGAGCGGCCGGATGCAGGCGCTGACCCGATCCGGTTCGACGGGGATCGGTGCGGGCGGCGCCGTGGTGCAGTCGTCGGTGGCCAGCGCGCAGCGCGGGACGAACGCGCAGCCGGGCAGCGGGGTGACCGGGCTGGGCACCGATCCCGCGAGGGCGGCGAGCTTGCGGTCGCGTGCGGTCTCGAGCGTGAGCCGCGAGCGCAGCAGGCCGTGGGTGTAGGGATGCGCGGGCCTGCCGAGCACCTCTGCGGCGGGGCCGATCTCGGCGATGCGGCCGGCGTAGAGCACCGCGATGCGGTCCGAGATCTGCGCTGCGACGCCGAGATCGTGGGTGATCAGCACGATGCTGCAGCCGATCTCGTCGCGCAGGCGCTGTAACAGCCGCAGCACCTGCGCCTGGACGGTGACGTCGAGTGCCGTGGTCGGCTCGTCGGCGATGATGAGTTCGGGGTCGCCCGCGATGGCGATGGCGATCATCACCCGTTGGCGGAGACCGCCGGAGAGTTCGTGGGGATAGGACCGCATCCGGCGCTTGGGGTCGGGGATGCCGACCGCGGTGAGCAGCCGCAGGGCGGCGTCCTCGCTGCCTGCCGCCTCCGCGACCTGCCGACCGATGCGCATCGTCGGGTTCAGTGACGTCATCGGGTCCTGGAACACCGCGCCGAGGTCGAGCCTGCGGACCTTGCGCAACGCCTTCGGATCACCGTGAACCATGTCGGAGCCGGTCACGCGCACGGCGCCGTCGACCTTGGCCGCCTTGGGCAGCAGACCGAGCATCGTGAAGCCAAGGACGCTCTTGCCGGAGCCCGACTCCCCCACCAGCCCGAGGATCTCGCCCGGCGCGATGGTCAGTGACACCCCGCGCAACGCGTGCACGTCATGACCGTTGCGGCGGAACGTGACTCGCAGGTCGCTGACTGTTGCCACGGCGTCGGGGATCGTCGGCACCTCGGCACGCTCTTCGGGTGCGTCCACTGCGGAAGCGGCGATGCCCATGGAACTCCCGGGTGTGTGGTCGGATGCCTGCTGGCCTGTCAGTTGACAGTTTTCCGGTGCCGCAGCGCCGGTGGGTGTCGCTGGCGTAACCAAATGACGGCTCGCGTAACCGATGCGTATCGCGCGTTTCTGTCGTGTGACAGAAACGGGAGGACTACCGCATCTGGGTCTCGATGGTCCACGATGGGTGCATGCCGCTCACCCGGGCCGGACGTCCCCGACTGCACGACCAGAGACGTCCGGGCACCACCGCCCGTGACGAAATCCTCGATGCCGCAGGCGAATTGTTCACCACGCTGGGCTACACGGGCACGTCGACGAGGTCGATCGCCGAGTCGGTCGGGATCCGGCAGGCCTCGCTGTATCACTACTTCAAGACCAAGGACGACATCCTGTGCGCGCTGCTGGGCCAGACCGTGGCTCCCACGCTGTCGTTCATCCCGAACCTGCTCGGCGCCGAACCCGCGCTGTCGGCGGCAGAGCATCTGCACGCGCTGGCGGCCTTCGACGGTGACCAGCTGCTGTCGGGTCAGTGGAATCTCGGTGCGCTGTACCTGCTTCCGGAACTGCGCGACGCCCGGCTGGAGCCGTTCTGGTCCGACCGTGAGCGGTTGCGGTTGCACTACCTGGCGCTCAGCAGCGCGGTCGTGGACCAGACCGGTGTGCACCAGGCCGCCGCGGATCTCCCGTTCCGGCTCGTCGAGTCACTGGTGAACATGTGGACGGTGCCCGAGGGCCCCGAACGCTCCGCACTGCCCATCCACGTGGCCGACGCCTGCCTGCGGGTGCTGGGCATCCCGGACGAGGCGACGCCCGCGGTGCGGCAGCGCAGCCTGCGCGAGGTCGAGCGCTACGCCCGGGACGGGGCGGCGTCGGCGTAGCGCAGATAGCTCGGCCAGTCGCCGAAGTGCGAGATGTCGGCACCGTCGCGCCATGCGTCGAGCGCGCAGCCGAACCCGACCACCTCGGTGCCGTCGGCGAGTGTGACGCTGCCCAGCGCCATCGGCGCCGGCAGGGCGGCGAGGAACTCCCCCAGCATGGCCGTTCCGACCAGCCACAGCTCGCCGCCGATCGACGTGCCGTCCTCGGCCCCCACCCGCATCAGACCCGGCTTGGGCGGTGTGGTGTCCAGCCGCGCGAAGCGGTACAGCGGTGCCGTCTGCGCGAGCCCGAGCCAGCGGGCCCCGCGGTCGGTCAGCTGCCACGCCAGGGGCTGACCGCGCAGATGAGCGCCCACCACCATCAGCGGTGTAGCGGAAAGCCCTGCGCACGTTGGCCACGGCGCGCGGGTCGGCTCGCCGGAACCGGTGAGCAGCCGCGCGACGTCCAGCGCGACGGCGTCGGCTCCGGCCCGCGCCACCACCGTGACCCCGAACTGATCGTCGCCGGCGGTGCCCGATGGCACCGCGACCGCGCACATGTCCATGAGGTTGCAGAAGTTGGTGTAGGTGCCGAGCCGGGAGTTCACGGCGATCGGATTTGCGGCGACCTCGGCGATCGTCGGATGTTCGGTGGTCGTCGGGACGAGCAGCGCATCGCAGTCGCCGAGCTCGTCCAATGCCAGGGTCGTCAGGTCGTGCAAGCGGACGCGGTCGCGCAGCAGCGTGGTGGCCGGCACCGAGCCGGCGGCAGCGACGATCGAGCCGACGATCGGGTCCACCTCGGCACGGTGCGCGTCGACGAACTCACCGACTGCTTCGTGTCGTTCGGCGACCAGGCCACCGTCGTACAGCAGTCTCGCGGCCTCGAGGAACGGGACGAGGTCGATCTCCCGCAGTGTCGCACCGGCTTTCGCGAGCCGTTCGCTCGCCTCGTCGAATGCCGCCCGCCAGGAGTCCGACAGTCCAGGCAGCTCCCGCGGGACGGCCACCACCGGTGTCCGGGGAGCGGCCAGCGGCGCGTCGGGCGGGAACGGTCGAGCGCCGGGTCCCCCTGCCATCACCCCCATTGCCACGTCGGCCGTGTCGAGGTCGCGCGCGAACACCGTCACGCAGTCATAGGAGCGGCACGCAGGCACGACGCCGTTGGTCGGCACCACACCCAGGGTGGGCTTGATGCCGACGATGCCCTGCAGCGCCGCGGGCACCCTGCCCGATCCCGCCGTGTCGGTACCGATCGCGATGTCCACCAGACCCAGCGCCACCGCGACCGCGGATCCCGAACTGGATCCGCCGGAAATGCGGTCGGGCCTGCGCGAGTCGCGTACGGCCCCGTGCGGGCTGCGCGTCCCCACCAGGCCGGTGGCGAACTGGTCGAGGTTGGTGGCGCCGACGACGACCGCGCCGGCGCGGCGCAGGCGCGCGACGACGGGCGCATCGGTGGCGGCGGGCGCCGACGCGTAGGTGGGGCAGCCCGCGGTGGTGGGCAGATCGGCGACGTCGACGTTGTTCTTGACGGCCGCAGTCGTTCCCGCCAACGGCAGGTCTTCCCCGGCCGCGACCGCGGCGTCGACCGCGGCGGCGTCGGCGAGCGCATCGGCCATCGGACGCAGGAAGATCCAGATCTCGGGCCGGTCGGCGGCCTCGATCGCCGCGTACGTCGCGCGGACCCGGTCGGCGGCCGTCATGCGGGGATGTCCGTGACGTCGGGTTCGGCCGGGCCGACCACGAGCAGGGGCGCACCGGGGTCAACCTGATTGCCCGCGGCCACCAGCACTCGCGTCACCGTCCCGTCGGCCGGTGCGGTCAGAACCGTCTCCATCTTCATCGCCTCCAGTGCGAGTAGCGGCTGTCCGGTCGTGACGTGGTCGCCGACTTCGACGTCGACCTTCCACACGCTCGACGCGAACGGTGCGTCCACCCGTTGCTCGCCGTCGGCGAGCACCAGGTCCGAGGTCAGTGGGACGGCTCGCGACTGCGCCCGTTCCGCGCGGTCGAATTCACCGGCCGCAGCCCAGGCGGCACGCTCGGCCCCGAATGCCGCACCCTGCCGAGCGCGGAACCGGGCTATCGAGTCGGCGTTGTCGGCGAGGAACCGTTCGTGCTCGGCCAGTGAGAACGTGCCATCGGTGATGTCGACCGACCCTCGACCGGCGGCGAGATCGGCGCGCAGGTCGAGCAATTCGTCGGCCGCCACGGGGTACCAGGAGATGCGGTCGAAGAATCGCAAGAGCCACGGGGTGCCGGGTTCGAACGGCGCGGTGTGGCGGTAGCGGCTCCACACCTGCGTGGTGCGTCCGACGAACTGGTAGCCACCGGGACCCTCCATGCCGTAGATGCACAGGTAGGCCCCACCGATGCCGACGGAGTTCTCTGCCGTCCAGGTCCTGGCCGGGTTGTACTTGGTGGTGACGAGGCGGTGCCGCGGGTCGAGCGGGGTCGCCACGGGAGCGCCGAGGTAGACGTCGCCGAGGCCAAGGGTCAGGTACTCCGCGGCGAACACCACGTCCATCACGTCGGCCTGGGACGCCAAACCGTTGACCCGTCGGATGAACTCGATGTTCGAGGGGCACCACGGCGCGTCGTCGCGCACGCCGGAGGTGTAGCGGGCGATGGCCTCCCGGGTGGCCGGGTCGTCCCACGACAGCGGCAGCCGGACCGACCGGCTCGGCACGACGAGTTCCGAGGTGGCGGGCAGCTCGTCCTCGAGTTCGACGAGCAGCCCGAGCAGCTTCTCGATCGGCAGCCGGTCGGGGTCGACGTGCACCTGCAGCGACCGGATCCCGGGCGTGAGGTCGCGGATGCCGCTGACCGTCCCGTCGGACATCGCCGTGCGCAGACACTGGTGCAGCGCGTGCACCCGGGCCCGCAACGCGAGGTCGAGCACCATGTCGCCGTACTCGATCAGCACGTTGTCGTCACCGTTGCGTCGGTAGGTGACCGCAGGCGCGCGGTCACCGGCCCGCCGGGCCAGCACGCCGTCGTCGCCGTCACCGCCGCGTGCCTGGAGTACCGTTGCGCTACCGCGTCTTTCGACGTCCCCGACCGGGGCGGCGTCGGCCACCCGGATCGGGACGAATCGCACCGTGTCACCGGGACGCAACTGGCCGAGCTTCCACCGGTCGGCGGAGACCACCGTCACCGGGCACGTGAAGCCGCCGAGGCTGGGGCCGTCGGGCCCGAGCAGGATCGGCGTGTCGCCGGTGAAGTCCAGGGCGCCCACCGAGTACGCGGTGTCGTGGATGTTCGAGGGGTGCAGCCCGGCCTCGCCGCCGTCGGGGCGGGCCCATTCGGGGCGCGGCCCCTCGAGGCGGACGCCGGTGCGCGCCGAGTTGAAGTGCACGCGGTAGGGGGCGCCGTAGAGCGTCTCGATGTCGCTGCGGGTGAAGAACTCCGGGGCGCCGTGCGGTCCTTCGGTGACTGCGAGTTCCCATTCCGGCGCCATCGCTGGCCGGTGTGCGGTGTCGACCGCGGACCGTCGTGTTCCGGCGGACGGTGCTGCGCGCAGGACGTCGCCGACCACGAGTTGCCTGCCCCCGTGGCCGCCGAAGCGACCGAGGGTGAACGTCGACGCGCTGCCGAGGTAGGCAGGCACGTCGAATCCGCCGTCGACGAGCACGTAGGTTCGCAGGCCCGTCGTCTCGGCTGCCCCCACTTCGAGCACTCCCCCGGCGGGCACCTCGACGGGCTCCCACATCGGAACGACCACGTCGTTCACCCTGACCGTGCACTCGGCGCCCGTAACGCAGAACGTGGTCGGGTGCGTGACGCGCAGCAGCGGTCCCGAGGCAGTGCACTCCAGACCCGGGGCGCCGTCGTGGTTTCCGAGTGCCTGGTTGCCGAGCCGGAACGACAGGTCGTCCATCGGACCGCTGGGCGGTACGCCGACGTCCCACATGCCGATCCGGCCGGGGAGGTCCTGCACCGTCGTCATCAGCCCGGGGCGGTCGACGGTGATCCGCGGCCTCGGATCGGTGACCTCGGCGAGCGTCGCGGTGCTGTGCGTGGCCGCGCGCACTTCGGCGCGGTCGACCGAGGCGCGCAGCATCCCGACGTTGACCTCGATGCCGTGCAGGACGGTGTCGTCGAGTGCGGCGCCCAGCGCGTCGAGCGCCTCGTCGCGGTCGGCGCCCGTCGTGATCACCTTCGCGAGCAGCGGGTCGTAGAACGCAGAGATCTCGGTGCCGTCGTCGACCCAGGTGTCGACGCGGGCCCGGTCGTCAGCGGGGAACGCGACGGCGGTGAGCGTGCCAGTGCTCGGCCGGTAGTCACGCGCCGGGTCCTCGGCGTAGACGCGTGCCTCCACGGCGTGGCCACGCACGGGCACCTCGCCGTCGGGGTGCGCGTCGAGCAGGCCGCGCTCACCGCGCGCGAGGCGGAACATCCAGCCGGCCAGATCGATTCCCGTGACCGCCTCGGTCACCGGGTGCTCCACCTGCAGCCGCGCGTTGACCTCGAGGAAGGACGCCTCCCGGCGCTCGGCGTCGTAGACGAACTCCACGGTCCCCGCCGACCGGTAGGCGACCGACGCGGCCAGCGCGCGCGACGACGAATGCAGTCGTGCCCGAACGTCATCCGGCAGGCCCGGCGCAGGGGCCTCCTCGATCACCTTCTGGTTGCGGCGTTGCAGCGAGCAGTCGCGGTCGCCGAGGGACACCACCCGCCCCGACCCGTCGCCGAAGATCTGCACCTCGACGTGGCGGGCACGCTCCACGAAGCGTTCGACGAACACGCCCGCGGACCCGAAGCTGCGCTCGGCCAGGCGGGTGACGCGGTCGAAGGCGGCGCGCAGCTCGGCGGCACTGCGGCACACCTGCATGCCGATGCCGCCTCCACCGCCGGTCGCCTTGAGCATCACCGGGTAGCCGATGGTGTCGGCTGCGGTGACCGCGTCGGCGGAGCTGTCGAGCAGGTCCGAGCCGGCGAAGACCGGCACGCCTGCCGCCATCGCCGCGGCACGGGCGGTGTGCTTGGTGCCGAACACGCGCAGCTGGTGTGGTGTCGGTCCGACGAACGTCAGGCCGGCGTCTTCGACCGCCTCCGCGAAGTCGGCGTCCTCGGAGAGGAATCCGTATCCCGGATGGATCATGTCGGCGCCGGATGCCACCGCAGCTTCGACGATCGCATCGGCACGCAGGTAGCTCTCGCTCGGCGCGGCGGGGCCCAGTCGCACGGCGTGGTCGGCGAGCAGGACGTGGGGCGAGCCGCGATCGGCGTCGGAGAACACCGCCACGGTGCGCAGGCCGAGCAGCTGGGCTGCGCGCACCAGACGGACGGCGATCTCGCCACGGTTGGCGACGAGCACAGTGCCGTTCACGCTGCCCCCGGCCGGGTGACGATCATCCGCACCGGTGTCGGGTCGAATGCGTTGCAGGGGTTGTTGATCTGCGGACAGTTCGACACGAGCACGAGGGTGTCGACGTCGGCTCGCAGCGCGACGCGCTTGCCGGGACCCGACAGTCCGTCGACGATGCCCAGTGCACCGTCCGGGTCGACCGGGACGTTCATGAACCAGTTGATGTTGCTCGCCAGGTCGCGCGCCCCGAGGCCGTACCGGGCGCCTTCGAGCAGGAAGTTCTCCATGCAGCCGTGCTGGGCGCGGGTGTGCTGGCCGTAGCGCAGCGTGTTGGACTCCTTCGAGCACGCTCCGCCGAGGGTGTCGTGCACGCCGACCTCGTCGTCGACCACCGTCATCAGTGCCGTACCGGTGTCGGCCCGCAGTACCGACCCGGTCGTCAGCGCGATACGGCCCTGCCTGCTGATGGTCTCCTGCGCGGAGTAGCGCACCGACGTGTCGGCCGCGGCATACAGCAGACAGTCCACGGCCTGGTTGCCTGCGAGGTCGACGATCGTGAGCACGTCGCCGGCGTTCACCACCGCCGACCAGGACGCCCGCGCTGGGACTGTCTGGTCGAGCACCACGGTGCCGGGCACGAGGGCGGGCGCGGTCACAGGACACCCCGTGCGGTCAGGTCTGCGTCGGTGTTGGCCAGTGCCTGAACGTGTTCCGGGCCGAGCGGGCCCACCAGTTCGGCGAGGCGGCCGAGGTCGTCGTCGGCCGACCAGGCGTGCACCCGTAGCGGTGAGCACGTGAATTGCGGCCGTGGGTCCAGCGGATGAGCCGTGTTGGCCAGCAGCACGATCGCGTCGACGTGCAGCAGCAGGTCGACGGCCGTGCCCGGCCCGGCGGAACCGGTCCAGCGCAGGCTCCCGTCGACGTCGACGCGCACGCCCTTGAAGAACGACAGCGAGGGAGGCAGATCACGTTGCGAGAGGCCGTGTTTGAGCGCGCCGAGGAGGAGCAGCTCTCGCCCGGCAGGCGATGGGGATTCCGGTGCGCAGGCACCGTAGCGGGCCAGGTTGCCCTCTCGGGTGCTGGTGCCCGCGAGGGCGTCGTGCGCGGTGGAGGTGTCGGCGACGATCGTCGCCAGAACGCGACCGAAGCCGCTGAGCAGCGGATGCCCCGTCGACGGGTAGGCCTGCCACGGGACCTTGACGGTGTCGGCGATGTTGAGCCGCTCGTGGGGCGCGTCGGCGCGATGCAGGAGCAGGTGCACGCATGCGTCGCCGAGGGGGTCGGCCAGGCGGATGCGGGTGCCGCGCGCCAGCACGGCCGTCGAATAGCCGCCCGAGGCAACGGTTTCCGACCACACCAGGCGGTCGGCCGGAACGTCGGCGGGCACCGTGGTGCTGTCCGTGGCGGGCACGTGGCGCATCTCGTCCACCGTGCGTCCGTGCTGGGCGCGGGCGTGCGCCTTCGCGCCGGCGGTCGTCGCCGTACCCACGACGGTGGTCAGGTCGCTGGTCACACCACACTCCCGGTTCGACTATTTCTGTCGCTTGATAGTTTTCGCCTCACGGCAGCGCCGGTGGTTGCCCGCGTGTAACCGATCGCCCGGACTTCGTTAACAACGGGAGACGGGTGTGTCTGTCATGTGACAGGTATTCGGTCGCCTCGGCGTGGGGCCGATAGGGTGATCGCGTGTTCCACGTCCTCACCCTGACCTATGTGCAACCCCTCGACGTCGTCGATCAGACGCGACCGGCCCACCTCGAGTGGATCGACGGTGAGATCGCGTCAGGCCGCCTGATCCTGGCCGGCAGGCAGGAGTCGGGCGCCGGTGGCGTGCTGGTCACCGGCGACATCACCGCCGAGGAGGCCGACGACCTGATCGCGAACGACCCCTATCAACTCGCGGGACTCGTCGACTACGAGCGGGTCGGCTTCAACGCCGGGAAGCGTGCGCCGGGTCTCTGACGCGCGAGACCTGGCAAAACGCGCGATCATGGTGATCCGGGATTAAACCCGGGACGTGGGCCGTTGGACCGGCCGGAGGGGCTCGATGCTGCGCCCATATTCATTACCTTCGCTAAACGTCACAGCGAAGTAATGTTTGCCAGACGAAACGAAGAGGCACTTGGAGACATGACCACAACCGTTAACGCATACGCTGCGACCGCCGCCTGGGGCGCGGACGCACCGCTGAGCAAGACCACCATCGACCGCCGCGACGTCGGCGCGAACGACGTGTCCATCGACATCAAATTCGCAGGCATCTGCCACTCGGACCTGCACACCGTCAGCGGCGAGTGGGGCAAGGTGAAGTACCCGATGGTCCCCGGCCACGAGATTGCGGGCATCGTCACCGAGGTCGGCTCCGACGTGACGAAGTACGCAGTCGGCGACCGCGTCGGCGTGGGCTGCTTCGTCGACTCCTGCCGTGAGTGCGAGTACTGCAAGGCCGGCGAGGAGCAGTACTGCAACAACCCCGGCATGATCGGCACCTACAACGGCGTCGGCCGCGACGGCCAGCCCACCCAGGGCGGCTACAGCGACTCGATCGTCGTCGACGAGAACTACGTGTTGCGCATCCCCGACTCGATCGAGTTGGACAAGGCGGCTCCGCTGCTGTGCGCCGGCATCACCACCTACTCTCCGCTGCACCACTGGGGCGCGGGCCCCGGCAAGCGCGTCGCAGTGATTGGCCTCGGCGGCCTTGGCCACCTCGGCGTGAAGATCGCCAAGGCGATGGGCGCCGAGGTCGCCGTGCTGAGCCAGTCGCTCAAGAAGATGGAGGACGGCCTGCGGCTCGGCGCGTCCGAGTACTACGCGACCAGCGACCCGGACACGTTCAAGAAGCTTCGCGGCTCCTTCGACCTGATCCTGAACACGGTGTCGGCGAACCTGGACATGGCCGACTACCTGGGGCTGCTCAAGCTCGACGGCACGCTGGTCGAACTGGGCATGCCGGAGAACCCGATGCCCGTGCCCGCCGGTGCGCTGATCTTCGGCCGCAAGAGCCTGTCGGGCTCCCTGATCGGCGGCATCCGCGAGACGCAGGAGATGCTCGACTTCTGCGCCGAGCACGACGTGACCCCGGAGATCGAGGTCATCGAGGCGTCATACGTGAACGAGGCCTACCAGCGCATGCTCGCCAGCGACGTGCGCTACCGCTTCGTGATCGACAACTCGACGCTTTAACCGACTCGGCGACGCGGGCGGGGTTCCTCACCGGAGCCCCGCCCGCGTTCGCGTTCGCGTTTACGGGCGCTACCGCAACCCAGCCATGTCCAGGCTGAAGCGGAACTCGACGTCGTTGCGCGCCAGGCGGTCGAAGGCGTCGCCGACCGCCGAGGCGGGCAGCACCTCGACGTCGGCGGTGATGCCGTGCTTCCCGCAGAACTCGAGCATTCGCCGAGTCGCCGGCCTCCCACCGCCGCCGGCGACGGTCAGGTTGCGCCCGAGCATCGCGAGCGGGTTGATCGACGTCGGGTCCAGGGCGCCCACCAGACATAGCGTGCCGCCGAACTTCAGGGCCATCGTGTAGCCGGAGACGTCGTGGGCGACGGCCACGGTGTCGATGATGAAGTCGTAGCGGCCCCGCGCCTCGGCCATCTGCTCCTCGTCGGTGGACACGACCACCCGACGTGCGCCAAGCCGCCGTGCCGCGTCGGCCTTGCCCGGTGACGTCGTGAACAGGTCGACCTCCGCACCGAGGGCCACCGCGAACTTGACCGCGAGATGGCCAAGGCCACCCAGTGCGACGACACCAACCGTCAGGCCCGGACCGATCCCCCACTGCTCGAGCGGTTCCCACACCGTGACGCCTGCGCACATGAGCGGTGCCACGCCGGCCGGATCGAGGCCCTCGGGCAGGTGGTAGACGAATCCCTCGGTCACGACGTACTCCGTCGAGTACGCACCGTGGGTGGGCCGGCCGTCGCGCCGGTCGACACCGCCGTAGGTGAGGGTCGGGAACTCGACGCAGAACTGCTCGTGCCCGCCGACGCACATGTCGCACACCTCGCACGAGTCCACGATGTTGCCGACCGCGACGGCGTCACCGACCGCGAAGTCGCTGACGGCGTCCCCGATCTCGGCCACCTCACCGACGAACTCGTGACCCGGCACCAGCGGAAAGACGTTGCCGTAGGCGGGTTCTCCATGCCAGGCGTGCAGGTCGGTATGGCATACGCCGCAGTGGGTGATCCGCACCGCGACGTCGTCGGGGCGCAGATCGCGTCGCTCGAATTCCCATTCCTCGATCGGCTGGTCGGCCGCGGATGCGGCCAGCCCTCGTACTCGTCGCGCCATCGTCACTCCATCCAAATAAACCAACTAGTCTGTTTGACGGTACGCCCCGATCCACGATGAAGACCAACTGGTCGGTTTAGACTTGGCGCATGCAGACGGCACCGACCGCTCGTGGCGAGGCCACGCGCCAACGACTGATGGACGCCGCCGCCTCGGAGTTCGCCGAACGTGGGATCGCGGGCGCCCGCGTGGACAGGATCGTCGCGGCAGCACAGTCGAACAAGGCGCAGCTCTACCAATACTTCGGCAGCAAGGATCGCCTCTTCGACGCCGTCTTCGAGAGCCACATCGCATGGCTCGTCGACGAGGTGCCGCTGGACGCGCGGGACCTCCCCGGGTACGCCGTGGCGCTGTACGACAACTGCCTCAAGCGTCCCGCACTCGTCCGGCTCGCCGCGTGGATGCGGCTGGAACGCAACCCCACCGGCACTCTGCTTCCCGACGGCCGGGACGCAGAGAAGGTCGAACTCATCGAAGCGGCCCAGGCGAGCGGTCACGTCGACCCGTCGCTCGATCCGGTGGACGTGCTGTCCATGCTGACCGCGATCGCACTCAGCTGGTCGCCGTCGTCGCTCCAGGTGACGGCGTCGGCGCGGGAACCGCGCAAGGTCCACGATCGCCGCCGAGCCGCGCTGGCCCGGGCGGTGAGCCACGCGTTCGACCCGGTGTCACGTTGACACAGACTCTCGTGGTCAGAAGACTCATCAGCGTGCCCACGACCCCGGGTGATGCCAGCGTCGCCCCGCTGCCACTGCGCGAGCGGCAACGCATCGCGCTGCGCGCCGAGATCCAGCAGGCCGCGTTACGCCTCTTCGCCGCAGAGGGTTTCGACAACGTCACCACCGAGGCCATCGCCGAGGAGGTCGGCATCTCGCCGAGTACGTTCTTCCGACACGTCCCGAGCAAGGAGCACCTCCTGCTGGGCGCGACGCAGCGGGGGCGAGCACGAATCGTCGCCAATTTCCACGCCCGCCCTCTCGATGAGGACGTCGCCGACTCGCTGGCGGCGGCCATCCTCGCCCGCACTTCGCAGTTCGTGGACGACGACGAGACACTCGAATTGTGGCGGCGCGCAATGGCATCGGCGCCGGCTGAGTTGCGCCGCGCCTCCCTACTGAGCCGCGAGGACTGCGACGAACTCGTCGGTGCCGTCGCGGCGCGCCTGTCGGACGCCGACATCGCAACCGACATGCGGGCCGGCGTCCTGGTTCGCAGCGCCGTCGCCGCCGTCGAATACGCCTACGAGTGGTGGCTGACCTACGGCCAGAGTGAGTCCCTGCACGCGCTCACCGAGCAGGCCCTCGACCAGGTCGCGCGCCGGCGCTGAGTCCTGCGCCGACCGGGGCGTCAGTGGCTGGGACGCAACCGCGGTACGGGCACGTCCATCGCCGGTCGCTCGCAGCCACCGTCGACGTGGAGCAGCTTGCCGGTCACCCACGACGACGCCGGCGACGCGAGATAGAGTGCGGCGCAAGCAATGTCGCGCGGCGTTCCCGGCCTGCCCATCGGGGTGTTGGCCTCGAACTGAGCCCGCAGGTCGTCGTTGGTCAGCACGACCTCGAGTCCCTTGGTCGCCACGCCGCCGACGATGATCCCGTTCACCCGCACCAGCGGCGCGAACTCGGCTGCGAGGTTTCGGGTCATCTGATTGAGCGCGGCCTTGCCGGCACCGTAGGCGGTGAACGCGCCGAGGACCATGTCCGACGCGCGCGAGGAGATGTTGACGATGGCCCCGCTGCCCGCGGTGTCCACCATCGCCTGCGCGGCGAGCTGGCTCATGAGGAACGGCGATGTGACGTTGAACTTCATCGCCATGTCGAAGAACCGCTCCGACGTCGCCATCGCGGGCCGCGGTCCCGTTCCGCCGGCGTTGTTGATCAGAACGTCGAGGCGGCCGTACTGCCGAACGGCCGAATCCACGAGCCGGCGCCGGTCCTCGTCGACGAGGACGTCGGTCACGACGGCCATCGCGGTGCCACCGGCCCCCTCGACGTGAGCGACCACCTCGTCGAGATCGGCAGCGGTGCGCGCTCCGATCACGACGCTCGCGCCTGCCTCGGCGAGTCCGATCGCGATGCCGCGACCGATGCCCTGCCCGGCGCCGGTGACGACCGCGACGCGGCCGTCGAGCCGGAAGTCGTCGAGGATCACGACGTGCGGCCCCGTCCGAATCGAGGCGCCGCCCGGCCGGCCAGCAGCGGCAGGTCGAGGTAGGTCTTGATGCCGGGTTCGGCCGCCACCACGTAGGGGATCGCGCTGACGCAATGATTGGCGGTGACGACGATGCCGGGGTTGCGGATCAGCCCCTCCTCGATGGTGTCGGGTTGCAGGCCCTTGAAGGTGACCAAGACGTCGGGCTCACCGCTGATCTCGATCTCGAACCGCTCGCCCTTCGGCCCGAAGCTCCACGCGGGGTCGAAGTGCTCCTCGCCCATGAACCAGTTGACGCTCGCGGTGACCACCGGCGTGCCATCCACCAACGCCCGCCAATGGAACTTCCGGGCGGCCACCTGACCCGGCTCGATCACGCCCACCGGCGTATCGATCGGCTGGGTGGCGACCGCGACCTCCTGCACCGTGTCCAATTCGGGATCTACGTCGAATCCCATCTCCGTCACGATCATCCGCACCGATGCCTTGAAGCCGGCGCCCAGCAGGCCGACGATCGGGCCCGCCATCGCCTCCTCGGGCGTCACGCCGAATCCCATGATGTGCCGCACGACGTCGGGCGCGTTGTAGGTGCGGATGTCACTGAACTCCTCCGAGCGCACGTGGGTGACCCCGGCGGTGAGCGCCGACACCATCAGCGGGAACCGCTCCGTGATGCCGCCGGGGTGAATCCCCGTGCCGTGCAACGTACTGCGGCCTTCGGCGCAGGCGTCGAGGATCGCTCCGCAGTTGGCCAGGTCGGGGTAGACCCAACCCACGGGCGTCACCACGTTCTTGCCGGACCGGAGGAGCGCCACCACCTCGTCCTCGTTGGGGAGCAGTGGGCTGTAGACCACGCAGTCGGCATCGAGGGCGAGTATCTCCTCCGCGCTGGTGGTGGCGGCGATGCCGATCGGGTCCAGGCCGACGAGTTCGCCGACGTCCTTGCCGTCCTTCGCCTCCGAGTGGACCCACGCGCCAGCCAGTTCGAGGTCGGGATGAGCTAGGACCGCCTCGATGGCCGCCTTGCCGACCCCGCCCGTTGCCCACTGCACCACTCGAATCGCCATGGCTCATTCAAAGCCCGCGTGAGAGTCACTGTCAAGATCGCTGTCGCTGTCACGCGCAGCCGATGCGTTGCCGTCAGGGTGAGGCGAGGCGTGGTGGGGTGATGTTCCGATCGGGATGGGCTCCGGGAATCGACATCCCGGGGCCCGGCACCCACGCGGATTCGCCAATCAGCTCGCCGATCTCGGCGATGTTCAGCACGTCCAACTCGTAGTCGAAGAGCCCGTCACCCGCGTGGTGGAGCAGCGAGAACGCCGGCGCCTGATAGTGAGATCCGTCGGCGCGACTTCCTGGCAGCCGATTCCACCAGTACGTCACCAGACGGTCGCCGTCGACCATCGTCCACTCCTCAGGAAAGGTCCAGCCCTGGAAGCCGGCCATCGAGTGGTCGAGGTAGCGGGTGATCTCGTCACGACCCTGCACCCGACCCCAGGCCGGATCGACGAAGACGGCATCCTCGGTGAACCAGGCGCCGATCGTCGACCACGGCGCCTCCCCCGTCACGCAGAGTTCCCGCTGCGCGACGTATCGCCGGTAGGACTCCAGGGCTTCCCGTTCGCGGTCGTTCAACTCGGCCATCGTCGCCTCCAGGGCTCGGCGGGGAGAGCTAGAAGTCCCAGTCCTCGTCAGTGGTGTTGACGGCCTTGCCGATGACGTAGCTCGACCCCGAGCCGGAGAAGAAGTCGTGGTTCTCGTCGGCATTGGGGCTCAACGCCGACAGGATGGCCGGGTTCACGTCGGTCTCGTCCTTGGGGAACAGCGCCTCGTAGCCGAGGTTCATCAGCGCCTTGTTGGCGTTGTAGCGCAAGAACTTCTTGACGTCCTCGGTTAGCCCAACCCCGTCGTAGAGGTCCTGGGTGTACTCCACCTCGTTGTCGTACAGCTCGAAGAGCAGTTCGTAGGTGTAGTCCTTGAGTTCGGCCTTGCGGGCGTCGTCGGCGAGGGCGAGGCCCTTCTGGAACTTGTAGCCGATGTAGTAGCCGTGCACGGCCTCGTCGCGGATGATGAGGCGGATCATGTCGGCGGTGTTCGTCAACTTGGCGCGGCTGCTCCAGTACATCGGCAGGTAGAAGCCCGAGTAGAACAGGAAACTCTCGAGCAGGGTCGACGCGACCTTGCGCTTGAGCGGATCGTCGCCCTTGTAGAAGTCCATCACGATCTGCGCCTTGCGCTGCAGGTTCGGGTTCTCCTCCGACCAGCGGAACGCCTCGTCGATGTCGACCGTCGAGCACAGCGTCGAGAAGATGTTGCTGTAGCTCTTCGCGTGCACCGACTCCATGAACGCGATGTTGGTGTACACCGCCTCTTCGTGCGGGGTCAGCGCGTCCGGGATCAGGCTCACGGCACCGACGGTGCCCTGGATCGTGTCCAGCAGCGTCAGCCCGGTGAAGACCCGCATGGTGAGCTGCTTCTCGTGCTCGGTGAGCGTGCCCCAGGACGGGATGTCATTGGACACCGGCACCTTCTCCGGCAACCAGAAGTTACCGGTCAGGCGTTCCCAGACCTCGGCGTCCTTCTCGTCGGGGACGCGGTTCCAGTTGATCGCCGAGACGCGGTCGACCAGCTTGATTCCTTCGGACACCAGAACCCCATTTCACTGCAGAAGAGTTGTCGCCGAGACGACTTGGCCAGCTGAAGGCGACACTACCCCTGGGGTCCGACATCGCGGGAGAACACAACCACTTGTGGTCGCGTGTCGTGACGCGAACCGATCGTCAGCGTCCGGAGAACGTGAACTCCGAGCGACGCAGCCGACGCGTGGCCAGCCAGTACTGCCAGGTCATCCCGCCCCACAGCGTGCGGTTCCTGCCGTGCTCGTCCATGTACCAGCTACTGCAGCCGCCCGTGCTCCACACCGACCTGTCCAGATCGGCGTGCAACTGCCGGTTGAACTCGTCCTGTGCGCTGCGCTTGGGCGCCAGCGCCTTGACGCCGGCCTTGTCGACGGCGGCGATGGCCTGGGCGACGTAGCGGATCTGCGCCTCGATCATGAACACCACCGAGTTGTGCCCCAGACCGGTGTTGGGACCGAGCAGGAAGAATAGGTTGGGCATGTCGGCGACGGCGATGCCGCGGTGCGCCTGGACGCCCTCCCGGTTCCACCGGTCCACCAGGTCCTCGCCGCCGGGTCCCTTGATGTCGACGTAGGTGTAGGAGTCGGTCACGTGGAAGCCGGTGGCGAAGACCACCACGTCCACCGGGCGCTCGCGCCCGTCGGCGGTCACGATCCCGTTGGCCGTGAACCGGTCGATGCGGTCGGTGACCACCTCGGTCTTGGGGTTCGCGATGCCGCCGTAGTACGTGTCGGAGTTCAGGATGCGCTTGCAGCCCGCGCGGTAGTCCGGCGTGAGCTTGCGGCGCAGTTCGCGATCCTTCACGCTGCGGCGGATGTTCCACTTGCCGAGCCACGACCCGACGCGCAGCAGAGCCGGCTGCTTGGTCATGCCGAAGCCCACCACCTCGTGGGCCCAGTAGATGCCGAGTCGGGTCAGCGCTCTGGTGCCCGGAACCTCGGTGAACACGCGCCGGATCCACTCGGGCAGCGCGTTGTTGGGTCGCGGCATCACCCACGGTGGGGTGCGCTGGTAGACCTGCAGCTCGGCCACCTCATCGACGATGGCGGGCACCAGCTGGATCGCGCTGGCGCCGGTGCCGATCACCGCGACGCGCTTGCCTGTGATGTCGACGTCGTGATTCCACTGGGCCGAGTGGAAGGACTCCCCCTCGAACTCGTCGACACCGGCGAACTCGGGCACCAGCGGAATGTGCAGTGCCCCGGCGCCCGAGATCAGGAACTGTGCGACGTACTCGTCGCCGTCAGCGGTGAAGACGTGCCACGCCGACTCGTCCTCGTCCCAGTGCGCGCGCTCGACGTGGGAGCCGAACCGGACGTAGCGGCGCAGGCCGTACTTGTCGGCGACGCCCTTGAGGTAGTCGAAGATCTCGGGCTGCAACGACCACATGTGGCGCCAGTCCGGCTTGGGCTCGAAGGAGAAGGAGTACATGTGCGACGGGATGTCGCAGGCGCAGCCCGGGTAGGTGTTGTCGCGCCAGGTGCCGCCGATGTCATCGGCCTTCTCGAGGATGAGGAAGTCGACGTTTTGCTTCTGCAGCGCGATGGCCATGCCCAGCCCGGAGAATCCGGTGCCGATGATGAGTGCGCGGGTGCGGACGGGGGTGGAGCGGACGGACGTGTCGTCGGCCTGAGCGGCTACGGTCATGCCGACCAGAATACCTGGGAACCCGGGTACCGGGTATCAGGCGACGGATTCGCGGCGCTGCACGCCCTCGTGCAGCGGCAGTTCGGCATCGATCTTGATGCCGAGCAGCTCGCACGTGCCGTGGATGGCACCCAGCATGATCGTCGCCATGTACCCGACGAATTGCTCGCGTGGCATCCGGCGCTCGCTGTCGACCTGAGGCCCAAGCCACCAGTCGGTGGCGGCCGCCGCCGAACCGTAGGTGGTGTACGCCGCCAGCTCGATCGCGGCGCTGTCGAGTTCCATCTCGCGCAGTTCGTTGCTGAACATGCTCGCCATCGCCAGCGTGACCTCGCGGCCCTCGTTGAGCGCCCGCATCGTCGACTCGCTCTGCTCGGCGAACCGCCCCTGGATCAGGAATCGGCACACGTTGGGATGCTGATCGACCAGCAGGACGTACTGCTCGACGCTACGCCGGATCACCTCCCGGGCCGGATCCTTGGCGATGTCGATGTGCGGGAAGATCGCCGCCCACAGCATGTCCCGCAGCCGCTCGCCGATCGCCTGGAACAGGTCCGACTTGTCGGTGAAGTGGCGGTAGATCTTCGGTTTGGCGGTGCCCGCTTCCTCGGCGATCTCGCGCAGGCTCACCTCGGGACCGAGGGTGTCGATGGCGCGAAACGCCGCATCGACGATCTCCGAACGGACCTTCTTGCGGTGCTCCCGCCAGCGTTCGCTGCGCGCGTCGACCTTCGCCCCGGGCTGGGGCCCCGGACGGGGTATCGACGGTCTGCGCACGAAGTTACTGTACCCGCTGGTACCGCTTGACCTGCCCTACCGCGCCGTTCCGCTCAGCCCGCCGGGCCCTGTCGCCGCGGGTACGATCGTCGCCGAGATGCAGCCCCCGCGAGTGAGACGAGGCCCATGACGCAGCGATACGACCTGGTGATCGCCGGAGGTGGACCCTCGGGTTCGGCCGCCGCGTGGCAGGCCGCACGAACCGGCGCCAAGGTCGTCGTCCTGGACAAGGCGCAGTTCCCGCGCGACAAGCCCTGCGGTGACGGCCTCACCGCGCGCGCCGTCAGCTATCTGCAAAAGATGGGCCTGGCCCACGAGGTGTCCGCGTTCCACCGGGTCAATCGCGTCACGGTGTTCAGCCCGAGCGCATGGGAGCTGTCGTTCCCGCGGCGGCCGGGCATGCCCGACCACGGCCACACGGTCAGCCGCACCGAACTCGACACCCTGCTGCTCAAGCACGCGGAGTCCGCAGGCGCCGAGGTGCGCCAGGGCGCGGAGGTCAGCGCGCCGGAGGTCGACTCGAATGGTCGCGTCGTCGGCGTCGTGCTGAAGGGCGGCGAGAAGGTCCTCGGCGACGCGGTGATCGCAGCCGACGGCGCCTACTCCCCCATCAAGCGGGCGCTCAAGATCGACTCGGAGTACAACGGCTACTCGGCGATCGCGATCCGCTCGGAGATGCACGCCAACCGCCCCGACACGGACTCGCTCGACATCTACCTCAAGCTGGTGTTCGAGGGTGACCAGCTGCCCGGGTACGGCTGGGTGTTCCCGATGGGCAACGGCGTGTTCAACATCGGGCTCGGCTACGTCAACAGCTACAAGAACTGGCAGTCGATCAACGCGACGCAGTTCCTCGGCGAGTTCCTGCGCACGCTGCCGCGGGATTGGGAACTGCCGCCGATCGAGGAACTCAAGAAGAACAAGAGCGTGCGCGCGTGGCGGCTGCCGATGGGGTTCACGGCGTGGCCGCCGTGGCGCCCCGGCGTGCTGTTCACCGGCGACTCGCTGGGGGCGGGCAAGCCGGCGTCGGGCGCGGGCATTTCCAAGGCGCTCGAATCCGGTCTCGCGGCAGGCGAATGCGCGATCGCGGCGCTCACCAATGGCGGCCCGGACGACTTCACGAACTACGCCCAGCGCATGGAGGCGGCGTGGGGTCGGGAGTACCGGCGTGGCCGCTACATGCACCAGTTGATCGGCAGGCCGAAGCTCGCGGGCGCGGGCGTCAAGCTGATCGACAACTCCGCGTTCCGCGATCGCATGCTCAAGGCGTTGTACAAGAAGGCCCAGGGGCCGCAGCACACCCCGAAGTAGCCGACGCCCTAGTGGTGGTGGTGCGGTCGGGCCCCACCTTCTCCGCGTCGGCGCGCCGCCTCGCCTTCGGCGATCAGCCGCAGCTGCTCGTCGACCTCCCGCCCTGCGAGCAGCGGCTGACTGGGATCCCAGGTCGTCCCCTGTTCGGCGTCCTTGCGGCGCCGTGCGATGGCCGATATCACCTCCAGGACGACGCGGTTGCCGAGCAGTGCCGTGATGTCGGCGTGGTCATACGGCGGTGCGACCTCGACGACGTCGACGCCCAGGACGGGCAGCTCGTAGCAGATCCTCCGCACCGCGTCGAGTAGCTCACGCGCCGAAAAGCCACCTGGCTCAGGGGTTCCCGTGCCCGGTGCGTGACCCGGATCGCACACGTCGATGTCGACCGACAGGAACACGCCCTCGCAGTCGTCGGTGGCGATCGCGAAGGCCTCGGTCAGGCAGGTCTCCAACCCGCGGCTCACGATCTCGGTCATCTCGTAGGACCGTAGGCCCTGGGCGGCCATCCACTGCAGCACCGGCTCGTCGGGCCAGTACCCGCGCAGCCCGAGCTGCAGGAAGCGATCACCGCGCAGTGCGCCGGACTCGATCAGCCGCCGCATCGGCAGACCGTGCCCGACCAGCGATCCCGAGTGGAGGTCGCCGGTGTCGGCATGGGCGTCGAAGTGGATCATCGACACCTTGCCGAACCCGTGCTGACGGGCCACCCCGGTGTGATCGGGCCAGGCGATCGTGTGGTCGCCGCCGAGGACGATCGGGATCGCACCGGCGGCGGAGACCTTGTAGACCTCCTCCTCGATCAAACCGACTGCCTGCTCGATGTTTCCGTTGTAGAGCGCCACGTCACCTGCGTCGTACACCTCCAGGTCCTTGAGCCCGTCGACCCGCAGCGCCAGGCTGGGGCGGGAACCGTCCTGCGGCAGGTAGCAGGCCTGGCGCAGCGCCGACGGCCCGAAGCGGGCGCCCGAACGGTACGTCGTGCCGCCGTCGAGCGGCGCGCCAAGGATGACGATGTCGGCATCGGCGTAACTCGACACGTCGTCGAGGTCACACCGCGGCACGCCGAGGAAGGTGATGTCCGGTCCGAATGCGCTGCGCAGCAATTGACTTCCGCCTTCTGTGAGGTGAGCTGACGCTCAGGTGGTTTCGTGCATGGCGATCAGGGCCCGGAATGCGTGCCGGATGGTGGCGCGGATCCGTCGCTTGTCCACCGGTCCCAGCGGTCGGTAGATGTTGTCGATCTCCAGCCCCGCGGTCACGGCCATCACGGTGCGGGAGTCCAGTTCCGGCTGCCGGGAGCCGAGATCGCGGAACAGCCGGCTCAGCGCCGGAACCATTGCGGCGTACCACGCTTCGAACATCGGTCGCAGCCGCTCATCCCGGCTGGCCTCGGTCACCAGTTCGTAGCGCGTGACGATCGCGCCCTGCGGTGACGTGAAGCCGTCGATGATCATGTCGGCCACCGCGTCGGCCAACTGGTCTGCCGACATCGACGGGGACAACTGCTCGGCGGTGCGGACCACCCGCTCGATTTCGCGGTCCGACAACTGCGCAAAGGCTTGCGCGACCAGGTCGGCCTTGTCGTCGAAGTAGTAGCTCAGCGCACCGAGTGGGATTCCGGCCTGATTGGCCACCACCCGCATCGAAAGTCCGGCCAGGCCCACCTGGGCCATGACCGCTATCGCGGCGTCGATGATCTCGGTGCGGCGCTGCACGCCACGGGCGGTGTTCCCCGTCTGGGTGGCCACTCACCTCACCCCTGATACGTGACCGTGGAGAAGTCGGTGTCCCACATCCAAGCCGGCTGGCTGCTCCAGTTGGAGTAGCCCTTCCGGGCGGCGACCGTGTTGTGGAGGTCTCCCAGGTTCACCCAGCACATCGAGTCACGGTAGGCCTTGGCCGCGTCGACATACAGCGCCTGCGACCTGGCTGGGTCGGGCTCGGCGCTACCGGCGTCGAGCAGCGCGTCCGCTGCGGGCACCGCGCAGCCCTGCAGGTTGACCGGCGCGTTCGTGTATTGATAGATCCGCGACCACGTATCGGGATGCGCCGCATCGGGATTGAAGGAGGCCAGCAGGAGGTCGGGCCGCTGGTCGGGGTTGTCGACGAGCGCGAAGAACTGGGCGAGGGGAAAGTCGCGGACGGTCGCTGTCAGCCCCGCCTGCTGCAGGATCACCTGCATCTGGTTGGCGAGGTCCTGCAGGCTGCTGTCCCCGGTGGGGAAGCCGATCTCGACGTCGCCCCCTGCGGCGCCGAGGGCCTTCAGCTTCGACGGGTCGAAGGCGTGGACGTCGGGAACGGCACCGTCGGGCAGCATCCCGGTCGGATAGAACTGCGTGGACGGGGACCCCTGATCGCCGAATACTGCTGTGGTCAGCGCGGTCTGGTCGAGGCCCGCGGCTAGCGCCGCCCGGGCCGGGGCCGGCCCGAAGACGCGCGAGTCGGGGTTGACCATCACCAGTGCCTTCACGAGTGCGTTCTCCTGCCGCACCTCGGTGTTGGGGTTGGTGCTCAACCCCTCGTAGTCGCCCTTGGACAGCCCGTGCAGGATCATGTCGAGCTGACCGTTCTCGAGTTGTAGCCGCTGCACGGCGGTCGCTGGGATGACCGGCAGCGAGACGGTGGAGATCTGCGGTTTCTCGCCCCAGTAGTTCGCGTTGGCGCTGAGCGTGTAGTGACTGGCCGGGACCGCCTCGGTCAGCTCGTAGGGGCCGGTGCCCGCGGTGTGCGATGCCAGCCATGCCGCGGCGCGGTCATCCCCGGCGGCGTTCTCGGCGATGGCGGCCGGGCTGGTCATCAGCGGACCGTAGGGCGAGGCCAGGTAGTCGAGGAATGGCGCCACCGGCTTGGTGAGCGTGACGACGAAGGTCTTCGGGTCTGGTGTCGTCATGCCCGCGACGTCAGCGAGCATGTACGACGGTCCGGCGGCCATGTCGATCCGGCGCTGGAAGCTGGCCTTGGCTGCCGCCGAGTCGAACGGCGTTCCGTCGGAGAACTTCACACCGTCGCGCAACGTGAACGTGTACGTCAGACCGTCGGGTGAGACAGTCCATTTCGTGGCGAGCAGGCCCTCCACCTTGGTCGTCCCCGGGGCATAGCGCAGCAGGCCCTGGTATGCCGACGTCATGATCAGCAGGCCCTCGGGCTGATAGAACACGTCGGGGTCCAGCGGCGGCGGGTCGGACATCATCGGGGTCCGGATCGACGACGTCAACGCCTCGGCATCGGTCGCCTGATTGCTGGAGCCCGAGCAGGCCGTGGTCGCCAACAGCAGGACGGTCGCGGCCAGGGATGCGATGCCGGACATGCGATTCATGCTCACGTCAACGAGTGTCGGCGCAGTCCATTTCGTCGGCGTGACATGGCGGTTACTAGTTTGTACGAACGTCCAAGTTTTGGTCGTTCGACCTAGAAACGAGTCCGGTGGCGATCTAGTGTTCTCCCGACAGGCCCGCCCAGCACGGGTTGGCACGCTGAAATCAGAAGGGACGTAACACGATGCCCACAAAGGTGCCCGCCGCATTCGATCTGACCGGCCAGGTGGCGCTCGTCACGGGATCGAGCAGCGACCTGGGGATCGGGTTCGCGTCAGCCCGACTCCTGGGCCAGTTCGGGGCGTCGGTGATGGTCACCGGGACCACCGATCGCGCGGCGCAGCGGGCTGGCGATCTGCAGGCCGAGGGCATTGCCGCGCACTCGTTCGTCGCGGACCTGATGGATCCCGACGCAGCTCGTGAGCTGGTCGCCGCGACCGAGGCCGCGTTCGGCAAGGTCGACATCGTCGTCAACAACGCGGGGCTGGCGTCGGTCAACAGCCCAGAACGCCCGAACTCCCTGATGGTGATGACCGACGACGAGTGGGCACTGGCGCTGCGACGCAACGTCGACAGCGCGTTCTTCGTCAGCCGTGCCGCGCTGCCCGGCATGGTCGAGCGGGGGTACGGACGGATCGTCAACGTGGCGTCGACGGCAGGCATCCTCACCGCATATACCGGGGACGTCGGCTACCACACCGCCAAGGCCGCGATGTTGGGGATGACCCGGTCGGTTGCGGTCGACTACGCGGCCGACGGCGTGACCGCCAACGTGGTGGTGCCGGGCTGGATCGCCACGGCCGCCCAGCTGCCGTCCGAGGTCATCGCGGGCAACGCCACCCCGGTCGGCAGGTCGGCGACTGCCGCCGAGGTGGCCGCGGGCGTCGCGTTCCTGGCCGTGCCGGGTGCCTCGTACGTCACGGGCACCACGTTGGCGATCGACGGCGGAAACTCGATCACGGGCGCCAAGGTGGCCGACTGAGCCGAGTCAGAGCTTCTTGACCACCGTCAGCAGGACCGCTGAGTCCTCGAGAGCGGCGAGGTTGTGCCGCTCGAGCGGGAGCAACAGGTAGTCGCCCTCGGCGCACTCCACGGCGTCGGCGTCATCGGCTGACATGGCGACGCGCACCCGTCCGCGGAGCACCAACAGCGTTGCCTGGCCAGGGCTTTCGTGGTCGTCGAGGCGATTCCCCTTGGTCAGCGCGATCACCGTCTGGCGCAACTCGTGGTCGTGTCCGCCGTAGATGGTGTGAGCCGAGCGCCCCGCGTGGGCGCTGCGCGCGATCTCGAGTTGCTCGTCAGCCAGTCCCGTCAACGACAACTTCTCCATGCCCGCACGCTACCCGTGCCCGGGCGGGCCAAACCGGGTAATCGGCGCCTGGTCCTAGCGTCGACCGCGCTTGGCCGGGCCCGGTTTGCGGGCGAGCTTCCCCGCGGCGGCGCGGGCGGCCTGCTTCGCGAGGGTCTTCTCCCGTGCCGTGCGCTTCGGCGGTGGCTCCGCCCGCCCGCGCGACGAACCCGGGGTGCGACCACGGACGATGCCGATGAACTCCTCGACCAGCGCCGGCGGCGGCCCCTCGGGGAAGGCGAGCGCTACCGGACACCCGGGCGCCTCGACGATCGGGCGGTACGCCAGGTCCTTGCGGTGATGCAGCCGAGCCAACGACTGCGGAACGACGAGAATGCCGACGCCCGCGGCAACGAGTTCGGTTGCGTCGCCGGTGGTTTCGGGCCGATGCTCGACCGGCACACCGGGGGCGGCGGCCCAGGCGACCACGTCGTCCAGTGGGACCAGGACCGGCTCGTCGTCGAGGTCTGCGGCGGCGACGGTGTCGACGGCGGTTAGGACGTGGTCGGCAGGCACCACCACCACCGTCGTCTCCTCGTAGAGGGGAATGACGGCCAGCCCAGACGCATCGGCAGGCGGGCGAAGCAGCGCCACGTCGAGGGATCCGGTCCGCACCGCGTCGGCGGCGTCGACCGCGTCCACGGCGCTCAGCCGGAGCGGCACGCCGGGGTGGCGCTCGGCCCAGATCCGGGCCCACTTCGCAGGCGTCACACCGGGCACGTACCCAACGGTGAGCGAGGACGGGGCCACGGCCTCAGGCTACCGATAGGCTCTGCGCATGAGCAGGCCGAACGCGCAGTCCATGAAACCCGCCACCGCGGCGAAGAAGCTGGACGTCTACCTGCCAGCGACACCACCGGAGTTCCAGGAGAACGCGATCACCCGCTCCGACCTGGCCGCCCTGGCGGCCGACCCGCCGCAGTGGCTCAAGGACCTCCGCAAGAACGGCCCGCACCCGAAGAACCTCGTCGCGGCGAAGCTGGGCGTCTCGATTGCCGGTCTCGCGCGCGGCGGCGTCACCGAGGCGCTCACCACCGAGCAGATCAATGCGCTGCTCGAGGAGAAGCCCGAGTGGCTGATCGCCGAACGCAAGAGCTATCAGACCGTGCTGCGCGAGGAGCGACGCCTCAAGGCGCAGCGCGAGGACCAGGCCCGCGAGCGCTAGCGGAAGAACTTGTCGCTGACGCGGTCGAAGAAGTCGTCGATGCGCTGCTCCAGCCGACTGCCGACGACCCACTTCTCCCAGGCGTAGATCGCGCCGAACATCGCGACGACGATCCCGAGTACCAGGGCGGTGATGAGGATGACCTCAACGGTGGTCGAACTCATTCCGACTCTTCAGCGCAGTATCGACACGTGTCCTTCTTGACCCCCCGATTGGTGTGATGCCGAGTGTGAGCATTGCGCTTGCTCGACGGCATTGGCCGCCCCTTGCGGACGGCCGACATCTTGGCACGCGTTTCATCGCTCGCCCGACGCCCGAAGTTGGGGTTCCCGGCTCCTCGTCGCTGCTCGGCAAGTGTCTTACGGGCCTGCTCCGACATGACATGGCCGAAGCTTGGGTGATCTTGACCGAACTTCCCGTAGTTGGGATTGTCCGGCCCCAAGTTCTGTCCCCGCCGGAGTTGTGACCACTTCGCGCGCAGTTCAGCGTCGTGACTCCGACCGTAGAACGGATTCTCTTCAGCGAATCTGCTTACGCCCTTGCGCCCCGTCGAGCGAAGCCGAGCAGCTTCCCGCATCTCGGCGGTCCACTCGATGCCCATGGGCCCCAAACCCCCCTGTGAGAGGTTGAGCAGCGGATGGCCCTCCCGCCTGAGCAGCTCGATCCAGAGGATCTCCGCTTGCCCGAGTTCTTGCAATCCGTCTACCTGCTCGAGTTCGTCGGCGACGATGTCGTCGCCGTCGTGGACTCGGAGCCAGTCGTAGAACGGCGTCTTGCGCCCCGACCGAGCGACTTTGACGTGTTGCCGCAGCCGAATCGCGACGGATTTGGTCGTGAGACCTACATAGCGGTAGACGAACTCCGACCGGAGCGTGATCCCGTAGATCACACCGCCGGTCGGAAGTTCGCCTGCCACAGGGTTTCTGCTATCAGAGACCCGAGGTCACAACATGCAGCTGACGCAATTTTCCACCTCAGTGCCTTGTAACGCCATCTGGCGTAGGCGGATGTAGTACAGCGTCTTGATGCCCTTGCGCCAGGCGTAGATCTGCGCCTTGTTCACGTCGCGGGTGCTGGCGGTGTCCTTGAAGAACAGCGTCAGCGACAGACCCTGGTCCACGTGCTGGGTGGCCGCGGCGTAGGTGTCGATGATCTTCTCGTAGCCGATCTCGTACGCGTCCTGGTAGTAGTCCAGGTTGTCGTTGGTGAGATAGGGCGCCGGGTAGTAGACGCGCCCGATCTTGCCTTCCTTGCGGATCTCGATCTTGCTGGCGACCGGGTGGATCGACGAGGTCGAGTGGTTGATGTAGGAGATCGAGCCGGTCGGCGGAACGGCCTGCAGGTTCTGGTTGTAGATGCCGTGCGTCTGCACCGACTCCTTCAACCGCTTCCAGTCCTCCTGCGTGGGGATGCGGATGCCCGCATCGGCGAACAGCTCCCGCACCCGCGGGGTCGCCGGCTCCCACACCTCATCGGTGTACTTGTCGAAGAACTCACCGGATGCGTACTTCGAGTCCTCGAAGCCGCCGAAGCGCGAACCGCGTTCGATCGCAATGCGATTCGATGCCCGCAGCGCGTGGTAGAGCACCGTGTAGAAGTAGATGTTGGTGAAGTCGACGCCCTCTTCGGAGCCGTACATGATCCGCTCGCGGGCCAGGTACCCGTGCAGATTCATCTGCCCAAGCCCAATAGCGTGGGATTCGTTGTTGCCCTGCTCGATCGACGGCACCGACGTGATCGAGGTCTGATCGCTGACCGCGGTCAGACCGCGGATCGCCACCTCGATGGTCTGCGCGAAGTCCGGCGAGTCCATTGCCTTGGCGATGTTGAGCGACCCGAGGTTGCAGGAGATGTCCTTGCCGACCTTGGCATACGACAGGTCCTCGTTGAACTCTGAGGGCGTCGACACCTGCAGGATCTCCGAGCACAGGTTGCTGTGGGTGATCTTGCCCTTGATCGGGTTGGCACGGTTCACCGTGTCCTCGTACATGATGTACGGGTAGCCGGACTCGAACTGCAACTCGGCGAGGGTCTGGAAGAACTCACGCGCCTTGATCTTGGTCTTGCGGATCCGGGCGTCGTCGACCATCTCGTAGTACTTCTCGGTGACCGAGATGTCGGCGAACGGCACGCCGTACACGCGCTCGACGTCGTACGGCGAGAACAGGTACATGTCCTCGTTCTTCTTGGCCAGCTCGAACGTGATGTCCGGAATCACGACGCCCAGCGAGAGCGTCTTGATGCGGATCTTCTCGTCGGCGTTTTCGCGCTTGGTGTCGAGGAACCGGTAGATGTCGGGGTGGTGCGCGTGCAGGTACACCGCGCCCGCGCCTTGGCGTGCCCCGAGCTGGTTGGCGTAGGAGAACGAGTCCTCGAGCAGCTTCATGATCGGGATGACGCCGGAACTCTGGTTCTCGATGTTCTTGATCGGCGCGCCGTGCTCGCGAATGTTGGTCAGCAGCAACGCCACTCCGCCGCCGCGCTTGGACAGCTGCAGCGCCGAGTTGATCGAGCGGCCGATCGACTCCATGTTGTCCTCGATGCGAAGCAGGAAGCACGACACGGGCTCGCCGCGCTGCTTCTTGCCCGAGTTGAGGAACGTCGGGGTGGCCGGCTGGAACCGGCCGTCGATGATCTCGTCGACGAGCTTCTCGGCCAGCGTGGTGTCACCGGCGGCCAGCGTCAGCGACACCATCACGACGCGGTCCTCGAAGCGCTCGAGGTAGCGCTTCCCGTCGAACGTCTTGAGCGTGTACGAGGTGTAGTACTTGAACGCACCGAGGAACGTCGGGAAGCGGAACTTCTTGGCGTACGCCCGGTCGAGCAGCGTCTTGACGAAGTTGCGCGAGTACTGGTCGAGCACCTCGCGCTCGTAGTACTCCTTCTGCACCAGGTAGTCGAGCTTCTCGTCCTGGTTGTGGAAGAACACCGTGTTCTGGTTGACGTGCTGCAGGAAGTACTGGTTGGCGGCTTCCCGGTCCTTGTCGAACTGGATCTTGCCGTCCGCGTCGTACAGATTGAGCATCGCGTTGAGCGCGTGGTAATCCATCTCGCCGGCCACGGCGTGAGGCGCGACTACAGGTTCTGCAGTGAGGGTTGGTGACACGTCTGGTCCTTCCAAAAGTCTTCTAGGCCCGCTCGCACCGCGAAGACGTCATCGGTCGTCCCCATCAGTTCGAAGCGGTAGAGGTATGGGACGCCGCACTTGCGGGAGACGACGTCGCCGGCGTAGCCGAACTCGGCGCCGAAGTTGCTGTTGCCCGCGGCGATGACGCCGCGGATCAGCGATCGATTGTGTTCGTCATTCAGGAAGGCGATCACCTGCTTGGGGACGTATCCCCCGGCGTCGGGATCGGGGCCGTTCGCGTGCCCACCGCCGTAGGTGGGCAACACCAGCACGTAGGGGTCGCTGACCTGGATCCGCTCGCGGAGCGGGATGCGGATCGCAGACAGTTCCAGCTTCTCGACGAAGCGGTGGGTGTTCTCGGAGACGCTGGAGAAGTAGACGAGATTCGTTCCCGACATCCCGCTTCCTCCTTCCTGGTCGCCGAACACCCGATCGTCAGGCCGTGACCGCGACGGCTCCGCCGAGCGTCTTGATCCGGTCGGGCCGGAATCCCGACCAGTGATCGCCGCCTGCCACCACGACGGGAGCCTGCAGGTAACCGAGCGCCATCACGTAGTCGCGTGCCTCGGGGTTCTCGGTGATGTCGATGACGTCATACGCGACGCCCTGCTTGTCGAGCGCCTTGTAGGTGGCGTTGCACTGCACGCAAGCCGGCTTGGTGTAAACGGTGACGGTCATCTGCGGCACGACTCCTCTGCGGGAACTGACTGACTGGCTACTGCTTCTCACTGATGTTCAGCGACCCACGGACCCGTGAAATTCCTGCGCTCCCGGCCGATCGGGGCGACGAATCCACCCGGGTCCGAGACCCGATCCAGCCGGATTGTGCGCTCCGGCCGACCTGCGATTCGGTGAGGAACCGTGGGGGTCTGTCGGTCTGCAAGACACTACACCTAGTGGCCGACAAGCGATACGGATACAAGATGTTCTGAACGACATTCATGGAATTCCCTGGTCGTAAGCGCTCGGCACCAGAAATCACCGGCGTGTCGCACGTCACATTCGCGCCGTGTCGTGCGTCCGGTGCCGGTCTATCAGGTGGCACCGACACGAAACCGGACTTCGTCCCCCAGCAGCAAAGCCGCCGGCGCACCCGATCGGGCGCACCGGCGGCTTCGGGTCGAGCGGGTCAGCCGACCTCTGCCACCAGCTTCTCGACGACGTCCCGCAGGTCGGAGACCACCTCGGCGTTCTCGCGCGGGTGCTTGCCGTCGAACGACGCGGAAGGAATGGACAGCTTGAGGTCCTCCACGACCCGGGCGCCAGCGATGCCGAAGGACTTCCGGGTCTCGTCGTGCGCCCACACCCCGCCGTACTGACCGAGCGCAGCACCCACCACCGCGGCGGGCTTGCCCCCGAACGCGCTGTTGCCGTACGGCCGCGACAGCCAGTCGATGGCGTTCTTCAACACGCCGGGGATGCTGCCGTTGTACTCGGGCGTGACGATCAGCGCGGCGTCGGCCTCGGCGGCCGCGGCACGCAGTGCCCGCACCGGCTCCGGCGCGTCGTCGTTGTCGATGTCCTCGTTGTAGAAGGGCACCTCACCCAGCCGGTCGAACAGCTCGACCGACGTCCCCGCCGGCGCGACGTCCGTGGCGAGTTCGGCGAGTTGCCGATTCACCGACTCCTTGCGGAGGCTGCCCAGCAGAACCAATACCTTGACGTTCGACATCTTCCATTCCCTTTCGTAGCCCCGTGATGCTTGCACAGAATAACCGGACCGTGGTCCGATTGATTCCGGCTGAGCTAAAGTGCGGTAGTGGCCGCCATCAACGAGTCAGCCGGGCTGGCCGGGCTCCCGATCACCGATTCTGCGCCGCACGAACGCGGCGATGCGGCCCGCAACAGGGCGCTGCTACTCGACGCGGCTCGCACGCTCATCGCCGAGCACGGCGCCGACGCGGTCACCATGGACGACGTCGCCTCGGCTGCTGGGGTCGGCAAGGGCACGCTGTTCCGCCGATTCGGCAGCCGCGCGGGCCTGATGATCGTCCTGCTCGACGAGGACGAGAAGGTACAGCAGCAGGCCTTCATGTTCGGTCCGCCTCCACTCGGACCCGGGGCGCCGCCGCTCGAGCGACTGCTGGCCTACGGCCGCGAACGCCTCCGCTTCGCCTGGGACCACCGCGCGCTGCTGTCGGACGCGGGCCGCGACCCGCAGACCCGGTTCAACGCGCCGGCGATGCTGCACCGCTCCCACATCCGGATGCTGCTCGCCACCGCAGGCACCAGCGGCGACCTCGACGGCCAGACCGACGCCCTACTGTCCCTGCTCGACGCCGTCTACGTCACCCACCAGGTCGAGGACCTGCGCCGCAGCCTCGAGACGCAGGGCAAGGCCTGGGAGGACGTGGTTCGAAAGCTGTGCGGTACCTGACATGAGTTGGGTCCTGCACGTCGACCTCGACCAGTTCCTCGCGTCGGTCGAACTGCGGCGCCGTCCCGACCTCGTCGGGTCACCCGTGATCGTCGGCGGCAACGGCGATCCGGCCGAACCACGCAAGGTCGTCACGTGTGCGTCGTACGAGGCGCGTGAATTCGGCGTCCATGCGGGCATGCCGCTGCGCGCGGCGGCGCGCAAGTGCCCTGACGCGGTGTTCCTGCCGTCGGACTCCGCCGCCTACGACGAGGCGTCGGAACAGGTGATGGGCCTGCTGCGCGATCTCGGCCACCCCGTCGAGGTGTGGGGATGGGACGAGGCGTACGTCGGACTCGACGACCCGAACGGCACGGTCGACCCCGTCGAGTCCGCCGAGCGCATCCGCGCCGTCGTCGCCGCCGAAACGGGCCTGTCGTGCTCGGTCGGCATCAGTGACAACAAGCAGCGGGCCAAGGTGGCGACGGGGTTCGGCAAGCCGGGCGGGGTCTACGCGCTGACCGACGAGAACTGGATGACCGTCATGGGCGACCGGGGGGTCGACGCGCTGTGGGGCGTCGGCCCGAAGACCACGAAGCGTCTCGCGGGCATGGGCATCACCACGGTCGCCGACCTCGCGACCACCGACCCCGCGGTGCTCACCGATGCCTTCGGCCCGTCGACGGGACTGGGGATCCTGCTGCTCGCCAAGGGCGGCGGCGACGAGACCGTCCGGTCCGAGCCGTGGGTCCCGCGCTCGCGCAGTCACGTCACCACGTTCCCGACCGATCTGACCGACCGCGACCAAATGGACTCGGCCATCAGGGCATTGGCGAGGCAGACCCTCGCCGAGGTGGTAGCGCAGGAGCGCGTCGTCACCCGCGTTGCGGTGACGGTGCGCACCAAGACGTTCTTCACCAGGACGAAGATCCGCAAGCTGCCGGCCCCCACCACTGACGAGGCCACGGTCGTCGAAACGGCGCTCGCGGTGTTCGACCAGTTCGAACTCGACAGGCCGGTGCGCCTGCTCGGCGTGCGACTCGAGTTGGCCATGGCGGGCTCCGACGCCGCCCACCCCGAATCTGTCGGGCTCCCGGGCTAACGTCGCCACCGTGCTGCACACCGTCGCCGTCCGGGGCTACCGATCGCTGCGCGAACTGATCATGCCGCTGTCCCGCCTCACCGTGGTGACGGGTGCCAACGGCACCGGCAAGTCGTCGGTCTACCGCGGGCTCGGTCTGCTCGCGGCCTGCGCGCGCAACGAGGTCATCGGCTCGCTCGCCCGCGAGGGCGGCCTCGAATCCGTACTGTGGGCCGGGCCCGAGGGTCTCGGCGGAGCGCGTCGCACCGGCACCGTCGAGGGCACTACCCGCAACCGGCCCGTCTCACTCGAACTCGGGTTCAGCTCAGACGACTTCGGCTACCTGATCGATCTCGGACTGCCCCAGTACGCCGGTCCGAAGTCGATGTTCGGGCGCGACCCGGAGATCAAGCGCGAGGCGGTGTTCGCGGGCCCGCGGCTGCGCAGGAGTGCGACGCTGGTTTCGCGCGGCCGCGACTACGCCGAGGTGGCATCGGAGTCCGGGCGCGGGTTCGACCAACTCACCAAGTCGCTGCCCGCTTATCGCAGCGTGCTGGCCGAGTTCGCGAGCGCCGGTGCGCTGCCCGAGCTGGCCGCGGTGCGGGATCGGTTGCGCACGTGGCGGTTCTACGACGGCTTCCGGGTCGACGCCGGGGCACCCGCACGTCAGCCGCGCGTCGGCACCCGCACGCCGGTGCTCGCCGACGACGGCGCCGACCTGGCCGCCGCGGTGCAGACCATCGTCGAGGCGGGCTTCGACGATCTGCATCGCGCGGTCGCCGAGGCCTTCGACGGGGCCACGGTGTCGGTGGCCACCAACGACGGCCTGTTCGAACTCCAACTGCAGCAGAAGGGGATGCTGCGCCCGCTGCGCACCGCCGAACTGTCCGACGGCACCCTACGCTTCCTGCTGTGGGGAGCGGCGCTGCTCAGTCCGTCGCCGCCGTCGCTCATGGTGCTCAACGAACCGGAGACGTCGCTGCACCCCGACCTCATCGCACCGCTCGCGGCGATGATTCGGTCGGCCGCGGCGGTGACGCAGGTCGTCGTGGTCACGCACTCCCCCGCCATGCGCGAACTCCTGGCGGGCGAGGACGCCGCCGAGATCGAACTGCACAAGGACTGGGGCGAGACCCGCATCACCGGTCAGACGAATCTGACTGCGCCGCCGTGGGATTGGGGCAAGCGCTGAGCGTCAGCCTACCTTCGGCGGCCGCAGCGCCTTGGTGAAGATCACGTTCACCTGGCGCATGGCGACGCTGTACGGCCACCACGCAAATCGCTTGAAGGCGTATAGCGCTCGGATGTCGGGCGAGGTGTGGATCAGGTAGCGGTTGCGCCCCATGCCGACCAGGATGCGGTCGGCGACGTGCTCGGCCGAGACGGCGTGGCCGCCGAACCGGTCGACCCACTTGCGCACCTGCGGGTGCTCGCGGTCGACGCCTGCGATCTCGACGGTCTGCACGAGCGGCGTCTTGACTGCACCGGGAACCACCAGCGACACCCGTATGCCGTGGCGAGCCAGGTCGAACCGCAGCACCTCGCTGACCCCGCGCAGCCCGTACTTGCTCGCGCTGTACGCGGCGTGCCACGGCAGCGCGACGAGGCCTGCAGCCGATGACACGTTGACCAGGTGACCACCGCGGCCCGCCGCGACCATGGGCGGGACGAACGACTCGATGACGTGGATCGGTCCCATCAGGTTGATCGACACCATCGACTCCCAGTGCCGGTGTTCGAGCGTGCTGACGGTGCCCCATGCCGACACGCCCGCGATGTTCATCACGACGTCCATGGCCGGGTGGGACGCGTGGATGTCGGCGGCGAACGCGGCCACCTGCTCGTAGTCCGAGACGTCGAGGGCGCGGTGGGCGCTGACCTGCGCGCCGAGTGCGCGGGCGTCGGCCACCGTCTCGGCGAGTCCGTCGGCGTTGCGGTCGGTGAGGAACAGTTCGGCACCCTCGCCGGCGAGCTTCAGAGCCGTCGCCCTGCCGATGCCGCTGGCCGCCCCGGTGAGGAAGCACCGTTTCCCTGCGTAACCGCTGCGCTGCGCCATGCAGCCGACCCTACCGGCGCGGGTCAGCGCAGTTCGGTGGCGTCGCCGCCCCACAGTGCGTTGAGCCACAACCGTTCGACGACGTCGAGCGCGCGAGCGGGATCGGTGCCGCGGCCCACGAAGCCGCTGTCGCGGGACAGGGTCATCGCCGTGGTCGCGGTCAACATGCGGACCAGGGCGGGCAGGTCGTCGGTGATGGGTCGGGCACCGGAATCCTGCTGGACGAGGCCGACGATCTTGTCGATCACCGTGTCCTCGAAGTCGTTCATGATCTCGCGGATCTGGGCGTCGGTGTTCTGCGCCAGCGTGAATGCCTGCATGACGGGGTCCCGGCTGCCGAACACCGCGGCGGCGCTGCCGACCATGCGCTTGGCGAACTCGGCCGGTGTCTCGTCGGGCTCGCGCGGGGCGTAGTCGTGGGTGAGCTTGTCCAGCTCCTCCATCGCGTCGGCCACGATCACGGCGAGCACGGCGTACTTGGAGTCGAAGTAGAAGTAGAAGCCCGACCGGGCCACCCCGGCCCGCTCGCTGATCATGCTGACCGAGAGGTCGGCAAACGACTTCACCTCGAGTAGTTCGCGGACGGCGGTGATGATCGCCTCGCGCTGGCGGTCGCCTCGGCTGCGACGGGGCTCGGCGTCGGCGGAGACCGGTGCCGCCACCGATGCGGTCGACGAGTCGGGGGTCATGGGCATCCACCTTGGCACCGCGCCACGCCTGGGACAAACTTGACAGGCGTCAAGACAGCACATCAGGATGGTGCCCAGAGTGAGATCGACCACACGAACTCAGCCAAGGAGAATCATGGCGACCATCAACACCCCCGAGTATCTGCTTGGTGAGGCGAAACGACGCCTCACCCCGTCGATCAACAACTTCCCGGGGATGGGCGCCGTCGAAAAGCGGCTGCGCCAGCGCGAGTGGCCCCAGTTCGTGCTGGCCGAGCCGCCCGCGGGCAGCGACCTCAAGCCCGTCATGGGCGACGCGGGCCTGCCGGTCCTGGGCCACATGATCGAGACGTTCCGCGGTGGACCCGACTTCGTGCTCGACGTGTACCGCAAGCACGGGCCGGTGCACTACATGCACTCCGCCGCCCTGCCGTCGGTGCTGGCGCTGGGACCGGACGCCACGCAGACGGTGTTCTCCAACCGCAACAAGGACTACTCGCAGAAGGGCTGGCACCCGGTGATCGGGCCGTTCTTCAACCGCGGCCTGATGATGCTCGACTTCGACGAGCACATGTTCCATCGGCGGATCATGCAGGAGGCGTTCATCCGCAGCCGTCTCACCGGCTACGTCGAGCACATCGACCGGGTGGCCTCCGACGTCGTGGCCAACGACTGGGCGGCCAACGACAACCGCTTCCTGTTCTATCCGGCGGTCAAGGAACTCACCCTCGACATCGCCAGCGTCGTCTTCATGGGCCACGAGCACGGCGGTGACAAGGAACTCGTCACCAAGGTCAACGACGCGTTCACGATGACCACCCGCGCGGGCGGCGCGATCATCCGCACCCCCGTCCCGCCGTTCAAGTGGTGGCGTGGGCTGCAGGCGCGCAAGGTGCTCGACGACTACTTCGTCGCCAGGGTCAAGGAGAAGCGCAACTCCGAGGGCACCGACATGCTGAGCGTGCTGTGTCACACCGCCGACGAAGACGGCAACACGTTCTCCGACGAAGACATCGTCAACCACATGATCTTCCTGATGATGGCGGCGCACGACACCTCGACGTCGACGTTGACGACGATGGCCTACAACCTGGCCGCCAACCCGGAGTGGCAGGACCGGGTGCGCGAGGAGTCCGACCGCCTCGGCGACGGACCGCTCGACATCGACGCGCTCGAGAAGCTCGAGACGCTCGACCTCGTCATGAACGAGTCGCTGCGGCTGGTCACCCCGCTGCCGTTCAACGTGCGGATGACGGTGCGCGACACCGAGTTGTGCGGTCACCACCTGCCCGCGAACACCACCGTGGTGACGTGGCCGTCGATGAACCACCACCTGCCCGAACTGTGGACGGATCCGGAGAAGTTCGACCCGGCGCGCTTCGCCGAGCCGCGCAACGAGCACAAGCAGCACCGCTACGCCTTCGCCCCGTTCGGTGGCGGCGCCCACAAGTGCATCGGCATGGTGTTCGGTCAGCTCGAGATCAAGACCGTCATGCACCGGCTGCTGCGCAAGTACCGCCTCGAGCTGGCCCGCCCCGGCTACAAGGCGCACTGGGACTACGGCGGCATGCCGATCCCGATGGACGGCATGCCGATCGTGCTGCGTCCGCTGCGCTGAGGCGCCGGCCGCGGGCGCGGCAGTTCGGATCGGCGTGCGCACAACCCTTGATCGTGCGGCGAATCTCGGGCTAAGTGCCTGTACGTGACGACCACCGACTCCTCGACCGACGCACGGCCGCCTGCCGACGACGCCGCGAAGACCGTCCGCACGGCGCTGGCCGCGAGCCTCATCGGCACCACCATCGAGTGGTACGACTTCTTCCTCTACGCCACCGCCGCGAGCCTGGTCTTCAACAAGGCGTTCTTCCCGGACCAGAGTTCGTTGGTTGGCACGCTGCTGTCGTTCGCGACGTTCGCGGTCGGTTTCGTGGTCCGACCGATCGGCGGCTTCGTCTTCGGCCACGTCGGCGACCGCATCGGGCGCAAGCGCACCCTCGCCCTGACCATGCTGCTGATGGGCGGCGCCACCGCACTGATGGGCGTGCTCCCCACCGCGGCGCAGATCGGGGTGCTGGCGCCGATCCTGCTGCTCCTGCTGCGCATCGTGCAGGGCTTCGCCCTCGGCGGTGAGTGGGCGGGCGCCGTGCTACTGGCCGTCGAGCACAGCCCGCCCAATCGGCGCGGACTGTTCGGCAGCATCCCGCAGGTGGGTCTGGCGCTCGGTCTCGCACTGGGCACCGGGGTGTTCGCGCTGCTGCAGGTCGCGATGTCCGACGAGGCCTTCCAGACGTACGGGTGGCGCATCGCGTTCCTGCTGAGCGTCGCGCTCGTGGTCGTCGGTGTCGTGGTGCGGCTCAAGGCGACCGAGACTCCGGAGTTCGAGCGGGCGCGGGCCAGCGGCGACACCTCGACGGTGCCGGTTCGCGACGTGTTCCGCCCGCCCGCGCTGCGCTCGACGGTGCTCGGCATGTTGTCGCGGTGGGGTGAGGGTGCGGCGTTCAACACGTGGGGCGTGTTCGCGATCTCGTATGCGACCGGCACGTTGCACTTCGCGAAGGTGCCCACGCTCGTCGTCGTGACGGTCGCCGCGCTGCTGATGGCCGCGCTGATCCCGGTGTCGGGCCTGCTGGCCGACCGATACGGCCCGAAACGCGTGTACGCCAGCGGGATCGCCGCCTATGCGCTCGCGGTGTTCCCGGTGTTCGCGTTGTTCGGCACCGGCAGCCTCACCGCGTTCGCGATCGGCATGGTGCTCGTCTTCGGCGTCGTGCACGCCTGGTTCTATGGCGCGCAGGGCACGCTGTACGCGTCACTGTTTCCGACCCGCATCCGCTACACGGGTCTGTCCACGGTGTACCAGCTGTCGGGGGTCTACTCGTCCGGCCTGACACCACTGATCCTGACCGCGCTGATCGCCGCGGCGGGCGGCTCGCCATGGCTGGCGTGCGGTTACCTGGTGCTGACCGGCGTGATCAGCGTGGCCGCGACGTTGGCCCTGCGGCCGCTAGCGCTTCAGGAGGCGGTGGCGTAAAGCCGGTTCGCGCAGGCGATCACCGCGCGCAGCGCCGATTGGGTGGAGTCCTGCGACCAGCCCATCGCCCAGTCCTCACGGTAGCCGTCGGTGCCGCGGATGAACGTCGCCGTCGCACCGTCGACCTGCTTCTGGTGGAACCCCAGCATCTCGACGGCGATGCCCCGCTCGTGCAGCATCGCGGTGAGCGCGCCGATGGGTCCGGCCGCGACCGCGGTGGACGTCCCGATGCCGTCGCCGACGGCGATTGTGGCCCGGTAGGTGCGCGCCTGCGGGCCGAGTGTGCCCGTGCGTTCGTCGGTGCACTCCCAGTTGCCGAGACGCAACGGTCCCGACGTGGGTGCGTAGGTGGCGTGGAATGCGTCGACCGACATGGACTCTGCCTCCTCGCGAAGGCCCCGCGGCAGCGAGGCCGTGATGGTGGTGGACGGCCCGAGTGGGCTCGCGAAGGTGGAGATCATGTGTGCCGGAACTTTCCAGTGGAGGAAGTGACCGACGGTGTAGCACGACCCACAGCGAGGGGTCGGTCTGAATCAGACCCCGCTGCGGGTTGCTACTACGAGTCGCTTCGGCACGTCAGCGATGCTAGGCCGTCGGCGACCGCTCGTGCAAGCGGTTTGGTTCGCGGCGGTGCTCGGGCGCAACGCCGCCACCGATGGGGGCATATGATGACTTTAGGATTCTCTCAATTCATCATGTGAAGGCGGCCGCCGTGCTATTTCCGACCGGTGCAGAACAGCCGCTGTACGAAATCAAGGCCAACCTGTTCAAGTCCCTCGCCCACCCCGCCCGCATCCGGGTGCTGGAAATCCTGTCGTCGGCCACCGAGCCCACCCCGGTCAGCGACATCTTGGCGGCTACCGGCATCGAGCCGACGCTGCTGTCGCAGCACCTCGCGGTGTTGAGGCGACATCACGTGGTTGCCGCCGAGCGGGTGGGCAACTCCGTCTTCTACCGCCTCGCCAACCCGAAGATCGCCGAACTCTTGCTCATCGCGCGAGCGTTCCTCGCCGACACATTGGCCGCCAATCGCGACAAGCTCGACGCTCTGCAGTCGCTGCCACCCATCGGCACCCCGCAGTGAAGATCGCGCAGCGAGCAGCGCGTCTGCTGCCGCAGCGGTCCGACTACGCCGAACTTCCCCGATCGTGGCGTCGCGACGCGCTCGCAGGCGTCACCGTGGGCGTGGTGGCCCTACCGCTGGCCTTGGCCTTCGGCATCAGCTCCGGCGTCGGAGCCGCCGCCGGCCTGGTCACAGCCGTGGTAGCCGGAGTCGTCGCCGCGGTCTTCGGAGGGTCACACGTTCAGGTCTCGGGCCCCACCGGAGCCATGGCGGTCGTGTTGGCCCCCGTCGTCCTGCACTACGGCGTCGGCAGTGTCGCGCTGGTGACGGTGGTGGCCGGAGTTCTGGTGCTGGCTGCGGGCGCAACCGGCCTCGGCCGTGCCGTGACCTTCATACCGTGGCCCGTCATCGAGGGTTTCACCCTCGGCATCGCGACGATCATCTTCCTGCAGCAGATACCTGCGGTCTTCGGCCACGTCGGGCAGGTGGGGCAACGGCCACTCGCTGCGGCGTGGGGCGTCGTCTCGTCACCCGACTGGTCGTCGGCCGGATGGTCACTTGCCGTGGCGGTCCTGGTCGGCGTCCTGATGGTCGGACTGCCCCGATTGCATCGCGCAATACCCGGGTCACTGCTCGGCGTGGTCGCAGCATCCATTCTGGTGGGCGTGCTCGCCGTGCCGGTGGCGCGGATCGGCGCGCTGCCCTCGCACCTGACGGCACCTGTCATGCCCCACGCCGACCTAGCGGCAATGCGGACCCTGCTCGGAGCGGCGCTGGCGATCGCAGCCCTGGCTGGCATCGAATCCCTACTCTCGGCGAGGGTCGCTGCCACCATGTCGACCACGGGGCGCTATGACCCGGACCGTGAACTGATCGGCCAGGGACTGGCGTCGGTCGCGTCCGGCGTCTTCGGCGGAATGCCCGCCACCGGGGCGATTGCGCGGACGGCCGTCAATGTGCGTTCGGGCGCGCGCACCCGTTTCGCGGCCATCGTGCACTCGCTGCTGCTGCTGGGGGTGGTCTACCTGGCGACCGGTCCGGTCGCGGCCATCCCGCTGGCCGCCCTGGCCGCCGTTCTCGTGGTCACCTCGTTCAAGATGATCTCCCTCGACACCGTCGTCAAGATCATGCGCTCCACCCGATCGGATGCCCTGACCTTCGTACTCACCGCGGTCGTCACGGTGTGCTTCGACTTGATCGAAGCGGTCGAGATCGGAGTACTGGTGGCCGCGTTCTTCGCGCTTCGCACCGTCGCCCGGCGCAGCAGCGTCATACGCGAGGAACTTCCTTCACCGGCGCTGCCGGGTGACGAGCACATCGCGCTGCTGCGTCTGGACGGCGCGATGTTCTTCGGTGCAGCCGAACGGATTTCGAGCATGATCGTCGACGCCGACCATCGCGACATACGCGTGGTCGTGATCAGGATGTCACAGCTGGGCATGCTCGACGCGACCGGCGCGAACACGCTGGCCCGGGTCGCAGGTGAACTCGAGGCACGCGGCATCACGGTGATCGTCAAGGGAGTCCAGCCCGCACACATGTCACTGCTGACCAACGTTGGAATCCTCGAGTCGCTCCGGCACGAGAACCACATGATCGACTCTCTCGACGAAGCCATCGTCCACGCACGCGCTCACGCCGTTGGGCCGCCTCGAGTCCCCAAATCGGCGGGCATCGCCTAGGGTTCATCGCTTGATGATGGCGCTGACGTGGTGGGACGTGCTGCTGCTGTTCGTTGCAGGCGTCGGCGGTGGGCTCACCGGCAGCATCGCCGGCCTCGCCTCGGTGTCGACCTACCCGGCGCTGCTCCTGGTCGGTCTGCCGCCGGTCACGGCCAACGTCACCAACACCGTCGCCCTGGTGTTCAACGGCGTCGGATCGGTGTGGGGATCGCGACCAGAACTGGCGGGCCAGCGCGCGGCCCTGCTCAGGCTGGTCCCGATGGCCGCGGTCGGCGGTGTCCTCGGCGCGGTACTGCTGCTGTCGATTCCGTCGGAGGGCTTCGAGGACGCCGTTCCCGTGCTCCTCGCCGTGTCGTCGGTCCTCATCGCCCTGCCGCGCCGCACCCGCGCCGACGGTGACGAGGGCGGCATCGTGCAGACGGTGCTGGTCTGCGCGGCGGTCTTCTTGATCTCGATCTACGGCGGGTTCTTCGGCGCCGCGGCGGGAGTGCTGCTGCTGGCGCTGTTCCTCAGCACCGCGAGCGACACCCTGGCGCACGCCAACGCCACCAAGAACGTGGTGCTGGGCATCGCGAACGGTGTGGCCGCCCTAATCTTCGTCGTCTTCGCGCACGTGCACTGGCCTGCCGTCGTCGCGATGGGCGTCGGGTGCCTGATCGGGGCGCGCCTTGGGCCGATCATCGTGCGGCGCGCGCCTGCGACGCCGCTGCGCCTCGGCATCTCCGTGGCCGGGCTGGCCCTGGCGGTGAAGCTGGGCCTCGACGCCTACCGCTGACCGCTCAGGCGAAGACGTCCTCGCCGTGGGCCACCCGTGTGCCGAGGTCGATCAGCGACATCGCGGACTCGTGCAGCCGTTGCCCCGCTTCACGATTCGCCTGCCCGGCTAGATAGCGCGACCAGGTGCCCTCTATGACGATGCCGAGCTTGAAGCACGCCAGCGCCACGTACCAGGGCAGGTGCGGCGTAGCGCGGCCACCGGCGGCGAGGTAGGCCTCGAGCAGTTCGGCCCGGGTGGCAAGCCCGCCGAGTGCCGCCAGCTCCGCGCCGGCGTCGATCGTGTTGGGTTCGGTGGGCCAGCACACCATCATCCAGCCGAGGTCGAGCAGCGGATCGCCGACGGTGCACATCTCCCAGTCGATGAAGGCGGCCAGTTCGGCTCGATCTCGGCGCAGCAGAACGTTGTTCAGGTGTGCGTCGCCGTGCATGACGCCGGGCCGCCCGTCGTCGGGCTGATTCGTCCGGAGCCAGTCGGCGAGGACGTCGACCGACAGTGTGCGCGGGTCGTACGCGTCGTGCCGATAGCTTTCGAGCAGCCGCAGGAATTGCGGGACCTGCCGGCCGATGAACGATCCCGGCCGCTGCAGCTCGGCCAGCGGGCTGCCCTCCCAGGCGACGTCGCCGAGTCGCGCGAGGCTCGCGGCGTAGGACAGGCACACGTCGTGGCGCATCGCGGCGTCGTCGACGTAGGGCCGGGCCATCTCGTTGCCCGGATTGAACCCGTCGACCTCCTCCATCAAATAGAAGACGACGCCGAGCACGCTCACATCGTCACAGCCCGCGACGAATTCGGGATGCGGCACATCGGTGCCCGCCAGCGTGCGCAGCACGGCGATCTCGCGCAGCATCGTCTTGTCGCTGGTGGGCCGCGGATGCAGCGGCGGCCGCCGCAACACCATCGGCCTGCCGTCGACGAGCAGGTGCACGACGATGTTCTGGGAGCCGCCGGTCAGTGGCCGGACGTCGGTGACCTCCGAGCCGAGATTCTGCTGACGGACCCAGCTCTGTACCGCCGTCCGGTCGTCGTCGCTGAGTGTCGGTGGGGTCGGGGGGCTCACAGCCCGAACTGATCGTCGACGAGTCCGAGCCAGATCTGCGCGGCGTCGATGGCGACCTTCTCGCTGATGAAGGCGTGCTGCGTGCCGGTGTAGACGTCGCGGAAGGCTCGTTCGAGTCGCGTGCCCTCGCGAATCGCGCTGGTGCCCGCGACCAGATGCGACCACTCGGCGCACTCGCGCGCCACGTCCGTGGCGTAGACCGCCGCCACCCGCATGTCGGCGCGCAGCGTCGGCGTCAGGTCCTCCCCCGCCGCCACGGCCGCCTCCGCGGTGGTGAAGGCGTCGAGCACCAGGAGCCGCGCGGCTCGCCAGGCCGCGACGTGCCGAGCGAGTCCCTTCTGAAACGTCGGCCTGCTGGCCAGTGACGCCATGTCGCTCATGCGGTACTTGGTCTCGGCCAGTTCGGCGACGTCGTCGAGCATGCTCTTGGCGACTCCGAGCGCCCAGGCGGCATGCCCCGCGGCGGTCACCGGCATCATGCCCATCCGGGTGGCCGGGGAACTCCCCCGGCGCGGCTCGCGCGCGAACAGCGGGAAAGTCCTCGACGCAGGCACGAACAGTTCCTCGACGGCGTAGTCGTAGGAGCCGGTTCCCTTGAGGCCCTGCACGTGCCAGTTGTCCTTGAACGTGATCTCGTCGCGCGGGATGATCGCGACGTGCATCTCGGGGATGCCCTCGGAGACCCAGCGCGGCTGACCGTCGTCGGTGGGCATGAAGCCCGCGGCCACGTACTGCGCGTGCCCGGTGCCCGATCCGAAGCTCCATGCGCCGCTCAGCCGGTAGCCACCGTCGACCACCGCACCCTGACCGTTGGGGAAGAACTGGCCGCCCATGGTGACGTGATTGTCGTTGGCGGTGAACACCTCGGCGAAGCCCTCGTCCGGCAGGTACGCCGCGGCTGCGAACGAGGACGGCAGGTTGGCGATGCCGATCCAGCCGAATGACCCGTCCTGCCAGGCCATCTCGAGCCAGGTCTCGATCATCTCGGCAAACGACGGCTCGGTGCCACCTGCGGCCGCCGGGTTCATCGAACTCATCAGGCCCGACGCCCACATCTCGTCGACGATGGCGGGCGTCAACGTGCGCATCCGCTCGGATTCACACGCCTGGGCGCCGACCAGATCGCGCATGCTGCGGGCCGCGGCGACGACGGGACTGTCACGGGGTGGGGCAACCTGGGTCATGCCCCACATCGTGACCGCAGCGGCACCGATCGCGTGGCGGAATCGGGAAGTGGTTCAGCCCCTGCGGGCCACGACCAGCAGGTACTCCCACTCCATGGTCGACGGCCCGGTCACGAACCGGTCCCCAACGGCGGCGATGTCGGCATCCAACGCCGCGATGCGGTCTTGGTCGTCACCGATGGCGCGGTAGGCGGAGATGGTCGGCCCGTAGATGGCCTTGAAGTAGTCCCGGAACGTCGACCCGTCGGGGAAGGCTGTGACGGTGAGGGAGCGTCGCTGCACCGTCACGTCGTCCACCCCATTGCCGAGCAGCGCTCGAACGTGGTTCTCGTCGCCCCACAGCGGTGGGGCCTGGACACCCGGCGGCGGAGCGGGGACATGCGGCTTCATGGCGGCGAACAACCGCCCGATGTGCCCTTCCGGAGTCCAACTGAGTAGCCCGATGGTGCCGCCGGGCCGGCACACCCGGAGGAGTTCGCCGGCGGCCAGTTCGTGGTGGGGCGCGAACATCACGCCGATGCACGACATGACCGTGTCGAATTCGGCGTCGCCGAACGGCAGCGCCTCGGCATCGGCCTCCTGCCAACGTAACTCGACACCGCGCTGTTCGGCGGCGAGCCGTCCGGCGTCGAGCAGCTCGGGTGTCAGGTCGCTGGCGATTACGTCACCGCCGGCCACCGCTGCCGGAATGGACGCGTTGCCGGTGCCCGCGGCGACGTCGAGCACCCGGTCGCCGGGCTTGACTCCACACGCCTCGACGAGAACGGGACCCAGTGGTGCCACCAGCTCGGTGGCCAGCCGGGGATAGTCCCCCGTGGCCCACATGGCGCGATGCTTGGCGGTCAGGGCGGGATCGTGGACGGCAGTTGTCATGTTCTTGCTCCTTCGGCTCCGGTGAATTCATCGTCGCGCCGCGGATCGTGCCATTCCAGTTCCAGATCTGTACCGCGGTGGTTTCATGGTTACAAGGGGTTTGACCTGCGATGGGGGTGATCGCGATGCCCGGATACGGCCAGTTCTGTCCGGTGTCCAAGGCGATGGAACTGCTCGATGAGCGGTGGACGATGCTCGTGGTCCGCGAATTGCTCTTGGGTAGCCGTCATTTCAACGAGCTTCGCCGCGGCGTTCCGAAGATGTCGCCTGCCTTGCTGTCGAAACGGCTCAAGTCGCTCGTGCGCGCCGGGGTGGTGCAGCGCGAGGAGGTCGACGGCCGTACCGCCTATTCGCTGACCGAGTGCGGCCGGGAATTGGGCGCGGTGGTCGACGCACTGGGCCGCTGGGGGGTGCGCTGGATAGGCGAACTCGGCGACGAAGATCTCGACCCGCATCTACTGATGTGGGACATCCACCGCACCGTTCCGATCGACTTCTGGCCGCCGCAGCGGACCACCTTGGCGTTCCATCTCGACGGGGTCGCCGCCAAGGCGTCCCGGTGGTGGCTGGTGGTCGCCGACGGCAAGGCCGACGTATGCGACTTCGATCCCGGTTACGAGGTGGCGGGGACGGTGGAGACCAGTCTCCTGACGCTCACTCGCGTGTGGCGCGGCGACATCGGGTGGACTAGCGCCATGCGGGAAGGCAGCGTCGCGCTGACCGGTCCGGCCGACGTCCGCCGCGCCATCCCGATGTGGATCGGTCAGGGCGGGCTGGCCGACGTACCGCGACCCGCGTGAAGAACCTCGATGCGAAGGGAACGGTAGTCGACCATGTCCAACCCCGTTAAGCAGGCGGTGATTCGAGCCATGCCTGCCATCGACGTCATCATCTTCCCCCTCGTCTACCTCTGCGCGCTACTCCTCAAGTACGTCAGAACCGTTGGAGTCGAACGTCTCCCCGCGTCCAGGGCAATGCTCTTGCGCGCCGGCTGCTTTCCGCTGCGGGATCACTACTATGAACCGTCCTTCGACAACGCAGCCATACGGGAACTGATCTCCACCGAACGGCACCTGCCGGGGATCGATTGGAACGTCGACGAACAGCTGAGACTCTTGAACTCGTTCACGTTCGCCGGCGAGTTGGCCACGCTGCCCCGCCACGACGCCGGTGGGTACGACTTCTATCTGGAGAACCGGGCGTTCGAGTCCGGAGATGCCGAGTACTGGTACAACCTCATTCGCCTCAAGAAGCCGAAACGCATCATCGAGATCGGCAGCGGGTTCTCCACGCGAATGGCCATACGGGCTCTAGAGGCGAACAAGCGAGAAGACCCGACCTTCACCTGCCAACACACCTTGATCGAGCCCTACGAGCATCAATGGCTCGAGGAGCTGGACGTCACGGTCATCCGCGAGAAGGTCGAATGCACCGACATTCGGATGTTCGAGAGCTTGAAGGCCGACGACATCTTGTTCATCGACTCGTCGCACGTGATCCGGCCCCGAGGTGACGTCGTCTTCGAGTACCTGGAACTACTTCCCACACTTGCGCCGGGTGTCATCGTCCACGTGCACGACATCTTCTCGCCGCGAGACTATCCAGCCGAGTGGATTGTCGATGAAGTGCGACTCTGGAACGAGCAGTACCTACTCGAAGCCTTCCTGACGTCGAACGGCGACTGGAAGGTCATCGGAGCGCTCAATCACCTACGGCATCACCATTACGACGAGTTGAAGGCTCAGTGCCCGTTCCTGACGCCAAACCGAGAACCAGGTTCGTTCTACATGCAGCGAGTTGGTGGCTCGCCCGACTGAGAGCCTCGGGCGCTACTTCGGGGCGAAGCGCTGTCCGGCGTCCAGACGGATGCACTGGCCGTTGAGCATGGGGTTCTCGACGATCGCCAGCGCGAGCTTGGCGTACTCCTCCGGCTTGCCCAGGCGCTTGGGGAAGGCGGCGTCCTTGGTGAGCGCCTTGGCGAAGTCGTCGGGGATGCCCTCGGTGAGCCCGGTCGCGAACAGGCTTGGCGCGATGGCGGTCACGCGGATGCCGAGGCTGCCGAGGTCGCGCGCCATCGTGAGGCACATGCCTGCGATCGCGGCCTTGGATGCGGTGTAGGCGACCTGCCCGATCTGGCCTTCGAAGGCGGCGATCGATGCGGTGTTGATGATGACGCCGCGCTCTTCGGCCTCGTCGTCCACCGGCTCCTGCTGGCTCATCTGCCACGCGGCGAGACGGCTGATGTTGAACGTGCCGATGAGGTTGAGGTCGATGCAGAAGCGGAAGGAGTCGAGGCTGTGCGGGCCGTCCTTCTTGATGGTGCGCTCGCCAATGCCGCCACCCGCGGTGGTCACGATGATGTGGAGTCCGCCGAGTACACCCACGGCCTCGGAGAGCACCTTCTCGGTTCCGTCGAAGTCGGTGACGTCCACCTCGTGGAAGGAGGCGCCGATCGAGTCGGCTACTTCCTTGCCCTTCGACTGAGGCCGGTCGAGGATGGCCACGGTCGCGCCGCGCTGCGCGAGTGATTCCGCGGTGGCCTTGCCGAAGCCCGATGCGCCGCCGACGACGATCGCCTTCTTCCCCGAGATCTCCATGTGGCTCCCTTTCCGCTGCGTACTTTCCAGATTGACGTCATTGTGTAAAGCACTGGCGTCGTCACCTTACGTTAAGGCTTTCGAGTGGCCGAGTAGGTACCTTGGCGTGCATGGCACGTCAGGCTGTTCGCCCCCGCCCGATGGCGGGCGTAGCTGCCGCCGCGGTCGCCCTCGGGGTTGCCCAATTGGCCGCAGTTCCGTTCGGTCCGTCCGCAGATTCGCGCACTGCGGTGGGGTCGGCGGTCATCGACCTCACGCCCGGGCCGGTGAAGGAATGGGCGATCCAGACCTTCGGCACCTCCGACAAATTGGTGCTGACGCTGTTGATCCTGGGTGTCATCGCCTTGATCGCGGGGCTCGCAGCGCAGTTGGAGCGGCCACGCCTACCGGTGGGCAGCCTCGTCATCGCCGCGGCGGGGGTCGCCGGCTGCGCGGCCGTACTGTCACGCGAGGGCGCGACGATCGCCGACGTGGTGCCCACCCTCGTGGGAACGGTGTGCGGTATCGCGGTGCTGCGGTTCCTCGCCTCGGGCAGATTCACCGACGGACCTCCGGCGCGCGACGCCCGTGGTCGCGCCACCGCGGGTACCCGGATCGGCCCGGTGCCGGACCCCGGTCGACGGCTGTCGTTGATCACGCTGGGCTTCCTGGCCGGTGGCGCGTTGACCGGCGTGGGCGGTGCGGTGCTGACGAGGATGCGCGCCTCGGTTTCCGGTGATCGCAGCGCCTTCGCGCTGCCCACGCCCAAGGTCGTTGCCGCGCCCGTGCCGCCGGCCGTGCAACCCGCCGGTGTGTCGCTGCCTTCCTTCATCACCCCGAGCGCCGACTTCTACCGAATCGACACCGCTCTGTCGGTGCCGCAGCTGAGCCGCGAGGACTGGCGCCTGCGCATTCACGGCATGGTCGACCGCGAGGTGAACCTGACGTTCGACGATCTCGAGCAGTTCGAGGTGGTCGAAGACGTCGTCACGCTTGCGTGCGTCTCGAATCCGGTGGGCGGCGACCTGATCTCGAACGCCAAGTGGACGGGCTATCGGGTGCGGGATCTGTTGGACCGGGCGGGCGTTCAGTCCGACGCGGACATGCTGCTGTCGAAGTCGATCGACGGGTTCACTGCCGGTTCGCCGATCGAGGCGATGACCGACCAGCGGGACTCGCTGCTGGCGATCGGCATGAACGACGCTCCACTGCCGACCGAGCACGGGTATCCCGCCCGTCTGGTGGTGCCGGGTCTGTACGGCTATGTGTCCGCGACGAAGTGGGTCGTCGACCTGGAACTCACTCGGTTCGATCGGGCCGAGGCGTACTGGACGAAGCTCGGGTGGTCCGCTCTCGGCCCGATCAAGACGCAGTCGCGCGTCGACGTGCCCCGCAGCGGGCAGGACGTGCCGCGCGGCACCGTGACGTTCGGCGGTGTGGCGTGGGCGCAGAACCGCGGGGTGAAGGCCGTCGAGGTGCAGGTCAAAGGGCCCGGTGGTGAGGATCGTTGGCAGCCAGCCGAATTGGGCGCGGCCTACTCGAACGAGACCTGGCGGCTGTGGAAGTTCACGTGGGAGGCCGGCGAGCCCGGACTCCACGAGATCTCGGTGCGGGCGACGGACGGTACCGGCGCCACCCAGACGTCACAGCTGGCCGACGTGATACCCGATGGCGCAACGGGCTGGCACACGGTGTCCTTCGCCGTGGTGTGAGGTGGGTGGTGACCACTCTGCGAAATGCCCGCCTCTGGGCGACAACTCGCGACACTGTGTTCGTGATTGGTGAGCCGCGCCCTACATCGGACCCACCGCACCGCGCACTACACCAGCGGTCCGACAAACTGACCACTCTCGGGTTGAGTCATCCCCAGTGCGGAATCCATCCACAGCCTGGTCACGACCGCTTCCTGGTGCGAGGACTTGTCGTACCCAGGTTGTAAAGTCGAAAGTATGTTCGAACAGTTCGCGATGCACTGACTCAGACTTCTTGTCACGGTCGCCGAGTGAAGATTGGTGACATGTCGGAAGGAGTGTCAGATGACCAGGTCGCGGCGGTCGAAGATATCGGCTGAAGACAAGGTTCGGTATGTGTTGGC
>NZ_JAKCFC010000013.1 GCF_021916785.1 Mycolicibacterium lacusdiani
TCCCGAACCCGGAAGCTAAGCCTACCAGCGCCGATGATACTGCCCTTTCGGGCGGAAAAGTAGGACACCGCCGAACACCCTTTAAACCAGTGGCCCCCAATCCAAGATTGGGGGCCACTGGCATTTCTATGTCCAGACGCCATTCTCTCCAATGGCCAGGATGGTCAATCGAATAGCGTCGCCACCGGCGCGAGTCGATTCTTCTCCATGTCGAGTAATTGCCGCTTGCGCGCAAGGCCGCCGCCATAACCGGTGAGGCTGCCATTCGCTCCGATGACGCGATGACACGGCACGATGATGCCAATCGGATTGTGTCCATTGGCGAGACCGACGGCCCGCGAAGCGCCGGCGGAACCGATGTCGCGCGCGATCTCTCCATAGGTCCGGGTCTCGCCGTAGGGAATGGTGAGCAGTTCGGCCCATACCTTCTCTTGAAAGTCCGAGCCCACCAGGTCGAGTTCGAGGTGGAATTCGGTCAGGTCGCCGGCGAAGTAGGCGTGGAGTTGACGGACTACGTCGTCGAACGCACCGTCGTCGTCGACCCAGCCCTCGCGACTCGGCTCGTAAGTCTGATCGACCATGCGCAGATGACGAAGGCGTCCGTTCCGTCCCGCCAGGGTCAGCAGACCGACCGGACTGTCGACGGTGCGTGACTGCAGTGTCTCCATCACTTCTCCTTGGTCTTCGGGGGCCATACATTGACGTCGTGGTCCAGCGCGGTCCACAGGTATTGCGTTGCGTAGGAACGCCATGGCCGCCACGCTGCGCTATGACGAGTCAGTGGTCGAACCTCGTGTGGCAGGCCGAGTTGCTTGGCGGCGACGAGGACGCCGAGATCGCTTCCTGGAAAGGCGTCGGGGTCTCCGAGGCCACGCATGGCGATCATCTCGGTCGTCCAGGGCCCGATGCCGGGCAGGGCCATCAGTCGATCCCGTGCACTGTGCCAATCGCACCCAGGGTCGAGCACGACGTCGCCCTCGGCCAATGCGCTGATGAGGCCCACCAGCGTGCGCTGGCGTGACTTGGGAAAGGCGAGGAGCGCGGGGTCGATGTCGGCGAGCTGCGACACGTCGGGGAACACGTGGGTCAACCCGCCGCCCGGATCGTCGATCGCGCTGCCGTACGCCTCGACGAGCCGGCGGGCGTGGGTGCGGGCCGCCTTGACGGACACTTGCTGGCCGAGCACGACGCGCACGGCCAACTCGTTCTCGTCGACCGTGCGGGGGATGCGCTGGCCCGGTGCCTCGGCGACCAGTGCGCTCAGGTGCTCGTCGGCGCCCAGCACGTCCGTCACGGCTTCCGGGTCGGCGTCGAGGTCGAGCAGTCGGCGGGCCCTCGAGATGGCCGTCGACAGGTCACGTAAGTCGTCGAGCGTCAGATGACATTCCACGTGATCGGCGTGGGGACGCAGGCTGATCACGCCGTTGCCGGATGGCAGCCGAAGCGTTCGCCGGTAGGCGCCGTCGCGGACCTCCTCCACGCCGGGGATGCCGCTGGCCCCGAGGTGGCCGAAGAGCCCCTCGTAGGCGAACGGCGCACGCACCGGCAGCCGCAACGACAACGCGCCGGCTCCCCGAGCGTGATCGCCACCGAACCTGGTGCGCGCCTGGACGCGGAGCTCGGTCGGACTCGCCGCGCAGACCAACCGGACGGTGTCGTTGAATTGCCGAATGCTCGAGAACCCGGCGGCGAAGGCCACGTCGCTGAACGGCAGCTCCGTCGTCTCGATCAGTACGCGTGCGGTTTGCATGCGTTGCGCCCGGGCCAGGGCCAGGGGATTGGCGCCCACCTCTGCCTGAAGCAGGCGCTGCAACTGACGGGTGGTGTAGCCGACCCGGGCTGCCAGGCCGGTGACGCCTTCGCGGTCCACCGTGCCGTCGGAGATCAAGCGCATGGCGCGTGCCACGGCGTCACCGCGGACGTTCCACTCCGGCGACCCGGGCGATGCGTCCGGCCGGCAGCGCTTGCACGCGCGGAACCCGGCGCCCTGCGCGGCTGCTGCGGTGGGATAGAACCGGACGTTGCGGGCGAACGGGGGACGCACTGGACAACTCGGTCGGCAGTAGATCTTCGTGGTGCGCACGGCGGTGACGAACCATCCGTCGAACCGGGCGTCCTTGGATTGGACGGCCCGGTAGCAGCGGTCGAAGTCGTCGTGCACTCCTCCACGCTTACACGTCGGCTCCGACAGCACTGGCGGAAATCGGACATCAACGTGCGACGAGTGGACCGCGACGCCGAACGCAGTCGTTAGCCAAGCTCATTTCCTCCTCGGATGCCCTATGCTCATCCGGGACGCCAGAACGACGGCGCATCGGAATCCGGGGGGGCTTTCAGTGGTCGACACGCTTGCCGGCCACGACGTCGCCGATCTGCCACTGGCACCGAAGAATCCGCTGCCCTACCTCCAGCGTCTGCGTGCCGTCCGGTCGTTCCACACGGGCCCGGAGAAGCTGCGCGACGCCGGCGGCCCGGTGACCCGATTCAGCATCGGGCCACGCTGGCTCACCCCGACGATCGTCCTCGCCACGTCACCCGCCGCCATCCGCGACGTGCTCGGCGTCAAGGACGGGTCGGCCGACAAGACGACGCTGGTGTTCGACGAGGTGCGGCGCATCCTCGGGGCGAACCTGGCGAATCTGCCGCACCAGGAATGGGTTCCGCGCCGGCGCACGATCCAGCCCGTGTTCACCAGGCAGCGGGTCCGGGAGTTCGGTGGGCACGTCGCCGAGGCCGCAGAAGCGCTGGTGGACGGCTGGGCCGACGGCGCCGACCTCGACCTCGACGTCGAGGCACGCACGCTCACGTTGCGCGCCCTCGGCCAATCGGTGCTGGGCATCGACCTGGCCGAACGGGCCGATGACGTCGCCGAACCGCTCCGCATCGCCATGCAATACGCGATGCGCCGCGCCACGTCCCCCGTCCGCGCCCCGCGGTGGCTGCCGACCCCTGCGCGCAGCCGTGCCCGCGCGGCCAGCGCCAAGGTGCACCGGCTGGCCCTCGACATCCTCGACGCCTGCCGCTCCGATCCCACCCGGGAGGCGCCGCTCGTCCAGGCGCTCATCGCGGCGCGCGACCCCGAGACCGGCCGAACGCTGACCGACGAGGAGATCGCCGACGAGCTGATCGTGTTCATGTTCGCCGGATACGACACCACCGCAACGACCTTGGCGTACGCACTCTGGGCGCTGGGCAGGCACCCCGACGTTCAGGACCGCGTGGCCGCCGAGGTCGACGCCATCCCCGCGGGCCGGTTGACGCCGGACGACATCCCGCGGCTGGACTACACCGTCCAGGTGCTGCGCGAAGCGCTCAGGTTGTGTCCCCCCGCGGCCACGGGCACCCGCAGAGCCGAACGGGACCTTCGGGTGGGCGGCTACCGGGTGAAGGCAGGGACGATGATGGTGGTCGGGCGGATGGCCGTGCAACGCGATCCCCAGCTGTGGGACAGCCCGCTCACCTTCGACCCGGACCGGTTCAGCCCAGAGCGCTTCAAGGAACTCGACCGCTGGCAATATCTTCCGTTCGGTGGGGGTCCGCGGTCGTGCATCGGCGATCACTTCGCGATGCTCGAGGCCAGCCTCGCCCTCGCGACCATCATCCGACGCGTCGAGGTGACGTCCGCCGAACCGACGTTCCCGCTGGCCGTGCACTTCACGATGGTGGCCGGGGGCCCCGTCCCGGCACGCGTACGCCGACGGATCGCCACCACCGCGTCCGGCGGCGAGGCGCCGGGGTGACCGCGCTGGAAGACGAAAAGCGCTACGGCGCTCGGCTTCTCGATCCGGCTGACCCCGGTGACCACCGCGTCCTCGGGGAGCTGCGCGCCGACCCCCGCATCGAGTTCGTCGACCGGCTCGACGAGCAGCGCGAGACCCTGCAGCAGCTGCGGCCGGTCCCTAGCGCCGACGTCGTCGACGAAGGCCCGCGATTCGCCTACTACCCGTGGCGGCGCACGGTCGTCGGGGTACTGGGGCCGCGCGCCTTCCGGATGCTGCGGCTCGACCGCAACCGCAACGTCATCACCGTCGACGAGCAGGAACGGCTCGGCGCTCTGACGATCGGCGTGGTCGGGCTGAGCGTCGGCCACGTCATTGCCCACACGCTCGCCACCGAAGGTCTGTGTGGCCGCCTGCGTCTGGCAGACTTCGACGAACTCGAACTGTCCAACCTCAACCGCGTCCCGGCGACCGTGCTGGACCTCGGACTGAACAAGGCCGTCGTTGCGGCCCGCCGGATCGCCGAGATCGATCCATATCTCGACGTCGAGGTCTTCACCGGCGGGTTGACCGTCGACTGCCTCGAGGAGTTCTTCGACGGTCTCGACGTCGTCGTCGAGGAGTGCGACTCACTGGAGGCGAAAGCGCTCGCCCGGGAGGCCGCGCGCGACCGTGCACTGCCGGTGGTGATGGTCACCAGCGACCGGGGTCTCGTCGACGTCGAACGCTACGACCTCGAACCCGGCCGCCCGATACTGCACGGGCTGCTCGATGGCATGGACTCCGCCGGGTTGGCGCAGCTGACGAGCCACGAGCGCCTCCGCTACACGGTGCGGCACGCAGACCCCACGCAATCGTCGGCACGCCTGACCGCATCCCTTCTCGAGGTCGGGCGCACGGTGTCGACCTGGCCGCAACTGGTCGGCGAGGTCACGCTCGGTGCCGCGATCATCGCGGAGGCGGTACGGCGGATCGGGCTGGGTGAGCCGCTCACCTCCGGGCAGGCCCGCGTCGACGTGGCGGCCGCTCTCGGCGACCTCCGCGAACCGACGACCGCCCCGGCCGAATCGTTGGACTCGACAACCGATTTCGACGTCGCGGGCGACGCGCCGACCTCGGTCGCCGGCAAGATCGCTGCCGCCGCCAACCGTGCGCCGTCGGGTGGCAACGCGCAACCGTGGCACGTGGAGACGCGCTCCGACTCCGTCGTAATCCGGCTCGTCCCCGAACGCACGTCGCTGATGGACGTGAACTTCCGCGGCAGTGCGGTCGCGGTTGGGGCGGCGTTGTTCAACGCCAGGGTCGCGGCCGCGGCTCACCAGGTCTTGGGACCGGTCGAGGTGGTCGAGGCCGGCGCCGACACCCCGCTGCTGGCCACGCTCCGGCTCGGGTCGGGCACCGACCCGCGGCTCGCCGACCTCCATGGACCGATGCTGCAGCGGGAGACGAACCGGCACCGCGGCGAGCCCCACCCGATACCCGAACCGACGCTCGAGGCGTTGCGCGCGGCTGCGGAGACCGAAGGCGGGCGGCTGACGCTGCTCACCGCACCGACCGTTCTCGACGACGTCGGGAAGATCGTCGCGGCGGGCGACCGCATCCGCTACCTCACGCCGGACCTGCACCGCGAGATGTTCGCCGAGCTGCGCTGGCCGGGGGATGAGCCTGCGGACACGGGGATCGACGTTCGCAGCCTGGAATTGGACCCGAGCGATCAGGCAGTGCTCGACCTCCTGCGCCGCCCTGACGTGATGGCCGAGTTGGCGCGGTGGGATGCCGGGTCGGCACTCGGCGAGGACGCAGCGGCGCGCATCCGCTCGACGTCCGCGCTGGGCATCGTCTCGATGCGGGGGGACCAGCTCACCGACTTCGCCCGTGCCGGGGCAGCGGCCGAGGCGGCGTGGATAGCGGCGGGCCGGCTCGGGATCGCGGTGCAGCCGCTGTCGCCGGTGTTCCTGCACGCCATCGACGCCGCGGAACTGGCCGATATGTCGCCACCCTTCGGTGCGGAACTCGAGCGGCTGCGAGTGGAGTTCCGTCGCGTCGCCGGGATACCGGCCGACGAGTCACTGGCACTCGTCATGCGGATGACCTCGCCCGCGCCACCTCCCAGCGTGCGCAGTCGGCGTCGATCGGCGTTCGCCGACGACGTGTAGCAACCCCGGCCGGCCACCGCGAGCCGATGGACAATATGACCGTATCGTGAAACGATACGGTCGTATTGTAGTACTGAACCGCAAGCTGGGAGTTCGAGGGGTGCGCCTGGCATGGACCACCGATCAGCAACGACGCGTGAACCAAGGGTCTCCGGGGGGGCCTGACGGATACGACGGCGAGCCCGGGTCGCTCAATGCGGTGGCGAATCCCGGAATTGCCCTCGACGGATGAGCGCCGTGACGGCAGCGTCCCACCGTCGTAGCTGATCGGGTTCGGTGAGCGGCCCAGGCAGGTGACGCTCGATGTGCGACCGCAGGAGCATGGCACCCAGCCGCAGCACCAGCGGGTTGAGCGCCGCCCAGACCATGTCCTGTTCCGGTCGCAACAAGTCCTGCGCGGCGAACTGTTCCCGCTGCGCCGTGCTCAGCGCCAGCAGACCGTCGAAGATCTCCGCACCGAATTCGTCGCCTTCGATCAGGGCGCGGGCGAGGTAGTCGACGACGAATGCGTTCGACGAGATCATCGAGATCAGGCGGGCGCCTGCCTCGGTCAGTGGGTCGCCGTCGGCGGCCGTCAACGGGCTCGAGGCGACCGTACCGCTGATGACCTTCAGCACGTGATCGTTGACCGACTCGACAAGGGCCGCCTTCGTACCGAAGTGATGTTGCACCGAGCCGACCGACACGCCTGCGGACTCCGCGACCGTACGAAGTGACGTCGCCGCAATGCCAGTGCTGGCGAAGCACTCCAGCGCAGCGTCTCGAATGCGCTCCACGCTGGACGGCTCCGCCGTAGCGGGCCGGCGTGGAAATGGCATCGGGCGATCCATCGACGGCCACGCTACAGCGTCACTAGCCGTCGACGGGTCGAGCCGAGCGCAATTAGACGGCCCCGGGACCCGCACGCAAGGATGGGGTCATGGGCATGCTCGATAAACCGGCCATCAGCGACTCCGACGTGGAGTGCGTTCTCTACCGCGCCGTCGGCATCATCAATCCGCTGCTCGACCTCCTGGCTCAAGCCGATCCGCTGGGTCTGCGCGAGCGCACCGGTGATCTGAGCGCCGAGGGCGTGGTCGGTCACACGCTCGACATCGCGGCGTGGGTGCTCAACGTCGCCGACGTCCCCGGGACCACGTCGTGGGAGGGTATGGACGTCGACGAGCGGATCGACTGGTGGGTGCAGCGGGTCGGCGCGCTGAACACCGTGGCCGTGGCGTTCCCCGGTTTCTTCGGCGTGATCGCCGACCGCCTCCCGCTGCAGGACTTCCTCGGCTTCGCGAGCCAGGCCATCGTGTTGTGCGCGGTGGCGCGCGAACTCGGCGTCACCGACCGCCGCACGCACGTGCGGCTGCTCGGCGTCGTGATGTGCGACCGGGACTTCGAGGGCCCGCCTTTGGTCGCCGAGGACGTGACGGCCGCCGACGCCGTCACCGTGGAGTGGTCACTGCCGGGTGTTGGGAAGGCGCTGTGGCAGCTCGTCGGGCTGATGCGTGCCATCGGCGACGAATTGGTCAAGCGCCCCAAGCCCCGTGGCATCTACCACTACCTCGGAATGTTGCCCGCGGCCGGCGCCGTCGCGGACTACTTCGGCGAATACGGTGCACTCAAGCGCGCGGCGAAAGAAGCCCGGACGTGGCTCGAAACCAATGCGCAAGCGGAGGGGCGTCAGCCCCGCTGAATGGGGCACGCCACGTCGACCGAGACCGGGGTGGTCGCAGTCGGATCCGGCGTCGGGGTGTCGGCATCGTGGATCTCGGTCACCACGCAGGTGGTCAGTAGCGCGGTGTCGCCACTGGGCACGCCGTTGATCGTCACCGCAAAGCCTTCTTCGCGAAGCTGGTCGATGACCGCCGCCGCGGATTCGCCGTCGATGTCGGGATCCGCTGTTGCGCAGGGGGCCAAGCCGATGGCTCCGGCCATGGCGGCGACGGCCAGAGCCACTCCGAATCTTGGTGCGAACGACATGCGAGGCCCTCTCCGGGTGCTCAGTGCACCTGGGCGGTGCCTGTGAGATCGCCCCGAGGCTAGCTTTTCGCGAGATCTCCGCTCGAATGGCGAACCGGCGTGGCGAGTCTCGTTGCCTCATCGTGACCGCGCAGTGTCACGGTCTTGCCCAACGTCCAACGCGGGCGTTCGTCATCGCCTGCCGCTGCGACGGTCTCGGCCGAGGCAACCAGATGCCCGTCGACGTCCTTGGACAGTTCGCACAGCCGGGCCGCCTCGTTCACCGGCCCGCCGATCACCGTGTACTCGAACCGCTCCTTGGCGCCGACGTTGCCTGCAACCACCTGGCCGGACGCCACCCCGATGCCCGCGTCGCACTCGGGCACCTCGGCGCAGATGCGTTCGGCCATCGCGCGTGCCGCCGACAGCGCTTGGTCCTCAGCGTCGTCGAGTGCCACCGGGGCGCCGAAGACGGCCAGCACCGCGTCGCCCTCGAACTTGTTGACCAGACCGTGGTGGCGGTCGACCTCGTCGACGATCACGGCGAAGAACCGGTTGAGCAGCTCGACGACCTCGACGGCGGGCCGGCTGGTCACCAACTGCGTCGACCCGATGATGTCGACGAAGATCACGGCGGCATGCCGTTCCTCGCCACCGAGTTTCGGCCGTTGCTTCTCGGCGAGCAACGCCACTTCGCGACCCACGTGCCTACCGAACAGATCGCGTACCCGCTCGCGCTCGCGCAGGCCGTGCACCATCCTGTTGAAACCCCGCTGCAGCTCCCCGAGTTCGGTGCCGTCGAAGACCACGAGGTTGGTGTCGAGGTCGCCGCGCTCCACCCGGTCGAGGGCGTTGCGCACCGACCGAACGGGTGTGGCGGTGAGCCAGGACAGGATCCACATCAGAAGGAAGCCGAACGCCAATGCGAACACGGCCAGGATCATGACCGCGACGGTGAACTGGGTCGGTGACACGTTCTGCAGCGTCAGCGTGATGATGGCGGCCAGCAGGATTCCGAGCACCGGCACGCCCGATCCAACTGCCCACACCGTCAGCGTGCGGCCCATGATGCCGGGGGCGAAGCGGCGCGGCGGCGGCCCCACTTCGAGCGCCTGCGCGGCGACGGGCCGCAGCGCGAACTCGGTGAACAGGTAGCAGCTGGCGGACACCACGATGCCGGGAAAGCTGATGCCCAGCAACACCTTCGGGATGTAGTCGGTGTCCTGCAGTCCGTACAGCAGGGTCAGCACGATCGTGCCGCCACCCCACAGCACCAGCAGGACGCGCGTCAGCCGCCAGGGCGCGAAGAACGTGTTGCGCTGGTCCTGTTCGGTCGGCACCCGTTCCTCGATCGACCACCGGACGTTCTTGATGACGCGGTTGGTGGCCCAGATGACGCCGACGATCAGTGCCGAGCCGATGTAGGCGGGCGCCACCGCGGCGGTGATCCACAGGACGTGCGAGTCGAAGACGCTGGGCACCGGGAACGTGACGGTGACGACCAGCAGCGCGACGCAGATGCCCACGAGGTTGGCGATCACGACGAACGTCGTCAGGATCAACTGGATGCGGATGCGTCGACGCTGCGGACTCTCCGACACGCGGCCGAGGATCCAGGTCCCGTACTCCGAGGACGCAGGCCCGTGGCTGCTCTGGCTGGTGAGCCGTGCGAGGAGCCGGCCCAGCCGCTGCGCGGTGCTCTTCTCGTGCCTCATGGTGGCGTCAGCCTAATGACCGCGGCGCGGCAATCTATGGTGGTTCGGTGCGGCTCGTCATTGCTCAATGCACCGTCGACTACGTCGGACGGCTCACCGCCCACCTTCCCTCCGCGCGGCGGCTGCTGCTGTTCAAGGCAGACGGGTCGGTGAGCGTGCACGCCGACGACCGCGCCTACAAGCCGCTGAACTGGATGAGCCCGCCGTGCTGGGTCACCGAGGAGGACGGCGACCCGCTGGTGTGGGTGGTGCAGAACAAGGCGGGCGAACAGCTGCGCATCACCGTCGAAGACGTCGAGCACGATTCGTCGCACGAACTTGGCGTCGACCCCGGTCTGGTGAAGGACGGCGTCGAGGCGCACCTGCAGGAGCTGCTCGCCGAGCACGTCGAACTGCTCGGCGTCGGCTACACGCTGGTACGGCGTGAGTACATGACGGCGATCGGGCCGGTGGACCTGATGTGTCGCGACGAACTGGGACGGTCGGTGGCCGTCGAGATCAAGCGCCGCGGCGAGATCGACGGCGTCGAACAGCTGACCCGCTACCTCGATCTGCTCAACCGCGACACCCTGCTGGCGCCGGTGAGTGGCGTGTTCGCCGCCCAGCAGATCAAGCCGCAGGCCCGAACCCTGGCCGCCGATCGCGGAATTCGTTGCGTGACATTGGATTACGATCAGATGCGCGGGCTCGACAGTAGCGAGTTCCGGCTGTTCTGAGGGCCTACACTCGAAGGCATGCCCAGGCGTCGCCCTCCTCCGCGACGGCAGCCGCCGTCGTCGCCCACACCGCCGTTGCAGCGACGCGTCGAGACCGGGCCGGACGGATACGACTACGAGGTGCGGCCGGTCGCGGGGAGCAGGGCGACGAAGACCTACCGCTGCCCGGGCTGCGACCACGAGATCAGAGCGGGCGTCGCGCACGTCGTCGTGTGGCCCGCGGACGCGGGGAAGTCGGCGGTCGATGACCGCAGGCACTGGCACACGCCGTGCTGGGCGAACAGGATGACGCGCAACCCGACGCGGAAGTGGTCCTGAGGGTCAGTGATCCTCGGCCGCTGCCGGCTCGACGAGTTCGACCAGCACGCCGCCCGCATCCTTGGGGTGGATGAAGTTGATGCGCGAGTTCGAAGTACCGCGACGGGGCACGTCGTAGAGCAATCGGATGCCCTGCTCGCGCAGTCGCTCGGTGAGTGCGTCGATGTCGCTGACGCGGTAGGCGAACTGCTGCAGGCCGGGGCCGCGCTTGTCGATGAACTTCGCGATGGTCGACGTCTCGTCGAGTGCCGCCATCAGCTGGACCTGCGAGCTGCCCTTGGGGGCGCCGCGCACTGCGAGCATCGCCTCGCGAATGCCCTGGTCCTCGTTGACCTCCTCGTGCAGAACGATCATGCCCAGGTGGTCGTGGTACCACTTGATCGCGGCGTCGAGGTCGGGGACCGCAATGCCGACGTGATCGATCGCCGTCACCAGCGCGCTCGCCAATGCTGGTCGGGCGTCTACGTGTTCGGTGGTCATGTCGTAACGGTAACCTTTACGGGAATGTTTGCGGAATGTGTGATAGGCCACACAGTTCCCATTCGAGTGTCTAGTCAAACGTCTCGTGGAGGTACTCAATGACGACATCGGTGATCGTTGCCGGAGCCCGCACTCCGGTCGGCAAGCTCATGGGATCGCTCAAGGACTTCTCTGGAAGCGACCTGGGCGCCGTGGCCATCAAGGGGGCGCTGGAGCGCGCGGGTGTGCCCGCGTCGGCCGTCGAGTACGTGATCATGGGCCAGGTGCTGACCGCCGGTGCAGGTCAGATGCCCGCCCGGCAGGCGGCCGTCGCGGCGGGCATCGGCTGGGACGTCCCGTCGCTGACCATCAACAAGATGTGCCTGTCGGGCATCGACGCCATCGCGCTGGCCGATCAGCTGATCCGCGCCGGTGAGTTCGACGTCGTCGTCGCCGGTGGCCAGGAGTCGATGAGCAAGGCCCCGCACCTGCTGATGGACAGCCGGTCGGGCTACAAGTACGGCGACGTGACGGTCCTCGACCACATGGCCTATGACGGCCTGCACGACGTGTTCACCGACCAGCCGATGGGCGCGCTCACCGAGGCGCGCAACGACGTCGACCAGTTCACCCGCGCCGAGCAGGACGAGTTCGCTGCGCGCTCGCACCGGCTGGCGGCAGCCGCGTGGAAGGACGGCGTGTTCGCCGACGAGGTCGTGCCGGTGTCGATCCCTCAGCGCAAGGGTCCGGCGGGCAGGAGCGCAGCGACGGGGGGATCGGCTCAGTCGATCGAGTTCACCACCGACGAGGGCATCCGCGCCAACACGACCGCCGAGTCGCTGGCCGGCCTGAAGCCGGCGTTCCGCAAGGACGGCACCATCACCGCGGGCTCGGCGTCGCAGATCTCCGACGGGGCATGCGCCGTGGTCGTGATGAACAAGGCCAAGGCCGAGGAGCTCGGCCTGACCTGGCTGTGCGAGATCGGCGCACACGGCGTGGTCGCCGGGCCCGATTCGACGCTGCAGAGCCAGCCCGCCAACGCGATCAAGAAGGCGATCGCCAGGGAGGGCATCTCCGTCGATCAGCTCGACGTGATCGAGATCAACGAGGCGTTCGCCGCCGTGGGGCTGGCCTCGGCCCGCGAACTGGGCATCGACCCGGACAAGGCCAACACCAGCGGTGGGGCCATCGCCATCGGCCACCCGATCGGGATGTCCGGTGCCCGGATCACGCTGCACGCCGCGCTCGAACTGGCGCAGAAGGGCTCGGGTTACGCGGTGGCCGCACTCTGCGGTGCGGGCGGCCAGGGCGATGCGCTGATCCTGCGGAGGCCCTGACCCCTCGGCCACGATCGACAACGACGCCGTGTAGTAGCTGGCGTCGCCGTCGGGCAGAATGGCGGGCATGGCAAACACTTTGGACCTACGCAGCGCTGCGGGCTGGTTCCGGCTGATCGCATTCGCGGAGGCGCTCAGCTGGGCGGGGCTGCTGATCGGGATGTACTTCAAGTACCTCGGGTCGCCGCGTACCGAGATCGGCGTGAAGATCTTCGGTCCCATCCACGGTGGGGTGTTCGTCGCGTTCATCGTGGCGGCCGTACTGGTCGGCATCGCGCACAGGTGGAGCGTCTGGACGTGGATCCTGGCATTGCTGGGCAGCATCGTGCCGCTGGGCAGTGTGATCTTCGTCATGTGGGCCGACCGCACCGGCAGGATGAGCCCCGTCGCGGGCGCGAAGACCACGTCGGTCCCTCAATCGACCTGACGGGCGACGTGCCAGACTTGTACGCGTGACACGTCCACGACCTCCCATGGGGCCCGCACTGGCGGGCGCGATCGATCTCTCGGCACTCAAGCAGCCACCCCCGTCGGCCGCCGCTCCGGCATCCGGTGCCGCACCGGCGAGCGCCATCGAGGTGACCGAGGCGAACTTCGAAACCGACGTCATCGCCAAGTCCAACCAGGTCCCCGTCGTCGTCCTGCTCTGGACGCCGCGTAGCCCGTCGAGCGTCCAACTCGGCGACGTGCTCGCCGCACTGGCCGCCGACGACGGCGGCACGTGGGCGCTGGCGACGGTCAATGTCGACGTCGTCCCGCAGGTCGCCCAGGCGTTCGGCGTCCAAGGCGTGCCCACTGTCGTGGCAGTGGCTGCGGGACAACCACTCTCGAGCTTCCAGGGCGCGCAACCGCCCGAGCAGTTGAGGCGGTGGGTCGACTCGCTGCTCGAGGCCACGGCGGGCAAGCTCGCCGGCGGTTCCGGGGAGGAAGAGGTCGTCGACCCCGAGGTCGAGCAGGCTCGCGCGCACCTCGACGCCGGTGACTTCGACGCGGCGCTCGCTGCCTATCAGGCCGTCCTCGACGCCAAGCCCAATCACGAGGAGGCGCGCGGCGCGGTACGGCAGATCGCCTTCCTGCAGCGGGCGACGACTCAGCCGCAGGACGCCGTGGTCCGCGCCGAGGCGGCGCCCGACGACCTCGACGCGGCGTTTGCCGCGGCCGACGTCGAAGTGCTGCAGCAGGATCCGGCCGCGGCGTTCAACCGGCTCATCGGCTTGGTGAAGCGCACTGCAGGCGACGACCGGACGAAGGTGCGTACCCGGCTCGTCGAGTTGTTCGAACTCTTCGACCCGGCCGATCCCGACGTCATCGCAGGCAGGCGCAACCTCGCCAACGCGCTGTACTGACCGGCCGGACTACCCGGCCGCTTCCGGCGGCGCCGGTTCGAACCACAGTGCTGCCAGGGGCGGCAGGACCATCAGCGCGGACGCCGGCCTGCCGTGCCAGGACTCGTCGGTGGCTTCGACGGCGCCGTAGTTGCCCATGCCCGAACCGTTGTAGTCGGCGGCGTCGGTGTTGAGGACCTCTCGCCAGGTGCCGGTGTGCGGCAGGCCCAGCCGGTAGCGCGAGTGCTCGGATCCCGAGAAGTTGAAGACGCAGGCCATCACCGAGCCGTCGTCGCCGTAGCGCAGGAAGCTCAGCACGTTGTTCGCCGAGTCGTTCGCGTCGATCCACGAGTAGCCCTCGTGGCTGGTGTCGCGCGACCACAGGGCACGGTGGTTCTGGTAGACGCCGTTCATGTCGCGGACCATCCGCTGCACGCCGTTCGAGAAGCCGTTCTCGTCGAGCTGGTACCAGTCGACGCCGCGTTCCTCGGACCACTCGGCGCGCTGGCCGAATTCCTGCCCCATGAACAGCAGTTGCTTGCCAGGGTGGGCCCACTGGTAGGCGAGCAGGCCGCGCAGACCGGCGGCCTTCATGTGGTCGTCACCCGGCAGGCGGCCCCACAGGGTGCCCTTGCCGTGCACGACCTCGTCGTGGCTGATCGGCAGCACGAAGTTCTCGCTGAAGGCGTACACCATCGAGAACGTGATCTCGCCGTGGTGGTACCCGCGGTGAATGGGGTCGCGGGAGATGAACTCCAGGGTGTCGTTCATCCAGCCCATGTTCCACTTCATCGAGAAGCCAAGGCCACCAAGGTTGGTGGGGCGCGTGACGCCGGGCCACGACGTCGATTCCTCGGCGATCGTGACGATGCCGGGTGTCACCTTGTGGACGGTGGCGTTCATCTCCTGCAGGAACTGCACCGCCTCCAGGTTCTCCCGTCCGCCGTAGACGTTCGGCGTCCAGCCACCTTCTGGCCGGGAGTAGTCGAGGTACAGCATCGAGGCGACGGCATCCACCCGCAGCCCGTCGACGTGGTACTCCTGCAGCCAGTACAGCGCGTTGGCCACCAGGAAGTTTCGCACCTCGGCCCGCCCGAAGTCGAACACGTAGGTGCCCCAGTCGAGTTGCTCACCGCGACGGGGGTCGGAGTGTTCGTAGAGGGGAGTGCCGTCGAACCGGCCGAGCGCCCAGGCGTCCTTGGGGAAGTGGGCAGGCACCCAGTCGACGATCACGCCGATGCCTGCCTGATGCAGGGTGTCGATCAGGTACCGCAGATCGTCGGGACTGCCGAGCTTCGGCATCGGCGCGTAGTACGAGGTGACCTGGTAGCCCCAAGACCCACCGAAGGGGTGGGCGGCGACGGGCAGCATCTCGACGTGCGTGAAGCCGTTCTCGACGACGTACTCGGTGAGTTCGGTGGCGAGTTCCCGGTAGGTGAGACCCGGCCGCCACGACGGCAGGTGTACCTCGAGCGTGCTCATCGGTTCGAAGACGGGGTTCTTCAGCGCGCGTTGCGCCATCCAGTCGTCGTCGCCCCAGGTGTAGTCGCTGACGTGGACGCGCGACGCGGTGCTGGGCGGCACCTCGGCGGCGAACGCCATCGGGTCGGCCCTATCGCTCACCGAACCGTCGGCGCCGTGCACCCGGAACTTGTACAGCGCGTCGAGCGGGAAGTCCGGCCAGAACAGTTCCCAGACGCCCGAGGATCCCAGGCTGCGCATCGGAGCGTCGTTGCCGCTCCAGTGATTGAACTCGCCAATCAGCGTGACGCCCTTGGCGTTCGGCGCCCAGACGGCGAACGACACGCCGTCGACGTCGCCGTCGGCGGTGCGATAGGTGTGCGGATGTGCGCCCAGCACCTCCCACAGGCGTTCGTGGCGGCCCTCGGCGAACAGGTGCAGGTCGATGTCGCCGAGCGTCGGCAGGAAGCGGTACGGGTCGGCCACGGTGTGCACCGGGCCGTGGTCGTCGCCGGAGGGGTAGCGAATCTCCAGGCGGTAGTCGATGAGACCGGTGATCGGCACCGCGACCGCGAACAGCGCGTCGTCGACGTGGCTGAACGGGTAGCGCTCCCCGCCGATGAGTGCGGTGACCTCGACGGCGTTCGGACGCAGCACCCTGATCACGGTGTGGTCCTCGTACTCATGGGCACCGAGCACCGAGTGCGGATCGTGGTGCTCGCCGGCGAGCAGACGGCCGAGGTCGGAGTCGTTGGGTCGTAGATGTTGGCTGGTGAACGGGTTGGTGCGGGTCATGTCTGTCATTCCCTCCGCAGCAGGTTGAGGCGTCGATCGGCGGGGATCGACGGCATGTTCAAAACGTGGGCCACGGCTCTGGCCGGATCGAGGCGGACATAGTTGGCCTGCCCCCATTGGTATTCGTCACCCGTTATCTCGTCGCGCACCCAGAACCGGTCGTGGTCGGACATGCCCAGAGCGGCCATGTCCAGCCAGACCGTCGATTCCTCGGCGCCGAACGGGTTCAGCGTCACGACGACCAGCACGCAGTCTCCGGAGACCGGATCGAACTTGCTGTAGGCGAGCAGTGCGTCGTTGTCCACGGCGTGGAACTTGATGGTGCGCAGTTGGCTGAGTGCGGGGTGGAGCCGGCGGATCTCGTTGAGCCGGGTGAGGAAGGGCTCCAGCGATTCGCCTCGGGCCACTGCGGCGTCGAAGTCACGCGGACGCAGTTCGTACTTCTCAGAGTTCAGGTACTCCTCACTACCCTCGCGCACCGCCTGGTGCTCGAAGAGTTCGTAACCGCTGTACACGCCCCACGTCGAACTCATCGTGGCTGCCATCACCGCACGAATGGCGAACATGCCCGGCCCGCCGTACTGCAAACTCTCGTGCAGGATGTCCGGCGTGTTGGGCCACAGGCTCTGCCGCGCATAGTCGGCATGCTCGGCGATCTGCTCACCGAACTCGATGAGTTCCCACTTGGCCGTCCGCCACGTGAAATACGTGTATGACTGCGTATACCCAAGTTTCGCGAGACCGAAAAGGCGGGCCGGCCTGGTGAACGCCTCGGCGAGGAACAGCACGTCGGGATCGGAGTTCTTGACCTCGCCGATCAGCCACGCCCAGAAGTTCGGCGGCTTGGTGTGTGGGTTGTCGACGCGGAACACCTTCACCCCGTGCGACACCCAGAACCGCACCACGCGCAGCACCTCGGCGTAGATGCCCGCCGGGTCGTTGTCGAAGTTGATCGGATAGATGTCCTGATACTTCTTCGGCGGGTTCTCGGCGTAGGCGATGGTGCCGTCGGGCAGCACGGTGAACCACTCGGGGTGGTCCCTGGCCCACGGGTGGTCCGGCGCGCACTGCAGCGCGAGGTCGAGTGCGACCTCCAGGCCTTGGTCGCGGGCGGCTGCCACGAAGGCATCGAAGTCCTCGATGGTGCCCAGGTCGGGATGCACGGCGTCGTGGCCGCCGGCGGCGCTGCCGATCGCCCACGGCGACCCGACGTCGTCGGGACCCGCGGTGACGCTGTTGTTGCGGCCCTTGCGGTGCACCTCACCGATCGGGTGGATCGGCGGGAGGTACACGATGTCGAAGCCCATCCTCGCGACCCGCGGCAGCGCATTCACCGCGGTCTTGAAGGTGCCGTGCACCGGGTTCCCGTCGGCGTCCCAGCCGCCCGTCGAGCGGGGGAAGAACTCGTACCAGGCACTGGACCTGGCCAGCGGGCGGTCGACCCAGACGCCGTACTGCTCGTCACGGGTGACGAGTTCCCGCAGCGGGTAGCGGTCCAGCAGGGAGGTGACCTCCTCGGCGAGCGCCAGGCCGGCCCGCGTGAGCGGGTCACCCGGCTCGCGCAGGCGGGTCGCCGCGTCGATCAACGGGAAGCGGTCCTGGCGCGGGAGCCCGGTGGCCGCCCGCTCGAGGAGCTTCGCGCCGATCAGCAGATCGTTGTCCAGTTCGGCCTCGCCCTGGCCGGCGTCGAGCTTGGCGACGACCGCCTTGCGCCAGGTGGCGATGGGGTCGCCCCACCCGTCGACGCGGAACGTCCACAGACCCACGGCGTCGGGCACGAACTGGCCGTAGAAGACGTCGGGCTCCTCACCCGTGCGCATCGGCAGGTTCTGCGGCTTGACCCTGGGCGCGGGGTTGACCACGTCCTCGATCGGTACGGGTTCGGCCTCGGTGGGCCGAATGCCTGCCGGCGGCGTGGCCAGCTGAGGGTAGGACGTGCCGTGGTAGCGGACGACGAGCGTGGCCGCGACGACGTCGTGCCCCTCCCGCCACACCGTGGCCCGAACCGGCACCACCTCTCCGACCACGGTCTTCGCCGGATACCGTCCACCCGAAACCACGGGCGCGACGTCATCGATCCCGATACGACCGGCCACCACCGAACTCCTCACATTGGCGCGACGCGTAATGGCCGCGCGGTGTCATCTGTTTCGTTTCAGCCTCGTCGCGCTCTATACCCACCGTAGTGTCCGACTCAACCCCTCGCGCGTGACCAGTAGTTCAGCTCGCAGTGGCTAACGGCGATCAGCAGTAAGGTGAGATCGCGTGAAAGCACTTCGTCGGTTCACCGTCCGTGCCCACCTCCCGCAGCGTCTCGAGGCGCTCGAGCGACTGTCGGTCAACCTGCGCTGGTCGTGGGACAAACCCACCCAGGACCTGTTCGCGAGCATCGATCCCGAACTGTGGAGCCACGTCGAAGCGGACCCCGTGGCGCTGCTGGGAGCGGTCAGCCCCAAGCGGCTCGACGAACTCGCGGTCGACGACTCCTTCCTGAACCGGCTCGACCACTTGGCGGCCGATCTCGACGACTACCTGCAGCGGCCCATGTGGTACCAGGAGCGGATCGCCGCCGGTGAGGAGCTACCGACCGGAATCGCCTACTTCTCCATGGAGTTCGGCGTCGCGGAGGTGCTGCCGAACTACTCCGGCGGGCTGGGCATCCTGGCCGGCGACCATCTGAAGTCGGCGTCGGACCTCGGTTTGCCGCTCATCGCGGTGGGCCTGTACTACCGGTCCGGCTACTTCCGGCAGTCGCTGACCGCCGACGGCTGGCAGCACGAGAACTATCCGTCGCTGGATCCGCAGGGGTTGCCGCTGCGGCTGCTGACCGATGAGGTCGGGGAGCCCGTCCTGGTACGCCTGGCGATGCCCGACTCGGCGGAACTCAACGCACGCGTGTGGATCGCCCAGGTCGGTCGAATCCCGTTGCTGCTATTGGATTCCGACACCCCCGAGACCGACCACGAGCTGCGCGGCGTCACCGACCGGCTCTACGGCGGTGACCAGGAGCACCGGATCCAGCAGGAGATCCTGGCCGGCATCGGTGGCGTCCGGGCGATCCGCGCGTTCACGCGGGTGGAGAGTCTGCCCGAACCGCAGGTGTTCCACATGAACGAGGGGCACGCCGGATTCCTGGGCATCGAGCGAATCCGTGAACTCGTCACCGACGGTGGCCTGGACTTCGACACCGCGCTGGCGGTGGTGCGCTCCTCGACGGTGTTCACCACGCACACCCCCGTGCCCGCGGGCATCGACCGGTTCCCGGTCGACCTGGTGGAGCAGTACTTCGGCGCTGAATCCGGAGAGCCGTCGGGCGCGGATTCCGAACTGCTGCCTGGTCTTCCGCTGGACCGCATCGTCGCATTCGGCGCGGAGGACGATCCGTCGAAGTTCAACATGGCGCACATGGGTTTGCGGCTGGCGCAACGCGCCAACGGCGTATCGCTGCTGCACGGCCGGGTCAGCCGGGGCATGTTCAACGAGCTGTGGAACGGCTTCGACACCGAGGAGGTGCCGATCGGGTCCATCACGAACGGTGTGCATGCCCCCACGTGGGCGGCCCCGCAGTGGGTGCAGCTGGGGCGTGAGCTGATCGGCAGCGACGATCTCGGGTCGTTGAGCGAACCCGATACGTGGCAGCGGCTGCAGCAGGTCGACCCCGGTCACCTGTGGTGGATCCGCTGCGAGTTGCGCAAGCTGCTGATCGACGACGTCCGCGCGCGGTTGCGCAAGTCCTGCCTCGAACGCGGCGCCTCCGATGCCGAACTCGGTTGGATCGCAAGCGCATTCGACCCCGACGTGCTGACCATCGGATTCGCTCGCCGGGTGCCGACCTACAAGCGCCTGACGCTCATGCTGCGCGACCCCGACCGACTCGAGCAGCTGTTGCTCGACGAGGCGCGGCCCGTCCAGCTGATCGTGGCTGGCAAGTCGCACCCGGCGGACGACGGGGGCAAGGCGCTGATCCAGCAGGTGGTGCGCTTCGCCGACCGGCCCGACGTGCGGCACCGGATCGCGTTCCTGCCCGACTACGACATGTCGATGGCGCGGCTTCTGTACTGGGGATGCGACGTGTGGCTCAACAATCCGTTGCGCCCCTTGGAGGCCTGCGGCACCTCGGGCATGAAGAGCGCGCTCAACGGCGGGCTCAACCTGTCGATCCGCGACGGGTGGTGGGACGAGTGGTACGACGGCGAGAACGGTTGGGAGATCCCGACCGCCGATGGCCTGGCCGACGAGACGCGCCGCGACGACCTCGAGGCGGCCGCCCTGTACGACCTGATCGCCAACTCGGTCACCACCAAGTTCTACGACCGCGACGCCCAGGGCGTCCCCACCCGCTGGGTCGAGATGGTGCGGCACACGTTGCAGTCGCTCGGGCCCAAGGTGCTGGCGTCTCGGATGGTGCGGGACTACACCGAGCAGTACTACGCACCGGCGGCCCGATCGCTGCACCGGACGATCGAGGCGGTCGACGGCGTGCCGTTCGGCGCGGCCCGCGACCTCGCGGCGTACCGCCGGCGTGCCGAGGAGGCGTGGCCCAGGATCCAGATCACCGACGTCGACAGCTACGGCCTGCCGGATACTCCGCTGCTCGGTTCGGAACTGACGTTGACCGCGACGGTGGACCTCGCAGGCCTCGCGCCCGACGAGGTGGTGGTCGAAGCGGTGATCGGCCGCGTGGACACCACCGACGCACTGCTCGAGCCCACCACCGTGCAGATGGCGCACGCCGGGCCCGGCGACGGCGGTAGCGAGACCTTCTCGACGACGACGCCGCTGCCCGTGGCCGGGCCGGTCGGTTACACGGTGCGGGTGCTGCCACACCACCCGTTGCTGGCCGCCGCCGACGAGCTGGGGCTCGTCACGCTCGCGTGAGCGGCATCCTCGAGGTCCCCGTCGACGGGGGGCCGTACGCACTGACCGCCGGTCCCGACGGTGCGATGTGGGTGACGCTGGTGCACGGCGGCGCGATCGCGCGGGTGGCGCCCGACGGCGACCTGCGCGTGCATCCGGTGGCCGACGGCAGCCGACCGTCGCTGATCACGCGCGGCGGCGACGGTGCGCTGTGGTTCACCCGCTCGGGCGACGACCGGATCGGGCGCATCACCACCGACGGTGAGCAGTCGTCCGTCGAATTGGCAAGCGGCAGCGCGCCATTCGGGATCGCGGTGGGTCCCGACGGCGCGCTGTGGTTCACCACGATGACGGCAGGCACGGTCGGCAGGCTGGGCGACGACGGCACCGTGGACGAGTGGCCGGTGGGCGGCATGCCGTCGATGATCACGACCGGCCCCGACGGGGCACTGTGGTTCACGATGAATAAGGCCAACTCCATCGGCAGGCTCGACACCGGCGGCACGCTGACCAAGCGCGAGGTGCCGACCCGCGGGTCAGGACCCGTCGGCATCACCGCCACCCACGACGACACGGTGTGGTTCACGGCGGTATTGGCCGACAAGATCGGCCGCATTCCGATGGACGAGGCGATCCAGGAACTCGACTTGCCCGGCAAGCCGCACGCCGTGGTCGCCGACCCGATGGGCGGTGTCTGGGTCAGCCTGTGGGGTGCCGACCAGGTGGCGCGGGTGAGTGCCGATGGGGAGGTCGTGACGATCGACCTGCCCGCGGGCAGCGAGCCCCACGGGATGGCGATCGGGCCCGACGGCGCGCTGTGGGTCGCGCTCGAAGCCGGGTACGTTCTGCGGCTGCCGACCAACTGAGTGGGTTTCCCCAACCCGGCACCGCGGAAGTGCTGAGGCGATATAAGTTCCGAAGGTCACCAACAACAGGGGGTCCTTCGTGCTCTTTCGTCGTCTTGCCGTCGTGGCATCGGTCGCCGCGATCGGTGGGCTGAGCCTGCCGCTGGCCGGCGCCGAGCCGGGCCCGGTCGTCGAGCCGGTCGGCGCCGAGGTGGCGCCGACGCCCGACGCGGGCCGCGTGGTGTCACCTCCGCCGCAGGTCCTCGAGTCCCCGGACGGCTGGAAGCTGGTGCTGGGGGCCAAGGACGAGACGCAGGTCATCAGCGCTCCGCTGACCACCGCCCTCTCCTCCCGTGAATACGTCGTCGGCGGCACCTACGAGGGGTCCCTCGAGGGACCCGACGACGGTGAGGGCACCCGCGGCACCATCGAGGTGGGCTACCAGATCGGGTGCGGCATCGACATGAGCACCTCCAACGGCGTCTCGCTCACCGGCACCGTGGGCCTGAACCCGTCCCTGGGCATCCTGGGCACCGAGGTGATCTCACCGCTGCCCGACGGCATCCTGCCGGGTATCGGCGGCAACATCGGCGGCGGTATCACGGTGGGTCTGAAGCCGGGCATCATCAACGTCGTCCCGGTCACCAAGAAGGAGTTCGACGGTGCCGCGCCGTGGGTCATGATCAGTAACTTCCACGTCAAGATCGACGGGTGCGTCGGCGAGTCGTTCCTACGGTCGTACGCGTTCCTCACCCGCTCGACCAAGATGTCCGACGCGATCGTCGCGTACTACGGCGAGACCAAGACCGTCTAGCGACCGTCTAGTCGAAGCGCTTGAAGCAGCGGTCGGCGTCACCGAGTACGCCGACGCGGAACGCGTCGATGCGCGAGAACCCGGACGGCACGGTGTCGCCGTTGACGTCGCTGGCGACCAACCCGTTCAGCAGGATGCCCGACACCGCCTCGTCGACGTCACCCGCCGTGATCGCGATGGTGTTGCCGTCGGGCGTGGTGACGCTGTCGGTCATCTTCGCCGTCGCCACCCCGGTCAGACAGGCAGTGCGCAGGGCGGCCTCGGCGTCGTCGAGCGCGACACCGCCGTGCTCACGCTGGACGGCCTGCATGTACCGCGACACCAGAATCGAATACGCGGTGTTGTCACCGCTGGCCAGCCCGCTGCCGTCGTCTTCATCCGACGGCATGCCGATCTCCGCCAGCTGCGGAAGGTCGACGACGATCGTGTTCGACGAGGGGCAGTAGGACACCGGCGGGTGCGTTCGCGCGTCCGTGCAGTCGACGGCGTCGAAGGTCAGCGCAGGCGGGTCGGCAGGTGCGAACAGCGTGCCCATCGCGTCGACCACCGAACGCACCGAGTCCTCGGTGACCGGCAGTTCACCGGTCTCGTCGCCGGGTAGGAGCACCGGGAGGTCGCCGCGGCGCTGCTCGATCTCCTCGGAGTCGATGCCCGCGCACGACGCCGGTCCGTCGGTGAAGCCGAACTGGAAGGCCGACACCCGCTCGAAGGCAGACCCGTGCTCGTCGGCGCCGGCCTCCGGGTCGTCCTCGTTGAGCAGCGGGTCGCGGAACGCGATCATCGCTGCCAGCAGGTTGTTGAGGCCTTCGCTGGTGCTGAGCGTGAACCTCGGCGAATTGCCCTCGGCGACCCAGCGCATGTACGAGCCCGCGAGGCAGTCGGCCTGCTGCTCGCCGACCAGCGTCGGGGTGGACGGACCGACCAGGTCCGCCTGGTGCTGCACCGCGTGGCCGTATTCGTGGGCAAGCACCATCGCGACCGCCATGTCGCCGTTGGCGCTGTGCAGCGACGGCAGCAGCTCACCGCGGTCCCAGCCGATGGTCTCATCGTCGAAGCAGTAGCCGGCATTGACCAGACCGAAGGTGTCGGATCCGCAGAACGCGCCGTCGAATTCTTCGCTGTCCCATGAGTGCACCTCGGAGACCGGGGTGAACTCACCGCCGAAGGCGTCACCGTAGGCCGACGCCCAGAACTCCTCGACGTCGCTGACCGCTTGAACGCCGAGTTCGTCGATCTCGCTGCCGTCGGTTCCCAGCACCTCGCGCGACGGTGCGGCCGCGTCGTCGCGCAGCCCGGTGGGGCCGTCGGTGGCTGCCATGCCCGCGACGCTGAACGGATCGCTGAATACCGACACCGGCCTGCCCTGCAGTGTCGTCGTCGCGCACGCGGAGATCAGTAGGGCCGCACACGCGATCACCGTCGTGGACATCGGGTGCCACCGGCTCATCGAGGCTGCCTTTCGCTTGCCTTGCGGCCGGCGGCACGCACGTGGAAGTCGATCGTGATGATAGTGATCGAGTGCACCGCACACCGGGTGAATCCTCGCCGTCGGTCAGGACCTCAGGCGTTCGAGCGCCGCCCGCACCCGCGCGCCGTCCGTCGTCGACCAGAACGGCGGTAGCGACGCCCGCAGGTAGCCGGCGTAACGGGCCGTGGCCATGCGGGAGTCGAGGACGGCGACCACGCCGCGGTCGTCGACGCTGCGCAGCAGTCGCCCGGCGCCCTGGGCCAGTAGCAGCGCGGCATGGCTTGCCGCCACCGCCATGAAGCCGTTGCCGCCGCGGGCGGCGATGGCGCGCTGCCTGGCGGTGATCAGCGGGTCGTCGGGTCGGGGGAACGGGATGCGGTCGATGATGACCAGCGTCAGCGACGAACCGGGTACGTCGACGCCCTGCCACAGCGACAACGTGCCGAACAGCGAGGTCTCGTCATCGGCGGCGAATTGGCGCACCAGCGCGGAGGTCGTGTCCTCGCCCTGGCACAGCACCGGGGTGTCGAGTCGCTCGCGCATCACCTCGGCGGTGGCACGCGCGGCGCGCATCGACGAGAACAGCCCGAGGGTGCGTCCACCCGCGGCCGCGACCAGTGCCTCGATCTCGTCGAGCTGCTCGGCCGATCCCGCGCTGTCGCGGCCGGGCGGGGGAAGGTGCGCGGCGACGTAGAGGATGCCCGACTTCCCGTGCGCGAACGGCGATCCCACGTCGAGCCCACGCCAGGGCGCACCGTCGTCGTCGTCGCCGAACTTCAGCCCCCAGGACCGGGCCATCGCGTCGAACGTGCCGCCGACCGTGAGGGTCGCCGAGGTGAGGATCGCGGTCTGCTGGTCGAAGATGCGGTTGCGCAGCAGGCCCGCCACCGACAGCGGTGCGACTCGCAGGACGACCCTGACCTGACCGCGAATCTCCTCCCGATCCAGCCACACCACGTCGGTGCGGTCCGGGATGGCCGGGCCGTAGGACGTCAGGATCCGCGTCGCGGTGTCGCTGAGGTCGGTCAGGGCAGTCACCGCCTCGGTGCGCGCCGAGGCGGCCTTGGGGTCGCTGGGCGCCGTGTCGATGGCCGAACGCACCTTGTCGGCGGAGTCCCGCAGCACCGTCAGGTAGGTCGCCATCTCCTCGTCGAGGCTGTCCTTGCGGCCCGGCTCCTCGTCGTGCAGTGCGGAGGTGAACGTGGCAATCGCCGCTTCGAGTCGTTGCGCCATCTCGGGTTCGACGAGGCGCGCCGCGCGCCGCAGTGCGATGCCGAGGGAGGTGGCCGAGAGTTCGGCGGTGGCCACGCTGGTCACCCGGTCGACGAGTTCGTGCGCCTCGTCGACGACGATCACGTCGTGCTCTGGCAGCACGTTGACGTCGGAGATCGCATTGATCGCCAGCAGGGCGTGGTTGGTGACCACGACGTCGGCGGTGCCCGCCTTGGCCCGCGCCTTCTCGGCGAAGCATTCGGTGCCGTAGGTGCAACGGGTGGCGCCGATGCACTCGCGCGCCGAAACGCTCACCTGACCCCAGGACCTGTCGGGGACGCCGGGCGCGAGTTCGTCGCGGTCCCCGGTCTCGGTGTCCGACGACCACTCGGCGAGGCGCTTGACGTCGCGACCGAGCTGCGTCGACGCCACGGCATCGAACAATTCCTCCTGCGGCCGGTCGTCCGGCTCGGCGGTGGATCCGCCGTTTATCTTGTTGAGGCACAAGTAGTTTCCGCGTCCCTTGAGAAGCGCGAACTCGGGACGGCGCGGGAGTTCGGGAGCCAGCGCGTCGGCCAGGCGCGGCAGATCGCGATCGACGAGCTGGCGCTGCAGTGCGATCGTCGCGGTCGAGACGACGACCGGGTGGTTCGCCTCGAGAGCGTGAGAGATCGCAGGCACGAGGTAGGCCAGTGACTTGCCGGTGCCGGTGCCCGCCTGCACGGCGAGGTGCTCGCCGGTGCTGAACGCGCGCTCGACCGCTTGGGCCATCTCGACCTGACCGGTGCGTTCGGCGCCGCCCAGCGCGGTGACGGCCGCAGCGAGCAGTTCGGTCACGCGGCCTGAGTCGGAGCCCTTGGGCATCGGGGTCACATGCCCTCGGGGGCGACCATGCGGGTCGGGATGGCCGGCTCGCCACCGGAGAGCTTCAGCCCGTCCCACGGCAGGCTCACCAGGCCTGCGGCGACCCGCGTGCGTGCGGCATCCAGCGAGAAGTCCGCGACGGCGTCACCGCCGCGGACCATCGGCACCGCGAGTTCACGCGCCAGAAGCCCCTCGGGTACCGACGGCGCGCGTCCGGCGGGGTGGACGACCTCTTCGACGACGGTGCCCGACGGCTTGGCCAGCCGCAGCGCCTGCTTGCCGCCGCCGTGGGACTCCTTGTGGCTGCTCCGCTTGGCGACGGGGATGCCGTCGACCTCGACCAGCTTGTAGACCATGCCCGCCGTCGGCGCGCCCGAGCCGGTGACCACGGACGTGCCGACGCCGTAGGAATCGACCGGTTCGGCACGCAGCGCGGCGATCGCGAACTCGTCGAGGTCGCTGGACACCACGATCTTCGTGCCCGTCGCGCCGAGCCCGTCGAGCTGGTCGCGGACCTGGCGGACCAGCACGCCGAGTTCTCCGGAGTCGATGCGGACGGCGCCGAGTTCGGGACCGGCGACCGCGACCGCGTTGGCAACGCCGGTGGCGATGTCGTAGGTGTCGACGAGCAGCGTGGTGCCGACGCCGAGGGCGTCGACCTGGGCTGCGAACGCCGCCTTCTCGTCCGTTCCGCTCGCCGACGCGTGCAGCAGCGTGAAGGCGTGGGCGCTGGTGCCCATCGTGGGGACGCCGTGGCGCTGCTCGGCCGCGAGGTTCGACGACCCGGAGAAACCGGCGAGGTAGGCGGCGCGGGCCGCGGCCACCGCGGCTTCCTCGTGGGTACGGCGGGACCCCATTTCGATCAGCGGTCTGCCCTCGGCGGCGCTCACCATGCGGGCCGCGGCCGAGGCGATGGCACTGTCGTGGTTGAGGATCGACAGGGCCAGCGTCTCGAGCACGACGCACTCGGCGAAGGTGCCCCGCACCGACAGCACGGGGGAGCCGGGGAAGTACAGCTCGCCCTCGGGGTAGCCGTCGACGTCGCCGCCGAACCGGTAGTCCGCGAGGTAGGCCAGCGTGTCGGGATCGAGGAAGTCGTCGAGCAGGCTCAGCGCGGCGTCGTCGAACGTGAACTGCGACAAGGCTTCCACCAGGCGTGCGGTACCCGCGACGACGCCGTACCGGCGTCCGTCGGGCAGCCTGCGGGCGAAGACCTCGAAGGTGGTCCGGCGGTGCGCGGTCCCGTTGCGAAGTGCCGCGGCGAGCATCGTGAGTTCGTACTTGTCGGTGAACATCGCCGTCGACGAGGTAGCCACACGCCCAACCGTAGCCGCTGGTACTCCAGCGTCGGGCAGCCAGATCTGATCCCCGGGTCGCTGCGCTCCTGCCCGCCGACAGCCACTCGCTATCCTAGGCGGCATGGTTACCCCAGCACGGACCCGTCCGGGTACCCGTGAGGAGCGATCGGCCGACGCCGTCGCAGCCGAGGACACCGCCACCGACGCACCCTGGGTGACGATCGTGTGGGACGACCCGGTCAACCTGATGTCCTACGTCACCTACGTCTTCCAGAAGCTGTTCGGCTACAGCGAGCCGCACGCCAACAAGTTGATGATGCAGGTGCACGAAGAGGGCAAGGCGGTCGTGTCGGCAGGCAGCCGCGAATCGATGGAGGCAGACGTGTCCAAGTTGCATGCCGCTGGACTGTGGGCCTCCATGCAGCAGGACCGCTGAGGCCGGCGGGTGCGCAAGTGGAAACGGGTCGAGACCGCTGACGGACCCCGGTACCGATCGTCGCTCGCGGCGCACGAGGCGGCACTGGTGCGCAACCTCGTCTCGTCGTTGATCGAGATGCTCGCCGACCGCGAATCCGATTCGCCCACCGACGAACTCGAAGAACTCACCGGGATGAAGACGGGCAACTCGAAGCCGCCAGAGGACGACACGATGCGGCGGCTGCTGCCGGACTTCTACCGCCCCGCGACCGAGCATCCCGCGGGCTCGCGCACCGCGGAGAGCCTGAACGCAGCGCTGCGCAGCCTGCACGAGCCGGCGATCATCGACGCGAAACGCCAAGCCGCGCAGCGACTGCTGGACACGCTGCCGTCCGCAGGCGGGAAGTTCGAGCTGACCGAGGACGACGCGCACTGCTGGGCCAGCGCGGTCAACGACGTCCGGCTGGCACTGGGGACCATGCTCGAGATCGGCGCCGACGGGCCAGACCGGCTGCCCGCCGAGCACCCGATGGCCGGGCACCTCGACGTCTACCAGTGGCTGACGGTGTTGCAGGAGTATCTGGTGCTGGGACTGATGAACTCGTCGCACCGATGAGCGACCGACGATGACCGGTTCGGAGTTCGGCTCGATCACCGACGTCGCGGGCATCATGGTCGGCCACCACGACCGGCTCGACGACGACGCCACGCTCGGTTCCGGCTGGGCCACCGGCACCACCGTGGTGCTCACTCCGCCGGGAACCGTCGGCGCCGTCGACGTGCGCGGCGGTGCGCCCGGTACCCGGGAGACCGATCTGCTCCACCCGTCCAACAGCGTGCGCTACGTGGACGCGGTGATGCTGACCGGTGGCAGCGCGTTCGGACTGGCCGCGGCAGACGGCGTCATGCAGTGGCTCGAGACCCGCGAGCGGGGTGTCGCCCTCGACGGCGGTCTGGTGCCGATCGTGCCCGCGGCGGTGATCTTCGACCTGCCGGTCGGCGGCTGGCAGTGCAGGCCGATCGCCGAGTTCGGCCGGCGCGCCGCCGAGGCCGCGGGGCCGTCCGTCGCGGTCGGGACCGTGGGGGCTGGGGTCGGCGCCCGCGCAGGCGCGCTCAAGGGTGGGCTCGGCACGGCGTCGATGCGGCTCGACGACATCGGCGTCACCGTCGGTGCGATCGTCGCGGTGAACTCGGCGGGCAACGTCGCCGATCCACGCACGGGCCTGCCGTGGATGGTCGAGTACGCGCGCGAGTTCGGTCTCGTTCCGCCGCCGCCGGAGGAGATCGAGGCGTTCCGCGAGCGCGACGCCGAGCTGTCGCCGTTCAACACGACGATCGCCGTCGTCGCGACCGACGCGCTGCTGAGCCCGGCCGCATGTCACCGGATGGCCGTGGCCGCGCAGGACGGGCTCGCCCGCACGATCCGGCCGGTGCACACGCCACTCGACGGTGACTCGGTGTTCGCGCTGGCGACCGGTGCCATCGAGGTGGAGCCCGCGAGCGACACCCCGGCCGCGATGTCGCCGGAGACCAAGCTGACCGCCGCCGTCGGCGCCGCGGCGGCCGACTGTCTGGCCCGCGCGGTCATGGTCGGCGTGCTCGCCGCCGAGGCGGTGGCAGGAATACCCACCTACCGTGACATGTTGCCCGGAGCGTTCGGCGAGTGAAGGGGAAGTGACCGGTGCTGGTGATCCGTAGCGATCTGGTGGACGCCATGGTGGCCCATGCCCGCGCCGACCACCCCGACGAGGCCTGCGGGATCGTCGCCGGGCCCGACGGCTCGGACCGGCCCGAACGGTTCGTCGCCATGCTCAACGCCGAGCGGTCGCCGACCTTCTACCGCTTCGACTCCGGAGAGCAGCTCAAGGTGTGGCGTGCGATGGACGAGGCCGACGAGGTGCCCGTGGTCATCTACCACTCGCACACCGGCACCGAGGCGTACCCCAGCCGCACCGACATCTCGTTCGCCTCCGAACCCGACGCGCACTACGTGCTGATCTCCACCCGTGACCCCGAGGTTCACGAACTTCGCAGCTACCGCATCGTCGAGGGCGTCGTCACCGAAGAGCCCGTCACGGTCGTCGCCCAGTACTGACCCTCCAGACTTCACCGCAACCGAACCGTCCCAGCACGGCAACGAAAGGACCGAGCCCATGACCGTCAGCGTGTCGATCCCGACCATCCTGCGCACCCACACCGGCGGGGAGAAGCGCGTCAGCGCCTCCGGTGACACCCTCAAAGCCGTCATCGACGACCTCGAGGCCAACTACTCCGGCATCACCGAACGCCTCGTCGACAAGGACAAGCTGCATCGCTTCGTCAACATCTACGTCAACGACGAGGACGTGCGCTTCTCCGGCGGTCTGGACACCACGATTTCCGACGGCGACTCGGTGACGATCCTGCCCGCCGTCGCGGGCGGGGCAGTCGGCGGCTGACCCGTGGCCCGGTTCGACTCACTGCTGCAGGCCCTCGGCAACACCCCGCTGGTCGGGCTGCAGCGGCTCTCGCCGCAATGGGAGGACACCGACACCGCGCCGCACGTCAGGCTGTGGGCCAAGCTCGAGGACCGCAACCCCACCGGCTCCATCAAGGACCGGCCGGCACTGCGGATGATCGAGCAGGCCGAGCGGGACGGGCTGCTCGCCCCGGGTGCCACGATCCTCGAGCCGACGAGCGGCAACACCGGGATCTCACTGGCGATGGCGTGTGCGCTGAAGGGCTACCACCTGATCTGCGTCATGCCGGAGAACACGTCGATCGAGCGGCGCCAGCTCCTCGAGCTGTACGGCGCGAAGATCATCTACTCGCCTGCCGAGGGCGGCTCGAACACCGCGGTGGCGACGGCCAAGGAGCTGGCCGCCGAACACCCGGAGTGGGTGATGCTCTATCAGTACGGCAACCCCGCCAACGCCGAGGCGCACTACCACGGCACCGGTCCCGAGCTGCTGGCCGATCTGCCCGAGATCACCCACTTCGTGGCGGGTCTCGGAACCACCGGAACGCTGATGGGGGCGGGGCGGTTCCTGCGCGAGCGCGTACCCGGGGTGCAGATCGTCGCGGCCGAGCCGCGCTACGGCGAAGGCGTGTACGCCCTGCGCAACATCGACGAGGGCTTCATTCCCGAGCTGTACGACCCGGACGTGCTGACCACCCGCTACTCCGTCGGCGCGTTCGAGGCCATTCGGCGCACCCGCGAGATCGTCGAGGTGGAGGGCATCTTCGCCGGCATCTCGACCGGCGCGATCCTGCACGCCGCGCTGGGGATGGCCGCCAAGGCGGTGAAGGCCGGCGAGCGTGCGGACATCGCGTTCACCGTCTGCGACGCCGGCTGGAAGTATCTGTCGACCGGTGCATACGCCGGTAGCCTGGATGACGCCGAGGACGCGTTGAAAGGGCAGCTATGGGCATGACCGCACCGAACCCCGCTGCGCCGTCCGGTTCCGGCAGGCGCCCCGCCTGGGTGGTGGGCGCCGCGACGGTCGTGACGTTCGTCGCGCTGCTCTACCTGGTCGAGATCTGGGACAACCTGACCGGACACCGCTTGGACTACAACGGGATTCGGCCGCTCGAGACCGACGGCCTGTGGGGTGTCGTCTTCGCCCCGCTGCTGCACTCGAACTGGCAGCACCTGATCGCGAACACCGGTCCGGCCCTGGTGCTGGGGTTCCTGATGACGCTGGCGGGCATGTCGCGGTTCGTGTACGCCACCGCGATCATCTGGATTCTAGGCGGGCTGGGCACGTGGCTGATCGGGGACGTCGGCGCGCCGCCGGGAGTGGAGACCAACCACATCGGCGCGTCGGGTCTGATCTTCGGGTGGTTGACGTTCCTGATCGTCTTCGGTTTCTTCACGCGCAAGGCATGGGAGATCGTCGTCGGGGTCATCGTGCTCTTCGTCTACGGCGGTGTGCTGCTGGGCGTGCTGCCCGGCACGTTCGGAGTCTCGTGGCAGGGCCACCTGTGCGGCGCGATCGCGGGGGTGGTCGCCGCCTACGTGCTCTCCGGTCCCGAGCGCACTGCCCGCGAGCGGCGCAGGGGCGGCGTGGCGCCCCAACTCGGCCGCTGATCACCGGGCAGATCGCACTTTGCTGAAATGAGGTGTGCGCCACACCTCGGCCGGATCGCCGTCGCGGTCTCTCTCGACGTTCGCCCAGGTGAGACGTCACACCGTGACCAATCGGTGAATCCGAACGCCCAAAGCGGTGATGTTTTCGTCACATGGAGACGGGGCATGGCAAGCTAGTGAGCGTGCGAATCACCGTTCTGGGATGCTCCGGGAGTGTGACGGGGCCTGATTCGCCTGCCTCGGGATATCTGCTGACCGCCCCCGACACGCCACCACTGGTCCTCGACTTCGGCGGCGGCGTCCTCGGCGCTCTGCAGCGGCATGCCGATCCGGGCACCGTCGGGGTCCTGCTCTCGCACCTGCACGCCGACCACTGCCTCGACCTTCCCGGCCTCTTCGTGTGGCGGCGTTACCACCCGACCCCGCCGAAGGGGCGCGCGCTCATGTACGGGCCGGAGGCGACGTGGGCGCGCCTCGGCGCCGCATCCTCGCCCGAGGGGCGCGAGATCGACGACTTCACCGACGTGTTCGATCTACGCCGATGGACCGACGGCGAGCACGTCCAGATCGGCGCACTCGACGTCATGCCCCGGCTGCTGTGCCACCCGACCGAGTCCTACGGCATGCGCTTCACCGACCCGTCCGGTGCCACGTTCGTCTACAGCGGCGACACCGGCTACTGCGACGCGCTGATCGAACTGGCCAGCGGCGCCGACGTCTTCCTGTGCGAGGCGTCGTGGACCGATTCGCCCGACCGTCCGCCGAAGCTGCACCTCTCCGGTGCCGAGGCAGGCCGCGCCGCGGCCAAAGCCGGTGTCCGCGAACTGCTGTTGACCCACATCCCGCCGTGGACCTCGCGTGAGGACGTCATCGGCGAGGCGAAGGCCGAGTTCGACGGACCGGTGCACGCCGTGGTGTGCGACGAGTCCTACGACGTCACGCGCTCCTGAGCCAACCTGCACCTGGTCGGACCCGGCCGTTAGGGTTGAGCCGTGTCCAGACGAGAAGACGGCCGCCTCGACGACGAGTTGCGCCCAGTGACGATCACCCGCGGTTTCACCAATCACCCCGCCGGGTCCGTGCTGGTGGAGTTCGGTCAGACCCGCGTCATGTGCACCGCCAGCGTCACCGACGGCGTGCCGCGATGGCGCAAGGGATCGGGCCAGGGCTGGCTGACCGCCGAGTACGCGATGCTGCCCGCTGCCACTCACGACCGCTCGGACCGTGAGTCGGTCAAGGGTCGCGTCGGCGGCCGCACACAGGAGATCAGCCGCCTCATCGGCCGGTCGCTGCGGGCGTGCATCGACCTCGGGGCCCTCGGCGAGAACACCATCGCCCTGGACTGCGACGTACTCCAGGCCGACGGCGGAACCCGGACCGCCGCGATCACCGGCGCCTACGTCGCCCTGTCCGACGCCGTGACCTACCTGGCCGCGGCTCAGAAGCTCTCCGACCCGCGGCCGCTGTCCTGTGCGATCGCGGCGGTGTCCGTCGGCGTCGTCGACGGTCGCGTGCGGGTCGACCTGCCGTACTCCGAGGATTCGCGCGCCGAGGTCGACATGAACGTCGTCGCGACCGACACCGGCACGCTGGTCGAGATCCAGGGCACGGGCGAGGGAGCCACCTTTCCCCGCTCGACGCTGGACAAGATGCTCGACGCGGCCATGGCCTCTTGCGAGCAGTTGTTCGCGGTGCAGAACGCAGCGCTCGAACTGCCGTACCCCGGTGTGCTCCCCGAGCCGACCGGCCCGACGAAGAAGGCCTTCGGAAGCTGACCCGGCGTGACCGACCTGCTGGTTGCGACGCGCAACGTCAAGAAGCTCGCCGAACTCCACCGCGTACTCGACGCCGCAGGCGTCACCGGTCTGCGGTTGCTGTCGCTGAATGACGCCCAGGCGTTCGACGAGGCACCCGAGACGGGTGCGACGTTCGAGGAGAACGCCCTGGCCAAGGCCCGGGATGCCTTCCGCGCGACGGGGTTGGCGTCGGTCGCCGACGACTCGGGCATCGCGGTGGATGCACTGAACGGGATGCCGGGGGTGTTGTCGGCGCGGTGGTCGGGTGTGCACGGCGACGACGCGTCGAACACCGCGCTCCTGCTCGGCCAGCTCGAGGACGTCCCCGTGGAGCGGCGTGGTGCTGCGTTCGTGTCCGCGTGCGCGCTGGTGCACGCCGGCGGCGAGACCGTGGTACGCGGCGAGTGGCCGGGTACGGTCGCGTTCGAGTCACGCGGCTCCGGCGGCTTCGGCTACGACCCGGTGTTCGTCCCGGACGGGTCGTCGCGGTCGGCGGCCGAGCTGACCCCGGAGGAGAAGGATGCGGCATCGCACCGCGGCCGGGCGCTGGCCCAACTGGTGCCGGCACTGCGCGCGCTCGTCTGACGTCGCGGCAGCAAATTTTCGATAGCGTAGCTAACGTGTAGTGTGCGCGACGTGGGTCGTCGTGGTTCCAGCAGTGCCGGGTCGTCGACTCGGCCGGCGCTCACCGCACGGCATCCGGCCATCCTGATCGCGGTCCTCTCGGTCGCCGGGATCAGCGTCTCCCTGATGCAGACGCTCATCATCCCGCTGATCCCCGAACTGCCGAAGCTGCTGGACGCCAGCCCATCCGACGCGTCGTGGGCCGTCACCGCGACGCTGCTCACCGCCGCGGTCGCCACGCCGGTGTTCGGCCGGCTGGGTGACATGTACGGCGCCAAGCCAATGCTGATCACCTGTGCGCTGATGCTGATCGTCGGCTCGCTGATCGCGGCCATGACGACGTCGCTGCTGCCGATGATCGTCGGGCGGGCGCTGCAAGGCTTCGGAATCCCGATCATCCCGCTCGGCATCAGCGTGCTGCGCGCCTGCGTCCCGCCCGAGAAGGTCGGCAGCGCAATGGGTTTGATGAGCGCATCGCTCGGCGTCGGCGGTGCGCTCGGGCTTCCCCTGTCCGCGGTGATCGCCCAGCACTACGACTGGCACATGCTGTTCTGGTTCGCCACGGCGCTTGGCGTCATGGCGCTGGTCATGTTCACCACGCTGGTCCCGCACGTGCCCTCGCGCTCCGACGATCGGCTAGATCCGATCGGCGCACTGCTGTTGGCAGGCGGCTTGGTGACGCTGCTGCTCGGCATCTCGAAGGGGCAGACCTGGGGGTGGACGAGCGGCCTGACGCTGGGCATGTTCGGTTCGTCGCTGGTCGTCTTCGCGGTGTTCGGGTGGTGGGAGCTGCGAGTGTCGTCGCCGACCGTCGATCTGCGAACCACGGTGCGGCGACCCGTGCTCGCCACCAACGTGGCGTCGGTCGCCGTGGCATTCGGCATGTTCGGGCTCTCGCTCGTCGCGCCGCAGATCCTGGAGATGCCGCGCGAGACCGGCTTCGGGCTGGGGCAGTCGATGCTGGCGACGGGGCTCTGGATGGCGCCGGGCGGGCTCGCGATGATGGTCGCCTCACCCATCGCGGCGCGTATCGCCGCGGTGCGCGGGCCGCGCTTCACGCTGGCCGTCGGTGCCGCGATCATCTCCGTCTCCTATGCCGCGGGCATCGCACTCCTGGCCGCGCCGTGGCAGATCATGTTGCTCAACATCACCGTGTCGGTCGGCGTCGGGTTCGCCTACGCATCGATGCCCGCGCTGATCAACGCTGCCGTTCCCATCTCGGAGACCGCCGCCGCCAACGGGATCAACGCGCTGGCTCGGTCACTGGGTACGTCGATCTCCAGCGCGGTGATCGGCGCGATCCTCGCCGGGATGACGGTGGCGCACGCAGGCGCGCAGGTGCCGTCCCTGGCGGGGCTGCGGACTGCACTATTGGTCGCCGCGGCGGTCGCGGGCCTGGCGGCGGTGCTGGCGTTGCTCATCCCGATCGCACGGCCCGTCGAACCCGCGGCGGAGGAGGAGGCGGTGGAGCTGGCCGCCGTCAGACCCCGAACTGCGCCTTGATCTTCTTGGTCTGGAAGTGCTCGACGACGATGCCGAGCAGCGGAATGGTGCCCGCCAGCAGCACGCCGATGGTCTTGGCAATGGGCCAGCGCACCTTGACGGCCAGGTTCGCCGCGAAGATGAGGTAGATGAAGTACACCCATCCGTGCACGACGGCGATCCAGCTGAGCGAGTCGTCGCCGAACCCGTACTTCAGCACCATCTCGTAGCAGAGCGCGATGAGCCACACGCCCGTCACCCAGGCCAACACCCGATAGCCGGTCAGGGCCTTGCGGACGGTGTCGTTCGGCGTCTGCGACGCCGGATCGGAAGCCTGCGGGCGCTGCGCCGGCGCCTCGGGATCGGGTGAGGTCATGGCGTGGTCCTGTCGTTCTCGGTCTCGTGGGATCTGGCGAGTTCGGCGAGGTAGGCGTTGTACTCCGCGAGCGTTGGATCGTCGTCCGGCAGTTGCGCCTTGGGCCGCTCGGGGAGCAGCCCCGCGGGGATCTCGGTCAGCTCGCCGCGGTCCGGCTTGACCGGCGGTGCCTCCTCGTAGCGCACGAACTTGTAGTACGCGTAGAAGCAGAACCCGGCGAACATCGGCCACTGCAGCGCGTAGCCGAGGTTCTGGAAGCTGCCCGACGTCGACTCGTATCTCGTCCACTGCCACCACGCGAGCGCGAGGCATCCGGCGGCGCCGAGGCACACCAGCAGGATGAGCGCCGGCCTCCTACGCCGTGTAGTGGACATGGGTCAACGGTACCGCGTTAGGATCGCGGCGTTGCGGGCGTGATGGAACGGCAGACATGCCGGCTTTAGGTGCCGGTGCTCGAGAGAGCGTGTGGGTTCGAATCCCACCGCCCGCACTCCACACCGCTAGTCCTCGGCCGATGCGATCAGCGAGCGCAGGTGCACCCCGGGGTTGTCGCGCTGGAAGCCCTCGAGCCGCCACGACGTCGAGAACAGTGCCAGCATTACGCCGTCGCTCCTGGTCAGCACCTCCGCCGACGGCTGCTTGTTGACGAATTCCGCGTCCTCGGGGTCGACGATCCGCGCCACCGAGTACGGCAGCGACTCCAGTGCGATCGGCGCGCTCAACTCGGCGGCCATCCGGTGCTGGGCCACCTCGAACTGCATGGGCCCGACGGCGGCGAACACCGGGGCCTGCTCGCCGCGGCGGTCCGAGCGCAGCACCTGCACCACTCCCTCCTGGTCGAGCTGCTCGATTCCCTTGCGGAACTGCTTGTGCTTGCTGGGGTCGGTGCCGCGGGCCACCGAGAAGTACTCGGGGGAGAAGCTGGGGATCGGCGGAAACCGAACGGGCACATCGCGATAGAGCGTGTCGCCGGGGCGCAGCACCGCGGCGTTGGCCAGACCGATCACGTCACCCGGCCAGGCGTCGTCCAGCGTGGAGCGCTGCTGGCCGAACACCGACTGGGCGTACTTCGTGACGAACGGCTTGCCGGTGCCGGCGTGAGTCAGCACGTCACCACGCTCGAAGGTGCCGGAGCACACCCGGGCGTAGGCGATGCGGTCGCGGTGCGAGGAATCCATTCCTGCCTGCACCTTGAACACGAACGCGCTGAACGGCGATTCGACCGGCCGGGGCACCCCGTCCACGTCGACGATGGGCCCCGGCGAGGGCGCCAGTTCCACCAGCACGTCGAGCAGCTGGTTGACGCCGAAGTTCAGGGCCGCCGAGGTGAACAGCACCGGAGAGGACTCGCCGGTGCGGAACGTCTCCGGATCGAAGTCCGAGCCGTCCATCGACAGCAGTTCGGACTCCTCGACCGCGGTCTCCCAGTCGCTTCCGGCGGCGTCGGCAGCCTGGTCGGCGGGGATGTGCTCCTCCGGGGCGGCGGTCGCGCCACCCGCGGTGCGCGTGAACCGGATGTAGTGGCCCTTGCGGCGGTCCATCACGCCCTTGAAGTCCCCAGCGATGCCCACCGGCCAGGTCAAAGGTGTGGTGCGCAACCCGATGCGTTCGTGGATCTCGTCCATCAGCTCCAGTGCGTAGCGGCCCGGACGGTCCCACTTGTTGATCACCGTGATGATCGGGATGCCGCGGTGCTTGCACACCTGGAACAGCTTCAGGGTCTGCGGCTCAAGGCCTTTGGCGGCGTCGATGAGCATGACGGCAGCGTCGACGGCCGTCAGCACCCGGTAGGTGTCCTCGGAGAAGTCGGCGTGGCCGGGGGTGTCGAGCAGGTTGATGACGCAGTCCTGCCCGGCGGTCGAGTAGTTGAACTGCAGCGCGGTCGACGTGATGGAGATGCCGCGGGCCTTCTCCATCTCCATCCAGTCCGAGACGGTGGAGCGGCGTCCGGCCTTGCCGTGGATCGCGCCGGCCTCGGTGATGACCCTGGCGTGCAGCACGAGCGCCTCGGTCAGCGTCGACTTGCCTGCGTCGGGGTGGCTGATGACGGCGAAGGTGCGGCGGCGGGTGGCCTCGGCGGTGACGCGGGGTGCCGACGGCCCGCCTGTCGCAACGGTGGCATTGGGAGAGTTCATTCTCGGTCCATGGTATTGGGGGTGGCCGCCAAACCCGTAATCGTGACCGCGGGCGGGGTGACCGCTACTGCCGAAGCCGCCGAACGACCTGCCTGATCAGTCCGTCGTGGCTGGCTGGCGGATGACGTTCGACGTACGGCCACGGCTCGTTGCGTTCGGGGACCGCCGAGGCCTGCGCCTGCTTGAGTCGAATCCGGAGATGCCCGCGCAGGGCGTGCAGGGTCGGGTCCGACCACCGGTTGTGGGACTCGGTCGGATCGCCGGTCAGGTCGTAGAGTTCCCACTGGTCGTCGATCGGCTCCGTGCGGTAGGCCTCGCCCCCGATGCCGTTGCTCGCGAGGTGTCGTACGCCCGGTTCCGTCCACGTCGCGGGATCGTCGAACGTGCGCACCAATTTCCAGAGGTGGCCGGCGCCCCCGGACACCTCGGCGGCCGCGACGCGCACCACGAGTCCCTCGAAATTGTTGGCGACGTGCGCAGGAATCGTGATGCGCAGGGGTGCAGGGGGATTGGCGGTGACTCCCAGGCCACGTGCGGCAGCGGAGGCGCCGGTGTCGCCTTCGAGTACGTTGTCGCGCGTCATGAGATAGACGGCGCGATCCTCGTCCGCGGCGGCACCCTCCACGACTGGCAGGAGATCGACCCCGGGTAGCGGGTGCACCTCGGAGAACGTCTCGGACAGCTTGGCGGCGGTCGCGTCGACGTCGACTCCCGCCGCAGCGAGCAGAGTCGGCACCAGGTCGACGTGCGACGTCGGTGCCGTCACGGTACGAGGCCGAGTGGGTTGCGCCCCTATGCGAGCAATGACGAACGGCACGCGAGTGGCCTCGTCGTATAGGTTGAACCACTTCTGATGCAGCCCACCGTGTGCGCCGAGCAGATCGCCGTGATCGGACGTCCGGACGAGTAGGGCTTCAGTCGAGCCACCGTTGGTGACGGCGCGGCGGACCCGGTCGATGGGACCGTCGACCTCGGCATGCAAGCGGTAGTACAGGTCCCGGTACTGCTGCGCGTTGCGCTCGTACGTCCGGGCGATGGCCGCCGCAGGGCCGTACCCGGAGTAGTACGCCTCCCGGAAGGCGATCTGCGCGGCGGGTTTGGCCGAGAGATCCTCATCGGCCGTCGGTGCGGCCGGCACGGACGGTGGGTCCAGCGGAGAGGGGTCCAGCGGGCTGCGTCGCGTCCAGGCCGGGAACAGCACGATGTCGTGCGGGTTGACGAAGCTCGCCACCAGTAGGAAGGGGCGCAACGCTGCCTCGTCGCCCGTGCGCCGCCGTTCATAGCGGTCGGCCAGCCAAGTGACGACGCGGTCTGCGATCAGTCCGTCGCGACGGACGCCGCTGTTCGATAGAGCTGCCCCGTGTGGTTCCGGTCCGACCCAGCCGCTGAACCCGTACGCCGCCAGCGGATCGGCATCGAGATAACGTCGAACGGCGACCGCATCGACGACGCCGTGGTCGTCATTCGTCGCGAGCGGTTCGCCCGTGGCCGGGTCGACGAGATCGGCGTGCGAGATGTGCCACTTGCCGTCGTAGTGCGTGTCGTACCCGGCGGCGCGGAACCAGTTGCCCAGGGTCGGTACCTCACCTGGACGCAGCCACCGCAGGCGCGAGTCGTCGTGGCGCTTGCCGATGCCGTCGGTCTGCGTGACGCCATGCAGGTCGGGATAGTGCCCCGTGAACAGTGTCGGCCTGCTCGGCACGCACGCGAGCGAGCCGGTGTAGTGGCGGTCGAAGCGCACACCGTTGCGGTCGAACCAACGTCGGCCGGTCAGCGTGCGGTCCCGCCACGCCAGCACGGCGGGTGATTCGTAGGGCGGCACCGCGCGCTCCTCGTCGGTCATCAAGACGACGATGTCTGGCCGCGGTGAACCGTCAGGCATGTGCCGACTCCATTCGTCTGGTGAGTCCGGTGAGCATGGCGTCGGACTGCTTGGTCGCGAGTCGGCACACCAGTCGTTCCGCGATGCGGCTCAGTGGGTTCGCGCCGATCTCTACGATGCTGGTGACGCGTACCAGCGTGGCGTCGCCGGCCGGTCGCAGCGTCCACCGGTTGGCGACGTAGCGCAACTGCTTTGGCAGACCTGTGATCTCGTAGCAGAGACGGACCGGCGGCTCGGCCTCGGTGATGCGCTCGACGAGGACGTTGCGCCCCACCTGCACCCGCCGGCTGGTCCCCAGCAGGGTGCCACCGGGCCCGTCGTTGAGCACCGACGAATGGTCGACTCCGTCGACCCACGAACTCAGCGCGCCGAAGTCGGCGAGTACGTCCCAGATCGCCTGAGATGACGCCGATATCGTACGAACCCGACTGGCCTCGAACACATGATCATTCAACACCACGGCCCTCGCCGCTGAGGCGAGTCGGCGAATGCAGCGGGCGGCGTCAGATCATGTCGTTGCGGGTCAGCCACCGCATCACCGGCCACCCGATGAACACCGGCAGCCAGCACGTCAGCACCCGGTAGAGGAGTACCGACGGTACTGCGATCGCCGCCGGGACTCCGAAGGCGGCGAGCCCACCGATGAGCGCGGCCTCCACTGCGCCGACGCCGCCCGGGGTCGGCGCCGCCGAGGCCAGCGTTCCACCGATCATCGTGACGACGGTGACGGTCACGAACGAGGTGTCGCCGCCGAACGCCTCAACGCTGGCCCACAGTGCCAGTGCCGCACCGAGAGTGGACGTGGCACAGCCGATCACGATGAGCGCGAGGCGCTTCGGTTCGCGCGCCAGCTCGGCGAGGTCGTGTGCGACCTCGCTCAGGCGTGGTCGCACCGCCGTCGCCAGCCACTTCCGCGCCTTCGGGATGAACAGGAACGTGCCGACGACGCCGAGTGCGGCACCGGCGATCAGGTACAGCACGGTGGCCGATGGCACGAAGCGCTCGAGGTTCGCCGATGCTCCCGCGAAGGCGGCGAAGAAGATCAGCAGCGTGACGTGGGTGATCACCTGCACTGACTGCTGCAGAGCGACGGCCGCGGTCGCGCGCAGGGTGCCGAGCCCCGACTTCTGCAGGAACCGGGTGCTCAACGCGAGGCCGCCGACGCCTGCGGGCGTGGTGGTCGCGGCGAAGGTGGCAGCCACCTGCATGATCGTCAGGTTGAGGAGGTTGACCTTCTCCGATGCGCAGGCCCACAGCGCCGACGCCGCGCCGACGTACCGCAGCGCGGACACCGCGAGGCCCAGCAGTGCCCACCACCAGTTCGCGGTGCTCAACTCGGCGAAGAATGCGGGCACGGTGCTGATGAACGGGTACGCGACGTACACGAGGGCGACCAGCAGCACCAACTGGATGAGCTGACTGCGGCTGAATCGCGTGACGGTCTCGGCCTGAATCCGCTCGGCCCCGGTGTGGCGCTTCACCTCGTCGCGCGCGGTCGACATCACGGTCTTGGCGTCGGTGACGGACTTCCGGAGACGTTGCCGCATGGCCGATTTCGACAGTCGGCGCGATGCGGTCAGCACGGTGTCCGCGCCGAACGCGGCGATGGCCGCCGCGACCGCGGCCTGGGCACCGTGCAGCGCAGTGGTCGTCAAGAGCAATTGCGCGACGTCGGACTGCAGCTGAGCATCCGACGCGCCGTACTCGGCGTGGCCGAATCCGCCGAACACCGCGTTGCCGTCGACGATGGTGATCGCACCGGCACGCAGGTCTCCGTGCGAGATCTGATGGTCGTGCAGCGCGCGCAACGCCCGCCACGGGACGTCGACGGGGACCGCGTCGGTCAACGGTTCGCCGTCGGCGTCGGTGTGGGCGTACAGCGTCCAGCCGCGGTCGAGCGCGGCCACGGCCATGGTCGTGGTGTTGGACAGCTCGAGATCGCTGATCGCGATCGCCATCAGCGCCCGGTGTTCCACGGCGCGTCGCATCGAGGTCTGCAGGGGAGCGGTCTCGTCGTTGCGCAGGGTCAGGTGCCGCCACAGCTGACGAAGGGCGCCGCCGATGCGCTGGTTGGGGCCGTACATCTCGACGACGGCAGGCCCGTTCCCGTCCACGCAGAACGCCGACATCAACAGCGGCCCCGGCCCGGCGGGGCGCACCACGCGCAGTTCGGAGACGGTGCAGCCGCGTCGGCCCAGTGCCCGAACGGCGGCGGCGAGGGGCACTTCCAGTGCCGGCGTCCCGACGACGAGCACCGTCAGCGCGCCGACGAACCAGCCCGCGGAGAGGCCGAGCAGGGAGCGGGCCGGGACCACCGCACTCACGACGAGGTGGATGGGCACGAACGCCAGCAGCAGCGTCCACCACCATCGCCGCCACCGGGCGGGCACCCACGGGCCTGAGACGGTCAGCACCGCGGCCAGCATCGCGATCCACCGCGGGTCGTCGAGGAACTGCGACAGCGTGGTGTTGAGCCGTTCGGACAGGTCGAGGTGCCACTGCGGCGCTGCGATCCCGTTGGACGTGATCGACAGCGCGAGGATGGCGATCAGCCCGGCTGCGGCGTAGGCACCGAGCAGCTTGAACTGCCGGGTTGCGATGAGCCCGATGAGGATCACGAACGGCAGCGCGACTATTGCCAGGCCGTAGACCAGGTAGACGAGGTTGGACTGGGCGGGCGTGAGCACCCCGAGGATGTCGGAGATCGACTCCTCCAGCGCCACCCAGTCCTGCCGGGTGACGAGCGAACTCGTCACGATGATCGCCAGGACGACCGTGGCGATCAGCAGTCGCAGGATGTCGTTGGTGCGCCGGTGCAGCGGTTGCAACAGGTTGCCCGAGACGGTGATGTCCCGGCCGTCGACGCGCATGGCCCTAGCTTCCCCGTACACGAGCGATGGGAGCGGGCGAAACGCCGCTCAGCCGCCGACCGCGGGGCGGAGGAAGTCGCCGGTGACCGTGATCGCGGGGCCGGAGGTGTTCCCGCCGACGACGAGCGTCGCGAACGCGATGTCGTCGACGATCCCGGCGAACCAGCCGTGTGAGCTGGTGTTGTCGCCGAACTCGGCCGTTCCGGTCTTCCCGCCGAGGCCGACGACGTCGCGCAGCTCGGTCGCGGTGCCGTCGGTGACGGTCTGGCGCATCATGGCGCGCAGGCTGTCCACGATCTCCGGCGGGATGGGCCGCGACTCCGCGTCGGCGGTGGTCTGCTCGCCGACGACGAGCGTGGGGGTGATGGTCGAGCCGTGCCCGAGGCTGGCCTCGGCGACCGCGAGGCCGAACGGGCTCACGGTCACCGTGCCCTGCCCGATGCCGTTCTCCACCTTCAGGGCAGGGGTGTCGGCGTTGGGCACGTTGCCGGTGATGGTCGTGATGCCGGGAATGACGTAGTCGACCCCGATGCCGAACAGCTTGGCCATGGTCGGCAGCGCGTCGGCCGGGAGCCGGTCGGACAGCACGGCCATCGTGGTGTTGCAGCTGCGTGCGAACGCCGTGGTGAGCGGGACGGTGCCCAGGTCGAATTCGTCGTCGTTGGGGATCGTCCGGTTCTCGACGGTGACGCGACCCGGACATGCCTGTGGGCTCTCGGGTGTGGCGATGCCTGCCTGCAGAGCCGCGGCGGTGGTGATGGTCTTGAAGGTGGAACCGGGTGGGTAGGTGCCCGACAGCGCGACCGGCCCCTGCGCGTTCGCGGCGGCGTTCTGCGCGACCGCGAGGATGCCGCCGGTGCTTGGGGAGATGGCGACCAGCACCGCGGGGCGCGGTTCCGCGGCGACGGCCTGCTGGGCGAGCAGTTGCAGCCGGCCGTCCAGCGTGGTGCGGATCGGCGGGCTGTCCTTGGGCGGCGTCGACGCGAGCTGGTCGGTGGGTTGGCCGTCGGCACCGACGAGGGTGACCGACCATCCCGCGGCGGCGTCGATCTTCTGCTGCCACACGTCGGCGAGCCCGCTGATCGCCGGTGAGGACAGGTCTCGGTTCGCGGTGAGCAGCGCACCCTGCTCGGAGACCGTGACGCCGGGAATCTGGGCCAGCTGGTCGCGCACGACGGCCAGGTCCGGCTCGCGGAGCCGGACCACGGTGACGACGTCGTCCTGGGTGCCTGCGAACTGCTCGGCGATGCTCGCGTCGGTGATGGTGGGGGCGAACTGCTGCAGCAGTGGTGCCAGTGCTGCCGCCGACGCGGCCTGCTCACGCGCCAGGGTCACGACGCCGACGGTCTGCCAGGTCATCAGCGGCAGGCCGTCGCGGTCGGTGACCGGGGTGAGGAGGTCCTTGTCGTCGCTGTATTGGAACGAGACGCCGTCGCGTAGCCGGGGGTGCAGTACGGCCGGGGTCCACTGCACGCGCCAGTCGTCACCCGACTGCGTGGCGGTGGCCTTGGCGTCGTAGCCGAACGTCTTGTCCGGCCCGAACGACCACTGGTAGGCCAGTGTCGCCTGGTTCTCGTCGTCGCCCGACTCAGAGGCCTCGACGGTCAGCGTGGCGTCGGTAGGCATGCCGTCGAACATCGACGTGATGGCCGGTGTGGCCGCGGACGGGTCGGTGGTGACCGCTGCCGCGGCGCCGGGATCCTTGCGCTGCAACGCCTCGGCGAAGGCGCGGAACGCGTCGGCCGGGCCGGCTGACGAGAACAGCGAACATCCCGTCGATCCGAGCAGGAGGACACAGAGCACGAGCGATACGGCGCAACGTCGAGTCATGGCCTCTCGAGAGTAGCCACCGCCTTCCGAGGGGTCGGGCGCTCAGCGGCGGTGTGTCGAGTGCTGCCGGCACGGCCTGCCTTGTCGTTGCGCCTGCCGGCGATCGCGAAGCTGGTGACCGCCAGCACGCTGGTGCACACCATGACGATCGCGGCCGGGACGGCCGTGTCCTCGCCGGCGATGCTCACCAGCGGCGACACCGCCGCGGCGACGCCGAACTGCAGTGCGCCCAGGACGGCCGACGCCATGCCCGCGGCGCGCGGGGCGGCGCCCAGCGCGAGTGCGGTGGTGTTGCCGAAGATCAGGCCCATGCTGCCGACGATCACCAGCAGGGGCAGCGCCAGCCAACCGGCCGGTGCGGGGGACAGCGCCAACGTCAGCAGCACCACGGTCGCCGTCACGATCGACGCCATGCCGACCGCCGCGACCCTGCGGACCTCGACGCGCGCGATCAGACGTGCAGACAGCGCGCTGGCGCTGAGCAGGGCGAGCGCATTGACGCCGAACATCGCGCCGTACTGACCGGCGCTGAGTCCCATCATCGACTGGTAGATGAACGGCGACGCCGAAATGTAGGCCATCATCGTCGCGAAGGCGCCGCAGAACGCGACGGCGTGGCCGAGGTAGGCGCGCCCCAGCAGGTCGCGCAGGGGCGAGCCCAGCGTGGCGCGTGACTCGCGGAGCTGGGTTCGCCGGTGTTCGGTGTGGGTCTCGCGGACCACGAGGACGACGGCGAGCAGCATCAGCGTCGACAGTCCGAGGATGACGGCGAGCGCGCCGCGCCAGCCGATCGGGCCGACCAGGAAACCGCCTGCCAGCGGGGCGATGACCGGGGCGACGCCACCGACGATCATCATCAGGCTGAACGCCCTTGCGGCCGCCTTGCCCGACGCCAGGTCGGCGATGATCGCCCTGCCGATCACCATGCCTGCCGCGCCTGCCACGCCCTGGGCGAACCTGGCGCCGATCAGCACCTCGATGGTGGGCGCGAAAACGGTTGTGGCGCTTGCGACGACGCACACGGCGGCACCGACCAGCATCGGCCGCACGCGTCCGAACCGGTCCGAAAGGGGGCCGAACAGCAGCTGCCCGGCGGCCAGGCCGAGCAGGAACGCCGTGAGCGTCAGCTGCACGGCCGTCGCCGACGTGTGCAGGTCGTCGACCATGGTGGGGAACGCAGGCAGGTAGAGGTCGGTGGCGAACGGCGCGACCGCCGACAACAGCGCCAGCGTGACGAGTAGGGCGGGCGTGATGGTCCCGGTGGGTTGGGGTCGGGTGTCTGGCGCCACGGCGCGACTCTCCTCAAGTAGTTATCAAGTGATACTTATCAGATTACAACTATCACGGTAGGCTTGGCGAGATGAGCCGAAGCGACGATCGTCACACCGAGACCCGGTACGCCGATCTCGCCGACGTCATCCTGGCGCTGGCCCGAATCATCAACGCCGACGCGCACTCCGACACCGGCGTGGTGGAGCTGACCGCCACCGAGGTCAACGTCATGCGCTTCGTCGACCGCCATCCCGGTGCGTCGCCGAGTACGGTCGCCGCCGCGACCGGCCTGCAGCGCAGCAACCTCAGTCGTGCACTACGCGACCTCGAATCGAAGGGCCTGATCGACCGGGTCGCCGACGAGACCGACGGGAGGCAGGTGCGGTTGGTGCCCACCGCGCGTGCCGCACGCAATCTCCGCAGGCTCCGCGCGAGCTGGTCGCGGCTGCTGTCGGCCGCCGGAGCCGAAGACCACGACCTCGACGCCGTCCTGACGACGCTGCGCGACCTCGAACTCGGATTGGCGCCGTCAGCGCAGGGTGAAGCCGGCGTCCAACGGCCATGACGTGCCGGTGATGAATCTGCCAGCGTCCGAGACCAGCCAGGCCACCGCGCCTGCGATCTCCTCGGGTGTCACCAACGTGATCGGCAGCGCGTTCTGTTGGGTCGCGAGCCACGGGTCCCCGGCCGCGGACAGGGCCATGGTCGAGGAGTTGAGGATCATGTCCGTGGCGACGCCGCTGGGGTGGATGGTGTTCACCCTGATCGAGTGCGGTGCGAGCTGCATGGCCCAGCCCTGCATCAGCGCGACCAGCGCGCGCTTCGACGCGGCGTAGGCCTGCAACCCGGGACGCTCGGTGCCCGAGGCCTTGATGCCCTGAGTCGAACTGGTCAGGACGATCGAGCCGCCACGACCGCCGTCGACCAGCGCGGGGATGCTTGCGTCCACGGTGTTCCAGACCCCGACGAGGTTGACGTCGACGATCTCTCGGAAGGTCCGGCGCCGGTCATCGGTGTCGGTCACCCGGATGATGCCCGCATTGGCGATCACCACGTCGAGGCGGCCGAACTCGGCCAGGCCATCGGCCACCGCCGCATCCACGGCATCGCCGTCCCGAACATCGGCCTGCCGCACCAGGATTCGGCGACCTGTCTCCTCCACGAGCCTCGCGGTCGCGGCCAAGTCGTCGGCCGTCGCCCCCGGGTAGTCGGTGGAGTCGAACTCGGCGCAGACGTCGAGGGCGATCACGTCGGCGCCCTCGGTGGCCAGCCGGACCGCGTGCGCCCGCCCCATGCCACGGGCAGCGCCGGTGACGAAGGCGACCTTGCCGTCGAGGGTTCCCCTCTGCGCGACCTCGGTCATCGGGACTTCGGGAAGTCGACGTCCTTGGTGATCGCTTCCCACTCGTCGATCGAGGCGGAGAACGACGCGAGCTTGTCGCGAACCGCCTTCAGCACGTCACGCCCGAGCAGCAGACGCAGCGGCGGCTCGTCGAGCGTCGTCACCAACAACACCGCCTCGGCCACCTTGCGCGGATCGCCGGGCAGGTGGTTGGCGAACTCCTTGATCATCGTCTTGCGGGCGCCCACGTTCTCGTCGTACGCGCCGATGGGAGTCGACGACTCCCACATCGACCGCGCGGCCCAGTCGGTGCGGAAGGCGCCCGGCTCGATGGCGGTCACCTTGATGCCCATGGGCTCGACCTCCTGCGCCAACGCCTCGGTCAGCGCTTCGAGCGCGAACTTCGTCGACGAGTAGTACCCGTTTGGGGGGTTGGCCACCAGCCCGGTCATCGACGAGATGTTGACGATGTGCCCGGACTGACGCTCGCGCATGCCGGGCAGGACGGCCTTGATCGTGTCGACCACGCCGAAGTAGTTCGTGTCGAACAGCTTTCGGACCTGGTCATCCTCACCCTCCTCGATCGCAGACAGATAACCGTTGCCCGCGTTGTTCACCAACACGTCGATGCCTCCGAACGCGTCGTCGGCAGCACGCACCGCCGCGCCGATCTGCGCCTTGTCCGTCACGTCGAGGGCCACGACGACGGCACGGTCACCGAAGTCGTCGGCGAAGTCGGCCACTGACTCCGGGCGACGCGCCGTCACCACGACGGAGTGTCCAGCTTCCAGTGCTGCGCGGGCGATTTCGCGACCGATGCCGGTGGAGCATCCGGTGATCAACCATCGAGCCATGTCACACCGTCCCTTCCGGAAGGCGACGTAGGTAAGCCGCCCGACGGTCGGCCAGTTCGGCCTTCCGCTCCTGCTCGGACACCCGGCGCAGATCCGGCACGTGCTGCTCCAGATCGTCGAGCGGCACGACCCGCCCGCGCGCTCCGAGGTCCTCCTTTGGACCGTCACCGCCGAACTCGGCCATCCGCAGCGTCAGTATCCCCTCGGTGAGCCCGTCGGAGTCGATCCAGTTGGCCACGCCCGGGTCGGTGGGCGAGATGACGTAGGTGTAGGTGCCGTCCTCGTTCGGTACCGATTGCGCCTTGTTGAGACTGCCCGTGCGGTCGACGATGTCGAGCGTCGTGCCCCACACGTTGCCCAGCGGCACGGTGAAGTACTCGGCACCACCGTCGCTCACGTCGACGACGAATGCCTCGCCCGGGCCGAGGTCGAAGCGCCCCATCACGTACACCTGGTTGCGCATCGCACCGACCTTGTCGGCCGACCAGGCCAGGTCGAAATGGTTGGGCGGCATCTTGTAGACGCCGTGACTGAGCTTGCCGGTGAAGTTCGCGAAGTACGCCATCATGTTCGCGGTGGCATCGGCCTGCTCATCCAGCGTCCGTGCCGGCTGCGAGGGGGGCCCGCCGAGCCGTTCCACCGCCAGATGATTCGGATCGTCACGGCCCCAGTCGAGCAGTACGTCGCGGATGTAGAACTCGTGCGCCTCCGGGGTGGACCTAACGTGGTTGGGTCGGTCGCCTGCCGGGTCGGAGTCGACCGTGACGGTGAACGAGCCGTCCGCGTCGACCTCCATAGTCCGCCCGTTCAGTACGGCCACGGTCCCCATGTTGGCATCCCACAGGGTGAAGTAGTTCTCGGTCATCCGGTGTTCGCCGACGCGGCCCCGGATCTCGTAGCGTTCGTCACCGGAGATCGGGATGACCCGGTAGACGCTGTCGGGATTGTCGATGCCCCAGCGCGATCCGGGGATGGACCGACCGCCGACCGAATGTCCGAGCCGGGTGATGCAGGTGACCTTCGGGCGCAGCCCGTCCTGGTTCGACGACCACATCGCGGCGGAGAACATCACCTCGGCGAACGCCGCGTCGAAGCGCGCGCGCATCTGCTCCGACGGCTTGGCCCTTCCCAGCCACGTCTCGGCGACGCTGCGGTACGCGGCCCGCACCGTTGGGTGGTCGGTGAGTTCGAGCGCAGCGACCTCCTGCTCGTGTTGCGACGACGTCGCGACCGGGTGATCGTCGTGCGGGTTCATCGCTGTCTCCTCGAAGGTTCTGCGGCCGAGCGGAATCGGATGTTGTAGTCGGAGAAGCGTTCGTCGATCGCGGCGTCGTCGAGCCCGAAGTCAGACGCGGCGTACGGTGCTCGCGCGGGTTCGCGCGGACGTTCGTCGAGCCAGCGTCGCATGCCGGACTCGGCATGGGAGGTGAGCGGCAGGTCGACCGCCTCGTACACCCGAGCCACCTGACCGATCGGGTCGGCGACGGCATCGGTGAACTCGATGTCGGTGCATCGTCGAGCGTCGTCCGCCCAGCGGTCGCGGGTGGCGATGGCCCGATCGTTCGTCCAGCCCATGCGCTCGAGCCACTGCGCGCCGACGCGCGCCCGGTCGACGTGGTCGGCATGCATCGCGTGCAGCGTGGCGTTCAGCCCGGCGCCGGATGGAATCGTGTCGCGGGGGTCGCGGTGCATGTGCACGACGTGGAGGTCGGGGAACCGGGCGCGCAGGGTGTCGAGATACCCGAGGTGGGCAGGCGACTTGAGCACCCACCGCTGGGCCGACGCACCGGCGCCCGCCCGGCGCTTCTGCCACTGCAGGAATTGCAGCATCCGGTGGAGGTACTCATAGGCGGGGGTGAAGTCCTGCCCGTTGATCCAGGTCCGGTAGAACGGCAGGTGAGCACCTGACTCCGGTACGTGGGACAGGAACGAGTCGGACAGGAAGACGATCTCCTCCTCGGGCTCGCGGGCGTACATGGGGTGGATGGCGAACAACTCGGGTGCCATCTCTCGCATCGCCGATTCACGCTGCTCGCTAACGACGATTCGGGGGTCTTCCTGGCCTTCGGGGTCGAACTCGTAGTCCAGTTTCGGGGCGACCTCCACGACCTCCCAGCCGTAGGCGCAGTGGAAGCGACGGTCGGCGGCGAGCAGGCGCTGCAGGAGGGTCGTGCCGCTGCGCATCATGCCTACCACCACGATCGGTGCGACGATCGTCTCGTCGCTGATCTCGGGGTGACGCCGGAACCATTCCTCGGTGCGCAACCGCATGCGGAGGCTGTGGATCAGACCCGAGCGCAGGATGTGTGCGCCGATCGAGTTGATGTCGGCGGATCCGTAGGCGTCGGCCAGCACGGTCAGCGGGGTCTCGAAATCCGTTCGCCCCCAGTCTTGCAAGCCCTCCTTCCGCTGCGCGGCGGTCATCAACGCCGCAGCGTCGAAGGGGCGCGTCACAGAGGTCAGAACTTGAGATGCCGGCTGGTGTCGCCGATCTGGTCGACGTACATGGTGCGGGAGTCGAACCACCAGGCGCCGTCGACGCGGTGGAAGGTGTCCCGGTAGTGGCCGGTCACGATGATCTGCAACGGTAGGTCGGGTGTCGCCTGCGTGACGCAGTAGTAGGCACTGCCCCTGGCCGTTCCCGATGCCTCGTCGACGTAGATCTGCACGTTGCTGGTGAAGTGCTTGGTCTTGGGAGTGCCGTCGTCGTAGAGGCGGGTGGCCATCTCGTACATCTTCCGTGCGCGGGCGGTGCCGGCAAAGACGGTCTCCGGCGGACCGTCCTCCATGCCACAGATCCGGCCGTGTTCGAACAGCGCTGCGACACCGTCGAGGTCGCCGGCATCGATTCGCTCGGCGTACCGATATACCAGGTTCTCGATCTCACGGGCGTGATCGGTCACCGTCACCCCCGGATCGACGTCGACGTCATTTGCCGTAGACAACCATTCGGTCTGACGGATGTCAACGATCGGCGATGTTTAGCCGCTCGCCCCGGTCAATTCCCCGTCGCTTCGCTCGCCCCGGGATTCTTCCCCGTCGCTTCGCTCGCCCCGCGGTCGAGGACCCAGCGGATGCCGCCGACCAGAGTCCGCCCCGCGACGCGGACGGCGGTGGCCTCCACCGGCGGCAGGTGGGGCAGCCGCAGCGGCGAGCGAGCCCAGCCGGGCAGCATCGCGACCGACGTCGCGGCGAGGACGCCGTACGGGGGTCTGGCCAGCAGGGGCAGCGGCGGGGTGAGCAGCAGGAACTTCGCGGCGTCCCGCGCGGCGGCCGAGCCGGTCAACTCCGGCCGGTAGTCGGAGATGCGTTGCCGCAGTTCGGCTTCGGTGCGCGGCGGGTCGACGACCCCGAGTGCGGCGGCCACCCGAGCGGTGTCCGCCACGTAGTCGTCGCGGCCCTGCTGGTCGAGGGGCTTGGCGCCGTAGAGCTGGTGTGCGACGAGGAAGCTGTCGATCTCGGCGATGTGCACCCATTCCAGCAGGTGCGGGTCGGAGGCCTCGTAGGCCCGCCCGTCGGCTGCGGTGCCGCGAACCCGGCGATGGATGCCCCGAACCTTGTCCACGGCGCGCTGCGCGTCGTCGGCGGGACCGAACGTGGTCACGGCGAGGAAGGTGCTGGTGCGCTGCAGCCGTCCCCACGGATCGCCGCGGTAGTCGGAGTGCTCGGCCACACCCGCCATTGCGAGCGGATGCAGCGACTGCAGCAGCAGGGCCCGCAGCCCGCCGACGAACATCGACGCGTCGCCGTGCACCCGCCTGATCGGCCGGTCGTCCCCGAACCACCGCGGGCCCGGGGTGTCGTGGATGCGCGCGCGATTCGCGGGGCCCTCCGGGCCTGCCACCATCCCGAACAGTCGCTGACCCAGTTCGTCGCGAACACTGGTCAACCCGGGCAGCGTCACGACTTCGACAGTACGCGCGGGAACCGACGGGTCAGGCAGGCTGCGCCAGCACGCTCAGCGCTAGCACCGCGGCGTCGTCCTCGACGCCGGTGCCCAGCCCGTCGAGGAGGTCGTGGATGGCGGTCATGATCGCCTTCGCCGTGGTGGGGGAGTTCTCCCGTGCGAACGCCAGCAGTGCGCCGGTGTCATCGTAGCGCTCGTACCCCCGTCCGGTGCTCGCCTCGGTCAGTCCGTCGGTATAGAGGACCAGCGTGTCGCCGGGTTCGAGCCGCAGCCGAGTCGACACGAAGTGCGGGTTCCTGGTCATGCCGACTGCCTGACCGCCGGTGGTGTCGGCGTAGTACGCGGTGCCGTCGGCGTACAGCACCAGCGGCGGCGGGTGCCCGCCGCTGGCCATCTCGACGTCGAACCCGCCTTCGGTTCGCGTCAGGCGGCCGTAGATCAGCGTGCAGAACCGGGTTGCGTCGTTGCCGAGTGCCTGGGCGAGCACCGTGTCGAGGTTGCGCAGCACCACGACGGGTTCGTCATCGATGGCCGCCGCCGCACGCAACGTGTAGCGGGTCAGTCCCGTCAGCACGGCGGCGTCCACGCCCTTGCCGGAGACGTCGCCGAGGAAGAAGCCCCACGTCGAACGCGACAGCGGGAACAGGTCGTAGAAGTCGCCGCCGATGTCGTCCTCGGAGGCGGCGTAGTAGTAGTCGGCGGCCTCGAGGCCATCGGGCGGCGACAGCACCGGCGGCAGCAGCGACCGCCGCAGCGTCTCCGCGAAGACCTTGACCCGAGCGCTCTCGCGCTCGGCGCGTTGCCGCTCGTGGAGGAGTTCGCGTTCGTAGGCGCGGCGATCGCTCGCATCCTGCGCGGTGAGTCGGAGCAACGCGGGATCGCCGCCGGGCGAACGCTTCACGTTGGCGGTGAGGAACATCGGCAGTCGCCTGCCGTCGGTCGCGACGAAGTCGAGGGTGACGCCCGTGAGGTCACCGCTCATGTGCAGGAGCGGGCCGAAGTGGGTCTCGTAGTGGATCGCGCCGCCGATCGTCAGCAGATCCGTGACGAACCTGCCGCGCATCGCGTCGGGGGCGTAACCCAACCACCCCGCGAGGGTGGCGTTGACCATGACGATCCTGCCGTCGGGGGTCGCGACGATGTGTCCGCAGGGGGCGTTCTCCCAGAGGTCGTCGAAGTCCGGGTCGCTCATCGGGGCTGCACGAAGGCGGCGACGGCCCGGGCGGTCGAGTCCGGATCGGTCATGTGCGGACAGTGTCCGGTGGTGGGCAGCGTCACCAGCTGGCTGTCCGGGATGTGTCGGTGGACGTACTCGCCGACCTCGCGGGGCGCAATGACGTCGTGTGCGCTCTCGATGATCAGACTCGGCACCGGGATCCGCGGCAGGTCCGCGCGGTTGTCGGAGAGGAACGTGGTGCGGGCGAACACCTGCGAGCGCGCGGGGTCACTGCGGCAGAACGTCGTCGACCACTCCTCCTGCAGGTCGGCATGGTCGGGTCCGACGATGCTCGAGGCCATGGCGCGCGACCAGCCCAGGTAGTTGCTGTCGAGGGAGTCGAGCAGTTCGTCGATGTCGTCGCGCGAGAAGCCGCCGCGGTAGTCGTCGTCGTCGATGTAGCGCGGCGACGGCGTGATCAGCACCAGCTTCGCGAAGCGGTCGGGCTCTGCGATCACCGCGAGCGCCCCGATCATCGACGACACCGAGTGACCGACGAACGTGACGTCCGACAGGCCGAGTTCGGTCACGATGTCGACGACGTCGTCGGCGAATCCCTGCAGGGACGAGTACTTCGCCGGGTCCCAGGCCGACGCGTCGGACCCGCCGAAGCCGACGTGATCGAACAGCACCAACCGGAAGTCGGACCGGAGTCGTTCGACCACGGCACGCCACATGTTCTGGTCGCAGCCGAAGCCGTGGGACAGCAGCAGTGTCGGGCCGTCGTCGCCGACGACGGTGATCTTGTTCTTGACACGCACGTCCACGCCGGTCATTTTGTCATCCTCGGTGCGCGAGGCTTGACCGGTTCGGGTCAAACGCCGTATCGCCGTGCCAGTGCGCGCCGATGCGCGGCCGGTGAGCCGTACAGCGCGCGGTTGAGCGTCGCGCGTTTGAGGTAGACGTGGACGCCGCTCTCCCACGTGTACCCGATGCCGCCATGCAGTTGCATCGCCTTGCCCGCCACTTCGACGGCCATCGACGTGGCATGGGACTTGGCCATCGCCGACGACACCGCAGCCCCCTTGCCCGCGGCCACCTCGGCGACCGCCACCTCGACGAGTTCGCGCGCCACCGCGATGTGCACGAGCATGTCCGCGCACGCGTGCTTGACGGCCTGGAACGAGCCGATGGGTCTGCCGAACTGGTGTCGCACTCTTGCGTACTCGACGGTGCGGGCGAGCATGGCCTCGGCGAGTCCGAGACTGTCGCACGCGACCGCCACCGCTGCGCGCTCGTGCAGCGCCTCGGCGTCGCCGTCGATCGGCCATGCCTTCGTGGGCGTGACGTCGTCGGCGGTCACCACGGCCAGCGCGCGCGTCTCGTCGACGACGGGTTGCGGCGCGACGGTGACCGCGGCGGTCGCGAGAACGCAGGCGCCCCGCGAGTCGCGGGCCAGGAGCAGCAGGTGATCCGCGGCTGCGGCATCGGGGACGAACTCGGCACGGCCGGAGAGCGTCCCGTCGCGGTGGATCTCGAAACCGGTTGCCAGAGCTGCCGTCTCGCCGGCGGCGATGCGGCTTGCCACGTCGTCGCGGGCGTCTGCCGCCGACGCGGCGTTCAGCGCCGCCACGGCCAGTGCGCACCCGAGGTAGCCGGTGGTGGCCGCTGCCCTGCCGATCTCCTCGAGCACGATCGCGGTCTCGACGAAGGTCGCGCCGGCACCTCCCGATTCGTCGGCGACCTCGAGGCCGGTCCAGCCCGCATCGACGAGCTGCCGCCAATCGACGGTCGGCCGGTCGAGTACGTCGCGCGCGACCGCGCGCAACTCGGCGTGGAGTTCGTCGAACTCGGTCACGACGCCACCGGATCCCTGGGCATGCCCAGTCCGCGCTCGGCGATGATGGTGCGCTGGATCTCGCTGGCGCCACCGGGGATCGTCCATTCCCAGGACCCAATGAAGTCGAGCACCCACGCGCCCGACTCCCAGCCGCTCGACATCGGCTTGGTGAGCACGGTGTGCGCGTCGAGTCCGCCGATCTCGACGCCGAAGTCGCTGAGACGCTGCAGCAGTTCGCTGTAGAACAACTTCACGATGGACGGATCGGCCGGGCCGACCGCGTCGCCGTCGTGCCCCTCGACGACGCGGCGGCACAGCCCCCGCAGGCCCGCGATCTCGGTCTCCAGTCGGGCGAGCCGGTCGCCGACGGCGGCGTCGTCGAGCGGGCGGTGGCCGTCGGGTCGGGTGCGGGCCGCTTCGGCGACCAGCCAGCGGAAGCCCGCATTGCCGAGGCGCTCGGCGAGTTCGAGCATCGTCATGCCGCGCTCGGCGCCCAACGTCGCCTGCGCGACCTGCCATCCGGCGTTCTCGGCGCCGATCAGGTTGCGCTCCGGTATCACCACGTCGTTGAGGAACACCTCGCAGAAGTGCGAGTCGCCGACGGCGTTGCGGATGGGGCGTACGTCGATGCCGGGGCTCGTCATGTCCATCAGGAAGTAGGAGATGCCCTTGCGCTTCGGCGCTTCCGGATCGGTGCGGGCCAGCAGCAGACACCAGTCGGCGTGCATGCCGCCGCTGGCCCACAGCTTCTGCCCATTGACGACGAACGCGTCGCCGTCGCGGCGGGCCGTGGTGCGCAGCGCCGCGAGGTCGGAGCCGGCCTCCGGCTCGGAGAAGCCCTGCACCCAGATCTCGCCGTCGACGATCGCGGGAAGGTGTTGCCCGCGTTGCGCTTCCGTGCCCGCGACCAGCAGGGTCGACGCCGCGTGGTGGATCCCGACGAAGGCAAGCACCAGTCGTGGCGCGTCGTGTGCGGCGAGTTCCTGGTACAGCACGATCTGTTCGGCGACGGGCATGCCGCCGCCCCATTCGGCGGGCCAGTGCGGCACGGCGAAGCCCGCCGCGTGCAGTTCGGCGAACCAGGACTTCTGGAAGGCGACGAACTGCTCGTCACTCGCTCCGGTCTGTGCGGCGCGCCAATCGGTGGGGACGTGTTCGGCGCACCATTGGCGGACGTGGTCGCGGAACTCGGCCAGCTCCTCGGCGCTCATCGCGCGGCTCCCGGCCCCGCGCTGAACAAGCCGGTCAAGCCGTGCCGGTCGAGTCGCGTGGTCAGCAGCTCGCGGGTGGCCGACAAGCCATGGGGGAGGCGGCGCAGCGGTTGGCTGTGCCGCGACAGCCACGACAGCGTCGTCTCGTCGCAGAACCCGACCGCGCCGTGCAGCTGGTGGCATACGCGGAACACGACTTCCGCGGCCTCGAGCGCCGCCATTCGCAGGGCGAGGGCGTCGTCGACGGCCTCGGGCCTGCCGCTGGCGACGCTCCACAGCGTGTACTTGGCGAGCACGTCGAGTCCCGAGCGTTCGACCTCGGCGTCGGTCAGTTGGAACTGGACGCTCTGGAACCCCGAGAGGGGCTGTCCGAACTGCTGCCGCATCCCCACGTGGGCGACGGTGAGATCGATTGCGCGGTCCAGCATTCCGAGCAACGTCCAGCAGGGCAAGGTCAGTGCCAGCGCCACGTCGTCGGCACCGTCGACGTCGAGGGGTTCCAGGCCGAGGACGCCGACGAACGCGGGTCCGGGGGTGCCGGTGTCGGTGACCCGGTAGCGGTGGCCGTCGACGGTGGTGGCCGCCCAGCGCGCGTCGACGCAGGCAACGGCCGCTGACGGCCGGTCGGACGCCACGACCACGAGCCCGTCGAAGTCGGTGCCTTCCGGCCTGGCGAGCCGTTCGGCCACCGGGTAGGGCAGCGCCCAGTACCCGGCGCTGCGGCACAGGGCGGCGGCGGCCTCGGCGGAGTCGGCGTCCTCGCGCGGTTCGAGGTCCCACGCCCCGAGTTCGGCGAGCACTCCGCCCGCGATGTCGGAGCGGGCGGTCGGATCGGCCTCGGCGCGTTGCACCAACTGGTCGCCGCCCGCGGCTTCTATCGCGCGACGGGCCTGCCTGCCGAACTCGCGGGCCTCGTCGCTGAGGTCGATGTTCATCGGGTCGACACCAGCGTGCGGGCCAGCAGGATGCGCTGCATCTCGATGCTTCCCGAGGACACCGTGGACGCCTGGGAGTACCGCCAGTGGTCCTCGACTTCCAGGCGGTACGTCTCCGCGGCGGCGGACGGGTCGGGCGGAATGGCCGCGACGATCTCCATCAGCACCTCGGCGCTGTCCTGATCGAGTTTCGTCACCGCGATGCGGTAGGCCGCGGAGTCGGTCGGCTTGACCTGGCCGCCGGCTTGGAGCGCGACCACCCGGTAGGCGAGCAGCCTGGCCCTGCGGCAGTGCACGAGCATCCGCGCCCACCGGGCGCGCAGTTCGGCGGGCAGTGCGTCCCAGCGGTCGCCGAGTGCGTCGGGTGCCATGTGCAGGAGGCGTTCACACCGCGCGTACCTGGCGATGCCGACCCGCTCGAAGGATAGGACGTTCTGCACGATCGACCAGCCGTCGTCCACGGTGCCGAGGACGTCGGCCTCGGTGACGCGCAGGTCGTCGAAGAACACCTCGTTGAGATGGTGCGGCCCCAGCATCGCGCCGATGGGGCGCACGGTGATCGCCGGATCGTCCATCGGCACCAGGAAGATCGTCAGGCCCCGCTGCTTCTTCTCGCCCCGCGACGTCCGCGCCAGCAGGAAGCACCACTGCGCCATCGTCGCGTAGGACGTCCAGATCTTCTGACCATTGATCCGCCAGCCGTCACCGTCGCGAGTTGCGGTGGTGCGCAACGACGCCAGGTCGGAACCGGCCTCCGGCTCGCTGAATCCCTGACACCAGATGACCTCGCCGCGGGCGATGGGGGGCAGGTGCCTGCGTTGCTGCTCCGGCGTGCCGTGCCGCATGAGCGAGGGGCCGACCCAGTTGACGCCCATGTACTGCGCGCCGCGCGGTTCGTGGTGGGCCCACATCTCCTCGCGCACCACCGTCTGCTCCCAGGGCGTCGACCCTCGTCCACCGAACTCCGGCGGCCACGACATGCACAGCAGGCCGCGCTCTGCGAGCAGGCGGCAGAAGGCCTGTGCGGTCTCCAGATCCGCCGGGTCGGCGGTGAAGGCGCCGAGGAAGTCGTCGCGCACGTGTTCGCGCACCAGGTCGCGAAGCTCGTGGCGGAGTGTGACGGCCTCACCGCTCATCTCGAAGTCCACCCGCCGATCGTAGGGCAATCCTTATAAGGATTGCTAGTATTGCCTCGTGATTGGGCGGACCCCGCAGCAGCGCATCGCCGAGACGGTGGCCGCCGAACTACGGCAGCGGATCCTGGTCGACCCGAATGCCGAGCGTCTACCCACCCAGGATCAGCTGGTCAAGGAGTTCGGCGTCAGCCATCCCTCGGTGCGCGAGGCGCTGCGCATCCTGGAGACCGAGGGATTGGTGACGGTGCGGCGCGGCAGCGTCGGCGGTGCCGAGGTGCACCGGCCCGACCAGACGTCGGGCGCCTATCACCTCGGGCTGGTGCTGCAGGGCGCAGGCGTCACGCTGGGCGACCTCGCCGAGGGACTGTTGCGGCTCGAACCGCTGGCGGCTGCCGAGGTCGCGCGCAGACCCGACCGGATGGCCGTGGTGATCCCCGCGCTGACCGCGAACGTCGACGCCTCGGCGGACGCGGTGTCCGACGGCATCGCGTTCACCCGGATCGCACGCGAATTTCACGATTTGGTCGTGGCATTCACGCCCAACGACACCATCCGCCACGTCGTGCGCAGCCTCGTCAAGCTGTGGTCGGCGCAAGAGCGGCAGTGGGCGGCCGCCGTCACCCGGCGTGGCGAATACCCGTCACCCGCAGAGGCCCGCGGGGCCGTGCGCACGCACCGCAGGGTGGTCGACGAGATCGCTGCCGGGCGGGCCGACGAGGTACACCGCATCGCGAAGCGCCACCTGGCGGCGACCCAGGCGGTGCTGCTCCAACGCTTCACCGGCGACGTCGTGAACGCCGGGCCGGTGCGAACACCGCGGGCGGGGTCGTACTGACCCCACCGCGGCGATCAGTCGCTGGCGGGCAGCGGCTTGGCTTCCTTGATCGCCAGCGGTGTGGTGCCGACGCTCAGCGTGCCCTTGCCCGCCTTCGTGACGAGCACCTCGGCACCGGCGTCGTCGACGTAACGCTTGCCCATGAGGTTTCCGTCGGCCAGCGAGTCGTCGAGCGTCGACGCCGAATCGGTGGGTTCGCCGATGGGAACCATCGGCGCACCGCCGGCGCGGAGGTCGTCGAGGCTCTCGGAGCTTCGCACCACGATCACCTGGGTGTCGCAGACCTGGCTCTGGAGGCGGGTGCCGTTCTTGATCATGCGGGCTCCTTGCTTGACGTGGCGTTCAGTTCGGCGACGAGTTCGCGACGCAGTATCTTGCCGGTCGCGTTGGTGGGCAATTCATCTCGGAAGACCACGCGGTCGGGAGTGCGTGATCCGCGCAGTCGCGTGCGCACGTGTCCGCGCAACTCCTCGACGTCCGGGTCGGTGCCCTGCCTGGGCACGACGACCGCGACGATGATCTGCCCCCACTCCGGGTCCTCGGCACCCACGACTGCGCAGTCGCGGACGTGCGGATGCTCGACCAGCACGTCCTCGATCTCGGCGGGGGCGATGTTCTCGCCGCCGCGAATGATCGTGTCGTCCGAGCGGCCGCCGATGAACAGGTATCCGTCGGCGTCGAGGTAGGCCACGTCGCGCGTGGGGAACCAGCCCTGCTCGTCGAGTACCGAGCCGATGTCGGTGTAGCGGCCCGAGACCTGCTCGCCGCGGACGAACAGCTCGCCGGGTTCACCCGGGCCGAGGACGTTGCCGTCCTCGCCGCGGATCTGCACCTCGATGCCGGGAACAGGCTGACCGACGGACCCGAGCCGCCGGGCGGCGCCGTCGTCGGTCGAGGCCAGCGCGGCGCGGTGGTCGTCCGGGGTCAGCACGGCGATGGTCGAGCTGGTCTCGGTGAGGCCGTAGGCGTTGACGAAGCCGACCTCGGGCAGCAGCGACAACGCCTTGCGCACCAGGGGGAGCGCGACCTTGGAGCCGCCGTAGGCGAGTGTGCGCAGCGACGGCAGCGTCACCTTGTCGGCGTCGAGTACGGTGACGATCCGATCGAGCATCGTGGGCACGACCGTCGCCGAGGTGACGCTCTCGGTGCCAACCAGGCGCACCCACTCATTCGCGTCGAAGTGTCGCAGATACACCATCTTTCGGCCTGCGTACAGGTTCGACAGTGCGGCACCAACACCCGCGATGTGGTAGGGCGGCACGCAGATGAGGGCCGCGTCGCCGGGGTCGGCCGAGGCGAACTCGACGGTGCCGGTGACGTAGCTCGTCAGGTTGTTGTGGGTGAGCTCGACGGCCTTTGGCTTGCTCGTGGTGCCCGAGGTGAACAGCACGACGGCGACCGCGTCGGGATCGGCGAACTCCGTCACCGGTTCGGCGGCCCGGGCCGCCTCGACGAACTCGGCCGAGTCCATCAGCCGGTAGCCCTCGCCGACGGCGTCGCGGTACTCGGCGTCGACTACGACCAGGGGGTCGGGCAGGCGGTCGAGCAGTGCTCGCAGACCGTCGGTCGACAGCCGGTAGTTCAGCGGCGTCATGGGAACCGCGGCGCGGGCCGAGGCGAACAGCAGCAGCGGCAGGATCGCGCCACCGGTGCCGACGTAGGCCACGTGCTGGGCGCCGGACGCGGCCACGACGCCTGCTCCGCCGTCGGCGAGCACACTCAAATCCCCAGTGCTGAGCCGGATGTCGTCGGATACGACGGCAGTCCGGTCGGGATCGCTGGACGCCATCTCCAGCAGTAGCGAGATACTCATGACTTGTCCAGGAAGATATCCCACATCGGGTCATCACCACCGCCGTACCGCGACAGGTCGGTCACGCCCTCGGCGGTCAGCACGTCCGCGTCCACGAACGTCCGTCCGTTCACCTCCGCGGCAGGCTTGGTCAGGATCGCGACCGCGGCGTCGGCCATGATGTCGCTGCTGCGCGACCGGCGAACGAGTTCGTCGCCGGAGGCCAGGTTCGTCACGGCCGACGTCGCGATGTAGGTCTGCGGCCACAGGCAGCTGAACGCGATGCCTGCGTCGGCGTACTCGCTGGCCCAGCCCAGGGAGAGCAGCGTCATCCCGTACTTGGACAGCGTGTAGGACGGGTGCGCGCCGAGCCAGTACGGGTTCATGTTGAGCGGCGGCGAGATCGTCACGACGTGGGCGGCGGTCGACTCGTGCAGGTGGGGGAGCGCCGCCTTGGTGAGCAGGAACGTGCCGCGCACGTTGATGTCCATCATCAGGTCGAACTTCTTGGCCGACAGATCCCCGGTGGGCTCGGTCGAGATCGCACTGGCGTTGTTCACGACGACGTCGATCCCGCCGAAGCGATCGACGGCGGCGTCCACCGTGCGCGCGACGTCCTCTTCCTTGCGGACGTCGCCGACGACGGCGAGGCCCTTGCCGCCCGCGGCCTCGACCTCTGCAACCGCCGTGTGCACGGTCCCGGGAAGCTTGGGATGGGGCTCACCGGTCTTGGCGAGCAGCACGACGTTGGCGCCGCGTCGGGCTGCCCCGAGCGCGATGGCCAGTCCGATGCCGCGGCTGCCGCCCGAGAGCACCAGTGTCCGGTCGGCGAGCGGCCGCTGGTCGCTCATGATCGATCCCGCCTCGTCATGCGTCTCCTCGTCATCGGTGCCCCGATCGTAGCCGACCGACAGTGGCATTCTCATTTTTCGCAAGTGCCATGCTCGCATAGCGGCCGATGGCCTGGCTAGGACTAACGGCGCGAGCGGCCGCCCCTGCGCTGACGTGCTGGGGGAGTCCGGCGACGCGAGGTGTTTCCATTCGGCGGTATTGGCATTCTCATTTTTTGCAAGTACGTTATCAACCGATGAGTGACCTCGTTCAGACCCCATCGGGCATCCCGCTCAACCCGGTGTACGGGCCCGCCGACCGCACGGGTGATCCGCCCGCGCCCGGCGAGTACCCCTTCACCCGGGGCAATTTCGCGTCCGGATACCGCGGCAAGACGTGGACCTTCCGGCAGTATTCGGGTTTCGGCACCGCCGAGGAGTCGAACCAGCGTTATCGGTACCTCTTGGGGCAGGGCGGAACCGGGCTGTCGGTCGCTCTCGACCTGCCGACCCAGTGCGGTTACGACTCCGACGACGAGGAGTACGGCGAGGAGGTCGGCCGTGTCGGCGTTGCCGTCGACACCCTCGCCGACGCCGAGATCCTCTTCGACGGCATCCCGTTGGACCAGATCAGCACCAGCTTCACGATCAACGGCACGGCCGCGATCCTGCTGGCGTTCTACGTCGCCGCCGCCGAGAAGAAGGGCGTGCCGCGACGGATGCTGACCGGCACGATCCAGAACGACATCCTCAAGGAGTACGCGTCGCGCGGCACCTGGATCTGGCCGCCCGAACCGTCGCTTCGGCTGATCGCCGACACCATCGAGTTCTGCGCGGCCGAGGTGCCACGCTTCAATGCGATCTCGGTGGCGGGCGCCCACTTCCGCGATGCCGGCGCCAACGCCGTGCAGGAGATGGCGTTCACCCTCGCCGACGGCGTCACCTACTGCGACACCGTCGTCGAGCGCGGCCGGATGAGCATCGACAAGTTCGCGCCGCAGATCTCGTTCTTCTTCTACACGCACGGCGACTTCTTCGAGGAGATCGCCAAGTACCGTGCAGGCCGCAGGCGGTGGGCAACGATCGTGCGCGAGCGCTACGGCTCTACCAGTGACAAGGCGTCGATGTTCCGGTTCGGCTGCGTGTCGGGCGGCGCGTCGCTGTATGCGCCGCAGGCGCAGAACAACCTGGTGCGGGTGGCCTACGAATCGCTGGCCTCTGTGCTCGGCGGCGTGCAGTCGATGTTCACCGCGGCGTGGGACGAGCCGTTCGCACTGCCCAGCGAGGAGTCCGCGACGCTGGCGCTGCGGACCCAGCAGATCCTCGCCTACGAGACCGGCGTGGCCAAGGTGGCCGACCCGCTCGGTGGGTCCTACTTCGTGGAGGCGCTGACCGACGCCACCGAGGAGAAGATCATCGAGATCATGGCCGACCTCGAGCAGCACGGCGGCATGGTGCGCTGCATCGAGGACGGCTACCTGCAGGGTCTGATCGCCGACGAGGCCTACAAGATCCACAGGGAGGTCGAGTCGGGTGAGCGTCCGGTGGTCGGCGTCAACAAGTTCGTCGTCGACGAGCCCGCACCCGACCTGGCGACCTACGAGCTGGACGCCGAAGGCCGGGACCTGCAGCTCAAGCGGCTGGCCAGGGTCAAGGCCGAACGCGACGACGTCGCGGTCAAGGACGCCCTTGCGGCACTGGCCCGTTCGGCCGAGGGCGACGACAACCTGATGCACCGGTTGATCGACTGCGCCAACGCCTACTGCACCGTCGGCGAGATGGTGACCACGTTGAAGGCGGTCTGGGGCGAGTTCCAGCAGCCGGTGGTGTTCTAGTGGCACGCACGCGAGGAGCAAAGTGACGACCGATTCGGTGAGTACCCGCACCCAGCCGGCGCGGGTGCTGGTGGCCAAGCCCGGCCTCGACGGGCACGACCGCGGCGCCAAGATCGTCGCGCGCACGCTGCGCGACGCCGGGTTCGAGGTGATCTACACCGGCATCCGGCAGCGCATCGAGGACATCGTGTCGATCGCGCTGCAGGAGGACGTGAGTCTGGTCGGCCTGTCGATCCTGTCCGGGGCGCACGTGGCGCTGACCACCCGGACCGTCGACGCGTTGCGGGCGGCCGACGCCGGTGACATCGCGGTCGTCGTGGGCGGCACGATCCCGGAGTCGGACGTGCAGAAACTGCTCGACGCCGGTGCGGCAGCGGTCTTCCCGACCGGTACGCCGCTGGACATGCTGGTGCGCGACGTGCGGGCGTTGACTGCTACGAGCGGGGATGGGTCATGAGGTCGGGCGGGCGAAGCAGGGGTGGGTCATGAGGTTGGGCGTGATGATCGGGGCCGAGCGGGGCGACATGGCCCGCAAGGTCACCAAGTTGGTCGCCGACATCGAGTGGGCCGAGGCGGCGGGTATGGACACCGCGTGGATGCCGCAAGTTCCCGACGACTTCGACTGTCTGACGATGGTCGCGCTGATGGCGGCGCACACCACCCGGATCGAGCTGGGCACGGCCGTCGTCCCACTGCAGGCACAACATCCCATAGCGCTTGCGCGTCAGGCACTCTCGGTGCACGCCATGGCCGGCGGGCGACTGGCGCTCGGCGTCGGACCGTCGCACCACTGGATCGTCCGGGACATGCTGGGCCTGCCGTACGAGAAGCCCGCGGCCTACACGCGCGACTATCTCGAGGTGCTGGCGGCGGCGGCGGCGGCGGGGCCAGGGCCGGTCGACGTGGAGAACGGTTCGTTCACGGTGCACAACCCCACCGCGCTCGGCGCTGCGACGCCGCTGCCGGTACTGGTGGCCGCGCTCGGCCCGGTCATGCTGCAGATCGCCGGGGAACGCGCCGACGGAACCGTGCTGTGGATGGCCGACGAGAAGGCCATCGGCGATCACATCGCACCGAAGATCAACAAGGCCGCCGCCGAGGCAGGGCGACCCGCGCCGCGCGTTGTCGCAGGCATCCCGGTCTGCCTGTGCGCGAACTCCGAGATCGACGCGGCGAAGGAGCGGGCCAACCGCATCCTGTCGGAGGCCGAGACGTCGCCGAACTATCAGCGTCTGCTCGACCGCGGCGACGCCCGCAACGTGGGTGACCTGTGCGCGGCGGGTGACGAGGAGTCGATCCTGAAGCGGTTCAAGCAGTTCGCGGACGCTGGAGTGACCGATCTGTCGGTGCGTCTGCTACCGATCGGCGACAACCGCGACGAACTCATCGCGTCGAAGTACAGGACGCGAGAGGTGATCGCGGAGCTGGCGAAGCAGGTGCGATGAGCGCTTGCGCGAAGAGCCGAGGGCCGCGATGAGCGCTTGCGCGAAGAGCCGAGGGCCGCGATGAGCGCTTGCGCGAAGAGCCGAGGGCCGCGATGAGTTCGCCCGCTCCGCTCGACGGCATCCGGGTCCTCGAGGTCGGCGTGATGCTCGCAGGCCCGTACGCCACGATGATGCTCGCCGACCTCGGCGCCGAGGTGATCAAGGTGGAGCCACCCGGCGGGGAGATCTCGCGCCAGGTGAGCGACAGCTACTTCGCCAGCTTGAACCGCAACAAGCGCAGTGTCTGCCTGGATCTCGCCTCGGCAGCGGGACGGCAGCGGCTGGGGGAACTCGCTGCGGAATCGCATGCGCTGCTGGTCAACATGAAGCCGTCGGTGATCCGCAAGCTCGGGCTGACCTACGACGCGATGCGTGAGTTCAACCCGAGGCTTGTGTGCGTGGCGCTCACCGGCTACGGGCTCGACGGGGGAGACGATCCCGCGTTCGACTACGTGGTGCAGGCTGCCACGGGCGTCGCCGCGATGACCGGCGACCCCGACGGCCCTCCGACGCTGCCCGGGTACTCGTCGGCCGACAATTCAACGGGCCTGACCGCAGCACTCGCGCTGCTGGCCCAGGTGGTGTCTGGCCGGGGCGGCCAGGTGGACGTATCCCTGCGCGACGTCATGTTGTCGCAGCTGAACTACCGTGCGGCGGCGTATCTGAACGACGGGGTGGCACCGCGCCGCCATCCCAACGGTGCCCACTCGTATTACGTTCCGGCGCAGCTGTTCCCGACGGCCGAGGGCCATCTTGCGCTGTTCATCACCCACGACGGCTTCTGGAAGTCGTTCGCCGGTGAGGCGGGCATCGGCGGTTTCGAGAAGATGGCCGACCGCGCGGCGCGCCGCGACGACGTGCTGCAGCTGGTGACCGCGGTGCTGGCCACCGACACCGCGAAGGGGTGGGAGCAACGGTTGCGACCGTTGGGCATTCCCGCAGCGGCCGTGCGCTCGCTGCCCGAAGCGCTCGAGGCGACTCCGGAGGCGATCGTCACCGCCGGGGACTTCCGCCTGGTCGGTGGGTCGATCAAGGTCGGCGGCTACGAGCCGCAGTACCGCCCGGCGCCGACCCTCGACGAGTACTCCGCCGGGGCTCAGTCGTCGTAGCTGATCTCGATGTCCGCAGTGTCGGGAACGGCTTGGCAGGTGAGGATGTATCCCTCGTCGACCTCGTCGTCGTCGAGGGCGTCGTTGACGCGCATCGTGGCCTTGCCCGAGATCAACTTGGCCATGCACGTTCCGCAGTTGCCTGCCTCGCAGGAGAACGGCGGGCCCATGCCGGCGCGGCGCGCCGATTCGAGCAGCGTCTCACCGGGTTTCATGGCGACGGTGGCCCTCTTGCGGTCGAGGAGGATCTTCACCTCGCCACCGGCCTCGTCGGTCGGTACGGGGTCTGCAGTCATCGCGCTCACTCCTGGCATTGAGATTCTGTCTCTGCGAGAATACTATTCTCCATTATTGATAGGCTATTCTCAACAGTCATTCTGCGTTATCGCCCGGTCGGGCGATCAGCCGGGGAAGGGGTCGACACGTGCCTGATCCCGGCGTTCCCGATGCTCCCGTTCCCGAACCTCCCGTCCTAGCCTTCGGTGAGCGGCAGTACACCAGATCCCAGCTCGATGCGCTCACCAGCGGCATGGCGACCGTGCTGGATGAGCGTGGCGTGCGCGCGGGTGACCGCGTGGCGCTGATGTCGTCGAATCGGCCCGAGTTCGTCGTCGCGCTGCATGCGATCTGGCGGCTCGGCGCGGCGGTGGTCCTACTCAGCACGGCGTGGAAGCGCGCCGAGGTCGACCACGCGCTGGCCCTGACCCGGCCGTCGCACGCCGTGGGGGACCACCCGGTGCTCGGCGACGCGATGCCGATGCTCGAGCTGGACCAGCCGGTCACGCCCGGCCGGCGGACGTTCGACGAGCCCGATCCCACCTCCGATGCGTTGTTCGTGTTCAGTTCGGGCACCACCGGCATGCCGAAGGCCGTCCGCCACACCCACGGTGCATTCGCGACGGCCGTGGCCCACTGGCGCACCGCGCTCGCGCTGTCGAACGGCGACCGCATGCAGATCATGACGCCGCCGTCGCACATCCTCGGACTGCTGAACATCGCCACCGCGCTCGACGTCGGGGCGTGGATCCGGCTGCACCCGCGCTTCGACGTCGACACGATGCTGCGACACATCGAATCCGACCGGATCACCATCGAGATGGCGGTCGCACCCATCGCGCTGGCGCTCGCGGCGCATCCCCGGCTCGAGGACTACGACCTATCGTCGCTGCGCTACGTCATGTGGTGCGCGACGCCGGTGACCCAGAGCGTCGCCGATCGGGTGACCGCCCGCGTCGGCGTCAACTGGGTCACCGCCTACGGCGCGAGCGAACTCCCGGTGATCACCTGCAATGTCCTTCGGGACGCTCGGCTGGACACCGTCGGCCGAGCCGTTCCCGGCGTGCGGATCCGCATCGCGGACATCGAGACCGGAGCACCCGTGCCCGTCGGCGAGGACGGCGAGATCCAGGTGCTCTCGCAGACGGCGATGGCCGGCTACCTGCCCGACGACGCCACCGCCGGTGCGTTCCACGACGGCTGGTACCGCACCGGGGACGTCGGCCACCTCGATGCCGATGGCTGGCTGCGGATCACCGACCGCACCAAGGAGATGATCAAGGTGCGCGGCTTCCAGGTGGCTCCGGCCGAGATCGAGGCCGTCCTGCACGGGCACCCGGCCGTCGCCGACTGCGCGGTGTTCGGGGTGCCGGAAGCCGTCAGCGGGGAGGCGATCGTGGCCGCAGTGTCGCGTTGTGGCGCAGTCGAATCCGATGAACTGATCGAGCTGGTCGCCGACCGCCTCGCCTCCTACAAGCGGCCGAGCCGGGTCGCGTTCGTCGAGGAGATCCCTCGACTCCCCTCCGGAAAGGTGTTGCGCCGAGTGTTGAGAGAGCGCGTGATGAGCGCCAGCGAAGAACCGGCAGGACTGATGAGCGCCAGCGAAGAACCGGCAGGACTGATGAGCAGCGCGAATAGGGAACTCTGATGGACGCCCGTCTGACGGCCGAACAACGACAGCTACGCGATGCGGCTGCCAAGCTCGCCGACGACCTCGGCCCCGAGTCGGTCGCCGCCCTTGACGACGACGGCAGGGTCGCGAGGCTCGAGAAGACCGTCGCGGCCACCGGTTGGCGGACACTGCGGTCGGACGAGGCGAGCGGTGTCGAAGTAGCCCTGGTGGCAGAGGAATTCGCTCGCGGCCTCGTCGACGTGCCGTTCATCGGTCCGGTGCTCACCGACGACCTGGAGCGCAGGCTCGGTCGCGAACCGGCGGCGTCGGCGCCCGTGCCCGACGCGGTGGACCTCACCCACAGCCTCGCAGGCGTCGTCGAATCGCCCGCTGAACTCGGCGAGCTGTCCTCCGACGACTCCGACCGCTGGTACGCACTTGCGCTCACCGCGACGACCGCCGATCTGGTGGGAGCGGCCCGCGGCACATTGATGCTGGCCACCGAGTACGCCAAGGTACGCGAGCAGTACGGCGCGACCATCGGGTCGTATCAGGCCGTGCGCCACATGCTCGCCGAGGGGCTGGCTCTCATCGAGGGGTCCACTAGCGTGCTGCGGCACGCTGCCTGGGCGGTCGACGAGCTGCCGCCGGTCGAGGCGGTCGAAGCCGGTCGGATCGCCAAGATCTACTGTGCGCGTTCGGCTCTGACCGTGTGCGAGACGTCCATCCAGGTGCACGGTGGTATCGGCAACACCTGGGAATGCCTGGCGCACGTGTATCTGCGCCGGGTGCTGACCGCCACGCAGACGTGGCCGGTCGAGTTGAAGGAGTTGACCGTTGGACTTTCGTGACTCACCCGAGGAAGCCGAGTTCCGGGAGAACCTGCGCGCGTGGCTCGGCGAGCAGAAGGGTAGGTTCCCCACCTCCGGGGACGCCTACTGGGAGGCCCAGGGCGCGTGGCACCAAGCGCTGTATGCCGCAGGGTTCTTCGGCACGACTTGGCCCACCGAGTACGGCGGCCGGAATCTGCCCGCCGTGTACGACGTGATCGTCGACGAGGAGATCGCCAAGGCCGGCGCGCCTGCCCGACCGAGCCTCGGCTACCTGGTCGTCGGCTTGAGTCATCACGGCAGCGAAGAACTGCGGCAACGCTTCCTGCCCGGGATGATCAACGGCACCGAGCGGTGGTGTCAGGGTTTCAGCGAGCCCGGCGCCGGCTCGGATCTCGCGTCGCTGACGACCACTGCGGTGCGCGACGGTGACGAGTACGTCATCCACGGACACAAGATCTGGACCAGTTACTCCGACGTCGCCGACTGGTGCCTGGTGCTGGCGCGCACCGACAAGGACGTCCCCAAGCACAAGGGCATCTCGGCCTTCATCGTCCCGATGCACCAGGCCGGTATCGAGCAACGGCCGTTGAAGATGATCAGCGGTGTTACCCGGGAGTTCGGGCAGGTCGAGTTCGATGGGGCGCGGGTGTCGGCCGAGAACATGGTGGGCGCGCCCGGCGACGGGTGGAAGCTCGCGATGACGGTCGTCAGCCATGAGCGCGAACCGTCGACGTTGGGATTCTCGGCCCGCTACGGAAAGCTGGTGCGGCAGTTGGCCGGACGGGTCGATGGGCCGCCGCCCGACGAATTGTCCTGGGCCTGGGTGCAGACCGAGATGCTGCGCCTGCACGTGCGGCGGCGGCTGTCCGAACAGCTCGACGGCATCACCCACGGCCCGGACGGGTCGCTGGACAAGCTGCTCATGACGTGGGTCGAGCAGTCCGTGGGGCACGCGACGCTGGCCACCACCGGCACCCGCGACGAGGAACTCTTCGGCGCCTACCTGTACAGCCGCGCGCAAAGCGTCATGGGTGGGACGTCGCAAATTCAGAAGAACATCATCGCGCAACGGATTCTTGGACTTGGAGCCTGATATGTACGGCATGCCAGAGGAAATCGACGTCCGCGCTGATGGCAGTCTGCGGATCATCACGCTCAATCGCCCGGATGCGTTGAACGCGGTCAACGACGCGCTCCACGTCGGCCTGGCCAAGATCTGGGAGGCGCTCAACGAGGACGCCGACGCCCGCGCCGCAGTGATAACCGGTGCGGGGCGGGCCTTCTCGGCCGGTGGTGACTTCAACTACCTCGACGAGCTGCGTGGCAACGAGGCTCTGCGCCAGAAGACGATCAAGCACGGCCGCGACCTCGTCATCGGCATGGTGCGGTGTCGCATCCCGGTCGTCGCCGCGGTCAACGGGCCCGCGGTCGGCCTGGGGTGCAGCCTCGCCGCGCTGTCGGACGTCGTCTACATGGCCGAGACTGCGCACTTCGCGGACCCCCACGTGCAGATCGGTCTGGTCGCCGCCGACGGCGGTCCGCTGGTGTGGGGGTCGCAGATCAGCCTGCTCCACGCCAAGGAGTTCGCGCTGACGGGTGTGCGGATCAAGGCGCACCGGGCAGTCGAGCTGGGTCTGGCCAATCACGTGGTCGCCGACCCGGTGGCCGAGGCCATCGCGTGCGCCAAGAAGCTCGCCGAGCTGCCGCAGCAAGCGGTCGAGGCCACCAAGCGGCTGATGAACATCCAGCTGGAGCGCTCGGTGATGGCCTCGCTGGACTACGCCAACCTCGCCGAGTACGTGTCGTTCGGCACCGCCGACTTCAACCGCATCGTCGACGGCCTGATCGCCAAGACCTAGCCCCCTCCAGGCTGCCTTCCCTTCCCCGGGCTCCACCCTTTCCCGGGTTCCCTTCTCCGGCGAGCGTGCGTGTCTGCGGGCGACACGCCGGGCTCTGACCCGAGTTCACGCACGCTCGCGCAGGGTGGGCGCGCGTCGACGGTCGGCCGGCGATCTGACGACGGCGATCTCACGACGGGCGCGAGCGTGCGGAAACTCCCGATTAACGACGGCGTGTCGTCCGCAGACACGCACGCTCGCGGAAGGTCAGAAGGAGCAAGGTCAGGCGGTGAGTTCTTCGGAGCGCTGGACGGTTCCGGTGATGCCCGACGCGTCTTGGGTGGCGAGCAGCACCGCGGCCCGGCCCATCGCCTCGGGCGGCTCGACCATCTCGGGTGGGATCTGCATGCCCGCACCGCCGGCCTGCCAGCCCTCGGTCAACACCACTCGCGACGGGCTCAAGCAGTTCACTGCGACGTTGTCGCCCCGCAGATCCGCTGCCAGGCCGAGGTAGAGACGCTCGGCGGCCGCCTTGGACACCCAGTAGGCGTTGGCACCGGAGTCGACCATGCCCACGCCGGTGGTGGTGACCGCGATCAGCGATCCGCCGCCGCGCGCCCGGACGTGGGGGATCACCGCGCGCGTGACCAGGAAGACGCCGGTGAGATTGACGTCCAGACAAAGCTGCCAGCGCTTGAGCGGCGTGGTCTCGATTGGGCCGAGCCACAGCACGCCTGCGTTTGCGACCAGGACGTCGATGCCGCCGAACTCGGCGACCGTCGCGTCCACGGCGTGCTGGACCGACGGTTCGCTGGTGACGTCACAGGCCACCGGAAGTGCCCGGCCCCCAGCGTCGTTGATCTGTGCGGCGACCGATCCGATGGTGCCGGGCAGCTTGCCGAGCACCTCGGAGCGGGCAGCGACGGCCACCGACGCGCCTGCCGCCGCCAGGTGCCGAGCGACCGTCGCACCGATACCGCGGCTGGCGCCGGCGACGAATGCGACCCGGCCGCTCAGCGGACCCGGTGCGCCGGGCGTCACTTGGGCGGGAACCGCAGGGCGCCGTCGAGGCGGATGATCTCGCCGTTGAGGTAGTCGTTCTCGATGATGCTCTGCGCCAGCTGTGCGTACTCCGTCGATCGGCCCATGCGCTTGGGGAACGGCACCTGCGGGCCCCAGTACTGCTCGAGCTGGTCGCCCGCCTTGCCGTACGCGGGCGTGTTGATGGTGCCGGGCGCGATGGTCACGACGCGAATGCCCAACGGCGACAGGTCACGTGCCGCGACGAGGGTCATGCCGAGCACGCCGCCCTTCGCCGCGGAGTAGGGGAGTTGGCCGATCTGACCCTCGTAGCCTGCGATCGACGCGGTGTTGACGATCACGCCGCGGCCACCCTCCTCCAGCGGCTCGCTCTTGGCGATCGCGGCAGCGGAGAGTCGCATGACGTTGAAGACGGCGGTCAGGTAGAACTCGATCGTCTTCTTGAAGCCGTCGAGGTCCAGCGGGGAGCCGTCCTTGCCGATCAGGCGGCCGCCGCTCGCGGGTCCACCATGGGTGTCAACCGAAATCCGAAGCGGTCCAAGCGATTGTGCTTCGGCGACGGCGGCGTTGACCGACTCCTCCGACGTCGCGTCGGTGTGCACGTACCGCACACCGAGTTCGGACTCGAGTTCCCTACCCTTGTCGTCGACGACGTCTGCCACGACGACCTTGGCGCCCGCGGCGTGCAAGCGGCGAACCGTCGCCTCACCCAGGCCGCCCGTTCCACCCACGACGATTGCCGAGCTACCTGCGATCTGCATACGGTTCCCCTTCTTGCAACTGACGCTCTCAAGCTGAGAGAATACTATTCTCATACCCCGTCGACGAGGAGTCCGTCAATGCCCGAGGCCGCTCGCGAGATCGCGTCGCGCACCCATCGCGGCCGCTAGTCTGAGCCGCAGGATGACCATCGACGACCTCGTCGCCCAGGCACGAAGCGGGTCGATGCGTGCCACCGGAAGGCTCCTCAGCATCGTCGAGAGTCCCCGTCGCGACGAGCTTCTCGCGCTACTCGGGACGCGCACCGCGCGCGTGATCGGCGTGACCGGTCCGCCCGGTGCCGGCAAGTCGACCACCATCGCGGTCCTCGTCGCCGCCTATCGAACTCGCGGTCAGCGCGTCGCAGTACTTGCCGTCGACCCGTCGTCGCCGTACAGCGGGGGAGCGCTGCTGGGCGACCGAATCCGGATGGTGGCCCACATCAACGACGACGACGTCCTGATCCGCTCGGTCGCCACCCGCGGCCATCTCGGTGGGTTGGCTGCCGCGGTGCCCGCGGCGATCCGGGTGCTCGCCGAACTGTCCTACGACGTCGTCCTGCTCGAGACCGTCGGCGTCGGGCAATCGGAGATCGAGATCTCCGCCGTGGCGGACCCGGCCGTCGTCATCCTCAATCCCGGTGCGGGGGACGCCGTTCAGGCAGCGAAGGCGGGGCTGCTGGAAGTCGCCGACATCGTCGCGATCAACAAGGCCGATCGCGACGGCGCCGATCAGACGGTGCGCGATCTGCACGCCGAGACCGACGCCCCGATCCTCAAGATCATCGCCGCGCGCAACGAGGGCATCGTCGAACTCGTAGAGGCCATCGACGCTCACCACCGCTCCGACAGCCCGCAACGGCGCGCGGCCAGGGCTCGGGCGCAGATCCTGTCGCTGGCCCAGAGTGCGCTGCGCACGCACGACGGGCTCGGGGCGCTGGCCGACGCGGTCGCCGACGGACGTCTCGACGTCTACTCGGCGACGCGCGCCCTGCTCGACGAGGCAGGCGTGCGAGTGGCGGCGGAGACTACGGAAAGCGCGCCCCACCAGCACTGACATCGAAGTGAGAATGGGCTTTCCGTTTTCCGCAAATGGTGTTGTACTGTTCTGTGAACCGATCACCGATCCGCCATGTCTCAGCGCTGAGGAGCCGTCATGCAGAAGGCGATAGACCCGACGATCTCGACGTGGCCGGACGAGAGCCCGCAGCTGGTCGGCAGCAAGTGCGGTGCATGCGCGGCGACGGTGTTCCCGCGCCAATCGCACTGCCCGCGATGCAGTGCCGCCGAGATGACCGACGAACTCCTCCCGCGCCGCGGCACCGTCGTGGCGTGGACCACCCAGGGCTTCCCGCCCGGCGCCCCGTATGCCGGTCCGACGGGCAAGGACTTCGTGCCCTTCGGCGTGGGCCTCGTGCAACTCGGTGACGTCATCCGGGTCGAAGGCCGCCTGACCGAGAACGATCCCGCCAAGCTCCAATTCGGCATGGACGTCGAGCTGACGTTCATCCCGTTCGCCACCGACGCCGAGGGGAACGAGATCGTCACGTTCGCCTTCCAGCCCGTTTAGAAGGGGAACTTCGATCATGACCAACGACGTAGCCATCATCGGCGTCGGCATCCACCCGTTCGGCCGGTTCGAGAAATCCGCGGTCGAGATGGGCGCCGAGGCCATCCACAGCGCACTGGGTGACGCGGGCCTGCAGTGGAAGGACATCGAGTTCGGCTTCGGCGGCAGCTACGAGGTCTCGAACCCGGATTCCGTGACGCGCCTGGTCGGGCTCACCGGCATCACCTTCACCAACGTGTTCAACGCCTGCGCGACGTCGGCGAGCGCCATTCAGCAGACGGCCGACACCATCCGGCTTGGCAAGTACGATATCGGCATCGCGATCGGCCTGGACAAGCATCCGCGTGGCGCCTTCACCGACGACCCGGCCAAGCTGGCCCTGCCGCAGTGGTACGCCGAGAACGGGCAGCTCGTCACGACCAAGTTCTTCGGCATGAAGGCCAACAAGTACATCCACGACCACGGCATCAGCGAGGAGACGCTGGCGAAGGTGGCCGCGAAGAACTTCCGCAACGGCGCCCTGAATCCGAACGCGTTCCGCCGCAAGCCGATCTCCGAAGAGGACATCATGGCGTCGCCGGTGCTGAACTACCCGCTGCGGCAGTTCATGTTCTGCGCACCCGACGAAGGCGCGGCGGCCGTCATCATGTGCCGGGGCGATCTAGCCCATAAGTACACCGAGAAGCCAGTGTTCGTGCGCGCCAGCGAGATCCGCACCCGCCGCTTCGGCGCCTACGAGGTGCACGCGACATCTGCGCCGTTGGACGAGGATTCGTCGCCGACGGTGTACGCCGCGAAGGCCGCTTACGAGGCGGCAGGCATCGGGCCCGAGGACGTCGACGTGGCCCAACTGCAGGACACCGACGCCGGCGCCGAGGTGATCCACATGGCCGAGACGGGCCTGTGCGCGGACGGAGACCAGGAGAAGCTGCTGGCCGACGGCGCCACCGAGATCGGCGGATCGATGCCGGTCAACACCGACGGCGGACTGATCGCCAACGGCGAGCCGATCGGAGCTTCGGGTCTGCGACAGATGCACGAGTTGGTCCGCCAGTTGCGCGGTGAAGCAGGCGAACGCCAGGTTCCCGGCAATCCGCGGGTCGGCCTGGCACAGGTCTACGGCGCACCTGGAACCGCTTCGGCCACCATCCTCTCGCTGTAGGCCTGACGGCGTGCCCCACTGCGGTAACGCCATTCTCAAAGGAATAGAGTTCGGCCATGGCTGACTACCGCTTCGTCACGTACGAGACCCTCGACGAGGGCACCATCGCCCGGATCATGCTGAACCGACCCGAGGCGCGGAACGCTCAACAGCGCGGTCTCCTGGTCGAATTGAACGAGGCGTTCCTCGAAGCGGAAGCCGACGACAACGTGCGCGTCGTCATCCTCGGCGGGCACGGACCGATGTTCTCCTCGGGTCACGACCTGGGTTCCAAGGTCATGATGGAGGAGTACCAGCCCGGCCCGAACCAGCACCCGAGCTTCACCGAGAACGGTGCCACGCGTGAGGGCGCGGAGAAGCTGATGCTGCAGGAGTGGCACTACTTCTTCGAGAACACCCGCCGCTGGCGGAATCTCCGCAAGATTACGGTCGCCCAGGTGCACGGGGACGTCTACGCGGCGGCGCTGATGCTGATGTGGGCCTGCGACCTGATCGTCGCCGCCGACGACACCACGTTCGCCGACGTCGTCGGGACCCGGTTGGGCATGTGCGGTGTCGAGTACTTCGCGCACCCGTGGGAGTTCGGGGCGCGTAAGACCAAGGAGTTGATGCTCACCGGCGATTCGCTGTCGGTCGACGAGGCGCACGCGCTCGGGATGGTGTCGAAGGTCTTCCCGGCCGACGAATTGGCCGATCGGACACTGGACTTCGCCCGCCGCATCGCCAAGGTGCCGACCATGGCTGCGCTGCTCATCAAGGAGTCGGTGAACCAGACGCAGGACAACCAGGGGTTCTACAACTCGCTCAACGCCTGCTTCAGCATGCATCAGCTCAACCACAGTCACTGGGCGTGGACGCACGGCGGTGGCTTCCCGGTCGCCAACGAGACCGACGGGCTGCCGAACTGGCGCGAGGCCCCGCCGATCCAGCCGTCGGTCAAGGATCAGCCCTGATCTGCCGTTGAGATAGCGCTCACGCGACGAAAGTCCGAGTGCAGGTGGCCGTGAGCGCTATTTCAACGTAGCGACCTCGCGAACCTCAGGCCGTGAGCGCCCGGCCCGCGCGGTAACCGAACACCATTGCCGGGCCGAGGGTTCCGCCGGCGCCGCCATAGGCCTTGCCCGTGACGCCCGCCATCGCGTTGCCGACCGCGAACAGCCCGGGAATGGGAGCACCCGACACGTGCAGCACCCGGGCATCGCCGTCGGTACGCGGGCCGCCCTTGGTGCCCATCGCCCCGACGGTCACCGGCACGGCGTAGAACGGTGCCGTGTCGATCGGCCCGAGGGTCTGCAGCGCGGGGCTGGCCGCCGAGTTGTCGCCCCAGTAGCCGTCGTACGCACTGGATCCGCGGCCGAAGTCGGGGTCGCGCTCCTCGGCGACGTTCGCGTTCCACGCGTCGAGCGTGCGTGCCAAACCCTCGACGTCGATGCCGGTCTTCTCGGCCAGCTCGGCGAGGTCGGCCGACTTCCGGTACCAATCGGGCGCCACGCCATCGGGTTCGACGCCGAGGAATCCGTACTTCTTCAGGTGCAGCGCGTCGAACACGATCCACGCCGGGTCGTTGAGATAGCCGTGGCGCGGGTCGAGGTGATGGAACGGCCCGGCCATCGAGTTGTACTCGCCTGCCTCGTTGAGGAAGCGCTTGCCCGCCCGGTTGACGATGATGCTCCTGGGCCGGGTGCGTTCCAGGCGGACACTGCGGCTGCGCTGGTGCCCGTCGATGGTGTCGCCGGGAATCTGGATGATCGGCACCCACCAGGCCTCACCCATGTTTGCCAGGTCGGCGCCGTGTGCCATCGCCATCCGAAGGCCGTCGCCGGTGTTGTTGGGCGGCGACACGGGACCGTGCATGGGGCCGCGCAGGTAGGCCTCGACCAGTCGCTCGTCCCATTCGAAGCCGCCGGTGCCGAGCACGACGCCGCGATGCGCTCGCACCCGAATGTCGCTGCCATCATGCGTTATCCGCACGCCGACGATCCGTCCATCGGCCGCGATGAGTTCGACCGCACGGGCGTCGGTGACCGGTTCCACGCCGTGGTCGAGCAGTCCCTTGAGCAGACCCGCGATCAGTGCCGTACCCGCCACGCAGTAGTTGCCCTCGACGTCGTCGACCGAGGCGTGGATGCGCGCGCGGGTCTCGGCGTCGATGCCGACGTTGCTGAAGTCGACGGGGAACGAGGTGATGCGGTCGCTCCACGCGCCGAGGCGGTCGAGGTCGAACGGCCGCGCGTTGTGCGAGCGACCGCCCGACGGCCGTCCGCCGGGCAGCTCCGGCTTGTAGTCGGGGAAGCCCTCGGCGACGTCGAACTGCAACTCGCTGTGCGCCTCGACGAAGTCGAGCATCTCGGGGCCGGTGCGCACGAACGTTTCCACCAGGTCGGCGTCCATGCCCCCCAGCGACTGCGCCTCCAGATAGCGCATCGCATCCTCGACGGTCAGTTCACCCGAGGGCGAGCGCCGATGCGCGGGGACCCAGACGATGCCGCCGGAGACCGCGGTGGTGCCGCCGACGGTGGCCGCCTTCTCGTACACGGCGACCGACGCCCCTCCGACGACGGCGGTCAGAGCGGCGGTCAAACCGGCTCCGCCACTTCCGAGTACGACGACGTCGACTTCGTGATCCCAGTCAGTCACGCAGGCAGGCCCTTTCGCTAGCCGAGGATGGACGACAGCTGCTTGGCCGCCGCGATCACCGATTCGCGTCCTTCCAAGACGACGTCCTTGCGGTGGGAGATGAGGTTGATGCACGTGGGTGGCGACGGCGGGCGGCGACGTACGGGCACGGCCAACCCGTAGGTGTCAGGCTCGATCTCGCCGTGGGTGATCACCCAGCCCTGTTCGCGGGTGAGTGGTACCAGGTCCCGCTCACCGGGGCGGGGCGCCATGCTGGCCAGCAGTGCGATGCCCGCGGCGCCGCGATTCAACGGGTAGCGGCTGCCCTCGTGGAACGACAGTTGATAAAAGACCAGCGTTGGCACGATGACCGCGATCGCCACCTGCTGGTCGCCCTCGGCGACCAGCAGCGACACCGATGCGCCGAGATCGTCGGCCAGGGTGCGCAGCGTCGGCACGCTCAAGGCCCGCAGGTTGTTGTCGAAGGACGCTCCGAGCACGGCCAACGTGGCGGCGGGCCGGTAGCGCCCGTCCTCTCCCTTCACCACGAACCGCTGCTGGGTGAGCGTACTGAGCAGCCGGTAGGCGATGGTCCGGTGCACGCCGACGTGGTCGGCGACCTGCTGGGCGGTGATGCCCGACGGCGAACTCGCGACGGCCTGCAGCGCCGAGAGCCCCCTGGCCAGTGTCTGCGAGCCGGCCGCGAGCTTCTCGGTGGGTTTGTCGTCCTTGACAGACGTCATCGCGAGAGTGAAGCTCTATATATAGTGCACATTGTTGTGCGATATTAGCACAGATGGCTCGCGCTACAAGAGAACGGTATTCTCACCATCGACGCGGGAGAGGGAGCACATGGCGGAGTTCGAGAGCGTCTGGAGCGACCTTCAGGGCGTCCCGTTCTCGCAGGGGTTCCTCGACGCGGGTGGCGTCCGCACGCGCTACCTGCACGCCGGAGACCGGGACAAGCCGACACTGGTGCTGCTGCACGGATCCGGCGGCCACGCCGAGGCCTACGTGCGCAACCTGGAGTCGCACGCCGAGCACTTCTCCACCTGGTCGATCGACATGCTGGGCCACGGATACACCGACAAGCCGGGCCATCCGCTCGAGGTCGCGCACTACGTCGACCACCTGCTGGCCGTGTTCGACGCGATCGGCGCCGATCGGGTGCACCTGTCCGGGGAGTCGCTAGGCGGCTGGGTCGCGGCCCGCGCCGCGGCTGACCATCCCGGGCGGATCGACCGGCTGGTGCTGAACACGGCAGGCGGTTCCCAAGCCGACCCCGAGGTGATGAAGCGCATCGTCACCCTGTCCATGGCCGCCGCCGAGAACCCGTCCTGGGACACCGTGCAGGCGCGGATCAAGTGGCTGATGGCCGACAAGACCAAGGACTACGACGACATCGTCGCCAGCCGCCAACGGGTGTACCGGCAACCGGGCTTCGTGTCCGCCATGAGCGACATCATGGCGCTACAGGACCCGGAGATCCGGGCCCGAAACCTGCTCGGCCCCAGCGAGTACGGCGCGATCACCGCGCCGACGCTGGTGCTGTGGACGAGCGACGACCCCACCGCCGACGTCAGCGAAGGCGCCAGGATTGCCTCGATGATCCCCGGTGCGCGCTTCGAGGTGATGCCCGACTGCGGCCACTGGCCCCAGTACGAGGACGCGAAGACGTTCAACCGCCTGCACATCGACTTCCTGCTCGGTGCAGGCGAAGGGACGGTCGCGTCGTGACCCGACAGGTGGACGTGTTGGTCGTCGGCGCGGGTCCGGTTGGGCTCACGCTGGCCAACATCCTCGGCCAGCACGGCGTCTCGACCGCCGTCGTCGACGAACGGGACACCCTCATCGACTACCCGCGCGGTGTCGGTCTGGACGACGAGGCGCTGCGCACATTCCAGTCGATCGGCCTGGTCGAGCACGTACTGCCGCACACCGTGCCCAACCAGATCCTGCGGTTCTTCGACGGCAACCGACGGCTGCTCGCCGAGATGGCGCCGCCCGACGCACGTTTCGGCTGGCCCAAGCGCAACGGATTCGTGCAGCCCATGGTGGACGCGGAGTTGTTGCGCGGCTTGGAGCGCTTCGACTGCGTCGACGTCTCATGGGGTACCCGGGTGGACTCGTTCACCGAGCACCCCGACGGGGTCACCGTCGTGTTCGCGGATTCCCCTGCGATCACCGCCCGATACGTCGTCGGCTGCGACGGCGGACGCAGCACCACGCGACGGCTGATGGGCGTGTCCTTCGAGGGCACCACGTCACCGACGCGATGGCTGGTGATCGACGTCGCGACCGACCCACTCGGCCACCCCAACAGCGAGGTGGGCGCCGACCCTGCGCGTCCCTATGCGTCGATCTCCATCGCACACGGCATCCGCCGGTTCGAGTTCATGATCCACGCCGACGAGACCGACGAGCAGGTCGAGCGTCCGGAATTCATCTCGCGCATGCTCGCACCGTTCCTGCCGCACCCGGACCGCGTCGACGTCATCCGCCACCGCGTGTACACCCACCACTCGCGCATCGCCGGAGCGTTCCGGAAGGGCCGGGTGTTCCTGGCCGGCGACGCTGCGCACCTGATGCCGGTCTGGCAGGGGCAGGGCTACAACAGCGGCATCCGCGACGCCGCCAACCTCGGTTGGAAGCTCGCTGCCGTGGTCTCCGGACGGGCGGGCGACGTGCTCCTGGATACCTATGATGCCGAACGGCGCAAGCACGCCAGGGCGATGATCGACCTCTCTACGATGGTCGGACGGGTGATCTCGCCGACCAACCGTCGCGTTGCGACGTTGCGGGACGGCATCATTCGAGCCGCATCGGCGGTGCCAACCCTCAAGCGCTACGTGCTCGAGATGCGGTTCAAGCCGATGCCCCGGTACGACCAGGGCGCCATCGCCCACGTCGACGGGCAACCACGCAGTGCGACGTCACCGACCGGCACGCTGTTCATCCAGCCACGGGTCGACACCCGCGACGAGCAGAACCAACTCCTCGACGACGTCATCGGTCCGGGCTTCACCGTGCTCGCGTGGAACAACGACCCGCGCCGGCTGCTCGGCGACCTCGCGTTCGCCCGCTGGAAGGCGCTGGGGGCGAGGTTCGTCGCGGTCCGGCCGCTGACCCAGCTGCACTGGACGGGGCACGACGACCCCGACGTCACGATCGTGGGGGACCGCACCGGCGCGTTGAAGTCGTGGTTCGACGCGCACGCGGAATCCGTACTGTTCCTGCGCCCCGACCGCTGCATCGCCGGCTCGTGCATTGCCCAACTCGCACCCGAACTCAGCACGTCGCTGTTCGAGGTGCTCGGTCTGACGAAGGGAGGAAACGATGCCCACGAACGAGATGGCGCTGTGCTGCATGTCGCACAGCCCGCTGCTGAATCTGCCGGGTCCGTCACGCGAACTCCTCGATGACGTCGACTCCGCGCTGAACGCTGCCCGCGACTTCGTCCGCGACTTCGACCCCGAACTGGTCGTGACCTTCGCGCCGGACCACTACAACGGGTTCTTCTACCGGCTCATGCCGCCGTTCTGCATCGGCACCCAGGCGACCGGCGTGGGCGACTACGGCACGCACGCAGGGCCGCTCGACGTCGACGCCGACCTCGCACGCGCCTGCGCCGAGGCCGTGTGGGAGGCCGACGTGGACGTCGCGATCTCCTCGAGCATGGAGGTCGACCACGGGACCGTGCAGCCGTTGGAGACGCTGTTCGGCCGCGCCGACGCCGTCCCCGTGCTCCCCATCTTCATCAACTCCGTCGCCACACCGCTCGGACCGATCAAGCGATCACGAGCCCTTGGCGCCGCAGTGGGGACGTTCCTCGCCACGCTCGACAGGCGCGTCCTCGTCCTGGGATCCGGTGGGCTGTCGCACGATCCGCCGGTGCCCACACTCGCCACGGCCCCGCCCGCGGCGCTCGGCCGGATCGTGGCCGGGGAGCCGATGTCCGACGAGCAGCGCGCCGCCCGGCAGACCGCCGTGATCGCGGCGGCCCACGACTTCGCCCACGGAGACAGCCCGTTGCAGCCGCTCAACCCCGACTGGGATGGTGCTCTACTGGAACTGCTCGACGGCAACCGGATCGCCGACGTGGATGCCTGGACGAACTCGTGGATCGCCGCCGAGGCGGGCAACTCCGCCCACGAGGTACGCACCTGGATCGCGGCGTTCGCCGCGATGGCCGCCCGTGGGCCCTACGAGACACGGCTGCGGTACTACCGCGCAGCGCCAGAGCTGATCGCCGGTTTCGCCGTGCGGACGGCGGTGACCCGATGAGCGGAACCTTCGACCACGAAGTCGACGTCCTGGTCGTCGGGTCCGGCGGTGGCGGCATGACTGCCGCACTGAAGGCCGACGCGGATGGCCTCGACACACTCGTCGTCGAGAAGTCGCCGCAGTTCGGCGGATCCACGGCCCTGTCCGGCGGCGGCATTTGGGTACCGGGCGCGCCGTCACAGCGTCGCGCCGGCTACAACCCGGACCCCGACGCTACGTTCACCTACCTAAAGACCATCACCGGTGGGCTGGTCAGCGACGCGCGGCTGCGCCAGTACGTCGACGCGGCCCCCGAGATGATGGAGTTCCTCGAGCAGTCCAGCCCCTGGTTCGAATTCGTCTGGAAGCCGGGCTATGCCGACTACTACCCCGAGCTACCTGGCGGCTCCGAGCGTGGCAGCACCATCAACGTTCCCGAGATCGACCTGCGCAAGCTCGGCGAGGAGGAGGCCGATCTCCTTACCCCGTTGGCCATGGCGCCGAGGGGAATCTGGTTCGCGCCGAAGGATCTGCGGCTGTTCTACCAGGTGCGGCAGAACTGGCGTGGCAAGGCGGTACTGCTCAAGCTGATCTGGCGGATGGTGCGGGCCCACGTGTTCGGTGACCGCATGGCTGCCATCGGGCAGTCGCTGATGGCTCGCATGCGGCTGGCTCTCAAGGAGCACGGCATCCCGCTGTGGCTGAGCGCGCCGATGACCGAACTCGTCACCGACCTCGACGGACGGGTGATCGGGGCGGTCGTCGAACGCGATGGACGCGCGGTGCGGATCCGGGCGCGGCGAGGCGTGATCGTCGCCGCGGGCGGGTTCGACCACGACATGGCCTGGCGCAGGCAGCACCTGCCCGAACTCGAACAGGACTGGAGCTTCGGCAATCCGGCCGCGATGGGCGAGGGCATCCGCGCGGGCGAGAAGGTCGGCGCGGCGACCGATCTGCTCGACGAGGCATGGTGGTTCCCGGCGATGTGCTGGCCCGACGGGCGTCTGCAGTTCATGCTCAACGAGCGGATGATGCCGTCGCAGTTCGTCGTCAACGGCGAGGGTCGACGGTTCGTCAACGAGGCCGCGCCCTACATGGACTTCGCGCACGCGATGCTCGAGGGGCAGCGCTCGGGCGTCACGCACATCCCGTGCTGGCTCGTCACCGACCTTCGGTCGTTCCGCCGGTACGTCGTGGGCGGACACCTGCCGATCCCGAAGATCCCGTTCGCACCGGTGCCCACCGGGCGCAAGGTGCCGCAGGCATGGCTCGACTCGGGGATCGTCAAGGAGGGAAAGAGCTTCGAGGAACTGGCCGTCCAGATCGGCGTGCCGCCGGCCCAGCTGTGGGCCACTGCGCAGCGGTACAACGAGTTGGCCCGCAAGGGACACGACGACGACTTCGACCGCGGCGACAGCGCTTACGACAACTACTACGGCGACCCCACGCTGCCGAACCCCAACCTCCACCCGCTCGAGGAGGGTCCGTACTACGCGTTCCAGATCATCCTCGGCGATCTGGGCACGTCCGGTGGATTGCGGACCGACGAGTTCGCCCGGGTGCTGCGGGAGGACGACTCGGTGATCGAGGGTCTCTACGCGACCGGCAACGCCACCGCAGCGGTGATGGGCCGCAGCTATGCAGGCGCAGGAGCGACCATCGGCCCCGCCATGACGTTCGGCTACGTGGCCGTGCGACACATCGCGGCTCAGCGCGTCGCAGGCGCCACCGACCCCGACGTCCACACCATCAGCCCGACGACCGATCAGACGCTCGACACCCCTCGGAGGTAACCATGAAGATCTCACTGTTCTACGAGTTCCCGCTTCCCCGCCCGTGGACGGAGCAGGACGAACACGAACTGTTCCAGCACGGCCTCGACGAGGTCGAGGCCGCTGACAAGGCGGGGTTCTCGACCGTCTGGCTCACCGAGCACCACTTCCTCGAGGAGTACTGCCACTCCACCGCGCCGGAGATGTTCCTGGCGGCTGCGAGCCAGCGCACCAAGGACATTCGGTTGGGCTTCGGCGTGATGCACCTGCCGCCGCCGATCAACCACCCGGCACGCATCGCGGAGCGCGTCGCGACGCTCGACCACCTGTCGAACGGCCGGGTCGAGTTCGGCACCGGGGAGGGTTCCTCGGTTGCCGAGCTGGGCGGCTTCGACATCGACCCGGCAGACAAGCGCACGATGTGGGAGGAGGCGCTCGAGGTCTCCATCCGCTGCATGACCGAGGCGCCGTTCAGTGGCTTCAAGGGCGAGCACGTCGAGATGCCCGCCCGCAACGTCATCCCCAAGCCGCTGCAGTCGCCGCACCCACCGGTCTGGGTGGCGTGCACCCGTCCGTCCTCGGTCCAGATGGCGGCCCAAAAGGCGATCGGCGCACTGAGTTTCGCCTACACCGGACCCGAGGCGCTCAAGGAGCGCGTCGACGGCTATTACCGGACGTTCGAGGAGGAGGGTTCGCCGGTCACACCGGCAATCAACCCCAACATCCTTGCCATCGGCGGCGACCTGTCCATGATGGTCGCCAAGTCCGACGACGAAGCCCTCAAGCGCCTCGGCACCGGCGGTGGGTTCTTCTCGTTCGGGATCATGCACTACTACCTGACCGGTATGCACACGCCGGGCCGCACCGGGGTGTGGGACCTGTACCAGGAGGCGGTCAAGGAGGATCCGACACTGGCCTACGGCCCCGGCCGGGGTGCCATCGGCTCGCCCGACACCGTGCGCGAGTTCCTGCGCGGCTACGAGGCCAGCGGCGTCGACGAGATCATCCTGCTGCTCAATCCGCGCAGCCACGAGGGCACCATGGAGTCGATCGAGATCATGGGCCGCGAGGTGCTGCCGGAGTTCATCGAGCGCGACGCGAAGGCCGTCGCGGCCAAGGCCGCCCGACTCGCGCCGGTGATCGAGAAGGTCGAGGCCCGCCGCCGGCCATCGGAGGCACCGCTGTTCGACGAGACCTACGCGTTCGGCGGACTGCCGACCGGCCAGGGCGGCAAGTTCACGGCGGGGGAGATCCCCGAGGCGATGGCCGAGATCAACGAGGGCCGGGTGAAGGCCGCCCAGCAGGAGAAGCAGGCCATGGCGGTCAAGGAAGCCTCGGGCTAAGTGGCAGGCATCGAAGGCAGGTGGCGTTACGACGGCAAGCGCGTCGTCGTCACCGGTGTCGCGTCCGGGATCGGCGCCCGCGTGGCAGCGCAGCTCGCCGACCTCGGCGCACGCGTCGTCGGTCTCGACGTACGGCCACCAACGCTGGACCTCGGCGAGTTCCACCGCGTCGACCTGTCCGACCCGGTGTCGATCGACGAGGCCGTCGGCGCGGTCGCGGGACCCGTGGACGGGCTGTTCAACGTGGCGGGGGTGTCCTCGGGCATCCGAAACCCGTTGCTGGTGGTGACCATCAACTTCCTCGGCACCAGGAAGTTTACCGAGGGACTCATCCCCTCGATGCCTGCCGGATCGGCGATCACCAACGTCTCGTCGCTGGCGGCGTCGCAGTATCGCGCCAACGCGCACGTGACCGCAGGGCTGCTGGACACCGAGACCATGACCGAGGGCGTCGCGTGGTGCGAACGCCACCCGGAGGCGCTGGCCGACGGCGGCTATCGGTTGTCGAAGGAGGCGATCATCCTCTACGGCATGGCCAACGTCGCCGCGCTGGGCGCCAACGGCATCCGCATCAACTGCACCGCACCCGGCGTCACCGACACCCCGATCCTCGATCAATTGCGTAGCGCCTACGGACAGGACTTCCTCGATTCGTTCCGCACGCCGCTGGGTCGGGTCTCCGACCCCGACGAGCAGGCGAATGCGTTGGCATTCCTGGGTAGCGCCGCGGCAAGTTACGTCACCGGACAGGTGCTTTGGGTGGATGGTGGCACGGTGGCCGAGAACACCTGGGGCGACCTGGCCGACGAACGCACGATCCGCGGAGGGAGTTGAACCATGGCGAACCTCGATGACTTCCGTCGCGTCGCCGACGACGTCCGCAACTGGGGACGGTGGGGCGCCGACGACGAGATCGGCACGCTGAACTTCATCACCCCCGACAAGGTCGCCGAGGCCGCGGCCACGGTACGCAAGGGCGCGGTGATCTCGCTCGGCGGCGACTTCGGCTCGTCGGGGCCCCAGGGCGCATTCAAGTTTCGGCAGAACCCCGTGCACGTCATGACCGTCGACGGCGGGGACGCGAACACCCTCGTGCAGTACGGACCCGAATGGCTGCGCAACGCGGTGGCCGCCGACGTCAGTGCGTTCTTCGCGAACAACCCCTTCCGCTTCAACGACGACATGATCGTGATGCCGCTGCAGGCGGCGACCCAGTGGGACGCGCTGTCGCACGTGTACTACGAGGACAAGCTGTACAACGGGTTTCCCGCCGACTCGGTGACCAGCTTCGGCGCATTTCACTGCGGCATCGACAAGGTCGACAGCACCGGCGTGACATCGCGCGGCGTACTGCTGGACGTGGTGGCCCACCGTGGCGACGACGTGTTCTGCGGTCCCGGAAAACCCATCACGCCAGCCGAACTCGACGACATCGTCGCCGCGCAGGGCGTGTCGATCGGCACCGGTGACATCGTGGTGATCCACACCGGGTGGTGGACGCGGTTCCTGTCGACCGGTGATGGCGCCGAGGCCGGCTCCGGACTGCACTGGACCTGCGCGTCGTGGCTGCACGATCACGAGGTCGCCGCCGTCGCGGCCGACAACCTGATGGTCGAGGATCCGGACCCGGCCAACGGCGTCGATGGCACGTTCCTGCCGATGCACATGCTCTGCCTGCGGGACATGGGTCTGATGCTCGGCGAATACTGGAACCTCACCGGTCTGGCCGCCGACTGCAGGCAAGACGGCGTCTACGAATTCCAGTTGATCGCACCGCCGCTCAAGGTGGTCGGTGCCGTCGGCGCCCCCGTCAACCCGATCGCAATCAAGTGAGGCCAGCGTGACAGTGTCCAGACAGCCCCTCGTCGTCGGACTCGGCGGCACGCTACGGATCAACTCGTCCACCGAACGCGCGCTGCGGCATTGCCTTTCGGCGGTCGAACAGCGCGGGGGACGCACGATGCTGTTCTGCGGCGAGGATCTAGACCTGCCGATGTACAACCCGCACGACGAGTCACGGACCGACAAGGCCACCGCACTGGTGAAGGCGCTTCGCGACGCCGACGCGGTCGTCGTCGCCTCGCCCGGCTACCACGGCGGGGTGTCCGGCCTGGTCAAGAACGCCCTCGACTACATCGAGGACCTGCGCGGTGACTCCAGGGTCTACCTGGACAACACGCCGTGGGGATGCATCAGCTGCGCCTACGGGTGGCAGGCCGCGGTGGGCACGCTGGGTCAGCTGCGCGTGATCGGGCACGCGCTGCGGGCGTGGCCAACGCCATTGGGCGTGGCGATCAACTCGGCGGACCGGATCTGGGACGGCACGGGCCGGCTGGACGACGACACGGTGAGCGGTCAGCTCGACATGCTGGCGATGCAGCTGGTCGCCGGGTCCGTGCGGGCGGCTTAGCGGCGCCTCGATTTGTCGGACCCCGGTGCGACGATGATGTCATGCTCAGCGCCGCAGCAGCTTTCACCGATGAGGTGTCGCCGCAGGAACGGCTGGAGGTGTTGTTCGGGGAGTTGGCGGAGCTGACCGGGCAACGTAATGCGATCAACGGCCGCATCGTGGACATCGTTGCCGAGATCGACGGCGAGCACCTGTGGGGTTCGACTGGGTGCCGCTCGATTGCATCCCTGGTGGCGTGGAAGATTGGTGTGACACCGCGCAACGCCGAAACGATCGTCGCGATAGCACACCGCCTCGAGGAATTCCCGCGCTGCGCCGAGGGGATGCGCAAAGGCCGGCTGTCGGTGGATCAGGTGGGGGTCATCGCCGAACGGGCCGCCGATGGATCCGATGAGCACTATGTCGGACTGGCCGAGGTGGCCACGGTCGCCCAGTTGCGAACTGCGGTCAAGTTGGAACCACGACCTGAGCCGAAACCCAAGACCAAGCCGCAACGTGAGATCACCAGGGTCGAGGGCGAGAACTCCACGACGTGGCGCATCACCCTGCCGCGAGTCGATGCTGCGAAATTCGATGCGGGTTTGCAGTCGCACCGGGATGCGCTGATCGCCGAGTGGAAACGCGATCGGGACCCCGACGATGACCCGGAGACCGTGCACGACGGCAACCGGCAGGGCGTGCCACCCGGGCAGGCGCCGTTCCCGGACGGCGTGGACGCGTTCATGAGCCTCATCGAGGCAGGCTGGGACGCTGATGTGGAGCGGCGGCCGCACGGCCAGCACACCACCGTCGTCGTGCATCTCGATGTCGAAAAGCCTCTCGCTGCACTGCATCTCGGATCGGTACTGAGCGACGAAGACCGCCGGTATCTGCTCTGCGACGCCACCTGCGAGGCGTGGCTAGAACGCCGGGGCCGGGTCATCGGGGCCGGCCGCACCACCCGCAGCATCAGTCGCCGGTTACGCCGCGCCCTCGAGCATCGGGACCGCTGCTGTGTGGTGCCAGGCTGCGGCGCAACCCGCGGGCTGCAGGCGCACCACCTCGTGCACTGGGAGAACGGCGGTCACACCGAGCTGCACAACTTGGTATTGATGTGCCCCTACCACCACCGGGCACACCATAGGGGCGACATCAGCCTCACCGGACCCGCAGATCGACTCGTGGTCACCGACATCCACGGAACTCCACTGACCGGCGGATCACTGGCCCGCCCGCCGACTACGCCGCCACTGGATGTCCCGCCCTGCGAAGGGCCGTTGGGTGAGAGTGCGCAGTGGTGGTGGTACACCCCCTTCGAACGACCACCGTCGCCCGACTAGCTGGGGCATAAGCACTCTGGTCATTTGGGCAATCGGAGAATGATGTTCTCCGTTGCGGCCAACACCAGTATCGTGTGCCTGTGGCCTTCGAGCGCAAGACCCTGATGGTCGACGGCCTGACGACCGCCTACCTGGAGGCCGGCACCGGCGAGCCGGTGGTCCTACTGCACGGCGGGGAGTTCGGCGCGAGTGCCGAAATCGCCTGGGAGAACACCATCGATGCCCTGGCGCAGCACTACCGCGTGCTCGCACCTGACATGCTGGGGTTCGGGGAATCCGCGAAGGTCGTCGACTTCGTGGACGGGCGAGGCATGCGCATCCGCCACGTCGCGCGGTTCTGCGACGTGCTCGGTGTCGCGTCAGCCCACTTCGTGGGCAACTCGATGGGCGCGATCAACCTGCTCGTCGACGCGACGTCGGACGAGCCCGTCCTTCCGGTGCGCTCGTTGGTCGCCATCTGCGGAGGCGGAGACGTCCAGCGCAACGAGCACGTCGGCGCGCTGTACGACTACGACGCCACCTTCGAGGCGATGCGTGCGATCGTCGCGGCACTGTTCGCCGACGCGGCCTACCCGGCCGACGACGCCTACGTGCAAAGGCGCTACGAGTCCAGCATCGCGCCGGGGGCCTGGGAGTCGTTGGCGGCAGCGCGGTTCCGCCGGCCCGGGCTGGAAGCTCCGCCGACACCGTCGAGTGTGCGGGCCTACGAGCGGATACGGGTACCGGTACTGGTGATCGAGGGCGGCGCCGACAAACTGCTGCGGTCGGGCTGGGCCGCGCAGATCGCCGGCCAGATCGCCGGGGCCACCTCGGCCGTGGTGCCGGGCGCCGGGCACTGCCCGCAGATCGAGGCGCCCGCCGCCGTCAACGAACTCCTCCTGAACTTTCTGAAAGGCGTCGAATGAGCGAACTGGAAGGCAAGGTCGCGATCGTCACCGGAGCGGCATCTGGCATCGGCCGCGGCATCGCCGAACGCTTCGTCGCCGAGGGTGCCAGGGTCGTGATCGCCGACGTGCAGACCGAACTCGGTGAGGCGCTCGCCACCGACCTCGGTGAGGCGGCGGTGTTCCTGCAGACCGACGTCGGCGATCAAGCCCAGGTCGCCAGGATGGTCGAGGCGGCGGTCGAAACGTTCGGCGCCCTCGACGTGATGGTCAACAACGCCGGTCGGTCGAGTCCGCTGAAAAAGGGTCTGTTCGACGAGGACTTCGCGGAGTTCGACAGCGTGATGCGGGTCAACCTGCTGGGCGTCATGGCAGGTACCCGAGATGCCGGACGCTACATGGCCGACCACGGTGGCGGTGCCATCATCAACATGGCGTCGATCGGCGGCATCCTTGCCGGTGGTGGCGTAGCTAGCTACCGGGCGTCGAAGGCGGCGATCATCCAGTTCAGCAAGTCGGCTGCGATCGAGTTGGCGCACTACGAGATCCGGGTGAACTGCATTGCGCCCGGCAATATTCCGACGCCGATCCTGCGGTCGGCGGCGTCGGAGGAGGACCGCGCCCGGCTCGAGAAGTTCGAGGCGAAGATCCGCCAGACCATGCGTGACGACCGGCCGCTCAAGCGCGAGGGCACGGCCGACGACGTCGCCGAGGCCGCGCTCTACTTCGCCACCGACAGATCGCGCTACGTGACGGGGACCGTCCTACCCGTCGACGGCGGCACCGTGGCAGGCAAGGTGCTCGTCCGCAAGCCAAAGCCGGCCGACTGAACCGGTCGGCCCCGCCGGATCCCGAGCCGACCTCGATTAAATCAATCGCTTGACTTAAACCAAGGAGACGCGTTGACTGTGATCGTGACGGTCACCACTGCAAAGGCCTCCGCTGCAAAGCCCACTGCTGCGAAAGTCACGGCCCCGCGGGCGGAACGTGCGAGCACCACGCGCGAGGCGATCCTCACGGCGGCCGAACGGCTCTACGCCGAACACGGCGTATTCGCCGTGTCGAACCGTCAGGTGAGTGAGGCTGCGGGACAGGGAAACAACGCCGCGGTGGGCTATCACTTCGGCACCAAGACCGACCTGGTGCGCGCCATCGAGCAGCGGCACCGCGCGCCGATCGAGCACCTCCGGGAAACCATGGTGGCGGACGCCAGCGGCTCCACCGACCTGCGGGACTGGGTGGCCTGCCTGGTGCGCCCACTGACCGATCACCTCGCCGAACTCGGCAACCCGACGTGGTACGCCCGCTTCGCCGCCCAGGCGATGACCGATCCGGCCTACCACGGCATCGTCGTCAAGGACGCGTTGAGTTCGTCCTCCCTGGTCGAGGTCGTCGACGGCATCAACCGGTGCCTGCCCGAACTGCCGCTCGAGATCCGCTTCGAACGCAACATCATGGCGCGAAATCTGTTGATGCACAGCTGCGCCGACCGCGAGCGTGCTTTGGCCAAGGGTGCCACCGTGGCGAGGTCCTCTTGGCAGGCAGCCGGCTCGGGTCTCATCGACGCGATCGTCGGGATGTGGGTCGCGCCGGTGACGCCGGACGGAGTGGCGTCGTGAACGTGACCGTCGACCAGGACCGGTGCGTCTCGTCCGGGATGTGCGTGATGAACGCCCCGGAGGTCTTCGACCAACGCGATGACGACGGCGTCGTCGAACTGCTCGTGGCACGTCCCGGACCCGACCACGCCGAGGAAACCCGCAAGGCGGCTGCGGCGTGCCCAGCCCTGGCCATCCACATCGAGGAGTAGAGATGACCGACACGCTCGCCGACGACACGGTGACCAACGACGTCCCCGAATACCCGATGGAGCGCGAACCGCAGTGCCCCTTCGCGCCGCCGCGGCAGATGCTCGACATGGGCCACACCGCACCGCTGTCCCGGGTCCGCATCTGGGACGGCAGCACGCCGTGGCTGATCACGGGGCACGAGGTCGCGCGCACCCTGTTCTCGGACCCCAGGGTCAGCGTCGACGACCGCAGGACGGGTTTCCCGCACTGGAACGAACACATGCTCTCGACGGTGAACAAGCGGCCGCGTTCGGTGTTCACGTCCGACGCCGAGGAGCACACCCGCTTCCGCCGGATGTTGAGCAAGCCCTTCACGTTCAAGCGCGTCGAGGGTCTGCGCCCGGCCATTCAGAAGATCACCGACGAGTGCATCGACGAGATCCTCGCCGGCCCGCAGCCGGCAGACGTCGTCGCAAAGGTCGCACTGCCCGTGCCGACAGTGGTGATCAGCGAAATGCTGGGCGTGCCCTATGAAGACCATGAGTTCTTCCAGCATCACGCCAACGTCGGACTGGCCCGGTACGCCTCCGCGGAGGAGGGGCAGAAGGGGGCCATGAGCCTCCACAAGTACCTCATCGACCTCGTCGAGAAGAAGATGGCGAATCCGTCGGAGGACGCGGTGTCCGACCTCGCCGAGCGGGTCAACGCCGGCGAGATCAGCGTCAAGGAGGCCGCCCAACTCGGCACCGGCCTCCTGATCGCCGGTCATGAGACCACCGCGAACATGATCGGCATCGGGGTCCTCGCGCTGCTGGAGAACCCGGAACAGGCGGCGCTGCTGCGTGATTCGGACGATCCCAAGTTCATCGCCAACGCAGCAGAAGAGTTGATGCGCTACCTGTCCATCATCCAGAACGGGCAGCGCAGGGTGGCGATCGAGGACATCGAGATCGGCGGCGAGACCATCCGCGCCGGCGAGGGGATCATCATCGATCTCGCGCCTGCGAACTGGGATGCCGCCGCCTACCCACGCCCCGACGAACTGGACCTCACCCGCGACGCCGGACAGCAACTCGGCTTCGGCTACGGCAGGCATCAGTGCGTGGGCCAGCAGCTCGCCCGGGCGGAGCTGCAGATCGTGTTCCACACGCTGCTGCGCCGCATCCCGACCATGCGCCTCGCCATTCCCTTCGACGAGGTGCCCTTCAAACACGACCGACTCGCCTACGGCGTCTACGAACTCCCGGTGACCTGGTAGCCCGCCAGACCCGAACCCGCACCACGTTCCCGAGCAACAGCCCCGATTGGAGTGCCGACGATGTCAACCCCAACTGCCACACCGCCGAATCCATCCCTCTACCCGCCTGAGGGCTGGGGAGCGCCGAAGAACCGGCACGGTCACGCCACCGGAAGCATCGCGGGTCTGCCCGCGAGCACCGAGATCTTCTCGGCCGACAACCACATCTCGGTCGCCGACGACATCTTCTACGAACGATTCCCCGACGACCTCAAGGGCGCGGCGCCGCGCATCTGGTACGAAGACGGCGCCTACATGGTCGGGATGAAGGGCAAGGCATGGACCGGCGGCGACTTCGGCCGCGTCCTGATGCAGTACGACGATCTGGCCGGTGCCTCGTCGAACGACATCGCCGCGCGCATCCGGGAACTCAAGGAAGACGGCATCGACAAGGAACTCGCGTTCCCGAACGCCGTGCTGGCGCTCTTCCACTATCCGGACAAGGCGCTGCGCGAACGCGTGTTTCGCATCTACAACGAGTACATGGCAGAGTTGCAGGAACGCAGCAACGGCCACTTCTACGGGGTCGGCCTGATCAACTGGTGGGACCCCAAGGGCACTCGCAGCACTCTCGCCGAACTCAAGTCGTTGGGGCTCAAGACGTTCCTGCTGCCGCTGAACCCGGGCAAGGACGACGACGGAAACATCTACGACTACGGCGGCGCTGCCATGGACGCGGTTTGGGACGAGATCGCCGACGCCGGTCTGCCGGTCACCCACCACATCGGCGAGACGCCGCCCAAGACGCCGTGCGAGAACAACAGCGTCGTCGTGGGCATGATGGTCAACGTCGACTCGTTCCGCGAGCAGTTCGCGAAGTACGTGTTCTCCGGCATCCTCGACCGGCACCCGACGCTCAAGATCGGATGGTTCGAAGGCGGCATCGCCTGGGTCCCCACCGCGCTGCAGGATGCCGAACACATGCTGGCCTCCTACCGGCACATGTTCAATCACGAACTGTCCCAAGGTGTCGACCACTACTGGCGCGAACACATGAGCGCCTCGTTCATGGTCGACCCGCTGGGCCTCGAACTCATCGACAAGATCGGCGTCGACAACGTGATGTGGTCCAGCGACTACCCGCACAACGAGAGCACGTTCGGCTACTCGGAGAAGTCGCTCGCGACCGTCGTCGAGGCCGTCGGCCCGGAAGCCGCGGTCAAGATCGTCGGAGGCAACGTCAAGACGTTCCTGGGCATCTCGTGACGGTGACCGCTCCCGCATCGGCCCCGGTCGCCACCCTGGCCGACATTCCCGACCTGCCCGATGCGGCCCGGATGTACCGCGAGTGCGGTGCCCGGCTGCGGGATGCGATGAAGGACAAGGGCGTCGACGCGCTGGTCCTGCTCGGCAACGGCAACGTCGTCTACGCGACGGGCACCAGCTGGCCCTTGCTCGACGCGGGGCTGTCGCACGTCGAGCGGCCGGTGGCGATCGTGCTCGCCGACGATCCGCATCCGCACCTGTTCATGCCGCTGCGCGAGGGGTCGGCGTCGGAGTCCGAAGTGCCCGAGTCCCACGTGCACCCGCCGCTGTACCTGGAGTTCGACGAAGGCGTCGAGCGGCTGGCCGCCGAACTGGGTCAACTGCTGCCCGCCGGAGCGACCGTCGCCGTCGACGAGCTGACCGGCGCCATGCGCCGCGCAGGCACGCGCCTGTTCCCATCCGGACCGCCGTCGGACGCGGCGCAGGTCGTGGGGCCCGCGAAGCTGGTCAAGACGCGTGACCAGATCGCCAGCATCCGCAAGGCGTGCCGCATTACCGAAGAGGCCGTCACCGACGTGCAGAGGTCGCTCGCCCCCGGCGTGCGGCAGGTGGACCTGTCGGCCCAGTTCGTCAGGCGCGCTTTCGAACTCGGCGCGACCGCCAACATGCTCGAGGCGATCTGGCAGGTGATGCCGAAGTCGAAGGCCGAGGGGCAGTGGACCACCACGGGCGATCTCGCCCTGCCACTGCTGACCACCGAGAAGGAACTCGAACGTGGTGACGTGCTGTGGACCGACGTCAGCATCACCTATCAGGGGTACTGCTCGGACTTCGGGCGGACCTGGGTCGTCGGCGACGAGGTATCCGACCGCCAGAACGCCCAGTTCGAGAAGTGGCGCGACATCCTGGGTGCGGTGCTCTCGGTGACCAAGGCGGGTGCGACGTGCGGTGACCTGGCACGGGCGGCCATCGCCGCCAACGGCGGCACCAAGCCGTGGCTGCCCCACTTCTACCTCGGCCACGGCATCGGCACCAACGCCGCCGAGATGCCCATGATCGGAACCGATCTCGGGCAGGAATTCGACGACAACTTCGTGTTCCCCGCGGGCATGGTGCTGGTGCTCGAGCCGGTGGTCTGGGAGGACGGCACCGGAGGCTATCGAAGCGAGGAGATCGTGGTCATCACCGAGGACGGCTACCAGTCGATCACCGACTACCCCTACGCGCCGTACGGGCGGTCGTAGCCGATGGCACTCGAGATACTCCCCGACGCCAAGTCGTTGCGCAGTGGCCGGCGAGAGCGGGCGCTGGCGCAGATGGAAGCCCACGACATCGACATCCTGGTGCTCGGAAGGCAGGCCAACGTCCGCTACGTGACGGGCGCCCCGCAGCTCTGGGTCGCGGGCACCCGGCCGTTCGGCCCCATCTGCGAGGTGATCCGCTCGACCGGCGAGATCCACCTGAACAGCACGTGGGACGAGGGCATCCCCGACGAGATCAGCCACGACCACCTCTACGGTCTGGCGTGGAACCCGATGACCCTCATCGACGTGCTCAAGGCACTGCCCGGCGCGGCCACCGTGCGCCGGGTCGGAACCGATTCGCTCACACCGACATTCGCCCAGCTGCTACCGATGGCGTTCCCGAACGCAGAACTCGTCGACGCCGAGCCGGCGCTGCGTGCGGCGCGCCGGATCAAGACCGGTGACGAGATCGCCATGCTGCGCGGTGCGTTGGGCGTGGCCGAGCGTGCCATGGAGGTCGGCCGCGCGGCGCTGTTGCCCGGCTGCACCGAGCAGTCGCTGACCGGCGTGATGATGGAGGCGATGGCCGCCGGGGGAGTGACGACGCCTGCGACGCAGGACGGCGCGTGGATCACGCCCAAGGACCACTCGTGGCGCCGCGGCGCGATCGACGGTCGCGTCCGGGACGGCGATCTCGTGGCGCTGACCGCAGGCGCCCTCGCCGATGGGTACGTGGGCGAGGTCGGCAGAACCTGGCCCGTCGGGGACGTCCCGGGTTCCGACGCGCTGTTCCGCCGTTCGGCCGAACTCTGCGAGCGGCTGTTCGCGGCATGCATGCCTGGCGCCGCGGGCAGCGACCTGCTCGCCGCGTACGAGGCCGCCGGCGAGGCGTTGCCAGCGACCCCCGTCGCCCACGGTCTCGGACTCGGTTTCGATCCGCCGGTGATCTCGGCCGATCTGCCGGTCACCAGCGGCGAGGAGCGGCTGGAACCGGGAATGGTCCTGGCCGTCACCGGATACGTGTGGGAGCCCGGTGTGGGAGCGGTGTTCAGCAGGGACGCCGTGCTCGTCGGCGAGACCGGCCCCGAAGTGCTGACGCCGAGCCCCACGTGGGCGCGGTCGGCAGTCCAGATCAGCTGAGAGAGAGCCAATGTCGGACGCAACGAAGCGACCATCCGCCGAGGAGATCATCCTCTACGAGAAGGATCCGAAGACCAAGATCGCCACGATCACGTTCAACCGGCCCGAGTTCCTGAACGCCCCGACGTCCGACGCCCGTCTGCGTTACGCGGACGTGGTGCGATCGGCCAGCGTCGACGACGACGTCAAGGTCGTCATCATCCGCGGCGTCGGCGACAACCTCGGCAGCGGTGCCGACCTGCCCGAGTTCATGGAGGGCGTCGACGAGCCGGAGAAGCGGCTGCGTGAACTCAAGGTCGACGACCCGAGCCTCGGTCCGGTCAACTATCCACCGAAGGGCACGTTCCGCAACGGGGCCACGATCAGCGGCTGGTACGCCAACGTGCAGGCGGGTAACCGACCGTTGCAGGAACTCAAGAAGATCAGCATCGTCGAGGCCAAGGGGTACTGCTACGGCTGGCACTTCTACCAGTGCGCGGACGCCGATCTGGTGATCTCCTCGGACGACGCGCTGTTCGGCCACCCGTCGTTCCGTTATTACGGCTGGGGTCCCCGCATGTGGACCTGGGTGCAGATGATGGGTCTGCGCAAGTTCCAGGAGATGGTGTTCACCGGCAGGCCCTTCACCGCCGAGGACATGGACAAGTGCAACTTCCTCAACAAGGTCGTCGCACGCGAGGATCTCGAGGCCGAGACCCAGAAGTACGCCCTGGCGTGCGCCAGGAACCGGCCGGTCGACACGGTCTTCATGCAGAAGATGTTCTTCGAGGTCTACAAGCAGCACCAGGGCGAGTACATGGGCAGCCTGCTGTCGGCGTTCTTCGAATCCATGGGCAGCGGGGTGGCCAACGATCGCGAAGACGATCTGGACATGGGCGAGGCGATCGACAGCGGACTCGCCGCGGCCGTCAACGACAACGACGCGAAGTTCCCGCCCGACTTCCGGTTGAGCAAGAAGAACCGGGCGAAGCTGGACTGACGGTGGTTGCCAACGGCTCTGCACCACTGGACGGATACGTCGTCGTCGACCTGTCGAGCGGCATCCCCGGCGCCTACTGCACCAAACTGCTCGCCGACGCGGCCGCCGACGTCGTCAAGGTCGAGGCGCCCGAAGGGGATCCGCTGCGGCGCTGGTCGGCGTCGGGTGCCACCATCCCCGCCGGCGAGGACGGTGCGCTGTTCCGCTTCCTGGCCGGTGCCAAGCGCAGCGTCACCGCCGACCCCGCGATCACCGACGACGTCGAGATGGTCGACCGCCTGCTCGCCTCGGCGGACGCGGTGGTGTGGTCGCGTGATTCGCGGTTGGCCCGACTCGATCCGCTGACGCCGGCAGCGATCCACCGCAGGCATCCGCATCTCGTCGTCACGTCCATCACCCCGTTCGGTCTCGACGGTCCGTGGAAGGACCGACCCGCCACCGAGTTCACCCTGCAGGCGTGGTCGGGCGGCGCGATCGGCATCGGCCGCGGATCGCAGGACCGCGCACCGATACACGTCGGCGGGCAGGCGGGCGACTGGGTGTCCGGTGCGTATGCCGCCGCGATGACGCTGGCGTTCCGCGCCCGCGGAATCGGCGACGGCCACGGTGAACTGATCGATCTGTCCATGCTGGAATGCCAGATCCTCTGTCTCACCTACTATCCGGTGACCTACTTCGAGATGCTGGGCAGGCCATGGCGCACCGAGCGGCGGCCGACCGTGCCCGGAGTCGCCGAAGCCGCCGACGGCCTCGTCGCCCTCGGCTGTGGCACCGCGCAGCAGTGGTTCGATCTCTGCGCGATGTCCGGCCACGACGAATGGATCGACGAGGAGTCGTCGCTGACGATCACTGAGCAGGCCAACCTGCACGCCGACGACCTCTACGCGTGGCTTCGCGATCAGAAGGTCGACGACGTGCGCGACCTGGCGTCGGCGTTCCGCATCCCCAATTCGCCTGTCGGCAATGGCGAGAACGTCACGTCGATGGACCACTTCGTCGCGCGCGGTGCCTTCGTTCCGAGTCCGGACGGCGACTTCGTGCAGCCCGCGCCGCCGTACCGGCTCGGCGGGGTCACGTTGCGCGCGCCCGCATCCGCTCCGCGTCTGGGGGAGCACACCGACGAGTTGCGTTCGGCCAGGCCGCCGGCGCGACCGGCGCCGACCGGCGCTCGCGTCGCATCCGGGCTGCCGTTCGAAGGCCTTCGGGTGCTGGACATGACGACGTTCTGGGCAGGCCCGTCGTGTACGCACGCGCTGGCCATGCTGGGGGCCGAACTCATTCACCTGGAGTCGACGCCGCGACCCGACGGGACCCGGCTCATCGCAGGCATACCCGCCACCGAGGCTCAGTGGTGGGAGCGTTCGCCGATCTTCTCGGCGCTCAACACGAACAAGCTGGGTCTGACGCTCGACTTCCAGAGCGAGCAGGGGCGCGAGTTACTGCGCCGTCTCGTCCCCACGTGCGACGTGATCGTCGAGAACTTCACGCCACGGGTCATCGATCAGATCGGGCTGGACTTCGCATCGGTACGCGAGTTGCGCAGCGACATCGTCATGCTGCGGATGCCGGGCTTCGGACTCGACGGCCCGTGGCGGGACAACCCCGCGTTCGCGTACATCATCGAGGACGCATCAGGATTGAGTTGGCTCACCGGCTATCCCGACCGCAACCCGTACGAGCCGTACTCGATCGGAGATCCCAACGCGGGGGTGCACGCCGTCACCGCGCTGCAGCTGGCTCTCGAACATCGGCGCCGTACCGGCGAAGGCGTCCTCGTTGAGGCAGCGATGGTCGATGCGGCGCTCAACGTCGCCGCCGAGCAGGTGATCGAGCACTCGGCCTACGGAGTGCTGCTGCAACGGGCGGGCAATCGAGGTCCGACCGCCGCGCCGCAGAACGTCTACCAGGTGGCGGGTGTCGACGAATTCGGCCGCGAGGACTGCTGGGTGGCGGTCGCCGTCGCCACCGACGAGCAATGGGTGGGGCTGCGCAATGCCATCGGCAGGCCCGAGTGGGCGATGGATCCAGAACTGGACAGAATGGCGGGTCGGCGGCGTCGACACGACGCGATCGACGACGGCATCGGTGCCTGGTGCCGTGCCCGTACGGGTGATCAGGTGGTCGAGACGCTCGCCGACGCCGGCGTCCCGGTGGCCAAGGTGATGCAGCCGCACCGGCAGCTGGAGATCGAACAACTGCGGCACCGCGGCTTCTTCGAGGAACTCGGCCATCCGGTCAACCCCTCCGCGCCGCACAGCACGCTGCCGATCAACCTGGTTTCGGGGCCGGGCGCATTCCATCGGGCCCCGGCCCCGCTGCTGGGGGAGCACAACCATGAGATCCTGCGGTCCATCGGCGTGAGCGACGAGGAGATCGCCGAGCTGGAGGCCGACGGCGTCATCGGCACGGCGCCCGCCGTCGGCGGGCGCAGGTCGAAGCGCTGACCGGTGTAGTGCGCCGTTGTTTTGCAGCAAATTTTGCAATTACCAAGACGGTTGATTGACCGGGGCGCACGCCACTCGTGGTGAAACGCATTTGCATGGAATACATTCCCGAAATTGGGGATTTCATGTCAAACGCATATCATCCGAGTCGACTAAACGAAAGACGGGGCTGCGGAGCCGACCCATTCGGTCGGCTCCGCAGCCCCAATTCGCGGACGAACGGATCGGTCATCGTTCGTGCGGTACCCGTTAGTCGCCGAGGATGAGCGCAGGCGATGCGAACTCGCCGTAGCTGCGCGGCTCGGACACCGGCGGCGGTGTGGCGTGAATGTGCACGTGGCCGTCACGCTGGGTGATCGTCGCCCCTGTTGGCGCGGTATCGACGCCGACGCTGGCGGCAGACGCAGCAGGTGCGGTGACGATGGCCGCCGCGGCCGCTCCGGTGATGACGAGTGTGGCGATGTGGCTGAACTTCATGATTCTCCCTGGGTGAGGTGGTGTGTCGTTTGTCGACGTCGCCGCTGCAGGAATTCCCGGCTCGAGAATTGCAATGCGTCGGCTACGAGTTCCAATTTAATGCGCCCAGGGTCGCGTGCCAGTTGTTCATATGGAACGCAAATATCGTGCGAGTGTTTGCATCGGCGGCAAACGCGATGCGCTCAGGTCGGCAGGATGCCGTCGACCCCGTGCGTCGCCCAGAGATTGAGGACGTTGGCCATCATCTGCAACCGGCACCGCACGCTCTCGACGTCGCGGATCCCTCGGTCGAACCGCGTCGAGTGGGCATCGAGGTCGCGCACCGTCGAGCCGACGTAGGAGGGGACGTCGAGGAGCCACGTCATGCCCATCACCGACGCGTAGAGCAGCACGTGCCGCACCAGCACGTCGACGTCGACTTTTGCGCCGCCGTGGCGATGGAACTCGTGGACGAACCCGGTCAGCAGCTCGCGCAGGTGGTCGTCCCACAGGTCGGTCTCCGCACTGCACATCGCGCCCCAGATCGCCATGGCCACGTTCATGCGTCCGACGCAGCCCCAATCCATGAGGCCGCACTGCAGGCCGTCGTGGTCGTCGCGCCAGAACCAGGCGTTGTCCACGTTGGCATTCCAGTGACATAGCGCGGTCAGATCTGATCGGCCACCCAGCAGTGCCCATGCGTCCGATTCGCGACGCAGTAGTTCCGGCAGGGTGTCGCGGAGGCCGGTGAGGAACGGTGCGGAGCGGACGGACTCGGGCAGCAGGCCGGGGTACGCCGCCGCGAAGTCCGCCAGGCGGTCGACGCGGCGTAGGAGTTTCGAGCGGTCCAGATGCGGCCGCGGACCGACGGTCGGAACGCTGGCGCCGACGTCGCACTCGATCGCACCGCGGCGGTCGGCGCCGGCCAATCGCGCGACGGACGCCAACAGGGCGCGATAGTGGCCGACCTGGTCGGGCATGTCGTAGTCCATGCACTTGGCGTACTGCGGTTCGATGCCGTCGCGGCCGAACGGAATGCACTCCGTGAGCAGGATTCCCGTGCCAGAGTCACGGTGGTAGTCGGCGAACAGGACGGTCGGCACGGTGACCGGGAAGCCGTCGCGTCGGGTGGCGGCGGCGAAGGCCACCTCCGATTCCATTTGCGTGCGTCCTTCATCGCGTTCGGGGTCGTCGAGGTCGCGGGAGAACTTGGCGAACAGGTCGCGGTGCGGACCCGGCTGGCGATAGGTCACCGACAGGGCCAGCTTGCGTCCCGTACTGCCGCCCGCGAATTCGTTGCAGGCCGTGACGGCGGTGACCTCGTTGTCATGACCCAGTGAGCCGAACCGATGGAACGCGTCGGTGAGGAAGCGAGTTCCACCGTCGCGCAACGCATCGGGGTCGGCGGGTATGGGTGTCTCGGTCGCATCCCCGATGACCCACACCCGCGCCAGCGTACGCGCGTAAGCGAACGCCGTATCGGGTTCGCAGCGACTGGTGACGGTGTCGCCAAAACGACGGGGCGGCCGCGGCAACGGTGGTTCGATGGCTTGGGCGGAGGCGGCGAATCGAGGTGGGCACGTGAAGCGGCTCAACGGCATGGATGCCTATCTGCTGTACACCGAGACACCCAGCCTGCACTCGCACACGCTGAAGGTGGCGGTGGTCGACGCGACCGGGATCGCGGGCCAGTTCGACTTCGAGGCGTTCCGAACGCACTTCCGCCGCAGGCTGCACCTACTCGAACCGTTCCGATACCGTCTGGTCGAGATCCCCTTGCGCCTGCACCATCCGATGTGGATGGAGGACTGCGACGTCGACCTCGACTACCACCTGCGCCGGGTACGGGTGCCTGCGCCGGGCGGCCGCAGAGAACTCGACGAGGTCATCTCGCGGGTGGCCTCGACACCGTTGGACCGGTCCCGGCCGATGTGGGAGTTCTACTTCGCCGAGGGGCTGGCCGGCGAGCGCTACGCATTGATCGGCAAGGTGCACCATGCCCTCGCCGACGGTGTGGCGTCGGTGAATCTCCTTGCCCGCGCGATGGACATCGTGGGCGGGCCGACGCCCGAGCGCGACGACGAACCGACGTGCGAGCCGCCGCGCCCCACCCGCCTGCTGGCCGACGCCGGACGCGACCACGTGCGCCAGATCGGCGAGCTGCCCGGCTTGGTCAGGGACGCTGTCACCGGATTCGCCAGGGTCCGCCGTCGTGCGCGGCAGCGCGTGGACATCCCAGACCTCGCCGACGACTTCAGCGCGCCTGCGACGTTCCTGAACCATCAGGTATCACCCGAACGGCGGTTCGGCAGCGCCGCGCTCGCTCTGTCGGAGGTCAAGCAGGTGGCGAAGGCGCTGGGCGTCAGCGTCAACGACGTCGTACTCTCGACCGCGGCAGGAGCGTTGCGTCGGTTGTTGATTCGCTACGACGGTCACGCCGACGAACCGATCATCGCCTCGGTGCCCACGGCGACGAACAGGTCGCCGAACCGGGTCACCGGAAACGAGATCAGCGGTCTGTCGATCTCGCTACCCGTGCACGTCGCCGATCCGGTCGAACGGGTCCGGCTGGTGGCGACGGCGACCGGACGGGCCAAGGAGGATCACGAGCTGATCGGTCCCGAACTGTACTGCCGCCTGATGACCTATCTCCCCACTGCCGTCGCGCCGGGAGCGTTCCGCTGGCTGTCCGAGCGCGACGGCCGGAACAGGCTGATGAACGTGGCCGTGTCGAACGTGCCGGGCCCTCGGGAGCGAGGGCACTTCGCGGGCGCGCCGGTGGTCGAGTTGTACTCCACCGGCGTGCTGTCCCTCGGTGCGCCGGTGAACATCACGGTGTGGAGCTACGTCGATCAGCTGGGCGTGGCCGTGCTGACCGACGACCAGACCTTCGCCGACGTCCACGAGGCGACCGGAGCGTTCACCGACGCATTCTTCGAGATCCGCTCTGCTGCAGGGATCACGAGTGATCCGACCGTTGTCGAGAGTGCGCTGCCCGAGGTGGCGGTGGACGGGTGATCAACCGCCGGCGCGGGCGCGTAGTTCGGCTCGCAGGATCTTGCCGGTCGCGTTGCGGGGCAGTTCGTCGAGCGCGATGACCTCACGCGGGACCTTGTAGTTCGCGAGGGTGTCCCGGACGTGGCGGCGCAGGGTGTCGGCATCGGCCGACGCGCCCGACCGTGGCACGACGAACGCGACCAGCCGTTGCCCGTACTCGTCGTCGGCGACGCCGACGACGCTGGCCTCCGCGACGTCCGGGTGGCCGGCGAGTACCTTCTCGACCTCCATCGGATAGACGTTCTCGCCGCCGGAGACGATCATCTCGTCGTCGCGGCCGACGACGAACAGGCGACCGTCGGGGTCGACGTATCCCATGTCACCGGACGCCATGAAGCCGTCGTGGTAGGTCTTTCCATCGGCGGCCGACCCTTCGGTGTAGCCGTCGAACAACGTGGCACTGCGGACGAAGATCTGCCCGACCGCACCGTCGCGCACGGGCCCGAACGCCTCGTCGAGGATGCGGACCTCGGTACCGTCGGCAGGTCGCCCCGCGGTGTCGGGTGCTGCGCGCAGGTCCGCGGGGGTCGCGGTCGCGATCATGCCGGCCTCGGTGGCGTTGTAGTTGTTGTAGACCACGTCGCCGAACTCGTCCATGAAGCGCGTAACGACGTCGGGCCGCATGCGCGAGCCGGATGCCGTGACGAAGCGCAGTGTGCGCCCGTGGTACTCGCGCCGCACGTCGTCCGGTAGGTCCATGATCCGGTCGAGCATGACCGGAACCACCACGAGACCGGAGGCGCCGTGGCGGTCGACGAGGTCGAGTGTGGCAGCGGGATCGAATCGCCTGCGAGTCACGATCGTGGTGGCCATGAACGCGGCGAAGACGAGCTGTGAGTAGCCCCAGGCGTGGAACATGGGGGCGGCGATGACCGTGACTTCTCCGGAGCGCCAGGGGATCCGGTCGAGGATGCCCTTCAGTTCGGTAGCGCCGCCGCCCGACGTCGGCCGTGCGCCCTTGGGCGTGCCGGTGGTGCCCGAGGTCAGCAGCACGATCTTGGCACGGCCCGTCGTTCGCTCCGGTCGGCTCCCGACGTTCGTGCGGATCAGCCCCTCGACGGTGAGCCGGGGGAGCGGCTGCTCGGTGTCGGTCCAGCCGAGGATGCGCGTGGCACCGGGTGCGTCGGCCAGGGCCTGATCCACGGTTGGGCCGAACTCTTCGTCGTAGACGATGACGTCGACGCCCTCGCGACCCACGACCTCGGCGAGCGCGGGTCCGGCGAACGAGGTGTTGAGCAACAGGACGTGGGCGCCGATCCTGTCGGCGGCCATCAGCGCGGACACGAACCCGCGATGGTTGCGGCACATGATGCCGACCGTCGTGGGCGGCGAGGGCAGGCGCTGCAGGCCGGCGGCCAGCGAGCGGGCGCGATCGTCGAGCTGCCGCCACGTCAGGGAGCCCAGCTCGTCCACCAGCCCACTGGCATCGGGACACCGCCGAGCCGCGATGGCGAAGCCGAGGGTCACCGAGCCGCCGTCGCGCACCGCCGCGGCCATCCTCACGTACCTGTCCGGGCGCAGGGGGGCCAGCACGCCTGCCCGCACCAATGTGGCCAGCGTGCCCACGATCTCGCCGGCGCTGGCCGCGACCGAACTCAGCATCGCCGTCACCCCAGGATCGGGAAGCGCCGCTTGCGCGCGAGTTCGTCGAGTGCGGACTGCATGACCGATCGGACGTACACGTCGACCTCGTCGACGTCGGGGTCGGGACCGAAGCGCTCGAGCACGTCGATCGGCTCGAGCACCTGGGTGACGATCTTGGTGGGCAGCGGCAGGTTCGGCGGTACCAGCATGCTGAAGCCGAACGGGAACCCGAAGGTGACGGGCAGGATCTCCAGTCGCGCCTTGGTCAGGCCGAGGAGCTTGGCCACCCGGTTGCCGCGGGTGAGGAACAGCTGGCCCTCCTGCGCACCGATGGTCACCGACGGCACGATGGGCACCCCGGCGTTGATCGCAGTCCGCACGTAACCGGTGCGGCCTGCGAAGTCGATCACCGCGTCCTCGCGCGTCGGGCGGTAGGAGTCGTAGTCGCCACCGGGGAACACGAGCACCACGGCGCCGGAAGCCAGTGCGGCTGCGGCGTTCTCGCGGCTGGCCTCGATGACCCCGACCTTCGGCATCACGTCGCCGAGCGGTCCCATCACGACCCCGTAGTGGGCGAGCGTGTGCAGCGGGCGGTCGTGGTAGCCGAACCGGCGATAGAACGCGGAGCCGAACAGCAGCACGTCCGGTGTCAGCATTCCGCCGGAGTGGTTGGACACGACCAGTACGCCCCCCGTCGGGGGGAACACGTCGAGGCCGTGCAGTTCGGCGCGGAAGTAGCGACGCAGCACGGGGCCGACCTTCTCGACCACCGTCCTGGTGAACGAGGGGCTGTAGCCGGCGATGCCCGATGCCTCGACGACCTCGGGATCGGGTTCGGAGTCGTCCATCGCCCCGACTCTGTCAGCCCGCGCCGCTCGGCACCGCTACTTCAGACAGCTTCCGCCGTCGACCGGCAGGGCAACCCCGGTGATGTAGCGGGCTTCGTCGGACGCGAGGAACAGCACCGCGTTCGCGACGTCCTCGGGCTCGACCCAGCCGATCGGCAACGTGTGCATCATCTGGCCGACGACCTTCATGTCGTCGGGACCCGGGTTCTCCAGGTCGGGCCGGAAGAGCTTCATCGTGCCCTCGTTCATGAAAAGCGGGGTGTTGACGTTGGTGGGGCACACGGAGTTGACCCTGACGTTTTGCGCGCCGAGTTCGACGGCGAACGTCCGCATCAATCCGATGACGCCGTGCTTGGCGGCGACGTAGTGACCGGTGTGCGGGTAGGCCTTCAGTCCGCCGACCGAACTCGTCAGGATGATCGAGCCGCCGTTACCACCCGCAAGGATGTGGGGGACACCGGCCTTGACCGTCTTCCAGACGCCGGACAGGTTCACGGCGATCATGTCGTTCCAGTCGGGTTCCCCGGTCTTGTCGAGGGTCTGCCCTCCGTTGCCGATGCCCGCGTTGGCCACGATGACGTCGAGTCGACCGAACTCCTCGACGCCCGCGTCGACCGCGGCCTTGAGTGCGTCGAAGTCGCGGGTGTCGACCTCGGCGGTGAAGATGCGGCGGTCGAGGTTCTTGACCAGATCCGCGGTCTCGGCGAGATCCTCCGGATTGGACAGCGGGATCTGCACGCTGTCGATCTGCTTGCAGATGTCGATGGCGATGATGTCGGCGCCCTCCTGCGCCATGCGGACCGCGTGTGCGCGACCCTGGCCGCGCGCCGCACCGGTGATGAAAGCGACCTTGCCCTCTAACCGCCCTGCCATGTCGGACCCCTGCTCTGTCGTCGGCACCAACCATTTGCTGTGCACTTGCTCAGCACTCTGTCATCGGTAATCGATTGTGTCAACGGGCAGCGCGGGTGCGTGGCGTTTGTACTGACTGCTTAGAAGTCATGTGGGCCATGGGAAGTCGTGCGACTCCGGAGGTCCGCGTCCGGTGGTCGCGGCAGCCCGGTCGGAAGTGTTCGGGGACGGTCGAAAGCCGCGGCACCGATCGCGGTCGGATGGCCGGCGGAATCCGCCAGCGACATGGCGGGCCATGCCGTTATGCCGTTGTGAGAACGGTGTTCTCTGCTAGCTGGCGGCGAACCCGTGGGAGACGAAGTCCCACACCTCGTCCGCCGAGACGGGCTTGTTGGACCCCTCCTCGGAGCCGCTCGACTGCGCAACGAACATGACGGTCTGCATGGTGATGGCCGCCATGCGCTTGGGGCTCAGACCGGCGCGCAGGGCACCCGCCTCCGCGGCATCCTCCATCAATTCGGTCAGCAGGACGACGAGCGGCGCGTGTGCCACCTTCACCTCGGACGGATGCGACACCAGCAGGCGCGGCGCGAAGTCGGTGAACAGCGGGCGCTTGGCCGCGGGATCGGGCCGCGACGACTCGAACAGCAGTTGGACGGCTACCTTCAGGCGTTCGAGGGGGTCGGTATGCCCGGCGGTGGCGGCGCGGATCTGGTCGGCCGACCGGCTCAGCGCGTCCTCGAACAGTGCGAGGAGGAGTTCGTGTTTGCCGTCGAACTGCAAGTAGAAGCTGCGCAGCGACTGGCGTGAGCGGTCGACGACCTCTTGCACGGTGAAGTCCGTGCTGCCCTTCTCGATGATGATGGCCTGAGCGGCGTCCAGGAAGCGCTGCACGCGCTGAGCGGCGCGCAGTTTTGCGGTCTTGATGGAGCGTTCGACCGCCCGCTGCTTCCAGGCCGGCTCTTCGCTGGGGCTTGTCACCAGCGACTCGTCGGCAGGCCGAGTGGAAAGAGCATGGATGGACTGTACCGGAGAATGCTCGACCATCGTGGTCCAAGACCCCCTCGCAGCCATCGTGTCTGAGATTGTAACTTCCCCATGGCGAGAATACTATTCTCAATAGCTTATTTACAGAAGCCCTTCGCAATCGGGGCGCATTCCATCCCGGCCGCTCCGCCGCTGCTCGCAGCGGGTGCGGTCGCATTCTCACCGGGAGAGCCGTGCAGCTGTCGTTCGACGCCGAACTCGAGGCCTTCCGAGCCGAATTCGTGGCCTTCCTCGACGAGCACCGCCCCACTCATCTGGAGGCCGCGCAACGGCCGCGGTCCTCGTCGGATCTGCCGGACTGGGCGCGCCGCTGGCAGCGGCTGCTCTTCGACAACGGTTGGCTCGTGCCGGGTCACTCGCCGGAGTTCGGCGGACGCAATGCGTCGATCCTCCAGCAGTACGTCCATCAGATGGAACTGTCACGGCGGCGCATGGTCCCGACCTTCAACGCCCAGGGCGTCGGCATCATCGCCGCCTCCATCATCACGTTCGGGACCGCCGAGCAGCAGCAGCGGTGGGCCGTACCCATCCTGCGCGCCGAGATCACCGCCGCGCTCGGCATGAGCGAGCCAGGCGCAGGCTCGGACCTCGCATCGCTGCGGACCCGGGCGGTGCACGCGACGGACTCCGACGGCGACCACTTCGTGGTCAACGGTCAGAAGGTGTGGACGTCAGGGGCGCACGACTCCGACGTCCTCCTGACCTTCGTGCGCACCGACCCGGATGCGCCGAAGCACAGGGGGATCAGCGTGTTGCTGATTCCGACCGACCTGCCGGGGGTCGCCTGCCGGCCGTTCGCGTCGGCGGCCAGCCGCGACGACATGGACTTCAACGAGGTGTTCTTCAACGACGTGCGGGTACCGGCGGAGAACCTCGTCGGCCAGTTGAATCAGGGATGGTCGGTCGCCAGCGGATCCTTGGGCCACGAGCGGAACATGCTGTGGCTCAGCTACGCCGACCGGCTCGCCGACCTGATCGAGGACTGGCGGCCGCACACCGAGGTGGAGCGCGACCGGTTCGCCACGCTGGTGATGGACAACCACGCGCTGCGCCTGCTCGGGTCCGCGGCGATCGCGCGTGCTGCCCGCGGCGAGGAGGACGTCGCCGCACTGTCGGTGCTCAAGCTGTTCGGCGCAGAGGCAGGGCAGACGGCGGCCGAGCACGCGCTGCACGCCCACGGCGCCGATGGTCTGATCCACCCCGCCATGTCCACCACCTACGAGTCGCTCAACCACGACGGGTACGCCGGCAGTTGGCCCGACCGCTACACGAGGTCGTTCGCGGGCACGATCGCAGGCGGCACGTCGGAGATCCAGCGCAACATCATCGCCCAGCGGGTGCTCGGACTGCCAAGGGGCTGAGCCCCGCCCAACCTACAGCTGCGCCAGGCGCGGTACCGAACCGCGGGCGCGCAGCCCGGCTCCGGCCTTCTTCGTGAGTTCCCGTGAGCTGCCCAGCAATCCGTCGAGCACCAGCGCGCGCTCGACGTGGACGTGCAGGCCGTGCTCGGCGGTGAATCCGATGCCTGCGAGCACCTGCTGGCAGTTCTTGGCGGCCAGCAGGGCGGCCTTGCCCGCGGCCGCCTTGGCCAGCAGCGCGGTCAGATCCGGATTGTCGACACCGGGCAGGCTCAGCGTCGCCTCGGCGCCTTCGATCGCGACGAGCGTCTCGGCGAGCCGGTGCCGGACCGCCTGGAACTGCGCGATCGGCTTGCCGAACTGGACGCGGTCGACGGCGTGCTGGCGCGCGAGGGTGAGCATCGCCCGCGACGTCCCGACCAGCCACCAGCCCAGCGCGCGACGGGCGTCACCGAGCCGCAGCAGCCCGCCTTCCTCGACCCGGCGCAGGGGCAGGCCCCCGAGCGCCGTGCTCGAATCGCCGCTGCGGTCGCGTTCCCAGACCACCCAGCTGCCACCCGCATAGGGCAGCTCGGGCGTGGCGCCCACTTCGCGGTCGGCGGTCTGCTGGACGACGTCGTTGAGAACCGATGCGTGCGAGCCGGTTTCGCCGAGGAGCCGGAACACCAGCGGGACGGCAGTCTCCGGCATGTCCGACAGCATGTCCGACCAGCCCATGTCGGCCAGCGCCGCGTCGAGTTCGGGACCCGACGCCGTGAGCATGGTCTTGCGGAGGCCGTCCTCGAGTAACTCCCACGTCCCGGAGTCGGATTGGCTGTCCACGGTCACTCCTTCCCGAGATCCAAGAGGCGGCGGGCGATGATGTTGCGCTGCACTTCCGCGGTGCCGCCGTAGATCGTCGCGGCGCGCGAGTACAGGTACTCGGTGCGCCAGGCGGTGTCGTCCAGTTCGATCGACCCCGCAAGCAGATCGCGGGCGGTGTCGTAGAGCTTCTGCTCGGCGGCAGCCAGCAGCACCTTGTCGATGGAGGTGTCCGGGCCCAGCTTCTGGCCGTCGTCCAGCCGGTGCTGGGTCGCACGGGACCGGCAGCGCAGCGTGTGCAGCGCCAAATACGCCTCGCCCATGTCCGAGTCGACGGCCTGGCCGATGCCCTTGACCTCGTCGACGAGCGCGTCGAATCGCGAGTAGAGGTAGGCGATGCGCTGCCAGAAGCAGGTGGAGCGTTCATACGGCAGCAGGTCCATCGCCAGCCGCCACCCGTCGCCGGGCTTGCCCAGCATCCGGCTCTCGTCGACCACGACGTCGTCGAAGTAGACCTCGCAGAACTCGTCGACGCCGTGCATGGTGCGCAGCGGGCGCACCGTGATGCCGGGGGTGTCGAGATCGACGAAGAACGCGGTGATCGCCTCGTGGCTCGGTGTGTCCGCACCGCCGGTGCGGGTGAGCAGGATGCACCGGTGGGAGTACTGGGCGAAACTCGTCCACACCTTCTGGCCGTTGACGATCCACGTGCCGTCGCGCTGTTCGGCGCGCGTGCTCAGCGAGGCCAGATCGCTTCCCGAGCCGGGCTCCGAGAAGCCCTGACACCACTGCTCCTCGCCGCTCAGCAGCTTGGGCACCATCTCGGCGGCGAGTGCGGGGGAGGCGTAGTCGATCATCGTCGGTGCCAGCACCTCGAGCATCGAGTACGGCCCGGGCTCGGCGAGTCGGCGACCCACCACCTCTTCGCCGACGATCGCCCGCAGGATGTCCGGACCGCCGAGGCCGCCGGCGTGCTCGGGCCAGCCCTGGCGGCTCCACCCGGCGTCGTACAGCGCGCGCTGCACCCTGGCGAATTGGCGCATGTGGCCCTGCAGGGAGTCGTCGGGGGGTGGTGTCAGGTCATTCTCGTCGAGCCAGGCGACCAGCTCCGACCGGAACTCGATGGTGTCGGTGGTCTCGGTGGGGATTGCCGTTCCGGCGGAGGTGCTCATCCGGCTTCCGGCCTGCCGATCGCGTGCGGGCGACCCGAGTCGTGGTCGCCGTTGCGTCGGATGAACGTCATCGCACGGGTCTTCAGTCGCCAGCCGTCCGGGGTGCGGACGTAGGTGTCCCGGTAGTAGCCGATCCGCATGTCGTGCTTCGAGTGCTCGATGAAGCACAGGGGCTGCGTGCCGCTCGCCCTGTCCGGGTCGTTCTCGTCGAGGTCGACGAGCGACGTGCCGGTCATGAACAGCCCGCTGGGTGCTGCCTCGACGAGTTCGGGGAAGCGGGCCAGCGTGTAGGTGGAGCCGAATGCGCTGTAGGTGCCGTCGGGGGTGAAGACCTCGACCAGCCCTTCGACGTCGCCCTGGGTGATGGTGACGGCGTACTTGGCCAGCAGCTGTTGGATCTCGACCAGATCCGAGGTTCGCGACGCGCTAGTTGGCACTGTCATGTCGGTAGACCTTACCGCCCTTCATTACGAAGTTGACCCGCTGTGTAACGGTGATGTCGGTCAGGGGATCGCCGGGCACCGCGATGACGTCCGCGAGGTAACCCTGCTCGATCCGGCCGAGGTCGGTGCGGTTGATCAGTTCCGCGGCGACGACGGTGGCTGCCCGCAGCACCGCGGCCGGCGGCAAGCCCCAGTCGACGAGGGTGACGAGTTCGTCGGCGTTGCGCCCGTGCGGGATGGCGGGCGCGTCCGTGCCGACGGCGATCTTGACCCCTGCCTCGTAGGCCGCCTTGATCGACGTCTTGGCCTTGGGAAACATCTCGGCGGCCTTGTCCTGCAACTCCTTCGGTGCCTTGGACACGTCCATGGCCTCGGCGAGGCGACGGGTGGTCACCAGGAACCGGTCGTTGTCGACCAGGGCCTGGATCGCCTCGTCGTCCATGAGGAAGCCGTGCTCGATGCAGTCGATGCCGCACGCGACGGCGTGCTTGACGGCTTCGGCGCCGTGGGTGTGGGCAGCCACCCGCAACCCGCGACGATGCGCCTCGTCGACGATCGCGCGCAGTTCCTCGTCCGAATAGTGTTGCGCGCCAGCCTCACCGGTCAGTGACATGACGCCACCGGACACGCACACCTTGATCAGCTGGGCGCCGTGCTTGATCTGGTAGCGCACCGCCTTGCGTATCTCGTCGACGCCGTTGGCGATGCCCTCCTCGACCGTCAGCTCGAGCGCACCGGGCATGAACGCGGCGAACATCGTCGGATCGAGGTGCCCCCCGGTCGGCGTGATCGCATGACCCGCCGGGATGACGCGCGGGCCTTCGATCCAGCCGGCGTCGATGGCCTTGCCGAGTGCCACGTCGAGCAGGTAGCCACCGGTCTTGACGAACAGCCCGAGGTTGCGCACGGTGGTGAACCCCGCACGCAGCGTGCGGCGGGCGTTGCCGACCGCGCGCAGCGTGCGGGTGGGCGGGTCGTCCTGGACCTGTGACAGGCCCGGGTTCTCGCCGCGCCCGCCCATCAGGAGGTTGACCTCCATGTCCATCAGCCCGGGCAGCAGGATCGCGTCGCCCAGATCTATGACCTCCGACCCTTCGGGCACGTCGCCGCCGACGCCCACGATCACGTCGCCGTCGACGTGTATCAGGGCCGGCCGCACGACCTCCCCGGCGACGACGTCGACGTAACCAGCTGCCTTGAGCGTGAGTGCTGTTGGCACGCTTAGACCACCGGCTCCTTGATGAGCTTGATGTAGGCCGCGCCGCTGTCGAGCACGCGGGGCTGCTTCCACACCTCGATGGGGAAGCTCACCATCACGATCGACTGCCCGAGGTGGACGAGTGCCTTGGCGTCCTCGGGCATACCCGCCAGGGGAAACCGCTCGTCGACGTAGACCATGATGTCCTCGAGTCGCGCCAACCCCGCGTCGTACAGCTCCTGCATCTCGTCCATCGACGAGGCGAGACGCTTGGCGTAGCGCTCCTCCTCAGTGGGCAGGCACCAGTCGGAGAACCGCTCCAGATCGGCGAATTCTTCGGGCAGCTTAGACATTTGCCGACTCCTTCTCTGCGGACTTCTCGCCTGACGTGACGGCCCCTGTTTCGGCGGACGAACTCCCGTTGGACGCGGTTCCGTTGGCGCTCAGGGAAGCCTTGTACCGGTCAACGTACTGGTGCGCGGTCATGTGCAGGTGGCGAAGCAGGATCTCTTGGTCGCACAGCGGGAAGTCGGTGACGACCCGGGTGCCGATCTGGGTCTGGGTAGCCTCGAGGGTGTTGGCGTCCTGGAACGCGTACTCCTTGAACGTCACCGCGGCGAGTTCCTGCGACAGGCGCTCGCGCAGGTTCTTCGGCGGCACGAAGTACAGGTCGGCCTCGAAGATGTGCTTGTCGACGGCGACGGGCCAGTAGTTGTACGTCAGGTACCAGCCCGGCGCCCAGAACAGCAGGGTGAAGTTGGGGAAGAACTCGAATGAGTCGGTGCCCCAGGTCTTGTGGCGTCCGGGGTTGATCGCCGGCGGCAGCTCTTCGGGGAGGATGCCCTTGATGTCGGGGCGGTCCCACGGTCCGAACAGCCCGCTGTGCAGGATGCGTTCGATGGGCTTGACCATGTTGAGGTCCTTCGGCGGGCTCATTCCGCCCCACGACGACACCATCGAGTGATCGCCCTTGATGTCGTAGGCCAGGGCCTCGAAGCCGAACTGGGCGAGCTTCTCGGCCTCCTCCTTCTCCGCCTGCTTCATGTGCAGGATCGGCGCGTGGTAGAACTCGGTGAACGCGTCGATGAAGAGCTTCCAGTTGGCGTTGATCTCCGAGCGGTAGCTGTAGTGCTCGGTCATCTCGTGGAAGGGGTAACCCTCCAGGCCCTTGGCGAAGTCGCCCAGGTACTCCGACAGCGGGGCTGCGTCGTCGTCGAAGTTGATGAAGATGAAGCCTTCCCAGATCTCGCAGCGCACCGAGACCAGGCCGTAGTCGCCCTTGTCGAGGTCGAAGAACTCGCCCTCCTGTTGCACGAAGGTCAGGTCGCCGTTGAGGCCGTACCGCCATGCGTGGTACTTGCAGGTGAACTGGCGGCAGACGCCGGACACCTCCTCGCCGGGGTAGTCGCTCCACACCAGCTTGTTGCCGCGGTGGCGGCACAGGTTGTAGAAGCTGCGGACGACGTCTTCTTTGTCCTTGACGATGATCACCGACGTGCCCGGACCCGCTGCGGGCATCTCGCGGGTGAAGTAACTGCCCTTCTTGGGCAGTTGCTCCACGCGTCCGACCTTGAGCCAGGTCTTACGGAAGATCGCCTGCTGCTCGAGCTTGAAGTGCTCGGGGTCGATCGAGTCCTCGTAGTTGACCGGGGCCGTGCCCAATTCGGGCCAGTGCTCGGTCCAACTACCCTCATCGGGCTTGGCAAAGAAGGGCATGTTCAGTTCTCCTGTTCCGGTACGACGCCAAAGGTGTTGAAGGCCATGGCCAGAAGGCCGTATGAGCCAATCGTGAAGACGAGGTCCATGCGCTGACGCTCGTCGAGGTGCTCGGACAGTGCCGCCCACGTCGCGTCCGAGACGTTCGAGTCGACTTCGAGTTCGTCGACCGCGGTGAGCACCACCTGGTCGAGCGGGTCGGACGCCTCCCCGCGTGTCACGCCGTCGATGACGTCGGGGGTCAGACCGGACTCGGCGCCCATCTCGACGTGGTGCTGCCACTCGTAGGCACAGTTGCGACGATGTGCCACCCGCAGGATCGCCAGCTCGCGCAGCCGTTCCGGCAGCGTCGAACCGAACAGCAGGTAGCCGTTGAACCGGAGGAAGGCACGGGTCAGCTTGGGATGGCGTACCAGCGTGGACAGAGCCGACCCGACGTCACGGCGTTCCATGCGGTCCGGCGAGACCATGACCGACAGCGCTTTGACGACGTCGTCATCCCACTCGTCGGGCTGCATCGGGGTCACCCGCACGGCCGTCTCCTCTCTTGACTCTCGCTTGCGAGAATCAGGTTCTCATATTTGACCAATAGATTTCCACTCTTTGGTTCGACGGTCAATGGGAGTGTCGCGACCAGGGGTCCGGTTGCGGTGTGAACCCAACAGAAAAGTCGGGGTCAGAACCGTGACGGCGCGCTACGGATGTTGATTCTCAAATCACGAGAAGCTAGTTTCCTCTAGTAGAGAACCAACCCGAACAGCGGCCCGCACGGGCCCGAAGAAGGGAGCGGTCGTGAACAAAGACGACATGATCTTGATCAGCGTGGACGACCACATCGTCGAACCGCCGGACATGTTCAAGAATCATCTGCCTGCCAAGTACCGCGACGAGGCGCCGCGACTGGTGCACAACGCCGACGGCAGCGATACGTGGCAGTTCCGGGACATCGTGATCCCGAACGTGGCACTCAACGCCGTGGCGGGCCGCCCCAAGGAGGAGTACGGCCTGGAACCGCAGGGTCTCGACGAGATTCGCAAGGGGTGCTTCGACGTCGACGAGCGGGTCAAGGACATGAACGCCGGCGGCATCCTCGGCTCCATGTGCTTCCCATCCTTCCCGGGATTCGCGGGTCGGCTGTTCGCCACCGAGGACCCGGAGTTCTCGTTGGCGCTGGTGCAGGCGTACAACGACTGGCACGTCGAGGAATGGTGCGGGGCATACCCGGCGCGGTTCATCCCGATGACGCTGCCGGTGATCTGGGACGCCGAGGCCTGCGCCGCGGAGGTGCGGCGCAACGCCGCGCGAGGCGTGCACTCGCTGACGTTCAGCGAGAACCCCGCCGCGATGGGCTATCCGAGCTTCCACGACGACTACTGGACGCCGCTGTGGGAGGCGTTGGTGGACACCGAGACCGTGCTCAACGTGCACATCGGATCGTCGGGCCGGCTGGCGATCACCGCCCCCGACGCGCCGATGGACGTGATGATCACGTTGCAGCCGATGAACATCGTGCAGGCCGCCGCCGACCTGTTGTGGTCGGCGCCGGTGAAGAAGTACCCGACGCTGAAGATCGCGCTGTCCGAGGGTGGCACGGGGTGGATCCCGTACTTCCTGGAGCGGATCGATCGCACCTACGAGATGCACTCGACGTGGACGCATCAGGACTTCGGCGGCAAGCTGCCCTCGGAGGTGTTCCGGGAGCACTTCCTGACGTGCTTCATCGCCGACCCGGTCGGCGTCACCCTGCGGAATCAGATCGGCGTCGACAACATCTGCTGGGAAGCCGACTATCCGCACTCGGACTCGATGTGGCCCGAAGCGCCCGAGCAACTCGACGAGGTGCTCAAGGCGAACTCGGTGCCCGACGCCGACATCGACAAGATGACCTACCAGAACGCCATGCGCTGGTACCACTTCGATCCGTTCACCCACATCAGCAAGGAGCAGGCCACCGTCGGCGCCCTGCGCAAGGCTGCCGAGGGGCACGACGTCTCGATTCAGGCGCTGTCCAAGCACGACCACGGAGGCACGGACTTCGCCCAGTTCGCCGCCAACGCAAAAGAACTGACCGGCAATAAGGATTGAGCCCGGAGGCCCGTCGACACGGGGGCCATCCCGATTGCGGAGGCCGCTCGCGGCGACGGGCGTCCGTGTGCTGTGATACATAGCTAACCAATGTTTTCAAGGTCGAGGAGGACGTCGTGTCCGGTGGAATGAGCTTTGAACTCAGCGAGGATCAGGAGCTGATCCGCAAGTCCGTCGCCGAACTCGCGGGCAGGTTCGACGATCACTACTGGATGGAGAAGGACGAGGCCCACGAATTCCCTCGAGAGTTCTACGACGCCATCGCCAGCGGCGGTTGGCTGGGCATGACGATCCCCGAGGAGTACGGCGGGCACGGACTCGGCATCACCGAGGCCTGCCTGCTGCTCGAGGAGGTGTCGCGGTCGGGTGCTGCGATGAACGGCGCCAGCGCCATTCACCTCTCCATCTTCGGCATGCAACCCGTGGTCAAGCACGGCTCCGACGAACTGAAGGCCCGCACCCTGCCGCGGATCGTCGACGGTGACCTGCACGTCTGCTTCGGCGTCACCGAACCGGGAGCGGGGCTAGACACCTCCCGCATCACGACGTTCGCCAAGCGCGAGGGCGACGCCTACCGAGTGAACGGCCGCAAGGTGTGGATCTCGAAGGCACTCGAGTCCGAGAAGATCCTGCTGCTGACCCGCACCGAGTCCCCCGAGGACCTGGCGAAGCGTGGCGCCAAGAAGACCGACGGCATGACGCTGTTCATGACCGACCTCGACCGCGCCCACGTCGACATCCGGCCGATCAAGAAGATGGGCCGCAACGCCGTCAGCTCCAACGAGCTGTTCATCGACGACCTGATGGTGCCGGTGGAGGACCGCGTCGGCGAGGAGGGGCAGGGCTTCAAGTACATCCTCGACGGCCTGAATCCGGAGCGCATGCTCATCGCGGCCGAGGCCCTCGGCATCGGGCGGGTCGCACTCGAGAAGGCGGTCAAGTACGGCAACGAGCGCGTCGTGTTCAACCGGCCGATCGGCATGAACCAGGGTCTGCAGTTCCCGCTCGCGGACTCGCTGGCCCGCCTCGACGCCGCCGAACTGGTGCTGCGCAAGGCCACCTGGCTCTACGACAACGGCAAACCCTGTGGCCGCGAGGCGAATACGGCCAAGTACCTGTGCGCCGACGCCGGCTTCGCCGCCGCCGACCGGGCGCTGCAGCTGCACGGCGGGATGGGCTACTCCGAGGAGTACCACGTGTCACGGTACTTCCGGGAAGCCCGTCTGATGAAGATCGCTCCGGTGAGCCAGGAGATGATCCTCAACTTCCTTGGCGAGCACGTGCTCGGCCTTCCGCGTAGCTACTGAGAACGGAGCACGACGAGCATGGGGTACTTCGACCTGACCGGCCGGACGGCCATGGTGACCGGCGCCGGCGCTCCGGCAGGCATCGGCGCGGCAGTCGCCACGGCCCTGGCCGAGGCGGGCGCGGCGGTGCTCGTCACCGACATCGACGGTGACGCAGCCGCGGCGGTCGCCGAGACGATCCGCGCCTCGGGCGGCACCGCAGACAGCCACGTCCTCGACGTCGGTGACCGCGCTGCCGCCGACGCCGCAGCCGCCGCTGCCGCCGAACTCGGCGGAGGAGCACTGCACATCCTGGTCAACAACGCGGGCGTGACCGCGCCTGCGATGTTCCCCAAGCTCACCGACGAGACGTTCCGCCTGACCTTCGACGTGCACGTGATGGGTACGTTCCACTGCACTCAGGCCGCGTTGCCATACATTCCCACCGATGGCACCGGCCGCATCATCAACGTCACGTCGGCGGCGGGCCTCACCGGCACCCTCGGCCAGGTGAACTACTCGGCTGCCAAGGCCGGGCTGATCGGGTTCACGAAGTCGTTGGCCCGCGAGCTGGCCACCAAGAGCATCATGGTCAATGCCCTTGCCCCCCTTGCGGCTACGCCCATGACCGAGACGATCCGCACCAACGAGAAGTTCGCCGCCAACATGATGGCGCGTATTCCCATGAAGCGGTGGGCGGAGCCTGCCGAGATCGCGGGGGCGTTCGTGTTCATGGCGTCGGATGCCGCGTCGTACGTCACCGGCCAGGTGCTGCCGGTCGACGGCGGCATGGTCATGTGACCACCGTGCCGAATCCCTCGAACGCGCCGCTGGCAGGCGTCACGATCGTTGCCATGGAGCAGGCGGTGGCCGCCCCGATGTGCACCCGGGTGCTCGCCGACTTCGGCGCGCGCGTGATCAAGGTCGAGAACCCAAGGGGCGGTGACTTCGCCCGCGACTACGACGACGTCGTGAACGGTCCCGGCGGGCTGGCCGCCCACTTCGTGTGGTGCAACCGCGGCAAGGAGTCGGTGACGCTCAACACGAAGTCGCCCGAAGGCGTGGAACTGCTGCACCGGCTGCTCGACGGTGCCGACGCCTTCGTCTCCAACCTCGCGCCGGGTGCGCTGGCCCGCCTCGGGCTCACCGCCGCGGACCTCGCGCAGCGCCACCCCGGCGTCATACCGCTGGAGATCGACGGCTATGGCCCCGGCGGACCCATCTCGCACAAGCGCGCCTATGACCTTCTGGTGCAGGCGGAGTCGGGGTCCTGCGCGATCACCGGATATCCCGGGATGCCTGCCAAGCCGGGTCCCGCGATGGCCGACTTCACCACAGGGCTCTACGCGGCGATCTCCATCCTGGCGCTGCTGTTCGGGCGCGGCACTCGACCTGCGGGATCCCCGGCACCGTCAGTGGAGCTGAGCCTGTTCGACGTGATGACCGACGTGATGGGCTACGCGCTCACCTACACGCAGCACTCCGGCATCGACCAGGAGCCGCTCGGCGTCGGCTCACCCGCGGTGGCACCCTATGGCGCGTTCCCCACCGGGGATGGCCAGACCGTCGTCCTTGGCACCACCAACGACCGCGAATGGCAGCGGGTGGCCCGCGAGATCATCGACCGGCCCGACCTCGCGGACGACCCGCGCTTCTCCACCAACTCCGGCCGCTGCGCGCACCGTGCGATCCTCGACGAGGCCATCGGGACGTGGTGTGCCCTGCACGATCTCGCCGAGATCCAGCGCATCGCCGACGAAGCCGGGATCGGCAACTCGCGGTACAACGTCCCGAGCGAGGTGATCAGGCATCCCCAGCTGAGGGCGCGCAACCGATGGGGCACCGTCGGCACCCGAAAGGGAGACATCGCCGCGCTGCGCCCGCCGCCGGTCATCAGCGGCTTCACTCAGCCGATGGGCGCGGTACCCGGCCTCGGCGAGCACACCGACGCGGTGCTGGGCGAATTAGGCGTCACCGCCGACGAATTGGCGCGGTTGCGGGCCGACGGCGTGATCGGGCCCGCGCACTGATGGCCGAATCCACCGACGACGACGTGCTGCTGACCTCCGATCACGACGGCGTGCGGACGCTGACGCTGAACCGGCCCGAGCGCAAGAACGCACTGGACGCACGATCCTGGGTGGCGCTGGCCGATGCCCTGCGCGCACTCAAGCGCGACCGCGACGTCCGCGCGCTGATCCTCACCGGCGCCGGTGACGCATTCTGCTCCGGCGCCGACATCTCGGTGCCCGAGGACGTCCACCCCCGGTACAAGCTGGACCGGCTGACCGACGTCGCGCTCGCGCTGCACGAGTTGGCGATACCGACGATCGCCAAGGTCCGCGGCGTCGCGGTCGGCGCCGGCTGGAACCTCGCGCTGGGATGCGACCTCGTGGTGGCGACGCCCGAGTCACGGTTCTGCCAGATCTTCACCAAGCGCGGGCTGTCGGTCGATCTCGGTGGGTCGTGGCTGCTGCCCAAACTGGTCGGGCTGCAGCAGGCCAAGCGACTCGTGCTGCTGGCGGACATGATCGACGCGACGGAGGCGCACGACATGGGTCTCGTCACCTGGGTACGCCCCGCGGGCGAGATCGACGACTTCGTCGACGATCTCGCGCGCCGACTCGCCAACGGCCCGCCGTATGCGCTGGCGCAGAGCAAGGCGCTGCTCAACGACGGGGCCGACACGACGCTGCGCCAGGCGCTGGCCAATGAGGCCCGCGCACAACCGGGGAACTTCGCGACGGCAGACTCGCGAGAGGCCTACGCCGCCTTCGCCATGAGGCGCGACCCGGAGTTCACCGGTCGATGGGCTTCGAACGAGAGAGAGCAGGAGCAATGAGGGAAACCGTCATCGTCGGGGCCGTGCGCACGCCCGTTGGCAAGCGCAACGGCGGACTGTCCGAACAGCACGCCGCCGACCTGTCGGCGGTGGTGCTCAACGAACTCGCCGAACGCACCGGCGTCGACCCGGCCGTCGTCGACGACGTGGTGTGGGGCTGCGTATCCCAGGTGGGGGACCAGTCGAGCAACATCGGCCGCTACGCCGTTCTGGCCGCGGGCTGGCCCGAGCACATCCCTGGCACCACGGTGAACCGTGCCTGCGGGTCCAGCCAGCAGGCCCTGGATTTCGCGGTGCAGGCCGTGATGTCGGGCCAGCAGGACGTGGTGGTCGCCGGGGGAGTCGAGGTGATGAGCCGGGTGCCGCTGGGCTCCGCGCGCGCCACCGGCATGCCATACGGACCGAAAGTGCTTGCCAGGTATGACGACTTCTCGTTCAACCAGGGCATCTCGGCGGAGCTGATCGCCCAGCAGTGGGGGCTGTCGCGGGCCCGCCTCGATGAGTACTCGGCCCGATCGCACGAACGGGCCGCGGCGGCGCAGGACGCGGGTGCCTTCACCGACCAGATCGTCCCCGTGTTCACCGACGGCGGCGTCGTGACCGACGACGAGGGCATCCGTCGCGGCACCACGCCCGAGAAGCTCGCCGGGCTCAAGCCCGCGTTCACCGAGGACGGGGTCATCCACGCGGGCAACTCCTCGCAGATCTCCGACGGTGCGGCGGCGCTTCTCGTCATGACCGCCGAGAACGCCGTCTCCCTCGGGCTCACCCCGCTCGCCCGCTACGTCGCGGGTGCCGTCACCGGCGCCGACCCCAAACTCATGCTCACGGGCCCCATCCCGGCAACGGAGAAGGTGCTGCACAAGGCGGGAGTCGGCATCGCCGACGTCGGGGTGTTCGAGGTGAACGAGGCCTTCGCGCCGGTGCCGTTGGCGTGGCTCGCCGACACCGGCGCCGACGAGGATGCGCTCAACCCGCTGGGCGGCGCGATCGCGCTCGGCCACCCGCTCGGCGCGTCGGGTGCGGTGCTGATGACCCGCATGATCCATCACATGCGCGACAACGGAATTCGGTACGGCCTGCAGACGATGTGCGAGGGCGGCGGCACCGCCAACGCCACGCTCGTCGAACTGCTGCCCTGACCCGAGCCCCCGACCCGAAGGAGGCGCCATGCGCCGAGACCTCTTCACCGAAGACCACGAGTCGTTCCGCGAACTGGCCCACGACTTCGTCGAGAAGGAAGTGGTGCCGCACTATCCCGAGTGGGAGAAGGGCGGCCGGATGCCTCGCGAGGTGTTCGAGAAGATGGGCTCGCTCGGCATGCTGGGCATGGCGATTCCCGAGGAATACGGCGGTGGCGGGATGCCCGACTACCGCTACAACGTGGTGCTGCAGGAGGAGTCGGCGAAAGCGCTCGTCACGCTGTCCACGGTGCGGACCCAGCTCGAGGTGATCCTGCCGTATTTCCTGCACTACGCGAACGCGGAGCAGCGCACCCGGTGGTTCCCCGGCCTGGCGAGCGGTGCACTGCTCACCGCGGTGGCGATGACCGAGCCAGGCACCGGCTCCGACCTCGCGGGGATGCGCACCACGGCGGTGCGGGACGGCGACCACTGGATCGTCAACGGCGCCAAGACGTTCATCACCGGCGGCATGCAGGCCGACCTGGTGATCGTGGTGGCCCGCACGTCCACCGACCCCGACAACCGGCGCAAGGGGCTGACGCTGCTGGTGGTCGAGGACGGCATGCCGGGGTTCACCCGCGGCCGCGAACTGGAGAAGATGGGCTGCAAGGTCCAGGACACCGCGGAGCTGTCGTTCGTCGACGTCCGGGTGCCCGCAGCGAACGTGCTCGGCGAGGTCGACGAGGCGTTCGGATATCTCGGGCACAACCTGCCGCAGGAGCGGCTGACCGTCGCGGTCGGTTCGGTCGCCCAGGCGCGTTCGGCGATCGGCGCGGCCATCGAGTACACCCAGAGCCGCAAGGCGTTCGGGACCCCGGTGGCGTCGTTCCAGAACACGAAGTTCGAACTGGCCGCGTGCTCGACCGAGGTCGAGGCGGCCCAGGCGATGCTCGACCGGGCGGTCACGCTGCACGTCGATGGCGAATTGTCGGCGCCCGACGCCGCGCGGGTGAAGCTCTTCTGCACCGAGATGCAGGCCCGGGTCATCGACCGCTGTCTGCAGCTGTTCGGCGGCTACGGCTACATGATGGAGTATCCGATCGCCCGGCTCTACACCGACGCCCGCGTGGCCCGAATCTACGCCGGGACCAGCGAGGTCATGAAGGTGATCATCGCGAAGTCGCTGGGCCTCTGACCGCGACTTCGGCGCGCTTTCCGGCGCGCGACGCGGGAATCCGCGCCGAAATCGCGCCTGGACCTGCGATGTGACGCGCGTCCGAACCGAGTTTCGCTGAGACCCTTGTCACACGGCCCTAACCTACCTACTGTGTGTTCAGTTGGTTGGTTGAACGAAGGGGTTCAGTGTCTGCCGCAACGCAGTCCCAGAACGTGACGGCACCGCTACAGCGGCCGTACGCATCGCTGCTGGCGAAGGGTGACGACCGCAAGCTACGCATCCTCTCGGTGGCCGAACGCCTGCTCGCGCGCAACGGCTGGCGCAACACCTCGCTCGCCCAGATCGCCAAGGAGGCGGGCGTCAGCCCGGCCGGCCTGCTGCACCACTTCGAGTCCAAGGAACAGCTGCTCAACGCGGTGCTCGACGCGCGCGACGCCGACGACGACACCCATGCCGACCGGTCCGGCGACCTCGTCACCGAGATCTGCCGGGTGGCCGAACGGTTCGACCGGGCTCCCGAGCTGGTGGGCACCTTCACGGTGCTGCTGATCGAGAACATTGCGCCCGACGCGCCGCTGCACGACCGGCTGCTGCAGCGTCAACGCGCGGCGGTCGAGATCGTCGCCGACCTGATCCGACGGGGCCAGGCCGCCGGGCGGTACCGCACCGACTTCGACCCGGCCATCAAGGCCGTCGAGATTTTGGCATTCGTCAATGGAATGGAGACCGCATGGCTGCTCGACCCTTCGATTCCCCTCAACGACGTGTTCAAGCAGTACGGCGAGTCGCTGGCACGCGACTTCGTCCCGCCGGCGGCAGGCACGGCGAGCACGGGCCGGACCAGGAGCGCGACGTGAGGTACCGCCTCGACGTCGTCGCCGCGAGCGTCTCCGAGGTGGTCACCCACGCCGGTGGCTGGCTCGTCGATCGCGTGATGGCCGGGTGGGACGTCACGGTGCTCATCTCCGGTACCGAGGACCTGCGGCCGCTGTTGATCCTCGGCGTGGAGGTTCAGGATCTCGAGGTGGCCCTCGAGATGTGGGCCGAGCGCCCGCATCCGCAGACCGTCGCGGTCTCGGCCAACCTGTTCACCTCCGACGCCCGCGTGCGCGAGGGCGTGATGAACGCGCTCGACCACGGCATGACCGAGGTGACCCTGTGGGGCGAAGACTGGCCCGACCGGCTCGACGCCACGGTCGGATCCTTCGAGCACCCGCTGAGCGCCGCGGCCAGGGCGTTCAAGGCCCAGGCGCTCGCAGCAGCGGGCGTGGTCGACGCGACCGCGATCGGGCAGGCCGAGACGTTCCTCTGCGGCGTCACCGCGGTGCCGTCGGTGGCAGCGGATCTGGTTCCGGCGAGCTGACTGGCGGCTGATCGACGGCTGGCGTCAGCCCGCGCCGCTCACGTCGATCAGCACCTTGCCGATCGCCCGGCCGTCGGCGACGTGGCGCAGCGCGGCCGCGGCGTCGGCGAGCGGGTACGTCGCGCCGACGTGCGGCGACACCCGCCCCGTGGCGAGCAACTCGTGGAGTTCGCCTTCGTTGCGGGCGAACTCGTCGCTCGGGACGTCCTGGAACTGGAACCCGACGATGCGGATCCCCTTGACCAGCACCAGGTTCAGGGGGATGCGCGGGATCTCTCCGGAGGCGTAGCCGACGGTGACGAAGCGGCCACCTCGACGCAGCGACCGCAGGGCGGGCTCGGACAGGGCGCCGCCCACCGGGTCCACGACCGCAGCGGCACCCTCCGGTAGCGCGGCCCGCAGCGCCGCACGCAGGTCGACGTCACGATGACCGATGACGGTCGTCGCGCCGTATCGTGCTGCGGCATCGAGCTTCTCCGATGTAGACGCCACGGCGGTGACCCTGGCCCCGAGCGCCACGCCGAGTTGCACCGCGGCGAGGCCGACGCCGCCGCCCGCGCCAAGCACCACCAGGTCGTCACCGGGCTCGATCGCCGCGACCGAGCGCAGCGTGTGATACGCCGTGCGGTGTCCCACGCCGAACGCCGCGGCGGTCGCGGTGGCAATGCCCGCCGGGATGCGCGCTAGGCCACCGGTCGGCACGGCGACGAGTTCGGCGAACGCGCCGACCATGCCCGTGCCGGTCACCCGGTCACCGACGGCGAATCCACCGCTGTCGCCGCGGGTCTCGATGATCCGGCCGGCGAACTCGCTGCCCGGCACGAACGGTACGGGAACGTTGACCTGGTAGTCGCCGGCGATCAATAGGATGTCGGGGAAGTTGACGGCCGCTGCATCGACGCGAACCAAGACCTGCCCGTCGGCGAGCCGTGGCGGCGGCATCTCCTCGACCCGCACCACCTCGGGTGGCCCGTAGGCAGGGCACAGTGCAGCGCGCACGGGTCAGCCCGCGTAGTCGGTCGACTCGGCGAGGTCGGCCGCCGAGGCCATCAGGTCGGTGACGACCGGGCCGAACGCCAGCAGCTTCTCGTCGTCGCCGGCCCGCTGGAAGCCCTGCTCCAACACGATGGCCAGCTTCCACTTCGCGAGCACCAGGTAGTAGTCCAAGTCGTCGACCTGCCGGCCGGACACCTCGGCGTAGTGCGCGACGACCTGGTCGCGTGACGGCATGCCGCGCATGTCGACGTAGCTCATCTCCGACTCGGTCGGGGCGGTGGTGTCGGCAGGCCACGATTGCACCATCCAGCCGAGGTCGAGCTTGGGGTCGCCGACCGTCCCCATCTCCCAGTCGACGAGTGCAGCCAACCGGGCGGGCGCGCCGTGCTGGTACATGACGTTCGCGAACTGGTAGTCGCCGTGCATCAGACCGGGGACGAAGTCGAGCGGCTGGTGGGCCCGAAGCCAGCTGGTCGCCACGTCGAGGCCCGGCAGGTCCCGCTGCTGGATGCGTGCGAGGAAGCCGGTCCAGCGGTCGACCTGGCGTTCGTGGAAGCCGTCGGGCCGGCCAAGGTCGTGCAACCCCTTCGCCTGCCAGTCCACCTTCGACAGCAGCGCGATGCCCTCGGCCAGTTGGTAACTCAGCCCGGACCGGGCGTCGAGGTCGGTGTCGAACGGCGCAGGCCAACGGCCGTGTTCGTCCATCGGCGACCAACCGTCGACGAAGCCCATCAGGTAGAAGGTCCGGCCCAGCACGCCGGCGTCGTCGCACACGGCGATCGCCTCGGTGTGGGGCACGTCGGTCCCGTCGAGCGCCTCGATGATGCGCCACTCCCGCAGGATGCCCTTGTCGCGGTCCGGGGGAGCGCCGGGCGGCGGCATCCGGACGACGCAGTTGTGTTCGCCCCGAACCAGTTCGTAGATGACGTTCTGCGTACCGCCGGAGAGGAACCGCGCGGTGAGCGGTTCCCCAGCGCCGGGCAGTCCGGCGTCGTCCATCCACGCGGCGAGGCGAACGGTGTCCAAGTCGGTGGTGTCCAAGTCGGTGGTCGCCGCGTGTTCCGTCACTGATTGCCCGCTTCCAGGTCCAGGAACTCGGCGAAGCGCTGGCGCGCCGCGTCGCGCTTGCGTGGCAGCCACTCGGTGGGCCAGACGTCCTCGGCTGCCTGGTAACCGCGGAGCACTTGCTTGGCGACCGTGGTCTTGTGCACCTCGGTCGGTCCGTCCGCCAGGCCCATCACCGCTGCGCCGGTCACCATGCCGAGGAAGGGCATCTCGTTGGTGACGCCGAGCGCACCGTGCACCTGCATTGCGCGCCAAGCGATGTCGTGCAGCACGGTGGGCATGACCACCTTGACCGCCGCGATGTCCTTGCGGACCCTCTTGTAGTCGTTGAACTTGTCGATCTCCCATGCCGTGTAGAGCACCATCAGCCGGAACTGCTTGAGCTGGGCGTAGGAGTCGGCGATGTAGCCCTGCACGGCCTGCTTGTCGGCGAGCAGACTGCCCGCGGTCGTGCGGCTCAACACCCGCTCGCACATCATGTCGATCGCCTTCTGCGCCAGGCCGATCGTCCGCATGGCGTGGTGGATGCGGCCGCCACCGAGGCGGGTCTGCGCGATCGCGAACGCCTGGCCCTCACCGCCGAGCAACGCCGAGCCCGGCACCCGCACGCCGTCGTAGTGAATCAGCGCGTGGCTGCCCTCGCCGTCGGGCTCGCCGTGCAGGCCCACGTTGCGCACGATCCGCACACCGGGGGTGTCGGTGGGGAGCAGGAACATCGACATGCCCGCATACGGGCTGACGTCGGGGTTGGTCACGACCATCACGATGAGGAACGCGGCCGTATTGGCGTTGGAGGAGAAGTACTTCCAGCCGTCGATCACCCAGTCGTCACCGTCGCGGACGGCGCGCGTCGTGAACTGCGTGGGGTCCGCGCCGCCCTGCGGCTCGGTCATCGAGTAACTGGAGAACAGCTCGCCGTCGAGCAGTGGGCGCAGGTAGCGCTCCTTCTGCTCGGGAGTGCCGTAGTGCGCGATGATCTCGGCGTTGCCGGTGTCGGGCGCCTGGCAACCGAAGACGATCGGCGCCCACTGGGACCTGCCGAGGATCTCGTTGAGCAGTGCCAGCTTCAGCTGGCCGTAGCCCTGGCCGCCGAGGTCGGGGCCCAGATGCGTTGCCCACAGCCCCTTCTGACGCACCTGCTCCTTGAGCGGGTCGACGACCTTCCGGCGTGTCTCGGTCAGCGGGGTGAACTGCAGGTGCGGCCAGATGAGGTCGAGCGGTTCGATCTCGTCGCGGACGAACGCGTCAGCCCAGTCCAGTTGCGCCTGGTAATCGGCATCGGTCTCGAAGTCCCACATATGGCCTCCTTGCCAGTGGTCGGGAACTAGCTGCGGTGGCGGTAGCCATCGACGAGCGTGATGATGTCTGCGGTCACGACGTCGGCGAAGGATCTGTCGCCGAATGCGCCCGCCGCCCACTGCCGGGCGCCCTCGCTGACCATGGTCCGCGCGAGGTAGGCGAGGTGGGCCACGTCCGCGTCGTCGACGGTGGGGCCCAGCTTCCCGTCGGTGCGTGCGCGGGTGAACAGCTCGCTGAACATGTCGGTTCCGTGATCGGGGCGCTCGCCGTCGGCCAGCAGTCGATGTTCGTGCCGGTAGCCCTCGAGGATCGTCTCGACGACCAGTTCGCGCGGGTTGCGGGCCATCGACTTCTCCAGGGCCAGGAGCGCGGCTGCGACGACCGCCTCGACGTCGTAGTCCGCGGCGAGCAGATCGGCGATGGTGCGGTGCGCGGTCTGGGTCGACGTGACGCCGACTTCGAACAGTACGTCCTCCTTGCGGGGGAAGTAGAAGTAGAACAGTGCCTTCGAGACGCCGGCGGCCGTGCAGATCTCGGCCACGGTCGTGTTGGCGTACCCCCGCGTCCGCCACAGCGACATCGCGGCCTGCACGAGCATCCGCTTGGTCTCCCGCGACTTCGCCCGCTGCAGAGTCGCCCGGCGCTGACCCTGGTCAGCTCCAGCGACGCGCGAAGGTTGCGGCATTTCCGAACCATAGCGCGTGGATCTCTTGCTGACCAGTGTCCAACTAAATCGATTACCGGGGGCCGGACGGCAGACTGAACGCATGATGAAGGCTCTGCGGGCGGCGGCGCTCGCGTTCGGCTGCCTGGCGCTGATCGCAGGCGGGCTGCAGCTGTGGGCGTACGCGACCTCCGACGGCCCGCGCCACCTGATCCTCGGCGCGTTCGCGGTCGCGGTGGGCGTGAGCGTCGTCTCGTCGGTCGTCGCGGCGATGCGCAGGCGGCCCTGAGGCGGCGTCAGAACGTCGGGCTCACCGAGGCCAGGAAGTCGCGGGTGCGCCGTGCGGACGCGGCCCGCGTGACCGGGTCATCCCCGATCGGGACGACGCGTGCACCGAGATCGGTGACACCGGCGTCGCGGTATCCGCGCAACCGGGCTGCGACCGCGGATTCGTCGCCCGCGGCCATGGTGTCACCGACGTCGTCGGCATCACCGTGTTCCAGCAGCCGAACGTAGTTGGGAGAGAGGTGGGCGTGGCCGAGGACGTCGCCGGCGTGCTGGCGCGCCCGGTCCACCTCGTGCGGCAGGCACACGCACACCGGTACACCCGCCACGATCCGGGGGTCCGATCGCCCGGATGCGTTCGCGGCGGCCTGGATTCGTGGCACCACGTGCTCGCCGATGGCACGCTCGTCGGCCATCCACAGGATCGTGCCGTCGGCGCGCTCGCCGGCGATCCGCAGCATGGTGGGCCCGAGCGCGGCCAGCAGCACGGGCGGGCCCGCGGTGTCGGTGACGTCCACCGTCGCGTGCACTCTGAAGTGGTCGTTGTCGACGTCGACCTGGCCGGGTCCCCCGAGCGCCGCCCCCAGCACGTCGAGAACGTCGCGCAGCATCCTGGCCGGACGGTCGTACGGCATGCCCAGCTGACCCTCGATGATCCAGTCGTGTGAGACGCCGAGGCCCAGGGTGAACCGGCCATTGCACGCCGCGGCGGTGGTGAGTGCCTGCTGCGCCAGGATCAGCGGATGACGGGTCTGGACGGGCACCACGGCAGTGCCGACCTCGATCCGCGAGGTGGCGGCGCCGACCAGCGCCAGCGCAGTCATTGCGTCCAGGTAGCCCGGCACCTGGGGGAACCACAGTGAACTGAAGCCCGCCTCGTCCGCCGCGATGCCGTCGGCGACGAGCCCTTGGAGGCGATCATTGCGAGCGCGCTCCCGGTCGGTTCCGACCATCAAACCGATGCGCATGGTCCTCCTCGATCAGGGCACATGGCGTTCCCACTCGTGGGGGATCACCGGGTGGAACGGTGCCGCGAACAGCGGCTGGACCCCGGCCCGGCGCCAGCGGTGCCGGAGCACGGGCGCGAGCCGGACCGCCGACGCGACGGGGTCGTCGTCCAGGAACAGGTATGAAAGGTGTTGCCCCACCGGCGCGCTCGCCAACCGCGGAGCGACGTCCAGGCTGCTGCTCGACCACGCGCCGATCACACCGTCGACGTCCAGCAGCGGTGCCGTGTCGATCGGCTCGGGTTCGAGCAGCAGGAACATGCCGCGCACGGGCCACCACGGAAGCACGTCGGCGCCCACCTTGACCCGCGGGGCGGCGAGCTTGGCGTCGACGCCGTAGACCCCGCGCTCGACGGGTGGCAGCAGCGGCAACTTCCGGCCTGCGCTCCCGAGCGCCGACGACAGCTCCATGAAGGGACCCATGCCCTCGGGCGTCGAGAAGAAGTACGTCATCACGTGGTCGACGGCGTCGAAGCGGGGGTCGCCGGGCAGCCTCGCCGAGCGGCACGACGGGGTGGACACCAGGCGCACCGATGCGCGCACCGACGTGAGCCGGTGCTGCTCCGGCCGGTGGTCCAGTGTGTGCCACTGCAGGTACTCGGCGTCGAGCCCGTCTGGATGGCGGGTAGCCATCGACACGAACAGGGTGGTCACGTCACCGCGGCCGGCGGCCAGCACCGCCGTCACGTCGTCCGAGGCAGCGCCTGGAAGTTGCACGAGCACTCCTAGTGGGGTCGGTTCGGCGAGTGGAGTTCTGGATGCCGTGCGGCCACCATGCGGCTGAAGCCGTCTCGCCACGGGACCTTCGTGCGCCCCAGGACGGCGTGCATGCGGGTGACGTCCGGCCACAGCGGAGTGTGCGCGCTCGGCGTGTACTCGAATCGCGGTTCCACGCCGACGAGTTCGCCCATGAACGTGCAGTACTCCTCGACGCTGACGGTCTCGCTGCCCGCCCAGTTGACGACGACCGGGGGCGTGTCGGCGACTTCCATCGCGCGGATGCCGAGTTCGACGTAGTCGTCCTCGTAGATCGGGTTGTAGTTGTTGGGTCGGTCGGGGTGCAGCCGAATCGGCTTGCCGGCGAGCATCATCTCGAGGCGATCGGCGGGCGCGCCGCCCTCGGGCCCGTAGGTGGAGCAGATGCGAATGATGGTCAGGGGGATGCGATGCCGGTGGGCGATCCACGTGCAGACCGATTCGCCCGCGACCTTCGAGAAGCTGTAGTTCGACCGGAGCGGCACGCCAGGGGGATCGTCCTCCCGGAGTGGGCGCCGACCCTGATAGCCGTAGATCGAACCGGTCGAGCAGTAGACGAAGCCCTTGGCGCCGCGGCAGTGGTGGAGCAGTTCACCGGAGTTGTGGGCGTTGGTGGTGACGCAGCGGTTCCAGTCGTCGGCGCCCGTGTCGACGGCCGCGTGAAAGACGTAGTCGAAGTCGTCGGGCAGCGTCGAGAGGTCCCCGGTGGCGAGGTCGAGCGGTACCGGCCGAATGCCGGCGGCGGACAGTCTCTCGCGGTCGGCCGGGTCGCGCAGCCTCGCGGCTCCCCAGACGTCGTTGCGTGCGGCCAGCGCGCGGGCGATCGGGAACGCGATCTTGCCTGTGGCGCCGGTGATGAGGATCTTCTCGTCGTCGAGCATCGGCATCAGTTCTATCGCACCCGCCCCGGGGTTGTCGGGTACTTGATACCGTCGCCGCCAAGGGATCGGTCAGGGCGAGGACACCGCGAGTTCGCGCAGCGCAGACAGGAACAGTTCGTCCATCCGGGGGCTCAGGGCGGCGAGGGTCGGGGCCGAGGCGAAGCTGGCCGACCCGAAGACGCGTTCGAGCGCTTCGAGCCCGGTCGACGCGCCGACCGAAAGGCACAGGCATGCCATGCCGTCTGCGCGCAGTTCCTCGAGGGCCTTGTGGGCGTCGGCTTCTGCGTATCGCCCTTCATAATCATCGTCATGGGGATGGCCGTCGGAGAGCACCAGGAGCAACCGATTGGGCGTTCCTGCTTCGTTCTTCAAGATTTCGCCGGCGCCGCGGATGGCGGCGCCGAGCCGGGTGTACCCCGACGCCTGCAGTTGGTCGAGCCGCGCCCGGCCGACGGCGCCGAAGCGTTGTCCGAACGTCTTGATCGTCGGGAGGTGCACGGCGTGCCTGCCCTCGGACCGGAAGGCGTAGACCGCGACGCGGTCGCCCAGTTCCTCGAGCGTGGCGGCCAGGGTGCCTGCGGCGCGCCGCTGATGGTCGTGGACGGTGAGCCCGGAGGCGTCGGTATCGGTCGCCGACCCCGAGGCGTCGAGCAGGATCAGGACGCCGAGGTTGCGGGCGATCTTGCGACGCTCGAGATAGACGTGCTCGGGGGGCGAGTGACCCGAGCGTAGATCGACGAAGAAGTCGGTGAGCGCCTCGACGTCGAGGTCGTCGCCGTCGGCGCGGCCGCGCAGCACCTTCGGTCCGAGACCGACGCGAGAGAGCCGTCGCCGCAGCACGTCGTCGACCGGCACGCCTGCCCCCGGATTGGCAGTGCTGGCGCGCAACGGGAAGTCCAGCACGCGGCACCAGTCGGCCAGGTACCGCTTGCGGTGCACGTCCCACTCGGGATGCAGCGCACCGCCAACCCCGATCGCCGCGCCCGGCCTGCCGTCGTCGGTGAATCGGATCGGCGTGGGCAAGGGTCGTGCGTCCGGCCCGGCTGCGCTGCTCCGGTGCATTGCGCCGCCGCGCAATTCACCACCGGCGGCATCGTCGGCACCGGAGCGCGACGTGCCCATCAGCTTGCGCAGGAACTCCGAGAGTCCCTGCGAGGTGAACGCCGGGGCGGCGAAGAGCTTGAGGATCTTGCTCTCCCGGGCGTCGTCGTCCTCGTCGTCCGCGGCCTCGTCGTCGGGTGTGTCGTCGGGTGTGTTCGAGCCCGCCACCCGCAGGCGCAGGTCGGAGTCGGTGGGCCGGGCGCCGGGCGCGGTGTCGGACGACGTCAGCTGCGCAGGCCTGATCGTCCCGAACCACGCCGGGGGATCGGCGATCGTCGCGCGGCCGCGTGCCACCTTCAGCGAGTCCTGCGGGGTTGCGCTGCGCACTCCGACGTCGACGGTCAGCGCCGCGGCGAGTGCGCTCCGCCCCGCCAATTCGACCAGCGCCCGGCTGCCCTCGACCGCGAGATACCGGCGCGCCAGCGACGGACGTCCGCGCAGCGGCCGCACCAGTCGGCGTTCGAGGCTCCCTGCTGCCAGCAGTGCGCACTGCACCAGGACCTCACGGCGCTGCTCGTCGGCCGGCCGGTCCGACGACACGAACACCGTCGTGCCGTCGGTGTACGCCGACTCGCCGGCGCGGGCCACGGCGACCTCGACCGCGCGGCCGGCGACGTGGGTGGCCAACAGTCGGAAGCGCTCCGGGCCTGAAAGACTCGCGCTCACCGTGCCGGCAGGACGGCGTCGACGAGTTCGCCGAGCGCACGCACGACATCGGGGTCGTCGGAGAGCACCTGGACGACCGCCGACTGCAACGCGCTGCGCAGGCTGAGCCCTTCGGCGACGAGGCCGCCGGCCAGGATCAGCATCCGCGTCGACGAGACCTCACGAAGCGGGGACGCATCGAGATTGCGAATCGCATTGCCGAGAACGACCAGGGCGCGAGCGGTCTCGGTGTCGACACCGGCTTCGTGGGCGACCACCTCGATCTCGGTCGCCGCGGGCGGGAAACCGAGTTCGATCGCGACGAAGCGTTGGCGGGTCGACTCCTTGAGGTTCTTCAGCACGCTCTGGTAGCCGGGGTTGTAGGAGATCACCAGCTGGAATCCGGGTGCCGCGGTGAGCGTGACGCCCAGCCGGTCGACGGGGAGTTCGCGGCGGTGGTCGGCGATGGGGTGGATGACGACCGTGGTGTCCTGCCGGGCCTCCACGATCTCGTCGAGGTAGAAGATGGCACCCTGGCGCACCGCCCTCGTCAACGGGCCGTCGACCCAGACGGTCTCGCCGCCCTTGAGCAGGAAGCGGCCCACCAGATCGGCCGACGTCATGTCCTCGTGGCCGGCGACGCTGATCAATTCGCGACCGAGTTCGTGCGCCATCGCCTCCACGAAGCGGGTCTTGCCGCACCCGGTGGGTCCCTTCAGCAGCACGGGCAGACCGCGGCGGGCCGCGGCACGGAACACGTCGACCTCGTCGCCCACCGCCCGGTAGAACGGCGGAGTCGAGGCCGGCTCTGCCGACGACCGAAAGTCACTCAGCGTCATTGCCGTTGCTGCCCTGAATCGGTACGACGGACGGGATCGTCACGCCTTCTGGCAACACGAGTACGCCGTCGTGATTCACGTACCCCGAGTGCTTGGTCGGCAGTGGCAGATCGGGATTGGGACACGGTCGGTCGGTTCCCTCGCCGCAGATGCCGGGGTTGAAGTACGAACGCTTCTGTACGTCTTCAGGCCAGGGGTCGCCATGCATGCCCAGCCAGGTCGCCGGCACGTTGTAGAAGAGGAAGAAGCACGCGCTGACACCGCCGAAGATCGCCAGGAAGCGCGTGAACTGCTGCTTGGCGACTCCGCCTCGGATGCCGTCGAGGCCACGTTCGACCACGGTGCGTCCACGGTCATCGGTGAAGAAGCGCAGGCAGCACAGCGCCGCCTGGACGCCACCCCACATCAGACCCTCGTAGATCGGCCACTGGTAGTACGTGCCTGCGTTGAACGAAAGGGACTGGATGGCACCGGGGTAGGAGTAGAAGCCGATCGGCAGCATGATCAGCGCCTCCATGACGAAGTCGAAGACGAAGGCGATCGCGTAGGTGACCAGGATCAGTCGCAGATTCGTGATCGACGGCCAACGGTTCTTGATCCTTCGCATGACCCAACACCCGACGATGGTCAGCAGCAGCACGCCGTACATGTAGCCGGGGATGTTGGTCAGCAGCGGTTCGGGCACGGTATGGCCGGGTTCCTCGTATGCCACCCAGCCCGGAATGTGCGGTGCCCAGGACCCTCGGTTCCACAGCCATGCGTTGTACGTGCACCAGGTGCTGTAGTAGTTCAGCATCGGGTCCTGGAACATCATCAGGCCCATCGACACCAGCAGCATGCCGTCGAGCGTGAAGCGCCTCTCCCGCACCCACGGCCGGATGAGGAAGTACCAGAGCGCGAACGGCAGGCCGATCCAGAGCACTATGGCGTTGGCCATCAGCGGGATCTGCATGTACATCGGCGGCTCGGTCGGACCTCCCGCCACCGGCTCGAAGAAGGGTCCGCTGACCCACCGGACGAACACGTAGACGGTGTAGGCCAGGAACAGGGCGCCGACGGCCGCCCAGATCTTGATGGCGTTCGACGATCGAGGTGTCTCGGTGCCGAGCCCTCGCCCGAAACCTGGGGTGCTACTCACCGATTCGGTGATGGCGGACTTCTTCGACGATTCGCTCACTCGTGCCTCCTGGAAACCGCAGCGGACATCTCGTTGTCGAGAAGATACCAGCCGGTATCTGAACATCCAATGGGTTTCTCAGATGCTGTGGCAGACTTTCACCATGGCGGAGCGGTGGACGCGCGAGCGACGGCTCGAGCACACGAGGTCACTGCTGCTCGACGCTGCCGAGGACGTCTTCGCCGAAAAGGGCTTCACCACAGCCACTCTCGATGACATCGCGCACACGGCGGGGTACACCAAGGGTGCCATCTACAAGCACTTCGCCACCAAGGAGGAGTTGTTCCTCGAGGTCAGCGACCGCTACTGGCGCCGCTACTTCGACAATTTCGCCGAGGCGATGTCGACGGCAGACCAGGTCGGTGCGCCCGAACTCGACGAGATCGCCCAGCGGTGGCGCCAGTTGAGCATCGACCGCGGCGCCGAGCACGCCGCGCTCGGCCACGAGTTCACGCTGTACCTGCTGCGCAATCCCGAAGCGCGCCAGCGGGTGGCCGCGAAGCGGTCGGAGGTGGTGGACAAGCTCGCGAAGTTCATCGTGGCGGGTGTCGACCGGCTCGGCGGAACTCTGCTCATCCCGGCGACGACGTTGGCGCAGGTGCTCGTCGCCACCAGCGATTCGGTGGTGCTGGGCAGCCAACTCGACGACGTCGACCTCTTCCGTCCCATCGTCGAGATGTACGTGTCGGCAATCAAGTTGCCGGAATGGCCGCGCGAGGTCCGGCCCGCCGAGTGAGGTGGTCGATCTGCAGGTAGATCGCGTACAGCACCAACGGCGGCAGCACGATGAACGGCACGTTCTCGGCGATGAACTTGAAGCCGAGGCCGTAGGCGCCCTGGCCGATGTTCTCGAAGCCGGCTCCCACTTCCGCAAGGAAGTAGATGGCGGTGCTGCTCATCAGGATCGCGCACCCCACGAAGGCGAACCACAGGCAGCGGATCCGCGCCTCGTCCGACAGGGTGGTCCGGACCAGCCGGGTCCACATCACGAACACCATGGTGCCGGTGAGCACCCCGACGATCTCGAGGGCGAGGATCCACGGATTTCCGCTGACGTACCGGGTGTCGGCCAGTGCGTACTGCCACCACAGCCACTTCCACCCTGGATCGTCGGTGGGCGTCCATAGTCCCAGCGGATGGCCGATGAGGAACATCAGCTCGTAGCCGATCTGGCTGCATGCGGTGTAGGGCAGGTAGAACAGCGTCAGTTCGGCGGCCTTGTCCAGGCGGGTCCGGCGTTCGCCCGGCGCGTTCCACAGCAAGACGAACGGCAGCAGGATCACCGGAATGCCGAACAGCATGTTGGCGATGACGTCCACCGCGAAACTCGGCGGGATGAGGCCGACGCCCACGCCGATCGTCATCCCGACGAACATCAGTGTGGTGAACAGCGCCGTGGCGGTGTAGATCCGCAGCCGGTGCGGCGCCCACGGCTGGGCGAAATTCGTGTCGTGGCCCGAGATCGCGTCGGTGGACAACTCATGCTCCCTTGGTCGCTGGTGCCACGGCGATGGACTTCGTGTCGGTGTAGCCGTCGATTCCCTCGCGGCCGAGTTCGCGGCCGTAGCCACTGCCCTTCACTCCGCCGAACGGGGCGAAGGGGTCCATGGTGTAGCCCTGGTTGACCCCGAACGTTCCGGTGCGCACGCGTGCCGCGACCGCCATGCCGCGGTCGGTGTCGTCGGTGAACACCGACCCCGCCAGGCCGTAGTCGGAGTCGTTGGCGATCGCGACCGCATCGTTCTCGTCGGCGTAGGCGATCACGGTCAACACCGGGCCGAAGATCTCCTCGCGGGCGATGGTCATCTCGTTGTCGGCGCGGTCGAAGATCGTCGGCCGGACGAACCATCCGCGCTCGAGTCCGTCGGGCATGCCGGCACCGCCGGTCACCACGCGAGCGCCCTGCTGCGTGCCCCGTTCGATGTAGTCCGATACGCGTTCTCGTTGCCGGCGGGAGACCAGCGGTCCCACCTGCGTTGCCGCATCGGCAGGGTCGCCGACGCGCAGTGGCGCCACCTCGGCGACGAGTGCATCGACGTACTCTGCCGCCCTGTTCTCGGGAACCAGGATGCGGGTCAACGCATTGCAGATCTGTCCGCTGTTCGACAGGCTCGCCGAGCGGATGCCCGTCGCCACGGCGCCTGGGTCTGCATCGTCGAGCACGATTGCCGCGGACTTTCCGCCGAGTTCGAGGCTGACCCGACGCAGGTCTCGCGCACAGGTCGTGGCCACGGCACGGCCCGCGGCCGTGGAACCGGTGAACGACACCTTGTCGACGCCGGGGTGGCCCACCAGGTATTCGCCCACCGTGCCGTCGCCGGGCAGCACGCTCACCACGCCCGCCGGGAAGTCGGCGTCCGCGAGGAGTTCGGCCAGCAACAGCGCGTCGAGCGGTGCCTCGGGCGCGGGCTTGAGCACCACCGTGCACCCGGCCAGTAGCGCGGGCACGAGCTTGGTGACGATCAAGAACTGGGGCATGTTCCACGGCACGATCGCGGCGACGACGCCGACCGGTTCGTGCAGGACGTGGACGTCGGAGCCGTAGCGGCCGGCCCGGATCTCGCGCCACGGGTGGTCCTCGGCGAGATCGCAGAAGGCGTCCATCATCGACCACGGGAGTGCGACCTGAGCCCGCTGAGCGAAGCTGATCGGAGCGCCGATCTCGGCGCTGATCAGGGCCGCCATCTCGGCGCGCCGGTCACCGTAGGACTTGGCCAGCCGACGCACCGCGGCGATGCGTTCTGCCGGTTCCGTGCGCGGCCACGGGCCGTCGTCGAACGCCGTCCTGGCCGCCGCCACCGCGAGGTCGACGTCGGCGGGCGCGGCGGTCGCCACGCTCGCGATCGTCTCCTCGGTATGCGGTGAGATGACCTCGATGCGCCGGTCGCTGCTCGGAGCGCGCCACTGGCCGCCGATGAAGAGTTCGTCGTGCCGCACGGCGGCGCCTCCTCGATGCCTTGATCGTCGAATATCAACTACTTGCGATTGATGTGGGCAGCATATACCGTCGACGTGAACGACCCTTGCGATTTCGTGAAAAGGCAGCTGCGCGTGGTCGTTTGCGCGTGACGGCCGACCAGCGGGCTTCGCGAGGGGTGCGGCACGGCGCGAGTGCACTTACCAGGAGGCGATCATGGCCCGATTCCCGAAGCCGCCCGAGGGCAGCTGGACGGAGCACTATCCCGATCTGGGTACCGGTCCGGTGTCCTACGAGGACTCGATCGACCCGGAGTTCTTCGAGGTGGAACGCAAGGCGGTGTTCAAGCGCGCCTGGCTGAACGTCGGTCGGGTGGAGCAGCTTCCGCGCAAGGGCAGCTACTTCACCAAGGAGATGAAGGTCGTCAACACGTCGATCATCGTCGTGCGCACGACGTCCGGCGAGCGCAGCGACGGGGAAATCGGCACCGGTGAGGTGAAGGCGTACCACAACATCTGCCGGCACCGTGGCAACAAACTGGTGTGGAACGACATGCCGCTGGAGGAGACCAGCGGGGTGTGCAGGCAGTTCACCTGCAAGTACCACGCGTGGCGCTACGACCTCGACGGCAACCTGACCTTCGTGCAGCAGGAGGGTGAGTTCTTCGATCTCGACAAGAGCCGTTACGGGCTGGTCGACGTGCACTGCGAGGTGTGGGAGGGCTTCGTCTTCGTCAACTTCGCAGCCGAACCCGAGCAGACGCTGCACGACTTCCTCGGCCCGATGATCACCAACCTGGCCGGCTACCCCTTCGGCCGGATGACCTCGCGGTTCCACTACCGCTCCGAGGTCAAGGCCAATTGGAAGCTCTACATGGACGCGTTCCAGGAGTTCTATCACGCACCCGTGCTGCATGCGAACCAGTCGCCGACCGCCTACTCGAAGGCCGCCGCGGAGGCCGGTTTCGAGGCGCCGCACTACCGCATCGAAGGTCCGCACCGACTGGTGAGCACCTCGGGGGTGCGGGCGTGGGAGATGGCCGACGAGATGCGCAAGCCGATCGAGGACATCTGTCAGAGCGGTCTCTTCGGCCCGTGGGACGCTCAGGATCTCGGCGAGATGCCGGTCGGACTCAATCCCGCGAAGTGCGATCCCTGGGGCCTCGACTCGTTCCAGCTGTTCCCGAACTTCGTCATCCTGTTCTGGGGACAGGGGTGGTACCTGACCTATCACTACTGGCCACTGACCCACAACACCCACCTGTTCGAGGGCACGGTGTACTTCCCCGAACCCCGCACGCCGCGTGAGCGCATCGCCCAGGAGCTGGCCGCGGTGTCGTTCAAGGAATACGGGCTGCAGGATGCGAACACCCTGGAAGCGACCCAGAGCATGATCGAGTCGCGCGTACTCGACGACTTCGTGCTGTGCGATCAGGAAGTCCTGATTCGCCACCTGCACAAGGAGACTGCCGCGTGGGTCGAGGACTACCTGCGCAAGCAGGAGGTGACGGTCCCGTGACCGCGGCGCACGCGACCGCACGCGAGCCCATGCTGCCGCCCGAGTTCGCCGATCTCGAGCCGTTCGCCGCCGACTGGTGCCTGGGCTCCGAGCGCGAGCGGTACGCCAAGCGGTTGGGCAGCACCATGCGTGACATGCAGGCGTTCTACGACGCGATCACGGCGCGGGCGGAGGAGGCGATCGCGTTCTGCGACAAGTTCCCCCTCGACGATCTGCCCGAGGACGTCCTCAGTCTCATGCACCTGCTCTACTCGATGATCATGGTCTCGTTCCCGGTGGAGTGCTGGAAGCAGCCGCGGGTTCCCGATTCCGGTGCCACGACTCTGGACTGCGACGTCGAGCCGGTGCCGTGACCGATCCCGCCGCGGATGTGACCGTTCTGCGGGCGGCCCGATGGGCCGACGTCGAGGCGGGGGTGGTGCGCACGCCGGCCGTCCTGGTGATCGACGGCAATCGCATCCAGGCCGTGAATCCGGCCGTCGTGCCGGAGAAGCCGAAGCACGACATCGATCTCGGCGACGTCACGCTGCTGCCCGGGCTGATGGACATGGAACTCAACCTGCTGATCGGCGGTCCGGGCGGTCCAGAGGGTCTGCCCAGTCCCATGCACGGCGTGCAGGACGATCCGGCGTACCGGACCCTGCGCGGTGCGGTCAACGCCCGCACGACGCTCGAAGCCGGGTTCACGACGGTTCGCAACCTGGGGCTGATGGTCAAGACCGGGGGATACCTGCTCGACGTGGCATTGCAACGCGCGATCGAGCAGGGCTGGCACGCGGGTCCGCGGATCTTTCCGGCCGGTCACGCGGTGACGCCGTACGGCGGCCACCTGGACCCGACGGTGTTTCAGCGCCTGGCGCCGGGCATCATGCCGCTGTCGGTCGCCGAGGGCATCGCCAACGGGGTCGACGAGGTCCGGGCGTGCGTGCGCTACCAGATCAGGCACGGAGCCAAGCTGATCAAGGTGTCGGCGTCGGGTGGCGTCATGTCGCACAGCACCGCCCCTGGTGCGCAACAGTATTCGGACGACGAGTTCGCGGCGATCGCCGACGAGGCGCACCGTGCCGGCGTGCGCGTCGCCGCGCACGCGGTGGGGGACAGTGCCATCCGTGCCTGCATCAAGGCGGGCATCGACTGCATCGAGCACGGCTTCCTCGCCACGGACGACACCATCCAGATGATGGTCGACCACGGCACCTTCCTGGTGTCCACGACCTATCTCACCGAGGCGATGGCAATCGACCGGATCGCGCCCGAACTGCGCAGGAAGGCCGAAGTGGTCTTCCCGCAGGCGCAAGCCATGCTGCCCAAGGCGATCGCAGCCGGCGTCCGCATCGCCTGCGGCACGGATGCACCCGCGGTGCCGCACGGCCAGAACGCCAAGGAGCTGCGGGCCCTGGTGGCCCGCGGCATGACGCCGATGCAGGCGTTGCGAGCGGCAACGATCACGAGTGCCGAACTCATCGACTCCGACGACGAACTGGGCCGGCTGGCGCCGGGGTACCTGGCGGACGTCATTGCGGTCCCGGGGGATCCGTCGCAGGACATCGCGAGCACTCTCGACGTCCGCTTCGTGATGAAGGACGGCGTCGTTCACGAGGGTGGGCGGGATGGCGTCGGCGGCGGCTAACGTCTAGGCATGAAGGCGCGCGACGTGGCTGGCATCGAACTCACCGACAACATCCTGTGGTTGCTCAAGCAGGCGTTCTACTTCTCGCTGACGTCGGTCAACGAGGCCGTGAGCGATCACGGCGTCAGTACCGCCCAGATCGGCGTGCTGCGCCAACTGTCGAACGAACCCGGTCTGTCGGGTGCCGAACTGGCGCGCCGCCTGCTCATCAGCCCCCAGGGCGTGCAACTCGCGCTGACCGCGTTGGAGAAGCGCGGCCTCGTGCAGCGCAAGAAGGATCCCCAGCACGGCCGCATCCTGCAGGCCTTCCTGACCGACAGGGGCCGGGAGATCGCCGCGGCCGTCGTGCACGACGCGATAGCCGCGCACGACAAGGTGTTTGGCGTTCTGAGCAGCGCCGAGCAGCGCACGCTACGCGAGCTGCTCGGGCGCGTGGTCGAGCAGGGCACCGGGCACGAGCTGTACGCCGACCACGTCGCCGACTGATCCCGCGAACATCCGACGATGGCAAGTACTTGATGTCAATGACAAGTACTTGATATTGTCGTCGGGATGACCGACGCCGATGGATTCACGCCGCTCCGCATCAAGCGGGTCGTGCGCGAGACCTCCGATGCCGTATCGCTGGTACTCGACGTCCCCGGGCCGAGCGAAGATCGTTTCCACTATCAGGCTGGCCAGTTCCTCACCGTCCGGGTAGACGTCGACGGCAGCAGTCACCGCCGGTGCTACTCGATGTCATCGGCGCCGATCGAGGCCGAGTTGCGCATCACGGTCAAGCGTGACTCCGCCGGGGTCGTCTCCAACTGGCTCAACGACTCCGCCGCCGCAGGCGACGAGCTGCTCGCCGCGCCCCCGGAGGGCCGGTTCGTCCTCACGCCCGGCGCGCCGACCGACGCTGACCTGGTCGCGTTCGCCGGCGGCAGTGGCATCACGCCGATCATGTCGTTGATCCGTACCGCCCTGGCGGATTCCGAGCGACGCGTGCAGCTGTTCTACGCCAACCGAAGCCGAGAATCGGTCATCTTCTCGGAAGCACTGGCGAAGCTCGCCACCGAGCATCCGGGTCACCTGCTGCTGCGGCACCACTTCGACGACGACAGCGGCGTGGTGACGGGGTCGGCGATCGAAGCGTTCGTCTCAGAGTCCCGAGGAGCGGACTGCTACGTGTGCGGACCCGCGCCGTTCATGGACACGGTCGAGTCGGCCCTCGCCGCGGCGGGTGTCCCCAAGTCCCGGGTGCACCTCGAGCGCTTCACGGTGTCCGCCGTGCCTCCCGGGGTGACCGACGACGAGCCAGAGACCGCATTGACCGAGCAGGTCGTGATCGACCTCGATCGAAAGACGACCACGGCGACCTACCGGCGCGGCGAGACGCTGCTGCAGACCGCGCGGATGGCAGGGTTGCGCGCCCCGGCGTCGTGCGAGACCGGTTCGTGTGGCACCTGCATGGCGCGCGTCGTCGCCGGTACCGCCCGCATGTTGAACAACGACGCCCTCGACGACGACGAGGTGGAGGAGGGCTGGGTGCTGACGTGTCAGTCACTGCCCACCAGCCGCACGGTCCACGTGGTCTACGACTAGGAAGCAGAGGTGCGCGAGCATGACTGAACAGACGTCTGGCGGCCGGGTCGCCGTGGTGACCGGCGGCGCGTCCGGCATGGGTGAGGCCACGTGCCACGAGCTGGGCCGCCGCGGACACCGGGTGGCCGTGCTCGACCTCGATGGCGAAGCGGCGCAACGAGTCAGTGAGGACCTGCGCGCCGAGGGCGTAGCGGCACTCGGCGTCGCGGCCGACGTCTCCGACCGCGCGGCCGTCGACGAGGCATTCGCCAAGGTGCGCAACGAACTCGGGCCGGTGCACATCCTGGTCACCAGCGCAGGCCTGGTCGACTTCTCGCCGTTCCTCGAGATCACGCCGCAGTCCTGGCAGCGGCTCGTCGACGTCAACCTCACCGGCACGTTCCACTGCGCCCAGGTCGCCGTGCCCGACATGCTCGAGGCAGGCTGGGGTCGCATCGTCATGATCTCGTCGTCGAGTGCGCAGCGGGGTTCACCGGGCATGGCGCACTACGCCGCGTCCAAGGGTGCGCTGCTGTCGCTCACCCGGTCGCTCGCCAGAGAGTACGGCGCAGCGGGAATCACGGTGAACAACATCCCGCCGTCGGGCATCGAGACCCCCATGCAGCGCCAGTCCCAGGCGACCGGCCACCTCCCGTCCAACGAACAGATGGCCGCCAGCATCCCGATCGGCCGGCTCGGCTCCGGCGACGACATCGCGGCCGCGGTGGGATTCCTGTGCTCAGAAGAGGCCGGCTTCATCACCGGCCAGACGCTCGGCGTCAACGGTGGAGCGGTGATGTGAACGACGATCGACGGCAGGGAGATTCGCATGGCTAAGTGGCCGAAGCCCGCGGAGGGCAGTTGGACCGAGCACTACCCGGAACTGGGCACCGGACCCGTGTCGTTCCGCGACTCGATCTCGCCGGAGTTCTACGAACTCGAGCGCGAAGCCGTCTTCAAGCACGCCTGGCTCAACGTCGCACGGGTGGAGGAACTTCCGCGGGCCGGGAGCTACCTGACCAAGGAGATCGACGCGGCACGGGCGTCGGTCGTCGTCGTGCGCGGCCGCGACCAGCAGATCCGTGCCTTCTACAACGTCTGCCGCCACCGCGGCAACAAGCTGGTGTGGAACGATTACCCCGCCGAGGAAGTCAAGGGCACGTGCCGCCAGTTCACGTGCAAGTACCACGGCTGGCGCTACGGCCTCGACGGCGAGCTGACGTTCGTTCAGCAGCCGGGTGAGTTCTTCGGTCTCGACGAGAAGCAGTACGGGCTGCGGCCCGTGCAGTGCGACGTCTGGAACGGATTCGTCTTCATCAACTTCGACCCCGAACCCCGCCAGACACTGCGCGAGTTCCTGGGGCCGATGATCACTGCGCTGGACGACTATCCGTTCGAGCTGATGACCGAGCGGTACGACTTCGTCGCGCACAACAATAGCAACTGGAAGATCTTCGCCGACGCCTTCCAGGAGTACTACCACGTGCCGTCGCTGCACAGTCAGCAGGTCCCGACCGAGGTCCGCCAGCCGAACGCGACGTTCGAGTGCGGGCACTTCCAGATCGACGGACCACACCGCCTGGTGTCCACGGCAGGCGCCCGCCGGTGGCTGCTCGCTCCGGAGTACATGTACCCGGTCGAAAGGGCTACGCGCAGTGGGCTGGTGGGGCCGTGGCGGGCGCCCGAGACACACATGTCGGCGGGCCTCAATCCCGGTGGGATCGAACCATGGGGGATCACGAACTTCCAGATCTTCCCCAACCTGGAGATCCTGATCTACCACGGCTGGTACCTGCTGTACCGATACTGGCCGACGTCGCACAACACCCACAGATTCGAGGCCTACAACGCCTTCCATCCGGCGCGGACCGTGCGCGAACGCGTCGAGCACGAGGTGGCGTCGGTGGTGCTCAAGGAGTTCGCGCTGCAGGACGCGGGCATGCTGGGCGGCACCCAGGCGGCGCTCGAATACGGCCTGGACGAGCCGATCGTGGACGAGTATCCGCTCAACGACCAGGAGGTCCTGGTCCGGCACCTGCACAAGGTGACCGTCGACTGGGTCGAGGCCCATCAGGCCCAGCGCCGGCCGGTGGAGGTGTGACCGTGGTCGAGCAACGCCTGCCCAGTGCCTTCGCCGAATACGAGCGCTTCGCCGAGAAGTGGTGCTTGGCAACCGAACCCGAGCGCTGGGAGACGCGGCTGTCATCGCCGATGTCCGACCTGCACGACTTCTACGACGCGTTCACTCCTCGGTTCGAGGAGGCCATCGACTACTGCGACAAGCATCCCCTCGACGACATCCCCGACGACGCTCTCAACCTCCTGCATCTCGTCTACTCGATGATCATGGTGTCGATGGCCATCGAGGTCTTCGGCACGCAGAAGCCCGCCGACTCCGCCGACGCCGTCATCGACCGCGTCAGCGCGCCCGTGCCTTGACCCCAATGACATTCGCGAAAGGACGGGCATGAGCCTGCTGACGATCAACAAGCTGACCGACACCGTCGGCGCCGAGGTGACCGGCGTCGACTCCGACCGACTTGCCAGTGACGACCTCCTGGCCGATGCCGTGCTCGAGGCGCTGGAGGACAACGGCGTCCTGGTGTTTCCACGCCTGCGCCTGGAACCCGAGGCGCAGGTGACGTTCTGCCGTCGCCTCGGCGCCATCGACCACTCCTCCGACGGGCACCATCCGGTGCCGGGGATCTATCCGGTGACGCTGGACAAGTCGAAGAACTCGTCGGCTGCCTATCTGCGCGCCACCTTCGACTGGCACATCGACGGGTGCACCCCGTTGCACGACGAATGTCCGCAGAAGGCCACGGTGTTGTCCGCCAAGCAGGTGGCCGCACGTGGTGGTGAAACCGAATTCGCGAATTCCTACGCCGCCTACGACGCGTTCAGCGACGCGGAGAAGGAACGGTTTGGCGCGCTTCGCGTCGTGCACTCGCTGGAGGCGTCACAACGCAGGGTCAACCCCGACCCGTCGGCCGAGGAGGTGGCGCGCTGGCGTTCCCGTCCCACCCACGAGCATCCGCTGGTGTGGACCCACCGCAGTGGCCGCAAGTCGCTGGTACTCGGTGCGTCGGCCGATCACGTGGTCGGGATGGAGCCCGACGAAGGTCGCGCTCTGCTCGCCGAACTGCTCGAGAGGGCGACCCGTCCCGAACTCGTCTACAGCCACGGCTGGTCGGTGGGCGACACCGTCATCTGGGACAACAACGGCGTCCTGCACCGCGCTGCCCGATACGATCCGGATTCGCCGCGAGAGATGCTGCGCACGACGGTCCTCGGCAACGAACCCATCCAGTAGATGACCGGTCCCCGCATCACGCCGCTGCCGCCGGAGGAGTGGGACGACGGCGTACGCGACGCGTTGGGTCCGCTGCTGCCCCCCGACCGCGCCAACCCGCGCGACGCCGGTTCGTTGCTCGCGACGCTGCTGCGCCACCGCCCGCTGACCGAGGCGTACCTGCACTTCAACGCTCACCTGCTGCTCCGGTCGACGTTGTCGCCACGGGTGCGGGAGGTGGCGATCTTGCGCGCCGCCATACACCGCGACTCGGAATACCTGTGGACGCACCACGTTCCGCTCGCCGGGCGGGCCGGACTGACCGACGCGGACATCGCGGTGATCCGTACCGGAGGGGGAGCCTCGCTCGGTGACGAGGACCTGTTGGTCGTGGCCGCCGCCGACGAGCTCGACGCCCGTAGCACGCTGTCGGACGCGACGTGGTCGGCGTTGAGCGAGCACTTCACCGAAGCGCAGCGGATGGACCTGGTGTTCACCGTCGGCGCCTACCACCTGCTGGCGATGGCGGTGAACTCGTTCGGCCTGGGCGGGGACGACCACTGACCCGCCGTGATTGACGATGCGGTGCGGGTGTGAAAATCTGATACGCAATATTGAGAATAGCGTTCTCGCGTTGGGCATCATCGAAACGGAGCGGAATATGGCGGAAGACCTCACCGCGGTCGACTTCTTTAGGGACAGTCGGCTGACGGACGACCCGTACACGTTCTACGAGGCCTTGCGCAACAAGTGTCCGGTCAGCAAGGAAGAGCACTACGGCGTCACGATGATCACGGGTTGGCAGGAGGCCGTCGACGTCTACAACGACTCCGACACCTTCTCGTCGTGCATCTCGGTGACGGGCCCGTTCCCGGGCTTCCCGATCTCGTTGGAGGGCAGGGAAGACGGCGACATCACCGACCTGATCGTCGAGCATCGCGACGAGATCCCGTTCAGCGACCAGCTGCCCACCCTGGACCCGCCGACCCACACCAACCACCGCGCCCTGCTCATGCGGCTGATCACGCCGAAGCGCCTCAAGGAGAACGAGGACGCGATGTGGGGTCTCGCAGACGACATCCTCGACGACTTCCTGGCGCCGGGTGAAGGCGAGTTCATCAAGGGCTTCGCGGGCCCCTTCACGCTGCGGATCATCGCCGACCTCCTCGGCGTGCCCGAAGAGGACCGCGCGGACCTCCTGGAGCGGCTCGCCCGCGGCACGCACGGCAGCGCGGTGGGCAATGCCGAGAAGACGATGAACAAGACGCCGCTGGAGCATCTCTACGAGGTGTTCGCCACCTACGTCGAGGAGCGTCGGGCGCAACCGCGCGAGGACGTGCTGACCGGTCTGGCGACGGCGACGTTCCCCGATGGGACGATGCCGGAGGTGGCAGACGTCGTCCGCGTGGCGACCAACGTCTTCTCGGCCGGCCAAGAGACGACGGTGCGCCTGCTCAGCACCGCCCTGAAGGTGCTCGGCGACAATCCCGACATCCAGGCCAAGCTGCGAGCGGATCGCACACTCATGCCGAACTTCATCGAGGAGTGCTTGCGCATCGAGAGCCCCGTCAAGGGCGACTTCCGGCTGTCGCGGGTCCCGACGACCGTGGGCGACCAGGCACTCAAGGCGGGCTGCACCGTGATGGTGATCAACGGTGCCGCCAACCGCGATCCGCGCCGATTCGAGGACCCCGACACGTTCGATCCGGAGCGCAAGAACGCCAGGCAGCACCTGGCCTTCGGCCGTGGGATCCACAGCTGCCCCGGAGCGCCGCTCGCCCGCGCCGAAACCAGGGTGGGGTTGGAACGACTACTCGACCGGACGACCGACATCCGCATCTCGGAGAGCAAGCACGGGCCGGTCGGCGACCGGCGCTACCAGTACATCCCGACCTACATCCTGCGCGGGCTCACCGAACTGCACCTGGAGTTCGACCTGCGATGAAGGTGGTCGTCGACGAGGACCGCTGTGCCGGCCACGGCATGTGCCTCACGCTGTGCCCGGAGGTCTTCGACATGACCGACGACGGGTGGGCCGTCGCGAATCCCGGGGACGTCCCCACGGAATTCGAGACCGCCGCCCGCGAGGCCATCGAGAACTGCCCCGAACGCGCGATCAGCGAATCGTAGTAAAACCGCTCCGAGACAAGGGAATCGACCATGCCCAAGGGCTACGTGATCATCACCGAAGACATCAAGGACCCGGCAGGCATGGCCGAATACGGCAAGCTGGCCAGCCAGACCATGGCCAATGCCACGGTGCTGGCGTTCGGCCCGCCCGCCGAGACGCTCGAGGGGCAGTGGCACGGGACGCAGACCGTCCTGCTCGAGTTCGAGTCGGTCGAGGCCGCCAAGGAGTGGTACTACTCCGACGCCTACCAGGAGGCGCTGAAGCTCCGCCAGGCCGCGGCCGACAGCAACGGGGTCATCGTCTCCGGCTTCTAGGTCTTCTCGCCGAAATGACGTTCCCTGTCGTTGAGCTGGCGAGTTAGCGACGCTGTCTGCCGCCTCGGCGTAAGGCCCAGGCCTGCGCGACCCGACGCAGGACGTCATTCGGGCGATCGCCAGCGATGACCTTGACGTGGTGCCAGCCGCGGTCCTGCACCTTGCGCAACCGCGTGACGTCCCAGGTCCACTGGGCACGGTCGGTGCGATGCTGTTCGCCGTCGTACTCCACCGCGATCATCAAATCGTCGTCGTCCCAGCCCATGTCGAGGTAGGCGAAGGCACGACCCGCATCGTCGAAGACCGGGATTTGCGTCTTCGGCCGCGGGTACCCGGCGTCGATCAGCAGCAGGCGCAGCCACGTCTCCTTGGGAGATTGCGAGCCTGCGTCCATCAGGTCGACGGCGGTTCGTAGTCGTCGGATGCCGCGGGCACCCTTGTAGCGGTCGATCAGCGGCGCGATGTGCGCGGCCGAGATCCGCTGAGCGCGAGCCAATGCGTCGAGGTGCGCGACCGCCACGTCTCGAGGAAGGTGCCGGCCCAGGTCGTAGGCGGCGCGCTGTGGAGTAGCGACCGCCATGCCGTCGATCTCCATCACGTCGTCGTACAGGAAGTGCTCGTCACGCGTGATGATGCCTACAGGCGGGTGGTGGTTGACGGCCAGCAGGTCGATTGGGGTGTCGTCGGCGACCCATCTCGAGCCATAGAGAGCGGCGGCGGCACGACCGGTCACCACTCCCGTGCGCCGCGACCACAGCCACGCGCCGACGGTATTGGTGTACAACGACGGCGCAGCGATCTTTGGTGTGTAGACATCCGGGAAGAGCGCGCGGTACCGCCAACGCAGCTGCCCGGGAGTTACCTCGTTGCGGGCGAGCGCTTCGCTGCCCAGGAAAACGGTTGACATGCTGGCAGCGTCACGCCGGCCTCCGACAGCGCAGGCCCCTCGCCGAGCCGGAAGCGGCGGTTGTCAACAGGCTGACGTAGCGACAGGGAACGTCAGTTCGGCGGAAAAGTCAGGTCACTTGTCGCGGATGGCGATGGCCTGGCGCGGGCACTGCCGCACTGACTCCTTGATCTGCTGCTCGTTCTCCGGCGTCACCTCGTCGGTGTGCACGTGCAGGTAATCCTCGTCGTCGAGTTCGAAGACCTCCGGGATGATGCCCATGCATATCCCGTTGCTCTCGCAGAGCCCGAAGTCGACCTCGATCTTCTGAGCCATGGTCACCTCAGCACCTTGACCGGAACGTGGTGATACCCGGCGACGTTCTGCATGTTCACCCGCTGCAGGCCGTCGAAGTCGACCTCGTAGCGCGGCATGAACTCGAGCAGGTACTCAAGCGCGATCGCGGTCTCCATGCGCGCCAGCGCCGCACCGAGGCAGCTGTGGATGCCGTAGCCCAGCCCCAGGTTCTGCGCCTGCGTGCGGTCGCGGTCGATGTCGAAGCTGTCGCCGTCGACGAACGCCCGCGGATCGCGGTTGGCTGCGGCACCCATCAGGAAGACGGGCTTGTGCGCCGGGATCGTGCCGCACGGCAACTCGACGTCCTTGACGCTGTAGCGGACGTTGTACTGCACCGGTCCGACGTAGCGCAGCAGTTCCTCGACGGCGGCGGGAATCTTGCTGCGGTCGTCGAGCAGCTTCTGCCACTGCTCGGGGTGCCGGGCGAACTCCACCACCGCGCTGCCGACGAGCTTGGTGACGGTCTCGGCGCCCGCGCCACCCAGCAGCGTGGTGAACCCGGTGATCTCGATGTCGTCGAGCTTGCGCAGGCCGCCATTCTCGTCGGGGATCTCTGCGGCGATGAGGCGACTGATCATGTCGTCCTGCGGGTTCTGCCGACGCTCCTGGACCAGGCCGTAGTAGTAGACACCCGAGTCGATGTTGGCCTGCATGTTCTGCTCGTCCATGTCGATCTGACCCGGCTTGCGGTGCAGGCTGGTGTCGATCCAGTGCCGGACCTGCTGGCGGAAGTCCTCCGGCACGCCCGCCATCCGCGTGATGACCTCGACGGGGAACGGCCCCGAGAAGTCCTGCACGACGTCGAAGTGTTCCGGGTCGGCCTTCGCCAGGTACTGCTCGACCAGTTCGACGACCGTGTCGCGCTGGGATTGGATGGCCCGCGGCGTGAACGCCTTGTTGAGCAGGCTGCGCATGTGCCTGTGGTCGGGCGGGTCCATGAAGATGATCGACTTCTGCGGCACCTCGCCGGAGCGGACCATGCTCAGATCGCAGCCGCGGGCCGAGGAGAACGACTCGTGGTCCTTGAACGCGGCGGCGACGTCCTCGTGCCGGGTCAGCGCGTAGAAGTCCTCGTCCTCGTCGTAGTACAGGGGAGCTTCGTCCCGCATCCGCGCATAGATCTCGTAGGGGTTGTCGAAGTACTCCTGCGCGAACGGGTGGAATACGAGTCTGGGCTTGGTCACTGCGTCCTCCTGGGCACTGGGAACAGGGCCGCATACGTTACGGAAGGCTGGAAGATTGTAACGCCTACAGTATGCGACATCCAGTCTCGAAAATCAGCCGAATCGCCCAACCGGGTGCGTCGGCTTCAGCGCCGCACGCCCGCGTCCACCACCGCGTCGATCACGCCGAGGTCGGCACCGAGATCGGCCACCGTGCGCCGCACGACGTCGACGTCCTTGCCGATGAATTCGCCCACCGCCGAGATGAATGCGTCGGCCGACCCCGCCGAGGCGATCATGCCGAGCACGCGACTGGCAGAACTGCCGTGGGTCAGCGCCCGAAGCAGCGGTCCCTCGTCGATGCCGAGGCGGGTGCCGAGCCTGGTGGCCTCGGCGACGAGCCCGATCTGGGCGGCGAACAGGGTGTTGTTGATCAGCTTGACGAGCTGCCCGCTGCCCGTCGGCCCGGCGTGCAGGATCGGGTCGCCGTAGGCGCCGAGCACCGGGCGGACCCGCTCCAGGGCATCGTTGGCGGCACCCACGAACAGCGTGACCCGACCCGCGGCGATGTCGTGTGGGCCGCCGCTCACCGGAGCGTCGACCACGTCGACGTGACCGAACTTCGCGGCGATGTCCCGCACCGTCGTCGGGCTGCCCGTCGTGTGCACCACCAGCGTCGATCCGGGGCGCATGCCCGCGACGACGTTACCGGCGAGGCACAGTTCGCGCACCTGGTCGTCGGTGAACACGCACACCACGACGACGTCGTAGGCACCGGCAGTCAGACCGGCGACCGGGTCGGCGCCGAGTTCGGCCACCGCGGCGCGCTTGTCGTCGGTGCGGCCGACGGCGTCGACGTCGTGCCCGGCGTCGACGAGTCGGCGCACCATGGGCGCGCCCATCCGCCCGGCACCGAGGAAGCCGACCTTGCTCATCAGCATCGTCTCTTCTTCGCGCAAGCGCTCATCAGCGCGGGTGGTGCATCGACTCGAGCGCCGTGTCCGCCGCCGTGAACACCGAACCCTGCGTCGCGGACGCGTCGTCGGCCAGCGCCGCTGCGTGCCGAACGTCCTTCTGCAGCAACGCACCCGCGATCGGTGCCAGACCCTCGAGCGTGCCGCCGAACATCGAGATGCTGTTGACGGCCTTGCTCGTCGCGGAGCCACGCGCCAGCACCTCGCACAGCTTGTCCCGCGGGACGCCGAGCGACTCACCCAGTTCCAGCGTGCTCACGGCACTGCCGAGATTGGCGCTGAACAACAAGTTGTTGAGGATCTTGGTGACCTGCCCGCTGCCCAGCGGACCGAGGTGGACGATGGGGTCGGCAAAGGTCGCGAACACCGGCCTCACCCGCTCCACGTCGGCATCTTCGCCGCCGACCATCACCAGCAGCGTGCCCTCAGACGCTGCCGGCGAGCCACCGCTGACGGGTGCGTCGACGACCGAAACGCCATGTTCTGCAGCGGTCTTCGCGATCTCACGGCAGGTGTCGGGATGAACGGTGCTGTGGATGGCGATGACGCCGCCGGGCTGCATGCCCGCCAGCACACCCGATTCGCCGTCGAGCACCTGCCGGACGTCGTCGTCGCCGACGACGCACAGGCACACCAGGTCGCTCGCCGCGCCGAGTTCGGCCGGTGTCGCGGCCACCTTCGCCGAGGTGTCGGCATAGGGCTCCACCGATGCGGGCCGTCGCGCCCACAAGGTGAGTTCGTAACCGCCCTCGACGATTCGGCGCGCCATCGGCGCCCCCTGGCTACCCAGCCCGATGAATCCGACCCGCATCAACCCGCCTCCACCTTCGTCGCCGCTACGTCAGCACCATCGGTCAGGCAGTCCGCCACGAACGACAGCACCCGAGCGTGATACTCGCCGGCCGTGTGGCCGACGCTGAGATTGTGTCCGCTGCCCGGCACGAGGTTGACGCGCACCGCGGGCGCCGCCGTGAACAGCGCCGCCACCGCACCGATCGCTTCGGTGTCCGACTCCCACACCGCCTCGTGCTCGGCCACGCTGAACTCGACCGGAACACCGACGCGCGCAGCCAATTCCGAGAAGTCCCGCCGAGCCCAGTGCGCCGTCACCTCCGACTCGTAACTCACGCCCGGCGCCGACAACGAGCCGGTCAGCACTTCCGGGGGATACAGGTCGGTCGGCTGCCACAGCAGGTCCCGCAGCCCGGACGGCCGTGACGTCACGGTGGCGTCCTTGATGATCTCGAGGGCCGCGGGGTGGTACCGCAGACCGGTGCCGGCCAGTTCGACGCCGACGACGTCGCCGCCGCGCTCGTCGACCGTCATGCGCAGCGCGAGTTCGCATCCCGCCGAGTGGGCGAACAGGAACAGCCCGGCGCCGCGGGAGTCGTCGGCGAGGATCCTGTCGACGGCGCCGTAGGCCAGTGCCGTGCGGCGGTTCGGATCGGCCATCGCGTCGGCGTACAGCGCCGACGCGCCGTAGCCCGGCCGGTCCAGCGCGATCGTCGTGAAGCCGCGTTCCGCGGCGGTCCTCAGCAGTGACAGCTCGGGATGCCCCGGGCAGTCGAAGTACGTCGACGACGTCGCACCGCCGTGCACGGCGACGATCACCGCGCGCGGGTCCGCGGCACGGGCCACCAGGCCCGACATCGGCACGCCGTCGACCATGACGACACGGGGCGTCGGCGCCGTCACGAGTCGGTCCGCATCAGCAGCACGCCGCTCGGGGTCAGCCCGCCGCTGCTGGCGACCGCGACGTGCGCGTCGGCCACCTGGCGTTCGCCTGCCTCGCCGCGGAGTTGCGTCACCGCCTCGTGGATCAGGCCCATGCCGTGGGTGCGGCCGTGAGAGAGCTGGCCGCCGTGGGTGTTCAGGGGGATCACCCCGTCGCGGGCGATGTTGTGCCCGCCGTCGAGGAAGTCCTTGGCCTCGCCGATGCCGCAGAAGCCGAGAGCCTCCAGCCACGACAGGCAGTTGAACGAGAACCCGTCGTACAGTTCCGCGACGTCGACGTCCGCGGGCCGCAACGACGTCCGCGTCCACAGGTGTGCAGCCTGCCCCAGCACCTGCGGCTCGTGGGTGAGCGTGGTCTGGTCCCAGTCGGTGCGTTCGATGATCTGGGTGCCGACGGCCTCGAAGTACACCGGCGGCTTGGGCATGTCGCGTGCGACGTCGACGGCCGACACGATGACGGCGACCGCGCCGTCGCACGGCACGTCGCAGTCGTAGAGGCCGAACGGCGTGGTGATCAGCCGCGCCGACAGGTAGTCGTCCATCGTCATGGGATCGCGGTAGATGGCGGTGGGATTCAGCCCTGCATTCGCCCGCTGGTTCAGCGCTATCCAGCCGAGGGTCTCGCGCGTGGTGCCGTAGCGGTCGAAGTGCCGTTGAGCGTTGAGCGCCAACGTGTGTGCGGCCGACGTCGCCCCGAATGGCATCTGCCAGCTGGTGGTGCGGGACCCGCCGGGCGGGGACATCTTGCCCTGCTTCATCAGCTCGCCGAACGTTGCCTCCCACAGCGTGCGGAAGCACAGCACGTGCCGGGCCATGTCGGTGGCGACGGCCATCATCGCGGCGATCACCGAGCCGCCGGGACCGAACGTGTCCATGCCGCCGTTGATCCACGTCGGCCGGAGTCCGAGCGCGCCCTCCAGCGCGGTCACCCCGCCCTCGCCCATGCCCGCCACGTCGAGGCCCGGATAGGTGGACAGACCGTCGATGTCGGCGAAGGTCAGTCCGGCGTCGGCGACGGCGGCCTCGCAGGCCTCGATCGTCAGCTCCAGCGGGGGCACCATGAGTCGTCGGCCGAGCCGCGACGCGCCGATGCCGGTGATCGCCGAATGCTCCTCGAACTTTCTGTCCGACAACGGTGGTCGGACGTGCCTGGCGTAGTCCGTCGGCGCGATGTCGTCGACCGCGGGCGGGGCCTCACCGTCGTCGTCGCACGGCCGGAACACCGGCAGGTAGACGTCGGCCACCTCCTGGAACACGACCTCGACCGTCTGACCGATGCGCAGATCGTCGGGATCGGCGTCGACGATGTTCGTCGTCAGCCGTACCCGCGGGTCCTCCGCGATGGCGACCTGGGCGACGACGTACGGCGGTGGCAGATCGGGGAAGCCGAAGCGGTGATTGACCGTGAACGCCGAGAGCGATGCCTTGCCCGACACCTCGCGTACGCCGACGTCGTGGCTGCGGCACCGTCGGCAGATCGGTGCGGGCGGATGGTTCAGGGCCTGGCAATCTCGGCACTCCTGGATGCGCAGGCGACCGTCGGCGCCGGAGGTCCAGAAGAACTCGTTCTCCGCGGTCAGTTGGGGCAGCGGGCGCCCGGGGACGTCCACGTCAGCTTCCCGCCGTTCGCGAGGCGGCCGTGGAGTCCTGCGTCCTGGACCCGTTGGCGCCGTTCGGCTTCGGGTGGAGCACGGTGATCGCGTGCACCGGGCAGTCCATCAGCGCGCGCACGACGCCATCGCGATCGGACTCGGGGACCGTGCCGTCGCCGATCAGCGAGGCGTAGTCCCAGTCGTCGAGGGAGAAGTACTCGGGTGCGTGCCTGGCGCAGATCCCGAACCCGTCGCACACCGTGCGATCCAGCTTGATCTTCATCGGTTCGCTCACAAGACCGCCTCCACCTCATAGGGTCGCAGCGCTGAGTACGCGTGTGCGCCGCATGCGTCACACGTTCCGGCGACGTGCCGAGCGACGTCGGTGGGGAAGGCCCGCAGCAGGCTGGCGGCGACGTTGGTCGCTGCGTCCAGCGTCGCGCACGCACCACGCCCGCGCAGCACCACCGACCACCGCTCGAGACGCGTGAGGTCCTCGTCGGTGGCCGTGCCGCGGCGCAGCCCGTCGGTCACGGCCGCCATCGCCGCGGTGCCGTTGAAGCAGGAACCGCACTGGCCGGCATTCTCCCGGTCGAAGTAGGCCATCACCGACGCCGCGACGGCGACGGGACAGTCGTCGGTGATGACCGCGACGGCACCGCAGCCCAGCCCGCTGTTGAGCCGGCGCATCGTCTCGTGGTCGAGCGTGGCGTCCAGCACCTCTCGGTTGAGCAGCCCCGCGAAGTACCCGCCCATCAGCACGCCCTTGACGTCGTCGACGGAGATGCCGTGCGTGAGGAGCAGTTCGGTGACCGGGGTGCCATGCGGCAGCTCGTACAGCGTGGCGGGTCTGCCGCCGCCGGTCACGGTCGCAAGGAACGTGCCGGGGGATGCCGACGTGCCCTGTGCCCGGAAGGCGTCGCTGCCGTTGCGCAGGATGAAGGGCAGGTTGGCCAGCGTCTCGACGTTCGAGACCAGTGTGGGGAGACCGCGCACGCCCTCCTCGAACGGGCGGGGAGGCTTGTCGGTGGGCTTGGCGGGACCGCCGTTGACCGCGCGCACGGCGGCGGTCTCCTCGCCGGCGACGTAACCGGGGTCGACCGTCGTGACGGTCACCACGAGGTCGTGGAGTGGAGCGGTCTTCAGCGCGGCGTTCAGCGTCTCGGCGGCCTGTACGTCGGATACGTAGACGTGGCCATGATCGGCACCGACGATGGCGGCGGCCAGCCGGACGCCGTCGAGTAGGAGATGCGGCCGATTGCGCAGCAGCCACTTGTCCTTGACCGAGGCGGGCTCACCCTCCTCGCCGTTGGCGAGCACGACCGTGGAACTGCCGGCACGACCGGCGTCGCGCACCGTACGCAGTTTGACGGCGAGGGGGAACGCGGCGCCACCGCGGCCGAGCAGGCCGCTGCGGTCCACGTCGTCGAGCAGGGCATCGGGATCACCGAGGTCCTGATAGCCACCGGCTTCGACGTACGCGGCGAGGTCCTCGACACCCGGCGTCGAGCGGATGATCCGCGGCTGCACTCCGGGCCAGACGACGGCAGGCGTGCTGGTTGCGGTCGGCTCCTGGCGCACGCGCTCGTCGGTACCGGTCATTTCTGCCCCTTCCCACCCGCGGATAGGCTGGCGGACATGAGAACTGCGGTGGTACGCGTCGACGTCGACCCCTCGGGGGTGCTGACACCAGCCCAATTGCGCGAGGGCATGGCGTCGCTGTCGGCGCTGGCACCCGAGGTCGGCGCCACCGTGGTCGACGCGGATCTCGCGGCGATGCCGCCGGGGCGCAGGCAGGTGGAGGTGCTGCTGGCCGGCGACGACGCCGACCACCTCTCGCGCGTGGCACTCGAGTTGTGCACCAGGGTGTTCGGTGCGCTCGGCGCCCGACCCACCGCCGGGGTGCTGACGTACGTCAGTCGCGGCACCGACCACGACGCGCTCGGCGTGCTGGCGGGTTTCGGGCTCACCGGCGAGATCGAACGCGAAGACGGCCCGGAGTGGGACGTCGTGCGGGTGACGCTGCGCAAGTCCGACCTCGAGCGCATCCCGGAGAGCAGAGTGCACACGGCGCTCGAGGCCTCGCTCAACTGCGAGGTTCGGATCATCACGGTCTGAGCACCTCGACCGTCGGCCGTGCGGCGGTCACGACTTCTTCAGGAAGTCGAGGATCGCAGGCGCTGCCTGGACCCAGGTGTCGAACATGTTGAAGCGCTTGACCTTTCCCTTGGCCCGCGCCTCTCCGGCACGCTCCCACGCGTCCTCGGGCCACGGCGGGTCGATCACCTTGCTGCCCCTGATGAGGCAGCTCACCTCCAGTGACGTGCGCTTCGGGTGGTCCAGGTCGTTCTCGCCGCCGCGGATGATGAGCGTCGGCACCTTGATCTCGTCGAACAGTTCGTCCTCGACACCGGGAATCGTCTGACCGGGCTTGGGTACGAAGGCGTTGAGCCAGCGCAGCATCAGCTTCAGGAACTGGTCGGAATCTTGGGACAGGATGCGCTGCTCATTGTCGGGGTTCTCGCCGATGCGTTCCTGCCATTCGCCGACCTGGGCGACGGCCTTCATCCCGGCGCCGCGCACGGCGAGGATGCTGGGCACGATGTAGTACGAACCGAGGACGAACGAGCCGTACACGCCGCCGACGATGTTCCACACCACCAACTTCTTCACCAGCTCCGGGTAGAGCATGGTGGTCAGCATCGAGTCCCGCGCCCCGCCGGAGCCGCCCGCGAGGATGCACGGTCCGATGTCCAACTTGGTGATCAACTGCGACAGGGTCTCGGCACGCATGTGCGATTCACTCTGGCCGTAGAACTGGACGTCGGACTTGCCGCAGTTCGGCCGGTCCCAGAGCAGCACCCGGTAGCCGCCCTCGACCAGCTTCTTGGCCAGCGGCTTGAGGCCGGGGATGTCCTTGCTGAACCGTCCGCCGGGTGTGAGGGCGATGAATTCGCCCTCCTTGCCCAGGATTTCGTAGACGACGTTGCCGCCGTTGATGTCGATCGTCTTGTTGGGCAACGGTGCTCCAATTTCGGTGGACTCGAGGTGCGCTTCAGGCTTGGACGAGTACGTCGTTGCCGACGACCCTGACCGGATACGTACGAATGCTCCACTCCGGCTTGACCGCCGTGGTCCCGGTCGCGAGCTCGAAACCCCATTGGTGCCAGGGGCAGAACACGAACTCCTTGTCGCGGACCATCACCGCGTCGCCGGGCACGCTGTCGTCGGCGACGTTGATGCCGCGCGCGCGGCCCGAACACAGTGGGCCGCCTTCGTGCGGACAGTAGTTGGCAATGGCGTAGAAGGTGCCGTTGACGTTGTACACGCCGACGCCGTGACGTCCGATGGGCACCAATTTGTGCGTGCCTGGCGCAATCTCGTCGACGGTGGCCACGACGTGTTCACGCCCCTGCGCGAGCCGGGGCGGTTTCGGTTCGGTCATGCCTAAAAGACCCGGACCTGACCCTCGAGCGCCGGCACGGTATCCGGCAGCTTGTAGGTCTCGATCCCGTTGCGGAACATGATGGCCTCGCGCGCATGCTCGGGGAGGTGCTTGACCAGCCAGCGTGGGTCGTCGAACGTCCAGTGCGGGTAGTCACTGCTGAACAGCAGGATCTTCTCGCATTCCATCCACTCGAAGGCGCGCGTGAGTTCGGTCTTGTCCTCGGGATAGTCGAGCGGCTGAGTCGTGAACTTGATGTGGTCCTTGACGTACTGGCTCGGCTTGCGCTTGATGTCCATCCACGACTTGCGGGCCTCGTAGATCGCATCCATGCGCCACATGAGCGGCAGGATCCAGGTGAAGGCGTGCTCGACGAACACGATTCGCAGGTTCGGGTGGCGGTCGAACGTGCCGTCGAAGATCAGGCTCATCACCTGGTTGGCTGCGAGCAGTGAGTATGTGACCATGAAATCGTGGTTGTAGCTGGGCAACCCGACCGGCGGCATGGGCAGTTCGTCGTAATGGCTGCGCGACAGGTGGCAGCTCACCGGGATGTCGTGCTTGGCGGCGGCCGCCCAGATCGGGTCGTACTTCGGGTTGCCCCACGACGGCCGCGGCTCTGCCTTGATCAGAATCTGCGCCATGTAGGGGTGGCCGGCCCAGCGTTCGATCTCGGCGACACTGTCCTCGGGCGCCTCGATCGCGAGGCAGATCGACCCACGCCAGCGCTCGTGCCAGTTGTTGTGCGAGTCCAACCAATGGTTGGCCTGCCAGTCGTTGATCGCGTAGGACATCGCGTGCTGAGCCTCCGGAATCCGCGCCGGATAGGCGGCGGGCTCGAGGATGGCGATGTCGGCGCCGGCCTCCATGATCAATTGCTTGAACGCAAGATCGGGGTCGCTGCAGGCGAATTCACCGTCAGGCGGGAACGCGTCGAGGCGCATCGCGTACGAGTGCGCGTAGTCGGGGGCGTCGTAGTAGATCTGGTCGCCCACCTTGTGGGTGCCGAAGTACTTGCTTCGCCACGGCTCCGGGATGTACTGGCCCAACTCGCCGGTGCGAGGCGCCGGATGGACGTCGGAGTCGACGCACCGCACGGCGATGCGTTCGGCGGCGGGTACTCGTGGATTGGCAGTGGTGGTCATGGGGCCTCCTCGATTACCTCTACTGTGCGGCCGCGTGGGCCGGAATGTCTATGCCGTACAACTCTGCGGCGTTGCGCCAGCACAACTTCTCGCGCTGCTCGGCGCTGTACGAACTGGGCACCGACAGTTCGTTGAGCTGCCAGTGCGGGTAACTCGAGCCGTACATCACCATGTCGTCCTTCCCGGTGAAGCCGGCCCACTCGCCCGCGAAGTCGACGTCGCCCGGACCGTCGAGACTGCCCTGCACGAAGAACGTGTGCCCGGGAAGATAGTCACTCGGCATCTTCGGTGCCCACGGCGTCTGCTCCAGGTGCGGCCTGCCGAAGCAGTCCATGCGCCACATGAACGGCGTCAACATGTCGGCGGCGCCGTCGGCCCAAACGAATTTCAGCTCGGGCAGTCTCTCGAACACGCCCTCGGCGATCATGTTCATCTGGTGGTAGAGGAAGTTGAGCGCCGTGAAGCCGAGGAACTGCTCGTAGGTGCGGGTCAAGCCGTTCGGCGTGGGTGGCAGCATCACGCCGGACCCGACCTCGAAGTGCACGGCGACGGGTAGTCCGGCGTCCACCGCGGCCTCCCACAGCGGCCAGAACTGCGGCTTGCCATACAGTTCGCGCGACTGCAGGGGAATGCCCAGCTGGACCACCCGAGGGTGATCCTTGTACTTCTCGATCTCACGCAGCGCACCGACGACGTCGTCGGGATTGATGCGGATCGTCCCGCGGAATCGCTCGCCGAACTCGGCGTCGTCCAGCCAGCGGGTCACCATCATCTCGTTGTGGCCGGCCGCAATGGCCGTGCCCAGGTGCCGATCCGGCATGATTCCGCGAGTCATCGGGTGCAGTACGGCGATGTCGACGCCGCGGTCGTCGAACAGGTGCTTGGCGACCAACGCGGGACGCGAGCCGGGGTATTCACCGTCCGGTCCCTCGGTGCCCTTGGCGTATTCGCCGCCGGGGGCGCCGTACCAGTCCATCTCGTAGTCGGGAAATCCACGGCTGGAGAAGGGTTCGCGCATGAACGTCTTGCGCAGTTCCTTCGTGGACTGGCAGAAGACGTGCACGCTGGCGTCGATGACGGGCGTCGTGACGACGTTTCCCGCACCGTCGATGAGGTCCTTCACCGAGACTCGACCTCCGTTGGCTCGATCGGCGATCCGGCGTCGACGCTGCGAATGGGCTGTCCGCAGGGTCCACCGACGTCGGTCATGTCCCTAGTGTAGATCGTAGTTCTTCATAAGCAAGAACAATGTTCTCCACCCGAAGTGGCATGTCTTTGCAGGTGAGCATGTCTGCTGGTCAGTCGCGCAGCGCATCGCTTATGAAATGTCGTACCCGCAAGGGGAGAACGTGTACGGCATTGAGCGAGAATGATATTCTCAGCTCAATCGTGCGATTCGTCGGGAGGCGGCTGGATGCTACTGGAGTTCGATGCTGATCAGCGCCTATGGCAGGAGACCGTGCGCGACGCCGTCGGCAAGCAATGCCCGGCGTCGTTCGTACGCAACGTCGCCGAGGACGGCGCCGACCCGACCCCGCTGTGGAAGACCTACGTCGACGCAGGCTGGACCGAACTGACCGACCCCGAGAACGCCGTCGAACTCGCCATCGTCCTCGAGGAACTCGGGCGGGCCACCGACCCGACCCCTTTCCTGGCGACCCTCTCGCAATTCGCGCCGCTGGTTGGCGACCGCTTCGACGCCGGCACCACGGGATCGGCCGTCTACTCGGGGGTGACCGCGTACCGCGACGCCGACGGCTGGGTGCTCAACGGCACCGACAGGTTCGTGCTCGACGGCGACCGTGCCGACCGCTTCGCGGTGGTGACCGACGCGGGGGTGTTCCTCGTCGACGCCGAGCAGGTGACGACGCGCCGCAGCGCGATCTTCGATCCCGTCATGCACGTGGCCGAGGCGTCGTTCACCGGCGTCCACGTCGCCGACGCCGAACGCATCGAGGTCGACACGGAGAAGGCGCGGCACGTCGCGCTCATGGGCATGGCCGTCACGATGGTCGGCGCATGCCAGCGCATCCTCGACCTCGCGCTCGACCACGCCAAGAGCCGCTACCAGTTCGGCGTGCCGATCGGTTCGTTCCAGGCAATCCAGCACAAGGCCGTCGACATGCACGTCGCGATCGAACGTGCCCGGGCGCTGTCGTACTTCTCGGCGTTGACCATCGCCGCCGACGACCCGCGGCGGCGACTCGCGGCCGCGATGGCCAAGGCGTCGGCGGGGGAGTGCCAGGCGCTCGTCTTCCGGCACGGGCTGCAGACGTTCGGCGCCATGGGCTTCACGTGGGAGAACGACCTCCAGTTCGCGCTCAAGCGGGCCAAGGCCGGAGAACTGTTGCTGGGCGGTGCCGCCGAGCATCGCGAACTGATCGCAAGGGAATTCGATGCAGCTCACATTTGATCCCGACGTCGACGAGTTCCGCGCGGAGTTCTCCGCGTTCCTCGACGAACACCTGCCGTCGGCGGCAGAGACCCTCGAACGTCCCCGGTCGGTATCGCACATGCCGCAGTGGGCCAGGGACTGGCAACGGCTGCTGTTCGACAACGGTTGGCTGCTGCCCGCCCAACCGCCCGAGTTCGGCGGACGCAATGCCTCGGTCCTGCAGCAGTACGTGCACCTCGAGGAGCTGTGCACGCGCCGGATCTACCACAGCTTCAACCCCCAGGGCGTCAACATCGTTGCGGCATCGCTGATCACATTCGGCAGCGACGAGCAGAAGCACGAGTGGGCGGTGCCGGTGCTGCATGGCGAGCGCACCGCATCACTGGGCATGAGCGAGCCGAGCGCGGGTTCCGACCTGGCATCGCTGCGGACCAAGGCCGTGCGCGACGGCGACGACTTCGTCGTCAACGGCCAGAAGGTGTGGACGTCCGGCGCCCACGACGCGGACTGGCTGCTGACCTTCGTGCGCACCGATCCAGATGCGCCCAAGCACAAGGGCATCAGCGCGCTGATCATTCCGACCGACCTCCCCGGTGTGGTGTGTCGGCCGTTCGCCGACCTCTGCGGCGAGGAGAACACCGACTTCAACGAGGTGTTCTTCAGCGACGTGCGGGTGCCCGCCGCGAACCTGGTGGGCCCGCTCAACGGCGGCTGGAAGGTCATCAACGGTTCGCTGGGCCACGAGCGGACCATGATGTGGCTGGGCTTCGCCGACCGCATCGCCAACGTGATCGCCGACTTCCGGCCGGCCAATGCGCTCGAGCGCGACGAGCTGGCCAGCACGATCATGGACTACCAGGCGCTGCGGCTGCTCGGTTCGGTCGGTCTGGCGCAGGCCTCGCGCGGCGAGGTCGACGTGGCCGCCGTGTCGATCCCCAAGCTGCTGGGCGCCGAGGCCGAGATGCGCGCTGCCGCAAACGCACTGACGGCGGCCGGGCCCGAGGGTCTCATCCACCCGTCGACGTCGGGGCCGTATGCGCACATGAACCTCGACCACTATTTCGCGAGCTGGTTCGAGCGGTATGCGCGCAGCTTCTCCGGCACCATCGCCGGCGGCACCTCGGAGATCCAGCGCAACATCATCGCCCAGCAGGTGCTGGGCCTGCCCCGCGGCTGAGTGGCCTCCCGCGGGTGCTGCCCAGGGCGAGGCACCTTCCGAGGCTGCGGCACCTCCCGCGGGTGAGGCACCTCCCGCGAGCGTGCGTGTCTGCGGGCGACACGCCGCGTCCTGAGCTGAGTTCACGCACGCTCGCGCCCGTGCAAAGCCGGCGCAACGCCGACTGAAGGACGTGCGGGCGGGGCCGCTGCTCGCTTGCGGCAACGAGATTCGACCCACCCACCACCCGAAGGGCCCACCGCGAGCGTGCGCAAACTTGGGTTCCGCCCGGCGTGTCGCCCGCAGACACGCACGCTCGCGGGAGGAGGAAAGTGAGGGAGGGGGGGAGCCCCTTACCAATCGATGACGACGGGGTCCTTGTGCTCGGTGATGGGACGGGCGGGGAGCTGCTCGTCGCAGATCCGCTGCAGGCGGTCGAGTGTCTCGTCCAGGCCGGGGCCGAGGCGCTTGCCGGGCGTGAAGTTCGCGGGCAGGTGCTTCATGCCCTGGATGACTCCGATGGTCTCGTAGTGCTCGGTGCCCGCGGGGTCGCACACGTAGTCCGGCATGCGATCGAGCACGGCGGTGAGCATCGACTTGAACACGGTCCTGGCGACGTTGGATCCGACGCAGCGGTGCACGCCGATGCCAAAGCTGAAGTGACGGTTGCCCTTGCGGTCCAGGACGACGTCGTTGGGCCGGTCGAACACCGACGGGTCGCGGTTGGCCATCGCCCACGACAGCCACAGCCGCTCGCCCTCCTTGAACTGCTGACCGTCGACCTCGACGTCGTCGGCGAAGGTGCGGCCGTCGCCGGGAGCGGGAGTGAAGAACCGCAGGAACTCTTCGGTGGCCGGGTGCAGCAGGGTGTCGCGATCCCGACTGAGTCGCTCGCGCTCGGCGGGGTTCTCCGACAGCCACTCCAGCGCATGGGCGGTCAGCGCGGTGGTGGTGTCGAAGCCACCGCCGATGATCAGCCCCAGATTGCCCATGATCTCCAAATCCGGCGCGGGCTCGCCGTCGATGCGCAACTGCAGGAGCGCATCGATCAGACCCGGGCGCGGGTTCTCCTTCATCTCGAACATGCTCGTGAGCAGGTCGATGCCCATCTGCCTGTTCATTTCCGCAACCCGCGGGGCGTCGGGCGAGTGCTCCGGCGTGGACACCCCCGCGTGCGCGGGCTCGCTGTAGATCATCCACTTCTTGAGTTCGATGCCCATCATCGCGAGCGTGAGCACCGCGGGCACGATGTTGGCCAGGTCGTCGACGAAGTCGATGTGGCCCGACTCGATCTTCTCGTCGAGGGCGGCGCGGGTGATCTCGTCGACGAACGGCACCCACCGCTTGATCGCAGCGGGGGAGAGATACGGATTGAGCGCCCCCCGGTAGGTGGAGTGCTCGGGCTCGTCCATCTCAAGTATCCCGCCGCGCACGACCGTGGCACGCTGGGCCTTGGGAATGGTGATGCCCTGGTAACCCTTTCGTTCGCCGTGGAGGTCGTGGTCGTTGGACACGACGGGACAGCGGGCGAGTTCGAAGACCTCGCTGCTGCCGGCCGCTACCCAGTGCCCGTCGTAGACGTCGGTCCACGCCACCGGGCACTTGGCGTGCATCTCCTCGGTGATCTCTTGGAACCGGTGCCGGTACTCCGGCGTGTGCCGGTCGAAGTGGTAGCGATTCTTCTTGCGGTCGTCGTCACGCGTGACGTCGTCGATGCTCACGGCGGAGTCTCCTGGTGATTGGGCGGCCTGGTGGGCAACGTCATTCGATGACGATGGCCTGCTCTGGGCAGGAGTGGACGGCTTCGCGCACCTGGTCCACCTGGTCGGCGGGGACCTCGTCGGACACCGGTGACGCATGGCCGTCGACGTCGTCGAGTTCGAACGACTCGGGCGCGATCATCGCGCAGAGGGTATGGCCCTGGCAACGCGTTCCGTCTACCGAAACCTTCACTGTCGCAACTCCTTCGCGAACCGTCGAACCTGGTGGTGGGTCAGTTGTGGTAGTCGTACCACTTGAGGTAGCCGCCGGCGTCGATGCGCAACTGGGCGCCGGTGACGAACCGTGCCTCGTCGGAGGCCAGCCACAGGACCGCGTTGCTGATGTCCTCGGGCTCCACCCACGGCACCTTCATCGCCTGCTGCACGTAGAACACCGGCTCGGCGTCCTTGAGTTCGGGCTTCTCCAGGTCCGGCCGGAACGAGCGGTACATTGGCTCGCTGCGCAGCATGTCCGTGTTGCAGTTCGTGGGATGCACGACGTTGGCCCGGATGCCGCGCGGGGACAGCTCGGTCGCGAGGTCGTGCACGAAATTCGACAGCGCACGTTTGGAGTGGACGTAGGCCATGCCGCCCGGATCGTTGCCGGGGTTGTCCTTCTTGCTGGTGTCCATCAACGCGGCGGTGGATCCGGTCGCGATGATGGAGGCGCCCTCCTTGAGGTGGGGCAGCGCAACCTGGATCGCGTTGATGGTGCCGATCAGGTTGGTGTTGATGACGTCGATCCACGCCTGCAGCGGCGGTTGCCCCTTCATGCCGGCGATGCCCGCTTGCGCGACGACGATGTCGAGCCCGCCGAGGGCGGCCATGCCCTCTTCGACGGCCCGCTTCAGCTGCGATGCCTCGCGCACGTCGGCCTTGGCGGTGAAGATGCGCTGCCCGGTCTTCTCCACGAACGCGGCGGTCTCCTCGAGATCCTCCGGCGTGGCCATGGGGTAGCCGATGGTGTCGATGTTCTCGCAGAGGTCGACGGCGATGATGTCGGCGCCTTCTTCCGCGAGGCGGACCGCGTGACTGCGGCCCTGCCCGCGTGCGGCACCCGTGACGAATGCGACCTTGCCTGATACGCGTCCCACTGGTTGTCCCTTCGTTGATCTTCGTTGATCGGTACTGACCGCAGGGCGGCTCAGGTGTTCCGTCCGCCGTTGACGCCGAGGATTTGGCCGGTGATGTAGCCGGCCTCCTCGGAGATGAGGAAGGCGCATGCCGCGGCGATGTCCTCCGGCCTGCCGATGCGCCGCACCGGGGTGGCCTTGATGGTCTGATCGATGTCGCCGAGGAAGCCCTTGTCCGCGGCGGCCCGCAGCATGGGCGTGTCGATGAAGCCGGGCGGCACGGCGTTGACCGTGATCCCGTTGGGGCCGTACTCCAGGGCCAGCGTCTTGGTCAGGCCGTTGACCGCTGACTTGGCGGCGACGTAGGGCGCCATGTACGGCGCGCCCGAGTGCGTGCTGGAAGAGGAGATGTTGACGATGCGTCCCCACCCCGCCTCGATCATGTCCGGCAGCACCGCCTGAATGCAGTGGAAGACGCCGTGCAGGTTCACGTCGATGACGCGCAACCAGCGTTCGAACGAGACGTCGTGGAACTTCTTGAAGCTGTCGAGCCCTGCGGCGTTGACGAGAACGCTGACGGGGCCGAGTTGTGCGCGGACGCCGGCCATCGCCTCGTTCACCGCGTCGCGGTCGGTCACGTCGGCGACGAAGGAGAACTCGGCATCGGAGGGGTTCAGGTCCAAGACGGCGACGTGGTAGCCGTCGGCGCGCAGCCGATTGACGATCGCCTCGCCGATACCCGATCCACCGCCGGTGACGACGGCGTTCTTCACGTGGCCGCTCCCGTGCGCGAACTCGCCTGAAGCATCAAGAATCTCCCTTTCGATTATGAGAACCGTACTCTCGGACGAGGTGAGACCGCAAGGTCCGCGCACGTCCACCGCGCGTCGAACCATACCCACTCGACGCCGGCCGAGGACCTGACTAGGCCATCTAGCCTTCCTTGTGTTCTCGCTAGGCGAATGTAAGATTCGCCGTTGATGAGAATGAAATTTCCATCACAGTGCACGAAGCAGCGAGGAGACTGAATGTCCCAGACGCCGACCGTCGACGGTGGCCGACAGGTGGATGGCAGTGATGCATCCGGGCAGCAGGCAGACCGGCGCATGCTGATCGACGGTGAACTCGTCGGTGCGGCCACCACGTTCGCCTCGCAGAACCCCGCCACCGGCGAGGTCATCGGGCATGCCCCGGACGGCACCGTGGCCGACGCCGAGCGTGCCGTCGCCGCCGCGCGCCGCGCCTTCGACGCGGGGGACTGGGCCACCAACGTCGAATTCAGGGTCCACTGCCTGGAGCAGTTCCACACCACTCTCGTCGAGCACCGCGACGAACTCGCCGCGTTGACCACAGCGGAGGTCGGCGCCACCCCCGCACTGACCCAGGGCGCGCAGCTCGATCAGCCGATCGCGATCGTGAAGTACTACGCCGATCTGCTGCGGGACTACCCGCTGACCGAAGACCTCGGCAACGTCGAGAGCCGCGGCATGCAGCACCACCGCTGGGTGGAGAAGGAAGCCGGCGGGGTCGTCGCGGCGATCATCGCCTACAACTACCCCAACCAATTGGCACTGGCGAAGCTCGCGCCCGCACTGGCCGCCGGGTGCACCGTCGTCCTGAAGGGTGCTCCCGACACGCCACTGGTCACGCTCGCGCTCGGCGAACTCATCGCCAACCACACCGACATCCCGGCAGGCGTCGTCAACGTGCTCAGCTCCTCGGACCCCGAGGTCGGCGCTGTACTGACGACCAGCCGCGACGTCGACATGGTCACGTTCACGGGGTCGACCCCGACCGGCCGGCGCATCATGGCTGCCGCGAGCGAGACCCTCAAGAAGGTGTTCCTCGAACTCGGCGGCAAGTCCGCCGCGATCGTGCTCGACGACGCCGACTTCGGCACCGCCGCGATGTTCTCGGCCTTCAGCATGGTGACCCACGCCGGTCAGGGGTGCGCGCTGACGTCGCGGCTGCTGGTGCCGCGCAAGCACCACGACGAGATCGTCGAGATGGTCAAGACGAACTTCTCGCACGTGCGCTACGGCGATCCGACCGATCCGAAGACCTACATGGGCCCGCTGATCAGTGAGCGCCAGCGCGACAAGGTCGACGCCATGGTCCGGCGTGCGGTCGAGGCGGGCGCGACGCTGGTGACGGGCGGCGAGAAGAAGGAGCCGGGCTACTTCTACACGCCCACGCTGCTGACCGACGTCGATCCGAGCAGTGAGATCGCCCAGGAGGAGGTCTTCGGGCCGGTTCTCGTCGTGATTGCCTACGACGACGACGACGACGCAGTGCGCATCGCGAACGACTCCATCTACGGACTGTCCGGCGCCGTGTTCGGCAGCGAGGAGCGCGCCCTGAACATCGCCCGACGCATCCGCACCGGCACCTTCTCGATCAACGGCGGCAACTACTTCAGTCCCGACAGCCCGTTCGGCGGGTTCAAGCAGTCGGGCATCGGCCGCGAGATGGGGTCGGCGGGGCTCGAGGAGTTCCTGGAGTCGAAGACCTTCGCGACGGTGGTGAGCTAGTGGCCGGCCCACTGGACGGCATCCGGGTCCTCGAGGTCGCGATGTACGGCTTCGTCCCGTCGGCGGGCGCGGTGCTCGCGGAGTGGGGCGCCGACGTCATCAAGGTCGAACACGCCGTCACCGGGGACCCGCAGCGCGGGCTGCGGCAGACCGGCCCACTGCGCGTCGAAGGCGACCCGAACCCGAACATCGAACACGCCAACCGGGGCAAGCGGAGCATCGGTCTCGACGTGTCCAAGCCCGAGGGGCGCGAGGTGCTGCTGGAACTCGCCAAGCGCGCCGACGTCTTCCTGACCAGCTTCCTGCCCGGCCATCGCGAGAAGTTCGGCATCGACGTCGACGACATCCGCGCGGTGAACCCGAACGTCGTCTACGCGCGGGGGAGCGCGCTCGGCCCACGCGGCCTGGAGGCGGAGAAGGGCGGTTACGACATGACCGCCTTCTGGTGCCGCGCCGGTACCGCTGCCACCATCACCCCGCCCGGCATCGAGGGCATGATCGGCCCGCCGGGGCCCGCGTACGGCGACACGATCTCCGGGACCAACCTCGCCGGCGGGATCGCCGCGGCACTGCTCAAGCGCGAGCGCACGGGCGAGGCATCGGTGGTCGACGTCTCGCTGCTCGGCAGCGGACTGTGGGCGATGGGCCACACGGTGGCGCTGACCTCGCATCTCAACCAACTGATGGTGCAACCGCCGCCGGGAGTGCACGGGTCACCGATCAATCCGCTGGTCGGGGTCTACCGGACGAAGGACGACCGCTACATCTCCCTGGTGATGATGCAGCCGACGAAGTTCTGGGCCGACGTGTGCCGTCACGTCGACCGCGAGGATCTGGTCGACGACCCGCGCTTCGCCACCGCCGAGAGCATTGCCGAGCACACCGGCGAGGCCGTCGAGATCCTGCGCGAGGTGATCGCGACCCGCACGCTGCCCGAGTGGAGCGAGCGCTTCGCCACACTGGCCGGTCCGTGGGCGCCCGTACAGGACACGCTGCAGGCTGCCCAGGACGCGCAGATCCGATCGAACGAATACATCGTCACCGCAGGCGAATTGGAGCTGGTGGCCAACCCAGTGCAGTTCGACGTCGCCGCCCCGCACACCGGGCCCGCCCCGGGATTCGCCGAGCAGACCGACGACATCCTGCTCGAACTCGACCTCGACTGGGACCGGATCATCGAACTGAAGACGGCCGGCGTGGTCACATGACCTCCGCGACGGTCCATTTCGAGAGCCCATAGTCCGGACGAGACGAGAATCAAGGATGCGTTCGTTGCAGCTGCAGACCGCGCTGGGCGCGTTACACGATCGGCGACATCTGTCCTGGTCGTCGACGCCCGCCGGGACGGGTGCGATGGTTGCCGTGGCGAACGGTTCGGCAGCTGCGGCCGGTGCTGGTGTTCGGCCGTCGTCGGCGCCGAGCCGCGGAGCGGGCGCCGCCGGACCCGTGGTCGCGATCCGGACTGCAGATAGGGCTCGCGCACTGCGCCAAGACGACGTCGCCGACCGCTCCACCGCCGGTTCGCGTCAGCCCATTCGACGCGTTGTCGTCTCGAGTCGCTCTGTGAGGCAACGGGAATCGCACGGCCTGGCCGCTGGACATTGGGTCCGGCGCACAGTTCGGGCCGCTGGCACGGGCCCCCTTGTCCGGCGCGCCCTCGACGTCTCGTCGACGTGCACGTCGGCCCGCCGGCCGGCCCGCCTGCTACCGGCCGCAGCCGACCGACTTCATGCCGCCGGGACCCCCCTCGCTAACGAGACCGCCAGTCTCGGAAGGTGTTTGCCATGAAACCCGGTGGGTCTTTAAACGTCAAACGCCACCCGCGGGGTGCCATTGGTGTGGCACAGTGCGTCGAGTTGGTTGAACAGCTCCCATGCGACGCCGCCGATCGGATTGGTGGTGCCCGAATCGCACTGGCGCACAACACTGACGGCCCAACAGCCGTACCGGCCGCGACTATCTCGAAGGGACCAGGGGCCAATGGCGATTAAGGGACCGGAGCGTTGGTCGCCCGGTATCTCGCTGCCCAAGGGCTTCGCGGGACCGATGCAGGCCGTCGGCGGCCTGTTCTCGATGGGCGTGGACGCCTTCAGGTTCATCTTCGTGCGGCCGTTCCAGTGGCGTGAGTTCCTCGAGCAGTCGTGGTTCGTGGCCAGGGTGTCGCTGGCGCCCACGCTGCTGGTGGCGATCCCCTTCACCGTGCTGGTGAGCTTCACCCTGAACATCCTGCTGCGTGAACTCGGTGCGGCCGACCTGTCCGGAGCGGGTGCCGCGTTCGGCGCGGTGACCCAGGTCGGTCCGGTGGTGACGGTGCTGATCGTCGCAGGGGCCGGCGCGACCGCGATGTGCGCCGACCTCGGGTCGCGCACGATCCGCGAGGAGATCGACGCCCTCGAAGTGCTCGGCATCAACCCCGTGCAGCGGCTGGTGACCCCGCGCGTACTCGCGTCCGGACTGGTGGCGCTGCTGCTCAACAGCCTGGTGGTCATCATCGGCATCCTGGGCGGCTACTTCTTCTCGGTCTTCGTCCAGGACGTCAACCCGGGCGCCTTCGCCGCGGGCATCACGCTGCTGACCGGCGTTCCCGAGGTCATCATCTCCTGTGTCAAGGCAGCCCTGTTCGGCCTCATCGCCGGCCTGGTGGCGTGCTACCGCGGACTGACCATCACCGGCGGCGGCGCCAAGGCCGTCGGCAACGCCGTCAACGAGACGGTGGTGTTCGCCTTCATGGCGCTGTTCGTGATCAACGTGGTCGTCACGGCCATCGGCATCCAGTTGACGACGGGATAGACGGTGGGCACTCTGCAAGTCCTGCGCGGCACCTATCCGCGCGCGTTCCGCACCGCATCGCGGCCAATCGACGTCTTGGGCCGCATCGGTGATCAAACGTTGTTCTTCGGCCGCGCCATCGGCGGCACACCGCACGCGGCGACCCACTTCCGCAAGGAGATCATCCGGCTGATCGCCGAGATCTCGATGGGCGCCGGAGTGTTGGCGATGATCGGCGGCACGCTGGTGATCGTCGGATTCCTCACCCTGGCCACCGGCGGCACGCTGGCGGTGCAGGGCTACAGCTCGCTGGGCAACATCGGCATCGAGGCCCTGACCGGCTTCCTGTCGGCGTTCATCAACGTGCGCATCGCCGCGCCCGTGATCGCGGGCATCGGGCTGGCCGCCACGTTCGGCGCCGGCGTCACCGCGCAGCTGGGCGCCATGCGGATCAACGAGGAGATCGACGCCCTGGAGTCGATGGGCATCCGGCCGGTCGAATACCTGGTGTCCACCCGGCTGGTCGCCGGGATGATCGCCATCACCCCGCTGTACTCGGTGGCGGTGATCCTGTCGTTCGTCGCCAGCCGGTTCACCACCGTCGTGCTGTTCGGGCAGTCCGGCGGCCTCTACGACCACTACTTCAACACGTTCCTCAACCCGATCGACCTGCTGTGGTCATTCCTGCAGGCGCTGTTGATGGCACTGACCATCCTGCTGATCCACACCTACTACGGCTACTTCGCCACCGGCGGGCCTTCCGGCGTCGGCGTCGCGGTCGGCAACGCAGTGCGCACCTCGCTGATCGTCGTGGTGTCGGTGACGCTGCTCGTGTCCCTGGCCGTCTACGGCTCCAACGGCAACTTCAACCTGTCGGGATAGGAGGACGATGTCCAGCTCAGCAGTCCGCCCCCTGGCGGGCCTCGGGATGGTGATCGCCATCGCCGCGATCGTGGTGTTCTCGATCGGCATGTTCCGCGGTGGCTTCGGGACGACGGTGCCGGTCACCGTGGTGTCCGAGCGCGCCGGCCTCGTGATGAACCCCGAGGCCAAGGTCAAGATGCGAGGAGTCCAGGTCGGTCAAGTCGACCGCATCGAGAACCGCCCGGACGGCACCGCCGTGCTGCACCTCGCGATGGATCCCTCGCAGCTGCAATACATCCCGGCAAACGTGGACGTCAACCTCGCCTCGACGACGGTGTTCGGCGCGAAGTCCGTCGAACTCGTCGCACCGGCCGACCCGTCGTCGACACCGTTGGCCAAGGGCCAGCAGCTCGACGCCCAGCACGTCACCGTCGAGACCAATACCCTGTTCCAACAATTGACTTCGGTGCTCAAGTCCATCGATCCGGTGCAGCTCAACGAAACCCTGGCCGCCATCTCCGGCGCCCTCAACGGTCGCGGCGAGAAGTTCGGCCAGACGATCACCGACTTCAACGCCTTCTTCAAGAGCATCAACCCCAGCCTGGGCAACATCGCCCGCGATCTGGAGGTTGCCCCGGTGG
>NZ_JAKCFC010000014.1 GCF_021916785.1 Mycolicibacterium lacusdiani
CCTGGCCCCGTTCGTCAAGGCGCCGCCCGCGTATCAACCCGGTGTGGTCATCAACGCCAGCTTCAACTTGGGCGTGGAACGGTACCGCTACCCCGACGATCTCCCGATCGTGGCAGCAAAGAGCGGCTCGTCCTGCAAGGACCAGATGCTGCCCGCGGTCCCGAACGGCAAGCGGCCGCCCTTCCTGGTCACCGACATCGGCGCCAACCCCTGGAAGTACGGAAATCAGGGCGTCCTGCTGAACTCGGATGCACTCAAGCAGGCACTGTTCGGATCCGTGCAGGGACCGCCCCGCAACAGCGCACAGATCGGGATGCCCGGATAGCCGGACGCGGATGCATTCTGCGGTGTGCAGTGTGCTGATCCGCCTGATGAGTACGGACAACCGCGCCATCGCGTGGCTGGTAGACGGTCGAGCCCGTCCGGGGTGCGGCTCAGGACGACGTGCAAACATCAAAGGACGCACGCTGAGCCGCGACATCGACAACGCCGCACAATACTCGGCATGCGGGTCCGCAAGAGCCTAGGCGAACCGCTCGGCGAGCGCCGTCAGCGTCGACTCGATGCCCTCGGCGTTCTTCTTGTGGAACCCGGTCAGCTCGATGAAGAACGGTGCCTTGGCGGTCGAGTAGTCGAAGGTCTCCGTGACCTTCGTGGTGCCCGGGCTGACCTCCGTCAGTTCCCAGCGCCAGCGATGGCCGAGCGGGTGCTGCCACTCGACGAGGCGATTCTCCTCGACTGCCGTCGCCCTCGACTTGATCTTGTAGGGCACCCCGTACTGCGTCATGCCCACCGTGAACGCGTCACCCTGGTGCAGCCGGTGCGGGCCCTTCACGTCGACGTCGCGCACGGTGCCCGACCCGTCGATCTCGGGGTGCCGGTGCGGGTCGACGATCAGTGCGAACACGTCGGCGACGGGCGCGGCGACCTGCACGCTGCGGCTCACGGTGCGCGGGCCGGCGTCTTCTGTCTTCGGGGTGCTCGAGGTCATGCTCCCCACATACCCGCAGGCCCCGCCGACCAATCGGTCGGCGGGGCGTAGAGCGACGGGGTGAGCTACTTGCGGCCCAGTTCGTGCGACAGCGCCTCCAACTCGTCGCCGCCCGCCATCTGCTGGGTCAGGTGCTCGAGCGTGATCTCGTCATAGCTGCAATCCAGCTTCTGCTGGCCGCGATTGAGCAGGACGAAGTGGTCACCGACCATGTGCGCGTGGTGCGGGTTGTGCGTGATGAACACGACGCCGAAGCCTGCCTCCTTGGCCGCGGTGATGTACTTCAGCACCACTCCGGACTGCTTGACGCCCAAGGCGGCCGTCGGCTCGTCGAGGATCAGGACGCGGGCACCGAAGAACACGGCACGGGAGATCGCGACGCACTGCTTCTGCCCGCCCGACAGCGATCCGATCGGGACGTCGACGTCGGGCAGATCGATGCCCATCTTCGACAATTCGGTCAGCGTGGTGGCCCGCATCGCGTTCGCGTCGAGGGAGAACGGGAACGACTTCTTGCGCAGCTCCTGGCCAAGGAAGAAGTTGCGCCACACCGGCATCAGGGGGACGACGGCCAGGTTCTGGTACACCGTGGCGATGCCCTTGCTCAGCGCGTCGGCCGGAGAACCGAACGTCATCGGCTCGCCGTCGACGAGGAGTTCACCGTCGGTCTGCTGATGTAGGCCCGAGATGATCTTGATGAGCGTAGACTTTCCCGCGCCGTTGTCGCCGAGGATTCCGGTGACCTCGCCCGCGTGGACGCGCAGACAGATGTCCTTGAGGGCGGTGATGTTGCCGTAGGACTTGCCGACGTTCTTGAGTTCGACGAGCGGCACCTTGCCACCGGACGGGGCCTCGCTCGGCTGGGTTTCGACCGTTGCAGTCATCGGGTCACCTCTTCGCTGCGTAGTTGCGGAAGGCATTGTTGGCGATCACCGCGAAGAGCAGCATCGCGCCAAGGAAGAACTTGAACCAGTCGGGATCCCAACCGGCGTAAACGATTCCCTGGTTGGTCATGCCGAAGATGAACGCGCCGATGGCGGCACCGATCGCCGTTCCATAGCCACCTGTGAGCAGGCAGCCGCCGATGACCGCGGCGATGATGTAGAAGAACTCGTTGCCGATGCCCTGGCCGGATTGCACGGTGTTGAAGTTGAACAACAGGTGCATGCCGACGAACCAGGCGCAGAAGCCGACGAACATGAACAGCCCGATCTTGACCTTCGTCACCGGGACGCCCACTGCGCGTGCGCTGTCGGCGTCGCCACCCACCGCGAAGATCCAGTTGCCGATCTTGGTCTTGAACAGCACCCACGTCGCCACCGCGGTGAAGAGCAGCCACCACAGCACGGTGATCTTGACCTGCACGCCGAAGACCGTGAAGGCGTGGGCGAACACCCACTGGCCCGATGCCCAGCCCTGCATGTCGCTCACGCTTTGCGTGGCGACCTGTCCGGCAACCAGTTTCGTGACCGCCAAGTTGATGCCGGCCAGCATGAAGAAGGAACTCAGCGTGATCAGGAAGCTGGGGATCTTGGTCTTCATCACCAGGTAGCCGTTGAGGAAGCCGACGCTCAGTGCCAGGACGAGCGAGAGCGCCGCCCCCACCCACAGATTGAGGTGCAGGTTGAAGGCCAGCATCGACGCCGCCAGCGAGCTGAACGTCACCGCCACGCCCGCCGACAGGTCGAACTCGCCGCCGATCATCAACAGCGCGACGCCGCACGCCATGATCCCGATGGTCGAACTTGCGTAGAGCACGGTCGCCAGCGAGGACGCCTCGCGGAACGGTGCTGCGACGACCAAGAAGAAGACGAAGATGCCGATGGCGCCGATGCCAGCGCCCATCTCGGGGCGGATCAGGAAGCGCTGCAGTCGATTGCGCTCCTTGACCCGTTCGTCGTGGACGACCTTGCGATCTCCCATGTCCAGATCTGCCTGAGTTGTCATGGCCTTGCCTCTCCGCCAGTCGTGGTCAGCGTCGTATAACCGGTGCGCACGTTCCCGTCACCGTGTTCCGTTCTTGGCGTATTCGGCCACCGCATCGATGTTCGACTGGTCGATGAACGCGGGTCCGGTCAGCGTGGGCTGACCGCCGCCGATCACGTTGCCGTTGCTCAGGTACAGCCACAGCGAATCGATGGCGAGGTAGCCCTGCAGGAACGGCTGCTGGTCGACGGCCCACTGCACGTCGCCTGCCTTTATCGCGTCGACCAATGCGGCGTTGGTGTCGAACGTGCCCACCTTGGCATCGCTGCCGACGCCCTTGGCGGACTGCACCGCGGTCAGCGCGAACGGCGCACCGAGCGCCACGATGTAGTCGATGCCGGCGTCCTGCTGCAGCTTGGCGGTGATCGTGGACTCCACCGACGGCATGTCCTTGCCGTTGACGTTGAGGATCTCGGTGGCCGGGAATGTGGACTTCACGCCTGCGCAACGGGCTTCGAGGTCGACGTGGCCCTGCTCCTGGATGATGCACAGCGCCTTGGTGGCGCCCTCGCCGCGGAGTCGGTCACCGACGCCTTGCCCGGCGATGAATCCGTCCTGGCCGAAGTACTCCTTGACGCCCATCCCCTTCCAGGCGTCCATGCCGGCGTTGAAGGCCACGACCGGGATGCCCTTGGCCTCTGCCGCCTTCACTGCGGCCTGCATGGCGTCGGGCTTCGCCAGCGTCACGGCGATGCCCTTGACGTCGCTGTCGATGGCACTCTGCACCAGGTTGGCCTGGTTGGGCGCCTCGGGGTCATTCGAGTAGCGCAGTTCGACGTTGTCCTTCTTCGCCGCGGTCTCGGCGCCCTTGCGGACGAGGTCCCAGAACGAGTCGCCGGGAACTTCGTGCGTGATCATCGCGATCGTCATGCGCGGGGTGTCGACGGTTCCGCCGCCTCCGCCGTCGCCGGACGCCTCCGGTTTTCCACCGGTCGACGAACACGACACGATGCTCACCGCCAGTACGCCCGCTCCCACGATCGCCGCAAGCCGCTTCAACGCCATTGTCTGTCTCCTTGTCTCGACACCCGCCGGGCCGCTTCGTCGATCCGATGGGACCGTGCGCTGCGACACGCCTCACCGGTGATGTAATACGGCTCACACCGGAAAGTCAAGACTTTGTTAGGACATTCGGACTGCAGGTCAAATGCCGGGACAGGCCGCCGGCACGCGTATTGGCCGGTCAGACGGCGTCGCCCGCGAGTCTAGGCGGGGGTCATCTGCGCCATTCCCCGGCCATCCTGGGCTTCGAATCGCTCTTCGAGTTCCTCGAGTGACGTTCCCTTCGTCTCCGGGACGAACCGGTGCACGAAGACCCACGAACCGAGGTTCACCACGACGAACAGCAGGAACGTGCCGGTGGACCCGAGCGCCGAGTTGAGCACCGGAAAGGCGAACGAGATGATGGCGTTGGTGCACCAGAGCACGAAAACCGCAATCCCCATGGCGAATCCGCGGATGCTGAGCGGAAAGATCTCTGACAGCAGCAACCACACGCACGTGCCGATGAACATCTGCACGAAGCCGACGAAGAGGATCATGCAGGCCAGGATGACGTAGCTGCGGGTGGTCGATTCCGCCATGAGGAATACCAGCGACAGCGCCAGTTGGGAGCCGGCGACCCCCGCGAACCCGATCAGGAGCATCGTGCGTCGGCCGACGAACCCCAGCAGGACGATGCCGATGATGGTGGTTACCACCGAGGTCACCCCGACGGCGATGGTCGCCACCAGGGATGCACTGACCCCGAGCCCACTCTCCTCGAGGATCGTCGGTGCGTAGTAGTTGACCGTGTTGATGCCGGTGGCTTGCTGCACGATCGCCAGACCGCAACCGATCACCACTACCCGTCGGATCCACGGCACGTCGCGGATGACGCTGAGCGGGGTCTTCTTGGTCTTCAGCATGTGGCTGGTGTGCTCGACGATGAGCGCGTACTCCGCATCGGCATCGGCAGGTGTGCGACTGAGCCCCAGCACGTTGCGCGCTTCGGTCATCCGGCCCTGAAGGCCGTACCAGCGCGGCGAGTCCGGCAGGGCGAACATGCCGACGAAGAGCGCGATGGCGGGCACCACGGCCACTGCGAGCATCATCCGCCACACGTGTGGATCCTGAATGAAGTGGTCCAGCAGGGCATTCGTCGCGAAGGCCAGCATCTGGCCGGTGACGATCATCAATTCGTTGATGGTCACCATGCGGCCGCGGCGCTCGGCGGGCGCCATCTCCGCGAGGTAGAGCGGGCAGGTCACGGCGGCCGCTCCGACTCCGAGACCGAGCACTATTCGCGCCGCCACCATCAGTTCGACGTTCGGGGCGAGCGCGCAACCGAGTGCGCCGACCAGGAAGAGGCCCGCGCACACCAGCAGGCTGCGCTTGCGTCCGATCCGGTCGGCCACCCGTCCGCCGAACAGGGCGCCGAAGGCGGCTCCCGGGAAGAGCAGGGAACTGACGACCGTCGCCTCCCCGAAGGCACTGAGGGCGAGGTCGTCCTTCATGTAGAGCAGTGCACCGGAGATCACGCCGGTGTCGTAACCGAACAGCAGGCCGCCGAGGGTGGCGATCACGGTCAGTTTGGTGAGGAAGCGTCCGGACGCTGGGTCCGTGGTGCTCGACGTCGACATGGCGATGGCTCCTTGAGGTGGACGAAGTATCAAATGGGTTGCAGCACAGTGACAGCCGTGATCACGAGCATGCCGGCCGCGCGGTATGGACGCCGCGTCCCGTTGCGGGACACCTTTTCGATCGATTCAAACTAAAGCGCGTTAGTTGCGCGCGTTAGGTCTAATATGGGTGCGACGGCCCGCTGTGTCAACCGTCACAACCGAGGGAGATTCACATGGGGACCATGCCCGCACCTGCGGGAAACGCTCGGCGCCCCACCATGGCCGACGTCGCCGCCAAGGCGGGTGTCTCGCGGACCCTGGTCTCGTTCATCCTCGATGGCAAACCAGGGGCGAGTAAGGACACCAGGCAGCGCGTACTCGCCGTCGCCGCCGAACTGGGCTACCGCCCCGACTCCGCCGCACGTCTGCTGGCGCGTGGGCGCAGCCGCACGCTGGGAGTCCTGATGGACGTTCGGGAACTCTTCGAAGCCGAACTCGTCACCGGGATCTACCCGGCAGCCGAGGAATTGGGCTACGAGGTACTGCTGTCGGCGAACCTGCCGGACCGCGACGAGGCGGTCGCGGTGGAAGCGCTGCTGAGCCACCGCTGCGGCGGGCTCATCCTGCTCGGCCCGACGGCGGAGACCGGGTATCTGCGCTCCCTCGCCGAACGGGTGCCCGTCGTCGTGGTCGGACGCAGGCTGTCGGGTCGTTCCGCGGGAGCACGTCCCGCGACCGTGCGCACAGACGACGCCAAGGGCATGCGGCAGGCGGTCGAGTACCTCGTGGGACTCGGCCACCGCGACATCCATCACGTCGACGGCGGGTCCGACCCTGGATCCGCCGACCGCCGGCGGGCCTACCTGGCGGCGATGCGACGGCAAGACCTCGCGGCGCACGCCCGGGTGATTCCCGGTGCGCACAACGAGTTCGCGGGCGCTGCGGCCGCGCGGACCATGCTCGAGCAACCCGAGCTGCCGACCGCAGTGCTCGCAGGCAACGACCGATGCGCCCTCGGCCTGCTCGACGTGTTCACCCGGGCGGGCGTCGACGTTCCGGGGGATCTATCCCTGATCGGCTACGACGACAGCCGCCTCTCCGACAACCCGAGGATCGACCTGACCACCGTGCATCAGGACGCACCGGGGATCGCGCGTCATGCGGTGCGGATCGCGATCCGGATGCTCGAAGGCGACCCCGCCGACGAGCACGTCGTGCTCGATCCCACCCTGATCGTGCGCGGCACGACCGCCCCGCCGGCCAGCTCCGCGGGTCAGCGATCGACCAGCGTGGTCTCGAAGTAGTAGCGGGAAGCGCGATAGCAGTGACTACCGAACTCGACCGCACGACCGGAGTCGTCGAATGCCGTGCGGCTCATGGTCAGCAGCGGCGCACCGGGCTTCTCGCCGAGCAGTTTCGCCTCCGGCTTGGTCGCAGGCTTGGCGCCGATCCGCTGGCGCGCCAGCCGGATGTGTATGCCGCGGGCACGCAGCGCCTGATAGAGCCCGCTGGCTTCGAGTTCCTCGGGGCCCGGCGCCAGTTCCGCGGGAAGGTAGTTCGTCATCACCGCCAGCGGTTCGCCGTTGGCGCAGCGGAGGCGCTGAATCGTCACGACCTCCGAGTCGACCGTCAGGTTCAGCTCGACGGCGATCTCCTCGTCGACGGTGATGCGGCGATAGTCGAGCAGGTCGGTGGTGGGCTGCTGACCCGCACGGGCGAGGTCGTCGAAGAGGCTCGTCAACTCGACGCGACGGTGGACGGGGTTCTGCACCACCTGCGTTCCGACGCCGCGCTTGCGGACCAGCAGACCCTTGTCGACGAGTTCCTGGATCGCGCGCCGCGTCGTGGGCCGCGACAGCGCGAGCCGGCTGGCCAACGCGAGTTCGTTCTCGAAGCGGTCACCGGGAGCCAGTTCGCCATCACGGATCGCGGCCTCGATCGCCTGTGCCAGTTGGTGGTACAGCGGAACCGGGCTGGACCTGTCGATATCAACCGCAATGGGCACGTCTGCTCCGATCTTGGGCCTTGACCAGAAGGGTAGCTGCACGATAGCACTGACATGATCGCAAGTCAGAATGTCAGGACAAACTATTGACATCGCGGAGTGACGCGAGGCACAGTCGTAAGCAACCATCGCCCACCATCCTGGGAGCCAAATTGACCAGCACGGAACCGTTCGACGTCGTCGCCATCGGGCGTAGCGGCGTCGACGTCTATCCCCTGCAGACGGGGGTCGGACTGGAGGACGTCGAGACCTTCGGCAAGTTCCTCGGCGGCAGCGCGGCCAACGTCGCCGTCGCCGCAGCCCGGCTCGGCAACGACACCGCGTTGATCTCCGGCGTCGGGTCGGACCCGTTCGGCCGCTACGTGCGCGCCGAGCTGAACCGGCTGGGCGTCGACGACCGCTTCGTCACCGTGCACGGCGAATACCCCACGCCCGTCACGTTCTGCGAGATCTTCCCGCCCGATCACTTCCCGCTGTACTTCTACCGCAAGCCGTCCGCACCGGACCTGCAGATCCGCCCCGACGAACTCGACCTCGACGCGATCCGCAACGCGCGGCTCTACTGGTCGACCGTGACCGGGCTCTCGGAGGAGCCGAGTCGCAGTGCGCACTTCGCAGCCTGGGCTGCCCGCGAACGGCGTCCGCTGACGGTGCTCGATCTCGACTACCGCCCGATGTTCTGGGCGACGCCCTCCGCCGCCACCGAACAGGTTCAGCAGGCGCTGGGTCAGGTCACCGTCGCCGTCGGCAATCGCGAGGAGTGCGAGATCGCCGTCGGTGAGTCGAACCCGCGCAAGGCCGCCGAGGCCCTGCTCGATCTCGGCGTCGAACTGGCCATCGTCAAGCAGGGCCCCCGCGGGGTGCTCGGCAAGACGCGGCACAGCTCGGTCACCGTCGCGCCGAACGACGTCGACGTCGTCAACGGTCTCGGTGCGGGAGACGCGTTCGGGGGCAGCCTGATTCACGGACTGTTGCGCGGATGGCCACTGGAGAAGACGTTGCGCTACGCCAATGCGGCCGGCGCCATCGTGGCGACCCGGCTGGAGTGCTCGACGGCGATGCCGACCACCGCCGAGGTCGCCGCACTCGCCGAGCAGACTGCCGTGGAGGCCGTCAATGTCTGACGTGACGCGCACTCCCGTTGCCCGCCCCGTATGCGCGGACTACGCCGCGGTCACCGAGGCGCGCGCCGCCGACCCCGGCGCCGTCGCCAAGGCGTGGCAGGCCCGTAGCACCCGGCCGACCGTTCGCGGTGACGGCCGGTTGATGATCGTCGCCGCCGACCACCCCGCCCGCGGCGCACTGGCGGTCGGCGCACGGCCGACCGCCATGAACAATCGTGTCGATCTGCTGGATCGGCTGCGCGCCGCGCTCGCCGATCCGGGTGTGGACGGCGTGCTGGCGACCTCGGACATCCTCGACGACCTCGTACTGCTCGGGGCTCTGGAGGACAAGGTGGTGTTCTCGTCGTTCAACCGCGGCGGGCTGGCCGGATCGGTGTTCGAACTCGACGACCGCATGACGGCTGCCACTCCCGCCTCCACCGCCGCGGCGCGGATGAACGGCGGAAAGATGCTGTGCCGCATCGACGTCGACGACCCGGGCACGGTCAATACGATGACGGCGTGCGCGCAGGCGATCGACGAACTCGCCGCACACGGCCTCATCGCGATGGTGGAACCGTTCATGTCGGGCCGGGTGAACGGCAAGGTCCGCAACGACCTCTCCCCCGACGCCGTGATCAAGTCCATCCACATCGGCCAGGGGCTCGGCTCGACATCGGCGTACACGTGGATGAAGCTGCCGGTCGTCGACGAGATGGACCGCGTCATGGAGGCGACGACCATGCCGACGCTGCTGCTGGGCGGCGATCCCACCGACGCAGACGAGGCGTTCGCCAGCTGGGAGAAGGCGCTCGGGCTGCCGTCGGTGCGCGGGCTCATCGTCGGCCGCACCCTGCTCTACCCGTCCAACGACGACGTGTCGGCCGCCGTCGCCACCGCCGTCGCGATGGTGCGCTGACCATGGGCGAGCGAAGCGACGGGGGACGTTGACATGCACAGCGATCTCTACATCCCCGCGCGTAGCGCCGAACCGCCGTTGGCCGTCGACGTCACGCCAGAGTCGGCCGGCTGGACCGAGTCCAGCCTGCAGGTCGTCGAATTGGTCGACGGGACAACACTGGAAATGGCGACCGGCGGGACCGAGGTCATGATCCTGCCGCTGGCCGGCGGCGGCACCGTCGAATGCGCTGCTGAGACCTTCGAGTTGTCGCCACGGGCATCGGTGTTCGACGGTCCGGCGGACATGGTGTACCTCGGCATCGACCAGTCCTACGCGATCAACGGCACGGGTCGCTTCGCGATCTGCGGCGCCCGCGCCAAGCGTGCGTTCCCGAACCGGCGGGTCGCAGCCGCCGACGTCTCGGTCGAGTTGCGCGGCACCGGACACTGCAGCAGGCAGGTGCACAACTTCGGCACCGCAGGCGTCTTCGAGGCCGACTCGCTGATCGCCTGCGAGGTGATCACGCCGGGCGGGAACTGGTCGAGCTACCCGGCGCACAAGCACGACGAGAACACGCCGACCCAGAGCGAACTCGAGGAGATCTACTACTTCGAGATCGCCCCAGGACCGGGAGATTCCCGAGGCTTCGGCTATCACCGGGTGTACGGCACCCCGGAGCGTCCGATCGAGGTCCTCGAAGAGGTGCGCACCGGCGACGTCGTGCTGGTTCCCCACGGTTATCACGGGCCGTCGGTCGCCGCGCCCGGCTACCACATGTACTACCTCAACGTCATGGCCGGACCCGGCGACGAACGCGCATGGAAGATCGTCGACGACCCGGAGCACGCCTGGCTCCGCGGCACCTGGGACGACCAGCCGATAGACCCCCGCCTACCCCTCCACGAGACAGGAGCCTGACCCATGGTCTCCACTGCACCGAAGCGCGCCGAGAAGACGCCCGACGGCGAGCCGACGGTCCGACTCACGGTCGCACAGGCCTGCATTCGCTTCCTCGGCAAGCAGTACGTCGAGCGCGACGGCGAGCGGACCAAGTTCTTCGCGGGCTGCTTCGGCATCTTCGGCCACGGCAACGTCGCTGGGCTCGGCCAAGCGCTCCTCGAGGACGAGGTCACCGCCCTCGACGCAGGGACCGAGCCGCTGCTCCCCTACGTGCTGGGGCGCAACGAACAGGCCATGGTGCACAGCGCCGTCGCCTACGCGCGGCAGAAGGACCGACTGCAGGCGTGGGCGGTCACCGCGAGCGTCGGTCCCGGCGCCACGAACATGCTCACCGGCGCCGCACTCGCCACCATCAACCGGTTGCCCGTGCTGCTGCTGCCTGCCGACACGTTCGCCACCCGCGCGAGTTCCCCCGTGCTGCAGGAACTCGAACTCCCGTCCAGCGGTGACGTCACGGTCAACGACGCGTTCAAGCCGCTGTCGCGCTACTTCGACCGGGTGTGGCGGCCCGAGCAGCTGCCCGCCGCACTGCTCGGCGCCATGCGGGTGCTGACCGACCCCGTCGAGACCGGTGCCGCCACCGTCGCAATCCCACAGGACGTCCAGGCCGAGGCGCACGACTGGCCGGAATCGCTGTTCGCCGAACGCACCTGGCACGTGGCACGGCCGCTGCCGGAGCGTTCGGTGATCGCGCACGCAGCCGACGCGATCCGCTCCGCCCGCACGCCGCTGATCGTGGCCGGCGGCGGCGTCGTCTACTCCGGTGCCACCGAGGCACTCGCGGCGCTCTGCGAGCAGACCGGCATACCCGTCGGGATGAGCCAGGCGGGCAAGGGCGCACTGCGCTACGACCATCCGCAGTGCATGGGCGCCATCGGATCCACCGGCACCACCGCTGCCAACGCGCTGGCCACCGACGCCGACGTCGTCATCGGGATCGGCACCCGCTACAGCGACTTCACGTCCGCATCCCGCACGGCCTTCACCAACCCGGACGTCAGGTTCGTCAACGTCAACGTGGCATCGCTGGACTCGGTGAAACAGGGCGGCATCAGCGTCGTCGCCGATGCCCGCGAGGCGATCGACGCCCTGCGCGAGGCCCTTGGCGACTACTCGGTGGACGCCGACTACCGCGACCGCACCGCCGCACTGGCCATGGAGTGGGACGACACCGTGTCCGCCGCCTACGCCGTGGAAGAAGGGGTGGCGCTCAACCAGAACCAGGTGATCGGACTGGCCAACACGCTGAGCGACCCGCGCGACGTCGTGGTCTGCGCCGCGGGTTCGATGCCCGGGGACCTGCACAAGCTCTGGCGCACCAGGGATCCCAAGGGCTACCACGTCGAATACGGCTACTCCTGCATGGGCTACGAGGTGGCAGGCGGACTCGGCGTGCGGATGGCCGACGAGTCCCGCGACGTGTTCGTCATGGTCGGCGACGGGTCCTACCTGATGATGGCCACCGAGCTGGTGACGGCCGTGCAGGAGGGCATCAAAGTCATCGTCGTCCTGGTGCAGAACCACGGGTTCGCTTCCATCGGTGGGCTTTCCGAGTCGCTGGGGTCGCAGCGGTTCGGCACCGCCTACCGCTATCGCAGCGGCGACGGCAGGCTCGACGGCGACAAGTTGCCCGTCGACCTCGCCGCCAACGCTGCCAGCCTCGGCGCCGACGTCATCAAGGTCGCTACCGCGGCGGAGTTCGGCGACGCCGTCAAGGTGGCCAAGGCCAACGACCGCACCACCGTGATCCACGTCGAGACCGATCCACTGATCTTCGCCCCGGACAGCGAGTCCTGGTGGGACGTTCCGGTCAGCCAGGTGTCGCAGCTCGAGTCCACCCGCACCGCATACCAGAGATACGCCGACTGGAAGACCATCCAGCGGCCCCACATCCGCCCGTCCTGATCGCAGAGAGATACCAAACACCATGTCGCGCATACTCGTCGGATCTGCCCCCGACTCCTGGGGAGTGTGGTTCCCCGATGACCCGCAGCAGACGCCGTACACCCGGTTCCTCGACGAGGTGGCCGAATCCGGCTACGAGTGGATCGAACTGGGTCCGTTCGGCTACCTGCCCACCGACCCGAAGCAGCTCGCAGACGAGCTGGCTGCGCGGGGGCTCAAGCTGTCGGCAGGCACGGTCTTCGAGCACCTGCACCAATCCGTGTCCCGTGGGGACGACGCATGGAACTCGGTGTGGAACCAGATCGAGGACGTCGCGAGGCTGACGGCGGCGGTCGGCGGCAAGCACGTCGTCGTCATCCCCGAGATGTGGCGCGACCCGTCGACCGGCGCCGTGCTGGAGGACCGCAACCTCACGGCCGAGCAATGGCACCAGAAGACCACCGGCATGAACGAACTCGGCAGGGCGATGTACGAGAAGTACGGCGTCCGTGCGCAATACCACCCCCATGCGGACAGCCACGTCGACACCGAGGAGCACGTCTACCGCTTCCTCGACGGCACCGACGGCGAGTTCGTCAACCTGTGCCTGGACACCGGCCACATCAGCTACTGCGGTGGCGACAACATCGCGATCATCCGCCGAGCTCCCGAACGGATCGGCTACCTGCACCTCAAGCAGGTCGACCCCGAGGTGCGCGCCAAGGTCGAAGCCGAAGACCTGCCGTTCGGCGAGGCCGTCAAGCTCGGCGCCATGATCGAACCGCCGCTTGGCATTCCGGACATGCCGCCGCTGCTGGCCGAGATCGAGAAGCTCGGCATCGACGTGTTCGCCATCGTGGAGCAGGACATGTATCCCTGCGAGGCCGACGCCCCCCTGCCCATCGCCCAGCGCACCCAGAAGTACCTCGGGTCGTGCGGCGTTCCCTCCGTCCGCTTCAACTGACAAGGATCATGGACATGTCTGACTTGCGTGTGGCCGTCCTCGGCGTCGGCGTCATGGGCGCCGATCACGTCGCCCGCCTGACCACCAAGATCTCCGGCGCCCGAGTCGCCGTGGTGAACGACTTCGTGACCGAGAAGGCCGAACAGATCGCCGCCGGCATCGACGGATGCCGCGCGATCACCGACCCGCTGGACGCGATCGCCGACCCCGACGTCGACGCCGTCGTGCTCGCCACTCCCGGACCGACGCACGAGAAGCAGCTGCTCGCCTGCCTCGAACACGGCAAGCCCGTGCTGTGCGAGAAGCCGCTGACGACGGACGTCGCCACGTCGCTCGAGGTGGTGAAGCGCGAGGCAGAGTTGGGCAGGCGCCTGATCCAGGTCGGCTTCATGCGCCGGTTCGACCACGAGTACGCGCGGCTGAAGGCGCTGCTGGACTCGGGCGAGCTGGGGCGGGCCCTCGTGCTGCACTGCGCGCACCGCAATCCGGCGGTGCCGCCGTACTTCGACAGCGCGATGATCGTCAGGGACTCGCTGGTGCACGAGGTCGACGTCACCCGGTTCCTGTTCGACGAGGAGATCACCTCCATCCAGATCGTGAAGCCGGCCGCCAGTCCCGGTGCGCCCGAGGGCCTGGCCGATCCGCAGATCGCCATCATGCGGACCGCGTCGGGCAGGCACGTCGACGTGGAACTCTTCGTCACCACTGGCGTCGCCTACGAGGTGCGCACCGAGGTCGTGGCCGAGAAGGGCAGCGCCATGATCGGACTCGACGTCGGCCTGGTGCGCACTCGCGGCGACGGCACGCGCGGCGGCCAGATCACGCCGGGCTTCCGCGAGCGCTTCGGCCAGGCCTACGACACCGAGTTCCAGCGCTGGGTCGACGCGGTCCACCGTGGGTCGGCGACCGGCGACTTCACCGACGGACCGAGCGCGTGGGACGGCTACGCCGCCGCCGCGGTGTGCGAGGCCGGCGTCGAGTCGCTCGACAGCGGGCTACCCGTCGAGGTGGCGATGGTGGACCGCGCGACGATCGCGGGCGCGTGACGTGAAGATCGCACTCGATCCGACACCCTTCCACCACGACTACGAGCTGCTCGAACTCCCGGCTCTGGTCGCGGAATTGGGCTATGAATACCTGCAACTCACCCCGCACCGGGACTTCATCCCGTTCTTCAACCATCCCCGGGCGGACGACGCCCTGGTCGCGAAGTTCCGCACGGCGTGCGCCGATGCGGGCGTCGGCATCGCCTCGGTGCTGCCGGTGCTGCGCTGGTCCGGCCCCGACGAGGATGCCCGGGAAGCGGCCGTACGAAACTGGAAGCGGGTCGTGCAGATCACCGTCGACCTCGGCGTGAACGTCATCAACACCGAGTTCTCCGGCAGGCCCGAGAAGGCCGAGGAGTCCGAGCGGGCGTTCTTCCGGTCGATGGAGGAATTGGTACCGATCTTCGAGCGCGAGGGCATCGACGTGCGGATCGACCCGCACCCTGACGACTTCGTCGAGGACGGCATGGAGGCACTGCGGATCATCCGTGGGGTGAACTCGCCGAACATCGGGATGGTCTACGTCGCGTGCCACACGTTCCACATGGGTGGTGCCATGGGTGACATCATGCGGGCCGCGGGCGACAAGCTGCGGCTGGTGCACGTCGCCGACACCATGGACCATCACCGCAGTCACGGTCTGCGCTACATCACCAATCCGCCGGGCAATCCGGTGCGCGTGCACCAGCACCTCAAGATCGGTGACGGCGACGTCGACTGGGACGAGTTCTTCGGCGGCCTGGGCGAACTCGGCTTCTACGACCGCCCCGACACCGTCATGGTGTCATCGGTGTTCGCCGAGGACGAGACCGCGCACGACGTCTCGCGCTACCAGCTCAAGACGATGACCGACTACGTCGCCAAGCACGGCGGCTAGGTTTCTCCGGCGAGCGTGCGTGTCTGCGGGCGACACGCCGGGTCAAAACCCGAGTTCGTGCACGCTCGCGCTGAGGAGTGGCATGACGAACCCCGACTCGTCGCGACCACATGGACGAGCGCTGGCGATACGTCACCGATGCACGTCCCTTCGATCAGCCCCGTGCCGATCGCCGAGCGCATCCGCGCGATCGCCGACGCGGGGTACGTCGGCATGGGCCTCATCCAGGACGACCTTCGAGCCATTCGCGACTCCATCGGATTCGGTCATCTGCGGCACCTGATCGAAGACGCCGGGCTGACACACGTCGAGATCGAACTCATCGAGAGGTGGTGGATCCCCCGCGGCGCCGCCGACCACTCGTTCGAGGTGCGCGAGTTGCTGTTCGACGCGGCGGACGTCCTGTCGCCAACCTTCATCAAGATCGGCTCGGAACTCGGCCCGCCGGCCTCCCGGCCAGAGACGCTCGTCGAGCCGCTGCGGCGACTGGCCGACGAGGCCGCCGACCACGGCACCAGGATCGCGATCGAGACCATGCCGTTCTCGCGCATCGCCACGGTGCCGATGGGCGTCGACATCGTCACTGCCGCAGGCCATGCCGGCGTGGGCCTGCTGGTCGACGCGTGGCACGTGTTCCGCGCGGGCACATCGCTCGACGAGCTGCGCGACGCCCTGAAACCGGGGATGGTGTTCGGCGTCGAACTCGACGATGCGGCCGCCGAGGTCGTCGGCACGCTGTTCGAGGACACCGTGCACAACCGCCTGCTGTGCGGCCAGGGCGTCTTCGACCTGCGAAATCTCGTCGAGGTCCTGCGCGACAACGGCTTCGACGGACCCTGGGGTGTCGAGATCCTGTCCGACGACTTCCGTGCGCTACCCGTGCCGGAGGCGCTTCGGGTCGCAGCGGATACTGCTCGCGCGATGCTGTAAAGCCGGCAGGTGCGGCTTCCCCCGGGAGGAGACTCACGCGCCTCTCCCCGCGAGCGTGCGCAGACTCAGGTCTGGGCACGGCGTGTCGCCCGCAGACACGCACGCTCGCGGGAAAACGGGCGTTTAGAGGATGTAGAGCATCTCCTGGTAGGTCGGCAGGGGCCAGAGGTCGTCGGCGACGAGGTTCTCCAACGTGTCGGCGGCCCAGCGGACGTCGTCCATCAGCGCCAGCAGGCTCTGCGCGTGCGCGGCCTCCTCGGCGGCCGAATCCCCGCCGTGCGCGTCCATCCCGGCCTTGAGTGCCGTCAAGGCGGCCGTCAGGTCGGCGATCGGCGCGGACACCGTCTTGAGCATCGTGAGGTCGGGTTCCATCCCGGCTGCCTTCAGCGTCGCGACGTTCTGGGCCAACTCGGTCTGGTACCGGATGGCTGCAGGCAGGATGACCGTCGACCCCATTTCGAGGGTGAGCTTGGCCTCCACTCCGACTGTCAGCGCGTACATCTCGTAGCGCACCTCTTCGCGGCTGTGCAGCTCGCGCGCGTTGAAGACGCCGTACTTCTCGAACACCTCGATGGCCTCGGGCTTGCCGAGTTCGGGGATCGCGTCGAGCGTCGTCTTGAGGTTCGGCAGTCCGCGGGCCTCGGCTTCGACCTGCCAGTTGTCGGAGTAGCCGTCGCCATTGAACACCACCGCGCCGTGCTCGGTGATGATCTCGGTCAACAGCTTCTGCACGGACTCGTCGAAGTCCGCGCCCTCGCCGACGGCCTTCTCCAGCCACGTCGCCATGTAGTCGAGCGAGTCGGCCATGATCGTGTTCAAAATGATCATCGGCACGTTGATCGTCTGGCCCGAGCCAGGCGCGCGGAACTCGAAGCGGTTGCCGGTGAACGCGAACGGGCTGGTGCGGTTGCGGTCGCCGGGATCGGTCGGCAGCACCGGCAGGGTGTCGACGCCGATGATCATGGTGCCCTTGCCCTTCGACGACGTCGCCGCACCCTTGGCGATCTGCTCGAAGACGTCGGCCAGTTGATCGCCCAGGAAGATCGAGATGATCGCGGGCGGCGCCTCGTTGGCACCGAGGCGGTGATCGTTGGTCGCCGAGGCCACCGAGACCCGCAGCAGCCCGGAGAACTTGTGCACCGCCCGGATCACCGCGGCGCAGAACACCAGGAACTGCGCGTTCTCGTGCGGGGTGTCACCGGGCACCAGCAGGCTGCCGAATTGCGCGTTGCCCAGCGAGAAGTTGACGTGCTTGCCCGACCCGTTGACGCCGGCGAACGGCTTTTCGTGGAACAGACACTCCATGCCGTGCTTCTTGGCGATGTTCTTGAACGTCGTCATCAGCAGTTGCTGGTGGTCGGCGGCGATGTTGGCCCGCTCGAACATCGGGGCGATCTCGAACTGCCCTGGCGCGACCTCGTTGTGGCGGGTCTTCGCCGGGATGCCGAGTTTGAACAGCTCGCGCTCGGTGTCCATCATGAAGCCCAGTACCCGGTCGGGGATGGCGCCGAAGTAGTGGTCGTCGAACTCCTGGCCCTTGGGCGGCTTGGCGCCGAACAGCGTGCGACCCGCGTTGATCAGGTCGGGGCGCGACAAGAAGAAGTGCCGGTCGACCAGGAAGTACTCCTGCTCCGGGCCACAGAAGGACACGATGTGGTCGAAGTCGACGTGGCCGAACAACTTCAGGATGCGTTCGGCTTGGGCGCCCATCGCCTGCTGGCTGCGCAGCAGCGGCGTCTTGTAATCCAGGGCCTCACCGGTCATCGAGACGAACACCGTCGGGATGCACAGCGTGTTGCCGTTCGGGTTCTCCAGGATGTACGCGGGGCTGGTGACGTCCCAGCCGGTGTAGCCGCGCGCCTCGAACGTGCTGCGCAGGCCACCCGACGGGAAGCTCGACGCGTCCGGCTCGCCCTGGATCAGCGTCTTGCCCGCGAACTCGGCCAGCGTCTGGCCGTCGCCGACGGGCTCGAGGAAGCTGTCGTGCTTCTCCGCGGTGAGGCCGGTCATGGGATAGAAGACGTGCGCGTAGTGGGTGGCACCCTTGGACAGCGCCCAGTCCTTCATCACCGAGGCGACGGAGTCGGCGATAGCGGGGTCGAGCTTGGCGCCCTTCTCGATCGTCGCGACGACGGACTTGTACGCCGCCTTCGGCAACCGCAGGCGCATCTCGGCCAGCGTGAACACGTTGGCGCCCCAGATCTCGCCGGGCGCCTCGGCCGGGTCGAAGCTGATGGCCGGAGGCACGTAGGCCTCGACGTTGGTGATGGCCTGCAGGCGCACCGCGTTTCCGCTCATGGGGTTCCTATCGCTGCGTGTGCCCGCACACGATTCGCGGACTCGACCGGCCCACCGTAGGAACGCTGGATGCCGAACTCGTTACGTCCGCGTCACCGACAGAATTCGCTACCCGTGACGTCTTCTTGACGGATCTTCGCCACACGAGCCACTAGCCGGTTTCGCGGGTAGACCGCCAGCATGCGAACGTTCGCCATCACCGCCGTCGCACTGCTCGTCGCGGCGTGCGGGTCGCAGGACACGTCACCGACGCCATCGACGAGCCAGGGGGCCGCCGCACCGGCCACCACGACGGGCCTGCTGCCGCCCGGCGTTCCGACCGAGGGCACGCGCCCGCCGTCGGATCAGCTGCCGCCACCCGCCGAGCCCCAGCGTGCCCCCGCGCCCACCGTCACACCGCCGGGACGCCTGGTGCCCGTGGGCACCGCCCCGGAGGGCGTCGTCGTCGATGCGGTGACCCGAACGGTGGCCGTCGCCAAGCGCGACCCCAACGAACTGGTGCTGATCAACGCCGACACCGGTGCGGTCACCGGCAGGACGCCGCTGCCGGGATTCGTCCGACACCTACAGCTCGCGCGTCCGGGCGGGCCGGTCCTGGTGCCGGTGGAGAGCGCCAACGCCCTGGTCCGGGTCGACCTGCCCGGCGGCGCCGCAGAACCTCAGATCATCACCGGCACCGTGCCCCACGACGCGTCCGAGACGCCCAACGGGACGCTGTTCGTCGCCAACGAACTGGGTGGCACGACCACGGTGCTGCGGGGCGACGAGATCGTCAAGGTGTTCACCGAGAGCGTGCAACCCGCCGGCATGGCGCCCGTCGGGGAACTGATGGGCATGCTCGACGTCCGCAAGAACGACCTCACCGTGTACGACGCCGACGCCCTCACCATCAGGGGGTCGACCCCAGCCGGTGACGGCCCCACCCACCTCGTCGCCGACAAGCACGGCCGGTTCGTCGCCACCGACACCCGCGGCGACGCCATCCGGGTGTTCGACACCGCACCGCGCGAACTCGCGAGCGTCGAGCAGCCCGGCGGGCCCTACGGCATCGCCTACGACCCCACCCGCGACCGGCTGTGGGTGGCGTCGTCGGGAACCAACGAGGTCGTCGGCTACGACATGGCACAGCCGACGCCACGCGAAGTCGCCAGGATCACGACCGTCCAGAATCCATACACACTCGGGGTCGACGCCACCACCGGCCGCCTCTTCATTGCGGGCGTCACCGCCGGGGTGATCCAGATCGTCACCCCGCCCGACCGCTGAAGCGCCCGCGGCGGGAAGCCTAGGCTGGAGGCATGGCGATTCGGTTGCGGCGGGGACGCGGCGTCACGCGGGACATCGAGGTCGATTACGACGAGCATGCGGCCACGGCCACCGGGCAGGAACACGAGGCCGCAGGCGTCAAGGCCGTGATGGTCTCGCTGCAGCGCAGCGTCAAGTCGATGGGCCCGTTCCGCACTGCGGCGTCACTGGTGCGACTGAACCAGCGCAAGGGTTTCGACTGCCCCGGTTGCGCCTGGCCCGAGGAGCACGGCGGCCGCAAGTTCGCCGAGTTCTGCGAGAACGGCGCCAAGGCCGTCGCCGAGGAAGCCACCAAACGCGTCGTCACCCCGGAGTTCTTCGCCAGGCACTCGATCGCCGACCTCGAGGGCAGGCCCGAGTACTGGCTCTCCCAGCAGGGCCGCCTGACCCACCCGATGGTCCTGCGCGCCGGTGACGACCACTACCGGCCCATCGACTGGGCCGACGCCTACCGCCTGATCGCCGACGAGCTACGCGCACTCGACGACCCCGACGGTGCCGTCTTCTACACCTCGGGACGCACCAGCAACGAAGCCGCGTTCCTCTACCAGCTGCTGGTGCGCAGCTTTGGCACCAACAACCTGCCCGACTGCTCCAACATGTGCCATGAGTCCTCGGGTGCCGCGCTGACCGAGAGCATCGGGATCGGCAAGGGCTCGGTCACGATCGCCGACGTCACCGAGGCCGACCTCATCATCGTCGCGGGGCAGAACCCCGGCACCAACCACCCGCGCATGTTGTCGAGCCTGGAGAAGGCGAAGGACAACGGCGCCAAGATCATTGCGATCAACCCGCTGCCCGAGGCCGGCCTGATCCGCTTCAAGGATCCGCAGAAGGTCAACGGCGTCGTCGGGCACGGTGTCCCGATCGCCGACGAGTTCGTGCAGATCCGCCTCGGCGGCGACATGGCCCTGTTCGCCGGTCTGGGCCGGCTGCTGCTCGAGGCCGACGACCGCGCACCCGGCACGGTTGTCGACCGCGAGTTCATCGCCGATCACTGCGCCAACTTCGATGAGTACGAGAAGCGCACCCGCGCAATTGATTTGGACACCGTCGTCGCGGCTACCGGCATCGACCGGGCGCAGCTCGAGCAAGTGGCCCGCATGCTCGCCGACTCCGAGCGCACCGTCGCCTGCTGGGCGATGGGGCTGACGCAGCACAAGCACGCGGTGGCGATGATCGCCGAGATCTCCAACCTGCTGCTGTTGCGGGGCATGATCGGCAAGCCCGGCGCTGGCCTGTGTCCGGTGCGCGGCCACTCCAACGTCCAGGGCGACCGCACCATGGGCATCTGGGAGAAGATGCCCGAATCGTTCCTCTCTGCCTTGGATCAGCGCTTCGGCATCACCAGTCCGCGCGAGGACGGCCTCGACACCGTGGGCGCCATCCGCGCGATGCGCGACGGCCGGGCCAAGGTGTTCATGGCGATGGGTGGCAACTTCGCCCTGGCCACGCCGGACACCGCGGTCACCGAGGCCGCGCTGCGCAATTGCTCACTGACGGTGCAGGTCTCGACCAAGCTCAACCGCAGCCACGTGGTGCACGGCAAGTCCGCGTTGATCCTGCCGTCACTGGGCCGCACCGACCGCGACGTCCAGGCCAGCGGCAAACAGCAAGTCTCCGTAGAGGATTCGATGTCGATGGTGCACCTGTCGCGCGGCAGCCTGCACCCGCCGGGCGAGGAGGTGCGCAGCGAGGTGGCGATCGTGTGTCAGCTCGCCCGCGAGTTGTTCGGCTCGACACACCCGGTGCCGTGGGAGGCGTTCAACGACGACTACGACGCCATCCGGGACGCGATCGCCGCTGTGGTGCCGGGCTGCGCCGACTACAACGCCAAGGTGCGTGCGCCCGACGGCTTCCAGCTTCCACACGGCCCGCGCGACTCCCGCGAGTTCCCGACCCACACCGGGAAGGCGAACTTCGCCGTCTACCCGCTGGAATGGGTGCCCGTGCCCGAGGGCAGGCTGGTGCTGCAGACGCTGCGCAGCCACGACCAGTACAACACCACGATCTACGGCCTCGACGACCGCTACCGCGGCGTTCGTGGTGGCCGCCGGGTGGTGTTCGTGAACCCCGCCGACATCGCGGCGTTCGGTCTCTCCGAGGGATCTCGGGTCGACCTGGTGTCGGAGTTCGCCGACGCCGACGGCGGCATCTCCGAACGGCGGGCGAAGGACTTCATGGTGGTGCCCTACTCGACGCCCGTCGGCAACGCCGCGGCGTACTACCCGGAGACCAACTCGCTGGTGGCGCTCGACAACGTCGCCGAGAAGTCCAATACCCCGGTGTCGAAGGCCGTCGTCATCCGGTTCGAACCGGCCAGCGCGGCAGAGGATCTCGTCAGCGGGGCGTCATGGGACGCGTGACGGTACGGCGGCGCGCCAGTCACCTCACCGCCGAGTCGACCACCACCAGACCCGAGACGCTGGCCGTCGAGGAGCCGCTCGAACTGCGGATCGACGGCACCGCCATCACCGTCACCATGCGCACCCCCGGCTCGGACGTCGAACTGGCACAGGGCTTCCTGCTCACCGAGGGCGTGATCGGCGGCCGTGACGACATCGCCCGCGTCGAGTACTGCCGCGGTGCCGGTCCGGATGGCATGAACACCTACAACGTGCTCGACGTCCGTCTGACGCCGGGCGTGCCGATGCCCGACGTCGACGTGACCCGCAACTTCTACACGACCTCGTCGTGCGGCGTGTGCGGCAAGGGCTCCATCGACGCGATCCGTCAGATCAGCAGGCACTCCCCCGGCGACGACCCGACGGTGGTCAGCGCCGAGACGCTCACCGCGATGCCCGACCAACTCCGCAGCGCCCAGCGGGTATTCGCCAGCACCGGCGGACTGCACGGGGCGGCGCTGTTCACCGCCGACGGGACGATGCTCGTGGTGCGCGAGGACATCGGCAGGCACAACGCCGTCGACAAGGTGATCGGGTGGGCCGTGGAGAACCAGCGCGTGCCGCTCACCGGCACGGTCCTGCTGGTCAGCGGCCGCGCTTCGTTCGAGCTGACGCAGAAGGCCGTGATGGCGGGCATCCCCCTGCTGGCCGCCGTGTCGGCGCCGTCGTCGCTCGCCGTCGACCTCGCTTCCCAGGCCGGCCTGACGCTAGTGGCCTTCCTGCGCGGCCAGTCGATGAACGTCTACAGCAGGCCCGACCGCGTCACGCACTGACGCATCTGCACCACTTCTCCACGCTTTCTCCACCCAGCCTCCAAGTGCGAACACCCTCGATCGCGAAGCATCGACGTCAGTCGCAAACCGCTTCGAGAGGACGTTCACCATGGCCGAGATCCTGATCGCCGCCTGCCCACCCCTAGGTCACGTCGCACCGTTGGCGAGCGTCGCGCGCGGCCTCGTCGCCCGCGGCGACCACGTCACGTTCCTGACCTCGGCCAGGCATGCCGACAGGGTGCGCCAAACCGGCGCGCGCTTCCACCCACTGCCCTACGGCGCCGACTACGACGACTCGTCCTTCGACGCCGACCTTCCCGGCCGCGCCGAGACGTCGGGCGTCGCACGGGTCAACTTCGACGTCGAACACGTCTTCGTGCGCCCCATGCCGCACCAGGCCGCCGCACTCGACGAACTGTTGTCGGACAACCACTTCGACGCCGTGGTGGCCGACGCGTTCTTCCTGGGCATCCTGCCGATGTTGCTCGGCGACCGTGCGGACCGGCCGCCGGTGCTCACCTACTCCACCACGCCGCTGTTCCTCAGCAGTCGTGACACCGCGCCCGGAGGGACCGGGGTACTTCCGATGCCGGGTCCTCTGGGGCGGGTGCGCAACAAGGTACTCAACGCCGTGGCGCAGCAGGTGCTGCTGCGCGCATCGCACCGCTCGGCCAACACCATGCTCAAGGCACTCGGGCTGCCGAAGCTGCCGATCTTCCTGCTCGATTCCGCGGTGCTCGCCGACCGGCTGATCGTGCCGACGGTGCCCGAGTTCGAGTATCACCGCTCCGATCTGCCGGACCACGTGCGCTTCGTCGGCGCGGTCACCCCCGCGCCGACGGACGCGTTCGTCGCACCCGAGTGGTGGGGCGAGCTGTCGTCGGGCCGTCCCGTCGTCCACGTCACCCAGGGCACCATCGACAACGCCGACCTGACCCGACTGATCGAGCCCACCATCGCCGCGCTCGCCGAGGAGGACGTCACCGTGGTCGTCACGACCGGCGGCCGTCCGGTGTCGCAGATCGGTCTGCCGCTGCCGTCGAACACGTTCGTCGCCGAGATCATCCCCCACGACGTGCTGCTGCCCGCGGTCGACGTCATGGTGACCAACGGCGGCTACGGCGCAGTGCAGCGGGCACTGCTCGACGGGGTGCCGCTGGTCGTCGCGGGCAACACCGAAGACAAACCGGAGGTCGCCGCCCGGGTCGAATGGTTCGGCGCCGGGGTGAACCTGCGCACCGGGACGCCGAGCGCCGAAGCAGTCCGGGCGGCGGTGACCGACGTCCTGGGTAGTGACCGCTACCGCTCCGCCGCACGCCGGTTGCAGCGTGCGTACGCCGGCCGCGACGGGGTCGCGGCGATCGGATCGCTCATCGACGAGGTCATCGACGAGACCACCCGCGAGCCGCTGCGTGTCTAGCGATCCTTTGATGACCGCCGTCGTCGTCGTGGCCCTGCTGTGGGCTCTGGTCTGCTCGCTGCGTCAGCTGCACGTCGAGCGCTCCACCACCGTCGAGATGATGTGGCGGGAAGCGACCGCCGACGGCTGGTCGCCATGGCGGCGACTCAACGGTGTCTCACCGGCCGACGACTACGACACCATGCTGACCGCCACGCAGAACGCGGCCCACGTCGACGCCACCGCAGTGCAATTCGCGTCGATGATGCATCCAGCCGAGGCACCCGACTACACCGTGCGGGTGCTGTTCATGTCGACCGTGCGGGAACCGGCACGCGGCTGACAACCGGCGAGAATGCACTGAGGGCTGCGAATCCCGTGGATTCGCAGCCCTCAGTGCAATGTCGACGTACTAGGCGCTCTTGTCGCGCCGCTCGTTGCGCGGTGGCTTGCGCGGGACGATCGTCGGAAGGACGTTGTCCTCGACGGTCTCCTTGGTGACGACCACCTTGGCGACGTCGTCGCGGCTGGGGATGTCATACATCACCGGCAGCAGGACTTCCTCCATGATGGCGCGCAGCCCGCGAGCACCGGTGCCGCGGTGGATGGCCTGATCGGCGATGGCCTCGAGCGCGTCGCCGGTGAACTCCAGCTCGACGCCGTCCATCTCGAACAGCCGCGAGTACTGCTTAACCAGCGCGTTCTTCGGCTCGGACAGGATCGTGACCAACGATTCCTTGTCGAGGTTGGTCACCGACGCCACGACGGGCAGGCGGCCGATGAACTCGGGGATCAGACCGAACTTGATCAGATCCTCGGGCATGACCTCGGCGAAGTGGTCCTGGGTGTCGATCTCGGCCTTCGAGCGCACCTCGGCGCCGAAGCCGAGGCCACGCTTGCCGACGCGGTCGGAGACGATCTTCTCCAGGCCGGCGAACGCACCCGCCACGATGAACAGCACGTTCGTCGTGTCGATCTGGATGAACTCCTGATGCGGGTGCTTGCGACCACCCTGCGGGGGCACCGACGCCTGCGTGCCCTCGAGGATCTTCAGCAGCGCCTGCTGCACGCCTTCACCGGAGACGTCGCGCGTGATCGACGGGTTCTCGCTCTTGCGGGCGATCTTGTCGACCTCGTCGATGTAGATGATGCCGGTCTCGGCGCGCTTGACGTCGTAGTCGGCGGCCTGGATCAGCTTCAGCAGGATGTTCTCGACGTCCTCGCCCACGTAACCGGCCTCGGTAAGGGCGGTGGCGTCGGCGATGGCGAACGGAACGTTGAGCATCTTGGCCAGTGTCTGCGCCAGGTAGGTCTTGCCGCAGCCGGTGGGGCCGAGCATCAGGATGTTGGACTTCGCCAGTTCGACGGGCTCGGCCCGCGAATCGCGCATCTTCTCCTGCGCCTGGATGCGCTTGTAGTGGTTGTAGACCGCCACTGCCAGGGTCCGCTTCGCGGTGTCCTGCCCGATGACGTAGCCCTCGAGGAACTCGCGGATCTCGGCGGGCTTGGGCAGCTCGTCGAGTTTGACGTCATCGGCGTCGGCGAGTTCTTCCTCGATGATCTCGTTGCACAGGTCGATGCACTCGTCGCAGATGTACACGCCGGGGCCGGCAATGAGCTTCTTGACCTGCTTTTGACTCTTGCCACAGAACGAGCACTTCAGCAGGTCACCGCCATCTCCGATGCGAGCCATGGTCCTGGTGGCCTACTTTCTGCGATCGCCGTCGATAACTGTGTCCGTCGGACAGCTCCGGGTTGAAACCCGACGCTACCCGCTCGTTCCCGCACCATGCGACAGATGAAGCCGAATCGCGTCGGTGATATTCATCTGCGTAGGAGGAGAACATAGCCCGTGACGACCCGCACTGCGGGTGGGACGCGCCACGTGTCATGAGCGTGTCGCCACCGTGACCAGCCGAGCGGGACGTAGGTGAGGACTACCTCTTCCAACGTACATTCCGCCGGCCGGCGCACCGGGTGACGATCAGGCGTTCTGAGCGGAGAGCTTCCGGTACTCGAGGACCGTGTCGATGATCCCGTAGTCCTTGGCCTGGGCGGCCGTGAGGATCTTGTCGCGGTCGGTGTCCTTGCGGATGACCTCGGGATCCTTGCCGGTGTGCCGCCCGAGGGTGACCTCCATCAGCGTGCGCATCCGCTCGATCTCGGCGGCCTGGATCTCCAGGTCGGAGAACTGCCCCTGGATGACGCCGCCCAGCGACGGCTGGTGGATCAGGATGCGGGCGTTCGGAAGCGCGAGGCGCTTGCCGGGCGTGCCGGCGGCGAGCAGCACCGCAGCCGCGGACGCGGCCTGGCCCAGGCACACGGTCTGGATGTCGGCGCGCACGTACTGCATGGTGTCGTAGATCGCCATCAGCGAGGTGAACGAGCCACCCGGCGAGTTGATGTACATGGTGATGTCGCGGTCGGGATCGAGCGACTCCAGCACCAGCAACTGCGCCATGATGTCGTTCGCCGAGGCGTCGTCCACCTGCACGCCGAGGAAGATGATGCGTTCCTCGAACAGCTTGTTGTACGGGTTGGACTCCTTGACGCCGAAGCTCGAGTGCTCGATGAACGACGGCAGGATGTAGCGGGCCTGCGGCTGCAGCCTGGGGTCGGTCTGGTCGGTCATCGCGTGGCTCCGTTGAAGTTTGCGTGAGTGATGATGTGATCGACGAAGCCGTACTCCAGTGCCTCCGGCGCCGTGAACCAGCGGTCGCGGTCGGAATCGGCTTCGATGCGCTCGATGCTCTGGCCGGTGAACTCCGCGTTCAGCCGGAACATCTCCTTCTTGATCACGGAGAACTGCTCGGCCTGGATGGCGATGTCGGCCGCGCTGCCCGTGACGCCACCGAGCGGCTGGTGCATCAGGATGCGCGCGTGGGGCAGGGCGTAGCGCTTGCCCTTGGTGCCCGCAGCGAGCAGGAATTCACCCATCGACGCGGCCATGCCCATCGCATAGGTCGCCACGTCGCACGGCGCGAGCACCATGGTGTCGTAGATCGCCATGCCGGCGCTGATGGAGCCGCCAGGCGAGTTGATGTAGAGGTTGATGTCCTTGGTCGGATCCTCCGCCGAGAGCAGCAGGATCTGCGCGCACAGCCGGTTGGCGATGTCGTCGTCGACCTGCGACCCCAGGAAGATGATCCGTTCGGAGAGCAACCGCTCGTAGACGGAGTCGACGAGGTTTAGCCCCGACGTGCTCGAACGCATGTCAGTCACGACTGGTTTACCTGCTTTCTCGAGTATTCGTACTCGGCATTCACGTCTACCGACACTAACGAACGCATGGCGCTTGGGAGTCCCCGGAGCACGCTCGTTCGCTCAGGGCAGTATTTCGCCCCTCGCGCGGTACGTCACTTGGAGTCGTCGGCTGCTTCGTCTGCGTCGTCGTCAGCGACGTCGCCGCCGGCTGCGTCGGCCTCGTCGTCCTCAGTGGCCAGCTCGACGGGCTGCTCGGCGTTCGACGGGCCGAAGAACTCCGCGGTGTCCACCTCGTTGCCCTCGCTGTCGGTGACCGTCGCACCGTGCACGACGGCGGCGATGGTCAGGCCGCGACGCACGTCGGCGAACATGGCGGGCAGCTGGTTGTTCTGCTGCAGCACCTGCAGCAGCTGCTGCGGCTCGATGCCGTACTGGCGCGACATGAGGACCAGGCGCTCGGTGAGGTCACCCTGGCCCACCTCGATCTCGAGCTGGTCGGCGACGGCGTCCATCAGCAGCTGGGTCTTGACGGCCTTCTCGGCATTGCTGCGGTTGTCGGCGTCGAACTCCTCGCGGGTGCTGCCTTCCTTCTCCAGCGCCTCGGCGAAGGCCGACTCGTCGTGGTCGAGTCCGTGGATGGCGTTGTGCAGCGTGTCGTCGACCTGCGCCTGAACGATGGCCTCGGGCAGCGGAATCTCGGTCTGCTCGAGCAGCGTCTCGAGCGCCTTGTCGCGAATCTGCTCGGCCTGCTGGACGCGCTTGACGCGCTTGACCTGCTCGACGAGGCTCTCGCGCAGCTCCTCGATCGTGTCGAATTCGCTTGCCAGCTGGGCGAACTCGTCGTCGGGCTCGGGGAGTTCGCGTTCCTTGACGGAGTTCACCTTGACCGTCACCTCGGCCTCTTCACCGGCGTGCGCACCGGCGACGAGCTTGGTGGTGAACACCTTGGTCTCGTCGGCACCGAGGCCCTTGATGGCGTCGTCGAGGCCCTCGATCAGGTTGCCCGAGCCCACCTCGTGGGACAGGCCCTCGGTCTTGGCCTCCTCGACGTCCTTGCCGTCGACGGTGGCCGACAGGTCGATGGAGACGAAGTCGCCGTCCTGGGCGGGGCGGTCCACGCCGGTGAGCGTGCCGAACCGGGCGCGCAGGTTCTGCAGCTCCGTGTCGACCTCGTCGTCGTCGACTTGAATCGCGTCGACCTCGATCTTGAGCGCCGACAGGTCGGGCAGCTCGATCTCGGGACGGATGTCGACCTCGGCGGTGAACGTCAGGTCCTCGCCGTACACCTTCTTGGTGATGTCGATCTCGGGCTGGCCGAGCGGCTGCACCTCGGCGCTGGCCACGGCCTCGCTGTAGCGACCCGGGATGGCCTCGCCGATCACCTGGTCGAGCATCGCCTGCTTGTCGATGCGCTGCTCGAGCAGCTTCACGGGCACCTTGCCGGGGCGGAAACCGGGGAGGCGGACGGTCTTCGCCATCTCCTTGAACGCCTGGTCGAAGTCCGGAGCCAGCTCGGTGAAGGGCACCTCCACGTTGATGCGAACCCGGGTCGGGCTCAACTTCTCGACGGTGCTCTTCACTTCGGTGCTCCTTGCATGTTGGATCGAATGACGGCGTCTGTCGGGGTGACAGGATTTGAACCTGCGGCCTTCCGCTCCCAAAGCGGATGCGCTACCAAGCTGCGCTACACCCCGTCTGACTCTGCGGACGGAATACTACGGCCTGGACACGCGGCACCTTCAATTGGATTTGCCTAGGTCGTCGCCGGTACAGTCTGCGGTGCAGTGCACGCGGGCGTAGCTCAATGGTAGAGCCCTAGTCTTCCAAACTAGCTACGCGGGTTCGATTCCCGTCGCCCGCTCCACCGAAGCCCCTGTTAGGGGACGTTTGACCGCCTGACCGGCTCGTTCGGGTGCCGGAATCAGTCCACAGACGGCACCGAACTACCGCCGCAGCCGGATGACCTCGTGGCGCCGCTCGACCAGGGAGGCCGGTCCCGTGCCCCGCGCATACCCGGACATGCTCGCGCGATCCCCGATGTGACGGATCGACCTCCGAGGGCGATATCGGCGATTACCGAACCAGCGTGGGCGCCGTGGCTCTCGTGGATTGTCCGCGAGTAGACATGTGCGAGCACAGGTTTCGCCCTGATCCAAAACAGACGAATCGTGCCCCGCTGCGCTAGCGGGACGCCCGCGCGACTGCCTCGAGGAAGGAGGATGCAGCCGCACTGGAGCCGGCCGCGTTGAGATGGCCCGAGTCGGACGCGTAGCCGTCGTAGAGGCCGGGGGCCTTGCTCCCGTCCGGCTTCGTGGATTCAACCGCAGCCAGATCGAAGAGTTGCCCGCCGTACGAACCGCGGATCAGTCCGTTCAGCTTCTCCCGTGCGACGTTGTCGGCCGACGCGCCGGTGGTCAAAGGCGTCGTCGAGTGGAGGAACGTGACGTCGGGGAAGTCCTGCTGCAGCGCATCCAGTGCGCTGCGATACGACCCGAACAGCGATGCGACGTCGGTGCCGGCAGTGACGTCGAGGTAGCAGAACTTCATCAGGGCAACGTCGACCTCGTCGCTCATTCCGCCGCGCATGATGCGGTCGAAATCGGCGATCTTGGACAGCGGTTTCCCGTTGGCGCCTATGGACTCTTCGGTGATGAATCCTCCGTCGATGGTCCCGGGCGTGCCAGACACGATCGGGGGCGCCTTCACACCCTGGCTCGCGTATACGCCGGGCACCCCGCCCAAGACGTTCGCTCCGACGGACTGGTGACCAAAGAACACCCTGGCGCGGGCAGCTTCGTTGAGCCCCTCCGCGGTGATCGCGGACGCTGCGTTGACCTGCAGAGCGATCAGGGCGGAAACGAGCGCGACAACGCCGAACAGCCGAAAGAAAGCGCTTCGGATCCGACGTGTGGCTGGGACCGACATTCGGCACCTCCCTCGAGCAAGGAACCCGAACCGCAGACATCGACTCAGGGCCATATAGTTGCTGACTCAACTAATGGCAAGTACAGCAACCCCACATAGAACCGTATACCTCGGCCTTAGAGCCAGCAAGTGTGAATTCGCGTGAATTCCTTGAGGTTTGCCAGATCGACATGTCGGGTTCGGATGGCTACGAGGCGAACCCAAACACGATGGATTACGTCCGTCTGTGCATCCGAACCCGAAGACGCCCTGACTCGGGCAGGTCTTCTGTCTCTACTGAAGTGAGCACAGGCTGCAGCGGTCACTCGCGTGACCGCTGCAGCCGGGGCGCCGGCGAAGCCGGCGAACTCTCGACTCGGCCCAAGGGAGCCCGAACTACCCCGTGGCGGCCGCCTGGCCGTCGGTCTGGTCGGCTTGGTCAGCGGTCGGCTTCTCGGACTCGCCATCGTTCGCGTCCGCGAGTCGCTGGGCCAGATCCTGCACGCTGATCTTGCCCTCACCTTCCTGGTGTTTGGCCACGTCCCCGCCATCAGCGGCATCCGGACCTTCCTCGGAGTCGGCCGCTTGGAACGGATCCAGATTCCTCACCACGTTGAACTCTGGCTTCTTCGGTGGATCGGGGATCGCAGTGATGTCGTCCGACGGATTGCTCGTAATGACGTCCGCCTGCAACGTCTCGACCGGCTCGGCGGCCGGCACGGGTGCGTCGACTGCCGCGGGCAGGCTGCCCACCGGCGACGCTTCGGGGTTCGGAAGTGCATCGTCCTGACCGTCGACTGGGCCTTCCACTTCGTCGGACAGTGTCGTCGCGTCATCGACCACTACCTTCAGCGACGTCTCGAAACTGTCGACGGACGTCTCGGAGATCGAGGGCGTGGCCGTTCTGGCGGCTACCAACGCCATGGCGGGCAATGTCGGATTGATCGGTGCCGGCAGGAGGTTGAGGACGTTGGCGATGACATCGCCCAAGATGCCCGACAACTGTCCGAACGCCTCCGCCAGCGCAGGGGGCAGAATCTCTTCCAGCGCAGCTGCGATCGGCGCGAACCCCGCTGTGAATAGCGAGAAGGAACCGAACGGTGAGGCGAATGGAGGGCTGCCCGGCGGTGGAAAGGCTGCACCCGGGGCTGCGAGCAGGCTGTAGGCCAGGTAGCTGACCAGCCCGGGGATTTGAGTGGGATTGGCAATGGCGGCGCCGAAACTCGCCACGAGCACGGCAGGCAATGCACCGACCCACCCCGCGATTCCCTGGGTCGGGGCGATACCGCTTTCTGCCGGCGCCACCCTGAAGCCGCCACCGATCGCGAAGCCAAGTGCCTCCCCGATCGTCTTGAACTGCTCAAGCGACGAACCGATGAAATCGGGGAGGCCGAGCACGCCGGCTCCGACTGCGAAGAACCCTGCGATCGGATTTCCAGGCAGGAGTGCAAGCCCCGCGCCGATGGCGTTCCCCAACTGGCCGAAGGCCGTCAAGACGAAGGTGGCTATCGGCGCAGGCAGCAGCAGGGCAAGTGGCACCACCACTTCGGTGCCGAACTGGTAGAGCAGCGACGGCGGCAGCGACAGGCCCGGCACTGGCGTCGCGGGGGGCGCGTCCGGGTAGAGGAAGCTGTAGGCCAGGAAGTTGATGATGTCGGGGATCTTCGACGGGTCGGTGATCACCGCGTTGGCTGCGCCTGCCAGTCCGAGCGGCAGGCCTGCGGCGGTGTCGATGCCGATTTGCGTGGCGTTCCCGAGGGCCACGGAGGTCGTGTTGAAGGCCGCCAACAAATCGGTGATCAGCGAGGCCGGTTGCACGGCGCTGTGACTGAACGGGGTGCTAGCCGCTTTGAAGTCGGGCGGGTTCGCCAGAGTGGGAACGGTGACGAGCACGCTCGCACCAACGATGGCTATACCGGTCGTCACGTATGGACGAAGTGCTGTGTGCATGAGCGCTGCCTTTGTTGGTGGGTAGGGTCGTGGCGAACCGTACCTCCCACCAGCACGGCGAAACTATCGTTCGCGACAATACTTTGCCAAGACTGCAATGTCGTTGCGTTCGCAATACTCTCCGTTACCTCATGGAGATAGCTGCGTTGCATGATCGTGATCCGCTGCGCGCAACGTAAGGTGCACGCACCGGATCCACGGCCTCGAGCCTCCATGGGGTTGGGCCGATGCGCCTACCGCACTACATCGCGGTGAACGGGATACCGTTGTCCTCGAAATTACCCGTGTGACAGAAGGATTCATGGTTAATTTCGTTGCACCATGGCGGCAGTACCCATCCGGAACCGGACACGCGCCGAGAGCGACGATGGGCGGCGGAATGGGCCAACTCAAGAACGCAGCGGCTGAACATGTACCCGCTTCATTTGCTGAGCAGTCTAAGCGCACAGCCGCTCACGGCTCTTTTTCGACGCCCTAAGTAAACGTTGCTGACACTGCCGATTGCACCGGTTCGAGCAGCCTCGGAACCCAGGACCAGAGAGTTCAGCAACCTCGAGTGGGAAGAATCGACAGGATGACGCGTTCCTCGGCGACGTCACCCGCCCGGTCGCGTCGACCCGCTCGGGACCGCCGATGGCGATACGCCCGACGCGGCCGTCCACCCGCCAGCCGAGCGGCGATCTCCGGGCACAGCTGAGCGAGGATCGGTACGAAGAGCACGTTCTGCGGCGCATCGCCCTGCGGGGTGAGATATACCGTGGCCAGCACGATGACCGTGTTCCCGGCCGTCGGGTCGTGCACGGCGAGTCCAGAGAACCCGACCATGTTCCCTGGATGTCCGAACATCGGGCCTGCTCCCTCCAAGCCCAAGCCGTAGGTCCCGAAGCCCAGGCTTGCCGCGGCACCCGTAGCGGCTGCGTTCATCGGCTTCAGGCTGGCCAGCCGCCACTGCCGGGTCGTCTCGTCGAGCAACGACCCTGCCACGATCCCCTCGGTGAAGTCGGCGACCTCCTCCGCACAGGAGATGACGCCACCTGCCCTCCATACCCACGAGGGGTTGTCGTCGGTGTGGTCGGCGGGTAGCCGTTCACCGGCCAGCGCCTCCGTCATCCGAGGCGCAGGCAGGGGACCTCGAACGCCTCGTTGGGCCCCCACGTCTACCCCAGCGGTGCTTTGCCGACTGCCATCCTCGACGTTCCCACACCGCCAACTCCACCGTCTCGAACTCGGAACACACCTGCCCCACCTATCCGCCCGGACGACTGCGAGGATGGCGCCGTGACGAGCGCCCTGGCTGTCTTCGGCATCGGCGTCTTCGCAGCCGCCAGCTTCGGCATCGCCGACTTCTTCGGCGCCCGCGCGTCGAAGAACCTCGGGCCCGTCACCGCGGTGTTCTTCGTGCAGTCGACCGGGACGCTCGCCTACGCCCTCTGGTACGTCCTGTTCACCGACGGCATGCCTGCGATGACGACGTCGGGATGGGCGTACGCCGTGGGCGGCGGGCTGCTGATGGGTGCGGGCATGTGCACGCTGTACCTCGCCTTCGACATCGGTCCCGTCAGCCTGGCGAGCCCATTGAGCGCCGCCTATCCCCTGGTCACCACGGTGGTCGGCGTGGCGTTCTTCCACGCCGAACTCAGCGTGGCCGAATGCGTCGCGATCGCGGTCATCGTGGTGGGGATCATGGCCGCCGCCGGGCTGTTCAACGTCGACCGCAGTGAACGCAAGCTGAGCACGGGTCCGGCGCTGGCTCTGCTCACCACGGTGCTGTGGGGGTTCGGTTACCCGCTGGTGGGTCAGGCCATCGGCCAATTCGGTTGGCAGACGGTCACGTTGATTCAATTCGTCACGATGGTTCCGGTCATCGGCGTCGTACTGGTGACCCGACGGCGGCGCGAGTCGGTGACCCGAACGCTGGCCCTCGAGACGCTACGCAACCCGTACGTCCTGGCGGCCGGAGTGCTGCAGATGCTGGCGGTCCTGGCGATCAACGTTGGGTTCGGCCTCGACCAGGCCTCGGGGACCCTGGTGGTGGCGACCTCGGCGGCCTACCCCGTCATCACCATGCTGTTGGCACTGCACCACTTCGAAGAACACGCCTCGAAGATCGCGCTGGCGGGCGCCGGGCTGAGCATCGCGGGCGTACTCGCACTGCACGCGCTCTGACGACACTCGCTGGGCGTTTCCCGTCGGTAGGCTGAACGTCATGGAAAGCTTCCTGCTTCTGCTCATCGTGCTGGTCGTCGTCGCCATCGGCGTGGCGGTCTACAGCACGAACAAGGCGACCGGCGCACGCAACGCCAACACCCTCGCCGACGCCAAGGCCGACGCCCGGCGACTCATCGAGCGCCTCGGCGGGCAGGTGCTCAACCTCAGCGGCAACGACGAGGCGTCGAAGCAGGCCATGGCCGACGCCTCCGAGCGCTACAACGCGGCGGCATCGCAGATCGACCAGGCCACCACGGTCAAGCAGGCGCAGCTGGCCAAGGAGAGCGCCGTCGAAGGGCTCTACTACGTGCGCGCCGCCCGCGTGGCGATGGGCATGGATCCGGGACCGGAACTCGAATCGCTGTCCGGCCAGAAGTCTGCGGGCACCGTGACCGAGGACCGTCGGGTCGAGTTCGAGGGCCGAGAGATCGAGGCCTCCCCCGCGCCCTCGCAGCGCACGCCCAACTACTACCCGGGCGGCCGCGTCGCCGGGCGCCCGGTTCCCGCTGGCTGGTACTCCGAGCCGTGGTGGAAGCCCGCACTGGTGGCCGGCGCCTGGGGCGTGGGCTCGGCACTGCTGTTCACGTCGCTGTTCTCCGGGATGGGCGGCGTCGGCTACGACACGCAGGCGTTCGAGAACGGTTCCGGTGACGGCGGAGACCAGGGCGCAATCGACGGCGGCGGTGACGCCGGTGGAGATGCCGGCGGCGACGGCGGTGGCTGGGATGGCGGCGGGGGCGACGGCGGCTGGGGCGGCGACGGTGGCGGCCTCGGCGACTTCGGTGGCGGCGACTTCGGGTTCTGAGTCAGAACCGGCTCTCCAGACGCGCCGACACACCTGCCTCCTGTAGATCGAGGCGCTCCAACATCGCGCGCACGGCCTCGTCCTCGATGCGGCCCTCGTCCCGCTCGGTGATCAGCGCTTCCCGCTGCGCGGCGAGCACGTCGCGGTAGAGCGCGGAGAAGACCTGCGCCCGCTTGGTGGGCGCCTCGGGGTCGGGCATCTCGTCGACGTCCTCGGAGTGGCGGGCGATCGCCGCACGGATTTCCTCGAGCGTGCGCGGGTCCATGCCAGCAGGCGGGTCGGCGCGGAACGCCGCGAGCACCTCGTCGGCCGCGTCGTGAACCACCCGCTCCGCCTTGAGTTCCTCACCACGGTCGGCGGCGTGGTCGTCGGAGAACCGCGACAGCCGAAGCCGTCGGATCAGCGCGGGCAGCGACCAGCCCTGAATCAGCAGCGTGCCGACGCTGACGACGAAGGCGATGGCCTGGATGGTGGCCCGCTCGGGGAACGGCTCCCCGCTGACCGTCGTCGCGGGGATCGCCGCGGCGGCCGCCAGTGTCACCACCCCGCGCATGCCCGTCCACGACACCACGACGTTCTCCTGCCAGGACAGTTCCCGCCGGTCGATCCGCGACCGCCATCGGCCTGGTGACCGAACGCGCTGCCGGGTGCTCGACGCCCGGCGGCCACCGCCGTCGGGAGCCGGCACGCTGAGCCGCCGCTCGACGTGGTTGGACAACTTGTTGCGGCCAAATATTGCGAACACCGACAGCGGCCGGATGACGAGCACGATCAGCAGCACGATGGCCGACGCCACGGCGACCTCGCCGAGCGATTCGTGCGCCTCGCGCAGGTCCTCGAGGACGAACCGCAGATGAAGTCCGATGTAGGCGAACACGAACGCCTCGAGCAACACGTCGACCGAGTTCCAGACGTAGCGCTCCTGCAGGCGGGTCTGGTAGCCCGCGCCGAGCGTGCCGCTGCCCACCACGAATCCGGCGACGACGACGGCGAGCACCCCTGAGGCGTGCAGTTCCTCGGCGACTATGAACGCCGCGAACGGGACCACCAGACCCTGGACCGTCTCCAGACCCGGGTTGGCCAGCCGCTTGCGGATCCACAGCGTCACGACGCCGAGCACGCCACCGACGATGGGGCCGACGGTGGCGCTGTAGCCGAACAGCAGGAACGGGTTGCCGATGAACGTGTGACTACCGGCCACCTGCGCGACCGCGATCGAGAACAGCGTCAGTGCGGCGGCGTCGTTGATCAGGCTCTCGCCGGTCAGGATCGCCATCACCCGCTTGGGCAGACCAAGCTTGCGGCCCACCGCCACGGCCGTCACCGCATCGGGCGGTGCGACGATCGCGCCGAGGACCAGGGCCGTCGCGAACGTCAGCGGCACGACCACCAGCCACGACGACACCGCAGCCACCACGAAGGCCGTGATGACCACCAGGCCGACACCGAGCCCCAGGATGGGCCGGATGTTGCGCAGGAACGTCGGGAACGAGAAGTTGAGCGCCGCCGAATACAGCAGCGGCGGCAACACCACCGTCAGCAGGATGTGCGAATCGAGTTCGGGCGCCTCGAATCCGGGCAGGAACGACACCGCGCTGCCCACCACCACGATGATCAGCGCAGGTTCCAGACCGCGACGATGGGCGATGGCGGTCACGACGATGGCGCCGACGACGACGAGGATCAGTTCCACGCGACGATTGTCCCGTCAAACCCCGTTCGGCTCGCGTCGAGACTGCTGCCAGATCACGAATGAGCCTCGGATCACGTCCTCACAGCAGTCTCGGCGAGGGGTCGGTAGGGCTTACACCTGACAGGTGGGACACCAGAACAGGTTGCGGCCCTCCATCACCTCGGTGCGGATGGTGTCCCCGCAGACGCGGCACGCGTCGCCGGCACGGCGGTAGACGTACGACCGCGGGCGACCGGGACGGTAGGACGGCGGCCCCTTGTCGTCGGGCCTGCGGATCGTGATGATCTTGCCGCGGCTGACGCCGACCTTCATCAGCTTGACCAGGTCGGTCCACGCCGCGTCGAACTCCTCGGCGCTGACGTGGGTGCCGGGCCGGTGCGGGTCGATGAGGTGGCGGTACAGCAGCTCGCTGCGGTACACGTTGCCGACGCCTGCGATGACCGACTGATCCATCAGCAGAGCACCGATCGGTCTGCGGGACTTGCTGATTCGCGTCCACGCCTTCGCCGCGTCGGGGTTGCGGCGCAACGGGTCGGGGCCGAGCCGGGCGATGATCTCGTCGACCTCGGCGCGGTGCAGGATCTCACAAGCCGTCGGACCGCGCAGATCGGTGCCGTACTCCACGCCGACCATGCGCATCCGCACCTGGCCCACGGGTGCGGGCATCGGCACGGGCCGCTCGGTGAAGGTTCCGTACAGCCCGAGGTGAACGTGGACGATCAGGCCGCCCTCGTAGTCGTGGAACAGATGCTTGCCCCAGGCACTCGCCTTGCGCAGCACCCGTCCGTCCACGGCGGCGGCACCCTCGGCGAAGCGGCCTTGGGGGCTCGACACCTCGACGGGGGCGCCTGCGAATCTCTGCTGGTGCAGCCGGGCCAGCCGGTGCAGCGTGTGGCCCTCGGGCATGGGTCAGGCGGAGGCGCCGGGCACCGGAGGTGCGACGTGCGACGTCTCGTATTCGGCCAGGATGTCGATGCGGCGCTGGTGCCGCGGCTCCTCCGACCATGCCGTCGCGAGGAACGCGTCGACGATGGCGAGCGCCTCTTCCACCGTGTGCATGCGGCCGCCGATGCCGATCAGCTGGGCGTTGTTGTGTTGACGGGCGAGTTGCGCCGTCTCGACGCTCCACGCCAGCGCGCACCGTGCGCCGGGCACCTTGTTGGCGGCGATCTGCTCGCCGTTGCCCGACCCGCCGAGCACGATGCCCAGGCTGCCGGGATCGGCCACGGTCCGCTCCGCGGCGGCGATGCAGAACGCGGGATAGTCGTCCTGCGCGTCGTAGGCGAAGGCACCGCAGTCGATCGGCTCGTGGCCGCCCGCCAACAAGTGCTCGAAGATCGCCTGCTTGAGTTCGAATCCGGCGTGGTCGCCGCCGAGGTAGACGCGCATGACCGCCATTGTGGCAGAGCGGACGGACGTCCCCGCACGCAGCGGTTATCCCACCGTGATGGCGTCGAGCCGTTGCTTGACGAAGTCGGCCGACGTGACCGGATCGAGCCCGGCGACGCGGCCGACGGGCGGATCGAGCGGGCGGACGAGCGCGTCGTGGTTGGCCTCGTAGAAGTAGATGAGCGACACCAGGTCCTCCTCCGGCGCCTCGGGTTGCGGCGGCAGCACCCGGTGGCGGCCCGAGGGCCACCGCATGCCACTCCAGTACTCGAGCAGGTCGCCGATGTTCACGGTGAGCGCCGCCGGGTCGTACGGTGCGTCGGCCCAGCCGCCGTCGTCGGAGAACACCTGCAGCCCACCGGCTCCCGGCTCGCGGTCGAGCACGGTCACGGTGCCGAAGTCGGTATGCGGCCCGATGCGGAACTGGCCCGGCTCGGGCTGGCCGACCACGCTCACCGGCGGGTAGTGGTTGATGTTCATCGTCCACGTCGGCTGATCCGCCAGCGCCAGCCACGGATTGTCGGACAAGGCGAGGGCGTGGGAGAAGAGGGCGAGCAGTTCGTCGGAGACCCTGTGCATGGCCGCGGTGTACTCGTCGACCAGCGGCTGCAGCGACGGCACTTCCGCAGGCCATGCGTTGGGCGCGAACCAGATTCGGTCGACGTCCGGGTCACCGGTCGCCGTCTCGGCGCCGAGGCTGAAACTCTCCTTGAGGTCCGGTGGCGTCTCGGTTCCCTCGGCGTAGCCGTTGGCCTCGGCACCCGGCCCGATCCATCCGTGACCGCCGACCGGCACCGAATAGGTCGCCTTGACGTGCTCGGGTTGGGCGAAGAACGACCGACTGGCCGCCCGCACCGCGGCGGTCAGGCCCGGGTCGACGCCGTGGCCGGTGACGAGGATGAATCCCGCCCGCTGCAGCCCGGCGTCCACCTCGGCGGCCACTGCGTCGGCGTCGGCACCACCGGCGCGCCAGCGCGACAGGTCGATGGTCGCAATCGCACTCATCCGTTCACCTCACTCACCGATGTCCTCCGCCCACAGGTCGGGGCGCGCAGCGATGAAGTCGGTCATCATCTCCACGCACCGCGCGTCGTCGAGCACCGTGACCGAGACGCCGTGCTCGGCGAGCCAGTCGTGTCCGCCGCGGAAGGTCGTCGACTCCCCCACGATCAGCGCGCCAATGTTGAACTGCCGCACCAGCCCGCTGCAGTACCAACACGGCGACAGCGTGGTGACCATCACCGTGGAGCGGTAGTTGCGCTGCCTGCCTGCGGCGCGGAACGCGTCCGTCTCGGCGTGCACCGACGGGTCGTCCTGCTGCACGCGCCGGTTGTGGCCGCGGCCGAGCACGCTGCCGTCGGCGGAGAACAGCGCCGCCCCGATCGGGATCCCGCCCTCCGCCAGGCCCTGTCGTGCCTCCTCGACGGCGACGTCCAACATCTGCTCCGGTGTCACGACGTCACCGGCGCCACGTCGCGCTCCTTGGCGATCTTCGACCTGCACAGCAGCAGGTAGCAGCCGCCCGCCAACAGGAAGCCCGCGAAGAACGTGACGTCGCCGAGTTCTGGCACGGCCCTGGTGACCACGCCGACCAGCTTCTCCTGGTTGGCGAACAGCAGCACCGACGCGACGAGGCCGATGACGAAGGACAGCAGGCCGTTCCAGTTGGTGTACGACCGGTCGTAGAGGAACTCCGCGATCGGTTGATTGCGGCGCAGGTACTGGTCGGCGAACACGACGCCCAGCCACGGCCCGATCCAGTAGGCGATGATGAGCAGGAACGCCTCGTAGCTGTGCGCGGCGTCGGGAAGCGCCCACCATGCCACCAAGAAGCCGGCCACGCCGAAGAACACGGTGACCAGGGCCCGTGCGATGTGCGCGGGCAGCTTGATCCCGATCGTCACGAAAGCCATTGCGCCGGAATAGATGTTGATTGAGTTCGCGGCGATGGCGCCGACGGCGATCGCCAGCAGCGTTGCGTTGGCGATCGGTGAGGCCAGTTCGGAGGTGAACGAGCCGGTGGGGTCGGCGAGCGACGCCTCGCCAGTGGTCACCGATGCCGCGCCGACGATTTCGAGCACCACACAGGACAGGAACAGTCCCGACGACGCGAACAGCCCGGTGCGCGCGGTGGATACGGTCGACGGCAGGTACCTGGTGTAGTCGGCCGCGTACGGCGTCCAGCCTGCGGCGTAGCCGAACGAGGTGCCCACGGTCAGCAGGAAGCCGCCCATGCCGCCAACGCCCTCGGCCGCCACGGGCGTGGTGAAGTCGGCGTGCGCGAAGATCGCCACCGACGCGACGACGAAGATGACGGCCAGGAACGGGAACGACCACCGCTCGAAGGCCTGCACCAGGTTGTGCCCGAAGAAGGCGAAACCCGTTTGCAGCAGCACGATCACGATGAGCGCGACCAACGGGCCGATGCCGAACAGCGTCGAGAGCGCGAACGCGCCGCTGACGCTGTTGGTGGCGAACCAGCCCACACCGGCAGTGATGGACATCAGCACCGACGGCACGGCGTTGCCCCTGAAACCGAATGCCATGCGGCCCAGCACCATCTGCGGCACCCCGTGCAGTGGACCGCGCGCGGACAAGAAGTAGTGCGCGGTGGCACCGAGCCCCGTGCCGATCACGATCCCAGCGACCGCCTGCCAGAACGTCATCCCGAAGGCGAGCACCGCGAGCATGCCGACGAAGATCGTCGCGAACTCGAGGTTCGGTGACGTCCAGGTCCAGAACAGTTGGCGCGGCTTGCCGTGCCGGTCGGCTTCGGCGATGTACTCGTTCCCTCCGGGTTCGACGGCGACGATCCGGTCGCGATAGGTGCCGTCCGTGGTGGGCTCAGCGACTGCCATTGGCATACCGTTCACCCAGTCGCCGCCGCTCGCAACCGGAGCGGCTCATTGGGCGTCAGGTTTTGGTCACATCGCCGTGCCATCCCGAACGTCGCCCGCGCCGAATGAGTGTCATGACGACGCCGCGCCTGTCCGCAGTCCGCGCCGCGACGACCGGGCTCGTCGCCGTACTGGCGGCGCTGGGCGTCGGGCATCTGGTGGCCGGGCTGCTGCTGCTTCCTGCCGCCTCACCGTTCCTCGCGGTCGGCAATGCGTTCATCGACCGCACCCCGGCGCCGGTGAAGGACTTCGCGATCTCCACGTTCGGCACCAACGACAAACCGGCCCTGCTGGTCGGCATGGCGGTGGTCCTCGTCCTGGCTGGCCTGCTGATCGGGCTGGCGTCGCGTCGCACCGTGTGGCCAGGGATCGTGGCCGTCGTCGTCCTCGGGATCGTCGGCGCGCTGGCGGTGCACGAGCAGTCGTCGGGCCGCCTCGGACTGCTGGCGCCGCTCGGCTCGATGGTCGCCGGGGTCGCAGTGTTCTGGTGGCTGCACCACCGGGCCCGCCCGGCGGCGGAGACGCCAAGGGGTGGGGTGGGTCGGCGCGGCTTCGTGATCGGTGCCGCCGCCACCTCGGTGGGTGCGCTGCTGGCAGGCGCGGGAGGCTTCGCGTCGGCCCGCCGGATCGACGTCGCGGAGTCACGCCGCGGCGTGGGCGAACTGGTGCCCGCCACACCGGCGCCGCCGATCCCGGCCGACGCCGCGTTCCCTGAACTCGGGACCCCGACGTTCCTCACGCCGGTCGCGGACTTCTACCGCATCGACGTCAATCTCGCCGTGCCGCAACTACGCGCGGAGGACGCCACCCTGCGCATCACCGGGATGGTCGACGAGCCGATCGAACTCAGCTTCGACGACATCCGTTCCATGACGCTGGTCGAGAAGACCATCACGATGACGTGCGTGTCGAACGAGGTTGGCGGACCGTACGTCTCGACGGCCAACTTCATCGGCGTGCCACTGCTCGAGCTGCTCGACCGCGCCGGGATCCGCGACGGTGCGCAGCAACTGGTCGGGCACGCGGTCGACGGGTTCACCCTCGGCACGCCACTGGACATGCTGCGCGGCGCCGGCGACGACGCCCTGCTGGCGATCGGGATGAACCGGGAGCCACTGCTGCCCGAGCACGGCTTCCCGATGCGCACCGTCGTCCCCGGGTTGTACGGCTACGTCTCGGCGACGAAGTGGGTCACCGAACTCGAACTCGCCACCTACGACGTCAAGCCCTACTGGGTCGAACGCGGATGGGACGGCCAACCGCCAGGCATCGTCCCGATCAAGATCTCCTCGCGCATCGACGCACCGACGTCGTTTCAGCGCCTGCCCGGCGGGGACGTCACGATCGCCGGCACCGCGTGGGCGCAGGGCCGGGGCATCAGCCGCGTCGAACTGCGCCTCGACAAGGGCCCGTGGCAGCCCGCCGAACTGGCCACCGAGGTGAACCCCAACACGTGGCGGATGTTCCGGCTGACGACGGTGCTGCCCGCCGGTCAGCACACCGTGACGTGCCGCGCGTTCGACGGCGACGGTCAGATGCAGGCCGAGGACCGGCTCCGGCTGATCAACCCCGGGCCGGTTCCCGACGGCTCCACGGGGTGGCACTCGATTGTGTTCACCGTCGAGTAGCCGGCCCGCGTCAGTCGAACTCGGGCGACTCGGTGCGCGAGCGCTTCAGCTCCCAGAAGTGCGGATACGACGCGAAGGTCACCGACGCGTCCCACAGCTTGCCTGCCTCCTCGCCGCGCGGGATGCGGGAGAGCACCGGACCGAAGAACGCGACCCCGTTGACGTGGATGGTGGGCGTGCCCACGTCGTCGCCGACGGCGTCCATGCCCGCGTGGTGGCTCTTGCGCAGCGTTTCGTCGTACTCGTCGGATGTGGCCGCCTTGGCGAGGTGCGCCGGCAGACCGGCGTCGGCGAGCGCGCCCTCGATGACGTCGTCGAAGTCCTTGTTGCCCTCATTGTGGATCCGGGTGCCCATCGCCGTGTACAGCGGGGCGAGCACGTCCGTGCCGTGAGCCTGCTCGGCCGCGATCGCGACGCGCACCGGGCCCCACGCCTTCTTCATCATCTCCTGGTACTCCTCGGGCAGGTTACGGCCCTCGTTGAGCACCGCGAGGCTCATCACGTGCCACTGCACGTCGATGTCGCGGACCTTCTCGACCTCCAGGATCCAGCGCGAGGTGATCCAGCACCACGGGCACAGCGGATCGAACCAGAAACCGGCGACATCCTTCTTGGTCATGAGCGTGCGTTCCCTTCGGTCGGTGAGGGCAGATCTCCGTTCGGCACAACCCTGCCGTCGACACCGATGTTCCCCCCACGGCGCCGCGCCATGCATACCGGCGGCGTCTAGTGTGCTTGACGTGGCTCTTCCCAATCTGACCCGCGACCAGGCCGCCGAACGCGCCGCCCTCGTCACCGTCGACGCCTACCGCATCGAACTCGATCTGACGGCCGGTGAGCGCACCTTCCGCTCGACGACCACCGTGGAGTTCAGCGCGCTGGCCGGTGCCGACACCGTCATCGACATCGCCGCCGACACCATCCACCGCGCGACGCTCAACGGTGTCGACGTCGACGTCTCGGGCTACGACGAGTCGACCGGCATCCCCCTGGTGGGCCTGGCCGAGCGCAACGTCGTCGTCGTCGAGGCCGACTGCCTCTACTCCAACACCGGTGAGGGTCTGCACCGGTTCGTCGACCCCGTCGACGACGAGGTGTACCTGTACTCGCAGTTCGAAACCGCCGATGCCAAGCGGATGTTCGCGTGCTTCGACCAGCCCGACCTGAAGGCGACGTTCGACGTCACCGTCACCGCGCCCGCGCACTGGCAGGTCATCTCCAACGGAGCGACCGTGTCCGCCGACGGAGCCGCTCCGGCGGCGACATCAGGCTCCGCGGCCGTGCACACCTTCGCCACCACGCCGCGGATGAGCACCTACCTGGTGGCGCTGATCGCCGGGCCGTACGCGCGGTGGGACGACGTCTACACCGACGAGCACGGCGACATCCCGCTCGGCATCTTCTGCCGCGCTTCGTTGTCGGAGTTCATGGACCACGAGCGGCTGTTCACCGAGACCAAGCAGGGCTTCGGGTTCTACCACCGCAACTTCGGCGTGCCGTACGCGTTCGGCAAGTACGACCAGCTGTTCGTGCCGGAGTTCAACGCCGGTGCGATGGAGAACGCAGGCGCGGTGACGTTCCTCGAGGACTACGTGTTCCGGTCGAAGGTCACCAGGTACTCCTACGAGCGGCGCGCCGAGACGGTGCTGCACGAGATGGCGCACATGTGGTTCGGCGACCTCGTCACCATGACGTGGTGGGACGACCTGTGGCTCAACGAATCCTTCGCGACGTTCGCGTCGGTGCTGTGCCAGGCCGAGGCGACCGAGTACACCCAGGCATGGACCACGTTCGCCAACGTCGAGAAGTCGTGGGCCTACCGGCAGGATCAGCTCCCGTCGACGCACCCCGTCGCGGCCGACATCCCCGACCTGCACGCCGTCGAGGTGAACTTCGACGGCATCACCTACGCCAAGGGCGCAAGCGTGCTCAAGCAGCTGGTGGCCTACGTGGGACTCGAGGCGTTCCTGGCCGGGCTGCGCGACTACTTCCGCGACCACGCCTTCGCCAACGCCACGTTCGGTGATCTGCTTGGCGCGCTGGAGAAGTCGTCGGGACGCGACCTCTCGCACTGGGGCAGGCAGTGGCTCAAGACCACCGGCCTCAACACGCTGCGCGCCGACTTCGACGTCGACGCCGACGGCGCGTTCACCCGCTTCGCGGTCAGCCAGAGCGGCGCGGCGCCGGGCGCCGGGGAAACCCGCGTGCACCGGCTGGCCGTCGGCATCTACGACGACGACGGCAGCGGCAAGCTGGTGCGCGTCCACCGCGAGGAACTCGACGTCGAGGGCTCCGAGACGGATGTACCCGGACTGGTGGGTGTTTCACGGGGCAAGTTCGTCCTGGTCAACGACGACGACCTCACGTACTGCTCGTTGCGACTCGACCCGGACTCGCTGCACACCGTGCTGAACCGGATCGCCGACATCGCCGAACCGCTCCCCCGCACGCTGGCCTGGTCGGCCGCATGGGAGATGACCCGCGACGCCGAGATGAAGGCCCGCGACTTCGTGGCGCTCGTCATGGCGGGCGTGCACGCCGAGACCGAAGTCGGTGTGGCACAGCGCCTCCTGCTGCAGGCGCAGACCGCGCTCGGCTCCTACGCCGACGCGGGGTGGGCGGCCGAGAACGGCTGGCCGGCGTTCGGCGACCGGCTGCTCGACCTCGCCCGCGAGTCTGCTCCCGGCTCGGACCATCAGCTCGCGTTCGTCAACGCCCTGTGCACCTCGGTGCTCTCGCCTAACCACGTCGCGGTGCTGTCCACGCTGCTGGACAACGAACCGGCCGCGGTGAACCTGCCGGGCCTGGTGATCGACACCGACCTGCGCTGGCGCATCGTCACCGCGTTGGCCGCCAGTGGTGACGTCGACGCCGATGGCATCGAGACGCCGCTGATCGACGCCGAGGCTCAGCTGGACCCGACGGCGGCGGGCAAGCGCAACGCCGCCGCGGCCGCGGCGGCACGTCCGCAGTCGGCGGTCAAGGAGGCCGCCTGGCAGCTGGTGGTCGAGGACGACACGCTGGCCAACATCACCACCCGGTCGATCGTCGGCGGCTTCGCCCGGCCAGGCCAGGGCGACCTGCTGGCGCCGTTCACCGCCAAGTACTTCGAGGCGATCTCCGGCGTGTGGGAGCGACGCTCCAGCGAGGTCGCGCAGACCGTGGTGATCGGGCTGTACCCGTCGTGGGACGTCAGCCAGGCGGGTCTCGACGCGGCCGACCGCTTCCTCGCCGACCCCGACGTCCCGCCCGCACTGCGCAGGCTGGTGCTCGAGGGCCGCGCCGGCGTCGAACGATCCCTGCGGGCCCGCGCCGCCGACTCCGCCTGACCTCTCCCCTTCTCCCGCGAGCGTGCGTGTCTGCGGGCAACACGCCGTGGTCGTGCCGGAGTTCGCGCACGCTCGCGCCGCATGATGTTCCGATGGCGGGTACCAACAGCCGGAGAGCGCGGGCAGCGCGCAGGCGCACGCGACGGGTGAAGGCCGTCGTCAACGACCTCACCCCCGCGCAGTGGGCGGCGATCAAGGCCGCGTGGGACGGGTGCGCGTACTGCGGCGCGACCGGCGGTGCCCTGCAACGCGACTGCGTGATGGCGATCTCCCGCGGCGGCCGGTACACGATCGACAACGTGGTACCCGCGTGCGGGGCGTGCAACGCCAGCAAGTGCAACGACGAGGTGACCGGCTGGCTGCGCCGCAAGCGTCTCGACGAGCGGGCTTTCCTCGAGCGGTACGTCCGGATACGGGCGGAGCTGGTGGCGCAGACCACGGCCATGGAACGCGAACCGTCGTTCGACTAGCCGTCGCGCGCGACCAGAACATGCCACCATCAGCAGGTGGCCCTCACCCCGGCGTACCGCATCGCAGCACCGGCGCAGCGGCGTGCCTCGACGGTAGCGGTGGGGTCCAGGTCGTGACGACACCGCGGCGATTGTCCGGCCGCTACGAACTCGGCGAGATCCTCGGCCTCGGCGGCATGAGCGAGGTGCACCTCGCTCGCGACCTGCGGCTGCATCGTGACGTCGCGGTCAAGGTGCTGCGCGCCGACATGGCCGAAGACAGCAGCCTGAACCTGCGATTCCGGCGCGAAGCGCGCAACGCCGCCGGGCTCAACCACCCTGCGATCGCCGCGGTGTACGACACCGGCGAGGTGGAGACGCAGGACGGGCTGCTCCCCTACATCGTGATGGAGTACGTCGACGGGCTCAGCTTGCGCGACGTCCTTCGCATTCACGGGCCGCTCGAAGCGCAGCGCGCGATCGAAGTGGTTGCCGACGTGTGCCAGGCGCTGAGCTTCAGCCATCGGCGCGGCATCATCCACCGCGACGTCAAACCCGCCAACATCATGATCGACAAGAGCGGCTCGGTGAAGGTCGTCGACTTCGGCATCGCCAAGGCGATGCTCGACGACGAGCAGAGCGTGACCCAGAGCGGCGCCGTGATTGGCACTGCCCAGTACCTGTCTCCCGAGCAGGCCCGCGGCGACCCGGTCGACCCGCGCGCCGACGTGTACTCACTCGGCTGCGTCCTCTACGAATTGCTCACGGGCGAGCCGCCTTTCGCGGGCGACTCCGCGGTCGAGGTCGCCTACAAGCACATGCGCGAGTCGCCCGTCCCGCCGTCTCGACGCAACGCCACCGTCACCGCGGATGCGGACGCCGTCGCCCTCAAGGCGATGGCCAAGGACCCCGACGGCCGCTACCGGAGCGCCGCGGAGATGCGCACCGACCTAGTCCGCCTGCACAGTGGATCGCCGTCCTATGCCGCCTCGGCCGAAGCCGATACCGACGCCGCCATCGCGTGGACGCCCCCGACCGTCCCGTTGGTACCCGGCAAGTCCCGCACGGCACGGATGCCGACGCAGGGTTCTGCCCGCGGCCAGGATCGCGAGCCGCGCGGTTCGGTCGGGCGCTGGTTGGCCGGCGTCGCCGTGCTGGCCGTAGCGGCCGTCGTGGTGACGATCGGAATCAACGCGGTCGCGCCCGACTCTCAGGACGCGACCGTGCCCACCACCCCGGATGCGCCGTCGTTCACGCGTACCGAAGCACCGCTGGTGACGGCCAACGACGAGCAGGCCGTGGTGCCGGACGTGTCGTCGATGAGCTACGCCGAGGCGGTCATGGCCCTGACGAACGCGGGCTTCCGCAACTTCCAGCAGTCGTCGCTGCCGTCCACGCCCGAGACCGAGGATCGCGTGGTGGGTACCAATCCCCCGGCGAACCGATCGACCGCGATCACCACCGAGATCACCATCGTGCTCGGCTCGGGCTCGCCGCTCGACGGGCCATAGCCAGCAAACGGTATGCGCGCCATTTCGCGGGCACGGCGGTTCGTCGTGCAGCTCCCAGGACGGCCGTTGACGGCACCGATGTGAGCGCAAGATCACAGGTCAGAACTTGATTTACATGGCGTTAACACGGACTATTGAGGAGCCCGCCGACTGAGCGATCCTCATGTCGGCGGGCACACAGCAATCAACGCTCTGTGACCCGGAGCACAACGTAGGAGTACCCGAATGCCCCTCGCTCGATACCGCGCCGAAATGACGCGCGCCATCAACCGGCGCCGTCTGTACGCACGGATCTACGCCCTCCCGCAGTCCACGGTTCGCGAAGAACTCCTGGCGATCGCCCAGAGGCACGACGCCGACCAGTGACGCAGCGATTCTCGTAAGCCGGTGATCCTCGGGATCACCGGCTTCTTGCTTTTCAAGGAGCGCGAGCGTGCGTGAAGTCGGCTTCGCGAGCGGCGTGTCGCCCGCAGACACGCACGCTCGCCGAAGGACGGCCCGAAGAACCGGCTACGGGAAAGTCAGCGGGGGGAGACGCCGGCAGACAGCACGCGCACGGCGCTGATCAGTCCGTCGATGAGGTCGCCCTCTTGGAACGACGCCGCGGCGGCCGAAACGCCCAGTGGCGCAGCCTCCTCGATGCCACGGCCCTTCACCTCCGAGCCGTACACCACCTCGATCGCCCGCTGATTGGGCGACACCGCGAGCAGCACGGCGTTCTCGGGGGTGGGCACCCGCGCCAGGATCATGCGCGCCGTTCCCGCGGTGTCCTCGCCGAGGTCGCCGAGGTAGACCGCGAAGCGAGCCCGCGCCGCGCGCGACCCGTACTTCAGCGCGTCGTCGAGGATGACGAGGTCCTTGACGGGGAACGGGTAGTGCACCGACAACGTACCGGGCTCGGTGACGCCGGAGATGCGTCCGCTGAGCGTCTGCGCGTACCCGTAGGGCAGGACGGCGCCGTCGGAGGTCTTCGCGAGTTCACCAGCGGCCACTTGCGCCACCTCCTACGGTCAGGTGCGTGCCGTGGCCGCCGTGGCCATGGTCAGCAGGCTCGGGAGAGGCCCACAGAATCGGTTCGTGGGTCCACTCCTGGGACAGTTCGTACGTCTTGGGGTGCGGCCCCTTGCGGCGGTAGATCAGGGCCGCCAGGATCAGCAACACCAGCAACGGAACGCCGCCCATGATCGAATGGGCAATCGCGACTTCGCTCACGGTGCAAACCGTATCAGCAGGCTCGCGCGGCCCGCGGGGTGAACCGGCGAAGGCTCACGCCGCTCCCTCGCCGAGGTAGCGCACCCACGCCGGGTCGAGTTCCTTGACCGTCGAGAGCAGCCGCCAGTGCTGCCCCTTGGGCGGTAGCGGCGTCGCCCGCAGCGTCCAGCCCAGCTCGCTGAGCATGTGGTCGGCCTTGCGGTGATTGCACTGCGCGCAGGCGGCGACGCAGTTCTCCCACGAGTGCTCGCCGCCGCGGCTGCGCGGGATGACGTGGTCGACGGTGTCGGCCTTCTGTCCGCAGTACGCGCAGCGGAACCGGTCGCGGTGCATGAGCGCGGCCCGCGTCATCGGCACCCGCGCCCGATACGGCACCCGCACGAACGTCCGCAGTCGGATCACCGACGGGACCGTGATGGTGCGGGTGGCGGAGTGGATGACCGGACCCGAGGGATCCTCGTGCACGACGTCGGCCTTGCCGCACATCAGCATGATCACCGCGCGCCGCATCGGCAGCGCGGTCAGCGGCTCGTAGGTGGAGTTCAGCAGCAGCACCCGGCGACGACCCCAGATGGACGCCTGGCTTCCCACCCGGCCGTCGACGGTCGCGTGCAGGAACGCGCCCGCTGCAGGAGCAGCAGGGAGCCCGGTCAAACCCGTCGCGGTCCCGTGTTGCCGGCCGCGACTTCTTCCTCGCTGCGACATACGCCCTCCGAGGAGACAGTCCACCATGGATCCGAGTCGTCCGCACGACAATTCTGACCGTGTTCGCAGGTCAGTTCGATGAACAACGCGTGACGTCGACGCCTGCGACGCGGCCCCGAGACAGCGGAGGACAATGGACGCCGTGACAGACGATTCCCGGTCGTTCTACGACGCGGTCGGCGGCGCGGAGACGTTCCGCAGGATCGTGGGCCGCTTCTACGAGCTGGTGCGCGACGACGAGATCCTGCGCCCGCTCTACCCGGAAGAAGACCTCGCGGCTGCCGAAGTCCGTCTGCTGATGTTCCTCGAGCAGTACTGGGGCGGCCCGCGCACCTACTCCGACCAGCGCGGACATCCACGGCTGCGGATGCGTCATGCGCCTTTCCGAATCGGCTTCCTCGAACGCGACGCCTGGCTGCGGTGCATGCACACCGCCGTCGCGGAGATCGACGCCCAGACGCTGGACGACGCGCATCGCAAGGCGCTCCTGGACTACCTCGAGATGGCCGCCCAGTCGATGGTCAACTCGACGTTCTGACTTGCGGCAGGATGGGTTGGCGTGACCCAATCCCCCGACGCGTGGTGGTCCCGCGCCGTGTTCTACCAGGCCTACCCACGGTCGTTCCGCGATAGCAACTCCGACGGCGTCGGCGACCTCGACGGCGTCACCGATGGCTTGGACTACCTGGCCCGGCTCGGCATCGATGCGCTGTGGCTGAACCCGGTGATGGTCTCGCCGATGGCCGACCACGGCTACGACGTGGCCGACCCCCGCGACGTCGACCCGATCTTCGGTGGGCTCGACGCGCTGGACCGGCTGATCGAGGCCGCCCACGCGCGCGACATCAAGATCACGATGGATCTCGTCCCGAATCACACCAGCTCCCGACACCCGTGGTTCGAGGCGGCTCGGGCCGCAGGCCCTGGCAGCGCCCAGCGTGAGCGCTACGTCTTCCGCGAGGGCAGTGGGACCGACGGCATCCATCCGCCGAACAACTGGGTGTCGGTCTTCGGCGGCCCCGCGTGGACCCGCGTCGTCGAACCCGACGGCAACCCCGGCGAGTGGTACCTGCACCTGTTCGACCCCGAGCAGCCCGACCTCAACTGGGAGAACCCGGAGGTCTTCGACGACCTCGAGAAGACGCTGCGGTTCTGGCTGGAGCGGGGCGTCGACGGGTTCCGCATCGACGTCGCGCACGGCATGTCGAAGCCACCGGGCCTGCCCGACATGGCCACCACCGATCTCGCGATGCTGAGCCACGACTCGGAGGACCCGCGCTTCAACCACGACGGCGTGCACGACATCCACCGCGGGATCAGGACCATCGTCAACGACCATCCCGAGGCCGTGACGATCGGCGAGATCTGGGTGTTCGACAACGAGGACTTCGCGAAGTACCTGCGGCCCGACGAACTGCACCTGGGCTTCAACTTCCGCCTCGTCCGCGCCGAGTTCGACGCGATCGAGGTGCGCGAGGCGATCGAGAACTCGCTTGCGGCAGCGGATCTGGCCGGCTCTCCCCCGACGTGGACGCTGTCCAACCACGACGTCGACCGGGAGGTCAGTCGCTACGGTGGCGGCGAGGTCGGTTTGGCGCGCGCGCGGGCGATGGCGCTGGTGATGCTCGCGCTGCCAGGCGTGGTGTTCGTCTACAACGGCGAAGAACTCGGCCTGCCCAACGTCGACCTGCCCGACGAGGTGCTGCAAGACCCGGTGTGGGAGCGATCCGACCACACCGAGCGCGGCCGCGACGGGTGCCGGGTGCCCATGCCGTGGTCGGGCGACACGCCGCCGTTCGGCTTCAGTTCCTCACCGGACACGTGGCTGCCGATGCCTCCCGAGTGGGCGGCATTGACCGTGGAGAAGCAGGACGGCGTCGAGGGTTCGACGCTGGAGTTCTTCCGTCGCGCGATCGAACTGCGGCACGGAAGAACCGATCTCGGCACCGGCGTGGAGTGGCTCGCGACGCCGACCGGAGTGCTCGCCTTCCGCGGACCCGACGGCGTGACGTGTCTGCTCAACGCCACTGATCACCCCGTGCCACTGTCCGACGAGGACGTGCTGATCACCAGCGCTCCCCTGGTGCGCGGTGACCTGCCGCCCAACGCCGCGGCCTGGGTGTCCTAACGCAAGACCAGCGCCGGGTCGCCGCGGCGGCGGTACACGGTGCCGAACCTCGCGTCGACGCGCACCCATGACGGGTGCACGCGTACCCGCACCACTTCGTCGGCCGCCACCGACTCCGGAGCGAAGTCGTCGGCTCGCGAGGGTGACTGCGGCAGGAAACCCATTGCGGTCAAGGCGAATACGCACCTCATGGGAACGCCGACCGATGCGTCGCCCGAGCTGACGGCCACTACCTCCTGGTCGAGCAGCGATGCCGGGGGGCCGTGCGCGCTGCCGTGCTCCTTGGCCAGGGCGACGCCGCGCTGCGCCAGGTCGAGCACCGCACGCGCCGGCACGTCGTCGAGGTGAACGAATCCGCTGTCCGGGGGCAGGGCACCACGCCAGGCCGAATCCATGGCGAAGCCCGTGTCCACGAAGCCGGACCGGTCCATCGCCGGCAGCGAACGCGCCAGCGCGTCGGCGCCGGCCGACAGGTCCGAGGGACGCACCCGGCCACCGACCACGCGGCTGGCGAGGACGTCGAAACCCGTTGCGACCCAGGCGACGACCAAGCCATCGGCACGTTCGCGGAACCTGATCACGGCCGACTCGTCGAGCCGCAGCACCCGATCGACGAACGTCGCCAGGTCGTCGCGGTGCGCGCCGCCGTCGAGCCACAGACCGCGTTCCCCGGCGCTCATCGCTGGTAGCGCTGGAGGTACTCCCGATGATGCGGCGCCAGGCGCACCAACTTCTGCGCCTCGATGTCGAACGCGGCCAGCTGCGTCTCGGCGATCACCGCGGGCTTCGAATCCGGATCCGCCAGCACAGAACGCACCTCGTAGCCGAGCGTGAAGTCGACCGCACGCAGGCGGTTGACCCAAATGGTCACCTGCAGCGGCGAATCGGCGAGTCGCAGCTGGCCCTTGTACGCGACGCGCACCTCGGCGATCAGCAGCCCGGTGGTCGCGAAGTCGTCGGCGAACGGCTTGGTGAGGAACGGCACGCGCGCCTCTTCGAGGATCGTCACCATCGTCGCGTGATTGACGTGCTGGTACATGTCGATGTCCGACCATCGCACCGGCACCGGTGTCGTGAACCGCTCCCGACCGTCGATCCGTGGCGGCTGGTCCGTCACCCGGTGGCTCCCGTTCCGCTCGTCCTGGTCATGCTTCGTATCTGGCGCGCCGCCACCGACAGCGTCGCCAGATCCTTCTCGCCGTCGTCGTAGATCTCGGTGAGGGTGCGCCGCGCTCGCGCGACACGCGAGCTGTTCGTGTGCTCCCACTCCTCGATCTTCTGCTCGCCGGTCTCCTCCGGCTCCCCCACCGCCAGCACGTCGAGGCACAATGCGCGCAGCGAACCGTAGATGTCGTCGCGAATCGCCAGACGTGCCAACGAATGCCAACGGTCGTCGCGGGCCAGGCCCGACACGGCGGTCAGCAGTCCGTCGGTGCCGAGGTGATCCATCAGCGCGAAGTAGGCGTCGGCCACCTCCGCGGGCTCGCGGTCCACGATGTCGGCGATGTCGATGATGTCGAGCAGGCTGTACTGGTAGAGCCCCGTCGCGACCATCGTGGCGAGATCCTCCGAGACGCCCTTGGCGGTGAACTCGGCGGACTGCTGGGCCACGATGTCCCTGTCGGACCCGCGCAACCACTCCGACATCCGCGGGGTCAGCGCAGCCACCTTCGACGCGAAGCGGTTTACCTCGGCGCCGACGGCCAGCGGCTGTGGACGGTAGTTCAGCAGCCACCGGCTCGCCCGGTCGATGAGCCTGCGCAGATCCAGCGTCATGCGGTCCGTCACCGAGACCGGAACACCCTGGGCAGCAGCCTCTCTGATCCCGAGCCACACCTCCCCGACGCGGAAGATCTCGTCGACGGCGACGAAACTGCGTACCGCGTCGACCGGCCCGACGCCGGTGTCCTCGGTGACCCGGTAGGCGTAGGTGATGCCGCTGGTGTCGACGAGATCGTTGACGAGCATGGTCGTCACGATCTCGCGCCGCAGCTGATGGGTACGGATGTCGGGCCCGAAGCCCTCGCGCAACTGCGACGGGAAGTACTCCGGCAGACGCGCCGCGAACACTTCCTGGTCGGGCAGGTCGGTCGCCAGCAGGTCGTCCTTCAAAGCCAGCTTGACGTGCGCCATGAGCGTCGCCAACTCCGGTGAGGTGAGACCCAGCCCGAGGTCGATGCGCCTGCGAATCTCCTTCTCCGGCGGCAACGCCTCGAGTTCGCGGTTCAGTCCCCGGCGGGCGGTGAGTTCCTTGATCTGGCGGGAGTGCACGGGCAGCAGGCTCGCGGCGTTGGCTCGGCTGGTCCCCATCAGGTCGTTCTGCGAGGCATTGTCGGCGAGCACGAGCTGGCCGACCTCGTCGGTCATCGACATCAACAGACCGGTGCGCTCCTCGGCGCTGACCTTGCCCGCCGTGACGAGCGCGTCGACGAGGATCTTGATGTTGACCTCGTGATCCGAGCAATCCACGCCTGCGGAGTTGTCCATCGCGTCGGTGTTGATCCGCCCGCCGTTCAGGTCGAACTCGATGCGGCCGCGTTGCGTCACGCCGAGGTTGCCGCCCTCGCCGACGACCCTGGCGCGCAACTGGTTCCCGTTGACGCGGATCGGGTCGTTGGCGCGGTCACCGACGTCGGCGTCGGACTCGGTCTCGGCCTTGACGTAGGTGCCGATGCCGCCGTTCCAGAACAGGTCGACCGGCGCCAGCAGGATGGCCTTCATCAGGGCGGGCGGCGTCATCTCCTCGGCGTCATACGACAGGCCAAGTGCCGCGCGGACCTGGGGACTGACCGGGATCGACTTCTGTTCCCTGCTGTAGATGCCGCCACCCTCGCTGAGCAGGCTGCGGTCGTAGTCGTCCCAACTCGACCGCGGAAGGGCGAACATCCGGTGGCGCTCGTCCCACGAACTCGCCGCATCGGGGTTCGGGTCGAGGAAGACGTGCCGGTGGTCGAACGCCGCGACCAGCCGAATGTGCTTGGACAGCAACATCCCGTTGCCGAACACGTCACCGCTCATGTCACCGACGCCCACGACGGTGAAGTCCTCGGTCTGCGTGTCGTGGCCCATTTCGCGGAAGTGTCGCTTCACCGATTCCCACGCGCCCTTGGCCGTGATGCCCATCGCCTTGTGGTCGTAGCCCACCGACCCGCCGGAGGCGAACGCGTCGCCGAGCCAGAATCCGTAGGACTTCGCGACCTCGTTGGCGATGTCGGAGAACGTGGCGGTGCCCTTGTCCGCGGCCACCACCAGATAGGCGTCGTCGCCGTCGCGCCGTACCACCCGGTCGGGCACCGTGACGGTGCCGCTCACGGTGTCGACGTTGTCGGTGACGTCGAGCAGCCCTCCGATGAACAGGCGGTAGCACGCCACGCCCTCGGCACGCTGCGCGTCGCGGTCGGCGGCCGGGTCACCGGTGGGCGACGGCGGGTTCTTCAGCACGAACCCGCCCTTGGCGCCCACGGGCACGATCACCGCGTTCTTGACTGCCTGGGCCTTGACGAGTCCGAGGACCTCGGTGCGGAAGTCCTCCTTGCGGTCCGACCACCGCAGGCCGCCGCGTGCGACGTTGCCGAACCGCAGGTGCACGCCCTCCACCCGCGGCGAGTACACGAAGATCTCGTACTTCGGCCGCGGCAAGGGGAGTTCGTCGATCAGGCGCGGATTCAGCTTGATCGACAGCACGTTCTGCTCGCGCGCCGAGCCGGCGCGGGTGACGAAGTAGTTGGTGCGCAGCGTCGCCTGGATCATCGACGCGAACGCCCGCAGTACGCGGTCGGTGTCGAGGCTGACGAGCGCCTCGATGTCGGCCGCCACGACGGCGGCTGCGGCCTGCGCGTCGGGGCGGGTGTCGGACTCCGACGGATCGAACAGCGCCTCGAACAACCGCACCAGCGCGACCGCGGTGTCGGGGTTGCCGTTGACGACGGTCTCGATGTGGCTCTGGCTGTACGGAAAACCCGCCTGCCGCAGGTACTTCGCGTAACTCCGCAGAATCGTCACCTGCTGCCAGGTGAGCCCTGCCCGCAACACCAGCTCGTTGAACCGGTCGATCTCGACCCGGCCCTGCCAGATCGCGGTGACGGCGTCGGCGAACCGGGTGGCGGTGGCGGCGCGTTCCTCGGCGTCGTCGGGGTCCGGTATCGACGGGTGTACCGCGATCTTGAACTGGTAGATCCACACCGGCAGACCGTCTTTGCGGGTGACGGTGAACGGCCGTTCCTCGAGCACGACGACGCCCATCGACTGCAGCATCGGCAGCAATTCGCTCAGCGATGCGGATCGCCCGCCGAGATACCAGGTCAATTGCGCGGCATGGTCTTCGGCGCCGTCGGCGAACACCAACTTGACCGAGTCGTCCGACAAATGCTCGATGATCTCGATGTCCGCGATGGCGTCGTCCGGGCTGAACGCCTGCTTGTAGACCTCCGGGAACGCCGCTGCGTAGTGCTCGGCGTCGGTGTGGCTGATGGCGCCGTCTCGCACCGCACCCATCAAACGGTCGCCCCACGTACGCGCGGCCTCCGTCAGCAGGCTCTGCACCCGGGTCTCGTTCTCCAGCGACGTGTCGACGTCGGTCCGCACCGAGCCGTCCGGCAGCTTGACCGTGAAGTGAACGACGGCCCAGGGGGATTCACTGACGCGCGCGGTGTACTCGATGGACAGGCCACCGAACTCGCGGACCAGGATGTCCTGCATCTCCAACCGGACGGCGGTCGTGTACCGGTCGCGTGGCAGGTACACCAGGCACGAGACGAAGTGCGCGAGCTTGTCGGCCCGCAGGAACAGCAGGGCCCGTCGCCGTGACCCGAGGTCGACCACGGCCTTGGCCCGCTCCAGCAGATCACGTGCGGTGAGCGAGAAGAGTTCCGGCCGCGGGATGGTCTGGATGATGTCGAGGACCAGCTGGCCGGGATGGCTGGGATCACCGTGCGCGAGCGCCAGCGCCTCGTTGACACGGCGCGATATCAGCGGAATCTCCAGCACGTTCGCATTCGCCGCGGCGACCGTGAACAGACCCACGAACCGGTGCTCGATCGTGGTGCCACCGGGCAGGTTCTCCCGGACCACCACGATGTACGGGTACGCGCCGTAGCGCAGGTAGCTCGGCATGGTCGCCTGGGCGAGCACCAGCAGGTCGTCGTCGCCGGTGAGCTGGGGCAGCACGTCGGTGCGCAGCCGCAGCACACCGAGCCGGCTGGCGGGCTCCACCGATGCCTCGCCGTTGCGCACCGCGCAACGCTGGTAGCCGAGCATCACGAAGTGACCGGCAGCCAGCCAGCGCAGCAGCGCCGCCACGTCGCGGCGGTCGTAGCTCGGGAAGTTGCCCGCCACGTCGGAGTCGAGCGCGTTGGCCAGCCCGACCAGCATCGCGTTCAGCGCGCCGGTGTCGACGGCGACCTGGCGGGCATCGGCGAGCACGTTGGGCAGCAGCTCGGCTGCCTCCGTCACGGCCTTCGCGTCGGCGGACGGCGAGAGTTCGACGTGGATCCAGGATTCGTCGATGCCGTCCCTGGCTGCCTGCGGATCGGCGGCGGGCTGCATGTCGAGCAGCTCGCCGTTGGCGCTGCGGCGCACCCGGAACACCGGATTCATGATCGCCACGTAGGCGACGCCGAGGCGGTGCAGCAGCACGGTGACCGAGTCCATCGACATCGCGCTGGCGTCGGTGACGATCTGTATCGCGGGGCCGCAACCGGATTGGTCACCCGAGGCGTACACCGCGACCTTGGTCTCGCCCATCGATCGCTTTCGGCCCACCTTGCCGTGAGCGGCGAGCAGCGCCGGCGTGACGATGCCGCCTGCGATGGAACGGGCGATCGGCGCGGTGACGGTGGAGTCCGCGGCGGGTGCGTCACCGTGCGGTCCCCGGTGGGTCTGCAGGTACGCCCTGGCGAGCGTGGCGTTGGGATCCTGGCTGGGAATCGTCGTCGTCTCAGCCGAGCCGTCGGCGCCTCTGCCGCTTCCCGGAATCACCGTCATGCCGATCTACTCCCGCCTGCGCGCCGTCCGTCGTTGGCCCGCTCCGCCGGCCCCACGGGGACGGCGGAGCGATGGCACGCAGCAGCGACACTAGTAGCCCCCGTGGCCCCCGCGCGCCTACCCGGCGAGATCAGTCGCGGGTCAACCGGCGATGCGTCACACGGTGCGGACGCGCCGCATCGATGCCGAGTCGTTCGACCTTGTTCTCCTCGTAGGCACCGAAGTTGCCCTCGAACCAGAACCACTTCGCCTCGTTGTCGTCGTCGCCCTCCCAGGCGAGGATGTGCGTGCAGGTGCGGTCCAAGAACCAGCGATCGTGGGAGATCACCACGGCGCAGCCGGGGAACGTCTCGAGCGCGTTCTCCAGCGACGACAGCGTCTCCACGTCCAGATCGTTGGTCGGCTCGTCGAGCAGGATCAGGTTGCCGCCCTCCTTGAGCGTCAACGCCAGGTTCAGGCGGTTGCGCTCACCACCGGAGAGCACACCCGCCGGCTTCTGCTGATCGGGTCCCTTGAAGCCGAATGCCGAGACGTAGGCGCGCGACGGAATCTCGTTCTGGCCGACCTCGATGTAGTCCAGACCGTCGGAGACGACCTGCCACACGTTCTTCTTCGGGTCGATGCCGCCACGGTTCTGATCGACGTAGCTGAGCTTGACGGTCTCGCCGACCTTCACCTCACCGCTGTCGGGCGCTTCGAGGCCGACGATCGTCTTGAACAGCGTCGTCTTGCCGACGCCGTTCGGGCCGATCACGCCGACGATGCCGTTGCGGGGCAGCGTGAACGAGAGGTCCTTGATCAGCGTGCGACCCGCGAATCCCTTGTCGAGGTGGCTCACCTCGACCACGACGTTGCCCAGGCGTGGGCCGGTCGGGATCTGGATCTCCTCGAAGTCGAGCTTGCGCGTCTTCTCCGCCTCGGCGACCATCTCGTCGTAGCGGCTCAGGCGCGCCTTGTTCTTGGCTTGCCGCGCCTTGGCACCCGACCGCACCCAGGCGAGTTCCTCGGTCAGACGCTTGTGCAGCTTGGCGTCCTTGCGGCCCTGCACGGCGATGCGCTCGGCCTTCTTCTCCAGGTACGTCGAGTAGTTGCCCTCGTAGGGGTACGCCCGACCACGGTCGAGTTCGAGGATCCACTCGGCGACGTTGTCGAGGAAGTACCGGTCGTGGGTGACGGCGAGGATGGCGCCCTTGTAGTCGGCGAGGTGCTGCTCGAGCCACATCACGCTCTCGGCGTCGAGGTGGTTGGTGGGCTCGTCGAGCAGCAGCAGGTCCGGCTTCGACAGCAGCAGGCGGCAGAGCGCCACACGGCGTCGCTCACCACCGGAGAGGTGGTTGACCGGCTCGTCGGGCGGCGGGCAGCGCAGGGCGTCCATCGCCTGCTCGAGCTGACTGTCGATGTCCCAGGCGTCGGCGGCGTCGAGTTCCTCCTGGAGCCGGCCCATCTCCTCCATGAGTTCGTCGGTGTAGTCGGTCGCCATCAGCTCGGCGACCTCGTTGTACCGGTTGAGCTTGCCCTTGATCGCCACGCCGGCTTCGACGTTCTCGCGGACGGTCTTGTCCTCGTCGAGCTGGGGCTCCTGCATCAGGATCCCGACCGTCGCACCCGGCTGCAGGTAGGCGTCGCCGTTGTTCGCCTGGTCGAGCCCGGCCATGATCCGCAAGACGCTCGACTTGCCGGCACCGTTGGGCCCGACGACGCCGATCTTCGCGCCGGGAAGGAAGTTCAGCGTGACGTCGTCGAGGATGACCTTGTCGCCGTGCGCCTTGCGGACCTTCCGCATCGTGTAGATGAATTCGGCCATGCCGTTGCGTTGCCTTTCGTCTCCCCGGGTAATGCTCGGAGACCATCCTAGGCGTCACCGCGTCGGCCGAACCGACGGAGGCTGTCGGGACGGCTACGCCGTGAGCGTGAGCCCAGCCTCCGGCGCCGACCCGTCGGACGAGCCGTCCGAACCGTCGTCGTCGACGTCACCGGGGTCGACGTCACCGGTCCCGGCGGATTCCGTGCCCGCATCGCCACCGTCCCCGGTGCCCGGGCCGACGCCGGCCAGTCGCCGCGTCGAGGTGATGCGGGCGACGCTGCGCGCGAGGTCCGGCCCGACGGAGATGGCGCGGATCTCATTGGTCGAGCGCTTGTTGCCCTCCTTGTCGTCGTACTCATTGGTGTAGAGGTGCCCGACGACCACGACCGGGTCGCCCTTGACGAGCGATCCGCCGGCTCCCAGGGCCAGCGCGCCCCAGCAGCTGACCGTCACGTAGAGCGTGTCCCCGGCCTGCCAACTGCCGTCGGCCGCCTTGCGGCGGGAGTTGCTCGCCACCCGGAGGCGGGTGAGGTCCTGCTCGCCGACGCGGCGCCGCACGGGCTCGCTGACGATGTTGCCGACGAGGGCGATGGGTGTCTCGAACATTGGTGTTCCTCTCGTATCGCTACTGGCGATGTCCACGATGGACACCTCCATTCACGGCGCGAGGGGTGACGAGGACGCGGCTGAACCGAGCCCACGATGCCGCGCTGTGGATGAAACCCGGACTGGGGATGGATGGGCGGGGCCCGACCTCGCTAGCGCGACTCGGACTCGCGTTTGGCCATCTGGGCGAGCATCGCGTTGTAGGCCGCGAGGTCGGCGTCGTCGTCGCGGTCGGCAGCGCGGTCCATGCGAGTGGCGGTGCGCTGGTCGGTTCGGCGCCACTGGATCAGTAGCGCGAGCAGGACCAGGACCAATGGGACCTCGCCCGCCGACCACGCGATCGCGCCTCCGAGCTTCTGGTCGTCGATCAGGTCGGTGTGCCACGGCAGGCCCAGCGACTCGTAGAAGTCCCCGGCCAGCAGCGACTTGGTGCCCATCAACACGACCCCGAAGAACGCGTGCAGCGGCAGCGAGGCGAACACGATGCCGAGCTTGGCCAAAGGCGGAATCGGGCGCGGCGTCGGGTCGACGCCGATGACGACCCAGTAGAACAGGTACCCGCTGAGCAGGAAGTGCACGTTCATCGCCACGTGCGCGGCGTGACTGTCCGCGGCGGCGTCGAACAGGCCGCCGAAGTACAGACCGTAGAAGCCGGCCACGAAGAGGACCAGCGCCACGATCGGGTGCGTCAGGAACTTCGATACCTTGCTGTGCAGCGCGGCGAGCAGCCACTCCCGCATGCCGGGCGGATCACCGCGGCCTGCGGCGGGCAGAGCCCGCAGGGCAAGCGTCACCGGCGCGCCAAGGACCAGCAGCACGGGAACGAGCATCGACAGCAGCATGTGTGCCGACATGTGCACGCTGAACATCGCGGGCATGTACCGCCCGACGCCCGACGACGTCGTGAACAGCAGCACGGCGCAGCCGCACAGCCAGGCGACGATGCGACCGGTCGGCCAGGCGTCGCCGCGCCGGCGCAGCCGCACGACGCCCGCGACGTAAACGGCGGCGAAGATCAGCGCCGCGGTGCCGAGGATCAGGTCGAAGCGCCAGTCGAACAGCAGCCGTGCCACCGTTGGCGGACCCGCGAGGTCGTAGCCCAGTTCGACGGCGGGGATCGACGGGTTGAGCACCAGCGGCGGCGGGGGCGGCGTGCGCCCCAGGGCCACTGCGATGCCGAACGTCAGCGCGAAGACCACCGCCTCGACCACGGCGAGCCGGATCAGTGGACGACGGCTCTCGGCGTCCTCGGCCAACGCGGCCACGCTCCGCCGCCGGTGCTGCCAGCCGATGAAGCCCAGAACGCACAGCGCGAGGACCTTGGCCAGGATCAGGCGGCCGTACCCGCTCGTCAGCAGATCCTCCGGCCGGATCCGCACCAGCGCGTTGACGATGCCGGACACCGCCATCGCGACGAAGCACCACAGGGCGACCGCGGAGAATCTCCGCGCCGCGACGTCGGCGTGCGCGCCGCCGCGCAGCGCGTGGACCAGCAGCGCCAGCAGGCCACCGGCCCAGATCGCGCCCGCGACGAGGTGGATGATCAGGCTGTTGGTGGCCAGGTCGTGCGAGCCGCCCGACGACGAGTGACCGGCCAGGGCCAGCGGTAGCAGCGTCACCAGCGAGCCGGCGAACAGCAGCGGTGTCCACGACCAGCGCAGTACCGGGATGGCCGCGATCGTGACGATGGCGGCCAGCGCAGCCGTCCAGCGCCACAGCCCCGCGGTCTCGACGAGCCCGGCGACCGACCAGATCGACGATGGACTGAGCTGCGGGGTCAGCGGCTGACCGGTCACGTCGGAGACGGTCAAGGGCACCAGCAGGGCCGCGCACACCGCCCACGTCCCGGATGCGACGGTGCCGATGCGCAGCGCCCGGTATCCGGCGACGTCGAGCACGCCGCTGGGCTGCGGCGGCACCAGGAACGCGGCGAACAAGAAGGACCCGACCGCCACGACGGCGGCGATCTCACCCGCAGACCGCACGAACGGCAGGCCGTAGCTGGTGATCGGACCCGGATCGGGCAGCCCGGTGGCGGTGAGCGCGTCAGCCAGCGCGAGCGCGCCCAGCCCCGCAGCGGTGCACCCGGCGAGCAGTGCGACGGCCACCAGGATCGGGCCCACCGCACCACGGCGGGTACTCGGCGGCGCGGTGGTGGTGGTCATGCCACCAGGGTATTGCGGTGCGGTGACCGACGGTCATTCGGCGGCTGGACGCCGCCTCGACTCCCGGGCCATGAACTGCTGCCGGGACACCGTCTCCACCGTGCTCATGTCCTCGAGGATGCCGCGCAGTTCGTGCCGGAACGCCGCACGCCGGTCGGCGAGGTCGGCAGCCGGTTCGAGCAGTCGCCGGTCGGCACACACCTGCCGCGCCGTCGCGAAAAGCAGCGCCGACACCGACTCGTTGCTGCGCACCCTCCCCTGCGCGACGTACTGGTTGCCCACGCCCAGGGCCCGACGGGTCAGTTCCTTCTCGTCGATGTCGGCAGGCGCGTCGCGCAGCACGTCGGCCACGATCCCGTAGGCCTCGAAGAACGGCCGCAGCAAGGCGCCGGCGACCAGCGGGCGCTTGTGTCGCAGCATCTCCTCGATGCGCTCGTGCCCTGCCGCGAAGTCACCCTCCCAATCCGGGGTGCCGCCGCGCGACGCACCCACCTCGGTGCGGGCGAGCCACGACATCTCCTCGGCGACGTGCGCGCGGAAGGCTGCCGAGTCGGCGAAGTAGAAGTCGAACTTCAACAGGTCGCGCAGGCGCATCGCCTGTGACCAGAACGCCTCGAGGCGGTCGCCGTCGACGCGGGCCGCATGCGCGAGGGCGAGGTCGACGATCGACGTCTCGAGGAACGCGTCGATGAGCGTGTTGCGGTAGAACGCCGCCTCGTGCTCGTCCTCGGGGGCGATGAACCACACCGGTTCCCGTCCCCCGTCGACGCGGGTGACGGGGTGGCGGTTGGACAGCGCGTCGACCGCTGCGCGCACCCCCTCGGGCGTGCGGAGGCGCAGGGCACTGTTCGTCATCGGGGTCTGCTTGCGTTCGAGGTAGTCCAGCGAGTCCTGCAGCGTGTGGCACAGCTGGTCCAGCGTGAGCGCCACACCGCGCGTGGTGAGCAGCAGCGCGGACACCAGCGCGGACGCGTTGACCGGGGTGGCACGCAGGATGCGCCACGCCACCTCGAACGCCATCTTCTGCAACGCAAGGCGTTTGGCGTCCTCGTCGGTGGTCATCGTGCCGTGCGGCTCACCGAGGTACTCGCGCATCGACACCGCTTCGGGGAAGCGGACGTAGATCTTGCCGTAGTTGCGATCGCCCTGGGCCTTGATGAAGTTGTACATCCACGACAGGCCCTCGGGCGTCTTCTCGCCGCCGCGGGCGTACGCCGCGTACTCCGCCGTCTCGTGCAACTGGTCGAAGCTGATGGACACGGGCTGCAACAGGATGTCGTCGCTGCGGCCGTCGAGATACGCGTCGGCGACGTATGCGAGCAGACCGAGCTTGGGCGGCAACATCTTTCCGGTGCGCGACCGCGTGCCCTCGATCGACCAGCTGAGGTTGAAGCGCTTCTCGACGATGTACCCGACGAACTGCCGCAGCACGTACTTGTACAGCGGGTCGTCGAGCCGGCGCCGGATGAAGATGACGCCGGAGTGCCGCATGAGCGGCCCCATGGCGCCGAACGACAGGTTGATGCCTGCGAAGGTGTGCACCGGAGGCAGCCGGTTCTCCTGCATGGCCACCGGCACGATGACGCCGTCGAGATACGAACGGTGCGAGAACAACAGCACGGCCGGATGGGTCTCCAGCGCCTTGCGCATGGATTCGACCTGGCTGCGGTCGTAGTCGATGTTGGGATCGAAGCCGCGGCTGAAGATCGCCCGCCCGAGCGACGGGATCAGGTCGACCGAGAAGCGGCTCCACCCGGTCGACAGTTCGTCGAGCATCTCGCCGGCCTTGTCGACGGTGGCGTCGGGAATCTTTTCGAGCCCCTCGCGGAAGCGCGCGGATGCCAGCATCTCGGGCTTGACCAGGCGGGGTGACTTGTATTCGGGTCCGAGCAAGCGCAATTCGACGCGCTCGATGGCCAGGCTGGCCCGCCGCAGCACGAAGTGCGCGAATTCGCGCGGGTTCTCGGCGACCGTGGTGTCGCTCCACTGTTGGCGTAGCTCGGAGACCTTGGCGGGCTCACCGGCCACCACGCGGGCGCGCGCCGGGTCACGCTTGAGGATGCGGCGCTGCAGGGCGGTCGGCGGCCGGTAGGTGTCGCGGCCCGACAGGAACGACACCACCTTCGATCGGGTCGGTAGACCGCCGGGAATCCAAAAGACCCGCGACGGCACGACCGACCTGTCCTCATCGGCCTCGAGCAACTCCACCAGCCTGGCCAGCACCGCGCCCGGCGGATCGCCGTCGGGGAGTTCCAGCACTTCGATGCGGGCGTCCGGGTGCTTGTCGCGCTGGTCGCCGAGCCAATCGTCGAGCAGTCGACGTTCAGCCGGGGACCCGACGGACGCGAGGACCAGCGCGTCGCCGGTCGGGCTGAAGGTCGCATACTCGTCGACCGAGGGCTTCACGGCCGCCCCTTCGCGGTCCCGGTGGAACGCGCTGTCCCCGTTGACTTCTGTGGCTGAGCCTTCTTGGCCGCCGCCTTCTTGGCCGGCGTCTTCTTGGCAGCGGACTTCTTCGCGGCGGTCTTCTTCGGCTGCGACTCGTCGGCGGTGCTGCGCGAGTAGAGCGGGACGTCGGGGATGCCGTCGAACGGCCACTCCCGCAACGTGTCCAGATAGAGCTGACGGACCTCGGCGATGCGCTCCGAGAGGTTCTCGTTGGTCCAGTCGTCGACCGGGATCGGCGGGAAGACCGCGACGTCGACGGTGCCCGAATTGAAGGTGGTGGAGTTCCGGTGCGCGATGACCTCCGCGTTGCGGATGACGATCGGCACGATCGGTATGCCTGCCGACATCGCGATGCGGAAGGCACCCTTCTTGAACGGGCCAACCTCGTTGGTGTCCAGCCTGGTGCCCTCGGGCGCGATCATCACCGAGATACCCTTGCGCGCAAGTTCTTCGATCTTCTGTAGACCCTCGACGGCGGCCCTGGGATCATCCCGGTCGATGAACGCGGCGTCCATCACCTTGCCGATCGAACCCATCAGTGGGTCGTTCTCGAGTTCCTTCTTGCCCACCGACGTGAAGTTGTCGCTGATCAACCGACCGGCGATGAACGGATCGACCTGGTTGCGGTGGTTGAAGAGGAACACCGCAGGCCGCTTGGCCGTCAGGTTCTCCTCGCCCACCACGTTGAGGTCGATGCCGATCACCGTCATCAGCAGCCTGGTCCACGTGGAGGTGAAGAAGTTGACCCCCGTGCGGCGGTTGCGGGTCAGCAGGCCCAGCCCGAATGCTCCAGCGGCGGCGGGCACCAGCGAAGCGATGCCTGCGACCGTACGCAGTTGCGACACGGGGCTGCTGCCGCTGCGGCTGGAGAACCGCAGCACGGGCCACCCGCGCTTCATGGCGACGGCCTGCATCTTGCCGCCGGGATTGGTGGGCCGCGGGTTCCCGACCAGGTACATCAGCGCGACGTCTTCGTCGCCGTCGGCGTAGAAGTAGCTCTTGGCGAGGTCGACGCCGTTCTCCGCGGCGAACGCCTGCACCGCGCGTGCCTTGCCCGGCCCCCAGATGATGGGCCGCTTCACTTCGCCAGTGATCAGGCCGTTCTCGTCGGTCTCGAACTTGTTGCTGAGGATGTTGTCGATGCCCAGGAACGCGGCAACCGGCTCGACCTGAACGGTCAGCGCCGAGGAGCTGAGCACGACGGTGTGTCCGCGCGCCTGGTGGGCGCGCACCATGTCGCGCATCTCGGGATAGATGCGCTGCTCGACGTACTGGACGAACAGCCGCTCGCCGAGTTCTTCGAGGTCGCTGAGCGAACTCCCATGCAGCATGCGGGCGCCCTTGCCGATGAGGTCCTCGAACTCGGAGCGGCCGAGCTGGTGGTTGAGCCCGGCTTGCACCATGCCGATGAATTCGCCGACGTTCATCTGCCTGCGGCGCAGGCGGTCCTGCGTCATCAGCACCCCGGTGAAGCCGGCGACCAGCGTGCCGTCGAGGTCGAAGAACGCGCCGATCCGGGGACCCTCCGGGCTGGCCTGGATCTCGGCCACCGAACCCGGCAAGCGCATGGCCCGGCTGGTCTGTCCGTTCTGCGAACTCATTGCGGCGCACTCCCATTCGACGTATCAGTGTCGGCATCGTCGGTGAACGAGGCCGGTATGCAGCGGGCGTCGCCGCCGAGCGCGAGCACCTCGTCGAAACCCTCGGCGAGGCAGCGGGCCCACAGGTCCGAATCGGTGATCGATGCCTTGTCGTAGCGGGTGGTGATGGTGCAGTACCCAGCGCGGGACACCAGTACTGCCATCATCGCCACCCCGGGTAGCGGACCGAGTCCGTAGTGCCGCACGATCTTCGCCCCGGCGATGAACGTGTCACCCGGGTAGATCGGGATGTTGCTGGCCTGCACGTCGGAGGCGACGATGGACCCGGCCACCGATTCGAGGACTGCGTCGGGCAGGAGGCTGAGGATCGGCGCGACGGCGCCCACCAGGTCGATGGCGCGCTCCTCGCGCTTCTGCGTCATCTGCTTGCGCACCTGGGCAATCCGCTTGGCGGGGTCGACTATTCCCACGGGTGCGGCGAGGTTGACCCCGGCGAAGCGGTTGCCGCCCGCGGGATCGTCGTCGGAGCGCAGGTTGACCGGGACCGCCATGGGGATCGTTTGCACCGGCAGCCCGCGCGCGTCGTGATAGAGCCGCAGCGCGCCGCACAATCCGGCCAGATAGGCGTCGTTGACGGATCCGCCGACGGCCTTGGTCGCTCGGTAGAGGTCGCCGAACTCGATGTCGATGGCTTCACTGCGAGACGAGAGACTGCGGCGGCGCAACAGCGGTGACGGTTCGGACACCGAGCCCATGACCCGCGCTCCGGACCGGGCGTAATCCACCACGCCGCCGACCGCAGACGCCGGGTTGCGCACCACCCGGCTCAGCGTTCCGGCCGCTCCGCCGAGCGCGCTTCGCACGCCGCCCACGATGGTGTTGGGCAGGTTGCCGATCCCTTCGCGCATCAGGTCGTTCGGCGACAGATCCTGCGGGATCGGCAACGGCGCCGCGCGGGTCGCGGGCGGATCGCGCTCGAGATCGTAGATGTGGGCGAACATCTCGACCCCGCCCACCGCATCGGTCATCGCGTGGCTCAGGTGCAGAATGCTGGCGGCACGGCCGTCGGCGAGGCCCTCGACCAACGTGGCCGACCACAGCGGCCGTGAGATGTCCATGGGCGACTGAAGGGCCACCTCCGCGAGATCGAGCACGTCGCGCAGGGTTCCCGGTTCGGGCGCGCGCACCCGTCGCACGTGGAAGTCGAGGTTGAAGTCCGGGTCGACCACCCATCGCGGCGCCGCGGTGGGAAGCGTCGGCATCACGACCTTCTGCCGCAGGCGCAGCACCTTGCGGGACGCTTGCTCGAACTTCGCGCGGTAGCGGTTCCAGTCGGGTGTGGTGTCGAGCAGTTCGACGCCCATGATTCCCGACCTGGTGCGTGGGTTGGCCTCGCCGCGATGCAACAGCTGGTCCACGGCGCTCAGTTCCTCGGGAAGTCCGGCCGCGTCCAACTCCGGCACGTCGCTCATGGCGTTGCGCTCCCCTCCCCTGGTGGCCCGATGCTGACTCCACGCTAGTCCGCGGCCCCTCGGTTGCGCGGGGCGTTGATCGTAGCTGTGACGCAGATGTGAACGGTCGAGACCGATCGACACCGGTGACCCAGGATGCGGGGATGACGCGTCCTCCGGTTCGAGTCGTTCGTTAAGGTGTGTTCGCGGCCCCCGTAGCTCAGCGGATAGAGCAGCCGCCTTCTAAGCGGTTGGTCGCAGGTTCGATCCCTGCCGGGGGCGCTTTCGATGCATGAATCTGGGACGCGCTGCCGAAGGCGGATAGGCGAATGAACCGTCACGTCGGCGGTGGGACACCAAGTCGAGCCGATCCACCACCGTAACCAACGAGCGGGGATCGTCGAGGGTTCACTGCGCGGCGAAGGCGCGCAGCCATGCGAACCACGCGACCATCCCTTCACCCGTCCGGGCACTGAGGGGCAGCACCAGGGCGCCGGGGTTGACCTCGTGCACGTGGCGGACGTAGGTCGCGACATCGGCATCCAGGTGCGGCTCGAGGTCGATCTTGTTGAGGAGCACCACGTCCACCGAACGAAACATGACCGGGTACTTCAGCGGCTTGTCCTCGCCCTCGGTGATCGAATACACCATCACCTTGGCGTGCTCGCCCACGTCGAACTCGGCGGGGCACACGAGGTTGCCTACGTTCTCGACGATGACGAGGTCCAACGCGGCCAGATCCAATTGTGCCAGAGCCCGGTTGACCATCGGAGCGTCCAGGTGGCACTCACCGCCGAACCCGTTGCTGGTGTTCAAGAGTGAGATCTGAGCACCACGGCCCGCTAGCTTTGCTGCGTCGAGGTCGGTGGCGATGTCACCTTCGATGATCCCGATCGCGATGTCGCCATTGAGTTCGTCGAGCGTCGAGGCCAGGACCGTCGTCTTACCCGAGCCGGGTGAACTCATCAGGTTCAGGGCACGGACGCCGTGCCTTTCGAACGCGCTGCGATTGAGGGCGGCCGTGCTGTCGTTCTCGGCGAAGATCGACTCGAGCACACTGACGCGTTGAGATCCGGTCGCATATCCGGTGTGGTCCCCATGGTCGGCTTCGTGGTCGTGGTCGTGGTCATGGCTGTGTTCGGTGCCGTCGTCGTGACGGTGAAACCTACCCATTTGGACCGCTTTTCGACGCGTCAACGCCTACGGGATCGCCGATCTCGATGGACGTGACCATGAACTCCTCGCCGCGAATGACGTCCACCTCGGTGCTGCCGCACCCTGGGCAGGCGACTGAGAAGCGCGATGCGATCTCGCTCTCCTCCCCACACGATCGGCACGACACGGCGGCCGCGATCAGCTGCAGTTCCAACTCAGCATGGTCCATGCCCGCGAACTCCCGGACCAGGGTCCAACAGAAGGACAACGACTCGGGCACTACCTGCCGCAGCGCACCCACTTGGACCCGCACGACGTCCACCTGCCGCCCAGCAGCGTGAGGCTGCACGACACCGGCGATGGCCTGGCACAGTGACAGCTCATGCACGGGGAACCACCGCCGGTCCGGTTGTGTCGTCGATGTGCGGATCCTATGCCTCGAATGCACGCGGCGAGCCTGGAACCGAGATGAAGAAGTAGTGACCAAAGTCCTCAGGGGATTGTGATCTTCATGCGGCGGATGCGGGTCTAGCCTGAAGTCACCAGGCCGCGTCGTCAGCCCAATGACGCGACTGGAGTGCGGTGCCCGGGAGGCCCATGAAGCGTGACGGCATGCGCCCGTGACGGCGGTGCGATCGAGGCTCGACATCACCGGAGTCGTTCAAGGTGTCGGGTTCCGTCCCGCTGTCGCCCGCATTGCCGACGCCCGCGGCGTCACCGGCTTCGTCACCAACGACTCCGGCTCCGTCCACCTCGAATTCGAGGGTGGCGCCGAAGCGGTCGACGCGGCCATCGCCGATCTCCGGGCCGGTCCGCCGCCATTGGCTCGCATCGACGACATTCGGGTGACCGTCGTTGCGCCGCAGGGCGATCACGGGTTTCGCATCGTCGCGAGCACGGCCACCGCGGGTCCGCGCACCCTGGTTCCCCCCGACGTCGCAATGTGCACCGACTGCCTCGATGAGATGACCGACCCCACCGACCGCCGCTACCGCCATCCGTTCATCACCTGTACCAATTGCGGGCCGCGCTACACGGTGATCACCGATCTGCCCTACGACCGTCCCGCCACCACGATGGCGGCCTTTCCGATGTGCGAACGGTGCTCCGACGAATACCACGATCCCCGCAACCGTCGGTTTCACGCGCAGACCATCGCGTGCCCGGACTGCGGGCCGACGCTCACGTGGCTCAGCCCGACGTCGCGAGATGGTGCCGTCGGCGACCCGATCGACGCCGCAGCGGCCGTCATCGAAGCGGGTGGCATCGTGGCGGTGAAGGGGATCGGCGGCTACCACCTCGCGTGCCGCGCGGATGACACCGATTCGGTCGCGGAGCTGCGGCGTCGCAAGTCGCGACCCGCGAAACCGTTCGCGGTCATGGTCCGCGATCTGGCCACGGCCCGGTTGGTCGCGGTGATCTCCGATGCCGCCGCGTCGTTGCTCACGTCGACCGCGGCCCCGATCGTCCTCGTTCCCTCCGCACCCGGCGCAGTGTCGGCCCTCGTAGCCCCCGGCCTGCACGACGTCGGAGTGATGCTCGCCTACTCGCCGATCCATCACCTGCTCTTCCAGCGGTTGGAGTCGACGGCACTCGTCATGACGTCGGCCAATGCCGGGGGTTCCCCGATCGTCTTTCGCGACGACGACCTCACGTGGATCAACGGGCTCGCCGACGGAGTGCTCACCCACGATCGGCCGATTCACGTGCCATGCGAGGACTCGGTGCTCGCGGTCGACGACCTCGGTGCCACGCTTCCACTGCGCCGGTCACGCGGATATGCGCCGCTGCCGGTGTCCTTGCCGGTGTCGGTGCCCACGCCCGAGACCCCCGTGATCCTGGCGACGGGCGGCGATCTCAAGACCACGTTCTGCCTGATGGCACCAGACGGACACGCGCACATGTCATCGCACCTCGGCGACATGGCGGATCCGCGGACGCAGTCGTGCTTCTCGGCAGCGCTCGATCACCTGGTCCACCTAACCGGCCGACGACCTGAACTCGTCGCTCGTGACCTGCACCCCGGGTACGCCACCACCCGCTGGGCGCAGCGGCGGGGCGGGCCGATGGTCGGGGTGCAGCATCACCACGCACACGCCGTCTCCTTGCTGGCCGAGCACGGCCGCCTCGGCAGCGCGATCCTCGCGGTCACCTACGACGGCACCGGCTACGGCACCGACGGAACCACTTGGGGCGGTGAGCTTCTGGCACTGACCGAGCCGTCCCGGTTCACCCGGGTCGGGCATCTCAAGCCGTTCGCCCTCCCCGGTGGGGACGGCGCTGCACGACGACCTGCGCGCATCGCGCTCGACTTGATGTTCAGGGCGGGCGTCGACTGGGACCCCGATTTGCCTCCCGTGGCCCACGTCGGGACGGACGGCCGCCACGTGCTGGGCCAGCAGATCCCCCGCGGCATCGGCTGCGTCACCACCACCAGCATGGGTCGGTTGTTCGACGCGGTGGCCAGCCTGCTGGGTGTCTGCCAGGAGGTGACATACGAAGGTCAGGCCGCGATCGAACTCGAGCACGTGGCGCGGGCAGGCCGGCCCGGACGGGTGCTGGTCGACTTCGACGTCCGCGACGGCGTGCTCGATCCGGCGCCGGTCATCATCGGTCTGGTGGCCGGGATGCGCTCCGGTGCGACCGCCGCCGAGTTGGCCGCCGCGTTCCACCTCGCCGTCATCCGAGCCACGATCCGGGTCGCCGCCGAGTGCGCGCTCGCCACGTCGATGCCGACGATCGGTCTGACCGGCGGCGTCTTCGCCAATCGCCTTCTGCTCGAGGGCATTCGAAACGGTCTTCGAGCGCGGGGGTTCGACGTGCTCACTCACCGCGTCGTGCCATGCAACGACGGCGGTCTGGCCCTGGGGCAGGCCGTCATCGCGGCAGCATCACCGAAGTCTCCGACAAGAGAAGGAAGTGGCTCATGTGCCTCGGAATCCCCGGCAAGATAGTCAAGATCTGGGACGAGTCGGGCACCCGAATGGCGACCGTCGACTTCGGCGGCACCACCAAGAAGGTCTGCCTGGCTTACCTGCCGGACCTTCAGGTCGGTGAATACACCATCGTCCACGCCGGGTTTGCGCTGAACCGACTCGACGAGGAGTCCGCCAACAACACGTTGAAGATGTTCGCCGACCTCGGCTTCCTCGAAGAAGAACTCGCCGGCGTGCAGTCTGCGAGCGCTGACGAAGAACGGGAGCGGGCATGAAGTACCTCGACGAATTCCGGGACCCGGCCGCCGCTCGGTTACTGGTCGACCAGATCAAGCGCCGTGCCACCCGCACGTGGACCATCATGGAGGTCTGTGGTGGTCAAACGCATTCGATCATCCGCAACGGCATCGACCAGTTGTTGGGCAATGCCCTCGAGTTCATTCACGGACCCGGCTGCCCGGTCTGCGTCACGCCGTTGGAGATGATCGACCGGGCGCTGGAAATCGCGGCGCGCGAGAACGTCATCTTCTGCTCGTTCGGCGACATGCTGCGCGTGCCTGGCAGTCGTGAGGACCTGTTCAGCGTGCGCGCCCGCGGTGGAGACGTCCGCATCGTCTACTCCCCTCTGGACGCCACGCAGATCGCCGCCGACAACCCCGACAAGGACGTCGTGTTCTTCGGCGTCGGGTTCGAGACCACCGCTCCGGCCAACGCCATGTCCGTGGTGCACGCCAAGCGTCTGGGCCTGACGAACTTCTACCTCCTGGTGTCGCACGTGCTGGTGCCGCCGGCGATGACCGCCATTCTGTCCTCGCCGACCAACCGCGTACAGGGTTTCCTCGGCGCGGGTCACGTCTGCACCGTGATGGGAACCTCGGCATACGGGCCGCTGGTGGAGGAATTCGGGGTGCCGATCGTGGTATCCGGCTTCGAACCGCTCGACCTGCTCGAGGGGGTCCGTCAGCTGGTCGATCTGCTGGAAGACGGCAAGGTCGAGTTGCGCAACGCGTATCCGCGGGCGGTGACGGATCAGGGCAACGTCGTTGCACAGGCGACTCTCGACGACGTCTTCGTCGTGATCGACCGGCCGTGGCGCGGCATCGGCGTGATCCCGAAGTCGGGATGGACCCTGTCCCCCCGCTATGCCGAGTTCGACGCGGAGAAGAAGTTCGGAGTCGGGCACATGCAGGTTCGGGAATCCACCGAATGCCACAGCGGCGAGGTGTTGCAGGGCCTGTTGAAGCCCAACGAGTGTCCGGCATTTGGCACGTCGTGTACCCCCCGCAGTCCGCTCGGCGCCACCATGGTGTCCAGCGAGGGCGCGTGCGCGGCCTACTACCAGTTCCGCAGGCTGGGCATCACCGACCTGACGGCCGCCAATGCCTGAGGCAGACGATCTGGTTGCCATCGACCTGGCGAACTGGGTGTGCCCGCTTCCCCTGCGCGAAACCAAGCGCGTCGTCATGGGCCACGGCGGTGGCGGCATCTTGTCCGAGGAACTGATCGAGAACCTGTTTCTTCCCGCCTTCAACTCGGGACGGGGCACTGGCGGACCCTCGCGGGACTCGGCGGTGCTGACGGTGCCCGCCGGACGGATCGCAGTGTCGACCGACTCATACGTGGTGCAGCCGTTGTTCTTTCCCGGGGGCAGCATCGGCGATCTGGCCGTCAACGGCACCATCAACGACCTCGCGATGAGCGGCGCTCAACCCCTCGGCCTGACCGCCGGCTTCATCCTGGAGGAAGGGCTCGAGCTGGAGGTACTCGGTCGCATCGCGCAAGCCATGGGCAAGGCGGCCGACCACGCCGGGGTCGGCATCGTCACCGGTGACACCAAGGTGGTCGGAAAGGGCAGTGCAGATCAGCTCTTCGTCAACACCGCCGGCGTCGGGGTGATCCCGGACGGCGTGGACGTCGGACCCGAACGGGTACGGCCCGGCGACGACGTCATCGTGTCCGGCAACATCGGTGAGCACGGCGTGGCGATCATGAGCGTTCGTGAGGGAATAGACTTCGGCACCCTCCTCACCACCGACAGCGCACCCCTGCACGGGCTCGTCGATGCGATGCTCACGGCCGACGTCCGCGGTGGTCGCATCCACGCGCTGCGCGACCCGACGCGCGGCGGTCTCGTCGCGTCGGTCATCGAGATCGCCAGGGCTGCGGGAGTGGGAATCGCCCTCGAGGAGAGCCTGGTTCCCGTGCCGGAGGCGGTGGCTTCGGCGTGCGGCTTCCTGGGACTGGACCCGCTGCAGGTGGCGAACGAGGGCAAATTGATCGCGTTCGTCGACCCCGCCGCGACCGAGGCGGTACTCGCAGCCATGCACGGGCACCCCGAGGGCGCCGGCGCCGCCGTCATCGGCCGCGTGGTCACCGAGCACCCCGGCATGGCGGTGGGAAGGACGCCGTTCGGAACCACGCGGGTGATCGAACGCGAATTGGGCGAACAGCTTCCCCGCATCTGCTGAGAGTCAGCGTCGCAGGGTTTGCGACGGTGACTCCCCCCAACGCTTGCGATACTCGCTGCCGAAGCTCCCGAGGTGGTGAAAGCCCCACCGCTCGGCCACGGCGGTCACGGTGATTCCGTCGGCAGGCGTCGCGTCCATCAACTCGGCGTGGACGCGTTCGAGGCGGCGCTCTCGCACGTAGGTCATGGGCGTCATCCCGAGCTGCTCGTGAAAGCCCTGTTGGACGGCCCGCACACTCATGTGCACCGCACCTGACACTGAACTCATCGTGATGTGCTCGGCCAGATGGTCCTCGAGGTAGTCGATGGCGGCCTGCACCACGGCGCCACGCTTGTCCGGCGGCGCCGGCGACGTGAACTCCTCGTGATAGTTGGACGGTTGTAGGTGGAGCAAACTGCTCATGACGAGGTCCTCGACTGCTCCGATGCCCTGTCCGCGGCTCACGAGCGAACCGGCGTGGAATACCTCGGTGTGGATCAACTGCACGGCGGCATGCCAGCGCATCGCTGCTTCACTGGTGAGGTCGAATTCGGGTTCGAATGCCAGGGGGTGCTGGAGGGTTCGTCCCATGACGCGGGTGAGATAGGCAGTCATCACGGGCTTCTCGATCCGGATGACCAGTTGCGGGGAGTCGAGATCCAGACGCATCGTCAGCGGTTGGCCGGGACTGGTCACCAGCGAACGGATGCTGTTCGCTTCGAAGGTCCTTCCCCGGTGGCTGGCGAGTGCGCAGCCGTTCATGGGCATGTGCACGCCGAAGTAGTCGCCATGGCGGGGGATGTCGATCACGGCCGGGACATGAAGGTCGAAGTACAGCATGCTGACGTTGCGCAGTCGCACGCCGTGCATGCCTGCGGCAAATCCGGCGAGATGTTCGTCGGCGACGCGGAGCGCCATGGGGGACAACGCCTGACCCATCAGTTGGGCGGCCTCGCGAACGTCCTCACTGTAGAAGACCTCGTTGCTGGTGAGCGCCGGTGGCACGCCCCGCGATCTGACCCGGCGGCGCACCGGGACCTCGGTGTGCCGAACGTCGATGAATCCGAGACGGCTCAGTCGTGACATGACGGCTGCCTGACGACGAACTCGTGCATGAGCCCAGCCTCACCTAAGGATTCGATGACGCTCATGCCCGTCCGGCCCAATCTCGCTGCGCACCAGCGCATTGAAGTGTGCGCAATCCTGACAGTATCTGCGCGATAGCGATAGGCGCAGCCAGTTCGGCGAGCTAGCTTGTGAGCAGGGCCACATCTGATCCACGGAGGCGCGATGACAGCAAACGGACAGGTGCTGAAACCGTCACCGGCCGAACAGATTCGCGCCAAGCTGGACGATCCGCGCGTAGCGGAGTCACTGAACGATCTCCTCGAACACGCCGATCTGCTGGCGGTTCTGGTGTCGGGCCTCGACGGCCTGGTGCGGCGCAGCGACACGCTCGGTGACAGCCTCACGTCTGCGATCGGCGAATTCAAGGGCCTGAACGGGGCGAACCAGTCGATCCCCGGCATCGACTCGCTGAAGTCGGTCGATCTGGCCGGCTTGGCGGCCAGTTTCGCCACGCTGTCGGACAAGGTCGTCGGTGCGACCCCGGCACTGAATTCCCTTCTGGAATCCCGCCTCACCGACCCGCAGGCCGTCGAGGTGCTCAGCCAGCTAGGGCAGGCACTGGTCGATGCGAAGACGGCCGCGGCGCACAGCCCCAAGGGCCTGTTCGGAATCCTCAAGGCGGCGAGAGATCCCGACGTCGCCCGCGGCCTCGGCTTCCTTCTGCAGGTTGCGAAGTCCTTCGGCCGACAACTCAGATGACCTTCGGCCCTTCACTTTCGATTCGAGATCGACCAAGGTCCCGGCAGGGGTCTCGCTAGGAGAGGAAGTTCGCATGGCTTCGGTTCTGTGGTTCCAGGGAGGCGCGTGCAGTGGCAACACCATGTCGTTCCTCAACGCCGAGGAACCCAACGTCGTCGACCTGATCGTCGACTTCGGGCTCGACCTCATCTGGCATCCCTCGCTCGGACTCGAACTCGGCAAGAACGCCCAGCAGGTGTTCAACGACTGCGCGAGCGGCGAACGCCCACTTGACATCTTCGTGTTCGAGGGCACCGTCATGGAGGCCTATGACGGACGCACCGACATGTTCGCCGACCGGCCCATGAAGGACTGGGTGACCGACCTGGCCGGTGCCGCGCAGATCGTCGTGGCCATCGGTGACTGTGCGTGCTGGGGCGGGATCCCCGCGATGGAACCGAATCCGTCCGGCTCCACCGGCCTACAGTTCCACAAGCGCGGCAAGGGCGGCTACCTCGGTGCCGACTTCAAGTCGAAGATGGGTTTGCCCGTCATCAACATCCCCGGTTGCCCCGCTCACCCGGACTGGATTACCCAGATCCTCGTCGCGCTGGCCACCGGTCGCGCGGGCGACCTGACGCTCGACGAACTGCACCGGCCCGAGACGTTCTTCAAGACGTTCACGCAAACCGGTTGCACCCGTGTGCAATTCTTCGAGTACAAGCAGTCGACGATGTCGTTCGGCGAGGGGACGCGAACCGGCTGCCTGTTCTACGAATTCGGGTGCCGGGGGCCGATGACCCATTCGCCGTGCAACCGCATCCTGTGGAACCGACAATCCTCCAAGACCCGTGCCGGCATGCCTTGTCTGGGCTGCACCGAACCGGAGTTCCCACACTTCGACCTCGCCCCCGGAACGGTGTTCAAGACCCAGAAGGTCGCGGGAGTCATTCCCAAGGAGGTGCCGGAAGGCACCGACCACCTCACCTACATGGCGCATGCCGCAGCAGCCCGCATCGCCGCCCCGCAGTGGTCCAAGGAAGACATGTTCGTGGTCTAGCCGTGCCCAGACACCGCTTGCCGCACCAATCGACCCATCGGAAGGACCACCCAATGACCGCACTGGACCTCTACATAAGTCCCCTGGGCCGCGTCGAGGGTGACCTCGACGTCCGAGTGACCATCGAAGACGGCATCGTCACCTCCGCCTGGACCGAGGCCGCCATGTTCCGCGGCTTCGAGATCATCCTGCGCGGCAAGGATCCACAGGCCGGACTCGTCGTGTGTCCGCGGATCTGCGGAATCTGCGGCGGCAGCCACCTCTACAAGTCGGCGTATGCGCTCGACACGGCCTGGGCGACGCACATGCCGCCGAATGCCACCCTGATCCGCAACATCTGCCAGGCGGCCGAGACCCTGCAATCGATACCGCGCTACTTCTACGCGCTGTTCGCCATCGACCTGACCAACAAGAACTACGCGAAGTCGCCGCTCTACGCCGAGGCGGTCCGGCGCTTCGCACCGTACGTGGGCACGAGTTATCAACCGGGCGTCGTACTCTCGGGCAAACCCGTCGAGGTCTATGCGATCTTCGGCGGCCAATGGCCGCACTCCAGCTTCATGGTCCCCGGCGGGGTGATGTGCGCGCCGACGCTGTCTGACGTGACCCGGTCGATCGCGATCCTCGAACATTGGAAGGACGCATGGCTGGAAGGTCAGTGGCTGGGCTGCAGCGTGGAACGCTGGCTCGAGGTCAAGACTTGGGAGGACATGCTGGCCTGGGTCGACGAGAACGAGTCGCAGTACAACAGTGACTGCGGATTCTTCATCCGCTACTGCCTCGACGTCGGGCTCGACAAGTACGGCCAGGGCGTCGGCAACTACCTCGCCATGGGCACCTACTTCGACCCGACCCTCTACGAGAACCCGACCATCGACGGTCGCAACGCCGCACTGATCGGCCGCTCGGGCATCTACGCCAACGGCGAGTGGCACGACTTCGACCAAGCCAAGGTGCGGGAGGACGTCACGCACTCGTTCTACGAGGGCAGCGAGCCCCTGCACCCGTTCGACGGCGAGACCATCCCGATCGATCCCGAAGCCGGTCGCAAGCAGGGCAAGTACAGCTGGGCGAAATCGCCGCGCTACGACATCGGCGGTGGGCTGGGCAACGTTCCGCTGGAGGCCGGCCCGCTGGCCAGGCGAATGGCTGCGGGAGGCCCGAACGCGGCTGCGCACCAGGACGACGACCCGCTGTTTCCCAACCTGCTCGCATCGATCGGCCCGAGTGTCTTCGTCCGGCAGATGGCCCGCATGCACGAAGCGCCCAAGTACTACAAGTGGGCGCGTCAATGGCTCGACGACCTCGATTTGAAGGAGAGCTTCTACACCAAGCCCACCGAGCATGCCGAGGGGAAGGGCTTCGGCGCAACCGAGGCTGCCCGCGGTGCGCTGGCAGACTGGATCGTCATCGAGAACTCCAAGATCAAGAACTATCAGGTCGTCACGCCGACTGCGTGGAACATCGGGCCGCGGGACGGCTCCGAGGTGCTCGGCCCCATCGAGCAAGCGCTCGTCGGGTCGCCCATCGTGGACGCGGAGGACCCGGTCGAGCTTGGCCACGTAGCCCGCAGCTTCGACTCCTGCCTGGTGTGCACCGTCCATGCCTACGACGGCAAGACCGGAAGAGAACTGTCCAAGTTCGTCATCAACGGAATGGTGTGATCCTGACGTCGACGCACGCCTCCGAGCCGGAACGGATCGACATCGAACCGCCCGGCTGCGAGGTGCTGGTCGTCGGATGCGGAAACCTCCTGCGCGGAGACGACGGCGTCGGGCCCGTCCTGGTGCGTCATCTCTGGGAACTCGGCGTCCCTGACGGCGCTCAGATGGTCGACGGCGGCACCGCGGGGATGGACACCGCGTTCCGCATGCGGGGCGCCGGACGGGTCGTGATCGTCGACGCGGCTGCGACGGGATCCGAGCCCGGCACCGTGTTTCGCGTACCGGGTGAGGAGTTCGCCGAGCTGCCGCCTCTGCAAGGGCTGCACACCCATTCGTTCCGGTGGGATCACGCCATTGCCTTCGCGCGGTGGGCGCTCGGCGATTCCTGCCCCACCGACATCACGGTGTTCCTGATCGAGGTCGCCGGCGTCGAGTACGGAGCCGAGCTGTCCGAGCCGGTGACGGCAGGGATGAACACCGTCAGCGACGTCATCGAGCGGGACTTCCTGGCGCCCTTGAGACCCGCGAAGGCCAGCGAGGTGACCGTGGAGTTCACCGGCGACGGTTACGTCCGCCTCGATGCCGCCCTGGCCGCCAGCAGGTTCGCCTCCGACGCCGTGGCCGCCATCGTCCAGGACGACGACTTCCTGCTGATTCCGCTACGCGGGCCACGCAGCGGCGGTCTGCTGCTCAAGCAGCGCAATCCAGCCGGTGACCGGAGTGCGCTCATCCACGAGGTGCTCTACGGCCGCATCCCGGTCGGCGTCCAGCGCGCCTTCTGGGACGAGGAGCGCGGCGCGCTTCGGGTGCCTCTGGAGCCGGTGACGTGATCCTGGCCATAATCGGTGGGGGGAGGCCCGTGTTCGGAGCTGTTTTCCGGGAATCCTTCGACGATGAACACGAAGATCCGGGCGGTTGCCCATGTCTAGTCACGAGCCCCTTCCGACCGGTCGGCCACCGACCGTGATCCCCGCCAAGAGTTCCGCCGAGGAAGCACACGCCGTCGACACCGTGGTGGTCGAAGAGCGCGGTCAGTTCGCCGTCGACATCGTCGTCGTCTTCGCCGACGGCGTCGTGCGCAAGCGGATCGACACCCATCGGACGCGCCGTCGCGCCGAGCGGGCCGCCAGCTTCATCAAACGAGCCGCCGAACGCGACGTGCGCGGAAGACTGATGGGATGACGAACATGGGAGGGCCGTGACCAAAACCGCTATCGTCGATCCGTCGGCCGCCGAGGCCGCCCTCGTCCGGCCGGACCTCGCTGTCCGTCCACAACCATTGGGCGCCTTCGGCCTTCCCCTGGGTTACCTGCTGATTCCCGCCGGTGACGACACCGAGCAGGCCCGCCTCACGCTGTTGGCCGGGTGCCTACCCGACGAGTGGCCCGGTCGGCTGGCCGCACATCGCCATGCCCTTGCCGGGGACCGCGATGCCGCTCTCGCCGCGCTTCATGGCAGCGACCCGATCACCCGATACAACCGCTTCGTACTCAATTCAGATCTCGAGGACCCCGACGAACTCCGGTCCATACTCGGCGAATTCGGTCCACTGGTCGACCTGGTGGCCTTCGCGCTCGGGCGCATCAACACGCCACCAGCCGTCGGCGACACCGACGGCGAATTGGCCGCCGTCCTGCTCGGCGGCGTCGCAAGCCACGCGCTGAGCGACGACCCGGCCGTGGCCGTAGGTCTCCTCGACACGGCAGTCCAAGCCGCGCAGGGCATGTCGAGGCCACTTGCCGGTGTGCTGCTCGGCGCCTCCGCATCCGTGTGCATCGAGATGGGCGATCCCGGCGAAGCCCATGAACGCATCGAGAAGGCGCTTCGCCTGCTCACCGACGCCGACGCCCTCCGCGTCGAGCGCGCCGAACTGCATCTGACCGCCGCAGGGCTATTGCACGAACAGACGCATGACAATCCCGGGCTCATCGCACAGGCCATCCCGCACTACCACTCGGCACTGCAGCTGGTGAAATGCTCGGACGCACCACTGCTTTGGGCGTCGTCCCACGCCAATCTCGCGGCTGCGTACCTGACCATGCCGATGGTCGAGGCGTCCGGTCAGTTGCGGTTGGGCGTCGCGTCGCAGTCGCTGCGGTCGGCGTTGACGGTGTATACCCGCGAGGACCATCCGGAGCAGTGGGCCAGCGCGCAACTGAACCTTGCCAATTCACTCGTCTACACGCCGTCGAAGCATCAAGCCGACAACCTCGTCGAAGCCGTCGAACTCTACGAGGCCATCCTCGAGGCGCGCGACCGAACCACCGACCCGCTCGGGCGGGCCCGAGTGCTCGCGAATCAGGGCAACGTGTTGGCGCATCTAGGGGCCTTCCGGGATGCGAAGGCGAAGCTGTACGAGGCGCGCTCACTGTTCGAAGAACTGGGTGACGACGAATCGGTACGTGCGGTGCGCGGTGTGCTCGACGAAGTCGCCCGGCAGACCACGCTGAACCGAAGCGAGACACCGTGACCGCGATCGCCGACCAGTCGCACTCCACGTCGGCCCCCGGTGACGAACCGGAGTTCGAGAAATTGGCCAAGCGCGTCGACGACGCGATGAGGGCGCTGGCGGGCCTGGATCCCATGTCGCGTGCGATCGCCGAGGAGGTCAAGGCGTCCGTCGAGTCGATTCACCGTGCCGGCCTGGTGTCCATCGTGCGCCGGCTCAAGGCCGAGGAAGCCACGCGCGAGGCGTTGTTCGAACTCGTGGACGACCCGGTGGTACACCTACTGCTGTCCCTGCACGAGATCGTGCGACCCGATCCCATGACACTGGCCAATCGCGTGCTGGCCGACGTGCGCCCGCAGTTGCACAGCCATGGCGGGGACGTCGCCCTGGTTCGGATCGAGGACGGCACGGCCTTCGTGCGACTGGAGGGCGCCTGCAACGGCTGCTCGATGTCGTCGGTCACTCTGCGCAATCTCGTCGAGAACGCCTTGACCGAGAGCGTCCCCGGCGTGAGCGCTGTCGAAGTGCTTCCCAACGAGCCCTCACCGACGTTGATTTCAGTCGAATCGCTGCGCATCGGTCTGAACCCGACCGGTGAGGGCTGGGTGAAGGTCGGGGCCGCGGCCGACATACCCGTCGGCGACATCACGGCCGCCTGCTTGACGGCCAGTTCCGGCGACCAGGCCGAGGTCATCGTCGTCAACATCGCACAGCGGCTGACGGCGTATCGCAACGAATGTGCGCACGAGGCACTGCCCTTGGACAACGCGATGCTCGACGTCTCGAATGGCACCTTGACCTGCCCGTGGCACGGGTTCTGCTACGACGCGACGTCCGGTGAATGCCTGACGGCACCGGGCGCCCAGCTCGAACAGCTTCCGCTGCGGGTCGACGAGGGCGACGTCTGGGTTCGAGTCACGACATGAGCCGATACACCGTCCGCGTGAACGTCAGCGGACGGCCGGCCAGGGTAGACGTCACGCCCGAGGTCGACGTCAGCGGTGGCTGGGCACCGGAGGTGTGGCTGGGTGCGCCCGCCCCCGGCGGTCTGGCACTGCCGCCTGCGAGCCCGACCATGGCCTGGATGTACTCGCCGCGCGGGGTGTTCCTCGGCGAGAACCACGTCGCCGTCGCCGATTCGGGCAACCACAGGGTGCTCATCTGGCACGGCATGCCCACCGCCGACGAGCAGCCCGCCGACGTCGTGCTCGGCCAACCCGATGGGACGACCGAAGGCCGCGCGGCGAATGGACGCGGACCCGAGCGGGGAATGAACCTGCCGACCGGAGTGCTCGTCCATGGCGGTCGGCTGATCGTCGCCGACGCCTGGCACCACCGGATCCTGGTGTGGGACGAAGTTCCCGTGCTCGACGACACTCCGCCGGATCACGTTCTCGGACAACCCGATGTGACTAGCGTCCTGCCGAACCAGGGTGGTGAGTGTTCAGCGTCCACGTTCTACTGGCCGTTCGGAATCGCCATGGTCGGATCCAGATTCTGGGTCGCCGACACCGGCAACCGTCGTGTACTCGGGTGGGACGGCGGAATCCCCGACCCTGGTCGTCCCGCCGACGTCGTACTGGGACAACCCGATCCGAAGCACCGCGAGGAGAATCGAGGTGGCGACGCCGGTCCCGCCAGCTTCCGGTGGCCGCACGACATCGCGGGCCGCGGCGACCTGTTGCTGGTGGCCGACGCCGGTGATCACCGAATCTTGGGCTGGTCGCCGCACCCGGATGTCGACCGGCCCGCCGACGTCGTGATCGGCCAGCCGGACTTCACCTCTGCCACCGAGTGGCCGTATGGCCCGCACACCGGGGACAGGTTTCGCTTCCCCTACGCGATCGGGCTAGACGCGACCGACCCGTCGACCGAGCGCCTGGCGATCGCGGACACCGCCAACAACCGGATCCTGTTGTGGAACGGTGTCCCCCTCGACGGCCGCGCGGCCGATCACGTGCTGGCGCAACCGGACTTCGGATCCAACGGGGAGAACCGCTGGACGTCGGTGCAACGCGACACGTTGTGCTGGCCGTACGGCATCTCGCTGGCCGGCGACCGGCTGGCCGTCTCCGACTCCGGCAACAACCGCGTCGTGATCTGGCAACGGTCGTGAGGCCACGGATCGTCCAGAACGAGGGGCAGCTCGGCTTCTACTGGGCGACGGAACGAGGCGTCCCCACGACCCTGCAGGCGCTGGTCGCCGAGGACGACGAGCCCGAGCGCCTGGTGGCCACGCACCTCGAAGCCATCGACGACTCCCTCATCATCGCCGCGGAGCGCTTCGGTCGAATTCTCGGCGGCGGCCGACGGCCCGCAGCCGAGGAACGTGAGGACCTGTTGGATCTCCATCGCACATTGGATCGGCTGTGCTTCGAGTACTCCGCGGCGCTGGATCGCACGGGTTCGGTCCCCGACCTGCGGGCAGGCAAGATCCTCGGAACCGCGGCCTTGTTCTCCATCCTGGCGCGCGAACCGCTCGGACTGCTGGGCCCGGCGCCGTTCGACGGTGAACTCGACGACCCTGCGATCGGCGTCATCGGCGGGTTCGGTGAAATGCAGCAGGTCGATCCTGGGAATCCGTGGAAGGGCGGCCGGTGGGTGGTCAGAACCGAGACCGGTCAACGCTTTCCGCTGACCCTGTCGATGCTGCTCTTCGACAGCTCCGGGGTGAACAAGGAGGCGTCGCGCAAGGAGCACCTCGAGGCGCTGCGATCGGTGCTCACCGCCGCCCGTTCTGCCGAGGCAGACCCGATGGCCGTGACCTGCGCGCTGGACTGGTTGCTGTACGACTGGCTGATGGCTCACCGCGACGGCCCCGACAGCGCCGAGATCGTGTTTCCGAAGGGGTACGAATCCGATGCGGGCGTCATCGTCGCGGCTGCGGCGGCGTCGGTCGCGGCCAGGGCGACCTTCGACCCTGGTCTCGTCGGTATTGGGCCACGATGAAGCCACCGGTGACCGAGCCCCGCGAGCGGATGCGGTACACATGACCCGATGCCCACCAACGACGTCGACCACCGCCTGAGCCCCCGGCCCGACACCGGGTACGTCTACCAGACGTCGTGGCCGGTCGCGACGGGCGACATCGACGGTGACCTGCACCTACGCCTGGATGGCGTGGCCCGCTACATCCAGGAGGTCGGTGCGGAGAACCTCGTCGACGCCGGTGAGGCCGAGAACCATCCGCACTGGATCGTGCAACGCACGGTCATCGACGTCATCGAACCCATCGAGTGGCCCAGTGACCTGACGTTCCACCGGTGGTGTTCGGCGTTGTCGAGCCGCTGGTGCACGATGCGCGTCGACCTCGATGGGAGCGCAGGCGGCCACATCGAGACCGAGGGCTTCTGGATCGCGATCAACAAGGACACACTCACTCCGTCGCGAGTCTCCGACACACTGGTCGCGCGGTTCGCCACCACGACCGACGAACACCGACTCAAGTGGCGACCATGGCTGCAGAACCCTACCGACACCGACGTCGTCACGCCGTTCGCGTTGCGTCGCACCGATATCGATCTCTTCGAGCACGTCACCAACGCCGCCTACTGGCACGCGGTGCACGAGGTGATGGCCTCCGCACCCGACGTGTGCACGGCACCATACCGAGCCGTCGTCGAGTACCGGCGGCCGATCCGCTACGGCGAGGACGTCGCGATCCATTCCGTGCGCCGCGGAGACGAGGTGCGCTTCGCGCTCGCCGTCGGCGACGACGTCCGCGCGGCGGTGCTGCTCCGCAAGTTGTAGTCCCCTACGAGACTCCGCAGCTGATGCGTCAGATGTCGGTGTCGAGGTACCGCGTCTTGACCGGTGGAACGGCTAATAGCGCAGGCAATGCGGCGATCCTGCCCTCGCCTGCCCTGAAGCTGCGGTACGCCTCGTCATGTTCGACGGACTCCCAGCGTTCGTAGATGATCCAATGCGTCGGATCGTCCTCGTCGACGATGACGTCGGTGGCGAGGTTGCCGTCGAACGCGCGTGTGGTCTGTAGTTCGCGGCCCATCAGTTCGCGCGCCTCGGCCAACGCCTCGGCCTTGAGTTTGAATTCGAGCAGAACGGTTACGGCCATGGGTTCAGTCCACCACTCGCTGCAACTCGATGACGGGGATCACCCGTGACGTCTTGCGCTGATACTCGCCGAACTGCGGCTCCGCCTCGGTCTGTTTGGCGTAGACGTCGTCCCGTTCCTCACCGCTCAGCACTCGCGCGGTGACGCGGAAGGTCTCGGAGCCCTGCTCCACGACGGTGTCGGGATTGGCGACCAGGTTGTGATACCAGTCGGGATTGGTGTCGGAGCCGCCCTTGCTGGCGAAGACGAAGGTGCGGTCGCCATCCAGGTACGGCACCAGGGGCGCGATGCGTTCTCTGCCCGACTTGGCGCCGACGTGGTGCACGAGCACCAGTGGCTTGCCCTCGAACACGCCGCCTGCCTTGCCGCCCGTCTCGCGGAACTCGGAGATGACCTTCCGGTTCATCTCGTCGAAGTCAATGGGTTCCGACATACCCGTCTCCTTGTCAGCCGGCGCATACGTCCTCCCCACAGCCGTCACCGGGACTCATTTATTCCTGAGCCGGAACCCCGGACACGCCACCGCACCTCAGCGCCCTCCGGCCCGTCGCCACGCGCGGTCGGTCAGTAGCCGCAACCCGTTAAGGGCCACCAGGATCGTCGACCCCTCGTGCCCAGCCACTCCGAGCGGCAACGGAAGCTCACCGACCAGATCCCAGGTCACCAGGGCGACGATCGCCGAGCCCGCGATGACGAGGTTGGCGATCACAACCCGACGTGCGCGACGCGCCAGCGCGAGGACCGTCGGGATCACGGTCAGTTCATCGCGCACGGTGACCGCGTCGGCGGTGTCGATGCTGAGGTCGGCTCCGGTACGTCCCATCGCCATCGACGCGTGCGCGGCAGCCATCGCGGGCGCGTCGTTCACGCCGTCACCGACGACCAGCGTGCGCCGGCCGGCCTGCTCGAAACCCCCCACGACGGAGCTCTTGTCGTCGGGAAGCAGATTGGCGCGGACCTCGCGGATGCCGACCGTTCGCGCGACGTGCGCGGCCGTGGACGGGTTGTCGCCCGTCAGCAGAACCGGCGAGGTCTCGGTCATCCGAGTGAGCCGTTCGACGGATTCGACGGCATCGGTTCGGATGAGGTCGTTGAGCCCGAGGAGTCCGACCGCCCGCCCGTCCACCAGCACCACGACCACCGTGGCGCCCGCCGCTTGCATGTCGACGACCTGCGGCAGGCGGTGCTGACCATCGGGCACGAGTACCGCGACCGTGCGACCCCGCACCTCCGCCCGGACTCCGCGTCCCGGCAGCGCCGTGAACTGCCGTGCCGGGGGGATCTCCACTCCCCTGGCGCGTGCTGCGGCCACGATCGCGCGACCGATCGGGTGCTCGCTGTAGAGTTCGGCGCCCGCCGCGAGTTCGAGGACGTCCGGACCGTCGGCGGACTCGTCGAGCGCGACGACCGAGGAGACCTCGGGCGTTCCGCGGGTGAGGGTTCCGGTCTTGTCGAGTACGACGACGTCGGCGTCGGCGAGGTGCTCCATCGCCACCGCCGACTTGACCAGGACGCCGTGTCGGCCGGCGTTGGCGATGGCCGACAACAGCGGAGGCATCGTGGCCAGGACGAGCGCGCACGGCGATGCGACAATCATGAACGTCATGGCGCGCAGCAGGGTCGACTGCACGTCGTGGCCCACGAGCAGCGGTATCGCCAGAAGCGCGACCGTCGCGGCGACCACGACCGCCGAGTACCGCTGTTCCACCTTCTCGATGAACAGCTGCGTACCGGCCTTGGTCGCCGACGCCACGGCGACCATCTCGACGATCCGGGCGATGACCGTCTGCGACGGGTCGCGATCGACCCGCACGACCAACACGCCCGAGCCGTTCACGGTGCCCGCGAACACCTCGTCGTGCACGTTCTTGGCAACCGTCATGGACTCGCCGGTGATCGAGGACTGATCGACGTCCGACGCGCCGTCGACCACGCGGCCGTCGGCCGAGATCCGTTCGCCCGGGCGGACTATCACGCGGTCGCCGATGGCGAGTCGACTGGCGGGCACGACCGTCTCCGTGCCGTCGGCGTCCACGCGCACGGCCTGCTGCGGCGCCAGGGTCAGGAGGCTGTTGACCGAGTCCTCGGTGCGCCGTGTCGCTACGTCCTCCAGGGCTCCGGACGTCGCGAAGATGACGATGAGCAGCGCGCCGTCGAGCACCTGGCCTATCGCGGCGGCGCCGATGGCCGCAACGATCATCAACAGGTCCACGTCGAGGCGCTTGTCCCGCAACGCCTTCAGGCCCTCGAGTGCCGAATCCCATCCCCCAGCGGCGTAGCAGGTCAGGAACAACGACCACCACACCGCGGCGGGTGCTCCGAGCAGGCGTGCACCGATGCCGCCCAGGAAGAGAGCCAACGCCACGGCCGCCCAGCGCACCGACGGCAGCGCCCACGCACCCGACGAGCGAGCGGGAGCAGCGACGTCGTGGTCGGTGCAGGGCGCGCCCGGGTGCGTGAGCGTTCCAGAACAAGTCACGCAGACATGTATACATGTAAAAGTGTAGAGGTGTCAGGGGCAGCCCGTCGATCATGCTTGAATGGAGCCATGGGCCATGGCGTAGAGGGCCGGTCGACACCACCGGCAACCCTCGATGCGTCGTCTGCGGCCAAGGTGGCCGAGACCCTGCAAGCCCTCGCCTCGCCGAACCGGCTACTGATCCTCACCCGGCTGCGGCTCTCGCCCTGCACCGTCACCGACCTGTCGGCTGCCGTCGGCATGGAGCAACCCGCCGTGTCGCACCAACTGCGCCTGCTGCGTGCGCTCGGACTGGTGACCGGAGATCGCAACGGGCGCAACATCGTCTATCGCCTGTACGACGATCACGTGGCTCAACTCCTCGACGAAGCGGTCTACCACATCGAGCATCTCCGCCTGGGCGCGCGCGACACCACTGCGTGACCGGCCCTCGTCACGCCAGCTGCGGGTACACCCCGGCGACACCGTTCGACAACTGCGCCCGAACGTGACGGCTGACGTCGTCGGCGAGTACTTCGTGGTCGCCCGCGGCGACGCCGTCGAGCGCCAGCGCCACCACCGCGGCGGGATCGGACTTCGGCACGTCGCTGTCCTTCATCATGTCGGTGTCCATGGCGCCGACGTGCAGTGCCGTCACGGCGATCCCGCGTTCGGCGAGTTGCAGCCGCAGGGCATTGGTCATGGACCAGGCGGCCGCCTTCGATGCGCAATAGCCACCCGCCATCGGCAGACTCAGCCAGGACAGCACGGACAGCACGTTCAGCATCGCCCCGCCACCGTTGCGCTCGATCACCGGAACGAACGCCCGTGTCACCGAGAGGGTTCCGAAGTAGTTGGTGTCCATCTCGCGGCGGACGTCGTCGAGGTCGCCGGTCAGTAGGTCTGCGCCCAGCGAGATGCCGGCGTTGTTGATCAGCAGCGTGACGTCACCGGCCGCCTCCGCGGCGGCCGATACCGACCCGGGATCGGCGACGTCGATGGTCACCGGGATCGCACCGGCCAGGTCGACGCCGTCGGCGTTGCGGGCGCCGGCGTAGACGCGCGCCCCGCGTTGCAGGAGCTGTTCGGCGAAGTGTCTGCCGAGCCCACGGTTGGCTCCGGTGACCAGTGCAGTGCAGGAAGAGAGGTCCATGCATTCATCCTGCGTCAGTTCACGTCGTCATGGGTGGTCGACGACGGAATCATCCAGCAGACGAGGAACGGTCCGCTGCCCGCGACTCTCGCCGCGGTCAGCGAACCGTTCCACCGTCGTCACGCCATCAGGTCAATGACGTTGCGCATCACCATCTTCCGCCAGCCGGCGCAGTGGCCGGCGGCGGCGTCGGGCCGCCGGGAGCAGCCGGGCCTGCGGGGGCCGACCAGTCCGGCGACGTGCAGATCATGTCCGTGGGCATGGTGATCTGCGTGGGAAGCGGAATGCCCAGCCCGCTGACCGCAGGCAGGTTCAGTGCGGGCAGCGCGAACAGCCCACCCTGCCCCGGCACGATTGCCGGCTGCGGCACGTACTGCGTGGCCAGGGCCGCAGCACCGGTGAGCGGCGCGATGACCTGCGCGGGGATCGGCTGTACGGCAGCCATCGGCGCAAGGACACCAGTGGACGCAGCGGCGGGGACGCCGGCGGCCTGGGTCACGACGGCCGGCGCGCCTGCTCCGGCAGCACCGCCACCACCTGCTGCGCCGCCACCCCCACCTGCTGCACCACCACCTGCTGCTGCGCCTCCGGCTCCGGCTGCGCCCCCGGCTCCGGCTCCGGCTGCGCCACCTGCTGCGCCGCCACCTGCACCCGCACCACCGGCACCGCCGCCTGCACCCGCACCACCGGCACCGCCGCCTGCACCTGCGCCACCACCGGCTCCGCCGCCTCCGGCGCCGCCTGCGCCTGCGCCTGCTCCGCCACCACCGGCACCCGCAGCGCCTCCGCCGCCAGCGCCACCACCTGCGCCACCCGCGCCCCCGCCTGCGCCGGGAGCGGCAGCAGCGGCAGCGTCGACGACCGGCGCCACCTCAGGACCCGCTATGGGTGCCCCTACAGCCGCTAGCTGGTCTACGGCAGCACCCTGGCCACCGTCGATCCCAACGTGACCCCCGGGTAGGCCGGCACCTTCGCCGCCACCGACGCCTTGGCCGCCACCGACGCCCGCGGCCTGCTCGGCTGCCGCACGGGCAGCATTCTGGTCGAGCTGCGCACGTGCGGCTGCATCGTCAATGGCCGCTTGCGGCAGCACTTCTGGTCCACCAGTTACGCCGGCAGCGGGCGCGCCTCCGCCACCTGCCGCCGGAGCACCCGCACCTCCGCCCCCGGGGAGTCCCGCTGCCTCGGGTAGGCCGCCACCACCGGCCGCGGGCGCACCGCCGCCGCCGCCTGCAGGGACGCCACCACCACCGGCCGCCGGGACACCGCCACCGCCGGCGGCAGGCACACCGCCGCCACCGGCCACGGGCGCACCGCCACCGCCCGCGACGGGCACACCGGCACCGCCGGCTGCCGGCGCGCCGCCACCGCCTGCGACGGGAATGCCTCCGGCAGCGTCGATTGCCGCGGGGGCCGCTGTTGCTGCGGCAGTGTCGATCGTGCCCACCACGGGAGCCCCGGCCGCTGCACCGCCTGCACTAGCCGCACCCGCACCACCCGCGGCCGCGGCACCGCCGCCGGCCGTAGCAGCGGAACCACCGGATGCGCCCGCACCGGGAATGGCGCCGAGCGCTGCGGACGGCAGGCCAAGGGGCACCGTTCCTGCCGAAGGGGGCGTCACGATCGGAACGCTGACGCCTGGAACGCCCACTCCGGGAATCCCTGCCGTCACCGCTCCCGGCGCACCGGCAACGACTGGGGCTGCGGCAGGCGCACCGCCCACCACGGCACCCGAGTTCTCGATCGTGGCGGCGGCAGGAACCTCAACGGCTGCCGGCACTCCCACCTCGACCGCGCCCGTGGCTGGCGCGCCGCCCACGACGCCCCCGCCGCCCGGTGCCGCGATTGCGGCAGCGTCCAGGACCGGCGCGGCCACGGCACCTGCGTCTGCGACCGGCGCCGCAACGGCGGCGGCATCGACCACGGGCGCGGCTACCGCACCTGCGTCAGCGGCGGGCACGGCTACCGCTCCGCCATCGACTACCGGCGCACCGCCACCGACGGGAGCACCACCACCAACCGGTGCGCCACCACCGACCGGAGCGCCACCGCCCACCGGAGCACCGCCACCAATGGGCGCGGCCGCCGGAATCACCTCACCAACCGGAGCACCACCACCAACCGGGGCTCCGCCACCAACCGGAGCACCGCCACCAACAGGAGCACCACCGCCGACCGGGGCGCCGCCACCGACCGGAGCTGCCGCCGGAATCGCCTCTCCGACAGGGGCTCCCACGCCCGCTGCAGTGTCGATCGGCGCGCCTGCACCGGTACCGGCCGCGTCGACGAGTTGTCCCACATCAGCACCACCGCCGCCGACACCTGCACCACCGCCTGCGCCTGCGCCGCCACCCGCTCCTGCACCGCCGCCATCGCCGACGACACCGGCGCTGGCGTCAACCGCGCCCAGAGGTGCCGCCGCGCCCGCGTCGCCACCGACGACACCCGATGCGGTCTGCAGTGCGGCCGCATCCGCTCCACCGAGACCACCGGCACCGCCACCTCCGCCTGCACCAGCCGCACCGCCGCCTGCACCACCACCGGCTGCTCCACCGCCACCACCTGCGGCTCCGCCACCACCGGCGCCCGCTCCACCACCAGCTCCGGCGCCACCACCGGCAGCTCCGCCACCAGCTCCGCCGGCACCACCGGCCGCGCCCGCACCACCAGCTCCTCCACCACCACCGGCAGCTCCGCCACCAGCAGCGCCGCCACCAGCGCCCGCACCGCCACCGGTCGCGCCCGCACCACCACCGGCCGCGCCCGCACCACCAGCTCCTCCACCACCACCCGCAGCAGCGCCGCCAGCTCCCGTCCCACCACTAACGGCCGCGGCGTTCGTCGCCGGCGGGATCACTACCGGCGTGGCCGGCGCGCCTGCGCCGGTCAAGGCTGACGCGGCACTCTGAAGGGTCTGGGGAACGCCGGCCGGCGTCGATGTGAACTGCTGGAACATGTTCGAGCAGGGCACACCTCCGCTACCCGCTGATTGGTGAGCCGGCTCAGCCGTGCTCACCGCGCTCGGCAAGATCATTGGCCAGCACATTGCCGTGATTGCCACTGCACTCACGGTGAGGCGCTTGCTCGTCGGTGCCATTTGTCCTCCAGCTCTTCAGACCCTGTGGTCAAGCTGAAGGTAGGACCGGTTTATTTATTTGCACGTTAGACAATATGGGCGTTTATGAATCCGTTGCGAAGGTGAACCGCGTCCGTGACCGGAGAGGGGAAACCGCAGGTAATTGGGCTGAGTGACGCCACGGACCACCCGTCGCAGGTCCCGAACGGCCCTTCTGCTGTCACCAACGGGCGCGTCACTACGCTGAGACGATGCCCGATCTCGTACTGACGCAGGTCGAGGACCGCGTCGCGCTCATCACCGTCAACGACCCGGATCGCCGCAACGCAGTCACCGCGGAGAGTTCGGCCCAACTACGCGCCGCCGTCGAAGCCGCCGAGGCGAACACCGAGGTACACGCGGTCATCCTCACCGGGGCGGGCAAGGCATTTTGTGCCGGCGCCGACCTCACCGCACTCGGTGCCGCGACAGAGGACGGACTGCGCGTGATCTACGACGGTTTCCTCGCCGTCGCGCAATGCACCCTTCCGACGATCGCCGCAGTCAACGGCGCTGCCGTCGGGGCGGGCCTGAACCTGGCGCTCGCCGCCGACGTCCGGATCGCTGGGTCTGCAGCGATGTTCGACCCGAGGTTCCAGAAGTTGGGCATTCACCCCGGCGGCGGTGCGACGTGGATGCTGCAACGCGCAATTGGGCCGCAGGCTGCCCGCGCAGCGCTGCTGTTCGGCATGCGGTTCGACGCGGAAAGCGCTGTGCGACATGGACTTGCGCTCGAGGTCGCCGACGATCCCGTCGCTGCCGCGCGGGCGCTTGCCGCGGGCCCGGCGTCGGCGCCGCGCGACGTCGTCCTCGCCACCAAGGCGTCCATGCGGGCTACGGCCAACCCCGGCACCGTCGACCTGGATCAGCACGCGCAGGCAGTCGACGTCGAGATCGGCCCACAGGCGCGGTCGATCGAATCGCCGGAGTTCGCAGCGCGTCTGGCCGCCGCCAAGCGCAAGTAGGCGATTCGTGGAGTGAGACCTGCGCTCAGCGCGGGTGATACTCCACGAATCGCTCGACTCAGGGGGCCAACGCGACGATTCGCTCGGCCCGTCGCAGCACGGGGGCGTCCACCATCAGGCCCTCGTACTGGAAGACACCGCGCTGATCGCGTGCCGTGTCCAAGACGCGGCGTGCCCAGTCGATCTGCTCGTCGGTCGGCGTGTACGCCGAGCGAATCACCGCCACCTGGGTCGGATGGATCGCGACCTTGGCGTCGAAACCCACCGCCACCGCGTCGTCGCTCTCGGCACGGAGACCGTCGAGGTCGGAGATGTCGAGGTACACCGAGTCCAGCGCCAACCGGCCGTAGGCCTTGGCCGCGAGCAGGGTCTGCGAGCGGACGTGCTGCGCGACGTCGCGGTACCTGCCGTCGGGCCATCGGTTCGCGGTGCCGCCGGTGACGGCGAACAGGTCCTCGGCACCCCACATCACCGCGACAGCGTTGTCGATGCGCGCGGTCTCGGTGACGGCGAGAGCGCCCAACGGGGTCTCGACGAGCACCACGACGTCGAACGGCGCGAGCGAACGTACCTGCTCCGCGGTCTCGGTCTTGGCGAGCATTACGGTCGTGTAATCGGTTTGCGTGAGGGTCTTCATGTCGAGGGCGTGGTCCGGCGTCGTCACCGGGTTCACCCGCACGACGGTCTTCGCCGGGTCGAGCCGGGTCTCGGCGAGCGCTCTGCGCGCGGCCTCCCGGTCCTTGGCGGCGACGCCATCCTCGAGGTCGAGGATCACGACGTCGGCCGCCGCCGCGGCCTTCTCGAACCGCTCCGGGCGGTCGGCAGGACAGAACAGCCAGCCTGGTCCGTTGGTGCCGAGCATCAGGACTCCTCCGCTGGCCGCTTGCGCACCATGGTCTTTCGCGACGCAGTGGCCACCACGTCGCCGTGCTGATTGCGCCCGACGTGGGAGAACGTGACGATGCCCTCACCCGGCCTGCTCTTCGACTCGCGCTTCTCGAGCACCTCGGTCTCGGCGTAGAGCGTGTCGCCGTGGAACAGCGGCTTGGGGAACGCCACTTCGCCGAAACCCAGGTTGCCGACGATCGTGCCCTGCGTCAGCTGCGCGACCGACAGCCCGACCAGCGTGGAGAGCGTGAACATCGAGTTGACCAGCCGCTGGTTGAACGGTGGCAATGCATCGGAGAACGCGGCGTCGAGGTGCAGCGCCTGGGTGTTCATCGTCAGCGTGGTGAAGAAGACGTTGTCGGCCTCGGTGATGGTGCGCCCGGGCCTGTGCTGGTACAGCACACCGGTCTCGAACTCCTCGAACCACAACCCCCGCTGGGTGACAATCCTCTTCTGCGTCTCATCCGTCATTACAGCCCGGCCTCCCTGGCAATCAGCATCAGCTGCACTTCGGTCGTGCCCTCACCGATCTCGAGAATCTTGCTGTCGCGGTAGTGCCGCGCCACCGGGTACTCGTTCATGAAGCCGTAGCCGCCGAACACCTGCGTGGCGTCGCGTGCGTTGTCCATGGCGGCCTCACTGGAGACGAGCTTCGCGACGGCGGCAGCCTTCTTGAAGGGTTTGCCGGACAACATGAGTGCGGCCGCGTCGTAGTAGGCCGCGCGGGCAGCGTGCGCCCGTGCCTCCATGCGGGCGATCTTGAACGCGATCGCCTGATAGGTCCCGATGGCCGCACCGAAGGCCTGACGCTCCTTGGCGTACCGGACGCATTCGTCGACGCAACCCTGCGCGGCACCGACCGACAGCGCCGCGATCGCGATGCGGCCCTCGTCGAGGATGCGCAGGAAGTTGGCGTAGCCGCGACCCTGCTCGCCGAGCAGGTTCTCCTGCGGCACGCGGACGTCGTCGAAGCTCAACGGATGGGTGTCGGAGGCGTTCCAGCCGACCTTGTTGTACGCCGGTTCGGCCGTGAAGCCCTCGGTGGGCACCGGCACCAGGATCGACGAGATCTCCTTCTTGCCGGGCCGATTTCCCGAGTCGCTCCGCTCCTGCCCTCCGGAACCCTCGCGTTCACCGGTGACCGCGGTCACGGTCACCAGCTTGGTGATGTCCGTGCCCGAGTTGGTGATGAACTGCTTGGTGCCGTTGATGACCCAGTGGCCGTCGTCGAGCTTGGCGGTGGTCTTGGTGGCGCCCGCATCGGAACCGCCGCCTGCCTCGGTGAGGCCGAATGCCCCCAGCGCCTTGCCACTCGCCAGCAGCGGCAGCCACTCCTGCTTCTGGGCGTCGTTGCCGAAGCGGTACACGGGCATGGCGCCCAGTGACACCCCGGCCTCGAGGGTGATCGCAACGCTCTGATCGACCTTGCCGAGTTCTTCCAGCGCCAGGCACAGCGCGAAGTAGTCGCCGCCCATGCCGCCGTACTCCTCGGGGAACGGCAGGCCGAACAGACCCATGTCGGCCATGCCGGCCACCACCTCGTAGGGGAACGAGTGCTCGGCGTCGTGCTTGGCCGCCACGGGAGCGACGACGCTCTGCGCGAAGTCGCGCACGGTCTTGGCCAGCTGTTCGTAGTGGTCCGGCAGAGTGCCGGTGGACAGAAAGTCGCTCATTGTTCGGACTCCTTGTTCGACACGGTGATTCGGGCCAGCGGCTGGCCCACCTTGACTTGGTCGCCGACGGCGACGAGCAGTTCGACGACGCCGTCCACGGGCGCCGAGAGGGCGTGTTCCATCTTCATGGCCTCGACGGTGACGACGACGTCCCCCGACGTCACCGAGGCGCCGTCCTCGGCGCCCACCGCGACGACCGATCCTGGCATCGGGCTGACGAGTTCGGCGTCTCCGGCGTGCGCGTCGTCGGGACGGACCGGCGCCTCGCGGACCTCCTCGACCGCCGTGGTGCGGCCGGCACCGTGCAGCCAGGTGACGTGCTCGGCGGCGGCAACCACGTACTCCGTCCGCAGCCCGTCGAGGGTGACGGTGAGGTCTCGCCCGGCGAGCGTGGCTGCCAGGGAACGAGATTCACCATCCTCGATCCGGGCGGTACCCGCGGACGGGGTTCCGGTGAGGTGCACGTGGTCGGTGCGCTCGCCCGCTCGCAAGCGGATCGTCGTCGCGGCGTGAACGCCGGCGCGCCAGCCCGAGGGTAGCGACCACGGGTCGTTGTCGGCCCCGGCCCAGCGCTGCAGCCAGTGATGGACGGCGGCGGCGATGAGTTCGTCGTCGTCGGCGGGTGATCCGCCGTAGTCGGGCAGGCGGCGGTCGAGCAGCCCGGTGTCCAACCGTCCCGCCGCCACGTCGGGGTCTGCCAGCAGGAAGCGCAGGAAGTCGACGTTGGTGGCGACCCCGAGTACGGCGGTACCGGCCAGGGCGCGGTCCAACGCCCGCAGGGCGCCTTCCCGGTCGCCGGCATGGGCGATGACCTTCGCCAGCATCGGGTCGTAGTCACTGCCGACGACGGTGCCCACTCGGATGCCTGAATCGTTGCGTGCGAGCGGGCTTTCGACGACGTCGAGTACCGTGCCGCCCGTGGGCAGAAAGTCCCGTGCCGGATCCTCGGCGTAGACGCGCGCCTCGATGGCGTGGCCCGAGAGCACGACGTCGTCCTGCTCGAGCGTCAGCTGCTCCCCCGCCGCGATGCGAACCTGGAGTTCCACGAGATCGGTGCCGGTGACCAGTTCGGTGACCGGGTGCTCGACCTGCAGGCGGGTGTTCATCTCCATGAAGAAGAACTCGTCGGGCTGGTCGGCCGAAACGATGAATTCGACCGTACCGGCACCGGTGTAGTCGACGCTGCGCGCGGTGTCGCACGCCGCCGCCCCGATGCGCGCCCGCGTCGCCGAGTCGAGCAGCGGTGAGGGCGCCTCCTCGATCACCTTCTGGTGACGGCGCTGCAGGCTGCACTCGCGCTCCCCGAAGTGCACGACGTTGCCGTGGCCGTCGGCGACCACCTGCACCTCGATGTGCCTGGGATTCAACACGAAGCGTTCGATGAACAGCGTGTCGTCGCCGAAGGCCGCGGCGGCCTCGCGGCGTGCGGAGATCAACGCGGCAGGAAGGTCGGCGGCCGCATGCACCACTCGCATCCCCTTGCCGCCACCGCCTGCCGACGGCTTGACCAACACGGGGAAGCCGACCTCGCCGACGCCGCCGATCAGGTCGTCGTCGGTGAGCCCCGGGCGCGAGATGCCCGGCACCACCGGCACGCCGAACGCCGACACCGCCGCCTTGGCGGTGATCTTGTCGCCCATGGTCTGGATGGCGGTGACCGGTGGGCCGATGAACGCGATGCCCGCGTCCCGCAGCGCCGCAGCGAATTCGGCGTTCTCCGAGAGGAATCCGTATCCGGGGTGGACGGCCTGGGCGCCCGTGCGGCGCGCGGCATCGACCACTGCGGCGATGTCGAGGTAGCTCTGTCGCGCCGGGGCGGGGCCGATCCGCACCGCGACGTCGGCTTCGGCGACGTGCAGTGCCCCGGCGTCGGCGTCGCTGAAGACGGCGACCGACCTGATGCCCATCGCGCGCAGGGTGCGAATCACCCGCACGGCGATCTCGCCTCGGTTGGCCACGAGCACGGTATCGAACATGGCGTCGCCCCGGGTATCGAACACGTTGAGAGTCATTGCCTCACATCCTGAAGACGCCGTAGGACACCGGCTCCAGCGGCGCATTCGCGGCGACCGAGAGCGCAAGTCCCACCACGATTCTGGTGTCCGCCGGGTCGATGACGCCGTCGTCCCACAGCCGCGCGGTCGAGTAGTAGGGGTTGCCCTGGTGTTCGTATTGCTCGCGGATGGGCGCCTTGAACGCCTCCTCCTCGTCGGCCGTCATGTCCCCGCGCACCGTGGCCAGCACCGAGGCGGCCTGCTCGCCGCCCATGACCGAGATGCGCGCGTTGGGCCACATCCACAGGAACCGAGGCGAATAGGCCCGCCCGCACATGGAGTAGTTGCCCGCGCCGTAGGAACCGCCGATGACCACCGTCAGCTTCGGCACCCGAGCGCACGCCACGGCCGTGACCATCTTCGCCCCGTGCTTGGCGATGCCGCCCGCCTCGTAGTCGCGGCCCACCATGAAGCCAGCGATGTTCTGCAGGAACAGCAGTGGCGTCGACCGCTTGTCGCACAACTCGATGAAGTGCGCGCCCTTCATGGCGGATTCGCCGAACAGCACGCCGTTGTTGGCGACGATCCCGACCGGGTGACCGTGGATGCGGGCGAACCCGGTGACCAGCGTGGTGCCGTATTCGGCCTTGAACTCGGTGAATTCGCCGCCGTCGACGATGCGTCCGATGACCTCGTGCACGTCGTAGGGCACCCGCGAGTCGATCGGCACGACGTCGTACAACTCCGCCTGATCGGCGATCGGGTCGACGGTCGGCGCGACGTCCCACGGCGTGGGTGTCCGCGGACCGAGGGTGGCGACGATGCGACGCACGATGCGCAGGGCGTCGCGGTCGTCGTGGGCCAGGTGGTCGGTGACGCCGGAGACCTTGGCGTGCAGGTCTCCGCCGCCCAGGTCCTCGGCGCTCACCACCTCGCCGGTGGCGGCCTTCACCAGCGGCGGTCCGCCGAGGAAGATCGTGCCCTGATTGCGGACGATGACGGCTTCATCGCTCATGGCGGGCACGTACGCGCCGCCTGCCGTGCACGACCCCATCACCGCGGCGATCTGCGGAATGCCCTGCGCGCTCAGGTTGGCCTGATTGAAGAAGATCCGCCCGAAGTGATCGCGGTCGGGGAACACCTCGTCCTGCCGGGGCAGGAAGGCGCCACCGGAGTCGACGAGATAGACGCACGGCAGCCGATTCTGGCCGGCGATCTCCTGCGCCCGCAGGTGTTTCTTGACCGTGATCGGGTAGTAGGTGCCGCCTTTGACGGTCGCGTCGTTGGCGACGACCATGCACTCGCGTCCCGAAACCCGCCCAATGCCCGCGATCATTCCGGCGCCGGGACATTCGTCGTCGTACATGCCGTCGGCGGCCAACGGGGCGATCTCGAGGAACGGCGAACCCGGGTCGAGGAGACCGTCGACCCGCTCACGCGGCAACAGCTTGCCGCGGCTGACGTGCCGTTCCCTGGACCGCTCCGACCCGCCGCGGGCGGCGGCGGTGAGCTTGGTCTGCAATTGCTCGACGAGAACGAGGTGTTGCTCGCGATGCGAAACCCGCGTCGCCATCGGGGCACCCACTTCAGTTGAGTTAATGGTGACTAACTCGTAGGATGTTAGTGACGATTAACCCAAATGTCTACCGGCTTCGAGGAGACGATGTGACGACCAGTGCGCGCGCCTCGTCGGCGGGGGCCGGTGAAACCTCCCGCAGCAGAGCCAAGTCGGATCGGCGCAGCCAGATCATCGCCGCCGCCGAGCGCCTGATCGCCGAGCGTGGGTATCTGTCGGTCCGGCTCGAGGACATCGGCGCCGCCGCCGGCGTCAGCGGACCGGCGATCTACCGGCACTTCTCGAACAAGGAGGGACTGCTCGTCGAGATCCTCGTCGGGATCAGCACGCGTCTGCTCGACGGCGGCACGAACGTCGTCCGGAACGCCCCCGATGCCGCGGCCGCCCTCGACGGGCTGATCGACTTCCACCTCGACTTCGCGTTCGGCGAGTCAGACCTCATCCGCATCCAAGACCGCGACCTCGGGCACCTGCCCGCCGCGGCCAAACGCCAGGTTCGCAAGGCGCAGCGTCAGTACGTCGAGATCTGGGTCGACGTGCTGCGGCGTCTCGACGGCGAACTCGACGAGGACGACGCCAGACTCATGGCTCACGCAGGCTTCGGACTACTCAACTCCACGCCGCACGCCATCAGACAGACGACGCCGCCACGGTCGTCGCGCGCAGTGTTGCGTGCGATGACCGTGGCGGCGTTGACGTCGCGTGGTCGGAACTAGTACCAGACTCTGCGGCCACCGACCGCGTGGCCGACTGCGCCGAGGATCCAGAACACCGCGCCGATCACCAGCGCGACGACTCCGATGTAGGTCAAGATCGGGACCGAGAAGATCAGTCCGAGTACCAGTAGGACGACTCCGAGTGCGATCACGATGAGCCCCTTCCATTCACGATCACGTGCATCGAGACGCGTCGATCACTGACTGGGCTCGGGGAGCTTGCAGTCGGTCACCTTCGGGTTGACGCCCGCGTAGTTCAGCGGACCTGCCACCACCGTCAAGGCGATGGTGCCCGCAGTGCCGCAGTTGTTCGCCGACGACTCGAAGTAGCCGCGTTGGAACGTGGCGACCACGCCGATCAACAGCCAGATGACAACGATGACGCTGAGAATCCGCATGATGGGCCTCCACTCCTGCGCGCCACCATGGCGCGTGATCTTGGTTTACCCTCGCGAAAAATTTGTTAAACGCTGTAAGCACCGGGGTTCGCGTCGCTGCCAGGCCCGGTGAGGCGCGGGTACCCTTGGCGCACATGAGGTGGGAATGACCGATCCAGGACGACGCGACGGGCCGGAGCCGACGCAGCCGTTGTCGTACGGCCACCCCGGTTACAGCGACCCGGCGTACGCCAACCAGGCCCCGTACGGGCCGTCGTACCCCAACCCGTACCAGGCCCCACCACCGCAGGGACACACGCAGAACCTGCCGCCCTACTCCCCATACGCCTACCAGCCGCCACCCACCGAGCAGTTCGGGATGCAGCCGGAGGTGCCGCCCGGCGATCCAGGCGACGGCGGACCCGGCCGCGGCATGTGGCTGTGGGCGTTGGCAGCGCTGTCGGTGGTCATCGTCGTCGGCCTCCTCATCGCGCTGGTGATCGTGAACAGTTCCCAGCAGGAGACCGTCGTGGCTCCGCCGAACGGTCCGACCGAGCCGTCGTTCAGCACGGCGCCCCGGACCACGACGCGCACTCCGACGACGACCGCGTCGCCCACCCCACTGCCGATCCCGCCGCCGGGGACGTCCACGGCGCCTGGCGAATCGGCTACGCCGGGAACCACCGAGACCGTCCTGTACGACGTGGCGGGCGAGGGACGCGCGATCAACATCACCTACATCGACAGCGGCGGCATGTTCCAGACCGAGTTCAACGTGGTGTTGCCGTGGAGCAAGGAAGTTCGACTCAGCGCCCCGGCACGGCAGTCCGCCAGCGTCAGCATCATCAACGTGGGCCGGGACATCAGCTGCTCGATCTCGGTGAACGGCACGCCAATTCAGCAACGCACGGGGTCAGGCCTCACTGTATGCAGTCCGGTGTGACGTAGGCGTCTTCACCAGCAGCATCGCCACCAGACCGAGCGCCAGCACGGTGAGCAGTCCGCCCATACCGGCGCGGTCGGTGCCGAACACCGCGATGAACGTCGCGAAGAACCACGGCGCGAGCGGCGCCGCGGCACGCCCTGTCGTGGTGTAGAGGCCGAACGCGGCCCCCTCCTTGCCCTCCGGCGTCAGGCGCAACATCTGCGTGCGCGCCGACGACTGGGTCGGCCCGACGAACAGACACAGCAGCAGACCACACGTCCAGAATCCGGCAGGACCGTCGAGGGTCATCAACACCGCAGCCACGACCACCATCGAGGCCAGCGACCCGACGATCACCGGCTTGGATCCGACCCGGTCGTCGAGCAACCCACCCAGCACCGCTCCCACGGCGGCGACGACGCACGCGCACACGCCGAACAGCAGCACGTCGGCCTGGGACAGCCCGTACACCGTGACGCCGAGAACCGCGCCGAACGTGAAGATCCCGGTGAGCCCGTCGCGGAAGATGGCGCTCGCGACCAGGTAGTAGACGATGTTGTGATCGCGGCGCCACTGATCGGACAATTCGGCCCACAACCGGCGGTAGGCGCCGAGAAAGGTGATCTTGGGACCGGTCTGCAGCGGGGTCTCGGTGCGTCGGGTCAGTAGCAGCGGCAGGGCGAACAGGGCGAACCACGCGGCGGTCAACAGCATCGCCAGCCGCACCGGCCAGCCGTCGGCGGCGGAGATCCCGAGCAGCCCGCGGGTGTCGCCCTCACCGGCGATCAACCCGAGGTAGACCATCAGCAGCAGCGCAACGCTCCCGAAATAGCCTGCTGCCGAACCGAATCCAGAGACCCTGCCTGACGTCGCGGGCGTGGACAGCTCACCGAGCATCGCGTTGTATGGCACCGTCGCCAGGTCACTGCACGCGGCGGTGCACGCCAACAGCGCCAGGCCGAGCCACAAGTAGGAGGGGTCGTCGCGGATCATGCTCAACGACGCCGTCAGCACGATCGCCGCACCCGTCAGCGCGGTCAGCACCCGGCGTCTGCGATGAACGGCGTCGACCCAGATACCCGTCGCCGGAGCCAGCACCGCGACCACCAGCCCTGAGATCGTCAGTGCCCGGCCCAGCCACTCCGCCGGCGTCGTCGACCCGCCGATGCCCTGGCCGACCTGCCCGGTGAGGTACACGGAGAACACGAAGGTGACGACGATCGCGTTCACACCGGTGGCGCCGCAGTCCCAGAGAGCCCACGCCGCAATGCGTGACCGCCCGGGAGTCGGCGAGCCCGGGTCGGGGCTGCTCATGGGTGCACTCTATTGGTCCCTACGATTGGCGCCATGCCAGTACCCGCTCCCCACCCCGACGCCCGTGCCGTCGTCACCGGCGCCTCGCAGAACATCGGCGAGGCGCTGGCGACCGAACTCGCCGCCCGCGGGCACCATCTGATCGTCACCGCCCGGCGCGAGGAGGTGCTGACGGCGCTGGCCGCCCGGCTGACCGAGCGGTACGGCGTGACGGTCGAGGTGCGCGCCGTCGACCTCGCCGACCCCGCCGCACGCGGCGCGTTCTGCGACGAGTTGGCCGGACGCCACGTGTCGATCCTGTGCGCCAACGCCGGGACCGCCACCTTCGGCGCAGTCGCGAAGCTCGACGCCCAGGGCGAGAAGGACCAGGTGCAGCTGAACGTCCTCGGCGTGCACGACCTGGTGCTGGCGGTGTTGCCCGGCATGGTGGAGCGCCGGGCAGGCGGCATCCTGATCTCCGGCTCCGCTGCGGGCAATTCACCGATCCCGAACAACGCGACGTACGCGGCGACGAAGGCCTTCGTGAACACGTTCAGCGAGTCGCTGCGCGGTGAGGTCAAGCCACTCGGCATCAACGTGACCGTGCTGGCTCCCGGACCGGTCCGCACTGAACTGCCCGACCCCGACGAGCAGTCGCTCGTCGAGAAGTTGATCCCGGACTTCCTGTGGATCGACACCGAGTACACCGCGAAGGTGTCGCTCGACGGCTTGGAGCGCAACAAGATGCGCGTCGTGCCGGGCGTGACGTCGAAGGCGATGTCGGTTGCGAGCGGTTACGCCCCCCGCTCGATCGTCACGCCGATCGTCGGCGCGGTCTACAAGAAGCTGGGCGGCGAGTAGCCCGGCTCAGCGCCGACGTCGGCGCCGGCCGGTGCCGAAGATGCTGCGGGTGATCTCGCGGCCGATGACGGTGCCGGCCGAGCGCATCGCGCTCTTGAAGGCCGGGCTACCGATCACCTTCTCCATCATCCCTGGCTCGGCTCGCTCGTCCGACGCCACTGGCCCGTCCCACTGCGGCACCGGTGGCGGCAGGTCGACGGGTTCCGGCGGGGCCACTCGGGCGCTGAGCCGCTCGTAGGCCGACTCCCGGTCGATCGTTTGCCCGTACTCCGCCTGCAACGGCGACGCCGTGGCCGCAGCGCTGATCGCGTCGGGGCCGATGGTGTCCATCAGAGAGCGCGGCGCGCGCATCCGAGTCCACGCGACCGGCGTCGGCGCCCCCGTCTCGGAGAGCACCGTGACCACGGCCTCGCCGATGCCCAACGACGTCAGCGCCTCGCCCAGGTCGTAGGCCGCGGTCTTCGGGTAGGTGCGCACGGTCTTCCTGAGCGCCTTCTCGTCGTCCGGGGTGAACGCCCGCAGCGCGTGCTGGATGCGCGCTCCGAGCTGCGAGAGGACGTCGTTCGGCACGTCGGTGGGGAGTTGGGTGCAGAAGAACACGCCCACGCCCTTGGAGCGGATCAGCTTCACCGTCTGCTCGACCTGCTCGAGGAACGCCTTGGACGCGTCGGTGAACAGCAGGTGCGCCTCGTCGAACACGAACACCAGGTTGGGCTTCTCGACGTCGCCCACCTCGGGCAGCGTGGTGAACAGGTCGGCGAGCACCCACATCAGAAACGTCGAGAACAGCACCGGCCGGGCGGCCTGATTTCTGAGTTCCAGCAGCGTGATGACGCCGCGGCCCTGCGCGTCGCGCCGCATCAGGTCCTCGGGCTCGAGTTCGGGTTCGCCGAAGAACGTGTCGCCGCCCTCGGCCTCGAGGTTGACCAGCGCGCGCAGGATCACCCCCGCGGTGGTGGTCGACACCGCGCCGAGAGCCTTCAGCTCCGGCTTGCCCTCGTCGCTCGTCAGGTACTGGATGACCGCGCGGAGATCCTTGAGATCGAGCAACGCCAACCCGTTCTGGTCGGCGAAGTGGAAGATCAAGCCGAGGGTCGACTCCTGGGTGGCGTTCAGACCGAGCACCTTGGACAGCAAGATGGGCCCGAAGCTGGTGACGGTGGCGCGCACCGGCACGCCGACGCCGCCGGTGCCGAGCGAGAGGAACTCGACGGGATACGCGGTCGCCGTCCACGCGTCGCCCGTGTCGGCGGCGCGCTGGGTCGTCTTGTCCCCCGCCGCACCCGGGCGCGACAGGCCGGACAGGTCGCCCTTGACGTCGGCCATCAGCACGGGCACGCCGGCCGCCGACAATTGCTCGGCGATCATCTGCAGTGACTTCGTCTTGCCGGTACCCGTCGCACCGGCGACCAGTCCGTGCCGGTTGACCGTGGCAAGCGGGATGCGGACCCGGGCCGACGGGTCGACCACGCCGTCGACGATCACCGTCCCCAGCTCGAGGGCGGGTCCTTCGAAGGCGTAGCCAGCGGCGATCTGCTGTGCGGGGGCGGTCGACGGGTCTGCTGTCATGCGGCGAACCCTAGTCGTGCCATCCGGCCGTGGGGGCACGTGAGAGGTGGTCGCGACGACACCGTCGGACGGTGGGAATACTGTGGAACCTCGTGCGCGACGAACTGGTGTGGATCGACTGCGAGATGACCGGCCTCGATCTCGGGTCTGACCGACTCATCGAGATCGCCGCCCTGGTGACCGACTCGGAACTCAACGTGCTGGGCGACGGCATCGACGTCGTCATCCACACCGACGACGAGGCGCTCGACGGCATGATCGACGTGGTCGCGACGATGCACCGCAAGTCGGGCCTCACCAACGAGGTGCGCGCGTCGACGACCAGCCTCGGTGCCGCCGAGGAGATGGTGCTGGACTACATCCGCACCCACGTCAAGGCCCCCAACACCGCACCGCTGTGCGGCAACTCCATCGCGACCGATCGGGGTTTCATCGCCCGCGACATGCCGACCCTCGACGGCTACCTGCACTACCGCATGATCGACGTCAGCTCCATCAAGGAACTCTGCAGGCGCTGGTACCCGCGGATCTACTTCGGCCAGCCCGAGAAGGGGCTCGCGCACCGCGCCCTGGCCGACATCCACGAGTCGATCCGCGAGTTGAAGTACTACCGCCGCACCGCATTCGTGCCTGCTCCGGGACCCGCGACCAGCGACATCGCGGCCGTCGCGGCCGACCTCGGGCCCGTCGGCAACGGCGAAGTGACAATCGATTCGGCTACCGAGCGTCCGAGCGGCTAGTATCTACGACGCCGCAGTGCCCACTTCGGGTCGGCGGCGATGGTGGCTGTAGTTCAGTTGGTAGAGCACCAGGTTGTGATCCTGGCTGTCGCGGGTTCGAGTCCCGTCAGCCACCCCGGTAACGGAACGGGCCCGCCGCACTCAGTGCGGCGGGCCCGTTTCGTTGGGTCCGGTTCGGGTCTAGACGTCGGCGTTGCCGGCCTTCCACTGCTCCCACGGGATGTTCCAGTCACCCAGGCCGTCGGTGCCCGGCAGGACCGATCCGACGGTATTGGTGACGTCGACGATGTCGCCGCGCTTGGTGTTCTCGTAGAACCACTTCGCGTTGCTCGTGCTGACGTTCAGGCAGCCGTGACTCACGTTGCTGTAGCCCTGGCTGCCCACCGACCACGGGGCGCCGTGGACGTAGATGCCGCTGTAGGACATCTGGGTCGCCCAGTCGACCTCGGTGCGGTAGCCGTTCGGCGAGTTAGACGGCACGCCGTAGGTCGAGGAATCCATGACCAGGTGCGAGTAGCGATCCCCGACGATGTACGTGCCGTTGTTGGTGGGCGTGCTGCTCTTGCCCATCGAGATCGGCATGGTCTTGATGACCTCGCCGTTGCGGCGGACGGTCAGCGTCTTCGTGTCGTCGTCCGCCGTGGCGATGACCTCGTCGCCGATGGTGAAGCGAGTGCTGACGTTGTCCTGCCCGAAAAGACCGTCGCCCAGGTCGACGCCGTAGGTGTTCACCGCGACCTCGACGATGGTGCCCGGCTTCCAGTACTGCGCGGGACGCCATCGGACCTCTTGGTTACTGAGCCAGTAGAACGCCCCATCCACCTCGGGGGTGGTGACGACCTTGATGGAGTTCTCCGCGGCCACCCGGTTTGGGATGTTCTCGTCGAACCGGATCGCGATGGGCTGGCCGACACCGACGACCTCGCCATCGTTCGGCAGGACGTAGGGCATCGTCAGGTTCTCGGGCGAGTGGGTCTGGAACGTCATCGACCGATTGGTGACGCCACCGAGACCGAGCGACTGAGCGTTGAGGGTGTAGCGCGCGTTGTAGTCGAGCGGATCGGTGGTGGTCCAGGTCAGCCCGTCCTTGCTGAGCGCGCCCACGACGTTGGCGCCGTCTTCGTCGGTCATGGTGACCGCGCCCAGCACCCCGTCCTCGGCCTGCACGGTCACGGGCGAGTCGACCGTCACCCCGACCGCTCCGTCGGTGACCGACGACGTCAGCTTCGGCACCAACAGATCGCCGAACGGCGTGCCCTTGTCGGCGATGGTCTCGGGCTGAGGCGCAGCGGACGGCGAGCTGTTGCAGCCGCTCAGTCCCAGCACCACGGCAGGCACCAGCAGAAGGGACACCATCAGCGCCGGGCGGCGACGCGGACGGGTCACCGAATGGACTCGCCACATGATTGGCTCCACCTCACGACTCAGGATTCAACGTGACGACGACCGGCGTCAGTTGTTGGCAATAGTCTAAGGGAAACCGCCGACAACGGCGCGATCGTTACATTTGGCCCTCGTGACGGTCGTCTGACGGCGTGATTTCACCTGCGCCGCGCCGCCTGTTATCGTCTCTCACGCGCGCCGTTAGCTCAGTTGGTAGAGCAGCTGACTCTTAATCAGCGGGTCCGGGGTTCGAAACCCTGACGGCGCACCACTCGAAGACCCCGCCACGGCGGGGTCTTCGTCGTTTCCCGACACCCTGGCCTCGGATGACGTAGCTCACAACTCGCCGGCTACCCCTTTGCCGCAACGCCCACCTGAAATTGCCGCTGACGCCCCGGCAATTTCGCCCATGCGCAGCTAGCAAGGCGTTTCTGGGTGTGCTGGATTCGCCTGCACAGCGGCGGTTTTGCCGCCGAATCGTATCGATACGGGACGTAGCGTAAGTCGTTGATCAGGCAGTTCGTCGCGTTTCACCGGCTACAAAGCCGGGTAAGCCTGGTACAGTCGGAGTTAGCTGGTGACCATCCGGGCAAGACGCCTGACAGCAGCTAACCGGGGAAGCGAGGTCTTAGCTAGATGAGAACATCCAGCGCATCGACCTCCACGCTTGCGGCCGAAGTCGATGACGAGGACGCGACGGCACCCGAACTCTTGGCGATCCACAATTGCAGCCGCTTGGGCCTGCGGGCCAACCCGCCCCGCTCCTGGTTCGCAAACCTCTTCAGGCCGAACCGCCGCTGAACTCGGCTGGTCAGCGATTCCTGACGCGCTTGACGAAGACGACGAGCACCACGGCACCCAGGCCGGCAAGCGAGGCTGCCACCGCGGGCTTCTTGACGAAGTCCAGCGCGGCGGCCTTCACGTCGTCGGCGATCCGACGGGGATTGGCGCGAACCGCCAGCGCATCCACCGTCGAGGCCAACTGATCGCGCGCCTGGTCGATATCCCGCTTGATGGTGTCCGGATCTCTATCCGCCACGTCAGCCCTCCAACTCGCCTCGCGCCTTGTCGCACTACCCTAGTTCAGGCGCTACCCCGTCGCGTCGCTCGCCCCGGCGACCGCCGACTGCGAGCACGGCCGAACCGAAGGGAATCACGCATGGCACCGACGCCCCGCCTCCAGGTAGGCGACACCGCCCCCGCGTTCAGCCTGACCGATGCCGACGGCAACACCGTCGCTCTCGGGGATTTCAAGGGTCGCAAGGTCGTCGTGTACTTCTACCCCGCGGCCTCCACGCCCGGGTGCACGAAGCAGGCCTGCGACTTCCGCGACAACCTCGCCGAACTGAACGATGCAGGCCTCGACGTGGTCGGCATCTCCCCCGACAAGCCCGAGAAGCTCGCCAAGTTCCGCGACAAGGAAGGCCTGACCTTCCCGCTGCTGTCCGACCCGGACCGCTCGGTGCTGACCGCGTGGGGCGCCTTCGGCGAGAAGACCATGTACGGCAAGACCGTCCAGGGCGTGATCCGCTCGACGTTCGTCGTCGACGAACAGGGCAAGATCGAGGTCGCCCAGTACAACGTCAAGGCCACGGGGCACGTCGCGAAGCTGCGCCGCGACATCTCGGTCTAGCCGCGTTCTACAGACCCCGGTCGCTGCGCTCCTGCCCGCCGGCAAGCGACTCCAACAGCAGCGCCTCGGCCGTCGCGGCGCGTTCCAGGACCCCGAGGTGCAGGCTCTCGTTGATGCTGTGCGCCTGCGTGTCTGGGTCCTCGACGCCGGTCACGAGGATCTTCGCCTCCGGGTAGGCCTTGGCGAACTCGGCGATGAACGGGATGGAGCCGCCTACGCCCGCGTCGATGGCGTCGGCACCCCACGCCTGGCGGAAGGCCGCACGCGCGGCGTCGTAGACCGGGCCGGTCGCGTCGATCGCATACGGCTGACCGACGTCGCCGGGGGTCACGGTCACCCGGGCACCCCACGGCGCGTGCTGCTCGAGGTGACGGGTGAGAGCCGCCAGGTGTTCGGCGGCGTCGCCCCCGGGAGCGACGCGCATGCTGACCTTGGCGCGCGCCCGCGGGATCAGGGTGTTCGACGCCGAGGCGATCGGCGTGGTGTCGATGCCGATCACGGTGATCGCGGGCTTGGCCCACAGCCGCTGCACCACACTGCCGGAACCGATCTCGCGGACGCCGTCGAGCAGTCCCGCGTCGCGCCGCACCCGTTCGGCCGGGAAGTCGACGTCAGCCGCCGACGCCTCGTGCAGACCCTCGACGGCGACGTTCCCGTCGTCGTCGTGCAGGCTGGCCAGCAGGCGGATCAGTGCGGTCACGGCGTCGGGCGCAACCCCGCCCCACATGCCCGAGTGCAGCCCATGGTCGAGCGTCGCCACCTCGACCACGCAATCGGCGAGGCCGCGTAGCGACACGGTAAGGGACGGGAGATCGGGACTCCAGTTGTCGGAGTCGGCGATCACGATGACGTCGGCGGCGAGTTCGTCCCGGTGCGCGGCGAGCATGGCGCCCAGCGACGGCGAGCCGGACTCCTCCTCGCCCTCGACGAACACCGTCACGCCGACGGGCGGGTTGCCGCCGTGGGCCCGAAACGCGGCCAGATGCGTTGCGATGCCTGCCTTGTCGTCGGCGGTGCCGCGGCCGTAGAGCCGGCCGTCGCGTTCGGTGGGTTCGAAAGGCGGCGAGTGCCACTGCGCGCGGTCGCCTTCGGGCTGCACGTCGTGGTGCGCGTACAGCAGGACCGTCGGCGCACCGGGCGGCGCCGGATGGTGCGCGATCACCGCGGGCGCACCGCCCTCGCTGATGATCCGGACGTCGCCGAAGCCTGCCTCGGACAACAACTTCGACACCGCTTCCGCGCTGCGCCGGACCTCGTCACGTCGCGCGGGGTCGGCCCATACCGACTCGATGCGGACGAGCGCCTCGAGATCGGCACGTACGGACGGAAGGACTTCGCGCACACGGGCAGCGACATCGGTCATGACACCCAGGCTAGTGGCACGCTCACCCAGCCACGAGCGTGCGTGAACTCGGCTCCGGACGCGGCGTGTCGTCCGCAGACACGCACGCTCGCGGGAAAGGGGAACCGCTAGGTGGGGGTCTCCAGGACGGCGACCGCCGCGGCGGTGTCGCGCTCGTGGGTGAGCGACAGGTGGATGGTGATGTCCTTCAGATGCTCGGCGATCGCGCCCGACAGCCGGACCTTCGGTCGGCCCCACATGTCGGTGACGATTTCGATGTCGCGGTGGATGCCCTCGGGCAGCATCGGCCGCTTGGAGAACCGTGACCCGGACCACGCCTTGATCACGGCCTCCTTCGCAGCCCACCGCGCGGCGAGATGCCTTGCCGCAGAAGAACTCTTGTCTGCAGCGTCGCGACGCTCACCAGGGGTGAACGTCTCCGCGAACACCGTTCCCGGCTGATCCACCTGTTCGGCGAAGTCCGGTATGGAGACCAGATCGATGCCCACTCCCACGATGCTCACGCCGCGACGCTACCCCAGCCCGACTCCGTCACCGCGCGTACCAGCCATCCGCGCCGAGTCGCGACGACGCGTCGAGGAGCATGTCGGCCTCCTGGCGCTTCTCCGGCTCGTCGTGGTGGAACCGGCGATCGGCCGGCTTCTCGTACAGCACGGGCCCACCGGCGATCGCCGACGCGAGCCTGCGCTGCCCGGCGAGCACGCGCTCACCGGCACGACGCTGGTAGTCCTCGCGCTGCTGCGGATCCAGTGCCGCCAGGAACGCCTGCGGGTGCACCAGCGCCACCAGACCCGACACGTGACCGAAGCCGAGGCTCGTCACGAGACCTGCCTTGAGCGGGAACTTCTCGCCAAGGTGCAGGGTCTCGCGCACCCACACGAAGTGCTGTGCGTGGTTCAGTTCGTCGTCGACGCAATCCAGGCTGCGGTTGGGCGGTATGACGCCGTCGCGCAGCATCTGGCACATCCCCATCATCTGGAACGCTGCCGCGCCGCCCTTGCTGTGGCCCGTCAGGCTCTTCTGGCTGACGATGAACAGCGGGTTGCCGGTCGACCGTCCCATCGAGGCCGCGAGCCGCTCGTGCAGCTCGGTCTCGTTGGGATCGTTGGCGAGCGTCGACGTGTCGTGCTTGGAGATCACGGCGATGTCGTCGGCACCGACGCCGAGCTTGGCCAGGGACTTGGCCAGCTGCGACTGCCTACCGCCGCGCCCTGCGCCGAGGGCGCCGAGGCCGGGAGCCGGAATCGACGTGTGCACGCCGTCGCCGAACGACGACGCGTACCCGACGACCGCCAGCACGGGCAGACCCATCTCGAGTGCCAGGTCACCGCGGGCCAGCAGGATCGTGCCGCCACCCTGGGACTCGACGAAGCCCAGCCTGCGCCGGTCATTGGCGCGGGAGAACTTCGAGTCGCTGATGCCCTTGGCGCGCATCGACTCGGTGTCGGCGGTCGCCGCCATGTCGCCGAAGCCCGTGATGGCCTCCAGCGTCAGGTCGTCGTACCCACCGGCGACCACGAACTCCGCCTTGCCGAGCTTGATCTTGTCGACGCCCTCCTCGACCGACACCGCGGCCGTGGCACATGCCGCCACCGGGTGAATCATCGAGCCGTAGCTGCCGATGTAGGACTGCACGACGTGACCAGCGAAGACGTTCGGGAGCACCTCTTGGAGGATGTCGTTCGGCTTGTTCTTGCCCAACAGGTTCCCGTGGTACATCGTCTGCATCGACGTCATGCCACCCATGCCGGTGCCCTGCGTGCTGGCGACCAGGCTGGGGTGCACCCAGCGCATCAGTTCGGTCGGGGTGAAGCCCGAGGCGAGGAACGCGTCCACGGTGGTGACCAGGTTCCAGAGCGCCAACCTGTCGATCGAGTTCGTCATGTCCGGCGTGACGCCGTAGACCGTCGGATCGAATCCGGTGGGGATCTGCGCGCCAACGGTGCGGGAGAGCTTCACCTTGCGCGGAACCCGGATCTCGGTGCCCGCCTTGCGGGTGACCTGCCAGTCGGACCCGTCCGCCACCGGCGCGATGACGGTGTGCTCCGGGTCGAACTGCACGAACGCCCTGGCGTCGGCCTCCGACGACACCACGAAGGTGAAGTCCTTGTCCAGGAACACCGAGACCAGCAGCGGCGCAGCGTGATCGGGATCGATCGCGCCGTCGTCCACCCATGACCGGATGCCGACCCGCTCGAGCACCGTGTCGTGGTAGCGCTCGACCAGTTCACCCTCGTCGACGAGGTCGCCGGAGGAGGTGTCGTACCAACCCGGCTTCGGGTCGTCCTCCCACTTGACCAGACCGGTAGTCCACGCGAGTTCGAGCACGCCGGCGGCCGACAGTTCACCGGACACTTCGGCCTCGAAGCGGGTGCGCGACGAGCCGTACGGCCCGAGTTCCGCACCACCGACGATGACCACCAGGTCGGCCGGGTCGACGTCGAGGTCGTCCCATGCCGGCGGCGGCGCCGCGGTGTATCCGCGCGGCGGCGACGGCAGGGCGCGAATGGTGCGTCCATCCACCTCGTCGGCGTCGGGCTTGGATTCGGCCAGCATCTCCTCGCGCGCCTTGGCGGCGAGTTCGGCCATGTCGATCTCGACGTCGCCGAGTCCGCCGGTCAGATCGGCGTGCAGCGGCGCGCGGGCTGCGGCCACCTTGGACTCGATGTCGCACAGTGCGAGCAGCATCGAGGCCATCTCCGCGGTGGAGTAGGTGGTGACCCCGGCCTCTTCGACGGCACCGACGATGGCGTCGTTGTGTCCCATCAGGCCCGTGCCCTTGGTCCAGCCGATCAGGGCGTGGGCCAGCGACACGCGCTGCGACCACGAGGTCTCGGCCTTCCACCGCGTGACCACGGCGTCGAGCGCCGACTTGGCCTCGCCGTAGGCGCCGTCGCCACCGAACATGCCGCGGTTCGGCGAGCCGGGCAGAACCACGTGCAGACGCGACGCGATGTCGCGTTCTGCGCCGATGTGCGACAGCCCGCCGATGAGCCGCTGCACGGCCCACAGGAGCACCTTCATCTCCATCTCGGAGCGCGAGCCCGCCTCGGACATGTCACCGGCCACCCGAGGTGCGGCGAACGGGAACAGCAGCGTGGGCGTCAGGGCGTCCTTGAGGTGAATCGACTGCGGTCCAAGGTTTTCCGACTGCTCGTTGCCGACCCAGTCCACCAGGGCGTCGATGTCGGCGTAGGAGGCCATATTGGCCGGAACCACCCACAGCGTCGCGTCGAACCGGGCGTTGTCGCGGTAGAGGGCCTTGTAGAACCCGAGCCGATCGTCGTCGAGCTTGCTCGTCGTGGCGATGACGGTCGCGCCGCCGTCGAGCAGCTGAGCGACCACCGATGCCGCGATCGAACCCTTCGACGCGCCGGTCACCACGGCGATCTCGTTGGCGTAGCGACCGCTGGCGGGGTTCTCCGCGCCGGCCGCGGCGCGACCGTAGAGCGACGCGTGCACGTTGCGGCCGGCAGCCAGGGCCTTGCCCTGCCACCAGTTCGCCTGCGTCGCAACGACGTGCCCGGCACCCTCGAAGCGCTCGGAGAGCCGCTTCCAGTCGCCGTCGATCTCGTCCTCCTCGGCCAGCCACAACCGGGCGAGGTCCTCGCGGGCGCTGGCCCACCGGTCGTCGAACAGCACCGCCTTGCGGCCGTCGAACGTCGGCGCCACCAGGCGGGGCCAGTCGGACCCGAGTTCGGCGGTCACCAGGTCGACGAGTTCGGCGTCGTTGACCGATTCGCCGACGCTCACCGGCGCATCGTGGCCGAGCTGGTTCAGGATCATCCGGGCCGCTGAGGCGAGCACACCGTCGCGTCCGGTCACCGTCTCGGCGAACTCGGTGAGCGCGGCGGAATCCACCACGCCTCCCCCGGCACCGCCGGCCGACGGCAGCGACACCGCGATGCCGCGTCGCGCCGCGACCGCACCGACCGCCGCGTCGACGACCTTGTCGAACGCTGCCGCGTCGGGCAGCGCTCCGTCGTGCAGACCGCCGAGGCTGCCGCCGCGGACGCTGCTGCCCTCACGGGTTCCCAGCGCCACTTCGGCCGTGACGTGCTTGGCCCAGCCCGCGCCGAGTTCCCATGCCTTGGTGACGCGTTCGGCGATCGCCGCCGGGCGCTTGCCGGACGGGCCGAGCACCGTGCGCAGCTGGTCGTTGATGGCATCGGAGAGCACAGGACCGAACGGCTTGTACGTACGCGCCAGCTTGGTCACCTGCCCCTTGAGGCCGGCCAGATCCGCTTCGCCCGCACCGTCGATGGCACCGAGGTTCAGCTCGGAGCCGAGGTCGACCAGCAGCTGGTTGCGGCGTGACGACGCACCGTCGGTGATCGACTCGATGGAGTCGAGCGCCTCGATCTGATCGACGCGCATCTTCGCCGACAGCGCGATGAGCGCCATGGTGGCGTCGGCGGCGTCGAACGTGATGTCCTCGGGGCGTGGGCCACCCGACGGCGCCGCGGCAGGTGCCGGGGCCGTGGGAACCGCCTCGACCGTCGCGGCCTCGGCAGCCGGAGCGGCCGCCGCAGGTGCGTCGTCGGCCTCGGGCTCCGGGTCGGTGTCGGTCGCGAACAGCACCGCGGCGTCGCGCTCGGAGTTGAGCACCTCCGTGGTGTTGTGCGAGTACTCCGGCAGCTTCAGGGTGTTGGTCGCCAGACCCGCCACCGTCGGCGCGGACTTCACGCCGATCTCGACGAAGCGCTCGATGCCGAGACCGCCTGCGGCCTCCTCGATGAAGAGCAGGTCCTGGGTCTCGATCCAGCGCACCGGGCTGGCGAACTGCCATGCGAGCAGTTCGATGACGACCTTGCGGCACAGCTCGCGCGGCCGCTCGTTGAGCCAGGTGTCGTAGTCGGCGAGGATCTCGTCGAGCGGCTCGGCAGGCACCAGGTCCCGGATCTCCTGGATGAAGTCACGGTCCAGCGTGAACGGCCGCGGCACCAGGTTCGGGATGTAGCGACCGATGAGCAGCGCCGGGTCGGCGTCGCGCGGCATGACCCGCTCCAGCGAGCGCCGGAAGTCGGCGACGCCGACCCGCAGCACGGAGCTGTGGAACGGCACGTCGATGCCGGGCACGAGGATGAACGACCGCTTGCCGCCGCTGATCTCGCGACGCTTCTCGACCTCTTCCTCGAGGACCTCGAGACCACGCACGGTGCCGGCGATGGCGTACTGCGAGCCGCGCAGGTTGAAGTTCACGATCTGCAGGTATTCGCCCGTGCGCTCGGCGATCTCGGCGACGAAGTCGGTGACGTCGTCGTCGTCGAGGTCGATCTGCGACGGACGGATCGCCGCCAGCCGGTAGTTCGACCGGCCGTGCTCGTCACGCGGAACGATGTCGTGCATCTTGCTGCCGCGGTGGAACACCACTTCCAGCAGCGCTTCGAGTTCGTACACTCCCGACACGCAGGCCAGCGCGGTGTACTCGCCGACCGAGTGACCACAGGCGATGGCGTCCTCGACGAACGCACCCTGCTCGCGCATCTCGGCGACCTGCGCCGCCGCGACGGTCGCCATCGCGACCTGGGTGAACTGCGTGAGGTACAGGACGCCCTCGGGGTGCTGGTAGTGCACGCCGCTGGCGATCAGGCTGGTCGGGTTGTCCCGCACCACGTGCAGCACGGAGAAGCCGAGCGTGTCGCGCGTGAACCTGTCGGCCGTGTCCCACACCTTGCGGGCGGCCTTGGACCGGGCACGGACCTCCATGCCCATGCCCTTGTGCTGAATGCCCTGGCCCGGGAAGGCGTAGACGGTCTTGGGTGCCGCGAGCTGCGCGGTCGCCGCCATCACCAGTTCGTTGTCGACCTTCGCGGTGACCTCGATGATCTCGGCGCCACGGTCGATGCCGACGCGGTCGACGCGGAAGTCGATCTCGTCGCCGGGCAGGACCATGCCGAGGAAGCGCGACGTCCAGCCGACCAGCCGCGCGGGCGGAGTGGCCCGCCCGTCGGTGGCGGTGACCACGTGCTGCGCTGCGGCCGAGAGCCACATGCCGTGCACGATGGGCGTCTTCAGCCCGGCGAGCAGTGCGGCGGCCCGGTCGGTGTGGATCGGGTTGTGGTCACCCGACACCACGGCGAACGCACTCATGTCGGTGGGTGCGGTGACCGTGACGTCGCGACGGCGACGCCTCGGGGTGTCGGTGGCGTTGTCGGTGATCGCGCCACCGGCACGCACCGGATCGGTCAGCTCGGCAGCGCCGCTGCGGCCACGGATGGCGAAGCGCTCCTCGAGTTCGGCCAGCACGGTGCCCGAGGCGTCGGCGATGGTGACCGACACGGGGACGACGCGGCCGACCTCGGTGTCGACGGCAGCCGAAGCCGTTGCGGTGACGGTCAGTTCGGCCTTCGACTGAGGCATCGGCGCGAGCAGGTGCGCAGCGTGGTCGAGGTGAACCAGGCTGAGCAGGCCCTCGACGACCGGGAAGCCGGTCTCGGTGACGGCCGAGCCGATGACCGAGAAGACTGCGGGCCAGCAACGGCCGACCAGGGCGTCGGGCACCAGCGTCAGGCCGGGCGCCAGTGGAGCCCCGAACGTGGCCGTGACACCGGTGTGGTCGGCGACCTCCTCGGGATCCCAGGACACGGTGACGGTGGTGCTGTCGTCGTGGACCGGCGGAAGTGCTTCGGGGCCTTCGACGTTGGCCGCGATCGCCAGCACGGCGCGCATTGCCGCGGAGGCGTCCTCGGTGGTGACCACCGGCATGCCGCCGTCGACCGTGGTCGCGGGCAGCGTGAACCGGATGGTGATCCAGATGTCGGACAGCGGGACGCTCAGCGTGACCTGATCGCCGGTCAGCTCCAGGCGTGAGCCGGTGGACGGGTGTGTCGCAGTGCTCGAATCCCCGGTCGCTTCGCTCCTGCCCTCCGGAACCCGATTCTCATGGACTTGCCACTCGTTCGGCGAGCCGATCCGGTGCACCGGGTTGATCGCGGTGCGACCGGCCCACAGCACGTCGGGTGAATCGAGGACGACGGCCAGCGGTCCGGTGACGTCGGCGCGTGCCTGGCGGCGCGACACCACGGCGACGGGCTGGGCGCCTGCGGCGAGCACCTCGTCGATCGATGCCTTCTCGAAGCGGTCGAGCAGGTCGCCGACGGGCTCGTCGACGCGGGTGATGCCCTCGACGGCCTGGGTGCCGGGGATGATGCACACCTGGTCGGCCGTGTAGCGGGCGTCGTGCGCCTGCCACAGCGAGTCGCTGCGCCACCAGCGGCGGACGTCCTTGTCGATGACGGGCACGAAGTTGACCGGCTTGCCGAGCGTCTTGCACAGCGTGATGAAGAACGGGACGTCGGCGGGGTGCAGCTTGACCGTCTCGGCGTCGGGGTACCGCTCGAGCAGTGCGGCCAGCGCGCGCTCCGGGTCCTCCAGCAGCGCCTCCCCGGTCTCGTCGACGGTGTAGATCGACTCGATCGGTCCCGAATCCTGCGGGTGCAGACGGGCTTCGGCGCGCTTGAGCATCTCCTCGAAGCGGTCGCGCCAGCTGACGTCGAGCCACGGCGAGCCGTCCTTGCGGGTGTCGGCGGTGCTCGATCCGTCGCCGATGGCGAGTTCGACGTAGCGCTGCAGCCACTGCAGGTAGGTCATGTCGTCGACGTCGCCGAAGTACGGCTTGGCCGTGACGGCCATCGCGGCGATGATCTCGTCGCGACGCTCGGCGACCGCGTCGGCGTCCCCGGCGACGTCGTCGAGCAGGCGGCCGCAGCGGGACGCGGCGTTGTCGATCTCGTGGATGTCGGCACCGAGCTGGCTGCGCCCGGATGCCATGCCGCCCTGCGCCTTACCAGCGCCGACCCACGTGGGGGTACCGGTGGTGTCGACGAGCAGCTGCTTGACGGCCGGCGAGGTGGTCGCCTCGAGCGCAGCCATCGCCGCGGTGCCGACGAGGATGCCGTCGACCGGCATCAGCGGGAAGCCGTACTGCGTGGCCCAACGGCCCGACAGGTACTCGGCGGCCCGTTCCGGGGTGCCGATGCCGCCGCCGACGCAGATCGTGATGTTGGCCGACTTGCGCAGGTCACCGTAGGTAGAGACCAGGAGGTCGTCGAGGTCTTCCCAGGAGTGGTGGCCACCGGCGCGGCCGCCCTCGATGTGCACGATGACGTCGCGCTCGGGCACCTCGGCGGCGATCTTGATGACCGACTTGATCTGGTCGACGGTGCCGGGCTTGAAGCAGACGTGCGTGATGCCGATGCCGTTGAGTTCCTCGATGAGGGCGACGGCCTCGTCCAGTTCGGGGATGCCCGCGGTGACGACGACGCCGTCGATGGGAGCGCCGGACTGACGTGCCTTCTGCACCAGGCGCTTTCCGCCCAGCTGCAGCTTCCACAGGTACGGGTCGAGGAACAGCGAGTTGAACTGCACGGCGCGGCCCGGCTCGAGGAGCTGGGTCAGTTCCTCGATGCGCGCGTCGAAGATGGGTTCGGTGACCTGGCCACCGCCGGCCAGCTCGGCCCAGTGGCCGGCGTTGGCGGCCGCCGCGACGATCTTCGCGTCGACGGTGGTGGGCGTCATGCCCGCGAGGAGGATCGGCGACCGGCCGGTCAGGCGGGTGAACTTCGTCGACAGCTTCACCTTGCCGTCGGGCAGGGTGATCGCCGACGGCGCGTAGCTCGACCACGCGGGGCCGATCTCCGGGGCGGCACCGACGGTGAACAGGCTGCGCTGTCCGGCGCGGGTGGCCGCAGGAACGATGCCGACGCCCAGTCCGCGGATCACGGGGGCGGTCAGGCGGGTGAGGGTGTCACTGGGGCCGAGGTCGACGATCCACTTGGCACCGGCGTCGTGGAGCCGCTCGACCTCTGCGACCCAGTCGATCGGCTTGACGAAGATCGCCTCGGTCATGGCGTGGGCGAGGTCGGCGTCGATGCCGGTCCTGGCGGCCCAGCCGTCGACCACGGACACACCGTCGGCCAGGCGCGGCGTGTGGAAGCCCACCTCGACCTGGACGCCGTGGAACACGGGGCTGAACACGGCGCCGCCGCGCAGCTTCGCCTTGCGCTCGGCCTCTTCCTTCTCGGTGATCTTGGAGCAGTACAGCTCGAAGCGTGCGAGCTGCTCGGGCGTGCCCGTGATGACCACCGAACGGCGGCCGTTGCGGATCGACAGCACCGGCGGCAGCACGGTGCGAACGTCGGTGGAGAAGTCCTCGAGCAGTTCGGCGATGCGGTCGGGATCGGCGTTGGTGACCGACACCATCGGCGACTTGTCGCCTCGCCCGACCATGCCGCGACGACGCGAGACCAGCGAGCCCGCCGCACCGATCAGCTGCAGCAGGGCGAGCAGCTCGGCGTCGCGTGCGCCGCCGGCCTTGAGCGACTCGACGGCGACGATGCCCTGGGAGTGTCCGGCCATCGCCACGGGCGGCGTGCCCTGCAGATCGAGGCCCTGGCGCTCCACGGCGCGCATGGCGGCCATCTGGGCCAACAGGATGCCGGGTCCGGAGATCGCCGCGGTGGTGAGCTGCTTGGCGGTCGGCAGCGTCTCGTCGGCGGCCAGCGCACGCACCCACTGGATGGGCTCGAAGCCGACCGGCCGGACCACGACGAGTTCACGGGCGACGGGCTCGAGGAGGAGCGCGGCCTCGCCGACGACCTCGCTGAGTTCGGACTCGATGCCGGCCGAGCTGATCAGTTCCTCGAGGTTCTCCAGCCAGTTGCCGCCCTGGCCGCCGAACGCGACTGCATAGGGTTCACCGGCGTTGAGCTGATCGACCAGCGCGTGCGCAGTGTGGGTGGAGGTCGATCCGACCGCTCCGCGCCCCGTCGAAACCCTGTCGTGTTCGTTGATCGTCACGTGTTGCCATCTCCTCGTGCGCTGCTCGCGCGTATTGCTCGTCGTCGGCGTTCGTCTGGGGTGTCGGCCCCCGCTACCTTGCGGGGGATGATTCGGCGTCGAATCTCCGACTACATCTGGGCCACTGCCGCATCGACCGTCTGGCGTTCTGGGACGCGGTACCGGCTCCCTCGGATGGGAGCCTGGCGTGTGTGTGAGCCCTTGTAAGAGTGTCATAAGAGCTGACCGGTGCTACGGGCCCAGAATGGTTACTGGCGAGTTCTACGCTCGAGTAACCACGTGTTGGATAACACGTCTTCCGAACGGCCCGCCGACGTTCCGGGACAAACGTCCTGCATGCGTGTGGTTACGGTCGAGTAGCTATAACGGCGCAGATCAAGGCAGTATTGTTACCAAATCGTTATCTAAGATTTTCGGACGCCCAGAAGCGCCACAGCGCCACGGCGAAGCCCGACAACTTCCTCCGATGTGTCTAGTCGACGTCGCAATCCGCGCCGCGATGTTTGCTGAGCGGACTTACTGATCAGTAAGTTTTTCGGCTTGGTTGCCCGGATCCGACTTCGATGACGCGGTCCGTGTCCCCCGGCACCGCGCTCGTCGATCCGACCGGTGCGCGTCCACGGTTGGGTGCGCCATCTCCGCGGCGAACCCCCGTCGCGCTGCCGGCGGTGCGCCCCGGGCCGTCCCGAAAAGCCGAGTCGGTCTTCGCCGGGTCGACGCCGACCCCCTGCACTGGCGGCCGATCACGGACTCCGAGGTCCTGAGCTGGGGCGCCACCCGCCCTTCGTCCTGCCGTCCGGTGGGACGTCGTCGACCGAGGCCCGAACGGACGACCCACTGAGCCCGCTCGCGGGAACGTTCGACTCCGAACCCCGTCTACGAGCCCGATCCCGGCGCCCTACCCGCCCAGCCAGCCGGTAACGAACTGCACGAGGCGCTGGTCGTCCGACACGATCGTCCGCCCGCTCTCCACAGGTCACGGGCCATCCGCCGGGCGGATCGGCGTGCCGAGCCAGGGCCTCGTCCGGGGGTCCGGCGCGTACCGGTGTGCGCCGGTCGCACCCGATCCCGCGTCGGCGGCCGTGATCACGCCGCCAGCCTGGTCGAGCCGGATCTCCATGGTGGCGGACGCAATCACAGGCGGAACCGCGGACGTCAGCGCTGCGATCGAGGCGCCGCCGGCGAGTGCGGCAGCGGGTGGTTCCGCACGTCACGCCGCGAGGTCGACGCGACTCCCAGGACACGACCCGAACACCAACTTCCCCGTCAGTGCCACTGGCCACACCGGCGTCGACACCGCCGCCGGCACCAGAGCCCCGGCCGATTCGGGCCGCACGGCGCTGTCGGTCAGCGAGCCTCGTTCTGGAAGAAGCGGGCAGCGGCGGCGATCGACTCCTCGACCGGTCGAGGCGTCCAACCCAGTTCTCGCTCGGCTTTGCGGTGATCGAGGGGTGACATCAGTTCGGCCATGCGGATGCCCACCGCAGCGAACTCGAGGTCGCGCTGCAGCACCGAGGCGGCCAGATCGTTGATTCGGGCGGCCGCGTACAGCAACGGCAGCGGTAGGCCGATGCGCGGTGCACGGCGTCCCACCGCCTCCGCGGCGATGGCATGCACGTCGCGCGAACTCAGGTAGCGGTCGGAGACGATGTACCGCTCACCGACGCGGCCGTGCTCGGCGGCCAGCAGCATGGCGCGCGCGGCGTCCTCGATGCCGACCACCTCCGCGGAGAATCCGAGATAGAAGGGGAAGCGTCCGGCGGCCACCTGCGCGATCAGCCCGCCGTGCGGGGTCGGCTGCCAGTCCCCTGGGCCGTACGTCGTGGAGATGCACAGGGCGACTGCCGGCAGTCCGGCCTCGCGGGCGTAGCGCAGCACCAAGTTCTCCGCGTCCACCCTGGCCTCGATGTACGGACCGCCGTCGTCCCAATCGTGCGGGTCGTCCTCGGTGACCGGCCGCGTGGTGCTGACCGCCAGGGTGCCGGTGGTGCTGGTGTAGACGAACTTGCGCAGATCCGCGGCGACGGCCGCATCGAGCACGTGCCGCAAACCCTCGACGTTGGTGCGGAACAGCGGCGCCGGGTCGCGCAGCCACATGCGCGCGTCGACGATGCAGTGGTAGACCACGTCACAACCCGACATCGCGTCCGCCAACGCCGCGTCGTCGAAGACGTCGCCGTACCTGCGTTCGACGTCGAGGTCGTCGATTCCCCTCGTGGAACTGGTCTTTCGCAGCATGACGCGGACGTCCTCGCCGTTGGCGACCAGTTGACGGGTCACGTGCGAGCCGAGGAACCCGCTCGCGCCGAGGACCAGCTTCTTCACGTCGCACAGCTTAGGCTGTGCAACCGCTCAACTTTCGCCGAACGTAGGTTACCGACACGGTCATCACGGGTTTGGCGTGGCGGTAACCGACGTTCGCGGGCAAGGCGCGGCTGTGCGATCGCCGTGAGCGCGACGACGGAACCCGTCGCATTCGACACGACACGGCACGCGATCCGTGATGACGCTGCAATGTGGCGGAGGAATTCATAAGATCAGCCATGCCTTCCGGACGGGTCGACGCGGCGCCCGGCACCACGGCCACGACCGCGGCCGCGGCGAACGAACCCCGGATCGAACTCGACGGCGTGCGCAAGGTGTTCCGCGACCGCGGCAGCGCCCGGGGTGCCGACGTGGTTGCCGTCGAAGGCGCCGATCTGACGGTCTACGACGGTGAACTCTTCGCCATCCTCGGCCCGTCTGGCTCGGGCAAGACGACGGTGCTGCGGATGATCGCCGGATTCGAGGAGCCCACGGCCGGCACCATCCGCCTCGGCGGGGAGGACGTGACGTCGCTGCCCGCCCAGCGCCGCGACGTCAACACGGTGTTCCAGGAGTACGCGCTGTTTCCGCACATGACGGTCGGCCAGAACGTCGAGTACGGGCTCAAGGTCCGCGGCGTCGCACGGTCCGACCGCCGCAAGCGCACGGCCGATGCGCTCGACATGGTGCGACTCACCGACGTCGCCGCGCGGCGCCCTGCGCAGCTCTCCGGCGGGCAGCGTCAGCGCGTCGCACTCGCCCGCGCACTGGTCGGCAGGCCACGCGTCCTGCTCCTCGACGAACCGCTCGGAGCGCTTGACCTCAAGCTGCGCGAGCAGATGCAGGTGGAACTCAAGGCGATTCAGCGCGAGGTCGGCATCACGTTCGTCATCGTCACCCACGACCAGGACGAGGCACTGACGCTCTGCGACCGCCTGGCCGTGTTCAACGACGGCCGCATCGAGCAGGTGGGTCCGTCGCGCGACGTCTACGAACGGCCGGCGAACCGCTTCGTGGCCGACTTCGTCGGGACGTCCAACGTCTTCGACGGGGAGGCCGCCCGGGTGATCGTCGGCAGGCCGGGCGTCTTCGCCGTACGGCCGGAGAAGGTGTCCGTCCTCCGCACCGGCGACATCAGCGCACCGGGGACCCGCACCGTCGACGCGACGGTGGCCGAGGTCATCTACTCGGGCGCCACCACCCGGGTGACCGCGGTCGCGGCGCCCGGCGTCACCCTCACCGCGACGATGCTCAACGCCGCGACGACGTTTCCCGACGACCTCGACCATGGCGCCCCCATCACGTTCGCGTGGGACGACGACGCCGTTCACGATCTGTCCAATTGACCGACCCCTCAGGAGTGCACATGAGAACCCACTCGATCCGACTCGGTCTGGCGCTGACCGCGTGCGCCGCACTGGTCGCAAGCTGTTCGGGCTCCGACGGCGGCGGCGCAGGCGGCGGTGAGAAGCCGCCGCAGATGGAGGCGCTCGGCGCGCTCGGCGAAGGTGAGGGCGAACTCAACCTCGTCACGTGGGCCGGCTACGCGGAGAACGGGTCGAACGATCCGGAGGTCGACTGGGTCACGCCGTTCGAGCAGCAGTCCGGCTGCAAGGTGAACGTCAAGATCGGCAACACCTCCGACGAGATGGTCCAGTTGATGAGAAGCGGTCAGTACGACGGGGTTTCGGCGTCGGGTGACGCCACTCTTCGGCTGATCTACGCCGGTGACGTAGCGCCGGTCAACACGTCGCTGGTCCCGAACTACGAGACCATCTCCCCGTTCCTCAAGGACAAGCCCTGGAACTCGATCGACGACCAGATGTACGGCATCCCGCACGGCTGGGGTGCCAACCTCCTGATGTACAACGTCGACGTCGTGCGGGACGCGCCCAACTCCTGGGGTGCCGTGTTCACCGACTCGGGCAAGTACAAGGGCAAGGTGACCGCCTACGACTCCCCCATCTACATCGCCGACGCCGCGCTGTACCTGTCGAAGACCAAGCCGGAGTTGGGCATCGAGGACCCGTACTCGCTGAACACCGAGCAACTCGATGCGGCCGTGGAACTGCTTCGCGCGCAACGGGAGAACGTCGGTGAGTATTGGTCGGACTACACCAAGGAGGTGCAGGCCTTCGAGTCCGGCACGTCGGTGATCGGCACGACGTGGCAGGTGATCGCCAACACGATCGGCGCGGGCAACAAGGTGCAGGTCAACACCGTGCTGCCCAAGGAGGGCGCGACCGGCTGGTCGGATACCTGGATGGTGTCGTCGAAGGCCGCGCACCCGAACTGCATGTACGAGTGGATGAATTGGATCACCTCGCCCGAGATCAACGCCCAGGCAGCCGAGTACTTCGGCGAGGCCCCGGGCCAGACCAAGGCCTGTGAGTTCACCACCCAACGCGACTACTGCGACATCTATCACGCGACCGACGCCGACTTCGCCGCGCAGATCCACTACTGGACCACCCCGCAGAAGCAGTGCGTCGACGGCAGCGGCGATGACTGCACGGCCTACGACGAGTGGGTCAGCAGATGGCAGCAGATCAAGGGGTGACGTCGGTTTCACCCGAGGCGGCGACCCGCTCACCCGGTCTGGGTAGGCAGCTGCGTCTCGCCCTCCTCCTGGTGCCGCCCCTGGCCTGGCTGGGCGTCGCGTACCTCGGTTCCCTTGCGGTGCTGATGGTCTCGGCCTTCTGGACCACCAACTCGTTCACCGGTGCCGTCGTCCACACCGTCACCGGCGACAACCTGACCAGAGTGCTGACCGACGAACTGTTCCGCGCCGTCACCATCAGGACGGTGGGCGTGGCACTGCTCGTCACCGTGCTCTGTGCGGTGCTGGCGGTACCGCTTGCGCTGTTCATGGCCAAGGTGGCGTCGCCGCGGATGCGGCTGGCGCTCGTCGTGGCGGTGACGACCCCGTTGTGGGCGAGTTACCTGGTCAAGGCCTACGCCTGGCGCGTGATGCTGTCACCCGAAGGACCGCTGCAGTGGGCCACCGGGCATTCCCCGGGTTACGGGTTGATCGCCACGACCGTCACGCTGACCTACCTGTGGCTGCCGTACATGGTCATCCCGGTGTTCGCAGCGTTCGACCGGGTGCCGAACTCACTGGTCGACGCCAGTGCCGACCTCGGGGCGTCCGACTTCTCGACGTTGCGCATGGTGATGGCGCCGCTGGTGTTCCCGGGCATCGCAGCCGGATCCATCTTCACGTTCTCGCTGTCGTTGGGCGACTACATCGCGGTGACCATCGTTGGTGGCAAGAGCCAACTGCTCGGCAACGTCATCTACGGCCAGCTGGTGACCGCGAACAATCAGCCATTGGCCGCCGCGCTGTCGGTGATTCCGCTGGTCGCGATCATCGCGTACCTGCTGGCCATGCGGCGCACGGGTGCATTGGAGAACGTCTGATGCTGTCCCGCTCCGCCCGTGGTGGTCTGCGCGCCTGGACCGTGATGGTCCTCGCATTCCTCTATGCACCATTGCTTCTGGTCGTCGTCAACGCCTTCAACTCCTCTCGTTCGTTCGCGTTCCCGCCGAGCGGCTTCACACTCGAGTGGTGGCGCGATGCCGCGAACAGCAGGGGCATGTGGACGTCGCTGGCGAACTCCGCAGTCGTCGGCGTCGGCGCCACGGTCATCGCACTGATCCTGGGCACCATGGCCGCGTTCGCCGTGCAGCGGTTCGACTTCTTCGGACGCAACACCATCAGCTTCCTGGTAGTGCTGCCGATCACGCTGCCCGGCATCGTCACCGGCATCGCGCTCAACGCGACGTTCACGTCCGCCCTGGGGCTCACCCTCGGACTCGCGACGGTGATCGTCGGGCACGCGACGTTCTGCATCGTCATCGTGTTCAACAACACCCAGGCCCGGTTGCGCCGTCTCGGAACGCATCTCGAGGACGCGTCGGCCGATCTGGGCGCGTCGACGTGGCAGACGTTCCGCTACGTCACCTTCCCGATGATGCGGGGATCACTGGTCGCGGGAGCGATCCTGGCGTTCGCCCTGAGCTTCGACGAGATCGTCGTCACCACGTTCACCGCTGGACCGTCGGTCCAGACCCTGCCGATCTGGATATTCGGCAATCTGTTCCGTCCCAACCAGGCCCCGGTCATCAACGTCGTCGCCGCGGCACTGACCGTCGTCGCGATCGTCCCGGTGTGGCTGGCCCAGCGCTTCGGCGGTGACCCCGCGGGCACCCGCATCTGACGACCCACGATTGCCGATTAGCTCACACGTCGACGCCGCCTGCAACGATGCCGACGGTCACTGTGGCCATCGGCGCAAGGCTCTGACCAGATGGATTGCTGACCCTCCCTTGACCGACCGCCGAATCCAGCGAACCGCCCGGTGTCACCGATCGCCGCGATCGATTCGCTCTCGGAGCCACCGGTACGGGACGATCGACCGAGTGCGCGCCTGGGTCATCTGGTCGACGGGTCTTCTTGCCTACATCGTCGCGGTTCTGGACCGCACGACGCTGGGCGTATCCGGGCTGGAAGCCGCAGACCGCTTCGCCGCGGGGCCCAGCGTCCTGTCGACCTTCGTGGTGCTGCAGGTCGTGGTCTACGCCTGCGCGCAGGTGCCAGCGGGGATCCTGCTCGACCGGTACGGGTCCAGAGTGCTCATCGTCGCCGGCGCGGCTCTCATGGCAACCGGCCAGATCACGCTGGCACTCACGTCGTCGCTACCCCTGGCGATCGGTGCCCGCGCCGTCGTCGGCCTCGGCGACGCCGTCACGTTCATCTCGGTGCTCCGACTCGTGCCGCACTGGTTCCCGACCAAGCAGGTCCCACTGCTGACCCAGCTGACCGGCATCTGCGGGCAACTCGGGCAGGTGCTGTCGGCACTCCCGTTCCTGGCGTTGCTGACTGGAGCGGGATGGGCGACCGCCTACGCCTCGGTGACGGCACTGGGCGTCCTGGCGATGGTGCTGGCGTTCGCGTTGATCAAGGACACCCCGCACGGCCGCGTGATCGAGAAGGAAGCCCTGACGGTCCGAGCGACCCTGTCGAGCGTGAAGACGGTCTGGCTGCGGCCCGGGACACGCCTTGGGTTCTTCACTCACATGGGGACCCAATTCTCGGTCACGGTCTTCGCGTTGATGTGGGGTGTGCCATACCTGACCGTCGCGCAGGGTCTGTCGACCGCGATGGCGGGAGCGCTTCTGACGATCTCCGTCTTGACGGCCATCTCGGCAGGCATCGTCATCGGCATCATCACCGGCCGCCTACCCCACCGCCGGTCCCGGATGGTCCTGCTGATCATCGCCAGCAACGCGATCATCTGGACCGTCGTGCTGGCGCTCCCCTCGCGGGCGCCGCTGTGGCTGCTCGTCGTGCTGGTCGTGGTCATCTCGGTCGGCGGGCCGGGATCGATGGTCGGCTTCGACTTCGCCCGCACCTTCAACCCCAGTTCCACGCTCGGCACCGCTCAGGGCATGGTCAACATGGGCGGCTTCCTCGCCGCGCTGATGGTCATGCAGGCGATGGGCGCGATCCTCGACGCCTCCGGTGGCTACTCGTTCGACTCGTTCCACGTCGCGTGGACCGTCCAGTACGCCGTGTGGACGATCGCGGTGGTCGGCATCCTCATCACCCGGCGCAAGGCGCGCCGGCTGATGAAGGCCGAGCAGGAACGGTCGCTGCTGGAGACGTTCGAGCCGCGGTGACTTAGCGGTTCTTCGCTCCGGCTCGATTCAGCGCTTCGCGGCCGACTCCCGACGGTTGGCCTTCTTGATCGCGGTGACGAGTTCGTCCTTCGTCATCTTCGACCGGCCATCGACGTCGAGCCGCCGCGCGACGTCCATCAGGTGCTTCTTGCTGGCATTCGCGTCGACGCCCTCGGCGGTCTCGCCCTTGGCGTTCGGACCGCCGCTGCGCGCGCGTTGATCCGACGGGCCCTTCTCGTCCTTGGCCTCCCAGTGGTCGCCGACCTTCTCGAAGCTGTGCTTGACGGCGCTGAACGCCACCCGGTGTGCCCGCTCCCCCTCGCCGTACTCTTCGGCGGCGGAATCGTGCGCCTTGGCGAACGTCCGCTGCGCCTTCTCTGGCGACTTCTTCAACGTGCTGGGCAATTCGCTCTTCTTCGCCTGCCCGCTCTTGGTCGTCTTCGGCATGTCGTACTCCCGTCTGACTCACCGCGGACGCGTGAGTGCGCCGCTGCGTCAGGCGTACCCACGAGGTGGCGGCCAAACACGATCTACGACGGAGTCGGCTCACCGCTCGTCGTGGCGGGCGGCGCGGCGGCCTCGCGACGATGCCCGAGCACCTCGGAGCCGATCACGCCGACCGCGGGTGCGAGCGTCACGATGAGCAGGCACGCCGTCATCGGGACGCCGGCCATCGCAGACACCACCGCGGCCGCCAGTATGGCGACGATGAGCAGGCTGAGCACGACGTGCCACTTGTCGAACGAACGCACCAACAGCGCGTACAGGCCGAACACCAGCAGCACGAAGATCCCGACCGGCAACGCGACCGACAGCACCGTCCCGGTCGACCCGAGTTCAGAGTGATCCTCGACGTAGTACGCCGCGGTGTGCAGCCCCGCGCCCGTGGCGACGATCGCGCCGAACAAGGCGATGTGCAGATAGCCGAAGAGGAACGACCGCTCTCGATGTGCGTGCAGGACGTCGGCCGACGGCATCGCGAAGTAGATCCACCACATCGTGAAGGTCAGCGCAGTGCCCGCCACCGCGAGCAGGATGGCGTCCGGCGTCCACCCGTGCTCGCCGACGACGGCGGTCAGCGACGCCACCGTGCCGACCACGCCCTCGCCGAGGGCGATGATCGCCAGCAGTCCGTATCGCTCGGCGATGTGGTGCGCGTGCCATGGCGTGCCACCCTTGCGGGTCTCGGCCAGCCAGGGCCCGGACATCTCCGCCAGCGCCAGGATCGCGAACATCGCCAGGCCGAGGGTCACGCCGACGGGCAGGAAGATCGACCCGATCCAGCCAACCTGCACGATGGTGATGACCGTGGCGTAGGTGAGGCTGGCGGCCCGCCGCGCAGGATCCTGTCTGGCTGCGCGCAACCACTGCGTCACCATCGCGACCCGCATCACCACGTAACCGGCGACCAGCAGCTCATTGGAGAGGTGCCCGCCATGCTCGATCGACGCGAAGAACGGCGGGATGCCGAGTGCCAGGACGAGCACGCCGACCATCTGCACCATTGTCAGGACGCGGTACACCCAGTCGTCGGTGTCGTAGGCCGAGGCGAACCAGGTGAAGTTGATCCACGCCCAGCAGACGGCGAACGTCGAGAAGAGGAACCCGATCAGTCCGACGCCGACGTGACCGGCGGCCAGCGCGTGCGCCAGCTCGGACGCGGCGATGCCGAACGCGATGACGAAGGTCAGGTCGAACAGCAGCTCCAGCGGCGTCGCAGTCCGGTGGTCCTCGTGCGGGTCCCGCCCGGCCATCGGCCGGATTCGGTGGGCACGCGCCGCGCGGGGCACCTGCGGCTGCGGATCGCTCATCGACCTGCTCCCTTCGACCTGCTCTCTGACCGGCGGAACCGTACCGGGTCGGAGTCCGCGCCGCTACATCCGTCTACCGTGAGCGGATGCGTTCGACCACCGGGCCCGCCGCCGTGGGCGTCGTGCTGGCGGCGGGCATGGGGACCCGCGTCGGCGCCGACGGCAACAAGGCATACCTCCCGTTGGCCGGCCGCAGCATGGTGTCGTGGTCGGTGAACGCCGTCGCGACCGCACCGGGAGTGGACCGGGTGTTGCTGGTGTACCGCCGCGGCGAACGCGACACCGCCGAGCGCATGCTTGCCGCCGAAGTCGATTCGGGCGCAATCGAACTGGTCGAGGGCGGGGATACCCGGCACGGGTCCGAGTGGAACGTGCTGAATCACCTCGCCGCCGACATCGAGTCCGGGGACGTCGACGTGGTGCTCATTCACGACGCCGCGCGCCCGCTGGCAGGCCCCGATCTGATGGCGGCGGCACTGGCCACGGCGCGCCGGTTCGGCGGCGCGATCCCCGGCCTGCCCGCCGGCGACGTGTTCCGCGACGACGGCGATCGGGTGAGTCGGGTGCCCGGCGCCCTGGTGCGAGTGCAGACCCCTCAGGCGTTCCACGCCCGGCCATTGCTCGCGGCGTACCGGGCGGCGGCGGCCGAGGGCTTCGACGGGACCGACACGTCGGCGTGCATACAGCGGTTCACCGACGTGGACGTGCACGTGTTCCCCGGTGCGGCAACGAACTTCAAGGTGACGTTCCCCCACGACGTCGCCGTGGCCGCACACCTGCTTGGCAGCGACGTCTAACCCGAACGAGCGGCCAGGACGGCGTCGAGCAGTGCGGCGTCGGCCGGAAGGTCCGCGGTGATCGCGTCGCCGTCGCCGGTCACGGTTTCGATGGGCGTACCCGACGTCAGCGCGGAGGTGAACTCGTCGTCGTCCTCGTTCAACAGCGATGCGAGCGTCGCCGCGCGGTATCCGCGGGGATGCTGGACCGTGCGCAGTGCCTGACGGTCGATGGTGTCGACCACCGCGCCGGTCTCGTCGACCTGCTTCACAGTGTCGGTCATCTGCAGCACCGGCGCCACGACGGCATGGCCCTCGGCGAGCGCCCCGAGTACCCGGTCGGTCACCGCTGCGGACGCGAGTGGGCACCGATGGTCGTGTACCAGCAGCGCCGCGTCCGGCCCGGGGTCGAGATGCTCGAGCCCGCGTCGCAGGCACTGCACGCGCGTGGCATCGCCTGCGATTATCGCGATCTCGGCCAGGCCCGCGTCGGCCGTGGCCGCGGCGATGTCGTCGATTAGTTCCGGCTGGGCCACGACGACGATCCGCCGCGCTGGGACGCGGCCATCGCCGAGCAGGGCTCGGAGCACGCGCAGCAGCGCCGGTTCTCCGGCGACGACGCAGAACAGCGCGGCGCGCTCGACGGTCGCGTCCACGGGCACGATCGCGCAGGGCTCAGTCGCCGTCGGGTTCATCGGCCAGCACGCTATCGGATCGCCGTCGGTCGGCCGCGAGACCTAGACGGGGTCGAACGCGTTGATGAGCCACTTTCCGTCGACCTTGGTCATGCCCACCTTGACGCTGCTCGCGGTGAACGAGCCCGCGGGGTTCTCCTTGCTGGTCGTCGTCTGGTTGATGAAGACCAGGACGACGGCGGAGTCCGGCCGGATCTCGGAGACCGCGGAACGGACCACGTCCGCCGAGGTCTTGACGTCCTTCTGCTTCGCCGCGGGCGTGACGATGTCGGTGGTGAATTGCGTGTAGTAGGTGAGGAATTCGCCGGTGAGGTGCGTCTTGGCCGTGGCGAAGTCCTGATCCAGCGACTCCGGCGAGTACGACAGCAGCGCGACGGTGCCCTCGGACGCCGCGTCCATGGCCGAGGCGGCCACTGTGCTACTCGTCTGGTCGTCGGGGCGGTACTGCTCGAAGTAGACCCAGGCCGCGAACGCGGCCGAAGTGAGCAGCAGGACCGCCAGCACCGCGGGGATGACGACGCCGCGGAGACCACCGGCGCGCGTCGACCCGCGCGTCGAGCTGGCGGCGGCGGGCGGCGCCTCGGCGGTGGTGTCGTCGAGTTCGACTGCTGCCGGCTCGGTCTCTTCGACGCCGGTCGCCGTGTCGCCGGTGACGCTCTCGCGTGTCTCGTCGGTCATGGCACGAATTCCACCTTTGCCAGCTTGATCTGGCCCGCATCGCGGGCCACGTCGACGCTGAGCCGCCACGACCTGGGCTGCTGCTCCTGGCTGGCGGCGTTGGAGACGTTCGTAGTGACCGCCACCAGCACGGTGGCCGTGTCCTGGGTCATCGATGCCACTGCGACCGAGTTCACGGTCGCCTCGGTGATGACCTTCGATTCCTGGGCGACCTGGGTGAAGATCTCCGCCTGACCCTCGAAGTCCTTGCGGAAGTCGCCGGTGGTGTTGTCGATGATGCGTTGCACGTCTTCCTCGGCGCGGGTGAAGTCGAGCGACATGAGGGTCACGACGCCCTGGCGTGCGGCGGCCGCGAACTCGGCGGACCGCTCCTGCTGCGCCACGACCCGCTGATGATGCAGCGTCATGTAGACACCCGCTGCCACGAATCCAACGGTGAGCACGACCGCGAGCGCGGCGGCGGCCAACGCCAGTGACGGGCGTGGCAACCGGAGCCTGCGTTGCCGGGAGGCAGCGGCGGGTTCGTGGGTGGTCGCGGGTTCGTCGGTGACGATGGGTTCATCGGACTCGTCGATCTCGGCGGCCTCGGTGGGTTCGGCGGCCGGAACCGGTTCCACGGTGGTCGGTGCGGATGCAGCAGCGGCGGCGGCTTCCCTGCGCAGTCGCATCGCGCGGGCACGGGCTCGGGCGGCGGCCGCGAGCGCCTCGGCTTCAGCGGCCTCGGCTTCGGCTTCTTCGGCCAGGGCCAGCACGTCGTCCGACGACGTCGGTGCGGCCGCGTCCTGCGGGTCGTCCCCGTCGCCGCCGCCGAGCGCCGCCGAGGTTCGCTTGGGGGGCGACATGCGACCTCCTGTCTTCTTCGTCAGGGCTGCACCAAATGAGAATGGCGTTTTCTTTTTCCGCTAGCGCCCCGACCCTACCGGACGCCTCTGCGCGTCGGTCGCGCCCACTCGCCTGCGGAAACGCTGTTTCCGGTTCGTGCACACGCTCAGCGCAGCAGGTCCTTGACGACCTTGCCCGTTGCGTTCGTGGGTAACTCGTCGAGGAACTGTACAGACCGCGGCACCTTGAATCCGGCCATTCGGTCGCGACTCCACCCGACCACGTCTTCAGCCGTCAACGGCGGCGCGTCGTCCCGCAGCACCACGAAGGCCTTGCCGACCTGGCCGAGGCGCTCGTCGGGCACGCCGATCACCGCTGCCTGGGCGATGGCCGGATGCTCGAGCAGGAAGCCCTCGATCTCGGCGGGATAGGCGTTGAAGCCGCCGACGATGAACATGTCCTTCTTGCGGCCGACGATGCGCAGGCGACCGGAATCGGTGAACCCGCCCAGGTCGCCGGTGTGCAGCCAGCCGTCGGCGTCGATCGCCTCGGCGGTGGCCGCCGGATCGTCGAGATACCCCTGCATCACGCTGTACCCGCGGACCAGCACCTCGCCGTCGTCGGCCACGCGGACCTCGACACCGTCGCAGGGCGTACCGACCGTGGTGGCGATGTCCTCGAACGTGTCGCCGGGCCGCGACAGCGTCGCCGTGCCGCACTCCGTCAGCCCGTAGCCGGTGGCCAGGGTCTGGAAGGGCAGTTCGGTGTGCACGCGCCTGATCAATTCGACCGGGATGTCGGACGCGCCCGTGACGCCGGCGCGCAAGGTGGCCAGCCTGGACTTGTCGGCCACCCCGAGCAGCGCGTGATACAGCGTCGGAGGGCCGGGCAGCATCGTGATGCGCTCGGCCTCGACGAGGTCGACCACGGCGTCGACGTCGAAGACCGGTACGGGCAGGATCGTGGCGCCGCGGATGAGCGACGCGATGCACCCCGCCTTGTAGCCGAAGGTGTGGAAGAACGGGTTGACCGCGAGATAGCGATCGCCCTCGCGCAGGTCGGCGAGGTCGCACCATTCGGCGTACAGGCGCAGAGTCTGAGCGTGATTCATCATCACGCCCTTTGGCCTGCCGGTGGTACCGGAGGTGTAGATGACGTCGGCGACGTCCGCGCCGTCGACCCGACGCTCCAACGGTGAACCGCTGGCGAGGAAGTCGGACTTGAGATCGATGGTCGGAACGTCGAGGGCGACGTCGTAGTCCTGGCCGAGGAAGCCCGGCTGCACCAGGACGGCCTTGGCGCCGCTGCGCGACACCACGTCGGCGGCTTCGGAGGCCTTGAACCTGGTGTTCACGGGAACCAGGACGGCCCCTGCGGTCACGATGCCGAACGCGGCGACGATCCACTCGGCGGAGTTGGGGGCCCAGATCGCGACCCTGTCGCCCTTTGCGACGCCCAGCTCGCCGAACGCACCCGCGGCGTTGCGGATGCGCTCGGCGAGCTGGACGAAGGTCAGGCGCAGCGAACCGTCGACGACTGCCTCAGCGTCACCGAACCGGTCGGCTGAACTGAGGACCATCTCGGGGATGGTCTGCCAGCGGCTGCTCACGAAGCGTGAACGTCAAGCAGTGATCAGGCGGGACAGGTTGCCGCCCATGATCTTTGCCTGATCGTCGACCGAGAGGTGGTCGAGTGCAGTCACATAGTGGGTCGGCTCGGCGAGGCCCTCCGGGTGCGGCCAGTCGGAGCCGTAGAGCACCTGGTCGACGCCGATCAGGTTGATCAGGTCGTCGATGCCCTCCTCGTAGAACGGGCTGACGTAGATGCGGTTCTTGATCTCTTCCATCGGGTTGCCCAGGAAGGCTTCTGGCGCCTTCTTGTAGACCTCGGACATCGAGTCCAGCAGGGGGAACATCCACTTCGACCCGGCCTCGACGATGCCGACCTTGAGCGTGGGGAACCGGAACAGCGCACCGTGGATCACCCACGAGGCGACGGCGTCCTGGATGGGCCGCCACTCGTTGAGGATCGACATGGCGTTGGTCTGGAAGGGCAGCATCTCCTGGGCGCCGCCGTCCCACTCCGAGGTGTAGCGGGAGTAGCCGCTATCACTGGAGTGCATGCCGACGAAGACGTCGTACTCCACGCACTTCTGCCAGAACGGGTCGAACTCGGGCAGCGCGAAGGACCGCGGTCCGCGGAAGCCCGGCACCGGGGCGGGCCGGATGAGGATGGCGCGGGCACCGCGCTTGACCGCCCACTCCAGCTCCTCGATCGCCTTCTCGACGATGGGCAGCGTGATGACCGGCGTGGTGTAGATGCGGTTCTTGTAGTTGAAGCCCCAGACCTCGTGCAGCCACTCGTTGAGCGCGTGCACGATGACGTGGATGGCAACCGGATCGTCGGCCAACCGCTCCTCGATGAGGCTCGCCAGCGTGGGGAACATCAGCGAGCGGTCGAGGCCGAGTTCGTCCATCTTCTCCAGCCGCGGCGCGGGCTCGAAGAACGCGGGGATCGCCTTCATCGGCTCGCCGAACAGTTCGCGCTTGCTCTTGCCGTCCGGGTTGCCGAACTTGAAGTACTCCTCCCAGGCGCCTGGCTTGGCGACCACCGAGAAGGTGGGGTTCGGGATGTAGTTGCTGATCTGCCCGCGCAGCGCGATCTTGGTGCGACCGTTGATCTCGACGTACTGGACGACGTCCTTGTACTCCTTCGGCAGGAACTTGGTCAGCGCCTCCGGCGGCTCGTAGAGGTGATTGTCCGCATCGAACAGCGGAAACGGAATGTCGACCCTGTGCGACAGTTGCCCCATTGGAAAACTCCTTATCGTCTCGCGAGAATCCTATTCTCATCTTAGGCCTGTGGCAATCCTCTGGAGAAGTCGGGTAACGACGTTCCGCAGGACTCACGCCGAGGTTCGGGGCGCCAGCGGCGTGCTCGGACCGGCTCGGCGAAGCTCAGGTGGCGAGGCTCTGGCGGACCAGGAACTTCTGCACCTTGCCGCTCGCCGTCCGCGGGTAGACGTCGACCACGTGCAGTTCCTCGGGCCACTTCTGGCGCGCCACCCCTGCTTCGTCGAAGTGCGCGCGCACCTCCTCGAGGGATGGCAGTTCGCAGCCCGGCTTGAGACGCAGCACCGCGGCGGCCCGCTCGCCGAGCCGCCGATCGGGCGCCGCCACCACCACTGCTTCGGCTACCTGTGGCATCGCCAGGAGCACCTCCTCGACCTCGAGCGCGCTGATGTTCTCGCCCGCCCGGATGATCACGTCGGCCTTGCGGTCGGTGATCGTGAGGTAGCCGTCGTCGTCGAGCACGCCGACGTCGCCGGTCCGGTACCAGCCGTCGTCGTCGAAGGCCTTCGCGGTCAATTCCGGATCGGTGTACCCGAGGCAGAGATCGGGACCGCGGCTGAGGATCTCGCCCTCCGCGGTCAGGCGGATCTCGACCCCCGGACGCGGATTGCCGTCGGTGAACAGCCGCTTGTCCTCGGGCGCATACGGGCTCGATCCGGTGATCGACGGATGTTCCGTGCTGCCGTACGAGCGGTAGACGAGCACGCCACGGTCGGAGAGCCGGCGCGTCACGGCGGCGGGCACGGTCGATCCGCCCAGCCCGGCGGTCGTGATGAGGGCCATGTGTCGGGCAGTGAAGTCGGGGTGGTCCATCAAGCTGGTCAGGAAGTAGGGCGGGCCGCCTCCGATGGACACGCCGTCCGACAGCATCAAGGCCAGTACCCGCCCGGGATCCCATACGTCGCACAGGTCGATCGGCGTGCCCTCGAGCACCGGAATCAGGAACGCGCTAAGCATTCCGATGAAGTGACCGACCGGTGTGGCGGTGAGTTGGCGACCGCGGTCGGACGGGTAGTTGGCCAGCAGCTGGCGTGTCTCGCAGTTGAGCGTCTGGTGACTGTGGATGACGCCCTTCGGGTCCCGGGTGGTGCCCGAGGTGAATGCGATCAGCGCGGGACTCGCCGGGTCGGTCGCGACGACACCCTCGAGCGGCTCGTCGGCCAGGAGCCGGTCGAGGTCCTCGATGCGCTCGTCACCGGTTCCGTCATGGCCGACCAGCGCCACGATGGGGACGTCGGCACACAGATCGGGATGGAATGTCATGCGGCCGAACCGTTCGGTGGAGACGAAGACCTTGGGCTTCGCCGTGGCCAGGATGTGGCTCAGTTCCTTGCGGCCGTAGAAGTGCACGATGGGCACGACCACCGCGCCGAGCAGTGCCGCGGCCCAGAAGACGACCGCCGCGTCCTTCCAGTTCGGGAGTTGCATGGCGACCACGTCGCCAGGGCCGACGCCACGCTCCTGAAGGCCGGTGGCGAGTCGCCTCGCCTCCGCTTCGACCGCCGCGCACGTCCCGACGTACGGGCGCACGTCGGAGTGGACGACGAACCCCACGTCAGGCGCCGCGGCCAACCCGTCTGCGATGAGGTCACCGAGGGTTTCCGACGTCCACCACCCCTGCGCCTCGTAGTGTTCGACGAGCGCCTTCGGGATCTTTCGCATCGGTTTCCGCAACACCTTTACTGGGTCGGCTGCTAGGTCGGCTCGGACTTTTGGAGATGTTATTCTCGCCCGCCGAGAATGCCAATACCGCAGATGGAGAATGCCTTGGACGACAGTCGCATGGTCCACCTCGAAGTCGACGATGGCTTGGCCGTCATCACCATCGACAGGCCGCACGCGCGCAATGCGATCTCGTTGTCGACGATGGACCGGCTCGACGAGGCACTCGACGGCGCGGTCGGCGCCCGCGCCCTGGTGATCAAGGGCGCCGGGGACAAGGCGTTCGTATCCGGCGGCGACCTGAAGGAACTCGCCGCCCTGCGCACGGAGGAAGAGGCCTCCGCGATGGCGTGGCGGATGCGCACGGTGTGCGACCGCATCGCCAGCTTTCCGGGCCCCGTCCTCGCCGCGCTCAACGGCCACGCCCTCGGTGGCGGCGCCGAGGTGGCCGTCGCGGCCGACATCCGACTTGCCGCCGACGACGTGAAGATCGGCTTCAACCAGGTGAGCCTGGAGATCATGCCCGCCTGGGGCGGCGCCGAGCGCCTGGCAGCCCTGGTCGGCAGGAGTCGCGCGCTGCTACTCGCCGGCACCGGCACGATCATGGACGCGGCCGAGGCCGAGCGTGTCGGACTGATTCAGAAGGTCGTGCCCCGCGACGCGTTCGAAGACGAATGGCGCAGCCTTGCCCGCAAGTTGGCTCACCGCGCCGCGGGCGAGGTGAAGCGCGTCGTGGGCGGGGCAACTCCCGACGAGGCCGTCGCTGCCTTCGCCCGGCTGTGGGTCGACGACGCCCACTGGGAGGCCGCGGACCGGGTGATGAACCGCGCCCGGTGATCGATTGCGCAGGTCACGTAGGCTGAGGAGGATCGGCGGCACTTCGCACGCGACTACTTGATGCCGCGTCGTCGCCGATTCACCGGTCGTCGTTCGGCCGAGACAGGAGCGTCGTCATGACGCCATCGCCAAGCACCCTCGACACCACCGACCAGGCCGACGCCGAGGACCGCTCGGGTCCCGAGCACACTCCTCGCCTGCGGCTCAAGCCGAAGGCACCCGTCACCGGGTACGTCGACGGAGCCTGGTGGCCGCATTCCGACGACCTGGCCGCCGAACTACCGGATCTGCTCGCGGTGCTCTCGGTCCGACTGGGACCGGTCGGTCGGGTCATGTACCGCATGGACGACTGGGCGACACCGCCTGCGCGGCTGGTGACCGGTGGGCGCTCGGTGCGTCTCGACGGATACCGGCGACAGCCGGTCGGCACCGTGGAGGTCACCGGACTCGCCGGACGCGGGATCGTGCTCGCCGTCGTTGCGCCACAGACCAATTCGGACCAAGCCCATGCCACGCTGATGGCCGCCGCCCACCCGGGGGACACCTCCTCGGTCGCCGATCTCCTCGGTACCGGAAGCAGCTGAGTCCGCCCCGCCACCGGGTCCGGTGGTGAAAACCAACTTGGCGACAACGAATTTCGATCTAGGTGCAGCCGATCGCGAAATACCCTGATAGGCTCGTTTTACGGGCGTCTCTTCATTGACGTTCGATGAAAACCAGGAAAGTAGAAACTAGTATGACGCAGGGCACCGTAAAGTGGTTCAACGCCGAAAAGGGCTTCGGCTTCATCACGCCTGATGGCGCGAGCGAAGACGTTTTCGTCCACCACTCGGAGATCCAGGTCCAGGGTTACCGCACCCTTGACGAGAACCAGCGCGTTGAGTTCGAAATCAACCCGGGCGCCAAGGGGCCGCAGGCCGTTGGTGTGAAGGCGCTGTAACACAAGCTTCGAACACGTTCTGCGCTGCGAGCAGTCGTTCTCTCCGGAGAACTTCTGCACGCAGCGCAGAATTTTTTTGTCTGCAGCCGGAATCGTCGACCCGATCAGCCCAGCCGGCGGATCGGGTCGCTGCCATCCCAGTCCTTCGCGGCCGCCATGACCATCGACGCCATGCCCTCGAGCGCCTCGGTCCGCGCGGTGATCTCCGCAACCGCGGCACCGGTTGGCGGTTCCACGTAGGCATAGCGCTGGCCCTGGTCGGCGCCACCCACCCACACGACGGGCCAGTCCGCCTCGCCGACCGCAGCCATCGTCGCGTCGAAGTCCTCGGTCCACCAGCACAGCTGCTGGAAGCCCTCGCCGTGCGCGGCGAGGAACTCGGTGTAGATGCTGGGGGTGTCGTCGTCCTGCTGGATGAGTTCCAGCTGCATGTCGCCGCTGTTGGCCCACGCCAGCGACAACGTCACCGAACACGGCTCACCCCGGTAGGACACGTCCTGGCGTAGTGCGCGCATCACGAACCATGGTCCGACGCCCATCGCGACCCACTGCTCGAGCGCGGCATCGATGTCGCGAACGACATAGCCGATCTGGCGAATCGCGCCGGGCAGGATCGGCTGCGCCCTCACGCTCCCGTCCGCTTGTCGGCGAAGTCGCGCGACGCGATGCTCATCATCTCGACGAGTGAGCGCCGGTCGATGGTCCAGATCTGGGAGGCCACCGCCCGGTTGTTCTCTCCGACGACGTGCACCGGGCCGTTGCCGACGTTCTCGGCGATCTCGCGCGCCACGTCCTCGGAGGTCATGTGCGCGATCGGGTCGTACTCGACGCCCATGCGCGCAAGCGCAGGCGTGTAGGTCATCCCGAGCGGAGTGCAGCACACGTCGACGCCGTGCGGCCCTAGTTCGGCCCAGAGCCCCTCGGCGAAGTTGTGCTGGAACGCCTTGACTCCGGAGTACATCGCCAGGGTTGCCGACCCCGCCACGCAGGCCAGTGACGCGACCAACACGATCCCGCCGCGACCGCGGTCGCGCATCGCCGGAGCGAACTGCCGTACCAGCGCCACCGGGCCGATGCAGTCGAGCTTGATCTGGTCGAGCGAGTACTCGAAGGAGTTGTCGAGGAACGGCGACGTGCGGTCCGACGCTCCGGCGTTGTAGACGAGCATTCCGACGTCGAGACCGGCACACGCGGCGGCCGCCTGCTCGGCGACGTCGTCGACGGTGAGGTCGAGGGCGACGGGCCGCACCTGGACGCCGTGGCGCTCCCGCACGCCGGCGGCGACCTCCTCGAGCAGCGCAGCGTTGCGGGCGACGAGCACGAGGTCGAGTCCGCGTGCGCCGAGTTCGTCGGCCAGGCAGGCACCGATGCCCTCGGACGCACCGGCAATCACGGCGCAGGGGCCGTACCGCTCGGCGAACTCACTCACGACCGGCACCCCCGGCGGTCGCCGCCTCGGCGCGGGCTCCCCCGGTCAACATGCGTGCCATGTGCGTCGAGCGCTCGCGGATGCGCCAGCCGTCGGGCGTTCGGGCGAAGACGTCCTGGTAGTGACCCACGACGTCGATCCAATTGTCCGGGTCGCCCGGGGTGAGCAGCAGAACGGCGTGGACGTAGGACCGCACGGTCGCCTCGTCGCCGTCGACGTCGATCGCGAAGTTCGACAGCCGGTGATACGTCGGCCCCATCGAGCCGTGCAGTTGCTCCATCAGCTCGGTGAAGGCGTCGGGATCGGTGAACGTACCGACCTCGGCGTAGTCGACGTGCACCTCGTCGGCCCAGCAGGTCCGGAACAACGCCCAGTCCTTCGAGTCGATGCCCGTCGCATAGCGGATGAGAACGTCGCTGATCTGTGCCTTGTCTGGATCCACGAATCGACGTTAGTTCATTCGGCCCCACCGCAGTGAACGTCGTTCTAAAATTCGGAAATGATGTTTCCACGCGGGTCCCGGTACCTGGCTACCGCCAGGGCAGCGGCGAAGACCCTGCTGGTCCCGGCCCTGCTGGTCGCCGGATGGGCCACGGCTGCACCCGCTGCCGCCGAGGGACCGGTGCTGCGCCACGTGAAGTACACGGTGTTCAGCGAACGGCCCTACGCCGGTGCCGAGATCTACTACCGGGACGTGGACCCGCCCAACTTCGCCGACTACAGCCACAACCCGTACCAGTACAGCCCGAACGTCGAGGCCGACCTGGGACCGGACCAGATGTGGACGCTCGACGTCATGCTCGCCGACCCCGATCAGTGGGCGATGGTCACCGTGTCGAGCCTCGATTCGCCGCAACGACCGAACTTTCACTGCGTGCTCGCCGTCGACGGTCAGGTCGTGGCCACCAATCAGGGACCGAAGGGGGCGCTCTGCTCGATGCGCAACTGGTGACCCTGCGGGCGTACGGGTCAGGCGGACGCCGAGGCGTCGGCCACCGCTCGCTCGCCCTCCAGCTTGCGCAGCCACTCCTCGCAGAACCCGATCATCTCGTCGTGGCCGAAGGACACACCGAGCGAACGTTCCACCGCGAGCACCCGCGACACGCTCGTCGCGAACACCGCCCAGACCACAGGCGGTACGTCGGTGGTCTCGTACCCGTAGCGGCGCAGGGTCGCGGTCATCGCCTCGACCTGCTGCTCGCGGAAGCGGTCGGCGTACACCGCGATCTCCGCGCGCAGCGCCTTGCGATGATTCGCCAGACCCATGAACTCCATGGTGAGCCGGGCGAACTGCGGGTCGCTGCCGAAGTCCCACATCGCCCACAGCGGTTGATCGGACTTCATCGCCTCGGCGTGCACCTCGAGTCCCAGCTTGGACATCCGCCGGAAGACCTCGATGAACAGGTCGTCCATGGTCCGGAAGTAGTAGTGCACCAGCTGCGGCTTCAGACCGGCCCGTTCGGCGACCCGGCGCGACGTCACCGCGGCGTAGCCGTCCTCGAGCATGAGTTGCTCGGCAGCATCGAGCAACACTCCCCGATTCTTGGCGTCGGGCCCGCCGATCCTCCGATCGGATGCCATGCCACCACTTCCTTCTCATCGCGCGGTCGTGCCGTGAGTCCGCAAGCAGATCGTAGACGTCGGACGGCGCCGCAACCTTGACCGCGACCATACGTCATGCTAAGCAGGTGCTCAGCACTTTCAGCCCAGATCGCGCCGCCGGCACGGCGGTTCACGTCCCGTCGTCGCATCGACGTGACGGCACCGGAAGGAATCCCCCGAGATGACAGCCGACTTCGACACCGTCGACTACTTCACCGATCAGTCTTTGATTCCCGATCCGCACCCGTACTTCGACCACCTGCGGAGCAAGTGCCCGGTGGTCAGGGAGCCCAACTACGGCGTGCTGGCCATCACGGGATACGACGAGGCCGGCCAGGTGCTCAAGGACACCGAGACGTTCTCGTCGTGCATCGCGGTGGCGGGCCCGTTCCCGCCGCTGCCGTTCACACCCGTTGGCGACGACATCACCGAGCAGATCAGCGCGCACCGGTCGCAGATGCCGATGTTCGAGCACATGGTCACCATGGATCCGCCCGACCACACCAACGCCCGTTCCCTGCTCAACCGGCTGCTGACGCCGCGCCGGCTCAAGGAGAACGAAGACTTCATGTGGCGGCTCGCCGACGACTGCCTCGACGACTTCGTCGCCAACGGCAGCTGTGAGTTCCTCAGCGCCTACGCAAAGCCGTTCTCGCTGTTGGTGATCGCCGACATGCTCGGTGTCCCGCAGGAAGACCACGAGGAGTTCCGCGTCGTGCTGGGCGCGCCGCGCCCCGGTGCGCAGGTCGGCTCCCTCGACGGCGATCTGGTCGGCCTGAATCCGCTGGCATGGCTCGACGACAAGTTCGTCGGCTATCTAGAGGATCGACGCGAGTCGCCCCGCGATGACGTGCTCACCGCACTGGCCACGGCCAACTACCCCGACGGCTCCGTCCCGCCCGTCCTCGAGGTGGCCCGCTCTGCCACGTTCCTCTTCGCCGCCGGACAGGAGACCACCACCAAGCTGTTGTCCGCGGCGATGCGGGTGATCGGCGACCATCCCGAGGTGCAGGACGCACTGCGCGCGGACCGTAGCCGAATCCCGGTGTTCGTCGAGGAGGCGCTGCGGATGGACGCTCCCGTCAAGAGCCAGTTCCGACTTGCCAAGAAGAACACCAAGATCGGCGACATCGACGTGCCGGCAGGCACCACCGTGATGGTGTGTCCTGGCGCCGTGAACCGCGACCCGGCCCGCTTCGAGAACCCGCACGAGTTCGATCTCGACCGCAAGAACGTCCGCGAGCACATCGCATTCGGCCGTGGCGTACACAGCTGCCCCGGCGGCCCGTTGGCCCGCGTCGAGGGGCGCGTGTCGATGGAGCGCATCTTGGACCGCATGGGCGACATCACGATCGACGACGAGAAGCACGGACCCGAGGGGAGCCGTAGCTACGACTACGAGCCGACGTTCATCCTCCGCGGACTGACGCAGATCAACATCCAGTTCACCCCGCTGGACTGAATCCGGTTGACGCAGTTGGGGGAAACTCCGTGACGGGAGCGCGGGGCCGATAAGCTTGGTCTGTCAGAGCACGCACGAGAACGGGAGACGGCCGTGGCCTCACATCCGAAGGTGGCCGTGTCGGCCGTCGGCGCTGCGCTGGTGACCGCGGCGACGGTTCTCGCCCCGGGTTCTCATGCCGCCGTGGAGATGCGAATCGGCAATTACGAAGTGGCGAACAACCGTTGGAACGACCACTCCTTCGTCTGGTCGGTCGCGCACTCGTGCGGTGCCCCCGACTGCGGCACCTACTTCGAGGATCCGGTGATCGCACCGGAGACGACGAACCTCAACGTGATCGCCATCCCGCGACCGTTGAAGAGCCAGCGCTTTCAGAACACCGCGTTCTACGACAACGGCCGGTACACGATGACCGTGGACGTCATCGACGGGGTGCGTTGCATCGGCTACAACCTGCCGTCGCACGACGTGTATTCATGGGACGCAGTGACACTCGCGGGAACCATCGTGTCCACGTATGGCGCGGGCTGCTACGGCGCGCCGGGTGGCACGAGCACGTACACCTTCTCGCTCGTCAAGATGTAGCGCCCGCCGCCATGGGGCGGCGACCCTCAGATGTCGCCGCGTGTCCAAGTGCTCGCGCCGGTGCGCGCATCGCAGGACAGGAACAGACCGTCGGGCGCTTGGGCCATCTCGCCGTCGCGTCCGGAGCAATTGCTGCCCTCGATCTTCACCCCGCGCAGCTCGGTCGAGCGGAACCATCGTGGCGCGTACCGGCGAGGAGAACCGCAGAACACGACGCGCCCCCAGGACGTCACGCCGAAGACGTAGTACGTGGTGTTCGTACACGGCGCACCGAGCACGGCGCCGGGCTGTATGCCTGGCACGCAGGACGGCTCATTGCATTCCGCGATGGGCGCAGGCGGTGCCGGCGGGGGTGGTTCGGCCGGGACCGCAGGCGCGGTGATCAGACCGGCGGCCAGTAAGCCGGTAGCTGCAGCCACGACGAGACGCACGGAACACATTCTCGCACAACGGAGAGCGTTCTTCTCCGCTTCGCAGAAGTTCCCTCGACCACCACGTCACGGACGCTCGACGGAAGGGTCGTGACGACGGCGGGAAACGCCACCTCGACCACCGTGCCGAATGCTAATCTACTTGCGAGAATGCCGTTTCCGCGGCAGCCGGGCCCCATCGACACCGGGGCATGCACACACCGAGGAGCGAGTCGTGGGCTCAGCGAAGACGATCTCGAGCGCAGCATTGCTCGCCACCGCCATGACCGTCCTCGGCACCGCGCCACACGCCACCGCCGAGTACGAGCAGTACGCCATGAACGGGACGTACTCCGTGGTGTCCAACGGTGAGTGGGCCAGGATGAACGACCGCTACCAGGACGAACCGTCGGTGCACAGCACCTGGACGGTGAATACCGTCTGCACGAACGCAATCACCTGCTCGGGCACGGTGACCAGCAGCCTGGGGTGGACCGAGGACGTCTATACCACCATCGGCAACCTGTGGTACGTCAAGCACTTCGTCCCCGACTGGATCCCGTGCCCCGACGGCACCCGCGCCCCAGGTCTGCAGGTGTACAAGTTCTACCCCGCGACCGACGAGGGTATGTCGCAACGCATCTCGGATCTGTGGATCGGAGAGGACGAGACCACCGGCATGAGCGGCAACTGCGGCCGCAACCGCTCCCTGGTGCTGAACCTGCCCGTCAAGATCTCCAAGGTCAGCTGACCCGGCGCTCAGCCGCCTTCCACGAAAACGTCTTTCACGAACACGACCCCCCGGCCCTCGGGCAGGGGGGTCGTGTCGCGTGGACGCAGCTAGTGCGGCAGCAGGTCCTTCCACGTCTTGGCGAGCGGTTGGTCGGCCACCAGGTTCGTCACCTGGTACACCTTGCCGTCGGACCCGACGTACTCACCCGTGCGCGGATTGTATTGCGCCACAGCGACACTCGGACCACCGCCGGACTTGCCACCGAAGGCGCTGGGCGCGGCAGGCACCGCACCGCCGTCGGGCACCGGCGCGAGACCCAGTGGTCCCGGGGCAGGCCCGGGTGCGAGCGGTGCGGCGGCCGGTGCGTCAGGCACCGCCAGCGGCGCACCGGGCGCTGCCTCGGGTGCCGGTCCGGGCGGCGGACCCAGCGGGGCGATCGGTTGACCGTTGAGGGAGTTCCCTGGCGGCGGCGCAGGCGGGATCGCGGTGGCGATGGGCGCCTCCAGTGGCGACACCGGAGCCCCTATCGGCGGTCCCGCATTGGGCATCGTGCCGGCCGGTACCGCACCGGGCGGCAACGGCGTGCCACCGATCGGTGCGTGGATGTCATCGGTCAGCGTCGTGCGGTCGTCGATCGGAATGCCCTGGGCGATCAGGCTGGGATCGATCGGATACGGCCCAGTCGCGTGCTGGCGCATCGCCAACGGGACGAAGGGCTTGTCGCTGTTGCAAATCTGGACCGTCGGCGCGCGCTTGCCCGGCTTGCGGATGCAGGGGAAGTTGCGCAAACCGCGGACCGCGATCGGCGAGTCCTGGGGCAGCTTGCAGTAGATGCCGTCCGGGGTGTCGATGTCCGACTCGTCGGCCGGTGATCGCCACGACGACGGCGGCAGGAACCCGACCGTGCACGCGGGCGGGTCGCTGACGGTCGCGGCGAAGTCGCCACGCGCACTGCCCGTGGAATCGGAGGTGACCGAATATCCCTGCTGCTGTGCGATGTATGGCGGCAACAGCACGAGCAACTGCTCCAGCGACGCGTTGTAGGTCATCAGGATCTCGCTCACGGTCCCGAGATTCGCGAGCAGGACCGGCAACGTCGGCTTGAGCTGATTCAGCAGACCCGTGGTCTCGTCGCTGAAGCTCGGGAACCCTTGCAGCACCCTGCGGAACTGCGGATCACTGGCCTGCAGCTGACCCGTGAAGCCGGCCAGGCTGCGCGCCCAGGTCCGGATCGAGTCAGAGGTGGCCGCCTGCCCCTCCAGCAGCGGACGGGTGTCGTCGGCCAGCATTCGAGTCTGGTCGGCGACGCCGTTGAGGTCGGCGCTGAGCGTCGCACCGGAGTCCAGCAGCGAGCCGAAGTCGAACCCTGCACCGTTGAATCCCTTGTACGTCTCGTCGAGGAGGTCGCCGAGCCGGTCCTTCGGGAAGGAGTCGACGAGCTTGCTGACCCGGTCCAGGACCGGGCCAACCGGAGCCGGAATCGTGGTGTCCCCGACCGCAATCACCGACCCGTTCTCCAGGTACGGCCCGGAATCGGTGCGCGGCCGAAGGTCGACGTATTGCTCGCCGACCGCCGAGACGCTGCGGACCTCGGCCTGCAGGTCGATGGGAATCTTGGGCGAGGTCGCGAGCGACATCGTCGCCTCCGCGCCGGTGGGCGTCACCCGGACCTCGGTAACCTTGCCCACCTCCACGCCGCGGTAGGTCACGTTGCTGAACCGGTAGAGCCCACCGGACGACGGCAACTGCAGCTTGACCTCGTACTTGCCGATCCCCAGCAGCGTGGGTACCTGCACGTAGTTGACGGCCATCAGCGTCACGCCGACGATCCCCACGATCGTGAAGATCGCCAGCTGGATCTTGATGAATCTGGTGAGCATCAGTTGCCTCCACCTGCGGGCCCGTACGGGCCCGCGAAGATCGGATCACCAGGGGAAGGCGGACCGTCGGCGGCGGGTGCGCCGGAATCCGACTGCGGGACCACGGGGAGCACCGGTCCGCTGACCGGTGGCAGCGGCGGCGGGGCCTGCGGGGGCAGGGCACCCGCACCGGGCTGGCTACGGTCGGCTCCCGGTGGGTCGGCCTGCAGTCCCGCGGTCGGCGGGTTGCCGGGCAGCGCGGACAGCGGGCCACCGGGTGGCGGCGGCCGCAGTGGCCGGCCCATCGGGTCGTAGGTGTAGCGCTGGAAGTACGGCTCACCCGGCAGCGGCACGAGGTCGCGGCCCTCCTGCCCTGCCCTCGACCCGAGGAAGATGGACTTCCGCAGGCGCGGGCCGGAGATGTCGACGGTGGCGAACAGGTTGATGAAGTCGCCGCGTACGGCGCGGTCGATGAGGTTCTGCCCGTAGGGGAACACCGTTGCGTACGCGAGGCTGGCATCGAGGTCCGGACCGACGTCGGCGAGCGCCTTGATGGTCGGCTGCAGGCCCTCGAGGTTCTTCACCAGGTCGTCCTGGGTGTCGTTGACGAGCCGGGTGGCGGTGTTGCTGAACACCCCGAGCTTGTCCAGCGCGGTGGTGAGCTGCGGCCGCTCCCGGTCCAGTACCTCCAGGGCACGCGGAAGGCGTTGCAGTGCAGCGGTGATCACGTCACGGCGGCCGGCGAACGTCGATGCCACGCGGTTGAGCGCATCGATGGTCGCGACCAGGCTCTGGCGCTGCTGATCGAGTGTGCCGATGAACGCGTCGAGTTCGGTGAGCAGACTGCGGAAGTCCTCCTCCCGACCGGACAGCGCTTCGTTGAACGTGTGCACCACGTCGCCGATCTGTCCGAGCCCACCGGCGTTGACCACGACCGACAGCGACGACAGCGTCTCCTCGGTCGTCGGGTACGTCGACGAGTCGTTGAGCGTGATCGTGGCGCCGGGCGGTAGCTTGCCCTCGGGCTTGGTTCCCAGCGGCGGGTCCAGGGCGAGGTGCATGGATCCAAGCAGGCTGGTCTGCCCCACGCTGGCCACGGCGTTGGCCGGGACGGCGACGTCGGGCTTGACCGAGATCTCGACGTTGGCGTGCCAGTCCTGGACGTCCATCCTGCCGACGCTTCCCACGACGACGTCGTTCATGAGGACGGGCGAATTCGATTCCAGCGTGGACACGTTGGCGATCTGCACGTGGTAGGTCACGGCGTCCGAGCCGCGGCCGACAGCGCCCGGCAGGGGCAGCGAGTTCACGCCCTGGAAGGCACACCCGCTGGCGGTCACGATCACGCACGTGCCGGCAGCCACGGCGCGTACGAGTGCTCTTCGCGTCATGACGGTGGCATCCCTTCAGCAGGTAGCGGCGGTCCCGGGGCAGGCCCGGGTGCCGGAGGCGTGGCCTCGGCGGGAAGCAGCATGCCGGGGAGGCTGGGCGTACCAGGTTCGACGGGGGCTGCCGGTGCGGGAGCGCCGGGCAGCGGCGGCCCGATCCGGGTGTCGGCCGGCATGGGAACGGGGGCACCGGGATACAGCGCGGGGAAGGGCTGCAACGGTGTTCGCTCGTTGGTCGGCAACGGGACGCCGGGAGGGCCCATGCCTGGCGGCGGTGGGACGTCGCCGTCCAGACCGGTGTACGCCGATACCGTCGGCGGGATCTCCGGCGGCACCTGGGCCTCACCGCTGCCACCGGGAGCCAACTTCGGATCGGCGTACACGATGTTCTCCGGGCTGGCGGACTTCGCCAGGTACGGGTTGATCGGAATCGGGATGTAGTTGAGGTTCAGCAGCCGCAGCGCGGGGCCGAGGTAGTCGTTGCAGAGCTTGGCGGTCTCGGGCGCGGTCGTGTTCTGCGTGGCGCCGATCATGCCGCAGACGAACTGCATGGGGCTCGCGAGGTTGGGGATCGAGAAGCCACCGCGGACCGCCCCGATGTCGGGATCGTAGATGTTGTAACCGTTTCCGAACGCGTTCGGGGTGATGTGCAGCACCTGCTCGAAGTCGTCCTTGACGTCGACCAGCGTCTGGGTCACCTGCGCCAATCCCTGCAGCTGCTCGGCGGTCTGGTTCCGGGTGCCCGCGACGAATCGCTTGACCTCGTCGACGGCCACGGAGAGATTCGACAGTGCCGCGTCGAGGTCTGACTTGCTGCCGTCGAGCACGCTGGACAGCGTCGCGAGCTGGTTGTTCAGCGACACGATCTGCTCGTTGCTGGCGCGCAGGGCGCCGACGAACACCTGCAGGTTCTTGATGATGCCCACGAAGTCGCCGCTGCCCTCGGCGAGTGTGCGACCCACGCCCGACAGCTGCGCGAGGGTCTGACGGAGCTTCTCACCGTTGCCGTCGAGCGCGTTGGCGGCGCTGTCGATGAACCGGCCGACGGACGTCGTCGTCATGTCACTGGTCGGTCCGAGATCCGTTGCGAGACGCTCGAGTTGCTGCTTGACCTCGTCCCACTCGACGGGAACCGCCGTGCGTTCCTGCGGGATCACCGCGCCGTCGGCCATCTTCTCGCCGCCGTCGGACGTGCGGTAGGCGGGCGTCAGCTGGACGTAGCGCGCGGCGACCAGGTTCTGGGCGACGATCACGGCGGCTGCGTCGGCAGGCACCGATACGCCGTCGTCCACCGACATCACCATCTTGGTCTGGGTGCCAAGCGGTTCGATCGCGTCGATGGTGCCGACCTTCACGCCCGACACCCGGACGTCGTCCCCGACGTAGATGGCCGTCGCGGTCGGGAAGTAGGCGGTGATCTTGGTGGGGCCGAAGAACGCCGCGCGCACCGCGATGAACCCGCCGCCGATGAGCGCGATCACGAGCACGGCAGCGACGGTGGGCACGAGCCACTTTCGGGATCGAGCCATCATCGTGAGCCTCCGGGAACGGCGTTGTACGGCAGCGGCAGTTCGGCGCGGGGGCCGGTTTCCGGTGTGGTGGGCGGTGCCCCGGCGCCGAAGGCGCCGCGGCGGAACCCGAAGGCGTAGTCCAGGAAGGGCTGCAACAGCTGCGCTGGCTGGAAGTTCGGCACGTAGGCGGTGTAGTAGGCGCCGCTGGACACGGCCTCACTGAGGATGCCCTGGTACTTGGCCGCGCCCGGGATCGCCTTGGAGAGGTTGTCGCGGTTGCGCACCAGGACCTCGTTGACCTTGTTGAGCCGCTCCAGCGTGGGTGCCAGCTCGGCCTCGTTGTCCTTCACCAGGCCGACCAGCTGCTGTGACACCGCTGAGGTGTTGGCGAGCAGGTCGACGATGGCTTGGCGGCGTTCCACCAGCACGGCCAGCAGGTCGTTGGCGTTGAGGATCAGGGTGTTCACCTGCTGGCTGCGCTCCGAGAGGATGCCGGTGACGCTGGAGGCCGACTTCAGCAGGTCACCCAGCGTCTCGTTGCGGCTGTTCAGCGATTGCGAGAGGCGACTGAGTCCGTCGAAGGTGGGGCCGAGCTGCGGCGCGATCTCGTCGAGGGTCTGCGACAGCGTGTCGAGCGACTGGTTCAGCTGCGCGGTGTCGGTACCCGCGGTGTTCGTGGTCAGTTCGCCGACCGCATCGCTCAGCGAGTACGGCGACGAGGTCCTGGTCACCGGGATGGCCTCGGTGCGGTTCAAGGTGCCGCTTCCGGCCGACTCCAGGGTCAAGACCCGTTCGCCGAGCAGTGTGCCGGTCTTGATGAGCGCCGAGGTCTCCGACCCGAGCGGGTAGCTGCTGTCCACCGTGAAGCGGACCAGTGCCTGGCCGTCGTCGAGGCCCACCCCGGTGACGGCGCCGACCTTGATGCCCGACAGCGTCACGTCGTTTCCGACCGTGATGCCGCCGGCCTCCTCGAAAAGGGCCTGGTATTGCAGCGACGTGGCGTACGCCGTCAGCCGCTCCGGCTGCAGGCCGACGGCGATGATCAGGATCGCGAGCACGACGCCCATGAACCCTGCACGCGCGAGTTGCGCTCCTCTGTATTTGAGCATTACGGCTCAGCGCACCTTCCGTTTTCCTGCTTCACGAAGGGGAACAGCGACGCCCTGCCCTGCAGGTCCGTGACGCGGATCGAGAGTTCGCAGATGTAGTACTGCACGAATCCGCCGTAGGCGCCGATGCGCGCGAGCTTGCGGTAGTTCTTCGGCGCGTTCTGCAGTGCCCCGTCGAGGTAACCCTTGCCGCTCTCGAGGTTGGGGGCCAGGCGGTTGAGTTCGTCGACGGTGCCGGCCAACGGGGGTCGCGCCTGCGTCAGCAGATCCGCGATGGAGGCGGTCCCGTTGTCGAGGGCGGTGATGGCCGTGCCGATCGGGTCGCGGTCGGCGGACAGTCCGGAGATCAACTTCTCCAGGCGGTCGATCGCGCCTGCGAACTGGTCACCGTCCTTCGAGATCACCTGCAGCGTCTCGTTGAGGTTGTCGATCAGCTGCTCGACGGTCTCGTTGTCGTCGGCCAGCGTGCTGGAGAACGAGGAGGTCTTGGCCAATAGCGAGTTGATCGTCGATCCCTCGCCCTGGAACACCTGCACGAGCGACGCCGTGAGGGCGTTGACGTCCTGCGGGTTGAGACCCTGGACGACCGGCTTCAGTCCGCTCAGCAGCAGATCGAGGTCGAGCGCGGGTTGGGTGCGGTCGATCGGGATCTGCGCACCGGGAGGCATCAGCTTCGTCGACCCCGGCCCGTCGATGAGGTCGACGTAGCGATCGCCGGTCAGGTTGAGGTAGCGGATGGCGGCCCGGGTACCGGTGGTCAGCTTGATCTTCTCGTCGGCGTCGAACTCGACGAGGACGTTGCGGTCCGATTCGAGCGCCACGTCGGTGACGGTGCCCACCCGGATGCCCGCGACCCGGACGGTGTCGCCCACCGCGAGCCGCGAGGCGTTGGAGAACACCGCGGAGTAGCCGTTCGTCGATCCCGTGCGGTACTGCCCGAAGGTGAAGAACAGGAACACCGTCAGCAGCGCCATCACGGTCGCGAAGATGCCGAACTTGATGATCATGCTACGGCCGCCGGTCATCCGGGCATCCCGATCTGTGCGCTGTTGCGGGGCGGTCCCTGCACGGGTCCGAACAATGCCTGCTTGAGTGCATCCGAGTTCAGCAGGACGCCCTGGTTCCCGTACTTCCAGGGGTTGGCGCCGATGTCGGTGACCAGGAAGGGCGGCCGCTTGCCGTTCGGGACCGCAGGCAGCATCTGGTCCTTGCAGGACGAGCCGCTCTTTGCTGCCACGATCGGGAGGTCCTCGGGGTAGCGGTACCGCTCGACGCCCAGGGTGAAGCTCGCCGACACGTCGACGCCGGGCCGGTCGGGTGGCGGGGAGTGCACGAACACGTTGAGA
>NZ_JAKCFC010000015.1 GCF_021916785.1 Mycolicibacterium lacusdiani
GGGGCATTACGGTGGGACACGAAGACCTCCGGAGTGAGTTGGTGCGTTCCTAGACAGCTCGCACTTCACTCGGAGGTCTTCGTTATGTCACCACGCCACGCCGTACCTAACGTCCGTGGTCAGTACACCTAGCCGCGCAGCAGTGCGATCACCTTCGCCATGTCGGGCAGCGCCGACGTGCGGCCGGGCACCTCGTCGAACACGGTCCAGTAGCTGATCCCGTAGCGGCGTTGCCGATCGACGAGCGTCTCGGCCATCTCGTCGTGGGTGCCGAGCAGGACGAACGGCGATTCGAGGATCAGTCCGGACGGGACGTGGAACATCGCGGCCAGTTCCGCCGCCGCCGACGCCCGGTCAGACGTCGGAACGACGAACTGAATCAGGGCGTTCAACTCGATCGCGTCGAACCGGTCGCCCGCCGCCTCGCGCACCACCGCGATGCGCTCGGCGAGGCCCGCGTCGTCGAAGTGCGACAGCGTGACCCGCGACGCGTCGTGGCTGTGCGTGATGCCTGCGAAGCCCGCGATGTCGGCGAATGCCCCGGCCAGTTGGAGCACGCGAGTTCCGTTGCCGCCGATCAACAGTGGCACGTCCTTTGGTGCGGGCGACACCAATTCGCCGGCGGCTGCGTGCACCCGGTAATGCTCGCCGGAGACGTCGACCGGATGTCCGGCTAGCAGCGCGCGAATGACCTCGACCGACTCGACCAGCCGGTCCACCCGCGTCCCGCTCCAGTCGAACTTCAGTCCCGCCGCGTCGTATTCGGGCTTCATGTGGCCAGCGCCCAGCCCCAGCTCGAACCGCCCGCCCGAGACCGCCGCCAGCGACACGGTCTCCCTGGCGACCTCGACGGGATGACGGAAGTCGTTGTTGAGTACCAGCGTGCCGGTGTGCATCCGGGTGGTGGCCATCGCGGCGGTGGTTGCGCCCACGAACGGCGAGATCGTGGGAACCAGGTGGTCCGCGAACGTCATGACGTCGAACCCGACGCTCTCGACTGCCACCGCGTAATCCGCGAACTCTCGGCCACGCGGAAGTGCGGTCGTCAGCCCGAACCTCATGGGCCGGGTGCGGTGTGTCTCTGCGGCGATCACCATGCGGACGTGTTCCCGCAACGCGGGGATCTTCAATCACGTGCGTAGCGGCTTGAGCCTGATCCGGGTGGTGACCAGCAGTCCGAGTGGATCGACGTAGTCCGCGCGCGACGCCGCACCCCACATCGCGCCCCAGTGCAGGCACGCCGGCGCCGAGCAGCCGGAGTGGCCGACAGCCAGTTGGCCGATCGGCGTGCCGGCGCCAACGAGCGCGCCAGGCCTGACCGTCGCCCGCACGGGCTCGTAGCTCGTCCGCAACCCGCCGGGATGCGCGACCGACACCACGGGCCGGCCGGCCAGTTCGCCCGCGAACACCACGGTGCCCGGCGCGGCTGCGTACACGGTCTGACCGTCGACGCCCTCGAGGTCGACGCCGCGGTGGCCGGGCTTCCAGTCGGGTTTCGGCCCGTCGAACACCCGCACCACCGCCGGTCGTGGGCGCAGCGGCCAGTCCAGCCGTCCGTCGTCGGCGGCTGCCGGCGAGGCGGCGACCAGCCCAACCGTCAGCAGTGCCATCAGAATCCGCATAAGTCCAGCTCAGCGCATTCGACTCGGAGACGGAAGGGGTCCGGGTCGCGCCTGGGGATAAACGCAGCACCGTCGTGGAGTTCGCGGCTGCGGCCACCGGTTGCGCGTGGCGAAAGCACGCACGTCAACGGTGTAAACTCAGTCCCGCAGTTCGCTTCGGCGGACTGACTTCGCGCGCCTGTGCCGCAGTCCGACCCCGGAGTTCACACGACAGGGTCCAAGGCTGCACACGCATGCCGGGCGGTCCCGCCTCCTATGAGGCGGGTCCGGCACGCAACAGACGCCAGGGTTCGGTGTCACCCGATGCCGGACGGCAACCGTCAACATGTAAGGACAAGGCAATCATGCCTGTTGTAACAATGAAGCAGCTGCTCGACAGCGGCGCGCACTTCGGGCACCAGACCCGTCGCTGGAATCCCAAGATGAAGCGGTTCATCTTCACCGACCGCAACGGCATCTACATCATCGACCTGCAGCAGACGCTGACCTACATCGACTCGGCGTACGAGTACGTCAAGGAGACCGTCGCCCACGGTGGCACGGTTCTGTTCGTCGGCACCAAGAAGCAGGCGCAGGAGTCGATCGCCGACGAGTCCACCCGCGTCGGCATGCCGTACGTGAACCAGCGCTGGCTGGGCGGCATGCTCACCAACTTCCAGACCGTGCACAAGCGCCTTCAGCGGATGAAGGAACTCGAGGCGATGGAGCAGACCGGTGGCTTCGAGGGTCGCACCAAGAAGGAAATCTTGATGCTGACCCGCGAGAAGAACAAGCTCGAGCGCAGCCTCGGCGGTATCCGCGACATGGCCAAGGTGCCGTCGGCGATCTGGGTCGTCGACACCAACAAGGAGCACCTCGCCGTTGCCGAGGCCCGCAAGCTGAACATCCCGGTCATCGCGATCCTGGACACCAACTGCGATCCCGACCTGGTCGACTACCCGATCCCGGGTAACGACGACGCGATCCGCTCGGCCGCGCTGCTCACCAAGGTGATCGCCTCCGCGGTCGCCGAGGGCCTGCAGGCCCGGGCCGGCGCAGGCAAGACCGAAGCCGGCACCGAAGGCGCCGTCGAGCCGCTCGCCGAGTGGGAGCAGGAGCTGCTGGCAGGCGCCACGGCGTCTGCACCCGCCGCACCTGCGGCCGGCGGAGACGCCGCGCCCACCGAAATGACCACTGAATCCTCCTAGGAGAGCCGAGAATGGCGAACTACACCGCTGCCGACGTCAAGCGACTTCGGGAGCTGACCGGCGCTGGAATGATGGACTGCAAGAACGCGCTGGCCGAGTCCGATGGTGACTTCGACAAGGCCGTCGAGGTGCTCCGCATCAAGGGCGCCAAGGACGTCGGCAAGCGCGCTGAGCGTGCGACCGCCGAGGGCCTGGTTGCGGCCAAGGACGGCGCGCTCATCGAGCTGAACTCCGAGACCGACTTCGTCGCGAAGAATGCGGAGTTCCAGGGCGTCGCCGATCAGATCGTCACCGCTGCGGCGGCCGCCAAGGCCACCGACGTTGCCGAGCTGCAGGCTGCCAAGGTCGGCGACACCACCGTCGAGCAGGTCATCGCCGAGTTGAGTGCGAAGATCGGCGAGAAGCTCGTGCTTCGCCGTGCCGCGTACTTCGACGGCCAGGTCGAGACCTACCTGCACAAGCGCTCAGCCGACCTGCCGCCCGCGGTGGGCGTGCTGGTCGAGTACAAGGGTGACTCCAAGGAGGCGGCGCACGCCGTCGCTCTGCAGATCGCCGCGCTGAAGGCCAAGTACCTGACGCGTGACGAGGTGCCCGAGGAGCTGGTGGCCAACGAGCGCCGCATCGCCGAGGAGACCGCCCGCAACGAGGGCAAGCCCGAGCAGGCGCTGCAGAAGATCATCGAGGGTCGCCTCAACGGCTTCTTCAAGGACGTCGTGCTGCTCGACCAGCCCTCGGTGTCCGACAGCAAGAAGTCCGTCAAGGCGCTGCTCGACGACGCCGGCGTGACCGTGACGCGGTTCGTCCGCTTCGAGGTCGGCCAGGCCTAGTCAGCATCAGCGCAACGAAGGACCCCGCGCCCCTCCCTGGGGCGCGGGGTCTTCTCGTTTGCGGGGTCTCAGCCTCGCCGAACTGGAGCGTAGCGTCGCGCAGAGGTGGTTCGGGCGACGTGACGCTCCAGTTCGACGGCACCGCGGTACGGGTTGGTACCGTCAGCGCCATGGATACCGCCCAGCCCATCTCCGCTTTCGCCGACGACGCGCTCGGTGACCTCGACGCCATGGGCGTCGCCGAAGCACTCGCCGCGGGCCGGGTGTCGCGCGCCGAGGTGGTCGAGGCGGCCATCGCGCGCACCGAGAAGGTGAACCCCGCGCTCAACGGACTGGCGTACGAGGCGTTCGACCGTGCGCGAGCCCGCGCCGCGACCCCGCATCGCTTCGGTGGCGCCTTCGACGGGGTGCCCACGTTCGTCAAGGACAACGTCGACGTGGCGGGCATGCCGACGATGGACGGTACGGATGCCTGGGATCCGCGTCCGGCCAAGGTGGACGGCGACTTCGCGCGGGCCTACCTCTCGACGGGCCTCATACCGCTGGGCAAGACCCAGCTGTCGGAGTTCGGGTTCAGTGCCTCGGCCGAGCACTCGCGCATCGGGCCGGTCCGCAACCCGTGGGACACCGAGCGCACGGCCGGTGCCTCGTCGTCGGGGTCCGGCGCCTTCGTCGCCGCAGGCGTGGTCCCGATCGCCCACGCGAACGACGGTGGTGGCTCGATCCGGATTCCGGCCGCGTGCAACGGGTTGGTGGGGCTCAAGCCGACCCGTGGGCGGCTGCCGCTGGACGCCGACATGCGCGAGATGCCGATCAGGATCGTCGCCAACGGCGTCGTGACGCGTTCGGTGCGCGACACGGCGACGTTCTACCGCAACGTCGAAACCGTCTGGCGCAACCCGAAGTTGCCACCCATCGGCGCCATCACCGGGCCCGGCAGCAGACGTCTGCGCGTCGCGGTCTACACCAAGTCGGTGCTGCGCGAAGCCGGCCCGGAGATCCGTGATCGGACGCTGGACACCGGGGCGCTGCTCGAGCGCCTCGGACATCACGTCGAGTACCTGGACGTGCCGCCCGTGCCGGAGTCCTTCATCGACGACTTCCTGCTGTACTGGTCGCTGCTCGCGTTCGCCCTCGTGCGCAGTGGCCGCAAGCGGTTTGGACCGTCGTTCGACCGGACAAAGCTCGACAACCTCACGCTCGGGCTGGAGCGGCACGCCGGGCGCAATCTGCACCGACTACCGCTGACCATCGCCCGGCTCTCCACCATCCGCAGGCGGATGCAGCGCCAACTCGCGGGCTACGACGTGCTGCTGACGCCCACGCTGGCGGAGGAGACCCCGCGGATTGGCCACCTCGACCCGACCGCGGACTACGACCAGATCATCTCGCGACTGGTGGAGTGGGTGGCGTTCACCCCGCTGCAGAACGTCACCGGCGACCCGGCGATCTCGCTGCCGCTCGCTCGGTCCACCTCGGGCCTGCCGGTCGGCATGATGTTCAGCTCGCGGGCAGGGCGTGAGGACGTGTTGCTCGAACTGGCCTACGAGTTGGAGGCGGCGGCACCGTGGCCGCAGCTGCGGAATCCTTCGGGCTAATTCCTAGCTCCAGAACATAATTCGAGTTATGGCCCTGCGAGGTCGACGAAATCCGTTGGTGCACCGAAATCCCTCGGTAACGCAGGGGCATGGCCGTTAACCTTGACGACACCGTAAATAGCTATGCGCGAAACGTGCTGCTCCCAACATCTCTCGTGTGGAGACATCTGCGACCGCCACCGCTCGACCACCGGAGATCGCCACCTCGGCATCGGGAAGCACGTTCATGTGCCTCGTGCGATTCGCGCTGGCGAACATCCGTCGTCGACCCGAGCGGTTCGTGCTGTCGGTGCTGGGCATCGCCCTGGCGATCGCGTGCGTGACGATCGTCAGGACCATCTCGGCGAGTTTCGCAATCACCGGAGCGGATTCGGTCACCGACGTCCTCGACGGCGCCCAGTTGTGGGCGGTGCCCGCGGCCGGAGTGCAGTACGACCCGGAGTCCGAGGCGCTGATCGCGGAGGGAGAGACACCGGCGATCACCGTGCCCGACGGCTGGCGTGCCGTGCGCACCCTGTCGGGTGTGACGGACGTCGACGGCGTCCGGGTGTCCGTGCGCGGGCGGGACGACATTCCTTCGGGGCAAGCAGTTCTCGGCTCGGCCCTCGCCGAGCGGCTGGGCGTGGCGCCCGGTGACTCGATCGTCGTCGGCGGCCAACCGCTCGAGGCGCAGATCACCGGGGAGGGGCAGAGCGTCACCGTCGCCTCGGCCCTGGCGCAGAGCGTCGTCGGCACCAACGGCTGGTGGACGGTGTTCGCGCCGCCGGGGGAGGAGCAGCGTCGCGACCTCGCGCAGCGATTCGGCGCTGCGGTCGATCTGCCCGCCACGGCTGACCCGTCGGTGACGCCGGATCCCGCCGGAGCCGGGCTGATCTACGACACCGTCGGCGGCTCCGGGCCGCTGACCTTCGAGCAGAAATTCTCGGCGCTGTTCTCCGGCAAGGTGACCAGTTCGACGCTCGGGCTCATCTCGATGATCGGGTTGGGGCTGGGCTTCGTCATCGCACTGTCGTCGTTCCTCGCGGCCGTCGCCGAACGCAAGCGCGAGTTCGGCATCATGTCGAGCATCGGGCTGGCCGACGAGGTCCTGTACTTCTTCCTCGTGGAGTCGGCCATCGTGTTCGTCGTCGCCTATCTGGTGGGCGTGCTGGGTGCGGGAGCCGCTGTGGCACTTGTCATCCCGAGTATCGCGACTCCGTTGGCCTGGGCTCAGGCGGCGGGGATGGTGGCGGCCTTCCTGCCCGCGATGGCGATCGTCGGAGCGCTGGTGCCGGTGCACAAGCTGTTGCAACAGAAGCCGGTCGATCTCTTGGGTGACCGATGAGCGCTTTCGCGAAGAGAATCGGACAACGATGAGCGCTCGCGCGAAGAGAATCCGACAACGATGAGCGCTCGCGCGAAGACGAGAGGACCGGAGACATGCTGAGCAAGGGTCTGGCCTACGGCTGGCTGTCCGCGCGTCGCCGCATCGGTGAGATGGTGCTGCCGGTCATCACGACCGCGACGGGCGCATTCCTGGTGGTCATCGTGTTCGGCATGGCCGATGGCATCAGGGCGCAGTCGGCGTCACTCGGCCATGCCGACGAGATCGGACGCGCAGTGATGCTGATCGCCGTCACCGTGCTGCTGGTCGGCGTCGTCGAGGTGGCGGTCGCAACCACGCGCACCGTCGCGCACCGCACCAAGGAACTCGGTGTGTTGGGTGCCAACGGAATTCCGCGCAAGCCCGTGATCGCCGCGCTGCTCGTCGAGCCGATGGTCGCCGCGGTGCTGGGCGCCGTCGCCGGTGCCGCTCTGGCTGCCGTGATCGGTCTCGCGCTCGGTGCCCTCGGTCTGGTCGCCACCGGCGTCTCGACGGTGGGGCTGTTGGCCGGCGCCGGCATCGCCATCGTGGTGAGCATCGCCGCCGCGATCGCCACCAGCATCCTGCCCACCTGGACCGCAGCGTCGCGGCCGCCCATCCGCTCACTGTCCACGGGAGGCTGACATGACCACCATCGACGACGCAGGCGAGATCACCGAGGTCGCCGCTCCGGCAACGGCCTTCGTGGCGGACCCTGGCGCCGCACCCGTCATCGAGGTCTCCGACGTGTGGAAGCTACACAAGTTGGGCGACGAGGTCGTCAAGGCTCTCGTTGCTGCCGAACTCACCGTGATGCCAGGGGAATTCGTCTGCCTCATGGGGCCCAGCGGCAGCGGCAAGTCCACCCTGCTCAACATCATCGGCGGCCTCGACCGTCCGACCAAGGGCGTGGTGAAGGTCGGCGGCCGCGACACCGCGCAACTGTCGGAGAGCCAGTTCGCCGCGCTCCGCCACGACACGATCGGTTTCATCTTTCAGAGCTACAACCTGATCCCGTTCCTCTCGGCGGTCGAGAACGTCGAACTGCCACTGATGTTCGAACCGTACGACCGCAAGGCACTGCGCAAGCGTGCGACCGAGTTGCTCGAACTCGTCGGCCTCGGTCACCGCGTGAACCACCAGCCCACCAAGATGTCCGGCGGTGAGCAGCAGCGCACCGCGATCGCGCGGTCGCTGATCAGCAACCCGACGCTCGTCCTGGCCGACGAACCGACCGCCAACCTCGATCACCGGACCGGCGAGACGGTAGTTCGCATGCTGCGCGAGCTGTGCTCCACACTCGGCGTCACGGTCGTCGCCAGCACCCACGATCCCACGGTGGCCGATGAAGCGAGCCGTGTCGTCCGCATGAGAGACGGACAGATCGTCACCTGACCAGCACCTCACCCCCTGCCGTTCGATCCCCCCTGAAAGAGAACGCATGACACAGAACATCGAGGCGTCACCGCCTTCCACGCCCGCTGACCGCGACAAACTCATGACCACCGAACTCGTCCCCGAGCAGATCCTGCCCAAGGTGATGAGCACGTTCGGCCTTACCGCCGCATACGTTTTCATCATCTGCTGGGTCACCGGCTCCTCGATCATGGCCGCGGGCGGCTGGACGGCGATCCCCATGTGGGTGCTCGGCATCCTCACGTTCCTGGTCCCCGCTGGCATGGCCGTCGTCGAACTGGGCAACCTCTGGCCCGGCCAGGGCGGCGTCTACATCTGGGCCTACCGGACCATGGGTGAGACCTGGGGCTTCATCGGCGGCTACCTGTCCTGGGTGCCAGTCATCCTCAACGCCGCGTCGTCGCCCGCCGTCGTGCTGCAGTTCCTGCTCCTGGCCTTCCACACCGAACTCGGCCTGACCACCAGCATCATCCTGCAGCTGGTCATCCTGTGGACGGTGATCGGTCTGGCGCTGGCGAAGCTGTCGGCGAACCAGAAGATCATGAACGTCGTCTTCGTCGTCTACGGCGTCCTGACGCTGACGATCTTCGTCTGCGGACTGCTCTTCGCGGTCGAGAACGGGTCGGCCACGCCGTTCAGCTGGGCCGAAGCCACCATCCCGAACTTCGCCGTCGCCGGTTTCCTCTACGGCACCGTGCTGCTGTACCTGCTCGGTGTGGAGACGCCCTACAACATGGGAGCGGAGTTCCTGTCGGTGCGCAGGAGCGGCCCGCGGATGATCCTCTGGGGCTCCACCGCTTTGGTGGCGATCTACCTGCTGACGACGCTGGGCACGATGATGGCTCTACCGAGCGACGAAATCGACCCCGTGACCGGGATCATCGGCATGCTCGACGTCGCAGGCTTCCCGGGCCTCATGGAGGTCTCGGCGGTGATCCTCGCAGGCATCATCATCGTGGCGTTGATGACCTACCAGGTCGCCTACTCGCGGCTGATCTTCGTATCCGGCCTCGAGCGTCACCTGCCGCGCATCTTCACCCACCTCAACCCGCGCACCCGTAACCCGGTGTCGGCCATCCTGATTCAAGGCGTGATCTCGTCGCTGATCCTGGTGGGGCTGTACTCGCAGAGCAGCATGGCCAACGTGACGATCTACCTGCAGGGCGGCCTGAGCACGGTGTGGCTGCTGTCCGGGTTCTTCTTCCTGATCCCGGTGGTCGTCGCCCGCAAGAAGTACGCCGATCGCTACGACACCGAGAAGTTCTGGCGCATCCCCGGCGGCATGGTCGGCGTCTGGATCGTGGTCATCGTCGGATCGATCGGCACCATCGGCGGCATCTACTACTCGTTCGTCACCCCCTGGATCGACGTGCCGCAAGCCACGTGGATGACGTGGGTCGGCGGAATCAGCCTGGGCATGTTCGCCCTCGGCGTGGTCGTGTACTTCTTCGGCCGCCGGTCGGCACACAAGGTAAGTCAGGAAGACGCGCTGGCACACCTGGCAGTCTTCGACCTCAACAAGGACGCGAAGTCCGACACGGAAGCGGTGTAATACACATGACGATGGAAGACACGGTTGCCACGTCGACCGGCGAGTCGACGACGCGGTATCCGCTGGATCCGTTGAGCGGGGCGGAGATCGAGGCCGCGGCGTCGACCATAATGGCCTCCGAGTACGGCACGCCCACACTGAAGTTCGTGATGATTCAGCTGGCGGAGCCGTCGAAGAACGCGGGCCTGACGTTCGAGGGCGTGCTCGACGTGCCGCGGTGCGCGTTCGCCAGCATGTACGACGCGGCCGCGAAGATGATCTACGAGGCGGTCGTCGACCTCGGCGCTCGGGTCATCGATTCGTGGAAGGCAGTGCCCGGGCGCTTCCCCTCCTACCTGGTCGAGCACATGGCCGGCGTCGAGGAGAAAGTCCGCGAGGACCCGCGGTGGCAGGAGGCGATGCGCAAGCGTGGCGTCACCGACTTCGGCCTCGCGATGATCGACCCCTGGCCCGCAGGCTATTACGGCGCCCAGGACCACTACGAGAACGCGCCGCTGCTCTGCCGTCCGCTGACGTTCATGCGCTCGGCACCGTCCGAGCACGGGTACGCCCGTCCGGTAGAGGGCCTGATCGTCACCTTCGACCTCGACCAGATGAAGGTCATCGACATCGAGGACCACGGCGTGGTGCCGTTGCCTCCGACCGCGGGCAACTACTCCGAGCAGTTCATGTTCGACCCGAACAACCGGCCGGCGTTCACCGAGTTCCGGTCCGACGTCAAGCCGATCGAGATCACTCAGCCCGAGGGCCCCAGCTTCACCGTCGACGGGTGGAAGGTGCAGTGGCAGAAGTGGTCCCTGCGCATCGGGTTCAACCCGCGCGAGGGCATCACCCTGCACGAGATCACCTACACCGACCGCGGGGAGGTGCGGCCCATCATGTACCGCGGTTCGCTGTCGGAGATGGTGGTGCCGTACGGCGACACGTCGCCCACGCACTGGAACAAGAACGTGTTCGACATGGGCGAGGTCGGCATGGGGTTCTCGGCCAATCCGCTGACGCTGGGCTGTGACTGTCTAGGCGAGATCCACTACTTCGACGGCACGGTCAACGACTCGAGCGGCAATGCGGTGGTGATTCCCAATGCCATCTGCATGCACGAGGAGGACTTCGGAATCTCGTGGAAGCACACCGACTTCCGTACCGAGGAGGTCGAGGTGCGGCGGTCGCGCAGGCTGGTCATCTCGATGATCTGCACCGTCGGCAACTACGAGTACGGGTTCTTCTGGTATCTCTACAACGATGCCTCGATCGAGGTCGAGGTGAAGCTGTCGGGCGTGCTGACCACCGGTGCCGTCGCCGAGGGTGAGGTGCCACGGTGGGGCAAGATGGTGGCGCCGGGCATCTACGGCCCGAATCACCAGCACTTCTTCAACTTCCGGCTCGACATGAGCGTCGACGGTGCGAGCAACAGTGTGTACGAGGTGGATTCGGTTCCCGAGCCGGATCCGGAGCTGAACCCGTACCACAATGCCTGGATCACCAAGGACACGCTGGTGGCATCGGAGGCCGAAGGCGCGCGCGACTGGGATTGGAAGACCGGCCGGTACTGGAAGATCGCCAACCCGTCGAAGCAGAACGAACTCGGTGCGCCGGTGGCCTACAAGCTGGTGCCCAAGGAGATCGTTCCGGTGATGGTGCAGGAGGGCTCCTACATCTACGACCGGGCCCGCTTCGTCCAGCACAACCTCTGGGTCACCAAGTACGACCCCGCGGAGATGTTCGCCGCGGGCGACTACATGTACCAGTCGAACGACGCCCAAGGGTTGCCGGAGTTCATCGCCGACGATGCGCCGCTCGAAGACACCGACGTCGTGCTCTGGTACACCCTGGGTGCACACCACGTGGTGCGGCCCGAGGACTGGCCCGTGATGCCCTGTGCGTACACGGGTTTCCACCTCAAGCCGGTCGGGTTCTTCGATGGCAACCCAGCACTCGACCTACCGCCGTCACCGCCGAAGGCGTGCCACGCCGCAGCGGGCCTGCCGGTCGCGGAGCGCGCCCGGGAGTCCTGACACGTTCGACCCACGTCGGCGACCGCGATCCCTGCGGTCGCCGACGTTGGCGTGTGGGGAGGCAGCAGGCGCGAACGCGTTCCCGTCGCGAGCGTGCGTGAACTCGCGTTCTGCGGCGGCGTGTCGCCCGCAGACACGCACGCTCGCGGGAGAACCGTCAGGTCAGGTTGGCGAGCAGGCGGCGCAGGTGGTGTTGGTCGTTCTGGTCGAGGGGGGCCAGCACCTTGGCCTCCGCGTCGCGCACGCCCGCATCGATGCTCGCGAGCAGGGCCGTGCCGTCGCGGGACAGTTCGGCGGGCAGCGAGCGCCCCGACGACACGCTGGCGGGCCTGACCACCAGCCCCTGTTCCTCCAGACTGCGGACGACGATGTTCATCGCCTGCGGGGAGACGTTGACGTCGCGGGCGAGTTCGGCGTTCGACCGGCCCGGCGAGTGCGACAGGATCCGCATGCAGACGTACTGCGGGAACGACAGCGTGATCGGGTCCAGCACCGTGGCGGTCACCTCGGTGCGCAGCGCCGTCGCCACCCTGGTCAACAGGTAGCCCAGGGGCTGACCTTCATCTCCTGTCATGTCAATCATATTGACACATATCAACTACATTGATAAACAGGAACGATGACGCGACCGACAGACGAGATGTTCGACTCCGCCTACCGCGGCGAGGCCGACGTGGTGGGATTCGGCACCAAGCCGCCGTGGAGCATCGGCGAACCTCAGCCCGAGATCGCCGCACTGATCAACGCGGGCCGGTTCCACGGCGACGTGCTCGACGCCGGCTGCGGGGAGGCAGCGACGGCGCTCCACCTCGCCGAGCGCGGTGTCACGGCCGTCGGCCTGGACCAGTCCGAGACCGCGATCGACCTCGCCCGCGCCGAAGCCCAGCGCCGCGGCCTGTCCAACGTCACCTTCGACGTCGCCGACATCAGCGACTTCACCGGATACGACGGCCGATTCGGCACGATCGTCGACAGCACTCTCTTTCACTCGATGCCCGTCGAGTTGCGGGACGGGTACCAGCAGTCGATCGTCCGCGCCGCGGCACCGGGCGCGTCATACTTCGTGCTGGTCTTCGATGCCACCACGATGCCCGCGGGCACCGTCAACGCGGTCACCGAGCCCGAGCTGCGTGCCGCCGTCGCGCCGTACTGGACCGTCGAGGAGATCCGTCCCGCGCGCATCCACGTCCAGGTCGCCGCGAGCTACACCGGGTTCAAGGAGTTCGCAGGCGAGAGCCTCGAGAACCTGGGCAACGGCCGCATGACGGTCGGTGCGTGGTTGCTGTCCGCCCACCTGGCCTGAGTCGGCACTGGCGAGCGTGCGCTAACTCGGGTTCGGGCGCGGCGTGTCGCCCGCAGACACGCACGCTCGCGGGGAAAGTGCCTCAGGGGAAAGTGCATCGACCCGTTGGCGCCCCTGGTCCTGTCGTTTGGCAGGATTGGGGGCGCTGTCGTACGGGAATCTCCTCCGATGGCGACGAGGTGCGGACCCGAAGGAGTCAGATGGCGGAGACGGTCCTGGCAGCCGACCCGGACGAGCAGTCCGGTTACTCGCGCGTCCTGCTCAAGCTGGGCGGCGAGATGTTCGGCGGCGGGCAGGTGGGTCTCGACCCCGACGTCGTCGCGCTGGTCGCCCGCCAGATCGCCGAGGTCGTCCGCACCGGCGTGCAGGTGGCCGTCGTCATCGGTGGCGGCAACTTCTTCCGCGGCGCGCAGTTGCAGCAGCGCGGGATGGAGCGCAGCCGGTCGGACTACATGGGCATGCTCGGCACCGTGATGAACAGCCTTGCGCTGCAGGACTTCCTGCAGAAGGAGGGCATCGACACCCGCGTGCAGACCGCGATCACCATGGGTCAGGTCGCCGAGCCCTACATCCCGGGACGCGCCCGCAGGCACCTCGAGAAGGGCCGTGTCGTCATCTTCGGCGCGGGCATGGGCCTGCCCTACTTCTCGACCGACACCACCGCTGCCCAACGGGCGCTGGAGATCGGCGCCGACGTCGTCCTGATGGCCAAGGCCGTCGACGGCGTGTTCACCGCCGACCCCCGCACGGACCCCGACGCCCAACTCCTCGCCGCCATCACGCACCGCGAGGTCATCGACCGCGGACTCCAGGTCGCCGACTCCACGGCGTTCAGCCTCTGCATGGACAACCGCATGCCCATCCTGGTGTTCAACCTCCTGACCGACGGAAATATCGCTCGCGCGGTCGCAGGTGAGAAGATCGGAACACTGGTCACCACCTGACCGGGCACCGCAGCGGTACGGGTTCGAGATGAGGCGGCGCAGATGAGAAGCGATATGAGGCAGATGCAGTGATCGACGAAACGCTCTTCGACGCCGAGGAGAAGATGGAGAAGGCGGTGTCGGTGGCGCGCGACGACCTCGCAGCCATCCGGACCGGCCGAGCCAACCCCGGCATGTTCAACCGCATCAACATCGACTACTACGGCGCGATGACACCCATCACGCAGCTCTCGAGCGTCAACGTGCCCGAGGCGCGCATGGTGGTCATCAAGCCCTACGAGGCGACGATGCTCCGTCAGATCGAGGACGCCATCCGCAACTCCGATCTGGGCGTCAACCCGAGCAACGACGGCAACATCATCCGCATCTCGATCCCGCAGCTCACCGAGGAGCGCAGGCGCGACCTGGTGAAGCAGGCCAAGTCCAAGGGCGAGGACGCGAAGGTCTCGGTACGCAACATCCGTCGCAAGGCGATGGAGGAGCTGGCCCGGATCAAGAAGGACGGCGAAGCCGGCGAGGACGAGGTCAGCCGCGCCGAGAAGGAACTCGACAAGAGCACCTCCACCTACACCGGCCAGATCGACGACCTGGTCAAGCACAAAGAAGGCGAGCTGCTGGAGGTCTAGGTCATCACCAGACCAGACCTTTCAGCAATCAGCACGGTGGCCGAAACCGACACCGCTCCCGCCGGGGAGCCCAAGAAGTCCTCGCGGGCCGGGCGCAACCTCCCCGCCGCCATCGGGGTGGGAGCGTTCCTGGGGTTCGGCGTCATCGCGATCCTGTTGTTCGCTCCGCGCCTCTGGGTTCCGGTCGTGGCGGTGGCCATGGTGGTCGCGACGCTGGAGGTGACGCGCAGGCTCACCGAGGGCGGCTACTCCATACCGCTGCTCCCGCTGCTCGTCGGCGGGCAGGCGATGATCTGGCTGACGTGGCCGTACGGCGCGGCCGGTGCGCTTGGTGCCTTCGGCGGAACCGTCGTCACCTGCCTGATCTGGCGGCTGCTGAGCGGCGGGCTGAAGGCGCCGCCGGTCAACTACCTGCGCGACGTCGCGGTGACGGTCTTTCTGGCGACGTGGATACCGCTGTTCGGCGCCTTCGGGGTGCTGCTGGTCTACCCCGAGGACGGGGCGGGTCGGGTGTTCTGCCTGATGCTCGGCGTCGTGTTCTCCGACATCGGCGGCTACACCGCGGGCGTTCTGTTCGGCAAGCACCCGATGGCCCCGGCGATCAGCCCGAAGAAGTCCTGGGAGGGTCTCGGCGGCTCACTGGTGTTTGGCATCGCCGTGTCCGTGCTGGCGGTCGAGTTCCTGCTCGAGAAGCCGTGGTGGGTCGGCATCCCGCTGGGCATCATGCTGGTGATCACCGGAACGCTCGGCGACCTCATCGAGTCTCAGGTCAAGCGCGATCTCGGCATCAAGGACATGGGCACGCTGCTACCGGGTCACGGCGGGCTGATGGACCGCCTCGACAGCGTCCTCCCGTCGGCCGTCGCGACCTGGATCGTCCTGACGCTTCTCGCCTGACTTCTTGGCTGCTGACCTGCCGTTCAGCCAGCACGCCAGCGCCCCCAGGACCAGTCCGACGCCGATGCCCAGGTCGACGCGCTCGCCCAGCATGAAGTACGACATCACGCCCGCGACGGCGGGGATGACGCAGAACAGCATCGAGACCGCCGACGCGCCGTGCAGGTTGATGGCCCGCACGTACAGCGACACCCCCAGCACCGCGTTCAGCAGGACCACGCCGGTCACCGCGAACGCCGCCTTGGTGGCGTCGTGCACCTCGAACGGCGTGACGAGCGAGAGGACGACGGCCGGCACGAATGCGACCGCGTTCTGCACGGCCGTCGAGGCGCGGAAGTCGACGTCGGCGCAGAACTTCTGCTGGTAGACCCCGCCTGCGGCAAGTCCGAGCAGCGCGACCATCAGCAGGAGCACCGCCGGGTCGAAGCCACCCTCGGCGATCAGCCGACTCGCACACGCCGCCAGCACCGCGGCCACGCCGAGCACCAGCGCGACGATGCGCCCCGGGGTCAGCCGGTCGCGCAGGAACGCCGCGGCAAGCAGGGCCGTGGCCACCGGGTTCATCGCGATGAGCACTGCGCACAGCACCGCGGGCGCACCGTTCTGGATGGCGAAGTACAGCGCGCAGAACTGGACGGCCTGCATCAAGAGTCCGGTGACCAGGACGTGGCCGAGCTTGCGGCCGCGCGGCAGCGGCACCCGGGCGATGACGGCCCACAGCCCGAGGATCAGGCCAGCGAGACCGAATCGGAGCACCAACACGGCCATCGGCGACATCGCGTGCACGGCCATGTTGCCGATGGGGTAGCCCAGGGCGTAGGTGACGGTCACGAACGCGGCGGTGCGCAACGGCATGCGGGTGGGGGTCACCCATCCATGGTTGGCCCGATGGTGCGCCGGGTCCAACGAATATCGGCGATCGAGACTGATCGCCGCCCGTGATCAGTCAGTCTCCGAAGTGCGCCAGATCACTGCCCGATCGCGTTTCTTTGATCGTTTCTACTGATCGGAGTACCTTGGGGCCATGTCCCAGGTGCTCGACATCGCCCCGCTGCGCAGCGTCGCGGCGGTGGCCGACTGTGGCGGATTTCACCGCGCGGCGGCGGTCCTGCACATCACGCAGTCGGCCGTCAGCCAGCACGTGCGCCGGGTCGAGGCGGTCGTCGGAGGTCCGGTCGTGGAGCGGTCGGGACGCGGGGTCGCATTCACCGAACTCGGCCATCGCGTGCTGACCCACGCCCGCTCGATCCTCGCCGCACACGACGCCGCACTCGCCGACCTCGGAGCGGCCGAGGAGCGGGTGCTGCTGATCGGCGCCACCGAACACGGCGCCGACGTCATGCTGCCCGGCCTCACGGCGGCACTGGGCCAGCGTCTGCCCGACTGGCGGCTGCGGTTCCGGCTCGACCGCAACGTGATGCTCGCCGACGCCATCGAGCAGGGCGTCGTCGACCTGGCCGTCATGCTGGACGGCTCCGGCCTCGATCCCGCGAACGCATCGGGCATGGTGGCGCTGAAGTGGATCTCGGGCCGCAACTTCTCGGTGCCCGCCACCGAACCGCTGCCGGTGGTGATGTTCTCCGAGCCGTGCACGCTGCGCGAACCCACCTTCGCCGCGCTCGATCGCCTCACGGTGCCCTACCGGATAGCCGCCGAGAGTTCCGACCTCTCGGGGCTGTTCGCCGCCGTGCGCTCGGGTCTCGGCGTGGCGCTCCTGCCGATGATCGGCCGGCTGCCCGACGGACTCTGCCTCGCCGAGGGGCTCCCACCCACCAGTCGCGCCTCGGTGTTCGTGCGCGGCCGTGCCGGCGTCGACGCCGACGTGCTCGCCGACGTGGACCGCGCCGTCCGCGACGTGCTGGCCCAACAGATCTGATACGGGGCGAAACATGAAGCAAGAGTTGATCTTCGAAGCACCGCGTCGCGGCCTGCCGCCGCGGCACTTCGCCGACCTCGACGACGACGCGCAGGCTGCGGCAGTCAAGGAACTCGGGCTGCCCGGGTTCCGGGCCAAGCAGTTGGCCAACCAGTACTTCGGCAGGCTCATCGCCGACCCCCAGCAGATGACCGACCTTCCCGCGGCCGTCCGCGGCCAGGTGGCCGAGGCACTGTTCCCGGAACTGCTGTCGGTGGTGCGGGCCATCCAGTGCGATGCGGGGGAGACGCGGAAGACGTTGTGGCGGGCGGGCGACGGCACCACCTTCGAGTCGGTGCTGATGCGCTACCCCGAGCGCAGCACGGTGTGCATCTCCTCCCAGGCCGGCTGCGGCATGGCCTGTCCGTTCTGCGCGACCGGTCAGGGCGGGCTGACCCGCAACCTGTCCACCGCGGAGATCCTGGAGCAGGTGCGGGCCGCCTCGGCGACGATGCGCGACGAGTTCGGCGGGCAGGAGCGCAGCGACTCGGGGGGTTTGTCGCGGGGACGACTGTCGAACGTCGTCTTCATGGGCATGGGGGAGCCGCTGGCGAACTACAACCGCGTGCTCGCGGTGGTGCGTCGCATCATCGCGCCCGCACCTCACGGGTTCGGCATCTCGGCCCGCTCGGTGACGGTGTCGACGGTGGGCCTGGCCCCGGCCATCCGCAAGCTCGCCGACGAACGCCTCGGCGTCACGCTGGCGCTGTCACTGCACGCACCCGACGACGAACTGCGCGACACCTTGGTGCCGGTCAACAACCGGTGGAAGGTCGGCGAAGCATTGGACGCCGCACGGTATTACGCCGACGTGACCGGGCGTCGCGTGTCGATCGAGTACGCGCTGATCCGCGACGTCAACGATCAGCCGTGGCGCGCCGACATGCTCGGCAAGAAGCTGCACGCGGCACTTGGCCCGCTCGTGCACGTCAACCTGATCCCGCTCAACCCGACGCCGGGCAGCAAGTGGGACGCCAGCCCCAAGCCGGTCGAGCGGGAGTTCGTCCAGCGCGTCCGCGATCGCGGGGTGTCCTGCACCGTCCGCGACACCAGGGGCCAGGAGATCGCCGCGGCGTGCGGCCAGCTGGCCGCCGAAGGCTAGACCGCGCTCAGCGCGCCGGCGCGTTGTCGAACCACACGTTCTCCTCGCGCAGGCTGCGGCTGCGCCAACCGTCGGGCGTGCGCACCAACTCGTGGTGGTAGTACCCGCCGCACGACGACATCGCGGCCATGCCGGGCAGTTGCATCGGGTTGTAGAACATCGCCCGCACCGTGGCCGAATCCGCAGTGCGGTCGAGGATCTCGACGTTCGTCACGTAGTGCATGCTCCACGGGATCACCGCAAAGTTCGCGGCGAACCAGTCGATCACCTCGTCGCGGGTGCCCACCACCGCACCGGCCGACGAATAGTCGACGCGCGCGTCGTCGGTGAACACCGACCGGTACAGCTCCCAGTCCTTGGTGTCGACGGCGCGGGCGTAGCGGTAGAGCAGCGCCGTGATCTCGCCGTCGTCTGCCCCCGCCACGGCACTCACTCCGGCATGCCGATGGTCTTGCCCTCCAGGTACTCCCGGTAACCCTCGTCGCCATTGCGCCGGCCGAGGCCGCTCTGCTTGGTGCCGCCGAACGGGCTGGTGATGCCGAAGTGGCTCTTGCCGTTGATGGTGACGTTGCCGGTGCGCATGCGGGTGGCGACGGCGAACGCCCGGTCGACGTCGCCGCCGGACACCTCGCCGGACAGACCGTAGATCGAGTTGTTGGCGATCGCGATCGCGTCGTCGTCGGTGTCGTACGGCGTCACCGTCAGGACCGGCCCGAAGATCTCCTCCTGCGCTACCTGGGAGTCGGGGTCGACGTCGGCGAGCAGCGTCGGCTGCACGTAGTAGCCGGTCGGTAGGTGCTCGGGAATGCCGCCGCCGGTGACCAGACGGGCGCCGGAATCAATTCCGGAGCGGATCAGGCCGAGCACCTTCTTGCGTTGGCCGTCGCTGATCTGCGGGCCCTGCATGTTGCCCGGATCCCACGGATCGCCGTACGGGAAGTTCTCCATGCTGCTCTTGAGCATCTCGACGCCCTCGTTGTACCTGCTGCGCGGCAACAGGATTCGGCTTGGAAGAATGCACGACTGGCCCGACATCACGCACGCCATCATGGCCGCCATGGGCAGCGCCGAGTTGAAGTCGGCGTCGTCGAGCACGATGTGAGCGGACTTGCCACCGAGTTCGAGCAGCGTCTTCTTCACCGTCGGTGCGCCCGCGGCCAGGATCGCCCGGCCGGTGGCCGTCGACCCGGTGAAGGTGATCATGTCGACGCGCGGATCGGCCGAAAGGGCAGCCCCGACCTCGTTGGCGTTCGACACCACGACGTTGAACACGCCGGCGGGGATGTCGGTCTCCTCGGCGACGATGCGGCCGTACTCGCTGCCCGACCACGGCGTGAGCTGCGCGGGCTTGAGCACCACGGTGTTGCCCGCCATCAGCGCGGGCACGGTCTCGGCGACGTTGAGGTAGAACGGCACGTTCCACGGGGTGATCGCCCCGACCACGCCGATCGGCTCGTAGTGGATCTTGCGGCGCGCCGGGCCCATCTGGGTGGGATGCACGCCGGTGTCGACCAGATACTCGAAGGCCTTGCCGTGCTCGGCCCAGTGCTTGACCTCCTCGATGGGGCTCTCGATCTGCGAGCCCGACACGGTGACGGGGCAGCCGACCTCGGTGATGAGGATGCGGCGCAGACGCTCTTTGTTGCGGTCGAACGCGTCGTGCAACTGGGTGAGGCAGTGGTAGCGGAAGTCGAGGTCGCGCGACCAGTCGGACTCGTCGAACGCGCGCCGGGCAGCAGCGACGGCCCGCGACATGTCCTCGACGGTGCCGTCGGTGGCCTGGCCCGCGACCTGTTCGCTGGCGGGGTGGATGACGTCGAACGTCGCGCCGCTGCGGGTGTGCTGCAGTTCCCCGTCGATCAGCATGCGCTGCTCGCCGGCCAGAACTCCGGATTCGGTCTCTACGGTCGTCATGTGGATAGCTTTACAAACTATCTCCGAAGTGTCAGGCGTTTCGGCGAGCGTGGGGGCTATGTACGCAAAGCGGCACTCAGGCGTGCACGAGGCTCACGCTCGGGCGGGGAGGTGCGGGCGATCAGTCGCCTGCGGGCGGTTTGATGCCCACCGCATGCCGCAACTGGGCCAGGAACTGGTCGTCGTCGTCACTGCGAACGATGTAGTGCGAGACCGCAACCCGGATTGCCGTCGCCGCCTTGACCGCGCGGTTGGGACCCTGCAGCAGGCGTTCGAGCCTGGTCCGCATCACCGGGATCACCCGGTCGAGCTGCGCGATGACCACCTCGGGCTCGATGTCGATGACCCGCACACCCGAGTACGACTGCTGGTAGGAGACGATGAACTGCAGCGCGGCGTCCAGCTTCTCGTTGCCGCGCAGACCCGCGGTGGCCTTGCTGATACCGGAGTCGAACATCTCGCGCTCGTACACGCCGAACGCCTGGAGCAGTTCCTCCTTGGAGGCGAACCAGCGGTAGAGCGTGGGGCGCGACACCCCGGCCTGCATCGCGACCTCGGAGAGGCTGAGCTTGGACTGGCCGCTGCGCGCGAGCACCTCGGTGGTGGCCGACAGTATCCGGTGGCGCGTCGAGGTGTCGTCGCCGAAGTCAGGGTGGGCCTGATCGGCGCTCATCGGCTCACCACTTCCAGCTCGGAACTTCTACCTCGGACAACGGGCGTCACCTGCCCCGACGGTTACGAATGCTCCGATGATCGTAAGGTACGCGGTGGCCGCGAGGGCGCCAACGGCGTGATCGCCGGAGTGACTGGAGGATGACGGTGGCCGGACCGCTCGAAGGCACCAGGGTCGTCGAACTCGGCGTGTGGGTCGCCGCACCGGCGGCGGGCGGCATCCTCGCCGAGTGGGGCGCGGACGTGATCAAGATCGAACCGCCGCAGGGGGATCCGGCCCGCACGTTCGGCCGGATGCTGCAGATCGAGTCCGGCGTGAACCCGCCGTTCGAGATGGACAACCGCTCCAAGCGCAGCATCGTCGCCGACCTGACCACCGCCGAGGGCAGGGGCGTCGCCCTCGACCTGGTGGCCGACGCCGACGTCTTCGTCACCAACGTCCGGCCGGGCGCCCTGACGCGCCTCGGCCTCGACTTCGCCACGCTCGCCGAGCGCAACCCCCGGTTGGTTTATGGGCTGATCACCGGGTACGGCGCCGACGGGCCCGACGCCGACCGCGCCGCCTACGACGTCGCGGCGTTCTGGGCCCGGGCCGGCATCGCCGACCTGCTGACCCGTCCCGGTGACGTGCCGCCGTTCCAGCGCGGCGGGATGGGCGACCACTCGGCGGGGATGACGCTCGCGGCCGCGGTGTGCGCCGCGCTGGTCGCACGTCAGCGGACCGGGGAGGGGCAGCTGGTGTCGACGTCGCTGTACCGCCAAGGCGCCTACACCGTCAGCTTCGACCTCAACACCGTGCTGCTCACCGGCCAGCAGATCGCCGTCGGACAGCGCGAGACCATGGGAAACCCGTGCATGAACAACTACGCCACGGCCGACGGGCGACGGTTCTGGATCGTCGGCCTGCAGGGTGACCGACACTGGCCGGCACTGTGCCGCGCCGTCGGCCGGACCGAATGGCTCGACGACAAGCGGTACGCCACCGCGCGGGCCAGGGCGGCCAACGCCGTGCAACTCATCGGCGAACTCGACGCCATCTTCGTTACCCGCCCGCTCGAGGACTGGGCCGAGGTGTTCGCAGCAGAGCCGGACTTCTTCTGGTCACCGGTCAACTCGCTCGACGACGTGCTCGCCGACGACCAGTTCCACGCCGCGGGCGGCGTCGTGTACGTGCCGGACACCGATGGCGTCCAGCCGATGGTCGCCACGCCCGCCGACTTCCACGGCACGCCGTGGGAGCCCAGGTCGACCGCACCCACGCTGGGGCAGCACACCGAGGAGATCCTTGACGAACTCGCGCAGCGGCGCCGTCGCGGCTGAGTAAACGGCGCAGGGTCACCCGTCGGCGCGCGGCGCTTTGATGCCCGCCGCGTGCCGCAACTGCGCGAGGAACTGGTCGGCGTCGTCGCTGCGAACGAGGTAGTGCGCCATCGCCACCCGCGCCACCGTCGCGGCCGCGGTGGCTGCGTCGGGACCAGGGATGAGGCGCTCCAGACGCTGGCGCATCAGCGGGATGAACGCCGACAGCCGCGCGATGACGTGCTCGGGCTCGATGTCCACCATGCGCAGCCCGGGATAGGACTGCTGGTAGGCGACGATCGTGCGCAGCGTCGCGTCGAGCCGGTCGGCGCGGGCCAGCCCCTCGGACGCCTCGGCGACCGCCCGCTCGTAGTACTCCCGCTCCCAGACGACGAAGGCGTCGAGCAGATCCCGCTTGGAGCCGAACCACCGGTACAGCGTCGGACGGGAGACGCCGGCCTGGTGTGCGACGTCCGACAGGCTCAGCTTGGTGGTGCCCCGGCGCCCGAGCACCTCGGCCGCCGCGGTCAGAATCCGCTCCCGGGTGGGGTGGTCGATCTCGGGCTCGGTGAGGTCGTCCACGGTGGCGTTGCCCTATCGGCCCGGCATCGGACGGACGAGCACCGACTGCTGGATGCCGCCGACCGCACCGTGGGCGTCGAACAGCGTGCCGAAGGTCGTCCCGATCCCGTCCGGCCCGTAACTCGTCTCGGCGCGGATGCCGATCCACTCCCCATCGGGCACGCGGTGCACGTGCACCACCAGGTCGGTGTTCATGAACGTCCACTGGCGGATGTCGAGCCGGGTGCCGATGCCGTTCGCATCGTCGGCCACCGTGAACAACCGCTGCAACGGTGTCAGCGTCTCGCCCTGCACCAGGTCGACGGTGGGCCGCAGCCACGACTCGCCGGGGCCCTCGGCCAACGGCGTGGTGAGCCAGCGCCAGTCGATGCTGTGCACGTAGTTGCGGTCCCAGTCCTTGGCCATGTCGCGGCTCGCCGCGTCGGCCAGCGGGCGCAGGGGCGGTGCCGCCGCGTGCTGCACGGCCGAGGTGTCGAGCGTCGCCAGCCGCCATCCGCTGGCGCGGGCCACGTCCCGCGGCGCGCCGTCCGGCCCGGCGGCCAGCAGTTCCGCGCCGACCAGTTCGATCTGCCTGCCGGGGCGTAGCACCCGGCTCTGGACCCACAGGTCACCGTCGGCGGGCACACCGCCGAGCAGGTCGACCATCACCCGGCTCAGCCTGGTGTCGGCACGCGGCGCGCACCGCTCGAGTCCGCGGACCAGCAGCGCCGACACCGGCGCACCATGCTGGATCGACGCCGACCACGTGCTGCGCACCAGATCGCCTGCGCGGAACCGCTCGCCGGTGTCGTCGGCGTCGATCATCTCGTAGTAGCAGTCGGACATCGCGACCCTCCGTCAGTGCTCGTGCGTCAGTGCTCGAAGATGCCCGGCGCGGGCACGTCGACGACGATCGCGTCGACGCGCGACGCCTTCGTGCCGATCAACCGCTCTGGGTAGGCGTCGGTGCTCGACAGCAGGAACAGCGTGCGGCCCGCGGGACCGCCCAGCGCGCAGGCGATCGCGGTCCGCCCGGCCATGTCGATGCCGTGGGTGACCTCGTGTCGTCCCTCGCCGGTGTCGACGATGCGTTCGAAGCGGTGGGCGAGCGTCATCGCCGCCCACACCCCGCCCTCGGCGTCGAGTGCCAGGCCGTCCGGCGGACCCGAGAGGCCGTCGGCGAACACCCGCCGCTCCGTCAGTGCGCCCCGGCCGTCGACGGTGAACGCGGTGAGGCGCCGTCCCGTCGACTCCGCGACCACCAGCGTGCTGCCATCGGGGGTCAGCACCATGCCGTTGGGGAACTCGAGATCGTCGGCGACGACGGACACCGAGTCGTCGTCGCCCTCTCGCGGGTCGATGCGGACGATCAGGCCGCCGTCGCGCGCCTGCGACCCGACGTAGGCGCGACCGGCGTCGTCGATGACCATGTCACCCAGGTTCGCCGGGGCCACGTCGGACAGATCGGCCAGCAGGGTCACGTCGTCCCCGTCGTACCGTAGTACCTGGCGGTCCTCGGTGGAGACGATGAGAAGCGTTCCGTCGGGCCGGAATCCGAGCCCCGACGGTGCGCGGCCCGGTAGCGGAAGTGTGCTCATCGCGCCGTTGAGGTCGACGGTGTGCACGGCCTCGCCGAGCATGTCGGAGAACCACAGCAGGCCCTCGAACCACCGCGGCCCCTCGCCGAAGCAGAACCCGTTGGCCAACGGTGTGGGGTTCACGACGCGCCGAATCGGGGCGACAGCGGCACTACTTTACAAAACACGCCTTGAGTGTCACGCTCGCTGGGTGTCACTGTCAACCACCGGCCCGGCTCTCGGACGGTCGTGACGCCGGCGATGCGGGACTTCTCGTACGACCCGTTCGATCCGGCGGTGATGGCCGACCCGCTGCCGTACTACCGGGTGCTGCGCGACCGCCATCCGGTGTACTACGTCGAGCAGTGGGACACCTTCGCGCTGTCGCGCTTCGCCGACGTCTGGGACGTGCTGGGCCGCAACGACGGAACCTTCGTCGCGTCAGAGGGCACCTTGCCCGCGGCGACGGTGCTCGCGCGGCACAACGACGGGCCCGTCGACGATCCACCGTTGCACCCCATGCCCTTTCACGCCAACTTCGACGATCCCATCTACGGGGGAGTGCGCGGGTCGCACTCCAAACCGCTGCGGCCGCGCAATGTCGCCGGGCTCGCCGACCGGATCCGCACGCTGGCCAACGAACGGCTCGACGACTTGCTCGCCCGCGGCACGTTCGACCTGACGCAGGACTACGGGGGCATCGTCGCCGCGTCGATGGTCTGCGGACTGCTCGGCCTTCCCGACCGCGTGGCGCCCGACGTGCTCGGCACCGTCAACGCGGGCAGCCTCGCCAAACCCGGTGACGGCGTGAACACCGCGACCGCCCGGCCCGGCTACCTCGAGTACCTGGTGCCGCTCGTCGAGACGAGGCGCGCCGAGGGTGCCGACGGCACGCAGCCGATCGTCGATGGACTGCTGAGGTACCGCCTGCCCGACGGCTCCGCACTGTCCGACGTCGAGGTGGCCACCCAGATGCTCGGCGTCTTCATCGGTGGCACCGAGACCGTGCCCAAGATCGTCGCGCACGGGCTGTGGGAGCTGTCGCGCCGACCCGACCAGCTCGCCGCCGTGCGAGCCGACCTCGACGCCAACGTCCCCGTTGCCCGTGAGGAGATCATCCGGTTCTGCGCTCCCGCACAGTGGTTCGCGCGCACTGCCCGCAAGCCGTACACCGTCCACGGCACCACGATCCGGCCTGGCCAGCGGATCATCACGCTGCTCGCGTCGGCGGCCCGCGACGAGCGCGAGTACGCCGACCCCGACGAGTTCAGGTGGGACCGACCCATCGAGCGACTACTGGCGTTCGGCCGCGGGCAGCACGTCTGCCTCGGCGTGCACCTCGCGCGCCTCGAGATCACGATCCTGATCACCGAGTGGCTGAAACGCGTAGCGGACTTCGAGGTCGACGTCGACGCCGCCTGGCGACCGCCGTCGAGCTTCCAGTGGGGCTGGAACAGCCTCCCAGTGTCGGTCTCGGCCACGGTGGCGTCCTCGGTGCCGTCGAGGGGGAACTGACACGTGTGGTCCTACCGGCTCGTCGCACCGTTCACCTTCGAGCGCTCCGAACGCCCAGAACCGTCACCGGACGCACTCGGTGACGGTGAGGTGTTGCTGCGCTTCCTCGCAGCAGGCATCTGCGGCAGTGACCTGCCGGGCTTCCGCGGCAGCCAGGGCAAGCTGCCCGGCGACACCGGCGTCCAGGCGTCGGGCATGCACGGCTTCCCGGTGCACGAGATCGCAGGCGAGGTGCTGGCGAGCCGTCACGGGAGTCACGCACCCGGTGACCGCGTCGTCGGGTGGGCGTCCGGCTTCGACGGTCTCAACGGTTGCGTGATCGCCGACGGCGAGGGACTGGCGGCCTACGACCCGGCGCTCACACCGGAACTCGCGGTCGGTCTGCAACCGCTGGCCTGCGTGCTCTACGCCGTCGAACAACTCGACGTCGCCGACAGGCACGTCGCGGTCATCGGACAGGGTTCGATCGGGTTGCTGTTCTCGTACGTGGCCAAGGCGGCGGGCGCACGCCTGGTGACCGGCGTCGACCCCGTGGACCGGGCGGACATCGGGCCTGCGTTCGGGGTCGACCACGTGATCCGGGCGACCAGTGACCGGTGGATCCGGCATCTCGATGCCGATGACAAGCCCGACGTCGTCGTCGAAGCCGTCGGGCATCAGGTGGCCACCCTCGGGCACGCCATCGAGGCAGCGGCCTTCGGCGGCACGGTGTTCTACTTCGGGGTCCCCGACGACGACAGCTATCCGATCAGCATGCGGACCATGCTGCGCAACAACCTCACGCTGAAATCGGGTGTGACGCTGGAGCGCCGGCGCATGCTGACCGCCGCGTCGGAGTTCGCGGCGGCGCACCCCGGGCTCCTGACGAGCTATCTGACGCACCGGTTCTCGGTAGACGACGTCGCCTCGGCGTTCGAGTTGGCGTGCCGACCGACCCCGGGCCGGGTCAAGATCGCGATCGTGGCGTGACGGGCCGCTTCGGTGCGCTGCTCGCCACGAACCCGACGATCTGGGGTGGCTGGCTCGTCGGCCCGACCGCGATCGGCCCGGAGGCCTTCGCCCACGCCGGCTACGACTACGTCGGATTCGACTGTCAGCACGGTTATCTCGACGATGCGGACGTGGCGATGCTGCTCGCCGGGCTCGAACACGTGCCAGTGGCCACGGCCGTGCGGCTGCCGTCCACGGCGCCCGCACCGATCGGCCGCGTCCTCGACGCAGGCGCCGACGCCATCGTCATCGCCATGGTCGAGACGGCAGGCCAGGCCGCCGACGCGGTCGCCGCGACGAGGTTCGCGCCGCACGGCGTACGCAGCTTCGGACCACTGCGTGCCAGCCTCGGGCACGACGTGGCGGCGCTGGAGGCGCGGGTCGCCGTCTACCCGATGATCGAGACGGAGCCGGGTGTGGCCGCGATCGACGAGATCTCGTGCGTGCCGGGACTCGCCGGGGTCTACGTCGGACCTGCGGACCTCGCGATCTCGATGGGTCGGCCGGTGGCCGACGCGTGGCGTGACCCCGCGGTGCTCGAGGCGATGTCGCACGTCGTCGAGCGGGCGGCCGCGGCCGGGCTGCCCGCCGGGGTACACGCGGGCGACGGGACCATCGGTGCCACCGCCGCGGCCATGGGGTTCCGCATCATCACCCTCGCCTCGGAATCCCAGGCGCTGCGCCATGGCGCTAGCCAACACCTCGCGACCGCCAAGCGTGCCGACGACGGAATCGATTCGCGCGGAGGGGGATACAGCTGACCACCACGAACCCAGGCATCGCACTGGTGACCGGCGCGGCGCGCGGGCAGGGCGCGGCGATCGTGGCCCGGCTACGAGCCGACGGCATGCGCGTCGCCGCATGCGACCGCGACGTCGACGGACTGCGGCAGAACACCGAGACGGGCGCCGACGTCGTCACCGTGCCGCTCGACGTGACGTCCGAGGAGATGTGGGTGGCCGCCGTGCGCACCGTGGTCGGCCGGTTCGGCGGGCTGACCACGCTGGTCAACAACGCGGGTGTCCTACACCGCGCGAGGCTCGGCGACGAGACCGTCGCCGGGTTCGAGGGCAGCTGGCGGGTCAACTGCCTCGGCCCGTTCCTCGGCATCCGCACCGCGCTGCCGCATCTGAGCACCGCCGCGGCCGACGGCGCAGAGGCGTCGATCGTCAACACGTGCAGCACCGGGGCCTTGCGGCCGTTCCCCAGCCACGCCGCGTACGGGTCGTCGAAGTGGGCGCTGCGGGGCCTTACCCAGATCACGGCCGCCGAACTCGCGCCGACCGGCATCCGGGTCAATGCCGTGCTGCCCGGGCCGATCGAGACCCCGATGCTCGACGCGGCCACGCAGCGCCGACTGGTCGAGACGTCAACCGGTGGCCGGCTCGGCAAGCCGATGGAGGTGGCCGACGCCGTCGCGTTCCTCGTCTCGGATGCGGCCTCGTTCATCACCGGCACCGAACTCGTCGTCGACGGTGGTCAGTCGCTACGGATTGGATGACCGAACGTGTCGCGGAACATCTCAGTGGGCATCATCGGCGCCGGACCCGGCGGCATCGCGCTCGGAATCTTCCTGCGCAAGGCGGGATTCGACGACTTCACCATCTTCGACCGTGAGGACGGCGTCGGCGGAACGTGGCGCATCAACACCTACCCCGGATTGGCCTGCGACGTGAAGTCGCACCTGTACTCCTACTCGTTCGAGCTCGACCCGGGCTGGTCGCGCCTGTGGTCGGGGCAGGCCGAGATCCTCGCGTACTTCGAGCGGTGCGCGCAGCACCACGGGCTCGCCCCGCACCTCGCGCTGCGAACCGAGGTGGTGTCGGCGCGCTGGAACGAGACCACCCGCACGTGGCATCTGGGCACGTCGACCGGCGCCGAGCACGTGTTCGACGTCGTCGTGTCGGCCGTCGGACTGTTCACCCAGCCGGTCATGCCCGACCTCCGCGAGGAGGAGCCGTTCACCGGAACCGTCGTCCACACCGCCCGGTGGGACCACTCGCTGGACCTGACCGGCAAGCGCGTCGCGGTCCTCGGAACCGGTTCCACCGCAGCGCAATTGGTACCCGAGATCGTCAAGGTGGCCAGCGCCGTGTACTCGATACAGCGGTCGCCGACCTGGGTGCTGCCCAAACCGGACCGCGAGTACACCGACCGGGAGCGCTGGCTCTTCGCCCACGTGCCGCTCGCCAAGAAGGTCTACCGCACGCGCCTGTGGCTGCGCAGCGAGTCCAACATCTCGGTGATCGAGCACGGCAGCGACAAGACCCAGCAGTTCCGTGCGGCGGCCGACGCGATGCTCGATCGCGCCGTGCCGGACCGCGAGCTGCGCCGACGATTGACGCCCGAAACACCCTTTGGCTGCAAGCGTCTGGTGTTCTCGTCGGACTTCATCCCGGCGCTGACCGAGCCGCACGTGGAGGTGGTGTCCAGCCCAGCCAAGGCGCTGCGGACGCGGTCGCTGGTCACCGAGGACGGTCGCGCACTCGACGTCGACGTGGTGGTGTGCGCGACCGGATACGCCGCGGCCGACTATCTGGGCCAGATCGAGGTGACCGGCGAGGGCGGCCGCTCGCTGCACGACGCCTGGCGCGATGGCGCCTACGCCTACCTCGGGATGGCGGTGCCCGGCTTCCCGAACATGTTCATGCTCTACGGCCCCAACACCAACGTCGGTTCCAACAGCGTCATCTTCATGCTCGAGGCCCAGGCGCACTACGTAATGCGCGCCCTGACGCATCTGCGCCGCCACGGGAAGTCCTACGTCGCGGTGCGCCCCGACACCATGCGGGCGTTCGTCGAGCGGATCGATCGCTGGATGCAGGGCACCGTGTGGACCACCCGGTGCAGCAGCTACTTCCGCGCTGCCAACGGCCGCGTCGTGACGCAGTGGCCGCGCAGTGCCCGCGACTTCTGGGTGATGACGCGCCGATTCCGGCCGCGGGACTACCGGTTCGAGCCGTCGACCGACCGGCCCGACGTCCACGTGGACCCGCACGCCGTGCTCGAGGGTGCGCCGTGACGGGCGACCACGCGCGCCGGCTGGTGCCCGCGCTGCGCCACCTCGCCACCTTTCGCGTCGACCTGAGCAGCGACGCCCTACCCGTGGTCCGGGCGTCGCTCGACGCCCGCCGCCGCGAGGGCGTCGCCGCGCTGGATACGCGCGGGGTCGAGGTCGTCGACGCCACCACCGCGGAGTCGATGGGCCACGCGGTGCAGGTGCGGATCTACCGCGGCGGACCGGTGCCCGCACCCGTCGTCGTCTACTGCCATTCGGGTGCGTTCGTGCTTGGCAACCTCGACACCGACCACCGCCAGTGCATGGAACTGGCGCGCCGGGCCCGGTGCACCGTGGTGTCGGTCGACTATCGGCTGGCACCCGAGCATCCCTTCCCGGCGGCCCTGCGGGATGCCTTGACGGTCGTCGAATGGGTGGTCGCAGAGGCGAAGTCGCTCGGGGTGGACGCCGCTCGCGTCGCGGTGGCGGGCAACAGCGCAGGGGCCGCACTCGCAGCGACGCTGGCGCAGTGCGCGGCGGTGGGAGCTGCTCCCGCCGTCGTCTTCCAACTCCTGCACCAACCCGTCCTCGATGACCGGCCCACGCCGTCGAAGGACGAGTTCGACGACACCCCGGGGTTCGACGGCGTGGCATGCGAACGGATGTGGCGCCACCTGGCGGTCGGTGCGGGGTTGCATGCCGAGGCGGTGCCGGCGCGGCTGGCCGACCTGACCGGTGTCGCTCCGGCGCTGATCACCTGTTCGGAACTCGACCCCCTGCGCGACGAGGCGGTCGACTACGCACTGCGACTCATGTGGGCAGGCGTGCCCACGGAGCTGCACGTCTTCCCGGGAACGTGTCACGGCTTCGACTCGATGGCTCCCGAGTGCGACGTCAGCCAGGCGCTGTTCGCGATGCAGGCCGAGGCGCTGCGCCGAGCCTTGGACGGCTAACCCGTTGTCGCCGAATCGAGTTCGCGGGCGATTGCCTGGTGGTAGGTGTCGATGTTCGCCGGGTTGACGATGCGGAAGAAGCCGTCGGGCAGCGGCGCGTGCTTGGGCGCCTCGATGGTCATGGTCCTCGTGAACAACGTGACGTCCTGACCGGGCCGGGTGAAGTGGTACTGCACGGTGATGCGGCCCTCCATGCCGCCATTGCCTTCGCGATCGTGACCGAGCCGACCGACGGAGGTGAAGACCCACATCGTCGGGCGCATCGCGATCGCGAGGTGCCAGGTGAAGATGCGCTCGCCGTCGGGACCTGCCTCGGTCCACGTGTCGCCAACGCGCAGCGGCATGTCGTTGTCGGCGTTGCCGACGTGCGAGCTGCCGGGGTAGGTCTTGGTCCAGTTTTGCGGGTTGGTGACGAAGTCGTAGAGCGTCTCGGGGGAGTGGGTGAACGCGGTTTCCGAGCTGGTGGTGACGATTCCCATGGGTCTGGCCTCTCCGAAGTTCCGCCGCCGTCGGCGACACTCGACGAGTAGCTTTACAAATCGGGCGCGGATTGTCACGCTCTGTCGTGACGACTGGAGACGATGATGGCGATGCGCGCCGCCCGGCTGGGCGCACACGTGGCACACGGCGCGGGACGGATCGCGCTCGACGCCGCGCTGGGCGGGCGGCGGCGATTCCCGCGCAGCGTCACCGATCTCACGCCGGACGCGTTGTCGCGAGTGCTCGGCCGACCGGTCGAGTCGGCATCGGTCGTCGACGCGGAGTCCGGCACGTCCTCGCGCGCTCGACTGGCGCTCACCGGGTCGGGTCTGCCGGGCACGGTGTTCGTCAAGGTCTCCGCCACCACCGCCGCCACTCGCATGCTCGGCGAACTCGCTCGCCTCGGCGAGACCGAGGCCCGTTTCTATCGCGACCTGGCGCACGAACTCGGGGACGGGGTGCCGCGCTCGTACGGTGCGGCATTCGACCCGCTGACCGGGCGCTACGTCGTCGTCCTGGAAGACATGACCGTCACGCCGTGCCGGTTCGCGGACACGCTGCACCCGCTCGAACTCGACCAGATGGCGCAGCTGATGGAGGTGCTCGCCAAGCTGCACGGGACGTTCTGGGGCAGGCTTCCCGAGAAACCTGGCGGCGCAGGACCATTGGGGTGGCTCGCCGCGCCCGCGAGCGACCCGGCCAACCTGCTCACACCCGCGTTGATGAAGGCGTCGGCGCGCACACTCGCCGACCGCGCAGGCGTGCCGATCGACGCCGGGCGATGGCTCTGGCAGCACTACCAGCGCGCCACCGACGTCGTCGACGAAGGACCGCACACCGTCCTGCACGGGGATTCCCACCCCGGCAACACCTACGTCCGCGACGGGCGTGCGGGACTGCTGGACTGGCAGGTGGTGCGTCGGGGTCACCCTTCCCGCGATCTGACCTACACGCTCGTACTCGGTCTGCCAGTCGCGCAACGGCGTTCCGCGGAACGGGATCTGCTCGACGTCTACCGTGATGCTCTCGAGGCCGCGGGCGGACCTCGACTCGACCGCGAGAACCTGTGGCTGCGTTACCGCCAGGCCGTCACCTATGCCTACGTGTCACCGCTGACCACCGCGGGGCTCGGCGGAATGCAGGACGAGGCCGTCGCGCTGGAGGGGGTGTCCCGCGCGGTCACGGCCATCGAGGACCTGGAGACCGTGTCGGCACTTCGGCGGGCACGCTGACGCCGCTGCGGAGTGCTTTACAAATATCCGAGCCGGTGTTAAGCACGACCAATGGACTTCTCACGGGTCGAACTCTCCGACGAGGACGCGGAGTTCCAGGCCCGGCTCGCCGGGTTCCTGGCAGCCGTCGTCACCGACGAGGTGATCGAACGCGACCGCAGAACCGGCGAGAACTTCGACGAGGCAGTCCATCTCGCGCTCGGTGAGCAGCGCTACCTCGAGCGCGACTACCGTGATGCCGCCGACGGTGGGTTCAGGCGCGTGCAGCGGCGGATCTGGGAGCTGGAGATCGGCCGTGCGCACACGCCGTGGTTCCACTGGGGCACAACGGCGATGGTCGCCAAGTCGGTCGAACGGTTCGGCTCCGACGAACTCGTCGACGAGGTGCTCGACGGCGTGCTGGCGGGACGGCTCCGGCTGTGCCTCGGCTACACCGAACCCGACGGCGGCTCGGACGTCGCCACCTGCAAGACCAGGGCGGTGCGCGACGGTGACCACTGGATCGTCAACGGCTCCAAGATGTTCACGTCGAACGCCCACAACGCCCAGTACGTCTTCCTGATCACCAACACGAATCCGGATGCGCCGAAACACCAGAACCTGACGATGTTCCTGGTGCCGCTGGACACGCCGGGGGTCGAGATCCAGGGCATCCGCACCGTCGACGGAGACCGCACCAACATCACGTACTACACCGACGTCCGGATTCCCGACCGGTATCGCATCGGTGAGGTCGACGGCGGCTGGGTGGTCCTGCGCGGGGCGCTCGACGCCGAACACGGCACCGTCGCAGCCGAAGCCGACGGTCTGCAGAAGCTCGCCGTCATGACCGAGCACCTGCTGCTGCTCGCCGAGGGGTGTGACCGGGTCGCCGCCGTCGCGGGAAGCCCCGACGAGTACGGCAGGCGGGCGATGGACGACGATTCCGTGGCCTACCGGCTCGGCCGGGCCATCGCGCGGACCGAGGTCGCCGCCAGCACCGCAGGCATGTTCGGCCGGGTCGCGATCGCGCAGGCGATGCGAGAGGTGACACCGGAACTGATGGACGTCCTGGGCTCCGCCGGAGGGTTGACGAGGGGAACCGAAGGGGCCGCCGACGACGGCGGTGCGGAATACCTCTTCCGGTTGGCCTCGCCGATGGGCGTCTACGGCGGCACGCTGGAGGTGTTCCGAAACATGATCGCCCAGCACGCCCTCGGTCTGGGGCGGCCGTCGTACGCGGCCCGATCGGCCCGGAAGGCTGGGGCGTCCTGATGCGCTACACGTTCACCCACCCGATGCACAGCCACCCGTACAACCCGGAACTGGTCACGGGGGCGGGCGTCGCCGCGGTGGCCGTGGCCGCCGAACGGGCCGGATTCTCGGGGTTCGGCTTCACCGATCACCCAGCGCCCACGCAGAAGTGGCTGCAGTCCGGCGGGCACGACGCGCTCGATCCGTTCGTGGCGATGGGCTTCGCGGCCGCCCACACCACCACGCTGCGCCTGATCCCCAACGTCGTGGTGCTGCCGTACCGCAACCCGTTCGTCGTCGCCAAGGCAGGCGCGACGCTCGACGTCCTGTCCGGCGGCCGGTTCACGCTCGCCGTCGGGGTGGGCTACTTGCGGCGCGAATTCGCCGCGCTCGGTGTCGACTTCGACGAGCGCGGTGGCCTCGTCGAGGAGGCACTCGAGGTGATCCGCGCCGTCTGGACGGGCGACGACGTGTCGTTCGAGGGCAGGCACTTCACCGCGAGCGGAATCACCGCGCACCCCAGACCCACCTCGGATCCGCATCCGCCGATCTGGATCGGTGGCAACACCGGCGCTGCGCGGCGCCGCGTCGCGGAGTTCGGCGCAGGGTGGTGTCCGTTTCCGGCGCCCGCCCTGCTGGCGCAGACTGCGCGCACGGCACCGCTGGAGACCCTCGACGACCTGAGGGCGGGGATCGCCGACCTGCATCGCCGCTGCGAGGCGATCGGGCGCGACCCGGCGACGCTCGACGTCACCTTCACGAACGCAGCAGGGGGAGTGCCGGGCGACGACGGCTTCGATGCCGACGCCTTCCTCGACGGCGCTGCCGAACTCGCTGCCATCGGCGTCACCTGGGTCCAGGTGCAGGTGCCCGGCGACAGCCTCGCCCACGCCACCGAGGCGATCGACCGGTTCGGCCGGCTCGTCATCGCAGCCGGCTGACCGGCCGCCGTCACCCCGCCCGGCGCGAGCGTGCGCGAACTCGGGTTCTCGCCCGGCGTGTCTGCCGCAAACACGCACGCTCGCCGGAGGATGGGGTACACAGGGTGCGACGACGACGGCTGGAGGCCCTGTGCGGCGGCTCAACGGTGTGGACGCCCTGCTGCTGTACAGCGAGGCGCCCGAGACGCACATGCACACGCTGAAGATCGGCGTGGTCGACGTGTCGGGCATGCCGGGCGGCTTCACCCACGAGCTGTTCCGTCGCATCGCGAGCGAACGTCTGCACGAGCTGAAACCCCTGCGCTACCAACTGGTCGACATTCCGTTCAAGCTGCACCACCCGATGTGGGTCGAGAACGCCGAGATCGACCTCGACTACCACCTGCGGCGGGTGTCGGTACCGGCGCCGGGCGGTAGGCGTGAACTCGACCGGGTGATCGGCGAGATCGCCAGCACGCCATTGGATCGCAGCAGGCCGCTGTGGGAGATGTACGTTGCCGACGGACTCGCGGGCGGCAGGATCGCGATCGTGCACAAGGTGCATCACGTCCTGGCCGACGGCGTCGCCTCGGCGAACCAGATGGCGTGGGCGATCCAGCCGCACCCGCCGGAGTTGCCGACCCCGGCGCTGCGCACCACCGATGCCGAGCGCACCACGGCCGGCCTGGTCCTGGCGGCGGGCCGTGACCACGCCCGGCAGATCCGGCGCCTGCCCGGACTGCTCGCCCAGACGGGACTCGGTGTCGTGCGCGTGCGGCGCCGGGCCAGGGAGCGGGGTGCGACGGCGGGGCTCGCGTCGAACTTCGCGCCGCCGGACACGTTCCTCAACCACGTCGTGTCGCCGGGCAGGCGCTTCGCGACCGCACCGCTGGCGCTGTGCGACGTCAAGGAGACGGCCAAGGCGCTCGGGGTCACCCTCAACGACATCGTGCTCGCGGTCGTCGCGGGCGCGCTGCGCGAGCTGCTGATCCGGTACGACGGTGCGGCCGACGTGCCGCTGATCGCGGGCGTGCCGGTCAGCTACGGCAACCCGGATCGCTTGGTGGGCAACGAGTTCACGTACATGACACCGTCACTGGCGGTGCACGTCGCCGACCCGGTGGAGCGCGTTCGGCTGACCGGGACGGCGACGCGGATCGCCAAGGAGAACCACGAACTGCTCGGGCCCAGCCTGCTGCCGTCGTGGATGAATTACCTGCCACCGTCGGTCGCGCCCGCCGCGTTCCGGTGGCAGTCCAAGCGCATGGGCACCAGCGCAGTCATGAACCTGACCATCTCGAACGTCCGCGGGCCGCGGGAGCGCGGCTCCATCGACGGCGCGTCGATCAGCGAGATCTACTCGGTGGGACCACTGGTGGTGGGCAGCGGCATGAACGTCACGGTGTGGAGCTACGTCGACCAACTCGACGTCTCGGTGCTGACCGACGACCTGACGACCGACGACCCGCACGAGGTCACCGACGCGATCACCCGCGCGTTCGTCGAGACGCGGATCGCTGCGGGACTGTCGGGCGAACTGACGTCCGTCGGGGACGTGCTTCCGCCGGTAACCGTCTGACCGGTCGCCTTCCCAAAAGGGGCTAGCGGGTCCAGCCGCGGCGGCGCAGCCACCAGTCGCGGCCGACGAAGAAGAAGATGCCAACGGCGAACAGGATGACGAAGATGTCCTCGACGCGTCCGGTGTGATTGCCGCGCAGCATCGTCAGCAGGAAGATGCCGATCACGATCCCGAAGACGTGGATGACGCGGGGACTCTCGCGCGACCATCCCCAGCCTGCCGAGGGCACGTCCTCGACGTCGACGCCGGTGTATCGCTCGACCTCGGTGTTGGCCACGGGTGCTCCTCACGGTCGGGGTGTTCACGGCCATTCTGACACAGGCGGCCCGGCCCTACGACGAGGCGTCGTACAGAGGCTGGGTGGGCCGCTCAGCGGATCCCTTCGTACCGGCGCAGCGCCTCGAGACGCTCGACCTTGTGGTCGACGATCGGTTCGGGGTAGTCGTCGGTTCCCGCTTCGGGCAGCCACTGGCGGACGTACGCGCCGTCGGGATCGAACTTGTCGCCCTGAGTGGTCGGGTTGAAGACCCGGAAGAACGGTGCCGCGTCGGTGCCACAGCCTGCCGTCCACTGCCAGCCGTGCTGGTTGTTGGCCATGTCGCCGTCGACGAGCTGGTCGAGGAACCAGCGGGCACCCCACTGCCACGGCAGATGCAGATCCTTCACCAGGAACGACGCAGTGATCATCCGCACCCGGTTGTGCATGAAGCCGCTCTGCGAGAGCTGCCGCATGCCTGCGTCGACGATCGGGAAGCCGGTGCGTCCCGCCTTCCACGCCTCGAACCGCTGCTGTGCCTCCGGCCCCTCGTCGACCTCGATGCCGTCGAACGCCTTGTTCCAGTTCCACCAGACGCTGTGCGGCCACTCGTTGAGGACGTTCGCGTAGAAATCGCGGAACGCCAGCTCTCGGAGGTAGGCCTGCGCTCCCTTGCCGCTGCCGAGGTCGGGCACCATGGTCCGCGGATGGATCGCCCCGAACTTCAGGTGGGCTGACATCCGGCTGATGCCGTCGATGTCGGGGCGGTTGCGGTCGTCGGCGTAGTCGTCGAGACGATGCGCGACGAAGTGCTTCCACGCCGCGCGCGCCGCAGTCTCGCCCGCCGCGATGTCGATGTCGACGTCGACCCGTGGAATGTCCTCGTTCTCGATGCCACCGACGGCGGACGGGTCGATCCACGTCGCCGTCTTCGGGCCGGTCTTCGCCGGTCCGCGCCAGCCATGCTGCTTCCACGCCGTGAAGAACGGGCTGAACACTTTGTACGGCGTGCCGTCGTCCTTGGTGACGCGACCGGGTGAGACCAGATACGGCGAACCCGACCCCTCCAGCGGTACGTCACCGAGCGCGGCGCGAACCTCCGCGTCGCGACGGGTGCCGAACGGCGTGAAGTCCTCCGACACGTGCACCGCGGTGGCCCCGACCGCCTTGACCAACGCGGGAATCCGGTCCTCGGGACGTCCACTGGTCACCAGGAGTCTGCCGTCGAGACCGTCGCGAAGGTCCCGCAGCGCGTCGTAGAGGTAGCGCAGCCTGCGCGCGCCCGACGACGCGTGCAGACGGGGATCGAGGACGTAGCAGGCCAGCACCTCACCGTCGCCTGCAGCGGCGTCCAGCGCCGCGGGCAGATCGTGGAGGCGCAGGTCGCGGCGGAACCACAGCAGCGTGGGCATGCCCTGACTCTGCCCGGATTCCCCAATGCGGAAACACCCGGGTGAGGCAGTCTGTGCCGATGCAGTTCTGGTCCGGCACCGCGTTCCTCGACACCGCCGACGCGCTCGCGGTTGCCCGCATGCTCGACGAGACGGGCTACGACGGGATGATCTGCGCCGATCACCTGATCTACCCTCGCGAGCTGAGGTCGCGCTATCCGTCGGGCGCCGACGCCCCGCCGTGGCCGCCGGAGACGGCGTGGCCGGATTCCTGGGTGATGATCGGCGCGATGGCCGCCACCACCACGCGACTGCGGTTCACCAACGCCGTCTACGTCGCGCCCGCGCGTCCGCTGCTCGAGGTCGCCAAGCAGGTCGCCACCGCGGCCGTGGTGTCCCAGGGGCGGGTGGCGCTGACGGTCGGGGCGGGGTGGATGCGCGAGGAGTTCGAGCTGCTCGGGCAGTCCTTCGGCAACCGCGGCAAGCGTCTCGACGAGATGATCCCCGCGCTGCGCGCGCTGTGGCAGGGAGGTTGGGTGTCCTGGACCGGCGAGCACTACCGGGTGCCGGAGTTGATGATCGAGCCACACCCACCCGGCCCGGTGCCGATCATGTGCGGCGGCGAATCGGAGGCGGCGATGCGCCGCGCGGCCCGACTGTGCGACGGGTGGGTCGGTGCGGCCTACGGGTGGGACGACGCGGTGGGCCAAGTCGAGCGACTGCGCGCACTGCGCCGCGAGTACGGCCGCGGCGACGAACCCTTCGAGATCATGCTCGCCCTGCTCGAGGCGCCGACCGCGGATCTGTACCGGCGGGCCGAGGACGCAGGCATCACCGCCGTCATGTGCGCGCCGTGGATGGGCGCCACCGAGCCGGGCGCGGGCGTCGAGGAGTTCCGTGCGCCGATCGAACGGTTCGCCGAGACGGTCATCGCGAAAGTCCGGTGACGCGCTGCGACAATCGCAGCATGACGAATCCGCCTGACCGCGCGCGCGACATGGTCGGGTACGGCGCACATCCGCCCGACCCGAAGTGGCCCGGCGAGGCGCGCATCGCCGTGCAATTCGTGCTGAACTACGAAGAGGGCGGCGAGAGCAACGTCCTCCACGGCGATGCCGCGTCGGAGACGTTCCTCTCCGATGTCGTTGGGGCGCAACCGTTTCCGAACCGACGCATGAGCGTCGAGTCGCTCTACGAGTACGGATCGCGGGCCGGGCTGTGGCGGCTGCTGCGGATGTTCGACCGACACGACATGCCGCTGACCGTCTTCGGCGTGGCGACCGCGCTGGCAACCCACCCCGAGGCCGTCGCCGCATTCGCTGCCCGCGGTGACGAAATCGCCTGCCACGGATTGCGCTGGCTGAGTTACCAACTGGCCGATCCCGAGATCGAGCGCGAACACATGGCGCGGGCGGTGTCGATGCTCGCTGAGTTGACCGGCGCCGCACCCCGGGGCTGGTACACCGGCCGCGACTCCCCGCACACCCGGGGGCTGGTGGTCGAGCACGGCGGATTTCTCTACGACTCCGACTCCTACGCCTTCGACGTGCTCTACTCCGAGGGGGAGGCGGGTGCGCCGAAGATGATGTCGGTCGGTCTGCACTGCCGGCTGGCCGGGCGGCCGGGGCGCGCCGCCGCGTTGGAGCGCTTCATCGACCACGTCCGGGCGCACGACCGCGTGTGGATCGCACGACGGATCGACATCGCCGAGCACTGGGTGCGCACCTTCCCGCCGGGGGCGTGAAGTGATCCCTTGACCCTCCCGCAGGGGGAGACCCCAGACTGGCGGCATGCTCACGATCGGCGACTTCTCCAGGATGACGCAACTCAGCGTCAAGACCCTGCGGCACTACCACGACGTCGGACTCGTTACGCCCGCGCGCGTCGACCCCGACACCGGATACCGCTACTACAGCAGGGATCAGGCGGCGAGCGCCCAGGTGGTGCGCAGGCTGCGCGACCTCGACATGCCCGTACCCGAGGTCAAGTCGGTGCTGGCCGCCGACCCCGACGACCGCAATGCGCTGATCGGCGCCCACCTGGCCCGTCTCGAGGCGAGGCTGGCCGGGACGCAGGCCGCGGTCGAGGCCCTGCGGGCGATCCTGGACCGTCCGGCAGGTACACCCGGACTCGAGCACCGCAGTGTCCCCGCGCAACGGGCACTGGCCATCCACGCCGACGAGGTGGACCGCGACGACCTGGCGCAGTGGTTCCTCGACGCCGCAGCTGAACTGATCGACGTGACCGAGTCACGCGGAGTGCGCCGCGACGGCCCGGTCGGCGGGCTCTACTCCTTCGAGGTCTTCGCCACCGATTGCGGACCCGCGACGGCGTTCGTGCCCGTGGCCGGTGAACTCGGCGCCGCCGGGCGGGTACGCGGAATAACAGTTCCCGCAGCCGAACTCGTCGTGATCCGACACCGCGGACCGCACGACGACGTCGACCTGGCGTACTCCGAACTCGGCGCCTACGCCACCCGACACGAGATCAGCGTGGAGGCACCGCTGCGCGAGTACTACGACCGCTTCATCTGGGACACCGAGGACTCGTCGCAGTGGATGACCGACCTCTGCTGGCCCGTCTTCCGGTCCGATCGGTCGGCATCATGAGCGCCGCACTGAGCCTGGATGGCCGACGAGCGCTCGTCACGGGCGGAAGCAAGGGCGCGGGCGCGGCAGTCGTCGCGCGACTCCGGGTGGCGGGCGCCCACGTCACCGCCGTGGCCCGCAACCGCCCAGACGACGCCGACGGATCCGTCGACTTCGTCGCCGCGGATCTCACCACGGCCGACGGTGCCCGCACCGTCGCCGACCACGTAGCCGGCCACGGATGCATTGACATCCTGGTACACGTCGCCGGTGGATCATCCTCACCCGCAGGCGGATTCGTCACCCTCACCGACGACGACTGGGCCAACGAGCTGAATCTCAACCTGCTCGGCGCCGTACGCTTGGACCGTGCGTTGATACCGGCGATGATCGAGGCCGGCCGAGGCGCCATCGTGCACGTCGGCTCCATCCAGAGCCGACTGCCGCTGTACGACGGCACACTCGGCTACGCCGCAGCCAAGGCCGCGCTGCGCACCTATGGCAAGGGGCTGGCCGACGAACTCGCGCCGAAGGGCATCCGGGTGAACATGGTGTCGCCAGGCTTCATCAGGACCAGCGCCGCCGACGCGCTGATCAAGCGCATCGCGGCGGGCGCCGACGGTGACGAGGCGGCGGCGCTCCAGTCGGTGATGGCTTCGCTGGGCGGCATCCCGCTCGGCCGCCCGGCCCAGCCCGAGGAGGTGGCCGAGGTGGTCGGGTTCCTGGTATCGGACGCGGCGGCATCGGTGGTGGGGGCGGACGTCGTCGTCGACGGCGGGACGGTCCGCACGATCTGACTGACGACGAAGGCGGCCCGGCCAATGGGCCGGACCGCCTTCTGCGTGAGGTGCGATTACATCGCGGGCTGCGCCGGGGGCATCAGCACCGTGTCGATGAGGTAGACGTTCGCGTTGGCGGTCTGCACGTTGCCGCAGACGACCGATGCGTCGTTCACCTTCAGGTCGTTGCCCATGCCGGTGACGGTGACGTCCTTGCCCTCGACCGTCTTGTGCATCCCGGCCAGGTCGGCGGGCGCTACGCGTCCGGGGACCACGTGGTAGGTGAGGATGCTCGTCAGCAGGGGAGCGTCGGTCTTGAGCTTGTCGATGGTGGCCGGGTCGATCTTGGCGAACGCGTCGTCGGTCGGCGCGAACACCGTGAACTCACCGCCGTTGAGCGTGTCGACGAGGTTCACCTCGGGGTTGAGTTGGCCGGAGACGGCCGCGGTCAGCGTCTTGAGCATCGGGTTGTTCGACGCTGCGGTGGCGACGGGATCCATCGACATGCCAACAACGGATCCGGGGCCCATGGGGTTCTGCGCGGCGTAGCCGGCGCACCCCGGTCCGATCAGTCCGGCTGCGGGATCCGCAGCGGCAACGCCGTTGGAGAGCAGGATTCCTGCGAACGCCATGCCAGCGATCGAGGCGCCCGTCACGGCCTTCTTGGTGTGGTCCATCAGGTTCATTGCGGTAGCACCTTTCAAAGTGGAGAAACGTTCAGGCACGAGGGGCGCCCCGACGCGAGCACGGGGATGATGCGCCGGGGCGCCACTCGTGGGTCTTGGGGTGGATCTAGCCGGCGGCCGGCGGCATGAGGACGGTGTCGATCATGTAGACGGTCGCGTTGGCGGTCTGCACGCCACCGCACACCAGGCCGGCGTCGTTGAACTTCAGGCTCTCGCCCTCGCCGGTGACGGTGACGTTGGCGCCCTGCACCGTCTTGTGCTCACCCGGGACGTCGGCCGGTGCGGCACCGGGGCCGGGCACGACGTGGTAGGTCAGGATGCTGGTCAGCAGATCCGTGTCGGTCTTGAGCGTCTCGATGGTGGCCGGGTCGATCTTGGCGAACGCTTCATCGGTCGGCGCGAACACGGTGAACTCACCGCCGTTCAGCGTGTCGACCAGGTTGACGTTCGGGTTGAGCTTGCCCGTGAGCGCCGAGGTCAGCGTCGTGAGCATCGGGTTGTTGGACGCCGCGGTGGCGACCGGGTCCATCGCCATGCCTGCGACCGAGCCGGGGCCCGAGGGCACCTGCTCGGCGTAGGCCGCGCAGCTCGCGCCGACGAGGTTGGCGGCGGGGTCGGCCATGGCGGTCGAGGTCTCCGTCGGCGACGACGAGGAACTCGTGACGCTCGAGGCGGCGCTGCTCGCGCTGCTCGACCCTTCATTGGCAGTCTCACTCGAACACGCAACTGCGCCGAAGGCGGCAATCGCGCTCAGGCTTGCTGCGGCGATCACCCTGCGGTGAGCTGAATTCATTGCTGATCACACTCCAATGTGTCTGGGGCTGCGGAGCCGCGGCCCTAGGTCGATGACGTGGGTGATTCGCGCCGACCTGGGGGATGGATGGGACGAGGCGACTTGCGTCACAGTCGCGTCACAATTCGGACCTGCGGCAGCCGGGCGGCACAATGAGTGAGTGACAACCGACGAGCGCACGCGCGGGCAGCGATGACCGGCGATCGGCTACGCGTTCTGGTGCTCGGCAGCACGGGGTCGATCGGTACCCAGGCGCTCGAGGTGATCGCGGCCAATCCCGACCGCTTCGAGGTCGTGGGTCTCGCCGCGGGCGGTGCCAACGCCGACCTGCTGGCCCGCCAACTCACCGCGACCGGCGTCACGAACGTGGCGGTCGCGGACCCCGGGGCGGCCGACCGGATGGGCGACGTCACCTACGCCGGACCCGACGCCGCCACCCGGCTCGTCGAGGAGACCGAAGCCGACGTCGTACTGAATGCCCTGGTCGGGGCGTTGGGCCTGCGACCGACGCTCGCCGCCCTCGAATCCGGCGCCCGGCTCGCGCTGGCCAACAAGGAGTCCCTGGTCGCGGGCGGACCACTGGTCGTCAAGGCCGCGGCACCGGGACAGATCGTTCCGGTCGACTCCGAACACTCCGCGCTGGCGCAGTGTCTGCGCGGCGGAACGCCCGACGAGGTGGCCCGGCTGGTTCTCACGGCGTCGGGTGGACCGTTCCGCGGTTGGACGGCCGACGCGCTGGACGCGGTGACGCCCGAACAGGCCGGCGCCCACCCGACGTGGTCGATGGGCCCGATGAACACGTTGAACTCGGCGTCGCTGGTGAACAAGGGGCTCGAACTGATCGAGACGCATCTGCTGTTCGGCGTGCCGTACGACCGCATCGACGTCGTCGTGCACCCGCAGTCGATCATCCACTCGATGGTCACCTTCGTCGACGGGTCCACCATCGCCCAGGCCAGCCCGCCCGACATGAAGCTGCCGATCGCCCTGGCTCTCGGCTGGCCCGCCCGCGTGCCGGGGGCCGCTGCGGCGTGCGACTGGACCACCGCCGCGACCTGGGAGTTCGAGCCGCTCGACGACGAGGTGTTCCCCGCCGTCGACCTGGCCCGACACGCAGGCACGGTGGGAGGCTGCATGACCGCGGTCTACAACGCCGCCAACGAAGAGGCGGCCGAGGCGTTCCTGGCGGGTCGGATCGGCTTCCCGGCCATCGTGCGAACCATCGGTGACGTGCTGCACGCCTCAGACCAGTGGGCAGCGCAACCGGCTACCGTGGAAGACGTACTCGAAGCGCAGGACTGGGCCCGGGCCAGGGCCCGGAGCGCTCTGAAGCCCCACGCGAGCGCGACACAGGAGGTCTTGGGAACTCGATGATGTTCGTCACGGGCATCGTGCTCTTCGCCCTGGCCATCCTGATCTCGGTGGCCCTGCACGAATGCGGACACATGTGGGTCGCGCGCGCGACCGGCATGAAGGTGCGTCGCTACTTCGTCGGCTTCGGTCCGACGATCTGGTCGACCATGCGACCCAACCGGCTCGGCCAGACCGAGTACGGGGTCAAGGCGGTACCGCTCGGCGGGTTCTGCGACATCGCGGGCATGACGTCGGTCGAGGAACTGGCGCCCGAGGACCGCCCGTACGCGATGTACCGCCAGAAGGTGTGGAAGCGCGTCGCCGTGCTGTTCGCCGGACCGGGCATGAACTTCATCATCGGCCTGGCCCTGATCTACGGCATCGCGATCGCCTGGGGTCTGCCGAACCTCAACCAGCCCACCAACGCCATGGTCGGCGAGACCGCCTGCGTCGCCTCGCAGATCTCCAAGGAGGAGCTGGGCGAGTGCACCGGACCGGGCCCCGCCGCGCTGGCGGGCATCCAGACCGGCGACGTCGTGACCAAGGTCGGTGACACCGACGTGGCGAACTTCGACGAACTCGTCGCCGCGGTCCGCAAGCTCGACGGCCCTACGGCGTTCACCGTGCTCCGCGACGAGAACGGGCAGCAGCGCGAGTTCACCACCACCGTCGACGTGACCCGCGCCGACCGATTCACCTCGGCCGACGCCACCGCGCCGACACCCGTCGGCGCCGTCGGCATCGCGCCCGCGACGTTCGGCCCGACGCAGTACAACCCGCTCTCGGCGGTACCCGCGACGTTCGCGTTCACCGGAGACCTCGCGGTCGAGCTGGGCAAGTCGCTCGCGAAGATCCCCAGCAAGGTCGGCGCGCTCGTCGACGCCATCGGTGGAGAGGAGCGCGACAAGGAGACGCCGATCAGCGTCGTCGGCGCCAGCATCATCGGCGGCGACACCGTCGACCGCGGCCTGTGGGTCATGTTCTGGTTCTTCCTCGCGCAGCTGAACTTCGTGCTGGGTGCGGTGAACCTGCTGCCACTGCTGCCATTCGACGGCGGCCACATCGCGGTCGCGACGTACGAGAAGCTGCGCGACATGGTGCGCCGTGCGCGCGGCCTGGTCGCCGGCGGCCCGGTGAACTACCTCAAGTTGATGCCCGCCACCTACGTCGTGTTGGCCGTGGTGGGCGCGTACATGCTGTTGACCGTCACCGCCGACCTGGTCAACCCCATCAGGATCTTCCAGTAGGAGAACTCGTGACCACCTCCATCGGCCTGGGCATGCCGGCGCCACCGGCGCCCACCCTGGCGCCGCGCCGCAAGACCCGTCAGCTCATGGTCGGCGACGTCGGGGTCGGCAGCGACCACCCGATCGCGGTGCAGTCGATGTGCACCACCAAGACCCATGACATCAACGCGACGCTGCAGCAGATCGCCGAGTTGACCGCGTCGGGCTGCGACATCGTCCGCGTGGCGTGCCCGCGGCAGGAGGATGCCGACGCGCTGCCCGCGATCGCCAAGAAGGCGAACATCCCGGTGATCGCCGACATCCACTTCCAGCCCAAGTACATCTTTGCGGCCATCGACGCCGGCTGTGCCGCGGTGCGCGTGAACCCCGGAAACATCAAGGAGTTCGACGGCCGGGTCAAGGAGGTCGCGAAGGCGGCAGGCGCGGCGGGCATCCCGATCCGCATCGGCGTCAACGCCGGGTCGCTGGACAAGCGGTTCATGGAGAAGTACGGCAAGGCCACGCCCGAGGCGCTCGTCGAGTCCGCCCTGTGGGAGGCGTCGCTGTTCGAGGACCACGGCTTCGGCGACATCAAGATCAGCGTCAAGCACAACGACCCGGTCATCATGGTTGCCGCCTACGAGTTGCTCGCCTCCAAGTGCGACTACCCCCTGCACCTCGGCGTCACGGAGGCCGGTCCGGCATTCCAGGGCACCATCAAGTCGGCCGTCGCGTTCGGTGCGCTGCTCTCGCGCGGCATCGGCGACACCATCCGGGTGTCGCTGTCCGCCCCGCCGGTCGAGGAGATCAAGGTCGGAAACCAGATCCTCGAATCGCTCAACCTGCGGCCCCGTGGCCTGGAGATCGTGTCGTGCCCGTCGTGCGGCCGCGCCCAGGTCGACGTGTACACACTCGCCAACGAGGTGTCGGCGGGTCTCGAGGGCATGGACGTACCGCTGCGCGTAGCCGTCATGGGGTGCGTGGTGAACGGACCGGGCGAGGCGCGCGAGGCCGACCTCGGCGTGGCGTCGGGCAACGGCAAGGGCCAGATCTTCGTGCGCGGCGACGTCATCAAGACGGTGCCCGAGTCGATGATCGTCGAGACGCTGATCGAAGAGGCGATGCGCATCGCCGAGGAGATGAACACGGAAAACGGCCCCGCGGCAAGTTCGAGCGGTGCACCCGTGGTGACCGTAAGCTGAGCACGACCCTGTGAGCGGGGTCACCGCAGACCGCATCGCCGCAGAAAGAGTCCCCATGTCGGCTCCTCCGCTCTTCCGCATCGCCGACGAGCGACGCGTGACGGTCGTGCGCGATCCAGCGGCGGTGCACCGCGTCCTCGCCGAAGATCCCGTCGGCTCCTGCATGGTCGCCTCGCGGGTCGCCGATCACGGCGTGGACCCGACGGCCATCGGCGGGGAACTGTGGACGCGACGCGAGCCCACCCAGTCACTGTGCTTCGCAGGCGCCAACCTCATCCCGCTGCGCGGTGACCCGGCCGACGTCGTCGCGTTCGCCGACAAGGCGATGAGTTCGCCTCGGCGGTGCTCGTCGCTGGTGGGGCACGCCGATCTGGTGCTGCCGATGTGGTCGCGGCTCGAAAGGGCTTGGGGCCCAGCGCGTGACGTCCGCGACGACCAACCGCTGATGGCGCTCGACCGCGAGCCGACGTGCGCACTCGACGCGGGCGTGCGCCCCGTGCGGATGGACGAGCTGGACGCCTACCTGGTCGCGGCCATCGACATGTTCATCGGCGAGGTCGGCATCGATCCCCGGCTCGGCGACGGCGGCCGCGGGTACCGCAGGCGCGTCGCGGGTCTGATCGCGGCAGGCCGCGCGTGGGCCCGGTTCGAGCGCGGCGAGGTCGTGTTCAAGGCCGAGGTCGGGTCTCAGTCGCCTGCCGTTGGCCAGATCCAGGGCGTGTGGGTGCATCCGGAGTGGCGTGGTCGCGGCATCGGCGCGGCCGGGACGGCGACCCTTGCCGGCGCCGTGGTGCGCAGCGGCCGCATCGCGAGCCTCTACGTCAACGCGTTCAACACCGTCGCCCGCGCGACGTATGACCGAATCGGCTTCAACCAGGTCGGCACGTTCGCCACCGTCCTGCTCGACTAGCCCATGGGCCCGGCCGCGAGAGGCGTCGGGTCACGCGAACCCCAGACTTCACACCCGTCACCGCGCGGCTTGCGCGACTCGACTGCGGGTTGTCCCACCTGACGAGCGAATCTCGAGAACGGAGGTCGCGTCCGTCGAGTCCAGGGGTGAGCCGCCGTCGAATTCGCTCGTTAGATGGAACATCGGCGAGTCGACCGGGCCGCGCCGGCCAGTGACTGGCGTGACTGATGTGGTTCGGCAGCGTCCAGTCGCCGACCGAACACGGACCGATCACGATGCGATCTCGGTGCGCCTCCGACGCATCCGGTCGTCACACTCTTAACATCAGCCTCAATGGCATCGATAACCTCATCTGTATCGCGCGTCGCAGCGCTGATGACGGTCACCGTCCTCGCCGCAGGCGCGCTCAGTGCATGCACCCCAAAACCGCAGGGGCCCGAGCCGACGGCCGAGGCCTTCTTCACCGCGCTGGGCAAGGGCGACACCGCGGCGGCCGCCGATCTGGCCGACCAGCCCGCCGAGGCACGCGAGGCGCTCAACGAAGCGTGGAAGGGCCTGCAGGCGACCTCCCTCGAGGCGACGGTCACCGGCTCGCGCTACGCCGAGGACACCGGCAGCGTGAAGTACCGCTACACGTGGCACCTGCCGAAGAACCGCACCTGGAGCTACGACGGTCAGCTCAACATGATCCGCGACGAGGGACGCTGGGAAGTCCGTTGGAGCGCAGCGGGTCTGCACCCCAAGCTCGGACAGCATCAGAAGTTCGCGCTGCGGTCGGACCCGCCGCGCCGGGCCTCGGTCAACGAACACGGCGGCACCGACGTGCTGGTGCCCGGCTACCGGTACGGCTACGCCCTCGACGCCCGCGCCGCCGGGGCCGAGTTGATGCCGACCGCCACCGCGGTGGCCGACGCGCTGCGCCCCTTCGACCCCGCGCTCAACGGCCAGCGCCTCGCCGAGCAGGCCAGTTCGTCGCCGCGCCCAATGAGCCTGGTGACGCTGAACCAGGCCGACCACGACCGCGTCCAGGGGATGCTCGCCAACCGGCCCGGTGTGGTCGTCACCCCGCAGCCCGACCTGCTGCCCACCGACGACGGCTTCGCGCCGGCCATCGTGAACCAGGTCAAGACGTCGCTCATGGACCAACTCGACGGCGAGGCCGGCTGGCGGATCGTCAGCGTCAACCAGAACGGCGCCGAGGTCGACGTGCTCAACGAGGTCCCCGGCGCGCCGGCTCCCTCGGTCACGATCAGCCTGGACCGCGCCGTGCAGAACGCCGCGCAGGACGCCGTCGACATGGTCGGCAAGAAGGCCATGATCGTGGCGATCAAGCCGTCGACGGGGGAGATCCTCGCGGTCGCGCAAAACGCCGCCGCCGACCAGGACGGCCCGACCGCGACCATGGGCCTCTACCCGCCCGGCTCGACGTTCAAGATCGTCACCGCCGGTGCCGCGATCGACCGCGACATGGCGACGCCCAACACCCTGCTCGGTTGCCCTGGCCACCTCGACATCGGGCATCGCACCGTGCCGAACTACGGCGGCTTCGACCTGGGCACGGTGCCGCTGTCACGCGCCTTCGCCAGCTCGTGCAACACGACGTTCGCCGAACTCGCCAGCAAGATGCCGCCGCGAGGCCTGACCAACGCGGCCGCGCAGTACGGCATCGGCCCCGACTACGTCGTCGACGGCATCACCACCGTCACCGGCTCGGTGCCGCCCACGGTGAACCTGGCCGAGCGCACCGAGGACGGCTTCGGCCAGGGCAAGGTGCTCGTCAGCCCGTTCGGCATGGCACTGGTCGCGGCCACCGTCGCGGCCGGCAAGACGCCCGTGCCGCAGCTGATCGCGGGCAGGCCTACCGAGGTGACCGACGCGGGCGCACCCATCTCGCCGAAGATGGTCGACGGTCTGCGACCCATGATGCGACTGGTCGTCACGAACGGCACCGCCAAGGACCTCGGCGATGCGGGCGACGTGCGCGGCAAGACCGGTGAGGCCGAGTTCGCGGGCGGCTCGCACGCGTGGTTCGCCGGCTACCGCGGCGACATGGCCTTCGCCGCACTCATCGTCGGCGGTGGCAGTTCGGAGTACGCCGTCCGGATGGTCGGCGACATGTTCGGTGGACTGCCGTCGGACTACCTCGCCTGAAGCAGCGGTAACGTTGACGCTGCCATGACCGACGAGCACCTCGCCCGCCCACCAGCGGTGACAGCCGCGGACGCGCTGCGCATATCGGACGCCGATCGCAACGGCACGCTGCGGCGCCTGCACAACGCGGTCGCGCTCGGGCTCATCGACATCGACGAGTTCGAGGAGCGGTCCGCCGCGGTCGCGGGCGCCCGGCTGCAGGCCGAACTGGCCGCACTCGTCGGCGACCTGCCAGGTCCCGGCGCCATCGTCACCACCGCAACGGACCGCGTCGAACTACGCGGCGTGCTCGGATCGCTGAAGCGCCAGGGGGAGTGGGTGGTGCCCACCCGGCTCGCGCTGCACCGCCGGATGGGGTCGGTGGACCTCGATCTCACCAAGGCGCGCTTCGCGGGGCCCATCGTCGTCATCGAACTCGACATGAAGTTCGGCTCGGTCGACATCCGGCTGCCGGAAGGGGCCAGCGCCTCGATCGACGACGTCGAGGTGATCGTCGGCAGCGCGCGCGACCACCGCAAGGATGCCCCCGCCGAGGGCAGGCCGCACGTCGTCCTCACCGGCCGCAGCGTGTGCGGGTCGATCGACATCCGCGGGCCGAGGCGCGCCGGGTTGGGTCGCATCCGCCGCGGCTAGGGTCATCGCCGACGAGCGCTTGCGCGAGGAGCAGACTACCGGGGTTCGAGCACCGCGAAGGTGAGCGTGGCCCGCGTCGCCAGGCGATGCGCGCCCGCGTCGTATACCTCGACCGCGGTGACGATCAGCCGCCGTCCCGCCCGCACGATCGTGGCCTCGGCCCGCGCGGGTCCCTCGACGATCGGCGCGAGGAAGTGCACGTTCATGTCGGCGGTGGTGACGTCCTTGCCGGCCCCGGCGACCTCGCCTGCGAGCCGCCCGGCCACGATGTCGATGAGCGTGGCCACCAGCCCGCCCTGCAGGGCACCGCGGATGTTGACCAGATCGGGGCGGTTGTCCATCTCGATCACCAGCCGCTCGTTGCCCTGGTCGAGGCATTCCTCGACGTCGCGCATGCCGAGTCGGCGCAGGATGTGTCCCTCTTCGATCACCGCCGTACGGTAACACCATTACCGCTGGTGCCCGCCGGTCCCCGCGCCGACCAATTAGGCTTGTCCGATGGCTGTACGCACTGCTCTGAGCCCCGGTGACCTCTCGCCGACACTGCCGGTCCCGGCCGCGATCCCGCGGCCGGAGTACGCGTGGAAGCCGACCGTGCGCGAGGGCGACGAACCGTGGGTGCAGACCCCCGAGGTAATCGAGAAGATGCGCGTCGCCGGACGCATCGCGGCGAACGCGCTTGCCGAGGCGGGCAGGGCGGTCGCGCCCGGCGTCACCACCGACGCGCTGGACCGCATCGCGCATGAGTACATGGTCGACCATGGCGCCTACCCGTCGACGTTGGGCTACAAGGGTTTTCCGAAGTCCTGCTGCACGTCGCTCAACGAGGTCATCTGCCACGGCATCCCGGACTCGACGGTGATCTCCGACGGCGACGTCGTCAACATCGACGTCACCGCGTACATAGACGGAGTGCACGGCGACACCAACGCCACGTTCCTGGCCGGCGACGTGTCCGAGGAGCACCGGCTGCTCGTCGAGCGCACGCACGAGGCCACGATGCGCGCCATCAAGGCCGTCAAGCCGGGGCGCGCCCTCTCGGTCGTCGGCCGGGTCATCGAGGCCTACGCGAACAGGTTCGGCTACAACGTCGTTCGCGACTTCACCGGCCACGGAATCGGCACCACCTTCCACAACGGTCTGGTGGTCCTGCACTACGATTCTCCGGCCGACCGTCTCGCGTCTGAGACCATCCTCGAACCCGGGATGACCTTCACCATCGAGCCGATGATCAACCTGGGCGGACTGGACTACGAGATCTGGGACGACGGCTGGACCGTGGCGACCCGCGACAAGAAGTGGACGGCGCAGTTCGAGCACACCCTGGTCGTCACCGACGACGGAGCCGACGTCCTGACGCTGCCGGATAGTTGAGCGGCGCGCTGCTGGTCGCAGGCACCACGTCGGACGCGGGCAAGTCCATGGTGGTCGCCGGTCTGTGCCGGCTGCTGGCGCGCCGTGGGGTGCGGGTCGCGCCGTTCAAGGCGCAGAACATGTCGAACAACTCGGCGGTCACCGCCGACGGCGGCGAGATCGGCCGCGCCCAGGCGATGCAGGCGCGTGCGGCGGGTCTGGCGCCCAGCACGCGGTTCAATCCCGTCCTGCTCAAGCCCGGCTCCGACCGCACGTCGCAACTCGTCGTCCGGGGCAAGGTCACCGGGACGGTTCGGGCGGGAGACTACTTCCGGTACCGCGCGCACCTCGCCGAGATCGTGCTGGACGAGTTGACCTCCCTGCGAAGCGAATTCGACGTCGTCGTGTGCGAGGGCGCCGGATCGCCCGCCGAGATCAACCTGCGCGCAACCGATCTTGCCAACATGGGCTTGGCGCGTGCGGCGGATCTTCCCGTCGTCGTGGTCGGCGACATCGACAGGGGCGGACTCCTCGCGCACCTGTTCGGCACGGTCGCAGTCCTCGAACCCGACGACCAGAGACTGATCGCCGGCTTCCTGGTCAACAAGTTCCGCGGTGACCCCGCGCTGCTCGCGCCGGGTCTGGACCAGTTGCGCGACCTGACCGGGCGCCCCACCTACGGCGTGGTGCCGTACAGCGACGAACTGTGGCTCGACGCCGAGGACTCGTTGTCGGTCGACGTCCATCGCACGGTCGGCAGGCCCGGCGCGCCGCGCGGCACGGAATGGCTGACGGTGGCTGCGATCCGGCTGCCGCGGATCTCGAACACCACCGACGTCGAGGCGCTGGCGTGCGAACCCGGCGTGCTGGTGCGGTGGGTCGCCGACCCTGCCGACCTCGCCGACGTCGACGTCGTGGTGATCCCGGGGAGCAAGGCGACGGTGTCGGATCTGGGGTGGTTGCGCGAACGGGGTCTGGCCGACGGCATCGCCGCCCACGCCGCGTCCGGACGTGCCGTGCTGGGAGTGTGCGGTGGCTTCCAGATGCTGTGCCGCCGGATCGACGATCCCGTCGAGTCGGGCAGCGTCGACGTCGACGGCCTCGCGCTGCTGGACGCGGACATCGAGTTCGACGCGGAGAAGACGCTGCGGCACTGGGAGACCCCGTTGCACGGCTACGAGATCCACCACGGCAGGGTCGCGCGCAGCGGCGACGACGACTGGCTCGGGATCGGCATCCGGCGGGGCCGCGTCTACGGCACGCACTGGCACGGCCTGCTCGACAACGACGACGTCCGCCGGGCGTGGCTGGCCGACGCGGCGACGGCTGCCGGCCGGTACGGCTTCACCGTTGCCGGCGACGTCGACGTCCAGGCACGCCGCGACCGGCAACTGGACCTCACCGCAGACCTGCTCGAGCAGCACGTGGACGTCGAGGCCCTGCTCGGGCTCGCCCGGCAGGGGCCGCCGCGACGGCCGATCATCGCGTCGACGCTCCAGTAGCGTGGAACCGTGACCGGCCGTTCCCGGCGATCGAGTGCCCGCGTCGCCGCGCTGGTGACCGTGGCGGTGGTCGGCGGCGGCTGCGCTCCGCTGGTCGACGGCACCGTCGTCGGGGGCACCCCGAGTTGGCCCGGCGCACGGCTCGAGCGCGGCGTCCTGCGCGCCGAGGACTTCCCGCCCGGTGTCCGGTACGACCGCGCCGAGGCCGACCCCGGCAGGGCCGACGGCGCGGGCGCCCCGCCGCCGATGCTGTCGAAGCCGACCGGGTGCACCGATGGACTGACACGGGTCATCGCGGAATCGGCCGAGCGCGGACCCGGCAGCGCCATCGAGTACGTCGTCGGCTACGACGGCGCTCGGATCTCGATGACCGTGCTGTCGTGGCGCCTCGACATCGACGCGCTGGCCGCAGAGGCGCAGCGGTGTGCACGATTCGAGGCGTTCTTCGATTCGTCGTCGCCGGGAATTCCGATGACCACTGCGCGGTTGACCACCACGGGCGCCGACACGCTGGCGTACCAACAGACGATGCGACTGGGCAGCGCCGAGAGCAGCGTCTACTTCTGGTTCGGCAACGTCGGTTCGTCGGCCCTATTCGGCATCGCATTCCCGACGCCGAATCCCGACATCGCAGTCAAAGCCGAGTTGCCCCAAACGTTTATGGAGATCGCGGCTCGGCAGGCCGCACGCCTGAAGACCGGCTGAGTGTCGGGTTCCAAGGCGGTTGAAACCCGCACCCGGCATGATCATTGCCTGTAGCGTGGCCGGATGCCTTCGACCGTTCTCACCGTCGACGGGTTCGCCGCGACCGTCGACGTCTCAGGCCCCGAACAGGGGTCGGTGGTGGTGTTGCTCGGCGCCGCGCACCAGGGGCCGTCGGCCTACGACGGCGTGTGCCAACGCCTGCACACCGCGTCGCTGAAGACCATCGTGATCGGGCCGGACCCCAACCTCTCGGCGAAGTCGGTGATCGGCATCCTCGATGCGCTCGGCGTCCGGTGGGCGCTGCTCGTCGGTGACCGGGTGGGGGGCGAACTGGCGTGGGAGTTGGCCGCCACGCGTCTCGACCGCTTCATCGGATTGGTCGTGGTCGACCGCGGTCACCCGTGCGTGGCCGATCAGGCAGGAATCGTCCGCGACGCCGACTGCCCGCCCGTCGAGGTGAATACGACCGCGTTGGTCAGCTCACCGGCCGCTCGCGCGGTGGCCAGGGCCAGCCAGCGCTACGTGTACGGCGACTACCGCCTTGTCGAGTTGCTGGGCCGACGCAACGCCCAGGAATCCACGGCCCAGCTGGCGGCCGAGATCGTCATGCGGACGAGTACCTGGTGATCGCCGGCCGTCGGCTCAGCCGGCGTGCCGCGACCCCCTCGGCGAGCAGCAGCCAGAACCCCGACTTCGGCATCGCGACGGCCCCGACGGCGCCCATCGCGGTCATGCCGGTCGCGATCGGGCGGATGGCTCCGTCGCCGGCACCGCTGCGTCGCACGGCTGCACCCAACGTCATGAACGCCGCACCCGACATCAGGAACCACAGCGCCGTTTCCCGCCGGCCCCGCTCCGCCCCGTCCAGCCGCGAGTTCTCCACGGCGTCGACCAGGCCGTCGTGCACGAATCCGGCGAGCTGGCGGCGGTAGAGCCACGCTCCGATCAGGTTGTGGCCGATGCCGGTCGCGATGGTCGCAGCGCCGACGCGGTGCAGGTGGTTGGTGGTCATGGCACCCTCCGGGTCGATTCCATACGCGCCCGTATGGATTTCCATACGGTACCGTACGGACATGCCGCCGAGAAGCCCTTCTGGCACCGTGACGCGCGAGGATTGGGCCGCCGCGGCGCTGCGGGCGCTGCGAACCGGTGGGCCGTCGGCGGTCCGGGTGGAGGCGCTGGCCCGCACACTCGGGATCTCGAAGGGGTCCTTCTACTGGCACTTCACCGATCGCCGGGCATTGCTGGAGACGGCCATCGACGCCTGGGAGGCCGAGAGCACCGAGGCGATCATCGCCGAGTCCGAGCGCGGGGAGGGTGCGGCCGACAGACTCCGGCGCCTCCTCGCCCGCGTGGTGTCGACGTTCGACGGCACCGTGGCACCCGGTGAGCTGATGCTCTACCTCGAAGCCGGCGGCGAGGGCGTCACGGCGTCGGTCGAGCGCGTGGTCGCACGCCGCTTGGACTACGTCGCGGACCTACTCGTCGAACTGGGTCAGCCGGAGGCCGAGGCTCAGCGCCGGGCCGCGATGGCCATCACGCTGACCGTCGGCATCTACCAGTTGAGCATCGGGGCGCCCGGGCCGCTGGCACGACGGTCGTTGTCGGAGAACGCATTCGTCGACACGCTCTACGACGCGCTGACGCGGTGACGCGTCAGGGCCTGTCCAGCACGACCTCGTCACCGGTGTCGGTGAGTTCGACCTGCTTGATCGGACCGGTGAACCACTTCTTCACCGATGCGTGCCAGTAGATCCACAGCAGCAGCAGCACGCCGCCGACCAGTAGCGGCGTGTAGTTAACGTACTTCCACTCGAACGCGTCGCCCCAGGGCACGCCGCCCGAGGACGTCGGGAACATCGCGATGATCGAGGTGACGACGATCTCGATGACCGCGACCGGTGCCATCCACCTGTGGTGTCCGCGCAGGTTCCACTTGCCAACGGCGAAGTCGTCACCCATCCGCCAGCGCAGGAAGATCGGTACGGCGAAGCAGAGGTACAGGCCGACCACGCCGATCGACACCACCGCGAAGAACGCGACGGGCACCGGAGCGCCGTTGATGTCCACCTCGACGAGGGCGGGCAGCGTGATGACCATCGCGAGAACCGCCGTGACGATGACGCCGTTGGCCGGGATCTTGTTGCTGCTCACCTTCGACCACAGTTGGTGGCCGGGAACGGCGCGATCACGGCTGAAGGCGAACAGCATGCGTGACGAGCTGGTCTGGCACGCGGTGGTGCAGAAGAACTGGCCCGCTGTCGAGATCAACAGGATGATCGCCACCCACTGCGAGTCGAGGGCCTGGTTGAAGATGCCGACCACGGCGCCGCCGCCCGCCGACACCGCGTCGGAGTCGTTGACCGCGAACAGGAACGTCAGCAGCAGGATCCAGCCACCGATGGCCGAGTAGAAGATCGATCGCCAGATGCCCTTGGCTGCACCGTCGGCCGCGCTCTTGGTCTCCTCCGACAGGTGTGCCGAGGCGTCGTAGCCGGTGATCGTGTACTGCGTGAGGATCGCCGAGATGGGGAGCACGAACAGCAGGAACCCGATGCCCGAGGTCTCACCGCCGAACATGCCGCTGTTGTTGATGGTCTTGGCGAACACATCGCCGAAGCCTGCGTGCTGTTCGGGCAGCAGCCACAGGATGAGGATCACCGCGGAGGCGCCCGCGACGTGCCACCACACCGAGACGTTGTTGATGACGGCGAGCAGATGCGACGAGAAGATGTTGATCAGTGCCGATATCGTCAGGATGACGACGAACATGACGAAGGTCCTCGTCAAGCTGTAGCCGTTGAGCCACGTCTCGCTGAACGTGCCGAGCGTGAGGTCGAGGAACGTCGCGCAGCCGTAGGCGACGGACGCCAGGATCGCGATGAGCCCGATCAGGTTGAGCCAGCCGGTGTAGAAGCCGGCCTTCGGTCCGCCGAGTTTCGCTGCCCACCAGTAGATTCCACCGGACGTCGGGTAGGCCGAGACCAGTTCCGACATGCACAGCCCGATGATGAGGATGAACACCGAGACGATCGGCCAGCCCCAGGCGATGGCGGCGGGACCGCCGTTGTTCCAGCCCAGGCCGAACGAGGTGAAGCAGCCCGCCAGGATCGAGATGATCGAGAACGAGATGGCGAAGTTGCTGAACCCGGACCAGTTCCGGTTCAGCTCCTGGGCGTAGCCCAGCGAGGCGAGGTGTCGTTCGTCGTCGTCCAGTAGTTCGTGACCCTCTGGCACTGTCGTACTCCTTCTGGAGTTCCGAGCCCGGACTTGACGCCGCGCACTGCCTAGGGAGAATAGGACCGTATTGGTCTGCTGTCCTACCTTTGGGCATGTCAGTCGTGTAAATCTGTACTGGTCGACTCGGGTGCCCACGCATTCAATGGTCGACTTTCCGACATGTCCGACAGGGGAGAGCCAGTGACGCCCAAGAGCAGCAATACGCCCGGCATGTTGTCGCAAACCGAATTGGAACGCCTCGTCGCCGCTGGTGAGCTGGACACCGTGGTCGTGGGGTTCACCGACATGCAGGGCCGGTTGATCGGCAAACGCATCTCGTCGCGCCTGTTCGTCGACGACGTCGCGGCCCACGGCGCCGAGTGCTGCAACTACCTGCTCGCGGTCGACGTCGAGAACAACACCGTCGACGGCTACGCGATCTCGAGCTGGGAGACCGGTTACGGCGACATGGTGATGACGCCGGACTTCTCGACGCTGCGGCTGCTGCCATGGCTGCCCGGCACGGCGCTGGTCATGGCCGACCTGTCGTGGACCGACGGCAAGCCCGTCGACCAGGCACCCCGCACCATCCTGCGCACGCAGCTGGACCGGTTGACCGAACGCGGCATGGGCGCGGTCGCCGCAACCGAACTCGAGTTCATGGTGTTCGACGACTCCTACCGCGACGCCTGGAAGGCCGACTACCGCAATCTCACGGCCGCCACCGACTACAACATCGACTACGCGATGCTGGCGTCGACGCGGATGGAGCCGCTGCTGCGCGACATCCGCCTCGGCATGGAGGGCGCAGGCATGTACTGCGAGGGCGTCAAGGGCGAATGCAACCTGGGGCAGCAGGAGATCGGCTTCCGCTACGACGAGGCGCTGGTCACCTGCGACAACCACACCATCTACAAGAATGGTGCCAAGGAGATCGCCGACCAGCACGGCAAGAGCCTGACGTTCATGGCGAAGTTCGACGAGCGCGAGGGCAACAGCTGTCACGTCCACATCTCGTTCCGCGGGGAGGATGGCACCGCCGTGTTCGCCGACGAGAACGACGAACTCGGCATGTCGAAGATGTTCCGCAGCTTCATCGCGGGCCAGCTCGCCACGCTGCGCGAGTTCAGCCTCTTCTACGCGCCGAACATCAACTCCTACAAGCGCTTCGCCGACGGTAGCTTCGCGCCCACCGCCGTCGCGTGGGGCATGGACAACCGCACCTGCTCGCTGCGCGTCGTCGGTCACGGACCGGGCATGCGCATGGAATGTCGCGCGCCCGGTGGCGACGTCAACCAGTACCTCGCCGTCGCCGCGCTGATCGCCGGTGGTCTGCACGGCATCGACGAGGGTCTGGAACTGCCCGAGATGACGGTCGGCAACGCGTACACCTCGGGCGCCGAACGGCTTCCGACGACGCTGGCCGAGGCCGCCGACCTGCTCGACGGCTCGACCATCGCCCGCGCGGCCTTCGGTGACGCCGTGGTGGACCACTACCTGAACTACGCGCGCGTCGAACTGAAGGCGTACAACGCCGCCGTCACCGATTGGGAGAGGCGCCGTGGGTTCGAACGGCTCTGATGCTGGTTCTAAGTCGAGGCCCGTTACATCTCCCGGGTCGCTTCGCTCCTGCCCGCCGGTCCTCGGGCTGACCACCTATCTGCAGCAGGCTCAGACCGGTGTGTGGGACGTGCGGGCGAGCTTCCTGCCCGCCATCTACGTCGAGGGCGTCACGCAGGCGGGTGGCATCGCGACACTGTTGCCGCCGCAGCCGGTGGATGCCGGCATCGTCGACCGGGTGCTCGACGGGCTAGACGGGCTGATCGTGACGGGCGGCCGCGACGTGTCGCCTGCGAGCTACGGCCAGCAGCCGCACCCGAGTACCGACCAACCCGCCGACGACCGCGACGCGTGGGAGTTCGCGCTGCTGCGCGCCGCGTTGGCACGGCGGCTGCCGGTGCTCGGAATCTGCCGCGGCGCGCAGGTCTTGAACGTCGCCCTCGGCGGCACGCTGCACCAGCACCTGCCCGACGTGCTCGGCCACGGCAGACACCAGGTGGGCAACGCCGTCTTCACGACGACCGCCGTCCGCACCGTGCCCGGCACGCGGCTGGCGAGCCTGATCGGCGAGTCCTCCGACGCGCAGTGCTACCACCACCAGGCCATCGACCGCCTGGGTGACGGCCTGATCGTTGCCGCGCGCGACGCAGACGACGGCGTCATCGAGGCCGTCGAGGTGGATCCGCGGGCGCACCCCGACAGCTGGGTCCTCGCCGTGCAGTGGCATCCCGAGGAACGCCTCGACGACCTGCGGCTGTTCGCCGCCGTGGTCGCGGCGGCCGCGCACTACTCGCCGAACGCTTCCCGACACGAACCGGTACACACAGGAGAAAGGGTCTGATGACGAGCAGCACGCTGATCAATCCGGCGACCGAGGAGGTGTTGCGCAGCGTCGAGCAGCTCGACGTCGACGCCGTCGACGACGCCGTGGCGCGCGCCAAGGTCGCCCAGAAGCGGTGGGCCAAGGCGGCTCCCGCCGAGCGTGCGGCCGGTCTACGGGCCTTCGCGGCCGTCGTCGACGCCCACGTCGACGAGCTGGCCGCCCTCGAGGTGGCCAACTCGGGGCACCCGATCGGCAACGCCGAGTGGGAGGCCGGTCACGTCCGCGACGTCCTCCAGTTCTACTCCGCGAGCCCGGAACGCATGGCGGGCAAGCAGATTCCCGTCGCCGGCGGCCTCGACGTGACGTTCCACGAACCGCTCGGCGTGGTCGGGGTCATCACCCCGTGGAACTTCCCGATGACCATCGCCTCCTGGGGCTTCGCGCCCGCGCTCGCGGCGGGCAACGCCGTGGTGATCAAACCGGCCGAGTGGACTCCGCTGACCACGATCCGGCTCGGCGAACTCGCGGTGGAGGCGGGCCTCGATCCCGATCTGTTCCAGGTGCTGCCCGGCCGCGGGTCGGTCGTCGGCGAACGCTTCGTCACCCATCCGGACGTCCGAAAGGTCGTGTTCACCGGTTCGACCGAGGTCGGCACACGGGTGATGGCAGGCGCCGCGGCCCAGGTCAAGCGCGTGACCCTGGAACTCGGCGGCAAGAGCGCCAACATCGTGTTCGACGACTGCGACCTAGAGAAGGCCGCGGCCACCGCTCCGTACGGCGTATTCGACAACGCCGGTCAGGACTGCTGTGCCCGCAGCCGTATCCTGGTGCAGCGCAACGTCTTCGACCGGTTCATGGAGTTGCTCGAGCCCGCCGTCGCGGGCGTCGCGGTCGGCGACCCCACCGACAGGGGCACCGAGATGGGCCCGCTGGTCTCCAAGCCGCACTGGGAGTCGGTGCGCGCCTACGTGCCCGACGACGCGCCGGTGGCGTTCCGTGGGTCGGCGCCCCAGGGCCCCGGCTACTGGTTCGCGCCGACGGTGCTGACGCCGCAGCGCACCGACCGCACCGTCACCGAGGAGATCTTCGGACCCGTCGTGGCAGTGCTTCCCTTCGATGACGAGGCCGACGCCATCGACCTGGCCAACGACAGCCCCTACGGCCTGTCGGGATCGATCTGGACCGACAACCTGTCGCGTGCGATGCGGGTCTCGCGCGCCGTCGAGGCGGGAAACCTGAGTGTGAACTCGCACTCGTCGGTGCGCTACAACACCCCATTCGGCGGCTTCAAGCAGTCGGGGCTGGGCCGCGAACTGGGACCCGACGCGCCGCTGCACTTCACCGAGACCAAGAACGTCTTCTACGCAGTATCGGAGGAAAGCTAGACATGGACCTGACCAAGCGATTGGCCGGCAAGGTCGCCGTCATCACCGGCGGCGCCAGCGGCATCGGTCTGGCCACCGCCAAGCGGATGCGCGCGGAGGGCGCCATCATCGTGATCGGTGACATCGACCCGGCGACCGGAAAGACCGTCGCCGACGACCTCAACGGCACCTTCGTCCAGGTCGACGTCTCCGATCAGGTGGCCGTCGACACGCTGTTCGACACCGCCGCAGAGACCCACGGCTCGGTCGACATCGCCTTCAACAATGCGGGCATCAGCCCGCCGGAGGACGATCTCATCGAGAATACCGGCATCGAGGCGTGGGACCGGGTCCAGGACATCAACCTCAAGTCGGTCTTCTTCTGCTGCAAGGCGGCGCTGCGACACATGGTGCCCCAGCAGCGCGGCTCGATCGTCAACACGGCGTCGTTCGTCGCGGTGATGGGGTCGGCGACGTCGCAGATCTCCTACACCGCGTCCAAGGGTGGCGTGCTGGCGATGTCGCGGGAACTGGGCGTCCAGTACGCGCGTCAGGGCATCCGGGTCAACGCACTGTGCCCCGGCCCGGTCAACACCCCGCTACTGCAGGAGCTGTTCGCGAAGGATCCCGAGCGGGCGGCCCGCAGGCTCGTGCACGTGCCGGTCGGGCGGTTCGCCGAACCCGAGGAGCTGGCTGCGGCGGTCGCGTTCCTGGCCAGCGACGACGCATCGTTCATCACCGCATCGAGCTTCCTGGTCGACGGCGGCATCAGCGGCCACTACGTGACACCGCTGTAAGGGACGACGATCCCATGACCGAGCCGCAGCCGACGCCCGAGCGGTCCGACGCGGAGGCGGCGGCTGCGACGCTGCTGCGTCCGGTGCGGCTCGGCAACGCCTTCGAGGACACCGTCGGGCGGCTGCTCGAGACGATCCGGCTCGGCGTGCTGGCACCGGGGGAGTCGCTGCCCCCGGAACGCGAACTCGCCACCCGGCTCGGCGTCAGCCGCGACACGGTCCGCGAGGCCATCAAGTCGCTCGCCGAGGCGGGCTACCTGGTGTCGCGGCGGGGACGGTACGGCGGCACGTTCCTGGCCGAGGAGCTCCCCACACCCAGCCCCGACGGCATCCGGTTCAGCCGCGCCGACATCGACGACGCGCTGCGCCTGCGCGAGATCCTCGAGGTGGGGGCGGCACGCATGGCGGCGGGTCGCACGCTGACTGCCGGTGACCGGGAGACGTTGTGGGGCAAGCTGTGTGACGTGCGCGCAGCGGCGCCGGAGGACTATCGACGGCTCGACTCGCGCCTGCACCTCGCGATCGCCGAGGCCGCGGGAACGCCGTCGCTGGTGCCCCTGGTCGCCGACAACCGGATGCGGCTCAACGAACTGCTCGACCAGATCCCGTTGCTGTCGTTGAACATCGCGCACTCCGACGAACAGCACGAGGCGATCGTGATGGCGATCCTGGCCGGCGACGCCCAGGCGGCGGCCGAGGTGATGACCGCCCACGTGTGGGGCTCCGCTGCACTGCTGCACGGATTCCTGGACTAGCCGTACCGACCGACGTGGGCCCGCGGGGCTACATTGAAGTGGTGGACGATCACTCGGTCGAACGGGCGTCGTCGGCGCTGGCCGACGTCGACACCCCGGGGTGGTCACGGCGTTTCGACCTGCTGTCCGACTCCCATCGGCTGGAGATCCTGCTCGGTCTGCACCGAGCGCCCGGCATCTGCGTGAGCGATCTGGCCGCCGCCCTGGGCCGCTCGGAGAACGCCGTGTCCCAGGCGCTTCGGGTGCTGCGCGGCCAGGGCTGGGTGACCAGCACCAGGGTGGGACGCTCGGTCAGCTACCGGCTCGAGGACGAGACCGTGCACGATCTGCTGCACTGGATCGGCGCCCGGCACGGCTGATCGGCGGACCCGGTACCAGTAGTGCGAAAACGCGCCGCGCTTGTTCGGCGTGCGCAACAGTCGATTCATGAGCACGGTGAACGATGCGAATACTGGGACGGCGAATGCCGACGACGCCGACCGGACGCTGAAGGCCAAGCACCGGGCGCTGTGGGCGTCCGGAGACTACCCCGCGGTCGCGGCGGAACTCATCCCGGCCCTCGGCCCGGAACTGGTGCGGGCGTGCGGTGTCGAATCCGGTGACCGGGTGCTCGACGTCGCGGCGGGGTCGGGCAACGCGGCCATCCCGGCGGCTGCCGCCGGCGCCGTGGTCACCGCGAGCGATCTGACCCCGGAACTGTTCGAACCGGGGCGCCGCATCGCGGCCTCCCACGGTGTCGAACTGGAGTGGGTGGAAGCCGATGCCGAGGCGATGCCGTTCGGCGACGACGCGTTCGACGTCGTGATGTCCTGTGTCGGTGCAATGTTCGCGCCGCACCATCGGGCGACGGCTGACGAATTGGTCCGGGTGTGCCGGCCGGGCGGCACCATCGGGATGATCAACTGGACGCCGCTGGGGTTCATCGGTCAGTTGTTCGCCACGATCAAGCCGTATGCGCCGCCACCGCCGCCCGGGGCGAGTCCGCCGCCGTCGTGGGGCGACGAAGACCACGTGCGAGAACTGTTCGGCGATCGCGTCTCGGACCTGACGACGAGGCGTCAGACGGTCACGCTCGACCACTGCGTCGACCCCGAGGAGTTCCGGGAGTACTGGAAGCGCAACTACGGACCGACCATCGCGGCGTACCGATTCAACGCCGAGGATCCCGAGCGGGTCGCCGCGCTCGACCGCGACTTCCTGCGGTTCCTCACCGACTGGCACCGCGAGGACGGCACGTGGGAGGCCGAATACCTGGTGGTGACCGCGACCAAGCGCTGATCGCGGGCCCGCCCCGGCATCAGGACATCTGTTCACGTGGACAGATGTCCAAACGGCGGCTTAGGCTCCCGAGATGAGTGTCGAGTCCTCCTCAGCGGCGGCACCGGTCGTCCGCGCGGCCAGCTTCGACCGAGCCGACTGGACCTCGATCGCCACGATCTCCGCGATCGTCGTCGCGCTGCACGGCTTCGGCTGGGGCGTCCTGGTCTTCGGCGTCGCACCGCAGCACATCACCCTCGGGTCGGCAGGGGTGTTCGGGATCGGGCTGGGCGTGACGGCCTACCTGCTGGGGGTGCGGCACGCCTTCGACGCCGACCACATCGCGGTGATCGACAACACCACCCGCAAACTCGTCGGCGAGGGCAAGCGGTCGGTCTCAGCGGGTTTCTGGTTCTCCCTTGGCCATTCCAGCGTCGTGTTCGGCCTGGCCCTGCTGCTCGCGCTCGGCGTCCGCGCCCTTGCCGGGCCGGTGCAGGACGAGGGTTCGCCGATGCTGCAGACGCTCGGGTTGATCGGCTCGGTGGTCGCCGGAACGTTCCTCATCCTGGTCGGCCTGAGCAACCTGTTCGCGGTCGTCGGCATCGCAAAGGTCCTGCGGCGCATGCGCTCCGGGGACTTCGACGAGGCCGAACTGGAACGCCACCTCGAGAACCGCGGCTTCCTGGCACGGCTCCTCGGCCGGGTGATGCGACGGGTGAACAAGCCGTGGCACCTCTATCCGGTCGGCCTCCTGATGGGCCTGGGCTTCGACACCGCGACGCAGGTCGCGCTGCTGGTGCTCGCGGCGGGCGCAGCCGCATTCACACTGCCGTGGTACGCGATCCTCGTGCTCCCGGTCCTCTTCGCCGCCGGGATGAGCCTGTTCGACGCGCTGGACGGCATCTTCATGTCCCGCGCCTACGGCTGGGCCTTCCTCGAGCCCGTGCGCAAGGTCTACTACAACCTCACGGTCACCGTGCTGTCGGTCTTCGTCGCGCTCGTCATCGGCGTGATCGTGCTCGCCGGTCTGCTCGCCGACCGCCTCGGCCTCGAGACCGGCCCGTTGGCGGCGATCGGGTCTGCGGACCTCGAGTCGGTCGGCTTCATGATCGTCGGGATGTTCGTCGTGTCGTGGCTGATCGCGCTGCTGTTCTGGAAGTTCGGTCGCGTCGAGGAACGCTGGAGCCCGCCGGTCTCCTAGACGATCCCCAGCAGCGCGTTCTCGACGACCTCCGAGAGCGCGGGGTGAATCCAGTACTGACCCTTGGCCACCTCGGCCGCTGTCTGCCCGAGGCTCATGCCCTGGATCAGCGGCTGGATCAGGGTCGAGGCCTGATAACCCATGAGGTGCGCGCCGAGGATGGTGCCGGTCGCCCGGTCGCCGATCACCTTCGCCATGCCGACGGTGTCCTCCATGGCCCAGCCGTAGGCGGTGTCGCCGTACTTCTGCGTCTTCACCACGACGTCGTAGCCCTGCTCGCGCGCCTCGATCTCGGTGAGGCCGACCATGGCGATCTGCGGGTCGGTGAAGACCGCGGAGGGGACGAACCGGTGATCGCTCTGCGCCATCGCGGAGGTGTCGTCCCAGTCCTGCAGCAGGTTCTGCCGCACCACTCGCATCTCGTGGTTGGCCACGTGCTTGAGCTGCCAGGCCGACGACACGTCGCCGAGGGCGTAGATCCCGCGTGCGGTGGTGCGCTGGTATTCGTCGACGACCACCATGCCGCCCTCGGTGACCTTCACGCCGGCCAGGTGTGCGTCGAGCCGGTCGCCGTTGGGGATGCGTCCGGTCGCGACGAGCAGCAGGTCGGCCTCGAGTTCCTGGTCGTCGTCGAGGTGGAGCACCACGCGGTCGCCGTTCTGGTGGGAACCCACGACGTTCTCGTGGGTGCGCACGTCCCACTTGCGCATGGCGATGTCGGTGAAACCGTGGCAGATCGTGGGATCGCAGTGGGTGAGCATGCCGTCACCGCGCACGACGATCGTCACCCGCACGCCGAGAGCCGAGAAGACGTGCGCGAACTCCGCCGCGACGAAGCCGCCGCCGACGATCACCATGTGCTCCGGCAGTTCTGGGATCCGCATGATGGTGTCGCTGGTCTCGTAGTGCACGCCGCAGTCGATGATCGCCGGCGGAACGTTGATCCGGGAACCCGCGGCGAGCACCACCTGATCCGAGGTGAACTCCTCGCCCGCGTCGGTGTGCAGCGTGTAGCGGCCGTCCGGTTGGGTCGGTCCGAACCGCGTGTGGCTGCCGTAGACGTCGATGTTGGGCAGGGTGCGCTTGTACTGTTCGCCGCCCGCGGCGATCGGGTCGATGCGGCCGAAGACCCGGTCGACGATGTCGCGCCACCGGACGCCGTCGGTGTGCGCGTCGATGCCGTATCGCGAACTGCGCTCGACGATCTGGGCCACCTCGGCGGCGTAGACGAACATCTTGGTCGGGATGCAGCCGACGTTGAGGCACGTGCCGCCGAAGACGCCCTCCTCGCACAGCGCGATGCGCATCGATCCGTAGCGGGGATCGAAGCCGGCATCGGGAATGCTGTTGCCGGAACCGGATCCGATGATGGTCAGGTCGTAATGCTCCACGTGCGTCAGCCTCGTTCGGTTCGGGTGTTGGTGGGGGAGTCGTGCCCGGATCCCGATTCGGGCGCCGGTAGGAACCGGTCCAACCACAGGTCGAGTTCCCGGTAGGCCGCAGCGCGCGGCTCCGGCAGCGAGAGGAAGACGTCGTGCTTGGCGTCGACGATCGGTGCCACGGTCGTGTGGTTGCCGACGCACCCCGCCCACCGGGCGATCTGGGCGACGTCGAGAACCGCGTCGCCGCGCTGGATGCCGTCGGGGTCGAGTGCCTCGGGCACGCTGCGGTCGGACCGCAGGATCAGGTTGGGCACGCCGACGTCGAGCCCGCGGTGCAACCGTGCGTGCCCGCGGCGCACCGCGTTCAGCCAGCCGAACGTGACGGGAAATCCGCCCACCGGCTTCCAGTCCAGGTCGTAGTCGAACTCGCCGCCGTAGTCACGGTGCAGGGACGTGCCGTACCCGCCTGGCGTCGGCTTGCGGACGACCTGACGCTTGCGCACCCGGGCCAGCGCCAGCAGTGCCGCCGACGTGGGCGCGGCCCGCAGCACGGGAGGCCCGTGCAGGTCGAAGAACGGGCTGTTCAGGATAAGGCCGACGACGCCGGGCGCCTCGCTGCGCCGCCGCATCCGGTCGAGCCACAGCGTCGCGATCAGGCCACCGGCCGAGTGGCCGTACACGCACACCTGCGCCCCGCCGGTGTCCGACTCGACGAGGTCCAGCGCACGCACCAGCTCCTCGTCGTACCCGCCGAGATCGGTCGTGAAGTGCGGCGTCTGACCGGCACGCCGCGACCGCCCGCATTTGTGCAGGTCGAGCGCGTAGAAGGCGAAGCCGCGCGCGGCGAAGCGGTCGGCCAGTTCGGTGTGGAAGAAGTAGTCGGTGTAGCCGTGCAGTGCGAGTACCGCACGGGTAGCGCCACCGCCGTCGCCGCGGCGGACCAGGGTGGCCACCAGATCGCCCTCGCGGTCCGGGTCGGGACCGAGCGGGATGGTCTGCTGCCAGTAGCCGGGAAGCACGTCGGGTTCCCACGCAGCCGCGGACCGAGTCACGACGTCAACTGTAGGGCCGCCCGCGGCGACGGTGTGGTGAGGATCGCCTCGTGACGTAGTCGGCGAACGGTACCTGCGGCGACGAACGGGTACCCACCACCCGATAACCTGATGGACGGTAAGCCGTAAACGATGCGCGACCACGAAGGACCTGACAGGTGACTGAGCTCAAGACAGTGAAGACCGATGTCGTCCTGGTGGGCGCCGGCATCATGAGTGCCACCCTCGGGGCGCTGCTGCGCCTGCTGGAGCCCAACTGGTCGATCACGCTCGTCGAGCGACTCGACGGCGCCGCTGCCGAGAGCAGCGACCCGTGGAACAACGCGGGCACCGGCCACTCGGCGCTGTGCGAGCTGAACTACACCCCGCAGCGCTCCGACGGAACCGTCGACATCAGCAAGGCCGTACACGTCAACGAGCAGTTCCAGGTGTCGCGCCAGTTCTGGTCGTACGCCGTGGAGAACGGGGTGCTGCCGGACGTGCGCAGCTTCCTCAACCCGATTCCGCACGTGAGCTTCGTGCACGGCTCGGAGAACGCGAAGTACCTGCGCGCCAGGTACGACGCGCTGGTCACCAACCCGCTGTTCGCCACGATGGAGTACATCGACGACGAGGCCGAATTCGCCCGCAGGCTGCCGTTCATGGCCGCCAAGCGCAACTTCTCCGAGCCCGTCGCGCTGAACTGGACCCAGGACGGTACCGACGTCGACTTCGGTTCGCTGTCACGGCAATTGATCGGCTACACCGCCCAGCGCGGGATGACGACGTTGTTCGGGCACGACGTGCGTGACCTGCACAAGGAGTCCGACGGCTCCTGGACCGTGAAGGTCGTCAATCGGCGCAACGGCAACAAGCGGAAGATCAACGCGAAGTTCGTGTTCGTCGGCGCAGGCGGTGGCGCATTGCCGCTGCTGCAGAAGTCGGGCATCAAGGAGGCCAAGGGATTCGGCGGCTTCCCCGTCGGCGGCCAGTGGCTGCGCTCGGGCAACCCCGAACTCGCCGCGATGCACCAGGCCAAGGTGTACGGCGCCCCGCCGCTGGGCGCCCCGCCGATGTCGGTGCCCCACCTCGACACCCGCGTCATCAACGGGCGTTCCTACCTGCTGTTCGGGCCGTTCGCCGGGTGGTCGCCGAAGTTCCTCAAGCAGGGCAAGGTCACCGACCTGCCGCTGTCGGTCAAGCCGAACAACCTGGCCTCCATGCTCGGCGTCGGCCTGACCGAGGTGGGCCTGTTGAAGTACCTGATCGGGCAGCTGGCGCTGAGCGAGGCCGATCGCGTCGACGCGCTGCGCGAATTCGCGCCAAGCGCAGTGGATTCCGATTGGGAACTCGACATCGCCGGCCAGCGCGTCCAGGTGGTCCGTCGCAAGGGCGCCGGTGGCGTGCTCGAATTCGGTACCACGGTGCTCACGGCCCAGGACGGTTCGATCGCCGGACTGCTGGGCGCCTCGCCCGGTGCGTCCACCGCGGTGCCAGCCATGCTCGACGTCATGGAACGGTGCTTCCCGGAGCGGTTCACCGCGTGGCAGCCGAAGCTCAAGGAGATGGTGCCGTCGCTGGGCGTGGAGCTGTCGACCGAGCCCAAGCTGTTCGAGGAAGTGTGGGCCAGGGGCACCGAGATCCTGAAGCTGGACGAGCCGAAGGCGCAAGTCGCTGCCGCGCAGGCCGTCGCGTCAGCGTGACGGTCGCTTCGAAGCGCAGCTGGGCCAAGGACCTCGACGCCGCGACGCTCTACGAACTGCTCAAGCTCCGCGTCGAGGTGTTCGTCGTCGAGCAGGCCACGCCGTACCCGGAACTCGACGGGCGTGATCTGCTCGCCGAGACCCGGCACTTCTGGCTCGAGGACGGCGACGGCGTCGTCATCTCCACGCTGCGGCTGATGGAGGAGCATCCCGGCGGCGAGAAGGTGTTCCGCATCGGCCGGGTGTGCACCAAGCGGTCCGAGCGCGGCCACGGCCACACCAGCCGGCTCATGCAGGCGGCGCTGGCCGAGGTGGGCGACTATCCCTGCCACATCAACGCGCAGACCTACCTGGAGGAGATGTACGCCAAGCACGGTTTCGTGCGCGACGGCGACGAGTTCCTCGACGACGGCATACCTCACGTGCCCATGTTGCGCAGCGGCTTCCACGGTGGCTGACACGATGAGCCCGGGTTACCCGTTCAGCGCGCTGGTCGGGCAGGACCGGCTGAAGCTGGCGCTGGTGCTGTGCGCGGTGCGGCCCGAGATCGGCGGCGTGCTGATCCGCGGCGAGAAGGGCACGGCGAAGTCGACCGCGGTCCGCGCGCTGACGAACGTCCTGACCGCCATCGATTCGCAGGCGCGACTGGTCGAGCTGCCGATCGGCGCCACCGAGGATCGCGTCGTCGGCTCGCTCGACCTGCAGCGGGTGCTGCGCGACGGCGAACACGCCTTCTCCCCGGGGCTGCTGGCCAGGGCGCATGGCGGCGTGCTGTACGTCGACGAGGTCAACCTGCTGCACGACCACCTGGTCGACGTGCTGCTCGACGCGGCGGCGATGGGGCGGGTGCACGTCGAGCGCGACGGCGTATCGCACAGCCACGAGGCGCGATTCATCCTCATCGGGACGATGAACCCCGAGGAGGGCGAGCTGCGCCCTCAGCTGCTCGACCGGTTCGGCCTGACCGTCGACGTGCGGGCTTCCCGCGAGGTCGACGTGCGGGTCGAGGTGATCCGGCGCCGGATGGATTTCGAGGCCCATCCGCACGGCTTTGCCGACCGCTACGCAGGCGCCGACGCCGAGCTGTCTGCTCGCATCGCCGCGGCGCGCGCCGCGGTGGCAGGCGTGGTGCTGCCCGACTCCGAGTTGCGACGAATCGCTGCGCTGTGCGCTGCCTTCGACGTCGACGGCATGCGGGCCGACCTCGTGGTGGCCCGCACCGCGGTGGCGCATGCGGCGTGGCGAGGAGTTGAAACCGTGAGCGAGGAGGACATCCGCGTCGCCGCGGAACTCGCGCTGCCGCATCGCCGTCGGCGAGACCCGTTCGACGATCCGGGGCTGGATCAGGATCGGCTCGACGAGGCGCTGGCCGAGGCGGGGGAGTCCGCCGACGAGTCCGACGGCGCCCCGCCGGATGGCGCCGAGTCCGACGGCCCCGAACCCGACGGGCCCGAACCAGAACCGCCCGGTGGCGGCGGCGGTCAAGTCGCGGATACCCCGAACGGCGCTGCACCGCAGCAGAAGTCGACGCCGCCCAAGTCGAAGCCCAACGCCGCGCCGTCGGCGACGTTCCGGACCAAGGCTCTCGTCGTGCCCGGCGTGGGCGAGGGCGCGCCCGGCAGGCGGTCGCGTGCCCGCAACGCGACCGGCAAGTCGATCGCGGCGACCGACGACCTGGTGGCAGGGCACGGCGTACATCTGTTCGGCACGCTGCTGACCGCGGCAGGCCGACAGCGACGCGGTGGCAGGGTCACCGTCGCGGCCGACGACGTCCGCCGCTCCGTACGGGAGGGCCGCGAGGGCAACCTGGTGGTCTTCGTCGTCGACGCCTCCGGATCCATGGCAGCCCGCGACCGAATGGCCGCAGTCGGCGGAGCCACGCTGTCGCTGCTGCGCGACGCCTACGAGCGTCGCGACAAGGTCGCCGTCATCACGTTCCGCGGGCAGCGCGCCGACGTCGCGTTGCCGCCGACCTCGTCGGTGCACATCGCCAGCCGTCGGCTCGCGCGGTTCGATACCGGCGGCAAGACACCGCTGGCCCTCGGGCTGCTCAAGGCGCGTGACGTCGTGCTGCGCGAGAAGGCCCGCGACCGCGCCCGCCGCAGCCTCGTCGTCGTCGTCACCGACGGCCGGGCCACGGGTGGTCCGGATCCGCTGGGACGCACCAGGACCGCAGCCGCCATGCTGGCCGCCGAGGGGGTGGCCGCCGTGGTCGTGGACTGCGAGACGTCGTACGTCAGACTGGGGTTGGCCGAGGATCTGGCCCGCCGGCTGGGAGCGCCCGCCGTACGGCTGGCCGATCTCCGCGCAGACGGCCTGGCCCAGCTGGTCCGGCAGCGTGCCGACCAACGCCAAGCCGCCTAGCTAGCAGAGGAGTCCGATGCCACAGGGTCAACCGCTCGTCGTCCCCGCAGACGGACTGACGACCAGAGCGCGCCGCAATGCGCCGTTGCTCGCCGTGCACACCGGTCCGGGCAAGGGGAAGTCGACCGCAGCGTTCGGCATGGCCCTGCGCGCCTGGAACCAGGGTTTCGACATCGGGGTCTTCCAATTCGTCAAGAGTGCGAAGTGGAAGGTGGGCGAGGAGGCCGCCTTCCGCCGGCTCGGTGAGCTGCACGACGAGCACGGTGTCGGCGGCGCGGTCGAGTGGCACAAGATGGGTTCGGGCTGGTCGTGGACCCGCAAGCAGGGTGACGACGTCGACCATGCCGCGGCGGCCGCCGACGGATGGACCGAGATCTCCCGGCGAATAGCCGAGCAGCGCCACGACTTCTACGTGCTCGACGAGTTCACCTACCCGCTCAAGTGGGGCTGGGTCGACGTCGGTGACGTCATCGACGTGCTGGCGTCGCGGCCGGGGCATCAGCACGTCGTCATCACGGGCCGCGACGCGCCTGCCGCACTGATCGACGCCGCGGACCTCGTCACCGAGATGACCAAGGTCAAGCACCCGATGGATGCCGGCCGCAAGGGTCAGCGCGGCATCGAATGGTGAGTGGGTCGGCGTGAGCGTGCCCGCCATCGTCGTCGCCGCGCCCTCATCGGGTAGCGGCAAGACCACCGTCGCCACCGGCCTGATGGGTGCGTTGCGGCGGGCCGGACACCACGTCGCGCCGTTCAAGGTGGGCCCCGACTTCATCGATCCCGGCTACCACGCGCTGGCCACCGGGCGGCCCGGCCGCAACCTGGACCCGGTACTGGTGGGGGAGCACCTGATCGGGCCGCTCTTCCTGCACGGCAGCCACGGTTGCGACGTCGCCGTGATCGAAGGCGTGATGGGCCTGTTCGACGGCCGCATCGATCCGCACGCCGTCGGCGTGGCCCGCGGGTCCACCGCGCAGGTCGCCGGTCTGCTTGGCGCCCCGGTGGTGCTGGTGGTCGACGCTCGCGGCCAGAGCCAGAGCGTCGGCGCGCTGCTGCACGGCTTCTCGACGTTCGACGACTCGCTGCGGATCGCAGGCGTGATCCTCAACCGCGTCGGTTCGCCGCGGCACGAGGAGGTGCTGCGGCAGGCCTGCGAACACGCCGGCGTGCAGGTGCTCGGCGCCATTCCCCGTGCCGACGAATTGTCCATCCCATCACGGCATCTCGGCTTGGTGACCGCCGTCGAGTACGGCGCCATGGCCGACCGTGCAGTGACTGCGATGACCGACCTGGTGACCCGCCACGTCGACCTGGCCGCAGTGATCGCCGCCGCCGCAGGGCATGTCGCCGGCCCGGCATGGGACCCGGCCGTCGCCGAACCCACGGGTCAGGGTTCGGTGATCGCGATGGCAGCCGGGCGGGCGTTCAGCTTCGGTTACCCCGAGCACCGCGAACTGCTGTGCGCCACCGGTGCTGAGGTCATCGACTTCGACCCGCTGATCGATCCGCTGCCAGAGGGCACTGGGGCGGTCGTGCTGCCCGGTGGGTTCCCGGAACAGTTCACCGGTGAGCTGTCGGCCAACGAGACCGTGCGGCAACAGATCCGGAACCTCGCCCGCTCCGGCGGGCCCATCCATGCCGAGTGCGCGGGGCTCACCTACCTCGTCGACGACCTCGACGGCGCACCGATGTGCGGAGTCCTCGCGGGGTCCGCGACGTTCACGCCGCGGCTCACCCTCGGCTACCGCGACGCCGTGGCGACGTCGGACTCGGCGCTGCACGCCGCAGGCTCGCGTGCGGTAGGTCACGAGTTCCACCGCACCGCGGTCGAGTTCACGCGAGACTACGCACCGGCGTGGGTCTTTCGCGCGGGGTCGACCAGCAGCGCGATGCGTGCGGTGTCCGACGGCGCCGTGCTCGACGGCGTGCATGCGGCGTACCTGCACACCCACGCCGCCGCCCACCCGGCCGCTGCCACCCGGTTCGCGGCGGCGGCGGTCGAGTCGAGTCGAGCAGACGCAGCCTCTAAGCTCGGCGGGTGATCGTGACCGAGAACGCCTACCTCGTCGGTCTTCGGCTGTCCGGCCGCAAGGTCGTCGTGATCGGCGGCGGCACCGTCGCTCAGCGGCGGTTGCCCCTGCTGCTGGCCAACGGCGCCGACGTGCACGTGATCGCCAGAGCCGCCACGCCCGCGGTCGAAGCACTCAAGGATCAGCGGCCGGGCATCCACCTGGAACTGCGCGACTACCGCGACGGTGACCTCGACGGCGCCTGGTACGCCATGGCCGCCACCGACGACCCGAACGTCAACGCCGCGATCGTCGCGGAGGCCGAGAGCAGGCACGTGTTCTGCGTGCGCGCCGATGCGGCACAGGACGGCACCGCGGTGACCCCGGCGTCCTTCGAGTACGACGGGCTGTCGGTCGGCGTGCTGGCAGGCGGCGAGCACCGGCGCTCCGCGGCGATCCGCACCGCGATCAACGAGGCGCTGCAGAGCGGCGTGATCGCCGACACGGGGTCCGAATCGCTGCGCGGCGGCGTCGCGCTGGTCGGCGGCGGGCCCGGCGACCCCGAGCTGATCACGGTGCGCGGACGCAGGTTGCTGGCCCAGGCCGACGTCGTCGTCGCCGACCGGCTGGCCCCGCCCGAACTACTCGCCGAGCTGGCGCCGCACGTCGAGGTGATCGACGCTGCGAAGATCCCGTACGGGCGGGCGATGGCCCAGGACGCGATCAACGCTGTGCTGGTGGAACGGGCGCGAGAAGGCAAGTTCGTCGTCCGCCTCAAGGGCGGCGACCCGTTCGTGTTCGCACGCGGCTACGAAGAGGTGATCGCGTGCGCCGAGGCCGGGATTCCAGTGACCGTCGTACCCGGTGTGACCAGCGCCATATCGGTTCCCGCGATGGCAGGCGTACCGGTGACGCACCGGTACGTGAACCACGAATTCGTGGTGGTCAGCGGCCATCTCGCACCCGACCATCCCGAATCGTTAGTCAATTGGAATGCGCTGGCGGCGCTGTCCGGAACGATCGTCCTGCTGATGGCCGTCGAGCGCATCGAGCTGTTCGCGAAGGTGCTGCTGGAAGGCGGTCGACCTGCGGAAACGCCGGTCGTCGTCGTGCAGCACGGCACGACCGCCGCGCAGCGGACGCTGCGGACGACCCTGGCCAGCGCGGCCGAACAGGTCCGTTCGGAGGGGATTAGGCCCCCCGCGATCATCGTCATCGGGGCCGTGGCAGCCTTCGCGGGTTAAAGGATTCCTAAGATTACTGTAAGGTAATCGAGCATGCCCGCTCTCAATGACGCGGAGCGCGCCGTTGCCGGCCGTAAGTCCGAGGACTCCGGCGAAGGGGCGCTCCCCATGCCGATCACGCCCGCGCAGATCACGCGAAGCAGTTGGTACCCAACGTGGTTGCCGTCACGTCGCTTCCTCGCCGCGGTCATCGCGATCGGCGGCATGCAGCTGTTGGCGACGATGGACAGCACCGTCGCGATCGTCGCGCTTCCTAAGATCCAGGACGAACTCAACCTGTCCGACGCCGGGCGCAGCTGGGTCATCACGGCCTACGTCTTGACGTTCGGCGGGCTGATGCTGCTCGGTGGTCGCCTCGGCGACACCATCGGCCGCAAGAAGACCTTCATCGGCGGCGTCGCGCTGTTCACGATCGCCTCCGTCCTCTGCGGCGTCGCGTGGGACGAGTCGACGCTCGTCGTGGCCCGTCTGCTGCAGGGCGTCGGTGCGGCGATCGCGTCGCCGACCGGTCTCGCGCTGATCGCGACGACATTCCCGAAGGGCCCGGCCCGCAACACCGCCACCGCGGTGTTCGCGGCGATGACGGGTGTCGGTTCCGTGATGGGTCTGGTCGTCGGCGGTGCGCTGACCGAGGTGTCGTGGCGCTGGGCGTTCCTGGTGAACGTGCCGATCGGCCTGGTCATGATCTACCTGGCGCGCAAGACGCTGCGCGAGACCAACCGCGAGCGCATGAAGCTCGACGCGGCTGGCGCGATCCTGGCGACCCTGGCCTGCACGGCTGCGGTGTTCGGCTTCTCGATGGGACCGGAGAAGGGCTGGACGTCGGCTCTGACGCTGGGCTCCTGCACCGCTGCGCTCGTGTTGTTCGGAGCATTCGTCTTCGTCGAACGCAACGCGGTCAACCCCGTGGTGCCGTTCACCCTCTTCCGTGACCGCAACCGGGTCGCGACGTTCGCCGCGGTGTTCCTCGCAGGCGGCGTGATGTTCACGCTGACCGTGCTGATCGGCCTCTACGTGCAGGACATCATGGGCTACAGCGCCCTGCGCGCCGGCATCGGCTTCATCCCGTTCGTCATCGCACTCGGCATCGGCCTCGGGCTGTCCTCGTTCCTGGCGTCGCGGTTCCCGCCGCGGCTGCTGGTGATCGGCGGCGGCGTGCTGGTCCTGGCCGCGATGCTCTACGGCTCGACGCTGCACGGCGACATCCCCTACTTCCCGAACCTGGTGCTGCCCATCACCATCGGTGGCCTCGGCATCGGCATGATCGTGGTGCCGCTGATGATCTCGGCCATCGCGGGCGTCGGCTTCGACGAGATCGGCCCGGTATCGGCGATCGCATTGATGCTGCAGAGCCTCGGCGGCCCCGTGGTGCTCGCGATCATCCAGGCCGTCATCACGTCGCGCACGCTGTACCTCGGCGGCACGACCGGGCCGGTGAAGAACATGGACGCCGCGCAGTTGCACGCCCTCGACCAGGGCTACACCTACGGGCTGCTGTGGGTCGCCGCCGTCGCCGTCGTCGTGGGTGCCGTCGCGTTGTTCATCGGCTACACCGCCGAGCAGGTCGCGCACGCGCAGGAAGTCAAGGACGCGATCGACGCCGGAGAGCTGTAGCTCCTCGGCGCTAGTCGGGTCCCCGCAGATCGGTGCGGATGCCGAGACCGGCCGACTCCAGCGCGTCGAGCGCGGCGCGCACCTCGGCGGTCGGGTCCGCCAGCGTGACCGCCAGCGTGACGCGACCTGGCCAGCCCGGGTCGTCCACGCGGACCGTCGTCACGCCCTCGGGAGCCGAGGCCGCGGCGAGTTCCGGGATGACGCAGATGCCGAGCCCGGCCGCGACGAGACCCAGTCGCGATGGCCAACTCCGTGCGCGATGCGCGATCACCGGCTCGCGCAGCGTCGGCCATGCGGTGAACTGCGGGTCGCCCCTGTCGCCCACGCCCGCATCGACGTCGTCGTGGCCAACGCCGGCTACGGGGTCTTCGGCGTCGCCGAGGACCTCTCCGACGACGACGTGCACCGCATGATCGACACGAACCTGACCGGCTCGGTGCAGCTGGCGCGTGCCGTGGTGCCGCATCTGCGGGCCCAGGGCGGCGGCCTGTTGATGCAGATGTCGAGCATGGGCGCCCACATCGCCTTCCCGGGCTTCTCGATGTACCACGTGACCAAGTGGGGGATCGAGGGGTTCTACGAGGCGCTGACCAAGGAGGTCGAACCGTTCGGCATCCGCACGACGCTCGTCGAACCGGGTGTGGTCCGGACGGGGTTCTTCGACGCCGCCACCCGGGTGCCGCTCAGCGAGCCCTACCGCGGCGGTCCCGCGGACCGGCCGCCGACGTCCGTCGAGGAGATGGTGGACAGCCAGAAGAAGACCGTCGCCGCCATCGTCCGGGCGGGCGACTCGGCGATCCCGCCGCGGCGGCTCGTCCTGGGGTCCGACGCCTGGCACCTGGTCACCGCGGCGCTGCGGGAACGACTCGACGACCTGCTGCCGCAGCGCGACGAAGCGGCGACCGCCGACATCGGTTAGCGACTCGTAAGACCGCGTCGACGGTTGCCGTTACCGGCGGTCCCTACTGATCGGTAGGGTGGCGAGACATGTCTGCCGAGCGCGGTACCGCACCGCTGTCCTCATCGGTCCTCGGCGCCGCCATCGTCGCGATCACCGGCATGCAATTGATGTCGACGCTCGACGGCACCATCGTGATCGTCGCGCTGCCCCGGATGCAGGCCGACCTCGACTTGTCGGATGCCGGCAAGAGCTGGGTGATCACTGCATATGTGCTGGCATTCGGCGGGCTGCTGCTGCTCGGCGGCCGCGTCGGCGACGCCATCGGCCACAAACGGGCGTTCCTCTCCGGCGTCGGCGTCTTCACCCTGGCCTCGCTGGTCTGCGGGCTCGCGACCGACGAGTACACGCTGATCGTCGCCCGCGCGCTGCAGGGGGTGGGGGCGGCCGTCTCCGCGCCGACCGGGCTGGCACTGATCGCGACGACGTACGCGGTGGGCCACGCCAGGAACCAGGCCATGGCCGTGTCGGCGGGCATGCAGGCGATCGGGTCCGTCATGGGCCTGGTGCTCGGCGGCCTGCTGACCGTCGTCTCGTGGCGTCTGGCATTCCTCATCAACGTGCCGATCGGCATCGTGATCATCGTCGTGGCGGTCTACAAGATCGCCGAGACCAACCACGAACGGCTCAAGCTCGACGTCACCGGTGCGCTGCTGGCGACGCTGGGCTGTACGTCGGCGGTCCTGGTGTTCACCCAGGGCCCGCCACGGGGCTGGGTCGACCCTTGGGTCATCGGTGCGGCAGTCGCCGCGGTGGTCTTCTTCGTCTCGTTCTTCTTCGTCGAGCGCACCGCGGACAACCCGCTGGTTCCGTTCTCGGTGTTCAGCGACCGCAACCGGGTGGCGACGTTCACCGCCTGGTTCCTCGGTGGCGGCGTGCTGCTGACCGTGACGGTCATGGTGGGTCTGCTGGCCCAGGACGTCCTCGGCTACTCCGCACTGAAGGCAGGCATCTGCTTCCTGCCGTTCGCGGTCGCGGTCGGCGTCGGGAACGTCCTGGCCACCCGGCTGGCGCCGATGTACGCCCCACGCTGGCTGATCATCGGCGGCGGCCTGTTCGTGCTCGCCGCGATGCTCTACGGATCGACGCTGGACCGCACCATCCCGTACTTCCCCAACCTGTTCCTGCCGATCGTGATCGGTGGCTTCGGCATTGGCATCATCTCGGTGGTGCTGCCGCTGTGCGCGGTCGCGAAGGTCGGGCCCAGCGAGATCGGGCCGGTCTCCGCGATCACGCTGATGGTGCAGAACCTCGGCGGTCCGCTCGTCCTGGTCGCGATCATGGCCGTCCAGCAGTCGCGCACGTTGTACCTCGGCGGCACGACAGGCCCGGTGAAGAACATGACACCGCCGCAACTCGACGCCCTCGGCGAGGGGTACACGTACTCGCTGCTGTGGGTCGCGGGCGTCTCGATCCTGGTGGGCGTCGCCGCGTTTTGGATCGGCTTCTCCGCCAAGGACATCGCGCGGGCGCAGCACACCAAGGAGGCAGTGGAGGCGGGCGAGCTGTGACGAGCGCGGGGGACGCGGCGGTCACCCGCGGGCAGGTCAGCGAGGCCGTCGACCCGCTCGGCTGGCGCCTGATCCTCGGCGTAGTCACCACGCACGTGCTCGTCCCCTCGCTTGACGACGCCGCACGTGCCGTCGCGATCGCGGTGTGCGCGGCGGGCACCGACGGCACCGGTCACCTCACCGCGGAGGTCACCTCTGGCCGTGCCGTACTGCGGCTGCACACCGCGGCCAGCGGCGCCATCACCGGGCTCGACCTCGCGCTCGCGCGCCGGATCACCGAGGCACTGGCCGCTGAGTCACTCACCACCGTCGCCGGTGACGCGGTGCCACCGCAGACCATCGAGATCGCCATCGACGCGCTCGACATCGCGCGCGTGCGCCCGTTCTGGCAGGCCGTCACCGGCTACGTCGACGAACCGCACCCGTCGGACCTGCCGCCCGGCGCGCTGCAGGATCCGCTCCGGCGCGGGCCGACGATCTGGTTCCAGCAGATGGACGAGCCACGCACCCAGCGCAACAGGATCCACCTCGACGTCGACGTGCCGCCCGAACACGCCCAGGCCCGCATCGACGCCGCACTCGCAGCAGGCGGCACGCTGCTCGACGCCGACGCGGCACCGTCGTTCTGGGTCCTCGGCGATCCCGAAGGCAACGAGGCGTGCATCTGCACGTGGCAGGGACGGGACTGACCGCAGGCATCGCTAAGGTTGTCGCCTGTGATCACCCGCATGTCGGAGCTGTTCCTCCGCACCCTTCGCGACGACCCGGCCGACGCCGAGGTGCCCAGCCACAAACTACTGATCCGCGCTGGTTACGTCCGCCCCGTCGGACCGGGTCTGTACTCGTGGCTGCCGCTGGGATTGCGGGTACTGCGCAAGGTCGAGCAGGTGGTGCGCGAGGAGATGGCCGCGATCGGCGGCCAGGAGATCCTGCTACCGGCGCTGCTGCCCCGTGCGCCGTACGAGACCACGAACCGCTGGACCGAGTACGGCCCGAACCTGTTCCGGCTCAAGGATCGGCGCGGCAACGACTACCTGCTCGGCCCGACCCACGAGGAACTGTTCGCGCTGACGGTGAAGGGGGAGTACAGCTCCTACAAGGACTTCCCGCTGCGGCTCTACCAGATCCAGACCAAGTACCGCGACGAAGCGCGGCCCCGCGCGGGCATCCTGCGCGGCCGCGAGTTCGTGATGAAGGATTCGTACTCCTTCGACGTCGACGACGCCGGGCTCAAGGACGCCTATCACGCGCACCGCGAGGCGTACCAACGCATCTTCGGCAGGCTCGACGTGCGCTACGTCATCGTCTCCGCGGTGTCGGGCGCGATGGGTGGCAGCGCGTCGGAGGAGTTCCTCGCCGAGAGCGAGGTCGGTGAGGACACCTTCGTGCGCTGCCTGGAGTCCGGGTACGCCGCGAACGTCGAAGCCGTGGTGACCCGCCCGCCGGCGCCGCAGCCGTTCGACGACCTGCCCGAGGCGGTCGTGCACGACACCGGTGACACGCCGACCATCGCGACGTTGGTCGAATGGGCCAACGGCGCCGACCTTCCGCAGTTCGCCGGGCGCGAGGTCACCGGCGCGGACACCCTCAAGAACGTCTTGCTGAAGACCCGCCTGCCCGGCGGTGAGTGGGAGTTGCTCGCGGTCGGCGTACCCGGTGACCGGGAGGTCGACGACAAGCGCCTTGGTGCGGCGCTCGACCCCGCCGAGTACGCGCTGCTCGACGACGCCGACTTCGCCAAGAACACGTTCCTCGCGAAGGGGTACATCGGTCCGAAGGGCTTGTTGGCCAACGGTGTTCGCTACCTCGTCGATCCGCGCATCGTCGACGGCACGGCCTGGATCACCGGTGCCGACGAGAAGGGCAAGCACGTCGTGGGACTGGTCGCGGGGCGCGACTTCGTCCCCGACGGCACCATCGAGGCCGCCGAGGTCCGCGACGGCGATCCCTCGCCGGACGGCATGGGCCCATTGGTGTCGGCGCGCGGTATCGAGATCGGCCACATCTTCCAGCTCGGCCGCAAGTACACCGACGCCTTCTCGGCCGACGTGCTCGGTGAGAACGGCAAGCCGGTGCGGCTGACGATGGGTTCCTACGGCATCGGGATATCCCGCATGGTCGCGGTGATCGCCGAGCAGCAACACGACGAACTCGGCTTGCGCTGGCCGAGCGCCGTCGCACCGTTTGCCGCGCACGTCGTGATCGCCAACAAGGACACCGACGCCCGCGTCGGCGCGACCGGCATCGCCAACGACCTCGACCGGATGGGCATAGAGGTGCTCCTCGACGACCGAAAGTCCTCGCCGGGCATCAAGTTCAAGGACGCCGAACTCCTCGGCGTGCCGTGGATCGTGGTGGTGGGCCGGGGCTGGGCCGACGGCAAGGTCGAGCTGCGCAACCGGTTCACCGGCGCGACGACGGAGATCCCCGTCGACACCGCGGCGAGCGAGATCTTCGCCGCACTCACCAGCTGACGGGCGTCGCCGTCACTCGCTGCCGCCGGGGAACGCGACGGTGGTGGGTGACGTCCCGAGCACTGCCCGCCACCTCGCGGCGGTGACGGCGGCCTCGGTCAGGGCCGTGACGGCCAGCGTCCGGTCCTCGGTCGTCGTCGCCTGCTCGAGCACGGCGCGCCACGCGACGGCGCTGTCCTCTTCCATCCGCACGGCCAGCGTTGCGGCGTCGTCCGGGTCGTCGACGTCGATGGGGATCTGGTAGCCGGCGGCGGGCAGCGGTGCGGCCGCGCCGCGGCCGGTGAGTCGGGCGATGCCCGCCTCGCGTTGTTCGCGGTGGGTTCGCATGGCCGCCGCGACGAGGTCGTTGACGTCCGGTGTGGAGTGGGCGGAGACCAGGCCGTAGCCGTAGATCACGCCGTGCTCGGTCGCGATCGCGTCGAACAGCGCCCCGTCCGGTCCCTCGGGCCGTGCCGGATCGGGCGTGCGGCTGGCGCTGGTGATGGGCGACGGCGTGGTGGTCGTCGTAGTCGGGGGTGTCGTAGTCGGGGGTGTCGTGGTCGGGGGTGTCGTGGTGCTGGACGGTGTCGGTGACGTCATGACGCGACCCCTGCGAGCGCGACGCTGAATGCCGCGGTGCAGGACGCGGCGACCGACCCCAGCAGGCCCGCGGCGTAGCCCGACTCTTCGGCGGCCGCCTGCGCGGCGCCGTCGGCCGACTGCCGGAGGGCGTCGACGACCGCGCCCGGCGTGGGCGGCGCAGGCGGTTGGCTCGGCGCCGAGGTGGACGCCGACGTCGACGAGGTGCTGCTGGTGGGCGTCGCGCCGGTGATGCGGGTGATCTCCTCGGCAAGCGCCTCGGCGTGGGCCGACCGCTCCGCGGCAACGGCGGTCATCGCGGCCGCGACCGGCGGCGGCGCCGACGAGGCCGCGCCGGCTGCCAGCTGGCTGTCGGACCGGGCCCGTTCCAGTTGTGCGGTCAGGACGGAGACGTCGGGCGGCGGGTTCTTGGATCCGCAGGCCACCGACGTCGCGCCCAGCGCCGCCAGCGCCGCCGATCCGATCAGCAGGCGCCGCCTGCTGAGGTGGGGGAGGGCGCTCGGCACACCGACATCCTGCCATCCCGCCGTCAGGCGTCCTGCGTGCCAGCCCGGCCCGCCTGCCTGCGGTTTGCCAATCGGCCCGCCCGGGCTGGCGTATCGTTGATACTCGATCCCGGGTGCCGCCCACCTGGGAACATGTCCGCACAACTCAAGACGAGGAGCTCGCCGTGGCATCGGATGCCCCGCTACGGTCCGCCCGCCTGCCCACGCCGGCCGAGGTGACCGAGCTGCTCACGGACGAGTTCGCGCGCCGCGGATGCGTGATCGAGGACGTGGAGGTGCAGGCCTCTTCGCGTCCGCCACGGATCGCCGTGATCGCCGACGGTGACGACGCGACCGAGGGCCATCTCGACCTTGATCTCGTCGCCGAACTCGGCCGGATCGCGTCCGAACTCATGGACCAGCTCGACGAGCCGACCGGTGGCGGACCGCCGTACGTCCTCGAGGTGACGTCGCGCGGGGTCGATCGGCCGCTGACCGCGCCCCGCCACTACCGACGCGCGCAGGGGCGCAAGGTCGAGTTGACCCTGTCCGACGGGTCGCGCCTCGAGGGCCGCCTCGGCCCGCTGGCGGACGACGCCGTGTCGGTGGTCGTCGCCGACGGTGCCCGCGGCAAGTACGCCGTGCGCAGTCTGCCCCTGACCGAGATTTCCAACGCCGTTGTCCAGGTCGAGTTCTCGCCGCCGAATCGGCGCGAACTCGAGTTGGCAGGCCTGTCCGGAGAGGAGCCGGCCGGATGAACATCGACATGGCCGCACTACACGCCATCGAGGTCGACCGCGGAATCGCGGTCGACGAATTGCTCGAGACGATCAAGACGGCGCTGCTGACCGCCTATCGGCACACCGAGGGCCACCAGGCCGACGCCAGGATCGACATCGACCGCAAGTCGGGTTCGGTGCGGGTGATGGCACGCGAGAACGACGCCGACGGCAACCTGATCCAGGAATGGGACGACACTCCCGAGGGCTTCGGTCGCGTCGCCGCGACGACCGCGCGCCAGGTGATGCTGCAGCGGTTCCGCGATGCGGAGAACGAGCGGATCTACGGCGAGTTCTCGGCCCGTGAGGGCGACATCGTGGCAGGCGTCGTGCAGCGCGACGCCAGGGAGAACGCCAGGGGCAACATCGTCGTGCGCCTGGGTACCGAGGCCAAGGGCTCCGAGGGGATGATCCGCCCGGCCGAACAGGTGCCCGGTGAGCGCTACGAGCACGGCGATCGGTTGCGGTGCTACGTGATCGGCGTGACCCGCGGCCCGCGCGAGCCGCGCATCGAGCTGTCCCGCACCCACCCGAACCTGGTGCGGAAGCTGTTCTCGCTCGAGGTGCCGGAGATCGCCGACGGCTCGGTCGAGATCGCCGCCGTCGCACGCGAGGCCGGGCACCGGTCGAAGATCGCAGTGGCGTCGCGGGCGTCGGGCCTCAACGCCAAGGGCGCCTGCATCGGTCCCATGGGCCAGCGGGTGCGCAACGTGATGAGCGAGTTGTCCGGCGAGAAGATCGACATCATCGACTACGACGAGGACCCGGCTCGCTTCGTCGCCAACGCGCTGTCGCCGGCCAAGGTGGTGTCGGTGACCGTCATCGACGAGGCCACCCGCGCCGCCCGCGTCATCGTTCCGGACTTCCAGCTGTCGCTGGCGATCGGCAAGGAAGGGCAGAACGCCAGGTTGGCTGCCCGCCTCACGGGGTGGCGCATCGACATCCGCAGCGACGCGGCGACCGAGGCGGACGGGTCGCCCGCGCCGAGCGCAGCCCGTGGAGCTGCCCGGGAAGGCTAGGTCGACACGCGATTCCGCGTGCGGGTCCGGTGCGGCTAGACTGAGCCGTGATCCAGCGCGAGACTTCTGCCTCCGTGCCCGGACGAACCGACGAACCCCAGGGACCGGTGCGTACGTGCGTGGGATGCCGGAGACGAGAGTTGGCTGCCGAATTGCTGCGAGTGGTCGCCGAGCGCGACGGGAACGGCGAGTGCGTCGTGACCGTTGACTCAGCGGGTAATCTGCCGGGGCGGGGTGCGTGGTTGCATCTCGACCAGCATTGCCTCGACTCAGCAATCCGGCGGCGAGCCTTCACCCGAGCGTTGCGCATCACCGGTCCGCCGGACACATCCGCGGTTGTCGAGTTCTTCGTCGTCGAGCTAGAGGACGGCAAGGGACGAGCCAACCCGGCAACAGAACAGGTAGCGAAGAACATGAGCACACCGTGAAGTTCCGATGACCATGCGTCATAGCTAAACCCGAGGCGCGGCCGACCCACCGCCGTGTCTCCCAGACAGGAGATGTAGTGGCAGGCAAGGCCCGCGTGCACGAGTTGGCTAAGGAACTCGGTGTCACCAGCAAGGAAGTACTCGCCCGACTGAGCGATCAGGGCGAATTCGTGAAGTCAGCGTCCTCCACCGTGGAGGCCCCCGTCGCGCGCCGGTTGCGCGAATCGTTCGGGGGGAACAAGGCCGCAAAGGCTCCAGCGGCCCCCGCACCCTCTGGAAACGGATCCGCCGCATCGACGGCACCCAAGCCGGGCGCGCCCAAGCCGCCCGCAGCCGAGGCTCCGGTCTCGACGGCGCCGAAGCCAGGCGGCCCGAGGCCTGCTCCGCCCGCCTCGCCGGCGGCCGCAGCAGCACCGCCGGCCCCGCCCGCACCTCCGGCCGCGCCCGCCGCACCGGCGACACCCGCCGCTCCGGCAGCAGATCGGCAGAGCGTCGTG
>NZ_JAKCFC010000016.1:0-16276 GCF_021916785.1 Mycolicibacterium lacusdiani
CCTTCTCACCTGATGCCGACAAAACGCATGCACGCCAACCCGAAGGCGGCACCGACGCTACGAGCCAGACACCAGGTGATCAGGATCCAACCACCGCGATACGCGGCGACCTCACTTTGACACTGACCCGATGCTAACGGCGAGCCGTCGAGAGCCGCAGTAGCTTCTGGTGAGTCTGTGTGTAGGGACACCTCGGGTGGGGTGTGGGTTTTCACGCGGCGTCGGGTGCGGGTGACCGCCCGCGTGCCCGGCAAGTGACGAGAAACTACAGCTGGTGGCGGTCGGGCAATGGGCGGATTATCTTGCCCCAGGCAGTCTGCAGCCAAAGCGAGGACCATGATCATATGACTGACCTAGGGGACCTGGTGGGAGCTAGTGATGATGCTGCTGCGTTGGCCGCGTGCACGGTCGGCCAACGCATCGTGGGCGATGTCGTCGTCGTGTGCATAAGTGGTGTGCTCGACCTCGTCACGGCCCCCACCGTGGAGGCTGCCCTAGACGAGGCCCTGGGCCAGCATCCGGCCGCGCTGATCGTCGACCTGCTCGAGGTGGACTTCTTGGCAGCTGCGGGCATGACGGTTCTTCTTAGGGCGCGCGAACGCATCGGCACGTCGGCGAGATTCGCCGTCGTCGCGGCGGGATCGGCCACTGCTCGCCCCATGAAGGCCATCGGGATCAGCGACCAGCTGGGGATGCAGACATCCCTCGGCGAGGCCTTGCAGGCCGTACGGGTATAGCGGTCAACCTCGGCGGGTATCGCCCTAATACCATGCCCGATCCGACAGGCTCTGACGGCTTCACCAGGCGCGCAGTTCCCGCCGACGCCTCTCATGCTGCCCGGATACGCGACGAATTCGATCATTGGCTCATCGGAAACTTCGCTCTGGGGCCCGAACTACACAACGATCTGCTCTTGGCCGCCAATGAAGCGCTCGCCAACGCAGCCTCGTACGCCTACGCCGGGGACGACTCATCGGGAACGATGACTCTTGACGCGAACTACGACCCCGCACGCAACACCTTGACCGTCGTGGTCGCCGATGAGGGCCGCTGGCAGGCTCCTCAACCCCCTTCGCCCCGACGAAATGGTGGACGCGGCATTCCGCTCATCCACGCCCTGGCCGATCGAGCCTCCGTTGAGCCGAGCGCGCACGGAACCACGGTGCACATGCAATGGAACGGGGTGCGCCACACCCCAGGGACTCCTAGGTGAGGTTCGGCCCGACCGGTAAAGCCGTGCTGCTCCGACCGCGTGAACCCACTGCGACTACTCCTCAGCGCTCTTTGAGCGACACTCGGAAGATCGGCACCGGCTTGGGCGTCGTCACATTTTGGACGTGATCCTGAACCCTGAAATGTGCGGATGCCCGGACATTTTGGACGTGATCCTGAACCCTGAAATGTGCGGATGCCCGGCCGCATGACAGCGTTGTATCGCTGCGGCAGAGACCTACTGCTTGGCCTACTCGGCGTTGGGGGCGGCGGCGCCGCCTTCCAAAAACGCTGCGCTACTGAACGTCTCGACCGGGTCGCTGTCGGCGCCGCCTGAAGGAAAGCCACAGCAACCCGTTGGTACTGGCCTCCCCGTCCGGTTGTCTTCCCGGGCCCGCGACGGCTAAAACGCGCGCAACATGCCTCTGCCGAGCATGCGGAATACGTTCTCGCACGGCGGACGTCGGGGGACTGGCCACCGGTGACCAGCATCGTGGACGTGGAGGTGAGCGTGCTCAGCGCCGCAGTGAACCGTCACCCCGGGTTGGGTGCTAATCAGATTCCATGCGACTCAACAGGATTCGGACTGCAGTGGTGATTAGTGCCCGATCGTTGGTGAGGGCAACATCGAAGCGTCGGTCCCCATCGGCGCCCGAGGTCGCCTGGTCGCGGCGCTCGCGTGCGATGAGCGCGGCGGAGGCGGTCGCCCCCAACATCAAGACGATCCATTCGGCACTCAGCGGATCGGAGTCCCCAGTGCGACGCCACGAACCCCCGATTTCTTAGGTGATGCCGTGGCCGAAGACGACTACCAGCGGACAGGTGGCGGTCAGCTCGCGGTAGATCCGCCGGGTAGCGCCGGTGAAGAACTCGGCTCGTTGCAGGCCGGTCAGCACCACTGGAGGATCGGTGGACTCGAGGGCTTGTCGTTCCAGATGGTGTTCACGTCGAGGGTGCGGTGTGCCCTCGATCGGCGTCGAAGGTATCGATGTCGAAGTGGTCGAGCAAGTCTAGATTGCTCAGCACCGCTTCGACCGGCCCGCCCGCCACGCCATGAAGATGAAGCGGAGTGCCGGCTCGTCCAGCCAAGGCCCCGGCCATCACCAAAGCATTGGCACCCGGGGCATCGATGACGGCCACGGCTGACAGATCGATTGCCACACAAGGTGGCCTGAGGTGCAATTCATCGGCGATCAGAAGGGTCAACTCAGCGGCTGCATCGCCAAGTAACTCCCCTTCTACGCGAACGATGGCGAGGCCGCAGTCCTGACGATGGGCCGACACAGCACCAGTCGAGGCCGCCGAATCTTGGTCAGTAGTAATGAGGGCCCTCCGGCATCGAATGATAGACGACGGGTCTGCTCGTCAGCCTTTCCGATCGGGTTGCTCAGCGTCGACGATGTCGCGCTCGTGTTGCGTACGCCGCTCCAGCTCGTCTTCGCTGAGATGCTTGGCCTCCTTGGCATGCTCCCGGTGGTCTGGGTGCACCTCCTCAGTCGGCACCATCACGTCGTTGAGGTCAGTTGCATCGTTTGACGTCATCCCAAGTCGGTACCCGTTCTTCCGAACGTTCACTCGAAACGTCCACCACCGGGACGTAGCTCGTAAGGGTCGTGAGTCCAACGTTGACGTCAGTCTTCAAGTGACGACGCGGGTGTGGCTCTGCGTGCACCAATTCGAGCGATCCTCAGTGCAACGCGCCTCCGAAGGTCGCCAGGGGCTCATTGAGGAGACGGGCCGAGATTCGTCATCGGGACGCCCGTCTTGCTGGCGCCGTCCAGTTGTCGTTCAGCGCTGTGGGCAATGCGCTCGGCTGCGGCCTCGATGAGTCCGCCGAGGGCAAGCTGACGTACCGGTCCCCTGGTTCGCGACAACTCGATGAGGTCCTTCGTCACCTGCTCTGCGACGAGGATCAATCTGACGTTGTGGTCTTGAGACTGTTTCCGCAGCACCTGAAAGGCTTCGTCGGCGTCGATGCCGTAGACGAACATGAGCATGCCCTTGGCCTGCTCGATGATGGCGCGACGTTCCGTGACGGCGTGAAGCTCGACGGTGAGCCGGTCCTGCTCCTCAGTACTCAGCGCCGCAGCAGTCGTCGGACCTGTCTCCTGCATCTCCACTCCAGCTCATCGGTGCGTTCTGCGGCGCTGAACGAGTCTGCTCGATCAACGAGAGCGGACTCAGCGGCGCGGACGGCGACGTTTACCCCATATTCGGAACAACCACTCGCAAGGACGGGGCCAAACTGAACAAAACGTCCAACATTTGGTGGCACGTCGTTTTGCCTGGGCGGCCCATAGGAGGCGCCGGTCGACGTCGGCGCTGTGGCAGCAGCTGGCGCCACAGAGACGATTCGTTGACCTTTTTACTTCGGACCGCTAGAACCCAACGGTCATGGCACGAACTGGAGTCAAACTTCCTCAGCCTGGTACGGCAAGGATGCACCCGAAACCGATCGTCCTGACAATTCGACTAGTTGGGAGGTCCCTGCTGCGTCAGTCCTGCCTCATGATCATCGACGAGCCGTCGGGCCAGGGTCACCAGTTTGGTGTTGAGGGTTTGGGACGCTCGGGTGAGCAGATGGAACGCCGCGAACCCGGTGAGGTTCTCTCGGGCCATGAGTAGCCCCTTGGCTTGGCCGATGACGTCGCGGCTGGCCAGGGCGGAGTTGAACTGTGCGGTTTCTTGAGCGCCGATCATCGCCACCGCGCCATGTTGGGCGAGCACCGCGCCGATCACTTCCGATTCGTCGGTGAACACCTCTGCCGCATCGCCGTAGAGGTTCAGTGCGCCCAGGTTCTCCTCGCGCACGAACAGTTGAAAGGCCAGCACGCTGCGTACGCCGCGGTCGCTGGCCGCACGTCCCCATTGGGGCCATCGGGTGTCGGTGGAGGTGTCGGCGATGGACACCGTGTGCTGCTCGCGCAGGGCGTCGAGGCACGGTCCCTGATCGAGGTCGTTCTGCAGTGAATCCAACTCCGCGACCAACTCGTCGGTGGGTACTGAGGGGGTGACTTGCCTTTCTTCGATCAGGGAGATACCCGCCCAGCGCACACCGGGCACGAGCTTGACCGCGGCTTCGACGATGCTCTGCAGCGTCGTCTCGGTATTGGACTGTGCTTGCAGTTCGATCGCCAACCCGCCCAGCACTTCAACCAAGGTGTCGCCGGAGTGAGCATCGTCAGTATCGTGCTGCTGATCTGCCACCAGATGGACAGTAGTCCGGCTCAGTTAGCTTGACGTTCGCCCCGGCGCGCCGCTTCAGTCGTCATCGTCGTCAGCGGCGTCGGAACGATGCCGCGCGGCCGCTTCCCTGTGCCGTGAAGCCGCTTTCGGGTCTTCGAGGCGGTCGTACAGCTTTGCCGCGGCGTCAGAGACCTCAGCGGCTTCACGGTGTGCACGAGCTGAAGAGCGGCGCGACTCATCAGCGCTTATGCGGGCGTCATCTGCTCGTTGACTCGCCGAGAGTTCGTCTGGAGCAGGAACACCCCGGGATGAGTCGGACACCCCCACATCGTATGTCGAGCCTCGATCCGCGCAGCGGAGTTAGGTGGAGCTGCGAGGGGCCCAGCCCCCCGGCAAATCCACCGTGCGCTGGAGGCAATAGACACCCAGAGCCGTCTCGTTTCTAGAGAAACGAGACACCTTTCGGAGCGCTGCTCCCCCACCCAGTAATGCCACGTCGCGGTGTCTCATATCTTGTCTCACACCGCGTGTCTCAGATCCCGCTGTCCGCGGGTGATGCGGACGGTGATCGAGCGCGACGAATGCGCCCACACCGCCCACCAGGGCGCGCCGCCAACACCCCGGTCGAGCTGTCCGACCAGGTCGCGTCCCTGGTCAGCGCCCACCAGCAGACCGTGGCGCGCCGCTTACCAGAAGACTGGGGCGATGCAGCGAGACCGGGCCATCGACCGCCACCTCGACATCCACCGCTCCCCGGAACGAGACTGGGACCATGGCTCCGACCTCAGCCTCTAGAGGGGTTGCCGAACAGGTGACCGTGCTCGCTAAAGGCGCGGGCCGGCGGTGAGTAGTTGAGGTATCTCCGGCGATGCCGGGTTCATTATCCGGGGAGACCCGCGGTGCCAGCTGGTGCCGTCGAATGTGATCTCGGTCAGCAGCTCGGCGTAGGGAGCCGGATCGGCCTGCGCGGCACCGAATCCGAAGACACGCTCACTGCCGAGCACCGTGGCTGCTACTGCTCGCGCTGGTAGTAGTCGATGGAAGGCGTTGCGGGCATTTTCCCCGGCGTGAGCGTTCAGGGCGCGCGCCACTGTAGCTAGGGTGGCTTCCCCGAAAGGAACGTAGAGCGTCGGGGAGGGCAGTTCGGCCCACAGCCCCCACATCCACCAGGGCACGCGCCGCTCACTACGGGCGAGTGCTCGGCGTACGCCACGGCCAACTGCTTCGTGTCCGTGATGGCCATCGTCGGGATGCGGAGCGACGACTAGATGTGCATCGACCTCGTCGATCAGTTCTTCGAGTGCGTCGCTGACGAGGTGTTCTGCGTGAACTAGGTCATCGTTGCTGCTGATCGGTATAGGCGGGTCCATGATCACGGTGTCGAAGCCGATCCGTGTGGCGGCCTCGAGGAGTTCTTCGCGCCGGCGCTGTTGATCGGCCGGTTTGCCCAGTGAGCACGCCAGGTTCACTACCCGCCAGCCGTGGCTCTTGAGGAGCGCCAAAGTCGCACCTGCACCAAGGATTTCGTCGTCGGGGTGCGGACTGACTACCACCACGGTCTTCACGGAGCGTCATCTCCATGGTGGTGAAGATGATCGACTTCGTCGTCCCGGCCACCATCCCCGTCGTCGTCCTCGACGTCGTCCTGATCGTCGTCGTCCTCGTCGTCGACGTTGTCGACGTCGTCGCGTAGGTCTTGGCCGCCGACCACTCGCAGGTGGCTGCGGCTGCCCGGGGCCAGCTCGGCGCGCACCTCCAAGTCTGCGCTGCTATCCAGCCGTTTGGCGATCAACACCGCGCGGCCCTCGTCGCGGCACACCACGTGGGGAGGCACCCGCTTGTAGCGGACCGGATGCGGCCGCGGGGGGTTGGCGAACATCTCCTTGAGATGGGCCAACGTGATGGGCGTTGGTGCCTCACTAGCACCCCTAACCCAGTACGCCGGGATTCCCAAGGCGACCAGCACCAGCAATCCGCACGCGTCGTGGACGGTCGAGGCGTCGGTGGTGATCAGCCCTTCCAGCCTGAGAGCGGCCATCCCGTAGGTAGCCGGTGCCCCACCGGCGGTGGTCACCGTCAGTGGAGGATCAACCTCCTCACTCTTACCGAAGGGCAGAGCTGGCAAGCCCCAGCTGGTGGTGGAATCAAGAAGCACTGCCGACCGCCGCCGTGCCCGAGGCATGGCCGCGACAGTCGCGATGAAGCCTGGCCGGACGTGCTCAGGTGCCACCTTTGGCTCGAGCAACAGTTCTTCGACGTCGTCGGGGTCAAACAGGTCCCGTACGAATACCGAGTCGGTGTCGCACAGCAGGCCTACCGCATCACCGCTGGAGTTCACGATCGACACCATGACCAGATGCCAGTCGCCGCTGGCGGTCATCACGTACATCAGTAGGTTCGACGAGAATCCCCAGCCCAGGCAGTCGTGCAACGAGCTGCCGTCGATTGCGTCGATGTGAAATCCGACCTGTCCTACCGGGTGCGGCTTGAACCATTCGTTCCACTCGCCCGGGGTGCTTTCCTCCCCCACCACTACGCACCCGGGGTAAAGCTCCTCCAACAACGCCACCAGTGCGTCGTGACAGCCACGGTCAGCCTTCGTCTGTCGCAGACCACTGGAGTCCGCCTTGCCCGATCGGTCGGGATCCCAGGCGTCTGCTCCCGAAACCCGCAACCGTTCTAGGTGATCGATGACCACCTCGTCGGGCATCGCATCGACGATTCGGCGGTCCTCCAGATCGATGACGTCGTCCTCATGGGCGTCGGCTGCTCGATTTTGTTGACGAGCCAGACGGATGATCTGCAGCTGCGCCTTCGCGCACAACCGGAAGGCGTTCAGCAGATTCTGGCGGCGGGGAACATCTCCAACTACGGCCACGCTGGCCCTCCTGTCGGGTCGGTGGGTGGTCAACGCCAAGTGTATCTCGGTTACATGTAATAGCGAAGGGGTAACTTATTGATGCACGAAGGAGAACTTTCACCATGCTGTGTTACCGTTTCCCGCGTCGGATGGCTCTGTTGCCGCGCACTGTGCTCAGCAAAGACTTACCGCCCGGCACGATGGCCCATGACTCACTCTGGATCACCGTCCTGAACTGCACATGTATAGAAGGGGACTGATTGCGATGGCACCTTCCCAGGAGCCGAAGCGGCCCGTAACCGCAAAGCTATCGATGACGATGTTCGACCAGATCACAGCGCTGGCGACCATCAAGCGCATCAGCGCTGCCGAGGTCATCCGCCACAGCATCGACGCCTACCTCAAGCAGCGGCTCAAAGACCCCGAGTTGTCCGCCAAGATCGACACGGCCATGAGGCGGCACCATGCCAAGCTCGCGGTCCTCACTGGCGGTCCCCCGGCTCACTTGACGACGGCCCCCCCGCCGCGCCCCCGTGCGCACGACGAGAAGTCAGTGTCCTTGCGCATCACCGACAGAGACCTGGATCAGTTGACCAGTTTCGCCCTACTCGACGACACCAGCGTTGCCGACCAGCTTCGCTCTGCTGTAACCGATTACATCGAGAACTGCCGCAATGACGCGCGGCTGCAAGAGGAAATCGAAGAGTCTCGCGAAACTCACCGACAGATCTTGGCCGCACTCGCCTAAGTGCGTGTCCCATGCTCGACTCGAACCCCCGGGGACTTGTTCCCCGGGGGTTTTCGCTGATTACAGCCAACGTGCCGGGCCGATGGCGTCTTTCATGCAGGAAGACCACCGCGTGCACGCTGCAGCCTGAAGGCGCAGGGCGCAGAACCTTTCAGAATCCGTACACGTTCTCGATGCTGACGAACATGCCGCGGCCGGTGGCTTCGCTGGTGAACATCGTTCCGTTGCTGCGGGCGTCGATGGTCCAGCCGCTGAGCTGTTGTGTTTGGCCGTACTCAAGCACGAGGTCGTCGTCCGGGTCGGGACCGCCGATGTTGCCTTCGTTCCACTCGAAGGCTCCGCTGGCATCGATGGCGGCGAGATTCCAGTTCCTGCCCCCGGTGGTGCTGACGGGGGCTTGAGGGAATCCATCGACGGAGTTTCTTTCGCATACCACCGATGCAGTCGATACCGCACATCGCACTTGGCCAGATTTCGTACTCAAGTACGTGGTCACGCCGTCACTTGGCGAAGGCGGTATCGAGCTGGCCGATGATGTCGCCGAGGGCACAGGCGCCGCGATACCACGCGTGCTCGTGGGCGGCGTCGAGGAGGCGGTGACCTCTGTTGTCCAGAGGCATTGCGGGGATCGCACGGCGAACAGGTTCGGTTCGCCGTTGGCATTCGGCTGGCCGGAGACCATCTGCACGACGTCGACGTCGGCTTTGAATTCACCGGTCCCGAGGATCTTCGGCTGCGCACTGAGATCCAAGACGATCGTGAGGACGCGGCCCGCTGAACTCACTGACGTCAACACATTCGGGTTCGACTCGTCGAACTCGGATACGTCGGCGCGCCAACCCTGACTGACACTCGGCGACGGTGAGGTCACCTGAATGACAGCCTCGCCGGGGGCATGTTGGGGGTGTATCAGGAAGTCGGTGTGAATACTTCCCGGTGCGTCGATGGGACCCAGCGCAGTGTTGACCACGCGTGGCTCCGGCGGAATCCGAGACGCAAACTCGACGGCGAGTTGAAGCTGATCTCGACCGGGATGAGAGAGGGCGACTTGCCGGATCCGGGCAGCCCCGGGTGGGTCAGCTCCCTGAACGTCGGCGCGGAACGCACATCCCATGGTGTGCGGTAAGGCAGCCCACCGACTCGCCGCTGGACCGGCTTGCCCAGAGCAACTTACGGTCAGGACCAAGGCTGTTAGTGCCCAAACTGCGTAGATTCCCCCCGGCCCGGGCTTCATAGCGCCAGATCATCGCAGACCGTTGCGAGAGAGGTGGCGCTGTGCGTCCAATACGCAGTCGGCAATGACTGAGGATGCGTCCCTTGCCTCCGTGCCGACTGCGGTAGTTAACGTACTTCGATGTGAGGCCGACCGACGAGCCCTTAGTTGCGGTAGCTGTCTCACGCTGCAGACAATGAGACGGGCGCCGGATGATTCTCAGTTTGGCGATGTGGTGCTAGCCCGGCGATGACCTTGTCGAACCAGATGACGGCGCGCCCGCGACGCGGGCGTTAGAACCGCCTCCACCAGACCGCTCAGCGCGTCAGGACCCGGACCCAGATAGGCGGTCGCCGATCTCGCGCCCTCAACTCGCAATAGGCACGTCCGACACATGAGCAAGGTCACTTGATCGCGCGCTGACGCCGCGCCCTAGGCTTCTCCGGACCACACAGAAGCTGCGCTAGCACCTTGGGGGAACCGGCCAGATGGCAGACGAGACCAACGTCCTCGACCAGCTGATCGGCCAGATCCAGGAAGAGTCGCTGCGTAACCGTCTCGCCCGAGAAGTGGAGCTGTTGCGCGGGTCTCGCCGCTTCGGCCTCGTCTTCGACCGGCACCTGCCCGAGTCGGTTCGCCTGGTTGATCACCCAATCCGCAAGGGCATCCGAGTCGCACTGCGCGACGAGTCCACTGCTGAGACGTGGACGGTGGTGCGATTCACCGACACGACCCGCACGGTCGCCGTGCTCGACGGTGAGGGTGGCGAACGGCCGGTAAGTGACCTCGTCGTGGTCCGCGAGTTCGGAGAGCCGATCTACCCTGGCCTGCAGTCGATCGAACGGATACCGAATGGGGCCGTGGACGCCCCTTGGCATGTGGTGATCAACGGTGAGAATTTCCATGCACTGCAGGCGTTGCGATCCACCCACCGCGAGAAGGTCGACCTGATCTACATTGACCCGCCCTACAACACCGGCGGGGGCGACTGGATCTACAACGACCGGTACGTCGACGCGGCAGACCGCGCGAAGTCATCGAAGTGGCTGTCGTTCATGGAGCGGCGGTTACTTATCGCCCGCGACCTGCTCAAGCCCACGGGTGTGGTCATTGTGGCCATCGGAGACGACGAACATCACCGCCTACGGATGCTGCTGGACCAGGTGTTCGGGGACCAGAACTTTATCGCCAACATTACGTGGCAGGGAGGTGGGTCCTCACTCTCTCGCTTCCACGCCGGCGGCCTTGACTACATGCTTGTCTACTGCCGGGAAATGTCGGTGCTCACTGAGGGTGGCGTCAGATGGAGGGTGGAAAAAGAGGGCTTACAAGACGTGTTGGACGCCGCTGCCAGCGCTTGGGAGCAATCGGGTCACAATTCGGCGGCCGCGTCGCGGTTGTTGTCAGCGTGGTGGAACAGGAACAAAACCAAATACGACCCGGGCCTGGGCGACAACGTGAAGGTCGATGAGGACGGCACGGCCGTGAAGGTTGGCGATCTTGGAAACAGCCTCTACAGGCCGAACTTGCGATATGCGATCACTGATCCGGCCACCGGCATCGTCTACGAACCTCCCAACAACGGGTGGAGCTTTAGGCGCGAAACGATGGACGAGATGATCGCCGCAGGGCGGATCTTGTTCGGGGGACGGCCTAGGTGGAAAACCCCGCTCCACGAGATGTCGATGCGGAGCGTTGTGCCGACGTTCTACCGGGATCGCAGAGCCGCGAGCCAGCATCTGGCCAAGGTTCTCGGGACCAAAGACTTCCCCTACCCGAAGGATGTCGAGGTGATCGCGCGTTGGTTGAGCATCGCCACGACGAACGATCCAGATGCGGTGATCCTGGATTTCTTTGGAGGGACCGGAACGACTGTCGAGGCCGTGTTGAGGCTGAATGCCCAAGATGGCGGTCAGCGTCAGGCAATCCTGGTGACAAACAACGAGGTGGGCGCACCAGCCGCTAAAGCTCTCCGCAAGGTGGGGCTGCATCCGGGCGACGAGGAGTGGGAGGCCCGCGGGGTGTTTGAGTCCGTTTGCCGTCCCCGTATCTCTACGGTAGTCACGGGTACGCGTCCGGACGGGTCGGTGTTCTCCGACGGGATCGCGGCGAACGTCGAGTTGTTCGACCTGACCTACCTCGACCCTTCTTCAGTGCGTCGAGGGCAGGAGTTCACCGCCGTCGCCCCGTTGTTCTGGCTCGAAGGCGGTGCCCGTGGCGGACGGATCGAAGCTCTGCCGGAGGCAGGATGGGCGCTCGCCGACGTTTACGGCGTGCTGTTCGACATAGACGCGCTCACTGGGTTCGCCGCCGCGGTGACAACCGCAACGATCGACGGCCGTGCGCCGTCCGTGCTCTTCGTCATCACCGATTCCCCGGCCGAGTACCAGGAGGCGGTCGAACGGCTGCCGGTCGGGATCGAGACGGTCCAGCTGTACGAGGACTACCTGTCCAACTACACCATCAACACCTCTGGTAGCACTCGGTGAAGTTCACGCTGGAGCCCTACCAGAGCAATGCGGTGGAGTCGGTACTAACGAATTTGGCGAAAGCTCGCGCCGGGTACCTGGAGGACGGTGAACGCACCGCTGTTGGCCTCACTGCGCCTACCGGGGCGGGAAAGACGGTCATTGCCACGGCAGTGTTGGAAGGGCTCTACCTCGGCACTCCGACATGGCCCCCAAACCCGAACTTGACGGTGCTGTGGATCACCGATGACCGCTCACTAAACGCGCAAACGATCGGCAAGATTCACCAGGCATCCGGCGGTGCCATCGACATGAACAGGATCCGATACCTGGGCGAGGCCGATCAACGCACGCTGGAACCTGGCCTAATTTACTTCGTGCACATCCAAGCGCTGCAAAAGAACTCGACGTTGCACGCTGTGCGCCCCGACGGCACCCGAAACGACAAGCGCACCTACGGCGGCTGGGACATGATCGCCAACACTGTGCGCGAGCGTGGGGCAGACATCCTTGTGATCTGGGACGAGGCGCACCGTGGGTCTAGCACGAGCAAGACCGAGCGGAAGTCGATCGCCGGCACCATTGTCGGAGGCGGGCAGACGAATCTTGGAACAATCCAGCCTCCCGCACCGGTGGTACTCGGGATCTCCGCTACCCCGGACCGTTTCGACGCGGCGATGCGCGCTGCGGACCGCACCATGCGGCCGGTTGCAATTTCACCCGGCGAGGTGCGTGAGTCCGGCTTGCTGAAGGATCGAATCCTGTTGCGCAGCATCGGCGAGTCGCAATCGGCTGACAACACCATGCTCGAACTGGCGGTCAAAGACTTGAAGGATTCCGACACGTCTTGGCGCACCCACCATGAGACGACGGGCGACCGGCTGGTGGAGCCACTACTCGTCGTGCAGGTGGAACCGATGGTGACCGAGACGCGGATTGCCGAGATTCTGTCGGTTATCGAGTCCGCATGGCCCGAACTCACCGACTTCGCTGTAGCGCATGCATTCGGCGACCCCCACGGCCCGTTGAAGGTGGGTGACCGGGCGGTGCGTTACCTTCCACCGGAGGCGATTTCCGGTGACGACCGCGCGAGAGTCGTGCTGTTCAAGTCTGCCCTGACGACCGGCTGGGACTGCCCACGCGCCGAGGTTCTGGTGTCTTTTCAAGGCAAGGATTCTTATACCGAGATTGCGCAGCTGATCGGCCGGCTCGTCCGGACCCCATTGGCCAAACGTCCCGAGAGTGGTGATGACCGCCTCGACGAAGTGGTCGCCTACCTGCCAGGCTTCCGCACCGAGCACGTCGTTCGGGTCGTCAACGCGCTTACCGAGGACGAGACCGTCCAGGTCGACATCGAGGTGGCCCCGGTGATCTGCGGACGTTCACCAAAGGTTCCGGGCGCGGTGTTCAACCTCCTCGATACGCTGCCGTCGTCTACCCGGGTGAGGGCGACGTTCCCTACACGCACGGCGCAGCTGATGCGGCTCGCCGCCACACTGACCGAGCACGGCCTCGTCAGTCAGGGCTCGGCGAAAGCGAAGAAATGGGTCATTGATCAGATGCGTGCCACGGACGGTCAGCGCTCCGACGAGGTCGACGCCAAGGTCACCGACATCATGTCGCTGATGATCGGCACCACGATGATCGCGTACGGCGAAACGATCATGCAAAGCGTCGGAAAGAGCGAGGCTCAAACCAACGAACGCGACCTGGACGGCTATTTCCGCCGCGCGCAACGGGTGCTGCCCGACGGGGCGGCAAGCTGGTACTTCAACGACCTGTGCGACGCCGGCGAGGATGAGATCGACGCCGCCGCGCGGCTAGTTGCGATGGCCGAACTCGGGTTCAAGGACATCATCGAAAAGCAAGCCGCCGAACTGATCCGCACGTGGCGGGATCAGCACCGGTCCACAGTGTCGCGCCAACCGCGCCACATCCGGGATCAGGTGGAACCACTGTGGCACCTCGGCGTTTCACCGATGCACCCGACGACAGTTGAGGCTCGCGATGTCTACTCCGCGGCAACAGAAAAAGTCCGCGGCCAGACCACCGAGGAGATCACCACCTACCCACATCACCTGTACGTGATTCCCGATGGCAAACCGCATGCGGGCGAGTTCCCCGTCGACACCTCGCGTTCGGCGTGGGAGGCCGAAGTGCTCGCCGCCGAACTGATTTCCGACACCCTGGTCGGTTGGTACCGCAACCCTTCCTCGGGCCGGCACGCACTGGCTGTGCCGTACGAGTTCGGTGACAAGTACCAGTTAATGCACCCGGACTTTCTGTTTTGGCACGACGACGGCGGCGGCAAGTACGTCATGGATATCGTGGATCCCCATCGCCACGATCTGGCCGACACCTCGGCGAAGTGGTCTGCGCTCGCGAGGTACGCGCAGTTCAACGCACATCAGGTCCGGCGCTGTTTGGCGGTAGCAAAGGTTGGCGGAGTGCTGCGGGCACTCGATCTGATGGCCGACGGTATCGACGAACGCGTCGCCGCGGCGACGAACCAGAACCTGATGGCGGCGCTCTTTGACAGTGAGGGCATGGCGTACTTGTGAACCTCGATTGGGTCTCGCTCTACGGGCAACTCCTGACCGCCCAGACGGTCCCCGTGTGTCCCAGCGGCCCTGGGCATTAAAACGGTTCAGGACTACTTCTATTACACGGGATAATGCAGGGAATCCCAGGTAATGGCACCTAGGCTGTCACGGTGACGAAACCCGGCCGGCCAGCCGCCCCGGCGCCCACGCACCCGGTCGCCGTGGTCGCCACCGAGTCCTTGACCGCCGACGAGGCCCGCTACGTCGACGCCGCCCGCTCCGCCAACACCGTGCGCGGCTACCGCGCCGACTGGACCGACTTCACCACCTGGTGCCACATCGCCGGCCACGAACCGCTCCCGGCGGATCCCGCCACCCTCACCGGCTACCTCACCCACCTCGCCGGGCGCGGCCTGAAGGTCGGCACCATGGGCCGGCGGCTGTCGGCGATCACCTTTGCCCACGCCGTACACGACGTGGCCGACCCCACCACCAACGCCCGCGTGCTCGCGGTGTGGGAAGGCATCCGCCGCACCCACACCACCCCGCCCGCCCAGGCCACCCCGCTCATGCCGCCACTGCTCCACGACGTCCTCGACGCCTGCCCCACCACCCGCCGCTGGACCACCCGCGACCCCGAACCCGACCTCGCCGGGCTACGCGACCGCGCCCTGCTCCTGGTCGGATTCGTCACCGCCCTACGCCGCAGCGAACTCGCCGCACTCGACCTCGCTCACCTCGCCGAACACCCCCGCGGCCTAGTCCTGACCATCCCGCGGTCGAAGACCAACCAAACCGGCGCCCACCCCGAACTCGTCGTCGTCCCGCACGGCACCCACCCCCACCGCTGCCCCGTCACCGCCCTACACACCTGGCTCGACACGGCCGACATCACCGATGGACCGGTCTTTCGGCCCGTCTCCAAGGGCAACCGCCCACTCCCCCGCCGACTACACCCAGAATCCGTGAACACCCTGGTGCGCAACGCCATCGAACGGACCGGCACCGACCCATCCGGCTACAGCGCCCACAGCCTCCGCGCCGGCTTCGTCACCCACGCCCACCTGCGCGGCGCCACCGACCGCGCCATCGCCCACCAAACCCGCCACCGCTCCCTCGCCACGTTGGGCGGATACGTCCGCATCCACACCGCCTGGGACGACAACGCCGCCACCCAGCTCGGGCTGTAGGCGTAGAACCGAGCGACGCATTGCCCGCGCGGGAAAAGATTAGTCAGCTCTTGAGCGACCGTTACTTGCTCAACTGCGACTGTTCAGAACCAGGGACATGAAAAGCGAAGCTACGACTGTTGGTATGGACAACGCCCAATCGAGTCCGTGAAAGTGAAAGAGCAACACCACCGGAATGATGGTCAACACAATGGCCATGGCCGCGAAACCGTGTGCATCACAAGACCATTGCAGATACTCGTCCTCCAACTCAGCCAAATCCGAGCCATCACAGACAGTTTCGAAAGACTCTGTCTCCACAGCCTGCGTGCTAACCGAGAGCCCGGGGACAGTCTCAGGACTTGGAGGAATCGTCTCGACGAGGCTGGTCGGTGATACCGCGTCGGAGAGGGCGTTGAGACCGGAGCCGTAGGTGCCACCGCCCCCAAGTTCTTTGATCCAGGGGGCACCAATACGGTCCCCGCCGGGCTTTGGTGACAATGCGTCGATGAGGCCGCTCATGCTAGAGCCGTAGGTGTCCATGACGGAGGGGTCGAGGGCTTTGGTGATCGAGGACAAGGCGCTCGCGCTGATGCCGAATTGTTCGGAGGCGTAGGTCTTCATCCAGGGCGCCTCGGCGATGTTGGGTCCGACGGTGTTCATGACGGAGGTGGCCAGGGCGCTCATGCCCGCGCCGTAACTGGTGTCGGGTCCGAGGGTCTTCATCCAACTGGTGGTGTCGGGGTCGAGGGCTTTGGTGATCGAGGACAAGGCGCTCGCGCTGATGCCGAATTGTTCGGAGGCGTAGGTCTTCATCCAGGGCGCCTCGGCGATGTTGGGTCCGACGGTGTTCATGACGGAGGTGGCCAGGGCGCTC
>NZ_JAKCFC010000016.1:16363-27071 GCF_021916785.1 Mycolicibacterium lacusdiani
GGCCAGGGCGCTCATGCCCGCGCCGTAACTGGTGTCGGGTCCGAGGGTCTTCATCCAACTGGTGGTGTCGGGGTCGAGGGCTTTGGTGATCGAGGACAAGGCGCTCGCGCCAACGCCGTAGGTGTTGCCTCGGGGGTTTGACTCCGCCACTTCGCTCCCTGCCATCGCTGTCGGTCGCACATGCTTTCGATCAGCTGTCAGTCTAAAGCTGGCTGCCGTCAGCCTGCGGCGTGTCGGATGTCGTGTCGTCGTCGCTTGTCGCACGGGCCGATATAGCAGCGTGCGTAGTGAGCGCGACGTCGACTTGAACCATCAGTCTGGAATTTCCCAGAAGACCCCGACAGCACTAGGTGGCTCTTCGGCCCATGATCTATAGCGAGCTTGTCGGTACGCACTTCTACTGTTTGAACCATGACAATCGTTCGTACCTCAGATGGCACCGTGCTCGATCAGGTGGCGATTGAAGAGATCGAGACCGGCGACACCGTTTGGACGTTCCTGCCTGATGGGTCGCCAACCACTTTTGAGGTCGAGATAAAGCGGTTCCACATCGATAAGGCGAGGGGAACCGCCATGGTCGGCCTGCAGGCTGCCCGCGAAACCGACACACACGGCGTCGGGCTAGTTGCGACCGTGGAAGGTCCGGCCGGGACAATCGTGCACCGACTACCTAAGCAGAACTGATCGAGGCAAACCCAACGATGCATGCTGACGCTTGGTCCGCTTTAGCGGCATGGGTCACGGTTCTAATCGCCCTAGTAGCCGCGATCTTTGGTTACATCCAGGTTCGCGAGGCGCGTCGAACTCGGGAGGAACAGGCACAGCCGAACGTGGTTCTGTTCAGCGAACCCAACTCTGACGTTCCGAACATCTTGGAGATTGTTCTGAAGAACTTCGGCACCACCCCGGCGTACGACGTACATGTCGACGTGCATCCGCCGGTTACGACGACACCGAACCTGCAGTCTGGCGACGAGTTGGCCGCTGTGCCAATACCCGATATCCCTATCCTGGCACCGGGCCAAGAGTGGCGAACCGTATGGGGTTCGGCGCCCGAGCGAAAGCAGCACGGTCGACAGCTTCAACAACGTCTCGGCATCGACGGGTTCAGCGAGACGGACGTTGAGAGGCTGACGCCCACAACGAAGCACGACGCCACCGTGAGCTATGCGGACAGCCGGAAACGGCGACACGAAACACCGTCGGTGCTCGACTTCGACCAACGCGAGGGCACGACATGGGTTGACATCAAGACGCTTCACGATCTGACAAAGACGTTGGAATCAAAGCTTTCAACGCAAAACGACGCGCTCAGCAAGATTTACAAAAAGCTGGGCGATTTTGGTACCGAACACGGCGGCGTGTGGGTCTATGGCAGCGGCGACGACGGCGAGCGCGACTACCAACTGCAAGCAGAGCGAGCGCAACAGGCCGAAAACCGCCGAATCATGGATTTGCTCGAAACTAGGCGGCGGGGCTATCACCCGCCCGAACAGTCTGGAGAGCCAACCAACTAAACCTTTGGCGCATGGGGAGGCGTCGTCTCGAAAACCTTCGTTAATGGGACGTGCTTCCGTTCCTGAACGAGATGCGTGACACGGCAGATCGGGTAGGTGGGCTAGCTAGGCTAGCTCAGCTAGCAGCCGCGTTCTCTCAAGTACGCGTCCAAAGCGTGATCTGTGATGGATGCGATGCTGATGGACCTGTCGCCAGTTTCATAGCGCAGCTTGTCGACGGCCCTGCCAAGACGTTCCTTCACTGAGGATCGAATGCGCACGTTGTGCTGTTCGGTCAACCGCTCCCCTCCCCTCTCTACTGGTGAGCGAGGGGCTAACTTCGCCTGTTCAACCTCTTTCACAGCGGCCGTGCGATCCGGGATCGTGTCCGCAGGATGCCCCCCCGTGCGGGTGATGGCCGGCTTTCGTGTCGTGCTCACGCGGACGCTCCAATCGCAATGCCAAGCTCATCCAGCAAGTCGTCATAGGCAACCTGCAAGCTCAATGATCTGCCGCCACGAAACTGATGCATGGGCACTTCTGCGCTGTGCGCGTCTTGGCGTGCACCAAGGTCGGGGATGACGGTGCGGGCCACTAAATCGCCGTAGGCATCGCGTAGCTCGCGTTCGCGGTCGATGTGCTCCCCCTTGTTTTGTCTGCGAGACACAATCACCTTCGCCAGCTCTATGCGCGGATTTGGGCGCAGTTTCACCTTCTGCACTGTTGTCTCCAGCCTGGTCACACCCTTGACCGAGTCCTTAGTCGGTTCGGTGACGGCGTAGACATCGTCGACCGTGAGAAGCACTGCAAATAGGAGCTTGCCGAGACTCGGCGGGCAGTCAAAGAGCACCGCGTCATATGCAGATAGGTCGAGACCCTCGAATGCGACGTCAAGGCGAAAGACGAGATCAGATGCGCCACTTGATTCAGCGTTGGATAGGTCCAGATGAGACGGGACGAGGTCGATACCCTCCCAGCCTGTGGCCACCACGGCGTCGAGTGCCGATCCAGCTGCCGTGCGGTCCATCAGGTCGGCGGTAGTGAGCTGATCATCGGCGGTGTACACACCGAGACCCTCAGTCGCATTGGCTTGTGGATCCATGTCGACAACTAATGCTCTGCCACCGCGATTGCTGATGGCACTGGCGAGGCCGAGGGTCGTGGCCGTCTTGCCAACGCCACCCTTTTGATTCGCGAGCGCGTGTCGTTTCGACTGCATACCATTCCTCTGCTAGCTAGACGTGCTAGTAAATCTAGCCTAGTTATGCTAGCACTCCTAGCGTGCGTAGCTAGCTTCCGCCCCGAACTGGGCGCCTGAACGCAGCCAACCTAGCCCCGACATTTTCGTGTTACGATATTCAATGTGGAGCGGGTGACGGTGCATCCCTCTGCGCTCACCCACGGCTACACCGAACGCGACATCGCCCACGCGTTGGAGCATGTGCACGTCGACTATGACGTTATTGACGACGACCCGCCGCGAACCTGGGTATTCGGATTCGCCCCCGACGCCACCTTGCTGGAGTTGATCGTGCTGCATACCGCCAGAGGTGAACTGGTAATCCACTGCATGAAGGCACGCCCACATGAACTCGCCAAGGCCCTACGAGCCCAAAACGGACACTGACATGTCGAAGACTTCAAAGAAGACCAACACGGCTGTCGCCGAAACCGTTGGCGCCCAGAGCGGCAAGCGTCACCGCAGCGCAGCAACCGGCAAGTTCGTGAAAAGCTCCACAGCTGCGCGGCGCCCCCGGACCACTGTCACCGAACGCAGCAGTGAAAGCGGCATCGCCGCAGCGTCTTTTGAATCCGAGGAAGCAGGAAACCACAATGCGCAAGCGAGGCGTTTTCTGACGCCGAAGTCTGAAGGCGCCGTTGACGAGGCCACCATCGATCGCCTGGTGGCTGAAGTCGATCAGGGGATACCGGCCGAGAAGCTGCGCCGCCGGGGCCGGCCGTCGATCGGACTAGACGCCTCGAGCACCTATTCGGTGCGTTTGCCTGAGGACCTGGTCGCACTGATCGACGAACGCTCCGCCATGGACGGAGTGAGCCGCGGTGAGACGATGCGCCGCGCGCTCATCGACTACCTGACCAACTGACCCGCTTGGGCGCGCACCCCGCGATGTCGTCGCGTGAAGTCGCGTGGAGCCGGGCGAGACGGCCAGTTCGAAGGTAAGAGCGCGCCGTTTACGTCGCTGGTGTAGCCCAAATGCCATTGCCTGGTGCGGGCCAAAGGCAGACCCTGGCGCACTCTGATCGGGCCCGGCCGTCACAGCCGCCGAGCCGTCTATCAAGCCTCAAAAGCGCAAAGCCCGAGCGCCACGGTCGTCCGGCCGGGTCTCGGGCTCACTTCCTGAAGCTCATCGCAACCAGGCACCACAAATGATAGGTGGCCATAAAACAGGCCGCCTGATAACGAGTCTCGGACCATCGCCGTGCCCCCGGGGGGCCTATTGGTCGGCCAATTCGCTCCGCCGAGCAGCGCCGCGGTGGCATGACCTCATCAGTCACAAAAACATCACGGAGCCCGGCGTGTCCTGTATCAGATACCTCGTCGTTGCTGGCAGTCTTTGATCATGCCTCGACCCCGTAAAGGCGACCGCGTGGAACTGCTAACCCGCCCGGAGCGTCTCGTTTCCGAAAAGATCAAGCAGCAGGCCGCCGACCGAGGCATGTCTGTCTCGCAATACGTGGCCGACCTGTTGGCCATCCAGGCCGGCCATCCCGAGCTAGTCCGGGAACTCGACAAGGAGGTCCTGCCGCTGGCGATGTGACGACATGCGCCAGGGGAGTGATCTTCCCACCGGGGAGGACAGGAGTGCCTGGCAGACGTGACATCTGAATAGCTGGTGTGCGGAGTACCCGCTGACATGACGAAGGCCTCGCCGTAGCGAGGCCCTGTCAGGTTTTGAACCGAGTTAGCAGCTCGGTTCTGGGTCCGCACCCATTTCCCCGAAGGGACTGTCTTTGCCGGACAGCTCTCACGGTAGCGCACGTTCTCTTGCGGTTCTAGATACGCCGCGAAATGACTGCGTAAATCGTGACCTCTCCAACGCCCGATCACGTCGGACGAGCAGTGCGTGGCCGACGTCGCTCAGCGCCGCCATCGCACCCACTGCGCACATCGTGCGCGCCCTCGCCAATGAACGCCGACGCGGCTGGGTGGAGCGCGCTGGTGCGTGCGCGCCGCGCGCGCCGATGTGGACCAGTCGCAGCGGCTGGCTCGACGGCCTGGGACGCTGGGCCCGGTCACCGGCACTCGGGGAGCTCTGCGCCGAGGAGCGGGTGTCCATCACCGCGGCCACGCTGTTGTCGATCGCCACAGTGATGGCCGAGCACGCCGATCACGCCACCGGCCGCCACGTCGCGGTCACACGCGCGACGATCGCGTCCCGGGTGGGTTGTGACGTGCGCACCGTGACCGCCGCCTGGCGGGTGCTGCGGGTGTCTCGCTGGGCCGTCGAAGCCCAGCGCGGCCACGGCTCCCCAGGCACCCCCAGCGTCGGCCGCAGACCCTCGGTGTACCACCTTGTGCCGCACCGCCAAGCACGACCCGCCACCAACCCGAACCCGGTGACCCGTCCACTCGTGCATGATTTCCACCTACCGCCGTCAGGCGGTGTTTGTTGTTCTTCTCCCGTAGGGAGTTACTCACCAAGCGGGCGCGCAAGCGCGCCCGCCGCCAAGATCTCCAACCTGAAAGCCCACAAGGTGCGTAATTGGCGCGCCAGTGCACGGCCGCTGGCCACTCAGCGCCTGGCCGCCGAACTCGTGGCCAGCAGCCACGGTCTGGACCGCGCGCACATCGGCGGCATCTGCGATGCGCTCACCGCCGCAGGGATCGACCCCACGGTGTGGACGGCACGTGCGATCACCGCCGCGCTGAACGCTGACATGCGTGCCCGGGGATGGAGCTGGCCCGACCACATCGCCAACCCTGGTGCGTTCCTCAGCAGTCGGCTACGCCGGCTGTCCTGGACACCCCCAACAACCCCACAAAAGGGCGGCGCCTGCGCCGCCGCCAGCATCGACCAGGCGCCGCGACCGGTGGTGCTCACCGAGACGTCGCGGGCCCGGATCGCCGCTGCCCGCGAGGAGATCCGCCGCGTGCTCACCGAACGCACCCAAGGCGGCCACGCTGAACGCTCCACTCGGACGCTGAGTGCCGGGCGAGGGTTGGTGGCGTCACGGGATCAGGAACGGCTCGCCAGGCTCAGCCCATCCGACGTCGACGGTGATGTCGCGGGTGGGGTGTTCGCCGGTGACCAGCCAGCGCGTCAGCGCCGTGGCCACGGCATCACCGTGACCGAGAAGCACCTGCATCAACGCACTGTCCACCCGAGCCACTAGTGCGCCGCCTCACCGATGCCACCGGTGCCGCCACGGGCGGGGGAGTGCGGGGCGGTGCGCTCTCGCCACCGAGCCACCAACCACATCTCGACCAGCTCGGGGGCGACGCCAGCCTGACCTGCCCAGGTGTGCAGCAGGTGGCAGAAGTGGGTGTAGCGCGCCCAGGTGAACCGGGCCACCACCGGATCGTGCGCCCATCCCAGGTGGAGCAGTGAGTTCACTGCCTGCTGATCGAGCAGCTGCGGACACACCACACCCCGCCCAGCGGCGCCATCGCCAGTGGTGCGGTGGTGGGTGGCCCAGCAGTACAGCGAGAGCACCGTGGGACCGACCCCGGGTGCGTGCGGCCAGCCCGACCACCGCCGGCCCGATCCGGTCGGTGGGGCCGAGAGCACATCGGGGTGGCGGCAGGCGTGCAACGCGGTGAGGATCGCGTCGTAGGCATCACCTGATCGTGCTGGGGTGCGCACGTCGCTGAAGCGCCGCGCCCGGTCCCGGTCGCGGTGCGCGGCCAGCCATGCCGCCGCGGCGTAGAGCGCCCCCACCTCACCCAGCGCGCCGGTGCCTGCGGCGCTGGCGGTGGTGAGGTCGCCGCGAGCGATTACCGCGACCCCGTGACGGGTCAGCGCGCCGTCGGCGTCACGACCAGCGAGGCGCACCGCGAGTCCGCGGTCGGCGAGGCGGTGATTCCACCAGTCCAGGTCCACCACTGCCATGTCATCGAGCACCGTCACCCCGTACTGCTGAGCCCGACACCACACCCGGCATTCCTGCGGCACCCCGAACTGCGCGTCCCGCCCGTCCATGGCCTTCAATCCTGCCTCCCACCACCAACACCTGACCGAACCCCGAATAGATCTTGGCACATTTGCACAAATTTGTGCGATGCTGGTGATGCCGCCCGCCGGAGCCTGCCCCCGACTTGTTCGGGCGGGCGGCCCAGCAACGTCGAGGATGCGGGTGGGGTGGTGTGGGTGTTGACGATCGCGAAGTTGTCGCGGTGGTCGGTGAACTACTACAACGACACCGCCCGCGCGGTCGGCCAAGCCACTCGGGACGCCCAATCCGCTGGTGGTGGGTTGGCGGAGTACTACGCCGAACGCGACACCCGCACCCCGGTGTGGACGTGCGCCGGGGATGCTCGCGCGGCCACCGAACTGGTCGGTTTAGGCGACGGTTCGCGCGTGGGTGGGGACGCTGATCCCGACGTGGTGGCGCGCTGGCTCGATGAGGGTGTGGCGCCCTCGGGGGACTGCGGCCGCGCACACGGCACGGGCGGCGTGCACGGCTTCGACTTGACGTTCTGCGCCCCCAAAAGCGTGTCGTTGGTGCGGGCATTCGGCGGCGACGTGATGGACAAAGCAGTGTCCGCGGCGCATCAGACGGCGATCGCCGAAGCGCTCGAATACCTCGCCCAGCACGCCGGCTACACGCGGGTGCACAACCCGATCACCGGAGAGAAAGACCTCCAGAAACTGCCCGGGTTGGTCGCCGCGGCCTATCAGCACGAGACGTCGCGGGCGGGGGATCCGCATCTGCACACCCACGTCCTGGTGCCCAACCGCCAAGCCCGCGCCGATGGCCGCCTGGTGTCACTGGACGGCACGTCGTTGTTCCACGAGGCCCGTGCCGCGGGGATCGTGTATCAGGCCACGCTGCGCCACGAACTGCACCGCCTCGCCGGTGTGGAATGGGGTTCGGTGGACCCGCGCACGGGGATGGCCGAGATCGCCGGAATTGACCCCACCAACGTCGCGGCATGGTCGCAACGGTCCACCCAGTTGCGGGAGTGGGCCGCCAACAATCTGACCGTCATCGACCCCAGCAAGGGGGTGTCGCAGGCGCAGTTGGCGACCGCGCAAAAGGCCACCCGACCGAAGAAACCCGAGCACCTATCCTGGGCGGAACTGCGTGCCGGATGGATGGCTGATGGGCGGGGTTTCGGGGTGGATCGCGACGGGCAACGCGCCGCGCGGAACGCGCGGGAACAGGCCGCCGCACGGGCCGCGGCGCGTATCGAGCGCACCGGTGTGGTGATCGATCGGCGGGCGGTGGCGGCGATGGCCGCACGCGGCGACAAGGCCGCGCTCACCCGGGCGGATCTGGTCGAGGTGATCGGCGCCCACCTGCCCCTGATGGCCGACGGTGGCGCGGGTGCGGCGGACGGTGGCGCACCGATGCCGCGGGCGGTGATCGAGGCGTGCGTCGACAGCGTGGGGATGCGGCTGACCGCACCCCGGTTGGCGCATCAACGCGAAGGCTCGGAGCGGTTCACCGTCGATGTGATTCTGGCCGAGGAACGCGCCGTCTTCGACGTGGTCGACGCGACCAATGTGCGCGCCCAATCCTGGGTGCGCGAGTTCGACACGCCCGCGTCGTTGGGGCTGTCGGATCAGCAGTACGACGCGGTCCGCAACATCGCCACCAGCCCCCGTTTGGTGGCGCCGCTGTCAGCGCCGGCGGGTGCGGGCAAGACCACCTCGATGCGCGCGTTGCGCACCCTGGTCGAGCGCCGCAGCAGCGGGCGGGTGATCGTGCTGGCGCCGACCGGCAAGGCCGTCGACGTCGCCGTCGGCGAGGGCGCTGCGTCGGTGGGCTACACCCTCGACAGTGCGCTGCCCAAGCTCGCCGACGGCACCCTGCAGTTGTCGCCGTTCGACCTGGTGATCGTCGATGAAGCGGGCATGGTGAGCACCGACCACTGGCGACGTTTGCTGGCGCATACGACCGCAGCCGGGACGAAGACCGTTCTGGTTGGCGACGCCCACCAGTTGGCGCCGGTGAAGGCCCGCGGCGGGATGTTCGCCCAACTGTGCGAGGACCTGCCCTGGACGCAGCGCCTGTCTGAGGTGTGGCGGATGCACGACCCCGGCGAGCGGTCGGCGTCACTGGCGCTGCGCGCGGGCGGGCCCGCACCGGTGCGCCGCGCGGTGGCCTGGTACCGGTCCCATGACCGGCTGCACTGTGGGGATTCGATCGCGATGGCCGCCGACGCGCTGGATGGGTGGCGCGCCGACGTCGCCGCCGGCAAGGACGCCCTGGTGATCGCCGACACCCGAGAGATGTGCGATGCGTTGAACCGGCGCATGCACGACGAACGCACCGCGCCCGAGGCACTGACGGTCACCGCCGCCCGCGGCCACCACGTGGCGGCCGGGGACGTCGTCATCACCCGCCGCAACGACCCCACCCTCGAGGTCTACGACCCGCGCGACGTCCGCCAGCAGCTCGAGCAGGAGGCGCCGGTGCGCAACGGGCAACGCTGGCAGGTGATCGGCGTCGACCCCGACAATCACCGGATCGCCGCCCGCCGCCTCGGTGACGGCGCCCGCGCGGTGTTCGCCGGGGACTATCTGCGCGAGCACGTCACCCACGGGTTCGCGGTCACCGCGCACTCCGCCCAAGGCGTGACCGCCGAGACCACCCACGCCGTCATCGCCGACACCGCCACCCGAAACCTGGTGTACGTGGCGATGACTCGCGGCCGCGACTCCAACCAGGCCTACCTGTACCAGCGCACCACCGGTGAGGCCGACCACCAACACCGCTCTCCTGCCGAAGGGGTGCACGTCGCCCACCGCGGCACCCCCGCCCAGGCGGCTCAGTTGATGCGGACGGTGATCGGCCGCGACGAACGCGCCCGCACCGCCCACCAGACCGCCGCCGACACTTCGAGTGAATTGCTTCCCGAGAGAGTGGCCTCCCTGGTCGCTGAGCACCAGCAGGCCGTGGCCCGCCGCTGGGCCGCCCACCGCCAGGCCGAACGCCGCCAGCAGGACCGGGCCATCGACCGCACCCTTGGCATCCACCGCTCCCGGGACCGAAATCGGGAGCACGACCTCGGCCTCTGAGGTATGAACACCTGGCAGTAACGACGGGAAAGGAACGCGGGGCGACTCAGAGTGGACGCAGACGACGAGGTACGGGTAGCAGCGTTCGCCGAACGCCTTGTGCTGGGTTGGGGCCGCGACTTCCATCACGCTCCGCTAGCCGCGGCGATCGACGACCTTTACCACGATCTGATTGCCTTCCCACCGGCCTGGCCCGAACACCGCCGCCGCGCGTTCACCGCCGACGCGGCCGACACCGCGGCCAGTGAACTGATCACCCTGCTCGACGACCATCTCGACACAACCACTCACATCGGCACCGAGAAACCATCGAAAGGCGTTGACCGCGGTAATGTTTCGGCCGGCCTCAGGATGCTCGCCAAGTCCTACCTCGACTGGCATCTCACCGACTTGCTGCCCAGCCAAGTCGCCGACCATTGCACCGATCCCGGCCGAGGGGAGAACAGCATGACCGTCTGTAGCCCCACCCGACGCCCCTAACGGCCAGCAGTTGCGTGCATCGCCGCGACGCCCCAGAGACGATTACGACGTCGGTGGTCCTTCTGACTCGGCACCGGACGTCGACTCGATCCACAAGTCCTCATCAACGGTGTCAACGGCATGGCGCAGCGCCAGCTGTCGACCTTTCTGAGCAACGGCGTACCGCGATACGCCTTTTGGCGGGCCCGTGCGATGAGTCGCCGATCCCCGAGCGATACGCCGTCCGACCAGACCCCACGCGATTTGGATGACGTCGACCGGTTGAGGTTGCTCACCGCCAAGGGCGTCGGCCGAGCCGGCCAGGCGCATCGCGTCGAGGAACGCATCGGTGGAAATGTCAATTGAGCGGCGGTAGGAGACCGCTGGCGATGCTGGGGCGTCACCACGGTGCTGCATGCGTTTCTCCTATGTCAAGCCGCTGCGAGTTGGCGTGGCTTTGGTCGGGTTTTCTGGTCGGTATGGAGGTGGTTGAAGACCACGCGGGCTAAGCGGCGTTTGAGGCAGCGCAGGGCCTCGGCGCTCGAG
>NZ_JAKCFC010000017.1 GCF_021916785.1 Mycolicibacterium lacusdiani
TGATGACCTGACCGGCGCCGCGCATGGGGCGGGGTTCGCCGACAGCGCCCACCTGACCCGCACTACCCGTGAGATGTTCGGCCTACCACCCTCGGTGCTCAGCCGGCACGTGTCCTGGGACCTCGACAGCGGGTAGCCGAATCGTTCAAGCGCTGACACGGCGCCGGCCGCGACGATCAAGGACATGAGTACGACTTCTTCTCCGACATCGACGGCGATCACTGCGGTTCAGGCGATGGCCCGCTACGGCTACGTGCCGTTCATGCTGCTCGGCCTCAACGGCGCGGGTATCGCCATCGCCGCCGCCGGCGCCCCGAAGTATTGGCTGCTGGTCGTTTTGGCGGTGGCGATCGCAACGGCGTTCTTGGTGGAGCGGATCATCCCGTATGACCCCGAGTGGAACCACGACCGCGCCGACGGCACCCGCGACCGCATCCACGTCGCGGTCAACGAAACCCTCATCCTGGCCAGCGTCGCCGCGATCCCGCTGCTGGCCGCGATCGTCCCCGCGCCCCAGCTGTGGCCGCACAGCTGGCCCTTCGTCGCTCAGGTCCTCGCCGCGATCCTGGTCGCGGACTTCGGCATTACCGTGGTGCATCTGGCCAGCCACAAGATCGGCGTGCTGTGGCGCTTCCACGCGGTGCATCACAGCATCACCCGCTTCTACGGCCTCAATGGCCTGATGAAACACCCCCTGCACCAGACCGTGGAGATGGCCGCCGGGGTGGCACCCCTGATCCTGATCGGGCTGCCCGTCGATGTCGCCTCTGCGCTGGCCTTGTCGGTGGCGATCCAGCTGCTGCTGCAGCACTCCAACGCCGACTACCGCATCGGCCCCGCCAAGTACGTCCTGGCCCTCAACGAGGGCCACCGCTTCCACCACCTCAAATGGGCCGGCATCGGCGACGTCAACTTCGGGCTGTTCACTCTGGTGTGGGACCACCTCATGCGCACCTATTCCTATGACCCCGCACGCCGCTTCGACTCCACCCAGCTCGGCATGGCTGCCAAACCCGACTACCCCAGCAGCTACCTGCGCCAGATGGTCTATCCGTTCACCGCTGGCGGCGGCTGCACCCTCAAGTCCACGGCCACACCCGGCGACGCGCCGGGATTGGCACCCCACCCCGCCTCGAAGTATCGCTGCTGACCGGCTATCATCGTCATATGGCGATGAATAGGGCGGATGGCTGCCTCACTGGAACCACCTCGGGGAGTTCGAATTTGGATGCCGCGGTGGCGTTGTTTCACAGTCTGTCCGATTCGGCGCGGTTGGCGATCGTGCGCCGCCTGGCTGATGGGGAGGCCCGTGTGGTCGACCTGATCGGGGAGCTGGGCCTGGCGCAGTCCACGGTGTCGGCCCATGTGGCGTGCCTGCGGGACTGCGGTCTGGTCACCGGCCGCCCCGAAGGCCGGCAGGTGTTCTACTCGCTGACCCGTCCCGAGCTGCTCGACCTGCTGGCCTCGGCCGAGACGCTGTTGGCGGCCACCGGCAACGCCGTCGCACTGTGCCCCAACTACGGCACCGACTCTGGCATCGACGCGACGACCCGTACGCAGGAGGCTCGGCGATGAGTGATGCATGCGGCTGCGGCAACGACGAGCCCCGCGGCGCCGAGGAGCAGGAGCGTGAGCCCGAGCGGCTCTGGCAGATCAAGGAACTGCAGTTCGCCGCCATCTCGGGGGTGTTCCTGCTGGCAGCGGTGATCGCTGGGTTCCTTGACGTGACCGAGCCGGTCGTCGTGGCGCTGGAAGCGGTGGCGCTGTTGGCCGGCGCCTACACCTTCGTGCCGTCCACCCTGAAGCGGCTGGTGAAGGGCAAGATCGGGGTCGGCACGCTGATGACCATCGCCGCGGTGGGCGCGGTGATCCTCGGCGAGGTGGGTGAGGCCGCGATGCTGGCCTTCCTGTTTTCCATCAGCGAGGGACTGGAGGAGTACTCGCTGGCCCGCACTCGCCGCGGTCTGCGCGCGTTGTTGTCGCTGGTCCCCGACGAGGCGACGGTGCTGCGTGACGGCGCCGAGAAGACCGTGGCGCCTGCGGATTTGCGGATCGGCGACCGGATGCTGGTCAAGCCTGGTGAGCGTGTCGCGACCGACGGCATCGTCCGCCACGGCCGCACCGCACTCGATGTCTCGGCCATCACCGGCGAGTCGGTTCCCGTGGAGGCCGGGCCTGGTGATGAGGTGTTCGCCGGGTCGATCAATGGCACCGGGGCACTGGAGGTGGAGGTCAGCACCACCGCTGAGGACAACTCGCTGGCCCGCATCGTACGCATCGTGGAGGCCGAGCAGTCCCGCAAAGGCGCCTCGCAACGTTTGGCCGACCGGATCGCCAAACCCCTGGTGCCCGGGATCATGATCGTCGCCGGGCTGATCGCGGTGATTGGCAGCCTGCTCGGGGACTCGGCCACCTGGATCGAACGTGCTCTGGTGGTGCTGGTCGCCGCCTCACCGTGCGCCCTGGCGATCTCGGTGCCGGTCACCGTGGTGGCTGCCATCGGCGCCGCCAGCAAGCTCGGCGCGCTGGTCAAGGGCGGCGCCGCACTGGAAGGGCTGGGCAAGATCCGCGGCGTCGCACTGGACAAGACCGGCACGCTGACCGCGAACCGGCCCGCCGTCATCGACGTGGCCACCACCAACGGTGCGACCCGCGAGCAGGTGCTCGATGTGGCGGCGGCCCTGGAAGCGCGCAGCGAGCACCCGCTGGCCGCGGCGATCCTCGCCGCAGCCGATGACGTCATCCCTGCCACCGACGTCGAGGCCGTCACCGGCGCCGGACTCACCGGCCACCGCGACGGGCACACGCTTCGCCTGGGCCGGCCCGGCTGGCTAGACCCCGGCCCACTCGCCGGTGATGTCACCCGGATGCAGCAGGCAGGGGCCACCGCGGTCCTCGTCGAAGACAACGGTCAGGTGATCGGTGCCATCGCCGTGCGTGACGAGTTGCGCCCCGAGGCCGCCGAGGTGGTCGCCCGGTTGCGCCGCGACGGCTATCACGTGACGATGCTCACCGGCGACAACCACGCCACCGCCGCTGCGTTGGCCCGCGACGTCGGGATCGAGGCCGTGCACGCCGAGCTGCGGCCCGAAGACAAGGCGCGGTTGATCGAACAGCTCCGCGCCCAACGGCCCACGGCGATGGTCGGCGATGGCGTCAACGACGCTCCTGCGCTGGCCACCGCAGACATCGGTATCGCGATGGGTGCGATGGGCACCGACGTGGCGATCGAAACCGCCGACGTGGCGTTGATGGGCGAAGACCTGCGCCACCTGCCCCAAGCGTTCAGCCATGCGCGCCGGGCGCGGCGGATCATGGTGCAAAACGTCGGCCTGTCCCTGGTCCTGATCATCGCGTTGGTGCCGTTGGCACTGTTCGGGGTGCTCGGGCTGGCCGCGGTGGTACTGGTCCACGAACTCGCCGAGATCGTGGTCATCGCCAACGGCGTGCGAGCCGGACGCACCACACCGCTGGCCGCCGCGCCGATCGACCCGGCAATCAGCCATACCCGCGCGGCGCCAGTGGGCGCGCCGTCGTGACCGCCGGCCACACCGGCGTGGTGGTGGCTAGGTGGCGGGTCAGCGACACCGCAGACACGGGGGCAGGCGCATGATCCTGTCGTCTGTTCTGCCCGCAATTGGCCTGTTCATCGTCACCAACATCGACGACATCATCGTGCTCTCGTTGTTCTTCGCCCGCGGCGCGGGACAACGCGGAACAACGGCCCGGATCACCGCAGGGCAATACCTGGGATTTGCGGGGATCCTCGGGGCGGCGGTGCTGGTGACGCTGGGTGCCGGGGCGTTCCTTCCCCCAGAAGTCATCCCGTACTTCGGGCTCATACCCCTGGCCCTGGGACTGTGGGCGGCCTGGCAAGCCTGGCGCGGCAACGATGACGACGACGATGACGATGACGGCAAGGTTGCCGGCAAGAACGTCGGTGTCTGGACCGTCGCAGCAGTCACCTTCGCCAACGGCGGGGACAACATCGGCGTTTACGTTCCGGTCTTCTTGAGCGTGGGACCGGCGGCCGTGGTGGCCTACTGCGTCGTCTTCCTCGTGCTCGTCGCAGTCCTGGTCATCGCCGCCCGATTCGTCGCCACCCGCCGGCCGATCGCCGAAGTCCTCGAACGCTGGGAACACGTCCTGTTCCCGATCGTCCTGATCGCCCTGGGCATCTTCATCCTGGTCAGCGGCCTCGCCCTTGAGAACTAGGCAGTCACGAATCACCGGCACTGCACAGTCAACGTGCTCGTCGAGACCGTCAACGTGGTCGTCGAGAGGAGTCCTTCATGCATAGCCTCAGGCGATCTGTCGCCGTCGTGGCAGCCCTTGTCGTCGCGACAACCTCGGTCACCGGCTGCAGCACCGGCGACGGCGCTGTGGCGCAAGGCGGGACGTTCGACTTCGTCTCCCCGGGCGGTCAGACCGCGATCTTCTACGACCCACCCTCGACACGGGGCACCATCGGCGATCTCACCGGACCAGATCTATTCACCGACGAACCGATCCGGCTGTCGGACTTCACCGGGAAGGTGGTCCTCATCAACGTGTGGGGCTCCTGGTGTGCGCCGTGCCGCACCGAAACTCCGGAACTCGAAACGGTGTACGGCGAATATCGCGACCGCGGCGTGCAGTTCCTCGGTATCGACGTCCGCGACAACCGCAACACCGCACGCGATTTCGTCACCGACCGCAACGTGCAATATCCCTCCATCTTCGACCCAGCAATGCGCAGCCTCATCACGCTGGGACGCACCTATCCCACCAGCGTGGTACCCACGACGATGGTCCTGGACCGCCAGCACAGGGTCGCCGCGGTCTACCTCATGGCACTACTGGCCGAAGACCTACGGCCGCTGCTGGACCGGCTGACCACCGAGCCCTGACACCTCACAGACAGCAGCTGGCAGTGCCCGGTCGCCCCGTTTACCTGCTGGTCAAGGCTGCGGCGAGGTCGTCGGGGATGGACATCGGTGTCATCAGCCCTGCCGTGACGCGGCCGGTGTTGCCGACGGGATACCGACCGGTGATCGACCCGGGGGCGGCGACAATGAGGCGCAGCACCTGCCCGAGTGCTTCGCGGCGGTCGCGCTGGCGCACGGCCAACACCAGCATGGCGGCGTGGTTGCCGGTGTGCAGCCACGGATCTGGCTGCGACACGATGTGAGCCCGCTCCAAATGTCGCCACCGCACCAGCGAATCGTCGGCTTTCCCTGCCGCGTCCATCTCGCCTCGATACACAAGGCGGGCCTGCGCACTGATCCTCGGCATCACACTCACGCTCCTATCCTGCGGTCGGCAGCTCGGGCATCGCAGCAAGACTGCTACCGAGACCAGCTGCAAAACTGTTACTTGTCAACGCTTTTCACGTCCGCCCGGAAGTCGGCCGCGGACTGCGGGCTACAGCAAGCATCAGCCACGATTCGGGCTTTCTCCAGCAACCGCGGCCACACCGGTCAGCACCGCTGCCGTCAACTGTCGCCCGCGCTCGGTCAGCCGATACATGACCAACTTCCCCTGGCGCGTGCTCCTCACGCTCTTCGTCATCGCGGTCGCAATGGTGGGGACCGTGGTGTTTCTCTCCGTTCGCGACACGGACTCAGCTCCCGACATCGCACTTGACGGGTCACCAGCCGGGCAGACGGTCAGGGAGAACAGTCACCGGCTCAACTCAGTACCCGACAGCGAGGTCTATTTCGTCGAGTTCCTCGACTTCGAGTGCGAAGGCTGCCGGGCGCTCTATCCCGCGGTCGAGCAGCTGCGCGCCGAGTACGGCGACCGGGTGAACTTCGTGCTGCGCTATTTTCCGCTGCGATCCCACTTCAACGCCGAACGCGCCGCACGCGCGGTGGAAGCCGCCGCCCAGCAAGGCCAACTCGAAGCCATGTACCGCAAAATGTATGAGACACAAGCCCAGTGGGGCGAAAAGCAGATCCCCGCCGATGACGTGTTCCGCGGCTTCGCCCAACAGCTGGGCCTGGACATGGCCGCCTTCGACGCCACCTACAACCACCCCGCGACCCTGGAACGCATCCAACTCGACATCGCCGACGGCACCGCACTCGGCGTGCAGGGAACTCCCACCTTTTTCATCAACGACGAACGGATCCAGCCCCGCAGCTACGACGACCTGACCACCGCACTCGACCAGGCCTTGGAACGTGGATAGGGCCACTGTCTCGTTTTCTAGCAGGACGCGCGAATATAGAGCCCCGGTTTCACAAGCCGTCAATGAGTCGATCAGCAGCCCGGCGCCGCAACGCCCCGGTCAGCTGTGTGACCGTCGGCAACCCCATCAGGCCCGCATCGGTCTGGTACAGCCGGCACGCCAACTCGGTCACCGGCAGCACATCGTCAAAAGCGTCTGTGCCATCGAGGAGGATGGTTGGAGAGCCCGCGAACGGCAAGGTCGCCGCCTCTTTGTCCGTAGTGACTCGCCGATAGGTGATCTCGACGTCAACCAGTCCTGCTGCTGCCGCGTCCACACGCGCACCGGCTTCCTGCCAGTTCGGGCATCCGTCGAAATAGAGAATCTCCACTCTCATGTGCCAATTATGGACGTCATCGCTAAGGGATCACCCCCAATCAGGGACATCTCCGCACCCCACCCTGAATCTCGTTTCTAGAGAAACGAGACGGCCCCGCGCGTCCGATGTGACGCTTGCATAGCCCCAGGTCGCGCTGTCTCATTTCCTGTCTCACACCGCGTGTCTCAGATCCTCGATGTCGGAAGGCAATGAGACGGTAGCTGGTGTGACAACGATTCTCGGGTACGCCCGCGTGAGTACCGCTGGCCAGGACCTCGATGCACAGCTGGCCGCGCTCGCCGCCGAGCGCGTCGAAACCAGCCACATATTCACTGACAAACTCTCGGGTGGGGTGGGCACGGACCGGCCGGGCCTTGCAGCCCTGCTGCACTACGCCCGCGAGGGCGACACCGTGGTTGTCACCGCCATCGATCGGCTCGGGCGCTCCGTCGCTGAAGTAACCCGCACCATCGCCGAGCTTGGTGAGCGCCGAATCCTGTTGCGTTCCTTACGTGAAGGCATAGATACCGGCACACCAACAGGCCGGGCCGTCGCCGCCATCATGGCCACCCTGGCCGAGCTTGAACTCGAACTCGGCCGTGAGCGCCGTGCCGCTTCTCGGGACTCCAGGCGAGAGCGCCGCTTGCCAGCCACTAAGCCCGCCAAACTCACCTTCGAGCGACAGCAACAGCTCCGCCGTCTCGCCGCAACCGGAGAGCCCGTCCATGAACTCGCCAAAGCATTCGGCATCAGCCGAGCAACGGCATACCGGTACCTCTCCGGGCCCGCAGACAACCCCGCACTGGAGTCGACGCAACCATGAATCTGACAGAGCTGGGCGCGGCCCTTGGCCCCTTCTTCGATGTCGCAGGCAGCCCTTCACATAATCAGCTCCGCGCCGCGTTCACCCGCCACGGCCTCAGTCATCTCGACCCGGCGCCCGAAGGACGAACACAGAACGGGACTCACCTGGGCAAGATGAAGCGAATCCGACATGTCTTCGCCTCACCGGCAGCACACACCATGACCGCGGGATTACCGCTAGCCCGAGAACTTGTGGCGCTTTGTCGTGCTCACGGGGGCTTTAACCCCAACAGCGAGAGTTATGCCGGCAGCGGAAGAGTGACCCAGCTCGCCCAGGCCTTCGCTCCGCTCGGGTTCACGCTCGACCCGGACGGGTCGGTACGACAGACCGTTATCGATAACCTCAGCGGCACCGAACTCACTGCCGAACTGCGCAGTTACGTCAACAGAATCAACCACAACCCCGGCGATGCCCCACTTCAAGTTGGCACTGGGAAAGAACTCGACGAAGCCACCGCCCGGCACATCCTGACCGAACTCCGGGGCGACTACTCGGTGTCGCAGAACTTCCCCATGACATTGGCAGCCGCGTTCGATGCGGTCGACTTGGCTATTCCGACCGTTACGCTCTCAGACTTCGATCAGGACCCGCACCGCGCGGTGCATCAATGCCTGTTCCTTCTGTCCACAGCAGTCAATCGACTCCGAAACGACGCCGGCACTGGCCACGGACGACCCGGACAACCACGCAAGACCACCGCGTTGACCCCTGCGGAAGCCCGCCTCGTCGCTCGCGCAACTGCACTGGTTGCGGGAGCGCTGTTGGACAAACTCGACGGCGACTGAGGTGCCGCGCGGGTGCGTCTAAAACCGTCATTTTAGACACACCCACCGCCACCTGCACTGACTTGCCAGGTGTTATCTATAGGCAACAGACCTGCGGAAAGTCGCCCTTCCGAATGTGCCCGCGGCAGTGGCCCGGTGTCACTCACCCGCGATACCGTCGTGACATGACCATGAGGTACCGGCGGCGTCACCGCACCGGCATCACCGCCGCCACGGCGGCGTTCGTGGTCGCAGTCGGTGCCGTAGTGACCAGCGGCCTGGCCTTGGCCCATCCGATCGAACCGAGCCAGCACACGGTGAACGTGGTTCCCTCGCCGCCACCCACGTACAGCAGCAGCGACACCCAGGCCGCTAAGGCGGCGGCCTGCTCGGCGTGGGATCGGGCGGCACGGTCGACGGCGCGGGCGAGTAGAGCTAGCGCCGAGGCGATAGAGCAGAGCTGGACAAGCCCGGAGAGCCGCGCCGCATTGGCCACGGAGAAACGTACCGGCATGGCCGCGGTCTCGTACCTGCGCACGCAAATGTCTGACGCCACACCAGCTTCGACAGCAATACCGCTGCACGGCTGGATGGCGGCCAACATCGACATGTTGCACGCGCTAAACATGCGGCACTGGGACGAGGCCGCTCGTGAACTAAAACGCGGTAACGAATTGATCGATGTCATCACGTTCGAGTGCGGGTTGCGCTGATGCCTGCTGTCGGAGGGTCTGCGGGATCGTATGGGCGGCTGATCGTTACGCCGGATATGGAGCCTCCGGACGCTGCTCATTGGGACGCCCAGGAGCAGACCTACCGGGCCGGTGCGACGTCGTGGGATGGGATCCACCAGAAAATCGTGACGGACAACGCGGAGTTTCGCGATGCCGCGGATTCGCAGGGTTTCGACGAGGCGCACCGGGCGGGCGCGGTACTGGCCGAGGAAGCCAAGACGATCGCTGAGTGGCACGACAAGTGCGCCAACAAGTGCGCCGATATCGCCACGGTGCTGCGCGATACACGCGCCGGTCAAGAGCAGCTCGTCCGCGAGGCAGACGCCAAGATCGCGAGCGCGAAACTCCCAGGCGAAGCCGAAGCGCTGGTGACTCAGTACCACGGCATAGCCCGGTACCAGACCGAGGCGGGAGTAACCGCCGCAATGGCCTCCCACACCGCTTTCAAGGCGAGCACCGAAAACACAAGGGCACTCGATCTTTTGACGAAGTGGGGCGATGCTCCTACCGCTCCACCAGTCCAGCCCGTCGACCACACGTCGCCGGGAATCGAACAGGATGAAAACCCCTACCGCTACACCGAAAAGCGTGAAGCCGGGGCCGACGCACCCGAGGCTGTGGCCGACGCGCCGACAGATCCGGCAGGTACGTCAACCACGCAGCCTGGAGTTAGTCCCGGCATCAAAACGGCCGCAGGCGGCGACGAGGCGATCAAGGCCGCGACCGGACCGGTGACGCAGCCGACGCCTGGGGTGACTTCTTCGCCAGCGGCCTCAGCGCTCGGCGGTGGCGGTATGCCGTCGATGGGCGGTATGGGCGGCGGCGGGATGGGCTCCGGTGGTGTACCGAAGATGCCCGGCGGCCTGGGAAGTGGCGGCGCGCCGGGTATGGGGTCTAATCCGCTGGGTAGCGGTCTGGGCCAAATGCCCGGTGCCGGAAGCGGATTGCCGAGCGCGGGTGGGGTACCGGGCGCTGGCACTGGAGCCGGATCGCCTTTGTCATCTGCGTTCAACCAGGGAATGGCGACTACGGCGGGCATGGGCGGCGGGGTGCCGTCTGCACCGCCGCCCGCTCCGGCGAGTCCGTCACCGGCCTTGTCGGCGGGCGGGCCTGCGCCGGTTTCGGCGGCTCCTGGCGGTGGGGTGTCGCCGGCCTCGGCGCAGTCGGGCATGGTCGGCCCTGCCGCCCCTGCCGCGACTCCTACCGGAGCTGGAATGGGTACCGGCGGGGGTGCGCCGATGATGCTTCCCCCGGGCTCGATGGGGCCGCCAGCGGGGGCTGTTCCGCCCCCCGCGACGATGCCGGCCGGAACGGTCAGCGCTGCCAGCGCTCCATCGGCTTCGCCGCCGCCATCTGGTGCGGGTGCGGGCGCGACGTTGATTCCAGCGAGTGTGGTGGCCGCGGGGCAGACGGCGGCGGCTCGTGAGCGGCGCGAGTCGGCCGACGCCGCGGCGGCCAAGGAGCTGGCCTGGAAGCTGCAGCACGCGGCTCAGGCGGTCAACTATCCGATCGAGTGGGCGGTGGGGATCTTCCGCTCGCCGAGCGGCACGGAAACTGTCATCACCTCCAATGACGGTGCGAGCTACATCCCCGCGGGGGTGTTCGTTCCTCGATCTGTTCGTGTGCTGGCCACAGATCCGTTGGTGGATGACCATTTTCGGCAGCTCTGGTTTGGCTGGTCTGATCCATCACGGGTCCTCGTCGAGTACGCGCAGCTGCGCGACGAGCTGGGCTGGCGTCTGGTCGCCGCAGCGACCACGGTCGGAGTGAGTGCGCTGCGCGACGCCGGGGTCGAGCATCCACCGTCCTGCACACGTCAGACCAACCCGCTACTGCAACCTGGCGTCCAGGCCCCCGCACCGGTCTTGGACGGGATGCACGTACACCGTCTGGCGGCGCTGTGGCCGGAGGTGTATCCGCGGCTGCTGCGGGTCATGGATACCGACCCGATGCTCCAAGACAGGATCGTTTCGCGGGTCAGCGCGTCGTTGGTCAACTCGGCCACCACTCAGGCCCAGGCCGTCGAGGGGGGCATTCCGAATGCGGTGCGCGCGATCTGGCTGACTCGCGGCGGGGACCTTGATCCCAGCCCTCAGCAGTGGGCTGAGTACGACGCCGCGGCCAAAGACTTCAACACCGTTACCTCGATCTTCCGACCCGGCTTCGTGGGCCAGTCTGACCCGAGCGACACCGTTGAGGAGTTGGCGCGGTATCGGGCGCACTGGCTGGTGGCCCGTACCGCTGAACTGATCGGCGGGTGGGCCACACGCCCACTGCCGCTCCCCGATATGTGCTACGCCGCGGCCGCCGCCGGCGACGTCCATCTTCGCGACGTCATCGTCAAAGAGCTGACCAGTGTCGAGGAAGACTTGGGCGAACGATGACGACCGATGATGACTTTCTGATCGACGCGGAATATCAAGGCGTGGAGCTTGGCACGCGTCATGCCGATCTGGCGGTCTTCGTTGCTCGGGCAGCTCAGTGGGCCCGAGCGTTTTGCACTCCCATCCCGGATGACAGCGGACACGATGTCGATTTCGACTACCCGTTGGTGTCGCATGCCGTCGTCCTGGAAGGACTGCACGTTCGGCTGGCAACGGCGATGGCTGCGTTGGTGACCTCGATGGCTCCGCGCCCCGATGCTGAGATGCACGTCCCCGCGGCGGCGGCGGTGGGATCTGATGCGCGGGCGCTGGGCTCCCCGGTGACGTATTTCGATGGCGTCGACTTCGTTGTGGGGTTGGAGCCGCACAGCCGTTATCGGGTTACTCATCAAGCTCTTTGGCGTGAGTCAATCGGATACGCGCGAAAATTCTTGGCCTCGGTGCAGACGTCGACCGTCGAGCTGAGCTGGTACGCCGATGCGGTGCAAGAACTCCTCGACGAGGCGTTCAACACCGTGCGGGACGCCTACGCAGCTGCGGTGGCGGCGACCTACGGCGGCATGTTCGCGGCACTGGCCGGCCCTGGTATGTCCGACGTTCTCATCTCCTGCATGCAAGATCTGACCCGCGCAGGGTTCGACGACTCCCATTGCGAATCGGCGCTCAGCAGACTCGAAGTAAATTTCCCTGCGGCTGTGTCGAAATGTCGTGCCAGACAAGATAAGTGGCAACCGAACGCTATCGCCAACCAGTAAGCACCTGACCCGCGTTAGTCGATGTCGAGGCCGTGTCCGCGGTCCCGGCCTCGGCTTCGATCGCGTGTGGGGGGATTGGTGCGGATCCGCCAGCTGCGGGCGGCCACGACACGGTGACGCTCGGCGTCAGCCGCCAACACCGGATCGTTGATATCCGTTGCAGGGGATGGTCTTTCATCCCACGGCAGGGCGAGTCCGTCGAGGAGTCGTCGGGCGTTCCCGGGCTCGCCGCTGTCGATGAGCAGGAGCCGGCCGTGGGCGGGGACCAGGGCGGTGGCCACGGCCGCGAGATGTGCAGGGTTGGCTGTGGCGGCGTCCTCGACGAGGACGATGGCTCCCGCGGGTGCTGGGTGGTCGTGCAGGCCTTTGGCGAGCTGGGCGAGGCTGACTCGACCGGGCTGAGGTGTGGCGCTGATACGGGCCAGGTTTCGGCCGGCGGCGGCGGCCGCGGTGTTGATCGCTTCGGCGAGCTCGGGGGTGTAGTGCTCGGACGACATGGTGGCCACCACGTAGGGCGCGGTGAGCGCGACCGGCGGCGCATCGGTGGGCAGCTGGAGGGGGAGCGGGTTGGCGTGGCGGGTGGCCGCGCCCAGGACCTCGACGAGCGCGCGATCAGATGCATGCATGCGAGCGTGCATGCTGCGCTCCTGTGCGGTGTGGCGTTCGATGCGGTGTTCGCGGCGCAGCCGATTGGTGACAGTGCGGTGATAGCGGCGTAGTTCGGCGACCGGCTGGGGGAGCTGGTCTTCGTCGGCCTCGCGAGCGGCGGCGGCGATGGTGGCGGCGTGGTCGTTGCGGCCCAGGACCCGGCGTAGCGCGGCAGCAGCCTCGCCGGGGGTGCCCCGACGCGCGGTGTGCTGACCGGGGATGGTCTCGGCGTGTTCGTGGTCGCCTTCCCCGGCGCGGGCGTCGTACAGGTGGACGGTGTTGGTGTGCCGGCCGCGGGTCAGGCCGACGTAGGCGATGGCGCGGGTGGCGCTGTCTGCGGAGAGCAGCGTGTGGCAGGTGTCGGCGGTGACGCCCTGGGCGGCGTGCACGGTGACCGCATAGCCCAGGTGGACCTGCTGGCGTAGGTAGTCCCCCGACAGCGCGGCGATTGCGCCGTCGTCGAGGCGTCGCGCCGCGATCCGCCCCTCGTCGGTGTCGACGGCGAGGACCTCCCACCGTTGGCCGTTGCGGATTGGGTCCGCATCGGCGCCACGGTCGGTGCGGGTGGGAATGTCGATGGTGTTTTGCCGGGTGATCACCACGTCACCGGCCGCGAGGCGGTGCCCGCGAGCCGCGCGCACAGTCGGTGCATCCTCGTCGATCCGCTCGGAGTGAATCCGAATGTTGATCGCATCGGCCATCTCCCACCGATCGGCAATGAGCAGTGCGTCCCGGCCGGCCGCGACGTCGGCCTGCCACGCAGCCCGCGCGTCATCGGCCATGGTGACTGCGTCCCCGGTGTGGAGGCGGTCCTGGCGGCGATACCAACCCACGGCGCGACGCAGCGCGGACGAACCCCCCTCACGCACGGCCAGCGAGGCGTCCCGCTCGTCGTGGTCGTGCATCCGCCACACCTCGGACAGTCGTTGCGCCCAGGGCAGATCGGTGACCAGTTGAGCGAAGGTGCCGCCACGTTGAGCGACCGGCGCGAGCTGGTGCTCGTCACCGACCGGCACCACTTTCGTCCCGGCGGCGGTGGCCGCGTCCAGCAACGTGCGCAGGTGTTGGGTGCCGACCATGCCAGCCTCATCGACGATGACCAAAGTGTCACTGTCGAGGACCTCGGTACCGCGCTCGAGCTGACCCAACAACGCATCAAGAGTGGCACCACGATCCCCGGCCTGTTCACGCACCGCCACGTCGACTGCACGCCCGGTCGGAGCGACCACCAGAACGCGTTTCCCGGCGGCATTCGCCGAGCGCCGCAGCGCCCGCAGCGAGTGGGTTTTTCCGGCCCCTGCGGGCGCGCTGAGAGGCTGCACGAGCCGCTCTGAGGTGGCGATGGTGGCGATGGCCCGGGCCTGATCCGGAGACAGTCCGGCGGTGTCGACAGAGGACAGTGCGGCGCGGGTGTCGCGGCGGCCCATCAGCTCGACGATGGTGCGTTCTTCAGCGACCAAATCGGCTGCGGTGTAGCGGATCGACCCTTCGCGTTGATGGGCGGCCCGCTCGTTTCCGATGCGCAGTGCGACATCATCGGCCAGGCGCTCGATGACCTCCCTCGGGGACGGCCCATCGGCGTCGTCGACCGGCAGGCGAGCGCCGATCGCCTCGACCAGATCGGCGCGGGTGAACGCGGCCTGTTTGAGACCGTGCGCCACCGCGCGACGCACGGCCTCCGCGTAGTCCACACCGGCTTGCTGGCGGGCCTCCCGCGCGGCCAGTTGGGCTTTCGGATTGACGCCGAACGTGCGGTCGTCAGCGGCCCATGCGACACGCAGCGCCGCCCATGCGACACCTTCGGGTTTCCGCGGCCGGGTGGCCTTCTGCGCGGTCGCCAACTGCCCTGCGGAAAGCTCATCGCCGTCGAGGCGCAGATGCCCGGCGGCCCACTCCCGCAGCTGCGTCGCACGCTGCGACCACGACCGCAAATCACCGCGATGTGCCCCCGCGATTTCGGCCATCCCGGTGCGTGGATCAACCTCGCCCCACTCAATGCTGAGCATGCGCGTCAGCTCCCGGCGCAAGGTGGCTTGATAGATGATTCCCGCCGCCCGTGCTTCGTGGTAAAGGCTCGTTCCATCCAGCGATACCAACGTCCCGTCGGCGCGGGCTTGCCGGTTGGAAACCAGTACGTGAGTGTGCAGATGTGGATCCCCGGCGCGGGAGGTTTCGTGCTGAAAATTGGCCGCCACGATCCCCGGCAACCGCACCAGATCTTTCTCTCCGGTGCGTGGGTTATGGACCCGCGTGTAACCCCCATGCTCGGCCAAATACTCCATCGCTTCGGCGATGGCCACGGCGTGCGCGTCCGCGACGGCTTTGGCTGTCACATCGTCACCGAGAGCACGCATCAGCGACACGCTCTTTGGTGCACAAAACGTCAAGTCATAGCCGTGCACAGAGGCACGTTTTCCGAACGCCCGCCCGGTCGCCCCGCACGGCGATTCGCCGTCATTGAGCCAGCGCGTCACCGCATCCAAATTGGCGCTCTCACCGTTGCCGCCAACGCCCGTCAATTGCATCGCAGTCGACACGTCGCGGCCGGCGGAAAGCCACACCGGCAACCGCGTCTCTGCCTCGCTGTAGTACTCGCCCAAACCGCCACCCGAAGAACGGGATTCCAGCGCGGCCGCGGCCGCCGAGCGCGCGGTGTCGACGTAGTACGACACCGACCACTGGCCGAGCTTGGAGATTGTCAGCACCGCGCCGAAACCCTCCCGCCCTCTGGACCACCGCCGCTTTCGCGGTAGCGCGCCCCCGGCGCGCTACCGACGAGCCTCGCACACTTTGTGCAAATGTGCCATGTCTTTAATCTTTGTCTTGGAATCTGTAAAGTGGGGTGCGCGCTGGCTGGAGTGAAGAGTGGCGGTGCGAATGGGTCGAGTGGGTGAAGGTGGAAGAGGGAGAGCGCACGTAAAGGAAGCTGAGGCAGTGCGGAAAAGGTGAGCAGGGAACGACGAAGATGGGTGGTTGGAGACGCTGAATTTGGCGTCTCGCCCGAAACGTCAGCGCGCCGTTTCGCGACCACTAGGCGCGTCGTAGACCAGGCGGCCAGCGGTGCACTCGTCGCGCCGCCGTGCCGCGCCTCCAACGGCATGCCGTCGCGGTGTCGCTGATCGTGCGTTGGGCGTGCGGTTGGTGTGCCCACTGCGGGTGCGTTGTGCGCTGTCGGTGAGCACGCGGCGGATCTCTTCTCGGGCCGCAGCGATCCGAGCACGCGACGCCTCGGTGAGCACCACCGGTCGCGGCGTCTGGTCGATGCTGACGGCGGCGGAGCCGCCGTCCTTTGTCGGGGCCTCGGGGGGTGACCAGGACAGCCGACGTAACCGGCTGTGCAGGAACGCGCCAGGATTGGCGATGTGGTCGGGCCAGGTCAGCCCTCGGGCGCGCATGTCGGCGTTGAGCTTGTCGTTGACCGCGCGGGCTGACCACACGTCGGGGTCGATGCCGGCGGCGGTGAGCGCATCGCAGATGGCGCCGATGTGGGCGCGGTCCAGGCCGTACGTGATCGCGACGAGTCCAGCGGCAAGCCGCTGGACGGCCAGCGGCCGTGCGGTGGTGCGTCGCCATGGCCGTGCTTGTCGAGTGTTGTCGCAGATTCGGTTGGCGGGCGCGCTTGCGCGCTCGCTTGGTGAGTAACTCCCTACGGGAGAAGAAAGACCAACACCGCCTGACGGCGGTAGGTGGAAATCGTGCACAACTGGACGCGTCACGGGACGGACTTCGCGGCGCGGCACCAGGTGGTACACCGAGGGTCTGCGGCCGATGCTGGGGGTGTTTGTCGAGCCGTGGCCACGCTGCGCCTCCACGGCCCATTTGGACACCCGTAGGACCCGCCAGGCGGTGGTCACGGTGCGCACGTCGCAACCCACCTTGTCGGCGATTGTCGCGCGTGTGGCGGCGACGTGGCGGCCGGTGGCGTGATCGGCGTGCTCGGCCATCACCGTGGCGATCGACAACAGCGTGGCCGAGGTGATCGACACGCGTTCCTCGGCGCACAGCTGGCCCAGTGCCGGTGAGTGCGCCCACTGGCGCAGACCGTCGAGCCAGCCAGCGCGGCTGGTCCACATTGGTGCGCGTGGGGCGCAGGCCCCGGCGCGCTGCACCCATTCGCGGCGTCGTTCGTTCGCCAGTGCGCGCACGACATGCGGGCTGGGAGCAGCAGGAGCTACAGATGAGCCGAGCGGTGTCGGCCACGTACTTGCCCGACGTGATCGGGCGCTGATGAGGTCACGATTGGTGCACGAGTTGCGCGGCGTATCTAGTACGTCGAGCAGGCGTGCGCTACCGTGAGAGCTGTCAGCCAAGACAGTCCCTTCGGGGAATCGGGTGCGGACCCCGAACCGAGCGCCAACTCGGTTCAAAACCTCGACAAGGGCCTCGCTACGGCGAGGCCTTCGTCATGTCAGTGGGTTTCCACACACCAGCTATTCAGATGTCACATCTGCCAAGCCCTCTGCCGGTCCAAGCAAAGTTTTCGAGGCCCTGGCGCGTGTCGTCACATCGCCAGTGGCAGGACCTCCTTGTCGAGTTCACGGACGGCCTCAGGATGGCCAACCGCAATGGCAAGGAGGTCGGCCGAAAGTTGGCTGACGCTGGTGCCGCGTTCCGCGGCCATTTCACGCAGGCGGGCATACACGGGTGCGGCAGCACGAACTTTGATCTGCTCGCGCTGACCTTTGTGCGGTTGGGCCATGCCGACGATCTTGGTGCAGAGAAGGTGCCGTACCTGGTACCGACACGCCAAACGTCCCGAACTGGCCTGAGAGCGTTGCGCGTTCACCAGTCGTCGTCGGCTTCGATGAGTTCGTACAGCTCGGTGCTGAGGACCTGGCGCACCGCCTGGGCGCGGGCCTGAGCCCGCAACGCGGTTTGCGTCGACAGGTTCGGGAGTTGGCCGCCGTGGCGGCGTGTCCAGTCGTGAATGCTGCGCTCCCCCAAGGTCGCGGCGTCGGCGCGGGCCATCCAGGTGATCTTGTCGACCTCGGCGTCGATGAAGTCCGCTCGTTGGGCGTCGGTCCATTCCTCGGGTAGCCCGAGGTCGGTGGTGTAGACCGTTTGGACCGCGCGGTGAACTGCCGGATCGGCCGGTGGCGGCATGGCCTCGGACATGCAGGCGTGGACGCGGCGAGGCCGCGCGGTGCGGGTTGGAAAGCGGCGCATTCAGCCGGTCTCAGGACGGGCCTATGGCTCGAAGTGCGAGCGGAAGCCTTCGAGCCAGTCCGCGCGCGCGTAGCCGTTGAGGTTGGCCGGAACCCACGTCTCGGCGTCGGCGGGATCGTCTGCGTCTCCGCTGGCCACCCGCTCGTGGGCTTCGAGGTAGCCGGCAGTGTGCATGTCCTCGGACTGGGAAAAGACGGCCTGCATGGTGTCCAGGTTCGTTTTGAAGTCTTCGTAGGCGGCGCGGCGCTCGGCGTCGGTGGTGTAGTCACCGCCGTATCGCTGCAGCCATGCTTGCCAGTGCTCAGGAGAGCCTGGCTTCGGCGGCGTCGCGGGCGCGTTCACGTGGGCCACTTTAGGCCGCCGTACCGACGACGAGCGGGTTCGGAGCGGCATAGCTGCACCGTCCGACCAGCATGTCCAAGAGTGGGGCGCTGTTCGACGCGGGCCCATCGATCACCGCCTGCAGAACCCGCTCAAGGGCGAGATCGGTGGCCGGCGCATCCTCCAGGAGCAGGTCCAGAAGCTCCTCTGCGGCGGGCGTGTTGAACGGATTGGCCATCAGCTGTGCACACAGCGCGCGGACCTGGGACGTGAATTCCCGGACCGCACTCACGTCGTCTTGAACCATTCGTAGCGTTTCCATGCCACCACTGTAAGAGCGTGCGTGCATACATGCAAGCAACGTGCGTGCAGCAGGCGTTTTGGCATGCATGTAGAATTGCGTGCATGTCTGATTCGACTGGGGACGCTATCGACGGCGGCGCGGCCGCGGCCGAAGTCAGCAGCGCGCTGCCGCTACGCAAGCGGCAGCAAAAGGTGCCGTTGAACACCTATGTGCGGCCAGGTACGCAGCAGCGCATTGAGGTGATGAAGGACCGCGGGTACGCGGTCACCGACATTGTGGATGCGGCGCTTAACGAGTTCTTGGACCGGGCCGGCATTCCGCAGTCCGAATAGCAGCTTTACTCCCCATTTCAAGCGATCAGTTTTTTCGCCGCTTCCTCGTAATGGCCCCGTTTGCGCGGTGGGTGGTGGCTGTCAAGGCTCGACCGTGGTCGACCGCGCAGCGGCGGTACGGCCTTGACGGCCACCACCCACCGTTTCGCCACAATCGAGGCCGAGGAAGACATAGGTGCGATGCGTCGTTGAAACGCTTAAGCGTTATAGCGCTATAACGCTTAAGCGTTGTTGTCATTAGGCGCGTTTTCGGCCGGGGCCGCTGTGGGCGGCGGCGCTGCGCTGTAATTCGGCGACGACTTCGGCCGGGGTGAACTGTTCGGCGAGCCGGTTGAGGGCCAGGCGCACGACGGCGCTGCGGGTGGCGTCGACGCGAGGTTTGGCCGTGCGGGCCGCGGCCCGCACGGTTTCGAGGTAGGCGTCGGTGGGCTCGTCGAGGTAGATCGACGCTTTGGTGAGGTCGGTGCCAGCGGGCGGCACGGCCGCTTGCGGCGGCGGTGGTGGCGGCTGCTCAACGGGCGGGGTAGCCGGTGGCGGCGCGACAGGTTCGGGCATCTGCACGGGGGTGCTGCGGGGCTGGTGGCGCGGTGGCGGCAGGGTGCGGCGCGACGTGGCGGTCTTGGTGGTCCGCATAGCGGCTAGCGAGTCCAGTCCGTCAGGCATTGACGTACCCCTTAACGAAGTCGCTGAGGTTGCCGAGCGCGTCCGCCACCTTCTGAAGCGACTTGGCCGGCGGGGTCTCGGCAGTGATGGCCATACGCTTCTTTCGAGTACCGACGTGCAGCGCTGTGGGTATTGGCGGTGCGACCTGTACCGGTGTTCCGGCGATGATCCGGCGTAGCCGCTCGATCTCGGGGGCCGGCGGCGTGGTGGGCACGAAGTTGGGAACCAGCACCAACGGGTAGTCGGCGATCTCATTGACCAGTTCCTCAGTCGCGTCGAGTTCGGCCGTGCGCAGCGCTGTCGGGGCCAGCACGATGTTGGCGACTGACATCGCACCGTGAGCTGCCGGGCTGGCGCCGGGGTGGGTGTCGACGACGATCCAGTCGGTGCCCCATTCTTCGCCCCATTTGGTGAGGGCTTCGGCCATGGTGTTGGCGTCGGGTTGATGGTCGTAGAGGTCGGGATGACCGGGGACAAGGGTGGGCTTTTTGAACCCGCGCATGGGCCGGGGCGCGGGAGCGCCTGGGTGCAGGGCTTCCAGAAGACGGGCACGTGGATGGTCCTGGGGCCGATACCCCCACTTGGCGGTTACTCCCCCGCCGTCGTGCTCGAGGTCGACGAGGACGGCGCCCAGCAGATAGGCAAGCTCGTATGCGAGGAAGGATTTGCCCACGCCACCCTTGCGGGAGTGGCAGACAGCAATGTTGGTCGTCACACTTTCAATTATAGCGCTGTAACTCTTTAACGCTTAAGTGCTACAGCGTTTTAATGTTTTAGCACTACACCGTTAAAACGTCAGCGAGCGGCAACGCGGTAGGCGCTGCGCAACCCCAAAGCTCCGTTGCTCAGTTCGCCAATGACCGCGCTCGCGCCGTCCAGGAGGGCGCGTGCACCCCTTCCCTGTAGACCTGCGTGCACCCAAACAAGAATTAATGACGGGTGCCGAGACCCCGCAGGAAAGGATTTGATCCGGATGTACGCAATCGTCCCGTTCGGGACTGTGACGAAGGGTTGCGCATGCTGACCGCCTGGGCTGATGAATCCGGGTCGCGTCCAGACCTCGATCCTGGTGCGTACCTGCTGGCTGCGACGTTGTGCGATGACAACGATGTTGCGGAGATGCGCAAGACGCTCGACGCCCTGCGGATCGGTGAGGCGAAGTTGCATTGGCATGGCAGCAGCGCTGAGCGCCGTGTCGAGCTGGTCGCGGCGGTGGCCGGCCTTCCAGTCACCGGATTCGTCGTGGTTCACGTCGACAAAGACGCTGATGACCGCCGACATCGGCGAAAGTGCATGGAGTTCCTTCTGCCGCACTTGGCGTTGATGCCGTGCTCGACGATCACCTTCGAATCTCGCGGCCAGCTCGACGCCAGCGACCTCGACATGCTGCAGAAACTGCGCTCGCGCAAAGTTGTCGAATCGACGGTACGGATTGAGCACTCGATAGGCCGTCACGAGCCGGCGCTGTGGGCCGCGGACATCGTGTGCGGGGCCGTGGTCCAGGCCCGGATCGGTAACCAGACCTATCTCGACATGCTCGGGAGTGCCGTCGAACTCCACACGATCTGACGGGTGCGGGTTGGTCTTGGATAGATCGGTTCGTTGCGGAACACTCGGTCCTGGCCGTAGACTGGCCGCGTAGCCAGCCCATCGAGGTGGGTTTGGAAGTGAGCCACAGGATTACTCGCCGGACGACGAGGCCTGTGGCTCGCGTTCTTTCTAGGGTCAGCGAGAACAGGCATTGACCATCGTGTCAGCTATTTCTCGTACCGTGGCTGACCATGACAGATGCAACACAGAGGCAGTACGACGAGGCCGTTAGAAGGCTCAAGGTCGCCGAAGAGGCGCTCGAAGTAGCGCTGGAATATCAGACTGATCCCGAAGACGGTGCCGCCCGTTGGGCGAAGGTGCGGGCTCTGCAGGCGCAGGCTCAGTTGCACGTCTTGCACAGCATTTCCTACGACCTGAGCGACATCCGCGGCGCGATCGAGGAGTCGGCTTAACGCCGTCAGAGATCCTTTTTCTCCCACTCGGCCAGTTCCGCCTCGGGCAGTGGAGCGTCGAACGCTTCGGGAATCGAGATGTTCAGCCGGGGTGTGAGTTCGCGATGGTCGGACGGCGTGGCATCGGCTGTAGCCGCGTCCAGGGAGCGGTAGACGCTGGAGCGGGATATGCCGAGGGTGCGGGCGATTTGGGCGCGGGGGGTGCCGGCCTGGTCGAGGGCTTGGGCGGCGGCGATGGTGCCAGCCATGAGGCCTGGGCGGCCTGGGTGGCGGCCGGCGGCGGTGCGTTCGGCGGCGATGGCTCGCTCGAATTCGGCGACAGCGCCGAAGACGTGGAAGATGAGCCGCCCGCCGGGGGTGGTGGTGTCGATGGCTTCGGTGAGGGAGCGCAGTTCGATACCGCGGTCCTGGAGGTCGTCGGCGATGGTGAGCAGGTGGGGGAGCGAGCGGCCGAGCCGGTCGAGCCGCCACACCATGAGGACGTCACCGCGGCGGGCGTAGTCGAGCAGGGCGGCCAGCTCGGGGCGGTCGTCGCGAGCACCGGACATGCGGTCTGTCCAGATCCTCTCAGCTCCAGCCTCCGTCAGTGCCTTTGTCTGCATGGCGGGGGACTGGTGCAGCGTGGAGACGCGGGCGTATCCGAGCAGTGTCACCGGCAGGTCCTCTCGGGCTGGGTGAGTGGTACGGGATTTCAGACCCAACCGGGCCGCTTGCGGCCCAGGGCGGGAGCCTTCTTGTGTCTTTAAGGGTGTCCCCGTTCCTCACGGTCTGGGACATGATTCTGGGACACGCGACTGACGGTTTTGTCCAGGTCACAGATCCCGTGTTCGCCCTGTCGCTCAATAGGTCGTTAGGCCGACTTCTGCGCGGCCGGGGGACGGCCCCCGAGCTAGCCGCGGCGTGACGGGTGGACCCGAGCCGCGGCGATCTGCTCCAGCTCTTCCAGGGACAGCAGGTAGGCCTTTCGGTGGTACCCGCGGTCACGGTTTGCCTTGATGCGGCGGTGCTCGGCGAGCATCCGCGTGTACTCGTCTAGCACCGGGGAGTGCGAATTTCCGCCATCGTTGCGGTCGAGTTGCGGCCGTAGTTCGGGCCACTTGCCGTCGCCCATCAGGAACTCGACGTAGCTGGCCATGCGGCTTTCAAGCCGGTGGTTGCCGTCGAAGCCCTCGAACTCCAGCTCGTGACTCAGCTCCTCGCTGACGGGAGTCCCCTCTTTTTCCAGCTCCTTGATGCTGAACGTGATCATGCGGAACATGTCGAGGATGTCCAGTACGCGCTCGCAGTCTCGCTTGGACAGCTCGGTGCGGAAGCCGGCGACCTCCCGCCAATACTCCGTGGTGAAGCCCGACTCAATGACCTGGGCGCTCTTCAGTTGGGAACGCGGGTCGATCTCGCTGTCGTCTTCGGGCACCACGTGCGCGAGGATCCGGTGGAGTAGCGAGAGCACCTGTCGGTCGGCGATGCGCATGGTCGTCGGTGCCGGTAGGTCGCCTTGGTCTTCGTCTTCTTCTGGCTCGTACCCGGGGACGATTGCCGCCATGACCAGGTTGCGGACGTACTCACTGACGGTGATCCCCTCTTCGTCAGCCATGTCCTTGAGCTGATCGCGGACCTGGTCGTCTACTCGGATATTCAAGACGGCCATGCCGCCTCCCTTCGGGTTGATGTATGGAGCGTATGACGATCATCGTAACACTGTCATCCACTATTACGCGGATGACAGTGGGGCGCCCTCGGCGCCGATGCTTCGGGGATGGTCCGCGTAGGATTAAGTGCATACAGGCCGGTGTGACGTGTAGCGCGTACCCGGTTAAAGCCAGGAAGAGCCCGGTATTCGGTCCTTGCGACCGACCCGGGCTCTTTGTTTTGAACAGTGTTACCTGCGGCTCCCTGGCCTTGAGGCCAAGGATGCGCCTGCGCGCCCGGACGGCCACCGTCAGCCGCCCCTCACGCTCCCCACGCTTTAAATGTGGCGGGCGTGACGGTTGGGGCGGAGGCGCCCCAGCCCGGGCAGGAAACGACCAACTGTGGCGGTGTAGCGGTCGTAGGGTTCGCCGTGGAGTCGGTGTAGGTGGGGCTCTTCGATCAGCCGTACTTGCGTCTGGATGCCGGTGAGGGTGAGTGCCCAGCCGATGAGTGCGACGAGGTTGGGGACCATGAGCGCCAGGCCGAGGAACGTGACTAGCACCGCGGTGAAGATGGGGTTGCGCACCCACGCGAACGGGCCGCTGGTGACCAATGCGGTGCGTTCACTTTGGTCGACCCCGATCCGCCAGGACGCGCCCAACGCCATCTGCGCACCGAAGGCGCCCAGGATGCCCAGGACCGCCAGGACCACGCCGAGCACGTGAATGGGAGGGTGCTGGAGCACGCTCACCGGCGGTAGCCCCAGCCAGTGCGCCAGTGGGCCGCCGACACCGACGGTGAGGTAGCCGATGTCAGTAGCGGTGAGCGCCGACCAGCCCAGCGAGCCGCGCGGTGACAGCGTGCGCCGGTGGCCACTGCCACCGGTGCGGTGCCGCTGGATGAGGGTGCGCAGCGCCCCCGCGAGCAGCATCATGACCACGAACAGGGCCAGCGCGGCGGCGGCCATCATCGCCCACCGCCCGCAGCGAGTGGCTTGGCGGCGACGCCGAGCAAGTAATCGCCCTGGATGCGGGTCACCGATCCGATGATGATCAGACCCTGCTGGCCCAACTCGTCGAGGAAGTCCTCGGCGGCGAACCGGTCATCGGCGGGGTGGTCGAACAACCGCCGGTAGGTGGGGCGGTGGAGGGCGTGGGCGGTGACTTCTTCGAAGTAGAACCGCCCGCCGGGGGTGAGCACTCTGGCGGCTTCGGCGACCGCGGCGCGCCAGTCGGGGATGTGATGAATGATCCCGAAGTCGAACACCGCGTCGTAGCTGCCGTCATTGGCGTTGAGCACCTCACGCAGATCGGTGGCGCTGCCGGTAGCCAGATGTACCCGGTCGCCGTAGGGGGCGAGGCGGACTCGTGCCCGCTCGATCATTGCCGGGTCCAGATCGATCGCGTCGACCTGCGCGGCGCCGAACCGCTGCAGCACCAGCTGCGAGCCGTAGCCCGACCCACAGCCAATCTCGACAGCTCGACTACCCGGGAGGAGCCGACCCCCGAAGCGCAGCAGCGTCGGCACTTCATAGAGGCGCTGCAGCCAGCGCCGAGGAGCCGAGTTGATCAGAGCTGTTTCTGCCCGGTTCATCAACACCGCAGACTCCTTCCACTCAGTAGCGGTTGCCACAGCGTCCGAATGATCGGCTTTCTTGGGTGGCATCGCCGTTTAACGATCTGTACTAGACGCTATCATCGTCTAGTGGCGATGAATAGGTCTGGCGGTGATGCAGCTGCCGGACCGCGCTGGAGCGGCGCGGCGCTGCTGCGGCCGGGGGTGCTGGCCTTCACCGGCTCAATCGGCCCCACCGACGCCCATGCCCACCATGCCGTTCAGATCATCACCGCCACAACGGCGTTGACGGTCCTCGACGGGCACGGCGCGCGTCACCGAGGCACGAAGGTGGTCGTGCCCGCCGACGCGCTACACCGGATCGAGGTCGGCGCCCAGGAGGGCACCGTGGTGTTCCTGGAGCCGGAATCCGCGCCCGGCCGGGCCGCACACTCCCGCGCCGTCCGCTCCGGCTGGACTGTCACCCCAGTGCTGAGTTCTTCCCGTCGACGAGCGCTGGCGACGGTGGTCAACGAGCTGATCGCGCACCTGGCGCCCACCACTGCCGACTACGGCACCGCGGCGCGGCATCCCGCCATCGAGGACGCGTTGCGGCTGCTGCCCGACCTGGTGGCGGCGGGCCCGGTCAGCGGCACGGAACTAGCTGCCCAGCTTGGTCTTTCGGCGAGTCGCTTGACCCATCTGTTCACCGAGCAGGTCGGCATCCCGCTACGGCGTTACGTGTTGTGGACGCGCTTACGCATCGCGATCACCCGCGTGCAGGCCGGTGATGACCTGACCGGCGCCGCGCATGGGGCGGGGTTCGCCGACAGCGCCCACCTGACCCGCACTACCCGTGAGATGTTCGGCCTACCACCCTCGGTGCTCAGCCGGCACGTGTCCTGGGACCTCGAC
>NZ_JAKCFC010000018.1 GCF_021916785.1 Mycolicibacterium lacusdiani
CCAACACATACCGAACCTTGTCTTCAGCCGATATCTTCGACCGCCGCGACCTGGTCATCTGACACTCCTTCCGACATGTCACCAATCTTCACTCGGCGACCGTGACAAGAAGTCTGAGTCAGTGCAGAGTAGTAGATTCGAAAGTATGTTCGAAGTGTTGGCCACTGAAGCTCAGACCTCCCGCACGGTCGCGGGATGGGCGCGCGTGGAGGCCGCGGCCACGGCCCGCCGGCTTGCGGCGATGGTCGTTCTCGTGGATCAGGCCTACGCCGCGGACGGCTCGGCCGACCGCGAGCAGTGGTACCTCGACAACTGGGGCGCCGTCTCCGCGGAGATCGGGGCCGAGCAGAACATCACTCAAGGCGCCGCGTCGCATCAGTTGTTGATCGCGACTGCTCTCCGGGATCGGCTGCCTGAGGTCGCGGCGCTCTTCGCGCAAGGGCTGGTGTCCTACCGCGTGGTGTCGGCGATCACCACCCGCACGACCCTGGTGCGGGATCGCGACGCCCAGCGTGCCGTGGACAAGGCCTTCGCAGAGGTGCTGACCGAGTGGGCGCCGCTGTCGGAGGAGAAACTGAACAACGCCATCGACGCGATCGTCGCCGAACACGACCCGCACGGCGTATATCGCACGAAGCTCACGGGCAAGGGCCGCAGCATTCAGTTCGACTACGACGGCTCCGGCATGGCCACGATGTTCGGCACCCTGTTCGCCACCCACGGCAAGGCCGTCGAGAAGCGGTTGAATGTCCTGGCTCGGACGGTGTGCCCGGGCGATCCACGGACCGTCGACCAACGCCGCGCCGATTCAATCAACTCGATCACCCTGGGCCTCGACTATCTGCCGTGCCTGTGCGGCAGCGACGACTGCCCCGGACCCACTACACCTGCGAGGGGTGATGCGGTGGTCTACGTGGTGGTCAACGAGGACACCCTCGACGACGGGTCCGATGCCGCGATGGCGCAGGACGCCGCGCTCGACGGCGACCCGGATCCGCTGTTCGACAAGCCCCTGGCCGAGATCACGACATGGGATGAGTTGAGCGGCCAGTGCGCTGACCCGAAGGCCCCTGCGAACGCCGATTCCCCCGCCACCCGCCCCGGCGCGATCATCGGCGGCCCGTTCCTGCCCGGGTCCCTGGCCCGCCGCTTCGCACGCACCGCGAAGACCTGCAAGGTCTGCCACCCCGGCGACAGCCCACCAGAACCCCGCTACACCCCATCGCGCAAGCTGGCCGACTTCGTCCGATGCCGAGACCTCACCTGCCGCTTCCCTGGCTGTTCGGAACCCGCCTCACACACCGACATCGACCACACCATCGCCTGGCCGTTCGGGCCGACCTGCGCGTCCAACCTGAAATGCCTATGCCGCCGACACCACTTGTTGAAAACGTTCTGGGGCGGACCCAACGGCTGGCGGGACCGACAACTCCCCGACGGAACCATCATCTGGACCTCACCACACGGCCGGACCTACGTCACCGAGCCGGGCAGCAAGCTGCTGTTTCCGAGCCTTTGCCTGCCCACGGCTCCCGTGACGATCACGAACGCAGCCAGAACGGCCACGGCATCCGAAGCCAACCCGGGCCTCGCCATGCCCCGTCGCAAACCAACCCGCGCGCAGGATCGTGCCCGGCGCATCACGAACGACCGCCGACTCAACGAAGCGGAGGCGGAACTCCTCGCCCCTGGCGTGAGGGTAGCGCGGGTCACACCCCACCCGTCGCTATGATCGCCGGGTGGCTGAGCAGCCCAGCAATGACATTGCGGGAACCCCGGGTTTGACCGAGCAGGCGCTGACGGACGCCGTCGGCGAGGCTCGGCGCGCCTTCGACGCCGCCTCCGGTCTCGACGAGCTGGCGCGGGCCAAGACCGAGCATCTCGGTGATCGGTCGCCGATTGCGTTGGCGCGACAGGCCCTTGGCTCGCTGCCCAAGAACGAACGTGCCGACGCCGGCAAGCGCGTGAACGTGGCCCGCACGGCAGCGCAAGCAGCCTACGACGAACGCCTCGAAGTCCTGCGGGCCGAGCGCGACGCCGCCGCACTTGTCGCCGAACGCATCGACGTCACGCTGCCCACCACGCGCCAGCCACTCGGCGCGCGGCACCCGATCACGATCCTCGCCGAGCACGTCGCCGACACGTTCGTGGCGATGGGTTGGGAACTCGCCGAAGGTCCGGAAGTCGAGACCGAGCAGTTCAACTTCGACGCCCTGAACTTCCCGCCCGACCACCCGGCGCGCAGCGAACAGGACACGTTCCACGTCGCGCCGGACGGTTCGCGGCAGGTCCTGCGCACACACACCTCGCCCGTTCAGATCCGCGCCCTGCTCGAACGCGACCTGCCGGTGTACATCATCTCGATCGGACGGACGTTCCGCACCGACGAACTCGACGCCACCCACACCCCGGTGTTCCACCAGGTCGAGGGGATGGCCGTCGACCGCGGTCTCACCATGGCGCACCTCAAGGGCACCCTCGACGCGTTCGCCCGCGCCCAGTTCGGTCCCGGCGGCCGCACTCGGTTCCGGCCGCACTTCTTCCCCTTCACCGAGCCGTCGGCAGAAGTCGACGTCTGGTTCGAGAACAAGAAGGGCGGGCCCGGCTGGGTGGAGTGGGGTGGCTGCGGGATGATGAACCCGAACGTGTTGCGCGCCTGCGGAATCGACCCCGCCGAGTACTCCGGCTTCGCGTTCGGCATGGGCCTGGAGCGCACGCTGCAGTTCCGCAACGGCATCTCCGACATGCGCGACATGGTCGAGGGCGACGTCCGGTTCTCGCTGCCGTTCGGGGTGGGCGCCTGATGCGCATCCCCTACAGCTGGCTGCGCGACGTCGTCCGGGCCGGCACCCCCCACTGGGACGTGTCCGTCGACGAACTCGAACGCACGCTCATCGACATCGGCCACGAGGTCGAGGACATCGTTCCGGTGGGGCCGGTAACCGGTCCGCTGGTGGTCGGCCGCGTCGCCGAGATCGAGGAGCTGACCGGCTTCAAGAAGCCGATCCGGGCCTGCAAGGTCGACGTCGGCGCCCACAACGTCGACGGCGAGCCGCGCGACATCGTCTGCGGTGCAACCAACTTCGTCGTCGGCGACCTGGTAGTCGTCGCCCTTCCCGGTACGACGTTGCCTGGTGACTTCACCATCGCCAAGCGCAAGACCTACGGCCGCACCTCCGACGGGATGATCTGCTCGGCGTCCGAACTCAATCTCGGCGCTGATCACACCGGCATCCTGGTGCTGCCCCCGGGCACCGCCGAACCCGGTGACTCCGGTATCGACGTCGTCGGACTCGACGACGTCGTATTCGACCTCGCGATCACGCCGGACCGCGGCTACTGCCTGTCGATCCGCGGCATGGCCCGTGAGATCGCGTGCGCCATGGATCTGGACTTCGTCGATCCCGCCGACGTCGCGCCGCTGCCGGTCGAAGGCGAAGCCTGGCCGCTGACGATTCAGCCCGGCACCGGTGTGCTGCGGTTCGGGCTGCGCCCCGTCACCGGCATCGACCCGACTGCGGTGTCCCCGTGGTGGATGCAGCGGCGTCTGCTCCTGAGCGGGATCCGCGCCATCTCGCCCGCGGTCGACGTCACCAACTACGTCATGCTCGAGTTGGGGCACCCGCTGCACGCACACGACCGGACTCTCATCTCGGGCGCACTCGACGTGCGCTTCGCCGAACCGGGGGAGAAGGTCGTCACCCTCGACGACGTCACGCGATCGCTCGACACCGGCGACGTACTGATCGTCGACGAACGAGCAACCGCGTCGATCGGCGGCATCATGGGCGCCGGCACCACCGAGGTGCGCGACACGACCGTCGACGTCCTCCTCGAGGCCGCGGTGTGGGACCCCGCCGCGGTGTCGCGGACCCAGCGCCGCCTGCGTCTGGTCAGCGAAGCCGGCCGGCGCTACGAGCGCACGGTCGACCCCGCCATCTCCGTCGCAGCCATCGATCGCTGCGCAGGGCTGCTCGCAGACATCGCGGGCGGCACCGTGCAGCCCACACTGACCGACTGGCGCGGCGATCCGCCCCGCGACGACTGGTCCCCGGCCCCGGTCGCCATGCCCGTCGACCTTCCCGACCGGATGGCGGGCATCGAGTACGCCGAAGGCGCCACTGCGCGACGGTTGACCCAGATCGGCGGCAAGGTCGAGGTCGCCGACGACACGGTCACGGTCACGCCTCCGAGCTGGCGGCCCGACCTGCGCGAGCCCGCCGACCTCGTCGAGGAGGTGCTCCGCATCGAAGGACTCGACCGCATCCCGTCGGTGCTGCCCCTCGCCCCGCCCGGACGCGGCCTGACCGCTGGGCAGCGGCGTCGTCGTGCCATCGGGAAGTCGCTCGCACTCAGCGGGTTCGTGGAGATCCTGCCGACGCCCTTCCTGCCCGCAGGCGTCTTCGACGCGTGGAATCTGGCCGTCGACGATCCGCGCCGGGCCACCATGTCGGTGCTCAACCCGCTGGAGGCCGATCGGCCCCAGCTCGCCTCCACCCTGCTGCCCGGGCTGCTGGAGGCGTTGTCTCGCAACGTGTCCCGCGGTGCCACCGACGTCGCCCTGTTCGGCATCGAACAGGTGGTGCTGGCCACGCCGCAGACCCGTGCGCTGGACCGGATCCCGGTGGATCGCCGGCCCACCGACGACGAGATCGCCACCATCGACGACTCGCTGCCGCGTCAGCCACTGCACGTCGGCGTGGTCCTCGCTGGCCGCCGCGAACCCGCCGGACCATGGGGCTCGGGTCGCCCGGTGGAAGCTGCCGACGCCATCGAGGCCGTCCAGATCATCGCGCGTGCCTGCCACGTCGACGTGACGCTGCGCGCGGCGCGCGAGCTGCCCTGGCACCCCGGCCGCTGCGCCGAGGTTCTCATCGGCGACCGGGTCATCGGGCATGCCGGTGAACTTCATCCCGCGGTCATCGAACGGGCAGGACTCCCCAAGCGCACCTGCGCCGTCGAACTGGACCTCGACGCCGTGCCGATCACCGAGCCGCTGCCGGTTCCGGCGGTCTCGCCGTTCCCTGCCGTCTTCCAGGACGTCAGCCTCGTTGTCGCCGACGACGTGGCCGCACGCGACGTCGTCGACGCCGTCCGGGAGGGCGCGGGCGAGCTGCTCGAGGACGTCAGGCTGTTCGACGTCTACACCGGCCCGCAGGTCGGCGAGGGCAACAAGTCGCTCGCCTTGGCGCTGCGATTCCGCGCTCCGGACCGAACGCTGACCGAGGACGAGGCGAGCGCGGCCCGCGATGCAGCCGTGGCACGGGCGGGCGCTCGTGTCGGTGCAGTTCTGCGGTCGTGACGTCGATCAACGTTCGTGACGAACGTGAAACCGATGTGGATGCCATCCGTGCGATCACCGAGTTGGCCTTCCGGGATGTGCCCCAGAGTCGGCAGACGGAGTCGGCCATCATCGACGGACTGCGAGAAGCCGGCGCCTTGACCCTTTCGCTGGTCGCCGTGGACGAAGCCGGTCAGGTCGTCGGACACGTGGCCGTGTCGCCGATTTCCCTGGACGGCAACGCCGCGGTGGGCTGGTACGGAGGTGGTCCGCTGTCGGTGCGACCAGACCTGCAGCGCCGAGGAATTGGTAGTGCGCTCGTCGACGCCGCTGCTACTCGCCTGCGGGAGATGGGGGCGCAAGGGTGCGTGATAGTGGGCGATCCCAACTATTACGGCAGACTTGGGATCGCTTCAGGTGCTCCATCACTGACGGTGGCGGGGGTGCCCCCCGAGAATGTGCTGGTCGCGCCGCTGCAATCGGACGCGATCCCCACCGGAACGGTGGCGTTTCATCCCGCCTTCGATGCTCGACCGGACGCGCTCTCCGCCTAGCCTGGCGCCATGCAGTGCAGGTAATCAGTTTGCAACCGTCTGCATAAACATGCAAGATCGATGCATGACTTCAGTCGCCGTTGCCGGAGCCAGCGGATACGCCGGTGGCGAAATCCTTCGCCTCCTCCTCGGCCACCCCGCCTACCGCGACGGCCGCCTCACGATCGGCGCGCTGACCGCGGCGTCGAGCGCGGGAACCGACGTCACCGAACACCACCCGCACCTGCTGCCGCTCGAGGGCCGGGTGCTCGATCCCACCGAACCCGAGGTGCTCGCCGGCCACGACGTGGTCTTCCTCGCGCTGCCGCACGGCCACTCCGCCGCGCTGGCCGAGAAGCTCGGCCCCGAGACGCTGATCGTCGATTGCGGGGCGGACTTTCGGCTCACCGACCCGTCGGCGTGGGAGCGCTACTACGGCTCGACCCACGCTGGCAGCTGGCCGTACGGACTCCCCGAACTGCCCGGCGGCCGGGACGCGCTGCAGGACGCCAAGCGCATCGCGGTCCCGGGTTGCTACCCGACCGCCGCGCTGCTGGCGCTGCTGCCGGCGGTGGCCGCCGACCTGATCGAGCCCGCCATCACGGTTGTCGCCGTCAGCGGTACATCGGGCGCAGGGCGGGCGGCGAAGGTCGACCTCCTCGGCGCCGAGGTCATCGGCTCCGCTCGCGCCTACAACATCGGTGGCGCGCACCGCCACACGCCCGAGATCGCGCAGGGACTCCGGCTCGTCACCGACCGCGACGTCACCGTGTCCTTCACGCCGGTGCTCATTCCGACCTCGCGCGGCATCCTGGCGACCTGCACCGCGCCCACCACCGCGACCACCTCCGAGATCCGGTCGGCCTACGAGAAGGCCTACGGCAGCGAACCGTTCGTGCACCTGTTGCCCGAGGGTCGTCTGCCCAAGACCGGGTCGGTGATCGGTAGCAACGCCGCCCAGGTCGCCGTCGCGGTCGACGCCGACGCAGGCGTGCTGGTCGCGCTGTGCGCCATCGACAACCTGGTCAAGGGCACCGGCGGGGCTGCCGTGCAATCGATGAACCTGGCGCTGGGATGGCCGGAGACGGAAGGGCTTTCGACTGTGGGAGTGGCACCGTGACAACCAGTCAGAGCCTGATCCGCACCCAGGGCGTCACTGCGCCTGCGGGTTTCCGCGCCGCAGGCATCGCAGCGGGCATCAAGGCATCGGGGGCACCCGACCTCGCGCTCGTGTTCAACGAGGGGCCGGACCACGCCGCGGCCGGGGTGTTCACCCGCAACAAGGTCAAGGCCGCGCCGGTCCTGTGGACGCAGCAGGTGATGACGACGCGCCGGCTGCGTGCCGTCGTCCTCAACTCCGGCGGCGCCAACGCCTGCACGGGACCTGGCGGGTTCCAGGACACCCACGCGACCGCGGAGGCCGTCGCGGCCGCGCTGTCGACCTGGGGGACAGAGACCGGGGCCATCGAGGTGGCGGTCTGCTCGACGGGGCTCATCGGCGACCGGCTCCCGATGGACAGGGTGCTGCCCGGCATCAAGGCCGTCGTGCAGGAGATGGCAGGCGGCCTGAGCGGCGGCAAGGAGGCCGCCCAGGCCATCATGACCACCGACACCGTCCCCAAGCAGGTGGCCCTGCACCACCCGCAGAACTGGACGGTGGGCGGCATGGCCAAGGGAGCCGGGATGCTGGCGCCGTCGCTGGCGACGATGCTGTGCGTCATCACCACCGACGCCGTCGCCGACGGCGACGCCTTGGACCGCGCACTGCGCAACGCCTCGGCGCGCACGTTCGACCGCCTCGACGTCGACGGCAGCTGCTCGACCAACGACACCGTGCTGCTGTTGGCCTCGGGCGCAAGCGAAGTCGCGCCGAGCCAGGACGAATTGGATGCCGCGGTCCTCGCCGTGTGCGACGACCTGTGCGCCCAGCTGCAGGCCGACGCCGAAGGCGTGACCAAGCGGATCGCCATCACGGTCACCGGTGCGCTCTCCGAGGGCGACGCCGTGACCGCGGCCCGCGTGATCGCCCGCGACAGCCTGGTCAAGACGGCGCTGTTCGGATCGGATCCCAACTGGGGCCGCGTACTGGCGGCCGTCGGGATGGCGCCCGTGGAACTCGAGCCGGGACGGATCAGCGTGTCCTTCAACGGTTCTCCCGTGTGCATCGACGGCGCCGGAACCCCCGACGCCCGCGAGGTGGACCTGTCCGGCGCAGAGATCGAGGTCGTCGTCGACCTCGGGGTCGGTAGCGGCGCGGCCACCATCCGCACCACCGACCTGTCGCACGCCTACGTCGAAGAGAACTCGGCGTACTCCTCGTGACCACGTCTGCTGCCATCGACACCGCAACCATTACCACTGCGACGAAGGCCGCCGTATTCGCCGAGGCGCTGCCCTGGCTGAAGCAACTGCACGGCAGGGTCGTCGTGGTCAAGTACGGCGGCAACGCCATGACCGATGACGTGCTCAAGGCCGCGTTCGCCGCGGACATGGCGTTCCTGCGCAACTGCGGCATCCACCCCGTCGTCGTGCACGGGGGTGGTCCACAGATCAGCGCGATGCTCAAGCGCCTCGGCATCCCCGGCGAGTTCAAGGGCGGCTTCCGCGTGACCACCCCCGAAGTCCTCGACATCGCCCGCATGGTGCTGTTCGGCCAGGTCGGCCGGGAACTCGTCGGCCTCATCAACGCCCACGGGCCGTACGCGGTCGGCATCACCGGCGAGGACGCCCACCTGTTCACCGCGATCCGGCGCGACGTCACGGTCGACGGTGTCGCCACCGACATCGGTCTGGTCGGCGACGTCGAGAAGGTCGACACGTCGGCCGTCACGGACCTGATCGCCGCCGGGCGCATCCCGGTGGTCTCGACCATCGCGCCCGACGCCGACGGCGTGGTGCACAACATCAACGCCGACACTGCCGCGGCTGCGCTGGCGGAAGCGCTCGGTGCCGAGCGGCTGTTGATGCTCACCGACGTCGAAGGCCTGTACACGAATTGGCCGGACCGCGGATCGCTCGTCAGCGAGATCGACGTCGCAGAGCTGACCGGTCTGCTGCCGAAGCTGGAGTCCGGGATGGTGCCGAAGATCGAGGCCTGTCTGCGCGCGGTCGGCGGCGGCGTGCCGAGCGCACACGTCATCGATGGTCGCGTGGAGCACAGCGTGCTGGTCGAGCTGCTGACCAATGGGGGATCGGGGACGAAGGTGGTACCGAGATGATGTCCGGTGGGCAGGAGCGGAGCGACCCGGGAATGTCACAGACGGAAGACCTACAAGCCCGTTGGGGCGCCGTGATGATGAACAACTACGGCACCCCGCCCATCGTCCTGGCGACGGGCGACGGCGCCGTGGTGACCGACGTCGACGGCAAGTCCTACGTGGACCTGCTCGGCGGCATCGCGGTCAACGTGCTCGGGCACCGGCACCCAGCCGTCATCGAAGCCGTGACCAGGCAGCTGAACACACTCGGCCACACGTCGAATCTCTATGCCACCGAACCGGGTATCGCGCTCGCCGAGGCGCTGGTGGCCCACCTCGGCGGCGACGTCCACGCGCGGGTGTTCTTCGCGAACTCCGGGACCGAGGCCAACGAGGTGGCGTTCAAGATCAGCCGCCTGACCGGTCGCATCAAACTCGTCGCCGCCGACGGTGCCTTCCACGGCCGCACCATGGGGTCGCTGGCGCTGACCGGCCAGCCGAGCAAGCAGGCGCCGTTCGCGCCGCTGCCCGGCGACGTCACCCACGTGCCGTACGGCGACGCGGACGCACTCGCCGCAGCCGTGTCCGACGAGACCGCTGCCGTGTTCCTCGAGCCGATCATGGGGGAGGGCGGGGTCGTGACGCCGCCGCCGGGATACCTCGTCGCGGCGCGCGAGATCACCGCCCGCCACGGCGCGCTGCTGGTGCTCGACGAAGTGCAGACGGGTGTCGGCCGCACCGGCACGTTCTATGCGCACGCCCACGACGGGATCACCCCCGACGTCGTGACCCTGGCCAAGGGGCTGGGCGGCGGCCTGCCGATCGGTGCCTGCCTGGCGATCGGCGACGCGGCCGAGCTCATGACCCCGGGACTGCACGGGAGCACGTTCGGTGGCAACCCGGTGTGTACGGCAGCAGCGCTGGCGGTACTCACGACGCTGGGGCAGGACGATCTGATCGCGCGGGCCGACGTGCTCGGCAAGACGCTCGCGCATGGGATCGAGGCCATCGGGCACCCGCTGGTCGATCACGTCCGGGGGCGGGGTCTGCTGCGGGGCATCGTGCTGACCTCCCCGGTCGGCAAGGCCATCGAAACCGCGGCACGCGACGCCGGCTACCTGATCAACGCCGCGGCGCCCGACGTCGTGCGGCTCGCACCGCCGCTGGTGGTCACCGACGAGCAGATCGATGCGTTCGTCGGCGACCTGCCCGCCATCCTCGACGCCGCGACGGAGAACTCATGACACCCCAGCGAGAAGCGAAGTGGGATCGCCCATGACACTGCGACACTTCCTACGGGACGACGACCTGACGCCCGACGAGCAGGCCGAGGTCCTCGCCCTGGCTGCCGAGTTGAAGAAGGCGCCGTTCAGCGCCCGTCCACTGGAGGGCCCGCGCGGCGTGGCGGTCATCTTCGAGAAGAACTCGACGCGAACCCGGTTCTCCTTCGAGATGGGCATCGCTCAGCTCGGCGGGCACGCCGTCGTCGTCGACGGGCGCAGCACCCAGCTCGGCCGCGAGGAGACCCTCGAGGACACCGGCGCGGTGCTGTCCCGCTACGTCGACGCCATCGTGTGGCGCACGTTCGCGCAGGAACGGTTGAGCGCCATGGGATCCGGGTCGACGGTGCCCATCATCAACGCTTTGTCCGATGAGTTCCACCCCTGCCAGGTGCTGGCCGACCTGCAGACGCTAGCCGAGCGCAAGGACAAACTGCATGGCCTGAAGATGACCTACTTCGGCGACGGCGCCAACAACATGGCGCACTCGCTGATGCTGGGCGGCGTCACCGCAGGCATCGACGTGACCATCGCCGCACCGCAGAACTTCGAACCCCACCCGATGTTCGTGGCGGCGGCGGCCAAGCGGGCAGCCGAGACCGGTGCCACCGTCACGGTCACCTCGGACGCGCGGGCCGGCGCCGAGGGAGCCGACGTCCTGGTCACCGATACGTGGACGTCGATGGGCCAGGAGAACGACGGCCTGGACCGCGTACGCCCGTTCCGACCGTTCCAGGTCAACGGCGCACTGCTGGAGTCGGCCGCACCGGATGCGGTGGTGCTGCACTGCCTTCCCGCCCACCGCGGCCACGAGATCACCGACGACGTGATCGACGGCCCGCAGAGCGCGGTGTGGGACGAGGCGGAGAACCGGCTGCACGCGCAGAAGGCGCTGCTGGTCTGGTTGTTGGAGCGTCGAGGATGAGCGGCTCGTGACCCAGCGAGAAGCGAAGCGGGATCGCGCATGACATCGGCCTCGACGAGGGCGGGCAGGCAGGCGCGCATCGTGTCGCTGCTGTCGTCGAACTCGGTGCGCAGCCAGAGCGAACTCGCGACGATGCTTGCCGCCGACGGCATCGACGTCACCCAGGCCACGCTGTCGCGGGATCTGGAGGAACTGGGCGCGGTCAAGCTGCGCGGCGCCGACGGCGGTACCGGCGTCTACGTCGTCCCCGAGGACGGCAGCCCGGTGCGCGGGGTGTCCGGTGGGACCGAGCGGATGACGCGCCTGCTGAACGACCTGCTGGTGTCCACCGACGCGAGCGGTAATCTCGCTGTGCTCCGCACCCCGCCAGGGGCGGCGCACTACCTGGCCAGCGCGATCGACCGCGCATCGCTGCCCTACGTCGTTGGCACGGTTGCCGGCGATGACACCATCCTCGTGGTGGCGCGTGACCCGATGACCGGCGCGGAACTCGCCGGCCGCTTCGAAGAAGCGCATTGAGCACACTAATTTTCGTTGAGAACTAGAAGGAGATTGGTACATGTCCGAACGCGTCATCCTGGCGTACTCCGGCGGTCTGGACACCTCGGTCGCGATCAGCTGGATCGGCAAGGAGACCGGCCGAGAGGTCGTGGCGGTCGCGATCGACCTCGGCCAGGGCGGTGAGGACATGGAGGTAATCCGTCAGCGCGCGATAAACTGCGGTGCCGTCGAGGCCGTCGTCGTCGACGCACGCGACGAGTTCGCCAACGAGTACTGCCTGCCGACCATCAAGTCCAACGCCCTCTACATGGACCGCTACCCGCTGGTGTCGGCCATCAGCAGGCCGTTGATCGTCAAGCACCTCGTCGACGCGGCGCGCGAGCACGGTGGCGGCATCGTGGCGCACGGCTGCACCGGCAAGGGCAACGACCAGGTCCGCTTTGAGGTCGGATTCGCCTCGCTCGCACCCGATCTCGAGGTGCTCGCGCCCGTGCGGGACTACGCGTGGACCCGGGAGAAGGCCATTGCCTTCGCCGAGGAGAACGCGATCCCGATCAACGTCAGCAAGCGATCGCCGTTCTCGATCGACCAGAACGTATGGGGCCGTGCCGTCGAGACCGGCTTTCTGGAGCACCTCTGGAACGCGCCCACCAAGGACGTGTACGACTACACCGAGGACCCGACGGTCAACTGGAGCAGCCCCGACGAGGTCGTCGTGGGATTCGAGAAGGGGGTGCCGGTCTCCATCGACGGGCGCCGCGTCTCGGTCCTGGAGGCCATCGTCGAACTGAACCGGCGGGCGGGCGCGCAGGGCGTGGGTCGCCTCGACGTCGTCGAGGACCGGTTGGTCGGCATCAAGAGCCGTGAGATCTACGAAGCCCCTGGCGCGATGGTGCTCATCAACGCGCACACCGAACTCGAACACGTCACACTCGAGCGCGAACTGGGCCGGTTCAAGCGCAACACCGACCAGAAGTGGGGCGAGCTGGTCTACGACGGCCTCTGGTACTCACCGCTCAAGCGGGCGCTGGAGTCGTTCGTCGACCACACCCAGGAACACGTGACCGGCGAGATCCGGCTGGTGCTGCACGGCGGCCACATCGCCGTCAACGGCAGGCGGAGCAGCCAGTCGCTGTACGACTTCAACCTCGCCACCTACGACGAGGGCGACACATTCGACCAGTCCAGCGCCAAGGGCTTCGTGCACGTGCACGGCCTCTCTTCGAAGATCGCGGCGAAGCGGGACCTGCAGTCGTGAGCACGAACGAGGGCTCGCTCTGGGGTGGTCGGTTCACCGACGGCCCTTCCGATGCCCTTGCCGCGCTGAGCAAGTCGACGCACTTCGACTGGGTGCTCGCACCGTATGACGTCCGCGCGTCGAAGGCTCACGTGCGGGTCCTGTTCGGTGCGGGGCTGTTGACGGAGGAGCAGCGTGACGGGCTGCTGGCCGGACTCGACAGCCTCGGATCCGACGTCGACGACGGCAACTTCGGCCCGCTGCCGTCGGACGAGGACGTGCACGGCGCCCTCGAGCGTGGCCTCATCGACCGGGTCGGCGAGGACCTGGGCGGTCGGCTGCGGGCCGGCCGCTCGCGCAACGACCAGGTGGCCACGCTGTTCCGGATGTGGTTGCGCGATGCGATGAAGCGGGTCGGCAACGGTGCCCTCGACGTCGTGGCCGCGTTGGCCACCCAGGCGGCCGCGCATCCCACGGCGATCATGCCGGGCAAGACGCACCTGCAGTCCGCCCAGCCCGTGTTGCTCGCGCATCACCTACTGGCGCACGCCCACCCGCTCCTGCGCGACGTCGACCGCATCGTCGACTTCGACAGCCGCACGGCCGTCTCCCCGTACGGTTCAGGGGCGCTCGCCGGGTCGTCCCTTGGCCTGGATCCCGACGCCATCGCCAGCGAACTGGGTTTCGCTGCGGCAGCGGACAACTCGATCGACGCGACCGCCTCCCGGGACTTCGCGGCCGAGGCGGCGTTCGTGCTGGCGATGATCGCGGTCGACCTGTCCAGGCTCGCCGAGGACGTCATCCTCTGGAACACCACCGAATTCGGGTACGTGACGCTGCACGACTCGTGGTCCACCGGCAGCTCGATCATGCCGCAGAAGAAGAACCCGGACATCGCCGAACTCGCCCGTGGCAAGTCCGGCCGGTTGATCGGCAACCTGACCGGACTGCTCGCCACGCTCAAGGCGCAGCCGCTGGCGTACAACCGCGATCTGCAGGAGGACAAGGAGCCGGTCTTCGACTCGGTCACGCAGCTCGAATTACTGCTGCCGGCGGTGGCTGGCCTCGTGGGGACGTTGACGTTCGACACCGAGCGGATGGCCGAACTCGCGCCGCTGGGCTACACGTTGGCCACCGACGTCGCCGAATGGCTGGTGCGCCAGGGCATTCCGTTCCGCGTCGCGCACGAGGCGGCCGGTGCCGCAGTTCGCAGGGCCGAAGCGCGAGGCGTGGGGCTCGAAGAACTCGCCGACGACGAACTCGCAGGCATTCATCCCGGGCTGACCGCCCAGGTGCGCGACGTGCTCACTGTGGCCGGGTCGGTGAACTCGCGCGATGCCCGCGGAGGCACGGCGCCCGTCCAGGTCGCCCGGCAGCTCGGCACCGTGCGCGACACCGCTGACCGGTTGCGGGTCCAGCTGCGCTAGTCGTCGGCCAGCGCCAGCCACTCCTCTTCGAGGGACTCCTTGCGCCCGGCCAACTCGCGCAACTCGTCGTTGAGTTCGGCGACCTTGACGTGGTCGGCGGCCGCGACGGCCATCGCCTCGTGCACCTTCGCGATCCGGTCGTCGAGCTTGGTCAGTTGATTCTCGATGCGGGCCAGATCCTTCGACGTGCGCCGCGATCGCGCCGAGTGCGACTCGCCGCGCTCGGCCGCCTTGGCGACCTCGGGAGCGTCGGCGCCTGCGCGTCCCTCCAGGTACTGCTCGATGCCGCCGGGCAGCAGGTCGCAGCGGCCGTTCCCGGTCAACGCGTACGTCACGTCGGCGACGCGCTCCAGGAAGTAGCGGTCGTGGGTGACCACGATCAGCGTGCCCGGCCAGCCGTCTAGGTAGTCCTCGAGCACCGTCAGCGTGTCGATGTCGAGGTCGTTGGTGGGTTCGTCTAGCAGCAGGACGTTGGGCTCCTCGAGCAGTAGCCGCAGGAACTGCAGCCGACGCCGCTCGCCGCCGGAGAGCTCGCCCAGGCGGGTGGTGAGCTTGTCGCCGGTGAACCCGAAGTCCTCGAGCAGGGTCGAGGCGCTGACTTCCTTGCCGCTCGCGGTCTCGGTGATGCGGCGGCTGTTCTCGACGGCGTCGAGCACCCGCTCGTTGGGCTCCAACTCGATCAGCGCCTGACTCAGGTAGCCGATCGACAGCGTCTTGCCGCGCTTGATCGTGCCCGAGGTCGGAGGCAGTTCTCCGATCAGCAGCTTGAGAATCGACGACTTGCCGGTGCCGTTGACCCCGACCAGGCCGATGCGCGCACCGGGGCCGATCGACCAGTCCAGCTTGTCGAGCAGCGTCTTGCCGCCCAGTTCGAGCACCACGCGGTGCAGGTCGAACACGTCCTTGCCCAGCCGGGCGGTCGCGAACCGCTGCAGCGCGAGCGAATCGCGGGGGTCGGGTTCGTTCGCGATCAGGTCGTTGGCCGCCTGGATGCGGAACTTGGGCTTCGACGTCCGCGCAGGCGGGCCGCGCCGCAACCAGGCGAGTTCCTTGCGCATCAGGTTGCGGCGCCGCGTCTCGGTGCCCGCGGCCACGCGCATGCGTTCGGCGCGGGCCAGGACGTACGCGGCGTAGCCACCGTCGTAGGCGTCGACGACACCGTCGTGGACCTCCCACATCCGCGTGCACACCGCGTCCAGGAACCACCGGTCGTGGCTGACCACGACCAGGGCCTGCGTGCGCTGTGCCGCGAGGTGGCCCGCGAGCCAACCGATCACCTCGACGTCGAGGTGGTTGGTCGGCTCGTCGAGGACCAGCACGTCGTGGCCGGCCAGGAGAACCGCTGCCAGCGCGACGCGGCGACGTTCACCACCGCTGAGGTTGTCCACCGCCTGGTCGAGGGAGACCTCGGACAACAGATGCTCGACCACGGCGCGGGTGTCGGCCTCTGCCGCCCAGATGTGGTCCGGCCTGCCGCCGACGATGACGTCGCGGATGGTCGCCTCGGCGGCGAAGTCGTCGGCCTGGTGCAGGTACCCGACGGAAAGCCCAGAAGTATGGGTCACCCGGCCCGAGTCCGGCGGGCGAGTGGCGGTGAGGATCTGCAGGAGGGTGGTCTTGCCGTCGCCGTTGCGCCCGACGACGCCGATCGCATCGCCCTCGTCCACGCCAAGGCTGACGCCGTCCAGGAGTGTGCGGGTGCCGTAGCCGACGCTCACGCGTTCGACGTTCAAGAGGTTGGCCATCAGCCGTCGATCATAGGCGGCGCGGGAGTGTCTCCCGCGTCGCAGCCGTCCCACCGATACCAGCGGGCCCGCAGGACCGTTGTGCCATGATGACGTCTGCAAACTGCGGCTTCGGGTGCAGGGAAGGAAGCAACGTGGTCGACCTCTCTCCGTTCACCAGGCCAGTGGGACGGTTGCTGGCAACTGCACAGAACGGGCTCGAGGTGCTTCGCTACGGCGGCCTCGAGACGGGCGCCGTGCCGTCGCCCTTCCAGATCATCGAGAGCGTTCCGATGTACCGCCTGCGTCGGTACTTCCCGCCCGACGTCAGGCCCGGTGCGACTCCGCCTGGACCGCCGGTCCTGATGGTGCACCCGATGATGATGTCGGCCGACATGTGGGACGTGACCCGCGCCGAGGGTGCCGTCGGCATCCTGCACACCGCTGGCATCGACCCCTGGGTCATCGACTTCGGTTCGCCCGACCAGGTCGAGGGCGGCATGCAGCGCAACCTCGCCGACCACGTGGTCGCGCTCAGCGAGGCCATCGACACCGTCCGCAAGGTCACCGAGCGCGACGTCCACCTCGCCGGCTACTCGCAAGGCGGGATGTTCGCGTATCAGACCGCCGCCTACCGGCGTGCGAAGAATCTTGCGAGCATCGTCGCGTTCGGGTCGCCCGTCGACACCCTCGCCGGTCTGCCGCTGAACCTCCCGGCGAACTTCGGCGCGGCAGCGGCCGACTTCATGGCCGACCACGTCTTCAGCCGCATCGACATCCCTGGCTGGTTGGCTCGCACCGGATTTCAGATGCTCGACCCGATCAAGACCGCTCAGGCGCGCATCGACTTCCTGCTGCAGCTGCACGACCGCGAGGCATTGCTTCCGCGCGAACAGCAGCGCCGGTTCCTGTCGAACGAGGGCTGGATCGCGTGGTCCGGCCCGGCCATCGCCGAACTGCTCAAGCAGTTCATCGCCCACAACCGGATGATGAGCGGCGGTTTCGCGATCCGCGGCGACCTGGTCACGCTGTCCGACATCGACTGCCCGATCCTCGCCGTGGTCGGCGAGGTCGACGACATCGGTCAACCCGCGTCGGTGCGCGGCATCAAGCGTGCCGCGCCGCAAGCCGATGTCTACGAATACCTCATCCGCACAGGACATTTCGGCCTCGTCGTCGGGGGCAAGGCAGCCACGCAGACGTGGCCGACGGTGGCGAGCTGGGTCAAGTGGCTCGAGGGTGAGGGCGACCTGTCTGCCGACGTCGTCCCGATGGCACTGCGCCCCGCCGAGCCCGATGAGAGCGGCGTGCCGTTCGCGTCCCGGGTCGCGCACGGTGCCGCCGCAGCCACGGAGGTGACGTTCGGCATCGCCCGGTCGGCGGCGGGCGCCCTGGTCTCGGCCAACAAGTCGGCGCGCGCGCTCGTCGTGGAGACCGCGAGGACGCTGCCAAGGCTCACGCGTCTGGGACAGATCAACGACCACACTCGGATCTCGCTCGGCCGGATCATGAGCGAGCAGGCGAGTGCGACGCCGGAGGGCGAATTCCTGCTCTTCGATGGCCGCGTGCACACCTACGAGGCCGTCGACCGCCGCATCAACAACGTGGTGCGCGGCCTCATCGATGTCGGGGTGCGGCAGGGCGCGCGCGTCGGCGTGCTGATGGAGACCCGGCCCAGCGCGCTGGTGGCCATCGCGGCCCTGTCGCGTCTCGGCGCCGTCGCCGTGCTGATGCCTGCCGACGCCGACCTGGCGGAGGCGGCCGTGCTCGGCGGCGTCACCGACGTCATCGCCGACCCGAGCAACCTCGACGCCGCGAGCCGTCTCCCGCTGCGCGTGCTGGTGCTCGGCGGCGGCGAGAATCGCGACCTCGACCTGCACGGCAACGCCAACGTCGTCGACATGGAGCGCATCGATCCCGACGTGGTCGCGCTGCCGGGCTGGTACCGGCCCAACCCCGGCTTCGCAAGGGATCTGGCCTACGTCGCGTTCGCCACCGTCGGCGGCAAGCTCGTCGCCCGCCAGATCACCAACTTCCGCTGGGCGCTGTCGGCGTTCGGCACCGCGTCGGCCGCGAACCTCGGCCGAGGCGACACCGTGTACTGCCTGACGCCGCTGCACCACCAGTCGGGGCTGCTGGTGAGCCTGGGCGGTGCGGTGGTCGGCGGCACCCGGATCGCCCTGTCGCGGGGCCTGCGCCCGGACCGCTTCGTCCACGAACTGCGCCAGTACGGCGTTACCGTCGTCTCCTACACGTGGGCCATGCTGCGCGAGGTCATCGACGATCCGTCGTTCGCGCTGCACGGCAATCACCCCGTGCGCCTGTTCATCGGCTCGGGCATGCCGACGGGGCTGTGGGAGCGGGTGGAGGAGGAGTTCGCGCCCGCGCACGTGGTCGAGTTCTTCGCGACGACCGACGGGCAGGCCGTGCTCGCCAACGTCTCCGGCGCGAAGGTCGGCAGCGCAGGCAGGCCCCTGCCGGGCGGCGGCCGCATCGAGCTGGCCGCCTACGACGTCGACGACGACCTCATCCTCGAAGACGAACGCGGCTTCGTCGCGCTGGCGGGCCCGAACGAAGTGGGCGTCCTCCTGGCCCACCCGCGCGGCCCGATCGACCCGACGGCATCGGTGAAGCGGGGAGTCTTCGCGCCGGCGGACACCTGGGTGTCGACGGAGTACCTGTTCCGGCGTGACGACGACGGTGACTTCTGGGCCGTCGACAACCGGGGGAGCGTCATCCGCACTGCACGCGGACCGGTGTTCAGCGCCGCGGTGAACGACGCCGTCGGACGGATCGGCGCCGTCGACCTCGCGGTCACCTATCGGGTGGAGGTCGACGGACGGGCGGTGGCCGTCACGGCGCTCACGCTCGCGCCAGGCGGAAGCGTGCCGACCGCGGACCTGAACGAGGCGCTCGCCGCGCTGCCCGTTGGCGCGCAACCCGACTTGGTGCACGTCGTGCCGGACATGAAGCTCAGCGCGTCCTACCGCCCGCTGCTCGGGCCGCTGCGCGCCGCCGGGATTCCGAAGGCGTCGCGTAACGCCTGGTATCGCGACGACGAAACAGGGGTGTACAAGCGGTTCACGGCCGCGGTGCGTGCCGAATTGCTTGGCGAGGATTCGGCCAGTTGAGGTCGTGCGTCACATTGGTCACACTGTTAGGCTCCGGCTGGCGGCAGGCGTCGCATGGCCGCGCGTACCGCTCGAAACGGGCATGGAGGATTCGATGACATCGCAGACCAGCAGTTCGACCGGCTGGCGTCGCGCCGCGACGGGCGTGGTGGCCAGCGGCCTGGTGGTCGGCATGTTGGCGACGGCGCCCATTGCGCTGTCCGAGCCGGCACCCGTCGACCCCGCGAATCCCGCCACCCCGGCCGCGGCCGCACCGGGCAGCCCCATCACCGCAGGCGGTGCCGACGCACCAGCAGCCGAACCCGGAGCGATGACCGCCGAAGAGGCGCTCGCGATCATTCAGACCGATTACGACCTCGGCGCCGGCGGCGGCCAGCTGTCGAAGCTGATCCACAGCGTGTTGAAGCTCCGTTCGCAGGGTTTCTACCCCTCGAAGGGCAATGTCATCGCGATTGAGGACGCGCTGGGAAAACGGCCTAACCAGGCGCCACTGATCACCGCACTCGAGCAGACGCTGGCGTTCCAGCGCAGGACTCAGCAGCGCGGCATGGCGCAGCAGGAAGCTCCGTCGCAAATAGGCATCGGTCAGCTGCCGCCGGGAAGCAACGCGCCGGTCCCCGGCGACAACGACGAAGACGGCAACGGCATCTCGCTGGTCCCGTTCGGCTGATCCGGTGCTCGACCAGCGACTGCTCGACATCCTCGTCTGTCCCGAGGACCGTGGCCCGTTGCTCTTCATCTCCGGCGAGCGCGACACCCTCTACAACCCGAGGTTGCGTCGCGCCTACCGGGTCGAGGACGACGTACCGGTGCTGCTCGTCGACGAAGCGGAGACCATCTCCGACGGCGCCGAGCACGCCCGACTGCTCGAACTCGCGGGAAGCTAGCCCAACCCTGGCAGGTCGCCGGTCAGGTAGTGCTGCAGATTCGGCGCGATGGTCTCGGCGATCTGCTCGACCGGCAGCGACGCAAAGGGCTCCAGTTCCAAGATGTACCGCGCCATGACGACGCCGACGAGCTGAGACGCGACGAACTGCACGCGGACTCGGCCCGATCCGGGCGGGTCGTCGACGCGCCGGCCGACTTCCACCGAGATGATCTCCTGCAGGAACGACCGCACGAGGCTGATGTCCTCTCCGGCCAGCAGCGATCGCAGCGTCGCAATGAAGCCGGCACCCAGTTCGGAGTCCCACAGCGGAAGCAGCAGTGCAGGCAGCTTCCAGCCGAGTTCCGCCACGGGCGTCTCGCGCATCGGTCCGAGTACCTGCATGGGGTCGATCGGGATGTGGATGGCCGCGGCGAACAGCTGCTGCTTCGTGTCGAAGTAGTGGTGGACGAGCGCCGCGTCGACTCCGGCGGCGCTGGCGATCGACCTGACCGACGTTCTATCGAAGCCGTTGCGGGCGAACAGTTCTCGTGCGTTGAGGAGAATCCTCTCCCGGGTGTCGGACTGACCCCGCGGCCGTCCGGGCCGCTTGCTCACGGAGTCCTTCGTCGCAATGTGGCAGCTGCCAGGCCCAGGGCGACGACGGCGAAGCCGACGACCACCGCGATGTCACGCGCGGCGGTCGCGGTGAGGTCGGGGTGCGCGCCCACCTCGCGCAGCGCCTCGAGCGCATAGCTCGCCGGCAGTGTGTTGCTGATCCACTGCAACCATTCGGGCAGCGCCTCGCGGGGAACGATGATGCCGCACAGCAGCAATTGCGGAGCGATGACGACGGGCATGAACTGCACGGCCTGGAATTCGGTGCGGGCGAACGCGCTGCACAGCAGTCCGAGTCCCACGCCGAGGATCGCGTTGACGATGGCGATGGCGAATACGAGCGCCGGGTTGCCCGCGGTGTCGAGGCCCAACAGCCAGAACGAGACGACGCAGGCCAAGGTGGCCTGGGCGGCCGCGGCGATCGAGAACGCCGTGCCGTAGCCAGCGAGCAGATCGAGCCTGCGCAGGGGAGTGGTGAGGATGCGCTCGAGGGTCCCGGACACCCGTTCCCGCTGCATGGTGATCGAGGTGATCAGGAACATCACGATCAAGGGAAAGACGCCCAGCATGATCAGGCACGCATTGTCGAAGGGGGACGGCGTCCCCGGCCGGTGCGGTGCGTTCTGGAACATGAAGTACAGCAGCGTGATGACCGCACTGGGCACCACCAGGATCATCGCGACGCTGCGATGGTCGCCGGAGAGTTGGCGCAGGATGCGCACGGTCGTCGCGACGTACGCCGAGGCGCTCAGCCGGCTGCGACGCTGGTGGGCCCGGTGCTGCGCCGGATGACGGACAGAAACGCCTCCTCCAGTGACTGACATCCCGTGTCCTCTCGCAATGTGGTTGGCGTGGTGTGGCCGAGCAGACGGCCGTCGCGCATCAGGATCAGGTCGCCGCAATGGTCCGCTTCGTCCATCACGTGGCTCGACACCAGCAGGGTGGTGCCTTCGCGGGCCAGCTCGCCGAAGCGCTGCCAGAGGTCGACCCGCAACACCGGATCGAGGCCGACGGTGGGTTCGTCGAGGACCAGCAGCTCCGGTCGCGCGACGAGTGCGCATGCCAGCGACACCCGCGTGCGTTGGCCGCCGGAGAGGTTGGCGCACGACGCCGTCCGATGATCCGCGAGGCCGACCGATTCGATCGCCTCGTCGGCCGACGCTGCTCCCGTTCCGTACAGGGAGGCGAAGTAGCGCACGTTGTCCACAACCCTCAGGTCGTCGTAGATCGTCGCGTCCTGAGTCACGTAGCCGACGCGTCCCCGCAGGTCGGGCGATCCAGCCGGGTTGCCGAGCACCGTGACCGTGCCGGACGCGACCACCTGCGTTCCGACGACGCACCGCATGAGCGTCGTCTTGCCGCAGCCGGATGGACCCAACAGCCCGGTGATCGCGCCGCGCGGAATCTCGACGGACAGGTCGTCCACTGCGAGGCGCCCACCCCGGGTGACGGCCAAGTGCTCGATCGTCACTGTGTGAGCGGGCCCGCCGGCGATTAATTCATCCGACGATGAAGTCATCATGTGATGAATATCCTCCCCTGTGCCAAGGGTGTCAATGGACTCGGCAGAATTGCTGAAGTGAGTCCGACGAACGTGCCCGCTGATCCACGACAGGCCGCGCGGCGCCTACTCGGCGCCCGGCTGCTCGGACGCGGAGTAACTGCCGTGATCGTCGAGGCCGAGGCATACGGCGGGCCAATCGACGGGCCGTGGCCGGACTCGGCCGCCCACTCGTTTCGGGGACCGACGCCGCGCAGTGCGGTCATGTTCGGCCCACCTGGCCGGCTCTACACCTACCGCAGCCATGGCATCCACGTCTGCGCCAACGTCGTCTGCGCCGAGGACGGCGTCGCCGGCGCGGTGCTCCTCCGAGCCGCGGTGATAGAGGACGGTGCACCGCTGGCAGCCGCTCGGCGTGGACCGACCGTCGCACCCGTCGCTTTCGCCCGTGGCCCAGGAAACCTGTGCTCCGCGTTGGGAATCACGCTGCAGGACAATGGGATCGACCTGCTGGACCCGCACGGACCAGTGCGCCTCGAACTCGGCGTGCCGCTCGACGCCGCCGAAGGGCCACGGGTCGGGGTGAGCACTGCTGCCGACCGGCCATGGCGGTACTGGGTTTCGGGTCGGCCCGAGGTATCGGCGTACCGGCGCAGCCCCAGGGCGCCCACACCGGGAGCCAGTGACTGAGTGCAGTGCGCGAAGCGCGATGCGGGAAGATCGACGCATGGCTGACGACATCCTCGATGAACTGGAATGGCGCGGGCTGATCGCCCAGTCGACGGATCGCGAGGCATTGGCGAACGACCTCGCCGAAGGCGTACTGACCCTGTATTCGGGGTTCGATCCGACGGCGCCCAGCCTGCACGCCGGGCATCTGGTTCCGCTGCTGACCCTGCGACGGTTCCAGCAGGCAGGTCACCGACCGATCGTGTTGGCGGGCGGCGCGACCGGCATGATCGGCGACCCGCGCGACACCGGGGAACGGATCATGAACTCGACCGACACCGTCGCCGAGTGGGCCGACCGGATTCGCGGTCAGCTCGAGCGTTTCGTCGAGTTCGACTCGTCGACCACCGGCGCGGTGGTCGAGAACAACCTCTCCTGGACCGGACCGCTGTCCGCCATCGAGTTCCTCCGCGACGTCGGGAAGTACTTCTCGGTGAACGTCATGCTCGACCGCGACACCGTGCGGCGCCGCCTCGAAGGCGACGGCATGAGCTACACCGAATTCAGCTACATGCTGTTGCAGGCCAACGACTACGTCGAGCTGCACCAGCGCCACGGGTGTGCGCTGCAGATCGGCGGCTCCGATCAGTGGGGCAACATCGTCGCCGGCGTGCGACTGGTGCGTCAGAAGGCCGGCGCCAGCGTGCACGCGATGACCACGCCGTTGGTGACCGACTCGGAGGGCAAGAAGTTCGGCAAGTCCACCGGTGGTGGGAATCTCTGGCTCGATCCTGCCCTGACCAGCCCGTATGCCTGGTACCAGTACTTCGTCAACACCGCCGACGCCGACGTCGTGCCGTACCTGCGGTGGTTCACGTTCCTGTCGCGCGAGGAGATCGACGACCTCGACGAGGCCACGCGGAGCCGACCACACGAACGGGCTGCGCAACGCCGTCTGGCCCGGGAACTGACCACTCTGGTGCACGGTCAAGCCGCCACCGAAGGCGTCGAACTCGCTAGCCAGGCTCTGTTCGGACGTGCCGAACTCACCGACCTCGACGAGGGAACGTTGTCCGCCGCGCTGCGCGAGGCAGGCAACGATCAGGTCGCGGAACTCGCTCCGGGCGGACCCGACTCGATCACCGACCTCCTGGTGGAAACCGGGCTATCCGCGAGCAAGGGCGCCGCGCGCCGGACCGTCGCCGAAGGTGGCGTGTACGTCAACAACGTCCGGATCGACACCGACGAATGGACGCCGGAGTCGACGGACTTCCTGCACGGGCGTTGGTTGGTGCTGCGCCGCGGCAAGCGGAACATTGCGGGAGTGCAGCGCATCGGATGAACAGTGCAGCGCGTCGGGTGACGTCGATCTCGCCGGCTCGGGAACACGGCGGCGGTCGTGACCGTTGAACACTGCGGTTGGGTCGAGAGACCTGACTTGATGAGTGCGAAGTGAGCCCGGGAGCGGCCGCCCGCCAGCCGCGAGAAATCGCGACTACCAGGCGATTTGACTCCGAGTTTCCACTGACGTAACTTATCTCAGGTCGCCGCGACACGGTCTCCGGACCGGGGAGCGCGGCAGACTCCCAGAGGGAAGCCCACACTTCGGTGGGGGTCCTCTTCGCCCGCAGTACCGATCAGCGGCTTTTGGCCGCGGTTCGTTGCGCGGTCGAATCGGGTGTGTTGTTTGAGAACTCAATAGTGTGTTTGGTGGTTTTTGTTTGTTGTTTGGTCATGCCTCTTTTTCTCGTTTAGGGGTGTGATGTTTTTTTGGATGCCAGTTTTGGTGTCTTTTGTCTGATCG
>NZ_JAKCFC010000019.1 GCF_021916785.1 Mycolicibacterium lacusdiani
GGTGTGTTGTTTGAGAACTCAATAGTGTGTTTGGTGGTTTTTGTTTGTTGTTTGGTCATGCCTCTTTTTCTCGTTTAGGGGTGTGATGTTTTTTTGGATGCCAGTTTTGGTGTCTTTTGTCTGATCGGATTTTTCTGATACTGGATTGCCTGCGCCTTTTGGGTGTGGGGGTTTTTGTTTGGAGAGTTTGATTCTGGCTCAGGACGAACGCTGGCGGCGTGCTTAACACATGCAAGTCGAACGGAAAGGCCCTTCGGGGTACTCGAGTGGCGAACGGGTGAGTAACACGTGGGTGATCTGCCCTGCACTTTGGGATAAGCCTGGGAAACTGGGTCTAATACCGAATACACCTCGCTGGCCGCATGGTCTGGTGGGGGAAAGCTTTTGCGGTGTGGGATGGGCCCGCGGCCTATCAGCTTGTTGGTGGGGTGATGGCCTACCAAGGCGACGACGGGTAGCCGGCCTGAGAGGGTGACCGGCCACACTGGGACTGAGATACGGCCCAGACTCCTACGGGAGGCAGCAGTGGGGAATATTGCACAATGGGCGCAAGCCTGATGCAGCGACGCCGCGTGGGGGATGACGGCCTTCGGGTTGTAAACCCCTTTCAGCACAGACGAAGCGCGAGTGACGGTATGTGCAGAAGAAGGACCGGCCAACTACGTGCCAGCAGCCGCGGTAATACGTAGGGTCCGAGCGTTGTCCGGAATTACTGGGCGTAAAGAGCTCGTAGGTGGTTTGTCGCGTTGTTCGTGAAAACTCACAGCTCAACTGTGGGCGTGCGGGCGATACGGGCAGACTGGAGTACTGCAGGGGAGACTGGAATTCCTGGTGTAGCGGTGGAATGCGCAGATATCAGGAGGAACACCGGTGGCGAAGGCGGGTCTCTGGGCAGTAACTGACGCTGAGGAGCGAAAGCGTGGGGAGCGAACAGGATTAGATACCCTGGTAGTCCACGCCGTAAACGGTGGGTACTAGGTGTGGGTTTCCTTCCTTGGGATCCGTGCCGTAGCTAACGCATTAAGTACCCCGCCTGGGGAGTACGGCCGCAAGGCTAAAACTCAAAGAAATTGACGGGGGCCCGCACAAGCGGCGGAGCATGTGGATTAATTCGATGCAACGCGAAGAACCTTACCTGGGTTTGACATGCACAGGACGTGCCTAGAGATGGGTATTCCCTTGTGGCCTGTGTGCAGGTGGTGCATGGCTGTCGTCAGCTCGTGTCGTGAGATGTTGGGTTAAGTCCCGCAACGAGCGCAACCCTTGTCTTATGTTGCCAGCACGTAATGGTGGGGACTCGTAAGAGACTGCCGGGGTCAACTCGGAGGAAGGTGGGGATGACGTCAAGTCATCATGCCCCTTATGTCCAGGGCTTCACACATGCTACAATGGCCGGTACAAAGGGCTGCGATGCCGTGAGGTGGAGCGAATCCTTTCAAAGCCGGTCTCAGTTCGGATCGGGGTCTGCAACTCGACCCCGTGAAGTCGGAGTCGCTAGTAATCGCAGATCAGCAACGCTGCGGTGAATACGTTCCCGGGCCTTGTACACACCGCCCGTCACGTCATGAAAGTCGGTAACACCCGAAGCCGGTGGCCTAACCCCTCGTGGGAGGGAGCCGTCGAAGGTGGGATCGGCGATTGGGACGAAGTCGTAACAAGGTAGCCGTACCGGAAGGTGCGGCTGGATCACCTCCTTTCTAAGGAGCACCACGAGACCTGAGCCCGCCCGCATCGTGTGGGAGTTCGGTGATTCAGGCGATTCGTTGGATGGCCTCATGCCTGTAGTGGGTGGGGGTCTGGTGCACATGGCAAACGTGCGGTGCCGGTAGGGAAATGCCGGCTCGCGAAGAAACTACTGAACGCACTATTGGGCTTTGAGACAACAGGCCCGCGACTCGAGTGCATTGCCTCTTGGGTGCCCCGTTGGGGGTGCTGGGGTGGTGTGGGGGGGTCGGCCCGATTGGTTTCGGGTGGTGTGTTGTTGCCCCGCTTGGTGGTGGGGTGTGGTGTTTGATTCGTGGATAGTGGTTGCGAGCATCAAGCTGGCATGCGTGATGGGCCTGGTCCTCTTCGTGGGGGTTGGGTTTCTGAGTGTGTGGTGGTTTGTTGTGGTGTGATTTTTCTTTGTTTAATGGTTTTGTGCTTTGTAAGTGTTTAAGGGCGCATGGTGGATGCCTTGGCATCAGAGGCCGATGAAGGACGTGGGAGGCTGCGATATGCCTCGGGGAGCTGCCAACCGAGCGTTGATCCGAGGGTGTCCGAATGGGGAAACCCAGCACGAGTGATGTCGTGTTACCCGTATCTGAATACATAGGGTGCGGGAGGTAACGCGGGGAAGTGAAACATCTCAGTACCCGTAGGAAGAGAAAACAAAAGTGATTCCGTGAGTAGTGGCGAGCGAAAGCGGAGGATGGCTAAACCGCATGCATGTGATACCGGGTAGGGGTTGTGTGTGCGGGGTTGTGGGACCCATCTCATCGGGGCTACCTCCCTGGTGGGCAGTGAGAAAATGTCGTGGTTAGCGGAAGTGGTCTTGGGATGGCCTGCCGTAGACGGTGAGAGCCCGGTACGTGAAAACCCGATGTCTGCCTTGATGGTGTTCCCGAGTAGCAGCGGGCCCGTGGAATCTGCTGTGAATCTGCCGGGACCACCCGGTAAGCCTGAATACCTTCTGATGACCGATAGCGGATTAGTACCGTGAGGGAATGGTGAAAAGTACCCCGGGAGGGGAGTGAAATAGTACCTGAAACCGTGTGCCTACAAGCCGTCAGAGCCTTCGTGTCAAAGCGTGGGGTGATGGCGTGCCTTTTGAAGAATGAGCCTGCGAGTCAGGGACATGTCGCGAGGTTAACCCGTGTGGGGTAGCCGCAGCGAAAGCGAGTCTGAATAGGGCGTATCCACACAAGAGTGTGTGGTGTAGTGGTGTGTTCTGGACCCGAAGCGGAGTGATCTACCCATGGCCAGGGTGAAGCGCGGGTAAGACCGCGTGGAGGCCCGAACCCACTTAGGTTGAAGACTGAGGGGATGAGTTGTGGGTAGGGGTGAAAGGCCAATCAAACTCCGTGATAGCTGGTTCTCCCCGAAATGCATTTAGGTGCAGCGTTGCATGGTTCTTGCCGGAGGTAGAGCTACTGGATGGCCGATGGGCCTCACAAGGTTACTGACGTCAGCCAAACTCCGAATGCCGGTAAGTCAACAGTGTGGCAGTGAGACGGCGGGGGATAAGCTCCGTGCGTCGAGAGGGAAACAGCCCAGATCGCCGGCTAAGGCCCCTAAGCGTGTGCTAAGTGGAAAAGGATGTGCAGTCGCGAAGACAACCAGGAGGTTGGCTTAGAAGCAGCCACCCTTGAAAGAGTGCGTAATAGCTCACTGGTCAAGTGATTGTGCGCCGATAATGTAGCGGGGCTCAAGCACACCGCCGAAGCCGCGGCATCCGTCAAGGATGGGTAGGGGAGCGTCCTGCACACCGGTGAAGCCACCTAGTGATGGTGTGGTGGAGGGTGTGGGAGTGAGAATGCAGGCATGAGTAGCGATAAGGCAAGTGAGAACCTTGCCCGCCGAAAGACCAAGGGTTCCTGGGCCAGGCCAGTCCGCCCAGGGTGAGTCGGGACCTAAGGCGAGGCCGACAGGCGTAGTCGATGGACAACGGGTTGATATTCCCGTACCCGTGTGTGCGCGTCCCTGATGAATCAGCGGTACTAACCGCCCAAAGCCACGTTCACCAATCACCTTCGGGTGTGCGGGGATGTGGGGCTGCGCGGGACCTTCGCTGGTAGTAGTCAAGCGATGGGGTGACGCAGGAAGGTAGCCGTACCAGTCAGTGGTAATACTGGGGCAAGCCCGTAGGACGACATCTAGGCAAATCCGGGTGTCACGTAGTCCGAGAGGTGATGCATAGCCGAGTGAGGCGAATTCGGTGATCCTATGCTGCCAAGAAAAGCCTCTAGCGAGTGCTAACACGGCCCGTACCCCAAACCGACACAGGTGGTCAGGTAGAGAATACCAAGGCGTACGAGTGAACTATGGTTAAGGAACTCGGCAAAATACCCCCGTAACTTCGGGAGAAGGGGGACCCCCATATCGTCATGGCCCGTGCGGCCGGCAGCGGGAGGGGGTGGCACAAACCAGTGAGAAGCGACTGTTTACTAAAAACACAGGTCCGTGCGAAGTCGCAAGACGATGTATACGGACTGACGCCTGCCCGGTGCTGGAAGGTTAAGAGGACCGGTTAACTCCCTTCGGGGGGTGAAGCTGAGAATTTAAGCCCCAGTAAACGGCGGTGGTAACTATAACCATCCTAAGGTAGCGAAATTCCTTGTCGGGTAAGTTCCGACCTGCACGAATGGCGTAACGACTTCTCAACTGTCTCAACCATAGACTCGGCGAAATTGCACTACGAGTAAAGATGCTCGTTACGCGCGGCAGGACGAAAAGACCCCGGGACCTTCACTACAACTTGGTATTGGCGCTCGGTACGGTTTGTGTAGGATAGGTGGGAGACTGTGAAACCCGCACGCCAGTGTGGGTGGAGTCATCGTTGAAATACCACTCTGATCGTATTGGGCTTCTAACCTCGAACCGTATATCCGGTTCAGGAACAGTGCCTGGTGGGTAGTTTAACTGGGGCGGTTGCCTCCAAAAGAGTAACGGAGGCGCCCAAAGGTTCCCTCAACCTGGACGGCAATCAGGTGTTGAGTGTAAGTGCACAAGGGAGCTTGACTGCGAGACATACATGTCGAGCAGGGACGAAAGTCGGGACTAGTGATCCGGCACCCCCGAGTGGAAGGGGTGTCGCTCAACGGATAAAAGGTACCCCGGGGATAACAGGCTGATCTTCCCCAAGAGTCCATATCGACGGGATGGTTTGGCACCTCGATGTCGGCTCGTCGCATCCTGGGGCTGGAGCAGGTCCCAAGGGTTGGGCTGTTCGCCCATTAAAGCGGCACGCGAGCTGGGTTTAGAACGTCGTGAGACAGTTCGGTCTCTATCCGCCGCGCGCGTCAGAAGCTTGAGGAAACCTGTCCCTAGTACGAGAGGACCGGGACGGACGAACCTCTGGTCTACCAGTTGTCCCACCAGGGGCACCGCTGGATAGCTACGTTCGGACAGGATAACCGCTGAAAGCATCTAAGCGGGAAACCCCCTCCAAGACCAGGCTTCTCACCCATTGAGTGGGATAAGGCCCCCCGCAGACCACGGGATTGATAGACCAGACCTAGAAGACCAGTAATGGTCGTAGGGAACTGGCACTAACCGGCCGAAAACTTACACACAACCCATTTCACGGGAAGAATCGTGTAAGCACCACAACGCGTTCGCAACCACGCACATCCACGATAATCAGACAGACCACACCCCACCACCAAAAACACAAGGGGCTGAAAAGAAAATAGAGTTACGGCGGTAATAGCGGTAGGGAAACGCCCGGACCCATCCCGAACCCGGAAGCTAAGCCTACCAGCGCCGATGATACTGCCCTTTCGGGCGGAAAAGTAGGACACCGCCGAACACCCTTTAAACCAGTGGCCCCCAATCCAAGATTGGGGGCCACTGGCATTTC
>NZ_JAKCFC010000002.1 GCF_021916785.1 Mycolicibacterium lacusdiani
GGGGCATTACGGTGGGACACGAAGACCTCCGGAGTGAGTTGGTGCGTTCCTAGACAGCTCGCACTTCACTCGGAGGTCTTCGTTATGTCACCACGCCACGCCGTACCTAACGTCCGTGGTCAGTACAACTAGGTACCGGCTCGTCGGCCATTCTCGGTAGCCTGCTTCCGTGGCTCTCTACCGGAAGTACCGACCCTCCTCCTTCGCAGAAGTGGTGGGGCAGGAACACGTCACCGAGCCACTGTCCAATGCGCTGAACTCGGGGCGCATCAATCACGCCTACCTGTTCTCCGGTCCGCGAGGCTGCGGCAAGACGTCGTCGGCACGCATCATGGCCCGCTCGCTGAACTGCGAGCAGGGGCCGACGCCCACGCCATGCGGCGTGTGCGACTCGTGCGTGGCGCTGGCCCCCAACGGGCCGGGCAATCTGGACGTGACCGAACTCGACGCGGCCAGCCACAACGGCGTCGACGACGCGCGTGAACTCCGCGACCGGGCGTTCTACGCTCCTGCACAGTCGCGCTACCGCATCTTCATCATCGACGAGGCGCACATGGTCACGCCTCAGGCGTTCAACGCGCTACTGAAGATCGTCGAGGAGCCGCCGGAACACCTCATCTTCGTGTTCGCGACCACCGAGCCCGAGAAGGTGCTCACGACGATCCGGTCGCGCACCCACCACTACCCGTTTCGGCTGCTCGCGCCCAAGACGATGCGCGGCCTGGTCGAGCAGATCTGCGAACGCGAAGGCGTCGTCGTCGACGACGCGGTGTTCCCTCTGGTGATCCGGGCGGGCGGCGGCTCACCCCGCGACACCCTCTCGGTACTGGACCAGCTGCTGGCAGGCGCCGACGGCAACCGGGTCGACTACCCGAGCGCGCTGTCGCTGCTGGGCGCCACCGACATGGCGCTGATCGACGACGCAGTCGACGCGCTGGCGGCCGGCGACGCGGCTGCGCTGTTCGGCGCCGTCGAGGCCGTGATCGACGCTGGGCACGACCCGCGGCGCTTCGGCACCGACCTGCTCGAGCGGTTCCGCGACCTGATCATCCTGCAGGCCGTGCCCGACGCCGCCGCCCGCGGCGTGGTCGACGCGCCCGCCGACGTCCTCGAGCGCATGCGCGGTCAGGCCGAGCGGCTCGGCACCGCGACGCTGACCCGCTACGCCGAGGTGGTGCACGCCGGTCTCGGCGAGATGCGCGGCGCCACCGCGCCGCGACTGCTGCTCGAAGTGGTCTGCGCGCGGCTGCTGCTGCCATCGGCCAGCGACACGGAATCGGCGCTGCTGCAGCGCATCGAGCGCATCGAGACCCGCTTGGACGTCTCCATCCCCGCCGACGAGGCAGCACAGTCCGGTACGGGTGGATCGACGCTCGGTGCGCCCGCCAGGCAGTACGCCCGACGCAGTAATCAGGCACCCGCTGCCCCGGCTGCTCCCGCGTCGGAGCCGCCGCCTGCCCCGAGCCGCGAACCCGCCGCACCACCGCGCGCCGCCCCCGCCGCGGCGGCCCCGCTGCCACCGCCTCCGGTGCGGCAGTCCGCGGCAGCACGGCAGGTCGCCGCACCCGAACCCGTTGCGCCCGAACGCGCTGCGCCCGAACGCACTGCGCCCGAACGCACTGCGCCCGAACCGGTCGCGCCGCCGCAGCCCGTCGCGCGGCCGGAACCCGTGGCTCGACCGGAACCCGTGGCCGCCACACCGCCTCCGCAGGCGGAGGCACCCGCGGCCGGGCAGCCCGACGCCGCCGCCGTGCGCAACCTGTGGTCGACGGTGCGCGAGAAGGTCCGGGAGCGTCGTCGCACCACCGACGTGATGCTCGACGGCGCGATCGTGGTCGCGGTCGAACGCGACACCCTGGTGCTCAACCACGTGTCGGCGCCGCTGGCCAAGCGCATCAACGAAGCCCGCAACGTCGAGATCATCCGCGAGGCGCTCAAGGACGCCCTCGGCGTGAACTGGAACGTCCGGTGCGAGGCAGGCGCTCCCTCGGCGGCGAATCCGCACCAGCAGCGGGTGCAGTCCGAACCGTCGGCCGCCTTCGAGCCGCCGCCCGACGACGTCGAGAGCATGCTCGCCGAGGCGCAGAGCGAGAACCCCGCGCCGCGACGCGACCCGGAGGAGGTGGCGCTGGAGCTATTGCAGACCGAGCTGGGCGCCCGGCGGATCGGGGATGCCGGCTAGGGCGTCCACCACGGGCGCAGCGGCAGTCCGCCGTCGCCGCCGTGCTCGTCGAGCTTCACCGCCAGGATCTGGTGCAGCTGAATCATGTTGACCTCGAAGCCCAGTCGCGACCCGGCCATGTACAGGCCCCACACCTTCGCGGTGGGCAATCCGACCTCGGCGACGGCGGCGTCCCAGTTCTCCACCAGGTTTCGGCACCAGTCGCGCAACGTCATCGCATAGTGGTGCCGCAGGTTCTCCTCGTGCAGCACCTCGAGACCGACGTCTTGTGCCTCGGCGATGACGCGGCCCGACCCGGTCAGCTCGCCGTCGGGGAACACGTAGCGGTCGATGAAGCCGTGGGCGTGCGCACCGGACCGGTTGTCGGAGCGGGTGATGCAGTGGTTGAGCAGCAGTCCGCCATTGCGCAGCTTCGACTCGAGGAAGCCGAAGTACGACGGATAGTTCTGCACGCCAATGTGTTCGGTGAGGCCGATGGACGACACCGCGTCGAACCTCATCTCACGGATGTCGCGGTAGTCGCCGTGGCGGACCTCGGCGAGGTCGCTCAGTCCCTCCTCGGCGATGGCCTTCTGCGCCCACAGCGCCTGCTCCTTGGACAGCGTCACGCCGATGACGTGGACGCCCTGCCGTGCGGCGTACCGGACCATGCTGCCCCAGCCGCAACCGACGTCGAGCAAGCGATCGCCGGGCCGGAGTCGCAGCTTCTCGAACACCAGGCGGTACTTGTTGTCCTGCGCCTCCTCGAGCGTCGAGTCGGCATCGGAGTAGCAGGCGCAGGTGTAGGTCATCGACGGTCCGAGGACGTACTCGTAGAACTCGTTCGACACGTCGTAGTGGTGGTGGATCGCCTCGGCGTCGCGGGTCTTGCTGTGGCGCAGGCCTTCTGCGACGCGCCGCCACTTCGGCAGGGTCTCCTGCGGTGGTGGCGCGATCGGCATCAGGTGCTCGACGCCGATCGACCGCACGACGTTGGCCAGCGTGAGCGCCGAGGGCCGCTTGAAGTTCAGCTTCCTGGCCAGCGCCTGCAGCAGTTCGTACGGATCGCCGGGATGGACGCCGTGAGGCTCGACGTCGCCGGAGACGTACGCGCGGGCCAGGCCCAGTTCACCTGGCGCGGTGGCGAGGTACCTGGTGCCCCGCGGGGTCAGCAGGTCCAGGCCCAGTTCGGCCTCGGCCGGGCCCGCCGAGCTGCCGTCGTATGCGGTGAACTTCAGCGGGAGGTCGTAGCCGGCCGCCATGAGCTCGAGGATCTCGGCCAGGGTGAGCTTGCTCGTCCGCCCGTCCAGGCGTTCCTTGTAGGTGGTCATCGCGTTCCTTCGCTCTTCGCGCAAGCGCTCACCGTCTCTGCACCGCTTTCGCGTAGAGGTCGAGCAATCGTGAATCGGGGTCGTAGGTCTTCTTGACGGTCTGGTACTTCTCCCCGCCGTAGAGCGCGCCGAACTCCTCGGGGGAGTAGTAGGCGTCGGAGTAGAGCGACTTGTGGCCTTCGAGTTCGCTGACCTTGCGTTCGATCAGCTTGTTGGTGTGGCCCTCCTCGGAGCCGACCGGCACCGACGACCAGAAGCCGATGTTGACGTAAGTGTGCTGAGGCCGGATCGGGTACAGCGGCCAACCCGACTCGTCGCGCAACCGCAACGGGCACAACCAGATCGGTTCGATCGGAACATTGGTCAGAAACCAGTCGAGGAACTCGGCCGTCCGTCCGATCGGTACCTCGACGTCCTGCACCACCCGTTCGCGGGGCGGCCTGCCGTTGCGCTTCTCGAGGCGGTCGGCGATGTCGAACCGCTGGTCGTAGCCGATCAGCTTCCAGTAGAAGCTGCTGCGCCGGAACCGTCGCGGCCACAGTCGGCGCAGCCTGGGGTTCTGCGCACCGAACGCCCGCGAGCACCAGAACCAGTCGGTGTCCCAGCGCCACAGGTAGTCGTGAATGGTGAGGCGGTCGCTCTTGACGCCCTCGTCGTGCTCGATGGAGCGGTAGTACACGTCCTGGCCGGTGTAGTCGCTGACCGGTCCCGCCGTTCCCGTCCTGACCCCGAGGGTCAGATAGCACTCGTCGGCGCTGAACACGACGCCGTCGAGGTAGTCGACTGGGGCACCGTCGATTCCGCCGGTCTCGACGATGCGCTCCATCGTGTCGACGAGGTCGGTCAATGACGTGAAGCGCAGGTGTCGGAGCGCGACGAACGGCTTGACCTCCTCGAGTTCGATCTTCAGTCGCACCGAGTACCCAAGCGTGCCATAGGAGTTGGGGAAGGCGCGGAACAAGTCTGCGTGCTGGTCGCGCGATGCCGTGAGCATTTCGCCGGTGCCGGTCAGGATGTCCATCTCCAGCACCGACTCGTGCGGGAGGCCGTTGCGGAAGGACGCCGACTCGATGCCAAGGCCGGTGACCGCCCCGCCGAGGGTGATCGTCTTCAGCTGCGGAACCACCAACGGCGACAGCCCGTACGGCAGGGTCGCGGCGACCAGATCCTCATACGTGCACATCCCGGCCACGTCGGCGGTGCGGGCATCCGGATCGACGGAGATCACACCGGTCAGACCGGAGGTGTCGAGACCCTTGGCGGTCGCCTTCGCTCGGGCCCGGAAGAGGTTCGACGTCGCCTTGGCCAGTCGGACGGTCGCGTCGGGCGGGATCGCGCGATAGCTCTTGAGCAGTCTCTCCACGCCAGCTGCGTGGGCCGACTGCGCTTCCATGGATGCAACAGTCACACATATACGCTAGTCCCCGGTGGCACCCGGTGCGACCACACGGGGCGGGGACACCCGCTTCGACACCGAATCGACGAGGAGTCTTCACCGATGGGACAGGTCAGTGCGTCGAGCACCGTCTTGATCAACGCAGCGCCGGATGCCGTCCTCGCTGCGGTCGCCGACTACCAGACCGTGCGGCCGAAGATCCTTTCCTCGCACTACAGCGGCTACCAGGTGCTCGAAGGTGGCCAGGGTGCGGGCACCGTGGCCACGTGGAAGCTGCAGGCGACCAAGAAGCGCGTCCGCGAGGTCAAGGCGAACGTCGACGTCGCAGGCCACGCCGTCATCGAGAAGGACGCCAACTCCACCATGGTCACCAACTACACCGTGGCCCCCGCCGGAACCGGATCGACCGTCACGGTCAAGACGTCGTGGCAGGGTGCGGGCGGTATCGGCGGCTTCTTCGAGAAGACGTTCGCCCCCCTCGGCCTGCGCAAGATCCAGGCCGAGGTGCTGGAGAACCTGAAGTCCGAACTCGAGGCGAGCTAGGCGGTCCGCTGCGGCCGCGTCGCCAGGAAGCCGGCGATCCCGCGGACCACGGCCTCGGCGTACTTCTGCCTGCCCTCGGCGCTCTCGATGAGTGCCGAGTCGGCCGGGTTCTTCATGTTGCCCAGCTCGACGAGCACCGACGGGTACTGCGCGAGGTTCAGCCCGGCGATGTCCGAGCGCGGCATGAGGCCGCTCTGGCCGATGTAGTTCGCAGGCGGGATGCCGGAGCCCTGCAGCTGGTCGCGCATCACCTTGGCGAACTGCAGGGACGGTCCGGCCTGGGCGTCGTTGAGCGGCGGCGCCGAGTACAGGACGTGGAACCCGCGTCCGGTGGCCGGGCCGCCGTCGGCGTGGATCGACACGATGGCGTCGGGCTTGAGCGCGTTCGCCATGGTGGCGCGTTCGTCGACGCAGGGCCCGAGGCCGGTGTCGTCACCACGCGACATCGCGGTGCGCACCCCGAGGGCGCTGAGCTGCTGGCGGATGCGCAGCGTCGTCTCCCAGGTGAAGCTGTGCTCGGGGTAGCCACTGTTCGACGACGTGCCGCTGGCCTGGCAGTCCTTGGTGCCGCCGCGCCCGGTGGGCACCTGGCGGCTGATGGAGGCGTCGTTGCTGCCGTTGTGGCCCGGATCGAGGAACACGATCATCCCGGCGAGGCTCGCCGCCTCGGCGGTGGGGACGGCGACCGGGCCGGCGACTGACGATGCCGCGACGAGTACGCCGACGGCCGCGGCCACTAGGCCGCGCTTGGCGACGCCGACACGCAGACAGGCTGGGACTGGCACGGCGCCACGCTAGCCCGCGGGGCGACTAGTCTTGAACCCCAAACGGGCTCGTGCGGACATGCGCAACCAAGTCGAGACCAAGATGCGACAGACCCGAATCCAAGACAGGCCCGAATTCAACCGTTCGAGGGGACGAAGTCATGCAACCCGGTCAACAGCCCGACATGTCAGCGCTCCTGGCACAGGCCCAGCAGGTGCAGCAGCAGCTGATGGAGGCGCAGGAGGCGCTCGCCAACGCCGAGGTGCGCGGTCAGGGCGGCGGCGGCCTGGTGCAGGTCGTGATGAAGGGCAGCGGTGAGGTGATCGGCGTCGAGATCGACCCCAAGGTCGTCGACCCCAACGACGTCGAGACGCTGCAGGACCTCGTCGTCGGCGCCATCAAGGACGCCGGACAGCAGGTGACGCTGCTCGCGCAGTCCAAGCTCGGCCCGCTGGCCGGTGGGCTTGGCGGACTCGGCATCCCGGGGGCCTGACGCGTTGACACGCCATGTTTGAGGGACCCGTCCAGGATCTGATCGACGAACTGGGCAAGCTGCCGGGCATCGGCCCGAAGAGCGCGCAGCGCATCGCATTCCATCTGCTCTCGGTGGAGCCGCCCGACATCGACCGGTTGACCGCAGTGCTCACCAGGGTCCGCGAGGGCGTGACGTTCTGTTCGGTGTGCGGCAACGTGTCCGACAACGAGCGGTGCCGTATCTGCAGTGACCCGCGACGTGACGCGTCGATCGTGTGCGTGGTCGAGGAGCCCAAGGACGTGCAGGCCGTGGAGCGCACCCGTGAGTTCCGGGGCCGCTATCACGTGCTGGGCGGTGCGCTGGATCCGTTGTCGGGCATCGGACCCGACCAGCTGCGCATCCGGGAGTTGCTCAACCGCATCGGCGAGCGGGTCGACGGCGTCGACGTCGCCGAGGTCATCATCGCGACCGACCCGAACACCGAGGGCGAGGCCACGGCCACCTATCTGGTGCGCATGCTGCGCGACATCCCGGGGCTTTCCGTGACCCGGATCGCGTCGGGCCTGCCGATGGGTGGGGACCTGGAGTTCGCCGACGAGCTGACGCTCGGGAGGGCGTTGGCCGGCCGCAGGGCGATGGCATAGGTTCGTGCCTGTGGCTGACGAAGAGTTCAAGGTCGAGGTCGAGCTGGGTAGCGACGAGCACGGGCTGTCGTTCTGGGAGAAGCTGCGGACGCTGAAGCTCGACGACGACGCCCGCTCGCGTCTCGGTGGCCGTGTGACCGTGACCCGCGACGGCAACTGGATCCAGCTCTACGCGAGCAGCCTGCAGGATGCGCGTCAGGCGGAGCAGACCGTGCGCGAACTCGTCGTGGCCGACGACGTCACCGCGGAGTACTCGATCTCGCGCTGGGACGCCGCCGCGCAGGAGTGGGTCGACCCCTCCGACGGCGAGGTCGTCGACGACGATGCGCCCGCGAGCCCCACCCCCGACCCGAGCTACGTGATCCTCGAGGCATACAAGCCGGAGTTCCTGCGCGACCTGGGGTTGTAGGCGGGGGTTGCGTGGGCGCCCGCCCGCGAGATTGATGCCACCGACACGTCCACTCGCACTTCTTCGCGCTGCGTGCAATCTCGCGGCGCTACGGTCGCCATCCTCGGGCTATCAACGCTGCGCGTGCGGAACTGACGATCTCCAGGGGCGAGTCCTCCTTGATGACGAAGACCACGTGCCAGCCGAGGGAGTCGAGCTTCCGCTTCACCCTGACGTCCTTGGCGTATTGGAACCGGTCGGTCCTGTGCTGGTCGCCGTCGTACTCGGCGCCGACGAGGTAGTCCTCCCACGCCATGTCGAGTGTGCGGACCAGCTGCCGCCCGTCGAAGACCGGAACTTGCGTCGACGGCCTGGGTAGACCCGCGTTGACGAACAGGAGCCGCAGCCTCGTCTCGCGTGGCGAGGCCGCGCCGCCGTCGACCAGGGGAAGCGCGGCGCGGAGCGTCTTCATCCCACGCGCGCCGGGATGCCGCGCCATGACTGCCGGAAGGCCTTGCAGCGCCGACGGGACGGCCCACAGCAGTGCGTCGAGCCGGGCCACCGCCTGCTCGAGCGGAAGGTGGCGCCCGAGGTCGAAGGCGGTGCGCGCAGGCGTGGTGACCGGGATGCCATCGACCGTCGTGATCTCCTCGGGTGCCAGTTCCTCGCTGCGAACGACGAGTCCGCGAGGTGGGCGTCCGTTCCTCCAGATCAGCTCGACGGGGTGCGTGACGTCAACCCACTGAGCGCCGTGCAGCGCCGACGCGGCGACGCCCGCGATCACGCCGCGTCGCTTCGACCAGACGTAGGCGGCGGCGATCCTGTCGCGCAGATTCGGAGTCCACGGTTTCGCAACGTAGACGTCTCGCAGGATCGTCTGGTGCCACCGACGAAGCTCGTACTCGGACACGTCGCCACGCGCAAGCGCGTCGCTGCCGAGGAAGATCCGTGGGCGACCCATGTCGGGAATGTGCCACCAGACTCCGACACGTCACGAGATTGCACGCAGCGCGGGAAAGTACGAGTGGACGTGTCGGTGGGTGCAATCTCGCGGCAGGAGGTGACCTACGCGGCCGCAGGTGACCTACGCCCGGCGTGGAGCCGCCAGCCGTTCGCGTCGCAGCTGCTCGACCTCGTCGAGTTTCAGCGGCGGCAGGTCTCCGACCACCCGGGACAGCAGGTGATCGGCCAGCTCCGGGTTGCGGGCCAGGCACGGCCCGTGCAGGTACGTGGCGATGACGCTGCCCTGCACCGCACCGTCGTAGCCGTCGCCGTCGCGGTTCCCAGCACCGGTGACCACCCGGGCCAGCGGCGATGCCTCCGGGCCGAGAACCGTTCCGCCACGGTGGTTCTCGAACCCGGTGAGCCGCTGAGTCATCCCAGGGAGCAAAGGCTGTGACACCACTTCGCCGATCGTGCGCTTGGGTTGCGGCGACGTCGTCACGTCCAGCAGGCCGACGCCGTCCACGCGCTCACCCGACGACGTCTCGTACCAGTGACCAAGCACCTGGATCGCCGCGCAGATCGCCAGTACCGGAGCGCCCCGCGCCGCGGCCTGCTGCAGCCCCGGATGGCGGATCAGATGCTTGGTGGCCAGGCGCTGCGCGAAGTCCTCCGCACCGCCGAGCGTGTACAGATCCAGCTCGGCGGGAACCGGATCGTTCAAGGTAATTTCAACGACCTCGGCGTCGATACCCCGCAGCTGCAGGCGCTTTCGCAACACGACTGAGTTGCCGCCGTCGCCGTAGGTTCCCATGACGTCGGGCAGCACCAGCCCGATCCGGACCGTGGACTCGGTGGACGAACTCATCGGTGTCCTCGGCTCTTCGCGCAAGCGCTCATCGGTGCCCCCGGCTCTTCGCGCAAGCGCTCATCGGTGCCCCCGGCTCTTCGCGCAAGCGCTCATCGGTGCCCCCGGCTCTTCGCGCAAGCGCTCATCGCGCCACCCGCTTCAGTAGGCGGCTCAGTTGGAGGAACGCGGTGTAGTTGGCGACTACCTCGACATGCCCGGGGGGACACGACGTGATCGCCTCGACGGCGTTGTGCACCAGCGTGTGCTCGACGCCCGCATACCCCAGCCGCACCGCGAGATCGGTTCCGCGCTCACCGGCCGCGACCACCGGGTGGTTCACGAAGTGCTCGAAGTCGACGTCCCACAGCCATGACAGGTCCTCCCCGTCGGGCACCTGGCCGTTGACCGAGATGACCACCGAGCCGGCGTCGGTGTCGACCATCGACAGCGCCTCCTGCCATCCGGCCGGGTTCTTGGCCAGCAGCATCCGCACCGTGTGCCTGCCCAGGTCGATCGTCGAGTAGCGTCCGGCGACCTCGTCCACGGTCTCGACCGCCGCGACCGCTGCAGCAGGGTCGGCGCCGAGTGTCACCGCAGCCGCGACGGCCTGCGCCGCGTTGCCGCGGTTCACAGCACCCGGCAGCGACAGCGTCATCGGCAGCGCCAGCCCGTCGGGCCCGTACAGACACGCGTCGTCGTACCACCACTGCGGCTGTGGCCGCTCGAAGTCGGCTCCGGTCGAGTGCCAGTGCGAGCCGTCGCGGACGATCACCTCGCCGCTTCGGGGACAGCTGACCGAGTCGTTGGCCCAGCTGCCGCCGGCCGCAACCCACACCACGTGGGGGCTGTCGTAGGCGGCCGACGTCATCAGCACGTCGTCGCAGTTGGCCACGACGACGGTGTCCCGGTGGCGGGCCAGGCCGCCGCGCAGCGTCCGCTCGATGTGGTTGATCTCACCGACCCGGTCTAGCTGATCGCGCGACAGGTTCAGTAAGACGACGACGGCGGCTTCCACCGCATCCAAGACGTGCGGCACGTGCATCTCGTCGACCTCGAGTGCGGCCAGGTCGGCGTTCCGAGCGCCTGCCAGCGCGGCGATGAGCCCGGCGTCCATGTTGGCGCCTTCGGCGTTGGTGGCGACGGGTCCGATCGTGGCGAGCGCCGCCGCCGTCATCCGGGTGGTGGTCGACTTCCCGTTGGTGCCGGTCACGACTACCGAGCGGCGGCCCGAGCCGAGCTGGCCGAGGATCGACTTGTCGAGCGTCATCGCGACGAGGCCGCCGATCATCGCCCCCGCACCCCGGCCGCTGACCCGCGACGCCCAGCGTGCCGCTGCGCCGGCGCCCAACGCGGCGCGGCCACGGGCGGTCAGGGTCGTCGGCCGTTCGCTGCGCTGCCCTCCGATCACCCCGGCAGTCTATGAGGGCACGAGTGCGTCGGCGACACGCGGCGCTGACGGCCCGGGGTTGTCAGTCAGCCGTGCCATCCTCGAATTCGTGAGAACGAGTTGGGGCCGACCGGCCACCGAGCCGGGATCCGGCTGGGCGGTCGTCGACGTCGAGACGACCGGGTTCCGCCCGGGGCAGGCTCGCATCGTCAGCGTCGCCGCGCTCGCCGTCGGTGACGACGGCAACGTCGAGGGCAGCTTCTCGAGCCTGCTCAACCCGGGCGTCGACCCCGGACCCACGCACGTGCACGGCTTGACCACGGAGATGCTTGCTGGCGCTCCGACGTTCGCCGACGTGGTCGACGACCTGACCGGCGTGCTGCGCGGCCGCACCCTCGTCGCGCACAACGTCGGCTTCGACTACGCGTTCCTGACCGCCGAGGCCGAACTCGTCGACGTCGAGCTGCCCATCGACACCGTGATGTGCACCGTGGAACTGTCCCGCCGGCTTCGCCTCGGCGTCGAGAACCTGCGCCTGGAGACGCTCGCCGCGCACTGGGGCGTCACCCAGATGCGACCCCACGACGCACTGGACGACGCCCTGGTGCTGGCGCAGATCCTCAAGCCGAGCCTTGCGGGCGCCCACGATCGCCGCGCCTGGCTTCCCGTGCGTCCGGTCAGCCGGCGCAGGTGGCCCAACGGGCGGGTCACGCACGAGGAGTTCCGTCCGCTCAAGACGTTGGCGGCGCGCATGCCCTGCGCGTACCAGAACCCCGGGCCGTACGTGTCTGGTCGGCCGCTGGTCCAGGGCATGCGCATCGCGCTGGCCGAGGTGTCGCACACCTACGAGGAGCTGATCGAGCGCATCCTGCACGCCGGCCTCGCCTACACCGACGCCGTCGACCAGCAGACGTCGCTGGTGCTGTGCGACCAGCCACGGCCCGAGCAGGGCAAGGGCTTCCAAGCCGGGGAGATGGGCATCCCGCTCGTCCACGCCGCCGAGTTCATGACGCTGCTCGAGCACGTCGTCGGCGGCCGCGACGTCGAACAGTTCGTCGACGTCCCCGTCACGGGCGATCAGTACGCGCTCTTCTAGCCCGTGACATCGACTGTGCTGGTGCGGTCTACGTGAGCGCCTTGACCTTCAGGGAGTCGAACTCGGGTTGACTGATGGTTCCGGAATCGAGCAGCTCCTTCGCGTGCCGTATCTCCTCAGTCGGGGAACGTCCGACGGCCTGCCGAATGTAGTCGGCCGTCTCCTGCTGGGCGGCCGCAGCGGAATCTCGCCCGCGCTTTGCCATCCCCTGGCCCCGGGCGACCAGGTACACCAGCGCCGTCAGGTAGGGGACGAGGATCAGGAAGATCACCCACACTGCCTTGACGAATCCAGACGTCTGGTGATCGCGCCAGAATAGGTCCGTGAGGATGTTGAACAAGATCATCAAGTAGGCGATGAATGCGAAGATGACGATGGTCGACCACAGGAAGTTCCAGAACGAATCCCACATATCTCGTGCTCCTCCAACGAAACTCCGCGCACCCTGCGCTGTCGGCAGTCAAACACGGGGTGTCGTGCATCATCAGGGTCCAAAGACCCCGCTCGGAGCAGCCAAGGTCATTCGGGGCTAGCCCGCGACGGCCCCGGCGCCTGCCGCCGCGTGCGTCGCGGCGATGGTGGGCGCCCGGTAGCCGCCGTCGCGCATCGCCGCCTCGACCGCCGCGCTCACCGCGCCCACCCGGTCGGTTGGGACCAGCGCGATCACGCAGCCGCCGAATCCGCCGCCGGTCATCCGGGCGCCGAAGGCGCCTGTCGCCGCCGCCGTTTCGGCGATCGCGTCGAGCTGGGTGGTGGTGATCTCGAAGTCGTCGCGCATCGAGGCGTGCGACGCGGTCATCAATGCCCCCGCCGCGGCGAGGTCCGATTCGCGCATCGCCGCGACGAAGTCGAGCACCCGGGCGTTCTCGGTGACGATGTGGCGGGCGCGGCGGGCGTCCACCGGGTCGCCGACGGCGTCGAGACCGCCGACGTCGGCCACCTCGCGCAGGGACTCGACGCCGAGATCCCTGGCCGCGCGTTCACAGGAGTCGCGACGGGCGGCGTACTCACCACCCGCGTGTTCGTGTGCGGCATGGGAATTCATCACCAGCAGTGTCGCTCCGACCGACTCGGGATCGAACGGCACCTGCTGGACGGCCACCTCGCGGAAGTCGATCAGCAGCGCACGCTTCGATGCGCCGAACAGGGCAGACAGTTGATCGAGCAAACCCGTTGGCGCGCCGACGTACTCGTTCTCCGCCCGCTGGGCCAGGCGCGCCTGCTCGATGCGGTCCAACGACAGCTCGCCGGCCGCGACGAACGCCCCTAGGGCCGCGCACTCCAGCGCGGCCGACGACGACAGCCCGGCGCCGATCTCCACGTCGCTGGTGACGTCGAGACGCCCACCCCGGACCGGGTGACCGGCCTCGCGCAGCGCCCACACCACCCCTGCCACGTACGCCGCCCACCCGTCGACGTCGCCGGGGCGGGTGCCCGGCGCGATGTCCACCGCGCCGTCGAACTGATTGCTGCGGACGGTCAGCACGTCGCCGTCGGACGGGTCGAAACGCGCAATCGTCCGCTGCGGCAACGCGATCGGCAACGCGAAGCCCAGGTTGTAGTCGGTGTGCTCGCCGATCAGGTTGATCCGGCCCGGTGCCTCCCACGCGATCACGGCGCGACCTCGCGCAGTCGCTGCGCCACGCTCTCGGGCGTCACGTCACTGATGAAGGCGTCCATCGCCGACTCCGATCCCGCGAGGAACTTCAGCTTGGTCGCGCTGCGGCGGATCGACATGAACTCCACGTGGAAGTAGCCGTGGCGCTGGGCGCCGACGCCGGTGTGCTGGTGCAGCGCCGAGATGTAGGGCAGCGGCGTGGGGTAGAGCCGGTCGAAGCGACCGAGCACGTCGAGGTAGATCGCGGCGAGGTCGTCGCGTTCGGCATCGGTGAGTTCGATCAGATTGGGCACTAACCGGTTCGGGTAGACGTGCACCTCGACCGGCCAGCGGGCAGCGAACGGCACGAAGGCGGTGAACAGCTCGGAGCGCGCGATGACGCGGCTGCCGTCGGTGACCTCGGCGGCCAGCAGGTCCGCGAACAGATTGGTGCCGGTGCGGCTGTGGTGTGCGTCCGCGCGGCCCAGCATGTGGGTGGTGCGCGGGGTGAGTGACGGGTAGCCGTAGATCTGGCCGTGCGGGTGGGTGAGCGTCACGCCGATCTCCTCGCCGCGGTTCTCGAAGCAGAACACCTGCTCGATTCCCTTGCGGCCGAACATGTCCGCGGTTCGGTGTGCCCACGCGTCGACGACGAGACGGGCGTGTGGCTGGGACAGTCCGGCGAACGACCCGGTGTGATCGCTGGAGAAGCAGATCACCTCGCAGCGACCGTGACCCGGTGCGGTGACGAATCCGTCGACGCCGCCGTCGGGGAGTGCGAACGCGGTGTCGGGGCTTGCGCCGGACAGGCTCGGGAAGCGGTTCTCGAACACCACCACGTCGTAGTCGGGCGCCGGGATCTCGCTGCGATCCCCGGACGGCCCCGGGCACAGTGGACACTGGTCGGCAGGCGGCTTGTAGGTGCGGTCCTGGCGCAGCGCGGCGATGATCACCCACTCCCCGGTCTGACGGTCGAAGCGGACCTCCGAGGACCCGGCCGTGCGGGCGGGCAGCGGACGCCGGTCGGCGACCGGCCGTGGTGCGTGACCCGGCAGCGCGAAGAAGTACTCGTCGCGGCCGTCGGCCAGCGTCCAGTGCAGTGGTTCGCCCATCAGGCGCCCACCTCGGCGATCCGCAGTTCGCCGACCTCGGCGGCGACGAGTTGCCGCTCGGGGTCGGTGAGCCCGTCGTCGACGATCAACGTGTCGACCCGGTCGAGCCGGGCGAAGACGTTGGTGCCGATCTCCTGGTACTTGGTGTGGTCGGCCAGTACGAACAGTCGCGCGCCGATGTCGATCAACATCCGATTCGTCTGCGCCTCTGCGACATTGGGCGAGGTCAGCCCGACGCGCGGATCGAAGCCGTGCACGCCGAGGTAGCTGGCGTCCACCCGGAAGGAGCCGATCGCGTTGTCGGCGATCGGGCCGACCAGGGCGTCCGACGGCGTGCGGACGCCGCCGCTGAGATACGCCTGGGGCCCGTCCTCGCCGTCACCCGACGGATCGGTCAACGTCGTGAACACCCTCAGCGAGTTGGTGATCACCGTGATGCTCGGTCGCCGCGCAAGCCTGCGGGCGAGTTCGGTGGTGGTGGTGCCCGCGCTGATCGCGATCGTCATGCCGTCCTCGACGGTGCTCGCGGCGACCGCGGCGATCGCCTCCTTCTCGGCGCGCTGCTGAGAGGCCTTCACCACCGACCACGGCTCCTCGCCGCGGTTGTGGCGGACCACCGCGCCGCCGTGCACCTTGCGCAGCAGGTCTTGGGCGTGCAGCGCGTCGAGGTCGCGGCGCACGGTCATCTCCGACACGTCGAGCTGGGCCGCAAGGTCGGCGACGCGCGCGGACCCACCGGCCTGCAACGTACGCAGTATTGCGGCGCGGCGATCGGCGGCGAGCATGGGCTGAGGTGTCCTCTGCTGGTGGGAACCGCACATTAACAAACAACATCGCCCGATTTCGGCCCTTTCGGCCAACCCCCCTGTTACTTTCTGCGAGTTCCTGTTAGAACTTGTGAAAATCGATCGCTCCAACGAAGGGGTAGATGCGTGACGTCCAGCATCTTGGCCGCCGACTCGGTACTGCGGCTCAACGTCGGGTTCCTCGACTACGCGTTGATTGCCGTCTACTTCGTCTTCGTGCTCGGCATCGGGCTCATCGCGCGCAGTCAGATCTCGACCAGCCTGGACTTCTTCCTGTCGGGACGCCGGCTGCCGGCCTGGGTCACCGGCCTGGCGTTCGTCTCGGCGAACCTTGGCGCCATCGAGATCATGGGCATGTCGGCCAACGGCGCCCAGATCGGCCTGTCGACCATGCACTACTACTGGATCGGCGCCATCCCGGCGATGCTGTTCCTTGGCGTGGTGATGATGCCGTTCTACTACGGCTCCAAGGTCCGCAGCGTGCCCGAGTTCATGCGCAGGCGCTTCGGTCCCGGCGCCCACCTGGTCAACGCGATCAGCTTCGCGGTCGCCCAGGTGCTGATCGCAGGCGTCAACCTGTTCCTGCTGGCCACGGTGATCAACGTGCTGCTCGGCTGGAACCGCTGGCTGTCGCTGATCGTGGCGGCGCTGATCGTGCTGACCTACACCGCGCTCGGCGGGCTATCGGCCGCGATCTACAACGAGGTGCTGCAGTTCTTCGTCATCTGCGCCGCGCTGATCCCACTCACGGTCTTCGGCCTGATCAAGGTCGGCGGCTGGGATGGCCTAAAGGCGAAGCTGGTCGACACCGTCTCCGACGGCGCGGTGACCGCGTCGGTGGGCGAACAGTTGAATACATGGCCCGGCCAAGCGCTCAGTGGGTTCGACAGTCCCGTGTGGTCGGTGATCGGCATCGTCTTCGGGCTCGGGTTCGTGCTGTCGTTCGGCTACTGGACCACGAACTTCGTCGAGGTGCAGCGGGCCATGGCATCGGACTCGATGTCGGCGGCCCGCCGTGCGCCGATCATCGCGGCGTTCCCGAAGATGTTCATCCCCTTCGTCGTCGTAATCCCCGGCATGATCGCCGCCGCGGCGATCGGCGACATGGTCGACTTCAAGTCGTCGGGATCGGGTGACATCACCTACAACGACGCGATGCTGCTGATGATCCGCGACATCCTGCCCAACGGGCTGCTCGGCGTCGCGATCGCGGGCCTGATGGCGTCGTTCATGGCGGGCATGGCGGCCAACGTCTCGGCGTTCAATACTGTGTTCAGCTACGACATCTGGCAGGCCTACATCGTCAAGAACCGGCCCGACCGGTACTACATCCAGGTGGGCAGGGTCGCGACGGTCGCCGCCACCATCCTGGCGATCTTCACCGCGCTCATCGCGGCCGGCTACTCGAACCTGATGGACTACCTGCAGACGCTGTTCGGGTTCTTCAACGCGCCGCTGTTCGCGACGTTCATCCTCGGCATGTTCTGGAAGCGGATGACCGCGACGGCAGGCTGGGTGGGTCTGGTCGCCGGAACCCTCTCCGCGGTCGGCGTCTTCCTGCTCGGCGAGACCGGCGTGATCAACCTGCCAGGCCAGGGCGTTCCGTTCGTGGCCGCCTCGGCCGCCTTCGTCGTCGACATCGTCGTCAGCGTCGCCGTCACGATGGTGACCCAGCCCAAGCCCGTGGCCGAACTCGCGGGCCTGGTGTACTCCCGAACCGAACACAACCTGTTCGGTGACACCGACGCCGCAGGCACACCCTGGTATCAGAAGCCCGTACCCCTGGCTACGGTGGCACTCGTCCTGGTCATCGCCCTCAACGTGATCTTCCACTGAGCCCGACGCGAACACAGGGAGTATCGATGTCCGATCCGCACGCACCTCAGACCCGGTTCCGCTTCTTCGACATCCGCAACATCATCGGTGCGTTGATGGCGATCTACGGCGTGGCGCTGACCCTGGCCGGGTTCTTCCCCCAGATCCTCGGCGAGTACTCCGATCCGGCCGCCGCGAGCAACCGGACCGAGCTCTACATCGGCACCGACGCGAACTGGTGGGTCGGTCTGATCCTGCTCGCCGTGGCCGGAATGTTCTTCGCATGGGCGGTGCTGAGGCCCGTCGTCCCCATCGAACCGGACGGAACGGACGCCGCGGTGGAACCTCCGCGCGAGCACTGAGCCATCGACGTGGCCGCTGACGGCAGCGGGCTCGACGCTCGCCGGTTCACGCTGACCAGCGACACCTGCAGGGCCGTACTCACCGATCTCGGGGCGCGGCTGCTCGAACTGCACGTGCCCGACCGGACCGGAGCGTGGGCCGACGTCGTGCTGCAGCGACCGACCTTCGCCGACGTCGCCGAAGACCCCGCCTACATGGGCGCCACCGTCGGACGGTGCGCCAACCGAACCATGCTGGGCCGGGCCGAGATCGACGGCGCGGCAGTTCAATTGAGCATCAACGAGGGCAGGCACCATCTGCACGGCGGCGTCCGCGGCTTCGACCGCAGGCTGTGGTCGGCCGACGCGAGCGACGACGAGGTGAGCTTCCACCGCGTCTCCCCGGCCGGCGAGGAGGGCTACCCGGGAACGCTGACGACGCGCGTGACGTACCGGCTGAGCGGCTCGACGCTGAGCGTCGGCGTCCGGGCGAGCACCGACGCCCCCACCGTCGTCAACGTCGTGCACCACTCGTACTTCAACCTCGCCGGACACGACGCGGGCACCATCGACGATCACGTCGTGACGGTGCACGCGTCGCACTACCTACCCGTCGACCAAGACCTGATCCCCACCGGCGAGGTGCGCGCCGTGGCAGGGACCCCGTTCGACTTCCGGGAGCCGGCGCCGATCGGTGGACGAGTCTTCGACCACAACTGGGTGCTCGACGACTGGACGCCCGACGTCATGCGCGACGTCGCCGTGGTCCACGAACCCCGCATCGGCCGCCGAATGACGGTGTCCACCAACCAGCCCGGCCTCCAGCTCTACACCGGTGAGCACCTGGCGGGCCTCACCGGCAAGGGCGCGGTCGCCGGCTACCCGGCGTTCGCGGGGCTGGCCCTGGAAGCGCAGGGTTTCCCGGATGCCGTGCACCACGAGCACTTTCCGTCCACCGCATTGCTTCCGGGCCAGACCTACGTCAACGACGTGGCGTTCGCGTTCGCTAGCTGCGCGCTGCCCGGTTGACGGCGGAGACCACGGCCCGCAGCGAGGCCGTCGTGATCGACGTCGCGATGCCAACACCCCACACGGTTTTGCCACCGATCGACGCCTCCACGTAGGCCGCGGCCTGTGCCTCCTCGCCCGCGGACAGCGCGTGCTCGGAGTAGTCCAGCACCGAGACGTCGTATCCGATGGCGCCCAGGGCGTCGACGAACGCGGCGAGCGGCCCGTTGCCCGCGCCCTCGATCTCGCGCTCCTGGCCGTCGACGAGCACCGTCGCGACGATCGAGTCGGTGCCGCCGTCGACCTCCGACGCGTCGACGCGCTGCTTGATGCGCTCCAACGGACGGATCGGCGACAGGTATTCCTCGGCGAAGACGTCCCACATCTCCTTGGGCGACACCTCGCCGCCCTCGCCGTCGGTGATCTTCTGGATGGCCTGGCTGAACTCGATCTGCAGGCGCCGCGGCAGCGCCAGACCGTGGTCGGCCTTCATGATGTAGGCGACGCCGCCCTTGCCGGACTGCGAATTCACCCGGATGACGGCCTCGTAGGTGCGGCCGACGTCCTTGGGGTCGATCGGCAGATACGGGACCTGCCAGAGCATCTCGTCGATGTCGGAGTCCGCCTCGTCGGCTGCGACCTTCATCGCGTCCAGACCCTTGTTGATCGCGTCCTGGTGGCTGCCGGAGAACGCCGTGTACACCAGGTCGCCGCCGTAGGGGTGCCGCTCGTGCACGGGCAGCTGATTGCAGTACTCCACCGTGCGCCGGATCTCGTCGATGTTCGAGAAGTCGATCTGCGGGTCGACGCCGCGGCTGAACAGGTTCAGGCCGAGCGTCACCAGGCAGACGTTGCCGGTGCGCTCGCCGTTGCCGAACAGGCAGCCCTCGATACGGTCGGCCCCGGCCTGGTAGCCCAATTCGGCTGCGGCGACGGCGGTTCCGCGGTCGTTGTGCGGGTGCAGGCTCAGGATGATCGAGTCGCGGCGGGCCAGGTTGCGGCTCATCCACTCGATCGAGTCGGCGTAGACGTTGGGCGTCGCCATCTCGACGGTGGCGGGCAGGTTCAGGATCAGCGGGGCGTCGGGCGTCGCGCCGACGATCTCGCTCACCGCATCGCAGACGTCCTTCGCGTACTCCAGCTCGGTGCCGGTGTAGGACTCCGGGCTGTACTCGAAGCGCCAGTTCGTCTCGGGGTACTTCTTGGCCTCCTCGACGCACATCCTGGCGCCGTCGGTGGCGATCTTCTTGACGGCCTCGCGGTCGGCGCGGAACACCACGCGGCGCTGCAGGATCGACGTCGAGTTGTAGAAGTGCACGATGGCCCGCGGGGCACCGGCGCACGCCTCGAACGTCCGCGCGATCAGCTCGGGCCTGCACTGCGTCAGCACCTGGATCGTGACGTCGTCGGGTACCGCGCCCTGGGTGATGATCTCGCGGACGAAGTCGAAGTCCGTCTGGCTCGCCGACGGGAACCCGACCTCGATCTCCTTGTAGCCCATGCGGACCAGCAGGTCGAACATGCGCCGCTTGCGCGCCGGGCTCATCGGATCGATCAGGGCCTGGTTGCCGTCGCGCAGGTCGACCGCACACCACATCGGGGCGGTCTCGACGACCTTGTCCGGCCAGGTGCGGTCGGCCAGTGTGATCGGCTCGACCTCCTCGGCGAAGGTGCGGTACCGGCTGACCGGCATCTGAGAAGCGCGTTGGGTGTTCCACGCGGGCTGGCCGGCGTGGGGCGGGCCTGCCGGCGTGGAGATGCTGCGGGCGCTATTGAAGGCGTCCGGGGAATCGGGGGAATTCGTGGTCATGAGGTGGCTCCGGGTTCGTCTGTGTTGACTTCAGACCGGCGCATCGCGAACACCCGCGACGGAGAGCCAGTCTGGTTCAGACTCCGTCGCGGCGCCCGAGGAGGAGCACACGCTGCACGGCGTCGACCTTACTCCGGCCTGGCCGCGCGGCAAAACGCCAGGGGTCAGACCTGGGAGTCCGGGAACGCGATCACCGACAGGAAGCGGATGGGGACCTCGACCAGGTCGACGGGGCCGTGGGCGCCCTCGCCGTCCATCTGCAGCGAGTCGCCTGGGTGCAGCCGGTAGACCGAGCGGCTGTGGCCATAGTCCATGACGCCCTCCAGCATGTAGATGAACTCGGTGCCCGGGTGCTGGAACAGGGGATAGGTCTGGCTCTTCTCCGACAGCGTGACGTGCAGGCACTCCAGCCGCTTGTGCTCACCGCGCAGCGACCCGAGCAGCCGGTACTCGTGGCCCTCCCGGGTGCCTTCGCGCACGATGTGGGCGCCGGTGCCGGACTCGACGAACGCCGCGGGCCGCTCGACGTCGGCGCCGCGGAACAGGCTCGTCACCGGGACATCGAAGCCCTTGGCCAGCAGCGCCAGCGTCGACAGGCTGCACGAAGTCTGGGCATTCTCGATCTTCGACAGCATGGCCTTCGAGATGCCAACGCGCGCAGCGGTATCGGCGACGGTCAGGCCGTGCTGCTGCCGCAGCTGCCGAACGTTGTGACCGATCGCCGTCTCGAGTTCGACCTCGTCGACGGGCTGGGCGGGGTCGCGTTCGCGCGCGATGCCGGACACGTTGCGGAGCAACGGCCCGTCGACGTCGGAAGGGCTCACCGCCCCATTCTCCCGCGCAACGGTCAGCGCATCTCGCCCGCACCGACGTACGGGAACGGCGACCTCAGCAGGTCGCCCTCGTCGAACCGGGACAGCCGGAAGTCGCCCTCGGGGATGCGCGGGTCGGCGCTGCGACCATCGATCACCAGGTCGGCGACCAGGCGCCCGACCGCGGGTGCGATCTTGAAGCCGTGCCCGCTGAACCCGGCGGCGACGATCAGGCCGTCGACCCCGGTCGCCGAGATGACGGGGTTCCAGTCCGGGGTGACGTCGTAGCAGCCGGCGTAACTGCTGCTGATCGCCGCGTCGACGAGGCCGGGGAAGCGCGTCCCGACCCGATCGACGACCAGGTCGACGAACGCCTCCGACGCCCGGTTCGGGTAGGCGTCCGGGTCGGCGGTCTCGCAGTGCGACAGGTCGCTGTTGCCGAACAGCAGATCGCCGTTGGGCTCGGGCCGGATGTACTGCAGCGACACCAGGTCGGAGAACACCGGCACGCCGGAGACGTTCGTGCCGGGGGCGATCATCACGATCTGCTCGCGAACCACCCGGACCGGGACGTCGACGCCGACGGCTTCGAGGAACGGGCGGGTCCACGCGCCGGTGGCCACGACGACCGTGCTCGCCGAGATCTCGCTGCCGTCGCGCAGGCGCACCCCGGTGGCGCGCTCGCCGTCGACGAGCACCTCGGCCACCTCGGCGCCCTGACGCACCCGGGCGCCCGCGGCCCGTGCGGACACCGCGAACGCCTGCGCGGTCTGATAAGCGTCGCCGTAGCCGCCGCGCGCCTCCCACCCGAACGCGCCGAACGGCGTCAGGTCGGCATGCGGCCACATGGCGGCGACCTCGTCGGCGCCGATCTCCTCGGTCTCGACGCCGACCTCGCGCTGGGCGGCGAGGCTCTTGCGCAGGGCGCCGACGTTCTGCTCGCCGACGCCGACGACGTAACCGGTTTGGCGGAAGCCGATGTCAGTCGCCTGATCTCCCAGGAACTTCTGCGGGTTCTCGAAGACCTCGAGGCCGACGACGGCCATCGCCGCGAGCGAGCTGACGCCGTAGTGACACCGGACGATGCCCGACGACTTGCCCGTCATCCCGGAGCCGACGGTGTTGCGCTCGCACACCACGACATCGGTGACGCCGCGTTGGGTGAGTGCCCACGCGGCCGCGGCCCCCTCGAGTCCGCCGCCGACGATGACGACGTCGGCGGTGGTCACGTGCCCGGGATCCAGTTGGTGCCCGCCAGTGGGATTCGCGCCATTGCCGCCGCCTCGATGGTGATGGCGACGAGGTCCTCGGGTTCGAGGTGCCGGACGTGGGCCTTGCCGCACGCCCGCGCGATCGTCTGCGCCTCCATCGTCATGACGCGCAGGTAGTTCGCGAGCCTGCGGCCACCTTCGACCGGGTCGAACCGGGAGGCCAGCTCGGGGTCCTGGGTGCTGATGCCCGCGGGGTCCCGGCCGTCCTGGAAGTCGTCGTAGAATCCCGCTGCGCTACCGAGCTTCTCGTACTCGGCGGCATAGCGCGGATGGTTGTCGCCGAGCGCGATGAGCGCCGCGGTGCCGATGGCCACCGCGTCGGCTCCCAGCGCCAGCGCCTTGGCGACGTCGGCGCCGTTGCGGATGCCGCCCGAGACGATGAGTTGCACGCCGGTGCGGTGCACGCCGAGCTCTTGAAGCGCCTGCACGGCCTGCGGAATGGCTGCCAGCGTGGGCACGCCGACGTGCTCGATGAACACCTCCTGGGTGGCCGCCGTGCCGCCCTGCATGCCGTCCACCACGACGACGTCGGCGCCCGCGTGCACCGCGAGCTTCACGTCGTAGTAGGTGCGGGTGGCACCGACCTTGACGTAGATCGGCTTCTCCCAGTCGGTGATCTCGCGCAGCTCGTTGATCTTGATGGTGAGGTCGTCCGGGCCCGTCCAGTCCGGGTGCCTGCACGCCGAGCGCTGGTCGATGCCTGCGGGCAGGGTGCGCATGCCCGCGACGCGGTCGGAGATCTTCTGCCCCAGCAGCATTCCGCCGCCACCCGGCTTGGCGCCCTGGCCGAGGACGACCTCGATCGCGTCGGCCTTGCGCAGGTCGTCGGGGTTCATCCCGTATCGCGACGGCAGGTACTGGTACACCAGCGCCTTGCTCTGACCGCGTTCCTCCGGTGTCATGCCGCCGTCGCCCGTGGTGGTCGACGTGCCGACCGCGCTGGCCCCACGGCCCAGGGCCTCCTTGGCCGGGCCGGACAACGCGCCGAACGACATGCCGGCGATGGTCACCGGAATCTCCAGATGCAGTGGATGTTTGGCGTGCCCGCCGCCGAGCACCACGTCGGTGTCACACCGTTCCCGGTACCCCTCGAGCGGGTAGCGGGACATCGACGCGCCGAGGAACAACAGGTCGTCGAAGTGCGGCAGCGGACGCTTGGCGCCCCAGCCGCGGATGTCGTAGATGCCGGTGTCGGCGGCCCGCTGGATCGCGGCGATCGTGGCGCGGTCGAACGTGGCCGACTCGCGCAGACCGGCACGCGCTCGGTCGTCGGACGTCGTCATCAGTAGCTCTCCGAGTTGTCGGCGTGGAAGTGATACAGCTCGCGCGCCGATCCGTAGCGGGTGTAGGCCGTGGTGTCGTCGTCGCCGAAGCCGGCCGCCTTGAGCAGTCGGCCGAGTTCTTCGTGGTGCTCCTCGCGCATCGGCTTGGCCACGCAGTCGGCACCCAGTGACGCGATGTCCCCGCGGACGTAGAGCCTGGCCTCGTAGATCGAGTCGCCAAGCGCCTCACCGGCATTGCCCCGCACCACCAGCGTGCCCGCCTGAGCCATGAATGCGCTCATGTGGCCTATGTCGCCGCCGACGACGATGTCCACGCCCTTCATCGAGATCCCGCACCGCGCAGCGGCGTTGCCCTCGATGACGAGCAGGCCGCCGTGTGCCGTGGCGCCCGCCGACTGCGAGGCGTTGCCCTTGACCCACACGACACCGCTCATCATGTTCTCGGCGACACCGGTGCCGGCGTTGCCATCGACGACGATCTCCGCCTGCTGGTTCATCCCGCCCGCGTAGTAGCCGACGTGGCCGGCGACGGTGATTTTCACCGGTGCGTTCAGCCCCACCGCGACGTTGTGTGCGCCCGCGGGGTTCTCGATGACGAACTCACCGCGCAGGTCGTCGGCGTGCAGTGCCGAGTTGATCTCGCGCAGTGGGGTTTCGGCGAGGTCCATGACTAGCGCGTCCATGCGTACACCACCTCTGGCTCTGGCTCCCAGATCTTGGCGCGCTGCACTCCGGGCAGGCCCGACAGGGCGCGGTACTCGCTGGCCATCGCGACCCAGTCGTCGGTCTCGGCGATGACGGCGGGCTTGCAGGCGATGGCGTCGCGGACCACGGCGAACGAGTCGCGGTTGGACACCAGCAGCGTGTAGAAGCCGTCGAACGTCGCGCACAGTTTCTTCAGCGCGGTCTGCACGTCGCGGCCCGCTGCGAGCTGCTGGGCAACGAAACGCGCGCCGACCTCGGTGTCGTTCTCGCTGTCGAAGTGCACACCCGCAGCGCGCAATTCACGTCGGATGGTGGCGTGGTTGGCGAACGAGCCGTTGTGCACCAGGCACTGATCCGGTCCCACGGCATAGGGGTGGGCACCCGACGGCGTCACCGCCGACTCCGTGGCCATCCTGGTGTGTCCGACGCCTTGCCAGCCCTGCGCCGTCGACAGGCCCCAGGCGTCGGCGAGCGTCCTGGGATCGCCGACGCCCTTGAGCACGGCGAGGTCGTTGCCGAAGCCCGCGATCAGCGCGTCCGGGTATGTGGCGGCAATGGCAGCCTGCAGCGCCTGCGGGGTGGTGTCCGCGGTGACGAGGTACGTGGCGTCGAGCGCCGACACCGTCGCGGGCGTGCCCAGCGCTGCGCCCACTGCGGTCCCGACGACCTCTGGTGCATCGGTCAGTTCGAGTACCGAGACGCACGCCTTTCCGGGCGGGGTCCAGGTCGGGTCGCCGTAGACGGCCACGCCAGCCGAGTCGCTGCCGCGGTCGGCCATCTCGCAGAGCATTCCGGTGAGCAGTTCGCCGAGGCGAGGGTGGAGATCCGGGTTGCGCAGATGCAACCCGACGATGCCGCACATGGTGTGTTGTCCTCTCGTAATGGGTGATTTCGGCGCGGTGATCCGCGACGAGCGCGGGTGAGCGCGCCGAAATCGCTAGAAGGCGGTGAGGTACTGCTCGACCTCCCACGGGCTGACGGTGCTGTGGTAGGTGAAGAACTCCTCGCGCTTGAGGCCCGCGAAGTACTCGCAGACCCCGCCACCCGTGGCGTCGAGTACGCCTGCGACGACGGGGTCGGCCTGCAGGTCCTCGACGGCGTGCAGCAGCGTGGGCGGAAGGGTCCGGACCGACCCAGCGCCGAGTGCGCCGGGGTCGAGGCTGCGCTTGATGCCGTCGATGCCCGCACCGAGTGCTGCCGCGATGGCCAGATACGGGTTGGCCGAACCGTCACCGCCGCGCAGCTCCACCCTCTGGTCGTCCGGGACGCGGACGTAGTGCGTGCGGTCGTTGCCGCCGTAGGTCGGCGTCCTTGGCGCCCACGACGCGCCCGAGGCGGTGGTGACCGCGCCGGTTCGCTTGTAGGAGTTGACCGTCGGGGCGATCACGGCCTGCAGCGCGCAGGCGTGGTCGAGGATGCCGCCGATGAACGCGTAGGCGGTGTCCGACAGTCCAAGACCGCGCGCGTCGGGCACGTCGGGACCGGCGGGGAACACCGGTGCGCCCGCGCTGGTCAGCGAGAGGTGCAGGTGCAGCCCACTTCCCGTGCGATCGGCGAACGGCTTCGGCATGAACGTGGCGATCATGCCGCGCTCGGCGGCGATCATCGACAGTAGATAGCGCAGGGTGACGACGCGGTCGGCGGTGGTGAGCGCGTCGGCGAACTGGAAGTTCTGCTCGAACTGTCCGTTGCCGTCCTCGTGGTCGTTGGCGTAGTTCGACCAGCCGAGGGTGTTCATGGCGGTGGAGATCGTCGTGAGGTGGTCGTACATGCGGGTCACCCCGCGGGCGTCGTAGCACGGTTGATCGGCGGTGTCGTCGGCGTCGGCCGTTGCCAGATCGCCGCGGGCGTCGCGTCGCAGCAGGAAGTACTCGACCTCGGCGCCCACCCACGGCTCGAAGCCGGCGTCGCCTGCGCGGGCGATCAGTGACTTGAGGATGTTGCGTGGCGCGTACGGCCACGGCTTGCCCTCGACGTGCGGGTCGCAGTGCACGATCGCGAGGCCGTCCTTGATGAACGGGATGGGGGTGAACGACTCCGGGTCCGGGATCGCGACCAGGTCGGGGTCCTTGGGCTCCTGGCCCATCGCGCCGACCGCATACCCGGCGAAGCCGACGCCGTCGGTGGCCAGCATGTCGATGGCCTCGACCGGAACCAGCTTGGCGCAAGGCTTTCCGCGCAGGTCGACGAACAGCGCGAGGATGAACTTGGTGCCCGCCTCGGCGGCGCGCTCAGCGAGGGTCCCGTTGGTCATGTCAGCCCTTGTCTCATGTCAAGAATCAAAGTATCAGGAGAGGAAACGTTGTGCAGCGCGAAGAAACCCCGGTCGGCGCGCACCGAATGCGTGCGCGCCGCCGGGGCATCGTCTAGCTGGCAGCCATGTCGTAGGACGAGTCCCGGTGGAACTTGGCGTCGATCCCGGCTTCCTCGTCCTCGGGTGCGACGCGGATGCCCATCGTCTTCTTGATGGCGAACGCGATCGCGAACGCGACGAGGAACGAGTACGCCATCACGGCGAACGCGGCCACGGCCTGCTTCCACAGTTGCTCGACCCCGCCGCCGTAGAACAGGCCGTTGGTGGCGTTGGGCATGCCCTCGCTGGCGAAGAAGCCGATCAGCAGGGTGCCGACCACGCCGCCGACGAGGTGGACGCCGACCACGTCGAGCGAGTCGTCGTAGCCGAACTTCGACTTCAGGCCAACGGCGTAGACGCAGATCGCACCGGCGATGGCGCCGACGAAGATGGCGCCAACGGGGGTGACTGCACCACAGGCGGGGGTGATCGCGACCAGGCCGGTGATGGCGCCGGATGCCGCGCCGACGCCCGTGACGTGGCCGTCCTTGATCTTCTCCACGGCCAACCACGCGAGGGTGGCAGCGCAGGTGGCGACGAAGGTGGTGACCATGACGATCGCGGCCGAGTTGCCCGCGGCCAGGGCCGAACCGCCGTTGAACGCGTACCAGCCGGCCCACAGCAGGCCCGCACCGAGCAGCGTGAGCGGCACGTTGTGCGGCTTGCGCAGCTGGCCGAACATGGCGGACTTGCCCAGCACGATCGCGACGGCGAGCGCAGCGGCGCCCGCGTTGATGTGAACGGCCGTGCCGCCAGCGAAGTCGATGGCCTTGAGGCTGTTGGCGATCCAGCCGCCGACCGAGTCCTCGGTGACGACGCCGTCGAAGGCGAACACCCAGTGCGCGACGGGGAAGTAGACCAGCACCGCCCACACGGTGGCGAAGAGCATCCAGGCGCCGAACTTCATCCGGTCGGCGACCGCGCCGGAGATCAGGGCGACGGTGATGGCGGCGAACAGGGCCTGGAAGAGCGCGAACAAGCTGACCGGCAGCCCGGAGATGGTCGTCTGGGTCTCGAGCAGATCCTTCATGCCTGCGAATTCGGTGAAGCTACCGACGAAGCCGCCGTACGAGGTGCCGAACACCATCGAGAAGCCGAAGAGCACCCAGAGCACGCCGACGACGGCGACCGCTCCGAACGTCATCATCATCATGTTGGTCGAACTCTTGACCGAGACCATGCCGCCGTAGAACAGCGCAAGGCCTGGAATCATGAGCGTGAGCCCGATGATGCAACACAGCATGAAAGCCGTGGTGCCCGTGTCCACTACGTCCATCGAGAAACTCCGTCCATCGTGATGATTCCCCTCAGTGAGGCGGCCGCTCAGTAGGCCGTTCACTGGCAGTAACCGTTGTTTCTGTTACGCGGAAAGTCTTCTGGTGTTGCGAGCACGTAACGGCAGTGCGGCGGCAGGGAATTGACAGGTGACTTGGGACGCCTAGAGTGCCGACGGTGAACCTGGATCGGCGATGGTGGATCGCAATCGGCGTCGTGGTAGTGGCCGTGATCGCCCTGGTGGTGTCCCGGACGTTCTTCTCGGGACCGTCCGAGGAGTGCCGACCGGTTGCCGACCTGCTGGCGTTCAACGCGGAGCAGACCGAGCGCATCACGTCGCGGCTGTCGGACAACGAGGGCCTGCCGACCGCGACCGACGACATCGCCTACCAGGCGTGGGCGGACGGGCTGGCCGAGCGGGCGCAGCGGGTCACCTCGCCCGAGCTGGCGAAGACCAGCACCGACCTCGCGATCCTCGCCGACGAATTCGTCCGCGGCCTGCCCGAGTTGCGGGCGAAGGCCGAGTCGCAGGCACCCGGAGCGCCCGCGCCGCCGGAGATGTATCAGATGGAGGCGACCAACGCCCGAGTCTCCGACAAGCTCGCGGAGCTGTCGGCCGCATGCTCCTGACCGGTCAGAGGACGATCGGGCTGCCCCACGTGCCTGCGAACGCGATCTGCTCGAGCGGTAGCCGCTCGCGTGGTTGCGAATCCCGCTCGACCACCTTGGGCTCCGCCGTCGCGTAGTCACCCAGCAAGCCCACGGCGACGATCGCGACCGGTCGCACCCCTGCGGGCACTGCGAAGGCCTCGCGAGCCGCGTCGCCGTCGAAGCCGGCCATCGGGTGCGCAACCAGGCCCCGGGACACCGCCTCGACGGTGAGGTTGGCGATCGCCGCCCCGGCGTCGACCGCGGCGTACAGCGCGGTCTTCTCGTCGTCGCCCTCGTCGGCGCAGACCAGGATCAGCAGGCCCGCGGCGTGGGCATAGGAGTTCCCGCGCTTGAGCGTCACGGCCAGAGCGCCGAACGTGGCGTCGCCGCGCAGACCCACCACGAAGCGGACCGGCTGGCGCTGGCCCCACGTCGCCGACCAGCGGGCGGCCTCGAGCAGCGCAGTCACCTCGACTGCGGACACGGTCGCGTCCGCGTCGAAGGCCCGCGGGCTCCAGCGGTCCGCGAGTTCCCGGTGAATCGGCACCCGCGTCCGCGCAGTCCGGTCCGGGCGCGCGGTCACGGTGATCCACGCTACCCGCGGCCTGCGAGGGAAAAATCAGATGCCCTGACCCCTTATCCTTGACGGGAAACTCGGTAGGGACCCAGGGAAGGCTCGATAGTGGCGCTCGTCGTCCAGAAGTACGGCGGATCGTCGGTGGCCGACGCCGACCGGATCCGTCGCGTCGCCGAGCGCATCGTCGAGACGAAGAAGGCCGGCAACGACGTCGTCGTGGTCGTGTCCGCGATGGGCGACACCACCGACGATCTGCTCGATCTCGCGCGCCAGGTCAGCCCCGCACCCCCGGCCCGTGAGATGGACATGCTGCTCACCTCCGGCGAGCGCATCTCCAACGCGCTGGTCGCGATGGCGATCTCCTCGCTGGGCGCCGAGGCGCGGTCGTTCACGGGCTCCCAAGCGGGCGTGATCACCACCAGCACCCACGGCAACGCCAAGATCATCGACGTCACGCCTGGACGGCTTCGGGAGGCGCTCGACGAGGGCCTGATCGTGCTGGTCGCCGGATTCCAGGGCGTGAGTCAGGACAGCAAGGACGTCACCACGCTCGGCCGCGGTGGATCCGACACCACCGCCGTCGCGCTGGCCGCGGCCTTGAACGCCGACGTCTGCGAGATCTACACCGACGTGGACGGCATCTTCACCGCCGACCCGCGGATCGTGCCCAACGCGCGGCACCTCGAGACCGTCAGCTTCGAGGAGATGCTCGAGATGGCCGCAGCGGGCGCGAAGGTGCTCATGCTGCGCTGCGTGGAATACGCCCGCCGTTACGACGTTCCGATCCACGTGCGGTCGTCGTACTCGGACAAGCCGGGCACGCTCGTCAAAGGATCGATGGAGGACATCCCCATGGAAGACGCCATTCTCACCGGGGTAGCCCATGACCGCAGCGAGGCGAAGGTGACCGTCGTCGGCCTGCCCGACGTTCCTGGCTACGCGGCCCGGGTGTTCCGCGCCGTCGCCGATGCCGACGTCAACATCGACATGGTGCTGCAGAACATCAGCAAGATCGAGGACGGCAAGACCGACATCACGTTCACCTGCTCGCGGGAGAGTGGACCCGGCGCGGTGGAGAAGCTGACGGCGCTCAAGGACGACATCGGTTTCAGCGCAGTGCTCTACGACGATCACATCGGCAAGGTGTCACTCGTCGGCGCCGGCATGCGCAGCCATCCCGGCGTGACCGCCACGTTCTGCGAGGCGCTCGCCGCAGTGGGCGTGAACATCGACCTGATTTCGACCTCCGAGATCCGAATCTCGGTGTTGGTCAAGGACACCGAGCTGGACAAGGCCGTCGCCGCGCTGCACGAGGCCTTCGGCCTGGGTGGCGAGGAAGTAGCGGTCGTGTACGCGGGGAGTGGGATCTGATGCCGGGGCGAGCGAAGCGACGGGGGATCTAGCAATGGTTTCGATCGGCGTAGTGGGTGCCACCGGCCAGGTGGGTCAGGTGATGCGTCGCCTGCTCGAGGAGCGTGACTTCCCGGCCACCAGTGTGCGGTTCTTCGCCTCGGCGCGCTCCGAGGGCAAGAAGCTGACGTACCGCGGTCAGGAGATCGAGGTCGAGAACTCCGAGACCGCCGACCCGAGCGGTCTGGACATCGCGCTGTTCTCGGCGGGCGCGACCATGTCCCGGGTGCAGGCACCGCGGTTCGCCGCGGCAGGCGCGGTCGTCGTCGACAACTCGTCGGCTTGGCGCAAGGACCCGGACGTTCCGCTGATCGTCAGCGAGGTGAACTTCGACAGGGACGTCGGCAACCGGGCTCGGTCTCTTCCGAAGGGCATCATCGCCAACCCGAACTGCACCACGATGGCCGCGATGCCCGTGCTCAAGGTGCTGCACGACGAAGCCGGCCTCACGCGGATGATCGCGTCGACCTATCAGGCGGTGTCCGGCAGCGGGCTCGCGGGCGTCGAGGAACTGTTCGGTCAGGCGACCGCGGTCGTCGAGGGCAGTCGCGAACTGGTGCACGACGGTTCCGCCCTGACCTACCCGGCGCCGGAGAAGTACGTGGCGCCGATCGCCTTCAACGTCGTTCCGCTGGCCGGCTCACTGGTCGACGACGGCTCGGGAGAGACCGACGAGGATCAAAAGCTGCGCAACGAGAGTCGCAAGATCCTCGGCATCCCAGACCTCGCGGTCAGCGGCACCTGCGTGCGCGTGCCCGTCTACACCGGGCACTCGCTGTCGATCAACGTCGAGTTCGAGCGGCCCATCAGTCCCGACCGTGCACGCGAATTGCTTTCCAGCGCACCGGGAGTCACGCTCAGCGACGTCCCGACGCCACTGGCGGCGGCCGGTGCGGACGACTCGCTGGTCGGCCGGATCCGGCAGGACCCCGGCGTGCCCGACGGCCGTGGCCTTGCGCTGTTCGTCTCGGGCGACAATCTGCGCAAGGGCGCCGCGCTCAACACCATTCAGATCGCCGAGCTGCTCGCCGCCCAACTCTGAGGCGCCGCGTGTCGGTTCGCGTCCCGCCGTGGAACGCTGTGGCGTGGCTGAAGTCGACGTTCGCCGTCCTGCTGCTGTTCGCTGCACCCGCGCACGCTGATCCGGCTGCGCCGATCCCCGGACCTGCGCTGCCGCCGTTGGCACCCGGTCAGGTGATTCGCATCGGACCCGCCGCGGGAACCGGGACGCTCACGAAGGACTACGGGATCGGCGCGACCGATCTGTGCGAGTTCATGGAGTTCCCCAGCGGGATCCTGCAGGTGTGCGGCGACAGCTTCGCGGGGCAGGGTGTGGGCTTCGGCGGCTGGTGGTCGCCCATTGCGCTGCACGTCGAGACCGACTCGATCGACGACCCGACCGGTGTGCGCTACGACGGCGTAACCGGAGTCGGCGAACCGCTACTGGCCGATCGTTCGGCACCCGGCACGTCGCAGCTGCCCGCGGGCATCGTGTCGATCAACCGTGAGAATTACATGCTGGTCACCACCACCAAGGACCTGGTGCCCGCCACTTCACGGCTGGTGAAGGCGCTGCCGTCGCAGGCCCGCTGGCCGACGGTACCCGGATCGCAGCGCGACGTCGGGTGGGCCGAAGGCCGGCAGTCACAGATCAGCGGCTACTACGACCCCATCCCGAAGCCAGACTCCGAGCGCGGGTGGGTGTACGTCGTCGCCAACGACTTCGATCGCAGCCAGCCCGTCGAGCTGTACCGGTCGAGACCGCAGGACTTCACCGACCGCAGCGCGTGGGAGGCGTGGTCGGGCCTGCCCGGTGCCGACGGCGGCTGGGGGAAGCGCCCCACCCCGCTGTGGCCCGACGCGGTCGGTGAGATGAGCGTGCGTCAGATCGACGGGCGCACCGTGCTGTCCTACTTCAACGCCTCGACGGGGAACATGGAGATGCGGGTCGCCGACGATCCGACGGGTCTGGGCACCGCGCCGGTCACCACCGTTGTACGGGCAGCGTCGTGGCCGGACCGGCCGGAGGATCTGCCTTCACCGTCGGACAACCGCCTCGCCCAGCCGTACGGCGGATACATCTCACCAGGGTCCATGCCGGACGAGGTCAGGGTGTTCGTCAGCCAGTGGAACACCCAGCCCGAGGCCGACAACGCGCCATATCGGGTGATCCAGTTCGCGGTGAATCCGCTGAAGCCCTAGACGCGATTCGGCCCGCCACCGGGTGGGTGGCGGGCCGAAATCGAACTGTCGAGGATGCCTACTTCTTGAAGGCGTCCTTGACCTTCTCGCCGGCGTCCTTGAGGTTGGCCTTGACCTGGTCGGCCTTGCCCTCGTTCTTGGTGCTCTCGTCGCCAGTGGCGTGGCCGGCCGCTTCCTTGGCCTGGCCGCCGAGGTCGTCGACCTTGTTCTTGGCCTTGTCCAATCCGCTCATGTCCGACTCCTTCGTCTCATAGCCCGATGTTCACCGGGCACGATGACGGTGTACCTCGAAGCCGCTGCGACGAAACCGGCTGGGACAGTGCTCACAGGGTATTCAAAGGTAAATCAGAAGCGGCGCATTGCGGCGGCGACCACTATCGGTGACATGAGTGAATCGACGCCGTCCACCCCATCTACCTCGGTCCCCGACCCGGCCACCGACCCCGTGACGGGCCCGATCCCGCCCGTGGGACCACCGCCGCACCCCGACGGCCGACCCGTCTACAACAACCATCGACCGCGCCGGTCGGCCAAGGTGCCGCTGATCGCCGCCTGGGTCGGCATCGTCGCAGGCGTCGTATTCATCGTCGCGGTCATCTTCGGCACCGGCTTCGTGCTCGGGGCCCACTCCGGTGGTCATGGCGGCGGCCACGGCCGCGGTGACGTGATGATGCATCGCGGCGGACCGCCGCAGTCGTTCCCGATGGGTCCAATGATGCGGCCCGGTCCCGGGTTCGTCTTCCCAGGTGGGCCCGGAGGCAGCTTCGGCCCGATGGGCCCGATGGGCCCCGGTGGAACCGGCACCCCGGGCGGGGAGAACCCGGGAGCCCCTGGCCAGTCGCCGTCGTCGACCGCTCCGACGCCGCCGCGCTGACCGGCGGTTTCCCGTGACCCGGTCCTGGGGTATTCGCGCTGCGGATACCCCAGGTGTCCTCAGCGGCCCAGCCCGGAAGCCGCCCGCCAAGAGGAGAACGTGACATGACCGAAAAGATCGCCACTACCGACTCGGGTGCGCCGGTACCCAGCCTGGAGCACTCACTATCGGTCGGACCGGACGGTCCGCTCCTTCTGCAGGATCACTACCTGATCGAGCAGATGGCGAACTTCAACCGGGAGCGCATCGTCGAGCGTCAGCCGCACGCCAAGGGTGGTGGAGCGTTCGGCCACTTCGAGGTCACCAACGACGTCAGCCAATACACCAAGGCTGCGGTGTTCCAACCCGGCGTGAAGACGGAGATGCTGGCGCGGTTCTCCACCGTGGCGGGCGAGCGGGGCAGCCCAGATACCTGGCGTGACCCGCGCGGATTCTCGCTGAAGTTCTACACGACCGAGGGCAACTTCGACCTCGTCGGGAACAACACGCCCGTCTTCTTCATGAAGGACCCGATGAAGTTCCAGAACTTCATCCGGTCGCAGAAGCGCATGGCCGCCAATAACCTCCGCGACCACAACATGCAGTGGGACTTCTGGACGCTCGTTCCCGAGTCGGCGCACCAGGTGACCTGGTTGATGGGCGACCGCGGAATCCCCAAGACGTGGCGACACATGAACGGCTACTCCAGCCACACGTACAGCTGGATCAACGCCGCCGGTGAGATGTTCTGGGTGAAGTACCACTTCAAGACCGACCAGGGCGTCGACTTCCTCACGCAGGAGGACGCCGACCGTCTCGCCGGGGAGGACGCCGACTACCACCAGCGCGACCTCTACGACACGATCGAGGCGGGCGACCACCCGACCTGGACCCTGAAGATGCAGATCATGCCGTTCGAGGACGCCAAGACCTACCGCATCAACCCGTTCGACCTGACCAAGGTGTGGCCGCACGCCGACTACCCGCTGATCGACGTCGGCAAGATGACGCTCGACCGCAACGTCGTCGACTACCACTCCCAGATCGAGCAGGCGGCGTTCGAGCCGAACAACGTGGTGCCCGGTACGGGTCTGTCGCCGGACAAGATGCTGCTGGCGCGTGGCTTCTCCTACTCCGACGCGCACCGCGCGCGGCTCGGCGTGAACTACAAGCAGATTCCGGTCAACGAGCCCAAGGTCGAGGTCAACGCCTACTCGAAGGACGGGGCGATGCGCATGAAGCTCGCGACCGACCCGGTGTACACGCCGAACTCGATGGGCGGCCCCGTCGCCGACGATCCGCGGCGCGTCGCCGAGGCGCACTGGGCCTCCGACGGCGACATGGTGCGCGCGGCCTACACACCGCGTGCCGAGGACGACGACTGGAGTCAGGCGGGCACCCTGGTACGCGAGGTGCTCGACGACCAGGCACGAGATCGCTTGGCGAGCAACATCATCGGCCACGTCTCCGACGGCGTTAAGGAGCCCGTGCTGTCGCGGGTGTTCGAGTACTGGCGCAACGTCGATGCCGATCTCGGCAAGAAGGTCGAGGAAGGCGTGCGGTCCGGCCAGGGCTGAGGCGTCACCACTGTCGAGACTGCGGGGAGATCGCGTTTCTCGCCGAAAGCGCGATCTCCCAGCAGTTTCGGCGGATGGAGTGGTTCCGGTGACACGCCCGCGAATCGCAATGCTGTAATTTCCATGTGGTCTGTGGGACCATTGAGAACTTTGATGTTCCTGTGGCCTACGGCGTCTCCTCGTGAGAGTGTCGCTAACCATGACGCGCTCCCGTCACGCCCTCCTCTCGATCGCCCTCGCGGTTGCCGTCGTCGCCATGGCGGCCGGCTGCAGCCTCCGCCCGGAACCGCTGCCCCGCGCGAGCATGGACGTCTTCGAGGTGGGCGATTGCGTCGAGATCCCGGCGAGCGCGCCCGACACGTCAGGGTCCCTGCGTGCAGAGAAGGTGCCATGCAGCGTGGACGCGAGCTACACGGTGGGCGCCACCGCCAATGACGCAGGCCTCTGCCCGAGCAAGGAGTACCAACACCTTTCGGAGGCAGACCCGACCACGTCGCGGCTGTGTCTGGTACCCAACCTCGTCGCCAACCACTGCTACGTCCTCGACATGCCGATCGGCGTCGTGCAGCGCGCCGACTGCACCGAACGGGGCCACGACGGTCTGCTGGTGCAGATCACTCAGCGGCTCGACGTGCGCGACCAGCAGGCGTGCCCGGCCGAGGCGGGGCAGTTCGCCTGGCCGTACCCCTCGCCCGCGCGGACGTACTGCACGCTGACGGTCTTCTGACCTTCCGCAGACCTCGCTTTCGCAATCCGGCCGAACTCGGCATGATCGATGTCGTGAGCATCGAAGTCGTCTACACGGCAGAGTCCACGGCAACCGGCGGAGGCCGCGACGGCCACGTGAAGTCCACGGATCAGAAGATCGACCTCGACACGCGGCCACCGAAGGAGATGGGCGGCAGCGGCGAGGGCATCAATCCCGAACTGCTCTTCTCGGCCGGCTGGTCGGCCTGCTTCCTCGGCGCACTGCGGCTCGTCGCCCGCAACGAGAAGATCTCCATCGACGACGCCAGCGGCATCACCGCGCAGATCGGCTTCGGCAAGGACTCGGCGGGCGGGTTCGGCCTCACGGCCAACCTCATCGGCTACCTGCCTGGCCTCGAGCAGGACGCCGCCGACGATCTGATGGCCAAGGCCCACGAAGTGTGCCCCTACTCCAAGGCCACCCGCGGCAACATCGACGTCTCGCTGTCGGCGAAGGTCTGACCGTGCGCGGCGCAATCGCCGTCCTCGCCGGTGTACTCGGCCTGATCGTCACCGCGGCGCCTGCCGCTGCCCGTCCGTCGGATCCGGGCGTCGTCAACTACGCCGTGCTGGGCAAGGGGTCGGTGGGCAACATCGTCGGCGCGAGGATGACGTGGGAGTCCACGTTCGCCGCACCCGTGCAGGCCTTCTACGTCGACGCGCCGCAGTGCAACGACTGGGCCGACATCGGGCTGCCGGACGTCTACGCCGACCCGGACCTCGCCTCCTTCAACGGCGCGGTCGCACAGCGGGCAGCCGACGACGACACGAACCTGGTCAAGCAGTCGGTCGGGGTCTACGCCACCAACGACGCGGCCGCGCGAGCATTCGCGCGTGTCACGGACCGCACCCGCGGGTGCGACGGTCAGACGACCGCCATGCACCTGGCGGACTTCCGGACGCAGGTCTGGTCGTACTCCGGCGGCCCGCCCACCGGCAACGATGCCGCGTGGGTGAAGCAGGAGGCGGGTACCGACCGGCGGTGCTTCGTACAGACACGGCTGCGGGAGAACGTTCTGCTACAAGCGAAAGTGTGCCAACCGGGTAACGGCGGACCCGCGGTGAACGTCCTGGCTGGCGCGATGCAGAACGCGCTCGGCCAATAGCGGCCACCGAGATACGTGAATTCACGCCCAATGCACACGGGAATTCACGCGACTCTGTCGGTGTCGTTGTCCAAGATGGTGGGCATGGCGACGGCGAAGCCGAGCAGTCCGCGCTTCGCAGAGGGGATGGTTTCATGACCACCGCCGAGGCCGACGTGCCCGGACCACGAACATCGCCGACCGGCGCCGAGTTCACCGACGCCTACGGGGCCGCCCTCTACATCGGGGGCGACTCCCTTCGCGACGGCCCGGTTGGCACCGTCGGACTGGAGATCGAGGCGCACTGCTTCGACATCGCCGATCCGATGCGGCGCCCCGGCTGGCAGGAACTGAGCGACGTCATCGCCACCGTGCCGGCCCTGCCCGGCGGCAGCGCCATCACCGTCGAGCCGGGCGGCGCGGTCGAGCTGTCCGGCCCGCCCCTTCCCGACGGCATGGCCGCCATCCACGCGATGAGCGCCGACCGGCGAGTCCTGGTCGACGCGTTCCGCCGCCGCGGCCTCGGCCTCGTCCTGCTGGGCGCCGACCCCCTGCGGCCCGCGCAACGCGTCAACCCCGGCGGCCGCTACCGGGCGATGGAGGAATTCTTCTCGGCCAGCGGCACCGCCGACGCCGGCGCGGCCATGATGACCTCCACGGCGTCGGTCCAGGTCAACGTCGACGCCGGACCCCGCGACGGCTGGGTGGAACGCGTCCGGCTGGCGCATGCGCTGGGACCCACGATGATCGCGATCACCGCGAACTCGCCGCTACTCGGGAGCGAGTTCACCGGCTGGCGCAGTGCCCGTCAGCACGTCTGGAGCCGACTGGACTCGGCCCGCTGCGGGCCCATTCTCGGCGCCAACGACGAGGATCCCGTCAACGACTGGACCAGCTACGCGCTCAAGGCACCCGTCATGCTGGTGCACACCCCCGAACCCGTCGCGGTCACCGAGTGGGTGCCGTTCGCCGAATGGGCAGACGGCACCACCCTGCTCGGCGGCAGGCGCCCGACCGAGGCCGACGTCGACTACCACCTCACCACGCTGTTCCCACCGGTACGGCCTCGTGGATTCCTCGAGATCCGATATCTCGACAGCGTGCCCGACAGCGTGTGGCCTGCAGTGGTGTTCACACTCGTCACGCTCCTCGACGATCCGGCCGCAGCTGCGATAGCCGCCGACGCCACCGCGACCGTCGCCACCGCATGGGATCGCGCTGCCCAGGTGGGCCTCGGTGACCGACGGCTGCACGAGGCAGCCGTGCGGTGCGTCCGGACCGCCGCCGACCGTGCCCCCGACGAGCTGCGGCCGGCGATGACACGCCTGCTCGAGCAGGTCGAGCAGGGCCGCAGTCCCGCCGACGACTTCGCCGACACCGTCGTCGCCCGCGGCATCGGCGGCGCCGTCACCGCCATGGCGAATGGAGTCGACCCGTGAGCACGCGCGAAACGCTCGCTCGCGACCTCACCCGCGCGCGCGAGCGCACGCTGCGACTCGTCGAGTTCGACGACGACGAGCTGCACCGCCAGTACGACCCGTTGATGAGCCCGCTGGTGTGGGACCTCGCGCACATCGGCTGGCAGGAGGAGCTGTGGCTGCTCCGCGGCAACGATCCCCGCAGGCCCGGAATGCTCGAGCCCGGGGTCGAGCGCTGCTACGACGCCTTCGCCAACCCGAGGGCCAGCCGCGTCGACCTCCCGTTGCTCAAGCCCGCCGAGGCGCGGTCCTACTGCTCGACGGTGCGCGACAAGGCACTCGACCGCCTCGACGCGCTACCCGCCGACGCCGACGAGTTCGACTTCGGGCTCGTCGTGAGCCACGAGAACCAGCACAACGAGACCATGCTGCAGGCGCTCAATCTGCGAACCGGACCTGCGCTGCTCGATTCGGGCGCGCCGCTGCCCACGGGCAAACCCGATCTGGCAGGCACCTCGGTGCTGGTGCCGGGCGGTCCGTTCGTGCTCGGCGTCGACGCCGTGACCGAGCCGCACTCACTCGACAACGAGCGGCCAGCGCACGTCGTGGACATCGCGTCGTTCCGGATCGGCACCGTGCCCGTCACGAACGCGGAGTGGGCGGGCTTCATCGCCGACGGCGGTTATCGCGAACGCCGATGGTGGTCCGAGCGCGGCTGGCAGCACCGCGAGGCCGCCGGCCTGGTGGCCCCCCAGTTCTGGGGCACCGACGGAACGCGGACCAGATTCGGCCGCGTCGAACAGATCCCGGCCGACGAGCCCGTTCAGCACGTCACGTTCTTCGAAGCCGAGGCCTACGCCGCATGGGCGGGGGCGCGTCTGCCCACCGAGGAGGAATGGGAGAAGGCGTGCGCATGGGATCCCGTCGCCGGCACTCGGCGCCGATTCCCTTGGGGCGCATCCGAACCCACCGCCGCACTGGCAAACCTCGGCGGTGACGCGCTGCGCCCGGCGCCGGTCGGCGCCTACCCGGCCGGTGCATCGGCGTACGGGTCGCAGCAGATGCTCGGCGACGTGTGGGAGTGGACGACGTCGTCGATCCGTCCATGGCCCGGGTTCGCGCCGATGCTCTACGAGCAGTACACCCAGCCGTTCTTCGGCGGCGACTATCGCGTGCTGCGGGGTGGTTCGTGGGCCGTCGCGCCCGGCATCCTGCGGCCCAGCTTCCGCAACTGGGACCACCCGATTCGGCGGCAGATCTTCTCCGGCGTGCGGCTGGCGTGGGATGTGTAGGCACCTCGGCTGGCTCGGCGAGCCGGTCACCTTGGCCTCGCTGGTGCTGGACCGACCGCATGGGCTACTCGTGCAGTCGTACGCGCCGCGCAGGCAGAAGCACGGCCTGATGAACGCCGACGGGTGGGGCGTGGGGTTCTTCGACGGGCCGGAGGAAAGGCGCTGGCGCAGTGCGGGTCCGATGTGGGGTGATGCGTCGTTCGCGTCGGTGGCGCCCGCGCTGCACAGCGGGTCGATCGTGGCCGCCGTCCGCTCGGCCACCATCGGCATGCCCATCGAACCGTCGGCGTCGGCGCCGTTCACCGACGGCACCTGGCTGCTCTCGCACAACGGCGTCGTCGATCGCGCGGTGCTGCCACTGTCGGCGAAGGCCGAGTCGACGGTGGACAGCGCACTGCTCGCGGCGCTGATCTTCGACCGCGGCCTCGACGCCCTCGGCCACACGATCGCCGAGGTCGGCGCGGACGACCCCAACGCGCGACTGAACGTCATCGCGGGCAGCGCATCTCGGCTGCTCGCAACGACGTGGGGCGACACGCTGTCGGTACTGCGGCGCGATGACGGTGTCGTCGTGGCAAGCGAACCGTACGACGACGACCCCGCGTGGGAGGAGGTGCCCGACCGGCACCTCGTCGAGGTCGATCGCGACACCGGCTTGACCCTGACCGCTCTGAGAGGATCTTGAATGTCGATCACGCTGTCCAACTACCTGGCTGCGGACGCCGCCGCGACGGCCCTGCGCCGCGACGTGCGCGACGGGCTGACCGGATCGCCGAAGTCGTTGCCGCCGAAGTGGTTCTACGACGCCGTCGGCAGCGATCTGTTCGACCAGATCACCCGGCTGCCGGAGTACTACCCGACCCGCGCCGAAGCCGAGATCCTGCGCGTCCGCGCCGCCGAGATCACCGCGGCGTCCGGGGCCGACACCCTCGTCGAGCTGGGCAGCGGAACCTCGGAGAAGACCCGAATCCTGTTGGACGCGATGCGCGATGGCGGCTCACTGCGGCGCTTCATCCCGTTCGACGTCGACGCCAGCGTGCTGACGTCCGCGGGTGAGGCCGTGTCCGCCGAGTACCCCGGCGTCGACGTCGACGCGGTGTGCGGCGACTTCGAGGAGCATCTCGGCAAGATCCCGCCGGGCGGTCGGCGGCTGGTGGTGTTCCTCGGCTCCACCATCGGCAACCTGACCCCCGGCCCGCGCGCCGACTTTCTCGCCGCGCTCGCCGACACCCTGGCTCCCGGCGACACGCTGCTGCTGGGCACCGACCTGGTGAAGGACGTCGGGCGCCTGGAGCGGGCCTACGACGACGCCGCGGGCGTCACGGCCAAGTTCAACCTCAACGTGCTGTCGGTCGTCAACCGCGAACTCGACGCGAACTTCGACCTGGCCGCCTTCGAGCACGTGGCGCGGTGGAACCCCGACGAGGAGCGCATCGAGATGTGGTTGCGGGCCCGCACGGAACAGCACGTCCGCATCGGCGCGCTCGACCTCGACGTGGACTTCACCGCGGGCGAGGAGATGCTCACCGAGGTGTCGTCGAAGTTCCGGCCCGAGAAGGTGACGGCCGAACTGGCCGCGGCGGGCCTACGGCGCACACACTGGTGGACCGACCCCGCAGGCGACTTCGGCCTGTCCCTGTCGAGCAGGTGACCCTCGGCGAGCAGTGGCGCGCCGCCCGTCCGGCCGTGGCGGGAGTCCACCTCGACAGCGCAGCCTGTTCCCGGCAGACGCTGGCGGTCATCGAGGCGACCGCGCAGCACGCGCGGCACGAGGCCGAGGTCGGCGGGTACGTCGCGGCCGAGGCGGCTGCACCGGTGCTGGAGGCCGGTCGTACGGCGGTCGGCGCGCTCACCGGGTACGAGCCCGCCGACGTCGTGTTCACCACCGGTGCCGGGCACGCCCTGGACCTGCTCCTCGGCGACTGGCGCGGTGATCGGACGCTGGCCTGCCTACCGGGGGAGTTCGGTCCGAATTTGGTGACGATGGCGCGTCACGGTTTCGAGGTGCGCCCGTTGCCCGTCGACTCGGCGGGCCGGCTGGATCCGGCCGCGGCGGTGGAGGTACTGGCTGCCGACCCGCCCGGCCTGGTGCACCTGACCCCGCTGGGCAGTCACCGAGGCATCGTGCAGCCGGTGGCGGAGCTGGCGGCGGCCTGCCGCGCGGACGGGATCCCGCTGCTCGTCGACGCGGCCCAGGCGTTCGCACACCTGGACTGCCACGACATGGGCGCCGACGCGGTGTACACGGCGTCGCGCAAGTGGACGGCCGGGCCACGTGGCGTGGGGCTGCTGGCCACCCGGCCGGGGCTGCTGTCGGAGGAGCTGCTGGCCAGGATCGCGCACGCCGAGGCGAACGTCGCAGCCCACGTTGGACTTTCGCTGGCCCTGGGTGAGCACGTGGCGGCCGGTCCGGAGCAGATCCGCACCCGCCTCGCCGAGGTGGGGGCGATGGCCAGGACGGCACTCGACGGCGTCGCTGGGTGGCGGGTGGTCGAACCGGTCGACGAGCCCAGCGCCATCACCACGCTGACCCCGCCCGACGGCGTCGACGCGCAGATGGTCCGTACCCGCCTCATCGCCGAATACCGGATCGTCACGACCTACGCCGGTGTCGAGCGCGCACCGCGGGAGATGACGGCGCCTGCGCTGCGGGTGTCACCGCACGTCGACGTCACACCCGACGACCTCGAACTACTCGCGCGGGCGCTGACCGAGCTGTCCTAGCCGGGCTTGTGCGCAGTGAGCAGGAATGCCGGAAACTTCATGCGGCCCTTGTCATCTCGGGGATGCTCCGGCAGCGGAAGGTCCACGCCCGGCGGCGCGGTCATCACGTTGGCGTGGATGAATGCGGGCCGCACGTCGGCGATCGCCCAGTACTTGCCGATCGAGCCGCGCAGTTCTGCCTCGTCGACCTCGTTGGGCTTGGTCTCCCACTCGCCCGGGAAGGCGCCCCTTGCGAAGACCAGCACGTAGTACGTGGCGCCCGGCGCGGCCGCGCGCAGGATCGACTGCTGGTAGCCGTCGCGTCCCTCGACGGGCAGGGAGTGGAACAGCGTCGAGTCGATGATGGTGGTGAACCGGCCGTCGAAGCCCGTGAACTTCGTGATGTCGTCGGCGACGAACGTGGCGTTGGTCAGATTGCGTTCTGCCGCAGCCTGCTTCGCCGCCTCGATTGCGGTCGGGGACAGGTCGATGCCGACGACGGTGTGGCCGGCGGCGGCCAGCGCCAGGCTCAGTTCGGCGTGACCGCATCCGGCGTCGAGAACGTCGCCGCGTACCCTGCCCTCGCTGATGAGGGCGGCTAGTTCGGGCTGCGGTTCGCCGATGTTCCACGGCGGCGGCCCGGGCATCTCGCCCTCGCCGCGGTATGCGCTGTCCCAGTCCAACACCTCAGGATTCATGGAGTCGCTCATGGACTCCAAAGTACGCCCGGCGGGGCCCTGTCCTACGTAGGCCCGTCCCAGGTGTGTACGGGCTCGTTGGAGTGCATCCGCTCGCAGTACAGGCGCAGCATCTCAGCAAGTGCCTGCGGCCGCGCCATCCCGCGCTCCTGCAGCGCATGCACGGTCTCGACCTGCCACACCGCGCCGTTGCGACCCGCCTTGGCGCGGCCCTCGATGACGCCGAGGAAGCGGTCGCGCACCTCGGTGGCCACCCCCCAGCGCCGCAGCCCCTCGTGCGCCATCGGCAGCAACTTCCGCAGCACCAGTTCGTCGGGCGTGACCTCGCCCGCGCCGGGCCAGTACAGCCTTGCATCCATGCCATGCTGCGCGGCGGCCAGGAAGTTGTGTTCGGCCGCAGCGAAACTCAGCTTCGTCCAGATCGGGCGCTCCTCCTCCGACATCGCCCGCAGCACGCCGTAGTAGAACGCGGCGTTGGCCATCATGTCGATGACGGTCGGCCCGGCAGGCAGCACCCGGTTCTCCACCCGCAAGTGCGGCTTGGCGGCGTCACCCTCGCCGACGACGTCGTACACCGGCCGGTTCCACCGGTAGATGGTGCCGTTGTGCAGGCGCAGTTCGGCGAGCTTCGGCGTGCGGCCCGCGGCGAGTTCGGCGACCGGGTCCTCGTCGGAGATCTCGGGTAGCAGCGACGGGAAGTAGCGGACGTTCTCCTCGAACAGGTCGAAGATCGAGGTGATCCATCGTTCGCCGAACCAGACCCGCGGCCGCACGCCCTGGGTGCGCAGCTCGTCGGACCGGGTGTCGGTGGCCTGGGCGAATAGCTCGATCCGCGTCTCGGCCCACAGGTGATGGCCGAAGAAGAACGGCGAGTTGGCGCCCATCGCCAGCTGCGGGCCTGCGACGACCTGCGCGGCGTTCCAGTTCTGCGCGAAGTCGGCCGGCGACACCTGCAGGTGCAATTGCATGCTGGTGCAGGCGGATTCGGGCGCGATGGTCGCGGTCTCCAGGCTGAGCCGCTCCGGGCCCGTGATGTCGATGATGATGTCCTCACCCCTGGCGGTGAAGATCGAGTCGTTGAGCGCCTGATACCGCGTCGACTCGCTCATCCAGTCACCGGAGAGGTGCTCGGGCATCAACGTGGGCAGGATGCCCACCATGACGATGTGCGCGCCATTGTCGACGGCCTTCGTCTCCGCGGCGTTCAGGCTGGCGCGCACCTCGTTCTCCAACTCGAGGCCCGAGCGCCCCGGCAGCGGCCGGGGAGGAACGTTGAATTCGATGTTGTAGGCGCCCAATTCGGTTTGGTACGCCGGATCGGCGATCGCCGCGAGGACGTCGGAGTTGGTCATGGCGGGCTGATACTCCCCGTCGACCAGGTTGCACTCGATCTCCATGCCGGTCAGCGGCCGCTCGAACTCGAAGCTCGACTGTTGGAGCATGGTCTCGAACACGTCGAGGCACAGCTGGACCTTGCGCCGGTAGTCCCGGCGGTGCGCCCTGCTGAACTCTGTTCGCGTGACGTCTTCGCCCATCAGGTGAGCCTAGCGGCGCGTCGCGACGACCACCTGAGGACTGATCAGCCCGCCCCGCAGTTCCACGTCGGCGCCTGCATGGTCGGCCAGCGCCCGCAGCGCCGAGGGACTGTAGGTGCGCAGTGAGCTGATCACCCCGTCGTGCACGAACGGCACGAACGGCGCCAACGGCAGCATCGTTACCAGTCGCAGCAGGTGCAGCGGGGCGGGCGGCCGCGGGAGGTCGATGATCAGCAGCTTGTCCGCGACCCTGGTGCCCTCGCCGATCGCCGCAGCCGCCGCCGTCGGCGGAAGGTGGTGGAACGACAGCGCGAACACCGCTAGGTCGTAGTGACGGTCGGGCGCGTCGATCGCCGTGGCGTCCATCTCGCGCACGATCACGCGCGGGTCGCCGGCCAGCGGGCCGGCGGCGATCGCGGTGACCGAGTCGGGTTCCACGTCGGTGACGGTGAGTTGGGCGGTGGGGTGCATCTCGAGCAGCTTCGCCGAGAGCCCGCCGTGGCCCGCGCCCAGTTCGACGATGCGGGGGTCGGGTACGTCGGCCACTTCCTCGAGCGCGATGGCCGCGAACCGCTCGTGGTTGCCGAACCACTCCCCGGTGAGTTCCAGAGCCCGCACCACGCTGCGCTTGATGGCGGGATCGACGTCATCGCGGTCCAGGTACTCCTGCCTGCCGGTCTGCAGCACCCGGTCCAGGCACGACGCCTTCGGGCCGCCGCGCGGCATGCGGGCGATGTCCTTGATGCCGACTGTGCGCGAGGTCATGTAGTCCATGATGGACCCCTAGCCAGAAGGAGCGCGCGTGCCGGATTTCATTGCGGCGATCGACCAGGGCACCACCAGTACCCGGTGCATGATCTTCGACCACGACGGCGCCGAGGTGGGCCGTCATCAGCTCGAGCACGAACAGCTCCTGCCGCAGGCCGGCTGGGTGGAACACAATCCCGTCGAAATCTGGGAACGCACCGCGTCGGTCATCATGACGGCGTTGAACAGGACCAAGTTGACGTCGGATGACCTCGGGGCGCTGGGCATCACCAACCAGCGCGAGACGGCGCTGGTCTGGAACCGGCGCACCGGCCGGCCGTACTACAACGCGATCGTGTGGCAGGACACGCGCACCGACCGCATCGCGTCGGCGCTGAACCGCGACGGGCGCGGCGACGTCATCCGCGACAAGGCCGGGCTGCCTCCCGCGACGTACTTCTCGGCGGGCAAGGTGCAGTGGATCCTCGACAACGTCGACGGCGTGCGCGCCGACGCCGAGAAAGGTGACGCGCTGTTCGGCACCGCCGACAGCTGGGTGCTGTGGAATCTCACCGGCGGACCGCGCGGCGGCGTCCACGTCACCGACGTGACCAACGCCAGCCGCACGATGCTGATGGACCTCGAGACGTTGGACTGGGACGACGAACTGTTGTCGTTCTTCGGCATCCCGCGCCAGATGCTGCCGGAGATCAAGGCGTCGTCGTGCCCAGAGGCCTACGGCACCACGCTCGCCGACGGTCCGCTCGGCGGCGAGGTGGCGCTCACCGGCATCCTCGGCGACCAGCAGGCGGCGATGGTGGGACAGGTGTGCCTGAGTGCGGGCGAGGCGAAGAACACCTACGGCACCGGAAACTTCCTGCTGCTCAACACCGGCGAGAAGATCGTGCGGTCGCGCAACGGTCTGCTCACCACGGTGTGCTACCAGTTCGGCGACGCGAAACCCGTTTATGCCCTTGAGGGTTCGATCGCGGTGACGGGTTCGGCCGTGCAGTGGCTGCGCGATCAACTCGGCATCATCAGCGGTGCGGCGCAGAGCGAGTCGCTGGCGCGCCAGGTCGACGACAACGGCGGGGTGTACTTCGTGCCCGCGTTCTCGGGCCTGTTCGCACCGTACTGGCGGTCGGATGCGCGCGGCGCCATCGTCGGCCTGTCGCGGTTCAACACCAACGCGCACGTGGCGCGCGCGACGCTCGAGGCGATCTGCTATCAGAGCCGCGACGTCGTCGACGCGATGGAAGCCGACTCCGGCGTGCACCTCGAGGTGCTCAAGGTTGACGGCGGCATCACCGCCAACGACCTGTGCATGCAGATCCAGGCCGACGTGCTCGGCGTCGACGTGGTCAAGCCCGTCGTGGCCGAGACCACAGCACTCGGTGCGGCGTACGCCGCCGGTCTGGCCGTCGGGTTCTGGTCTGGCCCAGACGATCTGCGCGCCAACTGGCAGGAGGACAAGCGCTGGACGCCGTCGTGGAGCGACGACCAGCGTGCCGCCGGTTATGCGGGATGGCAGAAGGCCGTCACGCGCACGCTGGACTGGGTCGACGTCGAGTGATTCGTGCACGCTCCGTTGCGCCAGCCGCGCCTGAGCGTGCACGAATCGCCTAGGGCGCGAAGTCCTCGGGCAGCTCGATGTCGGCGACCGCGAGGTTCTCCTCGAGGTGCGCCACCGACGACGTGCCAGGGATGAGCAGCACGTTGGGGGCGACCGACAGTGTCCACGCCAGGGCAACCTGAGCGGGGGTGCGGCCGAGGTCGGCGGCGGCCTTCTTGACGGCAGGGTTGCCGAGCACCGGGTTGTCGGCGTTGAAGCCGGACCCGAGCGGGAAGAACGGCACGAACGAGATGCCGTGCTCGGTGGTGAGGTCGAGCACCGGCTGAGAGCTGCGGTCGACGAGGTTGTAGGCGTTCTGCACGGTCACGATCTCGGTGCGGTCCAACGCGATTCGCAGGTGGTCGACCGAGACGCTGCTCAGGCCGATGCCCCCGATGAGCCCTTCGTCGCGGGCGGCGATCATCGCGGTGAGCTGACGGTCGAACAGGTCGCGGTCGACGGGCCCGACGGCGTTCGGGTCACCGGAGTGGATGCGGAGGTTCACCGCGGCGAGCTGGTCGACGCCGAGTTCGCGGAGGTTGTGCTCGATGTGGGCGCGCAGATCATCGGGCTCTTGAGCCGAGGTCCAGTTGCCCTCGTCGTCGCGTCGGGCGCCCACCTTGGAGACCAGCGCGAGGTTCTCGGGATACGGGTAGAGCGCTTCGCGGATGAGCTGGTTGGCGACGTCGGGGCCGTAGAACTGTGCGGTGTCGATGTGGTCGACGCCCAGCTCCACGGCGCGCTTGAGTACGGCGATCGCCTGGTCGTGGTCGCGGGGCGGGCCGAAGACGCCGGGCCCCGGCAGCTGCATGGCGCCGAAGCCGACGCGGTGAACGGTGAACGAGCCCAGCGGGAAGGTGGTCTGCACAGTCATTTCCTACGCCGTTGCCGCTGGACCTATTCCTGTTTGGTGGCGATTCGTGGAGTCTCACCCGCGGTGAGCGCAGGTAATGCTCCACGAATCACACGTGGTCAGTCGGTTTCGCCGAGGATTTGGTAGATCTCGCGGCGGGCGTTGTTGACGATGTCGACGACGCGTTGCTGCTGGTCGGGCGATGCTGCGTGGGCGGACTGGGCGACGGCGCCCATCAGCTGGCCGACCGCACTGCGGAGGTTGACGGCGCCGGGGGCCTCTTCCTTCCAGTCCTGGGCTATTGCGTCCCACGGCGCGATTTCGATCTTCTCCGCGGCGGCCTTGCCGTCGTCGGTGAGTTCGAAGAGCTTCTTGCTGCCGTCGGATTCGGTCGAGACGATCAGGCCCTCGTCGACCAGCAGTTGCAGCGTGGGGTAGACCGAGCCGGGGCTGGGCTTCCACAGCTGCTGGCTGCGCTCGTTGATCTCCTGGATCATCTCGTAGCCGTGCATCGGCCGCTCGACCAGCAGCGTCAGGATCGCGGCGCGGACGTCGCCGCGCCTACCGCGACCGCCGCCGCGCGGACCGCCACGCCGCCCGCCGCGTCCGCCGGGGCCGAAGCCGAACCCGGGGCCGCCGGGGCCGAAGCCACCGGCGAATGGGAAGCCCGGGCCGCCGGGGGTGAAGCCCTCGCCGCGGTGTTCGCGGACGTGGTCGCGGAAGTCGCGGCGGGCTTGGCGGCGGTGTTCGTGCAGGGCGCGCCTGTCGGTCGGACCGAAGCCGAAGGGTCGGCCGAAGGGGCCGTCTTGTGGAGTGAATGGGGTGTTCATGGGGTGTCCTTTTCTGAGGCGGGAAGCGCCGATCGCGCTTCCGATACGTTGACGATATATCGGAAACTATCGCGATGCAACGTTGAGTTTTCGCCTAGCGGTCACCGGCCGGAGTCCGAGCGTCCAGCGCCGTGATCAACCAGCGCGCCCACTGCTCCTCCATCGCAGCGTCGCGCAGGCCGAACTCCAGCGCTGCGCGTCCGTAGAAGTTCGCGTCGTCGTCACTCCAGGGCACGGAGTCGCGCAGCTGCTCGAGACGCTCGAGTTCGGCCGCGGCGTGCTCGGCGAAGGTCCTGACGTATCGACGGGCGGCTGCCGGCGACAGTTCCCCGAGCAGGAAGACGCGAAGGAGGTCGGGCCTGCGCAGCGGCGGGTCGTCGGAGGGATCGCCGATCCACCGCCGCAGTTCCGTATGGCCTGCCGCGGTGACGCGGTACTCCTTGCGGCCTCGCGGGCCGATGTCGGCGACCTCGATGAGCCCGGCGTCGGCGAGCTTGTTCAACTCCCCGTAGAGCTGGCTCTGGGTCGCCGGCCACACGTTGGCCACCGACCGTTCGAAACGCTTGAGCAGGTCGTACCCGCTGCCAGGGTGTTGGGCGAGGAGGCCGAGAGCGGCGTACCGGAGACTCACCCCGAAAAGCGTACGGCCCGACATTCCAATCCTGGAATGTCGGGCCGTACGCGTGTCGGGTCAGGAGACCAGCGTGGCTCCCTCGGCGACCCGCAGCGCCGTGAGCCGCCACGGCCCGCGCGTCGCGAGCAGCGAGTAGAGGGCGAACGCGACGCCGCACCCGATGAACCAGCTGTACTGCGCCGCACCGGCCATGCCGAAGACCACGCCACCGAGCAACACGGGGAGCATGGCCAGGACGGCTCCCACCACGGTCGCCACGACCGCCGCCGGGTTGTAGCCCTTCGAGTACCAGTAGTTGGCGGTCTTGCTCATGGTGAACAGGTCGTCGACGACGATCTTCTGCTTGCGGATGAGGTAGAAGTCCGCGATCAGCACGCCGAAGAGCGGACCGATGAACGCGCCGAGAGTCTCCAGCGTGTAGTGGATGACCTCGGGATTGCCGTACAGATTCCACGGGGTCAGCAGCACCGAGCCGACGGCGGCGATCATGCCTCCCATGCGCCAGCTGATCTTCTGGGGGCTGACGTTGGAGAAGTCGAATGCGGGGCTGATGAAGTTGGCGACGATGTTGATGCCGATGGTGGCGATCGTGAATGTCAAGGCGCCGAGGATGATTGCCGTGACGCTGTCGATCCTGGCAACCGTCGCGACCGGGTCGGTGATCAGCTCACCGAACACCGGGACGGTGGCCGCTGCGGTGACGACGACCAGCAGCGAGAACACCAGGAAGTTGACCGGCAGCCCGAGGAAGTTGCCCTTCTTCACCGCCTCGTAGCTCCTGCCGTAGCGGGCGAAGTCGCCGAAGTTGAGCATCGGGCCGGAGAAGTAGGACACGACGAGCGCGATGGCGCCGAGCATGACCACCAGTGTGTTGCCCTGCTTCTCGCCGCCGAGCGAGAGGCTGACCTGCCACCCCGACTTCCACAGCAGGTAGCCACAGAGGATGAACATCACGACGTAGACGGCGGGGCCGCAGAAGTCGATGAACTTGCGGATCGACTCCATGCCCCGCCAGAACACGGCCGCCTGCAGGATCCACAGCAGCGTGAAGCTGCACCAGCCGAGCAGTGACAGGCCCGTGAAGCCGTACTGCTCGACGTCGGCGTAGGGCATCAACCCGGGGAACAGCTTGAGCAGGACGATGTCGAGCGCGGCCGAGGCGAGGTAGGTCTGAATCCCGTACCAGGCCACGGCGATCAGGCCTCGGATGATGGCTGGGATGTTCGCGCCGAGGACGCCGAATGAACTGCGGCACACCACCGGATACGGCACGCCGGCCAACTGGCTCGGCTTGGCGACCAGGTTGCACAGGAAGTAGACGATGACGATGCCGACGAGCAGGGCGATGAGCACCTGCCAGCTGGCGAGCCCGAGGGCGAACAGGCTGCCCGCCGTCACGTACCCGCCGACGCTGTGCACGTCGGACATCCAGAACGCGAAGATGTTGTACGTCGACCACTTCTGCTCGGCCAGTGGCGCGAGGTCCTCGTTGGTCAGGCGTGGGTCGTAGTGCGCCTTGATGAGGCCGCCCCCAACGGGATGGCCCGCGGCTTCGACGATGTCGCCCGCGCCGACCACGGCGCTCGGCGGGAGGTCCTGGATCTCTGTCATGTCGCTGTTTCCTGTCCATCTGGCTGGGCGATGAACGGAACGTAGCCGCGGTGTGTTTCACCGCGATTGCGCCGGAAATATATTTGGACCGCCCAGGAAACGAAACCGACTCATTCGGCCCGGGATCAGCCCCGCGCGACCAGTCCGGTGTCGGACGGCAGTGCGGCCACGACCGTGTTCAACCTGCGGTGGTGTGCACCGCTGACGGTCAGGAGGGCCTCGGCGTCGCGGTCGAGGAAGGCCTCGAGCATGAGGCCGTGATCGGTGTGCAGCGCAGCACGGTCGGACTGCTCGACGTGCACCATCAGCTGCACGGGTTCGGTGACGTTCCAGGCGGACTCGAGCATGTGCACGAGCCGCGGCATGCCGGACGGTCTGCTCATGCCGATGTGGAACTGTCGGCTCTGCCGGTGGTAGGCCTGTGAATCATCATCTCGCACAGCGTGTTCCAGGGCCCGGTGCGCTGCGACAACCGCGGCGCGGTCGTCGTCGGAGGCACGGGTCACGGCTGCGGCGAGCGCCGCCGACTCGAGTGTTTCCCGCACGATGTACATCTCGGCGAGTTCGCTGGCCGTCAGCAACGCGACGCTGTAGCCGACGTGGGGCAGGTGGGCGACGAGGCCCTCGGCGACCAGTGTCTTGAGGCCCTCCCGGACCGGGATCGCACTGACGCCGAACACCGCCGCGACGTCGTTGACCGGAATGGGTGATCCAGGTGGTGCGCCACCTTCGAGGATCACCCGGCGCACCTCGTCGACGATCGCGCGCTGCGAGGTGTCGGTCCGGCTGGCCGACAGCCGCGCCGGTAGCGCGGCGTGACGGCGGTCGGGCATGGCGCGATCCTCCTACGGCGACCGTCCGCCCGCACGCCCGACGACATACCAGCATTGACATGTCGGTAGTGGAGTGTCATCCTCGTGGCACGATCTCCGTACAGCCCCAGGAGCCCACACATGACCGACACCCACGACGGCGTCCAGTCCACGGTCGCCGACGACCAGCCATCGCCCGGCGAGTTCTTCCAGGTCGGCAACTACGCCCCCGTCGACGACGAGCTGACCGAGTACGACCTGCCCGTCGCCGGCGCCATCCCGGCCGACCTCGACGGCTGGTACCTGCGCAACGGACCCAATCCGCGGCAGGCCGGCGGGCACTGGTTCACCGGTGACGGCATGATCCACGGCGTCCGCGTCGAGGGTGGACGGGCGAAGTGGTACCGCAACCGCTGGGTGCGCACCGACAGCTTCATCGAGGACTTCCCGCTCTACCGCGAGGACGGCACCCGCAACCTGCGCTCCAGCGTTGCCAACACTCACGTGGTGAACCACGCAGGCAAGACGCTGGCGTTGGTCGAATCGTCGCTGCCGTACGAGATCACCAACGACCTCGAGACCGTGGGCGCCTACGACTTCGGCGGCAAACTCGTCGACGCCATGACCGCGCATCCCAAGATCTGCCCGACGACCGGTGAGCTGCACTTCTTCGGCTACGGCAACCTCTTCGAGCCGCACGTCACCTACCACCGGGCCGACGCCGGCGGCGAGCTGACGATCAACCGGCCGCTCGAGGTCAAGGCGCTGACGATGATGCACGACTTCGCGCTGACCGCGAACCACGTCGTGTTCATGGACCTGCCCATCGTCTTCAACGCCGAGCGCGCCATGGAGGGCGACATGCCCTTCCGCTGGGACGACGAGTACGGCGCCCGGCTCGGCGTGATGCGCCGCGACGATCCGTTCGGCGAGGTGCGCTGGTTCGAGATCGACCCCTGCTACGTGTTCCACGTCGCCAACGCCCACGACACGCCGGACGGCGGCGGGATCGTGCTGCAGGCCGTCCGTTACCCCGAGTTGTGGCGCGACAACGGCGGATTCGACACTGACGCCGTGCTGTGGTCGTGGACCGTCGACCTGAAGTCCGGCCGGGTCAGCGAGCGTCAGCTCGACGATCGTTCCGTCGAGTTCCCCCGCATCGACGATCGGCTGACCGGGCTGGCCGCCCGGTACGCGGTGTCGGTCGGCGACAACGGCTGGGTACGCCACGACCTCGGCGACGGCAGCGCCGTGGCACACGAACTCGGCGACGGCGGTCCAGGCGAAGCGGTCTTCGTGCCCGCAGCGGGGTCGACCGACGAGACCCACGGGTACTACCTCGGCTACGTGTACGACCCCGGGCGCAACGGCAGCGACCTCGTGATCCTCGACGCGTCGGACTTCGCGGGTGCGCCGGTCGCCAGGATCCAGCTGCCGACCCGGGTGCCCTACGGCTTCCACGGGAACTGGATCTCCAGCTAACGGAGCGGCCATCGGGTCTATCGTGACCTGATGGCCGGCTTCGGGTTCCACACGCTGGCCCTGCTGGTGGTCATCGGCATGGTGGGCCCGCTGCTCACCGCGGTGCCCCGGCTGGCCATCCCCGTCATCATCGGCGAGCTGGTGGCCGGAATGCTCGTCGGCCGCACCGGTTTCGACGTCGTGGACACCACCGATCCGACGTTCAAGCTGCTGGCCGACATCGGCTTCGCGCTGGTGATGTTCGTCGTCGGAACCAATGTGCCGGTGCGTGACTCGACACTGCGCGCGGGCGTGGGCAAGGCCGCGCTGCGCGCCATCGCCGTCGGTGCGGTCGCAGCGGTGCTCGGAGTGGCGATGGCCTACGTCTTCGGCACCGGCCACGCGCTGCTGTACGCGGTGCTGATGGCATCCTCGTCGGCTGCCGTCGCACTGCCCATCATCGACGCGTTGAAGCTCGACGGGCCGCCCGTGTTGTCGGTCAAGGCGCAGATCGCCATCGCCGACGCCGCATGCATCGTGTTGCTGCCGCTGGTGATCGCGCCCGATCGGGCGCTGCAGGCGGCATTGGGGGCACTGGCCATCGGAGTGTGCACCGTCGCGATCTTCTTCGTACTGCGGCACTTCGAACACAACGGCACCCGCAAGAAGGTCCGCGAGTACTCTAAGCGACACGAGCTGGCCCTGGAATTGCGGCTCAGCCTGATCCTGCTCTTCGCCCTGTCGGCCCTGGCGCTGCGCACCCACGTGTCGGTCATGCTGGCGGGTTTCGCACTCGGGCTCGTCGTGAACGGCATCGGCGAACCGAAACGGCTGGCGCGGCAGCTGCTCGGCATCACCGAGGGCTTCTTCGGCCCGTTGTTCTTCGTCTGGCTGGGCGCCTCGCTGCAGGTGCGTGAACTCGGCGAACATCCCGAGTTCATCGGACTGGGGTTGGCGCTGGGCTTCGGTGCGGTGATCGCGCACGGCGCGGGACGGCTGCTGGGCCAACCGCTTCCGCTGGCGGCATTGGCCGCGGCGCAGCTCGGCGTACCCGTCGCCGCCGCGACACTGGGCACCGAGGAGGGCCTGCTCAGTCCCGGGGAGCCGGCGGCGTTCATCCTCGGTGCCCTCATCACGATCACCGTCACGTCGGCCGCCGGAGGCGTGGCCAGACGCCGTCAGCCCGCTGCCGCCCAGTAGGCGACGGGGCTGACGGGCCACGCCGGCACGATGGCCGTCACCGTTCCGTTGAACTCCCGACTGCACGGGGTCGATCCGGCCGAGGCGTCCGCGGCCGCCTTGCTGCGCGGCTGGACTGCTGACTCAGCGTGGTGGATCCACTCCTGGGCCGCGGCGCCACTGGTGGGCTCGGTGCTGCTGCCGGTCGGTCCGCGTCATGGTCCTGGGCGTCCCGCTTGCGGAACGCCCACGCGACGGCCGCGGCAGCGATGAGTACCAGCGTCCCCGCGATGGTTGCGGTCGGCGCGATGCCGGAGTCGAACGCGAGCCGTGCGGACGCCAACAGTCCCTCGCCCTGGGCGGGCGGCAACTGTGCGGCCACCGAGACGGCGCCGCCGATGCTCTCGCCCGCGTCGGCACTTTGAGCTGCGGTCAACCCACCCGGCACGTCGACGTTGTTGCGGTAGAACGCGGTGAAGATCGTGCCGAGTGTCGCGGTACCCACGACGGCGCCCAACTCGTATGCAGTCTCCGAAACACCCGACGCCGCACCGGACTTGTCGGCAGGCACCGACGACACGATGGTGTCGTTGGTAATGGTCTGCGAGATGCCGACGCCGAGTTCGAGCACGATGAACGACACCACTACTGCGGCGACGGTCAGGTCGTGGCGGAACAGCAGGATCATCCAGAAGCCCACCGACACCAGCACGAGGCCGACGATGGTCAGCGTGTGCGGCGCGAACCACCGGACGAACCGCACCACCGAGATGCCGGCGATCATCGACAGCACCGCACCCGGCAGCGTCACCAGACCGGCCGCGAGCGGGCTCAGGCCGAGCACCAACTGCAGGTGCTGGGAGATGAAGAAGATGAACCCGATGAGGCCGACGATCGACAGGAAGTTCGCGAGCACCGATGATGCGAACGGGGCGTAGCCGAACAGCTTGATGTCGAGCATCGGTGTGGCGCTGCGGTTCTGGCGTCGGACGAACACCAGTGCCGACACCACGGTGAGGCTGAGCGCGGCCGCGATCGGCCACGAGAGCCCGTCGTGCGCGCCGGTCTTCACCGCCCACACCAGCGGGAGCATGGTCGTCAGCGACAGCACGACGCTGATCGGATCGAGCGGTCCCGGATTGGGGTCGCGCGACTCCGGCACCAGCCGCGGTGCCAGGATCAACAGCGGCAGCAGGATCGGCACCGCGACGAGGAACACTGCACCCCAGTGGAAGTGCTCGAGCAGTGCGCCGCCGACGATGGGTCCCAGTGCGGAACCCGCGGTGAAGAACGATGCCCAGATCGCGATGGCGAGCCGGCGTGCGGTGGCGTCGGCGAAGATGTTGCGGATCAACGACAGGGTCGACGGCATCAGCATGGCGCCGAAGAAACCGAGCACCGCGCGGGCCGCGACCAGTGCGCCTGCGCTCGGCGCGAACGCCGCCACCGCGGACACGACCGCGAAGCCCGCGGCGCCGATCATCAGCAGCCGGCGGCGGCCAATTCGGTCGCCCAGGCTGCCCATTGCGATCAGCAGGGTCGCGAGCACCAGCGAGTAGACGTCGACGATCCACAACTGCGTGGTTGCCGACGGGCGAAACTCTTGGGCGATGCTCGGTAGCGCGAACGCCAAGATCGTGTTGTCCACCGCGATGAGCAGCACGGGGAGTAGCAGCACCGTCAGTGCTGCCCACGCGCGTCGCGGGGTGGGGACGGACGCCGTCACGGCGTCTGACCGGGAAGACATTATCGCTCCTGGTTGAGGTTGGGTCGAGCTTGGTTAGTCGGAGTTGATGGTGCCGTGCACGAGGCTGGCCATGATGGCGTCGACCACCTGCACCCGCGGGGTGCCCTTGGCGACGGCCTCGTAGCCGGCGTTGAGCAGCGCCCAGAAGACGAGGCGGGGCCAGCAGGGCGGCCCGGCGGTGCCGTCGGTCGCCACCCTGTCGAGCACTTCGACGATCGCCTCGTCGCCGGTGTCGAGGATCGCTGCCAGTTCCTTGTCGGCCTGCAGGCTGGGCTCGGCGTAGACGAACGGCACGATCGGGCCCAGGTCGAGCTGGCTCTCCACCACGCGCCGCAGCGCCTCGAGCGGCGGCCCGCACTCGGGTTCCGCACGGGCGATCGCCGCGTTGCTCAGGCCGTGGACGTGCAGCGCGAGCGCCTTCAGCAGCTCCGAACGTTCCGGGAAGTAGCGGTGCAGCGTGCTGCGGCCCACCTCGGCGGCCGAGGCGATGTCGGCGAGCGAGGCCGTGCCGTTCTCGGCGAGCACGACCATGGCGGCCTCGAGGATCGCCCGGCGGGTCCGCGAGCGCGGGCCACCTTCGTTCGACGGGAGTGCAACCATGACGCTGAATCTAGCACAGGTGGTTCAAAGTGGGACATGGGTGTCCCACTCGGTGACGGACGTCAGTCCGGCGGGGCGAAACCGCCGGGCTGGGCTTGGGGTTGGGGTGCGGGTTGCGACGGCGGCTGGGCTGCGGCCGGCGGCGGCGGACTCCACTGCTGCGGCGGCGGCCCGTACCCGGGCGGCGGCTGGCCGACGGGCGGGGAGTGCTGCGCGGCCGACTGCATCCGCGCGAGTTCGCGACGGTGGCGTTCGGCGAGGACCGCGGCCAGAACCAGCTGTGGTGGCGTCCCTGGCGGTGGCGGCGGCGACACCTGGGCGACCACCTCGGCGGCGATCCGATGGGCCATCTCATCACGGAATCGGGGATCCAATTGCGGCGCGCGGGACAGAAATTGGCGTGCCCGCTCGGCGCGGTCCGACGCCAGGCCGGACAGCTGCAGCGACGCCGCCCACCACGCCAGTTGCGGCGGCATCGGCGGGGGAGGACTCATCCGGGGGGCGCGCTCGCTGATCACCATCGTGCCCGCGAACACGTCGCCGAGGCGCTTGCCCTTCGCCGAGGCCATGCTGCAGATCACCGCGGGGCCGCCGGCCAGCATCCAGATCTCGACGAAGCCGGCCAGCGCGCGGAACAGCGCCTGCCGGAATCGCTCGGGGCCGCCGTCGTCGGAGACCACGCGCAGACCCATCGCGATCTTGCCCAGCGAGCGACCGCGGGTCGCCGTCTCGAAGATCACCGGATACCCGACCATCGCCAGCACGGTGAAGATGATGAGCACCGCCGCCGAGAACGCCGGGTCGAGGTCGGCCAGCGTGAACGCCCACAGCACGATGCCGATCACGTACGCGATGAACACCACGGTGACGTCGATGAACGCCGACAGCGCACGCACCGGCAGCTGCGCCACCTGAACGTCGAGTACCACCGCGTCGCCGGTCACCATCGGCTGCGCCACCATGACGACCCACGCTACTAGGTCGCGCACGTAGGATTTTTCACGTGGACACCGACGCGTTCGTGCTCGCGCACCGCGCGACGTGGGACCGCCTCGAGCACCTCGTCAAGCGGCGCAGGCGACTCACCGGCGACGAGGTCGACGAGCTGGTCGACCTGTACCAGCGGGTGTCGACCCATCTGTCGATGGTGCGGTCGGCGTCGGCCGACCCGGTGATCGTCGGACGGCTCTCCGGTCTGGTGGCGCGGGCCAGGTCGGCCGTGACCGGGGCGCACGCGCCGCTGTGGAGCGAGTTCACCCGGTTCTGGACGGTGTCGTTCCCCCTCGTCGCCTATCAGACGTGGCGGTGGTGGCTGTCCACGGCGATCGTGTTCTTCGCGGTCGCCGGACTGATCGGCGTCTGGGTGGCGGGGAACCCCGAGGTGCAGTCGGCGGTCGGGACGCCGACGGACATCGCGCGGCTCGTCAACGAGGACTTCGCCTCGTACTACAGCGAGAACCCCGCAGGGTCGTTCGCGCTGCGGGTGTGGATCAACAATTCGTGGGTCGCCGCGCAATGCATTGCGTTCGCGATCGTGCTGGGCATCCCCATCCCGTACGTGCTGTTCCAGAACGCCGCTAACCTCGGCGTCACCGGTGGGTTGATGTTCAACGCCGACAAGGGCGACGTCTTCCTCGGCCTGCTCACCCCGCACGGACTGCTCGAGCTGACGGCAGTGTTCCTGGCCGCCGCGGCAGGCATGCGGCTGGGGTGGTCGGTGGTGGCGCCGGGCGACCGGCCGCGCGGTCAGGTGCTCGCCGAACGTGGCCGCGCCATTGTTCCGGTGGCCGTCGGTCTCGCGGTGGTGCTGCTGGTATCCGGCCTCATCGAGGCGCTCGTCACGCCGTCACCGTTCCCGACGTTCGTGCGGATCGCGATCGGCGTGGCCGCCGAGGTCGCGTTCCTGGCCTACGTCGTGCACTTCGGCCGCAGGGCCGTCCGCGCGGGTGAGACCGGGGACGTCGCCGACGCGCCCGACGTGGTCCCGACTGGCTAGAGCCTGCCCGACGCCTTCATGGCGAGGTAGCGGTCGGCGAGTTCCGGTGCCAGGTCCTCGGGTTCGGCATCGACGACGTCCACGCCGTGGCGTCGCAGCCGGGCGGCGATCGCCAGCCGCTCGTTGCGCGATCGTTCGGCGGCCGCGGCGTCGTACACCTGAGCGGCGTCGGCCCGCCCTGCCGCCAGCGCGTCGACCCTGGGATCGGCGACCGCGGCGACCATCACCTGGTGCTTGGCCGCCAGCTGCGGCAGCACGCTCATCAACCCTTCGTCGAGCGCCGACGGGTTGAGGTCGGTCAACAGGATCACCAACGCTCGTCTGCGGATGCGGCGCTGCACGGTCGCCACCATCGCGGCGGCGTCCGACTCGACGAGTGCGGGCTGCAGCGGCGCCATCGCCTCGACGAGGTGGGCGAGGAGTTCGGTGCGCGACGCGTTGAACACGCCTGCCCGCGAGATGCGGTCGTGGGCGATGAAGTCGACGTGGTCCCCCGCGCGAGAAGCCAACGCCGCCAGCAACAGTGCGGCGTCCATCGACCAGTCCAGACGCGGCCAGCCGCTGGGGTCGCTCGACGTGGGGTCGATGCCGACGCGGCCCGCCGACGTGCGGCCGGTGTCCAGGACGATGACGATGCGGCGGTCGCGTTCGGGACGCCACGTGCGGACCACGACGTCGGCGCGCCTGGCGGTTGCGCGCCAGTCGATCGAACGGACGTCGTCACCGACGACGTACTCGCGCAGCGAATCGAATTCGGTGCCCTGGCCACGGATGAGGACCGGCACCATGCCGTCGAGTTCACGCAACTTCGCCAGCCGCGACGGCAGGTGCTTGCGGGACAGGAACGGCGGAAGGATGCGGATCTGCCACGGCACCCGGTGCGAACTCTGCCTGCCCGCCAACCCGAGGGGGCCGACCGCACGCGCGGTCACGACCGCGGAGCGTTGGTCGCCGCGGCGCATCGGCCGCAGCGTGGTGACCATCGCGTGCCGGCGCCCCGCCGCGACGTCGACGTGATGCACGCGCGGCTCGGCGCGCGCCGACGGCGACCAAGCATCCCTGACCACCCCGCGGAAGCGACGAGCGCCGCCGTTCTCGACCACCAGCGTGGCATCGACGGGCTCGCCGAGGCGGGCCGCCGTGTCACCCGAGCGGGTGAACGTGAGCCGACGGGTGCCCGCTGCCAGTGCCACGTCGGCGGCCACCGCCGCAACCAGGATGGCCAGCAGGACAACGAACGTCGCTGCGGGCCAGGGAGACAGACCGACGGGCAGGACGCACACCAGTGCGACCAGTCCCGTGCGGCCGGTGAGGAACACTAGCGGGGGACCGGGACCGAGGCCAGGATGCCGTCGAGGACGCCGTCGGGGTTGGCGCCCTCGAGTTCGGCTTCGGGCCGCAGCGCGATGCGGTGTCGCAGCGTCGGTCGTGCCATCGCCTTGACGTCGTCGGGCGTCACGTAGTTGCGACCGGACAGCCATGCCCACGACCTCGCGGTCGACAGGAGTGCGGTCGCCCCGCGCGGTGAGACGCCGAGCTGCAGCGACGGCGATCGCCGTGTCGCGCCGGCGATGTCGACGATGTAGCCGAGGATCTCGTCGGCGACCAGGACCTGCGCGACGGCGGCGCGTCCGGCGGCCAGTTCGGCCGGGCCCGCCACGGGACGGACGGCCGACAGGTCACGCGGATTGAAGCCGTGCGCGTGCCGCGACAGGATGGCGACCTCCTGATCGCGCGGTGGCAGTGGCACGTTGAGCTTGAGCAGGAACCGGTCGAGCTGCGCCTCGGGCAGTTGATAGGTGCCCTCGTACTCGATCGGATTCTGGGTCGCCGCGACGATGAACGGGTCCGGCAGCGGTCGCGCCTCGCCGTCGACGCTGACCTGACGCTCCTCCATCGCCTCCAGGAGTGCCGCTTGGGTCTTGGGTGGGGTGCGGTTGATCTCGTCGGCCAGCAGCAGATTCGTGAACACCGGGCCCGAACGGAACTCGAATTCGGCGGTCCGGGCGTCGTAGATCAGCGAACCCGTGATGTCGCCGGGCATCAGGTCAGGGGTGAACTGCACCCGTTTGAAGTCGAGTTGCAATGCGGCCGACAGCGTGCGCACCAACAGTGTCTTGGCCACGCCCGGCACGCCTTCGAGCAGCACGTGGCCGCGGCAGAGCAGCGCGATCACCAGGCCGCTGACCACGGCGTCCTGACCCACGACCGCCTTGCCGATCTCGCCGCGCAGGGCGAGGAGGGCATTCCGTGCGGAGTCGGAGTCAGATTGTGTCGGGGGGTGGGCGGGAGTTGGCACTGTCACGACTGTGAGACCTGCCTTTCGATGTCGTCCAAGTTGTTGGCCAGGGTGACCAGCTCGGGGTCGGTGCTGGGCGTCGGCCCGAACAACCAGTGTGCGTGCGCATTCGGATCGCCGCCTATGCGCGCCGCGACGGCCTGCGTCACTGCGGGCGGATCGCTCGTCGCGGTCAGCCCGAGGCGGGGCAGCATGCGTTGCAGCGTGCCCGTTCGCAAGGCGTCGGCAGCGCGGTCGCGGGCACGCCGAGACCGGTACAGCCTGCCGCGGCCCTCGACGGTCTCCGATGCCCGCACCACGACCGGGATGTCCTCGGCCACCAAGGGGCCCACGCGTCGGCCGCGCCACAGCGCGACGAGCAGGACGGCCAGGCACAGCTGCAGCACGATCCACGCCACCCGGTCGGGGATGAGGTCGGTGATGGACGCCGTGGAATCGGATTCGCCCTCGACGAAGGTTGGCACGTACCAGATCACCCGGTCGCGGCTACCGACGAGGTTCATCGCGAGGGCGGCGTTGCCTTCCTTGGCCAGCTCGGCGTTGGTCATGAAGTCGGCGGTGCCGACGGTCGTGATCGTGCGCTCGCCGTCGGTGTAGCGGACCAGTGCGCCGCCGTAGCATTGGGTCAGGTCGACGTCGTCGACGGCCTCGTAGGTCGCGCTGGTGCCGAACTCCACGTCACCGGCGCGCTCGGCTTCGCGCATGTCGCAGTCGGGTGCGCCGCCGAAGCTGGTCTCGTCGGCGACGGCGATCTCCGGTGCGAGTGCTTCCCGCGTGGGTGACACCGGCTGCACCAGCAGTCGGTCGCCCGGCAGTCCGGCGAGGGTGCGCAGGCCGTCGTCGTCGACGAGGAAGTAGGTCTCGGCCACGACGAGCAGGGTGTCGGGCCGTGCCGCGCGGCGCACCTCCTCGAGACTCGATGCGTCGATGACCTCGACGCCCTCCTCGCGGAGCAGCGAGACCAGAGCACGGACGCCGTCGGGGGAGGTGGACTCCGGGTCCATCGGCCCGCCCGGATGGGACTCCGTCAGATACGTGGTGAGCACCGACACGGCCGTGATGACCCCGAGTGCCAGCAGCACCCAGCGGATCGTGCGCCAGCGCTGGGCGATGGACTGCCCGATAGCGGTGTCGCTCATCGGACTTCAGCCCAACCACCGCGGTCACCGCCGCCGGCGGAAGACTCGAACGCCGACGAGGCACGGCTGCCCAGGTGGTCGTCCAGGTCGGCGACGAGGCGGTACTCGGCTTCGGTGCCCGGTCGCTCCCCGTAGGTGACGTCGTTGAAGGCGTCTGCCGCGCGGCGCAATTCGGTGCTCAGGCCCGGGAACGGGCCGCTCGCGTCACGGGCGAGTTCGGTGGCCGTGCGGCCGGGGACGGCGGTCAGCACTGCGCTCTCCTCGAGACTTCGTGCGACGGCACGCAGCCGGTGCCGGATGGCCGCCGCCCACTCGCCGCCCGCAGCCGCCCGGTCCGCCGCGGCGCGGTGTTCGGCGGCCGTGTGTTCCTGGCTGCCGAACAACGTCGCGTCGTGTCCGCGGTCGGTTCGCATGGTGCGCAGCGCTATCCGCGCGGCGACCACGATGGCGGCCGCGACGATCGCGAGCAGCACCCCGATCGTGATCCAGCCGCCGGGGATCGACGCACCCTCGACCATCAGCTTGTAGACGAGGTCGTCGACCCAGTCCCCGATGCGGTCGGTCAGCGATGCCCTCGGATAGATGGGTTTGGACAGTTCCCGTTGCGCGGCGTCGCGTGCGGCATCGCCGTCGATGTCTAGAGCCGACACGTCACCGCTGTGGGGTCTGCGACGTCAGCCAGAGATGGTCGGTGGAGTCCGACGGCGCGTACGGCGGGATGCCCACGCCCGTCTGCAACACCAGATCGAAGGCCTCGGCACGGATGCGGCGGTCGGTGTAGAGCAGGACGACCACGCCCGCGGTGAACGGTGCGGTGACGATCTGCCCGATCGCCGAACCGATCGACAACAGCACCAGCGCCAGCACGGTTCCCGACGCGGACGGGTCGGTGCCGAGGAAGAGTTGCCCGCCGAGGCTGAACGGAATCGACACGGCGCCGGCGATGATCGCCGCCACCAACTGGCCAAGCAGCCAGATGCCCAGCACGCGCCAGAAGTCCTTCTTCACCAACGCGATCGAGCGCCGGATCGACGCCATCACCGGAAGGCGCTCGAGCACCGCGAGCGTGGGTGCGAAGAGCAGGATCGTCCCGAGGTAGAACAGCGCCGCTATCGCAGCCAGACCCAACGGGATCCCGAGGATCACGGCTGCGACCCCGCCGATGATGTAGGCGACCATCGCGATGATGCCGATGACGAGACCGATGATCAGCGCCGCACCGAGCACCTCGATGCCGACGATGCCGAATAGGGCGAGCAGTCGACCGCGCACCCGGCGCCACGCGTCCGCGATGCTGATGTCGGCGCCGAAGACCGCGCGGCCGATCACGACGGTGAGCAGTCCGCTGAGCACGATCGCCGAGAGCACCGTGGTGAGCGCCCCAAGGGTGGTGGACAGCGCGAGACCGAGGACGGTCGCGATATCCATGTCGGTGCTCTGTTCGGCGTAGTCGACGGAGGACACCGTCGCGATCGGCCCGACTTGAAGCAGCAGCGAGATGAGTTGCGCGACGACCACCACGATCGCGGTGAGCCCGAGCGTGGCCTTCGGATTGGCCCGCACGTAGGCGAACGCACCGTTGAACACGTCGGACAGCGTCAGCGGCCGCAGCGGGATGATGCCCGGCTTCAGTGGGGGAGGCGTGAACCCGCCGAACCCCGGCTGCGGCGGATAGCCCGGCGGGGGGTAACCCGGGTAGCCGGGCGGAGGTGGCGCGTATCCCGGTGGCGGTCCGTAGTAGCCCGGGGGCGGACCATACCCGGGCGGCCCGTAGGCAGGCGGCGCACCGTAGGCAGGCGTGCCGTAACCCGGGGGCGGACCGTACCCGCCGGCGTCGTTGCTCATGCCCCCATCCTGTCGACAGCCGGGGGGTTTCACAACGCGTTCGATCTTCGCGCCAACCCGCCCCGGGCGTACCGTTTGGCTCATGGCGGAATTCAAGGAGCGGTTGCGGGCTGATCTGACGGCGTCGATGAAGGCGCAGGACAAGCTGCGCACCGGGACGCTCCGCATGCTGCTGGCCGCAGTTCAGGCCGAGGAGGTGTCGGGCAAGGCCGCGCGCGACCTGACCGACGAGGAAGTACTCAAGGTGCTCGCCCGCGAGTCCCGCAAGCGCGGCGAGGCCGCAGAGATCTACGTGCAGAACGGACGTGGCGAACTCGCGGCCAACGAACGCGCCGAGGCCAGCGTCATCGACGAGTACCTGCCGACGCAGCTGAACGACGAAGAAGTGGCCAACGTGGCGGACACCGCGATCGCACAGGTGGCCGAGGAGATCGGGGAACGCCCCGGGATGAAGAACATGGGCCAGGTGATGAAGGCGGCGACCGCCATCGCCGCGGGCCAGGCCGACGGCTCGCGGCTGTCGGCGGCGGTCAAGCAGCGGCTCTAGTTTTCCGCACCGCCGGGCGGGTACACGGTGGACATGACGCGTTTCGGATACACCTTGATGACAGAACAAAGCGGACCGAAACAGCTTGTGGAGTACGCGGTTTCAGCTGAGCAAGCCGGTTTCGACTTCGAGGTGAGCAGCGACCACTTCTCGCCGTGGCTGAGCGCGCAGGGTCACGCCCCCAATGCCTGGACGATGCTGGGCGCCGTCGCGCACGCGACCCAGAACGTGGAGCTGTTCACCTACGTCACCTGTCCGACGATGCGCTACCACCCCGCAGTCGTGGCGCAGCAGGCGGCGACCCTGCAGATCCTCGCCGACGGCAGGTTCACCCTCGGCCTCGGCAGCGGTGAGAACCTGAACGAACACGTGGTGGGCAAGGGCTGGCCGACCATCGCACGCAGGCAGGACATGCTGCGCGAGGCGATCCAGATCATGCGCGAGTTGTTCACCGGCGACCTCGTCGACTGGAAGGGCGAGTACTTCGAGGTGGACTCGGCCCGACTGTGGGATGTCCCCGAGGGTGGGGTGCGCATCGCGGCGGCCGTCTCGGGGGACCGGTCGGTGGAGATCTTCGCGCCGCTCGCCGACGACCTCATCGCCGTGCAGCCCGACAAGGACGTCGTCGACAAGTGGCACCAGGCGCGCCGGGCGACCGGGCTGCCCGGTGACATCCGGGTGGTCGGTCAGATGCCGATCTGCTGGGACCCCGACCGCGACGCTGCGGTCAGCCGCGCCCACGACCAGTTCCGCTGGTTCGCCGGCGGGTGGGCCGTCAACGCCGACCTGCCGACGACGGCAGGATTCGCCGGTGCCACGCAATTCGTGCGACCGGAGGACACTGCTTCGTCGATCCCGTGCGGGCCCGATCTGGACGCCATCGTCGACGGCGTCCGCGAGTACAAGGACGCCGGCTTCACCGACATCGCCCTGGTCCAGGTCGGTGACGAAGGTCAGGATCGGTTCCTCGCCGAGGCCGCTCGACCGCTGCTCGACAAGCTGCGTGACGAACTCGGCTGAACGACTGGTTTAGGGTCGCCTATCCAGGGGTACATGCGCGCTTGAAGCACAAAACCGCGAGGGGGAATTGTGATTTCAACGCTGATGCTCACATACGCCGTGATCGCGCTGGTCAGCGCTGTCGCAGTCTTCGTACTCAGTGACCGGGTCTCCGATGACCGACGTCCTGCAGTTCAGCGGGCAGTGCTCAGCCTGTGCGCCGGCGCCATCTGGCCCGTACTACTGATCGGCATCGCGGAGTTCGGTTCGTTCGCGATGTACGCCAAGGTGCACGAGCACAGCGACGACCGCGCCACCGTCCTCACCTGAGTTGGCCCGACAGCGGGCGCGCCGGATCAGGCGCTCGTCTCGCCGTGCGGCGCTGCGACCGGTTTGGACTCCGCCGAACCTCGTTGGCGTAGGAATACCGATAGCGCGACGATCGCGGCGACCGCGATGAACTCGCTCTGCCAGTTCTGCATCGACTCGAACCAGAACTGCGACGTCGTGACGTACCGCCATACCGAGATGGCAGCCTGCCCGTGCTGGACCTGTTCGTCGTTGAACGCGCGGCTGCCTCCCAGGGCATGCAGGGCGATCGAGGCGAAGAACAGCACGAAGAACGCGATGGCCAGGGAGTTCTCGTACAGGGACAGCGGCCACCCGGCTCGGCGGACCGGCCACGGCGTCCGGTCGGTCACGTCCGCGTAGCGCGGGTCCTCGTCTTGTGGCGCCGGGCTGTCGATCTGCTTGGACTCCGAGGAGCCCCGCTGGTACAAGAATGCCGTCAACACGACGTACATGCCCATCTGAAGAAACTCGGACTCCCAGTTCTCGAAAGTGGCTTCTACGAAGTCGCCGGTGGTCAGGTATCCGATGATCGAAACCTGCTCGGCGGAGCCGTGTTCGGACTGCTCTTCGTTGTAGGTGGCGGTGCCGGCCAGGATCATCCCGACGAAGAAGACGCCGAAGAGCGCCAGACAGGCCAGCAGCAAGCCGTTGTCGTGCAGCAACGAGCGGCGGCGGTTCGCAGACGATGTGCCTTGGCGCGCCATGACTGCCTCCCGTTGGACTGCGACGAAAGTCTTTCAGCCTTCCCAGTTTAGTGCCGGAAACCGTTCGCCGCCGTCGCCGCCTGCGCGCCGGATCGCAGTTTCCGCGAGCGTCCACGTAGTGTTGACATAAGACGAGCGATTGGCCGACCCCCCTGTGCCGCGCTCGTTCAGGTCTCGTCGACTCACTCCCCCCTTGAGTCGGCGAGACCGTCAGGGGATGCCTTCGCCGCAGAGCGAACTGGCCGGGGAATGCAAGAAGGCCCTGACCGAATGAATCGGATCAGAGCCTTCTTCTGCACCTACGCGAGTCGGGGTGGCGGGATTCGAACCCACGACCTCTTCGTCCCGAACCACGCCACCTGGGGTTTTGATGACGTTGGGTGCGTTGGCGGAAGCGAGTTTCCCCAGGTCAGCTGCATTGGGACGGTTGGGGTGCGCAGGCGGTGCGAAAATGTACTGCGGACTGACTGCGGACTGGAGGCCACGTCGCGACCACCACCGTTTCTGAGTTAGGCGGAACGTGAACCTTGAAATCAGAGTGTCGGTTTTCAAGGTTGACGCGCTAACCTTGAAATTACAGTTCTGGAATTCAAGCTTGGCGAGTCGAGGTGGAAGCGGTGGACATCGAGGCGCTTCGTGACAGCCCGATCGGACAGCTGGTTCCGATCAGGGGTCATGACCCCCGCCTAGGCGAGGCGTACGAATACGTCGCCTACGTCCCGGACCCCCTACCGTCGAACCTCGAGCTGAAAGCCGAGACTTATGCTGCCGTCATTGACGCCGCCTCGGCAATGGCGCGTGCCGACCAGGCGTCCTCGCTGCTGCCGAACCCAAGCCTGCTCGCCCGGCCGGCCACTCGACGTGAAGCGGTAAGCACCTCCGCGCTGGAGGGCACCTACGCCTTATTGGCGGACGTGTTCGAAGCAGACTTTCTCGACGTCGGGGAACTCACCGGTTCGGTCAGCGAGGTCAGAAACTACGTCACCGCAGCTGAGCGGGCATACGACATGGTGGCCGAAGGACAACCGATATCGGTTCGGATGCTCGAGGATTTGCAGCGCGAACTATTGCGCGGGACTGCCAGTGATGGCTCGCACGCAGGCAGTGTTCGCACCACTCAGGTGTTCATCGGACTCGGCAATCAGCGTGTCATGTCGGCTCGCTTTGTGCCGCCCCCGGCCGATCATCGGCTGCTCGACGGCTTGCGGCTGTGGCAGGACTGGATCCGGGAACCCAGCGCGATACCGACCATCATCCGAGTCGCGGTTTCGCACTACCAGTTCGAGACACTGCACCCGTTCCATGACGGCAACGGCCGTCTGGGGCGTCTCGTTATGGCTCTGCAGTTGATGAGTGCTGGTGAACTGCGCTTTCCAGTCCTGAACATCTCACCGTGGCTAGAGCAACATCGCACGGAGTATCAGGACGGCTTGCTGCGGGTCTCGCAGACTGGCGGATGGGACAACTGGGTGTGCTTTATTTCCGCGGCCATCCATGCTGAGGCCTTGGAAGTCATCGACCGAGTGGACAAGCTTCTTGCACTCCGCGAGGAGTTCCAGGCGATTTTGCACGGAGCTAAAGGGGTCTCGCTCCGGATCGCCGACGACCTGATCGGTTACCCCATGATCACTGCGTCGGCTGCGGCGGCGCTCCACGGCGTGTCCTACCAGGCCGCGAACACCGCTATCACCAAGCTGGTCGATAAAGGGATACTCCGGCAAAGGACTGCGGGACGATACGACCGAATTTTTCAATGTGACGGTGTCCTGGCGGCGCTGGAGTACTGACGTTCGGCCGGGACGGCCCTTTCGGCCTGCGATCCTGATGATGCGCAGCGCAAGATGACAACTGCGAAAGACCCTCGCGGACCTCGCGTGCCTCGTTGACGCTGGTTAGAGTGCGAGCGCCGATGGTGGCAACGGGAGGGCTCGTCGGCGCCCGCCAAACTCGGCGAAGGTTTCGCGAGGCTCGACGTTGAAACACGGCAAGTCCGACGCCCAGCCGGTTCAGGAATTAGCCACAGAAGCGATGACCTCGATCGCGACCGCGGCCGGCACCGACCTCGGAAAGCAATTATTGAGGCGGCACTGCCCCTGATGGCCTAAAGATTCTTCGACGTCAGCTGCCCCTGCAGCCGCGTCGTCAAGAGCGGCGCAAACCACGGTGAGGCCGCAGCGCGATCACCGGCCGATTCGTGACGGCGACGGGCCCCGGCACATCATTCGGATACGGCGGTGACGTAGCGCGGATGAGCGTTAGGCGGGGGCGGCCGATGTTGTTTGGCTGCCCTTGTGCCCTGTTTCTAACCTTCCGCCGCGCCTCTGCGAGGCAGAGTAGTGCGATGGCGCCGCCCACCCGGTTTATGCAAATGGTCGAATCCTCGCGCGACGAGGCATCGCTGGCTGTCCGGCTTTACAACAACCCCTCGGAAGCCCGGTCGTTCGAAGGGTTTGTAGTTCATATGCACCTGGCCTGGCTTTACTTGCTGCACGCCGAGTTGACGCGTGACGGGGTCGACTACCGGTACTGGCACCAGCAGGGCCGCTCCCGTCGGCTGGAGCGGGTGGACGGAGAGCCTAAGCGTTGGGAGTTGGCAAAAAGCATGCGCTACCGCTGGCCGAACGAGAAGGACCCCGTCCGGGCAAACCTCATGTTCTTCATCGGGCTGCGCAACAAGTTTGAGCACCGGTACGCCCGTCAGCAGGAAGCCCTAACGGCGGTGGTGGGTGGTCAAGTCCAGGCGCTTCTGCTGAACTACGAGGAAGAAGTGACCAGCCAGTTTGGCGTCGAACTGTCGCTGGCTACTCGCCTGCGGTTCCCAGTCTTCATTGGCTCGTTCACCGACGAGGGCGAGCGCACTCTGCGCAGACTGCGCGCTCAACTCCCGGCGACGCTACGAACCTTCATATCCGAGTACGACGCCGGACTCGACGACTCGATCACCAGTGACTCCCGCTACGAACTCCGCCTCCGGGTGATACAAGAACTCGCGCCGAAGGACCCTGACGCTCTGGCGGTGCAATTCACCAGATACGACGACATGGACGATGAGCAGCGGGCCATTGTCGAGGCGATCGGCAAGAAAGGCCACGTCGTCGTCCGGGAGCGCCAGCGGGGTGTCGTCGGGCATGGCCTCATGAAGCCGACTAGGGCCGCCAAGGTCGTGCAGGATCGGATCCCGTTCCTCTTCAGCACCGGGCACTTCACTAACGCCTGGAAGCGGCTTGGCGTGCGTCCCCCGGTCGGTAGCCCCCATCCCGAGAAGACCGACGAAAAATACTGCCTCTACGACGAGCGGCACAAGGACTACGGCTACACGCAGGCCTACGTTGAAAAGTTGGTTCGGGAGTGCGACACCGAGGAGGGCTTTCGGAAGGTCCTCGGGACAGCGCCTCGAGATAAGGAAACTGGCACCTGGGTGGGCGAACCGCCGCCTAACGCAACCCCGCCGTGGATAAGGAAAACCGCCCCGCCGATCATCGAGGAGCGATAGCTCCGCGGCCTCAGTTAGGGGTTTCAACGCCTTGGGCAGCGAGTGCGGCCAGTTGCGCATCGAGGCCTTGGGCGGCGGTGCTCACGCGGGCGTACCCGAGAATCGTTGTCACACCACTACCGTCTCATTCGGCTCCGACATGAGGATCTGAGACACGGGATGCGAGACAGGAAACGAGACAAGGCAAGCTGGGACTATGCGGCGGGGAGTGGGCCACTTGTCGGGTGTCCCGTTTCTCTACAAATGAGACCGAGCAGTTGGTTCACGTCGGTAGGCGTCTTGGTCGCGTCAGGAGTAGCCAGGCGGGCACGGCTTGCTATCCGTATCTAGTGATCCGCAGTAGGTTGAAGTCGTGTTCGAAGGCGCGACCACTGAGCAGGCTCTGGCGGTGCTGGCCGCCGCTCACCGGGTCGTCCAACAAGTGCTCGACCCCGCGGACCCCCGTTCTGGACGTGGTGACGGCGTCGTCGTGGCGGCGGGCCGCTTGCTGTTCACCCCCGAAGTATTCGTCGATCCAAAGGCGTTGCCGCGCATCGAGCCCCAGGATCTCGGCAAGGCAATCGGGGCCAACCGTGACCTCGCAGAGCATGCGGCCGCCCTCATCGCCTGCGCTGGCCTCGCCGACGGCGTAATCGAGCCCACCCGTCTGCGACTGGTCGTGGAGTACGCCCATGCCATGCACGTCAGCGACGGCTGGGTGCGCGATGTTCTGCAGGTCGCCCGAGGGCATCTAGCGTGGGCAATGGCCGACATGACGCGACGCAACGCCTCGAACTTTCCCGGGTTCGCCAATCCCGATGACACCTTGGCACCGATGATGCCCTATGAGACGCAGACCGATGACGACAAGCGACTCGCCGAGCGGTTTCTCGTCTTGGAGGGGTTGCCGAAGAACACCTACGGACATCAGTTCTGGGCGCACTTTCGCAAGCACGGCTTCGACTTTCCTGGTCAGCCCAACGCGTTCACCGGTGTGTGGGCCGTGCCGCACGACGGCTTGCACGTCCTGTCGGGGTACAGCACGTCGATTCAGGGTGAGTTACTGGTCAGTGCGTTTACCGGGGGGATGCACCGCCGTGACGCGTTGCGCGCTCAGATCCTGCCGACCATCTTCGAGTGGCATGTCGGTCAGGAGGTCAATGGCATCGGCAAGCAGCAGGGGGCTCTGGATCCGGTCAAGTTCCTGATCAGTTGGCAGCGCGGCGAGGCCGCTACCACCGACGTACTTTCACCGCAGTGGGACTTCTTCGACGTCGTCGCACGTGATTTGGAGGAGCTGCGCTGGACTTACGGCATCACGCCGCTGATGCCCGCCCACGCCGCAGCCGGCACCGAGATCAACGTTGATGCGACCGCGGACCCCTACGCGAACTAGCCCGTGACCCTCGTCGACCACTTCGTCCACGCGGCGATCCCCAACCCGGAGCATGACCGACACCGCAGCCCATGGCAACTCGATTAGGCAAAAGCCGAGACGCGTCGAATGTCTAGAAATGAGACGGACGCTGGCCTCGGTTTCCACACGCCTTCTATTCGGGCCGGGTAGTGATCTGCCCGCAGGACGGCATGATGTGGCGAAACGATCAGGAGAGAACAATGCCAAGTAGTTGGGAAGCCTCGTCTGAGTAAACGGAGTGACGGCATCGCAACCGATGACCCCTACGCGGTCAACCACCCGGTCATCGCACTGGTGACGTCGGCGGGCGGCTTGGATGCGTTGTCGCATGTGCTGGCTCCGCTGCCAGCCGATTTGCCTGCGACCGTGCTTGTCGTTCAACACCACAGCCCGGACAAGACCAGTGCCTTGGCTGAGATTCTGAGTCGACGCACCGCGCTGCCGGTACGCGACGCCGAGGACGGCGACACCCTCACACCGGGCACCGTGTTGATCGCACCGCCCGCTCAACACCTGCTGGTGACCTCCGAGGCCCGTCTCGGGCTGATCAGGTCCGGAGACCTCCCACCCGCGCGGCCGTCAGCGGATCTGTTGCTGGCCACCCTGGCCGTCACCTGCGGACCGCGCGCCCTGGCGGTCGTGCTCACAGGCAAGGGTACCGACGCGCAAGCCGGCATCCGCGCCATCAGGCTCTGCAAGGGAACAGTGTTCGCTCAAAGTGAGTTCAGCTCCGAGCATTCCGGCATGCCTGGCGCAGCGATCGATACCGGACTAGTCCATCGCGTCCTACCACTGCACGACATCCCGAACGCCATCTACGACCACGTTCGCGCCCTCAGCGGATAACCATCGGCAACCCATACCCGGTCTCCAACAATGACCGGTGGCGCATCCCCGCGAGGCCAGTTTCCTTCCGTATCGGCGGGGTACCGACTGCCATCATGTGGCGACATACGGTGACCGAGGGATTGATGGCAGGCGCGGTTGGCGTGGCGGTGATGACCGTGGCGGAGAAGATCGAGCAGCGGCTCACCGGCCGGCCGAACTCCTACGTGCCGGCAGATGTGTGGTCGCGCCTGAGTGGGGCGCAGGACATGTCACCGCGCACACGATTGGCGGCGAACTGGGGCATGCACTACGGGCAAGGGGCCTTGTTGGGCGTGCTGCGCTCGGTGATGTCGGAAGCTGGTCTGCGTGGGCCGCTGGCGTCGGCGAAGTTCACTGTGCTGCGCCTGACCAACGACCAGATCCTGGAGAACGCCACTGGTGTCGGCGCTCCGCCGCAGACCTGGCCACGGCGTGAGCAGGTCATCGACGTGCTGCACAAAGGCGTCTACGCCTTCACCACCGGCGCAGTCACCGACGCGCTCGCCGCCCGCCGCGGACCCTCGCCAGGCCAACGTCACGCCCGTCGACTGCCCGGTCGGCATGCCGACGTCGGGCCCACCACAGAGGCCTACGCAGGGTCGCCGCTGACCGTGACCTACTCGTGGTGCGGCCGACAGTGCGTAGGGCGGCTGGCGGCGAGCGAGCAGATTCTTCCTAGGCAGGAATGGATGCGTGTCGTTGCGGTCCCGGACGTGGCGTCGGCGCCTTGGTGGTGGCTCGGTTGGGCGCCAGTTGGCCAGCAGGGCCAGGACGAGCAGGAGTTCGGCGATGTCGCCGCCGTAGTACATCAGGGACCCGGCACCAACACCTGCTCCTGGGATGTACGCACCACTGGCACTGGCACTGGCACTGGCACTGGCACTGGCACTGGCACTGGCACTGGCCCTGGTGCTCGGTGCCCCGATGACCCTGCTGCTGCGTTCGATCCCGCGGCGGCACGGCCAAGAGATCGGCCGCATCCTGCGTTCGTTGGCTCGCCCACATCCTGGCCCGACCCGATCGTCACGCTCACCTTGACCATCGGCGCGGCCTGGCCGCGCTCTGCTTCACCCCGCTCTACGCCGCCGCCAGCGACAGCCCCGCACTGCACGCCCTCATTGACCTGCACTTCCTGCTGGTGGGCTACCTGTGCGCCGGGGTCATCGCCGGCCCGACCCCGCACCGAGGCGCCGCTCGGTCTATGCACGCCTGTGGCTGCTTAGCGTCGCGATCGCCGCCCACGCCGTCACCTCCCAACTGATTACGCCGGACTGTTCACCCAAGTCCCCGTCACTGCGGAAGAACTACGCGGCAGGAAAGTCGTTCGCCGCTAGATACCCTACGGGGTATAGTATTGAAAGTGGGGTCGGCGCTGTAGTGGCGTAACCCGGTAAGGTCCGCGAAGGAGTGTGCGATGGTTGCTGATGATGCGAGTATGACGTTGGTGCTCAACCGATTACGTCGTGCGCAGGGTCAGTTGTCGGGGGTGATCTCGATGATCGAGCAGGGCCGCGACTGCAAGGACGTGGTGACCCAGCTGGCGGCGGTGTCGCGCGCATTGGACCGGGCCGGATTCAAGATCGTCGCGACCGGGATGCGCCAGTGTGTGACCGGCGAGGCCCCCGAGGGTACGACGCCGTTGACCGAGGCCGAGCTGGAGAAACTGTTTCTGGCGTTGGCCTGACCTATTGAGAAGGGAGTGAGAGATGGGATACGCCTTGTCGACGACACTGCGCACGACATTCGACGACGCGGTGGCGCGCACGCGTACGGCGTTGTCCGAGCAGGGTTTCGGTGTGCTCACCGAAATCGACATGAAGGCCACACTGAAGGCCAAACTCGGTGAGGACATGGAGAACTACCTGATCCTGGGTGCGTGCAATCCACCGCTGGCGCACCGCGCCGTGACCTGCGATCGACAGATCGGGTTGCTGCTGCCCTGCAATGTGGCGGTGCGCACCGACCCCGACGACGCGGACACCATCATCGTCGATGCCATGGATCCGCAGGTCATGGTGCAAATGTCTAATGCGCCCGGGCTGCGGGAGGTCGCCGACGACGCCGCCGAGAAGTTGCAAGCGGCGATCGCCTCGCTGCAGCAGACCGCGGCCAGCTAGACAGCCACAGACTCCGATGCCGTCCCCGCACCGATGACCATCGCGCTGGCGCTGGCTTTCGGGGCGGTCATCGGGGTCCTGCTGGGCTTGCTCGGCGGGGGCGGGTCCATCATGGCCATCCCGGCCCTGGTCTATGCACTTGGGCTGGACTTCCAACAGGCCGTGCTCATCGCGCTGATCGTAATCGCGGTGGCCTCCGCGGTGGGATCGCTACCCAAAATTTCTGCCGGGCAGGTCAATTGGCGGCTGGCGGGTGTGTTCGCCCTTGCCGGCATCCCGGCCGCGTTCGCCGGTTCCGCCATCGGTGACCACCTACCGCAAACGGTCGTCATGGTGGGGTTCGCCGTGGTCATGGTCGTCGCCGGGATCCGCATGCTGACCGACGCCGACGACACCGGCGGCGCGTGCGAGATCGCTGACGGCGGGATCAACTGGCGCCGCTGCGCACCGCGCTCGATCCCCGCTGCTGCTGTTGTCGGGTTGCTCACCGGCCTGTTCGGCGTGGGCGGCGGATTCCTCATCATTCCCGCGCTGGTGATCATGTTGGGCGTGGAGATGCCGATCGCGGTGGGGACCTCCTTGCTGATCATCACCGCCAACTCCGCGGCCGGCATCGCCTCGCACGCTCAGGACGCCACCATCAACTGGTCGGTGACCGCAGCCTTCGTCGCTACCGCGGTAGCCGGCTCGCTGATCGCCGGGCAGCTCGGCACCAAACTGAACAACACCCGCCTCCAGCACTGGTTCGCCTACCTCGTCTTCGTGGTCGCGGCCTACGTCCTCGTCGACACCCTGCTCCTGCATTGAGGCACAACACCGACGTGACACCCCACCCCCAATTCGAACAAGGAGTTCATCTCATGGACGTGTCCATCATCGAAACCTCCGGTCTCGGAGACCGCAGCTACCTGATCACCCACGGTGACACCGCGGTGGTGATCGACCCGCAACGCGACATCGACCGGGTACTCGACCTCGTCGCCGACCACGGCGTGCAGATTACCCACGTACTCGAAACCCACATCCACAACGATTACCTCACCGGCGGCCTGGAACTGGCCCGCACGACCGGCGCGGTGTACGTCGTGCCCGCCGGCGACGACGTCGACTACCAGCGACACGCCGTCACCGACGGAGACACCATCGACGCCGGGCCCATCCAGCTCCGCGTCCTGCACACCCCTGGCCACACCCATCACCACGTCAGCTACGTGCTGCAGGACGCCGCCGGCACGGTGCACGGTGTATTCACCGGCGGGTCCATGCTGCACGGCACCACCGGGCGTACTGACCTGCTCGGCAGCGACCAGACCGAAACCCTGTCGCACGCGCAGTTCCATTCGGTGCGTCGCCTCGCCGCTGAACTGCCCGACACCACCGCGGTCTATCCCACCCACGGCTTCGGCAGCTTCTGCTCCTCCAGCCCCGCCACCGGCGACTCCTCCACCATCGCCGAACAACGCACCACCAACCCTGCACTCACTCAAGACGAACAGACCTACGTCGAGGAACTCATCGCTGGGCTCTCGGAATATCCGACCTATTACGCCCACATGGGCGTCATCAACAGCCGCGGCCCCGCCCCCGTCGACCTGTCACTGCCGACACCGGTAGACCCCCAGGAACTGCGTCGACGGATCGACGCCGGCGACTGGGTCATCGACCTACGCAACCGCACCGCCTTCGCCGCCGGACACCTCGCCGGCACCCTCGGCTTCGAACTCTCAGGATCCTTCGTCGCCTACCTCGGCTGGCTCTACACCTGGGGCGCCCCGCTCACCCTCATCGGCGACGACCACGACCAAATCCTCGAGGCGCGACGCGAACTCGCCCGCATCGGCGTTGACAACCTCACCGGCTCCGCTACCGGAGACGTCCACACCCTGGCCCACGACACCCCGCTGCGCAGCTACCGCGTCGCCGACTTCGCCGCCCTCGCCACCGAGATCGACAACCCCAACATCACTGTCCTCGACGTCCGCCGCGCCGACGAATACGACAACGGCCACATCCCCAACGCCCTCAACATCGCCCTGCATGAACTACCCGGCCGCGTCGGCGACGTCCCCACCGGTGAAGTCTGGGTGCACTGCGCCTCCGGCTACCGCTCCTCCATCGCCGCATCACTCATCGACCAACCCGACCGCGCCGTCGTCCTCATCGACGACAAATACACAGAGGCCCAGAACCTGAACCTGACGACGTGAGCCTGTCGCCCTCGCAGGTGTGGCTCTTGCGGACATCGCGCAACTCATGCGCCCTCGGAAGGGGGTGTTTCAGGTCTTGCAGGAGCCGTCAGCCGACGATGGGCTCACCACGTCGCGGGGCTGTTGGTTTGGTGGGCCACCAGCTGGCTTCGCGTAACAGTGTGGCGATAGCGGGCACGGTGAGGGTGCGCACGAGGAAGGTATCGAGCAGCAATCCGAAGCCGATGATGAGGCCGGCTTGGATCATGATGGCGACTGAGCCGACCATGAGGCCGAACATGCTGGCCGCGAATATCAGACCAGCTGAGGTGATGACGGCTCCGGTGTTTGCCACGGTGCGCAGGACGCCGACGCGGATGTTGGTCCCGGATTCTTCGCGGAGCCGTGAGACGAGCAGCATGTTGTAGTCGGCGCCGACGGCGACGAGGATGATGAATGCCAGTAATGGTACGGGCCAAGCGATTTCGTAGCCCAGTCCCCATTGGAATACCACAACGCCGATGCCGAGCGAAGCGAGGTAGTTGAGCACGACGGTGCCTAGTAGGTAGAGCGGTGCCAGGAGTGCGCGCAGCAGTAGGACCAGGATGACGCCGACGATGATTATGGTGGCGACGGCCAGTTGTGCGAAGTCGGCCCATAGGAATCGTTGGATATCGGAGTTGACGGCGGGGAAGCCGGCGACGGATACGGTGGCGTCGGCGAGCGACGTGTTGGGTCGTGCGGTGTTGGCGGTGTCGGTGATGCGGCTGGCGAGCTCCATGGCTTCGACGCTGTAAGGGTCGTGGCTGCTTTCGATCATGAACCGCGCGGTCTTGCCGTCCGGTGAGAGGAATTGCTTGGCAACGTCGGTGAATTGCCGGTTCTCGAATGCATTAGCGGGCAAGTAGAAACCGCTCGAGGAGTCGGAGTCCGCCGCTGCGCGTGAGGAATTCTGTAGTTGGGTGGCGATCTGGCTCATGCCGGACAGCATTTCGATGTTGCTGTCGGCCAGGGTGCGGACACCGGTCGCGAGTGCTTGAGCGCCGGAGGCCAGCTGTCCGATTCCCTCCTGTAGTCGGCGGAGGTTGGTGGCCAGGTCGTCGGGATCACCCAGGGCTCCGAATGCCTTGTCCAGCGAGGCGACTGCGTTCTGGACGTTGGCGAGGGTGCCACCAACGGTGGCATTGGTCGCGGGATCGTAGCGGTCCCCGAGGTCGGCGATCTGGTCGAAGAATCCGCTGTCGCGCAGGCTGACCAAAATCTTCACCTGGTCACGAATTTGGGCGCACTGCGGGGTGGCGGCACACCACGGTGAGGTGTTGAGCGCGCCCACGAGTGGATCGAGCTGGGTGATCGCGTTCTGCGCCTGGTTGGCCAGCGGTCGCAGTCCTGGGCCGGATTGGATGGCTTGGTCGACGGCGGGGGCGGTGGCGGAAAGTTGTTGCAGCAGTGGGCGGAACTGGTTGACCTGAGTTCCCGCGGATTGAGCTTGGGTGAGGATTCCGGCCAGTGGCGCGAGGGCGGTGCGCACCGTGCCATCGAGTTGGGCGAGGCCGTCGGCGAGCTGGTCGGCGCCGCCGGTGAGTTTGGCGAGGTCGTCTTTGCGTGAGTTGCCCTCGGCGACCGCGCTGGCCATTTTGTCGCCGATCTGGCCGTTCTGCCAGGCCAGTTCCGCTTGGTCGAGGCGCTCCCCGGTGGGGCGGGTGACTCCGGACACCCTGGTGACGCCAGGGATCTGGGAGACGCGAGAGGCCATCTCGTCGAGATCGGCCAGCCCCCTCCCGGTCCGCATGTCGGTCGGGTTCTCTACGACGAGGAACTCGCTGATGACGACGTCCTTGCGGAAGTGGCGGTCCAGAAGTTGGTAGCCCTGGTTGCTGGCCGTGGTGTCTGGTTGTCCCTTGCGGTCGTCGTAGCTGATTTTGATGGTCGCAGCGGCTGCCGATAGGGCGAGCAGGATGGCCAGGCTGACGATCAGCAGTGGCACCGGACGGCGGACCACGGCGACGGCGACGCTGTTCCAGTAGCGGCGGGTGCGATCGGATTTGGGTTCACCGATGCCGCGTTTGGCGGCTAGCGACAGCACGGGTGGCAGCAGGGTGACGGTCGCCAGAAATCCGAACAGCACGGCGATGGCACACGCGGGGCCCAGGGCGGCGAAGACGCTGAGCCGCGCGAAGACCATGGCCAAGAACGCGAGTGCCACGGTGGCGGCGGACGCCAGGATGACGCGCCCGATGCTGGCGGTGGCGTGGATGATCGCCTGATCAGCGGGTACTTGGGCGCGGCGCTGCTCGTGGTACCGGCTGATCAGAAAAACTGTGTAATCAGTTCCGGCGCCGAGCAGGATCGCCGTCATGAATGCGACGGTGAACTGGGAGACCGGCATGCCCATCTCGCCGAGGGCGGATAGCACGCCGCGCCCAACCGCCAGGCTCAACCCGATTACCAGCAGTGGCAACAGCGCGGTGAACACTGACCGGTAGACGATCAGCAAGATCAGGGCGATCACGCCGGCGGTAGCGATTGAGATCAGCAGCAGGTCGTGCTCGGCGGAGGCGATCATGTCGCTGAAGGTCGCCGGTGGTCCCGTCACTTGGACGGTCGTGGTCGATCCGGTGAACACCTCCGCGGCGATGTCGCGCACCGCGTTCAAGGATTCGGCTGCCGTGGGGTCTCCGAGGGTGCCGGTGACACCGACGGGCAGATACCAGGCTTTGCGGTCGGCGCTGACTGCCTGAGCTTCGGTAATCGGATCGGCCAGCAGGTCCTGCACCAGCAGGACGTGGTCGCCCTCGGCCTGCAACCGGCGCACGAGTTCGCCGTAGCGCTGCCGTGCAGTTGGAGTCAAGCCAGTGGGGTCTTCCATGGCGACGAACACCATGGTTTTCGAGCCTTCTTCGCCGAACGCGGCGCTCATGCGGTCAACCGTCTGCAAGGACGGGGCGTCGCGAGGAATGAGGTCCACCGACTGTTGGCGAACCACGGTTTCCAGCTGTGGGAACAGCAGCGCGAGAACCACCGCGGCACCTAGCCATACCCCGATGACGAGCGCTTTGTGTCGGAGGGTGAACCGGGCCAGGGTCGCCAACCGTTCGCTGTACTCGCGAGTGTCGGCCGGGTCGGTGGATCCGTTGGCGCGCCGACCAGGCCGCTTGGCCTGGCTTGGGGCATCTGCACTGCCGTCGGTCACTTGGCCTCCACTGGTAGCGATACTGCCGGTATCGGTACGCTACCGCACGTAGTGCAAGTGGTGACGGCGACCGGTGGTGGCCTCGCTCAAGAGCGTCATGAGTCGACTCCCCACGGGATTGCAGCGGGCCAGTCGGCCACGAATACCTGCACGGCGTGCAGGGCGCCTCCTACCGCCACCCTCGCCAGTGCCGCACGATCACTGCTGGGAGCAGGAATGACGACAGCCGCTGCCACGTCTCTGAGAACTCGAAGTCCGAGCGTTCTGATCGTCAAGCGCTGCCCTCCGCGGAGTCCTATGGTGGCACGCGCCCCCACTGGTGGCGGATGCCACCAGATTGTTGCGACCTACTGTGGTTTGCCAAGATGGACATGTGCGGACGCGGTCGAAGAGATGGGGCGGGCGTACCGGTGCTGAACGCCGGGCGGAGCGCCGTCAGCGCCTCATTGATGCCGCGACGGAAATCTGGAGTGAAAGCGGTTGGGCAGCAGTCACGATGAGAGGAGTGTGCGCCAAAACCGGCCTGAACGACCGTTACTTCTACGAAGACTTCAAGACCCGCGACGAGTTACTTGTCGCTGCATGGGACGGCGTGCGCAACGAGATGCTCGGTGAGGTTTCTGCGACGCTCGCAGAACGCATCGGGCAGCCGCCGATGGAGACCATCCGCGTGACCATCGCCGCGGTGGTCGACCGGATTGCAGAGGATCCGGGCAGGGCGAAGATTCTACTGGCTCAACACGTGGGCAGTTCCCCGCTTCAGGATCGGCGCGCTGTCGCACTGCAGGAGGCGACACACCTGGTGATCGCAGCCAGTGAGCCACACCTGAGGCCGGAAGCCGATGAAACCGCCCTTCGAATGGACACACTGGTGGCCGTTGGTGGCTTCGTCGAATTGATCACCGCATGGCATGCAGGTTTGCTTGACGTCATCCAGGGGGAGATCGTGGAGCACACGAGTCGGCTTGCCGAGACGCTCGCCGAACGTTATTTGGTCGACGACGCTGGCCTCTAATGTTGTACAGCGGCGTTCAGTGTTCAGTCCGGAATGAAGCAAGCGGAGGCACCTCGACATTCGCGAAGCGCGGCCGGGAGGCGCCAGAAGCTAGCTCTGAGGTTTGGCTTTGGTCGTGGCCGACTCGACTGCGTTCTGCAGCAGCACATAGCTGCCGAGGCTGCCCAGGAAACCTGCGCAGTGCTGAACGAGTTCATCGGTGGTGAACTCGAGTTCTCCGTCGAGCCAGCGGCGCAAGACTTCGAATAACCCACCCACGCCCAATGTCGAGGCCAAATGGGCAACGCCCACTGCGGAGTCGGCGATGTCAAGGTGAAGTCTGGCCTCACGCAATACGAGGTCGGTGAAACCGGTCATCATGTCGCTGCGTAACTCCCGAAGCAGCGGCTCCGTTGCAGATTCCACGAACAAGATCCGACCCAGTCGAGGATCGTTGTTGATCATGCTGACCAGCCCGCGGATCGGCGCGTACGCGAGCACCTCGGGTGGGGCGCCGGCATCGGGGATCGCGTCAACTATCACCTCCTGGAAGGTTGCGTAGAGCTGCTGGTAGACAGCTCGCAAGAGGGCGTCTCTGTCAGGGAAATGCTGATAGAAGTAGCGTGACGTCACGCCGGACTCAGCGCATACGGCAGTCACCGTGGCGGCGGCAACGCCGTGCGTGCCGATCAACTCCATCGCGGCCTCGATGAGACGCGTGCGCCTGTTCCGGTGACGCTCCTCGGCGGACATCCCGCTGTACACCCGCACCGATCGCACAACGCATAGCTTGCCATCTAATTCTGACTAGGCGTAAAGTCAGATCATCAGTGCCCATGACAACAGGAGAACAACATGAGCGACGATTCGTCCACACGGCCCACCACGCGGGTCGTCCCGAAGCCCCGCCGTGTCCGATTCGACATGCCTGCTGGGACCAGCCGGCAGCACTTCGTCGATGGCGACTTGGTGATGAGCCACTTTGTGTCCACCTTGTCGGCCACGTTCCCCGAAGGCGAAGACTTCTTCATCCGGTCAGTCCGCGAGTACCGGGACCACATCAGCGACGCTGACCTGAAGGAGGCGGTCAAGGGATTCATCGCTCAAGAGGCCACCCACCGGCACCAGCATCGGCTGCTCAACGATCGCCTTCAAGCGATGGGCTATCCCACCGAGGGGATCGATCGGCATATCAAGAAGTTGGTTGGCCGACTCGAGAAGCGTTTTTCTCCCAAGATGCGCCTGGCTGTGACGGCAGCCCTCGAGCACTACACGGCGACATTCGCCGAGATCATTCTCACCAGCGACGAAGCTCAAGAACTGATCGGCTACACCGAGGTGCGGCCGATTCTGCTTTGGCACGCACTGGAGGAATGCGAGCACAAGGCCGTCGCTTTCGATGTCTACGAGACGGTCGGTGGAAGCGAACGCACCAGGGTCTGGGGAATGCGGATCGCCAGTCTCCTATTGTTCACCGAGTTGGTCATCCAGACCACCCGCTCTCTGGCCGGCGATCGTGCCGCCTACAACCCGGTGCGGTTGCTGCGCAGCCTTCGAGCCTTCCGTCATAACCCGCTGTTCAGCCGAGCAGCGATTGAGCGCTTCCGTTCCTACACCCACGCCGGGTTCCATCCCGACGACTGGGATAGCGCAGAAATCCTCGAACGTTGGACCAAGGAACTCTTCGACGCCGATGGCGGCCAACAGCTACGGAGTAATGTGTAGGTCGACAAGTACTTTTGTGGTGAAAGCCGCCATATGGAACGACCTCTTCACGAAGAAGTGCGTTGCGCCGTGGCCGCATCGCGCGTTCAGGCATTCCGCTGATGCGGGCGGAAGGGCCATTACCGCCGTCCCGCGAGCGTCCGAAGACGTCCCGGCAAATCTGGACACAAGTTGGCGCCGTGTCAGCGGGCGCGCATGTCTTCTACGAATTGCTGTCCGGAGTTGCGATGCCGTTCGCGTCGGTGATTGGTCCGGTGCCGGCAGCGACGGGTTGGGGCATGAGCACCGCAGTAGTACTTCGCATGGCGGAACGTGCCGATAAGCGTCACGAGGCTGTCCTCGGTGTTGTGAACGGCCTGTTCCTGACGACCGTGTTGGCTCACTTCATACACTGGCCGAAGCGCTGGAGATTTGGTGTGCCAAGCCTGTCCGAGTGCGAAGGACTATGCGGCCCAATCCTGGTGCCTTACAACGGTATTCTCTACATTTCGGGACTCAGTGCTGTAGCCGGATTGCTGGAGAATGGTCGCCGAGGTGCGGTCCGTGGTGCGATCGTCCCGCTGGTGGGTGTTCCAGTTCTCCTTCGACTGCAGCGGATGGAATTCCGTCGGCTCAGGCTTCAGGCCCGGCGCAATCCTCGGTGGTGGAATCGCCGTCTGCAGATGCAACCGCCCGACCGTTCGACATCGTCAGATCCCGACCAACAGGTGCTAGGGGCAGAGTCATAGCACGGAGTCGACATGGCGAGCCGATCACCCTTCAGTCAACGGAGGGTCGAACTCCGTCAGGGGGCCATGCTTCGAGGCCGTCTTCTAGCGGCACGTGCAAGGACCGCAGCAGCGCTGAGAACAATCTCCAATTCCCGATCGCGGCGACGAGTTCGACGAGGACGGCCGGGTCCCCGTGCAACGCGCGCTGACACTCAGCCCAGGTTTCATCCGAGATGGTGCCGTCACGCAACGTCTCGTCTGTCGCCGCCAGTACCGCCCGCTCGGCTTCGCCGAAGTGGCCGGCGTTCTGCCAGTCGCGCACCCCGAGCAGGTCGCGTTCGGGCACTTCGAGCAAGCGGGCAACCCTCCAGTGTTGCGTCCATTCATAGACCGAATCAGTGACCCAGCCGATTCGCATGATGATCAGCTCCCGTAAACGCGCATCCAGCGCGCCTTTCCACAGCAACGCCTCCAGCATTCCATGCAATGCGACGGCCACAGGGGGCTGATGAAGCGCGATCCTGAAAACAGACAGTTCAGCCATGGCGTCCGGAATCCCGCATTGAGCGGCGCGCTCGCGGGCATCTGTCAGGGCAAGCATGTCAACCCGGCTTTGGCTGCTCACGGTGGATCCTTCCGGTTGGGCGCTAGTTGGCGCTGTCAGGCGATCGGCACAAAGACGTTGTGCAGAGCGGGAACCCGGTCCGGCTCGTTGCCGGCCAGAAGGTCGAGCAGCCCGGGCAGGCCGGCGAAACCGGTGATCTCGCGGTGCAATTCTTCGAAGGGCCAACGCCTAGAGACCAGCAGCTCGATGGCGCTCTGGTAGGCGGGGTAATCGACCCCCAACGAACCGAAGATGCGTAGTTCTTTGAATACGAGCAGGTCTGGCTCGAAGCCCGGCGCTCCTCCGCCGCCGCGTGTGCCCGCGACCACCACGCGTCCGCCGGGCTGCGCGAGTGCGACGGCGTCCGCGAATGCGGCTGGCGCCTTCGCGGTGACGTCGACGACGACATCTGCGAGCCGGCCGGTCGCCATTTGCAGGGCCTGCGCCGGGTCGTCTTCGGTGACGTCGATGGTCAGGTCCACGCCGAACTGGTGGGCTGCGGCTAGCCGAGTTCGGTCGCGAGGGCCGACCCCGGTCATCGCGACGAATGCCGCTCCGGCCTCCTTGGCGGCTACGGCAGCACAAATCCCGCGGATCCCTGGTCCGAGGACCGCGACGACGTCGCCCGGGCTTGTCTCGGGCAACATGGCAGCCCATTTGATCCCTGCGCCAAGCGGATTGAACAACGTCGCGACGATCGGGTCGAGTCCGTCCGGGACCGGCAACAACATGGAATCGAACGGCAGATGCAGGTGGGTTGCGTAGCCTCCCCACAGGCCGGGCGGGATGTTGGCGTCGACGAAGCCGAACATGGTGGCGAGGCCGTTGCTCGAGCACCTGCGATACTCGCCGCGGCCGCACGAGTCGCACTCCCGACACGATCGGAACACCTCGACGGCGACTCGCTGACCCACCGAGACGCCCCAACGCTGGCGCGCGGCGTCACCGATTCCCTCGATGACGCCGATGATCTCGTGTCCGGGGATGAAGGCGAACCCCGTCGGCAGGTGTCCGCTGAACTGCTCGTGGTCGGTTCCGCAGAGCCCGCACGCCTCGATCCGCAGGAGACCGGACTCGTCGTCGATGCGCGGCACCGGAAGATGCCGCCGTTCAAGGGTGCGCGGCTTGGTCAGCACGAGCGCGTCGGCGTTCACGACAGTTCGAATTCGACGTGTCCGTCGGCCTGCCGCACGGCGACTTGGTGTCCGACGCACATGTCTCGTGACATTGCCACCGCCACCTCGGCATCGTCACTGCGCGCCGCGACGCGGCGGCCGTCGGTCATGCGCGCGAAAATCGGCACCCAGGAGGGGCCTTGGTCACGGTCGTGCACGACGGTGTATCCATCTATGGTCGCCTCTCCGGATGCGTCGGCGGGAGAAGCGACCGGGAGGGAGGTGCCGTCGATCGCAGACTGCGCATCGGCCATGTCCGGAGTCTGCCATCCCGTTGGCGGTGGGGTCGCCGACCACAGACCCAGCGAGTGCTTTGTGATGTACCAGCCCAGTCCGGACACGAGCCCGACGGCGTCCGGGTCGCTCCTGCAGCGTCGCACCATCTCGACGATCGAATGGCTGACATAGTTGTTACCCGGCCCTCCGTGGTAGGGCAGTCCGCCGGTCACCGTGAACCCGCGGTCATCCGCCGGGTCGAGATCCAAGGCGTCGATCGCCGCCTCGACCGCGGAAGGAAAGCAAGAGTAGAAATCGAACCATCTGATGTCGTCGATGTGAAGTCCACTGGCCGCCAATACCGCCTTGCCGGCGGCCCTTATTCCGGCGGAACGACCCAGATCAGGCCGCTGAACCGGGAAATACACGTCGTTGCATGTGGCCGACGACCACGGGAAGACCCAACGATCACTGGGCACTCCGAGTTCCTCGGCGACTTCGGCGGCCATGATCACGAAAGCGGCAGCCATATCCACGGCAATGATGCTGTTGAGCAGCTTCGGATACGGCTCGCACACCATCCGGTTAGCCGGGGAGACCGTGCTGAGCTCGTCTGCGCTACGGGCACGCGGAAACCAGGCCTGCTCGGGATGTCGGGACGCCTCAACCGTGAACGGAGCCATCAAGTCACCCAGCCAGCGGCGCTGTTCGTCGAATGTGCGGCCTGATCGGGCCGCGATCGCGGATTCGAAGATCGGGTACACCTCGTGCGGCCAATGTAACCCGGCGCCCATCTCGGCTTCGCTCAGTCCCGGGCGGGTGTCACCGAGTGACTCGTCCTGTGCTGCGACGGGTTTGGGCTCCAAAAGTGCGCTACCGGATGCGACTTTGCGTGCTGACGCGCCGCTTTCCGCTCCGACGATCAGAGCCGCGTCGCTGACGCCGCGCCAAATGCGGCGGCCGAGGACCTCGACCAGATACTGGGGGGTGTTGCCGCCGACCGGACAACTGATGCGATGATTCGGCGTCAGTCCAGTCGCTTCGGCAATCCTCGACGCGGGGTTGTCGCGTGGGATCATCAAGATTCCGGGCGTCGCCACGGTATCGATGCGATGCCCGATCGCGGCCGACGCATCATGCAGTGCTCGACGCGCGGCCTCGGCGGCCAAATCGATGGGATCGACGGTGCCTTCACCGCGATGTGTGAGTTCACCGACGCCGACGACAACTGGAGTGCGTGGTGGGATGGCCAACGGTCAGATCACGCTCATCGTCGAGGTCTTCTATGCGACACGACTGCGATATTGTCACATCCGTTTCCATGCGACAACCGCGGGTGTTCGACAGAGCGAGTCCCTTGACAGGGCATACTCGTACCCGTGACGAAGAGATCGTTGCGGCGGGGCGACGCGACTCCTGGGCGAAACCGCGATATGGCGCGCGATCGCCTACTAGACGCCGCCGAAACGTGCCTGCAAGGCAAGGGGCTGTCGGGCACCACGATGGAGGATATCGCCAGGCAAGCGGGCGTATCGCGCGCCACGGTCTATCGCTACTTCGCGAGTCGCGAATCCGTCGTATCCGGTGTCATCGTCCGCGCAGCGGAACGCTACCTGCACCGCACCAGCGGACGGATCTTGGCGCACACCGACTTGGGCTCTGCCATACTGGACTTCGTTGCAGTCACGGTGCGCGCGGCACGCCGCGAACCGATAATCGGCATGCTCTTCGCCAGCGACGATGAACTCGCCGGCGTGGGACTGGCCGAGGGAACGTCGGTGGCGCTGTTCGAACTCGTCGCCGAGTTTCTGCGACCCGTGTTCGCCGCACACTGGCATCAACTCGAAGCCGGCGTTTCGGTCGATGACGCCGCCGAATGGATTTTGCGCATCATCCTCAGCTTGCTCTCGGTTCGCGGCCCCCGGCACCGCAGCCCCGAAGGAATCGACGCTTTCTTGCGCCGATTCCTGCTTCCCGCGCTACTGGCCGACACTCACAGTTGCATTGCTGCGACAACTGCGGAGTAGTGTCTCAGCGATGGCATCGGTATCGCTGAACGAAACGAGGCGCTGACCATGGACTTCCCCCAGTTCAACAAGCAAATAGCCGAGGAGCTCCAGCACGCGGGGGGAACCTCGGGAGGGCTCGCCAAGTACTTGGACTTCCGCCACATCGAGTTCTCCGCCGGGAGACTGGTAGTGGAAATGGACGCCCGAGCCGATTTGTTGACTCCCTTCGGCACTCTGCATGGCGGATGCCTGTCAGCGATGGTCGACCACTGCTTGGGCGTGGTGTTCTATCCGGTGATCCCACCTGGGTCATGGGTGGCCACAACCGAATTCAAACTGAACCTCCTACGTCCGGTGTCCAGTGGAGTCTGCGTTGCGGTCGCCGACATCATCGCGCTGGGTAAGCGTAGCGGCGTCGCCAGGATCGACATCACCAATACGGGACGCCCGGTATGCGCCGCACAGGGAACAGTGACCGTCGTCGCCCAGAGCGCCTCGTGATCCGGTCGCGGAACGAGAACGCTGCCCAAGGCGACCATCGAGGACACAGCAAATGACCTCAACGTTCGAGCGCGTCCGCAACGAAGACGGAACCGCCCTTGCAGCCGATGTCTACCGACACGAATCCGCCCGCGCGGTCGTCATACTGCTGCACGGCGGTGGACAGAACCGCCATGCCTGGGCGACTACGGCGCGCCGCTTACACGCGCGCGGGTATACCGTCGTCGCTTACGACGCCCGCGGTCACGGCGACAGCGAGTGGGACCCCGATGGTCGATACGATCTCGACCGACTTGCATCCGACCTGCTGTCCATTCGCCGATATGCCAGCGATGGCCGCCCGCCAGCTGTCGTTGGCGCATCCTTGGGCGGCATGACGGTGTTGGGAACGCATTTGGTGGCGCCTGCCGATCTGTGGGGAGCCGTCGTACTGGTCGACATAACTCCGCGAATGGAGTTTCACGGAGCACGCCGGGTCGTGTCCTTCATGGGCGCCCATCCCGACGGATTCGATACACTGGACGCGGCCGCGGACGTCATTGCCCAGTACAACCGGCATCGCGCTCGGCCCAAGAACTTGGACGGCCTCCGAAAGGTCTTGCAGCAGCGCGACGACGGTCGGTGGATCTGGCGATGGGATCCGGCGTTCATAGCTTCCAACTTCGAGTTCCTGCAGGGCGACCCAGCAACTGGTGCCAAAGAATTCGGCGCCATAAGCGACCTTCTCATCGAAGGGGCCCGCCGGGTGCGAGCACCAACGCTTCTCATTCGCGGCGTTCACTCCGACGTGACGTCGCAGCAGTCGGTCGAGGAGTTCCTCGAAGTCGTACCGCACGCCGAGGCTGTCGACGTTTCGGGCACGGGCCACATGGTTGCGGGCGACGACAACGACGCCTTCGCCTCGGCAGTCGCAGATTTTCTCGACCGCACGCTGAACGACTCGTCGGACTGAGCGTCATTCAGGGCCCTGCGATGGCCGCGGCCCGGCCACTCTGGTTCGTTGTCGAGGTGTCAGAACTACCTCCATGAACGGAACCCCGGCGGCGCAGTATCGGCGCATCCGAAGGCAGCGATGCCAAACCGTGTGGTTCGACCATCGCCTGGGCCGAATTATCATTCGAACCGAAGCATTTTGCTGGTGGGCGCTGTCCAGGTCGGATCGAGCGGTCGGAGTTCTCCGAACCAGTGCCCGCACACCTTGACGATCACACCCGCCGCCGGGGCGACCCGGATCAGATCGGCGCTGCTGTTGGGATCTTGGAGTCAGTCGACGGCCGGGGGCGAGTCCAGAGGGGAGCCTACTGCTATCCAGGCTTCAGCTTCGGTATGCGGGAGGCGGGCGGGCATATCCGGCGCCCGATTCGACCACCTCGTCAGAGCGGCGGGCGTTCCTTCGCATGAGCAGTTCCGGAAACTTCGTGGCCGAAACGATCGAGAAAGTCGTCTATTGCGGCCAGGGCGGTGCTGATCGTTCCTCGCAATGGGGCTGCTCCGGCCGCGAAGGCCGCAAACAAGGTTATTGCGAGCAGACAACTCATGCCTCCGCCTTCCTCGTCACGCGCAGCCGTTCGCCGTGGCCCACAGCAATGGCTCGTTCGGCTGCTGAAATGGTAAAACGTGGCTCACCGCTCCTTAACAGCGTAGATACCCGGAGCCGCGATCGGTATGTCTCGAAGGGTCGAACCTGCGGGCGTCTGTTGTCTCGCAAAGACAAGTAATCGAGTACGGTCGCAGCTGTGCTTGATTCATCCGAAGTTCAAGACACCCCCGGTCACGCGGTTCATCACCTATTCCGAGACCTCGGCGACCTCGTCAGAGAATTGCCCGAGTCCATACATGGCCTTCTGATTGAGCAAGTTGCCGAACTCGCTGCCGATCAACAGCTCAAAGAGCTACTGAGTGACACCGTCGCCGCGAACGTAGACACTTGGTTCTCCGTCGTCCGTCACTCGATCCCGTTCGACCGCATGGAGTCACCGACGGCCGCCCTTGAACACGCCCGGAGGATGGCGCAACGCGAGGTACCCGTCAACGCGCTGCTGCGGGCATACAGGCTCGGGCACCAGTATGGATTGAACCTCATCATCGCTGGCCTTCGGAGCGCGGACCTACCGCCCGAGGAGAAATTGGCGCTCATTGAACACATCACCCGTGTGTCTTTCCGCTACATCGACTGGATGTCTGAGCAGGTCTTGGAGACATATCAGACTGAACGCGCGGAGTGGGACGAGAGCCGACGAAGTTTGCGTGCACAAGCCATTCGAGAGATCCTCGACGGACGCGACGTAGACCTGACCGAGGCGTCGTCGGCTATGAGGTACTTCTTGGGCGCAACGCATGTGGCTCTCATGGTATGGCTCGACCGAGATGCGGGCGCCGACACCGACGAGTTCATCGCCATGGAGCGCTTCATGCAACACGCGGTCTCCGCCACTGGAGCGAAGCAATCGGTCTACTTCTCCATCGACCGCCTCGTCGGATGCGCATGGATGACGGTTCACCGCCCGTCGGACCATTTATCGCAGCTGCGCGACTTCGTCCGGGCTCAACCTGACGGCCCAAGACTTTCCGTCGGTGAACCACTTCCGGGGATTGAAGGCTTCCGTCGCACCTACCGACAGGCTGAGCAGGCCCGTGTGGTCGCGATGGCAGCCGACGGCTCCTCACGGCACCGGATCGTCGCTGCACGAGATCCCGGTGTGGCCCTGGCCTCGATGCTGATGACCGATGACGCGACTCTGAAGGAATGGATTCACGATGTGCTGGGCCCGTTGGCTCAGAACACTGCATCGGACCAGCGTCTACGAGACACGCTGAGGGTGTTCTTGCGTGCCGGTTCCAGCTTCAAAGCCGCGGCCAACGAATTGCAGATACACGCCAATACCGTCAAGTATCGCGTAAATCGAGCACTCGAGCGCCGCGGTCGCCCGATCGCCGCGGAACGATTAGACGTCGAGGTCGCCCTACTGATGTGCTATTGGCTCGGCGAAGTAGCACTGAACCCAACACAAGCCTTGGGGCGGTCCTAGTCGTTCGTGTCCCGCGAACGCCCTTGCTGCGTAACTGTGCCGTCTACTGACGAACACGCCGAATCTGAGGATGGTCAGCGCGACGATCCGGCGCCGCCCGGCCTGATAATCCGAGTTCGATTCATGTTTCGACGCTGCCGCGGGGCTCTGCTGCGGGCAGGCTGATCGAGTGGAGTCGTCGATCGCCGCCGTACGGAGCTGAAGCACCCCTTTCACCGAAGCTCATCGACGTCAGACACGCTCAAGCACCCATCGCGCAAGGCGACAGGCGAGTCGTGGCGCAGGTTGCGACTTGTCGGCCCAGACAACCAGGAGGCATAAGAACATCCGACAAGTGGCGCGCGTGGTCTTGCCACGCGCTAGACGTTAGCGACAATTAACATCTTCATCTAGTTGCAGCGGTGACCGCGGTTACTCGTCGCGACAACACTTCCCAAACCCGCGCTCCGCCTCCGGTGTCGTGCCTCAGCGCTGGACGACGCCGCCCTCGACACCGGTGAATCGCTTGCGCAACTCCGTCTTGAGGAGCTTTCCGGTGGCGTTGCGGGGCAACTCGGGAAGGAGGTGCACCTCGCGCGGGCACTTGAAATGCGCCAGCCGTTCGCGGCACCAAGCGATCAGTTCGTCGGCGCCGGGTTCCTGTTCGGCGGCTGGGTCGGCCACCACCACGGCGACGACGCGCTCACCCCACTTGTCGTCCGGACCGCCGACGACCGCGGCGTCCAGCACACCGGGGTGACGGAACAGGACCTGCTCCACCTCGATGGGGTAGACATTTTCCCCGCCCGAGATGATCATGTCCTTCTTGCGGTCGACCAGCGTGATGTAGCCGTCGGCGTCGATCCGGCCGAGGTCGCCGGTGTGGAACCAGCCGCCCCGGAAGGCCTCGGCAGTCGTCGCCGGCTTCATCCAGTACCCGACGAACACGTTGGGTCCGCGCACCAGGAGTTCGCCGACGGTGTCGACCGGGACGTCCCGGTCGTCGGCGTCCACGATACGGGCATCGACGTGCATGGCGACCCGGCCGATCGACCCGGCCCGCGTCGTGATGTTGGCGGCGTCCAAGACCGAGACCATCGGTGCAGTCTCGGTCATCCCGAATCCCTCGGTGAAGGGGACGCCGCGTTGCTGCATGAAGTCGATGACGGTCAACGGCACCGGCGCGCCGCCGCCCATGGCGAACCGCAGCGCCGAGAGGTCGTAGGAGTCGAAGTCGGGCACCTGCGTCAGCGCCGACCACATCGCCGGCACCATGAATTGCACGGTCGCTCGGCTCTTTGCCATCGCCATGAGCGTGCCCACCGGGTCGAACGACGGGAGGATCACGCTAGTCCCGCCGACGTAGAGCAATGGCAGCGTATGCACCCCGAGCCCGCCGATGTGGAACATCGGGGCCACGGCCACGGTCACGTCGCTGCCGTTCAGGCCCTGATCGGTGCCCAGAACGTTGACGGCGTTCCACAGCAGGTTGTCGTGGGTGAGGATGGCGCCCTTCGGGCGGCCGGTGGTGCCCGAGGTGTACATGATGAACGCCGGGTCATGGCCGTCGACGTCGTTGTCGAGAGCCTCGGGGGCGCCGCCGGAGAGAAGGTTGGCGTAGGAGGTCTCGCCGTTGGCCGCGGCGCCCCCGGCTCGGACGGTGTGCCGGACCCGGACCCCCGGCTCGGCCAGCGCGCTGACCGCGGCCGCCGCGAGCGGGTGGTGGAAGATCAGCGTGTCGGCGCCGGCGTCGGCGAGGATGTAGCCGATCTCCGGGCCGGCGAGCCGGACGTTGATCGGGATGGTGATGGCGCCGATCTTCGCGCAACCGAGTAGGACCTCCATGAACTCGACCGAGTTCACCAGGAGCACGGCCACTCGGTCCCCCTTGCGGACGCCAAGACGCAGCAGGTTCGAGGCCACCTGATTGGTGCGCTGTTCGAGTTGGGAATAAGTGAAGCTGGTGTCACCGCAGACGAACGCCGTGCGCTGCCCGTTGAGGAAGGCCCGTTTGGTGACCCACTGACCGATACCGCGATCCATGGCGTACTCCTCTGCCGCCGCGTCGGCGGCTCCTGCTAGTTGAGAATGGCTCGGTGGGGCAGCGCCGGGGCCCTGAGGGCCACTCGGTCGATGCCGTCCGCCCATGTCCATCGGAACGGACACGATCGGATGAAGGATGCTCAGTACGAGCGTGGCAGGTTGAGGCTGTGCTGTGCTACGTAGTTGAGGATCATCTCTCGGCTGATCGGCGCGGTCCGCATCAGCCGTGCCGGGCCCCAGAGAGTGGCCAGCCCGTACTCGGTGGCCAACCCGTTGCCGCCGTGGGTCTGGATCGCCTGGTCGAGGGCGAGGATGCCCGCCTCGGCCGCAGCGTATTTTGCCATGTTGGACGCCTCCGCCGAACCGGGATCGCCGGCGTCGTGCAGTGAGGCCGCGCGCTGGGTCATCAGCCGCGCCAGCTCGAGCTGGATCTTGGCGTGCGCAAGCGGGTGGGACAAACCCTGGTGGGCTCCGATCGGCACGTCCCAAACCTTGCGCTCGCGCGCGTAGGCAGAGGCCTTGTCCAGCGCGTAGCGGCCGATGCCGTTCCCCAGGGCGGCGCCCATGATCCGTTCGGGATTGAGGCCCATGAACACCTGACGCAGACCGTCGTTTTCCGCGCCGATCAGGTTCTCGGCCGGCACCCGTGCGTCGTCGAAGAACAGAGTGAACTGCTTTTCTGGTGTAACGGCCTGCACCGGGATGAGGGTCTTGGTCAACCCCGGCGCGTCGGTCGGGACCACGACCAGGCTCAGCCGTCCGCGTCCGCGATCATCCGTCGCGGTGCGGGTAACGACCAGGATGGCCTCCGCCTCGTCGACGCCGGAAATGTAGTACTTGGTGCCGTTGAGCACCCAATCCCCACCGACGCGCTTGGCCTGGGTGGAGATGTTGTGCGAGTTCGAGCCCGCATCCGGCTCGGTGATCGCGAACGCCATGATGACCTCGCCGCTGGCGATGCCCGGCAGCCAGCGCGCCTTGAGTTCGTCGCTGCCGAAAGCCTCGATGATCGTGCCGCAGATGGTGGGGGAGACCACCGTCATCAGCAGCGGGCAGCCGGCCGTGGCCAGTTCCTCACCGACGATCTGCATGTCGTAGATGCCGCCGCCGCCGCCCCCGTACTCCTCGGCGATGTTGACCCCGAGGAACCCCTGTTTCCCCACGGCGTGCCAGAGTTCCGAACTCTTTTCCCCGCCGAGCGACTTGGCCACGTAGTAGTCGTGCCCGAAGTCCTTGGCGATCTCGGACACGGCCTTGCGCAGCGCTCGCCGCTCCTCGGTCTCGTGCAGTTCCATACCGCTCTCCTACTTCGATGTCACCCGCCACCGGGGCCGGTGACGGGTCGGATGGTGTCAATCCTGGTCTGCACCGGCGGCCGCTCCGACCACCGCGAGGGCATCGCCGGTTGACACTTGCTGACCCACCTCGACCGAAAGCTCGGCGACGATCCCGTCGATCGGGCTGACGATGGTGTGTTCCATCTTCATCGCCTCCACCACGACCAACGCCTGCCCGGCCGTCACGACGTCGCCCGCGGCGACGGGCAGCCGGATCACCGAACCCGGCATAGGCGCCGTCAGGGAGCCCGCCGGCTTCAGCGCGCTCGGGTCCAGGAACCGTGGTACCTGGGTAAACGCAGTGGACCCGGCAGGGCTGTCAACGTAGGCAATGTCGGCGTCGAGGACGACGTCGTAGGCGCGCCGTACCCCGCCGGTCTCCAGGACCACCCGGTCCGGCCGCTGCACGAGCACGCTGACGTCTTCGACCGGCTTGCCGTCGACTTCGACCTCGACGCCGTCGCGGAGCAGCGCATAGCCCACCCGTCGCTCCCGGCCGTCGGCGGTCAGCCATCCGGTGGCCTGCAGTTGGGACGGGTTGTTGCGCCACCCGACAGGCAGGGTCGGCTGGACGGGGGCCGCCGCGCGGCGTCCCGCGACCTGGGCGAGTGTGGCCGCGACGGCGTGCAAGCCCTCCCCGTCGCTGTCGATGAGGGCTGCGCCGAGGCCGGCCACGTCGTGGCGGTCGAGGAACCCGGTGTCGGTGCCGCGTCCGGCGAACTCGTCGTGGCGCAGAACGCGAACCAGGAGATCCCGGTTGGTGGTGAGTCCGTGGATCCGGGCGCCGGCGAGCGCGGCGGACAGCGCGCCGAGCGCCTCGGCGCGGGTGGGCGCCCAGGCGATCACCTTGGCCAGCATGGCGTCGTAGTGGTGGCTGACCACCGAGCCGTCGCGCACGCCGGAGTCCACCCGGACCCCGACGTGGTTCGGGATCTGGATGGTGCGCAGGGTCCCGGTCTGCGGCAGGTAGCCCTTAGTGGGGTCCTCGGCGTAGAGCCGGGCCTCGACCGCGTGGCCGGTGATCCGCGGCTTGCTCACATCGGCGGGCAGTGGCCGACCCATCGCCACCAGCAGCTGCAGGCGCACGAGGTCGAGCCCGGTGACGAGTTCGGTGACCGGGTGCTCGACCTGCAGCCGGGTGTTCATCTCCAGGAAGGCGAACGTCCCGTCGTCATCGCCGCCGTTCGCGTCGAGGACGAACTCGACCGTTCCGGCCCCGACGTAACCCACGGCCTGTGCCGCCGCGACCGCCGCCGCACCCATCCGCGCGCGCATCTCGTCGTCGACGACGGGGGAGGGCGCCTCCTCGATGACCTTCTGGTGGCGGCGCTGCACCGAGCACTCCCGCTCGAACAGCGAGACAACCGTGCCGTGCATGTCGGCCAACAGCTGGATCTCAACGTGGCGGGGACGCTGCACGTAACGCTCTAGGAACACCGTGCCGTCCGAGAACGCCGACATCGCCTCGCGCGAGGCCGAGGCCACGGCTCCGTCGAGCTCGTCGGCCGACTCGACGACCCGCATCCCGCGCCCGCCGCCGCCGGCGCTCGCCTTGACCAGCAGCGGGTAGCCGATCTCGGCGCCGAGCTTGCGCAGCTGCTCGGAGTCCAGGCCGGTGGCGTCGCCGCCCGGGAGGACCGGCACCCCCGCATCGGCCATCATCGCCTTGGCCGTCAGCTTGGAGCCCATCGCATCGATGGCATCCGGCGGCGGGCCGACGAACACGAGCCCGGCGTCGGCGCAGGCCCGCGCGAAGCTTGCGTTCTCCGACATGAACCCGTAGCCGGGGTGGACGGCGTCGGCGCCGGTGAGGAGGGCCGCGGCGATCACCCGGTCACCGTCGAGGTAGGTCTCAGCCGGCGAGGAACCCGGTAGCCGGACGGCCTCGTCGGCATCGTCCACGTGCCAGGCGTCGGCGTCGGCGTCGGAGTACACGGCGACGGTCGCGATGCCGAGTTCGCGACAGGTGCGAAACACGCGTCGGGCGATCTCTCCCCGGTTGGCCACCAGCAGCTTCTTGATCACGGGCATCGCCATCACATCCGGAACACGCCGTAGCCACGTTGGCCACGGATCTCGCTGTTGTCGACCACGGACAGGCAGAACCCGAGAACGGTACGGGTGTCGCGCGGGTCGATGATCCCGTCGTCGTAGAGCCTGCCGCTGTTGGCCAGCGCCAACGACTCACGCTCGATCTGGCCCTCGACGGCAGCGCGCATCTGCGCGTCGGCCTCCTCGTCGAACGGGAGGCCCCTGTCGGCGGCCGACTCGCGGGCCACGATCGACAGCACGCCCGCGAGCTGGGCCGGGCCCATGACGGCCGAACGCGAGTTGGGCCAGGTGAACAGGAAGCGGGGAGAGTAGGACCGCCCGCACATCCCGTAATTGCCCGCACCGTAGGACGCGCCCATCACGATCGTCAGGTGTGGGACAGCGCTGTTTGAGACGGCGTTGATCATCTTCGCGCCGTCCTTGATGATGCCACCCTGCTCGTACTCCGCGCCGACCATGTAGCCGGTGGTGTTCTGCAGAAACACCAGTGGCGTGTCGATCTGGTTCGCCAGCTGAATGAACTGGGCGGCCTTCTCCGCCTCCTCGCTGAACAGGATTCCGCGCGCGTTGGCCAGGATCCCTACCGGGTATCCGTGGATCGAGGCCCAACCGGTGACCAGCGAGGTGCCGTATAGCGGCTTGAACTCGTCGAAGGCGGACCCGTCCACGATTCGGGCGATGACATCACGTGGGTCGAAGGGAACCTTGGGGTCCACCGAAGCGATCCCGAGGAGTTGGTCGGGATCTCGCAGCGGGGGGGCCGGGGAATGTGTCGGTCCGGGCCCGAGCTTGCGCCAGTTCAGTCTGGCCATGATGCGCCGCCCGATCCTGATGGCGTCCTGCTCGTCCTCGGCCATGTAGTCGGCCAGCCCGGAGGTGCGGGCGTGCATGTCTGCGCCGCCGAGCGACTCGTCGTCGGACACTTCGCCGGTCGCCATCTTCACCAGCGGCGGACCGCCGAGGAAGACCTTGGACCGGTTGCGGACCATCACCACGTAATCACACATGCCGGGGATGTACGCGCCGCCTGCCGTCGAGTTACCGAATACCAGCGCGAGGGTCGGCAGGCCCAGCGCGCTGTGCTGGGTGAGGTCGTGGAATAGCTGGCCCCCGGGCACGAAGATCTCGGCCTGCGTGGGCAGGTCCGCCCCGCCCGACTCGACGACGTTGATGATGGGCAGGCGGTTCTCGCGGGCGACTGCCATGCCCCGGAACACTTTTCGGAACGTGTAGGGGTTCGAGGCTCCGCCGCGCACCGTCGGGTCGTGCGCGATGATCATCGACTCGACGCCTTCGACGATGCCGATGCCGACCACAACGCTGCCGCCCACCGGAAACTTCGTGCCCCACGCCGCGAACGGACAGAGTTCCAGGAAGGCCGTGTCGGGGTCGATGAGCAGCTCGACGCGCTCCCGAGCCAGCATCTTGCCGCGGCTACGGTGCCGGGCGACGTACTTCTCGCCGCCGCCACCGTTGGCCAGCGCTAGCTGTTCGGCGAGCGCATGGAGCTGCGCGATAAGTCCCTCGCGATTCTCGAGGTATACCGGCGCGCGGGTGTCGACCCGGTCATGCAGGACGTCAATCAACTTTCCTCCAAATGACATCAACGTCGATCTCCTGACACGCTACGTTATCGATCATTAACATTCGCGGACAATCGGGGTCGACGTGGCAATCGTGCCGTCCCCGAGTGATCACAGCAGGAGCAACTCACATGAAACAGCCGGATCAGCGGGAAGCGGAGGCGGCCGCAGCCGACCCGTGGATGACGCCCGAGCGCATCTCGTTGCGCAACCTCGCCATGTCGTTCACCCAGAAGGAGATCGTTCCTCACCTGCAAGACTGGGAGGACGCCGGAGAACTCCCTAGAGAACTCCACCGCCGCGCAGCCGCAGCGGGGTTGCTGGGCATCGGGTTCGCGGAAGAGATCGGTGGCTCCGGCGGTGACCTGCGCGACCTGGTGCTGCTCACTGAGGCCGTGATGGAGGCCGGCGGCTCGTCGGGCTTGCTGGCCAGCCTACTTACGCATCACATCGCAGTGCCCCATATGGCCGCGCAGGGCGATCCCGAGCAGATCCGCAGCTTCGTGGCGCCGACCCTGGCCGGGGAGAAGATCGGCAGCCTCGGCATCACCGAACCAGACACCGGTTCTGACGTCGCCGGCATCCGCACTACCGCACGGCGCGACGGCGACCACTACGTGGTCAACGGTGCGAAGCTGTTCATCACCTCGGGTGTCCGCGCCGATTTCGTGACCACCGCCGTGCGTACCGGCGGCCCGGGCCCGTCGGGGATTTCACTGCTCGTGGTGGAGCGTGGCGCCGCGGGTTTCTCGGTCTCGCGGACACTGAAGAAGATGGGCTGGCTGTGCTCCGACACCGCCGAACTCGGATTCACCGACGTGCGCGTGCCGGTGGTCAATCTGGTTGGCCCCGAAGGCAGCGGATTCCTGCAGATCATGCAACAGTTCCAAGTCGAACGTGCTTTCATCGCCGTCCAGTGCTACGCCACGGCCCAGCGCTGCCTCGACCTGACGCTGGATTGGGTGAAGAAGCGCGAAACCTTCGGTCGACCGCTATCGACCCGACAGGTGGTGCGGCACAAGATCGTCGATATGTCGACGGCCGTCGACGTGGCTCGTACGTACACCCGTGCCGCTGTGGACCGCATCGTCGCCGGAGACACCGACGTGCGGATGGTCTCGATGGCCAAGAACCAAGCCGTAGAGGCCTGCGCGCTCGCCGTTGACACCGCCGTCCAACTCTACGGTGGCATGGGCTACCTACGCGAGACCGAGGTAGAAAGGCACTATCGCGACTCGCGCATCCTGGGCATCGGGGGCGGTACTACCGAGATCATGAAGGAGATCATCGCCAAGCGGATCGGGTTATGAGTACAACTCGTCATTCGACGAGCGAGCAGCGTCGGCTTCGACAGCCGACGGTACTGACCGCTAGCCATCTTGGAGGCGAGTCGGCTGCGTCGCCGCACGCCCTTTCTCGAATGATGCCTGTGCGAGCGAGGGTGCTCACAATGCCATTCAGCGAGACGTACGGACCACGTAGCGGTGGTCCCGTGCTGGAGCAGCCTGCTCCATGTTCGACGACGTCCACTTGACTTACATGGACCAGTTGTTCGCGTGCCTGGCGCCAATCAGTTCGACGGTCCCGCCGGCCGCTAAGTGCCGATGCGCAAAGCCATTCTTGGGTTGCTCCTCGTAACGCCACTGGGCGACGACCTTGCATGTCGAACTACCCCGACTTTTGTGTCAGCAGAATTCAGGTTCGGTCAGCATGCTGGGCGATGCGGAGAACAACGCTCGAGTTCGCGGGACCAAGGTCCCGGTTGGTGGTGCCCACGCGTTCGGCACACCCGCCGAGCAGCTTGGTTCGGACGCCGCCGAACGCTGCCAGCAGCAACTCATCGCGGGCCTCGAACTCCTCATGGATCGGCGATCCCACAACGCCACTCTGGCGCGTAGTCAACGCATCACGGCAGTCGGCAGCCCATCCGCTCTCAGCCCAGACTTCCATTGCCGCTTCGACTAAGCGCCACCCGGTCGTCAATCCGGCGCCCGTACGCCGCCCCATCTTGCTGCTTACGTTCCCAGGCCTGCGTCTTGACAACGATTGATGCGCGAGCAAAACTGGTGGCACGTGACCACAATTGCGTTCACTGCCACCAGTTGGCAGCAGATTGGCTTGACTCAACCACCCGACATCGCCCAATCTCTAAAGGAATCGGTACCGATGAATCTCTTGCCGTTGGACGGGTCGCCTCGCCCCAGCCGCCGCGCCAACGTGGTTGTTGCGGGGGCGGGCAGCGGAATCGGCCGTGCCTTCGCTTGGGACTATGCCTGTTCGCGTGGACGAGTGGTGGGTACTGTGCCCAGCGTTCGTCAGAACCAACATCGTCGACAGCTCCCACATACGGGAGCCAGCCTCCAAGCTTTGAACCAACTTGATGAGAGAACGGGCGCGTCAGCGGAATTGCTGGCTCGCGGGACAATCAACGCGAACGGCCCACGGACGGTTGCACGTCTTACCTCGAATCGACGCGAAGACCTTATGGCTCTTCAAACGGGCAGTGCCTGCCACGTATACCCGTGCTCTCGGTTTGATTGACCAAATCGAGCTAAGTCACTCCCGACAAGGACGAAGGAGACCGTAATGGCATTCGAATACAGCGACATGCTCGAGACGATCAAGAATCGGCAGTGGGCGCTGGCCGACATCGACTGGGATGCGCCGGGCGCCGACAAGGTCACCGATGAACAGCGGCCCGGCCTGAAGCAGTTCATGTCTGACGTGGTGTGGATCGAACACGTCGGGGCCCGAGCCTTCGCCGCCATGGCGCCGAAGGCGCCGTTCGAGGCCCTAGGTGAGATCTACCGGTACTTCCATGCCGAGGAGCAGCGGCACGCCAACGCGGAACTGGCTCTCATGAAACGTTGGGGGATGCTTGAAGTAGGGGAAGTCCCCGTGCCCAACAAGAACATTCGGCTGGTCATCGAGTGGCTTGACCGATACGCTGAGGCCCTCCCGTTGACGGTTATCGGCGCGGCGATTCCCGCCTTGGAGACTGCGCTCGACGGAGCGTTGCTGAAGTTCCTGCTCGATGAGGTGCAGGATCCTTTGTGCGCCGAGGTCTTCAACAAGGTCAACAATGACGAGTCGCGGCACCTAGCGGTCGGGTTCCAAGTCTTGAACGATCTCGGTGCTAGCCCTATGCGGATTCACGCGATGCAGACGATAGGGGCACTGGTCGACCCGAGAATCCTTGCCGGCGGACTCCTATACGTGCCGTTGCTCACGCGGATGCTGGCCAACCTCAACGCCATGGGTCTGTCGGAGGATAAGTTGTACAACGCGGTCATGCGCTACGAGAACGTAGGGGATCGGAGCGAGTTCACGCGTCGCGTGCCGGGCTACCACATCCTGAAGGCCCACATGTCGGCAAGTATAAAGCGTTCTCAGCCACTGCATTACATCTCGCAGCGACTAGGTACCGCGATCGACTACTTCCCCACGGCAGTGCTCGGTAAGACGCCATCGTGGACCGAAGAGTTGACCTATGAACCGGTGGCTAGATGAGCGACACCACGAACGTCTTGATAGTCGGTGCGGGTTTCGCTGGCCTGGGAACCGCAATCCGGTTGCTACAACAGGGTATTGACGACTTCCTCATACTGGAACGCGCCGATGAGGTGGGTGGTACGTGGCGGGACAACACGTATCCTGGCGCAGCTTGTGACATCCCGTCGCTGCTCTATTCCTACGGGTTCGAGCAGAATCCGAACTGGTCCCGCGCATACTCGGGCAGCGGCGAGATACTCGACTACATCAAGACGATGGTGGACAAGCACTCGCTGTCGCGTTTCATCCGGTTCGGCGTGAACGTCACCGGTCTGGATTTCGACGACGAAAGCGCACTATGGACAGCGCAGGCTGCTGACGGCTCCGAGTTCAAGGCGCGCACCGCAGTGATGGCCAGCGGGCCGCTTGCGAATCCGAGCCTGCCTGACATCCGCGGACTGGACACCTTCCTTGGTCACAAGATCCACAGTGCGCGTTGGGATCACCACTACGACATGAGCGACAAACGGATCGCAGTGGTGGGCACCGGCGCCAGCGCGGTGCAGATCATCCCCGAACTGGTGAACACTGCGCGCTCGGTGAAGGTCTTTCAACGCACCCCCGGCTGGGTCCTGCCTCGGCCCGACTTCTCCCATCCGCAGTGGGCGCGCACGGCGTTTCGTCGAGTGCCTCTCGTGCAAAATGCGGCACGGCAGGCCTGGTTCTGGGTGCACGAGCTCATGGCCGTCGGGATGGTCTGGGATACCCCGGTCACCACCGGCATCCAGCTGGTGGCGAAGGCGAATCTGCGGAGGCAGGTTTCGGATAGTTGGCTCAGGCGCCAGCTCACTCCGAACTTCCGCGCCGGCTGCAAACGGATGCTGATGAGCAGCGATTACTACCCGGCTCTTCAGCGCGACAACTGCAAGCTCGTCTCATGGCCGATCGCGACCCTGTCGCCGAATGGCATACGGACCGCAGATGGCATCGAACACGAACTGGACTGCATCGTGTTTGCCACCGGCTTCGATGTATGCAAGGCCGGTACGCCTTTTCCCATCCGAGGCGCGCATGGTCGTGAGCTCTCCGACGAGTGGTCCGAGGGCGCCTATGCGTACCGGAGTGTCACTGTCGCAGGCTATCCCAATCTCTTCTTCACATTCGGTCCGAATTCGGGGCCCGGCCATAACTCGGCCCTCGTGTACATGGAAGCCGAGATCAACTACATCGTCAAAGTCATTGGTGCGATAGTCGAGAATGATCTCAGTACGCTCGAGGTCCGAGAAGACCGGCAAAATGATTACCACGGCGAGGTACAGCGACGGTTGGTAAGTACGACATGGAATTCGGGCTGCAAGAGCTGGTACCTCACGAATGACGGATACAACGGCACTATGTACCCCGGTTTCGCCACCCAGTTCGTGCGCGCATTGTCCAAGGTCGACATGGGTGATTACGTGACGAACCCGGCAACCGCACGGCGTGAACTCCAAACAGTGGAACACGCCGAAAACGGCTTGCGTGTGGCCAAGGTCGCCCAGGGCCGCAAAAGCGCAGGCGCCTTGCCAACGCGGCCAGACGTCAGAGCAGACGTCGTGGACGTGGGCGTTGGGAAAGTACCGCCTAAGCGTGCAGCCTCGAGTGTGAGGAAAGACGCTTGAGTGTCCATGTCGCGGGCGACGAGGATGCCCCCACCTCCGGAGCCCCTACGTACGAGGTCCCCACCCACGAGATTTTGGTCATCGGAGCTGGATTCTCCGGGATCGGGGTGGGCATCAAGCTGCTCAAGGAAGGTTTCTCAGATTTCCTCATCGTTGATGAGGCCCAAGGGGTGGGTGGAACGTGGTACTGGAATACCTACCCTGGGATTGCAGTAGACATCCCGTCATATAGTTACCAGTTTTCTTTTGAGAAACGCCCGTCGTGGTCACGCACCTATGCGCCGGGGGTCGAACTGAAGAACTACGCGAAGCATTGCGTGGAAAAGTATGGCCTTGCGTCGCGCATTCGCTTCGGAGTCACGGTTGTGAGGGCTGAGTTCGACGAGGAATCGACACTATGGCGTCTGTATACCTCGGCGGACGAGGAACTGACAGCTAGGTTCGTCATCAATGCCTCCGGGGTTCTCACCCGACCAAAGTCACCGGATATACCGGGTGTTGGAGACTTCGGCGGGGTCACGATGCACACGTCGCGTTGGGACCATCAGCAAACTCTCACCGGAAAGAGAGTCGCCGTCATCGGAACGGGCGCCTCGGCGGTGCAACTGATCCCCTCGATAGCCAAGGGCGTCGAAAGACTCACCGTCTTCCAACGCACACCGATATGGTGCCTGCCGAAACTCGACTTCGCGGTGCCCAGCGCGCTGAGTGCCCTCCTCAGGCTCGCACCTGGGGCGCAGATCGCCGCGCGGGGAGCCAGCCAGGCGTTTGTCGAACTCACCTTCCCCGTTGCAGCGCACTTCCATACCGCCATACCGCTCTCGTCGGCGATTGAGCGCGTAGCGATCAGCTATATGCGTCGGCAAGTCACCGACCCGGTCGTTCGGGAGAAGCTGACACCCCGCTACGCGCTGGGCTGCAAGCGACCAAGCTTCCACAACGAGTATCTGAAGACATTCAACCGCGACAACGTTCATCTCGAAACCAACCCAATTACCCGGGTGGATGAAACCGCGGTGATTACGGCGGATGGCGGACGACACGAGATCGATGTGCTCGTGCTGGCAACGGGATTCAAGGTCATGGAATCGGACAGCATGCCGACCTACTCGCTGGCAGGTGTAGGTGGCAGAGACCAGGCTCAGTGGTGGGACGAGAACCGCCTGCAGGCGTATGAGGGCGTCAGCGTGCCGGGATTTCCGAACCACTTCTCAGTGTTTGGCCCGTATGGGTACAACGGGTCTTCCTACTTTGCACTCATCGAGGCACAGGCAGGTCACATTCTTCGTTGCCTCCGGCATGCCCGGGCGGCCGATTCGAACTACGTCGAGGTACGTGAGGAGGCGAATCGACGCTTCTTTGCGGAGATGCTGGCACGGCGGCATACGCAAGTCTTCTGGCAGGACAGCTGTGCGGGCGCGAACAGCTACTACTTCGACAAGCATGGGGACGTGCCACTCCGTCCGACGACGACGGTCGAAACGGTCTGGCGCAGTCGACGATTCGACCTGGCGGACTACCGTTTCGAACGGCGACCGGCGAAAACGGCGGACGCTGCGCCACAAGAGGTGGACACTGCCGGATGACTCCACCTGCCAAGACGAATCCGATCATGGCGAGCCACTTGGTCGCGGCGACGGTGCGTCGCGGCGTCCGGCCGCTCACGCAAGTGATTCCCGCCGACTTGCATGGCCTGGCGGTCAGGGACTGCGTACTACGGGGAGTACTCGTGGTGCCCCGGTCCGAGGGCGGAACCAGTGTCGAGAAGTTGGACACCCCTTTCGCTGGAAGGCCCTCGGGCGCGGTGGCGAGTTCTTGCGACCGCGGCCACCGTGGTTGACAGCGTCTCAACGCACGGCTTCGCCCCTCGGCGCCCCAGCAAGAAGGGTGATGAGCTAACGATGAAAACCATTGAACTCGAACATAACCAGGCGAATTCCCAAGGGAACCCGTCTATCGTCATCATCGGCGCCGGCTTCGCGGGAATTACCCTGGCACTCCGCCTCAAACGCGCTGGATTCGACAGCGTCCTCATTGTCGAAAAGGGCGATGGTGTCGGGGGAGTCTGGCGCGAGAACACCTATCCGGGTGCCGCCTGTGATGTCCCGTCGCAGTTGTACTCAATCTCGTCGGCGCCAAATCCCACGTGGGGTCGGCGTTACGCAGAACAGCCCGACATCCTCGCCTACCTTCGCCGCGTCGTCGACGAAAGCGGATTGCCACCCCTCCTTCGGACGCAAACCGAAATCTCCAAGGCAACCTTCGATGAGCGCTCGAACACATGGCGTCTGACCACGACTACCAACCAGGAGTTGGAGTGTGACGTGGTGATTTCGGCCGTGGGCCAGCTGTCCCGCCCTTCGGTTCCGAACATTGCTGGAATATCGCGGTTCGCTGGCCCGTCTTTTCATTCCGCCGATTGGGACCACGATCTGAATCTAAGCGGTAAGAGGGTTGCGGTCGTTGGCACTGGCGCAAGTGCGGTGCAGTTCGTCCCGGTGGTGGCTGAATGCGCTGAGCACTTGGATGTCTTCCAACGGTCAGCCCCGTGGGTGCTGCCCAAAATCGATCGCCAGTACGGTGAGCGGCATCACCAGCTGCTGCGCAGGTTACCCATCCTGCGACTCGGTGAGCGCCTGATGATTTGGACGATATTCGAGTTCTTGGCGTTGGCGCTCGTGGATGCAAAGCCAGTAGCACGCGCCCTCGGCGCCGTCGCCCTCGGGCACCTCGGTCGCCAGGTGCGCGATGCCAACCTGCGTTCCCAGCTCACACCTGACTATGCTCCCGGATGCAAGAGAATTCTTTTCTCTAGCGACTACTATCCTGCACTCGGGCGTCCCAACGTTTCACTAGTGACTGAAGATATCGAGGCAGTAGAAGCTGGGGGAATTCGCACGGTTGACGGCGGCTTCCATGCCGCCGACGTCGTCATCTACGGCACCGGCTTCACTGCCACAGAGTTTCTTTCGCCTATGGAGGTCCACGGCCGCGCGGACCGGAAGCTGTCCGAAGTCTGGGCAGATGGTGCGCACGCCTATTACGGCTTGTCGGTACCAGATTTCCCGAATTTCTTCATGATGTATGGGCCCAATACGAACGTGGGATCAGGGTCGATCGTCTATATGCTCGAGTCGCAAGCCCGACACATAGTCAGGTTGATGAAGGTTCTCCGGGCCCACCCGGGCACTGCTGTCGAAGTGCGTGCCACCGCGGAGTGGCGCTTCAATCAACTGTTGAGTCGCCGCCTGGACAAATCCGTATGGACTCTGTGCTCTAGCTGGTATCGCTCGGCGCGTGGTTCGATATCCACTAACTGGCCCAGCCCCACCTTTCTCTATCGCGTTCGTACAAGGCGGCCGCGACGGAATGCATACGTCCTTTCGAATGCAGTGGCTACGAACTCGTCGAGCGGTCGGACGCCCGAGCCGGCCCATACCGGTTCGACCGTTTCAAGCGGCACCGACAGCGCCGACTGATGGCGGTCTCGTGTGGCACGCTCAAAGCGGCAGTTGGGTGGACGTATTGTCGACCCACACTGTCGATCGAGTCGGCCTTTGGCAGATGCTGCCTCTTTGCGTTTACCGCCGCCAACGAGATTCCCGGGGGGAACCGATGACAAGGGCGCCCATCGAGATCGCGACTATGCCTTGGGCGGGCTGACATCGGTGCTGTTTGCGCCCGCACAGGGGGAGGAGTGTGCCCCATGAGAACTGAGTCGACAATGGCCGATATCGAGGTCGCCGCGGCGGAAGCCCTGAAATCGCAACGGCTCCCGCGGACGGCTAACGCGCTCGGTGGGGGGATACGGCCTTACCCTTCCCGATCGACGGCTCGCCCTTTACGTCGCTGCGCGGTGAGGTCTAGAACCCCTAGACGGGTTGGGCCAGACCGGGCGTCAACGGACATCGGCGTGTCGGCGACATTGACACTAGTCCGATGTGCGTCGGGAACCCCTCACGAACTTGTGCAAACCATAGTCGGCAAGCCGACGTCGACCTGAGGAAGGGATTGACATGCCAGCGCCATCAATAGCGGTCGTCACCGGGGCAGGTCGAGGGATTGGTTTGGAGATTGCGAGACAACTTTCCGGTACCGGTCACAGGGTGTTGCTCACGGACGTCGACGGCGATGCAGCAGAGCGTGCTGCAGCCCAAGTGGGCGGTGGCGCCTGGAGTACCAGACAAGACGTACGAGACCCGTCGGGCCATCGTGATGTCGCTGCGCAGGCTTCGGCCGCGGGCCGTCTGGCCGTATGGGTAAACAACGCTGGGGTTTTGATCGCGGGTAACAGCTGGAGCCACACCGATGGCGAGATTGCGTCGATTCTTGATGTCAACGTACGCGGCGTTGTCGCCGGCTCACACGCCGCAGTCGCCGCTATGGGCGCAGGTGGAGGTGCGATCCTCAACATCGCGTCGCTCTCCGCTCTGGCACCTGTCCCGGGGCTCGCTATGTACGCAGCGAGCAAAGCTGCCGTATTGTCGTTCACCACCTCTTTGCAGGGCGACCTTCACCATGCGGGTTTGCCAATCCGCGCCCGTGCACTGTGCCCTGACGTGGTAAGTACAAAGATGGTCACCGACCGAGTTGCCGACCCTGGAGCGGCGCTTTTGTTCGCCGGCGCCAGTCCCTTGGATGCTGCAGACGTCGCCCGCGCAGGACTCGAGCTGCTGGGAAGCCGCCAAGTATTTCGGGTAGTTCCGCGGTGGCGTGGCGTCGTTGCCCGCGCCGGCGATGCCGCACCGTCGCTTGGCTTGAATGCTTTCGCGTTGATGCGTGGCGTCGGTGAGCGGCGCCAACGCGGACATCGTTGACGGCTGCGTCGAAGACCCGATGGTTCAGCGCGGGGAGGCGGGGGTTGTACTCGATGAGACCGTGGGGTCGTTCAGGGGGGATTGGGGATCAAGCTGGATTCCCAGTTCGCGCAGCCTGTCGTCGATGATCAGCCACGTTTGCCGTGTCAACCGAACGACGAGTTCTTCACGGGTGGAGTCTCGGTGGTCCAGCCACCACAGGACTGATGCGTCGATCAGGCCCATGATGGCGGCGACGTTCCGGTCTGCCGCGGCGGAGTCTTCGCCGTACCGGGGAAAGTAACGCGCGCCCGCCAGGGCGAGTTCAGATGCGAACGCACTGCTACCGGGCGCGGATTTCTCGGTGCTTCGCCGGTAGTGTCGGTTCACGAGGAACCGATAGAGGTTGGGGTTTTCGTCAGCCCACACAACGTGCTGAGTGACCGGCGCGCGAATCACGTCTAGCGGTGATCCCCGCACTCCCAGAGTTAGACGAATCTTGGCAGTGAGTTCGCGGTGGACGTAACGAGCCACGGCCAGATCGAGTTCTTCCTTACTGGCGAAATGGCGGTAAAAGTGCGTTCGGCCCAAACCCGCCTTGTCCGCGATTTGGCCCGTGAGTGCGTGGGGCCCGTTCTCTTCGATCGCGCTGAGCGCCGCTTTGATGATCTGTTCACGACGCAGATCACGACCCGGCAATCTACTGGTTGCGCGACGGACCGCTGTGGTGTCCACCCAGTGCTTCCGCTCCACGATGCCCACCGTAACGCCCACCGTGCGCTGGAAAGTTCTGGGTACGGGTTGTACCCAGGACCGGGTTCGTGGTACACCATGTACCCGTTGCGCCTCGCGAAACCATTTAGGGATCGGCGCGCAAACAGACACAGTGAGGACACTCGAATGGCCGCCAATCGCTCTAGCTGGATGGATGATGACCTCGATGCACTGCGCGACTTGGCGCGCACGTTCTGCGAGAAGGAGGTTGCGCCGCACAGCGACCGCTTCATCGAGCAGCACCACGTGGATCGAGATCTGTGGACTCGAGCGGGCGACCTAGGGTTGCTATGCATGTCGATCCCCGAGCAGTACGGCGGAGGTGGGGGAACGTTCGCTCACGAGGCGGTCCTGATCGAGGAGCAGGCCCGCATCGGCGATTCGGCTTGGGGCGCGCCGCTTCATAGCGGAATCGTCGCCCACTATCTGCTCGAGTACGGCACCGATTCGCAGAAGGAGCGCTTCCTTCCACGACTGGCGACCGGCGAGATGGTCGGTGCGATCGCGATGACGGAGCCAGGCACGGGATCAGATCTTCAGTCGGTCACCACCAAGGCAGTACGCGTCGGGGACGAGTACGTCATCAACGGTTCGAAAACCTTCATCACCAACGGCGCTCAGGCTGACTTGATCATCGTCGTCGCCAAGACCGACTCGACTGCCGGAGCGAACGGCATCTCTTTGATGTTGGTCGAAGGCGATCGGCCGGGCTTTCGGCGAGGTCGGGTGTTGGACAAGGTCGGTCAGCGAGGCCAGGACACCTCCGAACTCTATTTCGAAGATGTGCACATTCCCGTTGAGAATCTGCTCGGTACGACTGAGGGCCAGGGTTTCATCCAGTTGATGCAGCAACTGCCTCAAGAGCGATTGATCCTCGCACTCGGCGCAGTGGCGGTGCTGGAAGCAGCGCTCGAGTTCACGGTGGAGTACACCAAGGATCGGCACGCTTTCGGCAAGCCAGTCTTCGCCTTCCAAAACACCAAGTTCAAACTTGCCGAGGTCGCAACCGATGCCCACATCAGCCGTGTCTTCATCGACGACTGCGTCGTCCGCCACCTGCGTGGTGAACTCGACATTCCCACTGTCGCAATGGCGAAGTGGTGGACTACTGAGCGCGCGATGGTGGCCCTCGATGACTGCTTGCAACTACACGGCGGGTACGGCTACATGACCGAGTATCCCATCGGCAGGATGTGGGCCGATGCGCGCGTTCAGAAAATCTACGGTGGGACGAACGAGATCATGAAGGAAATCATTGCTCGCTCGCTCTAGATCGAATTGCACATCCGGGATTGGTCTCGAAAGTTCGTCGTAGCAGGCCGGCGTTGGCGGATGAAGATGGTGTGGGTACGGCCGATCAAATGGATAGCCGCCGAGTTCGCTTGCAGTCGAGTCGTCTTCGTGTGCCCGAGAATGCCCCTAGTGCTGTGGCTTGCCGGGACGGGGACTCGATGGTTCAGCGGTCACGGCGCCCGTCTGGTAACTCGACGCGGGGACGCCAAGCACGGCATGCCCCATCGCCAGGAGAAGTGCAGAGGTCTGCTCGGGAGCCAAACCAGTGCCGCGGTAGTGCAAGATCGATTGAATGGCGCCGATCGCCCCATGGACCATCGCCCGGAGTTCGATCTCGTCGACCGCGGGCCGCAACTCCCCGACGAGGTGCACCCACTCTTCTAGATAGTGCCGCTGTTTCCGGCGCAATCGGCTCTGATGCTGATCCGGCAAGTTGTGCACTTCGCGGTAATACACCATCGCCAACTCGCGTTGATCCATTACCAAGGCGACTTGGTCGGACACCAGCATGGTTAACGCCTCCGCCTCGTCGCGCGATTGCTCTACGATCGCAGTGGCACGCTTCAGGAGGTTGTCCACCACTCTCTCGAAGAGTGCCGCCAGAAGGTCGCTCTTACTGTTGAAATGGCGATAGATGGCCGGGCCAACAACGCCTGATGCAACTCCGATGTCGGCCATGGAAACAGCGTGATAGCCCCGCTCGGCAATCAACTCCGCCGCGGAGGCGAGGATCCGCTCCCGACGCTCGCCGCGGACCCGAGTACGTCCGGCAACGACCGCGTTGTTCACCGCTACCTTCCTTGTTCCTTCGTTCGCGACGCGTGCTCGCGCAGCACTGTAGACCCAGGAATCACAATACGAACGTTAACACTTGCTCACAATGCGGGGTCGAACTCGTAGGTGCCGACGGCAGGCCGCCCAGCTTCCCGCACGTGTGAACCCGAAATCCACGGGCGGTACCCGACTCATCGGGCAAATGCGACATCCCCGCAGAGGAGGGTGCGCCGTATTCGTCGCACAGTTCGGCGAAATCTGGTCAATGCCTCCATACCGTCTGGTGGACGCTGTGGCATCCGGTCGTCCTCACCATATGGCCGCGACAAGGCTCTGGTGCAGGTGCTAAGTCAAGCGGCGAACGGGGAGCGGCGACTACGCGCCGACCGCGTGGCCGGCGGGCCGCACCGGATCGGCCCTGTCAGGTCGCGCTGAGCAAGGATTGCGGGATGTCGACGATGCGGGAGCGCAGGTACTCGCCCAAGCCCTTCGCCTGGGCATCAGGCCGGGTCGAGGATGCCACGCCTTCCCCCAGCAGCCCGTGCACCACAACGTTGAGCGCACGCAGGTTGGGCAGCTCGAATCGCTCTATGCGCAGCTGCGCAGCCTCCGGGCCGAGCAGCCCGCGCAGTCGCTCGACGGTTAAGTGCTCGCGCACCCAGGCATAGCCGGCGTCGTCGCGGGCCCAAAGACCGATATTGGCGTTGCCGCCCTTGTCGCCGGACCGCGCGCCCAGCACCGCACCCAGTGGCGCGCGGCACGTCGGCTCGGTCGGCGGCGCAGCGGCCGAGCTGCCCGCGACTTTCGCGCCCGGCACGCTACCGGTCGGCGGATCGGCGATCGTCCGGCGCTCACCGTCGGGCAGCACCACGACCTGCGTCACGCTCGACCGGGGCACGGCCGCTGGACGGTACACGCCGAACGCCGACTCCGACGTGGGTGGCGTGGTGGTGTGGAAGCCCGCGTACCCGGCCAAAGCGATCTCCATGATTGCGCTCGAGAACGCCCGGCCGACCTTGCGCGGGTCGGTGTCCTTGACCGTGATCCGCAAGTGCGCGCACGCCTGGTCGTTGGTGGGGGCGTCCGGTGTGTCGAAACGCAGAAACCGGACGTCGACCTCGGCGAAGGACCCCCGGCCGCCGAGGATGTCGAACAGCTGCTGCTGCGCGAACGCGGCTTTCGCCTCCAGGTCCAAGCCGGTGAGCACCACCGTCATGGTGTTCCGGTAGCCCCCGACCTCGTTCAGCGCCACCTTGAGCGTCTCCGGTGGCGGGCTGCCGGTGACACCCGTGATCGCCACCCGGTGCTCGGCCTGCTGGGCCAGCGAGATCGTGTCGAAGTGAGTCACCACGTCGGGCCCCAAATAGGCCGGCTCGGCGATCTCGTAGAGCAGCTGGGCGGTGACCGTACCGACCGACACCAGCCCCCCGGTGTCGGCGTGCTTGGTGATCACCGACGAGCCGTCGGCCGCCACCTCCGCGATCGGGAAGCCCGGGTAGCGACGGTCGGTGATCTCGTCGAGGAAGGCGTAGTTGCCGCCCGTGGCCTGTGGTCCGCATTCGATGACGTGGCCGGCCACGACGGCACCGGCGAGCCGGTCCCAGTCGGTGCGCTCCCACCCGTGCCACCAGGCGGCCGGGCCGACGACCAGCGAGGCGTCTGTCACCCGTCCGGTGACGACGACGTCGGCGCCCGCACCCAGCGCTTCGGCGATACCCCAGCCCCCGAGGTAGGCGTTGGCCGACACCGGCTTGACCTCACCGACCGCAGGGGTGATCGCGGAGAGGTTCCCGCGCAGGTCGTCACCTTCGACGTGGGCGATCCGGACGGCGATACCGAGCCGGTCCGCAAGCTCGCGCAATCTGACGGCCAGCCCGGCCGGGTTGAGCCCACCGGCGTTGGCCACGATCTTGATACCGCGGTCGGAACAGGTGCCCAACACCTGCTCCATCTGGGTCAGGAACGTGCGCGCGTAGCCGCCCGCCGGATCCTTCGCCTGGGCCTTCGCCAGGATGAGCATCGTCAGTTCAGCGAGGTAGTCCCCGCAGAGCACGTCGATGCTCTGCTCGCCCGTCCCGCCCTCGACCATCTCCCGCGCCGCGGCGATCCGGTCGCCGTAGAAGCCCGAGCAATTGCCGATACGGACCGGGTCCCTCACGACACACCTCCGTCGAACTGTCCTGCGGTGCGCCCGCCACCGGGAGGTCCGGCGAAGGCCTGCGCGATGGAGAGCCACTGGTCGGCGAGCGGACCGGTGACGTGCAGTGCGGTGTCGTCGCGATGCCTGCGCTGGGTGACGAGCAGGCAGAAGTCGTGCGCAGTGCCGGTGACCCGGTTGGGCACGCCGTCGGGGCCCCAGGTCCACAGCGCGGCCCCCGGTGCGGTGAGCTCGACACGGACGGGCTCCTCGGGCACCTCCAGGCCGTTGGCCATGTAGCTGAACGCCCGCGCTCCCACGCCGATGTGGGCGACGTGGCGCAACCGGGCCGAGGGCACACGGGTCACTCCCAGCGCGTCGGCGATGTCCTGACCGTGCGCCCAGGTCTCCATGATCCGCGCGGTCAGCGAGGAAGCCGCGCTCATGGGGAGGCCGAACCATGGCACCCGCACTGAGGGGTCGATCGTGGCGAAGGCAGCGACGAGGGCGCGGCGCGCGCCGTCGAACCAGGACAGCAGCTCGGTTCCCGGCATCGACCGGTAGCGCTCGGCGATGGTGTCCGGGGAAATCTGGCCGTCGGCCAGCATGGGCAGCATCTCGGCGGTGAACCCGTCGGGGTCGGTGGCTGACCGCACCGCGGCGTCGTCGAAGAACGCAAGATGGCTGATCTGATCGCGGACCGCCCAGCCTGCTGCGGGGGTGGGCGCGTCCCACCCGGCCGGGCCGTCGGGCAACTCGGCGATCAGCGACCTCAGGTCGGCCGTCTCCGCCTCGATGTCGGTGATCAAGGACTCCATTGTCACGGCCACGGCTAACGTCCCTTCCAGACCGGTGTGCGCTTCTCGCGGAAGGCGGCGGGACCCTCTTGCGCGTCGGCGCTGAGGTACACCGGCTCCCATATCTGGTCGGCGAGGTCGTAGGCCTCCGTCAGGTGGTGCTCTGCGGAGAGGTATACCGTCTTCTTCGCCGCAAGTACCGAAAGCGGTGCGTTGGAAGCGATCCGCAGGGCGATCTCCTGCGTTCGGGCCCGCAGCTCCGCTGCGGGCACGACCTCGTTCACCATCCCGACCTCGCGGGCCCGCTCGGCAGTGATCGGGTCGCCGGTCATCAGAATCTGCAGCGCAATCCGCGGCGGCAGCAGCCACGACAGCGGTACAGCCCACGGCGAGCCGCGACCTACCTTCACCTCGCTGACCGCGAACCTGGCGTGTTCAGCCGCGACGACGAGGTCGCACTGCTGGGCCAGCAGGAATCCGCCGGCGTAGGCGATGCCGTTGACCGCGGCAATAGTCGGCTTGACGACCTCGATGTTGCGCCCGAACTGCGGCGCGAAGTCTGGTGGCGGAACCGTGAGCGCCGTCTCCGCCATCTCTTTGAGGTCCCCGCCGGCGCAGAACGCCTTGTCGCCGGCCCCGGTCAGCACCAGAACCTTGGCGGAGTCGTCGGCGTTGAAGCGGTGAACGGTGTCGAACAGTCCCTGCCGGACCGCCCCGTTGAGCGCGTTCCGCGCCTCGGGGCGATTGATCGTCAACCAGGCCACCCCGTCGACGACCTCGTAGGTGATCGCTTCCTCGCTCATCAATCCCCGTCCTGATCGGCACCCGCCCTCCCGATGTGAGGGCTCGTTCACTCGCAGTACGTTACCGGGCGGAATGTCACGCCCCATTCGTACGTCAAAATCCTCAGCAAGAATGAGTCCTCTTCGCCGTTCTGCGCAATGGCGCGCCCGAGGCGCTCCTAGTCACCGTTTCGACCCGGCTCTCAGAGCAATCGGTCCCAAGTGCTGTGAACGCATGAGTCGCCGCGGGGAACCGCTCGTCAGCGTCCGAGGACTTGAAAGCCTTCCCATGCTTGCCGGCGGTCGGCATGGGGATCGTTCTCCACCCGCCAAGCGCGATCGAAGACCAGGACCGGACGGGCGTCGGTGGTGTAGCGCGGCCAGCCGTCTCCTGGAACTCCGGTGCGCGCGAAAGCATCCCAGCGCCCTTGCATGTCGTCGCTCACGCGCAGGGCCGAGCGGCGGTCGCGCCCGGCGCTGAGTAGCCGACCGAGGGGCGTGCGGTAGGCGTCGAACACCGCAAGAAGCTCCGTCGCATGGGTGGCACCCAGCCCGGCCCATTGCAGAGTTCGCGGGGCGAAGTCATAGCGGTACAGATATGTGGGGGCGTGCCGACTGTGGGAGTCCGCGAGCTGCCACAGTGTCGATCCGAATGTGAAGTCGGCCCCCAGTCGGATACAGGCATCGGGGGCTGGATACTCAGGATAAGCAGCGGTAATGCGCTCGCGATAGGTGGGTTCCGCTCCCGCTAGTAACGCTTCGATCTTCGCTTCGTTCGTGGGAAGGAGTTTGAGGAAGCGAGTGAACAACCGGCCCTCGTCGGCGTTCGTACCGATGATCAGCGGCACACGGTACGCCTTGCCTTCGCGCATCGCTTGAATGGGGTCGAGCGGTAGATAGTCGGTTCCGAAGGTGCATCCCACCGGGTAACCGCCGGCAAGGTCCGATGCACTCGTGGTGAGCAAGCGATCGAATGCATTCACCAGTTGAGCAGGACGCGCCGCCAGCAGGCGGCGGGCGGGCTCCCGATCCTCGGCGCCGAGAATGGATGCGAACTTAACGGCGAACTCCGCGGCCAACTCCTTGGAGCGGGATAGCGCGCCGGCCGGACTTTGTGAGATAGCCCGCGCGAAGAGCCCTTTAGCCGCTGGCACGGCCAGCAATGTGGTAACGGCATGCGCGCCCGCGCTCTCTCCGAAGATCGTCACGTTATCGGGATCGCCGCCGAATGCCGCGATGTTCTCGCGTACCCACCTGAGCGCCGACACGAGGTCGCGCAAGTAGAGGTTGTCGTCAATACGGATGTGTGCGGTGGACAGCGACGACAGGTCGACAGCCCCTAGCGCGCCGAGGCGGTAGTTCGCCGATACGTACACGCAACCGCTGCGGGCAAGCGACGCACCATCATAGATCGGTGTCGCGGAACTGCCCAGGAAGTACGCCCCGCCGTGAATGAAGAACATCACGGGCAGAGGTCGGTCCGACGCGCCCTCGGGGGCAACGACGTTGAGGGTGAGGCAGTCCTCGCTCATACGCTGGAACTTGCCCGGACCGACGATTGTGTACCGGCGGGGCTGCGGAGCGCAGTAGCGGAATTGGTGACATCGTCGAACGCCCACCCACGGCTCGACCGGCTGGGGCGCCCTGAATCGCAAGGCGCCGACCGGTGGCTTGGCGTAGGGAATGGACCGCCATCGATTCACGCCGTCTCGCGCGAATCCTTCGATGGCGCCGGGCGCGATGTCCGTGCGGACAGGCTTCACTGGCATCAATCGACAATAGCGAATGAGCATTCACACCAGCGCCCGGTTCTGCCCATGAGTCGCCGTGTCGGGCGCGGTTGTGCCTCCCACTGATGACTCACTCGGGTTGGGTCAGCAGCCCGCGGCCGTCGGTGACATCTTGGCTGATTCTTGAGGACCGGGTGTGTCATTCCAGGAGGGGACGCTTCCCATGGCCGGGAATCTCCGGGCCACTGGGACACCCTCAGTGTTTTGAGAGCCGGTACGCGCTCGGAGAGCGGCCGGTCCATCGCTTGAAGGCATGCGAGAAGTTGGTGAGGTCGCCATACCCGAGTTCCGTGGCGACCTGGCTCGCCGAACGTGTGAGTAACAGCATCATCGCGCTCTCGCGCAAACACGACTCGCGCAATTCGCGGAAGGTGGTGCCCTCTTCGGAGAGGCGCCGTTTGAGTGTGCTCGTGGACACCGCGAGTTCGTCTGCGACCCACTGGCTACTTCGCCGTCCGGGATCCTTCTCCAACAGTCGTCTCACCTTCTCCGAGAAGGATGTGGCTCCGCGACGCTCGTCGAGAGCCCGCTTCAATTGGGCGATGACGAGTCGATACGCGAGGGGATCGGAGAACCGGCACACGTCATCAAGTGTGTCGACGGGAACGTGAAGGTAGGACTTCGGGGCGTCAAAGAAGAGGCGCCCGGGTGGCACCACGTCCTCGTCGAGATCGTTCAGGGCAACGGGCGCTGGCCAACCCAGGTGGAGTGTGACGGTGGGCGCGTCACCTACGAGCATGTTCAGCAGTCGCAACAACGCCAACCCGGTGTATGTGACGGCCAGGCAGTCCAGGGCCGGATCGCTCGTGTGTCCCAAGAGTTCGACGGTGAGGCCTTGGTCACTTGGACGGAATTGTGCATTGATAGCCGTGGTGATGAGCGGCAGATAGGTGAGCAGCTCCACGATCTCGGCTACCGAGCCTGCGCTGACCAGCGGAACACTCAACGGGCCGAAGGACGTTACCTGGGCTTGTCGAGCGAACGCGAAGCCCAGCAGGGTTGCCCGGTCGATCTCGAGATCGGGGTAGACCTCGCGAAACCACCGTAACGGGGCCTGGATGTCACGCCGGATCAGCGTCGCCTCGTCGGTTCCTTCGCGAGCCATGATGTTGCGAAGCTGCGCGACGGCGTCGGGGTCGAGTGCTTGACTCTCGAGCATTTGAACGAACGCAAGTGGGGGCACACCCACGTCATCGAGGTTCATTGACCACCCCCCTCTGAGCCGAATCCACAAGTTCTTGGTCCCGGCGAACATAGCCGAAGCGCCCATCTTCGACAAGGCTTGTTAACAAGCATTCACACCAAGGACGACCGAGGAGATGGTTATGGCCGTTGTCACTTTTGTCTCCCACGACGGCGACAAGCACGTGGTGCCCCTCGAGGAGGGTAAGTCACTGATGCAGGTCGCGACCAACAATGCAGTGCCCGGCATCGACGGCGACTGCGGAGGCGAGGCCGCGTGCGGGACCTGCCACGTCGTCGTCGATCCGCAGTGGTCCGATGAGGTCGGCTCCTCCGGCGCCGGTGAAGAGGAGATGCTGGCGATGAACCCCGAGCGCCAGCCGACCTCTCGGCTGTCCTGCCAGATGCCGGTCTCCGAGGCGTGGGATGGGTTGATCGTCCACACGCCAGAGTTCCAGATGTAACGACGAGAGGACACACAGACGTGACCGGTATTCGCGAGGCAGTTACCGCCAAGGCTCGGGCCACCATTCCGTTGGACCGATTGATCCAGGGCGCCCACCTTTACGACAAGACCCGTCGCTGGGTTACCGGCACCAACGGTGAGAAAATCTTCACTGAGCGACCGATCCCGCCGGCTGCCGAACTCGAACTGACCGACATCGACCTCAGCGATCCTTTTCTCTACCGTCAGGGTCGCTGGAAGTCGTATTACGAGCGCCTCCGCAACGAGGCCCCTGTGCACTATCAGGCCAACAGCGCGTTCGGCCCGTTCTGGTCCGTCACCAGACATGCCGACATCGTATCCGTCGACAAGAACCACGAGGTCTTCTCCGCCGAGCCGTTGATCGTGATCGGAACCCCCCCTCGTTTTCTCGATATCGCGATGTTCATCGCGATGGATCCGCCGGAACACGACAGGCAGCGGGCCGCTGTCCAAGGCGTGGTGGCACCCAAGAACCTGCGTGAGATGGAGAGCCTCATTCGGGAGCGCGTCCGTGACGTGCTCGACGATCTCCCGCTCGGCGAACCGTTCAACTGGGTGCAGCACGTCTCGATCGAGCTAACTGCGCGCATGCTCGCCACGCTGCTCGACTTCCCGTTCGAGCAGCGGCGCAAGCTCGTCGAATGGTCCGATCTGGCCACCTCGATGGAGCAAGCCAACGGTGGCCCCTCGGACAACGATGAGGTGTTTCGTGGAATGGTCGATATGGCGCGAGGTCTCAGCGCTCATTGGCGGGATAAGGCAGCTCGGACAGCTGCCGGCGAGCAGCCCGGCTTCGATTTGATCACCATGTTGCAGAGTGACGAGAGCACCAAGGACCTGATCGACCGCCCGATGGAGTTTCTGGGGAACTTGGTATTGCTGATCGTGGGCGGCAACGATACGACCCGCAATTCCATGAGCGGTGGTGTTCTCGCGCTTAACGAGTTCCCTGACCAGTTTCAGAAGCTGAAGGCGAACCCTGACCTGATCCCCAACATGGTCTCGGAGATCATCCGGTGGCAAACCCCGCTCGCCTATATGCGGCGGATCGCCAAGGCGGACACCGTCTTGAACGGACAGTTCATCCGGAAGGGCGACAAAGTAGTCATGTGGTACGCCTCCGGCAACCGCGACGAGCGCGTATTCGATCGCCCCGACGAGCTGATCATCGACCGGGCCAACGCCCGTAACCACATCTCCTTCGGTTTCGGCGTCCATCGCTGTATGGGCAACCGACTGGCCGAAATGCAGTTGCGAATCCTCTGGGAGGAACTCCTTCCGCGTTTCGAAGACATCGAAGTCGTCGGTGAGCCCGAGTACGTGCAGTCCAACTTCGTCAGGGGAATCAGCAAGCTGATGGTCCGCCTCACCCCGAAAGCCGGCGCATGACTTTGCATCGAGCGGTCATCGTGGGCGCCAGCCACGCGGGCGCCCAACTGGCGGCCAGCCTTCGTCAAGAAGGATGGGACGGCGAGATCGTCCTCGTCGGCAATGAGTCGGCGTTGCCACACCATCGGCCCCCGCTGTCGAAGGCATATCTGGCCGGGAAGTGCACAGTCGACGAGTTGGCGATCCGCAACGCCGAGTTTTACACCAAGCAGCGAATCAAGCTCATGGATGCGACGGTGGAGGTGCTCGACCGCTCCGCCGGTCACCTCTCGCTGACCACCGGCGACGCATTGCCCTACGACAAGCTCGCGCTGTGCACAGGTGCCCGGCCTCGCCGGCTCTCCATCCCGGGAGCCGACCTGCCCGGGGTGTGTTACCTACGCACTGCGGCGGACGTCGCGATGATCAGAGAGCGGACCAGCCCCGGGCGTCGTGCCGTGATCGTCGGTGGTGGCTACATCGGACTGGAGGCAGCCGCCTCATTGCGCGCACTGGGGCTGGAGGTCACCGTCCTCGAGGCCACCGAGCGGGTCCTCGAACGGGTCACCGCCCCCGCGGTATCAGCGTTCTTCGACCGGATCCACCGCGAGGAGGGCGTTGACATCCAGACGGACGCGCTGGTCGATGCCATGTCCGGAGACGGCAGGGTCCGCGAAGTAATCCTGGCCAGTGGCGAATCAATCCCCGCCGACCTCGTCATCGTCGGCATCGGCGTCGAGCCGAACACCGATCTCGCTGCCGCCGCGGGCCTGGCCATCGACAACGGCGTCGTGATCGACGACCAGGCCCGGACCACCGACCCCGACATCGTGGCTGCCGGGGACTGCGCCAGCCACCACATGGCCCGTTACGGCCGTCGCATCCGCCTGGAGTCCGTGCCAGGCGCAGGCGAGCAGGCCAAAGTCGCCGCCGCGACCATCTGCGGTAAGTCGAAGAAAGTCGCAGCGCTGCCATGGTTCTGGTCCGATCAATACGACGTGAAGCTCCAGATCGCCGGTCTCAACACCGGATACGACGAGGTCGTCCTCAGCGGCGACCCGACCCGAGACCGCGACTTCACCTGCTTCTACCTGCGGGCCGGCGAACTCATTGCCGCCGACTGCATCAACCGACCCCGCGACTTCGTATTCAGCAAGCGGGTCATCACGCAGCAAGTCCCGATCGAACGGGCCGAACTGATGCTCGCCGGCCCGGCCTGAGGTTCATGGTTGCGGTGGTGCGATGGGACGGCGACCGCGATGCGATTCTTGTCTCGGTGACGTCGAGGCCAACCGCCATCCAACTCCGCTGGCAAAGGGGACGGCTAGCGGACACAGTTGGCCACCATGGCGGTACTACCGCAGCGCATCAGGAGCTGGCGGGGGTCGCCAACAAGCGTGACGGTTCTCTTCGGAGGCAGCATCGTCTGGAGTCGATGCTCGCGAATGTTGTTTTCTGAAAACGAGGTTGGTGGAGGTTGACGGTGGCGGTGTTCAAGGACGAGGACGAGGTCTATGCCTTTTTGGGTGGGATCTTTGGGCGGGGTTTGGAGAAGGAGGGACTTGGGGACAAGCTCGCAAGTTCGGGTGTGGTGTTGCGGGTTCACTACACCGATCCGGACGCGGTGGTGACGGTGGACATGCCGAACAAGGTGGTGGAGACCGGAGCGTCCAGTACCGCGGTGCCCAATGTCGAACTGTTCATGTCGGCGGACACCGGGAACAAGTTCTGGCTGGGGAAGGTGAACCTGACGATGGCGATGGCCAAGGGAACGGTGCGTGCGAAGGGCCCGGTGCCGAAGTTGATCAAGTTGATCCCGCAGGCGAAGAACTTGTTCCCCGAGTACCGTTCGATGTTGCAGAGTCAGAATCGGCAGGACCTGATCGATGCGTGATCGTCGTCTCATCGCGGGCTGTAGGGCTGGTGCGCGATGAGGAGCACGATGCAGGACGTTGCGTTGACGGTGCCCGCGATCGTGGCCCATGCTGCGGCAGTCCATGGCGATCGCGAGGTGTTGACCGCACGCGGACCCCAACAGATCTCTGGGGTTTCGTATCACGAGCTGGGGCAGCGTGCGGCGCGGTTGGCTAATGCATTGCGCGAGATCGGCATTCGTGGAGACGAGCGTGTCGCGACGCTGCAGTGGAGCAACCAGGAGCACCTGGACTGTTACGCAGCGGTGCCGTCGATGGGTGCGGTGCTACATACGTTGAATCTGCGGCTGCCACCTGAACAGCTGACGTGGATCGCCAATCATGCCGAAGATCAGGTGATCATCGTCGACGGTACGGTGCTGAACCTGTTGGCGGGGGCGTTGCCGTCGATGACCTCGGTGCGCACGGTGCTGGTAACCGGCACCGGCGATCTTGCCGCGGTGCAGGGATGCGGAAAGGACGTCCTTCGCTACGACGACGTGGTGGGCGCGCAGTCGAGCACGTTCGACTGGCCCGATGTCGACGAGCAGTCGGCCGCAGCGATGTGCTACACGAGCGGTACTACCGGGCACCCGAAAGGCGTTGTCTACAGCCACCGTTCGACGTGGCTGCACTCTCAAGCGGCGTGCACCTCGAACGCCTTGGGCATCGGTCATGACGACACGGTGTTGGCGATCGTTCCAATGTTCCACGCTAATGCCTGGGGATTGCCGTATGCGGCGATGATGGCGGGGGCGCAGCTGCTGCTGCCTGACCGTTTCCTGCAGGCGGGGCCCTTGGTGGAGATGATCGAGGCGGCCCGGCCCACGATGGCGGGCGCTGTGCCGACGATCTGGACCGATGTCTTGCACTACCTGCGCGACAATCCCGGCCACGACCTGAGTTCGCTGAAGATGGTGGCGTGCGGTGGTTCGGCGGTTCCGCGGTCGTTGATGACTGCCTATGACGAACTTGGCATCCGCATTGTGCAGGCCTGGGGGATGACCGAGACCTCCCCGCTGGCTGCGGTCGCTCTGCCGCGGAACACCGACACCCCGGAGAGGTCCCTTTACCTGCGCGGAACCCAAGGCAGGGTAGTGGCCGGTGTGCAGGCCCGCATCGTTGATGACAGCGGTGCAGAACAACCTTGGGACGGAAAGTCGGTTGGGGAGATTCAGATCCGCGGCCCATGGATCACTCAGTCCTATTACGAGTATGACAGTCCGGCGGTGTCGCCGGACGGGTGGTTGTGCACCGGAGATGTCGGAACGATCAGCGCCGATGCCTTCATCACTCTCACCGACCGTGCCAAAGACGTGATCAAGTCTGGAGGAGAGTGGATCTCCTCGGTGGAACTGGAGAACGAGTTGGCCGCTCACCCTGCAGTACGCACCGCCACGGTGATTGGAGTGCCCGACGACAAGTGGCAGGAACGGCCGCTGGCAGTGGTGGTCCTGGCCGCTGACTGCACCGCCACCGCTGCGGAGTTGACCGAGTTCCTGCGTGCACGGGTGGCCAAGTGGTGGCTACCGGAACGGTGGGCGTTCGTCGCCGACGTTCCGTTGACGTCTACTGGCAAGTTCGACAAGAAGAAGCTGCGCAGCCAGCACGCCGACGGTGACCTCGCCGTCGAGACGCTGGCGTGAACCATCCACTGCCAAGGAAAGATCGACGTTGAGGAGACACACATGAAGACGCGCGCCGCAGTGCTCTGGGGACTGGGAGAGAAGTGGGAGGTCGACGAGATCGAGTTGGATCCTCCCGGTGTGGATGAAGTGCTGGTCCAGTTGACCGCGAGCGGGTTGTGCCATTCAGACGAACACCTCGTGACCGGTGATCTGCCGTTTCCGCTGCCCGTAGTCGGTGGTCATGAAGGCGCCGGCACCGCGGTGGAGGTGGGTGCAGGTGTCGAGGACCTCGCCGTCGGCGATTCGGTCATCCTCACATTCCTGCCGTCCTGCGGGCACTGCTCCTACTGCGCGCGCGGGATGGGGAACCTGTGCGACATGGGCGCGGCGATCATGATGGGACCACAGATCGACGGCACCTACCGCTTCCATGCCCGCGGTGAGGATGTCGGCCAGATGTGCTTGCTGGGCACGTTCTCGGAATACACCGTGGTGCCGAAGGCCTCCTTGGTCAAGGTTGACCACGGGACACCGCTGGACAAGGCGGCCTTGATTGGTTGCGGTGTCACGACCGGTTACGGCTCGGCGGTACGCACCGGTGAAGTGCGCGCCGGGGACACCGTGGTCGTGATCGGCGCCGGCGGCATCGGCATGAATGCGATCCAAGGCGCCCGCATCGCTGGCGCGTTGACCATCGTGGCTGTCGACCCAGTGGAGTTCAAGCGCGAACAAGCTGGCGGTTTCGGCGCGACGCATGCCGTTGCCACCATCGATGAGGCCTGGTCACTGATCAGCGACATCACCCGTGGCAAACTCGCCGACGTCTGCGTCTTGACCACCGACGTCGCCGAAGGGGCCTACACCGCTGAGGCGCTATCACTGGTCGGTAAACGCGGCCGTGTGGTCATTACCGCGATCGGACACCCCGAAGACACATCGATGTCGGGCTCGCTGCTGGAATTAACGCTGTATGAAAAGCAGATTCGCGGTGCCCTCTACGGCTCGTCCAACGCCGCCCACGACATCCCGCGGCTCGTCGAACTCTACAACTCCGGACAACTCAAACTCGACGAGCTGATCACCCGTGAGTACACCCTCGATGAGATCAATGAGGGCTACGACGACATGCGATCAGGCCGCAACATCAGAGGACTCATCCGATTCTGATACAGGAGAACAATCCGGGGGCGGAAGGAGCTGCAGTTTGCACGCTCGGTGCAACGGTCGGACAGGTGTCGTCGAGTGGCTTTCTCGCGTGCCGCCTCAGTGCGGAGCCAACGGGGTGAACATCGTGTATCCACAGCCGTACGCGGTCAGTGTGTTCGGCCGAGGATTCTCGCAGTTACTGATCTTCGCGCCGCGACTGTCGATCCACACATGATGTCGAGGACCGTGAACACTCGATCTGGTCGGCGGACCGGTGGCACGCCGTCAAAGCGTTGGAGTGTTCCGCGCCTGCTACCCGAGTTTCACGCCTGCGGTACTCGGGCAACCGCCTGGTGATGCGAACTCCTGCAGAGGTTTACAGTGCCAATAAGATGCGCAAGGAGGCGGCTATGGCGAAAGTTCAGATTCCCTATCGGCATAGAATGGGAGGGCATTGCGGCTCCGGTGCGCTTCGTGACCTCAGTGAATGGGCCGAACTCGGTTGGGGCACCGAGGCATTGAGTGAAGGACTGGTCTTCGCCCTCGGCGGAGCCCTAGACTTCTCGTACGTCCGATCTGCACAGTTGTTTCCCCAGGTGTACCTGGTCGGACGAGGAAGCGACCTGGAGCGCGATTACCTCACCCGGGTCGGCGCCAACTTCGTCGTGCAATCCACCGATGACCCACACGAGGGATGGGCATTTGTGACCGATGAAATCGACGAGGGCCGGCCGGTCATGGTGTGGGCGGACATCGGCGAACTTCCCTATCTGCGCGTCCGACTGCAGATGAGCCGCCACGACATCGTCATCGTCGGATATGACGACGAACAACGCGTGGCCTACGTAGTCGACAATGACCGCGACACGACCCAACTGGTTCCCTATGACGCTCTACGGCGAGCACGTTCGTCAGTCGGGTTCCCTACGCCAACCCGACACACCACCTATCACGTCGACTGGCCGGACCAAATGCCCGACCTTCGTCCGATTGCGGGCGCCGCGCTCGCTGCGAGCGCAGCGTTCATGCGAGGTGACGCCGCGGGCGCGCCGCTACTGCGCGTCGAGGCGGCTGACGTCGAATCATCGGGGTTGAACGGCGTGCATGACTTCGCCGCTGACTTGCGTCGTTGGCCAACGCTGTTCGACGACGATGCACTCGCCGCAGCACTGTTCGGCCTCGGAGCGTTCATCGAGAAAGCCGGCACCGGTGGTGGACTCTTTCGTACGTTGCAGGCGCAGGGTTGCCAGAGCATCGCCGATCAACTTCATGACGCGGCCGCTGCCGACGCTGCTGCGGCGGCTAAACACGCTTCCGAGGCGTGGTCTGCGCTCGCGGCAGCTGCCACGAACGTCGATGCCCCGCTGCGAAGCAGGAGCCTAGCCACGGCCGATGTCGCCGCCATGATCCCGGAGGCAGAGGTGCGTCTCGTCGAAGCCCTCGAAAAAGCCAGTCGATCGGTCAGCGCCGTTGAGATCGACATCGAATCCAACTGAAAGGCACTGTATGAGCGAAATTCCGAGTGATTCCACGTTCTTAGAGACATCGGAATTCCTGGATTGGCAGCACGACGATGTTCAGCGTTTCACCGACGAAGCGGTGGGTGACGCCCGTGCCCCTGTGGAGAAGGCAAGGTTGATCTTCGCCGCGGTGCGAGACAGGATTTGGTACGACCCCTACAGCACAGACGACGACCCCGAGCATTATCGGGCGAGCTATGTAGCGACGGCGTCGAAAGCGTATTGCGTACCGAAGGCGGTGCTGCTGACCGCGGCAGCTCGCGCGGCAGGCATTCCCGCCCGGCTGGGATTCGCAGATGTGCGGAATCATCTGCAGACCCCCACGTTGCGTGCCCGGATGGGGGGCACCGACTTATTCGTTTACCACGGATACAGCGAACTACGACTCAACGACCGTTGGGTGAAGGCGACGCCGGCGTTCAACGCCGAACTCTGCGCGCGATTCGGTGTACCTCCGATCGACTTCGACGGCCACAGCGATGCGCTTCTTCATGCCCACGACGGCGAGGGAAGCAAACACATGGAGTATCTCAACGACCGCGGCTGGTACCACGACCTCCCCTTTACTGACATCGTCACCGAGTTGCATAACCGGTACGGGCCGCTCATGCAAAAGTCCGCCCCCGAGCGCGACGCCTTTTCGCAGTGAGGGTCTATGACGAAATCGCGATACACCGAAACACGGTCAGTGCGATTTGGTCGACGATAGGCGCTCTCGCATCTACGCGCATGGCCGGCGCCGCCACCAATGTGAGTCCATGGTGACGACTGTAATTTGTTCTGGTGGTTAGGAGTTCCATATCGACGAGCAAGCGAATGAAGATTCGGCAGTGGCGTGGTGGCACGATTTCAAGAGTCGTGCAGTTGTCGAGGATGGCGACGATCTCCAGCAGCACCACCCGTGGTGCCTAGGCTGCGGCAAAGACAATCCACACGGTCATGGCCTGCGAGCGCGTCGGCGTGGCAACGGGGTGATTGCCAGGCATGTCTTCGATGGCCGACATCGCGGCGCACCCGGGATCGCGCATGGCGGCGCGGTCATTACAGTTCTCGACGACATGGTGGGGATGCTGCTCTACGTCGTCGGTGAGATGGCCGTCACCCGCAAACTGAACACCGATTTCTTTGCGCCGGTGCTGCTTCATACGCCGTATTTGGTCGGCGCGGACCTCGTGTCTCGGACCGGCCGAAGACTCGAAGTCAGGGCAGAACTGAGGGAGGAAACCACCCAGAAGCTAGTGGCCTCCGCGGACGGGTTATTCGTGGTCGTTACGCTTGCGCACTTCACCGATGCCGCGGGCAAGGCCTCTCCGGCACGCAATGGGGAAAACGACGACTCGCGCGAGGCGATGGGAAACCGTCATCCTTGATGGCGGTGGTCTTTTCGAAGAAGGAACAGCGCACTTAGCACTGCCCGCCTAGCCGAGCCGAGATAGGCATCATTTCTCACGGTTGGTATCGCACGCCAGATGAGGAGATGTCTGAACGGCTTTGTTCCCCCGGACTTTGGCGGGTCAGTGAGAGATTCGTGTGACCATGATGACCTCCTACCGTGACGAGAAACGAGCATTTAGACTGCGAGTCTGAACTCAGTGAACTGGATAGGCCGATGCACGATACTCCATCTCAAATATGTGACCGTCATCCCGCCTCGGCGGACTTGTCCGCCGAAAAGGGGCCCAACGACTCGAATTTCGAAGACGTCGCCGCGGTGACCGGCGTCCCGGAGGCGACGCTGTACTACTACTTCGCCGGCAAAGAAGACATCCTTGCCTTCCTGCTCGAAGACCTCCTCAAGGACATCTCCGATGCCGTGACCACGATCGTGCACACCGACGGCTCCGGTGCCGAACGCCTCGAACTCGTCATCCGCGCACAACTGCGGGCAATGGCGCAGCGGCCAGCCGTTTGCCGTGCACTCATCGGCGAACTGGGACGAGCGGCCCGCATGCCGGCCATCGCCGAGATGATCAATACCGCCTACCAACAACCCGTCGAGACCCTGCTCGTCGAAGGAGCCCGCGACGGATCCCTCGTCGCCCAGCCTGATGCACGATCGACGTCCATTGCGCTGTTCGGTGCGGTCACCATCAACGCACTCATGTATCTGGTGACGGGGAACCACCTCGACGAGACGGTGGTCGCCAGCACCCTCAGCGCCGTCATGTTGGACGGCCTGCGCCCGCGCACAGGAGACCAGTCATGAGCACCTACGGCCTGTCGGTTCTCGGCGCGGATTTGAAGTCACTGGCCCAGACCGCCCAGGCCGCCGACGCGGCCGGGTTCGACGCCGTATGGGCCTCGGAGTTCTACTCCCGGTCCGGATCGATCTCCATGGCCGCGATGGCCAACAGCACACAGAACTGCCGGATCGGTTCCTCCATTCTCTACGGCGTCGGCCGAAGCCCGCTGGTGCTGGCCACCGAGGCGCGTGATCTCGACGAACTCTCCGAAGGACGGCTGGTGCTCGGCATCGGCAACGGCACCAAACGGATGATGAGCGACTGGCACGGCGTGCCCGACACTTCCGCACCCGCGCTGCGGATGGAAGAACTCGTGATGCTGCTGCGCCGGATCTGGAACCTGCATGAAGGCCCCATCCATCACGAGGGCCGTTTCTACAGAATGAATCTCACCCCGACCGGCGACGTGGGACCCCCCAGCCGGCCGATCCCGATCGTCACTGCCGGTGTCCGGGCCCGGATGTGCGAGGCGGCGGGGCGGGTGGCCGACGGCCTGGCCGGACATCCCCTGTTCACGACCACCTACGTCGAGGAGATCGTCCGGCCCGCTATCGCCCGGGGTGCCGCGCACACGGGCCGCGACCCCAATGACGTGGAAATCATTTCCATGGTGATGTGCGCCATCCACGACGACGCCGAGGTTGCCAGACGCGAACTGGCGCAGCAGATTGCGTTCTACTCCTCGGTCAAATCGTACGAGACGGTACTCGATGTGAACGGATTCGCCAGCGAGGGCCGAACCATCCGGGAAGCATTCGCCCAGCGCGATTTCCCGGCGATGTTCGCCGCGGTGTCGGAGGAGATGATCGACACCATGGGCGTCGCCGGGACGGCACACCACGTCCGAGAACAACTGAGACGCTACGACGGCGTCCTCGACCACATCATGCTGTATTCACCATCGGTTGGCATCGCTCCGGAGCGCGTGCAGCAAAACCTCGACAGCATCATCCGGGAATGTTCGCCCCCCTCAATGTCGCCAGGGCAGTCCGGTCCACGTTCAACCTGATCCACGCATTGCTGCCGAAGCCCGACCCGTCCCCACGTCCGCATCCGCCTTCAGCGTCTGGCGCGTCGACCGTGCCTATGGTTGCGCGCCGCTGTTGACGATGTCCGCGTCATCGTTGTCGGGGAGGTCATGGCGGACCACGCGTAACCGGCCCCGAGGCAGGCACGCCATGTAGCCGTGGCGCATGCCATAGAGCTCCCACGCTGTCTGTTCCGCGTCGGGGTCGACATCGATGCGGTGCCCGCGCGAGAAGCTCAGGTGTAGCCCTCCATCGTCGCTGGACCAGGCCTGCGTGCACACCGCGCCAGCGAGGTTTAGCAGTGGACGTTCGTGGGTGGCGATCCTGAGGGGGTCGATCCGCACCGCCTCGACGGGGTAGGTGCCGACGGCAGGCAGGGTCAACAACAGGGGGCAGGAGATGACGATTTCGTTGTAGTCATCGAAGTCCAAAACCAGGCCATCTCGCACCGAGAGGCGCTGCACGACGAGGTTCTCGATCCACTGGGTGTACATGGCAATCTCTTTCGACGCATCGTTGAGCCGTATCTCAAAAGAGTACTGCAAGTAGCGCTGCGATACTATAAGTATCGTTAATGTTCCGCGCTGATCGTAAAGACGCTGGTTACGACACGCCTGGTCGCGCGGTCGATACGGTCGCGGGTATCGGCAGCTGACGCGCGGTGGCCGCTGAAGGTCACGAGGTTGGCCAACCAGATGTCGGAGATGACCCCCGCGACGTGCAGATTGGTGGGGGTGGGCTCGCCCCCCTTGAGCGTGCGCGCCAGCAGGACCTGGATCTCGGCGGCGGCACGGTCGAGTTCCGCGGCGGCACTGGTGTCTGCGATGGCGAAGGCCCGTGTCATGGCTGCTGTCAGCGAGGGATTGCTCTGCCAGCGGTCGTGGAGATGTCCGGTTAGGCGTTCGAGCCGTTCCAGCGGTGTGCCGTCAACGCTCGCCCAGTCGAAGGCTGAGTCCAGTCGACGGAACTCACGTGTCAGCCCTGCGACCAGCAAGTGGGTTTTCGCCGGGTAGTAGCGGTAGAGCGTGCCGACCGCGATGCCGACCCGCGCGGCGACCGCCCGCATTTGGACTGCCTCGTAACCACCCGACGCGGCAACCGATAGTGCCGCATCCAGGATCATTTCCCGGCGCCGTGCGGAGGCGCGGGAACGCGGCGCTACGGCGCTCCGCTTATCGACAGCGACTGGATCGTCTCCCGACGGCCGGGCTCCGCTGTGGCTGCGTGTCTGGGGGAGGGTCATGATGGCCCGTCGCCGAGGCCACCCCGGCGCGAGAAGTGCTCTAGAAGTTGAGCGAAAGCGCTGACATCGCCGTGTGCGGCGAAGTGCTCAGGGCTGACTGCGACGAACACTGCATTGGCGGTGAAGTGGGCGATCCCACCCTCACCCGTACCTGTCGCCGTGACATGCAACGCCCGTCCTTCATGAGAGACGATGTAAGCAGTAATCCGGTGGGGCCGATGGAGCGGCACCGGCCGTAGATACTCCAAAGTGAGCGTGCGCGTCACTGCCGGGGTGCCGGCGATCCACAACGTGAAGCCCAGGACGTCATCACACGCGGCAGCGATTGCGCCGCCGTGAGCCAGCCCCGGTGCTCCGACATGGCGCTCGTCGAACGTCACATCGGTGTACACCGCGTCGCCGCTGCGATGCACCACCAACTGCAGTCCGTGGGGGTTGTCCGGGCCGCAACCCATGCACGTCGTGGTGTGCGAGGGCAGCCGCTCTGGCGGCAACACGCCTTCGGGCACCATCACGCTCCAATACGGTCGGTTTCGCTCCGCTACCGTTAGTACCACACTGCTAGACTGCCGTGACAGCATCGCGTGAAGATCGACCGCCGAGGTGAATGAGTGAGCGACAGTCAGTCAGTGCCAGTCCCTGACGACGACGTGGACCCTCGGCTCATCCGGTCACGCACCCGGCTGCTGGATGCCGCGGCAACGCTATTGAGCACCGGTGGGGTGGAAGCAGTCACCATTGATGCCGTCACCAAGGCGTCCAAAGTGGCCAGAACAACGCTGTACCGGCATTTTCAGAGTTCTTCGCATCTACTCGCAGCCACGTTCGAACGCCTACTTCCACAGGTGACGACTCCGGTACCGACCAATGGACCCATCCGCGACCAGCTGCTCGAATTGCTCAGCCGCCAAGCCGCCCTGTTCAACGACGCGCCGCTGCATGTCACGACACTCGCGTGGCTCTCGCTAGGACCCACCGGCTCCAGCAACGAAGTGGATGAGCGCCACACATCCGGGGCGCTACGGACCCGAGTCGTTAACCAATACCGACAGCCGTTTGACGCCATACTCACCAGCCCGAGAGCGCAGGCCGAACTCGCACATTGCGACCGGGAACTGGCGATCTGTCAGCTCGTCGGGCCACTCGCCTTCGCCCGGATGACCGGGATTCGCACCATCACACACGACGACTGCGCGAACCTGGTCGATGACTTTCTCGCCGCCCACCGCAAGACCGACGGCGACGCCAGCACGGGGGCGAATCCGCCACCAAGAGGACGGGCCGCCCCGCGGGCCTAGCTCACTAGCCACAACGGAATCCACACCTCCCAGCCGGCTGTGCCTCGTGCTGTTTTACCTTCGCTCTAGGGGCGTCCGCGATGTTAGCGGAGAAATGCTCGTGTCATCCCGAACGCCGATGCACCCTGGGCCGCATCAGGCTTCGCAATCACTTCCACTCCCGCAATGCCACGCACACCACGTCAGCGTCCGAACGGACCTTGCCAACGCGTCGCCCCGCCGTCCGCGACTCGTCTCGGCGAACCCCACATGCGTCGCGCCCCGGCGACGCGGAGCGTCTGCGCCACGACCCATGTGGCGAATATCGTCCGTCGATATGTGAGCGTGGTAGCCCCGAAATGCAAGAGGTGTGTGGATCTCGTCGTTGAGCACGTCGGGGAGACGCTCCGAGCAGAGGCATGGCATGCAGGGTTAGTCGGCTGGAACGCTGAACTAAGTCGACAGGCTCGGGGGAGTGAAGATGCGGAGTACGGACGTTCGTCATCGCGAATGTGGCTCTGGTCGTGGACCGATTCGTCCGCACGTTTCTATGTTCTCGGTATGAACTCGAATGAGAAGCTCCGCGCGCGGTACCGAGCCCGTGAAGCGCAGCGCAGATTGAACGAGGAAAGGGCTCGGCGGGAGCGCGCCAATGCCGACGCCGCCGCGACGATCCGACTCACGCTGCACCGAGTCGAGTCTGTCGACACATGGGAACGGGTGCGACTCGATCAGGCGCAGGAGCGTGTCCGCGCAGAGGGGGCTAAGAGGCGTGCAGGTTATCTCGCCGGCCTGCAGGCTGCCGTCGAGCAGATGAGGGACCGGGGCGAGACTTTGGCCAAGATTGCTGCGCTCGTCGATGTCGATGTTCGCGAGATCAAAGCCGCGCTGCGCAGGGCTCGCACCGCAGACGAGGGAGGACGCGGGATGGCGGGCATCTCGGGTGCGGGTACGCGGTCTGCTCGCTCCGCACCGCAAGGCGGGGACTTCGAGAGCAGAGACCCGCTGTCCGACAACGCCGCTCGACGTTCAGCCAGCGGTGACGACAACGGCGCCGGTTCCTACGACCCAACTCGGTGTGTCCGCTGCGAGGCAGTGATGCTTGATATCGACGACGGGCCGCGACGCGGACGTCGTCGGCTGTACTGCTCCGACACATGCCGACGTGACGCCTCGGCGGCACGTACGGCCGCAGAGCGCTACGGGTCACCCATACGAGTGGTCGAGGTGCGAAAACCCGTTGACTCCTCCAAGCCGACTGCGGAGTCCACAGGGCCGGAGCCGGCACCCATCGAGCCGCTCGATGCCGTCGGGATCATGCTCGAGAACGACGAGGCGCTGCACGCGTTGCTAGCACGCATGACAGAACAAGCTCGACTCAAGAACCTGAATCGCCCAACACTGACCGCCGCGAGAGAACTCGCAAAAGTCGTACACCCGCTGCGTAGTTGGTGAGCAGTCCCGCCCACGCACCAGGCAGCAGTCGGTCAGCGTGTCCTACGCCGGCGGTGTCTTCGGCTGGCAGGACTGCATCCGGTCATACTCGCGACGGCACGACCGAGGCTATGAATGGACCATCCGGCGAGTTCGGCTGCGAGGTCCTCGATGTCCCACTCCAGCTCGTGAATTGCCGATCGACGCTTGGCCTTGATCATTTCGCTTGCGTCGTCGTGGTGGGGTCGGATCCCGTGTTGGCGTTCATAGCCATCAACAACGGTGTCGATCACGTCGTCAAGCGTGGTGATCAAACGAGTCGCGGCCATGTCCGCGTTCTCTGCGATGTACTCGTCGCAGTCCTCCTGGGGCCAGGATGGCGGGAATTGCAAGTGCGATCGGTAGAGGTCCCTGATTGCTCTGTCGAAGTCCCCGGAGAACTGGATGTCGGGCCAATCCGCAACTGCCGCGTCGGCCAGTTTCTTCACATCGTCTTCGAGACTCACGACCATCGCCTCCCGGTTCCATCTCCGATGATGCTCGCCGGCACCGACAACACACCGCATTGTGTGCTGGCGGACGGTGACTCAGGAGGCTTCTATGGACAGGTCTTCGACAGGCTCCTCAGGAACTGAGTCCGGCGCGATATCCGCGTTGCCCAGCCCGCCGCGGCTACCCCGCAGCAGCGAGGGACGCGAGGGTTGCGAGGCTTGATCTGCCGACACATCTTTGGCGGGCGGGTAAACGGTCCACAGCAGCACATTCCGGTGATTCCGCGCGCCATCGTCCTCGATCACCCAGCCAAGGCTTCGAAGCGCGGGCGCGTGCCGTTTCAGAAGCGCTGTGACGTCCCGACCGTTCCTGGGCCGCTCCTTCGGCCTGCGCCAGGTGTCGCCGGCCGGTGTGACTGCCGCAAGCAGGTCCGCTCCGGATCCCGCGATGATTGGCTCCTCGATGTGTTGGCGCAGCCGTTCAATGAACGGGTCGGCGGACAGACTGTCTTCGGAGAGTTGGCTGGCGCGCGACAAGTAACGACGGAAGCCATTGGTCGACAGAAACTCATCGACGGCCGCCAGCGTGCGACTGAAGTCCGCCATCCGTGGCGACACATCGACCGAGATGGTCTCGAGGCGTTGATGGACTAAGGCGGCCAGATCGAGCAGCCCACTCAGAATGCCTGGTAGAGCCGTGCGCCACTGTTGTCGCATCGTGGCCTCCGGTTGTCGCATGTGGCGATCAATGCGTCGCAGCTCGACCGTCGCCAGTCGTTCTGCAAGGTCGGGTCGCACAGCGCCGACGTCGATGCCGTTGATGATGACGCACCGACGGAACTTGATGACCGCTAGGTCGGCGTCGGTGTACAACGCTCGTTTGACGTTGCCGTCGCCCGTGGCGGCGCGGCACAGCGAGTCCGACAGCCACGGCGGGATGGTGGACAGATTGTCGAGGGCGACTACCCATGACCCGGATGCCGCGGTCACCCAAGAGTCAGCGTCGCGCGGCGCTTGGCGCAACGGGACGGGGGAGGGATCGATCAGATCGACCAGCATGCGCGTCGTCGTGCTCTTGGCGCTGCCCTGTTCGGCGAAGAGTGCCAACACAGGATGCGGGACATCGCACTGGACGAGCGCGGCGACGAGCACCGCGAGGAGGACGGGTCGGTCCTCGACGTTGATGTTGACGAAATCCCACAGTCGATCCAAATCACCCACCGACGGCAGTGGCATCGCGGCCGTCAGCTTGCTTCGCAAGAAACGAACCGGGGCGGAATCGGTGACAGTCCACCGTCCCTGGCCGATGCGGATCACCTTGCCGTCAGGTCGTCCAGTATCGATGTAGTTGATACCGTCCAGTTCTGCGACGCGCAGATACAACTTCTCCGGAGCCTTGATGGCGGCCATGCCTTCGAGGATCAACGTGGCGTCAGTGAGTGCCTGGCCGACGGCGACAGTGCCGGTGTCGCGGAAGTAGCGCGAGGCGAGTTCGGCTCGCAGGCCGGCCTTGCCGGCGCGTAGCAGCATCGCCAGGTGCGGCCGCGTGCGTTCGGCGCCGAAGGGTTCACCGTCCTCGGAGACGCCGAGGCAATATCGCTCTTGGGCCATCTCCACCAGCCGAACGGCAACGGACTTTTTGTCGGTCTCGGCCCTGGCACTCAATGCTTTTCCCGCCTACGAAGCTTCTGAAGGCGGGCATGGCAGGTTATTCTCATGAGGAGTCCTCCGGTTGAGCGATCGGGTGGTTCGAATGAAAGACCTCGGCTAGGACCCGGGGTCTTTCTCAATTGCGGATCTCACGCGGCGTCGCCGCCTCCACGCCGAGTTGCAATTTCTTGCTCCGAGATCCACCGCAGCACCTCGTCGCGGCGGTAGACGACGCGGCGGCCCAAGGCAAAACTGGCAGGCCCGATATCGCAGTGGCGCCAGTAGCGCAGGGTCCCGACGGGGACGCCGATGATTTCCGAAACCTGTTTCGCGTTCAGTAGATCCATCTGATGCTCCTCAAAGGTGTGTTCTGTCAACGAATCCAACGCTGGTGGTGGCGCCCCGTATTTGTCCACCACTACCCTGCAGATCACTTGCAAATTGACTCCAGCCGAACGGTTTCGTCGGCTGTCGGTAGTCGATGTGAAACTGGGCACCAAGGGAGGTGGCTCACATGCAGCGACGAAACCGCCGCGCGGGCGTCGAGGACAGGTGGCGTCGATCAGACGGAAGCCCTTCCGCGCGCAGTGGTAGGGGACGCCGGTGGTTGGCCCGGTATGTGGACGACCAGGGTGGAGAGAACACGCGGTCATTCGAACGCAAGGTCGATGCGCAGGCCTTTCTCAACGAGATCACTGCCGCCCAGACGATCGGCACCTATGTCGCGCCGAAAGCGGGCCGCATCACCGTCCGCGAGGTGCATACCAAATGGCTTGGGACGCAGAGCCATTTGAAGGAGACCACGGTCGCGACACGCGCGTTCGCCTGGTCGGGCTACGTGGAAGGACGGTGGTCCGCCGTTGCGGTGGCCGACGTGCAGTCGTCGGACATCAGAGCGTGGGTGCAGGAACTGGCGGCCGGCGGAGCCAAGCCCGCCACCATCGAGAACGCGCTTAGCGTCTTGCGCCAGATCCTCGAGATGGCCGTCGAGGACCGCCGGATCCCCCGGAATCCGTGCACGGGAGTGAAGTCGCCGCGACGACAGCACCGATCGCGGGGCTATCTGACGCACCAGCAGGTGGAGCTTCTGGCATGCGAGGTTGGCGAGTACGCCACCGTTGTCCGATTTCTCGCTTACACCGGGTTGCGTTGGGGCGAGATGGCAGCGCTGCGGGTGGAGTCATTCGACATGTTGCGTCGCCGGGTCAACATCCGCGAGGCAATCGCCGAGGTCAACGGACGGGTGGTGTGGTCCACGCCGAAATCCCATGAACGTCGCTCGGTGCCCTTCCCGGCGTTCCTCGCCAAGCTGCTGGCCGCGCAAATGATCGGCAAAAAGCGTGAGGACTTGGTGTTCACATCACCAGGGGGAGCGCTGCTCCGAGTGTCGACCTGGCGGCCGCGAGTCTTCAACGTGGCTGTCCAACGCCTCCAGGAAGCAGACCCGGCGTACCCCACCGTCACGCCCCATGATCTCCGTCATACGGCGGCATCCCTGTCGATCAGTGCGGGGGCCAACGTGAAGGCGGTCCAAACGATGCTCGGACACGCGTCTGCGGTCCTCACCTTGGATACCTATGCCGACCTGTTCCCGGACGACCTGGAGCAGGTTTCGGTTGCACTAGATGCGGCGCGCATGCGGTCTTTGGCAGCCACTGCGGACCAGCTGCGGACTGAGAAGTAAGAAGGCCCCGACCGAATCTCCCGGTCAGGGCCTCTCACCTGCGATCCTGCGAGTCGGGGTGGCGGGATTCGAACCCACGACCTCTTCGTCCCGAACGAAGCACGCTACCAAGCTGCGCCACACCCCGCGGAGAGCCACGACAGCGTATCGCACGGGGGCCGATGGAAGCCAAACGCCGACGTCACACCCACGACGCGTGTAGTGCCCGACGCGGGTGGGTAGCCCGAATGCAGCATGAAGCGCCGCGACGGCAACGTTGCGACCACGGAGATCACCATCGGGTAACGACCCGGCGCGGGATGAAAGTGGCAGATCGTGGCGTTGATGACAATCGAAGGACGTGCACGAGCACGACCCGGAGAAGGAGAGATCGATGACCGGTTTGGGAGCTGCCCTCTACGGTGGATTCTTCGGTCTTGCAGCCCTGTGGTTGTTCCTGACGTCCGACGCGGTCGGCCGACGGGAAGATCAGGGCCAGGCGCCCGAGCGTTCGAACTCGACCAACGTCGCCGCCGAGGCGGAGGGGTCCAGCCCCGCGCTGGCCAGCCACTCGTCGCTGAAGTAGGTGTCGGAGTAGCGGTCGCCGCTATCGGCGATCAGCGTCACGACCGACCCACTACGGCCATTGGCGATCATCTCGGCGATCAAGCCGAACGCGCCCCACACGTTCGTCCCCGTCGACGGACCCACTCGGCGCCCCAGCACTGCGCTCACGTGGTGGGCTGCTGCCACCGAGGACGCGTCGGGGACCTGAACCATCCGGTCCACGACATCTGGTAGGAACGACGGCTCGACCCGCGGTCTACCGATTCCCTCGATGCGCGACGACGAACCGCCGACCGCGTGCCCCTGGGCGTACGACGGGAAGAACGCGGAGTTCTCCGGATCCACGACGCACAACCGGGTTTGATGGCGCCGGTAGCGAATGTAGCGACCGATGGTCGCGCTCGTCCCGCCGGTTCCCGCGCCCACCACGATCCACTCCGGGCAGGGATGCGCCTCGGAGCCCATCTGCTGATAGATCGACTCGGCGATGTTGTTGTTGCCACGCCAGTCCGTCGCCCGCTCGGCGTTGGTGAACTGATCCAGGTAGTGCCCACCGGTCTCGTCCGCCAGCCGCTCCGCTTCGGCGTACACCTGAGATGCCTCGGCGACGAAGTGGCAACGGCCGCCCTGAGATTCGATCAGGCGGATCTTCGAGGCACTGGTCGACGTCGGCATCACCGCGATGAACGGCAGACCCAGCATCGCCGCGAAGTACGCCTCCGACACCGCCGTCGAGCCCGATGACGCCTCGATGACCGTGGTGCCCTCGGTGATCCAGCCGTTGCAGAGGCCGTACAGGAACAGCGACCGCGCCAACCGGTGCTTGAGGCTGCCGGTGATGTGGGTGGTCTCGTCCTTCAGATACAGCTGGACGTCCGGCCCGGCGGAGCTGTTCCGCCCCGGGTACGCGCTCCACGCCGAAGGCAGCGGATACCGCAGCAGATGGGTGTCGGCGCTGCGGCGAGCGTCGGCTTCGATCAACCGGACCGCATCGTCGGCCCACTGACGTGGCTGGCTTCGGGAAGCGACCGACGACCCGTCGGTCAACGCGCCGACATGGTGGGCTGCGATTGGCTCGCCGTGGAGCCCGCGAAACCGCCTCCGGTGGGAGCCGCGATCAGAGTCAGCAACGTCGCTTCCGGCCGGCAGCAGAACCGCACCGGCGAGTACGGCGACGTGCCGATGCCCGCCGAGACGTGCAGCTGGGTCCTGGCACCCCACTGCGACGGACCCTTGGCCCGCGACGGATCGAGATCGCAGTTGGTGACGACGGCGCCGTAGAACGGCACGCACAGCTGACCGCCGTGGGTGTGACCGGCCATGACCAGCTGATAGCCGTCGTCGGCGAACCGGTCCAGCACCCGCGTGTAGGGCGCGTGGACCAGACCCAGCGACAGGTTGGCGGCCGGGTTCGGCCTGCCGGCGATCGTGTCGTACCGGTCCCGGGTGAGGTGCGGATCGTCGACGCCCGCCGCCGCGATCACCAGTCCGTTGACGTCGATCTCACGGCGGTTGTGCGTCATGTCGTGCCACCCGCGCTCGCTGAACGCTGCGCGCAGATCCTGCCAGGGCAGCGGGGAGCCGGTGACGCGCCGCGACTTGTCGAACAGGTAGCTCGCCGGATTCTTCGGCCGCGGCCCGAAGTAGTCGTTGCTGCCGAACACGAACAGCCCCGGCACCGACAGCAGGTCGCCCATCGCCTGAACGACGGCGGGCACCGCCTTCGGATGTGCGAGGTTGTCGCCGGTGTTGACGACGAGGTCGGGACTCCACTGCGCCAGCTCGCGGAGCCACGCCTGCTTGCGGCGCTGTCCGGGCCGCATGTGGAAGTCCGAGAGGTGCAGGACGCGCAGCGGCGACGAACCGGGAGTCAAGACCGGCATCGTGACCTCGCGGACGACGAACGCATTGCGCTCGATCAGCGAGCCATATGCCAGCCCGGCGACCAGCGTGCCTGTGGCTGCCGCCGCCGAACTCTTCAGAACGGTGGAAGGGTCGGGCATATAGGCAGCTTACTGCCACCGGCGCGCGCGGTCGGGTTTCCGTGCCAGTCGACGGGGTCGACCCCCAGGTCCGACGGACACGGCCACCCTCACGGTCACGGTGGCGGCGGAGGCGGCGGCGGGGGCGGTCCGAGCACCGGCACCGTGATCGGCGGCAGGCCCGGAATCTGCACGACCGTCGACCCCACCTGAGGTGGTGGCGGGAGGCCGGGGATCGGGACCCCCACCGGCGGCGGCGGTGGTGCCGGCGCGATGCCGTTGCTGACCTGGATCGTGATCGTCGAGCCCGGCACGGTCTCGCCCGACGGGGAGGTGCCGACGACCGATCCCGCGGACGACCCGCTGTTGACCGGCGTGGTCTGCTCCGCGACCTGGAAACCGGCCTCCTTCAGACGCTGCCTGGCCAGGCCTTCGCTCATGCCCGCGACGCTGGGCACGCGCGAGCCGGGCGCACCGTCGACGTACCGCGGATCGGTCGGCGGAAGGGAGACCGTCTCCGGCGTGAACTGCTTCATCGCCGTGAACCACGTTCTGGCGGGCTCGTTGCCGCCGAACAGGTCACCCGACCCGCACTGCCGCAGCGGGAACGAGCACAGCTCACCCGGGGCGGTCGAGTCGTCGTAGATGTAGTTGGCGGCGGCGAACTCACTGGTGAAGCCGAGGAACGCCGACGACTTGTTGTTCTCGGTGGTACCGGTCTTGCCCGCCATCGGCAGGTTCCAGCCCACCGACCCGGCGGCGCTCGCCGCGGTGCCGGAACCGGTGTCGTCCTTGCTCATGGCGTTGGCCAGGGTGTTGGCCAGGCCCTCGGGCACGGCCTGATCGCACGTCTCGGTGGTCACCGAGACCTCTTCGCCGTTGCGGTCGAAGACCTTGTCGATGGGGCTCGGTGGGCACCACGTGCCGCCTGAGGCCAACGTCGCCGCCACGTTCGAGAGTTCGAGGGCGTTGACCTCGATGGGCCCGAGGGTGAAGGACCCGATGTTCTGCCGCTTGACGAAGTCGGCGAGGCTCTCGTTGCTCTCCGGGTCGTAGTCACGCGCCGTGCCCGGGAGGGCGTAGGAGCGCAATCCCAGACGGACCGCCATGTCGACGACGCGCTGCACGCCCACCGTCGAGATCAGCTTCGCGAACGCCGTGTTCGGCGAGGTGGCCAAGGCGTCGGTGACGCTCATCTGGCCGCGGTAGGCCCCCGCATTCTCCACGCACCAGGTGGCGGGCGGGCAGCCCCTCGCTCCGCCGCTGCCGAGACCCTTGGCCTGAAAACGCGAGGGAGCGTCGAGCTTGGCGTTGATGCCCATCCCCATGTCCATCGCGGCGGCGGTGGTGAAGACCTTGAAGACCGAGCCCGCGCCGTTGCCGACCAGCGAGAACGGCTGCGGCTGCATCGTCTGACCGGCCTCGAGGTCCAGTCCGTACGTGCGGTTGCTCGCCATGGCCACCACCGGGTGCGCCGTCTTGCCGGGCCTGATGACGCTCATGACGCTGGCCACGCCATCGAGGTCAGGTGGGGCGATGCCGTCGATCGACGACTTCACCGTGTTCTGGATGTCGGGGTCCAGGGTTGTGCGGATCAAATAGCCGCCCTTGGCGACCTGCTCCTTGCTGATGCCCGCGCGCGCCAGGTAGTCGAGCGCGTAGTCGCAGAAGAACGCGCGGTCACCCGCGGCAATACAGCCGCGCGGCAACTCCTGCGGCTGGGGCAGCACGCCGAGCGGCTGCTCCTTGGCCGCACGCAGCGCCGCGGCCTCCTGCGGGACGTTGTCGATCATGGTGTCGAGTACGACGTTGCGGCGAGCCAGCGCACCGTCGGGGTTGGTGTACGGGTTGAGTGTGCTGGTGGACTGCACCATGCCGGCGAGGAGCGCGGCCTGCTGCCAGTTCAGCTCGGAGGCGTTGATGCCGAAGTAGGTCTGCGCGGCGTCCTGCACGCCGAACGCACCGTTGCCGAACGACACCAGGTTGAGATAGCGGGTGAGGATCTCGGGCTTGGTGAACGTCTTGTCGAGCGTCAGCGCCATGCGGATCTCGCGCAGCTTGCGCGCTGGAGTGGTCTCGATGGCCGCGCGCTTCTCGGCGTCGGTCTGCGCCACCACCAATAGTTGGTAGTTCTTGATGTACTGCTGCTCCAGCGTCGACCCGCCGCGGGTATCGGGGGCGCCGGACAGATAGCCGGACAAACCGGTCAGCGTGCCCTGCCAGTCGACGCCGTTGTGATCGGCGAAGCGCTTGTCCTCGATCGAGACGATCGCGAGCTTCATCGTGTTGGCGATCTGCTCGCTGGGCACCTCGAACCGGCGCTGGGAGTACAGCCACGCGATCGTGTTGCCCTTGGCGTCGACCATCGTCGAGACCGCGGGAACCTCGCCCTCGACGAGCTGGGAGGAACCGTTGGCGACCACGTCGGACGCCCGGTTCGACATCAGGCCGAAGCCGCCGACGAGCGGGAACATGAGAGCCGCAGCCACCACGCTGGCCAACACGCAGCACCAGAACAACTTGATCAACGTGACGGCGCGGGGTGGCGAACCCGGCGGTCGAGACGTCGGACTCTCGGACATGGGTTACAGACTAGCGAGGTCGCGGGACGTCAGCTCCCGAGCCGTTGCATCGTCGGCAACGGCGGGCGCTGCGGTTGCATCGCCGCCGGTCGGAGACGCTGCGCGGGCGCCAGCCCCGGTTTGGTACGCATCACGGCACGGTCGTGCCAAAAAATCGTGATTTGACTGTTGCGCAAAAGACCCCTGACCACCTAGCTTGGACACACAGTGCGATCTAGGTAACACTTCAGGTCGCATTGTGGCGTAGATCGCACCGGCGTTCTACACCTGGAACGGACCGTCGAGATGGCGGCGGCTGGACGGAGGGATCGCAGGTGTCAGCTACTCGGCCCGCGGCGCGCAGGACCATAACTAGTTCCCCAGTCAACGCAGTAGTACAGAGCGCGGAAGCGGAAGCTCGCATCGCGTGGGTCTCGCAAGCACGGTGCCGCCAGGCCGATCCCGACGAACTGTTCGTTCGCGGCGCCGCACAGCGCAAGGCGGCCGTGATCTGCCGGCACTGCCCGGTGATCCAGGAATGTGGCGCCGACGCCCTCGACAACCGCGTCGAGTTCGGCGTGTGGGGCGGCATGACCGAACGTCAGCGCCGCGCCCTGCTCAAGCAGCATCCCGAGGTCGTCTCCTGGGCCGACTTCTTCGCCGGTCAGCGCAAGCAGCGCAGCGCCGTCTAGCTCCTCACGCAGCGTCGACGTCGCCGGTGATCTGATCGGCGATGGCGCGCAGCGCGTCGAGGTCGGACACGTCGAACGGCAGTGACGGAACGCCCACGATCGCGACGTGCGGGTTCGCGCCGGTGAAGCGCGACAGCAGCCGCACCTCCCGCTTGGCGGTCAAGGCGCGGTCGGCGTGGATACGAAGCACACCCGCGGTCAACGGGTCATCGGATTCAAGCGTCTCGGCGGCGTCCCTGGCCTGATCGGGCTTGAGATCGCACAGCGTCGGATGGGTCCGGTTCAGGATCAGCCCCGCCAGCGGCATGCTCTCCTGCGTCAACCGGTCCACGAAGAACGATGCCTCGCGCAGCGCGTCGGGCTCCGCGGCCGATACGACGACGAACTGGGTACCGCGCCGCTTCAGCAATTCGTATGTGCGATCGGCCTTCTCGCGGAAACCGCCGAACGTGGCATCGAGGGACTGCACGAAACCGGCTGCGTCGGCGAGCATTTGAGATCCCAGCACCGTCGACAACGCCTTCATGGCCAGCCCCACCGCGCCCGTCACCAGCCGGCCGATGCCGCGGCCCGGTGCCAGCAGCAGCTTCCACAGCCTGCTGTCCATGAAGCTGCCGAGCCGCTTCGGCGCGTCGAGGAAGTCCAGCGCATTGCGCGACGGCGGAGTGTCGACGACCACGAGGTCCCACTTGTCCTGCGCCAGAAGCTGACCCAGCTTCTCCATCGCCATGTACTCCTGCGTACCGGCCAGCGACGTCGCGACGGTTTGGTAGAACTGGTTCTCCAGGATGGCCTCGGCGCGGTCGCCTTCCGAGTACTGGAGAACCATCTCGTCGAACGTGCGGCGCATGTCGAGCATCATCGCGTGCAGTTCGCCGGTCACCTCCGGCGCCAGCGGTACCCGCTGCGGAGTGTTGCCAAGGGTCTTGATGCCCAACGCCTGCGCGAGTCGCTTGGCCGGGTCGATGGTCAGCACCACGACCGTGCGTCCGTACTCGGCGGCCCGCATCGCCATCGCCGCAGCGGTGGTCGTCTTGCCGACACCGCCTGCGCCACAACAGACCACGACCCGATTGGACCGGTCCTTCAGGATCGCGCTCAGATCGAGTGCGCGTGCCGTGCTGCTCATCAGACGTTTCCTCTGTTCATCGGGGCACGGGTGCTCATCGCAGGTCGTCGGCTCTTCGCGCAAGCGCTCATCGCACGCCCTGGGCGGCGAGTTCCTCGGCGAGTTCGTACAGACTGCCCAGGTCCACGCCGTCGCGGATCGCAGGCAGTTCCAGCCGGGGCACGTCGATCTCGTCGAGCTGCTCGGCGCTCTCGGCACGCGCGGCGATGCGCGTCGCATGCTCGATTGCCTCGGTGAGCAGGCCCGCGAAGTCGTCGTCGGACAACGTGATTCCCACCTTGGTCAGCCCGGCCCGGACGGCATCGGCATCGATGACGCCCTCGGCGGCCTTGCTCAGATCCTCGGGCGACAGGTAGGCCGGGATGTTCCGGTTGACGATGACGCTGCCGATCGTCAGGTCCAGCTGTCGGAGTTCCTCGATCGCCTCGACCGTCTCCTGAATCGGCAACGCCTCGAGCAACGTCACCAGGTGGATGGTGGTGAGGTCGGAGTGCAGGACCTTGACCACGCTCTCGGCCTGACCGTGCACGGGCCCGCCCTTCGCTAGATCCGACACGGCCTTCGTCACGTCGAGGAAGCGCGCGATGCGGCCGGTCGGCGGCGAGTCCACGACCACCGCGTCGTAGACCTGTTGCTTGCCGGGCTTGTCGCCGCGCGTCACGATCTCGCGGAGCTTGCCGGTGAGCAGGACGTCGCGCAGTCCGGGTGCGATCGTCGTCGCGAATTCCACTGCACCGATGCGTCGCATCGCGCGTCCGGCGATGCCGAGGTTGTAGAACATGTCGAGGTACTCGAGGAACGCCGCCTCTGTGTCGATCGCCAGCGCGTTGACCTGGCCACCGCCGTCGGCCGTCGCGATCTTGACCTCTTCGTACGGCAGCGGCGGCACGTCGAACAGTTGCGCGATTCCCTGGCGCCCCTCGACTTCGACCAGCAGCACCTTGCGTCCACCGGCGGCCAGCGTCAGCGCCAGCGCGGCCGCGACCGTGGATTTGCCGGTGCCGCCCTTCCCCGTGACGAAGTGCAGCTTCGCCTTGGACAGCCGAGATGGCCAGCCGACCGTGCTGCGGCTGCTGGACGGGGACGACGTAGTCACACCAGCATGCTATCCAAGGCGGTGCTCGCGCCCGATAAGCTCAGCGACATGACTGAAATGACGAGGTGGACCGCGTGAGCGAAACGACCAAGTGGGAGTACGCCACGGTCCCCCTCCTGACCCATGCGACCAAGCAGATCCTCGATCAGTGGGGCGCAGACGGCTGGGAGCTGGTGTCGGTGCTTCAGGGCCCCACCGGCGAGCAGCACGTCGCCTACTTGAAGCGGCCCAAGTGACCTCAGCCAACAAGGCGTGGTCGGAGCGGCTGACCGAACTGGGCATCCAACTGCCCGACGTGGTCGCCCCGCTGGCGGCTTACGTCCCCGCGGTGCGCACCGGCAACCTCGTCTACACCGCAGGTCAGCTACCCATCGTCGCCGGCGAACTCGTCGCGACGGGCAAGGTCGGCGCCGAGGTCACCGCCGAGGACGCACAGGCTCTCGCCCGCACCTGCGGACTGAACGCCCTGGCCGCGATCCACGCGCTGGTTGGCATCGACGCGATCGTCCGCGTCGTGAAGGCCGTCGGCTTCGTGGCGTCCGCGCCAGGGTTCGGCGGACAACCCGGCGTCGTGAACGGCGCCTCCGAGCTGTTCGGCGAGATCTTCGGCGAGGCCGGCGCCCACGCCCGCTCCGCAGTAGGGGTGTCTGAGCTGCCCCGCAACGCGCCGGTCGAGGTGGAACTCATCGTCGAGGTCGCGTGAGCGACGATCGGGCGGAGGTCGCGTGAGCGCAGAGGTGGCGTGACGTCCGGCGACGCTGCCGAGAACCCGGAGCCGGTGCATCCGGCCTACGGGACGCTGCGCCGCGTCACCGACACCGCGTCGGTCCTGCTGTGCGACAACCCGGGCATGATGACGCTCGACGGGACGAACACCTGGGTGCTTCGCGGACCTGGCAGCGACGAGATAGTGATCGTCGACCCGGGACCCGACGACGACGCGCACGTCGAGCGCATCGCCGCCCTCGGCACGATCCCGCTGGTCCTGATCAGCCACAAGCACGGTGACCACACCGACGCGATAGACGCACTCGTCGACCGCACCGGTGCGGTGGTTCGTGCGGTCGGCAGCGGCTTCCTGCGTGGGCTCGGCGGTCCGCTGACCGACGGCGAGGTCATCGACGCCGCCGGGCTACGCATCACCGTGCTCGCGACGCCCCGACACACCGCCGATTCGCTGTCGTTCCTGGTCGATGGGGGTGATGACGACGGCGCCGTGCTCACCGCCGACACCGTGCTCGGCCGCGGCACCACCGTCATCGACAACGAGGACGGCAGCCTGCGCGCTTACCTCGAGTCGCTGCGTCGACTCCGGGGGTTGGGTCGGCGTGCGGTGCTGCCGGGACACGGGCCCGACCTTCCCGACCTCGAGGCCGTGGCGGAGACGTACCTGCAGCACCGCGAGGAACGGCTCGGACAGGTGCGCGACGCGCTACGGGTGCTCGGCGAGGACGCCACGGCCCGCCAGATCGTCGAGCACGTGTACACCGACGTCGACGAGAAGCTGTGGGACCACGCGGAGTGGTCGGTGCAGGCGCAGCTCGACTACCTGCGCGAGTGATTCGTGGAAGATCTCCCGCGGTGAACGCAGGAAATGTTCCACGAATCGCCTACCTCGCTCGGCGAGCCAGCCGCTCGGAGTCGCTGATCAGCACGCTCTTCCCCTCCAGGCGGATCCAGCCGCGGTGGGCGAAGTCGGCCAGCGCCTTGTTCACCGTCTCGCGCGAGGCGCCGACGAGCTGAGCGATCTCCTCCTGAGTGAGGTCGTGCGTCACCCGCAGCGAACCACCCTCCTGGGTGCCGAAGCGCTGCGCGAGCTGCAGCAGCTGCTTGGCCACGCGGCCCGGCACGTCGGTGAAGATGAGGTCGGCGAGGTTGTTGTTGGTGCGGCGCAGCCGGCGTGCCAGCACGCGCAGCAGCTGATCGGCGATCTCGGGCCGATCCTTGATCCACGCCTTGAGCGCATCGCGGTTCATCGCGACGGCGCGAACCTCGGTGATGGTGGTGGCACTGGAGGTACGAGGCCCCGGATCGAAGATCGACAGCTCGCCGAACATGTCCGACGGACCCATGATCGTCAGCAGGTTCTCGCGACCGTCGGGGGAGCGGCGACCGATCTTCACCTTGCCGGTGATGATGATGTACAGCCGGTCACCGGGTTCACCTTCGGCGAAGACGGTGTGCCCGCGCGGAAAGTCGACAGGTTGAAGTTCCTTCGTCAGCGCGGAGACCGCTGCTGGTTCGACTCCCTGGAAGATTCCGGCCCTAGCCAGGATCTCGTCCACGTTGCCCCTCTTATGTTCTCGGGTCATCACGACACGCGCAGGCCAAAACCGGTTTGGATTGGCGAATTCAGTCTAGTGGTTGGCCGCTTCTCGACGTGCCAACGCTACACACGATCCGCCTGGCGAGTCGGCTGAAATTCCGGATTGGTCCGGTGATGAACGTATATCCGAGCCGGCAAACCGGATGGCGCTTCGGCGAGTACGGGGTCGCCGTAGCACCCACCGAAGGGCTCGTAAGGTTCGTAGAACGCGTCCGAGTCGTACTCGTCGACCCCGTCCCGGGGCACCGCAGGACGGGCGCAGTCGGCCTTGGCCTTCTCCAGTGCGGCGACCACGTCGGCGGGGGAGACGGCATCGTCGACGAGATTCTCCTCGAGGCGGCTCAGCCCGAACGTCGCCAGCATCAACAATGCTGGGATGAAGGCGACGAGCAACCACGACACAACGCTGAAGTAAACACGCCGAACATCTCAGCGGGATCACGAATTGCCACCGGTCCCAGCATCGTAGAACGGCCTCGTCAGTAGGCTGGAGGACGTGACTGTGCGGGCACCCGGTGGGAAATGGGACGACGAAACTCACCTGGGGCTGGTGCGCCGGGCGCGCAGGATGAATCGCACTCTGGCGCAAGCCTTTCCGCAAGTCTACTGCGAGCTGGACTTCACCACGCCGCTGGAGCTGACGGTCGCCACGATCCTCTCCGCGCAGAGCACCGACAAGCGGGTGAACCTCACCACTCCCGCACTGTTCAAGCGGTACCGAACGGCGCTGGACTACGCCCAGGCCGACCGGATCGAACTCGAGGAGCTGATCCGCCCCACCGGCTTCTACCGGAACAAGGCCACGTCGTTGCTCCGGCTCGGTCAGGAACTCGTCGAACGCTTCGACGGCGAGGTGCCCAAGACCATCGAAGAACTCGTCACGCTGCCGGGCATCGGACGCAAGACGGCGAACGTCGTACTCGGCAACGCGTTCGACATCCCCGGCATCACGGTCGACACCCACTTCGGCCGGTTGGTGCGGCGGTGGCGGTGGACCGAACTCGAGGACCCGGTCAAGGTCGAGCACGCGATCGGTGAACTCATCGAGCGCCGGGAGTGGACGCTTTTGAGTCACCGAGTCATCTTTCACGGTCGGCGTGTCTGCCATGCCCGCAAGCCGGCGTGCGGGGTCTGCGTGCTTGCCAAGGACTGCCCGTCGTTCGGCACGGGGCCGACCGACCCGGCATTGGCCGCCCCGCTGGTCAAGGGACCGGAGACCGAACACCTGCTGGCCCTGGCCGGTCTGTAGGTCGGCGTCGTGACGCGAGGAACGCGACGATGAGCAGGTCGGCGCGCTGGACGGTCGTGGTGCTGGTGGTGCTCGTCGGCCTCGGCGTCGCCTTCTGGCGGGAACTCGACGGCACCGAGCCAACGGCCGGACCGCGGGACTCCTACGTGGCCCGCGACCACCGCGACGCCGACACCCCCGAGGCGCTTGCGGGCCCCCGCGCCGAGGCCGACCTCCCACCCTGCCCCGGTCCAGGACCCGGCGCGGGACCGCAGTCACTGCGCGACGTCACCCTCGAGTGCGCGGGCGACGGTGCGCCGGTGAACGTGGGCCGCGCCGTCGACGGCCGCCCCGTCGTGCTCAACCTGTGGGCCTACTGGTGCGGGCCGTGCGCCGACGAACTGCCCGCGATGGCCGAGTACCAGCGCCGGATGGGTCCGGCGGTCTCGGTGATCACCGTCCATCAGGACGAGAACGAGACGGCGGCGCTGCTGCGTCTCGCCGAACTGGGCGTTCGCCTGCCGACACTGCAGGACGGACGCCGCCTCGTCGCCTCGGCACTGAAGGTGCCCAACGTGATGCCCGCGACCGTCGTGCTGCGCATGGACGGTAGCGTTGCCGAGATCCTGCCCCGGTCATTCGCCACTGCCGACGAGATCGCGGAGGCGGTGAACCCACGGATTGGAGTGCAGGGTTGAGCGCGGAGCACGACGGGGATCAGTTGACCCCCGATGCCGCCCCGGCCTGGCTGAGGGGTCTCGTCGACAAGGTCAGCGACATCCCCGACGCCTACACCCGGCGCGTTCCACCTGACGTCCGCGCCGCCTTCGAGGTGGCCAGCACCGCCGCGACGGTGACGGGCACCCGACGCGACGCCGCCGTGCTCGTCCTCTTCTCCGGTCCGCGCGAGGCGCCCGCAGGCACACTGCCCGACGACGCCGACCTGCTCGTCACCGTGCGAGCCTCGACGCTGCGCAACCATGCCGGCCAGGCTGCCTTCCCCGGCGGCGCCAGCGATCCGGAGGACACCGGACCGGTGTTCACGGCATTGCGCGAGGCACGCGAGGAGACCGGCATCGACACCGACCGACTGCACCCGCTCACGGTCCTCGAGCGGATGTTCATCCCGCCGTCGAACTTCCACGTCGTACCGGTGCTCGCGTACTCGCCGGACCCGGGCCCGGTCGGCGTCGTCAGCCCCGGTGAGACCGCGATCGTCGCGCGCGTGCCGGTGCGGGCCTTCATCAACCCGGAGAACCGGCTGATGGTTTACCGCAAGCAGAAGTCGCGCCGCTACGCGGGCCCGGCGTTCCTGCTCAACCAGATGCTGGTGTGGGGCTTCACCGGTCAGGTCATCTCCGCGCTGCTCGACGTCGCGGGCTGGGCCAAGCCGTGGAACACCGACGACGTGCGCGAACTCGACTCGGCAATGGCGCTCGTCGGCGCCACCAGCAGCTACGGTGAGGGCCAACGATGACTTCCTCGCAGTGGCTGGATCTGGCCGTTCTCGCCGTCGCCTTCGTCGCCGCCGTCTCCGGCTGGCGTTCCGGGGCGCTGGGCTCCCTGCTGTCCTTCGTCGGCGTGATCCTCGGCGCAGTGGCAGGCGTCCTGCTCGCACCGCACGTCGTCAGCCACGTGGACGGCCCGCGCTCGAAGCTGTTCGTGACGCTGTTCCTGATCCTCGGGCTGGTGGTGATCGGCGAGATCGCCGGCGTGGTGCTGGGCCGCGCCGTGCGCGGCGCCATCCGCAACCGGGCTATGCGCACGGCCGACTCCGTGGTCGGCGTGGCCCTGCAACTGGTGGCCGTGCTGATCGCCGCGTGGCTGCTCGCCACACCGCTGACGTCGTCGGATCAGCCGGATCTCGCTGCCGCCGTACGTGGTTCGCGCGTGCTCGCCGAGGTCAACGACGTCGCCCCGCCGTGGCTGCAGCGGGTGCCCGCGCGGCTGTCGGCGCTGCTGGACACCTCGGGACTGCCCGACGTGCTGCAACCGTTCGGCCGGACGCCGATCGCCAACGTCGACGTGCCCGACGCCGCGCTCGCCACCGACCAGGTGGTCGCTGCCACCCGGCCCAGCGTGCTGAAAATCCGCGGCGTGGCGCCGAGTTGCCAAAAGGTGTTGGAGGGCAGCGGTTTCGTAGTCGCGCCCAACCGGGTGATGTCCAACGCGCACGTGGTCGCCGGATCGGAAACCGTGACCGTCGAGGTCGACGGGCAGAGCTACGACGCCAGCGTGGTGTCCTACGACCCGAACGCCGACATCTCGATCCTCGACGTACCGAACCTGCCATCGGCACCGCTCGAATTCCACATGGCCGAGGCGGATTCCGGGACGGACTCGGTCGTGCTCGGCTACCCGGGCGGCGGGGACTTCACCGCCACCCCGGCCAGGATCCGCGAGATCATCCAGCTCAACGGGCCGGACATCTACCACACCACGACGGTGACCCGCGAGGTCTACACGATCAGGGGCACTGTGCGGCAGGGCAACTCGGGTGGACCGCTCATCGATCGTGAGGGCCGGGTGCTGGGCGTGGTGTTCGGTGCCGCGGTCGACGACGTCGACACCGGCTTCGTGCTGACCGCCAACGAGGTGGCCAAGCAGATGGCGAAGGTCGGCAGCAGCGAGCGCGTCGCCACCGGCACCTGCATCTCCTAGGTGCCGTACACCTGGGTGAGGAACCTGGTGAACTGTTCGTTGACCGCCTCGGGCGCCTCCTCGTGGGCGAAGTGCCCAGCGCCCTCGATGGTCGCGTACCGACCGTGCGGGGCGTAGCGCTGCGTGCGGTGCACCGCGTCGGGCAGCACGTAGGGATCGGCGTCGCCGCGTAGATGCAGCATCGGCACCGTCAGCGGACGCTTCATCGACTTCATGAAGCGCCGGCCCTCACCGCGGAGCTGACTGCGGACGGCCCAGCGCTGGTACTCCAGCGCGGTGTGCGCGGCGAACGGGATCTGGATTGCCTTGCGCAGGTGCGGAATGGTCTCGGCGAAGTCCTCGGATGCCTGCCACTTCGCGGTCGACCGGCTGCGGATCAGCGACTCGAGTTGCGCGGCGTCGTGGCGGACCAGTCTGCGCTCGGGCAGGAACGGAACCTGGTAGCGCAGCATCCACGGCAGCAGTGCCAGGCCCTGATCGCGCCGGCGCAGCGCCGACGACCGGAGCGCGACCGGGTGCGGTGAGCTGACCAGACCGACCGCGCGGACCGCCCGCGGGTGCAGCATCGCCGTCGCCCAGCACACCAGCCCACCGTCCGCGTGCCCGATGAGCGTGGCCCGCTCGTGGCCGAGCGCGCGGATCAGACCGGCCGTGTCGCCGGCCAGCGTCCAGCCGTCGTAGCCGCGCGGCGGTTTGTCGCTGTCGCCGTACCCGCGCAGGTCGACCGCGACGACGCGTGCGCCGGTGAGGCTGCGCAACTGGTGCCGCCACGACCACCAGAAGGAACCGAACCCGTGCAACAGGATGACCAGCGGCCGTTCCGCGTTGGCCGGGACCGGCTCGGAATGTGCCTCCACGACGTGGAACCGAATCCCGTTGGCGTGCACCTGCAGATGCCGCCATGGCCCGTCGATCCGCACGACCGACGGGTCGGGCGGCTGCCGGACGTCACCGCGTGAGCGGCCGGCCACCTACCAGCCCGAGGGGTCTGTGGTCGACTGCGCCGGAATGGCTGGCTGCTTGGGGTCGTGGCCGCCGGGGGTGAACGCCTCCCGGGCCTCCTTGACCGACTCGATCGTCTTCTGCGGACCTCGGATCCGGCGGACCTTCAGGTAGCCCAGCAGCGCGAAGAGGATGGTCGTCAGCACCATGACGCCGAACACGATCAGGAACGCCGCCCACCGCCAGATCCAGGTGTCGAGCAGCTCGGCGGCGAAGAAGAACAGGAAGAATGTCGAGTAGAACAGCACGACGAGCGCCAGGATGAAGTAGACGCTGCCGGTCAGGCCCTTCTTCACGTCGCGCGTGATCTCGGCCTTGGCCAGTTCGACCTCGGCCCGCACCAGCGTCGACACCTGTGCCGTCGCATCCTTCACCAGGTCGCCGACCGATGGGTCGGCCTTGGGGGCATGCGGATCCACCAGAGGGATCGACGCCACCGTGGTCGGCACGCCGTTCTTACGGTCGCCAGCGCTCATGGACGGGTCCTCCGCGTCGGGGTCATTGCGGATCATGTTGCCATGTCGCGCGGGGCTCAACCGTCCCGCCCGGCCTAGACTGACCGAGTTTCGCGTTCAGCGGGTCGGGGCAGACGTTAGAGGTGCCAGGAGTGCAGCAAAGAACACAGTGGTGGCGCGGCGCCGTCGTCGCGAGCGTCGTCGCCGTCGCGATGGCGCTGCTCTCTCCGACGGTCACGCCGGCCGGGGCCGCGGACTTGGTGCCGCTGGGCGGTGGCTCCGGCATCGTGATCAACGGCGAGGCGTTCTGCACGTTGACCGCGATTGGCAACGACAGCCGGGGCAACCTGATCGGTTTCACGTCGGCACACTGCGGAGGCCCGGGCGCACAGGTCGCGTCCGAGGCCGCCGAGGACCAGGGCATCCTCGGGACGATGGTGGCGGGCAACGACGCGCTCGACTACGCCGTCATCCAGTTCGACCGCGCCCGGGTGTTGCCGGTCAACAACGTCAACGGCTTCCAGATCGACGGCATCGGCCCGGACCCCGCGTTCGGCGAGGTGTCGTGCAAGCTCGGCCGCACCACCGGCTACTCCTGCGGCGTCACGTGGGGCCCCGGCAAGGAGCCCGGCACCATCGTCAGCCAGGTGTGCGGCCAGCCCGGTGACTCGGGCGCGCCGGTCACGGTCAACAACCGGCTCGTCGGCATGATTCACGGCGCCTTCAGCGAGGAACTGCCCACGTGCGTGGTGAAGTTCGTCCCGCTGCACACGCCTGCCGTCACGATGTCGATCAACGCCGTGCTGGCCGACATCACCGCCAAGAACCGCCCCGGATCCGGTTTCGTCCCGGTCGGTGCGGTCCCCGCGGCCTGACCTACTTGCTGGCGCGGATCGCCTCGAAGACGCTCGGATCGACCAACGTCGAGGTGTCGCCGAGTTCGCGGCCCTCGGCCACGTCACGCAGCAGTCGGCGCATGATCTTGCCGCTGCGGGTCTTCGGCAGCTCCGGCACGACGTGGATCTCGCGGGGCCGGGCGATCGGGGAGATCTCCTTGGCCACCTCGGCACGCAGTTCGTCGACCATGTCCTCGGCGCCGCCGTGGGCGCTGGCCTTGAGGATGACGAACGCGCAGATGGCCTGACCGGTGTGCTCGTCGGTCGCCCCTACTACGGCGGCCTCGGCGACGCCGGAGTGTCCGACGAGTGCCGACTCGACCTCGGCGGTCGAGATGCGGTGCCCGGAGATGTTCATGACGTCGTCGATGCGGCCGAGCACCCAGATCTCGCCGTCCTTGCCGTACCGGGCGCCGTCGCCGGCGAAGTACCAGCCCTGCTCGGCGAACCGCGACCAGTAGGTCTCCTTGAACCGCTCCGGGTCGCCCCAGATGCCGCGCAGCATCGACGGCCACGGCTTGTCGAGCACCAGGTAGCCGTTGGCCTGCTCGCCGTGATCGGTGCCCGGCTCGAGCTGATTGCCGTCGTCGTCGACGATCTTGGCCGAGATGCCCGGCAGCGGCGTCATGGCCGAACCCGGCTTGGCGTGGGTGACGCCGGGCAGCGGCGAGATCATGATGGCGCCGGTCTCGGTCTGCCACCACGTGTCGACGATCGGCGTCGTATCGGCACCGAACACCGTGCGGTACCAGCGCCACGCCTCGGGGTTGATGGGCTCGCCCACCGAGCCCAGCAGGCGCAGGCTCGACAGGTCGTGCTCGGCGGCGATCTGCCTGCCCAGCTTCATGAACGTGCGGACCAGGGTCGGCGCCGTGTAATAGATCGTGACGCCGTACTTCTCGATGACCTCGAAGTGCCGGTGCTCGGTCGGCGACGTCGGCGTGCCCTCGTAGACCACCTGCGTCACGCCGTTCGACAGCGGGCCGTACACGATGTAGGTGTGCCCGGTGACCCAGCCGATGTCGGCTGTGCACCAGTACACGTCGGTCTCGGGCTTGACGTCGAAGACGTTGTAATGGGTGTACGAGGACTGCGTCAGGTAGCCGCCGGTCGTGTGCATGATGCCCTTGGGCTTGCCGGTCGTACCCGAGGTGTACAGCAGGAACAGCGGGTGCTCGGCGTCGAACGCCTCGTACGCGTGGTCGGTCGAGGCGCGATCGACGACCTCGTGCCACCACAGGTCCCGACCGTCGGTCCACTCGACGTCGATCCCGGTGCGGCGCACCACCAGAACGTTCGTGACGGTGGTCTCGCCCTTGACGGCCTCGTCCACGGCTTCCTTGAGCGACGCCGCCTTGCCGCGGCGGTACTGCCCGTCGGTGGTGATGACGACCTTGGCCTCGGCGTCGGAGATGCGCGCCCGCAGCGCAGACGCGGAGTAGCCGGCGAACACCACCGAATGCATGACGCCGAGTCGCGCGCACGCCAGCATCGCGACGATGGCTTCGGGAACCATGGGCATGTAGATCGCGACGCGGTCACCGGCGACCAGGCCGAGATCCGTCAGGGCGTTGGCGGCCTTGCACACCTCGTCCTTGAGTTCGGCGTAGGTGATGGTGCGCTGATCGTCGACCGGTTCACCGACCCAGTGGATGGCGACCCGGTCGCCGTTGCCTGCCTCGACGTGGCGATCGACGCAGTTGTAGGCAACGTTGAGCTTGCCGCCGACGAACCACTTGGCGAACGGTGCCTCCGACCAGTCGAGCACCTCGGTGAACGGTGTCTCCCAGGACAACCGGTTGGCCTGGTCGGCCCAGAAGGCGAGCCGGTCCCGCTCGGCCGCGTCGTACAGCTCACCGGTGGCGTTGGCGTTCGAGGCAAAGTCGGCGGAAGGCGCGTAGGACGACTGGGCCTCGGTGTGCGTGTCGGACATGGATGTGACTGTAGTCACCAGAGGTTGCACTGCGGTTGCTGACTCACATCGTCGGCTGCGGGCGGTGCTGCAGGAGCGACGAGCGAGCGGAGAGCCGGGCTCAACGGTCGTCGCTGCGGCCCGGACACCGTGCGGAGACCGTGTCACGAGGGGGATTACCGTGTGCGGTCGTGGCCGACTTCGATCCCCTTGCCCCGCTCGCGGACCTCCCCGGTGTGGCCGCGGCAGGCGACGAGGCGCGTGAAGCCCTCGGCCGCGCGCACCGTCACAAGTACAACCTGCGGGGCTGGCCCACGGCGGCCGCCGAGGCGTCGGTGCGCGCCGCTCGGGCATCGTCGGTGCTGGACGGCGGCACCCTGGACCTGGCCAACGCGGGGGAGGCCGACCCCATACTTTCCGGCGCGCTGCGGGTCGCCGAGGCTTTGGAAGGCGGTGCGACGGCGCTGGTCGGGGTGTGGCAGCGCGCGCCACTGCAGGCGATCGCGCGGCTACACGCGCTGGCGGCGTCGGATCTCGCCGAGGACGACCGGTTGGGCAGGCCGCGGGCCGACGGTGACGCGGCACGTCGCCTCGAACTGCTCGGCGACATCATGACCAGCGGCACGAAGGTGCCCGCCCACGTCCTGGCGGCGGTCGCACACGGTGAGCTGCTGACGTTGGCGCCGTTCGGCGTGGCCGACGGCGTGGTGGCGCGGGCGGTGTCCCGGCTCATCACCATCAACAGCGGACTGGATCCGCACGGCCTCGGCGTGCCGGAGATGTATTGGATGCGGCAGTCGGGCGATTACAAGGCCTCGGCTCGCGGGTTCGCCGCCGGTACGCCCGATGGGTTGACGGCCTGGCTGATCAATAGTGCGCGCGGTCTGCATGCCGGCGCGCGGGAAGCGTTGAGCATCGCTCAGGCGCTGTCCGAGTGAGCGGCCGGGCGGTCCCAGCAACGTAAAGCGGGCGACGCTCCGATCCACATTCGAGATGTGACTCTGCTCGTCGCCCGCTAGCACGGAACCCGGTTACCAAGCGTGCTTGGTGGGCTGCGTGGGTTGGCCTCGGCGTTCTCGCGATGCGCTACGGCTGTGACTCCACCCAAGAAGTCGTCGTCACCGCTCGCTTTCCTCGATTCCGCAGGCCCGCAACACTTTTGCCATATCGCGGCGTGCTCCGCGTGGGTACCGGGGATCCGTGCTGGGTAACTCGAGTCGGGAGAACGTACCTTCTCTTCCGGTGCGGTCTTGGCCTCGTCGAGCTTCCGTGCTTCCTTTGTACTCCGTGACGGCGGTCACATCAAGGGCCAAAAGCAGCGCGTCGCCGGATCGTTACGGCCGAAGCGCTCAGCTACGTCGTCCGGCGGCTCACAACGCGAATCGGCGCAGCAGCGAGTACGTCAGCGCACCGGCTGCCAACGCGCTGGCGCCGACCGCGACCGAGGTGGCGACGGCGGCGCCCGACGGAGCGGGGATCCGATCGCGCAGGGGAACCGGCCGGTTGAAGGTGCGCGCCGGCCAACCGCGTGCCGCGGCCTCCTTGCGCAGCGCCCGGTCGGGGTTCACCACGGTGGGGTGGCCGACGGCCTCGAGCATCGGCAGATCGGTGATCGAGTCGGAGTAGGCGTAGCAATGCTCGAGCGAATAACCCTCGCGCGCAGCCAGCTCGCGAATGGCGTCGACCTTGCCCTCGCCGTAGCAGTAGAACGCGATCTCGCCGGTGTACTTGCCGTCCTCGACCACCATGCGGGTGGCCATGGCGTGCGTTGCCCCGATGGCGCGCGCGATCGGCGCGACGATCTCCTCGCCGGACGCCGAGACGACGACGACGTCGCGGCCACAGAGCTTGTGGTCGGCGATGAGATTCGCGGCCTCCGCGAAGACCAGCGGATCGACGATGTCGTGCAGCGCCTCGGCGACGATCGACTTCACCTGGTCGACGTTCCACCCGGTGCACATGTTGGTGATGTACGAGCGCATCCGGTCCATCTGCTCGTGATCGGCGCCGGACATCAGGAACAGGAACTGCGCGTAGGCCGACTTGAGCACCGTCTGCCGGTTGATGAGGCCCTGATCGAAGAAGGGTTTGCTGAACGCGAGAGTGCTCGACTTGGCGATCACGGTCTTGTCCAGGTCGAAGAACGCGGCCGTACGCACCGGGTGGTCGGCCTCGGGCGCCGGTGGAACCGTGCGGGCGTCGTCCGAGGCCGAGTCGGAGGCGGTCACGATCTCAGCATAGGTGGCCGGGTGTGACCCGCCCCCGAGCCGCCGGCGGGGTGGCAGAGTCAGCCACCTGCGGGTGGCTGCAACATTCCAGGTCACGACGTGGTTTCGGCAACGGGCAAGTCTTGCGCTGCGACCTGTCGGCGTGTGTATAGTGAACATCACTCGGCTTATGCCGGGTGTGGATCAGCCCGACCCCCCGGGGCTGATACACGACGACCTCCGCCTCCTCCCCCCCTGGCGGGGGTCGTCCCTTTTCTGGGGAAGATTTTGCTGGCACCCCCGCTCGGACGCACTCGCTAGTGCCGCTCCAGAGGTAGCCGGGCAGCCACGTCACCTCATACTCCTTTGAATCACTTCGACGTTCCGGGCAACCAACGCGGAAGTCGCCCGCTCGCCAATCCCTCGAGCCCGGTCAATGTGCGTGTCCGCCGGTGGCCGGCCGGAACAGTTCGGGATCGAACTCGAGATCGGGCATGCCCGGCAGCGCCACGGTGCGCCGTCGGCCGGCGATCATGCCGCGATCGTCCAGCAGATCGGCGTGGCCGGAGGCGATCTCGGCGATGCCGTAGAGCGACTCGCCGCCGAGCGCGAGATATCCGCTGTGGTCATCCCACGGTGTCGACAGTCCGGTGACCTCGGCCTTGATGCGGGTGGCGCCGAAATCGGCCTGGGCCGGGTCGGCTCCTAGGGCGATGCCGACGTCCGTGCCTCGGGTGTCTACGCCGAGGTACGTGACCGGGTCGGTGGACGCCGCACCGACGAAGACCTGGCCCCCGGGTGGAAGGCCGAAGTCGTCTGCGGTGCGCGCGAGGTCGGTGCCCGGCGACCCGATCAGCACGACGTCGTCGGCGCGCATGTCGTAGCCGGCGCATGCGTCGGCCACGGTGGTCGATCCGTAGGAATGACCGACGACGGTGACGTGCGAGTCGCCGCGGTTGGTGACGTCCAGGGCGTTGACGTCGTTGGCGAGCAGGTTGCCGCCGTGGCGGGCCTGAGCCGGTTGCGCGATCTGGGGATCGACCAGGCTGTCCGGTGCGTCGTAGCCCATCCAGGCCACGACCGAGAGTTTGCGGCTCGGATCTGCGGCGAACGTTTCCGCGTAGACGTTCACCGCGTCGTCACCCGACAGCCAGCCGGTGTGCACTCCGTTGCCGACGCCCGGCACCACGACGGTGGTGTTGTCGGCCTCGTCGGGGTTGCCGATCGCCACCGCGACGCGCCCCTCGCCACCGAATGTCTCTGGCTCGTAGACGTATAGGAAGGCCGGAACGCCACCGGTCTTAGCGGAGTTCGCGGCCAGCGCCGACCGCACCCGCAGTGCGTTGTCGTACCGCGTGACGGCCGCCGAGGTCAGGCCGAATCGCTCGGCGTTCGCTCTCAGCTGATCCACGGTGCCGCCCGTGACGGCGGCCCGCCGTTCGACTCGGTCGACGTCCCGGGTCATGACTCGCACGTTGGCGTCGCTGCGCGCAGACACGGGAACGCCGTCGAGGCCGCCGAGCTGATCCGGGTGTTCGGCGACGATCCGAATGCGCTCGGCGGGCGTGAGCGCGTTCCACCAGTCCCTCACTTCGACGGGGTCGCCGTCGACCGGGACGGCCGGTCCGTGCTCCCCGCTGTCCGGAGGGTCGCCGGAGGCGATCGGGATGTCGCCGAACCGCACGCCACTGATGGCGTCGCGAAGGGTCCGGTCGAGGCGGCGGTCGGCTACGTCGAACAACGACAGCAGCTCCGTCAGCTGAGCGGTGTGGTCCGTGGCCAACGCTCGCACGCGCATCGCGTCGACCGGGCTCGTCGCGGCGAAGGTCGCCAGCGCGCTGCCCGGGCGCACCGAGACCGAACCGTCGGGCGCGACGGACCAGCCCTGACCGTCGAGTCGATCGACGGCGTACAGGATGGCGCTGCGCTCGGAGGTCAACGCGTCGGAGCCGGTGCGGAGCGCGGACTGCAATCGGGTCAGCGCGGCAAACACGACCGCCATCCGCTCGGTCGTCGACTCCGCGACACGGGTGGCGGCGTCCGATGCCGGCCCGTGCCACGTTGCGCGCAGCCCGTGCACCGCAGCACGGTGGGAGCACTCCTGCGCCGCCAAGGCGCCGACGGCGTCGGCGACGTCGAGCCCGGCCTGACGGAGTTCTCCGGGTCGGGAGGCGCGGACCGCGCTGATCGTGAGGCTCATGGCGGCGACACTGAATGGCAGTCGGTCATCCGGAGGCGCCGGCCGAGATCCTCGTCGGCTCGTCGATACCGCTCGGCCGCGGCGACGAGGCGCTCCGAGTGGGTCGACAGCTCGTCGGCCAGGGAGCGAGCGACGCCGTCCAGCACGTCGCCCACGAACCGGCAGGCCGATCCGCTCACTAGATCGACCAGGTCCCCCGCTACGCGCGTCATCGACTGCGCGACAGGGAGTTCGGACATGAACCCGGCGACCTCGGAATTCGTGGCGGCAGTGGCACACAGTGCGGATGGGTCGACTTTCGACGACGAAGCCATGGCGGAAACTCTATGGCCGCGCTCGTAGGTGGTGTCGGATTCATCCACAGTCCCGGATTCATCCCCAGATGTCGTTCTGGGTATCGCATTCCGTCGGTCCACCGCAGCAGAGTGGTCGTCGTGAGTTCGAGTGGTGGCATCCTCTGCGTGGTCCTCGATACCGGTCTGCGATCCGACGTCGACCGCATCGCGGCTGCTGTCGGCCTACGGGTGGTGCACGCCGAACAGCCGTCGGGACAGCAGGTTTGGTCGGCCGCATCAGCCGTCGTCGTGGACGCCGAGGCCGCGCGTCGCTGCCTCGATCTCGCACTGGCCCGGCGCGACCACGTGTATTTGGTGAGCCGCCGCGAACTCGACGCTGAGCAATGGCGCGCGGCGATGGCGGTCGGGGTGCGGCGGGTGCTGACGCTGCCGGACGGCGAGGCCGAACTGGTGGCGGAGCTGTCGGATGCGGGGGAGCCGCAGCGCGGCCGTCGCGGCACGGTGATCGCCGTCCTGGGAGGCCGGGGTGGGGCGGGTGCGTCGGTGTTCGCAACGGCGGTCGCGATGGTCGCCACCGAGGCACTCCTGGTCGACGTCGACCCGTGGGGCGGCGGTATCGACCTCGTCGTGGGCAGCGAGTCGTCGGCGGGTCTGCGCTGGCCCGACCTGGCGCTACAGGGCGGTCGGCTGGCCTATGCCGCGTTGCACGATGCGCTTCCCAGCAAGCGCGGGGTCACCGTGCTCTCGGCCGGCCGGACCGCCCACGAGATCGACGCCCGGGCGCTCGCTGCGGTGCTCGACGCAGCGACGCGCGGCGGCGTGGTGACGGTCTGCGACGTCGCCCGGCGCGCCTGTCCTGCTACCGAAGTGGTGCTCGAGGCAGCCGATCTGGTCGTGCTCGTCACGTCTGCGGACGTGCGGTCGTGTGCAGCGACGGCGGCAGTCGGCAGTTGGGTGACGGGGCTCAACCCCAACGTCGGCATCGTGGTGCGTGGGCCGGCGCCCGGCGGACTGCGCGCCACCGACGTCGCGGCTCTGACCGGGCTGCCTCTGCTGGCGGCCATGCGGCCACAACCCCAGCTGTCGAACGTCCTCGAGCACGGTGGGTTGTCCGTGCGGGCCCGGTCGCCGCTCGCAGTAGCGGCGCGCCAGGTGCACCAGGTGCTGGGCGGTCAGTCCGCGGTGGGTGCGGCGTGAGCGCTTCGCGAGTCGAGCGGGTGCGCGAGCGGCTGGCTGGTGAGGCACTCACGCTGCGGCCCAACGTCGTCGCGGCCGCCATCCGCGCCGAGTCGGGCGGCGTGCTCGGCGACACCGAGGTGCTCAACGAGCTGCGCGTCATGCAGACCGAGTTGACCGGTGCGGGCATCTTGGAGCCGCTGCTGTGGGCCGACGGCACCACCGACGTTCTCGTCACCGCGCCGGACGGGGTATGGGTGGACGACGGTTCTGGACTGCGGCCCAGCATGATTCGCTTCGCCGACGAGGCAGCGGTGCGACGGCTCGCGCAACGGCTGGCGTTGGCGGTCGGCCGTCGGCTCGACGATGCGCAGCCCTGGGTCGACGGCCAGCTCACGGGTTTCGGTGCGTTCACGGTCCGGCTGCACGCGGTGCTGCCGCCCATTGCGGAGGCGGGCACCTGCCTGTCGCTGCGGGTGCTTCGGCCCGCCAGCCAAGACCTCGCCGCGCTGGTGCGGTCGGGCGCGATCGCACGGGAGGCGGCGGGACTGCTGGACGAGATCATCGCGGCCCGGCTGGCCTTCTTGGTGGCGGGCGGGACCGGGGCGGGCAAGACGACGCTGCTGTCGGCAGCGCTCGGCGCGGTCGCCGCCGACGAGCGCATCGTGTGCGTCGAGGATGCGTCCGAGTTGGCGCCGCGCCACCCGCATCTGGTCAAGCTCGTCGCCCGCGCCGCCAACGTCGAGGGGATCGGCGAGGTCACCGTGCGCGACCTGGTTCGCCAGGCACTGCGGATGCGACCCGACCGCATCGTCGTCGGCGAGGTGCGCGGTGCCGAGGTCGTCGACCTGCTTGCCGCGCTGAACACCGGCCACGACGGGGGAGCCGGAACGGTCCACGCCAACAACCCGGCCGAGGTGCCCGCGCGGCTCGAGGCGCTCGCCGCCGTCGGCGGACTCGACCGCAGGGCACTGCACAGCCAGCTTGCCGCCGCGGTCCAGGTGCTGTTGCACGTCAGCCGAGACGCAGGCGGGCGACGGCGTCTCACCGAGATCGCCGTGCTCGTGAGGGGATCGGGCGGCGAGGTGTCGACCGAGACGGCCTGGCATGCAGACGGCGGCGCGGGGGCGGGCATGGTGCGGCTGCGCTCGATGCTGGCCGAACGGGGTCGGCGGTGACGGGGTCGACGGTGGCGGTGGCAGCTCTCGCGCTCGCCTCCGCTGTGTTGCTGGCGCCGGCGTCGCCGCGCACCCGGCTGGTCCGGCGCGAGGCCCCACGGCGAAGTCTGGGGCGTGGACCGGTGACGGTGGCGGCGCTGACCGCGCTCGTGGCCCTGGTCGTCGTCGTGCCCATCCCGGTGGTCGCGGCGGCCGCGGTCCTGGCGGCGACGCTCGGCAGGCGCAGGTACGCGTCCCGGCGGGACGGCCTGCGGTCGGAGGAGGCCGGCGTGTTGCAGAGTGGCCTGGCCGTCCTCATCGGCGAACTCCGGGTGGGCGCGCATCCCGTCGCGGCGTTCGAGACCGCCGCCCGCGAGACCCACGGGCCGGTCGCCGCGGCCCTGAGCGACGTCGCCGCGCGGGCGCGCCTCGGTGCGGACGTCGGGTCGGGACTGCTGGCGGTTGCGGATGGTTCGGCGTCGCCGGCGTACTGGGAGCGACTCTCGGCGTGCTGGGGGCTGGCGCAGGCCCACGGTCTGGCCATCGCGACGCTGCTGCGCACTGCGCAGCGCGACATCGTGGAGCGCGAACGGTTCGCGTCCCGGGTGCGGGCGGGCATGGCGGGCGCGCGTGCCACCGCCGCGATACTCGCCGGTCTGCCGATGCTCGGGATCGCCCTCGGTCAGCTCATCGGCGCAGACCCCGTGCGCTTCCTGCTGAGCGACGGCCTGGGCGGGTGGCTGCTGTTGGTTGGCACGGGACTGGTCTGCGCGGGGCTGCTGTGGTCCGACGGCATCGTGAACCGGGTCGTCTCGTGACGTGGGCGGCATTACTACTGGCAACTGCGGTGCTCCTCGGCGGAACGTCGCGCCGACCCGGGACGTCTCGCCGTCGTCCCGTCTCGGGCGCGCGGACGGACGACTCCGACGACCCGCTGGCCATGGCGTCGAGCCTCGACGTCCTCGCGGCGTGTCTGTCGTCCGGGATGACGGTGGCAGGTGCTGCGTCCGCGGCGGCGTGGTCGGCGCCGCAGCCGTTGGCCGAGGTGCTGTCGCGAGCAGCGGATCTGCTTGCGATGGGCGCCGATCCGGCCCGCGCGTGGGCCGACCCGACCAGCGACCACGTGGCGATCGCGGCACTTGTTCGGCTCGCCAGGCGGTCGGCCGCGTCGGGCACCGCCCTCGCCCAGGGCGTCATCGAACTCGCCGAGCAAGCGCGGCACGACGCGGCCGACGCGGCGACGGGCGCATCCGAACGTGCCTCGGTGCTGATCGCCGGTCCGCTCGGACTCTGCTACCTGCCTGCGTTCCTGTGCCTCGGCATCGTGCCGGTGGTGGTCGGGCTCGCGGGCGACGTGCTGACCTCCGGTGTGCTGTGAGATCGCACGACGACGGACTGGCTTGCGGACGGCCCGCGGTCACGATGAAGGAGAGGAAGAACGATCATGGGCAACGCGATTCGATGGTTGAGGACGAGGCTGACGTTGTTGGCGGTCGACGAGACGGGCATGTCGACCGTCGAGTACGCGATCGGTACCATCGCGGCCGCCGCGTTCGGCGCCATCCTCTACTCGGTGGTGACCGGCGACTCGATCGTCAGTGCGCTGACGAACATCATCAGCCGCGCGCTCACGACCAACGTCTGACCCGTGATGCCGGCAGCGTCACCGTGGAGGCGGCCCTGGCGGTCGCGTCGTTGGTGGCGGTGCTGGTGCTGTGCCTGGCGGGTCTCACCGCGGTGGCGACGCACGTGCGCTGCGTGGATGCGGCGCGCGAGGCCGCCCGGCTCGCGGCTCGCGGTGACGACGCGTCGGGGGTGCTCGACCGTGCGGGCCCAACGGGCGCGCGGCTCGAGGTGCGCAACGATGCGGGTCGAGTCGTCGCGCGCGTCACCTCGACGTCGCCGCTGCTGCCGGGGATCGTCATCTCCGCCGAAGCCGTTGCCGCGCTGGAGAACCGATGACCGTGGCTCGGCGACCGTGGTGGCGGCAGCGATGGTCGCGGTACTGGTGGCCGTGGCGCTCGGCGGTGTCGCAGTGGGGTCGGCCGTCTCCGCGCGCCATCGCGCTCAGGCAGCCGCCGACCTCGCCGCTCTGGCGGCCGCAGGCCGGCTCGGGCTCGGACCTGACGCCGCGTGTGCGTGGGCGGAGTCGATCGCCGCCGCGATGCACGGACGCGTGGCCGAGTGCGTGGTGGACGGTCTCGACGTCGTGGTCCGGGTGGACGTCACCGCCCAAGTGGGGCGGTGGGATTTCGGGACGGCGCGAGCAGCGGCCAGAGCGGGGCCCGAGGAATGAGCCGGCCGGGCGGCCCGTCCCGGATGAGTACGGCTCAGGACCGCGCGATCCTGTTGCGCAGCAGGCGAAGCCGCGAGGGGCGGCCCTCGTAGTCGGCACGCTCGGCCTCGGTCGGCTCGCGCAGCGACAGCATCCCCGCGTAGACGCCGTCGCCGAGTTCGACGCGGTTCACCGTCACGTGGATCGGCGTCCAGCCGCCGTCGTTGCCGTGCAGGCGCAGCACCCGCGACGCGGACTGCGATCCGAAGTCCCTCGACCCGAAGTCCGCCGTCATCGCGGCGACGTCGTCGGCGTCGTCGGGATGCACCATCGGCTCGCCGTCGTCGCGGTGCCGCCAGTCGTAGTAGGGGCACGGCTCGTCGAGCCACTTGAGCAACGTCCACGACTTCAGGTCGACCAGCGCCCGGTGCACGCCAGGCTGGGGCTCCTCGTCGATCACGCTGCGCCCGACGTCGGCGGGACTCATCGTGGAGTCGTCGCGGACGCTGCGCCAGTTCATCGCGCGGCAGATCAGCCGGTCGGGGCCACCGTCGCTCTCGGCCATGATCCGTGCGACGAAGCCGACGACGATCGGGTTGCCCGCGTGGTCGGTGAGGTCCCACGAACTGCAGTAGACCTTGCCCGGCTCGGGCTCGATGGCCGCCGAGAGCACGTGCGCTTCCCGTTCGTTGAAGTCACGGGTCGGCAAGTCTTCGGCAAAGGCCCGGCCGTGGGTCGTCTCGACCGAAGGGTCGCGGCCGCTGTTGGCGAGTGATTCCGTCGTGTCGGTGGCAACGCCGTCGGTGAGGTCCCACTTCAGCGGCCCCGGGAGCGGCCGTGCCGGCGGATCGACGCTCGGGGGCCCGACCCACAGGTGCACGCCGTGAATGGTGCCGTCGGTCATCTGCACCACCTCGGTGCGCACCACCCGGTCGTTCTTCGGCGTGATGCTGCTCAAGCCCTGACCTGCACGAACGGTCTCGGCGATCGCCGTCTGGATCGTCATCGAGTTCGGGTCGCGACGCAGGAAGGCGCTCACCGGCACCAGGTTCAAGGTGTGGTTGCCCTGTGCGACCACCACCGGTTCGGTGCCGAGAGTCTCCACCAGGAGCCAGTCGGGGGTCATGGGCGAATTCTAACGGCGCGAACTTTTCGGACCGGGCGGATCGACCGATGCGAATTTCGTACCGGTTCCCCGTTCTGCCTGGTCCAACCGTCGGTCGATGGGCCGAAACGGCTTGCCCTTGCTCCAGCTGAGGGGTACTTTCCGACTACGCCCTGCTGGCCGTGGCGAACGACGGATCACGTTGTGGCGTCCGTTGTCCCTTGGCTCGGCCCGGGGCGAACCGGCATCCGTGGCCGACGACCATCGAGGGGTGGGTCGTCGCCACGGCCGGGTTCACGTACGCCGGCGACCGAGTTCGCGAAGGACCAGCCGCAGCACCGTCACCGCGCCCGCCTTGTCCAGGGGATCGTTGCCGTTGCCGCACTTGGGCGACTGCACGCAGGACGGACATCCGTTCGGGCACTCGCAGGCCTCGATCGCGTCGGCCGTCGCCGACCACCAGGTGACGATCTGACGGAATCCTCGGTCGGCGAAACCCGCCCCGCCCGGATACCCGTCGTAGACGAAGATCGTCGGCAGCCCGTCCTCCGGACCCACCGCCGTCGACACGCCGCCGATGTCGCCGCGGTCGCAGCTGGCCACCAGCGGCAGCAGGCCGATCGACGCATGCTCGGCGGCGTGCAGCGACCCGGGGAACCGCAGCGGATCGATCCCGCTGCGCTGCAGGGCTTCCGGCGTGATCGTGCACATGACGGCCATCGTGTCGAGCGTGTGCGTGGGCATGTCGAGTTCGACGCAGTCGATCACCTCGCCGTTGAGTCTGCGCCGCAGATAGCTCGTCACGGTGTGCGACACCGACACGGGAACCAGCCCGATGGTGACGTCGCCGTGGCTGCTGCGTTCGCCGGGGCCCGTGACGACGATGTCGGTGACTTCCCGTGCGGACGTGTTGTATCCGGGATCCTCCGGGTGGACGAATGCGATGCCGTCCTCGAAGTCGAGCGAGTCAACCAGGTAGGTCTCGCCGCGGTGCAGGTACACCGCGCCCGGGTGCACGGTCGAGGGGGCCTGTCCGGCACCGGTGGTGCCGAGCATGCGGCCGGTCTCGGCCTCGAGGATCGCGATCTGCCCGCCGGAGGAGCCGCGGATGTCCACTGCGGCATGGGGATCGACGCCGGGGCTGGGGAAGTAGCCGCTGGGGCGCTTGCGCAACAGGCCGTCGTCGACCAGTGCCGCCGCGACCTCCTCGGCGTTCCACGTCCGGACCTCCGCCTCGGTGAGGGGGAGTTCGGTCGCGGCGCACAGCAGCTGCGGGCCGAGTACGTACGGATTGGCCGGATCGATCACGACGCGTTCGATCGGCTTGTCCAACAACGCCGCCGGGTGGTGGACCAGGTAGGTGTCGAGCGGGTCGTCGCGGGCGATCATCACGATCAAGGCGCTCTGACCACGTCGGCCCGCCCGCCCGGCCTGCTGCCAGAACGACGCCACGGTGCCCGGGAAGCCTGCCAGCACCACGGCATCGAGGCCCGCGATGTCGACGCCCAGTTCGAGTGCGTTGGTGGTGGCCAGCCCGCGCAGCGTGCCGTCGGCGAGGGCGGTCTCCAGTGCGCGGCGCTCCTCGGATAGGTAGCCCGCCCGGTACGACGTCACCTGATCGGTCAGATCGGGTGCCACCGACTCGAGCCGGGCGCGGGCTCCGAGCGCCGTGAGTTCTGCTCCGCGGCGCGACCTCACGAACGTCAGCGTGCGCGCGCCCTCGACCACGAGATCGGCCATCACGCGGGCGGCTTCGGCGCCCGCGGTCCGCCGGACCGGCGCCCCGTTCTCGCCGACCAGGTCCGTCCGCAGCGCGGGTTCCCACAGTGCGACCGTTCGTCCGCCGTGCGGGGAGCCGTCTTCGGTGACCTCGGCGACGGTGTGGCCCAGCAGTTCCGACGCCGTCTCCGCGGGTTGTGCGGTGGTGGCGCTGGCGAAGATCACCGTGGGCTCGGATCCGTCGGCCGAGTACCTGGCGCACAGCCTGATCAGACGGCGCAGCACCATCGCAACGTTGGAGCCGAAGATTCCGCGGTAGTAATGACATTCGTCGACGACGATGAATCGTAGGTTGCGCAGGAAGACTGCCCAGCGGGCGTGGTTGCGCAGCATCGAGAAGTGGATCATGTCCGGGTTGGAGAACAACCAGCGCGACCGTTCCCTGGCGAACTGCCGGGCGTCGGTGGTGCTGTCGCCGTCGTACGGGCACGGTGCCACGCTCGACAGTCTCTCGACGGCGTCGGTCAGCGACTGCGCCGCGCGCAGTTGGTCGTGGCCGAGCGCCTTCGTCGGGGACAGGTAGAGCGCGCGGGCCCGGGGATCGTCCGCGAGGGCCGTGAGGATCGGAAGCTGGTAGGCCAGTGACTTACCCGACGCCGTGCCGGTGCTCAGCACGACGTGGCGCCCTGAGTGCGCGAGGTCGGCTGCGGTCACCTGATGGGTCCACGGTTCGGTGATGCCGCGCGCGATGAATGCGTCGACGACGTCGCGCGGCGCCCAGTGCGGCCACGGCCGCCTGCGGGCGCTGCGCGCGGCCAGATCGGCGACGTGGCGCAGCGGGTGTTCGTCGGCTTCGCCGCCCGCGACGGCGCAGTCGAGAAGCTCTCGACCGAAGTCCGGCGCCAGACCCGACACGGGTTGCCTCCTTACGTTATTGGGGTGGTCCCCGTGCGGTTCGCGAACGGTCCGATCGCGGTGCGTTCAGGCCCTTCCCGGCACCCCCTGACAATTGTTCCCCACCTACTGATCGGGAACCTGTCGCGTGGGCGTTCTACGTGATTGACTTATGGCGGTCGCAGCTTCTGTGTTCGTGTGTCAGCACTCGCAGGAACGTCGTTGCGGTCGCGGTCCCTGCGAGGGTCGAAGCCGGATCGTTCCGACGACTCACGCGTTGGTATGGCGGTCGGAACGGGCCCGGCCCACCGAAGCACGGTGGACCGCACCCGCTGTAGTAGAAGGAAAGAAGCACCAAATGCCACAGGGAACTGTCAAGTGGTTCAACCCGGAGAAGGGTTACGGATTCATTGAACAGGAGGACGGTGGCGGCGACGTCTTCGTTCACTACAAGCAGATCCAGTCCAACGGATTCCGCACCCTCGAAGAGAACCAGAAGGTCGAGTTCGAGATCGAGGACAGCCCCAAGGGCCCGCAAGCGCTCAGCGTTCGCACCGTCTGAGCGACGCCGGCTGACAGAGAACCCCCGCAGCTCTCGTCCGGGACTGCGGGGGTTTCCCTATCTGTCATCGGCCCGGTGAGGCGTGACCGGGCGCTCGCTGGCCTAGGGTCGGGATCGTGACGAGCGCCTTCGCGAGGAACCGACGCTGATGAGTCAGCTGTCCTTCTTCTCGGCTGAGTCGGTGCCGCCTGCGGTCTCCGATCTGACGGGGATCCTCGCCGCGCCGGGCCAGGCGGTGCTGGTGACTGAGGGTGGGCAGCGGGCAGCGCGACTCTCGGTGGTCGTGGATCGGCTGTGGCGGGCCGAGGCGCTCGCCGACATGATCAACGAGGCGGGTCTCACCGCCGAGATCGCCCGCACCGACGAGGACAGTCCGCTGGTGCGCACGGCCGTGGACGAGCGCCTGACGCCGATCGCGGCCGCGTGGACGCGCGGCGCGGTGAAGACGGTGCCGCCACAGTGGCTGCCCGGGCCGCGGGAACTTCGGGCGTGGACGCTGGCGGCCGGCTACCCGGAGGCCGACCGATACCTGCTCGGCCTCGACCCGCACGCACCCGATACGCATTCCGCACTCGCATCGGCCATGATGCGGATCGGCATCGCTCCGACCCTGATCGGTACCAGGGGGTCCCGTCCGGCACTGCGCATCAGTGGTCGCCGAAGGCTATTACGCCTGGTAGAGAACGTGGGGGAACCTCCGGGGGACACCGAGGCGTTCTCCATGTGGCCACGTACTTGACGTCTGTCTCGAAGCGAGCCGGTTTGCGTACGCTGCCGCGTAATGCGAAATTGTCAGTTGCCGATGGCCCAGGGTGGGTATCTACTACCTGATCCGGACACCCATCGCGACTCAAGAGTGGAGCGTGTACGAGGTTGGCTGACCAGGATGGTGGCAGCGGCAACGGGAGGGTGCGGCGACTCGTCATAGTCGAGTCGCCGACCAAGGCGCGCAAAATCGCGGGCTACCTCGGCTCCAACTACATCGTCGAATCGTCGCGTGGACACATCCGCGACCTGCCTCGAGCAGCCGCCGACGTCCCCGTGAAGTACAAGTCGGAACCGTGGGCGCGCCTCGGCGTGAACGTGGACGCCGACTTCGAACCCCTCTACATCGTCAGCCCGGAGAAGAAGAGCACCGTCACCGAACTGAAGGCGCTGCTCAAGGACGTCGACGAGCTGTATCTCGCGACGGACGGTGACCGCGAGGGTGAGGCCATCGCCTGGCACCTACTCGAGACGCTGAAGCCGCGCGTCCCGGTCAAGCGGATGGTCTTCCACGAGATCACCGAGCCTGCGATCCGCGCAGCCGCCGAGAACCCCCGCGACCTGGACATCGACCTGGTCGACGCCCAGGAGACGCGACGCATCCTCGACCGCCTCTACGGCTACGAGGTCAGCCCCGTGCTGTGGAAGAAGGTGGCCCCGAAGCTGTCGGCGGGACGCGTGCAGTCGGTGGCGACGCGCATCATCGTGTCGCGCGAGCGGGAGCGCATGGCGTTCCGCAGCGCCGGCTACTGGGACGTCACCGCCGAACTCGACGCGAGCGTCTCCGATCCCGAGGCCTCGCCGCCGAAGTTCACGGCGAAGCTCAACACCGTCGACGGCCGCCGGGTCGCCAGCGGTCGGGACTTCGACTCGCTCGGCGGGGTCAAGAAGCCCAACGAGGTGCTGGTTCTCGACCAGGCCGCGGCGACCGGTCTGGCCACCGGCCTGCGCGGGGCGCAGCTCGAGGTGTCCTCGGTCGAGCAGAAGCCGTACACCCGCCGGCCGTACCCGCCGTTCATGACGTCGACGCTGCAGCAGGAGGCCGGCCGCAAGCTGCGCTTCTCCTCCGAGCGCACGATGAGCATCGCGCAGCGGCTGTACGAGAACGGCTACATCACCTACATGCGCACCGACTCGACGACGCTGTCCGAGTCGGCCATCAACGCCGCGCGCAACCAGGCCCGTCAGCTCTATGGCGAGGAGTACGTCCACCCGACGGCGCGCCAGTACACCCGCAAGGTGAAGAACGCGCAGGAGGCCCACGAGGCCATCCGCCCAGCCGGCGACGTGTTCCAGACGCCGGGCCAGCTACACGCGCAGCTCGACACCGACGAGTTCCGGCTCTACGAGCTGATCTGGCAGCGCACCGTGGCCTCGCAGATGGCCGACGCGCGTGGCACGACGCTGTCGCTGCGCATCTCCGGCACGGCGAGTTCGGGCGAGCAGGTCGTCTTCAACGCCAGCGGCCGCACCATCACGTTCCCCGGCTTCCTCAAGGCCTACGTCGAGACCGTCGACGAGCAGGCAGGCGGTGAGGCCGACGACGCCGAGAGCAGGCTACCCAACCTCACCCAGGGCCAGCGCGTCGACGCCGCCGACCTGACCGCCGACGGCCACACCACCAGCCCGCCCGCCCGCTACACCGAGGCCTCGCTGATCAAGGCGCTGGAAGAACTCGGCATCGGTCGCCCGTCGACGTACTCCTCGATCATCAAGACGATCCAGGACCGCGGGTACGTCCACAAGAAGGGCAGCGCGCTGGTGCCGTCCTGGGTGGCGTTCGCCGTCATCGGGCTGCTCGAACAGCACTTCGGCCGTCTCGTCGACTACGACTTCACCGCCGCGATGGAGGACGAACTCGACCAGATCGCGTCGGGCACCGAGCAGCGGACCAACTGGCTCAACAACTTCTACTTCGGTGGCGAGCACGGCGCCGACGGCTCGATTGCCCGTTCGGGTGGTCTGAAGAAGCTCGTCGGCGGCAACCTCGAGGACATCGACGCCCGAGAAGTCAACTCCATCAAGCTCTTCGACGACGACGAGGGGCGCGCGGTCAACGTTCGCGTGGGCCGCAATGGGCCGTACCTCGAGCGCATGATCGTCGGCGAGGACGGCGAACCGACACCGCAGCGCGCCAACCTCAAGGACGAATTGACCCCCGACGAGCTGACCCTCGAGCTGGCCGAGAAGCTGTTCTCGACGCCGCAGGAGGGCCGTTCGCTCGGCGTAGATCCGGAGTCCGGGCACGAAATCGTCGCCAAGGACGGCAGATTCGGGCCGTACGTGACCGAGATCCTGCCGCCTCCGCCGGAGGAGCCAGACGACGGTGCGCCGGCGAAGAAGGGCAAGAAGCCCGTCGGTCCCAAGCCTCGCACCGGTTCGCTGCTGCGCTCGATGGACATCGAGACCGTCACGCTGGAGGACGCGCTCAAGCTGCTCTCCCTGCCGCGCGTGGTCGGCGTCGACCCGGCGACCAACGAGGAGATCACCGCGCAGAACGGCCGCTACGGCCCGTACTTGAAGCGCGGCACCGACTCTCGCTCACTCGTGAACGAAGAGCAGATGTTCACCATCACGCTCGACGAGGCGCTCAAGATCTACGCCGAGCCCAAGCGGCGCGGCAGGCAGGGGGCGGCGACGCCGCCGCTGCGTGAGCTGGGCAAGGACCCGGTGTCCGAGCAGCCGATGGTGATCAAGGACGGCCGGTTCGGTCCGTACGTCACCGACGGCGAGACGAATGCGAGCCTGCGCAAGGGCGACGACGTCATGTCGATCACCGATGCGCGAGCCTCGGAGCTGCTGGCCGATCGTCGTGCCCGCGGTCCGGTGAAGAAGAAAGCCGCCGCGAAGAAGGCACCGGCCAAGAAGGCCGTCAAGAAGACCGCTGCGAAGAAGGCCCCGGCAAAGAAGGCCGTCAAGAAGGCTTAGTTCTGGGCGTCGGACGGCACGCGGGTGCGTGCCTGATCCGGTGAGACCAGCCGCACGGGGCGGGCCAGCTGCGTGGGCGCCACCCGACCGCGTAGTTCAACGATCTCGGCGACGTCCCAGCACAGCGCCTCTGCGTCGAGGGCGCCGCTGACGGCAATGGCCGACGCGAGCACGTGGCCTTCCTCCAGTTTGGCCAGCTCGGTGAGGCGGGCGGCCTCGTTGACCGGGTCGCCGATCACCGTGTACTCGAAGCGGGCCTGAGCGCCGATGTGACCGGCGATGGCACGGCCGGAGGACACGCCGATGCCGAACTCGGTCTGGCCCAGCACCTCGATGAGGTCGTCGTGCAGTTCGCGCGACGCCGCCAGCGCCGCGCCGCAGGCGTCTGGGTGCTCGATCGGCGCACCGAAGATGGCCAGCGCCGCGTCGCCCTGGAACTTGTTGACGAACCCGCCGTGCCGGTTGACCGAGTCGACCACGACGCGGAAGAACTCGTTGAGCAGGCTGACCACCTCGGCGGCCGGAATCGTCGACGCCAGATGCGTGGAACCGACGAGGTCGACGAACAGCACGGCGACGTCGCGTTCCTGGCCGCCGAGTTCGGTGCCGCGCTCCAAGGCGCGCCGGGCGACGTCCTCACCGACGTAGCGGCCGAACAGGTCGCGCAGGCGTTGTCGCTCGGCGAGATCGCGCACCATGTCGTTGAAGCCCGCCTGCAGCAGGCCCAGCTCGCTGGCGTCGTAGATCTGCATGTGCGCGTTGTAATTGCCGCGCTGCACCTCGCTCAGCGCCCAGCGCAGCTGACGCAGCGGGTCGGCGATCGACATCGCGACCAGCACGGTGCCGGTCAGGCCGATCACCAGCGCGGAGATGGCCAGCAGCAGGATCGGCGTGTTCAGCCGCTCGGCGGGAGCGGTGAGGATCTCGAACCTGCTGGCGACCAGGGCCAGCACGATGGCGAGGATCGGCACCGCCGTGGAGAGCACCCAGGTGAGCACCTGACGCAGGATGACGCCGGGGGCGCGGAAGTTCATGGGCGCGCCGCCGCGCAGCGCAGCCACGGCGACGGGCCGCAGCACGCGTTCGGCCTGCAGGTAGCCGATGATCGCGGTCGCAGTGGCGCCCAGCAGTGAGGCGACGGCAACGACCGGGGCGGATTGGCTGGCCACCGGCCAGCTCGCGACGATGAAGACGATCGAGCCGAGGAACCAGTTCGAGACGCTGATCACCGAGCGGTAGTAGGGCATCCGCAGGGCGCGTACGCGGGCAATCTCGGTGATCGTGGGGTCGGTGCTGGCGAGCAGGGTGTCGCGGCGCTGCCAGCGGATCACCGGCAGCAGCATCCGCAGCGTCAGGTAGGCGCCGACGGTGAACGAGACGAACAGGTAGCCGAGGAAGACCGCGAGGTTGAACGTGGGCAGGTCCTGCAACTGGATGCGATCGTCCGGCGGCAGGCCGAAGCGCAGGAAGCCCAACACCAGCAACGCGCCGATGATGTCGGCCTGAAGCATCCCCAGCGTGAACACCGGCCAGGGCGTACGCGCCACCCACCGGACGAATGCGTTGATTCGCCCAATCGGTGTCGCCGCCGTCGTCACCCGACAACCGTAACGTTCCGGGCTGACCGATACCGCCGCTGTCGCTCAGGTACGTGTCGTAGTCGGCAGTAGGGTTGGACCCGATGAGCGGTGTTTTCTCGCGTTTGGTGGGCCAGGACGTCGTCGAGGCGGAACTGGTGAGCGCGGCCGTCGCCGCCCGTGGTGATTCCACTCACAGCGGGGCGGCCGATGCGGTCGGCGGCCGGATGACCCATGCGTGGCTGATCACCGGCCCGCCGGGGTCGGGTCGGTCGATCGCTGCCCTGTGCTTTGCCGCGGCCCTGCAGTGCACGTCCGAGGGCGTCCCTGGGTGCGGCGAGTGCCGGGCGTGCACGACGACGATGGCGGGGACGCACGGCGACGTGCGGCGGATCATCCCCGAGGGGCTCTCGATCAGCGTCAAGGAGATGCGCGCGATCGTGCAGATCGCGTCGCGCCGGCCCGCCACGGGGCGTTGGCAGATCGTGGTCGTCGAGGATGCCGACCGACTCACCGAGGGCGCAGCGAACGCGCTGCTCAAGGTCGTGGAGGAGCCGCCGCCGTCCACGGTGTTCCTGCTGTGCGCGCCCTCGGTGGATCCCGAGGACATCGCGATCACGCTGCGGTCGAGGTGCAGGCACGTGGCGCTGGTGACCCCGCGGCTCGACGCGATCGCCCAGGTGCTGCGGGACACCGATGGGCTGCCCGAGTCGGATGCCCGGTGGGCGGCTTCGGTCAGCGGTGGGCACGTGGGCCGTGCACGCAGGCTGGCCACCGACGGCGAGGCCCGGCAGCGTCGTGAGCGGGCGCTGGGGCTGGCTCGGGACGCGGCCACGCCATCGCGGGCGTACGCAGCTGCGGAGGAACTGGTGGCGACCGCCGAAGCCGAGGCCAAGGCCCTGACCGTGGACCGCAACGAGGTCGAGACCGAAGAGTTGCGCACCGCTCTGGGAGCGGGTGGCACGGGCAAGGGCGCCGGGGGAGCGATGCGCGGCTCCGTCGGCGCGCTCAACGACCTGGAGAAGCGGCAGAAGTCCCGGCAGACGCGCGCGTCGCGAGATGCGCTCGATCGTGCGCTGATCGATCTGGCGACCTACTTCCGCGACGCGCTCGTCGTGTCCTGCGGGGCAGGGTCGGTGCAGCCGAATCACCCCGACATGGCCGACAAGGTGGCCGCGATGGCGTCGCACGTACCGCCCGACCGGTTGCTGCGCTGCATCGAGGCGGTGTTGGAGTGTCGCGAGGCGCTGGCGATCAACGTCAAGCCCAAGTTCGCGGTCGATGCGATGGTCGCGACCGTGGGGCAGGCGCTGCGCGGCTGACTGCTGCGGACGGGGCCGGCGAATTGGGTCGGCGGCGGGGCCTGCCGTAGACTCTGCTGCGCCCGCTGCTCCGGCTCCTGCGTTCGCGCAAGTGCTCGAAGGCGGGCACGCCGCCTTAGCTCAGTCGGTAGAGCGTCTCACTCGTAATGAGAAGGTCGGGGGTTCGATTCCCCCAGGCGGCTCACCGTCTGATCCCGCCGTCACGTCGACGGGTAGACCCCGTCGAGGAAGTCCGCGACGAGCGGCAGCACCTCGCCGAGATGGGTTTCCAACAGCCAGTGCCCGCCGCCGAGAAGGTGGATGGGGGCGTCGGGCAGGTCGCGGCGGTAAGCCATCGCGGACTTTTCGGGCATGTAGCCGTCGTGCGGCCCCCAGACGATCAGCGTCTTCGGCTGGTGCTCCCGCAGGTACGCCTGTTCGTCGGGGAACCACCCCACGGTGTTGGGCTGGTCCTCGAGCAGGCGGATCAGGTTGGCGATTCGCTGCGGGGTGTTCATCAGGGACCAGTGCAGTTGGGCGAGGTCTGGGCTGATGCGGGCTGCGACGTCGTCGGGCAGCTCGCCCTGAAACTCCCTGACGAATCCTTCGAGGGTGACGTGGTCGGCGATGCGTCGGCGTGCCTGGGGTCCGGGGTCATTCCAGGACTTCTCGAGGAAGTCGTACTTCGGTCCGAAGGCGTCTTCGTAGATGTCGCCGTTCTGGATGATCAGCCCGGCTACCCGCTCGGCTGCGCTCAGGGCGAGCTGGAACCCGAACTGCGAGCCGTAGTCGTGCAGCCAGATGACGTAGCGGCTGAGATTCAGCGTGTCGACGAACCGCCGGAGGAAGTGCGCGTACGCCGCGAAGGTGTACTCGAAGTCGTCCGCCGAAGGCGTTGCGCTGTAGCCGAACCCGGGCAGGTCCGGCGCGATGAGCCGCCACCGGTCGCCGAGCCCGGCCATGAGATTGCGGTAGACGAACGACGAGGCCGGATAGCCGTGGGGCAATAGGACGACCGGTGCGTTCGGCGGCCCGGCCTCGCGGTAGAAGACGTCGATGCCGTCGACGGTGATCCGGCGGTGGACGATGGGTGCGGACGCGGACTCCACGATCATGGGTCTTTCCAACGTCGCAGCGGCTAAACGTCTTCCGCGAGTGCCTTCTCTGCGACGTTCCTGGCGGTGCTGGCAGCGGGGAAGCCGGCGTAGCCGCTCGCGTGGTAAACGACCTCGGCCAATTCCTCGTCGGAAAGACCGTTGTTGCGGGCGATCTGGAAGTGCGCGTGCAGTTCGTCGGTGGCGCGCAGGGCGATGAGGATGCCGAGCGTGACGAGGCTGCGGTCGCGACGGCTGATGCCGTCGCGAGTCCAGAGCTTGCCGAAGATGCCCTCGACGCCGATGTCCATCAACTCCGGCGCGAAGCCCCCGCCGAAGTCGACGTCGGCATCGTCGTCGGGGATGACACCGGGCAGCAGTTCGCGAAAGACCCGAAGACCGTCGGCGCGTGGGTTTGTCATGGGGTTGAGCTTGGCACGAGGGCTATTGCGATGGCGGCGCTGGCCAACCGGGAGATGGTGCAGAGGTGGGAAAGTCCTCGCGCGGGTGATCGCCTTGAGAAAGGAAGGCGCGCCGTTCGGGCGAATCCGGCGCGGCGCGCACGCAGGCGTTGAGATCAGCGTCGTAGGTCGGCCACACCGATGTCAATCCTGGCCCTGGCATGAACAGCGAGTCCTGGTAGCCCTCGATCGACCATCCGCCGAAGACATTTTCGCTAGGTGCTGCTTCTGGCCCTTTCTGGGCTGACTGTGGCTGTCCCTGGTCAGCCGGAGCCACCAGCAACACACGGTTGACCTCGATCCCCCGAGGTTCGGCCGACCGCAAACTGGCGACACTCGAGTACGAGCCGTCATCGTTCTTCAAGGCCACGGTGTAGTTGTATCTGCAGACGGTCGCGGTGATGTTTCGACCCTCTTCTCGAATTGACATGAGCCGGAACGTCTCATTGCCGAAGAATGGTGACTGCACCTGGTTGCTGGCTTCGGGCCTGCGGAAGTTGGCACCGAACGGCGGGCCCTCCGCGTTGGGAGGGGTGGCTTCGAGGAATCCTGGATACCCGTAGTCCAGGCTGCCTTGGCGCTGCGCGAGCCAGCGCGACTCGATATACGCGCGGACCGGAACTGCTACGCCTGTCGTCAGATCGAGGTCGGAAGTGCCGGTCCATTGCACGCGTAGTTCCGAACGAGGTCCGCCCCAGCGGTCTGGTTGAGCGTCCGGGCGTGAGTCGCAAGCTCCTACGGAGACAGCGATGACGAAGAGCAGAGCCCAGCTGCGCCCGACAGAACTAATCAATGGCCGGGCACCAGATGTCCTCACGATGCGTCCTCCAGATGCGGCACCCGTGGAGTGGGATAGACGAGTCAAGATGCTGCCTGCGGCCATCCAGGTTCGGCATCGCCCGGAGGCGACGGTTGATCCTTGAAGCCCGTCATGATGTCGAGACGCTCAGCCTCGTTGTCCGGCATGCTGTCCGCGCATCGCCGCTGTAAGTCGGCGGAGGGAAAAGCCTTACTCGCCGGATCCAGGGAGGGGCCCCAGCCCATCGTGCTTGAGCCGGCAATGAACCAGGGCCCGAATACGTTAGTGGCTGGTGCAGGCAGAGGTCCCCGCTGAGACTTCTGTTGCGGCGGTAGTCCGTTCGGCGTTGGCCCGGATTGATTGAGGGTTATTCGCCAAGTTGAGATGCCAGCGAAGGGGCCACCTGGAAATGGTGCCACGCCGTCTTTTGTCTCACTGGAGCCGACCGATATGTACTTTCCGGGCCTTAGCTTGCTTGGAACGAATTGAGTGTATTCGCCCACGCAGACGGTCGCCTGATACCCGCCATCAGCGATCGTCAAGTCCAGTAAGTGATTTGTGTTGTAACCATAGTGGGGCACGGTTTTGGGAGCATTGCCCCTAAGCCAGAAGAGTGGACGGACTGCGACGTGCTCGTACGAGTAGTTGCCTTCCTGCGGACTGTTCTCCGGTGTGGCCTCCGTGAAACCTGGATAGACGTTGTTCTTGTCGAACGTCAATGAAGCGGTGGCGTATGACTCGAGATAGGCGCGCACCGCGACCGCTGGCCCGGCGGTCAGATCTATATCTGGGGGCGACGTCCAATGAAATCGGAACTGGCTCAGCGCATTCGGCCAGTTGGGTTCTTGTCCTGGCTGAACTGGGGTCGATGACTCTCCCGGAGGTGAGGCGTCGCCTCCGCAACCAACCGTGAGCGATATCAGCGCGATGGCGACTGCGGTTCGGAGCGCCCTCATTTTTGGGGGTAGCTTCCGACAACGGCGGCGGAGTACATCGTCCAGTAATCGTTGATCAGGTCATTGGTCTTGCCTTGTGGATCAAGAGAACCCATGTACGCCTTGACTGCGAGCTGGTAGTCGTCATAAGCCCTATCACCGGTTTGCGGCGGCGCGATCAGGTCGCCGTCGCGGAGATAGGGTTGCAAACCGGATGGATCGCCGTACTGCGCGTTGGCCAAGGCCTCCGCCATCTGCCGCTGAATTGGAAAGGTGTCGGGCAGGCTGAGATTTGGGGGTGTGTCGCGTACGGGTTCTGGACCGATGAGGACGTCTTTCCCGAGGCCGATTGCATCGCTGACCGGCTCCCCGCCGGGTAACAGTCCGGCACCATAGAGTGACATGTCAAGCAACCGAGAACGGAGTTCCCACGACTGGTGCTTCGCGTCGAACGTCTCACCCATTCGGTCGCTCGCCTCGTCGTACGACCCCAGGTCGAGCGCCGCCTGCAACTTCGCGGCTGACCTCATGGCTGTGTCGTCGTCAGAGATTCTGGGGTCTGCAACTGACACAGCTGTCTGCTCGAATGCCTGATCAATGTATCCCTTTGAAGAGTCGAAGAGAATCTCACTCGCAGTCTTTGGTCCAGTGGCGCCCAGCGCTTGGTCGTGAGGCGGTTGGTCTGAGAACAGCACGCTCATCAGTTGCCGGGTGTTGGACGGCTGCGCAGCGCTTCCGTCGGGATCAAGGGGCGAGAACAAACCGTCGTTCCCACCGAAGTTCTTGCCCACCATGTCGTCGTAATACGGTGCAAACGCGCGTGCCATGTCGCGAGTGAGCTCAGGGTTCACCTCTCCGAGGGATTGGCCGTCCGCGCCTGCGAGGCTGAGCAATTGAGGGGAGTGCCCGCTCGTAAACTCGGCGAGTGCGTGTGCGGTTTGCGCTGCTCGTCCTGTCGAGTCGTTCGCCGCTGTGTCGCTCACCCAGTCGAATAGGCCTCCGGCCGCGAGCCCATCGTCCTGCCATTGATGTTGAGTGAGATTGTCGAGGAAACGCTCGCCTTGCGGGCTCAGTACCGTCTGCTCGCCGAATGGCCCAGTCTGCGGAGTGCCCACGAGCGCTTCGTGAATGACCATGTCGTCTTTGTTGACCGCGTTGAACATGTTCTGCAGCGTCGGATCGACCAGGGTGTGGTGCCAGCGTGGACGATCGCTCTCGAGATCATTGCCGGGCACCGCCCAACCGTTGGATTGCTCGAGGAGACGCTCGCTTTGTCTGAAGAGGCCAGCATCCAGGTCGGTGCCCTTCTGCAGAGACGAATCTCCCCTCTGAACGACGTCGGCGAGGTCGTTGAGCCCGCTGACGGGAGTCGAAGCGCCGATCAGTTCTGGCGGACCCATCGAACCGTCTGGGTTCTTCACCGGCGGACCGTACTCAAGGGGCGTGAGCACGGGCCCATCGAGCACCTGCTGAACCCCGTCGGGTAGCGCGTGCTTGCCGCCACTCGCAGGGTTGTCCAGCGACGGTGGCACGGTCTCGGGAAGGCCCGTCTTGATGTTCGGATTCGACGCGAGTTGCATGGCGTCGGCTACTCGGTTTCCCGTGGCGCCATTCTTGTCCATGACCGCTTTGATCTCGGCCGGAGTCTTGTCGCCGAATTCACGCGAGAAGTTCTGCAGATACGACATCTGCTCTGGCGGCATCGTCGCCGTCCCGTTGTTCAGGGCGGCCTTCTGATCGTCCGAGATCTGGGTGTTGGTCTCGATTCGCTCGCGCTGCTCGTCGGTCAGCGTTCCGTTCTGAAGGGCCTCGGAATCGGCCTTGCCTTGCTCGGCCGGCGACTTCTCTTCCTCCTCGTCCTTCTTCTCTTCGTCGCTCTTCTCCTCGCCCAACGGGTCCTCGTCGCCCTTGCCCTCTTGGGCGAACTTCTGCCCGGTCCCGAGCGCCTGGTACTCGCCCTTGATCTTGTCGATCTCGCCCTTGACCTTCTGCATCTGGCCGTCGGTGTTGTTGATGACCTCGGTGAGCTGGCCCAGGCCCTTGCTCACGATCGTCATCTTCATGCGCTCACCGGCCTGGTTGTTCTGCGTGGTGGCCGCGGCATCGTGCACCCACTTCTTCACCGAGTCGAGGTCGTTGCGGCCGGAGTTCACCAGGTTGGCGGCGTTGGTCACCTGGGTGCCCAGTTGCTTGTCGAGGTCGCCGATCGCGCCGATCACCCGCTGATGCTCGGTGTTGGCCGCGCCGTAGGCCTCCGACGCCCCGCCCGACCACCGCGAGCCGGGCGCGGCGCCGTCCATGGTCGACTTCAGGTTGTTCAACGTGCTGCTCTGATCGAACTTCTCGCCGGTGGTCGGGGTGCCCTCGCCGTAGGTCTGGCGCGCCTGCGACCACGTCGCATCGAACCCGTCGATCACGCCCACTCGCAGCACCCCCGGCCGTCCTACACCCGAGCCTCGATTATCGCCGACGGCCGGGCAGGGCAAGAGCACTTGTTGTGTTCCGGCGCCGTCATCGAATGTCGACGGGCCCGGGAGGACGACGCCAACCGAGCGCCGACGACCCGGAAACCGCTACTTCGGCGCGATGTACCCCACGGGTCCGGACGCGACGCACACCGACAGCGCCGACGTGTTCGCCCGCACGTTGAGCGCGTCGCCCGCGCCGGAGAGCCGGACGAACACCCTGTTCAGACCCGGCCGCACCGGCACCTTCACCTCGCTGCCCTCCGACAGCGACAGCGTCATCGAGCCGTCGCTATTGGCCAGGTAGTTGACCTCGGCCGTCCACTCCGACGGCAACAGCGGCCCGTCGAGCGGAATCCGCGCGGGCGCGTCCGGCTGCACCAGGTACCCACACTGCGGCAGCGGCCCCGGCTCCATGAACCGCACCCACGTCACCTTCGCGTCGAGCAACCGGCCCGACATGTCGAGCATGCGCAGGTTCGTCGTCGTGTCGGCGAACTCGGGTCGCCCGGGCGACAGCGCGAACACGTGACTGGCCAGGTTCTCCGGCCACTGGATGCGCTGCAGGATCAGCGGATCGACTTCCTGATCGAGCATCGGTGCGTCCGACTCCCGCCCCGCCTGCGCGAGCGCGGCCGAGCCCGTCTCCATGTAGGCCTTCGTGGGGTTGTCCTGCCAGATCGCGTCGAACGTCGCCGTCGAGTACAGGCTGCTCCCCACGAATAGCGCTGCCAGACAAGCGATGACGACGTCCCGCACCCGTGACCGGTCCAGCCGACTGGACGTCTCCCGGTTCGGTGCGCACAACCCCACCGCCGCCAGCAGCGCCAACACCACCACCAGATCCGGCAGGTAGCGCAGCGCCTGCGCCAGCTCCAACGCCGTGAACTCCGAGGACCGCATCAGGTAGATCGGCACCTGGCAGGCGACGGCATACGCTCCGGCCACTGCCCACACGGCTCCGATGCGCTGCTTGCGGGCTACGGTCACCGCGACGACGGCGGCCAAAGCCAGCCATCCGAGCGCCATCACGACCACCGACGGCGTCGCCCACGGCGAGGCAGGCGCCCACCGCTGCCACTCCCACGGCCCGCCTACCAGACCCGGCACGATTCCGTGAGTCACCGAGCGCAACAACAGGTCCCACGTCATGCCGAGGTCGAAGCTCCACCGCTGCTGATCGACCACCAGCAGGTACACGCCGACCCACGCTGCCGTCACCGCCAGGCACGCCGACCACAGCCGCACGCCGCGACGCCACGCCGTCCGCACCGCCGAGCCGTCACCCGTCACGTGGACGAGTAGTGCGGTCACCGCGAACGCCACGAACGGGATCACCGCGGCCTTCTCGAAGAACGTCAAACCGACCAGGAACGCCACGGTCCCCGTGACGGCGTAGCGCCGGTTGCCGGTGCGCACCAGCAGCACGGCGTCCGCGCACACCCACGCCAGCGCCGCCACCATCGGCAGTGCGTTCAGCGCCGCGGCCCACCACGCGAACGACGGCAGGGTGAGCGGCGTGAACAAGGCGAAGATCAGGGGCACCAGCAGCACCGGCCGCCAGCCGAGCATCACGTGCAGCGCGCGCAGCAACGCCAACGACGCGACCAGCTGTAGGACCAGCAGGCTCAGCGCCGGCCCGATCCACTCCAACGGCGCCAACCGCGTGATGCCGCCGGCGACGAGGAACGCCCCTGGCATCACGTGACCGTCGTGGTCGTCGAACAGGTACGACGGCGACAGCAGCCCCTGGGTGCTGGCCCGCCCGGTGAGGATCAGGTCGTCCCAGTAGAAGTAGCCGTGGAATGCGACCACCGCCCGCACCGCCAACTGCAGCGCGATCAGCGCAGCGGCGGCGCAGGGAACCCAACCGACCCCGGGCCTCCGCATTCCTGCCCGCCGGATCATCCCCGGTCGCTGCGCTCCTGCCCGCCGGACGTCCACGTTCGCCGACTGTACGTGCCTCGGTATGGTGACCCGATGCGGACTCTCGTCACCGGCGCGGCCGGTTTCATCGGATCGACGCTGGTAGACCGCCTGCTGGCGGACGGTCACAGCGTCGTCGGCGTCGACGACCTCAGCTCCGGCAGAAGCACCAACATCACCCAGGCCGAGCAGAGTGACGCGTTCGAATTCGCCAAGGCCGACATCGTCGAGGCCGACCTCAACGGGTTGCTCGCCGACGTGAAGCCCGAGGTCGTGTACCACCTCGCCGCGCAGATCTCGGTGAAGCTCTCCGTCGACGACCCGCAGCGCGACTCGAGCGTCAACGTGGTCGGCACCGTCCGCCTGGCCGAGGCCGCGCGCAGGGCCGGCGTCCGCAAGATCGTGCACACGTCGTCCGGCGGCTCCATCTACGGCAAGAACCCTCCCGGCTATCCCACCACCGAGGAGATGCCCGTCGATCCCTCCTCGCCGTATGCGGCGAGCAAGGTCTGCGGCGAGGTGTACCTCGACATGTTCCGCAACCTGTACGGCCTCGACTGCAGCCACATCGCGCCTGCCAACGTCTACGGCCCGCGACAGGACCCCCACGGCGAGGCAGGCGTCGTCGCGATCTTCGCCCAGGCCCTGCTCGCCGGGCGACCGACGAGGATCTTCGGCGACGGCGGCGACACCCGCGACTACGTGTACGTCGACGACGTCGTGGACGCCTTCGTCCGCGCGGGCGGGGAGGCAGGCAGCGGCCTGCGCTTCAACGTGGGCACCGGCGTCGAAACCTCGACGCGCGAACTGCATACGGCGATCGCAGCAGCCGCAGGCAAGCCCGACGAGCCGGAACTGCACCCGCCTCGCCTCGGCGACCTCAAGCGGTCGCGGCTCGACATCTCCCGCGCGCGTGGCGTGCTGGGGTGGACGCCCCAGGTGGCGCTCACCGACGGTGTGGCCAGGACGGTCGACTTCTTCCGCGAGGACTAGCGGTCCTCCGGCGTCCGCGCACCTCCGAGCGCGACGGCACGCGTCAACTGCGCGTACTTCAGCTCGAGGTCCTTGAACCGCATGTACGTGCTGAGCGTCGTGAACAGGAACACGATGATCAACGCGTACCCCAGCAGATCCGAACCACGGTCTACGCCAAGCCAATTGGCCAGCACCGTCGTGTCGTCGGGCCGCAGGATGGCGTACACCGCGGCGATGACGAACACCACGTAACCGACCTTGACCCACGCTCTGGCCTGCGCGCTGCGCCGTGACCTCAGCAGGTACACCAGCAGCGTGATCACCGCGGCAATCAGCAGCGCCTGAATCCAATTCATCGGCGCATCCTCCTGCGCATCAGCCCGTCGAAGACGATGTTGACGCCGTTGACCAACGGCTGTCCCTTCGACATCGAGTAGTCGGTGTAGATGATCTCGACGGGTTCTTCGGCCACCCGCCAACCGTTCTCGACGATGAGCGAGATGAACTCGCTGGCGTGGCTCATCCCGCTCATGGTGAGGTTCAGGCCGTCGGCCACCGTCCTGCCGAACACCCGCAACCCGTTGTGCGCATCGGTCAGACCGAGCTTGCGGCTGGCCGGGCTGAGCTTGGCGATCAGCGGGAACAGGACCCGCCGCAGCGGCGGCATCCTGGTCGGGACCTGCCCGCCGAAGCGGGTTCCGACGACGACGTCCAGGTCGCCGCCAGACAGCCGGTCGATCATCCGGATCACGTCCTTGACCCGGTGCTGACCATCGGCGTCGAACGTCGCGAACACCGCTGCACCCGGACGGCTGCGGGCGTACTCGACGCCGGTCTGAATCGCCGCGCCCTGACCGAGGTTCACCGGATGGCGCACCACGTGCGCGCCCGCCCGCAGTGCCCGCTCACCGGTGTCATCGGGGCTGCCGTCGTCGACGCACACCACGTTGTGGAAGACCGCGCGCACGTCGGAGACGACGTCGGCGATGACGCTCGCCTCGTTGAAGGCTGGGATGACGATCCACACGTCGTGGTACGCACTGTCCTGAGTGTCGATGCGGAACAAGCTACACGCTCAAGCTGCCGAAACCCTGCGTAGCGCGACCAGGTGAACCACGATCCCCACCAGCGGCCCGCACATCAGCGCGACCACCGTCCGGGTCTCCAGATCAAGGGGCAACAACAGCAGCAGCGTCGACGCGAGGGTGGCCCCCACCCAGCCGACGGCGTACGCGCGGTGCAGCGCCGCCGCGACCGTGGCAGCGCCGGTGAGGGTCAGCAGCGCAATGGCGATCGCCGCCGCGGTGAACCACGCGAGCAACCCGCCGGCGGCCTGGTACTGCGAGCCGAACGCGGTCTGCAGCAGCCACGGTCCGGCCAGACCCGCGACCAGGACCGCCAGCGCGCCGAGCCCGCACACCACCAGCGCGGGTGTCAGCAGCGCGCGCAGGCGGGAGTCCCGCTGATCGACGAAGTGCGCGATCAGGTTGCCCTGCATCGCCGTCAGCGGCACCAGCAGGGGTGCCCGGGTGAGCGTGACCGCGAGGATGACCACCCCACCTGCCGCGCCGAGATCCGACGAGGTCGCCTTCAGAAGCACGGGGAACCCCATGACGAGGATCGCGCTGGCACCTGCCGCGGCGATCGAGTGCGTGGCACCCCGCAGGAACGTCCAGACCGTCCCGGGGGTCAGGATCCGTGCCGCGGCGCGTGCGGCGGGGGAGGCCAGCAGCAGGAGCAGCCATGCCATCGACCCGGCGACCGTCGCCCACAGGTAGCCGACCAGCTGCCACCCGATCAGGAACGTCGCGATCGCCACCGCCACCCGCCCGATGGCGTCGCCCACGATGAGCGTGCCGTACTGACTCCACCGGTTCACCCCGGCCAGCACGCCCAGCAGCGTCGCGTGCACGCAGAACCCGGCGATGCCGATCGCCAGCAGCGCCACGCTCAGCCATCGGGCTTCGACGAACACGTGGCTCGACCACACCGGCGCCGTGATCCCCACTGCCGCTGCGGAACCCAGCCCCACCAGCAGCGCGACCCGCATCGGATGAATCCGTGGTCCCTGTATGTCTTCGGGGTCGACGCCGGCCTGCAGCGTCTCGCGCACTTCGCGGGTCGACTCCTGCAGCAGACCGTTGGCCGCGCCGGCCAGCAGCCCGAAGGCGCCCCAGAACACCGCGAACACGGAGAACCCCGCGGGCTCCAGATCGCGGGCGGCCAGGTAGAGCACGATGTACCCGCACAGTGCGCTGACGGCGGTCGCGATGCCGACGCGGACGACACTGCCCCGGGTCACCGGCCCCAGTGCGGCCGCCGCGCCGTCGCTCACAGATCCGGCAGGGCGGTGGAGTACAGCCAGGCCTGCCACAGCGGCCGCAGCGGCTTCTCGGAATACTTGGCCGCCAGACCCGTGAAGTCGTCGGTGACCGCCGTCGCGTGCCGGTAGCGAGTCGTCCAGTCCCGCAACAGGTCGAAGAACGCGTCGTCGCCGATCGCGCGCCGCAACACGTGCAGGGTGATCGCACCGCGCTTGTACACCCGATCGTCGAACATGTCGCGCGGTCCAGGGTCGGCCAGCAGCAGGTCCTCCCGCGACGACGCCAGGCGCTGGTAGTAGTGCTTGGCCCACTCGTCGGCGCTGCGCCCGCCGGACTCCTCGGACCACAGCCACTCCGCGTAGCAGGCGAAGCCCTCGTGCAGCCAGATGTCACGCCACCGGCGTGCGGTCACCGAGTTGCCGAACCACTGGTGAGCCAGTTCGTGGGCGATCAGCCGCTCCGACTTCCCTTGCCGGTCACAGTGGTTGGCGCCGAAGATCGAGATGCCCTGCGCCTCCAGCGGGATCTCCAGCTCGTCGTCGGTGACCACGACCGTGTAGCCGGTCGCCAGGGGATAGGGGCCGAACAGCTTGACGAACAGCTTCATCATCTGCGGCTGATGAGCGAAGGCATGCTCGAAGTCGTGCCGAAGCCGTTGCGGCACGACGGCTTTCATCGGAACCGGACTCTTCGTCAGCCGGTGCTCGTCGTACATGCCGATCTGCAGGGTGATCAGGTAGGTCGACGTGGGCTCGGCCTGCTCGTAGGTCCACGTCGTCATCGCCGCGCGCGTGCGCTTCGACGTGAGTTCGCCGTTGGCCACCGCGCGGTAGGGATTGTCGGTGCTGATGGCGATGCGGTAGCTGGCCTTGCTGCTCGGGTGGTCGTCGCACGGGAACCACGATGCGGCACCGTTGGGTTGGCCTGCCACCAGCGCGCCGTTGGTCAGCTCCTCGAAGCCGACCTCACCCCACATCGAGCGGATGGGACGGGGATTGCCTGCATAGCGCACCTCGATCGACATCGCCGCGCCGGCGGGCAGGGCCGACCCCAGCGCGACGTGCAGCTTGTCGTGCGACGTGCGGAACGAGTCGGGGCGACGGCCGTTGACGGTCACCTTCGACACCGACAGCGCGTGCGAGAGGTCGAGGGTGAACGTCTTGAGTGACGCCAGGGTGGTCGCGGTGATGGTCACCGCCCCCGAGAGCCGGTTGGCGCTGACCTTGTAGGCGAGGTCCAGGTCGTAGCGCGAGACCCGGTAGCCGAAGTTGCCGTTGCCGGGCAGGTACGGATCGATGACCGGCGCGTGCCTCCGCTGGTGCTTCTTCACGCGGCGTTCTTCTTGGACTTCTGCGCCCGCTCGGCGCGCTTCTTGCGCAACGGGTTCCACGGTGCGATCGGGTTGCCCTGCCAGCGCGACGACGGCGGCACCTCGTCGCCGCGCATCACCAGCGAGGCCGGGCCCACCGTGGCACCGGCGCCGATCCTGGCCGCGGGCAGCGCCACGCAGTGCGGCCCCAGCGTCGCTCCGTCGTCGAGTACCACGGTGTCCATCCTCATGATGCGGTCGTGGAACAGGTGGGTCTGCACGACGCAGCCCCGGTTGACGGTGGCGGCCGGACCCAGGGTCACCAGGTCGGCCTCGGGCAGCCAGTACGTTTCGCACCAGACGCCCTTGCCGATGGAGGCGCCGAGCCCCCGCAGCCACCAGTTCATCACGACGGTGCCGCTGGCCGCACGGGCGAACCACGGCGCCGCGACGACTTCCACGAACGTGTCGGACACCTCGTTGCGCCACACGAACGACGACCACAGCGGGTGTTCGATGGCGTCGATCCGCCCTATCACCGCCCACTTCGCGACGACGGCGATGGCGCCGGCCACCGCGCCGGCGATCAGCAGGATCGCCCCGCCCGCCAGCGCGGCCCACGGGTAGCCGACGTCGGTCACCAGCCACTGGAACGCCAGCAGCATGGCCACGCCGATGCCGAACGTCACCATCATCGGGATGATGCGGCACGTCTCGACCAGGGAGCGCATCACCTTCAGCCGCGTCGAGGGCTCGAACGTCCGCAGTGCGTCGGCGGCGGTCGGCTTGCGCCGCAACCGGATCGGCGGACTGCCCAGCCACGACGAGCCGGCCTTCGCCTTGTGCGGCGTCGCGCTCAGCACGGCGACGAGTCCGTCGTCGGGCACCCGGCGGCCCGGTTGTGTGATCCCGGAGTTGCCGAGGAACGCGCGCTTGCCGACGGTTGCCTTGGCGACGTGAATCCACCCGCCGCCGAGTTCGTAGGACGCGACCATGGTGTCGTCGGCCAGGAAGGCGCCGTCCTCGACGACCGTGAACTTCGGCGTCATCAGCGCGGTCGATATCTCGGTGCCCTTGCCCACCGTCGCACCGAGCAGACGCAGCCACCACGGTGTCAGCAGGCTGGCATACAGGGGGAACAGGTAGTTGCGGGCCATGTCCATCAGCCGTTCGGTCGCCCAGAGCTGCCAGCCAACGCGGCTGCGCACCGGGTGATACCCCTCGCGCAGGCCGACCGCCAGTCCGCGGACGCCCAGCACGGTCAGTCCCGCGTAGACCACGACCGCGAGCAGCGTCGCCACGGGCGTCCACAGCAGCGCCGGTCCGATGGCGTCGCTCACCGACGCGGTGTCGTGCACGGCCCAGCCGAGCACGGCCAGACCCGCGGCGAGCGAAAGGAGCGGGACGCCGCCGAGCAACACCGACGTCACGCCGTACACGGCCACCCAGATCGGGGCGCGGGGCGGCCGCTCGTCGGGCCACGGATGGCGGGCCTTGCCCGACTTCATCGCGGGCGAACCCTTCCAGTACTGGCCGGCCTTGACCTTGCCGACCACACCCGAACCCGGTGCGACATCGGCGTTCTTGCCGACGCTCGCGCCCGGCAGCAGCGTGGTGCGCGCGCCGATCGTGGCGTCGTTGCCGACGTCGATGGGGCCGACGTGGAAGAGGTCGCCGTCGATCCAGTGTCCGGTCAGATCCACCTCCGGCTCGATCGAACACCGGTGGCCGAGCGTGAGCATGCCCGTGACGGGCGGTGCGGAGTGCAGGTCGACGCCCTTGCCGACCCGATTGCCCAGCGCCCTGGCGTAGTACACCAGCCACGGTGCGCCGGCCTGGTTCTCGGCTCCGCTGGCCTCGCCGAGACGCTCGGCCAGCCACACCCGCAGGTGGACCGAGCCGCCGCGGCGGTACGTGCCGGGTTGGAGTCCGCCGAGCAGCATGCGCGCGCCGAGCACCGCGATGCCCATCCGTCCGGGCGGGGTGACGAACAGGAGGAAGCCGGCGAGGATCCACCACCAGCCGATCGGCTGCGTCCACGGCACGCCGACCGACGCGCCGACGTTGTTGAGCAGGGCCAGCCACACCACCCACTGCATGCCGGTCAGCGTCGCTAGCGGCAGCGACAGCGCGACCTGCGCCACCTGGGTCGCCGTAGACACCGGCGCGACGGTGCGGATCTCCACCTTCGGGGGCGGTGCGAGTTCGTCGAGGTAACCGGCCAGCGAACCGAGGCGCGGATGGTCGTAGAGGTCCGCGACCGTCACCTGCGGGTAGCGCCTGCGCAACGCGGCCACCAACTGGGCAGCCGACAGCGAGCCGCCGCCCACGGCGAAGAAGTCGGCCTCAGGACCGTCGATGGGGGCGGCCAGGATGTCGCGCCAGAGCCCAGCGAGCCAGCCCGTCGTGCCGGCGAGGTCGGGGTCGTCAGCAGCGGTGTCGCCCGCGATCGGCCATGGCAGCGCGTTGCGGTCGACCTTGCCGGAGGTGCGGGTGGGCAGTTCGTCGACCAGGACGAGGCGCGGGACGAGTGCGGCGGGCAGCGATTCGGCGAGCGCCACGCGGGCCGCAGCCACGTCGAACGCCGGGTCCGCACTGGCGACGTAGCCGACCAGCAGCGGGGTGCCGCTGGCGGTCTTGCGCACGGCTGCGGCGCCGCCGCTCACCCCGGGCAGGTTGACCAGAGCGGCGTCGACCTCGCCGAGTTCGATGCGGCGGCCGCCGACCTTGACCTGGTCGTCGGCGCGACCCTGGAAGTACAGCCCGTCGGACTCCAGCCTGACCAGGTCGCCGCTGCGGTAGGCGCGCGGCCACTGCAGGGTCGGCATCGGTGCGTACTTCTCGGCGTCCTTCTCCGGATCGAGGTAGCGCGCCAGCCCCACCCCGCCGATCACCAGTTCGCCGACCTCGCCCAGCGCGACGGGGACGCCGGAGGCGTCGACCACCGCGAGGTCCCAGCCAGGCAGCGGCAGGCCGATGCTGACGGGACGTGGCTTCCATCCCGGGTCGCTTCGCTCCTGCCCGCCGGAACCCTCGAGCAGTGCCAGGCAAGCGACGACCGTGGCCTCGGTGGGGCCATAGGTGTTCCACACCTCGCGCCCGTCGACCGCGAGCCGTTCGCCGAGTTCGGGCGGGCACGCCTCGCCGCCGAAGATCAGCAGCCGCACGGCCTCGAGCGCCTCGGCGGGCCACAGCGCGGCGAGCGTCGGCACGGTGGACACCACGGTGATGTCCCGCGACACCAGCCACGGCCCCAGGTCCATGCCGCTGCGCACCAGCGACCGGGGCGCGGGCACCAAGCAGGCGCCGTGCCGCCACGCCAGCCACATCTCCTCGCACGACGCGTCGAAGGCGACCGACAGCCCGGCCAGCACCCGGTCACCCGGGCCGAGCGGGTTGTCGCGAAGGAAGATCTGCGCCTCCGCGTCGACGAACGCCGCGGCATTGCGGTGGGTGACCGCGACGCCCTTCGGCGTTCCGGTCGAGCCGGAGGTGAAGATGATCCAGGCGTCGTCGCGGACCATCGGCTTTCCCGCGCGCCACCCGCGCGACGAGCCATGGCCGCGGACCAGGCCCTGCTCGGTGATGACGCCGACCACGCCGGCCTCGCCGAACACCAGTGCGGCGCGCTCGTCGGGATCGTCGGCGTCGACGGGCACGTAGGCGGCGCCCGCCGCGAGGGTCGAGAGAATCGCGACGTAGAGGGCGTAGCTGCCCGACGGCATCCGGATGCCGATGCGGTCACCGCGTCCGATGCCCCGCTGCGCCAGCCAGGCCACGCTCTCCTCGACGTCGGCGATCAACTCGGCGTAGGTGAGCTGCACGTCCCCGTCGTCGAGGGCAGGCGCGTCGGGGTGCCGCTCGGCGGTGGCGTAGAGGATGTCGATGAGCGTCCGCGGTGGTGGCGCCATCTCCGAGAGCAGATACTGAGCCGGAATCCCGAGTAGGTCTTGTCCCTGGAGTCCGACGTCGCCACTCTCTGCTGTCACGGCTACAAACTACTAACCGCGCCATGCCCGCCGTCGCGCGCCGCACCGTGGCGTACCACCGGTCCATCCCGATGAACTCGCCCTGATCGGAACCCTCGTCGCTGCCGAACTCCGTCGCTAACCTCGCGGAGGTGCGGCTCTTCGTGGCAGATCAGACAGGCAGTGACCCCGGCGACCTCAGTGAGTTGACGGCGGGCGGCGGGCCGGTGGTCCGATTGACCGCGCCGGACCTGCAGCGCGCCAAGCGGCGCACCGACCGGATCCACGCCGACGGCGCCGACGTCGCAGTCATCCTGGACGTCGCCGTGGCGGTCCCCGGTGACTTCCGGTCGATCGGCGACACCGGGACGGTGCACTACGCGGGCACCGTCGCCGGCCTGACGGGCCTGATCGCCGACATCGACTCCGCAGGCGTCGCCGACGGGGTGACGCTCGTCCCCTCCGCCGCTCTGGAACCCGATCAGCTGCGTCGTCTGGGCCACGACGTCCTGCGCCTGCTGACCGATCGGGACCAGAAATCCGCGTGACCAACTGATGCAAGCTCTGCATTAGTCGCTGCCAAATTGGTCTTGGACATGTATCGGTGGGGGCAATAGCGTTGGGCGCGTGACAGCAACCATCGCCGAGTCCTCGCGACTCACCGGACAGATGCTCATCGCCGGCCAGCTCGTCACCGGCACCGGACAGGAGATCCGCGGCTTCGACCCCGCGAACGGGACCCTGCTCGACCCCGGCTACCGCTACGGCGACGAGTCGAACGTCGACGCCGCCTGCGCAGCGGCCGCCGAGGCGTTCGGCCCCTACCGGTCGACGACGTCGGAGCAGCGCGCCCGCTTCCTCGAGTCGATCGCCGCCAACCTGGAGACCATCGCCGCACCCCTGATCGCCCGTGCCGTCGCCGAGAGCGGCCTGCCGGAGGCTCGGATCACCGGCGAGGTCGGCCGCACCACCGGCCAGCTGAGGCTGTTCGCCGCCATCCTGCGCGAGGGCAGCTGGACCGGCGCCCGCATCGACCCGGCGCTGCCCGACCGCAAGCCGCTGCCGCGTCCCGACATCCGCCAGCGGGCCATCCCGCTCGGACCCGTCGCGGTGTTCGGCGCCAGCAACTTCCCCCTGGCCTTCTCGGTCGCCGGCGGCGATACCGCGTCGGCCCTGGCCGCGGGCTGCCCCGTCGTCGTCAAGGCGCACGACGCCCACCCCGGCACCTCCGAGCTGGTGGCCCGCGCCATCGCCGACGCCGTCGCCGCCGAGGGCCTGCCCCCGGGCACCTTCTCGCTGCTGTTCGGCTCCGGTCCCGGCCTCGGTACCGCACTGGTGACCGACCCGCGGATCAAGGCCGTCGGCTTCACCGGATCGCGTGGCGGCGGACTGGCGCTCGTCGCCGCGGCCGCAGGCAGGCCCGAACCGATCCCGGTGTACGCCGAGATGAGTTCGGTCAACCCCGTCTTCCTGCTCGACGGCGCGCTCGCAACCCGCGGTGGCGACCTCGGCCGTGCATTCGTCGGCTCACTGACCATGGGGTCGGGACAGTTCTGCACCAACCCCGGCCTGGTGATCGCCGTCGACGGGCCCGGCCTCGACGCCTTCGTCGCCGCAGCACGCGACGCAATGAGCCAGTCGTCGGCCACCCCGATGCTCACTCCGACGATCGCGAAGAGCTACGCATCCGGCGTCGACGCGCTGTCCACCGAGGCCGATCTGATCGAGCGCGGCGCCGACAGCGACAACCCGGTGGCGTGTCGCCCGGCGCTGTTCAGCACCGACGCACCCACGTTCGCCGGCTCCGAGGTGCTCCAGGGCGAGGTCTTCGGCTCGTCGAGCCTGATCGTCCGGTGCGCCGGCGTCGACGAGATGGCCACAGTCGCAGCAGGTCTCGAAGGACAGCTGACGGCCACGGTGCATGCCGACGACACCGATCTCGACGCGGCGCGCGCCTTGCTCCCGACGCTGGAGACGAAGGCGGGCCGCATCCTGTTCAACGGTTGGCCCACCGGTGTCGAGGTCGGCTACGCCATGGTGCACGGCGGTCCGTTCCCCGCGACGTCGGACTCACGGACCACCTCGGTGGGCGGGCGCGCCATCGAGCGCTTCCTGCGGCCGGTCGCCTACCAGGACGTGCCGAAGGCGTTGCTGCCCAGCGCCATCGCCGACGGCAACCCCGACGGGGCATGGCGCCGGATCGACGGCGAACTCACCCGAGACTGATCACCCGCCGGACGACTCCGGCTCACCCATCCACCCGCCAGAGCCACTCACCTTTCTTGAAAAGGAGTTCCGCCATGCCCGTTTCGTCCCTCGATGGAGTCCTGTTCTTCCCCGTCACACCGTTCACCGAGACCGGTGAGGTGGACCTGGCCGCGCTCGCCGAGCACGTCGGCAGGGGTGTGGACGCCGGCCCCGGTGGTGTGTTCATCGCCTGCGGTACAGGGGAATTCCATGCGCTCGAGTCGAACGAGTTCGCGGAGATCGTGCGAACCGCCGTCGAGGTGGCAGGCGGACGGGTGCCCGTCTACGCCGGTGCGGGCGGATCCGTCGCGCAGGCGAAGATCTTCGCCCGGCTGGCGGCCGAAGCCGGTGCCGACGGCCTGCTGCTGCTGCCGCCGTACCTGGTGACCATGCCGCAGCAGGGCCTGATCGCCTACACCCGCGAGGTCGCAGGCGCGACCGATCTGCCGGTGATCGTCTACAACCGGTCCAACGCCCGCTACACCGAGGCCTCGGCCATCGAGGTCGCACACATCCCGAACGTGGTCGGCTTCAAGGACGGCACCGGCGACATCGACCGGGTGGCCAGGATCGTGCGCGCCGTGACCGATGCGCTCGCACCGATCGGCAAGCCGTTCCAGTTCTTCAACGGCCTGCCCACCGCCGAGGTGTCCCAGCAGGCGTACCGCGCGATCGGCGTGACGCTGTACTCGTCGGCGACCTTTGCGTTCGCCCCCGAACTGGCACTGGCGTTCTACGACGCACTCGAGCGCGGCGACGAGCCGCGGACCGCGGCGCTGCTGCGCGAGTTCTTCCACCCGCTGGTTCGACTGCGCGACACCGTGCCCGGCTACGCCGTCTCGCTCATCAAGGCCGGCGTGACGATGGAGGGCATCGAGGCCGGTCCGGTGCGCGCGCCGCTCATCATGCCCGCCCCCGAGGACCTCGACGAGCTGACCCGCATCGTCGCCGCGGGTCGGGCGGTGCTGGCGGACGATCTCGTCGCGTCGCGCTGATGAGCGGACCCATTCGGGTCACCGGCGCACGGATCACGCCCGTCGCGTTCGTCGACCCGCCGCTGCTCAACACCGTCGGCGTGCACCAGCCGTACGCACTGCGCGCGATCATTCAGCTCGACACCGATGCCGGCCTGGTCGGGCTGGGGGAGACCTACGCCGACGTCGTGCACCTGCAGCGGCTGGAGGCGGCCGCCGACGCGATGATCGGCTTGGACGTGTTCGCGCTCAACCACATTCGCGCGGCGATCTCCGACCGGCTCGGCGGCGACAGCACGGGCGACGGCTCGGGACTGGCCGGAATGATCACGTCCGCCAGCGTGGTGGATCGGGTGTTCTCCCCGTTCGAGGTGGCCTGCCTCGACGTGCAGGGGCATGCCACCGGCAGACCGGTCTCCGACCTCCTCGGCGGCAGGGTTCGCGACGCGGTGCCGTTCAGCGCGTACCTGTTCTACAAGTGGGCGGCCCACCCCGGCGGTGAGCCCGACTCCTGGGGCGAGGCGTTGGACCCGGCGGGCATCGTCGCTCAGGCCACCCGCATGATCGACGAATACGGCTTCACCGCAATCAAACTCAAGGGTGGCCTCTTCCCGCCCGACGAGGAGATGAAGGCGATCGAGGCGCTGCACGACGCCTTCCCCGGACATCCGCTGCGCCTGGATCCCAACGCCGCCTGGACGCCGCAAACCTCGGTGAAGGTGGCCGCCGGACTGGCGGGAATCCTGGAGTACCTCGAGGACCCGACGCCGGACATCGCGGGCATGGCCGAGGTGGCCGCGCAGGCGCCGATGCCACTGGCCACCAACATGTGCGTCGTGGCGTTCGACCACCTGGCGCCCGCGATCGCCCAGCAGGCGGTGAAAGTCGTGCTGTCCGACCATCACTACTGGGGTGGACTGCAGCGGTCGCGGTTGCTGGCGGGCATCTGCGACACGTTCGGCCTGGGCCTGTCGATGCACTCGAATTCGCACCTGGGCATCAGCCTGGCCGCGATGGTGCATCTGGCCGGCGCCACCCCGAACCTGTCGTATGCGTGCGACACGCACTGGCCGTGGAAAGAAGAGGCCGCCGTGAATGATGTCGTGAAGCCCGGCGTGCTGGCGATCCGCGACGGCGCGGTTGCCGTGCCGACGACGCCGGGTCTTGGCGTCGAGATCGACGACGAGGCGCTGAACGCGTTGCACGAGCAGTACCTGCGGTGCGGGATTCGAGACCGCGACGACACCGGCTACATGCGCAGAATCGACCCGACGTACGAGGCGATCAGCCCCCGCTGGTGAGAACCGCCGCCCTACACTGATGCACGACCGTCAACCAAGGCGGCCTGGTTGATACTGGGAGTGCATCGATGTTCTCGCTGGCTCGATTGTCGTGCTTCATCGCCGTCGCGGAGGAACTGCACTTCGGCCGTGCGGCCGAGCGCCTGCACATGACGCAGCCGCCGCTGAGCAGGCAGATCCAGCAGCTCGAGGCCGAACTCGGCGTCCAGCTCATCGACCGCACCACCAGGACGGTCACGCTGACGCCCGCCGGCGTCGCGTTCCTGCCCGACGCGCGACGCATCCTGCAGCTCGCCGAGGGGGCTGCGCAGACCGTGAAGCGCGTTCCCGCAGGCGATCTGGGCACCGTGGTCGTGGGGTTCACCGCAGCGTCCGCGCACGCCGTGCTGCCGCGGCTGCTGGAGGCGGCCCGCGCGAAGCTGCCCGACGTCAAGCTCGACCTGCGCGAGATGGTCACCGCGGCACAGATCGAAGGTCTGGTGACAGGCGAGCTCGACCTCGGCATGGCGCGGCCACCTCTCAAGAGGCCCGGGCTGGTGTCGCGTCCGCTGCTGCACGAGCAGCTGATCGCCGCGCTGCCGAAGGGCCACCCGCTCACGGAACTGGGCAGGCAGCTGACGCTCAACGACCTCGACGGTCAGGACGTCGTCATGTACTCGCCCGTACAGGCTCGCTACTTCAACGAGCTCCTGATCAGCACGTTCACCATCGCGGGTGCGACGCCGCGGTACGTGCAGACCGTCACGCAGGTCCACACCATGCTGGTGCTGGTCCGATCGGGTATCGGCATCGCGCTGGTGCCGGCGTCGGCGGCCACGCTGCATCCGGAGGGGGTCGAGTTCCGGTCGATCGGCGCATTTCGCGAGCGGCCCGTCGAACTCGACGCCGTGTGGCGCAGCGACAGCACCAACCCCGCGCTGCACCGGCTGCTGCGCGACGTGCTGCCCCAGCGCGAGTGGACCACCGACGACCTCGTCGAGCACTTCTGACCGGCTGGATTCCTCGCGAGATCTACACCAGCGTCGTTGAATACACGCGATCGCGACCGTGGTGTAGACGTCGCGGGAAAAACGAGCGCTAGACGCGGACGGCGGGCTGCACCACCGGCGTGACGAGCCGACCGTTGGTGAGGAACTCGTCGAGGTTGCGCAGCGTCAGGTCCTCCATCGCCGCGCGCGTCTCGACCGTGCCGCTGCCGACGTGGGGCAGCAGTACGACGTTGTCCAACCGCAGCAGTTCGACGGGCACCTCGGGCTCCTCGGCGAACACGTCGAGCCCGGCGCCTGCGACGCGTCCCTCGGTCAGCGCCCGCACCAGGGCGGGCTCGTCGACGACGCTGCCGCGCGCGATGTTGATGAGGTAGCCGTCGGGGCCGAGGGCATCGAGCACGTCGGCGTCGACGAGCTTCGCCGTTCCGCTGCCGCCTGCCGCAGCGATCACCATCACGTCCACCCGGAGGGCCAGCTCGACGGGGGAGTCGACGTACTCGTACGGGGAGCCGTCGACGACGTGCCGGTTGTGGTAGGAGATCGTGCACCCGAAGGCGTTGAGCCGCTTGGCGATTGCGCTGCCGATGCGGCCGAGGCCGATGATCCCGACCTTCCTGTTGGACACCTGGTGGCTCAGCGGGTAGTTGCCGTCGACCGGCCAGTGCCCTGCGCGCAGATAGCGGTCGGCGGCGCTGAACTGACGCATCGTGTCGATCAGCAGGCCCACCGCGGTGTCCGCCACGCAGTCGGTCAGGACGTCGGGGGTGTTGGATACTCCGACGCCGCGCTCGCGTGCCGCGTCGACGTCGGTGGTGTCGTACCCGACGCCGAAGTTCACCACCGCGCCGAGGTTGGGGAGCGCGGCCATCAGCTCCACGTCGACACCCGTGCGGCCCGAGGTGACGACTGCGCCGACGTCCGCGCCGAACCGGTCGAGGAACTCCGTCCGCGCCTGCTGATCGCCAGGCAGTTCCAGGGCGTCGTAGGTGATGCGCAGCGTCTCCGACAGGGAGGGCTTGAGCGGCCCCACCTGCAGCACGCGGCGTGGCGAGCGGTCGCCTGGAACGGGGGTCGTGGGCACGGCTGTCTCCTCGGGTGGCTGGAATGCCTGTACGTACCGTAAGGACGCGCGCGAATACCTGTCCAACTCGGAATTAGCATGGCTTGATACCCAAGGGGCATAACTGCGGGAATCGGGGCCGCTGCCGGGTATCGACGACCTGCCGTAGATCGCATCGCCCCAGCTCAATGCCTGTTTATGGCCATGATCAGGTTGGCCGATCCTGCCCCAAAAAGGCGGTTCGGGACCCCTGATGGTGGGTTGACGCTGTTCCGCGGCCGCTCCTACGGTGTGTCTACCGTCACAGACCTCATCCACATACGTGGACGTCACAGCCCCGACATGGAGGAAAACATGGCCGCATCTCCGGTGCCTGTGCCACACCGGCGGACCCGCCGCGCAGGAATCACCGCACTCGCGGTGGCCGGCGCCTGCCTCGTCGCCAGCGGCTGCACGGTCGCGAACTCCGGATCCGGCGGCTTCGACACCAACACGCTGCGCATCGTCCTGTCCCAGGAACCGCCGACCCTGGAACCCTGCGAGAGTTCGCTCACCTCCACCGGCATCGTGGTCCGGTCGAACATCACCGAGCCTCTCATCGAGCGCGACCCCACCAGCGGCGACTTGGCGCCCCTGCTCTCGACCGGCTGGCGTCAGACCTCGCCGACGGAGTGGACGTTCGACGTCCGCAGCGGCGTCACCTTCTCCGACGGCAAGCCGTTCAGCGCCAAGGACGCGGCCTATTCGATCGACCGCGCCGTCAACTCCGACTTGGGTTGCAACGTCGACGGATACGTCTTCGGCGACGAGAAGCTGAAGCTCGCCACCCCCGACGACGCCACACTGACGGTCGCGACCGAGCAGCCCGATCCGATTCTCCCGCTGCGCATCTCGTTCGTCGAAATGGTGCCCGTGGGCACCAGCATGACCGAGAAGGTGCGCGAGCCGATCGGTACCGGCCCGTACGCGATCGCGGATTGGGAGTACGGGCAGAAGCTGATCCTGGCCCGCAACGACGCCTACTGGGGTCCTGAGCCCGCGTTCCCCCGCGCCGAATACCAATGGCGCAGCGAGGGCAGCGTGCGCGCCGCCATGATCACCAACGACGAGGCCGACATCGCCACCTCGCTGGGCCCCGAGGATGGCGCCGGCGACCGTGGCGTGCCGTTCCAAAACAACGAGACCACCGCACTTCGCATGCAGGCCACCGAGGCGCCGCTCGACGACATGCGGGTGCGCCAGGCCATCAACTACGCGGTGAACCGCACCGGCATCGTCAAGGCACTGTTCCGCGGACTCGGCGATCCTGCCTCACAACTGATTCCGTCCGGCGTCGTCGGTTACAACGACCAACTGCAACTGTGGCCGCACGACGCGGACAAGGCCAGGGAACTCGTCGCCGATGCGAAGGCCGACGGCGTGCCCGTCGACCGTCAGATCCGCCTCATCGCCCGCACCGCGCAGTTCCCGAAGATTGCCGAGACGGTCGAGGTGCTGCAGAGCGAGTTCACCGACATCGGACTCAACGTCAAGATCGAGATGATGGACACCGCCAGCCAGCTGCAGTACCAGCTGCGGCCGTTCCCGGCGAACACCGGTCCGTACCTCCTGATGATCATGCACGGCAACCAGGCCGGCGACGCCGCCTTCACGATGGACCAGTACATGCTCAGCGATGGGCCGCAGAGTGCCTACGGCACAACGGAGTTCGACGCCAAGATTCGCGCCGCGGAAGCCCTCACCGGCCAGGCCCGCCAAGACGCCTTCGCGAAGCTGTTCGCCGAGGAACCCCAGGAGATCATGCAGATGGCCTACATCGCCCACATGAAGGGCATCCTCGGCAAGTCCCCGCGCGTCGACTACACCCCGAACTCCGCCACCGGTGACGAGATGCGGCTATCCGAGATGACCGTGTCCGCCGATGGCACCGGCGACCCGGTCGATCCCGCCGTCTCCTGAGCCACTGCCGACCAACTCCACGACCAGGAGATCAGCCCATGTTCTCGTTCGTCCGGCGCCGGATGTACACCAGCGCACTGCCCCTCATCATCGTGCTGCTCGGCGTGTTCCTGCTCGCCCGCCTCACCGGTGACCCGACCAACCTCTACCTGCCCGAGTCGGCCACCGCCGACCAGCGTGCGGAGTTCGCGGCCAAGAACGGCTTCGACCAGCCGATGCTGACCCAGCTGGTCGACTACTTCAAGGGTGTCCTGCACCTCGACTTCGGCACGTCGCTGCGCACAGGTGAGTCGGCGTCGTCGATGGCATTTCGCGCCTTCCCGGCGACCCTGCAGCTCGCGTTCGCGACGATGCTGCTCGCGATCGTCGGTGCTGTCATCATCGGCTGCTGGGCCGCCTACCGGCCCAACTCGCTGGCCGACCGCTTCTCGAGCCTGCTGTCGATGACCGCGGCGAGCATCCCGGACTTCTGGTTCGCCATCACCGGCGTCTGGCTCTTCGCAGTGCTCATGGGCTGGCTGCCCACCTCCGGCACCGACGCGGGCGTGCTGTCGTGGATCCTGCCGATCGCCACGCTGATGATCCGACCGCTCGGCGTGCTCACGCAGGTGGTCAGGGGCGCGATGGTCTCGGCACTGTCGGCGCCGTACGTACGGCTCGCGCGCAGCAAGGGCGCCAGCGACTTTCGCGTCGTCACCCACCACGCGCTGCGCAACGCCGCAGCCCCCGCGCTCACCGTCGCAGGCGATCTCGCCGTCGGCCTCATCAACGGCGCGGTGGTGGTCGAGGCGATCTTCGGCTGGCCCGGCATCGGCAAGCTCATGATCGACGCGATCCTGCAGCGCGACTTCGCGGTGCTGCAGGCCGCGGTCCTGCTGACCGCGGTGAGCATCTTCGTCCTCAACATCGCCATCGACGCCTGCTACGCGCTGCTCGACGCACGCGTGCGGGAACCGGCCAAGGTCTAAGGGAGCAGCCGCCATGAGCACTCAGCTCGATCTCGTACCAGTCAAGCCCACCACCGCGATCGTCGGCGAGTCCGGAGGCAAGCGACGCAAGTCGGGCAGCTCGAGCTGGTATCGCCTGCTGGTCAACGACCGGGTCGCCGCGGCCGCCGCCGTCGTCCTCGGCCTGGTGTTCCTGACCGCGATCTTCGGCCCGATGCTGATGGGCGGGCTCGCCACCGACATCGACCTCGACAACTCGAACCAGGCGCCGTTCACGCTCGCCAACGGCTGGGCGAACATCCTCGGCACCGACCCACTGGGGCGCAGCATGCTCGCCCGGCTGGTCGTCGCCTGCCGGACCACGCTGTCGGTGGCGATCCCCGCCGTGGTGATCTCCGCGATCGTGGGTTCGATCGTCGGGATGTGGGCCGGCTTCTACCGCGGCTGGCGGGAGACCGTCGCGATGCGCATCGCCGACGTCATCATGAGCTTCCCGTCGCTGCTGCTGGCCGTGGTCGTCCTCTACGTCTTCTCGCCGAGCGCTGCCAACATCGTGCTGGTGCTGGCGATCACCCGCATCCCGGTGTACCTGCGCACCGCCCGCGCCGAGTCGGCAGAGCTGTCGAGCCGCGTGTTCGTCGACGCCGCCCGCACGTTTGGAGCCAGCGGACGCTCGATCATCACGCGCCACGTCGTGCCGATCGTGCTGCCGACGCTGCTCACCGTGGCGACGCTGGACTTCTGCTACGTCATGCTCGCCGAGTCCTCGCTCAGCTTCCTCGGCATCGGCATCCAGCCGCCCGACGTCAGCTGGGGCCTGATGGTCGCCCAGGGCCGCACCTACCTGCATACGGCCTGGTGGCTGTCGTTCTTCCCGGGTCTGGCCATCGTCATCACCACGGTGTCGGCGACCATCCTCGCCGCCTGGGCCAGGATCGCGACCGACCCGGGTCAGCGGTGGCGCCTGACCGTCCCGCAGAAACGCCTGTCCCGCTTCGCCAAGACCGGAAAGCGCCTGTCGTGAAAGCGCCTCTCGAAGGGAATGTCATGACCGCCCAGGTAGCCGAGCACCCGTCCGCCGACCGCACCGAAGCAGACCCCGCGCTGCGGGTCGACGGGCTCACGGTCGACATCCGCACCATCGCAGGCAGCGTGCGCGCCGTCGACCACGTGTCGTTCTCGGCGCACCGCGGCGAAACACTGGCGCTGCTCGGGGAATCCGGCTGCGGCAAGTCGATGACCGCAACCGCACTCGTCGGGCTGCTCGAACCCGTCGCCGAGGTGACGGGCGGCTCCGCCGAAATCGCGGGCCGCAACGGCACCGCCGATCTGCTGGCGGTCGACCGCAAGACGCGGCGGCAGATGGCCGGCACCGAGCTGGCCATCGTCTTCCAGGACGCGCTCACCGCACTCAACCCGCTCTACACCGTCGGCACCCAGCTGGCCGAGCCGTTCCGCATCCACCATGGGATGAGCGCGAAGGACGCCAAGCGCAAGGCCGTGGAACTCATGACACGCGTGGGCATCCCGCAGCCGGAGGAACGCCTCAAGAGCTACCCGCACCAGTTCTCCGGCGGCATGCGCCAGCGCCTGTTGATCGCCATGGCGGTCGCGCTGAACCCGCGCGTCCTGATCGCCGACGAACCGACCACCGCGCTCGACGTCACCGTGCAGGCACAGATCATGGCGCTGCTGAAGAGCCTGCGCGCGGAGTACGACATGGCCGTCGTGCTCATCACCCACGACCTCGCGCTGGTGGCCGAGGAAGCCGATCGCGTCGCGGTGATGTACGCGGGCAACGTCATCGAGACCGGGCTCGTCGCCGAGGTGTTCGCCGGGCCAAAGCACCCGTACACCAAGGGCCTGCTGAACTCCGTGCCCATCAACGCCGAGCGGGGTGCGCACCTCAAGTCGATCGGCGGGTCGCCACCTGACCTGAACTCCATCCCGAAGGGTTGTGTGTACCAGGAGCGGTGCCCGCTCGCCGCCGAGATCTGCCGCACCGCGCGGCCCGCACTCGCGCCCGTCGGCGCAGGACGCCGGTCGGCGTGCCACTTCCCCGAGGAGGTCACCAATGTCTGATCAGCTGCTCACCGTCCGCGACCTGACCAAGTCGTTCCGGGTGCCCGGCGGCCGCAAGGGCAACGACAGGCTGTGCGCCCTCGACGGCATCGACCTCGACCTGGCCCGCGGCCAGACGCTCGGGTTGGTCGGCGAATCCGGTTGCGGCAAGTCGACTCTGGCTCGCACGCTGATGATGCTCGAACGTCCCGACTCGGGCACGGTCACCTTCGACGGCATCGACCCCTTCGCACTCAAGGGCAAGGAGCTGCTCGAGTTCCGTCGCCGCGTGCAGATGGTGTTCCAGGATCCCTACGCGTCACTCAACGCGCGGATGTCGGCGGGCGACATCATCGCCGAGCCGTGGCGGACCCACCGCGGGCTGCACCCGTCCCGCAAGGACCGCGACGCCAGGGTGCGCGAACTGCTCGACCTGGTCGGGCTCGGCGCCAAGGCGATCGACAAGTTCCCGCAGGAGTTCTCGGGCGGGCAGCGTCAGCGGATCGGCATCGCCAGGGCGCTCGCGCTCGACCCGGACGTGATCATCTGCGACGAGCCCGTATCGGCGCTCGACCTGTCGGTGCAGGCGCAGGTGCTCAACCTCCTCAACGATCTGCAGCAGCAGCTCGGGATCTCGTACGTGTTCATCTCCCACGATCTGTCGGTCGTGCGGCACGTCGCCGACCGGGTAGCGGTCATGTACCTCGGCCGTATCGTCGAGTCCGGACCCACCGACGCCGTCTTCGACCAGCCCAGCCACCCGTACACCGGGGCCCTGATGTCGGCGGCGCCCAAGCTCGACGCCGTGGACCGCGCCGACCGTATCCTGCTCAAGGGTGAGGTGCCCTCACCGCTCAACCCGCCGTCGGGATGCCGGTTCCGCACCCGCTGCTGGAAGGCGACCGACGTGTGCGCCGAGGAACTGCCGCCGCTGGCAATCGATTCCGCGGTGCCGGGCCACGCCGCGGAATGCCACCACCCGCTGACCGAGGACCGTGCGGCCCTGTCGCAGAGCGCGTGAGCCGGTTCGGTGCTGACGACCGGTGAGCGTCACGGCGTACTCCGTCATCGCGGTCGCGATCCTGTTCGCGTCGTGCCTGCAGGCGTCGATCGGCTTCGGCATGGGGATGTTGGCGGCGCCTGTGGTGGCGTTGGTCGATCCCAGCCTGATCCCCGGCACGCTGATCATGCTGGCCTCGCTGGTCACGCTGATGGTGGTGATCCGCGAACGCACGGCGATCGACGTGCGGGGCACCGGCTGGGCGCTGGTCGGCCGGGTTCCGGGGACCGTCGCCGGAGCGCTGCTGCTGGCTGCGATGCCCGAACGCGCCCTGGCGCTGGCGATTGCAGGCGTCGTGCTGGCGGGCGTGCTGGTGACCAGCATGGGCTGGGCGCCGACCCCGCGCCGACGCAACCTGGTGCTCGCGGGCGCGACGTCCGGCGTCCTCGGAACGGCGACGTCGATCGGTGGACCGCCGATGGCGCTGGTGTGGCAGCGCAGCACCGGTGCGGAACTGCGCGGCACGATGAGCGGCTTCTTCCTCATCGGCTCGGTGCTGTCCATCGGGATGCTCAGCCTCACCGGCTCGATCGACGGGGACACGTGGCGCTGGTTCGCGTTCCTGGTCCCGGCCACCGTGGTCGGCTGCGCGCTGTCGCGGTGGGCGAACCGGTTACTCAACGCCCAGCGGCAGCGCTGGACAGCGATCGTGGTGTCCGCCGTCGGTGCGGGGGTGCTCGTCGTCCAGCAGGTGGGGGCGCTGTGACGCCCACCGAGCCCGGTCACCGGGTTACCGTACGGGGGTGGCATCGGTGACGTCGGGCACATCGGAATCCGTCGACGGCGTTGTGCGGAAGATGAATTCGTCGCGGTCGGGCGTGAAGTCGGCCGCACGGACCGTGGAAGTCCTCGAGTACCTGGCGGCGCGGCAGGACCGGCCTGCGCGGATCCGCGAGATCAGCGAGGCGCTCGACATGCCGCGCAGCAGCGCCCATGCACTGCTCCGCACGCTGATGGCGCAGGGCTGGGTGCGGGCCGACGACGCCGGGACGCAGTACGGCATCGGCATTCGCGCGCTGCTCGTCGGCACCAGCTACCTCGACAGCGACCCGTACCTGCCGATGATCACCCCGTTCCTCGACGAACTGCGCCAGGACCTCGACGAGACCTTCCACGTCGGGCGGCTCGATCTGACCGACGTCGTGTACCTCGCCACCCGCGAATCCCGGCAGTACCAGCGCGCTGCGAGCCGGGTGGGCAGGCGTCTCCCCGCCTACGCCACCGCGCTCGGCAAGGCTCTGCTGGCCGACCGGATCGCCGACGATCGCGACCGGCACGTTCCCGAGGTCCTCCAGGCACTGACGCCCAACACCATCACCGATCGCGCCGGGCTGGACGCCGCACTCGAGACGGCGCTGGTCCGTGGCTACGCCACCGACGACGAGGAGAACACCCCGGCGGTGCGGTGCTTCGCCGTCGCACTGCGGTACACCCGGCCCGCGCAGGACGCGATCAGCGCATCGGTGCCGATCGCGCGCCTGACGCCCGCCCGTGAACGCGAGATCGTCGAAGCGCTGTGCGCCATGGGCGACAAGGTGACTCGCGTCCTCCGCCCGGTGGCCAACGGTGACAAGTGGTTCGCGTGACGGGGTGTAGTCGATGCGTCTGCGGCATCAATCAATGCCTTAACGGTGTTGGACGTGCATCGACGGTGGTTCGTAGGCTGAGCACATGACGCTGCACCCTTCCCCGTCGCTGCGCGCGCCCGGCACCAGCCGTACGCCGGTCGTCACCGAGATGCGCGTCGTTCCCATCGCTGGCCACGACAGCATGCTGCTGAACCTCAGCGGCGCACACGGGCCTTTCTTCACGCGAAACCTGGTGATCGTCACCGACTCCAGCGGCAACACCGGTGTCGGCGAGGTGCCGGGGGGAGCCGCCATCGCGCGGACGCTCGACGACGCCAGGGGGCTGGTCGAGGGACGCAGCATCGGCGACTACCACGCCGTGCTCAACGACATCCGCCGCACCTTCGGCGATCGTGACGCCGGCGGCCGCGGTGCGCAGACCTTCGACCTGCGCGTCACCGTGCATGCGGTGACCGCCGTCGAGTCCGCACTGCTCGACCTCCTCGGCCGCCACCTGGAGGTTCCCGTGGCCGCACTGCTCGGCGACGGTCAGCAGCGGTCCAGGGTCCAGGCGCTGGGCTACCTCTTCTTCGTGGGCGACCGGACCAGGACCGACCTGCCCTACCGTTCGGCGGCCGACGAAGGCGCCGACGCCGACGACTGGATGCGGATCCGCCACGACGAGGCCCTGACCCCGGAAGCCGTCGTCCGGCTCGCCGAGGCCGCCCGCGACCGGTACGGCTTCCGCGACTTCAAGCTCAAGGGCGGCGTGCTGCCCGCACCCGACGAGGCGAAGGCGGTCATCGCGCTGGCGGACCGGTTCCCCGACGCCCGGATCACTCTGGACCCCAACGGTGGCTGGCTGCTGGCCGATGCCATCACCACCTGCCGCGAGTTGGCCGGCGTGCTCGCCTACGCCGAGGATCCGGTGGGACCGGAGGGCGGATTCTCCGGCCGTGAGGTGATGGCCGAGTTCAAGCGCGCCACCGGCCTGCCGACAGCCACCAACATGATCGCGACCGACTGGCGCGAGATGGGTCACGCGATCCGTTCCGGGGCGGTCGACATCCCGCTGGCCGATCCGCACTTCTGGACCATGGCCGGGTCGGTACGCGTCGCCCAGCTGTGCGACGCGTGGGGGCTCACCTGGGGCTCGCACTCCAACAACCACTTCGACGTGTCGCTGGCGATGTTCACCCACGTCGCCGCCGCCGCACCGGGCGACATCACGGCCATCGACACGCACTGGATCTGGCAGGACGGGCAGCGGATCACCAAGGCACCCTTCGAGATCTTCGACGGGTACCTCGACGTCCCGGACGCACCCGGACTCGGCGTCGAACTCGATGACGACGCCGTGGCAGCCGCCCACGAGCTGTACCTGAGCGAGGGCCTGGGCGCACGCGACGACGCCATCGCGATGCAGTACCTGGTTCCCGGCTGGACGTTCGACTCCAAACGACCTGCACTGCACCGGGACTGACGCCGTGAAGATCCTGATCGCCGATGCCAACCTCGCCCCGCACCGCGAGCGCCTCGAGGCGGCACTGCCCGCCGATGCCACCACGGTGTGGCGCCCCGGCGCCGCCGCGGCCGATCTGCTCGACGACCTCCGCGACGCGGAGGTATACGTCGGCGCCCGATTCACCGCGGAGATGGCAGGCGCGGCAGAGAAATTGCGGCTGATCCACGTCGCGGGAGCGGGAACCGACCGCGTCGACTTCTCGGTACTCGGTCCCGACGTCCTGGTGGCCAACACCTTCCACCACGAAAGGTCCATCGCCGAGTACGTACTGGCGACCGCGATCGTGCTACGACGGGACTTCCTTGCCCAGGATCGCGCGCTGCGGCGCGGAACGTGGGCGACCTCGGTCTACGACGACACCATCCCGCAGCTGGGCACGCTCCGCGACAGCCGGATCGGGTTCGTCGGCTTTGGCCACATCGGCCAGTGCGCGTGGGACCTGTTCCGGGCGGTCGGTTGCAGCGGCGTGGCGGTGACCGGATCGGGACGCCAGGACGGTGCGGCGTACGGACTCGACTGGGTGGGCGACACCTCCCGGCTCGGTGCGCTCGCACGGGAGGTCGACGTCATGGTGGTGTCGGCGCCGCTGACGCCGGCGACCACCGGGATGATCGGCACGGCCGAACTGCGGGCGCTGGGTGCCGAGGGAGTGCTGGTCAACGTCGGGCGCGGACCGCTGATCGACGAGCGAGCGCTCTACGACGCTCTCGTCGAGGGCCAGATCCGGGCCGCCGCCATCGACGTCTGGTATCGCTACCCGTCGGCGCCGGGTACGCCCACCGCCGTCGGCGACCTGCCGTTCGGCGAGCTGTCGAACCTCGTGATGACGCCGCATTCGTCCGGGGTCACCACCGATACCTTCCGTGGCCGCGCCGACGACATCGCCGCCAACATCGGCAGGCTGGGCCGCGGCGAGCAACTGCGCAACGTCGTGAGCCCCGGCTGAGGCCACGGCCGCCCGGCGCAGTACCGCTACCGCCTACCTAGTTAGCTGCAGGCGCGATTCCTTTCTTTGACAAGCAACTGGGCTACGCAATGGTGATAGCCGACAATGGTGAAAAGACGGCCCTGGCAAATTCTCGCCGGGGATGCGAATAGCGCTTCGGACATTCGGATTCGGCATGATTCGTCACGATCAGCTATCGTTGTGACGCTCGCGGAAACCGGTCACGACGTGCTGATTCGACATCACGGCCCCGATGTCACGGCAATGACGAAATGGATCCGACACGTGGTCACAATGGCGTCATATTCGATACCGTCGTTTCGGTCTCCGGGAGTAACTGAACCGTTGGCATCGAATCCTGCGCATCCGGACTATCGCTCGGCGTGGGTGCGACCTCAGGAGGCGTGGGCATGACCCGAAGGACTGAGACGCCGGGCGCGGCCCCCCCGCCCGCGACGAAGGTGCCGGGGCGGGTGCGGGCCAGGATCATCGGCCTGGACGGCGTCCGCGGCATCCTGTGCCTGTCGATCGCCATCACCCACGTCACCACCCACTTCTCACCGAACACCGCGCAGACCTGGATGACGAGCCTGCTCGGCTTCTCGCTGGTCTACTTCTTCGTCCTGAGCGGCTTCCTGCTGTTCCTGCCCTACGTGCGGAACCTGTCCGACGACCGCGACGTCGCACGCATGCCGAGCATCGGTGACTACACGCTGCACCGCGTCGCGCGGATCATGCCGGTCTACATCGTCATCTTCCTGATCGTGAACTACCTGCTGCGGGTCTCCTACGTCGAGAACCCCGTCCTGCAGAAGGTCGGCACCGACGAGGGAACCGGGATGATCACCGACCCGTGGCAGCTGCTCGCCAACCTCACGCTCACGCAGTCCTACTTCCCGCAGTACATCCAAACGGGTATCAACCCCGCGTGGTCGCTGACGCTGGAGTACGCCTTCTACGCGTCGCTGCCGCTCCTGGGCATGGCGTTGTTTGCGCTGCGCAAGCGCATCTCGATGAACCCACTGGTGCTGGCCGCGCTGGCCCCGGCGCTGCTGCTGGTCATCGGCTTGATCGGCCGGAGTCTGATCCCGCTCGTCTTCGCGCACTCCGGCTCGACCGACTTCATGTTGCTCAACTGGGGCCCGAACTGGGCTGCGGTCTTCACCAAGAGCTTCCTGACCAACGCCGACAACTTCGCACTCGGCATGTTCGCCGCAGTGGTGTTCGTGGCCATGGAACGCGGCGTCCTGCGCGAGCGGATCAGCAAGCGGGTGCGGGTGATCTCGGCCGCCGCGATCCTGCCGATGCTGGCCGTCTCCGCGGTGACGCTGGCGGTGGCCAACCAGTTCACCACCGCAGGTGTCGCCGTCGTGGCCGCCCTGATGATCCTGGTCATCGTCGCCCCGCTGGCCCGCGGGCAAAAGACCAAGCTCGCCGTCTGGCTCGACGCCCGACCCATCCGCTACGTCGGCGAGATCTCGCTGTCTGCCTACCTGTGGCACTTCCCGATGATCCTGGTCCTCGGCAGGCTGGGTGTGATGGCGGGCGACGACGCGTGGGGGATGTGGCGCAACGTCGTGGTGCTGCTGGCCGCCACGATCGCCGTCGCATCGATCACGTACTACGGCGTCGAGAAGCCGGTGATGAAGTGGGCCAAGACACTTCGCAAGAAGAAGGTCGCGGTGCCCGCTGATCCCGAACTGGCGCCTGCCGGCATCCCGAAGACCCCTTAAGTGCCCTGCTACTCAGGCTGATTCGAATAGGTTGCAGCGCTGTGGCCGTCCTGTGATGGTGCCCTGCGACCATCTTCGAGTGACACCTTCAGTGGCGACGACGGACAGTGGGCTGGCCGCTCGCGTCGCGGCCATCGCTTCGATCGGGGCCGCGGTGATCCACTTCGCCGTCATGCCCGACCACTGGCGCGACTGGGTGCCCTCTGGGGTCTTCTTCGCCGGGATCGCGGTGTTCCAACTGGTGTGGGGGCTCGCCGTCCTGACGCGTCGCCCTGGCGCGTTGCTTCTGGTGATCGGGATCCTGACCAACCTGGGGTCGGTTGCGCTGTGGGCGCTGTCCCGGACCGCGGGTGCGCCGTTCGGGCCGCACGCCGGCGAGCCGGAGTTGGTGCAGGCCGCGGGAATCTGCTCGCTCATGCTGCAGGGCTACGTCGTCATGGGCGCGGCCTGGCTGTGGAGCCGGGGCCGTCGGTCCGGCGCCATACCGGTTTTCGGCTACGGGCTCGTCCTGCTCGGCGCAACCAGTGTCATCGCCATGGCGGCCGCGGTGGGCGTGGCGTCGGGACTGCAGCACCAGCATCACTCGGGCACCGAGGCGGCGCACGACGACCATGCAGCGGTTCCCGCGGAAGACCATGCGCAGCACGATCATTCGACGCCTGCCGTACCTCCGCAGCCGGCTCCCGGGGCACCGGCGCAGTTGGCCGACACCGGCAAGCGCCCGGCGCCGCGGGTCGTCGTCGTGGAACCGCCGGCACCCGCCCCAGTTGAGTCCGACGGACACGACCACGACCACGGGTAGCGCGTCGCGTCGGCCCGGCGAACCGGCTCAGCACCAGTTCTGGTAGCCGCCCTCGGGTCCCAGCATCCGCTCCAGCCGCGTGCGGTTGATGCGCGCCAGCTCGTTGCGGACGACCTTGCGCTCGGTCTCCACGTCGTGATGCATGCGCTCGATGACGGTCTTCAGCACGTCGGTGGCACACGCTCCGTCGACGAACATCACGAAGGTGAAGCGGAACCGCTCGGCGTACCGGGCGGCCGTGTCGTTCAGTGCGGTCATCACGGTCTCGTCGTCGTCCCACACCGAGCACTGCTCTGCCTGCGACCACGCGCTACGCGGCCGTCGGCCGATGGTGGGACACGCCTCGAGGATCTGGTCGATGGCCGGCTCCGGCATCGAGAACAGCAGCGCGTCGGCCCGGCGGAACAGTGCGTCGTGACCGTCGTAACTGCGGCCGGCGACGATGTCGCGCGCCAGCGCCAGGCTGTTGCAGCACTCGTAGACGGCGTGCACCGCCTTGCGTTCGGGCCAGGCGTTGAATGCCGCCAGGCCCACTCCCTGATGCATCAACACGCAGCCCATGATCCGAGGCCGATGGTGCGCCTGCGTTACCCCGTGTTACGCCGAGGAAAATTCGCCCTCCGGCAGGTAGGCGGGCGGGCGGGCGGGCGGTCCCTGTTGCGCCGAACTGGAGCGTCACGTCGCGATCGGTGGCGAATTCACGACGTGACTCTCCAGTTCGGCGGAGGAAGCTCAGTGCCCGCTGGTCTTGAAGCGCTCGATCGACCGGGTGATCTCCGCCTCGGCCTCGCTGCGGCCGACCCAGTCGGCGGCCTCGACGAACTTGCCCGGCTCCAGGTCCTTGTAGTGCACGAAGAAGTGCTTGATCGCCTCGAGTTCGAAGGACGGGACGTCCCCGAGGTCCTGAATGTGATCCCAACGAGGGTCGCCGGCAGGCACGCACAGCACCTTGTCGTCGCCGCCCGCATCGTCGGTCATCTGGAACATCGCGACGGGCCGGACGTCGATCGCCGCGCCCGGGAACAGCGATTCGGGCAGCAGCACCAGCGCGTCGAGCGGGTCGCCGTCCTCGCCGAGGGTGTCCTGGATGAAGCCATAGTCGGCGGGGTAGCCGAACGCGGTGTAGAGGTACCGGTCGAGCTTGACCTTGCCGGTCTCGTGATCGACCTCGTACTTGTTGCGCGAGCCCTTGGGGATCTCGACGACGACCTCGAACTCCACGGTCGCGGCTCCTTCGTGTGATGTGGTGAGTGCGGTCAGCGCCTCGCCAGGCGATGACGCGGGTCAACCATAGACGAGCGATACCCTGTCAATTCAGGGCATTGCCTCGGGCAAGCGCTCGTCAGCACCTCAAGCCAGGAGAGTCATGCGGCCCACCCGGTGGCGCAGGTCCACCCACGTCCTCGTCGGCGTCGGGGTGCTGCTGGCGGTCGCCGTCCTCGTCACGGTCGCCGCGGTGTTCGTCGGAGGAGGTCCCCGCACCAGCGAGGCCCAGGCCGTGGATCCGCAACCGGAGCCCGCCGCCGCCGAACCCGCGGTGTACGGCCTGGACGACAGCGCGCCGAAACCGGCGCCCCCGCGGCTGTCGGCCGTCATCGGCCCGTTCGCGGCCGACCCCAATCTGGGCCGCCTCACCGGCCGCATCACCGACGCCGCCACTGGCGAGGAGCTGTGGGAGCGCGGTGCGTCGGTGCCGATGCAGCCCGCGTCGACCAACAAGCTGCTGACCGCGGCCGCCGCACTGCTCGCACTGGACCGCGACGCGACGCTGACCACGACCGTGCTTGCTGACCCCGACGAGCCGGGCGTGATGGTCCTCAAGGGTGGCGGCGACCCCACGCTGTCCGCCGCGGCCCCGAAGGCCACCACCTGGTATCGGAACGCCGCCCGGATCACCGACCTGGCCGCTCAGGTGCGCCGCTCGGGAGTCACGCCGAGGACCGTTCGAGTGGATCTGAGCGCGTACAGCGGGCCGACGATGGCGCCCGGCTGGGATCCGCTCGACATCCAGAACGGCGACATCGCACCGATCGAGTCGGTGATGCTCGACGGCGGACGCACCCAGCCCGTGAGCGTCGAGTCCCGACGTTCGACCACGCCGGCACTCGATGCCGGGCGTGCACTGGCCGTGGCGCTCGGCGTCAACCCGCGCAACGTCGGCGTCCTGCCGTCACCGCTGCGCGACGGCCGTGAGATTGCCTCGGTGGAGTCACCGCCGCTGATGGAACGACTCCGGGAGATGATGAATGCGTCGGACAACGTGATGGCCGAGAGCATCGGCAGGGAGGTGGCTGCCAAGCTCGACCGCCCCGCCAGCTTCGACGGCGCGGCCGGGGCGGTGCTCGAGCAGATCCGCCGCTCGGGCGTCGACACCGCGGGCGCCGTGCTGCGTGACTCCAGTGGCCTGTCCATCGACGACCGGCTGAGCGCCGAGACGCTCGACGAGGTCGTCACCGCCGCGGTCGGCGACGACGAGCCCAAGCTGCGCCCCCTGGTGGACCTGCTGCCCATCGCCGGTGGCAGCGGGACCCTGTCGAACCGCTACCTCGACACCGACGCCGGCCGCGAGGCCGCGGGCTACCTGCGGGCCAAGACCGGATCGTTGACGGGAACCAACGCGCTCGCGGGCATCGTCACCGACGAATCCGGGCGGGTGCTCACGTTCACGTTCCTGTCCAACGAGGCCGGGCCCACCGGCCGCACCTCGCTCGACGCCCTGGCCGCCGCACTCCGGTCGTGCGGGTGCAGCGCGTGAGCGCCGCGTCGGCTCCCACCGTCGGGCGCACCGTCGACTGGGACTTCGCAGCGACGGTCGCGCGCAAGCTCGTCCGTCCCACCCCGCCCGTCACCGAGTACACGCGACGCCAGGCCATCGAGCAGCTGTCGGAGGCGGCGCGGCGTTCCGAGGGCCCCGTGCGCGAGGTCACGGGTCTGGTCGAGGGCGCGACCATCACAGAGGCGCGGATCGTTGACCGTCGCGAATGGGTCACTGCCGCATCGCAATCCATGCGCGTGATGACCGGCGGTGACGGTGGCGAGCCCAGCGGCTTCCTGACCCGCCGGATCACCGGGGCGCAGACGGGTGCGGTGCTCGCCTTCGTGTCCTCGGGGATTCTGGGGCAGTACGACCCGTTCGCCGCGGGGTCCGGAGGGCAGGAGCGCAGCGACCCGGGGAATGGGTCCGGAAACGGAAGCGGCCCCGGCGAACTGCTGCTGGTGTACCCGAACGTGATCGCCGTCGAGCGGACGCTGCGCGTGCAGCCCGCGGACTTCCGGCTGTGGGTCTGCCTGCACGAAGTGACCCACCGGGTGCAGTTCCGCGCCAACCCGTGGCTCGCCGACCACATGTCGCAGGCGCTGGCCGTCCTCACCGACGACGCCACCCAGGACGCCGGCGCGGTGGTGGGCAGGCTCAGCGAGTTCGTCCGCGACCGCCGCAACGGCGTCGACGCCGAACCCAATGCCGAGGGCATCCTCGGGCTGATGCGTGCCATCCAGTCCGAACCGCAGCGCGCGGCGCTCGACCAACTACTGGTCCTCGGAACGCTTTTGGAGGGGCACGCCGACCACGTGATGGACGCGGTCGGTCCCGCCGTGGTGCCGACGGTGGCCACCATCCGGCGCCGGTTCAACGATCGCAGGCAGCGCAAGCAGCCACCGCTGCAGCGGGTCGTGCGGGCACTGCTTGGCTTCGACGCCAAGATGAGCCAGTACACGCGTGGCAAGGCGTTCGTCGACGACGTGGTGTCCAAGGTCGGCATGGAACGGTTCAACGTGGTGTGGACCGGGCCCGAAACTCTGCCGCTGCCAGCCGAAGTCGATGAGCCGCAGCGATGGATCGACAGGGTCCTGTAGCCACTCTGCGCCGCGCCGTCGAGGCCTTCGCGCAGGCGCACCCGATGAGCGACGACGCCTGGTGCGTGGCGCTGTCGGGAGGCGCTGACTCCCTGTCGCTCACCGCGGTCGCGGCACGCCTGCGGCCAACCACCGCGCTCGTCGTCGACCATGGTCTGCAGCCCGCGTCGGCTGCCGTCGCCGCGGCCGCATGCGCACAGGCCAGGCACCTCGGCTGCATCGACGCCAGGGTGCTGACGGTCACGGTCGGCTCATCCGGCGGGCCGGAAGCGGCAGCACGCCGCGCGCGCTACGCCGCCCTCGCCGACGAGCGCGCCGGCCGGCCAGTGCTGCTGGCGCACACACTCGACGATCAGGCGGAGACCGTGCTGCTGGGTCTGGGCCGCGGCTCCGGTCCACGGTCCATCGCAGGGATGCGCGCCCACGACCCGCCGTGGGGGAGGCCGCTGCTCGGGGTGCGCCGCGACGTCACGCGCGCGGCCTGCGCCGAACTCGACCTGACGCCGTGGGACGACCCGCACAACGCCGACCCTCGCTTCACCCGCGTGCGGTTGCGCGCCGAGGTGCTGCCGCTGCTCGAGGAGGTCCTCGGCGGCGGTGTCGCCGAGGCGCTGGTGCGCACCGCGGCGGCACTGCGCGAGGACACCGACGAACTCGACGCCCAGGCGTCGGCCCGGCTGAAGGCGCTTGCCGTCGACGGCGAACTGCCCGTGGAGGGCCTGGCCGAGTTCTCCGCCGCGATCCGGCGCCGCGTCATCAGGGGCTGGCTGCTGGCCCACGGCGCGACGGGCCTCACCGACAAGCAGATTCGCGGGGTCGACCTGCTGATCACCGACTGGCGGGGCAGGGGTGGCGTTGCGGTCGAGTCGCCGCACCGGGGCGAGCGCGTGTTCGCCGAGCGCCGCGGCGACCGGCTCGTGCTGCGTCGCGAGCCCGTGTGAACGGCCGCGGTTCGGACGCGCATCGCGGCTTCTGTTGGTCGCAGCGCGGCGGACGTGGCACGCTGTTGCCGTGGATCGGTCGAGCGAAGCGACGGGGGTTGATCCGACGCATCGTGCCGCGGAGCTGTACCCGGGCGACATCAAGTCGGTACTGCTCTCCGAGGAGCAGATCCGAACGCGGACCAACGAACTCGCCGAGGAGATCGGCCACGCTTACCGGGACGCGGTCGCCGAACACGGTGAGGACCTGCTGCTCGTCACGGTGCTCAAGGGTGCGGTCATGTTCGTCACCGACCTGTCCCGGGCGATCCCGCTCCCGACGCAGCTCGAGTTCATGGCCGTCAGCTCCTACGGTTCGTCGACGTCGTCGTCGGGTGTGGTGCGTATTCTCAAGGACCTCGATCGCGACATCAACGACCGCGACGTCCTGATCGTCGAGGACATCATCGACTCGGGGCTGACCCTGTCCTGGCTGCTCCGCAACCTCGCCAGCAGGCATCCCCGCTCGCTGAACGTGTGCACGCTGCTGCGCAAGCCCGACGCCGTCCGCACCGAACTCGACGTCAGCTACATAGGTTTCGACATCCCCAACGAGTTCGTCGTCGGCTACGGCCTCGACTACGCCGAGCGCTACCGCGACCTCCCCTTCATCGGGACCCTCGAACCGAAGGTCTACGAGAACCCCTGATCGTCAGGAGCGTGACGTGATCCAGCCCGACGCCGTCGACACCCACAGCCACACGGCACTGCGGATCTGTCCGTTCTGCGAGGCCACCTGCGGTCTGGTGCTCACCATCTCCTCGGGCGCGGTGACGTCTGCGCGTGGTGACCGCGAGGACGTGTTCAGCTCCGGCTTCATCTGCCCCAAGGGCGCGAGCTTCGGTCAACTCGACGGCGATCCCGACCGCCTCACCGCACCGCTGGTCCGGCGCGGCGGCGAACTGGTCGAGGCGACCTGGGACGAGGCGTTTCAAGCGGTCGCAGACGGGCTCGGCGCGGTGGTGCGCGAGCACGGCGGGCGATCGGTGGCCGTCTACGCAGGCAACCCGAACGCCCACACCATCGCGGGCGGCCTCTACGTCCCGTTGATCATCAAGGGCCTCGGCACCCGGCTGACGTTCTCGGCCAGCACGCTCGACCAGATGCCCAAGCACGTCTCGTTGGGCCTGATGTTCGGCAACCCCGTCGCGTTCACCGTGCCCGACGTCGACCGCACCGATCACCTCGTCGTCATCGGCGCGAACCCCATGGTGTCCAACGGCAGCCTCGCGACCGTGGCGGACTTCCCCGGCAAGCTCAAGGCGCTGCGCAAGCGCGGCGGACGGCTGATCGTCGTCGACCCTGCCAGGACCAGGACCGCCGAGTTGGCCGACCAGCACATCGCCCCGCGGCCGGGAACCGACGCCGCGCTGCTGCTCGCGGTGGTCCACACCCTGTTCGACGAGGATCTGGTGGACCTGGGTTCCCTCGCCCCGCACGTGACGGGACTGGAGGACGTCCGCGCGCTGGCCGACGGGTTCGCACCGGAGGTCGTCGCCGACCACTGCGGGGTGACCGCCAGCGAGATCCGCGGCCTCACCCGAGACCTGGCTGCCGCGTCGTCGGCCGCGGTATACGGCCGGATGGGCACCTCCACGGTCGAGTTCGGATCGCTCGGCAGCTGGCTCGTCGACGTCGTCAACGTGCTGACCGGAAACCTCGACCGGCCCGGCGGCGTGATGTTCCCGCAGTCGCCGGTCTCCTCGGCGCCGCGACCGCCCAAGCCGGGCCGCGGTTTTCGCACCGGACGGTGGCACAGCCGGGTGTCCGGTCACCCCGAGGTGCTGTCCGAACTGCCGGCCGCAGCGCTGGCCGAAGAACTCGCGACGCCGGGCGACGATCAGCCCCGCGCGGTGATCTCCATCGCGGGCAACCCGGTGCTGTCGGCACCCGACGGCGACGCTCTGAGCCGGGCGCTCGACGGCGTGGACTTCATGCTGAGCGTCGACCCCTACCTCAACGAGACCACGCGGCACGCCGACGTCATCCTGCCGCCGCCCCCGCCGTCGCAGAGCGCGCACTTCGACGTCGCACTGAGCAGCACGCCCGTGCGCAACAACGCGCGGTACTCGCCGCCGGCCGTCGAACTCGCGCCCGGCAGGCCCGACGAGCCTGAGATCCTGTCGCGCATCGCGCTGATCCTGTACGGCCTCGGCCCGTTCGCCGATCCCGCGCTCGTCGACGAGCAGGTGATCGCGATGACGCTGGCCAAGGAGACCGCCGATCCCGAATCACCGGTCGCCGGACGGGATCCCGAGGAGCTGGCGGCGATGCTGACCGCTGGGCGCGGGTACGAGCGCCGACTCGACATGATGCTGCGCCTCGGGCCCTACGGCGACTGGTTCGGCGCCCGCGAGGACGGTCTGACGCTGGAGCGGTTGAAGGACGCGCCGCACGGCATCGACTTCGGTGCGCTGCGTCCGCGGCTTACCGAGGTGTTGCGCACGCCGTCGGGCAAGGTCGAGCTGGCGCCGGCGCCGCTGGTCGACGACGTGGCGCGGCTGGCCGCCTCGCTGGAGCGCACCGCCGACGACTTCGTGCTCATCGGCAGGCGGCACCTGCGGTCCAACAACAGTTGGATGCACAACCTGCCCGCGCTTGCCGGCGGGACGAACCGCTGCACGCTCCAGATCCACCCGCTCGACGCCGAGGGTCTCGGCATCACCGACCGCGCCCGGATCAAGGGCCCCGGCGGCGAACTCGAGGCGCCCGTCGAACTGACCGACGCCATGCGTCGCGGCGTGGTGTCACTGCCGCACGGCTGGGGGCACGATCAGAGCGCCGGTCAGCGCGTCGCAGCCACACAGCCCGGCGTGAACGTCAATCAGCTCAACGACGGCCTGACGCTCGACCCGCTCTCGGGCACCGCCGTGCTGAACGGGATCCCCGTCCAGCTCGCCCCCGCCTAGCTTCGCCTAGCCGAGTTCCCACACGACGGTCACGGAGAACCCGACGGTCTGCTGACCCGGCGACAGCGGCACCGACATCGCCTCGGCCGCGTCGTAGCGGGGCATCGGGGTCGGGGGAGGAGTGGCCGCGCCGACCTCGGAGATCGAGATGACAGTGCCGAGGTCGAGGCCGGACAGTTCGGCGTACTGCTGAGCGCGGTCCTTGGCGTCGTTGAACGCGCGGGCGCGGGCGTCCTTGACCATCTGCGAGTCGTCCTCGATGGCGAAGCTGACTGAGTTGATCCGGGTCGCGTTGCCGCCGGTGGTCTGAATCGCGCTGATCGTCGGCGATGCGGCGTTGATGTCCCGGATCTTCACCGCGATCGAATTGCTCGCCTGGTAGCCGTTGATGACGCTGTTGTCGCCGTACTGCGGTTGCAGGTTGACCTGCGTGGTGCTGATGTCCTTGCGGTCGATGCCCTGGCCGGCGACGGCGTCGATGACCGCGGCCATGCGCTCGTTGGTCTGGTTCATCGCGGCGGTCGCGTCGGGGGCCAGCGACTCGATCGCGGCGTTGACGGTGACGGTGTCGGGCGTGCCCTCGACCTTGCCCTCGCCGACCACGGTGACCTGGCGCGGCGCAGGTCCGTCGGGTCCCGCGACCGGACCGGCGGGCGCCGAATCGCAGCCCGACACCGCCGCGACCAGCAGGCCTGCGACGGTGATGACGAGGACTCTGGACGGCTTCTTCGCCCACGCACTGATCGACATACGACGCACCATACAGACGGCGAGGACCGTCACCACCTGGTAATAAGGCCAAGATCGGCTCGAGCGTGGGCCTCGTGTACGCGAAACCTGGCTGCGGCGTGCACGAGGCCCACGTTCGGCGCGGTGCAGGCGTCGGGAACTACCGGACGTTGTTCTAGCGGTAGCCTTGAACATCCCATCTGCGCGTATCGGAAGGACCTGGCCGACATAACCCTGCTGGCCGAAGAGAACGATGAATCGTAAGAACGTCATTCGCACCCTCAGTGCAATAGCGGTGATACTGCTGCTGGGTTGGTCCTTCTTCTACTTCAGCGACGACACGCGCGGCTACAAGCCGGTCGACACGTCGGTCGCCATCGCCCAGATCAACGGCGACAACGTCAACAGCGCCCAGATCGACGACCGCGAGCAGCAGGTCCGGCTGGACCTGAAGAACGGCAACGGCGACACCGAGGACAGCAACAAGATCATCACCAAGTACCCGACCGGGTACGGGGTGCAGCTGTTCGAGGCGTTGAACGCGAAGAACGCCAAGGTGAACACCGTCGTGAACCAGGGCAGCGTGCTCGGTTCGCTACTGATCTACCTGCTGCCGCTGCTGCTGCTCGTCGGCCTGTTCGTGATGTTCTCCCGGATGCAGTCCGGCGGCCGGATGGGCTTCGGCTTCGGCAAGTCCAAGGCCAAGCAGCTGAGCAAGGACATGCCCAAGACCACCTTCGCCGACGTCGCAGGCGTCGACGAGGCGGTCGAGGAGCTCTACGAGATCAAGGACTTCCTGCAGAACCCGACGCGGTATCAGGCGCTCGGCGCCAAGATCCCGAAGGGCGTGCTGCTCTACGGTCCCCCCGGCACCGGCAAGACGCTGCTGGCGCGCGCCGTCGCAGGCGAGGCCGAGGTGCCGTTCTTCACCATCTCGGGCTCCGACTTCGTCGAGATGTTCGTCGGCGTCGGCGCCTCCCGCGTGCGCGACATGTTCGAGCAGGCGAAGCAGAACAGCCCCTGCATCATCTTCGTCGACGAGATCGACGCCGTCGGCCGCCAGCGCGGCGCCGGCATGGGCGGCGGGCACGACGAGCGCGAGCAGACGCTCAACCAGCTGCTGGTCGAGATGGACGGCTTCGGCGACCGCCAGGGCGTCATCCTGATCGCCGCCACCAACCGGCCCGACATCCTCGATCCCGCGCTGCTGCGTCCCGGCCGCTTCGACCGCCAGATCCCGGTGTCGAGCCCCGACATCGCAGGCAGGCGTGCAGTGCTGCGCGTGCACTCGGCGGGCAAGCCGATCGCGCCCGACGCCGACCTGGACGGGCTGGCCAAGCGCACCGTCGGCATGTCCGGCGCCGATCTGGCCAACGTCATCAACGAGGCCGCGCTGCTGACCGCGCGCGAGAACGGCACGGTCATCACCGGTGCCGCGCTCGAGGAGGCCGTCGACCGCGTCGTCGGCGGGCCGCGCCGCAAGGGCCGCATCATCAGCGAACTCGAGAAGAAGATCACCGCCTACCACGAAGGCGGGCACACGCTCGCGGCCTGGGCGATGCCGGACATCGAGCCGATTTACAAGGTGACGATCCTGGCCCGCGGCCGCACCGGCGGGCACGCCGTCGCGGTTCCCGAGGACGACAAGTCGCTGATGACCCGTTCGGAGATGATCGCCCGGCTGGTGTTCGCGATGGGTGGTCGCGCGGCGGAGGAACTGGTGTTCCGCGAGCCGACGACGGGCGCGGTGTCCGACATCGAGCAGGCCACCAAGATCGCACGCGCGATGGTGACCGAGTACGGCATGAGTTCGAAGCTCGGTGCCGTCCGGTACGGCACCGAACACGGCGATCCGTTCCTCGGCCGTTCGATGGGAACGCAGGCGGACTACAGCCACGAGGTCGCGCAGATCATCGACGACGAGGTGCGCAAGCTGATCGAGGCTGCGCACACCGAGGCGTGGGAGATCCTGACCGAGTACCGCGACGTGCTCGACATCCTGGCCGGCGAACTGCTGGAGAAGGAGACGCTGCACCGCGCCGAACTCAACGCGATCTTCAGCGACGTCGAGAAGCGTCCGCGCCTGACCATGTTCGACGACTTCGGTGGCCGCGTGCCTTCGGACAAGCCGCCGATCAAGACGCCTGGCGAACTCGCCATCGAACGCGGCGAGGAATGGCCCAAGCCGGTGCCCGAGCCCGCGTTCAAGGCGGCCATCGCGGCGGCGTCGCGCGCAGCGGACGCTGCGGCGCCCCAGAACGGCGCCAACGGCAACGGCTATCACGGCAACGGTTCCAACGGGGCGCCGGTCAACGGCGCCAACGGTGCACCTGGGAACGGTTCCACGCAGCCCGACTACGGTGCGCCTGCCGGATGGCACGCGCCGGGTTGGCCGCCCCGGCCGGGCCAGCAGTACCCGCCCCAAGGTGGCTACCCGCCGCCCCAGCAGGGCTACTGGTACCCGCCGCCGCCCCCGCAGCAGCAGTCGGGTTGGCCGTCCCATCCCGGGGCGCCACTCCCATATCCGCCGCAGCAGTCGTACCCTCAGCCGGGGTCGAACGTCCCCCAGGGTGGCACTCCCACGCCAGCCCCACAGGACGATCAGGAACACGGTGACCGGTCCGATGACCGGCCCACCCCGCCTGGCTGAGACGAACGGAGGCCCGATGACGCAGTCGGAGATCGATCCCATCCTGCGCAGCCCGATCGCCGAATTCGATCAGGCGCGAGCCGAGGCGGCGGTGCGCGAGCTGTTGATTGCCGTGGGCGAGGATCCGGAGCGGCATGGACTCCTGGACACCCCGGCCCGGGTTGCCCGGGCTTACAAGGAGATGTTCGCCGGGCTCTACGTCGACCCCGATGACGTCCTCAACACGACGTTCGACGAGCAGCACGACGAGCTGGTCCTGGTGAAGGACATCCCGATGTACTCCACGTGCGAGCACCACCTGGTGTCGTTCCACGGCGTCGCGCACGTCGGATACATCCCCGGCATCGACGGCAGGGTGACCGGCCTGTCGAAGTTGGCCCGGCTCGTCGATCTGTACGCGAAGCGCCCGCAGGTGCAGGAGCGCCTGACCGCGCAGATCGCCGACGGACTGATGCGCCGACTGAATCCGCGCGGCGCCATCGTCGTCATCGAGGCCGAGCACCTCTGCATGGCGATGCGCGGCATCCGAAAGCCCGGTGCGAGCACCACCACGTCCGCGGTGCGCGGGCAGTTCAAGACAGACAAGGCCTCCCGGTCCGAGGCGCTGGAACTGATCTTGCGCAAGTGAGCCGTCCGCCTGCGACCGATCCTCCCGTCGCTTCGCTCGCCCCGATGGTGATGGGGGTCGTCAACGTCACGGACGACTCGTTCTCCGACGGAGGCCAGTTCCTCGACCGCGACAGGGCGGTCGAGCATGCACTGGCTCTGGTCGCAGATGGCGCGGCGATCATCGACGTCGGCGGCGAGTCGACCCGGCCCGGCGCGGTTCGCGTCGACGCGGGTGTCGAGACCGGGCGGGTGCTGCCGGTCGTGGAAGCCCTTGCAGGCGAAGGGGTCCGAGTCAGCATCGACACCATGCACGCCGAGGTGGCTCGGGCCGCACTGGAATGCGGCGCGAGCATCGTCAACGACGTCTCGGGAGGCCGCGCCGACCCCGCGATGGCCCCGTTGCTCGCCGATGCGGGAGTCCCGTGGGTGCTGATGCACTGGCGATCGGTCGGCGCGGACCGTCCGCACGACGTGCCGCCCTACGGTGACGTGGTCGTCGACGTCCGCACCGAGTTGATGGAGAGCGTCGACGCGGCCGTCGCCGCGGGCGTCGACCCGGACAAGCTGATCATCGACCCGGGCCTCGGCTTCGCAAAGTCCGCTGCCCACAACTGGGCGCTGCTGCGGGCGCTGCCGGAGTTCGTCGGCACGGGGATGCCGGTGCTCGTCGGAGCGTCCCGCAAGCGCTTCCTCGGCACGCTCCTCGAAGACGCCGACGGACGACCCCGGCCGCCGGACGGCAGGGAGACCGCGACTGCGGTGGTCTCCGCGCTCGCCGCGCTGCACGGCGCGTGGGGTGTGCGGGTGCACGACGTACGGGCTTCGGTGGACGCGTTGAAGGTCGTACGGGCGTGGAATCATGTTGGAGGTACAACCGGTGGCTGATCGAATCGAATTGCGCGGCTTGGCCGTTCGCGGCAACCACGGCGTCTTCGACTACGAGCGCGCCGACGGGCAGGACTTCGTCGTCGACCTGACGGTGTGGGTGGACCTGGCCGCGGCCGCCGCCAGCGACGACCTCGCCGACACCCTCGACTACGGCGCGCTGGCGCAGCGGGCGTACGACATCGTGGCAGGCCCGCCGCGCAACCTCATCGAGACGGTCGCCGCCGAGATCGCCGACGATGTGATGGGCGATGACAGGGTGCACGCCGTCGAGGTGGTGGTGCACAAGCCGCAGGCGCCGATCCCGCTGGCGTTCCGCGACGTCGCAGTGGTGGCCAGGCGGTCGCGGCGCAACGGCAGGGGTGCTGAGTGACGACGGTGGTGCTCTCCGTCGGCTCCAATCTCGGCGACCGGCTCGCGCACTTGCAGTCGGTCGTCGACGGTCTCGGCGGTGCCGTCCGCGCCGTCTCGCCCGTGTACGAGACCGATGCGTGGGGCGGCGTCGAGCAGGGTCCGTTCCTCAACGCCGTGGTACTGGCCGACGATCCGGCGCTTGACTGCCGCGGCTGGCTCGACCGCGGTCAGGAACTGGAGCGGGCCGCCGAACGCGTCCGCGAGGTGCACTGGGGACCGCGCACCCTGGACGTCGACATCGTGACCTGCCACGACGGCGCCGACGAGGTTCTATCGCCGGACGAGGCGCTGACCCTTCCTCACCCGCTCGCACACCAGCGGGCGTTCGTGCTCATCCCCTGGCTGGCCGCCGACCCGACCGCCACTCTGACCGTCGCCGGCGCACGTCGGCCCATTGCCGTACTCCTCGACGGCATCGACGACTCGGAGCGCGCCGGGGTGCGAACCACCGATCTGGTTCTGACGATCTGATGGGCCCCACCCGCAAACGGGACCTGCTCGCCGGGACGGCGCTGGTCGCCGTCGTCGGCTACGTCATGGTCGCAGGCCTGTATCGCTTCTTCCCCCCGCTGACCATCTGGACGGGGATGTCGCTGCTGGCCGTCGCGGCCGCCGAGGCCGGTTGGGCGTTCTACTTGCGCTCGAAGATCAGTGCGGGTGAGGTCGGATTCGGCACCGGCCGTCTGCATCCGCTGGCGGCTGCCCGTTCGGTCATGGTGGCCCAGGCGTCGGCTTGGGTGGGCGCCCTGGTCCTCGGCTGGTGGCTGGCCGTGGTCGTCTACCTGGTCCCGCGCCGCGACGTCATGCGCGTGGCGGCCGAGGACACGGCGGGCGCGGTGGTGGCTGGTGTCAGTGCGCTGGCGTTGGTCGTCGCGGCGCTGTGGCTCCAGCATTGCTGCAAGTCGCCGCAGGATTCGCAAGACGATCCGGATGGCGTGAGGGACTAGGGGAACGCCAGGTCGGGACGCCGAATCGCCGCCGCGGTCGACACGCGACGCGACCTGTGACCGGTACAGTCCTCCCATGGCCGATCCGACCCGTGGTGTGCGCCCCAGGCGTGCCAGCCGCAGGCCGGGTGGGGCGCTGCTCACGACGTTGCTGGTGCTCGCCATCATCGCCAGTTCGGCGCTGGTGTTCACGAATAGCGTTGAGCTGCTGAAGCTTGCGGTCATCGTCGCGCTGTGGGCGGCGGTGGTCGCGGCGTTCGTCTCGTTCATCTATCGCCGACAGGCCGACGTGGATTCGGCGCGCGCCCGCGACCTCAAGCTGGTGTACGACTTGCAGCTCGATCGAGAGATCTCGGCGCGCCGCGAGTACGAACTCGGCCTCGAGTCGCAGTTGCGCCGCGAGCTGAGTTCGGAGCTGCGCGCACAGTCGGCGGACGAGGTGGCCAGTTTGCGTGCCGAGCTGGCGGCACTGCGCGCCAACCTCGAGATCATCTTCGACGCCGATCTCTCGCATCGGCCTGCGATCGAGACCGAGCGGACGACGGTGCACCGCTTCCCCGACTGGGACCGCGTGGGCGACCATCCGGGCGAGCGCGAGCGCGTTGCGAGCCCCGGTCGCGTGGTCAGCAGCCGCATCGACGCCGAGGACGCCGACGAACCGGAACCGAACACCGAGGAAAGCCCGATCATCGACGTCCCGGTCGAACCGCCACCGGAACCCGAGCGCCCGGCACCGGAGTTCGGCGGTGCCCATCGGCTGGGGTCGGAGTCGGGCACGCCCATGGGTCCCCCCGCCGCGACGTGGCCGCCCCCGCCCACCGCCGCAGCGAGTCCCGCCTTCGCAGCGCCGCCACCGCCGCCTCCCATGCGTGCGCCGGAGCCTGCAGGCGCACCCGAACCCGAGGTGCGGGTGTCATGGCTGCCCACCTCGCCGCCACCACAGCCACCGACGCCCCCGCCGCCACCCGTGGCGCCCACGCCCGCACCGGACGTGCCGCCGCCCGCCGCGCGCTCACCGTGGCAGGAGCCCGAACGGCCGGGCAGGCACACCTCGGCGAGCGACGCCGCGGGTTGGCGCCCGGCTCCCGCCGAGGGTGAGTTCATCCCGGCCGGTGCACCCGGCAGCAATTGGGTGTCACCCGTGGTGGAGCCGACGCCGGATCCCACCGAGCCGCAGGCGCCGGAACCCGCCGAGCCGCCGACGCCGGAGCCCACCGGGCCGCGGGCGCCGGAAGCCACCGAGCCACCTGCGGCGCCTCCCAGCGAGCCGGCCGTGCCGCCGGTGATGGCGCCGCCGCCGACCGAGTCCCGCGGTCGCCACTCGGGCAGCGACGCCGCCGCCGACGACGGGCCCCGCCGGGCGCGGCATTGGGCTCCTGGAGTCGACCCCGGCAAGGCCCCGACGCCGCCCACCCTGGCATCGCCCACCCCGGACCGGGCGGCCAGGCACCGCCCGCCGGAGGAGCCCGAGGACGCCGAGGAACCGCAGGGCCAGCACGCGGACGGGATGCCTGCGTCGGAACTGCTGGCGAGGTTGCAGGCAGGAGCCGGGGGCAGCGGCCGGCGGAGACGGCGAGAAGACTAGGGCCGAACAGGCCGTCGCCTGCGATGAGTTAATCTCTTGGCGGCCGTCCGGTACCCGCTGAGCGGGCCTGGAACGAACGAAGAACGACGTCAGCGAGGTCGTCTAGGTGGGGACGCCCAACGGATTCCGTCCAGCACGGCTGTCGGTCGGCATCATCTCGGCCGGTCGGGTCGGGACCGCGCTCGGAGTCGCACTCGAACGGGCCGAGCACGTCGTCGCGGCCTGCAGTGCCATCTCCAAGGCGTCGCGCCGTCGCGCTGAACTCCGCTTGCCCGAGACTCCCGTGCTGCCAGTGCACGACGTCGCCGCGCGAGCCGAACTGCTGCTGCTGGCCGTGCCCGACGTCGAACTGCCGGGCCTGGTCGCGGGGCTCGCGAGCACCGGCGCGGTCCGACCGGGCACCATCGTGGTCCACACTGCAGGCGCCAACGGGATCGGCGTCCTGGCGCCGCTGACCGAACTCGGCTGCATCCCGCTGGCCATCCACCCGGCGATGACGTTCACCGGGGCGGACGAGGACATCGCGCGGTTGTCGGAGGCCTGCTTCGGCATCACTGCGGCCGACGAGATCGGCTACGCGATCGCGCAGTCGCTGGTGCTCGAGATCGGTGGGGAACCGTTCCGCGTGCGCGAGGATGCCCGCACGCTCTATCACGCGGCTCTCGCCCACGGCGGGAACCACGTCATCACCGTGGTGCTGGACGCCGTCGAAGCGCTTCGCGCCGCCATCAAGGGCCAGGAACTGCTCGGCCAGGAGCTGGTCGGCGACGGGCCCGGTGGCATCGCCGAACGGGTTCTCGCGCCGCTGGCGCGGGCCTCGCTGGAGAATGCGCTGCAGCGTGGACAGAGTGCGCTCACCGGCCCGGTGGCCCGCGGTGACGCCGCCGCCGTCGCCGGTCACCTCGCCGCGCTGCGGGAAGTGGATCCGGAACTGGCGCAGTCATATCGAGCGGTTTCGTTGCGAACGGCCCAGCGTGCCCACGCGCCCGCCGACGTGTTCGCCGTGTTGTCCGCAGAGTCGGAAGGATCGTCGTGAGCACTCGTAGACCGCCCAAGTTCAACCCGGGTGAGCTGAACGTCTACTCCAAGCCGACTGACGTGTCCGACGTGTCGCGTGCGTTGCGCACCACCGGGCGCCGCGTGGTGCTGGTGCCGACGATGGGCGCGCTGCACGAGGGGCACCTCTCGCTGGTGCGCAAGGCCAAGGCCGTTCCCGGTGCGGTGGTCGTGGTGTCGATCTTCGTCAACCCGCTGCAGTTCGGCGCCAACGAGGACCTGTCGGCCTACCCACGCCCACTCGAGGACGACCTCGCCGTGTTGCGGGACGAGGGCGTGGAGATCGCATTCACCCCGAGCGAGGCCGACGTGTACCCGGCCGGTCGGCGCACCACGGTGCATCCCGGGCCGCTCGGCGCGGAACTCGAGGGCGCCTCTCGGCCAGGGCATTTCGCCGGGATGCTGACCGTCGTGCTCAAGCTGCTGAACATGGTGGCACCCGATCAGGCGTTCTTCGGAGAGAAGGACTACCAGCAGTTGGTCCTGGTGCGGCAGATGGTCGCAGACCTCGATCTCGGCGTCCGGATCGTGTCCGTGCCGATCGTGCGCGAGGCCGACGGGCTGGCGATGTCGTCGCGCAACGTCTACCTCGACGAGGTGCAGCGCGAGCAGGCGGGCGCGCTGTCGGCAGCGCTGCTGGCAGGCTTGTACGGGGCGGCGAGCGGCGCGCAGGAGGCGTTGGAGGCTGCGCGTGCCGTGCTTGTCGAGGTGCCCGCACTCGAGGTCGACTACCTGGAGGTGCGCGACCCGTGGCTCGGCCCGGCGCCCGCCGAGGGCCCGGCCCGGATGCTGGTGGCGGCGCGCCTCGGCGCGACGAGGCTGCTCGACAACATCGCGGTCGACGTCGGCGCGTCCGCAGGCATCGACGGCCACTCCCGGGTGGAGTCGGACGCTGACCGCGAATTCCCCTGGAGGATCTGATGTTCCGGACCATGCTCAAGTCGAAGATCCACCGCGCAACGGTGACCCAGGCCGACCTGCACTACGTCGGATCGGTGACCATTGACGCCGATCTGATGGATGCGGCCGATCTGCTCGAGGGCGAGCAGGTGACCATCGTGGACGTCGACAACGGTGCCCGCCTGGTCACCTACGCCATCACCGGCGCGCGGGGTAGCGGAGTGATCGGGATCAACGGTGCGGCAGCGCATCTGGTCCATCCCGGCGATCTCGTCATCCTCATCGCCTACGGCACCATGACCGACGAGCAGGCGCGGACGCACCAACCTCGCATCGTCTTCGTCGACGGGCAGAACCGGCAGATCGACCTGGGCACCGACCCGGCCCACGTGCCGAACGGCGCCACCGACCTGCTCTCCGCCCGGTAGCGGCCGTGCTCCTCGCGATCGACGTACGCAACACCCACACCGTCGTCGGCCTGGTGTCCGGATCGGGTGATCACGCGAAAGTGGCGCACCACTGGCGCATTCGCACCGAATCCGAGGTGACCGCCGACGAACTCGCCCTCACCATCGACGGACTGATCGGCGACGACGCCGAACACCTCACCGGTGCCACGGGCCTGTCGACGGTGCCGTCGGTACTGCACGAGATCCGGGTGATGCTCGAACAGTACTGGCCGACGATTCCGCACGTGCTCATCGAACCCGGTGTGCGAACCGGCATCCCGCTGCTGGTCGACAACCCCAAGGAGGTTGGGGCGGACCGCATCGTGAACTGCCTAGCCGCCTACCAACGGTTCCACTCCGCCGCAATCGTCGTCGACTTCGGCTCGTCGATCTGCGTGGACGTCGTGTCGCACAAGGGTGAATTCCTCGGCGGTGCGATCGCGCCGGGCGTTCAGGTCTCCTCTGATGCCGCCGCAGCGCGGTCGGCCGCCCTGCGGCGGGTCGAGTTGACCAGGCCCCGGTCGGTGATCGGCAAGAACACCGTCGAGTGCATGCAGGCCGGTGCGGTGTTCGGATTCGCGAGCCTCGTCGACGGTCTGGTCAACCGGATCCGGGAGGACGTCGACGGGTTCGGCGGCGACGACGTGGCCGTGGTGGCCACCGGTCACACTGCGCCGCTGGTGCTTCCGGACCTGCACACCGTCGGGCACTACGACCCCCACCTGACCCTCGACGGTCTGCGGCTGGTGTTCGAGCGCAACCGCGACGGCGCGCGGGGCAAGCGCTAGAAGAACGTGCGGGCGAGGTCCGTTACGCGGCCCTCGTCGTCGAGCACCGGTATCAGCTGCCACTTGTCGAACGTCGTGCACGGGTGCGAGACACCGAATTGGACCCAGTCGCCGACGCGGGCACGCGGCGCGTCCGAGTCGCCGATGCGCAGGAAGGCGTGCTGGTCGTTGAGCGCGCTCACCCGGCTGTCTGGCATCCCGTAGGGCACCGGCAGGTCACTGTCGTGGGACACGTCGCGGCGGCCCATCGTCAGTAGCGCCAGATTGGGCTCCGGCCGCGACACCACCTGCGCCCACACCGTCAGCGCGGCCCGCAGCGCCAAGGGGGACGTGCGGGCGTACAGGCCGTCGTCGTGCGTCAGGTAGCAGCCACTGCGCAGCACCGTGCGCACGTCGAGCCCGGACGGCCAGCCGCCTGCCAACTCGTCGACGACCGCGTCGAAGAACGTGGAGCCGCCCGCGGTGACGACGACCGTGTCGGCCTCGAAGAGCCCCGACAGCCGCTCGACGGCCGCACGGATCTCGCGCAGGTAGGCGCGCACCAGGCCACGGCTGTCATCGGACACGTCGTGCCCACGCGCGGCCTCGTACCCCGAGACGCCGACGAGTCGCAGGCGCGCGGACGCCGCGACAGCCCGGGCCACCGCGTCGACGTCCGCGGCGCTGCGACAGCCGGTGCGACCGCCTGCCATTCCGACCTCGACGCAGACCTCGAGGGGCCGCCTGGCGCCCGCCGCCGTCAGGGCCCCGGTCATAAGCTCCACGCCCGCCACCGAATCGACCCAGCAGACGACCTCGAGGTCGGGATGCTCGTCGAGGTCGGCGGCCAGCCACCGCAGCGCTGCGGCATCGACCACCTCGTTCGCCAGCACGATGCGCTGCACCCCGAACTGCCGGAAGACGCGCGTCTGCCCGACCGTCGCAGCGGTCACGGCCCATGCACCGGCATCGAACTGCCGGGCCAACAGCTGCGGTGACATGTGCGTCTTGCCGTGCGGAGCCAGGTCGACGCCGCGGTCACGGCACCAGTTCGCCATCACCTCCGCGTTGTGCGCCAGCGCGCTGTCGGACAGCACGCACAACGGGCCGACCGCGCCGTCGCCGAACGGCTCGGCCCGCTCGTCGCGCAGGCTCGCCGGCGTGCGACCCCACCAGGACGAGGGGATGCCCTTGAACCGCCAGTCGAGGGGATCGCGGTCCAGCGCGGCGAGGAACCGGGCGGCTGCCGTCGCGTCGAGGGGAGCGGTCACTCGTTCATTTAAGCTGGCACGTCGTGAGCACTGCTGATCGTCCCGAGAGCCGCGAGGTCTCCGACCCCGGCCCCGACGTCCCCGAACAGTTCCGGATTCGTCAGGCCAAGCGGGAACGGCTGATCGCAGAGGGCCGCGACCCCTACCCGGTCGAAGTGGCCAGGACCCATGCGCTCGCCGAGGTACGCGCGACCCACGCCGACCTCGAGCCGGGCGCCGAGACCGGCGAGTTCGTCGGTGTCGCAGGCCGCGTCGTGTTCGCGCGCAATTCGGGCAAGCTGTGCTTCGCGACGCTGCAGGAGGGCGACGGAACGCAACTCCAGGTGATGATCAACCTGGCGAAGGTGGGCCAGGAGTCGCTCGATTCGTGGAAGGCCGACGTCGATCTGGGCGACATCGTGTTCGTGCACGGTGAGGTGATCAGCTCGCGGCGCGGTGAATTGTCTGTGCTCGCCGATTCCTGGCAAATCATTTCCAAGGCACTGCGGCCGCTTCCCGTGGCGCACAGGGAAATGAGCGAGGAGTCGCGCGTCCGCCAGCGCTACGTCGATCTGATCGTCCGTCCCGAAGCCCGCACGATTGCGCGGCAGCGCATCGCGGTGGTGCGGGCCGTGCGTTCCGCGTTGGAGCGGCGCGGGTTCCTCGAAGTCGAGACGCCGATGCTGCAGACACTGGCAGGCGGGGCCGCCGCGAGGCCATTCATCACGCACTCCAATGCGCTCGACGCAGACCTCTACCTCCGCATCGCGCCGGAACTGTTCCTGAAGCGATGCCTCGTCGGTGGTTTCGAGCGGGTCTTCGAGTTGAATCGCAACTTCAGAAACGAAGGCGCCGATTCGACGCATTCGCCGGAATTCGCGATGTTGGAGACATATCAGGCCTTCGGAACGTATGACGATTCCGCAGTCATGATGCGGGAGATGATTCAAGAGGTCGCCGACGAGGCGATTGGCACCAGGAACGTAACCCTGGCCGACGGCACTACCTACGATCTCGACGGAGAATGGGCCACCGTCGAAATGTATCCGTCGCTGTCTGAGGCATTGGGCGAGGAGATCACCCCCGACACCGAGGCGCCATACCTCTGGGCGATGGCCGACCGCTTGGGTCTCGAGATCGCCCGTGACCGTGGCTATGGGCACGGAAAGCTGGTCGAGGAACTGTGGGAGCACACAGTCGGAGAGACTTTGTGGGCGCCAACCTTCGTGCGTGACTTCCCCGTCGAGACCGCGCCGTTGACGCGCGCCCACCGCAGCATTCCCGGCGTCACCGAGAAATGGGACCTGTACGTCCGGAAGTTCGAGCTGGCGACCGGCTATTCCGAACTCATCGACCCCGTGATCCAGCGCGAGCGATTCGAGGCCCAGGCGCGCGCGGCGGCGGCCGGCGATGACGAGGCAATGGTCCTGGACGAGGATTTCCTCGACGCACTCGAGTACGGGATGCCACCCACCACGGGCACCGGAATGGGCGTCGATCGGCTGCTGATGGCATTGACGGGCTTGTCTATTCGCGAAACGGTTTTGTTCCCGATAGTGCGACGTCAAGGCTGACCGAACCCTCAGTTATCATACTTCTTGAATGATTCGTTTTTTCGTGTCAATATTGCGTATGGGTTCGCGTGAACCCAATGGGGGCAGAAGGGTCTGTGGGCTAATGGCGAAGAAAGTTACCGTCACCTTGGTCGATGATTTCGATGGTGAGGCAGCCGCCGACGAGACCGTTGAATTCGCGCTCGACGGGGTGAACTACGAGATCGACCTTTCCGCGAAGAATGCCGCAAAGTTGCGCAACGACCTGAAGTCATGGGTCGAGGCGGGCCGCCGGGTCGGTGGCCGCCGTCGTGGCCGCTCGGCAGGCACCGGTCGCGGTCGCGCCTCGATCGACCGCGAGCAGAGCGCAGCCATCAGGGAGTGGGCGCGCCGCAACGGTCACAACGTCTCCACCCGCGGCCGGATCCCTGCCGACGTCATCGACGCATTCCACGCCGCAACGTAGGCCGACGTTGCCGTTCGCGGCGCCGCACCGCCCTGGCGCGGGATCCGTTCGCTAGCGGCGAAGCGGATGCGCCGAAATGCGGAAACGATTCGCATTTCCCTTGCGTTGCTCTAGTGCATCACCGGGTAGCCGGAGACAGGCGGGGCATGCCCGGCCTTCGCCCACTACAGTGGACCGTGGGTGCAGGGCGTGGTGAACACGCCGAGAAGTTTCACGAGCTGCGCTATTTGATGGAGAGCAGGTAACCACCGATGTTCGAACGCTTTACTGACCGCGCACGGCGCGTCGTCGTTCTGGCCCAAGAAGAAGCCAGGATGCTCAATCACAACTACATCGGCACCGAGCACATCCTCCTTGGACTGATCCACGAGGGCGAAGGCGTCGCCGCGAAGTCGCTCGAGTCGTTGGGCATCTCGCTCGAAGGCGTGCGCAGCCAGGTCGAGGAGATCATCGGTCAGGGCCAGCAGGCCCCGTCCGGCCACATCCCCTTCACCCCGCGAGCCAAGAAGGTGCTGGAGCTGTCGCTGCGCGAAGCGCTGCAGCTCGGCCACAACTACATCGGCACCGAGCACATCCTGCTCGGCCTGATCCGCGAAGGCGAGGGCGTGGCCGCCCAGGTGCTGGTCAAGCTGGGCGCCGAGCTGACGCGCGTGCGCCAGCAGGTCATCCAGCTGCTCAGCGGATACCAGGGCAAGGAGACCGCCGAGGCGGGTACCGGCGGCCGTGGTGGCGAGTCGGGCAACCCCTCGACGTCGCTGGTCCTCGACCAGTTCGGTCGCAACCTGACCGCCGCCGCGATGGAGGGGAAGCTCGACCCCGTCATCGGCCGCGAGAAGGAGATCGAGCGGGTCATGCAGGTGCTGTCCCGCCGCACCAAGAACAACCCGGTGCTGATCGGCGAGCCCGGCGTCGGCAAGACCGCCGTCGTCGAGGGCCTGGCCCAGGCGATCGTGCACGGTGACGTGCCCGAGACGCTGAAGGACAAGCAGCTCTACACGCTGGACCTCGGATCGCTGGTCGCGGGCAGCCGCTACCGCGGTGACTTCGAGGAGCGCCTGAAGAAGGTGCTCAAGGAGATCAACACCCGCGGCGACATCATCCTGTTCATCGACGAGCTGCACACGCTCGTCGGCGCAGGTGCGGCCGAGGGCGCGATCGACGCGGCCAGCATCCTCAAGCCGAAGCTGGCCCGCGGCGAACTGCAGACCATCGGCGCCACCACCCTCGACGAGTACCGCAAGTACATCGAGAAGGACGCCGCGCTCGAGCGCCGGTTCCAGCCGGTTCAGGTCGGCGAGCCCACGGTCGAGCACACCATCCTGATCCTCAAGGGGCTGCGCGACCGGTACGAGGCGCACCATCGGGTCTCGATCACCGACGGTGCCATCGCGGCCGCGGCCACCCTGGCCGACCGCTACATCAACGACCGCTTCCTGCCCGACAAGGCGATCGACCTGATCGACGAGGCCGGCGCCAGGATGCGCATCCGCCGGATGACTGCTCCGCCGGACCTGCGCGAATTCGACGAGAAGATCGCCGATGCGCGCCGGGAGAAGGAGTCCGCGATCGACGCGCAGGACTTCGAGAAGGCCGCCAACCTCCGCGACAAGGAGAAGCAGCTCGTCGGGCAGCGCGCCGAGCGGGAGAAGCAGTGGCGTTCGGGTGATCTCGACGTCGTCGCAGAGGTCGACGACGAGCAGATCGCCGAGGTGTTGGGCAACTGGACCGGTATCCCCGTGTTCAAGCTGACCGAGGCCGAGACCACGCGTCTGCTCCGCATGGAGGACGAGCTGCACAAGCGGATCATCGGCCAGGAGGACGCCGTGCGGGCGGTCTCCAAGGCGATCCGGCGTACCCGCGCCGGCCTGAAGGATCCGAAGCGGCCGTCGGGCTCGTTCATCTTCGCCGGCCCGTCCGGTGTCGGTAAGACCGAGCTGTCCAAGGCGCTCGCCGAGTTCCTCTTCGGCGACGACGATGCGCTGATCCAGATCGACATGGGCGAGTTCCACGACCGCTTCACCGCCTCGCGGCTGTTCGGTGCCCCTCCCGGGTACGTCGGCTACGAGGAGGGCGGCCAGCTCACCGAGAAGGTGCGGCGCAAGCCGTTCAGCGTGGTGCTCTTCGACGAGATCGAGAAGGCACACCAGGAGATCTACAACAGCCTGTTGCAGGTCCTAGAGGACGGCCGTCTCACCGACGGTCAGGGTCGCACGGTCGACTTCAAGAACACCGTGCTGATCTTCACCTCGAACCTCGGCACGTCTGACATCAGCAAGGCGGTTGGCCTCGGCTTCACCCAGGGTGGCGGCGAGAACAACTACGACCGGATGAAGCAGAAGGTCAACGACGAGCTGAAGAAGCACTTCCGCCCCGAGTTCCTCAACCGCATCGACGACATCATCGTGTTTCACCAGCTGACGCAGGAGGAGATCATCACGATGGTCGACCTCATGATCGGCCGGGTCGGCAAGCAGCTTGCCGCCAAGGACATGACGATGGAGCTGACCGACAAGGCCAAGTCCCTGTTGGCCAAGCGCGGGTTCGATCCGGTGCTGGGAGCGCGACCGCTGCGTCGCACCATCCAGCGCGAGATCGAGGACCAGCTCTCCGAGAAGATCCTCTTCGAGGAGATCGGTCCCGGCCAGGTCGTGACCGTGGACGTCGAGAACTGGGATGGCGAGAGCGGCAAGACCGAGGACGCGGTGTTCACGTTCAGCGGTGCCCGCAGGCCGGTCATCGAGCCGGACCTGGCAGGCGCAGGCGCTGGCGGAGCCGCAGTGACCGAGTAACGACGCAGTACGCGAACGCCCCCGACGCGAGTCGGGGGCGTTCGTGCGTTCGGGGCGTTGTTCAGAGGCGCGCGCCCTTCGCGCCTCCCGCGCCGGTCCGGCGTGGTTGAATGCTGCTGTACTCGACGGCGAAGGAATCTGGTGAGAATCCAGAACGGTCGCGCCACTGTCATAGTCAGACCCGACGCCGTCACCACCTGTGAAACGGGACGCGAACTCCCGAAAGGACGACCGACATGAACTCAGCCGACGCACGCACGAGCGCAGCGCCCGCCCTCGACCTCTCCGCCACCCGCGCGGCGGTGTGGCTGTCTGCCACCGCCTTCCTCGCACTGCTCGTCCTCTACTTCGTCGGCATGGACCAGGGCGCGACGTCGGTGTTCGGCAACAGCACCGTCGTGCACGAGTTCGTCCACGACGCCCGGCACCTCCTCGGATTCCCCTGCCACTGATTCGCAGGACGAGGAGGGACGACAAAGCAATATGGAGAAGCAGATCATCGGGCGCGGCCTTCTGGCAGGCGCCCTCGCAGGACTGTTCGCGTTCGTGTTCGCACGGATCTTCGTCGAACCCGTCATCGACCGGGCGATCGGCTACGAGGACGGCATAGGCGCCGCGCACGAGGCCATGGAGCACGCGGCGTCGGGTGCGGGGCACAGTCACGGTGGGGACGGCGGCGGGTTCTCGCGCGCCATTCAGATGAACATCGGCATGGGTCTCGGCGTGCTCGCGTTCAGCGTCGCCATCGGTGCGTTGTTCGCGGTAGTGTTCGCGGTGGCCTTCGGACGGGTGGGGAACGTCTCGGCCAAGCTGCTGTCGCTGTACGTCGCGGGCGGAATGTTGTTGAGCCTGTACGTGATTCCGTCGCTGAAGTACCCGGCGAGCCCACCTGCGCTCAGCCTGGACGAGACGATCCGTCAGCGGACGCTGCTCTACCTGGCGATGGTGGTGCTGTCGGCGGCGTTGCTCGTCGGCGCGGTCGCGCTCGGCCGGAGGTGGTCGGCGAGGCTCGGCGCCTGGAACGCGTCTTTGGCGGCAGCGGGGGCCTACGTCGTCGCCGTCGCCGTGGTGATGCTGATCCTGCCGACGATCGACGAGACGCCGGGCCCGCTGCGCGACGACGCGGGCGCGATCGTCTACGAGGGCTTCCCGGCCGACGTGCTGTACGACTTCCGGCTGTACTCCCTCGGTGTGCAGGTCGTCATGTACGCGACGATCGGCCTCGCGTTCGCGGCGCTGGTGTCGAAGGTGCTCGACGGTCGACGCCACGATGCGCTGGCGGCCTGAGCAACTCGGTGAGTGAAGTCGTCCGGCTGACCCTGGTGTCGCACGGTATGACCGATGCCATGGCAGCCGGACGATTTCCGATCGACGAGCCCCTCAACGGGCTCGGACAACGCCAACTGGACGCCACCGTCGAACTCGGTCCGATCGACGCGGCGGTGTGCGGGCCGGAGAAGCGGACCCGTCAGACCGCCGAACTGCTGGGTCTGCGCGCCGAGACCGACGACGCGCTGGCCGACCTCGACTGTGCGACGTGGCGCGGACAGGTCCTCGGCGGGGTGCCGCCCGCGGAACTCGCCGTCTGGTTGACCGATCCGACGCAAGCCCCGCACGGCGGGGAGTCGGTGGTCGACGTGATGATCCGGGTGCGAAAGTGGCTCGACTCGCTGGCTGCTCGGCGGGGACGGCTGGCCGCGGTGACGCATCCTGCCGTGATCCGGGCTGCGGTCCTGGTCGCCCTCGACGCGCCGCCGAGGTCGTTCTGGCGCGTGGACGTGGCACCTGCCAGCAGGACCGTCATGCATCTGCGCGGTCAGGCGTGGACGCTGCGCTCTACCGGTTAGGCGGTCCCACCGGGATCAGGCCGAAGGCCTGGGTCGCGATCGACAGCAGCCACCCGGCGGCGATCTGACTGCGGTAGGCGGGCCAGTTGAGCTGGAAGCTGACCACCCAGCCTTGGCCGGTGCGGTCGGTGGCGTACCAACTGAACGTCAGGTCGCCCGGCAGGTTGCCGCCCTTGGAGGCGATGTACGTCCAGGTCTTCTGGTCGAGTTCGATGCCGGGGGTGGCCGACAGGATGGCTCGGACCGGTGCGGCGGGCCCGACGGCGGAGGCCTGCAGCGCTGCATGTACGCGGCAGACGTCCATCGCGGTGCCGTACCACTCCGCCCCGTAGGGCGACGCCGGCGTGCGGGTGCGTTCCGGATCGGGCTCGTACGGCAGCACGTTGGTCTGGTGCAGCAGTTCCGCGCGGCGCTGCGGTGATGCCTGCTTCCACTCCTCGCGCACGTCCGGCTTGCCCCAGCCGACGGAGAACATCTCGTGGGCGGTGGGGAACGGTGTCATCGCCGCCGGGTCGTGGTGGCCTGCGGTCGCCAGCGCGCGTTCCACCGCGCCGGGCCCGAGGCGTGCGATGAGCATGTCGGTGGCCATGTTGTCGCTGGCCGAGATCATCTCCTGCGCGGCGTCCCGCACCGACACGCTGGCACCCGGCGGCAGGTCGTCGAAACCGGCGGAGCCGACGACCTTGGCTTCCTTGGTGATCACCAGTTGCTCGTCCCAGGTGAGGGTGCCCGCGTTGACGGCCTCGCTGACCGCCAGCAGCACGTACAGCTTGAAGATCGAGGCCAGCGGCAGCGACTCGTCGACGTTGGTGCCCATGACCTTGGTGCACTTGCCGCTGGACACCTTCGACGCGGCGTACGAATAGCGGGCGCCCGACTTGGTGATCTCGGCGTCGACGTCCGACCACTGCTTGATCTGCGGCTTGACCAACGTCATCTCGAAGCGGTCGACCAGGCCGCCGTCGTTGGTGCGCAGCTTGACGTCCTGGGCCACCTGATACGACGTCACCAGGTGCAGGGTGGCCGACCCGGCGCCGACCTCGATCCCGGTGACGGTGATCGGCCGGTCCGCCCACAGGCGGTCCATGGCACCGGCGACGGGTTCGATCAGCTCCGGGCTGGCGAGGGTACCGACGGTGACGGTACCGATGGGCCAGTCCGAGTTGACCATGTCGACGAGCTGCTTGGCCCGCAGGCCCTGCGGGGTGTTCGTGTCGATCCGAGTCCCGTACGCGGCCTCGGCGGGAGCCGGACCGGTAGGAGCGCAACCGCAGGCCAGGACTGCGACCAGCATCGCGGCGATCGTCGCTCCGACCGCCCGGTGTCGCATCCGGCCTGCGTTACGCCTTGGCGCCGGTCCTCGTGACATCGATTCCCACGTCGCTACGATTCCGACCGTTGGACGTCGAGCACGACCTCGAACTCGAGCAGTGACGCACCGGTGGCGACGGGATTCGCGCGCTGGCCGGCGTGGGCTTCTACGGCTGGGCCGCTGGCCCAGGCCTGGAATGCCTCTTCGGACTCCCATTGTGTGACGACGAAGTAGCGGTCCTCGCCCTTGACCGGGCGGAGCAGCTGAAAGCCGAGGAAACCGGGCTGGCCGTCGACGGCGTGGGCGCGGTTCGCGAAGCGCTTCTCCAACTCGGGGCCGGCGTCCGGCGGAACTTCGATCGCGTTGATCTTCACCACGGGCATGGGCATCAGGCTACCGCCCCCGGTCCCGGGGCAGTATTAGCCCATGCGGACCGAACTGCTGACCGACAGGGGCGGTCGGGGAGAGCCGGTGGTGCTGGTGCACGGTCTGATGGGGCGGGGGAGCACCTGGTCGCGTCAGATCCCGTGGCTGACCGACGTCGCTCGGGTCTACACCTACGACGCGCCATGGCATCGCGGCCGTGACGTCGAGGACTCGGAGCCGATCAGCACCGAGCGGTTCGTCGCCGATCTCGGCGACGCGGTGGTCTCGCTCGGTCGCCCGGTGACGCTGGTCGGTCACTCCATGGGGGGCCTGCACTCGTGGTGCCTGGCCGCTGAGCGGCCCGACCTGGTGCGCGCTCTCGTCGTGGAGGACATGGCGCCGGACTTCCGCGGGCGTACGACGGGACCGTGGGAGCCGTGGGTGTACGCACTGCCGGAGGAGTTCACGTCGCACCGGCAGATCCTCGACGCGTTCGGTGACGTCGCGGGGCGCTACTTCGCCGAGGCGTTCGACCGCACGCCGACGGGGTGGCGGCTGCACGGCCGCACCGAGCGGTGGGTCGAGATCGCGGCGGAGTGGGGCTCCCGCGACTACTGGACGCAGTGGCACGCGGTGCGGGCGCCGACGCTGCTCATCGAGGCGGGCAACTCGGTGACACCACCCGGTCAGATGCGCCACATGCACGAGACCGGTTCCCGGACAACCTATTTGGAGGTGCCGGGCGCCGGCCACCTGGTGCACGACGATGCGCCGGAGGAATACCGCCACGCGGTGCTCGCGTTCTCATCGACGTTCGCCGGAGGCGCCTGACGCCGGCCAGGCCGGGCTCTGCTCGAAGCGGGTGCGGGCCGCATCGGCGTCGTGCTGGATGCGGTAGAAGTCGGGGTCGTCGGCGACGCCGTCGTAGTAGGTCCGGACCGGCTGACCGCGGTGCGACGACCAGCTCAGTAGGGCCGCCACGGCGAACGGTGCGGAGAGGATGAGGAAGGTGAGCAAGATGTCCATGGCAGCAATTGTTCGACCTTTTAGATCCCGCCAACAGTGGCAGAACTGACTGAGGAGGATAAGATACTGCCATGATCAAGACCGTCTCGGCTCTGGTGCTCGACGGGTTGGCCGTCTTCGAGTTCGGCGTCCTGTGCGAGGTGTTCGGAATCGACCGCTCCGCTGACGGCGTGCCCAACTTCGACTTCAAGATCTGCGGGCCCGAACCGGGCAAGCCGCTGCGGACGTCGGTCGGCGCCTGGCTCACCCCCGACCACGGCTACGACGACCTCGTCGGCGCCGACCTGGTCGCGATCCCCGCCATCTCGGGCGGGACCTACCCGGAGGAGGCACTCGCCGCCATCCGGCAGGCCGCCGAGTCCGGCTCGATCATCCTCACCGTCTGCTCGGGCGCCTTCGTGGCGGGTGCGGCCGGTCTGCTCGACGGGCGAGCCTGCACCACGCACTGGATGCACGCCGACGAACTGGCGGCCATGTACCCGACGGCGAAGGTCGACCGCAACGTCCTCTACGTCGACGACGGCAACCTGATCACCAGCGCGGGCACGGCTGCCGGCATCGACGCATGCCTGCACCTGGTACGCCGCGAACTGGGCAGTGAGGTCACCAACGTGATCGCGCGCCGGATGGTCGTCCCGCCGCACCGCGACGGCGGTCAACGCCAGTACATCGACCAGCCGATCCCGGTGCGGTGCTCGGAAGGCTTTGCGCCCCATCTCGATTGGATCCTGTCCAACCTCGATAAGCCGCACACCGTGAACACGCTCGCCAAGCGAGCGAGCATGTCGGCGCGGACGTTCGCGCGGCGCTTCGTCGAGGAGACCGGTCGCACGCCGATGCAGTGGGTCACCGACCAGCGCGTGCTCTACGCGCGCCGACTCCTCGAGGAGACCGACCTGGACATCGACCAGGTCGCAGACCGCTCAGGGTTCGGCACCGCCACGCTGCTACGCCATCACTTCCGGCGCATCATCGGCGTGACGCCGTCGGACTACCGGCGCCGGTTCTCGTGCACCGACTGTGCGGCCACGGCCTGACGCATACTCGGAGCTACAGCGAGTAGAGGTGCCACGGCCCCGGCACGCCCTTGAGGTCGTGCACGCCGCGTGAGGTGAACGTGCGCAGCGAACCCGCGACGATCTCGCGGACCGTCGAGGACACGAGTACCTCACCGGGAGCCGCCAGCGCCGCGATCCGCGCGCCGATGTGCACGGCCATGCCCGCGATGTCGTCGCCGCGCATCTCCACCTCGCCGGCGTGCACGCCCACGCGGACCTCGAGGTCGATCGATGCCACGGCGTCGACGATGGCCTCGGCGCAGTCCAGTGCACCGCTCGGGCTCGTGAACGTTGCGATGAAACCGTCTCCGGCGGTGTTGATCTCGTGCCCGCGAAATCTGTCGAGCGTGTTGCGGACCGTGGCGTCGTGGTGGTCGAGCAGGTCCCGCCACCGGTCGTCGCCGAGGGTGGCTGCGCGCGCCGTCGACCCCACGATGTCGGTGATGACGACGGTGCTCAGCACCCGTTCGGCGTCGGCCTCCCCGCGGGACCCGGTGACGAATTCCTCGACCTCGTCGAGCACCGGCCCGGCGTCACCGATCCAGTACAGGGAGTCGTCACCGGGCAACTCGACGTAGCGCGCACAGGAGATGTGGTCGCCGAGGTAGCGCCCGTGCTCGACGCCGACGAACGCCGAGTCCCTGCGGTGCATCACCAGCGTCGGGGTGGTGATCAACGAGAGTTTGTGTCGCACATCGGCTCCCGCGATCACCTCGCTGGACTTGCGGGCCATGCTCGGGGAGGCGGCCCGGTTGCCCGCGTGGTCCCACCAGCTGCGGAATGCGCGGTCGGACGCCACCGACGGCGCGACGATGCGCAACACGTCGAAACCCCGTTCGACTGCGTCTGGTTCGTGCGCGATGGTGGTGAACGGGGACGCCCCGTCGGACTTGGTGCCGAACTCGTAGTCGGCCGCCCAGAGCGCTCGTGCGCTCGCATTGACCAGCACCAGGTGGCTGACGCGGTCCGGATGGTCGGCGGCCAGCAGCAGTGCACTGACCGCGGTGAACCCGGACGCGAGCACCGCAGCGCGCTCGGAGCCCATGGCATCGAGCACCGTGATCGCGTCCTCGGCCCAGCACGACGGCGTGACGGTGGCATCCGATCCGATCCGCGAGGACATCCCCATTCCGCGCTGATCGAAGCGGATGACGCGGCAAAAGCTCGACAGTCGCCGGTAGAAGCGGTACATCGCCGGTTCGGCGTCCATCACGTCGATCGGCACGAACGGCCCGGGCATGACGATCAGGTCGATCGGCCCATCGCCGAGGACCTGGTAGGCGATGTCGAGGTCGAAGCGCGACGCGAACTGGATTCGCGCCGCTTGGAATCGACGTCCGGCCACCCGTCGAGGCTAATCCACCGACCTGCTCCGGCGTGTAGAACTAGCCGCCCTCGCCGGCCAGTGCGAACAACCCGTCGGCGGTCTGTTCGACCAGGCCGTCGCTCAGCAGGGACAGCAGGGCCCGGTCGCGTTGGACGGTGTCGGTCAGCCACACCACGTCGAGTTCGGCGCGCGGGACGGGAGAGGCGTTCGCGCGCAACACGTCCAGCAACCGGCCGCGCACCTGGCGATCGGTGCCGGTGAAGCGTTGCGGCCGCCGTGCGGGTGTGGTCGCAGGTGGGTAGCCCGCGGACCGCCAGGCGCACGAGCCGAGCGGACAGATGCCGCACTTCGGCGATCGTGCCGTGCACACCGTCGCGCCCAGTTCCATCACCGCGACCGAGAAGCGCGGTGCCCGTTCATCGTTCGGCAGCAGGGCTTCGACGTCGGCGAGGTCGCGCACGCTGGCAGGGGAGTCGGCCCGTCCGTGGACGGCACGTGCCACCACGCGGCGCACGTTGGTGTCGACGACGGGCACCCGCATGCCGTAGGCGAAGCAGGCCACGGCGCGTGCGGTGTACACCCCGACGCCGGGCAGCGTCAGCAGCGTGTCGACGTCGGCGGGCACCTCGTCGCCGTGGTCGGTGGCGATGGTGGTCGCGCATTCGTGCAGTCGCTTCGCCCGCCGCGGGTAGCCGAGCTTGCCCCAGGCCCGCAGGACGTCGGCCTGCGACGCCGCCGCGGTCGCCGACGGGGTCGGCCACCGCGCGATCCAGTCGCGCCAGATCGGCTCGACCCGGACCACGGGGGTCTGCTGCAACATGAACTCGCTGACGAGGATCTGCCACGCGCTGACCCCCGGCCGACGCCACGGTAGGTCCCGCTGCTCACGGTCGTACCAGTCCAGCAAAACCGTCGCGTCGAGGCTCACAGTGCTCTCGCCGAACGGCTCAGGCAAGATGACACCCATGCCGAATTCGAATCCCGTGAGCGCATGGAAGGCACTACGCGAGGGTAACGACCGCTTCGTCAGCGGTAAGCCCCTGCATCCAAGCCAGGGCATCGCCGACCGGGAGCGCCTCGTCGACGGCCAGAAGCCGACGGCGGTGCTGTTCGGGTGTTCGGACAGCCGCGTCGCGGCCGAGATCATCTTCGATCAGGGCCTTGGCGACATGTTCGTCGTGCGCACCGCAGGCCACGTCATCGACTCGGCGGTGCTGGGCTCGATCGAGTTCGCGATCAACGTGCTGGGCGTACCGCTGATCGTCGTGCTCGGCCACGACAGCTGTGGCGCGGTCAAGGCGACTCTGACGGCGATCGACGAGGGCGCGGTGCCCGGCGGGTACGTGCGCGACGTCGTGGAACGCGTGACGCCGTCGATCCTGATGGGCAGGCGCGAGGGGATGACGAACCTCGACGAGTTCGAGGCCAAGCACGTCAACGAGACCGTGCAGCAGCTCCGGGACCGCTCCACTGCGATCCGCGATGCGCTGGAGGCGGGCACCGTCGCGGTGGTCGGCGCGACCTATCACCTCGCCGATGGACGCACCGAGCGGCGTGCCCACATCGGCGACATCGGCGAAGCCTGACGCGAGTTTCGTCACGAGACTGGACGGCGACACGCCGAGCACGGTCGGACGATAGGGCGTGACCTGCCCTTACCGTTGAAATGTGCTGGATACAGAACCGCATCGGCCGCTGCCGCCGGAGATCTACAAGCGGCGCCGGATGCTCGCGATCGGCGTTGCCGCGTTCGTCATCGCCCTAGTCGTGGCGATCGTCTTCGTCGTCGTGGCGAACTCCTCGGGTGATTCGTCGGCCGGTGATGGTGCCTCGAACAGCTCCACTGCTGCCGCCCCCACACCGCTGCCCGGCGAGAACCCCGAGGTCAAGACCCCGGTTCAGCCGCCAGCCCAGCAGCTCCCGCCGCCGACGCCCACCCCGACGGCCGCCGTCGTGCCGCCGCCGGTGCTGCAGGAGGGCGACGACTGCCCGGATTCGACGCTCGCGGTCAAGGGCATCACCAGCCAGCCCAACTACGTGATCGGCGACCAGCCGAAGTTCACCATGGTCGTCACGAACATCGGCCTGGTGGCCTGCCAGCGCGACGTCGGCGCCGCAGTGCTCGCCGCGTACGTCTACTCGCTGAACAACGACCGCCTGTGGTCGAACCTGGACTGCGCGCCGTCCAACGAGACGCTGGTGAAGACGTTCAACCCCGGCGAGCAGGTCACCACCGAGGTCACGTGGACCGGCATGGGCTCGGCCGCCAACTGCCCGCTGCCCCGCGAACCGATCGGACCCGGCACCTACAACCTGGTGGTGCAACTCGGGAACCTGAGGTCCGCGGCAGTGCCGTTCGTCCTCGCCGAGGCGGCGCCGCCCGCGCCGGGCGAAGCCCCGCCGGAGCCGGCGCCCGTGGCACCCGAGGGCGAAGTCCCAGCGCCGGTCGGCTGACCGCCCCCATATTTTCCGCCGAACTGGAGAGTCACGTCGTTCTGCGTGCGCCGCAACGACGTGACTCTCCAGTTCGGCGAAGAACTCAGGCGAGTTGATCGGCGATCGTCGACTCCGCGAGCGCCGACAGGCCCTCCCGGATGTGACGCGCCCACATGGATCCGATGCCGTCGACCGACTGCAGATCGCTCGCGCTTGCGGCCAGCACGCCCTGCAGCGAACCGAATGACCGGACCAGCAGATCGACGTGGGCGAACTGCAGCCTCGGAATGCCTGCCATCGCGCGGTAGCCCCGTGAACTCATCGCGGAGTCCTGCGCCTCCGCCGTCGACGGGTAGCCGAAGACCCTTGCCAGCGCGGTGAAGTCGAGCAGCTCGGTGTCCGACAGGCCGTCGAGTTCCTCGAGCGTCGCACTCACCTGGGCGCCCGTCGGCGGGTCGGGGTTGGCGTGATAGTCGCGCACGATCAGCTCGCGTGCGGTGTCGTTGTCGCCGACCAGTTCTTCGAGCTGCAACTTGAGCTGCCTGCCGTCGGTGCCGAGTTCGACGACGTCCGCGTCGATCTCGAGGCTGATGCGCCGCACCATCTCGAGCCGCTGCACCACCGTCATCACGTCGCGCAGCGTGACGAAGTCCTCGATCTCGGCCGTGGACAGCTGCCGGTTCACCTCGTCGAGCCGGGTCTTGTACCGCTCGAGCGTCGCGATGGTCTGGTTCGTGCGCGACAGGATGGTCGCCGAGTCGGGAACGACGTGTCGCTCGCCTGCGACGTACACGGTCACGATGCTCATCGAATGGCTGACCGAGATCACCGGATAGCCGGTCTGGACGGCCGTACGCTCGGCGGAGCGGTGCCGGGTGCCTGACTCGTCGGTGGGTATCGACGGGTCGGGGACCAGCTGCACGTTGGCCCGCAGGATGTGCGTGCCGTCGCTCGACAGCACCACCGCGCCATCCATCTTCGACAGCTCGCGCAGCCGGGTAGGGGCGTAGCGGACGTCGAGTTCGAAGCCACCGTCGCAGATGGCCTCGACGCTCTCGTCGTACCCGAGCACGATCAGCGCGCCGGTGCGGCCGCGCAGGATGCGCTCCAGGCCGTCGCGCAGCGGGGTCCCGGGAGCGAGCCTGCCGAGGGTCTCGCGCAGCGTCGGCCGCGCGAGCTGCACCACGTTGTTGGGGGCGCCGCGGACTGTTGCCCTGCCGCCGGACTTCACAACGGCCATCGGCCCCTCCTCGGATCAGCCCTTATTGTCCGCGATCTCCCGCAGCACACGCAACGCCCCGCCGATGTTGTCGGCATTGAGCAGTCGCAGACCCGCTGGACCATCCTTCACCCCTGGCGGCACGATCGCCGACGTGAAGCCCAGCCGGGCCGCCTCCGACAGCCTGCGGTCCATGCCGGTGACCCGGCGCAGATCGCCGGCCAGGCCCACCTCGCCGATGGCGACGGCCGTCGCGGGCATCGGGATGTCGGCGTATGCCGATGCGATCGCCAGGGCGACCGCGAGGTCCGACGACGGGTCGGTCAGGCGCATGCCGCCGACGGTGGACAGGTAGATGTCGTAGGACCCGACCGACAGGTGCGCGCGCTTCTCCAGCACCGCGGTGATCATCGCCGCGCGAGACGAGTCGATGCCGCTGACCGCCCGCCGCGGGCTGCCCGTCGACGCCGACCCGATGAGCGCCTGTACCTCGCCGATCAGGGGCCGCTTGCCGTCGAGCGTCACGGTCACCGCGGTACCGGACACGGGTGCCGGACGCTGGTCGAGGAACAGTCCGGACGGATCGGCGACGCACTCGATCCCGTTGTCGTGCAACAGGAAACAGCCGACCTCGTCTGCGGCGCCGAAGCGGTTCTTGACGCCGCGCACCATGCGCAGAGCCGACGCGCGGTCGCCCTCGAAGTGCAGCACGACGTCGACGAGGTGCTCGAGCGAGCGCGGTCCCGCGATGGCGCCGTCCTTCGTGACGTGGCCGACGAGCAGCATCGCGACGCCGGTGGTCTTGGCGGCCATGGTCAGCGCCGTGGTGACGGCCCGCACCTGGGTGACGCCGCCGGTGACGCCGTCGACCTCGGCGGTGGACATGGTCTGCACCGAGTCGACCACCACCAGCGACGGCTGGACCGCCTCGATGTGGCCCAGCGCGGTCTGCAGATCGGACTCGGCGGCGAGGTACACCTCGTCGTGGCTGCAGCCGGTGCGTTCGGCGCGCAGCCGGATCTGGCCCGCGGACTCCTCGCCGGAGAGGTAGAGCGCGCGGCGACCGGTCTCGGCCCAGCGGTGGGCGACCTCGAGCAGCAGTGTGGACTTGCCGACGCCGGGATCCCCGGCGAGCAGCGTGACCGAACCGGGTACGAGCCCGCCGCCCAGGACGCGGTCCAGCTCGCTGATGCCGGTGTGGAAGTGCCGGGTGGCCCCGGGATCGATCGAGCTGATGGGCACCGCGGGTGAAGTGGGCGCCACGGCCCGTCGTACCGCCGAGCCGGCGACCGTCGACAGCACGGCCACCTCGTTCATGGTGCCCCAGGTGCCGCAGTCAGGACAGCGGCCGACCCACTTGGCCGCGACGTGACTGCATTCGGAACACCGGAACTGCGAACGTGCCTTCGAGCCGGTTCGTGTCACGCCGTGACGGTATCCGTCACCACCGACAGAAGCGCTCAGGCGCGCTTGGGCTAGTGCCCGCCCTCGCTGTGGCCGCCGCCGGCGTCCTCGCCGATGGCCGAACCGGAGCCACCGTTGTGGATCTCCGGCTCCTTGTCGCGGCGCTGGGTCTCGCCGGCTGAGATCGGCACGGCGATGGTCGAGGAGCCTGCCTTCTCGAAGGTGAAGGTGAAGTCGTAGTTGATGCCGTTGGTGATCGGCTTGGTCAGCGCGACCTTCGCCTCGGCCGTATCGACCACGTCGACCGCCTCAAGTGCACTGACCTGGCCGTCGGGCGTGCCGACGACGAGGCTTCCGTTGGCGGGCACCTCGGTCTTGCCGGTGACGCTGACGGTGCCGAACTCGGAGGTGATCGAGACGAGCTTGTCTGGCTCCTCGGCGGAGCCGTTGATCGCGACGAAGATCAACTCGGCGTCGGTGCCCGGCTCCACGTAGTCCGTCGTCTGGGGGGCGCGCAGGTGCAGATTTCGGAGGGCGATGCCGTACGTCGGCTGGCCGACCCACACGTTGGTGCCGTTGATGGCCGGCTGCTGCATGGCGGTCTGCGAGATCTGCCCGGCGCTACATCCGGAGAGCAGAACCGTTGCGGCGACGCCGAGGGCGGCGACGCCCGACGTGACGGCGGACGAGCGCGATCGGGAGCGGTTCACTCAAGCCTCCTGCTCGAAACGCAGCGCGACGGACGGGCGTCCGGTGCTTCGACTATGCAGAGTAGTAGGTGGCGTTCGACCGCGGTAGCCGAGGTGTCTCACCGGCCCCGAGTGCGGCCGCGCCGAGGCCCCGCGCATGCGCGAAAAGGCGCGAGCCGCTTCGGAAGGCGGGTCTCGCGGCGGCCCGCCCGCGGCCCGAAAACGGGCTCCCGCCGGTTTGCCGAGCATTCGCTTGGTTGCACGGATTCGTTACCGTGTCAACCCCTTCTCTTCACCGGCGGTGCCCCTGACCTGCATCGTTGACATACGCCCCCTCCGGCCCCGTGTTAGGATGGACACGTGAAAGGGGCTTCATTCTGATGATTTTCAAGGTCGGAGACACCGTCGTCTATCCACACCACGGTGCTGCGCTGATCGAGGCGATTGAAACCCGGACCATCAAGGGCGAGGCGAAGGAATACCTCGTCCTCAAGGTCGCCCAGGGTGATCTGACCGTTCGGGTCCCCGCCGACAACGCAGAGTACGTCGGCGTGCGGGACGTGGTGGGTCAAGAAGGTTTGGACAAGGTCTTCCAGGTGCTCCGGGCGCCCCATACCGAGGAGCCGACCAACTGGTCGCGTCGGTACAAGGCCAACCTCGAGAAGCTCGCCTCCGGTGACGTGAACAAGGTCGCCGAGGTCGTTCGCGACCTGTGGCGTCGCGATCAGGAGCGCGGACTGTCGGCAGGCGAGAAGCGCATGCTGGCCAAGGCGCGGCAGATCCTCGTCGGCGAGCTGGCTCTCGCGGAGAACGTCGAGGACGAGAAGGCCACGATCATTCTCGACGAGGCGTTGGCCGCCGCGTCCTGACCCGATCATGACCGGGGTGCCACGGATCGGTCTCGGCACCGACGTACATCCCATCGAGGCCGGCAGGCCGTGCTGGCTCCTGTGTCTCGAATTCGTCGACGCCGATGGCTGCGCCGGGCATTCCGACGGAGACGTCGCTGCGCACGCCCTGTGCGATGCGCTGCTCAGCGCGGCCGGGCTCGGTGATCTGGGTTCGGTGTTCGGCACCGACCGCGATGAGTGGCGCGGTGTCACGGGTGCCGAGATGCTGCGTCACGTTCACGGTCTGCTGCTGGCCGAGGGCTTCCGCGTGGGCAATGCGGCGGTGCAGGTGATCGGGAACCGGCCCAAGGTGGGGCCACGGCGGGCGGAGGCGCAGACGGTGTTGTCCGAACTGCTGGACGCTCCGGTGTCGGTGTCCGCCACCACCACCGACGGTCTCGGTCTCACGGGCCGGGGCGAGGGGTTGGCCGCGGTCGCGACGGCCCTGTTGGTGCGCAATGTCAATTAGAGCCGATCAGGCCGGTAAGCTGCGACGTCGTGACTGACGGCGGATTGCGACTCCACGACACCATGACCGGTGCCGTGCGCGACTTCGTCCCGCTGCGCGAGGGCCATGCCTCGATCTACCTGTGCGGGGCGACGGTGCAGGGACTTCCGCACATCGGCCACGTGCGCAGCGGCGTCGCCTTCGACGTACTGCGGCGCTGGCTGACGGCGAAGGGCTACGACGTCGCCTTCATCCGCAACGTCACCGACATCGACGACAAGATCCTCAACAAGGCCGCCGATGCGGGGCGCCCGTGGTGGGAGTGGGCGGCGACCTTCGAGCGTGCCTTCACCGCCGCGTATGACGCGCTTGGCGTGCTGCCGCCGTCGGTCGAGCCGCGCGCCACCGGCCACATCACCCAGATGGTCGAGTTGATCGAGCGTCTGATCGAGCGCGGCCACGCCTACGCGAGTGGCGGCGACGTGTACTTCGACGTGCTGAGCCTGCCGGAGTACGGCGCACTGTCCGGGCACCGCATCGACGACGTGCATCAGGGCGAGGGCGTCGCCACCTGCAAGCGCGACCCCCGCGACTTCACCCTCTGGAAGGGCGCCAAGCCCGGCGAGCCGTCCTGGCCGACGCCGTGGGGCCGGGGCAGGCCCGGGTGGCACACCGAGTGCGTCGCTATGTGCGAGGCGTACCTGGGTTCGGCCTTCGACATCCACGCCGGTGGCATGGACCTGGTGTTCCCGCACCACGAGAACGAGATCGCGCAAGCCAAGGCGGCCGGTGACGGCTTCGCCCAGTTCTGGTTGCACAACGGTTGGGTGACGCTCGGCGGCGAGAAGATGAGCAAGTCGCTGGGCAACGTCCTGTCGATCCCCGCGGTGCTGCAACGGGTGCGCCCGGCGGAACTGCGCTACTACCTCGGCAGCGCCCACTACCGCTCGATGCTCGAGTTCTCCGAGAACGCACTGCAGGACGCCGTCAAGGCCTACGCGGGCATCGAGGACCTGCTGCACCGGGTGCGCACCCGCGTCGGCGCCGTCGTCCCCGGCGAGCCGACGCCGCGATACGCGGCTGCGCTGGACGACGACCTCGCGGTGCCCGCCGCGCTCGCCGAGGTCCACGCGGCGCGTGCCGAGGGCAATCGGGCGCTCGACGCGGGCGACCATGACGCGGCGATGACACAGGCACGCTCGATCCGGGCGATGATGGGCATCCTGGGCTGTGACCCCCTCGACGAGCGTTGGGTGTCGCGCGACGAGACGTCGGCTGCGCTGGCAGCCGTCGACGAACTGGTCCAGTGGGCGCTCGTGCAGCGCCAGGACGCCCGCGCCAACCGGAACTGGGCGCAGGCCGACGAGATCCGCGACCGACTGAAGGCGGCGGGCGTCGACGTCACCGACACCGCCGACGGTCCGCAGTGGTCGCTCCTGGACGGCTCCGACAAGTGACGCGACGGGAAACGATCTAGATGGCAGGCAATTCACAGCGCCGCGGCGCGGTGCGCAAGACGGGGACCAAGAAGGGGCCGACGGTCGGCTCCGGCGGTGTCCGGCGGCGCGGCCTCGAAGCCAAGGGCGCCACACCACCCGCATCCGCGCGTCCGCACCATCCCGCGGGCAAGCGGGCAGCGACGGCGGCCCGCAAGGATCAGGGCAGGCACAAGAAGACCGACGACACCGAGGTGGTGCTCGGCCGCAACCCCGTGGTGGAGTGCTTGCGGGCGGGAGTGCCTGCGACGGCGCTCTACGTCGTGCTGGGCACCGAGTCCGACGAGCGGCTCACCGAGTCGGTGCAGCGGGCGGCCGACGCCGGTATCGCGATCCTCGAGGTGCAGCGCCACGACCTCGACCGGATGAGTTCCAACGGCATGCACCAGGGGATCGCCCTGCAGGTGCCGCCGTACGACTACGCCCATCCCGACGACATGCTGGCGGCGGCCACCTCGGACGTGACGCCCGCACTGCTCGTCGCGCTGGACAACATCTCCGACCCGCGCAACCTCGGCGCCATCGTGCGTTCGGTGTCGGCGTTCGGCGGGCATGGCGTCGTGATCCCGCAGCGCCGATCGGCGTCGGTGACGGCCGTGGCGTGGCGCACCAGCGCAGGTGCGGCCGCCCGGTTGCGTGTCGCGCGAGCCACGAATCTGACTCGCACGCTGAAGAGTTGGGCCGATGCCGGCCTGCTGGTCGTCGGCCTGGACGCCGGTGGCGACACCGAACTCGACGAGATCGACGCGACCGGCCCGATGGTCGTGGTCGTCGGTTCGGAGGGCAAGGGTCTGTCGCGCCTGGTGCGGGAGAACTGCGACGCGATCGTGTCGATCCCGATGGCCGGGCCCACCGAGTCGCTGAACGCCTCGGTTGCCGCGGGCGTGGTGCTGGCCGAGGTCGCGCGGCAGCGCCGGGCCAACTGACGCACTGCCCTCACCTCACCCCTTTCCGCGGCTCACCCCTTTCCGCGAGCGTGCGTGTCTGCGGGCGACACGCCGCGCTGAAACCCGAGTTCACGCACGCTCACCGTCGCGTCGAGGTCGATGCGATGCTCCGCGGCTCGGATCAATTCGCGGTCATGGGTGGCGGCAATCACGGTGGTGCCCTCGGCGGCCATGCGTAGCAGGTGCGCGACAACGCGGGCTGCCGACTCCGCATCGAGCCCCGTCGTGGGCTCGTCGAGGAGCAGCAGCCCGGCCTCTTGGACGAATGCTTGTGCGAGCAGGACGCGTTGGCGCTGACCGCCGGAGAGTTCGCCCATGGTGCGCCTACGTAGGTCGTCGAGTCCGAGTTCGGCCATCCAATGGTCGACGACGCCGTGGTCGGTGCTGCTGGGACGCCGCAGCAGGCCGAGGCGACGCCAACGGCCCATCATCACCGCCTCGGCGGCCGTCATCGGGAACGTGTCGGTGACTGCACTGCGCTGAACTGCCAGGGCGACGTCGCCCCGAGGGGCCCGGACATCGCCCCCGTGCGGGCGCAGTACACCGGCGAGAAGTCCCAGCAGCGTGGACTTTCCCGATCCGTTCGAGCCGACGACCGCGGTCGCGGCGCCTGGCGTCACCGACAGATTGAGCCCACGAAAGACGTCCGCCCCGGGATAGCCGAAGCGGACGTTGGTCAGCTCGATCGACGTCGAGCCGACTGTCGGCTTATTGAAAATGGGTTTCATTACTGCTAAGAGTGTACATCGTGACACTCTGGCTCCTGACACCCTTCGAAACCGACATCGTGACGCGTGCCCTGGCGGCGGGTGTGCTGGCCGCGTGCCTGTGCGCGCTCGTCGGATGTTGGGTCGTATTGCGGGGCAGCGTGTTTCTCGGTGAGGCCATGTCGCACGGCATGCTTCCGGGGGTAGCGATTGCGGCGCTGTTGGGTGGCAGCCTGATGGCCGGCGGAATGATTGCGGCGCTCGCGATGGCGCTCGGCATCGCCGCGATCGGGCGATCGTCGAAACTCGCCTCGGACACCAGTATTGGGCTCCTGCTGGTCGGCATGCTTGCGCTCGGGGTGATCATCGTGTCCCGGTCGCAGAGCTTCGCGGTGGACCTGACCGGGTTCCTCTTCGGCGACGTGCTTGGGGTTCGCAGTGTCGACCTCGCCATCCTCGCCGCCGCGCTCGTGTTCACCCTCGCGGCAACGGTCGTTGGGCACCGTGCCTTCGTCGCGGTGACGTTCGACCCGCGCAAGGCCGCCACCCTCGGCCTGCGGCCCCAGTTCGCTGCGGTCGCGCTCACGGTCCTGATGGCGGTCGCCATGGTCGCCACCTTCCACGTGGTGGGAACGTTGTTGGTCCTCGGCCTCTTGATCGCCCCACCGGCCACGGCACTGACGTGGGCGCGGTCGATTCCCCGTGTGATGGCGCTCGCGGCGCTGTTCGGTTCCGTCGCTACGTATTTGGGCCTACTGATCTCCTGGCACGCCGGAACCGCCGGTGGAGCGACCATTGCGGGTGTCGCCGTGCTGATCTTCTTCATCTCCAGCGCCGCCCACCTGTTGCGCAGCCGGTGGAAGCAGATCTCCGCCACGGCCGCGGTCGCGTGCCTGGCGGTGGGCTGTTCGAACGGCGCCGAACCCGCTGCGCCGCCGCCGGCGACCTCGATCGGTGCGGGCGACCAGGTGGTCGTCGAGGGCGCCCGCGAACTCGACGGGGCGCTCACCAAACTCGTTCTGGTCGATCCGCGTACGGGTGACACGGCCGTGTACGACGCGGTGGACGAGACCGAGACGCGAATCGAGTCAGCAGGACCCGTGACGTCGATCGCGAGCGACGGCCGCTTCGCCTACCTCGGTACCGATGATCGGACCTCGATCGTCGACGCCGGCGCGTGGACCTTCGATCACGGCGACCACTACCACTACTTCGCCACCGAGCCCGCCGTCGTCGGCACGCTGGACCTGCCCGTGGCATCGGTCAGCGCAAGCAATTCGATTACTGCGGTAGTGGGCAAGAAAGACGTCCAGCTGCTCGACCGCGAACGGCTCGGCGTCAAGGAGGTCGAGCCACCACCCGGACTCGAGGTGGGCGATGACGTCGCCGCGGTGGTGCCGTACGGCAAACGGCTCGTGACGGTGACCGACGCGGGCCTCTTTCGAGTGGTCGACGACGCCGGGTCGACCGAACTCGTAGGCACGTGCCCCACTCCATCGTGGTCCATGCCGACCCGGCGGGCGGTCGTATTCGGTTGTGCCAACGGGGCCATTCGGGTCACCGGTGGCGACGGCGACCTGACTGTGACCGCCATGCCCTTTCCTGCCGATGCGCCCTCGCAGCGGCCACCGCGGATGGATCACCGCGACCGCGCCGACGTCTTCGCCGGTGTGTCCGAGGGGACCGTCTGGGTGCTCGACAGCCGGCAGCGCAAGTGGACGGTGATCCCGGTCGAAGATGCTCTGAGCGCCAATACGTCCGGTGACGGCACGATCCTCGTCCTGCACCGCGACGGCACGCTCAGCGGCATCGACGTGAACACGCGGACCCAGATTGCGCGCGTACCGCTGTTCCCAGGCGGCGTTCCGGCCGACGGCCCGCATCCCGTCATCGAAATCGACTCCGACAGGGCGTACGTCAACGACGCGGCGGCCCGCCAGGTCTACGAGATCGATTACGCAGACGGGCTGCGTCTCGCGCGGACGCTGCGCACCGAGGTGTCCCCGGGCCTCATGGTCGAGGCCGGCCGATGAGGCAATGGACCCTCGTCTGGGTGACCGCGCTCATCGCTGCACTCGTCACCGCCTGCAGCGGTGCCGCCGGGCAGCAGAGCGGCGAGATCGTCGTGACGACGAACATCCTCGGAGACGCCGTCCGCAACGTCGTGGGTGATGCGGCCGAAGTGCGAGTACTCATGCAGCCCAACGCAGATCCGCATTCATTCGGCGTGTCGGCGCAGGACGCCGTCGCCATGTCCAGTGCCGGCCTGATCGTCTACAACGGCTTGGGGCTCGAGGAGAACGTGATCCGCAACGTCGACGGCGTCGCCGAGGAGGGCGTGCCCACGTTGGCAGTCGGTGACCACGTCGACCCCATCCGGTACGCCGAGGGCGAGAGTTCCGGCGCGCCCGATCCGCACTTCTGGCATGACCCCGAGCGGATGATCGCTGCCGTCGACGTGATCGAGAAGGCCGTCGTGCGGGACGTCGAGGGCATCGACGCTGCGGCGGTGTCGCGCAACGCCGAGGGCTACCGGGCGAAGTTGCGGGACCTCGACGCCATGATGGCCAAGGAGTTCAGCAGCATTCCCGCCGAGCGCCGCAAGCTGGTGACGAATCACCACGTGCTCGGGTACTTCGCGCAGCGGTTCGGCTTCACCGTCACCGGCGCCGTGGTCCCGAGCGGCACGACACTGGCGGCGCCGAGTGCCTCGGACCTCGATTCACTCGTGGGCGCCATCGAAACAGCCCGGGTGCCCGCTATATTCGTCGATTCGTCGCAACCCGAACGCCTGGCCCGAGTGCTCGCCGAGGACGCCGACGTGGACGTTCGGATCGTTCGGTTGTACAGCGAGTCGCTGAGCCCGCCCGGTACCCCAGGGGCCACGTACCTCGACATGATGCGCGCCAATGCCGACGCCATCGTCACCGGCCTGCGATAACCGCAGGCCTTCACCCACCAACGAGAGAGAGCACTACATGACGAGATCGCGGTGGCTGTATCGCGCTGGAGCACTGTCCTGCGCGATCATGGCCTTGACGGCCTGCTCGAGCAGCAGCGAGAACGCCGAGAGCACGACGACGTCGGCGGAGACCCAGGCGCCGAGCGCGCCGATCCCCGAGCCGCTGGTGGCCACCTACGACGGTGGCCTCTACGTGCTCGACGGCGAGACTCTCGAGGTGCGCCAGGACATCCCGCTCGATGGCTTCCTGCGCATCAACCCGGCCGGCGACGAGTCCCACGTCCTGGTGACCACCACCGAGGGATTCCGCATCCTCGACGCGGCCGGTGGCGAGTTGACCGACGACACGTTCCCCGCAGCCGAAGCGGGACACGTCGTGGTGCACGGTGAGAACACGGTGCTGTTCGCCGATGGATCGGGTGAGATCACCGCGTTCGATCCGCACGCCTTGGCCGATGGCATGCCGGAGGCGCAGAAGTTCACGACGCCGCAGGCCCACCACGGTGTGGCCGTGATCCTTGCCGACGGAACGCTGGTGCACAGCATCGGCGATCCCGAGAACCGGACCGGGGCCGTCGCGATGCAGGGCGACCGCGAGATCGCGCGTAGCGAGGAATGCCCTGGCATCCATGGCGAGTCGGTCGCTGCCGACGAGGTCGTGATCCTCGGCTGCGAGAACGGCGTGCTGGAGTACGCCAACGGCAAGTTCACGAAGATCCCCAGCCCGACGCCATACGGGCGGATCGGCAACACCAGGGGACACGAGGACTCGCCCGTCGTGCTCGGTGACATGAAGGTCGACGCCGACGCGGAAATGGAGCGTCCGCAACAGTTCTCCCTGATCGACACCACCACGAACCAGCTCAAGCTAGTTCGGATGCCACCGTCGGTGAGCTACTGGTTCCGATCGCTCGGCCGCGGTCCCCAGGGCGAGGCGCTGATGCTCGGCACGGACGGCCAGCTGCACGTCTTCGACCCGGTCAGTGGCGACCTGGTCAAGTCCATCCCGGTGACGCAGCCGTGGACCGAGCCCGACGACTGGCAGCAACCGGGACCTGCCGTCTTCACGCGCGAGCAATCCGTGTACGTCAGCGATCCCGCGGCCAAGCAGGTCCACGTGGTCGACCTGCAGTCCGGGCAGATCACCAAGTCCGCGACGCTCGAGCAGACGCCCAACGAACTGAGCGGTGCCGTCGGCCACGAGCACTGACCAGCCCGCTCAAGCGCCGAACACCTCGACCGAGGCCCACAGCCCCACCACGCCGAGCACCAGCGTGACGGGCACCGTGGCCAGCCCCACCCTGCTGAACTCCAGGAACGGCGCCGGGATGCGTTCGCGCTGAACTACGTTGCGCCACAGCAGGTTCGACAGCGAACCCGGGTAGGTCAAGTTCGGCCCGACGTTGACGCCGATCAGCACGGCCAGCACCGCGGCGGGTCCCGCGCCGGCGACCAGCGGTAGCAACACCAGCACGGCGGGCAGGTTGTTCACCACGTTCGACAGCAGAGCGGCCACGGCGGCGATGCCGAGCAGCGCGGGCAGAGAGGTGCCGACCGGCAGCACGTCGCGCATCGCGGTGTCGAGGCCGTGGTGCATCACCCCTGCCACCACGACGCCCAGGCACAGCACGAACGCCAGGAACGGCACGTTGGCCGACGCGGCGATGTCTCGCACGGTGCTGTGCCCGCGCACCAGCGCGCGCACGCCGAGGACCATCGCCCCTGCCAGCGCCGCCCAGGCCGGTGACGCGTCGAGCAGCGAGGTGACGGCGAACCCGGCCAGCGTCAGACCGAGTACGACGAGCACGAACACCGGGGTCTCGGCGGGCGGTGGCGCGACGTCCCCGTCGGGGACCGCCGCCAGCTCGCGTCGGAAGTACATGCGCAGGATCACGAACTCGGCGGCGATGACGAGCAGCCACGGCAGCGTCATCAGGGCGGTGAAGTGGGCGAACGTGAGCCCCGCGGCGCTGAACGCGAGCAGGTTGGTCAGGTTCGACACGGGCATCAGCAGCGAGGCGCTGTTGGCCAGGTGCGCCGTGGCGTAGGCGTGCGGACGGGACGGCAGACCCAATGTCCGTGCCGTCGCCAGCACCACGGGCGTCAGCAGCACCACGGTCGCGTCGAGGCTGAGCACGGCGGTGGTGATCGCGGCGATGACGAACACCGTGGTCAGCAGTCGTACCGGTCTGCCCCTGCTCCGCCTCGCCATCGCCACGCCTGCGGCGTGAAACAGCCCCTCGTCGTCGCACAGCTTCGCCAGGACCAGCACGGCGGCGAGGAAGCCCACGACCGGCAGCAGGCGGGTGACCTCGGCGAGCGCATCGTCGACCGACACCACGCCTGTCGCGATCAGCAGACCGGCGGCCGGTATCGCGGCCACGGCCTCGGGCAGGCGGCGCGGCCGGACGAGCGCGAACGCCAGGACCGTCGCCAGCGCCAGCAGCGCCAGCGTCAGCTCCACGGGTCGCAGCGCTCCCAGAGGGTCGGAAGGTGCAGCGCCACTCCGTCTTCGCGCGCCAGCCGGGTGAGCACCCGCATCGAGACGTCGAGGTCGTCGCCGGCATATGGCAGTGCGCGCAGCGGTTGGTGCAGCGGGCGGAAGAAGTCGTCCCAGTGGATCAGCACCACCCGGCGCGCGCCGACCATGCGGACCGCCTCGTTCCAGTAGTCGCGCAGGTACCGCTCCGGCTGCAGGCCGAGCTGCCCAACGCCGAGGTACGCCACGTCGGCCCGGTGCCCCCTAAGTGCGCCCGGCACGAAGCCGGCGCTGCCCACGACGAGCATGGCCCGGCCCGAGGGCCGGTGCCGGATCATCGTCGACCAGGACTCGCCGCATCGGTAGGCGGCGGCCTTGACCGGCGGCACCACGGGCTCCTCGATGTCGCCGGGGAAGCGGTCGGGCGGGCAGTGGTCGCCGGCGACGAGCGTGACCTCGAACGCGCCGAGGTCGACGGCACTGCCCGGGGTGACGACGAGCAGCCGGTCCTCGGGCAGTCCGCCACCGCGACCGACGTTGGCGGTCGACGTCCCGCCGACCAGGGCCGCCCCGGTGCGGTCGGCGACCACCGCGCTGTCCATCGCGTGGTCGAAGTGGGTGTGCACCGGCAGCACGCCGGCGAGCCGGTCGACGCCGAGGCGGGCCAGGCAGCCGTCGATCCGCGGCAATGACGGAGTGAGCCGCCTGGTGCCCACCGCGAGCAGACCGGGCCGGGAGAAGAATCCGTCGGTCATGATCGCCGAGTCGCCGCCGGCGATCAGCAGCGTCGTCACGCCCGCCCACGTGACGGTGACCGGCGATTCTGCGTCGCCGGCGGGCGCGTCGAAGTATCCGGCGTAATCGCGAAGGTCGGGTCTGCCGAGCTTGAGGCGCATCAGACGAACGCCCTCAGGCGCAGACCGTCGGCTACCAGGCGGTCGCGGACGGCAGCTGCGATCCGGACCGCGCCGGGCGAATCACCGTGCACGCATACCGATTCCACGGTGATGGGAATGGTCGAACCGTCGCTCGCGGTGACCCGGCCGCGCCCCGTCATGGCGGCGACGCGCTCGGCGATCTCGTCGACGTCGTGCAGCACCGCACCCTGCTCCCGGCGCGACACCAGTGTGCCGTCGGGCTGGTAGGCGCGGTCGGCGAAGGCCTCGGGCACGGTGCGCAGTCCGAGAGCCCTCGCCGCGTCGAAGAACTCCGAACCGGCGAGGCCGAGCACCGGCAGCGCCGGATCGACGAAGTGCACGGCGGTGGCCACCGCGTCGGCCTGCTCGGCGTGCCGGACGATTGTGTTGTACAGCGCGCCATGGGGTTTGACGTAAGCGACCGTGGACCCCGCGGCATGGGCCAGCGCCTGCAACGCACCGATCTGGTAGACGACGTCGGCCACCAGCTCCTCGTGGCTGGCATCGATGAACCGGCGACCGAAACCGGCGAGGTCGCGGTAGCCGACCTGTGCGCCGATGCGCACGCCGCGGGCGGCTGCGGCGCGGCACGTGCGGAGCAGCCCTGCGGGGTCGCCGGCGTGAAAGCCGCACGCCACGTTGGCGCTGGTGACCACCTCGAGCATCGCCTCGTCGTCGCCGAGGCGCCACGGGCCGAAACCCTCACCGAGATCGGCGTTGAGGTCCATGGTCACGGCCGACACGGGGCTAGCCTACGGCGCGTGGCCGAGAACTCGCCCAGCCATTCTCGGTGACGAACTCCGGCAGCGGGCGAGCGTGAGTCCACTCCTCGATCTCCAATACCGGTCGCTGCGGGAACTCCGGCACCGGCCCCAGACACAGCACTGCAACGGGTTCGGAGTCGGTGGGCATGCCGAGCAGCCGTGCCAGCCGCGCCGGCTCGAAGATCGACACCCAGCCCAGCCCCAGCCCCTCGGCGCGCGCGGCGAGCCACATGTTCTGGATCGCGCACGACACCGAGGCGAGGTCCATCTGCGGCATCGTGCGACGGCCGAACACGTGGCGCTCGCGGTCGTCGCCCAACGCCACGACGAGCAGCTCCGCGCAGTCGAGGATCCCCTCGACCTTCAGCGCGAGGAACTCCTCGCCGCGGGCTCCGAGTGCGTCGGCGGTGAGCGCGCGTTCGTCGTCGACGATGCGGTGGACCCGGCGGCGGAGGGCGTCGTCGGTGATCCGGATGAAGCGCCAGGGCTGCATCAACCCGACGCTGGGCGCGGCATGCGCGGCCTGCAGCAGCCGGGCGAGCACCGGCGCGGGGACGGTCGCTCCTGCGACGAACTCCCGCATGTCGCGCCGTTCCAGGATTGCCCGGTACACCGCGCGACGCTCGTCGTCGCTGAAGGCGTGGGCGGTCACGCCGGGAAGCTTAGGCGGGCGCCGAGTGGCAGCATCGACGTGTGACCACATCCCGTGCCGACGTGCTGATCGCCGCGCCCGAACTACGCGCCCGCCTCGACGCGGGCGAGGACGTCTCGGTCCTCGACGTCCGATGGCAGCTCGCGGCGCCCGACGGACGCGCCGACTACGAGGCCGGCCACGTGCCGGGGGCGGTGTACGTGTCGCTCGACGACGACCTCACCGACCACGCCGTCGTCGGCCGTGGGCGGCATCCGTTGCCGTCGGGGCGCGACGTGCAGGAGGCGGCCCGGCGATGGGGAGTCCGGTCGGCCGTCCCGGTGGTCGTCTACGACGACTGGAACCGCGCCGGATCGGCCAGGGCGTGGTGGGTGCTCACCGCCGCGGGCATTCCGGGAGTGCGCATCCTCGACGGTGGCCTCGCCGCCTGGCGGGACGCGGGTGGTGAACTCGAGACCGGCTCGGCCGCAACGGAACCCGGTGACGTGGTGGTGTCCCACGACGACCTGTACGCCGGGGCTCTGCCGACGCTGACCGCCGACGAGGCTGCGAATGCCGACCGGCTGGTCGATGCCCGCGCGCCGGAACGGTTCCGCGGCGAGAACGAACCGGTCGACCCGGTCGCCGGCCACGTGCCCGGTGCGGTCAACGTGCCGAGCACGTCGCTGCTGAGCGCCGACGGCGCCTTCCTGTCGGACGCCGAACTCGGCGAGGCGCTCGGCGGCGCGACTGGCGCGTACTGCGGATCGGGGGTGACGGCATCGGTGGTGGTGGCGGCCTCGGTCGCCGCCGGAAGGCCCCTCGCGCTGTTCCCCGGGTCGTGGTCGCAATGGAGTTCGGAGCCTGGGCGTCCGGTGGCGACGGGGGCCTGATCGCCCCGATTCGGCCTTTCTAATGAAAACGGTTATCGTTACATTATGACCGTCTCGCGCCGCCTTGCCGCCGCCATGCTCGTGGTGCCGTTCGTCCTGGTGTCCTGCTCCGATGGTGGCGACGACTCGGCGTCGTCGGCTACTCCGACCGACGCGGCACCGTGTCCCGTCGCCCCCGTCGACGTGGTCGTGAGCGTCGATCAGTGGGGCGACGTCGTCACCGAACTCGGCGGCGCATGCACGAACGTCACGACGCTGCTGGCCAGCTCGTCGGTCGACCCACACGACTACGAGCCGTCGCCCGCCGACGCGGCGAAGTTCGAAGGCGCTCGCCTCGTCGTGATCAATGGCGGTCACTACGACGAGTGGGCTGGCAAGCTCGCGGCCGGTTCGGCACCGGATGCGCCCGTCGTCGATGCCGTTCGGATCAGCGAGGGGGAGGCAGGCCACGGCGATGGTGCCGACGAGGCCGGCCAAAAAGGTCATGACGACGATGCGGCCAACCCACACGTCTGGTACAGCCCCACTGCCGTCACGGGAGTCGCCGACGCCGTGACCGCCGAGCTGTCGGAGATCGCCCCGGACGCCGCGGACTACTTCGCCGAGCGGCGCAGCGCGTTCGCGACGTCGCTACAGCCCTACGACGACGCCATCGCCGCGATCAAACAATCTGCGTCGGGCAAGACCTACGCCGCGACCGAAGCCGTGTTCGACGAGATGGCCGCTGCCGTCGGCCTGCAGAACAAGACCCCGGCCGGCTACCAGACCGCGTCGAACAACGAGAGTGACCCCTCACCGGCGGACCTCGACGCCTTCATTACCCTGCTCCAGGACAAGGGCGTCGACGTGCTGATCTACAACACCCAGACCGAGGGATCAGTGCCCGAGCAGATCCGCGCCGCCGCCGAGTCGGCGAGCGTCCCGGTCGTCGAAGTCACCGAAACGGTGGCGCCGGGCACGGATTCGTTCGAGGCTTGGCAGGTGGCTCAACTCACCTCCCTTGCCGAGGCGCTCGGTGTCTCCGTCTGACGTCACCGAACCGGCACTCGCCTTCGACGACGTCAGCGTCGTTCGCGGCGGCCGGCTGGTCTGGTCCGAGGGCACGTTCGCGGTGCCGGCGGGCGGGATCGTCGCCGTCATCGGAACCAGCGGCTCCGGCAAGACGACGTTGTTGCACGCGGTGCTCGGCATCATCCCGACCGCGTCGGGCGAGATCCGGGTGCTCGGTGAACGCCCCGGCGCCGCCACCGGCCTGATCGGTTACGTGCCGCAGAACTACGCGGCTGCCGCGGGCACGGCGATTCGCGCCTGCGACGCGGTGCTGCTCGGGTTGACCGGCAACCGTTGGGGTTTCGGGCGCGCGAGTGCTGAACAGCGCAGCCGGGTCGAGGAGATCATCGCAGCGGTGGACGCCACCGAGTTCGCGGGCCGTAGGCTTTCGCAGCTGTCCGGTGGGCAGCGCCAACGCATTGCGATTGCCGAAGCGCTCGTCAGCAGGCCCCGGCTGCTGATCCTCGATGAACCGCTCACCTCGCTCGACGTGCGCAACCAGCGCAGCATCGTAAGCCTGCTGGCGCGAATCCGGGACGAGTTCGGCGTGACGATCGTCGTGGTCGCACACGACCTCAACCCCCTGCTCGGCATCCTCGACGGAGCCATCTACCTGCTCGACGGGCACGCCCACTTCGACACCATGGACGAGGTGGTGGACGAGACGCTGCTGACGCACCTCTACGGGACGTCGATTCAGGTCGTGCACACCCCGCAGGGCGAGCTCTACATGCGGAGCGTGTGATGACCGCGTCGCTCGTCGCCCTGGGCTACCACGAGAACTGGGTCCACATCCTGACGTCGGCCTTCATGCGCAACGCGCTGATCGGCGGGACCTTGGTCGCGCTCGCGGCCGGTCTGATCGGGTACTTCATCATCGTGCGCAACAGCGCATTTGCCGCACACGCGTTGGCGCACATCGGATTTCCAGGGGCCACCGGTGCGGTCCTGATCGGTCTGCCGGTCACAGTCGGGCTCGCGGTGTTCTGCGTGGGCGGCGCACTCGTCATCGGTGCGCTGGGCAAGCGGGCCGACGAGCGCGAGGTGGCGACGGGAACCGTACTGGCTGCGGCCACGGGTCTCGGGCTGTTCTTCAGCTCGCTGGCGACCAAGAGCAGCAGCACGGTGACCAACGTGTTGTTCGGCAATCTGCTGGCCGTCAGTCATCAGCAGCTCATCGCCTTCGCCGTCGTCCTCGTCGTGATCGCCGCAGTGATCGCCTTCGTCTACCGCCCCCTGCTCTTCGCGTCGGTCAACGCGGAGGTCGCCGAGGCCAGAGGCGTGCCGGTGCGCGCACTGTCGGTGATCTTCATGGCGCTGCTGGGGCTGTCCATCACGATGGCCGTGCAAGCCGTGGGCACGCTGCTGCTGTTCGCGCTCGTGGTCACGCCCGCGGCGACCGCCATCATGCTGACGGCTCGGCCCGGCGCCGCGATGGCCGTCGCGACCGCACTGGCCGTCGTGTCGGTGTGGTGCGGGCTCGCGGTATCGGCGATGTTCAACGTGCCGCCGAGTTTCGTCATCACGACGATCGTCAGCTTGATCTGGCTTGCGGTGTGGCTCTCGGCTCGCCGCGCGACCGAACGCCCGACCGTGCCGTCGCACGGCGCCGAGTCATAGGGTTTTCCCCGATTCCTCGCGGGTGCGTGGCTGGAAGCATCTACGTCGGCGGACGTTCAGGGCCGTCATCGTAGGGAGCGGGCCGGGCTCGTCGATCGGGGGACGACGCGCCTTGCCCGCACGTTCGGCGACGACGGCGTATGAGGGGTCGGCGTGGTCGATGGACGGTGGTCAGCGTGTCAATGGGACCTGACGGCGACGAGCCCTGAGCGAACCCGCTAGCGTCATGGAGCATGTCCCGAGGTCCAGCGCCGCGGCGCCGCGCGACCCTGGCATCCTTGGCCGCCGAACTCAAGGTTTCGCGCACCACGATCTCCAATGCCTACAACCGTCCGGATCAGTTGTCCGCCGATCTGCGGGAGCGCGTGCTCGCCACCGCAAAGCAGCTGGGTTACCCCGGGCCCGACCCCGTCGCCCGGTCACTGCGCACCCGCCGCGCGGGTGCCGTGGGCCTGATGATCACCGAACCGCTCAACTATTCGTTCAGTGACCCGGCGGCCCTCGACTTCGTTGCGGGCCTTGCCGAATCGTGCGAGGAGGTCGGACAGGGGCTGCTGCTGGTCGCCGTCGGACCGAACCGCAGCGTGAGCGACGGTACCGCCGCGGTGCTGGCGGCCGGGGTCGACGGGTTCGTGGTCTACTCGGCCTCCGACGACGACCCGTACCTTCCGGTCGTGCAACAGCGGGCCCTGCCGTTGGTCGTCGTCGATCAGCCCAAGCACGTCGCCGGGGCGTCGCACGTCGGCATCGACGACCGGGCTGCGATGCGAGCGATGGCCGAGCACGTCCTCGAACTCGGGCATCGCCAGATCGGGCTGCTCACCATGCGTCTCGGCCGCGATCGGCCGGACGCCGGTGTGGTGGCCGTCGCCGACCCCGACCGGGCCGGGACGCCGCACTTCGACGTGCAGGGCGACCGGATCCACGGCGTGCGCGACGCGATGGCCGCCCACGGGGTCGACCCGCAGAAGCTGGTGATCGTGGAGAGCTTCGAGCACCAGCCCACGTCCGGAGGTCTGGCCGCCGAGGTGGCACTGGAGGCGAACCCACGCATCACCGCGCTGATGTGCACGGCTGACGTGCTGGCGTTGTCGGCGATGGACTACCTGCGGGCGCGCGGCATCTACGTACCGGGCCAGCTGACGGTCACTGGCTTCGACGGGATCCCCGATGCCATCAGCAGGGGGTTGACGACGGTGCGCCAGCCGAGCATCGAGAAGGGCCGCCGTGCGGGCCGCCTGCTGCACCAGCCGTCGCGCTCGGGCCTGCCGGAGATCGAGGTGCTCGACACCGAATTGATCCGCGGCCGGACGTCGGGACCGCCGGCCTAGGCATTCGAACCAGTAAGCGCAGGTCTAAAAACCGCACGTTACGTGGTGTTAGAGGCCATAGCGCGAAAAGTCGCATCAGGAGTGCGCATTAAATAGCGTCTATGCCATGCAGCTGACGCGGTTCACCGATCTGGGGCTGCGAGCCATGATGCTGATGGCCGCGGGCGAGTCCGAGGGACACCGCATCACCACCCGCACGATCGCAACCGGCGCGGGCGCCTCGGAGCATCACATCGCGAAGGCGGTGTCACGGCTCGTCGAACTCGGCATGGTCAACGCCCGCCGCGGACGCGTCGGCGGGCTGGAACTCACCGCTGCGGGCCGTACCGCGTCGGTCGGCTGGCTGGTACGCCAACTGGAGGGCGACCGAGACGTCGTCACCTGCGGCGGGGAGAGCCCTTGCCCACTGATCGCGGCGTGCAGGCTGCGCCGGGCCCTCGCCGAGGCCAAAGAGGCGTTCTACCGCGAACTGGATCGTCACACCATCACCGACCTCGCGGGAAGCCAAAGTCTTCCCGTCGTTCTCCGACTCACTGAAAAGAGGGCTACCCCATGACCGTCACCCTGCCGGAAGCGTCCGCCGCACGCGACGAACTCGAGCCGCACCATGCCGAGGTGATCAGGGCGACGCTCCCCCTCATCGGCACCCACATCGACGAGATCACCGTCGAGTTCTACTCGCGCCTCTTCGGCAATCACCCTCAGCTGCTTCGCAATCTGTTCAACCGGGGCAACCAGGCCCAAGGCGCCCAGCAGCGGGCGCTGGCCGCGTCGATCGCGACCTTCGCCAGCCATCTGGTCGATCCCGCGCTGCCGCATCCGGCGGAACTGCTGTCGCGGATCGGTCACAAGCACGCATCTCTGGGCATCACCGCCGACCAGTACCCGATCGTGCACGACAATCTGTTCGCCGCCATCGTGGCGGTGCTCGGATCCGACACCGTGACAACCGACGTCGCTGCGGCGTGGGACCGCGTGTTCTGGATCATGGCCGATACCCTGATCGCACTCGAACGCGACCTCTATGCCGCCGCAGGCGTCGCCGACGGCGATGTCTACCGCCGGGCCATCGTGGTGTCGCGCGTCGACGATCCCTCCGGCGCAGTGCTGTTGACCGTGCGTCCGACCGGCGGAGGTACGCCGGAAGCCCCTCCCGGACAGTACGTCTCGGTGGGCGTCACCCTGCCCGACGGCGCCCGCCAACTGCGGCAGTACAGCCTCGTCGACGGGCCGGGCGCCGGTGTCCTCACCTTCGCGGTGAAGCCGGTCGACGCCGCGGGTGATGCGCCCGCCGGTGAGGTTTCGAACTTCATCAGAGACAACGTGGCCCTGGGTGATCTCGTCGACGTGACGTTGCCGTTCGGCGACCTGCCGGCACCCGGGAGCGCCCTGCCTACGGTGCTCTTGTCGGCGGGCATCGGCGTCACACCGATGATCAGCCTGCTCGAACACTTCGCCGCCGAGGACCCCGAACGCGAGATCCGCGTGCTGCACGCCGATCGCAGCGAGCGCGACCACCCGCTGCGGGAGCGTCAACGCGAACTCGTCGATCGGTTGCCACGAGCAACTCTCGACGTCTGGTACGAGGACGCCCCCGCGGGGACAGTCGCCGGCCACCACGTCGGCAGGATGACACTCGACGCAGACTTGGTGCCCGCCTGGGCCGAGGTGTACCTCTGCGGCAACGACGGTTTCGTCCGGGCGCTCCGGACGCAGTTATCGGAACTCGGCGTCCCCGCTGCACAAGTGCACTGTGAGCTGTTCAGTCCCAACGACTGGTTGCTGAACTAGGGCGCGGTCACCGGCTCGGTGGCGCGCCACCGGTCGACCATCGGCGCGATGGCCTCGACGAGCATCGGTAGTTCGGGCGCCATCGCCAGCGCCGCGATCATGGCAAGGCGCCCCGCCGCTTCCGTCAGGCGCAGCACCCGCTCGTCGACGGTGCGCAAGCCCAGGGCGACGGCCGCTTCGTCATAGACGGCGAGTGCCTCGGGGCCGACCATCGCGAGGTCGGACTCAACGGCGCCGGTGGTGACGAGTTCGAAGTCCGACCACAGATCACCGGCCGGCGTGCTGATCATGTTGTGGTAAGGCGCATCCCCGTGAATGGTCTGTAGGTCGACGCCGGGGAAGGCCTCCGCGAACGCCACCCGCGAGGTGAGCACCGGCGCGATCGCATCCCACTCTCGTTGCGCGCGGCGGAGATCGGCGGCGTCGATCAGGCGCGGCAGCCGCTCCAGTGCCGACAACCCCTCGGGCACGTAGCTGCCGAACGGTGCCCAGAAGCCGAGCCGCTCGAGTCCTTCGGAGTCGTAGTCGCGCAGCGCGGCATGCAACCGCGCGGTCTGGCGGATGCGGCGCGTCATGTCCGGCTCGGCGTCGGGCAGCTGCTCGACGAATTGCCAGAACGTCATCGAGAACCCGTCGCGGCGTACGGGTTCGCGGGGAACCAGGGGGCTCGGTGGCACCACCGGATGGCCGCGGTCGGCCAGCCAGCCGGCCACCGCGAGTTCCGAACGCTGTTGACTCGTCTGGGCTTCCGGGGCACGGGCGTACGACGGCGGCAGCACCGTGGGCACTCGCACCACGACGGGCTCCGGCGCCAGGTGCACTACGACCGAGAACACGTCGTAGAGCACCCGCGGTTCCGCCGCCACGAGACCGAGGTCGCGGCCCGCAGCGGTCGCGGCGGCCACCGCTCGCGAAGTGCGGACGGCGATCTCGTCCGGCGTCATCATCCCCGGACGCTGCGCACGGCCAGCACGTGTGCCAGTGCCTCGGCCACGTCGTCGGGAGCATCGACGCGGAACGCCGCCGCCGTGTCGCCGGGCCCGACCTTGACACCGACGTCGCCGTCGCGCATTCGGCGGAAGGCCTTCTCGTCGGTCACGTCGTCGCCGAGGAAGAGCACGGCCGTGGCGCCGATCTGGTCGCGAAGGACGTCGACCGCGTGACCCTTGTCGGTCGATACGACGGCGAACTCCAGCACGGCCTTGCCCGCGGTGGCGTGGACGTCCCACGCGGTGGCCGCCCGACGCGCAGCCTCCAGTGCGGCCTCGGCGTCGGCGGGGCTGGCATTGCGCACGTGCAGGGCCGCGCTGGCCGGCTTGGTCTCGACGGTGACGCCGGGACGGCCGACCGCGATGTCGTTCAGCTCGCCGATGACCCGCTGCAGCAGCGCCTCGTCGACGTCCTGATCAAAGCCGGCATCGAACTCCGCGCCGTGGCTGCCGACCAGGTGCACCGTCGGGGGCATCGCGGACAGCTCCCGCAGCACGCCGAGGGCACGGCCGGACACCAGTGCGGCGGAGGTGTCGGGCAGGTCGGCCAGTCCGGTCAGCACCTGCGCCGCTGCGGGCAGCGCACGGGCCGCCAGGGGGTCGTTGACGATCGGGGCCAGCGTGCCGTCGAAGTCGGAGACGACGAGCAGCTTCGGGGTGGTGGCGAGGACGTCGAGCGCGCGGGTCAGATCGGCGGGGAGCACGGTGCCATTCTCCCCGGTCCTCAGATCTTCGGGTGTTCCCCGTCGCCGATCAGCAGACGCACTGCAAGATCAAGACGCTTGCTGACGTCTGTGGCGGAGGCCCGGCGGGTCAGCCACGCCAGCAGGTTCGACAGCCACACGTCGGAGATGACGCGGGCGATGTGGTACTGGTCCTCGGTGGGCTCGCCATCGCTCATCGCCCTGGCGAACATCGAGTCCATTAGCTTGCCGACGTGATCAACCTCACCGGCCGCGGAGGCGTCGGCGAACACGAAGGCGCGCGTCATGGCCTCGGTCAGCAGCGGGTTGCGCTGCATGGAGCGGTTCAGCTTGCCGACCATGATGTTGAGCCGCTGGTACGGCGTGCCGCCGGTGAGCGAGGCGCGATCGGTCTTGGCGTCGATGCGCTCGAACTCGCGGCCCAGCGCCGACACCAGCAGGTGGACCTTCGACGGGAAGTAACGGTAGAGCGTTCCGACGGCGACGTCGGCACGTTCGGCGACCGCACGCATCTGAACGGCCTCGTAACCGCCCTTGGATGCGATCGCGAGGGTGGCGTCGAGGATGCGCTTGCGGCGCTCGCGCTGAGCTTCGGACCCGAGTTCGGATTCGGCGAGGACGGCCACGTTCATCACCTGGCGTGGGGCCGAGGCCCCGTCGGACCCGGAACCGGAATTGGTCGCTGCTGGCATGCCAGCCGACCCAGTAGACCCGGACATGCGGCGGTCAGCTCCTTCTCCTCGAACACTGGGAGAAAACGATACGCACGACGGTCGTAGATTTCTCACCTCCGTGCCCCCGAGACACACACGTGTCCTGCTGTGATGGCGGTCGACTTGACGTTCGAACGCTGTCACCATTAGAACACGTTCTAGTGAGAAGCATCGCGTTCTCGCCCGAGGCTAGGAGGCCTTGAATGGCTCAGTCCACAGCGCTGGCACCCGCCACCATCACCGACGAGCAGTTTGCTGCGCGGGACCTGGTCCGGAGTTGGGCGCCGTCATCGGGCTCCATCGCCGCGGTGCGCGCCGTCGAGCAGGGCGACCCCGATGCATGGCGCGCGCCGTACCGAGCGCTGGCCGAACTCGGCTTCTTCGGCGTCGCGGTACCCGAGGAACTCGGCGGCGCGGGCAGCAGCGTCGAGGACCTCTGCGCGATGGTCGACGAGGCGGCTGCCGCATTGGTCCCCGGACCGGTCGCGACCACCGCGGTGGCCACGCTCGTGATCACCGACGAGGGTCTGCTCGAGGCGCTGATGTCCGGTGCGCGCACCGCGGGTCTGGCGTTGGACGCCGACGTCGCCTTCGACGGATCGGCGGCCACCGGAACGGCACCGTTCGTGCTCGGCGCCGAAGCCGGTGGGGTGTTCCTCGTCCCGTCCGGCAACCACTGGCTGCTGGTCGACGGCTCCGCCGACGGTGTGACCGTCGAGCCGCTCGGCGCCACCGACTTCTCCCGTCCGCTGGCACGCGTGGAGCTGGCGTCCGCACCGGCCACCCGGCTCGAGGTGGGCGGTGAACGGCTGCGGGAGATCGCCGCGACGGTGCTCGCGGCCGAAGCCGCGGGTCTCGCACGGTGGATGCTGCAGACCGCCACCGAGTACGCGAAGGTGCGCGAGCAGTTCGGCAAGCCCATCGGCAGCTTCCAGGCCGTCAAGCACATGTGCGCCGAGATGCTGCTGCGGTCCCAGCAGATCTCCGTCGCCGCCGCTGACGCCGCGGCCGCGGTGTCCGACCCGAATCTCGAGCAGCTGTCGATCGCCGTGGCCGTCGCAGGCGCCGTGGGCATCGACGCGTCGAAGGTCAACGCGCGGGACTGCATTCAGGTCCTCGGCGGCATCGGCATCACCTGGGAGCACGACGCGCACCTGTACATGCGCCGCGCCTACGCCAACGCCCAGTTCCTCGGTGGCCGCTCACGCTGGCTGCGTCGCTGCGCGGACCTGACCCGCGCCGGGGTGCGCAGGCAACTGCACGTCGACGTCACCGACGGTGAGGACATCCGGCCCGAGATCGCGAGCACCGTCGCCGACATCGCCGCTCTGCCGGACGAGAAGCGACAGGTGGCGCTGGCCGAGACCGGGCTCATGGCGCCGCACTGGCCCAAGCCCTACGGTCGCGCCGCGTCGCCGGCCGAACAGCTGGTGATCGACCAGGAACTCGACGCCGCGGGCGTGGTGCGGCCCGACATCTCGATCGGTTGGTGGGCAGCGCCCACGATCCTGGCCAGCGGCACCCCGGAGCAGATCGAGAAGTTCATCCCCGGCACGCTCAACGGCGACGTGTACTGGTGCCAGCTCTTCAGCGAGCCCGGCGCCGGATCCGATCTGGCGGCGTTGCGCACCAAAGCCGTTCGCGCCGAGGGTGGTTGGAAGCTCACCGGCCAGAAGGTGTGGACGTCGAACGCGCACCGTGCCGACTGGGGCATCTGCCTGGCCCGCACCAACCCCGATGCGCCGAAGCACAAGGGCATCACGTACTTCCTGGTCGACATGAAGTCACCGGGCATCGACATCCGTCCACTCCGCGAGATCACCGGCGAGGCACTGTTCAACGAGGTGTTCTTCGACGACCTGTTCGTGCCCGACGAGATGGTGGTCGGCCCGGTGGACGGCGGCTGGCCGCTGGCCCGCACCACGCTCGCCAACGAGCGCGTGGCGATCGCGACGGGCGGCGCCCTGGACAAGGGCATGGTGCACCTGCTCGAGGTGCTCGGCGATACAGAGATCGACGCGGCCGAGACCGACCGCCTTGGCGCACTGATCGTGGCGGCTCAGGTGGGCGCGCTGCTCGACCAGTTGATCGCGAAGATGGCCGTGGGCGGCCATGATCCGGGTGCGCCGTCGAGCGTGCGGAAGCTGATCGGCGTGCGGTACCGCCAGACCTTGGCCGAGGCAATCATGGAGTCGCACGCGGGGTCCGGCATCGTCGATTCACCCGACGTGCGCTACTTCCTGAACACCCGCTGCCTGTCGATCGCGGGCGGCACCGAGCAGATCCTGCTGACGCTGGCGGGGGAGCGGCTGCTCGGGCTGCCCCGGTAGCGGGCGGCTCGCGGTCGCCGAGTGTCGGCTAGTGCCACGCCATTCGCGATATGGCGTGGCGGTAACCGACGTTCGGCAGAGGTGGGTAGCGCTCAGTACCTGGTCTGGGCGCAGGCGTCCGGCGAGGTGAGGTTCACCCCGGCGTAGACCACCTGGATGTGCGAGCACACGATGTAGTCGGCGTCGGTCTTCGGGCGGCCCGTGGCCCAGTCGGTGGTGCGCGAGCTGCCGTTCAGCATGAACTTCTCCGGCGGACCGCTGCCGAAGTACACCGTCGTGTACTCGGTGTCGGTGATCGACTTGAACATCCGCGTGTTGGGGGCGTTGAAGTCGGAGTCCATGTAGACCATCCGGTCCATCGACCGCACCGTCGTCGTCTGCCTGCCCCAGAAGTCGCCGGGGAACGGGATGGGCCCGCCGGGTCCGAGCAGGCTCGCGGCGGTCGTGAAGTAGCACTGGTTGTCGGCGAGCACGCAGTTCGCCGTCACCTTCATCTCCAGCGTGTCGTAGGGGTTCGTCGGGATCGTCGACGTGTCGACGTCCAGCGCGGCCCGCGATGCCGACATCGGTGTGACCAGGGTCAGCGCGAGCCACACCGCCGAGAACACGGCGGCGACCGCAGCAAACCGTCTCATGATGCTCCTGTCCGCCGGACAGGTCCGGCCCTTGCTCGGGCCCACCGTAGCCTCCGGCTCACTCGTCATAGGTGACTTCGACCGAATCCGACATCGGGGTGGCCTGGCAACCGAGGATCAAGCCTTCGTCGAGGTCCGATGGCTCCAGGACGTCGTTGATCGCCATGTCCACGGCACCGCTCTTCATCAGCACCGCACACGCGCCGCAATGGCCCTCCCGGCAGGAGAACGGGGCGTCGAGCCCCTTGTCGAGCAGCACGTCGAGCAACTTCGCGCTACGCGGCCACCTGATCTCGTGGGTCTCGCCGTCGAGCGTGACCACAGCGGTGGCGGGCCCTTGATCGGAGTCGTCGTCCTCGGCGATCACGACCGCGGCGAACGGATCGGATTCCAGCGACTTGAACACCTCGATGTGAATCCGCTCCGGTGCGGTGCCCGCGGACTTGAGTGCCTCCTCGGCGGCGGCCATGAACGGGCCGGGCCCACAGATGAACGCGTCGTGAGCGGCATACGGGGCTACGAGCGTGCCGAGCGCGGTCGACGACGGCAGCCCCTGCACGCTCTCGAGCCAGTGCACCACCGTGAGCCGGTCCGGGTACTTGGCGGCGAGTTCGCGCAGCGCGCCGGCGAAGATGACCGACTGCTCGTCGCGGTTGGCGTAGACGAGCACGACGTTGCCGTTGCCTTCTGACAGCGCGGACTTGCAGATCGCCATCATCGGCGTCACGCCGCTGCCCGCGGCCAGTAGCAGGAAGTCGGTGTCGAGCGTCTTGGGCACGAACGTGCCGGACGGCGGCAGCGCGTGCACCCGCATCCCGGGCTCGGCGTTGTCGCACAGCCAGTGCGAGGCGTACCCGCCGTCGGTGCGCTTGACCGTGACGGTCAGAGCGCCGTCGGTGAACGGAGAGCTGCTCAGGGAGTAGCACCGCGCCACCGAGCCGGTGCGGTCACTCGGCACGCGCAGCGTGAGGAACTGCCCCGGCGCGTACTTCAGCTTGTCGGCGGGCACGTCGTGTCCGTCGGGCACCTTGAACACCAGGGAACGTGCGTCGGCGGTCTCGATGACCACGTCGGCCAACTCGAGTTCGAGTACGTGGCTGCCGAGTGGCTCGTCGGTCACGCTGGCGTCTCCCATTCTCTCGTCGTCCGCCGCGGTGAGCGCCCAGAACTAGAACATGTTACAAAAACCTGCTTTCGCAGGTCCAGCCATCAAAGGAAAGCCTTACTCGACACGAATCGTAACGTGTTCTAATCTTGCGACTAGATCGAGTACGGGCCCGCGATGCTGGAGGCAATGCAGTGACGTCCATTGAACAACGCGATGCGCAGTCGGTCCTAGACGGAATCGACGATCTGCTGCCGCGTATCGCCAAGCGTGCCCAGGCGGCCGAGGATCTGCGTCAGATTCCCGACGAGACGATCGACGAACTCAACGAGGTCGGTTTCTTCAAGCTCCTGCAGCCCGAGCAGTGGGGCGGCCTGCAGTGCGACCCGACGTCGTTCTACGAGGCGGTGCGCCGGCTCGGCAGCGCGTGCGGCTCCACCGGGTGGGTCAGCTCCATCATCGGCGTGCACAACTGGCACCTCGCGCTGTTCGACCAGAAGGCTCAGGACGAGGTCTGGGGCGACGACCCCACGGTCCGCGTCTCGTCGTCCTACGCCCCGATGGGCGCGGGCGTCGTGGTCGACGGCGGCTACCTCGTCAGCGGTGCCTGGCAGTGGTCGTCGGGCTCCGGCCACGCCACGTGGGCGTTCCTCGGCGGCCCAGTCATCAAGGACGGCAAGCCCGTCGACTTCGGCAGCTTCCTGATTCCGCGCACCGAGTACCGCATCGACGACGTGTGGCACGTGGTCGGACTGAAGGCCACGGGTAGCAACACCGTCATCGTCAAGGACGTGTTCGTGCCGCGCCACCGCTTCCTGTCGTACAAGGCGATGAACGACCGCACTGCAGGCGGTCTGGAGAACAACACCGCGCCGGTCTACAAGATGCCATGGGGCACCATGCATCCCACGACGATCACCGCCCCGATCATGGGCATGGCGTACGGCGCCTACGACGCGCACGTCGAGCATCAGGGCAAGCGGGTGCGTGCGGCGTTCGCGGGCGAGAAGTCCAAGGACGACCCGTTCGCCAAGGTGCGCATCGCCGAGGCGGCCAGCGACATCGACGCCGGCTGGCGCCAGCTGATCGGCAACGTCGGAGACGAGTACGAACTACTCAAGGCGGGCAAGGAGATTCCGTTCGAACTCCGCGCCCGCGCCCGACGCGACCAGGTGCGCGCCACGGCCCGCGCGATCGCGTCGATCGACCTGCTCTTCGAAGCCTCGGGTGCCACGGCGCTGGAGACCGACAAGCCGGTGCAGCGGTTCTGGCGTGACGCCCACGCCGGGCGCGTGCACGCCGCGAACGAGCCGGAACGCGCGTACATGATCTTCGGCAACGAGGCCTTCGGCCTCCCGCCCCAGGACACGATGGTCTAGCGGGGTCTCACACTTCATGACGTCCTACATCCAAGAGACCGAGCAGCAGGTCGAGGTCACCTTCGAGTCGACGTCGCGCTACGCGCAGGTTCGTGTCGGGGCGAGCGAAGCGACGGGGGATGGCACCGGTGAGCGGGACATGCGCCTGCACTATCACGAAGCCGGCGTCGGGCATTCGGAGACGATCGTCCTGCTCCACGGCGGCGGTCCCGGCGCGTCGAGCTGGTCGAACTTCTCGAAGAACGTCGCGGTACTGGCGCGGCAGTTCCACGTGATCGCAGTCGATCAGCCCGGGTACGGGCATTCCGACAAGCTCACCGAGCACGAGCAGTACAACCGCTACAGCGCGAATGCGCTGCTGGGCCTGTTCGACCACCTCGGCATCGAACGTGCTGCGCTGGTGGGCAATTCGCTCGGTGGCGGCACGGCCGTGCGCTTCGCGCTGGACAACCCCAAGCGTGCCGGTCGGCTAGTGCTGATGGGCCCCGGCGGGCTGAGCGTGAACCTGTTCGCGCCCGATCCGACCGAGGGTGTCAAGCTCCTCGGCCGGTTCACGATGGACCCGACGCGCGAGAACATGGAGAAGTTCCTGCGCATCATGGTCTTCGATCAGAGCCTCATCACCGAGGAATTGATCGACGAGCGCTTCGAGATCGCCAGTCAGCCCGAGTCGCTCGCCGCCGCCAAGGCGATGGGCAAGTCATTCGCGGGCGCGGACTTCGAACTCGGCATGATGTGGCGCGAGGTGTACAAGCTGCGCCAGCCGGTCCTGCTGATCTGGGGCCGCGAAGACAGGGTGAACCCGCTCGACGGTGCCCTGGTGGCGCTCAAGCAGATTCCGCGCGTGCAACTGCACGTGTTCGGCCAGTGCGGCCACTGGGCGCAGCTGGAGAAGTTCGACGAATTCAACAAGCTGACCGCTGATTTCCTCACGGCAGGCAAGGGGGCAGGCAAATGAGCATCAGGTCACTCGGTTATCTGCGACTCGAGGCCACCGACATGGCGGCCTGGCGCGAGTACGGACTGAAGGTCCTCGGCATGGTGGAGGGGTCCGGTCCCACCGAAGAGGCGCTGTACCTGCGGATGGACGAGTTCCCCGCCCGCCTGGTCATCGTTCCCGGTGAGCGCGACCGCCTGCTGCAGTCCGGCTGGGAGACCTCCAATGCCGCTGCGCTGCAGGAGGTTCGCTCCGCACTCGACATCCACGGCACGCCGTACAAGGAGGCCACTGCCGCCGAACTCGCCGACCGCCGCGTCGACGAGATGATCATCTTCGACGACCCGTCGGGCAACACCCTCGAGGTGTTCCACGGCGTCGCACTCGAGCACCGCCGCGTCGTGAGCCCTTACGGCCACAAGTTCGTCACCGAGGAGCAGGGGCTCGGGCACGTCGTGCTTACCACGCGCGACGACGCCGAGACGCTGCACTTCTACCGCGACGTGCTCGGGTTCCACCTGCGCGACTCCATGCGTCTGCCACCCCAACTCGTCGGCCGCCCTGCCGACGGCGCGCCGGCGTGGCTGCGCTTCCTCGGCGTCAACCCGCGGCACCACAGCCTCGCGTTCATGCCGGGCGAGACGCCCAGCGGCATCGTGCACCTCATGGTCGAGGTCGAGAACGCCGACGACGTGGGTCTCTGCCTCGACCGTGCGCTGCGCCGCAAGGTGAAGATGTCGGCAACGCTCGGCCGCCACGTCAACGACAAGATGCTGTCGTTCTACATGAAGACCCCAGGTGGCTTCGACGTCGAATTCGGTTGCGAGGGACTCGAAGTGGAGGACGACACCAGCTGGGTGGCCCGCGAGAGCACCGCGGTCAGCCTGTGGGGTCATGACTTCAGCGTGGGCTTCAAGTAGTCCCCGATGAGCGCTTGCGCGAAGAGCAGTCGAAGATGAGTGACCCCGGTATCGACCCACGCACCTTTCGGCACGTGTTGGGGCAGTTCTGCACCGGCATCACGATCATCACGACTATCCACGAGGACGAGCCCGTCGGCTTCGCCTGTCAGTCGTTCGCGGCGCTGTCGCTCGACCCACCGCTCGTGCTGTTCTGCCCGACCAAGCAGTCGCGGTCCTGGCAGGCGATCGAGGCCAGCGGCAAGTTCTGCGTGAACGTGCTGCACGAGAAGCAGCAGCACGTGTCTGCGCGGTTCGGGTCGAGGGAGCCGGACAAGTTCGCCGGTATCGATTGGAGTCCATCGGAATTGGGGTCGCCGGTGATCGCCGACACCCTGGCGCACATCGACTGCACGGTGCACTCCGTGCACGACGGCGGCGATCACTTCGTGGTGTTCGGTGCGGTGCACTCGCTGTCGGAGGTGCCCAAGCGGAAACCGCGGCCGCTGCTGTTCTACCGGGGCGAGTACACGGGTATCGAGCCCGACAAGAACACGCCCGCGCACTGGCGTGACGATCTCGAGGCCTTCCTCACCACCACGACGTCGGACACCTGGCTCTAGACGCGAGTCACTGCCCGACGTGCTCGGTCACGAAGTCCGCGACCGCAGCGGCGACCTGCCGGTGCGCGACGTCGTTGAGGATGTCGTGTCTGCCGCCGGGGATCTCGTAGAGCGACAGCGGTTCGATCTGCTCGGCGTAGGCGCGCACCGCGCCGACGTCGGCGATGGGGTCGTCCTCGCCGTGCACCGCGAGCGTGGGCATCGACAGGGTCGGCAGGTCCTTGCCGAACCGGTCCCACGCCCGGTCGAGTTCGCGGGTCAATGAGCCGCTGTCGGCATCGACGAAGGCCAAGGGATCGTTCTCCATCGCGTCGAGGTAGAACTCGTCGGCCGACAGCCAAGCAGGCTCGATCACCAACGACGTGTCGACGTCCAGTAGCCCGGCCACGGGAATCAACGGCGCACCGGAGACGACGGCCGCGCGGTAGCGATCCGGAGTGCCGAGCACGCGGAACAGCGTCACGATCGCACCGAAGGAATGGCCTGCCGCGACGAGCGGCAGTCCGGGCGTGGTCTCTTCGGCGATCTCGGTGAGTTGATCGGCGAGCGCCGAGGAGGCCTCGATGGTGCCGAAGTCGCCGCGCTCGCCCGGGCTGAGCCCGTGGCCCAGTTGATCGACGGCCCAGACGTCGATGCCGCGGGCGTTGAGTGCGAACGCATACCGGTGGTAGAGCCCGGTGTGCTCGCCGAAGCCATGCAGGAACACCACCGCGGCGGACGGGTCCTCGGCGGCCCAGTGGCGGTAGTACGCGCGGGCGCCTTCGGTCTCCAGGAACGGCATGGTTCGACGGTAGGGCACAGGGACCCGCCGGCGCTCGGGGTTCAGCTGGTGGCATCGAGGATCAGACGCACCGTCTGATCGGGTTGGTCCCAGTGTGGAAAGTGTCCGCAGTCGTCGAACCAGTGCAGCGTGGCGTTCGGGTAGAGCTGCTGGGCGCGTGCGGCCTGGCTGGGGAACGTGACCCGGTCGTTGCGACCCCATCCGATGGTCACCGTCGCGCGGGTCGAACCGTTCTCGGCGCCTTGCTGTTTGGGTCCGTGGATCAGCTCTCGCACCGCGTCGTCGATGCTGGCGGACTTCGCGAAGCCACGAAGTTCCCGCAGGACCAGTTCAGCGGGCAACCGCCACGGCTTCGCCGAGAACTGCAAGAGCAGCGCCGTGCGGCCCGCACTGCGGCGGGTCAGCGTGGGCAGCAGGGGCTGGATGCGCTTCACCAGCGCGATCGACGGTGTGACCGTCGCGCCGAACACCCGCACCTGGGCGTCGGTCCAGAACCCACCGGGGTCGAGGGCCACGACGTTCCCTCGATGGCCCCGACGCGCCATCTCGAGGACCATGCGTGCGCCCATCGAACTGCCGACGACGTCGACCCCGTCCAGGCCCTGCTCGGAGATGAACTCCTCGACGGCATCGGTGAGCGTCGCGACACTCACCTCGCCATCGAGCGGCGGGCTGTCTCCGAATCCCGGGAGGTCGACGGCGTAAACGGTGCGTTCACGGGCCAGTCGAGGCACCACGAGGTCCCAGTTGTGCAGGTTGGAGATGCCGTGCACCAGGAGCAAGGGTTTGCCGGTACCGGTGGTCACGAAGTGCATGCGGGTGACTACCCGGCGAAACCGCCGCGAATCAGGGCGTGCCCGTGCCGAGGAGAACGTCTCGTAGCTCCCGCATGCGGTGTTCGATCGCGTCGACGACGGCGGCGACCTCGGGCCTGCGCAGGGTCTCGGATCGGGTGACGAGCCAGTAGGTGAGTCGCAGCGCGACGGCGTCGGGCAGCACCCGGACCAGGTCGTCGTGCCGGTCGGCCATGAAGCAGGGCAGCAGGCCGAGGCCCGCTGCCGCTCGGGTGGCCTCGACGTGGACGAAGACGTTGGTCGACGTGACCGACTCCCGCATCCCGGGTGCCACGGCGCGGGCAAGATCGAGGTCGTCGACCTGCAGCATCGAGTCGATGAAGTACACCAGGGGGTGGCCGGTCAGGTCGGTGCGCGACGCCGGCGTGCCGTGCCTGCCGAGGTAGTCCCGGGAACCGTAGAGACCGAGGCAGTAGTCGCCGAGGCGGATGGCCTTCGCCCGGTGCACCTGCGGTTCGCCGACCACCACCTCGACGTCGAGGCCGGAGCGCTGCTGCGTCGCACGGCGCGTGGTGGCGACGAGTTCCACCGCCACGTCCGGGTGGTCCCGCTGCACGTCGGCTGCCGCAGGCGCGGCGATGTAGGCGCTGAAGCCGTCGGTGGCCGACATCCGCACCACGCCGCTCAGCGGTCGTCCGCCGTCGGGATCGGTCGACAGGCCGCGCACCGCGGTCTCGACGGCCTCGGCCGCCGACAACGCGCTGCGCCCCATGTCGGTCAGTTCCCACCCGCCAGCCACACGCACCAGCAGCCGACCGCCGAGCGACTGCTCCAGCGTGGCGATGCGCCGCGAGATCGTCGTGTGGTTCATGCCGAGTTCGTCGGCTGCGGTGACGTACCGGCCGGAACGTGCGACCGCCAGCAGAACGAGTAGGTCGTCCGCGCTCGGCGTCGTCATGTCTGCATTTTCGCAGATACATGCTGCGATTCTGCCCATTGCACTGCATCAGTTCCTGCAGGAATACTCATGGGCGATGTGTGCCGCGTCACAACGGAAGGTGGTCTCATGAGCAGCCCGATAACGACCGGTCTGAAGCGGGTGGTCGTGGCCTCGATGGCCGGCACCGTCGTGGAGTGGTACGAGTTCTTCCTCTACGGCACTGCGGCGACGCTGGTGTTCAACAAGATCTTCTTCTCAGAGACGACCAGCGAACTCAACGCGATCTTCCTGGCCTTCGCGACCTACGCCGTCGGCTTCGTCGCGCGTCCCGTCGGCGGTGTGGTGTTCGGCCACTACGGCGACAAGTTCGGCCGCAAGAAGCTCCTGCAGTTCAGCCTGTTGCTGGTAGGCGCCGCCACGTTCCTGATGGGCTGCCTGCCGACGTTCGGGCAGATCGGGTATTGGGCGCCCGGGCTTCTGGTCTTGCTGCGATTCATCCAGGGCTTTGCGGTCGGCGGGGAGTGGGGCGGTGCGGTCCTGCTGGTCGCCGAGCACAGCCCCGACCGCCAACGCGGATTCTGGGCCAGCTGGCCGCAGGCCGGCGTCCCGGTCGGCAACCTGCTCGCGACCATCGTGCTCCTCGCCCTCACCGGCACGCTGTCCGACGAGGCCTTTCTGTCCTGGGGCTGGCGCGTCGCGTTCTGGTTATCCGCCGTGGTGGTCCTGGTCGGCTACTACATCCGCACCAAGGTCACCGATGCCCCGATCTTCGTTGCGGCGCAAGAGGAAGCGGAGCGGATCAAGGCCACGTCGTTCAGCGTCGTCGAGGTGCTCAAGCGCTACCCGCGTGGCGTCTTCACCGCGATGGGCCTGCGGTTCGGCGAGAACATCATGTACTACCTGGTGGTCACGTTCTCGATCACGTATCTGAAGGTGCAGGTGGGTGCCGACACCAGCTCCATCCTCTGGTACCTGCTCGTCGCGCACGCGGTGCACTTCGCCGTCGTGCCCCTGGTCGGACACCTGGCCGACCGGTTCGGCCGCAAGCCCGTCTACACGTTCGGCGCGGTTCTCGGCGCGTCGTGGGGCTTCTTCGCCTTCCCGATGATGAACAGTGGCAACTACGCCGTCGTCACGGCCGCGGTCACCATCGGACTGATGATCCACGCGTTCATGTACGCGCCTCAGCCCGCGATCATGGCGGAGATGTTCCCCACCCGGATGCGCTATTCCGGTGTCTCGCTTGGCTATCAGGTGACGTCGATCGTGGCGGGCTCGCTGGCGCCGCTGATCGCCGTCAAGCTGCTGGACGTCTTCGACTCGTCGGTGCCGATCGCGATCTACCTGGCGCTGGCGTGTGGCATCACCTTGATCGCGGTGTTCTTCACCCGTGAGACCAACGGTCTCGACCTCGAGTCGCTCGACGTCGCCGACGCCGAGGATCTGGCGGCGGAGCGCCGCAGGGCTGCCGTCTGATGCCGGACCTGAACGGCCGTTCTGCGCTGGTGACCGGAGGCGCAAGCGGCATCGGCGCGGCGTGCGCGCGGGAACTCGCGAAGCGCGGCGCAACGGTCACGGTGGCCGACGTCGACGAGGAGGCAGCGGGCACGGTTGCCGCCGAGATCGGTGGAACCGCCTGGGGCGTCGACCTTCTCGACGTGGGAGCGCTCGAATCCCTGCGGCTCGAGGTCGACGTGCTGGTGAACAACGCAGGCGTGCAGACCGTCGCACCCATCACCGAGTTCGACCCGGCGCGCTTCCGCAGCATGCAGGCGCTGATGGTCGAGGCGCCGTTCCTGCTGATCCGCGCGGCGCTTCCGCACATGTACGAGCGTGGCTTCGGCCGGATCGTCAACGTTTCCTCGGTGCACGGGTTGCGGGCGTCGCAGTTCAAGGTCGCCTACGTCACCGCCAAGCACGCGCTCGAGGGGCTGTCGAAGGTGACCGCGCTCGAGGGCGGGGCCCACGGCGTGACCAGCAATTGCGTCAACCCGGGTTACGTGCGCACCCCGCTGGTGTCCAAGCAGATCGCCGACCAGGCCCGCACCCACGGCATCACCGAGGACGAGGTGCTCGATCAGGTGCTGCTCACCGAGAGTGCGATCAAGCGCCTCGTCGAGCCGGAGGAGGTCGCGTCGCTGGTCGCGTGGCTGAGTTCGCCGACCGCAGGCATGGTGACCGGTGCCTCCTACTCCATGGACGGCGGGTGGAGCGCCAGCTAGCGCTCGTTAACACAGCGAATCGCGGCCGCCCGAGCATCGGCGGCTCGTCATCGGCGTCGCCGGGCGATTGTGACGGTTCAGACAATCGTGGGTGGCTGCGACTGCCGACGGACTTTGCGTGCGATCATGATGCTGGCAAACTCGACGCAGTCGCGGCCCGGATCCGACCGGGTGCCGAATTCGACCAGTTCAGAAGCGAGCTGAGGTGAGCGCGGATGCAGTCATACCCGTCGGCGTCGATGCCCCGTAGAGCCCGCCTCGTCCTGGCCGCGCTGCTGCTCGGCGTCGTCGGCTACGGCGCGACGACCCTGCCGGGCAGTGCCACCTCCGCTTCCTCGGCCCTCGGTCACTGGCTCTACCCGTCGCTCATGTTCGGCGCAGCGGCCATGGTCGCCACCCGCGCGTGGTCTCGGCGCGAGGAACGATGGGCGTGGTCGCTGATCGCCGCCGGAATGCTCATACCAGCGGTCCGCAACTTCCTGTATCCGGCGTTCGGGGCGCTGAACGAACTTCGCCCGCTGTGGCTGTGCTTCTATCCGCTGCTGTTCGCGGGACTGCTATTGCTGCTGCGGGCCCGCCTGACACGGCTGCCGGTCGCGCTCTGGCTGGACGCGTTGATCGCGGGTTCCGCCGTGGGCGCTGTCGCTGCGGTCGCGTTCGGCCCCTATGGCGCCGCCACCAGTGCGGCACCGCTGACCGTGGTGCTGGCGCTTGCCTTTCCGGTGGGTGACGTACTGCTCCTCTCGGTGGCCGCGTGCGCGCTGTCCGCACTGGGCTGGCGCACCGACCGCCGATGGGCACTGTTGCTCGCCGGCTTCGTCCTGTACGCCGGCGCCGACGTCCTGTTCATGTTCGCCGTCGCCGACGGCTCGTACTCGCGCGGCACGTGGTTCGACGCGCTGCGTCCCGCGGCCGCGCTGCTCCTGGCCGTGGCGAGCTGGTCGGGATCCGGTCGGAGCCTGCCGCACCGGTCGACCGGGCTGCGCACCAACGGCGTGCCTCAGCTCGTTGGAACCGCCACTCTCGTCGGGTTGCTGGTGCTCGGCAACGGAGCGGATCTACCCCGATTCGCGGTGGCGCTGGCCGTACTCGGGCTCATCGCCGTCACCGCCCGCTTCGCGCTGTCGTTCCGGGAGGTCAGCAGGCTCGCGGAGAGCCACGTGCACGCCACGACCGACGACCTCACGCGGCTGCCGAATCGTCGGGCCATGTCCACGGCGCTCACCGCGGCGTCGTTCGAGTACGCGGACAACGCGCGGACGAACGGCTCACCTGCCGGGCCCGGGCTGCTGCTGCTCGACCTCGATGGGTTCAAGGGGATCAACGACTCCCTCGGGCATCACGTCGGGGACGAGCTGCTCTGCCAGGTCGCCGAGCGGCTCGCGCGGTCGGTTGCACCCGAGCACCTGCTGGCTCGAGTCGGCGGCGACGAGTTCGCGGTGCTGCTGGCGCCGGGCATCGATCCGGCCACCGCCGAGGCGGTCGCCGCGCGGATCGTCGAGGCCCTCGGTGAGCCGTTCGATCTGAAGGGCATCACCGTCAACGTCGAGGCGAGCGTGGGAATCGCGCTGTGCCCGCAGCACTGCCGCCAGCCCGACGACCTCCTCCAGTGCGCCGACATCGCCATGTACCTCGCCAAGGGCTCCCCGGTCCGGATCGCCATGTACGACACCGTCGGAGACGCCCACCTCGTCGACGAGCGGCAGGCCGTCGAGGAGCTACGGACCGCGATGGCGACCGGCCAGCTGGTGTGTCACTACCAGCCCAAGATCCGCGCCGACGACGGCCGACTGCACAGCGTCGAGGCGTTGGTGCGCTGGCAGCACCCCGTGCGCGGACTGCTGATGCCCAATCAGTTCCTGCACCACGCCGAACGCGGCGGTCTGATGCGGCCCCTGGCGACCACCGTGCTCAACGTGGCGCTTCGGCAGGCGCGTACGTGGCGCGAGCACGGCCTCGACATGACCGTCGCGGTGAACCTGTCCGTCACCAATCTGCTCGACGTCGACCTCGTCGATCACATCGGCGACCTGCTGCGCACCCACGACATGCCCGCCGCCTCGCTGATCCTCGAGATCACCGAGGGCGTTCTGACCTCCGACGGCACGCGCTCGCGCAGCGTGGTCAGGGCTCTGCAGGACCTCGGGATCAAGTTGTCGATCGACGACTTCGGCACGGGGTGGTCGTCACTGGCGCGGCTGCAGGAGATGACGGTGGACGAACTCAAACTCGACGGCGTCTTCGTCGCCCAGGTCACCGAGGACTTCCGATCCATCGCGATCGTGCGCTCGACGGTGGCGCTCGCCCACAGCCTCGGCGCGGCACTGGTCGCCGAGGGCGTCGAGGACTCCGAGACGCTGAATGCGTTGCGCGCCTACGGCTGTGACGTCACGCAGGGCTACGTGCACTGCCCGCCGCTGCCGGCAGACGAGTTCGACCGCTGGCTCAGCGTGGCCGACGGCGAGAGGCCGTTCGACGATCGCGACCCCCGGTCAGTCGAATCCGCGCTCGAGTCGAACCCCGGCTAGGTCGCGTTCGCGAGCCACGGACCCATCCGGCGTAGCGCCTCGGACATCTCGTCGGCCGCGCCCGCGAACGACAACCGGACGTAGGCGCCGCCGTGGACGGTGTCGAAGTCGATGCCGGGTGCGATGGCAACGCCGGTGTCCGCCAACAACTTCGCGCAGAAGGCCAGCGAGTCCGTCGAGTACTCGGAGACGTCGGCGTAGACGTAGAACGCCCCGTCGGCGGGCGCGAGGCGGGACAGCCCGATCTCGGGCAGCCCGCGCAGCAGCAGGTCGCGGTTGACGGTGTAGTCGTCGACCAGCGCGTCGGCCTCGGTGATGGACGCGGCGTCGAACGCGGCGACGGCTGCCTGCTGCGGCAGCGTCGGCGGACAGATCGAGAAGTTGCCGGTGAGGCGGTCGACCGCCCGCAGCAGGGGCCGCGGCACCAGGAGCCAGCCGAGCCGCCATCCGGTCATCGCGAAGTACTTCGAGAAGCTGTTCACCACGATCGCGTCGCGGGAGGTCTCCCACGCGCAACTCGTCTGCGGCGCACCGGGATACACCAGACCGTGGTAGATCTCGTCGCTGACCAGCCGCACTCCGGACTGCTCGCACCACGAGGCGATCGCGGCCAATTCCTCCGGGGGGAGCACGGTGCCGGTGGGATTCGCCGGGCTGGCGATGATCACCCCCTTGATCGGCGGGGTGATCGCGTCGAGCATCTCGACGGTCGGCTGGAAGCGGGTGTCCGGGCCGCACGGCACCTCGACGACTTCGCAGCCCAGCGCGGAGAGGATGTTGCGGTAGCACGGGTAGCCCGGACTGGTCACCGCCACCCGGTCGCCGACGTCGAAGCAGGCCAGGAACGCCAGCAGGAAGCCGCCCGTCGAACCGGTCGTGACGACGACCTCGTCGGGCCCGACGTCGACGCCGTAGCGGGTGGCGTACGACGCGGCGATGCCTTCGCGCAGTTCGGGTATGCCCATCGCCACCGTGTAGCCGAGGTTGTCCTCGGCCAGGGCGCGAGCGGCCGCGGCACGGATGGGCGTGGGCGCCTTGGCGCTCGGCTGACCGGCCGACAGATTCACCAGGTCGCCGTGGGACCGCTGTCGTTCGGCGGCGGCGAGCCACACGTCCATCACGTAGAACGGCGGGATGCCGGCGCGCAGCGCGACGTGGGGGTTCACCCCGTTCAGGCTAGAGCACCTCGGCTTCGAGGCGGCGCAGATGCTCTCGCGGCGGTCCGAGCAGCTGGGCGCTGCCGTGCGCGCGCTTGAAGTACAGCTGGATGTCGTGCTCCCACGTGATCGCGATCCCGCCGTGCATCTGCACGGCCTCGGCCGCGACCGCGTCGAACGCCTCGGTGGCGCAGAAGCGGGCCAGCGCCGCGGATGTCGGGGACGGGTTGGCGATGGCGTCGTCGATCACCGCGTGGGCCGACTGCACCTTTACGTACATGTCGGCCATCCGGTGCTTGAGTGCCTGGAAGCTGCCGATCGGCCTGCCGAATTGAACCCGGTCCTTGGTGTAGGTGACCGTCAGGTCCAAACAGCGGCTCGCAGCGCCGATCTGCTCGGCGGCGAGCAGGATCGCAGCCAGATCGGCGATACCGGGGTCCTGGCCGATCGGCTGGGTGTCACGCACTTCGACACGGGCCAGCCGTCGGGTCGGGTCCATCGTCGTCAGCGCGTGCGACTCGAACGACGTCGCACGGGTCAGCTGGTCCCCATCCACGACGATGATCACGTCGGCCACGTCGCCGTTGAGCACGTAGTCGGCGTCGAACGCGACGCTGCCGATCGAGGTGCCCTCGGCGAGCGCAGCGATCGTCTCCTCGTCCGGGTCGGCGGCCGACAGCAGGGCCAGTTCGGCGAGCGTGGTCGCCAGCAGCGGCGTCGGCACCAAATTGCGGCCGAGCGCCTCGATCACCGCGGCGGCGTCACCGAACTCGCCACCCGCACCTCCGAGTCCCTCGGGGACGACGAGTGCGGCGGCTCCCACCTGCTCGCACAGCAGCGTCCACAGGTTCTCGTCGTAGCCGCGCTCGGACTCCATCGCCGCGCGGACGTCCGCCGGCCCGGCGTGCTTCTCGACCAGCGCGGTCACGGTGTCGCGCAGCAATTCACGTTCTTCGCTCACGAGCGGGTCAACTCCCTCAGTACGCGGTTGCGGTGCCATGTCGCATCGCCCCATGCCGACCGCAGCGCCTGTACCCGCAGCAGCAGCAGCGACAGGTCGTGCTCCTGCGTGAAGCCGATCGCGCCGTGGGTCTGCAGCGAGGCGCGTGCCGCCAGCAGTGCGGCGTCGGCTGCCGCGGCCTTGGCGGCGCTCACGTCACGCGCGGTATTCGGCGAGCCGTCGGCCAGTGCCAGAGCCGCGCCGTAGACGAGCGGTCGGGCCATCTCGACCGCGATGTGCACGTCGGCGAGCTTGTGCTTGATGGCCTGGTACGAGCCGATCACCCGACCGAATTGGGTGCGCTGCTTGGCATATGCGACCGACCCGTCGAGCATCGCCTGACCCGCGCCGACCAGCTGGGCCGCAGTGATCAGCGCGCCGAACTCGAATGCCCGGGCGGTGTCGGCCTGCCACGGCGCGCCGTCGGCCGCCACGTCGAACAGGGTGCGGGAGGGGTCGACGGAGGCATGCGCCTCGCCTGCCGTGCCGTCACGGACCTCGCCGTCGCCCGCCAGCAGGATCAGGCCGGCGCCGTCGGCGTCGACGGCCCGCGGTGCGTGCGGCGGCAGCGCCACGGTGACGACCAATTCGCCCGCGGCCAAGGCCGCCGAGCGGTCGTCGTCGGCGAGCAATACCGGTGCCACGGCGATCGATTCGGCCACCGGTCCGGGCACGCCCCAGTACCCGAGGCGTTCGGCGGCGACCACGAGGTCCACCGGATGCGCCTCGATGCCGTCGAACTTCTCGGGGACGGCCAGCGCCGTCACGCCGAGTTCGGCCAGCGTAGACCACACCTTGCGTCCGGGATCATGGTCACCCGCGGACCACGCGCGCACGGCCGCGGGCACGTTGGCCGCACCCAGTGCGGCGTCGATGCTGGCCGCGAAGTCGCGCTGCTGATCGTCGATCTCGAAGTTCACTTCTCGACTCCCGCTCGTTCCGGTCCTCGCTCGTGCCTCGCTGCGATCCTCGCTCGCGATCGTCTTCGGGTGTTCACTTCTTCGGCTCCCTGGGCAGGCCCAGCAGGCGCTCGGCGATGATGTTGCGCTGAATCTCATTGGTACCGGCGTAAATCGGTCCGCCGAGCGCGAACAGCAATCCCTCGGTCCACTCGTCGGCCAGTTCGGCGTCGGCGCCACGCAGGTCGAGTGCGGTCTGGTGCAGTGCCACGTCGAGGTCAGACCAGAACACCTTCGTCACCGACGACTCGGCGCCGAGTTCGCCGCCGGCCTCCAGGCGGGTGACCGTCCCGAACGTGTGCAGGCGGTAGGCCTGGGCCTTGATCCAGGCGTCGGCAACGCGTTCGGCGTACGCCGGGTCCGCGTTCTCCTGCCATAGTTCAACCAGCCGCTCGGCCGGGGCGAAGAACCGCGCGGGGCTGCGCAGTGACATGCCGCGCTCGTTGCTCGACGTGCTCATCGCGGCGCGCCACCCGTCGTTGGGCTCGCCGATGACGTCCTCGTCGGGTACGAAGACGTCGTCGAGGAAGACCTCGCCAAAACCGGTGTCGCCACCGAGTTGCGCGATGGGGCGGACGGTGACGCCATCGGCCTTCAGATCGAACATGAAGTAGGTCAGGCCCTTGTGGCGCTGCGCCTCCGGGTCCGAGCGGAACAGGCCGAACGCCCGGTCGCCGAACGGTGCGCGCGAACTCCAGATCTTCTGGCCGTTGAGCTTCCAGCCACCGTCGGTGCGGGTCGCGGTCGACCGCAGCGAGGCCAGATCGCTGCCGGACTCCGGCTCCGACCACGCCTGGGCCCAGATCTCCTCGCCACTGGCCATCTTCGGCAGGATGCGGGCGCGTTGCTCCTCGGTCCCGTGGGCGAACAACGTCGGGGCCAGCATGCCGGTGCCGTTGGCGCTGGCACGGCCGGGCGCGCCGGCGCGGAAGTACTCCTCCTCGAACACGACCCACTGCAGCAGCGTGGCGTCGCGGCCGCCGAACTCCTTCGGCCATGCGATCACCGACAGGCCGGCGTCGAAGAGCACCTTGTCCCATGCCCGGTGCTGTTCGAAGCCCTCGGCGGTGTCGTAGGACTTGGTGGGGAAGTGCGACCGGTTGGCCGCGAGGAAGTCCCGGACCTCCGCGCGGAAGGCCTCGGTCTCGTCGTCGAGATGCAGGTCCATGTCGGTTCTATCCAGCCGTCTCTCGCAGTTGGGGTTTGACCACCTTGCCGCCGGGATTGCGCGGCAGGGCGTCGAGGAAGGTGACCGTGCGCGGCGCCTTGAAGTTGGCGAGATGCGCACGGGCGTGGGCGATCACGTCGGCCTCGGTGAGGTCGAAGCCGGGCTTGGCGACGACGAAGGCCTTGCCGACCTCGCCGAGGCGTTCGTCGGGCACGCCGATCACGGCCGACTCGGCGACGCCGTCGAGTCGGGCCAGTACCTGTTCGATCTCGGCGGGGTAGACGTTGAACCCGCCGCAGATGTACATGTCCTTGAGCCGGTCGGTGATCCGCAGGTTGCCCGCCGCGTCGACGCTGCCGATGTCACCGGTGTGCAGCCAGCCGTCGGCGTCGATGGTCGCGGCGGTGGCCTCGGGGTCGTCGAGGTACCCGAGCATCACGTTGGGGCCGCGCAGCAGTACCTCGCCGGTGTCGGAGTCGCCGTCGATGCGCAGTTCGAAGTCCGCGATCGGGCGGCCGCTGGTGGTCGCCACGGTGACGGCGTCGTCGTCGGCACGGCACATGGTGCCGAAACCGCTTGCCTCCGTGAGTCCGTATGCGGTCAGGACGACGTCGATGTCGAGTTCGGTCTGCATCCGCTCGATGAGCACGACGGGGATGGTGGCCGCGCCCGTGACGGCGAACCGCAGCGACGACAGGTCGTACTGGTCGCGACGGGGGTGGTCGAGCAGCGTCTGGTAGATGGTCGGAGGGCCGGGCAGGACGGTGATGCCGTGGTCGGCGACGGCCTGCATCGCCAGCTCGGGGTCGAACGTCAGCTGGGGGATCAGCGTGGCCCCGGTCTGCAGGCACGTCAGGATGCCAGCCTTGTATCCAAAGTTGTGGAAGAACGGGTTGATGCAGAGGTAGCGGTCGGCGTCGGTGAGCTGACCGCAGGCGGCCCACGCCGCGGGTGCCTCGAGGGACTGCCGGTGCGCGCACAGCACGCCCTTGCTGCGACCGGTGGTGCCGGAGGTGAACAGGATGTCGGCGACGTCGTCGGGGACGACTGTGGCGGCCCTGGCGTCGGCGGCGTCCAGATTGGTGCCGCGGGCGACGAACTCGTCCCAGGACCCGTCCGCGTCGTCCTCGATGGGCACGCGCACGATGTGACGCAACGCGGGCAGAGCCGCCCGGTCGAGGTCGCCGACTCGATCCGTGCCGAGGAACCGGCCCATGCCGATCAGCAGCGGGGCCTGCGTGCGGGCGAGGATGTCGGTGGCCTCGCTTGCCGTGTACCGGGTGTTGAGCGGCACGACGATGGCGCCGGCGTAGGTGGTGGCGAGGCTGGCGACGACCCAGTGCCAGGTGTTCGGCGACCAGATGCCGACCCGGTCGCCGGCCTCGACGCCCAGGTCGATCATGGCGGCCGCGGCTCGTCTGACCTCGGTCCGGAGCTGGGCGTAGGTGATCCGACGGTCCTCGGTGACGAGCGCGTCGTGGTCGGCGAATTCCGCGGCGGCCCAATCGAGCATCGCGGGGATGGTCCTCGGCCGCTCGCTCTGGGGCGTCTTCATCGAAGCTCCTCTGGATCTGATCGCCCGGCTCCTCACGGCCGTTCCGCAGGCTCCACGACCGTCATCGTCGACCGGGCACCAAAGCAAGTGCTTGGTAGGTTAGCCTACAAGCATGTTGGAAGTCGAGGCGTTCAGGACCGAGGTCCGGGAGTGGCTCGCCGACAACCTGGTCGGCGAATACGCAGCTCTCAAGGGTCTTGGGGGACCAGGTCGCGAGCACGAGGCCTTCGAGGAACGGCTGGCCTGGAACCAGCATCTCGCGAAGGCCGGTCTGACGTGTTTGGGCTGGCCGGAGAAGCACGGCGGGCGGGGGCTGACGGTCGCCCACCGCGTCGCGTTCTACGAGGAGTACGCCAAGGCCGATGCCCCCGACAAGGTCAACCACCTCGGCGAGGAACTCGTCGGCCCGACGCTGATCGCGTACGGCACGCCCGAGCAGCAGCAGCGCTTCCTGCCCAAGATCCTCGACGTCACGGAGCTGTGGTCGCAGGGGTACTCGGAGCCCGGCGCGGGCAGCGATCTGGCGAACGTGTCCACGTCGGCCGAACTGCGTGGCGACTCCTGGATCATCAACGGCCAGAAGGTGTGGACGTCGTTGGCGCACTGGGCGCAGTGGTGCTTCGTCATCGCCCGGTCGGAGAAGGGTTCGAAGCGGCACGCGGGGCTCGCCTATCTGCTGGTCCCACTGGACCAGCCCGGCGTGCAGATCCGTCCGATCATCCAGCTCACCGGTGACTCGGAGTTCAACGAGGTCTTCTTCGACGACGCCCGCACCGATGCCGACCTGGTCGTGGGGGAGCCCGGGGACGGTTGGCGGGTCGCAATGGGCACGCTCACCTTCGAGCGCGGGGTGTCGACACTCGGGCAGCAGATCCGCTACAAGCGCGAGCACGCAGGCATCGTCGAGATGGCCAAGCGGACCGGCGCGATCGACGATCCGGTGATCCGCGAGCGGCTGACCCGGTCGTGGGCCGGCCTGCAGACCATGCGGTCGTATGCGCTCAAGACGATGGACGTGGAACAGGCGGGGCAGGACTCTGTATCGAAGTTGTTGTGGGCCAACTGGCATCGCGAGCTCGGCGAGATCGCCATGGACGTCCAGGGCATGGCGGGACTGACGCTCGACGACGGCGAGTTCGACGAGTGGCAGCGACTGTTCCTGTTCTCCCGCTCCGACACCATCTACGGCGGGTCCAACGAGATTCAGCGCAACATCATCGCCGAGCGGGTGCTCGGTCTACCGCGAGAGGCGAAGGGCGGCTGATGAGCGCTTGCGCGAAGAGGAGAGAGCACTGATGAGCGCTTGCGCGAAGAGGAGAGGGCGGCTGATGAGCGCTTGCGCGAAGAGGAGAAGGCACTGATGGATCTGTCAGCCGCACCAAAGGAGATCGACGGGCACGGCCTGTTGGCGGGCAAGGTCGTCTTGATCACTGCTGCCGCGGGCACCGGCATCGGGTCGACGACGGCTCGACGCGCGCTGCTCGAGGGCGCCGACGTCGTCGTATCGGATTACCACGAGCGTCGACTGGGCGAGACCCGCGACGAGCTGGCTGCGCTCGGCCTCGGTCGCGTCGAGTCCGTCGTGTGCGACGTGACGTCGACCGAGGCGGTCGACGCGTTGATCGCTCAGACGGTGGCCGCCGCAGGCCGCTTGGACGTGCTGGTCAACAACGCGGGCCTGGGTGGGCAGACACCCGTCATCGACATGACCGACGACGAGTGGGACCGCGTCCTCAACGTCACGCTGACGTCGGTGATGCGCGCGACGCGGGCAGCGCTGCGCTACTTCCGCGACGTGGACCACGGCGGCGTGATCGTCAACAATGCGAGCGTATTGGGTTGGCGTGCACAGCATTCGCAGTCGCACTACGCCGCCGCGAAGGCCGGGGTGATGGCGCTGACCCGCTGCAGTGCGATCGAAGCCGTCGAGCACGGCGTGCGCATCAACGCGGTCTCGCCGAGTATCGCCCGGCACAAGTTCCTGGAGAAGACCAGTTCGTCGGAGCTGCTCGACCAGCTGTCGTCCGACGAGGCGTTCGGCAGGGCCGCCGAGCCCTGGGAGATCGCGACCACCATCGCGTTCCTTGCCAGCGACTACTCCAGCTACCTGACCGGCGAGGTCATCTCGGTGTCGAGCCAGCGCGCCTGACTACTCTTGGCCGGGTGAAGCGAACGGCGGCGGCAGCAGCGTGTCTCGTCGTACTCGTCGCGGGCTGCTCGGGTGCCAGCAACTCCGGCGGCAAGACCACCTGCGCGGACTTCCTCGCGATGCGCACGGACGATCAGGACGCGACCGTCGCCAAGCTGCTCAAGGAACGCAACGGCAGGAACTCGGCGATCGGCGAGATCGTCGCCAAGCGCGACTCGTTAGTCGAATCGTGTGGTGCAGACGATCGCGCGGACGCGGAGATCGGCGGGCTCGGCTGACCCAGTTCGGCCCTCGCCTTACCTAGCAAGCGCTTGGTTGCTATCCTGGGCGGGTGGACAAGGCGCCGCTCAGCCGCCGTGACGAGTTGCTCGACCTCGCCGCGACGATGTTCGCCGACCGCGGACTGCGTGCCACCACGGTGCGCGACATCGCCGACTCCGCCGGAATCCTCTCGGGCAGCCTGTACCACCACTTCAAGTCCAAGGAGCAGATGGTCGAAGAGGTCCTGCGAGACTTCCTCGATTGGCTGTTCGGCCGCTACCAGGAGATCGTCGAAGCCGAGACCGATCCGCTGGAGCGGGTCAAGGGGCTGTTCATGGCGTCGTTCGAGGCCATCGAGCACCGGCACGCGCAGGTCGTCATCTACCAGGACGAGGCCAAGCGACTGTCCCCGCTGCCGCAGTTCTCATTCGTCGACGAACGCAACCGCGAACAGCGCAGGATGTGGGTGGACATCCTCAAGCAAGGCGTCGCGGAGGGCAGCTTCCGGCCGGATCTCGACGTCGACCTGGTCTACCGGTTCATCCGCGACACCACCTGGGTCTCGGTCCGCTGGTATCAACCCGGCGGACCCCTCACGGCCGAACAGGTCGGCAGGCAGTATCTGGCCATCGTGCTGGGTGGGATTACGACAGCACGTGGCATCACAACAGCAGAAGGAGAAACCTAATGGCTGAGGCGTACGTCATCGATGCCGTCCGGACCGCCGTCGGCAAGCGCAACGGGTCACTGGCGGGGACCCACCCCGTCGACCTCGGCGCAGCCGCCTGGCGCGGTCTGCTCGGCCGCACCGACCTCGACCCGGGCGCCGTTACGGACGTCATCGCCGGCTGCGTGGACGCCGTCGGAGCCCAGGCAGGCAACATCGCGCGCCTGTCCTGGCTGGCTGCCGGCTTCCCCGAGGAAGTGCCCGGTGTGACCGTAGACCGGCAGTGCGGGTCGAGCCAGCAGGCGATCTCCTTTGGCGCACAGGCGATCATGTCCGGCACCGCGGACGTCATCGTCGCGGGTGGTATGCAGAACATGAGCCAGATCCCGATCAGCTCGGCCATGATCGTCGGCGAGCAGTTCGGCTACACCTCGCCGACCAACGAGTCCAAGAGTTGGCTGCACCGCTACGGCGACCAGGAGATCTCGCAGTTCCGCGGGTCGGAGATGATCGCCGAGAAGTGGGGGCTCTCGCGCGAGGAGATGGAGCAGTTCTCGCTGACCAGCCATCAGCGGGCGCAGGAGGCGATCCGGGCCGGGCACTTCGAGAACGAGATCATCGAGGTCGACGGGTTCGCGATCGACGAGGGCCCGCGCGACACGTCGCTGGAGAAGATGGCCGGGCTCAAGACTCTCGTCGACGGCGGCCGTTTGACCGCGGCGATGGCCAGCCAGATCTCCGACGGTGCCAGCGCGGTGCTGCTCGCATCGGAGCAGGCCGTCGCCGATCATGGGCTCAAGCCGCGTGCCCGCATCCATCACATCAGCGCGCGCGGAGCCGATCCGGTCTACATGCTGACCGGCCCGATCCCCGCAACCGAGTACGCGCTGGCCAAGACCGGCCTGACGATGGACGACATCGACACCGTCGAGATCAACGAGGCCTTCGCGCCCGTCGTCATGGCGTGGCTGAAGGAGACCGGCGCCGACCCCGCCAAGGTGAACCCCAACGGCGGGGCGATCGCACTGGGCCACCCGCTCGGCGCGACCGGAGCCAAGCTGTTCGCGACGATGCTGAACACCTTGGAGCGCACCGGCGGTCGCTACGGCCTGCAGACGATGTGCGAGGGCGGCGGCACCGCGAACGTGACGATCATCGAGCGCCTCTAGTCGTTGGTCGCGCCGAGCGCAGCCTGTGGATGAATGCCCCTGCGGGTCGCGAATCTGTCGGAGTCCGCTCCCACGCTGCGAGGCATGGAAGACATGCCGTGGCCGTTCATCGGCACCGAGGCGCTGGCAGCGCGTGCAATCCGAGAGCGTGCCCTGCAGCGGCACTATGTGCAGATGTACCCAGGGGTGTACGCGCCGTGCGACATCGAGCCATCGGCATGCCAACGCGCGCAGGCGGCCTGGCTGTGGTCGAAGCGGCGTGGCGTGGTCGCAGGGCAGTCCGCGGCCGCAATGCTGGGTACCAAGTGGGTCGACAAACGTCAGCCGGCCGAGCTGATACACGACAACCGGAAACCTCCGGCCCGACTGATCGTCCGTTCTGAGACGTTGCATGTTGGCGAGGTCCTCGCGATCGGCGGCATCGCCGTCACCACCCCCGCCCGCACCGCATTCGACTTGGGGCGGCACGGTCTCCCGGGTCTCGGCTGTTCAGCGTCTCGACGCTCTGTTCGCTGCGACGGGAATCACGGCCGGCCAGGTCGAGGACGTCGCGGCCGCGCACCCCGGCGTGCGGGGTCTCGTCAGGTGCCGCGCCGTCCTTCCGCTGGTCGATCGTGGCGCTGAGTCGCCGCAGGAGACAGTCGCTCGGCTGGCACTCGTGGATGCGGGGCTGCCTGCACCCCATACCCAAGTGGACGTGTGCGACCAGTACGGCTCCTTCGTCGCCCGCCTCGACATGGCCTATGAGGGCGTGAAAGTGGGCATCGAGTACGACGGGTCTCAGCACTGGACCGACCCGGCCGTCCGGCAGCGGGACATCGACCGGCTCTTCGAACTGACGGAGCTGGACTGGCTCATCATTCGCGTCAGCCGCGACCTCCTGCGCTACCGACGGGCTACCTACGTGGGGCGAGTCGAGGCCGCGCTGCGCGAGCGGGGCTTCACCTGGTGATCGAATGTGAACGTCACGACGAAATCCGGCCGAAAACGTCGTGAGGTTCACACTCGGCGGCGAACGCCTCAGTCGGTGATGAAGCTCGTCGCAGAGCGCAGGTGCTCGATGGCCTCGGCCACGATGGCGGGGACCAGCTCGGCGCACGACGGCAGATCCTCGAGGATGCCCGCGACCTGACCCGACGCCAGCACACCGGCGTCGGTGTTGCCCTCGACCAGCCCGGCCTTGAGCAGCATCGGCGTGTTCGCGGCCATCACGACCTGCGACCAGCTGAGTTCCTTGCCCCGCCGCATGGCCAGGCCGTCGGTGACCAGCGACTTCCACGACATGCCGGTCATCTTCTTGAACTTCTGCGCGTTGCCCACCGCGGCGGTCAAACCCCGTACCGGCGAGCCACTTTCGAGCTTCTCGACCAGACCGGTCCGCAGCACGCGGTGCGGCATGCCGTCGACGCGCGTCGAGACGACCGTGCCGTCGAGACCCGCGCCGAGGTAGCGCTGCTTGACCGCGTCGGGCACCGTGGAGTCCGACGTCAGCAGGAACCGCGTGCCCATCGCCACGCCCGCGGCGCCGTAGGACAGCGCAGCGGCCAGGCCGCGGCCGTCGAAGAACCCGCCCGCCGCGATCACGGGCATGCCTGTGTCGGCGACGGCGTCGAGCACCGACGGCAGCAGCAGCGTCGTGGCGATCGGGCCGGTGTGGCCGCCGCCCTCGCCGCCCTGCACGATCACTGCGTCGGCGCCCCAGCCGGCCACCTTCTTGGCGTGCTTGGCCAGGCCGACCGACGGGATGACCACTACGCCCGCGTCTTTCAGCTTGGCGATCAGGTCGGGCTTTGGAGCCAAGGCGAAGGAGGCGACTCTGACTCCTTCGCGGATCAGGAGGTCGACGCGCTCGTTGGCGTCGCCGGCGTCGGCGCGGATGTTGATGCCGAACGGCTTGTCGGTGGTGGCCTTGACCTTCGACACCGCGGTGCGCAACTCGTCGAGCGTCATCGTCGCCGATGCCAGGATGCCGAGCCCGCCGGCATTCGACGTCGCCGCGACCAAACGGGCTCCGGCCACCCAGCCCATGCCGGTCTGGACGACCGGATGCTCGATGCCGACCAGCTCGGTCAGCGGGGTCTTGAGATGAGTCATGCTCGGATCTCACGGTCGCGCAGCGACTTCGGATCGATGACCTCGCGAATCAGGCGCTGCTCGTCCTCGGACGGCAGTCGCGTGACCTCGGCGTCGTTCAGTCCGTGCACCTCGAAGGAGGTGTTCTCCGCGACCTGGTCGGCCTCGACGCCCGGATGCAGCGACAGGGCGCGCATCTGATGGTCCGGGCCGTTGAAGTCGAAGACCCCCAGGTTGCTCACCACGCGGTACACGTTGGCGAAGCGAAACGCCGGGTTCTCGGGATCGACCTTGTCCCAGCCGATTCCCGACACGATGTCGACGGACTCGCCGAAGACGCGCGTCGAGTGGGCGCCCACCCAGTAGCTGGTGGCGTGGTTGATCGAGTTGCCCGGTGCGCCGCGCACGCCGAACATCTGGCGCTTGGGATGCTGGATCGGGCCGAACGCCGAGAGGTTCTGATTGCCGTAGCGGTCGATCTGGTTAGCGCCCATCACCACGTGGCGACGGCCCCAGGTCAGGGTCTCGAACACGCGGCCGAACGGCATCCAGCCCTCGATGGCGCCGGTCGCGCCGAGTGCAGGGGTGTCGGCGAGGATGCGGGCCTCGCCGTCGGTCAGCACGATGTCGGGGGAGAACGTCAACCGCGCCAGGCGGGCACCGATCGAGACCATGTTCGCCATCGGGCTGACCATGATCTCGCCTGCGTCGCGGAACAATTCGGCGCACGCGACCGCGCACACCTCGGCTCGGGTCACGGAGATCACTTGGATGCCTCCTTCGCTGCGGCCTGCTCTTCGGCGAACTTTCGGACGGCGGCCTGGTAGTCGGCCTCGCTACCCGACAGGTAGGTGCTGACGAACTCCGCCCAGGTCTCTTCGGTTCCGGCGGCCTCGGCGTAGTGCCGCTGAAACTTCTCGTCGCGACGGTAGTCCGGCTCGGCGGTGGTGAAGTGCGCGCCGCCCGGTGCCTCGACGACGGTGTCGACCATCATCCTGTTGATCAGAAGTGCCTGCGGTGGAACGGACTTCACCAGTTCCTCGGTGGACACGACCCGGTCGACGCTCATCAGGCGCTGCTGCGCCGACATGAGGAACAGGTCGTCGAAGTATGGGTCGATGCCGGTGTAAGCCGCGTTGCCCTTCTCGTCACCGATGTTCAGGTGCACGAACGCCGCGTCGAGATTCAGCGCGGGCATGGCGATGAGTTCCTCGTAGGCGTCTGCCGGCGGGCCGGAGCGAAGCGACCCGGGGTTCAATGGAGTCGGGTACGGCGAGCGCACCGTCTTGAGTTCGTCACCCCAGAACCTGCGGACGTCGCTGCCGAGCCCGGCGCGGATCGGGAGGAACGGAAGTCGTTGTGCGGCAGCCTGCAATCCGCAGCGGAGCATGCCCTCGTCCATCTCGCGAGCCTCGATGGCGCCGGTGGTGCGCGCCTTGGCGAACCACGGGTCGTAGAACGGGGGCGAGTCCAGCGAGACGAACCCGTAGTAGACGCGCTTGACCTTGCCCGCCGAGCACAGCAGGCCGAGATCGGGTCCGCCGTAGGTGACGACGGTCAGGTCGGTGACGTCGGTGCGCAGCAGTGCCCGGATGAACGCCATCGGCTTGCGGCGCGATCCCCATCCGCCGATGCCGATGGTCATGCCGCTCTCGATCGACGAGACGGCCTCGTCGAGTGTCGTCCTCTTGTCTGTCATTACTTCCCCGCTCGCTTCGCTCGTGCCCGCCGTACCACTACTTCCCTGCCTTCTTGTCGGTCCCCGCGAAGGCATCGCGATGCTCGTCCGCGACGCCCGCCAGGTTCAGTTCGAAGGTGAAGCCCTGTTCCATGCGGTAACTGGCGTTGACCCGCTGTACGTCGATGAGGTTCAGCGCCTCCTTGGCCGCGCGGATCACCCTGGTGTCCTTGACGGCGATGTCGCGGGCCACGCGCAGCGCGGACTCGTCCAACTCTGCGCGGGGAACGACCTCGTGCACCGAGCCGAAGTGGTGCAGCGTGGCGGCGTCGACGGTCGCGGCCGTGAAGAACAGTCGGCGCATCATGTGCTGCGGCACCAGTCGCGAGAGGTGTGTGGCAGCACCGAGTGCGCCCCGTTCGACTTCGGGCAGACCGAACTTGGCATCGTCGGACGCAACGATGACGTCGGCGTTCCCGACCAGTCCGATGCCACCGCCGACGCAGAAGCCGTTGACCGCGGCGACGACGGGCACCTCGCACTCGTACACCGCGCGGAAGGCGTGGAAGCAGCCGCGATTGGCGTCGATGAGCGCAGTGAACCCGTCGGTCTTCTGCATCTCCTTGATGTCGACACCGGCGTTGAAACCGCGACCCTCGGCGCGCAGGATCACCACGTGCGTGCTGGTGTCGCGGCCTGCTGCGGTGATGGCGTCGCCGAGTTCGAACCAGCCACGCGACGGGATCGCGTTGACGGGTGGGTAGTCGACGGTGACCGAGACGATGCCCGGTTCCACGGTTTTCGAGGTGATGGTCATGCGGACTCCTGAGCTGACTACCTAAGCAAGCACTTGCTTGGTACGCTAGCACAGTGAGTGACGCCACTGGAATCAATCTGCGACTCGATGGCCGGGTGGTCCTCGTGACCGGTGGCGTGCGTGGCGTCGGGGCCGGAATCAGCGCGGTCTTCGCCGACCAGGGCGCGACGGTCGTCACCTGCGCGCGTAGGCCGGTCGAGGGCAGCCCCCACGAGTTCCACGCCTGCGACATCCGCGACGACGAGGCCGTGAAGGCGCTCGTCGATGAGATCGTCGAGAAGCACGGACGTCTCGACGTCGTCGTCAACAACGCAGGCGGATCGCCCTACGTGCCTGCATCGGACGCGTCGGCGCGGTTCAGCACGAAGATCGTCGAACTCAACCTGCTGGCCGTGCTGTCGGTGTCGACGCACGCCAACGCCGCCATGCAGCAACAGGAATCGGGCGGGTCGATCGTCAACATCACCAGCGTCAGCGGGCGTCGGCCGACCCCGGGAACGGTGGCCTACGGTGCGGCGAAAGCGGGCGTGGAGAACATGACCACCACTCTGGCCGTCGAGTGGGCGCCGAAGGTGCGGGTCAACTCGGTGGTCGTCGGCATGGTCGAGACCGAACAGTCGGAACTGTTCTACGGTGACGCCGACTCGATCGCCGCCATCTCGCGTAACGTGCCACTCGGCAGGCTCGCCAAGCCATCCGACATAGGCTGGGCCACTGCATTTCTTGCGTCCGAGGCGGCGTCGTACGTCAGCGGTGCGTCACTCGAGGTGCACGGTGGCGGCGAACCGCCGCACTATCTGTCCACCACCACCGCCGACATCAAGTAGAGGGAGACACGACATGGGACTGCTCGACGGCCGCGTGGTCATCGTCACGGGCGCAGGCGGCGGCATCGGCCGCGCGCACGCGCTGGCATTCGCCGCGGAGGGCGCGCGGGTGGTGGTCAACGACATCGGCGTTGGTCTCGACGGTTCCCCCGCCGGTGGCGGCAGCGCAGCGCAGGGCGTCGTCGACGAGATCGTCGCTGCCGGAGGCGAAGCCGTCACCAGCGGTGCCAACGTCGCCGATTGGGCGCAAGCCGAGGGCCTCATCCAAACTGCGGTCGACTCGTTCGGTGGTCTCGACGTACTGGTCAACAATGCCGGCATCGTCCGCGACCGCATGTTCGCCAACACCAGCGAAGAAGAGTTCGACGCCGTCACCGCGGTCCACCTCAAGGGACACTTCGCCACCATGAAGCACGCAGCGGCGTACTGGCGTTCGGAGTCGAAGGCAGGCAACCCGCGCGACGCCCGCATCATCAACACCAGCTCCGGCGCGGGACTGCAAGGCAGTGTGGGACAGGCGAATTACAGCGCCGCCAAGGCGGGCATCGCCGCGCTGACGCTGGTGGCCTCGGCCGAGATGGGCCGCTACGGCGTCACCGTCAACGCCATTGCCCCGTCTGCCCGCACCCGCATGACCGAGACGGTGTTCGCCGACATGATGTCGACGCAGGACGCGTCCTTCGACGCGATGGCACCCGAGAACGTCTCACCCCTGGTGGTGTGGCTGGGCAGCGTCGAGTCACGTGACGTCACCGGCCGCATGTTCGAGGTCGAGGGCGGCATCGTCCGCGTCGCAGAGGGATGGGCGCACGGACCGCAGATCGACAAGGGCGCTCGCTGGGATCCGGCTGAACTGGGTCCCGTCGTCCGCGACCTGCTCGAGAAGTCCCGTCCGCCGGTGCCCGTCTACGGCGCCTAGGCCGGTTCGCAGATCGCCAGCGGGATGACGCCATTCCTGCCAGCGGCACCGGGCAAACGCTCACCTCTTGGTTCGTCGGCTGCCGCCGTGCCAATCCTCTCGTGCGCCGACCGCTCCCGGATCGACACCGAAGCTGGCCAGTTGCGGGCGCTCCCGCAGCGACCGCTTCAGCTCGGCGAAGCCAGGGAAGGACGCCAGGCCGACGACGTGATCCCATAGCGCCACCGCTTGCTCGGGATCGGGCAGCCTGCTGATCACCGGCCCGAAGAACGCCGTTCCCGTCGGTGGCTGGAAGTGCAGGATTGGCGTCCCGACGTCGCGGCCGGTGAGCGCGAGCGCCTCCTCCGTCTCCGCCCGGATCTCGTCGTCCCACGCGGGGTCGTCGAGGGCGTCGGCGACGTCGCCCGGCAGGCCGATGGCCTCGAGCAGCGGCCGCACGACGTGGCTCGCGCCCTGGTCGGCTGCCGACAACGGGTCGACGGCGCGCGAGGTGTCGAAGATCCGCGTCCCGATCGCGTCGTAGAACGGGCCGACGGCCTCCCGGCCGTGTTCGGCGCGCACCCGCGCGGCCACCCGCAGCAGGTGCAGGCCTGCCGTGTGCCCCGCCTCGTACTCCGGCGGGAAGTGACTCGCGTAGTCGACGTTGGCGTTCAGCAACCGCAGCGAGATGAAGCGCCAGTCCACCTCGAAGTCGCGCTGGGCAGCGACCATGCGCACCCACTTGCTGGTCAGCCAGGCGAACGGACACACGGGATCGAAGTAGAAGTGCAGGTGCGCAGTGGGTTCGTCGTCGGCAGCCACGTCCTCAGGCTAGCTTCGCGGCCAGCTTGCCTAGGCTGAACGGGAGCCCCGACCATCCGAAGGACCATCAATGTTCATCGTCGTCCTCGGGGTGGTCCTCGGGCTGATGCACCTGTACGTGTGGAAACGCCTGATCAAGGACACGACTGCGCCCGGCGTCAGGCGGCGGGTGGCGACGCTCGTGCTCGTCGCGCTCGCCGTGCTCCTGGTTGCGACGCTGATCCTGCCGCGCGTCACTGGTGTCCCCGAGTCGCCATGGCTCGCATGGGCGGGATACCTCTGGTTCGGTCTGATCGCGTACCTGTTCCTCACCTCGCTCGTCACCGAACCGGTCCGGCTGGCGCTGTGGCGCTGGGCGAGGCGAGCCCCCGAGCCCGAGCCGGCCCGGCCGGCGACACCATGCCCAACGACACCGGCCCCCACCACACCGGACCCGGCCGCACCGGACCCGGCCGCACCGAAGCCTGCAGTGAACCGTCGGGTGTTCATCGCGCGTACGGCCGCGCTGGCCGCGGGCGCGGCGTCGGTGGGGCTGGCCGGCTACGGCGCTGCGACGGCGCTGGGTCCGCCCAACGTGCTTACGGTGCCTGTTCGGCTGCGCCGCCTCGATCCCGCGTTCGACGGCTTCCGGATGGCCGTGGTGTCCGACGTCCACCTGGGCCCGCTCTCGGGTCGGGGGCACACCGAGCGGATCGTGCGGATGATCAACGCCCACGAGCCCGACCTCGTCGCGATCGTGGGCGATCTGGTGGATGGCACGGTGGAGGAATTGGGCCATGCGGCAGAACCGTTGCGCGACCTGCAGTCCCGTGAGGGCACCTTCTTCGTCACCGGAAACCACGAGTACTTCGTCGACGACACCGGCTCGTGGCTGCGGGAACTCGATCGCCTAGGCGTGCAGACGCTGCGCAACGAAAACACTAGGATCCGGCGGGGCGCCGCGGCCTTCGACCTGGCCGGTGTCAACGACGTCGTCGGCGCCGAACGCGGGGATGGGCCCGACTTCGACCGCGCGCTCGGCGGCCTGGACGATTCTTGGCCGACCATTCTGCTTGCCCACCAACCCATTCTGGTCACCGAGGCATCGTCGCGCGGGGTGGACCTGCAATTGTCGGGCCACACGCACGGTGGTCAGATGTGGCCGTTCCACTACGTCGTCGACATGGTGCAACCTGCGTTGGCAGGGCTGTCCGCGGTGGGCGACACGCAGCTGTACGTCACTCGGGGTGCGGGATTCTGGGGTCCGCCGGTCCGGGTGGGAGCCCCGCCCGACATCACCGTGGTGACGCTCGGCGGGGCCTAGTTCGGATCGCAGATGACGATGGGAATCTTGCGGTCGGTGTAGGACCGGTAGTTCGCGAAGTCGGGATACATGGCGTCGAGCTTGGGCCAGTACTCCTCGCGCTCGGCGTCGGTCGCGTCGCGCGCAGTCAGCGCGTGCACGCCCGTCTTGGTCTGGAAGGTGACCTTCGGGTTGGCCTTGAGGTTCAAGTACCACATGGGATTGGTGGCCCGGCCGCCCTGCGATGCGACCAGCACGATGCGCCGGCCCTCCTGCAGGAACAACAGCGGACTGTCCCGCGGCTCACCGGTCTTGCGACCGATCGTCGTCAGGATCCCGACCTCGGTCCCCTTGAGGAACTTGTTGCCGAACTTGCCGCCGGTCTTCTTGAAGATCAGCGTCTGCGCCTTGGACATCCACTTGATGGCGGTGCCGACCTTCGGCGAGTTCAGGCTCTCGATCTGCTTCGGCTTGAGCGGGCGGGACGGGTTGGCCATGTCGTAGAACCTATCTCGCCATCACTTGATGAACGGGCGGAGGTCGGCGCGGATGTGCTGGATGAGCCCGTCGGCCGAGAACGTGAATGTCTCGTCGACGTGCGCGCACACTCGCCTGCCCGCCAGCGAGGGCTTGGTGATGACGTCGAATCTCGCGCGCACCGCGCTGCCGTCGACGGTGACGTCGGGTGTCGTGGTCCGCTCGATGACCTTGTACTGCAAGCCCTTGTTCAGGCTGCGCCGCAGGTGATCTCCCGAGAACCCGGTCTTGAGTCCCAGTTCGACGCGGGTGCAGTCCGGAGCGAACGGGACGTCGTCGGCCCGGTGGTCGGCCAGCGCCCGGATGTAGGCCTTCGCGGCCTCGATCCGTTGAGTCTCCGTGGTCGCTTCGCTCCTGCCCTCCGTCACAATTCAGATCCGCTCGATGATCGTGCCCGTCGACAGTGCGCCGCCCGCGCACATGGTGATGAGCGCGGTGGTCTTGTCGGTGCGCTCGAGTTCGTGCAGTGCCGAGGTGATCAGCCGGCTGCCGGTGCTGCCGACGGGATGTCCGAGGGCGATGGCGCCACCGTTGACGTTCACGGTGTCCATGTCCGGCTCGTGCACCCGTGCCCACGACAGCACGACCGACGCGAATGCCTCGTTGATCTCGGTGATGTCGATGTCGCCCATCTTCATGCCGGCCTTCTCGAGCACCTTCGCGGTCGACTGCACGGGCCCGTCGAGGTGGTAGTACGGCTCTGCGCCGACGAGTGCCTGGCTGACGATGCGGGCGCGCGGCTTGAGGCCGAGGGCCTTGGCCTTGTCCTCGTCCATCCACAGCACTGCGGCGGCGCCGTCGGAGATCTGCGACGACGTGCCCGCGGTATGGATGCCGCCCTCCATCACCGGCTTCAGCGACGCCAGGCCCTCCAGCGTGGTGTCGCGCAGACCCTGATCGCGCGTCACGGGCGCGCGGTCGGACGTCGGCTTCTTGTTTTCGTCGAGGACGGGCGCCTCGATGGGGCTGATCTCGCGGTCGAACCGGCCCTCGGCCCAGGCCTGCTTGGCCTTGCGCTGGGAGTCGAAACCGAACTGGTCGATGTCCTCGCGGCTGATGCCCCGCCGCTTGGCGATCCGCTCGGCCGCGGTGAACTGGTCGGGCATGTCGATGTCCCACGATGCGGGGCGCAGGATGCCGCGGTCGGGGCCGGCGTTGGCCCCGAGGCCAACCCGGCTCATTGCCTCGATGCCGCAGGCGATGCCGACGTCGATGGCACCGGATGCGATGAGACCGGCGATGAGGCCGTTGGCCTGCTGGCCGCTGCCGCACTGGCAGTCCACGGTCATCGCGCCGACGTGGTCGGGCAGTCCGGCGACCAACCAGGACACCCGGGTGATGTTGTTGGACTGTTCTCCGAACTGCGTGACACAGCCGCCGATGACCTGCTCGATCTCACCGGCATCGATGCCGGCCTTCTCGACGAGCGCTCTTTGCGTGGCGCCCAGCAGCTCGGTGGCGTGCAGCCCGGACAGCCAACCATTGCGCTTGCCGATGGGGCTGCGGGTGGCTTCGACGATGACAGGGTTACCCATTCCGTCAGGCTAGAACACGTTTCATATACCTGACAAGCGGCGATACGCCCGTGCCTTTGATCTGCGGTGAAGCCATGTTTTACTGGCACTAGAACACGTTGCAATTGCGCTCAGGCAGCGACACCTCTGAGGAGATTCCCGCATGGCACCCCCCACCATCCCCGCTGACTTCGACTTCCTCGACCCCGACGTCAACCAGGAGGGCCTGCCGGTCAAGGAATTGGCCGAGCTGCGCAAGACCGAGCCCATCCACTGGGTGGACGTGCCCGGCGGCACCGGTGGCTTCGGCGACAAGGGCTACTGGCTCGTCACCAAGCACGCCGACGTCAAGGAGGTGTCCCGCCGCAGCGACGTCTTCTCCAGCTGGCAGAACGGCGCCATCCCGGTATGGCCGAAGGAGATGCAGTTCGAGCAGATCGAACTGCAGCGCAGCGTCATGCTGAACATGGACGCGCCGCACCACACCCGGCTGCGCAAGATCATCTCCCGCGGCTTCACCCCGCGCGCCATCGGCCGCCTCGAGGAAGAACTGGCCCAGCGCGCGCAGAACATCGCCAAGACGGCAGCGGCGGAGGGCAGCGGCGACTTCGTCGAACAGGTGAGTTGCGAACTTCCCCTGCAGGCGATCGCCGGGCTGCTCGGAGTCCCGCAGGACGACCGCGACAAGCTGTTCCGCTGGTCGAACGAGATGACCGGCGGCGAGGATCCCGAGTTCGCCGACGTCGATCCTGCCCAGTCGTCGATGGAACTGATCATGTACGCGATGGCGATGGCCGACGAGCGGGGCAAGAACCCGACCGACGACATCGTCACGACGCTCATCCAGGCCGACATCGACGGCGAGAAGCTGTCCGACGACGAGTTCGGCTTCTTCGTCATCATGCTCGCGGTGGCAGGCAACGAGACCACCCGAAACTCGATCACCCACGGCATGATCGCGCTCGCGGACAACCCCGATCAGTGGGAACTGTTCAAGAGGGAACGCCCGAGCACGACGGCAGACGAGATCATCCGTTGGGCCACACCGGTGTCGGCCTTCCAGCGCACCGCCAACGAGGACACCGAGCTGGCCGGCGTGCAGATCAAGAAGGGCGACCGGCTGGTGATGTCCTACCGGTCGGCCAACTTCGACGAAGAGGTCTTCGACGACCCGCACAGCTTCAACATCATGCGCGACCCCAACCCGCACGTCGGGTTCGGTGGCACCGGGGCGCACTTCTGCATCGGCGCCAACCTCGCGCGCATGACGATCAATCTGATCTTCAACGCCGTGGCCGATCACATGCCCGATCTCAAGCCCATCGGCGAGCCCGAGCGGCTACGGTCGGGATGGCTCAACGGAATCAAGCACTGGCAGGTCGACTACACGGGCGCACGCGCCTAGTCCGACGGTCGGATTCCGTACCGCGCAATCGAATCAAGGAGGATTCGGGTGGACTTCAGTCCTGGTGAAGGACAGCAGGCCGTCGCCGATGTGGTGACGTCTGCACTCGGACGGGACAACACGTGGGAGGCGCTGGTCGACGGCGGCGTCATCGCGTTCGGCGTCCCGGAGCGCCTCGGCGGCGACGGATTGGGCCTCCCCGAGATCACGACCGCGCTCACCGAGATCGGCAGGCACGGGGCCGTGGGCCCGGCCCTGGCGACGTTAGGGCTGGGTCTGATCCCGCTGCTGGACCTCGCGTCCGAGGAGCAGCAGGACAGGTTCCTCGCCGGTGTGGCCAAGGGTTCCGTGTTGTCGGCGGCGCTCAACGAGCCGGGCGACTCGCTTCCCGAGCACCCCAGAACGACGTTGGCCGGCGGCAAGCTGTCCGGCATCAAGGTCGGCGTTCCCTACGCCGAGCAGGCGCAGTGGCTTGTCGTGAGCACCGACACTGCCGTGGTGGTGGTGTCGCCGAAGGCCGACGGGGTGACGCTGACCAAGACGCCGACTGCCAACGGGTCCGACGAGTACGCGGTCACGTTCGCCGACGTCACGGTGCAAGACGCCGACGTCCTCGGCGGGACCGAAGCAGTCCACCGGGTGAACCAGTTGATCCTCGCCGCCACCGGCGCGTTCGCCGCTGGTCTGGTCGCCGGGGCACTGCGGTTGACTGCCGACTACGTGGCCAACCGCGAACAGTTCGGCAGGCCGCTGTCCACGTTCCAGACCGTGGCGGCGCAGCTCGCCGAGGTCTACATCGCCTCCCGCACACTGTCGTTGGCGTCGACGTCGGTGATCTGGCGCTTGGCGGAGGGCCGTGACGCCGACGCCGACCTCGCGGTGCTCGGCTACTGGTTGGCCTCGCAGGCACCGCCGAACATGCAGACGTGCCATCACCTCCACGGCGGAATGGGCATGGACATCACCTACCCGATGAACCGCTTCTATTCATCCGTCAAGGATCTTGCCCGGCTCCTGGGCGGTCCCTCGCATCGTCTCGATCTGGTGGGAGCCTGATGTTCATCGAACTGACGCCCGAGCAGCGGCAGCTGCAAGCCGAGATGCGGGAGTACTTCTCGAATCTCATCTCGCCCGAAGAGGCCGCCGAGATGGAGGTCGACCGGCACGGCAAGGCCTACCGGGCGATCATCAAGCGAATGGGCTCGGACGGCAAGCTCGGCGTGGGCTGGCCCAAGGAGTTCGGCGGACTGGGCTTCGGCCCGATCGAACAGCAGATCTTCGTCAACGAGGCCGCCCGCGCCGACGTGCCGTTGCCCGCGGTGACGTTGCAGACGGTCGGCCCCACGCTGCAGGTGTACGGCACGGACCTGCAGAAGAAGAAGTTCCTGCCCGGCATCCTCGCCGGTGAGATCCACTTCGCCATCGGCTATTCGGAGCCCGAGGCGGGTACCGACCTCGCGTCGCTGCGCACCTCTGCGGTCCGCCAGGGCGACGAGTACATCGTCAACGGCCAGAAGATCTGGACCACCGGCGGCCACGATGCCGACTATCTGTGGCTGGCCGTCCGGACTGACCCGGAAGCCGTGAAGCACAAGGGCATCTCGATCCTGATCGTCGACACGTCCGACCCCGGCTACTCGTGGACCCCGATCATCCTGTCCGACGGCGCGCACCACACCAACGCCACGTACTTCAACGACGTCCGGGTGCCCGTGGACATGCTCGTCGGCGAGGAGAACGCGGGCTGGCGGTTGATCACCACGCAGCTCAACCACGAGCGCGTGATGCTCGGACCCGCGGGCAAGGTCGCCAGTGTCTACGACCGCGTGCACACCTGGGCATCCAAGCCCGGTGGTGACGGTGTCACGCCGATCGACCACGACGACGTGAAGCGGTTGCTCGGCGAGGTAAAGGCCATCTGGCGCATCAACGAACTGCTCAACTGGCAGGTCGCTGCCGGCGGCGAGGAGATCAACGTCGCCGATGCCGCGGCCACCAAGGTGTTCGGCACCGAGCGCATTCAGCGGGTGGGCCGGATCGCCGAGGAGATCGTCGGAAAGTACGGCAACCCCGCCGAACCCGAGACGGCCGAGCTGCTGGAGTGGCTCGACTCGCAGACCAAACGCAACCTCGTCATCACCTTCGGCGGTGGTGTCAACGAGGTCATGCGGGAGATGATCGCGGCGTCGGGGCTGAAGGTCCCAAGGGTTCCGCGGTGATGAGCGCTTCCGCGAAGAACAGAGGGCAAAGGTGAGCGCGGACATCTCCGCTGCGGTCGAGCAGATCAAGGCCGCGGGTCGCAGCGAACCCCGGGTCGGTCCGGATCCGGTGAACCAGCCGATGATTCGGCACTGGGTCGAAGCCATCGGCGACGACAACCCGATCTACGTCGACGACGAGGCAGCCCGCGCGGCTGGCCACCCGGGTGTAGTGGCGCCTCCCGCCATGATCCAGGTGTGGACCATGGGAGGCCTACGCGGCCGGCGCTCCGACGACGACCCACTGTCGAAGATGATGCAGTTGTTCGACGATGCCGGTTACGTGGGCGTCGTCGCGACCAACTGCGAGCAGACCTACCACCGCTACCTGCGGCCCGGCGAAGAGGTCAGCATCAGCGCAGAACTGACCGACGTGATCGGCCCCAAGAACACCGCTCTGGGTGAGGGTTACTTCATCAACCAGAAGATGACGTGGTCGACGGTCGTCGACGGGGACGAAGAAGTGGTCGCCGAGATGGACTGGCGCATCATGAAGTTCAAGCCCAAGGAGTCTGGCGGGTCATCGGCCGAGGCCTCTGCGGTGCCCGACGACCTCGATGCCGACAACATGATGCGGCCATCGTCGTCGAAGGACACCAAGTTCTTCTGGGACGGTGTCAACGCCCACGAGCTGCGCATCCAGAAACGCCCCGACGGCACCTTGGTGCATCCGCCGGTGCCCGCGCTGTGGCAGGACAAGGAACTGCCCACCGATTACGTGGTGGCCTCGGGCAAGGGCACGGTGTTCAGCTTCGTCGTGCACCACGCGCCGAAGGTCCCCGGCCGCAAGCCGCCGTTCGTCATCGCCCTCGTCGAACTCGACGAAGGCGTCCGGATGCTCGGAGAACTCCGCAACGTAGACCACGCCAGCGTCGAGATCGGAATGCCTGTGCGCGCAACGTTCGTCGACTTCCCCGACGGTGAGGTCGGCCCCGCCTGGACCCTGTACGCATGGGAGCCCGACGCGTGACCGCCGTCAGCGATGTCGAGGTCGGGACCAAGCTTCCCGAACTGAAGCTGTACGGGGACCCGACGTTCATCGTGTCGACCGCGATCGCGACACGGGACTACCAGGACGTGCACCACGACCGGGACCTGGCGCAATCGAAGGGGTCCAAGGACATCTTCGTCAACATCCTGACCGACACCGGTCTGGTGCAGCGCTTCATCACCGACTGGGCGGGACCCAACGCGATCGTGAAGTCGATCGGCCTGCGTCTGGGCGTGCCCTGGTACGCCTACGACACCGTCACGTTCACCGGTGAGGTGACCGCGATCGACGGCAATCTCGTCACTTTGAAGATCAAGGGCAGCAACAGCCTTGGCGACCACGTCATCGCCAACGCCACACTCGAACTGGGGGAGAGCGCCTGATGCCGGGGCCACTGTCGGGCAAGGCCGCGATCGCGGGCATCGGTGCCACGGACTTCTCGAAGGACTCCGGCCGGAGCGAGTTGCGTCTGGCCGCCGAGGCCGTGCTCGCCGCGCTGGACGACGCGGGGCTGACGCCCGCCGACGTCGACGGCATGACGACGTTCACGATGGACTCCAACACCGAGGTGGCCGTCGCGCGCGCGACGGGCATCGGCGACCTCAAGTTCTTCTCCAAGATCCACCACGGCGGCGGCGCGGCGTGCGCGACGGTCCAGCAGGCAGCGATCGCGGTCGCCACTGGCGTGGCCGACTGCGTCGTGGCCTACCGGGCCTTCAACGAGCGGTCGGGGATGCGCTTCGGTCAGGTGCAGATGCGCCTGGTCGAGAATGCCGACTCCACCGGAGTGGACAATTCGTTCTCCTACCCGCACGGCCTGTCGACGCCGGCTGCGCAGGTGGCGATGTTCGCCAAGCGATACATGCACCTGTCGGGCGCCACCAGCCGCGACTTCGGCGCCGTCTCGGTGGCCGATCGCAAGCACGCGGCGAACAACCCGAAGGCGTACTTCTACGAGAAGCCCATCACCATCGAGGACCATCAGAACTCGCGGTGGATCGCCGAACCCCTGCGGCTGCTGGACTGCTGCCAGGAGACCGACGGAGGCGTCGCGCTGGTGATCGTCTCGGCCGAGCGCGCCAAGGATCTCAAGCACCGGCCGGCCGTCATCGAAGCCGCCGCCCAGGGCGCCAGCCCAAATCAGTACTCGATGGTGAGCTACTACCGTCCCGAACTCGACGGCCTGCCCGAGATGGGCCTGGTCGGCAAGCAGTTGTGGTCGCAGTCCGGGCTGAAGCCGACCGACATCCAGACCGCCATCCTCTACGACCACTTCACCCCGTTCACCTTGATCCAGCTGGAGGAACTCGGGTTCTGCGGCTGGGGTGAGGCCAAGGACTTCATCGCCGACGGCGCCATCGAGATCGGTGGGCGGCTGCCCATCAACACCCATGGCGGCCAGCTCGGCGAGGCCTACATCCACGGCATGAACGGCATCGCCGAGGGAGTCCGCCAGCTGCGCGGTACTTCGGTCAACCCGGTACCCGACGTCGAGCACGTCCTCGTCACCGCGGGCACCGGTGTGCCCACCTCCGGCCTCATCCTCGGCTAACCCCGCACCGCATTCCCTCCGCGAGCAGACGCGGAATCGCACTGAATCGACCTCGGTCGTGCGATTCCGCGTCTGCTCGTCGTCGTTGACGGGCTAGCACGCGTGCCCTGATTTGCCTGACGCAGTCGTCAGCGCCCACTCGCGACGCGGCGACCTGCCCAAACCCCCTCATCGAGTGGCTCAGTGAGTCGTAGGTCACACATATCTAGATTCGCTACGTCAACAGTAGCAACGTTCTGGCAATCCCGTGTACGGTGACCAGGCCGGACTAGTCCTGCCCGTTGACGCTGGTGGAAATGCATTTCAAACCGCCACCGCCTCGCAAACGTGCAGTCAAATGCGAATCGAGCGAAGTATGTCGGATGTGCCGTCGAGCCCCTCGGGGGACGACGCAGCGGTACGTGCCGACGGCGACGGCTCGCCAGCCGGGGAATCCGAGGGTTCGCTGCGCCGCAAGATCGGCCTCGTCGCGTCGGCATCTGCGCTGGCACTGGTGGTGGGCGAGCTGGTCACGCTCGCGCAGGTCGTGGCGCTGGCCCGGCTGCTGACTCCCGCCGAGGTGGGGATCTTCACGGCAGGCACCGTGCTGACGACGGCGCTGTTCGACTTCGTCGAGGGCGGGCTGCGCGCAGCGCTCGTCCAACGCGGCGGGCGCATCGACGACGCCGCGGAGACCGTGTTCCGCGCGACGCTGCTCAGCGGTGCCGTGCTGTGCGGCGGCGTACTCGCCATCGCGCCGGTGGTCAGCATGGTGTTCGACGATCAGACCGTCGGTCTGGTGGCTGCCGCCACGTCCGGCACCCTGCTGCTCTTCGCCCTCACCAACGTGCCCGAGGCGATGCTGCAGCGGGACTTCAACGTCCGCAGGCGCATCATCGTCGGCCCGGCCGTATCGCTCACGTTCGCGACCGTGGCGGTCACGCTGGCCGCCTGCGGCTGGGGCGTGTGGAGCATGGTCGTCGGGTCCTACGCGTCGACGCTCGTCTGGGTCGTCGGGGTGTGGTGGATCAGCGGCTGGCGACCAGGTCGCGGCCGCTTCGACTTCACGCTGTGGCGCGAACTCGCCAAGTTCGGTTCACCGCTGGTGGCCTCGCAGGTGGGGTTCCGGGTGAAGGGCATCGCCGAAGCCGTCATCGTCGGCCGTTCCCTCGGCGCCGCCGAACTCGGCCAGTACCGCTACGCCCAGCGCATCGCGCAGATCCCGGAACGGATCATCGTCGACGTCGGCGCGGTGGCACTGTTTCCCGCGTTCTCGCGGATCGCCCACGACGCCACCCGCATGCGCTCGGGCTATCTGCGCGCGCTGCAGTGGGCCATGATCGGCGGCGCGCCGCTGACCGCGATGATGATCGTCCTCGGCGAGCCCGCGGTGGTGGTCATCCTCGGCGAGCCGTGGCGGCATGCGGGCCACGCGGTGGCCGCCATGGCCGGACTGGGCATCGGCCGGGCCCTCGGCATCGTCGGCGAGGAGGCGATCAAGGGCGCAGGTCGCACCTCCCTGCTGAACTGGTGCACCGCAACCGAAGTTGGCGTCGGCATCGCGCTCGCCCTGGCCCTCGTGGGTCCGCTCGGACTCACCGGCGTAGCGCTGGCCATCTCGATCACGACCATCCTGGTCGCGCTGATCGTCGCCAAGCTCGCCAAGCAGGTCGTCGACGTGCCCTACCGCTCCGTGGCCAGGGCCCTGTTCCCATCGCTGCTCGCCGCCACGGCCGCCGCGCTCGTCACGGCCTACCTCGAACACGCCGTCGTGCACGCCAATTCGACCACCGGCGCGGCGGCCATCGGGCTGCTCGCGCTCGACGTCCTGGTCTTCTCGTCGGCCTACGTCGGAGCCCTGTTCCTGCTGGCGCCCAGCACGATGCGGCAGCTCGCAGGCGTCGGCATCGCCAAGGTCAAGCAGACGGTGGGACGCCCATGACCGCATCTCGAACCCCCGAACTTCAGCACCTGGAGGCGCAGTGAATCACGCTTGGAATCTCTATACGGACCGGATCCGCAGGCACCTCTGGCCGGTGCTCGCCCTCGGCATGGCCGCCGCGATCGCGGGTTACGCGTTCGGTCTCTCGCAGCCCACGCACTACACCGGCTGGGCGACGCTGAGCACCGCGACGACCGATCGGGCACCCGAGCAGGACGGCGTGCTGGCGTCGGGCTACGTCGACTACTTCAACAGCAGCGGCTACCAGAACAAGCTCAAGCGAACGGGCACCGTGCCGGCCGACGTGACGATGCACGCGCGGACGGCCGCGGCCAGTCCGATCATCTACGTCGAGGCGACGTCCGAGTCGCGTGCCTCGGCCGAGATCGCCGCTCCGGCAGCCGCGCAGATGTTTCGCGACGACATCAACGCACAGCTTCAGGTGGCCAGGGACGAGACGATCGCCGCGGTCCGCAAGCCCTTCGACGACGCACGTCAGGCCAACGGCGTGGCGTCGGGTGTGTCACTCGACCAGCTCCAGCAGCAGGTCAACCAGATCAACGCCGACAGCACCAACACGTTGAAGAGCATGCAGCTCGAGTCGGGGATGAGCGAGAGTTCGCCGAACGCCTGGCCGGGTGCGCTGCTCGCGCTGATCGGCGGACTGCTCCTGGGCTGCCTCGTTGCCGTCGTGGCAGGCGCCGTCTCGCGTCGCACCCCCACGGCCGCCGAACTCGCGGCCAAGACCGGGCTCGCCCCGATCGTCGAAGTGCCCGAGGCCAAGTCGGCGCGCAGCCGCGCCCTGCGGACCCACCGCATCCAGCAGCTGGTCAACGCCGTTGGTCTGGCAGCGCTACCCCAGCGTGCCGTCGTGACCGTGACGTCCACGGTCGCCACGGCCGAAACGGAGGACATGGCGCGCGAACTCGCCAGAGGCCGTGCCGCGCAGGGGCTCCGCACGGTGCTGGTGAACGCGGATCTGCACGCACCGGATGCGTTCGGGTTCGGCGAGGCGCTGCTGGACGAGACGCTCGACCTCGACGCGATCCTGCGCACCACCGACACCCAGCTCAGCGAGATGTCGTCGGGCCGGGTGACGGGCACGCCCTTCACCACCGTCACCGCGCCGCGCGTGGCCGCGCTGCTCGCCCGGCTGACCGAGGATTTCGACTTCGTCGTCATCGCGGCACCGCCCATCACCGACGCCGCGGAGTCGCAGATCCTCTGTGCGGCAGGCGACGGCGTGCTGCTCGTCGTCGACGCGTCGAAGTCGCGTACGACCGACATCGCCGAAGCCTCGGCACTGCTCACGTCCTTCGGCGCGCGACTGATCGGATCGGTGCTCTCGGGAACGTCGCGCGCACGCGGCTTCACCTCCCGCGCAGGCAAGCCCGCTGCCGCAGCCACGCGGGGCGACCAGCTGGTCGCCGGCCGCACCCCGGCGTACGCGGACGCCGCGCGCCAGTGACCGTGCCGACGGCGCTGTGGGTGTCGACGAGCACCGAGACCAAGGGCGGTGTGTCGACGTTCGTCCGCAGCATGTTGACGACGCCGCTGCGCGAGCAGTGGGGGATCTCCCACGTCGCGAGCCACCGCGATGGCAGCGCTGCCGCGAAGGTCGCGCAGTTCCTCGTGGCCCTGGTCCGGTTCACCCACCGGATGGCGTGGCGTCGTCCGACGGTGGTGCACCTGCACGTGGCGTCACGGGGGAGCTTCTTCCGCAAGGCGACGTTCGCGGTGATTGCGCGGGCCTTCGGCGTCCCGGTCGTGTCCCACGTGCACGGCGCCATGTTCGACGTGTTCTACGTGGGCTCACCGGCCGCGGTGCAGTGGCTGGTCCGCGACATGCTCGCCCACTCCGCGGCCGTGGTCGCGCTTGGCGAGACGTGGGCGCAGCGACTGCGTTCGATCGAACCGCGGGCGCGAGTCAGCGTCGTGCCCAACCCGATCCGTCCCGTCGGGGCCGCGGTGCAGCCGGCTGCGGGCGAACCCGTACGCGTGCTGTTCCTCGGCCGCATCGAGGACGGCAAGGGCGTGTTCACCCTCATCGAGGCGTGGCGGACGATGACGGCGCGACTCGACGGCCGGACGTCGGCGCACCTCACCCTCGCCGGTGATGGCGAGGTGTCACGAGCCCGCGAACTGGTCGCCGCACTCGGTCTGCATTCGTCGGTCGACGTCACCGGGTGGGTCGATCCGCGCCGGGTACCCCAGATGCTGCGGTCGTCGCAGGTGCTGGTCCTGGCCTCGCACTACGAGGGTCAACCGATGGCGGTACTCGAGGCCATGGCCAACGGGCTCTGCGTCATCTCCAGCCCGGTGGGTGGCATACCGGAGATGGTCGGTGACGACGCGGGCATCCTGGTGCCGCCCGGCGATGCCGGCCGCCTCGCCGCCGCGCTGTGCGATGTGGTCGACAACGCGGATCGCAGAACCGATCTCGGCAATGCGGCCCTGCGCCGGGTGCGCGAGCGATTCGACGTCGACGTGGCGTGGCGCGAGTTCGACGGCATCTACCGCGGTGCGCTCCGGTGACCGAACGGCGGCTGCGCGTGATGTACGTGGTGCCCGACCTCGGCCTCGGCGGAGCGGAGCGCCACGTCACGACGCTGATGCCCAACCTGGACCGCGCGCGCTTCGAGCCCGCCGTCGTCTGCATCGGAGCCGAAGGGGAACTGTTCGCCGACCTCGGCGACGTCAGAGCCGTTGCGCTGCACCGCAGCAAGCGCCAGGCGTTCGGTGCACTGCGCGACCTGATCCGCGAGATGCGTGCGTTCCGGCCCGACGTGGCCCTGCTGCGCGGCTACAACGCCGAGCTGCTCGGCAGAGTCGCCGCCCGGGTCGCGGGCGTCCCGCACTGCGTGGTGTGGGTGCACAACCACTTCGACACCGAACCGCGCGGGACGGTGCGTCGCATCGCCGACCGCGTCCTCGACCGGGGCACGACCGCCTACCTCGGGGTGGCCCGGGCCCAGATCGAATACCTGACCGACGAACTCGGACACCCGGCCGACAAGATCCGGGTCATCCACAACGGCGTCGAGCCGGCGGCCTACCGGTGCGACGACGACCGCCGCGCCGTGGCCGAACTGGGCATCGACGACGGTGCCCCGGTCGTGGGCATCGTGGCCGCGCTGCGACCCGAGAAGGACCACGCCAACTTCCTACGGGCGGCGCGGAAGGTCGTCGACGACCTGCGCGAGGCGAAGTTCCTGATCGTCGGCGACGGCCCCATGCGCCCCGAGATCGAGACGCTGCGCGACGAACTCGGCCTGGGCGACAACGTCGTGCTTGCCGGCGCCCGCCACGACGTGCCCGACCTGCTCCGGGCGATGAACGTCGCGGTGCTCAGCTCCCACAGCATCGAGTGCTTCCCCATGGCGCTGCTCGAGGCGATGGCCGCGGGGCGACCCGCAGTCTGCACCGACGTCGGGGGCGTGCGCGAGATAATCGACGAGGGCGTCACCGGCTACCTCGTCGAACCGCACGACCCCGGCGCACTGGCCCGGCGACTGCTCGACGTGCTGACCGACGACGCGCTGGCATCGAGGATGGGCCGCGCGGCGCGCGCACGGGTCGAGGAGTCGTTCAGCCTGCGAGTCAGCGTCGCCAAGACCGAGGCGGTACTCGAGGAGTTGACCGCCGCACCGCCACTGCGGCCAGTCCAGCTGGCGGTCGTCTTGGACCTGACCCACGTGGGCGGCGCCGAAGTGCTGCTGCTCGAACTGTTCCGCCGCTTCGACCCGCGGAAGGTCGTGCCCCGGCTGGTCTGCCTGCGGGAGGCGGGCCCGCTGGCCGACGACTTCCGCGCCGCGGGGTTCGACGTCGAGGTGCTGCACCGCACGGGTCGATTCGATCTGCGGACGCTGCCCCGCCTCGTCCGGTCGCTGCGCGCCAACGGTACGGACGTCGTGCTGGTGAACCACCATCACCGCGCCGCGCTCGCGCTCGGGCGGCTCGCCGCGCGCCTCACCCGGACGGCGAACGTCGTTGCCGCACACGACATGGACCTCGCATCGGTGGGCGGGCGGGTGCTGCCGAGGTGGACGGTGGACACGCTCGCCTTCGCCGACGCCCTGATCCTCCTGTCGGAGAGCCAGCGCGACTACCTCCATCGCCGAGAGGGCGTCGGACGGACGCGGCTGGCCACGACGCGCGAGGTCGTGATCGCAAACGGGATCGCGATACCCGAGGTGCCGACTGCCGCCGACCGGGCGCGCGCCCGACGCGAGATCGGAGCGGCCGACGACGACTTCGTCGTCGGAGTCGTCGCGAGGCTGAGCGCGCAGAAGGCCCACGACGTGCTGTTCGCCGCCGTGGCGAAGGCGGCCTGCGAGGTATCCCGGATTCGCCTCGTCGTCATAGGCGGCGGCGACCGCGAGTCCGAACTGCGTTCCCTGGCCGAAGATCTCGGCATCGACGAGCGAACCCGTTTCCTGGGTGTCCGGCGTGACGTCGCCGATCTGCTCCCGGGCCTCGACGTCGCCTGCCTCTCATCGGTGCACGAGGGCGTCCCCATCACGCTCATCGAGGCGATGGCTGCCGGGCTCCCCGTGGTCGCGACCGACTGCGGTGCGGTGCGCGACCTGGTCGTCGATGGCGAGACGGGTTTCGTCGTTCCGGTCGGTGACGCCGACCAGTTGGGCGAGCGGCTGGTGCGACTGGCCGGCGACGACACGGCGCGCGTTCGGCTGGGCGCCCACGGCAGGCAGCGCGCCGAGCTGAACCACGACATCGGCCGTACGGCGGCCGGTTACGAAGACCTACTCCAACAATTGATGCGAGGAACACGATGAAGGGTCACGTCCTAATCCTGGTCGAGAATCTGTCGGTGCCGTTCGACCGACGGGTGTGGCAGGAGAGCAGGGCGTTGATCGACGCCGGCCACCAGGTGACCGTCATCTGCCCCAAGGGCACCAAGCAGGACGTCGAAGCCGAGGCCGTCATCGACGGCGTGCGGATCCTGCGCTACCCCCTGCAGGCAGCCAGTGGTGGTCCGATCGGCTACGTCCGCGAGTACGGGCTCGCGCTGTTCCACACGATGCGGCTCGCGCTCAAGGTGCGGCGCAGCGGTCCGATCGACGTCGTGCACGCATGCAACCCGCCGGACATCTTCTTCATCGTGGCCCTGATGCTGAGGGTGCTCGGCGGCACCCGGTTCGTGTTCGACCAGCACGACCTGTGCCCCGAACTGTTCCTGTCCCGCTTCGCAACCGGCGGCAAGTGGCTGTACCGCATGACGCTGCTCGTCGAGCGCATCACGTTCGCCGCTGCCGACGCCGTGATCTCCACCAACGAGAGCTATCGCCGGGTTGCCATCGACCGCGGCAAGATGGCACCGGAACGGGTCGCGGTGGTCAGGAGTGCACCGGACCTGTCCCGGTTCGTCCGGCGTCCGGCCGATGCGGACCTGCGGAAGGGCAAGCGCTACCTCGGTGCCTACCTCGGCGTCATGGGTCCCCAGGACGGTGTCGACTACGCATTGCGGTCGATCGCACACCTCCGGGACACGCTCGGACGCAAGGACATCCACTTCGTATTCATGGGTGGCGGCGACATGCTCGACGACATGGTGCTGCTCGCCGCCGATCTCGGAATCTCCGAGATGGTGGAGTTCACCGGCCGCGTCCCGGACGAGTTCGTGCAGCGCTGCCTGTCCACCGCCGACGTCTGCCTGTCGCCGGACCCGAAGAACCCGCTCAACGACGTCTCGACGATGAACAAGGTCGTCGAGTACATGGCGATGTCCGCACCGCTGGTGTCGTTCGACCTCGTCGAGGCGCGGGTGTCGGCAGGGGAGTCGGCGGTGTACGTTCCCGCCAACGACGAGGCGGCGTTCGCCGTGGCGATCGACGAGCTGCTCGACGATCCGGACAAGCGTGCCGTGATGGGCGCATTGGGTCGGACCCGCGTCGAAACGGCGCTGTCCTGGGAGAACTCGCGCCGGAACCTAGTCACGTTCTACGACATGGTGTTCGCCGACGTGGTCCGGCCCCGCGAGGGCCTGACCCCGGTGTCAGAACCTCGCGCGCGGAATGCGGACGTACTGCTGCTCCGCCGTCCCGCGGCAGCGATCGATCACACCCACCGCCATGCCCACGAGGGCGAACGCCAGGGCGTTCGGATAGTCAAGCAGGCGTAGGTCGGCGAACAGCCCGAGGATGGTCAGCGCGGTCAGGCCCATCAGCGCGGTGAGCACGAGGGGCCTGCCGAGCAGACCCTCGGTTGGCATCGCACGGATGCCGCGGACCAGCGCACCGAAGATCAGTCCGAGGACGGCCAGCCACATCAGCAGGCCGACGATGCCGAGTTCGGCAAGGATCCCCAGCTCGTTGAAGTGTGACGCCACCCCGAGTCCGCGGATCCACGGCACGTCTTCCGACGCGCGCTGGTGGTGGAACGTGTTGACCGCGAGGAAGCGGCCGAGACCCCAACCGAACCAGGGCTTCTCGGCGAATGCCCACAGCGCGGTCGCGTCGGCGTTGAGCCGATCGAAGACCTCGTTGGTGGACGCGATGCCACCCTGCTCGCGGTCCGAGCTGGAGAACGACTGCCAGTTCGCGGCGACCCCTGCCGCCAGCAGCCCCAGCGTCACCAGATAGGGCCTGCGGATGCCCTTGGCCATGGTCGCGCCGATGACGACGACCACCACGAAGCCGAAGTACACCGCCCTGGTGTGGGTGAGGTAGATGGCGTACGTGCACGCGGCCGCGATGGCCCACAGCAGCAGCCGGCGCCAGCGGGGATGGGGCAGCGTGCCGGCGAGGAGAACGGCGACGGCGTATCCGATGATGAGTACGACACCGTTGGCGCCAGGCTGATTAAGCAGTCCATTGGCGCGCTCGGTGTAGTTCGGCGCATCGACGACGTAGCGCGGCCACACCAGCGCCCGGGGGCCGGTGAACTGCATGATGCTGACCGCGGCGGAGTACGACGCGAAGGCCAGCGACGCGACGAGCAGTGTCCGCACCGCGGCCAGCGTCGTGATCGCCGAACGGGCGACGAAGTACACGACGAACGGGATCACCGTGCCGATCAGCAGGTAGCGCCACAGCGAGAGTTGCTCGGTGAGTTCCGGATCCACCAGTGCAGGCAGTTCGTGGCTGCCAAGGATGGAGAACACGTTCCACGCGACGTACAGCAGCATCGCGATCTCGATGCCGCCCAGCTTCGGATGATGCCGGCGATTCGCCGCCCACCAGGCGCCGAAGGACACCACGACCAATGCGAATGCGGCCAGGAACGGGTCGGCCCCGACGCTGGGCAGCGCCAGGCGCATCAGGAGCGTGACGAGCAACAGGATGACGGCCCACAGCGGGCTGCGCAGACCGACCACGACCAGCGGCACGGCGACGGCGATGGTCAGGGCCGTCCCGGCGAATCCGCCCGAGAGTCCGGCGCCTGCGACGGCTGCGGCCGCGGCAACGGCCAGGAGCGCCGTGATCACCAGGCGTACCGTCCACTGCGACCGGCTGCGGGTCTCCGGTTCGCCCGTGGGTAGTGCGGTGTCGACCATCAGGACCGGCCCCGACCGGTGCGCTCGACGAGCACGACGCCGACCAGTCGCCCGTCGACCTGCGCGACGGTGCGGATCGATTCCTGGACGTCTGTCAGCGAGGTGCCCTCCTCGACGACCAGCAGCACCGAGTCGCTCAGGTCGCCGAGCACCTGTGCCTCCCCGGCTCGCGACATCGACGGCGCACTGACGACGATGAAACGGACCCGTTCGCGCAGGCTGGTCAACACGGCCTGCACGGCTGCCCTGTCGAACAGCTCGTACGGATCGCCGTTCGTGGTGCCGGGCCGGACCACGTCGAGGTCGTCGGTCGGGTTCTCCACCATGAAGTCGATCTCCGAGGGCGCCCCGGACGCAAGCAGTTCGGCCAGCCCCGGCCGCTTGTCGCCGCCGTGGCGCATGTCGGCCTGCACCAGCACGGTTCGCTCGCCCTGGGCGGCGCGTTGTCTCGCGAGGTCCTCGGCCAGGTCGTGTGCCGCACGGCCCGTCCCCGCGGGGGCGACGGCCACGGTCAGGGGACGGCCGTCGGCGTCGCGCACCAGGAGGTTGAGCAGGTGCTGCACCCGAACGGCACGGGTTCCCGCATGTGCGGCATCGTCAGGTGCGGGAAGCACGTCGAGCGGTTCGATCCCGAGCTTGTCGACGAGGTCGTAGTCCGTGTCGATGCGCCGTGCCGCGTTCGACGCGAACAGCGCAGCGGCACAACCCAATACGAGACCCGCAGCCAGCGACATGGCAATCGTGGTGACCCGGCCCGCGCCGATCTCGGTGACACCACCCTCGGGTTCCACCAGCGTGACCTGGTTCGACGTGTCCGCGTTCAACTCGTTGATCTGCGTCTGCAGCGAGTTCTGGGCGTCCACCGCCTCCGGATCGGTCCGGTCGCCGTACTCGGCACGCAACCGCTCGAGCATCGCCGCCACGTTGTCGTCCCGTTGCGACACCATCGAGGCGTTGATCTCGGCGGCGAACGTACGCGCCATGGTGGTCGCAGCGTTCTGTGCTGTCTCGGCCGACCCGGAGGTGGCGGTGACGAAGAAGACCGGCCCCAGTCCCGCAGTGCGGGCGCTGAACCCGCCGACGTCGCCGGTCACCTTCGCCCGATCGGCCAGACCGTTGGCGTAGTCGCCCTCGTTGAAGAACATCACGTAGCCCTGCGACAGTGCCGCGTCCTCCAGCGGGGCGCGGGTGACGCTCGCCGCCGACAGCACCGCCTGGCCGGTGTACTGCGTCGCCGACGCCGCCGCCGCGGCAATGCCGCCGAGACCGGCGATCGCGACGATGGCCGCGACGAGCCACTTGCGTCGGCGGATCCTGTCGACCTGGATCGCCAGGCCGCTGGGGCGCCGGTCGGTCGGGGTCAGTGGATCCGAGCGGACCAGTGCGTCAATCGCATTCGACGTCGGAGTGTTCGGGCGGGTCAACGGTCGTCCCCTTCGAGAGATCGGGGATCGCGCGGATCCCATGGGTCGCTGCGAGCGACGTCAGTCCACGCGGCAGACGTCGGTCATGCCGAGAGATCGGATGTAGGACTCGTCGACGTCGTCGCCGCGATAGCGGAAGGACGTGGTGTCCGCGACGGCGACCGGCGAGCACGACTCGCCGAGTCGAGCGATGAGGTCATTGCGCACATAGAACCACGTACCGGAGGCAGTGACCGGCGAATACGCCGTCCGGAACTGCGGCAGCGCGTAGACGTCGGAGGCACTCGACCACACGGAGTGCGTGATGATCGCATCGGGCCGGTGGCTCGCCAGGTACGGACCGAGCGCGGAGTAGCCATTGCGGGCGAGTTCGCGGTTGGTCAGCAGCCCGGAGTCGAGTATCTCGAAGTTCTCGCAGCACAGGCTCGATCCGCCGACGTCAGGGGTCAGCAGCGAGAAGCGCTCGGCGCCGAGTGCGCGCCGCACGGTGTCGACCGCCTCGGCCGAGTCACGGTAGGCGGCAGGGGTGATCGCATCCGTGCGACCGGGATCCAGTACCGCGTCGACGCGTTCGCCGTCGACGCCCAAGCAGGCCACTGCGAGCATGGCGACGACGACGCAGGCCAGTCGCAACGGCGACTGGAGTGCACGCATCGCGCGGGGGAGGGAGAACACCACGGTCACCACGGCCAACGCCACCAGCGACTGTTCCATCCGGCCCAGGTATCCCCAGTTCGGCCCGAGCACCAGGTTGGCGCCCACCACTGCGGCGAGGTAGCCGACGGCGAAGGCGATCGCCGGCGACACCGTCCGTGCCCTCAGCCGGGCCAGCGGGTTCGGCAGCGCGGGGAACCGCCTGCCGAGCACGGCTCCGGCGCCGACGATCAGCCCCGGGGTCACCACCAGCAGCAGCTCCTTGAGGACGGTCTTGCTCATCGCGACGCGTTCTCCGAGCGAGGTGCCGTACGGATACGGGGGAGACTGCTTGGCCAGCATGGTGTTTGGCAGCACCGAGTCGAATACGGCGTAGCGCAGTGCGGTCAACAGGAGAGCGGAGGCCAGCACGCCGAGGAACAGCGCACCACCGCGGCGACGACTGCGCGTGACCAACGCGATCAGCACGGCACCGGCGATCACGTAGCCCGACGCCTCGAGCCGGATCCAGGGGATCAGCGCGGCGAGCGCGAACAGGACGGCCGTGGGACGACGGGTGCGCAGCGCCCACAGCACGGCGAGGGTGACGGCGCTGAGCGCGGTCATCTCCATGCCGTTGGCGGTCTCGTTCAGGAATGCCGTTGAGACGAACACCACGAACGACACCACGACGGCGGGTCGGCCGAGGAACGGGCGGAGCAGTCGGTGCAGCAGTACGGCGCCGAGTGCCGCGAACAGGCCCGCCCACAGCTGACTCGCCAGCACCATGCCGTCGAAGCCCAGCGGCAGCACCCGGTAGGTCGCGGCGAGCAGCGCCATCCAGAACGGGCTCGAATAGCCCTCCACCACTTCGGACAACGGCGTCAGCGCGATGCGCCCGGTGGCGGCGAACGTGCGCGCGAACGCGACGGTGATCGATCCGTCGTCCCAGCCCCGCATGCCCACGAGCAGTGCCACCGTGGCGTGGACCGCGAGAACCGCGACGAACAGCATCGACGCCGTCGACGTGGTGACGGTACGGCGGGACTCAGTCAGCAACATCGATGACGATCCGCGTCGGATTCTTCAGCGCCGTGACGTCGAAGGCGGGCTGATTGCCGTTGATGGTGACGAACACCTGCGTGATGCCCGCGCCTTGAGCCGAGAACTGCACTGTGTTGATTTGAGGCGTGGCCTGGTCGAACACGACCGGCGGACCGGTGTAGCCGGCAGGGCTCGAGAAGGGACTCGGCGTCTCGAGGATGAGTACCTCCAGGACGGACGTGCCCGGGAGCGCCAGCACCTGGCCGGTGCCGTTCTGCAGCGGTGTCGTCACGTACTGGGCGGTCCACCCGGGCACCGCGGTTCCGGTGAAGGTCAGCACCGCGCTGTCGTGATCGCCCTGGCGGGTGACGGCCATGCTCGTCATAGAGATCGCCAGTGCCTCGGCATCGGGCCTGCGGGTCTTGCGTCCGATTCCCGCCTGCCGCAACGGAACCGGCTGCGCGGCGGTCGTGGGTGCCGATGACGTCATGGGCGCCGTGCTCTCGCCGGCGGACACGGCGTTGGTGCATCCGGAGGCGAGTGTCGCCACGCAGACGAGCGGCGCCAGGTAGGCGGCGGTGCGGCGGCTAGCTCTCATGGTGCATCGTGTCAGCTCCATTGGTCACCTCACCAGGACGATTCCGTCGTGGCCGTCGATGGTGACTGAACTGGCGCGCGCGCCGTCGTTCGTCACCGGGTCTTGAGTGCCCCGCAATCTCGCGTAGGGCCGTTCGAGTTCGATGCTGACCCGGCCGGGCGTGGTGTTGAGCAGCACGATCCCGTTCTCGAAGTCGCGCCGCAGCACCCCGCCGAGTGGCGAACCGGTGCCTGCCTCGCGTGGCCGGGTGAGTGCGTCGACCGTCGGGTCGGGCTGCAGCGGTCGGCCGAGGTAACCCGCGCCGCGCCCGGCGCCGTCCATCTCGTCGTAGTACTCGAGGACGCCGTAGTCCTTGCCCATCGGGGCCCAGTAGCCGTCCTGCAGCAGGGTGGCCGCGAACCGGAACCTGGCCTTGCGCAACGCCACCGGAGAGCCCGGCGCCTCGCGGTCGGTGTTGACGTTGATCGAGACCGACGGCTGGCGCTGCCCGCCACCGGACGCGGTGTCGACGTAGGAGTAGACGTCGTCGATGGGGTCGGGCCGCACGGCGGGGTCGGCGAAGCTCTCGAACACCCGTCCGTTGAGCAGGCCGTCGCGCAGGGTGCGGTTGCCGTTCGCCACCAGGATCGCGGTGGGCAGCGCGCCGCGCAGCCTGCGCTCACCGATGGTGAGGCCGCGGTCCCACGGGCCTCCTGGCGCGTAGATCTCGGCGTCGGTCTCGTCGACGCCGTCACGGTCGACGTCCCAGCGATCGGCGTCAGCGGTCCAGATGCGGTCACCCCAGACGTCGAGGAACACCCCGTCCCAAATGCCTGCTGTCCAGACGGTGTCGACGATCCAGTCGGCGGCGTACTCCACGAAGAGTTCGCCGTCGACCCGCGGTGCGCGATCGGTGAGGTTCGCCATCACGCGGTCCTCCCACTCGTGCACGGGTGCCCCGGACGCAGTCTTGGCGAGCCACTGGTCCGGGAAGCGAAAGGCTTTGTCCTCCGGTGTGATCTGCCACATGGCGTAGGCGTTGCGCCAGTACTCGTATGAGCCGATCTCGTGTACCGAGTCCACGACGTTGACGTAGGCCAGCAGCTTGAGGCGCGGGTTGCGCGCGTGCAGCAGATCGAAGAACGAGCGCGGCATGCGGTGGGCCCACTCGTTGTCGATCACGACGACGTCGTAGCGGGCGAGTTCGTCGATCGACGGCAGCTCGTCCTGGTCGAGGTAGTAGGCGGCAGTTCTTGGGAACGTCGGGGCGGTCTCGACCGCGCGGATCGGTTCGGCGCGCGAGGTGGCGGTGCCGACGTTCGCCGCACTGCACGATGCGACGAGCGCGGCCACCATCGGATAGACGACGGCTCGGGTGACGAGGCGCACGGGATCAGCCACCCTCGACGACGGCGGTCTTGAGCTTGCCGCTCTTGCCGCGCGGTATCTCGGTCATGACCCGCAGCGTCACGCCCTGCCCGGTTCCGATGTAGCGGTCGACGTTGCGTCGCACTGCCGCATCGACGGTCGGTCGGTCGAAGCCGCCCGCGGGGGTGACACGCACCTCGAAGCGTCCGGCCCCGAGTTGCGCGATCTGCGCTTCGCGCACACCGGTGAGATCGTCGACGACCGTGCCGGGCAACGGGATCGGCCTACCGTCGGCGGCGGTGAACGAATCCTCGACGCGGCCGTACACGGGGTGCAGCCGAGGGAACGAGCGCCCGCACGCGCACGGCTGCCCGGGTTCGGGGCCCACCTCGTCACCGGTCCGGTAGCGGAACAGCGGGAAACCCCAGTTGTGCAGCGGAGTCCCGACGAGTTCCCACCGATCCGGTGCGCCCGGTACCGGTAATGACTCGGCGATGCCGTAATCGGGGAAGACGTGGTATCCGCCGCGCTCGCAACCGCCTGCCATCAGCACGCGTTCAGTCTGGCCGTAGTGGTCGACCACGTGGCAGGCGAAGGTGTCGGCGATCAGTGCACGGCGTGCGTCGCTCATGGTCTCCGACGACGTGATGACCGCGGTGACGGGCAGCCGTTCGCCACGTTCGCGCAGCAGCGAGGCCAGCAGGGCGATGCTCGACGGCCAGCCCTCGATGGCATCCGGCGCGAAGGCTCGGACGTCGGTCAGGATGGCATCCAGCGTGGCTGGTGTGAGGTGGAAGCTGGACACCAGGAGCTGGTGGGCGCCGGGCACCTCCTTGGTGACGCGGCCGGGTTCGTCGGCGGCGAACGCGCTGCCGCGCAGGATGACCCGGCGCGCGCCCGGACCCAGACCGAACCACGACCATTGCCGTTCGAGCGCGCACAGTTCGTACACCGACGAGCCCTGGGTGCGGTAGACGGTGACCGGTCGGCCCGACGTGCCACTGGAACTCGAACTCCACATCAGGCGTCGGGGGTAGGTGCGGAAGGCCTCGGGGTCGGCCGCGAGATCGTCGCGACTCAGCAGCGGGAGCAGGTGAAGATCGTCGAGCGTGGTGATCGAACGCGGGTCGATGCCGCTGTCCCGGAAGTACCGGCGATAGAACGGGGACGCCGTGGCGGCGAAGCGGACGAGGGTGCGCAGCCGGCGCTCCTGAGTGCGGCGGATCTCGTCGGCGCCGGCGCGTTCCAGTCGCGACAGTTCGCGCCGCATGGCCGGACGCAGTGGATGCACGGTCCGCGCGCGGTGGGTGATGCTCACCGCCGGTACGCGTGGAGCCATTGCCGATCACTTTCCTCTGGTTGCTGCTAGCAACGTCGCTGTGGAACTAATGGTTGAGGCCGTAAACGAGCGCCGAATGCAGACAATACCGGATCTAACTGGTATGCGAGGATTCGTGTGACCCATCGGACGGTGGTTAGAGTGCTCACCTGCACACGAAGGGCGGTGTCATGGCAAATTTTCGCTGGTATGCCAGTCGGCTCAGGTCGATGAGTGTCGCCGAGGTGGGCTGGCGCGTCGGCCGAGTGGCGGCGCGACGGGCGCACGCGGCGGGGCTGCCCGTTGGGAAGTCGGCGACGGGCTATTCGGACGGCACGAGCGATGCGGCGCTGGAGGCGTTCCGTGCGGCACGTCGACGTCCCGTGCTGCTGGACCGGTCGGGTGCTCGAGCACTTGCCGATGCGCACCCGCGGTGGGCCGCCGACCTCGTCGACGCGGCCGAGCGAGCGGCGCGCCTCGAAGTCACCTACTTCGGCTATCCCACCGTCGCGGTGCCCGCTCCCGTCGACTGGCACTTCGACCCGGTCTCGAGGACGACGTGGCCGACCACCGCCTCGTCGGCGATCGACTATCGAACCGCCGCCGGGGACGTGAAGTGGATCTGGGAGCTGAACCGGCTGCAGCACCTGCCACTGCTCGCTCAGGCGTGGCTGATCACCGGCGAGGCGCGGTTCAGCGCGGCCGCCTTCGACCAGATCGACGATTGGATCCGGCAGAACCCGCCCGGGGTGGGCGTCGGCTGGCGCAACCCGTTCGAGCCGGGAGTGCGGGCGATCTCGATCGCGCTGGCACTGCAGGGTCTGCGGGACAGCCCCGATCTCACCGCCGACCGGTTCGCGCGCATCGCCGACGTGCTCGTCGCGACTGCGCAGTGCTGCTGGTCGGATCGGTCGCGATTCAGTTCGGCGAACAATCACCTCGTCGGAGAACTCGCGGGGCTGGCGGTCGTCGCGCTGCTCTTCCCTGACCTGCCCGGGGCGACGACCTGGGAGCGCCGCGCGGTGCGCGAACTCGAGGCCGAAGCGGGAAGGCAGATCCTCGACGACGGTGCGGGCGCGGAGCAGGCCGTGGGCTACCAGGTCTTCACGGCCGAGTTACTGCTGGTGGTCGGCGCCCTGCTTCGGGTCAGGGACGGTCAGATGCCCGACGGCATCCGGCGTGCACTCATCCGCAGTGGGCACTATCTCGCGGCGCTGGTCGGTGACGGCGACCCAGCGCCGCGGATCGGTGACGACGACGAGGGCTTCGCCTTCCGACTCGACGGATCGCCCCTGCGGTCGGTCCGAGACCATCTCGGCCTGGTGGCGGCGGTCACCGGTGATCCCGTCAGCAGTCACCACGGCACCGCCTCCTGGACGTCCGCGTGGTTCGGCGGGCTCGCCGGCTCCGCGGTGTCAACCGGTGCGCCGTCGAGTCTCGAGACGAACGGCGACAGTCATCACGCGCCGGCAGGGGGGCTGGTGATCCTGCGCTCCGAGCGGCGTCGGGTGGTGATGGACGTCGGGCCACTGGGCTTCCTCTCGATCGCCGCGCACGGTCACGCCGACGCGCTGTCCGTCACCGTCGCACTGGACGGCGACGACCTGATCGGGGATCCCGGCGCGGCGAGCTACTACGGGCATCCCGACTGGCGGAACGTCCACCGCGGCACCCGGGTGCACCCGACCGTCGAAGTCGACGGCGTCGATCAGTCCGTGATGGCCGGTCCCTTCATGTGGAGCAGACATGCCGAGGTCGAGGTCAACGCGGTTGACCTCGCCGCGGGCATCGTCGACGCCGAGCACGACGGCTACCTTCGGTTGCCGGACCCGGTGCGGCACCGGCGCTGGCTGCTGGCACCGCCGGACGAGGACGCGATCCTGATCGTCGACCACGTGTCGGGGCAGGGGCGACACCGCGTGCGCACCTCGTGGCCCCTGGCACCGGCGCTCGGCGTGGTTCGGGCACCCGACGGCCACCTCGTCACCCGCGGGGAAACGGCCATCGCCCAGATCGCCACGGTGGCGACGTCGACGCTGACCGTCGACGAGGTACGCGGCGACGAAGCGTCGGGTCTGGGCTTCTGGTCGGATCGCCTCGAGTCACGGGAGCCCGCGTGGCTCGTCGGAGCGACCTGTTCGGCAGTACTGCCGCTGTGGGTGGCGACCGTCATCGCGCCGACGTCGGACGGAGCCGGCGTGAGCATGCTGCCGCTTCGGCTCGACGGCGGGCGGCTGACGGTTACCTGGAACGTCGGAGACCGGCGCCGCGTGGTCGTCGTCGACCCCTCGGGTGCGGGTTGGGTCGAAAGGCAGTGACGTTTGCCACAAATAGATGTGGAGAAGTCGTTAGACGGACGCTAGATGGCGCTGACGTGGCAAAAATGTAGGCAGCTACGTCTAGCGCAACTAGTCACACCATTGCTAAAGTCGCATGACCATGAGTTCTCTTAGTGATGCGACGAACCCGAGCGTAGGCGGGTGACATGGGCACCGCACCCCGGTTCAGCTTCCTGACCACCGCGTATCGCACGGAACCGTACGTGCGGGACACGATCGATTCGCTCGTCGCGCAGACCTGCCCCGACTGGGAACTGGTCATCGTCGACAACGGCAACTCGGACGCGATGGCCGACATCGTGCGGTCCTACTCCCACGACCCCAGGGTCAAACTCGTCAGGCACGAGAACCGGGGTTACGTCGGCGGCGTCACGTCGGCTGCAGCCCATGCCACCGGTGACTACCTGTGCGTGCTCGACAGCGACGACCAGCTGATGCCGAGGTTCTGCGCCGAGGTGGGTGCACTCCTGGACTCCGATCGCGGTATCGACGCGGTGGGAGTCGACGCTGCCCGGTTCACCGACGACGGACCCGACCACCTCGTGGGTTACCTACGCTCCATCGGCGTGCGCAAGCGTCCCGACCCAGGCGTCCCGTTGACGATGGTCGACGTTCTGGGTGGACTGGTGCCGTACTACACGTCGGCCGTCCGCCGCGAATCATGGGACGCGATGGGCGGTTTCGCCTCGGGCGTCCCTGGCATCGACGACTCGGTGGTGTTCTGGCTCCGCATGGTGCGCAAGTACGACGTGCGCGTGCTGCCGCGGCGCCTGGCCCGGTACCGCCTGCGCAGCGACTCGCTGAGCCGCGATCCCGCGGGGGTGGAGAAGTTCGAGGCGGAACTGGAGCGCTCGTTCCTGACGGCCGAGCCGTCGAGCGCCGCCGAAGTGGCCGCACTGCAGTCGACGCTGCGCCGGATCCGTTACTGGAAGCTGCTGCGGCAGGCGCGAACGGCACTGCTGGCCGGCGACGACAGGGCGGCGAGGCGCGCGGCGACGGCGGCGTTCGGCCAAAAGGCCACCGCGCGCAGTGCTGCGGTCGTGACGGCGGTGACCTTGGCTCCCGGACTGTTGCGCCGCATTCATCCGGTGAAGCAACGCGCAGAGTCTGCGATCGAGGACGTCGTCATCAAGGCGTCCTGAGCCCTCGGCACTAGGCCTCGTCTGCGGATCGTCGAAACGGGGCATACACGTGTGTGCTGCCGCGACCGTCTTCGCCTCCGAAAATATTTACTCGAGCGAAAATAGGCAACATCGCGGGTCGGCAAGAAGCGCGGTCGTTGCTCCGGTTTGGACGCGACAGGCGCATCTCCATCGTGCGCTAGCAGGACGCATTGAAGCCATTGTCCAGCAATGTATTGCGCTGGAATGGCATCTTGGCGGCAGTTCGGGTTCGTCGCCTTGCTCCCGTCGATCGGGTCAGGCGGCATCGGCAAGCCGGTCGTTGTTTAGGTGTGCAGCGAATTACTACGAAGTTGCTAGAACTGTGCGATGCGAAATACTCGTGTTGCGGGACCGGTGAAACTCCGCTTAACCTGACCGCGGAACTGCACCATGGGGGCTAGATCACCAGCATGATTGGAGCAGCTTCCTTCATCGGAGGCTCGAATTACGCCCGGGGGGGCAAGTATGTCGCAATCCGCAGGTTCATTTGCTGTTCTCGAAACAGCTCGGCAGTCACACGACGCGCTCGGCCGCTGCGCCGGTAGCGACCGGGATGGAACGTCGTGAGGGCCTACGGCTCGGTCGCGCGCCGGCCCATCGGCGCCGAACTGGTGGCGCCCGAGTGCGTGCAGGTGCCCACTCCCGAGGCCCGGCATTGGGATTCCGGTGGGCAGGGACCGACAGCGCCGCATGTCAACGGGTCCAACGGTCGGTCGCTGCTGTCGGCGGCCGGCAAGCTGAACGGCATCGAACGCCCGAGCGTTCCGAGCGCACGAATCCTGGTCATAGACGACTGCAAGCTCTCGCGAGAGAATCTCGCGGCAGCCCTACGGGAGCACGGGCAATCGGTTAGTGTCGCATGGGATCTGGCCTCGCTGGTGAGCGTCGACACAAGCCTGCGGCCCGACGTCGTCCTCCTGAACGTGACCACCCGCGAGTGCGAGAAGCTGGTGGGCGCAGCGCTTCAACTCGACCCCAAGGTGCACGTCATCGCCACGGGCGTCTCGGAGGACGACGAATCGGCGATAGTGGCGTGCGCCGAAGCGGGTGTCGCCGGGTACCACACCCGCTTTCAGTCCCTGGATGATCTGCTTCGACTGATAAGCAAGGTCATTGCGGGCGAGACGTTGTTTTCGCCACGCGTCTCGGCCATGCTGCTTCGGCGGCTGTCCTCCCGCGGTTCTGACCGCCATCCTGGCGCCAAGGAACTGGTTCTCACCGCACGCGAGGCCCAGATCTTGGGAATGCTGCGAATTGGGTTGTCCAACCGCGAGATCGCGGCGCAGTTGTGCATCGCGGTGAACACCGTGAAGAACCACGTACACAGCGTGTTGTCGAAGTTGGGCGTCACCAGTCGTGCCGAGGCCGCCGCCTTGTCGCGAACACTCAACTACACCCTGCGGGACTCGGAGGACTAGACCCCGGACCACTCCGATTTGGCTCCTATGGTCCATGTACTCCGGACGCCCGTGGCCCGATAGTTGGCTGGTGTACCAGGGATTAGCTCGGAGACCGCGCCCGGGCAGGGGATCGGTCGATCCGCCTAGATCGGTCCGTCCGCGACCATGACACTGGACGGGGGAACAGTGTCTGACCGCGGGCGGACCGATTCGAAGGTCCCGCCTCCACTTAGCGAAGAGGAGGCGGGACCGCACCCGCGCCATCCGGCGTCCGAGCGACTGGCCGGCGTGGTCGAGCGCTCGAGGTGGCAACGCAGTTACGCCAAGAAGCTGCTCGTCACCGATACATTCGTCGTAGTCGGTGCCATCAGCCTCGCGCACGTCGTGCGCTTCGGCGAACCGTTGAATCCCGCGGGGTACCCGCATTACTTCCTGCTGGCGTTCTCGCTGGCATTCGCGCTCGGGTGGCTGTGCGCGTTGGCGCTATTCCACACTCGGTCAACCCTTCTCGTCGGCACCGGCGTGGAGGAGTACCGCCGAGTGGTCGCCGCATCCTTCGGGACCTTCGGCGCGATCGCGATCGTCACCCTGCTCTTCAAAGCGGACATCGCCCGCGGGTATCTCGCGGTGGCGCTGCCGGTGGGCACCGTCGCGCTCGTGTTGAGCAGGTGGGCGTGGCAGGCATCGGTTGCCCGCAGGAGAGCGGCCGGTGACTGCAGAACCGCGGTGATGGCGTTCGGCGAGGAAGACGCGGTGGTCGACCTGGTCACCGAGCTGACGCGACACCCGGCCGATGGTTACGACGTCGTCGGGATCGGCATACCGAACCACGGGCCGCCCCGAGGCGAGCATCTCCTCGTCGGAGGACGTCGAATTCCCATCGTCGGTGGGGAATCCGACATGCTCGCGGCGATTCGCAGTTGCGGCGCCGACACCGTCGCGATAGCCGGGACCGAACACTTCGGGCTGCGAGGCATCCGGCGGCTCATCTGGGATCTCGAACCGTTGGGCGTGGACCTGGTGATGTCCACCGGGGTGATGGACGTTGCGTTGTCGCGGCTCGTCATGCGGCCCATCGCCGGCCTACCACTGCTGCACATCGAAAAACCTCAGTATCGCGGAGCGAAACGGTTCCAGAAGCAAGCCTTCGACGTCTGCCTCGCGACGGTCGTCCTCGCCGTTGCCATGCCCGTCATGGTGCTCGCGGCGCTTGCCATCAAGCTGACGAGCCGCGGCCCGGTGTTCCAGACCGCCCCCCGGATGGGCATGGACGGACAGCCGTTCTCGATGCTGAGATTCCGCACCACTCTGGCCGGGGACGAATCGCGATCAGACCGAAGGATTCTCGAGGCGCTGGATCCCGACGGCCCCATCCAACACAGCGAGGACAGGCACGCCGTCAGCACGGTGGGACGGGTCCTCCGCCGGTTCAGCATCGACGGGCTACCCATGTTCATCAACGTGCTCAAACGTGAGATGAGCGTCGTCGGACCCCGCGCACCATTGCGCCAGGAGGTCGAGGCGTACGACGTCGAGGTCCTGCGTCGACTCCTGTTCAGACCCGGCATCACCGGCCTCTGGCAGATCAGCGGTCGTGCAGACCTGAGCTGGAACGAGTCGGTGCGCCTAGACCTCTCGTACATCGACAACTGGTCCATGACCAGCGACGTGATGATCGTCCTCAAGACCACCAGAACCGTCGTGGCGCGGATCGACGGCTCGAATCACCATGACGGTGAGGACGCAGGCGATTCGCGAGTGCAGGACTTCGTCGAGTTGCACCGTCGGATCTGCTGCATCGACGACGACGTGGCGCACGCCGAACTGCTCCAGGCCCTCCGGCGGCCGACCCGGCCGTACGTCGTGTCCTTCGTCAACGCACATGCCGCCAATCTGGTGTGGCACAGCCCCTTGCTCTCCGAGAGCCTGCTGAAGTCGGATCTGTTGCTACGGGACGGCATCGGCGTGCAGTTGGGGTTGATGGCCTTCGGTAGGTCCGGTGGGCTGAACATGAACGGCACCGACCTCATCCCGCAGATAGCAGGTGCGTACTCCGGTCGACGGGCGGCGCTGTTCGGCACGACGTCACCGTGGCTCGATCGGGCCTGCGAGAAACTGGAAGCGGCGGGCGTGACGGTGGTGGCGAGCCACCATGGTTTCTCTCCCGCACAGACCTACGTGGACATGGCCGTCTCCTGGCGGCCCGACCTCATCATCCTGGCGATGGGCATGCCGAAGCAGGAACTCGTCGCCAGTCGTCTGCGCGACCGACTCACCCATCCGGTTCTGATCGTGAACGGCGGAGCGATATTGGACTTCCTTGGCGAAAAGGTGACTCGGGCACCGCGTTTCATGCAATGCACCGGCACCGAGTGGCTCTATCGGCTCCTCGTGGAGCCACGCCGCCTGGCGAGGCGTTACGTCGTCGGTATACCCGCGTTCTTCGCGCACATCGCCCGATCGCGCGCGGTGCTGCGCGAGGCGACCACCTCCGTCGCGGAGTCCACGCCGCTGCAGTCCGGAACCGGGTAGGTGCGCGTCTCATGACACTCGAAGCCCCGTCTCGCCCCCCGGGACACAGGGCGCACCCACTTCTCGTCAGGCGGATGGATCCGCAGGAGACGACGGTCGTTCGGCCGGCAAGCAGACCGGTGCGCATCGCGATACTGGGGATAAACTACTGGCCCGAGCCAACTGGCATCGCGCCGTACACGACCGCGCTGGCCGCGGGCATGATGGCACGGGGACACGCGGTCCGCGTGTTCACCGGCCTGCCGCACTACCCGCAGTGGGAGCGCCCGGGGCGGGGCGCCGCGCTGCGGTCGCACGACGTCGTCGACGGGGTTCGCGTCCGCCGGCTGAACCACGTCGTGCCGTCCGGCGAGTCCTGGTTCGGTCGCGTCGCAATGGAACTGACGTTCGGCGCCCAGGTGTCCACGTGTCGGTGGGACGCACCCGACGTCATCGTCTGTACGACGCCACCGCTGCTGGCGACCTCCATGGCGATCGCCAGGGCGCGGTGGACGCGCCGCCGCCCGGCGATCGGCGTACTGGTCCACGACCTGTATGGCAGAGGTGCCACGGAGGCTCAGATCGGATGCCGCACCCTGAGGCGGGGCTTGGGTGCCATCGAATCAGCGACACTGAGAGCTGCCGACGGCGTCGCGGTCATCCACAGCGGCTTCGGGTCCGACCTCGTCGACAATCTCGGGGTCGACCCGGCTCGGATCAGGGAGATTCGGAACTGGAACCACGTCGACGCCCCGGATCTGACTGCCAGTGCGACGTTTCGGGCCGCGCGTGGCTGGTCGAACGACGACGTCATCGTCCTGCACGCGGGCAACATGGGGCACAAGCAGGGCCTCGAGAACGTCCTTGCCGCAGCTGACCTGGCCGGACGCACGGGCAGCCGGGCTCGGTTCGTGCTGATGGGCGACGGCAATCAGCGGTCGTCCCTGGAAGCGGCAGGCGCCGGCTTGCGCAATCTCGAATTCCTGCCGCCCGTCGGTGAAGCAGACTTCCCGGCCGCACTCGGTGCCGCGGACGTCCTCCTGGTCAACGAACGGCCGGGCGTCGCGCAGATGTCGGTTCCCAGCAAGCTCACGTCGTACTTCCGTTCGGGCAAGCCCGTGCTGGCGGCCATCGACTCGGCCGGGCTCACCGCGGGCGAGATGGCCGCCTCCGGCGGCGGCGTCTCCGTGCCGGCTGATCGGCCAGACCTGCTGTTGAGGGAGGCACTCCGATTGGCCGCCGATCCCGTTCTCGCCGAACGGCTGGGGGCACGCGGCCGACGCTACTGCGAGTCGGTGCTGTCCGAGAAGGCCGCACTGGACCGCTACGAACAGTGGATCACAGACCTTGCCGATGGACGCCGGGAGGACCTCGATGGCTAAGCGCGCACTGATCACCGGAATCACCGGCCAGGACGGCTCGTACCTGGCCGAACTCTTGCTCCTCAAGGGCTACGAGGTGCACGGAATCATCAGGCGCGCATCCACGTTCAACACCCGCCGGATCGACCACCTCTACGTCGACCCCCACGAATCGGCCGCCCGCCTGTTCATGCACTACGGGGACATGGTCGATGGATCCCGGATGAGCGTCTTGCTGTCCGAGATACGCCCGGACGAGGTGTATCACCTCGCCTCGCAGTCGCACGTCAGGGTGAGCTTCGACGAACCCGAATACACCGCCAATGCCACGGGTCTCGGAACGATCCGGCTGTTGGAGGCAATCCGGCAGGCTCGCCTCGATTGTCGCTTCTATCAGGCATCCACGTCGGAGATGTTCGGTTCGTCGGCTCCGCCGCAGAACGAGGACACGCTGTTCCAGCCCCAGTCGCCGTACGGTACGGCGAAGGTGTTCGCGCACTGCACGACCAAGAACTATCGCGAAGCCTACGGAATATTCGCGTGCAGCGGCATTCTGTTCAACCACGAATCACCGCGTCGCGGCGAGACGTTCGTCACCCGCAAGATCACCCGTGCCGTCGCGCGCATCAAGGCGGGTCTCGACGAGCACTTGTGGATGGGCAACATCGATGCGGTACGCGACTGGGGGTACGCCCCGGAGTACGTCGAGGGAATGTGGCGAATGCTGCAGGCCGACGAGCCCGACGACTACGTTCTCGCCACCGGCGACGGATGCACGGTGCGCGACTTCCTCGCGATGGCATTCGACGCGGTCGGCCTGGACTGGGAACGCCACGTGCGCTTCGACGAACGGTACCTACGGCCGAGCGAGGTGGGCTCGCTGATCGGTGACCCGTCGAGGGCGAAGGTGGCGTGGGGCTGGGATCCGCTGGTGCGGACGCCGGAACTCGTGAGGATCATGGTGGACGCCGACATCCTGGCGCTCGAGAGCGGCGGACACGTGATCGACCGGCCCGTTCTACCGGGATGGGCGTAGGCCGTGGCCCTGGACCGACGCGACTTCCTGAAGTGGACCGGGCTGACGGTGACGTGCGCGGCCGCTGCGATGACCGGCGCGTGCAGCAGCGGAACACCGGCCCCACCTCTTCCTCCCGCCGCTGCCGCCGGACGAGAGCTGATGAAGATCGGCCTCTACACGTGGGACGAGATCTCCGATCTGTCGAATCAGGTCGAGTGGCTGAACCTCACGTACGCCCGCGCCGGCGTCATGTCGGACGCGCTGATGTCGTTCTGCGTCGACCACCACATCGACGTGCTGCTGAACGTCTCGCCGACCGTCGACCGGGCGGTCTTCGCCACCGAAGTCGAGTTCATCTCGGCGTATCTGGCGCAGATCGACTGGGCGCTGGGCAGGTTCGGGCCTAGGGGAACGTTCTGGTCGGACCACCCCGGGGTGCGGTACCACCCCATCACTCAGATCGAGGTGTGCAACGAGCCGAACTTCGGCTACGGGTTCAGTGTCGGCGACGCCGAGGTGGCACCGCTCTATGCACGGGTCCTGATCGCTTCTCATGGGCACATCAAGGCGACGTGGCCGGAGGTCGTCGTGGTCGGCTTCGCGGCCGGAGGCGCATCCAATGCGGCGCCGGACTTCCTGTCGAACACGTTCGCCGAACTCCAATCCGCCGGGCAGATCGACTGTTTCGACGTGGTATCCGTGCATCCGTACAGTTCCAACAAGCCGCCGGAGCAGACGATCATCGAGGAATGGGGATCGTGGTCGTCGCGTGAGTCCATCGACAGCATCCGTCAAGTCATGCAGGAGTTCGGGGTCGCGAAACCTCTGTGGATCACCGAGGTCGGGTACCAGATATCCCACGCCGACGGTGGGAAGTTCGCGGTGACGATCGACAACCAGCAGGTCACGACCGAGACCGTCACGCCGCTGCAACAGGCCGCCTACACCGTGCGCGTGAACATGGCGGCGGCGAGGTACGACATCCCGCGCGTCTACCACATGTTCGTGCTCGACACCGACGACTACAACGGTGGCTGGTTCGGCCCCGGCCCCGGCCACGAACCGCGGTTGGTGGCCGTTGCGATGCGGCAGGTGATCAACCTGCTGGCCGGGGCGACGAATCTGGAGGTCGTCCTCGACGGAGCGCAGGACAAGCCGACCGACCCGTTCGCATACCGCTTCACCACGCCCCGGGGGACGGTTCTGGTGGCGTGGTGTCAGGTGGCGGCCACGTTCGAGCTGCAGCTCGAAGCAGGCACCCGGACTGTCGTCACCGACCTGCAGGGCAACGTCGTGGCGACGACTCAGGACGCGGCCTACGACGCGGCGCTGTCCGAGGAACCGATCTTCTTGCACTCGACGCCGGTCTAGGTCGCGTCGATCACCTCGGCTCGCCGGTGACACCGGCGGAACCGTCGCGGCCTGCCAGCCGTTTCGCATCGAACACCAGGTCGGCCAGCAGCCGAGGGTGCCCGATGCGCAATGCCAGCGCACCGACGCCCACCGCGGCCAACGATCCGAGGCCCAGTACCACTGCGTCGCGATCGGTGATCAGGACTGCGACGGTCAGGTAGGTGCCGGCCATCCAGACGGCCACGTGCGTTGCGGGCAGCAGCGACGACAACTGCTCGTGCAGCGACACGTCCACCAGATGACGTCTGATCAACCATTCGACGGGCACGAGCAGCGCGGTCGCCACCGAGTAGCCCAGTGCGACGCCGAAGGGACCGAACGGTAGGCCGGCGACGATGCCAAGCGTTGCGACGGCGGTCGTGAGCCAGGCGTAGCGGAGGTGCAGCTTGTCGTGTCCGGTCCCGAGGCAGAGCGGCGACGTCGAGCATTGATAGATCGCTTGCAGGGCGCCTGCGACGGCGAGCACCTGCACGATGGGGACCGCCGGTGCCCACTGCGGGCCGAAGACGATCGCGACCAGCTGCGGTGCGGCCGCAGCGATCAGCGCCATCGTCGGCAAGGCGCCCATCGCGACCAGGCGCGTCGTCCGGGTGAGCTGGTCGCGGAGCGCGGGGATGTCGTCGGCGAGTCGGGAGAACAGCGGATAGAGCACCGTGGCGACGGTCTGGAGTGCCAGCTGTACCGGGAGGAGGAGCAGTCGGTACGCCAATCCGTAGAAGGCCAGTGCCTGCGCGCCCTGCACTCGTCCGATCAGTAGGTTGTCGACGTTGCGCGACAGGGAGTTCAGCAGCAGTCCCGCCATGAACGCGCGCCCCGAGAAGGCCGCTATGTGGCGGAGTTGGCCGAAGTTGGCGTTCGGTCGCCAGGATGCGCCGAACAGACACAGCGCGGACAGCAGGACGACGTCGGTGGCGAGGATCTGCACCACCAGGGACCAGTACCCGCCGCCCGAGACCGCCACGATCACGCCTGCGATGCCGCCGAGCATCGCGGACGCGATGTCGGCGATCCCCATCTTGCGAAAGTCCATGCCGCGGATGAGCATTGCGCGCGGCGTGACGGCCGCCGCTCGTAGCAGCAGACTGGGGGCGAAGGCGACGAGGATGACCGCCAGCTCGGGGGTACGCATGAACTCCGCCCACAGTGGCGCGATGGCGACGGTCAGTGCGGCCAGGGCGCAACCGACCGCCAGGTTCACCGACACGACCACGCCCGGCATGTCCGGATGGACGTCCTTGCGCTGGATCAGCGCACTCGAGAAGCCCTGGTCGAGCAGCAGGCTGATGATGCCGACGTAGACCAGGGCCTGCGCGACCACGCCGAAGTCGTCGGGGCCGACCAGCCGAGCCAGGACGATCGTGAAGACCGTCCGGGACAGTTCCCGCCCGACCACCGAGAAACCGCTCCAGCGCATGCCCGCTGCCAGCGCCGTCGATTCAGCCACGTGGCGCCCCGTTGACCACCGGGGGCGCCGAACCCCGGTAGTCGTTCTGGTGGGCCAGGAACCACGCGTAGGTCTGCCGAAGGCCTTGCCGCAGCGTCGTCTTGGCACTCCAGCCCAGTCCGTCCATGCGCCGGACGTCGAGGATCTTGCGTGGTGTGCCGTCGGGTTTCGAGCGGTCCCACTCGATGCGGCCGCGATATCCCACCGTCTCGGCGATCATCTCCGCCAGTTCGCGCACCGTCACGTCCCGGCCGGTGCCGACGTTCACCGGGCCGTCGCCGTCGTAGGCGTTCAACAAGTGGTGACAGGCATCGGCGAGGTCGTCCACGTACAGGAACTCGCGCAACGGGGAACCGCTGCCCCAGCAGGTGACCGAACGCGCGTCCTCTCGCATCGCACCGTGGAAACGTCGGATCAGACCAGGGATGACGTGGCTGTCTTCTGCGTCGAAGTTGTCCCCAGGGCCGTAGAGGCTGGCGGGCATGACGCAGATGTAGGGCAGTCCGTGCTGTCGGCGGATGGCTTCGACCTGGGCGATGCCGGCGATCTTGGCCACGGCGTAGGCCTCGTTGGTCGGCTCCAGCGGCCCCGTCATGAGTGCGTGCTCCTGGATGGGCTGATCCGCGAACTTCGGGTAGATGCAGCTCGATCCGAAGAACACGAACCGTGTCACGCCGGTGGATACCGCGCTGTCCAGGAGATTGACCTGGATCCGGATGTTGTCGGAGATGAAGTCGGCGGGCCGGGTGTGATTGGCCATGATGCCGCCCACCCGGGCCGCCGCACCGATCACGACGTCGGGCCGGGTCTCGCGGAAGAACCGCTCGGTCGCTGCGGCATCCCGCAGGTCGAGTTCCCGGGAGTCACGGCCGAGTACGTTCCGGTAGCCGAGTTCGGCGAACCGTCGGCGCAGGGCCGATCCCACCATTCCCCGGTGGCCCGCGACGAAGATCCGGGTGTCCGGCAGCAAGGGACGCAGGGGTGTTCTCGCCATCGCGATCTCACCGCAGCCGGGTGTCGGCGGTAGCGGTCCTCAATGGCCGATCTCCGGCACGTCGGCCGCCAGGACGGGAGCCAACTGTAGGTACTCGGTCGTCTTGCGCTTCTGTTCGATGTCCCGGAACACTCGGTTCACCTGCTCGTCGGTCAGACCCGTGGCCGCGGCGATGTCCGAAAGGGGTACGTCGTTGTTCAGGCCGAACAAGCACAGGTCCATGCGCTGGTACGGCAGCGAGAAGTAGAACTCCTCCTGAGACTGTGGCATCGAATAGGTGTCGGTGGTCGACGGCCGGCTGCGGATCCGATCGGGGACGCCCAGGTACTCGGCGAGTGCGTACACCTGCGACTTGTAGAGGTGCGCAATCGGTTTCACGTCGGCAGCACCGTCACCGAGCTTCACGAAGAACCCCTGGTCGTACTCGAGCCGGTTCGGCGTTCCCGAGACGACGTAGTTGAGACGATCGGCGTGGTAGTACTCCAGCATCTTTCGGGCACGCTGCTTGAAGTTGGTTGCGGCAACGATCCCCAGGTAGGACTCCGTGCTCAGTCGATGGGTCGTCTGGGTGCCGTCCGGAGCCTGCACCACCACCGAGTAGAGCCGGAAGGCATCCGAGTCGATGACGCTGGGCAGCACGATCTTCGACTTGTAGCCGGGGCCGTACTCGGGACACACCATGCGGATCGCCTCGTCGCGCCGCTGGTAACAGCCTGCCGCGTCGAGGAGTGACGAGATGTCCTCGAGCCGGCTTTCGATGCCGAGGGACTCCGCAAGGAGACGACTGTAATCAAGGGTGTCGAAGGACGATTCGCGCTCCGGCATGTGCAGACCGAATACCCGATCGTTTCCGACCGCGCGTACGCACAGTGCGGCCACGACGCTGGAGTCGATCCCCCCGGAGAGGGCGACGACCACACCGCGCCGCTTCGTCCTGCTGAGATACTCGGTCAGGCTCTTGGTGATGCGGTCCACCTCGAATGCCGCGTCGATGGTCAGGCTGTCCGGTCCGAATGTCTCATCTCCGTGCGTCACTGCATTTCCCCTTCGTGGTTACCAGGTCTACCGCGACCGTCGGTTGCGGCAATGTCCGTTCGGGCAGGGACCATTCGGTCCCCGCGATGAAGCACTCATATGTCAGCTGCGTCGACACGACGGCGAGCACCCGCATGTTGTCGGTGTTGCTCATGCCGTCGCCACCGGACTTCGCGCACTTGCGGAACAGCCCGGATACCATCCGAGGATCGAACACCCCAGCCGCGGTGATGGCCGGCTCGGACGTCAGCTCGTCGAACCACTCGGGGCGGTCCGATGCGAAGAAACTCGCTGCGTCGGGGGCTCGGTAGGGCTGCTTCGGCCTCCTCAGGATCTCTTCCGGGATCATGTCCGCGAAAGCCCGCTTGAGGAGGTACTTCTCGTCGAGTCCGAACAGCTTGTGTCGTGCGGGGAGCTGGTTGGCGAACTCGATGACGTTGCGGTCGAGGAACGGAAACCGGCCTTCCACCGAGTTCGCCATCAGCATGCGGTCGCCTTGGGAGGCAAGGATGTAGCCGGGCAGTAGCGTCGTCATCTCGAGCCACTGGGCGCGGCTGAGTGGATCCCACTGCGCGCTCTCTGCAGGCATTCCGGCGGTGACGTCGTCGAGCGGGCCGGCCGAGGTCCGGTTCCGCATGTCGGCGGAGAACATCGTCGTGATCGACGCCGTGGAATCCCACCGGGGACGGTGCGAGAGCGCGGGATCGTCGAGGTCCAGGTTCCGCCCGAAGAAGCTGCGCGCGAACGCCGGTGCCCTACCAGGGGATCGCTCCATCCAGGGATACAGCAGCTCCAGGGCCTTCGCACGCTTCGCGGATTCCGGGTCGCGAGCCCAGAACATCCGGACCCGGGCCTCGCGGAAGACGTCGTATCCGGCGAGGACCTCGTCGGCACCCTCGCCGGTGACGACGACCTTGAACCCGTGCTCGGCCACCAACTTCGACAGGAGGTACATCGGGGCGGGTCCTGCCCGCACCAGGGGGGTTTCGGTGTGGCGGATGACCTGTGGGAAGACGTCAACGATGTCCGACGGATGCACGACGATGTCCTGGTGCTGAGTGCCCAGCGCCTTGGACATCTGGCGCTGGTAGCCGCCTTCGTCGAACTCGCGATCCTGGAACCGCAGGGAGAAGGTGTGCAGGTCGGCATCGGTGTAGCGCGAGATCACCGCGGCGGTGATCGCGGAGTCCAATCCTCCCGAGAGGTAGGCGCCGACTGGAACGTCGCTGCGCAGGAACCGTAGGCGCGTCGCCTCGATCATGCGTTCCCGCAACCCGGCGGCGTTCTCCACGGTGTTCTGGCAGGGCTCGGATCCGCGGGGCGGGAAGGAGGCGCGCCAGTAGGGCGCCACGCGAAAGCCCTTCCGGTCCAGCACCGCATGGTGTCCTGGCGGCAATTGCTCGACACCGCTGAACACGGTGCGTGGAGCGACCGTGGACCAGTAGCCGAAGGTCTGCGACAGACCTTCGGAATCAAACGATCGCGGCACGGTTGGGTCGGCGAACAGCGCCTTGACCTCGGATGCGAACAGGAAGCGGTCACGCTTGCGGGTGTAGAACAGTGGCCGCACGCCCATCCGATCGCGACACAGGATGAGGCGCTCCTCGCGGCTGTCCCACAGCGCGAGCGCCCACTGGCCGTTGAACCTGTCGAAGCAATCGGTGCCCCACTGCTCCCAGGCGTGCACGATTACCTCGGTGTCACTCGCGGTTCGGAAGCGGTGACCCAACGCCTTGAGTTCGCGAGCCAACTCGACGTAGTTGAAGATCTCGCCGTTGAACGTCACCCAGAGCGTGCCGTCCTCGTTGCAGAGCGGCTGGGCGCCGCCCGCCATGTCGATGATGGCCAGGCGCGTGTGCCCCAGCGCCGCGCGGTGGTCGCGGTAGAAGCCGTGGCCGTCCGGTCCGCGGTGGCCGAGCCGACTCATCATCTTGTCGAGCAACGTCAGCTCGGGAGGTGCGCCCGTGGTGACCACTCCGCAGATGCCGCACATCAGCGCTGCCCTCTCGCGCGGTCGAGCAGGGTCGCGAGCGCCACCGGATCACTCGGGTCGATGGAGTCGATGTCGGCATCGTCGAGCTGGATCGCGAAGACGTCCTCCAGTGCGAGGGCGATGGTCACGGCACTGAGTTCGAATCGACTCGATTGAGCAGTGTCATTCGACGCCGTGAGCGCTACGAGGTCGGCCAGCGCCTGCTCGACGTGGTCGCGGTTCACGGCCCGTCCGGTTTCTCGGCGGCGAGGGTCGTGATCGCCACCGCGGTCGCGTAGTCGTCGCAGTGCGACATCGAGATGCGGATGTCCGTCACGCCCGCGCCTGCGGCGATCGCCAGCGGCGCGTCGGAGAGCCGGATGCCCGGGGCGCCGGTTCGCGTGCTCACCACCTCGATCGACCGCCAGGGCAGAGGGCCGTCCCAGTGCCCGGGCAGTGTCTTGGCGACGGCCTCCTTGGCAGCGAAGCGTGCGGCGAAGTGCCGGCTCGGCATGGCCTTGCGGGTGCAGTATTCGATCTCGCCTGCGGTGAACCACCGTCGGAGGAACCCGTCACCATGATCCCGGATCAACCGGTCGATCCGCGCGACCGGAACGATGTCGATGCCCGTCTCACCCAGCATCGGTCACCGCCTACCCGACGCATTCGCGACGGCCCGCAGGAAGGCGCTCGCCGCGATCTCCGAACCCTCTGCGTTGAGGTGTCCGAGATCCGAGGCGTAGCCGGTGTGCAGCGCGTAGTAAGGCTGGTCGCGGTACCGGAATTCCCGGCGGCCACCGTCGGGGGTGGTCGATTCGATTGCGGCCAAGTCGAATACGCGGTCCTCACCGTAGTGCTGACGCAGCAGCTCGTTGTAGCGGTGCCGCGCGACGTTCTCGCCCTGCCCGTAGCGGTCGCTGCCGCCGAACATGATCTTGACTCTGTTCTTGATCCCGGAGTCCGTGGTGAGCGGAACGGTGACGTGCACGAAGGAGATCGCGGGATAGTCACGTTGCAGTTCGGCGATCGTGTCTCGATAGTGGGTGAACAGCGCGTCGACGTCGGTCCGGGTCGAGATGTCCAGGAAGCAGAACTTCATCAGCGCGACGTCGACCCGAGCGCCGAGACCGCTCCTGAGGATCCGCGCGAAGTCGTCGATCTTGAGCCGCGGCTGTTCGTTCGCGCCGATGTACGCGTGCGAGATGAAACCGCCTGCGGGTCCCGGCCTGGCGCCCTTCTCCTCTATGGGTGGGGCGATCAGACCCTGTCGCGAGTAGATGACTTCGACGCCTCCCAGGATGTTCTCGCCCACCGATTGGTGCCCGAAGAACACCCGCGTGCGGTCGACGACCGCCAGCTGTCCGTCGTCGACCGTTGCGACGACCTCACCCTCGACCGGCATCGACTGCCCCTTCCAGACGTCTTGAGTCACCACTGCGGCGATGAGCACGATCACGAGCAGTGCCGCGGGAACCACCCACAGCGCCCGACGAAATACGGACCCTCTTCTTCTGCGAGAACGCATCTTCGAATCCCCCGTTCGTGTTCGATGAACGTCAGCCCGGGTGGGCCAACGCCGACGATGCCCGTGCGGCCGCGAGGTCGCGGAGTCGCGTCTTCGCGATCTTGCCGCTGGCGTTCAGCGGCATGCCGTCGAGGACGACGACCTGTTTCGGCACCATGTGCTTGGGCAGGGACCGGCGGCAGGCGGCGGCCACGGCGTCGGTGGTGATCGCACTGTCGGGTGCGACGGTCACGAAGAGCACGATCGCCTCTCCTGCAACGTCATCTGGGACTCCGATGGCGGCTGCCGACACCAGTTGCGGCATTCGCAGGGCCGCAGCCTCGACCTCTTGGCTCGAGACGCGGTAGCCCCAGGACTTGATGAAGTCGTCCCGCCGGTCGACGATGAAGACGTAACCGTCCTCGTCGACCACGGCCACGTCGCCGGTTCGGAGGCCGTGCGGGGTGAATTTGTCCGACGTTCCCTCCGGCTCCCCGTAGTAGCCGGGTGAGATGCTGGGCCCGCGGGCGTAGATCTCACCCTTGCCGCCTGCGGGCACGGGTTCGAGATCGTGACCGAGGACGCGCAGTTCGACACCCGGTATGCCCTTCCCGATGGACCCGAGCTTCTCGGTGAGCATCGCCGGGGGTAGGTACGACAGGCGTGCGGTCGCCTCCGTCTGCCCGTACATGACGAACAGCGCGGCGTGCGGTTTGGCGGCGAGTAGTTCTTCGATCATCACCGGAGGCAGCTTGCCGCCGGCCTGCTGGATGATCCGCAGCGACGGCGTGGCTCGCTGCGCGAAGCTGGTGGCGCGCAACATGAGTTGGAAGGACGAGGGCACTCCGGCGAACACAGTGCACTCCTGCTCCTCCAGCAGCTTCGCGGTGGTCTCGGGGAACGCGAACGAGTTGCACAGCACGAGGGTCGCTCCCACGCGCAGATGCGTGTGGAGCAGCGAAGCGCCATAGCAGTAGAAGAACGGCAGGATCACCAGCGCCCTGTCCGTACGCTCCAAGCCCAGGTAGCTGATGATCGACTCGGTATTGGCCGCGATGTTCCGGTGCGTCACGCGGACTGCCTTCGGGGCGCCCGTGGTACCGGAGGTGAACAGCAGGACTGCGTCCGAACCAGCTTCCGTCGTGGTCTCCGGCCAGTACGGATCCTGGCCGGAATCAAGAACGTCGTCGGTGATCACGGTGACGAAGTCCGCGGCGGCGGGGTCGTGCCTCAGGTGCCGCCGGTCGACCAGGGCCGCCGAGCAGTCGACGGCGGAGATGCTGCGGCGGACGTCGGCCGACGTGCCCTTGTCCGACAGCGGTACCGCCACCATGCCGAGCTTCATGATCGCGAGGTACGACGCCACCCAGAAGAAGGAATTCGGACCGAGTATCGCGATCCGGGACCCGGGCGCCAACTGCAATGCCGACACCGAACCTGCCACGGTCGCTGCAGCCGCGCGCAACTCGGCATACGTGTGGTGCCGCTGTCCGTCGACGATCGCGACGTCATCGGCGGCGCCGGTGTTCGACAGGAAATCGCAGATGTTCACTGTTCCTCCTGCGCAGGCGCGGTGAGAGCCGTCTGACGCGCGCCGGCCCGCGCATCGTCGGCCCAGTCGGTGAAGTAGCTGTCGGGATTGATCGCATAGCGGACGGTGACCTTCGGCACGTGCTCGATCCGGCCCCGCCGGCTGAGCTGCCACACGTACTCCCAGTCCTCCTTCGGCAGCGTCGCCTTGGTCCGGGGCAGCAGGCTGAAGCCGCGGTTGCATGACCGCCGCACCACGACGCTGTTGACGTCGATGTAGGGGTCCCACCGAAGCCTGCGCCGATCGAATGGGGAGCCGAGCACGTCGAGTTCCGTTCCGTCTGGCCGCATCCGCGACACCGAGGTGTAGACGGCGGACAAGCCGGGGTCGGCGTCCAGGGCCGACACCGCCGTGGCGACGTGTTCGGGAGTCCAGACATTGTCGTCATCCAGGAAGGCGACGAACTCCGAGTCGCTGAGGTCGATGCCGATGTTGCGCACCAGCCCCGGCGTCGCCGAGTTGCGGCAGAGCGAGACCGCGAGAAGCCTCGGGTCGGTGGGCAGCTCCGGCAGTCCGGCGCCGTCGTCGACCACCACGACGGCCAAATTCCGAAATGACTGAGCGAGTGCGGTTTCGACCGCACGCACCAGGCCTTCGGGACGGTTGCAGGTGGGGACCACCACGACGACCCGGGCCCGCGGACAGCCGCTCGTCAGCGTCGCACGCAGTCGGATCAACTCGCGCGCGTGGAACAGCCGGTTCTCCTTGATCGAGTTGCGTCCCACGAATCGGTTGCGCTGTTCGTAGACCAGGCATCGCCACGGTCGCAGCATGCGCTTCGGTGTGTTCACGGCGAGCTAGCCTCCGAGGTAGTTCTGGAACTCGGGCAGCCTGTGGGTGAGGTCCTCGAGGTCCTGATCCCACCACCGCTCCTCCAGTAGGGCGGTGATCGTCTCGTCGGAGAACCGCTTCTTGACCAGCCGGGCGGGATTGCCCAGCACCACGCCGTAGTCGGGAACGTCCTTGCTCACGACCGCGCCGGCACCGATGACGGCGCCGTGTCCGACACGGGTCACCTCGGGCAGGATCACCGCGTTCGCACCGATCCACACGTCGTTGCCGATCTCGAGTGCGTTCAGCTCGTCACCGATCCAGTCATCGCACAACCCGAACATGGGGTTGTGGAACACGGCGTTCGTGGACTTCAAGCCGAGGGGGTGGTTGCCGTTGATGATGCGAACGCCGGCGGCGATCGAGCAGTAGCGGCCGATCTTCGTCTTGGGATCCACGACCCACGGCGTGAAGCACGCACCGATGGTGTACATCCCGATCTCGACCCCCCAGTACTTGGCGAAGATCGTGCGGATCGTGGGGGACTTGTAGTCATCACCCTCGAGGCGGCGCAGCACCCACAGCACGACCGGCCGTAGCCGCCGGATGGCGTAGAGCCGGACGAGAGCGTCCGTGATCGCCGTCCGCCTCTGCGCTCCCGCATCGGGCGGGGAGGGGGTGGCGGTGGCCGGCCGTGTCGCCGTCGTCTCGGTCATAGGAGTCCTGCTCGTTCGTCGGTGTCGATCAGTTCGATGTGCAAGCCGTACTTCGCTCGCAAGAAGGCGATTTCGTGATCGTTGAAGGCCTCGCCGGGTTGGGGTGGAACCAGCACGCGCAGCCCCTTGTCGCGCAATCCGGTGATCCCGGTGTCCACGTCGTCGCACTTGAAGCACAGATGGTGGAAGCCGCCACCGCGTTCGACCGACTTCTGGAGTGCGAGGTTGTCGTCCAACGGTTCGATCAACTTCACCGGCAAGCTACCCAGCTTGTCGAGGAAGACGACCCTGACCCGCTGGCGCGAATTGGTGACGACCTCCGTGCGACGTCGATAGCCGAAGGCATTCTCCCAGTGCGCAATGCCGTCAGCCAGGTCGCGAACGGCGAAGCAGATGTGGTCAATCACCACGAGACGACTCCTCCCCGGACGCGGTGTCGCCACGGATCGTCGTGCGTGACACCACCCACGGCGGTGGATACGCTGCTGTGGTGATACCGGAACGAATTTGGTTGACCAGCATCCGACTTCACCGCCGCGGCCTGCGCCGCTGCGCCCGGGTGCTGAAGGCGGTCAACGCCGTCGCGTTCAGCACGGCACTGCCGCCCGAGGCCGACGTCGCGGACGACGTGGTGCTCTGGCATCACGGGCTTGGGGTGGTGATCCACCCCGACACCACCATCGGCCGCGGCGTGCAGATCGCCCACGGCGTGACGGTTGCCGCAGGCGCCCCGCATGCGGGTTCCGGCATGGGCGTCGTCATCGAGGACGGCGTCACGATCGGCGCCGGCGCATGCATCATCCCGAAGGAGGGCTACGGCCTCACGCTCGGACGGGGCTGCGTCGTGGGCGCGAACGCCGTCGTTACCAAGGACGTGCCGCCGGGTGCCGTCGCGGTCGGCCCGGGCGCGGACATCCGCCAGCGGACCCCACGCACCCTGGACTGAAGCGCGGTACCGACGTTCGATCGGCGCATCGGCCCCCCGGCCAACATCGATCTCTCTGCCTGACAACGTAATCCCCCCGGATCGACGTTGGCCGGATCTACGCCGTCTCGAGCACGTGCTGCTTCTCGAGCACGAAGCGCGTCATCCGCGCGATCGTGTCGAGGTTCTCTGGAACCGTCTCGGTCTCGGACACCTCGATGCCGAACTGGGACTCGAGGAATTCGATGAGTTCGAGAATTCCGGTCGAGTCCACGACACCGCCTTCGACCAGTGATTCGTCGACTGCCGGCGTTCGCGATACATCGCCGAACAGGTAGTTGTCCACGATGAAACCGGTCAGTTCCGAGCGGATTCGAGCATCCATTCATTTCCCCCTGTACTCGAGTGCCGCATGGCCACGGCACGCGACGAGCTTAACATCTGGCGAACTAGGCAAAAGGAACTAGTTCCATCGTAAAAGCGCTCAGAAACGCATGGGGACAACGTAATACGTGCGCGCGCATTTCGCATTTTCTAGCTTCCCAAGCGCTACAGGCAAACGTCGAATAGTCCTTCGACCGGTAGGCAGAACGCCGTTTGGTCGTTATCGTGAGGCGGTGGCAGTCGGGGGTCTGGCAATGCGGGGTGAGGTAGCCGTGCGAAATCGCGCGCGCACCTACTGGATGGTGGGAGCGACGGTCTCCGCCACCCATCTGATCGTCGCAGCCGTGCTGAGTCGCTCGGTGGGGGCGTTGTACGAGGACGGCGGTCACTTTCATGTTCTCGCCGCCGGGCTGGCGAGCGATCTCGACTTCGGCCCGCCGCACTTCGAGGCGGCGCGTCCGCCTGGCTGGCCCATGCTCCTGGCGATCCCGTACCGAATCTTCGGTCCACACCCCAACGTGGGGCTCGTCCTCACCGCCGTCCTGGCGGGTCTGACCGCCGTCGCGCTGATGTGCCTCGGCGAGCGCCTCGGCATGACGCCGAGGCAGGCGACGCTCGCGGGTCTCGCGTACGGGTTGTTCCCCTGGGTGCTGATCATCGGTGCGTCGCTGTACGCAGAGAGCCTCTTCAACCTGCTGACGGTCGTCCTCTGCTACCTGGTCGTCGAACTGCGCGAGAGACGGCAGGTGGCGTGGTGGTGGCTCGCGGCGGGGCTGCTGGCGGGGTACGCCACACTCGTGCGGCCGGTCATGGCGTTCTGGCTGCCCGCGTTGGTGCTGTTCGCCCTCGGCCGCCGACTCGATTGGCGCGCGGCCACCGGAGCGGTGGTGGGGCTGGCGATAATCCTTGGCGCCTGGTCGTGGCGGAACTACGAACGACTGGACGCATTCGTTCCGCTGACCACTGCCGGGGGAGTGACGATCGCGCTGGCCAACAACGACCTGGCGGATTCCGCACAGGCGAACGAGGGATTGCCGGTCCCGCCGGTCGACGAAGTCGAGAATGACCGCTTCCTGCGCGACTTCGCCGTCGCGTGGATCCGCGAGAATCCCGCGGAGTTCGCCGAGCGGGTACCCGAACGGCTGGTCCGAACGTTCGACCCGGTCACGCGGCTCAACCGCGGCGTGTTCTTGGACCCCGCTCCGAGATGGACGGTTCGAGTCGGGTGGATCGCTGCGCTCTTGCTCGTCGCAGTGGGACTGTTCCGGCGCCACCGCGGCCCGTGGCTGGTTCCCCTCAGTTTCGCGGTGCTCCTGACGGTGCAGGTCATGGTGTTCGGCGGCGGGTTCCGCTTCCTCGTACCTGCCCTGCCGTTCCTCGCGCTGTGGGCGATCGTCGGCGCAGCGTGGGTGAAGGACACGGTGTGGCCGAGAAGCAGGGCGGGGTCGAACGATACTGCGAAGGAGCCGGTCTCGTGACCTCACTCGGAACCGACGTGGCGGACGGTAGATTCTTGGCCGCCGGTGAACACGCGGATGCATCGATCATCGTCGTGACCTACAACAGCGCAGCCGACATCGGTCTATTGCTCGACGACCTGCGGGCCTCGGCTCGCTCGCACGCCTTGCGCGTCCTGGTGGTGGACAACCAGTCGTCCGACGGGACCGTCGAAGTCGTTGCGACGTACCCGGACGCGTTGCTCATCGAGTCAGGCGGCAATCTGGGCTACGCCGGCGGCATCAATCGCGCGCTGCCGCACACCGGATCGTGCGGATCGGTGTTGATCCTGAATCCGGATCTGCGAGTCAGACCGGAGGCCATTGGTCGGATGCTCGAGACACTCGCATCCGACGATCGAGTGGGCGTGGTCGTGCCACGCATACTCGATCATGACGGGCAGACCTATCCGTCCCTGCGCTTCGAGCCATCCACGATGGGCGTCGTCGGCGACTCGCTCTTCGGCCGAACGCTCTGGCGAGGCCGGCCGTGCCGCCTGTCCGAATTCGACTACCGCAGCGACAGTTACCGAGACGCCCACGACGTCGACTGGGCCACCGGCGCGGCGATGCTCATCAGGGGTGAGGTTGCGCGTCGTCTGGGCGACTGGGACGAACGGTTCTTCCTCTACTCCGAGGAGATCGAGTACTTCCGGCGGGTACGCGACAGCGGCTGCGTGGCGCGCTACGAGCCCACCGCGGTCGTCGAGCACCGACTGGGCGGATCGGGTACCTCGCCCGCACTCGCCGCGCTCATGGCGGTCAACCGGATCCGCTACGTCGAGATGCACCACGGGCGGACGTATTCCGTGATGTTCCGTGCTGCCGTGGCGCTCGGCGAAGTGCTGCGATCGTATGATCGGACGCACCGCCGCACACTCGCGGTGGTACTGAGCCGGCGGAAGTGGTCGGGGTTGCCGAAGGCAACGAAGATAGCGGCGCCGCTGTGAGTTTCGTCGGCATGAACCGTGGTGCGGTGATCGTGCCCGCATACGACGAGGCGATGGTGATCGAACGCACCCTCAACCCGCTGAGTCAGCTGGCGGTGGAGGGATCCATCGAACTCATCGTGGTGTGCAACGGATGCACCGACGACACCGCGCAGCGAGCGCGAGGCATCCCGGGCGCCGTGGTACTCGAAACGGACGTCGGCTCGAAGACGTTCGCACTCAACACCGGTGACGAGGCCGCCACCTCCTGGCCGCGGCTCTACCTCGATGCCGACATCGAGATCACGCCGACGGCCGTGCTGGCCGTGCTCGACGCACTACGGCGCGGTGACGTGCTCGCGGCCCGTCCTGCGTTCCGGTACGGCACGCAGGGGGCGACCGCACTGGTCCGCGCGTACTACCGTGCGCGCGCGCGGATGACCGCCGAGCGCGATGCGTTGTGGTGGGCTGGGGTGTACGCCCTCACCGAGGCGGGACACCGACGCTTCGGCCGGTTCCCCGACATCACTGGCGACGACAAGTTCGTGGACAGCCAGTTCGAGACCGACGAGAAGATGGTCGTGTCGACGGAACCCTCGATCTGGGTCACACCGACGAACGTCCGCGGCCTGCTCACCGTCCTCGGCCGCCACAACAGGGGCAACGTCGAGTTGGCGGCACTCGATCCGCTCGGCGCGCCGAGGACGGCCGGCACCACCGCTCGCGCCGTGTTGCGCACCGCCAGGGGTCCGCGATCGGCGGCCGACGCCGCGGTCTATCTCGCCGTGGCACTGCTGGTTCGGTGGCGCGCCGCCCGCCCCGCCACGAGCTGGGAGCGCGACGTCACCAGCCGGTCGAGGAGGTGACGGCCGCGTCGCCGCTCCGGCGCGGCGACGTCGAAGCCCGACCACAGCAGGCCGAACAGGACGAAGAAGACGAGCGCCGCCTGCTCGAACGAGAACAGGTCGAAGGTGAAGCTCGACGCGATGATCCCGACGGTCATCGCGGCCAAGACATAGGTCTGCTCCCGCTCCCTCGGTGACGTGACACCACGCATGGAAGCCGACATGCCGAAGAGCGCGCCGATCATCACAGCGGTCATCGCGATCAACCCGATCACGCCGCCCTGGACGACCGCCTGCAGCCACTCGTTGTCGAGATAGCCGAATTCGGTGGGCGGTGCGCCGCCGAGACCCAGCCCGAAGATCGGATGTTCGCTGAGTGTCTCCGAGACCTTGGCGTAGTCCTCGAGCCTGCCCGAGACGCTCTCGTCCTCTGCAGAGCCCGTGAACGTGCGCCACAGCGCGTCGGCGACCTCCGGGAATGCCGCCACGTATCCGGTGATCGCGGCGGCGATCGCGACCGACGACACGGCGATCGGGCGAAGCTTGAACGCGAACACGTATATGGCCAATGCGACCAGCAGCGAGATGATCCCGGATCTCGAGACCGAGGCCGGTAGCGCGAGCGCCGCGATGACGCACGCGGCGCCGGACAGCCATCGAACCCGACGACGCGTCGCGTGGCGGGCGAAGTAGATGGTCAGCGGAATGGTCACCGCCGCCAACACCGAGAACTCGATGGCGTGCTGAGACGTACTTCTAACGCGGGTGACCCCCATCCGTTCGCTCAAGGCAAGGTCTTCGGTGTTGAGGACGAACCCCGGCGGTTGGAAGAAGTAGCGCAGGTCGATGGAACTCACGCTCTGCAGCAGTCCGACGAGACACGCGAACGTCAGCCCTGCCGCCAGCCACCCGAGCAGGACGTCGCGTTGCCGCGCGGACCGAACGCTCACCAACACGTACAACCCCGCGGCGACGTGACCCGCCAGCGCGAGCAGTGCGCGGGTCCGGTTGGAAGCGGTCGTGAAGTCGTCGTGCGCGGTCATGCCCATGCCGGAGACGATCAGCCACATGGCGAGGTAGGCCAGCAGTATCACGACCCCCGGGTTGAGGGTGCGGCCGCCGCCCGATCTGCGCCGAGTCAGGAAGCCGAGTAGCAGGAGCCCGAACATGATCAGCGTGATGATCCGGACGGGGCTTCCATTGCCCTTCAACGCGCCCGGCAGCACCACGTACACCGGAAGTGCCGGAATGACGAAGCACAGCAGTCGCAGCATCCATGGCGGTGGCGGGTCGGCGGGTGCCGGGTCCGCGCTGACGGCGCCAACCGGTGGCGCGTCCTGGTCGGCGATGGTCACTGCGACGGTGCCACTCTTGCCGGCTCACGCGGCCGCCGATCGTCCATCGCCAGGCCGGCGGTGGGCTCGTCGAGGATCGTCGCGTCGGCTGCCACGTCCCCGGTGGGCCCGGCCGTCGATCTGACCCGCTTGCGACGGCGGTTCAGCGCGACGTCCACCAGCACCGTCAGGAGGACCGTGAGGCCGACACCGCCGACTGCCACTGTCATCGTGGACCGTGTCCGTGACGGCATGGCCGGAACCGGCACGCTGGGCGGCGAGACGATGAACGACGTGGCCATCATCTCCGGGGGAACGTCGGCCTGCACCTGGATGTTCTCCAGCGACGCGCGAAGTTCCATGGCGGCCAGTTCGAGTGTCCTCGTGGCAGATTCGGGGTTCGCCGTGGCGACGTCGATCATGACCAGGGGGATGGGCGGCGACGTCGCGGGTACCGGAAAGAGCCGTGCGTCGTAGATGGGCTCACCGCCCGCGGCGACGACACGGTTGACCACCGTCGTCTGGCGCAGACCCAGCGAGGCCATGTTCGCGAGCAGCGGCGCCCCACCGAAGTCGAGCAGCCCGTTGCGTGGCACCGCCTGGCCCGTTGCGACGGTGTCCACCCGTTGATTGGGAGGAGCAAGCCCGATCACCGTCTGCGAGTAGTACACCGGTAGGACCGAGGTGTACACCTGGTGGCAGTACACCCCGGTGACCGCCAGCAAGGGGATCAGAATGTACCAGCGTCGCAGGCACGATCGGACGACGTCGAACAGGTCCACGGGTCAGTTTCCTTTCACGGGCTTCGCGAGTTCGGGATGTCGACGGCGCGTGGACCCGGATCTGATCCACACCGCCGCCGCGCCCAGCACGATGGCGATGAGCGCCGTCGGAATGCCGAGCGCCAGTCGTACCGGGACGTCACTGCGCGGATCGCTCGCACCGCTCACCTGGGTGACCCGCACCTTTTGGGCGCCCATCCCGGTGGGAGTCTCCAATGCCCTGGTGTAGGCGATGAATTCGGTCGCGTACGCGTCGGCCAACGCCCGTGCCTCGTCGGCCGAGGGGGCACTGGCCGACACGTCGATGAGCGAGGTGTTCGGTGGCACCCTCGCTGCGCTGACGCGCTCGGCCAATTGCTCCGCGGTCTCCGATGACCGGAGTTCGTCCACGACGCGCTGACTCACGACCTCGCTCGTCAGCAACGGGAGGTAGGAGTTGATCCGCTCCCTGGCCACGTCGTCGTTCTGGTATGCCTCGAACGTCGTCGATCCGGAGATGGACACCAGCAGTTGCGTCGACGACGTGTACGTCGTCGGGGTCGCCAGGATGAGTGCCGTCCCCAGCACGGCGACGCCGGATGCGATCCACGCGAATGTCCGCCATCTCCTGCAGATTTCGCCGATGAACTCGAAGACGTTCACCGCACACCCCGGGCTGGCTCGTCGACGAGGGATTCGGCACCGGCGGATGACCGCCCCGCCGAGGCGCGGACCGAGGTGAGAACCACGCACATCGCCCCCACCAAGACACCCGTCAATGCGGCGCCCGCCAACACTGCGGCGACCGGCAGACCCCACGCGCTGACCCGAACCTCGGCCGACGGTGGATTGACGACGACCAGTTCGGCGCGCGGAACGAGCGAACCCGGCACGGTCTCCAATCCGTCGACCGTCGCGGCCAGTTCGTCGAGCAGAACGGTCGCGGTGCGTCGCGCCTCAGACGGCGTTGGACTACTCACCTCTATCTCGATCAGCGCCGTACCAGGAGGGTTCTCGGCGTCGACTCGCGCGGCGAGCGTCTCGGGCGCGAGTTCGAGCCCCAGGTCGGTGACGACCCGGGATGTCAGGGCCGAATTGTCGGCCAACGCGGCGAACGTACGGGCGCGGCCCTGTGCATACGAGTCGCCACCGTCGACCACGCTGCTGACGTCCCCCGGTGTGCGCACGAACAGAGTTGCCTCGCATCGGTAGAGGGGTGGTGTCGCCACGAGTGCTGCGGTCGTGACCGCCAGTGCCAAGAGGACACCCCACGAGAGCCAACGCCACTTGGCGCGGAGCAGACCCAGATACGAGGTGCTCATCACGCGTCCGCCGCGAAGCGCTGATCGACCAGCGACGCCGTGATCGCCGCGGCGAGGTCGAGTTCGCCCTGCCGGTTGGGGTGGATGCCGTCGTCGGAGAGCAGGTTGGACGTGTCGCGACCGTCGATCGCCCGGATCGGGTCGATGACGGATACGCCGCGGGCATCGGGGTCGCGGAGCAACCGGTTCGTGAAGGACTCGTCGAAGCCGAGATCGTCGTTCGGTCGACTCAGGAAACGAGGCCTCTCGAAGACGATCTCGGCCTCGGGCCATGCCCGCCTGGCATCGGCGATGGTCGCGACCATCGCAGCCAGTACGTTCGCCCGTGGCGGGAACTGGTCGTTCCTGCCGCCGTCGAGGATGACGATGTCGGGATCGAACTGATTGGCCAGCAGGGGGATTCGCTCCGAGAACGACGTCGATTCGCCGCGGTAATCATCGACCGTGAACCGGTTGGAGGGCCCGCCGCTGACGTAGCCGGTGCCGGGGACTGCCGACAGGTGGCACAGCCATCCCAGCCGGCTGGCTGCCAAGCAACTGGGCGAGAGTTCCCGTGGCCCTGGGCCGGCGGTGTAGGAGTCGCCGATGAACAGGGCAGTCGGAGGCTCGTGCTCTGCCTGCGGAAGTCGAAGGCTCAGCGTGTCGGCCGGCTGCGGCGGCGCGGACGGGGTCTTGTCGGGAGTCAAGGCGAGCACGAGGCCGATGGCCACTGCGGCCGCCGTCGCCGCCGAGGCGATGTCGGACAAGCGCACACCGTTCATGCGCCGATCTCCGTCCGCAGCCACGCGGCCACCCTGTCTGCGATGACGGACTGGCCGGCATCGTTGGGACTGTGCAGGTTCCCCTGCATCAGGCTCCTACTCAGCCACGGTGGCTCGATACCGCTGAGGAACGGAACGTCGGCGATTCGTGCCGCCTCCCGCACGGCCTCGGAGACCATGTGCACCTTGCCGGGTGTGGGGGTTCCGTACCAAATGGGCCCGATGACCAGGGCGCGTTGCCCGCCGAGTCGAATCTTGTCGAACGCGTCGATCGCGCCGACCGTCACCGCACCCATCTCGGGGAGATCGTTGTCCGCCTGGCCGGTCGTGATGAGGATGATCCGGGGTCGTGCTGCCTGGGCGCGCTCCACCTGGTGGGTGAAGGCGTGCCCGCCCCGGCCGTCGGCTGCGAAACCGGCGTCGGGCATCGCGAAGTTGGACACCGACCAACCGGTGCGCTGCGCAAGCAGTGTCGGCCAGACGACCCCGTTCGACTCGCCGGCGGTGAAGGCATCTCCGATGACGGCGACGCTGAGCGGCCAACTGGGGTCGGGTTCACGAAGACGGGTGAACACGAGGGACGCCGAGACGATCGCTCCGGTCAGGACGAGGGCGGTCACCGCAATCGGAGTCGAGCGGCGAAACGTCGATGCGTTCCTCACCGTGCGCCCTCCGCGACGCGTGCATAGGCCTGCTCCAGGCGGTCACCGATGGCGGACATGCTGAACTCGGACCGCGCTACCTCGCGGCCCCGCCGACCCATGTCGGCCGCCAGCGATTCGTCGTCGAGCAGCTTGCCGACCGCGGCCGCGAGCGATGGGGGAGAGGGGTCCGTGACGATCCCGCACCCCGTTCGGTCGACCATCGGTGCCAATCCGCAGTCATCGGTGATTACGACGGGCAGACCCACCGACATGGCCTCCAGGACCGCCATGGGGTACGGCTCGCGAACCGATGGGAGGACGAAGACGTTCGCGGCTGCCATTCGCGTCGGCAGCTCGTTCGGTTCGACGGCGCCGTCCCAGTTGATGGAGGGGTGCGCGATGGTCGCCGCGGTGACGGCGGGACCCTGCCCCCCGTCCGGGCCGAGGAGCGTGAAGCAGGCGCGGTGCCCCGACGTCAGCAGCATGCGTGCCATGGCGACGAACGACAGCGGCTTCTTCCGACTGGCCAGACGGGCAGCGAAGAGCACCTCCGGCACTCCTGACCGTGCAGTCGGGCCTGCGTATTCGGGGACGCCGTTGCCCAGCTCGAAGAGCCTCAGCCGCGGCCCGGCCACCGTCGTCAGCTGTCCCTTCTCCTGAGCCGTCAGGTAACAGACCGCTCCGGCGTCGTGGAGTGCCCGACGCGTGCACGTCACGTCGAGAGGTGCCGCCAGGGGGTGCTGGGACGGAATCACCATGCCGTGGGTTTGCAGCACGTAGGGGATGCGTTGCCGCCGTGCCGACATGGCGATCGGCAGTACGACGAGATCGCGAGCGAAGTGAATGTGCACGACGTCGTAGTTCCTGCCGTTGGCGCGAAACCACCGCGACAGGTCAGGTGCTCCCATGCCGTAGAACTTGTTCGTGGGCATCAGCATTCGCGCATCGAACAGTTCGACGGGCACGCCGTCGAAGGTGGTGCTGCCGACGGGATAGCCGCGGGTCGCCGCGGCGACGGTCACGTCGTGGCCCCGCCCGATGATCTCGGCGCTCGTGTTCAGGGCGACCCGAGCCGGACCCCCGTAGGCACCATCCGGGTTCAGCAATGACACCACCTGGAGGATCCGCATCACGACACCGTCGGCCGTGGTGCCCGGACGACGGCATTCGGTGGAACGTCGCCGGATATCATGCAGGTCGCGCCGATCACCGAGTTCGCGCCGATCGTGACACCGCGCAGCACCGTGGATCGGGCGCAGATCCATACTCCGTCTGCCACGACGATCGGGCCGTTGTCGAAGTCGAAGTCCGGCGAGAAGCGGTCATGGCTGCCCGTGCACAGGTATGCGTGCTGCGAGATGCACACGTCCGACCCGATGTCGATCGTGTCGAGGTTGTACAACTCGGAGTCGGTGCCGACCCACGAATCGTCGCCGATCGACAGCTTCCACGGCCAGTGCACCCTGACCCGGTGCCGGATGATCACACCGCGGCCGATCTTCGCCCCGAACCACCGCAGGATCGCGCACCTGAGTTGGTTGGGACACCAGACCTTGGTGACCACCAGCTCGGAGGCGGCTACCCAGAGGGCCTGGAACAGCACCCCGCGGCCCTTGTCGTACGAGCAGCCCCGGGCCGCGGCCAGCGACCAATGGACTTGCGACGTGGTGACCCCCATGTCGTTACCCCCCCAGGCCGACTCTTTGCCAACTTTGCGGCGAGGCGTCCTCGACCGACTAGGGAAAGTGTATGCGGACGTCAGGAATGTTGCTGAAATCCTCTTGGGCAGTAGCGAACTAGTTCTTCATGCGTTCGGGACTAGTTCGTTCTGCGATCCGGGGCGGGGCGGTGAATCCGGCGATGACAGGTGGCTGAGACGGCATTCGGCACATCGGTCAACACGGGGTTCGAGAGTCGTCGGCGAGGGTGAGCCCGCTGCGCGGACGTCTCGTGGCGTCATGGACTAGATCCATGACCAGCGACGAATTGGTCCCCGAGATCCATGTACGCCGAGCGCCGATCCGGTGGAGGGTGAACGAGACGTCATCGGATGACTCGTGCATTCGTCGCGCGCGACAGGCGCTGCAGTGCAGTCGATCTCAATCCAGCGGCCATCCGGTCAGACGCTCGACACGTGGGATGGTGCATCGTGAGGTACGAGGACGTCGCCGAGGTCAGGCCGCAGGCGCGGGCGGCCCTCGCCGGGCAGGTGGCGATCTTCGTAGTGGGCGCGACGTCCGCCGTGCAGATCGCCAACGTGACCGCGACGGTGTTGTCGATCGTGTGTCTGGTGCTCGTTCCCGGCTTCCTGCTCGTCCGCCACCGCAGCGTCGACGTGGTCCCCCTGGGCCTTGCCGCCCTGGGTTGGGCGGCGTACATCGCGTCGTGCCTGGTGAACGGTGTCAGCCTGCTCTGGCCGAATGCGGTAGCACCCGCGGCCTTCTCGCTCTACTTCATCGGTCTGACGGTGCTGACGAGCAGGTCGATCGAGTCGATCGCAACGGTTCTAGCCGGGATCGGTCTCGGGACCGTCGTATTCTTCCTCACCGAGGGAATCGAACTCACCAGCACCGGGAACTTCCTCCACTTCTGGAAGTACGGCGTCGCCCACGGCGTGACCGTCGTGTTCCTGTACGTGCTGACCCGAATGGATCTGCCGCGCCTCGTGATACCGGCCGCGTTGGCGATCATCGGTGTGGCCAGTCTGGCACTCAACTTCCGATCTCATGCGTTGGTGTGCCTGATCGCCGCGGCGATCCTGTTCGCGCGGTACCTGGTGGGTGACCGGATCGGCCGGGCTTGGCAGTTCGTCGGCGTGGGGGCCTTCGCGGTGCTCTTCACGTTCCTCATGCCAATCGCCGCGCGATGGGGGATGCTCGGAGCCGCATTGGAGCGAAAGACCCTCGAGCAGGACGCGACCAATCTGCCACTGCTGCTGGCCGGCCGTACGGAGCCTCCGATGACGTTGACCGCCATCGCCGATCGGCCGCTTCTCGGCTGGGGTAGCGGCACGAACCTCACGCCGGAGGTGTACACGCGCGCAGAGCATCTCGCGATTGCGATGGGATTCGACCCGACCTTCCCGTTCGACCTCTACTGGCGGCTTCCCGCCACCGACTACTCCGCGATGCACTCGATCCTGCTGGGCTCCTGGGCCGAGGGCGGAATCCTCGCCGCTCTCCTGCCTGCCTGGCTGCTGGTCGCCTGCGTCGTCGTGGTGTGGCGGAACGTCGAGTTCGGCCGCTGGTCCGCGCTGGCGTTGACGGTGGCCCTGCAGTGCATCTGGGATCTGCTGTTCTCGCCATGGACCTACAACACGATCGCCGAGGATGCCTGTGTCGCACTTCTGTTCTGCGCGATCACGTCCCGGCGTCCCGCGGCGGCGACGGGATGAGCCACGTCGTCAGTGCGGTCATAGCCACGGTCGGTCGGCCGAGCGTCGCGGTCGCCGTTCGATCGGTGCTCGCACAGTCGGCGGAGGTCCGCGAGGTGATCGTCGTGTTGGACGCCGCGACGTCGGTGCCCCTTCCGTCCGACGACCGGGTCGTCCTGATCCATGCTCCGGCGGGCAGTGGTGCCGCGAGATGTCGACAACTGGGCATCGACGCCGCGCGGGGTTCGGTGATCGCGCTGCTGGACGACGATGACGAGTGGCTCCCGGGCAAGCTCGAGTGCCAGCTGTCGGGGGTACGTCCCGAATGGGGCCCGGGGTGGGTGTCCTCGTCCCGCATGGCCGTCGTCGGACCCGGCGACCGGCGGAGGACTTGGCCACGGCGACTCATCGAACCGGGCGAGTCGGTCGCCGAGTACCTCTTCCGTGTTCGCGAGGTCGGTGTCGGTGGCGCCGTGCTGCAGACCTCCACGCTGGTGTTCCCTGCCGCCCTGGCGCACCAGGTGCGCTGGGACGGTCACCGCGGGGCCGTCCACGACGAACCCACGTGGCTCATCGAGGTCCAGCGCCGCGTGCCCGACGTCCAGCTTCTGCACGTACCAGAGGTACTGAGCGTGTACGACGTCCGCCGGTCATCGGTGTCGCGGAGTTCTGAGGATCGCACTGGCGACTACATCGCCTGGGGGTTGCAGCACCTGGGCGGCGAATCACGTCGCGTCCGAGGCGATTACCTGTGCAGTAGTCCCGTCAGCGCGGCTGTGTCGGCACGGTCGCTGTCAGGGGTGGCCCGCGCAGTGTGGTCGGCGCTCGCGCACGGGCGCCCCGGCCCGTGTGCGTTGACCTACGCGGGCCTGAGCGCCGTGCGGATCGTCATCGGTCGGCTCGTCGGCCCGATCCGGTCGTGACCGTGGCGCGGGACCGGTTGGCGCCGCAGGAGCGGCGCGCGTCGTTGGCCGCGCCCATGTATCGGCTGGCCGGTACGCCGATCACCGTCGCGCTGGGCCTGCTCAACACGGCCATCGTCGTGCGCGAGACCGGTGCGGCCGTCTTCGGTCTCGTCGCCTTGGTCGCGACCGTCACGCTGCTCTTCCCGTTCGCCGACCTCGGCATCGGTGCGTCCGTGATCAGTGCGAGCGCACGGCTGCGCGGTCCGAATGCGGACCCCGCTGCGGCAGACGTCGTGCGTCGTGGGTTCCGCGTTCTACTTGGCGTTGCAGGCGCAGTGGTGGTCGTCGCCGTCGTGATCATGTCGCTCGACGGCTGGGCCACGGTCATCGGTTTCGCCTCGGGGCCGCAGGACCGGTGGGCGGTCACCGTCGCGGTGTGTCTGTTCGGGATGACTCTGCCTGCGGGCCTTGGCGTTCGGATCCTGATCGGGATCGACCGCAACCCGCTGGCAACAGTGGTCCTGATGAGTTGCCCCGCCTTCGCGCTCGGTCTGACGCTGCTGCTGTTCTCCGCCCGCGTGGACGGCATCTGGTACGTCACGTCGAGCCTGGGCGGTCTCCTCGCGGGTCAGCTGCTGGGTTGCGTCCTGGCCTTGCGCCTGTCCGGATTGGGGTCGTCGGCGTTCTCTCCGGTGCGGGGTGCCTCGACCGGAACACCGCTGCTGGCAGGCAGCATGTGGCTCTTCGTCGTGGGATTGGGCCTGCCGATCGGACTGCAGACGGGGCGGGTCATCCTCGCGCACCTCTCGACTCCCGAACAACTCGCCGAGTACTCCCTGCTGGCGCAGATGTACGCGGCGTGCTGGTCGGTGCTGTCAGCGGCGGGCCTGGCCTACTGGCCGATCTTCGTGCGGCGCCGCACCGAGACCGCCGAGACGATCGCGATGTGGCGGCGTCTCACGACGTCGTTCGCCGCGCTCGCCGCGCTCGCGGCGGCGGCGATGTGGCTCCTGGGGCCCTGGGCGGCCGAAGTGTTGTCCGGCGGCGAGATCGAGGTGACGGCCTGGCTGGCGTTGGCCTTCGGGGCACTGCTCATCGGCCAGGCGATGCACCTGCCTGCGACCGTGCTGTTGACGCTGCCCGCAGAGGCGCGATGGCAGGCGTTCTGGACGATCGTCATGGCCGTGGCGAGCATCGGGCTGGGGTGCGCCGTGGCGCCGGGCTACGGCGCGGTAGGCGTCGTCGTCGCCGCCGCACTGGCAATCGTTGTGGCACAGGTGGTTCCGGCTCTCATCTGGGTGCCTGAACTGGTCCGTCGTCGCCGCCCGTACGACGAGGTTCGAGTGCCCTCGCCAGCGGTGCGACGACGGTCTCGCCCGGACCCACGTCGTGGATGACGGTCGCATTGGCTCCGACCGTCGCACCGTCGTGGAGGGTGATGGGTCCCAGTACCACCGCTGCAGCGCCGACCCTGACGTCATCGCCCAGAGTTGGTCTGCCGACGGCGTCGTGGCCGATCGTCACCTGCTGGTTGATCCAGCACCGGCTGCCGATGGACGTCGCGGTGACGATCGTGCCCAGGCCGTGCTGAATGAAGAACGCGGGACCGATCCGATCCGCTTCGAGGATCAGCGTCGGTGACGGCCGGTAGACGATGCGCAGGACGAGCCTGAGTACGGCTGGTCCCTGGCGTAGTCGGAAGTGCGCCAGCGTCCGGAATTCCCCGAGCGCTGCACTGAGGTAGGCGAATTGGGTGTACGGGTCGAACCCTCGCAGCTCGGCATCGTCGATGCAGGTGATCCACCAGGCGACGTCGTCCGCGACGACCCCGCCGACGTTCGAACACCTGATGCCGCACCAGAGGGGGTATGCCCACAGTCGCGCCAGGACCAGTCGGGTACGGCTTCGCCTCCTCCCCATGTCGTGATGGTAGCCATCAGCACCCGGGCTGGAGTGCTGCCCGCACGTATCCGACGGTCTGAAGGGCGTACTCGACGACCCATCGTGGCGCCGACACCGGATCGTCGGGTACGACCATGACGAGTTCACCGTCGAAGCATCGTTGGAGGATGAAGCGCGCCCGGGAGACGTGCGGTCGGAAGGTGACGACGACGACCGTCCGCCATCTTCGCTCGGCCGCCAGGCGGCGTAGCTCGCGACCCTCGCCCCGAGTGGTCGGCGGATCCGGTACGAAGCAGACCATCTCGTAGGCGTGTGCCGAAGCGCATTGCTGCGTGAGCCATGGATCTTTGCGCCCGTTGGGATTCGAGACCACCACCGTCGGAGCCGCGCCTGCCGATGCGAGTTCCAGGCCCCGGGGGTAGCGACCGTAACTCGGCCCGCCGAGGATCAGTATCGCGTCCGCCTTGCGCACCGGGTCGACTTGCGGGCGGACGTAGACGGGAAAGCCCGCGACGATCAGCGCGGCCACCGCGGCGCAGATCCACGACGCCGCGGTGCGGGATCGGCGCAGGGGGCTCACCCTCGCATCATCTACCCGCCTACGCTCGTGCGCATCGATAGTGGATCGACCAGAGATTCGTGTGTTGGAACGCCGACGAGACGAGGCTGCAGGCGTTTCCACCTGCAGCCTCGTACCCCCCACCCCTGGCGGTCGGAGAGCGGCAGTCGGCCGTTCCGCGGATCTCCGTTGGTGGTGCGTTCCTCGTTGCTAGATTTGTGATCTAGATCGCAGGGTACAACCTGTGATGGCCCGTTGTAAACGGTTGACGCCCCCGTAAAGACGTGGAGGACCCGCGCTTCGACGACCGACGCAAATTTGCTGAAGTTGCCGGCCGAGACGCGGTGGGCACCAGGGTGCCCTTGCAGGGGAATGCGCATGCGTGCGTCCTGCAATAGGCGCACTGCCAGGCATCGCGCGGACGGTAATCTCGAACCGACACTGGACACGCGGGAGGGGAACCGTGTCATGGGACTGCAACAGGACGTGAGCCCGTACGGGTCGCAGACGGTGATGGGGCCGGGGTGGCCGAACGTCGACGAGGATGCGCTGGCCGCGTCGGCAGCACAGTACGAAGCGCTCGCTGCCAAGCTGACCGGCTCGGTGGTGCCGCTGCAGCAGAGTCAGCTGGCGTCGCTGTCGGAGAAGTGGACCGGCGGGGGAGCGGTCGCGGCGGCCGGTGAGGCGACGACCATCATCGGCGGACACGAGGCCAACGCCGCCCAAGCCGCGGCGATCGCGTTGAAGCTGCGCAGCATGGAGGTCACGGTCGCGAAGACCAAGGCGCTGGTCAACGCCACCGCCCTGGAGGTGCAGCGCGAATGCGAGGCAATTCAAGCGATGCCGGTCAGCAACACTGCCGAGTTGATCCAGAGCCGGATGAAGATGGGCCTGGCGCAGAACACCGCCTACGTCAACGCCAACACCGCCGAACTCGCCAACGGCCTCGGGGTGCCGCCGACGTTCCCGCCGACCGGTGCCCCCGGGGTGCCGACCCAAGGCGCCGACAAGGCCGCCAAGGCGGGTCGGGAAGCAGGCGGACAGGGTTCGCAACAGGCCATGCAGATGATGACTCAGATGGCGTCGATGGCCGCCCAGCTCCCGCAGCAACTCGGCGGCATGCTGACCCAGGCGCCACAGCAGCTCATGCAACCACTGCAGCAGTTGGCGCAGCCGCTGCAGCAGCTGACCTCGATGTTCGGCGGCAAGGGCGGCGGTGGCGGTGGCGGTGGAATGGGAGCCGGCGGTGCGACACCCTTCTCGGCGTTCTCGAACCATCCGCTGGCCGGTGGCTCGGGGCCGGGGAGCGGCGCCGGGATGGTCAAGGCGGCGTCACTGCCGGGGTCTGGAGGCATTGGCGCGCAGACCCCACTGATGGCGGGGCTCGTCGGAGCCTCGCCGGAAGCGTTCGCGGTGCCCGCAGGCGCGAACAGCTCCGCGGTCGGCGGCATCGCTCCGGTGGCCGCGGGCGGCATGGGCGGCGGAATGGGCATGATGCCGCACCGCGGCGAGACCGGCGGCGGCTCGGCCGCGTCGCTGGCACCGCCGGCGGCGCTCGAATACGACCTCGGCGAAGAGGACGGCGACGATGACTGGTGAGTGCACCTGTACGACAACGCCGTTCGACGAAGCCGAGCTGAGCTAGAGGAGCGGACATGACGAGCCCATTGCAGAAGCCCGAGGGCATCACCTGGAACCCCGCCACCGTCGAGCTGCCCCAGCCGCCGATGTTGCCGCCCGGCCAGGACGCGATGAGCATGACGATCGCCGCGGTGCTGCCGACGCTGACGACCCCGCTGGCCACGAGCGTGGCCTCGTTGCAGGCCAAGGAGACGAACTTCGCGGGCAAGGTCGGCGCTGCGCAGTCGGCCTACGAGAACGCCGACGCCTCGGGCGGGCAGTCGGTCGGACAGATCAGCGGCATGCTGGGCCAGATGGGTCAGATGGCTCAGCAGGCCGGTCAGCAGGCCTCGGGCGCGGGCCAGGGCGGCGGTGGCTTCGGCCAGATGATGCAGCAGGCGATGCAGGCCGCCCAGGGTTTCGGCCAGCAGGGTGGCGGTTCCGCGGGCGGTGGCGCCCCGAGCGGTGCTCCCAATGCCTCGCCACGCGACGAGCCCGATTCCCGGGACGACTCCCTTGAGCAGGAGCGGGAACGGCAGCGCGAGGGCGAGGATCGACCGCCCGCCGAGCGAGCGCCGGTTGAGCCGCCCGCTGCGGCAGCGGGGCCGGGTGCCGGCACCGGCAGCGCAGGCCCGCCGCCGGTGGACGTGCCTCGGCAGTCCCCCGGCGGCGACGAGGATCTCGCTCGCCGAATGTAGAACCCGCTGCGGCTCATTCGGCACGTCGGCACGTCACGCGCCGTCGGCGATTACCCTCGGTACCGCAGCCCGGCCGCGACGCCGGGTTCGTGATCAGAGGGTCCTAACGTCGCCGGGGACGATTTCAGGAGTAGTGCAGTGATCGCGAGTATCACCGAGGTGCGGGCATGACGGTGCCCCCGCCGTCGGATTCGCGTCCGCCCGAACCGGATTCGGACGGCGAGCACGACGTGCACCCGAACTTCACCGGTCGGTGGCGCCTCCCGTCCGATCCGATCGACCACCGTCGTGGCGGTCCGGGTGACCTGGAGGACCTCCGCGACGACGAATGGCTCGCCGAGTCCGGCGTGGATCCGGTGTCCGTGCAGGCCCCAGCCGTCCATCCCCGCCCCGTCGCCGAGCATCCGTCCGGACCCTTCCGCCCGTTCGAGCCGCATGACGACGGCCCCTGGTCGGGCGGGTTCCAGGGACCGCCGGGCTCAGCGGCGGCGTCGGTGATACCCCGGCAGCGTCAGCCCCGGCCGAAGCCGAGCATCCCGTTGCGGCCCATCGCGATTGCCGTCGCCGCGGCCGTCGTCCTCGGCGGCCTCGGCGTGTGGATGGCGAACTCGTCGGGTGACGAGGCGCCGCCGGCGGAGTCGACTCCCACGGCGACGGTCTCGCCAGAGGCGCAGGCCCGCGAGCGGCTGCGGAGGTTGTTGCCCCGGGGGTATGCACCTGCGGCGTGCGAGCCGGTGGCCACTCCAAGGGGTGCGCTGGCGAAGTTCGGCTGCGAACGCAACGGGGACCCCGGCGGCCCGCCGCTGGCGACCTACACGCTGGTGGCCGACAAGGCGGCGTTGAAGACCGCGTTCGAGGACGTCATCCGGGCCTCGACCGTCGTGGTGTGCCCCGGCTCGATCCAATCGCCGGGGCCATGGCGCCGCAATGCCACGCCGGAGAAGGTCGCGGGCATCCTGTTCTGCGGCTACCAGCGGGACCTGCCGACGCTGGCGTGGACGAACGACGCCGACCTCGTCGTCAGCGCGGTTCGCGGTGACGAGAAGGGGCCGCCGCTGGACCGCCTGTACGCCTGGTGGTCGTCGCACTCGTGACGCGAGCCGCCGGCCCCGCCCGCGTGGGCAAGGGCCGGCGGCTCGGCTGAATCGCCGACGTACGAGCAGGCCTACTCTCAGGCCGGCGGCGGCACCACGACGGTGGTGGTGGGCGCAGCGGGAGCCGGTGTCACGGACGCGGGCAGCGGCGCACCCTCGGTGCCTGCGGGGAGCGGGGTGCCCTGGCTACCTGCGGGCTGGGCTCCAGCGGGCAGCGGCGTGCCCGAGCTGCCTTCCGGCAGCGGCGTGCCGGAACTGCCCTCGGGAAGCGGTGTCCCCGTGCTGCCCTGCGGCAGCGGCGCGCCCGGGACGCGTTCGGCGCTCGCGGGCAGCGGAGCTCCCTCGGTCGACGCAGCGGTGCCTTCGGGTGCCTCGGCTGCCTGGGCGCCCTCGGGCGTCGCGGCCGAGACACCCTCCAGTGCTTCGGTGGCGGGCGAACTCGCGGGAGCCGACGCGGTCTGCCCGCCGCGCTGCGCCGGGTAGGACTGCGTACCGCCCTGGCGCGGTTGTGGTGCGGGAGCGGGGGTCCAGACCAACAGGTCGTTGCCGCCCGCGTTGTAGACGACGCTGTCCGGCTGCGCTCCGGTGACGTCGAAGTAGATCTTTCCGCTGGTCGACTGGCCCTGCGCCAGGCCTGCCGGATTCACGCCCTGAGGCGTGGCCACGCCGAACAGCGCCCGGTAGGTCTGGCCGTCGTTGGCGCGAGCGTTGAAGTTCGACACGATCGGGATCGCGCCGCCCTGGATCGCCTCGTCGGTTGCGGTGACCTCCCACAGGGTGCCCGCAACGGGGTAGGGGATGACGTCGGAACTCGGCTTGAGGCCGTTCACGGTCCAGCCCTGAATGACGTTGCCGTCGACCAACTTTCCCTGCGATCCGATCGGCTGCGTCGCGGCGCCCTCGGCGAATGCGAAGCCCGCGCCCGCCACTGCGATCGAGCCGGCGGCGACCGCCGCAGCGGCCAACCGGGTGATGGTCAGTTTGGTGGTGGTCAGCCTCATGTCGGCCATGGTGATATTCACTGTCGTGCCCTCCTGGTGATCTTCTTCGATCTACGCATCCCCCGACGGGATGGTCACGCCAGACGAAACTAGCAGGTTGCTGGAGACGGCTGGAACACCCGCGTATTCCCCGCGGCCGGTCGACTAATCATCGTGATCCCGGTGGGGTGGGTGGCTTGGGAGGACGCGGTACCTAGGTCGCGGGGGTGAACTCCACGCCGGCCAGTGCCACCGCATCGTCGCGTTCGGGTGCGGTGACGATCGCCTGATAGGCGCCGCCGTCCTGCCAGATGCTGACCTTGAGTGTCTCGCCAGGGAAGACCACGCCCGCGAAACGTGCACCGTAGCTTCCGACCTGGGCCGCGTCACCGTCGAGGAGCAGGTCGGTCAGCGCCTTCGCCGTCATGCCGTACGTGCACAGCCCATGCAGGATGGGCTTCGGAAAGCCTGCAGCCGAGGCGAATTCGGGATCGGAGTGCAACGGGTTGCGGTCACCGCACATCCGGTAGAGCAGCGCCTGCTGCGGCGACACCGCAATGGCGAGTTCGTAATCGGGTGCCCGCTGCGGTGGTTCGGACGACGTGGACGGTCCCCGCTCACCACCGAATCCGCCCTCGCCGCGTGCGAAGATCGATCGCTTCTGCGTCCACAGTGGCGTGCCGTCGGGCGCGGTCACCGTCGTCTCCGACCAGATGACGGCGGCCTTGCCCTTGTCCCAGATGTCGGTGAAGCGCGTGACGGCGATGCCGGTGCCCGACGGTGGGATCGGCGATGGCGCGATCACGGCTTCGCTGGCGTGCAGGACACGGCTGAGCTCGATGTCGATGCCGGGGAAGCGCACCGTGGGCGCCTCGGTCATGTGGAAGCTCTGCGCGACGTTGGCGAACGTCGGCAGCACCTGAGGGGTGTCGTCGGTGAGGTACCGCAGTTCACGCGGGTCGAGCGGGTCGGCTCCCGCTCCGAGGCCCAGGTGGTACAGCTGAACGTCGCTACTGGTCCACGAGAACTCCGCGGGCGGTAGTTCGGCGCCGAGCGCTACGTCGAGGTCGATCGGCATCAGGTACGCGCTCCGCCCGTGGCCGCCGGCTTCGAGGTCTTGGCCAGGTGCAGCGCGGCGAGATAGCCGAACGTCATGGCCGGTCCGATGGTGCCGCCGGGACCCGGATAGGTGTGGCCCATCACCGGGGAACTCACGTTGCCTGCGGCGTACAGGCCCTCGATCACCGAGCCGTCGTCGCGCAGCGCGCGGCCGTCGACGTCGGTGCGGACCCCGCCCTTGGTGCCGAGATCGCCGGGCACCATCTTCGCGGCGTAGAACGGCCCATGGCCGATCTCGCCCAGGTTGGGGTTCGGCTTGTTGGTCGGGTCGCCGTAGTAGCGGTCATAGGCGCTCTGGCCCCGCTTGAAGTCCTCGTCGACGCCGGTGCGGGCGAAGCCGTTGAAGCGCTCGACCGTCGCGGCGAACGCGTCGGCGGGCAGCCCGGTCTTCTCGGCCAATTCTTTCAGGGAGTCGGCCTTGACGATCACGCCCGACTCCAGCCACTTCTTCGGAATCCGTTGTCCCGGCTGCAATCCGGCGAAGATGTAGCGGTCACGATAACGCTGGTCGAAGATCAGCCACGCGGGGATGTTCTCGCCGGGGCCCGCGCCCTGGCCGTACTGGCCGCCGTACATGTGGTGGCACGCCTCGACGTACGGCATCGACTCGTTCATGAACCGCTTGCCCGCCATGTTGACGATGATCGATCCGGGCGAATTGCGCTCCGACAGTGCGAACCACGGCGAGTCGACCAGCGGCACGGTCGGACCCCACCAGGCGTCCTCCATGATCTCCAGTGCGGCGCCCAGCTTCTCGGCAGCGATGATGCCGTCGCCGGTGTTGGCGACCGCGCCCACGGTCCACTCGGTGGTGATCGGCGCGCGCTGGTACTTCACCCGCATCTGCTCGTTGTGCTCGAAGCCGCCGCTACCGAGGATGACGCCGCGGCGCACCCGGATCAGTCGTGGCTCGGCGCTCTCCGGCTCGTTCGTGTCCCTGACCCACACGCCTCTGACGACGCCGCCCTCGACGTACAGGTCGGTCAGCGCGGTGTTCAGCAGCACCGGCACGTTGGCCTTCTGCAGGCCGATCCGCAGCGGGGCGATCAACGCGCGTCCCATGCCCACCAGGTTCTTGCCGGTGGCGTTGGCCCACACCGAGCGAACGCCCACCTTGACGCTGCGGAGCACGCCGCGCGGATGCCGCTTGAGCTGGTTGAGCCGGACGTAGTCCTGCTGCATGACCACCATGTTCATCGGCACCTTGCCGTACGGCGGTTCCAGCCCCTTCTCGTCGGGGCCGAGCTTCTTGGCGTTGAAGGGCTTGGGCTCCACGGAGCGGCCGGTGGCCTTGCCGCCCGGCGTCTCGGGGTAGTAGTCGGAGTACCCCGGCACCCAGCACAGCTTCAGCGGCGAGTTCTTGAGCACGAACGACAGCATCTCCGGGCCGCGCTCGAGGTAGGTGTCGATCTTCTCCGGCGGGACGGCGTCGCCGATGATCGCGTGCAGGTAGGTGCGCGCCGCATCGGCAGTGTCCTTGACCCCGTTACGCTTGAGGATCTCGTTGTTCGGGATCCACACGCCGCCACCCGACCGCGCCGTAGAACCTCCATAGTGCGGGGCCTTCTCGACGACTACTGTCGAGAGGCCCTGGTGGGCGGCGGTGAGGGCGGCGACCATGCCGGCGGCGCCGCTCCCGACAACGACGACGTCAAACTCCTGGCACTCCTGCTCAGTCATGTAGAACACGTTATAGAATGGCCCGGCCATCCAACAACAGTGCCGGTCAATCAAACGAGGGGACTTCACGAATGTTGCCCGTCGAGGTGCGCACGAAGCTGGCCGCGGAGCTGGCCCAGGCTGAGCGCAGCCGCGATCCGATCACCCCGCTCACGGATGGCCATCCGGAGATCGACGTGGTCGACGCGTATGAGATCCAGCTGATCAACATCCGGCAGAAGGTCGCCGAGGGGGCTCGGGTCATCGGCCACAAGGTGGGTCTGTCGTCGGAGGCGATGCAGAAGATGATGGGAGTCGACGAGCCCGATTACGGGCATCTGCTCGACGACATGGAGGTCTTCGAGGATCGGCCGGTCGAGGCCGGTCGGTTCCTGTATCCGCGGGTGGAGGTCGAGGTCGGTTTCATCCTGGCCGACGACCTGCCCGGGGAGGGCTGCACCGAGGACGACGTGCTGGCGGCGACGGCGGCGTTCGCGCCGTCGATCGAGTTGATCGACACCAGGATCACCGACTGGAAGATCAAGTTGTGCGACACGATCGCCGACAACGCCTCGTCTGCGGGCTGGGTGCTGGGGAAGGAACGGGTATCGCCCAAGGACGTCGACATCCGGGCGATCGATGCAGTGTTGACCTGCAATGGCGAGGTGGTCGCCGAGGGAAGAAGTGATGCGGTGCTGGGCAATCCGGTGACTGCGGTGGCGTGGTTGGCGCGCAAGGTCGATCAGTTCGGCGTGCGTTTGAAGGCCGGTGACATCGTGTTGCCGGGATCCTGCACGCGTGCGATAGATGCACGTCCGGGAGACGATTTCGTAGCTCGGTTCGACGGGCTAGGTTCAGTTCACCTTTCCTTCCAGTGATGATCTTCGATTCAGGAGCCGATGCACATGGCCGAAATGGCTTCTAGGAAGCGATCCGTCGCGATCGTCGGGTCGGGCAACATCAGCACCGACCTGCTGTACAAGTTGCTGCGGTCGGATTGGCTGGAACCGCGGTGGATGATCGGGATCGACCCGGAGTCCGAGGGTTTGGCGCGGGCGCGCAAGCTGGGGTTGGAGACCAGTCACGAGGGTGTGGATTGGCTTCTCGCGCAGGATGAGAAGCCCGATCTGGTGTTCGAGGCGACCAGTGCCTACGTGCATCGTGAAGCCGCACCGCGCTACGCGGAGGCGGGCATCCGCGCGATCGATCTGACCCCGGCGGCCATCGGGCCCGGGGTCATTCCGCCCGCCAACCTGCGCGAGCACCTCGACGCACCGAACGTGAACATGGTGACCTGCGGTGGGCAGGCGACAATTCCGATCGTCTACGCCGTGACCCGCGCGGTGGAGGCCCAGGGTGGGGTGGTGCCCTACGGCGAGATCGTGGCGTCGGTGTCCTCGGCGTCGGCCGGTCCGGGAACCCGGGCCAACATCGACGAATTCACCAAGACCACCAGCGCCGGGGTGTCGGGCATCGGCGGTGCGCGCCGCGGCAAGGCGATCATCATCCTCAACCCGGCCGATCCGCCGATGATCATGCGCGACACCATCTTCTGCGCGATTCCCGAGGACGCCGACCGCGATGCGATCGCCGCGTCGATCCGCGACGTGGTCGCCGAGGTGCAGACCTACGTGCCGGGCTACCGCCTGCTCAACGAGCCGCAGTTCGACGACCCGTCGATGAACTCCGGCGGTCAAGCCGTGGTCACGACGTTCATCGAGGTCGAGGGCGCGGGCGACTACCTGCCGCCCTACGCCGGCAATCTCGACATCATGACCGCCGCGGCCACCAAGGTGGGCGAGGAGATCGCCAAGCAGTCCCTGACAGCAGCAGGAGCGCAATCGTGAGCGTCACCACCGGCACCGACGGCATCTACTTCAACCCCATCTGGGACGTCCGGATGACCGACACGTCGCTGCGCGACGGGTCCCATCACAAGCGTCACCAGTTCACCCTCGAGGAGGTCGGCTCGATCGTCGCCGCGCTCGACGCGGCGGGCGTGCCGGTCATCGAGGTGACCCACGGCGACGGGCTGGGCGGGTCGAGCTTCAACTACGGGTTCTCCAAGACCCCGGAGCAGCAGCTGATCAAGCTGGCGGCCGAGACCGCCAAGGACGCCAAGATCGCCTTCCTGATGCTGCCGGGCGTGGGCACCAAGGAAGACATCAAGGAGGCGCAGAACAACGGCGGCTCCATCTGCCGCATCGCCACGCATTGCACCGAGGCCGACGTGTCGATCCAGCACTTCGGCCTGGCCCGTGAACTCGGTCTGGAGACCGTCGGGTTCTTGATGATGAGCCACACCATCTCTCCGGAGAAGCTCGCCGCTCAGGCGCGGATCATGGCCGATGCGGGATGTCAGTGCGTCTACGTCGTGGACTCCGCCGGTGCACTGGTCCTCGACGGGGTGGCCGACCGGGTCGCGGCGTTGGTCGCCGAACTCGGCGATGACGCTCAGGTGGGCTTTCACGGTCACGAGAACCTGGGGCTCGGCGTCGCAAACTCCATCGAGGCCGTGCGCGCGGGCGCCAAGCAGATCGACGGATCGTGCCGCCGCTTCGGCGCGGGTGCGGGCAACGCGCCCGTCGAAGCGCTCATCGGCGTGTTCGACAAGATCGGCGTGAAGACCGGCATCGACTTCTTCGACATCGCCGACGCCGCCGAGGAGGTCGTCGCACCTGCGATGCCGGCCGAGTGCCTGCTCGACCGCAATGCGCTGATCATGGGCTATTCCGGGGTGTACTCCAGTTTCCTCAAGCACGCCATCCGCCAGTCCGAGCGCTACGGCGTACCCGCGCATCAGCTCCTGCACCGCGCCGGGCAGCGCAAGCTCATCGGCGGCCAGGAGGACCAGCTCATCGACATCGCCCTGGAAATCAAGCGCGAACAAGACGCTGCGGCAACCGCAGGCTGACCGCCCGGATATCGATACCGCAACAGCCGCTTAACGAACGTCTCCAAGTCCGTCCAGCGAACATCGTCACTGTAGGCTCGCGATGCGCCGACGTATTCCACGCCGCGCTGCCCTGACGAGTGCTGGCACGCTCACGACATCGGAGACGCGCTCTGACCGTTCAACCGGCCGACATGATCTCCGGCCCCCTCGATCCGGAAGCGCACATCCATGCGCCGACGGCGGTCGAAATGGTGGCGGAGTTCGTCGGGGTCCCCAGCGCGCGCGGAATGATCCACCTCGTCTCCGCCGGTGTCGCCCTCGTCGCGTGCACCGCCCTGGTCTACGGAGCCTGGTACGCGCCGCGGCCGGGCGCCTTCTGGGCGGCCGTGGTCTACGCCATCGGGATCGTCGGGATGTTCAGCGTCAGTGCCACTTATCACCGGGTCCGGTGGGGGTCGCCGGTCGCCGAGAAGTGGATGAAGCGGTTCGACCACTCGTTGATCTTCGTCTTCATCGGGGCGTGCTACACACCCCTGGCGGTGCTGGCGATGCCTCCGGACGTCGGCAACAAGGTGCTCGTCATCGTCTGGACGGGCGCCGCCGCGGGCGTCGCGCTGAAGATGCTGTGGCCGTCGGCCCCGCGTTGGGTCGGGGTCCCGCTGTACCTGCTGCTGGGTTACGTCGCCGTGCTGTTCGTCGAAGTGCTGCTCGATGGCGCTGGGATCGTGGTCGTCGCACTGCTCGTCGCCGGCGCCGTGTTGTACAACATCGGTGCGATCCTCTACGGCACCCGCTGGCCGAATCCGTGGCCGGCGACGTTCGGCCACCACGAGTTCTTTCATGCCTTCACCGCGGTCGGCGCGACGTGCCACTTCGTCGCGATCTGGCTCCTCGTCAACTGACGGCCCGTCCGCAGTAGCGCCCGAATCCCCTCTGGCGAATCGGTAGCTGGCCGCTGCGTTCACGACATGCCGACGGCAATAGCACCTCGACGCCCCGAGTATGCGCCAATTTGATCTTGAGCTATTCGTAATTCATACTCTTCGGACTTAGCCGTGTCTGGAGAATCCCTTGACCATGCAGGGCTGATTGGTATTTACTGGACCGACAATTCAACGCATCTGGCTGGGGAAACGATGATCAAGAACATTTGCCGCTATTGCGGCGTAGGCATTACCGCAATCGGTGCAGGAGCGTTGCTGGTAGCCGGATATAGTTTGCCACTGGCTAACCCCGAGCCGACAGTTCGCGAAGTTGAGCCGACGGCCAACTTCAGCTTCCAAGAAATGCTGCCCTGGGTCGTGGCGCCGTCGCCGACGACCAGTACTGCGGGTGCCGCCGCCGTGTCGGCAGTCGTCACCGACACCGCCGCAGCGGTGAACGGCACGCTCGAGACCGTCAACCGCCTGGGACCGCTGAGCTTCGATCTGAACTCCCTGAGGTCGTTCAGCGCCGCAGGCCCGCCACCCGGGAGCACCGCCGGCACGGCCAATTACACCCAGATGGATGAGTGGGTTTCGGGCATCGCCGGTCTGGCGAGCAGCACCGGCGCGATCGGCTTCACCGACAATGCCGTGTCCTACGACCCCTACGTGGCCACCCACGCGGGCGTCCTGCAGACCGCCAACCGACTCGGCCCGCTCGTCTTCGACCTCAACGTGCTCAAGGCCATCGGCTTCACTCAGGCGCCGACCGGCCAGACCGGCATCAATGGGCAACCGGACAACTTCAGTTCCGTCGACATCGGTCGGTGGACTGCTGGAATCCCCGGAATCATCACCAATTCGGGAACCACCGGCTTCGTCACCTATCAGGACTTCGCGAACGGCCCCTTCTACGACTACCGCGTCGGCGGTTTGAGCACGACCACTCAAGTCGGTCCGATGTCGTTCGGATTCAACTTCCTGCCGTTCGTCAGTACCGGAATCCTGCTGCCGCCCACCCTTTCGTTCGGGCTGTCGCCCAATATGACGGCGGCCAATACGCCGTTCGCGCCATTCACGCCTCCCACGCCGGGAATCGTGCAGCCGAACGGCGGACTCCCGGTTCCGCCGAACGTCATTGCGGTCTCGGCTCCGGCTCAGGCTCCGGCCCCCGTAGCGCCGCTCGCCGCGGACGAAGCTCAGGCGCTCTCCGCGCCCGCCGAGGCCACCGGTGACGTCGCAACCTTCGACACGGTCGACGAGACCACCGCCGCGGAGGCGCCGGCGCCCGAGACGCCCGCGGCGACTCCCGAGACCGACGAGGTCACCACCGATGAGCCGGCCGTCGTCATCCCCGGTGTCAACGGGGCACCGTTGGACAAGCCGTCGACCAGCCCGACGTCGGGATCGGGCGGCCGCGCTCCGTTCACGCCGTTCAAGCCGTTCACCGATGCCATCAGCAATGGGATCGGCGCCCTCACCGGAAACCGATTCGCAGCACCCGGTGGTGCCGGTACGCCGGGCGGGGCCGACGCCGGCGGGACGAGCGGTACGGGCTCCGAGTCCGGCGGAGATGCAGGATCCGACGCAAGCTAGGACTCACCGGTGAAGGCGCGCCGGCTACGGCCGGCGCGCCTTTACTTGCACAGCTCGACGATCTTCTGGCTGGTCGCCTCGACCTCGCGCAGCCGGTCGACCTGGCCGGCGTCGCCGCCATCGGTCCCGGCCAGTGCGTTGATCGTGATGTCCTGCAGCCCCGTCGCCACGGACCGCAATGAATCAGCGAGTTCGGCTGGAACCGCAGGGCTCAGACTGTCGACGATGTGCTGGCTGCCGATGGCCATGGCCAGGCGCGCGTTGACGGCAACGAGCGGTGCCGCGTTCGGGTCGGCGCCAGCGCCCGCCTGACTCTGCAGCGCCACCGAGGTGCGCACCCGCGTATAGGCAGCGCACGCCGCGTCCTTTGCTTCCGCGACCTGTTGATCGGTCGGTGGTGGCGGAGTGTCGTCGGGCGAGCGCAACAGCGCCCAGCTCGCGACTCCGAGCGCGACGAGTGAGATCAACACGGGCACCACGACGGCCAAGCGTCCCGAGCGCTGCGGCGGCAGCGCGGGCGTGGTGACGCGGGGACTGTCCGCGGTCGTGGTCCGCTGCGGTGGCGGCTGCTCTTCGTCGGGCTTGGCGTGCGTCATCGTCATCGGATGGTAGCCCGCGCCACCACCAGCAATACGATGATCGTCGGCGCGTCGAGCCGGCGTCGCCGGACGCCCAGCCGGCGCAGGCATGATGGGCCCGTGAACGCAGCCCCGTCGTCGTCGACCACTGGGCGACGCCGTGCCGGTTCGCTCGAGATGCTGTTGCTCGCGCTGCTCGGATTGGCGGTCTCCGCACCATGGTTGAGCGGCGTCGTCGCTGGACATTCGGCGCTGAGCACGGCCGCCACGGTGTTCAGCGGGGTGTTCGTGCAGGCGTTGCCCTTCCTGGTTCTCGGCGTCGTCGTCAGCGGTCTCATCGCCACCTTCGTCAGCGCCGAGCGGCTGGCGTCCTGGCTGCCCCGTCGGCCCGCCGCCGCGGTCGCGGTTGCAGGCATCGGCGGCGCTGCGCTGCCCGGCTGTGAATGCGGCTCGGTCCCGGTTGCGCGCAGGCTCTATGGGCCCGGCCGCACCGGAGCGGCCGCGCTGACGTTCATGCTGTCCGCCCCCGCGATCAACCCCGTGGTGCTGGTCGCGACGACGGTTGCGTTCCCGGGCAATCCCGAGATGGTGTTGGTCCGGTGCGTGGCGTCGCTGCTGACCGCCGTCGCGATGGGCATGCTGTGGCTGCGCTTCGGCCGCCACGAATGGGTGACGCGCTCACTACCCCGCACCGACCGGGCGCCGGGGAGTTCGCGGTGGACCACGTTCTCCGAGGCGGCCCGCCACGACTTCCTGCAGGCGGCGTCCTACCTCGTGGTCGGCGCCGCGGCCGCCGCGACGCTGCGGGTCGTCGTGCCCGCCTGGATGTTCGAACACCTCGCGGGCAACCTGATCCTCGCCGTGCTGACCATGGCGGTGCTCGCCGTCGTGCTGGCGCTGTGCTCGGAGGCCGATGCGTTCGTGGCGGCGAGCCTGACCATGCTGCCGCTGCTGCCGCGGCTGGTGTTCCTGGTCGTCGGTCCCGCCGTGGACGTCAAACTCGCGGCGATGCAGGCGGGCATGTTCGGACGCAGCTTCGCCGTGCGGTTCGGCCCGGCCACGTTCGTCGTCGCGACGGTGATCGCGACGCTGGTCGGCCTCGCCTTCCTGGGGGACGGTCGATGAGCCGGTTCACCCAGAATCTGGTCCTGCTGCTGGTCGGCGCGAGCATGGCGGTGATGCTGCTGCGAGGGACCTACGTGCACTACGTAAAGCCTGCGCTGCTGCCGTGGCTCGTGATCGCCGCGGTGGTGCTGGTCGGGCTCGGTCTGGCCGCGGTGGTCCGCGACGTGCGCAACGCCGGCCGACCCGACGAGCACCACGACGACGCACACGGCCATGGCCATCGGCACCGCGGCGGGCTGGCGTGGCTGCTGCTCGTGCCGATCGCGATGGTCGCGTTCATCGTGCCCCCGCCGCTGGACGCCCGCGGCGCCACCGCCGCGCCGCCCGTCACGTCGGCGCCGAAGCCGCGCGACTTTCCACCGCTGCCTGCCGGACCCGCGCCGACCGTCGCGGTGCCCGAGATCGTGATGCGAGCTGCCGCCGACCCGGCGCGCAGTCTCGACGGCCGGACGATCACCGCCACCGGCTTCACGCTGCGCTACCCCGACGGCGTCTACCTCGGCCGCGTGGTCATCGTCTGCTGCGCAGCCGACGCCCAACTGGCACGGATCCGGCTGTCGGGCCCGGCCGCCGCGACCGCCGCCGCCTTCGGCGAGGAGACGTGGATAGCGGTGGAGGGCGAAGTCGAGCCGGGCTCCGCGCAGGCGGTCAACGACTACGTGCCCACGATGAGCGCCGCGACGGTGACGCGCATCGAGAAGCCCGCCAACACCTACGCGTATTGATCTGCGCCAACGTCGAGTTTCCGTTGACGTTCGCGCGTTCCGCCGACGGAAAGTCGACGCTCGCGGTGGGCTGCGACCCGTCCGTCGGAGCGACCCGGCACGATGGACCCATGACAACCCACCATCGCTGCGCTCGCCCGCGCCGCCCGTGACGGCGACGCGCGATCAGGCGCAGACCCTGCTGGAGCAGTTGGCTGGGCCGCAGGCGACATTGCGCGACGACCAGTGGACGGCCATCGAGGCCCTGGTGGTGCACCGCCGCCGCGCGCTGGTGGTGCAGCGCACCGGGTGGGGCAAGTCGGCCGTCTACTTCATCGCGGCCAAGCTGCTGCGCGCCGAGGGGCGTGGCCCGACGGTCATCGTGTCCCCGTTGCTCGCGCTGATGCGCAACCAGGTCCAGGCCGCCGCACGGGCCGGGGTGCGGGCGGCGACGATCAACTCGAGCAACGTCGCGGACTGGCAGGACGTCCACCGCGCGGTGGGGACCGGCGACCTCGACGTGCTGCTCGTCAGCCCGGAACGGCTGAACAACCCCGACTTCCGCGACGACGTGCTGCCCGCGCTGGCCCGCGACGCAGGCCTGGTCGTGATCGACGAAGCGCACTGCGTGTCCGACTGGGGCCACGACTTCCGTCCGGACTACCGCCGCATCCGCACGTTGATCGGCGAATTGGGCACCGGCATACCGGTTCTCGCGACGACCGCCACCGCGAACGACCGCGTGGTCGACGACGTGCGCAGCCAGCTGGGTGTCGGCGGGGGAGAGGCAGGCGGAGACGCACTCGTGCTCCGCGGCGGGCTCGACCGCGAGTCCCTGCGACTGTCGGTCGTCAAGGCAGGTAATCCCGCCCAACGCGCGGCGTGGCTGGCCGCGCATCTGGACACCCTGCCGGGGTCGGGGATCATCTACACGCTGACGGTGGCGCAGGCCAACGACGTCGCGGCGATGCTGCGCGAACGGGGCCACGAGATCGCGGCCTACACCGGGGCCACCGAGGCCGCCGAGCGGGAACAGCTCGAGGGCGACCTACTGGCGAACCGGGTGAAGGCGCTGGTGGCCACGTCCGCGCTCGGCATGGGCTTCGACAAGCCGGACCTCGGCTTCGTCGTGCACCTGGGTGCGCCTGCGTCACCCATCGCGTACTACCAGCAGGTGGGACGTGCCGGGCGTTCGACGGAGAGTGCCGAGGTGGTGCTGCTGCCCGGTGCCGAGGACCGCGAGGTGTGGCGCTACTTCGCGTCGGTCGCCTTCCCGTCGGAGCCCATGGTGCGCAACGTCATTCGAGCACTCGAAACCGACCGTCCGCAGTCCACGCCCGCGCTCGAACCGCTCGTCGACCTCAACCGGACGCGCCTGGAGATGGTGCTCAAGGTCCTCGACGTAGACGGGGCGGTGCGTCGGGTCAAGGGCGGCTGGGTGGGCACCGGGGAGCGGTGGGAGTACGACGAGGAGCGCTATCGCAGGCTGGACGAGGCCCGCGGGCGCGAGCAGCAGGCGATGCTCGACTACCTCGCCACCGACGAGTGCCGGATGACGTTCCTCCGCAGGCAACTCAACGACCCGGAACTCGCCGACGGCGAGAAGTGCGGCCGGTGCGACAACTGCACGGGCGCCCACTACGACGCGACCGTGGACGAGTCGGCGGCCGAGGCGACCCGGCAGCGGCTGATGCGTCCGGGCGTCGAGATCACTCCGCGCAGGCAATGGCCCTCGGGCCTGGCCAAGCTGGGTGTCAGCCTGAGCGGCAAGATCTCGGAGGGTCCCGGTGCGGGGCGGGCCATCGGCAGGCTCACCGACCTGGGCTGGGGAGCGCGCCTGCGCGCGGTGCTCGACGGCCCCGACGCCGAGGCGCCCGACGACCTGGTGCGCGCGGCAGTCGACGTGCTGGCCGCCTGGAAGTGGGACACCCGCCCGACGGCGGTGATGGGTCTGGACTCCGAACGCCATCCGCTGCTGATCGAATCGCTGGTGGCACGGCTCGCCGACCTGGGGCGGCTGACCAACCTGGGCTCGCTGGCCTACGCCGTCGAGCGCCGGCCCGTGACGGCCGCCAATTCGGCGTATCGCGTTGCAGCGCTGGACGGTTCGTGGGAGATGCCAGACCTGTCGGACCTCGGCGGGCCGCTGCTACTGGTCGACGACCTCGTCGACAGCGGGTGGACGATGACGATGGCGGCCCGGGTCCTGCGTCAGGCCGGAGCGCCGGAGGTCCTTCCGTTCGCGATCGCCGCGGTCAGCTGACGTGCGGACGCTGGCTCGTCTGCTGCTCGGCGCGGCGCTGGTCTTCGCCGGCGTCAGCCATCTGACCTTCGCCCGGGCGTCGTTCTACGCGCAGGTCCCGCCGTACCTGCCGCTGAACGTCGACTTCGTCGTCATCGTGTCGGGGATCGTCGAGATCGCGCTCGGCCTCGGCCTGCTCTTCGTCGCGCGGTGGCGGGTGGCCCTGGGTTGGCTCACCGCTGCCCTGTTCGTCGCGGTGTTCCCCGGCAACGTGTCGCAGTACCTCACCCACTCCGACGCATTCGGGCTGGACTCGGATCGCTCGCGCGCCATCCGGCTGGCGTTCCAGCCGCTGCTGGTGGTCTGGGCGCTGTGGGCTACCGGGGCGTGGGCCGCGTGGCGCGCTCGCCGTGCGACGGATGCAGGCCGCCCAGCTGCGTCGTGAGCGTGTGCGCCGTGGCCATCACGCCCTTCGCGTGCCTGGCGATCTCGGCATCGGTGAGCGCCCTGCCGATCTGAAGCGACACCACCATCGTCTGCCGCCCGTAGTGGTCGTACACCGGGGCGGAGATCACGCTGATGTCGTGCTTTTGGCGCTGGGCACCGGCCTCGCTGCGCAGGTACACCCGTTCGCCGACGTCGGAGATCAGTTCGCCGAGCAGCGCCCGCAACTCCTGGGGCATCGTCGAGGACATCCCCGCCATCAGCGCGTAGAGCCGCCGCCCGCCCGGGGTGAGCCGCTCCACCAGGTAGCCCGAGGCGCGGCACTCGGCCACGACGCGGTCCAGGCGGTCGGAGCCGGTGCGCAGTGGAATGGTCGGTTCCCTGGCCAGCCAGTCGCGCAGCGCGTCGTCGTCCCACAGCACGAACATCAGCCCCACCGGCGGCGCGAACGGGTAGCTCTGGCCCACCCGCACCGACCTCCGGAGATCCGCGCCGGGCGGGTCGACGAGTTCGAGCAGCGTGATCCGGTCGTCGACGATCGCCGCGAGTGCTGCGGTGGTGCCGTACGCCGAGGAAAGTGCCCGGAGTTCCTCCCGTGCCGACGGGCCGGCGCGCATGGACTCCTGCGCGACGTGACCGAGGGCGATCAGCGACGGTCCGAGGCGATAGGTCTTGTCGTCCGCATCGCGCAGGAGGTAGCCGGATTCGGCCAGCGTGGTGACGATGCCGAGGCAGGTGGGCTTGCTCTGGCCCGTTCTCCTCGCGAGTTCGGAGATGCCGAACCGGTCGTGCGGATGGCGCGCCAGGAAGTCGAGAACCTCGACGACGCGTTGCGTCGGCGGTGACGTCCGGCCCGTCACGGTGCCCCCTCCGACGTTGACTCGAATTGGAACACGTTCTAGTGTTCGGGTCAGAACTCTACCAGCGCGTTCCAATAATGGAACGGCTGACCTCATCCCGGAGGCCTCATCCGCATGTACGCACAGCCGTTGGCCGACGCCATCGCCGAGGCCGAGAGCCTCGTTGCCGCTGCACCATTCATCGAATCCGAGGCAGATCTCCTGGAGGGGCTGCAGTACCTGGCGGGCTGCATCGCCGCGTGTACGTCGGTCGCCTTCGACTACGACCGCGATCATCCGTTCCTGCACAGCGGAACCGGGCCGTTCACGAAGATGGGCCTGGACAACCCCGACACCATGTACTTCGGGACGCGCGTGCAGCCCGAGCACGAGTACGTCGTCACGGGTAGGCGCGGCACGACCACCGACGTCAGCTTCCAGCTGCTCGGCGGCGAGTACACCGACGACAACGTGCCCGACAGCGCGACCGCGTTCGACGACCGCAAGCTCGACATCGCCTCCGACGGCACCTTCGAATGGCGGTTCACGCCGAAGGTGCCCTCGCAGTTGGTGATTCGCGAGGTCTACAACGACTGGTCGGCGCAACGCGGAACGTTCGCGATCGCGCGCACCGACACGGCGGGCACCGCGCCCCCACCGCTGACGCGTGAGCTCATCGAGAAGCGCTACGCCGTCGCGGGCAAGCAACTGGTGCAACGGGTCAAGACCTGGCTGCAGTTCCCGAAGTGGTTCTACGACGACCTGCCGGTCAACACCCTGACCGCACCGCGCCTGACCCCCGGCGGGCTGGCCACGCAGTACTCGTCGGTCGGCCACTACGACCTGGCGCCGGACCAGGCGATCGTCATCACGCTGCCCGTCAGTGACGCGCCGTATCTCGGCTTCCAGCTGGGCAGCCTCTGGTACATCTCGCTGGACTACATCAACCACCAGACCTCGCTCAACGGTACTCAGGCGCAGGCAGATCCGGACGGCAAGATTCGCATCGTCGTGTCCGACGCCAACCCCGGCGTCACCAACTGGTGCGAGACGCTCGGCCACGCCAAGGGCTATCTGCAGTTCCGCTGGCAGCGCGTGTCGCGGGAGCTGACCGAGGCCGATGGCCCGACGCTCGAGGTGGTGGACGTCGAGAAGGTGCAATCGGTCCTGCCCTACTACGACTCCAACGTGATCTCCGAGGACGACTGGCGGGCGCGCATCGCGCTGCGGCAGAGGCTGATCGGCGAGAGGATGGTGGGCTAGTCATGACAGGTCTGTTGCAGGGCAAGGTCGTGGTCATCAGTGGTGTGGGCCCCGCGCTGGGCACCACCCTCGCTCGGCGATGTGCCGAGGAGGGCGCCGATCTCGTACTGGCCGCCCGCACGGTCGAGCGACTGGAGGACGTCGCCGGTCAGGTCACCGCACTGGGCCGGCGTGCCCTGGCAGTCGGTACCGACATCACCGACGAGGCGCAGGTCGCCAATCTGGTGTCCACGTCGATCGCGGAGTTCGGCAAGGTCGACGTCCTGATCAACAACGCGTTCCGCGTGCCGTCGATGAAGCCCTTCGCCAAGACCAGTTTCGACCACATCCGCGACACGATTGAACTGACCGTGCTCGGCGCGCTGCGGATGATCCAGGGTTTCACCCCCGCCCTCACCGAAGCGAACGGCTCGGTGGTCAACGTCAACTCGATGGTGGTCCGGCACTCCGACCCCAAGCAGGGCGCGTACAAGATGGCGAAGTCGGCGCTGTTGGCCATGTCGCAGTCGCTGGCGAGCGAACTCGGTGAGGCTGGAATCCGGGTCAACTCCGTTCTGCCCGGCTACATCTGGGGCGGCACCCTGCAGAGCTACTTCGAGCACCAGGCGGGCAAGTACGGCACCACGGTGGACGAGATCTACAAGGCGGCTGCGGTCAACAGCGATCTCAAGCGGCTGCCCACCGAGGACGAGGTGGCCTCGGCCATCCTGTTCCTGGCCAGCGACCTGTCCAGCGGCATCACGGGCCAGGCACTCGACGTCAACTGCGGGGAGTACAAGGCATGACGACCAGAACCAACGTCGGCACCGTCGACGACCTGCACGCCTCGGCCATCAAGGCCTGCGGTCTCGACGACTTCGGTTCCGACGACGACGATTACCGCGAGGCGCTCGCGGTCCTGCTCGACTCCTATCAGCGCGACGCCGACCTGACCGAACTCGGCAGCAAGATGCAGCGGTTCTTCGTGCGCAACGCGCTGGTGGCCCGGTTGGTGTCGGAGGCGGCGTTCAAGCAGTACCCGGAGCACGTCGACGTGCCGATCGAACGGCCCATCTTCGTGACCGGTCTGCCGCGCACCGGCACCACCGTCATCCATCGGCTGCTGACCGCCGACCCGCGGCACCAGGGCCTCGAGTTGTGGCTGGCCGAGTTCCCGCAGCCCCGCCCGCCGCGTGAGACGTGGTCGCAGAACCCGGTGTTCCAGCAGCTCGACGCGCAGTTCAGCAAGGCCCACGCGGAAAACCCGGACTACACCGGGCTGCACTACATGACCGCCGACGAGGTCGAGGAGTGCTGGCAGCTGCTGCGCCAGTCGCTGCACTCGGTGTCGTACGAGACACTGGCGCACATTCCCACGTATGCGCAGTGGCTGGCGGGCCGCGACTGGACGAAGTCATATGCGCGGCACCGCAAGAACCTTCAGCTGATCGGGTCGAACGATCCCGAGAAGCGGTGGGTGCTCAAGAATCCGAGCCATCTGTTCGCGCTCGACGCATTGTTCGCGACCTATCCCGACGCCCTCGTCGTGCAGTGCCACCGGCCGGCAGAGACCATCATGGCCTCGATGTGCTCGCTGGCCCAGCACACCACCGAGGGGTGGTCGAACAGCTTCACCGGTGAGGTCATCGGCCGCGACGCGATGGAGACCTGGTCACGGGGACTGCGCCTGTTCGACGCCGAACGCGCTAAGCACGACCCGGCCCAGTTCTACGATCTCGACTACTTCGAGTTCGTCGAGGATCCGATCGCGGCGGTCGAAGGCGTGTACCGGCAGTTCGGCATCGACTTCACCGACGACGCGCGGGCGGCCGTGGAGCACAGTCACGCCGAGAGCAAGAAGGGACCACGCGCACCCAAGCACACCTACTCGCTGGCGGACTACGGTCTGACCGCCGAGGAGGTCAAGGAGCGCTTCCAGGGTCTGTGAGCAGACCTAGCCGTCGCCGGGTGGTGGAGCGCTCGAGACTTCCTCGAGGCAGCCTTCGGCGACGGCGTGCCGGATGCTGTCGGACAGCTTCGGGCACGCGCGGCTTCGGCTGCTGTCGCCGCCGGACGCGCGGATCTCGGCGAACACCGCGCATCGCTGCGTCGCAATCGAATTCCATTGCACGGCAGTGTGTTCGGGACCCAGCTTCTTCACCGCGACGGTGGCGTGACAGAACCGGCAGTCGACGGGTACCAGGCCGGCGGTGAGGTAGCGCTCCCTGTCGCGGTGGCTCGCCTCGCGCACCGCGGCTGCACGCTCGGGATCGGCGGCGAAGTCCGGCGCCTTCGACCACGCGCTGCCACCGGTCGTATCGGCGGAGCCCGCGTGGTGATCGTCGTCGTCGTGACCGGTGAGCTGCAGCATCGAGCGAGCCAGACGGTCGACGTCCGGCGCCTGGGTCCGCTCGTCGTGCGCAGTCATCAGGACACCTCGGTGGGCTGCTCCTGCGATTGCTGCGCGGACTCCTTCGCCGCCTCCTGCGCCTTCAGGTTCTCCTCGACCTCGACGTGCCACTTCTCGTTGGCGGCCGTGGTATCGACCTCGATTTCGAAGCGGTCGGTCATGTCCGGCGTCACGTCGGCGACGTCGACGTAGAACTGCTGGTACCAACGTCGCATCTGGTACACCGCGCCGTCTTCCTCGACGAGCAGCGGGTTGTCGATCCGGGTCTTGTGCTTCCAGATCTCGACGTCCTGCATGAATCCCTTGCTGACGCCCTCGGTGAACACCCGGGCCAACTTGTCGGACGTCTTCTCGTCGACGCCCTTGGGCTTCTCGACGATGACGCCCCACTGCAGCACGAACGAGTCCTGGGTCACCGGGTAGTGGCAGTTGATCAGGATCGACTCGGCCTTGTAGCCGCCGTAGTTGTTGTGCAGCCAGTTGATCATGAACGACGGCCCGAAGTAGGACGCCTCGGAGTCGAGGTGCGCCTCACCGTAGGTGGTGCCCATGTCGTTGATGTCGGGCCGACCGACGTTGTGCAGGTACTGGCTGGCGATGTGGCCTTCGAAGACGTTCTTGAAGTACGTCGGCAGGCCGTAGTGGATGTAGAAGAAGTGCGCCATGTCGGTGACGTTGTCGATGATCTCGCGGCAGTTGCTGCCCTCGATGAGCAACGTGTGCCAGCGCCACTCGGTCCAGCCGTCGTCGACGAATTCCGGGATCTCGGGGATGCGGACCTCGGGTGGCGGCGGATTGCCCTCGGCGTCGTGCCACACGAACAGCAGTCCGCCGCGGACGTCGGTCTCCCAGGCGCGGGTGCGAGCCAGTCGGGGGGTGCGCTTGGCGTAGGGCACCAACTTGCACTTGCCGTCGCCGCCCCAGCGCCAGTCGTGGAACGGGCAGGCGACCGTATCGCCCTTGATGGTGCCCTGGGACAGGTTGCCGCCCATGTGCCTGCAGTAGCCGTCGAGCACCTTGACGTCGCCGTTCGAGTCGGCGAAGACCACCAGCATGGTGCCGAAGATCTCGATGCCGTGGGGCTCGCCGTCGCGGTAATTGGCCACGGGGCCGAGGCAGTGCCAGCCACGCGCATACCGGTCTGGCAGCGAGCCAGTGTCGATCTCGCGGACGCTTGCGGTTTCGGTCGTCACGGTGGGCCTCCCGTATCTGGACTTCTAACTAGAACACGTTACAGTTTTTGCCGCCCAAAGCGCAACGCAACGCAGTTCACCGGCTGTTCGCGCAAGCCCTCGTCGGGTCCACTACCTGCGGTATAACCAGTCCATGCCGCTCTACTCATTCGAGGGACGCTCACCCGTGGTCGACCCGAGCGCCTTCGTGGCGCCGACGGCGACCCTCATCGGCGACGTGCACGTCGAGGCGGGCGCATCGGTGTGGTTCAACGCGGTACTGCGCGCCGACTTCGCCCCGATCATCATCCGGGAGGGGGCGAACGTGCAGGACGGCAGCGTGTTGCACGCTCCACCGGGGATTCCCACCGACGTCGGCCCGCTCGCGTCGATCGCGCACTGTTGCGTGATCCACGGCGCGCACATCGGCCCCGAGGCCGTGATCGCCAACCACGCCACGGTCCTCGACGGAGCCGTGATCGGCCGCCGCAGCATGGTCGCCGCCCACTCGCTGGTGATCGGCGGCACGAAGATCCCCGACGAGGTGTTCGTCACGGGGGCTCCGGCGAAGGTGCGCGGCCCCATTGCAGGCACCGGTGCGGAGCGGTGGGTCAACATGACCCCGGCGACGTACCGCGGTCTCGCCGAGCGCTACCGGAACGGCCTGGGGGAGATCCAGGAGGCGTAGTGCGGCCTGCTGGTGGCTTCTGGCGCCGACCCTGGCGCCGAGCGTGACGCCAGAGTCACGTAGGCGGCCGAACGCGACGCTGGCGTCACGCTCGCCGCGCAATGGCGGCGCGGATGCGTCGGAGGACGTCGGCCGGCTTGTCCTTCGCCGTGACGCGGATGACGATCCAGTCGGCGGCCTCGAGGCGCTCCACCCTGGCGATGTCGCGGGCGAACTGCCTCTCGTCCGTCCGATGGTGATCGCCGTCGTACTCGATTGCGATGCGCCATTCGCCCTCCCATCCCATGTCGCCGGAGGTAGGTCTCCCGGGGTGACTCCGCTCCCGCGTCGGCCAGATCGATGACGTTCCGCGCCTGGTGGGACCCGCGCCGCCCGGCATGGCGTTCGGCGAGGCGCGCGACGTCCGACAGGTCGAGGTCCGACGCACGGGCAAGCGCGTCCACTGCCGCGACCGCTTCGTTGAGCGGGTACCAGCAGGCCAGGTCGAAAGCGGTGCGCTCCGGCGTGGTCATGGGTGTGTCTGCCACGCCGACGACCTCGTCGGCGAGCAGGGTGTCGCCATGGACGAGCAATCCGGGCATGCGGTGGCGGTTGTCGTGCGGCAGCTCGACGGGTCGCGAGTCGTCGACCCACTTGGCGCCGTGGAGCGCCGACGCGGTGAAGCCGGCCACGACGGCTCGCCGTCGGGACCACAGCCAGCCGGCCCGCGCCCGGCTCACTGGAGTGAGGTCGACGCCCGGTGGCAGGTAGACGTCCCGGAACATACGTGTGTAGGTACTGCGCAACGCACACTTCGCGACGTCGCCTCGAGCGACGGCCTCGCTGCCGATGAAGGGTTCTCGCATACCCGGACCATCCGACGCGAGACCGACGGAATCGGCCGGTGTGACGCTGGAGTCGCGGTGGCCTGTGGATGAAACGCTGGCGTCACGCTCGGTCGGGCAGCAGCGAAGAACTAGACGGGTTGCGCGCTCGCGGCAGCCTTGTCCAGCTCCCAATAAGCCCGTAGCGCAACGATCTTCCCGTCGGCGTTCACGCGGTAGGTGAACACGCCTTCGGCGACGACGCGATATCCGCTCGCGACGATCACGATGTGACCGACGTTCGCCTCCTCGTCGCCGCAGACGTAGGTCTTGTCGAAGTGGAACTCCAGCTGACTCGGGGCGATCGCCATGTCGAAGAAGCGCGCGATCGCCGCCTTGCCGCGGTGACCGCGCCCCTCCGGGTCGAAGTGCGACGGCCCGATCGGATCCTCGACGATGGCGTCGTCGGCGAACAGCGCCAGCCAAGCATCCTTGTCGCCGGCCATCGCCGCCTCCCGCGACAGCCTGCCCGCCGACGAGACGGCCGCGGTCACGATCCCGGCTTGTCGGCGCCTACCACCCACATCGAGAAGTATTGCGAGCCACCGCCGTAGGCATGCCCGAGCGCCTTGCGCGCATTCGGCACCTGGTGGTCGCCCGCCTTGCCCATCACCTGGATGGCCGATTCGGCGAACCGGATCATGCCCGAGGCGCCGATCGGGTTCGACGACAGCACGCCGCCCGATGCGTTGAACGGGATCCTGCCGCCGATCGCGGTCTCGCCGGCCTCGGTGAGCTTCCATCCCTCGCCCTCGGCGGCGAAACCCAGGTTCTCCAGCCACATCGGCTCGAACCAGGAGAACGGCACGTACACCTCGGCGACGTCGATCTCGTCGATGGGTGAGGTGATGCCCGCGTCGCGCCACAGCGCGGCAGCGGCATCGCGGCCGGCCCGGGGGTTGACCTGGTCGCGACCGGAGTAGGCCAGCGGCTCGGTCCGCAGCGCAGTGGCGTGGATCCAGGCCACCGGATTGCCCTCGGCCACGCGGGCATCGGCGATCTCCTCGTTGCCGATCACCATCGCGCAGGCGCCGTCAGACGACGGGCAGGTCTCGTCGAACCGGATCGGGTCCCAGAGCATCTGAGACGCCATGACCTTCTCCAGCGTGATGTCCGGCTGGTGGAGGTGGGCCAGCGGGTTCTTCGCGCCGTTGAGACGGTCCTTCACCGCGACCATCGCACCGATGTGCGTCGGGGCGCCCGAGCGCCGGATGTAGGAGCGCACGTGCGGTGCGAAGTAGCCACCCGCTCCCGCGCCGACGGGCTTGGTGAACGGCACCGGAATGCTCAACGCCCACATGGCGTTCGACTCGGACTGCTTCTCCCAGGCCATCGTCAGCACACGCCGGTACTTGCCCGACTGCACCAGTGAGGCAGCGACGATCGCCGTCGACCCGCCCACCGAACCCGCGGTGTGCACCCGGATCAGCGGCTTGCCCGTGGCGCCGACGGCGTCGGCCATGAACAGCTCGGGCATCATGACGCCCTCGAAGAAGTCGGGCGCCTTGCCGACCACCACGGCATCGATGTCGTCGAACGTCGAGCCGGAGTCCGCGAGTGCCTTGTCGATGGCCTCGCGGACGAGGCCGTTCATCGAGACGTCCTTGCGCTTGGCGACGTACTTGGTCTGCCCGGTGCCGAGGACGGCTGCGTTCAGTCCTGCCATCAGTGTTGTCTCCTCTTCGCGCAAGCGCTCATCAGTTCTTCCCCTCGAGGACGGCGACCAGGTTCTGTTGCAGCGCAGGGCCGCTGGTGGCGTGGGCGAGGACCCGCTGCGCGGATCCGTCGAAGATGTGTCGGGCTGCGAAGCCGATCCGCTCCAAGCCGGCCGAGAACATCGGGTTCGCGGCCAAGGCACCTCCGGACGGGTTGATCTTCGTCGAGTCGCTCAGCCCGATGGCCTCGGCGAGGATCAGCTGCTGATGGGTGAACGGGGCGTAGATCTCGGCAACGTCGATCGACCTGACGTCGCCGCCGGTGGCGGCCTTCGCCGATGCCGCGGTCGACGGCGAGGTGGTCAGGTCGCGGGCACCGAGGACCGGGGTCTCGATGCGATGCTCGATGCCGGTGATCCAGGCGGGGTTCTCCCGCAGTTCCCTGGCCCGGTCACCCGAGGCCAGCACGATGGCCGACGCACCATCGGTGATCGGCGCAATGTCGTGCCGACGCAACGGATCTGCGAAGTAGGGGCGCGACAGCAGTTCGTCGATGCTCTTGGCGGGCTTCTCCGAGTCGGTGCGACCGGCAGCGTTCATCGAATCGAGCGCGACCTGCGCCATCTGCTCCGCGGTCCACTTACCGGAGTCCAGACCGAAGCGGGCCTGTAGGCCCGCCGTCGACACTGCATCGGGCATCAGGGGTGCGACGGTGTACGGGTCGGTCTGCAGGGCGAGGACGCGGCGGAGCACGCCTGCCGACGACTTGCCGAAGCCATACACCAGGGCGGTGTCGACCGCGCCGGTGAGGATCTTGAGGTACGCCTCGTAGAGCGCCCACGCTGCGTCCATCTCGACGTGCGACTCGTTGATCGGCGGCACTGCACCGATCGAGTCGATCGCGGAGAGGAACGAGAACGCCCGGCCGGCTAGGTAATCCGAGGATCCCGAGCACCAGAAACCGATGTCGGTCTGCTTGAGGCCGAGGTCTGCGTACAGCTCGGCGAAGCACGGCATCAGCATCTCGACACCATTGGTGGTGCCCTCGGTGCGACGCACGTGTGGGGCATGCGCGAAGCCGACGACGGCTACGTCACGGAAGGTCATGTTCTCCCTTACTGGTGATGCTTGTAGGTGTCGTAGTCGGCGTCGGGCTCGCCCGTGGGCCGGAAGTAGTCGATGTTGTCGATGCCGAGACCCCACTCCTCGCGGGGCTTCCACACCGCCTCGACTCGCATGCCCATCCGCACGTCGGCCGCGTCGATCTCGGTGACCAGGTGCAGGAACGGGATGTCGGCGCCGTCGAGCAGGATGTAAGCGGCCACGTAGGGCGGCTTGATGCGCTGGCCGGCGAACGGGATGTTGATGATGGCGAACGTGGTGACCGTGCCCTTGTCGGGCAGCTCGACGAACTCGGTGGTCGGCTGGCCGGTGCCCGGGTCGGCCTCGCGCGGCGGGAAGTAGACCTTTCCTCCGGAGCCGGTGCGGGCGCCGAGGAGCTTGCCCTCCTCGAGACCGCGCAGGAACGTGCTCTCGGGTAGGGACGCGGTGTGCTGGATCTCGATCGAGGCGGGGCTCACCAGCAGCGTCACCGGATCTCGGTCGTCGGCAACGTCCTCCACCGGCTCCTCGGAGTCGCCCAGTTCGAAGTACGCGATGTCGGTGATGGCGCCGACCGGTTCGTCCGCCCAGTGCACGTGCACCCTGGCGCCGGTACTGATGGCGTCGGAAGATCCGGCGTCGACCGCATGCAGCAGCGGGGTGTCGGCGCCGTCGAGCTTGATGAGCGCCCACGCGAAGGGCCGCTGCAGCGGCTGACCCTCCAACGGGTTGGGTTGCCAGGTCCACGAAACGACTGTTCCGACACTGGCCACCGGTACGATCTCCGTCAACGGAGCGTAGGTAACGGGGTCGTACTCGGCAGGCGGTACGAGTACCCGTCCGTCCGAACCGCGGACGCCGACGACGTGTCGGTTGCGCAGTTCGGTGAAGAACCGACTGAGGGTCGAACCTACTGAACGGGTGTAGTCGAATGACAGTTTCAGCGGCGCCGAAAGGGGCGGCTGATGCTCATCGATACTGGCCGGGCTGCTTTGGCTGGCGCTCACGGCATCGAGTAGAACAGGTTCTAACAATCGTCGCAAGGACGGGCCCGCGGGTCCGAGAAAGTTGGCGGAGATGAAGCTCGGACTCCAGCTCGGATACTGGGGCGCGCAGCCGCCCACCGATCACGCGGAACTCGTCGCGACGGCCGAAGCCGAGGGCTTCGACACCGTCTTCACCGCCGAGGCGTGGGGCTCGGACGCCTACACCCCGCTGGCCTGGTGGGGCCGGGAGACCACCCGGATGCGGCTCGGCACCTCGGTGATCCAGCTGTCGGCTCGCACGCCGACGGCATGCGCGATGGCGGCCCTGACCCTCGACCACCTGTCGGGCGGGCGGCACATCCTCGGGCTCGGCGTCTCCGGTCCGCAGGTCGTCGAGGGTTGGTACGGCCAGAAGTTCCCGAAGCCCCTGGCGCGCACCCGCGAGTACGTCGACATCCTCCGGCAGGTCTGGGCCCGCGAAGCTCCGGTGCACAGCGACGGCCCGCACTACCCGCTGCCGCTGACGGGTGAGGGCACCACCGGGCTGGGCAAGAACCTCAAGCCGATCACTCATCCGCTGCGCGCCGACATCCCCGTCATGCTCGGCGCGGAGGGTCCGAAGAACGTCGCATTGGCGGCCGAGATCTGCGACGGCTGGCTGCCCATCTTCTACTCGCCGCGCATCGCCGACATGTACAACGAATGGCTCGACGAGGGCTTCGCCCGGCCGGGTGCCCGACGCACCCGCGAGACGTTCGAGATTTGTGCGACGGCGCAGGTGGTGGTCACCGACGACCGTCCCGGCGTCATGGAGCTGATGAAGCCGCACCTCGCCCTCTACATGGGCGGAATGGGTGCCGAGGAGACGAACTTCCACGCCGACGTCTACCGGCGGATGGGTTACTCAGAGGTGGTCGACGAGGTGACCGCACTGTTCCGGAGCAACCGCAAGGATCAGGCGGCCGCCGTCATCCCCGACGAACTGGTCGACGACTCGGCGATCGTCGGCGACCTGGCCTACGTCAAGGAGCAGATCAAGGCCTGGGAGGCCTCGGGCGTCACCATGATGGTGGTCGGTGCCCGCTCGTCCGAGCAGATCCGGGACCTCGCGGCGCTGGTCTGAGCCGCACCGACTAGACACATTCTTGCCATGTGTCTAGTGAAGGTCCTAGATTCGAGGGCGTGACCGAGTCATTGTCTTCGCGCAAGCGCTCATCCGAGACCACACTGCCTACGCAGTACCCCATTGCCGGCAGCGTCGTGACCATGCCCGTGCGCATCCGCCGTGCGTCGCAGCACATGGCGATGTTCTCCGTGGACGCCGATGCCGCGCAACGGATGATCGCCGATAGCGGACTCCAGGTCTGCCGGCACCGGCCGGGCAAGGCCGTCGTCGTGCTGATGCTGATGCATTACATCGACGGCGACCTGGGCCCGTACTACGAGTACGGCACCAACGTCATGGTCAATCCGCCGGGCTCGACGGCCAGTGGTCTGAAGGCGTTGCAGTCCGCGGGTGCCTTCATCCACCACCTGCCCGTCGACGGGGCGTTCACGATGGAAGCAGGCCGGACCATCTGGGGCTACCCGAAAGTGCTGGCGGACTTCGTCATTCGAGACGGTCACGGGTTCAGCTTCGACGTGACCATCGACGGTCAGTTCGCGGTCGGCATGGACTTCAAGCCGGGGCTGCGCGTGCCGGCACGGTTCACCTCCAAGCCGCAGGTGCACCCCACCTACTCGCACCTCGACGGCGTCACCCGCATGACCGACGGTGAGATGACGATGTCCGGCGTCCGCTACCGGCCTGGCGGTGCGACCGTGCGGCTCGGCAACCATCCCTATGCGCGCGAACTCGCCGCGCTGGGTTTCCCGAAGCGGGCCATGATCTCGAGTTCGGCCGATAACGTCGAGATGACCTTCGCTGACGCCAAGGAGATCGCGTGACCACTGTGCTTCCCGAGACCAAGCCCGACGTCGACCTCGCCGACGGCAACTTCTACGCCGACGGCCGAGCCCGTGAGGCCTACCGGTGGATGCGCGAGCACCAGCCGGTGTTCCGCGACCGCAACGGTCTCGCCGCCGCGGCGAGTTACCAGGCCGTGCTGGACGCCGAGCGCAACCCCGAGCTGTTCAGCTCGACCGGCGGCATCCGGCCCGACCAGCCCGGCATGCCCTACATGATCGACATGGACGATCCGTCACATCTGTTGCGCCGCAAGCTCGTCAACGCCGGCTTCACGCGCAAGCGGGTCATGGACAAGGTGCCGTCGATCGAGCGGTTGTGCGACACCCTCATCGACGCAGTGTGCGAGCGCGGCGAGTGCGACTTCGTGCGCGACATCGCCGCTCCGCTGCCCATGGCCGTCATCGGCGACATGCTGGGCGTGCTGCCCGAGGACCGCGAGACGCTGCTGGAGTGGTCCGACAACCTGGTCTGCGGGCTCAGTTCGACCGTCGACGAGGCGACGATCAAGACGTTGATGGACACCTTCGCCGCGTACACCGCCTTCACCATGGAGACCATCGCCAAGCGCCGCGCAGAGCCCACCGAGGACCTGTTCAGCATCCTGGTGAACAGCGAGGTCGAAGGGCAGCGGATGAGCGACGACGAGATCGTCTTCGAGACGCTGCTCATCCTCATCGGTGGCGACGAGACCACCCGCCACACCCTCTCCGGCGGCGCCGAACAGCTTCTGCGCCATCGGGATCAGTGGGAGGCGCTGGTTGCCGACCAGGAGCTGATGCCCGGCGCCATCGAGGAGATGCTGCGCTGGACGTCTCCGGTGAAGAACATGTGCCGGACGCTGACGGCCGACACCGAGTTTCACGGCACCGAGCTGCACAAGGACGAGAAGATCATGCTGATGTTCGAGTCGGCGAACTTCGACGAATCGGTGTTCGGCGATCCGGAGAACTTCCGCATCGACCGGAATCCGAACAGCCACGTGGCGTTCGGCTTCGGCACGCACTTCTGTCTCGGCAACCAGCTGGCCCGGCTCGAGCTGCGGCTGATGGTCAGCCGGATCCTCCAGCGGCTGCCGGACCTCCGCCTCGCCGACGGTGCGCAGATCCCGCTGCGGGCAGCGAACTTCGTCAGCGGGCCCGAGGCCATGCCGGTGGTGTTCACCCCGACGAAGCGGGTCCTCGACTAGCCGTACTCGGCCGATCTGCCACCGCGAGTGTCGGCTCGTGTCACGCCGAACTCGATTTCGCGTGGCGGTAATCGACGTTCGCGGGAGGTGAGGCGCGGGCCTCTACTTCATCTGGAAGTTGGGGGAGCGCTTCTCCTTGAAGGCCCGCGGGCCCTCCTTGGCGTCCTCGGAGAGGAAGACGCCGATGCCGATCTTGGTGTCGATCTGGAAGGCGTCGTTCTCGTGCATGCCCTCGGTGTCGTGGATCGACTTGAGGATCGCCTGCACGGCCAACGGGCCGTTGGCGTTGATCAGCTCGGCGATCTCGAGCGCCTTGTCGAGCGCCGAGCCGTCGGGCACCACGTAGCCGATCAGGCCGTACTCCAGCGCTTCCGCGGCGGTGATGTGCCGTCCGGTCAGCAGCAGGTCGCACGCGATGGTGTACGGAATCTGGCGAACCAGGCGTACGGCGGAGCCGCCCATCGGGTACAGGCTCCACTTGGCCTCGGAGATGCCGAACTTCGCGCTCTCGCCCGCGATGCGGATGTCGGTGCCCTGGAGGATCTCGGTACCGCCCGCGATCGCTGGGCCCTCGACGGCGGCGATCAGCGGTTTGGTCAGCCGGCGGCCCTTGAGCAGGCCGTCGATGCGCGTCGGGTCGTAGCTGCCGCTCTTGAACGAATCGCCGGGAGGCGCCTTGGTGGCGGCCTTCAAGTCCATGCCCGCGCAGAAGTAGCCGCCGGCACCCGTCAGGACGCACGACCGGATCTCAGGATCGGAGTCGACGCGGTCCCACGCCTCGACCATTATCGAGAGCATCTCAGTCGAAAGCGCGTTGCGCGCCTCTGGCCGGTTCAGTGTGAGGATCAGCGTGTGTCCGCGCTGCTCAATGAGGGCGTCGGGCTCATTCTTGGGCTCGGTCACGGGGGTCCGCCTTTCAGCGTCAATGCAGGAGACTTGTCACAAAATGTAACAGGTTCTAGTTTAGGTTCCGTGGCCTTGAATATCGCCGATCTTGCCGAGCACGCCATCGATGCCGTGCCTGACCGTGTCGCCCTCATCTCCGGGGACGAGAAGCTCACCTATGCCGAGTTGGAGGAGAAGGCGAACCGCCTCGCTCACTACCTGCTCGACCAGGGGGTGAAGAAGGACGACAAGGTCGGGCTGTACTGCCGGAACCGCATCGAGATCGTCATCGCGATGCTCGGCATCGTGAAGGCGGGCGCGATCCTCGTCAACGTCAACTTCCGCTACGTCGAGGGCGAACTGAAGTACCTCTTCGACAACTCCGACATGGTCGCGCTGGTGCACGAGCGGCGCTACGCCGACCGCGTCGCCAACGTGCTGCCCGAGACGCCGAACGTCAAGACCATCCTCGTGGTGGAGGACGGCAGCGACGACGACTTCGAGCGCTACGGCGGTGTCGAATTCTTCGCGGCGCTGGAGCAGGGGTCTCCGGAGCGCGACTTCGGCCCGCGCAGCGAGGACGACATCTACCTGCTCTACACCGGCGGCACCACCGGGTTCCCGAAGGGCGTGATGTGGCGCCACGAGGACATCTACCGGGTCCTGTTCGGTGGCACCGACTTCGCGACCGGCGAGCCGATCGCCGACGAGTACGACCTGTCGAAGCAGGCTGCGGCGAATCCGCCGATGGTCCGGCTGCCGATCCCGCCGATGATCCACGGTGCCACCCAGTCGGCGACCTGGATGTCGCTGTTCTCGGGCCAGACCGTGGTGCTGGCACCGGAGTTCGACGCCGACGAAGTGTGGCGGATGATCCACGAGCACAAGGTGAACCTGCTGTTCTTCACCGGCGACGCGATGGCGCGGCCGCTGCTCGACGCGTTGCTCGCCCACCAGGACGAAGGCAACACCTACGACCTGTCGTCGCTGTTCCTGTTGGCGAGTACGGCGGCGCTGTTCTCCACCAGCATCAAGGAGAAGTTCCTCGAGCTGCTGCCCGACCGGATCATCACCGACTCGATCGGATCGTCGGAGACCGGCTTTGGCGGAACCAGCATCGTGGCCAAGGGTCAGTCGCACACCGGCGGTCCGCGGGTCACCATCGACAAGAACACCAAGGTCCTGGATGAGGAGGGCAACGAGGTGGCGCCGGGCTCGGGTGTGCGCGGCATCATCGCCAAGTGCGGCCACATCCCGGTCGGCTACTTCAAGGACGAGAAGAAGACCGCCGAGACCTTCCGCACGTACCACGGTGTGCGGTACGCGATTCCCGGCGACTACGCCGAGGTCGAGGCCGACGGTTCGGTGACCATGCTGGGCCGCGGATCGGTGTCGATCAACAGCGGCGGCGAGAAGATCTACCCCGAAGAGGTCGAGGCCGCACTCAAGGGTCATCCCGACGTGTTCGACGCCCTCGTCGTCGGCGTGCCGGACCCGCGCTTCGGCCAGCACGTCGCCGCGGTCGTGCAGCCCCGCCAAGGCGCCAAGCCGACGCTCGCCGAACTGGATGCGTTCGTGCGCAAGGAGATCGCCGGGTACAAGGTGCCGCGCAGCCTGTGGCTCGTCGACGAGGTGAAGCGCTCGCCCGCGGGCAAGCCCGACTACCGATGGGCCAAGGACACCACCGAGGAACGTCCGGCCGACGACGTTCACGCCAAGCACGCCGTCGCCCACGGAGCCGTTGAATAGATGCGTACCGAACTCTGCGATCGCTTCGGCATCGAATACCCGATCTTCGTCTTCACCCCGTCGGAGAAGGTGGCCGCCGCGGTGACCCGCGCCGGTGGTCTCGGCGTCCTCGGTTGCGTGCGGTTCAACCAGGCCGACGACCTCGAGAACGTGCTGCGGTGGATGGACGAGAACACCGACGGGAAGCCCTACGGCGTCGACATCGTGATGCCGGCGAAGGTGCCCACCGAGGGCACCAGCGTCGACATCAACAAGCTGATCCCGCAGACGCACCGCGAGTTCGTCGACAAGACGCTCGCCGACCTCGGCGTCCCGCCGCTGCCCGACGACGAGGCGAAGTCCGAAGGCGTGCTGGGCTGGCTGCATTCGGTGGCGCGCTCCCACGTCGAGGTGGCGCTCAAGCATCCGATCAAGCTGATCGCCAACGCGCTCGGCTCTCCGCCGAAGGACGTCATCGATCAGGCGCACGCCGCCGGGGTGCCCGTCGCGGCTCTCGCCGGCAGCGCCAAACACGCGCTGCGCCATGCCGAGAACGGCGTGGACATCGTCATCGCGCAGGGTCACGAGGCCGGCGGGCACACCGGTGAGATCGCGTCGATGGTGTTGGTGCCGGAGGTCGTCGATGCGTTGGACGGCAGTGCCGCCGTACTCGCCGCGGGCGGCATCGGTTCCGGACGTCAGGTGGCGGCCGCGCTCGCGCTGGGCGCTCAGGGCGTGTGGATGGGGTCGGCATTCCTCACCGCCGCCGAGTACGACCTCGGAGTGCGTGGCTCGTCGGGTGTCTCGGTGATCCAGGAGGCCATGCTGGCCGCGACGTCGAGTGACACCGTGCGCCGCAAGATCTACACCGGCAAGCCCGCGCGCCTGCTGAAGTCCCGGTGGACCGAGGCCTGGGACGCCGAGGGTGCACCGGAGCCGCTACCCATGCCGCTGCAGAACATCCTCGTCAGCGAGGCACACCAGCGCATGAACGAGGCAAAGGATCCGACGGCGGTCGCCATGCCGGTGGGCCAGATCGTGGGGCGAATGAATGAGATTCGGCCCGTCGCCGACATCATCGGCGAACTGGTCAGCGGATTCGAGGAGGCCTCGAAGCGGTTGGACGGCATCCGGGAGAACTGACCGGGCCCGTCCGATTCGTTCAAGACGCGGCGGCACGGCTCGCCTAGCGTCGCAGCCATGGACATCACCCCGCAGTCGACGGTCGTCGAGATCGTCGCCGTCGACCTCGACCGTTCCCTCGAGTTCTACCGACTGCTCGGGCTCACCGTGCCCGACCCGGACGGGCCGCACGTCGAGGTGACGCTGCCGGGCGGAAACCGGCTTGCCTTCGACACCGAGGACGTCATCGCCGGTATGCATCCTGGATGGACGCCACCGTCGGGACCGGGCCGGGTGGCGATGGCATTCGGTTTCGCCGGGCCGGACGCCGTCGACGCGATGTACGAAAGGCTGACGGGTGCCGGACATCCCGGACCGCTCGAGCCGTTCGACGCGCCATGGGGCCAGCGCTACGCGACGGTGGAGGATCCCGACGGTACGTCGGTCGATCTGTTCGCGCCGCTGCCGTAGACCAGCCCGGCCACACTCAGCCCGGAGAACTCGCGGCACTCACGGTGCAGGTGCGGTTGATCGGCGTAGCCGGCCGCCGCTGCGACGGCGACGGGCGCGACCCCATCGCGGAGCAGCGCCACCGCACGCCGGAACCGCAGGATCCGCCTGAGGGTCGCTGGGCCGTAGCCGTACACCGCGACGCTTTGACGGTGCAGCGTCCTGCTCGACCAGCCGACTTCGTCGGCGACGGCGCCTACCGTGGCGCCCGCCGCCAGTCGCGTCGTCACGTGATGAACCGTGTGCAGCGGCCACGGCGCCGTCTGACCTCGGACGGGCCGCGCCGCCAATTCCACTGCCAGGTCCTAGAGCCGGAGATGGGATGTCGCGGAACACACTTCTGCGAGCGGCACACGACGGTCCCGCAGCTCGACGGCGGGCACGCCGAGAAGCCGGGGGAGAGCGCCGGGTCGAAAGCGCAGCCCGGCGATGGGCTCCCCGTCCAGGGTGGCGTCGAGTGCCGTGGTGTCCGGACCGGCAACCACCACGCGGCCGCCCATGCGGATGAGGTCCATGCACCCGTCGGGCAGTACCCGAACCCCTCCGCCTTCGCCGTCGGCGACCCACGCCGTTTCGACGAGGCCGTGCAGCGCAGCGGGTGCGGGCATCTCGCGGTATCCCACGATGGCCAGGCTAGCGACGAATGGGGTGCACCGCGTCGGAGCAGTCGGTGCCCTCGGCGGACAGCACCCGTTTGAGTACCTTGAACGTCGCGGTCCGCGGCAGCGCGGTGCTGACGCGCACGAACTTCGGCCACTGCTTCGGCCCGAGATCCGACTGCTCTGCCAGGAACGACGCGAAGGCGTTGGCGTCGAATTCGGCGCCGTCGACGAGCACCATGGCGGCCATCACCTGATCGCCCACGGCGGGGTCGGGTATGGGATAGACGGCCGTTTCGACGACGTCGGGATGCCGCAACAGGATCCGCTCGATCGGCGCGGTGCCGAGGTTCTCGCCGTCGACCCGCATCCAATCCCCGAGTCGCCCAGCGAAATAGGCATAGCCGTGCTCGTCGCGGTAGGCGAGGTCACCGCTGTGGTAGACGCCGCCCGCCATCCGCTGGGCCTCGGCGCCCTCGTCACGGTAGTAGCCACGGAACCATCCGGGCCCGGTCGGGTTGATCAGTTCGCCCACCGTGCCCGGCGGGCAGGGTTCGCCGGTGTCGACGTCGACGATGTCGACCTCGTCGGTCAGCGGTCCGAGCGACCCGTCGGGCGTATCGGGGGTCCGCGCGATCGCGACGCCACCCTCGGTGGACCCGAACCCGTCGACGACGATCACGCCGAAGCGCTTGCCGAACCGGACGACGTCGCGTGGCGCACCCTCGTTGCCGTAGAGGAACCGCAACGGATTGTCCGCGTCGTCTGGCTGCTCGGGGGTGGCCAGCACGTAGGACAGCGGCTTGCCGACGTAGTTGGCGTACGTCGCCCCGTACCGTCGGACGTCCGGGATGAACCGAGATGCGGAGAACTTGCGCCGCAACGCGATCGAGCCGCCTGCGGCGACCGCCACGGCCCAACCGGCCATGACCGCGTTGGAGTGGAACAGCGGCATCGACAGGTAGAACACGTCAGTGGTGCCGAGGCCGAAGCGATCGGCGAGCATCCTGCCCGGGAACGCCACCTTCTCGTGGGTGACCCGCACCGCCTTCGGCTCACCGCTGGTGCCCGAGGTGAAGATCAGCATGTAAAGGTCATCGGGATGCAGGTCGGCGAACGTCACGGGCGCATCGCCGTGCCGAGCGAGTTCAGCTGCCCATTGCGGTGATTCGACGTCGACGACGTCCACGCCGACGGTGCTGCCGTCGAGGGCGTCGGCACCGTCGGTGAGCACCAGCTGACAGTCGGCGTGCGCGACGTCGCGCGCCAACGCCGCACCGCGGCGCGTCGGGTTCAGGCCCACCGGAACGATCCCGGACAGCCCGGCGGCGACGAGCACCGTGGAGAAGAACGGCGTGTTCCCGAGCAGCACGCCGACGTGTGGCGGCTTGTCGGGATCGAGCCGCGCGCGCAGCGCCGATGCCAACCGCGCCGCCGCACCGACGTGGTCGCGCCAACTGACGAAGTCATCGCCGTCGTGGACGCCGCGATCGGTGACGTCCACGAGCGGTCTCAGCAGCTCGGTGACGGTGGGGTTGCCTGGCACGCTGACCAGATGCTCCTCGCGCAAGCGCTCGTCGGCCTCAGGCAGGCGTCTCGGCGAGTTCGCGGCCGATGCGCAACAACGCCCCGGTGGCTCCGCCTACGCCGAACTCGGTCTGCTTGGCTGCCAAGAAGTAGCGGTGGATCGGATGGTCGGTGTCGATGCCGACCCCGCCGTGGACGTGAACGGCGGTGTGGGCGACGCGATGTCCCGCCTCGGCCGCCCAGAAGGCGGCGGTGCCGACCTCGAGGTCGGACGGCAGGTCCTCCGACAGACGCCATGCCGCCTGCGTCACCGTCAGGCGCAGCGCCTTGATGTCGATGTAGCCGTCGGCAAGCCGTGCCGAGACGGCCTGGAAGCTGCCGATCGGACGGTCGAACTGTTCGCGTTCGCGGGCGTAGGTCGCGGTGAGTTCGAGCGCCCGTTCCAGCGTGCCGAGCTGAAACGCGCTGCGGGCCAGCGTGCCCCGTGTCGTCAGCCACGCCGCGGCCTCGCCGCCTCCGACGGTGCGGTCGGCGGAGACCTCGACGTCCTGCAGGTCGAGGTGCCCGACGCTGCCGTGCCCGGTGGTGGCCAGCGAGGCGGCCGACACCCCGGCGTCGCTCGCGGCGACGAGGAAGACCTTGGTGCCCTCATCGGTCTCGGCGGGCACCAGGAAGGCGTCGGCGACCGGGCCGAACGGTACGAGTGCGCGGGTGCCGGTCAACCGGTACCCGCCGTCGGCCGTCGTCGCCTGCACGGGTCCCTGGCCCATCTCGGCGTCGAGCGCGACGGTGAGGATCTTCTCGCCCTTGATCGCCGGCGTCGCCCACTGCGCCTGCAGTTCGGCGGATCCGAACCGCGCCAATGCTCCAGCGCCCAGGACGACGGACTCCAGGTACGGCACGGCGGCCATCTGGCGGCCCAGTGCCGTCAGCACCGCGACCTCCTCGACGACGCCGAACCCGCCGCCGCCCAACGATTCCGGTGCGGTGGTGGACAGCACGTCGGCGTCGACGAGCTTGGTCCAGAGGTCGCGGTCGAAGCGCTGGTCGAGTCCGTCGAGCTGGCGCTGATGTTCGGGCGTGCACACCGAGTCGGTGATGGTCCGCACCAGCCCGCCCAGGTCGGTCGAGGCCTCAGTAGGTGAGAAGTCCATGTCGTCGTCTCCGTCTTCGCTTTAGCGGTTGACCCGGGGCAGCCCGAGGGCCACCATGCCGATGATGTCGCGCTGAATCTCGTTGGTGCCGCCGCCGAAGGTGAGGATGAGGCACGAGCGGTGCATGCGTTCGATGCGGCCGCGCAGCAGCGCGCCGGGGGAGTCGGTGCGCAACGTGGCAGCCGTGCCGAGCACCTCCATCAGGAGGCGGTAGGCCTCGGTCGCCAGCTCGGTGCCGTACACCTTGGCTGCCGAGGCGTCGGCCGGTGACGGTGACGCGTCGGTGGTCGACGCCAGCTCCCAGTTGATGAGTTTGAGCACCTCGGCCTTGGCGTGGACGCGAGCGAGGTTGAGCTGCACCCACTCCGAGTCGATGAGCCGCTTGCCGTGCATGTCCTTGGTGTTCTGCGCCCATTCGCGAACCGCGTCGAGCGCCACGTAGATCGGCTGCGCCGACACCAGTGCGACGCGCTCGTGGTTGAGCTGATTGGTCACCAGCTTCCAGCCGGCGTTCTCCTCGCCGACCAGGCTGGACGTCGGCACGCGGACGTCCTGGTAGTACGTGGCGCTGGTGTCGACACCGCTCATGGTGTGCACCGGCGTCCAGGAGAAGCCCTCGGCCGTGGTCGGCACGATCAGCATCGAGATGCCGCGGTGCTTCTTGGCCTCTTGGTTCGTGCGCACGGCCAACCAGACGTAGTCGGCGTAGGCGATCAGGCTGGTCCACATCTTCTGGCCGTTGATCACGTAGTCGTCACCGTCGCGCACGGCGGTGGTGCGCAGCGCTGCGAGGTCGGTGCCTGCGCCCGGCTCGGAGTAGCCGATGGAGAAGTGCAGCTTGCCCGCCGCGATCTTGGGCAGGAAGAAGTTCTTCTGCTCCTCGGTGCCGAAGTGCATGATCGTCGGCGCGACGGAGTTGATGGTCAGGAACGGCACCGGCACGTTGGCGATCGATGCCTCGTCGTTGAAGATGAGGCCGTCCATCGGTGGGCGTGCCTGCCCGCCGTACTCCTTGGGCCACGACAGGGTCAGCCAGCCGTCCTTGCCCATCTGCTCGACGGTCTCGCGGTACACGTTGCCGCGGCCCATCTCACCGTCGCTGGAGGTGAGCGCCTCGGCACGCTCGGGAGTCATGAGCTTGCCGAAGTACGAGCGCAGCTCGCGGCGCAAGTCCTCCTGCTCGGGGCTGTAGCCGATGCGCATCGCGTCTTCCTCCACTGTTCTGGCCGTTTCAGCAGGGCCGAAAAGCCCCGTCGATCACCCCCGGTTGTAACACGTTCTAGTCTTGGAATCCAGGTCATGCTTTACTGCCATCGTTCGAACGGGGAGATATCGTGACCCGTTACGACCGGCGGGTCATCCGCACCCTGGCTGCGAGGAGGTTGTCATGCACGTGGAAGTAGACCGGGATCGCTGCGAGGGAAACGCGGTGTGCTTGGGTATTGCGCCCGACCTGTTCGATTTGGACGACGAGGACTACGCCGTCGTCAAGGTCGATCCGGTGCCGGCCGACCAGGAGGGCCTGGCCGAGCAATCCATCGCGGAATGCCCCCGCGCCGCGCTGACCCGCAGAGACTAGAGGTATTCATAAAGTGACGAACGACGGCACTCAGAACTCCAATGACGCCGGCGACCTGTCCGGCTTGGTCGCCGTGGTGACCGGCGCGGCTGCAGGGCTCGGCCGGGCGGAGGCGATCGGGCTGGCCCGCCAGGGCGCCACGGTGGTGGTCAACGACATCGCACCGGCACTGGACAAGTCGGACGTGCTCGACGAAATCGCGTCCGTGGGGTCCAAGGGCGTGGCCGTCGCAGGCGACATCAGCGAGCGCGCCACCGCCGACGAGTTGGTCAGCACCGCCGACGGACTCGGTGGTCTGGCGATCGTGGTCAACAACGCGGGCATCACGCGGGACCGCATGTTGTTCAACATGTCCGACGAGGACTGGGACGCCGTCATCGCCGTACACCTGCGCGGCCACTTCCTGCTGACCCGCAATGCGGCGACCTACTGGCGCGACAAGGCGAAGGCCAACGGCGGCACGGTGTACGGCCGCATCGTCAACACGTCGTCGGAGGCCGGGCTCGCCGGTCCCGTCGGCCAGGCGAACTACGGAGCGGCGAAGGCGGGCATCACCGCGTTGACGCTGACCGCGGCACGCGGACTCGGCCGGTACGGCGTGCGCGCGAACGCGATTGCGCCGCGGGCACGGACCGCGATGACCGCCGACGTCTTCGGCGACGCCCCCGAACTGAGCGAGGGGCAGATCGACGAGCTGTCGCCGGAGCACGTCGTCAACCTCGTGCGGTTCCTGTCGTCCCCGGCATCGGAAGGGGTCAACGGGCAGCTGTTCATCGTCTACGGTCCAACCGTGACGTTGGTCGCCGCACCGACGGTGGAGAAGCGATTCACCGCGAACTCCGACGCGTGGGCTGCGGACGACCTCGACGACACACTGCGCGCGTACTTTGCTGACCGGGACCCCGAACGCGGTTTCTCGGCCAGCGCGTTGATGGCTGCGCAAGACTGACAGTCTTGGTTGTCAGTGCACGCAGGGCACTAGAACACGTTATAGAATGACCTAGGTCACACATGCTTCTACCAGCACGAATATGGCGATTTGTACTGGTTTTGTCGTTCTTTGACACTGCGAACGTGTTCTAGTTAATATGATCCGGCTCACTAAGAGCGGTGCTTAACCCAGGGCGGGAAGGTCATCGAGACGGGCCGTTTCAACGGCTTCGCCACGACGACGACCAGCCCTCGTCCCGAGAAACGGAGCCGAGTTTGTTCGAACAGCTCGCGGCGCCGGCTCGGGCCGTAGGCGGGTTCGTCGAGATGTCCTTGGATACGTTCGTCAAGATCTTCCGACGGCCATTCCAGTTCCGTGAGTTCCTCGAACAGACGTGGATGATCGCCCGCGTCTCGCTCGTGCCGACACTCCTCGTCGCCATCCCGTTCACCGTCCTCGTGGCCTTCACGCTCAACATCCTCCTTCGCGAGATCGGCGCCGCCGACCTGTCCGGCGCAGGCACCGCGTTCGGCACCATCACCCAGCTGGGACCGGTCGTGACCGTGCTCGTGGTCGCAGGTGCAGGCGCCACCGCCATCTGTGCGGACCTGGGCGCGCGCACCATTCGCGAGGAAATCGACGCGATGCGCGTGCTGGGCATCGACCCGATCCAGCGTCTGGTCGTTCCACGCGTGCTGGCATCGACCTTCGTCGCACTGCTGCTCAACGGTCTGGTCTGCGCGATCGGCCTTGCAGGCGGCTACGTCTTCTCGGTCTTCCTGCAGGGCGTGAACCCCGGCGCCTTCATCAACGGGCTCACCATCCTGACGGGTCTCGGCGAACTCGTGCTGGCCATGTTCAAGGCCCTGCTGTTCGGCGTATTCGCCGGCCTAGTGGGCTGCTACCGCGGTCTGACGGTGCAGGGCGGCCCGAAGGGCGTCGGAGTGGCCGTGAACGAAACCGTCGTCTACGCGTTCATCTGCCTGTTCGTGATCAACGTGATCATGACGGCAGTCGGCGTGAGAGTCCTGGAGCGCTAGTGATGAGCGCTCGCGCGAAGAAGAGACTGTCATGAGTTACGACGCCACCCTGCGCCTGCGACGGTTCTTCCGCGGCGTGCCGAACATGGTCGACACCATCGGCGAACAGGCACTGTTCTACGGCGAGTCGGTGCGCTACATCCCCAACGCGCTGACGCGGTACCGCCGCGAGACGATCCGTCTGATCGCCGAGATGACCATGGGCACCGGAGCACTGGTCATGATCGGCGGCACCGTCGGCGTCGCAGCCTTCATGACGCTGGCCTCGGGCGGCGTCATTGCGGTGCAGGGTTACTCGTCGCTGGGCAACATCGGCATCGAGGCCCTCACCGGATTCCTGTCGGCCTTCCTCAACGTCCGCATCGTCGCGCCCGTCATCGCGGGCATCGCGCTCGCCGCCACCATCGGTGCCGGTACCACGGCACAGCTGGGTGCGATGCGCGTCGCCGAGGAGATCGACGCCGTCGAGGCGATGGCCGTGCACTCGGTGTCGTATCTGGTGTCGACGCGGATCATCGCCGGCCTCATCGCGATCGTGCCCCTGTACGCACTCTCGGTGCTCGCGGCCTTCTTCGCCGCCCGGTTCACGACCGTCTACATCAACGGACAGTCAGCCGGTCTGTACGACCACTACTTCAACACCTTCCTGGTGCCGAGCGACCTGCTGTGGTCGTTCCTCCAAGCCATCGTGATGTCCATAGCGGTGATGCTCGTTCACACGTATTACGGCTACAACGCCTCTGGCGGCCCGGTCGGCGTCGGCATCGCCGTCGGCCAGGCCGTCCGCACGTCGCTGATCGTCGTCGTCACCATCGTCCTGTTCATCTCCCTCGCGGTCTACGGCGCGTCGGGCAACTTCAACCTCTCCGGATAGGCCGGCACCGATGTCGAGTGATTCCAAGCGCAGTCACGTGAGGATCGCAGCCGCGATCCTCGCGGCTGTCCTGGTCGCCGCCGTCGCGTTCACCTACCTCTCGTACTCCGCGGCGTTCACCTCGGTCGACAAGGTGACGGTGACGTCGGAACGCGCAGGCCTGGTCATGGAGACCGGCGCGAAGGTGAAGTACCGCGGCATCCAGATCGGCAAGGTCGAGACGATCCAGTACGCGGGCAACCAGGCGAAGTTGACGCTGGCCATCGACAGCAGCCAGATGCGCTACGTCCCGTCGAACGCGCAGGTGAAGATCGGTGGCACCACCGTCTTCGGCGCCAAGTCGGTGGAGTTCCTGCAACCGGCCGACCCGACCGGCGACTCGCTGCGTCCCGGCGCCGCGGTGTCGGCCGCGAACGTGCAGCTCGAGGTCAACACCCTCTTCCAGACCCTCAGCGACGTGCTGAAGAAGGTCGACCCGATCAATCTCAACGCGACGATCACCGCGCTCGGTGAGGGCCTGCGGGGCAACGGCGACGACCTCGGCGCCTCGCTCGCAGGCATCAACTACTACCTCCAGCAGCTCAATCCGAAGCTGCCGACGCTGCAGCAGGACTTCCAGAAGACGGCCGTCGTGGCGGGCATCTACGGTGACGCCGCCCCGGATCTGGCCACCGTGCTCCAGAACGCCCCGACCATCAGCCAGACCGTCGTCGACGAGCAGGAGAACCTCAACGCTGCCCTGCTGGCGGCCACCGGACTGGCCAACAACGGCACCGCGACACTGGAACCGGCCGCCGACGACCTGATCGCCGCGATCCAGCGCCTGCGCGCCCCGCTCAAGGTGCTCGGCGACTACTCGCCCGAACTCGGCTGTATCCTCCGTGGTACGAAGAAGGCGCTCGATACGTTCGCCCCGATCATCGGTGGCATTCGGCCGGGCCTGTTCGTCTCCTCCAGCTTCTTGCCCGGCGCGCCGGCCTACACCTATCCCGAGAGCCTGCCGATGGTGAACGCCTCCGGCGGCCCGAACTGCCGTGGCCTGCCAGACGTGCCGTCCAAGCAGTACGGCGGATCCTGGTACCACACACCGTTCCTGGTGACCGACAACGCGTACATCCCATTCCAGCCGAACACGGAACTGCAGTTCGACGCGCCGTCCACCCTGCAGTTCCTGTTCCACGGTGCGTTCGCAGAACGGGACGATTACTGATGAGCGCTTGCGCGAAGAGGAGAGCGCACTGATGAAGGCAGACAAGACGATCATCGGCGTCGCGGTGTTCACCGTCGTGATGCTGCTCGTCGCCGCGGGACTGGTCGTGGTGTTCGGCCAGTTCAAGTTCGCGTCCGGCAATACCTTTCACGCCACCTTCACCGAGGCATCACGACTGAAGTCGGGCCAGGACGTCCGCATCGCAGGCGTGCCCGTCGGTGCGGTCAAGAACGTCAGCCTCAACCCCGACAACACGGTGGACGTCGAGTTCGACGTCAACGACCGGTACCAGCTGTACACGTCCACGCGGGCGGCCGTGCGCTACGAGAACCTGGTCGGTGACCGGTACCTCGAGATAACCTCGGGCCCGGGAGATTTGCGAAAGCTCCCGGTGGGGGCGACGATCGCCAAGGAGAACACCCAGCCCGCGCTCGACCTCGACGCGCTGCTCGGTGGTCTGCGGCCGGTGCTCAAGGGTCTCGACGGCGACAAGGTCAACGAGGTCAGCAACGCCGTCATCGAACTGCTGCAGGGCCAGGGCGGTGCGCTGTCGAGCATGCTCGCCTCGACCAGCTCGTTCACCCAGCAGATCGCCGACCGCGACCAGCTGATCGGCGACGTGATCAACAACCTGAACACCGTCCTCGGCACGGTCGACGAGAAGGGCCAGCAGTTCGACACCACCGTCGACCAGCTGCAGCAGTTGATGACGGGGCTGGCCCAGAACCGCGATCCGATCGCCGGCGCCATCCCGCCGCTCGCGTCGGCGACGAGTGACCTGACCACCCTGCTGCAGAACAGTCGTCGACCGGTGCAGGGCGTGATCGAGAACGTACGGCCGCTCGCGCAGCGGCTCGACGAGCGCAAGGGCGACCTGAACAAGGTCATCGAGCCGCTGGCCGAGAACTACCTGCGGCTCAACGCGCTCGGTGCCTACGGGTCGTTCTTCAACATCTACTACTGCTCGATCCGGATGAAGATCAACGGCCCCGCGGGCAGTGACATCCTCCTCCCGTTCGGTGGTCCACCCGATCCGACGAAGGGGAGGTGTTCGGAGAATGGCTAGGCCCGATAGTTCGAATCCGCTGCGCACGGGCATCTTCGGCATCGTGCTGGTGGTGTGCGTCGTCCTGGTGTCCTTCGGCTACTCGACGCTGCCGTTCTTCCCGCAGGGCAAGAACTACGAGGCCTACTTCGACGACGCAGGCGGCATCACGCCGGGCAACGACGTTGCGGTCTCCGGAATCCAGGTCGGCAGGGTGTCGTCGGTGGAGCTGGCTGGCGCCGCCGCGAAGGTGAACTTCACCGTCGATCGCGACATCCGGGTGGGCGACCAGTCGCTGGTGGCGATCAAGACCGACACCGTGCTCGGCCAGAAGTCGCTGTCGGTGACCCCCCGCGGCACCGGCAACGTCACGGTGATCCCGTTGGAGCGCACCACGACTCCGTACACCCTGAACACGGCGCTGCAGGACCTTGGGGAGAACGCCAGTGAGCTGGACAAGCCGCGGTTCGAACTCGCGCTGCAGACGCTGACCGGCACGCTGCGGGATGCGACGCCGCAGTTGCGCGGCGCGCTCGACGGGGTGGCCAACCTGTCGCGCAGCCTCAACGCCCGCGACGAGGCGCTCGAGCAGCTCCTCGCACACGCCAAGCGAGTGTCCGACACCCTCGCCCAGCGCGCGGGCCAGGTGAACCAGCTGATCACCGACGGCAACCTGCTCTTCGCTGCGCTCGACGAGCGGCGCCAGGCGCTGAGCAACCTGATCGCGGGCATCGACGACGTGTCGGTACAGCTGTCGGGCTTCGTCGACGACAACCGGCGCGAATTCGGACCGGCGCTGGAGAAGCTGAACCTGGTGATGGACAACCTGCTCGAACGACGCGACCACATCGGCGAGGCGCTGCGCAGGCTCCCGCCGTACGCCACCACCCTCGGCGAGGTCGTCGGCTCGGGCTCCGGCTTCCAGATCAACCTGTACGGCCTGCCACCGGCCTCGCTGTCGGAAGTGCTGCTGGACACGTACTTCCAGCCGGGCAAGCTGCCGGACAGCCTCGCCGACTACCTGCGCGGGTTCATCTCCGAGCGTCTGATCATCAGGCCGAAGTCGCCATGACCCATCAGAACGAGAGGCTCAGACGTCGCTGGTGGCGACCGGCGCTGGTGGTGGCCCTGGTGGCCCTGCTGGCCGCCGGCGTGTTCCTGGTGTGGCCATCGCGTGGTGGCATCCAGGTGGTGGCCTACTTCCCGTCGGCAGTGGGCCTGTACCCGGGTGACGACGTACGCGTCGTCGGCGTTCCCGTCGGCACCATCGACAAGATCGAACCGCGTGCCGGCGACGTCAAGATCACCATGACGGTCGACAACGGCGTCAGGCTGCCCGCCGACGCACGCGCCATCGTCATCGCGCCGAACCTGGTGTCGGCGCGGTTCATCCAGTTCACGCCCGCCTACACCGGCGGTCCCGAACTGGCCAACGGCGCCGAGATCGGGATGGACCGCACCGGAGTTCCGGTCGAGTGGGACGAGGTCAAGGAGCAGCTCACGCAGCTCAGCACCCAGCTCGGTCCGAAGGACGGGGGAGTGCAGGGGCCGCTCTCGGAGTTCGTGAACCAGGCGGCGGACACCTTCGACGGCAACGGCGACTCGTTCCGCAGGGCGCTGCGCGAGTTGTCGCAGACCGCGGGCCGGCTCGGCGACTCCCGTACCGATCTCTTTGGCACCGTGCGCAATCTGCAGGTGCTGGTGGAGGCGCTGTCGAACAGCAACGAGCAGATCGTGCAGTTCACCAACCACGTCGCGTCGGTGTCGCAGGTGCTGGCCGACAGCTCGGCCGACCTCGACAACACCCTCGGCACGCTGAATCAGGCGCTCTCGGACGTGAAGGGCTTTCTGAACGAGAACAACTCGGCGCTGATCGGTCAGGTCAACAAGCTGACCGACTTCACCAACATCCTCACCGAGCACAGTGATGACATCGAGCAGATCCTGCACATCACGCCGAACGGTCTGGCCAACTTCTACAACATCTACAACCCGGCACAGGGCACCGTCGGCGGTCTGCTGTCACTGCCGAACTTCTCCAACCCCGTCCAGTTCATCTGCGGCGGCACGTTCGACGTGGGTGCTTCACCCGACAACTTCAAGCGCGCCGAGATCTGCCGCCAGCGCATGGGCCCGGTGTTCAAGCGACTCGCGGTCAACTACCCGCCGGTGCTGTTCCACCCCATCAACAGCATCACCGCCTACAAGGGCCAGATCCTCTACGACACCCCTGCGACCGAGGCCAAGGCGCAGACGCCGGTGCCATACCTGCAGTGGAATCCGGCACCGGGCGTGACGCCCCCGACGCCGAGTCCGGACGGCAGGATCACCGACTTGATCCTGCCCCCGCCCGCGGAGGTCGGCCAGGTCTCGCCGGCGGGAGCCCCATCGGCTCCGCCGCCCATGGGAGCGGGACCGTTGCCCGGCCCCGCGCCCGAAGCCCTGCCCGCGGAGACTGGGGGAGGACAACCGTGACGAAGCGAAACTCGTTGGTCGACAACGCACTGCGGACCGGCCGTCGCTCGGTGGCGATCGGATCGGGAGCGGTGCTGCTCGCCGGCTGCTCGTTCGGCGGGCTGAACTCACTGGACATGCCCGGCACCCAGGGTCACGGCAGCGGCTCGTACACGATCACCGTCGAACTGCCGGACGTGGCAACGCTGCCGCAGAACTCGCCGGTGATGATCGACGACGTCACGGTCGGCAGTGTGTCCGGCATCGAGGCCGTGCAACGCTCCGACGGCACGTTCTTCGCCGCGGTGAAGCTGTCCCTCGACGGCAGCGTCGACCTGCCCGACGACGCGACGGCCACCGTCGCGCAGACCTCGCTGCTCGGATCGCAGCACGTCGAACTCAAGGAGCCGGCCGATAGTGCCGGCAAGGGCAGGCTCCGGAACGGGGCCACCATCCCGTTGGGCCAGACCGGTCGGTACCCGACGACCGAGGAAGTGCTGTCGTCGCTCGGCGTCGTGGTCAACAAGGGCAATCTCGGCGCGCTGCAAGACATCACCGAGGAGATCTACGCCGGTGTCGCGAGCAGGCAGGGCAGCTTCGCCGGGCTCATGCCACGACTCGCGGAGCTGACCGGTTCGCTGGATCAGCAGACGGCCGACATCATCGCTGCGGCAGAGGGACTCAACCGCTTCGCGGGAATCCTGGCGCGCAGCAAGGACGACCTGGGCCGGACGCTGGACACGCTGCCCGAGGCGCTCAAGGTGCTCAACGCCAACCGCACCAACCTCGTCGACGCCTTCACGGCGCTGCGGACCTTCTCGAACGTCGCGTCGCGCGTGCTGACGGGGATCCGGGACGACTTCACGGCGGACTTCAAGGACCTCTACCCGGTGGTGAAGGCGTTCAACGACAACGCCGACGACTTCATCACCGACCTCGAGTTCCTGCCGACGTTCCCGTTCCACTACAAGTACCTGCGCAACGCCGTGCGCGGTGACTATCTCAACGTATTCGTGACGTTCGACCTCACGGTGCGGCGCATCGGCGAGTCGGTGTTCACCACGTCGAAGGGCCTCGACCCGAACATGAAGCGCCTCAACGAGGTGATCAACCCGCCGGACTTCCTCACGGGGGCGATGGCGAACCTGTCCGGTCAGGCCGCGGATCCGTTCCAGATCCCGGCGGGTACGGCCACCCAGCACACCGAGGCGGTGCCCTGATGATCGACAAGTTGACGAGACTTCAGCTCTCGATATTCGCGATCGTCACCGTGGTGTGCGTGGGCGCCATCTCGGCGTTCTACCTGCACGTGCCGTCCGCGCTGGGCATCGGCTCCTACAACGTCACCGCCAACTTCGTCGCGGGCGGCGGGCTGTACGAGAACGCGAACGTGACCTACCGCGGCGTGACCATCGGGCGGGTCCAGAAGGTAGGGCTGTCCGACGACTCGGTGGTCGCCGAGATGCGGCTCAACTCCGACACCCCGGTGCCGGAGAACGTCACCGCGACGGTGAAGAGCGTGTCGGCGATCGGCGAGCAGTACATCGACCTGGTGCCGCCCGCCGACCCGTCCGACCGACTGCTGGGTGACGGCGCGGACATCGGGACCGACCGCACCGCAATCGGTCAGGACATCGCCGGTCTGCTCACCCAGGCCGACGACCTCGTCAACAGCATCGGCGACAGCCGCATCCAGGATCTGCTCCGCGAGTCGTTCAAGGCGTTCAACGGTTCTGGGCCCGAACTCTCCCGGCTCATCCAGTCCGGCCGCGCCCTGGTCGACGAGGCCAACGCGAACTACGGGCAGACCACTCAACTCATCGATCAGGTCGGGCCGTTCCTCGACGCCCAGATCCGCAGCGGTGACGACATCCGCTCGCTGTCCGAGGGGCTGGCGCGGTTCACCACCGAGGTCGCGAACGCCGACCCGCAGCTGCGTGGGGTGCTCCGCGAGGTGCCCGGGGCCGCCGAGGCAGCCAACACGACCTTCGACGGCATCCGGCCGAACTTCCCGATGCTCGCGGCCAACCTGGCCAACGTAGGGCGCATCGGCGTCATCTACAACAAGTCGATCGAGCAGGCGCTCGTCATCTTCCCGGCGCTGATGGCCGCGCTGATCACCGTGGCTGGCGGTGTGCCCGCCGACGAGGGCGGCAAGCTGGACTTCAAGGTCGACCTCGGCGACCCGCCGCCGTGCAACGTCGGGTTCATCCCGCCGTCGCAGATCCGCACGCCCGCCGACACCACGCTGCGCGACCTGCCGACCGACCTGTACTGCAAGGCCGCCCAGAGCGATCCGACCGTGGTGCGTGGCGCCCGCAACTACCCGTGCCAGGAGTTCCCGGGCAAGCGCGCTCCGACCGTGCAGCTGTGCCGCGACCCGCGCGGTTACGTGCCGATCGGCAGCAACCCGTGGCGCGGACCCCCGGTGCCCTACGGCAGCACGCCGATCACCGATCCGCGGAACATCTTCCCGGCGAACAAGTTCCCGAACATTCCGCCGGAACGGGACTACGACCCGGGGCCGCCGTCGGTCCAGCTGCCGCCCGGTGTGGTGCCGGGCCCGGGCCCCGCGCCCAATGCGCCATTCCCACTTCCGGTTCCGCCGAGCGACCCAGGCATCCCGCCGCCGCCGCTGCCGTTCTACGCGCCGCCCGACCAGATCGTGCCGCCGTACGGCCGGTCGCTGCCAGGGGCTCCGCCACCGCCTGCGCCGGGTCCGCTGCCTGCCGAGGCGCCCGCCCCGGCCACCGGCCCGGTGCTGCCCGGACAGGGTCCGCTGCTGCCCAGCCAGGCCGTTCCCGGACAGCCGGCGCCGGTCGCCAGTGGTCCGGCCACGGCGACGTACGATTCGAGAACCGGTGTATTCGCAGACCCCTCCGGCGGGACGGGCGTCCTCGCCTCGGGCTCGGACGAGTTCGTTCCCGCGGAGAGCTGGGTCGATCTGATGAAGGATCCAAGGCAGGCTTGATGACCAACGACTCGGTGTCGGACGACGTCGCGACTGACGCGCCCGAGCCGCCGGTGAATGCCGCCCGCCGCCGGCGCGCCTCGCGCGCTGCAGGTCCGGCAAGTCCGGTGCAGGAGTCTCCGACGGCTGCGACCGTCGAGACGCCGGCCCCGGTGCGCGTGAAGGTGTCCAGGCCCGTCGCGCCGCCGCCACGCCGTCAGCCGCACCGCGCGTTGGTGACCGCGGTCGGGCTCGGGGTGTGCGCTTTGGCGGTCGCCGTGCTCGGCGTCCTGACGGTGGTCTTCGGGCTGCAGCAGCGTGAGGCCCAGGCGGCGGTATCCCGCGATCGGCTCTTCGTCGACACCGCCACCCAGACCGTCGTGAACATGTTCAGCTACGACCAGAACACGATCGACGAAAGCGTGAACCGCTTCGTCAACGGCACCAGCGGTCCCCTGCGGGACATGCTGAGCCAGGGCGACAACGTCGAAAACCTGAAGGCCATCTTCCGCGACACCAACGCGAGTTCGGAGGCCGTCATCAGCGGCGCCGCACTGGAGAAGGTCGACGAGACCGCGAAGAACGCCACGGTGCTGGTGTCGGCGCGGGTGACCGTCACCGACCTCGACGGCGTGAACAAGCCCTCGCAGCCCTACCGGTTGCGGATCGTCGTGCACGAGGACGACAACGGGCACATGACGGGCTACGACCTCAAGTACCCCGACGGTGGCAACTGATGGGCCGCTGGACCACCCGCGTGGTGGTGTTGGTCGGCGTGGTGCTGGCGTTCGGTTTCGTCGCGCTCGGTGGCGTCGGCGGCTACCTGGTGTGGACGCGCGCCCAGCTGAACGCCCAGGAGGCCACCCGCATCGCGCTCGGCCCGTGCGAGGGTGGCATGGCACCGCCGGAGTGTGGGCTTGCCGCCGAACAGATTCCGCTGGTCTTCGGTTACGACTTCCAGACCGTCGAGCGCAGCCTCACCGACGCCTACAACCTGCTGACCCCCGACTACCGCAGGGAGTTCGAGGAGCGGGCGAGCCAGGACATCATTCCGCAGGCCCGTGAGCGCCAGGTGATCTCGCAGGCCAACGTGGTCGGCTCGGGCGTGCTCGAAGCGCGGCGCGATTCGGCCAGCGTGCTGGTGTTCATGAACCGCACGGTGACCGACAAGTCCAAGCAGCCCGTCTACGACGGGAGCCGGTTGCGCGTCGACTACGAGAAGATCGACGGGCAGTGGAAGATCAAGTTCATCACTCCGATCTAGGAGCGTCCTGCTGCGTCGAGGTCAGCGCATCGAGGAATGACCTGGCCCATCGGTCGACGTCGTGCGCGAGGACCTGCCTGCGCAGCGCACGCATCCGGCGGCGGCCCTCCTCGGGCGACTGATTGAGTGCAGCCTCGATCGAGTCCTTGACGCCGTCGAGGTGGTGCGGGTTCGTCAGGTAGGCCTGCCGGAGTTCGGCTGCGGCGCCGGTGAATTCGCTGAGGACCAGTGCACCGCCCAGGTCGCTGCGGCACGCGACGTACTCCTTGGCGACCAGATTCATCCCGTCGCGCAGCGGGGTCACCAGCATGACGTCGGCAGCCACGAAGAACGCGATCAGTTCGTCGCGTGGGATCGGCTTGTGCAGATAGTGCACGACGGGGTGGCCCACTTCGCCGAACTCGCCGTTGACGTGTCCGACCTGGCGCTCGATGTCCTCGCGCATCACCTTGTAGCTCTCGACGCGCTCCCGGCTGGGGGTGGCGAGCTGGATGAGCACGGTGTCGGTGGGGTCGGCGCGGCCTTCCTCGAGGAGTTCGGAGAACGCCTCGAGCCGGACGTCGATGCCCTTGGTGTAGTCGAGCCGGTCGACGCCGAGCAACACCTTGCGCGGGTTGCCGAGTTCGGCTCGGATCTCCCGGGCACGCTGCCGGACCCGTCGGTCGCGGGCCTTGCCGTCGAGGTCGGTGGAGTCGATCGAGATGGGGAAGGCTCCGACCTTCACGGTGCGGAAGCCGACCTGCACCTCGCCGAGCCGCGACCGCACGCCCACCGTCGCGCGCGAGGTGTTGGCGCCGACGAGCCGGCGGGCCAGGTAGAGGAAGTTCTGTGCGCCGCCGGGCAGGTGGAACCCGACCAGGTCGGCGCCGAGCAAGCCTTCGATGATCTCGGTCCGCCACGGCATCTGCATGAACAGTTCGATCGGCGGGAACGGGATGTGCAGGAAGAAGCCGATCGTGAGATCGGGCCTCAGCATGCGCAGCATCTTCGGCACCAGCTGCAGCTGGTAGTCCTGCACCCACACCGTCGCGCCCTCGGCAGCCGAACGGGCGGTGGCCTCGGCGAAGCGGCGGTTGACCTCGACGTAGCGGTCCCACCACTTGCGGTGGTAGATCGGCTTGACGATGACGTCGTGGTACAGCGGCCACAGCGTGGCGTTGGAGAAGCCTTCGTAGTACTTCTCGACGTCGTCGGCCGACAGGACGACCGGCCGCATCGTCAGGCCGTCCTCGACGACCGGTTCGTCGTCGCCGTCGGTGATGCCCGGCCAGCCGATCCAGGCGCCGTGGCGGCTACGCAGGATCGGCTCCAGCGCGGTGACCAGGCCACCGGGACTGCGCTTGATGGTCGTGGTGCCGTCGGGCAACCGCTCCATGTCGATGGGCAGCCGGTTGGCCACCACGAGGAAGTCGGCGTCTCCCCGTTCAGCCGACTCCACCACTATGCGTCGAGCTTCGCCGGCCCGATGCCCAGCATCGACAGGAACACCCGGCACTCGTCGGCATCGGTGGCGTAAGCGGCCACCACCTTGCGTGCCTGACGTGCCGTGCTGTCGGCTAGTGGTTCGACGTCTTCGACGATGTCCGCTGGATCTGGGGTCGCTGCCATGACTCGACTCTAGGCGACTCGGCGGGCCGAGTCGCCCAGAGGCGGGTCAGATCAGGAGAAGCCGGTGACCGTGGGGCTGCTGCCGACCGAGGACTGCGGCGGCACGTACTGCGGGGCGTCCTCGGCGAGGCCGATGCACTGACCGCTGTTGCGGCCGGTGCAGGGGATGCCGTCGATGGACGCGATGTCCGGGTTGCCCGGGATGGCGCTGAACGGCGAGCTGGGCACCGTGTGCGGGATGCAGACGCCGGTGAACTGATCCGGCTCCTCGCCGCCGCCGCACTGCGCGACCGGGGCGGCCGGTGCGGCCGAGGGTCCGGCGAACACGGCGACCGCGGGCGCCGCGGCGACGGCGAGCGCGAACCCGCCCGCAAGGATGAGTCGTCTGGCTGAGACATGCAGGATCGCCATCGTCACGCTTTCTCTAAGAATTGACCGTGTCGTCGAGGTGAGTCTATGGAAGCTGCCAGGAATCTGCACGAGTTCCACTAGTTCCCTGGGAGAGCGTCGCACGTTCGAGCGGTCGGCGTGACGATGGCGGGGCAAGGGGTACGGGAGGGAACCCCCGTCGGCTAGGGGCTCGAGCTGACGCTCGAGCGCGGCACGGCCATCGGACCCTGCGCCTCCTGCTCCTCGCCGAGGCCGATGCACTGGCCGGAATTGCCTCCCGTGCAGGGGATTCCGTCGACCGACGGGAGACCGCCCGGCGAAGTGGTCTGGAACTCGGGGGAATTCGGCACCAGGTCCGGCGTGCAGGTGTTGGTGAAGGTGTCCTCGGTCTCGCCGCCCGGGCATGCCGTCACGGTCGGTCCGGTGATCGCGGGTGCGGCGACCGCCAAGAAGGCCGGAGCCGCGGCGATCGCGAGTGCGAAGCCTCCGGCGAGGACCAGTCGCTGCGGTGTGCTCGTGCGGGGAGCGAAGATGTTCTGGGCCATCGTCACGCTTTCTATCGTCGTTCGGAAACGCGGCGGGGGGCCGATTCCGTTGGCGAGAATACGCTGATCACGCCGCTTCCATCGGTCGAAGTCGGCAGAAAGTGGTGCGGCGGTACCAAATCTGTGAGGGGTCTGCGAGACGCCTGTGGCATCGCTGCCGAGTCGCTGCTATGCAGCCTCGTGGCGCCGTGGTTCGATGTAGAACGTGTTCCAGTTCTGGGGCGACGGACTCGGATGAGTGAGATTCAAGCGGAGGCAATGGTGCAACTCTCGTTGGTGGATCGGACCTACCTCGTCACCGGTGGTGGCAGCGGCATCGGCAAGGGTGTCGCGGCAGCCATCGTGGCGGCGGGCGGCAACGCAATGCTGGTCGGGCGCAACGCCGACAAGCTCGCCGCGGCGGCCGAGGAGATCGGCGCGGGCGACGGGGCCGGCCGCGTGCGCTACGAGCCCGCCGACGTGACCAACGAGGACGAGGTGGCTCACGTCGTGGACGCCACGACCGCGTGGCACGGTCGGCTGCACGGCGTCGTGCACAGTGCGGGTGGATCGTTGACGATCGGGCCCATCACCCAGGTCGACTCCGAGGGTTGGCGGCAGACCGTCGACCTCAACGTCAACGGCACGATGTACGTCCTCAAGCACAGCGCCCGGGAGATGGTGCGCGGGGGCGGCGGGTCGTTCGTCGGCATCTCGTCGATCGCCTCGAGCAACACCCACCGCTGGTTCGCGTCCTACGGGCCGAGCAAGGCGGCACTGGATCACCTGATGATGCTCGCCGCCGACGAACTCGGCGCGTCATGGGTCCGGGTCAACGGCATCCGGCCGGGCCTGATCCGCACGGACATGGTTGCGCCCATTCTGGATTCACCGGACATCAGCGCCGACTACGCGAGCTGCACGCCGCTGCCACGCCCGGGTGAGGTGACCGACATCGCCAATGCTGCGCTGTTCCTCCTCAGCGATGCTGCCGAGTGGATCACCGGCCAGATCATCAACGTCGACGGCGGGCACGGTCTGCGTCGCGGCCCGGACATGTCGTCGATGCTCGAACCCGTCTTCGGCGCCGACGGCCTGCGCGGGGTGGTGTCCTAGCGGACCGGTCCGTTGCCGCCCGCCTCCCACGAGGCCAAGGCGCCCACCGCGGACCAGTCCAGTGCGCCTCCGCCGGTGGCCAGCAGCGTCAGGAACCGGTCGCGCAGGAGGCTCGCGACCGGAAGCGGAACGCGTAGTTCCTCACCGGCCTCGAGCACCAGGCGAATGTCCTTGAGGCCGAGCGTCGCAGCGAACCCGGCGGGCTCGAACTCCTCGCGCGCCACCAGCCCGCCGTACGTCCGGTACACCGGTGCGCCGAACAGCGTCGAGGTCAGGATCTCGAGGTACTGCTCCTTGTCGACACCGGCCTTGGCGACCAGTGCCATTGCCTCGCCCAGAGTTTCGATGACCGACGCGATCAGGAAGTTGCCGGACAGCTTGACCAGGTTGGCGGCCTTGGGCTCGGACCCGACCACGAAGGTGCGCTGACCGACGGCACCGAGGATCGGCTCAATGGTCTGCAACACCTCTGCTTCGGCGGCGGCCACCACGAACAGCTTCGCGGCGCGGGCGGCCTCGGGCCTGCCGAACACGGGCGCGGCGGCCAGGTGCTGCCCGGCCTCGGCGTGCGCGGCGGTGAGGCGTTCGGCCAGACCGACGCTGATGGTCGAGCACGACACGTGCACGGCTGACGGCGGCAGAGCCGCGAGGATGCCGTCGGCGCCGAAGGTGACGGCCTCGACGGCGTGGTCGTCGGCGAGCATCGACACGACCACGTCACCTCCGCAGGCCTCGGCGACGGTGCGGGCCGGGTGCGCTCCCTCGAGCGCCTCCGCCTTGTCGTAGGAGCGGTTGTATGCGGTGACCGTGTGTCCCGCGGCGATCAGGTTGGCGGCCATGGCCGCGCCCATGTTGCCCAGTCCGACGAATCCGATGTCCATGTTCTCCACTATCACCGCGGGGTGTGGAGAATGCCCGTCGAGCCGGTTAGCGGTTCGGGTTCGCCTGCGGGCAGTAGCCCTGCACGGCGAGGCTGCCGAACGTGCTGATGTCGTCGACCGACTTCCACTCGGTGGCGGTCTGGATGTGCCGCAGCGCCGCCTCGACCGAGCCGCCGTTGACCAGCACGTTGCACGTCGATTGGGCGAGGTCGATGGCCTCGCTGGACGGGATCTGCAGCCGCGCGTCGCGAACGGCCTTGGCGAAGACCTTGTCCACCTGCGCGTCGGCGGGATCAGCGGACGCGGGCGCCGCCAGGGATGCAGCGGTACCGGCGGCGATCAGAAGTGCCGCGGCGACGTGGCCGAACCTCATGCGTCTTGCCCTCCTCAGCGATGAACCGTGCGGGTCCACCGTACGTCAGCAAACCTCGAAGGGTGTATCGGCCGTGGCCGACGACTGTTACGTCTGGGACTGGGCGGCCTGGTGGACGGCGTTGACGATGCCTTGATAGCCGGTGCATCGACAGAAGTTGCCCGAGAGCCCTTCGCGGATCTCGTCGTCGGTCGGCTGTGGGTTGTCGCGCAGCAACGCCGTGATCGACGTGACGAACCCTGGTGTGCAGAAACCGCACTGCAGACCGTGACACGCCCGCATCGCCGCCTGTACCGGTGACAGCTCGCCGTCGGGCGATGCGATGCCCTCGACCGTGGTCACCTCCTGGCCGTCGACCTGGACGGCGAAGATCAGGCACGACCGCACCGCCTGGCCGTCGAGGAGCACCGTGCACGCACCGCATGCCCCGTGCTCGCAGCCGAGATGGGTGCCGGTCAGCCCGCACTTCTCGCGCAGGAAGTCCGCGAGCGTGAGCCGCGGCTCGACGACGCCGCCGTGCGGGGTGCCGTTGACCGTCATGTGGACGTCAGTCTCGTGCATCGAGTGCCTCCGTGGTCGCATCCGTCCATGCCCGCGCGACCATCGCCGCACCCACCCGCGTGCGGTAGGACGCGGAGCCCTGTAGATCGCTGGGGACGTCGGTCAGACCGGACATCGCCAGCGCGCCGATCTCCTCGGCGCTGATCTCGGCGACCGGCCGCCCGGTGACCGCGTCCTCGGCAGGGGTGGCGCGCTTGGGCGTCGATCCCAGCCCCAGCAGGCCGATGCCGCAGCGCGTCACGCGGTCATCGCCGTCGAGTGCGACGGCCACCGTGGCACCGGCGATGGCGAAGTCGCCGTGCCTGCGGGCGAATTCGTGAACCGCGAAACCGGTGCGGCCCGACCACACGGGGAAGCGCACGGAGCGCAGGATCTCGTCGGGTTCCAGGGAGTTCTCCCACAAGCCGGTGAAGAAGTCGGCCGCCGGGATCTGCCGGTCGCCGCGCGATGACGCGGCGTCGATCGTCGCACCGAGCGTCAACGCAACGGCGGCGTACTCCGCCGCGGGATCGGCGTGGGCGACCGCGCCGCCGAGAGTGCCCCTGGTCCGGATTTGAAAGTGGCCGATGTGCGGGGTCACCGCGGTGAGCAGCGGCACGGAGTCGGCAACCTCGTCGTCGAGGCCCACCAGCGCGTGCGGGGTGGCAGCGCCGATCACCACCTCGCCGTCGACGAGGTCGATGCCGCACAACTCGTCGATGCGCGAGATGTCGATCAAGTTCTCGAAGTGGGTGAGCCGCATCGCCAGCATCGGCACCAGGCTCTGTCCGCCGGCCAGGATCTTGGCGTCGTCGCCGAACTCGGCGAGCAAGTCCACTGCCTCCTTCACCGAGCCGGGCCGGTGATACGCGAACGGCGCGGCCTTCACGAGACGAGCCGGGATAGTGCCGCGATGAGTTCGTCGGCCTTGATCGCGGCCGGGTGCGCGGGCTTCCTGCGCCGACCGAACAGGAAGCCGAGCGCGGCGCCCGCGGCGAGGCCCGCGACCACGGGGGCGGCCCGCTTGGCGACGGGGAGGGCGACGACCTTGAGCAGGTCGACCGAATCGGCACCGGGCTGGGCCGCTGCCACCGCGGCCTCGGCCGTGGGCGCGGTGGTCGTCGTGCCCGCGGCGGCCCCGGGGGTGGCGCCCAGCAGTTCCGCCTCGAGGCTGCGGGCGAACTGGCCGATCAGGTTGGAGGACACGTCGGCGAGCACGCCGCGGCCGAATTGGGCGGCCTTGCCCGAGATCGCGAGGTCGGTGCTGATCACCACGTGGGTGGCGTCGCCTTGGTCCTCGAGCTGCGCGGTGATGGTGGCCGCGGCGGTGCCGCTGCCGCGCGTCTCCTTGCCCTCGGCGCGCAGCACGATGCGCCGCGCGGCCTCGTCCTTCTCCTTGTAGGAGGCGACGCCCTTGTAGGAGACGGTGATCGGGCCGACCTTCACCTTCACCGCGCCGGTGAAGTCGTCACCGTCGACCGACAGCAGGGTCGCCCCGGGCAGGCACGGTGCGACGCGTTCCACGTCGGTCAGGACGTCCCACGTCTTCGCGGCGGGTACCGCGACCCGGAATTCGTTGTTGAGTTCCACGGTCAGTGGTCCTTTCGTAGGTTCGTTCCCGGGTCGCTTCGCTCGCGCCCTCCGGAAGCTTCGATCAGGTCCACGATCGTGGCGGGGCTTGCGGGAAGTTCGGTGACGGTCACGCCGAGCGGCGCCAGTGCGTCGTTGACGGCGTTGATGACGGCGGGCGTCGCGCCGATGGCGCCGCCCTCGCCGCAGCCCTTGTAACCGCCGACACCGGGTCCGGGAATCTCGACGTGGCCGAATTCCAGCGGCGGGACCTCGGTGGCCGTGGGAAGCAGGTAGTCGACGAAGGTGGAGGACAGTGGGTTGCCGTCGGTGTCGTACGAAAGCTGTTCCAGGAGTGCGCCTCCGATGCCCTGCACCGTGCCGCCGGCGACCTGGCCCTCCACGACGTTCGGGTTGATCATCGGCCCGACGTCCTCGCTCACGATGTAGCGGGTGAGCGTGACGTGGCCGGTGTCGACGTCGACCTCGCAGGTGCACGCGTGCGTCGCGTTGGCCCAGTGGATCATCGCCTGCGACACGAACCGGGCGGTCGCCTCGAGTTGCGTGGCCATGCCGGGCGGGAACTGTGCGGGCTCGTAGTGTGCCCGGTAGGCCAGCTCGGCGAAGCTCACCGACTTCTCGGGGTCGTTGCGCGACAGGGCCTTCGAGTCGCGCAGTTCGATCTCGGACCCGTCGACGCCGAGGGCGTGCGCCGCGAGCGTGACCAGTTGTCCGCGCACCGCGGTACCGGCCTCGTTGACCGCACCGGCGGTCATGGGACCGCTGCGACTGCCCTGGGTGCCCGCGCCGTACGGGGTGACGGCGGTGTCACCCTGGATGGTGTGGACGTCTTCGACGTTGGCGCCCAAGGCATCCGCGGTGAGCTGCACGACGGTGGTCTCCAGGCTGTTGCCGGTGGAGCCGCCATTGACGTAGACGTTGATGGTGCCCGACGGCTCGATGCGGATGGTGCAGCCCTCGTGTCCGAGGTAGCCGGTCGCTGCCGCCGTGGGTTCGATGTAGGCCGAGAAGCCGAGGCCGATGTAGCGGCCCTGGGCGAGTGCCTCGGCCTGCTCCTTGCGGAAGCCCTCGTGGTCGAGGATCTTGACGGCCTGCTCGAAGGTGTCGGCGGGTGCGACGTTGTCGTACGGCATGCCGTTGGGGTTGACGTACGGCATCTCGTCGCCGCGCAGGATGTTGATGCGACGGAGTTCGACGGGGTCCATGCCCATCTTGCGTGCGCCGATGTCGATGAGGATCTCGCGGGCCAGGGTCTCGTACTGCCACGGGCCCCGATATGCGTGCAGGCCAGCGGTGTTCGAGAAGACCGTCTTGTAGTTGAAGCTGGCCTTGGGCACCCGGTACGGGCCGGGGAAGAACATGCCGATCGCGGCGGTGGTGAGCACGGGGTAGGGAGTGGGGTAGGCGCCGACGTCCTGAATGAAGTCGATGTCGGCGGCCATGATCTTGCCCTCGTCGTCGAAGGCCATCCGGACGGTGCCGTCGACGTGCCGGGACTGACCCGCCGACATCAGGTTCTCCCTGCGGTCCTCGATCCACTTGAGCGCCGCGGGCACCTTGCGGGCCGCCAGCATGATGCACATGTCCTCGCGCATGGGCACGACCTTCTGGCCGAACCCGCCGCCCGTGTCGCGCATGATCACCCGCACGCGCTGTGCGGGTAGTCCGAGGAGTCGGGCGCAGAACGCCCGCAACTCGTGCGGCGTCTGGGTGGACGCCCAGAGCGTGAGTTCGCCTGCGGCGGCTGACCATTCGACGACGAGTCCGCGGGTCTCGATGGGCACCGGCACGTACATCTGCTGATAGACGCGTTCGGACACGACGGTGGGTGCCGAGGCGAACAGCTCCTCGTCAGGCGGCATGCCGCCCATGCCGCCTGCGACGTTGTCGGGGTACTCGTCGTGGACCACGACGCCGGACTCCGGTGAGGTGCGGAAGTCGGCGAGGGCGGGCATCGGTTCGTAGTCGACGTCGACGAGGTCGACCGCGTCCTCGGCGACGTAGCGGTTCTCGGCGACGACAAGCGCGACCGGATCGCCGACGAACTTGACGACGCCCTCGGCCAGCGGCGGTCGCGGAGTGTCGGGCACGTCCTTGCCTGCGACGGCATGCCATGCCTCGACGACCTCGCCGTTGAGGTCGGCAGCGGTGAAGATCGCACGCACGCCGGGCAGTGCCAGTGCCGCGGAAGTGTCGATGTTCGCGATCCGCGCGTGCGCGAAGGGGCTGCGGACGAAGCAGGCGTGCAGCATGCCGGGGCGCTGCACGTCGTCGACGAAGGTGCCCTTGCCGGTCAGCAGGCGGGTGTCCTCGACCCGGGCCATGCGGGTGCCTGCGTAGCGCGCGGCGACTACTTCCGGCGTACTCGTGGTCATGGGCTGCTCCCTGGTCACTTTCGCGGGTAAGTGGTGCGCATCACATCGGCGGGCAAGCTTCGTTATCGTACAAGAGAAGCCGAGTATCAAAAAGAGAGAGTGGCGTTACCGCAGGTTAGTCGTGGTGGATCCGGCCGGGAATGTCGGCCAGCGGCTGTCCGCCGCCGCCCCAGCGACGCGCAATGATCTCGCCGACGATCGACACCGCCGTCTCCTCCGGCGTACGAGCGCCGAGATCGAGGCCGATGGGGCTCGACAGCCTGCCGAGCTCGGCGTCGGTCAGGCCCACCTCGCGCAGCCGCTCGACCCGGTCGTGGTGCGTGGGACGCGATCCCATCGCGCCGACGTAGCCCACCTCCGGCAGGCGCAGGGCCACCTCGAGCACGGGCACGTCGAACTTGGGGTCGTGGGTCAGCACGCAGATGGCGGTCCGGCCGTCGAGTTCGCCGAGTTCGGCTTGGGCGGCTAGATATCGATGGGGCCAGTCGACCACCACCTCGTCGGCGGCGGGGAACCGCGCGGGCGTCGCGAAGACGGGTCTGGCGTCGCACACCGTGATGCGGTAGCCGAGCAGGGCGGCCTGGCGCGTGAGCGCGGCGGCGAAGTCGATCGCACCGAACACGATCATGCGGGGCCGCGGCGCGTGGCTGGCGACGAACACCTCCATGCCCTCGCCTTGGCGCTCGCCGTCGGCGCCATAGACCAGGACGTCGGTGCGGCCGGCTGCCAGCAGACCCCTCGCGTCGTCGGCGACTGCCGCGTCCGCGCGCGCCGAACCGAGCGATCCGTCGACCGTCGTCGTACCGACCACCAACCGTCGGCCCACGCGTTCTGCGTCCGTATGGCTGATCACCGTCGCCACCGCGACGGGTCGGTGCGCGGCGATGTCGTCGGCGACGGCGGCGAGTTGCGGGAAGGTCTCCGCCGACAGCGGTTCGGCGAAGATGTCGATGATCCCGCCGCACGTGAGCCCAACGGCGAAGGCGTCGTCGTCGGTGATGCCGTAGCGCTGCAGTTGCCCCCGGCCGGTCCGGACCACCTCCCCGGCGAGTTCGTACACCGCGCCCTCGACGCAACCGCCGGACACCGATCCCGCGACCGAGCCGTCGGGGGCGACCACCATCGCCGCCCCCGCCGCCCGTGGCGCTGACTTGATGGTGCGCACGACGGTGGCGAGACCTGCCGTGCCTCCGGTCCGCCACACGGCGAGCAGCTCGTCCAGGACATCGCGCACAGCAGGAGTCTATGTGCGCGCCGGCGCCCGGGCAGGACCGGACCTGAGCGACTGCACAGCGCGCGTGGCGCCTCGTCATCCCGGCAGTCGGTCGCAGGCTTTGTACTCTCGGTCAGGGATCCGCATTGATCAGTCGAAGGGAAGCGTCGTGAATCTGCCCGTATTGGGCGAGCTGCCACTGTCGGGCTTCGCCCACGCGTGGTTCTTCCTCTTCCTGTTCGTAATCGCGGGCCTGGCCGTCCTCTACGTCTCGATTCAGCGCAGCCGACAGCGGCGCCTCGCGCGATTCGCCGACAGCGACATGATCGGCCGCATCTCCGCGGCGCCGCAGAACCGGTGGCGGCACCTGCCCGCCGTGCTCGTCGCCGTGGCCCTGGTCTTCTTCACGATCGCGATGGCGGGCCCCTCGCTCGACCGCAAGCTCCCACGCAACCGCGCCGTCATCATGCTGGTGATGGACGTGTCGACCTCGATGAACGCCACCGACGTGCCGCCCAATCGTCTGAAGGCCGCGCAGGAGGCGGCAAAGAAGTTCGCTGACGAACTCACCCCAGGGGTCAACCTCGGGCTCATCACCTACGCTGCGAACCCCACGATGCTCAGTTCGCCGACGACCAATCACGACGCGACGAAGGTCGCGATCGACAAGATGCAGGTGGCCGAGCGCACCGCCACCGGCGAGGCGATCTTCGCCGCACTGCAGGCGATATCGACTGTCGGCGCCGTGATCGGCGGGGGAGAGGGCCCGCCGCCCGCACGCATCGTGCTGTTCTCCGACGGCAAGGAGACCACCCCGGCGAATCCGAACAACCCCAGAGGTGCGTTCACCGCCGCCCGCGCCGCCAAGGACCAGGGCATCCCGATCTCGACGATCGCGTTCGGCACCCCCGACGGCAAGGTCGAGGTCGACGGATCCGAGGTCGAGGTGCCCGTCGACGACTCGACGATGAAGGAGGTGGCGCAGCTGTCCGGCGGCACCTCCTACACCGCCGACGACACGGCGGAACTCAACCAGATCTACGACACGCTGCAGGACCAGATCGGCTATGAGACGATGCGCGGCGACGCCAGCACCGGCTGGCTGCGGCTGGGCGCGTTGGTGCTCGCGGTGGCGGCGATCTCGGCGGTCCTCCTCAATCGCAGATTGCCGTTGTGAGTCGGTCCGTTTCGTTTGCGGCGCGCCCGGGTATCAGAGCTGCGCCCCACCCGAACCGGAAGGACCACATGATGAGCAAGCCAGGTCGCGGCGACGTCGACGATCCCATGAACGAGGCGATGTCCTCGACTGGCTTGCTGTTGATGTTCGCCGCCGTGATCGGATTCGTGATGGGCCTGGCCGTGTTCGGCATGGGGTCGAGCGGCTTCGCGACCCTCGTTCTGGTCGCCGCGCTGGCCAGCTTCTGCGCCAGCCTGGTCTGCTTCATGGCCGACGCGCAGCGCGAGGACGCGGCCGACGCCGCGCTTCCGTTCCCCAGCATGCTGAGGCGTTGACCCGGCGCACGTCATGATGGGTTCGTGCGCAACCGGATCCAGACCCTCCTAGGCGTCCGCTACCCCGTCGTCCAGGCGCCGATGACGTACATCGCGCGGGCCGAACTGGCCGCGGCGGTGTCCGAGGCGGGCGGCCTCGGGATGCTCGAGACGCTGACTCCCGAAGGGCGCGAGGACCTTCACCGCGTCCGTTCCCTGACCGATCGGCCGGTCGCGGCCAACTTGATGATCCAGGGATGGAAGCGGGACCCGTCGATCGTGGACGTCCTCGCCGAGGCAGGGGTGCGGCACGTGTTCACCTCCGCAGGCGATCCGGCGCATTCGTCCGCTGCGGAACTCGTTCAGCACCCTCTTCCGACGCGCCGCGGAATCAGCCTCCGCCGCGTCCTTCACCGGATCATCAATCACCATCAAATCGCTGCCGAACCCCGTCACACCGGCGGGTCGCTTCCACCTCAACCGTTCGGCTGAGAACGCAGCGCGCCAGATAGGCGGCCCAAGGGCGAACTCCCGCGCCGCGGTCATCACCCGCCGGCACACCGGTCACTCCTTGTTGGCGAGTCGGCTCACACGCTGAGGCGACACGTCCAACAGCTCCGCAACGTCCCGCACGGGAACCCCGTGCGTGGTCAGCCAGTGCGCGTACTCCTGGGCGTCGCGGAGCATCTCCTGCCGGATGCGTTGGGGCGTCGGCCGGGTGCGGTGATGACGTCGGCGTTGGGCTACACCGAGGCGCACTACGCGGCGATGCGCCGAACTAGTGGTGAGAGGACGTGGTATTCGATGTACATGGGGGTGCCGTCGGCGCCGCAGGTGGGTTGATCAAGGCGTCGTGGCTGGATCAGTGGCTGTTGGCGGCGGCTCCGGCGCGGCCGTTGTTGACGGTGGTGGGGGTGGATCCGTCGGACAGCGGTAAGGGTGATGCGTGTGGTTTGGTGGCGGCGTCGATGACGGGTGACGGTGTGCGGGCGTTGATTGCGGATGAGTCGGCGCCGACGACGTCGGATGAGTGGGCGCGGGCCGCGGTGAAACTCGCTGTGGAGGTGGGGGCCAGCGCGATCGCGGTGGAGGGGTTCAGCGCGCGGGAGACGTACACGCGGATGGTTCGGGATGCGATCGCCCGGGCGGAGGTGGGGCGACCGATCAAGGTGTCATCCTGGCCGCCGAAGGGCAGCGGTCGTGGTGGTGGTGACGCGGTGGCGCGCAGTGGTGCTCTGCTCAAGGCGCTCGAGGTCGGCACGGCCAGGTTGGCCGGCCACTTCCCGTCGTTGGAGGAGCGGGCGGTGTTGTTGCAGGCGGGGCAGCATCAGCCAGACTCGTTGGCGGCGTGGGTCGTTGCGGACGATGTGCTCAGTCACGCGGTGGGTGCGGAGTGGTCGTTCGCCGCGCCGTCAGAGCTGGATGGTCTGACATTGGGGCAAAACGGTTTCACGCCGATGTCACAGCGCGGTTCGGTGACGCGCATCGACGATTGGATGTCGCAGCGGGTGGGGTAGCCGTGTCGGCTGGCGGGTCTATCTTCCGCGGCATGGCCCCGGAATGTGTCGATAAACTGCGACCTGCGTCATGGGGCAAGCCAGCTGATCAACGCCCATGAGATGCCCAGCGAACCGCTAACGAAGACAGTCCAAGGCAACGCTCGGACAACGTACGCACCCAGTCGTCGATTGAAGGGTTGCGCGGCAAACCAGGCGCGGCCGAACTGATCACGCGGGACCATGAATCGCGCGTTAGTTACGGCGCCGACGAGTGCTGCCAGGAACAGCGACAGGACGATCGAACCGATGACCACCAGGACGTTTACCGCGAAGTTGTCGCTGGTGGGGGGCGGGATGGTTCCGGCGCCGAGGCCGAAAGCGTAGATAATCGCGGCGACGATGAGCGCCGACACAGCACTCTTGGTGACGTCACGCCAGAATTGCTCGTCGCGGAACCACTGCACGGGTCGCCCCCACCGGGAAAGCAGCAGACGTCTAATCAGACGTTCGGTGGGCGGAGGCGGAACCGGCGGCATACGAAGATGATCCAGCTCGCATCACGGAATGTGTTCTGGGACACGCCGACAGGCAGAACCAGGCTTGCGCTGCACGTGTACGCAACGTTTGTTCCGAGCCCAGGACGCGTTCCGTCGCGACGTCGTGATGATACGACCGTGAGCGTTCCAGCCCCGGCAGGAGATTCGCGCTTAGTGGCGTTGTGGGATGCTGCGCTGGCGCTTGCGTTGGGCGTGTGTGTGGGGCGGCCGCAGTCAGCGCGGACGGTTGGCAGGGTGTCGACGTTGGTCGATGAACTCAGGCGGCGTGGTGTGTTCGACGAGTTACTCGCACGCTCGAACCCGACCTGGCGGGCGCGATCCGCATGTTGGATCGGGCGGGCAGCGCTGGGCGCGGACCGGACGGCGCTGACCATGCCAGTGGCCCAGTAAGCGCGGCGGCTGCTAGGCCAGCATTGTCTTGACGGTGTATTTGAGCTGATATTCGAACGACACCAGAGTGCAGAACGCACCATCTTGCGGGTCATAGTTCACGCTGACGAGGATCGGTTCTTCGTCGTGCGTGACGCCGAGGTACTTTGATGTCAGATTGGCCGGAACCCCCGGCGGGGGCTTGGGGAGGGTCACCATGTGTGTGCTTCGAAACTGCCGGTAGTTGCGTTGGCCCAGATTGCCGGGCCCGAAGTCGGAGATGGCGACCAGGCTTGCAGTGTCGTACGGCAGTGGTTCGAGAGCGGGCATCGGGCACAGGTGGCCGTGGAGGTAGACGAAGTCGTCGACGGCCACCCCGGGCGGTGGGGATGCGTAAAGCGTTTTGAGCACGGGTTTCGACAGTCGCGCCCGTGGCTTGAAGTGGCCTGGCCAGAAGAGTTCACTGTCGGTGGTGAGCATGCCGGTCCCTGGCAATGCCCATCCTCGCCCGACGAGGCGCAACTGCGTTCTCGACATACTCCAACGTGATTGAGGCAAGGGTCTTTCGACAATGGGTAGGGGGCTATGCCCGCGCTGGCGGAGAAACTGGCCGACCTCGGCTAGGTCGGTTGCGATGCGCTCCGATGCGCTGGCTTTGGCTGCGAGCGCCTTGGCATGGGCATTCTTGGCTGTCTCCGTCGCCTTACTGAGGTCGTCCCCCATGGCTGCCAGGTCGTCGGCGAATCCCATGTCGAAAAAGTAGCTGGGACGGTGTGTAGTGACAAGCCATTGTCACGGTGTTGCTGGGGTTCTTGGAGTATTCGGTGGCGAGCCGCCTCAGCTGTTTCGGCGCTTTCGGGGCCGAGCCCCATTGGACGGACGCCTTGGAACAGTGCCGGATTCTGGCTCAGTCGGACGTTTAGACCGCAGTCCTGCGCGGATTGCTTCTGGGGAGAGCTGCACAGGAGTGGGAGACCACTGGAATTCTCTACTCGTTAAGGGCAGCGGAAGACTTGCGTCTGCAGGGAGTGCACGATATTGCTCTGCTAGGGACGAGACAGCACGGTAGGTATCGAACGACTGAGCGCGGGTTGCCACCCGGAGAACGTTGCGCAGTGTTTTACGAACGTCGTCGAGCGAGGGGACCAGGAGGTAACCCCCGACGATCGCAACCTCGGCTTGAATAACTCGCTCGGTGTCGTCGGCATGGGCAGCTCGAGCGCTGGCGTGTCTGAACTCATGTATCGCCAACTGCGCCAACTTGCTTCTGGCGTCGTCGGTTCGCCAACTGTCGGACGCGTCGTCAACCCACCGTCTTCCCACGATCATGTGAGTCGCGTACTCGAATTGCCAGGACGACTCGACGGCCGCTCTCCTGGCGGTGTCTGACACTACTGGCGCGATCTCGACGACTGTCTCGTTCGTGACCTCCCCGCCGCTATCTGCGGTGACCATTGCTCCACGGTCGGCCCACACACTTACCGGCAGATTCTGGAGGAGTGCGTTCGTTACGCCGCCCGCCAAGTCGGCGAAGTCGTTGCCGTCGAATTCACGGTGAAGGAGCCATTGTCGTACGACGGCGCCAGCCCCCAGCGCCTGCAGGTCGAGGATGAGCTTCGAAAGCGCCACGGCCAACCCTAACGGCGCCTAGACGTCACCGGGTGGGGGTAAGACGAGAATGTCCGCGGGGGTGGAAAGGGCTCCGTCATCGACCCCACGTCGCCCACGATGGAGTATCGACGCGAGCGGTGTCGGGGGGTTCCTGTCTATCACGCGCCGCGTGACGCTGGCTGGAAATTCGTATGCGTGACGGCGCCGCAGCGGTGGGGAGCCGGACGCGCACATCGTCGACGCGGTGTTGTCGTCGCCGAAAGCGTCGCGGCGTATGACGCAGCTCCCGATCGAGGACCGGGCCTGGTTAGTCTCGGGGCTGACGCTGCGGGTGTTGACGGCCAAGGACATCGCCGAACGCCTCGGGTGCTCGTTGCGGCTGGTGCGGGCGATCCGCGCGGAGCCAATCACGCACGTGTTCACCTCCGCGGGCGATCCGGCGCTGTTCACCGCCAGGCTGCACGACGCGGGCATGAAGGTCGTCCACGTCATCGGATCCCTGAAGGCGGCGCACAAGGCCGCCGACGCCGGCGTCGACGCACTGGTGGTCGAAGGCGTGGAGGGCGGCGGGTTCAAGTCGGCACTCGGCGCCTCGACGATGGTGTTGCTTCCCCTGGTCGCCGAACGGGTGAACCTGCCGATCATCGCGGCCGGCGGCATGTGCGATGCGCGTTCTGCGGCAGCCGCTTTGGTGCTCGGAGCCGAGGGCGTGCAGATGGGGACGCGGATGCTCGCGAGCCTCGAGTCGGCGGTGCACGTCGGGTTCAAGGAAGCGATCGTGGCGGCCGACGATGCGGGCACCGTGTTGCTCGACGTCCCCGGCAATCCGACCATGCGGGTGTTGCGGACCGGTCTGGCGGCCCGGGTGTCCGCGGCGGACCCGGACGCACGACTGCTCGGTCAGGTCACCGAGTTGTACTTCGGTGGCGACATGGAGGCCAGCGTCGCGAACACCGGCCAGGTCTCGTCGCGGATCCTCGACCTGCTGCCAGTGGAGCAGATCGTGCGCGAGACGTGGGCAGGCATCGAGTCCCACCTGGACGTCGCCCGCGCGCGGCTCGGGTGAGGATCAGTCAGAGTGCTTCTGCCACAGACAATCACCGCTCATGTCGATGGTGAGCAGCCGCGGCAGCACCTCCACCCGAAGCGGCTGCCCGACGCCTCCCTCGTCGACGCGGGGCGGACCGTCCACCTTGCCGTAGGTGACGGTGGTCTGCCGGGCGCTGCAGCGGTCGCCTGCGGTCAGCGGGGTGGCCGTCCAGACGCCGGGCTCGATGGCCGGGTTGGGCCTGGCGCCGCCGTACAACGTCATCGACGGGCCGTCGCTGACCCAGCGGTCGCTGAACGGGTAGGGATCATCGACGCCCAGCCAGCGCCCACCGTCGCACCGTAGTGGCGCCTCGGCGCCGGCAGGCCAGGTCATCGCGCCGGCGAGGTCGCTAGTGCATGGCGGGGGAACGGCGGGCTCGGCCGACGCCGTCGCCGTCGGTGTCACGATGGCGGCGGCGACGATGGCGATCGCAGACCAGCGCACGACTACACCTTGGTCAGGTCGGTCTTCATCAACATGACGTTGTACTCCGACCACAGCGACAGGTTCCAGTACAGGTCGCTTCCGGTGCCCATCGTCGACGGCGACCACGGGTGCATCATCGGGGCGTAGATGCCACCGGGCTGCTGGGTCATCAGGACCTTCGCCTCGGACCAACCGCCCTGCGGTGTATCCGACGTGCGCATGACGATGTTGTTCGACTGGTCGCCGTACATCGCGACGTACTTCTTCAGCGTCTTGTTGTACTGGACCGAGAACTCACTGACCTGGCTGCCCGGCTTGGTCGCGCCGCAGGCACCCTGCTCGGCGCCGCCGAAGATCGCGGTGGCCTTCGCGGGCTGGCCCTTGTACCACCCGGCCTTGGTGGCACCGATGCCGAACCATCCGCCTGCGGTGCCCTTGCTGTAGTACTCGTACTTGGACACGTCGAGGATGTCCTTCTCGGCGACGCGCGAGATGTAGGCCGCGCCCTGCCTGCCGTTCGGCGTCCCGTAGGAGTACACGTAGCCGTCACCGGGACGCACGAACGCGGCCTGCTGGAAGTTGGCGTTGCCGCTCCAAGAGTCGTTCATCCGGACCGATTGCGGCGCGACGTACCAGTTCTCACCGTTGTCTTCTGAGTACGCGATCGCCGAGTAGTTGGTGGTCCAGCGGCCAGCGGCGCCCCACTGCTTGACCGACATGAAGCTCAGGTACTGGGTGGCACCGAACTGGGTGCCGGGCGTCGGGACCGAGATGCCTGCGGTCGGGATCAGCGTCACGCCGGCGGGCAGGCCCGCGGGCAACCGTTCGGGCAGGATGATCTGGCGCGCGTAGTCCGACTGCCACAGCGGCGAGCCGCCGAACATGTTGCCGTTCAGCCACTGTCCGTCGGGGACGGCCAGCCCGTCGGCCAGGGTGAGATCCGAACTGCGGAACAGCGTGTTCAGCCGCCACGTGCCCGTCATGTTCGGCCCACCAAAGGTGTCACCGAACGCGATGAGAACCTGGTGCTCGTTGATTGGAGTGGTCGGGTCGTCGGCGATGCCGTTGTCCCACATGGTGCCGATGTCGGTGCCCCACATACCGTATCGGGCGTAGGTGTTGTTCGGCTGGAAGTTGCCGGTGACCCAGTCGACGAAGCTCGTCGACGGGCTGATCTGCGCGCCGGGGACGGGGAACCCGGGCCGCGCGGGCACCGCGGCTGCCGCGGCGAGGGCGAACGGCTGAGCCAGGGCGAGGCTGGTCGCGGCCAGGCTGGTGGTCTGGGCGGCCGCGGCCGGGTTGCTCAGGCCGAGCGCACCGGTGACCGCAGACACGAAGGTGTCGATCTCGCGGCGGGCGAAGGCCAGCAGGGTCCAGGCAAGAGGGGGTTCGGCCGGGGTGGCCGGTGCGGTGCCAGCCAGTGGGCCGAGCACCCAGTTGACGACACTGGAGAGTACGTTGCCCACGACTTGGAGCGGATTGGGGGCGGACGCGGGCGCAACCGCGACGGATGCCGGGGTGACGGAAGCCGACGTGACGGCGGCGGCGGCGATCTGTGCAGTCGACTGAACCTTCGCCGCCAGCGCAGTCGCTGCCGGTTCGGTGTCGTTCTTGGCCTTCGGAGTCGCCGCGAGTGCGGCGGGAGCCTCGGTTCCCGACTCGGCTGCCGTAGGGGTCTTGGTCGGCTTCGGCGTCGCGGTGGGTGTCTTGGAGGCTCCTCCGCCGTCGTTGTCGTCGGCTGCGGGCGTCGGCTCGGGCGTCGGCTCTGGCTTCGGCTCGACCGTGGGTTCCGGAGTCACGGTGGGCGCCGACTCGGCCGTAGGTTCCGGTGTGGCGGTGGGTGCCTGCTCCGCGGTGGGCTCGGGCTCGGGGGGCTTGATGGCCGTGCCGTTGGACGACGATCCGGTATTGGTCTGCGCGCTCACGACCCCGGCGGGCGCGGGCCCCGAGCCGGTCGTCGTATCGGTCGCCTTCGAATCGGTGGCCGTGGACGTCGAGGTAGACGTCGGCGTCGTGGAAGCGGTCCCGGACGTGGTGTCCGTGGTCGAGGCGGCGGGGCCCGTGTCGGGCCCCTCGCCACTCGATGCGCCCTCAGACGATGAGGTATTCGTATCGCCACCGCCGTCATCAGCGAACGCGACGCCGTGTCCGGTGACGACCGCCGTTCCCACGCCCAGCGCGACCGCTAGGCCGCCGACGCGACCGATGTAGTTGGAAGCACCCATGACGTCCCCTTGCTCAGACCAATCACCTCACCCCCCGACTGCCGATTGAACTCCTCTATCGGCGTGGAGGTGCGCAAACCCGAGGATTGGCCTCAGCGCTCACTCGCGATGTTCTTCGTCACAGGAGACACAGGTGTTACCGGGGTGGTGCGCCCATCTCGGCAATGGCGTCTTCGTAGAGGTCGATCGCCTCGGACAGTCCGTCGCCCACCCAGGCGTCGACGACCCCGACGCGGTCGGCGACCAACTGGACGCGGGTCAGCCAGACCTCGAACTCGTGATCGGTGCGTAGCGCCTCTACCTGGTCCTTTGATCCTTGAATCAGGATGAAGCCGCCGAGTTCGGTGCTCTGCGGACGCAGGATGGCGACGTCGAAGCGCTCGATTCGCCCTGCATCGCGCAGTGTGTCGAGATAGCCCGAGGCGGTCTCGCGCAGCAAGTCCAATGCCTGCCGTTCCCGCCCGCGGGCGGGAATTCCCCATGCCACCCAGATACCCGCTTCAGACATCGGTTGCCTCCTCGACGTCGAACCTATCGGCGTCGCGGCGAACCGATCGGCCGACACTCTGACGCCATGCGATACGACCTAGGAAGTTTCAAGATTTCCCATTCTTGGGTATTGAATGGACGTCGCGGCGCTCTCGAACGGAAGCTGGTCAGGCGAAGCGCCCAGTACTTGAGCACCAGGTACGCAGCGTCCGGAAGGGCGCAGCCGCGAACGACCTAGCCTGCACGAACCAAGCGAGTGATGCCCGATGTCCGACCAGGATTCTCAGATATCAGCCGACCCGACGCGCCACGTGCTCGCGTCCACCCTCGGCAATCTGGCCGTGCAGATGCGGGAGCTGCGCGATTCGGAGTCCGTGCTAGAGGTCCTCTCAACCGCCGCGGTGGACATCGTGCCCGGGTCGCGATGGGCGTGCCTCTCACTCGTGGCGGGCCGAAAGGTCCGCTCGCATGCCCCCAGTGATGAGGTTTCTGCCCGGCTGGATCAGATGCAGATGGATCTCGGCGAGGGACCGGTCTTCGACGTGCTCCGAGAGCACCGGACCGTCCACGTCGAGGACCTGTCCGCCGAGTCGCGCTGGCCGCACTTCGCGCGAGGTGCCGTCGAGTTCGGTGTGCGCAGCATGTTGTCGTTCCGGCTGTTCATCTCGACCGAGAACCTCGGCGTGCTGAACCTGTACTCGGACACGCCACACGCCTTCAGCGACGAGTCGCTTGCAGTCGGCAAACTCCTGGCCCAGCACGCCGCCGTGGCGATGAAGGGTGTCGCCACCGAAGAGCAGCTCCATGGGGCGGTCGCCAGCCGCGACATCATCGGTCAGGCCAAGGGCATCCTGATGAACCGTGACAACCTGACGGGTCTGCAGGCGTTCGCGACGCTCATCCGGGCGTCGCAGGAGACGAACGTCCGCCTGGCCGACGTGGCGAGGCTGTTGGTGTCCGACCACGAAGCGGCGGTCGCGGGCGACTAGCCCGTCACGCGTCGACGAACCGCTCCCGGTACCCGCGAAAGGCGTCGGCGACCTCGGCCGGGCGGAGCCCCAGCACCGTCGGGTCGTAGACGACCCCGCCGTGGCGTCCGCGGGGGTGCTCGGCGCAGAAGGCCGACATCGATTCCCGCGCCCGCGCGTCGTATGGCTGGCCGGCGAGGTCGTAGATCGCGGCGACGGTGCCCTGTTCGTCGGCCATGAAGTCCTCGAACCGCACGTCGATCGATTGGTCCCGCGGTAGTACGTCCCGGTCGCGCAGGCAGCCGCCCAGTAGGTCGTCGGCGCGGCCCAGCCAGTAGCGCGAGACGGCGATCGGGTCGGGCCGCTCGCACGCCATCCGCGACGCGTAGCTGATCATCGTGGCCATCGACTGCGTCACCGCGACCGGGTCGCGATGGGTGACCACGAACGTCGCGTCGGGGAAGGTGGCGAGCAGAGCGGGGAACTGTTCGAGGTGCTGCGGTGACTTGAGGACCCATCGTCGGCCGCCGCGCAGCCACTGCAGTGCCTGCAACGTGAGCTTCAGGTAGGCGTACGACGAGGTCTGATCGTGCGCCTTGTAGTGCGCGGCGAAACCCGGCACCTGGTAGGTGGTTTCGAAGAGCATGCCCGACAGGTCGTTGGCCAGAAGCTGGATCTCCTCGTGGGCGTGGTCGACGGTCATCTCGTGCATCCGCTTGAACTCCGGCATGGAGTCCTCGATGATGTCGAGGCCGGCCGCGCACCGGTCCCGGCGCGGTCGTTCGTCGACGTCGTCGGGCCCGGGGAAGGGCTCGAGGCTCTCCCAGTACGGCAGGTACCGCAATGCGGGATCGGCGGCGATCAGGTTGTGCAAGTGGGTGGTTCCGGTTCGGGGTAGACCGCAGATGATGATCGGCGCCATGACTGGCTCGTCGGTGATCTCGGGGTGCGCGGCGACGAGGGCTTCCAGGCGCAGCCGGTTGATCAGATGGCCGACCAGCTGCTCGAAGACCATCGCGGTGCCGACGTCGGAGAGATGGGCCTGCGTGGTCAACGATTCGCACAGCACGTCGAGGCGTTCGCGGAACGCGGGATCGCCCCAGTCGGCGAGACCGGTGCGCTCGATTGCGGTGTCGAGCAGCGTTTCCGGATTCAGCGTCAGCGTCGCGCCGTAGGCAGCCAGGCCGTCGCGCATCGGGCGTGCCGCGTCCGGGAAGACGGGGTCGGCGAGATCGGTCAGCCTGATGTCGGCGGGCCGTTGCGCAGTCACGCGACGCCCTCGTCGACGGCGACCACCCGGCAGACCGGACGCGACGGGGTGGCCACGGGCAGGAACCAGCGCAGCCAGATGAGGCCTCTTGGTCGACCTGCCGTCGATACCCAGTTCGGGTGTCCGGGGTCGCGTTCAGCGATCACGATGCGCCACGACCCGTCGGCCTCGTAGGTCACCTCGGCGCCGTTGATGGTGGTCCGCTCGGAGCTGAAGTCGAAGGTGTGCAGGAAGGGGTTCCACAGGCACAGGTTCCAGAACACGCAGTCGGGTGAGCTGCCCTCGACGACGAGTGCCTGATCGGGTCGTAAGTCGAAGGCACCCATGGCATATGCCGCGTCGCCAGCTGCCCAACCGTAGGTCTGACTGGGTACCGGGTAGGGCTCGTGGATCTCGTTGGGCGGTTCGAGGCGGGTGGGCAGGAACGACAGCTGTTCGGCGAGCCAGGTGCGTGCCGCCGTGAGCCTGCGGGTCAGGTCGGCGCGGTCCTCGCTGCGGCGTTGGGGAGCGTCGAGTGCCTCGATGGTCCACACCGGACGGCGGTCGGTGGCGCGGTGGTTGACGTAGTCGCGGGTGAGCGCGAAGACCGCGTCGGGTTCCAACGTCAGGCCGGGGCCCTTGGTGGGGTCGGGGCTCATGACGAACTCGAAGTTGCCGTCTGCGTCGAAGTCGAGCGACCTGTCGTTGAGCGTCCCGACGATGCGGTCGGAGTAGTGACCGTCGTCGGGGCCGCCGTAGACGGTCATCGACAGGTAGACGGCGTCGCCGCGATTCCCGCTGACGCGGTACGTCCGGGTGGGATCGATCGGCGCTAGTTGGTAGTAGGCGTCGGAGTTGTCGCCGCCCCACTTGAGGAACGGTGCGATCACGTCGACCAGGCGCGGGCGTTCCTTCTCGTTCCATACGAAGGCATCGACGGCGACGCGCAGCAGGCTGAAGGCGAGGCGGTAGCCGTCGAGCAGGTCTGGCTCGTCCAGGGGTGGCTCGGCATCGAGCATCTTGCGCTCGACGGCCCTGACTTCGTCGAGTAGTCCCGAGAACGCCTGCGAGAGTTCGGTTTGCGTTGGTTCGTTAGTCATCGATCCTCTTTCCTGGTGGCTGCGCCCTGCATGGCGAGGGCGCACATTCGGCCGGCGAGGTCGTCGACGTCCTCGAGAAGCTGCACCTGAACGGCGTAGAGGCTGGTGCCGACCAGCAGCTGCCACAGCATGTCCACGTCGACGTCTCGCGCGACTACGCCCTGGTCGATGCCCGAGCGGACCAGGCCGGCGAACCTGTTGCGCGTGTGCTCGTCGAGGAGTTGCTGCGTCCGTATCGACAGCGCCGGGTCGCGGTGCCGGTCGGCGAGAATGCCCATCGTCGCAGCCGCAACCACGGGGTCACGCCAGAACTCGCACACGGCGCGGACGAAGTCTCGCAGATCGGTCTCGAAATGGCCTGTGCTGGACAGGACGTGGTCGACGTCCGCCTCGCCGAATACCGCATCGAAGACGACGTGGGCCTTGGACGGCCAGCGCCGGTAGATCGTCGGACGGCTCACCCCCGCCTCGCGCGCGATGGCGTCCATCGAGACTTGCTCGTATCCGACGGTCGACAGCAGCGTGCGGGCGGCGGCGAGTATTGCCCGCTGCGTGCGGGGGTCGCGCGGCCTACCGCGAGAGGGTTCCGCCGTCATGGCGCATATCGTTACACGGCGTAACGAAACTCGTGGGAGATTGGCGAACGTCGACTTCTCGTCGCCCATCCGGCCTGGGGGCGACGGAAAGTCGACGTTCGTGTGGGGGCGTCAGGCCACGGTGAGGGTGACGGTGGCAATGGCGCTGTCGGCCTTGCCGTCGTTGACCTTGTAGGTGAAGGAGTCCGTCCCGGTGTAGCCGGCGTTGGGCGTGTAGACGAACGCGAACTGGCTGGCCAAGAACTGAAGGGTGCCGTGCTGGGTGCTCGAGACCAGTGTGGCGGTCAGCGTGTCGCCGTCGGCGTCGGACACCCGGTTGAGCAACGAATAGGCCACGGAGGTGTCCTTGGCGTGTGGAATGGTGTCGTTGGCCGCCACGGGGACGTCTTCGACGGCGGTGACGTTGATGGTGACGGTCGTGAAGGCCGTCTCGGCGGCCCCGTCGCTCGCCTTGTAGGTGAACGTGTCCGTGCCGTTGAGGTTGGGTCCCGGCGTGTAGGTGAAGGACCCGTCGTCGTTGAGCACCAGCGAGCCACGGGTCGGTAGGACGCCGATACTCACGACGGTCAGCGTTTGGCCGTTGGCGTCGGTGTCGTTGCCCAGGAGCCCTGGGCCGTTCACGGTCAGGACTGTGTCCTCGTTGATGGTGTACGAATCTGGGTTACCCACCGGCGCAACGTTGTTCGGATCGGCAATGACGGTGATCGTCACGATGCCCTCGCTGGTCGTCGTGCCGTCGCTGATCGTGTATCGGAACGAGTCCGTTCCGAGAAAACCGGCGTTCGGTCGGTAGGTGAAGCCGCCGCCCGAGAACACGTCGGAGAGCGTGCCGTTTCGAGGTGTGAAGATGGCCGAGATCGCGAGAGTGTTGCCGTCGGGGTCGGTGTCGTTGGCCAACAGGCCCGGTGCGCTGATGGTCAGCGTGCCGTTCCCGACAACGGTGTAGCTGTCGTTCACGGCGGTGGGCCCGTCGTTGACGGGGGTGATCGTGATCGTCACGGTCGCTTCGTTACTGAGTGCACCGGTGTCGTCCTTGACCTTGTAGGCGAAGCCGTCGGCGGTCGCCTCGCTGCCGTTGTTGACGTAGGTGACCGAGCCGTTCTGGTTCACCGTGACGGTGCCTGCCGTGGGCTGTCGGGTGATGACGACGGTGGTGCTGTCCACGGTGCCGTCGCCGTCGGTGTCGTTGCTGATCACCGTGATGGTGGTGGTGCCACCCTCGGCGACGGTCGCGGTGTCGGTGACTGCGACCGGGGCGTCGTTGACCGCGGTGATCGTCATCGTCACGGTCGCTTCGTTGCTGAGCGCGCCGGTGTCGTCCTTGACCTTGTAGGCGAAGCTGTCGGTACTCGCCTCGCTGCCGTTGTTGGCGTACGTGACAGTGCCGTTGAGGTTGACGGTGGCGGTTCCCGAGGTGGGTTGCCGGGTGATGACGACGGTGGTGCTGTCCACGGTGCCGTCGGCGTCGGTGTCGTTGTTGGTCACCGTGATGGTGGTGGTGCCACCCTCGGCGACGGTGGCGGCCTCGTTCGCGGCGATCGGCGGTGTGTTGAGCGCGGCGGTGGTGGAGGAGATCAAGACGGTGTGATTGGCGGCGGCGACTTGGGTGTAGGTGACCCCGGCCGGTAAGACCGGGATGTTGAGCTGCCCGCTTGCGTTCTGCCCGAAGGCGACGACGGTGCCGTCTGAGCGCAGTAGCGCCGAGTTGTAGCGGGCGGCCGCAACGTTGGTGTAGGTCATCCCGGCGGGCAACGCCGGGATGGTGGATTGTCCCCAGCCGTTGTTCCCGAATGCGACGGCGGTGCCATCGGACCGCAGCAGTACCGTGTGGATCTCGCCGGCGGCGACCTGGGTGTACTTGACCCCGGCCGGTAAGGCGGGTACGGCAATTTGCCCCCAGGCGTTGTTGCCGATGGCGACGGCGGTGCCGTCGGAGCGCAGCAGGACCGTGTGCCGTATCCCGATGGCGGCCTTGGTGTAGGTGACCCCGGCCGCCAGCGGGGGGATGGTGAGTTGTCCGTAGTCATTGGTGCCGAAGGCGACCGCGGTGCCGTCGGAGCGCAGCAGCACCGTGCCGTCTTCGCCGGCGGCGACGTACGTGTATTTCATGCCGGCCGGCAGCTGGGGGATGTTGATCTGTCCATACTCGTTGTCGCCAAGACCGATAGCGGTGCCATCGGAGCGCAGCAGCACTGTGTGGTTGTAGCCGGCCGCCACTTGGGTGTACGTGATACCTGCGGGTGGCTGAGGGATGTCCAGCTGCCCGTCGGAGTTGTCCCCGACTCCTACGGCAGTACCGTCGGACCGCAGCAACACCGTGGAAAAGAGGCTGACCGCTACCTGGGTGTAGGTGACCCCGGCCGGTAGAGCGGGGATGTTCGTCTGTCCGTAGACGTTCATCCCGATGGCGGTCACGTTGCTGGCGGTGCCCATGACCAAACTCTTGGCAACGCTTACATTTTGGGTATCGGTGACGGTGACGGTGACCGGCAATTGCGCACCAGGGTGGGCGCTGGCCCAGGTGGGGTCGACGGTCACCTGAAGGTTGCCCCCGGGCAGTTGAGTCACGGTGAGCGGGGTGGCATTCGCGCTGATCACCGTGGTGGTCAGCACGTCACCATCGATGTCGCTGGCGTTCGTCGATACCACCCAGGTGTTACCCGACCCCGGTGTGGATGACACCTGCCCGACGACCGGGGCGTCGTTGACCGGGGTGACGGTGACGGTGACGGTGGCGGTGGAGCCGCCGGTGAGGGTGTAGGTGAAGGTGTCCGTGCCGTTGTAATTCGCCTTGGGGGTGTAGCGCACGGTGGTGCCCGTGAAGGTGACCGAGCCGCCGGTGGGCTGGGTGACCCCCGTGATCGTCTTGGGTCCGGCGTCGACGTCGGTGTCGTTGGCCAGGACGTCGATGAGCGTGGTGCCGCTGTCCTCGGCGACGGTGGTGGCGTCGTTCACCGCCACGGGGCCGTCGTCGACGGCGGTGACTGTGATGGTGGCGGTGGCGGTGGAGCCGCCGTTGAGCGTGTAGGTGAAGGTGTCGGTGCCGTTGTAGTTCGCGTTCGGCGTATAGCTCACAGTCGTGCCGGTGAAGGTGACCGTGCCGTTGGTGGGCTGGGTGACGGCGGTGATGGTCTTGGGTCCGGCGTCAACGTCGGTGTCGTTCGCCAGCACGTCGATCAGCGTCGTGCCGCTGTCCTCGGCGACGGTGGCGGTGTCGTTCACGGCCACGGGGTTGTCTTCGACGGCCGTGGCGGCGACTGTGACAGTGGCGGTGGAGCCGCCGGTGAGGGTGTAGGTGAAGGTGTCGGTGCCGTTGTAGTTGGCGTTGGGGGTGTAGCTCACGGTCGTGCCGGTGAAGGTGACCGTGCCGCCGGTGGGCTGGGTGACGCTGGTGATCGTCTTGGGTCCGCCGTCGATGTCGGTGTCGTTGGCCAGGACGTCGATCGAGGTCGTGCCGCTGTCCTCGGTGACGGTGGCGGTGTCGTTCACTGCTCCGGGGCTGTTGTCGACGGCAGTGACGGTGAGGGTGACGGTGGCTGTGCCGCTGAGCGATCCATCCGTCGCGGTGTAGGTGAAGCTGTCGGTGCCGGAGTAGTTGGCGTTCGGCGTGTATGTGACCCCTGACGCCGTGAAGGTGGTCGTCCCGTTGGTCGCCTGCGTGACGCCGGTGACCGTCAGCGGGTTCCCGTTGGCGTCGGTGTCGTTGCCGAGCACGGCGATGGTGACAGGGGTGTCCTCGAGGATGGTGCGGTCGTCGCCATTGATGATCGGCGCGACGTTGACCCGGTTGAGTGTCACGGCGACGGTGCCCATGGCCGTCGTCGGGCTGAAAGACAGCGGGATGCCGAAGATGTTCCGCCGTGCGCCGGCGTCACTCACGGTGTAGGTGAAGGTGTCGGTCCCGCCGGTCAGCGCATAGGCATCGTCCGGGTCGTAGGTGAAGGTGCCCGTGGCCTGGTCGACGGTGACGGTGCCGTGAGTCGGTCCTCCGACGGCGCCGCGCGCGGGCACGGTGTAGGTCAGCCGGTCGCCGTTGGCGTCGGTGGCGCCGAACGCTATGGGTCCGCTCACCGCGTTGGGGAGTGCCAAGCTGATGGTGACGTTCTGGTTGGGCGCTATCGGCGTCGAATTCGCGAAAGTGCGTTGAAACTCGCGACGCACCCAGGCCAGCACCGCCCACAGCAGCGGGGGTTGGGCAGGCGCGGCGGGGGCGCCGCCGAGGAAGGGTGTCAGGACTGCGTTGACCAACGTGGTGACGATCGACACCGGAATCGCCAGCAGCGCGCTGAGCGGGTCTAGCGCAGGAGCCGCAGGCACCAGTGCCGCCGTGGTCGTGAGAGTCATGCGCTGGCTGAGGGTTTCGGCCGAGGGGCCGGGCTGCTGCGTCGCGTTCGTTGCCGCCTGCAGGCTGCGAGGCGCCGCGGCGGCGGGCTCGGTGGTCGGCTTCGAGGGCGTCGACGCCTCGGGTACGGGTGGCTTCGCCGTCGACGGGGGTGCGGTGTCGGAGCCGGTAGCCGGGCCGGCCGTCGGTGTCTCGGTCCCGGTTGGTTCCGCGGGTGGGGGAGTGTCGGGGGTGACCGGAGTTTCGCCGGTGGGCTCCTCGATGACGACCGGTTCGGTGGTCGGCTCAAGTGACGATGAGGGCTCCGTTGACGGATCGACCGACGTCTGCGTGCTGCTGCCCGTGTTCGTCTGAGCGCTGACGGTGCTCGACGGCGCATCACCGCTCGTATCCTGCGTCCCGGTGGCGGTGGTGTTCGTCGTCGGGTCGGGCGCGGTGACCGTCGGCGCTCCGAGGTTCGACTCCGCAGCCGTTGCACCAGCGGTTCCGGAGGCGGACTCCTGCGAGGAGGCGGCGGTCGACCCGACCGATCCGTCGCCCTCGTCGGCGAGTGCGGTCTGCGGGAAGGCGACGACGGTGCCGACCCCCAGCACCACGGCCAATGCTCCGACACGACCGACGTAGCGGCTGAAACCCATGACTCGACTCCGATTTGCAAGGCTGGCTAAGCAAAACTCACGAGTCACGTTGACGCCGCTGACAATATTTACCCTGGCGTCGAGCTAAAGGGAAGGGTTTTGCGGAAAGGCCAGTAGTTCGTCAGCAAAGTGCAGTAGTCCCGCACGTTCCTTCGGGCGAAACTACGTAACCGGCGCCCGCACGGTAAACGTCAACCCAGCGACACGGTGACGGGTCCGCCCTCGGGGTCGACGCGGTCCAGGATCCCCGACGGGACACGGAAGACGCGCCCTGGCGAGGCAGCCCATGGCAGGGTTCTGCGGCCGACCACCCGGCCGTCTTGACGGGCGACCACCTTGGGCGCCCGCACCAGGGTGTCGGTCCACAGCAACAGGCGGTTGCGGGCCGGCGGGCCGTCGCCGGGCCGAAGGACGCCCGGCGTTACCCATTGCAGGGGAGCCTCGGCCGTCAGCCGCGCCCCTGCCGCCGGCACCGGCACGCCGCTCAAATGGCTCCGCACGGCCGTCGCGACGTGGCGGCCGTCGAGCGCCGCGATGTCTGCCGTGTCGACGGGGTGCAGCAGGTTGCCGATCGCGAATACGCCGGATCTGCTGGTGCGCAACGCGGTATCGGTCAGCGGGCCCAGCGTCGCCGGGTCCATGTCGAGCCCGGCCGCCCGCGCCAGCTCGTGATCGGGGATCCAGTCGCCGGTGAGGATCAGCGTGTCGCAGTCGACGATGCGGCGCCGCCCGGTGTCGAGCTGCTCGATCTCGACGGCCCGCAGTGCTGGCTTGCCGATGATGCGGGTGACCCGGGTGCGGGTGGCGACGTCGACGCCCAGGAACGGTGACCGGCCGGCGAGGTTGAACACGGCGTAGGACTCCGGGGAGGCATGCGTCGTCGTCATCAGCGCGGTGTCGCATCCGGCGTGCTTGAGCGTCAGAACAGCCGAATAGCTCACGAGTTCGGCGCCGACGATCACGGCGCGCCGACCGACCGTGCGGTGCTGGACGTGGACCACGTTCTGCAGGTGACCGGTGGTGTAGACACCGGATCCTCGGTCACCGGGGATGAGTCGCGCCGACCGCGGCCGCTCGCGCGCACCGGTGGCGAGGACGACTGCGCGGGCCTGAATGCGCTGCCGCCCTTCAGGTGACGTGACGTCCAGCGCGGTGTCCCCCGACCAGCCGGTCACCATCGCACGGGTGCGGATCTCGGAACCTGCAGTGGTGGCCTGGTCGACCAGCCGCCTGGCATAGGAAGGTCCGCTGATGAACGTCCGCATGTCCCTGATGCCGTAACCCGGGTGGTCGCTGTGCCGGGGGATGCCGCCTGCCGCTGCCTCCCGCTCGAGGACGACGACCCTGAGTTCGGGGGCGAGCGCTGCGGCCGCGGTCAGTCCGGCGGGCCCGCCTCCGACGATCGCGACGTCGGTCTCGATGACGGGGGTGCTCATCGGCTAGCCACCTGCCGGTCGAGGACGGCTTGCACCTCGGCGCCGCAGTAGAAGCCTTGGCAGCGCCCATTCATCACCCGTGTGCGGCGACGGAGGCCGTCCAGTCCGGTGGGCGGGATCGTGGACCGGCAGGCGTCGCGCAGCTCGCCGGCGGTGACGCGTTCGCAGAAGCACACGATGGTGCCGTACTCCGGGTCCTCGGCGATGCGCGTCTCGTCCTGATACGGACGGGTGAATGCCTCGCCGAGGTTGGGCATCCGCGGCGGCTCGGGCAGGTTCGCGCGCGGTGTCAGCGCCATTCCGGCGTCGGCGAGCATGCCGCGAACGTGTTCGGCGACGGCCATGCCCGCGGTCAGGCCGGTCGAGCGGATACCGCCGACAAGCAGATAGCGTTGCGCCGCATCGGTTTCGATCCGGTAGTCGCCGTGATCGATCGCTGCCCGCAGGCCGGTATAGGTGGCCGTCACCTCCTCGTCGAGCAGCCGCGGCATCAGCCTGCGGCCCTTGTCGAGCAGAAACTCGATGCCGTGTGCGGTGGTGGCGGTGGCCGACCGGTCCTCGATGTCCTCCGACGTGGGACCGAGCATCACGTTCCCGTATATCGTGGGGCTGACGAGCACGCCCTTGCCACGCGAGGTCGGGACCGGCAGGACGATCTTGTTGACCAGCGTGCGGGCCAGTTTGTCGTAGACGATGAGTTCGCCGCGTCGGGGAGTGACGGTGAACCGCGAGTAGCCGAACAGCTCGTCGAGGTGGTCGGCGCCGAGGCCCGCGGAGTTGACGACCCAGCGCGCACTGACCGACCCCGCGTCCGTGTGCAGCGTGGTGCGGTCGTCGCCGACGTCCACACCGTGCACGCGGTGATTGGTCAGCAATGCCGTACCGCGGTTGACGGCGTCGGTGGCCAGCGCCAGGTTCACCGTCCACGTGCAGATGATCGATTCGTCCGGCACGGTCAGCCCGCCGAGCGCGCCGCCGCCGAGGTCGGGAACGGCATCGTAAACCGCTGCTGCATCGATGATCTCGCAGCGGTCGTATCCGTTGGCCAGGGCCTTGTTCCGGAGCTTCGGCAGGGCGTCGAGTTGTTCGTCGTCCCAGGCGACCAGGATGGCGCCAGTGTGCTCGATCGGGATGCCGGTGCGTGCCGAGTACTCGCTGAGCAGGTGGTAGCCGCGGCTGACCATGGCCGACTCGAGCGTCCCCGGCGTGGCGTCGAAGCCGGTGTGAAGTATCGCGGTGTTGGCCTTGCTGGTGCCGTCGCCGACGTCGCTGCGCGCGTCGAGCAGCGCGACCGACAGTTCGTGGCCGGACAATTCGCGTGCGATGGCCGATCCGACGATGCCGGCGCCGATGACGACGACGTCGTACTGAGTGTTCACGTTCCCTCTCTCGGATAGGTCGTCGCGGCGAGGGCGCGCCACGACGATCGGAAGTCCTCTGCGCGTCCGGCATCCCAGGCCGGCTCGTAGGTCGACGACGGCTTCCACGACGGTACGACGCCGCGCAATCCCTTGTCGGGGTGCAGGCTCAGATCCGCTAGGGCCGCGGCGCCGAGGGCGGTCGCATGTGCCGACGGGTAGACGTCCACCGGCACCTGCACTACGTCGGCGACCGCCTGCATCAGCACGGTGGACTGGGTGAGGCCGCCGTCGGCGCGCAGGCGGGTGAGTGGTGTAGCCGTGCCCTCTCCGACGGCGGCCACCAGTTCACCGATCTGCGCCGCGATGCCCTGCAGTAGGGCGAGCACCACGTGGCCGCGATCGGTGGACAGCGTCATGCCCGAGAACGACGCCGTGGCAGCGCTTTCCCACCACGGTGCCGCCAGCCCGGCGAGTGCGGGAACGCACAGCACGCCGCCACTGTCGGTCGCTGCGACAGCGTCGAGTTCATGCGCGCCGGCGATGATCCCCAGCGACGCCAGCCAGCGCACGGCCGAAGCCGCGGTGTAGACCTGACCGTCGACGCAGAAGGTGTCGTCACCGGCGACCCGCCATGCCACTGACGTCGTCAAGCCCGAGGTCGACAGCACCGGTGTGCCACCGGTGTTGGCGAGCAGGAAGGCGCCGGTACCGAAGGTGCACTTGGCCATGCCCGCCTCGAAGCACGACTCGGCCAGCAGTGCGGCCTGCTGGTCGACGACGATCCCGCCGACGGGCACCTCGGGGCCGAACGCCGACGTCGTACCGATGACGGCGTCGTTGGCGGCGATGTCCGGCAATCGCTCACCGTCGAGTTCGAACAGCGCCAACAGGTCGGCGCTCCAGGTGTTCTCGCCCAGACCGACCACCAGCGAGCGGCTGGCCGTGGTGGCGTCGGTGACGAACTCCCCGGTCAGCTGGTGCAGCAGCCAGGTGTCCGACGTCGTGACGACGCCGTCGCGTTCGACATTGCGCCGCAGCCAGGCCATCTTGGGCGCCGAGAAGTACGGGTCGAGTACCAGCCCGGTGCGACAGGCGAATTCGGCGGCGTGCTCGGTCAGATCCGCGCAGATGGACTCGGCGCGGCGGTCCTGCCACACGATGGCCTGGGTCAGAGCGCGTCCGGTGACCGGATCCCACGCCAGGACGGTCTCGCCCTGATTCGCCAGCGACACAGCGTCGATCTGCCGGCCCGCCTGGGCCACGGCGGCCCGGCCCGCCTCCAGCACCGAGTCGAGCAATTCCCGGGGATCCTGCTCGACTCCGCCGCCGTCGAGGTAGCGCGGGTGCACCGCCACTTCGGCGATGCCGACGACCCCCTCCGCGGGATCGACGACGATCGCCTTCGTTCCGGAGGTGCCCTGATCTATGGCGAGTACCGTCACACGGTCTCGATTTCGGCGTCGATGGAACGCATGTCGGGCATCCGCAGGCCGTCGCGGCCGCGGGTGGCGAGCAGGTAGCCGAGGTACACCGCGCCGATCGCGACCATCACGGCAAGGTAGATCCACGGGTCCCGGAACGAGGCGTCGCGGAACAGTGACAGCTCGAACACCAGCCACACGACGGCGACGACGATGATCGGGATCTCCCACCGGCCCAGGCTGAATCCCGCGCTGGGTGGCAGGGTGCGGCGCTTGGCGATGTAGAGGCCCACGGTGATCGCGTAGATGATGGCCGGTAGCAGCGTCGCCGCGCCGAACAGCTTGAACAGGGCGTCGGTGCTCGTCGAGAACAGCCCGAGGATGACTGCCGAGATGAGCGTCATCACGATCGTGGCGTTCAGCGGCGTCTTGGTGCGGGGGGAAATCCGCTGCAGCAGTTGCCAACCCGGGAAGCGCTCGTCGCGCGACATGGCCCACACCAACCGCACGCCGGTCAACAGGATGACCAGCCCGCACGCGAAGATCGCGATCGCAACGAGTACCAGCAGAGCGGTGCCGACGAACGAACCGAGGATGTCCTTGATGACGTCGGCGATGGGCGTGCCGGACTCGGCCAGCGCGACGGGGTCGTCGACCGCCGCGGTCACCGCGAGCAGGAACAGGAATCCGAGCACTCCCGAGGCGAGCACTGCCTGCCACATCGCACGGGGTACCACGACCTCGGGCTGCTTGGTCTCCTCGGCGAGGTTGGCCGCCGATTCGAAGCCGACGATCGTGAAGGCGCCCAACAGGAAGGCAAGCATCCAGGGGCCGGCGGCGGTGGCCTCGCCGAAGCTCCAGTAGTCCTCGGTGGGGACGGCGCCGTGGGAGAACAGGTTGTCGACGCTCAGGCGGTGGGTGATGACGCCGATGATGAGCAGGAGCGCGACGAGCGCGACCATGCCTATGAGTTCGGCGGTGACGGCGAAGTTGTTGACCCGTTCGGTCCATCGGGTCGACAGCCCGATGAGCAATGCCTGCAGGACGAGTACGACGGCGGTGATGAGGAACGCCGTGGCAGGAGTGCCCTCGAAGGCGAACAGGGCGGGCAGCACGGTCGAGGCGACGGTGTAGTCGACGGCGATCACCACGATGGCCAGGAACGTGAACGAGATCCAGCCGGTGATCCAGCCGAAGATCGGGTTGGCCAGGCGCGACACCCACTGATAGGCGTAGCCGGTCACGGGGATGCGCGCGGCCAGGGCGCCCAGCAGCAGCGCTACCGCGAGCTGGCCGACCACGACGATCGGCCACGTCCAGATGCCCAGTGGTCCGGACGAATTGAGGACGCTCCCGTACGTGGTGAAGATGCCCGTCGCGATCGACACGAAGGCGAAGGCGACGGCGAAGGAGGCGAAGCGGCCGGTCGACCGCTCCATCGCCTGGGTGTAGCCGAATTGAGCGACGCTGGGTGCGTCGCCGGGTGTGGAATCATTGGTCATGGATCGTGCTTTCTGACGTGAGTTGACTGTTCGATCCGCGCGGGCGGCGCTGCCCGGACAAGTAGTCGCCGCCCGCACCCCTGCTCGGGGCTGCCCCATACGGGGTCGGTCACGCTGACAGGACCACACCCCCTGCCTCTCGGACGGCGGCCTCGACGGCCGGTGACGTGCATTCGTCAGTGATCAGACCCGTGACCGCGGTCAGGTCGCACACCCGGTGCGGGCCGATCCGGTCGAGCTTCGACGAGTCGGCCAGGATGTAGCTCGACGCGCTGTTGGCGATGATCGTGCGGCGTACGTCGATCTCGTCGAGGTGGTAGTCCGTCAGGCCGGCGGCCGCGTCGACGCCGCCGGAGCCGATGAATGCCACGTCGGCGTAGACGTCTGCGAACAACGAGCGCGCGTGGGCTCCTCGGCACGCGAGGTCGCCGGCCCGGACCCGGCCGCCGGACACCAGCACGTGAATGCCCGGTCGCGCTGCGAGTTCGATGGCGACGAGCAGCGATGAAGTCGCTACGGTGCCGCGGAACGTGGCGGGGATTGCGCGGGCCACCTCGACGGCAGTGGTGCCGATGTCGATGACGACGGTCTGGCCAGGTTGCACCAGTTCCGCGGCGACGCGGGCGAGCCGAGCCTTGGCCTCCTGGTGGATGACGGTGCGTTCGGCGAACGGCGGCTCCTCGCCGCTCACCCGCTGCAGCAGGCTGGCGGCGCCGCCGTGCACGCGCCGGATGGCGCCGCGCTCCTCGAGCAGTGCGAGGTCGCGTCGCACGGTCTCGGCCGACACGCCAAGCCGGTTGACCAGTTCGTCGGTGCTGACCGTATGCGCACCATTCACCAGGTCGACGATGGCGTCGTGCCGAGCTACGGGAAGCACACCGCACCCTTCTGTGGATCCGTGACCGTTAGTGACTGCAAGTGTGTGATGTTGACCGCACCGCGTCAACCCCGGGAAGTAAAACCCGCGTAACGGTTGACGGCGACGCGAACGTGACGCTCGAGCCGCATGACCCGCCGGCGAAGCGTTTAGTCACGTGCCAAACGGGAGACACGACGGCAATGGAACAGCAGAGCACCCCGCCGCCGACGCCCAAGGACGCGACCGAGGCCAGCGAGGAGCAGCGGGAACTGCAGGAGGAACTCGATCATCAGGGCGAGGATCCCGAAGGGCCCGCGCTGCAGCAGGACCGCAACCAGGTCGCCGACGAATACTGAAGCGCCGGCCTCAGGCGCAGCGCATGTGGCGCGACACGTGCACCCGGTTCCCGCCGCTGCGCTTGGCCTCGTACATCGCCGCGTCGGCCGCGTCGATCAACTGGTTGACGAGGACGTCGGTCGTGATGGCTTCCGTCTCACTTCGCGGAGCCCACGCCACGCCGATGCTGGCGCTGACGTCGTCGCAGTGACGATGGATGGCTTGGCAGAGCGGCCCGGTCAGGATGGACGCGTCGTGAGTCCACGACGACATCGCGACCAGGAATTCCTCACCGCCAGAGCGGCATACGGCCGCTGCGGCGGGAACGTGCTGCCGCAGTTGGTCGGCGACGCGTAGCAGGATGACGTCGCCCGCGGCGTGCCCCCGAGTGTCGTTGACTCGCTTGAAGTCGTCGAGGTCGATCATCATCACGACCAGGTAGGCCTGCCCGGTCTCGTACATGTCCGGGATGAGTAAGCGCTCGACGGCGTGGCTGAACCCGCGACGGTTCAGCAGTCCGGTGAGCGGGTCTTGATCGGAGCGGATGGCGTACCGGCCCATGGCTTTGATCGCCGCGCGAATGCCAAGGGGCACGGCGATGTTGAGCAACCACATCAGCCAGAACGCGGCGACGGCGGTGGCGAGGTCGGTGTCGTTGGCCAGCCGATAGGCCGCAACGGCGGCCGAACCGAGGGCGACGGCGGTGTTGAGCACGAGCACCCGGGTGTTGTGGAAGAACGCCACGTAACCGCCGGTGATGGCCAGGACCATGCACGCCAGGGCCGCGACGGCCGCGCTGTGTTCAGTGAGACTCCACGCCGCCGCGCAGAACATGCCGAGCACCACGGAGTAGAGCGACACGCGTCGGCTCGGCCACCGGGTGAGCCAGAACCACGCCATGCCGAGGGCTATCGCGGCACCCATCACCCCGATGGCCACGACGCCCGCGCTCGGATCGGGCCGCAGCAGCGCCGTGATCGGGGTCAGCGCGGCCGACCCAGCGATCACGGCCATGACGATGCGGGCAGTGCGCAGCAGGCCACGTTGGCGTAGGAACGTCGTCACCCATTCGAATTGGTCGGGTTCGTGCAGCCAGGTGCCAACGCGCGACAAACCCCACCCCCGAATGGTGCCGAAACCAGCTCAGCCCGTGCGTCTCCATTGCTGGTGGAAGTTCGGGCTAGTGCGATTCATGATCGTAACCCTAGTCGACGCGGCGGTCTATCAGCAGTTTCGCGAGGCCTCGGGATCTGGTTTTCGGCGGGCTACCATGGGTGTCGATTTGCTGATGACCGAGCGCGCAGCTCGGGGTCGCGCCCGGCGTGGAGCCCCCTATCGGGATTGAACCGATGACCTACGCTTTACAAGAGCGTTGCTCTACCGCTGAGCTAAGGAGGCATGCGGGCTCAGGATATCGGTTCCGGGCCCGCTCGCTCGACCGGCTGCGTGGTCAATCCTCGTGGTCGATGATCCGCTGCGAGGTCACCGGCCGGGGCATCGCCCGGCGCCCGGCGCGACGCCCGGGCAATGGAATGCGGTCGGCGATGTTGCTCAGCGGGTTGACGACCTGGCTCAGCGTGATGACGGCTTCGTGCAGCGCGTCGATGGTCGGCGCCAGCGCCTCGAGCCCCGGAGCCAGCCGGTTGAGGGTGTCTGCGACGTCGGCCAGCTTGAGCAGCGGGCCGTCCTCGGCGGTCAGGGTGTCGAGCAGGCCACCTTCGGCCAGGAGTTTGTCGGCCACGCCGTCCTCGCGCAGCACCCGCTCGACCAGTCCGTCGTTGGCGAGCAGCTGATCGGCGAGACCGCCCGGCGCGATCACCCGGGACAGCGCGCCGTCGTCGGTGGTGAGCCGATCCAGCAGTCCGCCCTCGGCGGTGATCTGGTCGACCAGTCCGCCCGGCGCGACCGCGCGCGTCAGTGGTCCGTTGTCCTCGGTGAGACGGTCGAGCAGACCGCCATCGGCGGTCAGCTGATCGATGATGCCGCCCGGCCGCAGCAACCGGTTGAGGGGGCCGTCGGGTGCCAGGGCACGCCCGAGCGGCGCGTCGTCGTCCATCAGGCGGGCCAGCCGGTTGGCACGCTCGACCGCATCGTCGAGACCGAGAACCTTCGCCATCGACGACGTTCCGCCCAGGGGAGCGGAGGCGTCGGAGAGGCCCCGCTGCACCGTCTTGATCGTCGCTCCGGCGATGCCGAGTCCGGCGTCGGCGACTGCCAATCCGACGCGCGCGGGCGCCGTGGCCAGGTCGAACAGGCTCTTGCCGAGGCTCATGGTTCGAGTCTATGGCGGCCGTCACAGCATGTGACCGTCTGGGTGGAAGCGCTAACTGAGAAAATTCACAGGAATCTCACAGCGCCTCGGCAGTTCCATTCTCAGCGAAACGAGGGACATTGAGATCCATGGCAATGCCTGCGATTCCCGAGTCCGTTCCCGAAGCAAGGGTCCTGGTCGTCGACGACGAGACCAACATCGTCGAACTGCTCTCGGTGAGCCTGAAGTTCCAGGGGTTCGAGGTGCACACCGCGTCGAGCGGTCCCGCCGCCCTGGACAAGGCGCGCGAGATCCGTCCGGACGCCGTGATCCTCGACGTGATGATGCCCGGGATGGACGGGTTCGGCGTGCTGCGCAGGCTTCGCGCCGACGGCATCGACGCGCCTGCTCTGTTCCTCACCGCGCGGGACTCCCTGCAAGACAAGATCGCCGGCCTCACGCTGGGCGGCGACGACTACGTCACCAAGCCGTTCAGCCTGGAGGAGGTCGTCGCGCGGCTGCGCGTCATCCTGCGCCGCTCCGGCCGCGGCGTCGAGGAACCCCGCAGCGCGCGACTGTCGTTCGCCGACATCGAACTCGACGAGGACACCCACGAGGTGTGGAAGGCCGGCCAGCCCGTCTCGCTGTCGCCGACCGAGTTCACGCTGCTGCGGTACTTCATCATCAACGCGGGCACCGTGCTGTCGAAGCCGAAGATCCTGGACCACGTCTGGCGCTACGACTTCGGCGGCGACGTCAACGTCGTCGAGTCCTACGTCAGCTATCTGCGACGGAAGATCGACACCGGCGACAAGCGGTTGCTGCACACGCTGCGCGGAGTGGGTTACGTCCTGCGCGAGCCCCGATGAGCGCTTGCGCGAAGAGCATGAGCCCCGCTAGCGCACGATAGAGACGTGTCGAGACTGGACGGCGCAGGCGTGCCCCTGCGGGTGGGACTGGTGGCTGCGACGCTCGTCCTCGTCGCGTGCGGCCTGCTGGCCTCCGGCGTCGCCGTCACGTCGATCATGCGGCACAGCCTGATCAACCGCGTCGATCAGTCGCTGCTGGATGCCTCCCGGGGGTGGGCGCAGGCGCCTAGCCGCGTACCGACCACTCCGATCGAGGGCCCGAATCCGGGCCGGCCGCCGACGGACTTCTACGTCCGGGGCATCGATCCCGACGGCCGGGTGTGGATGGCGGTCAACGACCGCGAGGCCGAACCGCAGTTGCCCGACGGCAATGACGTCGGCCCCGTTCCGGTGACGATCGATTCGGTCAACCACTCCGGCGTCGAGTGGCGCGCGATGACCGTGCGTGGCCCGCGCGGGGAACTGACCACCGTGGCGATCGACCTGTCCGAGGTGCAGTCGACGGTGCGGGCGCTGACGTGGTCGCAGGTCGGCATCGGCACTGCGGTCCTGCTCGTGCTCGGCATCGTGGGTTACGCGGTGGTGCACCGCAGCCTGCGTCCGTTGGTCGAGGTGGAACGGACGGCCGCGGCGATCGCGGCAGGCGAACTCGACCGGCGCATCCCGCAGCGCGACCCCCGCACCGAAGTGGGGCGACTGTCGTTGGCGCTCAACGGGATGCTGGCCCAGATCCAGCGAGCGGTCGCGTCGTCCGAGTCGTCGGCGGCGCAGGCCCGCAGCTCCGAGGAACGGATGCGGCGCTTCATCACCGACGCCAGCCACGAGCTGCGGACACCGCTCACCACCATCCGTGGCTTCGCCGAGCTGTACCGCCAGGGCGCAGCACGCGACATGGAGATGCTGATGAACCGCATCGAGAGCGAGGCCCAGCGGATGGGTCTACTGGTCGAAGACCTGCTGCTGCTGGCCCGTCTCGACGCTCAGCGCCCGCTCGAACACAACCGCGTCGACCTCTTGGCGCTGGCCAGCGACGCCGTGCACGACGCGCGGACGGTGGCGCCGAAGCGGGTCGTGACGATGGAGGTGTTCGACGGGCCCGGTACGCCAGAGGTGCTCGGCGACGACGCTCGATTGCGCCAGGTGCTCGGCAACCTCGTGGCCAACGCGCTGCAGCACACGCCCGAAGACGCGAAGGTCGCCGTGCGGGTCGGGACCGACGGGGACAACGCGGTGCTCGAGGTCTGCGACGAAGGGCCGGGCATGAGCCTCGACGATGCGCAGCGGGTGTTCGAGCGGTTCTACCGCACCGACTCGTCGCGCGCGCGTGCCAGTGGCGGCACGGGGCTGGGGCTGTCGATCGTGGACTCGCTGGTCCACGCGCACGGCGGCACGGTCAGCGTGACCACGGCGCCGGGTCGCGGCTGCCGGTTCCGCGTGTGTCTGCCCCGCATCGCCGACGTAGCGGTACCGGTCGCCTGACGTCAGTCCTGTTCGGCGAGTGCGGCTTTGATCTTCGCCTGCGCCTCGTCGAGTGACTCGGGCGAGGGGTTGCGGTCGACGTTCTGGAAACCGAAGTCCGACAGGTCACGGGCCGGGAACACGTGCACGTGCAGGTGTGGCACCTCGAGGCCGGCGATGATCAGGCCCGATCGTTCGGCGTCGAACGCCTTGCACACGGCCTTGCCGACTCGCTGGGCGACGGCCATCACGGCGTTGAAGGCGCCGGAGTCGATGTCCTGCCAGTTGTCGAGTTCCGCCCGCGGCACCACGAGGGTGTGACCCGGCGTCATCGGCTCGATCGTCAGGAACGCGACTACGTCGTCGTCTTCGTAGACGAACCGTCCGGGCAGCTCGCCGTTGATGATCTTCGTGAAGATGGAAGCCATGGCCCGAGCATGCCAGAACGGGTTCAGAACGGTGGCTCGTCCCCGGTGGGCGTCGTCGGCGGTGGTGAAGGAGGCCTCCACTCCGCGGTGATGTGTTCGTCTTCGCGAGGATCGTTGGCCCACGTACACCACGGACTGACGCTCGGAGCGCCGCCCTTGAAGACGAGGAGTTTCCGGCGCATGTCGTTGCGCCACTTGCGGATGTCGATTTCGTCGTGCCGGGCGCGGTTGAGCCGTCGGGTCTCGTCGTTGGCGGCACGCTTGGCCTGCATGGCGCGCCGAGCGGCGGCGGTGCGCGTCGCCCTCTCACGGCGCCGGTTGCGCCAGCGCGGCTTGGGCACGCCACAGGCATCGGCGATGTCGTCGAACAGGTCGGCGCCGTCGGGCGTGCTGCGGTATACCCGCCCCGTGGGTGAGGTCCACACGATGGTGCCGTCGGGACGCTGTTCGTCGCGCCACCCGTCCGGCCCACCGTGGAAGGTCTTGAGGCGGTGGTGTTGGCGGCAGTAGCAACCCAGATTCGTGTGCACCGTGCGCCCGCCGCCTTCGGGGTTGCGGTGGTCGAAGGGCGTGGTGTGGTCGACGTCGGCCCGCCAAGCCGCACGGTCGCATCCGGGGAAACGGCAGGTGATGTCGCGGCAGCGGATCCACCGCTCGATCGCCGCGGACGGCTGGTATCGCAGCGCCGAGGCGACGTCCGCCGTGGTGGGTGGACGAAGCGGCCGCAGGACCGCGTGGTCGGCGAGTTGGCGCACCTGCTCGGCGTCGATGACGCCGTAGCCCTCGAGGTAGCCCGACTCGTCACTGCGGCCGGTCACGGTGGCGTCGGTGGCGATGACGTTGATGACGAAGCGCGCAGCACCAGTCGATTCGGCCGGGTCAGGACGGGCGGTGCAGTCGGAGCGGTCGCAGGCGCATCCTAGTTCCCGGCGGGCGCCGAGCGCGTCGATGGCGTCGGCCCTGCGCTGCTGCAGCGTTCGAGGATCGTTGACACACACCGTCTTCGCCATCTCGGTGAGACGCTTGTCGAACATCGCGGCCGCGGGCGCGGGCATGGAAATCCGAACCGATGCCATGCCGTTCGGTTGGGCCGTGACGGTGACGCGGCGCTCGGTGTCGGCGGTGAGTCGGCGCTTCTTGACGGCGTCGGCGTCGATGGCCTTGATCGCCGCGTCGGTGGCGTCGATGACCCGGCGGCGCGACCAGGATTGCCAGGTGGAGATCTTGTTGGCCATCCGCTGGTCGATCTGGGGCATGAGGTCCGAGTCGACGAGTTCGGTTCGCTTGATGATCGCCTCGGTCGTAGGCCAGTCGATGCGACCGTCGGCGAGCAGGCCCGCGACTTCGGGCAACCGGATGTCCAATGCCTCGGCTTGAGCCACGATGACCGAGGCTGCTTGTGGCGAAGCGTTCAGCGCGGCACCGACCTCGGCGCACGCGCGCGCGAAACCCGTCACCAGGGCGTAGCTGGGATCGTCGTCGTCGACGCCCTCGGCCTCGGCCGTGCGGTGCCACAGTAGCCGTGCGACCGCCGCCATCCGACGCGCAATGGCGGCGGACTCCTCACGTCGGCACTGCTCGACCTCGGTTAGAAGGTCGTCCGGTGCGAGAGTTTCGAACACGTGTTCGATTCTACTCTCGGAAGTACTGCTGCGCAACGATTCTGCAGTGGTGCAGAGGGCGCCTAACCCCGCATGAACCCGTCCAACTCGTTCACCGACCACGGCGGCGAGTCGTGGTGATCGCGGTAGGCGAGCAGGCTGGGGGACGGGCGGTCGAACCGGCCGACGAAACCGCCTGCTGCGATGAAGATCTGGCCGGTGACGTCCTTGGCGCGGTCGCTGACCAGGTAGGCGTAGGTCGGCGCGACGTACTCCGGTGGCGCGGCGTCCAAAGCACCCTGCTTGCCGACCTCGTCGAGGAGGCCGCGCCGGTTGAGTTCCTCGATGTGGCTCTCGTACTCCGGACCGGTGGACAGCCGCGTCCTGGCGCCCGGGCACACCACGTTGGCGCGTACCCCGTGCTCGCGCAGTTCGGCGGCGATGGCGAGCGTCAATCCGTTGACTCCGCCCTTGCCGGCCGGATACCCGGTGCCGCCGTAATCGCCGAGGAACGCAAACGAACTGGTGTTGACGATCGCTCCGCTGCCCTGGGCGACCATCAGCGGTGCGGCGGCGCGGCACGTCTCGAACGTGGTGCCGAGATGCGCGTCGAGCAGGTCCCGGAACTGCGCCGACGTCACGTTGAGGATCGAGGACCCGACCGGTTCCGCGGTGCCCGCACAGTTCACCAGTGCACCGATGTCACCGAACTCGTCGACGCACCTTCGCACCAGCTCATCGGCTACCGCGGGGTCCGACGGGGACCCCGGGAAGCCGACAGCGCCGGCGCCGACTCGGTCGACGGCCTCGCTGACGGCGGCACCGTCGCGACCGTTGATCACGACGCCGAACCCCTGGGCGGCAAGCAGTTCCGCGACGGCCAGGCCCACCCCGCGGGACCCCCCGACGACGACGGCGCCGGTCAGGTGGCGTCCTGCTGGCCGAACGTCATGGCGTCCATGTTCCAGTAGCCGCGCAGGTTCGTGATCAGACCACCGTCGTCGACCGTGTATGTGAAGACCCCGCGCACCGTCGCAGTGAAACCGTTCGGGAACACGGTGTGCAACACCAGGATGTACGCGATCTCGTTCGGCGAACTCGACGGGAACGACGCCTCGCGGGTCACGGTCAACTGGTTGGGACCGATGTTCGCGTCGTAGAACGCGGCCACCGCTTCCTTGCCCCGCACTCCGTTGCCGTCGGGATTCGTAACGGCCTCGCCGATCGGATCCTCGATCACGATGTCATCGGACATCAGGGCCAGCCAGCCCTCGCGGTCGCCGGACTGCACGCACCGCCAGGATGCCTGCGACGCCGCGACGACGGGTGTCTCCGTCACCGTCCCGGCGTCGGTCTGAGTGGTCTCGGACACGGGCTTACCGGTCGGCGTCGGTGTAGCGGATGACGCCGCGGATGTTGCGACCTTCGAGCATGTCGGTGTAGCCCTCGTTGATCTGCTCCAGCTTGTACTGCCGGGTGACCATGTCGTCCAGGTTCAGCCTGCCCGCCTTGTACATGGACAGCAGCTGCGGAATGTCGAAGTGCGGGTTGCCACCACCGAAGATGGTGCCCTGCAGCCGCTTCTGCATCAGCGTCAGCATCGCGAGGTTCAGCGACACCTCGGTGTCCATCATGCTGCCGATGGCCGTCAGCACCGTCGTGCCGCCCTTGGACGTCAGGTTCACGTAGTTGTCGACGTCCTTGCCGTGCAGCTCGCCGACGGTGACGATGACCTGCTTGGCCATCAGGCCGTGGGTGACCTCGGCGACGCCCGCGAACGCGGACTCCATGTCGGGGTAGGCGTGCGTCGCGCCGAACTTCAGCGCGGCATCGCGCTTCCACTCCACGGGTTCGACTACGAACAGGTTGCGGGCGCCGGCGTTGACTGCGCCCTGCAGCGCGGACATGCCGACACCGCCGACGCCGATGACGGCGACGTCGTCACCGGGACGGATGTCGCCGGCCTTGACGGCCGAGCCGTAGCCGGTGGTCACGCCGCAGCCGACCAGGCAGGCCACCTCGAACGGGATGGACGGGTCGATCTTCACCACGGAACTCTTGTGCACCACCATGTACGGGCTGAAGGTGCCGAGCAGCGTCATCGGGAAGACGGGATCGCCGTTGGCGGCGTGGATGCGATGGGTGTTGTCGGAGACGGCCAGGCCGCCCAGCAGGCCCGCGCCCAGGTCGCAGAGGTTGCGCATGCCGGCCTGACACGACGGGCAGTTGCCACACGACGGGATGAACGACAGCACCACGTGGTCACCGGGTGCGACCTCGGTGACTCCGGGGCCCACCTCGGTAACGACGCCGGCGCCCTCGTGGCCGCCCAGCACCGGGAAGCCCATCATGGGGATGCCGCCGGTGACCAGGTGGTGGTCCGAGTGGCACATGCCGGACGCTTCCATCTGGATCTTGACCTCGTCCTTGACGGGGTCGCCGATCTCGATCTCCTCGATCGACCACGGCTGGTTGAACTCGCGAATGAGCGCACCCTTTGTCTTCATCAAGATCCTGCTTTCAACGAGGAGTTACGTAGGCGTCCGTATTCAGACTAAGTTACCTAAGTCACATCATGACCAACTAGGTGGTTGGGCGCTAGCCCTACCAGATCGGAACCGGCGCCTCGCCCAACGGGTAGTAGCCGGGGAGCTTCTCTCCGGCGACGCTGCGTTCGATGCGCTTCTGCATGGTCGGCGTCAGGTCGCCAGAGCTGATGAGCTTGCCGAACATGTAGGCCACGTGACCGAAGTCGAAGAAGTCGCGCTGCCACTCGATCAGCAGATCCTCATTGAGCCGGAACCAACTGCCGCCGATGCCGTAGATCTCGTCCTGGCTGCCGTCGCCCTTCTTCACGATCTGCTTCCAGAAGCCGACGATCTCGTTCTGCTTCTCGTCGACGAGCACCTTCTGGTACTCGTAGACCCAGTTCTCCAGGCCCTGCATCTCCAGGCCGAGCGCGACGTCGCGGATCTCGTCGCGGCCCACGCACATGACGTCTTCCTTGGGGCCGATGTTCCAGCCGTAGGTTGCGTCCTCGGTGTAGAAGTCGGCGAGGTTCGTCCAGTCGCCTGCGGCCTCGGAGTCCTTGTTGGCCTTCAGCCAGCGCTGGACCCAGTCGTCCAATTTTTCGCGTGACGCCATTCTCAGTCTTCCTTCTCTTCGATGGAAAGTGCTTGGGTGGGACACATTTCGATTGCCCGCTGGACGTCCTCGCGGATGTCGTCGGGTGGCTCTGCGTCGAGGATCTCGACGACGCCGCGCTTGGGCACTGCGAACACGTCGGGGGCTTCGAGTTCGCACATCGCGTGGCCCTGGCACAGGTCCTCGTCGAGTACCACGCGGTAGCAACCCATCTAGCTCAGACCTCCCCTATTCCCCGGTCGCTTCGCTCTGCCCGCCGGAAACCCGCTTGCGGTACCGCACCTTCGCGGGCTGGGCCAACTGCACGACCATCTTGGAGTGGTCGTTGCGGTAGCTGTCGGCTGGCTGGGACATCTCGAACTCGTACTCGCGCAGCAACACCGAGAAGATGGCCTTGATCTGCATCTGCGCGAACGCCGCGCCGACGCAGCGGTGCTTGCCCGCGCCGAAGGGAATCCACGTCCAGCGGTTGGCCAGATCCTCCTGCCGCGGCTTCAGGTAGCGGTCCGGTTCGAAGGCGTCGGGATTCGGGAAGTCCTCGGCGATCCGATTCGAGATCGCCGGCGACGCGGCCACCATCTGACCCTCGTGAATCGGGTAGCCCGCCACCTCGAACTCGTCCTGCGCCACACGCATCAGGATGATCAGCGGCGGGTGCAGGCGCAGAGTCTCCTTGAGCGAGTTGTCGAGCTTCGGGATCTGCCGCAGCGCATGGAAACTCACCTCCTGGCCGTCGGAGTACAGCTCGTCGAGTTCCTGCTGCACCTGCGCGTACACGTCGGGGTGGCGCAGCAGTTCGATCAGCGTCCACGACGACGTCCCCGAGCTGGTGTGGTGGCCCGCGAACATCAGCGAGATGAACATGCCGGTGACCTCGTTGGCCGTGAAGCGGGGGTTGCCGTCGTCGTCCTTGATCGACACCAGCACGTCGAGCAGGTCCCGATCCTCCTTGCCCTTGGGCGGATTCGCGATGCGCCCATTCATGATCTCCTGCACCAGCTCTACGAGTTTCACGCGTGACTCGTCGCGGATGCGGAAGCTCTCGATGTCGAGATAGGGGTCGACGTAGCAGAGCGGGTCGGTCCCGCGTTCGAGCTGGTGGTAGTAGTGGGCGAAGCGACCGTCGAGCTGCTCGCGGAACTTCAGACCGATCAGGCATGCCGTCGAGGTGTAGATGGTCAGCTCGGAGAAGAAGTCGAGCAGCTCGATCTCCCCCTCGTCGCCCCATCCGGCGATGATCTTCTTGACCTCGTTCTCGATGGTGGCCGCGTGGCCCTTCATCTGTTCACCGCGCAGTGCGGTGTTGTGCAGCATCTCCGCCCGGCGCTCGGGGTCGGCATCGAACACGACGCCCTCACCGAAGATCGGTGTCATGAACGGGTAGGCCTCGGCCTGGTTGAGTTCGGCATCGCTGGAGCGGAAGAAGAACTCGTTCGCCTCCGACCCGGACAGCATCACGACCTGCTTGTCGACGAGCTGGAACCAGCCGACGTCTCCGCACTCCTCGCGGATGCGGTTCATCAGGCCGATGGGGTCGGTGCGGAACTCCTCCAGGTGTCCGTACTCGTCCTCGCCGCCGGAAACCCGCTGCACCTCTTTGGTAACGGTCAAGAGAGCTTCTCCTCGTCCAGTTTCAGCTGCTGACGCTCCTTGGGCGCCGAGGTCAGCGGCGCCTCCGGCTGCAGCTCCATGTTGGCGATGTAACCGCCGCGAGGTGTCTCCGCGACGAACGTGATGGCGCGTGCCAGATCGGCTGCGCGCAGGAAGTAGTCGTGCCGGGCCTGGCCCCACTTGGCCCAGTCCTCGAGTGCAGGTCCGATCAGGTCGGCGGGCAGGCTCCAACCCATCGACGTCTTGGTCGGCCCGGGATGCACGATGGACGCCCGGACGCCGGTGCCCTCGAGTTCCATCTGCAGGTTGTTGACCATGGCGACCAGCGCTGCCTTCGCCGCACCGTAGGCGCCCATGTGGGGTCGTTGGCGCAGTGCCACCTCGGATCCCACGAAGATCAGATCGCCGCGCTGGCGCTCGAGCATGCCAGGCAGCACGGCGGTGGCGAGCCGGTTGGCGCCGACGAGGTGGATCTGCAGCTGCGAGTCGAACTCGTCGGTGCTGATGTCGGCGAGCTTGCCGAAGTAGGTGTCGCCTGCACCGGCGACCATCACCTCGATCTCGCCGAGCGCGTCCTGCGCCTGGGCGACGAAGGACTTCACCGAGCTAGGGTCGGTGACGTCGAGGTGGAAGCCGACGGCCTCACCGCCCTCGGCGTTGATCTTGCCGACGATGTCCTCGAGCTTCTCGACGCGCCGCGCGCCGAGCGCGACGGGGAAGCCGCGCGACGCGAGTTCGATCGCGGTGGCCTCGCCGATGCCGGCGGACGCTCCGGCGACGATGGCGGGTCGGCGCTCGGGCAGTGGTGCGAAACGGGGCATTGCCGATGGTCCCTTCAGCGGGCTTGGATCGAGATGGGCAGATGGGCGAAGCCACGGACGTTGCTGGAGTGCACGCGCACCGAGTTGGCCTCGTCCACGTCGTAGCCGCGGATCCGCTTGAACCACTCGGCGAGCGCGACGCGGGCCTCCATGCGGGCCAGGTGAGCGCCGAGGCAGAAGTGTGCCCCGCTGCCGAAACTCATGAGCTTGGAGCCGATCTCGCGGCCGATGACGTAGTCGTCGGGATTCTCGAAGACCCGCTCGTCGCGGTGCGCGGAACCCGGCAGCAGTAGCAGCACGTCCCCGTCGGGGATCGTGGTGTCGTACAGCGTCAGCTCGCCGGCCACCGTGCGGGCGAGGATCTGGCTCGACGTGTCGTAGCGCAGCGTCTCCTCCACCCAGAGCGGGATCCGCTCGAGGTCGTCGTACAGCGGGGCCAGTTGATCGGGATTGCGGTGACCCCAGAACGCAGCGTTGGCAAGCAGTTTGGTGGTGGTCTCGTTGCCGGCGATGACCATCAGGAACATGAAGCCGAGCACTTCGTCGTCGGTGAGCCGGTCGCCGTCGATCTCGGCCTCGAGGAGTGCGGTCGTCAGATCGTCGGTCGGCTTCTTGCGACGTTCGGCAACCATCTCCTGGTAGTAGACGATCAGGTTGAGCGACGCCTCGATCGCCTCGGCCGGAACGTCGGTGACGCCGTCCTCGCGGTGCATCACCCCGTCGGCCCAGGCGCGAACCTGATCGCGGTCGGGCACCGGGACGCCCATCAACTCGGAGATCACGTCCATCGGCAGCTTGCCCGCGAAGTCCCCGACGTAGTCGACGGTTCCGTCCGTCGACTTCTCCATCAGCACGTCGAGGTGCTGCGTCGCGATCTCGGTGACCCGCGGTTCGAGTTCACGGATGCGGCGCGGCGTGAAGCCCTTCGACACCAGCGTGCGCAGCCGCAGATGCGACGGGTCGTCCATGGCCAGGAACGACATGGTCTTGCTGGCGTGCGGACCGCGTGACGCCGGGTCGAGTGAGACGCCGAACTTGTTGGACAGCGTCGTACTGTTGCGGAAGCCCTGCAGCACGTCGGAGTGGCGCGACAGCGCCCAGAACCCGAGTTCTTCGTTGCGATACAGCGGCGCCTCGTCGCGCAGCCGTTGGTAGTACGGGTACGGGTCTTCGTGGAAGTCGTAGTCGTAGGGGTCCAGTAGGACCTCTGAGGTGCCGGTGGTCATCGATCTTCTCCCAAGATGAGTGCGACCACGTAGCTGAGGCGGTCGGCGATCTGGTGGTAGGTGAAGGCGCCGCTGCCTGCGTTGACGAGCGCACCGAAGAACGTCATCTCCAGTGCCGACACCACGCGGGGGTCGGCGTCGGGACCGACGGCCGAGCGGATGCGGCGGTGGATCTCGGCGCCGATGCGGTCGCGGACCTTGCGCACCGTGGGATCGGTTCCCGTCAGCAGGGCCGTCGTGCACGCGGCGGCCACCTCGGGCTCGTCGGACACCGTCAGCGCCATCGCGCGCAGCGCCTGTTCGACGCGCTGGGGCATGGGCTCGTTGACGTCGGTGAAGTACGGAACCTGCTTCATCAGATCGAGGTAGACCTCGGCGATGAGGTGATTCTTCGACGAGAAGTAGGTGTATGCAGTGGCCGGCGCGACCTTCGCCCTGGCTGCGACGGCGCGCACGGTCAGGTCGGCGTAGGAGGATTCGCGCAGCATCTCGACGCCCGCGGTGAGCACCTTGCGGAACGTCTCCTCCTGCCGACGGTTCCGCGGCCTCTCACCTGGGTCGGCATCGGCCTGACCTGTGATGGCCACCACTGCATCGCTGGACACATGTCCAAGTTATCCGACCGATGCGTGCCAAGGCAAGCGCATCCGGCAAAGACGCTGCGCATCGGCATGTTTCGGTGGGAAGCCGGCCGTATCCATGGATGGACTCTTGCGGCTCGATCCGACCCCGGGCTATGGTTCGTTTCGATACCGCCGGACAGTTGTCCAGGATTGCTCGGCTCGATGATGGGAGTTCGGATGCCGCTACTGGGCGATCGCGAGAGTCGGCTACTCATCGACGGGAAGCTCATCGCCGGCAGCGGTGGCGCCTTCGCGACGGTGAACCCCGCGACCGAGGAGGTCCTGGGCGTCGCCGCCGATGCGACTCCCGACGACATGGATCAGGCGATCGGTGCGGCGCGACGGGCGTTCGACGAGACCGACTGGTCGACGAACGTCGAATTGCGGGTCCGCGGCATCCGCCAGTTGCAGCAGGCGATGCGCGACCACGCGGAAGAGTTGCGGGAACTCACGATCTCGGAGGTCGGCGCGCCCCGGATGCTCACGTCCGCTGCGCAACTCGAGGGGCCGATCGAGGATCTCAGCTTCTGCGCCGACACCGCAGAGTCCTACCAGTGGCGCACGGACCTCGGCATCGCCTCGCCCATGGGCATGAAGACCCGGCGCACCATCGCCCGGGAGGCGATCGGCGTCGTCGGCGCGATCACGCCGTGGAACTTCCCGCACCAGATCAACCTCGCCAAGCTGGGTCCCGCGCTGGCCGCGGGCAACACGATCGTGCTCAAGCCGGCGCCGGATACCCCTTGGGCGGCAGCCGTTCTCGGTGAGCTGATCGTCGAGCACACCGACATCCCGGCGGGCGTCGTCAACATCGTCACCTCCAGCGACCATGGCGTCGGCGCGCTGCTGTCCCGTGACCCGCGAGTCGACATGGTGTCCTTCACCGGGTCGACCAACACCGGCCGGGCAGTGATGGCCGACGGCGCCGCCACGCTGAAGAAGGTCTTCCTCGAACTCGGTGGCAAATCCGCGTTCCTCGTACTCGACGACGCCGACCTCGGCGGTGCCTGCTCGATGGCCGCGTTCACCGCGTCGATGCACGCGGGCCAGGGGTGTGCCATCACCACCCGGCTGGTGGTGCCCCGCGCCAAGTACGACGAGGCCGTCGACGCGGCCGCGGGCACCATGGCGGGTCTCAAGCCCGGCGATCCGACCGATTCGCGCACGATCTGCGGACCGGTGATCTCGGCGGTGCAGCGCGACCGCATCCAGGGCTACCTCGACTCGGCGATCGCCGAGGGGGGCCGCTTCGCTTGCGGCGGTGGAAGTCCCGCCGACCGCGACAAGGGCTTCTTCATCGAGCCGACCGTCATCGCGGGGTTGGACAACGGCGCGAAGGTGGCACGCGAGGAGATCTTCGGCCCGGTGCTGACGGTCATCGCACACGACGGCGACGACGACGCGGTGCGCATCGCCAACGACTCGCCCTACGGATTGTCCGGCACGGTGTTCTCCGGTGACGACGCGCGGGCACAAGGCATCGCGGACCGGTTGCGCGTCGGCACGGTCAACGTGAACGGCGGCGTCTGGTACTCGGCGGACATGCCGTTCGGCGGCTACAAGCAATCCGGCATCGGCCGGGAAATGGGTCTGGCGGGTTTCGAGGAGTACCTCGAGACCAAGGCGATCGCCACGCTGGCCTGACCACCATGGCTACGAAGGAGACACACGTGGGTCTGTACGGAGATCAGTTCAAGGAGAAGGTCGCGATCGTCACCGGTGCCGGTGGCGGCATCGGGCAGGCGTACGCCGAGGCGCTCGCGCGTGAAGGCGCCGCGGTCGTCGTCGCCGACATCAACACCGAGGGTGCACAGAAGGTCGTCGACGGCATCAAGGGCGAGGGCGGCAACGCGCTCGCGGTGCGCGTCGACGTGAGCGATCCCGACTCCGCGAAGGAGATGGCCGCGCAGACGCTTTCGGAGTTCGGCGGCATCGACTACCTGGTGAACAACGCGGCGATCTTCGGCGGGATGAAGCTCGACTTCCTGATCACCGTCGACTGGGACTACTACAAGAAGTTCATGAGCGTGAACATGGACGGTGCGCTGGTCTGCACGCGTGCGGTGTACCGCAAGATGGCCAAGCGTGGCGGCGGGGCGATCGTCAACCAGTCGTCCACCGCGGCGTGGCTGTACTCGAACTTCTACGGACTGGCCAAGGTCGGCATCAACGGTCTGACCCAGCAGCTCGCCACCGAGTTGGGCGGGCAGAACATCCGCGTGAACGCGATCGCCCCCGGGCCCATCGACACCGAGGCCAATCGGACCACCACCCCTCAGGAGATGGTTGCCGACATCGTGAAGGGAATTCCCCTGTCGCGCATGGGCGAGGTCGACGACCTGACCGGCATGTGCCTGTTCCTGCTGTCGGATCAGGCCAAGTGGGTCACCGGTCAGATCTTCAACGTCGACGGCGGACAGATCATCAGATGAGTGCCGAGCTGAAGCTGGGGTACATCGGCCTGGGCAACCAGGGGGCGCCGATGGCCAAGCGCCTCGTCGGATGGCCCGGCGGACTCACGGTGTTCGACGTGCGCACCGAGGCGATGACACCTCTGGCCGAGCTTGGCGCCAGCCTGGCCGACAGCGTCGCCGACGTCGCCAAGGCCGACGTCATCAGCGTCACCGTGCTCACCGACCAGCAGGTGCGCGACGTCGTCGATCAGCTCGCGGCCCACGCGCAGCCCGGCACCGTCATCGCGATCCACTCGACGATCGAGCCCGGCACCGCCGGCGAGTTGGCCGAGGCGTTGCGGCCGAACGGTATTCACATCGTCGATGCGCCGGTCAGCGGTGGCGCAGGCGCGGCCGACAAGGGCGAACTCGCCGTCATGGTCGGCGCTGACGACGAGGCCTACGACCTCGTCAAGCCGGTGTTCAAGCAGTGGGCCTCGATGGTGGTCCGCGCCGGAGAGCCGGGTGCGGGTACCCGGATGAAGCTGGCCCGCAACATGCTGACCTTCATCGGCTTCGCAGCCGCGTGCGAGGCATCCAAGCTGGCCGAAGCGGCGGGCATCGATCTGCAGAAGCTCGGCCGGGTGGTCAGGCACAGCGACGCCCAGAGCGGTGGGCCCGGCGCGATCATGGTTCGCGACGACACCAAACCGCTTGGGCCCGAACACTTCGTCTACGACATGTTCGTCCATACCCGCGGCCTGGCCGAGAAGGATCTGCGGTTGGCGCTCGGACTCGGCGAAGCCACCGGGGTCGATCTGCCGCTCGCCGAGATCGCACTGCAGAACCTGGCCGCCGGGCTCGGCGTGCCGCACACGACTTCGACTTCGGAGGAACAGTGATGGACGAGCTTCGCAAGAAGGGCCTCGAGAAGATGAACGAGGTCTACGGCTGGGACATGCCGGACATGCCCGGCGACTACTTCGCGCTGACCGCCGACCACCTGTTCGGCACCATCTGGACCAGGCCCGGCCTGTCGATGCGCGAGAAGCGCATGATGACGCTCACCTGCGTGACCGCGCTTGGCATCCCGGATCTGGCGGAGATTCAGGTCAATGCTGCGCTGCACAACGATGAACTCACCGTCGAGGAACTCAAGGAGATGGCGATCTTCCTGACCCACTACCTCGGCTTCCCGTTGGGCTCGAAGCTCGACGGCGTGGTGACCAAGGTTGCGGCCAAGCGGAAGAAGGACGCCGAGAAGGCTGCCGGTGAGGGCGCGGCGGAGGACAAGCGGGCGAACGTCAACGCCGCGTTGAAGATGCACTCGGGAAGCAAGATCGATGACGAGTAGGTACGCCGCGCTGTCGCGCGAGGAACTGGCCACCCTAGTACCCGAGCTGCTGCTGATCGGTCAGCTGATCGACCGCTCCGGCATGGCGCACTGCATCAGCGCATGGGGCCGCGACGAGATGCTGCAGGTCGCCATCGAGGAGTGGGCCGCGTCCAGCCCGCTGTACACGAGACGGATGCAGAAGGCGCTCAAGTACGAGGGCGTCGACATCTTCACGCTGTTCAAGGGCCTGCAGCTCGACATCGGGGCGCCGCCGCAGTTCATGGACTTCCGCTACACCGTGCACGACAGGTGGCACGGGGAGTTCCACCTCGACCACTGCGGTGCGCTGCTCGACGTCGAGCCGATGGGCGAAGACTACGTACACGGCATGTGCCACGACATCGAGGACCCGACGTTCGACGCCACGGCGCTGGCCACCAACCGCAAGGCCCAGGTCCGTCCGATCCACCGCCCGCCGCGCGTGCCGTCCGGCCGGAAACCGCACTGCGCGTGGACGGTCATCATCGACGAGTCGTACCCGGAAGTTCCGTTCATCCCGGCGATGGACGTCGTCGCAGCCAGCCATGCACATTCCTGCGAACTGGACCCGATCGATCCGAACGACGATGGAGCGGCCGACTACTCGGGCGACTTGCTCGCCGACGTCGACTTCGGTGCGTTCTCGCACTCGGCGCTGGTGCGCATCGCCGACGAGGTGTGCCTCCAGATGCACCTGCTGGTGCTGGCATTCACCCTCGCCGTCCGCAAGCGCGCCGGAACCGATGCCGCACTCGAGGAGTCGATCCGCTACAAGCAGCTGATCGGCATCGCAGGCGTCGCGGCCGAGCGCATCCACCGTGCCCTCCGGCTGCCGGGTGGGGTGAAGGGCGCGCTGCGGGTGCTCGAACTGCACCCGCTGCTCAACCCTGCGGCGTACGTGTCGGCCGATGTCGCCGCGGACTCGCTGCACGTGCGGAAGTCGCCGGCGTATGAGGACGGCTCGTGGATCTCGCTGTGCTCACCCGTCAACGACAAGCCGCTGCAGGCGATCGCCGCGGCGGTCGATCCTCATCTGCGGGCGGAACTGACCGGCACGCAGTCGGACTGGACGGTGCGCTTCGTCGAGACGGACACTCCTGCAAAGGAGTTGGGCGAGGTCGCGGTCACCAAGTTCAGTGGCGGCGCGAGCTGGGTGTTCGAGGACCGCAAGTCGCTGCCGCTCACCGTGGTGTAGCGGGCAGAATCGCCCCGGCCACCCACCGCCGCAGGTAGTCGCGCAGCACCTGACCGGTGCGTGGCGGCCGGCCGGGGTCGATCACGAACGACTGGATGATCCGCAGCAGGTGCTCGGCCAACTCGTCGAGTTCGGCGTCGGTGAAACCATGTGCGGCCCAGTCGACGTCGAAGCGGCGGACCATGGCGTTCGCGAACTGCAGCGCCACGTCGGAGGTCACCGACTCGGTGTGCGCGTTCGGTCGGCCCGGCGCCACCAAGAGCCCGATGTGCTTGTCCTTGGGCAGCCATTCGAGCGCAGTGGCGACGGCCTCGGTCACCGCGTCGACGGGGTCGTTGATGCCGCGGACGTGGTCGGCGACCCGTTCGAGGAAGTCGTCGGCGGCGTGCACCGCTGCCGCCACCAGGAGCGCGTCGGTACTGGGGAAGTAGCGGTAGACCGTCTGACGGGTGACGCCCAGCGTGCGGGCCACGTCGGCGATGGATATCTCGGCGCCGCGCTCGTCGATCGCCTTGCCCGCGGCCGCGAGGATGCGAGCGACGGCCTCGTCGTCGCTTGCCGGGGCCGATCCCGACCAGCCGTGGGTTCGCACGGGCGAATGGTACTCCGAAGGCCTGATCAGCCCCCGTAGGAGACGGGCAACTCCTTGACGCCGTTGATCCACCCGGACCGCAGCCGCTGTGGCTCAGCGAGTTTGGAGATGTCGGGAATCTGAGCGGCGATCTCGTCGAAGATCAACTTGATCTCCATGCGGGCGAGGTTGGCGCCGATGCAGTAGTGCGCTCCGTTCCCGCCGAACGCGAGGTGTGGGTTGGGGTTGCGGGTCACGTCGAACTCGAACGGCCGGTCGAAGACGTCCTCGTCGAAGTTGGCCGAACTGTAGAACAAGCCCACGCGCTGGCCGGCACGGACCGTCACCCCGCTGAGTTCGACGTCGGCCATGGCGGTGCGCTGGAAGCAGTGCACCGGGGTGGCCCATCGGATGATCTCGTCGACGGCGGTCTCCGGCCGTTCGCGCTTGAACAGCTCCCACTGGTCGGGGTTGTCGAAGAACGCGTTCATGCCGTGCGTCATCGCGTTGCGGGTGGTCTCGTTGCCCGCGACGGCGAGCAGGATCACGAAGAACGCGAACTCGACGTCGCCGAGCGATTCGCCGTCCACGTCGGCCTGGATGAGACGGGTGACGATGTCGTCGGCCGGACAGCGGCGTCGCTCCTCGGCCATCGTGTAGGCGTAGCCCATCAGTTCGGCGTTGGCGGTCGTCGGATCGGAGTCGAAGTCCGGATCGTCGGTGTTCATGATGCTGTTGGTCCAGTGGAACAGCCGCTCGCGGTCCGCCTCGGGCACGCCGATCAGGTCGGCGATGGCCTGCAGCGGCAGCTTGGTGGCGACGTCGCCGACGAAGTCACCGCTGCCCTTCTCGGCGGCGGCTGCCACGATCTCGCGGGCGGCCACGGCGAGCTTCTCCTCGAGTGCCTTCACCGCGCGCGGGGTGAACAACCGGGACACGATCTTGCGCAGCCGGGTGTGCTCGGGTGCGTCGTGGTTGATCAGCAGCGCCTTGGTCAGGTCGAGTTGCTCGCTGGTGACGCCTTCCGGCAGCCGCATCACCGCACCCTTGCGGTTGGTCGACCACAGGTCACCGTTCTTGGAGATCGACTTGATGTCCTCGTGCTTGCTGATCACCCAGTAGCCGCCGTCGTCGAAGATCGAGTCGCTCTGGGCGTTCCACCACACGGGCGCGGTCTTGCGCAGTTCGGCGAACTCGGTGACCGGGATGCCCTTGAGGAGGACGTCGGGATCGGTGAAGTCGTACCCCTGGGGCAGGAAGGGGCAGGCGTTCTGAGTGGTCGTCATGAGAAGTCCTTCGTGTGACGTGCGGCACTAATGCGCTCGACCATACACCGCATCGTCAAGTGTATGCCCGGACGCGAGGGTCTAGGGTTGTCAACCGTGCACGTCCTCGTCATCGGATCTGGTGCCCGCGAACACGCCTTGCTGCTTGCGCTGCGGCGCGACCCGGAGGTGACGGGACTCTCGGTCGCACCGGGCAATGCCGGCACCGAGATCGTCGCCGACCAGTACGACGTCGACATCACCTCCGGTGAGGCGGTGGTCGGACTCGTCCGCAAGGTGGGCGCCGACCTCGTGGTCGTCGGCCCCGAGGTCCCCCTGGTGCTCGGCGTGGCCGACGCCGTGCGCGCCGCCGGGATCGCCTGCTTCGGGCCCACCCGGGACGCGGCGCGGATCGAAGGCTCGAAGGCCTTCGCCAAAGACGTGATGGACGCCGCGGGCGTGCGGACCGCACGCAGCGAGATCGTCGACAACCCAGCGCATCTCGACACCGCGCTCGACCGGTTCGGCCCGCCCGGCGGCGACCCCGCCTGGGTGGTCAAGGACGACGGATTGGCGGCCGGCAAGGGCGTCGTCGTGACCGCCGACCGTGACGCCGCCCGTGCGCACGCGGCCAGCCTGCTGGACTCCGGCCACCCGGTACTGCTCGAGAGCTTCCTCGACGGACCCGAAGTCAGCCTGTTCTGCGTGGTCGACGGCGAGACCGTCGTCCCGCTGCTACCGGCACAGGATTTCAAGCGCGTCGGCGACGGTGACAGCGGACCGAACACCGGTGGCATGGGCGCCTACGCGCCGCTGCCGTGGCTGCCCGAGGGAACCGTCGACCAGATCGTGCGCGACGTCGTCGCACCCGTCGCCGCCGAACTCGTCGCACGCGACTCCGCATTCTCCGGACTGCTCTACGCCGGCCTGGCGATGACGTCGCAGGGCCCGTCGGTGGTCGAGTTCAACTGCCGCTTCGGCGACCCCGAGACCCAGGCCGTGCTGGCGCTGCTCGAGACCCCGCTCGGCCAACTGCTGCACGCGGCCGCCACCGGTCGACTCGCCGACCAGCCGCCGCTTCGATGGCACGACGGCGCGGCGGTGGCCGTGGTGCTCGCCGCCGAGAACTATCCCGGCCGGCCCCGCCTCGGTGACGCGATCACCGGGTCCGAGGCCGACGGAGTGCTGCACGCGGGCACGGCCCGGCGCGACGACGGAAACATCGTGTCCTCCGGTGGACGGGTGCTCTCCGTGGTCGGCACGGGGCCCGACCTCGCTGCCGCGCGTGATGCCGCCTACGGGCTGATGGGTTCGATCCGGTTGCCGGGCAGTCACTTTCGCACCGACATCGGTCTGGCCGCCGCCGAGGGCCGGCTCAGCCTGCCGTAGGTCTAGCCTCGTGGGCCAGCGGGTCTAGGCCACCAGCAGCGGCGCGAGCCAGTCGATCTCGGCAGGCAGCTGGGAGTTCCAGAACGCACTGTCGTGCCCGCCCGGCGAGAAGCCACCCGCCGGCGGTGTCGGCAGCTGGGCGATGAACCGTTCCGTGGCGGACGCGAAGGGATCACCGGTGCCGCAGTCGATTCGGATCGGGATCGACCCCAGTCCGGGCATGCCCCACACGCTGTTGGCCTCGTAGTCCTCCGCGCCGTCGAAGGCGCCCGGTGCGGCCGCACCCGACGACGTCCACAGCGCCGGGCTCACCGCGCAGATGGCCGCCGTGCGTGCCGGACCGAGCCGCCCGCCCAGGAGCAGGGCGCCGTAGCCGCCCATCGACCAGCCGAGGAAGCCGACACGCGAGGTGTCGAGTCCTTGGCCGGCGAGCATCGGCAGCAGTTCGTCGAGCACCATGGCGCCCGCGTCGTCACCCGACGCGCGCCGGTGCCAGTAGCCACCGCCCCCGTCGACCGCCACCACCGCGAACGGCGGCAGGCCCGCTTCCACGGCCTGTGCCAAACCCCGTTCGACACCGCCGGCCATGACCGTTGCGGCATCGCTGTCCTTGCCGTGCAGTGCGATCACCGGACGCAACGGGGCCGTCTGCCCTGGCGGACGGGCGATGGCCCAGTTGGTCGTGATCCCGCCGCGCGCGGCCGACGTGAACGAGCCCGAGACGTACGTCGGCGCGGGAGACGACGGGGGAGGAGGGGCCAGCGGCGGCGGCAGCGGCGAGCCGACGCCGGTCATCGACACCGGCGGTGCGGTGGCGGGCGTGCTCGTCACGCTCGCGCCGATCGCGTACGCCCCGGCGGCCCCGAGCGCGGCGCCCGCGCCGAGTCGGAGGACGGCGCGACGGCTCAGTTCGGACACGCGGGCCATCATGCCACGTGGTACCGGCGTACCGATCGGGGTGAGCATCTGTTCAGCCGTCGGCGAATTTCCACAGTGCCGCCTGATGATTGGCCGAAAGCGCCATGGCGCGCCGCTGCGACTGGCAGCATGCAATGCGTGACGGCAGCGGTCACCCCCAAGGGTGAGAGGCGGCGGTACGCGCTCGTCAGCGCGGCCGCCGATCTGTTGTGCGAGGGGGGTTTCGACGCCGTCCGGCATCGGGCCGTCGCGCGCCGCGCCGGCTTGCCGCTGGCGTCGACGACCTATTACTTCTCGTCCCTCGACGACCTCATCACCAAGGCCGTCGAACACGTCGGCAGCCGCGAGGTCGAGCGGCTGAACCTTCGCGTGGCCGGCCTGTCGCGCCGCAGGCGCGGCGCCGAGTCGACCGCCGACGTCCTGGTCGACCTCCTCGTCGGCGAGGGGCCCGGTAGCCGCGAGTCCGAGGAACTGATCTCTCGCTACGAGCGCTACATCGCCTGCGCGCGCCAGCCCAGCCTGCGCGACGTACAGCGCCGGATGATGCAGCAGCGCGCCGACGCCGTCGTGGAGGTCGTCGAACGCTCCGGTCGCGCGGTGCGCGAGGAACTCGTCACCGCGCTGGTGTGCGCCGTCGACGGAGCGGTGGTCGCGTCGATGGTCGGTGTCGGTGACGGCCCGCGCGCGACGGCGCGGGCGACGCTGGTCGAGGTCATCGACGTCCTGGCGCCGTTCGACGAAATCAGTCGCTTTGGGTGATTGACGCGCGCCGCGGCGTGGCCTGCCCGATGATGGGAGTTTCCGACGATCGGCCACGGAGGCGCGATGACCCAGCCTGACACCGCCCAGGAGCAACAGGAGCAACCTCAGCTCAAACGCGTGATGGGGCCGGGCCTGCTGCTGCTGTTCATCGTCGGCGACATCCTGGGCACCGGCGTCTACGCGCTCACCGGCCAGGTGGCCGCCGAAGTCGGTGGCGCGGCCTGGCTTCCGTTCCTGGTGGCGTTCCTGATCGCCACCGTCACCGCGTTCAGCTACCTCGAACTGGTGACCAAGTACCCCCAGGCCGCGGGCGCTGCCCTCTACGCCCACAAGGCTTTCGGGGTTCAGTTCGTCACGTTCCTGGTGGCGTTCATCGTGATGTGCTCCGGCATCACGTCGGCGTCCACCGCATCGCGGTTCTTCGCCTCCAACTTCTTCACCGCCTTCGACATCGACTGGGGCAAGGCCGGAATCGTCGTCATGGCGCTGCTATTCATGGCGCTCATCGCGGCGGTGAACCTGCGTGGCGTCGGCGAGAGCGTCAAGCTCAACGTCGTCCTCACCATCGTGGAGATCACCGGCCTGCTGCTCGTGATCGGCGTCGGCTTCTGGGCGTTCACCGGGGGCGCCGAGGTCGACTTCTCCCGCGTCGTGGCCTTCGAGACCGCCGAGGACAAGAACGTCTTCCTCGCCGTCACCGCGGCAACCTCGCTCGCCTTCTTCGCGATGGTGGGCTTCGAGGACTCGGTCAACATGGCCGAGGAGACCAAGGATCCCGTCCGCATCTTCCCCAAGGTGCTGCTCACCGGACTCGGCATTGCAGGCGTCGTCTACGTGGTGGTCGCGATCGTCGCGGTGGCCCTGGTTCCAGTCGGCACGCTGGAGGCCAGCGAGACTCCGCTCGTCGAGGTCGTCAAGGCCGGTGCGCCCAACCTGCCGATCGAGACCATCCTGCCGTTCATCTCGATGTTCGCGGTGTCGAATACGGCGCTGATCAACATGCTCATGGCCAGCCGGTTGATCTACGGCATGTCCCGCCAGCACGTGCTGCCGCCGGTGCTCGGAAGGGTGCACCCGAAGAGCCGGGCGCCGTGGGTCGCGATCCTGTTCACCACGCTGATCGCCTTCGGCCTCATCTTCTACGTGACGGCGTTCGCGAACAGCAGCGCCATATCGCTGCTCGGCGGTACGACGTCACTGCTGCTGCTGGCTGTCTTCGCGATGGTCAACGTGGCCGTGCTGGTGCTGCGCCGGGACGTGCGCGCTACCGGCGGGCACTTCAAGACGCCGACGGTGCTACCGATCATCGGCTGCGCCGCGTCGCTGTACCTGGTGCTGCCGTTCTCCGGCAGGCCTGCTCAGCAGTACCTGCTCGCCGGGATCCTCGTCCTGACCGGCATCGTGCTCTTCGGGCTCACCATGCTGATCAACAAGCAGCTGGGCATACGTGGGGCAGGCATCAACGATCCGACGCATCTGGGCGAGGCTCCGTAGCCAGACCCGCGCGCAACCGGTCGAACCTGTTCTGCAGCAACTCCCTTCGGTGTTCGTTGCCGTGCAGGTGTAGGTACCGGTCCTCGAACACGGCGAGCAGCGCGTCGTCCAGGCGTCGCACCGCACCGGCGGGATAGCGGTAGTCCATCGCGCGGTTGACCGCATCCTCGTCGACGCCGTCGAGGACCGCCGTCAGTTCGTCGAGCCGCGTGACGCCGAGTTCGAGCAGCAGCCCGGAGATCCAGCGGTAGTGGTCGGTGCGCGACCACCCGGCGTCGGCGTACCGGTTCCCGAGATAGGTCGCGAGCACGGGAGTGGCGATCCGCGGATCCGACGAGTCGTCGTCGGTGTCGTCGCGGTCGACCATGGCCACGCGCAGCCGTTCCCGGATCGCGGTGAACTCGCTGTCGGCGAGTTCGAGCAGACCGGCGGCCAGGGTGAAACGGCGATCGAGGTCGGGGGCGTGCTCGGCGGGGATCGACCCCTTGTAGCGGATGTCGTGCTCGAACTCGGCCCATGCGTGCTGCAGGACGGTGCGGACCTGGATGGAGGCGGGCTGCTGCTCACCCTCGACGCCGACCAGCAGGTGCCGGCTGGCGTATCCCCATCTGCCCTCGCGCGCCGTCTCCAGACCCATGTCCCGGTCGTCGAGCAGCATCATCTCGTCGGCCAGCAGGCGCGCGACGGTCTCGACGTCCTCACGCAGGTAGGTGATGACGCGCAGCCCCACCTGGTCGGTGATCTCGGCGAGCGGGTCGGTGTAGAGCGCTTGGCCGTCCACCATCTGGCCGGCCTTGGCCGCGAACGACTCGACGCTCTTGGTGCGCGCCGTGATGTTCAGGTAGTTGATGCCCGCCTCGTCGAGCAGTGACGTCACCATCTCGAGGTAGTGATCCGTGGCGACGACCAGGGCGGGGCGGCGCGCCTGGTACTCCGCGACCGCGGTCTGTTCCGCCGGAGCGGTCTGCCCACCGCGCTGCGGTTCGAGGTCGGCGGGCAGGGTCGGCGTCACGATGCAGCCGGTGTCGACGTCGCCGTAGATGGTGACGTCGTCGGGCCGGCATTCGAAGAACAGCGCGACGTACGCGCACACCACCGCGTCCACGGGATCCTCGGCGCGACGCAGTTCACTCTTCTTGGTTGCGGTCTCGACCGACTGGCGAAGTTCGCGCCAGGCGTCGGAGTTGCGCACGTGCAGCGGCGGGTCGGCGTGTTCGAGTCCTTCGACGAGGTCGATCAGGCGCAGCAGTTCGGACTGCAACTGCTCGAAGCTGCGGCCGGTCTTCGCCTTGTACTTCAGCGTGCGGCCCAGCCTGAACAGCGAAACCGTCGCCGAGTGCGGGAACACCTCGAGCGCACGACGCGGGCTGGGAGAGTGCGGGTCGAGGTCGAGGCGCAGCGCGTCGGCCAGCCGTGCGCCCCTGGTGCCGTTCGCGAACTCCGGCTTCCCGGTGTTGGCCGGATGCGTCCCGGCGTGGAAGGCCTGAAAGTCCCGATTCAGTGCGGCCTCGGCAGGCCGGTTGCCAGTCGCGTTGCGCACGATCAGCGGGGCGTCGATGCCGACCAGGCAATCGTCGCCGGTGAACGGCGCGAGCGCAGCGAGGATGTCGGCGTCGTCCGTGCGCGCGGACAGGTGCAGCAGGGCTCCCGAAGCGTCCAGAACGGCGACACCGGTCGGCTGGCGTTCACCCCAGGCGAGGTCGAGTCCGACGAAGTACACAGGGGTAGCTTGCCTCACCCGGGCCGTAAGCTGTGTGTCCGTGACGATTCCCAATGTGCTGGCGAACAGGTACGCGAGCGAGGAGATGCGCGCGATCTGGTCGCCCGAGGCGAAGATCGTCGCGGAGCGGCGACTGTGGCTGGCGGTCCTGCGTGCGCAGGCCGAACTGGGCGTCGCGGTGCCCGACGGCGTGGTCGACGACTACGAACGGGTGATCGACGACGTCGACCTAGCGTCGATCGCCGAGCGCGAGCGCGTGACCCGTCACGACGTGAAGGCCCGCATCGAGGAGTTCAACGCGCTGGCAGGCCACGAACACGTCCACAAGGGCATGACGAGCCGTGACCTCACCGAGAACGTCGAGCAGCTGCAGATCCGGCGCTCGCTCGAGGTCGTCCACGCCCACGGCGTGGCCGTGGTCGCGCGGTTGGCGTCTCGCGCCGCCGAGTATCGGGACGTCGTGATGGCCGGGCGGTCGCACAACGTGGCCGCGCAGGCGACGACGCTGGGCAAGCGCTTCGCGTCGGCGGCTGAGGAGACGATGCTCGCGCTGGCCCGCATCGCCGAGCTGATCGACCGCTACCCGCTGCGTGGCATCAAGGGCCCGATGGGCACGGCGCAGGACATGCTCGACCTGTTCGACGGCGACACCTCGCGGCTGGCCGAACTCGAGCATCGCGTCGCCGAATTCCTGGGCTTCAACACCGTTTTCACCAGCGTCGGCCAGGTCTACCCGCGCTCGCTGGACCACGAGGTGCTCTCGGCGCTGGTGCAGTTCGGCGCGGGACCATCGTCGTTCGCCCACACCATCCGGCTGATGGCCGGGCACGAACTCGTCACCGAGGGCTTCGCTCCCGGTCAGGTGGGTTCGTCGGCGATGCCGCACAAGATGAACACCCGCTCCTGTGAACGCGTCAACGGCCTGCAGGTCGTGCTGCGCGGATACGGCTCCATGGCAGCCGAACTCGCAGGCGCGCAGTGGAACGAGGGTGACGTCTTCTGCTCGGTGGTGCGCCGCGTCGCGCTGCCCGACGCGTTCTTCGCCGTCGACGGGCAGACCGAGACGTTCCTGACCGTCCTCGACGAATTCGGTGCCTATCCTGCCGTCATCCAGCGCGAGCTGGACCGTTACCTGCCGTTCCTCGCGACGACGCGCCTGCTCATCGCGGCGGTCCGCGCGGGGGTGGGACGCGAGGCAGCCCACGAGGTGATCAAGGAACACGCCGTCGCCGTCGCACTGGCCATGCGCGAGCAGGGATCCGAGCCGGACCTGCTCGACAGATTGGCCGCCGACCAGCGGCTGCCCCTGGACCGCGACGAGTTGGTCGCCGCGCTGGCCGACAAGGAGGCGTTCACCGGAGCGGCTGCCGCACAGGTCGATTCGGTCGTCGCCCAGGTGGAGCGCTTGGTCGACCAGTTCCCCGAGGCGGCCAGGTACACCTCGGGCGACATCTTGTGAGTCTCGCGGGAACCGACTTCACCGACCTGGACAACTTCGCGTCGGGGTTCCCACACGAGTTGTTCGCCGTGCACCGTCGCGAGGCGCCGGTCTATTGGCACGAGCCCACCGAGCACACCCCGGACCGCGAGGGCTTCTGGTCTGTCGCCACGTACGCTGAAACCCTTGCGGTGCTGCGGGATCCGGAGACCTACTCGTCGGTGACCGGCGGCGACCGCCCCTACGGCGGGACGCTGCTGCAGGACCTCTCCATTGCGGGCCAGGTGCTCAACATGATGGACGATCCCAAGCACTCCCAGGTCCGTCGGCTGGTGTCCTCGGGTTTGACGCCGCGCATGATCCGTCGCGTCGAGGACGATCTGCGCGCCCGGACGCGGCGGCTGCTCGACGGCGTCGTGTCCGGTGAGCCGTTCGACTTCCTGGTGGACGTCGCAGCCGAACTGCCCATGCAGATGATCTGCATCCTGCTCGGAGTGCCGGAGTCCGAACGGCATTGGCTGTTCCACGCGATCGAGCCGCAGTTCGACCTGGGGCGCACGGCCAGCGAGGACGCCAGCGCCCGGGGGATGTACGCCTACGGTCAGTCGCTCATCGCCCAGAAGCGCGCGGCGCCAACCGACGACATGCTGTCGGTGGTCGCAAACTCGGGCGATCCGGCGCTCGGCGAGTTGGAGCTGTACCTGTTCTTCAGCCTGCTGTTCTCCGCAGGCGCGGAGACCACGCGCAACGCCGTCGCCGGTGGGCTGCTCGCACTGTTGGAGCACCCGTCGCAGCTGTCGCTGCTGCGGTCGTCGTTGGATTCGCTGCCCGTAGCGGTCGAGGAGATGGTGCGGTGGACGTCGCCGTCGCCCTCGAAGCGCCGCACCGCCACGCGCACGTGCACCCTCGGCGGCTGCACGATCGAGGCCGGGCAGAAGGTCCAGATTTGGGAGGGTTCGGCGAATCGCGACGCCTCGGTGTTCGCCGATGCCGACTCGTTCGACGTGACCCGCACGCCCAACCCGCACCTCGGTTTCGGCCAGGGCGTGCACTACTGCCTGGGGGCGAACCTCGCGCGGCTCGAGCTGCGCGTGCTCTTCGAGGAGCTGCTGACCCGGTTCTCGTCCGCGCGGCTGGTCAAGCCGGTCGAGTGGACGCGCAGCAACCGGCACACCGGCCTGCGGCACATGGTCGTCGCCCTCGAGTGATTTCGGCGCGCCAGTCCGCGCTCGCCGCGGGTCAACGCGCCCAAATCGCGCGTTTGATCGTCGCGATGACTCGCTCGGGATGCTCGACCAGGTCGAGCCACGTGAACCGTAGGACTTGGTAACCCGCCAAGGCGATTGCGTTTTGTTTGACGCGGTCGCGGTGAAAGTCTTCGGTGTCAGTGTGGAACGCGAAGCCGTCGACTTCGATCGCGACCTTCGCATCGCGGAACACCACATCGACTTCGTAGCCGGCTATGCGCTGATTGGTCCGCCACCCGGTGATGCCCGCGGCTTTCATTAGGCGCCCAAGCAGCCGTTCGGCTTCGGAGCGTGCGCCTTCGTCGGCGCCTTGGAGGAGTCGCCGTGCGGCCGGCGAGCCATGGCGACCTCGGTTGCGCAGATGCGCTGTCCAGAGCGCGCCGAGCGTGGTGTGTCGTTGGAGGCCGGTGTCCATGACCTTGGGTCCGCCGCCACGTCGTGCTGCTGCCTCGACGACTGTCAGTGGCAGCGCCGTGACCGCGAGGCCTCTGCGCTCGATCACGTCGACGTGGGTTAGGTCCCGTCTACGAACCCGTGACCCCTCCTTGATCCGACCATGGCTGTCCCTGGGGACGGTGACTTCGACCACGTCAGGAGCGAAGGTCGTCACGTTCCACCACCACGCGGCGGTCAAGCCCGATCCGACCGCTCGAGGGCCGTAGCTCCACACCGCCGCGCGGATGCGGGCCGCGTCGGTGAACGGTCGGTCATCGACGAAGTAGACCCCGCGTGAGCACCTCCGCCAGTGGCCCGATCGGACCCGGCGTTCGACCGCGTCGTTACTCATACCGATTTGGCGCGCTTGGGACGCGGTGACAACACCGTCGTGCAGGCGTAGGAGGTCGTCGAGCATCGAGGACTAGGACGCGTCCGAGGCGCCGCTGGTTCCGTCCTACGCGATTCCGGCGCGCAAGTCCGCGGTGAGCGCGGGAAACCGCGCCGAAAACGCGCGGTTAGGGGGAGGAGCGGCGGCGGGCGAGGCCGGCGCTGCGCAACTCGAGATCGGCCAGGCCCCGGATCGCGATCGCATCGTCGCGCCGCCACGCTCCCACCGGGTCGATGCTCACCGCGGCGAGCTTGCCCAGCGGACGGTTGGCCAGCGCGCGCAACGCCAGCAGCTGCTCGCCCGCGGGGGTGGCGGCCAGGGTCAGCGACGTCCACTTGCGCCGGGCGAACCGCACCCGCAGGAACAGCCACGGCATCGCGATGAACAGGATCGGCGGCGCGGCGACGGCCAGGCCAAGCACGACCGCCAGCCAGGTCGCGGTGGTGTCGAGGTTGGCTCCGGCGCCTGCGATGCCCAGCGCGGCCTCGCTGGCCGCGCGCAGCGGCTCGGCCAGGGCGTCGCCCACCAGCGGGAAGTCGTCGGCGTTGTCGCCGGCGTCGCTGAGGTTGCCCGCGACGCCGTTGGCGCCCTCGTTCACCTGCCTGCCGACCTCGGCGATCGTCGCGACGGCGGAGTGCACCGCCAGCCCGATCGACACCCAGATGGCGCTCCACAGCAGCACCACGATGTCGCTGACCAGCTGGCGGGCGAGACGGACCGGGGTGGTCGCGTACGGCACATAGCGAGAACTCATGCCCTGATCCCAACAGATAGTGTTGCCGAATGCGCCCAGCTCTGAGCGACTACCAATTTCTGGCCAGCGGGAAGGTACGCGAGCTCTACCGCATCGACGCCGACCACCTGCTGTTCGTGGCCAGCGATCGCATCTCCGCCTACGACTTCGTGCTCGAAAGTCAGATCCCCGACAAGGGCCGGATCCTCACAGCGATGAGCGTCTTCTTCTTCGACTACCTGCAGGCGCCCAACCACCTCGCGGGTCCGCCGGACGACGAGCGCATCCCCGCCGAGGTGCTCGGGCGCGCGCTCGTGGTGCGCGAGCTGGAGATGATGCCCGTCGAGTGCGTGGCCCGCGGCTACCTCACCGGCTCGGGCATCATCGACTACCGCGCGACCGGCGAGGTGTGCGGCATCCCGTTGCCCGCCGGGCTGACCGAGGCCAGCAAGTTCGACCAGCCACTGTTCACTCCCGCGACCAAGGCCGACCTCGGCGACCACGACGAGAACATCAGCTTCGACCGCGTCGTCGACCTGGTGGGTGCCGACCGGGCCGCGCAGCTGCGGGACGCCACGTTGAGCATCTACTCCCAAGCCGCCGACCATGCGTTGAGCAAGGGAATCATCATCGCGGACACCAAGTTCGAGTTCGGCGTCAACGCCTCGGGCGAGCTGGTGCTGGCCGACGAGGTGTTCACTCCGGACAGCTCGCGCTACTGGCGGGCCGACGCCTACGTCGAGGGCGAGGTGCAGGAGAGCTTCGACAAGCAGTTCGTGCGCAACTGGCTGACTGGCCCCGAGTCGGGCTGGGACCGCCACGGCGACGTACCTCCGCCGCCGCTGCCACCCGACGTCGTCGACGCGACGCGGGCGCGTTACATCGAGGCCTATGAACGCATTTCGGGATTGAAGTTCGACGACTGGATGGGAGCCAAGTGAGCGATTCGCAGGTGGGGTCACAGCCGCCGATCGCCAAGCGCGTCGAGCACCGCCGCGAACACCACGGTGACGTCTTCGTCGACCAGTACGAGTGGCTGCGCGAGAAGTCCAATCCCGACGTGATCTCCTACCTCGAGGCGGAGAACGCCTACGCCGAGGAGCAGACCGCCGTCCTCGAGCCGCTGCGCCAGCGGATCTTCGACGAGATCAAGGCGCGCACCAAGGAGACCGACCTGTCGGTGCCCACCCGGCGCGGTGACTGGTGGTACTACGGCCGCAGCATCGAGGGCAAGCAGTACGGCGTGCAATGCCGGTGTCCCGTCGCCGATCCCGAGGACTGGACCCCACCCGTGTTCGACGAGGACACCGAGGTGCCCGGTGAACAGGTGCTGCTCGACGAGAACGTCGAAGCGGAAGGGCACGACTTCTTCTCGCTCGGCGCGGCATCGGTGACGCTGGACGGTCACACGCTGGCGTTCTCGGTGGACGTCAAGGGCGACGAGCGGTACACCCTGCGCTTCCGCGATCTGCGTACGGGCGAGATGTACGACGACGTGATCGAGGGCATCGGGGCCGGTGCCACCTGGGCTGCCGACAACCGCACCGTCTACTACGTCACCGTCGACGAGGCGTGGCGGCCAGACACCGTGTGGCGGCACCGCCTGGGCGCAGGACAGCCGGGGGAGAAGGTCCATCACGAACCCGACGAACGGTTCTGGATCGGCGTCGGGCGGTCCCGCAGCGACAAGTACCTGTTCATCGCCGCGGGCAGTTCCATCACCACCGAGATGCTCTATGCCGACGCAACCGATCCCGAGGCGACGTTCACGTCGATCCTGCCGCGCCGGGAGGGCGTCGAGTACTCGGTGGAGCACGCGGTCGTCGGCGGCGAGGATCGCTTCCTGATCCTGCACAACGACGGCGCCGAGAACTTCACGCTGGTCGAGGCGCCCGTCAGCGACCCGACGGCATTCCGCACGTTGATCGAGCACCGCGACGACGTCAGGCTCGACGGCGTCGACGCGTTCGCCACGCAGCTGGTGGTCAGTTACCGCAGCGAGGCCCTGCCGCGAATTCAGCTGTGGCCCATCACCGCTGACGGTGCCTACGGCCAGGCCGAGGACATCACGTTCGACACGGAGCTGACGTCGTCGGGTCTGGCAGGCAATCCCAACTGGTCGGCGCCGCGGCTGCGGGTGGCCACGACGTCGTTCGTCGTGCCGCTGCGGATCTACGACATCGACCTCGCGACCGGTGAGCGCATCCTGTTGCGCGAGCAGCCGGTGCTGGGCGACTACCGGCCGCAGGAGTGCGTCGAACGGCGCGACTGGGCGGTCGCCGAGGACGGTGCCCGCGTCCCGGTGTCGATCATCCACCGTGCAGGAGTCGAGTTTCCGGCCCCTGCGTTGATCTACGGCTACGGCGCCTACGAGTCGTGCGAGGATCCGCGGTTCTCCATCGCCCGGCTCTCGCTGCTCGACCGGGGCATGGTGTTCGTGGTCGCTCACGTGCGCGGTGGCGGTGAACTGGGCAGGCAGTGGTACGAGCAGGGCAAGCTGCTGAACAAGAGGAACACGTTCACCGACTTCATCGCCGTGGCACGGCATCTCGTCGACACCGACGTCACGCGCGCGGAGAATCTGGTGGCACTCGGCGGTAGCGCGGGCGGCCTGCTGATGGGCGCCGTGGCGAACATGGCACCCGACGCGTTCGCGGGCATCCTGGCGCAGGTGCCGTTCGTCGACGCGCTCACCACGATCCTGGATCCGTCGCTGCCGCTCACGGTCACGGAGTGGGACGAGTGGGGCAACCCGCTCGCCGACGCAGACGTCTACGAGTACATGAAGTCCTACTCGCCGTACGAGAACGTCGAACCCAAGCGGTATCCGGCGATACTGGCGATGACCTCACTCAACGACACGCGGGTCTACTACGTCGAGCCGGCCAAGTGGGTTGCCGCGCTGCGGCATGCGAACGTCGACTCCGTGCTGCTGAAGACCGAGATGTCGGCTGGCCACGGCGGCATCAGCGGACGCTACGAGCGGTGGCGGGAGGCCGCGTTCCAGTACGCCTGGGTGCTAGCCACTGCCGACCGCGACCGCCATGGCAGCGGCCAGGAAGACGACCTCCTCGGCGCTCCGAACGCCTAGGCGCGACGACCCGGGTCGACGGGTACAGCAGGCCGGCTGCGCCGACGAGTTCGAGTACCCCTGTCACGGTGAAGAGTAGCGCCGGCCTTGGAAGCAGGGGCGGGACGATGGCGATCATGTCGCGCCGCATCCCCGGCGTGAAGTGCGCGATCCGGCAATCAGCACGGCCACGACGGCCTCCTCATCTAGGCACTGACAAGTTCGATTCGTACCGACGATCTATCCACTGTCAAGATGAGGTCTATGCTGGCCGTATGGCGAAGGACTCCTATCACCACGGCGACCTCAAGGCCACGATCCTCGGCCAGGCGGCCGCACTCGTCGCCGAACGTGGTGCCGACGGGATCTCGCTGCGCGAACTGGCGCGGGTGGCCGGGGTTTCCCACGCCGCGCCCGCACACCACTTCACCGACCGCCGGGGCCTGTTCACCGCACTGGCGGCAGAGGGGTTCCGGCTGCTGGCGGCCGCACTCACCGACGCCAGGCCCGAGTTCATCGACGCCGCGAAGGCCTACGTCCGCTTCGCGCTCGACCATCCCGGCCACTACGAGGTGATGTTCGACAAGTCCCTCTACGACGCCGCCGACCCGGCACTGATCGAAGCGGAGGCCGCCGCGTCGGCCGAACTGGCCCGCGGGGTCGCCACGCTGACCGACCCCAAGGCCGAAGGCGATCCGGAGGCCGCTGCGCTGGCGGCCTGGTCGCTCGTGCACGGCTTCGCGCTGCTGTGGCTCAACGGGGCGACCGACACCTCCGGCGATCCGATAGCCACCGTGGAGCGACTGGCAGCCATCCTGTTCGACCGGTGTTAGCGTCGAGGACGTGACCTCGCCTACGATCCTCGACATCCCACTGACCACGCTCGACGGCAAGCCCACCACGCTGCGCGAATTGTCCGGCGGCGCAACGCTCGTCGTGAACGTCGCATCGAAGTGCGGGTTGACGCCGCAGTACACGGCGCTCGAGAAGCTCGCCGAGGGCTACGCCGCACGCGGCCTCGCAGTCGTCGGCGTGCCGTGCAACCAGTTCATGGGCCAGGAACCCGGAACGGCCGACGAGATCGCCGAGTTCTGCTCCAGCACCTACGGGGTGACGTTTCCGCTGCTGGCCAAGACCGACGTCAACGGGGACGACCGGCACCCGCTGTACGCGGAGCTGACCAAGGCCACCGACGCCGACGGCCAGGCAGGCGACATCCAATGGAACTTCGAGAAGTTCCTGGTCGGCCCGGATGGCGAAGTGGTCAACCGCTTCCGCCCGCGGACCGAGCCGGACGCGCCCGAGGTCATCAACGCCATCGAGGCCGTCGTACCGCGCTAAGACGTCAACTCCTGCCCACGTGTCCGTCACCGTCGTGACACCTGGCGTTGCCATACTGCGGGCATGGCTGGACAACTGATCGTCTCGATCTCCGGCGTCAGGGACCGCACCCTGGCCGACGTCGAGGACTTTCGCGCCGACCTCGAGCGACGGCACGTCCCCGCGTCGTACCTGGTGGCACCACGTCGCAAGGGCGGCTACCGCCTCTACGCCGACCCCGAGGCCGTGCAGTGGCTGACCGACCGGCGCGCCTGCGGTGACGCGATCGTCATGCACGGCTACGACGAGGCCGCGACCAAGAAGCGACGCAGCGAGTTCGCCACGCTGCCCGCGCACGAGGCCAACCTGCGTCTGATGGGCGCCGACCGCGTACTCGAGCACCTCGGGCTGCGCACCAGGCTCTTCGCCGCGCCGGGCTGGACGGTCTCGCAGGGCGTCGTGACCACGTTGCCGCGCAACGGGTTCCGGCTGCTCGCCGGTGTCGACGGCGTCACCGATCTGGTTCGCAGGACGACGTCGAGGGCCCGGGTGCTCGGCATCGGCGAAGGGTTCCTCACCGAGCCGTGGTGGTGCCGGACGTTGGTGCTCTCCGCCGAACGCACCGCGCGTCGCTCCGGCACGGTCCGCATCGCCGTCGCGGCAGGGCAGCTCAAGCGGCCAGGACCCCGGCAGGCGGTGCTCGACGCCGTCGAGCTGGCACTGATGCACGGCTGCGTTCCGGCGGTCTACCAGTGGGATGCAAAGCCGGCGCTCACGGACGCCGCCTGAACCAAGCGGGTTACCGTGGCGTCCATGGGTGACGCTGACGTGATCGTGGTGGGCGCCGGTCTGGCCGGGCTGGTGGCGGCGTGCGAGGTGGTCGACAAGGGCCGATCGGTCCTCATCGTCGACCAGGAGAACGCAGGCAACCTCGGCGGCCAGGCCTTCTGGTCGTTCGGTGGGCTGTTCTTCGTCGACAGCCCCGAACAGCGCAGACTCGGGATCCGCGACAGCCGCGAACTGGCCCTGCAGGACTGGATGGGCAGCGCGGGTTTCGACCGCCCCGAGGACCACTGGCCCAAGCAGTGGGCGCACGCCTACGTCGACTTCGCCTCCGGTGAGAAGCGCAGCTACCTGCGCGAGCGCGGTCTGCAGACCTTCGCCCTGGTGGGCTGGGCCGAACGCGGCGGCTACGACGCCCGCGGACACGGCAACTCGGTACCGCGGTTCCACATCACGTGGGGCACCGGGCCCGGGATCGTCGAGGTGTTCTCGCGCAAGCTGGTTGGTCACCCGAGGGTGCGGTTCGCCTACCGACACCGCGTCGACGAACTGGTCGCCGAGGGCGGCGCGGTCAAGGGCGTGCGGGGCGCCGTGCTGGAACCGTCGTCCGCAGCCAGGGGTGAGCCGTCGTCGCGAACTCCCGTTGACGAGTTCGAGTTTCGGGCCGACGCGGTGATCGTCGCCAGTGGCGGCATCGGCGCCAATCACGACCTGGTGCGCAAGAACTGGCCGCCGCGCATGGGCAGGGTGCCCGAGCAGCTGCTGTCGGGGGTGCCCGCGCACGTCGACGGCCGAATGCTCGGCATCAGCGAGGCGGCGGGCGCGCACATGATCAACGCCGACCGGATGTGGCACTACACCGAGGGCATCACGAACTACGACCCGATCTGGCCGCGGCACGGCATCCGCATCCTGCCCGGACCGTCGTCGCTGTGGCTCGACGCCACCGGTCGGCGGCTGCCCGCGCCGCTCTACCCGGGGTTCGACACCCTTGGCACGCTGGAGTACATCGCGAAGACCGGCCACGACTACACGTGGTTCGTGCTGAACGCGCGCATCATCGCCAAGGAGTTCGGCCTCTCCGGTCAGGAGCAGAACCCCGACCTCACCGGCCGCAGCGTGCGCGACGTGCTGGCTCGCATCAAGCCCGGCGCGCCAGGGCCCGTGCAACGCTTCGTCGACCGCGGCGTGGACTTCGTCAGCGCGAACTCGTTGCAGGAGTTGGTCGCCAAGATGAACGCCGTACCGGACGTCGAACAGCTGGACTACGCCGTGGTGGCCGAGGAGGTCACCGCCCGTGATCGCGAGGTGGCGAACTCGTACACCAAGGACAGCCAGATCACCGCAATCCGTGGCGCCCGCAACTACCTCGCCGACAGGATCAGCCGCGTCGTTGCACCGCACCGCATCACCGACCCCAAGGCCGGGCCGCTGATCGCGGTGAAGCTGCACATCCTGACGCGAAAGTCGCTCGGCGGGTTGGAGACCGACCTCGACTCGCGCGTGCTCAGGGCCGACGGCTCGGTTCTCGACGGGCTGTACGCCGCCGGCGAGGCAGCCGGATTCGGCGGCGGCGGTGTGCACGGCTACCGCTCGTTGGAGGGCACGTTCCTCGGTGGCTGCGTGTTCTCGGGCCGCGCGGCTGGCCGGGCGGCAGCGCGCGACATCGCCTAGGGCATGTCGATGGTCGTGGTCACCGACACCATCTGCGGCGTCGGTGGGGCCGACGAGAACCCGAAGCGCACCGGCGGATCGAGGGCGTCCACCCCGCCGAGTTCGACCCCGCGGAACCGTCCCGCCACGGCCGTGATGCGCCGGGTCCTGCGCACCCCGTAGTACTCGCGGCGGCCGTTGCCCGCGCTGCCCGCCGTCTGGACGCCCGAAACCAGACGGGCAGCAACGGGATTGATGGCACGCAGCCACCACGGCGCACGCGAGAGCGGAGCAGGCACCAGCCGGAGCAGCCAATCGAACGGCGCGGGCCCACCCAGGGTCGCCGACACCTCGAGCCCCGGCGCGGTGACGGTGAAGCCGTCCGCCGCGTGGTCGACCGTGACGCCGCCCAGGTCGGTGCGGTCGAATGTGTAGGTGCTGGAGACGAACTCGGCGACCTCGGCGCTCGGTGCGAGCAGGGTGCGCTCACCGTCGGGCGCCTCGACCATGACGTCGGCGAACCGGCCGAACGGTGACTCGAGCCACGATCCGACGACGAACCGGACGCCCGAGCGCGTGCCGAAACCCGCGATGTGGCCGGTGAATACGAGCCGCGCGGCGAGGTCAGTCCCCACTAGAACTGTGTGTCCTTCTCCTCGTCGAGCACCTGGAAGTCGGCGTCGGTCATCTCCGAGAGTCGCCCGTAGTAGATGCCACGCGCCTCCTTGGCGACCACGGCCTGGTGGATCGGGACCGCACGGGTCGGTGCCACGGCGCGCAGGTAGTCGACGGCCTCGGAGATCTTCAGCCACGGTGCGGCGGCGGGGGTCGCGAGCACGTCGACCGGTTCGCCGGGGGTGAACAGCGCGTCGCCCGGGTGCATCAGCCGGGCTGGGTGATCACCGTCACCGACGAGGTAGGAGATGTTGTCGATCGTCGGCAGGTCGGGGTGGATCACCGCGTGGGTGCCGCCAACGCCCCGCACCGCGAGGTGGCCGACCGTGAAGGCGTCCCCGGCGTGCACGGCCGTCCACGCGTCGCCCAGTTGCGCGGCCGTCATGGGGTCGGCGTACAGCTTGGCCTGCGGATTCGCGTCGAGCAGCGCGGGCAGCCGCTCCACGTCGGCATGGTCGGGATGCTGGTGGGTGACGAGGATTGCCGACAGGCCGGTGATGCCCTCGAAGCCGTGCGAGAAGTTGCCGGGGTCGAACAGGACCGTGGTGTCACCACCGTCGCCGTCGGGGAAGCGCGCGAGCAGGCAGGAGTGGCCGAAATGCGTCAAGTGCATGAGTCCATTGTGCCGCCGGTAGAGTCGTGCACGACCAATCTTCACCAGACAGGAGCCGCCGTGGCCCGCGTGGTAGTGCACGTCATGCCCAAGGCCGAGATCCTCGACCCGCAGGGCCAGGCCATCGTCGGCGCCCTGGGCCGTCTCGGCCACGTGGGCATCTCGGATGTCCGCCAGGGCAAGCGTTTCGAACTCGAGGTCGACGACAGCGTGACCGATGCCGCATTGGCGGAGATCGCCGAGTCGCTGCTCGCCAACACCGTGATCGAGGACTTCGAGGTCACCCGGGAGCGCCAGTGAGTCCCAAGGTCGGTGTGATCACCTTCCCCGGCACGCTCGACGACATCGACGCCGCACGCGCGGCCCGCCTCGCAGGAGCCGAGCCGGTGAGCCTGTGGCACGCCGACGCAGACCTGAAGGGCGTCGACGCCGTGATCGTGCCCGGCGGGTTCTCCTACGGCGACTACCTGCGCGCCGGTGCGATCGCGAAGTTCGCACCCGTCATGGGCGAGGTCGTGGAGGCCGCCAACAAGGGCATGCCGGTGTTGGGGATCTGCAACGGTTTCCAGGTGCTCTGCGAGACCGGTCTGCTGCCCGGCGCGCTGACCCGCAACGCCAACCTGCACTTCATCTGCCGCGACGTCTGGCTGGAGGTCGCCTCCAACGGGACCGCGTGGTCCACCCGGTACGAGGAGGGCGCCGACGTGCTGGTGCCGCTCAAGTCCGGCGAGGGTCGCTACCAGGCGTCCGACGAGGTGCTCGACGAACTCGAGGGCGAGGGGCGCGTCGTGTTCCGCTACCGCGAGAACCTGAACGGCTCCCAGCGCGACATCGCGGGCATCAGCTCGGCCAACGGTCGCGTCGTCGGCCTGATGCCGCACCCCGAGCACGCCACCGAAGCGCTGACCGGGCCGTCGGACGACGGCCTCGGCATCTTCTACTCGGCGCTCGACGCGGTACTGACCGCTTAGGGCGTCAGCGCAACCGATGCCTCGGCCGTGTAGACCAGGAACGTCAGCGTCTCCTGCAGGTAGAGCGAGACGGTGTCGGCGTCATGCGACAGATAGCCGATCGAGACGTCGCTGCCCAGCCGGAGGTCGAAGTCGCCGCCGCGAGTGGACAGCACGAACGCGCCGTCGATCGCGGGCGCCCAGATGATCTCGCCGTCGATCAGCCGGTTGAGGTGCTCGCGGATCGGATAGCCGTGCTCGGTGGTCTCGCTGACCCGGGTGTACGCATCGGCCGACAGCAGCACGCAGTAGGGACCGTCGACGCCCGCGAGCCGCAGCGACGACAGCGCCTGGGCGATGACGTCGGGGATCTCGCGCGCGTCCTCGGGAAGGGACAGGGCGGGATTCGAACTCGTCTTGCGGATGCCGTCGATCGACGCGGCCGGGTAGCCCTCGAAGATGGCGCGGTCCTCCGCGAACGCCAACTGCCTGGCGGCCTCCTTCACCGCATCCCAGTCGGAATCCTGTGAGCCACGTTCGACGTCGTCGACGTCGGTCCTGCGGACGGTGAACGGCACCCGCAGCCGCACCAGCGGCTTGCTCTCCCGCAGGTGCGCGACGACGCCGTCGCCAGAGGGAGCGACCTCGAGCAGATGGCCGGTGCCGACGGCCGCGGTCGCCGGTCCGCCCGGTGAGCTGACGTCGACCACGCGTCGTCCGGCGATGTGCCGCTTGAACGTTCGGGTGGCCTCGGTCTCGATCTCGGCCCACGCCTCGTCGGTGATCGGCGCCAGCTCGCGGTAGAGGTTGTTCATCGGGGTGTTCCTTTCAGGCTGCCGATCGACAGGGAACCGGAGGGGGCTTCGGTGGCGTCCGCACCTGGCAGCGGCGGCGGGTCGTTCAGGAAGTCGAGGGTCGGGGTGAAGAACAGCGTGCCGGTGACCGCGGTCGAGAAGTCGAGGATGCGGTCGGTGTTGCCGGGCGGGTCGCCGATGAACATGTTGCGCAGCATTCGTTCCGTCACGGCGGGGGTGCGCGAGTAGCCGATGTAGTACGTGCCGAACTCGGCCTTGCCGATCTCGCCGAACGGCATGTTGTGCCGCAGGATCTTCAGCTCGGTGCCGTCGGCGTCGGTGATCACGTTGAGCGCGAGATGCGAGTTCGCCGGTTTCACGTCGTCGTCCAACTCGATGTCCTCGAGCTTGGTCCGGCCGATCACGCGCTCCTGTTCCTCCACCGACAGCGACCGCCACGCGCCCATGTCGTGCAGGTAGCGCTGCACGTGGACGTAGCAACCGCCGGTGAAGTCGGGATCCTCGTCGCCGATTTGCGTGGCGCTCATGGCGATCGGGCCGTCGGGATTCTCGGTCCCGTCGACGAATCCCATCAGGTCCCGGTTGTCGAAGAACTTGAACCCGTGCACCTCGTCGACGATCGTGATGGCGCCCAGCATGGCCTCGGCGATCCGGCTCGCGAGTTCGAAGCAAACGTCCAGGGATTCGGCGCGAACGTGGAACAGCAGATCGCCCGGTGTCGACGGTGCGTGGTGCCGCGTGCCCGTCAGCGCCTCGAACGGGTGCAGTTCGGCGGGCCGGGGTCCGGTGAAGAGGCGGTCCCAGGCGTCGGACCCGATCGACGTGACCACCGAGAGGTGCTTGGTGGGGTCGCGAAAGCCGATGGCGCGCACCAGGCCCGAGATGTCGCCGAGCGCGTCGTGCACCGTCTGCTCGCCGCCGTCGTCGATGACCGCGACGAGGAATATCGCCGCCGGGGTGAGCGGCGCCAGCACCGGCTGCGGAACAAGATCAACCACACGAGGACAGTAGCGCGGGATCCGCCCGGAACACCGGTCGGAAGCCGAAGATGGCGGCTAGCCCCCAGAGGGCCTGCCGACGAGCCCCAACCTCTGTCGACGAGCGTGCGTGAACTCGGGTTCGGGCGCGGCGTGTCGCCCGCAGACACGCACGCTCGCCGGAGGAGGGGTCAAGATGGAGCGATGGCAGCCAGTCCCCAGAGTCTCTGCGACTTCATCGACGCGTCGCCGTCGCCGTTCCACGTGTGCGCCACGGTCGCGGCCCAGCTGCGGGACGAGGGCTTCACCGAAGTGGCCGAAGCCGACGCCTGGCCCTCGGACGACGGCGGGTACTTCACCGTCCGGGCGGGGTCACTGGTGGCGTGGCGGGCGGGGGCGGCCGCGACGCCTTTCCGCATCGTCGGCGCGCATACCGACAGCCCCAACCTGCGGGTCAAGCAGCATCCCGACCGGGTCGTCGCCGGGTGGCGCGTGGTCGCGTTGCAGCCGTACGGCGGCGCCTGGTTGAACTCCTGGCTCGACCGCGACCTCGGCATCAGCGGGCGGCTGTCCTTCCGGCAGGGCGGCACCGGCGGGCAGGAGCGCAGCGACCCGGGGAGGAAATACCGAGTCGAGCACCGGCTGGTCCGGATCGACGACCCGCTGCTGCGGGTCCCGCAGCTCGCGATTCACCTCTCCGAGGACCGCAAGGGCGTCGAACTCAACCCCCAGCGCCACCTCAACGCCGTTTGGGGCTCGGGCGACGGCATCGGCGACTTCATCGGCTACGTCGCAGAGCACGCCGACGTCGACCCGGGTGACGTGCTGGCCGCCGACCTCATGACCCATGACCTGACGCCGTCGACGCTGATCGGGGCCGACCGCGACCTGGTCAGTGCGCCACGGCTGGACAACCAGGGCACCTGCTACGCCGGGCTGGAGGCGTTCCTCGCCGCGCAACCGGGGGACTGCCTCCCGGTGCTGGCGCTGTTCGACCACGAGGAGGTCGGGTCGACGTCCGACCACGGTGCGCAGTCGGACCTGCTGTCGACGGTGCTCGAGCGGATCACCCTCGCGGCGGGCGGCAGCCGTGAGGACTTCCTGCGGCGGCTGTCCGGGTCGATGGTCGCCTCCGGCGACATGGCGCACGCCACCCATCCGAACTACCCGGACCGGCACGAACCGGGTCACCTGATCGAGGTCAACGGCGGACCGGTGCTCAAGGTGCAGCCGAATCTCCGTTACGCGACCGACGGCCGCACCGCCGCGGCGTTCGCCATGGCCTGCGAGCAGGCCGGTGTGCCGATGCAGCGCTACGAGCACCGGGCCGACCTGCCGTGCGGGTCCACGATCGGGCCCATGACCGCCGCGGGCACCGGGATCCCGACGGTCGACGTGGGTGCGGCCCAGCTGGCCATGCACTCGGCGCGCGAACTCATGGGCGCCGACGACGTGCGCTCCTATTCCCTCGCATTGCAGGCCTTCCTGTCACCGGGCTGAGTTAACGTGCCCGCATGTCCCTCGACATCGAGATGATCACGTTCGACTGCACCGACCCCGACACGCTCGCGAGCTGGTGGGCAGGCGCCGTGGGCGGCGAGGTGAACGCCGTCGCACCCGGCGAATTCGTCATGGTCGCCAGGCCGAAGGGCCCGACCCTGGGCTTCCAGCGGGTGCCCGATCCCACACCCGGCAAGAACAGGGTGCATCTGGACTTCCACGCCGCCGACCGCGAGGCGGAGGTCGCCCGACTGGTGGCGGCCGGCGCGACCGAGACGGGTCGCAACAGCTTCGGACCCGAGTTCGAATGGGTGGTGCTCTCCGACCCCGAGGGCAACGCGTTCTGCGTCGCGGGGCAGTAGTCCGTCGCTGGTTCGTTCGGCGACGGTTCAGCACCTAAACTGTCTTCGTGACGTCCGGGTTCAGCAACACCGCCCCTGCAGTCGACACCGTCTCGAACGCTGCCGATTCCCCAGAACAACCGCAGCCCTTCCGCGAACTCGGTCTCAAGGACGACGAATACGACCGGATCCGCGAGATCCTCGGCCGTCGCCCCACCGACGCGGAACTCGCGATGTACTCGGTGATGTGGAGCGAGCACTGCTCCTACAAGTCGTCGAAGGTGCATCTGCGCTATTTCGGTGAGACCACCACCGAGGCGATGCGCACCTCGATGCTCGCGGGCATCGGCGAGAACGCCGGCGTCGTCGACATCGGTGACGGCTGGGCCGTGACGTTCAAGGTCGAGTCGCACAACCATCCGTCCTACGTCGAGCCCTACCAGGGCGCGGCCACCGGCGTGGGCGGCATCGTCCGCGACATCATGGCGATGGGCGCACGCCCGGTCGCGGTGATGGACCAGCTCCGCTTCGGCGCCGCCGACGCCCCCGACACCCGGCGCGTCCTCGACGGCGTGGTGCGCGGCGTCGGCGGTTACGGAAACTCGTTGGGACTGCCCAACATCGGCGGCGAGACCGTGTTCGATCCCAGTTATGCCGGCAATCCTCTGGTGAACGCACTGTGCGTCGGCGCGCTGCGCAAGGAGGATCTGCACCTGGCCTTCGCCTCGGGCACCGGCAACAAGATCATCCTGTTCGGTGCGCGCACCGGTCTCGACGGCATCGGCGGCGTGTCGGTGCTGGCGTCGGAGACCTTCGGCGGCGACGAGGGCGAGGGCCCCGGCCGCAAGAAGCTGCCTGCCGTGCAGGTCGGCGATCCGTTCATGGAGAAGGTACTCATCGAGTGCTGCCTCGAGCTGTACGCAGCCGGTCTCGTGATCGGCATCCAGGATCTCGGTGGAGCCGGATTGTCCTGCGCCACATCCGAGCTGGCATCCGCCGGTGACGGTGGCATGTCGATCGAGCTGGAGAAGGTGCCGCTGCGCGCCAAGTTCATGACCCCCGCCGAGGTGCTCTCCAGCGAGTCGCAGGAGCGCATGTGCGCTGTCGTCGCACCGGAGAACGTCGAGGAGTTCATGGCGGTGTGCCGCAAGTGGGAGGTGCTCGCCACGGTCATCGGCGAGGTCACCGACGGCGACCGGCTGCAGATCACCTGGCACGGCGAGACCGTCGTCGACGTTCCGCCCCGCACCGTGGCCCACGAGGGTCCGGTGTACGAACGCCCGGTCCAGCGACCCGACACCCAGGACCGGCTCAACGCCGACACCTCGGCGCACCTACCCCGCCCGGCCACCGGTGAGGAGCTGCGCGCCACGCTGCTCGAGATGATCGGCAGCCCGCACCTGTGCAGCCGCGCGTTCATCACCGAGCAGTACGACCGCTACGTGCGCGGCAACACCGTGCTGGCCGAGCACGCCGACGGCGGCGTGCTGCGCATCGACGAGGAGACCGGACGCGGCATCGCCGTGGCCACTGACGCGTCGGGCCGCTACACCGTGCTCGACCCGTACACCGGCGCGCAGCTGGCCCTGGCCGAGGCCTACCGCAACGTCGCGGTCACCGGCGCGCAGCCCGTCGCCGTGACGAACTGCCTGAACTTCGGCTCGCCCGAGGACCCCGGCGTCATGTGGCAGTTCTCCCAAGCCGTGCGCGGCCTCGCGGACGGCTGCGCGGCCCTCGGCATTCCGGTCACCGGCGGCAACGTCAGCTTCTACAACCAGACCGGCACGACGCCGATCCACCCGACCCCGGTGGTCGGAGTGCTCGGCGTCCTCGACGACGTGAAGCGTCGCATCCCCACCGGCCTCGGCAGCGAGCCCGGTGAGACGCTGATGTTGCTCGGCGACACCCGCGACGAGTTCGACGGCTCGATCTGGGCGCAGGTCACAGCCGATCACCTCGGTGGGCTACCGCCCAAGGTCGACCTCGAGCGCGAGAAGCTGCTGGCCGAGGTGCTCGCATCGGCGTCGCGCGACGGACTCGTCTCGGCCGCACACGATCTCAGCGAGGGCGGCCTGATCCAGACCGTCGTCGAGGCTGCCATGGCGGGCGAAACCGGTTGCCGCATCATCCTTCCCGAGGATGCCGACCCGTTCGTCACGCTCTTCTCCGAGTCCAGCGGCCGCGTGCTCGTCGCCGTGCCACGCACCGAGGAGAGCCGGTTCCGGGCGATGTGCGAGGCACGCGGACTGCCCGCCACCCGGATCGGCGTCGTCGACGACGGCAGCGACGACGTCGAGGTGCAGGGCCAGTTCACCATCGGTCTCGACGAACTGCGACGCACGTCGGAGGGTGTGCTGCCCGGACTGTTCGGGTGAGACCCGCGGCCCACACCCGACACCCCCTTCTGGTCTGGGCCTGGGGACTGATCCGACTCGACTTCGTCGGGGTCGGGTTCGGCGCACTGTTCTTCTGCCTGTCGCTCACGCCGTCGCTGCTGCCGCGGGACTGGTTGTTCCAGGGTCTGATCGGCGGCACCAACGCCGCGATCGGCTACGCCATCGGCGTGCTGGTTGGAAAGGCCGTGCGCCGCTTCGTCCTCCGTGGCCGCCGGTGGTGGCCACCGCCGCAGCGGATCCTCAACGCGATGAAGGTCGCCACGGTGGCGGCGGCGATCGGCGCGTCGCTGCTGATGCTGATTCCCGCCGCGGCGTGGCAGCGGCAGGTGTCGGCGCTGATGGGCATCGAGGGTCCCGAGACTCCTGCCTACCTCCGCACGCTGATGGTCTCGGTGCTCGTCGGCGGGGCCTGCGTCGGCGCCTCCCGCGTGCTGCTCGACGCGGTCAAGGTGCTGGCGCGACTGATCATCCGGCGCTGGCACCTGCACAGCGAGGTGGCGCTGTTCATCGGCGCGGGCGTCATGGTGGTGCTGCTGGTGATGCTCGTCAACGGCGTGCTCTACCGCGGTTTCCTGGCAGGGGCCAGCGTCGTGTTCCAGCCGCAGAACTCGACCACCCGCGACGGGGTGGCTCAGCCCACCGCGCCCGAGAGATCGGGCAGCCCGACGTCCTTCGCTCCGTGGGACACGCTCGGCTTCCAGGGGCGCAACTTCGTCGCCACCGGCCCGGACGTCGACGCGCTGGTCCGGGTCAACGGCCGCCCCGCCAAGGAGCCCATCCGGGTGTACGCCGGGCTGCAGACCGCCGACACCGATGCCGCACGCATGGACGTCGTCATCCGGGAACTGGACCGCACCGGCGCGTTCGACCGCCAACTGCTCGTCATCATCCCGACCACGGGCACGGGGTGGGTCAATCCGGTGGCTGCCCGCGCCATCGAGACGATGTACAACGGCGACACCGCGCTCGTCGGCGTGCAGTACTCCTACCTCCCGAGCTGGATCTCGTTCCTCGGCGACCGGGAGAAGTCCATCGAGTCGGGCCGCATGCTGATCGACGCCGTGCACGACCGCTGGGAGCAGCTGCCACCCGACCGGCGTCCCAAGCTCGCGCTCTACGGGGAGAGCCTGGGCTCGATGGCCGGCCAGGGCGCGTTTGGCTGGCTGCCCGACATCGCGGCCATGGACTTCTCCGCGGTGCTGTGGGTCGGCCCGCCGCACGAGAGTTCGCTGTGGAGCGGCCTGGTCGCGCGCCGCGACCCGGGCACCCGCGAAGTCGAGCCGCGCTACGACGACGGGCGCACCGTGCGGTTCACCCAGGCCGCCGACGCCGACGACATCGCGCGGATCGCCGAACCCCGCTGGGACGGTACGCGGGTGCTGTTCCTGCAGCACGCGTCGGACCCCATCATCTGGTGGTCGCCGAATCTCGTGTTCTCCCGCCCGGATTGGCTCGTCGAGGCACCGGGCGCGGATCGAACCGCCTCGATGCGCTGGTATCCGATCGTCACCTTCTGGCAGGTGAGCGCTGACATGACCAACGCCTCCGGAGTGCCCGGCGGGCACGGGCACAACTACGGCGACTCGGTGCTCGACGGCTGGGCTGCCGTCATCGCCCCCGACGGCTGGACCGCCGAGGACACCGAACGGGTCCGCGTGTCCCTCGAGGAGTCGCGGGCCGTCGACGGACCCGAGTACTGATGCGCAAGGCGGTGGCGCTCGCCGTCGCACTGGTCGCGTGGAGTGGCGTCGTCGGACCGCGACTGCCCCCACGCGCCAGGCTGCTGGTGCACGGCGCCCTCGCCGGTTTCCTGGTCCGACGCACCGGCGCACCGCTCGGGCTGACGCCGCCCGGCCTGTGGCGCGGCGTGGGCCTCGGGCTGCCAGTCGCCACCGCGGTGTCGGCGGCTGTCGGAACGTCGACCCTCGCGCCACCGGTGCGGCGCGGCATGGCGGCCCGGGAACTGCCCGACTCGGTGACCGAGTGGCTGCTGGCCCACATCCCGCTGGGCACGGTGTGGAGCGAGGAGGCGGCTTACCGCGCTGCGCTCGGCACCATGGCGGCCGACGCCATGGGAGTCCGGGCTGGCCGGGTGCTGCAGGCGACGGCGTTCGGCCTCTCGCACGTGCCCGACGCGCGCGCCTCCGGGGAGCCCGTGCTGGGCACCGTGCTGGTGACCGGTGTTGCGGGCTGGTGCTTCGGTTGGCTCTACGACCGGACCGGCAGCCTCGCCGCCCCGATGCTCGCGCACCTCGCCGTCAACGAGGCCGGCGCGGTGGCCGCCGTGTGGGTCCGGCGGCCGCGCTAGACGTCGCGGGCGTCGGCAGTCAGCAGGTGCGGTTCGGTGTCGACGTCGTCGATGCCGAAGCCGATGATGCGCCTCGGCGTTATCCGGATGATCGCGGTGTCCAGCGTGTCACCGTTGGGTTCGGTTGCGGCAGAGGGCAACTCGACCTGCTTGGCGATCCCTCGGATCTCCAGGCAGCGGACCCGCCACGGATCGCGCGAGACGATGTCGTCGACGACGAACGCGACGTGGGGATTGACGGCGATGTTGCGGTACTTGCGACTCTTCGACATCTGATACCCGACGATGTCGATCGTGCCCAGTTCCGGGTTGTAGCCGAACCCCACCGGGCTGTTCTGCGGCGTCCCGTCGGGCTTGATGGTCGCCAGACGGCCGAGGTCGGCCGACGTCATGTACTCGATCTCGTGCGGGCGAAAGGTCATGCAACCGAACGTAGAACCTCAAGCGGAGTTGACGTCAAGGCCTTGCGACACTGGAGTCATGCCCGCTCGCCGTCCCGCGGACCCGACGAAGACCCGCGCCGCCGTCACCGCGCTCGCCACGTGGTTGCGCGACCCCGGCGCACCGGCACCCGACCGCCCGGTCCTCGCCGAAGCAGTCCGGCTCACCGCACGCACGCTCGAGGACACCGCACCCGGTCACAGCGTGGAGGTTCGGGTGCCGCCCTTCGTCGCCGTGCAGTGCATCGAGGGGCCGCGGCACACCCGCGGCAACCCGCCCAACGTGGTCGAGACCGATCCGCGCACCTGGCTGCTGCTCGCCGCAGGCATCCAGACGATGGCCGACGCGGTCGCCGCCGGGACCGTGCTGGCGTCCGGATCCCGGGCCGGTGAGATCGCCGACTGGCTGCCGCTGGTGACGCTGGACTGACTGCGGCGAATTTCACACCTTCCGCTGACGCCGCCAGGAATGGCGACACGCGGTCGCGGCGTTGAACACGCCGACGAAAGAGGCGACATGCGCGCCCGATTCCGCCTCAGGCGCCGGTTGTCCGTAGACTGACGTCGTCACCCACAGCCCCCAGGGAGCAGCCTCATCGTGACCGACGAGCAGCCCGAGCAGGTCGAAGACGAACCCCGCGAGGAGTGTGGCGTCTTCGGCGTCTGGGCTCCCGGCGAAGACGTGGCGAAGCTCACGTACTACGGCCTCTATGCCTTGCAGCACAGGGGGCAAGAGGCCGCGGGCATCGCCGTCGCCGACGGATCCCAGGTCCTGGTCTTCAAGGACCTCGGTCTGGTGAGCCAGGTGTTCGACGAGCAGACGCTCGCCGCGATGGAGGGCCACGTCGCCATCGGGCACTGCCGCTACTCCACCACCGGATCCACCACGTGGGAGAACGCCCAGCCGGTGTTCCGCAACACCGCCGCGGGCACCGGGGTGGCGCTCGGACACAACGGAAACCTCGTCAACACCACCGAACTCGCGGCCCGTGCGCGCGAGGCCGGGCTGGTGAATACCCGCGGTGCAGCCTCCGCCACCACCGACTCGGACATCCTTGGCGCGCTGCTCGCCCACGGTGCCGCCGACTCGTCGCTGGAGCAGGCTGCCCTCGAACTGCTGCCCACCGTGCGCGGAGCGTTCTGCCTGACCTTCATGGACGAGAACACCCTCTACGCCGCCCGCGACCCGCACGGTGTCCGCCCGCTGTCACTCGGCCGCCTCGACCGCGGCTGGGTCGTCGCGTCGGAGACCGCCGCGCTCGACATCGTCGGCGCATCGTTCGTCAGGGACATCGAGCCCGGTGAACTGCTCGCGATCGACGCCGACGGCGTGCGCTCTACCCGATTCGCGAACCCGACGCCCAAGGGTTGCGTCTTCGAATACGTGTATCTGGCCCGCCCGGACAGCGTCATCGGCGGACGGTCCGTGCATGCCACTCGCGTCGACATCGGGCGCCGGCTCGCCGCCGAGAACCCGGTGGAGGCCGACCTGGTGATCGGTGTTCCGGAATCCGGCATCCCCGCCGCCGTCGGGTACGCCCAGGGCTCCGGCATCCCCTACGGCCAGGGCCTGATGAAGAACGCCTACGTCGGCCGTACGTTCATCCAGCCCTCGCAGACCATCCGTCAGCTGGGCATCCGGCTGAAGCTCAACCCGCTCAAGGAAGTCATCCGCGGCAAACGGCTCATCGTCGTCGACGACTCCATCGTGCGCGGTAACACCCAGCGGGCACTGATCCGGATGCTGCGCGAAGCAGGAGCCCTCGAGGTGCACGTACGGATCGCCTCGCCACCGGTGAAGTGGCCTTGCTTCTACGGCATCGACTTCGCGACGCCCGCCGAACTCATCGCCAACGCGGCCAGCAACTCGGCCGACGAGGAAGAGATGCTCGACGGCGTACGTCGGGCCATCGGCGCCGACACCCTGGGCTACATCAGCAAGCAGGGCATGATCGCCGCGACCGAGCAGCCCGCGTCGAGGCTGTGCTCGGCGTGCTTCGACGGCAACTACCCGATCGAACTTCCCGGCGAGACCGCGCTCGGCAAGAACGTCATCGAGCACATGCTGGCCACCGCAGCCAAGTCGGGCATCCCGCTGCAGGCGACGAACGACAACGCCTCCGCGCTGCGCCGCCCCTGAGCGGGACCTCGAAAGGCGTTACGCCGTAGGCGAACTGAAGCGCATGATGCTCTTGCGTCCCCTGCTGCCCGCGGTGCCGTCCTGATCCAGTGCCTCCTTGACGGACTGGACGTACGGCGTGAGACCACCGGGCGGCGGCGGGATGACGGCGTCGATGTCGTGCTCGTGCATGATCGCGTCGCACTCCAGGGAGTGCACCAGCGGACGGGCCAGGCCCGAGGGAATCGGCGTCACCAGGCCCACCCACCAGCTCGCGATGGTCGGCGTCAGGAACGGCACGCCGACGATCAGGCGCCTGCGCAGCCCGGCAGCGTCGGCGTAGACCTGCATGGCATCGCCGTACTCGAGCACGTCCGGACAACCGACGTCCCACGTGCGTGACTCCGGGACGTCCGCGACGGCCGCCTCGGCGAGGTAGTACAGCACGTCGCCGATCGCGATCGGCTGGATCTTGTTGTGCACCCACTTCGGTGCCGTCATCACCGGGAGCCGGTCGGTCAGGTGCCTAATCATCTCGAACGAGGCCGAACCCGACCCGACGACGATGCCCGCCTGCAGCACCACTGTCTCGATGCCCGAGGCAATCAGCTTGTCGCCCACCGCCGTTCGCGAGCGCAGGTGCTTCGACAGGTCGGCGGTGTTCGGCGGATGCAGGCCCGACAGGTAGACGATCCGCTGCACGCCGGCACGCTTGGCCGCGATGACGACGTTGTCGGCCGACATCGCTTCCTCGCGCTCGAAGTCCTTGGACGTGCCCATCGAGTGCACCAGGTAGTAGACGACGTCGACGTCGGTGAACGCCTCGGTCAGCGAGTCGGCGTCACTCAGGTCGCCCTTGGCGACCTCGACCCGATCCCGCCACGGGATGTCGTCCAGCTTGCCGGGCGTGCGGGCCAGGGCGCGAACCGTGTGTCCACGATCCAGCAGCACGGGCACCAGGTTGCCGCCGACGTAACCGGTCGCACCGGTCACCAGGCAGCGGCGGGTGTTCGAATCCGACACCGGTCCTCCATCCGTCGTATACCGCTTTCGAGGTATTCGGAGCGGATCCCCGTCGGGATGACCGTTAACGGGTCTACTCAAACGGACAACCGGGGTTCGGTGCGTCCGTTGCCAGCGGCGCGCCGGCCGGGCCGATGTATAGAACCCACAGCACCACGGGGTCGGAACCGAGGTTGCGACCGATGTGGACCTCGCCGGGACCGGACCCCTCGGTGATCGGCGCGCCTGCCTGATAGATGCCGTCGCTGGAGCAATCGGCCTTGTCGTGGGTGAGTGTGCCTGCCCGCACTAGCCCGAACACCTGGACCTCGTGCCAGTGCCACCCGGTGCTGCCGCCCGGGGCGATGGTGAGTTCGCGCGTCACGTACTGCTGCCCGTCGACGACCGACTGGGCGAGCGTCCGGGCCTCGATCCCGCGGTTCGGCGACGCCTGCGCCGCCCCGGCCGACCCCAAAGATGCGAGCAGCATCGCTGCTCCTGCCCCTGCCGACCAGCGAAGTCCGTTCACGAGGCACAGCGTGACACAGCCGGTGGCCCGGTGGAGGTGGTCTTGGCGGTAACCTTGGGCGCGATGACGAGCAAGGGTCGGCCGGCCAACAACGACGGCGCCTCCTATGCCGCGGCGGGCGTGGACATCGAAGCGGGGGACCGCGCGGTCGAACTGTTCAAGCCGTTGGCCAAGCGTGCGACGCGGCCGGAGGTGCGCGGCGGTCTCGGCGGCTTCGCAGGCCTCTTCGCCCTGCGCAACGACTACCGCGAGCCGCTGCTCGCGTCGTCCACCGACGGCGTGGGCACCAAGCTGGCGATCGCCCAGGCCATGGACAAGCACGACACCATCGGGCTCGACCTCGTCGCGATGGTCGTCGACGACCTCGTCGTGTGCGGCGCTGAGCCGCTGTTCCTGCAGGACTACATCGCCGTAGGCCGCACCGTGCCCGAACGCGTCGCAGAAATCGTCTCAGGCATCGCCAATGGCTGCGTGATCTCCGGCTGCGCACTGCTCGGCGGCGAGACCGCCGAACATCCCGGGCTGATGTCGCCCGACCACTACGACGTGTCGGCCACCGGCGTCGGAGTCGTCGAAGCCGACGACGTCCTGGGGCCCGAGCGGGTCAAGCCGGGCGACGTGCTGATCGCCATGGCCTCGACCGGGCTGCACTCCAACGGCTACTCACTGGCACGCAAGGTGCTGCTGGAGATCGACCGGATGGATCTCGGCGGCCACGTCGAGGAGTTCGGCCGCACGCTCGGCGAGGAGCTGCTCGAGCCCACCCGGATCTACGCGAAGGACTGCCTGGCGCTGGCCGCCGAGACGCAGGTCCGCACGTTCTGCCACGTCACCGGCGGCGGATTGGCAGGCAACCTCGAACGCGTGGTGCCCAACGGCCTGGTGGCCCAGATCGACCGCGGGACGTGGACCCCTGCCCCGGTCTTCGGCATGATCGGCCAACGCGGACGCATCGAGCGCGCGGAGATGGACAAGACCTTCAACATGGGCGTCGGAATGGTTGCCGTCGTGGCGCCGGAGGACACCGACCGCGCACTGGCCATCCTGACCGCCCGGCACATCAAGTGTTGGACGCTCGGCACGGTCATGAAGGGTGCAAAGGGAGAATCGCGTGCCCAACTCGTCGGGCAGCATCCACGATTCTAAGAGAACGGGCCCGGTGAGAACCAGGGCCCGCGACGGGCGCTAGCGGCGCCAGTCGTCCTCGTCGGTCCAATCATCCACTGCGGCGGGTACGTCACTGCCGTTGTGGTCGGGAGCGTGCGACAGCTCGCGCTGTAGCTGGGTGAGATCGGTCTGCGGAGAGCTGTACTTCAGCTCACGAGCGACCTTTGTCTGCTTTGCCTTTGCTCGGCCACGGCCCATGAGGGACCCCCTCGCGCAATAACGGAGCGGCCTGATCATCAGGCGGCTCCGATCTGAGTGTGTTTATCGTCCTGACAGCACCTTACCGTGCCCGCTGGTTCTGTGCTGGCAGGCCCGGCCCCACGAACGCCGTAGGGCCATCCGGTTTCAACGCGTTCGACCGCGCAGGCGTTCCACGGCGAGTCGACCCGCACCGACGTGGTCGTTGGACGGCACCGAATCGGGGTCCATCACCGCGGCGACCGAGACCTCGCCGCCGGTCGTCAGCTCGGTGTCGACCGGCAGGCCTCGCTTGACCAGCGCGAGTGCGACGGGTCCCTCGTCCACGTGGTCCACCACGGTCCCTAGCCGTCCGACCGCCCGGCCGCCCGCCAGCACCGGGTCACCAGGCGCTGGGCGGTCCGACGAGCCGTCCAGCTGCAGCAGCACCAGCATGCGCGGAGGTTTGCCCAGGTTGTGCACCCGTGCCACGGTCTCCTGGCCGCGGTAGCAGCCCTTGTCGAGGTGCACGGCGCCCTCGCCCGGCCCGCCGATCCACCCGATCTCGTGCGGGATGGTGCGCTCGTCGGTGTCGACGCCCAGCCGGGGCTGCAGGGCCGTCACGCGGTGCGCCTCGTAGGTCCACATGCCCGCAGGTCGGGCGCCTGCGACGACCATCCGGTCACGCCATTGAGCGGCCTGCTCGCGGGGCACCACCAGGTCGACCTCGACCGCGGCCAGACGGCGTACGAAGCCGCCCTCGGCCAGCGGTACCGCCGACCACGGGGCAGGCAGCTCGGCGAGCCCGAGGGCTCGGACCACCTCCGGCCCGTCGACCTTGGGCCCGAGCAGTGAGAGCACGGCCAGATCCGCAGGCTCCACCACCACGTCGGCCCAGAAGATCATCTTGCGCAGGAACGTCAGTAGCGGCTCGCCGCGGTCCCGCTCGGTGTCGATGAACGTGACGCCGTCGAGGTCGACCTGCAGCCAGTGATCTTCCACACGTCCCTGGCCGTCGAGGCTCGAATTCTCCGTCACCACCCCCTCGCTCAGCCCGCTGACGTGCTGGCTGGAGATGGTGTGCAACCACGTCAGCCGGTCCTTGCCGGACAGCTGGAGCACCGCGCGATGCGAACGGTCGATCACGACGAGCCCGTGCGTCGCGGAGCGTTGCTCGCCGAGCGGGTCGCCGTAATGCCACACGGCGCCTGCGTCGGGACCGGAATCTGGTGCGCGAACTGCGGACATGACTCAACTCTACGAGCATCGATCGCTACCGTCGTGGCCCATGACGCCCCGCACTCCCGCCGTGGTCGTCGTCGACCTCGCCGCCGGGGTGCTCGACCCGCACACGCCGGTGCTGCGCGCCGACGACCCGATGCTCGCGCGCGGCGACGGCGTCTTCGAGACCCTGCTGGTTCGCGACGGCCGCGCGTGCCTGCTGGACGCTCACCTGGCCCGGCTCGCCGCCTCCGCCGCGGCTATCGGCCTGCCCCCGCTCGACGACGAGGGCTGGCGGCCCGCGATCGCGACGGCCCTCGCGCAATGGTCGGGTGGCGAGGCGGTGCTGCGGCTGCTCCACGGGCGCGGCGCGGGAGGGACACCGACGGCGATGGTCACGGTGTCGGCGGTGCCGGAACGCGTCGTGGCGGCCAGGCGCGACGGCGTGGCCGCCGTGACGCTGGATCGCGGGTCGCCCGGCGTGGGTCCTGCCGCCCCGTGGTCGTTGGCCGGCGTGAAGTCGATGTCGTATGCCGTGTTCGCCGCAGCACAGCGCGAGGCCGAGCGGCTCGGGGCGTCCGACGTCGTGCTGGTGGGATCCGACGGTTACGTGCTCGAAGGAGCCCGCTCGAGCGTCGTCGTCGCGCCGGAACCCGGTGTGCTGCGCACCCCGGCCTCGTCCTCGCCGATCCTGCCCGGCACCACCGTCGACGCCCTGTTCGGCGCGGCCGCGCGCCGCGGATGGCGGTGCGAACGAGCCGCGATCCGGGCCACTGATCTTGGTGTCGCGCAAGGCCTCTGGTTGCTGTCGAGTGTGACCTTGGCGGCCCGCGTGCACACCCTCGACGGCGTGGCGCTGCCGCGTGCGCCGATGGCCGCGGAAGTCGCTGAACTGGTCGATCTCGGTGTCGGTGCGCAGCCCTGATCGCTATGCGCGAAATCCGGTTGTCGACCCCAAGATCCGGGAGTACGGTCGCTCGTACACAAGAGAGGAGGTGGTCCAAGATTTCGAGTGACATATGGACATGTGAGGTGGCTGCCCGCTAGCAGCACCGGGAGTGATCGTCGCTCACGCGCATCGACATACCTGCGCGCGCTAGCGAATTCCCGGCGGTCACCCGGCCCCCGAGCCCTTCGGTAGTCCACCGAAGACGTACGGCTCGGGGGCCGCTCCATGTCTCGGGCACCCGCACGGCCTAACGTGGCGGCATGCGTCGACTGTCCCTCGTGCCGATCGCCATCGTCGTGCTGGCCCTGCTCTCGCCCTCGACGCCATTGGCGTACGCGGCGACCCCCGACTGGTCCGGGCTGGCCGCCGCCGACTACGCGGGCACGGTCGGCGCGCCCGGCACCCTCATCGAATCGGTACCGCTGGATCCCGCCGTGTCGCTGCCCGGCGCGGGCGCCGCCTACCGAATCCTGTACGCCACGACGAACACTCACCAGCGGCCGGCAGTGAGCACTGCCGCGGTGTTCCTGCCCGCCGGAGTGCCGCCGCAAGGTGGCTGGCCGACCGTCGCCTGGGCGCACGGCACCACCGGCCTCGGCGACGACTGCACGCCCTCGGCGCTGCCGCGCAGCGACCGCGACGACGGCTACCTCGACCACTGGCTCGGGCAGGGGTACGCGGTGGTCGCCTCCGACTACACGGGCCTCGGCACGCCGGGACTGATGAGCTACCTGGACACCGCCACCACGGCACACGGCATCGTCGACTCCGTCATCGCTTTCCACCAACTTGGCCACCGGACGGGCATCGCACTGTCGCCGCGCTGGGCGGTCGTCGGTCAATCCCAGGGCGGTGCAGCCGCCGTCGGCACCGCGCATTACGCCACCGAGTTCAGCGCTGGCAGCGGGCTCGACTTCCGCGGTGCCATCGCCACCGGCACGCCCGCCTTCATCGACGAGATCGTCGGCAAGGCGGGCCCGGACATGGTGCTGCCGCCCGAACTCGGCTCGGTCGCCAGCGCGTACTCGGCCTACATCCTCACCGCGTTCCGGGAGGCGCGGCCCGACCTCGACGTCGACGCCGTGCTGTCCGCCAAGGGCAGGGACGCCATCGCGATGGCCGAGGTCGCGTGCGCCGCCGAACTGGCGACCGCACTCACCGACACCCGGCCGAACGAGTTCTTCGTGGCGCCGCTGGCTTCGGTGCCCGGTGCCGGGCCGGCGCTCACCGACTACCTGGGCATCCCGACGAGCGGCTACGACCGGCCAGTCTTCCTCGGCGTGGGGCTGCGTGACAGCGACGTGCCGCCGTCGTCCTCACTGCGACTCGACGAGGCGATGCGCGCGAACGGCCAACCCGTCGAATTGCACGTCTATCCCGATCAGGACCACAGCGGGACGGTGCTCGCATCGGTGCCCGACTCGACGCCATTCCTGCAGCGCATCATGTCCTGATCAGGACGCGGGGCCGGGCGCCTTGTCCGCGCACGCCTGCTGCGCCTGCGCCCACGTCTGCGGGTCGACCCCGGGCGGCGCTGCGGGACCCGCCGGGGGAGTCGTGACGCCGTTCTCGGCGAGGCATTCGGCGTAGGCGCCGTGACCGGACGCGGCAGGTGCGCTCGACGGCGCTGGGTTTGACGGCACGGCGTCCGACGGTTCCGCTGGCTGATCCGTGGAGCCGCACGCGGTGAGAAAGCCGACGACGAGCAGCGCCGCACCCGCCCGGGCCGAGCCGGTCAACCGACGAACCGCGTCAGACGCGCCGAGAGGTGCGGAACGAGGCCGCCGTCGGCGTCGACGCGTTCCTCGACGTAGGCGAGGTCGCCGCCGTCGACGATGCCGTAGAGCCGCTTGGCGCCACCCACCAGCACGCCGGACTTGCTGCGCGCCAGCGCATCGGTCACCAGTTCCCAGGACGCCTGGTTCAGCGGGGTGCCGTAGAAGAGTTCGACGAAGCCGGTGGAGTGTGCGAGCAGCAGTTCGATCGCTGTCGTCTCCGACGGGTCGGCCGGGTCGTTGACGAAGCGCCAGTAGCCCGTTTCGCGCAGACCGGGCACCGCGGCGTCGTCACCTCCGCCGTCCTCGGTGTCGGACAGTCGCCACGATCGGGCTTCCCACATGAGGTAGTCGCCACCGTCGTGGGACACCACGATCTGCTGACCGAAGCGGTAGTCGCCGTCGGCGTCACGCCCTTCGCCGGTGCCACGCCACACGCCCACCAGCGGCAGTAGGGCCAGGAGGGCGTCGTTCAGCGACACACCCTCACGCAGGTTGGCGGTGTCGGCGGGTACGGGCAGATCGTCGAAGCCCGGAACGTTGCGTAGCGCCGTCTCCCTGGCACGCTCCGCAGCCGCGGCAACGGCGCGATCGGCGGACCCGGGCGTCACCGCGCCCGGCGTCGTGTCGTCGGAAGTCACGCCTCGTCGGTGATCAGGCGGTACACCGCGTAGATCGCGAACCACGCGATGATCACGCTCACCACGACGAGAAGGATCTCGAAGAACAGAATCACGGATTCAGTCTAGTTCTCGCGGCGGTGCCCCGGCGCGCCGGGACACCGCCATCGTCATCAGGCGACCTTGACGTCGACTTCGTGGATCCCAGCGCCGGACGGGGCAACGGTCGCGTCGCCGTTGCCGACCTTCGACAGCGCGCGCAGCGTCCAGGTGCCGGGCGCGGCGAAGAACCGGAAGTCGCCCGTCGCCGAAGCCACGACCTCGGCGGTGAACTCGTCACTGCTGTCGAGCAGGCGCACGAACGCACCGCCGACGGTCTGTCCCGAGCCGTCGACGACGCGGCCGGTGATCACCGTCTCCTTCTCGAGATCGACGCCTGCGGGCAACGTCAGTCCTTGTTTCGGTGCAGAGCACATATCAGCTTCCCAACTCGATCGGGGCTCCCACGAGGGAGCCGTATTCCGTCCAACTGCCGTCGTAGTTCTTGACGTTCTGGTGTCCCAACAGCTCCTGCAGCACGAACCAGGTGTGCGACGAGCGCTCACCGATGCGGCAGTAGGCGATGGTCAGCTTGTCGCCGTCGAGGCCGGCGTCGGCGTAGAGCTTCGCCAGGTCCTCGTCGGACTTGAAGGTGCCGTCCTCGTTGGCCGCCTTGCTCCACGGCACGCTGATGGCGGTGGGGATGTGGCCGGCGCGCTGACTCTGCTCCTGGGGGAGGTGGGCCGGGGCGAGGATCTTGCCGGAGAACTCGTCGGGGGAGCGCACGTCGACGAGGTTCTTCTCACCGATCGCGGCGATGACCTCGTCGCGGAACGCGCGGATGTCGTTGTTGGGCGCCTTGGCCGAGTACGACGTGGCGGTGCGGTTGGGCACCTCGGTGACCAGCGGGCGACCGTCGAGTTCCCACTTCTTGCGGCCGCCGTCGAGCAGCTTCACGTTCTCGTGGCCGTACAGCTTGAAGTACCAGTAGGCGTACGCCGCGAACCAGTTGTTGTTGCCGCCGTACAGGATCACGGTGTCGTCGTTGGCGATTCCCTTGTCCGACAGCAACTTCGAGAACTGCTGCTGATCGACGAAATCACGCTTCACCGGATCCTGCAGTTCGGTCTTCCAGTCGATCCGGACGGCTCCGGCGATGTGGCCGCCCTCGTAGGCGGTGGTGTCCTCGTCGACCTCGACGAAGACGGTGTTGGGGGCGTCGAGATTGTTCTCGGCCCACTCGGTGGTGACCAGGACTTCGGAACGTGCCATGAAGAAGGGTCCTTTCGGATGTGCGGTTATGACGACGGTGCGGGTGCCCGGCGCAGGAGTGCGACGAGCGGATACAGCTGGCAGCCGAGGCAGATGCCGAAGGCGGCGTTGAGGAACGCGGCGACGAGTGCGAACGCCGTCGCGGCGAGGCCCACCGGACCCCACCCGATGGCGAATGCGACGGCGCCGACCACGGCGAAGAACAAGCCCACCGACTGGGCGAACTTGAGCGGTGGCACCGGCTCGGTCTCGGTGACGGGCCGCAGGCGGGGTGCAATGACGCTGGCGAACACGCGGCCGTAGGGGTTGCGGCGAGGACCGCCGATCGCCCCGATGGCGAACACGACTGCCTGTGCGGCGAGGACGACCGCTGCAGCGGCATAGCTCGCCACGGACGCGAACAGTGCCGCGACGAGCACGACCGTCGTCACCCAGGCGGTGAAGCGGGGACCACGAACGTCGACCTGACCTATGTTCTGGTTCGGCACGTTGATGCTCCTTGAAATGCTGTGGTCACAGGGCTGGGGGCACACCACATGGGTCTGCTCCGAGTGCGGCTCCAAACGGCGCGGCTACTCAGCAGCTACGACAACAACAGCAACAACCCGCAACGCGGCACAGGTCCACTGCGCGGCGCTTGGTGAGCAACTGCTCGAGGCGGGCTGACACGTCCGACATACTACCCAATCGCCTACCGATGACGAAGTCGTCAGGCCAACAGTGGTTCGAGCGCAGACCGCAGGTCAGCGGCCTTGGGCACGCCGGTCATGCGGAAACGCGGGCGACCGTCGGCGCCAAACACGATCGTCGTCGGCAACGACATCACCGAAAGGCGCCGCGCTGCCTCCGGATTGGCATCCATGTCGATCTCGACGTGCGCGACCGCGGGCAGCTCGGCGCACACCTGCTCCACCACCCGGCGAACGGCGACGCAGGGTCCGCACCAGGTGGCCGTGAAGTGCAGCACCGTCGGTCCGGTGGTGGACAGCCCCAAGCCCGAGGTGTCGACGTCGGCGGCCTTCTCGGCGTCGCGCAACATGCCCGCCCGCAGCGTCACCAGCCGCCCGACGACCAGCGCGACGCCGATCGCGGCGATCAGCACCGCGATCACGACGATCATCGAAGAACTCATGTCTGATCAAACCCGTCCAAGGTCACGGTCACTCCCTCGGCAATGCCCTCCACGATGATGTCCGAACCCCTGGCCCCGCCGCTGGTCGGTGCGATGCCGAAGGGCAGCTTCAACCCGGGTATCGATGCACTGAACGCCGCGAGCACGGCCGCCAGTTCGTCGTCGGGCACCTCTTCATCCGCGGTGCCCGGTCCGGTGAGCACTCCCGTGGGGGTCAGCAGCACCGTGGTCTGATCCTCGCCCACCATCGTCAGGTCGACCGAGATGCTCACCTTCTCGTCGAAGCCACTGGCCGTCGGCGTACCGGTGAACACCAGCCCGCGGCTGTCGGAGATCCCCGACTCCGTCGTCCCGCCGGTGGAGTCGTTGGTCTCGCGCGTCGGCGCCTCGACGAGCAGGTCCTTGATGCCCATGTACCGGCCGAGGTGGGTCGAGTCGACGATGATCCGGCTCTCGATCTTGCCGATCGGCAGCGTCGCCTCGGGTCCGATCAGCCAGGAGGACTTGGCGATGTCGACGTCGTGCAGGGTCGTCTCCAACGACGCCTTGCCCACGACCGGATGATCCACGCCGCCCGCGCGGACCTCGACCTCCCCGTACTCGTGGTCGAGGGCCTGGGTGACGAAGGGAAAGCCCAGGACGCCGACCCAGGGGTCGAAGCCGAGGTCGTTGGCCGTGCGGAGGCTGCGTGCCCACCGGTACTCGGCGTAGATGGCGGTGCCGAAGTCCACGCCCACGGCCGCCACCACGAGCGACGTCAGAGCCGCGACGAGCCCGATCAGCAGCCTGCGCACTCCGACATTCTGGCCCATTGGGTACAGCTCACATCTCTCAGCGCGGCTAATTCGCAGGTGGCACGCTATCGTTGGACGATCGCTGGCCGGTAACGGCCACGTGTCAGCCATGAATCTGGGCTGTGACCGGGCTTCGTCGGTGTCGTTGGCGCCGTCGACGGGCTCGCGACGGTGCCGGAGGCATGATGGAGGACCCGTTGGACTTATTACTACTGACCGTCGACCCGCAACCCGAGTCGGTCCTGCCGTCACTGGCGTTGTTGGCGCACACCGTGCGTTCGGCGCCCACCGAGGTCTCCTCGCTGCTCGAGGCTGGGAACGCCGACGTGGCGATCGTCGACGCGCGCACCGACCTGGCGGCTGCCCGCGGGTTGTGCAGACTGCTGGGAACCACGGGTACCTCGGTGCCCGTCGTCGCCGTGGTCAACGAGGGTGGACTGGTCGCCGTCAACACCGAATGGGGCCTCGACGAGATCCTGCTGCCCAGCACCGGCCCCGCGGAGATCGACGCCCGGCTGCGCCTGCTCGTCGGTAGGCGGGGCGGCGGAGCCGACCAGGAGAGCGTCGGCAAGGTCAGCCTCGGTGAACTCGTCATCGACGAGGGGACCTACACGGCCCGGCTGCGGGGCCGTCCCCTCGACCTGACCTACAAGGAATTCGAGCTGCTCAAGTACCTCGCGCAGCATGCCGGCCGGGTCTTCACCCGCGCGCAGCTGCTACAGGAGGTGTGGGGTTATGACTTCTTCGGCGGCACCCGCACGGTCGACGTCCACGTGCGACGGCTGCGAGCCAAGCTCGGCCCCGAGTACGAGGCGCTGATCGGCACCGTGCGCAACGTCGGATACAAGGCGGTGCGACCGGCGCGCGGCCGTGCGCCCGCCGCAGGCACCGACGTCGCCGACGACCTCGACGAGGAATACGACACCCCGGACGCGGTGCCCGACGCGTTCGGCGACCCGCTCCGCGCGCAGTGATCGCCTGGCGTCGCACGCTGTCGGACGCCGAACAGCGCATCATCCGCACCATGATCGACGCTGCGATGGCGGCCGACGGCGTTGCGCCTGTCGGTGACGGCGTACTGCGCGAACTCTCGCACGACCGCACCAGGCACCTGCTGGCACTCGACGACTCCGACCTGGATTCGGACGACGTCGTCGGTTACCTGAACCTGACGCCGGGCTCCGAGGACGCACCCGCGATGGCCGAAGCGGTCGTGCACCCGGCTGCCCGGCGCCGCGGCATCGGCTCGGAACTGATCCGTGCCGGGCTCGCCGAAGGCGGCGACGGGGCACGCATCTGGGCGCACGGAAACCTCGAACCCGCCAGGGCAGTGGCGACGGCGTTGGGACTGACGAACGTCCGCGAACTGTGGCAGATGCGCCGCCCGCTCGCCGACCTGCCCGAGGTGACGGTGGCCCCCGGCATCCAGGTGCGCACCTACGCCGGCCCCGACGACGACGCCGAACTGCTTCGAGTCAACAACGCCGCGTTCTCGTGGCATCCCGAGCAGGGTGGCTGGACCGAGGCCGACATCGAGGAGCGCCGCGGCGAGGAGTGGTTCGACGCCGAGGGTCTGTTCCTCGCGTTCGACGTTCCCGGCGGGCAGGAGCGCAGCGACTCGGGGAGTGAAACCGGCGAGCAGCTGCTGGGGTTCCACTGGACGAAGGTCCATGGACCGGATCTCGGGGAGGTGTACGTCGTCGGCGTCGATCCGGCCGCGCAGGGCCGCGGTCTCGGAGCGACGTTGACGCTCGTCGGCCTACACCATCTGCGAGAGCGGCTGGGCCCCGCGGCGACCGTCATGCTCTACGTCGAGGCAGATAACTCCGCCGCCGTGAAGACGTACGAACGGCTCGCATTCTCCGTGTCGAGCGCGGACGTGGCGTACAGCCTTGGCTAGTTAACCCAATGCGTTGCGCGACACCGACTTCCGAGTGTATGGGCTCGGGATTCGATGAGAACCCATGCCGTCGCGTCGCTGCGAGCGCACCGGGGTCGGCGAGAGCCGCGTGCATCGCCACACGACAGCAGGCTGGGTTTCGGTCAGGCGTCATCGACTCGATACCTGTTGAGCAATGCTGGCTGTCGACTACCTGGGAAGAAGTGACACGATCCCCGGTCGCGGTTCATTTTCCGTTCACCATCCGTAGGTATTCGATTCATCGCGCCCCCCTAGGTTGACAGCCGAGCAGGAACGCACTGCTCGGCGCGACGTGTGAATCGGCGATGGGCAGTCCGCCCGACGTCCTGCGTCTACCCGTCATCTTTAGAAGGAGTTCCGTGAAGGCGAAACGATCTGGTGCTGCGCTGAGCCTGCTGGCCGCTGGCGCCCTGTTGCTGTCGGGTTGCGGCAGCGACAACAACACCTCCTCGGAGGCGGGATCCGGCGGTTCGGGTTCGGAGGCCGCAGGCGATTGCGGCGGTAAGGAAGCGCTGAAGGCCAGCGGTTCCTCGGCGCAGGCGAACGCAATGACGCGCTTCATCAACGCCTACGAAAAGGATTGCCCAGGGTTCACGCTGAACTACACCTCGAGCGGCTCCGGCGCCGGCGTGTCAGAGTTCCTCGGCGGGCAGACTGACTTCGGTGGTTCAGACTCTCCCTTGAGCGCAGAGAAGGGCGAGGTCGACAAGGCCAAGGAACGCTGCGGGGGTAGCGACGCATGGAATCTCCCGGCGGTATTCGGCCCGATCGCGGTCACCTACAACGTGGCAGGCGTCGACGGACTCGTGCTCGACGGACCGACGCTTGGCAAGATCTTCAACGGCTCGGTCAACACCTGGAATGCGCCCGAGATCGCCGCACTGAACGAGGGCGCTACGCTCCCGGGCGAGCCGATCAACGTCATCTTCCGCAGCGACGAGTCGGGTACGACGGACAACTTCCAGAAGTACCTCGATGCGGCGTCGGACGGCTCGTGGGGCAAGGGCGCGGGCAAGTCCTTCGCCGGCGGTGTCGGTGAGGGCGCCAAGGGCAACGAAGGCACCTCGGCTGCGATCAAGAGCACTCCTGGTTCCATCACGTACAACGAGTGGTCGTTCGCCAAGTCGCAGGGTCTGTCCATCGCCAAGATCATCACGTCGGCGGGGCCGGAGCCGGTCGAGTTGAGCACTGAGACGGCCGGCAAGGCCATCGACGGCGTGAAGTTCAAGGGCGAGGGCAACGACCTCGTCCTCGACACCGCGTCGTTCTACATGCCCACCGAGGCCGGGTCCTACCCGATCATGCTCGCCGCCTACGAGATCGTGTGCTCGAAGTACCCGGATGCCGAGGTTGCCACCGCGGTCAAGGCATTCATGCACTCAGCCCTCGGCAACGGCCAGAGCGGTCTCGAGGACAACGGTTACATCCCGGTGCCCGAGGCCTTCAAGGAGCGGCTGACTACAGCCGTCGACGCCATCAACTCGACGGCCTAGCAGCACTAGCAGATGGCTGTCACACCAGATTCGACCGCTGTGGACTCGTCGGCGACGACGGCGAGCCCACAGCGGGTCGGGCATACTCCAGATGAGCCAACCAAGAACCGGAAGGGGTCGGCTTTGAGGCAGGGCGAAGGGCGTTGGGGCGACACCGTCTTCAAGTCCATTGCGATCGCTGCCGGCGCCACCATCATCGGCGCGATCGCCCTGATGGCGCTCTTCCTGATCGTCAAGGCAATCCCCTCGCTGCAGGCCAACCAGGCGAACTTCCTGACAACCACCGAATTCCTCACCAGCGACTCGGAGAACCTGCGGTTCGGCATCCGCGATCTGTTCATGGTGACAGTGCTGAGTTCCGTGTTCGCGCTGATCATCGCCGTACCCATCGCGATCGGCATTGCGGCGTTCCTGACGAATTACGCACCGAAGCGGTTGGCGAGGCCCTTCGGCATGTTGGTCGATCTGCTGGCAGCCGTGCCGTCCATCGTCTTCGGCCTGTGGGGGATCTTCGTCCTCGCGCCGTGGCTGACGCCGGTGGCGACCTTCCTCAATGACAGCCTCGGCTGGTTCTTCCTGTTCTCCGATGGCAATGTGTCGCTGGCCGGTGGTGGAACGATCTTCACCGCAGGCATCGTGCTCGCGGTGATGATCCTGCCAATCATCACCTCGGTGACCCGCGAGGTATTCGCGCTCACCCCACGGGGCCACGTCGAAGCTGCCCAGGCTCTCGGCGCCACCAAGTGGGAAGTGATTCGGATGACGGTCTTTCCCTACGGCCGCAGCGGCATGATCGCGGCGTCGATGCTCGGCTTGGGCCGCGCCCTCGGCGAAACCATCGCGATTCTCATCATCCTGCGCACCGCAGCGCAGGCGGGTCACTGGTCGCTGTTCGACGGTGGCTACACGTTCGCATCCAAGATTGCCTCGGCCGCAGCGGAGTTCAGCGCTCCACTGCCCACGGGTGCATACATCGCCGCTGGCTTCGTGCTCTTCGCGCTGACCTTCGTGGTCAACGCGCTCGCGCGGGCGGCGGCCGGCGGAAGGGTCAGCGGAGGATGACGGCAACACTCGATCAGGCGGTGAAGGGTCCCACCTTCCACCCGGTCAGCGGCGCTCGCAAGCTCAAGAACAACATCGCTACGACGCTGTTCACCGCCTCGTTCGTGCTCGCAATGGTCCCGTTGGTCTGGCTTCTCTACACAGTGCTGGCCAAGGGCATCACCGCGGTCACCTCGTCGACGTGGTGGAGCCATTCGCTGGCCGGTGTCCTGCCCGAGCAGTTCGCCGGGGGCGTCTATCACGCGATTTACGGCACCCTCATCCAGGCGGCGATCGCCGCGGTACTCTCCGTGCCGTTGGGCGTCATGGCGGCGGTGTATCTAGTGGAGTACGGGCGAGGCCGCTTCGCCAAGGTGACGACGTTCATGGTCGACATCCTCGCCGGAGTGCCATCGATCGTGGCCGCGCTCTTCATCTTTGCGCTGTGGATCGCGACCCTGGGATTCGAGCAGAGTGCCTTCGCCGTGTCGCTGGCACTGGTGCTCCTGATGCTCCCAGTCGTCGTCCGCAACACCGAGGAGATGTTGAAGCTCGTTCCCGACGAGTTGCGAGAAGCGTCGTACGCGTTGGGGATTCCGAAGTGGAAGACCATCATGCGGGTCGTCGTTCCCACCGCCCTCCCCGGCATGATCAGCGGCATCCTGCTGGCGCTGGCCAGGGTCATGGGTGAGACGGCTCCGGTGCTCGTCCTGGTCGGTTACAGCCGGTCGATCAACATGGATGCCTTCGAGGGCAACATGGCGTCACTGCCATTGCTGATCTACACGGAACTGGTCAATCCGGAATCCGCGGGAGCCCTGAGGGTTTGGGGTGCTGCACTGACCCTGATCCTCATCATCGCTGCGCTGTACCTCGGCGCCGCATTCGTCAACCGCTACCTGACGCGGAACAGAGTTTAGGAGCAACATGGCCAAGCGGCTGGATCTCAAGGATCTCAACATCTACTACGGCAACTTCCACGCCGTGTCCAACGTCGGGCTTGCGGTTCTGCCGCGCAGTGTCACGGCCTTCATTGGACCGTCCGGCTGTGGCAAGTCGACTGTGCTTCGCACTTTGAACCGGATGCACGAAGTCATCCCGGGCGCCCGGGTCGAAGGTTCGGTGCTGCTCGATGGCGAGGACATCTACGCGTCGGGCATCGACCCGGTGAGCGTCCGCAAGACCATCGGGATGGTGTTTCAACGGCCGAACCCGTTCCCCACGATGTCGATTCGCGACAATGTGGTCGCCGGCCTCAAGTTGCAAGGGGTGCGCAAGAACCTCGACGAGGTCGCCGAGCAGTCACTCCGGGGCGCCAACCTGTGGAACGAGGTCAAGGACCGCCTCGACAAGCCCGGTGGCGGTCTGTCCGGCGGCCAGCAGCAGCGCCTGTGCATCGCGCGGGCGATCGCGGTACAGCCCGACGTGCTGCTGATGGACGAGCCCTGCTCGGCTCTTGATCCGATCTCGACGCTGGCGATCGAAGACTTGATCTCGGAGTTGAAGCAGCAGTACACGATCGTGATCGTCACGCACAACATGCAACAGGCTGCCCGCGTGAGCGATCAGACCGCATTCTTCAACCTCGAGGCCACCGGCAAGCCCGGCCAGCTCGTCGAGGTCGACGACACCGAGAAGATCTTCTCCAACCCGACGCAGAAGGCCACCGAGGATTACATCTCGGGCCGCTTCGGCTAACGGGCCCTGCATGCACGTCGCGCGGGGGCGGCGTGACGGGCGGGGCGGTGTCTCGTGAGTCTTGAGGTGCGGCGGTACGAGCCGTCTCTCGACTTCGGTGAGCGTCGCGTTGCCCCCACGTCCAAACGGGGAACGCTGCTCCTCGTCGATGGCGATGCGGCGGTCGCTTCGCGGTTGATGAACGACGCCGCGAGGATCGGAATCGACACGACGTGGTGCGACGACGGTGCCGAAGCGCTCGTCACCGTCGGCGTCGAGCAGCCCGACGTGTTGGTTCTCGCTGCCCAAACCCATGTCGTCGGCGCAGCCCAGATCACCGCCGCAGTGCGCAGCCGATGGAACCTGCCCATCTTGATCGGCTCGCCGAGTGCCGACGCGGCCACGAGCGCGGCGATGTTGGCCGGAGCGTCGGCGCTCATCACGCGTCCGTACGACATCAGCGCCATTGCACCGTTCGCCTTCAACGGAAGTCATGATCCCCCGAACGACTTGGTGTTCGTCGCCGGCCCCATCGAGGTGAACCGGGACGGATACGAAACCCGCGTCCGAGGGCGAGACGTGCAGCTGACTCAACGCGAACTCGATCTCTTGGTGTATCTCATCGAGCGCCGCGGACGGGTCGCCAGCAGTGACGAGATCAGCCGCGCGGTATGGGGGCACCCCGCAGACACGAATACCGTTGCCGTGCACGTGCGGCGGCTGCGTGAGAAGCTCGGTCACGATCCGGAGCACGGGGAGTTCATCCGTACCATCCGTGGTGCCGGCTACCGGTTGGCGCCGTCGATCTCGCACGGCATCGGTTGACCCACCGTCTATTGGATGCGCAGGCTCCACCGAGCATGCGGTGTCGCTCCGTTGGTCGCCTATTCGGGGTGGCCGCCCGCTTCGGCGGCTCTGGCGGCGAGCAACTCGGTGAGTTCCTCGGCGTATGCGAGGTGCTTTCGCAGTTTGTCGGCGCTCTCCTCGGCCTTGGCGCGGTAGTCCCGAAGATGCTGCGCTGCCTCGGCGCGTTCGTTCTCTGGAGCCACGTCGTCATCGAGGACTGCGAGCGCATCCAATAGGTCTCGCATCTCGGCGAGGCTGAAACCCAACGGCTTCATTCGCCGTATCACCAGGAGTCGGTCTACGTCGGCTTCGGTGTAGAGACGGAAGCCGCCCGCCGACCGCGCCGACGGTGTCACCAGTCCTACCTCGTCATAGTGACGCACCGTGTTGATCGACAGTTCGGTGCGTGCGGCGACCTGCCCGATCTGCATGTGCTCGTCGGTCAATGCTCTGCACCGAGTGAGCCCGAGAGCCTGTCGTGGCGATCCGCCGAATCGGTGTTCAACCCAACGATTTCCACGTGCTTTCCCCTGGCCTGGTACTTCGTGGTGACCGCATCGAGCGCTGCCACCGTGGAGGCATCCCAGATGTGCGAGTCGGACATGTCGATCACGACGTTCCGGGGATCGTCGGTGTAGTCGAACTGGTACACCAGGTCATTGCTCGAGGCGAAGAACAATTCACCGGTGACGCGGTAGACGACCGAATCCGGTGTGCCGTCGTGGTCGTCGTCGGTTTCCGCGATCTTCTCCACGGTGACCATGTGGGCGACGCGGCGCGCGAAGAGCACCATCGCCGTCAGTGCACCGACGATGACGCCGTAGGCGAGGTTGTGCGTGGCGACGGTGACGATCACGGTGACCAGCATGACCGTCGTTTCGCTACGTGGCATGCGGCGCAACGTCGCTGGCTTGATGCTGTGCCAGTCCATCGTTCCAACCGACACCATGACCATGACCGCCACGAGTGCGGCCATCGGGATCAGCGCGACGATGTCGCCTAGCCCGACGACGAGCGCGAGCAGGAACAGCCCTGCCAGGAACGTCGAGATCCGGGTGCGGGCACCGGAAACCTTTACGTTGATCATGGTTTGGCCGATCATGGCGCAGCCGCCCATGCCGCCGAAGAATCCGGTGACGATGTTGGCGACGCCCTGCCCCCAGCCTTCGCGGGTCTTGTTGCTGTGGGTGTCGGTGATGTCGTCGACGAGCTTGGCGGTCATCAACGATTCGAGCAGGCCCACCAATGCCATGGCCAGCGCGTACGGCGCGATGATCGTCAACGTCTCCCAAGTCAACGGCACATGGGGAAAGAACAGCGCAGGCAGGCTCGAGGGGAGTTCGCCCTCGTCGCCCACATTGGGGATCCGGACCGAGAACACGATTGCCGCTGCGGTGAGCACGACGATGGCGACCAGTGGCGCGGGAACGATCGTCGTGAGCTTCGGTAGGAACACCATGATGATCAGGCCGACGGCCACGAACGGGTAGACCAGCGCGGGCACGCCCAGCAGGTGCGGCAGCTGCGAGGTGAAGATCAGGATCGCCAGGTCGTTGACGAATCCGACCATCACGCTGCGCGGGATGAACCGCATCAACCGGGCCACACCCAGCACGCTGAGCAGGATCTGCAACACACCTGCCAGCAGAACCGCGGCCACGAAGTAGTCCAGCCCGTACTGACGGGCAAGGGGTGCGATCACCAGGGCGATGGCGCCGGTCGCCGCGGAGATCATCGCAGGGCGGCCGCCCACGATCGCAATGGTCACGGCCATGGTGAACGAGGCGAACAGTCCGACGCGGGGGTCGACCCCGGCGATGATCGAGAACGAGATCGCCTCCGGGATCAACGCCAACGCCACGACGAGGCCGGCCAGCACCTCGGTCTTCAGTCGCTTGGGTGAACGTAGCGCCGCCATCACCGAGGTGCTGGGATCGCCGGCTTCGCGCACGTTGGAGGCCGGGGTGGGCATGGTGGAACGGGACACGTAGTTCCATTCAGGTGGGGCACCGCGGTGCCAATCGATCGGTGAAGGAGCATGTCGCGCCGATGCGACGGTTCGCGACCCTGCGAGCCAACTGCTGCGAGTCGCGTCATCAACCGAATCGGATACTACTCTCACCCGAGAGGAGAGTCTCTATCGCTACGGTTCAGGGGACCAGGACGACGCGGGTTCCCGAAGGCTCGGCGGTCGTCCACGCCTTCTCGACGTCGCGCAGTGCGCGCGTGGCGGTCTCGAGGCGCAGGTCCCCCGAGGCGACCATGTCGAAGATCCGGGGCAGCGCCTCGGTGCGGGCGTTCGCCATCACCTCGGGCGGCACGCTGCCGATGCCCACTCCCGACAGGACGATGCCCGTCCCGCGGAGGATGCCCGAGGGCAGCTCGATCGGATCGCCTGCGATGGAACCGATCTGGACGAAACGCGTGGCGTGGTAGTGCGCCGCTGGGTGGCTGTCGGCCAGCGCGGTGAGCGTACTTGCCGCGGGCTGGCCCCACAGGTAGTCGAGCACGGCGTCGAACGGCCGCTCGGCGTGCAGCGCACCGACGCGCGACGCGAGGTCCTCGTCGCGCATGGCGATCGCGTCGTCCGCGCCTGCGCTTCGCAGCCAGTCCAGTCGGGCTGAATCACGGCCGGCGACCACCACGCGACCGGCGCCGAACACGTTCTTGGCCAGTTGCGCCGCCATCGAGCCGGTGACGCCGGTGGCGCCGAGGATCAACACGTGGTCACCCGGCCGCACGTTGGCGGCGTACGAGAGTGCCGTCCACGCCGAGATGCCTGGATTGGGCACGGCCGCGGCGGTCACGGAGTCGACGCCGTCGGGCAGCTCGACGAGACCCGAGGTGCCGACGAGCGTCCGCTCGGCCATCATCCCGTGGGGCGCCAGCGAGGTCCCGTACACCCGGCGGCCGTCGGCGAGGCGGGCCACGCCGTCGAAGCCAGGGACCGCCGGGAGCGGGACCTCCTTGCTGGCGTAGTGCGTTCCGGAGACCAGGGCGCGCGTGAGATTGGTCAGTGCGGATGCCTCGACGGCTGCGACGACGGCGCCATCGCGTTCCTCGGGATCGGCGACCTCGGCGTACACCGGGGTCGCGCCCCACTCCTCGACGACTGCTGCGAACACGAGCGCCTCCATTGTTTCCGTAGCAACGGTTTCTATGGAAACAATGTACGGCGGTAGGGGCGGGCTGACAAGATGGTTTCCATGAAAACCAAGTCGGCGCTGGTGGCGGACGTCAACGAGCTGCTGATCGCGGTGAAGGACAAGCTGGAGCCAGACGAGGACGGCGACGCCGAACGGGACTACATGGTCGAGCGCTGCCCGCCCCGCCTCGAGGGGGCGTTGCGCTCGCTTCCCACCCTGACCATGCACCTGCTGGCACACCTCGCCGACGGCGCGACGGGCGTGGTCGGGCTGGCCGCGCGCTCGGGGCAACTCAAGGGCACGGTGTCCAAGCACGTGCAGCGGCTGGTCGAGGCGGGGCTGGTGGTACGCAGGCCGATCCCAGGCAACCGCAAGGAGATCGAACTCGCGTTGTCGGACGACGGCGAACTCGTGGTGGCAGCGCACACCGCGATGCACGAAGAGATGGCCGACGGCGTCGGCGAGTTCCTACGGAGGTACGAGAATTCTGAACTCGAGGTCATCGCCAAGGTGCTCCGAGACCTCTCGACGGCCCGCAAGGTGGGCGTCAGGCTGGTGCCCTAGAGCGGCGTCGGGACTTCATCTTCGGCCGGGAACTGCCCGGTGACCTGGAAAATGACCCGGCGGGCGACCTCGACGGCGTGATCGGCGAAGCGCTCGTAGAAGCGGCTCAGCAACGTCACGTCGACTGCCGCGGTCACGCCGTGCTTCCACTCGCGGTCCATCAGCACGTTGAATAGGTGGCGGTGCAGGTCGTCCATCGCATCGTCTTCTTCGCGGATGCGGGCGGCCTTCTCCGGGTCGCGAGTGAGCAGGACCTCTTGGGCGCTGCTGCTCAGTTCGACTGCGACCCGGCCCATTTCGGCGAAATAGCCATTGACCTCCTCCGGCAGCGCGTGCTGCGGGTGGCGGCGCCGGGCGATCTTCGCGACGTGCAGCGCGAGTGCTCCCATGCGGTCGAGGTCGGCGACGATCTGGATCGCGCTGACGATCGAGCGGAGATCGCCAGCAACCGGTGCCTGCAGGGCAAGCAGCACGAATGCGGACTCCTCGGCGCTCACGCTCAGCGCACTGATTTGTTCGTGGTCGGTGATCACCTGTTCGGCCAGCGCCAAGTCGGCCTGCAGCAAGGCCTGGGTCGAACGCTCCATGGCGGCGCCGGCAAGGCCGCACATCTCGCCGAGCTGATCCGACAGGGCAGCCAATTGCTCGTGGTACGCGGTACGCATGGAGGCCAGCCTACGTTCCGAACTGGTGAAACGTCACGACGCTGCAGGTGAACGTGCGGTGAATGGCGTCCCCGCGCTTCGTCACTCGCAGGTGGTGTCGGCGGCGTTGGTGACCGTCAGGTCCTCGGGGAGGTGGGTGGGCTCAGTGCTCGAGTCCTTGAGGACCCGCACCTGCACCGGCAGGCCGCTCGGGGTGGGCGGTGCCACGGAGGCGAAGTCCGATCCGAGGACCACGCGGATCTCACTGCCCATGCCGGACACGCGCTCGATGGTGGGACTGGAGAACGATGAGGCGACCGTCGCGGCGGCCTCCTCATTGCCTGCCGAGAAGAACACGGTCGTGTTGTCGAGCGGACCCGGGTAGTCGTCCGGTTCGACGGTGTTGAACCCGTGGTTCTGTAGCTCGGTCGCTGCGGTCGTGGCCAACCCGTCCTCGCCGGTGGAGTTCGACACCCGCACGGTGATCGCGGTGGGGTCGGTGGCGACGGCCTCGACCATCTCGTCGGCGCTCTCCGGCTCGGCGCCGTTGGGATCGGATTCGGCGCTGCTCTGCGTCTCCGACGGCGGGGCGTCGTCGGCGGGCTTCTCCTCGGGCAGCGGATCGTCGTTGATGATCGCGTCGAACAACGCGCGCATGTCGTCCATGCGGGGTGTCTCGTTGCCGTACTCGTCGGCGTAGCCGACGGTGGGCACCGTCACGAACGTGATCCGTCCCGCGTTGACGCCCTGCACCGACTGCCCGAGGTCGACGAGGTCCTTGGTGTCGATGTTGTCGACGTAGCTGTCGGCGATGAACATGTTGACGACGTTGTTGAGCTTGCTCAGCGAGAAGAACGTGTCCCTAGATATCAGGGAGCGCAGCAGCGACGACAGGAACAGCTGCTGGCGCTTGATCCGGCCGTAGTCGCCGTTGGTCTCGGTGGTGACCTGCCGAGCGCGCACGTACTGCAGGGCAGTGTGGCCGTCGACCATCTGGCGGCCGGCGGTCGGCAGGACCGTGCCGAGTTCGTAGTCTTCGAGCGGGGTGGTGCTGCAGACCTCGACGCCGCCGAGCGCGTCGACCATCTTCGAGAAGCCGGCGAAGTCGACGGCCATGAAGCGGTTGATCGACAGGCCAGACAGCTTCTGAATGACCTTGACCAGACACTTCGGCCCACCGACGGCGTATGCCGAGTTGAGCTTGGTCTCCGTGTAGACCTCTTCGAGGCCGTACATCGGGGACTCTTCGTCGGTGATCGGCCCGTAGGCGCGGGTCTCGGGGTTCCACGGCTCGCACTCCTGTGGCGTGATCGCGAGGTCGCGTGGGAAGGACACCGCGACGACGCGTTTCCGGTCCGCGGGGATGTTGACCATCATGATCGTGTCGGATCGCGCGCCGTCGGCGTCGTCGGTGGTGCCCGCACCCAGCTCGCTGTTGACGCCGAGGCGGGTGTCGGTTCCGACGATCAAGAAGTTCTCGTCGCCGAACTGTGCGTTCGGGTCGAGGATGTCGCGCGAGTTGGGGTCGAGCGCCGACACCTTGTTGAGGCTGCGGTTCTTCATCGACTGCCACTGCCACGCCGATCCGGTGAGCGCGAGTGCGAACACGGCGATCAGGGCCGCTGCGACGCGTCCGACGACCATGGCCGACCGCCGCCGCCGGTGATCCCGAACGGCAGGGATGACGCGGGTCTCGCCGATGCGTTCGGGCGCAGCGGCAGGCTTGGACTTGCCGGTCAGCACCGGTAGTTCGGAGGCATGCGAGGCGTAGGCGGGGAGGATGTCGGTCTTCGGATCGGCCTCAAAGGCGCCGAAGGCCAACACGGGCGCCGGTTCGGGCTCGGGTTCCGGTTCGGTTTCGAGTGCCGGTCCGTCCTCGGGATCGGGTTCCGGCTCGGGATCCTCGCGGGCGCGGCGTCGGCGGCGCTCCTCGCGCTTGGCCGGGGGAGCCGTACCGGCGACCTTGGCGATCAGGTCGGCGACGGTGACGACGCCGTCGGTGTGGTTGCCCGCGGGAGGGTCGAACTCTCCCTCGGCGGGGTCCTCGTCGGGCTCGCTCGGCCGTGGCACGGGACTCGCTCCCCGCTCCCACGGCGCGGCGCCTGGCGTCGGACGGGTCGATCGGGTAAGCCATTGACTGTCGTCGCTCGACCCGTCAGGACGCGGACGGCCGGGAGTGGCGTTGTCGCCGTCACTCATGTCCCGGTGGCCTCCGACTCTGATCGACGCTCGTTCACCCGAGCGCTCGTACTCGCCTCTGTCGAGACGTTTCGAATTTCGTGCTCACTAGTCTTGTAGCAGCACGATGACGGCTCCGCTAGTTGGAGCCCTTCACGATGGACTCCCATCGTACTGAGACATCCTGAGAACGGGCCAGTCAGCGGACGTGACAGTGCAGCGTCGGTGCGGTCTCGACGGCATCTCGTGAGACGTCTCGCCTAGCCGCCGGAATGCATGACGTCGGCCGCCGTGGGCACCGTGCAGTCGTCCGGATCGTCGAGCCAGCCATCGGGTAGCGACACCGACGCAGCGGACCCCTGCCGGCCGCGTGGCCCCTCGGCCGCACGGGGGAACGGGACGTCCGGGTCGAGTTGGGCCAGCAGGTCGTCGAGTTCGGAGAGCGTCTTGACCAGCGCCAACCCGCGACGCAGGTCTGCGCCGGCGGGGAACCCGTGCAGGTACCACGCGACGTGCTTGCGGATGTCGCGCATCGCCTTGTCCTCGCCGAAGTGGTCGGTGAGGAGTTCGCCGTGGCGGCGGATGATCCGGCTGACCTCGCCGAGGGTGGGCGGCGTCTTGATCGGTCGCCCGGCGAAGGCCGCGGACAGCTCGGCGAACAGCCACGGCCTGCCGAGGCAACCGCGGCCGATGACCACGCCGTCGCATCCGGTGGCGTCCATCATCGCGATCGCGTCGCCGGCGTCGAAGATGTCGCCGTTGCCCAGCACGGGTATCGAGGTGACGTGCTGCTTGAGTTCGGCGATCTGCTCCCAGTCGGCCGTTCCCGAGTAGCGCTGGGCGGCCGTGCGGGCGTGCAGGGCCACCGCGGCCGCACCTTCCTCGGCGGCGATCCGGCCCGCGTCGAGATGGGTGTGGTGCGCGTCGTCGATGCCGATGCGGAACTTCACGGTGACGGGGATGTCGGTGCCCTCGGTGGCGCGTACCGCCGCGGCGACGATCTCGCCGAACAGCTTGCGCTTGTACGGCAGTGCCGCGCCGCCGCCCCTGCGGGTGACCTTGGGCACCGGGCAGCCGAAGTTCATGTCGATGTGGTCGGCAAGCCCCTCGTCGGCGATCATCTTCGCCGCCGCGTAGGTGTTCACCGGGTCGACGCTGTAGAGCTGCAGTGAGCGCGGTGACTCGTCCGGCGCGAACGTCGTCATGTGCATCGTGACCGGATGACGTTCCACGAGCGCGCGGGCGGTGACCATCTCGCACACGTAGAGGCCGCTGACGGTGCCCTCGCGGGCCAGTTCGAGTTCGCGGCACAGGGTGCGGAACGCGACGTTCGTGACGCCGGCCATCGGCGCCAGCACGACGGGGCTGCGCAAGGCGAACGGCCCGACCTTCAGCCCGGGGGCAGGAGCGAAGCGACTCGGGGGAACGAAGTGTGCGGATCGGGCCGTGTCCGTGTCTGGGAGGGGGCTTACGAGGACGATGATCCCACCAGGAGGTTCTTGCGGGCCTTCTTCTCGGCGACCTGACGCTCGCGCTCGAGCCGGCGCTGCTTGGCCGTCTCGAACTTCTCGCAGGCGTCCTCGAGTTCCTCGATCAGCACGCCGAGGTCGTCGCGCATCTCGGCGGCCTCGCCGGTGAAGTCCTCGCGCTCGAAGATGCGCCACTTCTTCAGGACGGGCATCACGACGTCGTCGAGGTGAATCCGCGGGTCGTACACACCGCCGACGGCGATGGTGACGGCGCGGCGCCGGAACTCCGGCACGGTGTACCCGGGCATCTTGAAGTTGCGCAGCACCCGGTGCAGCGACTTCATCGCCTGGTTGGGCGCGATGTCGAGACCGGCGGCCGAGACGTCGCGGTAGAAGATCATGTGCAGGTTCTCGTCGGCGGAGACGCGGGCCAGCAGTTGGTCGGCGACGGTCTCGTTGCACGCCTTGCCGGTGTTGCGGTGCGAGACGCGCGTGGCGAGTTCCTGGAACGTCACGTAGATGACGGAGTCGAACAGGCTCTCGGCGAACATGTCGCCCTGGCCGTGCTGGCCGGGGCTGAAGCCACGGGTGACCTGCTCGAGCCGGATGGTCTCGAGTTCGACCGGGTCGATCGCGCGGGTGACGATGAGGTAGTCGCGCAGGGCGATGCCGTGCCGGTTCTCCTCGGCGGTCCAGCGGTTGACCCACCAGCCCCAGGGGCCGTCCATGCTGAAGTTCATCGCGATCTCGCGGTGGTAGGACGGCAGGTTGTCCTCGGTGAGGAGGTTCTGCACCATGGCGGTCTGGGCGATGTCGGACAGCTTCGACTGCTCGGGGCTCCATTCCTGCCCGCCGAGCGCGTAGAAGTTCTTGCCGTCGGACCACGGGATGTAGTCGTGCGGATTCCAGTCCTTGCGCATGGACAGGTGCCGGTTGATGTTCTTCTCGACGACCGGTTCCAGTTCGCGCAGCAGGTGCAGGTCGGTCAAATCGTTCGACATATGCCTATGTACTCCTCGCGTCACGGGGGATGAGCCCTCGCAGTTATCTGTACCCGGTGGTTGCACTCAATATATCTGTGTACCCCGGTGACATTCAAGCGCCGTGACCCGAGTGTGACGGGTGTTGCAGGGCTGACACCCAAACCTCGTCGCGGGCGGTACGATCCGTGGCAGACGAACCCCGTCCAGCAAAACCCCCGCCGGCCCAGGCGTGACGAAAGGTCCCGACCGACGTGAAGAATCTCTTGGTCCTCGGTGCCGGCGCCTTCGCGGCGGCGGCCGTTTCTGTGGGGTTGCTGGGCACCGGCGTTGCCAGTGCCGACGATGCCGTCGTCGGTCAGACGTTTGCCGATGCGAAGGCCGCGCTGAGCCAGCAGGGCATGAGCGCTCAGGTCGCGACCACAGTCGGAGACCGCAAGGACTGGAACGAGTGCATCGTGACGAGCGCCACGCCGGCCTCGAGCATCGACGGCTTCGGTGAGTCCAAGGGCGGCGTCATGAACGTCAACCTCAATTGCTACGCAAAGTATGGAACCGCGCTGTGGCCGGGCTACTCCTTGCAGAGCCCGACCGGTCGGAAGATGTACGAGGCCGACCTCGCAGCAAAGGAGCAGCGCGAGGCCCAGCAGGCGGCCGCGCAGCAGCAGGCCGAGGCGGCCGAACTCGCCGGCGAAGACGCTCAGGTAGCCGGCGAGTAGACGTCGGGTAAACGCTGCTGAGGGCCCTATTCTTCAGTTGTCGACTGGTCGTGCGCACCCGTCCTGGCGGAGGTACTATCCCCGCGGGCGGGCAAGTTTTCGACTGCAGATAGGGCACACGTGAAGAAGCTCATCGTTATTGGTTCGGGCGCGGCATGCGCGTTCGCGATCTCGGCGGTGCTGGGCACCGGTGTCGCAGCCGCCGACGACTACGCGGGTCAGTCCTACGCCGACGCGTCGTCCGCTGCGAGTGACAACGGTCTGTCGGTCGTGGTGGCGAGCCGCGTGGGCGACAAGGTCAGCCAGGACGACTGCCTCGTGGTGCGTTCGCAGGACGCGCCGTTCACGAGCGCGATCGACGGCGCGGGTGTCGAGGACACCGTGCAGTTCTACTTGAACTGCAACGCGGGCGTAGCGTCCGCGACCACGCCCGGCAACTCGATGGCGAGTGCCGTGGGTCGCGAGACCCGGGCCGCCGAACTCGAGGCCGAAGCGGCGCAGAATGAGCAGGATCAGCTTGCCGACGCCGGTGAGACGCCCGGCGCGACCATCTCGCTCCCCGAGGGCTAGTCCCCTCAGGCGGTCGACGCCCGGCTGAGCAGCATGTCGACGCAGTAGTCGATGAACTGCTCCCGGGTCGTCGCGAGCCTGCCGTTGAGGTAGGCGGTGAAGAGCGCCGTCAAGGCGCCCACCAGGCCGGTCGCGACCATGGCCTGGACGCCCGGGTCGGTGATGCGGGTCAGCTTGTGCTGCAGCAGGTCGATGAACGTCGGCATCCACTCCGCGCCGGATCGCGCGAGCACGGGTTCGCGCTCAGGTGCGATCAGTAGGACGCGGCCTCGCGCCGGATCGTCGACCATCAGCGTCACGAACCGTTCGACGGCGTCGCGCGGCGTGGTCGACGACGTCAGGGCCGACATGGCCGTGCTGCATACGTCGTCGTACACCGCGCGAACGAATTCGTCGCGGTCGCTGAAGCTCTCGTAGAAGTAGCGCTCCGTCAGGCCGGCCTCCTTGCAGACCGCTCTGACGGTCAGCGCGGGACCGGTCGCGCCGCCGAGTAGCGCGACGCCTGCGGCGACGAGTTTGTCGCGACGCAGCGCCTGGCGGTCCCGTAGGGGTACACCAGACCATTGGCTGCGCCGTTGACCGGACGTCACATCCCTCCTAAGCTCATGGATGACAACGCTTGTAGTCAGATTGTCCGTCTGAGTTCCAGGAGATGCCGCCAGTGACACAAGATACGTCCCCGTCGTGCCCGGTCACCAGTGCCGACCTCGCCGTCGGCTGCCCCGTCGCCCCGGGTGGGTACGACGCACCGCCGGCACCGCTGGGACCCGACTCGCTGACGTGGAAGTACTTCGGCGACTGGCGGGGCCTGCTGCAGGGGCCGTGGGCCGGCTCCATGCAGAACATGCACCCCCAGCTCGGCGCCGCCGTCGAGGAGCACTCCACGTTCTTCATCGAGCGCTGGCAGCGTCTGCTGCGGTCGCTGTACCCGATCGGCGGCGTGGTCTTCGACGGCGACAGGTCGCCGCGCACCGGTGCCGAGGTCCGCGACTATCACGTCGACATCAAGGGCGTCGACGCCCAGGGGCGGCGCTATCACGCACTGAACCCGGACGTCTTCTACTGGGCGCACTCGACGTTCTTCGTCGGCACGCTGATCGTCGCCGAGCGCTTCTGCGGCGGGCTCACCGAGGCGCAGAAGCGGCAGCTGTTCGAGGAGCACAAGGCGTGGTACGCCATGTACGGCATGAGCACGCGGCCGGTCCCCGAGACCTGGGAGGACTTCCAGGAGTACTGGGATCACATGTGCCGCAACGTCTTGGAGAACAACTACGCCGCGCGGGCCGTCCTCGACCTCAGTGAGTTGCCCAAGCCGCCGTTCGCGGACAAGCTGCCCGACTGGATGTGGAAGCTGCAGCGGCCGCTGGTCGCGCGGTTCTTCGTCTGGTTCACCGTCGGGCTCTACGACCCGCCCGTGCGCGAGCTGATGGGCTACGAGTGGACCGCGCGAGACGAGTGGCTGCACCGCCGCCTCGGCAATGCGGTGGGCCGGGTTTTCGCGCTACTGCCCGAGCGGGTCCGCATGCATCCCCGTGCGCGCGCGGGCTGGGACCGCGCCAACGGCCGCCTCCCGGCTGACGCGCCGCCCCCGGAAACCCCGGCGCGGAACCTGCCGCCGCTGCAGGAGCGGGGCAACCCGATGCACTACTGCCCGAACGTCTGACGGCAGGGCCCGCTGCGTCAGCAGCTACCGTGTAGCCGATGACGAGCCCTGAACTCATCGGGGGACGATACGAACTGCGCGGCGTCCTCGGCCGTGGCGGCATGGCCGAGGTGCACTCCGCGTGGGACGTCCGGCTCAACCGGCCCGTGGCCGTCAAGCTGCTGCATCCCTCGCTGCTCGGCGACCCGGACTCCCGGACGCGCTTCGAGTTCGAGGCGAGGGCAGCCGCCGGACTGGCCCACCCGAACATCGTCGTCGTGCACGACAGCGGCGAGCAACCACCGCACGGGGTGCCATTCCTGGTCATGGAGCAACTGCCAGGTGCGTCGCTGGCCGACGAGATCGCGAGGGGACCGTTGCCCGTGCCGCGGGTACGCAGCGTGCTGGCCGACGTCCTCGCGGGACTGGGTGCGGCGCACGCGGCAGGCATCCTGCACCGCGACGTGAAGCCTGCCAACGTGCTGTTCGCCGAGACGGGGCAGGCCAAGCTCGCCGACTTCGGCATCGCGAAATCCGGCGGCACCAGCCTGACCCGCGCCGGCCAGATCTTCGGCACCATGGCGTATCTGAGCCCCGAGCGGATCGCCGGCAGGCCCGCCACCCCCGCCGACGACCTCTATGCCGTCGGCGCCATGGGTTACGAGGCGCTGACCGGGGTCATGCCGTTCCCACAGGGCGAGCCGGCTGCCCTGGTGCGGGCGATCGCCGCACACGACGTGGTTCCGCTGCAATCGGTCCGCCCCGACGTCGACGCCGGACTGGCCACTGTCATCGAGCGCGCCATGGCGCCCGATCCGTCCCAGCGGTTCTCGAGCGCGGCGGAGATGCGGGCCGCGCTGCTCTCGGTACGGCCGGCGACGCGCGTGATGACCGCCCCGCCGCTGCCGCTGACGACCGGCGCCGAACTGCCACCGCCGCCACCGGACCGCAGGCGGCGCGTGCTGGCAGGCGTAGCGGCCGCTGCGGCCGTCCTCCTGGCGCTGGTGTTCGTGATCGTCGAGGCGACCCGGTCCTCTCCCGCCACCCCGGGCCCCGCTGCCACCACGACGCCGACCACCACGACGCCGCGCACGATGACGACCACCACCACGACGCCGGTGACGACGTCGTCGCTCGCGCCGGCGCCGATCCCGACCGAGGGACGCGGGCGCGAGGGGAACGGGAACGACAAGCCGAAGAAGCCCAAGGGCGACGACGATTGAGCGGTTTTTCGCGAGGTGCCCCCACCAGGGCTCGAACCTGGGACCTGCGGATTAAAAGTCCGTAGCTCTACCAACTGAGCTATAGGGGCGCGGAAGTCAGGATACTGGGCCACCCTCGTTTGAGGATTTGGGTGTCGATCCCCTAAGCTATCGAAGCTCCCAGCGTCACGGCGCCGGGAGTACCCCGAAGAGATTCGGCTTTGGCCCCCATCGTTTAGCGGCCTAGGACGCCGCCCTTTCACGGCGGTAGCACGGGTTCGAATCCCGTTGGGGGTACGACGCAACGGCGGTAACGTCGGAGCAGCAGTAACGCAGGAAGAGCAAGGCCCTGTGGCGCAGTTGGTTAGCGCGCCGCCCTGTCACGGCGGAGGTCGCGGGTTCGAGTCCCGTCAGGGTCGCCATCATTGGCGAGGCACATCGGTGTGAGTCGGTTGCCTTCCGGCCAGGTAGCTCAGTTGGTACGAGCGTCCGCCTGAAAAGCGGAAGGTCGCCGGTTCGATCCCGGCCCTGGCCACTTCATAGCAGTGCGATTCCCGTTCCCCGGGGCCCAATCGGATCACTCCGCTCGGAACACTCCCGCGGTGGCGAAGCCGACCCGATGGCGTGCGCGCCCGGCGTCGTCGCCGAAGCGATCGATGCCCCACGACACGGCCGTGATGAGTTGGAACAGCTCCTCGGCCGTAACGGTCCCGGATGCCGCACCGTGGTCGCGCGCCCGGTGCAGGAAGTCGCGGGTCCGGCCGGTCAGACGTGTCGAGACGTCCTGCACCGGCGAGGCGTCGTCATCGATCGTCGTGGCGATGCACGTGGGCAACTCCTGCCAGATGCGCAGGGCCCAGGCGAGCCGGAACAGCCACTCCTTGAGCGCCTCGTCGGCGGCCATCTCTTGCTCGAGCGCTTCCGACTCCCGAAGCAGGTCGCCGATGCTGTCCTCGATGACGGCGGCAAGCAGATCGTTGCGGGTGGGGAAGTTCCGGTAGAGGGTCGCGTTGCCGACGCCTGCGGCACTGGCGATCCCGTCGAGCGAGGCGAAGATCCCGTCGGTGTCGAAGACTGCGCGTGCTGCGCGCAGGATCGCGTCGCGGTTGCGTTTGGCGTCGGCCCGAAGCGGACGCGCCGTGTGCGTGTTCACCGTCACCTCGCCATCGGTTGCATAAGTGGGGAGCGTCCCCACATACTGATCTGGGGACCAACCCCACTTATGCCCGACCCTACAGCAGGAGTGACGATGACAGAGCGACTCGACGGTCGGACAGTGCTGGTGACCGGAGCGAACGGCGGGCTCGGGGAGGAGTTCGTGCGCCAGGCCCTCGACCGGGGTGCCCGCAGGGTCTACGCCTCCGCGCGCAGGCCTCGGCAGTGGAACGACGAGCGCATCGTGCCGCTGCCACTGGACCTGACGGACACGGCATCGGTCGCCAGTGCTGCAGCCACCGCGTCCGACGTCGACCTGGTGGTCAACAACGCCGCCATCGCACCTGCCGACGACGTCTCCGTACTCGCCGGCGACGAGGAGGTCCTGCGCCGCATCTTCGAGACCAACGTCATCGGCAACCTGCGGGTGGCCAAGGCCTTCGCGCCCGTACTGGCCGCCAACGGTGGCGGCGCGCTGCTCAACGTCCTGTCGCTGGCGGCGTGGTTGCCGTTGCCCACCGCCTACGCCGCGTCCAAGGCCGCGATGTGGTCGGCTACCAACGCGCTCCGGGGTGAACTCGCCCCGCAGGGCACCACCGTCACGGGCCTGCTCGTCGGGATGGTCGACACGCCGATGACGACACGCTGGGACATGCCCAAGGTCAGCCCGGCCAGCGTCGTGGACCAGGCGTATGACGGCGTTGTCACCGGGGCGTTCGAGGTGCACGCCGACGAGGACACCCGCGACGTCAAGGCCCGGCTGAGCGGCAGCTCGGAGGAACTCAACGCCTACATCGCCGAGAAGCTGGTGGACTTCTAGGCCACCGACTTCACCAGAGAACGCGAAAGGGCCGCCCGAAGTCGATGACCTCGGGCGGCCCTTTCAGCTGTGGTGCGGTGCTACTTGTCGCTGGCGCGCTCGGCCTGCCGCTTTTCCTTCTCGGCGTCGGCCAGGCTCTCGACCTTGTCTGCCTGGGCCCGCTTCTGCGCCGCCTCGGTGCGCTTGTCACGCGCATCGTCACGCTTGGCCTCGGCGGCATTGGTGACGGCCTTCTCCTGGGCGCGGATCGTCGACGTCTCCGCACGACGTGCATTCTCAGCCGACTGCACGCGCTTCTCGGCGACCTCGTCGGCCTGCTTCTTGACCGCGGCAGCCCGCTGGGCTGCGGTCTGCGTTGCCGCACGCTTCTTCTCGTCAGCGGACTGACGCGCTTCGCTCATGCGACGGTTCTTCTCGGCGTGCGCATCCTCGGCCTGCTCCTGAGCCTGCTCGCGCTTCGCGTCGAGCCGCTCATCGGCCTGGCGACGCTTCGCCTCGGCCTCGGCCTCGAGAGTGGCCGCGCGGCCCAGCGTTTCGCTGCGCTCGACCAAAGCCGACCCGCGTGCCGCGAGGTCGGCGTCGCCCAGCACGGACCCGACGGTGGAATCCAGCGAGCCCAGCGAGCGCTCGTAGAACAAACGCGCGGGTGCCTCGGAGTCCCAGCGCGAGACCACGCGGTCTTCGATCAGCTGCAACGGAAGTCGCGCAAGGGAGTACTGGAAACGCAGAACGGCGAAGGGTATTTCGAGAATCTTCATTGATGAACTCCTGTTGGGGTCGCTGCTCACGGCAGGTCGGCTTGGTCGGTCAGTGCGTCGGCCTCGCGCCGCAACCGCGCCGCCTCGACCTCGGGTTCGGCGGCGTCACGCGCTGCTCGCTGATGCTCGTCGAGGGCGCCGTCCACCTGGTCGACGGCATTCTCGACCTTGGCGTCCTCGGCGGCCTTGGCCACCGCCGCCTTGCGCGCTGCCTCGGCCTCGGCCTGCGTGCGCTGGGCCGCAGCATCGCGCTGCGCTGCAGCTTCTGCGGCCTGCTTCTGGGCTGCGGACTGTGCCCGCGCCTCGGTCTTGACCGCAGTGGTCTCGGCGTCGACTTCGCGGCGGGCCTCGAAGCTCTCCTTCTGCGCCTCGGCCTGCTGCTGGCGTGCCTGGTCGGCCTCGGCCTTGGCGACGGCCTCGACGCTGTTGGCTTCCTTGCGCTCCTGAGCCTGAGTTTGCTCGAGCTGGCCCTCTGCTGTGAGGGAGTCATTACCCGTGACGGCTCCGGCGATCTCCTTCGCCTTGCCCTTCACGGAGTCGAGTAGGCCCTTGCGTGCCTGGTCTGAAGTACTGTCGTCAGTCATCGGTCCCCTTTCGACCTCGGTTGGAATCCAAGGCGGAATTGCTCAGTGGTGTCTGGGGAGTAATTCCACGTGTGCGGAATGCGAAACCCCTCGTGATCTGCGCCACTTCGCCTTGCGCTGCCCGAGAATCGAAGCGGGTAGGTTACCCACATGGTCCGGCCTGCGCAGACGGCGCGCAGCGAGCGAACGCGCGACGCACTGCGGAGGGCTGCGCTGGTCCGATTCCTCGGCCAGGGCGTCGAGGACACCTCGGCCGAACAGATCTCCGCAGACGCCGGCGTCTCGCTGCGCACCTTCTACCGTCACTTCTCCTCCAAGCACGACCTGCTGTTCGCCGACTACGACGCCGGGCTCGAGTGGTTCCGCACCGCCCTGGCCGAGCAGACGGGTGAGCAGTCGCTGATCGACTCCGTCCACGCCGCGGTCATGGCGGCGCCGTACGACGTCGAGGCCGTGGCGAAGATCGCCGACCTGCGCACCCAGGAACTCGACGCGGGCCGCATCGTGCGCCACGTGCGGCAGGTCGAGGCGGACTTCGCCGAGGCCGTCGAGGAGTACCTGACCCGCACCGAGTCCCCGGGCGAGGGCACCGACGACCGCCTACGCGTGACGGTCACCGCCCGGTGCGTCGCCGCGGCGGTCTTCGGCGCCATGGAATTCTGGATGCTCGACCCGAACCGATCGCTGCCCGAATTGGCCAGGCTGTGCCGCAAGGCCTTGGACTCGGTGGCCGCCGGGTTCGGTACCGCCGCTGGCTGAGTTTCGTCAATATTGACAAAACATCCGCAGCGTGTCAGCGTCGGTGCGATGACGGACTTCGACGCGATCGTCGTCGGCGCGGGGCACAACGGACTCGCCGCCGCCGCCCTCCTGCAACGGGCGGGATTGCGAACGCTCTGCGTGGACTCCAAGCTCTACGCGGGCGGCATGGCGTCGACCGTCGAGTTGTTCGACGGCTACGAATTCGAGATCGCCGGCTCGCTGCAATTCCCCACCTCGGCGAAGGTGAGTGCCGAACTCGGCCTCGACGACCTGCCCACCGTGGACGTCGACGTCATGTCGGTCTCCCTGCGGGGCATAGGCGACGAGCCCGTCGTGTACTACAGCGACCCGATGCGAATGCTGACCCACCTCAACGACGTTCACGGCGCCGAGGCCGTCAACGGCATGGCAGGCCTGATGGCCTGGAGCCAGGCGCCGACACGCGCGCTCGGCCGCTTCGAGGCGGGCACGCCACCGAAGACCCTCGACGAGATGTACGCCTGCGCGAACAACGAATTCGAGCGCTCGGCGATCACCGACATGCTGTTCGGCTCGGTGACCGACGTCCTGGACCGCTTTCTCCCCGACGCCGAGAAGCACGGCGCACTGCGCGGCATGCTGGCCTTCCTCGCCATCAACACCACCTACCGCGGTCCGGCAACGCCGGGCAGCGCCGCCGCGCTGGCGTTCGGCCTGGCCGTGCCCGACGAGAACGCCAAGCTGATGAAGAAGCTGAGGGGCGGAATCGGCACGCTCACCGCGCATCTCGTCAACACGCTGGTCGGCGGGGGCGGCGAACTGCGGTTGCGGACCAAGGTCGACGAGATCCTCGTCGCCGACGGCCGCGTGACGGGGGTCCGCCTCGACGACGGAACGACGGTGCACGCCGCAGTGGTGGTCTCCGGCGTCGCCCCCGACCTCACCGTGAACTCGCTCGTCGACCCGGCCGCCATGTCGGCGGATGTCCGCGAGCGCTACGCGCGCATCGACCACCGCGGCAGCTACCTGCAGATGCACTTCGCGCTCGACGGCATGCCGACCTTCGCCGAACCGTACGAGATGCTCAACGACCCCGAGATGCAAACGGCCATCGGCCTGTTCAGCACCCCGGAGGAACTGCAGCAGCAGTGGCAGGACTGCCGGCGCGGCATCGTGCCCGCCGATCCGGCGATCGCCATGCAGTTCCCCTCGGTACACGATCCTGGTCTCGCGCCCCCGGGAAAGCACGCGGTCTCGGCGTTCTCGATGTGGTTCCCCGTCGAGGGCTCGGCAGCAGGTGACACGGGCTACGGCCACCGCAAGGCCGAGATGGGTCGCCGGGTCATCGAGAAGATCACCAGGGTGGCACCCGACTTCGAGTCGAAGATCATCCGCCACACCACGTTCACGCCGAAGCACATGGGCACCATGTTCGGTGCCCCCGGCGGTGACTACTGTCACGGCCTGATCCACCCGGAGCAGATGGGCCCGAATCGGCCCGGCCCGACGGGGTACGTCGATCAGCCCATCCCTGTCCGCGGGTTGTACCTCGGCAGCGCGGGATGTCATGGGGGACCGGGCATCACGTTCATTCCGGGTTACAACGCCGCACACGCCGCGCTGGCGGACTTGGCCTAGACCGCAGCGAGCGCCGCGTCAGTCGGTGCGGTCGTTCAGCTCGGTCATCCAGTCGGCAGGCACTCGGTCGCGGGGCCCCGGCACCGTCTGTGCCGCCGGGTGGCTGTCGGGGGCGGCGAGTTCCGGGCCCTCGTAGTACGCATCCTTGGAGTAGTCCCAGAACCAGTCCTCGCCGGGCTCGAACGACTGGATGATCGGGTGACCGGTGGAACGCCAGTGCGCAGCGGCGTGGCGGGCCAGCGAGTCGTCGCAGCACCCGACGTGACCGCACGCCGCGCAGCGGCGCAGATGCACCCACCACCCGCCGTCGGCGTCGCACTCTGCGCATCCCGTACCGCTCGGCGGGACGGTCGGGTCAACGGCATTGGTCATGTGAGACAGCGTAATCCCGCCCTACTTCTTCTCGCGCCATGCCCGTTCGAACGGCAGCCGCCACGCGTTCGGCGCGATCAGCTGGTGGATGGCGTTGGGCCCCCAGGTACCCGGCTGGTAGAGCTTCACCGGCGGCGGATCCTGCAGCAGCGGCATCGACCGATCCCAGAGGGATTCGATGCCCTCGGCGGTGGTGAACAAGGTGTGGTCGCCGCGCATGGCGTCGAGGATCAGCCGCTCGTACGCCTCGAGCACGTCGTCCTCGTACTCCGTCTCCTGCGTCGAGAACTGCATCGACAGCTTCTCCAGCTTCATTCCCGGCCCCGGTCGCTTGCCGTAGAACGACAGCGACACCTTCGAGTTGTCGGCGAGGTCGAACGTCAGGTGGTCCGGACCCTGCGATCCGACCCCCGAGCCCGCCGGGAACATCGTCCGCGGCGCCTCCTTGAACGCGATCGAGATGATCCGCTGCCCCTCGGCCATCTTCTTGCCGGTGCGCAGATAGATCGGCACACCCGCCCAGCGCCAATTGTCGATGCCCACCTCGAGCGCGATGAACGTCTCGGTCTCGGAGTCGCGTGCCACACCGTCCTCGGTGCGGTAGCCCGCGTACTGCCCGCGCACCACATGCGAGGTGTCGATCGGCAGCATCGATCGGAAGACCTTGTTCTTCTCCTCGCTGATCGCCCGCGGCTCCAGCGCGGTCGGCGGTTCCATCACGACGAACGCCATCACCTGGAACAGGTGCGTGACGACCATGTCCTTGAAGGCGCCGGTGCTCTCGTAGAAGTTCGCGCGCTGGTCGAGCCCCAGCTTCTCGGGGATGTCGATCTGGATGTGATCGATGAAGTTGCGATTCCAGATCGGCTCGAACAGGCCGTTGGCGAAGCGGAACGCCAGGATGTTCTGGGCGGCCTCCTTGCCCAGGAAGTGGTCGATCCGAAAGATCTGCCGCTCCCGGAACGTCTGGTGGACGAACTCGTTGAGTTCGATGGCACTGTCCAGGTCGGTGCCGAACGGCTTCTCCATCACGACCCGCGAGCGGTCCACCAGGTCGGCGTCGCGGAGCATCGTGATCACTGCGCGTGCAGCCTTGGGTGGTACCGAAAGGTAGTGCAGGCGTTGCGCTTCCGCGCCGAGCTCGTTCTCCGCGGCCTTGACCGCCGAGGCCAGCGCCTCGGGGCCGGCGCCCTGTGGCACGTAGGTGATGCGGTTGGCGAAGCCGGCCCACTGCTCGTCGGTCAGCGGATGGGTGCCGAACGCCTCCACCGCCTCCTTGGTCAGCGCACGGAACTCTTCGTCGGTCAGGTCCTCGAGCGACGTGCCGACCACGCGGATCTTCGGCGCCAACGACGATTCGACAAGATACGCCATGCCAGGCAGCAGCTTGCGCTTGGCCAGGTCGCCCGTCGCCCCGAACAGGACGATGACGTGCGGAGCCAGCGCGGCCTCCTCTCGACGTTGCGGGCGGGCGCCGGGCGCGGGGTAGGCGATGGTCTGCGCTTCGTTCGGCTTGTCTGTGGCCACGCGTCGATGCTTCCACTCCGAGGTGAACGGCGCAGCACGCTGACGAAAGCGCCCGCCGACGAACGACGGGTGGTTACTGTCACCGCATGGCAGTCAGCGACTCACGCGAAGTGGTCATCGAAGCAACGCCCGAGGAGATCATGGACGTGATCGCCGACGTGAAGTCGGCGCCGGACTGGTCGTCACAGCATCAGGGGGCCGAGATCCTCGAGGAGGACCCCAACGGCAGGCCCGGCAAGGTGAAACTCAAGCTCAAGACCATGGGCATCTCCGACGAGCAGGTCGTCCAGTACTCGTGGACCGACACCAGCGCGAGCTGGAAGCTGGTCAGCTCCAGCCAGCTCAAGACCCAGGACGCCAGCTACACGCTGACCCCGGACGGCGCCAAGACGAAGGTCAGGTTCGAGATCACCGTCGACCCGTCGGTGCCGATCCCCGGCTTCGTGCTGAAGCGGGCGATGAAGGGCGGACTGGAAGCCGCGACCGATGGTTTGCGCAAACAGGTCATGAAGGTCAAGAAGGGCAAGGGCTGATCTTGGTTTCGCCGCGACGTTCGCTGGCTATCGTCCCTACATGGCCGTAACCGAATCCCGCGACATCACGATCGAAGCGACACCCGACGAGATCATGGGAGTGTTGACCGACCTCGAATCGCTCCCGGAGTGGTCGTCGGCGCACCAGAGGATCGAGGTCCTCGAGCGCGACGCCGAGGGTAGGCCGAGCAAGTCCCGACAGGTCGTCAAGATCGTCGGCGTCAGCGACGAGCAGGTGCTGTCCTACACGGTCTACGACGACGGCGTCGGGTGGACTCTCGACGAGTCGAAACAACAACGCGCACAGGATGGTCGGTACACGCTGACCCCGGACGGCGACTCCACCAAGGTGCGCTTCGAGCTGACCGTCGATCCGATGGTGCCGCTGCCCGGCTTCCTCGTCAGGAAGGGCGCGAACGCCTTGATGGACACCGCGACCAAGGGCCTGCGCAAGAGGGTGCTGGAGAAGAAGGGCCGGTGACGGCCTCGGTCGGGTGACCGAATCCCGACCGACCAAGCACTGGCCAGGCATATATTCGCAGGTGTGGCCGTGAGGGCGTCGCGGGAAGAACTCTTCGACGCCTCGCCGGAGGCGATCCTCGACGCGATCGCCGACATCGACGAGGTGCCGCAATGGTCGACGCTGCACCGCAGCGTCGAGGTGCTCGACCGGCACCCCGACGGTAGGCCGCACCACGTCAGGGCCACGCTGAAGATCATGGGCATCACCGACAACGAAGTGCTCGAATACCACTGGGGCGACGACTGGGTCGTCTGGGATGCCGTCGAGACGTTCCAGCAGCGCGGTCAGCACGGCGAGTACAACCTGACCCGCCTCGGGGATCAGACCCGGGTCCGGTTCGACCTGATCATCGACCTCGCCGCTCCCGTCCCGGAGTTCCTGATCAAGCGGGCCAGGAAGCTGGTTCTCGATGTGGCCGTCGACAGGCTGCGGTGCCGCGTCACGCGCAACCACGGCTGACCCGTGATCCGCTCGTGTCGAGCGAAAGGGAATGCCCGCGGGCATGCACTCGGTTGTGCCGGACATGGCAACCGGAGTAGTGCTGCATCGGAGCAAGACGGCCAGCAACGCCGTCGACGACTTCCTCGACCAGGCCCGCGAGGCCCACGCATTGGGCGTCCGTCAGGTGTGGATCGCTCAGCAATTCGACCACGACGCGATCTCCCTCGCCGGTCTCCTGGGCGCCGCGGTGCCCGGGCTCGGCGTCGGGACCTTCGTGGTGCCGGTCAACCCGCGGCACCCCCTGGTGATCGCCTCCCAGGCCCAGACCGCGCAGGCGGCGTCGCACGGAAACTTCAGCCTCGGGCTAGGCCTCGGCGCGCACCGGGTGGAGGAAGCGGCCTTCGGCATCGCCGCGCCCAACACCGTGCAACGCCTGCGCGAACACCTGCAGGTACTCCGATCGATCAACGAGACCGGCGAGGTCAACTTCCACGGTAGCGAGTTCACCGCGGCACCGGAGTGGCCCGTCGCGCTTCCCGGCGGCACGCCGATCCCGGTGTACGTTGCGGCCATGGGGCCCAAGGCCCTTCGCGTGACCGGTGAACTCGCCGACGGCACACTGCCGTACCTCGCCGGGCCGCGCACCATCAGCGAGTTCATCGCACCCACGATCGGGCAGGCTGCGGCGGACGCGGGCAGGCCGTCGCCGCGCATCATCGCCGCGGTCCCGGTGGTCGTGACCGACGATGCCGATGCGGGCCGCGCCGCGGCCGCCGAGACCCTCGGCTTCTACACCACGATCCCGTCCTATCAGAAGGTCATCGCTCGCGAGGGCATCGACTCGGTCGCAGATCTAGCGGCGGTGGGCTCTGCGGCGGCCGCGGTGAAACAGCTGCTGCGCTACCGGGATGCGGGCGCCACCGACCTCGTGCTCAGCCCGCTGATGGGCACCGACGACGATCCGCGACGCCTGTGGGAGGTCGCAGCCGCACTGGCCGATGGTGGCTAGCCGGTAGGCAGGGTTGGGTGCCAGCGGCGAGGCACGCGACCGCATTGCCGGCGATCGTAGGGGTCATGAAATCACTTCTCGCATCCGTCGCCATCGCAGGTTCCGTCTTCGCCGGCGCCATCGGCATCGCCGCACCCGCACTCGCCGCACCGCTCGGCGGACAGTCCGCCGCCGACGCGGTCAGCAGCCTGCAGGCCCGCGGCTACGACGTCCACGTCCAAGGCGACACCGAGGCGCCCCTAGCGGAGTGCATCGCAACGCAGGTCAGCGGACTGTCCGGCTCCGATGCCAACGGTCAGTCGGGGGTGCCCGCCGGATCGACGGTCTACGTGACGGTGTCGTGCGACGACGACTACGACGAGTAGCTAGGCCTTGAGCACGCCGAGGCGCCGGATCGCCTCGTCCATCGTGTCGTCGCGCTTGCAGAAGGCGAAGCGCACCAAGTGATTCCAGTCCCCGAGGTGGGGAGCGCGTGGATCGCAGAACGCCGACATCGGGATCGCGGCGACACCGGCGCGTTCGGGCAGCTCCGCGCAGAACGTGGCGCTGTCGGTGTAGCCGAGCGGGCGGGGGTCCGCGCACAGGAAGTACGTGCCGTGATTCGCGTGCACGCCGAAGCCGATGTCGGTGAGCGCCGCGGCGAGCCGGTCCCGTCTGCCTTGGAACGACGTGCGCAGGTCGGCGACCCAGCCGTCCTCGTCGTCGAGCGCCTTGGCGACGGCCGGTTGGAACGGCGCGCCGCCGACGTAGCTCAGGTACTGCTTGGCGGCACGGATGCCCGCGATCAAATTGGCTGGGGCGCAGGCCCATCCGATCTTCCAGCCGGTGACGTTGAACATCTTCGCCGCACTCGAAATCGTCACGGTGCGTTCGGCCATGCCGGGGTAGGACGCCAGCGGGATGTGCCCATGGCCGTCGAACGTCAGCGTCTCGTACACCTCGTCGCTGATGACCAGCAGGTCGTTGGCGACCGCGATCTCGGCGATGGCCCGCAGCTCGTCGTCACCGGCGACCATCCCGGTCGGGTTGTGCGGCGAGTTGACGATCAGGGCCCTCGTCCTCGGCGTCACCGCGGCGCGCAGCGCGTCGACGTCGATGACGAAGCCGGGGCCGTCGGTCGCCATCGGGACCGTGACGCGGTGGCAGCCGGCCATCGCCAGCACGGGGGAGTAGGAGTCGTAGAAGGGCTCGATGAGGATCACCTCCGAGCCGGGTTCGATCAGGCCGAGCACCGAGGCCGCGATGGCCTCGGTCGCGCCGACCGTGACGAGCACCTCGGTGTCGGGGTCGTACGTCACCCCGTAGAGGCGCTGGCGCTGGGCGGCGATGGCCTCGCGTAGCGGCGCGATGCCCAGGCCCGGCGGGTACTGGTTGACGCCATCGCCGATCGCGTCCTGGGCCGTCTTGAGCATCGCGGCTGGCCCGTCCTCGTCGGGGAATCCCTGCCCGAGGTTGACCGCGCCGATCCGCGCGGCCAGCGCCGACATCTCCGCGAAGATCGTCACCGCGTAGGGCTTGAGCCGTTCGACCGTCATGTCCGTCGAGGGTAGTGACAGCGGCCGGGGGAATGAATCGAGCCGCCCCGACGCTGAGGGGAGTCATGACGTTCACGCTCGCGGCCGACGCGGCCCTGCTCAAGCCCGTCCGCATCGGCGACACCACCGCGGAGAACCGAATCTTCATGGCGCCGTTGACCAGATCGCGTGCCCACGCCGACGGCACCCCGTCGGACCTCGCCGCCCGGTACTACGCGCAGCGCGCCGCAGCCGGCCTGATCATCTCCGAGGCCACGGCCATCTCGCGCGAGTCCAACGGCGCGTACGTCAACACGCCGGGCAACTACACCGACGATCACCAGGCCAAGTGGGCCGAGATCGCCGCCGCCGTGCACCAGGCGGGCGGCCGGATGTTCATGCAGCTGTGGCACGTCGGCCGGATGGGTCACCCCGAGATCAGCGGCGTCGAGACGGTGGGCCCGTCGGCCATTGCCGCCGACATGTCGGCCCACACGCCGTCCGGCAAGCAGCCGCTGCCGGTGCCGCGGGCTCTCGAGGTCGACGAGATCGCGACGATCGTCGACCAGTTCCGGCGCGCCGCGCGCCGCGCGGTCGACGCGGGCATGGACGGGGTCGAGATCCACGGCGCCAACGGCTACCTGCTGCACGAGTTCGCCTCGGACGTCGTGAACCAGCGCACCGACGCCTACGGCGGTTCACCGGAGAACCGGGCCCGCTTCACCGCCGAGGTGATCGAGGCCGTGGCCGCCGAGATCGGCCCCGGCCGCGTAGGGCTGCGGCTGTCGCCGGGCGGCGGCGCGGGTGACGTGCGCGAGGTCGACACCGTGTCCACCTATGAAGCGCTGGTGGAGCGGATCGCCCCGCTCGAGATCGCCTACCTGCACCTGCTGATCGACCCGAGCACCCCGACCTTCGGCGCGCTGCGGGCGCTGTGGGCAGGTGCGCTGGTGCTCAACACCGGACGCGAGGTCGACACCGACTTCTGCCAGATGGAGTCCCTGGCCGGGTGGGGCGCGATCAGCGCTGCCGCGGTGGGCCGCGCCTTCCTGGCCAACCCGGACCTGATCGACCGGCTGCTGCTCGGCGCCGAGCTGAATGAACCCGACGTCGCGACGTTCTATGCGCCCGGTCCCGCGGGCTACGTCGACTACCCGACGCTCGACGAGGTCGTCCAGACCGTCTGACGTTCCACCGCCAGCAGACGCCAACTCGCACCATCCCCAGGGATTGCGTGCGAGTTGGTGTCTGCTCGGCGTCGAGGGGCGCAGGCACTCCGACGTGCCCATACTCCCAACCAACGGGTTGGGCGAGGCTGCTAGGCTCGGCCTGCGAGGACTACCCTCCACGTGGGCTCCCGGCTGCGGTGAACCCTCTCGACCCCGAACCCAATATGGACCTGGAGAGTCAGACATGTCCGAAGAAGCCTTCATCTACGAGGCGATCCGTACCCCGCGCGGCAAGCAGCGCAACGGTTCGCTGCACGAGATCAAGCCCGTCAACCTCGTCGTAGGCCTGATCGACGAACTGCGTACCCGCCACCCCGACCTCGACGAGAACCTGATCAGCGATCTGATCCTCGGCGTCGTCTCGCCGGTCGGCGACCAGGGCGGCGACATCGCCCGCACCGCCGCGCTCGTGGCCAAGCTGCCCGAGACCACCGGCGGCTTCCAGCTCAACCGCTTCTGCGCATCCGGCCTCGAGGCCGTCAACACCGCCGCGCAGAAGGTGCGCTCCGGCTGGGACGACCTGGTGCTCGCCGGTGGCGTCGAGTCGATGAGCCGCGTGCCCATGGGCTCCGACGGCGGCGCCTGGGCCACCGACCCCGAAACCAACTACCGCATCGGCTTCGTGCCCCAGGGCATCGGCGCCGACCTGATCGCCACGATCGAGGGCTTCACCCGCGAAGACGTGGACGCCTACGCCGCGCGCTCCCAGGAGAAGGCTGCCGCAGCATGGTCGGGCGGCTACTTCGCGAAGTCCGTCATCCCCGTGAAGGACCAGAACGGCCTCGTCGTCCTCGACCACGACGAGCACATGCGGCCCGGGTCGACGGTCGAAAGCCTCGGCAAGCTGAAGACCGCGTTCGACGGCATTGGCGCGATGGGCGGCTTCGACGACGTGGCGCTGCAGAAGTACCACTACGTCGAGCGGATCAACCACGTCCACACCGGCGGCAACAGCTCCGGCATCGTCGATGGCGCCGCGCTGGTGCTCGTCGGCAGCGAGAAGGCCGGACAGTCCCAGGGTCTCACCCCGCGGGCCCGCATCGTCGCCACCGCGACCAGCGGCGCCGACCCCGTCATCATGCTGACCGGCCCCACGCCGGCCACCAAGAAGGTGCTCGACCGCGCGGGCCTGACGGTCGACGACATCGACCTGTTCGAGCTGAACGAGGCCTTCGCCTCGGTGGTGCTGAAGTTCCAGAAGGATCTGAACATCCCCGACGAGAAGCTCAACGTCAACGGCGGCGCCATCGCGATGGGCCACCCCCTTGGTGCGACCGGCGCCATGATCACCGGAACCATGGTCGACGAGCTGGAGCGTCGCGGCGCCCGCCGTGCGCTCATCACGCTGTGCATCGGCGGCGGCATGGGCGTGGCCACCATCATCGAGCGAGTCTGAGAACAGGGGACCAGAAATCATGGCAGAGAACACGATTCAGTGGGACCAAGATGCCGACGGCATCGTTACCCTGACGCTCGACGACCCGACCGGGTCGGCCAACGTGATGAACGAGCACTACCAGGAGTCCATGCACAACGCCGTCGAACGGCTTGCTGCGGAGAAGGATTCGATCACCGGCGTGGTGATCACCAGCGCGAAGAAGACCTTCTTCGCCGGTGGCGACCTCAAGGGAATGATCAACCTCGGGCCCGAGAACGCCGGTGAGGCATTCGCGATGGTCGAGGCGGTCAAGCGCGACCTGCGTGCGCTCGAGACCCTCGGCAAGCCCGTCGTCGCCGCGATCAACGGTGCCGCGCTCGGTGGCGGTCTGGAGATCGCGCTGGCATGTCACCACCGCATCGCCGCGGACGTCAAGGGCAGCCAGATCGGCCTGCCCGAGGTCACCCTGGGCCTGCTGCCCGGCGGCGGCGGCGTGACGCGCACCGTGCGCATGTTCGGCATCCAGAAGGCCTTCATGGAGATCCTGAGCCAGGGCACGCGGTTCAAGCCCGGCAAGGCCAAGGAGACCGGTCTGGTCGACGAACTCGTCGGCTCGGTGGAGGAACTCGTCCCGGCCGCCAAGGCGTGGATCAAGGCCAACCCCGAGGCTCACACCCAGCCGTGGGACGCCAAGGGCTACAAGATGCCCGGCGGCACCCCGAGCCACCCCGCACTCGCGGGGATCCTGCCGTCGTTCCCGGCGCTGCTGAAGAAGCAGCTCAAGGGTGCGCCGATGCCCGCGCCGCGCGCCATCCTCGACGCGGCCGTCGAGGGTGCGCAGGTCGACTTCGACACCGCCAGCCGGATCGAGAGCCGCTACTTCACGCAGCTCGTCACCGGCCAGGTGGCGAAGAACATGATCCAGGCGTTCTTCCTGGACCTGCAGTACATCAACTCGGGCGGTTCGCGTCCCGACGGCATCGGCAAGACGCCGATCACCAAGATCGGCGTACTGGGCGCGGGCATGATGGGCGCTGGCATCGCCTACGTGTCGGCCAAGGCAGGCTTCGACGTGGTGCTCAAGGACGTCAGCATCGAGGCCGCCGAGAAGGGCAAGAACTACTCGGAGAAGATCGAGGCCAAGGCGCTCGAGCGTGGCCGGACCACGCAGGAGCGCTCCGACGCGCTGCTGGCCCGGATCACTCCGACGGCCGATCCCGCCGACTTCAAGGGCGTCGACTTCGTCATCGAGGCGGTGTTCGAGTCGGTCGAGCTGAAGCACCAGGTGTTCCAGGAGATCGAGGACATCGTCGAGCCCAACGCGCTGCTGGGGTCGAACACCTCGACGCTGCCGATCACCAGCCTGGCGACCGGCGTCAAGCGTCAGGACGACTTCATCGGCATCCACTTCTTCTCGCCGGTCGACAAGATGCCGCTGGTGGAGATCATCAAGGGAGAGAAGACCTCCGACGAGGCGCTGGCCCGCGTGTTCGACTACACGCTGGCCATCGGCAAGACGCCGATCGTGGTCAACGACAGCCGCGGGTTCTTCACGTCGCGCGTCATCGGGACGTTCGTCAACGAGGCGCTGGCGATGCTCGGCGAGGGCGTTGCCCCGGCCAGCATCGAGCAGGCGGGATCGCAGGCCGGTTACCCGGCGCCGCCGCTGCAGCTGTCGGACGAACTCAACCTCGAACTCATGCACAAGATCGCGGTCGCGACCCGCAAGGGCGTCGAGGATGCCGGTGGCACGTACGAGCCGCACCCGGCCGAGGCCGTCGTCGAGAAGATGATCGAAATCGGTCGTCCGTCACGTCTGAAGGGCGCTGGCTTCTACGCCTACGCAGACGGCAAGCGCACCGGGCTGTGGGAGGGGTTGAAGGAGACCTTCAACTCCGGATCCACGTCGATCCCGTTGCAGGACATGATCGATCGGATGCTCTTCGCCGAGGCGATCGAGACGCAGAAGTGCATCGACGAGGGTGTGCTGACCTCGACCGCCGACGCGAACATCGGCTCGATCATGGGCATCGGTTTCCCGCCCTACACCGGTGGGTCGGCGCAGTTCATCGTCGGCTACGAGGGTGCGGGAGGCGTCGGCAAGGCTGCCTTCGTCGCCCGGGCGAAGGAACTCGCCGAGAAGTACGGCGAGCGGTTCACTCCGCCGGCGTCACTGACCAGCTAGTCCGAACACGCGAAGAGCCCCGAATCCATCACGGATTCGGGGCTTTTCGCGTACCGGTGGCGTCAGTCGTCGTTGCCGCTGCTCGCCCCGTCGCCCGAGCCGCTGTCCGAGTCGCCGTCCGAGGCACCGTCCGATGTGGAGTCACCCGCGGTTTGTGTGCCGCCGGACGCGCCGGTGGCGGCCCCCGCCGATCCTTCGCCGGTGGGATTGGATCCGCCTGACGCGCCGCCTGCAGGCTCGGTGCCGACCTTGCCAGGCTCCGCCTTGACGCTGTCGCGAGTCAGCGAATCCTCCTCGCCTGGGTCGATTTTCGTATCGGCGGTGCCGGTGGCGGTCTCCTCCGTCTCGTCGGTCGTCTCGACGTCGGTCGGGACGGTGCCGGTGGCTTCCTCGTCTGCGGAGGAAGCCGCCGCCGGTGTCGACGGCGTCCCATCGGTGGGTGGCGGATCGGACGGGGACGCCTCCCCGGTCGATTCGGAACTGCCGGAAGTGATTGCTGCCTTAGTCATTTCGGCGGTGTCCGCGATGGCCGCCGTGGTGTCGGGCGTCGTCGCGACGGTCGCCGTCAGCGCGGCAGCGGGCGTCGCCTGCAGTGCTGCGATGATCGAGTCGCGGATGAACGGCAGCGTGCCCGTGGTGAAGCTGTCGAGTTGAGCGAACACGTTGAGTGCCACGTCCGCGAACCCGTGCTGGATGGCGTTGAGCACGTTGATGGGATTGAGCGTCGTAACGGCGTTCAACACCGACTGGGTGCTCGAGACGATCTGCTGCACCAGCGGCTTCAGGCCGGTGTCGAACCCGATCCCGACTGTCGACGCGACCGCGGCCAACGCAAGGCTCAGGCCGGCGTTGAAGAGCGCAGGTACCAACGCCTGCCCGACCGCGAACGGCCGCTGCAGCACCTCCTGCAGGGGCGTCCACACGCCCGTGATCAGGTTGACGATCGGGTTCAGACCACTGGCGATCACGCTGTCTATTGCGCCGTTGACGTCCCCGACCGCGAGCTTCGCGAATGCGGTCTGCAGCGTCGCGGGAAGTCCGGCAGCCAGGTCGCCCAGTGCGGCGCCACCGGCATTGACGGCTTGCAGCAACTGGCCCGCGGTCGTGATCTGGTTCGTCACGATCTGATGCAGGATCGGGAAGGGGTTGGCGATCTCGCTGCGAATGGTGTTGGTCAGCCAGGCGCCCGCGGCATTGACCACCGGCGTGAAGACCTCGATGGGGTTGTCGATCGCGGCACTGAGCTGGACGGCGGGCAGCTGCACGTCCGGGTGCGGGGCGATCGGAGCCACCGCGATGACGCTGGCGCCGACGAGTGCGATGCCTGCGGTGACGTACGGCCTCAAGGCCATCTGCATGGACATATCGGTTCGGAATCCCTTCGTTCGGTCGATCCGGTTCCCCCGGCAGGCAGAACTTACCCATCGGTAAGTTGCGGTTGGAACGAGATTGATCGAAGTGGTCCTGACCGACATTTGACAGGTGTTGTCAGATTACGGATACGTAAAGTTGCTGGTCCAAGGCTTGATCGGCACGTCGCCTGAACATGGCTAATCGGCCGTCGAGTGAACGTGTTAGCCGACCTCAGCAGTTGATCTTGATCAACGGTCCGCCTGAGGTGGCACGATCGTCGCCAGCACGGCGACCTCGGTGCCGTCAGCTATCTCGCGCAGTCGGGGGCTTCGTGCTTGCTACCTTGGCGCCGGGTTCGGAGGTCATGCGGATTGCGCGCGTCCACATCGTGAGACGGGACGCGTCGCAGGCCTGCCGACTTCGACGTCAGAAGGAGCCCATGTCGGCCGACAGCCAGTGCTGCGGCGTCATGAAGATCGCGACGTGCTCGCCGAGGTTCTCCCGGGCGAACTCGAGGTAGCGGTCGGCCGCGTCGCCGCTCAGGTAGCGGCGCGTGACCTCTTCGAGCTGTGCATCGGTACCGGGTTCTATCCGGCTGACGGGCCCGTCGACCGCGACGTAGCGGGTGGTCGGCTCGACCCGGTCGATCATGAGCGAGAACTGGCCGGCCGCTTCGATCAGCCGATGCTTGCGAGATCCCGAGCCCGTCAGCACCCACAGCTCGCCGCCCGGGGTGTAGTGGTACCAGATGGGCACCGTCAGTGGTCCGCGGTCGGTACCGGCGGACACGGACAGCGCACCGACGTGCTGCGGTTCCGCCAGGAAGGCTTCGCGTTCGTCCTTGGAGAGAGCCATGACGCCAGGCTAGTCAGCCGTCCTGACACAGGGAGCTGCTCAGGACTGGGCGTCGAGCCAGGTGTCGGTAACGCGGACGATGTCGACGATCCCGTCGGCGAGCAGTCCGGCGACGAAGGCTGCGATCTTCCCACCGATGATCGGCACGTTCACGTCGACCTCCGCGGTGCCCGCCAGTGCCGTTCCGGTTCCGACCGGTCGCATGGTCACCGAACCCTGGCCGGAGAGAGGCGTTCGAGGCGCATGAATGGTGATCTCGCCGCAGACCTTGGTGCCGTCGATCGCGAACCACCGTTCGTGCTGAACGACGTGTAGCGAGCCGAGGCGCAGCCGCTGCAGCGGCCCCGGCAGTTGATCTCCGCCGAAGCGCATGGTCATCTGCATGGTGGTGGTTCCCGCGCCGTCGGTCTCGTGGGTGTCGAGCGTGGGAGAGCCGCCCTCGACGAAGGCCAGGCGCGCCCGCCAGTAGTCCGGGTCGTCGAACGCGGCACGGATCTGGCGAATGTCATGCGGCGAACTGGCGGCGAGTTTCATCGAGCGCGGCACGACACGGCACGCTACCGACGCGCGGTGCCAACGGGGATCCGCCGTCGGTAGTGCCGAGGGCTAGCTAACTATCTAGATTTGCTTGCAATTCGCGTAGCGGATGGATCATGGTGCTCAGGCCGGTCTGCGCTGGACGGTGCGTATAGCTGTGATCGATGTAGCGACGTTGACATGGGCCCTGCACGGGGCAAGGCGCGTTGACCTGCACGGGAATGATCGGGTAGCCCGACCGGCCCCTGATGGCATGGCGAAAGGCACGACCTTTGCTGACATCCCTGTGATCGGCTCGTTCCGGGACGTCCGATGTGACCCATATCTCCCAAACATGGGACACCTCTGCTAGCTTTGGCAACCATGTTGAACGTGGCGGCGGTCGGCCGTCCCAGCCCCCTCCTGGACTTCAATCTGCAGGAGATCGGCCGCCTCGGTGCACGCGCTCTCCGGCCTGGCGGATGTCACCGCAATGCCGAGGTGCCCGGCGCCGGAGGCATGGCGGTCGTCCGCAGGGGACGGATCCGTTCGCAGGGCTCGTGTAGCTGTGGTTGGCAGGGCGCATCACACGTTCTCTCCGCGATGTCCGTGCACGACGCGCTGCTGCACGTCGCGATCGCACGCTGCCGCCCCGCCATGCCACTGGTGGTCTAGAACCGTCCGGAAACGAAATCAGCCGTCACCCCAAGGGGTACCGGCTGATTCGACGTCGACGCTGGGTCAGATGAGGGGGATGCCCGGGGTCAGGTCTGGTGGCGGCGGGAGGCCCAGCGGGTTCAGAGGGTTGACCTTGGGCAGCTGCGGGGCGGGCAACCGAGTCAGCGCGTTGCCGGCTGCAAATCCCCCGAGGCCGAGGTTCGGGTTGATGCTGAGGTCCGGCACGAGGTCCACGCCGAAGCTGGGCAGGACCAGGTCGGGCGCATTGATCGTGCCGAGCGAGGGGATGCCGCCGAGGGACGGAAGTCCGCCACCGCCGCCGCCACCGAGCCCGGCGAGCGAGGGGGGCGGGGGAAGCGCCTGAAGCTGCTTGCTGATGCCGTCGAGCAGGGCGACGCACTTGCCGTTCTGCTCGTCGACCACCTGGCCGTCCTGGCAGGTGACTCCACCGTCGTTCGGCTTCTCTTCCTGGGAGGCGTCGTTGCTCTGCTCATCGGCGTTGCTGGTCGCGGGTACGACGACCGTTGCAAAGGTCAGTGGAGCGACGGCCAGCGCCGATCCCGACAGGAGCGTCAGCAGTACTCGCTTGGCGCGAACGGTCATGGAAATCCCTCGTAATCGAAACGCGATCAATGAATGGATCCGAGTGTAGACAATAGTTCGGCTAACGGGCACCGCAGCGACCATTCATTCCGAAGGCACGATTTGCGGGACCATGGCAGCTGCTGCGGCCAAGGCACGTGGAAGCAGCGCGATCACGCCATCGACTCGGTCGTTGCTGCAGGCCTAGAGTGTGTCTTCGTGCGCTTCGGACTCTTCATTCCGCAGGGTTGGCGACTCGATCTCGTCGACATTCCGCCCGCCGACCAGTGGCAGGTGATGCGAGACCTCGCTCAGCACGCCGACGGCGGGCCCTGGGACTCGCTGTGGGTGTACGACCACTTCCACACGGTGCCGGTACCGACGGACGAAGCCACTCACGAAGCTTGGTCTCTGATGGCTGCGTACGCCGCGACGACGTCCCGCATCAAGCTGGGTCAGATGTGCACCGCGATGAGCTACCGCAATCCCGTGTACCTGGCCAAGGTGGCAGCCACCACCGACGTCATCTCCGGTGGGCGCGTCCAGATGGGCATCGGCGGTGGTTGGTACGAGCACGAGTGGCGCGCCTACGGCTATGGATTTCCTTCCGCGGGAGTCCGATTGGCTCGGCTCGACGAGGGCGTCCAGATCATGCGGGACGCCTGGCGCGACGGCAGGGTCAGCTTCGACGGCAAGCACTACCAGGTCGACGGCGCAATCGTGGCGCCGAAACCCCTGCAGGACAACGGTATTCCGTTGTGGATCGCTGGCGGAGGGGAGAAGGTCACCCTGAAAATCGCGGCGAAGTACGCGCAGTACACCAACTTCACCTCCGAGCCGGAGGGCTTCCGGCACAAGTCGGAGGTGCTCCAGGGGCACTGCCGCGAGGTGGGCACCGATTATGGCGCGATCATCCGGTCGGCCAACTTCAACGCCGTCGTCGGAGGTTCCGAGGCGGAGGTACGGGACCGCGTCGAGCGCATCCGGGCGCGCCAGTCCACGAAGGCGAATGCGGAGGCCGTGGATGCGATGCTCTCGTCCGTGACGTCGGCGGACTCGGCGAGTGGAACTCCCGAGCAGATCATCGAACGGCTGACGCGACTGCGCGACCTCGGTTGCGAGTACGCGATTCTCTACTTCCCCGAGGCGGCGTACGACCGCTCCGGGATCGAACTCTTCGAGCGCGAGGTCATCCCCGCGCTTTCGTGAGTGTCGCCGCCACGGGGTCTTGCCGTGGTGAGCAACCTCGTCCTGGGAATGGTCCAGGATCTTCGACGGCGGACGACGTCATCTACGTAGACCCTGTCGCATGACCGCGTTGCATCGAGGGTTGAGTCATACCGCGTCGTGATGCGAGCAAATCTGACGTCGCGGGCAGTAACTGTCACCACCGTCAAAAGCGCATCCACCAGGACTTGAGCAGTTTGGCAGGTTAGCTCGGTTAGCCGGAAGGTTGCCAACGCAAAGATACGTGTTTTGACGTTCGAAAATATTATCCGACTCGGTCCTCGACCATTTACGCTCGCGAAAATGAGCGGCCGCGAACCGTGCTCAGCAACGTTGGAACGGGAAGCGGCTGGCACCTTCGGCGGCGGTAGGGCTTCAGCCGCGACGACGCTACGTCATCGCTCCTGAGTCGGTCATCGGCTCTGTTCGTGCTGCCAGACAACGTTCATTCCGAACGGCACGAGCACCTGGAGACGATCGAATGTGCGCCAACACCTCACGGCACCGCGTAGGGGACGACAGGGCTCAGGCGGGGGTGTGGGCGGCCAGGCAAATCCTCGTCAACGAAGGTTCGACGTCGGGTGGACGCCGGCACGCGGTGAAGCCGAACGCCGGCTATGCGAGGTACATCGGCCGCGTGGGTGCTCTCGCCGTGTCGCTGGGGGTTGGAATGGCCGTCGCGACGTCGCCCGGCGTGGCCTACGCCGACGCGGAGTCCGACCCCGACTCGCCCTCGGCGTCCGGCCCGTCCGGTGCGGGCCCAGCAGCGTCGTCGGCCCCCGCGTCATCGAGTCCGACTGACTCCGCTCCCGACACGACGGACGTCGACGAGTCGGCAGGGTCGTCGTCCGCGTCCGAGTCGGCAGCCGACGACGGCGGCGACGTGCCGAAGATGAACGTGAACAGCTCGGGTGGAGCGCACACGTCGACCTACGGCACGTCGGGCACTGGTGACGCAGATCCCGTCGATACGTCGGCCGAGACCGAGACCGTGGTGGAGACCGAGACGGGCGCGGAGGACGAGACGCCGGAGGTCGTCGAGGAGCCGCCGGCGGGTACGTCGCCAGAACCGGTCCTGGAGGTGCCGACCGACACGTCGGAACCGGTCGGGGCGCCCGCGGACTTGGGTGAGACCGACGGTGACGACCACGATGCCGGGACGCCAACCCCGCCGAGCGTTGAACCGGCCGGCGGGCAGAGTGAAGGCTTGCAAGCCGATCCCGAGCCGAGCCCCCTTCAGACGCAGACGCTTTTCGTTACGGACGATCCGGCGCCACCGTCAGAGAGCACGTTCCAGGCCACCTCGTTCAACACGCTCATCGTCCCATCGCCTTCGGCCGATCCACTGTCGGCACTGCTGGCCGTGCCCGGCGCCATCATCAACGTGTTCACCGGCTTCGTGGGTGCTCTGCTCACCCCGTTCCTCGTGCCGGGTCCGCTCGCACCTGCGCCCCTGCCGGGGCTCTGGGCGGTATTGGCGTGGGTGCGGAGGGAAATCAACCACACCTTCTTCAATCGCAGTCCCATCGCCGTTCCCATCCAGACCGGGCAGAGCCTGACGGGCGTCGTGACCGGCAACCTCAACGCGGTGGATCCCAATGGGGACCCGTTGACGGCCACGGTGACGCAGCAGGGGCAGTTCGGCACCGTCGTGATCAACGCGAACGGCACCTACACCTACACCCCGAACGGTGCAGTGCCCGCGGGCGGCATCATCGACTCGTTCAAGGTGACCATCACCGATGGCGCCGACATGCATCTGCCCGGGATCTTCGGTCTGGTGCAGGGCGTGTTCGAGTGCATCGCGCGATTCGTCGGCATCGCCCAGCCCGACACGATCGTGAAGACCATCCCCGTCACCGTCGTCGGCTCGGCGATCGGATTGCCTCCGGTGATCGTCACCAGTCCGGTGGGTCCTATCGTGGCGCCGAATACCGCTCCGGTCGTGCTCGATTCGTCCCTCGTCATCACCGACGTGGATTCGCCGAAGCTCTCGAGCGCGACGGTGAAGGTCGGCGTCGGATACGTCCAGGGTGACGTCCTGGCGTACACGCCGACGGCCGGGAACCCGATCACCGCCAACTTCAACGCCACGACCGGCGTCCTGACCCTGTCCGGCGAGGCAACGCTCGCTCAGTATCAGGAGGCGTTGAGGTCGGTCACATTCGCCTCCACTGCAGCGACTTTGGTCGGTGCCAAGGCGATCCTGATCTCCGCCACGGACACTCAGAACCTGACCAGCCTGCCCGCGCTCGTCGCGGTCACGATGCTGGGGGCCAACGTGCCGCCGCTCGTCGTGACCGTTCCGGTGGGTCCCATCGTGACGGCCGGAAGTCCGCCCGTAGCCCTCAACCCACTGGTGACCGTGGTGGACCTCAATTCGCCAAAGCTCAACGGCGCCAGCGTCACCATCACGACGGGGTTCACCGCAGGCGACGTCCTCGCGCTGGGCCCGCTGGCGAACAATCCCGTCATCGGTACTTGGAACGCAACAACCGGCACCTTGACGTTGTCGGGGGAGGCCACCGTCGCGCAGTACCAGGAGGCCCTGCGTGCCGTGACCTTCGCGAGTACCACGGCCGCGGTGATCGGCCTGCGGACGGTGTCGATCGTCGCGACCGACACTCAAGGCCTGGCGAGTCTGCCGGGCCTGGTCGCGGTCACGGTTCTCGGACTGCCCGGCAGTGCGCCCTCGGTGATCGCCACGGTGCCGGTGAAGCTCTATACCTCGGGCGGCACGCCGGTCGTGCTGGATGGGAACTTGACGATCGTCGACGTCGATTCGACGACGGCGTCCGGCGCGACGGTGAGTTTCGACCCGTTGACGTATGACCCGACGAAGGACCGGTTGGACTTCGACGGCGCCGGGGCGATCACCGGTGTCTTTAACGCGTCCACTGGTGTGTTGGAGCTGACGGGTGCCGGGTCGCTCGCGGAGTACCAGGCGGCGTTGCGGTTGGTGACGATCGCCTCCGATGCGACGGTCGGGCTGCGGACCGTGTCCATCGTCGTCACCGCCGATGGGGTGCCGAGCGTGCCGGGGTTGATCGCGGTGACCATTGCGTCGCTACCCGTGTCGACCAACCTGCCCTCGGTCATCGCGACCGTGCCGGTGAAGTTGTATACCTCGGGCGGTACGCCAGTGGTGCTGGACGCGAATGTGACGGTCGTCGACGTCGATTCGACGTCGGCGAGTGGTGCGACGGTGACCATCGGTGGTTACACCGCCGGTGCGGACACGCTCGGGTACAACGGGTCCGGGCCAATCAGTGGCACGTTCAATACCGCGACTGGCGTGCTGACGCTGACGGGTAGTGCCTCCATTGCGGAGTATCAGGCGGCGTTGCGGTCGGTGACGTTCTCGTCCACGGCCGGTGTCGGCGTCAAGGCGGTCACCATCGTGTTGACCGCCGATGGTGTGGCAAGTGCGCCGGGTGTGGTGGCGGTGACGGTGGCGACCTTGCCGGTGTCGACGAACCTGCCGTCGGTGATCGCCACGACTCCGGTGAAGCTCTACACCTCGAGCGGTACGCCGGTCGCGCTGGACGCGAATGTGACGATCGTCGACGTCGATTCGACGACGGCGAGTGGTGCGACGGTGACGGTCGGTGGTGGTTACACCGCCGGTGCAGATACGTTGGGGTTCAACGGGTCCGGGCCGATCAGTGGCACGTTCGATGCCGCGACGGGTGTGTTGACGCTGACGGGTAGTGCCTCCATTGCGGAGTATCAGGCGGCGTTGCGGTCGGTGACGTTCTCATCGACGGCCGGCGTGGGCGTCAAGGCGGTCACCATCGTGTTGACGGCCGATGGTGTGGCGAGTGCGCCGGGTGTGGTGGCGGTGACGGTGGCGACCTTGCCGGTGTCGACGAACCTGCCCTCGGTGATTGCTACGACTCCGGTGAAGCTGTACACCTCGGGCGGTACGCCGGTGGTGCTGGATGCGAATGTGACGATCGTCGACGTCGATTCGACGACGGCGAGTGGTGCGACGGTGACGGTCGGTGGTTACACCGCCGGTGCGGACACGCTGGGGTTCAACGGGTCCGGGCCGATCAGTGGCACGTTCGATGCCGCGACGGGTGTGTTGACGCTGACGGGTAGTGCCTCCATTGCGGAGTACCAGGCGGCGTTGCGATCGGTGACATTCGCTTCCACCGCTGGCGTCGGACTGAAGCCAGTGACGATCGTGTTGACCGCCGATGGTGTGGCGAGTGCACCCGGGTTGGTGACGGTGACGGTGGCGACCTTGCCGGTGTCGACGAACCTGCCCTCGGTGATCGCCACGACGCCGGTGAAGCTCTACACCTCGAGCGGTTCGCCCGTGGTCCTCGATGCGAACGTGACGATCGTCGACGCCGACTCGACCTCGGCCAGCGGCGCCACGGTCACCATCGGGGGATACGCCAACGGCGTCGATACGTTGGTGTACAACGGGTCCGGTGCTATCGGCGCCACGTTCGATGCTGCGACCGGTGTGCTCACGCTGACGGGCACCGCCACGATTGAGCAGTACCAGGCGGCGTTGCGATCGGTGACGTTTGCGTCTACTGCTGGCATCGGGTTGAAGCCGGTGACGATCGTGTTGACCGCCGATGGGGTGGCGAGTGCGCCGGGGCTGGTGACGGTCACTGTTGCCACGCTGCCGATCCCCTCTAGCGCTCCGTCGGTGATCGCCACGACTCCGGTGAAGCTGTACACCTCGGGCGGTACGCCCGTGGTCCTCGATGCGAACGTGACGATCGTCGACATCGACTCGACGTCTGCCAGTGGTGCGACGGTGACGATCGGCAGTTACGCCAACGGCGCCGACGCGTTGACGTACAACGGCTCCGGATCCATCTCCGGCACGTTCGATGCCGCGACTGGTGTGCTGACCCTCTCCGGTACGGCCTCGGTTGCGGACTATCAGGCGGCGTTGCGATCGGTGACGTTTGCGTCTACTGCTGGCATCGGGTTGAAGCCGGTGACGATCGTGTTGACCGCCGATGGGGTGGCGAGTGCGCCGGGGCTGGTGACGGTCACTGTTGCCACGCTGCCGATCCCCTCTAGCGCTCCGTCGGTGATCGCCACGACTCCGGTGAAGCTCTACACCTCGGGCGGTACGCCCGTGGTCCTCGATGCGAACGTGACGATCGTCGACATCGACTCGACGTCTGCCAGTGGTGCGACGGTGACGATCGGCAGTTACGCCAACGGCGCCGACACGTTGACGTACAACGGCTCCGGATCCATCTCCGGCACGTTCGATGCCGCGACTGGTGTGCTGACCCTCTCCGGTACGGCCTCGGTTGCGGACTATCAGGCGGCGTTGCGATCGGTGACGTTTGCGTCTACTGCTGGCATCGGGTTGAAGCCGGTGACGATCGTGTTGACCGCCGATGGGGTGGCGAGTGCGCCGGGGCTGGTGACGGTCACTGTTGCCACGCTGCCGATCCCCTCTAGCGCTCCGTCGGTGATCGCCACGACTCCGGTGAAGCTCTACACCTCGAGCGGTTCGCCCGTGGTCCTCGATGCGAATGTGACGATCGTCGACGTCGATTCGACGTCGGCCAGTGGTGCGACGGTGACGGTCGGTGGTTACACCGCCGGTGCGGACACGCTGGGGTTCAGCGGCTCCGGGCCAATCAGTGGCACATTCGACACGTCTAGCGGTGTGCTCACGCTGACGGGCGCCGCCTCTATCGCGGAGTACCAGGCGGCGTTGCGGTCGGTGACGTTCTCATCGACCGCCGGCGTGGGCGTCAAGGCGGTCACCATCGTGTTGACGGCCGATGGTGTGGCGAGTGCGCCGGGTGTGGTGGCGGTGACGGTGGCGAGCTTGCCGGTGTCGACGAACCTGCCCTCGGTGATCGCCACGACGCCGGTGAAGCTCTACACCTCGGGTGGCACGCCGGTGGTCCTCGATGCGAATGTGACGATCGTCGACATCGACTCGACGTCGGCCAGTGGTGCGACGGTGACGGTCGGTGGTTACACCGCCGGTGCGGACACGCTGGGGTTCAGCGGCTCCGGGCCAATCAGTGGCACATTCGACACGTCTAGCGGTGTGCTCACGCTGACGGGCGCCGCCTCTATCGCGGAGTACCAGGCGGCGTTGCGGTCGGTGACGTTCTCATCGACCGCCGGCGTGGGCGTCAAGGCGGTCACCATCGTGCTGACGGCCGATGAGGTGGCGAGTGCACCCGGGCTCATAACGGTCAACGTTGCCACGCTGCCGGTGTCGACGAACCTGCCGTCGGTGATCGCCACGACTCCGGCGAAGCTCTACACCTCGGGCGGCTCGCCGGTGGTACTGGACGCGAACGTGACGATCGTCGATGCCGATTCGACGTCGGCCAGTGGTGCGACGGTGACCATCGGTGGTTACACCGCCGGTGTTGACACGTTGGCGTACAACGGGTCCGGTTCCATCGGTGGCACGTTCGACGCGTCCACCGGTGTGTTGACGCTGACCGGCAACGCTTCCATCGCCGAGTACCAAGCCGCACTGCGATCGGTGACGTTCTCGTCCACGGCCGGTGTCGGCGTCAAGGCGGTCACCATCGTGCTGACTGCCGATGAGGTGACGAGTGCGCCGGGGTTGGTGACGGTCACGGTCGCGACCCTACCGGTGTCGACGAACCTGCCGTCGGTGATCGCCACGACACCGGTGAAGCTGTACACCTCGGGCGGCACGCCGGTCGTGCTCGATGGCAACTTGACGATCGTGGACGTTGATTCCACGTCGGCGACTGGTGCGACGCTCACCATCGGTGGTTTTAACGCCGGTGTTGACACGTTGGCGTACAACGGCTCCGGTTCCATCGGGGGCACGTTCGACGCGTCCACCGGTGTGTTGACGCTGACCGGCAACGCGACGATCGAGCAGTACCAAGCCGCGTTGCGGTCGGTGACGTTCTCGTCCACGGCCGGTGTCGGGGTCAAGGCGGTCACCATCGTGTTGACGGCCGATGAGGTGACGAGCGCGCCGGGGTTGGTGACGGTAACTGTTGCCACGCTGCCGATCCCATCTAGCGCTCCGTCGGTCATCGCGACCACGCCGGTGAAGCTCTACACCTCGGGTGGCACGCCGGTGGTGCTGGATGCGAATCTGACGATCGTCGACATCGACTCGACCTCGGCCAGTGGTGCGACGGTGACGATCGGCAGTTACGCCAACGGCGCTGACACTCTGGCTTACAACGCCGCAGGGACGATATCCGGGATCTTCGACCCGGCCACCGGTGTGTTGACGCTGACCGGCAACGCGACGATCGAGCAGTACCAGGCGGCGTTGCGGTCGGTGACGTTCGCCTCGACGGCCGGTGTTGGTGTGAAGCCGGTGACGATCGTGCTGGTTGCCGATGGGGTGGCGAGTGCACCGGGGTTGGTGACGGTCACTGTTGCTACGCTGCCGATTCCATCTAGCGCTCCGTCGGTGATTGCCACGACTCCGGTGAAGCTGTACACCTCGGGTGGTACGCCGGTGGTGCTGGATGCGAATCTGACGATCTTGGACATCGATTCGTCGTCGGCCAGTGGTGCGACGGTGACGATCGGCGGATACGCCGCCGGTGCGGACACGCTGGGATATAACGGGTCCGGGCCGATCAGTGGCACGTTCGACGCCGTGACCGGTGTGTTGACACTCACCGGCAACGCCACGATCGAGCAGTACCAGGCCGCGCTGCGGTCGGTGACGTTCGCTTCCACCGCTGGCGTCGGGCTGAAGCCGGTGACGATCGTGCTGACCGCCGATGAGGTGGCGAGTGCACCGGGGCTCGTGACGGTCACGGTGGCGACCTTGCCGGTGTCGACGAACCTGCCGTCGGTGATCGCCACGACACCGGTGAAGCTGTACACCTCGGGCGGTACGCCGGTCGTGCTGGACGCGAACCTGACGATCGTCGATGCCGACTCGACGTCGGCCAGCGGTGCGACGGTGACGATCGGCAACTACGTGTCGATTACAGATGGGCTTGCCTTCAGCGACACCGGCTCGATCTCGGGCACCTTCGATTTCGCGACTGGTGTCCTGACGCTGACGGGTAGTGCCTCCATCGAGGACTACCAGGCGGCGCTGCGGTCGGTGACGTTCGCCTCGACGGCCGGCGTGGGTGTGAAGCCGGTGACGATCGTGTTGACGGCCGATGAGGTGCCAAGCGCGACGGGTCTGGTGACGGTGACGGTGGCGACCTTGCCGGTGTCGACGAACCTGCCCTCGGTGATCGCCACGACGCCGGTGAAGCTCTACACCTCGGGTGGCACGCCGGTGGTTCTGGATGCGAATGTGACTATCGTCGATGCCGACTCGACCACGGCCAGCGGCGCCACGGTCACCATCGGTGGATACGCCAACGGCGTCGATACGTTGGCGTACAACGGGTCCGGTGTCATATCTGGCACCTTCGACGGCGTGACCGGTGTCCTGACCCTCACCGGCAACGCCACGATCGAGCAGTACCAGGCCGCCCTGCGGTCGGTGGCGTTCGCCTCCACGGCCGGCGTTGGTGTGAAGCCGGTGGCGATCGTGCTGACGGCAGACGGTGTGCCAAGCGTGACGGGTTTGGTGACGGTCACTGTTGCCACGCTGCCAATTCCCTCTAGCGCTCCGTCGGTCATCGCCACGACGCCGGTGAAGCTGTACACCTCGGGCGGCACGCCGGTGGTGCTGGATGCGAATGTGACTATCGTCGACGCCGACTCGACCTCGGCCAGTGGTGCAACGGTCACCATCGGTGGTTACACCGCCGGTGCGGACACGCTGGCGTACAACGGGTCCGGTGTCATATCTGGGACCTTTGACGGCGTGACCGGTGTCCTGACCCTCACCGGCAACGCGTCGATCGCCGAGTACCAAGCCGCACTGCGATCGGTGACGTTCTCGTCCACGGCCGGTGTCGGCGTCAAGGCGGTCACCATCGTGCTGACCGCCGATGAGGTGACGAGTGCACCCGGGTTGGTGACGGTAACTGTTGCCACGCTGCCGATCCCATCTAGCGCTCCCTCGGTCATCGCGACCACGCCGGTGAAGCTCTACACCTCGGGTGGCACGCCGGTGGTGCTGGATGCGAATCTGACGGTCGTCGACATCGACTCGACCTCGGCCAATGGTGCAACGGTGACCATTGGCAACTACGTGTCGACTGCTGATGGTCTTGCCTTCAACAACACCGGATCCATCTCCGGCACGTTCGATGCCGCGACTGGCGTGCTGACCCTCTCCGGTACGGCCTCCATCGCGGAATACCAGGCGGCGTTGCGGTCGGTGACGTTTTCCTCGACGGCCGGTGTCGGCGTCAAGGCGGTCACCATCGTGCTGACGGCCGATGAGGTGGCGAGTGCGCCGGGGTTGGTGACGGTCACCGTCGCTACGCTGCCGGTCTCGACGAACCTGCCCTCGGTGATCGCCACGACTCCGGTGAAGCTCTACACCTCGGGCGGTACGCCTGTGGTCCTCGATGCCAATCTGACGATCGTCGACGCAGACTCGACCTCGGCCAGTGGTGCGACGGTCACCATCGGTGGTTACGCCAACGGTGCGGACACGTTGGCGTACAACGGGTCCGGACCGGTCAGTGGCGTGTTCGACCAGGCGACGGGTGTCCTGACCCTCACCGGCAACGCCACGATCGAGCAGTACCAAGCCGCACTCCGGTCGGTGACGTTCGCCTCGACGGCCGGCGTTGGCGTCAAGGCGGTCACCATAGTGTTGACGGCAGACGGTGTGCCAAGCGCGACGGGTCTGGTGTCGGTCACGGTGGCGACCTTGCCGGTGTCGACAAACCTGCCCTCGGTGATCGCCACGACGCCGGTAAAGCTGTACACCTCGGGCGGCACGCCGGTGGTGCTGGACGCGAATCTGACGATCGTCGACGCAGACTCGACGTCGGCCAGTGGTGCAACGGTGACGATCGGTGGATACACCACTGGTGTTGACACGTTGGCGTACAACGGGTCCGGTTCCATTGGTGCCACCTTCGACCCGGCGACGGGTGTCCTCACCCTCTCCGGTACCGCGTCCATCGCGGATTACCAGGCGGCGCTGCGGTCGGTGACGTTCTCCTCGACGGCCAGCGTGGGCGTCAAGGCGGTCACCATCGTGCTGACTGCCGATGAGGTGACGAGTGCACCGGGGCTGGTGACGGTCACTGTTGCCACGCTGCCGATTCCATCTAGCGCTCCCTCGGTGATCGCCACGACGCCGGTAAAGCTGTACACCTCGGGCGGATCGCCAGTGGTACTGGACGCGAACGTCACAATCGTCGATGCCGACTCGACCTCGGCCAGCGGCGCCACGGTCACCATCGGCGGCTACACCGCCGGCGCAGACACTCTGGCCTACAACGGCGCAGGGACGATATCCGGGATCTTCGACCCGGCCACCGGTGTGTTGACGCTGACCGGCAACGCGACGATCGAGCAGTACCAAGCCGCCCTGCGGTCGGTGACGTTCGCCTCGACGGCCGGCGTGGGCGTCAAGGCGGTCTCCATCGTGTTGACGGCCGATGAGGTGGCGAGTGCACCCGGGCTGATAACGGTCACCGTTGCCACGCTGCCGGTGTCGACGAACCTGCCCTCGGTCATCGCCACGACGCCGGTGAAGCTCTACACCTCGGGTGGCACGCCGGTGGTGCTGGACGCGAACCTGACGATCGTCGATGCCGACTCGACCACGGCCAGCGGCGCCACGGTCGCCATCGGTGGATACGCCAACGGCGTCGATACGTTGGCGTACAACGGGTCCGGTGTCATATCTGGCGCCTTCGATGGCGTGACCGGTGTCCTGACCCTCACCGGCAACGCGACGATCGAGCAGTACCAGGCGGCGCTGCGGTCGGTGACGTTCGCCTCGACGGCCGGCGTTGGTGTGAAACCGGTGACGATCGTCCTTACGGCAGACGGTGTACCAAGCGCGACGGGTCTGGTCACGGTCACGGTGGCGACCCTGCCGGTGGCGACGAATGTGCCGGCGGTGGTGGCGACGTCTGCGGTGAAGTTGTACACCGCTGGTGGTGCTGCGATGGTGTTGGATCCGGTGCTTACGGTGGTGGATCTGGATTCGGGCACGGTGACTCAGGCGACGGTGACCGTCGGTGGTGTCGGGTTCGATTCGGCCACTGATTCGTTGGGGTTCGTCGATGGCAACGGGATCACGGGTTCGTGGGATGCGGCGTCGGGAACGTTGACTTTGACCGGTGATGCGTCGGTGGCGGCGTATCAGGCGGCATTGCGGTCGGTGACGTTCGCCTCGGCGGCGACTGCGTTGGCGGGGGTGAGGTCGGTGTCGGTGGTGGTGACCGCCGATGACGTCGACAGCCTGCCGGGTGTGATCGGTGTGACGGTGGTGGCGTTGCCGGTGTCGACGAATGTGCCGGCGGTGGTGGCGACGTCTGCGGTGAAGTTGTACACCGCTGGTGGTGCTGCGGTGGTGTTGGATCCGGTGCTTACGGTGGTGGATCTGGATTCGGGCACGGTGACTCAGGCGACGGTGACCGTCGGTGGTGTCGGGTTCGATTCGGCCACTGATTCGTTGGGGTTCGTCGATGGCAACGGGATCACGGGTTCGTGGGATGCGGCGTCGGGGACGTTGACTCTGACCGGTGATGCGTCGGTGGCGGCGTATCAGGCGGCGCTGCGGTCGGTGACGTTCGCCTCGGCGGCGACTGCGTTGGCGGGGGTGAGGTCGGTGTCGGTGGTGGTGACTGCCGACGACGTCGACAGCCTGCCCGGTGTGATCGGTGTGACGGTGGTAGCCCTACCGCCCATCGTCAACGTTCCACCACTGGTCGTCACCTCGCTCGCGCAGAGCTACACAGCCGGCGCGCCCGCGGTCGTCCTCGACCCGTCCATCTCGGTGGCCGATCTGACGTCACCGACCATGTCGGGCGCGACGGTGACGATCGGGCTCGGGCGAAACGTCAACGACGTGCTCGCCTACACGGGCACGACGCCGGGGATAAGCGCCTCGTGGAACGCATCGACGGGAACGTTGACGTTGACCGGCGATGCCTCAGCGCAGGCCTATCAAGAGGCGCTTCGCTCCGTGACGTTCTCGTCGTCCGCGGCTGCGACGCAGGGGATTCGGACGGTGGCGATCGTCGTCACGGATTCCCAGTTGGCGCCTAGCATCCCTGCTGTCATTGCCGTGACCGTCCTTGCGAATCAAACGCCGATCATCGTCGGCTCGCTGGTCAACGCGGTTCCCTACACGGTGGGCAACGCCCCGGTCGTCCTGGATCAATTCGTCACCATCCTCGACGACTCGACCTCGATCCAGGGTGCGAAGGTCCGAATCACGCTGGGGAAGCAGACCGGGGACGCATTGTCGTTCACGTCACCGTCGGCGAGCGGCATCACGATGAGCTACGACAGCGCCAACGGGGTCCTCACGCTCTCCGGCACGGCGACCGTCGAGCAGTACCAGGCCGCGCTACGGTCGGTGACGTTCTCCACCAGCGCATCCGGGATCATCGGTCTGCGGACGTTCACCTTCGAGATCACAGATCAGCAGGGCCTGGCGGGGACCTCCCTCCCGTTCACGGCCATCGTCACGGCGAACAGTGCACCGCTAGTCACGTCGTCCTTGGTTGGCGTTCAACTTCCCTTTGCGAACGGCGGAAGTCCTCAAATACTCGACCCGGCGATCACGATCCTCGACGACTCAACATCGTTGTCAGGTGCCACGGTGACGATCGGGGGCTTGGTGATCGGTGGGAACGACACCCTCGCCTTCACGTCACCTCCCGGCAGTGGCATCACCGCCGTCTGGAACTCCACGACGAAGGTGTTGTCACTGGAAGGCAACGCCACGGTGGCGGAGTATCAGGCAGCGCTCCGTTCCGTCACCTTTGTGACCAGCGGCGGAATCTTGGGGTTGAACCTAGGCCTCCGAACGGTTTCCTTCGTGGTGACCGATCGTCAAGGATTGACCAGCGTGTCGGCGCCCCTGACCGTGCTCGTCGTCTAGGGGTTCAGACCCGCGACGCCTGGTACTGGGCGACGAGCCACTCGTCGCCCATCCGGGTGAGTGCCACACCGATGTTCAATTCGAGCGGCGGCTGATCCACGAACTCGAACGTCGCGCGCAGGTATCCGATGACGGCGTCGGCTGCGAGCGTGCGGCTTTCGAGCACGCGGTAGGAGACGTTCATGCCAGAAGGCTGCGACTCGTAGTATGCCGACACCACCGCGCGTCCCACGCCGTACGGGCGCAGGCCCTGAAACACGGCGTCCTGCGTGAACACTGCGGCCACCCGGCCGGGGTCGTGTGCGTCGATCCCGGCCTTCCACTCGTCCATGGCGACCGTGACGATTCCTTGGGCGTCCATGTCAGTGGCCTGCACTCTGACCGCCGTCGACGTGCAAGATCTCGCCGGTGACGAATTTCGCGTTCTCCAGGTACAGCACGGCGTCGACGACGTCGTCGATCTCACCGATCCGACCGACGGGATGCAGCGCCGCCAGAGCGTCGTAGTCCGAGGGCTCGTGCATCGGCGTCCGAATGATGCCCAGCGCAACGGCATTCGAGCGGATTCCACGCTGCGCGTACTCCACCGCGAGTGCCCGGGTCGCCGCATTCACCCCGCCCTTGGTCAACGATGCGAGCGCCGACGGGACCTGGGAGTTGGCGTGCTCGACCAGCGTCGTCGAGATGCTGACCACGTGCCCGCCGTCGCCTTGGCGCAGCATTGCCGCGATGGCCGCACGGGACACCTCGAAGTATCCGCGGAGGTTCACGCCGGTGACGTCGTCGTAGTCCTCGTCGGTGTAGTCGACGAACGCCTTCGGTACGAAGATGCCCGCATTGTTGACGACTGTGTCGAGGCGGCCGAATCTCTCGATGGCCGCGTCGACGATGCGTTGGCCCACACCGGGTTCTGCGATGTCACCCGCTACGGCAAGCACCATCGGGTCGTCGGATTCGGGGATCGTGCGCGAGTTGGCGACGACGGCGTAGCCGAGCTTGCGGTAGCCGGCCACCAGGCCCTCGCCGATGCCCTGTGATGCGCCGGTGATGAGTGCGACGCGTGGAGTGTTGGTCATGATCCGTTCCCTTCTCGTAGTGATGTCCATGGGAACGCAGCATCGTCCCGGCCCACTCCCCGACGACAGGACCGGAATGCTCGCTGCTGGTAGGCAGCGCCTACCACTGGACTACGCTGACCGGCGTGGAGCTGCGCCAGCTGCGCTATTTCGTCACGGTCGCCGAGGAACTGAACTTCGGCCGGGCCGCCGAGCGGCTGCGCATCGCGGGCCCGTCCCTCTCGCAGCAGATCAAGGCCTTGGAGCGGGATCTCAAGGTGCAGCTCTTCGATCGAGACCGTCGCTCCGTAGCCCTCACCGCAGCGGGCTCGGCGTTGCTTCCCCGCGCCCGTGCCCTCGTCACCGACGCAGACGACCTGCGCAGACAGGCGCAGGGTATGTCGTCGACCGAGCCCGTGCGGATCGGCTACGTGCAGTGGTGCCCGACGGATTGGGCGGAACGGGCGGCAGGCGTCGCCCAGGTCCGGATCGACACGTGGGTGATGCCGTCGCACGCCCAGGCCGCGAGGGTCGCCGAGGGCAGCCTGGATCTGGCCATCTGCTGGGTCCAGAACACCGACCTCGACGCGCTGTCCCTCAACGCCCGCCTAGTGGGCACCGACCGGCTCTACGCGCTCGACGTCGGCAGGGAGACCACGCCCGTCGCGGCACGGGACACCAGCGTCCTCGCCGACGCCGACGACGCCAGCTGGTCGTCGTGGAACCGATATGCCGAACAGTTCGCGCGCGTCAACGACGCCCGGCTCATCCGGGTGGACGACGGCGGCGTCACCGGCACCACGTTCTTCGACCACGTACGCCGCTTCCGCCGGCCGATGCTGAACAACCCCCGGGGCCAGAACGACGCGACACCGCCGGATCTGGTGCGTCGCCCGGTAATCGGTCCATCTCCGGTGTGGACGTGGTCCCTGGTCTGGCGGCGGAAAGAGGTCGACCCCGCAGTGCTGGCTCTCATCGAGGCGTTCTGCGCGGGGGCCGACCGATCGGCCCTGGACGACCCGCAGACGTGGCTGCCGCCAGACGATCCGCACCGGCGCGACTGAGTTCCGACGAGCCGACCCGCAGCCAGATCGCGGCGACCGCGGCAAGGGTCACGACGCCCGACGAGGTGATGAGTGCCAGCCGAAAGCCGTGGTGCAGAAGCGGAGTGACGAGCAAGGGGCCGACGATCTGGCCGACGGAATAGCCCGTGGTGAGCACTGCCACCGCCCGGGGGAACGCCAGGAGGCGCCCCGCCGCCAGCGCGACCGTACTCACGCCGATGAAGGTGCCGCCGAACAACACCGCGCCGATGAACGCAGACAGGGCGCCGCCGGCCACGGCTGACAACGCGATGCCCACGGCCTGCAGCGCCAACGCCGCGACCAGCAGGGTGGCGTGTGACCAGCGTCTGCTGGCCGCCGCCCACAGCGCTGCCGACGGTGCGGCTGCGACGCCGACGACGATCCACGCACTGTTGCCCAGCCAGCCAGGAGAACTCTGTCCGATCGCGGCGACCAAGAACGTCCCGGCGATGATGTAACCGATTCCCTCCAGGGTGTAGCAGGCGAGGAGCGCGATGATCCCGCGCCGTGAACTCGCCGTCGGCGCAAGCGAACCCGTCACTGGACCGGCGGCTTCGGTCGCACCGCGCATGTGCCATGCCACGGCTGCGATGAGGACCGCCATCGCCGCCGACGACCACCATGCGGTGCGCCATCCGGCCGCAGGCAGCAGCAGCACCAGGGCACCCGACAGGGCGATGCCGACGCCCACCCCGCCGAAGCCCCAGCCCGGAAGCTGCGCGGACCGGCCTCTGGCATGGTCGAGCATCCAGTCGACGGCAATCACGAACAGCAGTGCGCTCGCGAACCCTGCGATCGTGCGGATGACGAGCCATCCGACGACGTCGTCGCACAACGGCATCGCGACCAGGCTGCCGACCACGAGGAGCAGCGCCGCACGCCAGGTGAACCGCGTACGGACCAGTCGCGGCGCGACGACACCTGCCATCGCGCCGGCGAGGTAGCCGACGTAGTTGGCCGTGGCCAGGCCGCCGGCGGCTGCGGGGCTGAGCCCGCTCTGGGCGGTCATCAGCGGCAGGATCGGCGTGTAGACGAAACGGCCGATCCCCATGGCGGCGGCCAAGCCGGCCGCGCCGCGGGCGATGTGAACGTGGGGGTGCTGCCAGGTCATCCCGCCATCGTGGGCTGCGCGCCGCGGCGAGGCCACGACCCGTTTGCTCGCAGCTGTAAGGCGTTACCTCACAGCGCCGTTCGAGCTAGCGAGGAGGCAGCAGCGGTGGCGGCGGAGGTGAGACCACCGGCACGTAGGCATTCGGGTCCACGGGCGGCGGTGGCGGCGGCCCGTCGAAGTACCCGGGGGGCGGCGGGCCATTGAGCGAGTAGTAACCCTCGGGTAGAGCCGGTCCCCCGGAGTAGTCGCCCATCGGAGGAGGCCCGTTGGATCCCGGTGCGTTCGTCGACACGTATCCGGGCGGCAGCTGCGGCGCAGGACCTGCGCCGGGCGGAGGCGCCGACGCCACTGGCATCGCATCGCCGTACGGGTTCTTCGCCTGGTTCCACGCGTCCTTGAGGAAGCCCAGCGGACCCGAACTGGATCCCGACCCGTACTTGGGGTCGGTGATCTCGGGAACCATCGGCTCACCCATGGGCGGCGGCGCGGGAGCCGCAACCACCAGTTCGCCGGGCGGGACCGGCACGGGCTGCCCCGGTAGTGGGGGTGCGGCGGGGTCACCCGGCACCGGCGTGGGAACGAGGGGCTCGGCACCAGCGGGTCCGGCCAAGCCCAACGCGAATGCGCCAAGGCCTATCGCCGCGCCGGCCACCACGATCTTGGCGGCCTGCACGGGTGAGGTGGCGCGGTCGCGCCGACGTGCGGTCATGAACAAGGAGGCTAGCGCCTCCGGGCTCCTACCGCGCCGTCACGATCAGATCGCCGGCCCCAGCAGGTCGTCGGCGTCCTTGATCACGTATCCGTAGCCCTGCTCGGCGAGGAAGCGTTGGCGGTGTGCGGCGTACTCGGCGTCGAGGCTGTCGCGGGAGACGACGGAGTAGAACACCGCACCGCCGCCGTCGGCCTTCGGGCGCAACAGCCTGCCGAGGCGCTGTGCCTCCTCCTGCCGGGACCCGAAGGTGCCCGACACCTGGACAGCGACGCTGGCCTCCGGCAGGTCGATCGAGAAGTTGGCGACCTTGCTGACCACCAGGGTCTGAATGTCGCCACGCCGGAACTGGTCGAACAGGATCTCGCGTTCGGCGTTCTTCGTCGACCCCTGGATCACCGGCGCGTTCAGCTCCTGACCCAGCTCGTCGAGCTGGTCGAGGTAGGCCCCGATGACCAGCGTCGGCTCGTTGGGGTGACGGTCGAGGATCGACTTGACCACCGGGATCTTGGTCCGCGCCGTCGAACACAGCTTGTAGCGTTCCTCCGGCTCGGCAGTCGCGTAGAGCATGCGCTCGTTGTCGGTCATCGTGACCCGCACCTCGATGCACTCGGCAGGCGCGATCCAGCCCTGGGCCTCGATGTCCTTCCACGGCGCGTCGTACCGCTTGGGTCCGATCAGGCTGAACACGTCGCCCTCGCGGCCGTCCTCGCGGATCAACGTCGCGGTCAGCCCCAGCCGGCGGCGCGACTGCAGGTCGGCGGTCATGCGGAACACGGGCGCGGGCAGCAGGTGCACCTCGTCGTAGATGATCAGGCCCCAGTCGCGGCTGTCGAACAACTCGAGGTGCTTGTATTCGCCCTTGGTGCGACGGGTGATCACCTGGTAGGTCGCGATGGTGACCGGCCGGACCTCCTTGCGTTCGCCGGAATACTCGCCGATCTCCTCCTCGGTCAGTGACGTACGCGCGATCAGCTCGCGCTTCCACTGCCGTCCCGCGACGGTGTTCGTGACGAGGATCAGCGTGGTGGCGCCCGCCCTGGCCATCGCTGCGGCGCCGACCAGTGTCTTGCCCGCCCCGCAGGGCAGCACCACGACGCCCGAACCGCCGGCCCAGAACGAGTCGACCGCCATCTCCTGGTAGTCGCGCAGCTCCCAGCCGGTCTGATCGAGTTCGATGGCGTGGGCCTCGCCGTTGACGTACCCGGCGAGGTCCTCGGCCGGCCAGCCGATCTTGAGCAGCATCTGCTTCACGCGGCCGCGCTCACTCGGGTGCACGATCACGGTGTCGTCGTCGAGGCGGGCGCCCAGCATTGGGGCGATCTTCTTGTTGCGCAGCACCTCTTCCAGCACCGCGCGGTCAGTGCTGACCAGCATCAACCCGTGCACGGGGCTCTTCACCAGCTGCAGGCGCCCGTACCGGGCCATGGTGTCGACGATGTCGACCAACAGCGGCTGCGGCACGGCGTAGCGCGAGAAAGACACCAGCGCGTCGACCACCTGCTCGGCGTCGTGGCCCGCGGCACGGGCATTCCACAGCGCCAGCGGCGTGATGCGGTACGTGTGGACGTGCTCGGGGGCACGCTCCAGCTCGGCGAACGGCGCGATGGCCGAGCGGGCGGCACCCGCCAGCTCGTGGTCGATCTCGAGCAGCAGTGTCTTGTCGGACTGCACGATCAAGGGGCCGTCGGTCACGAGCGATCCCCGCTGCAGTTGTGGGAGGTCATTCGTCCCATTATCCCGTGTCCGCCGACACCACGGACGTCACGCGGTGAATCGCGAACTCGCGGACCCGGCCGGCAGCCGGGTCGTAGGCCGTCAACTGCCCCCCGCGGACGTTGATCGGCGAGACGACGCGCTGGGTCGCGACCCCCGCGGGGTCGACGTAGCCGATCACGACCGAGGTCTGCTGATGCGCCGCGGACTGCAGCTGCGCCATCGCCTCGGCGGGGTCGAGCCGCGATCCCGAGGCGTGTCCGCCGCCCATCTTGCGCAACACCGCGACAATCGCGCCGAGGGTCTGCGCGTTGGGCGTGGACATCGGCCGGTAGCCGCGTCTGCGGACGGGCGCGGGCACCCTGGACCCGCGGGCGCTGATGTCGACGATGGCACCCGACCAGTCCTCGGCCGCCGGCGCGAAGCCTCCTGCGCGCAACGCCGCGAGAACGTCGGCGATGGGCGCCGCTGAGATCGCGACCGTCGGCGCCAGGCTGCGCATCTCGACGTTCGCCAGCGCAGGTGCCGCGATGGCCTGGGCCAGCAGCGCCGGGTCCTCGCAACGGATGAACGACGACGCCATGCCGACCCGGAGTTGCCCATGCCGCCGCGCCACGTCGTCGACGAGGTACGTCAGTCCCTGGGGGACCGGGGTCTTGGAATGGCGCTCGAACAGCGTGTGCAACTCACTCGCCGTGGCGCCGGTGTCCAGCGCCCGGCGGATCGTGGCCTCGCTGATCCGGTAGACCGTCGCTGCGCCCGCCGACTCGATGGTCGCGACCGCGGCGAGCCGCTCGGCGAGTTCGCGCTCCAGCGGACCCGGCACGATCACCGTGAGGTCGCCCTGCAGCAGGAAGTAGTCGATCGGCGCGGGCAGCACCTTCTCCATCGACGCGACGACGGCGGCTTCCTCCGCACCGTCGAGCAGGCGACGGATCGGCGTCGCGATCGCACCGCGCCCGACCATCCCCAACGTGTGCGCCTCGGTCAACAGCGCGCCGACGGGGGCGGGCTGCAGGCGCGTCGACCACCGCGGCCTGCGCCAGGCCATGGCCGCGGCGACGGAGTTCGCGTCCACCGCGGAGCCCGACGGCAGGTCGGCGATGGCCTGCAGGAGCAGCCTGCGGTCCAGCGGTGCCGCGGTCGAGTACAGCGAATCCGACAGTGCAGCATAGGGTTTGCCGTCGGGTCCGCGTTCGCCGATGAGGCTGGGCCTGGCCGCCAGGTCGAGCCACGCCGACGCCAGCGCGTACCACCGCGCTGCCGCCGGCGACTCGACGAACCGGTCGGACGCCACGGTGGGCGCCCAGAACGGTCCCGCGCCGTCCTGCGGTTCGGGGTCCGGAATGCCCGAGGCGATCAGCCCGGCGGCGGCAGCCACCTCGAGGATGAGGCCGAGCCGGTGGTCGTCGATGCCCGTCGCCTTGGTGAGCCGTTTCACCTCGCGCACGCCGAGGCCGCCGTTGCGCAACTCGACGACCGGCGCGGCCGAGAGCGTCTCGAGGATGACCTCGACCTCGCGCAGCACGTCGATGGCGGCGCCCGCGGCAGCGGCGTCGACGTCGCCCACCTTCAGCTTGGCGACCGTCGGGTCGGGCGGCGCCAGACCGGTGGGACCGGGCTGCTGACCGCGCATGACCTGCCCGACCGTGCGCGGCAGGATCACGGTGTCGTCGTCGAGCTGCCGCAACAGCCCCGCAGCGAGCAGGCGCTGCACCGGGCGGTCGGGCGGCGTCCCCGGCGCAGCATCCCGCGTCCGCCCGACGGGCGAGCCCTCGACCAGGCGCTCGAGCAGTTCGCGCGCAGGGGTGTCCAGGCCGGTGAGGCGCTCCGCGATGGCAGCAGGGTCGGGTGCGGCCGTCTCCGCCGTCACCTGACCCGGGTACCAAGGCAGACCCGACGCCGCCTCGGCCGTCACCCGGAGGCTGGTGTCGCCCCAGACCAGCGCCCGGTCCCGCAGATCGTCGATCGCGGCACTGACCCGCTCGTCGTCACCGAACAGCGAGAGCAGCTTGGCCACCGGCACCGCGGAGGCGTCGGCGTGCAACAGCAGCAGGCCGTCGAGCACGGAAAGCCGCAGGTAGTCGAGGTCGTCGGTGGCAGCCTTCACCGACTGACGGGATTGCGCCCTGGCGGCGAGGGCCGCGATGGAGCCGGGCGGCGGCTGCGTGAGGTCGGGTCGCAACTGGAGCAGCCGGATCAGCTGCTCGTCGGGCAGGCCGGCCAACCAGGCGCCCAGCGGCATGGCGGGGTTGGGTTCGGTCATCGACACCCAGCGTAAGCCAGGTGACCGGTCTCGCCAGTCAACGCTTGGCCTGCCACAATGTCTGCGTGGCTGAGAAGAAGAAGAACCACTACGTCGACAATGGCTGGCCCGTCACCGAGGACGGTGACCACGCGGTCAGCGAACTCGCGGCAGACCGCACGGGTGCACTGTCCCCGTTCGGCGACGTCACGTTCCCGCTGCCGGCCACGGAACTGCCGTACACGCACCCGGTCACCGTCGTAAACAAGTAGCCGTGACCGATCGGTTGTCGCACCTCGACGACGAGGGTGCGGCACACATGGTCGACGTCACGGCGAAAGACGCCACCAAGCGCACCGCGGTCGCGACGGGCACGCTCCGGACGCGTCCCGACGTGGTGGACCTCATCGCCTCCAAGGGGCTGCCCAAGGGCGACGCGCTGGCGACCGCGCGCGTCGCGGGCATCCTCGCGGCCAAGCGGACCAGTGACCTCATCCCGCTGTGCCATCAACTGGCGCTTACCGGCGTGGACGTCGAATTCGCCATCGGCACAACGGCTGTCGACATCACGGCGACCGTGCGCACCACCGACCGCACCGGCGTCGAGATGGAGGCGCTCACGGCCGTCAGCGTGGCGGCGCTGACGCTCTACGACATGCTCAAGGCCGTCGATCCGGCGGCCACCATCGACGGCATCGCCGTGGTGCGCAAGGACGGCGGCAAGACGGGGACGTGGGAGCGGACGTGACGAGCGAGCCATCGGTTCGGTCGGGCAGAACCGCACGGGTGATCGTCGCCTCGACCCGTGCTGCGGCCGGGGTCTACTCCGACCGCAGCGGACCCGTCGTCGTCGAGTGGCTGACGGCCCGCGGGTTCGAGGTCCCCGAACCCGTCGTGGTGGCCGACGGCACCGACGTCAGCCGCGCTCTGCTCGCCGCCGTCGGCGAGCGCGTCGACGTGATCCTCACTTCGGGCGGCACAGGCATCTCGCCGACCGACGGCACGGCGGATGCGACGGCGGCGATCGTCGACTACGAGATTCCCGGACTCGCGGACGCGATCCGGCGGTCCGGCCTACCGCACGTACCGACCTCGGTGCTCTCCCGCGGCGTCTGCGGCGTCCGCGACGGCGTGCTGATCGTCAACCTGCCCGGCTCGACGGGCGGAGTGAAGGACGGTCTCGGCGTCCTGGACGGTGTGCTCGACCATGCGCTGGATCAACTCGAGGGCGGAGACCATCAACGATGACGTCGATCGTGCGCATCGCGCTCACCGAGGAACTGATCGATCTGACGGAGCACGAGGCGCTCGTCGCTCACCAGGCAGCAGGTGCGGTGGTCGGCTTCTCCGGCGTCGTACGCGACCACGACGGCGGCCGGGGTGTGACGCGGCTCGAGTACTCCGCGCATCCGACGGCGCTGGACGTGCTCACCGAGGTCGCCGAGGAGATCGCACGAACCGCCGACGGCGTGCGCGCCATCGCGGTGAGCCATCGCATCGGGACATTGCACATCGGCGACGCCGCCCTGGTGGCCGCCGTGGCGGCCGACCACCGCAGGGCTGCGTTCGAGACGTGCGCGTTGCTCGTCGACACCGTGAAGGCGCGGCTACCGGTGTGGAAGCACCAGTTCTTCGCCGACGGCTCCGAGGAGTGGGTCGGCTCGGCCTGACCTACGCGGCGCGCGCCTGCGTTACGCGGCGGGCGGCGGCAGCAGCGGGCCACCGACCGGCGCGGGCACGGGAGCACCGGGTGCGGGTGCCGGTGCATCGCCGGGCGTGACCGGGACGTTGGGCCCTGCGGCCTGCTCCGGGTACGGCGTGTTCATGCCGCGCTGCGCGAGACCCATGATCAGGGCTTCCTTGCCGCTGATCTCCTGGCTCTGCACGGCCTGCCACAGATCCTTGATGTAGCTCGCGTTCGGGCTCTCGGTGCCCTGCGCGGTGGGGTCGAGGGTCGAGCCGGGCGGAAGGGCTTCCGGGCTGGCGAGGTGCGGGACACCCTCGGCGGGCGGCGCAGGAACCTCGCCGCTGACCGGCTGGACTGCCACGTCGGGAGCGGGAGCGGGTGCGGGCAGGGGAGCCTCGGCGCCCAGTGCCAGCGGACCGGGGGCAGGCGCCGGGGCGGGCGGGGCCGGCAGCACCGGCTCGAGCGGAACGTCCGCGCGGCCGAGCGACCACACCTGCGGCTGGTCGGCGGGAGCCGGTCCATCGGGCGCGACGTCCCAGTTGGCGGCCGCGACGATCGGCGGTGCGGGCGGCGGGGGAGGCAGTTCCGGTGCGGGCGGAGGAGGCAGGGGTGCGTCGACCGGGGGAGGTAGCGGAAGGTCTGCAGGCGGAGGCGGCAGCGGGGCGCCGACCGGCATGGGTGCACCGATGGTCTGGGCGGCGGCGTCCACGGGCAACGGCGCGTCCAGCGGCGCGGCAGCGGGGGGCGGCGGCAGCTCGGGGGCAGGCGGCGGCGGGGGAGGGAGCGGCATGTTCAGCGGGCCGATGGCCTCGAAGGGCGGCGGCGGAGGCGGCGGCAGCAGCTCGGGAGCCGGCGGCGGCGGTGGGGGCGCGGGAGCCGCGAACAGCTCGAATGGTGGCGGAGGAGGAAGCTCGCCGTTAAGCGCGGGATTGTCGAGAGGCTGCGGAGCGTCGGCGACCACGTTGCGCGGCGTCGAGGCGGACAGGCCGCGGCCGCACGTCGGCCATGCGCCCTTGCCCTGGCTGGCCAGAACGCGCTCGGCGACCGCGATCTGCTCGTCCTTGGTGGCCATGTACGCCGTCGGGGCGTACTCGCCGCCACCGTGGCCGGACCACGTGCTGGGCGAGAACTGCAGACCGCCGTGGTAACCGTTGCCGGTGTTGATGGCCCAGTTGCCGCCGGACTCGCACGAAGCGACCCGGTCCCATTCGCCGTCAGTCGCAGCGCCAGCCTGGCTGGCGAGGACCATGCTGCCGCCACCGAGGACCGCGCCGGTGAAGGCGATCTTGGCGACGTTTGCAGCGGACGTGATTGGGGCAGCCTTGCGGTGGCGTCCAGTCATAGGTGCAGAAATTCCTCTCGTAGGCGCCCGCGAGGTCAGCTGTCGGGTTCGGGCTGGAGAGGTTGCCCGGCCGGCACGTATGTCGGCTTCACCCCAAGGAGCTGCAGTTGCAGCCCCAGGTCCTTCGGTGGACCGGTGGGTCCCCCGCCTCCATCCAGGTGGTCGGTATCGGCTGTGCCCAACGGATGGAGTTCGGCGCTATCGGGCACAGCGGGCCACGTGATTTGGGTCGTGTGGCTTGGGTCAGACCGTAACGGCTGGCTCCGGTCCCGTCACTTCGCGCCGACCTCGGCGTTTCCGCCTCCAGCAAATATTATGAGGACCTTAAAGCCGCAGGCGAAGTTGACGTTTTCGCAGGAGCGGGTGTGGGTGACGACACGCCACCGCCAGTTCGTGACCATTCCGTGATGTGATGTAAATCACCGTCATCCGCCGGCGAACGGGGGTAACACGTCGACGGTCTGGTTTGTTGTCAACCGGATCGATCGATCGCGTACCGCCACGCCGTCGCAGAGAAACGAGCATCTCTCCAGCACCCGGGAGAGGTCCGCACCGCGCTCGCGCAGCCTCTCGAGAAGGCCGTCGATCGTCGTTTCCTCTGTGATCTCGACGATTTCGTCTTCGGTTCCCGCCGCCGCGCGTGCGGCCGCGAAGTAGCGAACGGTCACGCGGGCCGGCGCAACGCCGTCGACCCCGTCGGAGGGGGCCACGTCAGCCACCGATGGCGCTCATCGGCCGGGCAGGCTGGATGAAGTCGGGGTCGTTGATGCCGTGACCCGCCGGCTTGGCCCACATCGCGCCGCGCCACGCCGCCTCGATCGCGTCGTCGTCGGCGCCCGAGCGCAGCAGCTTCCGCAGGTCGGTCTCGTCGGCCGAGAACAGGCAACTGCGCACCTGCCCGTCGGCGGTGAGTCGGGTGCGGTCGCATGCGGCGCAGAAGGCCTCGGACACCGATGCGATGACGCCCACGGTGGCCGGTCCGCCGTCGACCCGCCACAGCTGCGCAGGAGCCGAGCCACGGGGTGCCGAGTCTGGCTGCAGGTCGAAGTGGCGGCGCAGTGCGGCCAGGATCTGCTCGGCGCTCAGCGTCTCCTCGCGCCGCCAGTGCTGGTCGGCGTCGAGCGGCATCTGCTCGATGATGCGCAGCTGGTAGTCGTGGCCGAGGCAGAACCGCAGCAGCTCCACCGCATCGTCGAGCCCCGTCGCAGCGTCCAGGACGGCGTTCACCTTCACCGGGGTCAGTCCGGCGTCGGCCGCGGCGGCAAGGCCGTCGAGGACGTCGGAGAGGCGGTCGCGGCGGGTGATGTGCTCGAAGCGGTTCGGATCCACGGTGTCGAGGGAGACGTTGACCCGGTTCAGGCCGGCGTCCTTCAGCCGCTGGGCCCGGCGGGCGAGCGAGACGCCGTTGGTGGTCAACGCGATCTCGGGCCGCGGCGTCAGCGCTGCCGCTGCGGCGATCACGTCCTCGAGGTGCTTCGACAGCAGCGGCTCGCCGCCGGTGAACCGGACGTTGGTGATGCCGAGCCGGGTGATGGCGATCTCGAGCAGCCGGGTCAGTTCGGCGGTGCTCAACAGTTCCTCGCCCGGCAGCCAGTTCAGGCCTTCGGCGGGCATGCAGTAGGTACAGCGCAGATTGCACCGGTCGGTCAGCGAGACGCGCAGGTCGGTCGCCGCGCGGCCATGGGTGTCGAGCAGCGGACCCTCGCTCGGCATGCCCGCGGGCACCGCCGCGCGGGGCATCGGAAGGCCCAGCGCGGTGACGGTCATTGCCGCACCCCGAACCGGGCCTGGGGGCCGTCGGCGGGAACGATCTCCTTGCCGAGCGGTAGCAGCGAGACGGGAATGAGCTTCAGGTTGGCTATTGCCAAGGGGATTCCAATGATCGTGATCGCCATCGCGATGGCGGTCAGCACGTGGCCGATGGCCAGCCAGATTCCGGCGACGATGATCCAGATGACGTTGCCGATCATCGCGCCGGGCCTGGCACCGGGCTTGTCGACCACGGTGTAGCCGAACGGCCACAGCGCGTACACGCCGATCCGGAAGGCCGCGAAGCCGAACGGGATGGTCACGATGAGGATGAAGCAGATGATCCCGGCGAGGAAGTAACCCAGGGCGAGCCACAGCCCGCCGAAGATCAACCAGATGACGTTCAGGATCAGGCGCATGTGACTCCTCCAGCGGTGGTTCCCAGGCTACCGGCCAAAGGGTTCGCTGGTCGGGGCGGTGTCCGAGTAGGATCGATACCAGTGGCGTCCTGCGCAGGCGGGACGCTTCAATTATGTGTTCGATGTCCAGCGATATGACGAGCGGGTGAGACGAGTGCCTACCGGCAAGGTGAAGTGGTACAGCGCCGAGAAGGGCTTCGGGTTCGTGTCCCAGGAGGACGGCGAGGACGTGTACGTCGGCTCGTCGGCCCTGCCCTCGGGTGTCGCGGAACTGAAGGCCGGCCAGAAGGTCGAGTTCGGCATCGCCGCCGGTCGTCGGGGTCCGCAGGCACTGAGTCTCAAGGTCATCGAGCCGCCGCCCAGCCTCGCCAAGACCCGTCGCGAGGCCGGTCGGGCCGAGCGCCCCGAGCACAAGCACACCCCCGACGAGCTGCACGGCATGGTCGAGGACATGATCACGCTGCTCGAGGGTGCAGTGCAGCCCGAGCTGCGCAAGGGTCGCTACCCCGATCGCAAGATCGCCCGCCGGGTGTCCGAGGTCGTCAAGGCAGTCGCGCAGGAACTCGACGCCTGAGTCGGCCGCGCGAACGTCGACTTTCCGTCGCGTTCAGACACTTTGGACGACGAAAACTCCACGTTCGCGTAGAGCTGCCAGTACTCGCTGCAGGATGACGGCCGGTCGGTGACGCAGCATCTCGCCGCTCACCCTGACGATGATCCAGTTCAGTGCGGCGAGTTCGGCGATGCGATCGATGTCCCTGCTTCGTTGGCGTGGGTCAGTCCAGTGGTGAGCGCCGTCGAACTCCACGGCCACCTCCGCCGCGGGCCAGCCCATGTCGAGGCGCGCGACGAAGCGTCCGGCCGGGTCGCGCACCTCGATCTGCGTCAAGGGCCGTGGGAGCCCCGCATTCACCAGCAGCAGTCGGGTGCGTGTCTCCTGCGGTGACTCAGCCCCCGCGTCGCTCAGTGCGAGGGCGCGGCGCAATTGGACCACGCCTCGCGCCCCGCGATGTCGTTCTGCGACGGCCTCGACGGCCTCGACGCTCACCCCGGTCGCATGGCGCAGTGCGTCGAGTCTGATCACTGCGGTCTCGAGGCCCGGCGCCCGGCCGACGTCGAAGGCGGTGCGCGCGGGCGTCGTGACGGGCATCCCTCCGACGCGGCAGATCTCGCCCTCGTCGAGGGCGTCGCTGTGCAGGACTATCCCGCTCACCTTGTCGCGACCAGGTCGATTCAGTTCGGCGGGCAGGTCGGCATCGATCCATCGAGTGCCATGCAGAGCGGCTGCGGAGGTTCCCGCGATGACGGCCCGGCGTCGCGACCACAGCCATGCCGCGACGGCCTTGTCGACAGCGTCCAGCTCGGCGCCACGCGGCACGTAGACGTTGCGATGTATGGCGACGTAGGTGGTGCGGAGCTGGTGATTCGTCACCGAGCCCGTGGCGAGGGCCTCGGTGCCGACGAACGGCCACCGCAACGAGGTCATGACATTTGGACTCGTCGACATGCCCCATCGGTTCCACGGCGCGCGAACGTCGACTTCTCGTGGACGCGACCAGGGATCTTCCACGAGAACTCGACGTTCGGCGCACGACCGAAACGGGAAGACTGGCGTCGTGAGTTACGTGAACCCCAAGGGCGACTTCGACCGCGACACCGACTACATCACCACCAGGATCACCGCCGACGGCCGTGACGGGTATCCCGTCGAGCCGGGCCGCTACCGGTTGGTCGTCGCGCGGGCGTGCCCCTGGGCGAACCGATCCATCATCGTGCGCAGGCTGCTCGGCCTGGAAGACGTTCTCTCCATTGGCTTCTGCGGGCCGACGCACGACGAGCGCAGCTGGACGTTCGACCTCGACCCCGACGGCCTCGATCCAGTGCTGAAGATCCCGCGCCTGCAGGACGCCTACTTCAAGCGCGACCCCGAGTACCCGAAGGGCATCACCGTCCCCGCGATCGTCGACGTCCCGACCGGCGCGGTGGTCACCAACGACTTCCCGCAGATCACGCTCGACTTCTCCACCGAGTGGACCCAGTACCACCGCGACGGCGCCCCGGACCTCTACCCCGAGAAGCACCGCGACGAGATCGACGAGGTGGCCCAGCGCATCTACACCGAGATCAACAACGGCGTGTACCGCTGCGGCTTCGCCGGGTCACAGGGCGCCTACGACAAGGCCTACGACCGGCTGTTCACCGCGCTGGACTGGGTGTCCGAGCGGCTTGAGGATCAGCGGTACCTGGTCGGCGACACCATCACCGAGGCCGACGTCCGGCTGTTCACGACGCTCGCACGCTTCGACCCCGTCTACCACGGGCACTTCAAGTGCAACCGCAGCAAGCTCTCGGAGATGGCGGTGCTGTGGGCGTACGCCCGCGACCTGTTCCAGACGCCGGGGTTCGGCGACACCACGGACTTCGTGCAGATCAAGCAGCACTACTACATGGTCCACACCGACATCAATCCGACCCGCGTCGTCCCGAAGGGGCCCGACCTGACGAACTGGCTGACCCCACACGGTCGGGAGCAGCTGGGCGGCAGGCCCTTCGGCGACGGCACGCCACCCGGAGAGACGCCAGAGGGCGAGCGGGTCCCCGAGGGACACGGCGCGGGTTAGGCGCGGTCGGTCACGACCAGACGGTGCTGACCGACCACTCGGCGTGCGGCCACGGGAACTCGTTGCCCTCCTCGTCGCGCACCAGGGTCGGCAACATCACCGCGAAGCCGGTCAGCTTGCCGCGCCGAGGGTCGACCGTCGGGATGGTGGCGGCGAGCGCGGTGTCGGGCCGGAACTCCTCGACCGCCGCGGGCCCGCCATCCTCGAACGACCGCAGCAGCACCCACGGCGCCTCGGCGATCCGCGGCGGCACGGAGAGCTGGATCGTGTCGCGCGTGTTCACCCGCAGTTCTCCGCTCGCGCCGGACACGTCGCACTTGGTGATCTCGTAGACGTCGCAGAACCGGTAGGGCCCGACCCGCACCAGCTGGCCGGCGGTGAAGGCGCTGATCTCGGGGTGTGACGGCTCGACGTCGCGGCTCGTCCGCCAGACCAGGACGGCGGTCAGCGCCACCGACACCACGGTGACGAGGACGAGCGAGATGATGACGTTGCGTGCCGTGGCCTTCACGAGGTCCTTCCTACCCTCGCGCCGCGGCCGAGGCGTCGAGGGTGCCGCCCTCGGTATGCGCGACGACGGGACGATTGCCGCCGAAGCCGGGGATCAGCGAGTCACCGTTGTAGCTCACCAGCGTCTGCGCGAGGCCGAGGATCAGCACGGCGGTGATGGCCGTGAAGCCGACCCACAGATCGGTGTAGATCAGCACGCCGGTGGCGCCGCCTGCGACCCAGCCCAGCTGCAGCAGGGACTCCGAGCGGCCGAACGCCGATGCCCGGGATTCCTCGGGAAGGTCGTCCTGCAGCGAGGCGTCCAGCGAGGCCTTCGCGACGGCGCTGGCTCCCGAGGTGATGAGCGTGGCGACCGCGGCCACCAGCAGGTTGCCGGTGACCGCGGTGGCCAGCGCTGCGAGGGTGACCGCGACGGTGGCCCGCACCACGAGTTGCGCCGGGTGGCCGAGTTTGAGGCGTGCGCTCGCGAAGTTGCCGGTGAAGTTGCCGATCGCCGCCGCCGCCCCGATCAGCCCGAGGATGCGCAGCTGCTCCCAGCCGCTGGCGTCGTGGGACTTCGCCACGAATGCGGGGTAGAGGAACAGGAACCCCACCATCACTTTGATCGTGCAGTTGCCCCACAGCGAGGTGATGATGTTGCGGCCCAGCGGCTGCCGTTCGGCCTTGCGGCGCTTGAGCCCCTTCGGCCGCGGGGTCTGGGTCGTCGGCCCGTGGTAGGTCAGCGTGGTCGGCACCTCGCCCTCGGTGACCTCTACCCACTTGGGGATGCGCATCGCCGCCACCGCGCCGGCCACCGTCACCGCCACCATGACGTACAGCGCGCCGGGCAGGTGCAGCATGTTCAGCGAGAACTCGACGCCTGCGGCGATGGCGCCGCCCAGGATCGTCCCGCCGAGCAGCCCGAACACCGTCAGACGTGAATTCACCCGAACCAGGTCTATCGACGGTGGCAGCACGCGCGGAGTCATGGCGCTACGCAGCACGCTGAACGACTTCGACAGCACCATCGCCCCGAGCGCACAGGGATACAACACCCAGGACGGGAAGCTGCCGTTCGCGCCGTCGTAGTTCGCGATGAGGACCACGGCGAGCACGGTGCGCAGACCGAACGACAGCGCCAGCGCCACCCGCCTGCCGTGCTGCAGCCGGTCGAGCGCGGGCCCGATCAGCGGGGCGATGACCGCGAACGGCGCAATCGTGATGAGTAGATACAGCGCGACCTTGCTCTTGCTCTCACCCGAGGCCGCGGCGAAGAACAGCGTGTTGGCCAACGCGACCGCCATGGCGGAGTCGGCGGCGAAGTTGGCCATCACGGGATAGGTGAGCGCGGTCAGGCCGGACTTGTCCGCCCCGTCCGCCGTCGCCGCCCGGTGGAACAGGCCGTACATCCGCGAGCCCATCTCGCGGCTGCGGTAAGCCGCCGCCCTGGTGACCGTGATCCGTTCACGCGGACCGGCGCCGTACTGCGGGTCCGACGGGTGGGTGCGGCCGCGTTGCGACCCGTCGTCGTTCAGCGGCGGCAGCCACCTGTTGGCGCTGGACGTCGCCTCACCGCGCGGTCGGCGCCCGTACGGGGGGTCGTCACTGGGGTAGTTGGCCATGCCCGGGTGCTCGCCCCCGCCGCGCTCGTCGCCACCCGAAGGCGGGCGCGGCGGGTGGTACTGACGGTCACGTGGGTCCCCGGAACTGCCGGGGTCGCGACGTGGTCCGCTCACGCCACGATTGTTCCCCATCGGTGTGACGGGCGCCCGTAGGGCAGCCGGTGTGGCTTTGCCCTGCTGATGTCAGGCAGAATCGACCGCGATGGACAGCATCACCGAACCCGCCGAGCATGACGCCGCGTCCGCTTCGCCGGACGGCGGCGAGCAGGACCCTGGACGCGACGAGACCGAGCGACCCGCGGAACTGACCGCGGTGCTGACGGGCGCCGTCGACCTGGCCCGCGCGGCGATCATCGAAGGTGGTGTCGACGGCGAGGAGCAGGTCGGCGAATACCTCGGCGCGAGCTTCGAGGATCCGACCGCAGCGACGCACCGCTTCCTGGCCGTGATGCCGGGCTACCAGGGGTGGCAGTGGGCGGTCGTCGTGGCCGCGTATCCGGGTGCCGACCACGCGACCGTCAGCGAGGTCGTGCTCGTCCCGGGGCCGACGGCGCTGCTCGCGCCTGCATGGGTGCCCTGGCACGAACGCGTCCAGCCGGGCGACCTGAGCCCGGGGGACCTGCTTGCGCCTCCAATCGACGACCCGCGCCTGGTGCCGGGATACCAGTCGACCGGTGACGACGAGCTGGACGACCTCGAAGGCGAGATCGGACTCGGCCGCAAGCAGCTGCTCAGCCCGCTGGGTCGGGCCGAGGCAGCGCAGCGGTGGTACGACGGCGACTACGGGCCACAGTCGGCGATGGCCCGCTCGACGAAACGGGTGTGCCGCGACTGCGCGTACTACATGAAGCTGACGGGGTCGCTCGGCACGCTGTTCGGCGTGTGCGCCAACGAGATGTCGGCCGACGGGCACGTCGTCGCCATCGACTACGGCTGTGGCGCGCACTCGGACACGCCGCCACCCGCGCAGATCGGGTCGCCGATGTTCGACCCGTACGACGACGGCGTGCTGGACCTCACCGAGTCCTGAACTCGGGCCTAGCCCGTTTCGGCGGCGGCCTTGATGCGCGTCAGCGACTGGTTCATGCCCTCGAGCAGCTCCCGCTCGAAGCTGGGGACGCCGCCCATCACCGCGTTGACCAAGGCGTTCGACACGGCCTTGACGCCATTCTCGGCGTGCCGCGTCTCGACGAGGCGCGTGCCGGTGGCGGTGGGCTCCAGCTCGTAGGACCAGATGGTGTTGTTCTCGTTGACGCGGAACGCCAACTTCTGCCCGGGGATGAACTCGGTGATCTGGCTGGTCGTCGGCCAGAACAGCAGGCCGCGCCGGTTCAGGTTGATGGTCTTGGCGCCCTGGCGCAGCGGGCCGAACGACTTCATCAGCCGGCACTGCGGGCTCCACTGCGGCATCTTGCGGAGGTCGGAGACCAGGCTCCATACCTTGGCCGGCGGTGCGGCGATCTCGATCTCGGCTTGCAACAGTGGTTCTGCCATCGGTTTCTCCTGGTCTGGCCCGGTCAGTTCAGGCCGGTCTGCGCGCCACGGGAGCCGCGTCGTACCGCGGCACGTTGCCACAAGAACAGCGAGGTGCCAAACACTCCCACGCCGAGTCCAGCGATCGTGACGGGCCGCCAGTCGTGCAGGGCGGGCACCGTGAACGCCAGGATCACGGCGACGAGCCAGCCCACGGCGATGGCCGCGATGGCGGGCTGAACGCGCAGCAGCCCGGCGGGCAGCGGCGGCGGCTGCGGGGCTTCGGCGCTGGATTCGGTGCTGGGGGTTTGCTCGGCCATTTGGACCAAACGTAGTCGATGCATTCCGACGGACCGCACCGGCGACAGAGGCGAATCGAGCGTGGTTGCGACCGCCGAGAAAGTGCTGTCGGTACTGTCAATGCTCGTGAGCGACGCCGACGCACGCCTGGCCAGCGATTTGTCCTTGGCGGTGGTGCGGCTCGCGCGGCAACTCCGGTTCCGCAGGCCCGACTCTCCGGTCTCCCTATCGCAATTGTCGGCGCTGGCGACGCTGTCCAAGGAGGGGCCGATGACGCCGGGCATGCTGGCGGTGCGCGAGCGGGTGCGCCCGCCGTCGATGACGCGGGTGATCGCCTCGCTCGTCGATCTCGGCTTCGTCGACCGCACCCCGCATCCGGACGACGGGCGCCAGGTGCTGGTGTCGGTGTCGGACGCCGGAGCCGATCTGATCGAGGCGGAACGGCGCGCCAGCCGGGAGTGGCTGCAGCAGCGGCTCGCGGAACTGTCTGCGCCGCAACGTCAGACGTTGCTCGAGGCCGCCGACCTCATGCGCGCGATCGTCGACGAAGGCGCGTGACCGGGCAACCGAACGTCGTCGACGTCGACGATCCCGCCGATCCGCGGCTCGACGACTTCCGCGACCTCAACAGCATCGACCGCCGACCGGATCTGCCCAGCGGCAAGGGTCTGGTGATCGCCGAGGGCGTGCTGGTGGTGCAGCGCATGCTCGCTTCCCGGTTCACGCCGCGGGCGTTCCTCGGCACCGACCGCAGGCTGCGCGAACTGGCCGACGACCTGCGGGTCACGGCTGCTCCCTTCTACCGGGCGAGCGCCGAGGTGATGGCCGAGGTGATCGGGTTCCACCTCAACCGGGGCGTGCTGGGCGCGGCGCCGCGGCCCCGCGAACTGACCGTCGACGAGGTGATCGCCGACGCGCGCACCGTCGCCGTCCTCGAAGGCGTCAACGACCACGAGAACCTCGGGTCGATCTTCCGCAACGCGGCGGGCCTGGACGTCGACGCGGTGGTGTTCGGCACCGGCTGCGCCGATCCGCTCTACCGGCGCGCGGTGCGGGTGTCGATGGGACACGCGCTGCTGGTGCCGTATGCGTGGGCGCCGGAGTGGCCCGACGAGTTGGCGACGTTGCGCGACAAGGGCTTTCGGCTGCTCTCGATGACGCCGGACCCAGCTGCCAGGACGCTGGCCGATGCGATGGCCGACCTGACGGACGACCGGGTGGCCATGCTCGTCGGGGCCGAGGGACCGGGGCTCAGCGAGCGGGCGATGCGGGCCACCGACGAACGGGTGCGCATCCCGATGTCGCGTGGCACGGACTCCCTGAACGTCGCAACGGCTGCGGCGTTGGCGTTCTATGAGCGGGCTAGGGTTTGGTCCGGTGGGCAGGAGCGCAGCGACCCGGGGAATCAATCCGGCGGGCAGGAGCGCAGCGACCAGGGGAGTGATGACAGGTGATGGAGGGTGAAGCGACACCGTGGGGCACCGGCCTGACCGTGGCCGCGTTCGTCGCGGCCGTGACGGCGGCGGCGCTCATCGTGTTGAGCCTCGGCCTGATCCGCGTCCACCCGATGTTGGCCTTGGGACTGAACGTGGTGGCCGTCGGCGGTCTGGCGCCGACGGTGTGGGGGTGGCGCGCCCGTCCGGTGTGGCGGTGGTTCGTGCTGGGCGGCGGTGTGGGCGTGGCAGCCGCGTGGCTGGCGCTGCTCGCGATCACACTGGGCGGTTAGCCCGCGATCAGGGCTGCGTGCCCGAGCGGACGCCGAGCAGGACGTCCTCCCAGGCGGGCACTTCGGGCTTGCGACGCCGTGCGCGTGCGGGCTTCGCCGGCTGCTCCTGCGGCTCCGGTTGAGCGGGTGCAGGCACGGGGACCTCGAGCGGGAGTTCGGGCTCGGCTTCGGCCGCGATGGCTGCGGGCACCGGTGCCACCGCGCGCAGCGGCGGCCGGTGGAAGTTGGGGTCGACCAGCTCGGCGGCCGAGTCGTCGAACGGCGTGACGGTGCCGCCGTGCGAGCCCGGGCTGAACCGGAAGTGCGCCACGTTGTCGGAGCGGCCTGCCTTCCAGGACAGCTGCACGGTCCAGCGGCCGTCCTCGTTGCGCCAGGCATCCCAGTTGGTGTCGTCGGGATCGAGACCCCGCGAGATGAGCACGGTGGTGACGGTCTCGAGCAGTGTCATCACGGTGGGGCCGTCGGCCAGCACCGGGTGCGCGGCGGTGGCGAGTTCGGCTGCCCGTGAGCGCTCCAGCAGCACGGGGTGGGCGAACCGCTCGACCCGGGCGAGGTCGACGCCAGCGGCCTCGGCGACCTGCTCTGGGGAGGCGCCTGCCCGGATGCGGGATTGAATGTCTCTGGGACGCAACACGTCTGAGTCCTCGGCCTCGCGTTGGAATTTGCTCGAACCCACCCTGTCGCCGCGGAGGGCAGCGTGCAGCCGTCCGTCGGGGATCAGGAGGAACTTCTCGCCCGATTCGGCTGATTCGCAGATGACGCTCTTGCCGTCCACGTCGAGTCCGACGACATTCAATTCGCGCATATCCACCTCCTAGGGGCTAACGCGTGACCCTACTGCGTTATCGACTCGTAACCGTGGCGACACGCTGGCCCCCGGGGTATTGCACGAGGTCAGAGGCGCTCGACGACCCAGTCGACGCACGCCGTGAGCGCGCTGACGTCGTCGGGATCGACCGCGGGGAACATCGCGATGCGGAGCTGGTTGCGGCCCAGCTTGCGGTACGGCTCGGTGTCGACGATGCCGTTGGCCCGCAGCACCTTGGCCACTGCCGCCGCGTCGACGTCGTCGTTGAAGTCGACGGTGCCGACGACCTGCGACCGCAGGCCGGGATCGGTCACGAACGGCGTCGCGTAGCTCGTCGCCTCGGCCCAGGAGTACAGCCGCTGCGAGGAGTCGGCGGTTCGCGCGACGGCCCAGTCCAGGCCGCCATTGCCGTTGAGCCAGTCGAGCTGCTCGGCCATCAGGACCAGGGTGCCGATCGCCGGGGTGTTGTAGGTCTGGTTCTTCAGGCTGTTGTCGATCGCGATGGGCAGCGACAGGAAGTCGGGCACCCAGCGTCCGGAGGCGGCGATGGCCTCGACTCTCGCGAGTGCGGCGGGGCTCATGACCGCAAGCCACAGCCCGCCGTCGGAGGCGAAGTTCTTCTGCGGCGCGAAGTAGTAGGCGTCGGTGTCGGCGATGTCGACCGGCAGGCCACCTGCGGCTGAGGTTGCGTCGATGACGACCAGGGCGTCGCCCTCGGGCCGCTGCACGGGCAGCGCGACGCCCGTCGAGGTCTCGTTGTGCGCCCAGGCGACGACGTCGACCGACGGATCCGACTGTGGTTGGGGCGCGCTGCCTGCGTCGGCCTTGATCACGATGGGGTCGCCGACGAACGGGTTCGCCTTCACGGCGGAGGCGAACTTCGCGCTGAACTCGCCGAACGTCAGGTGCAGCGAGCGCTTGTCGACGAGGCCGAAGGCGGCCGCGTCCCAGAACGCCGTCGACCCGCCGTTGCCGAGGATGACCTCGTAGCCGTCGGGCACCGAGAACAGCTGCCGGACGCCGTCGCGGACCCGGCCGACGAGGTTCTTCACCGGGGCCTGACGGTGCGACGTGCCGAACAGGTCACCGGCCGCGGCGAGCGCCTGCAGCTGCTCGGGCCGCACCTTGGACGGACCGCATCCGAACCGTCCGTCAGCGGGTTTGAGGTCGGCGGGGATGGTCAGATCGGCGTCGGACATGCGGTCAAGCCTAGTTCCGGCTGCTTCGCCGTCGAGCGTGGGTCCTACGCACGCGAAACGGTCCGTGAGCGTACGCACGGCCCACGCTCGACGCTCATAGCGTGTGAACTGAGTCACATGTGATGTGGATAACGCGGCGACGCCACATCGCCGCGAACGCCCTGTTCAATTCCTGGGACCTCCGGTACCGTCTTAGACAAGCAGCAGGCGAATGTAAATCGTTCCACGAGACATCGGAGGCTGATCATGGTCGTCAAGACCCCACCCAAGCCCGCACGCACCCGCCTCATCCGGCGGTGGCGCAAGAACATGGACGTCACCGACGACACCGCGTACGTCAACAAGCTCGAGACGCTCTCCGCGGGCTCGGTGCGACGCAACTTCAACCCCTACGGCGACATCGACTGGGATTCTCCCGAGTTCGCGGTGATCCCCAACGACGAGCGCTGGATCCTTCCGGCCACCGACCCGTTCGGCAGGCACCCCTGGTACCAGGCGCAGTCCAAGGAACGTCAGATCGAGATCGGCATGTGGCGCCAGGCCAACGTCGCGAAGGTCGGCCTGCACTTCGAGTCGATCCTCATCCGCGGCCTGATGAACTACGCGTTCTGGGTGCCCAACGGCTCGCCTGAGTACCGCTACTGTCTCCACGAGTCCGTCGAGGAGTGCAACCACACCCTGATGTTCCAGGAGATGGTCAACCGCATCGGCATCGACGTGCCCGGCATGCCCCGCATGCTGAAGTGGCTGTCGCAGCTCATCCCGCTCGCCGCGGGCCCGTTGCCGATCGTGTTCTTCTTCGGCGTGCTCGCCGGCGAGGAGCCCATCGACCACATCCAGAAGAACGTCCTGCGCGAGGGCAAGGCGCTGCACCCCATCATGGAGCGCGTCATGGCCATTCACGTCGCCGAGGAAGCCCGCCACATCTCGTTCGCCCACGAGTACCTGCACAAGCGGGTGACGAGCACCGGTCGCTTCAAGCGCTTCGTGCTGTCGCTGCACGTGCCGATCATCATGCGCGTCCTGTGTCAGGCGATCGTCGTGCCGCCGAAGGCCTTCTGGGAGGAGTTCGACATCCCGAAGTCCGTGAAGAAGGAGATCTTCTTCGACCTTCCGCAGGGCCGCCAGTTCCTGCGCGACACGTTCGGTGACGTCCGGATGCTGTGCCACGAGACTGGCCTGATGAACCCGCTGGCCAAGCTGATCTGGCGGATCTGCAAGATCGACGGACCGGCGAGCCGCTACCGCAGCGAGCCGCAGCGCCAGCACGTCGTCGCCGTCGCGTAGGGGTCTAAAAATGCCCCACGTGATCACCCAATCGTGTTGCAGTGACGGGTCATGCGTGTACGCGTGTCCGGTCAACTGCATCCATCCGTCGCCCGACGAGCCCGGGTTCGCGACCGCGGAGATGCTGTTCATCGACCCGGTGGCGTGCGTCGACTGCGGGGCGTGCGTGTCGGCGTGCCCGGTGGGGGCGATCTCGCCCGACACGAAGCTGGAGCCCGCGCAGCTTCCGTTCGTTGAGTTGAACGCGGCGTTCTATCCCAAGCGGGAGGGCAAGCTGCCGCCGACGTCGAAGCTGGCGCCGGTGCTCGAGGCACCCAGGGTGGAGCGTGGCGACGGGCCGCTGCGAGTGGCGATCGTGGGCTCCGGCCCCGCGGCGATGTACGCCGCCGACGAGCTGCTCACCCAGCAGGGCGTCGAGGTCAACGTATTCGAGAAGCTGCCGACGCCCTATGGTCTGGTCCGCGCCGGGGTGGCCCCGGATCATCAGACGACCAAGCGCGTGACCCGGCTGTTCGACGGGACGACGCGGTTGCCGGGGTTCACGTTCTACCTCAACGTCGAGGTCGGCAACCACGTCAGTCATCGCGAGTTGCTCGAACACCATCACGCCGTGCTGTACGCGGTGGGTGCGCCCAACGACAAGCGGCTCGACGTCGAGGGCATGAACCTGCCGGGTACCGGGACGGCGACCGAGATGGTCGCGTGGATCAACGGACATCCCGAATTCGCTGATCTGCCGGTCGATCTCGGCCACGAGCGGGTCGTGGTGATCGGCAATGGCAACGTCGCGCTGGACGTCGCGCGGATCCTCACCACCGATCCCGACGACCTCGCCCGCACCGACATCGCCGACCATGCGTTGGCGGCGCTGCGCGACTCGAAGGTGCGCGAGGTGGTGATCGCGGCCCGCCGAGGCCCCGCCGACTCCGCGTTCACGCTTCCGGAACTCATCGGGCTGACGGCCACCCACGAGGTCGTGCTCGACCGCGACGACCACGAACTGGTTCGGCAGGACCTCGCCGACTGCACGGATCCGTTGACCCGCAACAAGCTCGAGGTGCTCGCCAAGCTGGGTGACGCCGACGCCCCCGCCACCCGTCCGCGCATCAGGTTCGCCTACCGGATGACGCCGCAGCGGGTGCTCGGCACCGATCGCGTCGAGGGCATGGCCTTCGCCGTGACCGGTGGCGACGACGTGCGCACCCTGCGCGCCGGGCTGGTGCTCACCTCGATCGGCTACCGCGGCAGAGCGATCCGCGACCTCCCGTTCGACGAGGAGTCCGGGGTCGTGCCCAACGAATCCGGTCGCGTCGTCGGAGCACCCGGCACCTACGTGGCCGGCTGGATCAAGCGAGGTCCGACGGGCTTCATCGGCACGAACAAGTCCTGCGCGGCGCAGACCGTCCACGAATTGGTGGCCGACTTCAACGCCGGCGCGCTTCGCGATCCGCGTGGCAGGTCGGTCCACCTCGACCGGCTGATTCGGGCTCGCCAGCCCGAACTGGTCGACGTCGCGGGCTGGAAGGCCATCGACGCGGCCGAGGTCGCCCGTGGTGGCGACGACCGGCCGCGGGACAAGTTCACCGAGATCTCCGACATGCTCGCCGCCGCCGCGACGGCGCCGAAACCGTCCATGCGCGAACGCCTCCTGGCCGGCCTGGGTCTATAGCAGCCGGCCTGTAGCACCCGGCGAGTTTTGCGAAACACCCGTTGCCTCGGCGATCGGGCGTATAGCAAGACTGCATGAGTGCATCGGCATACGTGGGTCGGGTGGGCACGCTGGCCGTCGCGCTGGGGGTCGGGGCAGCCGTGCTGACCGCCCCCGGAGTGGCATGGGCCGAGCCCACCTCGGAGTCGTCGGAGACGTCCTCGGAGTCGACTCGGGACGCGGCGGAACAGTCCGACCCCGTCGACTCCCCGGCAGCCGACCAGGACTCCGATGCCGAGCCCGACCCGGACCCGGACGCCGACCTGGACACCAACCTGGACACCGACACCGAGGCGGACCCCGAGACCGGTGCCACGACCAGTCAGGCGCCGCCCGGCGTGACGGTCAGTACCGGCGGCGCCGTCACCAGCGGCTCGACGGACGACGAAGACGAAGAGGAAGACGAGAACGACCCGGCGCCGACTCAGACGCCCACCGTCGAACGGGAGCCGGCGCGCGAGCAGTCATCGCCCTCCAAGCCCGACACCGACGACGTGTCCCCGCCCGCAGCCGAGCCCGTCACTTCGGTAGTGGCCACCGAGGTGGTCACCCGCGCGGCGCCCGACCATCCCACGACCCTTCGAGTCGCGCCGACGGCACTTGCCGTGACGCCTCCACCCGCCGTGCCATCGCTGCGGCCGTGGCCCACGGCGTTCGATCCGATCAGCGTGGTCACGTACGTCACCGGGGTGGTGTCGAGTCTCGTCAGCGCGGTGCTCAGTCCGTTCGCCGCGGGAATGCCCGCCCTGCCCGCCGACCCGTCACCGTGGGCGCTGCTGGCGTGGGTCCGGCGCGAGCTGTTCAATCAGACGCCCACCATCACCTACAACGCGAGCCAGAACACCCAGAGCCTCAACGTCGACGGCGACGTCGTCGTGACCGGTCACCTCGGAATCGGCGACGGTGACGGCGACGCCCACACCATCGACGTCGTGGGCAGGCCGCTCAACGGCGGAGTGGTCTCCGTCGCGGCGGATGGCACGTTCACCTACCGGCCCACCAACGCAATGGCCGCTGTCGGTGGCGTCGACCGGTTCACCGTGGTCGTCGACGACGCGGCTGCCGGTCTGCACGTGCACGGTCCGCTCGGCCTACTGCAGTTCGTGCCGATCCTCGGCAACTTCCTCAATCCCGGTGCGGGACATCGCGTCGCGAAGACCATCACGGTGACGGTCAGCCCGGTCGACGGCATCGACCTGTCGTTCCCCGACGGCTTTCACTGGGGTGTCGCACACGCAGGATTCCAGGCCGAGGGCGGCCCTGGCTCACCCGTCGACCCCAACTCGGACTGGTACAAGTGGGTGCACGACCCGATCATCCAGTTCCTCGGGCTGACGAACGGCGTTCCCGAGAACGGTCCCGGCGCCTACGTGAAGTACGACGGCGATGCCCAGCTCGCGCGCGAGGAACTGGGCATGAACACGTTCCGGATGAGCATCGAGTGGAGCCGCATCTTCCCGAATTCGACTGCGCAGGTCAACGTCTCGGACCAGGGCGGGGAGATCACCCTCGCGGATCTGCAGGCGATGGACGCCTTGGCGAATCAGGCGGAGGTTGCGCACTACCGTGACGTCCTCACCTCGCTGCGCGCGCACGATCTCGAACCGATGGTCACGGTCGTCCACTTCGCGCTGCCGTCGTGGATCCACGATCCGATCGCGGCCCGGCCGCTGATCCAGCTCGGTCTGCCCGCGCAGGCCGCGGGCTGGCTGTCGCCGAGCACACCCATCGAATTCCGCAAGTACGCCGCCTATCTGGCGTGGAAGTACGGCGACCAGGTGGACAACTGGGCCACGATCAACGAGCCGTTCCCGCCGGTGCTGACGCAGTTCTTCGCGATCCCGGGTCTGGTGCCCGCGTGGCCGCCCGGCGTGATCCGGCCGGACCTCGCCGCGACGTTCCTGGTCAACCAGGCCGCCGGTCACGTCGGTGCATACGACGCACTCCACCAGTGGGACACGACGGTCGCCACGGCGGGCCAGCAGGCGGCGTTCGTCGGCTTCACCAACAACATGATTCCGGCGCGCCCCTCGGACCCGAGGAATCCGCTGGACGTGCAGGCTGCCGATGCGTGGAATCAGTTCTACAACGATTGGTTTCCGAACGCGGTGATCGACGGCTGGGTCGACGCGAACCTCGACGGCGTGAAGACGGTCAACGAAGTCCACGCCGAGTTCACCGACAAGGTGGATTGGCTGGGCGTGCAGTACTACGGGTCCCAGCCCATGCAGGGCTTCGGCCTCGCGCCGGTGCCGGGCTTCCCGTTCCTGCGCGGCCTCCCGATCCGGTGTGCGGCAGAGTCGCCGACGTGCAGCGACTTCAACCAGCCGATCGATCCGGGTGGTTTCCGCGAGGTGCTCGAAATCGCGGCGTCGTACGGCAAGCCGGTGTGGATCACCGAGAACGGCATCGCCGACGACGAGGACACGAAGCGGCCGGGCTACATCGTCAACCATCTCGCGGTGGTTCAGGACCTGCTTGCGCACGGCACCGACATCCGCGGCTACACCTACTGGTCGTTCGTCGACAACCTCGAATGGGCCGACGGGTACCACCTCCAGTTCGGGCTGTACGGATCCGATCCGACCACGCCCGAACTGGAGCGGACTCCGAAGCCGGCGAGCATCGAGGCGATCAGTTCGATCACGACCGCCAACGCGTTGCCGACCGGTCTGCTCGGCAGCTACGTGCCCCAGCTATGAGTCCTGCTTCATCGCCTCGGTCATCTCCTCCATGCTGACCTCGCGGACGGTCTGCGCGAGCGACCACTGGTGGCCGAACGGATCGCGCACCAATCCGTAGCGGTCGCCCCAGAACTGCTCCTCGAGCGGCATGACGACCGTGGCGCCCGCGTCGAGCGCGCGCTGGAACCTCGCGTCGACGTCGTCGGCGAACTGGAGGTGAATGGTCACCGGGGTGCCGCCGAGTGACGTCGGCGTCGTCGACTTGCCGTCGCTCATCTCGGGGAAGTCGTCGTTGAGCATGACCATCGAGCCGTTGATGTCGAGGGCGGCGTGGATCAGCTTGCCGCCGGGACCCGGGACGCGACCGTACTCGGTGGCGCCGAAGGCCTTGACGTAGAAGTCGATGGCGGCGGCCGCGTCGTCGACGACGAGGTGCGGGGCGATGTAGGACGTGGCGGGTTGGGTCATGGCTGGTTCCTTTCGAGGAGGTTCACCACTACCGACCCTGCCGACGCCGGAAACTCATCGCAATGGTCGGCTCAGCCGCCCAGCTCCGACACCGTCGCGTCGAGGGTCCCCGCCTGCTCCTCCAGCTCGTGCTCGGACAGCTCGGCGCTGCCGGTGCGCTCGAGCAGATCGGCGCGCGAGATCACCTGTAGTGCGCCGCGATGAGCGTCGTCGTCGACCTCGTCACCCCGGACGACCTCGGCCCGCCCCTCGATGAGCACCAGCACCGCGTCGTCGTCGGACTCCAACAGTTGGCGTACGTCGCCACTCGTAATCGTCATGTCCCGGGGTATGCCCATCGAACGGCGGGTCACACCCGGCCGGCCGTCACACCACCGAGAAACCCTCGGTGAGCGGCGCCCGCCCGGTGAGCGCAAGCAGCACCGTCTCGCCGTGGCCCAGCGCGACGCCGACCCGGGTGGCCAACACGGTGGCCTCCTCGAGCACCTCGTCGGGAAGGACGAGTGAGATGCCTGCGGCCCGGGCGATGTCGAGCCCGTGTACCGCGAGTTCGAAGGTCCGGGTCGGCAGGTAGTTGCTCAGCCGGATGCCGAGGCCACCGATCACGGTGATCAGCGGGTCACCCGCATCCGCAGTATCGGACAGAGCAGCGCGCGCCAGGGCGTCGACGGCAGCGGCGGGGTCGGCGCCGAGGTCTCGGCCGGCCTGTCTGCCGCGTTCGACGACGTCGGCCGCGCCGAGGCCTGCGGCCATCTCACGCAGGCGTGCGACGTAGTCGACGGCGCTGGCGAGGTCTTCGCGTTCGGCTGGGGCGCGCAGGTAGGTGCTGACCGTGACGAATGACCGCGACGCGTGCCCGACGAGCGACCGCAGGTCCCAGTCGCCGAGGCCGGGACCGTCCCACGCGTCGTCCGGGATCCGTCGCACCAGATCCGTGATCGCCTCCGCCGCAGCGGTGTACGTCGGCGCCATCACGACGTCGTGACGCGGTCCCAGCCGGCAACGGTCTCCACGCTGCGTGGTTCGGGCCCGACGTAGATCGCGGCCGGACGCACCAGCTTGCCGAGCCGCTTCTGCTCGAGGACGTGCGCGCACCACCCGGCGGTGCGGCCGCAGGTGAACATCGCGGGCATCATCTGCGGCGGCACGCCTGCGAAGTCGAGGATGACTGCTGCCCAGAACTCGACGTTGGTCTCGATGGCGCGGTCGGGGCGGCGCTCCCGCAGCTCGGCGAGCGCGGCCTGTTCGAGCGCGGCGGCCACCTCGAACCGCGGCGCGGCGAGCCGTTGCGCCGTGGCCCGCAGCACGCGCGCCCGCGGGTCCTCGGCCCGGTACACCCGGTGCCCGAAGCCCATCAACTTGTCCTTGCGGTCGAGGATGCCCTTCACGACCGCGCGGGCGTCACCGCTGCGCTCAACCTCTTCGATCATCGGCAGCACGCGCGCGGGTGCCCCGCCGTGCAGCGGTCCGCTCATCGCGCCCACCGCTCCTGACAGTGCGGCGGCGACGTCCGCCCCGGTCGAGGCGATCACGCGGGCGGTGAACGTCGAGGCGTTCATCCCGTGCTCGGCCGCCGACACCCAGTAGGCGTCGATCGCCTCGACGTGGCGGGGATCGGGGTCACCCTTCCATCGCGTCATGAAACGCGCTGTGACGGTGTCGCACTCGTCGATGTTGCGCTGCGGCACTGCGGGCTGGTGGATTCCGCGCGCCGACTGCGCGACGTAGGACAGTGCCATCACCGACGCGCGAGCCAGCTGGTCGCGGGCGGTGGCGTCGTCGATGTCGAGCAGCGGGGCATACCCCCAGATCGGCGCCAGCATGGCGAGCCCCGCCTGTACGTCGACGCGCACGTCGCCGCTGTGGATCGGCAGCGGGAACGGCTCGGCGGGCCGCAGCCCGTTGCCGAACTCGCCGTCGACGAGCAGGGCCCACACGTCACCGAACGTGACGCGACGGCTCACCAGCTCGTCGATGTCGACCCCGCGGTAGCGCAGTGCGCCACCGTCCTTGTCGGGTTCTGCGATCTGCGTGGTGAAGGCCACCACGCCTTCCAAGCCTTCGACGAAGTCGTCGGGAACCCCTGGCATGCCGCTCATGGCCGAATTCTCGCACCCGTGTGCCGCGCCACCGCTACCGGCCGGTAACGGGTTGGCGAACGTGCGGGCGTAGCGTCTGGTGGGTGCCGAAACCCATGCCCGACGACGATCGCGAACACCTGGTCAGGATGCGGGTGGAGTACGGCTCGGTGGAGAAGGACGGCAGTGCCGACCTCGACGTCGACTGGCTCGGCGACGATCCCGCGACCGGCTGGATCACGTTGTTGCGCACCTGGATCGCCGAGGCCGAGCGGGCCGGGGTCGTCGAGCCCAACGCCATGGTGGTCGGCACCGTCGACGAGCGGGGATGGCCCGTCACCCGCACGGTGTTGTGCAAGGGCGTCGACGAGACCGGCATCGTGTTCTACAGCAACTACGACTCGGCCAAGGGCGCGCAGCTGAACGCCCATCCCCAGGCGTCGGCGACCTTCCCCTGGTACGGGCTGGGCCGCCAGGTCCACGTCCGCGGCACGGTGACCAAGGTCGCGCCTGAGGTCACCGCCGAGTACTGGTCGAAGCGGCCGCGCGGGTCTCAACTCGGGGCGTGGGCCTCACACCAGTCCAGCCCGATCGCCTCGCGTGAGGCGCTCCTGGCGCAGCTGGCCGACGTCACCGCCCGGTTCGCCGACGACGACGTCGTCCCGGTGCCGCCACACTGGGGCGGCTACCACGTTGCGGCCGAGGAAATCGAGTTCTGGCAGGGCCGGGAGAACCGGTTGCACAACCGCATTCACGTCGCGGGCGGCCGGGTGACCCGGCTCCAGCCCTAGCGGTGGCGCGGCTCTTCGCCGACACCACCCCTCTGCGCAACCAGGACTTCGCGCGGCTGTGGTGGGCGGGCATTCCCACCGTCATCGGCGCCGGGCTGACGCTGTTCGCGGTTCCGGTGCAGCTGTACGCACTGACCCAGAACTCCGCATACGTCGGGCTTGCGGGCGTCTTCGCGCTCGTCCCGCTCGTCGTGTTCGGGCTGTGGGGCGGTGCCCTGGCCGACGCGATGGACCGCCGGACGCTGCTGCTGATCGCCTCCTGCGGGCTGGCGGTCGCGTCGGTGCTGCTGTGGCTGCAGGCGGCGCTGCAGGTGAACAACGTCTGGCTGGTGTTGTGCCTGTTGGCCTTTCAGCAGGCGTTCTACGCCATCAACTCGCCGACCAGGGCGGCCGCGATCCCGCGCATCCTGCCCGGTGACCAGTTGCCCGCGGCCAATGCCCTCAACATGACGGTGACGCAGTTCGGCTCGATCGTGGGGCCACTGCTGGCAGGCATCATGCTGAGCTGGGTCGACCTGTCAACGCTGTATCTGATCGACGCCGTCACCTGCGTGCTGCCCATCTGGGCGACGTACCGGCTCAGCCGCATCCCGGCGACGTCGCTGGAACGGGGGTCGTCGCGGTGGGGCGTCGGCGCCGTCCTCGACGGCTTTCGGTACCTCGCAGGCAACACGGTGGTGCTGATGTCGTTCGTGGTCGACCTGATCGCGATGATCTTCGGCATGCCGCGGGCACTGTTCCCGCAAATCGCGCACGAGAGCTTCGGCGGCCCGATCGAGGGCGGCACCACGATGGCGCTGCTGGCGGCGGGCATCTCGATCGGCGCGGTCGCGGGTGGGGTGTTCTCCGGCTGGTTGCCGCGCATCCGTCGCCAGGGCCTCGCCGTGGTGACCGCGATCGTGGTGTGGGGCGCGGCGATGGTGGGCTTCGGGCTCGCGTGCGGTCTCAGTGATGGCCGTGCAGGCACCCTGCTCTGGTTCGCGGTGGCGTTCCTCGTGGTCGGCGGGGCCGCGGACATGGTGTCGTCGGCGTTCCGGAACACGATCCTGCAGCAGGCGGCGTCCGACGAACTGCGCGGCCGGCTGCAGGGGGTCTTCATCGTGGTGGTGGCGGGCGGGCCGCGGGTCGCCGACACACTGCACGGTGCTGCGGCGGCCGCGGTCGGCACCACGGCGGCAGCAGCCGGGGGCGGCGTCCTGGTCGTGGTGGGGGTGGTGATCGCGACGCTCGCGGTGCCCGCGTTCGTGCGGTACCGCGTATCCGGGCTGACGACTTAGGGAAATCACATCAAACCGGATTACGATTTCGCGCGTGTCTGAACTGGCGGAGGACATCGTCCCCGGCTTGCGTGAACGCAAGAAGCAGCGCACCCGCGCCACACTCATCGATGCCGCCATGGACCTCTGCCTCAAGCATGGCTACGAGAGCACGACCGTCGAGCAGATCGCGGCTGCGGCCGACGTGTCGCCGCGGACGTTCAGCCGCTACTTCGCGACCAAGGACGCGGTGTTCCTCACGCTGATCTCCGACTACTCCGACGAGGTCGCGGTCGAACTCGAGACCATTCCCGCGGAGGTGGGCCCGCTCGAGGCGCAGCGGCAGGCGCACGTCGCCGTCCTGACCCGCGTCGCGGCGCGTCAGGTGGGCCGTTTGACCACCGACCGGATCATCCTCATGCTGCGCGTCATCAACGCCTCGGATGCGCTGAAGCAGGCCGCGTTCGACTTCAAGCACGACGCCACCGAGGTGCTGATCGCCAAGCGGATGGGCGTCGACATCGAGGACCGGCGTCGGCGGCTCGTCAGCGCGGTGTTCGCCTCGACGATCGTCACTGCCTGCGGAGACCTGATCGCCGACACCGACACCGTGCGCCTCGGCCCCCAGGTCATGGTGGACCGCCTGAACGACGCCTTCGAACAGGTGGCGATGTTCGCTGCGGATCTGCCCCGGCCGACGGATCCGGGCCTGGGGCATGCCTGACCTGCCGCTCGACGGGCTGCGCGAACGGAAGAAACGTCGGACCCGCGCCGCGCTCATCGAGGCGGCGGCCGAGCTGTGCGTGCGGCAGGGTTTCGACAACACCACGGTCGACCAGATAGCGGCGGCCGCCGACGTGGCGCCCCGCACGTTCAGCCGGTACTTCCCCAACAAGGAGTCCGTCGTCGCGGCGATCACCGACGACCTCGACGACCTGATGGCCGAGGCGATGGAGAAGCAGCCGCTCGGCATCACGGAGTACGAGGCGCTGCTCGGTGCGTCGCTTGAGGTGTTCACCGGCAGGGACGAGTACGAGACGCCCGGGTTCCGCCGGATGGCGATGCTCATCCGAATCATCAACGGCTCGACGTCCTACCGCGCGTCGGCGCTGGCGTTGCGGCACGACGTCACGAACAGGGCCACGATGGGCGTGATGGCGCGGCGGATGGGCGTGCCCGAGGGCGACCGGGCCGTCACGCTGGTGACCGATACGTGGGCGATCCTGTTCTCCGACTCGTTCGCCGGCCTCGGCCGACCGGGCAACGACCCGATCGAACCCAAGATCATCCGTGATCGCCTGTGCGCGACCGTCGCAGTGTTCCGCAGGACCTGGCAGCCGTCGGTCGGCCAGCAGGACCCCGAGAGCGAACCCCACACGAGCGCGCCCGTGGCATAGCGACTACCTTTCTGTGGTGACGGACAGCCTAGATCCGGTCGACAACCGTAGAAGGGGTTAACGTGCCCGAAAACGCCAGTTCCGACGAGGTCGCCTCGCTCCGTTACCCGGGCGGCGAAATCGACCTGGACATCGTCAAGGCGACTGAGGGATCCGACGCGATCGCGCTGGGATCGCTGCTGGCCAAGACGGGCTACACCACCTATGACGGCGGGTTCGTCAACACCTCGTCGACCAAGAGTGCGATCACCTACATCGACGGTGACGCGGGCATCCTGCGCTACCGCGGTTACCCGATCGAGCAGCTCGCCGAGAAGTCGACCTTCATCGAGGTGAGCTACCTCCTGATCTACGGGGAACTCCCCACCGCCGATCAGCTCGAGAAGTTCACCAACCAGATCCAGCGGCACACCCTGTTGCACGAGGATCTCAAGCGGTTCTTCGACGGATTCCCCCGCAATGCGCACCCGATGCCGGTGCTCTCCAGCGCGGTGAACGCGCTCAGCGCGTACTACCAGGACTCGCTGGATCCGCTCGACAAGGGCCAGGTCGAACTGTCGACCATCCGACTGCTCGCCAAGCTCCCGACGATCGCCGCGTACGCGTACAAGAAGTCCGAGGGGCAGCCGTTCCTGTACCCGGACAACTCGTTGACCCTGGTGGAGAACTTCCTGCGGATGACGTTCGGCTTCCCCGCCGAGCCCTATGAGGTGGACCCCGAGATCGTCCGGGCCCTGGACATGCTGCTGATCCTGCACGCCGACCACGAGCAGAACTGCTCGACGTCGACGGTGCGCCTCGTCGGCTCGTCGCAGGCGAACCTGTTCACCTCGATCTCGGGCGGCATCAACGCGCTGTGGGGTCCGCTGCACGGCGGCGCCAATCAGGCTGTGCTGGAGATGTTGTCGAAGATCCGCGACGGCGACGACGACGTCGCGACCTTCGTGAAGAAGGTCAAGAACCGCGAAGACGGCGTGAAGCTGATGGGCTTCGGCCACCGGGTCTACAAGAACTACGATCCGCGCGCCCGCATCGTCAAGGAGCAGGCCGACAAGATCCTCGCCAAGATCGGCGTGCAGGATCCGCTGCTCGACATCGCGAAGGAACTCGAGGAGATCGCGCTCACCGACGACTTCTTCGTCGAGCGGAAGCTCTACCCGAACGTCGACTACTACACCGGCGTGATCTACCGCGCGATGGGTTTCCCGACGCGCATGTTCACGGTCCTGTTCGCGCTCGGCCGGCTGCCCGGCTGGATCGCGCACTGGCGTGAGATGCACGACGAGCCCAGCAAGATCGGCCGCCCGCGTCAGATCTACACGGGGTACACCGAGCGCGACTACGCCGACATCGGCGGCCGCTAGCACCGCGAGCAGACACCAACTCGCACTATCGGGGCCCTTCGAGTGCGAGTTGGTGTCTGCTCGGCCACACCTGGTTGCGATCTAGATAGTTGTAAATACACAATGGTTGTGTGAATGAAACCATTGGCACGCTGACGCCTCGGCGCAAGGCCATCGTCCTGGTCTCCTGTTGCCTGAGCCTGCTCATCGTGTCGATGGACGCCACCATCGTGAACGTCGCGATCCCGGCGATCCGCGACGACCTGCACGCCTCCTCGTCGCAGCTGCAGTGGATCGTCGACGTCTACACCCTGGTGCTGGCGTCGCTGCTCATGCTCTCGGGTGCGATGGGCGACCGGTTCGGCAGGCGGCGGGTGTTCCAGATCGGTCTGACGGTTTTCGCCATCGGGTCGCTGCTGTGCAGCCTCGCCCCCAACATCGAGACGTTGATCGTTGCCCGCCTGCTCCAGGCGATCGGCGGATCCATGCTCAATCCCGTTGCGCTATCCATCATCTCGCAGGTGTTCACCGGCCGCGTGGAGCGGGCTCGGGCGCTGGGCTTCTGGGGTGCGGTGGTCGGCATCTCGATGGCTCTCGGCCCGGTCGTGGGCGGTCTGCTGATCGAGACGGTCGGCTGGCGCGCCGTGTTCTGGATCAACCTGCCGATCTGCGCCCTGGCGATCGTGCTGACCGCCGTCTTCGTGCCCGAGACCAAGTCGCTGACGATGCGCAACGTCGACCCGATCGGCCAGGCGCTGGCGGTGGTGTTCCTGTTCGGCGTGGTGTTCGCGCTCATCGAGGGCCCGGGCCTGGGGTGGGCCCATCCGCTGGTGATCGCGATCGCCGTGGTGGCCGCCACCGCGCTGGCCGCGTTCGTCCGCTACGAGGCGCAACGGCACGACCCGTTCATCGACCTGCGCTTCTTCCGCAGCATCCCGTTCACGGGAGCGACGGTGACCGCGATCTGCGCCTTCGCGGCGTGGGGTGCGTTCCTGTTCATGATGTCGCTCTACCTGCAGGGCGAACGCGGCTACTCGGCGATGCACACCGGTTTGATCTACCTGCCCATCGCCATTGGCGCACTGGTGTTCTCGCCCCTGTCCGGCCGCCTGGTGGGCCGCTACGGCGCACGGCCGTCCCTGCTGGCGGCCGGCGTGCTGATCACGACGGCGGCGATCATGCTGACCTTCCTGACCGCGACGACGCCGGTGTGGGAGCTGATCGTGGTGTTCGCCATCTTCGGCATCGGCTTCTCGATGGTCAACGCGCCCATCACCAATGCCGCGGTGAGCGGTATGCCCCTGGACCGGGCGGGCGCCGCGTCCGCGGTCACGTCGACGAGTCGTCAGGTGGGCGTGAGCATCGGCGTGGCGCTGTGTGGATCGGTGGCCGGGGGAGCGCTGTCCGGTAGCGGCATCGACTTCGCGTCCGCGGCGCGGCCACTGTGGTTCGTCTGCGTCGCACTGGGTGTCGTGGTCTTCGGCATCGGCGTCGTGTCGACGTCACCGCGGGCGCTGCGTTCCGCCGAGCGGCTGGCACCGCTGATCGCGGGCAAGCCGGCGACCGCCGAGGAGGACGCCCGTGTCCGCTAACCCACTCGCCGACGAGGTGTGGCGCGCGATGGCGGCCGTGGTGTTCGACAACCGTGACGGCTGGAAGCGCGACGTCATCGAGACCTCCGGCCTGCCGTTCAGCCGCATCCGGGTGCTACGCCGATTGGCGCGAAAGGCCATGTCGCTGCGCGAGATCGCGGAGGTCACGATGATGGATGCCCCGGCCGCGACGGTGGCGATCAACGATCTGGAGGACCGTGGTCTGGTGGTCCGCACGCCCGATCCGGCCGACCGGCGCTCGAAGCTGGTCTCCCTGACCCAGGCGGGCTGCGACGTCGTGGCCCGCATCGACCGCGTGGAGGATCCCGCGCCGCCGTCCATCGCCGCGCTGGACGACGACGACCTGCGGGCGCTGCGCGACGTCCTGGCCAAGCTGACGGCGCGCTAGCCCTCGCTCTTCGCGCGAGCGCTCATCGAAAGCCCTCCAGCACCGCCATCGCCGCGTTGTGGCCGCCGATGCCCGACACCGCGCCGCCGCGGCGAGATCCCGACCCGCACAGCATGATTCGATCGTGACCGGTCGCCACGCCCCACCGGCGCGCGGGTGTGTCCAGCGGATCGTCGTCCTCGGTGAATGGCCACGACAGCCCGCCGTGGAAGATGTGTCCCGCCGTCATGCCCAGGGTGTCCTCCAGGTCGGCCGTGGTCTTGGTCTCGATGCACGGCTCCCCGTGCCCGTCGGCGAGGATGACGTCCTGGATCGGCTCGGCGAGAACGGCGTTCAGCGACTCCAGCACCGCATCGGTCAGAACCCGGCTCGAAGCCCCGAGGTGGTGCGGGGTGTGCAGCCCGAACACCGTCAGCGTCTGTGCACCCGAGCGTCGCAGGTCATCGGACAGGATGCTGGGATCGCTCAGCGAATGGCAGTAGATCTCGCAGGGCAGCGGGTCGGGAATGCCGCCCGCCGCCGCCGCGTCGTAGGCCGAATCCAATTGTGATAGCGCCTCATTGACGTGGAACGTGCCGCCGAACGCCTGCTCCGGGTGCACGGACTCGTCGCGTAGCCGCGGCAACCGTCGCAGCATCAGGTTGACCTTCAGCTGCGAGCCGGGTGCCGAGTCCGGCGCAGCCTCGCCGAGCAACCCGGCCAGCACGGTGGGCGTGACGCCTGCGAGCACCACGTCGCCGTGCACCCGGTGCTCGCCCGAGGCGTCGCGGTAGGAGACGTCACCGTCCGGCGTCACCGCGAAGACCTCTGCGCTGGTGACGATCTCGGCGCCGAACCGGGATGCCGCCGCCTCCAGCGCCCCGCTGACGGCGCCCATGCCGCCGATCGGCACGTCCCAGTCGCCCGTCCCGCCGCCCACCAGGTGGTAGAGGAAGCAGGCATTCTGAACCAGCGACGATTCGTCGGTGCGGGCGAAGGTGCCGATCAGGGCGTCGGTCGCCATGACGCCCCGCACGACGTCGTCGGCGACCACCGCCGTGATCGTCTCGCCGATCGGCCGGTCCATCAGCGCCGACCACGTCGCGTCGGTGCCCGGGTCGCCTGCGGCGAGCGCGCGCGCCTGCGAGCGGGTACGCAATGGTTCGAGTAGCGTCGGCCAAAGTCGGTGCGTCACTTCGGCGCAACGCCGGTAGAAGTCGGCGAATGCCTCGGCGTCGCGGCCCGCGCCGATCGCGTCGAACGAACTCTGGGCGCCGATGAGCAGGCCGGTGCGGCCGCCGTCGGCGGGGTTCGGCGTGTACGACGAGTACTGGCGCCGAGCCAGTCGGACGTCGGCACCGAGGTCGTCGACGATCCGTCTGGGTAGCAGGCTGACGAGGTAGGAGTACCGCGACAGGCGAGCGTCGACGCCGTCGAAGGCGTGGGCCGAGACGGCGGCACCGCCCGCGTGGTCGAGACGTTCGAGCACGCACACCCGCTTGCCCGCGCGGGCGAGGTAGGCCGCGGCCACCAAGCCGTTGTGGCCGCCACCGACGACGACGGCGTCGTACCGGTCGTGCCGCGTCATCCCGGCACCCCGATCAGTTCAGGTAGCCCTCGACCGTGCCGGGGGGCCGCACGCTGGCGTCGTCGGGGTTCTGGCCCGACTCGCGCAGGGCGCGACGCTGGCGCAGCAGGTCCCAGCACTGGTCGAGCTGCACCTCGACGGCCTTCAGCCGCTGGTGCTCCTCGGTCTCGTCGATGTCCTTGTGCTGAAGCTTCTCGCGCAGCGTGCGCTCCTCGGCGACCAGTTCGTCGACGCGGCTCAGAATGTCGTGGTCCTTGTCCATCCGTTCAGTCTGCCCGACTACGGTTGAGTCGTGGCGAGCGACCAGAAACCTCAGATCGAATTCCCCGAAGGCCCCGCGCCCAGCGAGATGGTCATCACCGACGTGGAGGTCGGTGACGGCGCCGAGGCCGTGCCCGGCGGCAACGTCCGGGTGCACTACGTGGGCGTCGAGTACGACACCGGTGAGGAGTTCGACAGCTCCTGGAACCGTGGCGAGTCCATCGAGTTCCCGCTGCGCGGGCTGATCCAGGGATGGCAGGACGGCATCCCCGGCATGCGCGTCGGCGGCAGGCGCAAGCTCGTCATCCCGCCTGCCCAGGCCTACGGCCCGGCCGGCTCTGGACACCGGCTGTCGGGCAAGACGCTGATCTTCGTCATCGATCTGCTCGACGTCCGCTAGTCGAGGGCGCCCGTGTCGGACAGCGGCGAGGACCGCGTCGTCGGCGACTGGCGGCCGGAGTCGAAGCTCTACCGTAGGCCGCCGGGCATCCGCTGGGTGCTCGGGGCGCTGATCGTTCCGCTGGTGCTCGCGGCGATTGGCTGGGCCGGTTCCAGCGGGTCGGACGACGCGGCGCAACCGTCGGCCCCGCCGCCGGTGCCCAGTGCCACTGCCGCGCCGGCACCGCCGAGTTCCGCGTCGGCGCCGCCCGCTGGGCCGTTCGGGGCGTTCTCGATGGCACGCACCGGCAACGGCTACACCCTCGGCGGAGAGATGCCGGAGGACCAGAAGCGTGAACTCGTCGACGCCATCCGCTTCGCGCTGCCCGGCGCTACGGTCGTCGACCAGATCAAGGTCAACCCGAACGTGCGGGCACCCGACGCCGCGCTGCTCGGCGGGGTGTTCAGCGTGACGCCCGACGTCACCGGTTTCGACCTCCGGCTGGCGAACGGCACGGTCCGGGTGACCGGCACCGCGCAGTCGGAGAAGCAGAAGGCAGACGTCACGTCCGCGGTCGGCGACGCGTGGCCGGGCACGCGGGTCGTCAACGACATCCGAGTCGGCTGAGGAGCAGCGATGGACTTCCTGATCCAGTGGATCTGGTACCTGGCGGCGTTCCTGCTCGGCTCGCTGGCCGCGTGGGTCGTGGCTGCGGTGACCATCGGCTACGTCAGCGAACAGGAGGCGCTCGAGGCCATGCCTGGCGCCCGCGAGCCGAGGGGCCGCTCGTGACCGGACCGAACTGGTGGTTGTTCGCCGTGGCGTTCGTGCTGGGGGCCGCGCTCACGTGGGCGCTGATGGTGCACCGTGTCCGGCGCGAGGTCCCGATCCACGAGCTCCGCATCAGTGCCGGCGCGGCGATCCTCGACGCCGCGCAACCCAAGCCGCCCACGACGCCGAGGCGGGTCGACGTCACCGGCGACTCCCACGAAGCGGAGGAGTCCGACGTCGTCGAGCCCTACGGTCCCGGATCGGTGCGGCTCGCGATCGGCACGGCCGACGCTCCTGTCGGCTACCCCGTCAAGATCGACGAGGCGGCGACGACCCTGCACGCGCCGGGCAGCGCGGGCTACGAGGACATGGTCGCCGACGTGTTCTTCAGCGACGTCGCGGCCGCCGAGCGGGCAGGCTTCTCCGGCTAGGACGGCCCGGGCAGGCGCAGCAGCATCCGCGCCCCGCCCAGCGGACTCGACTCCAATGTCGCCGTCCCGCCGTGCAGTTCGGCCTGCTGCGCCACCAGCGCCAGCCCCAGTCCCGAACCCGAGTGCGACGCGGTGGAGCCGCGGGAGAACCGGTCGAACACCACGGTGCGCTCCTCCTCGGGGACGCCGACGCCGTCGTCGTCGACCGCGATCTCGACACCGGCGCGTGAACTGACCGCCGACAACTGCACCCGCGTCGCGCCGCCGTGCTTGACGGCGTTGGCGATCGCGTTGTCCACGGCGAGCCGCAGACCGACGGGCAGGCCAAGGATGATCACCGTCGGCGCCGGCACCAGCGACACCTCGAGGTCGGGGTAGACCCGCATCGCGTCGTGCGCCGCGCGGTCCAGCAGTTCGGTGATGTCGACGGGTACGTGGTCGTCAGACGTGGTCAGCTGCCCCTGGGCCAGCCGCTCGAGCGCCGCGAGCGTCGCCTCGATGCGCGACTGCGTGCGGACGAGGTCGCCGATGACCTCCTTGCGCTGATCGTCGGACATGTCGAGGGTGTCGAGCACCTCGAGGTTGGTCCGCATCGCGGTCAGCGGCGTGCGCAGTTCGTGTGACGACACGGCCGCGAAGTCGCGTGCGGACGCCAGCGCGTTCTTGGTGCGGTCCTGCTCGTCCCAGATCCGTTGAATGAGACCGTTGACGGCCTCCCCGATCTCGACGGCCTCGGTGGCGCCACGCACCTCGACGTCGGGTTCGTCACCGCCCACGTCGATGGCCCGCGTCTGCTGCGCCAGCCGTTTCAACGGTCGCACCGCGAACGCGGCCAGCAGCCAGCCCGCCACCGCGGCAGCGCCGATCGCGAACGAGCAGATGATGATCACCCGCCGGTGCAGGTTGTTGGTGTCGGAGATCGTCGCGTCATACGTCGCACCAACCGCCACCGACATCGAGGTCGGATCCGGCCCCGGCACCGCGATGTCGACGGTCCGCACCCGGTAGCGCACGCCGTTGACGTAGGTGTCGGCATAGCCGGGTTCGAGCTGGGGAAGCACGACGGTCGTGTTCGACGTCACCTCGCCGTTCTGGCGGACGGTGATGATGGCGTCCTCGTCGTTCGGCGAGCGCGGGATCTGGTCGAGCCCGCGCGGCAGGAACGGGATCGCGAAGCCTGCCGCCTCGTCGAGCCTGCGGTCGAGCCGCTCCTTGCGATCGTTGGTGATGCCGATCCACACGATCGCGCCGACGATGCCCACCACGATCGCCGCGGCGATGGCCGTCGCGAACGCCACGCGCGTCCGCAGCGACGGAGTGCGCTTGAACGACCGCGAGAAGACGTTCACGCGCCCGCCTTACTGCTGCCTGAGCACGAAGCCCACGCCGCGCACCGTGTGCAATAACCGGGGAGCGCCGCCGGCCTCCAGCTTGCGGCGCAGATACCCGATGAACACGTCGACGACGTTGGTGTCTGCGGCGAAGTCGTAACCCCAGACCAGCTCCAGCAGCTGTGCCCGCGAGAGCACGGCCGTCTTGTGCTCGGCGAGCACCGCGAGCAGGTCGAACTCGCGCTTGGTGAGGTCGACGTCGGTGCCGTTGACGCGCGCGCGGCGGCCGGGGATGTCGACCTCGAGCGGCCCCACCGAGATGGTCTCCGAGGAGAACGTGGCCGTCGATCCGCGCCTGCGCAGCAGCGCCTTGACCCGCGCCACCAGCTCGGCCAGCACGAACGGCTTCACCAGGTAGTCGTCGGCGCCGGCCTCCAGCCCCGCCACCCGGTCGTCGACCGAGCTGCGCGCCGACAGCACGCAGACCGGCACGTCGTTGTCCATCGCGCGCAGCGCCGTCACGACGCTGACGCCGTCGAGCACCGGCATGTTGATGTCGAGGACGATCGCATCGGGTCGCGTCTCGGTCGCACTGCGCAGCGCCTCGGCGCCGTCCACCGCGGTGAACACCTCGAAACCGGACAGCCGCAGCCCCCGCTCCAGCGACGCGAGCACGTCGGGATCGTCGTCGACCACGAGTACCCGGGGAGACGAACCACTCCCTGCGCCAGAGTCCATGCGGCCAATCTTGCCCGATACCCCTCCCACGATGCGGGAGGCGCGTGAACGCCAGGTGACACCAAACCCGAGATCGCGCGCTTGCAACGCAGAAACCACGTCTGCACTGCTAGCTTCGGCAGTCGTGCAACCGAACGCTCCGGGCGTGATCGTCCAGCCCGACGACGGCGTCGAACCGGTCCGGGCGTTCATCGCCTCGGCCACGCACACGCTGCTGATCAAGCAGTTCACCTTCACCGACGAGACGCTGATCGAGGCCGTCATCGAGCGCAGGCGCGCCGGCGTCGACGTGCGGGTGATGCTGAACGCCAAGCGATCCGGCGGCGACCGCGCCAACGACGAGACGCATCGACGGTTGGGCGCCGCGGGCATCGACGTCAAGTGGGCGAACCCGTCGTTCTACGTCACCCACGAGAAGTCGATCGTCGTCGACGGCACGGCAGCCCTGATCGCGACCTTCAATCTGTGCGAGAAGTACTTCACCCGGACGCGCGACTACGGCGTCGTCACCGTCGATCCGGCCCAGATCGCCCAGATCACCGAGGTCTTCGACGCCGACTGGAACGAGGCGGACTGGCAGCCGTCGCCCTGCAACGGCCTGCTGTGGAGCAACGCGAACTCGCGCCTGCACATGGCCCGCTTCATCGACACGGCCACCAAGCGCATCGACGTGCAGCACCCCAAGTACGTCGACGCGGTGATACTCGACCACCTCGCGGCCGCCGCCGACCGCGGCGTCAAGGTGCACGTGCTCTGCGGCGGCAGGCACGGCATCAGCGAGTGGGACGTGCTCGACACGTTCGCCTCGCTGCGAACGCTGCGCCGGTTCGGGGTGAAGGTGCACAAGCAGAAGAACCTGCGCGTGCACGCCAAGCTGATCATCGTCGACGACCAACGCGCCCTCGTCGGCTCGATGAACATCGACCGCAGCGCGTTCGACCTCCGTCGCGAACTGGGCATCACGACGTCCGACCCGCTGATCGTCGAGCGCCTCAAGGCCGTCTTCGACGAGGACTGGGAACTGTCGCACCACTACGCGCCGCCGGACCCGCTGCACCCCGAGTTGCACCACGACGACGACGACGGGTCCGACTTCCCATCGGACTCAACGCTCGTCCATGAGTGAGGCCCGGCCACCCTCCCTGTTCGACGTCGCCTGGACGTTCAACCACATCGCGCTGGCCTCCTTCGGGGGCGGACTGTCGGCGTGGTCGCGGGAGGTGCTCGTCGTCGAGAAGCAGTGGCTGGGGGAGGCGGAGTTCCTCTCGGCGATGACGATGTGCCGCATCCTGCCCGGCGCCAACCAGGTCAACATGGCGGTGTTCGTCGGCACCAAGATGCGGGCCGTCCCCGGTGCGGTAGCCGCCGTGCTGGGGCTGTGCCTGGTGCCGCTGGCGATCGTGCTGTTCCTGTCGTGGCTGTACTTCCGGTTCAAGGAGGTGCCTGCCGTCGCCGGGGTGCTGCACGGTGCGTCCGCCGCGGCGGTCGCGCTGACGGTGGCCATGGTGATCAAGACCGGTCGCAACTGCCTCACCGGCGTGATCCCGGTCGCTCTGTTCGGACTGGCCTTCGTCCTCAACGGCATCCTGCGCTGGCCGCTGCTGGGCGTGCTGGCGATCGTCGCGCCGCTGGCTCTGCTGTGGGCCTGGCCCAGGGACCGCTCCGCACCCGCGACGTGAGTACCTACGTCCAGCTGGTCGTGCTGTTCGGCTCGCTGTCGCTGATGTCGATCGGTGGCGGCAACGCAGTGCTGCCCGAGATGCACCTGCGCGCGGTGAACCAGCACCATTGGCTGACCAACGGCCAATTCGCGGACCTGTTCTCCATCTCCCAGACCGCGCCGGGGCCGAGCATCCTGATCGTCGGGATGGTCGGCTACGCCGCAGGCCTAGAGGTGGGCGGCGTGCCCGGCGCCCTCCTCGGCGGAGTGGTGGCGACGGTGGCGATGGTGCTGCCCGCGGCGTCGCTGGTGTACGCGATCACGCTGTTCTGGCAGCGTGCGGAGGAGTCGCGCTGGCGGATCGCGGTCGAGAAGGGGTTCGCTCCGCTGACCGTGGGGCTCATCCTGGCGTCGTCGCTGGTGATGAGTCGTGCCGCGGATCACGACTGGCGGGCGTACCTGTTGACCGCGGTCTGCACTGTGATCTTCGTCCGGACCAAGCTGAACCCCCTGCTGGTGGTGGCCTGCGCCGGGGTGATCGGTTACCTCGGGTTCGTCTGAACCGGGCTCGCCGCGGGTAATCCAGCTCAGTTCATCCGAGGTCAACGCTCCCTTTGCGGGAGGAAATGGTTTGACCTCATCAATTGTTGAGGTTTTACGGTGATTACATGAACTTGGAAACCGTCGCACGACAGACGCTGTACCGGCAGACCCGGGCACGCGGCGGCGAACTGCGCGAGTTGGCCAACCGCGGCCTGCTCGGACGCATCTGGCGGTTCTCCGCGCGCCACCACCGCAGGCTAGGCGGGTTCGTCGCGATCAGCGTCGTCGGCTCCCTGCTCGCCGTGGCGACCCCGCTGCTGGCGGGCAAGGTCGTCGACGCGATCGTCAACGGGGGCGCCCCCGGCACCGTGGTGGTGCTGGCCCTGATCATCGCGGGCGTGGCGTTTGCCGAGACCGCGGTCACGATGCTGACCCGCTGGCTGTCGTCGACGATCGGCGAGGGCCTCATCCTCGACCTGCGCACCGCGGTGTTCGACCACGTGCAGCGCATGCCGGTGGCCTTCTTCACCAGGACCCGCACCGGCGCACTGGTCAGCAGGCTCGGCAACGACGTCATCGGCGCACAGCGCGCCTTCTCCGACACGCTGTCCGGCGTGGTGTCGAACGTCGTCACCCTCACGCTGACGCTGGTCGTCATGCTCGGCATCTCCTGGCAGATCACGCTGCTCTCGCTGCTGCTGACGCCGCTGTTCCTGCTCCCGGCGCGCCGCATCGGCCGCTCCATGGCCGAGCTGAGCCGCGAGAGCGCGATCAACAACGCCACGATGAACACCCAGATGACCGAACGCTTCTCCGCGCCCGGCGCGACGCTGGTCAAGCTGTTCGGCAGCCCCGCGCGGGAATCGCGCGAGTTCGCGGTGCGCGCGGGCCGGGTCCGCGACATCGGAGTCAAGACCTCGATGCTGCAGGCCACGTTCATGAGTTCGCTGACGCTGATGTCGGCGCTCGCGCTGGCACTGGTGTACGGACTGGGCGGCGTGCTCGCGATCGGTGGACAGCTGGAAGCCGGTGCCATCGTGTCGCTGGCCCTGCTGCTCACCCGGCTCTACGCGCCGCTGACGGCACTGGCCAACGCCCGCGTCGAGATCGCAAGCGCGCTGGTGAGTTTCGAGCGGGTCTTCGAGGTCCTCGACCTGGAGCCCCTGATCCGCGAGCGGCCCGACGCCCGCGCGGTGCCCGACGGCCCGGTCGCCGTCGAGTTCGACGACGTCCGCTTCGCCTACCCGTCGGCGACCGAGGTGTCGCTGGCTTCGCTCGAGGAGGTCGCCGTGCTCGACGACCGCGGCGGAGACGAGGTGCTGCACGGCATCTCGTTCCGCGCCGAACCGGGCCAGATGGTGGCATTGGTCGGCTCGTCGGGTGCGGGCAAGTCGACGACCGCCTCACTGGTGGCCCGGTTGTACGACGTGTCGTCCGGCGCGGTGCGTCTGGCCGGCGTCGACGTCCGTGACCTGACGTTCGCCTCGCTTCAGGACACCGTGGGCGTCGTCACCCAGGACGGTCACCTGTTCCACGAGTCCATCCGCGCCAACCTGACGCTCGGCGAGTCCTACCGCACCGACGACCAGCTGTGGGACGCGCTGCGGCGCGCCCGGCTGGCCGACGTGGTCGCTGACATGCCCGATGGTCTGGACACCGTTGTCGGTGAGCGCGGCTACCGTCTGTCCGGTGGGCAGCGGCAGCGCCTGACCATCGCGCGGCTGCTGCTCGGCCGATCGCGCGTCGTCGTCCTCGACGAGGCGACGGCATCGTTGGACTCGGAATCGGAGGCCGCCGTGCAGCAAGCGTTGGCTGAGGCGCTCGCCGGCCGGACGTCGATCGTGATCGCCCACCGGCTGTCCACCATCCGCGCTGCCGACGTCATCCTCGTCGTGGAGGACGGCCGCGTCGTGGAACGTGGCACCCATACCCAGCTGCTCGCCCGCCGCGGCCGCTACACGCGCCTCTACGAGACGCAGTTCCGCGACGGGGCCGCTGCATGACGCGGATCTCACGCGAGCCAGCCATCTCGCCTCCGCCGTCGAAGCAGCGCGGATCGTCGTCGCTCGTCCGCCTGCTGCCCTATCTGCTGCCGTACCGGTGGCGTTGGATCGTGATGTCGGTCATCGCGCTCGCCAGCACCGGCGCGACGATCGTGATCCCGCTGATGACGCGCGCGGTGATCGACGGCCCGATCCGCAACCAGGATCAGCAGGGGCTGTGGGTCCTTGGCGCGGCCGCGATGGGCATCGGGGTCACCGAGGCGGCGCTGTGGTTCATTCGCCGCTGGCTGGTCGCCCGTGCCACGCTGGGCGTCGAGGCCGACATCCGCAAGGACCTCTACGCCCGACTGCAGATCCTGCCGATGTCGTTCCACGGTCAGTGGCAGTCGGGGCAGCTGCTGTCCCGGGTGATGAACGATCTGAGCGCCATTCGGCAGTTCCTGTCGTTCGGTCTGCTGTTCTTGGTGCTCAACGGGATTCAGATCGTCGTGGTGACCGCAATCCTGCTGTCGATGTACTGGCCGCTCGGCGTGGTGGTCGTGGTGTCGGTCGTGCCGATCACGCTGACGGTGCTGCACTTCCAGCGCAAGTTCACCAAGCTCTCGCGGCTGTCGCAGGACCAGGCCGGTCACGTGGCGACCGACGTCGAGGAGGCTGCGCTGGGCATGCGGGTGGTCAAGTCGTTCGGCCGTGAGGACTACTCGTACGAACGCTTCGACGAGAAGGCCCGCGCGCTCTACGACACCGAGGTCGACAAGGTCGCGGTGTCGGCGAAGTTCTGGACGCTGCTCGAGGTGATCCCCAACCTGACGCTGATCGTGGTGCTCGGGTTCGGCGCCTACGCCGCGGGCATGGGGCAGGTCACCCTCGGCACGCTGGTCGCGTTCATCACGATGATGCTGTCGCTGGTCTGGCCGATCGCGTCGCTGGGCTTCCTGCTGTCGATGACGCAGGAGTCGTTCACTGCCGCCGACCGCGTGGCCGACGTGTTCGACGCCGCACGCGACATCCACGACGGCCCGATCGACGAGGTGCCGCGCGGCGGCAAGCTTGAGTTGGCCAACGTGGGGTTCCGGTTCCCGGCGTCCGGGGCGGACCATCCAACGGACTCTGACGGGTGGGCCCTGCGCCACGTCACCGTCACCGTCGAACCGGGGGAGACCCTCGCGCTGGTCGGCTCGACGGGTTCGGGCAAGTCGGTGCTGGCGGCGCTGCTGTCGCGTCTGCACGACGTCACCGAGGGCCGAATCATGCTCGACGGCATCGACGTTCGCGACCTGTCGCTGTCGACGCTGCGCCGGGCGGTGGCGACGGCGTTCGAGGATCCCACGCTGTTCTCGATGTCCGTCGCGGAGAACCTGCGGCTGGGCAACCCGACGGCCACCGACGAGCAGCTGGCCGAGGCAATAGACGTCGCTGCCGCCGACTTCGTCTACGACCTGCCGTTCGGCCTCGACACGCGCATCGGCGAGCAGGGCATGAGCCTGTCCGGCGGTCAGCGGCAACGGCTTTCGCTGGCCCGCGCGATCCTGGCGAAGCCGGCGATCCTGGTGCTCGACGACACGCTGTCGGCACTCGACGTGCACACCGAGGCGCAGGTGACCGAGGCGCTGGGCCGCGTGCTCGGCGACGTGACGGGCATCGTCGTGGCCCACCGGGCGTCGACGGTGCTGCTCGCCGATCGCGTCGCACTGCTCGAGGGCGGCACCATCACCCACGTCGGCACGCACGCCGAGCTGCTCGCCGACGTGCCGGAGTACCGCTACCTGCTGGCCGCCGACGACGACTTCGCCGAGGCCCTGCCATGAGCGTCATGGACTGGCGCGGACGCACGGTCTCCGACGAGACCGGCGACCTGCCCATCGACGAGACGGTGTCGCGCCGTCGCGAGGCCCGCTCGCTGCTGGGCTCGCTGCTGCGGCCGTACCGGGTCACGGTGGCACTGCTGGCCATCGTCGTCGTCGTCGAGAACGCCGCCCGGCTGTCGGTGCCGCTGCTGGTGCAGCGCGGGATCGACCACGGCATCCCGCCAATCGTCGACGGCGGTGCCACCGGTGAGCTGCTGAAGATCGTCGCCGCGCTGTGCGGCGTGGTGGTGCTGCAAGCCACCAGCAGGTTGTACTTCCTGCGCCGGTCGGGCCGCATCGGCCAACGCGTGCTGCTGTCGCTGCGGCAGCAGATCTACCGCCACTTCCAGCGTCTCGACGTGGCGTTCCACGATCGCTACACCTCGGGCCGGGTGGTCAGCCGCTCGACCAATGACGTCGACGCCATCCAGGACATGCTGCAGACCGGGTTCGACAGCCTGATCACCGCGGTGCTGACCCTCGGTGGAACGGCTGTCCTGCTGGTGGTGCTCGACGTCCACCTCGGGCTGGTCTGCCTGGGAGTGTTCCCGCTACTGGTCGGGCTCATCTGGTGGTTTCGCACCCAGTCGTCGAAGGTGTACCTGAAGGTCCGCGAGAGCGCGGCGCTGGTGATCGTGCAGTTCGTCGAGACCATGACGGGCATCAAGGCCGTGCAGGCCTACCGCCGGGAGCCGCGGAACCAGGAGATCTTCGAGGAGGTCGCCGACCAGTACCGCGACGTGAACGAGCGGGCGTTCAAACTGCTCGCGATCTTCATGCCCGCGGTGAAGCTCGTCGGCAACGTGACCACCGGGACCGTGCTGCTCTACGGCGGGTATCGCGTGCTGCACGGCGAGATGACCATCGGCACGCTGGCGGCATTCCTGCTGTACCTGCGGATGTTCTTCGAGCCGATGCAGGAGATCTCGCAGTTCTTCAACACCTTCCAGTCGGCGTCGGCCGCACTGGAGAAGATCGCAGGCGTGCTGGCGCAGCGGCCCGCCATCGAGGATCCGTCGAAACCCGTTGCGCTGCCGACGGTCAAGGGCGACGTCGCGTTCCGTGACGTCGAGTTCTCCTACGTGCGGGACCGGCCGGTGCTGCCGGGGCTGAACCTGGAGGTTCCTGCGGGACAGACGGTGGCGCTGGTCGGCACCACGGGTGCGGGCAAGACCACGATCGCCAAGCTGATCGCCCGGTTCTACGACCCGACGTCGGGCGCGGTGACGCTCGACGGTCACGACCTGCGCGACCTGCCGCAGGCCGAGCTGCGTCGTCACGTCGTGATGGTGACGCAGGAGAACTTCATGTTCGAGGGAACGGTGGCCGACAACATTCGGTTCGGCCGCCCCGACGCCACTGATGCTCAGGTGCGCGAGGCCGCGGAAGCCGTTGGCGCGGACAAGTTCATCGCCGCGCTGCCCGAGGGGTACGACACCGACGTGGCCAAGCGCGGCGGTCGGTTGTCGGCGGGGCAGCGGCAGTTGATCGCGTTCGCGCGGGCGTTCCTCGCCGATCCGGCAGTGCTCATCCTCGATGAAGCGACGTCGTCGCTCGACATCCCGAGCGAGCGGATGGTTCAGCGTGCGTTGGCGACCGTCCTGGCCGAGCGGACCGCGTTGGTGATCGCACACCGGCTGTCGACGGTGCAGATCGCCGACCGGGTGCTGGTGCTCGAGCACGGCCGGATCGTGGAGGACGGATCACCGGCCGAACTGATCGCCGGCGATGGTCAGTATGCCGCCCTTCACCGTGCGTGGGTGGAGTCGCTGGTTTAACCGGGGAGGCTAAGCCGGAAGTGCCCGCTTCTGAGCGACAATTCGCGACAATCGGGGACGCGTTCATCCACAGGGCACGCTCTCGGTATCGCTTGCGCCCCGGCTCTCGTCGGTCTCGCGCGTGACGCTGTGATCATGACCGACTCAGTGCAGCTACATGGAATCGAATTGCGCTACGTCTTGACCAACTATCTCGCCCTGCACGGTGACTGCACGGTCGCAGAGTTGGCGCAGGCCGTGCAGCGACTGGGCTTCGGGCTCCCCGGTCGCCCGTCCAAGGCCATTTCCGATGCATTGCGTTGGGAGGTGCGACTGGGTCGCGTCCAGCGGCGTGGCCGGGCACTCTACGGGCCCGGATACACACCGCGGGCGACCGAGTGGCGCATCGAGCGCCGCGTCGCGGAGTTGCGCGAACGTGCGCTTTCGCACCGGCCAGGAGGCGCACCGACCAATCCACGGTGGCTCTTCGATTGACCGTGCGGCTCGCATTGTCGCGACTTGTCGCTCAGAGGCGAGCATTTCTCAGGGCAACAGCCCACGGCTGCGCGCCCGCGAAACCGCTTCGTGCCTGGTCCGAGTCCCGAGCTTGCCCGACGCGCTGCGCAGGTAGCTCTTCACGGTCTCGGGCCGCAATGAAAGACGCCTCGCCACTTCACCATTCGTACACCCGAGCGCAACCTGGGCGAGGACGTCGAGTTCGCGCGCGGTGAGCGGCGCTTCGTCGGCGACATCGTCGCCGCGGCCGGAGAGCCGTTCGGCGAGCTGCTGCAGCTCCTGCTTCGTCACGGGCTCGTCGGCAGCGGCGAGGCGGCGCAGTTCGGCGTGCACCTCTCGCACCGTCTCGGACTGCGTGGCCGTCGCGACCTGCGCGTCGCGCAGCCGCAGCCGGCGGTCGACCTCGTCGCGGATCCGCATCTCCTCGGCCAGCCGTCGCCCCGCCGCCACCATCAGGTCGGCGGCGCGGCCACCGATCGGCGCGCTCGCGCGGTAGGCCCCGTAGAGCATCGCCCGCGGCGCGCCGTCGACGACCACCGGCACCGCGAGCACGCTGCGGATGCCCTCGGATAGCACGGGGGTGTCGTAGTCGTGGGTGATGCTCGCCGCACTGCGGTAGTCGGCCACCGCCAACGGCCTGCCGGCCACCATGCTGGCCCCGCCGAGCCCGGAGTTCGAGCGCACGACGAGGCCGCGCAGCAGCCCCGTCCTGGTGCCGACGAACTCGCTGAGCAGCAGCGCGTTGCCGTGCACCTCCCCGCCGAACAGCACCGGCACGCCGCCGTCGACCGCCAGGTGCCGCAGCTCGGCACGTAGCGCGTCGGCGTCCCGGGGACGGAGCACGTGGCACCCTCTTTCGGGGGTAGCGGACGGGTGACTGTGACGTAGATCCTAGTCGGCATGACGACCAACACCGATCTGTATCGCACCGCACGCGATCACCTGGTGGCCGTGATCGGCGATTACGCCAAGGCCGTCGAGACCTTCACATGGCCGCGGTTGACCGGGCGGTTCAACTGGGCAACCGACTGGTTCGACGTCATCGCGAGCGATCCCCAGACCGCCGAGCGCACCGCGCTGTGGATCGTCGAGCAGGACGGCACCGAGCAGAAGGTCACGTTCGCGGACATGGCGCAGCGGTCGGACCGTGTCGCGACGTGGCTCGAGCGCCTCGGCGTGGGCAAGGGCGACCGGGTCATCCTGATGCTCGGCAACCAGGTCGAGCTGTGGGAGGCCATGCTCGCCGTGTCCAAGCTGGGCGCAGTGATCATGCCGACGACCGGAGCGCTGGGTCCGGCCGATCTCGCCGACCGGATCGGCCGCGGAGGTGCGGGCTACGTGATCGCCAACGCCGCGGACGCGCCCAAGTTCGCCGACGTACCGGGGGATTACCAACGGATCGCCGTGGGCGATGCGCCGCCCGGATGGCATGCCTACTCGGACGCCCGCGACGTCGCCTCGGTGGGGCCGTTCACCGCGCGCACCGACGTGGACGACGCCATGCTCGTCTACTTCACCTCCGGCACCACCAGCAGGCCCAAGCTCGTCGAGCACTCGCAGGTCTCGTATCCGGTGGGCCACCTGTCGACGATGGCGTGGATCGGCGCGCGGCCGGGCGACGTGCACCTGGCCATCAGTTCGCCGGGGTGGGCCAAGCACGCGTGGAGCTGCTTCTTCGCACCGTGGATCGCCGAGGCCACGATCTTCGTCTACGACTACACCCGGTTCGATGCCGCCGCGCTCCTGAAACAGTTGCGCCGGGCCGAGGTGAGCACGTTCTGCGCGCCACCGACTGTGTGGCGCATGCTGATTCAGACCGACCTGGGCGACCGTCCCGCCGCGCTGCGGGAGGTGCTCGGCGCCGGTGAACCGCTCAACCCCGACGTGATCGCTCGGATCGAGAAGGCGTGGGGGATGACGATCCGGGACGGGTTCGGTCAGACCGAGACGACGCTGCAGGTGGGCAACACCCCGGGTCAGCCGGTCAAGGCCGGGTCGATGGGCAGGCCGATGCCGGGCGTGCCCGTCGTGCTCGTCGACCCGGTGACGGGCGAACTCGCCGACGAAGGCGAGATCTGTCTCGATCTGGCGCAGGAACCGTTGAACCTGATGACCGGCTACCTCGGCGACCCCCAGCGCAATGCCCACGTGATGGCAGGTGGGTACTACCACACCGGTGACGTGGCCAGCCGCGACGAGGACGGCTACATCACGTACATCGGGCGCACCGACGACGTGTTCAAGTCCTCGGACTACAAGGTGTCGCCGTTCGAGCTGGAGAGCGTGCTGATCGAGCACCCGGCAGTCGTCGAGGCCGCGGTGGTGCCGCAACCCGACGACACCAGGCTGTCGGTGCCGAAGGCCTACGTGTCGCTGGCGCACGGGTGGCCCGCCGACGCAGGCACCGCCAAGGCGATCATGGAGTACGCGCGCGACCACTTGGCCCCCTACCTCAAGGTGCGCCGCGTCGAGTTCCTCGAACTGCCGAAGACGATTTCGGGCAAGATCCGTCGCGTCGAACTGCGTACGCGGGAGGATGAGGCCCACCGGTCGGGCACGCCGATCGGCACCGAGCACCGCTACGAGGATCTGCTGTGACCGGGGCGAGCGAAGCGACGGGGGATCGGGTGGAGGCATATGACGCAGGACCGACCGACGTCCCGATCCTCGAAGAGACGATCGGGGCCAACTTCGAACGCACCGTCGCCAAGCGCCCGCACGTCGACGCACTCGTCGACGTGGCGCAGGGGTTGCGCTACACCTACGAGGAGCTGAACGCCGAGATCGACGTCGTTGCACGGGGTTTGATGGCGGTCGGAATCGCCAAGGGTGACCGGGTGGGCATCTGGGCGCCCAACCGGGCCGAGTGGACCATCGTCCAGTACGCGACCGCCAAGATCGGCGCGATCCTGGTCAACGTGAACCCCGCCTACCGCACGCACGAGTTGGCGTACGTGCTCAACCAGTCCGGTGTACGGATGCTCATCGCGGCACGGGAGTTCAAGACGTCGGACTACGTGGCGATGGTCGACGAGGTCCGCGGCGACGTGCCGTCGCTGACGGAGGTGGTCTTCTTCGGCACCGACGACTGGTCGGGGTTGCGGGAGCGCGCCGCCGATGTGTCCGCGGATGAATTGACCTTGCGGATGGCAGGATTGGTCAACACCGAGGCGATCAACATCCAGTACACGTCGGGCACGACGGGCTTTCCCAAGGGTGCGACGCTGTCGCACCGCAACATCCTGAACAACGGCTACTTCACGACGGAACTGATCAAGCTCGGTCCATCAGACCGGCTGTGCATCCCGGTGCCGTTCTACCACTGCTTCGGCATGGTGATGGGCAACCTGGGCTGCACGTCGCACGGGGCGACGATGGTCATCCCCGCACCGGGTTTCGATCCGGGGGTGACGCTCGAAGTGGTCGAGTCGGAGCGGTGCACGGGTGTCTACGGCGTGCCGACGATGTTCATCGCGATGCAGAATCATCCCGACTTCTCTCGACGCGATCTGTCGACGTTGCGGACGGGCATCATGGCCGGGGCGGTGTGTCCCGTCGAGGTGATGAAGCACTGCGTCAACGACATGAACATGTCCGAGGTGGCCATCGCCTACGGAATGACCGAGACCTCGCCGGTGTCGTGCCAGACGCTCATCGACGACGATCTGGAGCGCCGCACGTCGTCGATAGGCCGCGCCCATCCGCACGTGGAGATCAAGGTCGTCGACCCGGAAACCGGCGCCACCGTGGAACGCGGCGAGCCGGGGGAGTTCTGCACGCGCGGGTACTCGGTCATGCTCGGCTACTGGGACGAGCCCGAGAAGACCGCTCAGGCAATCGATTCCGACGGGTGGATGCACACCGGTGATCTCGCGGTGATGCGCGAGGACGGCTACTGCAACGTCGTCGGCCGCATCAAGGACATGGTGATCCGCGGCGGTGAGAACGTCTACCCGCGGGAGATCGAGGAGTTCCTCTACACCCATCCCGACATCGAGGACGCTCAGGTGATCGGCGTGCCCGACGCGAAGTACGGCGAGGAGATCTGCGCCTGGATCCGGATGAAGCCGGGCACGACGCCACTGGATGCCGCAGGGTTGCGCGAATTCGCCGAGGACAGGTTGGCCCACTACAAGATTCCGCGCTACGTGCAGCTGGTCGACGAGTTCCCGATGACGGTCACCGGCAAGATCCGCAAGGTCGAGATGCGTGAGCGCAGCGTCGAGATGCTCGGTCTCTCAGACGGATAGCTCGGCCTCGGCGAGTAGTTCGGCCAGTTTCTCGTTGGCGGCCTTCAGTCGCGGCCCGATCATCTCTGCGCCCTTGCGGGCGTCGTCGTCGTCGGTCTGCATGTGGCTGACGGCATTGAGGCGGGCGCGGTTGAGCCAGTGCATCAGCTCGGGGTCGGTGAACCAACGCAGCTGGTTGTGGTTGAAGGCGACCGTCATGGTGATCCAGTCGATCGGCTTCGTGGGATGCGGCACGGGTTCGCAGTAGTCGTTCTTCACGTCGTCGTCGGCGTCCATCGACTCGACGCGGGCGATGACGGCCGCGCTGAACGCCGGCTGGCACGTACGCACCGACTGCAGCGTGATGGCACCGGGGGAGAAGACGGCGGTGGGCTCGCGCTGTCCGATGCCGTCACCGGTGCAGTCGAGGTACAGGGTGTCGGGCGCGGTGTCGATCGTGCCGTGCTGCAGCGTGATTCGGCCCGGATCGATCGACTCGACGTAGCCCATCCGGACGACGTTGGTGATACGGCGCAGGTTCTCCAGCTCACCCTGGGAGACGATCGCGCAGCGGTACATCGTCGGCTCGACGGTCTGGTCGATGCGCAGCAGACAGCCCAACGCCTCGAGTTGGAGGTAGAGGTCGTCGATCGAGGTGGCCTTCTTGATGGCACGCGACTGCGCGGAGAAGTCGGCCAGCACGCGTCGCGCGAACTGCGTGCCGGGTTGCACGGCGGCGCGGTCGAGGAGCCAGGAGTCGCGGGGCTTGATCCAGGTGATGCGGTCGGGCGTGATGCCGTGGCGCAGCAGCCACAGGCCGGTGTCCATCGAGGTCTTGCCCGCCCCGACGATGACGTACTGGTCGTGGACCGGCCGGCGGGGGAGGCCGTTGGGTGGGATGCAGGTGACGTCGGGGGACACGTCGTAGAGCGGTGGACGCATCGACGGCACGACGACGCTGAGGTAGGTGGCGTTGACGATCCGGCGCCGTGCGACCACGCGGTGGTCCTCGCCGCCGAGGGTGCGGACGAGGCCGGCGCCGTCGTCGTCGGTGCCGAGGAACTCGCTCATCGGGAAGTACGACACCCGGCCGCTGGGCAGCAGGTGCTGGCGCATGACGGTGTCGTAGTAGGCGACGACTTCGCTGCCGCCGGCGAGTTCGTAGAAACCCTGGTTCCACCCGCTGGCGTCGATGGAGTCGGTGCCGAGCGTGCGGGAGTTCACGCCGTAGTAGGCCGACGGCTGGTGTAGGCGCACGTAGGGGTAGGCGCTGAGCCAGTGGCCGCCGGGCTGGTCGTTGCGGTCGACGATGACGACGGTGGCGTCCGTCTCGGCGATCAACGTGTCGGCGAAGGCCATGCCCATCGCACCGGCGCCCACGACGAGGTAGTCCGCCTCGATCGTTTGCATCGTGTCAGTTTGCCAGCCCGGTTCTCAGCGGTAGACGAGACCCGACAGCCGGGACGCCAGCGCCCGCTGCGCGGCGGGTATGCGGCCGACGATGCCGAGCACGACGTTGCGCAGTGGACGCAGTGGGCGGGGCAGGGTGGCGAGCCGGGTGAGGCGGTCGGTCAGTTCCACGACCTGGTGGGCGATGGGGTGGCGGGTGGTGTCGTACCGGTCGAGCAGCGCGGGGTCCCCGCTGACGGCTGCGGCCAGGGCGTCGGCGAGGACGACGGCGTCCTGGATGCCGAGGTTCATGCCCTGACCGCCTGCGGGGCTGTGCACGTGGGCGGCGTCGCCGGCGAGCAGGATGCGGCGCGCGCGGTAGGCGTCGGCAACGCGGTGGTGAATGCGGAATCGCGAGCCCCAGGTGACGTCGGTGACGGCCAGTCCGCCGGGGCCGCGAGCGTCGAGCAGCGTCTGGATGAAGGCGCGGGATGGCTGCTCGGGGGCGTCGTCGACGGGCGCGACGATCCGGAACGACCCGTCGGGTAGAGGTGCGACGACGGTGAGGCCCTCGGCGGCCCAGAACAGCCGGACTTCGTCGGTGGGAGCGTCGCCGGTGAGGCGGACGTCGGCGAGGACGAAGGAGTGTTCGTAGCAGCCGCCGCGGAAGCCGATGTCGGCCTGCTCGCGGACGGTGCTGTGCATGCCGTCGGCGCCGACGACGTAGCGCGCCCGGACGGTCTCGCCGTTGGCGAAGGTCGCCGTGACGCCGTCGGTGTCCTGGGTCAGCGAGGCGAGGGTCTTGGCGCGGTGGACGTCGCCGCCCAGTTCGCGGACGCGGTCGAGCAGTAGGCGTTCGGTGGTGGATTGCGGGGCCAGGAGCGTGAACGGGTAGGCGGTGATGAGGCCGCTGAAGTCGACGGTGAGCAGGGTCTTGGCGCCGTCGCGGATGGTGAAGCGCGGGGCTTCGATGCCCTCCTTGAGCAGGCGGCGCGTGACGTCGATGCCCTCGAGCACCTCGAGGGTGCGGGCGTTGATGCCTGCGGCGCGGGAGGTGTTGGCGCCTTCGGCCTGCTTGTCGACGAGGACGACGCGCACGCCGTGGCGGAGTAGCGCAGCGGTCAGCGCCAGCCCGGTGGGGCCGGCGCCGACGACGAGGACGTCGGTGATGTGGGCGTCTCGGGCTGTCGTGCCGGTCATGGTCGCTCCTCTGCTGGCCGCTATGCCAACGCGTGTTGACTTTTTCAGCATGCGCCGCGGTTCGGAGAAAGTCAACGGTTGTTGGCATACAGTCGTTCGCATGGGAGCGAAGGCGGATCAGACGAAGGCCGTGATCCTGGCCGCGGCCAGGGAGCGCTTCGCCGAGTCCGGGTACGAGGCGGCGACCATCCGCGCGATTGCGGCCGACGCCAACATCGACCCCTCGATGGTGATGCGCTACTTCGGCAACAAGGAGCAGCTGTTCGCCGCGGCGGCGGAGTTCGACCTGCGCTTCCCCGATTTGTCCGACCTGCCGCCGTCGGACCTGGGCGCCGCGATGGTGTCGCACTTCCTGGCGCGCTGGGAGGACGACGACGCGCTGGTGGTCCTGCTGCGGTCGGCGACCACGAATGCCGATGCGGCACAGCGCATGGCGGACATCTTCGCCGGCCAACTGTTGCCCGCCATCGCGAAGCTGGTGCCCGACGATGCGCCGCGCCGCGCCGGCCTCATCGCTACCCAGGTCTTGGGAATGGCGCTGTGCCGCTTCGTCTTGCGCATTCCTCCGGTCACCGCGATGAGTCGGGCGGAACTCGTTGCGTGGCTGGGTCCGACGCTCCAGCGTTATGCCACGGAGGACGTGAGCTAGCGGCCTCTTGCTCTGCTTCCGCCTGGTTGAGTCGGCGGTCATCGGTGATGCGTTGTGCGCGGCCTTGGGTGCGGGTGCATTTTCGGCGGGGCATGGTGAGGCCTGGGTTGTATTGCGCGCGTGCTCGTTCGGCTTCGTCAGCGGTGATCGTGACTGGTGCGGTGGGCACGCAGAGGCTGGGGAAGAGCAGCTTGCTGCCCGGCTCGGTGATGTAGGTCCGGCCGTGTGGTGAGGTCCAGATGATGGTCCCGTCCGGCAGCTGTCGGTCTCGCCAGCCGTTGGGTCCGCCCCAGAACGTTTTCAACAAGTGATGTCGACGGCATAGGCATTTGAGGTTCGATGCGCAGGTGGGGCCGATCGGCCACGCGATGGTGTGGTCGATGTCGGTCTCGGTGGCGGGTTGCGAGCAGCCGGGGAAGCGGCAGGTGAGGTCTCGACAGCGCACGAACTCCGCCAGCCGGCGCGATGGGGTGTAGCGGGGTTCGGGTGGACTGTCGCCGGGGTGGATGATCTTGCGGACCTTGGCGGTGAGGGCAAAGCGGCGGGCCAGCGCGCCGGGCAGGAACGGTCCACCGAGGATCGCGCCGGGGCGCGTGGCGGGCTGCTCGCGATTTGTGAGGGTGGTTGCTCCACCAGGTTCGCCTACCGAATCCGGTTCGGCCGGCGCGTCGGCTTCGTCCTCGACATGAACGTCGGGGCCCTCGGCGGCTAAGTCATCGACGTCGTCGGCGTCGTTGGTGTTGCCACCCAGCTCATCCCACGTGGTGATCTCCGACAGTGGCTTGTCGAATAGCGGGTCTGGTTCGCCGTCGAGTGCGGCGTCCTGAGCATCGGCTGTAGCACTGGTGTCGTCGAGGGTGTCCTCATTGACCACGACATAGACCACCGCATCGCCCTTCGGGGCTGTGGTGGGTCCGGGGCAGTCGTCGCTTCCGCACAGGCACGGCAGGTAGTCCAAGCCGTGAAGAACGGAGTGGATCGAGTCGGCGCGGCGCTGCTCGACCGTCCGCGGATCGCCCGGGCACACGGTCCGAGCCAGGACATTCAACCGCTTCTCGACGGCCTTGCCGTGGGTGGCGAACAGGGTGCCGAACATCGTGGCCATGCCGGAGCCGTCGTAGTCGAACTGAATGCTGCGGCCCTTGGCCGTGAGCTTCGTGCGGTACACCCCGTGCGGGTCGTGTTCGGCGACGATCGCGTCGATGGCGTTGTTCAGCTTGTCCTCCGATAGCGGCGCCCACGCGGTCAGCACGTCGGCGAAGGCCTTGTCGATTGCGCGCTGCGCGTCGCGATCGCGGACCAGGGCGGTGCGGGCAGTGATGGCCGCCACCACGCGGTAGGACACCAGCCCGTCGGCGAACAAGGCCGCCACGTGGGGCAACCGATCCCGCAGGGCCGTCGCGATCAATAGCTGATGCGACGCCGCGCCCTGGGTGATGTTCTGCTCGGCGCCGATCTCCGCGGAGACCGCACCCCAGTTGTCGAGGTACCACTGCTCGCGGTCGGCGGACCCGTCCGCGGCGTAGGCCTGATCCAAGAGAACGACCATCGCCGCGAGCCGGCGGGCGGTGGCTGCAGCCTCCACGCGGGCCCACTCAGCCACCGTGCCGGTGGCTCGAAAGGCCGTCCCGAACTCTTCGAACATACCTTCGAACCTACTACCCCGGTACGACACAAGTCCGCACCAAAAAGCAGCCTTGACCAGGCTGTGGAAGAAGTCAGCACTGGGGATGACTCGACCGAGCATCGTGCCGATTGTCGGACCCTCGGTGTAGTGCCCCGACCGGGACGAGACGTCGCGGGCGCAAGAGTGCGGGCCCTCCACGACCCGAACCCTCAGGCCTCCAACTCGCCTGCCACGGACCGCTCCAACGCCTTGCGCGTCACCGCGGGCAAGACGATCAGCCCATCGAGTTCCCGCTGCGCCTTCCCATACGCGTTCTGCCGCTCCTGCACGGTCGCCGAGCCGTCAGACGCCACCCGCAACAGGCTCTGCGCCCGTGCCAACCGATCCCGGTCGTCGGCGGAGAAGTCGCTGCGCCGCCGCCGGATCGCCTCTGCCTCGGCCACCTCGAACGCGACGGCATAGTCGTGCACCGCATCGCGATACTCAGCCTGGGCGTCGCGGTCGCCGATCACCTCGTCCACCGACACCGGACGCAGCAGATCGGCCCGGCTGCGCGCCCCGTGGAACGCCGCCGTCAACGGATCCCGCATGTCGGTCATCAATGGGAAGTCGAGCAGCTTCGCCACGTCCATCTCGTAGTCGAGCCAGCGGGCGTCGACGTCGTCGTGACGTGCGAGCACCCTGGTCATCTCCCGGCGCGCCGACACCTCGTCGATCCGGGCCCGTCCCGAAGCCTCGGCGACCGCGATCTTGGTCTGCTGCTTGATCCGGTAGCGCTCGAGCCTGCGCTCGGCCCGCCGCTCGTTTGCTGCGGCGACCGCCTTGACCCCGCCGCCGATCACCCCGCCCAGGGGGAAGATCAGCCACCAGAAGTTGCCGGCGAAGTGCAGCAGGGATTCCACCGTGCCAGGATGCCACGCCTGTGACGGCCGTCCCAAAGATTTTGGCGGCGTGACCAATTCATCGACACAGTACGGGGACACCGTCGCTGTGCTGAGATTGACCGGTCAGCTCACGCGAAGGAGTCAGATGGTGGTCAGCCCCGCCGACGAGCCGGCGGCACCGCCCGCCATCACAGCGCGCGGCATTCGGGTCAGCGGACCGTGGGGTCCGGTGTACGGGCCCGTCGACCTCGAGGTCCCGGACGGCGGCGTGACGGTGTTGATCTGCCCGCCAGGCACCGGACGCACCGCGCTGCTCATGACGCTCGCAGGACGGATGAGCCCCAACGACGGCACGCTGACCGTCCTCGGCGCGACCCGCGCACGCGAGGTGTTCAAGCTGGCCGCGCTCGCCGGCGTCGACGAGATCGACACCGTCCCGGAATCGGTCACCGTCCGTGACCTGCTGACCGAACAGCTGAGGTGGAATGCCGCCTGGTACAAGCTGATCCGCCGCGCCGATGACGCGGACCTGAGGCGGGTCTGCGCACCGGTGTTCGGCGACCTACCGCTACCGCACCTCGACCAGTTCGTCGAACAGCTCGGTGAACTCGACGCCATCCTGCTCCGCATCGCGCTCGCCGACACCACCACACCGCGGCTGTTGGTCGTCGGCAGTCTGGACTCCGTCGCCGACGACCGCGAACGCGCGTTGCTGCTCGACCGCCTCGTCCACCTCGGCACCCGGCAAACCATAGTCACGAGCTCCTCGAACCCGCTGCCCGACGACCGCCCGTGCCTGCTGATCCCCGTCGCCAACACCACCGCCGCTGAACTCGCGGTCGAGCAGAAGGGTGCGAAGTAGCCGTGCTCGCCGGAATGTCACTGGGCACCGACGTCAAGCGGTACTCCCGCGGCGCCCTGCCCCGCATCGCCATCATCACCGTCGTCCTCATGCCCCTGCTCTACGGCGCGATGTACCTGTGGGCGTTCTGGAACCCCTTCTCCGAGGTGGACAAGGTGCCCGTCGCGCTCGTCAACGAGGACCGCGGCGTCCAAGCGCAGGGCGAGCTGCTGCAGGCCGGTGACCAGGTGGCGTCGGCGCTAATGAAGTCGGGCCAGCTCGACCTCCACCAGACGTCAGCCGCCGAGGCCGCCAAGGGTGTCGCATCCGGCGACTACTACTTCTCGATCACGCTGCCCGAGGACTTCAGCGCCGACGTCGCATCCCCGTCCGGCGGTGACCCCCAGCAGGCCAAGATCCGGTTCACTTTCAACGACGCCAACAACTACCTCGCCACGGTCATCGGCCAGAACGCCTCGCGCGAGGTGCTCAATCAGGTCAACGCCAGCATCGGCCAACGCACCGTGGGCACCGTGCTGACCGGCCTCACCGACGCGGGCGCCGGTCTGGTGCAGGCCGCCGACGGTGCCGACCAACTCGCGACGGGCATCACCACCGCGAACGACGGCGCTCGAGAATTGGCTACCGGATCCCGCGCCCTCGCCACCGGACTCGACACCGCCCGCGACGGATCCGCTCAACTCGCCGCGGGCACACAACGACTCGACACTGCCGTCGACACGGCCATCGACCCCCTGATCGACGTTCTGGACCGGGTCGGCGACCTACGGCTCGACCCCGACCGGGTGGGCCAGGCCGCGCAGCGGCTGAGCGGTGCCGTGCGGTCCACCACCGACCGCATCGCCGCCCTCAACGTCGACCAGGCCCAAGCCGCGGCGATCGTCAACCAGGCAGTCGGCTTCCTTCGCAACAATCCGGACCCGGCGGTGCGGGACACCGGCGAGTTCCTCGCCGGCGCCCAGGGGCTACTGCAGTCCCAAGGCGTCGACCCGACCACCGACGCTGGACTGATTCGGCTGCGCGACAGTGCAACCGACCTCGAGAACGAACTGGGTGACCCGAACAGCACGCTGCGCACGTTCCTGACGCGCGCACTGAACGGGGGATTGCGCGCCGACGTCGTGGCGCTGCGCAACGGCGTCGATCAGCTCAACACCGGGGCCAAGCAACTGAACTCCGGCCTGGTGCAACTCGCCGCCGGTGGCGACCGGATCTCCCAGGGCGCAGGCCAACTCGCAGACGGTACCGACCGACTCGAAGCCGGCAGCCGGGAACTCGCGACCAAACTACGCGAGGGGTCGACGCAGGTGCCGTCGTGGACACCCGCGCAGCGCACCCAGGTGGCCCACACGCTGTCCGCGCCGGTTGCCCTCGAACAGGTCAACGACAACCCGGCGCCCACCTTCGGCACCGGCTTCGCACCGTTCTTCCTGCCATTGGCGCTCTTCATCGGGGCCTTGATCGTGTGGATGCTGTTGACGCCGCTACAGAGCCGCCCCATCGTCAACGGACTTGGAGCGCTGCGCGTCGTGCTGGCGTCCTACTGGCCGGGTTTGGTGATCGTCGCCTGCCAGGTGCTGGTCATGTACGTCGTGGTGCACTTCGGTGTCGGGCTGAACGCCAAGTATCCGGTTGCGACGGTGGCGTTCTTGAGTTTGGTCGCCGCCACGTTCCTCGCGCTCATCCAGATGTTCAACGCGGTCTTCGGCGTCGCCGTCGGCCGGGTGATCACACTGGCCTTCTTGATGCTGCAGCTGGTGTCGGCGGGCGGGATCTATCCGGTCGAGACCACTGCCAAGCCGTTCCAGATCATCCACCCGTTCGACCCCATGACCTACGCGGTCAACGGATTGCGTCAGTTGACCGTCGGTGGCATCGACTCGCGGCTGTGGATCGCGATCGCCGTACTCGTGGGCTTACTGGCAGCCTCGCTCGCCGCCAGTTCCTGGGCGGCAAGACGAAACCGGCAGTACACGATGCAGCGCCTACATCCGCCGATCGAGGTGTGAGTCACGGTGCGAGACGGTCGAGCGCGTCGCGGAAGTCCCAGTTCGGGTACGCATCCGGCAGCACGTCGCACACCGCCGCCAGGGCATCTCGCCCTCTAATCCCGGCCTGGCGCGCGCCGTACAGCGCGGCGACCGCGGGGGTCCGGCTGTGCGCCGCTACGCAGTGCAGCAGGACGGTCCGACCCTCGGCCCGCAGCGTCTCGACCAAACGCACCGTGTCGAGCAGCACGAAGTCCAGATGCGCGTTGGCGCCCACGACGTCGATCAGGCGGACGTCGATTTGCTCGACGCCGTGTGCCAGCTCCCGGTCGTTCACCCGGCACAGCGAGACGACGGCGTCCACGCCGTCCGGAAGCGCCCGCAGCGTCTCCAGATCGCCCAACCACACCCCGTCGTCGTGCGGGTGGGGCGACGGGGTCATCGGCACGACGTAGTTCTCGAAGGGGCGGTCGGCCCCCACGATCCGCGTTGCCAGCGATACCAGGCCACGCGCGTGGAGACCCGGCCAGCCGTGAAGCAGCCTGCGCCACGTACCCGGTACAGCAGACGCGCCCCACCTCGCCCCCAGCAGTCCACCGGCGATCGCCGCGACGGTGTCGGTGTCGTTGCCCGACCGCACCGCGGCGTCGAGCGCCAGCCGCAGGTGATCCGCTGCGAAGACGCCCGCCGCCGGGTCGTCGGCGGGCACCGGCGTGGTCGCGATCGCCGACCATGCCGCCTGCAAAGCCTCCACCACCCAGCCGTTGCGCCGGAACGACGACGGCACCGACGCCTCCGCCACGTCCAGGCGTCCGGCCCAGAGATCCCGCCGGTCCGTGGGCAGGCGATTCAGCCCGGTGCGCACGTCGAGATCACCCGTCAGCACGGCATGCCGGATCGCCAGGCACCAGAGCACGCACGCCTCGGCGGCGTCGGGATCGAAGTGGGTCAGCTCGCTGATGGTTCGTGCGGCGTCGACCAACGCGTCCTCGTCGTCGAGGTGGGCCAGTGCGACGGGCGCGGTCCGCATCAGCGATCCGTTGCCTGCGGTGTGACCGGTGCGCTCGTGCAGCAGCCGAGACGCGGCCAGCGCGTTGGCGGCCGAGACGCCGGCGCGACCGGTGGCGCCCAGGACACTGCGGGTCTGGTTGCCCACATCGGTCGCGGTCAGTGACCAGTCGTACCACCGCGTGACGATCGCGGTCTGCGCCGGCTCGTCGCGCAAGTCGGCGCCCGTCGCGGCCACTTCTGCGATCGCCAGTGCCATCGAGGTGTCGTCGGTCCACTCGCCTGGGCTCCATCCGAACGCGCCGCCGCCCACCATGGCGACCTCCAGATCGGGGCCGCGCGGCGGCTCGAACTCATACGGCGCCCCGAGCGCGTCACCCGCCGCCGTGGCCAGCAGGACGCCGCACGCCCGATCCAGTTGTGCTGTTGATAGATTCATACCGTTCTCCTCCCCGAGAACTACTTTGCGCGAAATCGCGATAAATCGAACGATACACCAGGGGGCTGACACGATGGCTCGGCTCGACGAGTACCCCCAGCCGTCCGTCGCCGTAGACACCGCCGTGCTGACGCTCGAGCCGAACGGTGGCGACCTCCTGGTGCTGCAGGTGCCGCGTCCCAACGAGCGGGGCTGGGCCCTACCCGGGACCTTCATGCACGTCGACGAACTGCTCGAGCAGGCCGTCCACCGGTCGCTGCGCGACAAGGCCGGGGTGACGGGATTGCAGCCGCGGCAGCTGCACGTCTTCGATGCCATCGACCGCGACGACAGGGGGCGCGTGCTGTCGGTGGCCCACATGGCGGTCGTCCCGCTCGCTGCCCTCGAGCAGCGGTTGGCCGACCGGACGCGGTTGATGCCGGTGTCGCGACCCGGCAGGATGTGGCGCGACCACGAGGCGATCATCGACGCAGCGGTCGCGCGTCTGCGCGCCGAGTACGCCGAGTATCCCGATCCCGACCGGCTGGCAGGGGAGACGTTCACGCTCAGCGATCTCCGCCGGGTTCACGAAGCCGTTGCGGGAGAGTCGATTCCGCGCGACGCCTTCGCACGCAGGTTGACCAGGCGTGGGCTCATCGAGCCGACGGGTGAGACGACCGAGGGTAGCCGCGGCAGACCGGCCGAGGTGTACCGCCGTCAGGGCAGCCCGATGCGCCGATAACGGCGCAACCGCGCAGTCAGCCGGGCGTCGTCCGGCACGTCGCGCAGTGTCACCAACTCGGCGCCGATGGCAGCCGCCAGCCGATCGGTGAAGTCGGCAGGCGTGTCGGAGGCGTCGTGGCGCTCGCCGACGATCACGTCGACGATGCCGTTGTGAAGCAAATCCAAGGACCGCATACCCTGAGCCGCAGCGAGATCGGGGGCGTGGTCGACGTCGCGGTAGACGATCGCACTGGCGCCCTCGGGTGGCAGCGGCGCGAGCCAGCCGTGCTGCGCGGCCAGCACCCGATCGGCGGGCACCATGGCCAGCGCGGGACCACCACTGCCCTGACCCAGCAGCACCGACACCGTCGGAGTGTCGAGGGTGACGAGTTCGGCCAGGCAGCGCGCGATCTCACCCGCCAGCCCGCCCTCCTCGGCCTCGGTGGACAACGCAGGACCCGCGGTGTCGATGACGAGCACCAGCGGTAGCCGCAGACTCGCGGCGAGTGCCATCCCGCGCCGGGCCTCCCGCAGTGCCCGTGGCCCGACCAGGCCGCCGCCGCGACCGCGCTGCTGGCCGACGACCACCGCGGGCTGACCGGCGAATCGGGCCAGCGCGAGCAGCGTCGTAGCCGCCTCGCCCTGGCCGCCCGTGCCCGAGAGCAGCACCCGCTCGGTGGTGCCGTGCTCGAGCAGGTAGCGCACTCCCGGCCGGTCCGGCCGCCGCGACGCCTCCACCGAGTCCCAGGCCGGAACGTCGGCGACGGGGTCCGGCTCGGGCGGGTCGGGCAGCAGGCCGGGCGGGTCGAGGACGACCTTGAGCGTGCGGTGCAGCACCGACCGCAGCACCGCCAGCGGCACGACGCCGTCGAGCACGCCGTGCCGGTGCAGGTTCTCCGCGGTCTGGATGCCCTTGGGGAACGGCTCGCCGTACAGGTGCTCGTACACCCGCGGGCCCAGGAAGCCGATCAGCGCGCCCGGCTCGGCTGCAGTGACGTGGCCCAGCGATCCCCACGACGCGAACACCCCGCCCGTCGTCGGATGCCGCAGGTAGACGAGGTACGGCAGGTGTGCGCGCTTGTGCAGCTCGACCGCTGCCGCGATCTTCACCATCTGCAAGAACGCGACCGTGCCCTCCTGCATCCGGGTGCCACCCGAACTGGGCGATGCCACCAGCGGCAGATTCTCGGCTGTCGCCCGTTCGATCGCGGCGGTGATTCGCTCGGCCGCAGCAACGCCGATGGAGCCGGCCAGGAAGTCGAACTCGCAGGCGACGACGGCGATGCGCCTGCCGAATACCGTGCCCTCACCGGTCAGCACGGATTCGTCGAGGCCCGTGGCGGCCGCCGCCTCGTCGAGTTCCCGGCGGTAGTCGGGGTTGGTGGGCACCGCCAGCGGCGCGGCGTCCCAGCTGCGGAACGATCCCTCGTCCAACACGGCATCGCGAAGCGCCCTGGCGGCTATCCGGCTCACCCCGAAAAGGCTATCTATAGTCTGGTCGCCATGATTGGTGTTAGCCGTGACGGCGCCGTGCTGACCTTGGAGATGCAACGCCCCGAGCGACGCAATGCTCTCAACAGCGAACTGGTCGACGGCCTGCGCGAAGTGATCGAAAAGGCGGCCACCGAAGACGTCCGCGCCATCGTCCTCACCGGCGGCGGCCACGTCTTCAGTTCCGGCGCCGACCTCTCCGGCGGGCAGGGCGTCGCCGACGAGCTGCCCGAGAAGGCCAGGGCGCTCAACATCGCGATCGACCAGGCGCCCGTTCCCGTGATCGGCGCGATCAACGGACCGGCCATCGGCGCCGGTGTCATCCTCTCGATGATCTGCGACCTGCGGGTCGTCGCACCCGAGGCATACTTCCAGTTCCCCGTCGCGAAATATGGTATCGCCTTGGACAACTGGAGCATCCGCAGGCTGACGTCGCTGGTCGGTGCCGGCCGGGCGCGCGGCATGCTGCTGGCCGCCGAGCGGCTCACCGCCGACGACGCCTTGGCGACCGGGATGGCCAACCGCATCGGCACGCTCGCCGACGCGCAGGCGTGGGCTCAGGAGATCGCGGGCTTCGCCCCGCTGGCGCTGCAGCACGCCAAACGCGTGCTCAACGACGACGGCGCCTACGAGGACGCCTGGCCCGCCCACAAGGAGCTCTTCGATCGGGCGTGGGCCAGCAGCGACATCATCGAGGCCCAGGTGGCCCGAATCGAGAAGCGACCGCCGAACTTCAAGGGCGCCTGATGCTTGGCGAGGCGGTACGTCTGATCGGCGGGACGGCGGCCATCGTCGGTGGCGGCTGGGCCCTGCGCGCGCTGCAGGGCACCCCGTCGGCGCTCGGCGCCTCGCCGGTCGAGATCGGCGCCGTCGCCAAGCGGTCGCCGAACTACCGCGACGGGGTGTTCGTCAACCTCGAACCCGCCTCCGAGACCAGCCTGAGCAGGGAGGAACAGTTCCTGCTGCTGCGCGACGTCGTCGGCAACGGGCCGGCCCAGCGCCCGCCGAGGGAGGTTCCGCTGGTGACGCCCGCCGTCGACCAGCCCGCCGCGGACCTCGCCGTCACCTGGTTCGGTCACTCGTCGGCGCTGATCGAGGTGGACGGCTACCGCATCCTGGCCGACCCGATCTGGAGCGACCGGTGCTCACCGTCCCGGGCCGTCGGTCCGCAACGGCTGCACCCGGTACCCGCCCCACTCGAGGCGCTGCCCGCCATCGACGCGGTCATCATCAGCCACGACCACTACGACCACCTCGACATCGACACCGTCAAGCAGCTCGCCCGCACCCAGCGGTCGAAGTTCTTCGTGCCGCTCGGCATCGGCGCGCACCTGCGGGCCTGGCGCATCCCCGACGACCGGATCGTCGAACTCGACTGGAACGAGAGCGCGCGCCTCGGGGACCTGACGCTGGTCTGCACCCCGGCCCGGCACTTCTCGGGACGCTTCGTCAACCGCGACGTGACGCTGTGGTCGTCGTGGGCCGTGATCGGGCCCCGGCACAAGGCGTTCTTCGGCGGCGACACGGGTTACGGCAAGATCTTCGCCGACATCGGCGCCGAGCACGGACCGTTCGACGTGACGCTCATGCCCATCGGGGCCTACCACCCGGGCTGGCCGGACATCCACATGAACCCCGAGGAGGCGGTGCGTGCCCACCGTGACGTCACCGACCGCGGCCTGCTCGTCCCGATCCACTGGGCGACGTTCCGGCTGGCCACGCACCCGTGGTCCGAACCCGTCGAGCGGATGCTGACCGCGGCGACCAGCGAGGGCGTGCCGGTCGCGACCCCCCGCCCCGGTGAGCGCGTCGAACGCATGACGGAGGCGTCATTGGACGCATGGTGGCGGTCCTGACCGACTAGCGTGCAGGTGTGCGCTTCTCGATCTTGATTCGCCGGCTCGTCGTGCCGGTCACCGTCCTCGCCGTGCTCGCGGGTTGCAGTTCCCCGGAGCAGGAGGACACGTCGAGCCGCCCGGACGACGGTCAGTTCTCCGACGTGCCGCCGCCGCTGGTGCCCGCAATGCCGTTGCCGGACAAGGCCGTCGAGAATGCCGTCGGCAAGCTCGACGCGATCGCCAAGGGGCTGATGGACGAGAGCGGCATACCGGGAATGTCGGTGGCCGTGGTGCACGGCGGAAAGACGTTGTACGCCAAGGGTTTCGGCGTCAAGGACAGTCGCAACGGCAGCGGTGACGTGAACAAGGTCGACCCCGACACCGTGTTCCAGCTGGCCTCGCTGTCCAAGCCGCTCGGCTCCACCGTCGTCGCCCATCAGGTGGGGGAGGGTGCCATCGGATGGGATACGCCGATCGTCGAGAAGCTGCCCTGGTTCGGTCTCGCCGACCCAGCCGTCACGCGCATGGTGACCATCGGCGACATGTACTCGCACCGGTCCGGGCTGCCCGACCACGCGGGCGACCTGCTCGAGGAGATGGGCTACGACCGCCGGCAGGTCCTCGAGAGGTTGCGCCAGCTGCCGCTCGACCCGTTCCGAATCACCTACGACTACACGAACTTCGGGCTCACTGCTGCCGCCGAGGCCGTCGCCGTCAGCGCCGGGAAGTCGTGGGAGGACATCAGTCAGGACGTGCTGTACCGGCCGCTTGGCATGACGTCGACCAGCTCGCGCTTCGACGAATACCAAGCGCGGGCCAACCGCGCCGCCGGGCACATCCACGTCGACGGCATGTACTTCCCGCGCTACGTCCGCGACGCGCAGGCGCAGTCGCCCGCGGGCGGCGTCAGCAGCTCGGCGAACGACATGACCAAGTGGATGGCGATGATGCTGGCCAACGGATCTCACGACGGCAAGACCATCGTCGACCCGAAGGCACTGCTGCCGGCCGTCACGCCGCAGATCGTGTCCAGCCCGCCGTCGGAGGCCGCGATGCGCTCCGGGTTCTACGGCTACGGCTTCAACGTCGGGTCGACCTCCGGAGCGCGCATGCAGCTGAGCCACTCCGGCGCATTCGAACTGGGCTCGGGCACCAACGTGCTGCTGCTGCCGTCGGCCGACGTCGCGATCGTCGCGCTCACCAACGCCACCCCCTCCGGCGTGCCGGAGGCGCTCACCGCCGAGTTCGCCGACCTGGTCCAGTTCGGCGAGGTTCGCGAGGACTGGTTCCCGCTCTACAACCAGGCGTTCCTCGCCATGGAGAAGCCCGTCGGCTCACTGTCCGGGCAGCAGCCGCCAGCCAACCCCGCACCCCCTGCGCCGCTGTCCGACTACGTCGGCGAGTACGCCAACCCGTACTACGGGGCAGCACGCGTCACGGAGCGCAACGGCGAGCTGAACCTCGCGATCGGCCCGAAGCTCACCGTGCCGCTGAAGCACTGGAACGGCAACGTCTTCGCCGTCTCGTTCGTCACCGAGAACTCGCCGCCCGGCAGCACGTCGACCGCCACGTTCGACGGCGACGTGCTGAAGCTCGAGTACTACGACGGGGACGGCATGGGAACCTTCTTCCGATGAGCGCTTGCGCGAAGAGAATTGAGGACAGTTGAGTAGCGCCCTGGCCCAGGGTCTCTCCGACGCCGAGGTCGCCGAGCGCGTCGCGGCGGGCAAGGCCAACGACGTCCCGGCGCGGGCGGCGCGCAGCGTCTCGGAGATCGTTCGCGCCAACGTGTTGACCCGGATCAATGCGATCCTCGGGGTGCTCTTCCTCATCGTGCTGGCCACCGGATCGTTGATCAATGGTCTGTTCGGCCTGCTGATCGTCGCCAACAGCGCCATCGGCATCATCCAAGAACTGCGTGCCAAGCGGACACTCGACGAACTGGCCATCGTGGGTCAAGCGAAGCCGACCGTCCGGCGGCAGTCGGGAACGCGTGCACTCCCGCCGAGCGAGGTGGTGCTCGACGACGTCATCGAACTCGGTCCCGGCGACCAGATCGTGGTCGACGGAACGATTCTCGAGCAGAGAGACCTCGAGGTCGACGAGTCGCTGCTCACCGGTGAGGCCGACGCCATCGCCAAGGATGCCGGCGACGACGTCATGTCGGGCAGCTTCGTCGTCGCGGGCAGCGGGGCGTATCGCGCCACCAAGGTGGGCCGCGAGGCGTACGCCGCCAAACTCGCCGAGGAGGCCAGCAAGTTCACGCTGGTGAAGTCCGAATTGCGCAGTGGCATCAACAAGATCCTGCAGTTCATCACCTACCTGCTGGTGCCCGCGGGCCTGCTGATCATCTACACGCAGTTGTTCACCACCGGTGCCGACTGGCAGGAGTCGGTGCTCCGCATGGTCGGCGCGTTGGTGCCGATGGTTCCCGAGGGTCTGGTGCTGATGACGTCGATCGCGTTCGCGGTCGGCGTGGTTCGGCTGGGTCGCAGGCAGTGCCTGGTGCAGGAACTCCCCGCCATCGAGGGCCTCGCCCGCGTCGACGTGGTGTGCGCCGACAAGACCGGGACGCTCACCGAGAACGGGATGCGGCTCGCGGAGACCAAGACGCTGGCCGAGGCGGGCGCCGGCGGGCAGGAGCATAGCGACCGGGGGGATGACGCAGCGAAGGTACTGGCGCAGCTCGCCGCCGACGACACCCACCCCAACGCCAGCATCGCGGCCATCGCCGAGGCCTATCCCGCCGCTCCGGGCTGGACGGCCACCGCCACCGCGCCGTTCAAGTCGGCGACCAAGTGGAGCGGTGCGTCTTACGGCGAGCATGGCAACTGGGTGATTGGCGCGCCCGACGTGCTGCTCGATCCGACGACCCCGGAGGCCGAGGAGGCCGAACGGCTCGGCGCCCAGGGCTTGCGCGTCCTGCTGCTCGCGTCATCGGACCGGGCGGTCGACCTTCCCGACGCGCCAGGCGTCGTCACCCCGGTGGCGCTGGTGGTACTCGAGCAGCGGGTCCGGCCCGACGCCCGCGACACCCTGGACTACTTCGCCTCCCAGCACGTCACCGTCAAGGTGATCAGTGGCGACAACGCCGTGTCGGTCGGCGCGGTGGCGGGCACGCTCGGCCTGCGCGGCGAGACCATGGATGCCCGCAAACTCCCCACGGCGCCCGACGAACTCGCCGCCGCACTCGAGGAGTGCACCACCTTCGGCCGAGTCCGGCCCGATCAGAAGCGCGCTATGGTGCACGCGCTGCAGTCGCGTGGTCACACCGTTGCGATGACCGGCGACGGCGTCAACGACGTGCTGGCGCTCAAGGACGCGGACATCGGCGTCGCGATGGGCTCCGGGTCGTCCGCGTCCCGAGCAGTGGCCCAGATCGTGTTGCTGGACAACAAGTTCGCGACGCTCCCGTATGTCGTCGGCGAGGGCCGCCGCGTCATCGGGAACATCGAACGCGTCTCGAACCTGTTCCTCACCAAGACGGTGTACTCGGTGCTGTTGGCAATGGCGGTCGGGCTGGCCGGTCTGGCGTCGGCGATCTTCGGCACAGACCCGCTGCCGTTCCCGTTCCAGCCGATCCACGTGACGATCGCGGCGTGGTTCACGATCGGCATCCCGGCCTTCGTGCTGTCGCTGGCACCCAACGACGAACGGGCGCACACCGGCTTCGTGCGGCGCGTGATGACCTCGGCGCTGCCGTCGGGCGTCGTGGTGGGCACGGCGACGTTCGTGTCGTACCTGCTGGCCTACGAGGGCAGGGCGGCGACGCCGACCCAGCAGACCCAGGCGTCCACTGCGGCGCTGATCACGCTGCTCGTCGGGGCGGTGTGGGTGCTCGCGGTGGTGGCCCGGCCGTACGAGTGGTGGCGCGTGGCGCTGGTGGCGGTGTCGGGGCTGGCCTACGTGCTGATCTTCTCGGTACCGATGGCGCAGGAGTTGTTCCTGCTCGATCCGTCGGACGCCTCTGTCACGACCATGGCACTGGTCGTCGGGCTGATCGGCGCGGCTGTCATCGAGGTCATCTGGTGGGCGCAGGGCGCGATGCTGGGGGAGCGGCGCCGGCTCTGGCGCTCGGCCGAGCTATGAGCGTTCTATAAGCTTGACGCATGGGATTCTTGGACAAGGTGAAGAACGCGGTGTCGAAGAACGCCGACAAGGTAGAGACCGCCATCGACAAGGTGGGCGACGTCGTCGACAAGAAGACGCAGGGCAAGTACGCCTCGCACGTCGACAAGGTGCAGGAGGCTGCCAAGAAGGCGGCGCGCGAGCAGGCCGCCAAGCAACAGCCCGGACAGGTGCCGCCCAACCAGCAGCCCGGCCCGAACACGCCTCCGCAGGCGCCGAACCCCCCGCTGTCGTAGGCCGATGGCGAAGCTCTCCGAATCCGTCGAGATTCCACTCCCGCCGGAGCAGGCCTGGACGGCTGCGTCCGATCTGTCGCGCTATAGGGAGTGGCTGACGATCCACCGGATGTGGCGCAGCACGCTGCCCGAGAACTTGGAGAAGGGCACCAGGATCACCTCGATCCTGGAGGTCAAGGGCATGCTCAACCGCATCGACTGGACGATCGTGAACTGGAAGCCGCCGCAGTCGATGACGCTCGACGGCAACGGCAAGGGCGGGGTCAAGGTCAAGCTGATCGGCAAGATCAAGCCGTCGCCTGCCGGCTCTACGGTGTCGTTCGACATCCACCTCGGCGGTCCCGCGCTGTTCGGGCCGATCGGCATGGTGGTCGCGAGCGCACTGAAGAGCGACATCCGTGCATCTCTGGAGAGGTTCAAGGCCGTCTTCGGCTAGCGAGGGGTACGTCATGATCTACCTCAAGGCCTGCATCAACGGTGCCCGCACGCCGGACCAGCACCCGCGGCTGCCCGTCACGCCTGCCCAGCTGGCCGAGGCCGCAGTCCAGTCGCATCGGGCCGGCGCGCAGGCCGTGCACATGCATCCCAAGACGGCCGACGGCACGGACTCGTTGGAGCCCGACGCCGTCGGGGCGGCAGTCGCAGCGGTCCGCGAGGCCATTCCGGGGCTGCCGCTCGGCGTCACGACGGGGTTCTGGGCGCTGCCCGACGCCGATGCCCGGCGCCGCGAGGTTCGGGCGTGGACTGTCCTGCCGGACTTCGCCTCGGTCAACTGGCACGAACCAGGCGCGCCTGAACTGGCGAAGATGCTGCTGGACATGGGCGTCGGCGTCGAGATCGGGCTGTTCGGTGCCGAGGCCGTCGCGTCGTGGGCGGAGTCCGAGATGGTCGAGCACTGCATGCGCGCGATGATCGAGTTGCAGGGCAACCAGGACGTTGCCGTCGCCGACGACATGCTGGCCAGGGTGCGCGCCGCCAATTCGCCCGCGCCGGTGCTGTTGCACGGGCTCGACGAGAGCTGCTGGCCGCTGCTGCAACATGCCGGCGCGTGCGACGTTCAGACCCGCATCGGCATGGAGGACACGCTGCGGCTTCCCGACGGGTCGACCACGCCGGGCAACGCCGAACTGGTGGCGGCCGCGGTCGATCTGCTCAGTCGGTAGGGGCGTGTAGCGCGAAGTCGGCGAAGTCGAACCCCGGCACCACGACACAGCTCACCAGGGTCGGTTCGTCGTCACGCGGCGTGGCACGCTGCCAGTGCCCAGGCGGCACGACGATCTGCGGGGACTCCCCGGCGCCGATGTCGCTGCCGAGCAGAACCGTTGGGGCACTCTCCCTTTCCCGCCCAATCTCGAGCAGCAGGGGACTGCCCCGGTGATACAGCCATAGCTCGGCGCTGCGCACGGTGTGCCACGCAGACTGCTGACCGGGCATCAGCAGGAACAGGATCGCCGTTCCCGCGCTGCGCGGACCGGTGTAGTCGGGCGGCAGCGCCGACTGCGTGACGGTCAGATCGCTACGCCAGGTCTCGCGGTACCAGCCACCCTCCGGGTGGGGCGCGAGGTCCAGGCCGTGGGCCCAGTCGGGCAGTTCCGTCATGGGTGCAGCCTACGTCCGAGCACCCGATACCCTCGTCGCATGGCTCGTCTGCGCCCCGGATGGTTCGTCGTGCTGTGCGCGGCCGTGCTGCTGGTGAGCGCATGGCTGCCCTGGCTGACCACTACTGCGGGCGGTGGCGGCCGGGCGAACGCAATCGGCGGCCGCAACGGTCAGATCGGGGTTCCGCCCGACGGGTTCGGCGTCGGTCAGTTCATCGTGGTGCTGTCGTCGACGCTCATCGTGGCGGCCGCGATGGCCGCGCGCGGGCTCTCGGCGCGGGTGGCATCGGCTGTTGCGCTAGGTATCTCGGTGTTCATCGCCGTCTTGGTGGGGTTCTACTACCGGCTGTACGTGGCACCTCCGGTGGCTGCGGGCTACGGGCTGTACATCGGCGCGGCGGTGACGGTGTCCGCGGTGGTGCTGTCGGTGTTGGCGGTGGTCGCGGCATGGACGGGTAAGGGGCAGCGAACGTGACGGGATTCGTGGAACCGGTGGTGCTCACCGGCCCGCAATGGGTGACGCTGGAGCCGCTCACGGCCGCGCATGCGCCGGAGATCGTCAAGGCGTCGGCCGACGTCCGGGAACTCTGGTTCACCAGCGCGCCGACCCCCGAGACGGCCCAGGAGTGGATCGACGGGCGGCTGGCGGTGCAGCACCCACAGACGGGTCTGACGTTCGTGGTGCGCGACGCCGACGGCACGCTGGTGGGGTCCTCGAGCTACTGCAATGTCGACCCGGCCAACCGGCGCCTGGAGATTGGCTACACCTGGTACGTGCCCGCCGTGCGGCGCACCGGTGTCAACACCGAGTGCAAGTTGCTGCTGCTCACCCATGCGTTCGAGCAGTTGAATTGCGTCGCAGTCGAATTCCGCACGCACTTCTTCAACTCGACCAGCCGGGCGGCCATCGAGCGGCTCGGCGCCAAGCTGGACGGGGTGCTCCGCAGCCATCAGGTGCTGCCGGACGGGTCCCGGCGCGACACCGTGGTGTACTCCATCTTGGACTTCGAATGGCTTGCGGTGCGCAACAATCTGCGGTTCCGGTTGGGTGGGTGACGGCCACCGGGCATTCGTGCTGGGACCGTCACCCACCACCCGGACCGTCAGGCGTCTACGGTCGTCGTCTCGATTGATTTCCGGCCGCCGCCGTGCGCGATCTCGACCTTGCGGGCCTTGGCCCGCTCCGCCAGTGGGATCGTCACGGTGAGGACGCCGTTCTCGTAGGACGCGGCGATCTTCGCGGAATCAATGCCGTCGCCAAGGGATAGCTGCCTGCGGTACGTGCCGAAGAACCGCTCGTTGGTGAGCCACTGCACCGAGTCCTCCGAGCGCGCGGTGCGGTGCGCGGAGATGGTCAACGTGCCGTTGTCCACGTCCACGTCGACCGAGCCGGGGTCGACCCCGGGGAGGTCCGCGGTGAGCAGGTAGTGGTCGTCGACCTTGCACAGGTCCATCGGCATGAACCGCGGACTACGAGCCGATCCGGTCTGGCTGTTCAGCAGGCCTCGGGCCATCGCGTCCAGGTCGCTAAAGGGATCGAAGCGAAGCACAGCAATCCACCTCCTATGTCACTGAAATGCCCGCCACCCTGGCGGGCGACCAATCACTGTGCGATACCGAATTTAGCACTCTAGGCCGGAGAGTGCCAGGTCCTTTCGAGCTGATTTCCGCGGAGGATCTCGGCACACGAGTCGCAGGCGAGTGCGCCGTGGAACGCTGCGCCACAGGCGATGTGGTGCAGCAGCACCGCTGGGCCCTCCGCGGCTGGGTACCACTGCTGAGCCCACTGCAGCGCCGTGATGAGCACGGGCAATACCGCGCGTCCCTTCTCGGTCAGCAGGTAGGGCCCGCTCGCGTTGGCGAGGATTCCGCGGTCGGTGAGAGTCGTCAGGCGGTCGGCGAGCGTGCTCGGCGGGACGGCGAGCTGAGCCTCGAAGTCGCCGAACCGGCTGGTGCCGACGAATGCGGCGACCACGACCGCGAACGCCCACCGATTGCCCAGAATCGTCATGGTCTCCGGGAACAGGCCGGGGGCGGATCGTCCGGTGTCCGGGGACGACCGCCTGCGCGTGGTCTGAACCGGCACCGACCGCGGCCACGATCCGCTGGGACCCCACCGGACCCGTAGCTCCTTCTCCGACGTCGGCTCGCGACAGGACCGGCAGACGAGCACCGGCGCGACGTCGGCACCGCAGGCGGCGTGGTGCATCGCGGGCAACCCGTCGCCGTGACGGGAAACCCACTGCCGCTCCCACGCCCACACCGACGCGAGCACGGGCCACAGCGCCCGCCCTCGTTCGGTCAGGACGTACTCCGCCCGCACCGGCCTGTCCTGATACACCCGACGGGTCACCAGGTCCTCGGCCGTCATCGTCTTGAGCCTGCCGGTCAGCACCGCGTGCGAAATCGGCAGGCGCGCAGTGAAGTCGCCGTATCTGGCAGCCCCCAGTAGGGCCTGCTGGACGATGAGCAGCGTCCACTCGTCGCCGAGCACGCCGAGCATCCGGCCCACCGCGTTGACGCCGGTCATGCCCGGCTAGAGTCCGATCGCCTCGGCGGCGCGGTCGACGTCTTGCCAGCGGCGCAGCTCCGAGCCAGGCGCCCACGTGGAGTGGGTCCCGCTCGAGACCCGTTCGGGCAGTTGAATCTTGCAGACCGGACCATCGCCCACCTGGGCCGCGTCGAACACCAGGCAGTACGACGCGTCGGCGTTCATGTCCGTCGTGATCGTGACGAGATAGCCATCGTCTTCTGCCGTGCCGTTGACTCTGGGCGCCATCGCGGTCTCGCTGCCGTAGACGCCGTCGTCGAACGCGAAGCGCTCCTCGGTTCCGGTCCGCAGGTCGTGCTTGACCAGGCCGTCGAACAGGAACCAGCCGGGCTTGCCGGTGGCCGCGTAGGCGTAGCGGTAGTCGCGTCCGGCGTGGCCGGGGTTGATCATGCCGAACTCGGTGACGCTGTCGGTCAGGGATTCCTCGCGCGTGGTGCCCGTCGTGAGGTCGAACCGCCACCGGTGCAGGCGGGTCTGCATCTGGTCCAGCGCGAGCGCCGGCTCCGGGTTGCCCTGGAAGAAGCCGTCGAGAACGATCTCGTCGCCGTCCTCGTAGGCGTTGGTGAAGTGCAAAACGTAGGTGGGGTCGGCCTCGAACCACATGATGTCGCCGGTCTGGCCGCGGCGCGGAATGACCGCGAATCGCGATGGCACGTCGCGGTGGAAGCGCGGCAGGTGCACGCCGTGCTCGAGGAACTCGGGCGCCCAGAACAGCGGCAGGTCGTTGAGGATCGCGTAGTTCTCGGTGAACGCCATGTCGTGTGGCAGCCGCGGGCCGGGCAGTGGCACGTCGACGAGGTGCACCAGCTCGTTGGCGGCGTCGACCACGCCGTAGTGCATGAACGGTGCCTGCTTGGAGTAGTTGAAGAACAGCAGTTCGCCGGTCGCGTCGTCGACCTTGGGGTGGGCGGACACACCCCAGTCGGTCGGGAAGCCGCCGCGCCAGTCTTCCTTGCCGAGGGTGTCGCCGGTGTAGGGGTCGACGCGATAGAGGTCACCGCACTGGTAGTGGCTCGACAGTGCGACGCCGCGGTGCACGACGACGTCGGTCGAGGAGGCGTCCTTCATCAACGTCCGTGCGCCCCAGCCGTAGTCGCGCTTGGCCAGCTCGATCGGCTCGGCGATGCCCGGCCACAGCGGGCCGCAGGCATCGAGTTCGGCCAGGAAGCCGTCGGTGCGGATGAAGCGGTTGCGGTAGAACGCCTTTCCGTCACGGAAGCCGACGACGTGCATCATGCCGTCGCCGTCGAACGGGTGGTACGTCTTGAGCGCCGGGTGCAGCGGGTTCTCGGTGTTGCGGAGGTACACGCCGTCGAGGTCGGTGGGCAGTTCGCCCTCGACGACCATCAGGTCGTCGGCGTCCCACTCGGTGGTCTGCGGCCGCCACGGCCCGGTGCGGTAGGGGTGGTCGTCGTCCTCGGGCAGGGTGGAGAGGTACTTCGCGACGATCTCCGGGTTGGTCGCAGCGGTGGTCATCGTGATTCCTCCTGAGCATGGGAGACGACGAAGCTCACCGTGGTCGCGGTGCTCCCGCCGAAGTTGAGCGTGCCGAACGTCCGCGCGCCGTCGACCTGGTAGTCGCCGGCGGTACCGCTTACCTGACGGGCGGCGTCGAGCAGCATGCGGACGCCGGTGGCGCCGACGGGGTGGCCGCCGCCGATCAGCCCGCCGCTGGGGTTGATCGGCAACCGTCCGCCGATCGCGATCTCGCCGTTCTCGATGGCCTTCCACGACTCGCCGGGTCCGGTCAGACCGATGTGGTCGATGGCGAGGTACTCGCTCGGGGTGAAGCAGTCGTGCACTTCGATGCCGTCGAGGTCGTCGAGCGTAATCTGGGCCCGCCCGAATGCGTCGAGTACCGCGGCATGCACGTGCGGCATGACGTACTCGTCATCGCGTGACCGCTCGAGCTTTTGAGCCAGACCGAGGCCGACGGTGCGGTGTCCCCAGCCGTCGATGCGCCCGATGGGCGTGCTGGCGGGATGGTCGCGCAGGTACGCGTCGGAGACCAGCACCACCGCGGCGCCGCCGTCGGTCATCTGGCTGCAGTCGTAACGGCGGAGCCGTCCGTCCACCACGGGGTTCACCCGGTCGTCGGCCTCGATCGGGTCGGGGACGGACCAGTCCCGAGTCTGGGCGTTCGGGTTGGCCTTGGCATTGCGAAGGTTGAGTTCTGCGATGGCGCGCAGGTGGCGTTCGTCGACGCCGTAGCGACGGTCGTACTCGTCGAGCACCTGGCTGAAGGCATGCGGCCATATGAAGGTCGCGTCGGCGCCGTCGCGACCGGTCCACGCCGCGGCTCCGAGATAGCGGGCTGCCGCGTCACCGGGCACGGTCTTCTCGAGTTCGACGCCGACCACGAGCGCGCAGTCGTAGGCGCCCGAGCGCAGGTCGGCCATCGCGGCCAGGATCGCGACGCTTCCGGACGCACAGGCGGCTTCGTGCCGGGTCGACGGCGTGTCCCAGAGCCCGTCGACGACCGTGGCGGGCATGGCGCCGAGATGGCCCTGGGCAGCGAACATCTCGCCGAAGGCGTTGGCGACGTGCACGACGCCGACGTCCCCGGCGTCGATCCGGCACGCGTCCAGCGTCGCCCGAACGACGTCGGCGGTCAGGTCGGCGAAGTCGAGGCCTTCGCGGGTGAAGTTGCGCGCGAAGTCGGTCTGCCGGCCGCCGAGGATCCACACGCCGCTCATCCTTGCACCGTACTACGACTAACAGAGTGACTCGGCGCAATGGCGGAATTGGGGTCGGCCCCGTCGGCTCACGGCAGAACCGACGGGACCTGAGCAAGGGCAGTGGCCGGCCACCGATCTCGCCTAGCCACTGCCTTGCCCGGTGACGGCATGGGGCAAACTTGCTTTTGATCACCAATGCCAGGGGAGAATCAGGTCATGACGGTGAGTAATCGCGATCTCGCCCTGCGGATGGCGGAGTTGGCTCGGGCGACGGCGATGCCGCGCACCTTGATGGACATCCTGGCCGACGTGACGTCCGCAGCGACCGAACTGATTCCCGGCGTGGACGTTGCGGGCGTCCTGCTGGTGGGCAAGGGCGGCGCCTTCGAGACCCTGGCTCCGACGTCGGACGTCCTCTTCGAGATCGACCAGCTGCAGATGAAGCACGTCGAGGGCCCGTGTGTCCAGGCCGCGCTCGACGAGACGGTGGTCCGCACCGACGACTTCCGCGAGGACACGCAGTGGCCGAAGTACTCGCCGGAGGTCGTGAAGCTCGGCATCCTCAGTGGGCTGTCGTTCAAGCTCTACACCGCCGACCGCACCGCGGGCGCGCTCAACCTGTTCGGCTATCAGGCCGACGTCTGGGACGGCGAGGCAGAGACCATCGGCATGGTGCTGGCCGCCCATGCCGCCGCGGCGATCATCGCCAGCCGCGAGGGCGATCAGCTGCAATCGGCCTTGACGACGCGCGACCGCATCGGACAGGCCAAGGGCATCATCATGGAGCGGTTCAACGTCGACGACGTGCAGGCGTTCGCGATGTTGCGCCAGCTGTCCCAGGACAGCAACGTCAAGCTGATCGACGTGGCCCAGCAGGTCATCGACACCCGGGGAAGCTGAGCCCTACCCGGCCAGCACCGGGTGCAGCGTGTGGACGCCGGGTACGCCCTTCAGTTCGACGTCGCGTGGCGGGCCCCAGTGCACGTCGGCGAGGTCGGACACCGCGTCGCGCACCGGCGCGCTGACGAGGATCTCGCCGCCGTCGGCCTGATCGGCAACCCGCGCCGCCGTTGCGACGTCGAGCCCGAAGAGGTCGTCACCACGCCGCACCGACGTCCCCATGTGGACGCCGATGCGGACCCGGATGTCCTGCCACCGTTGCGGATTCGCCTCCAGCGCGCGCTGGACGTCGGTTCCGAACAAGACGGCGTCGCGCGGCTCGGCGAACGCGATCATGAACCCGTCGCCCTGCGACTTGACCACGTTCCCGCCGTGGCGGGCGACGTGGGTGTGGACGAGATCGTCGTGACGCTCGAGCAGCTTGACCCAGGCCTTGTCGCCCAGCGCGGCGTTGAGCCGGGTCGAGCCCTCGATGTCGGAGAACACCAGCACGACGTCACCGCCGGGCGTGAGGCGGGCGAGGTCTGGCCGTTCGACCTGGGCCCAGCCCGCGAGTTGGTCGATCGAGTTCTGCACCGCGCCGAGGCCGCGGTTCAGCACCGCGTCCGCGGTCTTGAGCACCGACTTCACCGCCATCGGACCCACCCCGCGCCTGCGCCGACGACCGGAACCCTCGGTGCGCACCGCCTCCAGCTCGCGGCGCACCGCCGTCAGCCGTCTGCGCGCGGCGACGAAGAGCGACACGAACGTGACGAGCCCGGCCGACAGGAGCGCCGTCACCACGAACAGGATGACCTCGAGGGTGGACGGCGTGGACACCCGCTGATTATGGTGGGAGCCCCATGACATCCGTCACACGCATGCTCGTAACAGGCCTCGCTGTGACTGCGTTCGGTGTCCTCGGCGGGGCTGGCATCGCCCACGCCGACGTCTTCGACGACCAGGCGTACTCGACGTGCACGGCACTCGCCGCTCCCGGCGTGGACATGGACGGCGTCGCGACGACGTGCTGCGTCGAGAACTTCGGTGTGCCGACGCCGACCCGGTTCGGCATCGGGTGCGTGGCCGCGAACCCCAACCCGGCGCCGGACTATCGGCCGGTGATCTTCATGCCCACCCGGCAGTCTCCGCCCGAGGTGCAGTCCGGCGAGGTGGCGATGGACGAGCTGATGAAGCTGCCGCCGCTGCCCTGAATGGGTTGAGCGGACGCTACGTGGTGCCCCCGGCAGGATTCGAACCTGCGACACCGGCTTTAGGAGAGCCGTGCTCTATCCCCTGAGCTACGGGGGCGGACCGGCTTGGAGCATACCGGCATTGGGCGTTGCTGCAGGTTTCCGCCCGACGACCAGCGGCAATACCAAGATCATGAGCACAGCGAAGAAGGCCCGCCACACCGTCGACCGCCTTGCGGGTCAGGCCAAGCAGAAGATCGGCCGCGCCACGGGCGACAACCGGTTGCGCAACGAAGGCGCGAACGACGAGATGAAGGCCCGGGTCAAGATGACCGGCCAGCGCCTCAAGGACGCCTTTCGCGGTCGCTGACCCCTAGCGCAGCTCCTCGATCACCTTCGCGAAGGCCTCGGCGTGCGGCTGCTGCACGATCACGTACGTGACGCCGTAGGTGTCGCGGTATCCACGGATGGTGTCGGCGATGTCCTTCGTCGACCCCGACAGCACGCCCGGCGTGCGCAGCAGCTGCTCGTCGGTGAGGTCCGGCAGGAAGCGCCGCGTGATCGACAGATCGGGCATGCCGGAGTCGTCGATCGGCATCGCCGTGACCGAGACGTTCAGTTCCAGCTCGTCGAAGCGCTCCGGTGCCGCGTTGCGCACGAACGCGATGCGCTCGGCGAGCGGGTCGCCGTCCGCCCCGGCGGGGTCGCCGCCGGTGAGGCCGATGATCTGCGCGTGCTTGGCGGCGATCGTCAGCAGCCGGTCGCCGTTGCCTGCGATCAGCAGGGGTACGTCGGGCAGGTGCTCTTCCATGTACTCGACGACGTGGCGCAGGTGGTCGACGCGCTGTCCCGCCGTGGGATAGGGGATCTCGGCGAGTTCGAACTCCCTGCGGACGTAGCCGGCCCCCAGACCCAACTCGAACCGGCCCGCACTGAGGTCGCGCAGTTCGGCGACGTCGCGCGCCAGCAGCGCCGCCTTGTAGAACCCCGCATTCAGCACGAAGGTGCCCAGGTGCAGCGTCTCGGTCGCCGCCGCGGCAGCCATCAGGGTCGGGAACGGGGCCGGGGCACCGAGGTGGTCGGGAACGTGCAGGACGTCGTAGCCCATGCCCTCGGCGCGCGTCGCCCAGTCCTGCACTGCGGACAGCCGTCGTGCGGCGTGCAAACCGAAACCGAACCGGAAGTCCCTGGCCATGCCCCGACCCTAGGTGACCCCTGATCTCGCAGGTTTGGTTCCGTGCAGGCAGGGCATCAATACGGCCTGGCTGAAGCGCAGGCGCTCGGCTCAAGAGCCACTCCCGAGATCCGGCCCGTCGTGTACATCCGACGGGCCGGATCAAAACATTCACCAACCGGAGGCGTCGTGAGCCACCCCACCCTGGGCGTCGAAGAGGAATTCCTCCTCGTCGATCCGGACAGCGGCGAGCCAGTGCCGCTCAACCGCGAGACGGCCGCCGCGGCCGAGGAGCGCGGTGTCGAACTGCAGCTCGAACTCACCAGGTGTCAGGTCGAGACCAGTTCCTCGGTCGCCTCGACCATCGAGGAGCTGCACGACGACGTGCGCCGGCAGCGTCGCGTCGCAGCCGAGGCGGCAACCGCAGCCGGAGCGCGGCTGCTCGCGGTGGGTCTGCCGCCGACCGTCCCGCAGGAGTTCCCGATCACCGACACCCCGCGGTACCGGGAGATCGCCCAGAAGTTCGGCATGATCGCCCACGAGCAGGGCATCTGCGGCTGCCACGTCCACGTCGCGGTGCCGTCGCGCGAGGCCGCCGTCGACGTGAGCAACCGACTGCGACCATGGCTGCCCTCGCTGCTGGCGCTCACCGCCAACTCGGCGATCTACCGCAACTCCGACAGCGGCCACGCGAGCTGGCGCAGCGTGCTGTGGGCCCGGTGGCCCAGCGCCGGTCCGCCGCCGCACTTCGACACCGTCGAGGACTACGACGCGACGGTGCGGATGATGCAGGACTCCGGCGCGATGCTCGACGACGGGATGGTCTATTGGGACGTCCGCCCATCGGCGAACTTTCCGACCGTCGAGGTGCGGGCCGCCGACGTCCCCGCCACGGCCACCCAGTCGGTCCTGCTGGGCGCGCTGGTGCGCGCTGCCGTCATGACAGCCCTCGACGAGCGGGAGCGCAACCAGCCGACGGTGCCGCTGACGGCGCACGCCCTGCGTGCCGCGTACTGGAAGAGCGCCCGCGACGGGCTCGAGGGCGAGGGGATCGACCTCGTCGGCACCCACGCACCGATCCCCGCGGTCGACCTCCTGCACGCGTTGATCGAGCACGTCACCCCCGCACTCGACGCCGTGGGCGACGCCGACTTCGTGCACCGCGAACTCGAGCGGGTGGTCGCGTCGGGAAACGGCGCCACCCGGCAGCGCCGGGCCTTCGCCCGCAGGCACGACGCGGCCGACGTCATCGACGAGGCGGCGTCCGCCACGATGGAAGACCTCTGAGGTCAGATAAGCGGTAGCTCGGCGAACACCGGGCTGGTCGGCTGCGTCGACCCGGTGCCGGGTTCCACGGTGAACGCCAAGGCCTTCGAGCCGTCGATGTCGGGCAGCACCGCAGTCGTCGACGGCGACACCGCGCTCGCGTCCATGGTGCCTGCGGAGTGCGCACCATCGGATGCGACGAGCCACATCTGGTACACGTAGCCCTGCGAGGGCGGTGCGACGTCGTTCATCACGAGCACCGCGGCGTTGCGTTCGCGGGAGAACACGACCGTGGCGGTACCGCCGGTCGGGATGGGGCCGGACACGGTCTTGACGTCCGGCGCCTCGAAGATCTGTTCGGCCGCAGACGGTTTCGCTTCCTCCGGTCGCAGCGCCGCGCCGACTCCCACCGCGCCGAGGCCGATGATGACGGCGGCAGCGGCGGACAGCGCGACGGTGCGCCACCGCGTAGAGCGCGACTTGGGTTGCGCTGCCTGGGCATTCGGGCCTGGAACCACCGAAAGCCTTGGCGCGTCACCGATTGCGGCGAGCAGCCGGTCCCGAAGATGCTCGGGCGGCTCGACCGACGTCGTCGACGACACCACGGCCATCGTCTCCCGGACCGCGCGCACCTCGTCGTGGAAGGCGCGCACCACATCCTCGGGGGCACCGGCGATCTGCTGCTCGATGTCGCGCTGTTCGTCGGACGACACGGCGTGCAAGGCGTAGGGGGTTGCCAAGGCGAGCAGGTCCTGATGTGCGGGCTCGGTCACGACACCCCCAAGCAGTTGCGCAGTCCTCGGATGGCGTCGCGCATCCGTGACTTGATCGTCGCAAGATTCGCGGCCAGACGGGTGGAGACCTGGACATAGGTCAGACCCTCGTAATAGGCCATCTGAATGCATTCGCGCTGTGCGTCGGTGAGCGTGTCGAGGCACGCGACGACCTCGCGGCGCTCCTCTGAGTGAATCACGGCCTCGGCGACGCGGTCGGCGGCCACATCGACATTGGCCGCGCCGTAGCGGGACTCGCGTTGGCTGGCGGCCTGCTCGCTGCGCACCCGGTCGACGGCGCGGCGGTGGGCCAGCGTCATCAACCACGCCAACGGGGATCCCGCGGCGGGGTCGTAGTTGGCGGCGTTGTGCCAAACCTGCAGGTAGACGTCCTGTGTCGTCTCTTCGCTGTAGCCAGGGTCGCGCAATACGCGCGTCACCAGGCCGTAGACCCTCGCGCGGGTCGCGTCGTAGAAGGCGGTGAACGCCTCGACGTCTCGTTCTCCGGCCCGGCGCAGCAAGGCGTCGAGGTCGGCCGTCACGCCCGGTAGCCTAGCGGCGATTCCCAGCGAAGTCACAATTATCATGATCTCCGCGGGGCCGGGCACGAATAGGCGTGCGCCCGAACCGATTTCGAAAGAGCCGGACTGGGCGGCAGTGGAATTGCCGGTCCAGTCGCCCGAAGTCATAGTTGGCCCACCGGCTCCCGCGGTGCCCACGACTCGCGAGAGACCAGCGGCACCCGTCGCGCCCAAAGGGTCACGTCGTGGATGCGCATCCACAGTGCTCCCATCAGCGGAGCCATCGGCGCCGTGAACTGCAGCGCCAGCACCTGCCCCACACTGGCCGAACGCCGGTTGCCGCGCAGCGTCGCCACGAACCCCGGCGTGTGCTCGCGGTGCAGGGAGATGGTCACGTCGACGGATCCGTTCGGCCTGGGCGCCTGCAACAGGTAGTAGCCGTCGGAGTCGTTGAACGGCGACATCGGCAGCGTCTTCTTTACCGCTGCGGGCGCGTGGTCGGTCGGCGGCAGCAGGTAGGCGTGCCGCTCACCCTGGATGTTGTGCAGCTCGACGACGACGTGCCGCAGCACGCCGTCGGCGTCGTGGCACCAGTACAGGCTGACGGGGTTGAAGACGTACCCCAGCACGCGGGCCTGCAGCAGGGCGGTCACGGAACCACCGCGCATGTCGATGCCGTGCCCGGCGAGGAAGTCGTCCACCCGGTGGCGCAGGGTGTCCTCGCGGCCGTCGGCGGGCGGTCCGGCGAAGTGATCGCTCGCCTCGAAGCGGGCGAACGGCCGCATCCACGCCGGCAACGTCGGCAGCTCGTCGAGGTCGACGTACCAGCTGTAACCGCCCTGCTCGAAGTAGTGATGCACCGGCGTACGGCGCAGGTGCGTGATGCGGGTGCGATAGATCGCCGGTGCCGACGCGGCGGCTGCCTTGCGGGCCGCACCGCGCCGGCGCGTCGTCGATTCCTCCGCGACGGTCGGGCGTGACATCAGGTCTCCACGTTCCACGTCTTCTATTCGGAGCCGCCACGGAAATGGATGGGTGAGTTCGGATTGCGAAAGGGTTTTCCCCGCGTAAGGTGCCAAACCGTGGCGATGACGCTGTTTCACAACGGAACCGTTTGGACGGGGACGTCCGAGGTGCCCGTTTCCGATGCGCTGCTCGTCACCGACGGCGTGATCGACGGGCTGGGTGACGCCGCCCGGTCGGCGGCCGCCGACGGCGAGGTCGAGGAGGTGGACCTCGAGGGCGGCTTCCTGATGCCGTCCTTCGGTGACGGTCACGCCCATCCGATGCTCGGCGGACTCGAGTACGTGGGGCCCGCCGTACGGCCCTGCGGGTCGGTGTCCGAGATCGTCGAGGCGGTGCGCACGTACGCCGAGGCGCACCCCGACCAGGAGTGGATCGTCGGCGCCTCCTACGACGGCAGCCTCGCCGAGGGCGGGCTGTTCGACGCCCGCTGGCTCGACGAGGCGGTGCCCGACCGACCCGTGGTGCTGCGTGCCTGGGACTACCACACCGTGTGGTGCAACACGGCCGCACAGAGGCGGGCAGGCATCACCGCGGACACGCCCGACCCCGAACTCGGCGAGATCCCGCACCGCGACGACGGCTCGGTGCTCGGCACGCTACGCGAGTGGGGTGCGATCGACCTCCTCACCGCAGTGATGCCGCCGCAGGACGAGGACGTGCGGATCGCCGCGCTGGGCACCGCCGCCGACTACTACCTCGCCAGGGGAGTGACGTGGGTGCAGGACGCCTGGGTCGAGCCTGGCGACGTCGACACCTACATCGAGGCCGCGCGCCGTGGCGCCCTGCGGATGCGCTTCAACCTCGCCCTGTACGCCGACCCGCGCCACTTCGAGTCCCAGGTCGAGCACTTCTCCAAGGTCAAGCGTCGGGTGGATCAGCTCGGCTCCCCGATGCTGACGGCCAACACGGTCAAGTTCTTCGCCGACGGCGTGGTCGAGAACGAGACCGGCGCGCTGCTGGCTCCCTATTGTTCGGGGCTGCACCGGCACGGCATGACGGTGTGGGAGGGCGACAGCCTGTCCGAGGCGGCCCGTCAGATCGACGAACTGGGTCTGCAGATCCATATCCACGCCATTGGTGACGCCGCGGTGCGCCAGGCGCTCGACGCGATCGAGTACGCCGCCGAGTGGAACGGCCCGCGTGACCGCAGGCCCGTCATCGCACACGTGCAGCTGGTCGACGACGCCGATCTGGCCAGGTTCGCCGAACTCGGGGTCATTCCCAACATGCAACCGCTCTGGGCGCAGATGGACGCCCTGATGACGGTGCTCACCATCCCGCGGCTCGGGCAGGAGCGCGCCGACAAGCAATACCGGATGCGCACCCTCGACCAGTCGGGTGCGCCGCTGGCCTTCGGCTCGGACTGGCCGGTGTCGTCGGGCGCCCCACTCGACGGCATCGCGATCGCGGTGTCGCGGCAGACGTCCGACGGGCAACCCGACGGCGGCTGGGTCCCCGAGGAGATCCTCACCATCGACCGCGCGCTCACCGCGGCGACGGCTGCGGTCGCCGACCAGGCCTTCGGCGAACGGGTGTGGGGGCGGCTCGTCCCCGGTGCGAGTGCCGACCTGGTGTGGCTCGACGCCGATCCGCGCGAGACGCCGGCACTTGACCTGCCTGGTGTGCGCATCCGCGGTACTTACCTGCGGGGTGCTCCCGCGTTCACCGCTTCTTAGAAGGGAATGCCGATGTCATCGGAGCCATTGGTTGGGATCTCTGCCGATCCACATGAAGGAACGCTGAAACGGGCGCTCGGCGTGCCGTCGCTGGTGCTGTTCGGTCTGGTCTACATGGTGCCGCTCACCGTGTTCACCACCTACGGCATCGTCACGGTCGAGTCCGGGGGCCGCGTGCCGCTGGCATACATCGTGACCCTGGTGGCGATGATCTTCACCGCCCGCTCGTATGCGCGGATGGCCGCGGCGTTCCCCGTCGCCGGTTCGGCGTACGCCTACACGCAGAAGACGTTCGGTGCGCCGATCGGCTTCCTGGCGGGCTGGTCGCTGCTGCTGGACTATCTGTTCCTGCCGATGCTCAACTACATGGTGATCGGGCTGTATCTGAACGCCGCGGTGCCTGCCATCCCGCAGTGGGCCATCATCCTGGTCACCATCGGCATCGTCACGGTGCTCAACATCGTCGGCATCGTCTCGGTGGCGCGAGCCAACATGCTCATCATCGCCGTGCAGGCGATCTTCATCGTGGTGTTCCTCGTCATGGCGGTCGCGACCATCACGGGCGCGGGCAGCGTCGACGTCATGGCGCCGTTCCGCGGTGACGACACCCTGGGTGGTATGGCGCCCGTGCTGGCCGGTGCGGCAATCCTGTGCCTGTCGTTCCTCGGCTTCGACGCAGTGTCAACGCTTTCCGAGGAGGCCAAGGACGCCAGGCGCGACGTGCCCAAGGCCATCATGTTGGCCACCCTCATCTGCGGCGTGCTGTTCATCGTCCTGTCCTACGCCTCGCAGCTGGTGTTCCCGTCGAACGCGTTCGAAGACGTCGACTCGGGCTCGCTCGACGTCATGACAGCAGCCGGCGGCGCGTTCCTGTCGGCGTTCTTCACGGCTGCCTACGTCGCCGGCGCGTCGGGTTCCGCGCTCACGTCGCAGGCGTCGGTCGCCCGCATCCTCTACGCAATGGGCCGCGACGGCGTACTGCCGCGCAAGGTGTTCGGACACGTCTCGATCAAGTTCAGCACGCCGACGTGGGCCATCATCGTGATCTCGGTGATCTCACTGCTGGCCATCTGGATCGACCTCGCCACCCTGGCGTCGGTGGTGAGCTTCGGTGCGCTGGTGGCGTTCTCGGCGGTCAACCTGACGGTGATCAAGCACTACTTCGTCGACGAGGGCGAGAAGAACGTGCTGAACAACCTGATCCTGCCGTTCATCGGCTTCGCGCTCACGGTGTGGCTGTGGACCAGCCTGTCCAGCGAGGCGCTGACGATCGGGTTGATCTGGCTGGCAGTCGGATTGGTGTGGCTCGCCGCGGTGACGCACGGGTTCCGCAGGCCCACGCCCGTGCTCGATCTGGAGGAGACCTCAGGTCCAGTGGTGGGCCGCGGCGACCAGGCCGTCGATCAGCGCGGCGGTGGGACGCGCTAGACCGTCGTCGCCGGCAGGCCCGCTGCGCGGGCTGATGCCGCGCACCCGCGGTGTCAGCTCGAGTTGCATTCCGCCCCGGCGGGTTCGGTTCACCGGGTTGTCGGGGTGCAGGCCGCGGAGTTCGCGCGGGATGGCGTCGAGGTCGGTGATCACCTGGAAGCCCGGGACGGACACGTGCCGCGCGACGTGGGCTGCGAGGTCGCGGTCGGCGCCGCCGGCGAGCAGGTGGGTGCTGCGCCCGATCCGCCCGTACCCGTGCAGCGAGATCGCGTGGTCGACGTGGTCGAGGAACTCGGCGAGCCGGGCTGATTCGTCGGCGCGGTAGGCCGCCGACGACAGGTGGTAGGGGTAGTCGGCGGGGTGGTGCACCACGTAGACCGAGGCGCCTGCCGCTTCGGCCGCACGCTCGGCGATGACGTCGGTCATGCGCTCGAGGCCACCGCCGTGGATGGCCAGGAAGCCGAACGACGAACGGAGCGTGCAGCGTTCGTCGATCTCGGGGTCGGCCAGCAGTTCGGTGAGCGACTGCGGGCCCGGCGTATCGGTCGGGGCAAGGCCGCGGGGCCAGTTCACCGGGTCCCAGCGGTGTAGGAACTCCACCCAGCGCTGCGGCAGTCCGTGGTGGTGGGCGCCGTCGATGACCCGCTCCAGGTAGCCCGCACGCGGGGCGCCGGGTTCGACGCGGTGGTCGATGTAGACCCAGGCCCGCAGCGGTCCGCGTTCGGTCTGCACCACCAGGCTGTCGCGGCGGTAGCGGACCGGCACGCCCTCGGCGCTGTCGAGGACGTCGAGGTCGCGGTCGCTGACGTGCCACAGCACGCCGTGTACCTCCGCGCCGACGGACGGTTCCACCGTCGCCACGCCGCGTTCGTTGATGAGCCAGTCGTGGTCGGCGAGCGTCGCAGGCAGTGGGTCGACCGCGTCGGGACAGCGTCGCGCCATCTGCGCGACGTTCAGATTCGATCCGTAGGCGAAGTACGGCTGCATTCAGCCCGTGACGGTCAGGTAGATCAGCACCACGTTCAGCACACTAATCACCCCCGCCACCAGCCAGCCCAGCGCGGTGGTGACGCGGTGGTTGACGTCGACGCCCATGAGGGCGCGGTCGCTGGTCAGGCGCACCAGCGGAATCAGCGCGAACGGGATGCCGAACGACAGCACCACCTGCGAGAGCACCAGCGCGCGGCTCGGGTCGACGCCGATGGCGAGCACCACCAGCGCGGGGATCAGCGTGACGAGCCGTCGCAGCAGCAGGGGATAGGACCGGTGCAGCAACCCCTGCATGATCATGGCCCCGGCGTAGGCGCCCACCGACGTCGAGGCCAGGCCCGACGCCAGCAGGCCGATCGCGAAGAACAGTGCGACCGTGTGGCCCAGCGTCGACTCCACGGCCGCGTGGGCGCCCTCGATCGAGTCGGTGTTCTCCATGCCCTGCAGGTTGGTCGCGGCCACCAGCAGCATCGCGAGGTTGACCGCACCCGCGACGAGCATGGCCAGGCCGACGTCGTACCGGGTGATGCGCAGCAGGCGTCGTCGTGGTGCCCCGGATTCGGGTTGGCCGTGCCGATCGCGCGCCAGACCCGAGTGCAGGTACACCGCGTGCGGCATGACGGTGGCGCCCAGCATCGCGGTGGCGAGCAGGATGCTCTCGGGCCCGTCGAAGCGCGGCACCAGGCCGCTGGCCACGTCGGCAACCGAAGGCGGCTCGACCACCAGGCTGGTGAGGAAGCCGATCGCGATGACGAGCAGCAGCCCGCTGATCACGCGCTCGAAGACGTTCTGTCCGCGGTGGTTTTGGATCGCCAGCAGCAGCAGCGACACCGCGCCGGTGATGACGCCGCCGAGCAGCAGGGGGAGGTCGAAGAGCAGGTACAGCGCGATGGCGCCACCGACGACCTCGGCCAGATCCGTTGCCATGGCGACCAGTTCGGCCTGAATCCAGTACGCGATCCGGGTCTTGGTGCTCGCTCGGTCGGCGACCGACTCGGGCAGCGATCTGCCGGTGACGAGGCCCAGCTTGGCGGAGAGGTACTGCACCAGGCCCGCCATGACGTTGACGACCAGGATGACCCAGACGAGTAGGAAGCCGAATTGCGCACCTGCGCTGACGTTCGCGGCGACGTTGCCCGGATCGACGTAGGCGATCGCCGCGACGAATGCGGGTCCGAGCAGCCAGAATCCATGACGCTGACGCGTGGCGGGTACCGGTAGCACGAACCAACTTTCCATCCGGTGTGACGAATAGAAAAGTTAGGTTAGCCGAAACCTAGGTCGTCGGCCAGTCAGGGGCTGTCAGCCCAGGCCGATCACGAACCCGCCGAACCCGAAGCCGCCGCCGTACCAGGGCCAGTTGTTCATGGGCGGCGGTGACGTGGTGAGCGACGAACTGCCATTGGTGCTGCACAGGGTGGTCCGCGGCGCGGTGTCGACGCACGTGGGCTGCGCTGACGCGGGTACCGCGAGCAACACCGCACCCGCCATGCCGACGGCAGCCACCAGTGGGGTGAGAATGCGGAAACGAATGCTCATGACCTGCTCCGATCTACGGAGGAAGTCTACGCCCGTTGTGGGTGAATGGACCCGACGATCAGCGGTGACCGGCGTTGCCCCAGCTGCCGCCGCCGATGATCAGCGCGGGTCCGAAGAACTCGTCGTCCCACGGGTACGGGTACACCGGTGCCGGTGCGGTCGCGTTGATCTGGACGTTGCCCGGCGACTGGCACTGGGTGATCCCCGTACCGGTGTAGGTGCCACCCGGGGTGGTCTGACACGTCGGCTCGGCCGCGGCAACCGGCGAAAGCGACACGGACACAACGGCACCCGCCGCGGCGACCAGTGGCAGGAAGTAACGCTTGGCGGTCGTCATGGCGGATCCCCTCAGATGGTCGCTGTGTCGTTCACAGTGAACCGACAGCGTACAACCCACGGCCCGTGACCAGGGGCAGGTCGAGCGTGGTTCGGATGCCGGGCGCTGCGGCCACGACCTCGGGCAGGGCGTTGACGACGCGGGCCGCCGTCGCCACGAGACCGGCGTGGTTGTGGTCGCCGTTGGGGCTCGAGAGGCACAGGTCGACGGTGTATGACGGTTCGCCGGTGATCTCGATGCGGTAGGAGCCGCCTTCCTGCGCGGGCTGCGGCCAGTCCGGGCACAGGTCGTCGCGCAGTCGCGTGACGTGCTCCAGGACGACGACCACCTTCCCGTCCTTGATGCCCTGCACCTCGAAGCGCAGCGCGGCGGCCGTGCCCTTCTCGATGTGCCCCGAGGCGATGTCGAAGGCCTCGGGCGCGGGCTCGCGCACGTATTCCTCCTTGACCTCGTCGAGTTCGACGCCCAGGCCGGCGGCGAGCTGACGGACCACCGAGCCCCACGCCAGGCTCAGCACGCCCGGCTGAAGCAGCATGGGCAGGTCGTCGAGCGGCCTGCCGAAGCCCATGACGTCGAACATCACCGTGGCGCTGTCGTAGGTGTCGTAGTTGATGATCTCCATGCACCTGACCTGCTCGATGCTCTGGCAGGTGCCGGCGAGGGCAAGGGGCAGCAGGTCGTTGGCGAACCCAGGATCGATGCCGCCGACGAACAGGCTGGAGTTGCCGGTCTTGGTGGCCTCCTCGATGGGCGCGACCATCTCCGGAGGCAATGTGCCCCAGGGGTATTGGAGGAAGACGGCGCTGCTGCCGACGACGTTGACTCCGGCGGCGAGGATGCGGCGGTAGTCCTCGAGGGCCTCGACCAGTCGGTTGTCGGCCATCGCGGTGTAGACCGCGGCGTCGGGGTTGGTGGCGAGCACCGCGTCGAGGTCGGTGGTGGCCGTGATGCCGGTCGTGGTGTCGAGGCCGGCGAGGTCACCGGCGTCCCTGCCCGCCTTGGACTCCGATGACACCCACACCGCGGTCAGCTCGAAGCGGGGGTCGATGATCAGCTGCGTCAGCGCGTGGCGGCCGACGTTTCCGGTGCCGATCGCGGCGACCTTGATGGGAGTGCTCGGTTCAGTCACAGTGTGTCCTCACAGATCCGGGATGGGCATGTCGAGATTCGGGGTCGTGAGGCCGCCGTCGACCTCGAGCGTCTTGCCGGTCAGGTACGAGCCGGCGGGGGAGGCGAGGTAGACCGCGGCGGCGGCGATGTCGAGTGGGTCGCCGAGACGCCGCATCGGGGTGGCCTTCTCCATGGGGTCGCGTAGTTCGTCGTTGCTCGCGACGATCTCCAGGGCGGAGGTGAGGATCGACCCCGGCGCGATCGCGTTGACGCGGATGCGCGGCGCGAGGTCGAGAGCCGACAGCCGGGTGTAGTGCGCGAGCGCGGCCTTGGCGGTGCCGTAGGCGGCGAAGCCACGACCGGATGCCCGCGCCATCGTCGAGGTGATGTTGATGATGCTGCCGCCGCCGGAGTGCTCGAGCATCAGCGGCACGGCCGCCGTCGTGAGTGCGTGAGCCGTCGCGACGTTGAACGTGAACGCGTCGCGGAGGTCCTTCGTCGAGGTGCTCAGCAGGGCGTTGGGCATGGTGCCGCCGACGTTGTTCACGACGATGTCTAGTTTGCCGAACGCCTCGATGGCCTCGGCCGCGAGCTTGGCCGTGGCCTCCGGGTGGGCGAGGTCGGCGACGACGACGTGCGCGCGCCGGCCGGTGCCCCGGATTTGCTCGGCCATCTCGTCGAGTTGGGACTGCGTGCGCGCGGCGATGACCACGTCAGCACCGGCTTCGGCGAATGCGAGCGCCATCGCGGCGCCCAGGCCACGGCCCGCGCCGGTGACGACTGCCACCTGGTCGTCGAGCCTGAATCTGTCGAGAATCACGGTTCCTCACTTCCCTTGCCGCGGGTCACCGTAACAAGCGCGATCACGCCGCGTGAGGAATTTCTGCAACACGTTCTACTTTGGCCGTGACGCGACTTCTGCACGAGGGTCGCGATACGGCGTGGTTCACAGCCCTGGTGCAGAACTCGCGCAGGAATCCATCCACAGGCAGGGCGGGTAGGCCCGCGCCGCCAGCCGTTTCGTCGGTGGCTGCCCCGAGCATCCTGGTCATGCGAGAGCCATTCGTAGGGCGAGAGGCGATCCGCGACGGCATCCTCACCCGCGGGAAGTTGCGCTGGAACTTCACGGCGGCCCACCCCGGTGTCTATCTACCCAAGGGCGCCCATCGCACGGTATTCATCAACGCGGTCGCGGCCTGGATGTGGACGGGTCGGAAGGGCATCGTCGCAGGCCGTGCCGCCGCTGCGATGCACGGCGCGAAGTGGGTTGACCCATCGACGCCCGTCGAGATGATCACCGAACACACTCGGCCGCGCCCCGGGGTGATCGTGCGTGAGGAGCGGATCTCGCCCGACGAGATCGTCTACCTGGGCGAGATCCCGGTGACCACCCCGGCGCGCACTGCTCTCGATCTCGGCCGACACCTGCCGCGCGATTCCGCCGTAGCCCACCTCGATGCGTTGGCGGCCGTCACCGGCGTGACCGCCGAGGACGCCTTGCTCCTGGCCGCCCGCTATCCAGGTGCACGCGGGAACCGACGTGCGAGGGTGGCGCTGAACCTGATGGACGCGGGTGCACAGTCCCCACGCGAGACCTGGTTGCGCCTTCTCCTGATAGACGACGGACTGCCAACGCCCAGAACGCAGATCGAGGTCCGTGACGGCCAGCGGCGCGCGTTCATCGACATGGGGTACGACGAACCGAAAGTCGGTCTGGACTACGAGGGCTCGCACCACAGCACCCAGAGAACGCAGTACGTGCACGACATAGGCCGTGCGGAGTTGGTCGAGCGGAGTGGCTGGCACGACATCCGCGTGGTCAGCGAACACAGCCGTCGGTTCATCCTGCACCGTCTGCGCCGTGCCTTCGAGCGACGCGGATGGACGCCACCGTCACCGAGATCTGCACGACGGTCGTGATTACGTCGCGTTGGCAGCCATGGTGCAGAAGTCGCGGCCCAGCATCAGCTCTTCTTCGCAGCAGTCTTCTTGGCGGGAGCCTTCTTCGCCGCGGTCTTCTTGGCCGGGGCCTTCTTGGCGGCGGTCTTCTTGGCGGGAGCCTTCTTCGCAGGCGCCTTCTTGGCGGGCTTCTCGTCCTCGTCCTCGTCGTCGTCGTCGTCGTCCGAGTCAGAGCTTGAACTGGCCCCACCCTTGCGCGCCTTCACGCTGGCTTCGAGCTTGGCTAGCAGATCGGACACGTCGTCGGTCTCGTCGAGGTTCTCCGGTTCGGGCTCCTCGGTCGTGAACGCCTCGCCGCCCTCGAGCTTGGCCTGCACCAGCTCGTGCAGCTGCTCCTGGTAGTCGTCGCGGAACTGGTCGGGGTGGAAGTCGTCGGTCATCGACTCCACCACCTGGCCCGCCATCTTCAGCTCGGCTGGCTTGATCTCGACTTCCTTGTCCAGCACCGGGAAGTCGGGATCGCGGATCTCGTCGGGCCACAGCAGCGTGTGGATCACCATGACGTCGCGCTTGCTGAAGTCCTTGACCCGCAACGCCGCAAGCCGCGTCTTGTTGCGTAGCGCGAAGTGCACGATTGCCACCCGGTCGGTCTCCGCGAGCGTCTTCGCCAGCAGGACGTAGGACTTCGACGACTTCGAGTCCGGCTCCAGGAAGTAGCTCTTGTCGTACATCAGCGGGTCGAGCTGCTCGGCCGGGATGAACTCGACGACCTCGATCTCGCGGCTGCGCTCCTCGGGCAGCGTCGCGATGTCGTCGTCGGTGATGATCACGGTCTGGCCGTCGTCGGCGTCGAACGCCTTCGCGATGTCGCGGTACTCGACCACCTCACCGCAGACCTCGCACGTCCGCTTGTAGCGGATGCGTCCGTTGTCCTTTGCGTGGACCTGATGGAACTTGATGTCGTGGTCTTCAGTCGCGCTGTAGACCTTGACCGGCACGTTCACCAGCCCGAACGCGATGGATCCCTTCCAGATGGAACGCATGACCCAGTATTGCCCATCGGGCTAGTCCCGAAGCAGAGCGGCACGGTCCGGTAAGTCGGCGCCTGCGCGGCCGACGACGATCGCCGACACCTTCGCCGCCGCCCGAAGTACGCGCTCGAGCGTCTCGGTGTCGATCGCGGCCAGGTCGGCTCGGCGGTCGGCGCCCAGCAGGTCCAGCGTCCACAGCTCGTCGATCAGTCCCGTCATGAACGCGTCGCCCGCGCCCACGGTGTCCACGACCTCGACCTTCGGCACCTCGATGCGCGCCGTTCCCGCTGCGCACGTGGCGAACGCCCCGCGCTCGCCCATCGTGACCGCGACGACCGCCGGGCCGACGGACTGCCATGCCGCGGCGATCTCCTCGGGGGAGCGGTCCGGGTCGAGCCACCGCAGATCCTCGTCGCTGACCTTGACGACGTCCGCCTTCTCGACCAGGCGGTCGATGCGACCGATCGCCTGCTCGCGGTCGTCGATCAGGGCCGGGCGCACGTTGGGGTCGTAGGTGATGGTGGCCGAGGTCCGGTAGGCGTCGAGCAGGGCCGCGACCGCGAGGCACCCGGGGTCGAGGAACGCCGCGATGGATCCGGTGTGCGCCACCAGCGGCGGCCCCACCTCCGGGGTGCCGGACAGTTGCCACTCGATGTCGAACTCGTAGGTGGCGGCGCCTGCCGCGTCGAGCCGCGCCAGAGCCGTCGGAGTGCGCGCGGCGTTGGTACTGCCCGGCACCAGCGCGACGCCGGACGCCTCGACGTGGTCGACGATGCGCCGGCCACGCTCGTCGGTGCCCACGTGGGTGAGGAAGTCGACCTGACGGCCCAACCGGCCCAACCCCACCGCGACGTTCAACGGGCTGCCGCCGACGTGCTCACCTGTAACCGCGCCGTCGCGTTCGACGACGTCGATCAGCGCCTCGCCGATGACGAGGGCCCTCTGCGTCACGACTTGACCAACTGCTCGAGTGTCGCCCGAGCGCCGTTGCGGTGCAGCGAGTCCAGCGCCCGGACGTAGGCATCGACGAACCGCGGCTGCTGCGCCAGGTCGCCGAACAGTGCGGTGTTCTCGATGAACGCGGTCGGGTTGTCGACTTGCGACTTGGCCAGCGGGACGAGGCTTTCGGCCAGCTGGTCCTGGACGTCGATCGGCTCGCCCTGCTCGTCGACACCCTCCGCGTAGCGGGCCCAACTGGCGACGACGGCGGCGGACAGTTCGACGGGTCCGTCGTTGCGCAGGTTCTCCCGGACCACCGGCAGGAGCCACTGCGGAATGCGGTCCGACGAGCCGAAGCAGAGCCGAACGATGGTGTCGCGCACGCCGGGATTGGCGAAGCGCTCGATCGCCGTGCGCTTGTAGTCGTCGAGGTCGATGCCAGGCACCGGCTTCAGTGCCGGGGTGCCCTCCTCGTCCATGTACCGCCGCAGGAACTCCGCGAACAGCGGGTCGCCTGCGGCGTCGTGCACCAGCCGATAGCCGGCGAGATAGGCGAAGTAGCACAGCGCTTGATGGCCTGCGTTGATGAGGCGCAACTTCATCAGCTCGTACGGCATGACGTCGTCGACGAGCATGACGCCGACGTCCTCGAACCTCGGTCGGCCGTCGGAGAAGTGGTCCTCGAGGACCCAGGCGGTGAAGGGTTCCGCGGCGACGGGCCACTGGTCCTCGACGCCGAACTCGGACTCGACCGTCTCGATCACCTCGGGCGAGGTGGCAGGCGTGATGCGGTCGACCATGGAGTTCGGGAACTGCGTGTGCTCGGCCATCCAGCCGGCCAGGCTCGGGTGTTCCCGCTCGGCGTACGCGGTGAAGGCCTTGCGGGCCACGGTGCCGTTGCCCTCGATGTTGTCGCACGACACGATCGTCGGCGAGGGCAGCCCGCGTTCCTGGCGCCGGGCGAGGGCGGCAGTGACGAGCCCGAAGACGCTGTCGGGTCCGGCGTCGTCGATCGAGTACCCGCCCTCGGTGATGGTCAGCGACACGATCCGAGTGGTCGGCGCGGCGATCAGCTCGATGACGCCTTCCGGATCGTCGGGTGCGTACCGGTAGTCGACGATCGAGCCGATCACGCGTGCCTCGCGTCCGCCGTCGGCGCGCAGCGCCAGCAGGGTGTACAAGCCGCCCTGTACTGCCATGACGTCGGCCATCTTGCGGTCGCCGGGCAGGACGCCGACGCCGCAGATGCCCCACTCGTTCGCCTCGCCGGTCTGCAGCAGCCGGTCGACGTACATCGCCTGGTGGGCGCGGTGGAAGCCGCCGACGCCGAAGTGCACGATGCCGATTCCCACCTCGCGGCGGTCGTACCCGGGCTTGTCGATCGGCACTTCGGGCAGCGTCTCGTTGCTCAGCTTCATGACGCCAACACCACCGTCTGGGGGTCGATCGCGGGGTGCTCGTGGTCCGAAGTCTGGGGTGTTGTGTGCGTCACACTTCGATGTTAGCGTGATGATCATCTACTCGCACCCCTGAGCATAAGTTCAGTCGAAATTCGAAAGGCGGAGCCCCCAACGTGGCTGCAGCTGTATCGGACTTCAGGTCGGCAGAGGCGTCGGACGGTCGGGCGGTGGCTTCGACCGAGCCCACCGCCGGATCGACGCCCGAAGACCTCCGACTCGCTCTGCGCGCTGCCACGCTCTACTACTTGGACGGGCTCACACAGGCCGAGATCGCCGCCAAGCTCGGCGTCTCCCGCCCCACGGCCGGCCGCCTCATCGCCCGGGCGAAGGCCAACGGGCTGGTGCGCATCGAGGTCGTCGTCCCACCGACGCTCAAAGACGACCTGCACGCCGAGGAAGAGCGCCTGCTCGAGGATCGCTTCGGCATCACCGAGGCCGTCGTCACCGGACACCTCGGCCGCGCATCGGCGGCCCTGCTCATGCGGCGCCTCGCCCACGACGACGTGCTCGGATTCACCTGGGGCCCAGAGCAAGTGGCCGCAGTTTCGGCACTGAGCCCAGGCGTGGCGAGCTGCCGCGTGGTCGTCCAGCTCGACGGCGCCATGTCGACCGCCTCCTACCAGACCGGCATGGAGTTCATCCTCAGCCGCAGCGCGGACATGTTGCGCGCCGACGCCATGCGCCTGCCCGCGCCGCTCTACGCTGATCCGTCCACGGTGGTCTCGCTGCGCAGCGACTCGGTGATCTCGCGGACGCTCGACGCGGGCCGCCGCGCGGACACGATGCTGTTCGGCGTCGGCTCGGTGTCCACCTCCACCACGTTGTTCGAGGGCAGCTTCCTCGACGTCCGCATGCTCGACGATCTGGTGGCCCGCGGGGCCGTCGGCGAGATCGGCGGCCGATTCTTCGACGCCGACGGTGCGCCCGTGGAGACCGAACTCGCGCACCGCGCGGTGTCCGTCCCACTCGAGGACGTCCGGGCGTGCGCGAAGACCATCCTGGTCTGCAGCGGTCCGGAGAAGTACGTCGCCACCCTGGCCGCCCTGCGCGGTGGCATGGCGAAGCTATTGGTATGCGAATTCGATTGCGCACGTTGGTTGTTGGAACAGTGACCATGTTCGTTGGCACAGTGAGAGGTTGACCGGTATGAAGACTCGACGAAGAGTTCTACACCGACTCGGGGCGTGCGCTGCGGCGGCCGGCCTGACGTTCACGGCAGGCTGCGCGGGGGCGGGCAGTCTGGGCGCATCGGAGAACGAGGTGACGATCGCCCTCGTGTCCAACTCCCAGATGACCGACGCTCAGGAGCTGTCGACGGAATTCGAGAAGGACAACCCCGGCACGAAGCTGAAGTTCATCTCGCTCTCGGAGAACCAGGCGCGGGCCAAGATCACGATGTCGGCCGCGATGGGCGGTAGCGAATTCGACGTCTCCATGATCAGCAACTTCGAGACGCCGCAGTGGGCGAAGGACGGGTGGCTGCTGCCACTCAACGACTACGCGAACAACACGCCCGGCTACGACATGGACGACTTCATCCCGTCGCTGCGGGAGTCGCTGTCTTACGAGGGCGACATGTACTCGGTTCCGTTCTACGGCGAGTCGTCGTTCCTGATGTACCGCAAGGACCTGTTCGAGCAGGCCGGCATCACCGTCAACCAGGACCCGAACTACCAGCCCACGTGGCAGGAGGTCGGGCAGTGGGCGAAGACGCTCAAGACCGCCGACCGCGCGGGTATCTGCCTGCGCGGCAAGCCGGGCTGGGGCGAGGTGCTCGCACCCTTGGACACCGTGATCAACACCTTCGGCGGGCGTTGGTTCGACGAGCAGTGGAACGCCCAGCTGAACAGCCCCCAGGTGAAGGAGGCCGTGAACTTCTACGTCAACACCATCAAGGAGTCCGGCGAATTGGGAGCCTCCTCAACGGGTTTCCAGGAATGCGCCAATCTCTTCGGTCAGGGACAGACGGCGATGTGGTACGACGCCACGTCCGCGGTGTCGACGCTCGAAGACCCCAAGACGTACCCGGACCTCGTCGGCAAGATCGGCTACCTGCCGGCGCCGATCGTCGAGAAGCCGAACTCGGGTTGGCTCTACACCTGGGCGCTGGGCATCCCAAAGGGGGCCAAGAATCCCGATGGCGCTTGGAAGTTCATCTCGTGGATGACCAGCAAGGACTACATGAAGCTGGTGGGCGAGAAGCTCGGCTGGGAGAGGGTGCCACCCGGTAGCCGTACCTCGACCTACACCGAACTGCCGGAGTACGAGGCCGTTTCGCGGTCCTACGGCCCGCTGACCCTCAAGTCGATCACCAACGCCACCCCGGACAAGCCGACGGTGCAACCGGTGCCGTACACGGGCGTGCAGTTCGTCGGGATCCCCGAGTTCCAGGATCTCGGAACACGGGTGAGCCAGCAGATCAGCGCGGCGATCGCCGGCCAGATCTCGGTGGACGAAGCGCTGGCGCAAGCACAGCAATATGCCGAGGTCGTCGGCAAGACCTACCAGGAGAAGTGATGACTCTTACTGCCGATACCGACGCCGACGCCGGCGAGAAGGCGGTAGCCGAGCGGGTCCGCAAGATCCGGGCTGCACAGGAGACCGGCGTGAGCCGCGCCGAAGGCTGGCGCAGGCGAGGGCCGCTGCTACCCGCACTCATCTTCATGATTGCGGTCACGCAGCTGCCGTTCCTGTTCACGCTGTACTACTCGACGCTGTCCTGGAACCTGGTTCGCCCCGGGTCGCGACAATTCGTTGGGCTCAACAACTACATCGCGGTGGTCAAGGACAGTCAGTTCTGGTCGGTGGCACTCAACACCGTCATCCTGATCGTGGGCGTCGTGCTGATCTCGGCGCTGCTCGGCCTGCTGCTCGCGCTGCTGCTCGACCGTGCCTTCCTCGGCCGCGGCATCGTGCGGACGCTGCTGATTACGCCCTTCTTGATCACACCCGTTGCGGGAGCCCTGATCTGGAAGACCACGATCCTCGACCCCACGAACGGCATCCTCAACTGGGTGCTCTCGCTGGTGGGGATCGGCCCGGTCGACTGGATCGGTCAGTTCCCGCTCACGATGGTGATGGTCGAACTCATCTGGCAGTGGACGCCGTTCATGATGCTGCTCATCCTGGCGGGCCTGACGTCGATGCCCCGCGACCAGCTCGAGGCGGGCCGGGTCGACGGTGCCGGTGCGTTCCAGCTCTTCCGGGAGCTGACCCTGCCCCACCTCCGCCGGTTCATCGAACTGGGCGTGGTGCTCGGTGCGGTCTACCTGGTCAACACCTTCGACGCGATCTTCATGATGACCCAGGGCGGGCCGGGCATCGCGAGTGCGAACCTGCCGTTCTACATCTATCAGCGCGCGTTCCTCGGGTTCGACATGGGTCAGGCCGCGGCCATGGGCGTGGTGGTCGTCCTGTTCACGATGGTGATCGCCAGCTTCGCGCTCCGATTGATCTTCAAATCATTCACCGGCAAGGAAGAGGCAGCCTGACATGACCGCTACTGCTACCGAGAATGCCTCCGCGACAGCGGCGCCGCCCGGACCGCGCAAGAAGAAGAGCAAGAAGTTCAGCCCGTGGGGGATCGTGGCCTGGCTCGCAGGCCTCGGGTTCTTCTTCCCGGTCTTCTGGATGGTGCTGACGTCGTTCAAGCAGGAGAGCGCCGCCGCCACCAATCCGCCGACGCTGTTCTTCACCCCCACACTCGACCAGTACAGCGCCGTGTTCAGCCAGGGCATCGGTCCCGCCATGCTGAATTCGCTGTTCGCGACCGGCATGTCGACGATCCTGGTGCTGCTGCTGGGCGTGCCCGCCGCGTTCGCCCTGTCGCTGCGGCCCGTCCGCAAGACGTCGGACGCACTGTTCTTCTTCATGAGCACGAAGATGCTGCCGGTCGTCGCGGTCATCCTGCCGCTGTACGTGATCGTCTCCAACGTCGGTCTACTCGACAACATCTGGGCCCTGGTCGTCCTCTACACGGCGATGAACCTGCCGATCGCCGTCTGGATGATGCGCTCGTTCTTCCTCGAGGTGCCGGGCGAATTGCTCGAGGCGGCGAGCCTGGACGGTGCGAGCCTGTGGCGCTCGGTGCGCGAGGTGATCCTGCCGCTGGTGTCACCCGGCATAGCGGCGACCGCGCTGATCTGCGTGATCTTCGCGTGGAACGAGTTCTTCTTCGCGGTGAACCTCACCGCGGTGAACGCACAGACCATGCCGGTGTACCTCGTCGGGTTCATCGCCGGTGAGGGTCAGTACTGGGCCGTGTTGTCGGCGGCCGCGACGATGGCGGCCCTGCCCGTCATCCTCTGCGGATGGTTCGCGCAGAACAAGCTCGTGCGCGGTCTGTCCTTCGGCGCGATCAAGTAACTTCCCCTCACTTTCAAGGAGCTAGAGACATGGCATCGATCACCTACAAGAACGCCTCCTGCATCTACGAGGGCTCGGACAAGCTCGCGGTCGACAACCTCAACCTCGAGATCGAGGACGGCGAATTCGTGGTCCTGGTCGGGCCTTCCGGTTCCGGCAAGAGCACCGCACTGCGGATGCTGGCCGGCTTGGAGGACATCGACGAGGGCGCCATCGAGATCGGCGGCAAGGACATGACGGGTGTGCCGTCCAAGGACCGCGACATCGCGATGGTGTTCCAGAATTACGCGCTGTACCCGAACAAGACCGTTGCTGAGAACATGGGCTTCGCGCTCAAGCTGCGCGGCGTCTCGGCCGAGGAACGCCGCAAGAAGGTAGAGGAGGCGGCCAAGGTCCTCGACCTGACCGAGCACCTGGATCGCAAGCCCGCCAAGCTGTCCGGCGGTCAGCGCCAGCGAGTCGCCATGGGACGTGCGATCGTCCGCGAGCCGCAGGTGTTCTGCATGGACGAGCCGCTGTCGAACCTCGACGCCAAGCTGCGCGTGCAGACCCGCACCCAGATCGCGGCGCTGCAGCGTCGACTCGGAACCACCACCGTCTACGTCACCCACGACCAGGTCGAGGCAATGACGATGGGCGACCGGGTGGCCGTGCTGCGCTTCGGCAAGCTCCAGCAGTTCGCCGCGCCCAACGAACTCTACGATCGCCCGGCCAACGCCTTCGTCGCCGGCTTCATCGGCTCGCCCGCGATGAACCTGTTCACCGCGGCTATCACGAACAACGGCGTCCGGGTTGGTGACTCGGTGTTCGAGTTGGAGCGTGACGACATCTCGACCCTGTCCGGTGCGGGCGTCAACGAGGTGACCGTTGGGATCCGGCCCGAGCAACTGGAGGTCACCGATAGCGGTGGCGTGGAGGTCGTCGTCGACCTCGTCGAAGACCTCGGCAGCGAGGCCTACGTGTACACCCACGCGGGCTCCGGCTCGACGGGCGTGGAGCTGGTGGCACGCTGCAACCCGCGCACGGCACCCCGGCTGGCCGACACGGTGCGGCTGCGCAGGCACCAGGAGGGCGCGGTGCACCTGTTCCACCCGGAGACCGGCGAACGCCTGAACTGACGTGCGTGCGCCTTCCGGCGGGCAGGAGCGGAGCGACCCGGGGCAGTGAGTGAACTCAGGCTGAGGGCGCCTACGGCGGGGCTGCTCTCCTTGCCGTGGGACCGGCCGCTGGAGCAGTGGCTGGTGCCCGACGTTCCGTTGCGCGACTTCGCCGTCGGGCCGAGTCGGCACCTGGTCAAGTTCGTCGAGGCCGACGGTCAGGTGTGGGCAGTCAAGGACATGCCGGGGCGGATCGCCGCCAAGGAGTACGACGTCCTGCGCCGCCTCGAGGACATGGGGCTGCCCGCGGTACGCCCGGCCGGGCTTGTGTTGCAACCGGAGTTCGACACCGCGATCCTGGTCACCCGCTACCTGGAGGGGTCCTGGCAGTACCGCAGGCTCTTCATGCGCCTGCCGCCCGAGGAACCCAAGCATCGCGCCCGTCTGCTCGACGCGATGGCCGGGCTGCTGGTGGAGCTGCACCGGCACGGAATGTTCTGGGGCGACTGCTCGTTGGCGAACACGCTGTTCTCCCGCGACGGCCAGCTGCTGCAAGCGTGGCTCGTCGACGCCGAGACCTCCGAGGTGCATCCGTCGCTGAGCCGCGGACAACGGCAGTATGACCTCGACATCGCGGTGGAGAACGTGGCGATGGGAATGGTGGACCTCGCCGCGCGGCTCGACACGTCAGAGGAGTTGCAGGACACGCTGATCGGGGAGGCCGAACAGGTTCGGCTCCGGTACGAGGAGCTGTGGAGCATCCTGCACTCGGAGCCGGTGTTCGGGTTCAACGACCGCTACCGCGTCGAGGGGATCATTCGTCGGCTCAACGAGCTGGGCTTCGCCGTCGATGAACTGTCCCTGCAGCCCGACAGTGCCGACCCCAGCCGGATGCACGTGCGGTTCGCGGTCGGCGACCGGCGCTACCACGCCCAGGACCTGCAGCGGCTCACCGGTCTCGACGTGGGGGAGGGGCAGGCGCGCATCCTGCTTGGTGACCTTCGGGCCTACCAGGCGCAGCTGTCCGCCGAGGCCGGGTACGACGTCGATGAGTCGACCGCCGCCCGGCTGTGGGTGATGGAGGTGCTGACGCCAACCGAACGGCTGGCCCATGACGCCGTGCATCGCGCGGGCACCCCGATCCAGGCCTACTGTGACCTGCTGGAGGTGCGGTGGCTGCTGAGTGAGCAGGCGGGTCGCGACGTCGGCACCAGCGCGGCGCTCGCCGCGCTGGCCCGGAATCGGATCCCAATGGACGCGGCGGCGAAGCTCGCGATTGCCGAGGTGCCGACCGCGCCGTTCGCCGTGCAGTTCGAGGACGACTGAGGCTAGATCGCCGGTTGGTCGCCGGGTGTCAGGCCGTAGGGCAGATCGGGGCTGAGTCCAGACCCCGTGGGGTCGGGGTGGGTGAACACCTGCGTGGGCGTCGCCCGGCAGTTCGAATCCATCGGCGTCTGATCGCCGGAGCAGTAGGGCACCAGATCCTGCGGGTCGGCTCCCGCCGGCGCCGCCGTCACGACGGCCGCCACAGCCGCCGCGCACATTGCCAACGCTCGCATCACTAGGTCAACGTAACAGCGGGTAATAGCGTGGAATGGTGGATCGTTGCGGGCGGGTGAAGCTGACCAACGCCGACAAGGTGCTCTACCCGGCCACGGGTACGACCAAGGCGGAGGTCTTCGAGTACTACGCCACCATCGCCGACGTCATGGTGCCGCACATCGCGGGCAGGCCCGTGACGCGCAAGCGCTGGCCCAACGGCGTCGGGCAGCCAGACTTCTTCGAGAAGCAGCTGGCGTCGTCGGCGCCCGAATGGCTCGGCCGCGGGTCGGTCACCCACAAGTCGGGCACCACGACGTACCCGGTGATCGACTCGCGCGAAGGGCTGGCCTGGATCGCGCAGCAGGCGTCGCTCGAGGTGCACGTGCCGCAGTGGCGTTTCGTCAATCCTTCGACGCCGGGGCCAGCGACGCGGATCGTGTTCGACCTCGACCCCGGGGAGGACGTGGCGTTCCGCCAGCTGTGCGAGGTCGCCCACGAGGTGCGCGGATTCATCACCGACATCGGGCTGACGACCTATCCGCTCACCAGCGGCAGCAAGGGCTTGCACCTCTACGTCCCGCTCGCCGAGCCGGTGAGTTCACAGGGCGCGTCGGTGCTGGCCAAGCGGATCGCCGTGCAGCTCGAGAAGCAGATGCCCAAGCAAGTGACCGCGACGATGACCAAGAGCCTGCGCGCCGGGAAGGTCTTCCTCGACTGGAGCCAGAACAGCGCCGCCAAGACCACCATCGCGCCGTACTCGTTGCGCGGCAGGGACGAGCCGACGGTGGCGGCCCCGCGCACCTGGGAGGAGATCGAGGACCCCGATCTGCGGCACCTGCGGTTCGACGAGGTGCTCGCGCGGGTGGAGGCCGACGGCGACCTGCTGGCTGGACTCGACGAATACGTCCCGCTGGCAGACAAGTTGACGACCTACCGCAGCATGCGCGATCCGGTGAAGACGCCCGAACCCGTCCCGCAGCAGGCGCCGGCGGTCGGCAACGACGACACCTTCGTCATCCAGGAGCACCATGCCCGGCGACTGCACTACGACTTCCGGTTGGAGCGCAACGGCGTGCTGGTGTCGTGGGCCATCCCGAAGAACCTGCCCGAGACCACGTCGGTCAACCACCTCGCCGTGCACACCGAGGATCACCCGCTGGAGTATGCGACCTTCGCGGGCTCGATTCCCAAGGGCGAGTATGGCGGTGGCGAGGTCTTCATCTACGACTCCGGCACCTACGAGGCCGAGAAGTTCAACGACAACCCGCCCGACGGACCCGAGAAGGGCGGCGAGGTGATCGTCACGCTGAACGGGTCCAAGGTGTCCGGTCGATACGCGCTGATCCAGACCGGCGGCAAGAACTGGCTGGCGCATCGCATGAAGGAGCAGCCAACGCCGATGCCGAAGGATCTGGCGCCGATGCTCGCCACCCACGGGTCGGTGGCGAAACTCAAGGCGGGCCAGTGGGCGTTCGAGGGGAAGTGGGACGGCTACCGGCTGCTCGTCGACGCCGATCACGGTGCGCTGGAACTCAGATCCCGCAGCGGCCGCGACGTCACCCGCGAGTATCCCCAACTGCAGGCGCTCGCCGCCGATCTGGCCGACCATCACGTCATCCTCGACGGCGAGGCCGTGGCGCTCGACGAAGCGGGTGTCCCGAACTTCGGGCTGATGCAGAACCGCGCGCGCTCGACCCGGGTTGAGTTCTGGGCGTTCGACGTCCTCTCACTCGACGGACGATCGCTGTTGCGCGCCAAGTACTCCGACCGACGCCGGATCCTGGAGACGCTCGTCGACGCCGGCGGCCTCATCGTGCCGGATCGGCTCGACGGCGACGGCCCAGAGGCCCTCGAGACGGCGCGGGAACGCCGGTGGGAGGGCGTGGTCGCCAAGAAGCTCGACTCGACCTACCAGCCGGGCCGGCGGTCGTCGTCGTGGGTCAAGGACAAGCTCTGGCGCACACAGGAAGTCGTGATCGGCGGATGGCGTGCCGGGGAGGGCGGCCGCAGCAGCGGCATCGGCGCGCTGCTCCTGGGTGTGCCCGATCCCGAGGGCGGGCTGCAGTTCGCCGGCCGGGTCGGGACGGGCTTCACCGAGAAGGACCTGGCGAGTCTCAAGAAGACCCTGGCGCCGCTGCACACCGACGAATCGCCGTTCACGAAGCGACTCACCGGCCCCGACGCCAAGGGCGTGACGTTCGTGCGCCCGGAGCTGGTGGGGGAGGTCCGCTACAGCGAGCGCACCTCGGATGGCCGCCTGCGCCAACCGAGTTGGCGCGGCCTGCGCGACGACAAGAGCCCTGACGAGGTGGTATGGGAATAGGGGCTCACCGGGACGCGGCGATCGCCTCCGCCATGCCCCTGGTCGCCAGGACGTCGGCCAACTCGTTGTCGGGAACGCCCGAGTGCCCCTTCACCCAGAACCACTCGACCTGGTGCAGCGCGCACGCCAGTCGCAGCCGCTTCCAGAGGTCGACGTTCTTCACGGGTTGCTTGGCCGACGTCATCCAGCCGTTGCGTTCCCAGCCGAGCACCCACTTGGTGATGCCGTTGCGCACGTAGGTGCTGTCGGTGTGGAGGTGCACCACCACGGGCCGGGTGAGCGCCTCGAGCGCCATGATGGGCGCCGTCAACTCCATGCGGTTGTTGCTCGTCTCGCCGGGGTCGCCGCCACACATCTCGCGGACGTGCGCACCGCTGCGCAGCACCGCACCCCAACCGCCGGGACCGGGGTTCGGCCGGCACCCGCCGTCGGTGTGGATGAGGACTACGTCAGCGCCCATGAGTGCAGAGGATAGGCATGGGCCCGATCGGGCCATTCATCGACGCGCCGAGATCATCGCCGAGCGGACCGACATTCCCAGGTCGTGATGCCGCAGAGTGGTGATCCGGCGGCCGGGCTGCACGGCGTCCTTGACCGGCGCGGTGCGGTCGCCGAAGAACGATGCCGTGGCATCGATGTCCGCCACCGTGTACGTGATCCCCCACAGCGTGGACGGACCCTCGCCCATCGCGTCCGGTGTGCCGACGACCTCGACGATCACCTCGCACATCCGCACGAAGACCTGCCGAATGGGCCGTCCGCCGAGTTCGGCGTCGCGTGTCCGGCGCGGCTGGACGCCGATCGTTCCGAATGCTTCGATCGTCCGGCTCAGGTTTGGTGACATCAGCACGACGTGGTCGATGGCGATTACGCCGTTGGCGTGCTGCGCCGGTGTCGTCACGGCACCACTGGCCACCGTGGTCGGCACGCCATCGACGTCATCGACGGACCCGCCGGGCAGACCGCCCAGCGACCACCCGACGATGCCGGTGCCGCGGTCACGTCCGATCAGCCGGACGGCGACGCTTCCGACCCGGCACACCGACCCGTCGTCGACGGTGAATCCGGCCCGCTCCCAGGCGTCGCCCGCGTCGGCGACGAGCAACCCGTCGACGGCGACGGCGGCACCACTTTCGGTCGCGGGCTGAGAACCGTTGCGCACCTGGTCATTCAAGCAGAGTCAGTCGTCCTTGGACTTGTCGTCCCCGTCGGAGTCGTCCTTCGAGTCGTCCTCGACGTCGCGGTCCTTCGCGTCGTCGTCTGACTCGTCATCGGACTCGTCCTCGTCCTTGCCGTCGGTCTCCCGCGACTTGGCCCCATCGAGTTCGATGACGGCCCAGTGACTCGGCGACAACAGCACCGACCATCGGCCTTCCTTCTTGCCCAGCTTCAGCACACCGTCGTCGACCTCCCAGACGGTATCGTCGCCGTACTCAGATTCCTGCCCGTCGCTGTACGTCAGTTTGAATGCCATGCAGGAGGGTGCCCAGACGATGCTCCCGCTAACCGCTTGCGGTGATTCGTGGAACATCACCCGCGCTCACCGCAGGAAATACTCCACGAATCGCGTGGTCCGGCTCAGCCGAGCAGCGGGCACGTCGCACCCCGGCGCTACGGTCACGGCATGCCGCTTCGGAACCGCGTCCGCCCGGACGGCGAGCTGATCGCGACCCCGGCGCGCGGCTCGCTCGTGGGCAACCGGGGCGTGCTGCACGACGACGCCAAGCGGATCGTCCGGGCGTCGAATTCGATCCTGTGGATCAGTTGCCGGCTCGAGTTCAACGGCCGCAAGCAGGAGGTCATGAGGCCGGGCCGCTACACGCAACTGTTCTTCCTCGACGACGCCGTGGCGCTCGCGGCCGGACACCGGCCGTGCGGCGAGTGTCGACGCGAGTCCTATCGCGCCTACCGCGACGCAGTGAATCGCGGCGCCGACGACCCCGTCGACAACGCCACCGACCTCAATAGGCGGCTGCGGACGTCCCGCAACGAGCCCCGTCGCAGGGCGGCGATCGCCGCCCTCCCCGACGGGGTGTTCGTCGAGTCAGGCGGCGACTTCCGGCTGCTGTGGGACGAGACGCTGTGGCGCTGGACGCCCGAGGGCTACGTCGACCCCATCCGCGCCGTTGGCGAGGCGACGGTGCTCACGCCCGAACTGTCGGTCGACGCGCTGCGGCACGGCTATCCCGTCGAGGTGCATCCGTCGGCGCAGTGAGTCAGCCGGCGCGTTCGGTCCACCGCTGCAGCACCACCGAGACGGTCAGCACGACCAAGCCTGCGACCGTCAGCGCCGCACCTGCCGCGGCGGGCGCGGTGTAGCCGAGGCCGGCGGAGATCACCATGCCGCCGATCCACGCGCCCGCCGCGTTGGCGATGTTGAGCGCGGAGTGGTTGAGCGCAGCGGCCAGGGTCTGGGCGTCGTGGGCGACGTCCATCAACCGGGTCTGCAGGGCGGGCCCGATGGACGCACCCGTCGCGCCGATGAAGAACAGCCCCAGCAGAGCGGTCCACGGGTTGTGCGCGGCGAACACGAAGATCCCGAGCACGATGCCGAGTGCCGTCAGCGACGCGTACAGACCGCGGATCACCGACTTGTCGGCCATCTTGCCCCCGACCAGATTGCCGACCACCATGCCGAGTCCGAACGCCATCAGCCCCAACGGGATCAGGCCCCGGGACAGGCCGGCGACGTCGGTCAGCGTGGTCGAGACGTAGGTGTAGACGGCGAACATGCCACCGAAGCCGATCATGCCGACCAGCAGTGCCAGCCACACCTGCACGCGCTTCAACGCGCCGAGTTCGGTCAGCGGGCTCGTCACGTGCATGCTGCGCATGTCGGGCAGCCAGAACCAGATCGCGGTCAGCGTGATGGCGCCGACGGCGACGACCAGGCCGAACGCGCTGCGCCAGCCGAAGTGCTGCCCGAGCCACGACGCCACGGGGACGCCGAGGACGGTCGCGACGGTGAGCCCGCTCAGTACGTAGGCAGCGGCCTTGGCCCGGTTGCGCGGGCCCATGAGGTGGGCGGCCACCAGCGCCGCGATGCCGAAGAACGCGCCGTGCGGCAGGCCTGCCACGAAGCGCGCTGCCATCAGGGTGCCGTAGGACGGAGCGAACATGCTCGCCAGGTTGGCGACGGTGAACAGCACCATGAGCCCGAGCAGCAGCGTCTTGCGTGGCATGCGGGCCGTGAGCGACGCGATCAGCGGTGCGCCGATGACGACGCCCAAGGCGTAGGCGGAGATGACGTGTCCGGCGACCGGCTCGGTGATGCGCAGGCTGGCGGCGATGTCGGGGAGTAGCCCCATCGCGACGAACTCGGTGGTGCCGATGCCGAACCCGCCAAGGGCGAGCGCCATCACGGCGAGCCACCGGACGGTCGGGTCGGGCGCGACGACGGACATGGGTCCGGACGGGCGCGACAGGGTGCGAGTCATGAGGGAAACGGTAGACCTACTTATGCATGTCCTCAAACCGACTTTGGTCTTTTTGGGGCGAAAGTGGCGCAGCTTACGTCGGTGGGGTTCAATCGGAGTGTGACCACCGTCGGCGACGTCTTCGCCTTGATCCGCGAGTTGCGCGACACCACGCGGGCCGAACTGGTGGCGACGACGTCGCTGTCGCGTACCGCGGTGACCGCGCGGGTAGCCGCCCTGCTGGACCTGGGCCTGGTTGCCGAGACCGAACGCGCACCATCGACCGGCGGACGGCCCGCGACGATGCTCAGCTTCGACGCCGACGCCGGCATGGTGCTGTGCGTCGCGATCGGGATCAGCCGGACGCGATTGGCGGTGTGCGACCTCGCCGGTGAGATCGTCGCCACAGCCGACATCGACCAGGAAGTGGCGCTCGGACCCGACGACCTGCTGCCCGACGTGGTCAAGCGACTCGACGTCCTGCTCGCCGACCTTCCCGACGTCCCGGTGTACGGCATCGGCGTCAGCCTGCCGGGGCCCGTCGACCGCGAACGCGGCTGCAGCCGGGATTCACCGATCCTGCGCGGCTGGGACGGCGTTCGATTGCGGCCGTACTTCGACGAATTCTCGGGCGTCCCGGTCCTGCTGGACAACGACGCCAACGCCATCGCGCTCGGCGAGCGCGGCGGTGAGCGCGAGCGCATCGACGACCTGCTGGTGCTCAAGGTCTCCACCGGCCTGGGCGCGGGCATCATCGCCGGCGGGGCGCTGCAGCGGGGGTCGTCGCAGGCGGCGGGCGAGTTCGGTCACAACAAGACGCCGACGGCCGCGGGCCTCGCGTGCCGGTGCGGCGACACCGGGTGCCTCGAGACCATCGCCGCGGGCTGGGCCGTGGTGCACGCGCTGCAGCAGCGCGGCTACTCGGTGCGGCACATGCGCGACGTCGTCGAACTCGCGCACGCCGGTGACCCGGAGGTGCGCCGCATGATCCGCGACAGCGGCAGGCACATCGGTGAAGTCGTCGCCGCCGCGGTGAACCTGCTCAACCCGAAGGTGCTCGTCATCGCAGGCGATTTGGCCGGGGCCTACGAGATCTTCGTCGCCGGGTTACGAGAGACGTTGTACGGCAACGCGACTGCGATGTCGACGCGCGAACTCGAGGTGGTGCAGGCCGCCCATGGCGGCCACTCCGCGGTGGTCGGTACCGCGGCCATGGTGCTCGACGAGGTGCTCAGCCCCCGCGCCGTGGACCGCCTGGTGGCCCGGGGGACTGGCGACTAGGTCGCCTTGGCGATGACGTTCTCCGCGAACCATTCGAGGTTGCGGATCTTGGCGTCGAGCGGCTCGGTGTCCTCACCCATGATGTAGGGGATCCGGAAGCCGACGATGACGTCGGTGATGCCCTTGTCCTCCAAGCGCTTCACACCGTCGAGGGTGAACCCGTCGATCGAGATCACGTGGATCTGGAACTCGTCGGCGAGGCCGATGCGCTCCTCTTCCTCGCGGAAGCGCGCCAGCTTTGCCAGCAGCGGGTCGAGTTCCTCGGGGTCGCCGCCACCGTGCATCCAGCCGTCGTTGCGGGCGGCACGCCGCAACGCCGCGTCCGCGTGTCCGCCGACGAGGATCGGCACCGGCTTGGTGGGCGCCGGCGTCATCTTGAACTTCGGGAAGTCGTAGAAGTCGCCGTGGTACTCGAAGTAGTCGCCGGAGGTGAGGCCGCGGATGACGTCGATGCACTCGTCCATCCGCTTGCCGCGCTTGGCGTACGGCACGCCCATGATCTCGTAGTCCTCCGGCCACGGGCTGGTGCCGACGCCGAGGCCGAGGCGGTTGTCGAACATCGCGGCCAGCGAGCCGGCCTGCTTGGCAACCAGTGCGGGCGGGCGGATCGGCAGCTTCAGCACGAAGATGTTGAAGTGCAGCCGCGTGGTCACCGCGGAGAGCGCGCCGATCAGCGCGAACGACTCGATGAAGGACTTGCCATCGAGGAACTCCCGGTTGCCGTCCTCGGTGTACGGATACGTCGAGTCGGACTCCTGCGGGTACGCGACGCTGTCCGGGATGGTCATCGCGTGATACCCGGCCTCGTCGGCAGCCTTCGCCAACGGGATGTAGTACTTCGGATCGGTCATTGCCTCCGCATACGTGAACCGCATGTGGGGGATACTAGAACACGTTCTAATTCCGCGGTGCCGAACGGCGGTGCCCGGTCATGCGCTCGTCACGCGAACGGCGGAGTGCCAAGGCCCGCGATGGAGTAGTCGCCCTGTTGCGTGCGCTCGGTGAGACGCGCCGCCGCCGTGCGGCCGTTCGCGGTCAGCAGCGCCTCCGGGCGCCGCAGCGCATCGTCGGGAAGCCTGCCGTGAACCGTTCCGCGCCAATGGAATCGGCCGTCGATCGGGTCGAGGTGGCCGGCCAGTCGAACCCGCACCGCGTGGTCCTCGTCGGCGATGCGCAAGACGGCGGGACCCTCGTAGGTCTCGTGGTCGCCCGCCGCCGCAGGATCCCCGTGGGAAACGGTCGGCGACGTGGCGACGGGCAGGAAGTTGGTGCGCCGCCACAGCCGCCGGGCGAGCGGCCCCATCAGCCCGACCTCCTCGAGGAACGCCGCGAGCGGAGCGAACCCCGAGATCTGCACCTCGTGGCGGTGCGGGCTGCGCCGGGCGACCCGTCGCGCCTCGCGGCCGTCGAGGCCTGCGCGGCGGTACGGCACCGGGTTGGTGAACAGGAACCGGAAGAACAACCCGCCCACGCCGTTGAGGTTCGCCACCCACATCCGGTGCAGGCGCGGCATCTCGCGGACCCGCCTGCGCACGCCGTCGCGCGCGAACTGGATGTGGCGGGCCTCCTCGGTCACGTGAATCCGCATGAGGCGCTGCACCATTGGCTGCAGTTCGGGGTCGTCCATCATCTGGCGCTGCAACGAGTCGAAGATCTCCTCGCCGACCAGTGCGGCCACCCACAGCAGCGACCCCTTGAAGGCGAGCGGGAGCCCGTTGATCATGACGCGTTGGTACCGGCGTGGCTGCACGGGTTTGGCGCCGAGTCGCTCGATCGCCTTGCCGAACATGACCATGTGCCGGGTCTCGTCGCCCATCTCGGTGAGCGCGTAGTGCGTGGCGTTCGACGTGGGGTCGGCGTGCATCAGGTCCCGCAGCAGCGCCTGATTGAGGATGTTCTCGAACCAGATGCCCGCCGACAGGGTGTTGACCAACTCCTGACGGGACAACTCGATCTGCTGCTGCCGGGTCATCGCGTCCCACATCGGGGTTCCGTACAGCGAGACGACGGTGGGTGGCAGGAAGAACTTGTCCGGGTCCAGTGCTGCGTCCCAGTCGATGTCGACGACGGGCGCGTAGGACTTCCGCACCGAACCTCGCAGGAGGCGGTCGGAGACGGCGTCTCGCGTGGGGCCGACGGCTGCGCCGGCCTGGCTGGAACGGGTCACCGTTGACGTCCCTTCGTTGCCGATGACTCAACGTAGGTACCTCGGCTCGACCATGTCAATACCCTCGGTACCGGATACTTTCGGTAGCGGGACGCCGAGTGCGTTTGGCAGATCGGGCGACGGGTACCGATTGGCACATGGCCACTGACACGAATGCCACTGCGGAGGCCGAGGAGAAGGCCCCCGATCCCGACGATCCGCGCAAGCCGGACTCGCCGGCGGACCTCACCAAGCCGTCGATCATCTACGTACTGCGCAAGACCGCACGGGAATTCAGCCAGGATCAGTGCACCGACCTCGCGGCGGCGCTGACCTACTACGCCGTGCTCTCGATCTTCCCCGCGATGTTGGCGCTGGTCTCGCTGCTCGGCGTCTTCGGCCAGGGCAGGGCCACGACCGACGCGGTCCTCGAGACCGTCAACAGCGTTGCGCCGACGTCGGCCGTCGACACACTGCGCCCCACGATCGATCAGTTGGTGAACACGCCGTCGGCGGGCTTCGCGCTGATCCTCGGCCTCGCGACGGCGCTCTGGTCGGCCTCGGGTTACGTCGGGGCGTTCGGGCGCGCAATGAACCGGATGTACGAGATCGAGGAGGGCAGGCCGTTCTGGAAGCTGCGCCCCTTGCAGCTGGTGCTCACCTTCGGCGGTCTGGTCCTCGCCGCGCTCGTCGCGTTCATGCTCGCCGTCAGCGGTCCCGTCGCCAAGTCGATCGGCGGCGCCATCGGCATCGGCGACGCCGGGTTGACGGTGTGGAACATCGCCAAGTGGCCGCTGATGCTCATCGCCGTCGTCCTCGCCGTTGCGATCCTGTACTACGCCACACCGAACGTGAAGCAGCCGAAGTTCCGCTGGATCAGCATCGGGGCCGGGCTGGCGATCATCACCTGGATCGTCGCCTCGATCGGCTTCGCCATCTACGTCTCGAACTTCAGCAGCTACAACAAGACCTACGGCGCACTGGCAGGCGTCATCGTCTTCCTGCTGTGGCTCTGGATCACCAACCTCGCGTTGCTCTTCGGCGCCGAACTGGACGCCGAACTCGAACGCGGCCGCCAATTGCAGGCCGGGCTGCCCGCCGAACGGGAACTGCAGTTGCCGCCACGCGACACCCGCGTCATCGACAAGAACGCGGCCGCAGAGGAGAAGGACATCGAGCGCGCCGAGGAGCTGCGCCGCAGTCGCGGTCAGACCTCGTAGCGCATACTCGCCCCATGACGCGGCGCATCAACGTGATCGGCATCGGGGCCGGCGATCCCGACTACGTGACGGCCCAGGCCGTCGCCGCGCTGAACGACACCCAGGTCTTCTTCGCGCCCGACAAGGGCGCCGCCAAGGACGATCTGGTGGCACTCCGTCGGGAGGTGTGCCACCGGTTCATCCGCGAACCCGGCTACCGCTTCGTCGAGCTGCCCGACCCCAAGCGTGCGAAGGACGGCGACTACACCCAGGCCGTCGCCGACTGGCACGCCGCCAGGGCCGACCAATGGGCCCAGGCGATGCTCGCGGAGCTGCCCGACGGCGGTGTCGGTGGATTCCTCGCGTGGGGCGATCCGTCGCTGTACGACAGCACGTTGCGCATCCTCGACATCGTCGCCCAGCGCATCGACCTGACCTACGAGGTCGTGCCCGGCATCACGGCCATCCAGGCGCTGACGGCCCGACATCGCATCCCGCTCAACGACATCGGCGAACCGGTACTCATCACCACCGGGCGCAGACTCCGCGAGGACGGCCTGACCGGCACCTCGGTCGTCATGCTCGACGGCGACTGCGCGTTCCTCGGCTGCCCGCCGTCGACCCGTATTTGGTGGGGCGCCTACCTCGGTACCGGAGACGAACTGCTCGTCGCGGGCACGGTCGGCGACGACGGCGAACGCATCGCCTCGATCCGCGCCGAGGCCCGCGCGCGGCACGGCTGGATCATGGACACGTACCTGCTGCGACCCGCCTGAACCGCTGCGCGGTGGCAAGATCCGCACATGGCCCAATTCTTCCTGCGCGCCGCGCTGACCGGGGTAGCGCTGTGGATCGTCACACTGGTCGTCGACGGCATCTCCTTCGTCGGTGGCGACGACACGCTGCAGCGAGCGGGCATCGTCTTCGTGGTCGCGGTGATCTTCGGTCTGGTCAACGCGATCATCAAGCCGATCGTTCAGCTCATCTCGCTGCCGCTGTACATCGTCACGCTGGGCTTGTTCCACGTCGTCGTAAACGCGCTGATGCTGTGGATCACGTCGCGGATCACCGAGAACACCACCCACTGGGGATTGTTCATCGACGACTTCTGGTGGACGGCGATCTGGGCCGCCATCGTGCTGTCGATCGTCAGCTGGGGACTGTCAGTCGTCACCCCCGGCGTATGACGACGACGTCGGGCACCCGTACGGCACACTGGATGACATGCCCGAACTGCCCGAGGTAGAGGCGCTGGCCGACCATCTGCGGCGTCACGCCGCCGGCTTGACCGTCGGTCGCATCGACGTCGCCGCGCTGTCGGTGCTCAAGACGTTCGACCCGCCGCCCACCGCGCTGCACGGCCGCCAGGTCACCGGCGCGAACCGCTGGGGCAAGTTCCTCGGCCTCGAGGTGGACGACCTGCACCTCATCACCCACCTGTCGCGCGCCGGGTGGCTCCGGTGGTCCGACAAGCTCTCGCCGCTACCGCTCAAGCCGGGCAAGGGTCCGATCGCGTTGCGCGTGCACCTCGGAACCCCGGGCGAGGCACCCGGTTTCGACCTCACCGAGGCCGGCACGCAGAAGCGGCTGGCGGTCTACCTCGTCGACGACCCGGCCAAGGTGCCAGGCATCGCCGCGCTCGGACCCGATGCGCTGTCGCTGAACCGCGAAGCGCTCTGCGAGGTGCTCAAGGGCAACGGCGGGCGGATCAAGACCGTCATGACCGACCAGAAGGTGATTGCGGGCATCGGCAACGCCTACAGCGACGAGATCCTGCACGTCGCCCGGCTCTCGCCGTTCGCGACGGCGGGCAGGCTGACCGACCCCCAACTCGACGCACTGCACGACGCGATGATCACCGTGCTCACCGACGCGGTGTCGCGGTCCGTCGGCCAGCAGGCGGCCACGCTCAAGGGCGAGAAGCGCAGCGGCATGCGGGTGCACGCACGCACCGGCCTGCCGTGCCCGGTGTGCGGGGACACCGTGCGCGAGGTGTCGTTCGTCGACAAGTCGTTCCAGTACTGCCCGACGTGTCAGACCGGCGGCAAGGTGCTCGCCGACCGGCGGATGTCCAAGCTGCTCAAGTGAGCTAGCCGCAGTACGACCCGGTGGCGACGTCGAGCGCCCGGTCGTACAGCGGGTCCAGGGCACGCCGGGCGATCACCGAGGTGCGCGCCTCGTCGAGCGCCACGCGACAGCCCGCGCCGCGCAGCACACCCCATTGTGCGGCCATCTCGGCGACCATCGTCTTGTTGTAGCCGTCGATCGCCGTGCGGGACTCCGACAGGTCCGGCGCCGTGGTCGGAGCCGCTGCGGGGTCGAACTTCCACTGCCCGAAGCGGGTGAACTGGATGCCCTCGGTCGCGTGGATCTGGTTCTCGAAGGCCCGCCGCACGTAGCCCTGGTCGATCCCACGCGTGCGCGCGTCGGCACCCACCGCGTCGAGCACCTGCCCCACGCGGGCCGGGTCCACGATCTGACCGCCGTCCACCCACTTGGACGCCGCGACGGGGTCGGCCGTCAGCAGGCGCTGCGCTGCGGTGTCGACGAGCCGGAACAGCGGTCCGGCCTCGTCAGCGTGGGCGATGGGGACGGCACCACACGCTCCCACGACGAGCCCAATGGTCAGCAAGACTCTGCGTTTCACGACGTCGATCATCGGCCATGACGCTGTGCGGTCGCTGGCGATCGCGCGTGTCGGCCCCACCGACCAGTTAGTTGACGGCTGTCGAGTCCGGTTATCCTGCTCGCATGACTCGGCAGAAGATCCTCATCACCGGCGCCAGCTCGGGGCTGGGCGCGGGCATGGCTCGCCAGTTCGCCGCCAAGGGCCGCGACCTCGCGCTGTGCGCCCGTCGCACCGAGAACCTCAAGGAACTCAAGGCCGAGTTGACGGCCAAGTACCCGGCCATCACCGTGGCCGTCGCGTCTCTCGACGTCAACGACCACGAGCAGGTGCCCAAGGTGTTCGAGGCGCTGTCCGAGGAACTCGGCGGCATCGACACCGTGATCGTCAACGCGGGCATCGGCAAGGGTTATCCGCTCGGTGGCGGCAAGCTGTGGGCCAACAAGGCGACGATCGAGACCAACCTGGTCAGCGCGCTGGTGCAGATCGAGACCGCGCTGGCGATGTTCAAGGCCGCCGGCCGCGGGCACCTGGTGCTGGTGTCGTCGGTGCTGGGCAACAAGGGCGTGCCGGGGTTCAAGGCGGCCTACGCCGCGAGCAAGGCGGGCGTGACGTCGCTGGGCGAATCGCTTCGGGCCGAGTACAAGTCGAGCCCCATCAAGATCACCACGCTGGAGCCCGGCTACATCGAGTCCGAGATGACCGCGAAGTCGAACTCGACGCTGCTGATGGTCGACAACGAGACCGGCGTCAAGGCGATGGTCGACGCCATCGAGAAGGAAAAGGGCCGCGCCGTCGTACCCGGCTGGCCCTGGTGGCCGCTCGTCGAGGTCATCAAGCTGCTGCCGCCGCGGTTCATGGATCGCTTCGCCTAGCGATTCGTGGAACATTTCCCGCGCTCACCGCAGGAAATACTCCACGAATTGCGTTGGGGCTTGACGCCAGCGTTGGGTTTTCCTAACGTTTAGTTGTATGAGTCCGGTGAGGCGTGGGGACAACCTCCCCATCCACAATCGCATCGGCGTGCTGCGCGCCGAGCGGCGGATGACGCGAGCCCAACTCGCGGCGCTGATCGACGTGAACCCCCAGACCGTGGGGGCGCTCGAGCGGGGCGACCACTACCCGAGCCTCGATCTGGCGTTCCGGATCTGCGACGTGTTCGGTCTTCCGGTCGAGGCGGTCTTCTCCCGCACCGCGTTCACGCCGCTGTCGGCCGAACTCTACGGAAGACGAGCGGAAGGAAACGACCATGACTGAACCCAGCATCCTCGACCGTTACCAGGACTACCGCACCCGCCAGTTCCTCAAGACCGAACGCAGACATGCCAATTCGCTACCCGGCTGGCGAACCCAGGGTAGGCGGCGCCTTCTGGTGATCGGGCTCGCGGTGACGTTCGCTTTCATGGCCGTCGTCTCGATCCTCTGCGCGGCGGGTCTGCAGTGGGCGCCGCTGCTGTGGCTGCCCGCCTGCGTGCTGTTCTTCCCGCTGTGGATCGCACTGCAGATCGTCTCGGGCAGAAGGGGTGACGCGCCGGAGGGGGCACTCGACGAGTTCGAGGTCGCGCAACGCAACAGCGCAAGGGCGATGGGCCTGTCGGTGACCCAGGCCCTGATGCTGATGCCGGCCTTCTACTTGATCTTCGGCGCGACGCTCACCGACGGCACCGACCCCGACATGGCCTACGCCGGCGGTCTCATGGTGCTGACAGTGCTGCTGATCGGTGGCTGCCTACCCGCGATGATCGTCGGCTGGACCCGGCCCGATCCCGACCCCGACCCCGAGTAGCGATTCGTGGAACATTTCCCGCGCTCACCGCAGGAAACACTCCACGAATCGCAGGCGGTCAGGCTGAACGACCGCGCTCGGACCGGTAGTGCCGCACCAGGGCGTCGGTCGAACTGTCGGTCTGCTCGGCGGGGGAGCCGTCACCGGTGAGCACCGGCAGCAGCGCCTTGGCCTGAGTCTTGCCGAGTTCAACGCCCCACTGGTCGAACGAGTCGATGCCCCAGATGACGCCCTCGGTGAACACCTGGTGTTCATAGAGCGCGATCAGCTGGCCGACGACCGACGGCGTCAGCTTGGTGCCGAGAATCGATGTGCTGGGCCGGTTTCCGGGCATCACCTTGTGCGGGACGACGTCGGCCGCGGTGCCTTCGGCGGCGATTTCCTCGGCGGTCTTGCCGAACGCCAGCACCTGGGTCTGAGCGAAGAAGTTGCTCATCAGCAGGTCGTGCATGCTGCCGGTGCCGTCGGCGGTCGGCAGGTCGTCGGTCGGTTGAGAGAACCCGATGAAGTCCGCGGGGATGAGCCGCGTGCCCTGATGCAGCAACTGGTAGAAGGCGTGCTGACCGTTGGTACCCGGTTCGCCCCAGTAGATCTCGCCGGTCTCGGTGGTCACCGGTGAGCCGTCGGCGCGTACCGACTTGCCGTTGCTCTCCATCGTGAGCTGCTGCAGGTACGCCGCGAACCGGGCCAGGTCGTTCGAGTAGGGCAGCACCGCGCGCGACTGGGCGCCGAAGAACTCGTTGTACCAAAGCCCGATCAGGCCAAGCAGCACAGGCGCATTCGACTCCAGCGGCGTCGTGCGGAAGTGCTCGTCGATGAGGTGGAAGCCGGCCAGGAACTCGGCGAACCGCTCCTTGCCGATCGCCGCCATCACCGACAGTCCGATCGCCGAGTCCACGGAGTAGCGGCCGCCGACCCAGTCCCAGAAGCCGAACATGTTGGCGGTGTCGATGCCGAACTCGTCGACGAGCTTCTCGTTGGTGGACACCGCGACGAAGTGCTTGGCCACGGCTTCATCGCCGAGTGCGTCGGTGAGCCAGCGCCGCGCGGCCGTCGCGTTGGTCAGGGTCTCCAAGGTGGAGAACGTCTTCGAGGCGACGATGAACAGCGTCGAGGCGGGGTCGAGCCCGTCGAGCTTCGCGACGAGGTCGGCGGGGTCGACGTTGGAGACGAAGCGTGCGGAGATGCCGGCGTCGGCGTAGTGCCGCAGCGCCTGGTACACCATCACCGGGCCGAGGTCGGAACCGCCGATGCCGATGTTCACGACGGTGGTGATGCGCTCACCCGTCGCGCCCGACCACTCGCCGCTGCGGAGCCGGTCGGTGAACTCGCCCATCCGATCGAGCACCTCGTGCACGTCGGCGACGACGTCCTGATCGTCGACGGTCAGCGACGCGTCGCGGGGCAGTCGCAGCGCCGTGTGCAGCACCGCGCGGTCCTCGGAGGTGTTGATGTGTTCGCCTGCGAACATCGCGTCGCGTTTGCCCTCGAGGTCGGCCGCGCGGGCGAGGTCGACGAGGAGTTCCAGCGTCTCGCGGGTGACGCGGTGCTTGCTGTAGTCGATGTAGAGATCGCCGACGGTCAAGGTCAATTCGTGGCCGCGGGCCGGGTCCTGGTCGAAGAATTCGCGCAGGTGCTTCGAGCCGATGGTCTCGTGGTGCCGGACCAATGCGTTCCACGCCGGAGTCGTCGAGATGTCTGAAATCTGCGCCATATCCAAACCCTAATGCGGGCGTCGAAACGAAGGTGTAAATGATGGATGTATGGACACCAGCGCCCTCCTGAAGTCAGTTCCCACCGGCCTGTGGATCGGCGGTGAGGAACTCACACGTAAATCGACCTTCGACGTGCTCGACCCCTCGAGCGACGAACCGCTGATCAGCGTGGCCGACGCGACTGCGGAGGACGCCGTCGCCGCGCTGGACGCCGCGTGCGCCGTCCAGGCCGAGTGGGCCGCGACCGCGCCCCGCAAGCGCGGCGAGATCCTCCGATCGGTGTTCGAGACCATCACCGACCGCGCCGACGACATCGCGGCGCTGATGACGCTCGAGATGGGCAAGGTGGTCGCGGAGAGCAAGGGCGAGGTGACCTACGGCGCCGAGTTCTTCCGCTGGTTCGCCGAGGAGGCCGTGCGCATCGGCGGCCGCTACACCCCGAGCCCTGCGGGCACCGGCAGGATCATCGTCACGAAGCAGCCCGTTGGCCCCTGCTACGCGATCACGCCGTGGAACTTCCCGTTGGCCATGGGCACCCGCAAGATGGGCCCGGCGTTCGCGGCCGGCTGCACGATGATCGTCAAGCCCGCGCAGGAGACGCCGCTCACGATGCTGTACCTCGCGAAGCTGATGGACGAGGCGGGCCTGCCCAAGGGCGTGCTGTCGGTCCTGCCGACCAGTGATCCCGGTGCGGTCACCAGCGCGCTGATCGACGACGGACGTTTGCGCAAGCTCACCTTCACCGGATCCACGGGTGTCGGCAAGGCCTTGGTGAAGCAGTCGTCGGACAAATTGCTGCGCACCTCGATGGAGCTGGGTGGCAACGCGCCGTTCATCGTGTTCGACGACGCCGACGTCGATGCCGCGGTCGACGGCGCGATGCTCGCCAAGATGCGCAACGGCGGCGAGGCGTGCACCGCGGCCAACCGCTTCCACGTCGCGAACTCGGTCCGCGCTGAGTTCACCGAGAAGCTCGTCAAGCGCATGAGCGAGGTGAAGCTCGGCAACGGCCTCGACGAGTCGTCGACGCTGGGACCACTGATCAACCAGAAGCAGCTCGACAAGGTGACCGAGCTGGTGTCCGACGCCGTATCGCGCGGCGCGACGGTCGAGGTGGGTGGCGTGGCGCCGGACGGGCCGGGCAACTTCTACCCGGCGACCGTGCTCGCCGACGTCCCGACCGACGCGCGCATCCTCAAGGAGGAGGTGTTCGGGCCCGTCGCGCCGATCACCGGCTTCGACACCGAGGAGGAGGGCATCGCCGCGGCCAACGACACCGAGTACGGGTTGGCGGCGTACGTCTACACGCAGTCGCTCGACCGGGCGCTGCGGGTGGCCGAGGCCATCGAGTCGGGCATGGTCGGCGTGAACCGCGGCGTGATCTCGGATGCGGCTGCTCCGTTCGGCGGCATCAAGGAGTCGGGCTTCGGTCGTGAGGGTGGCACCGAGGGCATCGAGGAGTACCTCGACACGAAGTACATCGCGCTGACGAAGTAGAGCGTGCGACCCCTCGCGGTCGCGGCGGCGCTACTCGCCGTCGCGGCTTCGGCCGCCGGGTGCGGTCAGGACACTGCTTCCCCGGACGCCCTGACGGTGTTCGCGGCGGCCTCGCTCAAGCAGTCGTTCACCCAGATCGGCGAGCAGTTCGAGGCCGACCACCCTGGGTCGACGGTCGACTTCTCGTTCGCGGGCTCGTCGGACCTGGTCACTCAGCTGACCCAGGGTGCGTCGGCCGACGTCTTCGCATCGGCGGACGCCAAGAACATGGACAAGGCGGCGCAGGCGGACCTGCTGGCCGGCGAGCCCGTCGACTTCGCAAGCAACGTCCTCACCATCGCCGTCGCGCCGGGCAACCCCGAGGGCATCGCCACGTTCGGCGACCTCGCTCGCCCCGGGCTCGACGTGGTCACGTGCGCACCGCAGGTGCCGTGCGGCGCCGCGACCGAGACCGTCGAGCAGGCGACAGGCGTTCGGCTGGCCCCGGTGAGCGAGGAGTCATCGGTGACCGACGTGCTCGGCAAGGTGACGTCGGGGCAGGCCGACGCCGGGCTGGTCTACGTCACCGACGTCGCGGGCTCGGGCGGCAAGGTGGCCGCCGTCCACTTCCCAGAGGCCGCCGACGCCGTCAACACCTATCCGATCGCGACGCTGACGGACTCGTCGAACGCCGAGTTGGCGCAGGATTTCGTCGACTTCGTCACCGGCGAGAAGGGCCGGAAGGTGCTGGGCGATGCGGGCTTCGGCACGCCCTGAGGGCTAGTGCCCGAGGCGTCCGCGGCCGAGGCGCAGCAGCAGCATCGCCAGGTCCTTGCCCTCGGGGCCCAGCACGCTGTAGCGCTCGATGACCTTCATCTCGCGGCTGTGCACCAGGCGGGTGCCGCCGGAGGCCATCCGCGCCTTGCCGATGATCTTCGAGACCTCCGCGCGCCGGGCGACGGCCGTGATGATCTCGGCGTCGAGCCGGTCGATCTCCTGGCGAAGGTCGTCGATGTCTGGTGTGGGTTCTGCGTCAACGCTCATGATGTGTGGCTCCGAATCGTCGTCTCGGGTGGATTGTGGTCTCATCCGGTTTCGGGCCTCACGAGAGAAGAAGAGCCCCGGATCCGGAAGCGGACCGCGGGGCTCTGGGAAAGCAGCTAGACCACGGACACCGGCGGCCGGTATCCGTAAAAAAATCGTCCCTGCGCTACGAGCACGGATCGAGTGTGCCACCAACTCCCGCGTCCGCGCAAAGCCCTATTCGGCGGGTATGCCGCAGTGCTGGTTTTCGCGGCTCCGCCGCGGTGTCCCCGGGCAGCGGTAAGTTCAGAGACGCTATGTCGATCGCCACCGAAACAGATCAGCTCCTCGACGGACTGAATCCTCAGCAGCGCCAAGCGGTCATCCACGAGGGGTCACCGCTGCTGATCGTCGCGGGTGCAGGGTCTGGCAAGACCGCGGTGCTCACCCGCCGCATCGCCTACCTGCTCGCCGCCCGCGACGTGGGGGTGGGCCAGGTGCTGGCCATCACGTTCACCAACAAGGCGGCCGCCGAGATGCGCGAGCGGGTAGCCGGCCTGATCGGTCCGCGGGCACGGTCGATGTGGGTGTCGACGTTCCACTCGACCTGCGTGCGAATCCTGCGCAACCAGGCGTCGCTGCTGCCTGGCCTGAACTCGAACTTCTCGATCTACGACGCCGACGACTCACGCCGGCTGCTCATGATGATCGCCAAGGACATGGGCCTCGACACCAAGAAGTACTCACCGCGGCTGTTGGCGACCAACATCTCGAACCTGAAGAACGAGCTGATCGACCCGGATCGCGCGGCGGCCGAACTCAACGACTCCACCGACGAGCTGACCCGCATCGTGGCAGAGGTCTACTCGGAGTATCAGAAGCGGCTGCGTGCGGCCAACGCGCTGGACTTCGACGACCTGATCGGGGAGACGGTCGCCGTCCTGCAGGCGTTCCCGCAGATCGCGCAGTACTACCGCCGACGGTTCCGGCACATCCTGGTCGACGAGTACCAGGACACCAACCACGCCCAGTACATGCTGGTGCGCGAGCTGGTCGGCCACGACCTCAACGACGCCGAGGTGCCGCCCGCCGAGCTGTGCGTGGTGGGTGACGCCGACCAGTCGATCTACGCCTTCCGTGGCGCCACGATCCGCAACATCGAGGACTTCGAGCGCGACTATCCCAACGCGACGACGATCCTGCTCGAGCAGAACTACCGCTCCACCCAGAACATCCTCAGCGCCGCGAACGCCGTGATCGCGCGCAACTCGGGCCGACGCGAGAAGCGGCTGTGGACCGACGCGGGGGAGGGCGAGCTGATCGTCGGCTACGTCGCCGACAACGAGCACGACGAGGCCCGCTTCGTGGCGAGCGAGATCGACGAGCTGTCCGACCGAGGGGACATCACCTACAACGACGTCGCGGTCTTCTACCGCACGAACAACAACTCACGAGCGCTCGAAGAGGTGTTCATCCGCGCGGGCATCCCCTACAAGGTGGTCGGTGGCGTCCGGTTCTACGAGCGCAAGGAGATTCGCGACATCGTCGCTTACCTGCGGGTGCTCGACAACCCTGGCGACGCGGTCAGCATGCGGCGCATCCTGAACACGCCGCGGCGCGGCATCGGCGACCGGGCGGAGGCGTGCGTCGCGGTCTACGCCGAGAACACCGGCGCCAGCTTCAACGACGCGCTGCAGGCAGCCGCCGAGGGGCGGGTGCCGATGCTGAACACCCGCTCCGAGAAGGCGGTCGCGAGCTTCACGAGCCTGCTCGACGAGTTGCGTGGCCTGCTCGACGGTGAGTTGGGCGAATTGGTCGAGGCGGTGCTCGACCGCACCGGGTACCGCCGCGAGCTCGAAGCGTCCAGCGACCCACAGGACCTGGCACGGCTCGACAACCTCAACGAATTGGTCAGCGTCGCACACGAATTCAGCATCGACCTGGCCAACGCCGCAGCGCTGCGCGAGGAGGAGGGCGAGCCCGTCGACGAGGACGTGCCCGACACCGGCGTGCTGGCACAGTTCCTCGAACGGGTGTCGCTGGTGGCCGACGCCGACGGAATCCCCGAGCACGGCGCGGGTGTCGTGACGATGATGACCCTGCACACCGCCAAGGGTCTCGAGTTCCCCGTCGTGTTCGTCACCGGCTGGGAGGACGGCATGTTCCCGCACATGCGCGCCCTCGGCGACCCTAACGAATTGTCCGAGGAACGCCGCCTGGCCTACGTCGGCATCACCCGTGCGCGGCAGCGGCTGTACCTCAGCAGGGCCAAGGTGCGGTCGTCGTGGGGTCAGCCGATGCTGAACCCGGAGTCGCGGTTCCTGCGCGAGATCCCGCAGGAACTCATCGACTGGCGCCGCGTCGACACCCCGGCGTCGGCGTACAGCGCACCGGTGAGCGGGGCGGGCCGCTTCGGCACGCCGCGTCCGTCGCCGACGTCACGTCCCGGCGGTGCGAGGAACAAGCCGCTGATCGTGCTGGAGCCGGGCGACCGGGTCACGCACGACAAGTACGGGCTGGGCCGCGTCGAGGAGGTCTCGGGCATGGGGGAGTCGGCGATGTCGCTCATCGACTTCGGCAGTGCCGGACGGGTCAAGCTCATGCACAACCACGCGCCGATCCAGAAGCTCTGACCCGCTAGCTAGCGGCACCAGCGTCCGGTCGCGGGCAGCACCGCCAGCACGATGGTGACCAGCGGCAGCGCCGGGATGGCGTAGACGATCGCGGGCAGGCTGGCGCCCGCCACGAACAGGCCGGCGAAGATCATGAGTGCGACGATGCTGCCGACGCCGATGAGCAGCCGGCCGATGCGACGGCGCAGCAGCAACGAGATCAGCCCGCCGATAGTGGCCGAAGCCGACACCGCGGTGAGGAAACCGATTGCGATGCAGAACAGTTCGTCGGTACGCCACCAGTTGGTGATCAGCGACGTGGCGATGACGGCGGTGGCCCAGCCGCTGATGATCGCCATGGTCGCGGTGGCCGATGCGGCACCGGGGCTGGGACGGGCGCGCACGACCTCCGGGGTGGCGCGCGGCGGGTAGGTCGCTTGGGGGTCGTCGGGCGGCCGCAGGAAGGTGTTCGCGTCGGGCGGTTCGATGAACGTGGTCTGCGACTCGGGCGGGGTGATGAACGTCGTCTGCGGGTCGTCGCGGCCGGGTGGGACGACGACGGGTACCGGGCCGGTAGGGGCTCGACGGATGATGCCGGTCTGCGGGGCGAAGTCGGCGTGCAGAGGATCCGGGCGTCGCCTGATGATGCGCGTTCGGTCTGAGGATGGTCCGTCGGAGGAGGACGTCCGGTCAGCCACCGAACTAGCCTACGTAACCGCCAGGGGTCAGGCCACGCGATGCGAGCCACGGCACCGGGTCGATGCGGTTCGTGCCGCCGGACAGCACCTCGAAGTGCAAGTGGGGGCCGGTCGAGTTGCCGCGGTTGCCCATCGTGGCGATCTGGTCGCCCGCCATGACGCGCTCACCCATGCTGACCGACCAGGTGTTCAGGTGGCCGTACAGGGTCACGGTGCCGTCGGAGTGACGCAGCTTCACCCAGGCGCCGTAGCCGGCGGTGGGGCCGACGTCGACGACGACGCCGTCCGAGGCGGCCAGGATCGGCGTGCCGATCGAGTTGGCGATGTCGATGCCGGCGTGCAGCACGCCCCAGCGGTAGCCGAAGCCCGACGTCCACACGCCCTTGGTCGGCATGACGAACATGGGGCGGACGAGGCGGGCCTCGCGCTCAGCGCGCTCCTGGGCGTAGGCGGCGCCGTTGGCGAGTTCCTCGCTGTGGATCGCGGCGCTGGCGACCGGGGCCACCGTGACGATCTGCATGCCGTCGACGGAGCCGGTGATGGTGCCGCCGTCGACGAAGGCGCCCTGGCCCGCGGCGAGCATGGTGTCGGCGGCGGGAACGTCGGTGCTGTTGGCGACGGAGTAAGCAGCGGCCGCGGTGGCGCCTGCTGCCATCGCTGCGGCGACGAGACGGCCCTTGACCGCTCCTGCGTCGAGCTTGCGGTGTGCGCCCCGCCGCGACGACATGTCGATGACGTCGGTCTGGGCCATGCCGTCACTGGTGTCGGTGTTGCTCTCGCGGTAGGCGCGTGCCGTCTGACGAGCACTGTGGCGGCTGCTGCCGGTGAGCTGGAACTGAGTGGGGACCTCGAGCCGCAGCGGGATCAGGTCGTCGGTGTCGTGCAGGTCGTCCAGCTCGGGGGCGTGGATGACGCGGGCTTCGCGGTCGAAGGCGGAGCTGTTGCTGAAACCAAGGTCGTCGCCCAGGTCAGCCAGGTCGCCGAACTCGTTGAACGGAATGATGTCGGTGATGGCGGCGTCATAAGCGCCCGTCGGAACCCCTTGCGGGAATCTGGACGAACTGTGCTCTGCCAACCGAAATATCCTTAGTTCCGTAACCGTACCGTTATCGAGGCCCCAGGCACGTTAACCAAAATCCAATGTTGGTGGCAACCCGAGGATTGATTCCAACCGCGATTGTGATCCGTATCACTTCAGCACCCCGGTGAGATGTGCCACATGACTGGTAGGCGGTGCCGGAGCCTCCTCCGCGTGTGGATAAAGTTTCCACTGGTTCGAGTCCAGCGCCAAATTCTGGCCAGACCTCTAAATAACGCAAACGTCAACGCAGACAAGACAGTGAGCCCATGGATCTCTTCGAATACCAGGCGAAAGAACTGTTCGCCAAGCACAACGTACCGACGACGCCGGGCCGGGTGACCGACTCCGCCGAGGGCGCGAAGGCCATCGCCGAGGAGATCGGCAAGCCCGTCATGGTCAAGGCGCAGGTGAAGGTCGGCGGCCGCGGAAAGGCCGGCGGCGTGAAGTACGCAGCCACCCCCGACGACGCGTTCACGCACGCGCAGAACATCTTGGGCCTGGACATCAAGGGCCACGTCGTGAAGAAGCTCTTGGTCGCCGAGGCCAGTGACATCGCAGAGGAGTACTACATCTCCTTCCTGCTCGATCGCTCCAACCGCACGTACCTCGCCATGTGCTCCGTCGAGGGCGGCATGGAGATCGAAGAGGTCGCGGCCACCAAGCCCGAGCGCCTCGCGAAGGTGCCCGTCGACGCCGTCAAGGGCGTGGACCTGGCCACCGCGCGCTCGATCGCCGAGCAGGGCCACCTGCCCGCCGAGGTGCTCGATGCCGCCGCGGTGACCATCCAGAAGCTGTGGGAGGTCTTCATCGGCGAAGACGCCACGCTGGTGGAGGTCAACCCGCTGGTGCGTACGCCCGACGATCAGATCCTCGCGCTGGACGGCAAGGTCACCCTCGACGCCAACGCGGACTTCCGTCAGCCGGGTCACGAGGAGTTCGAGGACAAGGACGCCACGGATCCGCTCGAGCTGAAGGCCAAGGAGAACGACCTCAACTACGTCAAGCTCGACGGTGAGGTCGGCATCATCGGCAACGGCGCGGGGCTGGTCATGTCGACGCTCGACGTCGTCGCCTACGCCGGTGAGAAGCACGGCGGCGTGAAGCCGGCGAACTTCCTCGACATCGGTGGCGGCGCCTCGGCCGACGTGATGGCCAACGGCCTCGACGTCATCCTGGGCGACGAGCAGGTCAAGAGCGTCTTCGTCAACGTGTTCGGCGGAATCACCGCCTGCGACGCGGTGGCCAACGGCATCGTCGGCGCGCTGAAGAAGCTCGGCGACAGCGCTAATAAGCCGCTCGTGGTTCGTCTGGACGGCAACAACGTCGAAGAGGGTCGCCGCATCCTCGACGAAGCGAACCACCCCCTGGTCATTCAGGCCGAGACCATGGACGCCGGTGCCGACAAGGCCGCCGAGCTGGCCAACAAGTAAGGGAGCCACAAAGATGTCTATCTTCCTGAACAAGGATTCCAAGGTCATCGTCCAGGGCATCACGGGCGGCGAGGGCACCAAGCACACCGCGCTGATGCTCAAGGCGGGCACCCAGGTCGTGGGCGGCGTCAACGCCCGCAAGGCCGGAACCACCGTGTCGCACAAGGACAAAGACGGCAACGACGTCGAACTGCCGGTGTTCGGCAGCGTCGCCGAGGCGATGAAGGAGACCGGCGCCGACGTGTCGATCGCCTTCGTCCCGCCCGCGTTCTCCAAGGACGCCATCATCGAGGCCATCGACGCCGAGATCCCGCTGCTGGTCGTCATCACCGAAGGAATCCCGGTGCAGGACAGCGCCTATGCGTGGGCCTACAACCTGTCTAAAGGCGGCGACTCAGCGCCGAAGACCCGGATCATCGGGCCGAACTGTCCCGGCATCATCACCCCCGGTGAGTCGCTGGTCGGCATCACGCCGAACAACATCACCGGCAAGGGTCCGATCGGCCTGGTGTCGAAGTCCGGCACGCTGACCTACCAGATGATGTACGAGCTGCGCGATCTCGGCTTCTCGACCGCCATCGGCATCGGCGGCGACCCGGTCATCGGCACCACCCACATCGACGCCATCGCCGCGTTCGAGAAGGATCCCGAGACCAAGGTCATCGTGATGATCGGCGAGATCGGCGGCGACGCCGAGGAGAAGGCCGCCGACTACATCAAGGCCAACGTCACCAAGCCGGTCATCGGCTACGTCGCGGGATTCACTGCGCCCGAGGGCAAGACTATGGGCCACGCAGGTGCCATCGTGTCCGATGGTGCGGGTACCGCCGACGGCAAGAAGGTGGCGCTCGAGGCCGCAGGCGTCAAGGTCGGCAAGACGCCGTCCGAGACCGCGCGCCTGGCCCGCGAGATCTACGAAAGCCTGTAAGCAGCACCACGTTCCGCCGAGACTGCGGTCAGGTCGCGAATCCGCCGAGATTCACGATCTGGCCGCAGTCTCGCGTTCGGGGGTCACTCGTCGCGTAGCCGTTCGATCGCACGGGCCAGCGGCTCCGGGTTGCCCTCGCGGTACTGCACCCAGTAGCGCAGCAGCGGATCGGTGACGTCGTACCAAGAGGTGCGGCGGTCGCCGTCGAGCGCCTTCGACGACGACACCCACCGCGTGTCGCTGAGCCGACCCAGCGCCGACGCCGCGGACTGATTGGACACGCCCACTGCGTCGGCCAGGTCGCCCACGGTGCGGGCCTGCCGGCCGCGGGCGAGTTCGACGACGAGCCGCTGCTCGCCGGCGGGAAGTTCCCAGAGGCGCTGCTGGTAGTAGGGCGCCATCTGATCCAGCAGCGCGTGCAGGACGGGCGTCACGGCGTCGACGGAGGTTGCGTCGGCGACGTCGGCGAGGAGGTGCCACAGCCGCGGCGAACCACCGATCAGACGGTGGATCACCGAAAGTCGCTGGCGCCCAATGCTTGAGGCTGCGAACTCGGCGACGTCTGCCTTGCCTCGCTGCTCGGCGGCGGAGGTGAACAGCGCGACGCACTCGTCGAGGTCGAGTTCGGGCAGTGTCTCGACGATGAACGATCCGTACCAGGGGTGGGTGCGTGACGAGACCCCGGGGAACAGCGTGGGTGCGGTGCCGAATACCAGCACGGCAGTTGACGTTTCGACCCACGCGCGCAGGCTGCCCTGGCCGACCTCGCCGATGCGGTCGAAGACGCGGTCGAGATTCTCCAGGCCCAGCAGGATCATCCGGTCACCCGCCACGGCGGAGATCGCGGCTTCGATGCCCACCGGGTCCCTGGTGCGGCGCAGCGCCCGCGCGGTGTCGGCCAGGTCGCCGCCGATCTGGCCTGCGATCTCGGTCAGCAGGTCGAGGTATGAGCCGATGGCCAGCGACGACTCGGGCAGCAGCACAGGCAGGACGCGCGCGCGGGTGTCGTCGTCGGCCAGCGCACGGTTCACCGCGACGTGCAGCGTGTGGGTCTTGCCGCCGCCGTGGGCTGCGATGAGCAGGGTGTGGGGGCGTGAGCCGTCGCGGGCGGCGGACCGCAGCCTCGACACCAGGTCGTCGAACACGTCGGCCCGGCCGAAGGTGAGCCCGTCGAGTCGTGCGGGCTCGAGGGCGTTCGGCGTGAACACCGGCAGGGCGCTCATCACCGCCGCATGGCCTTCCACGCCCGCTGTATCAACGCCGACGAGAAGCGGTCGGCGTCGGCGGTGCGGATCAGGTAGTGGTCGAGGACCAGCCGCTCGATGAATCCGACCAGCGCGTCGCGGTCGGCGATGGTGCTGCCCTCGCTGCGGAGTCGGGCCAGCACGGTGTCGACGGTCAGCGGCCCGTCGGCGTGGGCGTAGACGTCGAGGAGCTTGGCTATCGCCGGGGCATCGTCGCCGTAGTAGTGCGTCAACCGGTCCCGGTAGTGCCGCAGATCCCACGGGTCGTACGGGTCGTCGACGGCGTCGTCGACGAGCCGGCCGATGAGTTCGGGCGCCGCAGCGGCGCCCGTGGACTGAGCGGACTTGCGGGCTGCAGCCACCAGATGCTGGATGTAGTAGGGCACGTTCTCCGCGGCCGACGCGATGGCCGCTGCGACGGCGTGGCGATCGGTCGTCGGCGTGCCGCTGCCCATCAGCAGGCACTCGGCGAGATACGTCGCGTGATCGAAGCGGATGGGTCCCACGGCGATCTTCGTGATGTCGTTGACGGTGCTGGGAGCGTCGCCGGACACGTGGTGGAACCCGATCGAGCCGGACAGCACGGTGGCGAGGCTGCCCTGGTTCTCCTGCCGTAGGCGCCGCAGCAGGTGCAGGAACGCGTCGCCGCTGCCCATTTGTGCGCGTTCCAGGTTGCGGGCCAGGATGCTCACCTCGTCGATGAACAGGGCGAGCAGCCGGCCGTCGGTCCGCCGGATGGCGCGGTTCAGCAGTTCGTCGAAGGCGGCTGCCGCCCGGACGTCGCGCTCGATGCGGACGGGCCCCGCGGTGACGGAGACGCGGATCCTGGCGAGTTCCTGCGCCCAACCCGGGTCGAGCCGGGCCAGCTCACTGGTGAGGGCGGCGACGAAGTCCGCGTAGCTGGCCCTTTCGGCGCTGACGGCGACCACGACCGCGCCACGGTCAGCGGCGAGGCGCTGCACCAGGCGCGACAGCGAGGTCTTGCCGTGCCTGCGGTCGCCCACCAGCACCGCACCGGCAGCCGGGAGCGACGCGAGGACCTCGCCGGCCTCGCGCACCCGGCCGACGACGTCTTCGGGCGGCACGATTCCGCCGACGACGAGCGACATCGGACGCGGCTCCCAGGACATGCAACCAGCGTATACAACCGGTTCGACGTACAACAGCGATGATGTACGTCGAATCGGGCGTACGTACGGCCCGTTCGCTAAACTGCAACAGGTTCTATTAGCGTGACGAATTAACACGTGCCAGGAGGTTTGTCATGCAGGTCGACCCGCGTACCCCCGTGCTCGTCGGCGTCGGGCAGTTCACCGAGCGCCTCGGCGACCCGGACTATCAGGGCATCTCGGCCGTCGAACTGGCGACCAGGGCCACCCAGGCTGCGCTCGCAGACACCGGCACGTCCGCCGCCGACGTCGCCGCGGCCATCGAGGTGTTCGTCGGGCTGCGGCAGTTCGAGATCTGCACGCCCTTCGCCGATCCGCCGCTGGGCGCGTCGGACAACTACCTGCGCTCGGTGGCTCGCCGCATTGGCGCCGACCCGGCACGCGCCGTGCTCGAGCCCATCGGTGGCAACGGCCCGCAGAAGGTGATGACGGAGTTCGCCGGGGCGATCGCCGCCGGCGACATCGAGGTGGCGCTGATCGTCGGCTCCGAACCGGGGTCGACGGCGAAGTACTTCGCGGACCGGGCCAGGGCGAGCGAAGCGACGGGGGAGAAGTTCGACAAGCCCGACTTCACCGAACACGTCGGCGGCCAACTCGAGGACCGCGGTTACGGTTTCGAGCAGTACATGAGCGAGTACACCGCGGGCCACGGGCTGACGGGCGCACCCGTGCAGTACGGCCTCCTCGACAACGCGCGGCGCGCCCGCCTCGGCCTCGGCGTCGCCGACTATCGGCGCGAGATGGCCGAACTGTTCGCGCCGTTCTCGAAAGTCGCTGCCAAGAACCCGTTCTCGTCGTCCCCGGTCGAACGCTCGGTCGGCGAGATCGTCATGGTCACCGACGAGAACCGGCTGATCTGCGACCCGTATCCCCGCCTGCTGGTAGCCCGCGACACCGTCAACCAGGGCGCCGCCGCGCTGGTCATGTCGGTGGCCGCCGCCACCCGGCTCGGCGTGCCAGAGGAGAAGTGGGTGTACCTGCGCGGGCACGCCGACCAGACCGAGCAGGACCTGCTGGACCGCACCGACGTCAGCGTCAGCATCTCCGCGAAACAGGCCGTCGCCGAAGCGCTTCGGGTCGCGGGCATCGGCATCGACGACGTTGCGACGTTCGACCTCTACAGCTGCTTCCCGTTCCCGGTGTTCGCGGTGTGCGACGAGTTCGGGCTGACGCACGACGATCCGCGCGGCCTCACGCTGACCGGCGGGCTGCCCTACTTCGGTGGCCCCGGCAACAGCTATTCACTGCACGGCATCGCCGAGACCGTCGCCGCGATGCGGGACAAGCCGGGGGCGTACGGCCTCGTCGGCGCCAACGGCGGTGTCATGAGCAAGTACTCGGTGGGCGTCTACTCGACCGAGCCCAGCGACTGGGCGCCGGACCGCAGCAAGGAGTTGCAGGCGCAGATCGCCGCGCAGCCCAAGGTCGCCGTCACACGCAACGCCGAAGGCCGCGGCACCATCGAGACGTACTCGGTGCGCTACGACTGGCCGGAGACCACCGGCGTCATCATCGGCAGGCTCGACGCCGACCAGAGCCGGTTCATGGCGCTCACCACCGACCCCGATCTGATGGCAGTGATGACCGAGGGCGATCCCCTTGGCGCGGCCATCGCGGTCACCAACGACGGCAAGACGAACACCGCGACGCTGGCCTAGGCGCGAGCGTGCGCGAACTCAGGTTCTAACGCGGCGTGTCGGCCGCAGACACGCACGCTCGCCGAGGGTGGGGAGTGGCTCCGAGGGTGGGGAGGGGCTCCTAGACGAGGGCGGCGAGCTTGCCCGCCAGTCGCTCGACGTAGGCGGCGACGTCGGACTCGGACTTGTCGGGCAGGCCGAACAGCACCTCGGTGACGCCCAGGTCGGCCCAGCGGGCCAGCTTGTCGGGGTCGGGCTTGAAGTCGAGCGCGACGATCTGGGGTGCGCCGTCGCGACCGGCCGCCGCCCAGGTGTCCTGCAGCAGCTTCACCGGCGCGTCGATGTCGAAGTCGCGCGGCGTGGTGATCCAGCCGTCGGCCGACTTGGCGATCCACTTGAAGTTCTTCTCGGTACCGGCAGCGCCCACCAGTACGGGCACGTGGGACTGGACCGGCTTGGGGAACGCCCAGCTCGGGCCGAAGTTCACGAACTCGCCGTGGTATTCCGCCTCCTCCTGGGTCCACAGCGCGCGCATGGCCTCGAGGTACTCGCGCAGCATGGTGCGGCGACGGCCAGGCGGCACGTTGTGGTCGGCGAGTTCGTCGGTGTTCCAACCGAACCCGACGCCGAGCGACACCCGGCCGCCGGACAGGTGATCGAGCGTCGCGATCGACTTGGCCAGCGTGATGCAGTCGTGCTCGACGGGCAGCGCCACCGCGGTCGACAGCCGAACCCGGGTGGTGACGGCCGACGCGGCGCCCAGCGAGACCCACGGGTCCAGGGTGCGCATGTAGCGGTCGTCGGGCAGCGACTCGTCGCCCGTGGTCGGGTGCGCGGCCTCGCGCTTGATCGGGATGTGCGTGTGCTCGGGCACGTAGAAGGTGGTGAAGCCGTGGTCGTCGGCGAGCTTGGCGGCTGGTGCCGGCGCAATGCCGCGGTCACTGGTGAAGAGAACGAGCCCGTAGTCCATGGCGAGAATTAGAACGTGTTTCAGTCCGTGTGCGCAAGGCCGTGCGCAGGTGAGCCCGCGCGACGGCCGTCGAGATTGAACACGCACGCCCCCGCGCACCATTACATTCCGTCAGATCCTTAACCGTGACCTGCGGGCGCCAGGTTGCTGATATGGCACCCATGACGACCGAACGCATCGCCGACCACGTCAAGTTCGCCTACTGGGTGCCCAACGTCAGCGGCGGCCTGGTGACCAGCGACATCGAGCAGCGCACCGACTGGAACTACGACTACAACAAGAAGCTCGCGCAGACCGCGGAGAACAACGGCTTCGAGTACGCGTTGTCGCAGGTTCGCTACGAGGCCAGCTACGGCGCCGAGTACCAGCACGAGTCGACCAGCTTCTCGCTGGCGCTGCTGCTCGCCACCGAACGTCTGAAGGTGATTGCCGCCGTCCACCCCGGCCTGTGGCAGCCGGGCGTCCTGGCCAAGCTCGGCGCCACCGCCGACCAGCTCTCCGGCGGGCGGTTCGCCGTCAACGTCGTCTCCGGCTGGTTCAAGGACGAGTTCACCCACCTCGGCGAGCCCTGGCTGGAACACGACGAGCGCTACCGCCGCACCGCGGAGTTCCTCCAGGTGTTGCGCAAGATCTGGACCGAGGACGACGTCGACTTCCGTGGCGACTTCTACCGCATCCACGACTTCACGCTGAAGCCCAAGCCCGCCAACACGCCCGAGCGGCCCAACCCCGAGATCTTCCAGGGCGGCAACTCGACCGCGGCGCGACGCAACGGCGGGCTCTACTCCGACTGGTACTTCTCCAACGGCAAGGACTTCGACGGGATCACCGAGCAGGTGGTCGAGGTTCGCGACCACGCCCGCACCGTCGACCGCGAGGTGAAGGTGGGGCTCAACGGCTTCATCATCGCGCGCGACACCGAGAAGGAGGCGAGGAACGTCCTGCGGGAGATCATCGAGAAGGCCAACAAGCCGGCCGTCGAGGGCTTCCGCGGCGCCGTGCAGCAGGCAGGCAACTCCACCGGCGACAAGAAGGGGATGTGGGCCGACTCGTCGTTCGAGGATCTCGTCCAGTACAACGACGGCTTCCGCACCCAGCTGATCGGTACCCCCGAGCAGATCGCCGAACGCATCGTCGCCTACCGCAAGCGTGGCGTCGACCTCATCCTCGGCGGCTTCCTCCACTTCCAGGAGGAGATCGAGTACTTCGGCGCGCACGTCCTGCCGCTGGTGCGCGAGATCGAGGCGGCGGAATCGAATTCGCGCGGCGAGCCGGTGCTCGCGTCGGTCTGATCGCGGGCGATGGCGGCACGAGCGCTCGTCGGGACTCGCAGGCGCGTGCGCTAGCGTGGGTGGCGAATCGAGGAGCACAGGAGATTTCATGAGCTACCCGCCCGGTAACCCCGGATACCCGCCACCGGCGCCGACGACCCAGTTCGCCGCGCCCACACAGCAGTTCGCGAAGCCGTCGGAGCAGACGCCGACCGGCGCGAGCAAGCTGCCGCTGTACCTGAGCCTCGCCGTCGCCCTGCTGGGCCTCGGTGTCTATCTGCTGAACTTCGGTCCGCTGTTCACGATCAGCAACTCCGACTTCCCGCAGCTGGGCAGCGCCAGCGGGAGCACCACGGGCCTCGGCCTGGCCGTCATCGCCTCCGTCGTCGCCGCGTTGATCGCAGGCGCGGGAGTGCTCGCCAAGCAGAAGCCGCGCCGCGCCTGGGTGGCCATCGTCGCGACGCTGGCCTTCCTGCTCGTGCTGGCCGAGGTCATCAACGCACCCGCCGAGGTCAGCATCGGCTGGGCGCTCTACGTGATCATCGCCTTCACGTTCCTGCAGGCGGGTGCGGCCATCGCCAACCTCCTGCTGGACTCGGGCGTCATCACCGCTCCCGAGCCGCGGCAGAAGTACGACCACCAGCAGCAGCAGCATTACGGCGGCTACTCACCGCAGCAGCAGTACTACGGTCAGTCGCAAGGCCAGTCGCAAGGCCAGTCGCATGGGCAGCCGCAGCAGCTCGGGTCGCACCAGGGGCAGCAGCAGCGCCAGGGCTACCCGCAGCAGGGCTACGGTTACGGCGGCCCGTCGACCGGCGGCTTCAGCGGCCAGGCCCTGCAGGGCGCACAGGGCGGGCAGCAGTCCGGCCCCCCGACGCCTCCCACCGGTTTCCCCGCCTACGGCCAGCCGCAGCCTCCCGGCAGCTCCGCCGACACCGGCCCCCAGGCCCAGGCGCAGCCGCAGTCGGAGCAGCAGCCGCAGTCGACACAGCAGTCCACCTCCCCACAGGGCGGTCCTCCGCCGTCGTAGTCTCTAGCGGCGCGCACACGATCCACGCGCGCCCCTGCCTGCGCGAGGAGTGACCCGTCTAGTGGACAACCGGCCCGTCGGCACCCGCCAGGCCCGCGACCTGCTGAGGGTCGCGTTCGGTCCGTCGGTGGTCGCCCTGGTGATCATCGCCGCGGTCGTGTTGCTCCAGTTGCTGATCGCCAACAGCGACATGACCGGTGCGTTCGGCGCCATCGCGAGCATGTGGCTCGGCGTGCATCAGGTGCCCGTGTCGATCGGCGGCCGGGTGCTGGGCGTCATGCCGCTGCTGCCGCTGCTGTTGATGGTGTGGGGCACGGCCAGGTCGACGGCCAATGCGTTGTCGCCGAGCACGTCGTGGTTCGTGGCCAGGTGGGTGGTCGCGTCCGCGCTTGGCGGTCCGCTGCTCATCGCGGCGCTCTCCCTCGCCGTGATCCACGACGCCTCGTCGGTGCTGACCGAGCTGCAGACGCCCAGTGCGCTGCGGGCGTTCGGCGGCGTGCTGGCGGTACACCTCGCCGGCGCCGTCATCGGTGTGGGCATGCGCATGCACCGCCGCATCGCGGCTTTGCCGTGGGTGCCGGATTGGCTGCCCGAGGCGGGCCGTGCGGCAGCGGCGGGCGTGCTCGCGCTGTGCGGGCTCTCGGGCGTCGTCGCGGTGGCGTCGATGGTCGTGCACTGGGGCACCATGCACGACCTCTACGGCATCACCGACTCACTGTTCGGGCAGTTGAGCCTGACGCTGCTGTCGGCGCTCTACGTCCCCAACGTCATCGTCGGCACCGCCGCGGTCGCGGTCGGCTCCAGTGCCCACGTCGGGCTCGCGACGTTCAGCTCCTTCACCGTGCTGGGCGGCGACATCCCGCCCGTGCCGGTCCTCGCCGCGCTCCCGACGCCACCGCTCGGTCCGATCTGGGTGGCCTTGCTGATCGTGGGCGCAGCGTCTGCGGTGGCACTCGGCCAGCAATGCGCCCGCCGGCCTCTGCCGCTCCCCGCGGCGGCGGCCAAGTTGGCGACCGCGGCGGTGATGTCGGCGGTCGTCATGGCCCTGCTCGCCTACGCCGGCGGTGGACGGCTCGGCAACTTCGGCGACGTCGGCGTCGACCAGGCGACGTTCGCGCCCGCCATCCTGCTCTGGTTCGTCGGCGTCGGCGGGCTGACGGTCGTCATGGCCGGGGGCATCAGCCAGGTGCGCAAGCCACGCCCCGTCGCGGTCCGCAAGGCCGGCCCCGAAGCGGTCCCCGACGACGAGCCCTACGACGACGGGTTCGTCGGCGACTCCGAGTCGCCCACCGTCGTGATGGGATCACCCGGACCGTCCGCCGACCCCGACCCGGTGCGCGATGAAGTGGACCTCGGGCCGGACGCGGACCCCGAGCCCGAGGACGACGTGGGCGACGAGCCGTACTACGAGCCCGAGCCGGTGCCGCGGGCACGTGAGCCGCGACCGCACGACCTCGACGACGATCCCGAGGCGCACTTCGTCACCGACGACGACGATTGGCCCGGGGCCACCAGCGGCGAGGGCCGGCGACCGGCCGATTAGGCTGCTTCGCGTGCAGCCCCCGCTCCGTGTGCCCCCGAGTGCACCCGCTCGGCTGGTGGTACTGGCGTCGGGCACCGGATCCCTGCTCGAATCGCTCCTCGATGCGGCCACCGGGGACTACCCCGCGCGGGTGATCGCCGTCGGCACCGACCGCGACTGCCGGGCGCTCGAGGTTGCGTCGTCCGCGGGCATCCCCGGTTACACGACCCGCCTCGGCGACCATCCCGACCGCGCCGCGTGGGACGCCGCCATCACCGCGGCGACCGCCGAGCACGAGCCGGATCTGGTGGTCAGCGCCGGCTTCATGAAGATCCTTGGCCCACAATTCCTCTCGCGGTTCATGGGTCGCGTCGTGAACACCCACCCCGCGTTGCTGCCCGCCTTCCCCGGCGCGCACGCGGTGCCCGACGCGCTGGCCTACGGTGTGAGGGTCACCGGCTGCAGCGTGCACCTGGTGGACGCAGGCATGGATACCGGCCCCATCCTCGCCCAGGAGGCGGTCGCGGTGCTCGACGACGACGACGAGGCGACTCTGCACGAGCGCATCAAGGTGGTCGAAAGACGATTGTTGGTGGACGTACTCGCGGCGATGGCGACGCGCGGTGTGACTTGGACGGGACGAAAGGCGGCCATGGGATGAGCGACGCGAGCGAGGGCCGGCGTCCGGTCAGGCGAGCATTGATCAGCGTCTACGACAAGACGGGTCTGGCCGATCTCGCGCGTGGCCTGCACGATGCGGGCGTCACGATCGTCTCGACCGGCTCGACGGCCAAAACGATTGCCGCGAGCGGTGTTCCGGTCACGCCCGTCGAGGACGTCACCGGCTTTCCCGAGGTGCTCGACGGCCGGGTGAAGACGCTGCATCCGCGCGTGCACGCCGGGCTGCTGGCCGACACCCGCAAGCCCGAGCACGTCGCGGCGCTCACCGACCTCGGCGTCGAGGCCTTCGAACTCGTCGTCGTGAACCTGTACCCGTTCACCGAGACCGTGGCGTCGGGTGCGGGCGTCGACGAGTGCGTCGAGCAGATCGACATCGGCGGTCCGTCGATGGTTCGTGCCGCCGCCAAGAACCACCCGAGCGTGGCGGTGGTCGTCGAGCCGATCGGCTACGACGGAGTGCTCGCCGCGGTGCGGTCGGGCGGGTTCACCCTCGCCGAGCGGAAGCGTTTGGCGTCATTGGCCTTCCGGCACACCGCCGAGTACGACGTGGCCGTCGCCACGTGGATGGCCGACACCCTGTCACCGGAGGAGCCGGCGCAGCCGCTGCCGCTGTGGTACGCGGGCACCTGGCGTCGCAGCGCGGTGCTGCGGTATGGCGAGAACCCGCACCAGCAGGCCGCGCTGTACGTCGACGATGCGGCCTGGCCGGGCCTGGCGCAGGCCGAACAGCTGCACGGCAAGGAGATGTCCTACAACAACTTCACCGACGCCGACGCGGCGTGGCGGGCGGCGTTCGACCACGAGGACATCTGCGTGGCGATCATCAAGCACGCCAACCCCTGCGGCATCGCGGTGTCGTCGGTGTCGGTCGCCGATGCGCACCGCAAGGCACACGAGTGCGATCCGCTCAGCGCCTTCGGCGGGGTGATCGCATCGAACACGGCGGTCAGCGTCGAGATGGCCGAGACCGTCGCCGACATCTTCACCGAGGTGATCATCGCGCCCGCCTACGAGCCCGGCGCCGTCGAGATCCTGGCCCGCAAGAAGAACATCCGCGTGCTGGTCGCAGCCGAGCCGCAGCCGGGCGGCACCGAGTTCCGTCAGGTGAGCGGTGGTCTGCTGGTGCAGCAGCGCGACGCCCTCGACGCCCCCGGCGACGACCCGGTGACCTGGACGCTGGCCACCGGCGAGCCTGCCGATCCGCAGACCCTGGCCGAGCTGAAGTTCGCCTGGCGCTCCTGCCGGGCGGTGAAGTCGAACGCCATCGTCGTCGTCAAGGACGGTGCGACCGTCGGCGTCGGCATGGGACAGGTGAACCGCGTCGACGCGGCCCGGCTGGCCGTCGAGCGCGGCGGTGACCGGGTGGCGGGCGCCGTCGCCGCATCCGATGCGTTCTTCCCTTTCCCCGACGGTCTCGAGACGTTGACCGCGGCAGGGGTAAAGGCCATCGTCCACCCGGGCGGTTCCATGCGCGACGACGTCGTCACCCAGGCCGCGACCAAGGCGGGCATCACGCTCTACCTGACCGGCGCGCGGCACTTCGCGCACTGACGCGGGCCGCGCGAGCAGACGTCAACTCGCATTGATCACAACCCTCACGTGCGAGTTGGTGCCTGCTCGCGGGAGGAATCGCGTTCGTTCAGCTCAGCGTGGCATCACTCCGCGTGATTGAAGGCGCCGCCGGCCTGGCCGCGCGATGCTGCGCCGCCGGCCTCGCCGGTCGCGTAACCGCCGCCGGCCTCGCCGGTCGCGTAGCCACCGCCCGCGTTCCCGGTCGCGTAGCCACCGCCACCCTCGAACCCCGGCAGCAGGCAGATCGGCAGACCGAAGCAGCCGGGGCTCGGCGCAGGCGCGGGTTCCGCGCTGGCGACGCCTGCCGACCCACTGAATAGGAGCGCGCCGCTCGCGAGTGCACCGCCAACCGCAAGCTGCAGTCGTCGCGAGGTCGCCGTGTTCAGTCGTGCCATGATCTCCCCTTGTTCAAATAGCCCCGGGCCTTGCTGAGAAGACCCTTCGAACCGCCCCCTGGCTGATTCTGCATCCCAATGTACGCGCCTCGTGCGTTGATAGCGAAGGTTTTGTCGTCGCTGAGCGGGATCGGAGGCCCCTCCTCCTTGCGAGTGCAAGCATCCAGTTCAGAGCTGTTTTATTGGGTTCCTTCGAATGGCGCCGCGTATTGCGATCGGGCCGACGGACCGGGTCAAGATCGATTCTGGCAAATATTCGGGACGCGAATGGCAATGTCGTCTCGAAGGTCATTCCTCGAGGTTTCGGTCTTTGCCGTGATGATGAGTCGAGTCATGGGTCGCGTGGGAATGCTCGAACCATTCGGCGGCGCGCTTGGCGGGGTCGACGAGCCGCCGGAGACGTTCGCTCGTGGGGGAACTCGTGCCGCTGTCGCGGAGCAGTCGTAGCGTGGAGTCGTGACATCACCTAACGATCTCCCCCGTACCGTCGGTGAACTGCGTGCCTCAGGCCACCAGGAGCGGGGAGTCAAGGACGAGATCCGGGAGAATCTGCTTGCCGCCTTGGCCGAAGGGCGCGACATATGGCCGGGCATCCTCGGGTTCGAGGACACCGTGCTGCCGCAGTTGGAGCGGGCGCTCATCGCAGGCCACGACATCGTGCTGCTGGGTGAGCGCGGTCAGGGCAAGACGCGCCTGCTGCGCGCGCTCACCGGCCTGCTCGACGAGTGGACGCCCGTCATCGACGGCTCGGAACTCAACGAGCACCCGTTCAGCCCGATCACCCCGGAATCCATTCGCCGGGTGGCGACCTCGGGTGACGACCTGCCGATCAGCTGGGTGCACCGCAGCGACCGGTACACCGAGAAGCTCGCCACGCCGGACACCAGCGTGGCCGACCTCGTCGGCGACATCGACCCGATCAAGGTGGCGGAGGGACGCAGCCTCGGTGACCCGGAGACCATCGCCTTCGGCCTGATTCCGCGCGCGCACCGCGGCGTCGTCGCGATCAACGAACTGCCCGACCTCGCCGAGCGCATCCAGGTGTCGATGCTCAACGTGATGGAGGAGCGCGACATCCAGGTCCGCGGCTACACGCTGCGGCTGCCGCTCGACGTTCTGGTGGTCGCCAGCGCGAACCCCGAGGACTACACCAACCGCGGCCGCATCATCACGCCACTCAAGGACCGCTTCGGCGCCGAAATCCGGACGCACTACCCGGTCCGCCTGGACGCCGAGGTCGGCGTCATCACCCAGGAGGCGCATCTGGCTGCAGAAGTGCCGGAGTACCTAGTGCAGATCCTGGCCCGGTTCGCCCGCGCGCTGCGCGAGTCGTCGTCGATCGATCAGCGGTCGGGTGTCTCCGCCCGCTTCGCGATCGCCGCGGCCGAGACGGTCGCGGCCGCAGCCCGGCACCGGTCGACGATCCTCGGCGAGCAGGAGCCGGTGGCCCGCGTCGTCGACCTCGCCACCGTGATCGACGTGCTGCGCGGCAAGCTCGAGTTCGAGTCCGGCGAGGAGGGCCGCGAGCAGGCCATCCTGGAGCACCTGCTGCGCCGGGCGACCGCCGACACCGCACAGCGCCTGCTCGGCGGCATCGACGTGGGACCGCTGGTGGTTGCCGTCGAGGACGGTGCGCCGGTGACGACCGGGGAGCGGGTGTCGGCCAAGGACGTGCTTGCCGCCGTGCCGGATCTGCCGGTGGTCGACGAGATCGCCGAGCGCCTCGGCGCACAGAGCGACGGTGAACGGGCAGGGGCGCTGGAGTTGGCGCTCGAAGCCCTGTACCTGGCCAAGCGGATCGACAAGGTGTCCGGCGAGGGCGAAACCGTCTATGGCTGAACGCGGTACGACGATCAAGCGGCGAGGGACGAGCCGCGTTGAGGTGTGCCGCCGTGGCTAAGCGCCTCTCGCGGTACTCCCGGTACACCGGCGGGCCCGACCCGCTGGCGCCGCCGGTTGACTTGCGCGACGCACTGGAGCAGATCGGCCAGGACGTGATGGAGGGCAGCTCGCCGCGGCGGGCACTGCAGGAGCTGTTGCGGCGCGGCACCCAGAACCAGCGGGGTGCCGACCGGTTGGCCGCCGAGGCCAACAGCAAGCGCCGGAAGCTCTTGCAACGCAACAATCTCGACGGCACGCTGCAGGACATCAAGAAGCTGCTCGACGAGGCGGTGTTAGCCGAACGCAAGGAGCTCGCGCGGGCGCTCGACGACGACGCGCGTTTTGGCGAACTCCAGATGGAGTCGCTGTCGCCGTCCCCGGCCAAGGCCGTGCAGGAACTCGCCGAGTACGACTGGCGCAGCCAGGAGGCTCGCGAGAAGTACGAGCAGATCAAGGACCTCATGGGTCGCGAGATGCTCGACCAGCGCTTTGCAGGCATGAAGCAGGCGCTGGAGAACGCGACCGACGAGGACCGTCAGCGCGTCAACGAGATGCTCGACGACCTCAACGAGCTACTCGACAAGCATGCGAAGGGGCAGGACACGCCCCAGGACTTCCAAGACTTCATGGCCAAGCACGGCGAGTACTTCCCGGAGAACCCGCAGAACATCGACGAGCTACTGGACTCGCTCGCCCAACGTGCGGCGGCCGCCCAGCGCTTCCGCAATAGCCTCACCGAACAGCAGCGCGCAGAACTCGACGCGTTGGCACAGCAAGCCTTCGGGTCGCCGTCGCTCATGAACGCGCTGAACCGCCTGGACTCTCATCTGCAGTCGGCCCGCCCGGGTGAGGACTGGTCGGGGTCGGAGAACTTCAGCGGCGACAACCCCATGGGAATGGGCGAGGGCGCGCAAGCGATGGCCGACATCGCCGAACTCGAACAACTCGCCGAGCAACTCTCGCAGAGCTATGCCGGCGCGCAGATGGACGACGTCGACCTCGACATGTTGGCCCGCCAGCTGGGTGAGGACGCTGCCGTCGACGCGCGCACCCTGGCCGAACTCGAGCGTGCCCTGATGGAGCAGGGGTTCCTCGACCGTGGCTCGGACGGGCAGTGGCGACTGTCGCCCAAGGCCATGCGCCAGCTCGGCCAGGCCGCGCTTCGCGATGTGGCGCAACAACTCTCGGGGCGACACGGCGAACGCGATACGCGTCGCGCCGGCGCCGCCGGTGAACTCACCGGTGCCACGCGGCCCTGGCAGTTCGGTGACACCGAGCCCTGGAACGTGACGCGCACTCTGACCAACGCCGTCCTGCGGCAGGCCGGAACCGGGGTCGCGGAACCGCCGCTGCGGATCAGCGTCGACGACGTCGAGATCTCCGAGACCGAGACACGTACGCAGGCGGCGGTGGCGCTGCTGGTCGACACGTCGTTCTCGATGGTGATGGAGAACCGCTGGCTGCCGATGAAGCGGACGGCGCTGGCGCTGCACCATCTCGTCAGTACCCGCTTCCGGTCGGACGCGCTGGAGATCATCGCGTTCGGGCGTTATGCGCGCACCGTGTCTGCCAGCGAACTCGCCGGGCTGGAAGGCGTCTACGAGCAGGGCACCAACCTGCACCACGCGCTTGCGCTGGCCACCCGCCATCTCCGGCGTCATCCCAACGCTCAGCCGACGGTGCTCATCGTGACCGACGGCGAGCCCACCGCGCACCTCGAGGACTTCGGTGACGGTGACGGTTCGTCGGTGTTCTTCGACTACCCGCCGCATCCGCGCACCATCGCTCACACCGTGCGTGGCTTCGACGAGATCGCCCGCCTCGGCGCGCACGTGACGATCTTTCGGCTCGGCAGCGACCCGAGCCTGACGCGGTTCATCGATCAGGTGGCGCGCCGTGTCGAGGGCCGTGTCGTGGTGCCGGAACTCGACGGCCTGGGTGCTGCCGTGGTCAGCGACTATCTGCGGTCCCGCAAACGTCGCTGACCCCGTTCTGCAACTGCACGCTGGTTAACTCGAATTAGCTGCCGGCAACCATTCCGGCAATCGTCCTGCCGGCCCGACCCCCGTCGATCTTGATCTTCTCTCCGCCGGGGTCGGCCCGCGCCGTTTTCGACGGTCGAAAACCCCTCTCAACTGGTGTTGAGTCGAACAGGCCGAATTGCGTCGATCAATCGTCCTAAAGGTGTGACAACTGGCATCAGGGCGCGTTTCAGTGATTGCTTCGCAAACTTTCGACATAGCCGTGGCAAAACGATTGGAAACGGTTTATGGTCTTCTCAGCTTCTTCTAAGCCGCGCAGTATCGTTTCGCCACGCACCGAGCCACCATCAGATCCAAGGGGGATTCACATGGCACTTCGCCCATTCATCACTGCAGGCGTGGCCTTTGCTGCTGCCGGCGCCGTCGCCGCCACGGTCGCCATCGCGCCGCCGATGTCGCCTGGCGAAGTCAAGGTGGCGCAGAAGACGCAGGTCGACCTGAACGCGAATCTCACGGATCTGATCAACACGTACTTCGGTGAGTTCCCCGGTGACCCCGACAACGCAGGCACCATTCACGCATTCGGGGTGCTCCAGCAGCTGCTGCAGAACGCCAACGTGAACGACCCCCGCGGAACCGAAGTTATCGACTCGTACTTCGAGGCGGGCCTGTCCGACGTCGTCCGACTGCTTCTGACTCGCGACTATCCGAACCAGAATGATCCGACGCCGTTCCAGATCAACACCTTCTTCAACGAAGGGCTCAGCGAAGTAGCGCGCTACCGACTGCTCGCATACCAGGCTGACCCAACGCTGCGGGCTCAAATCAACACGTTCTTCGGTGATTCTCTGAACGCCGACGGTTCGGAGAACATCGCGCAGAACGGGTTCCAGGGTCTGTTCTACGACGCGCTCGTCGGCACCGGTCTAAGCGTGGACCAGCGGCGGCTGCTCGACACGTTCTTCAATGCACCGACGATCTACAACTCGCAAGCTGTGCCGGTGTTTCAGCCGATTCTCGACGAGGACGGCGAGCCCGTGCTCGACGAAGACGGCAATCCGACGTATGTGCAAGCCGTCGATGCAGAAGGCGATCCGATCTTCGATGAGAACGGCGACCCCGTCTACGTCATCAGTGGATATCTCGGCAACCCGAACCCGGCCCGCCGCGGCAGCTTCGGCGTCATTTACAACACCATCCGGAACACCGGGTTGAGCCCGGATCAGCAGGCCACTCTGGATCAGTTCTGGGATGGTGGCGCGACCGAGGTCGTCAAGCAGCGGCTGCTCGCGAGCACGGGAGACCCCACGCAGAAGCTCGACATCGAAACGTTCTTCGATGGCGGCATATCGGAGAACTTCCGGTGGCGGCTGGTTGCAGGTGCAGGCGACCAGCGATCCAAGGATTTGTGGAATGAGTTCTTCGACAACGGCGTGACCGGTGTCGTCCGCTACCTCCTGACGGGTCCCGTGCCAGAGGTGGAGAGTCCGCCGGTGCCAGTGGAGGTTCCCGAGACCGAGGCGTTGAAGGTCGCCGCGACTGACAGTGACGTAGAGACACTTCAGGCGGCCGATGTGAGTGGGGCCGAGGAGTCCACGGCCGACTCATCCGCTCCTGCCCCGACCGCGCTGCGCGCTGCACCGGTGCAAGCGGCCGCAGAGCCAGCACCAGCGACCGCACCCGTCGAATCCACCTCATCGGTGAAGCAAGAGGCCGTCGCGGAGGAAGAAGAGGACACCGAAGTCAAGGACGGCAACAAGGTCGAGCCGGTCATCATCGTCCCCGGAGGCGGCGGCTCGTCCGACGGCGTGCGCGGCGGCGGAGCGTGGGGTGTCTTCAAGCCCGCGTTCAAGGCCATCGACAGCATGATCAAGGGCGGCAAGACCCCCGCAGGCAGCACGAGCGGCGGCACCACCGATGGTGGCGCCACCGACGGCGCTGACAACGACGGTGGCGGCGACGGCGAGTAGCCACTGACGCACGACAAGACGTCGGCCCCTTCCGCTCGCGGCAGGGGCCGACGTTCGTCAGGGGTTCTTGCGCTTCTTGCGCTTGATGCCGACGCTGCCCCAGAGCGAGAAGCCGCGGATGGTCACCTGCGGTGCACCAGGGGAGCCGACGTCGCCGATGTGCTCGAACGACCCCATGACCCCGACACCGTGGACGTCGACGTTGATCTCGGGCGGCAGCAGAATCGTCTGCCCGCCGAAGATCGAGTACGAGTGGATCTCCACCTCGGGTGACGTGAAGTCGGCGTAGCGCAGGTCGATCACGCCACCACCGAACAGGGCGAACGACGTCACGCGGCGCGGCACGTTCCAGCGGCCCCGCCGTTCGAAACCGCTCATGATCGCCAGGAGCAGGGTCGACGGCGCGGGGTGGCAGGCGCCGCCGCTGCGACCCGATGCCGTCGCCACGTCGGGCAGGTCGGCACTGAGGCGCTCGAGTTCGTCGAAGGTCTGAGCGGCGTACGCCTTGGTCAACCGATCCTCGTAATCGGCCATCTGCAACCGGCCCTGGGATGCGGCCTCGGTGAGGAGTTGAGCAACGTGGATGCGATCCGTGTCGGCAGCGCGCTTCGACCCGTTGCGCGACGCTGGAGTGCTCATCGACACGAGCCTACGACGAACCTCGGTACATGCAAGGGGCGGACCTCATCCAACTCGGCAACGTCGCCTCGAAGTGTCGGCGGCGACTACCCACGACGCTACGCCGACGCCCAGCGGGGCGGCCGCTTCTCCAGGAAGGCCAGCATGCCCTCGCGGGCCTCCTCCGAGACGAACAGCGCGGCGGATTGCTCGGCCAGCGCGTCGGCGTGCTGGTCGAACGACTGCAGGATCGACGCGGTCGTGAGCGCCTTCGACGCGGCGAGGCCCTGCGGCGAACCCTTGGCGACGTCGGCGGCCAGCGCTGCGACGGTGCCCGCCACGTCGTCGGAGGCGACCGTGATGAGCCCGATGGCCGCCGCCTCGCCGGCGCCGAACTTCTCACCGCTGACGAAGTAGCGTCCCGCGGCGCGCGCCGTCATCTTCGGCAGCAGGGTCAGCGAGATCACCGAAGGTGCAACGCCGATGCGCGCCTCGGTCAGCGCGAACGTGCTCGCCGGCCCGGCGACCACGATGTCGCAGGCGCCGACCAACCCCAGACCGCCTGCGCGAACGTGCCCGTCGATCGCCCCGATCACCGGCACCGGAAGCTCGAGGATGGCGCGCAACACCTGGGTCATCTCGCGGGCGCGGTCGACTGCCAGGTCGCCGGGATCGCGGCCTGCCGCCTCGCTGAGATCAGCACCCGCGCAAAACGTGCCGCCCTCGTGCCCGAGGACGACGCACCGCACCGTCGGGTCGGCCGCTGCGGTCGCCAGCCCGTCGTGCAACTGGGTCACCAACGCGGTGGACAGCGCATTGCGGTTGTGCGGTGAGTCCAGCGTCAGGCGTGCGACGCCCGCCTCGACGGAGTAGTGGACGAGTGTGTCAGCGCTCATCAGTACGACCGGGGGAGGCCCAGCGACGTCTGCGCGACGAAGTTCAGGATCATCTCGCGGCTGACCGGTGCGATGCGGGCCAGCCGTGACGCGACGAGCACCGACGCGATGCCGTACTCCTTGGTCAAGCCGTTGCCGCCGAGGGACTGCACGGCCTGGTCGACGGCGCGCACCGACGCCTCGCCCGCGGCGTACTTCGCCATGTTCGCGGCCTCTGCGGCGCCGCCGTCGTCGCCGAGGTCGTAGAGCGTCGCGGCCTTCTGCATCATCAGCTTGGCCAGTTCGACCTCTATGTGGTTCTGCGCCAAAGGATGCGAGATGCCCTGGTGCGCACCGATCGGCGTCTTCCACACCTGCCGCGTCTTGACGTACTCGGTGGCCTTGTTGATCGCGAAGCGTCCCATGCCGACGGCGCTCGCCGCACCCATGATGCGCTCCGGGTTGAGGCCCGCGAACAGCTGCGCGATCGCGGCGTCCTCGGAGCCGACGAGCGCATCGGCAGGCAGCCGGACGTCGTCGAGGAACAACTGGAACTGGTTCTCCGGGCTGACGATCTCCATGTCGATCTTGGTCCACGACAGGCCGGGAGCATCGGTGGGCACGATGAACAGCGCAGGCTTCAAATTTCCGGTCTTCGCCTCCTCGGTGCGGCCGACCACGAGGATCGCCTGGGCCTGGTCGACGCCCGAGATGTACACCTTCTGTCCGGACAGGATCCAGTCGCTGCCGTCGCGGCGCGCGGTCGTCGTGATCCGGTGCGAGTTGGATCCGGCGTCGGGCTCGGTGATCGCGAAGGCCATCGTGATGGACCCGTCGGCGATGCCGGGAATCCAGCGCTGCTTCTGCTCTTCGGTGCCGAACTTGCTGATGATGGTGCCGTTGATGGCGGGGGAGACCACCATCAGCAGCAGCGCGCAGCCGCTCGCGGACATCTCCTCCATCACCAGCGACAGCTCGTACATCCCGGCGCCGCCACCGCCATACGCCTCGGGAAGGTTCACGCCGATGAAGCCGAGTTTGCCTGCCTCTTCCCACAACTCGGTGGTGTGCTCACCGGCGCGGGCCTTCTCGAGGTAGTACTTCTCGCCGTAGTTGGCCGAGAACTGCGCGACGGCCTTGCGCAGTTCCTTCTGCTCGTCGGTCTCGATGAAGCTCATTGGTTTCTCCTTGAATCAGTCTTGGTCTGCGACTCGGGCCAGCACGGCGCCCACGTCCACCTGTTGGCCCGGATCGACGTTCAGTTCGGTGAGCACGCCACTGCTCGGCGCGGCGATGGTGTGCTCCATCTTCATGGCTTCCAGCCAGATCAGCGGCTGGCCGGCCGTCACGCGGTCGCCCACCGCGGCGGCGACCCGGATCACCGAGCCCGGCATCGGCGCCAGCAATGAACCCTGAGCGACGGCGGCGTCGGGATCGCCGAAGCGCGGTTGTGCGGTGAGTCGCACCGACCCGAGCGGGCTGTCGACGAACACGGTGTCGCCATAGCGCGCGACCCCGAAGGAACGCTCGACGCCGTCGACCGCCAGCACCACCTGCTCCGGTGCCGAGGACACCAGCGCCACGTCGGCGTCGTCGGGCAGCTCGAGGCGACCGCGCGTGAACCGGTACCGGACCTCGATCTCGTCACCGCTCGCGTCGGTGAACCGCTTCACCTGGTGACCCGACGGAAGGTTGCGCCACCCGCCGGGAACGGCGCGCAGAGCCGTTGCGCGGCTCCGGTTGTGGGCCGCATCGGCCAGCGCCGCGGCGATCGCCGACAGGCGGGCGGCACCGGGTGCGGTCGACGGAGCCGCCAACTCGGCCAGGCCGTGCGTGTCGAAGAACGCGGTGTCGGTGGCGCCGTCGATGAACGCCGGGTGCCGCAGCACGTTGACCAGCAGGTCGCGGTTGGTGGTGATGCCGTGCAGCCGCGTCCTGACCAGGGCGTCGGCGAGCACGGCCGCGGCCTGCCTGCGGGTTGGCGCGTACGAGATGACCTTGGCCAGCATCGGGTCGTAGAAGATCGACACCTCCGAGCCGTCCACCACGCCGGTGTCGACGCGCACGCCGACCGAGCCCAGGGTGGTGAACGCCGCCCGCGCCGTCGGCACGTCGAACCGGTGCACGGGGCCGGCTTGGGGCTGCCAGTTCTTCGACGGGTCCTCGGCGTACAGGCGCACCTCGATCGAATGACCTCGCGCGGGCGGAGGCTGCGGGTCCAACCGGCCGCCGTCGGCCACGTGCAGCTGCAGTTCGACGAGGTCGAGCCCCGTCGTCTCCTCCGTCACCGGATGCTCGACCTGCAGGCGGGTGTTCATTTCAAGGAAGAAGAAGGACCCCGCCCCGGGGCCATCTGAGTCCGCCATGAACTCCACGGTGCCCGCGCCGGTGTAGTCGATCGCCTCGGCGGCCAGGCGGGCGGCTTCGAACAGCTTGTCCCGCATGCCCTCGACGCGCTCGACGAGTGGTGACGGGGCCTCCTCGACGATCTTCTGATGGCGGCGCTGGATGGAACACTCACGCTCTCCGACGGCCCACACCGTGCCGTGCGCGTCGGCCATCACCTGCACCTCGACGTGATGACCGGTGGCCAGGTAGCGCTCGCAGAACACCGTCGCGTCGCCGAACGCGGACTGTGCCTCGCGCTGCGCTGCCTCGACCTGCTTGGGCAGTTCGGCCAGATCGCGGACCACCCGCATGCCGCGGCCGCCGCCACCGGCAGACGCCTTGATCAGCACGGGCAGTTGTTCGGCGGTGATCGTCTCGGGGTCGAGTTCGGCCAGCACCGGCACACCCGCGGCGGCCATCATCTTCTTGGCCTCGATCTTGCTGCCCATCGCCTGTACGGCCGGGACCGGCGGGCCGATCCATACCATTCCTTCGTCCTGCACCGCGGCGGCGAATTCTGCGTTCTCCGAGAGAAATCCGTACCCGGGATGAATCGCGTCGGCACCGGACGCGCGGGCCGCGCGGATCAACTGCGCGACGTCGAGGTACCCGTTGCGGCCATCGAGGCGCACGCGGGCATCGGCCTCGGCGACGTGGGGGCTCGCGGCGTCGGGGTCGGTGTACACCGCGACGGTGCCGATGCCGAGCCGTCGGCACGTGGCGAACACGCGTCGGGCGATCTCGCCGCGGTTGGCGACCAGGACTGTGGTGATCACTTCACTCCCTCTGCGATTTCGGCGCGGAAACCCGCGGTCACCGCGGCAAGGCGCGCCGAAATCGCCAACGTCATGGCGCTCACATCCGGAAGACGCCGAAGTTCGACGTCCCCTCGATCGGGCCGCTGGCGATGGCGGACAGGCACATCCCCAGCACGGTGCGGGTGTCGCGCGGGTCGATGACCCCGTCGTCATACAGCCTGCCGGACAAGAACATCGGCAGTGACTCGGCCTCGATCTGCGCCTCGACCGCAGCGCGCAGGGCGGCGTCGGCGTCTTCGTCGACCTGCTGGCCGCGGGCCTCGGCCGCCGCCCGGCTGACGATCGACAGCACGCCCGCCAGTTGCGTGCCACCCATGACGGCGGACTTCGAACTGGGCCACGCGAACAGGAAGCGCGGGTCGTACGCCCGACCGCACATGCCGTAGTGGCCTGCGCCGTAGGACGCGCCGATCAGCAGCGAGATGTGCGGGACCGTGGAGTTCGAGACGGCGTTGATCATCATCGAGCCGTGCTTGATCATCCCGCCTTCCTCGTACTTGCGGCCCACCATGTAGCCGGTCGTGTTGTGTAGGAACAGCAGTGGCGTGTCTGAGCGGTTGGCCAGCTGGATGAATTGGGTCGCCTTCTGCGACTCCTCACTGAACAGCACGCCGCGGGCGTTGGCCAGGATGCCGACGGGATAGCCGTGCAGCGTCGCCCAGCCCGTGACGAGCGACCCGCCGTAGAGCGGCTTGAACTCGTCGAAGTCCGAACCGTCGACGATGCGCGCGATGACCTCGCGCGGGTCGAACGGGATGCGCAGATCGGCGGGCACGATGCCGATCAGCTCCTCTGCGTCGAACACCGGCTCGACGACGGGCTGCGGGGTCGGGCCCTGCTTGCGCCAGTTGAGGCGCGCGACGATGCGCCTACCGATGCGGACGGCGTCGAGTTCGTCGACGGCGAAGTAGTCGCCGAGACCCGATACGCGCGAATGCATCTCGGCGCCGCCGAGCGACTCGTCGTCGGACTCCTCGCCGGTGGCCATCTTCACCAGCGGGGGACCGGCGAGGAACACCTTCGAGCGTTCCTTGATCATCACCACGTGGTCGGACATGCCGGGGATGTACGCCCCACCGGCCGTCGAGTTGCCGAACACCAGCGCGATCGTGGGAATGCCCGCCGCCGACAGCCGGGTCAGGTCCCGGAACATCCGGCCGCCCGGGATGAAGATCTCCTTCTGCGTCGGCAGATCGGCGCCACCCGACTCGACCATCGAGATCACCGGCAGCCGGTTCTCGAGGGCGATCTGGTTGGCGCGCAGGATCTTCTTCAACGTCCACGGGTTGCTGGTGCCGCCCTTGACCGTCGGATCGTTCGACACGATCAGGCACTCGACGCCCTCGACGACGCCGATGCCCGTCACCACGCTGGCGCCGACGGTGAAGTCGGTGCCCCAGGCCGCCAGCGGGCTCAGCTCCAAGAACGGCGAGTCCGGGTCGAGCAGCGCCTCGACGCGTTCGCGGGCGGTGAGCTTGCCGCGGGCGTGGTGGCGCTCGACGTACTTGGTGCCGCCACCGGCCAGCGACTTGACGTGCTCGGCGTCGAGTTCGGCGATCTTGGTCGCCATCGCCTCCGTTGCACCGGTGTAGGTGGCCGAACGGACGTCGATCGTCGACTTCAGGGTGGTCACGACTGATATCCAAGCGTCTTGGCGGCCAGCCCCGTCAGGATTTCGGTGGTCCCGCCGCCGATGCCGAGAATGCGTATGTCGCGGTACTGCCGCTCGACCTCCGACTCGACCATGTAGCCCATGCCGCCGAACAACTGCACTGCCTGATTGGCCACCCACTCGCCGGCCTCCACGGCGGTGTTCTTCGCGAAGCACACGTCGGTGATGAGGTTCTGGTCACCTGCAATTTGACGCTCGACCAGTGCCCGGGTGTACACGCGGGCGACGTCGGTCCGCCGGGCCATGTCGGCGAGCGTGTTCTGCACCGACTGCCGTGAGATCAACGGGCGGCCGAACGTCTCGCGGTCGCGGCACCACTGCACGGTCAGGTCGAGGCAGCGTTGGGCGCTGGCGTACGCCTGCGCGGCCAGACCCACCCGCTCGGAGACGAACGCCGCGGCGATCTGCAGGAAGCCGGTGTTCTCGGCGCCCACCAGGTTCTCGACGGGAACGCGGGCGTCGGTGTAGGCGAGTTCGGCGGTGTCGCTGGAGCGCCACCCCATCTTCTCGAGCTTGCGGGTGACCTCGAATCCCGGTGTGCCCCTGTCGACGACGATCAGCGACACGCCCGCTGCCCCCGGTCCGCCCGTGCGCGCCGCGGTGACCACGTAGTCGGCCCGCACGCCCGAGGTGATGTAGGTCTTCGCGCCGTTGACGACGTAGTGATCGCCATCCCTGTCGGCCCGGGTGGTCAGGTGCCCGACGTCGGAGCCACCGCCCGGCTCGGTGATGGCCAGCGAGCCGATTTTCTCGCCGCGCAGCGTGGGCCGGACGTAGGTGTCGATGAGCCGCTCGTCGCCCGAGGCGATCATGTGGGGAACCGCGATCCCGCACGTGAACAGCGACGCGAATACGCCACCGGGCACACCGGACTGGTGCAGCTCCTCGCAGATGATCACCGCGTCGGCGCCGTCCCCGCCGCCTCCGCCCACGGCCTCTGGATAGGGCGCGCCCAGCAGGCCCGCCTCACCGGCGGCCAGGTGCAGCTCACGCGGTATCTCTCCGGCGCGTTCCCATTCGTCGACGTGGGGGAGGATCTCGCGTTCGGCGAAGGTGCGCACCGTCTTTCGAAGCGCGTCACGCTCGGGGGTGGTCCAGATGCTCACGGCAGAAGTCCTTCCGGGATGTCCATGTAGCGGGCTCTCAGCCATTCGCCGAGCCCCTTGGCCTGCGGGTCGAAGCGGGCCTGATGTGCGACGCCCTGGCCGAGGATGCCCTCGATCACGAAGTTGACCGCACGCAGGTTGGGCAGCAGATGTCGGGTGACGGTGAGATCCGCGGTCTCGGGCAGCAATTCGCGCAGTCGATCCACGGTGAGCGTGTGGGCCAGCCACTGCCACTGCTCGGGAGTGCGCACCCACACCCCGACGTTCGCGTCGCCGCCCTTGTCGCCGCTGCGTGCACCCGCGATGGTCCCTAGTGGCATGCGGCGGGTCGGTCCGTCTGCGGGGGCGTTGGGCACTTCGGGCGCGTCGACGGGCTGGAGTGCCTGGGTCTCCTCGGCCGGTGCGATGTCGACGCGGGTGCCGTCACCATGGACCGCGACGTGCGGGACGTCGGTCGCGTCGACATAGCCGGCGGTGAAGACGCCGTAGATCTGGCCGTCGGCAGGCGGTGCAGTCGTGGTGAAGCCCGGGTAGCTCGCGAGCGCCAGTTCCACTGCGGCAGAGGAGAAGTGGCGTCCCACCTTCTTGGGGTCGGAGTCCCGGACGACGCAGCGCAGCAGCGCGCTGGCGGCCTCCTCGGTGTCGGCGTCGGGATGGTCGGTGCGCGCGAGCGTCCACTCCATCTCCGCGGGCTCGACGGTCAGGTTGGACTCCAGCTGCCGGCGCACCAGATCCGCCTTGGCCTCGATGTCGAGCCCCGTCAGCACGAACGTCATCGCATTGCGGAAGCCGCCGACCGAGTTCAGCGAGACCTTGAGCGTGGGCGGCGGCGGCTCGCCGCGCACTCCGCTGATCCGCACCCGGTCGGGTCCGTCGTCGGCCAGCGTCACGCTGTCGACGCGCAGCGTCACGTCGGGATTGGCGTAGCGCGCGCCGCCGATCTCGTAGAGCAGCTGGGCGGTCACGGTGTCGGTGCTGACCAGTCCGCCGGTGCCGGGGTGCTTGGTGATGACCGACGATCCGTCCGCGTCGATCTCGGCGATTGGGAAGCCGGCGTGCATCAGATCGGGCACTTCGGTGAAGAACGCGAAGTTGCCGCCGGTTGCCTGGGTGCCGCACTCGATGACGTGTCCCGCGGCGACGGCGCCGGCGAGCGCGTCGTAGTCGGTGCGGCTCCAGCCGAAGTGCGCGGCGGCAGGACCGACGATCACCGACGCGTCGGTCACCCGGCCCGTCACCACGACGTCGGCGCCGCCGAGCAGGCAGTCGGCGATGCCCCACGCGCCGAGGTAGGCGTTGGCCGCAAGAGGCTGACCTAGGCCAAGGTCGTCGGCACGGTTGATGAGGTCGTCGCCCTCGACGTGCGCGACGTCGACCGTCAGACCAAGGCGCTCGGCGAGGGCTCGGACGGCCTCGGCCAGGCCTGCCGGATTCAGCCCGCCTGCGTTGGCGACGATCTTCACTCCGCGATCGAGCGCCGACCCCAGCGATTCCTCCAGCTGGGTCAGGAAGGTCTTGGCGTATCCCCGCTCCGGCGACTTCGCGCGGTCGCGGGCGAGGATGAGCATGGTGAGTTCGGCCAGGTAGTCACCGGTGAGGTAGTCCAGGTCGCCGCCGGTGATCATCTCCCGCATGGCCGCGTGGCGGTCACCGTAGAAGCCCGAGCAGTTGCCGATGCGCACCGAATCTCGATTCATTGCCAACGTAACAGGGCTCCCATCGCCATCGACGGCTCTCAACCAACCGGTAGGTTAGCCGATACCTCCGGTAACGCGTCAAGGCTCGCTCCGTGCGTCCGCGGCGGCGACGGCCGACGTTTTGGACGCTACGCAGGTCGGCGGCTATCCTTCTAGGCAACCGTTGGCCGCTGTCGTATGCGCGGCAACACCCCTGATCAAGGAGATGCTCGTCATGGCCGTGCCCAAGCGGAGGATGTCGCGCTCGAACACCCGTAGCCGTCGCGCGCAGTGGAAGACCGAGGCCACCGGGCTCGTCAACGTCAACGTCGCTGGTCAGCAGCACAAGGTGCCGCGTCGCCTGCTCAAGGCCGCCCGCCTCGGCCTGATCGACCTCGGCCGCCGCTGACGCACCGCGCCAGTCTGACGGCGCGCCTCTCAGCCCAGTCTCAGACAGTGGGTTGAGACTGTGGCTGTGCGAATACTTGTCGTAGACGATGATCGCGCTGTCCGCGAATCCCTCCGCCGTTCACTCTCCTTCAACGGCTACTCGGTCGAATTGGCGCAGGACGGCGTGGAAGCCCTCCAATCCATTGCGAGCACCCGCCCCGATGCGGTGGTCCTCGACGTGATGATGCCGCGCCTCGACGGACTCGAGGTCTGCCGACAGCTCCGCAGCACGGGCGACGATCTGCCCATCCTGGTCCTCACCGCGCGCGATTCGGTCTCCGAGCGCGTGGCCGGCCTCGATGCCGGCGCTGACGACTACCTTCCGAAGCCGTTCGCACTCGAGGAACTCCTGGCCCGGATGCGTGCCCTGCTTCGCCGCGCGACGCCCGAGGACGACGGCGAGTCGGTGGCAATGACGTTCTCCGACCTCAGCCTGGACCCCGTCACCCGCGAGGTCATGCGCGGCGAGCGCGCCATCAGCCTCACCCGCACCGAGTTCGCGCTGCTCGAGATGCTGATCACCAACCCCCGCCGGGTGCTGACTCGCAGCCGGATCCTCGAGGAGGTGTGGGGCTTCGACTTCCCGACGTCGGGCAACGCGCTCGAGGTCTACGTCGGTTATCTGCGCCGCAAGACCGAGGCCGAGGGAGAACCGCGACTGATCCACACCGTGCGCGGCGTGGGTTACGTGTTGCGCGAGACCCCGCCCTGATGGTTCGGGTGAAGCCGTGGCGCAAGCGGCGGCCCAATCCCTCCGGCCGCCCGGCCACCGACGTACTGCACGACGTGAGTTCGGTGTCGTTGCGTTGGCGGGTGATGCTGCTCGCGATGTCGATGGTGGCCATGGTCGTGGTGCTCATGGCGGTCGCGGTCTACGTGGTGGTGTCCCGCGCGCTGTATCAGGACGTCGACAACCAGCTGCAGAGCCGCGCCAAACTGCTCATCGAGAGCGGGTCGTTGGCGGCCGACCCCGGCAAGGCGATCGAGGGAACGGCGTACTCCGACGTCAACGCCATGCTGGTCAATCCCGGCCGGTCGATCTACACCGCCAACCAGCAGGGGCAGACCCTGCCGCTCGGACCGCCCGAGAAGGACGTCATCACCGGTCATCTCAGGATGTCGCTGCGCACCATCAACGGGCAACGGGTGCTGGCCTACCACCTCAACAACGGCAGCTCGCTGCTGATCTCCAAGAGCATGGAGCCGACGGGGCGGGTGCTCAGCCGGTTGGGCACGATCCTGCTGATCGTCGGCGGCCTCGGCATGGCCGTCGCGGCGATCGCCGGCGGCACCGTCGCGCGCACCGGGCTGAGACCCGTTGCCCGCCTCACCCAGGCCGCCGAACGGGTGGCGCGGACCGACGATCTGCGCCCGATACCCGTGCACGGGAGCGACGAACTGGCGCGTCTGACCGAGGCGTTCAACATGATGCTGCGCGCGCTCGCCGAGTCGCGCGAACGCCAGGCCCGGCTGGTCTCCGACGCGGGCCACGAACTGCGCACCCCGCTGACCTCGCTGCGCACCAACGTCGAGCTGCTGATGGCGTCACAGCAGCCCGGCGCCCCGCGGCTGCCCGACGAGGAGATGGACGATCTGCGCACCGACGTCATCGCACAGATCGAGGAGTTGTCGACCCTCGTCGGCGACCTCGTCGACCTCACCCGCGATGACGAGGGCATCGCCGTGCACGAGCCCGTGGACATGGCCGAGGTGGTCGAGCGCAGCCTCGAACGAGTTCGGCGGCGCCGCAACGACATCGAGTTCGACGTCCTCCTGGAGGGCTGGCAGGTCGACGGCGATGCCGCTGGTCTGTCGCGCGCCGTGCTGAACCTGCTCGACAACGCGGCCAAGTGGAGTCCGCCCGGCGGACGCGTCGGGGTCCGGCTGGTCCAGATCGATCCGGTCAACGCAACGCTCGTCGTCGCCGACCACGGCCCCGGCATCCCCGCCGACGAACGGGCACTGGTCTTCGAGCGCTTCTTCCGCTCGACGGCCGCGCGGGCGATGCCCGGCTCGGGCCTGGGGCTGGCGATCGTGAAGCAGGTCGTGCTGAAACACGGTGGGACACTGTGGATCGAGGACACCGTGCCTGGCGCCGACCCGCCGGGGACCTCCATCCACGTGGTGCTACCCGGTCGCCCCATGGCGACACGCGCGGGCGCTGCAGTGGACGGGTCGAACGCGGGCGTCGATGATTGAGGGTGATTGGTCTGGCGGTCGGGAGAAAGTCTCGGCCTGCCCCGAAGAATCTCTAAGTGGATTCTCAGCCCAGGGGGGCACTGTCTGGACGAGCGTTTCGTTGTACGTACTGATCGACCAGGCACCGATTCGAAGGAAGAGCGCAGACCGCAGATGACGAACCACCCGAGGTATTCGCCGCCGCAGCCGCCGCAGGGCCCGCGTCCCGGTGGCTATGACCACGCGGCGCCTGGTTACCCGGGTGGGCAGGCTCGTCCAGGTCCGCAGCAGCCGAACTACGACTGGCGCTACGCGACCCAACAGCACGGCTACCGCGGCCCGCACGATCCGTACGCCGGGGGTCCGCAGACCCGCGTCATGCCGGGTGGGCCGGTGCCCGCGCAGCAGACCCGTTCGCGCGCAGGCGCTTTGACGGTCGGAGCGCTCGCGATCGCACTGGTGTCGGCCGGAATCGGCGGCGGTGTAGCAACGCTGGTCGAGCCCGACCGGGCATCGGTGTCCTCGGTCTCCGGTGCAACCCCCGGCGAGCCCGCGGCCAGCCTGCCCGCCGGCTCCGTCGAGCAGGTCGCCGCCAAGGTCGTTCCCAGCGTGGTCAAGTTGGAGACCGACATGGGCAGGCAGTCCGAGGAGGGCTCGGGCATCATCCTGTCGTCCGACGGACTGATCCTCACCAACAACCACGTCGTCTCGGCTGCCAAGGACGGCGGCCCCGGCGGCGGTGCCGTCCAGACCAAGGTCACCTTCGCCAACGGAGCCACCACGTCGTTCACCGTCGTGGGCACCGACCCGAGCAGTGACATCGCCGTGGTCCGCGCCGACAACGCCAGGGACCTGACGCCCATCACCGTGGGCTCCTCGGGCAATCTGCGCGTCGGCCAGGACGTGGTGGCCATCGGATCGCCACTCGGACTCGAGGGCACCGTCACCACCGGAATCGTCAGCGCGCTGAACCGGCCCGTGGCCGCAGGCGGCGATGTGAAGAACCAGAACACCGTGCTCGACGCGATCCAGACCGACGCCGCGATCAATCCGGGTAACTCGGGCGGCGCGCTGGTGAACATGAACGGCGAACTCGTCGGCGTGAACTCCGCGATCGCCACGCTGGGCGGCGATTCGGCGCAGTCGCAGAGTGGTTCGATCGGGCTCGGCTTCGCCATCCCGGTCGACCAGGCCAAGCGCATCGCCGACGAACTCATCCAGAACGGCACCGCTTCGCACGCCTCGCTGGGCGTGCAGGTGGGCAACGACGCGGCGGCGGACGGCGCCAAGATCGTCGACGTCACCAGCGGTGGCGCTGCGGCGGCCGCAGGTCTGCCCAGCGGCGTCGTCGTCACCAAGGTCGACGACCGGGTGATCGGCAGCGCCGACGCGCTCGTGGCAGCCGTCCGCTCGAAGGCGCCCGGCGACCAGGTCACGCTGACCTACCTCGATCCGTCGGGCAAGCCGCAGACCGTGCAGGTCACCCTTGGCAAGGCCGCCCAGTGACCATCGCGCCGGGGCGACCCGAGCTGAGAATGGTCACGCCCGCGTCGGTCGGGCCATATACGGTTGAGTTCATGGAACAGCCGTCGGAACTGGTGGGCCGCGCGCTGGTCGTGGTCGTCGATGATCGCACCGCGCATGGCGACGAGGAGGACCACAGCGGTCCGTTGGTCACCGAACTATTGGGTGAGGCGGGATTCGTCGTCGACGGGGTCGTCGTCGTGGCGTCCGACGAGGTCGAGATCCGCAACGCGCTCAACACCGCCGTCATCGGCGGCGTCGACCTGGTGATCTCCGTCGGTGGCACCGGTGTCACGCCGCGCGACGTCACGCCCGAGGCCACGCGCACGATCCTCGACAGGGAACTCCTCGGCATCTCCGAGGCGCTGCGGGCGTCCGGGTTGTCGGCGGGCATCGTCGACGCCGGCGTCTCCCGCGGCCTGGCCGGCATCTCCGGCAGCACGCTCGTCGTCAACATCCCCGGTTCACGTGGCGCGGTACGCGACGGCATGGCCACTTTGGGTCCGCTCGCGACTCAGGTCATCGCCCAGCTATCCAGCCTGGACATCTGAGCCGGTGTTCAGGCGACCGGACCTCGGTCTCGGTCTCAGGGGCACAGGTGGAGCAATGCTCGTGGTGACGCCAAACCTCGTACGTCACACCCGTGTTGTGTTAACGCACGGTGAACAGCGCCGATGCGCCAACTGTGATCTTCGTCACACCGGGTGGATCTCATGAGCGACCCAGCGCGGCCAACGCGGGATGTAGTTAACAAGATCTTCGGCGAATCCATTCCCACTATCACTAGTGACGAGCGCGACGACACCCGCCCCGACGACGATCCGGACCGAGATCGCTGGCTGCGGGACAACGTCCCGCCACACCACGGCTGACCTGTGCTTTCCCGCTGAGCGAAATGCGGCGGGCCCGAGGTGCGCACTTCGTCCCTTGGATACTTTCGGTATGTGACCGGCGTCGATGACGTAGTGCCTTCGTAGACGGGCCCGTACACGAGTCGGCTTCGGTACGCCTCAGCAAATCGCTTCTTCGCCTGTGCGTCTCCCAAACTCGAGAATCGCTTGCGTTGCCGGGGGGATGCCTCACCGTTATGTTTCTGCTGTCAACGATGAGCGATTGATAAGAGCAACATGTGGACTTTCTAATTCCGCTCACATGAAGCTCTTGCACGGTGTGTGGTTGAGGCGTAAGACCACCCACCGGAACCACCGCGGTGAGCCTGCCGGATCACCTTCGACACAAAAGGGAGAACATGAAGGCAATCAGTCGGGTGCTGGTCGCGTTGGTCGCGACCATCGCGGCTCTGTTCGCGAGCACGGGCACCTCACACGCAGGTCTGGACAACGAGCTGAGCCTCGTTGACGGCAAGGACCGCACGCTGACCGTCCAGCAGTGGGACACGTTCCTCAATGGCGTGTTCCCCCTGGACCGCAACCGGCTCACCCGTGAGTGGTTCCACTCGGGCAAGGCCAAGTACATCGTCGCGGGCCCCGGTGCCGATGAGTTCGAGGGAACGCTGGAGCTGGGTTACCAGATCGGCTTCCCCTGGTCGCTCGGTGTGGGCATCAACTTCTCGTACACCACCCCGAACATCCTGATCGACGATGGCGACATCACCGGCCCTCCCTTCGGCCTGGAGTCGGTCATCACCCCGAACCTGTTCCCCGGCGTGTCCTTCAGTGCTGACCTGGGCAACGGCCCCGGCATCCAGGAAGTCGCCACCTTCTCGGTGGACGTCGCGGGTCCCGACGGTGCGGTTGCCGTCTCCAACGCGCATGGAACGGTGACCGGTGCTGCCGGTGGCGTGCTGCTGCGTCCGTTCGCCCGCTTGATCTCGAGCACCGGCGACAGCGTCACCACCTACGGCGAGCCCTGGAACATGAATTAACAATTGTCACTCCTGTGACGATCACCAAGTAGCGGTGCGTGCCGGTCGGACTTCGGTCCGGCCGGCACGCTCGCTCCGCAGGGCCGCAGTCACCGCAGTTCACCATCTAGAAGGGTCAACCCAAATGAAGGCAATTAGTCGGGTGCTGGTCGCGTTGGTCGCGACCATCGCGGCTCTGTTCGCGAGCACGGGCACCTCACACGCAGGTCTGGACAACGAGCTGAGCCTCGTTGACGGCAAGGACCGCACGCTGACCGTCCAGCAGTGGGACACGTTCCTCAATGGCGTGTTCCCCCTGGACCGCAACCGGCTCACCCGTGAGTGGTTCCACTCGGGCAAGGCCAAGTACATCGTCGCGGGCCCCGGTGCCGATGAGTTCGAGGGAACGCTGGAGCTGGGTTACCAGATCGGCTTCCCCTGGTCGCTCGGTGTGGGCATCAACTTCTCGTACACCACCCCGAACATCCTGATCGACGATGGCGACATCACCGGCCCTCCCTTCGGCCTGGAGTCGGTCATCACCCCGAACCTGTTCCCCGGCGTGTCCTTCAGTGCTGACCTGGGCAACGGCCCCGGCATCCAGGAAGTCGCCACCTTCTCGGTGGACGTCGCGGGTCCCGACGGTGCGGTTGCCGTCTCCAACGCGCATGGAACGGTGACCGGTGCTGCCGGTGGCGTGCTGCTGCGTCCGTTCGCCCGCTTGATCTCGAGCACCGGCGACAGCGTCACCACCTACGGCGAGCCCTGGAACATGAACTAACCGTTCGCCCGCTCATCGAGAACAGCCCCCCGGCTCCGGCCGGGGGGCTGTCTTCTTTCTCTGTGAGGGTCAGTCCTTGTCGGCGCTCGTCACCTTCGCCGTATCCGGGCTGGGCCCGGCACCGGGTGCGCTGCCGCGTCCGTCGACCAGCAGGTCGCGGATCTCGGTGAGCAGGCTCAGTTCGGTGTCCTGAGCCTGTTCCACCTCGCCTCGCTTGCGCAGGCGGTTGTAGGGCGCCACCACGAGGAAGTAGACGACGGCCGCGACCAGGACGAAGTTGATGGTCGCAGAGATCAAGACGTTGAGGTCGATGGTCTGGCCGCCGCCGATGCTGACCTTGAGCAGCCCGACGTCGGTACCGCTGGCGCCGATGCGACTGGTGAGCGGCGTGATGATCGTGTCGGTGAACGACTTGACCAGTGCCGTGAACGCGGTGCCGATGACGACCGCGACCGAGAGGTCGATGATGTTGCCGCGAGCGAGAAACTCCTTGAAGCCCTTGAGCACGAGCTGTCCCCTTCCGGACGTGACGATTGCGCCCCAACCGTAACTCGCCGCAGGCGTGTGGAGTACCGCGTCACCGCAGCGTGAGCGTGAGTGCCTGGGTGAGGGATGCGCCCGCTACCTCGGTCGCGGAGCGTGAGGGCAGCGCGACGAGTACGACGCGCTGATCGCCGCTCGTTGGCGACGACGACCGCTGCGACACCAGCACGACGACGGCCTCGGCAGCCAGCACCCGTGGCGGGGCGTCGGCGTGATCGCCGGGCAGGGTCGATGGGGCAGCGAGTACGTCGACGACGTCACCGGGCCGCAGCAGGTCGAGCAGCGCCGCGTCGGCGAGGTCCAGTGCCACGACCCTCGCGTCCGGCCCTGCGGTGGCTTCGGTCAGACGCGGGGTCAGTAGGCGCACGTCGGTGATGACCTCGCCGCGTCGGGCGGGCCCGGCCAGGTTCATGCCGACCAGCCCGTCGATGTCGGACTGCGCGCCGTCGGGAACCGTTGTTGCCGAATGGGATTCGACGAGGACGTCGGCGTCGGTGAGCGCGGTGCCGGGGGCCAGGTCCCGGGCGGCGACGACGACGTCGACGCGTCCGTCGGCTGGATCCGGGCGTAGGGCGGCCACGGCGGCCAGCACGACGAGGGCACCCGCGAGCGCGCGGCGGGCGGCGACGGTACGCGTCCAGTCGGGGCGTAGTGCCGCGAGGCGGCCCCATGCCGACGGGTCGAGCGAATGCCCCATGCCCTCACGCTAGAGAGCGACGGTCCGGGTGAACATGCCTGGCGCGCAGGCCTGTGGACAACCTCTACTTGGAGCCGGCGGAGGCCGGAGCCGTGCTGCTCGACGACGACTTGCTGCCGCCGTCGCTCGAGGACGAATTAGACGAGCTGGAACTCGAGCTGCTCGATTCCTTGCTGCCGGAGTCCTTGCCTGCCGAACTCGACGACTCCGACGAGGACGACGTCGACGACGACGAATCGCCGTTCGACGAGCTGCTCGACGAACTCTTGGCCGCATCGCGACTGTCGGTGCGGTAGAAGCCGCTGCCCTTGAAGACGACGCCGACCTTGCCGAAGAGCTTGCGCAGACGACCCGAGCACTGCGGGCACGTCGTCAGCGCATCGTCAGTGAACGCCTGTACGGCGTCGAAGCGGTTGTCGCACTCAGTACATGCGTACGAATAGGTCGGCACGTGAACCTCCGAAGATGGTCAAACTTGTTAGCACTCTACCGGTGCAAGTGCTAGAACCGCCAAGCGGCCCGGTCAATTCCTGCCGAGCCGCCGACGCACGGTGACGAGCAGCGCAGTTCACCGCCGCGGTAGTTCGAAGAGTCCTCGCCCCGGTGTCAGCACATGCGTCATGGCCACGTCGTGCGCCTCGCCGGGCAACTCCGCGACGAATTCCTCGTCCCGCACGACCGCGCACAGTCGTGCGCCGGGGCCGATCAGCGGAAGCGAGCGGTCGTAGTAACCGGCGCCTCGGCCGAGCCGGACGCCGCGGCGATCCACGGCAAGCGCGGGCACCAGCACCAGCGCGGCCGATGCGATCGCCTGCGGAGGTTCGTGCGGCGGCGCGGGTTCGCGAAGCCCGAACGGCGCCTCGACCAGCGCGTCGCCGCGGTAGGTGCCCCACGACAGCGGCACCGGGGTGCCGTCGTCGTCCCGCGCGACGGGCAGCAGTACCCGTGCGCCTGCGGCCACCATTGCGTCCAGCATGTCGACCGACCCCGGTTCGGAAGCCACCGGCACGTAGGCGCAGACGACGTCTCCGCGCTCGACGACGGTGCTCAGTGCGGCCCGGATCGCATCCGCTTCAGCGCTGCGGCGCGCCGGTGTCAGCTCCCGGCGGGCGCGCAGCACGGCCGATCGCCACTGCGCCTTCGTCCTCCCGCCGACCGTCACGGTCGCCAGCCTGTCACCCCGCTGGCCGGGTCGCGCAGAGATGGTGGACTCGCAGGGTCGGGAACGGTCGATGGCGTTATCGTGTGACGGATGACTCCACAGGCTCTGGTGCCGATTCCGCGCACCGCCGTCGTTCCCGCCGCAGGCTTGGGAACGCGTTTCCTTCCCGCGACGAAGACGGTTCCCAAGGAGCTGCTGCCCGTCGTCGACACGCCTGGCATCGAGCTGGTAGCCGCCGAAGCCGCCGAAGCGGGCGCCGAGCGTCTCGTGATCATCACCTCCGAGGGCAAGGACGGCGTGGTCGCGCACTTCGTCGAGGACCTCGTCCTCGAAGGCACCCTCGAGGCCCGCGGCAAGCAGCTCATGCTCGAGAAGGTGCGGCGGGCGCCGGCTCTGATCAAGGTCGAGTCCGTGGTGCAGCACGAGCCGCTGGGTCTCGGGCACGCGGTCGGCTGCGTCGAGGACAGCCTGCTGCCCGACGAGGACGCCATCGCGGTGCTGCTGCCCGACGATCTCGTGCTGCCCACCGGCGTGCTGGAGACCATGTCGAAGGTCCGTGCCAAGCGCGGCGGGACTGTGCTGTGCGCGATCGAGGTGCCTGCCGACAAGATCAGTGCCTACGGCGTCTTCGACGTCGAGGTCGTGCCCGACGCCGCCAACCCGAACGTGCTCAAGGTCAAGGGCATGGTCGAGAAGCCCAAGGCCGAGGACGCGCCGTCGCTGTACGCCGCCGCCGGCCGCTACGTGCTGGACCGGGCCATCTTCGACGCGTTGCGGCGGGTGCAGAAGGGCGTCGGCGGCGAGATTCAGCTGACCGACGCGATCGCACTGCTCATCGAGGACGGGCATCCGGTGCACGTGGTGGTGCACCGCGGTACCCGACACGACTTGGGAAATCCCGGCGGCTACCTCAAGGCTGCGGTTGACTTCGCGTTGGAACGCGACGACTACGGCCCCGAGCTGAGGAGCTGGCTGGTCGAGCGACTGGGTCTTCCCGCGGGCTGACGCGGCAATCCAGCCCCCGGGCTGGGCGGCGACGCGCACGTGCGCACGGCGGGCCCTAGGACTGCAGAAAGGCTTGACTTGCGTTCGGTGGAGGAGCAGCAGGCTCGGGTGGCGGCCGCTGCGGTGGCACCCCGACCCGTTCGAGTGGCGATCGCCGAGGCGCAGGGCCTGATGTGCGCAGAGGAGGTCGTCACCGAGCGACCACTGCCCGGCTTCGACCAGGCGGCCATCGACGGGTACGCCGTTCGCAGCGTCGACGTCCTGGGAGCCGGGGCGGACGACGACCAGAACCGCGGCGACCTGAGCCTGCCCGTCATGGGCGTGATCGAGGCCGGTGCCCGCACCCCCAGCCGCCTACAGCCACGTCAGGCCGCCCGCGTCCAGACCGGCGCGCCGATGCCGACCCTGGCCGACGCGGTACTGCCGCTGCGCTGGACCGATGGCGGCGACTCGCGGGTGCGCGTCCTGCGCGGCGTGCGGTCCGGCGCCTACGTGCGCCGCACCGGGGACGACGTCCAGCCCGGTGACGTCGCGGTCCGCGCGGGCACGATCATCGGCGCGGCACAGGTCGGTCTGCTCGCGGCCGTGGGTCGCGAGCGGGTGCTGGTGCATCCCCGGCCGCGACTGTCGGTGATGTCGGTGGGTGGGGAACTCGTCGATACCTCCCGCACGCCCGGCAACGGGCAGGTCTACGACGTCAACTCCTACGCGCTGGCCGCGGCCGGTCGCGACGCCGGCGCCGAGGTCAACCGCGTCGGGATCGTCGACACCGAGGCCAAGACCCTTCGCGACGTCGTCGAGGGTCAGATCAATCGCGCCGAGGTCGTGGTGATCGCCGGTGCGGTCGGCGGGGTGGCCGCCGAGAGCGTCCGCACCGTGCTGGCCGACATGGGCGAGGTCGAAGTCGCCCGCATCGCGATGCATCCCGGGTCGGTGCAGGGTTTCGGCCAACTGGGGCGCGACGGCGTCCCGGTCTTCCTGCTGCCTGCCAATCCGGTGAGCGCGCTGGTCGTGTTCGAGGTCATGGTGCGGCCGCTGATCAGGATGTCGCTGGGCAAGCGGCAACCGCTTCGGCGTGTCGTGCAGGCCCGTGCGCTGTCGCCGATCAGCTCGGTCGCCGGGCGCAAGGGCTTCCTGCGTGGGCAGCTCATGCGCGACCAGGACACCGGCGAGTACCTGGTGCAGGCGCTCGGTGGTGCGCCCGGCGCGTCGTCACACCTGCTGGCGACGCTGGCCGAGGCGAACTGTCTGGTGATGGTGCCGAGCGAGACCGAGGAGGTCCGCACCGGTGAGGTCGTCGACGTGGCCTTCCTGGCCCAGCGCGGCTGACCGACCGGTGGCACGTCGGTGAACCTGTTTCGCTCCGCCTCGATGCACCCGGGCTGGCCCAAGCCGATCGGTCCGATCCGGGTGCGTGCAGGCCTGGTGAGGCTGCGGCCGGTGCGGCTGCGCGACGGCGGCGTGTGGAGCCGCATCCGGTTGGCCGACCGCGCCCACCTCGAACCGTGGGAGCCGGTCGCAGAGGTCAATTGGGAAGTGCGGCATGCTGTTTCGTCCTGGCCGGCGATCTGCTCGGGGTTGCGGGCGGAGGCGCGACGGGGTCGCATGCTGCCGTACGCGATCGAATTGGACGGCGAGTTCTGCGGACAGCTGACCATCGGCAACGTCACCCATGGCGCGTTGCGGTCCGCCTGGATCGGCTACTGGGTGGCTCGCCAATTCAACGGCGGGGGAGTGGCGACCGCGGCGCTCGCGCTGGGCGTCGACCACGGCTTCAGCGGGGTGATGCTGCACCGGATCGAGGCGACGGTGCGGCCGGAGAACGCGCCGAGTCGCCGGGTGCTGGCCAAGACGGGGTTCCGGGAAGAGGGTCTGCTGCGACGGTACCTGGAGGTCGACGGCGCGTGGCGCGACCACCTTCTGGTGGCGCTGACGGTCGAGGAACTGCAGGTGTCCGCGACGGCGGCGCTGGTCCGGTCCGGACGAGCGAACTGGGCGTGAACGTGTTGCAGATGTGACATGAGTGGCGAATGTGCTTGTAGAAGGGGAATTACAGGTGTGTAATTGTCCTCGGCGCGTCCCCCCTCGATGCGCTGGTCGTCAGACCTAGCCTGAAGGGGAAAGGAGCCGGCGCAATGCCAAGCATCCCCCAATCCCTCCTGTGGATCTCCCTCGTCGTGCTCTGGCTGTTCGTCCTCGTCCCGATGCTCATCAGCAAGCGGGACACCGTGCGCCGGACGAGTGACGTCGCGCTGGCCACCCGGGTGCTCAATACCGGTCGAGGCGCGCGACTGCGCAAGCGCGGCCCTGCCGCCGGACACTTCAGCGACCCGGACTGGCGCCCCGCCCAGGAAGACCTCGACGAGTACGACGACGGTTACGACGGGGACGACGCTGAGACCGCACCCCGCAAGGCCGTGGTGCTGGCCGCGAGCGCGGTGGCGAGCGAACCCGACTACCTCGACGTCGACGTCGTCGAGATGGACTCCGGTGCACTGCCGGTGGGAGCGACGGCCCAACCGCAGGCCGACGAGCCCCAGCTGCCGCTCGACTTCCATGCCGAGCCCGACGAGGACGTCCCCGCCGAACCCGAGTACGTCGCGGCCGGGGCCGGCCCTCCCACCGCCGCCATTCGCACTCGCGCCGACGCCGAGTTCTCCGACGACACCGGCGAGTTCGAGGCCGTCGGGCCGGACGTCCGCGAGCCGGCCGCACCCGCCGCCGTCTCCGAGGTCGACGCCACCTTCGAGACCGACGAGGACACCGACGGCCTCGAGGCGATCGACGACGGCACCGACCACGACTACGAGTACGTCGACGACTCGTCGGGCCTGGAAGCCGAGTCCGACGGCGAGCCGAAACTGGCCGACTCCATGTCGCGGGCTCGCACCAACCGGTACGAGACCAAGACCGCCGTGGCGGTCCGCGAGCGCAAGTTCGCCTTCCGCAAGCGCATGCTGATGGCGATGTCGGTGCTCCTGCTCGCTTCGGCCGTGGCGTCCTACCTGGTGAGTCCGAGCCTGTGGTGGTTGTGCGGCACCATCGGCGTCGTCACCGTCCTCTACCTTGCCTATCTGCGACGGCAGACCCGGATCGAAGAGCAGTTGCGGCGCCGCAGGGCGCAGCGCATGGCTCGGTCGAGGTTGGGGGTGGAGAACACCGACGACCAGGAGTTCGATGTCGTCCCTTCACGACTGCGTCGCCCAGGATCGGTGGTCCTGGAGATCGACGACGAGGACCCGATCTTCGAGCATCTCGAGTACACCCGGCTCGAGCGTGACTACGACCTGCCCCGAGCGGCAGGCCAATAGCCGGTCGTTTTCTCGCCGGGCGGGGTGACTGATAACCTGTACCGGCACTAGGGGCTATGGCGCAGTTGGTAGCGCGACTCGTTCGCATCGAGTAGGTCGGGAGTTCGATTCTCCCTAGCTCCACAGAGTTTGACGCAGGACGCCGTGTCGGCCGCACTCCGCGGTCGCGGCCATCATCGAGTCAGAACCCAGCCCATGGCCAGGTCTACGACGACGGTCTATTATCTGCGTATGAATGCAGATAGCGATACCCGCGGCGGTCGGCTTCCCGACGACCAGGTGGGCCTCGTGGTCGAGGTGTTCCGGATGCTGGCCGACGCCACGCGCGTTCAGGTCCTCTGGGCGCTGGTCGGCCGCGAGATGTCGGTCAACGATCTCGCCACCCACATCGGCAAGCCCGCACCGTCGGTGTCCCAGCACCTGGCGAAGTTGAGGATGGCCCGACTCGTCCGCACCCGGCGCGAGGGCACCACGATCTACTACAACCTCGACAACGACCACATCGCACAGCTCGTCACCGACGCGGTCTACAACGCCGAACACGCGGGTCCTGGCGTCCCGGGCCACCACCGCGACACCGCAGGGATCGCCCGGCTACGCGTCGGCGAACCGGGTGGCAGCACGGGAACGGGGCGACGAGCATGATCGGCCACTCGCACACCGACCACGGACATCACCATCACGATCGTCGCGGCGGGAGGTTCGGCGCAGCTCTGCGCGAGGTGTTCGCACCGCACAGCCACGACGCCAGCGACAGCATCGACGGGGCGCTGGAGTCGAGCGCAGCGGGGATCCGCGCGGTCAAGATCAGCCTGCTCGTCCTCGGTGCGACGGCGCTCGTGCAGATCGGCATCGTCGTCGTCTCCGGGTCGGTCGCACTCCTGGCCGACACCATCCACAACGTCTCCGACGCCCTCACCGCGATACCGCTGTGGATCGCCTTCGCGCTCGGTACCAAGGCAGCGACGCGGCGGTACACCTACGGGTTCGGACGCGCCGAGGACCTGGCCGGGCTGTTCGTCGTCGCGATGATCGCCCTGTCGGCCATCGTCGCCGGCGTCGAATCGGTCCGCCGCCTGATCGATCCGGTGCCCATCGAGCACGTCGGCTGGGTCGCCCTCGCCGGACTCGTCGGGTTCATCGGCAACGAACTGGTCGCCCTCTACCGCATCCGCGTCGGCCGCCGGATCGGCTCGGCCGCCCTCGTCGCGGACGGATTACACGCTCGCACAGACGGTTTCACCTCGCTCGCGGTCCTGCTCGGTGCTGGTGGCGTCGCGCTCGGCTTCCCGTTGGCCGACCCGATCATCGGCCTGGTCATCACCGTCGCCATCCTCGCGGTCCTCCGGACTGCCATCCGTGACATCTTCCGCCGCCTCATGGACGCCGTCGATCCCACGTTCGTCGATACCGCTGAGACGGCGCTTGCCGCCGAGCCCGGCGTCACCGGCGTTCGCAGCGTGAAGATGCGGTGGATCGGGCATCGGCTACACGCCGATGCCGAACTCGACATCGATCCGGCGGTCAGTCTCGCCGACGCCCATCGGATCGCCCACGATGCCGAGCACACGCTCACCCACGTGGTCCCGAAACTTCACTCGGCGCTCGTGCACGCCTACCCGGCCAGTCACGGGTCCGACCGTGAATGGACCTAGGGGCGGTCGACGGGTGGGGACGGGAAGCTCAGTGACACTCGCGTGCCGCTCGTATTGGTGTAGAGGCCGACGTGAGAACTCATGGCACGCATCAGGGCAAGGCCACGGCCGCGCGAGACGTCGGTCTTCGACGTGTCGGTCTTCCACCGGCCGAAGTCCTCGACGGTGATGCAGATGGACTGCGAATCGACGTCGGCCGACACCCGGATGGCGCCGGCCGCGCCACCTATGTAGGCGTGTTCGATGCTGTTGCTGCACGCCTCGTTGACGACGAGGACGATGTCGCCGATCCGCTCGTCCGGCGTCCCGAGCGACGACAACCAGGCCGCCACCTGTTCGCGCACGGCCGACAACGACTCAGCGCGCGCCGGAACCACCAGATGTAGCCGCGGCGGTGTCATCGCCGTACCAGCGGACGCCGCGCGTGAGCTACGTCAGTCGTCATCCAAGCTCCCGCGATGTGGTCGTCCCCCCTTGGTGTCTACTTTCACGTCGGAGGGACGACTCAAACATCGGATAGAGTCGACCTGGGTTCAGACCGGAGTCCTTCGCCTTCGAACTGTATGTCCGCCCACACGCGACGTCCGCGTCGTGAGAAGGAAGGGTCGGCCGACGATGCCCCCGAGTCCGGTCATCACACGCGAGGAACGTCGAGATCGCGACGTCACGGTCCTGTTCGTCGAGGGCGACGTCGACCTGGCGACGGCACCGTCACTCGAAGACGCCGTCGCCGCCGCCCGTACGTCCCCGGGTCGCGCACTGATCATCGATCTGACCGGTGTCACGTTCATGGGCTCGGCAGGGCTGCGCGTGCTGGTACTGACCGCGCAGGAACTCGACACGGCCGTGTTCTACGCCGTCGTCGCCGACTCACCGGCCACGCGCAGACCCATCGAGGTGACCGCATTGGACGAGATGTTCGCCACCTTCGCGACATTGGAGGCGGCGCTCGCCGCCTTCGAGGCCGAAGCGACCTGACCTACAACTGGGATGCACCTCCGTCGACGGCCAGTTCGGTGCCGGTGGTGTAGGTGGCGTCGAACGCGAGGAAGGTGATCGCCTTCGCGACTTCCTCGGCCTCGCCGAGGCGCTGCATCGGATTCTCGGCGGCCATCTGAGCGAGGAACTGCCGGGCATCGTCGCGAGGCATGTTCCGCTCCAGGATGCCGGTGTCGATCGGGCCGGGGGACACGGCGTTGACGCGGATGCCACGGCTGGCCAGCTCGCGGGCGAAGGTTCGCGTCATCGACCGAAGCGCAGCCTTGGTCGCCGAGTACACGCTCGTCGATGCGATGCCCTTGACGTGGCTCACCGAGGTCGTGAGCACGACGGCGCTCCCGGCGGGCATCAGCGGCAGGACCCGTTGCAGCGTGAAGAAGGGCGCCTTGGCGTTCAGATCGAACAGTTCGTCGTACGACGCCTCGGTGGTCTCGTCGAGAGTCGCGACGAGAGTTCCGCCTGCGTTGAGCACCAGCAGGTCGACGCCACCGAACTCGGCGGCTGCACGGTCGGCCAGTGCGGTGATGCCGGTCACGGCGTCACTGTCTTCGACGATCGCCGTCGGACCCAGCTGGGCTCGCGCGGCATCGAGGGACGCCGCGGTCCGGCCGGTGACGAGGACGCGAGCGCCGCCGCTCACCAGTGCCTTGGCGGTGGCGAGGCCGATGCCGCTGGTGCCTCCCGTGATGACGACTCGTTTGCCTTCGAGGGTGCTCATGGACGGGCCTTTCCGTTGTCTCGCATGATGATTGAGGTGTTCGTCGATCGACATGGCCTCAGAGCTGGGACTCGCCGCCGTCGACGACCAATTCGATGCCCGCGACGAACGTCGCCTCGAAGGCAAGGAAGGCCACCGCGGGGGCGAACTCGTCGGGATGGCCGAACCGCTGCATCGGGCTGCTCGCGGTGAACTGGGCCTTGAGGAGTTCGGCTCGCTCCGGCGCCTCCTTCTCCAGCTTCCCGGTGTCGATGGAGCCGGGGCTGATCGCATTGACGCGGATTCCCCTCGGCAGCAGTTCCCGGCTGAGGGTGCGCGCCATCGACCGCAGCGCCGCCTTGCTGGCCGAGTAGACGCTGAGCCTGTCCCACCCCGTTCGATTGGCGATCGACGTCGTCAACACGACGCCGCTGCCCGGAGCGAGCAGCGGCGCCAGCTTCTGCACGGTGAAGAACGGACCCTTCGCGTTGATCGCGAACACGTCGTCGAAGGTCCGTTCGGTCACGTCCTCGAAGGCGTCGAAGCTGCCGATGCCCGCGTTCACCACCAGCGCGTGGACGGTGCCGAACTCGGCGGCGGCCCGGTCGGCCAGCGCGTCGATGTCGGTGAGCGAACTGGCGTCGCTTCGCACCGCGACACCGCGGTCGCCGAGTCGGTGAGCGGCGTCCGCCAGTGTCTCGCTGGTCCGTCCCGTCACCATGACGCGTGCGTCCTCGTCCACCAGGTACCGAGCGGCCGCCAGTCCGAGTCCGCTGCTGCCACCGGTGATGACGACGTTCTTGCCGTCGTACCTGCCCATTTCGCCGATCCTCTCGTCGCATCCGTGCCTTCGAGTCTTCGACCGTGGGCGCACGGTGTCCAAGACCTGGTTTGCATCCCGCCATGCCGAATCGGCATGGCGAGGAATACCTCCGGCCACCTGCCGGGTTGGGAGGGTCATGTGGGTGGTGCACGGATGAACGACCTCGGGACCGATCTAGAGCTGCGACTGGTGCGCTACTTCACCGTGGTGGCCGAGCACGGGAACTTCAGCCGCGCGGCCGCCGAGCTGCATCTGGCACAGCCGTCGCTCAGTCGCCAGATACAGCGCCTCGAAGATCGCCTGGGCGTACGTCTGCTGGACCGCACGCCGCAAGGCACGCTGCCCACCGAGGCGGGCAGGGCATTCCTACCGGAGGCTCGTGCGCTGTTGCGGGCCGCTCGTCAGGCGACGCTGGTGACCCGCGCTTACCGGCCGACCGGCAAGGTCATCATCGGATACGTCGAGGATCTGGTGATCACTCCTGCCGTGCGCGAACTGCGTCGGCGTCACCCGAATGCGGAGATCGACACCCGCCACCTCGAGTGCCATGACGGTCGGGTGTTCGCCGAGGGAGGAGTGGACGCCGTCGTCGCCCGCGACCCGCTCACGTTCCCCGCCGACGTCGCCGAGACGACCGTGCTCTACGAGGAGCCACGGATGCTGGTGGTGCCCATCGACCACCACCTGGCCGGCAGGGCGTCGGTCTCGCCGGACGACTTCGCCGGCGAGCAGTTCATCTGCCCGCACGGCGGCGCCCGCGCGCTCTATCCGACGGATTCGTACCGGGGCAGCGACCCCGGTCCCATCTCGGCGGGCCCGGTCAACGAGAGTTTCGAGGACAGAATGGAACTCGTGGCGAGCGGTCAGGCGATCGCGGTCCTGCCGGTGGGCGACCGGCGCAGCTCGCTGCGCACCGATCTGGCGACCGTGCCGGTCGAGCGATTCCCGACCAGCAAGGTCATGGTGGCGACCCGCGTCGGTGACTCCAACCCGCTGGTCGCCGACTTCGTGAACGTCGCGCGGGAGCGCCTCACGGGCGGTTCGGCTCCGCGAGTTGATCGACTGGAGCATGGTCGTCGGTGAGCACCTGGGCGTCGCCGATCCAGTCGGCGAGGTCCGCGCCGGAAATCGTGGTCCACTGGGTCTCGCGCTGTCGCAGGGCATCTCGCAACCTTCGGGGCTCGATCGGCCGGTCCGAGGCGATGACGACGAAGTTTCCGCCGTTCGGCGCGGCCGACGGGTCGACGCCGACGTCCCTGGGTTCCCCGGCGAGGACGACGTGATCGAAGGTCTCTGCGAGAGTCGCCGTTTCAGCCCGTAGGAACGCCAGTGCGCCGTAGTCGATGAGATTGGCGACGTACACGCCGTCGTCCTTCAGCACGCGCCGAACGTCGCCGATCGCCTCCCTGGTGGTGAGGTGCCACGGGACGCTGACGCCGCCGAAGGCGTCGCCGACCACGACGTCGCGGCTGCGCGCGGACAGCTCGCGCAGGCCCAGTCGGCCATCTTCGACCCGTACGTCGATCCCGCCGTCCGGTGTCAGCCCCAGCCTCTCGCGGTCCAAACCGACCACGCCACCGTCGATCTCGGAGACGACGCTGTGGGACCCCGGACGGGTCGCGGCGAGGTAGCGGGCGTACGTCATGCCTCCGCCGCCGAGGTGGTAGGCCGCCAACGGTTCCTTCGGAGGGAAGGCGCTGTCGACGGCGGCGGCGATCGCGCGCACGTAGGCGAACGTCAAGGTGGTGGGATCGTCGACGTCGACGTAGGAGTGCCGTATCCCGTCGAGCACGAGCGTGCGCCCACCGGCACGTTCCGGGTCGCCGATCACGCGGGCGCAGTGATACTGGGTCTCGGCATCGCACCCTCCCGGCGCCACCAGCCCCGCGAGACCGCCCAGTACGACGATGCCGGCGACCGCCGCCGCGCTCGCCCTGCGCCACACCCGCATTCGCCACTCGACGACGAGACTGCCCACCACCAGGAGGGCGCCGAGCCCAACGAGGATGCCGCTCACCGGAACCCGAGAGATCAGCACGAAACCGGTGAGCACGGTGCCGGTGATTGCCCCGATGGTGCCCACTCCGGACAGCGATCCGACCACGGTGCCGGTCTTGGCGAGGGCCGTCAGACGCAGCTTGGTCACCATGGGCGTCACGGCGGACAGCAGGGCGCCAGGAACGAGGATGGTCAGCGACGCGACCAGCAACAGAATGGGTTGCGCCCACTCGGCCGTGGTCCGCACCATCGCGGGCGTGATCGCCACGACGGCACCGGAGACGCCCAACGACGGCGCGATGAGCCTGCGCGGATCCGACCGGTCGGCGAACTGCCCACCGGCCCACGAACCGATCGCGATCGCGGTGAGCGCGATGCCGATGACCAGGGTGCTGGTCTCCAGCGTCAACCCCAGGTACGGCGCGAGCAGGCGCAGGGCAGTGATCTCGATGACCAGCACCGCAGCCGACGAGCCGAAGACGAGCAGCGCAGCAGTGCGGGTACCCATGCCCGGAACCGGTGGGGAGGGCTGAGGTTCGCCCGACGGCGGCGGCGCTGCGGTCACGTCCGCATCCTTCCAAGCCCTTGTCTCGGTCGACCGCCGGGGTGCTGGCCCGCCTTGGTCAGATCCCGAACGCCCCGCCCTCGACGAGGATCACCACTCCCAGCACGATCAACACGACCGGTAGGACGACGTCCCCCCAGCGCGCCATCAGCCGGGCGATGGCTGGGCGGGTGGCGAGGTACCAGCCCAGCGCGCAGCAGGCCGCGACGCCGACCAGGAACACGACCACGTAGGTGACCATCCCCGCGACGCCGGCGACGGCGAACACGGGGATGTAGACGCCGATGTTGTCGCCGCCGTTGGCGAACGTCACCGCCGCGACGGTCAACACACCCAGTTGCGAGGGACCCGCCGCGTCGTCGTCATCGTCGCCCCGGGAACGCCAGGCCTCCCACGCGGCGTAGATCCCGAGTAGCAGCGGCAGCAGACCCAGATAGGCGATCGACGATTCGGGGAGCAGCCGGGCACCCAGCGCCGCCACGACCGACCCCGCGAGTATCGCGACGAAACCGAGATACTGGCCGACCACGACGGCGGTCGTCGCGGCCCGGTGGCCGGCCGCGCGGCCGAAGAACAGGGCGAGGATGACGACGTCGTCGACGTTCGTGGCGACGAAGACCGCCACCGCCTGGCCGACGGTGCCCAGCCCCGTCACGGGAGAATGCTAGCGGCTCTGGAAGATCTGCTGATGCGCCGCGACGCTGAACGTCATTCCGTGGTCGGTGTCGTGGCCGTCTACTCGGACGCCCCGGCCGCAGACAGGACAGCTCGCGGCGGTGTTCGGCGGCGGGTCGCCTGCCAGTTCCCGTCCGCTTCCGCTGCACAGGTGATTCATTCGTGGTCCTCGACAATCTTCTCGGTCGTTGGGTGCCACGAATCTCATACCCGCGGGAGCCGCGCCTACTCCAGCGCCTTGCGCATGTCGGCAAGGATCCGCGCGAGGATGCGGGAGACCTGCATCTGCGACGTGCCGATCTTCTCGGCGATCTGACTCTGCGTCATCGAGTCGAAGAAGCGCATCTGAAGGACATCGCGGTCGCGGTCGCACAGCGCAGCCAGCAGCGGCCGGATCGCCTCCCGGTCGGTGACGTACTCGATGCGTTCGTCGACCTCGCCCACGATGTCGGCCACCATGCGCGGCCGCACACCGTCACTGCCGATCGGGGCATCCAGCGAGCGCAGCTGATAGGCGTCGGCGGAGATCAGGCACTCCACGATCTGCTCCCGATCCGCGCCGAGGTAGTCGGCCAGCTCGCTCGGCGTGGGCGCATGCCCCAGCTCCTGCATCAGCGAGCTGGTCGCGCGGGTGATCTGCACGTGCAGATCGCGAATGCGACGAGGCACGTGCATGGTCCAGGCGTGATCGCGAAAGTGCCTGCGCACCTCGCCCATCATCGTGGGAATCGCGAATGCGACGAACGACGAACCGCGGGTCGGGTCGAAGCGCTCGACGGCGTTGAGCAGTCCCACCCTGGCCACCTGGACGAGGTCGTCGAGCGCCTCCCCTCGCCTGTCGAAGTGCAGCGCCACGTGGTCGGCCATCGGCATGCAGCGCCGGATGATGCGTTCGCGTTGACGGCGGTACTCGTGGCTGCCGACCGTCATGTCATGCAGTGCGTGGAACATGTCGATGACGTCGAGGTACTCGTCGGTCGACCTGGATCGGGTGGGCCTGACGGGCTGGGTGACGGTTGCGGGGACGTCGATGTCGAGTTGAACGGTGGTGGCCGCGGTGGTCAGCGTGCTTGTCATGGGGAGAAGGACTCCCTTCTCGGGCGTACAGCGCGGACGCTGTAGCCGTTCGCCTAGCGAATCGGATGTGTCAGCGATGCCGGGCTGTCGCGCAATTCGGATCCTCGACGGCTCGATGGCTGCGTTCGGCAATCCGGCGGCTGATGTGCCCCGCTTGTACCTAAACGGTGAAAGGTCAAAATCGACCTTGCAATAAGGTACGTCGCTCAAGCGCCCTCGTCGCCCCGTCGCGCTGCATCGTTCGTTTGGCGGATCGACTTGCGCCGACTACTCGAACGTCTCGATAGATTCGGTGTCGGGCGTGGGTGATCGCATCGCCACGAGCAGCGCGTCGAGCACGGTCTCGGTGGCAATCAGGTCGTGCTCCGAGACCTCGGCCAGAGCGCGCGCATAACGCGCCTGGATGGGCTCGAAGTAGGACCGGCACAGTTCGAACCCCTGTTGGGAGAAGCGAAGTATGACCTTGCGGCGATCCGACGGGTCGGCGTCGCGCCGGACGAGGCCCGCCTTGACGAGCCGGTCGATGATGTAGGTGATCGCACCCGCGGAGACGTTGAGCCGGCTGCGCAGGTCGCTCGCCGCCAGCGGGGTGCCGTCGGCCTCGGAGGCCACGACGTGTAGGAGAGCGCGAAAGTCGCTGGGCGACAGCCGATGCGCCATGGCGAAGCCGTGGGCGATGCGGTCGGACTCGGTGAGCAGGGCGCGCAAGCTGTGGACGATGTCGCGAATCATCGCGGCGCGGACGTCCTCTGCGTGCCCAGGTCGGCTCACCGTCGACGCACCTCCCCGGCAGGCCATGCCGTGGCTGCGGTCGACGGGGCGTTCACCTCGGCGCAGGTACCCGTTCGCCGAGACCTCATGCGCTCGATTTCACTCGTGCGTTTGATGGCCCTTCGCGACGCACAGCGGACGACGGCGAACCACCGGTCGACGACGATGGGCTCCAACGAGTCGCGTTTCGCCGAGGCGGGCGGGGGAAGCCCTCAGTGGAGCACGCTCGCGGAAAGGATCGGCAACCATGTCCCTCGGCACGAACGACGTCGAAAAGCGTTGGCACGACCCACGTGCGCTGCGCGCAGCGACAATGTATGCCGTGGCGATCGTGGCACTGGCGGCAGCGGCCTTCGCGATCTACGTGGTGGTCGACAGGAACAACGTCTGGTGGGCGGTGTCCGCGCCGGCAGTGTTGTTCATCGGCGCGCTGGGAGCATTCGCCAAGACCTATCGCGACTGGCAGCGCAACCGCACCTGGCCGATCTGGCAGGGCGCCGGGTGGTTCCTCGCGACACTCGCGTTGCTGGCCCTCGGCATCCCGGCGATGGGCGCCAACGGCTGAGGATCACCCGGCGCGCAACGTGAGTCCGATGCCTGCCGTGTCGACGTGGCGGCCGGCCTCCACGTCCTCGAGCAGCCGATCTGCGAACGCGACGACGCCGGAAACATCGACGTCATGAGGAGCGTAGGAACGGTCCAGGGCGTCCCGGCCACGCCGGAGGAGGGCCTGCGCGCCACTCGGATTGCCGCGTTGCACGTGGGTGACGCCGACCGCCACCTGGGCCAGACCCCGCCAGAGCCATCGCTCGTCGGGCGGGCAGGTCTTCCACACCGCCTCGAAGACCTCGTGGGCGTGGAAGAAACTTCCGTCGTCGATGAGGTCCTGCGCTTGCCGGAGCGCTTCGGCGGGCGTGAACGTGGCGTCGTCGGGAACGCGCGGCACCCCGGCGGCACCCCGTGGAAGTGGCCGGCCCAACGCGTCGCGCGGCCGGGCGTTGCGCGCCCGGCCCGTCTCGTCGCGATCCCGCGCCCGGTCGTCGCGCGTGGTGTCGGAGGTATCCGCGGCCATCGACCCGATTCTGCCCCTGCCGACGCTCAGTCAGTCGGTTCGGCGCCTTCGGGGATGCTGACGTCCGGGGTGTCGGTGTCAGTGTCGACGTCGTCGCCCGCCGTGGGGGTGCCGGTCTCACCCTCGTCGGGTTCGTCGGTGTTGTCGTAGATTCCCTGGCCGCCTGGCATGGCACGTCCTTCTTCGCTCGGTGAGCGGTTCGATCCAGCAGTCGAGGGCCGCACTGCCCGTCGAACGTTCCCAGTCGAGTTGCCCGGCCGGTCGGGCGCCAAACCGAGACGTTGCGACGTGGATTGACAGAGTCAAGTTCGTCTAGCTAGACATATGACACGATCTGCGCTTTTCGTAACGGAGCGTGGGCTGTGAGTGATCGGGGGGCCGGGTGGCTCGCAAGCATGGGCCGGTGGCTGGACGCCCTGCCGCCGGACGGTCGGGCGTCGCGCGCCTCATCCGCGCGCTCGCCCTTCCCGTCGTACTGGGCTGGCTGGCGCTGACCGTCATCACGAACGTCGTCGTCCCGCAGCTCGAGGAGGTCGGCGAGGCGCACACGGTTTCGCTGAACGCCAAGGACGCGCCGTCGATGGTGTCGATGCAGAAGATCGGCGCCAACTTCGAGGAGTTCGACTCCGACAGCAACGCGATGGTGATCCTGGAGGGCGACAAGCCGCTCGGCGCCGAAGCCCATCGCTACTACGACGAACTCGTTGCCAAACTCCAGGCCGACACCGTCCACGTCGAGCACGTCGCCGACTTCTGGAGCGACCCGCTGACGGCGTCCGGCTCCCAGAGCAACGACGGCTTGTCCGCCTACGTCCAGGTCTATCTGCGCGGCAACATGGGCGAGACGCTCGCCAACGAATCGGTCGCCGCGGTCCGTGACGCCATCGAGGCCACGCCCGCTCCACCCGGGATCCGCGCGTACGTCACCGGCGGCGCACCTCTGACCGCCGACCAGCACCACGCGGGCGACCGGAGCATCGTGATGGTCACGATCATCACGCTCGTCGTGATCGCGGTCATGCTGCTGTTCGTCTACCGGTCCATTGCCACCATGCTGCTCATCCTGTTCATGGTGTTCCTCGAACTCGGGGCGTCGCGCGGCATCGTGGCCGTGCTGAGCTACTACGAGATCATCGGGCTGTCCACGTTCGCGACGAGCCTGCTCACCCTCATGGTGATCGCCGCCGGGACCGACTACGCGATCTTCGCCATCGGCCGGTACCAGGAGGCCCGGGGCACCGGGGAATCGCGAGAAGACGCCTACTACACCATGTTCGGGGGCACGGCCCACGTCGTGCTCGGCTCGGGGATGACCATCGCGGGCGCGATGCTCTGCCTGTCGTTCACGCGGCTGCCGTACTTCCAGACCATGGGGGTGCCGTGCGCGGTAGGCACCCTGGTAGCGGTGCTGGCCGCGCTGACGTTGGGTCCCGCGGTGATCGCGCTGGGCAGCCGTGTCGGCCTGTTCGAACCCAAGCGCACCATCCGGTCGCGTGGCTGGCGCCGCGTGGGCACCGTGGTCGTGCGGTGGCCGGGCCCCGTCCTGGTCGCCACGATCGCGCTGGCCCTCGTCGGCCTGCTCGCGCTGCCCGGCTACGAGACCAACTACGACAACCGCGTCTACCTCCCGGCCGACATGCCCGCCAACGTCGGCTACGCGGTGGCCGACAAGCACTTCGACACTGCCCGGATGAACCCCGAACTGCTGATGGTCGAAAGCGATCACGACCTGCGCAACTCCGCCGACTTCCTCGTCATCGACAAGATCGCCAAGGCGATCTACCACGTCGAGGGCATTGCCCGGGTGCAGACGATCACGCGGCCCGAGGGCAAGCCGATCGAGCACACCTCGATCCCGTTCCTGCTCAGCATGCAGAGCACCACCCAGAAGCTCAACGAGAAGTACAACGCCGACCGCTCGGCCGACATGCTCAAGCAGGCCGACGACATGCAGACCACGATCGACACGCTGACCGAGATGTCGAGCCTGACCGCCCAGATGGCCGACGTGACCCACGAGATGGTCGCCAAGGTCAACGGCATGGTCGTCGACATCGCCGAATTGCGCGACGACATCGCCAACTTCGACGACTTCTTCCGCCCGATCCGCAACTACTTCTACTGGGAACCGCACTGCTACGACATCCCGGTCTGCTGGTCGATCAGGTCGGTGTTCGACACGCTCGACGGCATCAACACCCTGACCGACGACATCCAGCTGCTGGTCCCCGAGCTGGAGAAGCTCGACACGTTGTTGCCTCAACTCGTCGCGCTGCTGCCGTCGCAGATCGAGACCATGAAGTCGATGAAGACGATGATGCTGACCCAGTACGCCACCCAGAAGGGCATGCAGGACCAGCAGACGGCGAGTTCGGAGAATTCGACGGCCATGGGCGACGCCTTCGACGCCGCGCGCAACGACGACTCGTTCTACCTGCCGCCAGAGATCTTCGACAACGAGGACTTCAAGCGGGGCATCAAGAACTTCATCTCCCCGGACGGCAGGTCCGTGCGGTTCATCATCAGCCACGAGGGCGACCCGGCGACGCCCGAAGGCATCTCGCACATCGACGCGATCAAGACCGCGGCCAAGGAGGCGATCAAGGGCACTCCGCTGGAGGGCTCCACCGTCTACCTCGGCGGCACCGCGGCCACCTACAAGGACATGCGCGACGGTTCGGCCTACGACCTCCTGATCGCGGGCATCTCTGCCGTGACGCTGATCTCCATCATCATGCTGCTCATCACGCGCAGCGTGGTCGCCGCCGCGGTGATCGTCGGGACGGTGCTCCTCTCGCTCGGCGCCTCGTTCGGCCTGTCCGTGCTGCTCTGGCAGCACCTGTTGGGCCTCGAGCTGCACTGGATGGTGCTGGCGATGTCCGTGATCCTGCTGCTGGCGGTGGGATCGGACTACAACCTGCTGCTGGTGTCGCGGTTCAAGGAAGAGATCAGCGGCGGGCTCAAGACCGGCATCATCCGCGCGATGGCGGGCACCGGGTCGGTGGTGACGTCGGCCGGTCTGGTGTTCGCGGCCACGATGGCCACCTTCGCGTTCAGCGAGCTGCGCGTGATGGGGCAGGTCGGCACCACGATCGCGCTGGGTCTGCTGTTCGACACGCTGATCGTGCGGTCGTTCATGACCCCGGCCATCGCGGCGCTGCTCGGCCGATGGTTCTGGTGGCCCAAGATGGTCCGGACCCGCGGCCTCGCGCATCGGCCGCCGCCGGCGGATTCGGAGACGGCACCGGCCCCGGCGGGGGTCTGAGGACTTTCGTCACCAGCGTCGATGGCCATCGACTGCACCGGTTCCGGCGGCGACCCTGTATTTTGGCTTTCGCCCGCGTCCGTCGAGAAATGGTTGGCGAGGGGCTTCGGGGGTAGCCGTCGGCGGCATGCCGTTGCTCTGACGTTGCCGTGGTGTTGACAATGCGCCGTACGACAAGCGCCCCCTAGAACACTGCAGTGGTGTTGGCGGGTGACGTTCCCCCGCCGGCCTCGAGAAAGGCGAACCATGTCGGGCCAGTACCCAGACGTCGTCATCACCGGTGTCGCTGCCACCACGGCACTCACCACCGACGCCGAGTCCACCTGGGCCGCGCTGCTCGAGGGTCGCAGCGGAATCCGCCAGTTGTCTGCCCCCAACCTGGAGGGTCTCGACCTGCCGTCGCGTGCCGGCGGTCAGATGCTCGAGGACTTCGAGAGCGAGCTGAGTCGCGTCGAGCTGCGGCGGCTGTCCTGGCTGCAGCGGATGGCGCTGATCCTGAGCCGCAGGGCGTGGGCGAGCGCCGGATCGCCCGAGGTCGACACCGCGCGCCTCGGCGTGACGGTCGGTACCGGCCTCGGCAGCACCGAGGACATCATCGTGGCGTACCACCAGATGCAGGAGCGGGGCCTGAAGGCCGTGTCACCGCTGGCCGTCCAGATGTTCATGCCGAATGGTGCTGCCGCGGCGGTCGGACTGGACCAGAAGGCGCGCGCCGGTGTCACGGCGCCGCTCACCGGTGACGCGTCCGGCGCTGCCGCCATCGCCGAGGCGTGGCGCGGCATCGTGTTCGGCGACGCCGACATCATCATCTGTGGCGGGGTCGAGTTGCGCATCGAGGGCGTGCCGCTGGCGGCGTACGGCCAGATCGACGGCGTGCTGGCCCCCGGTGACGACGATCCGGCCGGGGCCTGTCGCCCCTTCGACAGGGACCGCAGGGGCATGGTGCTCGGCGAAGGCGGCGCGATGCTGGTCATGGAGACCGAGGCGCACGCCAAGGCGCGTGGAGCGACGGTGCTGGCGCGGGTGCTCGGGGCCGCGGTGTCCTCCGACGGCTACGACCCGTTCCTGCCCGACCCCGGCGCCGAGCAGGAGACGTACGCGATCAACCGCACGCTCGAGCGCGCGGGTCTGTCGCCCACCGACGTCGACCACGTCAACGCCCATGCCACGGGCACGGTGTGCGGCGACCAAGCCGAGGCCATCGCCCTGAACAAGGTGTTCGGCGGCCACCATCCCGCCGTGTACGCGCCGAAGGCGGCTCTCGGCCACTCCTTCGGGGCGGCGGGTGCGATCGAGGCGGTGCTCACCGTCCTCGCCCTGCGCGACGGCGTCGTGCCGCCGACGCTCAACCTCAGGCACCTCGACGACGAGATGGACCTCGACGTCGTCACGGGTGAGGCCCGCCGCGGCGACTTCCGCCACGCGGTCACCAACAGCTTCGGCTTCGGCGGCCACAACGTGTCGATCGCGTTCGGAAAAGCCTGAGCCTCAGCAGATCTGGATGACCTCAGCGGTCCCGAATGACGTAGACCACCGGGTCGTCCTCGGGAACGGGGTCGAACGCTCGGCACTCACACTGCCGATAGGGGTGATCGTCGTCCTCGTCGAACACCTCGCCGCAGTCGAGGCACGCGCGGCACGTGCCGAACAGCGAATGCTCGGGATGGGTGTGGCCGCAGGTGCAGCGGTCGTACAGACCGCGACTCATCGGGTACCACCGTCAACCGCCACGACGCACCAGCATCGCAGCACGGCGGCGCAGAACCCAATCGGTCCGAGCCGTCAGGCTCCCACTGCCTCCTCGAGCGCGGTCAGCGAGTCCTCGAGATGGCCGAGGAGGCGCTGCATGTGCGGCACGCTGCTCCTTGCGCCGACGAGGCCGAAGTCGAGGTTGTCGGCGTTGTTGGTCAACGTGATGTTGAGCGCCTGGCCGTCCAGGGCGATCGAGAACGGGTAGTTGCCGTCGAGGCGGGCGCCGTTCATGTACATCGGTTCGCGTGCGCCCGGCACGTTCGAGATCACGATGTTGAACGGCGGCGGCGCCGACGAGACGAAGCCGGGTAGCAGGCCCAGTGCGAGTCCGGACATGACGAACGCCGAGAGCGCGAGCGCCTGGGTGCGCGGCAGTTCGTTGAACACCTGCTTGTTCTCGCGCGTCGACGTGCTGATGATCTCCAGTCGCTTGCCTGGATCGGCGACGTCGGTGGCGAGGCTGCACAGCATCGCCCCGGTCAGGTTGCCGCCCGCGTCCTGCTCGTCCTCACCGCGCAGGCTGACCGGAACCATGGCGATCAGGGGAGTGTCGGGCAGCGCGTCCTGTTCGGTGAGGTACGCCCGCAGCGCGCCTGCGCACATGGCGAGCACGACGTCGTTGACCGTGGTCCCCGCCGCCGTCTTCACGTTGCGCAACCGGGCCAGGGGCCACGACTGCGCGGCCACCCGGCGCGCACCGCCGATCGGCACGTTGAACATCGTCTTCGGTGCGCGAAAGGGCAGCGTGAGCTGCTGCTCGAGCAGCGCGGCACGTGCCAGCGACAGCGTGGTCGGCGCGAGGGAGAGTGCCGAACCCGCGACGCCGGTGAGCTGCTGGAGCGCCGACCGCGAGGGCGCGTCCTCGGCATTGCGCCGCCTCGAGCCGAGCGTCCAGGCGATGCGGGTCTCGCGATCGTCGGGATCGGGGGTCAGCGCGCGCATCAGCAGCCGCTGGGCCGACACCCCGTCGATGAGCGCGTGGTGGAACTTCACGTAGATGGCGAAGCGGCCGTCGGCGAGACCTTCGATGAGATGCGTCTCCCACAGCGGGCGGTGGCGGTCCAGCAGCGTGCCGTGCAGGCGCGACGTCAGCTCGAGGAGCTCGCGCACCCGGCCGGGACGGGGGAGCGCCGAACGCCGCAGGTGGTAGTCGACGTCGATGTCGTCGTCGACGGCCCACGTCAGGTTCGAGATGCCGCCAAGCAGGGTGCCCGGATGCTTGCGGAACGTGGGCTGGAAGTCACCCGTCCCGGCCATCACCGCGTGCAGTTCGCGGACGAAGTCTGGGCCGGCGTCGGCTGGCGGCTCGAACAGTTGCAAACCGGCGACGTGCATCGGATGCTCGCGTGATTCGCCAAGGAGGAACATCGAATCTGTCGGCGAGATGAGCTTCATGGGCGTGACGTTACCCACACTCGCCGCCTCCCATCCGCGGACACCACGATTGGCGGACGGAAAGGTTACCGATCGGTAAGGTGGGGGTCCGAGGAAGCGGAGACCTGATGACAGAACAGAAGTTCATCGACATCCATGGCGAACGCATCGCCTACTACGACGAAGGTCGGGGCGAGGTCCTACTGCTCGTCCACGGCATGGCCGGAAGTTCCCAGTCATGGCGTGAACTGCTGCCGAAGCTGGCGCAGCGGTACCGGGTGATCGCCCCCGACCTGCTCGGCCACGGACAGTCGGCGAAGCCGAGGACCGACTACTCGCTCGGCGCGTTCGCCGTGGGCCTGCGCGACTTGCTCGACGAACTCGGCGTCTCGTCGGCGACCGTCGTCGGTCATTCGCTCGGCGGCGGCATCGCGATGCAGTTCCTCTACCAGCACCCCGACTACTGCCGACGGCTGGTGCTCATCAGCAGTGGCGGCCTCGGCCCCGACGTGGGTTTGATACTGCGGTTGCTCTCGGCGCCGGGTGCGGAGCTGATCATGCCGATCATCGCGCCGACACCGGTTCTGCGAGTGGGCAATTCGGTCAAGTCGTGGCTGACGTCGATGGGTCTGCGCTCACCGCGTGGCGCAGAGATCTGGAGTGCGTACTCGTCGTTCGCGGATCCCGCCACCCGCGAGTCGTTCCTGCGGACGCTGCGGTCGGTCGTCGACTACCGCGGCCAGTCGGTCAGCGCCCTGAACCGGCTGAAGCTGAAGTCCGATCTGCCGACGCTGGCGATCTGGGGTGAGGACGACACGATCATTCCCGTCGACCACGCGTACTCCGCACTCGAGGCGCGGCCAGACTGTCACCTCGAGGTGATGCCCGGGGTGGGGCACTTCGCCCACGTCGAGGCGCCCTACGAGGTGTTCCGTCTGATCGACGAGTTCATCACCGCGACGAGCGATTCCCCTACTCACCCAGTGCTCGAGGAGCACTAGCCCCGCGAATGCGTCAGCCGAGTCCGGTGGCGAAGTGCTCCGCGACGACGGCGGCTGCCAGCGGGTAGTCCCGCAGCACTTCGCCGACGAGTCCGCTCAGTTCGACCACGGAGGCCGGGTCGGCGCCACGGCCGCGCAGTAGGTCGTCGATCCAGGCAGAGGTCTCAGACACCGGCCGCGGGTCCGCGGTCAGCACCGCGGCTGCCACGGCGTGCAGCGTCTGGTTGAGCACGTCGACGACCTCGTCGTCGGCCAGGTTGACCGAACCGGTGCCGCTCGCGGCGACCGACCATCGTCGGCGCAGCTGGTCGACCATCCTGCGGTGGTCGAGTTCGAGCGCCGACTGCTCGGCGAGCGCCTCTGCGGGCAGCGCCGGTGCGGGCGCGACCACCGCGGGCAGCTCCCGCATCGCTCGGATGGCATCGTGCGCGTCGCGCGCCCACGCGGTGGCGCCGAGGGCACGCGCACGCGCGTCGTCGGGGCCGAATGCGGGCCCACCGACCAGGATCGGCACTCCCGCAGCGGTACTCGCCTCGATGAAGCGGCGTGACGTCGGCAGGGAGCCGAGTACCGAACAACTCACGGCGACGGCCTCGGGGCCCAGCTCCTGCAGGTGCCGGTTCAGGCGCATCGGGCTGGTCGATGCGCCGAGGAGCGTGGTGTCCCAGCCGTCTGCCCGCAGCGCGCAGTCGATGATCATGGCGGGCAGGGCATGCCATTCCTTCTCCGCGCATGCGATGAGCGCGCCGCCACGCGTCGGTGGGACCCGACGGACGTGTGCGGCGACCACCCTGGTGGCCGAGACGGCGAGCGCGGTGGCCGCATGTTCCTGGGCGACGGTCCACTCACCGCGCTGCCAGCGGGCGCCGACCTCGCGCTGCGACGCGGCGATGACGTCGGTGAGGACGGTGACCGGATACTCGCCTGCGGCCAGCATCCGGTCGATGACCGCGGCCACGGTGTTGGCGTCGCCCGAGGCGATGGCGTCGTCGTAGGCGGAGGCGAGGGCGAGGTCGCTCACGAACTCAACCCCCGCACGTCACCGCGAGCAGGGCGATGTCGTCGTGGGCGCGGCTGTCGAGGTGCTCGATGACGCTGCGCTCGATGGCCTCGCAAACCACCTCGGGTGCGGCGCCGGCGTAGGCAGGGAGTAGTCGGAGCAGTCGTTCGACGCCGTACATGCCGTCGGCGCCGAACGCCTCGTCGATCCCGTCGGTGAACATCAGCAGGGTGTCGTTCGGCCGAAGTTCGATCTCGACCGATGCGTACTCGACGCGCGGGATCATGCCCACCGCGGTGCCGAAAACGTCGACCTGTTCCACTCGGCCGTTGGCACGCAACACGATTGGCGGGGGATGACCGGCGGACGCGAGTTCCACCGTGATCCGGCCGTCGCCCGAGCGGCGCAGCCGAGCGCACACCACGGTGACGAACTTGTCGGTGCCCGTCTCGTGCAGCACCGTGTTGAGCGCGCCGAGCAGTGCGGTGGGCCTGCGGTCGAACAGGCACGCGGTGCGGATGCTCTGCCGGGCGCGGCCGGTGACGGCTGCGGCCTCCACGCCCTTGCCGCTGACGTCGCCGAGTGCCAGCAGCCAGTCGTCGCCGGAGCCGTGGACGTCGTAGAAGTCGCCGCCGATGTCGAGGTGTTCGGCCGCGGGCCGGTACAGCGCTGCCAGGCGCACGCCGTCGATGTCCGGCAGCGACGGTGGACGCAGACCCCGCTGCAGCGTGCTGGCGATGCGCGAGCTGTCCTCGTAGAGGCGAGCCGAGTCCAGCGCCAGCGCCGCCCGCTCGCTGACCTGCTCGGCGAGGGCGACGTCGTGGGCGTCGAACCCGCGGCCCTGACCGCGGACCAGGATCAAGGCGCCGACGGTCGTACCTCGCGCCGTGAGCCCCAGGCCGACCACGTCGGCCGGGCGCAGTGCGGCGGCCTCGGCCGACAGTCGCGGGTGGGGTATCAGCGCCGCGAGTCCGTCGCCGACGACCGGGGTCTCGAAGTCGCCGAGTTCGACGTGCAGGAGTTCGGTCCTTCCGGAACGCATGACCCGGCCCAGCGCTTGGTCGTACACCTGGGCCATCGGCACGACATCGCTGAAGCCGTGACCCGCGCCGCCGAGCACGTGCAGGCCGCCGGTCGTGCTGTCGGGGACGATGACGACCGCCCAGTCGGCGAGACCGGGAGTGATGAGGGTCAACAGGCGGATGGCCGTGCGACGGAGGTTCAGCGATCCGGCGAGGCCGGTGCCGACCTGCTCGAGGAGTTCGGCGCGATCGAGCGTCGGGCCCGGGGCCGCAGGCCCGCACAGGTCGACAGCTTGATCGGTAATGGTCTGCTTGGGCAGCATGCCCACCAGCTTCCCTGCCCCATTGGGGCGTCTTGCCGACGTCGGTATGGCTACCGGTCGGCGATCGAAGTGGTGTCAGCGTCCAGACGCGGGGGGAACCGTGTCCGCCCCGGCGACGACACCGCAGGCTGCACTCTCAACCTTGATCATGAATTTACCACTGTGTGAGTTCCATCCACCGTGACGAAACGTCATCGCGGAGTCAAATACGGGCGTATGAGCCGACCATTCGCGGGTATGGACGGGTTCATGAGCAAGACCGCACTACTGGTGATCGACATGTTGAACGACTACGACCATCGCGACGGCGACGCACTCGCCGCCAACGTCGGAGAGATCGTCGACCCCCTGGCCACGCTGATCGACGAGGCGCGGTCACGCGACGACGTCGACCTCATCTACGTCAACGACAACAGGGGAGACTTCACCGCGGACCGCGGTGACCTGATCCGGACCGCGCTCGACGGCAAGCGACCGGATCTCATCAAACCGATTGTGCCGGGCGACGAATGCACCTTCCTGACCAAGGTGCGCCACAGCGCGTTCTACGCGACCGCGCTCGACTACCTGCTCGGACGCCTCGAGACCAAGCGCGTCGTACTCACCGGCCAGGTGACCGAACAGTGCATCCTCTACACCGCCCTCGACGGCTATCTGCGTCACCTCGACGTGGTCGTGCCACCCGACGCGGTCGCCCACATCATCCCCGAACTCGGTGAAGCCGCGCTGGCCATGATGGAACGCAACATGGGCGCTGAGGTGAAACCGTCCGTTCAATGCCTGTGACAGTGGGTAATACGACCTCATGAGCAAAGACGACAAGGAATTCAAGAAGGGCGACCACGTCGAGTGGAGCAGCCATGGCAGCACCGCCGAGGGGACCGTCGAGGAGAAGATCACCGAGGACACGAAGGCGGCCAAGCGCACGGTGCGGGCGAGCCCCGACGATCCGCAGTATCGGGTGCGTAGCGAGAAGAGCGGCAACGATGCCGTGCACAAGCCCGACGCGCTGCGCAAGAGCAACGGATAGGTCCCTGCGGTGCGGCTACGGCGCAGCGTCGTCACCGGCCCGGGTTACGGAAGGGTGCGACGCGGCAAGGGTTTCTCCTACGTCGGTACCGACGGTTTGCCGCTGACCGACGAGGCGGCGCTGGCCCGCATCAGGGACCTGGTCATCCCGCCGGCCTGGAAGAAGGTGTGGATCAGTCCGTACGCCAACGGGCACATTCAGGCGGTCGGCACCGATGCCGCCGGGCGACGCCAATACCTGTATCACCAGAGGTGGCAGGAGGAGCGGGCCGAGGAGAAGTTCGACCGCGTCCTCGGCATGTCGAAGACGTTGCCGCAGTGGCGGATCAAGGTCGCCGAGGACCTCCGACGCAAGGGTCTGGACCGAGACCGCGTGCTGGCGATCGCGCTGCACCTGCTGGACCGCGGGTACTTCCGGGCAGGCGGCGAGCAGTATGCGGAGGAGAACGAGTCCTACGGCATCGCGACGCTGCTGTGCGAACACGTGACGGTCCGCAAGAACGCAGTGTCGTTCGACTACCCGGCCAAGAGCGGGGTGCGGCGGATGCTCGAGATCGAGGACCCGCAGGTGGTGCGGTCCATCCGGTCGCTACTGCGGCGCCAACACGACGGCAACCGCCTTCTGGTGTGCCGCACCATGTCCGGGTGGGCGGACCTGCATGCCGAGGACCTGAACGCCCGCTTCAAGGATATGGTCGGGTCCGACTACAGCGTGAAGGACCTGCGTACCTGGCATGGCACTGTGCTCGCGGCGGAGGCGTTCGTCGACGCCGATCCGCCGGTGTCCAAGAAGGTGGTCAAGCGCGTCGAATCGCATGTCTTCAAGGAAGTCTCCGAAGGGCTCGGTAACACGCCTGCCGTCGCCCGGGCGTCCTACGTCGATCCGCGGGTGGTGACGGCCTACGAGCAGGGCCTCACGATCAAGGCGTCGGCCCGTCGTGCAGAACGCACCGACGACCCGGCCGAACGGCAGGCGATCGTGGAGAAGGCCACCCGCAACCTCATCGCCCGCGTCGCAAAGGGGTGAGCCGAAGAGAGCTATTCGGTCTTCGCGCGCGCCTCGGCGCCGCTCTCGCCGGCATCGAAGTCGTCGTCGGCGAACGTGCGGCCGACGTAGTCACCATCGTCGCCGTTGCTCGCCCGCGTCGAGGCCACGTGATCGTCGGCCTGCACGTCTGATTCGCTCTGCTCCGGGTCTCGTCCGGCCATGTGTCCTCCTGTTGGTGGTGCATCAGCGTTACCCCGGTTCACGGCCTCGCAACCCACGTCATGTCCTCGTCAGATTCCGCGACGGAACGATTGGGTAGATGATCGATCATGAGTAGTGACAGGGAGCAGTTGACCGCCCTGGCGCTGGTGTGCAGCCTCAAACCCAGCCCGGCACCATCAAGCAGTGAACTCATCGCCCAGCACGTGTTCTCGCACCTACGCGAGGCAGGCGTCGAATGCGAGTCGGTGCGCTGCGTCGACTACGCGATCGCCCCGGGGGTCGAGGCCGACATGGGCGACGGCGACGAGTGGCCCACGATCCGGCAGAAGATCCTCGCCGCCGACATCCTGGTGTTCAGCACCCCGATCTGGGTGGGCCATCCGTCCAGCATCGCCCAGCGGGTCATCGAACGCCTCGACGCCGAGCTGTCCAGCAAGGACGACGCGGGACGGCCGATCCTCGCGGGCAAGGTCGCGGTGGTGAGCGTCGTCGGCAACGAGGACGGCGCGCACAAGGTCGCCGCCGACGTCTTCCAGGCGCTCAACGACGTCGGCTACACCATTCCGGCGCAGGCGAACACCTACTGGACGGGTCCGGCGATGGGTTCGACCGACTATGGCGATCTCGACGAGGTGCCCGAGGCGGTGGCCTCGACGACCGCGACGGTGGCCCGCAACGCGGTGCACCTGGCCAAGGTGTTGGCCGCTGTCGATTACCCGGCCTATGAGTAAAGGGGTGAGGCGACCAGCCTCACCGCTGCAGGGGGTCACGCTGCGCCACGCCGTCGTCGTCATTCCCGCCCACGACGAGGCGAGCCGACTCCGAGGGTGCGTGCAATCGGTGCTCGACGCCGCAGCGCATCTGCCGTTCGAGACGTCGGTGGTCGTCGTGCTCGATGCCTGCACCGATGGCTCGGCCGAACTGGCCCAGTCGTTCGGCGCTGCCGTGCACGCGGTGGAGGTAAACCTGCGCAACGTCGGGGCCGCGCGCGCAGCGGGATTCGACTACGCGAAGTCGCTCCCGACGGCGGCGTCGGACGACGAGGTCTGGTACGCGACCACCGACGCCGACAGCAGGGTCGATCCCGACTGGCTGATCCGGCAGATCGGGTCGGGCGCGGACGTCGTGCTCGGCGTCGTGCGAGTACCCAACTGGCGCAACACGTCCACCGTCGCCATCCGCCGCTACCTGTCCTCCTACCAGACCAAGTACCGGCCCGACGGACGCGGGCATCGGCACGTCCATGGAGCGAACATGGGTTTCCGGGCAGCCACCTACTGGCAGACGGGCGGTTTCGCCACCCTGGCCAACGACGAGGACGTCGACCTGGTCAACCGGTTCCGAGCGGCCGGGGTTCGCATCGACAGTGACCGCCGCATCTCCGTGTCGACGTCTGCACGCCCCGTCGGCAGGGCGCCGCGCGGGTTCGCCGCGCACCTGCGGTCGGTCGCCACCGGCGTCACGACGGAACGAACGTGACCCACGATCGCCTCCGCCAGTGGCTGGACGCTGGCGAACTCGACCTGCCACTGCCGGGTCACGGGCGCACCCTGGACCGCTGGACGGCACTGGCCAGGCTGACCGAAGTCGACGTCACCGCGGGCCGACTCGCCGAGGCGCACTGCGACGCTGCCGCGATCCTCGCGGAGTGCAACGGCGCACCCCCGACGGTCGGTCAACTGTGGGGCGTGTGGGCGGCCGAGCCACCGGACGCCGTCGTGACGGCCCACCACGCCGACCGGGTGGTCCTCGATGGGACGAAGGCGTGGTGCTCGGGTGCGGGTCTGTGCACCCACGCGCTCGTCACCGCGCGCCGCGCCGACGGATCTCGCGGGCTGTACGCGGTCGACCTGGCCGACCCTGGGGTGTCCATACTGCCGTCGACTTGGCAGAACGTCGGGATGCGGGACAGCGACACCGGACCGGTCCACTTCGCGTCGGCGGCTGCGGTGGAGGTCGGCGCCCCTGGCGAGTATCTGACGCGACATGGCTTCTGGCACGGCGCGATCGGCGTGGCTGCGTGTTGGCTTGGTGGCGCCCGCGCCGTCGCTGCTCCGCTCTATCGCGCGGTGTCGCACGCCGCGCAAAACTCGTCGGCGGCACCGGCCGATCCGCACGCCCAGGCCCATCTCGGTGCCGTGGACGGGGCGCTCGCGGCAGCGGAGGCGACGGTGGCGGCAGCGGCACGCGCCATCGATTCGGACCCCTGCGATCCCGACGCCGAACTGATCGCCCGCCGGGTGCGGGCAGTGGTAGAGCACGCGGTCGACGAGGCGATCACCCGCACGGGCCGCGCACTCGGACCGAAGCCGCTCGCGATGGACGCCGCGCACGCACAGCGGGTCGCCGACCTCACCATGTACGTGCGCCAGAGCCACGCCGAGCGCGACCTCGCAGCGCTCGGCCGACTGGCCGCACGGTGAGCGCCGACGTGGGCAACCAGTCGAGGTTCGCAGCGTGCCCGATCGCCGACGGTGGCACGTCGTCCGCGGCGTGGCTCGACTGGCTGCCGGGGTCTCCGACGCTGGACTTCTCGACGTGCTCGTCGCTCACCGTCGTCGCAGCGCACCCCGACGACGAGACCTACGGCTTCGGCGGGGCCGCGGCTGCGCTGCGCGACCGGGGCGTCGACGTCCAATTGATCTCGGTCACCGATGGCGGTGGCGCCTTCGCCGATTGGTCGCCCGCTCGGCGCGCGGGCCTCGAGGCGGCCAGGAGGGGCGAACTCCGGCGGGCAGCGGACGCTCTCGGCATCGACGACGTCGTCGAATTGGGCCTACCCGACGGAGAACTCGAGTCCCACGAGAGTGCGCTGACCGAATCGCTCGTCGGTCTGCTGACGGGCCGACCGCCGGGCTCGTGGTGCGCGGCGACGTGGCGGGGCGACGGCCATCCGGACCACGAGGCGGTCGGTCGCGCTGCCGCCGCGGCATGCGCTCGAACCTCCGTGCGGTTGCTCGAGTACCCGATCTGGATGTGGCACTGGGCGGAACCCGCGGACGCCGCGGTGCCCTGGTCGCGCATGCAGCGCGTCGTCGTCGACGCGAGCGCAGCGGCACGCAAGGAGTCGGCGGCCGCGCAGTTCCATTCGCAGACGGTGCCACCCGCCGGCGGCGGCGGGGCGGTACTGCCGCCGGACGTCGTGGATCGGCTGATGCGAGTCGGAGAGGTCGTGTTCGTGTGACCGGTCGCCTGTCGGACCAGTACTTCGACGAGATCTACGCTGCCGCAGCAGATCCCTGGAGCCTTGGGGAGCGCTGGTACGAGCAACGCAAGTACGCGATCACGCTGGCGATGCTGCCTTCACCCCGCTACGAGCACGCCTTCGAGCCGGGATGCTCGGTGGGCGTGCTCACCGACTCGCTGGCCGCGCGGTGCGCCAAGGTCACGGCAACCGACGTCTCGGCTGTCGCCCTCGACGCCACCCGAGCACGGCTCGAACGCAGTGGGACGACTGAACGGGTCGACCTGTTGCGGTTGTCACTCGACGAACGTTGGCCGCTCGACGGCACCGATCTCGTCGTGATCTCGGAGGTGGCCTACTACTTCGAGGCGTCCGCGCTGCGGGACGTCCTGGTTCGCGAGTGCCCGCGACTCGACGGCGGTACGACCATCGTCGCGGCGCACTGGCGCCATGCCGTGGCCGACTACCCGATGAGCGGTGACGAGGCCAACGAGGTGATCGCCGCGACGCCGGGTCTGTACCGCATGGCCGGGTACCGGGACGACGACGTGGTCATCGACGTGTTCACGGTGGGTGCGTCGGCCTCGGTGGCTGCGCGGACCGATGTCCCCGGGGCGGGTTAGGCGTGGATGAGCGTGTGCATCGGGTTCGGCTTCGACGCCACCAGTGCGTCGACCACCGAACTCACCGTCCGCAGGGCTCCGTGCGGATCGCAGATTCGCAGCACCCGCCGCACCTCGGGTCCGGCCACCAGCACGGACGTCGCGTGACGCTTGGCGCTCGCCGCGATGATCCGGTTGACCGCCCACAGCCCTTCGGTACCGAAGAACGTCAATTCGCGTAGGTCCACGATCAGCGTCGAATGTGGGTCGTCGATCGCCGCGACGTGGTCGACGAGCTGGCGCGCATTCGCGGCGTCGAGTTCGCCCGCGGCGTCGACCAGCAGCGTCGAGGGGTCGAGACGCTCATCGCGAATGCAGATGGCGCCGGGGCGAAGAGTTGCGGCCAGGGGGGCCGCCAGTGCTACCGACATTCGAGAACTCCATCAGTCGAGGGTTCGTACTGAAGTTCACGTCACGTTCTGCGGTTGAGAGCCGTCGCCGGAGGATTCGCGCCGGATGACGATGACGTTCGGCTGTGCACTCAACCTGGTGTGACCAGGTTAATACGGAATCCGTCGTCATCGCAATGGCGACGAATTTTCTGCGAATACGCAGTTGAGACCCGCGCTGACTGGTAGGCGTCGATTCCGCGTGGCGGCTCGTGGCCGATTCGAGCGCTGATTCCGTAGCCCCGGCTAACCCCGGCGTTTTCTGGTGCTGGGGTTTGGGTATTGACAGCACATCGGACGCGGTTCGACGGAAGCGAAGGTCATGGAAACGAAGTCTCGGACACCGGAGTCGAAACTGGATGGGGTCACCTACGTGATCGCCACGGTATCGGCGTTCCTGATGTTCGTCGCCGTGATCTCGGCCGCCGTCGTCTACTTCATCGGATCGACTCTGCCCTACGCGGTCTAGCCGCTGCCGCGCAGTCGCCCGATCGGGCTCGACGCCAACTGCTCGAGCAGGTCCCGTGGGTTGTCGTAGACGGCGATCGCGCCGGCGTCCTCCAGTTCCTTGCGGCCGATGCCTCCACTGGCGAAGGCGATGCACTCGACCCCGGCGCGACTGGCTGCCGTGATGTCCCAGATCGTGTCCCCGACGAACACGGCCTGCTCGGCGGGCACATCTGCGCGCTCGAGCGCCTTCTCGACGATGTCGGGCCGCGGCTTCGCGGTCTCGACGTCTTCGGACGATGTCACCGCCGACAGGATGTCCTCCCGATCGAGCACGTCTCGAAGGATGGCCAGCTCGTCCTCCGGCGCCGACGTCGCGAGCACCACCTGCAGGCCCATGTCGGCGACGGCGTCGAGGAGTTCACGTCCGCCGGCGAGGGGACGGATGAGCGGCGCGGTCTCCTTGTAGAACGTCCCGTGGAGTTCCTTGGCCCGCGGCGCCTGATCGGCGGACTCGTCGGGGACCAACTCGTCGAGCAGGGATTCGCCGTCCATGCCGATCCGGTGGTGGATGCGCCACGACTCGACGTCGATGCCGACCTCCGAGAACGCCCGTAGCCAGGCGTGGACGTGGAGGTAGTTGCTGTCGACGAGGGTTCCGTCGATGTCGAAGAGGACGGCGGGATTGGGCATGGGTGGCGGGGTTCCCCGCGCTGGAGATGCGAAACGGCAGTGGGCGTTGGTGACACAACGGTGAACGCGGTCGCCCGGCCGTTTTGACGGTTCGGCCGCGGGTATCCGATCGACTGTGGCGGCGCGCTTTGGAGATGCGGCGCCGGAAGTGAGGTGGACGATGGGTGATACGTCGCACGATCCGATCGATCACGCCCGAACGACGCGTCAGCACGCGGGCGAGACGATGAAGAACGGTGTGAACGCACCGGGGTTGGTGACGATGGCCGTAGGCGTCGTCGCGTTGGTCGTCGGCCTGGCGTCGTTCGCGTCCGGCAACGTGGCGACCGGCGCCGTGTGCGCGGGCATTGCGGTGCTCGCGTGGATCGTGGGGGGATCGTGGTTGTGGCTGACCCACCGTCGTGTTCGGCAGCAGGAACTTCGCTGGGCCGAGCAGCATCCCCACGCAGAGGCTCAGCCCCCGACGAGTTGAGGTACTCGACATGGCGAGAGAACGTTCCACCAAGAGCTACTGGTTGCCACTGCTAGGACTGTCGTCGGTGATCGCCGGCGTGGTCGCCGTCGGTCTGATGTTGACGGCTGCCGGCGGCGGGGCGGGATGGGCTTCACCCGTGGTGCTCACCGTGCTGTCGGTCGTGCTGATCGCCGGTGGATTCTGGATGTTCGCCTCGGGCGGCAAGGGCCACGGCGGATGGCGCCAGGCCAAGCTGGATCGCGAGCAGGAGCGCGCCTACCGCGACGAGTTCTCAGCCCCGGGGGACCAACCTGAGGTGAGTCGGTGGCGGCGACGCCGCCGCGTTGATCGCAGCCTCGAGTGATCGCGCGACCGGCAGGCCACCTGCCGGGTCGCAGATCCGCAGTATCCGGTCCACTTCGGATCCGGACACCACCACCAGAGTGACCCCACGCCGCGAGCACGTGACGTTGATGCGGTGCAGGACGGAGAAGCCCTGCGTGCCGAAGAAGGTCAACTCACGCAGGTCGAGGATGAGCTTTCCCGCGTCTTCGAGGTTGGCGTCGACGTAGTCGGAGAGGTCGGACGCGTTGGCCGCGTCGATCTCGCCTGCGACCCCGTGCAAGGTCGTCGAGGTGCCGATCGGGCAGGACGTGAACGACGCTTCGTGCGGGCGAATGGGCGCGCCACGTGTGGCATTGGGTGCGATGGACACGGTGAACTCCAAGGGGGATTGGGAGTCACGTCACGGGAATGGGCCCTGTTGGCTTAAAGCCACCGCTCGCAGTTCTTGCCGGGCGTCGAATGACGTTTGGACGGCTGTGCCCTCAACCTGACCTCGACTGTATTACGCGGGAGGACCCCGGACAATGGCTTTTCCGCACTCTGACACCGCCTGGCTGTCGAGATCCCGCCGCCGCCGCCGACGGGCAAGTGAACTTCGGTGTTTTCTCAGCCGACGCCTCGGGTATTCGTTCCTTACCCGACGAGAGGCGAGGCCCGCAATGGGCAAGACCAACACGATGCAGGACCGCGAGATGCGGCGAACGGTCACCATCTTCTTGACGATCTCCTTCGCCGTGGTCTTCGCTTCGGTGACCGCCGCGATCCTCGCGCGCACGGCCGACCCGGTTCCGACCGCGTCGCCAGTGCAGCAGCAGGTCCAGAACGCCGCGATCCCGCACGTCGAGCAGTCGATCAGCCATGAGGGGAGGCTGATCGACGTCACGCCCACCTCGGTCACCGCGCAGGGTGTCGACGGCGTGGCCCGCACCTACGTCGTGAACGCCGATACCAACGCGATCACGGCGGCCGGTAGCCAGATCGGCGATACCGGCGCCTTCACCGTGAACGACGAAGTGGCGATCGTGGGCGTGGTCCGGGACGGAACCGCCGTCGCGACGGCTGTGGCCCACCGCGAGGTGACCGCACTGAACGGTCCACCGATGGATGCCGTCACTCCCTGACATGGCTGCGCGGAACCCGTAGCCTCGGGGCGTGACGGGAACCGATGCCGTCAGCGTCGACGAGCTGGCTGAACTGGCATTCTTCGCTGGTTGTCCCACCGAATCCCTGGGTCCGCTGGCGGCTCGCCTTAGACCGTTGAGCGCCGCCCCAGGCCAGGTGCTGATGCGCCAGGGCGAGCAGGCCGTCTCCTTCCTCCTGATCCAGTCGGGGTATGCCGAGGTATCGCACGCGAACGTCGACGGCGACTCCAGCGTCGCGACCGTCGGACCCGGCCTCATCGTCGGCGAGATCGCGTTGCTGCGAGACGCCCCGCGTACGGCGACCGTGACCGCCATCGACGGCCTCACCGGGTGGGTCGGGGGACGCGAGGCGTTCGCGACGATGCTCGAAGCGCCGGCCATGATGGACTCCCTCGTCCGGACCGCCCGGCAGCGGCTCGCGGCCTACGTCGCGCCGATCCCGGTGACGATGCGCGACGGCACCGTGCTGTTCCTGCGGCCGGTCCTCCCCGGCGACAACGAACGCCTGGTGCACGGTCCCGTGCAGTTCTCGAGCGAGACGCTGTACCGGCGCTTCCAATCCACCCGCACGCCGACTGCCCGGCTGATGAGCTACCTGTTCGAGGTGGACTACGTCGACCACTTCGTGTGGGTGCTGACCGACGGCGCCGCAGGTCCGATCGTCGCAGATGCGCGGTTCGTGCGCGAGGAGGGCCAGCCGGCGGTCGCGGAGGTCGCGTTCATCGTCGGCGACGACTACCAGGGCCGCGGGATCGGGTCGTTCCTGATGGACGCCCTGGCCGTCGCGGCGCACGGTGACGGCGTTCGGCAGTTCACCGCACGCGTGCTGGCCGACAATTACGCGATGCGCGCGATCCTCAACCGGTATGGCGCGCGCTGGCATCGCGACGACCTCGGGGTGGTGACTACGGTGATAGACGTGCCCACACTCCGCGAGACGTCGCTCACCCCGGTGCAGTACCGCGAGATCCATTCTCTCGCACGCCAAGTCATGCGGGCGCTGGGCTGATGACGCAGTCGGCAGGCCGGCGACCGCCGCTGAACAAGGACACCCTGCTGTGCATCTCGCTGGCCGCGAGACCGAGCAACATCGGCACGCGGTTCCACAACCATCTCTACGACGTGCTGGGCCTGGACTTCGTCTACAAGGCGTTCACCACCACCGACATCGCCGCGGCGATCGGCGGCGTGCGTGCGCTCGGCATCCGCGGGTGTTCGGTGTCGATGCCGTTCAAGGAAGACGTCCTCGCCCTGGTCGACGAGGTCGAGCCCTCGGCCAGGGCCATCCACTCGGTCAACACCATCGTCAACGACGTGTCCGTCCCGGGTGGCCATCTGACCGCGTCGAACACCGATTACCTTGCGGTGCAACGGCTCATCGCCGAACACCGTCTCGACCCCGGCGGCACGGTGCTGATCCGGGGCAGCGGCGGAATGGCCAACGCGGTCGGTGCGGCCTTCCGCGACAGCGGCTTCACCTCTGGTCTCATCGTCGCGCGCAACGTCGACACCGGTGGAGCGCTGGCCGATCGCCTCGGCTACGAGTACGCACCCGACGTGGGTGACCGCACCGCATCGGTGATCGTCAACGTCACGCCGATCGGGATGGCGGGTGGCGCCGAGGCGTCGCAGTGCGCGTTCGACCCAGCGACCATCGCCGCCGCGGCCACGGTGTTCGACGTGGTGGCCCTGCCGTCGGAGACGCCGCTGATCACCGCGGCGCGGGACGCAGGCACCGCCGTCGTCACCGGTGCGGAGGTGATCGCCCTGCAGGCCGCCGAGCAGTTCGAGCGCTACACCGGGGTGCGGCCGACCGACGAGCAGGTCGCCGAGGCGTCGGAGATCTCGCGGGCCTGATCGGCTACGTGGTGATGACCGTCTTGTCGTCGATGGTGGTCGTGGCGTCCATCAGCGGTCCCATCTGATCCTCGAGACCGTCGGCGTTCACCTGCAGCACGAACAGGTCGGGGCCCGACGGGATCAGGACGGTCTTCTGGGCGATCATCCGCTTCACGCCGTCACGGAGGTAGCTGCCGCCCACCTGGTAGGCCTCGAAACCGCCCAACTCGTCCTTCTTGGCGTCGCCGCCTTCGAACCCCGGGAGGTTCTGCAGCTCGCCAGGGGCATACTCGGCGATCTTCGCCGGGTCGACGTCTCCGGTCAGCTTGGACATCAGCGCCACGATCGTGGGCGGATCGGCCGCCATCGCGGGATCGCCGGTGAAGACCATTGCGGAGTAGGCGAATTGCGGGGTCTTGGGCCCCGCGTCCTGCCAACCGGCCGGCACGGGCAGGTCGACCGTCGGCGTACCCGGCTGGCCCCTCTTGACCGGCGTCTCGGTGATGCCGTTCGCCTTGATGTAGTCGGCGATCGTCTCGCGCTTGCCTGCGGGCGCCGCACTGGTCTCGGGCGCGCTGCTCTCGGCGCTACTGCTCGACGCACTGCTGCTCTCCGACGAGGAGGAGGACGTCGCCTGCGTCTCGGAGTCGGACCCGCACCCGGCGAGGGCCAGGGCCAACGCGACAGCTGCGACGACGGGGCCTGCGGCCTTCGTGGGCGTGTTCATTCTCAAGGATCTCCTGTCGTGGGAAAGCAGCATGAGCCTACGGACGGACGTGCCAAAGCGCTCGAAATTGACGTCCAGGGGTCAGAAGCCGACGTCTCGCGTCGCAAACGATCCCGTGACGTCGCCCGCCAGCGTCTCGTCATACGGATCGATCACCCGCGTCGGTGCGCCTTCTGCGAAGTCGAGGCCGCTCAGCCGAACCCACAGCGTGCTGGGGCTGGTGGTGAGTTCGAAGAAGTAGACGAGGTGCGTGAGGTCGCAGACCGTGCGGTACTCGGTGTTGTACACGCCGAACTCGCCGTAGGGCGCGCCGAACGGAACCGACACGTTGCGCATGATCGCGAGAACGCTGGCCACGGCCTGGCGCTCCGTCGACGGCTCGGGAAGCAGTGCTGCGTAATACGCGGCGCGCTGGAACCGGTCGACCGGGTTCACGTTTCCGGGCAGGGGCATGTCGCGGCTGGGATGGGAGAAGTCGCGGGCCGCGAGCAGCCCGAGTTGCTCGTCGTACGTGGGGTCGTTGGTCATCAGCCTGAACTCGCGTCCGTGGTGCACCACGAGTTCTCCCCCGTCGAGTTCGAGGATGGCGCTGTCGCCGGTCGGGTCCTCGACCGCCAGGTGCAGGGTGGCGTCGTGCCCGTTCGCACCGACCATGACCAGCTGCACGTCCGTCATCAGGGTCAATGCCTCGGCAACCGTTGCGGCCTGGTCGAGCAAGTACTGCGCCCACAGCCCGGTGTGGAGCCCCGGTCGCCGCGGGTCGCGGGTTCCGACGTCGGTGGACTTGAGATAGAGCGCATGGACCGCCAGGCCCTTCTCGTTGATCCCGTCGACGGTGCCGAGACCGTAGACGGTCGCGACCAGGCTTCCGTGAATGCTGGTCCAGCGCAGCGGATTCTCGGCCACCACCACCTCGGTGAGCAGTCGGCCACCGTCGCGTGCGCGACCACGCGGAAACGACGTGAGCAATGGCTCAGTCGACTCGGGCCAATCCATGCTCCGCCCCGCCAGCACTGCTAACGCGTTGTCGTTCCACAGGACTCGCGTACACACTGTTGGGAACCTCCTCGAGGATTCGAGGCGCGTGTCCTCGGCCGGCATTGGTCCCACGCCACAGTAGCCGTGGTATCAAGGCGGCGTGCGCATCTTCGCGGCCGCCTTGGTGCTGACGCTGTGCGCGGGGTGTGGCGAATCCGAGCCGCCAGCGCCTCCGTCCACTTCCGGGGCAGCCGCGGCGCCTTCGACGGTGAACACGGTGATCGACCCCGCGAAGGTTGGTCGGACGCGCACCGCGCTACCCCCGGGGTTCGAGGTGGCCGACGTGACGGGGCGCGTCGCGCCGGTGGCGATGTGGGGACTCGGCGCGCAGTGGACGGCCGAACCGTCGGCGTGCGGCGTGCTGGCCGATCCGCCGGTGGACCCCGTATCGGTGCGGGGCTGGTCGGCGTCGGGTCCGGGGGCCATCGTCTACGTCGTCGCGGCGGCGGCGCCGGTCGGGCCCGACGACGTCGCGCGTGCCGAGTGCGGCGAGTTCGCGGTGCTGGCCGGACACACCTCGGGAACGGTGTCGATGGTGGACGCGCCGCCCATCGACGACGCGCAGACGCTCACACTGCGCGCCGACACCGTCACCGTGGTCGAAGGCAGCACCGAAACGCGCTCGAACGCAGACACCTTCACCGCATACCTGCCCGGTCACGTCGCCTACGTCACGGTCGTCACCGACCCGGGATCGGCGGAGCCGGGCCTGCCCGCCGACTTCGGCGCGACGCTGCTGAGCAGCACCGTGTCGGCGTTGCGGGGTGCCGCACCCGCCGGCGGGTAGATTGGCGCCGATGTCTCGGACCCCGCTCGTGCTCCTGTCCGCCCTGCTGCTGGCCGCATGCGCCGCTTGTTCCGGCGGGTCGGCGTCGTCCGGTGACGAGTCGGAGGGCGACATCGCGAAGGTGCTCGACCTGAAGTCGGCGTTCGGCCCGGAGTTCAAGGTGTCCACCGTGAACCCCACCGGCGTCGACCCGCGTCTGCTTGCGCCGCAGGCACTTCCGCCGGGCATCAGATTCGACCCGCCCGCCTGCGGGAAGTTCGCGACCGGCCTGCAGGTGCCGCCGGGGCTGAAGGGCAACATGGCCGCCGTCACCGCGGAGGGCGCGGGCAACCGGTTCATCGCGATCGCCGTCGAGACGTCCGAGGCGGTGCCGCTGCCGGAGCCGGGCGCGGACTGTCAGAAGGTGGCGTTCGCCGGAACGGGTGCGCGCGGCCTGGTCGAGGTGGCCGAGGCGCCGGCCATCGAGGACGTGCGGACCACGGGCACCCACCGCGTCGTGCAGACCGTGGTGAACGGCAAGCCGGCCTCCGGCGAGCTGTACAACTACGTCGCGACCTTCGGGTCGTTCCTGGTGATCGTCACAGCGAACCCACTCGTCGTACCGAATCAGCCCGTCGTGCCGGTGGACACCAAGCGTGCCCGCGACCTGGTGGTTACCGCCGTCGAGGACGTCCGCGGGGCCTAGCGGACGTCGCGGGCCCGGAACTGGATGCTGATCCGCGGGCCGGTCGGCTTGGTGGTCTTGGGCACCGCGTGCTCCCAGGTGCGCTGGCACGACCCGCCCATGACGAGCAGGTCGCCGTGCGCCTGGGGCAGGCGCAGCGAGCGGCCACCGGAGCGGGGCCGCATCGCGAAAGCCCTTGTCGCGCCCAGGCTCACGATCGCCACCATCGTGTCCTCGGAGCGGCTGCGGCCGATGTCGTCGCCATGCCAGGCGACGCTGTCCGACTCGTCGCGATACAGGCAGAGTCCGGCGGTGGTGAACGGCTCGCCGAGTTCGCGGGCGTAGATGTCGTTGAGCCGCACGCGCAGCTTCGCGAGCGCAGGGTGCGGAGCGGGCCCGGCTAGTAGGTCGTGGAAGCTGACGAGGCGGGGCACGTCGAGCACGCGGTCGTACATCTGCCTGCGCTCGGCGCGCCACGGGATGGCCTCGAGCAGTTCGCCGAACCACTCGTCGTGGCCGGTCAGCCAACCGGCCCGGACGTCTATCCAGGCGCCGTCACCGAGATCTCGCCGGTCGGTGCAATCGAACAGCGAGGTCTGAACCGGCATCGCGCTTCCAGCCACGGTTTCGATCCTATCGCACAGGCGTTCGATGTCATAGGTTCGCAGCCCCCGGTCCCCGCTGAGCCAGGACGTCGCCCGGGTTGGCCAGCGAGCACGCCTTGAGGCTGAGACAACCGCAGCCGATGCAGCCGGAGAGGTTGTCGCGCAACCGCTGCAGGTGCAGGATCCGTTCGTCGAGGTCCTCCCGCCAGCCGGCCGACAGGCGCGCCCAGTCCTTGCTGGTGGGCACGCGGTCGGTGGGCAGCGTGGACAGCGCCTCCCGGATGCGGGCCAGCGGGATGCCGAGCCGCTGCGACATCCGGATGAACGCGACGCGCCGGATCGTCTCGCGGGCGTATCGGCGCTGGTTGCCGGTGGTTCGCCTGCTGACGATCAGGCCTTCGCGTTCGTAGAAGTGCAGTGCCGACACCGCCACGCCGCTGCGCCGCGACAGCTCGCCAGGGCTCAGTTCGAGCGTCTCCATGACCTCAACGATAGTTGAGGTGCCGCGTTGGAAGGACGACGAAGTGCCCTGGGCGTACGGTGCTAGACGTGACTGAGACGCTGCTGGGAGCGGATTCCGAGGTCGGCACGCTCCGGGTGGTGATCCTGCACAGGCCCGGCGCCGAATTGCAGCGCCTCACGCCGCGCAACAACGACAAGCTGCTGTTCGACGGATTGCCGTGGGTGGCACGTGCGCAGCAGGAGCACGACGCGTTCGCCGATCTGCTGCGCTCGCGCGGTGTCGAGGTGCTGCTGGTCGCCGATCTGCTCAGCGAGGCGCTTGCCAGCGGCGCGGCGCGGATGCACGGCATCTCGGCCGCGGTCGACGCCCGCAGGCTCGGACTGCCCCTGGCGCAAGAACTCTCGGTGTACCTGCGCACGCTGGACGCCGGCGCGCTGGCCCACGTGCTGATGGCGGGCATGACGTTCAACGAGCTGCCGTTCGACGAGATCGAGCTGTCGCTGGTCCGGCGCATGCACCACGGTGGCGACTTCGTGATCGACCCGCTGCCGAATCTGCTGTTCACCAGGGATTCGTCGTTCTGGATCGGGGCGCGGGTGGCGATCACGTCGCTGGCGTTGCCCGCCCGCGTGCGCGAGACGTCGCTGACCGACCTGATCTATGCGCACCACCCGCGGTTCCTCGGCGTGCGGCGGGCGTACGAGTCGCGCTCCGCTCCGGTCGAGGGCGGTGACGTGTTGCTGCTGGCGCCGGGCGTGGTGGCCGTCGGGGTGGGGGAGCGCACGACGCCCGCCGGAGCGGAGGCGTTGGCGCGCACCCTGTTCGACGACGACCTCGCGCATACCGTGCTGGCAGTGCCGATCGCCCAGGAGCGGGCGCAGATGCACCTCGACACGGTGTGCACCATGGTCGACCACGACGCCGTCGTCATGTACCCGAACATCGTCGACTCGTTGTCGGCGTTCACGATCCACCGCACGGGCAGCGGGGTGAAGATCGACGGCGCCGCCCCGTTCGTGAAGGCGGCAGCGGATGCGATGGGAATCGGCAAGCTGCGCGTCATCGACACCGGCCTGGACCCCGTGACGGCCGAGCGCGAGCAGTGGGACGACGGCAACAACACCCTGGCACTGGCGCCCGGCGTCGTCGTCGCCTACGAGCGCAACGCGGAAACCAATGCGCGGCTTGCGGATTCGGGCATCGAGGTGCTGCCGATCTCCGCGTCCGAGCTGGGCACCGGCCGCGGCGGCCCGAGGTGCATGTCGTGCCCGGTGGCGCGCGACCCGCTTTGATTCCTCGCGAGATCTACACCACTGTCGTCGATCTGCCGCTGATCACGACGCTGGTGTAGATCTCGCGAGCGGAAACCACCGCCGACGCTCGGCTGCTTCCCGAATGCGCTGCAGTATGAAGCCCTTGCCGTGCTCCTTGACGACGTGAATGTCCAGCCAGCCCTGGCGCTCGACCATCGCGTTGCGCCCGATGTCGTGCACGAAGCGCTGACGGTCGGTCTGGTGCTGCTGACCGTCGTAGTCCAGCCCGATCTTGGGTTCGTCCCAGCCCATGTCGAGAAACGCCTCGGTGTTGCCGTCGTGCACGCGGATCTGGGTCCGAGGCCGCGGGTATCCGGCATCGATTGCGAGCAGACGTAGCCACGTCTCCATCGGTGACTGCGCCCCGCCGTCCATGAGGTCCAGCGCAATGCGGGCGCGCTTCATCCCCCTGGCGCCGCGATATCGCTCGACGAGCGGTGCCACGTCCTCGCCCGTGATGCCAGTCGCCGCCGCCAGCGCATCGAGGTACTTGACGGCAGTGTCACGCGCGAAGTGCCTGGCGAGGTCCAGCGCCGTCCGCGTGGGCGTCGTGACCGACAGGTCGTCGATCATGCACACCTCGTCCCAGTCGATGCGCTGGTTGCGGATCAGCACCCCTGGTCGAGGGCGACCCTGCGGGGCGATCATCTCGATCGGCGTATCGGGGATCACCCACAGCGCCCCGTGCAGTGCGGCGGCCGCACGGCCGGACACGATGCCGCGGCGATCGGTCCACAGCCAGGCGGCGTATGCGTCGAGTTGGATCGACGACGCGGCGTCACGCGGCACGTAGATGCGCGGGTGGACGGCTCTGTACCGCCACCGCAACTGGCCCGGCGTGAGGCCGCCGTCGAGTAGCTCACTGCCGACGAATGCTCGTTCCATGAACCGGATGCTGGTGGCCGCACCCGACAGAACCCGCCGGTTCTCGCGACGTCTACCCCACGGTTGTGGATAACTCCTGGAGCACGACGCTGGTGTAGACGTCGCGGGAACTCAGTGCCAAGCCCCTAGCGCCAGGACGGCAACCAGATCTGCATGTTCCAGGTCGCCTGGGAGATTGGCAGCCCCGTGAGGATCGGGAACAGCCAGGCGAAGTTCGTGATGACCAGCGCGACGTAGAAGCACACCGCGAGCAGGCCCAGCGTTCGCCGCTCTCGGTTCTGTCGAGGCGCGTACAGGACGTCGCCGAGGATCAGCGCGATCGCCATCACCAGGAACGGGGCCATCGGCGCGGCGTAGAAGAAGTACATCTGCCGGTCGATGTCGGCGAACCACGGCAGGTAGCCCGCGAAGTAGCCGACCAGGACCACGCCGTAGCGCCAGTCGCGCTTGACGACCGCGCGCCACAGCGCCCAGCCCAGCACCGGCACCGCGAGGAACCACATCGCGGGCGTGCCGACGAGCATCACGGCCTTCACGCAGGACTGCGCGCCGCAGCCGCCCACTTCCTGCTGGTCGATTGCGTACAGCACCGGCCGGAGCGACATCGGCCACGTCCACGGCTTCGACTCCCACGGATGGTGGTTGCCCGCGGCATTCGTCAGCTCCGAGTGGAACGTGAACACCGAGTACATGTAGTGCCAGAGCGAGCGAATGGCGTTGGGCAGCAGACCATCGTCGCCGATGGTGCGGCCCTCCTCGTGGCGGTACACCCCGGTCTCGGACGCGAACCACGGCGCATACGCCGCCAGGTACACCAGCACCGGGATGAGGCCCATCGCGTACGCCGTCGGGCCGAGGTCGCGTCGCAGCGTCCCCACCCACGGCCGCGGCACCCGGTACTGCCGACGCGCGGCGACGTCGAACGCCAGCGTCATCAGCCCGAAGAAGAGGATGAAGTACAGGCCCGACCACTTCGTCGCGAAGCCGAGCCCGAGCAGTACGCCCGCGCCGAACCGCCACCAGCGCACGCCGAGCCGCGGGCCGAATGCCGTCTCACCGATCCGGCCCTCGAGTAGTGCGACGTGCATCCGCTCGCGCATCTGGTCCCTGTCGACGATCAGCGCCCCGAACGCCGCCACCACGAACGTCACGAGGAACACGTCGAGAAGTGCCGTACGCGCCGTCACGAAGCTGACGCCGTCGGCGATGATCAGCAGCCCGGCGATGCCGCCGATCAGCGTCGACCGCGTGATCCGACGGACGATGCGCGCCACCAGCAGCACGATGATCACGCCGCACACGGCTCCGCTGAACCGCCAGCCCAGCCCGTTGTAGCCGAAGATCGCCTCGCCGATGGCCATCAACTGCTTGCCCACCGGCGGGTGCACCACCAAGCCGTAGCCGGGGTTGTCCTCGACGCCGTGGTTGCCCAGGACCTGGTAGGCCTGCGGCGCGTAGTGCTTCTCGTCGAAGATCGGCGTGCCCGCGTCGGTGGGCGAGCCGAGGTTGATGAAGCGCGTGATCGCCGCGAGCGCGGTGATGACCGCGGTCATGATCCAGCCCTGCATCCGGTCGAGCGGCCCGAAGTCGGGCGTCGGCATCAGCGGCGCCGGGCTGATCACCGGCACGGTGCGCTCGGCGGGCGGGGCGGTCACGCATGCGATCGTAGGCTGTTGCCTGTGACCGGAGGCCGCCTGCTGCTCGCAGCAACACCGTTGGGGCAGGTCGGCGACGCTTCGGCACGCCTGATCGAGGCGCTGGCCACCGCCGACGTCATCGCCGCGGAGGACACCCGCCGGATCAGGGTGCTCGCCCACTCGCTGGAGGTGAAGCCGGCGGGCCGGATCGTCAGCTTCTTCGATCAGAACGAGGCGGCGCGGGTGCAGGGTCTCGTCGACGACGTGGCCGGGGGAGCGACGGTGCTCGTCGTCAGCGACGCGGGCATGCCGCTGATCAGCGACCCCGGGTACCGGCTGGTGGCCGCCTGCGCCGCGGCCGGGCTGACGGTCAGTTGTCTGCCCGGCCCCTCGGCGGTGACGACGGCGCTGGCGGTGTCCGGTCTGCCGTCGGACCGGTTCTGCTTCGACGGCTTCGCCCCGCGCAAGCACGCCGCCCGCCTCACGTGGTTCAAGGCCCTGACCAACGAGCAGCGTACGTGCGTGTTCTTCGAGTCGCCGCGCCGTCTGGCGGAGTGCCTGCGCGACGCCGCCGACGTGCTCGGCGCCGATCGCCGCGCGGTCGTCTGCCGCGAACTCACCAAGACCCACGAGGAGGTCAAGCGCGGGACGCTCGGTGACCTCGCAGAGTGGGCGGCCGAGGGCGTGCTTGGCGAGATCACCGTCGTGCTCGCCGGCGCGCAACCGCGGGCCGACGTCGACACCCTGGTGACCCTGGTGCAGGCCAGGGTCGACGACGGCATGCGGGTCAAGGACGCGTGCGCCGAGGTGGTCGAGGCGACGCCGGGTGCGCCGTCACGGCGCGAGCTGTACGACGCCGTGCTGCGGGCCCGCGGCTAGCGTCCGCCCGACGACCGGTGCCGCCTTGTGCAGGCATTCGTCCCACTCGTCGTCCGGATCCGAGTCAGCGGTGATACCGCCCCCCACGCCGAGAACTGCCGAGCCGCCGGCGTCGAACTCGACGGTCCGGATCGCGACGTTGAGTTCGCATCCCGCCACCGGGGAGGCGAATCCGACCGTCCCGCAGTAGATCCCGCGCGTCGCAGGCTCCCAGGTCCGAAGCAGTTCCCGCGCCCGCGTCTTCGGCGTCCCGGTCACCGACGCCGGTGGAAAAGTGGCGTCGAGCAGTGCGGCCATCGGCAGGTCGGCGTCGACGCGCGCCTCGACCGTCGACACCAGATGCCACACGCCCGGGGCGCGCCGAACGCTGAGCAGTTCGGGCACCGTCACCGATCCGGTGATCGCCACCCGGCCCAGATCGTTGCGCACCAGGTCGACGATCATCACGTTCTCCGCGACGTCCTTGATCGACTGCCGCAGCGCCGACGGCGGTCGCTCCAGCGGCAGGGTGCCCTTGATGGGGCTCGATGTGACGACTTCGCCGTGCCGGGACAGGAACAGCTCGGGTGACAGCGACGCCACCGCACCCCATTCGCCGGACAGGAACGCCGCGCGGGCGGGTGCGGTCCGGGCGACGGCGTCGGCGAACAGATCGACCGGCGATCCGTCGAGCTCGCCGGTGAACTGCGTGCACACGCAGGCCTGGTACACCTCGCCGGCTCGGATGGCCTCCAGACATGCCAGGACGCCGCGGCGGTGCGTGGCGCGATCCGGTGTACGCCAGTCGACGTGGTGGGGCAGAACCGGCGCCGGCGCTGCCAGCGCGTCGGTGATCCACGCGGGAGGCCCTGTGCCGAGCAGGCTTTCGTACCACCACTGGCCGTCGAGGTCCTGCCGCAGGACGCAATCCGTCCACCCGCCAGCTGCTCTCGGGATGCGGCCGTCCGCCGCGTCGCTACCCGCGTCGGGGTAGGACAGGTAACCGATCCACCCGCCGCCGACGGTGCCGTCACCCGCCCCCGGCGCGACGTCGAACACGTCGGCCGGATCCACCGGCAGCACCGCCACGCTGGGTACGATCACCGCGCGCGAGGCGAACCAGTCCCCGGTCAGTGCGGCAGGCGGTGGCAGACGGAGCCGCGTGGTCGCCGTTGTGAGTGCGCGCAGCACTACCGGGGCGCTCCCGGCACTCAGCGGCTCGACGTGCACCGCCTCAGCTTGTCAGACCCGCCCGATCGCGCGGGAGACCGTCACGCCCGCCAGCTTCTCCGGGTTGCGCATCGCGTAGAAGTTGGCGATCTTGCCGTCGACGATCTCGACCGACACCACGCCCTCCAACTTGTCGCCGGTGTACAGCACGAGCGCGGGTGCCCCGTTGTAGAACGCGGGTTCGGCGCGACCGTCGGGCCCGCCGAGCCGGATGAGGCCGACGATGAGCCGGGCGACGCTGTCGGCGCCGGACACCGGACGCCGTGCGGCGCTGACCTTTCCGTCGCTGTCGGCCGTCCACACCACGTCCGGTGCGAGCATGCCGATCAGCCCGTTGACGTCTCCGGTCGCGGCGGTGGCGAAGAACTGAGCGGTGATCTCCAAGGACGTCGCGGGGTCGACCGGCTCGAACCGTCGCCGTCTGGCCTGGACGTGTTCGCGTGCCCGGTGGGAGATTTGGCGAACCGCCGCAGGCGACTTCCCGATGGCCTCGGCGATCTCGCCGTGGTCGAAGCCGAACACCTCGCGCAGCACGAACACCGCACGCTCATCGGGGCTCAGCGTCTCCAGCACGACCATCATCGCCATCGAGACGGACTCGGCGAGTACCACGTCCGACGACGCGTCGCCTGCATCGACCAGCACGGGCTCGGGCAGCCACGGTCCGACGTACTCCTCGCGCCTGCGGGACTGCGCGCGCAGGGCGTTGAGGGCCTGACGGGTGACGAGCCGGGCGAGGTAGGCCTTGGTGTCCTCGACGGTGTCCAGGTCCACCTCGGCCCAGCGCAGGTACCCGTCCTGCAGCACGTCCTCGGCTTCGGTTGCGGCGCCCAGGATCTCGTAGGCGATCGTGAACAGCAGCGGCCGCAGCCGAGTGAACCGTTCGGCGTGCTCGTCGCTCATCGGACCGACGCGGTGTCGGCCTCCGCCAGCCGCTGCGCACGCTTGCCGCCCTTGAGCCAGAAGTACGAGCCCGGCTTGCGGGCCTCCTTGGCCAGGAACGAGATCGTGCCCTTGCACACCGCTTCCTTGACCGTGGCGGCAGCGCGGCCACCGATGTAGAGCGGCAGCACCCGATCGTCGGGGCGAGCCAACTGAATGGTGGCCGCGTTGCGCCCGAGGCTGATGCACTGGCCCGTGAACGCCTGATTGATCACCGCCGGCTCGGTTCCCGCGATCCGGCTCAGCACCGTGTTGGCGGCCTGCGCGCCGAGGGGCAGCGCGGCCTGGCAGCTCATCCGCAGCGGAGCGCCCGACGGCGCGGACGCATCTCCTGCGGCGACGATGAACGGATCGTCGACGCTGGTGAGCGTCTCGTCGGTGAGCAGCCGGCCGAGCCCGTCGGTCGTCAGGCCGCTGCGCCGCGCCAGGTCCGGCACCCCAAAGCCCGCCGTCCAGATCGTCACGGCACTGCGCAGTTCGCGCCCGTCGGACAGCACCACCGAGCCCTCGCGCACCTCGGTGACCTTCGAGCCGGGCCCGTCGACGACCGTGACGCCGAGGCGGCGCATCACCTTCGCGACCGACCTGCGGCCAGGGTTGCTCAGGTACGGCCCGAGCACGCCACCGCACAGCAGCGTCACCGCGTGCCCCTCTTCGGCCAACTCGGTGGCCATCTCGATGCCGGTCGGGCCCGCGCCCACCACGGCGACGGGCTCGCCCCGCCGGGTGCCCGCCACCGCGGCGCGCAGCGGCTCACCGTGCTCGAATTCGGAGACTGCATAGGCGAATTCGGCGGCGCCGGGCACGGTCGGCGCAGCGCCGGTGCTGCCGACGGCGTAGATCAGGTAGTCGTAGGCGACGGTGTCACCGGACGCGAGGGTGACGGTGCGCGCCGGGGCGTCGATCCGGACGGCCGAGTCGACCACCAGCCGGACGTCGGTGCCCAGCACGTCGGCGTAGTCGACGATTGCATCGTCGGAGCCCGTCACCAACTGGTGCAGCCGGATTCGCTCGACGAACACCGGGCGAGGGTTGATCAGCGTGACCGCGACGTCCGGATTGGTCCGCAGGTGATTGGCCGCGATGACGCCCGCGTATCCGCCGCCGATCACCACGACGTTGGTCTGCTTGCTCGTGGTCATGACTACTCCTCAGGGTCGTTCCGGCTGCGCTGCCGGTCTGACCTCAAGACACCCGTGACCGTCGAAGTGTGACACCTAGACGCCGAATGTGGCACAGCTCACTATGAAGCCTCCTCGACGACGTAGCGGGGGAACACGCCCTCGGGTTTCGGCAGTGCCGTGCCCGGTGCCAACCGCGTGCCGATCGACGCGAACGTCCTGGCGTCCTCGTCCTGTCCGAGCAGCGTCAGCAGCTTCGCCGACGACTCCGGCATCACCGGCTGGACGAGCAGCGCGGCGATGCGGACGGTCTCCAGCGTCGTGTACAGCACCGCGCCGAACCGCTGCTGATCCTCGGCGGCCTCCGACTTGCGCAGCACCCATGGCTCCTGGGCGGAGAAGTACCGGTTGGCGGCGCCGAGCACCGACCAGATCGCCTCGAGCGCAAGGTGCATGGCCTGCTCGTCGAAGTGCGCGCGGACCGTCGGAAGCAGGGCATCGGCTGCAGCGAGCATCTCGGCGTCCTCGGCGCTCAGCGGTCCCGGATCGGGCACGGCCGCGCCGAGGTTCTTGTTCACCATCGACAGCGACCGCTGCGCCAGGTTGCCCAGCTCGTTGGCGAGGTCGGTATTGATCCGGCTGATGATGCCGTCCTCGCTGTAGCTGCCGTCGTGACCGAACGGCACCTCGCGCAGCAGGAAGAAGCGAACCTGGTCGAGCCCGAACGCGTCGACGAGGGCGACGGGGTCGACGACGTTGCCCACCGACTTGCTCATCTTCTCGCCGCGGTTGAACAGGAAGCCGTGCGCGAACACCCGGCGCGGCAGTTCGAGCCCCGCCGACATCAGGAAGGCAGGCCAGTACACCGTGTGGAACCGGATGATGTCCTTGCCGATCATGTGCAAATCGGCAGGCCAGTAGCGACGGTAGGACTCGGACTCGGTGTCCGGGAAGCCCACGCCGGTCAGGTAATTGGTGAGCGCGTCCACCCAGACGTACATGACGTGGTCGGGGTGGTCGGGCACCTTGACGCCCCAGTCGAACGTCGTGCGCGAGATCGACAGGTCGCGCAGTCCGCCGGAGACGAAGCTGACGATCTCGTTGCGCCGGACGTCGGGCCCGATGAACTCCGGGTGCGCCTCGTAGTGGGCGAGCAACCGCTCGGTGTAGGCCGAAAGCCGGAAGAAATAGGTCTGCTCCTCGGTCCACGTGACGGGCGTACCGGTCTCGGTGGCGATGCGCGAGCCGTCGGCGACGACCTCGGTCTCGTCGGAGGTGAAGAAGCGTTCGTCGCGCACCGAGTACCACCCGGAGTACGAGTCGAGGTAGATGTCGCCGGCGTCGCTCATCCGGTTCCAGATCGCGACCGACGCCTCCACGTGGTCGGCGTCGGTGGTCCTGATGAAGCGGTCGAACGTGACGCCGAGGCCCTCTTGCAGCCGCTGGAACACGTCGGAGTTGCGCCGCGCCAGGTCCGCGGTCGGGATGCCCTCGGCGGCCGCGGTCTGGGCCATCTTCAGTCCGTGCTCGTCGGTGCCGGTGAGGAATCGGACGTCGAACCCGTCGAGTCGCTTGAACCGGGCGATTGCATCGGTGGAGACGTACTCGTAGGCGTGACCGACGTGCGGCACGCCGTTCGGGTAGGCGATGGCAGTGGTCACGTAGAAGGGTCTGCCGGCGCCGTGCGAGGGATCAGGGGTGCGCGTCCCCGCGCCGGGGGATAGATCAGGGGTGCGCGTCCCCGCGCCGGGGGATAGATCAGGGGTGCGCGTCCCCGCGCCGGGGGATAGATCAGGGGTGCTCATCGCGCTTCACCTTATTGTCTAGGGCGTGTCCGGAACATCCGATAACGAGGCGACCGGATCGTCGCGGCGCGAACGGCAGGCCCCTCCACTGCCTGAACCGCTGGCACCGCTGGTCGACGCGCACACCCACCTCGACGCCTGCGGGGCCCGAAACGCCGACGACGTGCACGCGATCCTCGACCGTGCCGCCTCGGTCGGCGTTCAAGCCGTCGTGACCATCGCCGATGACCTCGAGTCGGCCCGCTGGGTCGTCGACGCCGCCGAATGGGACGAGCGGGTCTACGCCGCCGTCGCGCTGCACCCGACCCGCGCAGGAGCCCTCGACGGCGAGGCGCGGGCAGAGATCGAGCGGCTGGCTGCCCACCCCCGGGTCGTCGCGATCGGCGAGACCGGCATGGACATGTTCTGGCCCGGCCGCCTGGAGGGCTGTGCCGACCCCGCCGAGCAGCGCGAGGCGTTCGCATGGCACATCGACCTGGCCAAGCGGACCGGCAAGCCGCTGATGATCCACAACCGGGACGCCGACGCCGAGGTGCTCGACGTGCTGCGCGCCGAGGGTGCTCCCGACACCGTGATCTTCCACTGCTTCTCCTCGGGTCCGGAGATGGCGCGGGTGTGCGTCGACGCCGGCTGGCTGCTGAGCCTGTCGGGCACGGTCAGCTTCAAGAACGCCGCCGCGCTGCGGGACGCCGCGCGGTTGATCCCGCTCGGGCAACTGCTCGTCGAGACCGACGCCCCGTTCCTCACCCCGCATCCGTACCGCGGCGCACCCAACGAGTCGTACTGTCTGCCCTACACGGTCCGGGCGTTGGCCGACGTGCTCGATCGCTCGGCTACCGAGCTGGCCCGCGAGACTTCCGACACAGCCGCAGGGGCCTACGGGCTGCGTCGGTGAGCCAAGTTGCCCCTACCTGGGCATTTCGTTACCGTCCTGTGATGAAACCGCCGGTTGAGTCCTGTCCACGCGCCGGCCATACATCTTTGGGATTGACCTCTTGAACGTCTTGCACAGATTGCACGAGACCCGCTCGCCGATGTTGCGACTCTGCGTCGCCCTGCTGTTGGCCGCGCTGGCCTTTGCCGGTGGCTCGGCCGTCGCCTCGCACAAGACTGTGGAACTCACGGTCGACGGTTCGACGATGACGGTGTCGACCATGAAGACCCGGGTGATCGACGTGGTCGAGGAGAACGGGTTCGAGGTCGGTGACCGCGACGATCTGTTCCCGGCAGCCGACGAGGACGTGCACCAGTCGGACACCATCGTGCTGAGCCGGAGCAGGCCGCTGCAGATCTCGATGGACGGCCGCGACAGCCGCGAGGTGTGGACCACCGCGTCGACGGTGCAGGGCGCGCTGGCTCAGCTCGCCATGACCGACACCGCGCCGGCAGCGGCGTCGCGCGCCACCCGCGTGCCGCTAAAGGGCATGTCACTGCCCGTCGTGACGCCGCGGACGGTTCAGCTCGACGACGCGGGCGTGGTCCGCACGGTCCGTCTGGCGGCTGCCAACGTGGCCGGTCTGCTCGAGGCCGCAGGCGTTCCGCTGCAGCAGAGCGATGCGGTGACTCCCGCCGCGTCGTCACCGGTCGTAGACGGAATGCAGATCCGTGTGACCCGGGTGCGGACCGAGAAGGTGACCCAGCGGATGCCGCTGAAGCCCGCCAGTCACACCATCCCGGACGTCAATATGAACATGAGCCGCCAGGTCGTCGAGGACCCCGGAACACCCGGCACGCAGGACGTCACGTTTGCCATCGCCACCACCAACGGGGTCGAAACGGGCAGGTTGCCAGTAGCCAATGTCGTGGTCGAACCCGCCCGCGACGCCATCCTGCGGGTGGGCGCCAAGCCGGGTACCGAGGTGCCGCCGGTGTCCATGGGTGCAACCTGGGACTCGCTTTCCCAGTGTGAAGCGGGAGGCAACTGGGCGATCAACACAGGCAACGGATTTTACGGTGGCGTGCAATTTGATCAAAACACATGGGAACGCAACGGTGGTCTGAGGTATTCTCAGCGGGCCGATCTGGCAACGAGGGAAGAACAGATCGCGATTGCTGAGGTAACACGGGCGCGCCAAGGATGGGGTGCCTGGCCTACGTGTAGTGGAAGGTTGGGAGTGCGCTGACCATCAGGCTCCTCGGTCGCACCGAGATACGACACTTGGCGAAGGAACTCGACTTCCGGCCGCGGAAATCGCTTGGTCAGAACTTCGTCCACGATGCGAACACCGTTCGCAGGATCGCTACTGCCTCCGGGGTCAACCGGCACGATCACGTGCTCGAGGTCGGCCCCGGTCTCGGATCCCTGACACTTGCCCTGCTCGATCGCGGCTCGCGGGTCACCGCCGTCGAGATCGATCCGGTGTTGTGTGAGCGCCTGCCCAAGACCGTCGGGGAGCATTCGCACAGCGAGGCCGGTCGCCTCAACGTGTTGCACCACGACATCTTGACGCTGACCCGGGCCGACATCGAGGCGATGCCGGATTACCGGGATCAGCCCACCGCGGTCGTGGCGAACCTGCCCTACAACGTGGCGGTCCCGGCGATCCTGCATCTGCTCGCCGAGTTCCCGACCATCCGCACCGTGATGGTGATGGTGCAGGCCGAGGTCGCCGAGCGGCTTGCTGCCGAACCGGGCGGCAAGGACTACGGCGTGCCGAGTGCGAAGGTTCGCTTCTACGGCAACGTCCGCCGCTATGGCATGGTGTCGCCGACGGTGTTCTGGCCGATCCCGCGGGTCTACTCGGGGCTGGTGCGCATCGATCGCTACGAGACTCCTGCGGACTCGGCACCGCCGTGGCCTACCGACGCGGAGTTCCGCGACGAGGTCTTCAAGTTGATCGACATCGCGTTCGCGCAACGCCGCAAGACTTCCCGTAACGCCTTCGCCGAGTGGGCGGGCTCGGGCAACGAGTCGGCCGAGCGGCTGCTGTCGGCGAGCATCGATCCGGCTCGTCGCGGCGAGACCCTCGCGATCGCCGACTTCGTGCGGCTGCTGCAGCGCTCGGGTTGGCAACCCAAGGCGAAGCAGCAGGACGACGCCGAAGCGGTCCGCACCACCGACTCGAGCTAGTCGGACTCCTTCGGCTCCACGGGGTGCCGGTTGTCCTTGGCGATGAGTTCGGCCTGCAGCGGGGTCTCCGCAACCACCGGGTAGTTGCCGGTGTACCCGACGCGCTCCTGGGCGACGCTGAGCACTCTGCCGCGCACTGCGTACCAACCGCCGACGAGCGTGGGAACGATGATGAGCAGCGCGATCGCGTTCCAGTAGTTCTCGATGCACATCAGCAGTGTCACGCCGCCGAGGAAGGCCAGCGTGGCGTAACTCGTGTACGGCGTGCCGAACAGGCGGAACGACGGGCGTTGCAGAATGCCCTTCTTCGACCAGCGGTACATCTGAATCTGGCAGATCACGATCGTCGCCCAGGAGGCGATGATCCCGAGTGCCGAGAGGTCCAACGCGATGTTGAATGCCTCGGCCGGGACGACCAGGTTGAGGAAGACGCCGACCACCGTGAAGCAGGCCGTCAACGCGATGCCTGCCCACGGCACGCCCCGCTTGGACATCTTGGAGGTGAACTGCGGGGCGCTGCCGTTCATCGACATCGAGCGCAGGATGCGGCCCGTCGAGTAGAGGCCGGCGTTGAGGCTCGACAGTGCCGCGGTCAGCACGACGAAGTTCATGATGTCGCCGGCAGCGGGAACGCCGATCTTCGAGAAGAAGGTGACGAACGGGCTCGTGCCCTGCACGTAGGCGGTGTAGGGCAGCAGCAGTGCCAGCAGGACCAGTGAACCCACGTAGAACACGGCGATTCGGAAGATCACCGAGTTGATGGCCTTGGGCATCACCTTGGCAGGGTTCTCCGTCTCACCTGCCGCGGTGCCGACCAATTCCACTGCGGCGTAGGCGAAGATCACGCCTGAGGTGATCACGACGAGCGCCAGCACGCCGTTGGGCAGGATGCCGCCGTTGTCGGCGATCACCGACGGGCCGGTCGCCGCACCCTCGACCGTGAAGCGTCCCGCCAGGAAGATGATCCCGACGATCAGGAACGTGACCAGTGCGACGACCTTGATCAGCGCCGCCCAGAACTCCATCTCGCCGAACCACTTGACCGAGATCATGTTGACGGCCAGCACGATGACGAGCGCGATCAGGGCGATCGTCCACTGCGGTATTGCCTCGAAGGCGCCCCAGTAGTGCATGTAGAGCGCGATGGCCGTCACGTCGACGATCGAGGTGCACGCCCAGTTGAAGAAGTACATCCAACCCGCGACGTAAGCCGCCTTCTCGCCGAGGAATTCGCGGGCGTACGACACGAACGATCCCGAGGAGGGTCGGTGCAGCACCAGTTCGCCGAGGGCGCGCAGGATGAAGAAGACGAAGACCCCGCAGATCGCGTACACGATGAACAGGCCGGGGCCGGCGCTGGCGAGCCGTCCGCCCGCGCCCATGAACAGACCCGTTCCGATCGCACCGCCGATGGCGATCATCTGCAATTGCCTTGGCTTGAGGCCCTTTTCGTAGCCCTCTTCTTCGTGTGCGAGTGCTGAGTTGTCGTACTCGGTGGGTGCAGCCATTGAGCAAACGCTAGACCGGTGCGAGCGGCCCGCAACCCGTGCACGGTAAACCTTGCATTACGCCATGTTTCCGCGACGTTTGGGTCTTACGGGGTCAGCGCGCGGGCGACCAGCCGGACGAACTCCGAGCAGGTGGGGTAGCGGTGGTCGGGGTCCTTCGCCATGGCCTTGGCGAGAATGGAGTCGAACGCGTGGCTCACCCATGCCAGCCGGCGGGAGTAACGCGGCACGGGGTGGCTCAGGTGTGCGTCGATCAGTCCCATTGCCGTCGATGCGACGAAAGGCGTTGTGCCGATCAGCAGTTCGACTGCGGTGCAGGCCAGCGCGTACTCGTCCGACGCCGCCGACGGCGTCCTACCGTGCAGGATCTCCGGCGCGGTGTAGGGCAGTGACGCGTCGATGCGGGTGGCGGGGCGCGGTGCGCGTTCGGTGAGCGAGCGGGCGACCCCGAAGTCGACGAGCACGGCGCCGCGCACCGCGAAGTCGCTGTGCACCAGAATGTTCGACGGCTTGACGTCGCAGTGAACGACGCCGATACGGTGGGCATGGTCGAGCGCCTCGGCGATGTCGGCCAGCGCGGTCAGGAAGGCGGGCAGGGTGCCCAGGGTGCTCACCGAGCCGCCGTCGACGAGTTCCATGGCAAGCCAACCATCCCCGCATTCGTCGACGATCACGACGTGGGGGTGGGCGGCTCGCCTGGCGAACTCGAATTCGCGGTGCAGCCGCTCGAGGTCGGACGGACCGCGGTGCCGTTCGTCGAGCACCTTCAGTGCCAGCGCAGGGCCGGGCCGCGAGATGCGCTGTGCGCGATACACCGTCGCCGACCCGCCGCGGCCGACGAGGCCTTCGATTGCGAAGTCGTCGAACCGAGTGACGGGTTCGGACACGGCTTCACCCTACGGCTCAACCGGGCCAAGGTCGCGGCACGAAGCGCCGAGTGATCCTTGACACAGTTCGCGAGCAAACACTAGCGTTGACGCCTGCGGGCTGCGCGACAGCCGGCGCGAGCGGCGGGATCGTACGAGGGGTATCTCACCACTTCGTCCCTACCGTCGGCGCTGCGGCGATAGTGTGTGGCGTGCCCGCCTCCGACGGAAACGCCGCCTCCGACTGGGTTCCGTCAAGCTCGGTGACGGTCCGCGTCCCGGGCAAGGTCAACCTCTATCTCGGCGTCGGCGACCTGCGTGACGACGGCTATCACGAACTGACCACCGTCTTCCACGCCGTGTCGCTGTTCGACGACGTCACCGTGCGCAACGCCGACGTCCTGTCCCTGGCGATCACCGGTGAGGGCGCCGGCTCCCTGCCGACCGACGACCGAAACCTCGCGTGGCGGGCCGCCGAACTCCTGGCCGAGCACGTCGGCCGCGCGCCCGAGGTGGCCATCTCGATCGCCAAGTCGATCCCCGTGGCCGGCGGCATGGCAGGCGGCAGCGCCGACGCCGCCGCCGTGCTGGTGGCGATGAACGCGCTGTGGGAACTCGGCGTGCCGCGCCGCGACCTGCACGGGCTGGCAGCCCAATTGGGCAGCGACGTGCCGTTCAGCCTGCACGGCGGCACCGCACTGGGAACCGGCCGCGGCGAGCGGCTCGCCACGGTGCTGGCGCGCACGACGTTCCACTGGGTGCTCGCATTCGCCGACGGCGGTCTCTCGACGCCGCGGGTCTTCGGCGAGATAGACCGGCTGCGCGCTGACCCCGCAGGCGGCCCGCCCCGGCTCGAGGACCCCGAGCCATTGCTGGCCGCGCTGGCGTCCGGGGACGCCCACCAACTCGCTCCGCTGCTGGGCAATGATCTGCAGGCGGCTGCCGTCGGGCTCGACGGGCGACTGCGTCGCACGCTCGCGGCCGGTGTCGACGCCGGTGCGCTCGCCGGGATCGTGTCGGGGTCCGGCCCGACGTGCGCGTTCCTCTGCTCGTCGGCGTCCTCGGCCGTCGACGTCGGCGCGGTGTTGGCGGGGGAGGGCGTCTGCCGCACCGTCCGGGCCGCCAGTGGGCCGGTGCACGGGGCCCGGGTGGTCTCGGAACCCCACGCTTCTTGACGGGACTGCGGTAGACGCGTCGGACTGTGACCCAGACCTCACTTTGGTCATGGGTTTGTTAGTTACTTAAGGGTCTCTTAAGATGAGCGACGGTGAAAGCTAGCGGTCACGCGGCCTACGCGACGACGCATCCCGCCGGGACTCCCGACGGGGGCATCGTGCCCGCCCTGGCCAAGCCGTCGGACGCTTTACCGTTTCTTTTCCAAGCCGCTCCCGAATCGTGTGTGCGCGCCTCCTCGGCGGCGGCTATCAGCAGGTGGAGCATTGATTACCGGGCACAGGCGCCTGAACTCAGGAGGTCGTGGTGAGTAGATTTACCGAGAAGATGTACCGCAATGCTCACGAGAGCACGCGGGGCATGGTGACCGGCGAACCCCACGAACCCGTGCGGCACACCTGGCTCGAGGTGCACGAGCGCGCCCGCCGCATCGCAGGCGGTCTGGCGGCAGCCGGCGTCGGCCACGGCGACGCCGTCGGCGTGCTGGCAGGCTTCCCGGTCGAGATCGCTCCCACCGCCCAGGGCGTATGGATGCGCGGTGCGAGCCTGACGATGCTGCACCAGCCGACGCCGCGGACCGACCTCGTGGTGTGGGCCGAGGACACCATGAACGTGATCGGCATGATCGAGGCGACCGCGGTGATCGTCTCGGAGCCCTTCCTCGTCGCGATCCCCGTGCTCGAGGAGAAGGGCATCAAGGTCCTCAAGGTGACCGACCTGCTCGAGGCCGAGCCGATCGATCCCGTCGAGGCCAGCGAGGACGATCTCGCGCTGATGCAGCTGACGTCCGGGTCCACCGGATCGCCGAAGGCCGTGCAGATCACCCACCGCAACATCCACTCCAACGCCGAGGCGATGTTCGTCGGCGCGCAGTACGACGTCGACTCCGACGTCATGGTCAGCTGGCTGCCCTGCTTCCACGACATGGGCATGGTCGGCTTCCTAACCATCCCGATGTACTTCGGCGCGGAGCTGGTCAAGGTCACGCCGATGGACTTCCTGCGGGACACCCTGCTGTGGGCCAAGCTCATCGACAAGTACAAGGGCACCATGACCGCGGCGCCGAACTTCGCGTACGCGCTGTTCGCCAAGCGGCTGCGCAAACAGGCCGAGCCGGGTCAGTTCGACCTGTCGACGCTGCGGTTCGCGCTGTCCGGCGCCGAGCCGGTCGAACCCGCCGACGTCGAGGACCTGTTGGACGCCGGCAAGCCGTTCGGCCTCGACCCCAACGCGATCCTGCCTGCGTACGGCATGGCGGAGACGACGCTGGCGGTGTCGTTCTCCGAGTGCGGCGCGGGCCTGGTCGTCGACGAGGTCGACGCCGACCTGCTTGCCGCGCTGCGTCGCGCCGTGCCGTCTACGAAGGGCAACACCCGACGGCTGGCCTCGCTCGGCCCGCTGCTGCAGGACCTCGAGGCGCGCGTCGTCGACGAGAACGGTGAGGTGATGCCCGCTCGCGGCGTCGGCGTCATCGAACTGCGCGGCGAATCGCTGACCCCCGGCTACATCACGATGGGCGGTTTCCTGCCGTCGCAGGACGCCCACGGCTGGTACGACACCGGTGACCTCGGCTACCAAATGGAGAACGGCCACATCGTGGTCTGCGGCCGCGTGAAGGACGTCATCATCATGGCGGGTCGCAACATCTACCCGACCGACATCGAGCGTGCCGCAGGCCGCGTCAAGGGCGTGCGTCCCGGCTGCGCCGTCGCCGTGCGACTCGACGCGGGCCACTCGCGCGAGACGTTCGCCGTCGCCGTCGAGTCCAACGCCTGGCAGGACCCGGCAGAGGTGCGCCGCATCGAGCACGACGTCGCGCACGAGGTCGTCACCGAGGTCGACGTCCGGCCGCGCAACGTGGTCGTCCTCGGCCCGGGCACCATCCCGAAGACGCCGTCGGGCAAGCTGCGCCGCGCCAACTCCGTCTCGCTGGTCACCTAATCCCGCGAGCGTGCGTGTCTGCGGGCGACACGCCGGTCTAAAACCCGAGTTCGCGCACGCTCGCCACCATAGGGGGGTGTCGTGGATCGACCGGGTCTCGTACTCGGCCAGCTGACGTTCTATTCGTTGCTCTTTGGCGGCGGCATCGTCTGGCTCATCGTGTACTTGGTGCGCCGGTCGAAGGCCGGTGGCAGCAGCGGTTCGTCGCAGGCCCGCTGGCAGCACGCCGTCAACGTATGCACCGCCGACCCCCGTTATCGACTGGGCCAGGTGTCGGCAGTCAACCAGGTTTACCCGCAACGCGGGACGGCGGCTTGGGTGACCTGGTACGGAACGGGTCAGCCACAGAACACCTGGTTCGAGAACGTCTACCCGCCCGTCGGAGGCTGGGTGGTCGTCACCGGCGGCATCGGACCCGACCGCACGACCTTCGTCGTCGACCAGGTGCACGACGTCATCGCCTGACCCGGGTTGTCACAGCCTGATGTGCCGCGCGCCCACCGCGATACGCCGCAGCTGATACCGCGCGGCGGGCAACCGGGGCCGTCCCAGCGACAGTCCGGCGCGCTCGGCGATGTCCTCGACCACCTCGTCGACGGTTCGCTCGTCGGTCGGAACGTGCGCGGCGAACCGCTCGGTGGCCAGGGCAGGCACGCACCGCGGGATCTGGTCCATGGCCCACGTCTCGGGACGTCCGACCGCGCGGCCCAGCCAGTACGCGGAACGGGTTCGCAGCCGCCGACGGAGCGTGTCCGCGGACGCCTGCAGTGCGAAGTGCCGCACGTCGACACCCGCGCCGGCCAACCCGCCCATCACCTCGTCGAAGTAGGCGCTGTCCACCAGGGTCATCGGCACGATCACCGGATCCGACCCGTTGGCGGCGACCGCGTCGACCAGGGTCGCGACCACCGCGGCGCGCCACTGCGGGCGGTCCTGGAAGTCGCCGCGCGCGTCGGGCGGCAGCATCTTCTGGATCGCGAAGCCGATCAGCTCCGGGTCGGCGACGTGCGAGCCGGGCAGTCGGCGGTGCAATTCGAAGGCAGTCTGCGTCTTCCCGGCCCCGAATGCCCCGTTGATCCACAGCAGCACCTCGCCGACTCTAGGCGGTGGGCATGAAATGCAATGGAGTCTCGTCGGCGGGCCTCGCTACGGTTGGTCCATGACGTCCCCGGCCATCGAGGCGATCGACCTCGTCAAGAAGTTCGGTGGCGCCGACGACCAGAGACCGGCGGTCGACGGCGTGAGCTTCTCGGTGCCCGCCGGTTCGGTGCTCGGCCTGCTGGGGCCCAACGGCGCAGGCAAGACCACCACCGTGCGGATGATGACGACGCTCTCGCTGCCCACCAGCGGCACCGCACGGGTGGCGGGGTACGACGTGCGCGAGCAACCCGACATGGTCCGGCGCAACATGGGGCTGACCGGTCAGGCCGCGACCGTCGACGAGTTGCTGACCGGGCGCGAGAACATCCGCATGATCGGTGGGCTGTACGGCATCGGGAAGCGTGATCTGGCCAGGATCGGCGACGAACTGCTGGAACAGTTCTCCATCGCCGATGCCGCCGACCGGCCCGTCAAGTCGTACTCGGGCGGCATGCGCAGACGGCTCGACCTCGCCGTCAGCCTCATCGCGTCACCGCCGGTGCTGTTCCTCGACGAGCCCACCACCGGGCTGGATCCGCGTAGCCGCAACGACCTGTGGGACGTGCTGCGCGGGTTGGTGGCCGAGGGCACGACGCTGCTACTGACGACGCAGTACTTGGAGGAGGCCGACCAGCTCGCCGACGACATCGTCGTGATCGACCGCGGCCGCATCATCGCCAAGGGCACGCCGTTGCAGCTCAAACAGCAGGCGGGCAACGCCAGCCTCGTCGTCACCGTCTCCCATGCCGACGACCTACCCGCCGCACGGGATCTACTGGCCCGCACCGGCGCGGAGGTGCACGAGGACATCGGTGCGCGTCAGCTCACCGCCTCCGCCGACGGCATCGCCGAACTGACCACCGTCGCCGGCTGGCTTCAAGAACACGAGATCGACGTCGACGACATCGGCTTGTCGAGGCCAAGCCTCGACGACGTATTCCTGTCCCTGACCGGCCACCGCGCCGACGACGAGGAGCCCGCATGACCGCCGTCCAGCCACGGCCCGCCGTGACCGCCGAGCGGCCGGAGATCCGCCCGACCAACATCGTTCAGCAGTCATGGATCATGGTCAAGCGCAACATGATTCACACCAAGCGCATGCCGGAGATGCTGAGCGACGTCACCGTGCAGCCCATCATGTTCGTGCTGCTGTTCGCGTTCGTCTTCGGCGCGTCGATCGCGACCAGGGGCGGGGCGTCCTACCGGGAGTTCCTGCTGCCCGGCATCCAGGCGCAGACCATCGTGTTCACCGCGTTCGTGGTGTCGTCGGGCATCACCGCCGACGTCGAGAAGGGCATCATCGACCGGTTCCGCTCCCTGCCCATCCGGCGTTCGGCGGTGTTGATCGGCCGCAGCGTGGCGAGCCTGCTGCACTCGTCGATCGGCGTAGTGGTGATGGCGGTGACGGGGTTGTGCATCGGATGGCGGATCCGGGGCAGCGTCGGTGAAGCCGTGCTCGCGTTCGCACTGATCCTGGTGTTCGGCTTCGGGATGATCTGGTTCGGGATCCTGGTCGGATCGTTGATGCGCTCGGTCGAGGCCGTGAACGGCGTGATGTTCACCGTCCTGTTCCCCATCACGTTCCTGGCCAACACGTTCGCGCCGACGGAACCCATGCCCCGCTGGCTGCGGGTGGTCGCCGAGTGGAACCCGGTGTCGTCGCTGGCGCAGGCGATGCGCGAGCTGTGGGGCAACGGTCCCCCCGCGCCACCGGACGCCCAACTGCCACTGCACCATCCCGTGCTGGCGACCATCCTGTGGTCGCTGTCCATCACCGCGGTGATCGCGCCGTTCGCGCTGCGCGCCTATGCGCGGCGCACGTCTGATTGACGTTGACGTGATCTGAGTTCATGTGGCTATACTCAGCCACATGGCCTCGGACGTGTCGCCCCGCATCGCCGATCACCCCACCGTGCGGAAGATGCGTGGCCACACGCTCAAGCCGCCCGCGGTGATCGACGCCGACTGGCTCCGGCAGGTGTGCCTCGACGCCGGTGCCGACGACGCGGCGTTCGCCACCATCGACGACCCCGCGCTGCAGTCCGAGCGCGAGCATGCCGACGCCGCGCTGCCAGGTGCTCGGAGCTTCATCTCGCTGGTGGTCAAGATGAACCGGGACAACGTGCGGTCGGTGGCCAGGAGCGTCGCGAACCAGGAGTTCCACCGCAGCGGGGAGATCATCAACGAAGCGGCGCACCGCATCACGCGCGTCCTCCAGGACACGGGCTACCGGTCGCTCAACCCGTCGGCCACGTTCCCGATGGAGATGGACCGCTTCCCGGGCCGCATCTGGGTGGTCGCGCACAAACCCGTCGCGGTCGCCGCCGGGCTCGGCGTGATGGGCATCCACCGCAACGTCATCCACCCGAAGTTCGGCAACTTCGTCCTGCTGGCGACGATCATCGTCGACGCGCCGATCTCGAAGTACGGTGAGCCGCTGGACTATTCGCCGTGTTTGGAGTGCAAGCTGTGCGTGGCGGCGTGCCCGGTCGGGGCCATCAAGAAGGACGGCGAGTTCGACTTCTTCGCGTGCTCGACGCACAACTACCGCGAGTTCATGGGCGGCTTCACGGACTGGGTGCAGACGGTCGCCGACAGCGACGACGCGGCCGACTACCGTTCGCGCGTCACCGATTCCGAGAGCGCGTCGATGTGGCAGAGCCTGTCGTTCAAGGCGAACTACAAGGCGGCCTACTGCCTGGCGGTGTGCCCGGCGGGTGAGGAGGTCATCGGTCCATACCTCGACGACCGCAAGGGGTTCATGGACATCGTGCTCAAGCCGCTGCAGGAGAAGCGCGAAACGCTCTACGTGCTACCGAACTCCGCGGCGAAGGCGTTCGCCGAGAAGCGGTATCCGCACAAGCCGACCAAGGTCGTCGACAGCGGGATCGCGGGGCGGAGCTAGCGCTCCGGAGATAGGCGCGAGCGTGCGTGAACTCGCCCTCCGGGTCGGCGTGTCGCCCGCAGACACGCACGCTCGCGGAAGGGGAGTGGTACCGCACTAGGCCGCACTAGGCCGCACTAGGCACCGCTAGCCCCAGGCGTGCACGACGTTCTGCGCGGGTTCGAGGCCGTCGCGCACCAGGAGTTCGGTGGCGTCGGCGGCCTGCTCGCAGAGCAGTCCGACCTCCGGCAGCTCCCTGGACGCGAAGTTCTCCAGCACGAATGACGCACCCGACTGCCGCCCGGGCGGTCGGCCGATGCCGAGCCGCACCCGGGCGAAGTCGTTGGTGCCCAACGCCGAACCGACTGATCGCAAGCCGTTGTGCCCGGCGACCCCGCCACCGAACTTCAGCCGGATGCGGCCGAAGTCGATGTCGAGTTCGTCGTGCAGCACGATCACGTCAGCAGGCGCCACGGAGTAGAACTTCGCCAGCGGGCCGACGTGGCGCCCCGACTCGTTCATGTACGTGCGCGGCTTGGCCAGCACCACCGACCGGCCGCCGAGGCGGCCGGTGACCACCTCGGCGCCGGACTTCTTGTGGACCTTGAAGCCCGAGCCGATCCGGTCGGCGAGCACGTCGGCGACCAGGAAGCCCAAGTTGTGCCGGGTGGTGGCGTACTGCGGGCCTGGATTGCCCAGGCCGACCACCAGCAGCGGCTCGGCCACGAGCTGTCCGCCCTACCCGATCAGGAGTCGGAGTCGGACTCGGAATCCGACGATGCCTCGCCGTCCTCGTCGCCCTCTGCCTCGGCCTCTTCGGCCTGCTCCTCGAGCGACGGGCCACCACCCTCGGCCTCGAGTTCTTCTTCGCTCGGCGCCACGATGACGTTGACGACCAGCAGCTCGGGATCCGACACCAGCGTGACGCCCTCGGGCAGATCGATCTGGCTCGCCAAGATCTGCGTACCGGCGGGGGTGCCCTCGATCGACAGCGTCAGCTGCTCCGGGATCGACATGGCGTCGGACTCGATCTCGATGCTGTTGGTCTCCTGGGTGACCAGGGTGCCGGGCGCGGCGTCGCCCTCGACGACGACGTTGACCTCGACGGTCACCTTCTCGCCGCGGCGCACCACGATGAGGTCGACGTGCTGGATGTTGCGACGGATCGGGTGGATCTCGATCTGCTTGGGCAGCGCGAGCGCCTCGGTGCCCTCGACGTCGAGCGTCAGCACCGCGTTGGTGCCGAAGTTACGGAGCACGGCCGCCAGCTCGCGGGCGGGCAGTTCGAGGTGCTGCGGGTCGGTGCCGTGGCCGTACAGCACGGCGGGCACCTTGCCCTCGCGGCGAGCGCGACGCGATGCGCCCTTGCCGGTCTCGGTGCGGACCTTGACGGTCAGGTTGTTCGGAAGGTGGGCCTTGGTCTTGGCCATGTGTCTGCTCCTATGCCGGGGTGTGGGCGCGGCAAGGGCGACTCGGCGCAGCAGGGCTGCGGCTCGTGTTCCGTCGATAACGGTGGCTTCGCCAAGAATCCGGGGCCACCCTCGCCGTGATCGTCGCCAAGGTTAGCGCAATCGGGCCTACACCACGAAATCGAGTGACGGCGTCAGATTCGGGCTGCGAGCGTGAAGTCGGTGCCCGTGAGCTGCGCCGACAGGTCCCACAGCGCGGCGGCGGTCTTGGCGTTGCGCGCCAGCGGGCTGCGACCCACCAGCCCGGTGGCGCCTCGCATGCCGTAGCGCGGCCCGACGAACGAGTCGCCGGGAATGTCCTGGGACACCGCGTACAACGACTGCCTGGCGCCGAAATCGGCGTCGGTCGCGACCGCGTTCGCCGCGCGCCACACCTTGCTGCCCAAGGCGTTGCCGGTGTTGCCCTGCAGGTTGGTGGCCGAGTAGCCCGGGTGCACTGCGATCGCGCGCACGGGCGAGCCGGCCTGGGTCAGCCTGCGCTGCAACTCCATGGTGAACAACAGGTTGGCCAGCTTGGACTGCCCGTACGCCGGCCACGCCAGATACGGCCGCGACGTCCAGTTCAGGTCCTTGAGGCTGATGACGCCGATCAGGTGCATCATCGACGACACCGTGACGATGCGGTCGCTCACCTTGGGCAGCAGCAGGTTGGTCAGCGCGAAGTGGCCGAGGTGGTTGGTGCCGATCTGGCTCTCGAACCCGTCGACGGTCTTGGCGTAGGGCACCGCCATGATGCCTGCGTTGTTGACCAGGACGTCGACCTTGGCAATGCCGTTGGCGAACGCGCGCACCGATGCCAGGTCCTGCAAGTCGAGGCGTCGCACCTCGGTGTCGCCGGGCATGGTCGCCGCGGCGGCCCGGCCCTTCTCCTCGTTGCGTACGGCGAGGATCACGCTGGCGCCGGCCCGGGCCAGTTCGCGGGCGGTCACCTCGCCGAGGCCGCTGTTGGCGCCGGTGACGATGACGGTCCGCCCGGCGAACGAAGGCAGGTCGGCAGCAGTCCAGTCGCTCATGACGACGACAGTAGGGCCTACGCCGCAGTGTTGGACATGCGGCTACGCCGCGGCGACGTCGAAGCCCTTGATGATCTGCTCGACCTCCGGGCCTTCGGCCCGCGCCTGGTCCGCGAAGCTGGTCACGGTCAACTGCACCAGGTAGCGCTGGCCCGGCATGTTGGGCGCCGCGGGCCGTCCGGTGGCGATGACGACGCGGTTGTAGCTCTGCATCCGCCGCCCGTTGAGGTCGTAGGTGCACTCGATCATCGACGACGGGAAGCCCTTGAAGTCGTCCTTGGAGCCGTTGAGCTTCTTGAAGTTCTCCGACAGCTCGGCGTCGGCGTCGGCGTACTTGATGGCCTCCGCGACGTCGAAGTCACCGGCCAACCGGAAGACCAGGATCATCGCCGTCGGATAGGTGTCGCCCTTGGCGATCGTGCGGGTGCCGGGCGACAGGTTGGGGTTTGAGTAGGTGCGCCACCCGGCCGGGGCGGGCATGGTCACCTTGAGGTCGGGAATCTTGTCGGGTGCGACGGGCTGGCCCGTGACGCCGGCGTTCTCGAGGTACTGCGCGAACGGGATCGGCGGTTCCTTGCTGGTGGACGTCGTCGTCGTGGTGGTCGTCGTCCAGATCGACTTGTACTCGGGAGTCGCCGGGCCGCACGCCGTGAGGCCGAGCGCGACCAGCGCGGCCGCGACCACGCAGCGGGTGAAGCGGGCCGGCGTCACAGGATCTCGCGCACCGCGTCGATCGGCCGGGCCAGCCGCGTTCCCTTCGACGTCGTGACGAAGGGTCGCTCGATCAGGATGGGATGTGCGGCCATCGCGTCGAGCAGTTCGTCGTCGGATGCGTCGGCCAGGCCGAGTTCGGCGTACAGCGACTCACGCTTGCGGACGGCGGTCCGGACGTCGATGCCCGCGTCGGCGATCATCGTCGCCAGTTCGGCACGGGTCGGCGGCGTCTTCAGGTACTGCACGACCGTGGGCTCGATGCCGTTGTCGCGCAACAACTCCAAGGTCTTGCGCGACGTCGAGCACTTCGGGTTGTGATAGATGACCGGGTGGGTCATCTATGCCGACCCGTCGAACAGGCTGGTGACGGAGCCGTTGTCGAAGACCGCGCGGATGGTGTTGGCCAGCAGCGGGGCGATCGACAGGACGGTCAGCGACGGGAAGCGCTTCTCCTCGCCGATCGGCAGGGTGTTGGTGACGATGACCTCGCGTGCGCCGCAGTCCGCGAGGCGCTGGGCCGCCGGATCCGACAGCACGCCGTGGGTGGCGGCGATGATGACGTCGGACGCGCCGTCCTGGCGCAGCAGGTTCACCGCTCCGGCGATGGTGCCGCCGGTGTCGATCATGTCGTCGGTCAGGATGCACGTCTTGCCCCGGACGTCGCCGACGACGCGGTTGGACACCACCTGGTTGGGCACCAGCGGGTCACGCGTCTTGTGGATGAACGCCAGGGGGACACCGCCGAGCGAGTCGGCCCACTTCTCCGCGACGCGGACGCGGCCGGAGTCGGGGGAGACGACCACCATGTCGTGGCCTGAGTAGTTCTCGGCGATGTAGCTGGTCAGCAGCTTCTGCGCCCGCATGTGGTCGACGGGGCCGTCGAAGAAGCCCTGGATCTGGTCGGTGTGCAGGTCGACGGTCAGGATCCGGTTCGCGCCCGCGGTCTTCAGCAGGTCGGCGACCAGCCGGGCCGAGATGGGCTCGCGTCCGCGGTGCTTCTTGTCCTGCCGGGCGTACGGGTAGAACGGCAGGATCGCGGTGATCCGCTTGGCGCTGCCGCGCTTGAGCGCGTCGATCATCAGCAGCTGTTCCATCAGCCACGTGTTGAGCGGCGCGGGATGGCTCTGCAGGACGAAGGCGTCGCTGCCGCGCACGGATTCGTCGAAGCGGACGAAGATCTCGCCGTTGGCGAAGTCCCGTGCCGTCTGCGCCGTCACGTGGACGTCGAGTTCCTTCGCCACCTGCTCGGCGAGCTCGGGATGAGCGCGGCCCGAGAAGAGCATCAAGCTTTTGCGGTTGTCGGTCCAGTCCGTAGCCACTTCAGAGCTGCCTTCGCGGTCGGCGGTCGATACGGGGCAATGGTACGGAGGTTCCCCGGGCGATCATGGCCGGGTTACCAGAAAGCCAACGGACGACGTCGTCTCAGTCGTCGGTTCGGGCGCTGCCGGCGGCCTTGCGGGCGGCCTCGGCGGCGGCGCTGCCGGGGCGTTTGCGCTCCACCCAGCCCTCGATGTTGCGTTGCGGGCCGGCCGAGACGGCGAGCGCTCCCGGCGGGACGTCGGTGCGGATGACGGTGCCCGCCCCGGTGTATGCGCCGTCGCCGATCGTCACCGGCGCGACGAACATCGTGTCGGAGCCGGTGCGCACGTGCGAACCAATCGTGGTACGGCGCTTGGTTTCTCCGTCGTAGTTCACGAACACGCTCGATGCGCCGATGTTCGAGTGCTCGCCGATGTCGGCGTCGCCGACGTACGTCAGGTGCGGCACCTTGGTACACGCGCCGATGACGGCGTTCTTCGTCTCGACGAACGCGCCGAGCTTGCCGTCGGCCCCGAGGTCGGTGCCGGGCCGCAGGTAGGTGAACGGGCCGACGACGGCGCCGGGGCCGATCGCCGAGGAGGTGCCGTGGGTGCGGATCACCGACGCGCCGTCGCCGACCGAGACGTCGGCCAGGGTGGTGTCGGGCCCGATCTCGCACCGCGCGCCGACGGCGGTGGCGCCGAGCAGCTGGGTGCCCGGACGCACCACCGTGTCCTGACCGATCGTCACGTCGACGTCCACCCACGTGGTCGCGGGGTCGACCACCGTGACGCCCGCGCGCAGGTGGCGCGCGACGATGCGTCGGTTCAGCTCGGCCGCGAGATCGGCGAGCTGGACGCGGTCGTTGACGCCTGCAACCAGCGCGCTGTCGTCGAGGTGACGGGCGCGGACCACGTGGCCGCTCTGCCGCACGATCGAGATGGCGTCGGTGATGTACAGCTCGCCCTGGGCGTTGTCGCTGCGCAGCTGGCTCAGCGCGGATCGCAACGCGCCGATGTCGAACGCGTAGACGCCGGCGTTGACCTCGCGGATGTCGCGTTGCTTCTCGGTGGCGTCGGCCTGCTCGACGATTCCGATGACCTCCCTGTCCTGCGTGCGCAGGATGCGGCCGTAACCGGTCGGGTCGGCGACGGTGGTGGTGAGCACCGTGGCAGCGGCCGACTCCGCACTGTGCGCGTCGATCAGGTCGGCGAGGGTGTCGGCGTCCAGTAGTGGGACATCGCCCGCGGTGACGACCACGGTGCCGGTGAAGTCATCTGGCAGTGCGGTGAGCCCGCACCCCACGGCGTGGCCGGTGCCGCGCTGCTCCTCCTGTACGGCGATCGTCACATCGCGTCCCAGTTCCTCGGCCAGCGCGGTGACCGCCGCCGACACCGGCTCGCGGTCACTGCCCACCACCACGACGAGGTGCCGCGGCTCGACCGCGGCGATCGCGTGCAGGGCGTGGGAGATCATGCTGCGGCCCGCCAGGGTGTGCAGGACCTTGGGAATGGTCGAGCGCATCCGAGTGCCCGCCCCGGCTGCCAGGACGATGACCGCGGCCTCGCCTCGTGTCGTCATGTTGACCTTCTTTTCACGCGAGCGTGCGCGGAGTGTGGGATTTTGGCGGCGTGTCGGCCGCAGACGCGCACGCTCGGCGGGGGGCTTGCAGGGCTGCTCGCTGCTCCGTCGCCAGGACTCGAACCTGAACTATCTGTACCAAAAACAGAGGTGCTGCCGATTACACTACGACGGACTGTCGGTGAGACTCTAGTCGACCACATAGGGTAATCGGCGTGGCCGCACCGGAGAAGGAACCCCGCGCACCCCGCGCCCGGATGACCGGTAGCGAGCGACGCCAACAGCTCATCGAGATCGCGAAGTCGCTGTTCGCCGAACGCGGATACGACGGCACCTCGATCGAGGAGATCGCTCAGCGCGCGCACGTCTCCAAGCCCGTCGTCTACGAACACTTCGGTGGCAAGGAAGGCCTCTACGCCGTCGTCGTCGACCGCGAGATGTCCGCTCTGCTGGACGGGATCACGTCGTCACTGAGCAACAACCGCTCCCGGGTCCGCCTCGAACGCGTCGCGCTGGCGCTACTCACCTATGTCGAGGAACGCACCGACGGGTTCCGCATCCTGATCCGCGACTCCCCGGCGGCCATCACGTCGGGCACCTACTCGACGCTGCTCAACGACGCGGTCAACCAGGTGTCGTCGATCCTGGCCGGCGACTTCTCCCGCCGCGGTCTCGACCCCGAACTCGCGCCGCTGTACGCACAGGCCCTCGTCGGGTCGGTGTCGATGACGGCGCAGTGGTGGCTCGACACCCGCGAACCGAAGAAGGAGGTCGTGGCCGCCCACCTGGTGAACCTCATGTGGAACGGTCTGACCCACCTCGAGCCCGACCCGATGCTGCACGAGCAGTAGCTCGACGCACGTCACATCAGTCACGAGAGTCACTGCGCGCGGCGGCCCGATCGACTGCGCGATGTTCCACCTAGCGAGCGAATCAATCGCCCGACCCTTGTCATCGGGGTGTTAATTCGCTGACCAGATGGGACATTCACGAGTCCGGTGGCGCGCCTCGGCCAGTGACACCTGTGACGGCTGTGACGAAGCTCCCCGGTGCCCGCCCAGCCCGGCGGTCACCCGGTCGGCGGACGTCGGAGCGCTCCCTACAATGGAGGAACCATGAATGCACCGGGGTATGACCATGTCCAGACCCCGATCGCCGGGCTCGTCTCGCTTGCGCTGACCGACCCGGGGCTGCGCGACGTCACACAACGCGCTGCGGCCGGCGCCACCGAAGGCGCGCTCGTCGGGCCCGCTGCCGCGCGGCTGTTCGTCGCCGCCGCGCTCGCCGAAGCGGGACCCCTGCTGGCCGTGACCGCGACCGGCCGGGAGGCCGACGAACTCGCCAACGAGCTGCGGGCGGTGCTCGGGGACGCCGTCGCGATGTTCCCGTCGTGGGAGACCCTGCCGCACGAACGCCTGTCGCCGGGCGTGGAGACGGTCGGCGCACGAATGAAGGTGCTGCGCAGGCTCGCTCACCCCGACGACACTCGGCTCGGCCGCCCGCTGCGGGTGGTCGTCACCACCGCGCGGTCACTGCTGCAGCCGATGCCGCCGGACCTCGCCCGAGTCGAACCCGTGACGCTGACGGTCGGTTCCGACGCCGACTTCGACGGCGTGATCGAGCGCCTCGTCGAGCTGGCCTACACCCGCGTCGACATGGTCGCCAAGCGCGGTGAGTTCGCGGTCCGCGGCGGCATCCTCGACGTGTTCGCACCGACCGCCGAGCATCCCGTGCGCATCGAGTTCTGGGGCGACGAGGTGTCCGAGATGCGGATGTTCTCGGTCGCCGATCAGCGCTCGATCCCCGAGATCGAGGTCGACAGCTTGATCGCGATGCCGTGCCGTGAACTGCTGCTGACCGACGACGTGCGCAAGCGTGCCGCCGCGCTGGCCGCCGAACAGCCCCACGACGACAACCGCGTCAGCGGCACCGTCGGCGAGATGATGGCCAAGCTGTCCGAGGGCATCCCCGTCGAGGGCATGGAGTCGCTGCTGCCGGTGTTGCGTCCCGCCGACCTGTCGTTGCTGACCGACCACCTGCCGGCGAACAGCCCGGTGCTGGTGTGCGATCCGGAGAAGGTGCGCACCCGCGCGGCCGACCTGGTCAAGACGGGCCGGGAGTTCCTCGAGGCGTCGTGGTCGATCGCGGCCATGGGCGCCGACGCACCGATCGACCTGGAACAGCTGGGCGGCTCGGGATTCCGTGGTCTCGAGGAGGTCAGGGCGAACGCCGCGGCGGGCGGGCATCCGTGGTGGACGCTGAGTCAGCTCGGCGATCCGTCGGCGATCACACTCGACATCCGGCCGGCTCCGTCAGCACGGTCGCAGCAGAACACCCCGGACTTCCAAGACGAGGTCTTCGCGATGCTGCGCGCGCACGTCGCCACCGGCGGGCTGGCGGCGATCGTCGCACCCGGCGCGGGCACCGCGCACCGCGTCGTGGAGCAGCTCGGCGAATCCGACGTCGCCGCGGCGATGCTCGAGCCGGGCGACGCCCCCAAGGCCGGCGTCGTCGGGGTGCTCAAGGGCCCGCTGTGCGAAGGCGTCGTGCTGCCAGGGGCCAAGCTCGTGGTGATCACCGAGGCGGACCTCACCGGCAACCGGGTGACGGCCACCGAGGGCAAGAAGCTCGCCGCCAAGCGGCGCAACGTCGTCGACCCGCTGGCGCTGACCGCGGGCGACCTGGTGGTGCACGACCAGCACGGCATCGGTCGGTTCGTCGAGATGACCGAACGCACCGTCGGCGGCGCGCGCCGCGAGTACCTGGTGCTGGAGTACGCGTCGGCCAAGCGCGGCGGCGGCTCGGACAAGCTGTTCGTGCCGATGGACGCCCTCGACCAGCTGTCCCGCTACGTCGGCGGGGAGGCACCGTCGCTGTCGAAGCTCGGCGGCAGCGACTGGGCCAACACGAAGACCAAGGCGCGCAAGGCAGTACGCGAGATCGCAGGCGAGCTGGTGTCGTTGTACGCCAAGCGTCAGTCTGCGCCCGGGCATGCGTTCGGTCCGGATACCCCGTGGCAGAACGAGATGGAGGACGCGTTCGGATTCACCGAGACCGTCGACCAGCTGACCGCCATCACCGAGGTCAAGAGCGACATGGAGAAGCCGGTCCCGATGGACCGGGTCATCTGCGGTGACGTCGGCTACGGCAAGACCGAGATCGCGGTGCGCGCGGCGTTCAAGGCGGTGCAGGACGGCAAGCAGGTCGCGGTGCTGGTGCCGACGACGCTGCTGGCCGATCAGCACCTGCAGACGTTCAGTCAGCGGATGACGGGCTTCCCGGTGACGGTGAAGGGCCTGTCGCGCTTCACCGATCCGTCGGAGTCGCGCAAGACGCTCGAGGGCATGCGCGACGGCTCGGTCGACATCGTGATCGGCACGCACCGGCTGCTGCAGACCGGTGTCACGTGGAAGGACCTCGGCCTGGTCATCGTCGACGAGGAGCAGCGCTTCGGCGTCGAGCACAAGGAGCACATCAAGTCGATGCGCACCCACGTCGACGTGCTGACCATGAGCGCCACGCCGATCCCGCGCACCCTGGAGATGAGCCTGGCAGGCATCCGCGAGATGTCGACGATCCTCACGCCACCCGAGGAGCGGTCCCCGGTGCTGACCTACGTCGGGCCGCACGACGACAAGCAGGTGGCGGCAGCGCTGCGCCGCGAACTGCTGCGCGACGGCCAGGCGTTCTTCATCCACAACCGGGTGCGCTCCATCGACTCGGCCGCGGCCAAGATCCGCGACCTGGTGCCCGAGGCCCGCGTAGTCGTCGCACACGGGCAGATGCCCGAGGAGCAGCTGGAGCGCACGGTCGAAGGGTTCTGGAACCGCGACTACGACATCCTGGTGTGCACCACGATCGTCGAGACCGGCCTGGACATCTCGAACGCCAACACGCTGATCGTGGAGCGCGCAGACACCTTCGGCCTCTCCCAGCTACATCAGCTGCGCGGCCGCGTCGGGCGCAGCCGGGAGCGCGGCTACGCGTACTTCCTGTACCCGGCGGAGGTTCCGCTGACCGAGACGGCCTACGACCGGCTGGCCACCATCGCCCAGAACAACGAGCTGGGCGCAGGCATGGCCGTGGCCATGAAGGACCTCGAGATCCGCGGCGCGGGCAACGTGCTGGGCGCCGAGCAGTCCGGTCACGTCGCCGGGGTCGGGTTCGACCTCTACGTGCGCCTGGTCGGGGAGGCCGTCGAGGCGTTCCGCGCTGCCGTCGACGGAGAAACCGTTGCGACGCAGGAGGAACCGAAGGACGTCCGGATCGACCTGCCGATCGACGCCAACCTGCCGCCCGACTACATCGGCAGCGACCGGCTGCGACTGGAGGGCTACCGCCGGCTCGCGGCCGCCAACGACGAGGAGGCGATCGCCGCTGTCGTCGAGGAACTCGTCGACAGGTACGGCCCGCTGCCGGAGCCTGCGCGGCGGTTGGTCGCGGTGGCCAGGCTGCGGCTGCTGTGCCGCCAGTACGGCGTGACCGAAGTGGGCGGCGTGTCGGAGTCGACGGTGCGCATCTCGCCGTTGCCGCTGCAGGATTCCCAGCAACTGCGCCTCAAGCGGATGTACCCCAGTGCGACCTACCGCGCGACGACGTCGACGATCACCATGCCGATCCCGCGGGCGGGCACCGGCATCGGCGCCCCGCGCATCCGGGACCTCGAACTGGCCGGTGCCGTGGCCGAACTGCTATTGGCGCTGGATGGCCGACCTCGCACCGATGTTGATATAACGAACTTCGACCAGTGGCGCGGCGAGCAGAGTTCGCGCGAGGAGCAGGGTGCGTCCACCCCCGCACGCGCGAAGAGGTAGAGGTCCCACGACGATGTTCGAGTTCCCGTGACCGTCGTCCTGGTCGACCCACGCCGCCCCTCGCTGGTGCCGGTCGAGGCCGTCGGCCTGCTCGCCGGGGACGTTCAGTACACCGAGGAGATGCCGATCAAGGTGCCCTGGTCGCTGCCCGCGGCCCGGCCATGCTCGTTCGGCGCACCCGATGACGACGCGGCGCCGGTGCTGCTGTCGTCGGACCCCGACCATCCCGAGGTGCGCTCCCGGCTGGCCGCGGGGGAGCAGTTGATCTCGGTGCCTCCCCCGCAGCCCGGCGAGCGGCTGGTCGACGCAGTCGCCACGATGGACCGGCTCCGCACCGCGGGGCCGTGGGAGAGCGAGCAGACCCACGACTCGCTACGTCGGTACTTGCTCGAGGAGACCTACGAACTGTTCGACGCGGTGCGGGGCGGCAACGCCGAGGACGTCCGCGACGAACTCGGCGACGTGCTGCTGCAGGTGCTCTTTCACGCCCGCATCGCCCAGGACGCACCCGAGGGTGCGTTCTCGATCGACGATGTCGCCGACGCGCTGGTCCGCAAGCTGGCCAACCGGGTGCCCGCCGTGTTGGCCGGGGAGTCGGTGTCGCTGGAGGAGCAGCTCGCGCAGTGGGAGGAACGCAAGGCCGCCGAGAAGGTCAGGAACTCGTCGATGGACGACGTGCCGATCGCGCAGCCGGCGCTCGCGTTGACGCAGAAGGTCTACGAGCGGGTGTCCGCCGCCGGGCTGCCTGCCGACTTGATCCCCGAGGGCATGGTGTCGATCGGGACCGCGCACGGTGGTGACACCGAGAACGCCATGCGGACCGCGACGCTGGACTTCATGGACACCGTCCGCAAGGTCGAGCAGGCCGTGGCCGCCGCCCGGCGCGGTAGCGATGCGCCGCAGGCGATCGACGTGACGTCACCTGGGGCGATCACCGAGGACGAGTGGCGGGCGCACTGGCCGACGACGCACGAGGGCGAAGAGCAGCCCCCGGCTGACCCGGAAGCGGCCCCCGAGTAGCTCACGCGAGCAGGGTGTCGCCGAGGAAGCGGTCGTCTCCGGTGACGCCGGGCAGCATGAAGAAGAAGCCGCCGCCCACCGGCATGATGTACTCCTCGAGCGGTTCGCCCTTGAGCCGTTCCTGCACGGCGAGGAAGCCCTTCTCCAGGCTGCGCTGGTAAGCGATGAAGGCGAGGCCCTGGTCGAGTCGGCCGGCGCCGTCGAACCCGCGCGAGTAGTTGAACCCCCTCCGGAGGATCAGGTTTTCGTCCGTGCCCGCGGTGCGGGGGTTGGCCAGCCGGATGTGGGCGTCCATCTTGATTCGCTTGCCGTCGGGGTCGGACGGATAGTCGGGGTCGGTGAACTCGCCGGTGAGGCCGAGCGGCGCGCCGCTGACCTTGCTGCGGCCGATCAGCGCCTCCTGCTCGACGAGTTGGGTGCGGTCCCAGAACTCGACGAACATGCGGATGATCCGGACCGCCTGATACGAGCCGCCGACTGCCCACTCGGGCTCGCCGTCTCCCGGGCCGACCCAGACGTGGCGGTCCATGAGTGCGTCGTCGTCGACGTCGAGGTTCGCCGTGCCGTCCTTGAAGCCCAACAGGTTTCGCGGTGTGGTGGCTCCGGAGGTGGCGCCTGCGCCGATGCCGCGGGCGTAGCCGTCGATCATCCAGCGCAGCACCATGTCGCGGCGGGTCCTGCGCATCAGCTGACGCAACGCGAACTGCACGGTGTCGTTGTGGCCTGCCTCGAAGATGATCGAGACGTCGCCGTGGGAGAGCTTGGGATCGAGCCGGTCGTTGGCCAGGAACGGCATGGTGACCAGATCCCTGGGCTTGCGATCGGCCAGGCCGAACCGGTCGTCGAACACCGATGCGCCGAGGCCGACCACGATCGAGAGGTTGTCCGGCGGCGGCTTCTCGCCGAGGATGCCGGAGTCCACCGGCGGGTAGGCGGGATCGCGGGTCTCGGGCGGCTGGCCCGCCATCAACCCGCGGATCTCCTCGGTGAGTTCCCGCAGCGTCGCCTCGAGTCCCGCGCGGTTGCGGGACTGCAGGTTGAACGACGCGACCAGCCCCTGCTCGGGAATCGGTAGCGCGGTGATGCCAGTCTGGTGCGGTCCCTCGAACGCCACGAACCGTGGGTCGGGGCGACCGCGATTGCCCTCACCGTGGCCGGAGTCGGTCAGCGCCATGGTGGCACCGACTCCCACCGCGGCGCCGGCGCCCGCGCCGAGGGCACCCGTGACGAAACCTCGTCGCGAGATGCCCCGGCGCGGGGACCGATCAGTCGGGCCCGCCGTCACGAAAGGCCTGCCGTCACGAAAGCTTCAGGACTCCCGACACCTGCGACAGGTTCTCCGACAGCCCGGCCAGTTCGGCCTTCAGCTTGTCGATCACATCGGGTGTCACGGTGACGGCCGGGCAGCGCGGGGACGGGTAGGGATCGTTCTCGGTGCAGAACAGCACCCATCCCTCACCCTGACGCAGCGGTGCCATCGTGTCGAACACCGACGTGATCCCGGCATCGATCTTGCCGAGCAGCGCCGGGTCCGCCTCGTTGAGTGCCGGGGTCAACTTGTCGACCGCGGCCTGGGCGCCCTGCATGTTGGCGTCGAAGTCCCACAGGTCGGTCTTCGAGTAGCGGTCCTCCTCACCGGTGATCTTGCCTTCGGAGACCTCTTCGATGAGTTCGGCAGCGCCGTTGGACACGTCGATCGGCTTGACCTCGACGGTCGCGAACTGCTCCTTGAGCGTCGCGATGTCCTTGTCGAGCTGGTCGGCGTACGGAGCGCCACCCTCGGTGGTGTTCTTCTCGAACAGCAGGTACTCGAGCCGGTGCCAGCCGGTGAACTTGGGATCGTCGACACCTGAGAAGTCGTCGACGCGCGAGTCGACGAGACCATCGATCTCCTCGACCAGGCCCGCGAGCGGCTCGATGCGCTCCCAGGGCACGCGCGATGGGGCATAGGCGTCCTGCGCGGCCTTCAGGTCGTTCGCGCGCACCGCGTCGGTGAGAACCTTGACGGCGCCGACGAGTTCGTCGACCTGTCCGTCGGCGTAGGCCTTGTACTCGACTGCCGCCTGGTCCGCCAACGGGTTCGGTGCCGCTACCGCCGAGGAGCTGGAGGCCGGCGAACTCGAGCTGGTCTCGCTCGCGCTGGAGTCCGACCCTTCGCTGGTGCTGCCGGAGCAGCCGCTCAGGACCAGGGCTACCGCCGCGACCGACACCGGCCAGGCAACATGCCGTCTCATACAGCCTCCTCATAGTTAGACGCGCGTGACATTACCGCGCGACGCATTCATAGGGTAGGCAGCCCTAAATACGGCGTCTGAATGGCCCGTCGTGCGGCACGGTTGCGGGGACCACGCCGTTGGCCTTGGCACAATGGGTCGGGTCCGTCAGGTCAGAGGAGTCCGGTGTCGCCACTGCGTGTAGGGCGGGCCGTCGCGGTGATCATCGCAACGGCGCTGCTCATGGCTTCCTCGTGCTCGTGGCAGACCGGCATCCCGATCCCCGAGGGCGTCCCGCCGCCCAGCGGTGACCCGGTGCCCCAGATCGACACCCAGGCCAAGGGCCGCGCGGCCGATCAGCTGCACGAATGGGCCGCGGAACGGGCGCCCGCCCTCGGCATGCCGGTGACCTCGCTCGAGGCGTACGCCTACGCCGCGCGGGTGGCGGAGGTCGTGAACCCGAAGTGTCACCTGGCGTGGACGACGCTGGCAGGCATCGGGATGGTCGAGAGCCATCACGGCACCTACCGCGGCTCGTCGGTGACGCCCGGCGGCGAGGTCACGCCACCGATCCGCGGGGTGCGCCTCGACGGTTCGCTGGGCAACATGGCGATCGCCGATACCGACCGCGGCAAGCTCGACGGCGACGAGGAGCTGGACCGGGCGATGGGGCCCATGCAGTTCATCCCCGAGACGTGGAAGCTGTACGGCGTCGACGCCAACAACGACGGGCAGATCAGCCCCGACAACATCGACGACGCCGCGCTGTCGGCGGCCGGATACCTGTGCTGGCGGGGCAAGGACCTGGCCAAGCCGCAGGGCTGGATGGACGCGCTGCGGGCCTACAACCTGTCCGATCAGTACGCCCGTACCGTGCGCGACTGGGCGACGGCGTACGCCGAGGGCCACCACCTCTAGGGCACACGCGGTCCTGGGAGGGGCAGCCGCCACGCCCACCCTCTAGGCTGATGTGCGCAATCACCCCGGACGGAAGGCGGCGCGACAGTGTCAATGATCGAGCAGGTCGGAGCCCGCGAAATCCTCGACTCCCGCGGCAACCCCACGGTCGAGGTCGAGATCGCGCTCAGTGACGGAACGTTCGCCCGCGCCGCGGTGCCCTCGGGCGCCTCCACCGGCGAACACGAGGCCGTCGAACTCCGCGACGGCGGTGACCGGTACGGCGGCAAGGGCGTCGAGAAGGCGGTCAACGCCGTCCTCGACGAGATCGCCCCCGCCATCATCGGCCAGAGCGCCGACGACCAGCGCCTGATCGACCAGGCGCTGCTGGACCTCGACGGCACGCCCGACAAGTCGCGCCTGGGCGCCAACGCCATTCTCGGCGTCTCGCTGGCCGTCGCCAAGGCCGCCGCGGAGACCGCCGGGCTGCCGCTGTTCCGCTACCTCGGCGGGCCCAACGCGCACATCCTGCCGGTGCCGATGATGAACATCCTCAACGGCGGCGCGCATGCCGACACCGGCGTCGACGTCCAGGAGTTCATGGTCGCCCCGATGGGTGCGCCCACGTTCAAGGAGTCGCTGCGCTGGGGCGCGGAGGTCTACCACTCGCTGAAGTCCGTGTTGAAGAAGCAGGGTCTGGCGACCGGCCTCGGCGACGAGGGTGGCTTCGCGCCCGACGTTGCGGGCACGAAGGCTGCACTGGACCTGATCGCCGTCGCCGTCGAGGCCACCGGCCTGAAGCTGGGCACCGACGTCGCGCTGGCCCTGGACGTCGCGGCCACCGAGTTCTACACCGACGGAACGGGTTACGCCTTCGAGAAGGAAACCCGCACCGACGCCCAGATGATCGAGTTCTACGCCGAGCTGATCGACGCCTACCCGCTGGTCTCGATCGAGGACCCGCTGTCGGAGGACGACTGGGACGGCTGGGTGGCGCTGACCAACGCGATCGGCGATCGCGTGCAGATCGTCGGCGACGACCTGTTCGTGACGAACCCCGAGCGCCTCGAAGAGGGCATCGAGAAGGGTGCCGCGAACGCCCTGCTGGTGAAGGTCAACCAGATCGGCACGCTCACCGAGACCCTCGACGCCGTCACGCTCGCGCACAGCAGCGGCTACAAGACGATGATGAGCCACCGTTCCGGCGAGACCGAGGACACCACGATCGCCGACCTCGCGGTCGCGGTCGGCAGCGGGCAGATCAAGACCGGTGCGCCCGCGCGCAGCGAGCGCGTCGCCAAGTACAACCAGCTGCTGCGCATCGAGGAGATCCTCGGTGACTCGGCCCGCTACGCCGGTGACCTGGCCTTCCCGCGCTTCGGGCTGGAGAGCAAGTAGCTTTTCACCATGCCCGACGCAAAGCGGCCCGACCCGAGGCGGCGCTCTCCGGCGTCGCGCCCGGGCAAGGGCGGCAAGTCCGGTGAGGCGGCCAAGGGCAGACCCCGCGGCGCGTCGCCGGTGCGCCGGGAGCCGAGGCCCGCGCTGCCCCGTGCCGCCACCCCGGACATCGACGACGAGTCGGTCGACGACGACGAGATCGTCGTCGTTCCGGTCCGCCAGTCGATCGCCGAGGCGGCCGAGCAGCAGTCCGAGCAGCGGTTGGGTTCGGCTGCGCGCCGCGCCGCGATCCTGGCCGCGGTGGTGTGCGTGCTGACGCTGACCATCGCAGGCCCGGTCCGGACGTACTTCTCCCAACGCGCCGAGATGAAGCAGCTCGAGGACGCCGAGGCCCAGTTGCGTTCGCAGATCACCGATCTCGAGCAGCAGAAGATCAAGCTGGCCGACCCGGTGTTCATCGCGGCGCAGGCACGCGAACGCCTCGGCTTCGTGATGCCGGGCGACATCCCGTACCAGGTACAACTGCCCACACCGGTCGGACCCGAAGCGGTGCCGGGCGAGGTCGCGGAGACGGTGCCCAGTGGGCAGCCCTGGTATACGTCGCTGTGGCACACCATCGCCGACGCGCCGCACGGTCCGCCGCCGGCGCCCGGCGCCCCAGGTGTCCCTGGCGTGCCCGGTGTTCCCGGTGTGTCGCCGCCCCCGCCCGACGCCCCGCCTGGCCCGGTACCCGGTGGTTGAGCCGGCCGACCTCGAGGCGGTCGCCAGGCAGCTGGGGCGCGAGCCGCGCGGCGTGCTCGCGATCGCGTACCGCTGCCCCAACGGCGAACCGGGCGTGGTGAAGACCGCGCCGCGACTGCCCGACGGCACACCGTTTCCCACGCTGTACTACCTCACGCATCCGGCGCTGACCGCAGCGGCGAGCAGGCTCGAGTCGTCGGGTCTGATGCGGGAGATGACCGAACGGCTGGCGACCGACCAGGAGCTGGCGCAGGCCTATCGCCGGGCGCACGAGTCGTACCTCGCCGAACGCGATGCGATCGAGCCGCTTGGCACGACGTTCTCGGGCGGCGGCATGCCCGATCGGGTCAAGTGCCTGCACGTGGTGATGGCGCACTCCTTGGCAAAGGGCCGGGGCGTCAACCCCTTTGGCGACGAGGCGCTGGCGATACTCAGCGCCGAACCGGCGATGGCGGGCATACTCGAACGAGGGAGCTGGACATGAGGGTGGCTGCTGTGGACTGCGGCACCAACTCGATCCGCCTGTTGATCGCCGACGTCGATGGGAATGGTCTGCGCGACGTGCACCGCGAGATGCGGATCGTCCGGCTCGGCGAGGGCGTCGACGCCACGGGCGAGTTCGCTCCGGCGGCACTGATTCGCACCCGCGCCGCGCTCGAGGACTACGCCGAACTGATGCGGGAGTACCACGTGTCGAAGGTGCGGATGGTCGCGACGTCGGCGGCGCGCGATGCAGGCAACCGGGCCGACTTCTTCGCCATGACGTCCGAGGTGCTCGGCGCGGTGGTGCCGGGTGCGGTGGCCGAGGTCATCAGCGGATCCGAGGAGGCGGCATTGTCGTTCCGAGGTGCCGTCGGCGAATTGGACGACTCCGCAGGGCCATTCGTGGTCGTCGACCTCGGTGGCGGTTCGACCGAGGTGGTTACTGGCGGACGGGCCGGGGTGACCGCGAGCTTCTCGGCCGACATCGGCTGCGTGCGGCTGCGGGAGCGGTGTCTGCACAGTGACCCCCCGACGGCCGAGGAGATCGCCGATGCGCGCGCGGTCGCGCGCGAGGGACTGCTGCAGGCACTGCGGGTGGTTCCGGTGGAGGGCGCGCGGACCTGGGTCGGCGTGGCCGGGACGATGACGACGCTGGCGGCGCTGGCGGCCGGCATGACGACCTACGACTCGGACGCAATCCACCTGTCCCGCGTCGGTTTCGACGACCTGCTGCGCGTCTGCGGCGACCTGATCGCGATGACCTACCGGCAGCGTGCCGCGCTGGGTCCGATGCACGAGGGACGCGTTGACGTCATCGGTGGCGGCGCCATCATCGTAGAGGAACTGGCACGCGAACTGCGCAGCCGCGCGGGCATCACCGAACTCGTGGTGAGCGAGCACGACATCCTCGACGGCATCGCCCTGTCGATCGAATAGCGCCGCGGCGGTTCAGGATCGAAGGATCGGCCGCAGCGCATCGAGCACTGCGGGATCCTCGATCGTCGACGGCACCGGCTCGTCGCGCCCGTCGGCGATGCCGCGCATGGTCTTGCGGAGGATCTTGCCCGAGCGGGTCTTCGGAAGCGCCGGGACGATGTCGACGCGCTTGAGTGCCGCGACCGCGCCGATGTTCTCGCGCACCGCAAGGACCAGTTCGTCGGCCAGACCGTCGGCCGATGCTCCGGACTTGAGCACGACGAAACCGCGCGGCACCTGGCCCTTGAGTTCGTCGGCCGCGCCGATCACCGCGCATTCCGCCACGGCCGGATGCGTAGCGAGCACGGCTTCGATGGAACCGGTCGAAAGCCGATGTCCGGCAACGTTGATGACGTCGTCGGTGCGGCCCATGACGAACAGGTAGCCGTCCTCGTCGACGTAGCCACCGTCACCGGACAGGTAGTAGCCGGGGAACGCCTTGAGGTACGAGGCGACGTAGCGGTCGTCGTCGCCCCACAGGGTCGGCAGCGTTCCGGGCGGTAGCGGCAGCTTCACGCAGATCGAACCCTCCTCGCCCGGTTCGCATTCCGTGCCGTCGGGACGCAGGACCCGGACGTCGTAGCCCGGCATCGGGACGGTGGCCGACCCGGGCTTGATCGGCATCTGCTCGATGCCCATCGGCGCGGCGGCGATGGACCAGCCCGTCTCGGTCTGCCACCAGTGATCGATGACGGGGATGCCGAGCTTCTCGTCGGCCCACTGATAAGTGCCGGGGTCGAGTCGCTCGCCGGCTTGGAACAGGTAGCGCAGCTTCGAGAGGTCGTAGTCGGCAACGTGTTTCGCGTCGGGGTCGTCCTTCTTGATGGCACGCATCGCCGTCGGTGCGCTGAACAGCGTCTTCACACCGTACTCGGCGGCGACCCGCCAGAATGCCCCTGCGTCCGGGGTGCCGACCGGTTTGCCTTCGTACAGCACCGTCGTCGCTCCGAGCAGCAGTGGCCCGTAGACGATGTAGGAGTGGCCGACCACCCAGCCGACGTCGGAGGCGGCCCAGTACACGTCGCCGGGTTGGGTGTCGTAGACGTTGCGCATGGTCCACAGCAGCGCGACGGCGTGTCCGCCGTTGTCGCGCACGATGCCCTTGGGCTTTCCGGTGGTGCCCGAGGTGTACAGCACGTAGAGCGGGTCGGTGGCGGCGACGGGCACGGGATCGACGGGTTCCGCGTCGGCCATGACATCGGTCCACGACACGTCGCGGCCCGGCGTCAGATGGCACGGGTGCTGCTCGCGCTGGAGGACGACGCAGGCCGGGGTGTCGTGCTCGGCGAGGTGCAACGCGCCGTCGACGATCATCTTGTAGTCGACAGTGCGGGTCGGTTCGATGCCACACGACGCCGTCACCAGCACCGCAGGCCGGGCGTCGTCGATGCGGGCAGCCAGTTCGTGCGCGGCGAACCCGCCGAAGACGACGGAGTGGATGGCGCCGAGGCGGGCGCAGGCCAGCATCGCGATGACGGTCTCGGGGATCATCGGCATGTAGACGACGACGCGGTCCCCCTTCTCGACCCCCAGGCTGCGCAGTACCCAGGCGAATCGCGCAGTCTCGTCGAGGAGTTCGCGATAGGTGTAGGTGCGCTTGGTGCCGGTCACGGGGGAGTCGTAGATCAGGGCTGCCTGCTCGCCGCGGCCGCCCCAGACCTGTCCCGAGTCGCTGCGCTCCTGCCCGCCGGGCTCGACGTGACGGTCGAGCGCGTTCGCGCAGGTGTTCAGTTCGGCGTCGGGGAACCAGCGGTACAGGGGCGGATTGGAGTCGTCGATGATGCGCGTCGGGGGGCGGGTCCAGGTCACCGAACGCGCCGCCTCAGCCCAGAACGCCTCCGGGTCGTCGATGCTGGCTTGGAAGACTTCCTGGTATCCGCGTGCGCCGGCCATACCGGCACGGTAGCGCGCCGGGCGGTGGCGACGGGGCCTGTCGGTGCGTTCGAGAGTTCCCTATAGTTCCAAGGCATGGCTACTGACACGACGTTGAACAACCCGGGGTCAGCCAACACCGAGCCACCTCCGATCGCAGGTGTGCGCAGGTCGTTCGTCGAAGCGCGGGGTGTGCGCTTCCACGTCACCGAGGCGGGTCCCGCCGACGGCAGGCCCGTCATCGCCCTGCACGGCTGGCCACAACACCATTGGGCGTACCGGGATCTGCTGGCCGACCCGCCGCCAGGGTTGCGGATCATCGCGCCCGACCTGCCGGGCTACGGGTGGTCGGGGCCTGCCCCGCACCAGTGGGTCAAGGAGGAGGTGGCCGCCGACGTCCTGGGGCTGGCCGACGCCCTGGGCCTGACGAACTTCCTGCTAGTCGGCCACGACTGGGGCGGCTACGTCGGACACCTGGTCACGCTGGCGGCACCCGACCGCGTCGACGGCTATCTTGCGCTGAACATCGCTCACCCGTGGCAGACGACCCGGTCCGTGGCCCCGCACCTGTGGCGTTTCCTGATGTACCAGCCGTTCGTCGCGTCGATCGGCGTTCCGCTGCAGCGGCGCACCAACTACCTGCGGAAGCTGGTGTTCGGGACGGCGGCCAAGGGGATGCCCGCCGACGTGGTGCGCACCTACACCGAGCGATTCCGAGATCCGGTGGTGGCACGCACCGCGCGCGACACCTACCGGACGTTCCTGCTGCACGAACTCCCCGCCGGGGCACGCCGTCCGGAATCCCGGCGGGCCACGGTGCCGATCCGCGCGCTGTTCGGGCTGTCGGACACCGCAATCCACCCGTCGATGGCGGCGGCGGAGACGGCCAACGCCGACGACTACACGTTCGAGGCGGTCGACGGCGGGCACTTCATCACCGACGAGCGGCCGGATCTGGTGCGCGCGAAGCTAATCGCGCTGGCCGAGGAGACGGCGGCGGGCTGACGCTCGAAGCGTGTGAGCGTTACCGCGGGGCGGTGCCGGGGACGGATCCAATCCCCTCAGCCGGACCCGTCCGATCGCACCTCCGGGGGCGGCAGTTTCCTGCCGCCTCGGACGGTTACGACGACACCGGCCCCTTCGAGTAGCTGGCTGCTTCACTACCGCGCGGTACGCCCATCATATAAACACCGATGTCTATGTATCGCAAAACGAACGGCTGTCCTATGACGAGGTCGTGCGCGCGAAATCCCATCGCCGACGGAATCGTGCCTATGATCTTCGCTTGAGTTCGACATCCACATCCTCGAGACTTGCTCACCCAGACATGGACGGTAAGAGACTTCGACCAGGGCGGCAGCACCTCACTCGCGACGAGGTGCGGTCTCACCAGCGCGAACGCATCTTCGAGGGCCTGGAGAGCGCGATGGGTGCGAAGGGCTACGGCGACACCAGCGTTGCGGACATCATCAAGGTCGCCGCGGTGTCCCGGCAGACCTTCTACGAGTTGTTCACCAGCAAGCAGGACTGCTTCCTGGCCAGTTATGGGCGGCGGCAGGGCGCGGTGATCGAGGCGATGCTGGATGCTCCGGCCAACGGGCCGGCGATCCGGCGTTTCGGGGCGCTGCTCCGCAACTACCTCTCGGTGATGTCGGCCGATCCGGGTCTGTCCCGCCTGTACCTGGTCGGCGTGTACACCGCCGGGCCGGAGGCCATGGCCAAGCGCCTGGAGTTGCAGCAGCAGTTCGTCGACGGCGTGGCGACGATCTTCGACGCCAGATCCGACCAGGACCTCTTCATGTGCCGGGCCCTGGTCGCGTCGATCTCCACCATGGTCACCAACGCCCTGATCGAGGACGATCCCCAGGCCGTGCTCGACCTCTACGAACCCCTGGTCGAGATGGCGAAACGCCTCATGTAGTTGCGATTCGTGGAACATCTCCCGCGCTGAGCGCAGGAAATGTTCCACGACTGCGGATGGTGGGAGCCGTTTGAGGGCCGCGCGCGTCTAATAGGCGTGTCTCCACTACTCGACGAACACCTTCGCGACCACGACGGCGTCATCACGCTCGCCCAGGCACAGAGCATCGGCGTCAGCGCATACGCCGTCGAGCGACGCGTGCGAACGGGTCACTGGCGCCGCTGCACTCCCGGCGTGTTCTTCGTCGAGGACAGGCAGTTCTCCGACGCCGCGAGGGTGCGCGTCGGGGTGTTGGGCTACGGCAGTGACGCGGCTGCGAGCGGTCTGGCCGCCGCATGGTGGCTGGGCCTGACCAACTTCGCGCCGCAGATCGTCGAGGTCACCGTGGCGCGCGGGCGTCGGCGGGTGCACCGGCCCGGCACGCGGCTGCGTCGACGCGACCTTGCGCCGGCCGATCTCGTGGAGCGACGCGGATTGCGGGTGACGGCGACGCCCCTCACCGTCGTCGAGGCAGCAAGCCGCCAGGGTGGCGGTGCGCCACTGCTGGACCACGCGCTGCAGCGCCACCATGCCGATCTCGCCCAGCTGTGGCGCGCTCATTTACGGAACAAGGGTCGGCACGGGTCACCTCGCGCACGCCGGCTGTTGCAGGCCGCCGAGGATGGCACGCGGTCGGAGGCCGAGCGGCTGCTGTCGCGATTGCTGCGGGCCGCGGGCATCACGGGCTGGCAGGCGAATCGACGAATCGCCGGCTACGAGGTGGACGTCGTGTTTCACGGGGCGAAGGTCGCGATCGAGGTCGACGGCTTCGCCTTCCATACCGACTCCGATACGTTTCAGCGCGATCGCACCAAGCAGAACGCGATAGCGCTGGCGGGCTACCAGCTGCTGCGATTCACCTGGCTCGACCTGACCGAGTACCCAGAGCGCGTGCTCAGCGAGATCACCCGAGCGATACGTGGCGGATAACCTGCGACCAGCGCAGGAAATACTCCACGAATCACTGTTGGAAGCGGTAGCCCATGCCGGCTTCGGTCAGCAGGTGCTTGGGGTGCGACGGGTCGTCCTCGAGTTTGCGCCTCAATTGTGCGAGATAGACGCGCAGGTAATGGGTTTCCTTCGCATACGCGGGCCCCCACACCTCCTTGAGCAGCTCGTCGCGGCCGACCAGTTTGCCGCGGTGGCGCACCAGCATCTCCAGCATGCCCCACTCGGTCGGCGTGAGGTGGACGTCGACCCCGCCGCGGGTGACCTTCTTCGCGGCGAGATCGACTGTGAAGGAGGCAGTTTCGACCACCGGCTGGTCGGTGTCGACGGACGTCGCCCCGCGCCGCACGGCCGCCCGCAGCCGGGCCAGAAACTCGTCCATCCCGAAGGGCTTCGTCACGTAGTCGTCGGCGCCGGCGTCGAGAGCCTCGACCTTGTCCGACGAATCGGTTCGCGCCGACAGCACGATCACCGGCGCGGTCAGCCACCCGCGCAGACCCTCGAGCACCTCGATACCCGACATGTCGGGCAGGCCGAGGTCGAGCACCACCACGTCGGGCTTGTGTTCGGCAGCCACCGTCAACGCCTCGAGACCCGTTGCCGCCGTGTGCACCTCGTAACCCCGCACCGACAGGTTGATGCGCAGCGCGCGCAGGATCTGCGGCTCGTCGTCGATGACCAGGACCCGCGTCATCGCTGGTCCTCCGCCGCGGCCAGGTCCAGCACCACGGTGAGCCCGCCGCCCGGTGTGTCGTTGGCCGCGATGCTGCCGCCCATCGCCTCGACGAAGCCCCGCGCGACGGAGAGGCCCAAACCCACACCGGTCGTGTTGTCGGTGTCGCCCAGGCGCTGGAACGGCGCGAACAGCGAGTCCTCCGCGCCGCGTGCGACGCCTGGTCCCTCGTCGACGACGTTGATCAGCACCCGGTCGCCGACCCGTCCCGCGTTCACCCGCACCAATCCGGCGGGGGCATAGCGCAGTGCGTTGTCGATGACGTTGACCAGCACGCGTTCCAGCAGGCCGCCGTCGGCCAGCACGGCGGCGTCGCCGACGTCGACCTTGATCCGTCCCATGCCGGTCGAGCCGCGGGGCATCGCGACGATCGCCCGGTGCACGACCTCGTCGAGGAAGACCTCGCGCAGTTCGGGTCGTACGACACCTGTCGCGAGCCGCGAGGAGTCGAGGAGGTTGCCGACCAGGGCCGTCAGCTGATCCACCGATTCCTCGACCGTGGCGAGCAGTTCGGCGGTGTCCTCGGGCGAGAAGCCGACGTCCTCGGCGCGCAGGCTCGACACCGCAGCCTTGGCCGCGGCCAACGGGGTACGGAGATCGTGGCTGACGGCTGACAGCAGGGAGCGGCGCAACTCGTCGGCCCGCGCGATGGCCTCCGCCCTTCCGGCCTCCTCGGTCAGCTCGCGCTGGCGCACCAGCCCGGCCGCCTGCCTCGCGACCGCACCCAGGACGCGGCGGTCGCGGGCAGGCAGACTCCTGCCCGCCAACAACATCCAGAACTCGTCGTCACCGACTTCGATCGCGGTGTCGGCGGTGTCGACGTCGACGCACGGCTCATCGCCGACGCACGCGATGACGCCTGCGGGTTCGCGCACCAGGCTGACTGCACGTTGGGAGTAGGTCTCGCGGACCCGCTCGAGCAGCGCGGACAGGTCGGCGCCACGCAGCACCGAACCCGCGAACAGCGCCAGCAGTTCGGCTTCCCGCGACGCGCGGCGGGCCTCCCGCGCCCGGCTCGCCGCGCCGTCGACGAGTGCCGCGACCGCCACCGCGACGGCCAGCAGCACGATGATGGTGATCGCACTGTCGGGTGCCGAGATCGTGAACGTGAACCGGGGCTCGACGAGGAAGTAGTTCAGCAGCAGGCCCGAGAACACCGCCGACAGCGCTGCGGGTGCCACGCCGCCGAGCAGCGCCACGACGAGTACGCCGACGAAGAACATCGCGCTCTCGCCGCCGATGCCGAGGAAGCGGTCCAGCAGCAGCACGGTCACCGCGCAGATCGCCGACGGCACCGCGACTGCGGCCAGCCAGGACGCCAGATGTCGTTGGCCCGCGGTGACGCTCGACCACGCCCAACCGGGGTTGGCCTCGTCGTGCGTGACCATGTGGACGTCGATCTTGCCCGAGTCGCGCACGACGGCCGAGCCGATGCCCTCGTCGATGATGCGGGCCCACCGTGACCTGCGGGAGATGCCAAGCACGAGCTGGGTAGCGTTGCGCTCGCGGGCGAAGTCCAGCAGCGCCGTTGCGACGTCGTCGCCCACCACGGTGTGCACCGTCGCGCCCAGGCTCGTCGCGACGTCGCGCACCCGGCCCATCTGCGGGGCCGACACGCCGGACAGGCCGTCACCCCGCACGACGTGCACCACCATCAGCTCGGCGCTCGACTTCGACGCGATGCGAAAGGCGCGCCGCACCAACGTCTCCGACTCCGGCCCGCCGGTCACCGCGACGACGACGCGCTCACGGGCCTCCCACGTGTCGGTGATGTGGTTGTCGGCGCGGTACTTGGCTAGTGCGGCGTCGACCTGGTCGGCCAGCCACAGCAGGGCCAGTTCACGCAGGGCGGTGAGGTTGCCGCGCCGGAAGTAGTTGCTCAGTGCGGCGTCGATGCGCTCGGGGGCGTAGACGTTGCCGTGAGAGAGTCTGCGCTGCAACGCCTCAGGCGCGATGTCGACCAGCTCGACTTGATCGGCGCGGCGGACCACCTCGTCGGGGACGGTCTCCTGCTGCGCGATGCCGGTGATCTGAGCGACGACGTCGTTGAGGCTCTCCAGGTGCTGCACGTTGACCGTGGAGACGACGGTGATGCCCGCGTCGAGTAGTTCGTCGACGTCCTGCCAGCGCTTGGCATTTCGGCTGCCCGGGGTGTTGGTGTGCGCGAGTTCGTCGACGAGCACCACTTGCGGGTTGCGGCGCAGCACGGCGTCGACGTCCAACTCGGTGAACTCCGAGCCGCGGTAGCGGACGACGCGCGGCGGGACGACCTCGATGCCGTCGAGCAGTTCCGCGGTCTTGCGGCGGCCGTGGGTCTCGACGACCGCAGCGACCACGTCGGTTCCGCGTTCCAGCCTGCGGTGCGCCTCGCCGAGCATGGCGTACGTCTTGCCCACGCCTGGCGCCGCGCCCAGGTAGACGCGCAGTTCACCTCGCCTTCCCGGGTTCGACGATGCGCTGCTCACCTGCCCATCATCCACCCGTGCCGCACGGAGTGATCCGCAAGCTACTCACCCGTGCCGCATGGGGTGATCCGCAAGCTACTCACCCAAGCCGGTCCAGGGCGAGGTTCGTCTCCAGCACGTTGACCCCCGGCTCGCCCATGAACCCCAGCGCACGGCCATCGGTGTGCTCGGCGACCACGGCACGCACCAGGCCGGGGTCGATGCCGCGGGCGCGGGCCACCCGGTCCACCTGCAATGCCGCGTAGGCGGGCGAGATGTGCGGATCGAGGCCGCTGCCGCTCGCGGTGACGGCGTCTGCGGGCACCGCGGGGTCGGCTGGTGCCGCACCCCGGATCGGCACCAGCTGGCCGACGGCGTAGTCCTCGCCGGTCTTGGCGCACTCGACGCGTACGCCCTCGTAGGAGTCGAGGAACGGCGTGCGCGTGGTGTCGCACGGTTCGTTGACGCTGACCACGCGGGTGGGGCGGGCCACCCGTCCGGACGCGTCGCGCGGCCCGATGACCGACAGCACCGCACCCGCGCCGTCGCCGGTGCAGTACGGCCGGGCGCCGTCGACCCCGGTGGCACTCCCGACGTCCCGGCTGCGGCTGCACACCAGCGTCAGCAGGCTCGGCTTGTCCGGCGCGTCGACGATGCTCTCCGGCCCGAGGTTGCTCGCGCTGGTGGCCATCGGGTCGTACCCGTCGCCCGCCGCCGACGGTCGGCTCTGGAAGTACTGCGGTAGCGCAGCGCCGTCGGCGTCGGTGAACTGCTGGCCGATCAGGCTGCTGCCGACCGGCTTGCCGTCGGCATCGATGACGGAGCCCCGAGCCTTGTCGTCGAGTCCGGGCAGTAGCGCGATCAGCCAGATGGCCGCGGGGTAGGCGGCGCCGAGGATGACGGTGAACACCAGCAGCGCGCGCAGTGCGGCCCAGTGTTGACGGAAGAGGTTGGTCAATGACATGTCAGGACATCCCTGGGAAGAGTTGGATCAGCAGGTCGATGAGCTTGATGCCGACGAACGGCGCGACGATGCCGCCGAGTCCGTACACCAAGAGGTTGCGGCTCAACAACTTCGAGGCACTGCTAGGGGTGTAGCGCACTCCGCGCAGCGACAGTGGGATCAGCGCGATGATGACGAGCGCGTTGAAGACGACCGCGGACAGGATCGCCGACTGCGGGCTGTGCAGGCGCATCACGTTCAGCACGTCGAGGCCGGGGAAGAGCGTCACGAACAGCGCCGGGATGATCGCGAAGTACTTCGCGATGTCGTTGGCGATCGAGAACGTGGTCAGCGCCCCGCGGGTGATCAAGAGCTGCTTGCCGATCTCGACGATCTCGATGAGCTTCGTCGGGTCCGAGTCCAGATCGACCATGTTGCCGGCCTCCTTGGCGGCCGACGTGCCGGTGTTCATCGCGACGCCGACGTCGGCCTGCGCGAGTGCCGGGGCGTCGTTGGTGCCGTCGCCGGTCATCGCGACGAGCTTGCCGCCCTCCTGTTCGCGCTTGATCAGGGCCAACTTGTCCTCGGGTGTCGCCTCGGCGAGGAAGTCGTCGACGCCCGCCTCGTCGGCGATGGCCTTGGCGGTCAGCTGATTGTCGCCGGTGATCATGACGGTGCGGATGCCCATGCTGCGCATCTCGTCGAACCGCTCCCGCATGCCCTGCTTGACGACGTCCTTGAGGTGGATGACGCCAAGCGCGCGGGCGCGGCCGTCGCGCACCTCGCCCACCACCAACGGAGTCCCACCGGAGCCGGATACCCGGTCGACGACGGCACCGAGTTCCTCGGGCACCGTGCCGCCCTGGCTGCGCACCCACTCGGCGACCGATGCGGCGGCACCCTTGCGCAGACTGTGACCGCCGACGTCGACGCCCGACATCCGGGTGGCGGCGGTGAACTCGACCCATTGCGCGTCGTCGAGTTCGCCGGTGGTTCTGCCACGTAAGCCGTACTCCGCCTTGGCGAACACCACGATCGAGCGGCCCTCGGGGGTCTCGTCGGCGAGGCTGGACAGCTGTGCGGCGTCGGCGAACTCGTCGGGTGTGACGCCGTCGAGCGGGATGAAGTCGGCCGCCTGCCGGTTGCCCAGCGTGATGGTGCCGGTCTTGTCGAGAAGCAATACGTTGACGTCGCCGGCCGCCTCGACGGCACGGCCGGACATGGCGAGGACGTTGCGTTGCACGAGCCGGTCCATGCCTGCGATGCCGATCGCGCTCAGTAGCGCACCGATGGTGGTGGGAATAAGACAGACGAGCAGCGCGACCATCACGATGCCGCTGATGCCATCGCCGGTGAGTGCCAGGCTGTCCGGGACGCCGGGATTGTTGGCCTTCGAGTAGATCGCGAGCGGCTGCAGGGTCGCGACGGCGAACACGAAGATCAGCGTCAACGCGGCGAGCAGGATGTTCAGTGCGATCTCGTTGGGCGTCTTCTGCCGGTTGGCGCCCTCGACGAGGGCGATCATGCGGTCGATGAAGCTGTCGCCGGGCTTCTGGGTGATCTTCACGACGATGCGATCGCTGAGGACGGTGGTGCCGCCCGTGACGGCGGACCGGTCGCCGCCGGATTCGCGGATCACCGGGGCAGATTCGCCGGTAATGGCCGATTCGTCCACCGACGCAATGCCTTCGAGCACGTCACCGTCACCGGGTATCACCTCGCCGGCTTCGACGACCACGACGTCACCCTGAGCCAGCAGGGGAGCGGCGATCTCCTCGACCGTGCCCGGGGTGCTCGGCGTCCACCCGGTGAGGCGGCGGGCCATGGTGTCGGCCTTGGTCTTGCGCAGCGAGTCGGCCTGGGCCTTGCCGCGGCCCTCGGCGACGGCCTCGGCCAGGTTGGCGAAGACGACCGTCAGCCAGAGCCAGAACACGACGAACCAGCCGAACCACGTCGGCTCCATGGCGGCGAGCACGGTGCTCCAGACAGCGCCCACCTCAACGATGAACATGACGGGATTGCGCCACAGCGTGCGCGGGTCGCACTTGCGTAGCGCGTCGGGCAGCGACTTCCACAGCATGCGGGGGTCGAGGAGGCCGCCCTGCACGCGCTGCGTGGACGACGGCGTGTCTCCAGCGTCACGTTCGACGTTCGGGGGGCCGCTGGCGTCACGGTCGACGACGGAGGACGAGGGGGACGTGGTCATGGTTAGTGGATTCCTTCGGCGAGGGGTCCGAGCGCGAGCATCGGGAGGAAGGTGAGCGCGACGAGGATGAGCGTCACCCCGGTCACCATTCCGACGAACTGCGGCCGGTGGGTGGGCAGCGTGCCGACGGACTCGGGCGTACTGCCTTGTGCTGCCAGCGATCCGGCCAGGGCGAGGACGAGGATGATCGGGAGGAAGCGACCGAACAGCATCGCCAGGCCGAGCGCGGTGTCGTACCAGACGGTGTTGACCGAGATGCCCGCGAACGCCGAGCCGTTGTTGTTCGCCGCGGACGTGAAGGCGTATAGGACCTCCGACAGGCCGTGCGGACCGGTGTTGAGCATGCTCGCTCGCTGGCCGGGCATCGCCATGGCGACGGCGGTGCCGGTCAGCACGATCAGCGGGGTGACGAGGAAATAGGCTGCTGCCAGCTTGATCTCGCGCGCGGTGATCTTCTTGCCGAGGTACTCGGGCGTGCGCCCGACCATCAGCCCGGCGACGAACACGGTGATGACCGCGAGGATCAACATGCCGGCCAAGCCGGAACCGACACCGCCAGGGGCGATCTCGCCGAGCTGCATGTTGAACATCGTCATCAGGCCGCCGAGGCTGGTGTACGAGTCGTGGAACGAGTCCACCGCACCGGTCGACGTCAGCGTGGTGGCGCTGGCGAACACCGCGGAGTCCGCCACGCCGAAGCGTTGCTCGACGCCCTCCATCGCCGCTCCGACCGCGGTGGGCACGGTACCGTGCGCCCGGATCTGGAAGAACATCGTGAGCGAGATGCTCACCGTGGCAATGAGACCCATGACGGCCACGATGGCCAGTCCCTGCTTGGTGCTGCCGACCATGCGGCCGAACGTGCGCGGCAGGCTGAACGCGATCACCGACAGCAGGAAGATCTCCACCCAGTTGGTCCACGCCGTCGGGTTCTCGAACGGGTGTGCCGAGTTGACGTTGAAGAAGCCGCCGCCGTTGGTGCCGAGTTCCTTGATCGCCTCCTGGCTGGCCACGGGTCCGCCCGGGATGGTCTGCTGTCCGCCGGCAAGCGTCTCGACGACCTGGGTGTGCAGGGCGAAGTTCTGGATGACGCCGCCGGCGATCAGCACGACGGCGCTGATCGCCGCGAGCGGCAGCAGGATGCGGATGGCTCCGCGCACCAGGTCGACCCAGAAGTTGCCCAACTCATTGCTGCGGCGCCGGGCGAAGCCGCGGACCAAGGCGATCGCCACGGCCATGCCGACGGCGGCGGAGACGAAGTTCTGCACCGTGAGCCCGGCCATCTGCACCAGGTGGCCCTGCGTCGACTCACCTGAGTACGCCTGCCAATTGGTGTTGGTGACGAAGCTGACGGCAGTGTTCCACGCCAGCGCGGGAGTCATCTCGGTGGCCGGATCGTGCAGGTGCAGAGGCAGCTTGCCCTGCACGAGCTGGAAGAGGAATAGGCCGAGAACGCTGACGGCCGAGAACGCGAGCACGCTGCGGGCGTAGGCGCCCCAACCCTGCTCGGCCCGCGGGTCGGCGCCGATGGCGCGGTAGAGGATGCGTTCGACGCGAGTGTGCTGGTCGGAGGTGTAGACCCGGTGCATGTAGTTGCCGAGCGGTACGTGGACGGCGGCCAGCGCGAGGATCAGGGAGGCGAGGAACAGGATCCCCGCGGTCGTGGGAGACACCTAGAACCTCTCGGGGAACAGCAGGGCGGCAACCATGAACGATGCCACTAGGACGGCGAGGACGAGTCCTACGGCGTTGGCGAGGCTCATGACTCCAGAGCCCTCTGGATGACGCCGAGCACCACGAATACCGCGATGGTCAGCACGACGAATGCAAGAACGGCCATGCGCTGAAATTACGACCGCTACGCAGGTCAACCGGCCGCGTTGACGCTTTCTTGACGCCTGCCGAGCAGTCCTTTACGCCGTCCTTGCGCCGCTGTGGGCGCCGTCACGCCAGGCGGTCAGTTGGTGAGGCTGTTGCGGGTGACCGGGAAGTCGAAGTACGTCTCGGGGAAGGTCTCCGGCTTGTAGGTGAAGTGCCACCACTCGTTCTCGTAGTTCTCCAGGCCCTGCTTCTCGAGGCCGTCCTTGAGCAGCAGTCTGTTCTTCAGCTGGTCGCCTTGGATCCGAGGGTCGAGCGTGTGCGACAGGGTGTCGAAGCAGTCGTAGCCGGTCCCGGTGTCGACGCCGTTGTCGGGGAAGCGTTCGGCCCGTGGCGCGGCACAGTCGACCAGGGGCTCGCCGGGGACGTAGGCCCGCGTCGGCTCTGCGGGAAGCGCGACGATGGTGAGGTCCACGGTGCTGCCCCGGCTGTGACCGGACTGCTCGGCGATGTAGCCGTCCCGGAACAGCGTCGACTTGTCGACCCGGGGGTAGAACTCGGATTTCATGCGCTGGTCGTCCAAGTCCCTTGCCCAGGCGACGAAGTCGTTGACGGCGCGCTGGGGGCGGTAGCAGTCGTACACCTTCAGCGTGTAGCCGTCGGCGAGGAATTCCTGCTGTGCGCGGCGGAGGGCTTCGGCGGTGTCGCGGGTCAGCAGACACAGCGGCGCCTCGTAGCCGTCAACGGGGTCGCCGGTGAAGTTGTGCGGTGTGACGTAACGGATGTCCTGCAGAATCGTGGGGTCGACGTCTTCGAGCGCGACGAAGTCCGCTGGCGCGACGGGTTGCGGTTCCGCGTTGGCGGCGGGCATCGGCACGGCGAGGGCCACGGCGAGCACTGCGGCGCAGAGCGACCGGGCCAGGACGCGGGCATTCGGAAGGCTGACCATGTCTGTCTCTATCACGGCGGACGCGGGATCGCTCGGGGAACGAGGGAGGTCACATCGACATCGTGGCGAGGTTCCTCCAGAGATTCCGCAGACTGTCGGTGCCGCCGAACAACGTGGTGAAGTGCGTCGAGTCGACGAGTACGACGTCGCCGGATCGCCGGTCGCTCGGAGGCATCCAGATCAACGCGTTGAACTCCGTGTTGCCCGCGTCGGTGAACGGGTGCGGACGGTGAGGGTCGACCCGTTGGCGGCCCAGAACGTGGAGACGCGATCCCTCGGGTTCGAGAAGTTCGTAGTGCGGTAGGTGCGGATGGAAGTTGAATGTCGTGACGTCGTCGAGCAGGTGTGGTTCGTCGAGGTCTCGGATGGCGTTGAGCGGTGCAATCTCCCGTGTGGCCTCGGCCACTGCGGGCCGCAATCCCCACGTGTTGTGCACCGGTACGTCGAGCGCCTTCATCAGCGATCGGGTGTACGCGCTGAAGCGTTGTTGGCGAGGGACCAGACGATCGCCATGGTGTTCGTATTCGACCTGCCGCTGCGCGTAGTCGTCGGTGAAGCCGACGTCGTGGTGCGGCGCCAGCAGCAGGCAGGTCCCTTCCCGTTCCAGCCACTGGTTGATGGCGGCGATCTCGTCGGGGCTGGCATCCTGCTCGCCGAGGAGATGGTCGAGCCCGAACACCATGAGGGTGTCGGTGTCGGCCAATATTCGCTCGTCGATCGGCTGCCGGTAGCCGGCTTGGTCGATGCGTTGGAACACCGCCACCGAATGGCCGGTGACCGCTTCGGCGACGGCCTGAAAGTCGAGTGTCGAGCGGTGGAAGAGTTCCAGCGTCCCCGCGATGCCTTGCAGGAACGTCGCCGAGTCGTATTCCGGTGTCTCGTAGGCTGGCCACGCGACGTTGCGGACCTCGGTGATGGTGGAGAACCGGTTCTCCATCGAGGCCGGGTCTCGCTGCGCCTCCCACGGGTAGCTCCACGTCCAGTAGATGCTGATTCGTCGACGGCCGTCGTGTCGGCGGGCGACGTGCGCCTGGTTGTAGGTTCGTGCCGGCGTCGGGGTCATGGATCAGTCCCCGAGCGCACAGAGGTAGCGAATCGCCGACAAGCCTGGCAGGAAGAAGTATGCTCCGCCGCGCAGCGTCGTGAAGGCAGGAATGCCCTTGTAGACCTTCCGAATCGGGCGTTTCGGGACGGTGAAGTCCATGGTCTCGTCTTGCATGCCGCCTATGGGGTCGTGCTCGTTTCCGAGTTCGTGAAACGACTCGTCGTTGATCCACACGTTCTGGGCGAACTCGAACTGACGAATCAGGTCGGCGCAGATGATGAAGGCGGCGATGCCGCGATCCTCGCCGTCGTCGGGTGCCCCTTCGGGCAGGGCGGGTCCGTAGGTGGCGCCGCGACGGATCATGCGGCGACGGTTCATGTAGTGCGCGGTGTCGCGCGGGTTGAGCCGCCGGGCATGCGAGCCCAGCGGGCAGGCATACCCGTGCGGATCCATCTTCTCGTAGTTGAAGTCGTTGTTGCGCATCGGGTCCGCACCGAGTTCCGGGTCATCGGCGTCCGGAGCCAGCACCAGCGGGGCGCCGCTGCGCCACCTGCCCATGAACTTCGCCGCGAGCAAATCCTCGTCGTCCGGAGTCTCGGAGTGTTCGCGGAGATAGTCCCTGAAGACCGAAACGTGTTCCCGAAGCTGCCGATAAGCCATGTAGCTTCCGTTTCGCGACAACACCGAGGGCTCCGGTAGGTCGGCGACCGGGCCGTTCTCGTCGGGATAGCCAAGAATGAACTCCCCTGGCTCGAGTGCCGCGCCGGATCCAGGCGTGGGCTCCTCGCCACTGCCCTTCATCACCGGTTGCGACAGTCGGTCCCGGAAGCCGAAGTGGTCGTGGGCGTAGTTGAACGGCGGTGTCGCGTTGAGGTCGAGATGCGAGAGGCTGCGCACGCCGTCAGTGCGCGCCAGCAACTCGTCGTGCGCGGCGATGGATCGAACGCACTGCTCGTCGCTGCGAGAGAACAGGATTGCAATCGCATGCAAGTCGTCCCCCGCGAGGCCACCCACCCATTTCTCCGGCGCATTCGGACCGACGTCGCCGAGGATGCTCGCCCGCGACGGCATGCCCTCGCGGAACGCGGCGGGAAACGTTGCGAGCGAATCCTCTGGCACTCCCAGCGCGCGCAGGCCGTTCCACGTGAACGCCAGCGTGACCCAACGCTCGGATTCGTCCATCGTGGCCGTCGCGTCGTCGGCTGACTGCACCAGATCGGCCAGCGCCGTCAGCCACGCTCTACCGCCGGTCGGCGTATCGAACGTCAGGAATTCGTACCGTCCGGTGATCGCGGGCGTTCGAGTCAGCAGGATGTGCTGAATGTCGTCGAGTTCGAGCATCTATTGCATCTGATCCAGCATGTCGGAGAAGGCTGCCTTCAGCCGCAGCGCCTTCTTGATCTCGTCGGCCGTCACATATGGGTATTCGCCGTATTCGAGGAAGCTCGGGACCTGGTGATCCCGGACGAACTCGATGAACGCGTCGGGGTTCTCCTTCCAGTCCTCGGGGAAGCCCTCCAGATTGGTGAAGACGGTCGTGATTCCCGTGGCGCTGAACAGTTGAACCGCGTCTTCGGTGTACTTGTCGAAATCGGTGTCGAAGATCCCCTGGTACTGGAAGTGCAGGCCGGATCCGACGTCGAACAGAATCCACCGTAGGTAGTGCAATCGCAGCGGAGCCAGAGCGTCGGGGCTGGCGGCGATGGTCTCCTCGATCGTCTTGCCATACGCACGGACGATCTCCTCGCGGCCCTCCTTCACCTTCGCGATGATCGAGAAACCGTGACAGGCAGGGGTTCTCGGATACGTGGGGCCGTACCGACCGCGCTCCAGTTCGAAGTACCCCTCTGGCGGAATGGACATCGCGGCTGGGCGGCTCCAGTCGTTCGAGTTGGCAACCATGTGTCGGCCCTCCTGAAGGACGGAATAGGCGGACGGTAACACCGCCGCAGACGGCAGAATCGCGATTGGACGAGGACGCTGCCGACCGGCTGCCTGGACCATCGTCGTTTGCGTGCCTAATACCGCACCACTGCAAGCATTTTTGGTTGCCGACGCAATCAACGTACGCCGTAGCGATCATGAATTCGTCGTAGTCGGCCCCACTCAGGTCGATGCGGACTACCGTTTTGCGTACGCGGTTCGATCGTGTCTGCGGATTGTCGACTTCGGTGGGCCGACTAGTCCAGGAGGAACAGTGGCACTACTGGTCAAGCGTTGCCTCGGAGTAGGTTTGGCTGCCCTTGCGCTCTTACCCATCAGCGTCGTCGTCACACCACACGCCATGGCCGATTGCGTGCAAGCCGGCAACTCGACGGTGTGCGGACAGGGGACCGTTCGTGGTGGGGGCCCGACGCCACCCTTGGCCGGCCCCGCATACCCGTCCTACTGTGCCGATCCCTGGTACTGCGACGACGGATGGGATGTCGACGTGATCTGGGATCCAGGTCGTCCAGGTCGTCCCGGTGGCGGTGGTGGCGGTGGTGGCGGTGGTGGCATTGGTCCACGTTGAGAACCCATGACATGTCGCTACTGAATCGAAGAGGAGTTCGAAAAATGTTACTCAAGAACACGATTGCCGTCGGTGTCGTCGCCGGGGCGATTCTCGTAGGTACCACAGCTCCCGCTGCCGCGGATCCGCCCAACTGCACGGCTGCCGACTTGGCCGGTGTGATGTCCGGGGTGTCGGCCGGCACGTCGACATATCTGTTCACTCACCCCGATGTCAACGCATTCTTCACCGGCCTCAAGGGGATGCCGCGGGACCAGATGCGCACCGAGATCGAGGCGTACTTCCAGGCAAACCCGCGGGTGAGTGACGAATTGCGGGGGGTCCGACAGGCCGCCGCCGACTTCCGCAATCGCTGCAACGTACCCATGCCAGAGATGCCGATGGGGTAGTGGTTTCGCCTCAAGATTGGTTGCAGCGGTTTAGTGTGATCTTGATCTGACCTATTCGATGACGTGGGGATTGGCATGGAGACTTCGATGAGGCCGTGGTTCACCACGGGTGTGGCGTTGGTCGGCGGGGGCGCCATTGCGTTGGCACCCATTTCGCCGGTGGCGCCGCAGGCACTTTCGGTGCAAGCGCGGACAGCGGCAGTGGCCGCCTCGACCCAATTCGAACTCACTGCGTTCGAGGTGCCGTACATCTTGACGCTGCCGATCGTCCGGCAACAGATTCGCAACTGGGCGGCGAACTGGGCCGTGTACCTAGCCGGGCTGGGCAAGGCCGGCGTAGGTGCGGTGGATTCGCTGCTGGCGATCCCGGGGGTCACGGTCGAGGTCATTCAGGAAGTCCTGGCCTTGAACTTCGTCGGCGCGTTCGACACCATCACGACCGCCATCAGGGATTCGGTCGTGGCCGTCGGGCAACCGCTGCTGGATTCGCTGATCTGGCGCAACCAGAAGTTCTATGCGGTTCAGACGGCGCTCGAAGCCGCAGTGCCGAGGGCATGGATCGACCTCGCCAACGGGTTCCTGGCTGCAGGCAACGTCGTGACGACGTCCCTCATCGTCGGCACGCAGAACCTCATCAGCGCGGTCCTCACCTTCAACCTCGGCAACATCATCGATGCAGCCGTGGAGGGGACCAGGAACTTCTTCGTGGCGCTCGGCGAGGGCGCCGTGGCCATCGTCGACGGCATCGAAGCGGCGCAGTTCGGTATCGCGACGGCCTTGGCGACACCGCCACCGCCATCTCCGTTCGAGACCGCGGCCGTGTCCGACGTCTCGGCGTTGCGCACCCTCTCCACCGACACGACCGTCAGCCTCGCCGGAGGGGCGCAGGACGCGGGCGGCGACACCCTGGTAGCCGAACCGCTCGTCGAGACGGCGCCAGTGGTCGCCGAGGACCCGGTCGTCACGCCGCCCGTGAGCGAGGAGGTCGAAACTCCTGTCGTTCCGGAAGTTCCCGAGGCGCCGCAGGAGCCGACCGGGACCACCCCGTCCGACGACGAGTCCAAGGGCCTCGGCGACGTCGACGTCGAGAAGGAAGCCGAGGACGCCGGGACGAAGGACTCCGGGGTCACGGGTACGGAGCCGAAGGACGCCGAGCCCAAGGACGAGCAGCCCAAGGACGCCACGCCGAAGAACGACACGGGGTCGGCCAATGACGATGCGGGGGAGTCGGACTCGGGCGACGAATAGGTCAGCCGGGGTAGTCGGGTAGCTGAACGCCGTCGACTGACACCCTGCTGAACCGCTTCCCGAACACGTTCATCACTGTCTTGCCGGCAGGACTCGTCATCACTCGAGCGCCGTTGTGCAGCAGTCGGATGCCGGCGCGGGTCTGTGGGCTGGCACGTCGGAGCGTCTTCATTTGAATGGGTGGGGTGAAGTCGACGATCTTCGAGCGCATGAAGCCCTCGTATCGCGTGAGGGCGGCGTGGACGTCGTCGTCGCGGGACAACTCACCGGCGAGGACGTACGCGCCAATCAGCGCCATGCTGGTGCCCACGCCGCCGAAGGTCGCATTGCAGAAGGCGGAGTCGCCGAGCAGGGCGATGCGCCCGTTGCTCCACGTCGTCGTGCTCACCTGCCCGACGGACGAGAAGTACAGCGGCGCACCGTTGTCGAGTGCTGCGAGTATGCGCGGTGCCGCGCCGCCGACGTCGGCGAACGTCCGCTGCAGGATGGTCACCTGATCGGCGAGGCCGAGTGTCTCCAGGCCGCGCACGTCGGAGATGAACGTCAGCAGCGCTCGGATGGTCCCGAGGTTGTCCGGACGGGTGTGCACCGCGCGCGAGCCTGGGACGTGCTGCCAGTTCCACCACTGATCGTCGTCCGGCAGACGGGGGATGGTGACGTACGCGAAGTACATCCCGAGATCGTTGACGTCGGCGGTCGTGACGTACCGGCGCGAGCGTGAGCGCAGCCCTTCGGCGATCACGACGAGGTCGGCGTCGAGTGTGGTTCCGTCGTTCAGGTCGACGGTCACGCGGTTCCCGTGGTGGGTGACGTCCGCGATCTCGGTGCTGAAGCGGTAGTCGGTGGCCGCGCGGGTGTGATCGATGAGGATGCGCGACAGCTCGCCTCGGAGGATCTCCAATTCGGCAGTGGGACCGTCTGTCTCGCCAGGTGCACCGAGAGGGAAGGAGGCCTTCGGTACGCCGTTCTCGTCGAGGAAGCGCATCCCGATCTCGCCGGTGCCCGCCTTGCGAACGTCGCCGTCGATGCCCATCCGGCGCACGACCTCGCGCGCGGCGCCACGAACGTCGACGTTCTGGCCCTCGTCGCGACGCTCGGGGAAGCGTTCGACGACGGTGGTTCGCCAGCCTCGCCCGGCGAGTTGATGGGCGAGGGCGGGTCCGGCGATGCCGGCCCCGGAGATCACGGCATGGCGAGTCACGCGCGTCGGTGTCCTTTCGGCGAACGTGGCGTGTTCGCATTTCTCGACTGGGTAGCTAGATTAACGTAATACACGTCGACTGAGAGAGTTGTGACCGGGAGGTGACGTCGTGCACGAGCGAGACGAGTCGGGCCACTGGCTGGCCGGCTTGAGCGAGCCCATGCTGTCCCTGCGGACGTTCCTCGCTGCTCATGACGACATGCAGCGGCGCCAGGCCAGGACGATGGGGATCAACGCCACGGACATGCAGGCGCTTCGGCTGCTCGACCTGCACGGGCCGCTCGGCCCCACCGAACTGGGCCGCCGGCTGGGCTTGCGGTCAGCGTCGGTGACCGTGCTGCTCGATCGTTTAGAGGCCAGCGGTTACGTCGAACGGGTGCGTGACGACCGTGATCGACGGAGGGTGACGGTACGCGCGCTGCCTGATGCGCTCGAGCTGCTCTTCGACACGTGGGCGCCGGTGGTTCGCGCCCTCGACGACGTCGGCCACGGCTTGACGCCCTCGCAGCAGAAGGCGGTGTGCGCGTACCTCGACGGGTTGGCCGCGGTGCTGGAGAGGGCCGGTGACTAGTTTCCGCCGAACGTTGGTTACCGCCACGGTCTGGCCCGGAAACCGTTGCTCGACGCGACACTCGGCGACGGGTGCGCCGGGGTTGGTAGCGTCGCCTCCCAGTAACGCCCCCATAGCCCAATTGGCAGAGGCAGCGGACTTAAAATCCGCCAAGTGTCGGTTCGAGTCCGACTGGGGGCACGTATTGCCGCAGCTCAGCGCGCGATCACGACTGCGGCGCACTCGCGAGGCGAGTTCGCGTGTGCACTGCGTGTGCAACCCTGCGGGGGTCAGTGCCGGGGGAGGGGCCATCCAGCAAACGCGGTTGTGGCCTCAAAGGTGCGAACTGTCGTCAGCGGGTTGTCTAGGCTCTCGGCATGTTGAGCAGAGCCGTACTCGCTGCCTTTCTCATGTTCGCGCTCGGCGGGTGCAGCAGCTCCCCGTCGACCGACAACGCAAGCGGGAGCCAGAGTGACGCCGCCACGTCATCGACGGCACCAGCGGCACCGACAAAACCAGAAGGACAACCGAAGACGCTAGAAGCCGCGACCGCAGCTGAGCAGGAAAACGCTGACCGCTACTCATCCGGCGACTTCGCAGGGCAATGGCTGCTCTACAGCAAGCAGCTTCGCGACGCGATCAGCCAAGAAGACTACGTCCGCTTCGCCGAGCGGTGTGTCGAAGAACTTGGTATAGGCGACGGCATGACCCTGCAAGTCGAGGGCGTACGCATGGAAGGCGACTCGAAGGCGATCGTCCGCGTTGGAGTGCTCGGCCTCGTAAAGAAGTCCCGCACAATGGTGTACGAGGACGGGCAGTGGCTCCAGGAGCCGACGAACGAGTTAACCGACTACTTCGGTCTACCAGTCGATGAATGGAAATGCTGATCCCGTGGGGAACAAGCCGCGACGCCGTGGCCGTTGACGGCTGGCAAGGAGGTGCGCCATGTCCCGTCTCGCCCCAGTTCGCGAGTTGACCGCAGCCGAGCGCGTCGCGGAGCTGCGCGCAGCGATGGCTTTCGCCCTGGCGCGCATCGACCGCGACGGCTCGGTCACGTCGTGCACTGGGCTCAGTGATGACGTGGAGGCCGCGCTGTACCGCTACGCCCGCACCCGCACCCGCACGCCCGCCGCCCTGGCCGACGTGCACGCCGCAGCCGAGCGCAGGATCGCGGGCCAGCTCGGCGGCTGACCGCGTCGGCGTGGTGCCGCTGCGCGTCGGGGGCTGCACATAGTCTGGGGCGCGTGGTGAGACAACGTTTGTCCCAGAGAATGACCGGAGCGGGCCCAGACGGCCCATACGAGGGCGTTCCAGTACACCTTCGCCCAGGACTCGTTCACTGGTGGCGGGAAATTGCCACGACGGGAACCGCTGGATTCTTCGGCAATGAGCGGCCTCTTCGCGCCCTCATCGCACTCATACGCGCCGACATCAACCCCGGTTGGCATGCCAGCAAGACCGGTGAAGCCCTTATCTCCGCCGCCATCTCCGACGATGAACTCTTCCTAGACATGGTGGACGGGACACTCGGCATCTACAACGTTGGCGGCGGAAGCAAAGCCGCTCTACGGCAACTGCTCAGCGTGAGTGGTTCCGTATGGACCGTCGCCGATGATGGCTCCTCGCTGACCCGTGTTGTCAGCGATCAGGCTCAAGCCACTTTCGACTCCGCGACCGCAACAGCCGACGAAGCCACGAACGACCTCCGGGAGGCTTGGTCGAATGCCTTCGGTAAAAACGGCGACCCCTCGGACGCATGGGATCACGCCATCAAGGCTGTCGAGCACGTACTTATCCGCGAGGTTATGCCCAATAATCTCTCCGCCACACTGGGTCAGGTTTTGGGCGAATTGGGCGGCCCGAACTCGGGAAACTGGAAGTTGATCTTGCCCGGCAGTGATCAATCTCAAGACGTTGCGCCGCTCGTCGCGATGCTGCGTCTGCTGTGGCCTAACCACGACCGGCACGGCGGCACCGCGCCGAAGCGCGCGCCTTCCGACGAAGAGGCTCGCGCCGTCGTCACGCTCGCCGCGACGATCGTCCAGTGGCACCGTGAGGGTTGGGTCGTGCAGAAGCGGTGAGCTGAGAGCCGCTGACCGCCACATCGCGGGCCAGCTCGACTGCCGAACGCCCGACACGACACCGGGACACGCCGGGCTTGTCAGAGGTAGCTGGGACAATGGCGGAATGTCTCCAACAGAACGCGTGTGGACACCGCACGGAACAGACCCCGCCGTCGTCGTGCAGTGGCTCGCCGAGAACAGTCCCGGCGACCGATGGACGGCCCGCGCCCTATTCGTACCGAACAAGAATCACTTCGCCGCGCAGCCGGAAGCCGTCGTGAGCTACGGCGCGAACGGCAACATCGGGACGAACAAGAGCCCTGGCGTCACTCGCGGTGGTTCGGTGCTGGCGCACGCACCAGACCTCCAACTGCTCGGTCACGCGGAGCAGGCCGCAGACGGTCAATTGCTCGGCGTCACCGCGTGGCCGGGTGACGAAATACCGGGTTGGGCAGCGGCGACGAACGCACTGAATCTTGCGACCGGCGAGCGTGGACCTGAGGTGCCTGCCGAAATCGCAACGGCGCTAGACGATTTGCACGATGCTGGTTACAACGGCTATCACAGCAGAGGTGCGTTCTACAAAGCCAAGTTCGAGCCGCCGGTCAGAATATTGGTCGATGCGGGTTACAGCTACGGCTTCGTCGCCGGGTACCTGCTCGCTCTCGGTGCGCCAGCGGGACGGCTCGGTGACGCACTGAAGAATATCTATCAGTAGCCCAAACCCCAGCTACATGAAGCGGGTGACGGCGGCACCGTCCCTCGCAATCGGGTTTCCACGGTGCCGCCGCCACGCCGTTGGCCGGCAGTGCCGGGGCCGCAACCAACGTCCAGCACTGCCCGCCGGTCTAGGGGGCGATGCGCTTGCCGGGGGTTCCGGACTGCCTGCCTGCCGTCACGCCGATACCGGGCGACAGAGGTCGATGCGGCCCGCCGTCAGCAGGGCCGACACCTCTGCGGGCCAACCGTTCCTGATGCCCCGGCTTCCGGTAGTCCCACCCGATCCCGCCGCCGCGACCGACGCCGAACTCGCTGTCCTCGACGGCCTCGAACGGGTTGCGGACACCGGGCACCCGAGAGGGCGCGGTGTCGGGCTCGCAGTAGGGGAAGCCGCCGCCCTCGCTATCGGGCATCAGATCGCGATCGTCGGCGCGGTGTAGGTCGGGTCCGTCGTCACCTGAAGCACCGAGGCCGCGCCCCGATGACGAACGCCGACGCCAAACGCACGGACAAAGAACGTGTCCTGGATGGGATGTGGGTGACCGCCTGGGATTACTCGAAGGCCTTGCCAAGCAGGGTCGACGTGTGATCTCACGCCAATTACGTTGTCGGGGTGGTCGATTCCGCCGCTGGCAGCGACTGCTACGTACCCGGCGGGCACGTAGTTCGACTCGATCAACCACGCCTTCCCATACGCGCCTTGAATCTTCAGGCCGGTCGCGGCGTGCTCGGCGGGCGGGATGGCCCCGTGGATGTTCTCGGCGCTGATCCACGCGGGCGCATTGCTCGACGGCACGAAGTCCCACTTCGCCTTCGGCCCGCCAGGGCGCGACTCGACGCCAGCGCGCCAGCCCTGGATGGATTCGCCTTCGGTCGGGTTCGCGAGAATGATCAACTGGCTGCCGGGGCGGGTGCCGTAGCCCTTGACGGTCAATTCGTTGATCTGATTCTCGATGTCTTGAGCATCGAGCAGGTTTGCACCGCTGGGATGGTAATGCGTTGCAGAAGAATCGAATTCGATGCCCATGTGCGGCGGCGGGGCGAGGCCGTCCGTGCCGTTCCACAGGCCGTAGACGGTCGACCGCTCGGGGCTAAGCCACGGCGACGGGTCGAACAGCCGCCGCATCACCATTCCGTTGACGAGCCGGTTATCGGAGTCGAGTACCAACCTGACAGAGTTGCGCACCTGCTCGGATGTCATGGCGCGCAATGCTTGCCAGGTGAAACTGGTGCGCAGGTCGTAATCCTTGAGGCCAAAAGACAGAACGAGCACGTTCGGAGGTGGATTCGAAGCGCGGCTGATGCCGAACTCCGAACTTTCTTCGAACGAGGCCGCAGCGATGCCCTGGCTCACGGCCTCCCCGGCGGCGACCGTGTTGTACGTGAGCAGCGAGGAAACGCTGGTACGTTCGGCGTTCCACACTTCGAGTAGGTCCGCGATCTCAGACCAGATCGTCATGTAATCCACGCCATCGGCGGTCCGCCGCACAAGGGCGTCGGCCTTCACTCCGGTACCGGCCACGGTCTTCTCCATCCTGTCGAGTTGGCTCGACCGTACCTCCGCCATCCCAACGATGCATTCGACGAAGCACCAATGTGGTTACCTTGCAGCATCTTCCACGCAGTATGCATGCACCTTGCTGCGAGCACGCGTCGTGAAGATGTGTCAGGCTTGACGGTATGAGTCGCACAATCCCCGCACCGCCGCCGAGCATGGCGGACGAATTGAGCCCGTTACCAACGTTGTCCACCGATCAGGCCGTCGCGTGGCTGGCGTCGCACGGCGTCACCGTCACGTCGACCTACCTGACGAACGCCCGCAGATCGGGCCAGCTCGTCGCCGCGATCGTGGCGGGCAAGCGCCGCTACTCGACGCAAGCCTTGTGGGACTTCATCGTGCAGTTGCCGTCGTCCACGAACCGAGGAAGGAAGAACCCATGACACTCATTCCCCAGCCAAGTCACTCGCTCGCCGCAATCCGCGAGGCCGAGAACATCGCCTCGCACCTGAACGAGTGGTGCTCGACGTTTGGCGCGCTGGCGGTCGACCGGCTGGCGGACCCGGCCTTGTGCCCAAGTCTGTATCGGCGGGTAGTCGACTTGTCGCACCGGCTGTGGACGGCGGAGGACGTGCACTACATCGACCATGCCTTAGATGGCGCAAAGCCCTTCGACCGGGACGATCCCGCGATGATGGCAATCCCCATGCTCCACTTCGCAGGGGAGCAGGACACCGTTCACGTGTTGCGCGACCCGAGCACGGTCACGGACTTCGGCGGGCTGCATCGTCTGCGGTGGCCGGTTGGGCACTGCGATCTCGCGGAGGCTGTCGATTGCCGTGGTGAGGATGCGCTCGGCGTGTACGCGACGATCAGTCGGCCCCCGTGGATTTTGGCGTTTGAGGTGTGCGATCCCTGTCTTCAGGCGCTGGCGGCGACTGCGGAGGCGGGCGACATCCTCGCGGAGGCCGATGCCCGCGTCGCGTTCGACGGCGCGGCGAAGGCTGCCGTCGAGCGGTGGACCGGCGGTGCCCGGTGAGGCGCGGCCCCGGCGGCAAGCTGACCGATGGCCTCGCGGAGCGCCGCCAGGCCGAAGAGTTGGCCGAGCGTAGGGCCGCGCAGGAAGCCGAGCGCGCTGCACGTGATGAGCCAGCACCGCCGGGACCGGGGTACATCCGCACCCGCGTCGGTATCCGCCCGAGGTATGGCGCAGACCGCCCCGCCGAGCAGCCGCAACGCCCATCTGAGCCCACCGAGAACACCGACGACCCGCAGGCGCCCGAGCGCGGGCAGACGACCGTGGCGAGCCATAGCGCCACCCGCCGAACTCGCGCACGGCGCTGAAGTGGTCTGTTGCCAGAAAACCGAATGGAAAGTGTCCGGTTTCTGGCGGCTCTCGGAAAGAAAGTTCGCGGAGACGGTGCAGATATGCGGTCTCAACGGGGGTCGTTTCATCTTCGCGGCGTAGAACGACTCATGCACGACCCGCGGCGGGCGACGACGGAAGGGAATCACCGTGAGCCACATCAACGAGCTAGACCGACCGAACCTGACTGAGGACGAGCTGTTCCGGTTCCTGCACGATGACGAACAGCTGAGCGGCGTTACGCGCCGCAGCATTCGAGATGCGGTGCTGCACAGAGAAATCTTGCCCACGGTGTTCGGCAATCGCCATCGCTTCTCGAAACGCGACGGCCTCGACTGGATCGCCTCGCTAAAAGAACGACCGGCGCAGGCGATGTCGGCCTAGACGGCGAGACCCCGGCTGCTCGCGGTAGCAGCCGGGGTGATCGCCAGTCACCACCAACGCGCAAGAAGGAGTAACTGATTCACATGATACCCGCCAAGGACGACGACGACCCGCCCGAGCCGCCAATGCTCGACATCACGGCATTGCTCGAACTGCTCTGCTACACAGGCGACGAGCTGGTCGGAACGTTCGTCAAACATGGCGACGGCGAGACGCAGACAGCAGTCCTGCCCCTGGCCGACGTGGCGGGATACGTCAGCAAGCTCCCCGAGGACGCCGATGTCTTCTTCGGCGTGAACCCGACCGCAGGCCCCGAACGCGAGAACGCCGGTCGCGGAGGCGACGATGACGCGACGAGGCTGGCCGCAATGGTAGTCGACCTTGATTTCGAGGACGGTAAGTGCCCGAGCGTCGAGGTGGCCGAGACGATCGTCAGCACCGTGTCGGGCGTCCTCGGCACCCGGCCCTCTGCGATCACGCACAGCGGCCACGGATGGCACGTCTACTGGCCTGTAGAGGACGGGCTGATCGGTGACACCGCGAAGGCCCGTGCCATCCTCAAGCGATTCGGCCGGCTGGTAGCAGTCGTCGCCAAGTCCCATGGTGCGAAAGTCGACAACGTCTTTCAGCCCGGTCGCGCCATGCGTCTACCGGGCTCGAACAACTGCAAGCGCGACGGCGAGCGACTACCCGTCCGCTGCTACGAGGACACCGGAGCACCCCTAACGCTAGTCGAGCTGGACGAGCGGCTAGTCGAAGTCGGCATCTACGAAGAAGACGGCGACACCGCACACGTCGACCCCGAGAACGTCCCTGATGCATGGGACTTCGCAGACGACACGTGCGGCTACGTCCGCGCGATCATCGACGAGTTGCCTACCGATCACCCGAGCACGACGAAGCCGGGGCGGCACCCGTGGGTCGTGAAGCAGGCCGTGCGGCTGGCCTGCGCCGTACGGCTCGGCTGCATCACCGAAAATGATTGGAGCACAGCGCAAGAAGCCCTTCACGCTCGGCTGGTGGAGTTGCGCAGGCGAACTCGCGAGAAGGTGCCCGCCCTCGAAGTCCCGAGCACGTTCGCGTGGGCGGTGGAGCATGTCGCGACGACGAAGACCGACGAGCAGTCCCGTGACGACCTCGGCCAGCACGTCCACCGAAATGACGACCCCTATGCCGACGTGGATGTCGACGACACGTCCGAAGACGATCCGATCACCGGCAATAAGACGAAGACGCGATCCCTGACATGGCTGAGCGGCAACGACATCCGTGACGATGTACCGGAATGGGCTTGGGAGCACGGCGGAGGTGGCCGAGCGCAACGCGCGACACTCGGGCTCTTCGCCGGTCGGCCCGGTGCCGGAAAGTCAACCGCTGCGCGATCATTCGCAGCCGACTACTCGAACGGAAAACTCGAAGGATGCTTCGCCGGGAAGCCACAACACGTCGCCTACATCGCGTCCGAGGAATCGGTGGAATACATGGTGAAACCGAGCTTGCGCGCACACGGTGCGGACATGAGCCGCATTCACTTTCCCAAAGTCGAGATCGACGGCCAAGAGGTTCGCCTCAGCTCCCGCGACGACGAGAAGGCGCTCACAGACGGGCTGCGCGAGTTGGGAGTGACGGTGGTGTTCGTTGATCCGATCATGAGTTCGATCGGGTCGAAGGTGAACATCAACCACAACAACGAGGTGCGCGACTACCTCGAACCGTGGGCGCGGATCGCACGTGCCATCAATGGGGCTGTGATCGGCATCGTGCACCTGACGAAGGCTCCCGGCGGTGAAGTGGTCGCAGCCATCAACGGGTCAAGCGCATTCGGCGAAGTCGCCCGGTCGATCATCGCCTTCGCCAAGGACCAGCAGTCCGACGAGGGGTTGCGAGTGCTCTCGCAGGAGAAGAACAGCGCCGGACCCGAAGACCTGGCACTCGAATACACCCTGACACCAGTACCCGTCACGACCGATAGCGGACGCACGGCCAACGTCGTGAGGTTCACGATCCTCGGCAAGTCAGATCGACGCGTCAGCGACGTGCTCCAAACCGACCCCAAGGAGCGCAACGTCGCCAAGGGCGGCACGAAGATGCTGGAGGTCTTGCAGGCCGTCGAAGCCAGCGATCACCCGGTGACCGCCGATCGGCTCTCACCGGGCTTGCGGATATCGAAAGACACCCTCGGCAGGTATCTGCGGCGGTTGGCCGACGACGGGTTTATTCGCAAGGCCGGACGTGGCGAGTACGTACGTCGAGGACTCGGAACGACGACCGAAGAGAGTGCCTAGAGATGACTGTCCGTTTGTCCGTTGTGTGTCCGATTGTCCGTTCTGTCCGTTTGTCCGTTTCAGAGGCCGAGGGCAAACGGACAAAATCCGACTGTCCGATTCAGGGGCGACCGAGGTCCGAGCCGACAGCGTTTGTCCGTTTGAAAAACTCGTCTGAACTGCGGGGATGGCACGAATCAGGGGGTAAACGGACAAACGGACAAACGGACACGAGTCTTCGCGCGCGCGAGGCGCTGTCCGTTTGCACCCGCCAGACACCGCGTCGGCCCGTCAATCCGGTTCCGCGACGTGAACAGGTGAGCGATGCATGACACCAGAGACACCAACGTAAGTCCGAACACCCGCCCCTGACATGCCGAACGAGAAAGGACTACCGAACATGACTGAAGACCTATCGGAGTCTCGACCTGACGAAGGTCGCGACTGGACCCGCAGCGCGCACCCCGAGCGCCGCTGCACCGGCCACCGCAAAAACGGCGAGCAATGCAAGAACGCCGCGATCCTCGGCGGCACGGTCTGCGGATATCACGGAGGCCGTGCCCCAGCTGTTAGACGCAAAGCGCAACAACGACTCTCGGACGCGGCCGATCGAATGGCAAAGCAGTTGTTGGGCATTGCGGAGAGCGCGGAGAGCGAAGCCGTGAAGCTGGCGGCGGTCAAACACGTGCTCGCCGTCGCCGGTATCAACGAGAAGACCTCGGTCGAGGTCGAGGTCGAGGTCATCGCCGCGCCCTGGCAGGACATCGCAGGCGACGTGACCGGCATTGCCCGCATCAGCCGCGAGGAAAGCCACGCACGACGCGGCCTGACCGAACCGCCCCGCGCCTTGCCCGCCGCCGACCCGAACGAACCCGTGGACGCCGAGCTAGTACCCGATGGCCCCCAGCCGGCGCCCAACGACCACTGGACCCCTGAGTAGGTCAGGGACGCGCAGGCCGAGGCCGAGCGCAGCCGCCCTGGCACTGGCCTGATGTCGTACGAGGACGCCGTCGTGCAGCTCGCCAACAACGGCAGTCAGCCGCGACACGTACGGAGCAGCCGTGGCCGCGCTACCGGATAGCCCCGCGCGCGCCGCTGTACGCCCCGCAGCGCCCATTGCGTTCGGCAGGCGGGCACACGGGCGGGGGAACGCGTGATGGCAGCAGAACGCGGCAGGCGGCAACCGGCTCAGGTGGATGCGGCGTACCTCGCGTATGGGGACCGGGTGAAGGTGTTGCCGTACCGCGCGCCGCACAGCGGCGAGGAAGGCACGGTGCGCCGCGTGCAGCTCGACGGCGGCGACCTGCTCGTCACCGTGGAGTTCAGCGGCGGCACCCGCGAAAACTACTGGGAGGCCGAGCTGAAGCGCACCGCGGTCGCGCCCAAACCCCATACGCACCAAGCCAAATGGTAGCGAATAGCGCACTGGGACAGTGTATTTCAGCGCGCGAGCGTAGTGTGAAACTGTTCGAAACGACCGTTTCGAACGTTTACACGGCTCGAACATCGGAGGACTGATGGCAAGGACAGCAGCGGCGGATACCGCCCCGAGCGGACGGTTGCGCGTAGTTGGTTACTGCCGCGTGTCAACGGACAAGCAGGGCGATCGCGGCCACGGCCTCGAAGCGCAACGCGCCGCCCTGGCGCAGCACTGCGCCACCTACGGCTACGAGCTGCTGACCGTGACGACCGATGTCGTCAGCGGCGGCAACGTGGACGGCATGCACGGGCGCGCCGTCGCCATCGCCGCGATCGAGGCGGGCGTGGCCGATGCGCTACTGGTGAGGGCGCTCGACCGGGTGACGCGCAGCCAGCTCGACGCGGCCACGCTCTACGACCGCGCCGAGCGCAACGGCTGGCGGCTGCTCGACTGCGACAAGGCTGACAGTGGTGACCCGTCGCAACGGCTGCTGGCCGACGTGCGGATCGCGATGGCGGCGGAAGAGAAGCGCAAGATCAGTGAGCGCACCCGCGAGGGGCTGGCGAAGGCGCGTCGCAATGGCGTGACGCTCGGCAGACGGCCCGAGGTGGACGCCGATACGGCCAAGCGCATCGTCCGCATGCGCACGCGAAACAAGCTGAGCGCCAACGCCATCGCCGAGCGGTTCACAGCAGATGGGGTGAGGGCACCGCGTGGCGGAAGTCGCTGGCACGCAAGCACCGTGCGCGGCGTGCTCGCACGTGAGGGCGTGGCCTGATGGCATCACTCAACCGCGTTGCCACGAAGCGGCGCAAGGACGGCAAGCTCGTCGTCAAATACCGCGTCGGCTGGCGCGAGCCGATGCGCGACGACTATGGCGTGCAGCGGAAGGGCAAGTACCGCAACCGTTCCGAGACGTTCGAGGACTACGCCGAGGCGCAGGCGTTCAAGGACGAACTCGAAGCCGCCCGCCACACTGGCGGCACGTCAGCACTGTCCGATCAGCGCAGGGCCGGTGAGCTGCCGCTCGGCTACTACGCGCGAGAGTGGTTGAGTGCGTTGGATATACAGGTCGCGAACGGCAGGCCGAAGCAGTCGACCGCCGACGAGTACGCCCGCCTGCTGCGCTGCTACGTGCTGCCGGAACTGGGGGAGGTGTCGGTCGCGAGCATCACGCCTCGCCGCTGCGAGCAGTTCGTTTCTGGGCTCGTACGCCAGCGAAGTCGCCAGGGCGACCGAGCGCCGCTCAGCCCTGGCACCGTCAAGCACGCGTACGACGTGCTGCGGAGGGTGCTCAAGTATGCGCAGCGCCACGGTGCCATCGCGGTAAACCCCTGCGATGCAATCGAGTTCACCGGCGCGTCCTCGAACGGCAACCGCGAGAGGTTCGAGCATCGCCCGCTGAGCCCCGGGCAGGTCGGCGCGCTATCGGCTGCGGTGGCTGGTATTCCGCCCGCCGATTACATCGGGCCGACGCTGCCCGCCTATCCCGTGTACGCGCTAATGATCAAGTTCATGGCATACACCGGCCTGCGTGCTGCGGAAGTCACCGGCCTCGAAGTGGCCGACATTGTGTTCGCTCCGAGCGCGGACCCTGACGCTCCGAGCGCATCGGTACGCGTACAGCGGGCGAAGGAACGCAAGCAGGTGCCAGGGCGGAAGGGTACGCATTGGGTCACGGGGCCGTTGAAGACGAAGAAGTCGGAACGCACGGTGCCGCTGCCGCCCTGGCTGGCGCAGCGGATGGCCGACTACCTTGCCAACGTTCACGAACGCGCCAACGAGCCCTCAGCGCCGTTATGGCCGTCGCGCAAGAACGGGGGAGGACACCGGGCCGAGGGCCAGCGGTACGCGGTGCCGCTGGACTGGTCTCAACCTCTCGCTTTGGGTGCGTTCTACGACACGATCATGAAACCCGCCCTCGAAGCCATCGGCCTACCCGCCAGCCGCCCCGCGACCGCAACGCGGCCAGCGGTTCGCGGCGTTCGTGTCCACGACCTACGACACACGTACGCAGTGCTGCATCTCAGCGCAGGTGTGAACTTCGTTCTAGTGAGTAAACGAATGGGGCACGCCACTCGGACTGTCACGCTGGACACGTATGGGGATTGGATCGAGCAGGACGACGTGGCCCCCATCGAGTTGCCAGCGCCACCCGTACCCGCGTCGGCAGGCCACGGGCAGAACGGCGCAGTCGTCCCGCTGCGGCGCTCACACGGCCAGCAAACCGGGTAGCGGGACAGTTCCCGTGTGCACTCCATGCGCAACCCTGAGGGGGATAACCCTCTCAGGGTACTGCGAGGTCAGGTTGCTAGACGCCCCGAGATATAGCGCTTACCAGCGAGTTTGGGGCCAAACGGCGTTGCAAACGTGCAGGCCAAGAAGGCCGGTCGCCCGTACTTAAAATCCGCCAAGTGTCGGTTCGAGTCCGACTGGGGGCACAGGCGACCGAAGGTCGGAGCTGTCGGCCCCGCGTGGCAACGAGGGTTGCCCCGGGGTTCGATCGATCGCACCAAAACAGAACATCGCCGGCGCGAGGACGTAGCCCGGCGTCCGGCCTCGGCCAACGGCATACTCGTCGCGTGGACACCGACGAGTTCTGGAAGAGTGCCGAGCAGCATGTCGTGCGATACGGGGCCACGTTCGTCCCGCGAGTCATCAAGCGCGCCAGCGGAAGCTACGTCTACGACGAGGACGGCTCGGCGATCCTCGACTTCACCTCAGGGCAGATGAGTTCGGTGCTGGGTCACTCCCATCCCGACGTGGTGGCCACGGTGTCGACGGCGGTCGCCACCCTCGATCACCTATTCAGTGGAATGCTCAGCGAGCCGGTGGTGGAGGTGTCGGCGAAGCTCGCGGCAACCCTGCCCGCCTCGTTGAACAAGGTCCTGCTCCTCACCACCGGGGCGGAGTCCAACGAGGCGGCCATCAAGATGGCGAAGCTGTACACCGGCAGGTACGAGGTCGTGTCGTTCGACCGGTCGTGGCACGGGATGACGTCCGGTGCGGCGTCGGCGACGTTCAGCGCGGGTCGTCGCGGCTATGGCCCACCCATGCCCGGCAACCTGACCCTGCCGACGCCGAACGCCTACAGGTCACCGTTCCGGCACTCGGACGGCAGCTACGACTGGCGATCCGAACTCGAGTACGGCTTCGCGATCGTCGACGCGCAGTCCTCGGGCAGCCTCGCCGCGTGCCTCGTCGAACCCATCCTGTCGTCGGGCGGGATCATCGAGCCGCCGCCGGGCTACCTGGCTCGCTTGAAGGAACTCTGCACCGAACGAGGAATGCTCCTGGTCGTCGACGAGGCGCAGACCGGTGTCGGCCGCACGGGAACGATGTACGCGTTCGAACGCGACGGGATCGTGCCCGACTTGCTGACGCTGTCCAAGACCCTCGGCGCGGGCCTGCCCGTCGCTGCCGTCGTCACCAGCGACGAGATCGAAAGCGTCTGCCACGAACGAGGATTCCTGTTCTTCACCACCCACGTGTCGGATCCACTTGCCGCGGCCGTCGCGTTGACCGTGCTCACCGTCGTCGAGCGGGACGGCCTCGTCGACCGCACCGCCCGGCTTGGCCGGCACCTCGGGACCCGCTTGACCGCACTCAAGGAGCGCCACGAACAGGTCGGCGACGTCCGGGGAAGGGGTCTGTTGCAGGGCATCGAGTTGGTCACCGACAAGGTGGGCAAGGCGCCTGCGGAGGATCTCGGCGCGCGCGTCACTGCCGAGTGCCTACGACGCGGGCTGCACATGAACATCGTGCAACTGCCCGGCATGGGCGGCATCTTCCGGATCGCCCCACCCTTGACGATCGCCGAGGCGGAACTCGATGCGGGACTGGACATCCTCGACGACGCGATCGCGGCCTGCCTGCACTGAGCGCTAGCTTCGACGACGCCCCTAGAAACGCCGAACCGCACCCCATCCGGCGACGGGGTGCGGCTCAGTCGTTCGATCAGCCGGTGCCTTGGTCAGGCGGAGGCACCGCCCGCGCCACCCTCGCCGCCGCTACCGCCGGCACCGCCCTCGGCGCCGTCGTTGCTATTCCCCGGGTTGCCGTTGCCGCCGGGGCTGCCGATCTGACTGCCGCTGCCGGGGCCGCCGGTGCCACCCTGGGCGCCACTTCCACCGTTGCCGCCGGTGCCACCGGCGCCAGTTGAGCCGCCCGTGCCGCCCGTCCCACCGGTGCCGCCCTTGCCGCCGGTTCCATTCTGGCCACCGCCACCATCGTTGCCGCTGCCGCCCGCTCCACCGGTACCGCCAGTGCCGTTGACGCCGCCCTCGCCGCCGGTGCCGCCGGTGCCGCCGTTTCCGCCTGTGCCACCGTCGTTTTCACCGATACCGCCGGCACCGCCGATGCCGCCCTGACCGCCGGTGCTACCGTCGCCGCCGTCTGACACGTCGCTGCCGCCTGCGCCGCCGGCACCGCCCGAGCCTCCGGTGCCACCGATGACGCCGGTGCCGCCCTTACCGCCGTCGCCTCCGGTTCCGCCGACCTCGCCCGTGCCCCCGTCGATGCCCACGCCGCCGTTACCGCCTGTGCCGCCGTTGCCCGTCGTGCCGTTGCCGCCGAGGAAGCCGCCGCTTCCGCCGGCACCTGCGTCGCCGCCGTCACCACCGTCACCGGCGGGAACCGTGCCATCGCCTTGGCCCGCGCCACCCGTTCCGCCCTGGCCGCCACTGCCGCCCGAGCCGAAGAAGAGTCCGCCCGTGCCGCCGGCGCCGCCTGCTCCGCCCTTGCCGCCCGACTCGCTGACGCCACCTCCGGCGGTGCCGGTGCCGCCTTGTCCGCCATTGCCGCCGGCGCCGAAGAAGAGTCCGCCTGCGCCACCGCGGCCACCGGTGCCGCCCGCGGCTGCGCCGATTCCGCCGGTGCCACCGGCGCCGAAGAACAGGCCGCCGGCTCCGCCGTGCCCGCCGTCGAATCCGTTTCCGCCGCGGCCGAGGAGCAGTCCCGCTGCGCCGCCGTTGCAGGCACTACCCACGCAACCCGCCTGGGCGTCGATGCCGTCACCGATCAGCCACCCACCGCGGCCGATGGGGTTGAAGATGTTGAAGCCCGCGCTGTTGGCCAGCGGAGCGAATGTTGGCGTCGCGGGCGTCAGTAAGGCCGTGGTCAACCCGTCGCCAGCAGGGCCGGCACTGCCGTCGCCCAGCCACCAGGCATTGCCCGGGGAAAGGGGCGGGGGCGCCAGCTGCGAGCCAAAGTTGGTCAACTGCACCGCCATCGACGCCTCCGTCGGCGCCGGTGTCCCCGGCGGAGCGGCCAGTAGCACCCCGATGCCGATCATCGCGGCGCCTCCCACGCCCGTGGTCGCGTACTGGCGAGCCGACGGACGAGGCGTTTGCCTCGTCTTGCGGTGCTTGGACATGTCAGTTCCCCTCGACGAGACGGCCAAGGCCCGGCAGGCGTGTCCTGCTATGAGTTTGCTGATGGCCGACAGTCGAGAAGTTACATGTAGCTAACTACTCGGTCAATAGGTTGTTTCGCTCGGTAGCGGTCGTGTTTTCGACGGAGTGCAAAATACATATTGACGTCGACGTTTTCCATTTCGGAAAAGAACTATGAGATTGCTTCTTGCAATGCACCTGACGCGTCGGAAACCAGCTGGTGGATCGATGTACGCCATATTGGCTTTTGCTGCACGACCACAGGCTTGTGGTAACCCTCCTGCGGTCGACCGGTCTCTCGCGGAGTGCGGCTCGGCGTGGGCGACGGCGGTGAAGGGGCCCGTCAGGGTGCGGGGTCTGGGCAGGCGCGTTGTTTCGAAGTATGCCCAGCCAGCAACCGCGTTGGAGTCGGGCTGCCGACCGCTCGAAAGCGCACCGAGCCCCACCGGATGCACCATGGTTCGCCATCGTGAGCAAATTTGCGGTGGCGATAATTGGTTGTGCACTGGGGCTGGTCCTGGCTCCGGCAGCGGGTGCAAGCGCGGGCGACGTGTCGATCGTGCAGTCCGTGGGCCCGTGCCAGATGCCGGTGCCGCAGCAGCAGGGGTCGGAGTGCGACCCAAACTATGAGGGCCCTTGTGTCCCGGTCGACAGCGACGTCGACTGTGCCTCCGGAAGCGGCAACGGTCCGAGCTACGTGGACGGCCCGGTAACCGTTGTCGGAGATGACATCTACGAACTCGACCGTGACGGCAACGGAACTGGTTGCGAGTCTTGAGTCGGGCGCTGACGGGAGCGGGGACGCAGTAGGCCCCAGGGCGCTGACCCCAGCCCGGCGTCGCCCGTGCCGGCCTCCAGAGCCCATGCCGCACACCTCCACGGCAACCATGAATCCGCACGGCTGAGCGGCCGTGGCTTCCCGTCCCGCTGAAGGTATACCCATCAGCGACCCGCGAACCCGTTAGTCAGGCTCGACACCCGCGCCGCCCGCGCGTGCCCGCGCGACGGCGGCGGCGCCGTTCCCGGTGATCAGCCACAGCATGGCCAACTGCGCGACCAGGTCCTCGACTGAGACGTCGATCGCGCCGTTGACGAACGCCAGGATCGCCTCGGCCGTGCCGCCGACGATGAATGCGGGCGTCACCAGCGCCAGCGGATCGTGCTCGAGTTCGACCTCGTGCACGGTCCGGGCGTGGCCGATCAGCACTGCCGTCAGTCCGGTCATCACCGTCACGCGGTGCTCGTGCACGGCGGGTGTCGCCGCGACACCGCCCAGCAGGACCTTGGCGCGCCGCGGATCGTCGACCAGGCTGTGCACTGCCGCGCGCACGCTCGAAATCGCCTGCTTCTCAAGCGGTTCGGCATGGGCAGTGCCGACCGCTTCGAGGGTTGCATCGCGTACCGATGCGGCGATGTCGTCGATGACCGCGCCTGCCACCGCGTCGACGTCGGTGAAGCTCTCGTAGAAGTAGCGCTTGTTGAGGCCGGCGTCGCTGCACAGTCGCTCCACGGTGACCGTCCGCCACTCGTCGCGACCCATCACCTCCAACGCGGCCTCCAGTAGCCGCGACCTGCGCTGCTGCTGGCGGTCCGCGCCGGAGACGCCACCGTAGCTGCGCGGGGTCGAAGGGCTCACCGCACGATCGTCGCACCCGGTCGTCGATGTCGGTGCGCGTGGCCGTTGACAACCCCGAGACAAAACTGGCACGGTGGCGTACCAGATAACCGATCGAGGAGACGCGTTGACATCCAGCACGAGCAGCGAAACGAAGAGCGATTCCCTGCTGACCGATCTGAGGCGCCTGGCCGACACGTCGCCGGTACTCGCCCGCCAGCAGGGCTGGCACTACCTGCGGCAACTCGGCGCTCGTGGCGCCCGCGACCAACTGGCGATCCTGTTCGGGCGTGGCACCGCGCCCGATGATCTCGACGGGGCCTACGAGGGTCTGATCGTCGGCAAGCTGTTCGGCATCGTCGAGGCGCACCTCGCGAACCCGCTGCTGGCAGTGAACCCGACCTGGCGTGGCAAGACCTTCGACGCCGTTTCGGGCATCGGCTTCAATCGGCTGATCCCGTTGGCGCGGTATGCGATGCGCGTCGTCGCCCCGCTCTATGGCGGGCTCGAGCGCGTCGGCCCCGAGATGGCCGGCTTCCGGTTCCGGTTCCGCACCGACGTCGGCCTGATCGCGCCGAAGGTGCCCGTGTGCGCGCTGGACTACGGCGTCGAGGAGTTCCGCAACCCGAGCGTGCGCACCTTCCCGATCAAGCGCACCCGTGACGAAATCGTCGAACTCACCCCCGGCCTGTACCTGGGCCGGGCACTGCTCACCACCTACAGCGGCGAGGTCAGGCTCATCGCCTACTTCGCTTTGCGACGCTTCGTCGACGAGGACGTGCAGTCGTGATCGACGTCGACGGTGCGGTCGTCTGCGTCACGGGTGGCGCCAGGGGGATAGGGCGAGCGACCGCAGCCGAACTCGTCCGCCGTGGGGCCCGCGTCTGGATCGGTGACGTCGACGCCGACGAGGCGGCACGGACTGCGGACGAGATCGGCGCCAAGGCAACCCGTCTCGACGTGACGAGGGAGGACAGTGTCGGGAGGTTCTGGGCCGCTGCGAGCGCCGACGGTCCCGTCCGCATGCTGGTCAACAACGCGGGAATCATGCGCCTCGGGCCGTTCCTCGACCAGAGCCTCGACGGGCACCACCGCGAGGTGGCGGTGAACCTGCTCGGCGTCGTCAACGGCATGCACGTCTTCCTGCCCGACATGGTCGCTCGCAACGAGGGTCACGTCGTCAACGTCGCGTCGATGGCAGCCAAGGTCACCACGCCGGGCATCGCCGTCTACTGCGCGACCAAGTTCGCCGTCGCCGCACTCTCGAGAGCCGTGCGCGCCGAACTCGCCAACACCGACGTCACCATCACGACGATCATGCCCGCAGCCGTCAACACCGAACTGACCGCCGGCGTCTCGCTCGACCTGCAGCCCACGCTCACACCCGATCAGGTGGCCCGCGCGATCGCCGACACCGCGCGGCGGCCGAGCCGCGAAGTCGCCGTGCCCCGGTGGCTGGCGCCCCTGGGCATCGTCGAAGAGGGCACGCCCGAACGGGTTTTGACCACCGCGAAGCGCATCGTCACCCGACACCGTCCGCCGGGTCACTTCGACGACGAGGCCCGCCGGGCCTACATCGACAGGGTCGGACGATGACCGCGCTCGCAGACCCCCTGCACCGATTGCAGACGTTCGGTGCGGCAGCCACGTCGCGCTGGCCCACCACCGAACGTCCGCTGGCGGACCCGCCGCCAGGGTCCGGTCTGAATCCCGTGCTCGGCACCTACGGCGTGCCGTTCCTGGGGCACGTCCTATCCTCGATCGCCGACCCGCTGGAATTCGCCCGCCGTCGTTACGACCAATACGGCCCGGTGTCGTGGGCGGGAGGCGTCGGCTTTCGCATCGTCACCCTGATGGGTCCCGAAGCGCTCGAGACGGCGTGGATCAACAGGGACAAGTCGCTGTCCAGCACGCGTGGGTGGCAGCCGGTCATCGGGCCCTTCTTCCACCGCGGCATCATGCTCTTGGACTTCGACGAGCATCGTGACCACCGTCGCATCATGCAGCAAGCCTTCACCCGCGCGGCGCTCGACGGATACCTGACCCAGACCAGCGATCGGGTGCGACGCACGCTGAGTGAATGGACTCCGGCGCAACGATTTCCGGCGTACCCCTCGATCAAGCACCTGCTGCTGCAGCAGGCCGCCGAGGTGTTCATCGGGACGCAGCTCGGTGCGGAGTCCGACCAGCTGATCCGCGACTTCCACGACACCGTGCGCGGCGGCCAGGCCCTCGTCCGAGCAGACGTCCCAGGCGGCACGTGGGCTCGCGGCCTCCGCGCCCGGGAGCGGCTCGAGCGCTACTTCGAGAGCCGCATCGCAGCCCGCCGGCAGGGGCAGGGCGCCGACTTGTTCTCGATGTTGTGCCGCAGCGAGTCCGACGAGGGTGAGCGCTTCACCGATCAGGACATCGTGAACCACATGATCTTCCTGCTGATGGCCGCACACGACACCACCGCCATCGCGCTGTCCATGCTGGTCTACGAACTCGGGCGAAACATCGAGTGGCAGAACACCCTCCGCGAGGAGGCCCTCGATCGCCCGGTCGACTCGCCGACCCTCGACGACCTCGTGGGCTACCCGCTGCTCGACGCCGCGTTCAAGGAGGCGCTGCGCATGTACGCCCCTGCCGGAACCCTGTTCCGGCAGGCGATCGCCGACACCGAGATCTGCGGGCACTTCGTCCCACGTGGCAGCCAGATCGCGATCAACGTCCACGCCTCGATGCGGCTCTCGGACTGGTGGCCCGACCCCGACGCCTTCGATCCCTTGCGGTTCACCAAGGATGAGAACCGCACGGCGGTCACCCGCTACGCGTTCGCGCCGTTTGGCGGTGGTCCCCACAAGTGCATCGGTGAGCGGTTCTCCTACATGACCGTCAAGACGGTGATGCACTCGCTGCTGCGTACGTTCCGGTGGAGCAACCCGCCCGGCTATCGCGTGCCGCTCACGTGGGGTACGGGTCCGACGCCCGCCGATGCACTGCCGGTTGACCTGCGCCGGCTGTGAGTCGATCGGCTACGGGTCGATGTGGTACCGCGGCTCGCCCCATGGGTAGAACTGCGACGGGTCGATCGGATAGCACCGCAACTCCCCAGCCCTGAAGTTGGGCAGGCCCCTGACGCCCTGGCCGTTGATGATCCGGCAGCGATCAAAGGTGCCGTCGGGCCGCAGCGGCAGGTCGCAGTACTGGTACTGGCCCTTGTTCTCGCACCCGGCGCTGGCCGGTGCCGCGGTCGCGATGCCGGCCGCGGCACAGCACAGGGTCGCGGTCAGGACGACGCGCGCCGCCAGGTACTTGCTCACGCAACGGGAGTTTACTGGTCGCGCGTTGCCCGTACCCGCTAGCCGGGTTAGCCCGCACCGCCCCTACCGGCCGCCATTGACTGTGGCGTCGATCACAGTAATATGACCAGTGGTCATAGAGACGTGGAGGCGAGATGCCGACGGTGACATGGGCCCGGCTCGACGGCGAGCGGCGGGCAGCGGTGATCGCAGCCGCAGAGGCAGAGTTCGCCGCGCACGGCTTCTCCGGCGGAAGCCTCAACGTCATCGCTCGCCGCGCTGGAGTCGCGAAGGGCAGTTTGTTCCAGTACTTCGCCGACAAGCGCGATCTCTACGCATTCATCACCGACGTCGCCAGTCAGCGCGTGCGCCGCTACATGGAGGACCGCATCCGCGACCTCGACGCCAGCCGGCCGTTCTTCGAGTTCCTCGCCGATCTCCTCGACGCGTGGGTCGCCTACTTCGCCGACCATCCAAGGGAGCGAAAGCTGCACGCCGCAGCGAACTTCGAGTTGGAGACCGACGCGCGGGTCAGTGTCCGGGCCGTCGTGCACCGCCACTACCTCGACGTCCTACGCCCGCTGATCCAGGACGCCCGAACCCGCGGGGACCTGCGGCCGGACGCCGACGTCGAAACCCTGCTCTCGCTCCTGTTGATGATCCTGCCGCACCTGGCGCTGGCCCCGTACGTGCGCGGACTGGACCCCATCCTCGGCCTCGACGAACTGTCGCCCGAACAACCGGCGCTGGCCGTGCGCCGGTACGTCGCCGTCCTCGCGGCGGCGTTTCAACCCCTACCCGTAGCGCCCAAGCACTCGACCCAGGAGGCAGCACCATGACCAGAACGCACTCGGACTCACTCGCCGCCGGCGGGCTGAACTGGGACAGCATGCCGCTCAAGCTCTTCGCGGGCGGCAATGCGAAGTTCTGGAACCCGGCCGACATCGACTTCTCCCGTGACCGCGCCGACTGGGAGTCACTCTCCACCCTGGAGCGCGAGTGGGCCACCCGGCTCTGCGCGCAGTTCATCGCGGGTGAGGAGGCGGTCACACAGGACATCCAGCCGTTCATGGCCGCGATGCGCGCCGAAGGCCGACTCGGTGACGAGATGTACCTGACGCAGTTCGCCTTCGAGGAGGCCAAGCACACGCAGGTGTTCCGCATGTGGCTCGACGCCGTTGGGATGACCGACGACCTGCAGGGCTACCTCGACGACCTGCCGTCGTACCGGCAGATGTTCTACGAGGAACTGCCCGCGTCGCTCGACGCCCTGGCCACCGACCCGTCACCGGCAGCTCAGGTCCGAGCCTCGGTGACCTACAACCATGTGATCGAGGGCATGATGGCCCTCACGGGATACTATGCGTGGCACCGAATTTGCATCGATCGGCACGTTCTTCCGGGAATGCAGGAGCTGGTGCGGCGCATCGGTGACGACGAGCGACGCCACATGGCGTGGGGCACCTTCACCTGTCGGCGGCACGTCGCCGCCGATGACGGCAACTGGGACGTGTTCGAGAGCCGCATGAACGAGCTGATTCCGCTTGCGCTCAAGAACACCGACGACTCGTTCGCGCTGTACGACGAGATTCCGTTCGGCTTCTCGATCGACGAGTTCCAGCAGTACGCGGCCGACAAGGGGATGCGCCGTTTCGGCACCATCAGCAGTGCGCGCGGCCGCCCAGTGGAGGAGATCGACGTCGACTACTCGCCGCTGCACCTCGAGGACACCTTCGCCGCCGAGGACAGCCGGGTGCTGGCGACGTCCGCCTGACGCAGACTGCCGCCCTGCCGGTGGGCAGGGCGGCAGCGGGGGCCGAAGGCTCAGACCGCCAGCAGGCGATCGAAGAATTCGCGGTAGCGCTTGAGCGTGATGCGCAGGTCCTCGGTCGAGGCGTCCTCGCCACGCGCCCACTGCTCCTCGAGCTGCGAACGCGAGTGCGAGAAGCTGCGCGTGAGCTGCTCGACCAGGTCGGCGACCAGGCCGTCGGCCTTCTGGACGCACTCCTTCGGATCGTCGACGAAGCTGGCCTGAACGTTGTCCCACCGGGCGCGCAGTCCTGCCAGTTCGTCATCGGCGAACAGATCGTGGTCATTGCCTGCCGATGCCGCCTGGCCACCTGTGACAGCACCGTTGACCTCGGCGTCCGTGCTGCCAAGGGCGGACGAGTCGTGCTGTGCGACATCCGCATCCATCGTCGCGCCGGGCTGGGACATCCGTTCGGACGACGGCGCTACCGCTGACTCCGACGACGGTTGTGCCGACCACTCCGACGAGGGCTCCGCGGGGTATCCCGACGACGGCTGCTGCGCGGGATGCTCAGACGACGGCTGTGCGGGGTACTCGGACGGGGGCTGTGCCTGTCCTGTTCCAAAGTCCTGGCGGTCTCGTGGGTCCATCGGATCGGAGCCCGAGTAAGGGGTGTGCTGATCGTGAGTGGTCATGCGCTTGCCTCCTGTGACTTGTCGTTCTCGACTTCGAGCAATTTCGTGAACAGCGCCCGGTAGTGCACGAACGCTTGACGCTGTTGTTCCGTACCGACGTCGCCCTTTTGCTGCGCAAGGTGAATGTCGTGTGCTGCTCGATAATTGGCGACGACGGTCGGGTGGTCCACCGAGATGTCGGCGGCCTGCCGGTCGAAGTCGTCCACGGGATAACCGCGGTCCCGCATCACCTCGGTGACGAGCAGGTCGGCTTCTCCGACGGCGCTCGACGGATGATCGACGAACGCCGTCTGCACTGCACGCCAACGAGTGACGTAACCGTCCAGTACCGCCGGCGCCAGTGGGCGAATGTCCAGTTCGTCCCGCTTCCGCTCACGGGCGAGGAGTTCCTTCTCAGCGGCCTTCTCGTCCCCGACCTCTGACACGGTCCGCTCGTATTCCGGTCCGAATCGATTCTTCAACCGGTCCGTGTCGCGGCTTCTCCTACTGGCGATGATGATCGCCGCGACGAAGATCACGACCGCAGCCGCAACCACAATCCACATCCAACTTGGCATGTCGTCCTACCTCCCAATGTCTAGCGGTGGCCTACCCATCAAAGTTTCTACGCAAACGTCAATAATCTTGACTCACTCCGGACAAGCGCCGAAGGGGTTGCCCTGCAGGGGCTCCCCAGCGATGCCTCAGTAGTAGGTGCGACGGCCGCCGACTGCCCGTCCCATCGAGCCCAGCACCGTCAGGACGAGGCCGACGACGACGAGGATGATCCCGATGGTCCAGAGGATGGAGATCTTGAGGATGAAACCTGCTAGCAGCAGGATGATTCCGAGAACGATCACGGTGATGGCCTTCCTATTCGCGCACGTGGTGCGCCTCTTGGTGTCGAGCGGGATGCTCGGCGTGGATTCAGTCGACCACCGCGCAGGGGTACCCCGATACACCCCTAGGGGGGTATGAACCCGCACCCCACTCGAGAAGCAGGAACCCCCGCCGGCGCGAGGCGTCGACGGGGGTTCTGCTTGATGACGTATTACACGCGAGGCGGGTTCACGTTCGGGTTCGGATTGGCGACCACGCGGTGGTCGACGTCCTTGCGCCGCTTGAGGCCGGCCAGGCCGAGCAATCCGAGCAGGCCTGCAAGGCCCCACAGGCCGGTGTTGTCGCCGTCGTCTTCCTGGGTCTCTGCCGCAACGATCGTCGTCGTCGGTGCGGTATTCGCGAACTCAGTGGCGTTGGCAACGCCCGCGCCCCCGAACATCAGGGCGAGAGCGGTACTGCCGATCACGAGTTGCTTGCGCATTGATTGCTCCTTGGGTGGGTGTGTTTGCAGGTGTTCGCAAGTCAGCGGGCTCGAGCGCGTCCGCTCACACTCACTTGCGCCGAACTACTTCCCCGGCAAACAGTAGCTAAACCACTCTGCAACACCGACTTCCAGAGGGGTGTGGTGAAGACGCTGCTAGCAGCCATAATTGGACACTCCGGCCAAGATCTTCGGTAGGTTGGCTAACCGGCCGGGAGGCCGTCGCAATCAAATGCCATGGCATGACAGTTGAACGAAGCGTTCAGAGCGCGGAATTTGCCGTACGGCGGCATCTAACCTGCGATCGTCATCGTCATGCCGCCGAGTAGCAACCGTCTGATTCGCCTTCGCGACGGTCGTCGCCTGAGCTACGCCACCTTCGGCGATCCAGCAGGCGCGGTCGTGGTCAACGCCCACGGCGGCCTCGCGTGCCGTCTCGACGTCGCGTCGGCCCACGCCGCCGCATCGGCCGCGGGGATCCGTCTCGTCTCCCCAGACCGCCCCGGTGTAGGCCACTCCGATCCGCAACCCGGCCGAACCGTCCTGGACTGGGCTGCCGACGTCGTCGAGCTGTTGGACCAGTTGGAAGTCGACCGATTCGCCGCCATGGGTTGGTCGATGGGAGGGCAGTACGCGGCGGCACTCGGTTTCGCGCTACCCGGGCGCGTCACCCGGGTCGCCATCGTTGCCGGTGCCTTGCCACTCGACGGGCCGGGCGTCTTTGCGCAATTGCCGTTCATGGACCGCGCGTACACGCGGCTGTCGCAGCGGGCGCCGTGGATCGCCCGCGCGTGCTTCCGGTCGATGTCGCTGATTGCGCGCGTTGCGCCCAGCGTGAACGGCCGTCTTGCTGCACGTGAACTGGGCCCCGCCGACGGGGCGGTAATCCGTGCAGAGGGTTTCGCCGCCTTCTCGGCGATGATGCACGAGGGCTTGCGGCAGCCGCGCGGAGTCGTCGAGGAGTATCGAGCGTGGATGCGCCCGTGGGGCTTTCGCCTCGAGGACGTGACCGTGCCCGTCGACGTCTGGGCCGGAACCGAGGACGAACTCATCGACCGCGACTGGCCCGCCGAACTCGCCCGCCGGGTACCCGGTGCCGTGTTGCACCTCCGTCCCGGCGGACACCTCGTGGCGCACTCGCACTACCCGGAGATCTTCGAACGGCTGGGCCACGGCGGCCAATCGTGACGCGGAGCTATGCCACCATGGAGTGATGATTCGTCGATCTAACTTTCACCGAGTGTCCAGCCTCGTCGCCGCTGCCGTGGTCGGAGGCACGGCGACGCTGCTCCCGCTCGGAACGGCACCGGCGTCGGCCGCCTCCTGCTCCGACGTCGAGGTCGTCTTCGCCCGCGGCACCACGGAACCCGTCGGTCCGGGTTTCGTGGGGCAGAGCTTCACCGACTCGCTGCGTGGCCAGCTCGGGGACAAGACGGTCGGGCTGTACTCGGTCGACTACCCGGCCACAGACAACTGGCCCACGGCGGTAGTCGGCGTGAACGACGCGGGCGCTCACATCCGTCAGGTCGCCGCGGACTGCCCCGACACCAGCATCGTGCTCGGCGGCTTCTCCCAGGGGGCGGCGGTCGCCCAACTCGTGACCGCCGACGCGGCTGCGGTGCCACCGAACTCGTTCGCCTACGGCACCACCGCCCCGTTGCCGCCGGACGTCGCCGATCGCGTCGACGCGGTGGCCCTCTTCGGCAAGCCGAATCAGCGGTTCCTCTTCCTGATCGGCCAGCCGTACGTCCCGGTGGGCTCGGCGTTCGTGTCGAAGACGGTCGATCTCTGCGCCATCAACGACCCGATCTGCTCCGGTGGGCTCGATCCGGCGGCGCACAACGCTTATGCGGCCAACGGCATGGTGGTACAGGCGGCCGCCTTCGCGGCAGGTCGCGTCTAACCCCGACCCGGCGGCGGCTCTTCGTCCGCACCGAAGATCAAATCGCCGTTTTCCGGCACCAGCGGCCGGTGACGCGTAATTTTCGGCCCAGTAAGCGTGTAGACGAAGGGAATCGTTGATGGGTTACGCAAGGCACGTCGGCCGCGTCGGAGCATTGGCGGTGGCGCTGGGCGTCGGTGTCGCCGTGGCCTCCACGCCGGGCATCGCATCCGCGGCTCCCGCAGGCGACTCGTCCTCGGATTCCTCGTCCTCGAGTGCTGCTTCGGGGACCTCCTCTTCGGGGACGTCGGGGGGGACGTCGGGGGGGACGTCGTCGGCACGGGCCGCATCCGGCTCGTCGAAGCCAGCCGAAGGCCCGTCGGGCGGTTCCACGTCGACGTCGGAACCGGGTTCGTCGCAGAGCCCCTCCGATGAATCGTCCGACGGAGACGACGCCGCGGACTCGGACGATCCCGCCGACACCCCTGCGACGGGTGACACCACCGACGAGGCGTCCGATGACGCCGACGCCAACGCGCCGACCGAGGCCGTCGATCCGTCGACCGTCGAACCCGCTGTCGTCGAACCCGTTGTCAGCGAACCTTCGGGGACCGCGCCGGTCTCAGCCGAGCCGCCATCCGACGAGCCCGCCAAGGGCAACGACTCCAACCCGCAGCCGGAGCAGTTGGCACCGGCTCAGCCTGCCGGACCCGTGACCGCCGAGGCGCCCGAGACGTCATCGACCGCCCCTGTCGCCGTCGACGTCTCAGCACCCGTGCAGACCGTCGCGCCGTCCGCAATGACGAAGCTCTCGACGAGTCAGCCCTCGACTCAGCGTGCAGCCACGACCACGACCTCGCTGGCGGCGACCGCGCCTGTGGTGCCGCAGCAGCCGCGCACGCTGATCACCGCGGTGACTCAGCTGGTCGCCGCGGTGCTGCAGCCGTTGCTCGACGCCGCCAAGAACTCGCCCATTCAGATCCCGTTCCTGTCCGCGGCACTATCGCTGGTGCGCAACGAGTTCGAGCGGATCCTGGGCCCGCGCCAGGCAGCGCCCCAGCAAGGCACCACCCTGGTCGCCGAACCCACCAAGCAACGCGTCCTGGTGATCGGCATCGACGGCACGAACCTGAGCAGGATCCTCGCCGACGACTACAACCAGAACTTCCTCGAGCTGATGGGGACCAGCACGACCGCCGCGTCGAGCATCGTCGGCCACACCACGATCTCCAACCCGTCGTGGACGGCGATCCTGACGGGGGTCTGGGGTGAGCGCACCGGCGTGATCAACAACGTGTTCACGCCGTGGACGTACAACACCTGGCCGACGGTCTTCACCCAGCTCGAGTCGATCGACCGGGACATCCAAACCATGACGGTCGCGAACTGGAACGTCATCAACGGCATCGCAGGCGCAGGCGCCATCCCCGTCGACGAGAACCTCTACGTCGCCCAACTCGAGGGCGACAGGGACTGGCTGTTGACCGACGACGCCGTGGCCGACCTGACGGTCGACGCGATCGCGGGCGCCGACGCGCCCAACTTCCTCTTCTCGTACTTCGTGGGCGTCGACGAGAACGGCCACATGTACGGCGGCGCCTCGCAGCAGTACAAGGACGCCATCCGCAACATGGACGACAACCTCGGCGAGATGATGGATGCCGTCGCGGCACGGGAGTTGGCCACCGGCGAGGACTGGACCATCATGGTCGTCACCGATCACGGCCACCAGCCGCAGGTCGGCTTCGGCCACGGCTTCCAATCCCCGGACGAGACAGCGACGTTCGTCATCGTCGACGGTCCGGACTTCAAGGACGGCTACGTCAACCTGGAGTACGAGATCGTCGACACGACGCCCACGGTGGTGAGCCTGTTCGGCGGGACGCCCAGGGCGGGCTCCGACGGCGTGACGCTGCAGTCGCTCGCAGCCGGTGACGAATTGCCCGACGACCTCGTCAAGGCGCTGCAGGACGCGATCGCCGACAACGACTACCCGGACCTGATCACGAACATCGCACTGGGCGCGCGGACGGTGTTCGCGACGGTGCCGTACTACGTCCTCGAACTCAAGCGCGATCTGGGCGCGGGGCTGCCGAACTTCCTTCTGCTGCCGTTCAACGCGGTGTTCGACGGCCTCTACGTCGCCACCAACGTGCCCGCGCAGATCGTCGCGTTCCTGACCGGCGTCACCGGCGCCCGGATCTTCCCGCTGCTCCCGCCCGAGCAACCGGACTTCGCGCCAACCCCCGCACCCACGTCGGACGCGGGACTGCTCGCATGCGGGTCGGTGTCCGAAATGGGCTGCACCACGGCGGCTTAGAGAACGCCTGCTTAGAGGAAACCAATGTCCCGTCGGCCTCAGAGAAAGCCGACGTCCCGCCGACCGAGCCCGACCGACGGGACGGGATCCGTCCTGAGCGTCTTGCTCAGGAGTTCGTGATAGACGTCGCGGAAGTCCGTCGTGGTCTTCAGGTCACCGTCGACGAGGTCGGTGAGGCTGGGTTCGTCGCCGTAGAAGCCGCCCTTCACGGGTGCGCCCATCAAGAAGACCGGACCCGCCGCGCCGTGGTCGGTGCCCTGGGAACTGTTGGCAGCTACGCGCCGACCGAACTCCGAGTACGCCATCACCACCAGGTTGCGGCCGTACATGTTGGTGCGCATCTGGGCCAGGAACGGCGTCAGCGCATCGTCGAGAGTGCGGAGCAGTTCTTCCTGCGTGCCTCGTTCGTCGGCGTGGGTGTCGAACCCTCCGAGGGAGACCATGTACACCCGGGTCGGCACGGCAGCCTTGACGCATCGCGCGACGACGTCCAGTTGAGCGGAAAGGGATTCGACGTCGGCGCTGCGGCCCGCCGTCGCGGGATCGACGCCCTTGATGACCCTGCCGAATTCGGGCTCGGTGACCCTCGTCGCCCGGTACGTCCGCCGCACCGCCCGCATCGCAGGGGTGTCGCGGGGATCGTCGTCCGCCATGGCGCTGAGGGTGTCGGCGATGTCGGTCGGGATGCGGGGGATCGTCTCGGACAGCGCGGACGCGACGTGCTTCTCGCCGACCGCCATCAGCGGCAGGACGGCGCCGACGTTGATGGCGCGCAGGGGATCGTCGCCGCTGGCGTCCAGCCACCGTCCTATCCAGCCCGTCGGCACGGCGTCGTTCGGCGAGGCCGTCTGCCAGATGTCCATGGACCGGAAGTGGCTGCGGTCCGGGTTGGGGTAGCCGACGCCACGCACGATCGCCAGCCGCTTGCGGCGCCACAGCTCCGCCATCCCCGTTAGCGCCGGATTGAGGCCCAGCTGCCCATCGAGCGGCAGCACCTCGCCCGGCGCGTACGCGAGGTCGGGCCGTGCATCGTGATAGGCGTTGTCCGCGTAGGGAATCACCGTGTTGATGCCGTCGTTGCCGCCGTAGAGGGTGACGATCACCAGGATGCCGCTCTTCTCCGGCATCGGCCGCTGTCTGCCCGCGTCGAGCAGATCGGGCAGCGATACCGCCGCCACGCCCGACAGCAGGCCTGCGGCGCCCACGCCGGCTCCGGCGATCAGGAAATTGCGACGGTTCATCTCGGGCATCGCGCCTACACCGTCAGATACTCGGGGCTGTTGACGGCGGCGGCGACCATGCGCCGAGGATCGTCGGCCAGGCCGTCGAGTACCGCGGCAGTGCGGTCGGTCCAGCCGCCGACGCCGATGAGATAGCCGACGGCGTCGACGCGGTCGGTGCGGGCGGCCTGCTCGACGGTGGAGAGGTCTCCGAGGCTGGCGAACTTCTCCGCGGCCCAGACTCGCGCTGCCGTGCCGATCGTCGACAGCCAGGCGGGGCCGTGGGGCCACCCGTTGACGTCCGGTGGATAGAAGGGGCGTTGTCGCATCACGGTCAGCGCGATCAGGATGGCATCCATCAGGTGCGGGTCGTTCAGTGGCACCTTCAGCGAGCGGATGACCCCGACGGTCCACTCGACCGGCGAACACACCATCGTCCCCGTCGCGGAGGCGAACTCGGGATCGAGCAGAATCGCCTTCGTCAGCGCACGCAGGTCGCGGCGGGGACCGTAGGCGGCGATCAGGCGGCTCAACGTCGCGGGCGACGCGGGCTCGTCGGACGCCAGTTGCCGCCACAGCCTGCCCGCGACGAAAGCCGCGGACTGGGGCTGGCCGAGCACGACGTCGCAAAACTCGGCATGGTCGAAGTTGCCGGTGCGGCCCAGGATCGTCTTCGTCGCCCCGTCGTGGAAGCCATACGCCACGCGCGTGCTGCCGCCGTACCCGATGTACCAGCCGGTGAGCGTGCGGGCGCCTTCGCGAACGTCGACCTCGGAATAGCCGTTCGCATGGCCGAGCGTGAAGAGTTCCATGAACTCACGCGACAGGTTCTCGTTGGTCCGCGCGGCGGTGTTGCTCACGCCGTCGAGCCAGTAGAGCATCGCGGCGTCGGACAGCATCGCCACGGCAAGCGTCCGAAAGTCCCCCAGTTTGAGCGTGCGCAGCGTCTGATTCTGCTTACCCATCCACTCGGCGACGGGCACCTTCTGAGCCGACGTCGCGAAATGGTTGTGCCAGAGGAAGGTCAACTTCTCGTGGACGGGTTCCTCGACTGCGACCATGCGGCGGACCCACCACGAGGTGAGTTCCTGCATCTGCGCGGCCAGTGTGTCAGTGAACGCGTCGAGATCAGTGGCTCGGGCGCCGTTGCCAGGAAGCGGCGGTGTGACCGGAGTTGGTCGGGGCGTGGCCACGGCGCCCGGATCGCGGTCCGGGTCCAAGCCCAGTACGACGTCGAGGTGTGCGGACCAGTCGCGCCCGACGAGCGCATCGATCTGCGGCCCCGTGGCGCCGAAACCCGAGCGCCGGAGCATCCGTGCGGCGGTCTGCCACCGCGGCGACTGTCCGCTCAAGGGCCGCCGACCCACCTTCTCGCTCTGACGCGTATTCCCCTACCGCGCTGCCGTTTCGACCAGCGTAAACCTGGTCGGAGGGTGGCTGGGCCAATGCCCCGCCACCTCGATCGGGCAGGTGGCGCACCAACGGAAGGTCGGCTGCGCGAATGAATCTCGCGCAGCCGACCGTTGTTCGTTGCCGTATCAGCCCCGGTTGAACAAGTTCCCGATGCCGCTCAGGAAGCCGTTTCCGGCTTGTCCCAGCTGAGTGAGTGCATTGGTGCCTGCAGTGCCCACCTGGGTCTGACCGTTCTGGATTGCGGTCCCGGTTTGCGAGATTGCATTGGTGCCGGCGGTTCCGGTCTGGGTCTGGCCATTCTGGATGGCGGTACCCGTCTGCGAAATCACGTTGGTGCCTGCCGTGCCGAGCTGGGTCTGCGCGTTCGAGATCGCGGTGCCGACGTTGGTCAGGAAGTTCGTGCCCGGATCAGCGGCTGCTGCCGAGACGCCCGAACTCGGCGAGAACCTGTTCCCGTCCCCGGTGAGCACGTTCTGCTGATTGTCCGCAGCAGCGGTTCCGGCGCCGGCCAGCGCCATTCCCGTCGCAAGCGCCGCAGCGCCGCCGGCGACTGCCACGCCCGACATGATCCTGCGGCCGAATGAAATCTGTGTGTGTGCCATGAGCTACTCCCTTGCAGCAACGGTTGTGAAGACTTCTTAGAAGTAACCTGGCGGCATGGTGCTCAAACCACCGATCCGAGAAAACTTTCGCTAGGCCCGTCACGGGGGCTGTGGAAGTGGGTTTGCCGGGGGTGACGTGCGCGTCCTTCCCGCAATCGGGTCCGGTAGCGCTCTCCCTCCGGTCGGCGATCCGTGCTGCGCTCGTGCCGCTCATGACCGGCCAAGATCAACGAAAAGCCTTTCCGGACAATGGCTTGATCGTAGATGTGGTCGCGGTGACGCCGGTCCACCCAGTGCCTGCCGCGCATCTCCACGCTGGGTGACGAAGGTGATCTCGAGGTCGTTCGCCTGGCAATGGTCTCGAGGTAGCCTGGCTCGGATCCACGGACCGCCTCCGCGAACGCGCGGGCGTAGCGGCAGCACGTTCCAGAAGATCGTCGAGCGATAGCTGTGGTCAAATGGCAGCAAATCTTGAAGGAAGTCAGCGGCAGGAAAGGCCTTGTTCTGGGTGTCGTGGCGAGCGGCTCGGGTTGGACGGCCTGCAGTTGGCGACGGCCAACCGAGCGCCACTGCGCTGCGACGCCATTCCGGCGCCGCGGCAGTGCTTCGGACGCGAATCGACATGTTCCTGACAGTTTGCTGACGTTTTCCTATGGCAACTTTACGAGACCGTCAAATAATCCATTCGTCTCGACGCATTCGCGGCGCCTCGACGATTGCCATCGGCAAAGTGCGTCATGCATTCACGGTCCTAAACTGCAGGTAGCTGGGCGTTCGCGACGTCGCCGGCTCGATGGCGCCGGCGCCGACGTTCGGATCGCGCGCCACGTAGGCCCTGAACTGGCGATTTAATAGCTTTACGCAGCTCAATGCGGCTTCTAGTAGGTGCGATCGGCTGATTCCCTAGACGGACTGAAGGCCTGGAAGTCGTTACCACTCGCATGGCTCAACCGGGGTTCACGGGGTTTCTTTGCCAGTGGCAAACCAAACAATGGTCACGAACTGGAAAAGAAACCAAAGGTTTCTCTCGTCGTTAATGTTTCCGACGGCCATTCGATGGTAACTTCGGGACACACAACAACACCGTTGCTGACAGGGAGGACATCTCATGAGTGGAACCATCGGACGCAGGATCGTGTCGGGCGTGGCAGTGGCCGGCGGTGCTGCTGCACTCGCGACGGGCTTCGCCCTCGCAGGCGCGGGTACGGCTGGTGCCGAGAACCTGCAGAACACCGTGACGAACAACGGCAACAAGTTCAGCCCGGGCAGCAGCTCGGTGTCCTCCACCACCTCGGTGGGCAACGCGGGCACCAACTTCCTCACCCAGGTGGGCACCGCAATCTCGAACGGTCAGATCCAGGTCGGCACCGCCGGCACCAACGCGATCTCGCAGACGGGCACTGCGGTCTCCAACGGTCAGATCCAGGTCGGCACGGCCGGCACCAACGCGATTTCGCAGACCGGCACCGCCGTCCAGAACGGTCAGACCCAGGTCGGCACGGCCGGCACCAACGCCATCAGCCAGCTGGGCCAGGCCGGAAACGGCCTGCTGAGCGGCATCGGCAACCTGTTCAACCGGGGCTAACCCTCCCGTAGGGTTCGGTCGAGACCGAACCAACCGCAAGAGGCGGCCGTGCGATTCGTTCGCGCGGCCGCCTTTTGGCGTGTCCGACGCACCGACACTTACCCTTGGCCGGTGCCGAAGTGAGGAGGGTGAGGGGTGAACCCCGTTTGGATCGCCGACGCCCTGCGGGCGGAGGGCGCCGACGTCGTCGAGTACCCCGGATGGCGCATCCGCGGGCACGCCGACTTCGCCGACGTCCGCGGTGTGATGGTCCATCACACGGGATCGGACCGCGCCAGCGCCGCATCGATCGCCGAGGGTCGGCCCGACCTGAGGGGTCCGCTGTCCCAACTACACGTCGCGCGAGACGGCACCGTCACGGTCGTCGCGGCCGGGGTCGCCTGGCACGCAGGCTCCGGCCGGTATCCCTGGCTGCCGACGAACGGCGGGAACCGGCACACGATCGGGATCGAATGTGCGAACAGTGGGACGAGTCCCACTGCGCTACACCGTGAGAACTGGCCGGACGCACAGTACTTCGCGCTCATTCGATGCTGCGCCGCGATCCACCGTCGACTCGGACTTCCCGCCACACGCACCATCGGGCATCACGAATACGCGGGACGCTCACAAGGGAAGTGGGATCCGGGTGCGATCGACATGGACGTCCTCCGCGGGGACGTGGCCCGACGACTCGGCGACGTCTGGCCAGCCGTGCTGTTGGAGCGGGGATCGTCGGGGGAGCTGGTCGTAGAACTTCAGCGGCGGCTCAAGCACGCCTACCGCGCGTACGCGGGAGACCTGGTGATCGACGGCGTGTTCGGCCCGGCCACCGAAGCGGCGGTGCGCGAGTTTCAGCGGCGCACGCCGGGCCTCGACGTCGACGGCGTCGTCGGACCGGTGACCGCCGCGGCACTGCGGCTCACCGGCGTGCCGTCGGCCCGGGCGTCGCCGCAATAGGCAAGGAACGCGATGGTGGTCAGCGCGAGCAGTCCAATGACACCGAGATGGTCCGCTTGAAGACGACCTCGATCAGGTCGTCGCCGATGCGCTCAAAGCGCTTCTGCTCGCGGCCATTGCGCACGTCGGTCACGACGCACTCATCGAGTGGCGCACTGCCGATCCGGTTCACCTTCACGTCGAAGCCCTGAGCTTCGAGCTGAGCGATGGTCAGTTCGGCCGACGATGCCGCCGCGGCGGGAAACGCCGGGGCGAGCACGAGTGCCGTTGCAGCGGCGGTCGCGGTCAGAGCGGCCCTGATGATGGTGGTCCTCATGATCTGTCTCCCTCTCGTGGTGGACCGCCCAGCGGTCCCGATCTGTCTCTCGTCGATGCTGTCGCGGACGGGACGACGGTGCATGAAGGTCGCGTGGAGATTGGCTGGAGATCGCCGGGAGGGCGCCCACGGCGGACGTCGGTCGAAACATGCGTGACGGATGCCGCCGCCCGACTAGCGTGTGACTGCCCGATCCCGGGCCAGATGGGAGATCAGCATGCGAACCGGTTGGCCATCGCGGAGCCTCGAAGACGGACGACGACCCAAACGCGGTCTCGTCGTCGTCGCGACGGCACTCCTGCTCGGCGCGCTCGGCGCCGCCACGCTCGCGGCGCCCGACGCCAGAGCCGAGGGCGAGAACTACGTCGTTGCCACGGACACGACCTTCGCGCCGTTCGAATTCCAGGACGCGCAGGGCAAATTCGTCGGCATCGACATGGACCTGATCCGGGCCATCGCCGAGGACCAGAAGTTCAACGTCGACATCAAGCCGCTCGGCTTCGACGCGGCCTTGCAAGCCGTCCAGGCCAATCAGGTCGACGGCGTCATTGCCGGGATGTCGATCACCGACGAGAGGCGAAAGGTCTTCGACTTCTCCGAACCCTACTTCGAGTCGGGCATCCAGATGGCCGTCCTCGAGTCCAACGAGGACGTCAAGTCCTACGGCGATCTGCGCGGCAAGCGCGTCTCGGTCAAGAACGGGACCCAGGGCGCCGAGTTCGCCAACTCGATCAAGGACCAGTATGGGTTCGAGGTCGTCTCGTTCGCCGATTCGTCCACCATGTTCGACGAGGTGCGGACCGGTAACTCGGTGGCGGCCTTCGAGGACTATCCGGTGCTGCTCTACGCGATACAGCAGGGCAACGGGTTCAAGACCGTGACGCCCAAGGAGGACCCGACTGGCTACGGGTTTGCGGTGAACAAGGGCCAGAACGGCGAACTGCTGCAGAAGTTCAACACAGGGTTGAACAACCTCAAGCAGTCCGGTCGCTACGACGAGATCCTGTCGACCTACCTCGGTGAGGGTGCAGCCGCGAGCGACGGTTCGTTCTTCGGCCTGATCAAGAGCACGACACCAATGCTGCTGGCCGGTCTGAAGATGACCGTCATCCTGACGGTCTCGTCGATCTTCTTCGCCCTCATCCTGGGCATCGTCTTCGGCCTCGCCCGGGTGTCCCGGTCGATCTGGTTGCGGGCCATCGGCACCACCTTCGTCGACATCTTCCGCGGCACACCGCTGATCGTCCAGGCGTTCTTCATCTACTTTGGCATTCCCACCGCGCTGGGCTTCCAGATGTCGGCGGTGACCGCGGGCATCATCACGCTGTCGCTCAACGCCGGCGCCTACATGACCGAGATCGTGCGCGGCGGCATCCTCTCAGTGGACAAGGGGCAGATGGAGGCCGCCAGGAGCTTGGGCATCGGGTACCTGCCGACGATGCGCAAGGTGATCCTGCCGCAGGCCATCCGGACGATGATCCCGTCCTACATCAACCAGTTCGTCATCACGCTGAAGGACACCTCGATCCTGTCGGTGCTCGGCATCGCCGAACTCACCCAGAGTGGCCGCATCATCATCGCGGGCAACTACAAGGCATTCGAGATGTGGCTGATCGTCGGCATCATCTACTTCATCGTCATCATGGCGTTGACCAAGCTCTCCGACCAGGTAGAGAAGAGGATCGTGAAATGAGCCAGCTGGTAACCGAGGCCGCGGCCGCCGAGCCGAAGGACAAGGTGAAGATCCGCATCGAGGGACTGAAGAAGTCCTTCGGCGAACTGGTCGTCCTCGACGGCATCGACACCACGGTCAAGCACGGCGAGGTCGTGTGCGTCATCGGACCCTCGGGGTCGGGCAAGTCGACGTTTCTGCGGTGTCTGAACAAGCTGGAGGACATCACCGGCGGCACGGTGATCGTCGACGACTTCGACCTCTCCGATCCCAAGGTCGACCTCGACGAGGTGCGCCAGCACATCGGCATGGTGTTCCAGCACTTCAACCTCTTCCCGCACATGACCGTCATCGAGAACGTCACGCTGGCACCGCTGCTGACGAAGAAGATGAACAAAGCCGCAGCGGAGAAGCGGGCGCTGGAACTGCTCGAGCAGGTGGGCCTCGGCGAGAAGGCGCACGTCAAACCCGCCACGCTGTCGGGCGGGCAGAAGCAGCGCGTGGCCATCGCCCGCGCACTGGCCATGAACCCGTCGATCATGCTGTTCGACGAGGCGACCAGTGCGCTGGACCCCGAGATGGTGGGTGACGTCCTCGAGGTGCTGCGCGAACTCGCCTCCGGAGGTATGACCATGGTCGTCGTCACCCACGAAATGGGTTTCGCGCGGGAGGTCGCCTCCCGGGTGCTCTTCATGGCCGATGGCAACATCGTGGAGGATGACACGCCAGCCGAGGTGTTCGACAATCCGAAACACCCACGGCTGCAGGAGTTCCTCTCCAAGGTGCTGTAGATGGGGGAGTTGGGCATGGATCGCGAGGACGACCCGGAAGCGCGCATCAGGGCGCTCGAGCAGCCGCTCAGCGACATCGCCCGCACGTCGGAACTCGGCTCAGCGCACGACCATTCGGCCTATGGGTACATCCCGGCGCCGTCGGGACCACACCCGCCACCGCCACCTGGGTCGTACCAGCACCCTCCGACGCTGCCCTACCCGGAGACCGGGGACGTGGTCTTCCACGCGCCGGCGGCACCGCCTCCATCGCAAGGTGGGGCGGGCGTGATCCCGGTCGTCATCGGCGTGCTCGCGCTGCTGATCGCCGGCGGCGTCACGCTGATCCTGATGCTCAGGCCCTCGCCGACCACGGTGGCCGGCGGTGGAGCCACCCTGACGGAGAGGCCCGTCGACGTCTCGACCGATCGTGACGCCGAGGCGCGAACTCCCGGCCGAACCAACATCTTCGTCCCGCCGATCGTGCCGCGGACCGATCCGGCGCCGCCGGCGGGCACCAACGTCACCATATCCGGCATCGGCGAGGACGAGGCGTTCGCGTGCGACGATCACCTCGTCAGCATCAGCGGTGTGGAGAACACCGTCGTCATCACCGGGCGATGTGCGAGCGTGTCGGTCTCCGGCATCGACAACGTGGTCACGATCGACGCGGCTGCGCAGATTGGCGTATCGGGGTTCGACAACCGCATCGAGTACCGCCAGGGTGACCCCGAGGTCACGACGTCGGGGACCGGCAACACCGTCGAGCGCGGCTGAGTCCGGCCGTTCACCACGCCAGACTGGCGTCGGGATCGGCCGTGGTCAGTCCCACCGACTCTGCGGCCAGAACCACGTTCTCGCCGATCCGGTCGACGTCCGCCGAGTCGGTGAGCCGTACCGGACCCGACGTCCAGCGTCGCGCCCGGTTCGCCGCCCACGACGCCCGAACCTGCAGTGCCGCATCATCACCCGCAACGCGCACCGAACCGACCCCTGGCCGGGCGCACCATTCGAGCAGTCGTGCGACCGCTTCGTGCGAGAGCACCGGCCTGCCCATGGTCGAGATCGTGAACCGGCACCGGCGCCGGATCCATTCGGGCACCGGGCCGGCGTTGATCCGCGAATCGTGAACACCCAGACCGTGCAGCAGCGATTCGGCCTGTTCCCCGACGAGCCAGATACCGACGTCGAGACCGAGCAGCGATCCGAGCGTGGCGACGAGTGACCCAGCGGCGTGCCCGGTGGTGTCGACTTCGACGGCGACGTCGGGCACGGGGTAGTGCAAACCGGAGCGGCGCGCATCGGGGTCGGTGACCAGACGCGCCACCGCCAGGGCCTCCCGGTTCTTCGCCGCAGCCCGGTCGGCGACGTCGCGGGAGCCCCAATCGGCGCCGTCGTGCCACGCCACCGCATCGCGGGCGTGGTGCAGCACGGCGCCGTTGACCACGGCGCGGTGCGCGAACTCCCAGTCTTCGCCGCCGTACCCGACGAACGACTCGTCGAACCCGCCCACGTCGACGAACAAGTCTCGGCTGCAACACATCACGGAGCTGATCACGTAGCGGTACGAACGGTGGTCGATGCGCAGCAGGTCGCCGGTGGCGCGGTACTCGTCGGACAGCCAGCGGGGCTCCTCGAGCACCGGGGGAGCGGCATCGCCCGCCCACCACGACGGCAGCCGCCGCGCCGTCCACCCCGTCAGGTCGGCATGCCTGCGGCGTCCGACTACCAGGGCGTCGGGGAGCATCGACGGCAGCCTGCTGATTCGACGCAGGTAGGACGGCTCGGGAACGGTGTCGGCGTCCAGGAAGCAGAGGACGTCCGCATCCGTCTGTGCCGCACCGAGATTGCGCGCTGCCGCAGCCCTGAATCCACGGTCGTCCTGCCGAACCACGGTGATCCGCAGCGACGACTCCGGCACCCGCGGCGGCTCTGCCGAACCGTCGTCGGCGACGATGACCTCGACGAGTTCGAGCGGGTGGTCCTGCAGCTCCAGCGCGGCCAGCGTCAGCTCGAGTTCGCGCTGCTGCTGGTAATGCGGGATCACGACGGCGATCCGCACGGGCTCGGGGTCACGGCCGGCGAGCAGGTTCCACTGGTTGGCCGGAACGGTCACCCGCCCGTCGTTCAGCGGCAACGTCATTGGTGCCACGCCGCCAGCACCTCGGCATAGCGCTGCGCCGCCCCGGCCACCGACGGCTCGCACACCGTCGAGGGCGACAGCCACGTCGAGTCGGGGCGGGCGAGTGCCGCGGCGATCGCCGAGGCCAGGCCCTTCGGATCATCCGGGTACAGCAACAGCGCGCCAGGGTTTCGTTCCGCGATCTCACTGGTGTAACGACCAACCGGGGCGAGCGGTCGGCGACCGGCCGCGATCCAGCTGTTGAGCGAACCGGACGCCGAGACGTGCCGATGGTGGGCCACCGGCACCGTGATCGCCTGCAGCGTCGCGCGCAGCGCGTGCCCGGGTACGTGGCCGGTGACGGCGAATGGACGGCGCGCGAGACGGGCGGACTCCGACAGTGACTCGACGAGATCGTCGTGTCCGGGCGATGGCTCCCCGATGGCCATGAACCACACGTTGCGCGGGACGGCGGCCATCGCCGCGAGCACGTCGTCGTGGCCCTTGCCGGGATACAGGTAACCGAAGACGCCGACGGACGGGGGTTGCGCGAGTGGTCGCGACGGCCGCGCGACCGGGGTTGCCAGGGGCAGCGGGATGACGACGACCTCGGGCGGCCGGGCATCTACTTCGTCGAGCAGCATCGCCTCGTGGGCGCTGCTCACGACCACGGCGTCCACGGCCGCGCAGATCCTGCGGTACGCCTCTGCGCGTCCGGCGAAGTGGGTGCCGTCCGAGGACTGGGGAAGGTCGTGCAGCGTGACGGTGACGCGGTGGCCCGCGGCATGCGTTCGCGCAGCGAGTTCGACGATCGACGTCGCGGCCTCGGCGGCGGTCCTGCCGAACAGCCGATCGGTGAACTGGACGTGCACGCCGGAGTCCAGCTCGGTTGGGACGCAACGGGTCAACCGGGCGTCGACGTCCGTCGCGCGCAACGCCTCGTCGAGTTCGATGCCGAAGCGGACGACGCCGTGCCGGTCGGGGCCGACGGCCAGGTGCAGCACGGCCGCCGTCACCTGGCCGACCCGCCCGTCGGCAGGCCCAGGATGTCCATCATCTCGCCGTGGCGTTCGACGGCCAGATCGAGGAAGTCGGGGTTGTCCGCATACCACCGCATCTGGATCTCGTGCACGTCCTGGACGGACAACGGTCGCGACTCCAGCGTCCACTGCGTCCTGGCCGGAGCGCTCAGGCGCAGCGCGTCGAGCACCCGGCTCTCCAGTGGTGCGTACACCGATCCGAGCAGAGTGCGATCGATGGCTCCGACCGGCAGCCGGACGCCTGCGGCGTCGAGCACCCGCCGGGCCAACTCGATCAACACCGGGTTGCCGGGGTGGTTGATGACGTGGCAGGCGTCGGCACCGCACGAGGCGAACACGTCGGACACGGCCACGTCGGTGTCGCGGCGTTCCCGCACCGCGAGCGTGGCCCGGCTCGCCTCAGCGGCCGCGACGAACCGGTCGGCCGGGACGTCGACGTCCCACGGGTCGTCCGGTGACCGGCCAGAACGCGCCGCGACGACGGTGCGCAGATCGTGGTAGGGCACCCCGGGCGGAGTGATCGACCGGTCGGACGGGCGGCGCACGATCGCCTGAAACGGGTAGAGCCCTGCGTATCGGATGACGGGCCAGCGCACCACGCGGGCGCCCGCAGGCAACCGCGCGGCCATCTCCTCGGTACCCAGCGGCAGGTCGCGGTAGTTCGTCCTGATCGGCTGACTGACCAGCACCTGAGCTTCGCCGAGCAGTGCATCGAGATGGGGCAGGTCTGCGGCGGTCAACTCGTGGACCGGGGGCACCAGCGCAGTGCGATACGGCCGGCCCTCGACGGTCTCGAACACCTGGCGCAGCGCCTCGGCCTGACAGTTCCCGATCACCAGCCACAGCGGCAGCGATGAGGGGCGCTCGGCGTCGGGATGTCGGTAGAACTGGCGGTAGTGCCAGGTCCTTCCATCGTGCTGCATTTCACGAGTTTAGATTCGCGACCTGCGTGCTATACCTGCGGTGCGAGCAACCGTCTAGTAGATGGCGATGTCCTGCCGCCACTTTTCGATTGGTACTTCGTTGATCACGCTTGCCTCGGTCCCCGCTGGGCATCCCTACGTGGATGCCGTCGTCGACCCCGAAAGCGTTGTGCTGCTGCCAGATCCGACGCCGCCCGGCGCCACGGCGCCAGGCCAGTGGTGGCCACCGCAGTGGCTCGACCCCAGCTTCGTGCGCGACCGCGTGCCCGACATCGACGTCATGCACGTGCACTTCGGCTTCGACTCGGCAGACCCGGTCGACCTGCAGGACGTCGCCGGACTACTCGCGCGTCGCGGCGTTCCACTGGCGGTGACCGTGCACGACTTGCACAACCCGCACTTCGAGGACGCCGGGCTGCACGCCGCACGGCTCGGCGTGCTGCTCGGTGCGGCCGACGCGGTGATCACCCTGACCGACGGCGCCGCAGCCGAGATCGAGAGTCGCTGGGGACGGCGTGCGGTCGTACTCCCGCATCCGCACGTCCTCCCGATCGGCGAGGTCGGCAGCGCGCGCGTGCGGCGCTCGGTGCCCGTCGTGGCCGTGCACGCAAAGGGGTTGCGCGCCAACATCGATCCGTGGCCCCTGCTCGATGCACTCATCGCCGATGGTCGGGACCACTACCGGCTGCGACTCGATCTCGACGTCGGCGCTATGGCGTCGCCGCGCGCTGCCGAGGCCACCGACCGGCGGCTCGCGGCCTACCGTGCCGCGGGAGTGGACGTCCGCGTGCACCCGTGCTTCGACGATCGCGAACTGTCGGCCTACCTGGCCGACGTCGACGTCCTGGTGCTGCCCTATCGCTTCGGCACCCACTCCGGCTGGGTCGAGGCAGCTCACGACGCCGGTGTGCACACTGTCGTGCCCGACTGCGGGTACTTCCAGGAGCAGCATTCCAGCGCTCTATTCCACTACGGCAGAACTGAATTCGATGCGGCGAGCCTGACCGACGCGGTCGAGGCGGCCGTGAGCCTGGCGCGCGGCGGCGTGGCGTCGGAGGACGAGGCGCGGCGGCGCAGGAGGGCCGACGAGCGGCACCGGGTGCGAGCCGCCCACGCACGGCTCTACCGTCAGGTCCTGGCCGACCGGAACGCCGCGTGAGGCGGCCACTCCGCATCGCGCTCCTGGCATCGTCCCGATTCGCGGTGCGCCAACCGTTCGCAGGCGGCATGGAGTCGTTCGTCTACGAGTTCGCCCGCGCGCTGACCGCGGAGGGTCACCACGTCACGCTCTTCGCCGCACCCGGCTCGGCGACCGACCTGCCGTGCGAGGTGTTACCCGTCCACACGTTCGAGATGAGCGAGGAGTCGCGGCGCGAGCCACTGACTCCCGAGTGGATCGTGCACGAGACCCACGCCTACCTGTCGGTGATGCTCGATCTCGGCGACAGGCTGCGCGACGCCTTCGACATCGTGCACAACCACAGCCTGCACTACCTACCGTTGGCCATGGCCCGGTCGCTGAGCACCCCCATGCTGACCACGCTGCACACGCCGCCGCTGCCGTGGCTCGAGCAGGCCGTCGCCCTGCCGCAGGGCGTCGCCAGCGACTTCGTCGCGGTCAGCGCCTTCACGGCGCGACAGTGGGACCCCATCAACGGGCCGGTGTCGGTCATCCCCAACGGCATCGACCTCGACGCCTGGGAACCGGGGCCCGGCGGCGACTACGCGGTGTGGTCGGGACGGCTGGTGCCCGAGAAGGGCACCATCCTCGCAATCGAGGCGGCCCGACGAGCAGGGCTCCCGCTGCGCATCGCAGGCCCGGTGGGCGACCGCAAGTACTTCGATCGGTACATCGCGCCCGAACTCGACGACACCATCGAGTACTGCGGCCACCTCCGTCAGGACGAACTCAACGATCTGGTGGGCGGGGCAGCCGTCGCACTCGTCACCCCGACCTGGGAGGAGCCGTTCGGGTTGGTGACGGCCGAGGCGATGGCCTCTGGCACCCCGGTGGCGGCGTTCGCGCGGGGAGGCATCCCCGAGATCCTCGACGCACGCAGCGGCCGCCTCGCCGCACCAGACGACGTCGACGCGCTGGCGAGTGCGGCGCTCGAGGCCGCCGAGTTGCCACGCGCCGCCGTGCGGGCCAAGGCCGAGGCGGACTGCAACCATGCGGTGATGGTGCAGCGCTACTTGCAGCACTACGACGACATGCTGTTCCGCGAGCGCCACCAGGTGCCGGCGTGATCGCCTACTACGTGCACCACCACGGACGCGGTCACCTCAACCGGGCGCTGGCCATCACCCGCCACCTGACCGACGGCGTGATCTTCCTGTCGTCGCTCGCGCCGCCGTCCGGCCTGCGCCCGAGCGACCGCTGGGTCCAGTTGCCCATGGACGTCGGTTCGGCGGGCGAGCCGCCCGTCGATCCCACCGCCAACGGCCGGCTGCACTGGGTTCCCGAACACGTCGACGGGCTGGCGCGACGGGCTGCCCTGATCACCGGGACCCTGGCGGCCGAGCAGCCCCGGCGGATCGTCGTGGACGTCTCGGTCGAGGTGACGCTGCTGGCGCGGCTCAGCGGGATACCGGTCACGGTGATGGCCATGCCGGGGGAACGCGACGACGCCGCGCACCGGCTGGCCTACGACGTCGCCGACTCGATCGTCGCCCCATGGTCGGATGACGTGTACCGGCCGTCCTGGTCTGCGCGCTACGCCTCGCGGGTCCACTACGTCGGCTCGATCAGCCGCTTCGACGGACGGGAGCGGCCCGCAGCGGCACCCGGCGCCGGACCGTGCGGGCTGCTGCTGGCAGGCGCGGGCGGGTCGGCCGTGCCCGCCGACGGTGTGACGGACCTGCAGGCGGCGGTACCGGAGCTGACCTGGCGGGCGATCGGCGGTACGGCAGGCTGGGTCGACGACCCGTGGCCGATGATCGCCGCCGCGGACCTCGTCGTCTGCCACGCCGGCCAGAATGCGGTCGCCGACGTGGCGATCGCCGAGGTGCCCGCGATCGTCGTCCCCGAGGAGCGCCCGTTCGACGAGCAGTGCAGCACCGCGGCCGCCCTCGACCACGCGGGTGTCGCGGTCTCCGCGCCGGGCTGGCCGACCCGTGACCAGTGGCCCGACCTGGTGGCGCGGGCCCGATCCATCGATCGCCACGGATGGCGCCGGCTCCGCGCTGTCGGCGCCCCGGCGCGCGCGGCTCGGGTCATCTCCGCGTGAGCGCGCCCCGCGTCGCGGTCGTCACGGTCGTCCACGGGCGCCACGACCACTTGCGCCGGCAGCAGGACGGACTGCGGGCGAGTGCCCGCACACCCGACGTCAGGTGCGTCGTCGCGATCGACGACGACCCGACGGACCTCCTCGACGACCACGTCGAGGTCATCCCGTGCGACCGGACTTCGCGGGGCCTGCCGCTCGCACTGGCCCGCAATCTCGGCGCGGAGCGGGCCATCGCGCTCGGCGCGGACCTGGTGATCTTCCTCGACGTCGACTGCATACCGGGGGCGACCATGGTCGACCGGTACGTCGCGGCGCACGCCAGGATCTCGCGGCCGGCCCTGATTGCCGGGCCCGTGACGTACCTGCCGCCGTCAGAGCACGGCTACCCGCTCGCAGGCCTGCCCGACGCGACGAATCCGCACCCGGCACGGCCCAACCCGCCCTCCGGCGCGGTGCTCGAGGAGACCAATCACGACCTGTTCTGGTCGCTGTCCTTCGCCACGACGCCGGCGGTGTGGCGCCGCATCGGCGGGTTCTGCGAGGAGTACGTGGGGTACGGCGCCGAGGACACCGATTTCGCCACGCAGGCCGCACGCCGTGACGTCGCGCTGTACTGGGTGGGTGGTGCGCACGCCTATCACCAGCACCACCCGGTGTCGAACCCTCCCGTCGAACACCTCGGCGCCATCGTGGCCAACGCCGCGACCTTCCACCGCCGCTGGCGCCGCTGGCCCATGCCTGGTTGGCTCGACGAGTTCGAACGCCGCGGTCTCATCACCCGCGCCGACGACCAGATCTCCCTGACCGCCCCTGCCGACGCCTCGGCCCTCGCGAAAGGCCCACATCACACGTGAACTCCCCAGCGCCCAACAAATTCGCCGCGGACGTCGGCCACTGGTCGGACATCCCGGGGTGGTTCCAGTGGCGGGAGGGCCAGGAGGATGCCGCTGCGACATTCCCGGAGGGGAGCACGTTCGTCGAGGTCGGCTGCTACCTGGGCAGGAGTCTGTGTTCCCTGGCCGAGGTGGTGCGGGACTCGGGTCGCGACTTCACGGTGATCGGCATCGACACGTGCCGGGGGAGCGGCGCCGAAGGTCAGTCGAACACCGACGCCCACGGTGCCGCCGTCGAGTACGGCGGCGGAACGTTCGCGGGGCTGCTGCACCGCAATCTCATCGCGTGTGGCGCCGCCGACGACGTCCACCTGCTGGTCAGCACGTCCCCGGCCGCGGCGAGCCTGTTCGCCGACGGGTCGCTGACCTGGGTACACCTCGATGCGCGGCACGACTACGACAGCGTGGTCGCCGACATCGACGCGTGGGGACCCAAGGTGGCCCCCGGCGGTTGGCTGTCCGGCGACGACTACGACTCCCTGTGGTGGCCCGGGGTCGTGGCGGCCGTCGGCGACAGGCTGCCCGACGCGCACGGTTGGCTCACCGCACAGTGGCGTTGGCGCAAACCGTCATGAACGACCAGCGGGTGTCCGTCGCAGAGTCCTGTTTGAATGGCGGGGTGTACACCGTCTCAGCGCCAAGCCCGCGCCCCGATGAGGAGCTGCCCCCAGGAGTGACTCCCCCCATCGATGGCAAACCGGTCAACGGCTCGATCGGCGGGGTGGCGCGCGGTCTCGCGGGCCTCGACGAGGTGGCGTGGAACAGCCTGGACCAGTTGAGCCGCGCTCTTCGCGTCGAGGAAGGCAACCTGGAGACGACGCTGGCGGCCATCCTGGTCGCGGCCGTCGACCTGATCGACGGCGCCAACGCCGCCGGACTCAACCTCTTCGTCAAGAAGAAGTTCGTCCCGCAGGTGGTGCTCGGCGCTGCACCCCCCGTGCTCGACGAGTTGCAGCAGCGCACCGAGAGCGGACCCTGCATCGACGCATCGCGCGAACAGCACACCGTCGACCTCGCCGACACCCGAACCGATTCGCGCTGGCCGGAATTCATCGACAAGGCAGTCGAACTCGGCGTCCTGTCCATGCTCTGCGTGCCCCTGTGGGTCGACGAACGCAAGCTCGGGTCGCTCAGCCTCTACTCGTCCGAACCCCATGCCTTCGATCAGACTGCGGCCCGGCTCGCGAACCTGTACGCCACCCACGCCGCGCTCGCCCTCGCCGATGCCCAACGCGTCGACCAGCTGCACCGCGTGGTGACCAATCGCGACCTCATCGGTCAGGCCAAGGGCATTCTCATGGCCACCCAGCGCATCACGGCCGACGACGCCTTCGCGTTGCTCACCAACGCCTCGCAACGGCTCAATCGCAAGCTGGTCGACATCGCCGAGGTGGTCGCCACCACCGGCGCTCTGCCTGGCCGGTAGCCGAGCCAGGGGCGGTGAACGCGGTGTGAACCGGCGATGTCGAGCTAATTCGGCCGCGGGCGGAACCGAAGCTCACAGACACCGTCAGTCACTCGCGTAAGCCGTGCAGCACGCGGTGAACAATTAGCTGTCGTGTCGCGCTGTGATTTACTTCTCAGTTTCTCCGGCGAATACTAAGAAACGTTTTCCCAAGGCCGCGTTCGGGGTTCGCTGAAGGCGTTGCCAGGACGCGAAACATGCTGTTGCAAGGGATGAAACGGGTTGCCGACGCAACATAACATTCGGATAACGAAGAGTTTCCTAAGCATGTACTGAGAGGTTCGGCGAGCGGGTACGCCACCCTCGGTCGAGGACGAATGGAGCGTCGCTCCCCGTCGCTACACTCGATGTCGACCGCGTCTGTCAAAAGACGCTGACCAATCGAAATCTAGGCCGGCGCATGCCATGCCGGCGGAGGTGCCAGATAGTGGCTAACGGCTTCGTGCGCTCGAACAGCGCGACCGTCGACAGTGCGATCCCGACTGCGACCGCGACCCGGCAGGGCACCGCGTCCATCGGACATGGCCCCATCGCAGACATTGCCGTCGACGGCCGGACCGTCGCCGTCACCAACTACGGAGACCACTCGCTCGCGGTGCTCGACGCCAACGACCTCACCGTCAAGGGCGGAATCAGCGCCCGCGAGCCGTTCGCACTCGCCGTCGCAGGCGACAAGGCCTACGTGGGCGTCGCATCGGTGGCCTACGACGCCGTCGCAGTGATCGACACCCGCACCGGCGCGGTCACCGCGTCGTACCCGCTGTCCTACAGCGTCACCGCGATGACCACGAGCCCCGACGGCAAGCGCATCTTCGCCGGTCGGGCCGCCGACGGCGGCGTGGACGTCGCCGTGATCGACGTCGTGGCCCAGCGCGTCGGCACCATCTACCTGGCCAAGGGTGACGACGTCGTGATCGACGCCATGCAGGTCGACCCCTCCGGGCGCAGCCTGTACGTCGCCACGTCGGATTCCCGCGGCAGCCGCCTGGTGATCGTCGACCTGGAGAACGCCAGGGCCCGACGGACGCTCGAGATCGGCGCGCCCATCCGTGGGCTGGCCATCGGGCTGGACAACACCGCATACGTCCTGACTTCCGACATCGAGGACCGCGGCGTCGTGCACGTGGTCGACCTCGTCGCGGGCCGCATCATGGTGAGCGCCGAGATCGCCACTGCACCAACCCAGCTCGCGCTGTCGGTCGACGGCACGCGCGCCTACGTCGTCGACTACGACCGCGTAGTCGTGCTGAGCACCGCCAACCTCGACGTCGTCGACACCATCACGGTGGACGCCAGGCCGTCGTGCCTCGCGGTGAGCTCCGACCGCGTGTACGTCGCGGACTACGCAGGCGCCGTGACCGCGTTCGCGGTCCCCGCACCGGCGCCGATGCTGTACGCGCCGTCCATGGCCGCCAACCCGGCCGCGCGGCCGCAGGCTCGCGAGTTGGCTCCCGCCTGAGAGAGCAGGAGCGCGTGAGTCAGCGCCACTGATAGCGGGTCTTCGGGCGGCCCTTGCCGTAGTCGGTATGCCGGATGACGGTGCCCTCGTCGGCCAGTCGCTCCAGATAGCGCCACGCGGTCACCCGCGACACGCCCACGCGCCCGGCGACCTCGTCCGCGGTGAGACCGTGGGCGTGATCGCGCACCGTGCGCGCGATCTCGTCGTTGGTCTGCGGCGCGGCGCCCTTGGGCGCTGCCGATTTCTCACTGCCGGTGCGCAATTCGGCGAGGGCGCGATCGACTTCCGCCTGGCTGGCGGCATCCACCCCGGCCGGTAGTGCCACGCGGTAGCGACGGTAGCGCTCGAGACGGTCGCGGAAGGCGGCGAACGTGAACGGCTTGAGCAGGTACGCCAGCGCGCCGTGCGCCACGGCCGCGCGCACCATCTCGAGGTCGCGCTCGGAGGTGATCGCGATGATGTCGGGGGCCGGGCGCAGCCCCGCGAGGGCGGAGGCAAGGCTGATACCGCTCGCGTCGGGCAGCCCGAGGTCGAGCAGTACCAGGTCGATCGGGGTGTCGCCGGCTGACGCCTCCGTCGCCGCCTGCATCGCGTCGCGCGCGGTGTGTACCACCGCCGTCGCCGAAAACCCTTCCACCCGTTCGAGATACGTTCTGTGCGCCTCGGCGATCAGGTGGTCGTCCTCGACGATCAGAACCGATATCACCCGGACTCCTTCGGTGCGCGACGTCATGAGGTGACCACCGGCACCGTCACGGTCACCACTGAACCGTAGGTGACGTCCGCGGTCAGGGTGCCGCCGTGGCGTTTCACCACCTGCGCCACCAGCGCCAGACCCAGGCCGTGGTGGGTGACGTCGGACTTCGTGGAGTAGCCGCGCTGCATCGCCCGCTCGAAGGCGTCGGCGTCCATGCCCGCGCCGCTGTCGGCGACCCGGATCAACAAGCCGTCGTTCGCAAGCGAAGCGTCGGGGGATGTCTCGCCGAAGGTGACCGTCACCTCGACCCACGGATCGTCGCGATCGCATGCGTCCATGGCGTTGTCGATGAGATTGCCGAGCACGGTGACGATTTCCTGCGCCGAGAGCGGCAGGTGCGCCGTGGCGGCCGACGTCGTCGGCAAGTGGGTGTCCTCGGTGACGGTCAGCGCGATGCCGCGCTCGTCGGCCTGGGCGGTCTTGCCCAGCAGCAGGGCCACCAGCGCAGGCTCACCCACGTCGGCGGAGAGTCGGTCGACCAGGCGTTGCGAGAGGGCGAGTTCCTCGGTCGCGAACGTGACGGCATCCTCGGGTCGGCCCATCTCCACCATCGTGATCACGGTGTGCAGCTTGTTCGCGGCTTCGTGGGCTTGGGCCCGCAGCGAGTCGGTGAGCACCTGCAGTGAACTCAATTCGCCCAGTGCGCCCTGCAATTCGGTTCGGTCGCGGATCGTGACCACCTCCGACCGCTTCGAGGTGGGACGGTCGTCGGCTCGGTCGGCGTCGGAGCCGCGCACCGTGGAGCGGTTCACGACCAGAACGCGGTCGTCGGTCACGTGCACCTCGTCGCGGACGCCGGGATCGTGGTCGTGGAGGAATGCGGGCAGGTCCGATGGCCGGATGGTGCCGGGCGGTAGGCCCAGCAGTCGCCGCGCCTCGTCGTTGACGATCGCAACCCTGTCGCCGTCGAGGACGACCAGGCCCTCGGACACCGAGTGCAGGATCGCGTCGTGGTGCTCGTACATCACCCTCAGTTCGTCGGGTGCAAGGCCGTGGGTCTGCCGCAGCAGCCGACGGCGAATGGCCCACACGCCGAGGAGCGAGACCGCAAGGGCGCCAAGGCCGACGACGACGATCGCGGGGATCTGCTCACGCCACCGCTGCGCCAGCGTCTGCTGCGTGATGCCCGCCGACACCAGACCCACCACGTCGCCGTCCGGGTCGAGCACCGGTACGACCGCGCGGATCGACGGTCCCAGCGTGCCCGTGTACACCTCGGTGAACGTCGCGCCCCGCAGTGCGGGGTCGATGGTGCCGAGGTACTTGCCGCCGATCTGGCGCGGGTCGGTGTGGGTGAACCGGGTGGCGTCCGGCGACATGATCGTGATGAACGCGATGTCGGTGTTCGTCCGCACCGCCTCGGTGACCGGCTGCAGTATCTCGGTCGCGCGTCCAGACTGGATCGCCGAGGCGGTGGACGGCGCATCGGCCAGGGCGGTCGCGATGCTCACCACCTGCTGACGTGCCGCCTCGTCGCCGTCCTGACGGGCATCGACCAGAGCGAGCGCGCTGCCGATCATCACGATCACCGCGATCACGACCACTTGCAGGGCGATCGCCTGACCCGCCAGCGACCGGGGCCAGGAGCGGCTCAACAGCGCGCGCCACGACCTGCCCACCAACAACCTCCGCCGCTATCGAACACATCAGAACTAAATGAACTAAAGCGTGACCTGGGTCACGCCAGCGAACACCATCATCTCAGAACACCCACTCACTCCAGCTGAAGGAGAACCCATGGCCACCCCGCTAGATGCGACGGCGCCGCCGGAACAACCGAAGAAGCGTGACCGCACGCACTGGCTCTACATCGCCGTCATCATCGCCGTCGTCGCGGGTGTGATCGTCGGACTGGTGGCACCCGACGTGGGCAAGAGCGTCGGAGTCCTCGGCACGATGTTCGTGGCACTGATCAAGATGATGATCGCACCCATCATCTTCTGCACGATCGTGCTCGGCATCGGCTCCGTCCGCAAGGCCGCCACCGTCGGCAAGGTCGGTGGTCTGGCCTTCGTGTACTTCCTGCTGATGTCCACCTTCGCCCTGGCCATCGGCCTCGTCGTCGGCAACATCATGCACCCGGGTAGCGGCCTCCAGCTGACGGAGAGCGCGTCGGGCAAGGGTGCCGAACTCGCGGAGACGGCGCACGAAGCAGGCGGCCTGCTCGACTTCGTTCAGGGCATCATCCCCGAGACGCTGTTCTCGGCGCTGACCGCAGGCAGCGTCCTGCAAGCACTCTTCGTCGCGCTGCTCGTCGGGTTCGCGCTGCAGGGGATGGGTGCCGCGGGCGAGCCTGCACTGCGGGCCATCGCCTCGCTGCAGAAGCTGGTGTTCAAGATCCTCGTCATGATCCTGTGGCTGGCCCCGATCGGCGCCTTCGGCGCCATCGCCAACGTCGTCGGCCAAACCGGCTGGTCTGCGGTCACGCAGTTGCTCGGCCTGATGCTCGGCTTCTACATCACTTGCGCCGTCTTCGTATTCGGTGTGCTCGGCATCCTCCTGCGGGTAGCCGCGGGCGTGTCGATCTTCAAGCTGGTCCGCTACCTGGCGCGGGAGTACCTGCTCATCGTGTCGACGTCCTCCTCCGAGTCGGCGCTGCCCCGGCTGATCGCCAAGATGGAGCACCTGGGCGTGGAACGAACCACCGTCGGCGTCGTCGTCCCCACCGGGTACTCGTTCAACCTCGACGGCACGGCGATCTACCTGACCATGGCCTCGCTGTTCATCGCCGGAGCGATGGGCGATCCGCTCACCGTGAGCGAACAGATCGGCTTGCTGGTGTTCATGATCGTCGCGTCCAAGGGCGCAGCTGGTGTCACCGGTGCCGGTCTCGCGACGCTGGCCGGCGGCCTGCAGGCCCACCGCCCCGACCTGCTCGACGGTGTCGGACTCATCGTGGGCATCGACCGGTTCATGTCCGAGGCTCGCGCCGTGACCAACTTCTCGGGCAACGCGGTGGCCACCGTTCTGATCGGAACCTGGACCAACACCATCGACAAGAACCGCGTCGACGAGGTGCTGCGCGGCGACGATCCGTTCAACGAGTTGACGATGGTCGACGACGACCACGGCGCCCGCGACGGGGAAACCCCGAAGGACAGGGTGCCCGCGCCGGCCTAGCCGGAGAACGACGAAGGGCCCGGCCGCAACGGCCGGGCCCTTCGTCGTCTGTCCGTGCTGACTAGCAGACCAGCGACACCGACACCGTCTGGCTGGTGATCTGCGGAACGAGGATGCGATTGTCGCCGTTGAACCCGGGCCCGATGTAGGGGACCAGCTGCGAGACCGACTGCGGGTTGCGCACACTCGTCACGGTGCACGAGTCGATCGGACCGCTGCCGACCTTGTCGATGTTCACCGTGTAGCCCTGGGACTGCAGCCGCGCGATGACCTCGCTGGCCGACTCCTCCTCGGCCGAGGCGAGGCCCGCCGGGATCACGGCGGCAGCGGCGATGCCCATGGCCGCCGCTACGAGCGTTCTCTTCGTCCTCATGACCGTGCCTTCCGTCGGGTGCTCCACATCATCCACCTGTTTCATCGCGTTGGGAACGCTGGTCATTCCCGCAGGCAGTGCTAGGAGCAGTTGAGCGAGACCGAGATGGACTTGCTCTTGATGACCGGGACCAGTTCCCAGTCGATGCTGCCGTCTTCGTTGCGGCCGTCGTGCACGCGGATGTACTCGGTGACGGTCTGCGGATTGCGGACGCCGGTGACGACGCAGTCGTCGATGCGGCCGCTTCCGACCCGGTCGACGTTGACGGTGTAGCCAGAGTCCTGCAGCCGGGAGATGGTCTGCTGAGCAGTCTCCTCCGCGTTCGCGACGGCGGCTGGACCGAGTAGCACCGCGGCGACTGCCGAGGCGAGTGTTGCGAGGATTGTCGATGGACGCACGCTGCGCCCCCTTCTGCACTCAAGCGTTGATTGATTCCACCATGTTCATCGCCTCGAGCTGCGATTTCGTTCCAGTGACGGCTGTCTTGAACATCACCATCACCACGGGAACCAGCGCTAACATCGGGGCCCACGGCGTGCGAACCGACAGGGGCGATAGAGATGCGCAGCACGATGCAGGACTTCCCACTCACCGTCACCACGATCCTGCGCTACGCCGTCGAGGTGAACGGTCAATCCACGGTCACGACCGCGCTCGGCGAGGGGCGTTACCGCACCATCACCTACCGCGAACTCGGCGATCAGGTGGGCAAGCTCGCCAACGCGCTCCGCGGCCTCGGCGTCACCGGCGATCAGCGCGTGGCGACGTTCATGTGGAACAACGCCGAACATCTCGCGGTGTACCTCGCCGCGCCCGCCATGGGAGCGGTGCTGCACACGCTGAACATCCGGCTGTCGGCCGACCAGATCGCGTTCATCGCCAACGAAGCGCAGGACTCGGTGATCGTCGCCGACCTGTCACTGACCGCCCAGCTCGCGCCCGTACTGCCGATGCTGCAGACCGTGCACACCGTGATCGCAGTCGGTGAGGGCGACATCGCGCCGTGGACCGCCTCCGGCCTCACCGTGCTGCGGTATGACGACGTCGTCGCCGGGCAGTCGCCGGAGTTCGACTGGCCCGAACTCGTCGAGACCGACGCCGCCGCGATGTGCTACACCAGCGGTACCACCGGGAACCCGAAAGGCGTTGTCTACAGCCACCGTTCGAGCTATCTGCACTCGACGATGGTGTGCAGCGCCAACGGGATGGGGCTCGGCTACGACGATCGTGCGCTGCCCATCGTGCCGATGTTCCACGCCAACGCGTGGGGGCTGCCGTACGCCGCGCTGATGGCTGGAGCGGATCTGGTGCTGCCGGACCGCTTCATGGATGCCGCCTCGCTGATCGACCTGATCGAGTCGCAGCGGCCCACAGTGTCCTGTGCGGTGCCGACGATCTGGAACGACGTCATCCACTGTCTGGCCAAGAACCCGGGCCGCGACATCTCGTCGCTTCGTCTGGTCACCTGCGGCGGCTCGGCGGTCCCGCTGTCGATGATGCAGACGTTCGAACGCGACCACGGCGTGAAGATCATCCAGGGCTGGGGGATGACCGAGACGTCACCGCTGGCCACCCTCGCCAGGCCGCCGGCGTCGACCTCGGGAGACGAGCATTGGGCGCTGCGCAGCACCCAGGGCAAGATCGTGTGCGGCGTCGAGGCGCGCATCGTCGACGAGGACGGCGACCGACTCCCCAGCGACGGCAAGGCCGTCGGCGAGATCGAGGTGCGCGGCCCGTGGATCACCGCGAGTTATTACCGCGGGCACGACGAGGCGAAGTTCGACCACGGCTGGCTGCGTACCGGCGACGTCGGCCGCATCGACCCCGCCGGCTACGTCACACTGACCGACCGCGCCAAGGACGTGATCAAGTCCGGCGGCGAATGGATCTCGTCGGTGGAACTGGAGAACCACCTCATCGCCCACCCGGCAGTACTCGAGGCGGCCGTCGTGGCCGTGCCCGACGAACGGTGGCAGGAACGCCCGCTGGCAGCGGTCGTGCTGGAGGAGGGCGCTACCGCCACGCCCGAGGAGCTACGCGAGTACCTCGCCGACAAAGTGGTGCGGTGGTGGCTACCCGAGCGGTGGACCTACGTCGAGGGCGTGCCGCGAACCAGCGTCGGCAAATACGACAAGAAGATCATTCGGGCGCGATACGCCGACGGTGCCTACGAGGTGGTCATACTCGGCTGAGGCCAAGCGTCGTCACTCGTCGTCGTCGCCGCCCTCGGCCTGATTGGGCTGGTCGGCGCCCGAGCGCATCATGTCGGGATCGGCGTCCGGATCGCCGTCGTTGCCGTTGCCCACGGAGTCTGGTCTGGTCATGGACACAGACGTACCCACCGGGAGCGACGGCAATCCGTTTAGTCGCGTGTCAGATGGATACGTGTGCTTGATGAGCACCGACGACCTCGACGACACCTCCGCCAACGACCTGGGCGGCGCCGACGACATGCTGAGCCCCATGGAGGGCACCGACTCCGACGAAGTCCACAACGCCGACGGCGACGAGGTGGTCGATCCGCCCGACGGCTGGAGCGGTGTGGACAAGTTCGGGATGTCGGCCGAAGAAGAACGCGAAGGGGAGTCGCTCGACCAACGCCTCGCCGAGGAGGTGCCCGACGTGACGCCCGACGACATCGACCTCAGTGCAGCCGACGGCGAAGCCGGCGTCGACGAGGTCATGGAGGGTTCCGACGTAGCGCCCAGTGACCCTGGCGTCCACCACGGACAGGTGGCCGGTGCCCCCGAGGACGGGGATTCGCTGTACACGGTCGTCGAAGACGTGACGAGAAAGGCCGATCAACCATGAGCAAGCACGAAGAACTGCCCCTGCCCGACTACGACGAGATGTCGCTTGGCGACCTGCGCAGCCGCATCCGCGCACTGGACGCGGCGGGACTGGACGCGGTGCTGACCTACGAAGCCGGCCACGCCGCCCGCGTGCCCGTGCTCGAAGTGCTGGAGGCGCGAGCGCGCGAACTCGCCGACGGCGCCGAGCCCTCGGGTGGCAACCCCAGCAACGCCCCGTCCGTCGAGCATGGGATCTCCGACCACTAGCAGTTCGTCTCCCACCCTGCCGAGTGTCGGGTCGTGCCACGCTCTTCGCCGCAAACCGTGACGGTAACCGACATTCGGCGAGACGACCGCCTAGCGGTCGGCGCGCTGGTAGGCCGTCACGACGGCAGCGCCGCCAAGGCCGATGTTGTGCTGCAACGCGGCCGTGACGCCGTCGACCTGACGCTTGTCGGCGGTACCGCGAAGCTGCCATGTCAACTCCGCGCACTGGGCGAGGCCGGTCGCGCCCAGCGGGTGGCCCTTGGAGATCAACCCACCCGACGGGTTGACCACCCAGCGACCGCCGTAGGTCGTCTGGTCGTCGTCGATGAGCTTCGGCGCCTCGCCCTCGGCGCACAGTCCGAGCGCCTCGTAGAGCAGGAGTTCGTTGGCCGAGAAGCAGTCGTGCAGCTCGATCACCTGGAAGTCCTCGGGACCGAGACCGGACTGGTCGTACACCTGGCGTGCGGCCTGAACGTTCATGTCGTAGCCGATGACGTTGGCCGCGCTGCCGTCGAAGGTGCTCGCGAAGTCCGTCGTCATCGCCTGGCCGACGATCTCGACGGCACGGTCGGCGAGCCCGTGCTTGGCGACGTACTCCTCGCTGACCACAATCGCTGCACCGGACCCGTCCGACGTCGGCGAGCACTGGAGCTTGGTCAGCGGGTCGGAGATCATCCGTGCGCCCAGGATGTCGTCGAGGCTGTACTCGTCCTGGAACTGCGCATAGGGATTGTTCACCGAGTGCTTGTGGTTCTTGTAGCCGATCTTCGCGAAGTGCTCGGCGGTGGTGCCGTACTTCTTCATGTGCTCGCGCCCGGCCGCACCGAACATCCACGGCGCCACGGGAAATGCGAACTCATCGATCTCGGCGAGCGCCTTCACGTGGCGGCCCAGCGGTGACTCGCGGTCGTCGGCGCCGCCGCCGAGCGAGCCCGGCTGCATCTTCTCGAAGCCCAGCGCCATGACGCAGTCGGCGAGGCCGCCGCGGATGGCCTGTGCGGCGAGGTAGAGCGCCGTCGACCCGGTAGAGCAGTTGTTGTTCACGTTGACGATCGGGATGCCCGTCATGCCGAGTTCGTAGAGCGCCCGCTGCCCCGACGTCGAGTCGCCCGAGCAGTAGCCGACGTAGCCCTGCTCGACCTCGTCATACGAGATGCCGGCGTCCTCGAGCGCCTTGGTGCCCGACTCCCTGGCCATGTCCGGGTAGTCCCACCCCTCGCGGCGGCCGGGTTTTTCGAACTTGGTCATCCCGACCCCGACGACGAAGACTCGGTTAGTGGTTCTCGGCATGGCTGATCCCTTCGCGACATTGCGTTCGACTGCAACTTACCGCCGCGAAACGGGCAGTCCAGCGCGGTCCGGTGGTGTAGTTCTGATTAGAACACGTTCTAGTTCTGTCGCCGAGGGGAGTCACGGATGGCGTTGCGGGTGGTGCAGTGGGCGACCGGTGGTGTGGGAGTTGCGGCCATCAAGGGCGTGCTCGATCACCCCGACCTCGAACTCATCGGATGCTGGGTGCACTCGGAGGCCAAGAGCGGCAAGGACGTCGGCGAGCTGGTTGGCGTCGAACCGCTCGGCGTCACCGCGACGAACAGCGTCGACGAGATCCTCGCCCTCGACGCCGACGCGGTCATCTACTCCCCGCTGATGCCGAACCCCGACGAGGTGGCCGCCCTGCTGCGCTCGGGAAAGAACGTCGTCACCCCGGTCGGGTGGTTCTACCCCGGGGAGAAGGAGGGTGCTCCGCTGCGGGCAGCGGCGGTCGAGGGCAACGTCACGCTGCACGGCACCGGCATCGCCCCCGGCGGCATCAGCGACAAGTTCCCGCTGATGATGTCGATCATGTCCACCGGCGTGACATTCGTTCGCGCCGAGGAGTTCTCGGACCTGCGGACCTACGACGCGCCCGACGTGCTGCGGTACGTGATGGGCTTCGGTGACACCCCGGAGAAGGCGCTCACCGGGCCGATGCAGAAACTGCTCGACGGCGGCTTCATCCAGTCGGTCAGGATGATCGTCGACGAGATGGGCTTCGCGGCGGACCCCAAGATCCGTGCGAGGCAGGAGATCGCGGTCGCGACGGCGCCGATCGACTCGCCGATGGGCGCGATCCAGCCGGGGCAGGTCGCGGCCCGCAAGTTCCACTGGGAGGCCGTCGTCGGCGACGACGTGGTCGTGCGCGTGACGGTCAACTGGTTCATGGGCCAGGAGAACCTCGATCCGGCGTGGACGTTCGGCCCCGCGGGCGAACGCTACGAGATGGAGGCGAAGGGCAACCCCGACTTCACGGTCGTCGTCAAGGGCTTCCAGCCCGAGAGCGTCGCGGCGGGCCTGGAGTCGAACAACGGCATCGTCGCGACCGCCGCGCACTGCGTGAACTCGGTGCCCGCCGTGTGCGCCGCGGCCCCGGGCATCGCGACCTACCTCGACCTCCCGCTCATCAGCGGCAAGGCCGCGCCCCGGTTGCGCTAACCCCTCCGCCGAACTGGAGAGTCACGTCGCGATTCGCCCGCCGGCAACGACGTGACTCTCCAGTTCGGCGCGGAAGTGGGGGACGGGTCAGGGCTGCACGAGGATGCGGATCGGGTCGCCCTCGGCCTTGTCGAGCATCTCGATGCCGCGGGCCACGTCCTCGAGCGGCACCACGTCGCTGATCGAGCGCGACAGGTCGAGACGTCCGCGCGAGACCAACGTGGCCAGCGTGCCGATGTCGGCGTTCTGATAACCGAGGTGGCCCAGCACCTTTCGCTGGAATAGGTTGAAGATCGACGTCGGCCCGATGTCCGGGCTGTCCGCACTCATCCCGATGCCGACCATGCGGCCACCGACGGTGAGGCTGTTGAGCGACTGTTCGAAGGTGGACTTGATTCCCACCGCGTCGAAGGCGACGTCGAGGTTGCGCCCACCGGTCGCCTCGGCGATCTTGGCGGCCAGGTGCTCGTCGCGCGCATCGAAGGCGTAGTCGGCGCCGACGGCGAGCGCGCGGTCGAGGATGGCGGGCTTGACGTCGACCGCCACGATCGGCGCCGCGCCCACCAGGCGGGCCAACTGGACGACGTGCGTGCCGAGGCCGCCGACGCCCCACACGCCGACCGATTCGCCGATGCCGACCCCAGCCGTGTGCACGACGGCGCCGAACGGCGTCGACACGGCATCGGCCAGGATGGCCGCCTGCTCCATCGGCACGTTGTCGGGGATCCTCGTCAGACCGAACGCCTGCGCGACGGTGTACTCGGCCCACCCGCCGTCGTAGGCGAACGCCATGAGCCGGATCGCCAGGCAGTTGGCCATGTCGCCGCGCATGCAGTTCGGACAGGTCATGCACGGCTTGCCGGCAGCGACGACGACGCGGTCACCCTCCGCCCATCCGGTCACGCCCGGCCCGAGCGCGGCGACGGTGCCCGACGCCTCGTGCCCCTGCGTGACGACGGGGAGCTGCGACGGGAACGTACCGTTGATCAGGCTGAGGTCGGAGTGGCAGATCCCGCAGAAGGCGATCTTGACCAGGACCTCGCCGGGCCCCGGCTCGGGAATGGGAACGTCCTCCACCGCAATGGTTTTCGAATCGGCGTAGAACCGTTGGGCTCGCATCGTGTCAGCCATGTCGCTCCGTTCGTCGCGTGCCCGGATGGGCCGGGGGCACCCGTCGCCCACCCTAGCGCCGTGGTCGTTTGGCAGACTCGGTTCCCGTGACCAAACGCGGGCTCGTACTGGCGGGCGGGGGATTGGCGGGCATCGCCTGGGAGACGGGCATCCTGTGTGGGATCGCCGACGAGTCGCCTGCCGCGGCGACGGCGCTGCTGGAGTCCGACGTCCTCGTCGGCACCTCGGCGGGATCGACGGTCGCCGCGCAGCTCGGCAGCGGCACCGCCCTCGAGGAGCTGTTCGGCCGTCAGGTCGCCGAGACGTCCTTCGAGATCGACTCCGGCGTGGACGTCGCCGCCATCACCGAGCTGTTCGTCACCGCGATGCTCACGCCCGGCGCCACCACGGAGCAGCGGCTGCGGCGGATCGGCGAGATCGCCGCGTCGACCGACACCGTCGCCGAATCGGTTCGCCGCGACGTCATCGCCCACCGGCTGCCGTCGCACGACTGGCCCCGGCGGGTACTGCGGGTCACCGCCATCGACATCGAGACCGGCGAATTGGTGGTCCTGGACGCGAATTCCGGCGTCGGCCTGGTCGATGCGGTCGCCGCGAGCTGCGCCGTACCGGGAGCGTGGCCGCCGGTCACGATCGACGGCAGGCGGTACATGGACGGCGGCGTGGGCAGCAGCGTGAACATGGCGGTGGCTCGCGACTGCGACACCGTCGTCGTGCTGCTGCCGTCGGGAGAGAACACGCCGTCGCCGTTCGGCGACGGTGCTCGAGCGGAGATCGACGCCTTCGACGGCCGCACGCTCACCGTCTTCGCCGACGACGGCGCGCTCGAGGCATTCGGGCCCAACCCCCTGGATCCGGCATGCCGGATCCCGTCCGCCCGAGCCGGGCGCGCCCAGGGCCGACGCGAGGCGGCCCGGGTGGCCGCGTTCCTCGGTGTGTCCTAGTTTGCGCTAGGACTCGCCGCTCGGGCGGTCGCTCGGGCGGTCGACGAACGTGTCCAGCGCGAGCGCCGCGAGTTCCTGGCCGATCTCGATGACCTCGTTCGCGCGGTAGAACTCGAGGCTGCGGCACGTCGTGCGGGGTACCTCGATGAGCAGATCGGGTGGGTAGGCGGCGAGCGTGTGCCGCATCAGAGCAGCCTGGGCGATGTCGATGGCGCGGTTCATCACCTCGAAGCCGCCCAGCCGCGGGACCGGCATCGGATCGGCCTCGCGGACGGGGCCGAGGTCGGCGGTCGGCTCCCCGGCAGCGTCCTCGGCCGCGGCTTCGGCGGCGGCGGAGGCGCTGAAGCGGCTCAACACCGTTCGGGCAGCAGGGGTTTCGAGCAGCGTGCGCGCCGTCGCGGAGTCGAGGAGCGCCGTGGTGCTGCGCCACATCCGGTTCAGCAGTTCGGCGCTCGGCCGCGGTCCCTCCGGCGGGTCGTGCCGGAACGGGTCGTCGCCGTTGAGGCTGACGGCGATCGTCACGTCGGCGTTCACCGCGGCGATGGGCGCCATCGGCAGCGGGTCGAGGATGCCGCCGTCCGCGAGCAACCGGCCGTCGAGTTCGTGCGGGGTGATGACGCCCGGGATCGCGATCGACGCGCGAATGGCCACGTCGACCGGGCCGCGTTGCAGCCATACGGATTTGCCGCTGATCAGGTCGGTGCTGACCGCCGTGAACGGGATGGGTAGGTCCTCGATCAGGAGGTCGCCGAGGATCTCGCGGACGGCGTCGAGGATCTTCTCCGCGCGCAGTACGCCCGCGGCGGTCAGTGACGGGTCGAGCAGACGCAACACGGCGCGCTGGGTCAGGGTGCCTGCCCAATCTGCGTACTCGTCGAGTTTCCCGGCGGCCTGCAGACCGCCGACCAATGCGCCCATGGACGACCCGGCGATGCCGACGATCTCGTGCCCGCGGTCGCGGAGTTCGTTGATGACGCCGATGTGGGCGTATCCCCGTGCTCCGCCGCTGCCGAGCGCCAATGCCACGCGCATGGACGACATCATGCCCCGGCCGCATCCGGGCCGGTGAGCTATGTGGTGGTTGGAGCTAGCAGCCGATGCGGCTGAAGAAGGCGACGGAGACCAGGCCGATGATGAACGCCACGGTGGGCTGGCCGCTGCTGAGTGCGACCACGATCCCGCTGATGGCTGCGACGGCGATGAGGAGCAGGAGCAGGCCCATCAGCACGCGCATGCCGTTGATCGATCCGCCGACGGCGGGGGGAAGTGCGGTCTTGGATTTCTCCAAGCCGTCGTCGTGCGTTCCGATCATGACCGATCCTCTCCGGAAGTGATGCGGGACACATCATACCGAGGTTTGTGATCCGCACCACTACATGTAGACGGCCTAAATGATCTTGTGTCGGCCGACACCCGGGGCGCGACCGGAATAAAGGTGACATATCACGTAGTTGTGGAAGTCGAACCAGCGGAACGGCCGCTGACGAATCTCGAGGAGACCGACATGTCACAGCTCAGCGGGAAGACCGCCCTCGTTACCGGCGGAACGTCCGGCATCGGACTGGCCGCCGCCCAGCGGCTCGCCGCCGACGGCGCCCACGTCTTCATCACGGGACGCAATCAGGCCACGGTCGACGAGGCCGTGGCGACGATCGGCGACGCCGCCACCGGCGTCCGCAGCGACATCACGGTGGCCGCTGACCTCGACCATCTCGCGGAGGTGATCGCCGCCCGCGGCGCGGGTCTCGACGTCCTCTTCGCCAACGCGGGCGGAGGCGAGTTCGCGACGCTGGAGGACGAGACTCCCGAGCGTCTCGCGGACACGTTCAACCGCAACGTCGGAGGCACCGTGTTCACGGTGCAGAAGATGCTGCCGCTGCTCAACCGCGGAGCCTCGGTCGTGCTGACCGGCTCGACGGCCGCCACGAAGGGCGGGCCCGCATTCGGCGCCTATGCGGCGTCCAAGGCGGCCATCCGTTCGTTCGGCCGCACGTGGGCCGCCGAACTCGTCGACCGTGGCATCCGCGTCAACACCGTCGTACCGGGTCCCGTCGAGACGCGGGGGCTGCGGGAACTCGCGCCTGCCGACCAGCAGCAGGCGCTCCTGGACGGGCAGGCCGCAACGGTGCCGATGCGGCGCATCGGCAACCCGAGCGAAATCGCCTCTGCCGTGGCGTTTCTCGCGTCCGACGACAGCAGCTTCATGACCGGCTCCGAGGTGTTCGTCGACGGCGGCGCGAACCAGGTCTAGAGGATCTCGGGCCGCGGCAGGGTGCCCTCGCGCAGCAGGTTCTCGTACACGGCGGCGAGAACCTCGGCGAGGGCACCCTCCTGCGCGCGGTCGACGTCGGAGAAGAACGACCGTCGCACCCACGCCGCGTGTTTGGGGGCGGCGTCGCGCAGGCGTTCCCATCCCGCCTGCGTCAACGTGACGTCGGTACCCCTGCCGTCGGTCTCCGAGCGCGACGTCGCAACGAGGTCGCGGGAGACCATCCGCCGAAGGTGATGGGAGAGCCTGCTGCGCTCCCAGCCGATCGTGTTCGCCAGTGCCGAGAGCTGCATGCGGTGATCGGGCGCGTGCGAGAGCGCGTTCATCACCGTGTAATCGCCGAGAGACAGTCCGCAATCGGTCTGCAGATGCCGATTCATCTCGTACTCCAGGCGGTGATACAACCGCATGTAGTGGAACCAGGCGTTCTGTTGAGACGGCGTGAGCGTCGACGGGTCGTCGGCTGGAGTCATGTCATGCCGGTTTCTCGCACCCGTGATTCAAAGGCGCTCAGCCGCAGAGATCGTCCGCCGCGGCCTCGGCGGCCACGATGACGGCGGACTGCCGGTCGGGCGTCAGCTTGGACCACGGCGTGCCGAACGTGCCCGGCCCCGGGGCGTCGGTCGACTGCAGATCGGCCAGGTAGGGCTCGAACTGCGCCTTGAGGTCGCCGCCCTTGGCCGCCATCCACGTCTTGGCCGCCGAGCAGGCCTGGAAGTACTCGTCCTCGGTGGACACGGCCGCCGCGCCGACCGCCGTCGTCACGCCGCCGGGTGACACGCCGACCTGGCCGGGCTCGGCGGCGCGCGCCTCGGTCGTCTGGGTCGTCGTGGCGGTCGTCGCAGGCTGCGCCTCCGACGACGAGGCGCCGCCCTGCTCCGAGCCCGACGAACAGCCGGAGAGGAGGGCCACGCCGACGGCGGTCGCCGCGGTGAACGTCGCTATCGCGTTGGTGCGCATGCCGCCAATCTATGCAACACTCGCGGTCGTGATGGAATGGACCGCCTTTGGGGAGTGTTGTCGGGCTTGACGCCCGCCCCCCAACCGTCCGCATCCCTGGGAGTCCATACCCATGCCCGTTGCATCCCTCGCGTCCCCATCCGTCGTCGCGCCCACTCGGCTGCGCCTTCCGGATCTGCTGCACGCCACCGACCGCGCCGCCGACGACGTCCTGTCCGGCCGCTACCAACACCTGCTGCCCGCGGGCGGGCCGCCCGCCGACGAGCGGTGGTTCACCCGACTGCTCGGTGACGACGAACTCGACGTCTGGTTCATCAGCTGGGTGCCCGAGCGCGCCACCGAACTGCACGACCACGGCGGGTCGCTCGGCGCGCTGACCGTGGTATCCGGTGCCCTGCACGAAACCCGTTGGGACGGCGGTGCTCTGCGCCGCCGTCGGCTCGACGCAGGGGACCAAGCCGGCTTCCCGCTGGGCTGGGTGCACGACGTGGTGTGGGCGCCGGAGAGCATCGCCGTGAACCCCGCGGCGGGACCCACGCTCAGCGTGCACGCCTACTCGCCGCCGCTGACGGCCATGTCGTACTACGACGTGACCGAGCGCAACACGCTGCGGCGCAACCGGACCGAATTGACCGACAAGCCGGAAGGCGACTGATGAGCCGCATCGACGCCGTACTCGCCGCCGCGCGGGCCAAGCTGACCCGGATCGAGGCGGCCGACGTGCCCGACGCGATCGATCGCGGCGCACTGCTGGTCGACATCCGGCCCGCCGCTCAGCGTGCCGCCGAAGGCGGTGTCGACGCGGCACTGGTCATCGAGCGCAACGTCCTCGAGTGGCGATGCGACCCCACCAGCGACGCGCGCCTGCCGCAGGCCGTCAGCGACGACGTCGAATGGCTGATCCTGTGCTCTGAGGGCTACACCTCGAGCCTGGCCGCGGCGGCGCTGCAGGACCTGGGTCTGCACCGCGCCACCGACGTCGCCGGCGGGTATCAAGCGTTGAAGGCCACGGACGTTCTCGCGCAACTCGATTCGCGAGCCGGCTAGCTCGAATAGCCACGCAGTAGCAGTGGGCGGAGCCGCTCGGTCTTCTCGGGCGTCCAGCGGGGCGGCTGCAGTACCGCGGCCCAGGCGTTCGCGACGTCACGGATGTACACGTGGCCGTGACCGTCGGGCACGTCGATCGCCACCGCCATGTCCGCCGACACCTGCAGGAACGTCACGACCGGAATCCACTCCATCTCCGGGAGCACGTCGTAGCCGCGCTCCTCGCGCAGCCAATCAGGCTTCTGGAACAGCAGATCCGGCGTCCACCAGGCGATCGGGTCCGACGCGTGCTGCAGGTATGCCACCCGCGGATCGCCGAACGGATCGGCAGGCCGCCCGAGGTTCGGTGGCTCGGCGACGAAGCGGACGTTGCGGCCCTTCTCGTAGATCGGCAACCACTCCGGGGAACCGGGATCACGGTTGGCAGTCAGGTCGGTCCAGATCGTGTTGTTGAACGTCGGACCGGAGAACAGCGCGCCGTCGGTACGGGCCACCAGGTTGTTCAGCGCCAGGAACGGAGCCTCGCCGCCGAACGACCCGAGGCTCTCGCCGAACACCACCAGCTCCGGCCGATCGGCCTCGGGCATGGCCCGGATGAGTCCGTCGACCGCCTCGAACAGCGCCTGTCCGGCCTGGCGCGCGTTCTCCTTGTCCACCAGGAACGACAACCAGCTCGGCAGGAACGAGTACTGCATCGACACGATCGCGGTGTCGCCGTTGTACATGTACTCCAGCGCGCCGGCCTCGGCCTCGTTGATCCAGCCGGTTCCGGTGGTCGTCGCCACCGCCACGACCTTGCGCTCCAGCCCGCCGGTGCGCACCAGCTCGGCCGCGGCCAGCGCCGCCGTGGCCTTGATGCCGTCGGCGGAGTTGAGCCCCGCGTACGCCCGGATCGGCTCAAGCGGTGTGCCGCCGTTGAACTCGCGCAGTTCCTCCACCGTCGGGCCGCCCGACATGAACACCCGGCCCTGATGGCCGAGGGACTCCCAGCTGGCCAGCGAGCCCGGCCCGCCCGACCGCAGCGGGGTATTCGGGGCGGGGTTGTCGGGGTCGGTCTCGTCGTTGACGGCCTCGAACGTGTTGTTGATGACGTCCATCCCGACGCGCGCCACGACGCCGTTGAGCAGCGCGATGGTCAGCGCGAGCAGGACGGCGACCACCACGACGGCCGAGACCCGGGGCGGCGCAACGCGTTCGAGCTGCCGGACGAGGAAGCGGACCAACCTGCCGACGAGCTGGCCGATTTCGACGAACAGGAACAGGACGACGATCGACAGCACCGCGGTCAGCGGGTGATCCCAGAAGCCGAGCCGCGGCACGCCCATCAGGTCGCGGACGTCGTCCTGCCAGTGGTGGAACCAGACGATGGCCAGCACCTGCCCGACGACGCCGACGACCAGTAGCGCCAGCCAGGCGCGCTTGGGCGCTCGCGGCGAGGTGTCCGCCGAGCGCATGTACCGCACCAGCCACACGCCGAACACGCCGAGGCCGTAGCCAATCGCACCTGCCGCCCCGCAGACCAAGGCCTGGAACAGCGGCCCGCGGGGCAGCAGCGACGGGCTCAGCGACAGCCAGATGAACACCAGCCCGACGGCAGTGCCAAAGAACGTGTAGTGACGCAGCCACCAGGCCGGTTCGGCGGGCGGCTTCGACGCCGTGTCCACCGGTTCGACCGGTGTCTGCGGCTCGTCCGACTCCTCGGGCGCCCTGGTGTCGGTGTCGGTCACCCGCGCATGTTATCGGTGGGTGAAGTTTGGCGGGCGCTTCTCGACGAACGCCGCCATGCCCTCGGTCTGGTCGTCGGTCGCGAACGCCGAGTGGAACAGCCTGCGCTCGTAGAGCAGACCTTCGGCGAGCGTCGACTCGAACGCACGGTTGACGGCTTCCTTGGCCATCCGCGACGCCGACAGCGACATCCCCGCGATGATGGCGGCGGTCGCAGCAGCCTCGTCGAGCAGTGCGTCGGCCGGCACGACGCGCGAGACCAGGCCTGCGCGTTCGGCCTCCTCGGCGTCCATGTTACGGCCCGTGAGGATCAGGTCCATGGCCTTGGCCTTGCCGATCGCCCGGGTGAGGCGCTGGCTGCCGCCCATGCCGGGGAGGACGCCCAGTTTGATCTCGGGCTGGCCGAACTTCGCGGTGTCGGCGGCGATCAGGATGTCGCACATCATCGCAAGCTCGCAGCCACCGCCGAGCGCGTAGCCGGCGACGGCCGCGATCGTGGGAGTCCTGGTGGCCGCGAACGCAGCCCAGGGAGCGAAGAAGTCGCGGCCGTACACGTCGGCGAACGACAGCTCCGACATCTCCTTGATGTCCGCGCCTGCCGCGAACGCCTTGGCGCTGCCCGTCAAGACGATGGCGCCAACGCCTTCGTCGGCATCCAGTTCGGCTGCCGCACCGGTGACTTCGGCCATCACCTGGCTGTTGAGCGCGTTGAGCGCTTTCGGCCGGTTCAGGGTGATGGTCGCCACGCGGTCCTCGCGCGTCACCAGAATCGTCTCGTACTCACTCATGGTCACTCCTGTCCGGGAAGGGTCAGATCGGGGTCGGCTGGGGCGAAGTAGGCCGCCACCTCGTCGGGGCTGCACAGGGTCAGCGACGGCGGCTGCCACTTGGGGTTGCGGTCCTTGTCGACCAGCTGGGCGCGAATCCCCTCGACGAGGTCGTGCGACTTCAGCGCTGCACAGGACGTCCGGAACTCCTGTCGCAGAACGTCTTCGAGGCTGGGTAGATCGGCGGCTCGACGGACCGCCTCCAGCGTCACGGAGAGGGCGATGGGGGAGCGGGTGGCGATGAGGTCGGCCGCGGCGTTCGCCTGCTCGGCATCGTGCCCGCGCAGCGCGGAGAGGATGTCGGAGACCGTATCGCCCGCATAGCACTCGTCGATCCACTGCCGTTGCGCGAGAAGCGGGCTGGCGGGCGGCTCGACGGCGTGGGCCGTGATCGCCGCGTCGGCGCCGTCGGCGATCACGGCCGCCGTGAACGCGTCGACGGATGCGTGCGGCACGAAGTGGTCGGCGAAGCCCATCGCGATGGCGTCGGCACCAGTGAACGGGGCGCCTGTCAGCGCTGCGTGCGTGCCGAGCCGACCCGGCGCCCGGGACAGGAGGTAGGTGCCGCCGACGTCGGGAATGAAGCCGATGCCGACCTCGGGCATGCCCATCTTGGTGGTGTCGGTGACCACCCGGACGCTGCCGTGTGCGGTCACGCCGACGCCGCCGCCCATGACGATGCCGTCCATCACGGCCACGTAGGGCTTCGGATACTCGGCGATGCGGGCGTTGAGCACGTACTCGTCGTGCCAGAAGGTTCGCGTCTTCGCGCCGCCGGCCTTCGCGTCGTGGTAGATCGCGACCACGTCACCCCCCGCGCAGAGTCCGCGCTCGCCCGCACCCGTCAGCAGGACGGTGTGGACGGCGTCGTCGCGCTCCCACTCGTCCAACGCCTCGGCGAGGCTCGCCACCATCGTCGCGGTGAGCGAGTTGAGCGCCTTCGGCCTGTTCAGCGTCACCTGCCCGACGCCGTTCTCGACACTTACTAGGACGTCCTCGTTTCGAGTCACGATTGCAATCTAGATCGTCGTCTCCCCGCAACATGCCACGGGTAGCTTCACGCTGAGGAAGTTCACAGAATTCACCGAGGGAAAGTCGACGGCAGGGAACCATGTCTGCCACGCTGATCGTTGGTGGAGTATTCGTCAGCAGACGAAACACAGCACAGGAGAGGATCCGACGGTGCGCGAAAGCAGCAACCCGGTATTCCGTTCGCTGCCCAAGGGGCAGCAAGGGGGATACGCGCAATTCGGTACCAATGCCGCCGGCTTCGGCGCGGCAACGGCACAGGCTGACCCGTACGCGGCTCAGCCGTACACGACCGATCGCCAGCAGGCCGGTGTTTCCCGGCCGCTGACCATCGACGACGTCGTCACCAAGACCGGCATCACGCTGGCCGTCGTCGCGGTGATGGGTGTCCTGTCGTACTTCATGGTCTCCATGAACACCGGCCTGATGATGCCGTTCGTGCTCGTCGGTGGACTCGGCGGCTTCGCTCTGATCATGATCGCGACGTTCGGTCGCAAGCAGGACAACCCGGCCATCGTGCTGAGCTACGCCGCGCTCGAGGGCGTGTTCCTCGGCGCCGCGTCGTTCCTGTTCGCCAACCTGGTGTCCACCGGTGGCCCCGGCATGATCGCGCAGGCGATCTTCGGCACGGTCGGCGTGTTCGTCGGCATGCTCGTCGTCTACAAGACCGGCGCCATCCGCGTCACGCCAAAGTTCACCCGCATGCTGGTCGCGGCGCTCTTCGGCGTCATGGCCATCGCGCTGCTCAACCTGGTGCTCGGCCTGTTCGGCGTCGGTGGCGGCGAGGGCTTCGGCCTGCGCAGCGGCGGCCCGCTGGCGATCATCTTCTCGCTGGTCTGCATCGGCCTCGCGGCGTTCATGTTCCTGATCGACTTCGACTCGGCCGATCAGCTGATCCGTGCCGGTGCGCCGGAGAAGGCAGCCTGGGGCATCGCCCTCGGCCTGACCGTCACGCTGGTCTGGCTCTACCTGGAGATCCTGCGACTGCTGTCGTACTTCAACAGCGACTAGTAGTCACACTCGGAAAGCCCGGCACGTTTCACGTGCCGGGCTTTCCTTTGTTTGGGGGGAGGCTGAAGGTCGGGCGCCGAAACTGCTAACAGATCGCGGTTCATCCCCAGATCGCGCTCTGACAGCAGTCTCGGCGACCTCGAGTGACGGTCGAGCGGCGATCGTCGACACATGCGCATCGACGATCAGCCGTTCATCGGTAGCGAGGCACTGACTGCAGGACTCGTCGGCAAGTACGACCTGCGGAAGACCTACCGCGCGATCTTCCCCGACGTGTATCTGGCCCCGAGCGTCGATCTCACCCTCGCGCGGCGCGCGCGTGCCGCATGGCTGTGGTCGCACCGCGAAGGCGTGATCGCGGGCCTCACCGCATCTGCGCTACACGGCGCGAAGTGGATCGACGAATCCCTGCCGATAGAACTGATCTGGCCGAACGCCAGACCGCCCCGAGGCATGCGGACCTACGACTACCGCCTCTTCGCCGACGAGTACGCCGAGTTCGACGGAATGTCGGTGACCACGCCCGCGCGCACCGCCTTCGACATCGGCCGTCATCACCGGCTCGGTGAGGCAGTCGCCCGACTGGACGCGTTGGGCAACGCCGTTGCTCTTTCCGTCGAGGACGTCATGGATCTGGCGACACGCCACCGCGGGGCCCGAAACGTACGGCTACTCGAGGCCGCGCTCGATCGGCACGACCCAGGCGCAGAGTCGCCCCAGGAGACCTGGCTTCGGCTGCTCCTCGTAGACGCTGGATTCCCGCGTCCGCAGACGCAGATCCCGGTAATGGGACCGAACGGTCGAGCGCGCTACTACCTCGACATGGGTTGGGAGGCACTCAAGATCGCGGTCGAGTATGACGGCGAGCATCACCGGCTCGACCGCCCGAGCTACAGGAAGGACATCGTGCGGCTGGAGTTTCTGAACTCAATGAAGTGGATCGTAATCCGCGTCGTCGCCGGCGATCGTCCGGCCGAGATCGCGCGTCGGGTCCGGTCCGCATACGACGCGAGACTGCGGTGAGATCGCGATTTCGGGTGAAACCACGATCTCACCGCAGTCTCGGCGAGAAGAAGAAGACCTAGCTCAGGCGCTCCACGACCATCGCCATGCCCTGGCCGCCGCCGACGCACATCGACTCGATGCCGAACGTCTTGTCATGCGTGGCAAGGTTGTTGAGCAGCGTGGCGGTGATGCGGGCGCCGGTCATGCCGAAGGGGTGGCCCAGGGCGATCGCGCCGCCGGAGACGTTCAGCTTGTCCTCGTCGATGCCCAGCTCGCGCGCCGAGCCGATGACCTGCACGGCGAACGCCTCGTTGATCTCGACCAGGTCGATGTCGGAGATCTGCTTGCCGGCCTTCCCGAGCGCCTTGCGGATCGCCTCGATCGGACCGAGGCCCATGATCTCCGGCGACAGCCCGGACACACCCGTCGACACGATGCGCGCGAGCGGGGTCAGACCCAGCTCCTTGGCCTTGGTGTCGCTCATGATGACCACGGCGGCAGCGCCGTCGTTCAGCGGGCAGGCGTTGCCCGCGGTGATCGTGCCGTTCGGGCGGAAGACCGGCTTGAGCTGGCTGATCTTCTCGTAGCTGGTGCCTGCGCGGGGGCCGTCGTCGGTCGAGACGACGGTGCCGTCGGGCAGCGTGACGGGCACGATCTCGCGCTCGAAGAAGCCGCTCTTGATGGCCTCCTCCGCGCGGTTCTGTGAGCGAACGCCCCAGTGGTCCTGGTCCTCACGGCTGATGCCGGTGTGCAGCGCGACGTTCTCGGCCGTCTGGCCCATCGCGATGTAGACGTCGGGCACGTTGCCGTCGTTGCGCGGGTCGTGCCACTCGTCGGCGCCCTCGGCCTGCTTGGCCGTGCGTGCCTGAGCGTCCTCGAACATCGGGTTCTTGCTGTTGGGCGCACCGTCGGCCGCGCCGACGCCGAAGCGCGACACCGTCTCGACGCCTGCGGAGACGAACACGTCGCCCTCGCCTGCCTTGATCGCATGGAACGCCATGCGCGTGGTCTGCAGCGACGACGAACAGTAGCGGTTGACCGTGGTGCCTGGCAGGAAGTCGTAGCCGAGTTCGACGGCGACCGCGCGGGCGATGTTGTAGCCGGCCTCACCTGCGGGCTGCGCGCAACCCATCATCAGGTCGTCGATGTCGCGCGGGTCCAGCGACGGCACCTTGTCCAACACCGCGCGCACCATCTGGGCGGCGAGGTCGTCCGGGCGCATGGTGGCCAGCGACCCCTTGACGGCGCGGCCGATCGGCGAGCGCGCGGTGGCGACGATGACGGCTTCGGGCATGGCGGTCTCCTCGGGGTGGAGCGGCGTTGTCACGCCTAGTGGACGACGGTTACCCCGAACCTAACCGGTGACCGGAGCGACGATCGGCGCGGGTACGCCGGTGGTGCGCCGCCACAACCGGCCGACGCCACCGATCCGTGCCAGCAGAGCCGCCGCGTGCGACGAGCGTTGCTCCAGCGCCGGCTCGACCGCTTGCCCGTGCGAACCGATGCCGAGCGCGGTGCACAGCGCGGGTAGCAGCTGCGAGGCCGCCAGCGAATAGCCGTTGGCGGATGGGTGGAACATGTCCGACGAGAAGTACTGCTCGGGCGCCTTGAGGAACTCGGGTGCCATCAGGTCCGCGAACGGCACGGGTACCCCACCTGCCGACCGCACGGCGACTGCCTGCGCATGCGCGAGACGCAAGCCCAACGTGCGGGCCACCGTCCGCAGTGGCTGCGGGATCGCGGTGATGACGCCGAAGTCGGGGCACGTGCCGACGACGACGACGGCGCCGCTGGCCCGCAACCGGCTGACGGCGGCGCCCACCCGACGCGCTGACTGGGGGATGCCGTTGAGGGCCGTGATGTCGTTGGCGCCGATCATCACGACCGCGGCGTCCGGCGGCGGCCCGGCGACGAACATGGCGTCGATCTGGCCGGACAGCCCCTTGGACGTGGCTCCGACGATGGCCTTGGTGCTCAGGCGCACCCGCTTTCGAGACTCCTCGGCGAGGCCCCGCGCGATCAGCACCCCGGGCACCTCGTCGGCAGACGCGCAGCCGTAGCCCGTCGCGGTCGAGTCGCCGAAGATCATCAGGTGCAGGTCGAAGGCGACGCCGCGGTGCCACTTCTCGACCGGTCCACCGCCCGGCGAGTACACCCCGTCGGCGCGCGGCGGAACGTCCCATGCCTTGGGGATGACGCTGCGGGCCTGATCGGCCTGTCCGCTCAAGAGGTTGCGGACGCCGACGTAACCCGTCGATGCCAGTGTCGCGGTCGCCGCCAGGGCGAGCGACCGACGCGGTGCACGGATGCCCACGCAGCAAGTTTAGGTGCGGCCCCGCGGGATATCAGCGTTGCAACGAATGAGGGCGGTCACGGTGCGATATCAAGTGCGGTACGAAAGTGAATCCCTTGATTGTTGAATCAAACACGAGGTGTCAAGCTAAGTTACCTGGGTTGGCTTAGAAGTAGCCCGACCTGGCACTACAACGGCGTAGGAAGTGGTGGCGATGACCGCACCGAGCAAGATCCACGGGTCCCACGGATCGCCCATCGGGGCTGCTAGGGCGCGCAAGTCGCGTCGGTTCCCAGTCAGTGACGGTGCCCCCGTCGAGATCGTCGAGGATGGTCCGAGCCTGGCCGGTCGGCTGTTTGCCCTCGGCGCCGCACTTACGATTCGGCCAACGCTGACAATCGGTAGCCTGGCTCCCCGTATGCCGTGGCCGTGGGGAGTGCTCGACTTCGCTGCTCGAGCGCTTCGGCCAGCCCCCGGAACCATCCGAGCAACGATCAAGCTGCCCAACACCACCGCCCAGCTGGTCCGGGCGGCCGGCGTGCTTCCCGCCGACGGCAAGCGCAGCATCGTGCTCTACATGCACGGCGGCGCGTTCCTGACGTGCGGCGTGAACACCCACGGTCGGATGGTCACCGCGTTGTCGCGGTTCAGCGACTCGCCGGCGCTGGTCGTCAACTACCGAATGATCCCCAAGCACTCGGTCGGCCAGGCGCTGGACGACTGCTACGACGCGTACCAGTGGCTGCGGTTGAAGGGCTACGAGCCCGAACAGATCGTGCTGGCCGGCGACTCGGCAGGCGGCTACCTCTCGCTGGCGCTGGCCGAACGGCTGCACCTCGAGAACGAGCTGCCGGCCGCCGTCGTCACGATGTCGCCGCTGTTCGAGATCGACAACGACAGCCGCACCCAGCACCCGAACGCCCACACGGACGCGATGTTCCCGCCCCGGGCGTTCCCCGCGCTCGTCGAGCTGATCCAGGCCGCTGCCGAACGACACCTGGTCGACGGCAAGCCCGAGCCGGTCTACGAGCCCCTCGACCACATCGAGCCGGGGCTGCCGCGCACGCTGATCCACGTGTCGGGCTCGGAGGTTCTGCTCAACGACGCGCGGAAGGCGGCCCACATGCTCGCCGCGGCCGGCGTCCCGGTCGAGGTGCGCATCTGGCCTGGTCAGATGCACGTCTTCCAGCTGGGTGCGCCTGCGGTCAAGGAGGCGACGCGCTCGCTCAAGCAGATCGGCGACTACATCCGAGAGGCCACTTGGTAACCGGTCCGTCGGCCTGACACGATGGACGCATGCGTATCGCGCAGCACATCAGTGAACTCATCGGCAACACTCCTCTGGTACGGCTGAACTCCGTCGTCCCCGAGGGTGCAGGCACGGTCGCGGCGAAGATCGAGTACCTCAATCCCGGCGGCAGCGCCAAGGACCGCATCGCGATCAAGATGATCGACGCCGCGGAGGCCAGCGGTGAACTGAAGCCCGGCGGCACCATCGTCGAACCCACGTCGGGCAACACCGGCGTCGGCCTTGCTCTGGTCGCACAGCAGCGCGGCTACAAGTGCATCTTCGTCTGCCCGGACAAGGTCAGCGAGGACAAGCGAAACGTGTTGCGCGCCTACGGCGCCGAGGTCGTGGTGTGCCCGACCGCCGTCGCCCCGGACGACCCCGACAGCTACTACAGCGTCTCGAACCGCCTGACCAACGACATCGAGGGCGCCTGGAAGCCGGACCAGTACTCGAACCCGATGGGCCCGGAGAGTCACTACGAGACCACCGGCCCCGAGATCTGGGCCGACACCGACGGCAAGGTCACCCACTTCGTGACGGGCGTCGGAACCGGCGGCACCATCACGGGCACCGGCCGGTACCTCAAGGAGGTGTCCGGCGGTGCGGTGCAAATCATCGGAGTCGACCCCGAGGGTTCGGTCTACTCCGGTGGCACGGGGCGGCCGTACCTGGTCGAAGGCGTCGGTGAGGACTTCTGGCCATCGGCGTACGACCCGACAGTGCCCGACGAGATCATCGCCGTCTCCGACGCCGACTCCTTCGAGATGACTCGCCGCCTCGCCCGCGAGGAAGCGCTGCTGGTCGGCGGATCCTGCGGCATGGCCGCCGTCGGCGCCATCCGGGTCGCCGAACGAGCCGGGCCCGACGCGCTCGTGGTCGTCCTCCTGCCCGACGGCGGTCGCGGTTACCTGTCGAAGATCTTCAACGATTCGTGGATGCAGTCGTACGGGTTCTTGCGCAGCAGGCTCGACGGAACGGTGGCGGAGTCGACCGTCGGCGACGTGCTGCGCGGAAAGTCCGGCGCGCTACCCGACCTGGTGCACACGCACCCGTCCGAGACCGTGCGCGACGCGGTCGGAATCCTGCGGGAGTACGGCGTCTCGCAGATGCCGGTGGTCGGTGCCGAGCCGCCGGTGATGGCCGGCGAGGTGGCGGGCAGCGTGTCCGAGCGCGAGCTGCTGTCGGCGGTGTTCGAGGGCCGGGCGAAGCTGGCCGACGCCGTGGCCAAGCACATGAGCCCACCGCTGCCACTCATCGGCGCGGGTGAACTCGTCAGCACGGCCGCGAAGACGTTGCGTGAATGCGATGCCGTGATGGTCGTCGAGGAGGGCAAGCCGGTCGGCGTCCTGACTCGCCACGACCTGCTGGGCTTCCTGTCGGAGGGCGCATCCGCAGCTAGGCGGTAGCGCCACGGTCTTTCGCGCGCGCCGGATCACCGGCGAGAAGCAGGTTGCTGGGTCCCGTTTTCCGGGGTGGTGCGAAAGTGGCAGTCGGTGCCGAACTTTCGCTTTTTGCCCCCGGAATTGATCATGTTCTCAGGTAGGGTTACACCGCTCGTGCCTCGCACATGATCACCGGAAGGCGCCCATGACCGATCAACCGCCACCTCCCCCGGGGAACTACCCACCGCCCCCGCCGCAGGGTGGCGGTTACCCACCCCCACCACAGGGTGGCGGTTACCCACCGCCGCCGCAGGGCGGGGGATACCCACCGCCGCCGCAGGGTGGCGGTTACCCGCCGCCGCCGGGTGGCTTCGGTGGTGGTGCACCGACGAAGACGAACACGCTGGCGATTGCGTCGCTGATCTGCGCCGTCCTCGGTCTGCTGTGCGGCGTCGGTTCGATCCTCGGCATCGTGCTCGGCGTCGTGGCGCTCAACCAGATCAAGCAGACCGGTGAAGGCGGTCGCGGCCTGGCGCAGGCCGGGATCGTGGTCGGCGCGATCTTCGTGGTACTCGGCATCGTCGGTTACGCGATCTACTTCAGCTAGCGAGCAGCACCGCACGAGTTGGTCGTCTCGGTACGCCTGCAATCCGTGCGGCACAACACTTTCGGCGCAGTGCGCCACGAACACGTCACTTGAAACAGAACAGAGGTAAGTCATGACCAGTCCTCCGCCCCCGCCGTCGTCCGACGGCGACGACGTCCCGCAGTCCAACGAGGGCGGGTTCGGTTCGCCGCCGCCCACGAACCAGCCGCCCCAGGGCAACTACCCGCCCCAGCAGGGCAACTACCCACCGCCCCAAGGCAATTACCCACCCCCGCAGGGCAATTACCCGCCGACCCAAGGCAACTATCCGCCGCCGCAGGGCAACTACCCGCCGACCCAAGGCAACTATCCGCCGCCGCAGGGCAACTACCCGCCCACCCAGGGCGGCTACCCGCCTGCGCAGGGTGGTTACCCGCCGCCTCCGCAGGGCGGCTACCCGCCCCCGCCCCAGGGCGGCTATCCACCGCCTCCGCAGGGTGGTTACGCGTCGCCGCCCCCCGGCGGTTACGCGCCGGCCGGCTACGCGTCCGCCGGCGGCCAGGGCTTCGGGCAGCAGAACTTCAGCGCAGGCGAGGGCTTCTCGTGGGCCTGGAACAAGTTCAGCAAGAACGCCGTTCCGCTGATCGTCCCAACGCTGGTGTACGCCCTGATCGTGGGCGTCCTCTACGCAATCGTGCAGGGCATCGCGATGGCGCTGGCGCCCACCAGCACGTACGAGTCCTTCGAGACGGACTCGAGCTTCTCCTACTCCTACAGCGCCGGGCTCGGCGGCGCGAGCATCGCCGTGCTCATCCTCGGCGGCCTCCTGACGCTGATCGTCGTCGCCGCGGCGCAGTCGGCGTTCCTCGGCGGTGTCCTCGACATCGCCGACGGACGGCCGGTGACCATCGGCTCGTTCTTCAAGCCGCGCAACATCACCAACGTCATCATCGCCACGCTGATCGTCGGGGTGGCGACGTCGATCGGTTCGGCGCTGTGCTTCCTCCCCGGCCTCGTGGTGGCACTGTTCGCCATCTTCACGACGGTCATCGTGGTTGACCGCAACTGCGGTGCCATCGACGCGATCAAGGCGAGCTTCCAGCTCGTCAAGGCGAATATCGTCCCCGTGCTCATCGTCTACCTGATCACGGTGGCGATCACGATCGTCGGAGCGCTGCTGTGCGGTGTCGGCCTGCTCGTCGCGGTACCGGTGGCGTCGCTGCTGCTGGTGTTCACCTACCGCAAGCTCAGCGGTGGTCAGGTCGCACCGCTGACCCCGTAGTCTCGTCTCACGCGAACGCGACGGCCCCGTGGTTCACCACCGCGGGGCCGTCGTGTTTTGCTGGGGAGGTCTACGCGCCCGAGGAGAGGAAGACAGTGGTCGTTCGACTCGACACCGATCATGCGCCCTGGTCGAGGCGTTGCGCGGCGTTCGCCGTCGACCTGCTTCCCATCGTCGCGGCACTGGCGCTGGCGCTGGCGATCATGTGGCTGACCAGGATTCGCGAGTGTGACGCCGACACGTCGGCACTGGACCTCGGCGCTCAGTGCGGATCGGGCATCAGCACCGCGGGCACCCTCGCGTACGGGGCGGCGTGGCTGGGCTCGGTCGTCTTCACGCTGTGGAACCTCGGGTGGCGTCAGGGCCGCACCGGAGCCAGCATCGGCAAGTCGGCGTTGGGGCTGCGCGTAATAGGCACCGAAACGGGTCAGCCGGTGGGCCCGTGGTGGTCACTCGGACGCGCTGCGGGGCACGTGCTCAACGCCGTGCCGCTCGGCCTGGGCTATCTGTGGCCGCTGTGGGATCGGCGGCATCAGACGTTCGCCGACAAGCTGGTCGCGACGGTGTGCGTCAGCGGAACGCGCTCACACCCGTCAGCGCCTCGCCGATGACGAGCTGGTGCACCTCCGACGTGCCCTCGTAGGTCAGCACCGACTCCAGGTTGTTGGCGTGCCGGATCACCGGGTACTCCAGCGTGATCCCGTTGGCGCCGAGCAGGGTTCGGCACTGCCGGGCGATCCTCAGCGCCTCGCGGACGTTGTTGAGCTTGCCGACGCTCACCTGCTCGGGCCGGATGCGCCCCTCGTCCTTCAGCTTGCCCAGGTGCAGCGCCAGTAGCTGCGCCTTGCCGAGTTCGACTGCCATGTCGGCGATCTTGGCCTGGGACAGCTGGTAGCCCGCCAGCGGCTTGTCGAATACCTCGCGCGTACCGACGTAGGCCAACGTGGCCTCCAGACAGTCGCGGGCAGCGCCCACCGCCCCGAACACGATGCCGAAGCGGGCCTCCGACAGACACGCCAGCGGACCCGAGAGCCCCCGAGCGCCTGGCAGTTTCGCCGCATCGGGCACGCGGACGTCGTCGAGACTGAACTCCGAGGTGACCGACGCCCGCAGGGACATCTTGTGCGTCATCTCCCGCGCGGAGAAGCCGGACGTCGAGGTCGGCACCGCGAACCCCAGCACCCCTTCCTCGGCGCGCGCCCACACGATCGCGACGTCGGCGATCGACGCGTTGGTGATCCACATCTTCGAGCCGTTGAGGATCCAGTCGGAACCGTCGCGCTTGGCGGTGGTGCGCATCCCGCCCGGGTTGGAGCCGAAGTCCGGTTCGGTCAGCCCGAAGCAGCCGATCAACTCACCGGCCGCCATGCCGGGCAACCACTGCTCGCGCTGCTCCTCGCTGCCCCAGTGGTGAATTGCGAACATCGCGAGCGAGCCCTGCACCGAGACGAGGCTGCGCAACCCGCTGTCGACGGCCTCCATCTCCTGGCACACCAGGCCGTACGCCGTCGCCGACGATCCGCTGCAGCCGTATCCGGTGAGGTGCATCCCGAGCAGACCGAGCTTGCCGATCTCCACGGCGAGGTCGCGCACCGGCACCACGCCGCTCTCGAACCACTCCGCGACGTGCGGGCGCAGGCGTTGTTCGCCGAACTGCCGGACCATGCTGCGCAGTTCGAGGTCCTCGGTACTCAACAGCGAGTCGAGGTCCAGCAGGGTTTCAACGGTCGAAGTCCCGTGGGTCGGCATGGTCTTGTTCTACACGGTTACCCTTCGAGGATGAGCGAGAGGCGCAGCGCAGCAGATCACTACCGGGCCTACGGTGCGGCCACCAAGGCCATTCACGCCGGTTATCGGCCCGACCCGGTCACCGGGGCGGTCAATGCGCCGATCTACGCCAGCTCCACCTTCGCCCAGGACGGGGTGGGCGGCCTGCGCGGTGGCTTCGAGTACGCGCGTACCGGCAATCCCACCCGCTCGGCCCTGGAGTCCTCGCTCGCCGCGGTCGAAGGCGGTGACTACGGCCGTGCGTTCAGCTCGGGCATGGCCGCCACCGACTGCGCGCTGCGGGCGATGCTGCGCCCGGGCGACCACGTCGTCATCCCCAACGACGCGTACGGCGGCACCTTCCGGCTCATCGACAAGGTGTTCACCCAGTGGGGCATCGAGTACACGCCCGCGGTGCAGGCCGACCTCGACGCGGTCCGCGAGGCCATCACGCCGAAGACCAAGCTGATCTGGGTCGAGACGCCGACCAATCCGATCCTCACCATCGCCGACATCGCCGGGATCTCGCAGGTCGCGTCGGCGTCGGGCATCAAGGTGTTGGTGGACAACACCTTTGCCTCGCCCGCGTTGCAGCAGCCGCTGTCCCTGGGCGCCGACGTCGTGCTGCACTCCACCACCAAGTACATCGGCGGGCACTCCGACGTCGTCGGGGGTGCGTTGATTACGAGCGACGAGGAACTCGACGCCGCGTTCGGCTTCCTGCAGAACGGCGCGGGCGGTGTGCCCAGCCCGTTCGACGCCTACCTCACCATGCGAGGCCTCAAGACGCTGCCGCTGCGCATGCAGCGGCACAGCGAGAACGGTGCCCAGGTGGCCGAGTTCCTGCAGCAGCACCCGGCCGTCGACACCGTCCTGTACCCGGGTCTGCCCAGCCACCCCAACCACGACGTCGCCGCGCGGCAGATGTCCGGTTTCGGCGGCATGGTGTCGGTGCGGCTGAAGGGCGGGCGCGATGCCGCCCACCAGCTGTGCGCGCGGACCGAGATCTTCATCCTCGCCGAGTCGCTGGGCGGGGTGGAGTCGCTCATCGAGCATCCCGGTGCCATGACCCACGCCTCGACGGCGGGCTCGCAGCTCGAGGTCCCCGACGACCTGGTCCGACTGTCGGTCGGCATCGAGGACATCGCGGACCTGATCGGCGATCTCGAGCAGGCGCTACAGCAGCGCTGACCGCACCGCGGACGCGGTGACGGCGAGGTTGACCTCGGGCAGCGCGGTCGCCGACTCGTCGACCCAACTGCCGCTGGAGATCTCGCTCGCCCGGGTGTGCACCCACCGCCAGCCACGGTCGTTCAGGCTGAGCAGCGCGCCGAGTCCGTCGGCGGCGTGCAACAGCGTGACGATTGCGGCGGTGGCCGGTGTGGGCGGCGTGCGGTCGAACAGTGCCGACAGCAGTGCCGCGCGAGCAGCGCCGACCCGGCGGCGGTCGAGCAGCGGCCAGGCATACTGCTCGGCGGAGCGCTTCGGCGTCAGCTGAACCCGGCGGATCTGGCCCTGCTGCTCGAGTTGGGTCAAGACCCGATCCTGGCTCGGCCCACCCAGTTTTGACAGAGCGACCTTCGGCCGCAACGGCTTTCGCGTCAGCAGCTCGAAGGCCGGTCCGGTGACGTGATCCAGTGGGGCGCCGCCCGCGAGCGCGACCAGCCGACCGGACTCCACCGCGTCGCCGGGAGCGGCGGGACGGATGCGGCAGCCGTGCGCGAGGTCGAGCAGCACCGCGCCTGCGAGCAGCCGTTCGCGACGGTCACGCTCCAGCGCGGGCTGCGCGGCCGCATTGTCGAGCAGGAGCAGGAAGAGGTCCTCCGCGATCTGCGCCACGCATGGGACCGTAGATCAGCGCCCCGCCCGCGGTCTAACCGCGGGAGGGGCGAGGGTCAGACCCGGTCCGTACTAGGAGTGGTAGGGCTTCGCCTCGACCAGCGTCACCTTGACGATGTTGCCGTTGGGCACGGTGTACTCGCGGGTCTCGCCCTCCTTGGCGTCGATCAGCGCGCCACCGAGCGGGGAGTTGGGGGAGTAGACCTCGAGCTTGCCGTCGCTGACGCCTTCCTGGCGGGTCGCGATCAGGAACGTCTCCTTGTCCGACTCGTCGCCGTCGTAGTAGACGGTGACGACCGAGCCGGGCAGTGCGACGCCCGACTGCTTGGGCGCCTCGCCGACCTTGGCGTTGTTCAGCAGCTCCTGCAGCTGACGGATGCGGGCTTCCTGCTGGCCCTGCTCGTCGCGCGCTGCGTGGTAGCCGCCGTTCTCGCGCAGATCGCCCTCTTCGCGACGGTCGTTGATCTCCGCGGCGATGACGGGCCGATTGGCGATCAGCTGGTCGAGTTCCACCTTCAGGCGATCGTGGGCTTCCTGGGTCAGCCAGGTGACCTGGGTGTCAGTCATGTCGTCGCGCTCCTGTCGTAGTCGCTCGCGCTTGTCTCGGTATGTCGAGTTCGTGTGTGCCGCCGCGATCGCAGTCGGTCGTCCCCCGTGCGCAAATGCAGCAATACACGGCCCCAGTGGAGGAACCGTGTATCGGTCCAGTCTACCACCGCGAGGTCGACGGGCTTTCACGATTTCGCCGCGAAGCGTTCGCCCAACCGTTGCCCGAGAGCCTCCATCGTCGGCCAGGAAGAGGCGTCCCTACGGAGCCACCAGATAGCCGGGCACGTCGCCTCCGCAGCCGTAGACATCGCCGACGGCGGGTGGCTTGGTCGTCTTGACCAACGTGTCCACCTGCACCGTGACCTGCGACGACGGCGGCACCAGCAGCTCGCGCCTGCCGGTCTCGCTGCCGTCGACCGAACGTGCCCGCACGATGCAAACGACCGGTTGGGACGGATCCTCGCGAGTCACGCCGACGGTGACCTCGACGGTTCGGTCGTCGATGATCCGGTAGGCGCTCAGTTCGCCCTTCACCTCGGCCGAACCGAGGCGCTGGAAGCCGATGAGCGCGATCACCACGCCGAGCGCGACAATGAACAGGGTCATCCCGATCGCGACGCGGCGCCGGCCTCGCCGGGACAGCCGCTGACGGCCGTAGCGGTCGGCGGGACGCTCGATCATGAGAGGTTGGTCATCCCTTGGGAGAGGTCTCGAGACGGGTCTGAGTTCAGAGCAGTCGACTAGGACTGGAACTATAGGGCTACCGGTTTTGTTGGAACCACCGACGACACCCGACGAACGAAGCGAGCAGGTAGGAACGAGTGAGCGAACTGCGATTGATGGCGGTGCACGCCCACCCGGACGACGAGTCCAGCAAGGGCGCCGCGACGATGGCGCGGTATGCCGACGAAGGCGCCCGCGTGCTGGTCGTGTCGCTGACAGGTGGGGAACGCGGCGACATCCTGAACCCGGCGATGGACCTTCCCGAGGTGCATGGCCGCATCCACGAGATCCGGCGCGACGAGATGGCCCGCGCGGCGGAGATCCTCGGCGTCGAGCACGCGTGGCTGGGATTCGAGGACTCCGGGCTGCCCGAGGGCGATCCGCTGCCCCCGCTGCCGGAGGGTTGCTTTGCGCTGGTGCCCCTCGAGGAATCGACGGGTGCGCTGGTCAAGCTCATCCGCGAGTTCAAGCCGCACGTGATGACCACGTACGACGAGACCGGCGGCTACCCGCACCCTGACCACATCCGCTGCCACGAGGTCTCCGTCGCGGCGTACGAGGCTGCGGGTGACTACCGGCTGTTCCCGGACGCCGGGGAGCCGTGGAACGTCACCAAGCTGTACTACAACCACGGATTCCTCCGGCAGCGCATGCAGGTGCTCCAGGACGAGTTCACCAGGCACGGCCAGGAGGGACCGTTCGGCAAGTGGCTGGAGAGCTGGGAGTCCGACGACGACCTGATGTCGCGGCGGGTCACCACCCGGATCGAGTGCTCGAAGTACTTCGAGGTGCGTGATCAGGCACTGCTCGCCCACGCGACTCAGATCGACCCCAAGAGCTTCTTCTTCACCACCCCGATGGAGTGGCAGCAGCGGCTGTGGCCCACCGAGGAATACGAGCTGGCCCGTTCGCGCGTGCCGGTGACGCTGCCCGAGGACGACCTGTTCGCCGGTGTGGAGCCGTGACCGATTCGCTGCTGATGATCGCCGGGCTGCTCGCCGAGGAGGCCCCTCGCGAGACGGGTCCGGACTTCGGCAAGGCCAGCCCGTTCGGGCTGGTCATCGTCGTCATCCTGCTGATCGGCACGTTTCTGCTGGTGTGGTCGATGAACAAGCACCTCAAGCGGCTGCCGGAGTCGTTCGACCCCGAGCACCCCGAGCCCGATCAGGCGGTCGACGACGGTACGACCGATGCGCCCGACGCCAGGAGCTAACCAACTGGGTACGGCGACCAGTCCGTACCTGCGCCAGCACGCCGACAACCCGGTGCACTGGGTCGAGTGGTCGGCCGAGGCGCTGGCCGAGGCCGCCGAGCGCGACGTTCCGATCCTGCTGTCGATCGGCTACGCGGCCTGTCACTGGTGTCACGTCATGGCGCACGAATCGTTCGCCGACGCCGACGTCGCCGCGGCGATGAACGCCGGGTTCGTCTGCATCAAGGTCGACCGCGAGGAACGCCCGGACCTCGACGCCGTCTACATGAATGCCACCGTCGCGATGACCGGCCAGGGCGGCTGGCCCATGACCTGCTTCCTCACCCCCGACGGACGGCCGTTCTTCTGCGGCACGTACTACCCGAAGGACGGTTTCCTGCAGCTGCTGGCCGCGGTCGACGAGACCTGGCGCACCCGCCGAGCCGAGGTCGAGCAGGCGTCCGACGAGATCGCCGGTGAGCTGCGGTCGATGGCCGCCGGTCTGCCCGGCGGTGGGCCCACGCTGACGCCCGAACTCTGCGACGGCGCGGTGGCCGCGGTGCTGCGAGACGAGGACGTCGCCCGCGGCGGTTTCGGACGCGCACCGAAGTTCCCCCCGTCGGCACTGCTCGAAGCCCTGCTGCGCCATCACGAACGCACCGGCGCTCCGGAGTCGCTCGCCACCGCGGAGCGGACGTTCCATGCGATGGCGCGCGGCGGCGTGTACGACCAGCTGGCAGGCGGGTTCGCGCGCTACAGCGTCGACCCGTCGTGGGTGGTGCCGCACTTCGAGAAGATGCTCTACGACAACGCGCTGCTGCTGCGGGCCTACGCCCACTGGGCGCGTCGGACCGGAGACCCGTTCGCACGCAAGGTGACTCGGGAGACAGCACGGTTCATCGTCGACGACCTCGGTGCCGGTGGGATGTTCACGTCGTCACTGGACGCCGACACCGACGGTGTCGAGGGTCTGACGTACGCGTGGACGCCCACCCAACTCCGCGAAGCACTCGGGCCCGACGACGGCCGGTGGGCCGGCGACGTGTTCGGCGTGACCGACACCGGCACGTTCGAGCACGGAACGTCGGTGCTGCGTCTGACGGCCGACCCGCAGGACGTCGAGCGCTTCGACCGCGTCCGCGCGCGGCTGTCCGAGGTGCGGGCCGGCCGACCGCAACCGGGGCGCGACGACAAGGTGGTCACGTCGTGGAACGGGTTCGCGATCACGGCGCTCGCCGAGGCATCCGTCGCCCTCGGCGAACCCGAATGGCTGGACGCTGCAACGACGTGCGCGCGTGCGATCGTCGACCTGCACGTCGTCGACGGGCGGCTGCGCCGCGCGAGCCTCGGCGGTCGGGTGGGCGACAGCGCCGCGATCCTGGAGGACCACGCAGCGCTGACGACCGGGCTGCTGACCCTGCATCAGATCACCGGCGACCCGCGGTGGCTCGGCGTCGCGACCGACCTCCTCGACGCCGCGCTCGAGCACTACGCCGACGCGGAAGCCGAGGGCCGCTGGTTCGACACCGCCGACGACGCCGAGGCGCTGCTGGTGCGACCGGCCGACCCGATCGACGGTGCGACGCCGTCGGGTGCGGCGTTGATCACCGAGGCGCTGCAACTGGCTGCCCACCTCGCGCCTGCCTCGCGGGCCGATCGCTACGCCGCCGCGGCGGCCGCATCGTTGAGCGCCGCCACGCCGATCCTGGCGAAGGCGCCGCGCTCGGGTGGGCACTGGCTCGCAGTCGCCGAGGCGCAGCTGCGCGGGCCGATCCAGATCGCCGTGGCGTGCGATCCCGCCGACTCCGAGCTGCTCACCGCGGCACGGGCTCTCGCTCCTGGCGGCGCGGTGGTGGTCGGCGGTGCGGTGGACTCGTCGGAACTGCTGATCGGACGCGACAGGGTGGGCGGGCGCGACGCCGCCTACGTGTGCCGGGGGCGGACTTGCGACCTGCCGGTCACCACGGCCGGGGATCTCGTCGCGGCGTTCACCGCTGCCGTGTAGCGTGCCGCTCATGTCGAGCGCGGAGCACAATACGCAGACCGTCCACCGGTACCTCGAGGCGCTCGAGAAGGGTGCGACCGACGACATCGCCAACCTGTACGCCAGCGACGCCACCGTCGAGGATCCGGTCGGCGGCGAGGTGCACATCGGCAGGCAGGCCATCCACGGCTTCTACGCGAACATCACGGGCGCGCAATGCGCCAGCGAGCTGGTGACGTTGCGGGCGCTCGGCCACGAGGCGGCGTTCTTCTGGCGGCTGACGGTGAGGTTCGGCGAGTCCGGCGGCATGCGCATCGAGATCATCAGCGTCATGACGTTCGACGACGAGGCGAAGATCACGTCGATGAAGGCCTACTGGTCCCAAGACGACGTCACGCAGCTCTAGCGGTCGGCTAGAAGACGGCGAACCACATCGCGATGTAGTGGCAGATCGCCGCGACGGCAGTGCACGCGTGAAAGAACTCGTGGTGCCCGAACGTCGTCGGCCAGGGGTTCGGCCACTTCAGCCCATAGAGTACGCCGCCGACGCTGTAGAGCGCGCCGCCCACGATCAGCAGCACGACGGCCGCGACACCGGCGCCGTCCATGATCGGGCCGATGAACCACGCCGCCACCCAGCCGAGCAGCAGGTACAGCGGTACGCCGACCCAGGCGGGCGCCGACGGCCACAGCATCTTCAATGCCACCCCGGCCAGTGCGCCGCCCCAGACGATCCAGAACAGCACCATGCCCTTCTCGGCGGGCAGGGCCAGCAGGGCGAACGGCGTGTAGCTGCCCGCGATGAAGATGAAGATCATCGAGTGATCGGCGCGTTTCATCCACTTGCGGGCGGTCGGCGACGTCCACGTCACCCGGTGGTAGGTACCGCTGACGGCGAACATGGCGACGATCGTCAACGTGTAGATCAGGGTGGCGATGCCCGCGGTGGTCGACTCCGCCGACCACGAGACGGACACCAGTGCGGCGCCGGCGATGGTCGCGACGATCGCGGAGTAGACGTGGATCCAGCCGCGGGCGCGGGGCCGTCCGATGAACTGGGCGACGCCGTCGGCGACGGCTTCGGGCAGGTCCTCGGCGTACACCCGCGGTGGCGGCTGTTGGGCCTCGTCGGCGGCCTCGGCGGTGGCGTTGGTCCGTGCTGATTCCATCTGCGTCACCTCCGATCGACCCGCCCCAACAGGCGTGGGGATTCACTACGCCACAGTAGTCTTGATCCCCGTGGAGATCATTCCCCCGCGTCTCAAGGAGCCGGCCTACCGGCTCTACGAGCTGCGGCTGCGTCAGGAGTTGGCCCGCGCCAGGGACGACCTGCCGCGACACATCGCCGTGCTGTGCGACGGGAACCGCCGATGGGCCCGCGACGCCGGCCACGACGACGTCAGTTACGGCTACCGCGTGGGTGCCGCCAAGATCGCCGAGATGCTGCGGTGGTGCCAGGAGACCGGCGTCGAGATGGCCACGGTGTACCTGCTGTCGACCGAGAACCTGCAGCGCGATCCGGCCGAACTCACCGAGCTGATCGACATCATCACCGACGTCGTCGAGCAGATCTGCGCGCCGGTCAACAAGTGGAGCGTGCGCACGGTCGGCGACCTCGAGCTGCTCGGCGGTGAGCCCGCCAAACGGCTGCGGGACGCCGTCGACTCCACCAGCAGCGCGGCCGAAGGCGTCTTCCACGTCAACGTCGCCGTCGGGTACGGCGGGCGTCAGGAGATCGTGAACGCCGTGCGCGCGCTGCTCGGCAAGGAACTCGCCAACGGCGTGACCGGCGAGGGCCTGGTCGACGCCGTCACCGTCGACGCCATCTCGGAGAACCTCTACACCTCGGGCCAGCCCGACCCGGACCTCGTCATCCGCACGTCCGGGGAGCAGCGGCTGTCCGGATTCCTGCTGTGGCAGAGCGCCTATTCGGAGATGTGGTTCACCGACGCACACTGGCCCGCGTTCCGCCGCGTGGACTTCCTGCGCGCGCTGCGCGACTACACGATGCGCCATCGCCGCTACGGGCGTTGACGCCGTTGGCGCGCGTGCGAGACTAGGCACGTGGCTGCGATGTCCGCAGTGGTCTTCGCCCTGAGCTGGTGGCTCGGGCTCTATCTGCTGGCCCGTGGGCCGCGCAAACCCGTCCTGGCGCTCGCCGCCGTCGGCCTCACCAGCTTCGCCGTCGTCGTCGCCCTCGACGCCGTCCGCCTCGCCACCCCCGCCCACGCCGAACTGCTCGGCCGCATCGAGGGCTACCTCGTCGTCGTGCCCGGTATCGCCTGGTTCGCCGTCCTGCTCGAGTTGTCCCGGCCCGGCGACACATGGCGCAGCCGGATGGGCGAGATCCTCACCGTCGCAGTCGTCGCCGTGCTGGCGCTGACCGGTGCCGTACTGGCGGGCGGAGTCGGGGGACCGCTGCGTCTCGGGCACTGGGTGATGTTCGGCGTCATCTCGCTCGCCACGCTCGGCGCTCTGGTGCGCGCGCTGACCGGCGGGCGGCGGCCACGCTCGGTCACCGGCGTCGTCGTGGTCGCGACGCTGTTCTTCGCGCTCGGCAACGCGATCCTGGTGATCCCGCTCGGGCTGGTCCCGAGCTGGCTCGCGCTGGCGGGCACCGGGTTCGACGTGCTGCTGCTCGGCGTCGCCGTCGCGGCGTGGGACGCCTTCGACGAGGGGCAGGCGCTGCGCGCCGACATGCGGCGGTCGTTCGTGGGCACGGCCGTCGTCGCCACGCTGTTCGGCGGGCAGGCGCTCGTCGGGCTCGCGGTGACCGGTCAGCACACGGCGCTGACGGTGCTGCTGTTCACCAGCCTCGCCGTCGCGATCACGATCAACGTCCTCGCCGATCCGCTGGCCGTCGTGCTCGACCGGCTGGCGTTCTCCGGCTCACCGGACCTGCGCGCGGACCGGGATGCGCTGCGTCGCACCGAGGCCGCGCTGCCGCGCCGCTCCGACGATCCGCTCGACGACGTCGACGACGAGACGTTCGTCCGCCTGACCCGCCGCGCCCTCGGACACTACGGCGACCTGTCGAAGCTCGTCGCCAGCCCGTTGACCGCGCTGCCCGAGATCGACCGGCGGCTGGTCCTGCGCGGCGCCCCTGACCAACCGCTGGAGCGTGCCAACGAACTGCGGGCGCTGCTCGCCGACCGGATCGCCGCGCTCAAGCCCCGCGACGGCGGCGACTTCGGCACGACCGAACAGTGGCGGCACTACAACTCGCTGTACTTCCCCTACGTCGTCGGCGTGCGCGCGTACGCGCAGAACGCGACGGCCGCAGGACTCGACCCGGTCGCGCGGCAGGCGTGGCACTGGTTCGTCGCCGAGGTCCCGCAGCGGTCGCTGCACAACTGGCAGAACGCGGCAGCCCGCGTCATCGCCGCCGACCTCCGCGGCAAGCGCGTCACCGTCGGCTGAAACCGGCCCTGAGCTGCACTTGGCAGTGTTTGGCAGCATCGCGCATCGATCTGGCAGTGGTTCTTGAGCAGTGTTCGTGGTGTCGCTCGGACCACCGAACGGCGACCTCAACGACGAGGAGACGCCATGACCGCCATCACCACCCGCCCTCTGTCCGACAGCTCGGACTGCCTGCTCCGGTTCGCGATGCGCGCCGACGCCACGCTATGCGCAGGCACCGGCCTGTTCGTCGCGATGGCCGCGGACCCGCTGTCGCGGCTGTCCGGTCTGACCGCGACGTCGGAGTGGATCGCCGGCGCGGCGCTGGTGCTCTACGGTGCCGCGCTCTACGTCCTCGCGGCCATGCCCAGCGTGCGCGGCGTCGGCATCGGAGTCGTGGCCGCCAACCTGGTGTTCGCGGTGGCTGCCGTGGCGGTGCTCGTCTCGGACCTCCTGCCGCTCACCGGTGCCGGCGTCGCGATGGTCGTGGCCACCGTCGCCGTGGTCCTCGGCTTCGCCTACTGCCAATACCTCGGAGTGCGCCGTCTGGCGTGACTCCCTTCCCACCGGCGCGGGGCCCGTGCCGCCCCGAGAGGTTAGGGCTCGCGGACCCCGCGCCGGTTTCACCCGTCCACCCATCACCCACCGCAGTACCGATCGAAGGGATACGCACATGACCGCCACCACTTCTCACCCCGCCACCACCGCCAAGGACTCGCTGCTGCGGTTCGCACTACGTCTGGACGCCATCGCCTCCGGCGTGATCGGCGTCGCCGGACTCGCGCTGGCACCCCAGATCGCCGAGTGGTCGGGCACCACCGCCGCATTCGAGTACTCGCTGAGCGCCTTCTTCGTCGTCTACGGCGTGGCCGTGTTCGTCCTGTCACGCATGCGCACGGTCCGCACCTGGGGCGTGCTGATCGCCGTCGGCAACGTCGTGTTCACCGTCGCGGCCGTGGCGCTGGTGCTGGCCGACGTCATGCCGCTCACCACGACCGGCGTCGTGCTGACCCTCGCCAGCGGCGTCTTCACCCTCGCGATGGCCGACCTGCAGTACCTGGGCCTGCGTCGGCTGCGCTGACCCAGGGATTTCGGCGCGCGAACCCGCGTTGACCGCGGGGGAGCGCGCCGAAATCACAGCTTGCGCAGGCGTAGCCGGTTGATCGAGTGGTCGTGGTCCTTGCGCAGCACCAACGTGGCCCGTGGCCTGGTCGGCAGGATGTTGTCGATCAGGTTGGGCCGGTTGATCGACTGCCAGATGTCGCGGGCTGCGAAGATCGCCTGCTCGTCGGTCAGCGTCGAGTAGTGATGGAAGTGCGACTGCGGGTCGGCGAACGCGCCGGCCCGCATCGCGAGAAAGCGTGACACGTACCAGTTCTCGATGTCCTCGATGCGGGCGTCGACGTAGACCGAGAAGTCGAACAGATCCGACACCATGAGCGCAGGTCCGGTCTGCAACACGTTGAGACCCTCGAGGATGAGGATGTCCGGGTGCCGGGTCACCAGATGTTCGTCGGGCACGATGTCGTAGAGCAGATGCGAGTAGACCGGTGCGGACACCTGGTCGGCGCCGGACTTGACCGCCGTCACGAAGCGCATCAGCGCCCTGCGGTCGTAGCTCTCCGGAAAACCCTTGCGATGCATGAGGTTCCGGCGCAGTAGCTCGTCGTTCGGGTACAGGAACCCGTCGGTGGTGACGAGGTCGACGCGGGGGTGGTGCTCCCAGCGCGCCAACAGGGCCTGCAGCACGCGCGCGGTGGTGGACTTGCCGACCGCGACACTGCCCGCGACGCCGATCACGAACGGCACGGGGCGGTCGGGATTCTGCTGCGGCTCGCCGAGGAACTCCGACGTCGAGGAGTACAGCCGCTGCCTCGCGGCGACCTGGAGGTGGATCAACCGCGCCAGCGGCAGATAGACCTCTTCGACCTCGAGCAGATCGACCTGCTCACCGAGACCGCGCAGGCCCACCAGTTCATCCTCGGTGAGCTTCAACGGGGTCGACATGCGTAGTGCGCGCCACTGGGTCCTGTCGAACTCGACATATGGACTCGGCTCGCTGGTCCGCGCCATGCGCCCTCCACATTCCCCGTCGGTCCGCTCGCCCAGTCTTGCACTTACCGTTGACGGCATGGACGCCACCACCGCCATCAACGACTACCTGAAGCTGGGTCTGAGGTTCGACCGGATCGAAGAGGGCTACGTCGACTCGTTCACCGGCGACCCGACACTGCGCGCCCAGGTGGCCGACGAACCCGCTCCCGACCCCGCCGCACTCGCGCGCGAGGCACGTCGCCTGCTGACCGAGATGCCGCACGTCGAAGGCCTCGAAGCAGCACGCACGGACTACCTGTCGGCCCACCTGACCGCTCTGGAGTGTGCCGGCCGCAAGTTCGCGGGGGAGGAGGTCGGCTTCGTCGACGAGGTGCGCGCCTACTTCGACGTCGACATCGCCAAGGGCGACACCGACCGCTACCGCGACGCGCACCGCAAGCTCGACGAGGCGATCGGCGGCACCGGTCCGCTGGCCGACCGCATGCAGGCCCACCGGACGTCGGAGGAGATTCCGCCCGCCCGGCTCGAGGAGTGCATTCACGCGTTCTCCAGCGCGTTGCGCGACCGCGTCCGGACGCAGTTCCCGCTGCCCGAGCGCGAGACCATCACCTACGAGGTGGTCACCGACAAGCCGTGGTCGGGGTTCAACTACTACGAGGGCGATTACAGGTCGACCGTGGCAGTGAACGCCGACCTCAAGCAGCAGATGTCGAATCTGCCGCGCCTCGTCGCCCACGAGTCCTACCCCGGCCACCACACCGAGCACTGCCGCAAGGAAGCCGGCCTGGTCGCCCGCGACGGACAGGTCGAGCAGACGATCTTCCTGGTGAACACGCCGCAGTGCCTGATGGCCGAAGGGCTGGCCGACCTGGCGCTGCACGCGGCCGTCGGACCGGACTGGGGATCCTGGGCGACCGAGATCTACGCCGACCTGGGTCTGCGCTTCGACGGTGCGCGCGCCGCGGCGATCTCGGAGGCGTCCGCGGCTCTGGCCGACGTCCGGCAGGACGCCGCGCTGATGCTGCACGACGAGCACCGCGACGTCGACGAGGTCGTGGCCTTCCTGCAGCGCTGGCTGCTCACCAGCGAGGAGCGGGCCAGGCAGTCGATCCGGTTCCTGGCCTCGCCGCTGTGGCGTGCCTACACCAGCACCTACGTCGAGGGGTACCGCCTGCTGCGTGGCTGGCTCGACGCGCGCCCGGAGGACGAGCCGCTCGCGGTGCGGTTCGGCCGATTGCTCGACGAGCCGCTGATCCCGTCGAGTCTGCGCGCGGCCTGACGACCCGTGGTCCTCGCGAGATCTACACCAGCGTCGTCGCGAGGCGGCCCGCGGCGACCGTGGGGTAGATCTCGCGAACGCAAAGGCAGGTGTTAGTCGACCGCCCAGCGGGTCCAGGCTGATCTCTGCGACGCCTGGCCGGGGATTAGGCTGACGGGCATGACCCTGGACTCTGGGACCTCCGTGACCTCTGCAAGCGCGACCCAGTCCGGCCTTGGCGCCGAGTACGCCGTGACCGCGAGCGCCGCCTACCGATCGGCCCTGGAGGTCATCGAGCAGGTGGAGCCGCGGATCGCCGCCGCGACCCGTCAGGAACTCGCCGACCAGCGTGACTCGCTCAAGCTGATCGCCAGCGAGAACTACGCGTCACCTGCGGTGCTGCTGACGATGGGCACCTGGTTCTCCGACAAGTACGCCGAGGGCACCGTCGGCCACCGCTTCTACGCGGCGTGCCAGAACGTCGACACCGTCGAGGCGCTGGCCGCCGAGCACGCGCGCGAATTGTTCGGCGCGCCATACGCCTACGCGCAGCCGCACTCCGGGATCGACGCCAACCTGGTGGCGTTCTGGGCCATTCTGCAGACCCGCATCGAGGCGCCCGGCCTGGCCGACCTCGGGGCCAAGAACGTCAACGACCTCACCGAGGCCGATTGGGAGGCGTTGCGCGCCAAGCTCGGCAACCAGCGGCTGATGGGCATGTCCCTCGACGCGGGCGGCCACCTCACCCACGGTTTCCGGCCCAACATCTCGGGCAAGATGTTCTACCAGCGCAGCTACGGCACCGACCCGGAAACCGGTCTGCTCGACTACGCCGCGGTGGCCGCGGCCGTTCGCGAGTTCAAGCCGCTTGTCCTGGTGGCGGGCTACTCGGCCTACCCGCGCCGGGTCAACTTCGCGAAGATGCGCGAGATCGCCGACGAGGTCGGCGCCACGTTCATGGTCGACATGGCGCACTTCGCCGGTCTGGTCGCAGGCAAGGTCTTCACCGGCGACGAGGATCCGGTGCCGCACGCCCACGTCACGACCACCACGACGCACAAGTCGCTGCGCGGTCCGCGTGGCGGACTGGTGCTGGCGACCGAGGAGTACTCCGCGGCCGTCGACAAGGGCTGCCCGATGGTGCTCGGCGGTCCGATGGCGCACGTGATGGCGGCCAAGGCCGTGGCACTCGCCGAGGCCCGGCAGCCGGCGTTCCGCGACTACGCCCAGAACGTCGCCGACAACGCCAAGGCGCTCGCCGAGGGGTTCCTCAAGCGCGGTGCGCGGCTCGTGACCGGCGGCACCGACAACCACATCGTGCTGCTAGACGTGACGTCGTTCGGGCTGACCGGGCGCCAGGCCGAGTCGGCGCTGCTCGACTCGGGCATCGTCACCAACCGCAACTCGATCCCGAACGACCCGAACGGCGCCTGGTACTCCAGTGGCATCCGCTTCGGTACCCCGGCTCTGACGTCGCGCGGGTTCGGGGCCGACGACTTCGACCGCGTCGCCGACCTCGTCGTCGAGGTGCTGAAGAACACCGAGGTCGCCGCGGGGCCGAACGGTCCGTCCAAGGCGAAGTACGCGCTGGCCGACGGAACCGCCGCGCGGGTGCGCGCGGCGTCGGCGGAACTGCTCAACGCCAACCCGCTGTACCCGGGTCTGACGCTCTAGCCCCGCGCTGGTCAGGGGTGGCGGCATGACACGCCGCACCCGATTTCAGAGAACATGTGAATTCGGGTTACAGTTACTTTCATGGCACAGAAACCGGTTGCTAACGCGCTGACGCTGGAGCTCGAACCCGTCGTCGCCGAGAACATGAAGCGCCACCTCGCCACCGAGGAACTCTGGTTCGCCCACGACTTCGTCCCGTGGGACCAGGGCGAGAACTTCGCGTTCCTCGGCGGCCGGGACTGGGAGCCGTCGGACGTCACGCTGCCCAAGCACGTCACCGACGCCCTCGAGATCCTGCTCATCACCAAGGACAACCTCGCCGGCTACCACCGCGAACTCGTCGAGCACTTCATCCTCGACGAGCAGTGGGGACGCTTCCTCGGCCGCTGGACCGCCGAAGAGCACCTGCACGCCGTCGCGCTGCGCAACTATCTGGTGGTCACCCGCGAGATCGACCCGTCGGCCAACGAGGACGTCCGCGTCCAGCACGTGATGAAGGGCTACCGCGCCGACACCTACAGCCAGATCGAGACGCTGGTGTTCATGGCGTTCTTCGAGCGCGAGCACGCCGTGTTCTGCCGCAACCTCGAGGCGCAGATCGACGAGCCGGTGCTCAAGGACCTGATGGGGCGCATCGCCAAGGACGAGGAACGCCACGAGGAGTTCTTCTCGAACCTGGTGGCGCACTGCCTGACCACCAAGCGCGAGGAGACGGTGGCCGCGATCGCGGCGCGCGCGGCCGAGCTGCAGGCCGTCGGCGGCGACATCGACGCCTACCAGGACAAGGTCGCCCACGTCGCCGAGGTCGGGATCTTCGACGCCGACGCACTGCGCGCGGCCAAGGCCGACCGCATCACCGCGTGGGGCCTCGCGGACGAGCCCGCACTTCGGGAATTCGTAACGCAGTAGTCACGTTCCGGCCACGGCGTGCCGTAGAGCGGGGTCGCCACGGCGGGAGTAGCGTCGCAAGGGATGGCTAGCGACATGCTCTGCTGTCCGGGCGGTACCCGTCGTTTCGACGAGAACGGGACCGGCCCCGGTCCTAGTACCGCGGTGTCCACCGACATGGACGTGCGGGGCTGCACGGTCCTAGGAGCGCCACGTGACTGATTGCGTCGTCGGGACCTCGAAGAGGACCTATGTGCTCGACACCTCCGTGCTGCTGTCCGATCCATGGGCATGCACGAGGTTCGCCGAGCACGAAGTCATCGTTCCCCTGGTGGTCATCAGCGAACTGGAGGCCAAACGTCACCACCACGAACTGGGGTGGTTCGCCCGCGAGGCATTGCGGATGTTCGACGATCTCCGACTCGAGCATGGCCGGCTGGATCTACCGATACCCGTTGGCACGCAAGGCGGGACACTGCAGGTCGAACTGAACCACAGCGATCCCAGGGTCTTGCCTGCCGGCTTCCGCACTGACACCAACGACGCGCGGATCCTGACCTGTGCGGCCAACCTCGCCGCGGAGGGCAAGCAGGTCACGCTGGTCAGCAAGGACATCCCGCTGCGGGTCAAGGCCGGCGCGGTCGGCCTGCCCGCCGACGAGTACCACGCCCAGGACGTCATCACCTCGGGCTGGACCGGGATGGCCGAGGTGGACGTCGCGGGCGAGGACGTCGCGACCCTGTTCGCCGAGGGGGAGATCGACCTCGAGGAGGCGCGAAATCTGCCCTGTCACACCGGTGTTCGGCTGCTCGGCGGCAACTCCCACGCGCTCGGCAGGGTCAACGCCGAGAAGCGCGTGCAGCTGGTGCGAGGCGATCGGGAGGTGTTCGGCCTCCGGGGAAGGTCGGCCGAACAGCGCGTCGCCCTCGACCTGCTGCTCGACGAGTCGGTCGGCATCGTCTCACTCGGCGGCAAGGCGGGCACCGGCAAGTCGGCGCTTGCATTGTGCGCCGGTCTCGAGGCCGTGCTCGAGCGTCGTACCCAGCGCAAGGTCGTCGTGTTCCGGCCGCTCTACGCCGTCGGCGGTCAGGAACTGGGCTACCTGCCCGGCAGCGAGAGCGAGAAGATGGGCCCCTGGGCCCAGGCCGTCTTCGACACTCTCGAAGGGCTCGCCAGCCCGGCGGTGCTCGAGGAGGTGCAGTCTCGCGGCATGCTCGAAGTGCTTCCGCTGACCCACATTCGGGGGCGGTCGCTGCACGACTCGTTCGTGATCGTGGACGAGGCGCAGTCGTTGGAGCGCAACGTCCTGCTGACCGTGCTCTCGCGCCTGGGCACCGGCTCGCGGGTGGTGCTCACCCACGACGTGGCCCAGCGCGACAACCTGCGCGTCGGCAGGCACGACGGCGTCGCAGCGGTGATCGAGAAGCTCAAGGGCCACCCGCTGTTCGCCCACATCACGCTCCTGCGCAGCGAGCGCTCACCGATCGCGGCATTGGTCACCGAGATGCTGGAGGAGATCAGCCCCGGCGCCCTGCCGTGATCGCAGCGTTGAGATAGCGCTCACGGCGCACGCCACTCGGACTTTCGCGCCGTGAGCGCTACCTCAGGCACGGCCGGTAGGCTCCCACCCGTGCGCACGCGGCCCGACACTCCATCCGATGGTCGCTCGGACGAGCCTCGCTCCGACGCCTGGTCTTATCTGCGCATGGTGGCCGGGGTCTGCGCGGGCGTGGCGATCGTCATCGTGGGCGGCTTCACCGGCCACGTCCGGGTGGCCAAGGCCGACGTCGTGGACTGCCGCCAGGTCAAGTGCGTGGCGCTGACGTTCGACGACGGACCAAGCCCGTACACCGACCGCCTGCTCCAGGTGCTCACGGACGACGACGCCCACGCGACGTTCTTCCTGATCGGGAACAAGGTCGCGGCCAATCCGGCGGGGGCCAAGCGCATCGCCGACGCCGGCATGGAGATCGGCAGCCACACCTGGGAACACCCGAACATGACGACCATTCCGCCCGAGGAGATCCCGGCCCAGTTCTCGCGCGCCAACGACGCGATCGAGGCCGCGACCGGCCGGCGACCGACTCTGGTGCGCACTGCCGGCGGACTGGTCGACGACCGGGTGCTGGCCGAGGCTGGCAGGCAGGGTCTCGCCGACGTCAACTGGGACGTCATCCCGTTCGACTGGGCCAACGACGCCAACACCGACGCCACCCGCGCGCTGCTGATGAGCCAGATCAGGCCGAACTCCGTGGTGCTGCTCCACGACACCTACTCCTCGACGGTCGACCTGGTCTACCAGTTCCTTCCGGTGCTGCGCGCCAACGGCTATCACGTCGTCACGGTCAGCCAGATGCTCGGCCCGCTGGCGCCGGGCACCTCGTACGGCAGCCGGGAGAACGGGCCGCCGGTCAACGACCTGCGCGACCTGCCGCCCGCGGACGTGCCCGCGCTGCCGGACACGCCGTCACCGCCGCCGATGCCCAACCTCCCCATCACCGACATCCCGAACCAGAACTCCGGCGGCCCCAACAACGGCGCCTGACGGCCGGCTGCGATCGACATGGCCACCGAGACCGCGTTCGTCCTGACCCTGCTGGTGCTCTGCTACGCCGTCGTGTCGGGCGTGGTGAAGCGCTGGTACGTGGCGCCAGCCCTGATCTTCGTGCTCGTCGGAATGGCATTGGGTCCGTTCGGCTTCGACCTGATCGAGGGCGGCCCGGACACGTCGACGTTCACGGTCCTCGCGCAGTTGGCGCTGACGCTGATCCTGTTCAATCAGGCTGCCGAACTGGACCTGTCGGCGGTGCTGCGCCGCCGCGAGGTGACGTTCCGCTTGCTGGCGGTCGGCATCCCGCTGGCCATCGCGCTCGGCGTGATCACCGCGGTGCTGGTGCTGCCGGTGATGCCGCTGTGGGAGGCCGTGTGCCTGGCCGCGATCGTCGCGCCCACCGAGGTCGCGCTGATCCACGCGCTGCTCGCCGACCGCCGCATCCCCGAGCGGATCCGACAGGCGCTGTCGACGGAGAGTGGCTTCTACGACGGCTTCGCACTGGCCGCGCTGCTGGCCGCGCTGGCGCTGGCATCCGAGCGCACCGCCCCCGAGGCCGAACACTGGGGGTGGTTCCTGATCCGCACCGAATTGGTCTCCGCGGGTGTGGGTGTCGCCGTCGGCGTGGCGGGCGGCTGGGTGATCGGCCATTCGCGGCGGCGCGACTGGATGGGCGACACCTGGGCCCAGCTGGCCACCGTTGCCATCGCGCTGGTCTGCTTCCAGGTGGGCGAGCATCTGCACGGCAGCGGGTTCGTCGCGGCATTCGCGGGCGGATTGGCGTTCGCGTTCGCGAGTCGCCGGGTCGGGCACCATCCCGACATGCACGTCTCCGACGCCGCCGCGCAACTGCTCGAACTCCTGGTGTTCGCACTCTTCGGCGGCTATGCCGTGATCGTCGGCTGGCGCGAAGCCAGTTGGCGCGTGGTCCTGTTCGCGGTCGTCGCGCTGTTGCTCGTCCGGCTGGCCGCGGTGTCGCTGGCACTGCTGCGCAGTGACGTGCCCGTGCGCGACCGCCTGTTCATCGGGTGGTTCGGACCGCGCGGCATCAGCACGCTGGTGCTGGGTCTACTCGTCGTCGAACGGGGCGACCTGGTGCAGCAATCGCTGATCGTTCAGGTGGTCGTCGTGACCGTCACGCTGAGCCTGGTGCTGCACAGCCTCAGCGCATGGCCGGGAATCAGGTGGTTGCTCACCAATCGAAGCCCGGCCACGCGCGAGAACGTCTAGTCGCCGTCCTTCACTTTAGCCATGGCCAGCACGTCGAGACGCTTGTCGAGTTCCTCCTCGGAGAGCTTGTCGCCGATCAGGCCGCGGTCGATGACCGTCTGCCGAATCGTCTTGCGCTCCTTGAGTGCTTCCTTGGCGACCTTCGCGGCTTCCTCGTAGCCGATCGCCGAGTTCAGTGGCGTGACGATCGACGGTGACGACTCGGCCAGCTCGCGCAGCCGGTCCTCGTTGGCGACCAGCCCGTCGATGCACTTGGTCGCGAACAGGCGGGACACGTTGGCCAGCAGCGTGAACGACTCGAGCACGTTGCGGGCCATCATCGGGATGTAGACGTTCAGCTCGAACGCACCCGACAGTCCGCCGACGGTGACGGCTGCGTCGTTGCCGATGACCTGCGCCGCGACCTGCGTAACGGCCTCGGGCAGAACGGGATTGACCTTGCCTGGCATGATGGAGCTACCCGGCTGCAGGTCGGGCAGCTGCAGCTCGCCCAGCCCGGTCAGCGGGCCGGAGCCCATCCAGCGCACGTCGTTGGCGATCTTGGTCAGCGACGCGGCGATCGTCTTGAGCGCGCCGGACGCCTCGACCAGTCCGTCACGGGCGGCCTGCGCCTCGAACGAGTCATTGGCCGTGCGCAATTCGCCGATGCCGGTCTGGGCCACCAGGACCTCGACGACCTTCGCGCCGAACTCGTCGGGAGCGTTGAGGCCGGTGCCGACCGCGGTGCCGCCGATGGCGAGTTCACCGAGGCGCGGCAGAGTCGCCTTGACCCGCTCGATGCCCGCCTCGATCTGACGGGCGTAGCCGCCGAACTCCTGGCCGAGCGTCACGGGTACGGCGTCCATCAGGTGCGTGCGGCCCGACTTCACGACGGTCCGCCACTGACGCGCCTTGCCCGCCAGCGACTCGTGCAGCACCTCGAGCGCCGGAATCAAGTGGCGCACAGCGGCTTCGGTGGCCGCGATGTGTGTGGCGGTGGGGAAGGTGTCGTTCGACGACTGCGACATGTTGACGTGGTCGTTCGGGTGCACGGTCACGCCGTTGCGTGCCGCGATCGAGGCGATGACCTCGTTGGCGTTCATGTTCGAGCTGGTGCCCGAGCCGGTCTGGAACACGTCGATCGGGAACTGGTCGTCGTGCAGCCCGTCGGCGATCTCAGCCGCTGCGGCGACGATGGCGTCGGCCTTCTCTGGGTCGAGCAGGCCTAGGTCCTTGTTCACCTGCGCGCACGCGCCCTTGAGCAGGCCGAGCGCACGGATCTGGGTGCGCTCGAGGCCGCGGAAGGAGATCGGGAAGTTCTCGACCGCGCGCTGGGTCTGCGCTCGCCAGAGCGCATCCTTGGGCACGCGGACCTCGCCCATCGTGTCGTGCTCGATGCGGTACTCGGTGTCGTCTGCTGTGACAGCGCTGTCGGCAGTCATGTGTTCCCTGTTCTGTATCGGAAGTGAATGTCGGATCAAGGCAAGGGGTATGCGGCGGACTTGTCGCCCGTGAAGTCGACCGCGGAGTACTCGTTGAGCTTGGCGAGGCGGTGGTACGCCTCGATCATCCGCACGGTGCCGGACTTGGAACGCATGACGATCGACTGCGTGGTGCAGCCGCCGCCGGAGTAGCGGACGCCCTGGAGCAGGTCGCCGTCGGTGACGCCGGTGGCGGAGAAGAAGACGTTCTCACCCGACACCAGGTCCTCGGTGTGCAGCACGCGGTCCAGATCGTGGCCGGCGTCGATGGCCTTCTGGCGTTCGGCGTCGTCGGTGGGCGCCAGGACCGCCTGGATCGCGCCGCCCATGCAGCGGATCGCGGCCGCGGTGATGATGCCCTCGGGGGTGCCGCCGATGCCTGCCAGCAGGTCGGTGCCGGAGTTGGGTCGACAGGCCGAGATCGCGCCTGCGACGTCACCGTCGGAGATGAGGCGGATGCGGGCACCGGCGTCGCGGACGTCGGCGATCAGCTGCGCGTGGCGGGGCCGGTCCAGCACGCACACCGTGAGGTCGGCGACGCTGGAGTTCTTCGCCTTGGCCACCTTGCGGATGTTCTCGCCGATCGGCGCGGTGATGTCGATGACGTCGACGGCGTCCGGGCCGACGGCGATCTTGTTCATGTAGAACACCGCTGACGGGTCGAACATCGCGCCGCGCTCGGCGACCGCGAGAACCGAGATCGCGTTCGGCATGCCCTTGCTCATCAGCGTGGTGCCGTCGACCGGGTCGACCGCGAAGTCGCAGTCCGGCCCGTCGCCGTTGCCGACCTCTTCGCCGTTGTAGAGCATCGGGGCGTTGTCCTTCTCGCCCTCGCCGATGACCACCACGCCGCGCATGGACACAGAGTTCACCAACTCGCGCATCGCGTCGACGGCCGCGCCGTCGCCACCCTCCTTGTCGCCGCGCCCGACCCAGCGGCCAGCGGCCATGGCGCCCGCCTCCGTGACTCGGACCAGTTCGAGGGCGAGGTTGCGGTCGGGTGCTTCCCGGCGCGAGGCCGATGCCGAAGGCGTCATGCGCCAGATTGTCCCATTAGCCGTTCCCACTTTGGGAGCTGGGATACTGGTGAATGTGACCGTCCCGCCGATCAGCCAGCCCGCGCAGCCACCCGGCCCGAAACCGGCCAAGTCGCGCCTGCGCCAGGACGGCCGGGACATGTTCTGGTCGATGATGCCGCTGATCGTCGGCTGCATCGTGCTGGCGGGTCTGCTCGGCATGTGTTCGTTCGCGCCCAACGGTCCCGGTGAGGGCGCTCCGCCGCCGTACGACGCGCCCGCCGCGCTGCAGGCCGACGCCGACGCGCTGCGCATCCCGATCCGGTTGCCCGATCTGCCCGACGGGTGGCAGGCCAACTCGGGCGGGCGCGCGAGCATCGAGGGTGGTCGCACCGAACCCGACGGCAAGGTCGTGCGCGCGCTGACCTCGCGGGTGGGTTACCTCGCGCCGACCGGGATGTTCATCAGCCTCACGCAGAGCAACGCCGACGAGGAGAAGCTGGTCCAGTCGATCGAGACCAGCCTGGTGCCGACCGGAACCCAGGACGTCGCCGGGGTCAATTGGATCGTCTACGAGGGCTCCGAGGACGTCCGTCCGGTGTGGACGACGACGCTTCCCGGCCCGACCGGTCCGGCGCGAATCGCACTAACGGGCGCCGCGGGTACCGCCGAGTACCGTACGCTGGCCGAGGCGACGCAGACCCAGCCGCCACTGCCCGTCCGCTAGGAGCACGCGATGACGTCACCCGAATCGGATCTCACCGGATGGGTGGCAACGCCGTTCACCGCGGCGGGTCAGACCCACGACGTCTACCGCAAGGGTGAGGGACCGGGCGTAGTCCTGATCCCCGAGATGCCAGGGCTGCATCCCGGCGTGCTCGCGCTGGGCAATCACCTCGTCGACAACGGGTTCACGGTGGCCGCGCCGTCGCTATTCGGCACACCCGGCGCGTCCGCGGTTCGCCCCGGCACGGTGCCCGTGCTGCTCAAGGGCTGCATCACCAAGGAATTCGCGGCCTTCGCGACCAATGCCGACCGGCCGATCGCGCACTACCTGCGGGCGCTGGCGCGCGACCTGAACGCCTCGACGCCTGGCAAGGGCGTCGGCGTCATCGGCCAGTGCTTCACCGGTGGCTTCGCCCTCGCCGCGGCGGTCGACGACAGCGTGCTCGCTCCCGTCATGAGCCAGCCGTCGCTGCCGTTGCCGCTCACGCCCCGGCAGCGTCGCGATCCCGGGCTCTCAGAGGCCGAGCTGAAGGTCATCGAGCGCCGTGCCGCCGACGAGGGTCTCTGCGCGTTGGGACTGCGGTTCAGTGAGGACCCGTTGTCGCCGGGTGAGCGGTTCACGACGCTCAAGGCGCGCCTCGGCGACGCGTTCGAGGTCATCGAGATCGATTCCGGCAAGGGCAATTCCGACGGCCTCGGCCGCATGGCCCACTCCGTGCTCACCGATCAGGTTCGCGAGGTCGACGGTCACCCGGCGTACGAGGCGCGCAAGCGGGTCGTCGCGTTCTTGACCGAGCGGCTCGCCGCGACCTAAGTCATCTCGCGAGAACTACACCAGCGTCGTGGTGGGTGCCCGATCGACGACGCTGGTGTAGACGTCGCGAGGTGCACGGGCCCCGACCCAGGGCCGCAGACCTAGGGCGGGGGAGCCGCGACCGACGCCTGCTTGGCCTTCAATCGCTCCGCGCTGCGGTCGGCGCCCAGCCGCGCACGCGCCCGCAGGATCAGCGCGCGCAGCCTGCTCGGCTTCTCCGGTTCGTCGTCATCGTCGTCCTCGAGGATCGGGACGCCCTTGAAGACGGCCAGATACACGCTGATGGTCGTGACGATGACGATCATCAGCACCGGGCCGATGACGATGCCCAGGAAGCCGAACATGCCGATGCCCGCAAATACGGCTAGCAGCATCAGCGCCGAGTCCAGCCGTGCCTGGCGGGGGACCAGGATGGGGCGCAGCACGTTGTCGATGTTGGTGACCACGACGACGTGCCAGACGATGACGAAGACGCCGCCCCACACGTTGCCGAACAGCATCATGCCGATGCCGAACGGGATGCTGATCACGCCGCCGCCCAACGGGATCACCGACATCGCGGTCAGCAGGATCGCGAAGATGAAGAACCCCTGATGGAACCCGGCGAGGTAGATCGAGACGGCGCCGGCCAGGCCCTGCGCCAGCGCGATCACGAACTGGCCGAACACCGCGCCCCGCACCATGGCGCCCATCTTCTCCAGGTAGAGGTCGGTGACGTCCTCTCCGAGCGGGTTCAGCTTGCGAATCAGCAGCTGAACGCGCTCGCGGTTGGTGAGCAGCGAGACGAACACGTAGATGAACAGGACGGCCGCGGTCAGTCCGCCCGCCAGCCCGCCTGCCGCGCCCTGCAGAAAGGTCAGGGCGTACTCGCCGGCATGCTGCGCGACGGTCGCGAGCCGCTCGCGGACCATGTCCTCGGTGATCTCGACGTCGGCGAGGAACGGCACCCGGTGCACGGTGTCGTTGACCAGTGCCAGCGCCTTCTCGCCGAGCGTGGTGGGGTCGGTCCGCCCCACCCAATCCGAGACGCTGCGGACCATGGTGCTGATCTGGACGACGGCGAGCAGCACCAGCAGGCCGAGCGGGATGATGAGCGCGAACAGCGCCGACAGGACGGTCAGCGTCACCGACAGCCCTCGGCCCATCCGCCGGCCGAACCAGTCGAACAGCGGGTTGAAGAGGTAGGCCGCGACGGCAGCCACGACCACGACCATGAAATAGGAACTGAGGAAGTACGCCCCGAAGCCGACGGCGAGGACGGTCGCGACGGCCAGCGCCCGCTTCTGCGTTGCGGTGAACTCCGTCGTCACGGCCATGCGCTGATCACAGGGTGACGCGGTCGGGCCCCGGGTCGCCCCACTTGGCGCGGATGGCGCCCCACGGGTCGGCCCACTGTCCCGGGTGGTCGCGGTACGCCGACTGCCGGCGCAGCACGAAGCCGACGGCCGGCGCGACCGCGCGCAGCGGGTAGCGCTTCCAGCCGGCCTTGTCCGCGGTCTCGGTCAAGATGTCCGGGAACGAAACGTGTTGAAATTTCAGCACTTCCTGTGCCCGGGTGGTGTCCATCCAGTCGGTGGCGAACCAGTCGACGTCGCTGTCGGGGTTGCCGCGCCGACCGATCGGGAGGGCGCCGACGAGTCCCATCGCCGCGGCGGTCGCGGGGCCGATGTCGCCCTGGGTGAGTCGGTGCGTGGCGTCGTCGCCGCCGATGAGCAGGATCTCGCCGACGCAGTCCGCGGTGGTTGCCGCGGCGAAGGCCCGCGCCACGTCGCGGACGTCTACGGTCTGGATGCGGCCGTCGGTGGGAAGGGCGCTCTCGAAGAAGAGGAATTCCGGCTTGATGTCGAAGCTGATGTCGGTGGTGAGCACGCCACCGAGGCGCAGCACCACCCAGTCCAGCGCCGACGACCGGACGATTTCCTCGGCTTCGGCCTTGTGCGTGCCGTAGAGGTCCGTCGGGTGCATCGGGGTGTCGGCGGACAGCAGGTCGCTGATGCGGTGCGGGTTGCGCGCGCCGTAGACGGCGACGCTGGACGCCTGGACGAACCGCGGCGGGGTGTCCTGGGCCAGCGCGGCGTGTACGAGGTAGCCCGTGGCGTCGACGCTGACCTTGCGCGCCAACGCCGCTCGCGCATAGCAGAAGGGGGCGATGATCGCGGCCAGGTGGATGATCGCGACGGGCTGAACGGCGCCGAGCAATCCGGCGACTTCCGCGGGGTCGGTCAGATCGGCCCACCGCACCTCGACGCCAGGAGGAAGGTCGCCTGCGGCCTTGCGGTTCTCGGGTACGTCGAGGTCGGTCGCCACCACCTTGCGTCCGTCGGCTGCGAGCCGCTTCACCGTCGCCGAGCCGACGAGGCCGAAGGCCCCCGTCACCAGTACTGCGTCAGACATGACCCTCCCTAGACTGGCTTACAACCTCGCACTCTAGAGGGGTCTGCGCGCACCTTTCGGCAACTCCCGGCGGTCGGGTCGCTTGATTCATCCGGCACCGAGTCGATATCGCGCCGCGACCGCGTCCGCCGGGGTTCGGCCAATGCGTGGGTTACGCTCGGACCGTCGCGAGCTACTCGTGTGGTCAAGCAATCGGCCACCGTTTGCGACTGCTCGGCTAACTGGATGGGAGCACCGTCCATGGTGTCGAAACGTCCCCCAGGCAAGACTTCGTCCCGACTGGCGTTCTGCGAGCGGTCCACGACCCGCGGCGGCGTCGACGGCGTGTGGTGGCCCAACAGTGCCGACCTGGCGACTGAACTTCCGGATCTGATGTCCATCCTCGGATCCATGATCGGCGAGGTCAGGCGCGTGGTTTACGACCCGAGAGCCTGGCGCACGGCACCCTCGCGGGTGATCAGGCGTGGCGTGGCGGTGTGCGTCGACCCGTACTCCCTGGTCTCCCCGGGCATGATCTACCTCGTCGGAAGCCACTCCCGCGATGCGGTGTTGAGCATCGTTCCAGCGTCCTGCGCGACCAGCGTCGGCGACCGCGTGCTGGCCGCCGTGACCGCATCTACCGTGCCGATGACGGCGTCGGTGGTCGTGCACCTCCTTGGCTCGTTCGCCGAAGCCGAAGGCAAGACCGCGTGAGCCGCTTCTGCGACGCGATGTACGCGAACGCCAAGACGAGTACGTGCGGTTTCGTCACCGGTGAGCCCCATGCACCGCTGCGGCAGAGCTGGGCCGAGGTGCACGAACGCGCCAGGCGCATCGCCGGCGGTCTCGCCGCGGCCGGTGTCGGTCCCGGAGACGCCGTCGCGGTGCTGGCGGGCGAACCGGTCGAGATCGCCCCGACCGCTCAGGCCACCTGGATGCGTGGTGCGAGCGTGACGATGCTTCACCAGCCCACGCCGCGCACCAACCTGCTGGCCTGGGCAGAGGAGACCCGCCGGGTGGTCGACACGCTCGGCTCCACCACGGTCGTGGTGTCGGAGCCGTTCATGGCCGCCGCGCCCGTGCTGGTCGAGAGTGGCGTCACGGTTCTGGTGATCGCCGATCTGCTGACGGCCGAGCCCATCGATCCGCTCGACGTCGACGAGGAGTCCGTCGGGCTGCTGCAGCTGACGTCCGGCTCGACGGGGCCGCCCAAGGCCGTGCGGATCACCCACCGCAACCTCGTCTCCAATGCCGAGGCGATGTTCGTCGGCGCGGAGTTCGACATCGACACCGACGTCATCGTGAGCTGGCTGCCGCTGTTCCACGACATGGGCATGACCGGATTCCTGGTCGTCCCAATGTACTTCGGCGCCGAGCTGGTCAAGATCACCCCGATGGACTTCCTGCGTGACGTGCTGCTGTGGGCCAGGCTCATCGACCAGTACAAGGGCACGATGACCGCGGCCCCCAACTTCGCGTACGCGCTGCTGGCCAAGCGGTTGCGGAACCAGGCGCAGCCCAACCAGTTCGACCTGAGTTCGCTGCGGTGGGCACTCTCGGGTGCCGAGCAGGTGGAACCCGAGGTCGTCGAGGACCTATGCGACGCCGGGAAGCCGTTCGGTCTGCGGCCGGAGGCCATCGTGCCGGCGTACGGCATGGCCGAAACCACTGTGGCGGTGTCATTCTCGATGAGTGGCGCCGGTTTGGTGACCGACCAGGTGGACGCCGACATGCTCGCGGTGCTGCACCGTGCGGTGCCCGCGACCACGGGCAACGTCCGTCGCCTCGCGACTCTCGGACCCGCGCTGGCGGGGCTCGAGGTACGCGTCATCGACCACGACGCGAACGTCCTGCCGGTCCGCGGCGTCGGCGTGATTCAGGTTCGTGGAGAACCGCTTTCGCCTGGCTACACCACCGTCGGCGGGTTCGTCTCCACCCAAGACGACGAAGGTTGGTACGACACCGGCGATCTGGGCTACATGACCGAGGAATCGCACATCGTCGTCTGCGGACGCGTCAAGGACGTCATCATCATGGGCGGGCGCAACGTGTACCCGACCGACGTCGAGCGGGCATCCGGCCGGGTCGAGGGAGTGCGCTCGGGCTGCTCGGTGGCCGTCCGCCTGCACGGCGAGCGGTCGCGGGAGACCTTCGCGGTGGCCGTCGAGTCGGCCGCGTTCGAGGATCGCGCCGAGGTCCGTCGCATCCAGCGCGCCGTCGCCCACGAGGTGTTCAGTGAGGTCGACGTACGGCCGTGCAAGGTCGTGGTGCTGGCACCCGGCAGCATCCCGAAGACGCCGTCGGGCAAGCTACGTCGCGCGCACGCCCTGTCGCTGGTGCAGTAGCAGCGGTCAGGCGGTGGCGTGTGCCGCCTGTCCTGCCGCCTTCATCGATGCATACAGGTCGGTGTAGTACGGCAGGCAGTCGGCCATCGCCTGTTCCGTGGTGAACAGCGGCTCATAGCCGAGGTCGCGCTTGGCCTTGTCGATGGAGAAGTAGTTGTCGAGCGTGATCCGCTCGATCGCAAGCGGTTCCAGCAGCGGCTTCGGCAGGCCGAAGCGGAAGTGCAGGAACTGCCACGCCGTCATCGCGAGCCACACCAGGCGCCCCGGCACCCGGAACGTCGGGAACGGTTCACCGCAGGCCGCCACGACGGGCCTGGAGAACTCGAACATGTTGATCGGCTCGCCGTCGTTGACGAAGTAGGCCTGCCCGGGTGCGGTGCCGCCCGGCACGAGGTGCTCGGCGGCCAGGATGAAACCGTGAATCAGGTTGTGCACGTAGGAGTTGTCGAGTTTGACGTCCTTGTTGCCGACCAGCACCTTGACGTGGCCGGCGAGCACGCTCTCGAACACCTTGCGGAACATGGTCTGGTCGCCGCGGCCCCAGATGCCGCTGGGCCGAATGGAACACGTCAGCATGCCCTCGACGCCGTTGGCGGCGAGCACGAACTTCTCGGCGACGACCTTGGTCTCGGTGTAGAGGTCGTTGAAGCGTTCGGTGTAGGGCAGCGTCTCGTCGCCTCCCGAGATGGCCTGGCCGCCCATGACCACGCTGTTGGACGCCGTGTAGACGAACCGCTTGACTCCGGCTGCCGTCGCGGCGTGCACCAGCTTCTCGGTGCCACCGACGTTGACCGCGAAGCTGCGGCTGCGGTACTCCTCGGTCGCCGAGGCACCACCCATCAGGTCGATGATCGCCGCGGTGTGGATGACGGTGTCGACGTCGGCGACCGCCCTGGCGACGTCGCCGGGATCGGTGATGTCGCCGACGACCGTCTCTAGCGCGGGATGGTCGGGTAGCCGGGACGGTGCGCGGTCGAAGGAGCGCACGCGCAGGCCGCGGTCGAGTAGTTCGGTCACGAGGTTGGCTCCGACGAAGCCGGAACCCCCGGTGACGAGCACGTGGCCGAGATCGGTGGTCAGCGTTGGGTCACCCATGGCCGAGAAGCATAACTGAAACGTGTTCCAGTTTCGAGCCTACCGCCCGCCACTGGTTGCTATCTCAACCTTCGTCGTCGTCGTTCGCGGCAAGCGCCTTCTCGACCTTCTGGCGGGCGCCCTCCAGGTGCTGTTCGCACCGTTTGGCCAGCTCTTCGCCCCTTTCCCAGAGCTGCAGCGACTCGTCGAGGCTGAGCCCGCCCTGCTCGAGGCGGCGCACCACCTCGGTCAGCTCATCACGGGCCTCTTCATAGCCGAGTTGACTAATGGGCTTCATCTTCCCCCTCGCTCACGGCCCCGACGGCGCCGTCGGACACCCGAATCCTCAACCGGCTCCCGGCTGGCGCGTCGGCCACCGACCGCAACACCGTCGTCGTGCCGTCGCTCGCCACCGCCTTTACGACGGCATAACCGCGCGCCAGGGTCGCGGCGGGACCCAGTGTGGTCAGCCGCGCCGACATGTGGCCGATCCGGTCGGATTCGGCGGCGATCATCCTGGTCACGTCGCGGCGAGCGGCCGCCCGGGCGCGATGCACCTCGTCTGCACGGGCGTCGATCGCGGCCAGCGGACGTGCCAGCACCGGGCGGCTCCGCAGCTGGGTCAGGTGGTGGTGCTCGCGCCGGACCCAGTTGCGCAGCGCCTGCGCGCTGCGGCGGCGGCAGTCGTCGACCATCGCCTGCTCGGCCGCCGCGTCGGGAACGATGCGCTTGGCGGCGTCGGTGGGCGTCGCGGCGCGGACGTCGGCGACCATGTCGCACAGCGGGTTGTCCGGTTCGTGGCCGATGGCGGTGACCACCGGCGTCGTGCACCTGCCGATCTCACGACACAGCGTCTCGTCGGAGAACGGCAGCAGGTCCTCGAAGCTGCCGCCGCCACGCGCGACGACGATGACGTCGACCTCGGGGTCGGCGTCCAGTTCGCGCAGCGCCTGGACCACCTGTGGCACGGTGTTGGGTCCCTGCACGACGGGGTTGCGGATCGCGAAGCGCACCGCGGGCCAGCGCGCCGTCGCCACCGAGACGACGTCGCTCTCGGCGTGACTGGCGCGGCCCGTGATCAGCCCGATGGTGCCCGGCAGGAACGGAATGGGGCGCTTCAACCGCGGGTCGAACAGGCCCTCGGCGTGGAGCAGGCGGCGCAGGCGGTCGATGCGGGCCAGGAGCTCGCCGATCCCGACGGCGCGAATCTGGTTGACGCGCAATGAAAACGAACCGCGGCCGACGAAGAAGCTGGGTCGCCCGTGCATCACGACGCGGGTGCCCTCGGCGAGCTTGACCGGGGCGTTGTGCACCAGATCGCGCGGACACGTGATCTGCAGCGACATGTCGGCCGACGGGTCCCGCAGCGTGATCCACGCCGTGCCGGAGTTGGGCCGCACGGTCATCTGGGCGATCTGACCTTCGACCCACACCGTGCCCAGCCGGTCGATCCAGTCCTTGACCATCATGGACACCGAACGGACCGGGTACGGGTTCTCCGGGGACTTGCCCGGCTTGTCCGCGGGCTGGTCCTGTTCGGTCATTTAGCGGTCGCGCGGGTGATCCTGTTGGCCAGCAGCGTCTGGTACGGGGCGCGCGCCTTCGTCGACTCCTCGTAGGCGAGCAGCGCCTCGAGGTCGTCGACCTTCAGCGAGGGGAGCCGCGCCCGCAGCTGCGCGAGGGTGAGGGTCTGGTAGTCCAGCTCGGCGACGATCGGGGGCGCCTCCGCCGGTGCGGCCTCTGTGGTGACGGAGTTCACCGTCTCCGGCTCGCCGGTGCTGTAGAGCGCGAAGCGTCCCTCGGTCAGCCGCTCGCCGTCGCCGGCGCGGCCACCGTCGTCGTCCGCATCGTCCTCGTCGTCGCCGAGGTCCTCGTCGAACGTCGCCCACTCGGCCTGCTCGTCCTTCGGCGGGAACAGGTTCTCCAGGGTCTCGTCGCCCCTGTTCACCAGGTCTGCGACGTCCTGCTGGACCTTCATGACCATCTGAGCCACCTGGCTCACCATCGTCATCGGGTAGGTGAGGATGGTCTGCGGTAGCCGACGGGTTTCCTCCAGCGCCGTCACCGCCGCGCCGACCAGCAGACGGACTCCATAGGGTGCAGTAGCCATGCGTGCAGCCTACGGCTGGCAGGTAGGGGGCGCGGGTAAGTACCCTGGTGGCATGCCAACGACGATCAACATGGGCATTCCAGGTGCCGCCAGCACGGTCGTCGAACGGACGACCGGAAAGCGCGTCCTGCTCGCCGAACCACGCGGGTACTGCGCGGGCGTCGACCGAGCGGTCGAAACCGTGGAACGCGCCCTCGAGAAGCACGGCGCCCCGGTGTACGTCCGGCACGAGATCGTGCACAACCGGTACGTCGTCGAAACCCTCGCCAAGGCCGGTGCGGTGTTCGTCGAGCGGACCGACGAGGTGCCCGAGGGCGCCATCGTCGTGTTCTCCGCCCACGGGGTCGCCCCGACCGTCCACGTCGAGGCCGCCGAGCGCAATCTGAAGACCATCGACGCGACCTGCCCGCTGGTCACCAAGGTGCACAACGAGGCCAAGCGCTTCGCCCGCGACGACTTCGACATCCTGCTCGTCGGCCACGAGGGGCACGAAGAGGTCGTCGGCACCGCAGGCGAGGCGCCCGACCACGTGCAGGTCGTCGACAACCCCGACGCGGTCGACAAGGTCGTCGTGCGCGACCCGAACAAGGTGATCTGGCTGTCGCAGACCACGTTGAGCGTCGACGAGACGATGGAGACCGTCCGCCGGTTGCGGGAGAAGTTCCCCACGCTGCAGGACCCGCCCAGCGACGACATCTGCTACGCCACGCAGAACCGCCAGGTGGCGGTCAAGGCGATGGCACCCGAGTGCGACCTCGTCATCGTCGTCGGCTCACGCAACTCGTCGAACTCGGTGCGGCTGGTCGAGGTCGCGCTGGGTGCCGGTTCCAAGGCCTCCCACCTGGTCGACTACGCCGAGGACGTCGATCCCGCGTGGCTCGAGGGCGTGACCACCGTCGGCGTGACGTCGGGCGCTTCGGTCCCCGAGGTCCTGGTGCGTGGCGTGCTGGACCGGCTGGCCGAATACGGCTACGACACGGTGCAGCCCGTCACGACGGCCAACGAGACGTTGGTCTTCGCCCTGCCAAGGGAGATCCGGGCGCCGCGCGCCTGACGGACCGTCGGGTCAGTCCTCGTAGTCCCAAGCATCGCGACTGCGTCGCGGCCGGGTGCGGTGCTCCACGCGCGGATCCTCGTCGTCCGAGCCGCGGTAGCGAACCCGTGAGACCGGGTGGTGCGTGCTGTCGGCGTGGCTGCGGCCATTGCTCGACGGTGTGCCGTTGACCGGACCCTCGAAGGGCTCGTACGAGTCGTAGTAGGGCCGACGTTCCGACCGGCCCTCCGGCCGCTCGTAGCGCTCCGACCGATCCCGCCGCACGGGCCGTTCGCTGCGCGCCGACCGTTCGCTGCGATCACCAGTGCTGCGACGCCCGACCGGCGGCGCATCGCGTCGCTCCCTCGACTCGTCGCTGCGGGGCCGTCGACGCGGCTCCGAGTCGGGGTCGGCCGGGGGACGGGTACGGCGCGGACGCGGCGGCACCGCGTCGATGATCTCGGTCTCCGGCGGACGGGCATGGCGGGACCGCGACGCACTGCCCGCCGGGCGGGGCTTCCGGGGCCGTGGCGAGTCGTCGTCGGCGGTGCCGTCGCGGTCGATGGAGTGCCTGCGGCTGCGCCGGCCGTCAGAAGCCCTCTCGGCTCTCTCGGGCCTGTCGGCCCTGGACGCTTTGGCGGGCCTGGGGGACTTGGCCGCCGGCTCCTCGTCGGCGTCGTCCATCGCGGCCGTACGCCTGCTGCGACGCTTGCTGGGGGCCTCGTCCGCAAAGTCGTCGGCGACGTCCTGCGGAGCATGTCGCTGCTCCGTCCGGTGCAGGTACCAGCGCGCAACGCCGATGGCCAGCACCGTCACCGCCGTGAAGAACATCAGCGGGAAGCGCTCGATCAACGGGTAGCCGCAGTTGATCAGGATGTCCTTCATGCCCTTGATCTCGCTGCTGTGCATGAGGAAGTACGCACTCGGCACGGCGACGAAGAGCAGGAGCGGCGGCTGGATCACCGTGGTGAAGAGGCTCGACTGACGCACCGCGAGCACCGCGAGAACACAGCCAGTGACATAGCACACGACGAAGGTGCCGCTGAGCGACTTCGTGCCCGAACCGGCGTCGATGGCGAAGCCGATGGCGGAGGCGATCACCGCCAGCAGCACCGCTCCCCACCAGGGCAGACCGGGGACGAGGGGCAGCACGGATCGCTGGTCGGCGGGGACCGCCGAGCGCGCACGCTGTCCTGACACACGTCGACCGTACCGGCTGCGGCGCAGGAAGGGCTGCCAGCGGACACCGGCGTGCCAAGGCGCGTCTCATAGACTTCGCACCCGTGAGCCTCAACCTCGGAATCGTCGGGCTGCCGAACGTGGGCAAGTCGACGTTGTTCAACGCGCTGACGCGTAACGACGTCCTCGCCGCCAACTACCCCTTCGCGACGATCGAGCCCAACGAGGGTGTAGTCGCCCTGCCGGACCCGCGTCTGGACAAGCTGGCCGAGATGTTCTCGTCGGACAAGACCGTGCCCGCGCCGGTCACGTTCGTCGACATCGCCGGAATCGTGAAGGGCGCGTCAGAGGGCGCCGGCCTTGGCAACAAGTTCCTGGCGAACATCCGCGAGTGCGATGCCATCTGTCAGGTCGTGCGCGTCTTCGCCGACGACGACGTCGTCCACGTCGACGGCAAGGTGGATCCGAAGTCGGACATCGAGGTGATCGAGACCGAGCTGATCCTCGCCGACATGCAGACGTTGGAGAAGGCGATCCCGCGCCTGGAGAAGGAAGCCCGCAACAACAAGGACCGCAAGCCCGTGCACGAGGCCGCGGTCGCCGCGCAGGACGTCCTCAACGGAGGGACGACCCTGTTCGCTGCCGGTACCGACGTCACGGTGTTGCGCGAGCTGAACCTGATGACCACCAAGCCGTTCCTGTACGTGTTCAACGCCGACGAGACGATCCTCACCGACGATGCGCGCAAGGCCGAGCTGCGTGCGATGGTCGCGCCCGCCGACGCCGTCTTCCTCGACGCGAAGATCGAGGCGGAGCTCCAGGAACTCGACGACGAGTCCGCTGCCGAGCTGTTGGAGTCGATCGGACAGACCGAGCGCGGGCTCGACGCCCTGGCCCGGGCCGGGTTCCACACGCTGAAGTTGCAGACCTACCTGACGGCGGGGCCCAAGGAGTCGCGGGCCTGGACGATCCACCAGGGCGACACCGCCCCGAAGGCGGCGGGCGTCATCCACACGGACTTCGAGAAGGGCTTCATCAAGGCCGAGATCGTGTCCTTCGACGACCTCGTCGCCGCCGGTTCGATGGCCGCCGCCAAGGCCGCGGGCAAGGTGCGCATGGAGGGCAAGGACTACGTGATGGCCGACGGGGACGTCGTGGAGTTCCGCTTCAACGTGTAGATCGACACACGACGGGGTGTGTCACATCCTCAACAGCAGTACCGTGTTGCTCAGCAGGTTCATACCGTCACAACAGGAGACTCATCGTGATCGCTCGGCGGTTCGTTCAAGTCCTCTCGTCCGCGTTGGTCGCCGGGGCTGCCCTCGGGGCAGGCCTGACGGCTGCAGCACCCGCATGGGCTGATGTGACCGCCCAGGACCAGCAGTTCATCGACATCGTCGAGCAACTCGCCGTTCCGGTGAACTCCGATGAAGACGCGATCAAGATCGGGCGAGAGGTCTGCCAGTCCATGGACGCCGGGCGGGTCGAGCCCGTCCGCACCGTCCGCGGGCTGGTAACCGGGCTGCAGAATCAGGGCCTCGACAAGGGGAAGGCGGCCAACCTGATTCGCGGCGCGGTCGTCACCTACTGCCCGCAGTACGGTTCGCTGGTCGGCCGCTGAGCCGTCGCGCCCGCTGCGAGTGGGCGCGAAGATCACGTCTTTCGGTACTCCGGGCGTAGCGTTCCCGTCGGAGGTGATCAGATGCCCGACCCAGAAGCGAACTCTGACGCGTCCGACTACGACCGTCTCGCGGCCGAACTGGCCGCCTGCCGGCGCGACCTGGACAGGGCGCTCGCGACCAGCGCAGAGCGGGCCTACCGCGCCGACGAACGCGAGCGCATCGCCGACGAACGCGACCACACGGCCGACGATCGGGAAGCGCTCGCCGACGACCGTGAGCGGCTCGCCGACGTCCGCGAGGGCTCGGCCGAGGAGCGCGAGCGCAAGCGGGTGCAGCGGGCGGAGGAATCCGTCGAGCGCCAAGTGGCCGAGGCCCGGCGTGAACAAGCGGAGATCTCGCGACAGTCGACCGACACCGAACGACGCTGACCCTTTTCGCGACGATGGCCGCCCCGCGCTGTCGCGGAGCGGCCATCGGAGGATTCGTCAGGGCACGAACGGGATGAACCGGTCGACCCACCAGATGCCCCACGCCAGAGCGTCGGGGTTGTAGACCACTGGCTGCGGCTCGAGGATGCCGAGGTCGAACCAGTTGACCGGGCGCCAGGTCGGCGGCAGTCCGGCGTAGCCGGGATCGCCCCAGTGGCCGGGCGGGACGCCCGTCAGACCGGGAACGTAGGGGTTGCCGTTCTTGATCTGCCCCGGCGGGCCGATGGGGTTCTGGCCTGGCGGATCGCCCGGCACCCAGTAGGGGCCGGGTCCCGGCCCGGGTCCCGGGTCATTCGGCTTGGCAAGTGCCACGCCACTGCCGGCGCCGAGCACGCCCAGGCCGAGGGCGGCCGTGGCCGCTGCTCCTGCTGCGATCTTCTTCAAACGCATCGTGAACTCCTTGTCCTACCGCTGCCGTCGCCGACGGCGGCATATCGACTCGTGGTTCACGACCCATGCCGCGAAGCGGCGGGGGTCGCATGCGACCCCCCGACGCAACGCCTGTACCCGCCGTCGTCGCCGAATGAAACCTGATCCGCCCGAGGACGTGCGAACCCGCAGGTGGCGGGCACGTGGCGGACATGGCAGTCATACTCGATCCATGCGCGTCGCCGCAGTGAGGCCCGGTCGGGCGGTGGCGTGTGCCGCAGTCCTGATGGCCGTCGGCGGGTGCAGTCGCGGCCCCGAGGTGGAGACCACGTTGGTATTCGACGGCGAGCGTGGAGCCATCAGGACCGACGACGTGTCCTGTACGCGCGGCGACGGTGTCGTGGTCATCTTCGTCAACGGGCCCGGCAAGCAGATGTTCCGTGCGGTCGTGATCGAGCGCGGCCGGTTGATCGCCGAGCGGGTGGCACTGCGCTACGACGACGTCGCAGGGTTCATCGCCGACCCGTCGGAGGTCGAAGTGAGCAGGGTCGACGAGACATATCGGTTTCGCGGCCGGATGCCGCCCGACGTCGGCGAGGCGACGTGGCACACGTTCCAGATCGAGACGAAGTGTCCGTCGGCCGAGGGTGGGGAACCGGCGACCCGTGCCCGGGGAGAGTGATTCGGTCCGTCGACCTCGGGGATGAACATCGACGGACCGAATCATGCGTGATAACGCATATGTCGTCGGGTTTATTCGGTGGGTCCCCTAGGTCACACCAGCCGCGGTGTCGGCACCGCGGTCAGAGGACGACGGGAATCTCGTCGCTGAGCCGGTAGCCCTCGGTCAGTGGCAGCTCGTCACCGCTCCAGAACTTGCCCGGATCGAACCAGTTGAAGTGCTTCTCGGTGGTGAGCAGACCCATCTCCTCGTAGGTGATGGCGACCGTCTCGGCGCAGTAGGCCGTCTGCAGCCCGACCTCGTGCCGTTCGCGCTTCTTCCGCTCGGCCGACTCCCGGACTCGACGGTGCACGAACGGCAGCCCGCGGGTGAAGTCGCTGACGATCGGCAGCCTGCCGCGGATCCACCGTCCGGTCAGACGTGCGGTGGTGGGGAACGCGGTGCCGTCCATCCGCGCGATGACGCGCATCATCGCATCCTCCTGCGCGCGGTCGGCGTACGGCGTGAGCTGTCGCAACCAGCACTGCTGGCCGTACTCGTTCTGCCACTGCTCGACGGCCTGTCGCGCGTCGTTGAGCTGGACGCCGCGGTGGTGGGTGCCGGTCCACACGTCGAGCAGCTTTGCGCCCAGTTCGGCATGCCACATCAGCGGTGGCAGATCGTCGATGGCCACCGTCATGCCGACGTGATTGACCGGTGCGTTGGTCATCGTCTGGATGGCCCGGTCGGGGCCGGAATCGCCGCGAAACAGCCATATGTCGCCCGTCCGCGTCTCGGCCAGTGCCCGCTCCAGCGTCACGGTGTTCGCATTCACCAGCGCAGCTTAGGCAGAATCGCATGGATGCGAGGGATCTGGAAGTGGGTCGGGTTGGCGGGCGTCGCGGGCGTCGTGGCAGGCGGCGCGCTGGTCGCCCGCGATCAACGCAAGCGCAACGCCTATACGCCCGACGACGTCCGCGCGCGCCTGCATCAGCGCCTGGCGGAGGCGTCGCCGCCGCCGGGGGACGCCTAGGTGTACTGCCCAGGCAGGTTGGTTGAGGAAGTGTGACGACTCGCTGTAGCGGTCGTTGATTGGAGAAGGCCTCCCGTCGTGGAGTGGAGCTGCTTAGACACCCACTTCGACGACAGGAGACCTTCGTG
>NZ_JAKCFC010000020.1 GCF_021916785.1 Mycolicibacterium lacusdiani
ATCACCGCAGACCAACGGCGTCATCGAGCGATTCTTCGAGACGCTGAAATACGAGCACCTCTTCCGCGGCTACATCGGCGACGGTGATGCCCTCGACATGGAAGCCCACCGCTTTCGCGTCATCTACTACACCATCCGACCACACCAAGCCATCCAGGACCGCACCCCACAACAGGCTTACCTGAACCCCATTAACCTGGAAATCCTGCCAACTCCTTGACTCAAGACAACCTGGGAGTGACAGGAATCCGCGCCGAAAACCGATGCTGACCAGTCTGTGGATGAAACCAGCACTGGGGATAAGTCGTTCAGGCGAACGCGTTTTCGTCGGTGGGGTGGTGTAGAGCAACGCGTCACGGCGTAGTGAACCGGGCGGGCCACAGAGCGGCGTATAGCCGTCAGCGTGGCGGGTCGAGAGCCCCACGGGGAGCTTGAGGAGCTAGCGGGACGAGGCACGGTCTGGCCAGGAGCCGGCGACAGGGCGACGCTAGGACGATTCATGCGGCCGCACACCCCATTGTCGCGAGTTGTCGCTCAGAGTCGGGCATTTCGACGGTCGCCTCCCCGGCGATCAGGCGTCAGTTCACCGAATCAACAACCGCAGAAACACAATTCAGCGCGGACCGAACTGCCGATCCCCGGCGTCGCCCAGCCCCGGCATGATGTAGGCGACGTCGTTCAGACCATCGTCCACCGCTGCGGTGTACAGCTTCAGGTCCGGCACCACGCGGTCCAGGGCAGCTATGCCCTCCGGCGCGCACACCACGCACACCGCCGTGATGTCCACCGCCCGACGAGCCTTGAGCAGCCCCAGCGTGTAGGCCATCGACCCCCCGGTCGCCAGCATCGGATCCAGGACGATCACCGGCTGCTCACTCAGATCCTCCGGCAGCGACTCCAGGTACGGCGTCGGCTGAGCCGTGGTCTCGTCCCGCGCCACACCCACGAACCCGACGTGCGCCTCGGGGATCAGGGCGTGCGCCTGATCCACCATGCCGAGCCCGGCCCTCAGTACCGGCACCAACAGTGGCGGCGACGCCAACCGCGACCCGGTGGTGTCCGCGAGCGGCGTGCGCACCGGCACCGCTTCGGACGCCAAGTCCCGAGTCGCCTCGTAAACGAGCATCAACGTCAGGTCGCGCAGCGCGGCGCGGAAGCCGGCGTTGTCGGTGCGCTCATCGCGCAGCTTGGTCAATCGCGCAGCGGCGAGAGGATGATCGACGACCCGGACGTCCATGGGCGGAACCCTAATGGAACCGAAGCGCTTCGACCGGCGTCGTAAGTACGTGCACGCCGACATCCCCGCGATCCGCGCCCTCGCCGCGTCCCACGCCAGGCACTCGACCGACCTGGAAGCGCTCGCCGCCGCACTCGCGAGAGTCGCGCCGCCACCCGACGCGTTCGGGTCCGTTGGCGCCGACTTCCTCGCCGCGGTCGCCGACGCACTGACGTCCGAAGCACAGACCGCCGATGGGCTCACCGCGCGGGCCGTCGCTGCGTCGAACGCGGGCACCACGACGGCCGATGCCTTCGACGAGGCGGACCTCCGGGTCGGTCAGGCCGTCGGTTCCGTCGGGATCTGATCGGTGCCGGGTTCAGTCGCGGCGGCGCTGGCCGCGCCACTCCACGACCTGCGGGCGACGCTCGGCACCGGCTCGACCGACGTCGCCGGTCTACTCACCGGCCTCCCGAGCGCACTGGCCGACGTGGCCGCAGCGCTGAGCAGCGACACCGCGCGGACGAACTGGACCGGCGAGGCGGCGGTCGCCGCGGACGACTTCACTCGCCACACGGTCGAGGCGATCGAGGCGATGGCCGGGCGTGCGGAACGCCTCGGAGCCACGGTCGGCGCGGCCGCCGACGCGGTCGCCCGCGCCCGGGTACGGCTGGACGCGATCATCGCGGCGTTCGAGTCGAGGGCAGCCGAACTCGAGCCGCACCTCGACGAGCCCGGGGTTGCGGAGGCGCTCGCCGCGGAGGCGCAGGGCGCACTCGACGAGGCGGCAACGGTGGTGGACGGCCTGACCACCGACCTGGCCACCCACCAGGCCGCGGTCACCACCACGCCTACTGCGACACCGTCCAGCCCCACCAGCCCGGCCGGGTGGTCCGCTGCAGCACCGCTGACAGCCGCCGCGTCGGGACTTCGGACGATGGCGGCTGCACCCGCCGGCGCTACGCCCGCCGGTAGCCCGACGAACCGACCCGTGACCACCACCCGCCCCGAGCAGTTCGGCAGCGAGACGGCGATCAACCTGCCGGGCGGCGGCAGTGCGACGGCGCCCAACGAGGTGGCGGCCAGCGCCGTGCGACATGCCTTGACCCAACTGGGCGTCCCCTACGACTGGGGCGGCACCACCCCCGGCGTCGGCCTCGACTGCAGTGGGCTGACCCAGTGGGCCTACCGCGAAGCGGGGTTGGACATCCCGCGCCTGGCTCAGGAGCAGGACATCGGGGCGCGGGTCGACGGCCAGTCGCTACGACCCGGCGACCTCGCCGTGTGGGACGGGCACGTTGCGATGGTCGTCGGCGACGGCCTGATGGTCGAGGCGGGCGACCCGGTGCAACTCTCCCCCGTGCGTACGACCAACGCGGGCCAGGGTTTTCAGGGTTTCTGGCGGCCCACCGCATGACGATCGACGGCGCAGGGAGTGTCGCTGAGACCGACGTGGCCGTTCGGCGGCCGGATGAAATCGCGCGATTAAAGCAAGACTTAGCTTTCTATGAGGTGAATTGAGTGGAACTCTCAGGTTTGCTGAGGACCATCGATGGGGAACCTCGACATACACCGCAAGCATTGGAGCGTCGCATGGTCCTCGGCACGAATTACCGATTTGGCGCAGGCGCGTACCTCATCATGCTCAGCGTGGCAGCTTGGCAGGCTTCGGTGAACCGCCCGGACTCGAGCAAATAGCCGCCAACATCACCGACGCGACCTCTCGAAACGAGGACCGTGTCAGTTCTACGAGCGACGTCGTTACGCTGTGCCGCATGGCTGCGGAAATCGTGCCGGTCCGGCTCGGACTGACCAAAGGCGACCTGTACACCCTGTGGGCTCCGTCTTGGCGGGACGCAGACGACGAATGGCAGGGCTTCCTCGGCAAGGACGATGATCTCTACGCCTTCGAGTCGGTTGCCGACCTGGTGGCGTTCGTCCGGTCGAGCAAGGACAACGACCTCGCCGACCACCCCGCGTGGCTGGCGCTGGTCGAGGCGACGGCCCACCGCTGCGACCCCGACGAGGAGCACGTCTACGACCTCGTCGACGTGCCCGAGGTCGCCGCGGAGAAGCCCACCGAGGGCTCGGTGGCATCCCTTCTTCGGTCGCTGTCGATCGTGCAGTCGCTCGGATCGGTCTGCGACCTGACCGCGGTCGCCAAGTTCTTCAACGGCAACCCGGTGCTTGGCTCCCTCGGCGGCGGCATCGACGCGTTCGCCGGACGCCCGGGCCGCAAGCGCTGGACCGAGATCGAAGGCGTCATCGGACGCAACTGGGAATCGGTGCTCGACTCGATCGACGAGGTCGTCACCGTTCCCGACGTCGACTCGGCAGCCTCCGAGAAGGCCGCGGCCGAACTCGCCGAGCCCGCGCCCGAACCCGACGAGCCCGAAGCCGAAGCCGAGGAGCCGGTGATCGACGGCGTCGTCGACACCGACGACGAGGAGGACGCGCTCGCTGCGCACGCCGAGGATCAGGTCCTTGGCACCGACGAGAACTTCTGGGTCCAGGTCGGCATCGACCCGATCCGCATCATCAGCCGGGGTGGCACCTACTACACGCTGCGCTGCTACCTCGGTGAGAACCCGGTCTTCCTGGGTCGCAACGGACGCATCAGCGTCTTCGGCTCCGAGCGCGCGCTGGCCCGTTACCTCGCCGACGAACACGAGAGTGACCTGTCGGAACTGTCGACCTACGACGACGTCCGCACCGCCGCGACCGACGGCTCGCTCGAGATCGAGGTCACCGAGGAGAACGTCTACGTTCTCAGCGGTCTCGCCGACGACATCGCCGACGGGCCCGATGCCATCGACCGCGACCAGCTCGATCTCGCGGTCGAACTGCTGCGCGACGTGAGCGACTACGCCGAGGACACCACCGTCGACGCCGCCCTCGACCCCGACCAGCCGCTGGGCCGCTTCGTGGCCCACGCTCTGAATCCCGAGACGGTGACCGCTCCCCCCGCGCCGTACGCCAAGGCCGTCGCGCAGTGGGAGCAGCTCGAGACGTTCGTCGAGTCGCGCCTGCGCACCGAGTGACGCGATGAGTTCTGCCGCGGCAGCCAGTCTGCACCGGCATGACCATCACTGACGGAGCCGTCTCCCACTCGCTCGACGTTCCCGGCGCACGACTGCACTACGAAGTGCGTGGTGCCGGGCCCCTGCTGCTCGTCATCGGCTCGCCGATGGCCGCCTCGGAGTTCACGACCGTCGCCGACGCGCTCGCCGCCGACCACACGGTCGTCACCTACGACCCGCGCGGGTACGCCGGAAGTCCGCTGGACGACCCGACCAGCCCGTCCACGCCCGACATCCGCGCCGACGACGTCGCGGCGATCATCGACGCGGTCGGCGCCGGGTCCGCCGACGTGTTCGGCTCGAGCGGCGGCGCGGTCACCGGTCTGGCACTCGTCGCACGGCATCCCGACAAGGTGCGCACCCTGGTCGCCCACGAGCCGCCGCTGACCGAACTGCTCCCCGACGCGGCCGAGCAACGGGCGGCCACCGACGCGATCATCGCGACCTACCACCGGGACGGGTTCCAGGCCGCCTGGGTTCACTTCATGGTCAACGCTGGCTTCGACCTGCCCGAGGGCGACGGACCCGGCGAGCAGGGCGCCCCGGAACCCACCGGTGATCAGGCCGCCGAGTCGGGCCGGTTCTTCGAACACGATCTCGCGTCGACGACGCGGTACCTCCCGGACGTCGAGGCGCTGCGCGCAGCACCCGCCCGGATCGTGATCGGACTGGGCGTCGAGTCGAGCACGCTGCTGACCGACGCGACGTCGCGTGCCACCGCCGACCTGCTCGGCGCCGAACTCGCCGAGTTCCCCGGCGACCACGGCGGCTTCATGGCAGTTCCCGACGCGTTCGCCGACCGCCTCCGCGACGTGCTCGGCTAGGTGTACTGACCACGGACGTTAGGTACGGCGTGGCGTGGTGACATAACGAAGACCTCCGAGTGAAGTGCGAGCTGTCTAGGAACGCACCAACTCACTCCGGAGGTCTTCGTGTCCCACCGT
>NZ_JAKCFC010000021.1 GCF_021916785.1 Mycolicibacterium lacusdiani
GTTTCTCCTATGTCAAGCCGCTGCGAGTTGGCGTGGCTTTGGTCGGGTTTTCTGGTCGGTATGGAGGTGGTTGAAGACCACGCGGGCTAAGCGGCGTTTGAGGCAGCGCAGGGCCTCGGCGCTCGAGTCGCCCTCTGCGCGGCGATGGTGGTAGTAGGTTCGACCGAGTCCGTCGAGGCGGATTTGAGTAATTGCGATGCGGTGCAGTGCGGCGTTGAGCTGGCGGTTGCCAGAGCGGGTCATTCGGACCCGTCCGGCGGTGTTGCCCGACCACACCGGGATGGGTGCCACGCCGCTGTGGCGGGCGAAGGCTGCCTCGCTCTTGAACCGGGCGACGCCGGCGGTTTCGCCGATGATCTTGGCCGCGGTCAGTTCGCCACAGCCGGGTAGGGACAACAAGACCGGTGCCATGGCGCGGACGCGTTCACCGATCCGTGTGGCCAACGCGTTGATGGTGTCGGTGAGGCGGGTGATGTCGGCGAGTTCATCGCGAGCCAACTCCGCGACCAGTCCAGGTTGATCGGCCAGCCAGTCGCCGAGCAGCCGGCGATGCTTGGCCAGATCCAGCGACCCCGGCTTGGGCGAACGAGATGGGTCGAGTTCGTGAACCCGCCACAGGAGCCGATTGATCGTCGAGGTCCGTTGCCCGACAAGGTCTTCGCGACGGTCGATGAGCAGCTTCAGTTCCCGCGATACCTCGTCGTGCGAGGCGACCGGTAAATCAGGCTCCCGCAGATAGGCCCGTGCGACGGCCAGCGCATCGATCGGATCGGACTTGCCCCGGGTGCGCGCAGACTTGCGCGTCAACGCCATCAGCTTCGGCGGCACGCGGACCACCTTCTGATCAGCAGCCAACAGGTCGCGCTCCAAGCGGGCCGACAAATGCCGGCAATCCTCGATCGCCCACACCAGCTCGACACCGAACTGAGCGCGAGCCCACCGGACCGCCTGGCGGTGACCTACCGTCGTCGCCTCGACGACCTTCTCACCGAGTCTGCGCCCCACCTCGTCGACGGCGACGAAGGTGTGTGTGCGCTTGTGGACATCGGCTCCAACAACAACCATGGTGGTTGCCTCCATTCACTGTGAGGTGACGGTTGGGCCGGTCGGCGGACACATCTCAGTGGGGGCGATGCCACGCTCCTATCAAGTCACGCCCGGCCGGTCCTTCTCACCTGATGCCGACAAAACGCATGCACGCCAACCCGAAGGCGGCACCGACGCTACGAGCCAGACACCAGGTGATCAGGATCCAACCACCGCGATACGCGGCGACCTCACTTTGACACTGAC
>NZ_JAKCFC010000022.1 GCF_021916785.1 Mycolicibacterium lacusdiani
GTAGATGACGCGAAAGCGGTGGGCTTCCATGTCGAGGGCATCACCGTCGCCGATGTAGCCGCGGAAGAGGTGCTCGTATTTCAGCGTCTCGAAGAATCGCTCGATGACGCCGTTGGTCTGCGGTGATTTGATGCGGGTGCGGATGTGCCGGAGCAGCGGGTCATGGCCGGTGAACAGAGTCTGGAAGTCTTTTCCGCGGTAGCAGGGGCCGTTGTCGGACACGATGGCGATGGGTGCAGGTGTGCGGCCGATGATGTTGTCCTCGGCGTCGAGGACGTCCATTTCGCCGCGATCTAGGCGCAGGTCAGCCAGGTTCAGTACGTGGGCGGCTTCCTCCACGGCGAGCCGTATGCAGCGCACTGCGTCGCGGCCCCGGCTGGTCGGGGTGACGGTGATGGCCAGGCAGTACTTGCTGACGTAATCGATCACCGCGCTGATCCGCCATATTCCACCGTGGGCGGTTTCGAACTCCGAGAAGTCGGTCTGCCATACCCGGTTGCGCTCTGTTGGCGGGTCGTGAAATACGCGTCGGCGCACCGCTGCCCATGATCTACGGTCGGCGCGGAAGCCTTGCGGTAGCAGCAGGCCACGGCGTCGCAATGCTCGCTGGACCGAGGAATTGGTGACCTCGTGTCCGTCTGCGCGCATCAGGGCGCCGATCTTGCGGTAACCCCAGGCGGGCCATTCTTCGGCGTACTTGGCGGCCAGCTCTTCGATGCGGTCGACAACGGGGGCTGGCCACGGCCCTTTCGGTGGGTCCCCGGCGCGTAGCCGAGCGAGCCGGCGCCGGTAGGTCCGCTCCGGAATGCCGGCCAAGACGGTGAACCTCGAAACCGGCAGACCAGCTGCTTCTCTTAGGATTTCGAGGTCTTGGAAGGGACCTGGTGAGCCAACGCCGCGCCGCGCTGCCAAATCCGCAACTGCACCGTGGCCTCGGCCAAGGCGAGCTTGAGTTCCTGGTTCTCCAGCTTCAAACGGCGTTGTTCCGGGGTTCCGGCGCGGCCTGCTGGCCCACTGGGCACTTCCTGCATCCGAGCCGATCCAGCTTCAAGGAATTGGTGCTTCCACTTCGTCATCTGCACTGCGGAGACGCCGCACCGGCGCGCTGCTTCAGCGCCGGTCATCTCTCCAGCCAATACCGCCAACACATACCGAACCTTGTCTTCAGCCGATATCTTCGACCGCCGCGACCTGGTCATCTGACACTCCTTCCGACATGTCACCAATCTTCACTCGGCGACCGTGACAAGAAGTCTGAGTCAGTGCA
>NZ_JAKCFC010000023.1 GCF_021916785.1 Mycolicibacterium lacusdiani
TGTACTGCCCAGGCAGGTTGGTTGAGGAAGTGTGACGACTCGCTGTAGCGGTCGTTGATTGGAGAAGGCCTCCCGTCGTGGAGTGGAGCTGCTTAGACACCCACTTCGACGACAGGAGACCTTCGTGGTCCACGCTAATGCCGTTTTAACCCCACGCGGACGACTGTTGCTCGCGCGTTTGATCGTCGATGAGGGGTGGCCGATCGTTCGCGCCGCCGAGCATTTCCACGTGTCCTGGCCTACGGCCAAGCGCTGGGCGACCCGCTACGTGGAGATGGGCGAGGCCGGCATGTGGGATCGATCCAGTCGGCCGCACCGCAGCCCCACCCGCACGCCTCAGCCGAAGGTGCGACAGATCGTGGAGCTGCGTTGGCGGCATCGTCTATCGCCGCTGGCGATTTCCTCGCGGCTCTCAATCCCAGCGTCAACTGTGCATGCAGTTCTGGTGCGATGCCGATTGAATCGGTTGTCACACATCGATATTCGTACCGGAGAACCAATCCGGCGCTACGAACACAGCCATCCCGGCTCGCTCATCCACGTCGACGTCAAGAAGCTCGGCAACATTCCCACCGGCGGCGGATGGCGATTCGTAGGACGCCAACAAGGCAAGAAGAACCGGCACCTGACCCGCGACATCGAACGAAACCGGCATCATCAGCCGCTCCTGGGACATGCCTTCGTTCACACCGTGATCGACGACCACTCGCGGGTCGCCTACGCCGAGATCCACGACGACGAAACCGCAGTGACCGCCATCGCGGTGCTACGGCGGGCGGTGGGGTGGTTCCACCAGCGCGGAGTCACCGTCGAACGAGTCCTATCCGACAACGGTGCCTGCTACCGCTCCCACGCTTGGCGCGACGCCTGCGCTGAGCTGGAGATTCGACACAACAGGACGCGGCCCTACCGACCTCAGACCAACGGCAAGATCGAACGGTTTCACCGCACCATGGCCCAAGAGTGGGCATTCGCCCGTCACTACCCCAACGAACTCACCCGCCGCTCGGCCCTGCCGGCCTGGCTGCACACCTACAATCACCACCGGCAACACTCAGCAATAGGCAAGACCTCGCCCATCACCAGGTTGACCAACGTCCCTGGGCAGTACA
>NZ_JAKCFC010000024.1 GCF_021916785.1 Mycolicibacterium lacusdiani
TGTACTGACCTGAGAGGTTAGGTACGCGGCTGGCGGGTGGTTGACCCCCGAGTGCTGTGTGGCCGCGGTGGTAATTGTAGGTGTGCAGCCATCGTGGGTATTCGGCGCAGCGTTCGGCGTCGCTGGTGTAGAGCCGGGCGTAGGCCCATTCGTCGGCCAGGGTGCGGTGGAAGCGTTCGACCTTGCCATTGGTTTGGGGCCGATACGGACGGGTGCGGCGATGTTCGACGTCTCCGAGCGCGTCACGGAAGGCGTGAGATCGGTAGCAGGACCCGTTGTCTGTCAGCACTTTTCGGACTGTTATGCCCCACTGTTCGAACCAGGCGTTGGCGCGGGTCCAAAACTCTGCCGCAGTCTCCTTGCGTTCATCGGCGAGCATCTCGCTGTAGACCAACCGGGAGTAGCCGTCGATCGCGGTGTGCAGGAAGTGGTGCCCCCGCAACGGATGGCGGTGCTTGCTTTGTCGTCCTGAACTCTTGTCCGCCTGTGAGTTGCGATTACCGGCGGTGCGGCCCAGCAGCCGCCAGCCGCCACCGGCGGGGATCTTGCCGAGCTTCTTGACGTCGACGTGGACGAGATCACCGGGCTGCGCCGACTCGATGCGCCGGGTCACCCGTCCGGTCGCGCGGTCCAGCCAGCGCAGTTTAGCCAGACCGTAGCGGGTCAGGACGCGGTGCACTGTCGAAGGTTGCAGCCCCAGCAGATAGGCGATCCGGGCTGGGCCCCACCGGCGGAGTACGCGGACCTTGATGATTCGCCGCTCGGTGCGGGTCGGGGTTTGGTTCGGGCTTCGGTGCGGTCGTGAGCTGCGATCAGCCATCCCGGCCGGGCCCAGTTCGCGGTAGCGGCCGGCCCAGCGCGCCGCCGTGCTCACAGCGACCTGGAACCGTTCAGCGGCTCGCCGCAGCGGCCACCCGTCCTCGACGACGCAACGAGCCAGGCGCAGGCGACCGGTTTCTGACAAAGGGGCATTACGGTGGGACACGAAGACCTCCGGAGTGAGTTGGTGCGTTCCTAGACAGCTCGCACTTCACTCGGAGGTCTTCGTTATGTCACCACGCCACGCCGTACCTAACGTCCGTGGTCAGTACA
>NZ_JAKCFC010000003.1 GCF_021916785.1 Mycolicibacterium lacusdiani
ACCAGCGACGCCGAACGCTGCGCCGAATACCCACGATGGCTGCACACCTACAATTACCACCGCGGCCACACAGCACTCGGGGGTCAACCACCCGCCAGCCGCGTACCTAACCTCTCAGGTCAGTACAGCTAGCCGACGAGTACCGCGTAGCGCGGCTTGATGACGTCGTCGATGATCGACAGACGTTCGTCGAACGGGATGAACGCCGACTTCATCGCGTTGATCGTGAACCGCTGCAGATCGGTCCAGCCGTAGCCGAAAGCGTCGACCAGCAGCCGCATTTCGTGGCTCATCGTGGTGTCGCTCATCAACCGGTTGTCGGTGTTGACGGTGACGCGGAACCGCAGCCGCGCCAGGAGGTCGAACGGATGCCCCTCGATGCTCGGCGCGGCGCCGGTCTGCACGTTGCTGCTGGGGCACATCTCCAGCGGAATGCGCTTGTCACGCAACAGCGACGCGAGTCGCCCGAGGCGCACCGCGCCGTCCGGCATGCGCTCGATGTCGTCGACGATGCGGACACCGTGCCCCAGGCGATCGGCTCCGCAGAACGCGATGGCCTCGTGGATCGACGGCAGACCGAATGCCTCTCCGGCGTGAATCGTGAAGCGCGCGTTGTTGCCTCGCATGTATTCGAACGCGTCGAGGTGGCGGCTGGGCGGGTAGCCGGCCTCGGCGCCCGCGATGTCGAAGCCGACGACGCCCTTGTCACGGAATCTGATCGCCAGCTCCGCGATCTCGCGCGACCGGGCGGCGTGCCGCATCGCGGTCACCAGGCAGCGCACCGTGATGGGCCGACCCTCCGCGGCTGCGGCCTTCTCACCGTCGGCGAACCCGGCGAGCACCGCGTCGACGACCGCGTCGAGCGAGAGCCCGCCCTCGATGTGCAACTCGGGCGCGAACCGCACCTCGGCGTAGACCACGGCGTCGGCTGCCAGGTCCTCGGCGCACTCCTTGGCGACCCGGTGCAACGCCTCGGGGGTCTGCATGACGCCGACGGTGTGCGCGAACGGCTCGAGGTAGCGGACCAGCGACCCACTGTGTGCCCGGGTGCGGAACCACGTGGCGAGTTCGTCGACGTCGGTCTCGGGCAGGTCGTCGTACCCGCATTCGGCGGCCAACTCCACCACGGTCGCCGGCCGCAATCCACCGTCGAGGTGGTCGTGCAGTAGCGCCTTGGGTGCCTGCTGGATGTTCTCCAGTGTCAACGGCGTCGTCATCGCAGCTCCTAGGTGATCCGATCGATGATGAGTGGGCCGATCTCGGGCCTCGGGTCGTCCGCCGAGAGCACCCGCCATCCGCCGTCGAGTTCGGCCATCGCTCCGGCGAACCGTTCCTCGGTGTCGGTGTAGAGGGTGAACAGCGCCTCGCCCGCCGCAACGGGCTCACCCGGTCGCCGGTGCATGACGACGCCCGCGCCGAACTGCACCTGCTCGCCGGGGGTCGAACGGCCCGCCCCGAGCCGCCACACCGCAAGTCCCACCGCCATCGCGTCGATGTCACCCATCGTGCCACCGTGCGGCGCCGTGATGGTCTCGGAACGGGCGCCGACCGGCAACGGCTGCGACAGGTCCCCGCCCTGCGCGCCGACCAGCGCGCGGAAGCAGTCCATGGCCGTGCCGTCGGCCAGCGTCTGTGCCGGGTCAGTGCCGTCGACCCCTGCGGCGTCGAGCATCTCCCGTGCGAGGGCCAGCGTCAGCTCCACGACGTCGTCCGGGCCGCCGCCTGCCAGCACGTCGAGCGACTCGGCGACCTCCACGGCGTTTCCAACGGCGCGGCCGAGCGGCCGGTTCATGTCGGTGAGCAGTGCGCGCGTCGGGACCCCATGCGCCGTGCCGAGGTCGACCATCGTGCGGGCCAGTTCGCGCGACTCGGCCTCGGTCTTGAGGAACGCGCCGCGTCCGACCTTCGAGTCGAGCACCAGCGCGCGGGCGCCCTCGGCGATCTTCTTGCTCATCACCGAACTGGCGATCAGCGGCAGCGACTCCGTCGTGGCGGTGACGTCGCGCAGGGCGTAGATCTTGCGGTCGGCGGGCGCGAGATCACCCGCGGCGAAGACGGCAGCGCCGATGCCCTGAAGTTGTTCGCGAATCTGGCTTTTGGAGATCTCGGCGGTGAAGCCGGCTATCGACTCGAGCTTGTCGAGCGTCCCTCCGGTGTGCCCGAGTCCGCGCCCGGCGGCCTGCGGCACCGCGGCGCCGCACGCCATCACGACGGGCACCAGCGGGATCGTGATCTTGTCTCCGACCCCGCCCGTGGAGTGCTTGTCAACCAACGCCAACGGCCGCCCGTCGCGCCGTAGATCGGTGAAGTCGAACCGCTCGCCGGAGCCGATCATGGCGGCCGTCCAGCGCGCGATCTCCTCCGGGGCCATTCCGCGCAGGAAGATGGCCATCAACAACGCCGACATCTGCTCGTCGTGCACGCGACCGTGGGTGTACCCGTCGATCACCCAGTCGATGGCCGCATCCGACAGCACGCCACCGTCACGCTTGATCCGGATGACGGTGGGTGCGTCGAGGTGGGCTCGTGTGACCCGAGTCCCGTCGGAAGTGAACTGGGTCACTGCGATTGCCCTCCCGCGTGCACGCGTTCGATGTCGTCTGGGCCGAACGCGTCGGGCAGCAGTTCGCGCAGCAGTCGCGGGCCGTCGGGGTGGGCGATCAGCATGTCGGGGCCGCCGTGCTCCAGCAGCAATTGGCGGCAGCGTCCGCACGGCATGAGGAGGTGCCCGGAGGCGTCCACGCACACCAGTGCGATCAGGCGTCCGCCGCCGCCGGAATGTAGGGCCGAGACCACAGCGCACTCGGCACAGAGACCCAGGCCATATGAGACATTCTCCACATTGCAACCGGCCACGATCCGCGCATCGCTGGTCAGAGCGGCCGCACCCACCGGAAACCGGGAGTATGGCGCATAGGCATGCCTGGAGACGTCCATTGCCTTGTCGCGCAACAGATTCCAGTCGATATCAGTCGTCACGTCAGCTCCGCAGTTCGCGCTCTGAATGCATTCCGAAAACATGTGTCGGTGGCTCGAATCACTAGCTAGGACACCCTAACTTCGCCGTTGAGAGGGCTCCCCCTGCCCACACGCTAGTTCTTCGGAGAGGACTATTGGGATTAGAGTCCCACCCGAGGTTTGGGCAGGTTCGCCGCCGATTGAGCAACAATCGAGCGGATCTTTCGCCCGGACGTCCACCGATGGCGTTGGAGGTCGGAAATTGAGTACAGCAACAGCCGCGGATTCGGCCATACCGGCCCCGCGATCGTCCCCACCGCGCCGCCGCACTCTCTACCGCGGCGACCCGGGCATGTGGTCGTGGGTTCTGCACCGCATCTCCGGTGCGACGATCTTCTTCTTCCTCTTCGTGCACGTGCTCGACATGGCACTGCTGCGCGTCAGCCCCGAGGCGCTAAACCAGGTCATGGAGACCTACAAGACCCCGGTCATCGGCCTCATGGAGATGGGCCTGGTGGCAGCGGTGCTCTACCACGCCCTCAACGGCATCCGGATCATCCTCATCGACTTCTGGAAGGACGGTCCCCGGTACCAGCGCCAGATGCTGTGGGTCGTCGCCGGAGTCTTCATCGCCGCCCTCGTCGGCTCGCTCGGAGTGATTGGCATGCACATGGTGGAGCGTTTCCTATGAGCCCCGCAGTGGAGAACCCCTACGACCACATCACTGAGCGTGGCGGCCCCGCACCCGTGATGCAGCGGGCGTTCGACCGGCCTGCCGGACTGGACAACCCGCGCGCCCCGCGCCGTCGCAGCGCGATGCCGAACTTCGAGAAGTACGCGTGGCTGTTCATGCGCTTCTCCGGGCTGGTGCTGGTGTTCCTGGCGCTCGGTCACCTCTACATCATGTTGATGGTCGAGAACGGCGTGTACCGCCTCGACTTCAACTTCATCGCACAGCGCTGGGCGTCACCGTTCTGGCAGACCTGGGACTTGGCGCTGCTCTGGCTGGCCCAGCTGCACGGCGGCAACGGCATGCGGACGATCATCGCCGACTACACCCGCAAGGACTCGACGAAATTCTGGCTGAACACCGTGCTGCTGGTGTCGATCGTCTTCACCCTGGTGCTGGGTACTTACGTGCTGCTGACATTCGACCCGAACATCTCGTGACGGGGCGCGCGGAACGTGCAATGTCGATACTTGGAAGAAGTCAGGTGATCTCGAAGTGATTACTGAACACCGCTACGACGTCGTGATCGTGGGTGCCGGCGGCGCAGGCATGCGTGCCGCCGTCGAGGCAGGCCCCCGCGCCCGTACGGCAGTGCTCACCAAGCTGTACCCGACGCGCAGCCACACCGGCGCCGCGCAGGGCGGCATGTGCGCCGCGCTCGCCAACGTCGAGGACGACAACTGGGAGTGGCACACCTTCGACACCGTCAAGGGCGGCGACTACCTCGCCGACCAAGACGCCGTCGAGATCATGTGCCGTGAGGCCATCGACGCCGTCTACGACCTCGAGAAGATGGGGATGCCGTTCAACCGCACCCCCGAGGGCCGCATCGACCAGCGTCGCTTCGGCGGTCACACTCGCGATCACGGCAAGGCACCCGTCCGTCGCGCGTGTTACGCCGCCGACCGCACCGGCCACATGATCCTGCAGACCCTCTACCAAAACTGCGTCAAGCACGACGTGGAGTTCTTCAACGAGTTCTACGCACTCGACCTGGTGCTGTCGGACACGCCCGGCGGCCCGGTCGCCACCGGCATCGTCGCCTACGAGCTGGCCACCGGTGACGTCCACGTCTTCCACGCCAAGGCGATCGTGTTCGCCACCGGCGGGTCGGGCCGGATGTACAAGACCACGTCCAACGCCCACACGCTGACCGGCGACGGCCTCGGCATCGTGTTCCGCAAGGGACTTCCGCTGGAGGACATGGAGTTCCACCAGTTCCACCCGACGGGTCTGGCCGGCCTCGGCATCCTGATCTCCGAAGCCGTGCGCGGCGAGGGCGGTCGCCTGCTCAACGCCGACGGTGAACGGTTCATGGAGCGATACGCGCCGACGATCGTCGACCTCGCGCCGCGTGACATCGTCGCCAGGTCCATGGTTCTCGAGGTGCTCGAGGGACGTGGCGCCGGACCAAACAAGGACTACGTCTACATCGACGTGCGGCACCTCGGCGCCGACGTCCTCGAGGCGAAGCTCCCAGACATCACCGAGTTCGCCCGCACCTACCTCGGCGTCGACCCGGTGACCGAACTGGTGCCGGTATACCCGACATGCCACTACGTGATGGGCGGCATCCCGACCACCGTGCACGGACAGGTGTTGCGCGACAACAACTCCGTCGTGCCCGGCCTGTACGCCGCCGGCGAGTGCGCATGCGTGTCGGTGCACGGCTCGAACCGCCTCGGCACGAACTCGCTGCTCGACATCAACGTGTTCGGCCGCCGCGCCGGGCTCGCCGCCGCGGACTACGCGATGAACCACGACTTCGTCGACATGCCCGAGCAGCCCGCGGGGATGGTGACGAGCTGGGTGGGCGACATCCTGTCCGAGCACGGCAACGAGCGCGTCGCCGACATCCGTGGCGCCCTGCAGCAGTCGATGGACAACAACGCCGCGGTGTTCCGCACCGAGGAGACGCTCAAGCAGGCGATGACCGACATCCACTCCCTCAAGGAGCGGTACGCGCGAATTACCGTGCAGGACAAGGGCAAGCGCTACAACAGCGACCTGCTCGAGGCCATCGAGCTGGGCTTCCTGCTGGAACTGGCCGAGGTCACCGTCGCAGGCGCACTGAACCGCAAGGAGTCCCGCGGCGGCCACGCCCGCGAGGACTACCCGAACCGCGACGACACCAACTACATGCGCCACACCATGGCGTACAAGGTGATCGACGACAAGAGCGACGCGACCGGGGGCTCGGCCAAGGCCACCGACCTGCTGTCCGACATCCGCCTGGACTACAAGCCCGTGGTCCAGACGCGCTACGAGCCGATGGAACGGAAGTACTGACGATGAGCGCACCCGCCATCGACAAGGTCGATACCCAGGAGCCGCCCGTGCCCGAGGGCGCGGTGATGGTGACGTTGAAGATCGCGCGATTCAACCCCGACGATCCCGACGGCGCAGGCTTCCAGAGCTTCCGCGTGCCATGCCTGCCCACCGACCGGCTGCTGAATCTGCTGCACTACGCGAAGTGGTACCTCGACGGCACGCTGAGCTTCCGCCGGTCCTGCGCGCACGGTGTGTGCGGCTCCGACGCGATGCGCATCAACGGCGTAAACCGTCTCGCCTGCAAGGTGCTGATGCGGGACCTGCTGCCGAAGAAGCCTGGCAAGCAGCTCACGATCACCATCGAGCCGATTCGCGGACTACCGGTCGAGAAGGACCTGATCGTCGACATGGAGCCCTTCTTCGACGCGTACCGCGCAGTGAAGCCGTTCCTGATCACCAGCGGCAACGAGCCGACGCGCGAACGCATCCAGAGCCAGACCGACCGGGCGCGCTACGACGACACCACCAAGTGCATCCTCTGCGCCTGCTGCACCACCAGTTGCCCGGTGTACTGGACCGAGGGCTCCTACTTCGGCCCGGCCGCGATCGTCAACGCCCATCGCTTCATCTTCGACAGCCGTGACGAGGCCGCCGCCGAGCGTCTCGACATCCTGAACGAGAAGGACGGCGTGTGGCGCTGCCGCACCACGTTCAACTGCACGGAGTCCTGCCCCCGCGGCATCGAGGTCACCAAGGCGATCCAGGAAGTCAAGCGCGCACTGATGTTCGCGCGCTAGACCCCCGCCTGCCTGTCTCTCCGGGGTGGTTACCCCCTTCCGCGAGCGTGCGTGTCTGCGGAAGACACGCCGAGTTTCGACCCGAGTTCACGCACGCTCACGGCGGTCGCATGCAATCGAGCGTGCGCGAACTCCGGTTTTAGAGCGGCGTGTCGCCCGCAGACACGCACGCTCGCCGGGGAAGGGGACCCCGGGAGAAGGTGCCTTCCGAAGAAAGGCCCCCTGTCACACATCCCGGGGCTGCGTCGTCTGACGCGTATGACCACGCGACTCGAACCCCTGTCCCCCACCAAGGCATCGCTGATGACCCGGCTGATGTGGCGCTACACGCGGCGTCGCTTCGGCGAGGTCCCCAAACCCTTCGCGGTGTACGCCCACCATCCCGGGCTGATGCTCGCCGGCGCCGTGCACGAGGGCATGCTGGACCGGGCGTCGGGAGCCCTGCCCGCCAGCGTCCGCCAGCTCGCCGTCTACTGGACCGCGCGCACCGTCGGCTGCTCTTGGTGCGTCGACTTCGGTTCGATGCTGATGCGGATGGACGGCCTCGACCTCGACCGGCTCCAGCAGATCGACGCATACGCCACCTCGCCGCACTTCTCCGACGACGAACGCGCCGCGATCGCCTACGCCGACGCGATCACCACCGACCCCCACGCCGTCACCGACGAACAGGTCGCCGATCTGCGAAACCGGTTCGGCGACAAGGGCGTCATGGAGCTGACCTACCAGATCGGCGTCGAGAACATGCGGGCCAGGATGAACACCGCGCTGGGCATCACCGAGCAGGGCTTCAGCTCCGGCGACGCGTGCCGGGTGCCCTGGGCGACCTAGTTCGGGGACTCGGCTCCGGCCAGTGGCGACGCGGTGAACTTGTCCGGGTTGGCGACGTCCCAGATGGCGTACACCAGGCCGTCGCGCACCGTGAGCGCCTGGATGCGCGGCGCCAGCTCCGGCCAGTCGCCGCCGGTCTGGGTGCGCTCGCTATAGAAACCCAACTCGCCGTTGACGAGCGCAAAGCTCCCGCCGGAGAACATGTTCGGCCCATACCTGGCGGCCAGACCGAAGAAGAACCGCGCCACCTTCTCCGGGCCGTGGATGACGCGAGGGGCCGTCGGCGCCCTGCGATTCGAGTCGCCCGTGAACGTGACCTCGGGGTGCAGCAGGGCGACGACGGCGGATAGGTCACCGCTGGCCATCGCGGCCATCAGCTTGCCGACCACCTCGTCGTGGTTCGGGTCGCGTGGGGGCGGGGCCGCGCCTGCCACGGTGCGGCGGGCCCGCGACGCCAACTGACGCGCCGATGCCTCGCTGACGCCCAGTACGTCGGCGATCTCCGCGAACGGCACCGTGAAGCCGTCGTGCAGCACGAACGCCACCCGCTGGTCGGGTGTCAGCCGCTCGAGGACGACCATCGCGGCGAACCGGGCGTCCTCGCCCGCCACGACCGCGGCCAGCGGATCGGCGCCCTGCAACGACGTGACGACCGGCTCGGGCAGCCACTCCCCCACGTACGTCTCCCGGCGGTGCGCCGCGGACCGCAACCGGTCGAGGCCGATACGGCTCACCACGGTGGTCAGCCACGCCCTGGGATCGGCAATGCCGTCACGCTTGGCACCCAGGCCGTTCCACCGCAGCCAGGCGTCCTGCACCGCATCCTCGGCGTCGGCGAACGTGCCGGTCAATCGGTAGGCGACGGCGAGCAGATGCGGTCGCAGCCGCTCGAACTCGTCGACCCGTGTGGTCACCCCACGAGCCTATCGACGCGCGCCGGTCCGGGACAGGACGATCAACGTGGCCGCCACGACGGCAACCGTTCCGCCGATCAACATCAGCGCCACCGTCGACGCGCCGTCGAGCACGGCGCCACCTACCAGCGCGCCGACCGAGATGGTGGCCTGGAACGAGCTGGTGAACAGCACCGAACCCACCTCGCCGGTGCCACCCGAGGCTCGAGCCAGCCACGTCTGACTGCACACGGGCACGGCGCCGTATCCAAAACCCCACAGCATCAACAGGATCAGCGCACCGGCCGGGTGCGCGCCGAAGACCGGCAGCAGCAGAGTCCCCGAGGCGATCGAAGCGGCGGCGACCGCGAACGTCGCACGCAGGTGTCGCTCGATCGTCGCTCCGGCCAACAGATTGCCGGCCAGTCCGGCGACGCCGTACGCCAGGAGGACTGCGCTGATGGCTCCGAGGTCCAGTGCGGTGACACCCTCGAGGAACGCCGAGACGTACGTATAGGTGGCGAAGTGCGCCATTACGACCAGGAACGTCACCAGCAGACCGGTACGGATGCCGCGCAGGCGCAGTGACCCAGCGATCGCGGACAACCGCGTGCCACCACCGGCCGGAAGCGACGGCAGAGTGCACGCCAGCGCGACCAGCACCGCCAGCGAGACGACGGTCAAGCCGACGAACGCCGCCCGCCAACCGGCGACGTCGGCGATGAACGTGCCGAGCGGGACACCGAGCACCGAGCCCAGCGGAACGGCCAGGAAGATCGTCGACGTCGCCCGGCCTACGCGGCTGCGCTGGACCAGACGGCCCGCGAGACCGGGGCCGATGGACCAGAACCCGCCGATGACGATCCCCACCAGGATCCGCGCGCCGAGGATCATCCAGAAGTCGGTGGCGAGCGCGCAGATCAGGTTCGACGCCGCCAGCAATCCCATCCACACCAACGACATCGTGCGGCGGTCGGTCGATCGAGTGAACGCGGTGGCCAACGGGGCGGTCACCGCCGCCACGAGACCGGGCACGGTCATCATCACGCCCGAGACCCCCGCGGTCAGCCTGAACTCCGCTGCGATCGGCAAGAGAAGACCGATGGGCAGGATCTCGCTCGTCACGATCGCGAAGATGCCCGCCATCGCCGCGACCACCCCTGGCCATCGATCGACCACCGCATCTGCTCGGCGGGCCCGCAACGGGTTCAATGTGAATGGCACTGCATGCTCCGATCCGTCGTTCTCAGGAGCAGTCCAGCACCGAGTACCGCCAGGCGCTGGCGGGATTCGGACCCCGCAGTCCGACGGAATCAGTCGTGGCCCCACCCGTAACGGAACCGATTCGTGGTATCGACCCGTCGTAATCAGCGGAACCGTATATTCAGCCACCATGGCAATCGCTGAACAGCCGGGGACCGCGCCCGCTGTCGTGGACAAGGGCCTTCAAGCCGGCGCACTCGGCCTGCTGGGCAACGTCACCATCGGACTCGCGTCGGTCGCTCCGGCCTACAGCCTCGCCGCCACCTTGGGCTTCGTGGTGCTCGCAGTCGGCGAGAAGGCTCCGTCGATGTTCGTTCTTGCGTTCATCCCCATGCTCCTCGTGGCGTTCGCGTACAAGGAACTGTCGCAGGACACGCCGGACTGCGGGACCACGTTCACCTGGGGCACAAAGGCATTCGGGCCCTGGATCGGCTGGATCGGCGGTTGGGGCCTCGCCGTATCGGCGATCATCGTCCTCGCGAACGTCGCCGAGGTCGCTGCCATCTACCTCTACCGGTTCCTCGGCTTGGACGGGTTGGCCGAGTCGCTCACCGCGAAGGTCCTGTTGGGGTCGTTCTTCATCATCGCGATGACGCTGGTCAGTGCGCGCGGCATCGTGGTGTCCGAACGCATCCAATACGTCATGATCGCCGTGCAGTTCGGCGTGCTCATCTCCGTGAGCGTCATCGCGTTGATTCGAGTCTTCAGCGGCACGGCCGGTGACCAGGCGATCATGCCCGAGTGGAGCTGGCTGTGGCCGGGCGGACTGGACATGTCCTCGATCGCCGCCGCCGTCATCCTGTGCATCTTCATCTACTGGGGCTGGGACTCCTGCCTGGCCGTCGGCGAGGAGACCAAGGATCCCGAGAAGACACCGGGTCGAGCGGCCGTCATCACGACGCTGATCCTGGTGTTCACCTACGTGCTGGTGGCCTATGCCGTGCAGTCGTTCGCGGGCTTCGGCGACACCGGCATCGGACTGACCAACGAAGAGAACGTCAGCGACACCCTCACGATCCTCGGCGAACCGGTGGCCGGCAGCATCGTCGCCTCGCTGCTACTGCTGACGGTGTCCATCTCCGCGCTGTCCTCGACGCAGACGACCATCCTTCCCACCGCCCGCGGCAGTCTGTCAATGGCCGTCTACGAGGCCATCCCGAAGCGCTTCTCGAACGTGCACCCCAAGTACATGACACCCGCGTTCGGCACCATCGTCATGGGGATCTCGGCCCTCACCTTCTACCTGGTGCTGACGCTCGTCAGCCAGAACGCCCTGGCCGATTCGATTGCCTCGCTCGGCCTCGCGGTCGCGTTCTACTACGGCATCACCGCGTACGCATGTGTCTGGTACTTCCGCAGGACCCTGTTCCAGAGCGCCCGCAACTTCTTCATGCGCGGCCTCTTTCCACTGCTGGGCGCCATCGCACTCACGTTGGCCTTCGTCAAGAGCGCGATCGACATGATCCAGCCCGACTACGGCTACACGGCGTTCGGCCCCATCGGCGGCGTCTTCGTGCTCGGCGTCGGCATGTTGGCGCTGGGCGTCCCGTTGATGTTGGCGTGCTGGGCGTTCGGGACCAAGCGCTTCTTCCGTGGCGAGACGCTCAACGCCTCCACCGAGGCCAAGGTCCCTGACACCTTCTGATCCTTCGAGAGAACGGGCACGCCGCCCAAAGGAGAGAACATGCACTTGACGGTCGGCTACCTGGCCACTCCGACGGGCGACGACGGCGTCGCGCTGGCCAGCGTGCTTGCCAGGACGTTCGACGCGACCGTCGACGTCGTGTTGGTGGTCCGGGAGGAGTTCCCCGACGGGCACCCCGGCCGCGCCGAGTACCAGCAGCTGTTGGTTAACAAGGGCGAGCAGTGGGTCGGCCGGGCGCTATCGGCGCTGAGCGCAGATGGCGTCCGCGCGGAGTCGACGGTGCTGGTCGGTGAGTCGTTCGCCGAATCGCTGGTCGGGTTCGCCGTCGAGAAGCACTCCGACCTCATCGTGGTCGGCGGCGCCCGCGACGGATTCTTCGGCGGCCACACCATTGGACCGGTCACCCAAGCCCTACTGCATTCTTCACCGCTCCCTGTCGCGCTGGCACCCCGCGGCTATGCCGAGGACCCCGACGACGCCATCGTGGCCATCACCGCGGCCATCCCCACCCGGCCCGGGGACGACAACCCCCTGCCGTTTGCGCTGACGCTAGCCAGCGCAGGCACACTGCCCATCCGCATGCTGTCGCTGGTCTCGGCGGAGAACCTCGCCGAGGCCGCCAGCGTCAAGGAGGTCCGCCAGATCCAGGTCGAGGCGGCGGAGGAGAACCTCGCCGTCGCGGCCCGCACCCTGCCGGACTCCCCCGAGATCGAGTCACTGGTGGCCGACGGCCTGACCCTGGAGTCCGCCCTCAAGAAGCTCAACTGGGCCGACGGCGCACTGCTGATCGTGGGGTCGAGCCGCTTCGCCGCGCCGCGGCGCATCTTCCTCGGCTCCACCGCCGCACGCATCCTGGCCGGGGTGGACGTGCCCGTGGTGGTCGTGCCCCGCGCCGAGTGAGCCCGCCGCGGGGACACCGCCCCGCATACTGATTTCGTCGCGAACGTTGCGGACCGCGACTGAATTCGTGAAGGATCGAAGAGAACATGCCGCTTCCCAGAAGGAGCACCATCACATGAGCACGTCCCTGTACGCCGTCGTCGATCCATCGACGGGCGAGCTGGTCAAGGAATACCCGACTGCCACCGACGAGCAGATCGAGCAGGCAATCTCCGCCGCGGCGAAGGCCCACCGCGAGTGGTCGCGCACCTCCAGCGTCGCCGACCGCGCAGCGCTGATCCGCCGGGTCGCCGAGCTGCACGAGGAACGCAAGGACGACCTCGCCAAGATCATCCAGCGCGAGATGGGCAAGCCGCTCGACCAGTCGGTCGGCGAGGTCGAGTTCAGCGCGGCGATCTACACCTACTACGCCGACAACGCCGAGAAGTTCCTCGCCGACGAGCCCATCGAGCTGCTCGAGGGCGACGGTTCGGCCCTGATCCGCCGCAGCTCGGTCGGCGTGCTGCTGGGCATCATGCCGTGGAACTACCCGTACTACCAGGTGGCCCGCTTCGCAGGCCCGAACCTGGTGCTGGGCAACACGATCGTGCTCAAGCACGCCCCGCAGTGCCCGGAATCGGCTGCCGCGCTGCAGCAGATCTTCCTCGACGCCGGCTACCCCGAGGGTGCCTACGTCAACGTCTACGCCACCAACGAGCAGATCGCCGAGGCGATCGCCGACCCACGCGTGCAGGGCGTTTCGCTCACCGGCTCCGAGCGCGCGGGAGCAGCGGTCGCCGAGATCGCCGGCCGCAACCTCAAGAAGGTCGTGCTGGAACTCGGCGGCTCCGACCCGTTCATCCTGCTGAGCACCGACGACCTCGACTCGACCGTCGAGGCGGCGATCGACGGTCGGTTCGAGAACACCGGCCAGGCGTGCAACGCGGCCAAGCGGATCATCGTGGCCGAGGACGTCTACGACGAGTTCGTCGACAAGTTCACCAAGAAGGTGCTCGAGAAGGCGGACGGTCTGGCCCCGCTGTCCTCGGTCGCCGCGGCCGAGCGGCTCGACGATCAGGTCAAGCGCGCCGTCGACGACGGTGCGAACCTGATCACCGACGGTGAGCGCAAGGGTGCGTTCTTCCCGCCGGGCGTGCTGACGGGGGTCTCACCCGATTCGGCGACGTACCGCGAGGAGCTGTTCGGGCCGGTCGCCACGGTGTACAAGGTCGCCAACGAGGACGAGGCCGTCGAACTCGCCAACGACACCCCGTTCGGACTGGGTTCCTACGTGTTCACCACCGATGACGAGCAGGCCCGGCGGGTCGCCGATCGCATCGACGCCGGCATGGTGTTCGTCAACGCCGTGGGCGCCGAGGGTGCCGAGCTACCGTTCGGCGGCGTCAAGCGGTCGGGCTTCGGGCGTGAGCTCGGCCGGTTCGGCATCGACGAGTTCGTCAACAAGAAGCTGATCCGCATCGTCTGAGGACCGGTTACGTGACCGTGGCCGCCGTGCGCTCCCAGAGGACGTGCCCGAGCACTCCGCAGACGAGCGTCGCGGCGGCCGCGGCGTACACCGGCACACTGATGTGAAGCTTGATCATCAAGCCGCCAGCCAGCGCTCCGGCGAAGATGGCCACGACGGCCCACAGCCGGCGGTGAGTGAACCACGTCAACCCGCCCTTGAACAGCGTCTCGCTCGCGTATGACGTGATGGTCGACGTCACCACCACGGTGGTCATGTCGGTCACCGCGAGGAACCGCGCAACGGACGCCTGGGCTCCCATGACGATGGCGATCGTTGCAGCGCAGGCAATTCCGGCCGGTGAACCCCCCGGTTCGGGTACGAACAGCAGTGCCGTCGCCACGGCGGCGAGCACCACGGAGTTGGCGACGACGGTGGCGGTCACCACGGCGGTCCACGCGCGCTTGCGACCACGGATCAGGCCGCCGACGAGCGCCGCTCCCACCACGTACCCGAGCAGCGCGATGAGTGGCCCGGCCACCGGGAGTCCCTCGTCGGCGGCGATGCCCATGCCGAGGATGACCACGTTCCCGGTCATGTTGCCGGTGAACACCCGATCCAGACCGAGATAGCCGACGGCGTCGAGCGCCCCGGTCACCACGGTCAGCGTCATCATCAGCCACAGGTGGAGATGGCGGCTCACTGCCCGACCAACGGGGGTCGCTGGTGGCGGGCGTAGTGCGCGACGATCGCCGATCCGTCGGCACGTGGGTCGGCCGCTGCGGTGAGCTGCCCGCTCGAGTCCGCGGTGACCGCGTTGGCCTGGCCGAGTCCCTCGGTGTGCGGCGGTACCTCGTCGACCGAGAGGCCCGACGCGCGCAGCGCCGCCAGCGCTTCGCCGTCGGCATCCGACTCGACGACGACGGTGTCCTCCGTCCCGCCCAGCATCTGCCGCCCCACGATGGCGCGAGGCGCGGCGACGGCGTCGGCGGCGCTAGCCCCGGCCAGCATGCGCAGGAACACCTGGGTCAGGATCTGTGGCTGCCCCTGCCCGCCCATCGTTGCCAGCACCTGCCGCAGCTCGCCACGCTCAGTCACGATCATCGGCATCAGCGTATGCACCGGTCGCTTCCTCGGCGCCAACAGGTTCGGCGAGCCGGGCCGAAGCGAGAAGCTGGTGCCGCGATCGTGGAACAGGATGCCGGTGCGCGGGTCGACGAGTCCCGAGCCGAACGCGTGGAACACGCTCTGGATCAACGAGACCGCCATGCCGTCGCCATCGGCAGCGGCGATTCCCACGGTGTCGCCGCGCGGTACCGAAAGCGCGGTGGCCGCGTCCACCAGCGAGGTGGCCGCGCGCAGATCGTCGTTCACCAGTGCCGCGACGTCCACCGTGGCGTACCGCGGGTCGGCGAGGTGGTCGGACCTCAACCGGTTGCCGTGGTGGAACATTCGCATCAGCGTGCCCAGTCCATCGGCGAGCGGAGCGTCGATGCCGAGTTCGTCGATGGCCCGCAACGCCCGCAGCATCACGAAGCCCTGCGTGTTCGGCGGGCTGGTGGATACCGTCAGACCGCGGAAGTCGACCGACACGGGATCCCCGACCTCCGGGTGGAATTCGGCGAAGTCCGCGGCGTCGAGCACTGATCCGCGCGAGCGCAGATACTCGACGGTGCGTGCGGCGAGGCCACCGGTGTAGAACTCGTCGGGCCCGCCCTTGGCCAGCGCGGCGAAGGTCTCTGCCAGCGCCGGCTGCCGAAGGCGATCGCCGAGTCGCAGCTCCCGCCCACCCGGACGGAACACCCGTTCGAAGTCCGCGGATCCGTGCAGATCCGCATTCTCCGGATCGACGAGGTGCGCGTGCAGGGATGCCGGCACCGGCACTCCGTCCCTCGCGGCCTTCTCGGCGGGCCGCAGCAGGCGCTCCCACGGTAGTCGACTTCCAAAGCCGCGCAGCGCTTCCCAGCCGCGGACGCCACCGGGGACGGTGACGGTGTCCGCGCCACGGTCCGGGAGCGCGGCGCCGTGCTCGGCCTGCATCGCGGCGACGTCGGTGGCCGCACCCGCCCACCCCGAGGCGTTGACGTGGCGCACGGTGCCATCGGGGGTGCGCACCACCGCGATCAGATCACCACCCAGTGCCACGTTGTGTGGATAGACGACGGTGAGGACGGCGGCGGCGGCGATGGCTGCGTCGATGGCGGTTCCGCCATCCCGGTAGGCCGCGACGGCGGCGTCCGTCGCGGCGGCATGCGGTGTGGCGATGGCGCCGGTGAAGGCACCGTGGCGCGGTGTGGGCACGGTTGGACTGCTCCCTCGTGGGGTCGTATCGACGACGGGTGGATGCGGCGGGTCAGTGGATCGTCGACAGGAACGCCTTGGTCCGCTCGCTCTTCGGGCTGGCGAAAAGCTCACCGGGCGGCGAGTCCTCGATGATGCGGCCTGCGTCCATGACGATGATGCGGTCGGCGACGTCCCTGGCGAATCGCATCTCGTGGGTCACCACGAGCATCGTCATCTCCTCGCGCGCCAGTTCCCGCATCACTTCGAGCACTTCACCGACCATCTCGACGTCGAGGGCGCTGGTCGGTTCGTCGAACAGCATGACCTTCGGCCGCATCGCCAGCGCGCGAGCGATCGCGACCCGCTGTTGCTGGCCGCCGGACAGCTGACTCGGACGGGATTCGCCCTTGTCGCCCAACCCCACCCGCTCCAGCAGGGCCCGGGCATCTTCGCGTGCCTTGGCCTTTGGTTGGCCGAGCACCCGGACCGGGCCGTTCCAGACGTTCTCGAGCGCCGTCATGTGCGGGAAGAGGTTGAAGTGCTGGAAGACGAAGCCGATCTCACGCCGGCGGCGGGCCAACTCGGCGACGCCGACCTTGCGTTCGGAACCCACCTCGCGGTGCGCGATCGACACGCCCCCCACCAACACCTCGCCGCTGTCCAACGACTCGAGGTGGTTCACCGACCGCAGGAGCGTGGTCTTGCCCGCCCCGGAGGGACCGATGAGTACGACCACCTGCCCACGTTCCACGTCGAGGTTCACGTCGTTGAGGACGCGGCGTCCGCCAAGCGTGCAGCAGGCGTTGCGCACCGACACGATGGGTACGTCGGTCGTCTCGCGTACGTCGTTCGCGCTCATGGCATCTCCCTCGGGTGCGGTGCTCATCCGTGTGGTTGCAGGGTTGCGTTGGCCGTCGCGGTCGGACCCGCACGACGCGCGCCCAACAGCCGCGCGGTGATGGGTACGCGCACCTCGATGCCGAGCTGGCGGGTGAGCCGGTTCTCGATGCCCGCCTGGATGAACGTCCACACCGTGGTCAGCGCCAGGTAGTAGATGGCGGCGACGATGAAGATCTCGAACGTGTGGAACGTCGCCGAACTGATCTGCTGGGTGACGAGGAACATCTCGCTCACGCCGATCACCGACAGCACCGACGTCGTCTTCATCATCCCGTTGAACGAGTTGCCCATCGGCGGCACCATGACGCGCAGCGACTGCGGCACGATGATCCAGCGCATCAGCCGGGTGGGTGTCATGCCGAGTGACGCCGCGGCCTCGAACTGGCCCTTGGGTACGGAATCCAGCCCGGCCCTGATGATCTCGGCGATGTAGGCGCTCTCGTTGATCATCAGCCCGATGATGGCGGCTTGGACGGCGGCCTTGACCGACAGCCCGAGGATCGACGCGTCGTGGAACTGGTAGAGCCCGATGGCCGCGAGTCCCGTGTAGATGATGACCAACTGCACGAGCAGCGGCGTCCCGCGTATCACCCAGATGTAGAACCCGGCGCACCAGCGCACCAGGGCGAATCGTGAGCGCCGCATCAGCGCGATTCCCAGGCCGACGAGCGTGGCAAGGACCATGGCGACCGCGGAGACGACGATCGTGAGGATCAGCCCGTCGACGAACGGCTCACTCGGTGCGAACAGCGACTTCCAGAAGAAGGCCCAATCGAACTGCACTATCTCGCCTTTCGATCAGCTGGAGATGGCGAGGTCGCCCATGCCCCACTCGTCGAGGATCTTCTCGTACGTCCCGTTCGACTCGAGTTCACCGAGCGCCTGAGCGATGGCGTCGTGCAGGGCGGTGTTGCCCTTCAGCGTGGCGGCGCCGATCTCGATGGTGCCGAACGGGTCACCCACCGGCGTGATCTTCGCGCCGGTCTTGGTGGCGTAGTAGCCCAGCGTCTCGGCGGTGTCCATGAATGCGTCGGCCTGACCGTTCTGCACCTGCTGAATCGACACGTCGGCCTGGTTGCTGCGGGTGATGTCGACCGGCGCCTTCCCTGCGGCCGTGCACTTCTCCGACTGCTCCTGCGCCAGCGACTCGGCCGTCGTGGCGACCGCCAGCACGACCTTCTTGCCGCACAGGCTGTCGTCCATGCCGGTGATGTCGGCGGGCTCGTCCTCGGACACTGCGATGCCGGTGCCGGACAACACGTACGGCACGAAGTCGACGACCGCCTCGCGCTCCGGCTTGATGTACAGCTGCGCCATGATCACGTCGCACTGCTTGGCCTGCAACGTGGGAATGACCGTGGCGAAGGAGGATTCGTGAAACTTTGCCTTGAGACCCATCTGGGCGGCGAGCGCCTCGCCCAGTTCCACCTCGCTGCCGACCAGCTTGCCCGACTCGTCGTGGTAGACGTTCGGCGGAGTGCCGTCGTTCGGCGCGCAGATCGTCAGCGTGTCGGCCTCCAGGATCGCCGGCGGTGAGACCTTCGCGGGACCGGCCGGGCTCGGCGCTGCCTCGTCGGACGACGACGAACAACCCACGAGGCCGAAGAGTGCAACGCCGGCGAGGCCGGCGATCAACGATTTCTTCAACTTTTCCTCCGAAAGATAGAGCGGTCCGGTCGCACGCCGTGCAGGTCATGGCGAGTTACCTATCGAACGATAGGGCACCGTCGGCCGCGGAGGAACGGTTTGACGGAACTCGTAACACGGTTTACGCAGTCGTCACACGACCGACTGCAGGCGATGGGGCAGGTGACGGTGCTGAACTCGTTAGTTGACGGTGGCCATCTCGAGGTCGCCGAGACGCGCACGCGTCACCTCACGGATGTCCATCAACCTGGCCTGGTCGACGAGCAGGGAGCGCACGACGAAGTCCGCCGCCTGCAGTGGCCGCTCCTGCCGTACCGAACCCGAAGGGCCACCCTGTTCTCGCAACGTCTCGAACAGCACCCCGTTCATGGCACGCTGCACGAAACTCGACTCGAACGACACGAATTCGCCTGCCTGGCAACCCCCGTCGATCACGCGCTCGATCTGGTCGTGGAAGAGCGCGATGCCCTCGCGCTCGGCCGCGAACTCGTCGAGTGCGAGCACTGCGTCCTGGTAGAGGCCGCGGGCGTCGAAGGGCTGGACGAGGATCTCCCGGACGTCGCAGGCGATCGCCAGGTGCAACTTCTCGGCCCAGGGGGAGTCCTCGGCGAGCCGTTGGTTCATCCGGTCGATCGAGGGCCCGAGGTCGAGTTCGACGAGAGTCCGGAAGATCTCGTGCTTGGCCTGAAAGTGGTGGAACAGCGAGGGCTGCCGGATTGCGACGGCCTCGGCGATGTCACGCGTCGAGGTGCCGAAGTAGCCGCGCTGAGCGAACAGCACCGAGGCCGACAGCAGGATGCGGCCACGCGTGGACGACCAGTCGACGGTCCTCGGTTCCCAGCCCTGCCCGTACTTCACCCGACCACTGTGACACACGGCCGCCATCGTCGACGGCGCCGTACGCCGGCACCTAGAAGTGGAAGCCCAACCGCGCGGGCACGTCGCTGCGGAAGGCCGCATCGAGGCGCGCGAGTTGCGCGCGGTCGCTGCAGCGGATGCGATTGGCCGCCGCGAGCAGAGCGGCCGAGTGTCCGCCCAGGTACAGGCTGCCCAGCACGTCGAGGTCGAGGGTGAACTCCGCGGGCGCATCGGTCGGGGCACACTCCGCCCGACCGTCCCGGATGGACAGCGTGAACCGTCCTCCGTCCGAACGGAATCCGTCACCGACATCCAGGACCGTGTCGAGGTCGGCCGCGTACGTCCTCGCCGCCAGCGCGGTGGGCACGTCCATCAGCCGCAGCCACAGGCCGTCCTCAGACCCGGTGGTGCGCACCAGCCGCGGATCGTCGAGCAGGTAGGGCAGCGGATCGCCGGGATGACTGACGACCGTGATGGTCTCGACGAGGTCGAGGCCGATGAGCGCCCGCCAGAGTGCGACGTGCGCCTCGGGCGTGACGGCCGTGAACTCCTCCACCCGAACGGTTCTCGCCGATCCGCGGAACATCCGGTAGAGCAGGTAGCCGTCATCGTGGAGGAGGCAGAACCAGGCCGTGCCACCGCCTCGCGAGTCCTCCCAGTCGGCGAGCAGGTCGTCCCACAGCGGTGTCGGCCGGGCCAGGCCGCCTGGCGTGATGCGCCGGTACCGGTCGTAGATGGCGGCGAGGTCGTCGCGGTGCTCGACGGGCCGCACGATCCGGACACCGCCGGGATCGGGCGCGTCATGGTGAAACCGGGCGAACCGGCGGTCGAGACTGAACTCGGTGTCGACCGTGGCTGGGCCGTAGCCGAACCGGCCGTAGATGCCGCCCTCGGTCGCGGTCAGTGCCGCCAGTGGGTATCCGTTCTCGGCGAAGCGGTCGTGCAGCTCGGTGTACATCGCGCGCAGCAGACCGCGGCGACGGTGCGTCGGCGCCACCCCGACCCACGTGATGCCCGCTGTCGGCAGCACCGCTCCCCCGGGCACCGTCAGCTCGAAGTCCAGGTAATGCGCCTGCCCGACCAGGTCGTCGCCGTCGGCGACGACGACGGAGCTGCGCGGCGGCATGGCCGTCCGCCACGCCGTGAAGGTCTCCGGATGCCAGGTCGAGCCGAAGCTGGTCGCCGTCAGCAGCGGGACGTCGCGCCACTGGGCCTCGGTGATGTCTCGTGGGGCGAGGGTGGTCATCGCTTCGTGACCGCGCACATGATTCAGCTCCGCTAGCGCTTCGTGAATATGATCCGGTGCCAATCCTTTTCGGCCACCGCGGTGATGTCGCTCATCACGTGCTTGATCGTCAGGTACTCCTCGAAGGAGTAATCGCTCATGTCCTTGCCGAAGCCCGAGGCGCCGACACCGCCGTGCGGCATCTCGCTGATGATCGGGATGTGGTCGTTGATCCACACGCAGCCCGCATGGATCTCGCGCGACGCCCGCTGCGCGCGGTAGACGTCGCGCGTCCACGCCGAAGCGGCCAGTCCGTACTCGGTGTCGTTGGCCTGCCGGATGGCGTCGTCGTCGTCGGTGAAGGGCCGCGCGACGAGCACCGGTCCGAAGATCTCGTTGCGGTAGGCCTCCGAGCGCTCGTCGACGTCGGCGATCAGCGTCGGGCGGTAGAACGACCCGGGCAGGTCGGGCGCGCTGCCGCCGGTGACGACGCGGCCGCCCTCGCCGGGTGCGCGCGAGACGATGCCCGCCACCTTGTCGCGGTGCGCCATCGTGATCAGCGGGCCGAGGTCGGTGTCCGGGTCGTGCGGGTCGCCGACGACGACCTTGCCCATGAGTTCGGCGACGCCCGCCACGAAGTCGTCGTAGAGGGGTTGCGCGACGATCGCGCGGGTGGCCGCGGTGCAGTCCTGACCGGTATTGATCAGCGACGCCGCGACCGCGCCGTGGATGGCGGCGTCGAGGTCGGCATCGTCGAACACCACGAACGGCGCCTTTCCGCCGAGTTCCAGCTGGGTGCGATGGCCGTGCGCCGCGGCGGCCGCCATCACCTTGCGCCCGACCGGGGTCGACCCGGTGAACGTCACCAGGTCGACGTCGGCGTGGCCGGCGAGCGCCGTGCCGACGTCGTGTCCGGCACCGGTGACGACGTTGAGCACGCCGTCTGGCAGGCCCGCCTCGGTCGCGAGCCGCGCCAGCGTCAGCGTGGTCAGCGGCGTGATCTCGGCGGGCTTGATCACCACGGAGCAACCGGCGGCCAACGCGGGCAACACCTTCCACACCGCCATCTGCAACGGGTAGTTCCACGGCGTGATGGTGGCGACGACGCCGATCGCGTCGCGGCGGATGCTGGAGGTGTGGTCGCCCGAGTACTCGGCGCTCGCCTTGCCCTCCAGGTGCCGTGCGGCCCCGGCGAAGAAGTCGATGTTGTCGATGCTGCCCGGGACGTCGAACTCGCGGGCCAGGCGCACGGGCTTGCCGGTCTGGCTGACCTCCTCGGCCACCAGGTCGTCCGCCGCCTCGTCGGCGAGCCTCGCCAGCTTGGCCAGCACGGTCGAGCGGTCCACCGGAGTGGCCGTCGACCACCCGCGAAGCGCGGCACGCGCCGAGGACACCGCGGCGTCGACGTCGGCCGTCGTGGCGAGGGCGTACTCGGCCACCACGCTCCCGTCCGCGGGGCTGACGATGGAGAACTGATCGCCACCCGTCTTGACCTCGGCACCGTCGACATAGCTGCTTGCCACCGTGTGAGACATGGACGTCACGCTATCGCGTTCGACCGGGACACCGCGACCGAGTTGACGACGCATTCCCACGCTGTGGGCATCGGAAACGAGCGATTCCGTCGGCCTGGTTGCTTGCGGTGACGGATTCCGTGCACAATCGTGAGCATGGTCACGCCCGACGCCCACACCGGGTTGCCCGCTGTCTCCTTGCGAATCCGCCCAGGTGCCGCGTATCAGCTCGACGAGCTGTCCAAGGCCATCATCGAGAAGCTGCAGCAGGACGGTCGACGCTCCTACGCCGGCATCGGCAAGGCCGTCGGGTTGTCCGAGGCGGCGGTTCGGCAACGGGTGCAGCGCATGGTCGACGCGGGCGTGATGCAGATCGTCGCCGTCACCGATCCCATGCAACTCGGCTTCGCCCGTCAAGCGATGATCGGCATCCGCTGCACCGGCGATACCACCAAGGTCGCCGAGAAGCTGGCGGCCATCGAATCGGTCGACTACGTGGTCCTCACCGCGGGCTCGTTCGACGCCATCGTCGAAGTGGTCTGCGAAGACGACGGCGACCTCCTCGACCTACTCAACACCAAGATCCGCGCCGTACCGGGAGTGATATCCACCGAAACCTTGGTTTACCTCAAACTCGTTAAACAGCAATATAATTGGGGCACACGATGACAATCATCTCTGAAACCGCCGAAACATCCACCACCGACCTCGACGCCAAGGCCAACCGCCACCTGTGGGGCCACTTCGCCCGCCACGGCGAGGGCATCACCCCGACGGTCATCACCCGGGGTGAGGGTGTCCACATCTGGGACAGCAAGGGCAACAAGTACATCGACGGCCTGTCCGGGCTGTTCGTGGTGCAGGCCGGCCACGGCCGCGCCGAGCTGGCCGAAGCCGCAGCCAAGCAGGCCGAGTCGCTCGCCTTCTTCCCGCTGTGGTCCTTCGCCACGCCGCCTGCGATCGAACTCGCCGAGCGTCTCGCCGGATACACCCCGGGTGACCTGAAGCGGGTGTTCTTCACGACCGGTGGCGGCGAGGCCGTGGAGAGCGCCTGGAAGCTGGCCAAGCAGTACTTCAAGCTGACCGGCAAGCCCGGCAAGTACAAGGTGATGTCGCGGTCCATCGCGTACCACGGCACGCCGCAGGGAGCGCTGGCCATCACCGGCATCCCGACGTTCAAGGCGCCGTTCGACCCGCCGACCCCCGGGGGTTTCCGCGTGCCCAACACCAACTTCTACCGGGCCCCCGAGATGTTCAGCTCGGACCCGAAGGCGTTCGGCCGGTACTGCGCCGACCGGATCGCCGAGGCCATCGAGTTCGAGGGTCCCGACACCGTCGCCGCGGTGTTCCTCGAGCCCGTGCAGAACGCAGGCGGCTGCTTCCCGCCGCCGCCCGGATACTTCGAGCGGGTCCGCGAGATCTGCGACGAGTACGACGTGCTGCTCGTCTCCGACGAGGTCATCTGCGCATACGGCCGCATCGGATCGATGTTCGCGTGCAACGACTTCGGCTACACGCCCGACATCATCACCTGCGCCAAGGGTCTGACGTCGGGGTACTCCCCGATCGGCGCGATGATCGCCAGCGACCGGCTGTTCGAGCCGTTCAACGACGGGCAGACGGTGTTCGGGCACGGCTACACGTTCGGCGGGCACCCGGTGTCGTCGGCCGTGGCACTGGCCAACCTCGACATCTTCGAGCGCGAGGGCCTCAACGACCGCGTCAAGGAGAACGCCCCGGCGTTCCGCGCGACGCTGGAGAAGCTGCTCGACCTGCCGATCGTCGGCGACGTCCGCGGCGAGGGCTACTTCTACGGGATCGAACTCGTCAAGGACAAGGCCACCAAGGAGACCTTCGACGACGACGAATGCGAGCGGCTGCTGCGCGGCTTCCTGACGCCCGCGCTGTTCGAGGCGGGGCTGTACTGCCGCGCCGACGACCGTGGCGACCCAGTGGTGCAGCTCGCGCCGCCGCTGATCTCCGGGCAGGCCGAGTTCGACGCGATCTACGACATCCTCAGCGATGTCCTGGGTCGAGCCAGCCAGATGATGTAGCCCACCGCGTTATCGTCGGCGGATGGCACGCACTCGCAAGCCGCCGATTCACCCCGTCCGCTGGCAGCCGCCACCGGTCGAGCCGCTGCCCGCGCAGTCGGCACGGCCGGTGACGGTGGTGCCGGTGCCGGGCCACGGTCCCGAGGACGTCGTCGTCGACGCCAACGGGAACCTGTGGACCGGTCTGGTCGACGGGCGCATCGTGCGCATCGCCCCGGGCGGCGAACAGTCCGTGGTCGCGAACACCGGCGGCAGGCCGCTCGGAATGCACGTCGCCCGTGACGGTCGGGTCCTGATCTGCGACAGCCACCGCGGCCTGCTCGCACTGGACCCGGCGTCCGGGGAACTCGACGTCCTCGTCGAGCGCATACAGGGGCGCCCGCTTCGGTTCTGCTCCAACGTCACCGAGACGGCCGACGGCACGATCTACTTCACCGAGTCCACCAGCGACTTCCACTTCGAGCACTTCCTCGGCGCGATCCTCGAGGCGCGCGGCACCGGCAGCCTGTTCCGGCTCGACGTCGACGGAACGGTCACCACGCTCGTCGGCGGGCTGTACTTCCCGAACGGCGTCACGGTGACCGCGGACGGTTCGGCGCTGGTGTTCGCCGAGACCATGGGCCGGCGGCTGTCGAAGTACTGGCTGAGCGGACCTCGGGCGGGCACCGTGACGCCCCTGGTGGTGCACCTGCCGGGCATGCCGGACAACATCTCGACCGGTTCCGACGGCCGGATCTGGGTCGCGCTCGTCACGCCGGTCAACCCCGCGGCGGAGGGCTTGATGCCGCGAATGCCGTTGCTACGCAAGATCATCTGGCGGCTGCCATCGCGGTTGCAGCCAAAGGTGCAGCCGGAGGTGTGGGTCGTCGGCTTCGACGCCGACGCGGGCACCGCGGTGGACGGCGTCCGGACCGACCAGCCCGGTTTCGGCGGCGTCACGGGCGTCGTCGAACACGACGGCAGGCTGTGGATGTCGACGATCGAGTTCGCCGCCCTGGGGTACGTGGAGCTGTAGGCCGTCCTCGGCGAGCAGACGCGAAAGCCCCTCATCTAAGCCGAAACAGGGGCATTTGCGTCTGCTCGGCGGGAGATGGTCAGCAACAGTGGCCGCACTAGTCACACCAGTCACAGCGTGCCTCCGCCGATATCCGTCCCCGGTCTCTTAGCCTGCAAGGACCATGGCTACCTCCGGACCCCTCACGCGCCGCATCGCGTGCCTCGCGGCGGCGCTCACCTTCGCCGTGGTCCCCGTGTTCGCCGGCGTCCCGACCGCCGCTGCGGAACCCGACCCGTGCCCGTACAAGGTGGTCACACCGCCTGCGGTCGACGACTCGGAGGTGCCCAAGGCGGGTCCGCCGCCCGCGCCGCTGCCGGTGCCCGCCACGCCACTGGGCGGCGATGCCCTGTCCGGCTGTGGCATCGTCACCGCACCGGGCACGCCACCGGTGCCCGGCGACGTCTCGGCCGAGGCCTGGCTGGTCGCCGATCTCGACTCCGGTGACGTCATCGCCGCGCGCGACCCGCACGGCAGGCACCGGCCCGCCAGCATCGTCAAGGTGCTCGTCGCGATGCAGTCCATCAAGGACCTGCCGCTGAACAAGCAGGTCGTCGGCACCGCCGACGACGCGGCGGCCGAAGGCACCCAGATCGGCGTCAAGGACGGCAGCGTCTACACCGTCAACGACCTGCTGCACGGCCTGCTGATGCACTCCGGCAACGACGCCGCGCACGCGCTCGCCGGACAGCTCGGCGGCATGGACGCCGCCCTGCGCAAGATCAACGACCTCGCGTCCAAGCTCGGCGGCCGCGACACCAGGGCCGCCACGCCATCGGGTCTCGACGGGCCGGGCATGAGCACATCGGCCTACGACATGGGCCTGTTCTACCGGTACGCCTGGCAGAACGACGTGTTCACCGACATCGTCGCCACGCGGACCTACCAGCTGCCCGAGTACGAACTCGAGAACGACAACAAGCTGCTCGACAACTACCCGGGAGCGATGGGCGGCAAGACCGGCTACACCGACGACGCAGGCCAGACCTTCGTCGGGGCGGCCGAACGCGACGGCCGCAGGCTGGTGGCCGTCCTGCTGCGCGGCACTCGACAGCCAATCGCGCCATGGGAGCAGGCCGCACGTCTCCTCGACTACGGCTTCGCGACCGAACCCGGCACCAAGGTCGGCACGCTGATCGAGCCCGACCCGTCGCTGAACCCCAAGGAAGCCGAGGACCTCTCGACCCTCGACGCCGCGCAGGACCTCGCCGCACTGCTCCCACCAGAGGACGCCACCCCGGTGCGCGTCGGCGTCGGAGTCGTCGGGTCGCTGATCGTGTTCGCGCTCATCATGGCCGCGCGGTCGCTCAACCGGCGCCGCACGCTCTAGCGCCGTCGACGGGTCAACCGCGACAAGCCAATTGCTCCGATAGCGCCCACCATCGCCGCCGCGACGGTGCCCACACCGGACCCGTTGCGCACCTGCACCCGCGTGGTGATCAGAGCCGGGCCGGGCGGGTCGACGGGTGCCGCGGCGAGGTTCTCCTCCGACGTCGCGGCCCACGCGGTCGCGAACAGGATCAGTCGCGCGGTGACGTACGCGAACACCATCAGGCCCAGCACCGGACCGAACGTCGCTCCTGCCGGACCGGTGACGACCGACTTCAGATACACCGACGCCAACTGCTTGAAGATCTCGAACGCGACCGCGGCGAGCAGTCCCGCCCGCACCGAGCTGCGGAACGACACCCTCTCCCTAGGGAGACGCGCGATGATCCACGCGAACAGCAGCCATGACACCAGCAGGGACAGCACCAGCGACGCCAGGTACACGGCGACCCCGGCGCCCGGCACGTCCTGCAGGCCGAGCCATTCGAGGATCGTCTCCAGCAAGCGCGAGTTGCCCAGCGCGGTAAGCGCGATCGTGACGGCCAGCGCGCCGAACGTCGAGATCAGCGCCAGCAGGTCGGACAGCTTCGTCTTGATCAGGTTGGCGGGTTCGCGGCGCTGCTCCCACATCTCGGACAGCGCCTCGCGCAGGTTGGCCATCCAGCCGAGGCCGGCCCACGCCGCGGTCGCGAGCCCGATGAGACCCACCGACGTGCGGGAGTCGATCGCGGAGTTCATCAGCTCGACGAGCTGTTCGCCGACGTCGCCCGACACGGCGGACCTGATCTGGTTCTCGACCTGCAGCAGCAGTCCGGAGTCGTTGGCCAGCACGAAACCGGCGGCCGCGAAGGACACCATCGCCAGCGGGAAGATGGCGAACACCGTGAAGTAGGTGATGCCCGCCGCGAAGAAGTCACCCTTGCGGCTCTGGTAACGCTCCTGCGCCCGCATCGTGCGGTCGAGCCACCGGAACCTGGACCGGAGCCGGTCGAGCAGACCGGGTTCGGCCGGTTCCGTCATCCGGCCTCCTTGATCGGGGCGAGCGAAGCTACGGGCGGGGTGTCCTAGCGCGAGTGCTGCAGGAACCCTAACCGGTCGTAGACCCGCGCGAGAGTCTTGGCGGACACCTCGCCGGCGCGCTGCGCGCCGGCGGCCAGCACGGCCTCGAGATCGGCCGGGTCGGCGAGCATCTCGTCGACCCGCGCCTTGATCGGCGTAACGAACTCGACGACGGCGTCGGCGGTGTCGGACTTGAGATCCCCGTACCCGCGGCCCTCGTAGCCACGGACCAGCGTGTCGATGTCGACGTCCGTGACTGCCGACTGGATGGTCAGCAGGTTGGAGACGCCGGGCTTGGACTCGCGGTCGAAGCGGACCTCGCGCTCGCTGTCGGTGACGGCCGAGCGGATCTTCTTCGCGGTCTTCTTCGGGTCGTCGAGCAGGCTGATCAGGCCGGCGTCGGTGGCCGCGGACTTACTCATCTTGGCCGTGGGGTCCTGCAGGTCGTAGATCTTGGCCGTCGCCTTCGGGATCATCGCCTCGGGCACGACTAGCGCGTCGCAGAAGCGGGCGTTGAACCGCTGGGCGACGTCGCGGGCGAGTTCGAGGTGCTGACGCTGGTCTTCGCCGACCGGAACGAGGTTCGTGTCGTAGAGCAGCACGTCGGCGGCCATCAGCACCGGATAGGTGAACAGACCGACCGTGGTGGCGTCCGCGCCCTCCTTCTGCGACTTGTCCTTGAACTGCGTCATCCGCGAAGCCTGGCCGAACCCCGTGAAACAGCCGAGCGCCCAGGCCAATTGGGTGTGTGCGGCCACCTGGCTCTGGACGAAGATCGTGGCGCGGGCGGGGTCGATGCCGAGTGCCAGGTACTGCGCTGCGGTCACCAGCGTGCGGTGGCGCAGCGTCGCCGGATCCTGGGGAATGGTGATCGCGTGGAGGTCGACGACGCAGAAGTACGCGTCGTAGTCGTCCTGCAGGCCAACCCACTGCTTGATCGCGCCAAGGGCGTTGCCCAGATGTAGGGAATCGGAGGTGGGTTGGACGCCGGAGAAGACGACGGGCTGAGTACTCATGATGACCTCGATCCTCTCACTGTCGGCATCCCGGTCAGCCAGGGGCCATTCGCTGCAACGCGCGCAGGAACACTCGGCGTTCCTCGGCGTCCAGCACGCCGAGCCATTGCTCCTCGGCACGCTGGATCTCGGCCTGGGCCGCGTCCTTGACCGCGCGACCGGCATCGGTGATGGCCAGCACTCGCACACGGCGGTCGTCGGGGTCGGGATACCGCTCGATGTAGCCGTCGTCCTGCAGTCCGTCGAGGGTGGCGATGATGCGGGTCTTGTCCGCGCCGATCGCCTCGGCGAGCGCCGCCTGGGTGCGCACGGTCCCCCGGTCCAGCGCGAGCAGGACGACGTATCCCCACATCGTCAGGCCGTGCGCCTTGAGCACCGGAGCCTCCGCGGCCATCAGTTCGCGGATCAGCGGACCGAGCATCGCGGCGAGGTCCGCACGCCTAGGTGTTGCAGCCACCGCGCGAGCGTAAGTGTTGCCATATCGTATGCATATGCTTACGATATGCAAATGCCTACTTTTAGATCGCAGCATCGCACCGCCGTCCTCGCCTCCGTCGCGGTCGTCGACGCCGTCGCGCCACAGCAGCTGACGCTTCCCACGCCATGCGCCGGCTGGAATCTCGCCGACCTGCTCACCCACATGACCGCGCAGCACCACGGTTTCGCCGCAGCCGCGCGGGGCCACGGCGCGGACACCGACGCCTGGCGGACCGAACCCTTCGCACGAGCCGTCGCCGACGACCCCGCGGGCACCTACGCCGCGGCGGCGCACGACGTCCTCGCCGCCTTCGACGCTGACGGCATTGACGAGAAGCCCTTCGCCATGCCGGAATTCGGCCCCGACGTCGTCATCCCCGGCGAGCAGGCGATCGGATTCCACTTCGTCGACTACGCGGTGCACGCATGGGACGTCGCGGTCACGATCGGGGCGCCGCTAGCCCTGCCCGACGACGTGATCGCAGCGTTGGTGCCGGTCGCCATGGCGGTACCGGACGGCGACTTCCGCGACGCCGAGGGGTCACCGTTCGCGCGCGCACTGCAGTCGGCGGATGACGACGACTTCGCCCGCGTGCTAACGCATCTCGGCCGCCGACCCGACTGGACGGCTACGACGTACGCGAGCCGCTGAATCACCACTGGCGAGAGCGTCTCGTGCAAAGCGCTGCCGCGCGCCACTCAAGGGGCTATGCAGAGATTCGTGGCGTACCAGGCGCCGGTCCGGCCGTCGTCGTCCGGGCACCGAGGAGAAGCGATCATGTCCGAAACGACCGAGGGAGCACCCGGCTTCGCGCCGCTGGCCCACGTTGCGCTCACCGTCCGCGACCTGTCCGTCAGCGTGCCTTGGTACCAGGCGCTGATCGGCGCGGAGCCAGCACTCGATGAGGACACCGACGGCGGGTTCCGCCATGTGGTGTACCCGATCGGAGACGGCATGCTGCTGGGTCTGCACCAGCACCGAACGGCTGCGCCCGACGGGCGGTTCAGCGAGTACGGCGTCGGGCTGGACCACGTCGGTTTCGGTTGCCCGGACAGGACGTCGCTGGAGCGATGGGCCGCTCGGCTCGACGATCTGGGCGTAGCGCATGGCGGGATCGTCGACGCCGCGTACGGTTCCGGGCTGAGCTTCCGGGATCCGGACGGCATCGCCCTCGAGTTCTTCGCACCGCCAGGCTGAGGACCCCGGGTCAGGCCTTGCCGTATTCGACGGTCACCGGGGCGTGATCCGACCAGCGCAGCGCGTAGGCGTCGGCTCGTTCGACGCGGGCCACGGTCGCGCGACCGGCCAGCGCCGGCGTGGCGACCTGGTAGTCGATGCGCCAACCCGCGTCGTTGTCGAACGCCTTGCCGCGCCACGACCACCAGCTGTACGGCCCGGGCACCTCTGGGTGCAGCACGCGCACCACGTCGACCCAACCGGTGGTCAGCAGGTCGGTCATCCATTGCCGCTCGGCCGGTAGGAAGCCCGCCTTCTTGCGGTTGGCCTTCCACGCCTTGATGTCGAGTTCGGTGTGGCCGATGTTCCAGTCGCCGCACACCACGGCGTCGCGACCGGATTCCAATAGGTGGGCCATCCGGGTGGCGACGGCCGCCATGAAGCGCTCCTTCTCGAGCTGCCGGTCGGTCTCCACCTCCCCGGTCGGGAAGTAGACGCTGACGACGGTGAGGTCACCTTCCGGGGTGGCGATGTCGGTCTCGAGATAGCGCCCGTGCGAGGCGAATTCGTCGACGTCACCGCCGGGGCCGATCTTCGTGCGTGCGATCGGCTGCCGACTCAGCACCGCGACGCCGTTGCGTCCCTTGAGGTGCGGATCGGCCGAGGCCAGGTGCCAGCCGTCGTTCAGGGCGGGAGCCAGCGCCTCGGCGAGTTGCTCGTCGTCGGCACGCGTCTCCTGCAGGCAGACGACGTCGGCGCGCGTCGCGGCGAGCCACGGCAGCATGCCGAGGTTGTCGGCCGACCGCTCCTTGACGGCGGCACGAATGCCGTTGACGTTGACGGTGCTCACGATCATCGAAGACATCAGCGCGAGACACTAACCGAGAGCGCCATAGCGGCGGTGCAGTGCCTGGCGCGGGACAGGTCGTATGACCCGCATCCCGCGAGCATGCCGACCCACACCGACACCGCCGTCTTGCGGTACCGGCGGTATCACCTTTAGTGTCGCCGCATGCCTGAACGCGACCCCATCCACGTCGGAACCGGTGAGCCGATCGTCCTGCTGCACCCCTTCCTCTGCTCGCAGAACGTGTGGCGGACCGTCGCCGACCAGCTCGCCGACACCGGCCGTTTCGAGGTCTTCGCCCCGACGATGCCCGGCCACAACGGCGGCGCGCGCTCGGGCACCTGGTTCTTGGAGACCTCCGCCCTCGTCGACGACGTCGAACGCCGAATGGACCAGCTCGGCTGGGACACCGCGCACGTCGTCGGCAACTCACTGGGCGGCTGGGTGGCGTTCGAACTCGAGCGCCGCGGACGCGTCCGCACGCTGACCGGCATCGCGCCCGCGGGCGGTTGGGGCAAGCACGCCATCACCAAGTACGAGACGGTGCTCAAGTTCCTGCTCGGCGGCCCAGCGCTCGTCGCGGCCCGGTTGATCGGCCCACGCATCCTCGAGTACCCCGGGGTTCGCAGGATCGCGACGCTGCCCGTCAGCGGTCCCGCCGAGGGCCCCAGCCACTCCGACCTGGTGGCACTCGTCGACGACGCCACCCACTGCTCGGCCTACGTCCAGCTGCTGGTCAAGACGCTGCGGCTGCCCGGCCTGCTCGAACTGGCCAACGTCGCGACGCCGACCCACCTCGTACTGTGCGAGAAGGACAGGGTGTTCCCCCACCCGCGCGGTCACCGCTACTTCCTCGAAAACCTGCCCGGCGACCACCGGGTCACCCAGCTTTCCGGCCTCGGGCACATCCCGATGCTCGAGGCGCCCGGTCAGATCACCGAGCTGATCAGCGAGTTCGTCGACGAGCACACCGAGCGCAAGCGGGCGGTGCCGCCCGCGGGTTAGCCCTGCGCGGCAGCCAGCGCCTCGTTGAACGTCTTGCTGGGACGCATCACCGACGTCGTCTTCTCGGGGTCCGGGTAGTAGTAGCCGCCGATGTCGACGGCCTCGCCCTGGACCTCGTTCAGTTCGGCGACGATCGCCTCCTCGTTCTCGGCGAGGGTCTTGGCGAGCGCGGAGAAGTGCTCGGCCAGTTCCTTGTCGTCGGACTGCCCGGCGATCGCCTCGGCCCAGTACATCGCGAGGTAGAACTGGCTGCCCCGGTTGTCGAGTTCGCCGGTCTTGCGCGACGGGCTCTTGTTCTCCTCGAGCAGCCGTCCGGTTGCGGCGTCCAGCGTCTTGGCCAGAATCCGCGCCCGCTCGTTGTCGTGCTTGTTGCCCAGGTCCTCGAGGCTGACCGCGAGGGCGAGGAACTCGCCAAGCGAATCCCAACGCAGGTGATTCTCCTCGACCAGCTGGTGCACGTGCTTGGGCGCCGAGCCGCCGGCACCCGTCTCGTACAGCCCGCCGCCCGCCATCAGCGGCACGATCGAGAGCATCTTGGCGCTGGTGCCCAGCTCCAGGATCGGGAAGAGGTCGGTGAGGTAATCACGCAGGATGTTGCCGGTCGCGGCGATGGTGTCCTGACCGCGGATCACGCGCTCGATCGTGTACCGCATGGCCCAGACCTGCGGCATGATCTGGATCGTCAGACCCTCGGTGTCGTGGTCCTTCAGGTACGTCTTCACCTTCGTGCGCAGCTCCGCCTCGTGCGGCCGCTCGGTGTCGAGCCAGAACACCACGGGCATGCCGGACTCGCGGGCACGGGTGACGGCGAGCTTGACCCAGTCCTGGATCGGCGCGTCCTTGACGATCGGCATGCGCCAGATGTCGCCTGCCTCGACGTTCTGGGTCAGCAGCACCTCACCGGTGTCGACGTCGACGATGTTGGCCACGCCGTCCTCGGCGATCTCGAACGTCTTGTCGTGGCTGCCGTACTCCTCGGCCTTCTGCGCCATCAACCCGACGTTGGGGACGGTGCCCATCGTGGTCGGGTCGAACTGACCGTGGGTCTTGCAGAAGTTGATGATCTCCTGGTAGATGCGGGAGAACGTGGACTCGGGGTTGACGGCCTTGGTGTCCTTGGTGCGGCCGTCGGCCCCGTACATCTTGCCGCCGAGTCGGATCATCGCGGGCATCGAGGCGTCGACGATGACGTCGCTGGGCGAGTGGAAGTTCGAGATGCCCTTCGCCGAGTCGACCATCGCCAGCTCCGGTCGGTGCTCGTGGCAGGCGTGCAGATCGCGGATGATCTCCTCGTGTTGCGACGCGGGCAGCGTCTCGATCTTGCTGTAGAGATCCGACAGACCGTTGTTGACGTTGACGCCCAACTCGTCGAACAGCTTCTGGTGCTTGGCGAATGCGTCCTTGTAGAACACCTTCACCGCGTGCCCGAAGACGATCGGATGCGACACCTTCATCATCGTCGCCTTCACGTGCAGCGAGAACATGACGCCGGTCTTGTAGGCATCCTCCATCTGCTCCTCGTAGAAGTCGCAGAGGGCCTTCTTGCTCATGAACATGCTGTCGATGACGTCACCGGCGCCCAGCGCCACCTCGGGCTTGAGCACCACGGTCTCGCCGCTCTTGGTCTCGAGCACCATCTTGACCTTGCGGTCCTTATCGATGGTCATCGACTTCTCGCCGTGGTAGAAGTCGCCGTGCTTCATGGTCGCCACGTGGGTGCGGGAAGCCTGCGACCACTCGCTCATGCTGTGCGGGTGCTTGCGGGCGAACTCCTTGACGGCCTTCGGAGCGCGACGGTCCGAGTTGCCTTCGCGAAGCACCGGATTCACCGCGCTGCCGAGACAGGAGGCGTAGCGCTCCTTGATGGCCTTCTCTTCGTCGGTCTTCGGCTCGCCGGGGTAGTCCGGCAGGTCGTAACCCTTGGCCTTGAGTTCCTTGATGGCGGCGAGCAGCTGCGGCACCGAGGCGCTGATGTTCGGCAGCTTGATGATGTTGGTCTCGGAGTCCTGCGTCAGGTCGCCGAGTTCGGCCAGGTTGTTGGGCACCCGCTGGTCCTCGGGGAGGCGATCGCTGAATTCGGCGAGTATGCGCGCGGCGACCGAGATGTCGCTGGTCTTCACGTCGATGCCTGCGGCCTCGGCGAAGGTTCGGATCACCGGAAGGAAGGCATACGTCGCGAGCAACGGCGCCTCGTCGGTGAGCGTGTAGATGATGCTCGGCTGCTTGTCACCCATGGTCATTCTCCCGGCGTCCAGTCGGTGGTCTCGTGCAGTCCGCGACCCTCGGAATCGCGTCGAATACGAACCTACGCGTTCGTCACGGATGGGTCAGAGGCTCCCCCGGTGGCCGAGAACCCGCTGGCACCACCGCGAGGTCGTGAGCTACGCTTATCAGCGGTCATGAGTGCCAGCGTCAAGCCCCGGCTCGCTGGCCGGCAACCCTCCAACCGCGGTGGGGTGCCCCGGGTGATTGACCAGGTTGGGTAGCCGTCTGCGAAGAGCATGACAGTCGGCCACACGGCAAGCGCGGGTCCGCATCCACGGGCCCCGAAGACAGGGACACCTGGAGGCCCATCATGTGTCGTCATTCGTAGACCCCTCGTGCGCGCTTCGTGCTGCGCTGACTCTTGATTCGACTCCCCTCACGTAGGAGCAGACCGACATGTCCACACCCGAAGAAGACCCCACTGCGAGCTGGTCGTTCGAGACCAAGCAGGTGCACGCCGGCCAGACCCCGGACATCGCGACCAACGCCCGCGCCCTGCCGATCTACCAGACGACGTCGTACACGTTCGACGACACCGCGCACGCCGCGGCGCTGTTCGGCCTCGAGGTCCCCGGCAACATCTACACCCGCATCGGCAACCCGACCACCGACGTCGTCGAGCAGCGCATCGCCGCACTCGAAGGCGGTGTCGCAGCGCTGTTCCTGTCGTCCGGCCAGGCCGCCGAGACCTTCGCCATCCTGAACCTCGCAGCCACCGGCGACCACATCGTGTCCAGCCCGCGGCTCTACGGCGGCACGTACAACCTGTTCCACTACTCGCTGCCCAAGCTCGGCATCGAGGTCAGCTTCGTCGAGGATCCCGACGACCTCGAGTCATGGCGTGCCGCGGTGCGGCCGAACACCAAGGCGTTCTTCGCCGAGACCATCTCGAACCCGCAGATCGACGTGCTCGACATCCCGGGTGTGGCAGGCGTGGCGCACGACAGCGGCGTACCGCTGATCGTCGACAACACCATCGCCACGCCGTATCTCATCCAGCCGCTCGCGCTCGGCGCCGACATCGTCGTGCACTCGGCGACCAAGTACCTCGGCGGCCACGGTTCGGCGATCGCAGGCGTGATCGTCGACGGCGGCACGTTCGACTGGACCCAGGGCAGGCATCCCGGCTTCACGACGCCGGACCCCAGCTACCACGGCGTGGTGTTCGCCGAACTCGGCCCGCCCGCCTACGCGCTCAAGGCCCGCGTGCAACTGCTGCGCGACTTCGGCTCGTCGGCGGCGCCGTTCAACGCGTTCCTGATCGCCCAGGGCCTCGAGACGCTGAGCCTGCGGATGGAGCGGCACGTCGCCAACGCGCAACGGGTCGCCGAGTTCCTCGCCGAACGCGACGACGTCGTGTCGGTGAACTACGCCGGGCTGCCCTCGTCACCGTGGTACGAACTGGGCCGCAAGATCGCACCCAACGGCACCGGTGCGGTGCTCGCCTTCGAGCTGGGCGGCGGCGTCGAGGCGGGCAAGGCGTTCGTCAACGCACTGAGCCTGCACAGCCACGTCGCCAACATCGGCGACGTGCGCTCGCTGGTCATCCATCCCGCGTCGACCACGCATGCGCAGCTCTCCCCCGAGGAGCAGATTGCGACCGGCGTGACGCCCGGGTTGGTGCGGCTCGCCGTCGGCATCGAGGGCATCGACGACATCCTCGCCGACCTCGAGCAGGGCTTCGCCGCCGCCAAGGTGTTCGGGGGCACGTCGAGCACGGTGGCATCGGTGTGACCGTTCTCGACGACAGCCGGGCGCTCGTGACCGGCGACCTGCCCGCAGAGGACGAGATCGGCGTGGTCCACATCGGTGCGCTGACCCTGGAGAGCGGCGTCGTCCTCGACGACGTGTCCATCGCCGTGCAGCGGTGGGGCGAGTTGTCGCCCGAACGCGACAACGTCGTCATGGTGCTGCACGCGCTCACCGGCGACTCGCACGTGACGGGGCCCGCGGGGCCGGACCATCCCACCCCGGGCTGGTGGGACGGCGTCGCCGGGCCGGGCGCACCGATCGACACCGACCGGTGGTGCGCCGTCTCGACCAACGTGCTGGGCGGCTGCCGCGGCTCGACCGGGCCGAGTTCCATTGCCCCCGACGGCAAGCCATGGGGGTCGAGGTTCCCCGCGATCACCGTGCGCGACCAGGTGCAGGCCGACATCGCCGCGTTGGCAGCGCTGGGCATCACCCGCGTGGCCGCGGTGGTAGGAGGGTCGATGGGCGGTGCCCGCGCCCTCGAATGGATCGTCGGTCGCACTGAAAGCGTGGGCGCCGCACTGATCCTCGCCGTCGGGGCACGTGCGACCGCCGACCAGATCGGCACCCAGAGCAGCCAGGTCTCGGCCATCAAGGCCGATCCCGACTGGCAGGGCGGCGACTATCACGGCACGGGCCGGGCGCCCTACACCGGCATGGACATCGCCCGGCGCTTCGCGCATCTCACCTACCGCGGCGAGGAAGAACTCGACGAGCGGTTCCGCAACGACGGGCAGGTCGGCGAGAATCCCACCGAGGGCGGGCGTTACGCCGTGCAGAGTTACCTCGAGTACCAGGGCGGCAAGCTCGCCGCACGCTTCGACCCGGGCACCTACGTCGCGCTGTCGGATGCGTTGAGCAGTCACGACGTCGGGCGCGGCCGAGGCGGGGTCGAGGCTGCACTCGCCACGTGCGAGGTGCCCGTCGTCGTCGGCGGCATCACCACCGACCGGCTGTATCCCATTCGCCTGCAACGGGAACTGGCCGACCTGCTACCTGGGTGCGTCGAACTCAACGTCGTCGAGTCGGAGTTCGGGCACGACGGCTTCCTGGTCGAGACCGAGCAGGTAGGCAAGCTCATCCGGCGGACGCTGGAGCTGGCATCCGGGACGACTCAGAAGTGACCGAGTCCCAGGAACGGTCGCTGTCCTTCGGGTCGGCGGCCGCTGCATACGAGCGGGGCAGGCCGTCATACCCACCGGAGGCCATCGACTGGCTGCTGCCGTCCACCGCGCGACACGTACTCGACCTCGGCGCAGGCACCGGCAAGCTGACCGTGCGACTCGTCGAGCGTGGACTCGACGTCACGGCCGTCGACCCGATCCCGGAGATGCTCGAGGTGCTCAGCTCGTCGCTGCCGGACACGCCGGCGCTGCTGGGCACGGCCGAGGAGATTCCACTGCCCGACGACAGCGTCGACGCCGTGCTGGTGGCCCAAGCGTGGCACTGGTTCGACCGGGACCGGGCCAGCGCCGAGATCGCCCGCGTGCTGCGGCCCGGCGGGACCCTGGGCCTGGTGTGGAACACCCGCGACGAACGACTGGGATGGGTCAAGGACCTCGGCCGCATCATCGGTCACGACGACCCGTCCAAGGACGACGTGACGCTGCCGCCACTGTTCACCGGGCTGGAGCGTCGCCACTTCGAGTGGACGAGTTACCTGACGCCGCAGGCACTCATCGATCTGGTGGCCTCGCGCAGCTACTGCATCACCTCGCCGGACGAAGTCCGCACGCGCACGCTGGGACGCGTCCGCGAACTGCTGGCGACCCATCCCGCGCTGGTGAACACGACCGGTCTCGCGCTGCCCTACGTGACGGTGGGCCTGCGCGCGACGCTCGCCTGAGACTAGCTGGTGCCCAACGGGTCGATGGTCCAGGCGATGTAGAGCATCGCCGCACTGACCGACGCGGTGGTGGCGAAGTCGATCATCCGCGACCGCACCACCAGCAGCCCCGCCCGGTCCTCCGACAGCGCCAGGCGCATCACCGCGGCCACCCCGACGCCGATCGCCATCACGAGAGCTCCACGTCGCCAGTAGCCTGCGACGACGAGACCGAACGCCGCGACGAAGAACAGTCCGACGACCAGGATGGGCCACTGGCCGGCGAACACCTTGCGGGCGAACTCCCTGGGCGTCAACGCACTTTCGCCTCGTCGGCTTCAACGACGTTCGTCAGCAGGAACGCCCGCGTCAGCGGTCCGACGCCACCTGGGTTCGGCGACACGTGGCCCGCGACGTCCCACACGTCGGGCGCCACGTCACCGACGAGCTTGCCCGCATCGTCGCGACTGACCCCGACGTCGACGACGGCGGCTCCGCGCTTGACCATCTCGGCGGTGACCATGTGCGGAACCCCAGCGGCCGCAATGATGATGTCGGCCTCCCGCGTGAGCTGCGGAAGGTGACGAGTTGCGGTGTGACACAACGTCACCGTCGCGTTCTCCGACCGACGCGTGAGCAACAGACCCATCGGCCTGCCCACCGTCACGCCGCGCCCAATCACGACCACGTGCGCACCGGCGATCTCGACCTCGTAGCGCCGCAGCAGGTGCACGATGCCCCGCGGCGTGCACGGCAGCGCGGCGGGCTCGTTGAGCACCAGGCGGCCGAGGTTGGTCGGGTGCAGCCCATCGGCGTCCTTGGCGGGATCGATGCGCTCCAGCGCGGCGTTCTCGTCGAGATGCTTCGGCAGCGGCAACTGCACGATGTAGCCGGTGCACTCGGGGTTGGCGTTCAATTCGTCGATGGTCTCTTCGAGCGTCGCCTGGCTGATGTCGGCGGGCAGGTCGCGACGGATGGACGTGATGCCGACCTTCGCGCAGTCCGCATGCTTGCCCCGGACGTAGGCATGCGAGCCGGGGTCGTCGCCGACCAGTACCGTTCCCAGACCCGGGGTGCGTCCGGCGGCGCTCAGAGCCGCCACCCGCTCCAACAGGTCGGTGAAGATCTCGTCGCGCGTGGCCTTGCCGTCCAAAGTGATCGCTCCCACGGTGTTCATTGTGGCAGGCTCCCGAGAATGGACAGTCAGCCCAATGTGTCCACCGACGTCTTCAGCCCCGCCCGACTGGGGCCGATCACTCTGCGCAACCGGATCATCAAGGCCGCGACGTTCGAGGCGGCCACTCCCAACGCGCTGGTCACCGACGACCTCATCACCTACCACCGCCTGCCCGCCGCAGGCGGAATCGGCATGACGACCGTCGCCTACCTCGCCGTTTCTCCCGGCGGCCGCACCGATGGCGCGCAGATCTACTGGCGCCCCGAGGCCATCGCTGGGTTACGAGGGCTCACCGACGCCATCCACGCCGAGGGCGCGGCCATCAGCGCACAGATCGGCCACGCGGGTCCCGTCGCCAACGCCAAGTCGAACAAGGCCAGGGCGCTCGCGCCGGTGCGCTTCTTCAACCCGATCGGGATGCGCTTCGCCAAGGCAGCCGGCCGGCAGGACATCTCCGACGTCATCGCCGCGCACGCGCACGCCGCCCGGTACGCCGTCGACGCCGGTTTCGACGCCGTCGAGGTCCACCTCGGACACAACTACTTCGCGAGTTCGTTCCTGAGCCCGCTGATCAACCGCCGCGACGACGAGTTCGGCGGCTCACTCGAGAACCGCGCCAAGGTGGCGCGCGGCGTGGTGCGGGCGGTACGCGACGCGGTCGGCGGACAGATCGCGATCACCGCCAAACTCACCATGACCGATGGCGTGCGGGGCGGCATCCCGCTGGAGGAATCGCTCCAAACCGCCAAGTGGCTCGAGGACGACGGCGGCCTCGACGCCCTCGAACTGACCGCTGGCAGCTCACTGGTCAACCCGATGTACCTGTTCCGGGGCGACGCGCCGATCAAGGAGTTCGCGGGCGCATTCAAGCCGCCGCTGCGCTGGGGCATCCGGATGACGGGCAAGAAGTTCCTGCGCGAATACCCCTACCGGGAGGCGTTCCTGCTTCGCGACGCCAAGCAGTTCCGCGCCGAGCTGAAGCTGCCGCTGATCCTGCTGGGCGGCATCACGAATCGCGAGACGATGGATCTCGCGATGGCCGAGGGCTTCGACTTCGTCGCAATGGGCAGGGCTCTGCTCGCCGAGCCCGACCTCATCAACCGCATCGAGGCCGACGGCGACGCCCACACCGTGAAGTCGGCGTGCACGCACTGCAACAAGTGCATGGCGACGATCTACAGCCGCACCCACTGCGTCGTCACCGGAGCACCGGGCTAACCGCCGCCGGACGTCTTGGAGATCGGCGCCGATTCCGGCAAGCGACGGTCCTCGAACTGCAGCATCGTCTCGTCGCGGACGATCCGCATGCCCGCGGTGAGCAGCAACTTGTTCGGCGAGACGGTGTAGTCCACGCCGTCACCGCGCACGCCGAAGCACCCGTTGGCCAGCTCGGTGGCCGGCAGTCGCAGCGGCGCGCGGTCGCGGATCCGCATCCCCCGGTACTCGAACCCGCCGCGCGGGTGCGAGCAGATCACGATCAGAGACAGCGGCGTGCGCCCCAGCACGGCGGTCTTCATCGGTCCGTCGCAGCGCGCCGTGGTGCCGACGAAGCCCCTGGCGTCGGTCGGCCGGTCACCCGGCGCACCCAGAGCAGCAGGCAAAGACACACCCGTAGCCACGGAGCCGAAGCCGGCAGCTCCGAGGAGCACCGCCACAATCGCCGCACGCGTCGCGGCCGCGAGGTTCGCCATGCATCAACGAGACCACGTCGTACCTGCACATGGGTGGTTATGCGCCGTACCAAGACCCAATCGTCACGCGGTCGCAACCAACGCGCGCCCACCACCGGTGACGATCGACGCCAAGGATCCGAGAATCGTTTGCTTTGCAATCAGTTGGCAGCCGACCGTGTCGTGCGACGAGCCCCACCGAGGCCGCAACCCGCCGCCGACACCGCCTCGTGGGCCGGCCTCGCGGCGCACCCATGCCGTTAGAGTCGTAGCCGATGACGCGACCGACTCCGCCTGCGCTGACCGTCCGACACGACGGATCGTCGCGCACCTTCGCACCCGGCAGCGACGTCGTCGTCGGCCGCGATCTGCGCGCCGACATCCGCATCGCCCACCCCCTGACCTCGCGCGCCCACCTGCTCCTGCGGTACGACCAGGGTCGCTGGCTCGCCATCGACAACGGCTCGCTCAACGGCGTGTACGTCAACGGGCAGCGCGTTCCCGTCGTCGACATCACCGACGGCCTCGGCGTCAACATCGGCAACCCCGACGGGCCGCGGCTGACGTTCGAGGTGGGCCGGCATCAGGGTTCGGCGGGGTCGCCCCCACCCACCGCCGCCGTACCGGTCGCTGGTCGCCCAAGCACCTCCTGGTCGACGCAGGCGCCGCACGCCATGTCACCGCAGACGATGCCGCCGCCGCGTCAGGCCTACCCGCCGGGTCAGCCGCCGCGCTACCCGTCCGGTCCCGCGCCCGCGCCGCAAAGCAGCAGGCAGGCCTACCCGCAGGGGCCGCAGACCGGCTACCCGAGTGCGCCGAGCTACCCCAGTTCGCCGCAGCAGCGGTACGCCCAGCCGATTTCGCAGCCGTCCGCCGAACCCGTCACGACGCTGGGACCGACCGCTGCGCCACGACAGAGCGAGGGCAACCTCGCCACCAGCATGATGAAGATCCTCCGCCCGGGGCGGGGGGCACCGGAGACCCCGGTGGGCGCGGTGAAGATCGGCCGCGCCACCGACAATGACATCGTCATCCCGGACGTGCTGGCCGGGCGCCACCACGCCAGCCTGGTGATGACTCCGGCCGGCACCGAGATCGTCGACAACCGCAGCATCAACGGCACGTTCGTCAACGGCACCCGCGTCGAGGCCGCACTGCTGCGCGACGGCGACGTGGTCACCATCGGCAACGTCGACCTCGTCTTCGCCGGCGGCAGCCTCGCCCGGCGCACTCAGACCGAGGCGACGGCCACCCGCACCGGCGGCCTCGAGGTCAACGGCGTCACGTGGACCATCGAGAACAACAAGACGCTGCTGAACAACATCTCGCTGGCCGCGCGCACCGGCACGCTGACCGCGATCATCGGCCCGTCCGGTGCAGGCAAGTCGACGTTCGCCAAGCTCGTCGCCGGCTACACCCACCCCACCAGCGGCACCGTGACCTTCGAAGGTCACGACATCCACTCGGAGTACGCCTCGCTCCGATCGCGTATCGGAATGGTCCCCCAGGACGACGTGGTGCACGGCCAGCTCACCGTGAAGCAGGCGCTTATGTACGCCGCGGAACTCCGGCTGCCGCCCGACACGACGAAGGAAGACCGCGAGCACGTCGTCATGCAGGTCCTCGAAGAACTCGAGATGACCAAGCATCTCGAGACCCGCGTCGACAAGCTCTCCGGTGGTCAGCGCAAGCGCGCATCGGTGGCGCTCGAACTGCTGACCGGCCCCTCGCTGCTGATCCTCGACGAGCCCACCTCCGGCCTGGACCCCGCACTCGACCGCCAGGTCATGACGATGCTGCGCCAACTCGCCGACGCGGGCCGCGTGGTGTTGGTCGTGACCCACTCGCTGACCTACCTCGACGTGTGCGACCAGGTGCTGCTACTGGCCCCGGGCGGCAAGACCGCGTTCTGCGGGCCGCCCGACCAGATCGGGACGCAGCTGGGCACCACCAACTGGGCCGACATCTTCAGCACGGTCGCGGGCGATCCCGACGCGGCCAGCAGGCGCTACCTCGACCTCAACGGTCCGCCCCCACCGGCACCGCCTGCGGAGCAACCCGCAGACCTCGGTAGCCCGGCGAGCACCAGTGTGATGCACCAGTTCTCGACGATCGCCCGGCGCCAGATGCGGCTCATCGTCTCCGACCGCGGCTACTTCATCTTCCTGGCGATCCTCCCGTTCATCATGGGTGTGCTGTCGCTGTCCGTGCCCGGCTCCACCGGCTTTGGTCAGCCCTCCCCCGTCGGTGACGCGCCGAATCAGCCGGGCCAGGTACTGGTGCTGCTGAACGTGGGCGCCATCTTCATGGGCACCGCGCTGACGGTTCGCGACCTGATCGGCGAACGCGCGATTTTTCTTCGCGAACAGGCGGTGGGTCTGTCGACGTCGGCCTATCTGCTGGCGAAGGTCTGCATCTACTCGGTGTTCGCGATAGTGCAGTCCGCCATCGTCACCGGGATCACGCTGATCGGCGTCGGCGCGCCCCAGAACGGCGCGGTGGTACTGGGCGACGGTGAGGTGGCCGCCTCGATCGAGTTGTTCATCGGCATGGCCGCCACGACCGTATGCGCGGCGACGGTGGGCCTCGCGCTGTCGGCGTTGGCCAAGACCAGCGAGCAGATCATGCCGCTACTTGTCGTCGCGATCATGTCGCAGCTGGTGTTCTCCGGCGGTCTGATTCCGGTCACTGGCCGCCTCGGGCTCGATCAGCTGTCGTGGATCACGCCTGCCCGCTGGGGCTTCGGCGCCACGGCATCGACGGTGGGCGTGACCGACATGGTGAAGCCGCCGATCATGCCGGACGATTCGCACTGGAAGCACACGTCGGACGCGTGGCTGTTCGACATGGCCATGCTGGGCGTGCTGTCGATCTTCTACGTGTGCTTCGTGCGCTTCAAGATTCGGCTCAAGGCCGGCTGACGACGACTCGGGGCGAGGCACGAGCCCCCGTGAGGAGTCAGCCCATTCAACCCGGCTGACGACGACTCGGGGCGAGGCACGAGCCCCGTGAGGAGTCAGCCCATTCAACCCGGCTGACGCTGACTCAGTCGGCGAGCACCAGGCCGTGGGCCACCGCGTAGGCGACTGCCTGGTCGACGTCGACCCTCGCGCCGCGCATCTCGACGGTGGTCCAGAACGTCGCGTCGACGCGGGCGCCGCGCAGATCGGCCTTGCCGAACTTCGCGTTCTGGGTGCGGGCGCCGGAGAGGTCGGCACGACGCAGCACCGCCTCGCGTAGGTTGGCGCCCACCAGGCTCGCCTCACGGAGGCGGCAGTCCGACAGGTCCACCTTCTGCAGGTCGCAGCCGGCGAGCACGGTGAGCGTCAGGTCCACCTCATGGAGTGTGATCGGGCGCAGGCGGCACTCGGTGAACACCGACCCCAGCAAACTGCACTGGCGGAACGTGCTGTGCGCCAGCGCCGTCCGACGGAAGTCGCAGTTGCGGAACGCCGAGCCCAGATGCTCGGACTCGGTCATGTCGACACCGCTGAAGTTGCATTCGGTGAACACCACCCGCTCGGTGCGCAGCCGGCTGAGGTCCTGGTCGCGAAAGTCGTGCCCCTCGTACTCCCGGTCGATCCAGGTAACGTCGGAATCGACCACGTCAGCCGGTCATCGAGCTGACGTTCATCAGTGCGTACTCGGTCAGAGCGATCAGCGAGGCACGCGCCGAGTGCCGGTCGCGCGCGTCGACGAGCACCACCGGAACGTGGTCGGGCAGAGCGAGCGCCGTACGCACCGCCTCGGCCGAATACCGTCGCGTGCCGTCGAACTCGTTGACCGCGATCAGGAATGGCATCTTGCGGGCCTCGAAGAAGTCCACGGCCGCGAAGCTGTCCTGCAGGCGCCGCACGTCGACCAGGATGATCGCGCCGATCGCCCCGCGCACCAGGTCGTCCCACATGAACCAGAAGCGCCGCTGCCCGGGCGTGCCGAACAGGTACAGGATCAGGTCGTCGGCCAGGGTGATGCGGCCGAAGTCCATTGCGACGGTGGTGGTGTTCTTGTCCGGGGTGGCGTCGAGCCCGTCGAGGCCCGACGAGGCATTGGTGACGATGGCCTCGGTGCGCAGCGGCACGATCTCGGAGACGGCACCGACGAACGTGGTCTTGCCCGCTCCGAAACCACCGGAGACGACGATCTTCGTGGAGGCGGATGAGCGCTTGCGCGAAGACTCTGAGCCGGATGAGCGCTTGCGCTCAGAGTGCCCGTAGCCCACGCAGCGTCCTCCCTATGAGTTCCCGCCGTTCCTCTATCGTCGCCGATTCCGACAACGTGGCGTTCACCCGAAGATACCCCTGCGCCACGAGATCACCGATCAGCACGCGCGCAACGCCGAGCGGCAAGTCGAGCCGCGACGCGACCTCCGCGACGGACGTGCTGCCACCGCCAAGGTCCACGATTCTGGCCCGCACGTCACTGCCCGGCCAGCGTGCCGGTGGGCTCGGTTCGGCCGTCGCGATCGTCGCCTCGACCGGCAGATCCATGCGCGGCGCGGTGCGACCAGCCGTCAGGATGTAGGGCCGTACCAGGTTGGGCTCAGCGGGCGAACCGCCGTTGCGCCAGCCGTCGCGCACCTGATCCACGTCAGCTCACCCCCGGTGCGCGGAGCGGCGGCCGGATTGCACCACGGCGCCCACCCGCTCGACCAGGATCGCCATCTCGTAGCCGATCTGTCCAATGTCGCAGGACCTGGTCGCCAGGGTGGCGAGGTGCGACCCGTCGCCGACGCGCATCAACAGCAGGTAGCCGTTCTCCATCTCGACGACCGACTGCAGCACGTAACCACCCTCGAACAGCTGGGCCGCACCACTGGAGAGACTCGCCAAACCCGAGGCCACGGCCGCCAGCTGATCTGCCCGTTCGACCGGCATGTGCGCACTGGCCGCCATCAGCAGCCCGTCGGCGGACACCAGGATGGCGTGCGACACCCCGGCGACCTCGTCGGCGAACCTTGCGACCAGCCAGTCAAGGGAGTCGCGCTGGGCGGAACGGGTCATTCGCGGTCGGTCTCCCTGCTCTCGCGGACGTGGTTGCGGCCGGCGTGCACGCCGCCGAAGTGACTGCTCATGCTGGCGCGCACGGCTTCGGGGTCGCGCGCAGGCATCGGACGTGACTCGTCGGCGGTGCCGTTCTGGGCACCGTTGCGGCCGTGGGCTCCGACGCCGTTGCGGTCGTCGTGGTCGTCATCGGCGGCGCCGGGAACCAGCCGTGCGCCGGGCTGCCGGACGGGTAGGCCGTCGTCGGTGTGTTCTGCGACGGGGGCGTCTTCGGCCGCCGCGGCCGCCGACCAACCCTTGTCCCACACCGTCTGCCAGTCGAGGTCGGTGCTCTGGGCGAGTTCGTGCGGGTCGTCGATGAGCCACTCGGACAGCATCTTGTCGAAGATGCTGCCGTCGCCGCTGCCCTCTGTGCGGGCTTCGGCAGCCGGGGCGCTCGGCGGCAGGGGTTCGGGCTCGGGTTGCGCCTCGGCTGCCGCGTGCGCGCGTGATGCGAAGAACGCGGAGGTGTCGGTCGGCGCCTGAACATCGCTCGGCGTCAGCTCGGTGAATTCCGGTGGCCCCGGCGGGATGTCGGCGATGCCGCTGGCACCCGGCTTGCGTTGCGGGAGGAAGGACACCGGCACCTCGACGCGGCCGTTCCGGGCTGCCGGTTCCGCTGCCGGCTCCGCTGCCGGCTCCTCTGTGGGTTCCTGAATGACGAACTCGTCGGTGTCCGGGGCGTCCTCGGTGTACTCGGCGAATTCGTCGTACTCCATCTCCGCGGATTCCGCGGGGGCGGGTTCGGGCTCGGCCGCGAAGGCGAGGGAGGGTTCGGCAGGCGCCTGCGCGTCGGCAGGGATCGGCGCACCGTTTCGCAGCAGCAGCTCTGCGGGCACGTAGACACCCGCCGTGGTGCCCGAATTGCGTTCGCCCGCAGTGGTGTTGCGCAACCGGACTACCAATCCGTGCTGGGCGGCCAGGCGTCCGACGACGAACAGGCCCATGTGTCGCGCCGTGTACGGGTTGACCTCGCCACCGGACTGCAGCCGGGCGTTGGCGACCCGGAGGTCGGCGTCGGTCATGCCGAGGCCCACGTCACTGATCTCCACGACGAGGCCGCCATTGCCGGTGTGCACGGCGGACACCCGCACCTGCGAGACCGGCGGCGAATAGCGCAGTGCGTTGTCGAGCAGCTCGGCCAGCAGGTGCACGAGGTCGCCCGCGACCACGCCGAGCACCTCGCTGTCGGGGACCGTCGCCGTGACGACCCGCGTGTAGTCCTCCACCTCGGACGCCGCCGCGTCGATCAGCGCCGCGACCGGAACCGGGTCGGCGTGTTCGCGGGGCACCTTCGATCCCGCGAGCACCAGCAGGTTGGCGCCGTTGCGTCGCATGCGGGCCGCCAGGTGGTCCAGGCGGAACAGACTCCGCAGCCGCTCGGGGTCGTCTTCGTCGCGCTCGAGGTGGTCGATCAGCGACAGCTGCTGGTCCACCAGCGAGCGGCTCCGGCGCGACAGCGTCTCGAACATGTCGCCGAGCTGTACCTGCAGCCGCGACTGTTCCCCGGCGAGCAGGACGGCCTGTTCGTGCAGTTCGTCGACCGCGTGGGCGACCTGCCCGATCTCCTCGGTGGTGTACACCGGCAGCGGCTGGATCTGGTGCACCTCGCCGCCGGAGCGCACCCGGTCGAGTTCGCGCGCCAAGTCTTCGTGCGCCACCCGCAACGCACCGTCGCGCAGCCTGCGCAACGGCCGGATCAGCGTGGTCGAGACGATCGCCACCAGTAGCAGCGCGAGTAGCAGTGCGATCCCGACGATCACCGAGTCGCGAATGGCCTCGCTGCGCGTGGCCGCTGCCTGATCCTCCACGCCGGAGGAGAGGTCCGCGGTGGTGCGGTCGATGACCTGGCGGGCGATGTCACCGGTGGTCCGGATCGACTCGGAGATCTCGGGGTTGTTGACCAGCGGCACGGCTGGATCGGACATCAGCGCCATCCGCCGCACCATCTCGGCCTGCAGCTTCTCGGCGTCGGGGGAACCGACTCCGAGCACCTGCACCATGCCGAACAGCGTGGACGGCTCGGTGCCCGCCAGCGTGATCATCGACGTCCGCAGTTCGGGTTCGGGCACCTGCGCGCCAAGGTTGACCAGCAGCTGCTGCATCACCATCTGGCCGCGCGCGCCCATCGCCCTGGACAGCCCCAGCGCGTCGGCCCGGATGCGTTCGTCGTCGACGCGGACCGACCCGTTCACGGCGTCCTCCGCGGTGAGCAGGATCGGCGCGTACCCGGTGATCCGGTCGCGCAGGGCGATGCTGTTGGCGGTCACCTGATCGAGCAGCGACTGCCCGTCGTCGAGCAACGAGTCGACGCCGGCGGCCACGTCGGGCACGACGTCGGTGGCGGCGAGTCGGCGCTGCAGTTCCTGCTTGGCTGCGTCGTAGTCGGCGATCGCCGATGCGGTGTCACCGCCGGTCGAATTGGCCAACAGGGCCGACTCGAGGGCCGCCGTGTAGCGCTCGATGGCGGGCACCATTTCCGCGCGATCGGCAGCCACCCGCAAATCGGCTGCCTCATTCCACCCGGAGTAGACGCGCAGCCCGCCGAATGCGCCTGCCAGCAACAGCGGCACCAATACGATGGCGAACACTTTCCAGCCGACGGGCCAATTGCTCACCGACCATCGCGAAGGCCGCTTCACCGGCGGCGTCGAATGGTCGCCGAATTCGGTTGCCGTGCCCGCGTATGGTGGCTGCGCAGCGACCGTCATCGCGACTGCGCCGCTTTTCGGGCCGGTGGGCCGCATCTCCGTGATCGCGCGTCGTTCATGTGACTTCCTGCAGCTCTTCGCCCATCGATGGGCAGGCGTCATCGCCCGGCAATTGATCGAGTATGACAGCGATGAGCGGGGGTTTCCATGACTGTTGCTGATCGAACGGAGTTCGTGACCAGGGCGTTGCCACTTCGTGTGCCATACGAGCAAATGTCGTTGCACGCCTGAGACCATTGCCGTTCTCGCGGCGTCGAACGACGAGGAGACACGTAGCGTCGGCAGGACTGATGATCGGGAAGGCGCGGCAATTGTTCAAGGTGATGTTCTACTCGCCGCGCATCGCGCCCAACACGGGCAATGCGATTCGCATGGTCGCGGGCACGGGATGCGAACTGCACCTCGTCGAACCGTTGGGCTTCGACCTGTCGGAGCCCAAGTTGCGTCGCGCCGGTCTCGACTACCACGACCTGGCGTCGGTGACCGTGCACGCCGACCTCGACGCGGCCTGGGCAGCGGTCCTGCCGGCGCGGGTCTTCGCGTTCACCGCCCACTCGGAGACGTCGTTCGCCGCCGTCGACTACCGCCCCGGGGACGTCCTGCTCTTCGGACCCGAACCGACCGGGTTGGACGCCGAGACACTCGCCGACCCGAACGTCACCACGACCGTGCGCATCCCCATGCTGGCGGGACGGCGGTCGCTCAACCTGTCGAATGCCGCCGCGGTCGCGGTGTACGAGGCCTGGCGACAGAACGGCTTCGCCGGCGCGACGTGACTTCGCGGCACGAGAATCAGTGCCGCTGTTCCCGCACCGGGGGCGCCTGACCGGCCGGCGGCGGAGCCGGGTACCACTCCTGCGGCTCCGGCCAGACGAAGCCCGGCGGGATCGAGTACGTCTCGAAGGTCGTGCCGGTGGCCGCCTCGGTGTCGAAGAACGCGAACGCGTTGGCGTCCATGAACCGGCCCGACTGGATTTCTGGGAACCCCCGATGCTCGAACTCGGCCGCGCGCTGTTCCCAGGGCCTCTCCTCGCAATCGAAGGCGACGTGCTGGATGCCTTCGCCGTGGGCGTCGAGGAACTCCTGGAAGATCGACGGACCGTACAGGGGCTCCATGATCTCGACGGCCAGATCGCCGACGTCGGCGAAGCAGACCTTGATCGCGTAGTCGGCGTCGGCGCCGCGGTACGTGCGGCCCGTGACCGTGGCCGAGTCGAAGGTGTACACCCGCCACGGCCCGATGCCGAGCCGCACCAGGCCCTCCATCGTCCGACGATGATCGGTGGTGACGAAGCAGATCTCGATCAGCTTGCCCAGGAAGCCATTCGACAGCGTGGTGGCGCTGAGCACCGTGGGCAGCGAGGTGTCGTCGGTCACGAGCGCGCCTCCCGCCGCGTCAGCAGGAAGTACAGGCCGCCGGCGACGAGACTGCCGGACAGCCAGGAGAAGTCGGTGTTGCCGAGCGCCTTGGCCAACGGGCCCTGCATGAACGGAACCAATCCGTACTGCCACGACCAGCCTGCGATCAGGCCGGCCGCGAGGCTGACCAGTCCGCTGACGTTGAACGCGCGGCCGGGCAGTGCTCGGTCACCCGGGTAGAGCGACGCGACGTCCAGTGACCCGCGCCGGACCACGAAGTAGTCGACGAGCACGATCGCCGCCCACGGGCTGATCCACACCAGGATCGACACCATCCACTGATCGAAGGCATGGGCGAAGCTGTCGGCGTTGACGAACACCGCCAGCACACCCGAGGCGACCAGACCCGCGACCAGGGTGACCTTCCAGCGTGCCGCCCGAACGCCGATCGACAGCGCAGCCAGTGAGCACGAGTACAGGTTGAGGATGTTCGTCGCGATCGGCCCGTGCACGAGGAGCAGCAGCACCGGGATGGCCATGACGCCGAAGGTGCTGACCACCAGGGTGGACGGGTCGCTGCCATGGCCCGCGCTGGCCAGACATGCCCCCAGCGCGGCGAGCCAGACGGTGGGCAGGTACATGCCGAGCGAGGACGACCAGAACACCGCGCGGGTGGAGGCCGTGACCCGGACGAACCTGCTGTAGTCCGACGCATACGGGATCCACGTCAGACCCCAGCCGATGCCGATGGCCGTCAGCAGCTGCGTCACCGCGGTGACCTTGTCGCCGCCGTCCATCGGGGTTCCGGTCAGATTCCAGTTCACGTCAGTGGTCGCCATGGCCATCACGGTCATGATCGCCATCACCGCGACGGTGGCGGGCACGGTGTACTTCTCGAAGCTTCGGATGGCATAGAACCCGTAGAGGGCCAGGCCCAGCTGGACGACCATGATGCCGGCGGCTACGGCGACCTCGAGCCACACCCCGCCGGTGACGCCGAGTTCGGCAAGCATCGCCAGAGCCAGGTCGAGCACCACCCAGGTGTTGACGCCGACCCAGCCCATCGTCAGCGCGAACTGCGCGAGCCCCGGGACGATCGCGCCCTTCGTGCCGAACGGCGCCCGGCCCAGCACCATTTGGTTGACGGCCGTGCGATGACCGATGACGTTGAACACGCCGAACACGGCGCACCCGACGACGTTGCCGAGCACCACCACCAGCAGCGTCTCCACCAGGCTGAGGCCCAGCGTGATGCCGAGTGCACCCAGCACCCAGTTGATGGGCGCGATGTTGGCGCCAGACCAGATCCAGAACAACTCCCACGGCGAACAGTCGCGACTGTCGTCGGGGATCGGGTCGATCCCGTGGGCGTCGAAGGGCACCGCGGCATCTGCCGTGGGGTCGGTCGTGGTCGGTGCGTCGAGCGGACTGGTCGACATCGCGGACTCCTGTCGTTGCTGGCACGATCATCGAAACACCGGCGGAGACGGCGAGTGAGTGGATAAACGTCCACCGTCGCCCTCGTTGACTGGATGATGAGACACGTGCTCACGTTTCGTGCCCTGCTCGACGACGCCGCGCTCGAACTCGACCTCCTGGTGCCGGGCGAACCGGGTGACACCGACCGGGAAGTGTTGTGGCTGCACAACACCGAGCTGCCCGACCCCTCGCCGTACGTCCGCGCCACCGAACTCGTGCTCACCAACGGGTTGTGGCGCGACGTCGCCGGTGCTGCCGCCTTCGTGGATGCACTCCGGCGTGCTCGCGCCTCCGGCTTGATCTTCGGGCTCACCGAGACGACGCCGACGGTGCCGCACGACCTGCTCGACGCGTGCACCGACGCTGGTCTTCCGCTCGCTTCGGTGTCGATCGCCGTGCCGTTCACGGCGATCACGGAGGCGGCCGCTCGCATCCAGGGCGCAGCCCGCCAGGAGGCACTTGCAGGGCTGGTGCGGCGTGGCAACGCGCTGGCGACGGCCATCTCGCGTGGTGGAGGCGCCCAGGGCGTGCTCGACGTGCTGCGCCGCGACCACGATCTGCCGCTGGTCGTGGTCGACAGGATGGGTCGACGACTCGCCGGCGCCGGTGTACATCCCGACTTCGATCAGTCCGCGGCGCACGCGCTCGTACGCAGGCCCCCGCCGCTGGAGGTCGACCTGCCCGACGGCGGCCGCGCGTCGGTGTTCCTGGTCGAGGGCGCGATGGGCGAGGTGGACGCCGGCGTGTTCTGCCTGCGCCCCATGTCCAACCTCACCCCCGAGGAGCAGGGAGCCGTCGATCAGGCGGCACGGTTCCTGAGCCTGGAGGTCACCAAGCAGCAGGCCCTGCAGGCGATCGAGTCGCGGTTCTCCAGCGAACTCCTCGAGATGATCCTCTCGGGTGCTGCGCGGGCCGGCGAGGTCCGGGACAGGCTGCGGGCGTTCGGCATCGACCCCGCCGGTCGGCTAGCCGTCATCACCCTCGTCGTCGGCGACGGCCCACGACGACCGGCTGGGTCGACCGACGAGGTCGAGGACTTCTTCGCCCGGCGGGGCGTTCCGGCGGTGGTCGTCGCAGGCAGCCAGGACACCGTCGTCGTCTTCCCGTGGCACGATGGCGCCGCGGCGATCGTCACACTGGCCGAGGAACTGGTGACCGCCATGGGCACCCGCTTCCCCGAGGACCGAACCGTCATCGGGATAGGTTCGGTGGCAACCGATTCCGCAGCACTACGCGAACCCCTGATCGGTTCGCGGGAGGTGTGCCAAGTGCTGCGCAGACGCGGTACCGGCTCGCGGGTGGGGACCTTCGCCGACATCGGGACGCACCGTATGCTGCTCGGCTTGCACGACCGAACGGTGTTGCGGCGCTTCGCCGATGACCTTCTGGATCCGCTGCGCAACCACGACGGGCAGCACGGGACCGAACTCGAGCGCACGCTGCGGACGTTCCTGAGCAACGACGGACAGTGGTCGACCACCGCCGGCGCCCTCTACGTCCACGTGAACACGCTGCGCAACCGCATCGCCAAGATCGGCGAACTGACCGGACGGGACGTCAGCCGCCTCGAGGACCGCGTCGACCTGTTCCTCGCGATCGAGGCCGACGCGCTGGGCTGAGGATCACCGCGGGTCTCATCGGACGCTGCGCGCAGCTGCCCACTCCCGCGTGTTGGCGATGGTCGCCATTGGCTGAATCATCGCGTGGTCGAACGGATTCAGCTCGTCGCCTACGGCGAGCCGCTCGGGCAGATCCGGGTTGGCCAGTGCGCCGCGTGCGACCGACAAGAGGTCGGCGTGCTCTCCCGCGAGGACGTCGGCCGCCTGTCGGGGATCGTGCATTCCACCGTTGGCCATCACCGGTACGCCACTGACCTCACGGGCCAGCGCCGTGATGGTGCGGCCATCCGAGAGCCGGGCGGTGTCGATGAAGTCTCGACCCTCACTGGCGACGTGCAGATAGTCGACACCGGCTCGAGCCAGCGCAGCGAATATGACCTCGGCGTCGGCAGCACCACCCGGCCAGCGGTAGGTGAAGTCGTTGACCTTGGTCTGCGACAACCGCACCCCGATCGGGACGTCGGCACCGACGCGGTCGCGGATCGCCGCGACGACCTCGGCCGTCAGCCGGATGCGGTTGGCCATGTCGCCGCCGTAGTCGTCGTCGCGCTGGTTGGTGTAGACGGTGAGGAACTGATCCAGCAGGTAGCCGTTGGCGGCATGGACTTCCACGCCGTCGAAGCCCGCGGCCACGGCCCGCACGGCGGCATCGGCGTAACTGGCTATGACGCTGCGGATGTCTTCACCGGTCGCGGCCCGGGGCGTCAGCCAGTGGTCGTGCCCGCCGTACTCCCCGAGCGGCTGTCCGATCGGGGCGACGGCCGATGGTGCGATGGTCCCGGCACCGAAGGAGTTGCCCTGGGACAGCGCGCCTGCGTGCATCAACTGGGCGACGAACGGGGCGCCGTGGGCGTGGACGGCCTCGGTGGCGCCACGCCATGCCTCGACGTGCGCGTCGGTCGCCAGACCGGGCTGGTTCAGGTATCCCTGACTGTGCGCGGTGTCGGTGTAGATGCCCTCGGTGACGATCAACCCGAAGCCGCCGCGCGCGAATTCGGCGTAGTAGTCGGCCATCTCGGTGGTGGCCGTGCCGTCCGGCATGGCCGAGACGCGGGTCATCGGGGCGACGGCGAGCCGGTTGCGCAGCGCCAGGGCGCCGATGCGATGGGGACTCAGAGCGGGGTGTGCGTACTGCATGGTGTCCTCCTGATGGGGCCGGGTGGCTAGGTTCGGGGTGCGACGAATTCGATGGCAAGCGAGGTGGGTCGGTCGCCGTTGATGGGATTGAGGTCCATCGGGCAGGCCGAGACCACGATCACGCAATTCATGTCCGCCTCGAAGGTCACGGCATCGCCGGGCCGGCTCGGCGCGGGTAGCCAACTCAGGTCACCATCGGCGCCGACCGGGATGTTCATGAAGACGTTGACCGGTTGCGGCACGACGGGCGCGGCCATTTTCAACTGCGACAGGGCGATTCGGAGGTTGTCCGCGCACGAGGCGTGCCCGGCTACCCCGAGCGCGTCGTAGCGGGCGGGGTCACAGGCGGCGATGAGCATGTCGTGCGCGCCCGGTGACGTGTCGGCCGTCAGCGTGAGGATCGGCCGTCGGCGGTTGGTCAGGAAGTGCTCCCCGATGCGCGGGAACAGCCTGCTGACCGACGTTCGGGTGTGCGCGGCGGACAGGTATTCGTCGGGGTCGGTGGCCGCGAACGCGAACAGGTCGCCGACCTGGCCGCCCTCGGGGTCGACGAGGCTGAAGCGGTCACCCGCGCGGATGCGGAACGCCAGCCCCTGGCCGGCGGGGATCACCATGGTCGCGGTGTCGTGCGTCAACTCCATGCCCACAGTCAACGTCGCCTTCGCGTGGAGCGCTCATGTCGTTTCGTTCAGTGCCTGTGCGCTTCGATGTACGTTCCTCCATGGCCGGTGGTCTGGGGGCTGGCTAGCCTCGGTGCGATGAAGTCCCCCAACGGCGCAGCCCGGGATGCGGCCGAGCGCGCTCTGACTCGCACCGCGGACGCGGAGGCTCGCTCGACGATGATCACCGTCACCGATGAGCGCGCCCGCCGGGAAGCCGACCGCAGTGACGACCGACGGCGCGACGATGCCCTGCTCGGGCCGCTAGACGGGATCCCGGTGGTGTGGAAGGACCTGTTCGACGTCGCGGGCACCGTCACCACGTGTGGCGCGGCGTCGCTCGCCGACGATCCACCAGCCCGCGCCGACAGTGCGTTGGTGCGACGGTGCGCCTCGCTCGGCATGGTGACCGTCGGCAAGACGAACCTCAGCGAGTTCGCGTTCTCCGGTCTCGGCGTCAACCGGCGCTTCGGCACACCGGTCAACCCGGTAGATCCGGCACTGGTGCCGGGCGGCTCGTCGTCGGGGTCGGCGGTCGCCGTCGCGCTCGGGATCGCGCCCTTCGCGATCGGGACGGACACCTCCGGCTCGGTGCGCGTGCCCGCCGCGTTCAGCGGCTGTGTCGGCTACCGTGCGAGCCGACATCGATACGGCGAACACGACTTTCGGCCGCTCTCCCCCACGCTCGACAGCGTCGGCCTGCTGGCGCGCTCGGTGGAGGACGTCCGCCTGCTGGACCGGCTGCTGATCGGACGCGACGGCCGAGCGCCCGCGGTGCGTCGCGTCGTCGTCCCATCCGGTGAATGGCTCGATGCCTGCACGCCCGCGGTCCGGTCGTCGTTCGAGTCGGCCGTCGAGGCCCTGCGCGAGGGCGGCGTGGACGTCACCGTCGAGCACGTCGAATCGATGGCGATCGCGCAGGACCTCTTCGACGTCCACGGCACGATCGTCGGCGCCGACGCGTACGACACCTACGGCGCGCTGCTGTCGACGTCGGCGGACGTCGAGCCCACGACCGCGCGGCGGCTCGCCCGCAATGCCGATGCGCCACAGTCGGTTCGACCGGTGCGCAGCGCGATGGGCCCGTTGCGGGATCGGTTCGCCGCCGAGTTGGCGGGCGCCGTGCTGCTGTGCCCGACCGTGCGCCACGAACCACCACGCATCGACGACCTCCTCGGTTCCGACGAGGTCTACGACGCCTGCAATGCGAGCACCCTGCGCACCACGATGGTGCTGAGTTACCTCGGTGCGTGCGGGGTGACGGTGCCGACGCTTGGGTCGACGGGCATGTTGGTGTCCGCCCCGGACGGTGCCGACGACGTCGTGTTGGCGGCCGCCGCGGAGATGGAGCGGCTTACCAGGTATCCCAGTGCGTCAGCTGCTCGGCGGGCAGACGCTTGGCCTTCTTGAAGTCGGTGCCCTTGGTGTATGCGACGGGGAACAGCCCGCCCTGGGAGTACTTGTCGAACGGGATGTCCAGCAGGTCGGCGACCTGCTTCTCGCCGTCGCCCAGCAGGTGCAGTGAGGTCCACGCCGAGCCGAGCCCGCGCGACCGCAGGGCCAGCATGAAGCTCCACGCTGCGGGCATCAGCGATCCCCAGAAACCGGCGCTCATTCCCGCGGGCGCGCCGTCGGGTCGACCCTCCAGACACGGGATCATCAGCACGGGCACCTCGTGCAGGTGGTCGCTGAGGAACTTCGCCGAGTCGACGACCATTGGAGTGCGCTCGTCGCGGCTGTCGCCGTACTCGGGCTTGGGGGCGGCGAGATAGGGGTTGGCGGCGATGCGATAGACGTCGGCGATCGCCTTCTTCTTCTCGGGGTCCTCGACGAACATCCACTGCCACCCCTGCGAGTTGGATCCCGTGGGTGCCTGCAGCGCGAGGTCGAGGCATTCGAGGAGGACCTCGCGTGGCACCGGCTTCTCCAGGTCGAGGCGTTTGCGGACCGACCGGGTGGTGGTCAGGAGTTCGTCGACGGTGAGGTTCAGCGGCTCGGAGGAAGTCATGTTTCGGAGACTACCCAGCGTGCCTGGGGGTCACCCCCGGCCATGCTCCCCGGACGCGTCCGCCCTCGCCGAGCGTGCGCGAACTTCGCCCGGCGAGCGGCGTGTCGCCCGCAGACACGCACGCTCGCGGAAAGAGGGCTCACCCACTGGCTCGAGCTCACTGGAAGTCGCGCGACCGCGACGCCACGCGCAGGTCGATGGGTCGCAACTCGTCGGCGACGATGGTCACCGCGCCCGTCGCGTTCTGCACGATGCCGCGGATCACCAGCGCCGACGCCGTCTGCGCCAGCCTGCGGTGACGCCCCCACACCCCGCGCGAGCACATGACGTTGACCATCCCGGTCTCGTCCTCGATGTTCAGGAACGTCACGCCCTGCGCGGTGGCCGGGCGCTGCCGATGGGTCACCGCGCCCGCGATCAACACCCGGGTGCCGTCGCGCACCGAGAGCAGCCGATCGGCGGGCACCACCCCCATCGCCTCGAGCTTCGCCCGCAGGAACTGCACGGGGTGGCTGTCCGGCGACACCCCGGTGGCCCAGACGTCGGCCGCGGTCAGCTCGAGGTGCGTCATGCCGGGCAGCGACGGCACGTGCGACGACGACCCGACTCCGGGCAGCCGGTCCGGCCGCTGACTGGCCGCCGCCCCCGCCGCCCACAACGCCTCACGCCGCTCGATGCCGAAGCAGTTCAACGCACCCGCCGTCGCCAGCGCCTCGGTCTGCGGCACCGACAGCTGCACGCGGCCGGTCAGGTCGACCAGGGACGTGTACGCGCCATCGGCATTTCGTTCCTCGACCATCTGCTCGGCCAAGTCGGACCCGATGTTGCGGACCGCGCCGAGCCCCAGCCGCACCTCCATGCCCGAGTTCTCCAGCGTGGCGTGCGCCAGGCTCGCGTTGACGTCGGGACCGTGCACTAGCACGCCGTGCCGTCTCGCGTCGGCGACCAGCGACTGCGGCGAATAGAAGCCCATCGGCTGCGCGCGGAGCAACGCCGCGCAGAACACCGCCGGATGATGCAGCTTGAACCACGACGAGTAGAACACCAGCGAGGCGAAGCTCAGCGAATGACTTTCGGGGAAGCCGAAGTTCGCGAACGCCTCCAGCTTCTCGTAGATCCGGTCGGCCACGTCGCCGGTGATGCCGTGCCGGGTCCGCATGCCGTCGTAGAACCGGTCCCGCAGGCGTCGCATCTTCTCGGTCGACCGCTTGGAGCCCATCGCCCGGCGCAGCTGGTCGGCCTCGCCCGCGGAGAACCCTGCGCAGTCGACGGCCAACTGCATCAGCTGCTCCTGGAACAGCGGCACGCCCAACGTCTTGTGTAGTGCAGGCTCCATCGACGGGTGGTCGTAGGTGACCGGCTCCTCCCCGTTGCGCCTGCTGATGTACGGGTGCACCGACCCGCCCTGGATGGGGCCGGGGCGGATGAGCGCCACCTCGACCACCAGGTCGTAGAAGACCCGCGGCTTCAACCGCGGCAGCGTGGCCATCTGCGCCCTGGACTCGACCTGGAACACCCCGACCGAGTCGGCGCGCTGCAGCATCTCGTAGACGGCAGGCTCGGACAGGTCCAGCTGCGACAGGTCGACGTCGATGCCCTTGTGCTCGGCGACCAGGTCGATGCAGTAGTGCAGCGCCGAGAGCATCCCGAGCCCCAGCATGTCGAACTTCACCAAACCGATTGCCGCACAATCGTCCTTGTCCCACTGCAGCACGCTGCGGTTCTCCATGCGCGCCCACTCCACCGGACAGACGTCGGCGATGGGCCGATCGCAGATCACCATGCCCCCGGAGTGGATGCCCATGTGCCGGGGCAGATTCTTGACCTGGAGCGCCAGGTCGATCACCGACTCCGGGATGTCCTCGACGTCAGGCGAGTCGGGCAGCCCGTTCCACCGGCTGATGTGCTTGCTCCACGCGTCCTGCTGCCCCTGGGAGTAGCCGAGCGCACGGGCCATGTCGCGCACCGCACTGCGACCGCGGTAGGTGATGACGTTGGCCACCTGCGCGGCGTAGTCGCGGCCGTAGCGTTCGTAGACGTACTGGATCGCCTGCTCCCGCAGATCCGACTCGATGTCGATGTCGATGTCCGGCGGTCCGTCACGCGCCGGCGACAGGAACCGTTCGAACAGCAGGCCGTTGGCCACCGGGTCGACGTTGGTGACGCCGAGGGCGTAGCAGACCGCCGAGTTGGCCGCCGATCCCCTGCCCTGGCAGAGGATGCCGTTGTCCCGGCAGAACCGCGTGATGTCGTCGACCACCAGGAAGTAGCCGGGGAAGTTCAGCCGGGCGATGACCTTCAGCTCGTGCTCGATCTGCGCGTACGCGTGCGGCGCCCGCTCCCGCGGGCCGTACCGTCGCTCGGCACCGGTCATGGTCAACTGCCGCAGCCAGCTGTCCTCGGTGTGTCCCTCGGGCACGTCGAACGGCGGTAACTGGGGTGCGATCAACGCCAGCTTGAACGCACATTGTTCGCCCAGATCGGCTGCTGCCGTGACGATCTCGGGGCAGTGCGAGAACAGGCGGGCCATCTCCTCGCCCGAGCGCAGGTGCGCCCCACCCAGCGGCGCCAACCAGCCCGCCGCCTCGTCCATCGAGTTGCGCGCCCGGATCGCGCCCATCGCCATGGCCAGCCTGCCCCTGGAGGGTTCGGCGAAGTGCGCGGCCGTGGTGGCGACCACGTCGACGCCGAACCGGGGAGCCAACCCGGCCAGGACGGCGTTGCGCTCGTCGTCGAGCGGGTGGCCGTGACGACTGAGTTCGATGCTGACGCGGCCGGCGCCGAAGCGGTCGACCAGGTCGGCGAGCGCCGCCTCGGCCGCCTCCGGTCCGCCCGTCGAAAGCGCCTGCCGGACATGACCCTTGCGACAGCCGGTCAACACGTGCCAGTGCCCGCCCGCCGCCTCGGACAGGCTGTCGTAGTCGTAGCGCGGCTTGCCCTTCTCGCCGCCGGCCAGGTGCGCCTTGGCGATCTCACGCGACAGCCGCCGGTACCCCTCCGGTCCACGGGCCAGGACCAGCAGGTGCGGGCCCGGCGGGTCGGGATCCTCGGTGCGTGGCACGTTCCCGAGCGACAGCTCCGCACCGAACACCGTCGACACGTCGAGTTCCTTGGCAGCCTCGGCGAACCGCACCACGCCGTAGAGCCCATCGTGGTCGGTCAGCGCGATGGCGCGCAGGTCGAGCCGGGCCGCCTCCTCGACCAGTTCCTCGGGCGTGCTGGCGCCGTCGAGGAAGCTGTAGGCGGAGTGGGCGTGCAATTCGGCATACGGGACGGCGGAGGGCCGACGCTTCTCCCCCACCGGCTCGTAGGCGCCGCGCTTGCGCGACCAGGCCGGGCTGTCGCCACCGTCGCCCGTCGGTTCGGCGATGGGCAGGCCCGCCCGGCGTGGCTTGCTGGTGAGGACGCGCTCCATCTCCGTCCACGTCGAAGGTCCATCGTTCCAGCCCACCCTCGAATGTTATCGAACATGCGTTCGATCTTGTAGTGGTGGCGTCGACCCCGCAGGATGGGTCGATGAGTCCACTCCGTCGCACGCTGGGCGTCCTGTTCGCATCGATGACGGCAGCCATCGTCCTAGCCGCACCGGCCTCGGCGGATCCCGACGTCACCATCACCTTCGTCCGGCACGCCGAGTCCGCAGGCAACGCCAGCGGAATCATCGACACCACCGTGCCGGGACCCTCGATCACGCCAAAGGGCGAACGACAGGCAAAGGAGGTCGCAGTCGAGTTGACCCGCACGCCCGACGACGGCATCTACGCCTCGTCGATGATCAGAACCCAGCAGACGGCGCAACCCCTCGCCGACCAACTCGGCCTACCCATCGTCGTACTGGACGGCCTGCGCGAGATCGAGGCGGGCGACCTCGAAGGCCGTCCCGCAATCGCGGCCATCGGTAGCTACTACCAGCCCATCAGGCAGTGGCTGGCGGGCGACCGCACCGCCCGCATCCCCGGCTCCATCGACGGCAACGAATTCGACGCCAGGTTCGACCAGGCCGTCGACGTCGTCTACGGCAGCGGCCAGCAGCAGCCCGTCGTCTACTCCCACGGTGCGGCCATCGCGACCTGGACGCTGCTCAACGTCACCGATCCGCCACTCGAACTCGCCGAGTCCCAGCCGCTGCCGAACACCGGCCGCGTCGTCGTGCGCGGCAACCCGGACGACGGCTGGCGGCTCGTCGAATGGGACGGCACGAAAGTCGAATGACCACGGCGATGAGTTCCACGCCGCAGCCGAGTCGACATCGCCAAGAGGATCAGATTCTGGAGGAGGCACCATGACCGAACAGACCGTGACCGATCGAACCAACACCGCCAAGCCCCCCGTCGTCGACCAGGCGACCTGGAGCACCGCGCTCGAAGACCTGCGCCGTCGTGAGAAGGCCGCCACCCGCGAACTCGACGCCATCGCAGCGCAGCGCCGACGCCTGCCCATGGTCGAACTCCCCGAGTACACGCTCGCAGGCGAGGACGGACCCGTCCGGCTGACCGACGTGTTCGATGGTCGCAGCCAACTGATCACCTATCACCACATGTGGACCGACGGCGCACAGTGGCAGTGTGGCGGGTGCACGGGATTCACCTCGCAGTTCACCCGATTGGACTTCCTCGACGCCTACGACGCCCGCTTCGTCATCGTCACCAACGGTCCGATCGAGGAGGCGTTGGCCTACCGGACCAAGGTCGGCAACCGCATGGACTGGTACTCCTCGGCGGGCAGCTCGTTCGGTGCCGACGTCGACGCCGCACCCGGAGAAGGGTTCGCGGTCAACGTGTTCCTGCGCGACGGCGACACCGTCTACCGCACCTGGCACACCAACGGCCGCGGCACCGAGCAACTGAGCCACACCTTCGCGCTGATCGACCTGCTGCCGTGGGGACGCCAGGAGGAGTGGCAGGACTCCCCCGAGGGCTGGCCGAAGTCGCCGACCTATTCCAAGTGGCTCGACTCCCCCGACGTCGCCGAGCACTACGGCCCGGACGGAGCCGAGCGGTGACCGCACCGACTCAGGATCGCGCGACGTCTCCACCCGGACCATCGCCTGGCTGCCCGGCCATCTAGACGACGCGGGCAGGCACGGACACTGGCGACTGGTGATGGCGATACGACTTGCGGCTCCAACGGTTCCGGCACGGACGTCGTCGGGTGAGCTAGCCGTTCAGCAGCTCTTCGACGCGCTTGGCTCCGGTATGCCCAGGCGCGACGCCCTCCACCAGTGCGGTGATCGACGACGAATTGTTTACTCGCAGCGGCAGTATGCGTTGATAGCCGGGTGACTCGTACCACCGCGTCGCGGCGTCGGCGTCGGGGAACCGGATCATCACCAGCGTTCCGTCCCACTCGCCCTCCACGGCGGTCATGCGGCCACCGTGGACGATGAACTCGCCCCCGAAAGGCGTGAGCGTGGCGTCGATCTCCCGCATGTAGCGGATGATTTCCTCGTTGAAGTCGACGTCGCGCAGGTAGGCCACCGCGTAGGCGGGCACGGAATTGGTCATGACTCCATGGTCGCCCGCGCGGCGTCCGAAATCGATTACCCGGGAGGTAATCGCGTCAGTCCACATACTCCGCGGTGCCGTCGTCGAGTACCAGGCGAGCATTGGAGCCGTCGGGCTCGGCGGCTTCGGTGCGGTACACGGCGTGACCGGGTTCGGTGCGCCACACCGACGTCGTCAGGGTCTCGCCCGGGAACACCGGCGAGGTGAATCGCGCGCCGACGGCCCGGATCCTGGTCGCGTCGCCGCCGCCCAGTTCGGCGACCAGCACGCGGCCCGCGACACCGTAGGTGCACAGGCCGTGCAGGATCGGCTTCGGGAAGCCCGCGAGGTTCTGCGCGAACCAAGGGTCGCTGTGCAGCGGGTTGCGGTCACCTGAGAGCCGGTAGATCAGCGGCTGGTCCTCGGTGGTGGGCAGCGGCACCTTCGCGTCGGGCTCGCGGTCGGGGAACACGGGGGCGGCGGGCCGGTCGCCCGGCTGCCCGCCGAAGCCGCCCTCGCCGCGGATCACGGCAGTGGACCACGACTCGGCGACGACCTCGCCGGTCTCGGGGTCGGTGCCGGTGCCCTTCAGGACGAGGATCGCGTTCTTGCCGTCACCCTTGTCCTGGATGTCGGCGACCTCGGAGGTGACGTCGAGCGCCCCGGCGGGTGGCAGCGGCGCGTGCAGGCGGATCCGCTGGCTGCCGTGCAGCAGCATCGCCCAGTTGAAGGAGCCCACGTGCGCGGCGGCACCCCATGCCGGACAGGCGATCACGGCATAGGTGGGCAGGACCTGCTGCTCGATGTCGTGACTGTTCTCGGTCGTGAACGCCAGATCGTTGGTGCCTGCCCCGACGCCAAGCGCGTACAGGAGCGTTTCGCGGTCGGTCCACGAGAAGCGCTGCGGATCGGTCTTGGCTCCGATGGCGTCCGGATTGATCGGCATGAGATGTCTCCCTGTGGGCGAAGGCGTTCAGACGGGCTCGTGACGGACAGTAGCCGACGGGCACGAGAGGGCATTGACGTTCCGGGCGCCGAGGACGACCATGAGCCGGATGCGCTATGTCGTTACCGGCGGTACCGGGTTCATTGGTCGCCGTGTCGTGTCCAAGATCTTGTCCTCCGCGAGCCCCTCGGGTGACGCCCCACAGGTGTGGGTGCTGGTGCGACGCGAGTCGCTCGGGCGCTTCGAGCAGCTCGCCGAGCAGTGGGGCGACGGCGCGAAACCGCTGGTGGGCGACCTGACCACGCCGGGCCTCGGGCTCAGCGACCAGACGCTGGCCGACGTCGGGCGGGTCGACCACGTCGTGCACTGCGCGGCGATCTACGACGTCACCGCCGACGACGCCCAGCAGCGGGCCACCAACGTCGACGGCACCCGCGCGGTCGCAGACCTCGCGTCACGCCTGGACGCAACCCTGCACCACGTCTCCTCCATCGCGGTCGCGGGTGACTTCCGCGGCGAGTACACCGAGGAGGACTTCGACGTCTCGCAGAACCTGCCCACCGCCTACCACCAGACGAAGTTCGAGGCGGAACTGCTGGTGCGCTCGACGCCCGGATTGCGGTACCGCGTGTACCGCCCCGGCGTCGTCGTCGGGGACTCCCGCACCGGCGAGATGGACAAGGTCGACGGCCCCTACTACTTCTTCGGTGTGCTGGCGCGGCTGGCGAAGTTACCGTCGTTGACGCCGGTGCTGCTGCCCGACGTCGGCCGCACCAACATCGTGCCCGTCGACTTCGTCGTCGACGCATTGGTCGCGCTGATGCACGCCGAGGGCCGCGACGGGCAGACGTTCCACCTCACCGCCCGCACGACGACCGGACTCCGTGGCATCTACCGCGGCATCGCCAAGGAGGCCGGGCTCCCCCCGCTGCGGGGAGCATTGCCGCGCGCCACCGCCGCCCCATTCATGAACGCGTCCGGCGCAGCGAAGGTGCTGCGCAACATGGCCGCAACGCAGCTGGGCGTCCCCGGCGAGGTGCTCGACGTCGTCGAACTCGCACCGACTTTCGCCTCCGAGCACACATCGGAGGCGTTGCAGGACAGCGGAATCACGGCCCCCGAATTCGCCGACTATGCACCCCGCCTCTGGCGGTACTGGGCCGAGCACCTGGACCCCGACCGGGCCCGCCGCGACCATCCCGCCGGCCCGCTGGTCGGCAGGCACGTAATCATCACCGGCGCCTCGAGCGGCATCGGTCGCGCCTCGGCCATCGCCGTCGCAGAGCGCGGAGCCACCGTGTTCGCCCTGGCGCGCAGCGCCGACGCACTCGACGACCTGGTGGCCGAGATCCGCGAGAAGGGCGGTCGCGCCTACGCATTCACCTGTGATGTCACCGATTCGTCATCGGTCGATCACACCGTCAAGGACATCCTGGGCCGCTTCGGTCACGTCGACTACCTGGTGAACAACGCCGGTCGGTCCATCCGCAGATCGGTGAGCGCGTCCACCGACCGACTGCACGACTACGAGCGCGTCATGGCGGTGAACTACTTCGGCGCCGTGCGAATGGTGCTGGCACTGTTGCCGCACTGGCGGGAGCGCCGGTTCGGCCACGTGGTCAACGTCTCGAGTGCGGGCGTGCAGGCCAACAGCCCGAAGTACAGCGCCTACGTTCCGACCAAGGCCGCGCTCGACGCGTTCGCCGACGTCGTGGGCACCGAAACGCTCTCGGACCACGTGACTTTCACCAACATCCATATGCCGCTGGTGAAGACGCCGATGATCGCCCCGTCGCGCCAACTCAATCCGATGCCGGCCATCACCGCCGAACACGCCGCGGCAATGGTGGTGCGCGGACTCGTCGACAAGCCTGCACGGATCGACACCCCGGTCGGGACGCTGGCCGATCTCGGAACCTACGTCGTCCCGAAGTTGTCCCGCCGCATACTGCACCAGCTCTACCTCGGGTATCCGGACTCCCCCGCGGCCCGTGGGGAGAGCCCCGCGGCGCAGGTGGTGCGACGGTCGAGGCGGCCCGCCCGGCCCACCGTTCCCCAGGTGCGCCTGCCCGGTGCGATCAGGCGGCCCGTCACGCGGGCGGTGCGACTGGTCCCCGGCGTGCACTGGTGACTCCGTCGCCCCTATCGTTGGCGGCGTGACGGAGGCCGAGGCTGTACCCGTGTTCGCCGACGTGGACACCGGCGTCGACGACGCCATGGCGCTCGCCTATCTGTTCGCGAGTGCCGACGCCGACGTGGTGGGCATCGCCTCCACGGCGGGCAACGTGCCCGTCGATCAGGTGTGCACCAACAACTTCGGGCTGCTCGAACTGTGCGGTCGCACGGGTATACCCGTGTCCAGGGGGGCCGACGGGCCGCTGTCCATCCCGTTGCGCACCGCCGAGGACACCCACGGTCCGGAGGGGCTCGGGTATGCCCGGTTGCCTCCTGCCGACGGACGATTGACCGACTACGACGCGGCGCAGGCGTGGGTGCGCGCGGCGCGTGAGCATCCCGGGGAACTCGTCGGCCTCGCCGTGGGCCCGCTGACGAACCTCGCGCTGGCGATGCGCATCGAGCCCGCTCTGCCGCGGCTGCTGCGGCGTCTGGTGATCATGGGCGGCGCCTTCGGCTACCGCGGAAATACCACGCCGGTGTCGGAGTGGAACGTCAACGTGGACCCCGAGGCAGCGTCGGAGGTCTTCAACGTGTGGGGCGCGGCGTGGGGTCTGGAGAAGCCCTCGCACCTGCCGATCGTGTTGGGCCTCAACCTCACCGAGCACGCCGCGATGACACCGTCGACACTCGGGCGCCTCGCGGCCGCAGCCGGGTCGTCGACCACGCCGATGAGCGTGCTCGACGACCGCGGCACGCGATCGGCCGCCGCCAATCCCCTGATCCGCGTCCTCGAGGATGCGATGCGGTTCTACTTCGAGTTCCACTTCGATCAGGGCGAGGGATACCTCGCACACCTGCACGATCCACTGGCCGCCGCGGTGGCGCTCGATCCCGACCTGGTGCGCTACCGGCAGGCGACGGTCGACGTCGAGCTGACCGGCACGCTGACCCGCGGTATGACGGTGGCCGATTGGTCCGGCGCGTGGGGGCGTTACCCCAACGCGCACATCGGCGTCGAGGTCGATCCCGAGGCGTTCTTCGACCGCTTCATCGCCCGGGTGGGGCCGTTCGCGGCGCGCCTCGTCTCCTAGTCGTCGCCGACGGTGAGCGTCACCTCGATGTTGCCGCGGGTGGCGTTCGAGTAGGGGCACACCTGGTGCGCCTTCTCGGCCAGCGCCTGCGCCGCGTCGTGATCGAGGTTGGGCAGGGTGATCTCCAGCTCGACGGCAAGGCCAAAACCGCCGCCATTGATCTGGCCGAGCGAAACCCGTGCTCCCACTGCGGAATCGGAGACGTCGGCCTTCTCCTGGCGGGCGACCAGTCGCAGCGCCGAGTGGAAGCAGGCGGCGTAGCCGACGGCGAACAGCTGCTCGGGGTTGGTGCCGTTGCCGCTGCCACCGAGTTCGGTGGGCGTAGCCAGGTCGAGATCGAGGCGTCCGTCGGAGGTGCGGCCGTGGCCGTCCCTGCCCTCGCCGGTGGCCAGTGCCTCTGCGGTGTAGAGAGTCTTCACGAGTCTTTCCTTCCTTCGGATGCGCTGAGCGCATCGGTGAGTCGACGGACCGCGTCGCGCAAGTCCTCGGCGTCTCGAGCGGTCATGCCGGTCGCGGAGAACAGCTGCTCCGGAATGCACTCGGCCCGGCCTGAGAGCCGACGGCCCTCGGGGGTGAGGGTGACCTCGACGACGCGCTCGTCCTCGCGTGACCGCTGCCTGCTGATGAGACCGCCGGCCTCCAGGCGCTTCAACAACGGGGACAGCGTGCCCGAGTCGAGGTGCAGCCGGTCACCGAGATGCCGGACGGTGACCTGCTCCTCCTCCCACAGCACCAGCATCACGAGGTACTGCGGGTAGGTGAGGTTCAGTTCGGCCAGGATCGGCCGGTAGGCGGCGGTCATCGCGCGCGATGCCGAGTACAGCGCGAAGCACAACTGATCATCGATTCCGACCACCGCCATGCCAGAGACAGTAGTCCACAATTCAATTGTGTACAATCAATGTGTCGTCGATCTCATTCGTAGACCCCTTCGAGGTACCACCTCCGCTGCCGGTAGCACAGCAGCATCGCGCATCCCGGACCTGCCTCCGACGGCGCCTCGAGCAGCACCTGCATGCGCGCGGTCCGCCCGGGACCCACCTGCCGGGTCGAGGAATGCCCGCCGTCCCACCATCTTTCGTCGACCGGCCACGGCCCTGCCCACCAGCTCACCGTGCCCACCCGCGCGCCGCGATCGACCCCTGCCGTGGGAAGCAATGCAGCCACCAGCGGGGTGGGCGACTCCGCCACCCGAAGACGCGCCGGATCCGTGGAGAGCATCCCGCGACTGGTCACCCGCACCGGCGTGCCGTCGACGTCGAGCACCTCCACCGGATCGTCGAGCAGCACCGTCGGCGACGGATCCGGCAGCTGCCCCGGCCACGGCTGCGTAGGATCGGCCCGCGGCACCGGTTCGTCGCCCAGCGGGGTGAAGGAGATGCGTTCGGCCGGTCCGCGCCCACCACTGAGCACCGGCACCCGCACCGCTTCCGGCCCCAGCAGACCCTGCACCCGCACCAGTGCCCGGCGAGCCCGCAGCCTGTCCTCGTCCCCGGAGGATCCCCACAGCGGCAGCTGCAACGCCGAGGACGACACCACCTCCACCGGGTGCAGACGCAGCATGGTGATGGGCGCGGTCGGCCGGTCTTGCATGCGCCGGTTCAGCCAGCCGTCCAGCTGCCAGCGCACGCGGTCGGCCGTGGCGTCCTCGGTGAGCGGTTCCGCGCACCGCCAGACCCGTTGCAGTTCTTCGCCGTTCTCGGTGACGGCGTGAATGGCCAGCCGGGTGCAGCCGATGCCCGCCGCCTCCAGGCTGCGGTGCAGTTCAGCGGCCAGCGACCGGCCGGCGAACGCCGCCGCGTCGACCCGCTCCACCGGTGGATCGCACGTGCGCACGGCGTCGAGGTCCAGCGGCGGCTCCCTGCCCGACGGCCCACGCGAGGACTCGCCGCGGGCGAACCGGTGTGCGGCCACGGCGTCCGCACCGAAGCGGGACGCCACGTCGGTGCGGGACAACTCGGCGAACTGACCGACCGTTCGAATGCCCATGCGCCACAACAGGTCCGCCAACTCGTCGCGGTGAGGATCGGCCAGGCTCGGCTCGGCGGCCAACTGGCGGATGGACAGCGGCGCCAGGAACCGGGCGTCCTCCCCCGGTTCGACGATCCGGCCCGCCCGCGCCGCGAACACCGCGGTGGCCAGCTGATTGGCGACACCGACCTGACACTCCGCCCCGGCAGCCGCCACGGCGTCGACGAGCCGCTCGGCCGCGCCCTGCTCCGAACCGAAGTAGCGGGCCGCCCCGCGGACCGACAGCACCAACAGCCCCGGCCTCAACACCTCGGCGCGGGGCACCACCTCGTCCACCGCCGCCGTCACGCCCTCGAAGTGCCGCGCGTCGCGCGCCGGGTCGGCGGCCGCGACGTGCAACTGCGGACACCGCGCCTGCGCCTCCCGTCGCCGCAACCCGCGGCGCACCCCGGCCGCGCGCGCCGCGGCCGAGCAGGCCACCACGCGGTTGGCCAGCGTCACGGCCACCGGCTCGGTCGGCGGCAGACCCGCCGCCGCAGCAGCCGCCACGGCAGGCCAGTCCATGCACCAGATCGCCAGCACCCGGGTGGTCCTGACGGTGGCCGACCGGGTGGTGGCCGACCGGGTGGTGGCCGAGCCCGTCACGTCACCCGCCCACGGCGCGAAGCGGATCACTCGCCCGGCCGCGGCCACGCATGGCCAGCCGCACGCGGCTGATCCGGCCGCATCCCGGTATCGGCGCCCCCACCCCCGCACCCGTCACGTCGAAGCCGCAGACCCTGGCCTCCAGCCGGGCCGACGCACCCGGCCAGTCACCATTGGAGACCAGCAGGGTGCACTGCTTCTGCCTGGCACGCGCCGTCACCGCCCGCGCCCTGGTCGGCGCGACGGACCGTCCACCCAGGTTCAGCACCACCAGATCCAGGCCGTCCATCAGGACGGCGGCGACCTCGACCGGATCGGTGCCCGGATCGGGGATGACCGCAAGCCTGCTCAGGTCGGCGCCCATCTCCACCGCCGCCAGTAGTCCGACGTCGGGCATGCCGACGATCGCCGCATGCCCGCCTTCCGACGTCACCGCGGCCACCATCGCGAGCAGAAGCGACCGCGCCCCCGACAGCACCGCCACCGCTCCCTTGGGCAACCCCTTCGGAAGCAGATCCGCCAGCGATTCCGGCACCGGCAGCAAAGTCTCGGAGTCGGGCAGCAGCGCCTGTCGGGGCGTCGCGGTAGGCTGCGGCGAAGCCGTGCCCGCAGCCCCCTTTCCGGACATCGCTGCCATCTTGCGGCGCAGCTGTTCTACCTGCTCAGAGCGGTCGGAGCGGTGGTGACGCAGACCCGTAGCACTGGTCACAGAAGCACCTCCCGCAACATCTGAATCAGGCGTTCAATCGAACACTTGTTCGATACGTCGAGTAAACACTCACCCTCCGACAACCGTCAAGCGGATGAGGCTCGAGCGAGGGCCGCCCGGGCGTGTCGAACCGGCGGGCGTGGTCGCCCCTCTCCCGGGGCACTCCGCCCGTGCCCGCCGGCCCTTCCCCGGGTCGCTCCGCTCCTGCCCGCCGGCCCCCGACGAGAGCGTCCCGGAATGACCATGCGGCGATTTGCCTCGTCGGTTAGAGTCAAGATCGCCAGAACCCACTTCGGGATGGGGCTGGTGTACGGGCCATGAACCGCAGGCAGAGGGACTCTCTCGGGTCCTCGAAACCGAACCACGGACCGTGCGGGATCGCGCTGCGATCCGCCGAAGATCACGTGTTCGCTACTCGGGGATAGTCAAAGGACAGCATCATGAAGTCGAATCGTCTGGCTCGTCGCATCGCGGCGGCCGTGGGCGGAACCGCGATCGTTGCCATGGTCGGCTTGACTGCCGCCTGTGGTACCGACGAGGAAGAATCCCCCGAAACCACGACCACCACCACCACTGAGACGTCGGCCCCTTCGGTGTCACCCACCGAGAAGTCGATCAACCCCACTGGCGGAAACCTCTTCACACCGTCGATCAAGGCGCCCCCGGCGCCGACCGCCATTCCTGGCGACAACTGACATCGCGCAGCCTCGGGAGCGTTGACCGGCCCACCACCCCGTCACCGGGGCCGGTGGGCCGCGTCGGCGGCTCCCGAGGTACTGCGGCAGTTCGACTCACGTGACTCCTCAGCCGTCACACCCCGTGACCGCGTCGCCGAGACGCGGCAGGCCCGGATGTTGGTTGCTGGTCGCGATCGTCGCCGTGAGCCTGCTGGTCGCCTCCGATCTCAGGATGCGACCGGACCCTCGGGCCCACACGATCGACGGACCGTTCGCACTGCTGCTCGCAGCGTCGACCGATCTCGGTCCCGCACGTGGTGACCACGTTCAGCTGACCGCCACGCTCCGCCGGGCCGTACAGCCCCTCGCGCTCACCGAATGGGCTGCCGGACACGAACTCTCGGTTCAATGGCGACCCGGCGACGGCTGGGCCGTACTCGAGGGATCGCCGACCGCGGTGGCAGCGGCCTTCGCCGTCGAGGTGCACGACTACCGCGGCAAGCGGGGCCAGGAGTTCTACGCCTCCCCGCAGCAACCGCAGGTGCCGGCATCCCTTCGTCACGAGGTGGCCGAACTCGGCCGGATCCTGAGCTACATGCCGCACAGTATGTCTCGACCGGACCTGCCGCTCGACGTGCCCGACCGCGGGCTCGACCCCACCGCGCTACTCAACACCTACAACGTCACCCCACTGGCCCGCGCCGGATTCACCGGCAAGGGCCAGACGATCGTGATCTTCGCGTTCGACGGCTTCGCCCAGACCGACCTCGACACGTTCACCTCGACGTTCGGGCTCCCGTCGTTCACCCCCGTCGTGGTCGGCGGCCAAGCGGGCAGGCCGCGCGGCGAACTGACGATGGATCTGCAAGTGGCCCACGCCATTGCGCCCGACGCGACCAAGGTCGTCGTCAACGCCAGACCCACCGTCGAGGGCGAGGGCGGTTACGTGAAGATCGGCCAGATGCTCGAGCAGACCGACCGCGACTTCCCCGGTGCCGTCTGGAGCTTCTCCATCGGATGGGGTTGCGACAAACTCCTCACCGCCGCCGATCTGGCGCCGGTGCGCGCAGCGCTGGTGCGCGCACACGGCAACGGGACGAGTTCGTTCAACGCCAGCGGGGATCTCGCCGGACTGGAGTGCCGCGGCGGCGACGACTGGGACTCACCACCCGGCGCATCCGACGTCGGATTGGATTCCGTCGCTTCGCTTCCCGAGATGACCAGCGTCGGCGGCACCACGCTGTCGACCGACTCCGACGGCGGCTGGCTCTCGGAGCAGGCCTGGTTCGACGTGCCACTGTCCCAGGGCACCGGCGGCGGGGTGTCGACGCTGTTCGACGCTCCGCCGTGGCAGCGGGGCATCAACAGCAGCGTCACGCCGGAACGCAACGACGGCAAGCGCATGACACCGGACATCGCGGCGGTCGCCGATCCGTTCACCGGGGTGAAGATCGTGCTCGACGGCAACCTGGTGGTCGGTGGCGGGACGTCGCAGTCTGCCCCGATCTGGTCCGGACTGGCCGCCGTGATGAACCAGTACCTGCTCGCCAACGGCGGCCGCGAGATCGGCGACGCGAACCCCGTGCTGTACCGCATCGCCGCGGGAGCACCGCTGCCCGCCTTCCGCGACGTGACCCTCGGCGGCAACGCCGTCGACACCGCGGGCCCGGGGTACGACCTCGTCAGTGGGCTGGGCACCCCTGACGTCGACAACCTGGTCCGCAACATCCTCATCCTCCAAAGGGCAACCCGATGAGCACAGACGACACCGACGTCCCGACGAGCGGCGACGAACGCCCCACGATGGAGTGCTCGGTCTGCCAGACCGACGTCCCCGCGGGCGACTTCTGCGGGCTCTGCGGGTGCCACCTCGAGGAGCAACCCGGCAACGGCCCGGAATGGCTGCGCATCAGAGCATTCAGCGCCTCCCCGGGCGAGCACCTGCTGACACCGAACATCGTCAGCTCCCTGTTCCCCCACCTGGCCTCGGGATCCCGCACGCCGTTCCTGCTTGGACTGGGCCTGCTCCTGGCCGCGCTGATTGCCGCGACGCTGTTCCGCCTGCCCGCCGCGCTCATCACCGTGTCGTCGTTGGGCCTACCGCTGCTGTTCCTGATCTACCTGCAGGAAGCCAACGTCTACCGCGACATCTCCTCGGCGACGCTGGTGGCCACCGCGGCACTGGGCATCGGCATCGGCGTCGGCTGGGTGCTGCTGACCGGCGAGATGGTCTCGAACGCCTACGACGTCCCCCTCGGTGCCGGTGTGGCCGCGTCCCGACTACTTCGAGACGGACTGGGCGTTCCCATCGGCGGCATGCTGCTGATGATCGTCCCCGCGCTGATCGTCCGGCTCGCACGCCCAGGCACCCGGGAGGCGTTGGATGGCTTCGCGATAGGCGCCCTGGGAGCGCTCATGTGCACCGGCGCGGCCACGCTCACCAGGCTGTCCCCGCAGTTCACGACCGGCATGGTGGCCCGCGCCAGACCGATGGACGGCCTGATGGTCGAGGCGGGCATCCGCGGAATCGCGGTGCCGCTGACCGCGGCATGCGTTGGCGGACTCATCGGTGCGGCGCTTTGGTTCACCAGACCGGCGAACAAGAAGGACCAGCACCGCAACTACGTGCGCCTCGCGCTGTTCCTGATGGGAACCGCGGTCATCGCCCTCTACGGGGGGCTCGGCCTGATCGACGTCGCCCAGGTGTCCCAATTCGTCCAGCTGGCAGTGCATCTCAGCGTCGCAGCACTGGCGCTGCTGCTGCTACGCGTCGGCCTGCACCTTGCGCTGCTGCACGAACAGCACGACGAGATCTTCGACGAGCTGATCCAGTGCCCGCACTGCGGCCACGTCATCCCCGACATGGCGTTCTGCCCGGCCTGTGGTGCCGCGACACACGCCGCGTCGCGGTCGTCGCGGGCTGCTCGTCGTGAACTACGGCCCGTGCGAATCGAACCCAATGCGGGGACGTCGCCGTGACCACCGTCGCCCAGGGCTACTCGTACTACGGCGGCACCTACGAGGTACCCGAACAGCCCAGGCCCTCCCACCGGCACCTCGTCGTCGTGTGGGTACTGGCCATCGCCGTGATCGCTGGCGGCCTCGTCGCGATGTCCGGGGCGATCCAACAGCCGGCGGCCCGCTACGTCTGCCCGCCCGACTGCGGGACCCCGCCGATCGGCGACCCGGTGACGATCAACCCGCGATTCACCGCCGCAGACGGCTCGTTCAGCGTCGCCTACCCGGCGCAGGGCTCCGCCTACGACGTGAAGATGGAACCCGACGGCATCAACGCCGATCTGCTGGTCGGCGACGGCGGCACGCTGCAACTGTTCAGCGAGCCGGCGCGGGGCCGCGCACCACGCGACATCGCCTACGAGTTGGTGCTCGAGTCGATTCCCGACATCAAGACGGCCTACGAGATCCCCAACGCGATGGTCGGCTACCAGCCCGGCTTCGGCGTCGCGGTGGATTGCTGGCCGCAGGGCATGGCCACGAGCTACACCCGGATGCGGGTGCTGATCATGGTGGCGGTGAAGAACGATCTGGCCCTGGTCGCCGCCGCGCTCGGGCCGTACCACGCGTTCGGCCCCGAGTTCGGCTCCGGCAAGCCCTCGGCCGCCAATCTCCAGATCGCGTTGGACATGGGCAAGTACGTCAACAGCTTCACCTGGCGCGGCGACCCCTCGCGCTGAGCGGCCCGGCCCGCTGCTGCGCCGAACTGGAGAGTCACGTCGTGATTCCCGGCGCGCAGCGACGTGACTCTCCAGTTCGGCGGAGTGACCGCCGCCGCACAATGCCAAATGGTGACATTGACCAATGTCACCATTGATGGTGTACTCGTCGGACGGTTCGACCAATGGAGGTCCGAATGCCCGCCACACCGAGCGCGAGCGATCCCGACATACCCATCCGCGGTTCGTTGCGCTCCCGCGGCGCCGCGAAGGTCAGCGGCCTGACGCTCCGCCAGATCAGCGCGGTGCTGCCACCCGAGCGCGCCTGGGGATTGTGGACCTCGCGCCAGATCGTCGCGCGGATCATGGATGCCTTCGGGCCGTCCCTGGCCGGCACCCGCGTCACCCCGGTCGACGTGCGGCTGGCCGACGGCAGGCGCGTGGTCGGCGAATGGGTCCGCGGCGCAGGCGTCGGTGACGCAGAGGAATCCACCCGGGCCATCTACTTCCTGCACGGCAGCGGGTTCGCGCTGTGCTCGCCGCGTACCCACCGCCGCCTCACCGCGTGGCTGTCCAGGCTCACCGGACTGCCGGTGTTCTGCGTCGACTACCGCCTGGCACCCAAGCACCGCTTCCCCGCCGCGGCCGTCGACGTCCGCGCCGGGTGGGATTGGTTGTGTGACGAGCAGGGTTTCGACCCGGCCCAGACCTTGATCGCGGGCGACTCCGCGGGCGGCCACCTCGCCGTCGACCTCCTGCTGCAGCCCGACGTGGCGCACCCGGCGGGCGTCGCACTGTTCTCACCCCTGATCGACCTCACCTTCGGGCTGTCCCGTACGCGCGAGGAACTGCGCCGCGACCCGGCGATTCGTGCCGTCGACGCGGCCAAGCTGGTCGGCTTGTATTGCGCCGGAACTGATCTCACCGACCCGCGGCTCACGCTCGACGTCGCGGCCGGACGGACACTGCCGCCGACGCTGATCCAGGCCGGCGGTGGCGAGATGCTCGTCGCCGACGCGCGCAGGCTCGCCGCGGACGTCGCTGCCGCGGGAGGCGACTGCACGCTCGAGGTGTGGCCCGACCAGGTCCACGTGTTCCAGGCGCTGCCCCGGCTCACCCCCGAGGCCGCCCCGGCGATGCGCCGCGTCGCGGCGTTCGTCGCCGAATCGTGGGCCGACTCGAGCATGGAGCGGGCCGCCGGATGAACGTCTTCGGACGCGGAGGCCCCAAGCGCACCGTCGGAGCCGACGCCGTCATCACCGGCGCGGGCAGCGGCATCGGCGCCGCCTTCGCCCTCGAACTGGCCCGCCGCGGCGGCCGCGTGGTATGCAGTGACCTCGACGAGATCACCGCCGCCGCAACGGCCAAGGCCATCATCGACGCAGGCGGCTCGGCCACCTCCGTGCGGTGCGATGTCTCCCAGATCGACGACGTCACCGCACTCGCCGCACATGCGACCGACTGGTTCGGCGGGGCGCCATCGCTCGTCGTCAACAACGCAGGCGTCGGCGCGGGCGGCACGCCCATCGGCGAGGCGACCCTCGACGACTGGAACTGGGTGCTCGGCATCAACCTGTGGGGACCGATCCACGGCTGCCACGTCTTCGCACCGATCCTGCGTGCCGACGATTCCCGGCGACCGCGCGGCATCATCAACGTCGCCTCCGCGGCCGCGTTCGGCGCCGCACCCGGCATGGCCGCCTACAACGTCAGCAAGGCAGGCGTGCTGTCCCTGTCGGAGACGCTTGCCGCCGAACTGTCCGGCACCGGGATCGGCGTCACCGCGCTGTGCCCGACGTTCGTCAAGACCGGCATCGTCGAATCAGGCCGCATCACAGCCCAATCCACCCAGCTGGCCGACCGGTTGATGCGCCTGACCGGCTTCAGTCCCGAGCGGGTCGCCCGCACGTGCCTGGACACCCACGACCGCGGCGGCCTCTACTGCATGCCGCAGCCCGACGCCAGGATCGGCTGGGGCATCAAGCGATTCACCCCGACGGTGTACACCCGTGCCGTCGGACTGACCACCCGCGTGACGACTTCCTAGGAGGCCCTGATGGCTATCGACATGGACATGATGTTGGCGAAGATCAAGGACAGGCAGTGGGCGCTGGCCGACATCGACTGGGACGCACCCGGCGCCGAGACCATCAGCGACGAGTTCCGGCCCAAGCTCAAGGCCTTCATGGCCGACCTCTGCTGGATCGAGAACGTGGGTGCACGCGGGTTCGCCGCACTCGCCAAGAAGGCGCCGACGCCGACGCTGGCCGAGATCTACCGCTACTTTCACGCCGAGGAGCAGCGGCACGCCAATGCCGAACTCGCGCTGATGAAGCGGTGGGGCATGCTGGACGACGGCGAGATGCCGGAACCGAACGTCAACATCCGGCTGGCCATCCAGTGGCTGGACCGCTATGCCGACGACATGTCACTGTCCGTGCTCGGCACCGTGATCCCCATGCTGGAGGTGGCGCTCGACGGCGCGCTGCTCAAGTTCCTGCTCGACGAGGTCCACGATCCCGTCTGTCATCAGGTGTTCGAGAAGATCAACAACGACGAATCCCGCCACATCGCAGTGGACTTCGAGGTACTCAACCTCATCGGCCACGCGAAGGCGCGCAAGCTCGCCGTCGACTTCGTCGGCAGCTTCGCCACTCCCGGCCTGATCATCGGGATGATCATGTACGTGCCGCTGCTCAACCGGATGCGGAACAACATCGTCGACATGGGTCTGGAACCCGAACGGCTCTACAAGGCGATGATGCGGTTCAAGGACCTCGGTGGGCGCGCCGAGTACACCTGGCGTGTACCGACTTATCAGATGCTCAAGCTCCACGCACGCATGGTGGTCAAACCCGACAACCCCTACCACTGGATCGCCAACCCCATGGTGTGGGCCTCGGATCGCTACCCCAAGAAGCTCTTGAGCCCCATCCCGTCATGGTTCAAGGAACTCACCCACGAGCCGGCGGCCTGACGTGGCGACACGGGGCTCCACCGGGATCCACGACACGCTCATCGTCGGTAGCGGCTTCTCCGGCATCGGCGCGGCGATCAAGCTGACTCAGGCGGGCGTCGACGACCTCGTGATCGTCGAGCGCGAGCACCGCGTGGGCGGTACCTGGCGGGACAACACGTATCCCGGTGCAGCGTGCGACATCCCGTCGCTGCTCTACTCGTTCTCGTTCGTGCCGAACCCGACGTGGTCGCGGGCCTACTCCCCCGCCGAGGAGATCCAACGGCACATCGAGGACATGGTCGACCAGTTCGACCTCCGGCGCCGCATACACTTCGGCGTCGAGGTCAACGGCCTCGAGTTCGACGAGGACCTCGGCATCTGGGACGTCCGGACCACCGGCGGGCAGACCTACCGCGCCCGCACCGTCGTGCTCGCATCCGGGCCGCTGCCCGACCACGACTGGCCCGACATCCGTGGGCTCGACACCTACGAGGGCACCAAGATCCACAGCGCCCGCTGGGACCACGACTACGACTTCACCGGCAAGCGGGTCGCCGTGATCGGCACCGGCGCCAGTGCGGTGCAGATCGTGCCCGAACTCGTGAAGCAGGCCGACTTCGTCAAGGTCTTCCAACGCACCCCGGGCTGGGTGATGCCGCGCCTGGACCTCGCGACACCCGCCACGGCGCAGAGCGTGTTCGCCAAGGTCCCTGCCGTGCAACGCATTGCGAGGGGTGCGCTGTACTGGGGACACGAGGCCAGCGCGACCGCACTGGTGTGGAACTCGCCGCTCACCGGCGTGGTCAAGCGGATCAGCAAGGCGCACCTGAAACGGCAGGTTCAGGACCCGTGGCTACGTCGCCAACTCACGCCCGACTTCACCCCCGGGTGCAAGCGGATCCTGATCTCCAACGACTACTACCCCGCGTTGCAACGCGACAACTGCAAGCTGATCGACTGGCCGATCGCCACGATCAGCCCCGTCGGCATCCGCACCAGCGACGGCATCGAGCACCACCTCGACGCCATCGTCTTCGCCACGGGGTACGACGTCCACCTCACCGGTCCGCCATACCCGGTGACCGGCCGCGGCGGCCGCACGATGGCGCAGGACTGGGCGGGTGGCGCGCAGGCCTACAAGAGCATCAACGCCCACGGCTACCCGAACCTGTTCCTGATGACCGGCCCGAACTCCGGGCCGGGCCACAATTCGCTGCTCGTGTTCGTCGAAGGCCAGATCGACTACGCCGTCGCAGGCATCACCAGGATCCTGCGCGACGACCTGCGCTTCCTCGACGTCAGGGAGGACGTGCAGCGCAGGCACAACGAGGTCATCCAGCGCCGGCTGACGAAGACGACGTGGATGAGCGGGTGCAGCAGTTGGTACCTGACACCCGACGGGTTCAACGCCTCGATGTACCCGGGATTCGCTACGCAGTATCTTCGACAGATGCGTGACTTCCGGTTCGGCGACTACGACGCGGTGCCGCGGGACGCGGCGAGTCCCGCACCCGGCGACGTGCGCGCCCGCCGATCCGGTGGAGCAGTCATGTCATCTGCCTGACGTGTCCGCCAAGCAGCCGCGGCAGCAGGCGGGCGCCATCTCGACGATCCTGAACGGGCTTCGACGGGCGCCGCGCCAGATCCGGCGCGGGTCGCGCGACGTCATCGAGAACGCGGTGTCGCAACTGTTCGACGCCGCGGTTCAACCGCACGGCATCGAGGCGTCCGGCGAGTACCGGATCGAGGAGCTGGCGCGGCTGGCGGGCACCACCACGCGCAACATCCGCGTGTACCGCGACCGTGGGCTGCTGCACCCGCCGCTGCGCGTCGGGCGGATCGCGCTGTTCAACGACACTCACCTGACCCGGTTGCGGCTCATCACCTCGATGCTCGACCGCGGCTACAACATCGCCCACGTGCACGAGATGCTCTCGGCCTGGGAGCAGGGCAAGGATCTCGGCGACATGCTGGGCCTCGAGTCCGCCATCGCGGGCACCTGGGCCACCGAGCGGCCCGAGCGCATGACCGAGGACGACGCACGCAGCCTGGTCGACGACGATGCGGCGTTCGAGCGGATGCTGGGCAACGGCGTCATCAAGCGTGACGCCGAGCACGACGGTCAGGTCACCGTGGTGCGCCCACAGCTGATCGAGATCTTCAACGAGATCCGGCAGTACGGCGTCGCGACCGACAAGCTCGTCGACCTGCACGAGCAGATCGAGCCGCTGGCCGACCAGATCAGCGCCCTGCTGGTGCAGGCGGGCGTCGAGCACGTCGTCGACCGGATCAAGCCCGGCGCCGAGCTGCCGCCGGATACCGAAGTGGCCGAACTGATCACAATGCTGGTGCGGTTCCGCACCCAGGCGGTCAGCGCGGTCACCGCGACGCTGGCGTTCTCGATCGAGACGACGATCGAGTCGGCCGTCAGCCAGATCCTCGGCGACTACATCGCCAAGGCGGCCGACTCCGAAGCCGACTGAGTCCCTTCCCCCGGTCGCTTCGCTCCTGCCCGCCGGGCGCTACTCCCACTCGATCGTGCCGGGCGGCTTGCTCGTCACGTCGAGCACCACCCGGTTGACCTCGCGCACCTCGTTGGTGATGCGCGTCGAGATGCGTTCCAGCACTTCGTAGGGCACCCGGGTCCAGTCCGCCGTCATCGCGTCCTCACTGGACACCGGACGCAGCACGATGGGATGCCCGTAGGTGCGGCCGTCGCCCTGCACGCCGACTGATCGGACGTCGGCCAGCAGCACTACCGGGCACTGCCAGATCTGCCCGTCGAGACCAGCCGCGGTGAGTTCCTCGCGCGCGATCGCGTCGGCGCGGCGCAGCGTCTCGAGCCGTGACGCGGTGACCTCGCCGACGATGCGGATGCCGAGCCCGGGACCCGGAAACGGCTGTCGCCCAATGATGTCCTCCGGCAGCCCGAGTTCGCGGCCGACGGCGCGGACCTCGTCCTTGAACAGCAACCGCAGCGGCTCCACTAGCCGGAACTTCAAGTCGTCGGGCAGCCCGCCGACGTTGTGGTGGCTCTTGATGTTGGCAGTGCCAGAGCCGCCGCCGGATTCGACGACGTCGGGGTAGAGCGTGCCCTGCACCAGGAAGTCGACCTCGCCATGACCGTCGGACACGATGTCGCGCACCGCGCCCTCGAACGCCCGGATGAACTCCCGGCCGATGATCTTGCGCTTGCCTTCGGGGTTGGTGACGCCGGTGAGCGCCTCGAGGAACCGGTCGGCCACGTCCACCGTCACCAGGTTCGCGCCGGTCGATGCGACGAAGTCGCGCTGCACCTGACCGCGTTCGCCTGCCCGCAGCAGACCGTGGTCGACGAACACGCACGTCAATCGGTCGCCGATGGCCCGCTGCACCAGTGCTGCGGCCACCGCCGAATCGACGCCGCCGGACAGACCGCAGATGGCCCGCCCGTCGCCGACCTGGGCGCGCACCTGCTCGACGAGGGCGTCGGCGATGTTGGCCGCAGTCCACGTCGCGCCGATGCCTGCGAAGTCGTGCAGGAAGCGGCTGAGGATCTGCTGGCCGTGCGGCGTGTGCAGGACCTCGGGGTGGTACTGCACCCCGGCGAGCCGACGGGCACGGTTCTCGAACGCCGCGACCGGCGCACCGGCGCTGGTCGCGACGACGTCGAACCCCTCGGGCGCCTCGGTCACCGCGTCGCCATGGCTCATCCACACCGGTTGCGTCTCAGGCAGATCCGAGTGCAGCGAGCCGCCGGCCACCGACAGCTCGGTGCGCCCGTACTCGCTGGTGCCGGTGTGCGCGACGGTGCCGCCCAGCGCCTGCGCCATGGCCTGGAAGCCATAGCAGATGCCGAACACCGGGACGCCGATGTCGAACACGGCCGGGTCGAGTTGCGGTGCGCCCTCGGCATACACGCTCGCCGGACCGCCGGAGAGCACGATCGCCTGCGGATCGCGGGCCTTGATCTCGTCGATGGTCGCGCTGTGCGGGATCACCTCGGAGTACACCCGCGCCTCGCGGACCCGCCGTGCGATCAGCTGCGCGTACTGCGCACCGAAGTCGACCACCAGAACGGGACGTGGCGATGAAGGAACATCAGGGTCCGGAGCCGTTTCCACCGGGCCAGTCTAGTGGCGGCGCGAGCCCGACCCGTCAGCCCGCCGAGCTGACGGGTTCGATGGGCAGCCGACGCAGCGCCGCGGGAGCGTGCTCGGGCACCACGGGGCGCACCGGCGGGATCGGATCGAGCCGGCGGTAGGGCTCACCCTGGCTGGGCCGCAGGTCTTCCTCGCCCTTGTTCGGCCACAGCGCTGCGGCGCGCTCGGCCTGGGCGGTGATGGTCAGCGACGGGTTCACGCCGAGGTTGGCCGACACCGAGGCACCGTCGACCACGTAGAGCGTCGGGTAGTTGTACACCCGCTGGTAGGGGTCGATCACGCCGTGCGCGGCGTCGCTGCCGATGGCGGCACCTCCGAGGAAGTGTGCGGTCAGCGGGATGTTGAACAACTCGCCCCAGGTTCCGCCCGCGACGCCGTCGATCTTCTTGGCGATGCGCCGGGTCACCTCGTTGCCCACCGGGATCCACGTGGGGTTCGGCTGGCCGTGGCCCTGCTTGCTCAGATACCGGCGCACGCCGAACCTGTTGCGCTTGGTGTACGTGGTGATCGAGTTGTCGAGGTTCTGCATGACGAGCGCGATCATCGTGCGCTCACTCCAGCGGCGCGGATTGAGCAGGCGCATCGTGCCGCGCGGGTCGGACTTGGCGGACTGGATCAACTGCTTCCACCGCGGCACGCCGGAACCGTCGGGCAGCAGACCGTCGGTCATCAGCGTCTGCAGCAGCCCCATCGCGTTCGAGCCCTTGCCGTAGCGGCACGGCTCGATGTGGGTGTCCTCGGACGGGTGGATCGACGACGTGATGGCGACACCGTGGGTCAGGTCCAGGTCGTCGCGCACGCGCAGCCGTCCCGCGCCGACGATCGACTCGGAGTTGGTGCGGGTCAGCACGCCGAGCTTCTCCGACAGCTCCGGCAGCCGGCCGGTGTCGCGCAGCTTGAACAGCAGCTTCTGCGTGCCGTAGGTACCGCCGGCGACGATGACCTGCGCGGCGGTGTACGTGGTCTTCTTCCTGCGGACCCAGCGTCCCGTCCGGACCGTGTGCACCTTCCACGACCCGTCGGGCTGCGGTTCCAGGTCGTTGACGGTGGTCATGGGAATCACGTCGGCGCCTGCGGTTTCCGCGAGCCCGAGGTAGTTCTTCAGCAGCGTGTTCTTGGCGCCGTAGCGACAGCCCGTCATGCAGGAACCGCACTCGATGCATCCCGTGCGCTCCGGTCCGACGCCGCCGAAGTAGGGGTCGGGGACGCGCTTGCCTGGGGTCTTTTCGCCGTCGGGGCCGAAGAACACGCCGACGGGGGTCGGGACGAAGGTGTGGCCGACGCCCATGTCGTCGGCGACTTCCTTCATGATCCGGTCGGCGTCGGTGAAGGTCGGGTTGGTGACGACGCCGAGCATGCGCTTGGCCTGCTCGTAGTGCGGCATCAACTCTTCGCGCCAGTCGGTGATGTCGCGCCACTGCCCGTCCTTGAAGAACGGTTCGTTCGGCACGTAGAGGGTGTTGGCGTAGTTCAGCGATCCGCCGCCGACACCCGCACCCGCCAGGATCATCACGTTGCGGAGCAGGTGGATGCGCTGGATGCCGTACATCCCGAACTGCGGCGCCCACAGGAACTTGCGCAGGTTCCACGACGTCTTCGCGAACTCGGCGTCGGCGAACCGCCTGCCCGCTTCGAGTACGCCGACCCGGTAACCCTTCTCGGTTAGTCGGAGTGCACTCACACTGCCACCGAAGCCGGAGCCGATGATCAGGACGTCGTAGTCATGAGCCATTCCGACATTATGAACTTACCGACGGGTAACGTGCTAGACAGGTGACCCTAAGTTGTAAAGAAAGTCGGGTATCGGCGCTGGCCACGCGCGCGCATGATCGGGCACTGGCCGCGAACGTGACGCTGGAGTGACGGTCGCGCGCCGACGCGACGCTGGCGTCACGTTCGGCCCCCTGGGTCCTGAAGAGGCGCCTAGCTCCCGACGGTCAGGCCGACCTTCTGGAATTCCTTGAGGTCGCAGTAACCGGCCTTGGCCATCGCGCGGCGCAGCCCGCCGACGAGGTTGAGCGAACCGAACGGGTCGTCGGACGGGCCGGTCAGCACCTGCTGCAGCGACGGCCGCTCCCCCTCGACCACCTCGAGCATCGCGCCGCGCGGCAGCGACGGGTGGGCTGCCGCCGACGGCCAGAACCAGCCGCCGCCGAGCGCTTCCGCGGCGACCGCGAGCGGAGTGCCGAGCACCACCGCGTCCGCACCGCATGCGATGGCCTTCGCGAGGTCGCCCGAGGTGTGAATGTCGCCGTCGGCGAGCACGTGGACGTACCGGCCGCCGGTCTCGTCGAGGTATTCGCGGCGCGCGGCCGCGGCGTCGGCGATCGCGGTCGCCATCGGCACGCTGATGCCCAGCACCTCGTCGCTGGTGGTGACGCCCGCCGTCGACCCGTACCCGACGATCACGCCTGCGGCGCCCGTGCGCATGAGGTGCAGCGCCGTTCGATGGTCCAGCACACCACCGGCGACCACGGGCACGTCCAGCTCGGAGATGAACGTCTTGAGGTTCAGCGGCTCACCGACGCCGTGATCCTGGGCAACGCGCTCCGCGGAGATGATCGTGCCCTGAATGACGAGCAGGTCGATGCCTGCCGAGACGAGTGCCGGGGTGAGTGCCTGCGCGTTCTGCGGGCTGACCCGGACGGCCGTGGTGACACCGGCCTCGCGGATCCTCGACACCGCGGCGCCGAGCAGTTCGGGGTCCAGCGGCGCCGCGTGCAGCTGCTGCAGCAGACGGATGGCGGCCGACCCGTCGTCGGGCTCCTTGGCCGCGGTCTCGATGACCTGGAGGACCTTCGCCTCGACGTCGGCATGCCTGCCGATCAGGCCCTCGCCGTTGAGGACGCCGAGACCGCCCTGCCTGCCCATCTCGATCGCGAACTCGACCGACACCAGCGCGTCGGTCGGGTGGGCGACGACCGGGATCTCGAACCGGTAGGCGTCGAGTTGCCAACTCGTCGACACGTCCTGCGACGAGCGCGTCCGACGCGACGGGACGATGTTGATGTCCCCGAGTTCATAGGTGCGACGGGCAGTCCTGCCCATGCCGATTTCGACCATGTCACGCATGACGGTGCCGTCTTCCTGTCAGCTCTTCAGATTTCGCGCGGGCGGTTAGCGCGCGTAGTAGTTGGGCGCCTCGACGGTCATCGCGATGTCGTGCGGGTGGCTCTCCTTGAGACCGGCCGCGGTGATCTGCACGAACTGCGCCTGCTGCAACTGCTCGATGGTGGCCGAGCCGGTATACCCCATCGCGGCGCGCAACCCGCCGGTGAGCTGGTGGACGACCGTGGCGAGGGGGCCGCGGAACGGAACCCTCCCCTCGATGCCCTCGGGTACCAGCTTGTCCTCGCTCAGCACGTCGTCCTGGAAGTAGCGGTCCTTCGAGAAGCTCTTCTGCGCGCCCCGGTTCTGCATGGCGCCCAGCGAGCCCATGCCGCGGTAGCTCTTGAACTGCTTGCCGTTGACGAAGACCAGCTCGCCGGGGGCCTCGGCGGTTCCCGCGAGCAGCGACCCGAGCATGGCGGTCGACGCTCCCGCGGCCAGCGCCTTGGCGATGTCACCGGAGTACTGAAGCCCGCCGTCGGCGATCACCGGCACGCCCGAGGGCGAGCAGGCGGCGACGGCTTCGAGGATCGCGGTGATCTGCGGTGCGCCGACACCCGCGACGACGCGGGTCGTGCAGATCGAGCCCGGGCCGACGCCGACCTTGACGGCGTCGGCACCGGCCGAGACCAGCGCGGCGGCCGCGGAGCGGGTCGCGACGTTGCCGCCGATCACGTCGACGCGATCGCCGCACATCTTCTTGACCCAGGACACCATGTCGAGCACACCGCGGTTGTGGGCGTGGGCGGTGTCGACGATCAGCACGTCGACGCCCGCATCGGCCAGCGTCATCGCGCGCTCACGGGCGTCGCCGCCGACGCCGACGGCCGCACCGACCAGTAGCCGTCCGTCACTGTCCTTGGTGGCGAGCGGGAACTGCTCGGTCTTGACGAAGTCCTTGACCGTGATCAGCCCGGTCAGCTTGCCGTGTCCGTCGACGATCGGCAGCTTCTCGATCTTGTGGCGCCGCAGCAGACCAAGCGCGGCCTCGGCGGAGACGCCTTCCTGCGCGGTGATCAACGGGGCCTTGGTCATCACCTCGGCGACCGGCTTGCTGGTGTCGACCTCGAAGCGCATGTCGCGGTTGGTGATGATGCCGACGAGCGCGCCGTGATCGTCGACGACCGGCAGGCCCGAGATGTGGAACCGCGCGCACATCGCGTCGACCTCGGCCAGCGTGTTGGTCGGCGAGCACGTCACGGGGTTGGTCACCATGCCGGCCTCGGACCGCTTCACGGTCTCGACCTGGGCGGCCTGCTCGGCGACCGGCAGGTTGCGATGCAACACGCCCATGCCGCCGGCGCGGGCCATGGCGATGGCCATGCGCGACTCCGTGACGGTGTCCATCGCCGAACTCACCAGCGGCACCCGCAGGCGGATTCGCTTGGTCAGTTGGCTGGAGGTGTCGGCGTTGGCGGGCACGACGTCGGACGCGGCCGGCAGCAGCAGGACGTCGTCGAACGTCAGACCGAGCATGGCCACCTTCGTGGGGTCGTCACCCCCGGTCGGCACAGGAACGGTGAGGGGAAGGCTGCTTTCAGCGATCGACATGGGGTTGGCCTCCCGGAAGGCGCGGCGCGGAAAAGTCGTCAAGTGACCATCCTATCGGGACCAGCGGCGGTCATCCGGTTCACGCCCCGTCGGGACCACGTAATCCGTGCAGGACACGTGCCGTGGAACGGCCCGCACCGCTGGCGCGATGCCCGCGGGCCTGCGTACTGTGGAACCGTGCGTGACCACCTGCCACCGGGTTTGCCGCCCGATCCGTTCGCCGACGACCCGTGTGATCCGTCAGCGGCGCTCGACGCGATCGAGCCAGGACAGCCGCTGGATCCGCAGGAACGCATAGCCGTCGAAGCGGACCTGGCCGATTTGGCCGTGTACGAGGCCCTCCTGGCGCACAAGGGCATTCGCGGGCTCGTCGTCTGCTGCGACGAGTGCCAGCAGGACCACTACCACGACTGGGACATGCTGCGCGCCAACCTGCTGCAGCTGCTCGTCGACGGCACCGTCCGTCCGCACGAACCGGCTTACGATCCCGAGCCGGACGCGTACGTCACGTGGGATTACTGCCGCGGCTACGCCGACGCCTCGCTCAACGAGGCCACGTCGTCGGATTCCGACGGCTATCGCTGACGGCGTAAACCGCCTCGGCTAGAACGACCCGGAAACTCAGCCAGCGCTCTCGGGCGTCACGATCGTCGTGGTGATGGGCGCCTCGGCGCCCTCTTCCACCTCGACCTCTACCTCACCCTCCGGAGCAGGGGGCACGGTCGTCCTCGGCGCAGGTGGGATCGAACTGGTCGCCACGCGGGTCGGTGACGCCGGTGCCTGACTGACCGGCGCCTGACTGACCGGAGCCTGCGGCGACGGAGCCTCGGCCACCGGCTGACGCGTCGTCGTCGTGGTCACCGTGGTTGGGACCGTCGTGGTCACCGTGGTCGGGACCACCGTGGTCGCGGGCGGCGGTGCCTGAACGATCGTGCTCGGCGTCGGGATCGGCGTCGTTGGCGTCGGGATCGGAGTCGTCGGCGTCGGGATCGGCGTGCTCGGCGTCGGGATCGGCGTGCTCGGCGTCGGGATCGGCGTGCTCGGCGTCGGGATCGGCGTGGTCGGCGTCGGTTCGCCAGACGACGGTGACGTCGAGGTGTCCGACGGTGACGTCGTCGTCGTGCTGGCCCCTGGAACGTCACTGACCGACGTCGTGGTCTCGGTGGTCGACGTCGTGTCGGTCACGACCGGCACCGGCAGCAGCGTGAGCGGCGACTCCGGGAGAACCGGCTGCGGCTCGCCCGCGGGCGGCAGCGTGGCTGCCGGATCCTGCTCGACGACCTTGTAGGACAGGGCGTTGAACTGTTCGATCAGGTCGTGCTTGCGCTCGACCTCGTCGACGCTCTGCACGGTGGTCGACAGGGCGACGAGCTTGTCCTGGGCCTGGTCCCACTGCCCCTGCTCGACGAGCTGCTGCACCTGCGCCAGCTCCTGCTGAGCGGCCAGTGCGACCTGGTCGTCGCGGGTGACCTGCTGCTCACCGAAGATCATGTCGCGCATGCCGTAGAGCGCGTCGCCGGGGCCTGCGCCATAGACGGCGGCACCGAAGCCGCCGATGCACAGGACTGCTGCCGCTGCCGAACCGACGATCGACAGCGTGAATCGGTTGGCGTGGCGCGGTCGCTGCGCGGACTGCAGTGCCATCGCGGCGTCGTCCTCGGTGACCACGGCGAACAGCGGCGTCTCGCGGACGCCGTCGCGCCAGTCGGCGAGCAGGTACGCCAGCTCTGCGTCGCCTGGGTCAGTGGAGTAGACCGGCTGATTGGTGCTGAGCGCCTCGACGAAGCGGTCGGCGCGGTTGATGTCGTTGAGTGAGGAATCGCCGCCGTTGGACGTCCATCGACCGAAATCAGGCATGGTCGGGTCCCGTCGCCACGATCTCGTTCTTGAGCCGCGCGAGCGCGCGGTGCTGTGCCACGCGGACGGCACCGGCGGTGCTACCCACGGCCTCGGCGGTCTCCTCGGCACTCATGCCGACGACCACTCGGAGGATGATGATTTCACGTTGCTTCTCCGGCAATATCTCGAGCAGCTTCTTCATTCGCGCCGCCGACTCGGAGTCGATGGCCAGCTGTTCGGGGCCGGCCGCGGTGGACGCTCGTTCCGGCAGGGCGTCGGTGGCGTCACTCTTGTTGCGCCCAGCGGCGCGGTGGGCGTCAGCAACCTTGTGTGCGGCGATGCCATAGACGAAGGCCAGGAACGGTCGTCCCTGATCCCTATAGCGCGGCAGCGCCGTGATGGCGGCCAAGCACACCTCCTGAGCCACGTCGTCGGCTGAGAGACCGCTACGGTCCGCGGTTCCGATCCTCGCTCGCACATACCGGACGATGATCGGGCGGATGATCTCCAGCACCTTTCGGAGCGCATCTCGATCACCGGCAACCGCTTGACCGACGACAGCATCGAGACCTTCTCCCGAAAATGTCATCGTGCGCGATCTCTCCAGCGTTACGGATGGGGCATGCCCCAGCAGATGTGTCAGGTAAAGACTAATGATCCGTCTCAGTAGGGCGGAATCAGCGGACCGACCACGCGCCGCCCCTGCGACGTACGGTAGCGGCGGCATCCTCGCGAAGCGCAGCGATCTCCGCCGGGCCAAGAGCCGCGCTGCCGACATCGGCGAGCAGGCACGCCAATGCCCAGCTCAGGGGCACCAAGCCGAGTTCACGGGCCATGCTCAGAGCTGAATCCGCCACGGCCCGGCAGGCCTCGACATCGCCCGAGCAACACAGGGCGGCGGCACGCACCACCTCGGACTTCACGGCGTGTCGCGCCGAGCCCATGGCCGCCGCCAGGCCGGCCGCGCGCTCGGCGTGGTCGACGGCGGACGACGCCCGTCCGGTGGCCATGGCGAGTTCGGCCGACACCCACTCGAACCGCACGCCGATGCGCTCCGAGGTGTCCCCGCCGTGGCGCGCCCGCCGCAGCAGGTCGGACGACAACGCGAACCGTCCCACGCCGAGCGCGTCGGCGGCGAGACCGATCAGGGCGTCGGCGCCGGCATCGGCATCGTTTCCCGCGGTGGCCCAGGCGCGGCCGTCCCACACCCGAGCGGCGGCGTGCCCGCCCAGCTGCCTGGTGAACGAGGCACGTGTGCTGTGAGCGAGTGAGGCAAACGTCGCGCCGTCGGCCATCATGGCGAGGCTCTCCAGGTCGGCCAACGCTGCGGCGTAGCGGCCCTGACCGCCGGCGGCGACCGCCCGGTGCCACGCCTGCGCGGCGGTGGTGGGGACGGGCAGCGGCCATGCCCCTGGCTCGCCCCCGAAGGCGGCGCGGGCCAACCGCGAGGCCGGATCGATCATCGGAGATGACGCTACCAACCGCGAAAACCGTGGACCACGAGAACCCGGTACCGCCGGGCACGCATTAATTCGTGTAGCGAATTCAACAATGGTTAACAGTTCGTGGTGGCCATGTTAATTCCACGTCAACTGCCTTTTCAGAGGTAGTCATAAGCGCCGCAAGGCCGTTCGATGCGAGCTGCGGAAATACCACGGATCGCCGCTACGCGCCGGTTCTACCAGCACAGCCTTCGTTGCGAGGAGGTCTTGACTATGAACGTGACGTAAATTCCCGAGCAGGGGTAAAGCCCCTGAGCAACCGCTCACCCTATTGACTCGTTTTCCTCAGCCCTTCTACGTTGTGCTCACGAGAAAGTCATCGGCGACTTGGACTCGGTTAGTTCACGACTCACGCGGCACGTCTTCCGCGGGAATCGCAGAGAGGGGTAACCCAATGCCACAGCCACAGCAGCTGCCCGGGCCCAACGCCGATATCTGGGACTGGCAAATGGACGGTCTTTGCCGGGGCGTCGATTCCTCGATGTTCTTCCATCCGGACGGCGAGCGCGGCCGCGCTCGCTCGCAGCGCGAGATGCGCGCCAAGGAAATGTGCCGCAGCTGCCCGGTCATCACGCAGTGCCGCAGCCACGCCCTCGCCGTCGGCGAGCCCTACGGCATCTGGGGCGGGCTGAGCGAGTCCGAGCGGGAGATGCTCCTGAAGCGAGGGATCCGCCGCTCGGCCTGACCCGAACCCACGACCATCGCAAAGGCCCCCACCCGGAAAGGTGGGGGCCTTTCGCGTCGTCGATGCGTGGTACCGCGCCGACGGTCCCACCTCGAGCCAGCGGCCAGGCACTACACAACGAGGACACCCCCGGTCCGCGTGGACCGGGGGTGTCTCTTGGTGCATTCGCTACCTAGTGGGAGTGGCCGTGGTGGCCGTGCCCGGCGTGCTCGTCTTCCTCGACCGGCTTCTCGACGATCGCGGTCTCGGTGGTGAGCACCATGCGGGCCACCGACGCGGCGTTGAGCACCGCGGAGCGGGTGACCTTGACCGGGTCGACGATGCCGTCGGCCAGCAGGTCGCCGTACTCCAGGGTCGCGGCGTTGAAGCCTTGGCCCGCAGGCAGTTCGGAGACCTTGTTGACCACGACGGAGCCGTCGAGGCCGGCGTTCGTGGCGATCCAGAACAGCGGCGCGGACAACGCGGAGGAGAACACGTCGACGCCCAGCGCCTCGTCACCGCTGACCGACGCGCGCAGGTCCTTCAGCGCCGATCGAGCCTGTACGAGCGCAGCGCCGCCGCCCGTCACGATGCCCTCTTCCACGGCGGCCTTGGCCGCGGCGACCGCGTCCTCGACCGCTTCCTTGCGCTTCTTCAGGTCGGTCTCGGTGGCGGCGCCGACCTTGATGACGGCAACGCCGCCGGCCAGCTTCGCCAGACGCTCCTCGAGCTTCTCGCGGTCCCAGTCCGAGTCGGTGGACTCGATCTCGGCGCGCAGCTGCGACTTGCGACCCTCGATGGCGTCGTCGGCGCCACCGCCGTCGACGATGACCGTGCTGTCCTTGTTGACCACGACGCGGCGGGCGGTGCCCAGCACGTCGAGTCCGGCCTCGCGCAGCAGCAGCCCCACGTCGGGGTTGACCACCTGGCCACCGGTGACGACCGCGAGGTCGTCGAGGAACGCCTTGCGGCGGTCACCGAAGAACGGCGCCTTCACGGCGACGGCCTTGAGGGTCTTGCGGATGGCGTTGACCACCAGGGTCGAGAGCGCTTCGCCCTCGACGTCCTCCGCGATGATCAACAGCGGCTTGCCTGCCTCGGCGACCTTCTCCAGCAGCGGCAGCAGGTCGGGCAGCGAGCTGACCTTGTCGCGGTGCAGCAGCACCAGCGCGTCCTCGAGCACCGCTTCTTGCGAATCGAAGTCGGTGATGAAGTAGGCGGAGATGAAGCCCTTGTCGAAGCCGACGCCCTCGGTGACCTCGAGTTCGGTGCTCACCGTCGACGACTCCTCGATGGTGACCACGCCGTCGGTGCCGACCCGGGTCATGGCCTCGCCGACCAGCTCGCCGACCTCGGCGTCACGCGAGGAGACCGTGGCGACCTGGGCGATGGCGCCCTTGTCGCTGACGGGCGTTGCCGCGGCCAGCAGGGCCTCGGACACGGCGTCGGCCGCCTTGGAGATGCCCGCGCCGACCGCGATCGGGTTGGCGCCCGCCGCGACGTTGCGCAGTCCGGCCTTGACGATCGCCTGAGCCAGCACGGTCGCCGTCGTGGTGCCGTCACCGGCGACGTCGTTGGTCTTGGTGGCGACCGACTTGACCAGCTGGGCGCCGAGGTTCTCGAACGGGTCCTCGAGGTCGATCTCGCGGGCGATGGTGACGCCGTCGTTGGTGACGGTCGGGCCGCCCCAGGCCTTGGCCAGCACCACGTTGCGACCGCGCGGGCCGAGCGTGACGCGTACCGCGTCGGCGAGCTTGTCGACGCCCGCCTCCATCGCCCGGCGCGCAGTCTCGTTGAATTCGATCTGCTTGCTCATGAATGTTCTTCCTGCTGATGTGATTTCCCGGCGCGCTAGCCGCCAGTTGAACGCATACCGCCCCGGACATCACCCGTACGACGGGGATCTCCGGGGCGGGACACGGGTGCTTACTTGTTGACGACTGCCAGCACGTCGCGCGCCGAGAGGATCAGGTACTCCTCGCCGCCGTACTTGATCTCCGTGCCGCCGTACTTGCTGTAGATGACGGTGTCGCCCTCGGCGACGTCCAGAGGAATGCGCTTCTCGCCATCCTCGTCCCAGCGGCCGGGGCCAACTGCAACGACGGTGCCTTCTTGCGGCTTTTCCTTGGCCGTGTCGGGAATGACCAGACCGGATGCGGTCGTGGTCTCGGCCTCATTGGCCTGAACGAGGATCTTGTCCTCGAGTGGCTTGATGTTCACGCTCGCCACGATGGGGTCCTCCACTTGGTTCGGGTGTGGGTCCGGACAACCCGGACCCGATCACTAACAGGTGTTCGGCATGCGTCCGTGCCCATTGCGCCGTCGTCGCGGGAGCCAGCGCGGGCTCGGCTGCGTGCCACCTAGCACTCTATACACGCGAGTGCTAGCACTCAAGGGTGGGTTGTGCGTCGTGTGGGACGCCGCTCACGCCACCTGCCCCCTGAGCACCGGCAGGCCCGGGTCGCTGGGCACGTCGAGCGGCGACGGCGGCGCGCCCGCGGCGATGAGATGGGCGGCGAACGACGCGATCATCGCCCCGTTGTCGGTGCAGAGTCGCGGCCGTGGCACCCGCAACACGAGACCGGCTGCAGCGCAACGCTCCTCGGCGAGTTCGCGCAGCCGTGAGTTGGCCGCCACTCCCCCGGCGATCAGCAGCGTCGACACGCCGAGATCGGTGGCGGCGCGCACGGCCTTGAGCGTCAGCACGTCGGCGACCGCCTCCTGGAACCCCGCGGCCACGTCGGCGGTCGATGCGTCGGGATGGCGTTCGACGTAACGCGCGACCGCCGTCTTGAGGCCGCTGAAGCTGAACGCGTACGGCGCGTCCCTTGGGCCGGTCATGCCGCGCGGGAACGCGATCGCGTCGCGATCACCGGTGCGAGCGAGGTCGTCGAGCGGCTTGCCGCCCGGATAGCCGAGGCCGAGCAGCCGCGCCACCTTGTCGTAGGCCTCGCCTGCGGCGTCGTCGACGGTGCTGCCCAGTTCCTCGATCGGCGCGCCGAGCGAGCGGACGTGCAGCAGATGGGTGTGCCCGCCCGAGACCAGCAGCCCGATGCACTCGGGCAGCGGGCCGTGTTCGTAGACGTCGGCCGCGAGGTGACCGCCGAGGTGGTTGACCGCGTAGAACGGGACGCCCCACGCCGCGGCGTACGCCTTGGCGGCCGCCACTCCGACCAGCAGCGCGCCGGCCAGCCCGGGGCCGATCGTCGCGGCGACGACGTCGGGCCTGCGGACCCCCGCGACGTCGAGGGCCCGGCGCATCGTCGGCCCCAGCGCCTCGAGGTGCGCGCGCGAGGCGATCTCGGGGACGACGCCGCCGAAGCGCACGTGCTCCTCGACGCTGGAGGCCACCTCGTCGGCGAGCAGCGTCACGGTGCCGTCGTCGGCGAGGTCGCAGATGCCGACGCCGGTCTCGTCGCAGGAACTCTCGATGGCCAGGATGATCGTCATGACGTCTCTCTCGGGTCCCGTCGCATCGTGTACGCGTCGGCCCCGCTGACACGGTAGTACCGCTTGCGCAGTCCGACGACGTCGAACCCGACGCTCTGATACAGCTTGATCGCCGCGTCGTTGTCCGTCCGCACCTCGAGGAACACCGCGCCGCCGTCGGCGATCTGCAGCAGCATGTCGAGTAGCCGCCGCCCGATCCCCCGGCCCTGGAAGGCCGTGTCGACGCCGATGGTGTGGACCTCGTACTCGAACGGCGGTGTGCGGCCCAGCCGGGTGATCCCCGCGTATCCGACGAGCCGCCCGTCCACTCGGGCGGCGACGTAGTGGTTGTGCCGGGACTCCAGTTCGCGAATGAACGCGACGGCAGGCCACGGATCGTCGCCAGGGAACAGCTGCGCCTCCAGTTCCGCGCAGCGGTCCGCGTCACCGATGCGCAGTCCCTCGTAGACGACGTCGGCGGGCTGGTTCACCGGGTCTGCTCGCTGCGCGGCTTGGCGTCTGGCCGCCGCAGGTAGAGCGGGACCAGCGGCCCCGGAGGCGCAGCCCAGTTCACGGCGCGCACCAGACCCGACGCCGTGGGGAACGTCGGCGTCAGGCGGGGCAGGTCGAACAGCGCGGCATGGTCGGGCGAACCGGCCACCGTCAGCGCACCGGTGGGCACGTCGTCGGGCGCGGACACCCCGGGCCCGCCCACGCGTACTCCGTCGCGGTAGCGCGCCCAGTACACCTCTCGCCGCCGCGCATCCGTGACCACCAGCGCCTCGCCGAGGGTGTCGATGCCGATCGCGTCGAGGCTGCACACGCCGTAGACCGGCACGTCGAGAGCATGCGCATACGCGGCAGCCGTCGCCATGCCGACGCGCAGCCCGGTGAAGGGCCCTGGGCCGCAGCCCACCACCACCGCGTCGAGGTCGGCCATCGCCACGCCCGCATCGGCCATGGCGCCCAAGACGTTCGGAGTCAGTTGCTCGGCGTGCGCGCGGGCGTCCAGCGTGACCCGTTCGCCGAGCACCTTCACCTCCGACGCGTCGCGGCGCACCACTCCCGCGGTGACGGCGGGCGTGGCGGTGTCGATCGCCAGCACGAGGCCGCTCATCGCCCGCCCTCCCATTCGCCCGCGCCGTTCCACTGCCAGATCGCCGTGCGCACGTCGGTCTCTCCGCCACGTTCCAGGCGGATGTCGAGGTGCCGGTCGGACAGCCGCTCGGCCAGGCCCTCACCCCATTCGACCACCACGACGGCATCGTCGAGGTCGGTGTCGAGATCCAGCGAGTCGAGTTCGGCGAGCAGGTCGGCGTCCACCGAGTCGTGGCCCTCCAGCAGCCGGTACACGTCGACGTGCACCAGCGCGGGCCGCCCCGCGTCGCGGGCACGGTGCAGCCGGGCCAGCACGAACGTCGGCGAGGTCACCGCACCCTCGACGTTCATGGCCTGCGCGATTCCCTTGGCGAGCACCGTCTTTCCCGCGCCCAGCGGACCCGACAGCACCACGACGTCGCCGGCCCGAAGCCCCGCCCCCAGTCGAGCACCCAGCGCCATGGTGTCCTCGGCGGTCGCCAGTTCGGCGGTGCCACCCGACGCGGTGTCATGGGCGTTAGACACGGTTGCGCACCCGTTCGCGCAGACGTCGGGTCAGGGCGACGAGCTTGGACGGCGTGGCGCGCTCCACCAGGCGGACCAGCGCGTCGTCGACGATCTCCGGCTGCTCGAGCTGAACGAGATGCCCTGCGCCGCCGATGATCACCAGCTCGCACTTCGGCAGGCGCTCGGCCATCGCCTCGGCGTATTCGTGTGGGGTGAGCAGGTCGCGGTCGCCGCACACGACGAGCGTGGGGATCTTCGCCAGCGTCGAAAGCCCCTCGGTCTCGTCGTGCACCTCGAGTGCGTGCAGGAAGCCGACGAGCGTGGCGATCGGCGTGTCGTGCATCATCCGCTCCGAGAACGCCACGACGCTCGGGCTGATCTTCTCGTCGCCGTAGGAGGCGGCACGCAGCACCGGCCCGATGACCGATCGGGCGGCACCCCTGGTGTGATGCACGGCCTGTGGCGCGTAACGGACGGCGAACCGTGCGGCCTCCAGGGCCGGGTTGCGCAGGATCTCTCCCAGCGGGGATCGTGAGATACCCTCTGCCGCAGACGATATCAACGCCGCCCCGACGATGCGGGCACCGTAGCGCTTCGGGAACTGCCGGGCGTGCGACAGTACCGTCATGCCACCCATCGAGTGGCCGACCAGCACGATCGGCCCGCGCGGCGCCATCACCGTCAGCACGTCCTCGAGGTCCTGGCCGAGCCGGGGCACCGTGAACGTGTCGGGCGATGCGCTGCCCGACTGTCCGTGGCCACGCTGGTCGTAGAACACCATCCGCACCTGCGGGCCCCACTGCTCGGTGAGGCGCAGGCGCTGAAAGTAGAACGCGCCCATGCGCAGACAGAACCCGTGGGCGAACACGACCGTGAGCGGCGCGTCCTGCGGACCGACCTCCCTGACCGCCAGCGGCACGCCGTCGGAGGTGGTGACGATGCAGCTGCGGTCGGCATCGAGCAGTTCGAAGTCCTCGTCGCGGTGTGGGTCGTCGGCGGTGACACGGCGGGTCAGCGACTTCGCCACCGTGGACCCGGCGAGGCTGCCGACGGCGGCCAGCCCGGCCAGACCCGCCAGCCAGCTCGCGTTGCGTCGCCGGCCACGCCACCGGTCGGCCCGCGCCACCTCGCTCACCGGCTCGTCCCGCCGGTGTACACGCGGCCGACCCGACCCCGCGGGCTGGTCACCACCTCGTAGTTGATGGTGCCCAGCGTCTCGGCCCAGTCCTGGGCGGTCGGTTCCCCGTTCGCTCCGGAGCCGAACAGGATGGCGGTGTCGCCGACGCTGACGTCGATCGGACCCGGGCCCAGGTCGACGACGAACTGGTCCATGCAGACCCGGCCCACGTTGGGTCGGCAGGTGCCGTTGATCTGCACGTCGAAGCGACCGCTGAGGTTCCGGAACACGCCGTCGGCGTAGCCGAGCGGGATGAGCGCCACCGTGGTGTCGCGCTCGGCGATCCACGTGTGCCCGTAGGAGACACCGTCACCCGCCTGGATCGGCCGCACCATGGCGACCGGGCACGTGAGCGTCATCGCCGGGATCAGGCCCATGTCGCCGCGCGCCGGGATGGGGGTTTGGCCGTACACCGCGATACCGGGGCGGACCAGGTCGAAGGCGAGATCGGGCCGGGTCATCGTGGCGGGCGAGTTGGCCAGGTGCGCGATCTCGAAGTCGACGCCCGAGGCACTGGCCTGTGCCCGCAGCTGCGAGAACCGTTGCGCCTGACGGTCGTTGACCGGACTGTCCGGATCGTCGCCGCACGCCAGGTGCGACATGATCCCGCGCAGCCGGATGGCGCCTGCGGCACTCGCCCTGGCGAGCGTCGGCAGCATCTCGGTGAAGTCGTCACCGCTGGCGCCGTTGCGACTCAGGCCGGTGTCGACCTTCACCGTCACGGTGGCGGTGCGGCCGGTGCGTTCCACGGCGGTGAGCAGGTGGGCGAGCTGACGCGGCGAGGACACGGCGACCTGGACGTCGGCGGCCACCGCGGGAGCGAAGTCGGCGCCGGGAGCGTGCAGCCAGGCCAGCACCGGGCCGGTGAAGCCGTCGCGGCGCAGCGCCAGCGCCTCGTCGAGGGTGGCGACGCCTATCTCGGCGGCGCCCGCAGCGAGTGCGGCCTCCGCCACCGCGGTGGCGCCGTGCCCGTACCCGTCGGCCTTCACGACCGCCATCACCGCAGCCGAACCGGCATGGTCGCGCAGCAATCGCACGTTGTGGGCGATCGCGTCGAGGTCCACCACCACGGTGGCCGCGTGCGACGTGCTGGGGGTGAGGTCGGTGATGTGCATGATCACCGCCGATTGTCCCAGACCACGTCCGAGTGGGGCGACGACCTAGTGAGCGAAGGGCTGCACGTCGTCGAAGTGGCCGTTCGGCTTCAGTTCGTCGAGCGAGTTGAGCACGGTGATGGTGTCGTCGCGCAGCGCCCTGGCCAGGTCGGCGGAGAACCCCTCGCGGACGACGACGCGCAGCACGGTGACGTCGGTGGCGTCGTCCGGCATGGTGTAGGCGGGCACCTGCCAGCCGTAGGCGCGCAGCGCGTGCGACACGTCGAACTCGGTGTATCCGCGCTTGCCCGCCAGCCGGAAGCTGACCACCGGTATCGCGGAGCCGTCGGAGATCAACTCGAAGTGCTCGCTCTCGCGCAGCTGATCGCCGAGCCAGCGGGCGGTGTCCGACAGGCAGTGCATGACCTTCGCGTAGCCGGCGCGGCCCAGCCGGAGGAAGTTGTAGTACTGGCCCACCACCTGGTTGCCGCCCTTGGAGAAGTTCAGGGTGAACGTCGGCATGTCGCCGCCGAGGTAGTTGACCCGGAACACCAGGTCCTCGGGCAGGTGCTCGGCGCTGCGCCAGACCACGAACCCGATGCCGGGGTAGGTCAGGCCGTACTTGTGCCCGCTGACGTTGATCGACACCACACGCGGCAGCCGGAAGTCCCACACCACGTCGGGGTGCAGGAACGGAACCACGAACCCGCCGCTGGCGGCGTCCACGTGCACTGGGACGTCGACCCCACCTCCTCCAGCCAGCTCGTCGAGGGCCGCGCAGATCTCGGCGATCGGCTCGAGTTCACCGGTGTAGGTGGTGCCGAGGATCGCCACCACGCCGATGGTGTCCTCGTCGACCGCGTCGAGCACCTGCTGAGCCGTGATGACGTAGCGCCCCTCCGCCATCGGCAGGTACACCGGTTCGACGTCGAAGTAGCGGCAGAACTTCTCCCAGACCACCTGGACGTTGGACCCCATGACGAGCTTCGGACGGCGGGTGCGCCAGCCGTTCTCCCCGTCTCCGACCTTCGCCCGCCAGCGCCAGCTCATCGCCAGGCCCGCCAGCATCACGGCCTCGCTGGACCCGACCGTCGAGACGCCGATCGCCGTCGACGGGTCGTCGTCGCGCAGATCCTCGGCGTGGAACAGGTCGGCGACCATGCACACGCAGCGCTGTTCGATGGCTGCGGTCGCGGGGTACTCGTCCTTGTCGATCATGTTCTTGTCGAACGTCTCGGCCATCAACTTCTCGGCCTCGGGGTCCATCCACGTCGTCACGAAGGTCGCGAGGTTGAGCCGCGAGCTGCCGTCGAGCATCAGTTCGTCGTGGATGAACCGGTAGGCGGCCTGCGGCTCCATGGACTTCTCCGGCATCCGCAGCGACGGCACCGGCGTGGTGGAGAGCCGTCCCGTGTAGGCGGGCGCAATCGACGGCGAACGGCGGTGCCTGTGCGGCATGGGATCTCCTAGGGGTTGGGCTGGCGAAGCTGGGCGACGGCCGAGCGGATGTGGTGCAGGATCCGCGATGCCGAGGTCGGTGCCGCTGCGGGGCCGGGGTCGGCTGCGGCCAGCCCGGCGGCACGTGCGTGCACGAACGCCGCCGTCGCCGCGGCCTCACCGGGTGGCAGACCCGCCGCCAGCAGGCTGCCGATCATGCCGGACAGCAGATCACCCGATCCCGCGGTCGCCGCCCATGACTGGCCGGCTCGGTTCAGGAACACCGACCCGCCCGCCGAACCCGGGTCGGCCACGACCGTCACGTTGCCCTTCAACAGCACCGTGGCACCGAAGGCGTCGGCGAGCCTGCGGGCCGCGCCTACCCGGTCGTCGCCCGGGGGATGTCCGGCGAGGCGGGCGAACTCGCCCGCGTGCGGGGTCAGGACGGTCGGTGCGGATCGCCGTGCGACGACGTCGGGATGGGCGGCCAGGATCGTCAGCGCATCGGCGTCGACGATGACCGGGAGGTCGGTGTCGAGGGCGAACCACAGGGCAGCGGCCCCCGCCTCGTCGGTGCCGATGCCGGGGCCCACCACCCAGGCCTGCACGCGGCCCGCGGCCTGCATCGACGGCGTCGCGATCACCTCGGGCCAGTGCGAGACCACCTCTGCTGCAGCGGTTCCGGCGTAGCGCACCATCCCCGAGGTCGCGGCGACGGCTGCACCGGTGCACAGGATCGCCGCGCCCGGATAGGTGGCGGAGCCGGCCAGGACGCCGGTGACGCCCTGGGTGTACTTGTCGTCGTGCGGGCCGGGGACCGGCCACCGGGCCGCGACGTCGGCGGCCTCCATGGACCGCACGTCGGCCTCCGGGAGGTCGAGTCCGATGTCGACGAGTTCGACGCGGCCGCACTCGCCGAGGGCGTGTACCGGCTTGAAGCCGCCGAACGTGACGGTCAGCGCCGCGTCGACGTGTGGACCGTCGGCGGCTCCGGTGTGCACGTCGATGCCGCTGGGCAGGTCGACGGCCACCACGGGTATCCCCCGCGCGGCGACGTCGTCGAACAGTTCGGCCGCGCCAGGGCGCAGCGAGCCGGCAGCCGAGATGCCCACGACGCCGTCGATCACCAGATCCGTTGCGCTAGGCACTGATTCGACGACCCTGCCGCCTACGCGCCGAAAAGCGGCCAGGGCCTCGCGGTGTGCCCGCTCGGGGTCGAGCAGCACGGCCGTCGCTGCCGCGCCGCGACGACGCAGGTACGTCGCTGCCCACAGCGCGTCACCGCCGTTGTCGCCGGAGCCGACGACGGCACAGACGCCGCGTCCTGCGACGGTGCCCAGCTCGCGGGCAATCGCCATCGCGAGCCCATAGGCGGCACGGCGCATCAGCGCACCGTCTGGCAATTCGGCCAGCAGTGGCGCTTCTGCGGCGCGGATCTCGTCGGCCGAGTAGTAGTGGCGCATCGATGGTCAGGATTCCATGCCGACGTACGCCGGTGGTGGCCGACGCGGAAACTCGCGTGCCTGCTGCGTCAGCTGCCCCGGTTCTCGCCCAGTTCCTCGACGATCGGGTTGACCGGTGGGAGGTCCTTGGCGCTCTGGGCCAGGCCGGACTTGTCGGGCAACGTGTTGGCCTGCGCGGTCTCGGCGGGGGTCATGTCGCCGTCGTGGGTGACCGAGGCGAGGACTTCGTCGACGTTGCGGTAATCCACGGCCGGGATGCCGCGCAGCGCGCCGAGGGTGTCCTGATCGGCGCCGTTTCGGTCGGCTACGGCGACGAGTTGGTCCTTGTCCGCTGGGAAGTCGGCGTCGTTGAGGTACTTCTCGATGCGGCTGCGATCGGTGGTGGCGGCCATGCTGCTCCTCTCGATTGGCGTCTCAGTCGTCTGCCCGATCAGGTGCCGATGAAACGTCGGCTCCGCCACCGTGGTGGCAGACGGCCTCGAGGTTGATGCCGTCGGGATCGAGCACGAACGCGCCGTAGTAGTCGGGTTGGTATTCCGGCCGCAGACCGGGCGGGAGCAGCGACGTGGCGCCCGCGCCCAGCGCTGCGTCGTAGAACGCGTGGACGGCGTCGCGGTCGGCCGCGGTGAAGGCCAGATGCATGTCGTCTCCGACCCTGCCGTCGGCCACGAGCCAGAAGAACGGCTTGGGATGGCGACCGAAGCCGTGCATCTCGAGTTGTCCGGGACCGGCTGGGACGCGGAGCAGCTTGGTGATGCCCAGCGTTGCGAGCACGGGTTCGTAGAAGGCCAGCGAGCGGGCCAGATCCGGCACGGCGATGTTCAGGTGATCGATCAGCGATCCGGCATAGTCGGGCACGAGACGCCTTCCGCGTAGGGTTTACTGCACCGCGCATTATCTGCGTCGTGCAACTAAATCCAGTGAACCAGCTTCGAGCAGGAGACGCAATGGCCGAGCGAGTACCGGACCGGGCGGCGGCCGTGCGCGGTGCCCTCGAGGCACTGGCCGGGTGGCAGGTGCTCGTCGCGCAGTACAACGACCTGGTGGCCCGCAGCCTCGGGGTGACGCCCACCGAGACGCAATGCCTGTATGTGCTGAGCCGCTTCGGCCCGTCCACGCCGGGTGAACTCGCCCGGCGGATCAACCTCACCACCGGCGCGACCACCCGCATGCTCGACCGCCTGCTCGCGGCGGGCTATGTCACGCGAACACCGGATCCGCGCGACAGGCGGCGCGTCATCATCGAACCGGCCGGTGACGGGATCGCCCGCGTCGCAGCATGTTACGAGCCATTGAACGCCGATCTGGCAAGCCTGCTGACGGACTTCGACGAGGTGGCCTTGGGTCAGCTGGCGGACTTCGCCCGCGCGGCCGAAGACGTGACCGAGCAGCGCATTCGCGAGATATAGTGCCGCGCTAGGAATTTCGTGTCGACCGGTCATAGTGGCGGCGCGCCTTCATCCGGTTCCCGCACCCACTCATCGAGCACCAGCGGCCGGTTCCCGCGCGACTGCGGTCCAGGAGGAACCGCAGGCACTCGTCGTTGGCGCACGGACGCAACCGGCCCGGCATCGACGCCTGCAGCTCCCCCCACGCCAGCACCATGCGCGCCGCCCACCCCGCGTCGAGGCGCCAGACGACAGCGCCGTCGGCGATCGACGGTCTCCGAACGACGTCGCGCAGATAGCCGGACAGGACGTCGGCCGACGTCTCGCCACGCACCACGGCCTGCAGGGCGTCGCGCAGCACCCGCGCCCCGGCGACGCGCTCCCCCGGCGCCCCGTGGTCACGCAGCCATGCCCCGTCGAGCGACTCCGTCCGGTGGCCGTCCACCACCGGCGTCGTGTTCAGCAGGTCGACCAGCGCGGCCTGATCCTCGGTGCTCCCCATGCTAACCAGCATAGACCTCTTGACAGGTTAGACAACGGCGGCTTGACTGGGCTAACCAGCAAAACATTTCAAAGGGGTTAGACATGGCGACACATCACCGCTACGCAGAGGTCCTCGGCCGCCGGCTCTTCTACCGGGAGGCAGGGCCCGCGAGCGCACCGGTCGTGGTGCTGCTGCACGGCACTCCGGCCAGTTCGCACATGTACCGCAACCTCATTCCGGCGCTGGCCGACCGCTACCGCGTGATCGCGCCCGACTATCCCGGCTTCGGCCACTCCGACGTCCCGGCGACCGACGAGTTCGACTACACCTTCGACACCGTGGCCGACCACGTCGACGCCCTGCTCGAGCAGCTCGGCGTCGACCGCTACGCGCTCTACGTCCAGGACTACGGCGCACCCGTCGGCTGGCGGCTCGCGCTGCGGCACCCCGACCGGATTGCCGCGGTCGTAACTCAGAACGGCAACGCCTACGTCGAGGGCTTCGTCGGCGACGCCATGGAGCCGCTGTTCACCTACGGTCGCGACCGGTCCGAGGCCAACGCCGCTGCCCTACGCGAACTCATCAGCCCGGACGGTCTGGTGTGGCAGTTCACCCATGGCGTCGCGGATCCGTCGATCGTCGATCCGGACGCATGGGTCAACGCGCACGCCGCGGTCGCCGCCACCCCCGCACGCGTCGACGCGCAACTGGCGCTGTTCGCCGACTACATCGCCAACGTGGAGCTGTATCCGCGGGTGCACGAGTACTTTCGGAACTCTCAGGTGCCGCTGCTGGCGGTGTGGGGGCGCAACGACGAGATCTTCGGGCCCGACGGCGCTCTCGCGTTCGGCCGCGACCTACCGCACGCGGAGATCAACCTGCTCGACGGCGGCCACTTCCTGCTCGAGAGCAAGCTCGATGCGGTCGTGGCGTTGATGCGGCCGTTCCTCGCAGCTCATCTGTGAGGTCGCGCTAACGGTCGACCTCGTCCCACAGCCGGGCGGCCGCAGTGGCGATCTCATCGGGATACTCGCCGTTGATCGCGTGCGACGCGGCCGGCCACAGCTCTACGCGACGGTGGCGCAACGTCATTCGCGCGTGCGCAGCCGCCCGCCTCCCGTCGTGGATCACGCTGCGACCGGCGACCACCGCCAGGACCGGGACGTGGATCGACCGTAGCTGGCCGTCGGTGAACCTCCGCGGAGCCGGCTGCCGCACCACGAAACCCGCGGTGGCGGCGGCGATCATCGCGGCGACGGGTGCCGAGTCGTCGACGTCGGCGCCCCCGGCCAGCCAGCGAAGCACTCTGCGCCGCAGGGCGTCCGGTGTCAAGGGCACGCTGACGGGGATCAGGGCCAGCATCGTGCGGACCGGGACGGGGGCGAAGGTCATCACCGGGTCGAGCACCGTCAGCGACGCAGCGCGCCCAGGCCTACGCACGGCGTAGTTCACCGCCGACCACCCGCCGAACGACACCCCCATCAGGTGCACCGACTCGAGCCCCAGCCCGGTGAGCAGTTCGTCGAGCCACTGGGCCTGATCGTCGCCCCCGGTGAGCGGACGCCGTTGCACCGAGAGTCCCGGCTCGCCGATCAGGTCCACGCCGAACACCGTCCGATGTGCGAGCAGGCCGGCCAGGTTGGCGTCCCACATCGGGGTAGACGCAGTGCGGCCGGGCAGCAGGACGACGGGGGAAGAGGCACCGGCGGGGCCGTCGAATCGGTACGCGCGCACGGTGCCGAAGGTCGTCGGCACGTCGAACGTGGCGTCGGGCACTGGGAGGCATGCCATCGCACGCCGGTAGGCCTCGAGGAAGCGTTCGCGGGCGGCGTCGTTGCGGAACGAACCGACCCGGCCCCTGCGCCCCACCGTCCCTCTACTCGACGGTGACCGACTTGGCGAGGTTGCGCGGCTTGTCCACGTCGTAACCGCGGGCGCGGGCCACCTCGGCGGCGAACACCTGCAGCGGGATCGTCGACAGCAGCGGCTGGAACAGCGTGGAGACGGCAGGCATCTCGATCAGGTGGTCGGCGTACGGGCGGACGGTGTCGTCCCCCTCCTCGGCGATCACGATCGTGACGGCACCGCGGGCCTGGATCTCGCGGATGTTGCTCAGCAGCTTGCTGTGCAGCATCGCCGCGTTCTTCGGCGACGGCATCACGACGATCACGGGCAGGCCGTCCTCGATCAGCGCGATGGGCCCGTGCTTGAGCTCACCGGCCGCGAAGCCCTCGGCGTGCATGTACGCCAGCTCCTTGAGCTTCAACGCGCCCTCGAGTGCCACCGGGTAACCGACGTGGCGGCCCAGGAACAGCACCGTCGGGGACATCGCGTACTGCTTGGCGAGTTCGGCGACCGGCTCCATGCACGCGAGCACGCGCTCGACGCGCTCGGGCATCGCCTCCAGTTCGTGGTACTCCCTGGCGACCTCGTCGGGGTACTTGGTGCCCCGGGCCTGAGCGAGAGCCAGACCGACGAGGTAGTTCGCGGCGATCTGGGCGAGGAACGTCTTGGTCGACGCGACGCCGATCTCCGGTCCGGCCCGCGTGTAGAGCACGGCGTCGGCCTCACGCGGAATCTGTGACCCGTTGGTGTTGCAGATGGCCAGCACCTTGGCCTTCTGCTCCTTGGCGTGCCGCACGGCCTCCAGGGTGTCGGCGGTCTCGCCGGACTGCGAGATCGCGATCACCAGCGTGCTGCGGTCGAGCACGGGGTCCCGGTAACGGAACTCGCTGGCCAGTTCCACCTCGACGGGCAGCCGCGTCCAGTGCTCGATGGCGTACTTGGCCAGCAGACCGGAGTGGTAAGCCGTGCCGCAGGCGACGATGAAGACCTTGTCGATCTCGCGGAGTTCCTGATCGGAGAGCCGCTGCTCGTCGAGCACGATGCGGCCGTCCGCGAAGTGGCCGAGCAGGGTGTCCGCGACGGCGGTCGGCTGCTCGGCGATCTCCTTGAGCATGAAGTACTCGTAGCCGCCCTTCTCGGCGGCCGAGAGGTCCCAGTCGATGTGGAACGGGCGGGCGCGGTCGGAGGCGTCGACACCGTGGAAGTCGGTGATCTGGTAGCCGTCGGCGGTGAGGATCACGGCCTGGTCCTGGCCGAGTTCGACGGCGTCGCGGGTGTGCTCGATGAACGCCGCGACGTCGGACCCGATGAACATCTCACCGTCGCCGACGCCGACGACGAGCGGAGTGGAACGCCGCGCGGCGACGATGGTGCCGGGGTCCTCGGCGTTGGCGAAGACCAGCGTGAAGTGGCCCTCGAGCCGTGGCAGAACTGCCATCACGGACCCGACGAAGTCACCGGCGGTGGGGCCGTGGTGGTACTGCCACGAGACGAGGTGCACGGCGACCTCGGTGTCGGTGTCACTGGCGAACTCGACGCCAGTGGCCTCGAGTTCGGCGCGCAGCGTGGCGAAGTTCTCGATGATGCCGTTGTGGACGACGGCGATCTTGCCCGCGGTGTCGCAATGCGGGTGGGCGTTGCGGTCGGTGGGACGGCCGTGGGTGGCCCAGCGGGTGTGGCCGACGCCGGTGCTGCCGGCGAGCACGCCGTCGTCGGTCTCGTCGAGAGCGGCCTCGAGATTGGCCAGCCTGCCGGCCCGTCGACGGACGGTCAGCCCGCCGTCACCATCGAGTAGCGCGACGCCCGACGAGTCGTAGCCGCGGTACTCCATGCGGCGCAGGGCGTCCACCACGATGCCGCGGGCGGGCCGCTGCCCCACGTAGCCGACGATTCCACACACGGCGTCAAGGGTAGTGCAGGAACCGCTGCGGACCCGATTCGCGACCCGACCGCACCTGCGTGCAGGCCGCGTCGAACCCGTTGCGATAACGTCATCGCGTGGCCAAGACCAAGAAGCTGTTCGCTTCCTTGACCCGGCGGGGCCCACACCGCGTCTTGCGCGGTGACCTGGCGTTCGCCGGCCTGTCCGGGTCGGTGTTCACCCCCGAGAAGGGGCTGAACCTGCCGGCCATCGCGTTCGGCCACGACTGGCTCGCCGCCGCGGACCGCTACCACGGCCTGCTCGAGCACCTGGCGTCCTGGGGCATCGTCGCAGCGGCCCCGAACACCGAGCGCAGCGTCGCGCCGTCGGTGCTCAACCTGGCCTTCGACCTCGGGACGACGCTCGACATCGTCTCCGGGGTGCGGCTGGGCACCGGCAAGATCAGCGTCCACCCCCGCAAGCTCGGCGTGGTCGGACACGGTTTCGGCGGTTCGGCTGCGGTGTTCACCGCGGCGGGGATGCCGGACAGGATGCGCGCCGTCGTCGCACTGTTTCCGTCGGTGACGAGCCCTCCGACGATCGAGCCCGCACGCAACCTGCGCGTGCCCGGCCTGATCCTGGCCGATCCCGGCGACCCGATGTCGCTTCGGTCCAACGCCACCGAACTGGCCAGGGTGTGGCCGGACTCGACCTTGCGCGCCGCCAAGAACGTCAAGGCCGGCGGCTTGATCGAGGGACGGCGGATCGCTCGGGTCGTCGGCCTCCCGGGTGCGGACAAGGAGACGCACGAGATCGTGCGGGCCCTGCTCACCGGGTACCTGCTGAACCAGCTGAACGGCGACAAGACCTACCTGGAGTTCAGCGATCCGAAGGTCGCACTGCCGAACACCGAGGTGCTCGATCCGTTCTCGGAGGACCCGGTCGCGCTGGAGAACAAGGTCGTCACCCTTCTCAAGCCCTGACGGGGATCGACCAACCAACCGGTTGGTGCTATACATCTTCCATGCGCACAGGCATCTTCCTCAGTTACGCCGACGGCTTCCGCGAGGCCGCCGACCAAGTCGTCGAACTGGAGAAGGTGGGCGTCGACATCGCGCTCGTCGCCGAGGCCTACTCGTACGACGCCATCAGCCAGCTGGGCTACCTCGCGGCCAAGACCTCGAGGATCGAGCTGGGCTCCGGCGTCGTCCCCATCTACAGCCGCACGCCGTCGCTGCTGGCGATGACCGCCGCCGGGCTTGACTACGTGTCCGACGGCCGCTTCCGGCTGGGCATCGGCACGTCCGGCCCGCAGGTCGTCGAAGGCTTCCACGGGGTTCCGTTCGACGCGCCGCTGGGCCGCACCAGGGAGGTCGTCGAGATCTGCAGGCAGGTGTGGCGCAGGGAGAACGTGAACTTCGACGGCAAGCACTACCAGGTTCCGCTGCCGAGCGACCGCGGCACCGGCCTCGGCAAGTCGCTGCACCTGATCAATCATCCCGTGCGCGAACGCATTCCGATCGCCATCGCCTCGCTGGGGCCGAAGAACGTCGAACTGACCGCCGAGATCGCCGAGGGTTGGCAGCCCGTGTTCTTCTACCCGGAGAAGGCCGATGCGGCGTTCGGTCACGCACTGCGCGCCGGATTCGCCAAGCGCGACCCGGAACTCGGACCGCTCGACGTCATGGTCTCGGCGACGCTGGCCATCGGCGACGACGTCGAGGATCGGTTGGCGTGGGCGAAACCCCAACTGGCGCTGTACATCGGCGGCATGGGCGCGCGGGGCAAGAACTTCTATCACGCGCTGGCCACCCGGTACGGTTTCGGCGACGTGGCCGACCGCATCCAGGACCTCTACCTCGCGGGGCAGAAGGCCGAGGCGATCAACGCCGTCCCGGACGACCTGGTGCGCAACGTCTCCCTGATCGGTCCCCGCGGATTCGTGAAGGAGCGACTCGCCGCATTCGCCGAGGCCGGCGTCACGACGCTGCTGGTGCACCCACTCGCCGCCGAAGCCCGGGAACAGGTGCGCTACGTCGAGGAATTGGTCGCGCTCGCGAAGTAGCCGCCGGGGTGATGCGCGTCTCCTAATTGGGGGGCCGCACCGTCCGTCGGATAGAGTGGTCGCAGCGGCATCGTCAGTTCTGCCTTTTGCCGCTTCTCGTTCGTTCACACCGAGACCAGATCTTGGCGCCGCGGAAACCCGCGCCGGGCAGAACGACCATTCGACTTTCGGAGTTTTCACACCACCATGCCCCTTTTCAGTGAATTCGGCCTGCCCACGGCCGTCGTCAACACCCTCACCGCCGCAGGCATCGAGGAAGCGTTCCCCATTCAGGCTGCGACGCTCCCCGATTCCCTCGCAGGCCGTGACGTCCTGGGCCGCGGCCGCACCGGCTCGGGCAAGACCTACGCCTTCCTCCTGCCGCTCGTCGCCCGCCTCGCCGCCAACCCGGCGCCCCGTAAGGCCGGCAAGCCCCGCGCGCTGATCCTTGCCCCCACCCGCGAACTCGTCACCCAGATCGAGGCGTCGCTGGCCCCGCTGGCCGCCGCGACCGGCCTCAACTCGGTCATCGTGTTCGGTGGCGTCGGTGCGCAGCCGCAGATCGACAAGCTGCGCAGGGGCGTCGACATCGTCATCGCCTGCCCCGGCCGTCTCGAGGACCACGTCCAGTCCCGCCACGCCGACCTGTCGGCCATCGAGATCACCATCCTCGACGAGGCCGACCACATGGCCGACCTCGGCTTCCTGCCCCCGGTCAAGCGCCTGATGGACCGCACCCCCAAGAACGGGCAGCGCATGCTGTTCTCCGCCACTCTCGACGGCGGCGTCGACGTGCTGGTCAAGCGCTACCTGCACAACCCCATCGTGCACAGCGTCGACTCCGAGCAGTCGCCGGTCAGCGCCATGGTGCACCACGTCCTGCACGTCGACAACGCATCGCGGTTCGACGTCCTGACCGACCTCGCCGCGTCGCCGGGCCGGACCATCGTGTTCGCGCGCACCAAGTACGGCGCCAAAGGCCTTGCGCGAAAGTTGAACTCGGCCGGCGTGCCCGCAGTCGAACTGCACGGCAACCTGTCTCAGAATGCCCGCACGCGCAACCTGGCGGCGTTCTCCGACGGCACGGCCGCGGTCATGGTCGCCACCGACATCGCCGCCCGCGGCATTCACGTCGACGACGTGAACCTCGTGGTCCACGCCGACCCGCCGGTCGAGCACAAGGCCTACCTGCACCGCTCGGGCCGTACCGCCCGCGCCGGTGCCGACGGCACCGTCGTGACGCTGATGCTCGACGATCAGGTGTCCGACGTCCGCAGCCTCACCCGCAAGGCAGGCGTCAACGCGACCGTCACCAAGTTCCGCGGCGGCACGCACCCGGTGCTGCAGGAGATCGCACCCGGCGAGCGCAGCTTCACCGGAGGCATCGCCCTCACCGCACCCGAGACCGACGAGCAGCGCAACATGCAGCCTTCGTCGGATCGTCCCCGCCGGTCGCGCGGTCCGCGCGGCGGCGGTGGCTCGGGTCGCGGGCGGGCGCCGGCCGCCGGGTCCTCGCGCGGCGGCGGTCGCCAGGGCGGCAGCCGTCACGGCGGTGGCCACCAGAGCGCAGGCCGACAGGCCAGCGGCCGCTAGGCCTCACCGCAACGACGTCGACCGTGGGGTCTGCGTGCAGATCTCTTGCAGATCAGTGCGCAGGCCCCACGTTCGTCTCTCGGACCGGCACTCATCCCCCGACGTTCGGCAATTCCTCGGCGGCGATCTCGCACGGCGTCTGCTCCGCGGCGAGCGCCTCCGGTTGGGCCGGCGGTGGTACCGGAGGCGTCGGCGGCGGCGGCGGCAGTACCTCCGCTGCGCGGTCCGGTGCGACGGGTGCCACGTCGGGCGAACTACCCTCGGCCGCAACGGTTTCGGCGGGACCCTCCGCCGGGGCGGCGGCTACGCCCTCGGCCGTCGGTTCGGTGACCGATGTGTCGTCAGCTGGCTCGTCTTCGTCAACGTCTTCGAGATGCTCGTCGTCGGCGTCTTCATCTTGGCGTTCGTCGTCCTCGTCCTTGGGTTCGAGATCCGGCGGCTCGAGACCCGGCGGTTCCAGGTCCGGCACCCCGGCACCCGATGCACCACCGCCGAACAGCCCGCCGATCATGTCCGCCAACTGCTGACCCAGGCCACCCAGACCCGACGTCGCCGACCCGAGCGACGGCATCCCGCCACCGAGACCGCCCGCCGCGGGCAGTCCGGCGGGCGGCTCGACAGGTGCGGCGGGCACGGCAGCGGCGGGTGCCGTCGGTTCGACGAGAGGTGCGGCGGGCACGGAGGCAGCGGACATGGGCGGCGCCGCCGCCGGGGCGGCAGGCGTCGCTGCGCCGGCCGGGGCCGCGGGTGCGTCGAAGGTCGGAGCGGGACAGGCCTCGAGCCGGGCGATCGCGGCGTCGAACGCTGCGGTCACGTGATCGAACGACGCACGCAACCGCGACATCAGGTCCGAACCGATGTCGTCGGCCACGAACGGCTTCACCTGTGCGTCGACGAGTTCGCTCGCCGACACCACGTCACCCGCACCGGTCTGCACGGTGCCCGCCGCATCCAGCCACTCGGCCCGCCGTCCCGCCACGCGGTCGTCGATGGCGAGCGCGGCGTCGACCTTGGCGTCGACGGCGCCCGCCAGATCGTCGTGCAGGGTGGACGTCGCGATCGCAGCGGTACGCAGTGCGTCCCGAACCGAATCGGCCGCCGCGGCCTGCCCCAGCAGGAAGCCGTGGGCGGCGGCGCCCGCACTGCCCTGCCAGGCGCCCGCCAGCCGGGAGGTCAACTCCGCCTGCTGTCTGGCCGCCTCGTCAGCCGCCGTGGCCGCCGCACTCAGCGCATTGGAATCAGCCTGCAACGCAGCGAGTTCGAGCCCCTCCTCGGTGCCGTACCAGTCGGCTATGGTGTCGCTGGTCAGCCCCGAGAAGCCCAGACGGCAGCACGCCGTCACGTATTCGCCTGCGTTCGCAACGGCAGGAAACCCCTCGGCGAGGCGTGCGGTGACGTCGGCCATCGTCAGCCCAACCGCCGGGCGGCGTCAGCGTCCGCGGCGACGTAGCGGTCGGCCGAACTGCGCAGCGCGGCGGCGACGGCGGCAGTGGCCTCGGCCCATCGGCGCATCCCGTCGTCGATCCGGTCGACCGCGCCGCGCAGCGCGTCACCTCGCACGGCATGCGAGCGACCGGCGACGGCACCGTCGAACGTCAGCCGTGCCAGGTGGGTGCGGGCATGCGCGACGGCGTCGGCGACGGCGTCGTAACCGCGGGCAGCGTCATGCAGCGTCGCGACGTCGACCCGTGCGGTATCGAGGTGTCCCATGTAGGAGTTCGACGCCGCGGCGGGCCGTCTGGTTCCATCGGAGATCAGGTTTGTGAACTGACCGATTCGGCAACCCGGGCCGCCAGGATGCGCGCGGTGTCCTCGTCGGCGGCCTCGACCATCACGCGGACCACCTGTTCGGTTCCCGACGGGCGCAGCAGGATTCGGCCCGTGTCACCGAGTTCGGCCTCCGCTTCGGAGACCGCGGTGCGCACCGACGGGGCGTCGGCGACGGTGGTCTTGTCGTTCACCGCGACGTTGATCAGCACCTGCGGCATGGTGTGCATCGGCTCCGCGAGGGCAGCCAGCGTTGCGCCGGTCTGCGCCATCCGCGACATCAACCGCAGTCCGGTGACGATCCCGTCGCCGGTGGTGCCGTGCGCCGGGATCACCACGTGGCCGGACTGCTCGCCACCGAGCGCGTAACCGCCTGCCCGAAGCTCCTCGAGTACGTAGCGGTCGCCGACGCCGGTGATGCGGACGTCGATGCCGGCCTCCCGCATCGCGACGTGCAGGCCGAGATTGCTCATCACCGTGGCGACCAGGGTGTTGCCGGTCAGTTCGCCCGCGTCGCGCATGGCCAACGCGAGGATGACCATGATGGCGTCACCATCGACGACGTTCCCGGCGGCGTCGACCGCCAGACATCGGTCGGCATCGCCGTCGTGGGCGAGGCCGAGGTCGGCACCGTGGGTCACGACGGCCTCCTGCAGGACTTCCATGTGCGTGGAGCCGCATCCGTCGTTGATGTTGAGGCCGTTGGGTTCGGCGTTGATCGCGATGACGTGTGCACCGGCGGCGCGGTACGCGCTCGGCGCGGTCGTGGACGCGGCGCCGTGCGCGCAGTCGACGACGACGGTGAGACCGTCGGCGCGGACGGTGACGGCCTCTGCGGCATGCCGCAGGTACCGGTCCAGCGCGTCCTGGGCGTCGAGTACGCGGCCGATGCCTGCCCCGACGGGACGGGTCCCCGGACCGCTGCGCACCAGGTCCTCGATGCGGTCCTCGGTGGCGTCGTCGAGCTTGTGCCCGCCGCGACCGAAGATCTTGATGCCGTTGTCGGGCATCGGGTTGTGCGACGCCGAGATCATCACGCCGAACTCCGCGTCGTAGGCGTGGGTCAGGAAGGCGATCGCCGGTGTGGGCAGCACGCCGACGCGCAGCGCGTCGACCCCCTCGCTGGTGATGCCGGCGATGACCGCGGCCTCGAGCATCTCACCGCTGGCACGGGGGTCCCGCCCCACCACGGCGAGGCGGCGGGCCCGGCCGGAGGCTCGCTGCCGGGCGGCCGCAGAGCCCAGGGCCAGCGCCAGCTCTGCGGTCAGGTCGCGATTGGCGACGCCACGAACGCCGTCGGTGCCGAACAGTCGAGCCATGGATCAATCCGCTCCTCGCGTACGCATGAAGGCAAACCGTCTGCGGGATCTCGTCCCAAAATGCCGAAAGCGTGCGCGTCGAGTGAAACACGACGCGCACGCTTGCGGTCACAGCGAAACGAAGATCAGCGCTTGCTGTACTGAGGTGCCTTACGGGCCTTCTTGAGGCCGTACTTCTTGCGCTCGATGGCACGCGGGTCACGCGTGAGGAAGCCGGCCTTCTTCAGCGCCGGTCGATCGTCGGGCTGAACGATGATCAGCGCCCTGGCGATCGCCAGGCGCAGCGCGCCTGCCTGGCCGGACGGGCCGCCACCATCGAGGTGGGCGAAGATGTCGACCGAGTCGACACGGTCGACGAGCACCAGCGGCGCCTTGATGAGCTGCTGGTGCACCTTGTTCGGGAAGTACGCCTCGAGGCTGCGGCCGTCCAGGTTGAACTGTCCGGTGCCGGGCGACAGGCGCACGCGCACCACGGCCTCCTTGCGGCGGCCGACGGTCTGGATGGGGCGGTCGATGTAGATCGGCTCGCGAGGAGCGGCCTCTTCGGCGGCGCCGGTGTCGGCGGACTCGGTTACGTACGTTCCCTCGGTGGTCTCCGGGACGTCAGTCGCCTCGGGAGCCTCGGTCACGTCGGTCGTTTCGGTCACTGGGCCACCTGCTTGATCTCGAACGTAATCGGCTGCTGGGCGGAGTGCGGGTGGGTCGGACCCGCGTACACCTTGAGCTTCTTCTGCACCTGGCGGCTCAGCTTGTTGTGCGGGAGCATGCCGACGATCGCGTTCTCGACCACGCGAGTCGGGTGCTTGATCAGCAGCTCGCCGATGGTGCGCCTGCGCAGGCCACCGGGGTAACCCGAGTGGCGGTAGGCGAACTTCTTGGTGAGCTTGTCGCCACCAATGGCGACCTTCTCGGCGTTGATGATGATGACGAAGTCGCCACCATCGACATTCGGCGCGAACGTCGGCTTGTGCTTGCCGCGGAGCAGCTTGGCTGCTTCGACGGCGAGCCGGCCGAGCACGACGTCCGTGGCGTCGATGACGTACCACGAACGCGTGGTGTCACCTGCCTTCGGCGTGTACGTAGGCACAGCGCTACCTTCTCTTCTCTCGGGTTGATCCCCGGTTCTAGCCGGGAGCCGGTCTGCGACGTGTGCGCTGAAATGCCTTGGCGACCGACGGAGACCCAAGGTTCCGGCAAGCCTGCACACGCCAACGAGGCAGCTTACCCGGGCCCATCAGCGCAGGTCAAAACGCGCTATCGAGCCCTCGTTCGGAACCCGCCGTGGTGGTCGGCGAGACCACCGCTTGAGGCGGAGGGTGGCCCCCATCGATCGCTGCTCCACGCGACGTGTCCTTCAGTGCGACGCCGGAACGCCCCAGTTCGATCGCCCCGGCGACCAGGCTCGCGGCGATCCGCGCGGCCTCGTCGTAGCCCAATCCCCCCGGCGGGTGGATGTTGGAGACGCAGTTGCGGTCGGCGTCGGGTCGCCCGACCCGTGGGAGATGGGTGAGGTAGATGCCGAGGCTGTCTGCGACGGAGAGACCGGGCCGCTCGCCGATGATCACCAGGACGGTCCGGTAACCGGCCGCGGCGGCGATGTGGTCACCGAGGCCGACGCGGGCCTGCGTCGCGATCACCGGAGGCGCCAGCGTGTGCCGGTCCCCCAGCCGGGCGACGAGCGCGGCCAGCAGCGCGGCGCCGTGCGTCCGCAGCGCGGTGGGTGACAGCCCGTCGGCGAGGACGAAGCCGATGTCAGCGCCGACGTGCGGCACCTCCGCGTCCTCGGCCGGGAGCCGGCCCAGGTCGGGCCTGCGCAGGTATTCCTCGCGTGACGTCGCCCTACTGGTCACCAGCACCGGGTCGCCGATGCCGATCTCGCGGACCTCGGCGGCCAGACCCTCCACGTCGAGCGGCACGTGCACGGCGTCGCGCGCCGCGGCGTGGGCCGCCGCCAACGCGAGCACCTCGGAGCTGGGCAGCGCGTTTCCCGCGCGACCCAACCCGATCCTGGCCTGCGTGGTCTTGCGCAGCTCGTCCCAGAACTCTTGGACGGCGGGCAGTTCGGCGGTCACCGGTGTGCCGCCGTCAGCGAGCGCAGCGGTGACCTGTTGGCGTCGAACGGCGTCAGCCGACCCGCGTCGTCGACCATCCCGACGGTGCGCAGCCACGCGTCGAACTCGGGCGCCGGCCGCAATCCGAGCGTGCGGCGCGCCACGAGCACGTCGTGAAACGACAGGCTCTGGTAGCCGAGCATGACGTCGTCGGCGCCGGGCACCGTGATGACGAACGCGACGCCCGCGGCACCGAGCAGCGTCAGCAGGGTGTCCATGTCGTTCTGGTCGGCCTCGGCGTGGTTGGTGTAGCAGACGTCGACGCCCATCGGCAGGCCGAGCAGTTTGCCGCAGAAGTGGTCCTCGAGACCGGCGCGGATGATCTGCCTGCCGTCGTAGAGGTACTCCGGACCGATGAACCCGACCACCGTGTTGACCAGCAGCGGTCGCAGTTCCCTGGCCACCGCGTAGGCGCGGGTCTCCAGCGTCTGCTGATCCACGGGCTTGCCGCCGGCGCCCAGGTGGGTACCGGAACTGAGCGCCGAGCCCTGGCCGGTCTCGAGGTACATGACGTTGTCGCCCACGGTGCCGCGCTGCAGTGAGCGGGCCGCGGCGTCGCCCTCCCGCAGCAGCGCCATGTCGACGCCGAAGGCCGAGTTCGCGCCCTGTGTGCCTGCGATCGACTGGAAGACGAGGTCGACGGGCACGCCGTCCTCGATGAGCCCGATGGTGGTCGTGATGTGGGACAGCACGCAGGACTGCGCGGGGATGTCGTAGCGCGCCCGGATCGAGTCGAGCAGGTGCAGCAGATCGGCCGTCGCGTGCGGTGAGTCGGTGGCGGGGTTGATGCCGATGACGGCGTCGCCACAGCCGAGCAGCAACCCGTCGAGGACGGCGGCCGCGATACCGCGGGGGTCGTCGGTGGGGTGGTTGGGCTGCAGTCGGGTGGCCAGCGTGCCCGGGATGCCGACCGTGGTGCGGAACGCCGCGGATACGTGCGTGGCCGCAGCGACGGCGATCAGGTCCTGATTGCGCATGATCTTCGAGACGGCAGCCGCCATCTCCGGCGTCACGCCGCGCGAGATCGCGGCGACGCGGGCCGCGCCGTCGTCGCGGGAGGCGGCGTCCATCAGCCAGTCCCGGAGCCCGCCCACAGTGAGCGAGCGGATCGGCGCGAACGCCTCCTGATCGTGGCCGTCGATGATTAGCCGAGTGACCTCGTCGGTCTCGTATGGCACCACGACGTCGGAGAGGAACGTGGTCAGCGGGAGATCCGCGAGAACCCACGCCGCAGCGGCTCTTTCGGCGTCGTGTTCGGCCGCGCAGCCGGCGAGCTGGTCGCCGGAGCGCAGCGGGGTGGCCTTGGCCATCAGCTCGACGAGGCCGTCGAACTCGTAGGTGACGCCCGCGAGGTGTTGGCGGAACCTCATCCGCTTACCGCCATCGAGACTCCTCATTCGCGGTTCGTGCCCGGATTTTTAAAGGTATTTTATTGAACCATTGAATTTGGCCGGGCGCTCACCGGAATGACGATGCCCCGGCGCGAGCGTCGCGCCGGGGCATCGTCGTGCTGCGGCTTGGAAGCCGTGGGTTAGAAGAAGCCCTGCGCCTTGTTGCTGTAGCTGACCAGCAGGTTCTTGGTCTGCTGGTAGTGGTCGAGCATCATCTTGTGGTTCTCCCGGCCGATACCCGACTGCTTGTAGCCACCGAACGCAGCGTGTGCCGGGTACTGGTGGTAGCAGTTCGTCCACACGCGGCCTGCCTGGATGTCGCGTCCGGCGCGGTAGGCGGTGTTGCCGTCGCGGCTCCACACCCCGGCGCCAAGGCCGTACAGGGTGTCGTTGGCGATGGACATCGCATCGGCGTAATCGGTGAACGAGGTGACCGCGACGACGGGGCCGAAGATCTCCTCCTGGAAGACCCGCATCTTGTTGTTGCCGGTGAAGATCGTCGGCGCGACGTAGTAGCCGCCGTTGAGATCGCCGCCGAGTTCAGCGCGCTCGCCGCCGGTCAGGATCTGCGCGCCCTCGGACTTGCCGATCTCGATGTAGGACAAGATCTTCTCGAGCTGATCGTTGGACGCCTGCGCGCCGATCATCGTCTCGGTGTTGAGCGGGTCGCCCTGGCGCACGGCCTTGGTGCGGATCGCGGCCAAGGCGAGGAACTCGTCGTAGATGTCGGCCTGGATGAGGCTGCGCGACGGGCAGGTGCAGACCTCGCCCTGGTTGAGCGCGAACATCGTGAAGCCCTCGAGCGCCTTGTCCTGGTAGTCGTCGGCCGCGGCCATGACGTCGGAGAAGAAGATGTTGGGGCTCTTGCCGCCCAGTTCCAGCGTCACGGGGATCAGGTTCTGCGACGCGTACTGCATGATCAGCCGGCCGGTGGTGGTCTCGCCGGTGAATGCGATCTTGGCGATCCGGTTGCTCGACGCGAGCGGCTTGCCGGTCTCGACGCCGAAGCCGTTGACCACGTTCAGCACACCGGCGGGCAGCAGGTCACCGATCAGGGACACCAGGTAGAGGATCGACGCCGGGGTCTGCTCGGCGGGCTTGAGCACGACTGCATTGCCCGCGGCCAGCGCCGGGGCCAGCTTCCAGACGGCCATGAGAATCGGGAAGTTCCACGGGATGATCTGGCCGACGACGCCCAGCGGCTCGTGGAAGTGGTAGGCGACGGTGTCCTCGTCGACCTGCGACAGCGAACCCTCTTGCGCGCGAATGCAACCCGCGAAGTAACGGAAGTGGTCGACGGCCAGCGGGATGTCGGCGTTGAGCGTCTCGCGGATCGGCTTGCCGTTGTCCCACGACTCGGCGAGTGCGATCGACTCGAGGTTTTCCTCGATCCGTTCGGCGATCTTGTTCAGGATCACCGCGCGCTCGGCGGGCGACGTCTTGCCCCACGCGGGTGCGGCGGCGTGCGCGGCGTCGAGCGCCTTCTCCACGTCGGACGCGTCGGAGCGGGCAACCTCGCAGAACGTCTGGCCGGTCACCGGCGTCGGGTTCTCGAAGTACTGGCCCTTGGTGGGTGCGACCCACTCGCCGCCGATGTAGTTCTCGTAGCGGCTCTGGAACGACATCAGGGCGCCCTCGGCGCCGGGGCGCGCGTACTCGGTCATGTCTTCTCCTGCGTTGATGAAAGTGGCTCTCGTCGTCGCGTGGGCGACCTGCGCCCACGGCGAGGCGGAGTGTGTCCTCCGTCACTCACGGTACGGAATCGACCGTTGCAGCACGGTTGCATCGGACGAAACGTGCGGTCGTCAGCCGATGTCGAGGTCGAGGCCCGCCAGATGTCCGCGGGCCGTCGCCCGCTCCGAGGAATCGGGGGCGCTGTCGTGCAGGATGCGCCAGCCGTCGCGGTCGTCGCGGCCCTCGGGCAAGTCCAGCCAGCGGCGCAGGAGCGCGAGGCTGCCCGTCGCGAGCACCGCCGCGCGCAGGCTCGTCGACAGTTCGGTGCGCAGCCGGGCGATGGCAGGCGCGACGGAGTGCGGGAGCAGCTCGCCGGGGTAGGCGTTCATCGCGGCCGCCACGTCCCCGCGGCGCAACGCGTCGAGCACGTCGGCGGCGTCGGAGTCGACCGGGGCGAGCAGGCGGTAGGGGCGCGAGGCCACGCAGTCGGCACCGATGACGCGGCGCAGTCGTGAGACCTCGGCCCGGATGGTCACGGCGTCGAGGTCGTTGTCGTTCAACATCATTGCGAGCCGGTCGGCGCTGACGCCTTCGGGATGGCGGCTCAGCAGCACCAGGATGTCGGCGTGCCTGCCCGTGAGAGTCGTCGGGTGCGAGCGGCCGTCGGCGACGGTCACGGTCCACCGCGGGCGGTCCGCGCCGAGCACGGTGAGCCGCGGCCGGGTGGTGGGCGGCGCGATCTGACGGGTCAGCGCGAGCAGGGCGAGGTGGTTCTCGACGGCGACGGCGGTCGCGCGGACCAGCGCCAGGGTCTGCGCCGTGGCGACCTCCGCGCCTCCGGTGAGGTCGATGGCGCCGAGCAGCAGGCCGGTGACCGGGTCGTGCACGGGCACCGCGGTACAGCTCCACGGTTGCACGATGCGCGAGAAGTGTTCGGAGCCATGGATTTGCAGCTCGCGATCAAGGGCCAGCGCGGTGCCCGGCGCATTGGTACCCGCCCGTCGCTCGCTCCAGTCGGCGCCGGCGGCGAAGTTCATCGCCTCGGCCCGTCGCAACGCTTGCGGATCACCCTCGACCCACAGCAGGGTTCCGTCGGCGGCGGTCACCGCGACGACGACGCCCGCCTCGGAGGCGTCGCGGACGAGCAGCCTGCGGATCACCGGCAGGGCCGGTGCCAGCGGGTGGCTGGCGCGCAGCTCGTCGAGTGTGCGGGTGGCCGGTTGTTCGGCGCCGCCGCGATCGGGGTCGACGCCGGTGGCCAGGCTGCGCTGCCAGCTCTCGGCGACGACCCTGCGCACGGGCACGGTGTCGAGGTGGCTGGCGTCGATCTGCCCGGCGACGAAGAGATCGTGTACTGCGCGCACGGCCAATCGCGACGACGGGTCATCTCCCCGGCGGGCTGCCTGGTCGGCCACGGCGATCACGCTCCTGGCGCGTGCCCGTTTTCGCTGGTGACACGCGTGCTGCCAGCGTAACGCAGCCGCAGCCCGCACTGGGCGGCTCCGAAGGTCCTCTCCACCTCCGAAACCGCCCAGGGGTTTGCGGGCCGGGGCTAGGCGCCCCAGGCCGTGGCTGCGCGGCGGTCGGTGGCCGCGACGTCGTCGGCGCCGTCTCGAACGGCGTTGCCCAGGCGGAACAGGATGTCGTTGAGTGCTGCCGCCGACTGGTCCCACCTCGCCTGTTCGATGCGGTAGGCCTCGGCCGCCTCGCGGGTCCACACGGCGGTCAGTGGGGCGATCTGGGCGCGCAGGTCGTCCAGCGCAGCGTTGAACCGGGCCGACGTGGCGTGGATCTGCTGTCGGACGGTGTGCTCGATCTGGCTGAAGTCATATGACAGAACCGGGTCCACGGGTGCTCCATTCTGGTCAGGTTGGGTGTCACAGGGACGCGGTCGCGGCCGCGATGCCGTCGGCGTGGGTGTCGGCGGCTTCGCGCAGCGTTCGTTCGTTGAGCCGCATGGTCTCCGCGATGCGGGCGAGCGCGGTCTGCAGGGTCGCGGACTCGGCGTGCCAGCGCTCGACCACGCCGGCGAACCGGGTGGCCGCCGCTCCACCCCACACCGATGCCGGGACGCTCGTCATCTGGCCGATGAACGACCCGAGCATGGCCCGCACCTCGTCGTTGCGTGCGTCGATGCGGCTGGCGACGGCGACCATCAGGTCGAGGTCGGTGGCCAGCGCGCCGCCGGTGGGGTTGGTCATGATGTTCCCTTCGTTTCGGTCTTGGAAGTTGGGACCTCGAGAGTTAAGACGCGGTAGCCTGACGATCGGTTCCATTGTCTGCGTGCGAATCTCAGGCCCACTCGCGTGCCGTGCGGATCGCGTGCAGACAGTGCTCGTCCGGCGTTGGTACGTCCGGCTTCCCCTGGCAACCGATGGCGATGCGCACGTGGCCGTCGAGTCGCAGCGTCCACTGCACCCGGGCATCCGGTCGGTCCTCGCGGTAGGTGATGACGGGCAGGCCGGCGAGGGTCGCCGACGGCTCGAACTCGGTGAAGACCCCGTCGGGCTGCTCGGCCAGCGCGGTGCGGACCACCTCGGCCGCCGCGTCCAGCGACTGTCCGACGGGCACCGGGGACTGGGTGACGTGCATGGCGTGGCGGCGGTCGTCCGGCGCCGACACCCGCACGCGCGCCGATCCCGGTCCGTCCACGATTCGCTCGGTCACCCAGTCGGCGGGAACCTCCAGCGTCACGCGACCCTCCACGAGCCACGTCCGTAGGGGTGACCGCTCGGGAACGGACGGCCAGAGGCTGGCCGTCACGAGCGCGGCGACCGTGGCCGCCGCACCGACGGCTGCCACCGCCCGAGACCGCCCGCGGGTGGCTGGACGGTCATCGGCCGGGCGTGTGTGCGCCGCCGTGTCCACGAGGCTCGCGTCGCCGAACTCGACCACCTCGAACTGTCGTGCCCGCAGCCGCTCGGCGATCACCGCGCCCAACTCCCCCACCGGATCGTCGACGACGACGGGACCGCCGTGGCGCAGCAGGCCGACGACGGCGTCGACGACCACCGCGGTATCCGCCACCCTCGCGACGACGTCGGGGATCCCGTGCGGTGGATGCACCACGAGCAGCTCGGGTGCTACCTCGACGACGCGGGAAACGTTGTCGCGCAGCAGGTCTGAACGTCTCAGTACGCGCGGCTCGAGACCGGCGCGTGCTGCAGCGGCCGCGACCCGGTCGGTTCGTCGGGACGGCCACCAGGATGGCACGACCAACTCCACCTCACCGGGCGACGGGCCCGCTGCGCGACGCAGCAGATCGGTCCACAGGTCGTCGACGGACACCACGGCGTCGTCGACCACCGCGTATCGGTCGTCGATGCACGCCACGGCCTCCTCGGCGGCCTCGGGAGGCAAGGGGTGCGCACTGCGGACGTCGTTCGGACCGACCAGGACGACGCGTGCGGCCGTCACGGTGGTTCCGTCCACGCGACCTGGACCAGTCGATCGGGACTGCCCGGTCGGACGAGGACGCCGCGACCCGGCGGTTGCGGCGAGGGCCGCAGTGCGCCGAACAGTGGACCGTCGTCGGGTCGGGCGCTCATCATCAGGCCCATCGCGCCGAGGTCGCGAAGCCGTGCCAGCACCGGATCGAACATTGCGCGGGCCGCGCCGCCCGACCGGCGCGCGATGACGACGTGCAACCCGAGATCGGTTGCGTGCGGGATCAAGTCGAGCAGGGCCGCCAGTGGATTGCCCGACGCGGCATCGGCCACCAGGTCGTAGTCGTCGACGATCACCCACGCGTCCGGTCCCGACCACCAAGACCGCTCGCGCAACTGCCGCTGGGTGACGTGCGGTCCCGGAAATCGACCCCTGAGCATGGCGGCGAGGTCGGCGACGTGCGCCCGCGCGGCATCCCCCGACGCCGCGTAGCGCGTGGTCGCGCCATCGTCGTCGAGCACGCCGAGCAGAGCGCGCCGGGGATCGACGACCACGATCTCGGCATCCCGCGCGACCGCGTGAGATAGCGTGCGCAACACGGAGGTCTTCCCGCAACCTGGTTCACCGATCACGACGAGGTGCGCCCGGTCGCCGAAGTCGATCGCGAGCGGCTGCAGATCGTCGTCCCCGATGCCGATGGGCACGACCGACGAAGATGCTCGGCCGCAGTCGATCTCGGCCGCATCGACCCGCGCGGGGAGCAGTCGCACCGGGGCCGCATGCACCCCGGGGTACCGCTCGGCCAGGCGGACACCGGCCGTCGCGAGCGCCGCGTCGCCATCGCCGGCATCCAGCCGCGGCCGGGCGATCGCCAGCTCGAGGCCGTCCTGGGTGATCCCGCGGCCTGCCGGTCGGCCAACCAGCGTCTTGGCCTTCGCGCGGTGCATCTCCGACTCAGCGGGGTCCCCGAGGCGCAGCTCGATGCGCGTTCCCAGCTGGTCCTTCAGCGCGGGTCGCAGGTCGGCCCACCGCGACGCCGCGATCACGACGTGGACGCCGACCGCGAGCCCCTGCCCCGCGAGTTCGGTGACCGATGTTTCCAGAACCTCGAACTCGCGGCGCGCGGTCGCCCAACCGTCGATCAGCAGGAACACGTGCCCGTGATCGTCGTCGGCCTCCCAGAGCCCGCTGCCGTTGCGCAATCGGGACTGCCGACGACGGACCACGTCGTGGACCCGGGACACGATGCGTTGCGCGAGGTCGGCCTCGAACCGGTCTGCCACCGATCCGACGTGTGGCAGCGCGCGGATCCCGGTGAGGTCGCCACCGCCGAAGTCCAGTCCGTAGACCTGTGCCCGGGCTGGTGATCGGGTGGCGGCCAGTGCGAGCGCGAGCGTGCACAGTGTCGTCGACTTGCCCGACCGCGGCCCGCCGACCACCGCGACGTTGCCGCCCGACCCGCCGAGGTCGACGACCAACGCGTCGCGGCGCTGCTCGAACGGCCGATCCACCAGGCCGATGGGCACCGTGAGGGTGTCCGCCGAAGGCACGACGGCCAGCAGTTCACCGAGATCCGGCGAGGTCGTCAGCGGTGGCGACCAAATCGCGTGCGCGCGCCGCCCGTGTGCGGACAGGCGGTCGACGACGACGTCGAGCAGGGAGCCGCTCGTGGCGGGCGCCTGCGGCGTCTCGAAGGGACTGGCTGCCGCAGTGAATAGCGCTGGCACTCCGTCGTATTCGCTTCGCGGTGCGGTCGATGGCGCTGCCGGCGCCGCGACGTAGGCGGCCCGGAACCCGACGAGGTTGCCGTCCGCCGTCTTGAGGAACGCCATGCCCGGCCGATTCGGCAGTTCGTAGGCATCGGCTGTGCCAAGCACTGCGCGCGACTCGGCCGCGGAGAACGTCTTGAGTGCGATGCGGTAGGACAGGTGCGACTCGAGCCCGCGCAACCGGCCCTCGTCGAGGCGCTGGCTGGCCAGCAGCAGATGCATGCCGAGGGAACGTCCCACCCGCCCGATCGCGACGAACAGTTCGGCCAGGTCCGGTTGTTGGGTGAGAAGTTCGGAGAACTCGTCGACGATGATCAGCAGCGTCGGCAGCGGCGCCAGCGCCACCCCGGTGGTGCGGGCGTGTTCGTAGTCGGTGATGCTCGCGAAGTTCCCTGCGGCACGCAGGAGTTCCTGTCGGCGGTTCATCTCGCCGGCCAGTGCGTCGCGCATCCGTGCCACCAGGTGCGCCTCGTCGGCGAGATTGGTGATGACCGCCGCGACGTGACGCATCTGCTCGAAGCCGCGGAACGTCGCGCCGCCCTTGAAGTCGACGAGCGCCAGGTTGAGAGCATCGGGTGAATGGGTGGCGACCAGACCGAGGGCCAGCGTCCGGAGCAGTTCGGACTTTCCCGATCCGGTTGCGCCGACGCACAATCCGTGTGGTCCCATGCCGCCATGTGCAGCCTCCTTGAGATCCAGCTCGACCGTCGTGCCATCGGCGGCGACGCCGACCGGCACCCGCAGCCGCCGTGCGCCGAGGCGGGGCTGCCAGGTGCGAACCGGGTCCAACTCGGATGGGTCGCCGATGCCCAGCAGGTCGGCCCAGCCCAGGCTGCGGCTGCCCACGGCGCGGACGCCGAGCGAGGCGATCCGGCGGGCACACACGATCGCCGCATCCATGGCGAGACCATCGGGCGTGCACTCCAGGGCACGGTCACCAAGCAGAATCCGCACTTCCGTGGCTCCGGCATCGGATGCGAGTTCCACCACGGTGACACCGTCACCGGCCACGGCGTCGCCCACCTCGCCACCGTCGGACACGACGACCACGTGACGCGCGCCGCGCCGCGGGGCAGCGTCGAGCCGCCGGTGCCAACCACCCTGGTGCGGCAGCCACTTCAGCCATTCCCACGCGGTTGCGTCGCGGGAGACCGTGACGATGCGCAGGTCCCCCGGGTGATGGAACGTCGCGAGCTGACACAGCACCGCGCGGACGGTGGCACGGGCCGAGTCGATGTCACCGCGCACCGAGACGCGGCGGTGTTCGGTCAGGTCGACCGCGATGGGCAGACCATCGACCGTCGACCTGTGGTGCAGCAGGCGCTCCACCGCATCGGCAGTGACAGGGTCGAAGTCGTCGGCCGGTCCGCTGCGCGGCGCGACGAGCGTGGTGGACAGGCCCAGGGTGCCCACGCCGACGCGGACGTGGCCGAAGTCGTCGTCACCGGGTCTGCGCTCCCAGGTGCGCGGACCGCCGACCATGCTCCACAGTGCCGACGGCTCGGGGTGGCGCCAGTGCAGACCGTACCGCTGCGCACGCGCCGTCCGCACCGCCGCGTCGTCGAGCGCATCGAGGTAACGCAGGTAGCGCCGCCGATCCTCGTTCAACTCGGCCGACCGGCGGGTGCCGCGCATGCCGTAGACGACCGACCCCAGCGCCGAGACGGCCATCATCGCCGGGAACAGCAGCATCGTCGGGCCGCGCGACGTCGCCCCCGACGTGAAGTACAGCGCGGCCATGCCGCCGACGGCGACGAGCATGACCAGCGGCAGCAGCCGCGCCAGCGGATTGGCCGGCGCGGCGCGCGGAACGTCGGGCGGTGCGTCCACCGCGACGTCGCCGACGTCCATCGGGGGCGCGGTCATGCGCCCGGCCTTCATCGTCTCCATCGCATCGTAAGACGCGCCTGGAGTGCGTTCGGTTCCATCGGGTACTGGTCGAAATTTAGTGCGCGGCGGCGATTCCCGGGTCGGCTAGCGTCATGGTGGGGGTTAGACGGACCGGGGGGTGAGCCGATGCCGATGTGCTGGTTGTCCATTCACGCGGACGACGGTGACACCGCGAGTGAGGTCGACCTCGTGCTGCCGACGTCGTCGCCCGTGGTCGCGTTCCTGCCCGACATCGTCGAGCTGGCAGGCCGGCAGGCAATGGTCGACGGCAGTCGGTGGCGGCTGCTGCGGCCGTCGGGTACGCCGGTCGACGAGTACATGAGTCTGAGTGACAACGGCATCCGCGACGGTGACGTCCTGCTGCTGGTGTCCGAGTCGCCCCGGCTGCCCGACGACAGCCCGTGGGATCCGGCGCGGGCAGCCGTCACGGCGAACGATCCTCGCTCGGCTGCTCCAGTCGACGTGACGGCGATCGGCGCCGCCGCGATCGTCATCGCCGTCGCTGCGTCGGGCTGGATCGGTGCAGTCGGCTCGGACCGGTCTGGGTCGTTGGTGGTGACCGTGGCCGCCGCGGTCGTCGCGACGGCACGGGCGGTGACGCTCCGGCGGGACGTCATGGGTGCGGCCGCCGTCGCCGCGTGGGCCGGGGCCGGTTTCCTCGTCGTTCCCGCAGCCCCCGCAGCGGCCAACGTCCTGCTGGCGACGGTTGCGGCAGGCACTGCGGCGGTGGTGCTGTCGCGGTGGACTGGACGGCTCAGCCCGACTCTCGTTGCGTTCGGGGCGTTCTCGGCGATCCTCGCCGTGGTCGCCGGAGCCGCCACCGCATGGTCGATGCCTGGGCCCACCGTGGGTGCCGTCACGGTCGTCCTCGCGCTCGCGCTGCTGGGTGCCTCGGCACGTATCGCCGCGGCGACGTCGGGCCTGAGTGCCGACGTCGCCGGTGACCGAGCGGCCTGCCGCGCGCACACCATCCTCGACGGCCTGACCACGGGATGCGCCTCTGCGGTGGCAGGGGGTGCGGTCGTGGTCGCCGTTGCGTCGCACGACGGTGTGGCGGCGGCGTTCACCGCGGCGGTGGCGGTCGCCATGTGCCTGCGCTCGAGAGCGCATGCCGACTGGCCGCGGCGGGTGGCATCGATGCTCTCCGGAACGTGCTGTGCCGTTGTGTCTTTGGTGACGTGCGCCGTTGCCGAACCAGCGTTGGCGTCCTGCTACGCCCTGGTGTTCGTCGGTCTGGGATTCCTCGCCAACGCGGTGCGCGCGCCGGGCCCTGCCGTGCGGCGCATCGCGAACGCGGCCGAATACGCCGCCCTCGCAGCCGTGATCCCCCTGGCGTGCTGGGTGGGCGGACTGTACGCGGCGGCACGCGGCTGGTACGCGCCATGACGCGATGCGCACCCATGGCGGCGCTGACGACACTGCTGCTGGCGATCGGACCCGCTAGCGCGGCCGCCGTGGTGCCACCACCGGTCGACCCCGCCGCCCTGCCGGTGGCTGCCGTGCCCGCACCGCCCGCACCCACCGAACGCAGTGCACCCTGTCGAACGGTGGATCCCGCCGCGGGCGGGGCGGGTCGCCCGCAGTTTCCGCTGGCGTCGCTGCAGACGCTGTGGCGCCTCGCCGACGGTGCCGGCCAGACGGTGGCCGTCATCGACACGGGCGTCGCCCGGCATCGCCTGCTGCCGAGGCTGCTGCCGGGCGGTGACTACGTCTCGAACGGTGACGGCACCGAGGACTGCGACGCGCACGGCACCTTCGTCGCGGGCATCATCGGTGCCACCCCGGTCGACGACTTCGCCGGGATCGCGCCCGCTGCAGCCATTCTCACCATCCGGCAGTCCAGCGTGGTGTTCCGGCGTACCGGCGAGGCCACCGGCGGCGTCGGCGACGTACGGACACTGGCCGCGGCCGTGCGCACGGCCGCGGACGCCGGCGCCACGGTGATCAACGTGTCGACCATCGCGTGCGCGTCGGCGGACGCGTCCATCGCCGACGAGGCGCTCGGCGCAGCGCTGGCCTACGCCGTCGACGTCAAGAACGTGGTGGTCGTCGCCGCTGCCGGCAATACCAGAGGGGACGGCGGGTGCGACGGTCAGAACCCGACGGTCGGTGGGACCCCGGACTGGGACGGCGTCGGCGTCGCGGCGAGCCCGTCGTGGTACGACGACTACGTCCTCACCGTCGGGTCCGTTGACCGCGACGGGCGTCCGTCGGCGTTCACCCTCGCCGGGCCCTGGGTGGACGTCGCCGCGTCAGGCGAAGACGTCGTGTCACTGTCCCCGGCCGGAGACGGGGTGACCGACGTCGTGCCCGGCGCGCCCGGTGAGACACCGCTGTCCGGAACGAGTTACGCCGCCCCAGTCGTGGCGGGCGTCGCCGCGCTCGTCCGCTCCCGCTCACCGGAACTCACGGCCCGCCAGGTGATGCAACGCATCGAAGACACCGCACTGCGGCCGTCGTCCGGGTGGAACCCGCTGGTGGGCCACGGTGTCGTCGACGCCCTGGCCGCGGTGAGCGCGGGGTCCGCGCCACCCGTGCCCGCCCAGCCCGTCGGGGTGCCAAGCCCGGCGGCCCGGCCGGCCCCGGCCGGGGGTACCCGCGGTGTGGCCCTCGCGGGCACTGCCATCTGCGTTGCGGTCGTCGCTGCAGCGGTCCTCTTGCCGCGCAACCGATCAGCCCGGGATGTCGACCGGGGCATCACGCGCCACTGACGCGTCCTCGATCGCGAGTTCCGGCCCACGGGGCAGCCACGCCAGCACCGGCCACGGCGCGGCGGCCGGCGTGCTGGGCAACCCGAGCGCCGTCGCCGCAGCATCGTCGCGCACCCCGGACACCACGCCGGCGTCGGTGACGAGGTGCCGTGGCCCGGTGCCTTCGCCGGGTACGAGAATCGGCGTCGATGCCACGTACGAGCTGTGGCCACGCGGCAGCCGAACCCGGTCGACCCGCGGCCCGGCACCGTCGGCCTGGGCAAGCGCGACGGTGTCGGCGTCTGCCGGCAGTGCCGCGCCGACGAGGACGGTCGTCGTCGAGGATGCTTCCGCGGTCCCGACGCGCCACCGGGCGCAGACGAGTTCAGTGGATGCACCGGCTACCGGACGGGCATGGGCGGGGAAGTCCGCCACCGGCAGCCGGTCGACCAGGCGGGTGGCGGCGACGGCGGCGGGCGCCACCGCGGGTGCCACGGCGGTGGACTCGGCACGGGCGAAGCGGATGACGTCGGCTGCCACCTCACCGACGCGCTGCATGCCGTCGGCCAGGACCACGTAGTGTTCGGCGCCTGCCGCTCCCCGCACCCGGACGACCGAGCCGACCGGCTCTCCGACGGTGCCCGGACCCGCCTCCCCCGCCCCCTCGACGCGCGGCGCGGTGATCGGCGCCACCTCCGGAACGGTGTCGAGCAGTGCCCGCGAAACCGGCTGCGGCACAACACGCTCGAGTCGCAGCGCGCGCAGGACGGCGGTCTCCCGCAGGTCGACCCTCGCGCGGCGCCCCTCGTAGAGCAGGTAGGTCAGCGCCGGGCCTTCGCCACGGGGCGTGACGAGTACGGTGCGATTGGGGTCGAACCGGTCGGCTGGCGATGTACCCGAACCGGCGGCCACGACGGTGTCGGCCCCGTCGCACACGGTCCACACGTCCCAGGCCTGCGGCGTACCGAGCGGATCGGGCGCGCCAGGGATCCCCACGGCCGCGCCCCGCCGGACGCCGTCGAGCGCGCGCTCCCCGACCACTCTGGGCTCGTCGGCGGTGCGCGTGATCAGCCTTGCCGACGCGAGATTCGCTGCGGGGTGCCATGTCTCGCCGATGAGCACGTAGAGCGCACCGGACTCCCGCACCAGCACGATCCGCGCCGACCCCAGCGTGCCGTGCGGTCGGACGACGGCCAGGACGACGCAGGCCGCGACGACGATCGTGGCCAGCACGGCGCCCGCGACGAAGGACAGGGCTTGCGACCGCAGCGGATCATCGTGCATCGCAACGTCTCTGCGCACCAACGCGTGCTCCAGGCGGCGCATGCGAAAGCGTTGCGCGCTCAGCTGCATCCACGACGACGTACGACCGGCCATTGATCCCCCGCCACCGACCCTAACCGGCGGCGGTGACCGCTGGAGTCACCTAATTCTTGCTGCGCCGCTCTCGGTAGGCGGCCACGTGCTGCCGGTTCCCGCAATTGCCGGTGTCGCAGAACATGCGCGAGCGGTTCCGGGACAGATCGACGAGCACCGCCTCGCAGTCCGACGCCGCGCAGATCTTGAGCCGGCGCAACTCCCCGACGCGGATCAGGTCGGCAAGGGCCATCGCCATCTCGGCGCCCATCCGCTGCCACAGCGGATCCTGGACCGACGCGAGGTGCAGGTGCCACTCGGGCATCTCGGGATGGCGGGTGAGCCACGGTGCGGCGCGAGTGTCCGACAGCAGCGCGTTCACCTGCTCCACGGTGCGCTCTTCGTCCTCGGCGACGGCCCAGATCTCGCCGAGCCGTTCGCGCAGACCGCGTACGGACGCGAGTTCGGCGTCGTCGCGGTCCCGGCGCCCCGTCCAGCCGAAGCCGTCGAGGTACTCGTCGAGGGCAGCCATCTCGGCCAGCCGTTCCCCGTCCACGCGGTCGGTGTTGATCAGGACGCATGCCGCGCGCAGGGTCAGTTCGGTGTCATGACTGAAAATCATTTGACTCCTGACTCCCTTCCCCGCTAGCGTCATGAGCAACATGGATTTTACTCATGACAATCCCGCTCGTGGGATCCGTCGCCGAGATGATGGAGGTGGCTCGTGACCGCGACCCGATCGGACCGCACGGAGACTGCCGGCCATTTCCGAGTCGGCCTCCTGTTCGCGGTCGGTTCCGCACTCGCCTTCGGCATGTCGGGCCCCCTGGCCAAGTCGCTGATGGAGGCAGGCTGGACGCCGACCGCCGCGGTGACCGCCCGGCTGGCCGGTGGCGCCTTGGCGATGGCCGTGTTCGCCTCCATCATGCGGCCGAACTGGGTCCGCGAGGCACTCCGGCACGCCAAGACCGTCATCGCCTACGGCCTGGTACCGATCGCCGGGGCCCAGCTCTTCTACTACAACGCCGTTTCGCACCTCTCGGTCGGCGTCGCGCTGCTGCTCGAGTACACCGCACCGCTGCTGGTCGTCGGCTGGCTGTGGGCGACCACCCGGCGCAGGCCCAGCAACCTCGTCCTGGCCGGGGTCGCACTCGCCATCGTCGGCATGATGGGCGTCCTCGACGTGTTCGCCGGCGCGCACATCAACCTCGTCGGCGTCGGCTGGGGTCTGGCCGCGGCCGTCTGCGCCGCCTGCTACTTCCTGATGTCCGACAAGGTGGGCGGCGGCGACGACGACGGCACCGGGCTGGAACCGATCACGCTGGCCGCTGGCGGTCTGGTAGTCGGTGCCGCTGCCGTCGCTCTACTCGGCGCGTCCGGTGCGATGCCGATGACGTTCACCGCCAACCAGACCGACATCGCCGGTTGGAACACGTCATGGGTGGTGCCGGTGCTCCTCCTGGCACTCCTGCCCACCGCCATCGCCTACACCCTCGGCATCATCGGCATCGCTCGGTTACGTCCACGCTTCGCCTCGCTTGTCGGGCTGTCCGAGGTGCTGTTCGCCGTGCTGGCCGCGTGGGCGCTACTTGGTGAGGCCATCTCGGTAACGCAAGCCATCGGCGGCGCCGTCGTGCTCGTCGGCCTTGCCCTGGCGCGCCAGGGCGACCGCACCGAGAAGGTCGAGGCCGCCACCTGGCCGGAGACACCGGCCGGGTCACCTGACATCGAGCAAAGCGTTCGGCGTAGCTGACGCCCATATGTGAAGATGACGGCGTGATTCCGATCAAAACGGCTGTCCGACTGGCGGCCCTCGTGTCATCCGTCGCGTCGGTGGCAGCCGTCGTGACCGCCGCACCAGCGGTCGCGGAACCCGCCTGCTCGGACGTCGAGGTCATCTTCGGCCGCGGTACCAGCGAACCGGCAGGCATCGGACGGGTCGGTCAGGCTTTCGTGAACGCGCTGACACCGCAACTCGGTGGCCGCACGGTGTCGGCGTACGGCGTGAACTACCCGGCGACCTACGACTTCCTCACTGCAGCCGAGGGCGCCGACGACGCCACGGCGCGCATCGCGGCACTCGCCGCGGGCTGCCCCGACACCCGGGTCGTGCTCGGGGGCTACTCCCAAGGCGCGGCGGTGGTCGACATGCTCGCCGGCGTCCCGCCGCTTGGCAACAAGATCGGCGACGTGGGCTCGGCCGCACCGCTGCCCGCCAACCTGGACGACATGGTCGCCGCGGTCGCCGTGTTCGGCAACCCGTCGGCCAAGTTCAGCCTCCCGCTCAACGGCAGCGGCGCCTTCGTGGGACGGGCGATCGACCTGTGCAATGACGGCGACCCCATCTGCTCCCGCGGTCGCAACCCCTTCGCACACTCGGACTACGAGTCGTCGAACTTCATCCCGCAGGCCGCCGCCTTCGTCGCGGGACTTGTCTAGCCTGTTTAGGCGTTACCATTCAGCGTGCCCCTTGATCTTGTTCGGCGTGCCTTCGTCGCCGTTGCTGCCGCCACCCTGACCGCGGGCGCCATGCTCGTCACACCGGTCGCCGCCACGTCGCCCGTCGCCGGGCTCGGCACCGCGTCGGCCGCCGACTGTCCGGACATCGAGGTGGTGTTCGCTCGCGGCACCGACGAAGCACCAGGCCTCGGGCGCATCGGTGGTGCGTTCGTCGACTCGCTGCGCGGGAAGGTCGGCGGACGGTCGGTCGGCGCGTACGCGGTGAACTACCCGGCGAGCTACGACTTCCTGGCGGCGGCGGCGGGCGCCAACGACGCCAGTGCCCACATCCAGTACATGATCGGCGCGTGCCCGACCACCCGACTCGTGCTCGGTGGCTACTCGCAGGGCGCTGCCGTGATCGACGTGATCGCCGCGGTGCCGATCCCGGCGATCGGGTTCAACAACCCGCTGCCGCCCAACACCCCGGACTTCGTCGCGGGCATCGCGGTCTTCGGCAATCCCTCGGCGAAGCTCGGTCTTCCGTTGACCACCAGCCCGGTGTGGGCAGGCCGCTCGATCGACCTGTGCAACTTCGACGACCCGGTCTGCCAACTGAACGGCGAGAGCGTCCCGGCACACCGCGCCTACGCGCCCGGGCCAACCGATCAGGCTGCCGGCTTCATCGCGGGTTTGCTGTAGCACGAGGCATGATCGATGCCTACGAATACGTCAAAACACTCCGCTAGCATCGGTGCGGTGATCCGTCGCCACGTCATCGCACCCGTCGTCATCGCACTCGTCGCAGGCGCGCTGCTGGTCGCGCCAGGCATCGTGAGCAGCCGTTCGATGCCGACGGCATCGGCAGCCTGTCCCGCCGTCGAGGTGATCTTCGCGCGCGGTCGCGTGGAGCCGGCCGGCGCCGGGCAGATCGGCAACGCCTTCGCCAACGGCCTGCGCAAGAAGACGGGCAAGAACGTCAACCTGTACGCGGTGCAGTACCCCGCCGACAACGAGATCGACGTCGGCGCCAACGACATGAGCCGCCGGATCAAGAACACCATGGCGGGCTGCCCGGACACTCGCATCGTCCTCGGCGGCTACTCGCTGGGTGCCGCCGTCACCGACGTCGCGCTGGCGCTGCCGTTCGCGTTCTTCGGCTTCGACCAACCCCTGCCGCCCGGCGCCGATCAGCACATCGCGGCCGTCGCCCTGTTCGGCAACGGATCCGCCTGGATCGGCCCCATCACCAACTTCAATCCGCTCTACCGCGAGCGGACCATCGAGCTGTGTCACGGTGCGGACCCGATCTGCAACCCGGCCGACCCCAACACGTGGGAGAACAACTGGCCCGACCACCTGGCTCCCGCCTACATCGAGGCAGGCATGGTCAACCAGGCGGTCGACTTCGCCGCCGGCCGGGTCTGAGGCCACCGCTCGTTGTAACGAGCAACGCCCCCCGACGGATACCATCGGTGTGGTGACATCGAACTTCGGACAAACGCGCCGCCGCCTGGCGATCATCTCGGGAGCCGCGGTCATCGCGGCAGGAGCACTTGGCGGTACCGCCGCCCTGGGTTCACCCGACGGGTCGCTGCCGACCGCGTCGGCAGCGCCGTGCGCCGACGTGAACGTCGTATTCGCCCGCGGCACCGATGAAGCGCCGGGACTGGGTGACGTCGGTCAGGCGTTCGTGGGGCAGCTGCGGGACAAGACCGGACGCGACATCGCGGCCTCACCGGTCAACTACCCCGCACACCAGGACGTCGGCCCCGGTGTCTCGGACATGACGTCGCAGATCAGGTCGATCGTCGACAACTGCCCCAACACGAAGATCGTCGTCGGCGGCTACTCGCTGGGTGCCGCGGTCACCAACGACGTACTGAACAACACGCTTCCGCCAGGCGCCGACCGGCACATCGCCGCAGTCGTGCTCATCGGCAATGCCAGTCGGCTGCTGAACATCCCGGTGACCCCAGGCCCGGCCTTCAACGGCAAGTCGATCGACGTGTGCAATCCCGGCGACCCGATCTGCTCGGGCGGCCCGGCGGCGCTGAGCCACCTTCAACTGGCCTACCTGCTGACCGGCGGCATCGGCAGCGCGGTGGACTTCACCGCGAGCAAGATCTAACCGCGACGGACGTCGCGCGTCACCGAGGTACGTGCTGCCAGCAGGTCGTCGGACGGGTAGTCGACGGCGACCAGGGTCAGTCCGCGCGCCGGGGCCACGGCGAACTCACTCGACCGGCCCGTCGAGCTGAGTAGCTTTGCGCACCAGGCAGGTTCGCGCCTGCCCTCGCCGACCGCCAGCAGCGCGCCGATGACCGAACGGACCATCGACCAGCAGAACGCGTCGGCGGTGACGTGGGCGGTGAGCTGGTCGCCGTCGTGCGTCCAGTCGAGCCGCTGCAGGTCGCGGATGGTCGTCGCGCCCTCACGGGGCCGGCAGAACGCCGCGAAGTCGTTCAAGCCCAACAGCTCTCGCGACGCCTCGCGCATGGCGTCGAGGTCGAGCGGTCGATTCCACGGCGTGACGAACCGGGCGGCATGGGGCTCCACCCCGAACGGTGCCGTCGACAGCCGATACTCGTAGTGCCTGCGCAGCGCCGAGAACCGCGCGTCGAACCCGTCCGGCGCGCGCACGACGTCGCGCACCCGGACGTCGTCGGTCAGGAGCTTCGCCAAACGCCGCACCAGCGGCAGGAATTCGGCATTTCCGTCCCGCGGCGTGCGCGGGTAGGCGAAGTGGATCGCGTCGGCAGGGACGTCGACGTGGGCGACCTGTCCCGTGGCGTGCACGCCGGCGTCGGTGCGACCTGCCGCGCGCGTGACGATGGGGCTGCGGAAGATCGTGGACAGCGCCTCGTCGATGAGCCCGGCGACCGTGCGCTGCCCGGTCTGGGTGGCCCAGCCGGCGAAGTCGGTGCCGTCGTAGGAGATGTCCAAGCGCAGACGAACCGAGGCGAGCGCAGCGACGGGAAAATGAACATGCCCGCCACCGGATTCGGTGGCGGGCATGTTCGGTGCTTCGTTACTTGGCGTCATCCTCGGAGGCGGCCTCGTCGGCATCGGCGTCAGTGGCCGGGGCGTCTTCGGCTGCGGCGTCCTCGGCCTCGGTCGGCGCGACGCTGGCGTCGGCTTCGGCGCCTTCGTCGACCACGGGGCCGTCGGTGGCCTCGGGCTCGACGGCTGCCTGGGGCGCTGCCGCGGCGGCAACCGGCTGCTGCGACGACGACACGCGACGTGCACGGTCGGCCTCGTTGGTCACGGTCTTCTCCCGCACCAGTTCGATGACGGCCATGGGGGCGTTGTCGCCCTTGCGTGCCTCCACCTTGATGATGCGGGTGTAGCCGCCCTCGCGGTCGGCGAAGAAGGGTCCGATCTCGGCGAACAGGACGTGCACGACGTCCTTGTCGCGGATCTTCTTCATCACCTCACGCCGGTTGTGCAGCGTGCCCTTCTTGGCGTGGGTGATGAGCTTCTCCGCGTACGGCCGCAACGCCCGTGCCTTGGGCTCGGTCGTCTTGATGCGGCCGTGCTCGAAGAGCGACGTGGCCAGGTTGGCCAGGAGCGCCTTCTGGTGTGAGGACGACCCGCCGAGGCGAGCACCCTTGGTGGGCTTGGGCATTGCGACTATCTCCTTGTGTGGCCGGCCCCCGTATCAGGTAGGGCCGGGACGGTTCGTGCGTTGGGCGGGCAGAGCTGGGTGGGCCCTGCGGTTAGAGCTGTTCGGTCTCGGCGAAGTCCTGGTTGTCGTCCAGGTCGTAGCCTGCATCGCTGTTCCAGGTGCCGGTGGCGACGTCGTAGCCGGCGACCTCCGACGGATCGAACGTGGCCGGGCTGTCCTTCAGCGAGAGACCGAGCTGGTGCAGCTTGATCTTCACCTCGTCGATGGACTTCTGGCCGAAGTTGCGGATGTCCAGCAGATCGGACTCCGTCCGCGAGACCAGCTCGCCGACGGTGTGCACACCCTCGCGCTTGAGGCAGTTGTACGACCGGACCGTCAGCTCCAGGTCGTCGATCGGCAGCGCGAAGCTGGCGATGTGATCGGCCTCGGCAGGCGACGGGCCGATCTCGATGCCCTCGGCCTCGACGTTGAGTTCCCGTGCCAGACCGAACAACTCGACCAGCGTCTTGCCGGCCGAAGCCAGTGCATCGCGCGGGGTGATCGAGTTCTTGCTCTCGACGTCGAGGATCAGCTTGTCGAAGTCGGTGCGCTGCTCGACGCGGGTGGCCTCGACCTTGTAGGTCACCTTGAGCACCGGCGAGTAGATCGAGTCGACCGGGATGCGGCCGATCTCGGCGCCGGACGCCTTGTTCTGCACGGCGGGCACGTAGCCACGGCCACGCTCGACGACGAGTTCGACCTCGAGCTTGCCCTTGTCGTTCAGCGTCGCGATGTGCATGTCGGGGTTGTGCACGGTGACGCCGGCCGGCGGCACGATGTCACCGGCGGTGACCGCACCGGGGCCCTGCTTGCGCAGGTACATGGTGACGGGCTCGTCCTCCTCCGAGGACACGACCAGGCCCTTGAGGTTCAGGATGATGTCGGTGACGTCTTCCTTGACTCCGGGAACGGTGGTGAACTCGTGCAGCACGCCGTCGATGCGGATGCTGGTGACCGCTGCACCCGGGATGGACGACAGCAGCGTGCGCCGAAGCGAGTTGCCCAGGGTGTACCCGAAGCCGGGCTCCAGGGGCTCGATGACGAACTTGGACCGGTTGTCGGCCAAGGTCTCTTCGGACAGGGTGGGGCGCTGTGAAATCAGCATTGTGTTTCTCTATCTCCTTCTCGACATCCGCTATTTGATGCCGACTGGGTGTTGGCCGGCCGGGCGGCCGACCAACTGCTACGACGGCCGACGGCCGCGCAACGGTTACTTCGAGTAGAGCTCGACGATGAGCTGCTCGGTGAGCGGCACGTCGATCTGCGCGCGCTCGGGCAACTGGTGGACGAGGATCCGCTGACGCTCGCCGACGACCTGCAGCCAGCCCGGGATCGGGCGATCGCCCGCGGTCTGCCGCGCCAACTCGAAGGGAAGCGTGTTGAGCGACTTCTCCTTGATGTCGATGATGTCGTACTGCGACACGCGGTAGCTGGGAATGTCGACCTTCACGCCGTTGACCAGGAAGTGGCCGTGGCTGACCAGCTGACGGGCCATGCGACGCGTGCGGGCGAGCCCGGCGCGGTACACGACGTTGTCGAGCCGGCTCTCCAGGATGCGGAGTAGGTTGTCGCCGGTCTTGCCTGCGTGACGGTTGGCCTCCTCGTAGTAGAGGCGGAACTGCTTCTCCATCACGCCGTAGGTGAAGCGAGCCTTCTGCTTCTCCTGCAGCTGCGTGCGGTATTCGCTCTCCTTGATCCGCGCGCGGCCGTGCTGGCCGGGCGGGTAGGGGCGCTTCTCGAAGGACTGATCTCCGCCGACGAGGTCGACGCCCAGGCGACGCGACTTGCGCGTGACGGGTCCGGTGTAACGAGCCATTCTCTAAATCCTTCCTCTACCTAGACCCGGCGCCGCTTGGGCGGACGGCAGCCGTTGTGCGGCTGTGGGGTGACGTCGGAGATCGCACCGACCTCGAGGCCTGCGGCCTGCAACGAACGAATGGCGGTCTCGCGGCCGGAGCCCGGACCCTTCACGAAGACGTCGACCTTCTTGACGCCGTGTTCCTGCGCCTTGCGGGCAGCGTTCTCGGCGGCGAGCTGAGCGGCGAACGGCGTCGACTTGCGCGAGCCCTTGAAGCCCACGTGTCCCGAGGACGCCCAGGCGATGACGTTGCCCTGGGGGTCGGTGATCGAGACGATCGTGTTGTTGAAGGTGCTCTTGATGTGAGCGGCGCCGTGCGGGACGTTCTTCTTTTCCTTACGGCGGGTCTTCTGACCCTTCTTGGCGGCGGTGCCGCCCTTCTTCGCTTGTGCCATCTTGGGTTACCTGGCCTTCTTCTTGCCGGCAATGGTGCGCTTGGGACCCTTGCGGGTGCGCGCGTTGGTCTTGGTGCGCTGGCCGCGGACAGGGAGGCCGCGGCGGTGCCGCAGACCCTGGTAGCAGCCGATCTCGATCTTGCGGCGGATGTCGGCCTGCACCTCACGGCGCAGGTCGCCCTCGACCTTGATGTCGGGGTTGCCTTCGATGAAGTCGCGCAGCTGGGTCACCTGGTCGTCGGTGAGGTCCTTGGTGCGCAGGTCCCGGCTGATGCCGGTGCCGTCCAGGATTTCCTGTGAGCGGGTACGGCCGATGCCGTAGATGTAGGTCAGCGCGATCTCCATGCGCTTGTCACGCGGGAGATCGACGCCCAATAGGCGTGCCATCAGGCAGTGTTTCCTTCTGTTTGCGGAGGTCTTGTCCCAGTCCGTTCCCCTCACGGGGTCCGGCCTCCGTGCCGGACGTTGAATGGGCGACGTGTTCGCCCACTGGTACTGGGAGGTCTGCATTCAGTTGTGGGTGGTGCTGAGGGCTGTTAGCCCTGCCGCTGCTTGTGGCGAGGGTCGGAGCAAATCACCATGACCCGCCCATGCCGGCGGATCACCCTGCACTTGTCGCAGATCGGCTTGACGCTAGGGTTCACCTTCACGGCTGGTCGATCCTTCTGGGTCTATCGCGGAACTCGCGCGAGCGCGTGTCCCTGCTCTTGGTATTGGTCGGGACGTGGGTTACTTGTACCGGTACACGATGCGGCCCCGGGTCAGGTCGTACGGGGAGAGTTCCACGACGACCCGGTCCTCGGGCAGGATGCGGATGTAGTGCTGCCGCATCTTGCCGCTGATGTGGGCGAGTACCTTGTGGCCGTTCTCCAGCTCAATGCGGAACATCGCATTGGGCAGGGGTTCGACAACGCGGCCCTCGACCTCGATGGCACCGTCTTTCTTGGCCATACTGTGTGGCGATCCTTGCTTTTGGTTTCGTATTCGTTTACGCCCGTTTCGGCGCAACCTTCGATCCGACTAGGAACGTGATCCGGACCGGGTGGATTCCATCGACGATCTCGATGGTCCAGAGGCAGTGCACGCAGAAAGTCGGCGCGGAAGCCGCACCGTTGGTCCATGCTACTCGCTTCGGCGTCCTGCCCAAAATCACCGTCGCCGCCGGTAGCGGTCCGATGGCGCGGTTCCCTCTCGGCGAGTGCACCGGGTCGCCAGACTCGGGCGATTGCGGATCGGCTCCGCGCGGGCGGGGCCGCGGTCAGCTTGCGTTCACAGCGCCGTCCGTCGAGGTCGACGATACGCGCGAGGACCGTTCGATGGGCCGTGACCGCCAGCGGCCGTCGCCCAAGGTGCGACAGCGCCGACGAGATCGCCAGTTCATCGCCGATCCGATGGTCCTCGGCGACCATGTTGATCCCTCCGTCGCTGCCACCGAGACCCGGCGATTGCACCGTCACGGCACACGGGTGGGCGCACTGGGTTACAGGTCGATGACGTCTCCCCACGTCTTCCTGGCAACGTCGACCGCCTTCTGGTTCCCCTCGTCGATCCCGTCTCCCTGGGCGAGCGCGACCAGCGCGTCAGCCAGGCGCAGCGGCGCCACGTTGTGGAGCCGGGAAGTCATCACGATGTCCACGAATGCCTCGTCGAGCGTGTACCGGCGCAGCGCCACGAGCACTCCCTCGGCGGCGCAGAGCCGCCGACGACCGTCCCGCTGGGCCCGCCCGGGAAACGCATGTTCGACGGCAACGTTCATTTCGGACTCCCCTTCGGACTCGACTCCCCCATCGTCAGTCGGCGGGCGGAACGGGCGATAGGGACGAAAGTCACCGCGGCTGTCGGTGGACGCGGCGACACCTCCGCCTGGGATCGGGCACGCGTGGCCCGACGAACGACTCGTGCGGGCGGGACTTCGGGCCCTAGTGAGGGGGCACCGGCCGGTGATCGGATGGCGGCAGATGGCAATACCAACGACACGAGGAGAGACCATGAGCAATGCCGCTGTGCAACAACATCATCGCCCGTCCTGGCCCGATGTGTCCGAGTTCTTCTCGGGATTTCCGGCCTGGGCGGGTCTGCGTCAAACCCTCGGCGACCGACCCATCAAGGTCGAGGACGAGATCACCGGCGACGAATACGAACTGCGTGCGGAGATCCCCGGCGTCGATCCGAAGAAGGACGTCGACATCACCCTGCGCGACGGCGTCCTGACCATCAAGGCGGAGCGCACCGAGAAGAAGGAGTCGAACGGACGTTCCGAGTTCTCCTACGGCTCGTTCACCCGGTCGGTCACCCTGCCCACCGCCGCCGACGAGGACTCGATAACTGCCGACTACGAGAAGGGCATCCTCACTGTGAAGATCCCGCTCAAGCGCTCCGAGGTGCGGGAGAAGCACATCACCGTGGGGAAGGCTGACCCGCAGGCCTGAGACCCGCGGTCAGTGCTCCTCGGCGGACGCCTTGATCGCCGCCAGGGTCACGGGGATGCCGCTGGTCGCCTGGTCGCTGCGCTGGGCGATCTCGGCTTCGGCACGCTCGCCGAACTTCTCGCCGAACCCGGCGATGCCCTTGGGCAGGAATCTCCAGTCTTGGGTCAGCCGCGTGGCGTTCTCCCCCGTCGGCTCCACGCGGAATCCCCAGCGGACCCACCCGTCGTTGACCTCCCAGGCGAATTCGTGCCCCGGCTCGGCGACGACCACCTGACTGCGGGTCTCCCAGGTCCGTTCTGGCAACTCGTTGCGTCCGGTGAACCACGCCCCCGCCTGCGCGCCCGCGGCCGGGTCGTCCCACCAGCAGGCCTTGCAGATGGGGCTCCACTCGCCCATGCGGGTGACGTCGGACACCATTGCGTACACCTCTGCGGGCGTTCGCTCGATCAGTACGGAGTCGGAGAATTCGAGAATCGTCATCACCCTCGAGCCTAGGCACTCCGAGCGTGCGTGTTCGCCGTGGGCGCAACCGTGCCGGTGACCCGATAACCGGTGGACCAGCAGCGCATAATGATCGGTGATGAGTGGACCCGAACACCCGCCCCGACGGCCTGCGATCCTCTCGGTCGACGATGATCCGGCCGTCTCCCGAGCGGTAGCCCGCGACCTGCGCCGTCACTACGGCGAGCGGTACCGCATCGTCCGTGCCGAGTCCGGTGCCGACGCGCTGGAGACGCTGAAGGAACTGAAGCTGCGCGGCGAGACCGTTGCGGTCTTCGTCGCCGACTACCGCATGCCCCACATGAGCGGCATCGAGTTCCTCGAGAAGGCCATGGACGTCTTCCCGTACGCCAAGCGGGTGTTGCTCACCGCCTACGCCGACACGCACGCCGCGATCGACGCGATCAACGTCGTCGACCTCGACCACTACCTCCTCAAGCCGTGGGACCCGCCGGAGGAGAAGCTCTACCCGGTGATCGACGGCCTGCTCGAGGAATGGCGTGCCGTCGGCGACCGCGGCATGCCGTACACGAAGGTCATCGGCCACCGCTACAGCGAGCGATCGTGGCAGGTCCGTCAGTTCCTGGCGCGCAACGAGTACTCGTTCCGAGCTGTCAACGCCGACGACCCCAAGGGCAAGCAGCTGCTCGATGCGGCCGGCCTCGACGGGACCCGGCTGCCCGTCGTCATCACCGAGAAGGGCGACTGCCTGGTCGAGCCCACCGACGTCGAACTCGCCGAACTGCTGGGCCTGTCGACCAGCCCGCAGCTCGAGATGTACGACCTCGCGGTCATCGGAGGCGGTCCGGCAGGCCTCGCCGCCGCCGTGTACGGCGCGTCCGAGGGACTCAAGACCGTCCTCATCGAGAAGGCCACCACCGGTGGACAGGCAGGACGCAGCTCGAAGATCGAGAACTACCTCGGGTTCCCGACCGGTGTCTCCGGCGCGGAGTTGACGACGTCGGCGCGCAGGCAGGCCGAACGCTTCGGCGCCGAGGTCATCACCACTCAGGAAGCCGGCAAGCTCGAGATCAACGGCGTCGGCGCGGCGCACTCGATCCGGCTCAACGAGGACAACACCGTCGGCGCCCGCGCCATCATCCTCGCCACCGGCGTGGATTACCGCCAGCTGGAGATCGCGGGCTGCTGGGAGGATCCGGACAACCCCGCCAACAATTACATCGGCCGCGGCGTCTACTACGGCGCATCGGTGTCGGACAACAGCGAGTGCGCGGGCGAGGACGTCTACATCGTCGGCGGCGCCAACTCGGCGGGCCAGGCCGCGATGTACATGTCCGAGACCGCGAAGTCGGTGACCATGGTGATCCGCGGCCCGTCACTCGAAGCGGGCATGTCGCAGTACCTCGTCGACCGGGTCACCAAGACCCCGAACATCAAGATCCGGACCTGCACCCAGGTCGTCGACACGGGCGCCACCGACGGCCATCTCTCCGAGATCGTGCTGCTCGACAAGCAGACCGGGCAGCGCGAGACGGTGCGCTGCGACCGCATGTGTTGCTTCATCGGCGCGACGCCGCGCACGGAGTGGCTGGAGGAGGCGGGAATAGCCCGCGACGATCACGGCTTCATCCTGTCGGGGCCCGATCTACAGAACGTGGTCGGTTGGACCCTGGACCGCCCGCCGCATCACTTGGAGACGAGTGTGCCCGGAGTCTTCGTCGCCGGAGACGTGCGGTCGGAGTCGGCCAAGCGGGTGGCAGCCGCCGTCGGCGAAGGATCGATGGCCGTGATGCTGGTCCACCGGTATCTCGCAGAAGCCTGATCACCCAGGCCTGAAAGGACGACCCACATGGGCGAGCATTGCGTCCGCGACGAACTTCGCACGCTGTTCCTCTTCGAGAAGCTGAGCGACGAGCAACTCGACGTGCTGTGCCAGGCAGGCAGCATCGAGAGGTTCCCCGAGGGCCCGCTGTGCACGGAGGGGGAACCCGCGACGTGCTTCTACGTCATGCTCGAGGGTGAACTCGTCATGACCAAGCGGTCCGGCGGGGTCGACATCCAGACCGGCCGCACCTCGCAGCGCGGTGTCTATTGCGGGGCCTGGTCGGCCTACGTACCCGGCGAGGAGCACACCTATCAGGCGTCGGTGCGGCTGACCAAGCCGTCGAAGTTCTTCGTACTCGACGCCGACGCGTTCGCCGCCTTCATGCGCTCGGAGTTCCCGATGGCCGTGCACCTGCTCGAAGGCCACATGGTGGGCGGGCGCAGGCAGAGCCAGATCATCGGCCAGCGGGAGAAGCTGCTGGCGCTGGGCACCATCACCGCGGGGCTCACCCATCAGCTGAACAATCCCGCCGCAGCCACCGCGCGGGCGACCTCGGACCTGCGCGAGACGGTCGGCAAGATGCGCCACAAGCTCGCGATGCTCGCAGGAGGCAAGTTCACCCCCGAGGCGCTCAGCGTGCTGGTGAGCATCCAGGAGGAAGTGGCCGAACAGGTCGCGAAGTCGAAGTCCGTCGAGCTGTCGGCACTCGAGGCGTCCGACCGCGAGGATGCGATCGGCGACTGGCTCGAAAGCCACGACATCATCGGCGCGTGGGACTACGCGCCCACCTTCGTCGACGCCGGCCTGGACACCGACTGGCTCGAGCGCATCCTCGCCTCGGTCGACGAGGTGGACGCCACCGCATCGCTGCAGGGCGCGCTGGGCTGGCTGAAGTACACCATCGACACCGAGCTGCGGATGAACGAGATCGCCGAGGCCAGCAAGCGCATCTCGGCGTTGCTGACCGACGCCAAGCACTACTCGCAGATGGATCGTGGCGCCTATCAGAGCGCCAACGTGCACGAACTGCTGCGCAGCACGATCATGATGTTCGGCGACAAGATCGGCCACCAGGGCAAGGGCAGGCCCATCACCCTGGTCAAGGAAACCGACCAGACGCTGCCCGAATTGGTCTGCTACCCAGGCGATCTCAATCAGGTGTGGACGAACCTCATCGAGAACGCGATCCAGGCGATGGACGGTCACGGCACGCTGACCATTCGCACCGCGCGTGAGAACGAGGACATGATCCGCGTGGAGATCTGCGACGACGGACCCGGTATTCCGCAGGACATCATCGAGCGCATATTCACGCCGTTCTTCACCACCAAGCCGTTCGGCGAGGGCACCGGGCTGGGCCTGGACCTGGCGTGGCGCATCGTCGTCGAGAAGCACCACGGCAACATGTCGGTGCGCAGCCAGCCCGGCGACACCCGCTTCATCGTGACGCTGCCGCTGCAGGCACCCGCCCCGATCACGCCGACACCCGGCGAACTCGCAGCGGCCGGGACGGAATAGTTCGGATCCGCGCGAGTCGACCGGAATAGGCGTCGGCGGGGGGTGGGTTGACCCGAACATGACCCAAGCAGATGCCACCTCCTACGAGCACTCGTCGAAACCAGATCTCGGCACGTACGGCGTATTCGGCCACTACTCCCAGTTCCGCCAGCTGTCCCCCGAACAGCTGCGCAACGTCGAGGCGCTCGGCTACGGCGCCATCTGGGCAGGCGGGTCGCCGCCCGCCGAACTCGACTGGGTCGACCCCATCCTCGAGGTCACCGATCACATCAAGCTCGCCACCGGCATCGTCAACATCTGGACCGCCGCAGCCGGTCCCGTCGCGGAGTCCTACCACCGTCTCGAGGCCGCGTACCCCGGCCGCTTCCTGCTGGGCATCGGCGTCGGCCACCCCGAGGCGCACACCGAGTACAAGAAGCCCTACGACGCGCTCACCGAGTACCTCGACGAACTCGACCAGCACGGCGTGCCCAAGGAGCGCCGGGTGGTCGCCGCGCTCGGGCCCCAGGTGCTGAAGCTGTCGGCCCGCCGCAGCGCGGGCGCGCACCCGTACCTGACCACACCGGAGCACACCGCCCAGGCGCGCGAGCTGCTCGGCGCGGAGGCGTTCATCGCACCCGAGCACAAGGTGGTCCTGACGACCGACGAGCGCTTGCGCGAGGAGCCTGATGCAGCCGCCGCCGAGGCCCGCCGGGTCGGCCGCAAGGCCCTCGAGATCTATCTCGACCTGACGAACTACCTCAACAACTGGAAGCGGCTCGGCTTCACCGACGCCGACGTGGCCAAGCCGGGAAGCGACGCGCTCGTCGACTCCGTCGTCGCCTACGGCACCACCGAGGAGATCGCCGCCCGGTTGCGCCAGCACTTGGAAGCGGGTGCAGATCACGTGCCGGTTCAGGTTCTAACGGGTACTGACAAGCTTGTACCGGCGCTGGCCGAGCTGGCCGGCCCACTCGGCTTGCGCTGACCTGCCTGATCAACCGAAGGGACCCCCGATGACAACCAAGCAAGTAGCGAAGCGGATCGCGCGATGACCCAGCCCGTGGACCTCAAGCCCAATCTCGGCCGCTATGGCGTCTGGACGTTCGGCGCACCCAAGCCCGAGCAGGCCGCGCAGATCGAGGAGCTGGGCTACGGCGCGGTGTGGATCGGGGGCTCGCCCGCCGGCGATCTGAGCTACGTCGAACCGCTGCTGGAAGCGACCGAGACGCTGCAGGTCGCAACCGGCATCGTCAACGTGTGGACCGCCAAGGCCGAGGAAGTGGCCGAGTCCTACCACCGCGTGGAGGAGGCCTACCCGGGCCGGTTCCTGCTCGGCGTCGGCATCGGTCACCCGGAGCACACCGAGGAGTACCGCAAGCCCTACGACGTGCTGGTCGAGTATCTCGACGCGCTCGACACCGCGAAGGTGCCGACGAGCCGACGGGTGGTCGCCGCCCTTGGCCCGAAGGTGCTCAAGCTCTCGGCTCAGCGCAGTGCCGGCGCACACCCGTATCTGACGACTCCCGAGCACACCGGGCAGGCCCGCAACATCCTCGGCAACAGCGTCTACCTCGCACCGGAACACAAGGTGGTGCTCAGCACCGACGTCGACGAGGCCCGCGAGGTGGGCCGCGGCGCCGTGGACTTCTACCTGAACCTGAGCAACTACCTGAACAACTGGAAGCGGCTCGGCTTCACCGACGAGGACATCGCCAAGCCGGGTAGCGACAAGCTGATCGACGCGGTGGTCGCGCACGGTACGGCCGACGCGGTGGCCGCCCGGCTCAACGAGCACCTGGGCTCGGGCGCGGACCACGTGGCCATCCAGGTGCTGGGCGGCTGGGACAAGCTGATCCCGACGCTGACCGAACTGGCGGGCCCGTTGGGTCTGAAGGAGTCGTAGCCCCCGCCGACACCGCCGTGGCGGCGTTCGCAAACTCCGATGTGACTACGCGATGGTTGCCAGATCTAGTCCATGGGACTGGATCTGGGCCACTGTCGTGCCCCCCGATTGTGTGACACGATGACGCCCGTAGTTCTCAGGTGAGCCGGGGGGTTTCACGACATGTCCACCACTGTGTCCTCAGCCGACGCGAGGACGGCCGCGCCGCGTGACCGTCACATTGCTGCGGTCACACCGCTACGGGTCTGGCAACGCCGCTACGCGTCGTGGCTGAGGGTGTCCGACACGGTGGTCGTCGTGGCGTCGGTGTTCGCGTCGCAACTGCTGCGGTTCGGCTACGGCGAGCACGGGCCGGCGTTCAGCATGGTGTCGGGCGGGATCGCGGCGGGCTGGCTGCTGCTGCTCGGGGCGTTCCGCACGCGGGCGCGCAGCGTGCTCGGCGCCGGCACCGAGGAGTACCGGCGCGTGTGGACGGCCACGATGACGACCTTCGTGGCCGTCGCACTGATCTCCAGCCTGTTCAAGCTCGAACTCTCGCGCGGCTATCTGGCAATCGCACTGCCGCTCGGCATGACTGCACTCACCCTCAACCGGCACGTGGCCCGCCGGTACGTCAGCGCGCAGCACCGCAGGGGCCGGTTTGCCAATCCCATTCTCGCCGTTGGCAGTTTGCGGGCCGTCGACGAGTTTGCCCACTCGCTGAGCAAGCACCCGACGCACGGCTACCGGCTCATCGGCTCCTGCTCCCCCAGCGTCTTGCGCCAGCATGCCGAAGGCACCGACGACGCCGAGCCGGTGGACGGCGACTTCGCGCAGACCGTGCGACGCTCCGGAGCCACCACCGTGGTCGTCCTGTCCGGCGACCTGACCGCGATCGAACTGCGCTCACTGTCGTGGCAGCTGGAGGCCCTCGACGTCGACCTCGTCATGTCGCCGGGCATGGTCGACGTGGCGGAACCCCGGCTGACGCTGCGTGCAGGTGGCGGACTCCCCCTCCTCCACGTGGAGAAGCCGCAGTACGACGGGGCCAAGCGGATCGGCAAGCGTGCCTTCGACGTCGGCTTCTCACTGCTGGTCCTCACCCTGCTCTTGCCTGCGCTGCTCGGCGCCGCGCTGGCCGTGAAGCTGACCAGCCGGGGACCGGTGTTCTACCGGGCGAATCGAATCGGGCTCGACGGCAAGCCGTTTCGCATGATCAAGTTCCGCAGCATGGTCGCCGACGCCGATGCGATGACGGCGACGCTCACGCACCTCAACGAGTCCGACGGCCTGCTCTTCAAGATCCGCGACGACCCGCGCGTGACCCGAGTCGGCCACTTCCTGCGGCGCTACAGCATCGACGAGTTGCCGCAGTTCCTCAATGTGCTGCGCGGCGAGATGAGCGTCGTCGGTCCGCGACCGCCGCTCCCCTGCGAGGTCGACGCGTACGACGCCGACGTCCGACGGCGTCTCCTGGTCAGGCCGGGGATCACGGGGCTGTGGCAGGTGAGCGGGCGATCGGACCTGTCGTGGGAGGACTCCGTGCGGCTGGACCTGTCGTACGTGGAGAACTGGTCGATGGCCACCGATCTGGCCATTGCGGCCGCTACCGTCAACGCCGTACTCGCCGGCCGCGGCGCCTACTGACCTCCTCGGCGCCGATAGGATTCGTTCATGCGACTACTCGTCACCGGTGGTGCAGGCTTCATCGGTGCCAACTTCGTGCACGCGGTCGTCCGCGAGCACCCGGAGGCGACGGTGACGGTGCTCGACGCGCTCACCTATGCGGGCAGTGCCGAGGCGCTGGATCCGGTGGCCGACGACATCACGCTGGTGCGTGGCGACGTGTCCGACTCCGAGTTGGTGAACGCGCTGGTGGCCGAGTCGGATGCGGTCGCGCACTTTGCCGCCGAGACGCACGTCGACAACGCGCTGGCCGATCCGGAACCGTTCCTGCGCGCCAACGTCATCGGCACCTTCGCCGTCCTGGAGGCCGTTCGTCGCCACGGCGTCCGCCTGCACCACGTGTCGACCGACGAGGTCTACGGCGATCTACCACTCGACGGCGGGTCCCGCTTCACCGAGGCCACGCCCTACAACCCGTCGAGCCCGTACTCCGCCACCAAGGCCGCGGCCGACATGCTGGTGCGGGCGTGGGTGCGGTCCTACGGGGTCCAGGCGACGATCTCCAACTGCTCCAACAACTATGGGCCGTACCAACACGTGGAGAAGTTCATCCCACGTCAGATCACCAACGTCCTGTCCGGCCGACGACCGAAGTTGTACGGCAAGGGCGCGAACGTGCGCGACTGGATTCACGTCGACGACCACAACCGCGCGGTGTGGCTGATCCTGGAACGCGGCACGATCGGACGGACGTATCTGATCGGGGCGAACGGCGAGCGCGACAACCTGTCGGTGATGCGGACCCTGCTGCGGCTGATGGGTCGCGATCCCGACGACTTCGACCACGTCACCGACCGTGTCGGCCACGACCTGCGCTACGCCATCGACCCGTCGCTGCTGCACGACGAACTGCATTGGGCGCCAAAGCATACCGACTTCGAATCGGGCCTCGAGGAGACCATCGAGTGGTATCGGAGCAACGAATCCTGGTGGCGTCCGCTGAAGGATGGCGTCGAGGCCAACTACGCGGAGCGTGGTCAGTGACGGCTCGGGAGCTGTCCGTTCCCGGTGCCTGGGAGATCACGCCAGCCATCCATCCCGACTCGCGTGGCCGGTTCTTCGAGTGGTTCACCGACGCCGCCTTCGCGGAGATGACCGGCCACCGCTTCGACCTGGCGCAGGCGAACGCATCGGTCTCGGCCAAGGGCGTCTTGCGCGGCCTGCACTTCGCCGAACTGCCGCCCAGTCAGGCGAAGTACGTGACGTGCCTGCGCGGTTCGGTGTTCGACGTCGTCGTCGACATCCGGGTCGGCTCACCCACGTTCGGCCGCTGGGATTCGGTGCTGCTCGACGATCGCGAGCACAGATCGGTGTACCTGTCGGAGGGGCTCGCGCACGGGTTCCTGGCGCTGCAGGACGAGTCGACGGTGGCCTACCTGTGTTCGGCGCCGTACGCGCCCGGCCGCGAACACACCGTCCGCGCGACCGATCCCGCCGTCGGCATCGAGTGGCCAGTGACCGACCTGGTGCTGTCCGACCGGGATGCGGCGGCGCCCACGCTCGCCGAGGTGCGCGCTGCCGGCCTGCTGCCGACGTGGGACGACACCCGCGCGTTCGTCGACGAGTTGCGTCGCCGGGCGTCTGGCGGGTAGCCGTCGCTGGGCCACCGGCCGACCGTCTCCTCCACCCCCTTGCGACCGCGCCGACCAATTACTAGGATTTCCTAGTAATCACATCCGCACTACGCCATCGGCGGCCTAGGGGCACCTCATGAGCACTCGCATCCAGCACTTCATCGACGGCCAGCGCAGCGATCTCGCGTCGACCCGCACCGCCGACGTCCTCAATCCCAGCACCGGCGAGGTGCAGGCACAGGTCCTGCTCGCCTCGGCCGCCGACGTCGACACCGCGGTCACCTCCGCGGTGGCCGCGCAGCGCGAGTGGGCGGCGTGGAACCCGCAGCGGCGGGCGCGCGTGATGATGAAGTTCGTCGAACTGGTCAACGCCAACGCCGACGAACTGGCCGTACTGCTGTCCAAGGAACACGGCAAGACCGTCGCCGACTCGCTCGGTGACATCCAGCGCGGTGTCGAGGTCATCGAGTTCGCCATCGGCATCCCGCACCTACTCAAGGGTGAGTACACCGAGGGCGCAGGCACGGGCATCGACGTCTACTCGCTGCGCCAGCCGCTCGGCGTGGTCGCAGGCATCACCCCGTTCAACTTCCCCGCGATGATCCCGCTGTGGAAGGCAGGCCCCGCGCTGGCGTGCGGCAATGCGTTCATCCTCAAGCCGTCCGAGCGCGACCCCTCGGTACCGGTGCGGCTGGCCGAGCTGTTCCTCGAAGCCGGGCTGCCCGCGGGCGTCTTCCAGGTGGTCCAGGGTGACAAGGAAGCCGTCGACGCCATCCTGCATCACCCCGACATCCAGGCCATCGGGTTCGTGGGCAGCTCCGACATCGCGCAGTACATCTACTCCACCGCTGCGGCGAACGGGAAGCGTTCGCAGTGCTTCGGCGGCGCGAAGAACCACATGATCGTGATGCCCGACGCCGACCTGGACCAGGCCGTCGACGCCCTGATCGGCGCCGGCTACGGCAGCGCCGGCGAGCGCTGCATGGCCATCAGCGTCGCCGTTCCCGTCGGCGAGGAGACCGCGGACCGCCTTCGTGCGCGCCTCGTCGAGCGGATCAACAACCTGCGGGTCGGGCACAGCCTCGACCCCAAGGCCGACTACGGACCACTGGTCACCGGTGCCGCACTCGAGCGCGTCAAGGACTACATCGGCCAGGGCGTCGAGGCAGGCGCCGACCTGGTGGTCGACGGCCGCGAGCGGGCCAGCGACGAGCTGACGTTCGACGACCAGAGCCTCGAAGGCGGGTACTTCATCGGCCCCACCCTGTTCGACCACGTCACCAGCGACATGAGCATCTACACCGACGAGATCTTCGGCCCCGTGCTGTGCATCGTGCGCGCCCACGACTACGACGAGGCCCTCGCGCTGCCGTCCAAGCACGAGTACGGCAACGGCGTGGCGATCTTCACCCGCGACGGCGACGCCGCCCGCGACTTCGTCGCCAAGGTCCAGGTCGGCATGGTCGGCGTCAACGTGCCCATCCCAGTTCCGGTGTCCTACCACACCTTCGGCGGCTGGAAGCGGTCCGGCTTCGGCGACCTCAACCAGCACGGGCCGCACTCGGTGCTGTTCTACACCAAGACCAAGACCGTCACCTCGCGCTGGCCGTCGGGCATCAAGGATGGGGCCGAATTCTCCATCCCCACGATGAAGTAGGCCGCGTTCTCCATGGACCTACACGGCCTCGACGACGACGAACGCGTGATCGCCGAGACGGCGGCCGCGTTCGCCGAGAAGCGCCTCGCGCCGCACGCGCTGGAATGGGATGCCGCCAAGCACTTCCCGACCGACGTGCTGCGCGCGGCGGCCGAACTGGGCATGGCGGCGATCTACTGCAACGACGACGTCGGCGGTAGCGGGCTGCGGCGCCTCGACGGGGTGCGCATCTTCGAGGCGCTGTCCCACGCCGACCCCACGGTCGCGGCGTTCCTGTCGATCCACAACATGTGCACCTGGATGGTGGACACCTACGGCACCGCCGAGCAGCGCAAGAGCCTGGTCCCGCGACTGGCGTCGATGGAACTCATCGCGAGCTACTGCCTCACCGAGCCGGGCGCGGGTTCCGACGCAGGCGCGCTGCGCACCAGGGCGGTTCGCGACGGTGACTCCTACGTCCTCGACGGCGTCAAGCAGTTCATCTCGGGCGCGGGCGCATCGGACGTCTACGTCGTGATGGCGCGCACCGGCGGTGACGGGCCCCGTGGCATCTCCGCGTTCGTCGTCGAGAAGGACACGCCAGGACTGAGTTTCGGCGCCGACGAGTACAAGATGGGCTGGAACGCACAGCCCACCGCCCAGGTGGTGTTCGAGGGAGCGCGGATCCCTGCCGACGCCATGCTTGGCGGCACCGACGGCGAGGGCGCCGGGTTCGGCATCGCGATGAACGGTCTCAACGGCGGCCGCATCAACATCGCCGCCTGCTCACTGGGTGGGGCGCAGGCCGCCTACGACAAGGCGGCTGCCTACCTGCGCGACCGCGTGGCCTTCGGCGGGTCGCTGCTCGACGAGCCGACGATCCGCTTCACGCTTGCCGACATGGCGACTGCATTGGAGGCGTCGCGCAGCCTGTTGTGGCGAGCGGCCTCCGCACTCGACGACGGCCACCCCGACAAGGTGACGCTGTGCGCGATGGCCAAGCGCTACGTCACCGACTCCTGCTTCACCGTGGCCGACCAGGCGCTGCAGCTGCACGGCGGGTACGGCTACCTCAACGAGTACGGCGTCGAGAAGATCGTGCGCGACCTGCGCGTGCACCGAATCCTCGAGGGCACCAACGAAATCATGCGCGTGGTCATCGGGCGGTCCGAGGCCGCTCGCGTCCGCGCGACGTAGACGGGAGTTGTTTCACCATGGCCACTATTGCATTCCTGGGGCTGGGCAACATGGGCGGACCGATGGCCGCGAATCTGGTGGCCGCCGGGCACGCCGTGCGGGGCTTCGACCCCGTCACCGCGTCTCGGGAGGCGGCAGAAGCCAAGGGCGCCAACACCTTCGACAGCGGCGCCGAAGCCGTCGCCGATGCCGACGTGGTGATAACGTCGCTGCCCAACGGTGACATCGTGAAGCGGTGCTACGCCGAGGTGCTGCCCGCCGCGAAGGCCGGTGCGTTGTTCGTCGACACGTCGACGATCTCGGTCGACGACGCCCGCCAGATCAACGCCGACGCGACGGCGGCCGGGTTCGAGCAGATCGACGCGCCGGTCTCCGGCGGCATCAAGGGCGCGACCGCGGGCACGTTGGCGTTCATGGTGGGCGGCTCCGAAGAGGCCGTCGCGGCCGCACGCCCCATTCTCGATCCCATGGCAGGCAAGGTGACTCACTGCGGTGCGTCCGGTGCCGGGCAGGCAGCCAAGCTGTGCAACAACATGGTGCTCGCGGTGCAGCAGATCGCGATCGGCGAAGCGTTCGTCCTGGCCGAGAAGCTCGGCCTGCCCGCTCAGTCCCTGTTCGACGTCATCACCGGCGCGACGGGAAACTGCTGGTCGGTGCACACCAACTGCCCGGTGCCCGGGCCGGTACCGACGTCACCTGCCAACAACGACTTCAAGCCCGGCTTCGCCACTGCGCTGATGCACAAGGACCTGGGCCTGGCGATGGCCGCGGTCGACTCGACCGGCGCGGCCGCACCGCTCGGCACCCACGCCGCACAGATCTACGCCGACTTCACCCAGGACAACGCCGACAAGGACTTCAGCGCCGTGATCGAGATGCTCCGGAAGGGTTAGCGCCCACCCGACCGGTGCTGCCACCGCCGGTGTAGGTGCTCGCAGCCCGCGGCGAGCAGGCCGTCATAGCTGGTGCGGACGTCTACGGCGTCGGCGAAGTCGCCGCCCACCGCGTACCCCGTCGCGACGACCAGCGTCGGCACCTTCGCCGCCCGCGCCGCGCGGAAGCCGCGGCCGGTGCCCACCACCGCGAGCGCACTCTCCGGCCCGAGACCCAACTCCCACAGTGCCTGGCCGTGCAGATCGGGCTCCGGCACCGGGGTGCGCAGGTCGTCGGGCGTCACGATGGTCTCGGCGATGCCGTCGCCGATGAGTTGTCGCACCAGCGGGCCGACCCAGGCGCGCTCGCCTCGACTGACCACGGCAACCGGCACGCCGGCGAAGAACAAGCTGTTCACCAGGTCTTCGAGTCCCGCGCGGGGCGTCACGTCGCCGCCGAGGACCAACTGCTCGAACACGTCGGACTTGGTCCGGTGCACGTGTGCGGCGATCTCCGAGCTGACCCGGCCGAAGCCGCGCCTGCGCAGCGCTGCGGCGATGCGGCGCCGCTCATCGCCGATGCGGACCAGCCGCCCGTACTCCTCGACCGTCCAGTGCACGTTCAGGCCGTGCTCGGCGAACGCGACGTTGAACGCCGCCCGCTGGCCGTCGCGCTCGATGTCGGCGAGCGCCCCGTCCAGGTCGAAGATGACTGCCTGCAACGCCTCGACCGCAGCATCCGCGGGTCGTCCCGAGTCCCACCAGAACGCCCGCTTCTCACAAGGAATCGACATGGGCATCAGCGTGTCCCAGGTCACACCCCGCCGGCCTCCCCCATCCGGGGGATTCGGGTGGCTAACTCGGTGCGAGCGGCTGCGCCGTCTTGGACCGTGCACGACGCCTTCGGACCTAAGGTGAGGGCCATGCCGCCCGAGGGGAGCCACGCCCAATCCCCGGTCCGGCTCATGCTCGTCGACGACCACGAGATGGTGATCGAGGGCCTCAAGGCGATGCTGGCCACGTTCGGCGACCGCGTCGACGTGGTCGGTCAGGCCGTCGGCGCGGAGCGGGCACTGCAGGTCGTCGACGACCTGGATCCGGAGATCGTGCTCTGCGACGTCCGCATGCAGGGCGCGAGCGGGCTGGACCTGTGCGCCGATCTGCGCGGTCGCAATCCCGGCCGCAAGGTCGTGATGCTGTCGGTGTACGACGACGAGCAGTACCTCTTCCAGGCGCTGCGGGTGGGCGCGTCGGGCTACCTGCTGAAGAGCATCAGCAGCGACGAGCTGGTGCGCCAGCTCGAGTTGGTCCGCCGTGGTGAGACGGCCATCGACCCCGGCATGGCGGCGCGGGCCGTCGACACCGCGGCGCGCCTGCAGCGCGACGAGTTCTGGCCGGGCGCACGCCAGGGCCTGACCCAGCGGGAGAGCGAGATCCTCTCCTACGTCGTCAACGGGCTCTCGAACAAGGGCATCGCCACCAAACTGGTCATCGGCGACGAGACGGTCAAGACGCACCTGCGGTCGATCTACCGCAAGCTCGGGGTCAGCGACCGCACGAACGCCGTTGCCACCGCGCTGCGCGAGGGCATCTACCAGTGAGCAGGGATCAGGCCCCGGGTCTGCTCACCGCCGACCGCGAACTGGCACTGCTGCGCGAGTTGATCAGGGCCGCGTCGAGCGGCCCCGGCGTCGAACCGCTGGCCGCCGCCGCAGCGCGGATGATCACCGCCGCCACCGCGACCGACGTCTGCTTCGTCCACGTGCTCGACGACACGGAGCGCTCGCTGACCCTCACCGGGGCCACGCCCCCGTTCGACAGTCAGGTCGGCAAGATCCGACTTCCCTTGGGGCAGGGCGTTTCCGGATGGGTGGCCAGCCACCGCAAGCCGGTGGTGATCATCGCGGACAAGGAGTCCGACCCACGGTACCGGCCGTTCGAGTCGCTGCGCGGTTCGGACTTCACGTCCATGGTCTCGGTGCCGATGGAGACCGATCCCGGTGGGCTGGTGGGTGTGCTCAACGTGCACACCGTGGCGCAGCGGGACTTCGAGGACCGCGACGTGGAACTGCTGACCGTCATCGGCAGGCTGATCGCCGGCGCCATGCATCAGGCACGGTTGCATCGTCAGCTGGTGGCCCGCGAACGAGCGCACGAGAACTTCGTCGAGCAGGTGATCGAGGCCCAGGAGATGGAGCGGCGCAGGTTGGCCGGTGACATCCACGACGGCATCAGCCAGCGCCTGGTCACGCTGTCCTACCGGCTCGACGCCGCCAGCCGCGCGATCGGCGATGGGCGTGACGACTTGTCCACTGCTGCAGAGCAACTCGCATTGGCCCGCGAACTGGTCGCCCTCACACTCGGCGAGGCCCGCGCAGCGATCGGCGGACTGCGGCCCCCGGTGCTCGACGACCTGGGCCTGGCCGGCGGTCTGGCGAGCCTGGCCCGTTCCATCCCCCAGGTCGCCGTCGACGTCGACCTCGCCGACACCCGGCTACCGGATCACGTCGAGCTGGCCCTCTACCGCATCGCCCAGGAATGCCTGCAGAACGTCGTCAAGCACTCCCAGGCGTCGAACGCGCGGTTGACGTTCGCGGTCGAACCCGGTGACAGCGGCGACGTCGCGCGCCTCGAAATCGTGGACAACGGCGTGGGTTTCGACCGTTTCGAGAACCCGCTCGGCGGTGACGAGATGGGCGGCTACGGGTTGCTCTCGATGGCCGAGCGCGCGGACATCGTCGGCGGCAGGCTCAACATCCGCTCACGCCCCGGGTCGGGCACGACGGTGACCGCGACCATCCCGCTGCCGTCGCCGAACTGAGCCGGCTGGGCTAGAAGTCGCCCGCGTGATGGCGCAGCGACTCGATGGCCGCGGCCAACGTCCGCGACGCGTCGTCGGTGATGCCGATGTCGGCGAACACCTCGTTGTTCAGGGTGACCGTCGCGTCCTCGACCGTCGATCGGCCGAGGTCGGTCAACCGCACCAGCGTCGTGCGGCCGTCGGTCGGGTGCGGGGTGCGCTCCACCAGCCCGTCGGCCTCGAGCCGCCGGATGGCGTGCGTGACGCTGGTGACGTGTACCTGCAGCCGGTCCGACGCCTTCGTGATCGGAAGTGCGCCCGTCCTGCTGAAGGCCAGCAGCCGCAGCAGTTCGAAGCGGGAGAAGCTCAGGTCGTAGGGCCGTAGCGCGTTCTCGACGCGGGCCAGCAGGATCTGATGAGCCCGCATGACGGAGGTGACGGCCACCATGCCGTCGGCGACGTCGCCCCAGCCGGCGCTCTCCCAGTTGACCCGGGCCAGCGCGATCGGATCCGGTTTGCCGGCCTGATTCTCGGTGGGCACGGCTGTTCGGCTACGCCTCGAGCGTGAGGATGCGCGGGCCGTCTTCGGTGACGGCCACGGTGTGTTCCCAATGGGCGGCACGCGAACCGTCGGTCGTGACGACCGTCCAGTCGTCGTCGAGGACCCTGGTGCGGGTGGTGCCCAGGGTCAGCATCGGCTCGATGGCGAGCACCGAACCGGGGACCAGGTGGGGCCCGCGGCCCGGCGCGCCCTCGTTGGGCAGGAACGGGTCCATGTGCATCTCGCGTCCGATGCCGTGACCGCCGTAGCCGGACACGATGCCGTACTTGCGGCCGTGCTTCTCCTCGGCCGCGTGCGTGCCGGTCTCGATGGCGTGCGAGACGTCGGTGAGCCGGTTGCCGGGCAGCATCGCGGCGATGCCGGCCTCCATGGAGGTCCTGGTGGCCTCGGACAGTGCCTCGTCGGCGGGGATCAGTTGACCGACTCCAAAGGTGAAGGCGGCGTCACCGTGCCAGCCGTCCAGGATCGCGCCGCAGTCGATGGAGACGAGGTCGCCCTCGGCGATGACGTCGTCGTCGGACGGGATGCCGTGGACGACGCGGTCGTTGACCGACGAGCAGATGCTCCCCGGGAAGCCGTGATAGCCGAGGAAGGACGGGATCCCGCCGCCATCGCGGATCACGCTCTCGGCGACGCGGTCGAGTTCCAGCGTCGACATGCCTGGCGCAGCAGCGGTGCGAACCGCCTTCAGCGCTGCGGCGACCAACGCACCGGCCGCAGCCATGGCGTCGAGTTCTCCACTGGTGCGTTGCGGGACGACCTTGCGTCCCCGCAGCCCGGGCAAGCCGATCATGACAGTCCGATCAAGCCGTGCGGCCGGTTCACCGACCGAGGGCGCGCAGCGCCCGGGCGAACACCTCGTCGAGGCTGCCGACGGCGTCCACGGTCTTGAGTTCGTCGGCGTAGTAGTCGAGCAGCGGCGCCGTCTCGTCGCGGTAGACCTTCATCCGGTTGAGGATGACGTCCTCGGTGTCGTCGGCGCGACCGCGGCTCTTCAGGCGGCTCAGCAGCTCGTCCTCGGAGACCCGGAACTCCACGACGGCGTCGAGCTTCAGGTTGCGCTTGGCCAGCATCTCGCTCAGTGCCTCGGCCTGCTCGACCGAGCGCGGATACCCGTCGAGGATGAAGCCCTCGGCGACGTCCGAGTCGTCGAGGCGGTCGTCGACCAGCGCGTTGGTGAGCGTGGCGGGGACCAGGTCACCGGCGTCGAGGTACTTCTTGGCCTCGATGCCCAGTTCGGTCTCGTTCGTGATGTTGTGGCGGAACAGGTCCCCCGTGGAGATGTGCGGGATCGCGAGCTTCTCGGCGAGCTTCTCGGCCTGCGTCCCCTTGCCCGCGCCGGGCGGCCCCAGCAAAACGATTCTCACTTGAGGAACCCTTCGTAGTTGCGCTGCATCAACTGGCTCTCGATCTGCTTCACGGTGTCCAGACCGACGCCGACCATGATGAGCACCGCAGTGCCACCGAACGGCAGGTTTTGCACCGATCCCGAGTTGCCCATCTCGAGGAAGAGGTTCGGCAGTACGGCCACCACGCCGAGGTAGATCGAGCCGGGGAGCGTGATGCGGCTCAGGACGTAGCGCAGATAGTCAGCCGTCGGCCTACCGGGCCGGATGCCCGGGATGAAGCCGCCGAACTTCTTCATCTCGTCGGCGCGTTCGTCGGGGTTGAACGTGATCGACACGTAGAAGTAGGTGAAGAACACGATCAGGCCGAAGTAGATCGCGATGTACACGGGGCTGGCGGGGTTGGTCAGGTAGTTCGCGACGAACTTGTCCCACCACCCGGTGCCGGCCTCGGCGCTGCCGCTGCTGATCAGCTGGGTGATCAGCTGAGGCACGTAGATCAGCGACGAGGCGAAGATGACCGGGATGACGCCTGCCTGGTTGACCTTCAGCGGCAGGTACGTCGAGGTGCCGCCGTACATCTTGCGGCCCACCATGCGCTTGGCGTACTGCACCGGGATGCGGCGCTGGCCCTGCTCGACGAACACGACGGCGATGATGATCAGCAGTGCGGCGAGGCAGACCAGGGCGAAGACCACGCCACCGCGGCCCTCGAGGATGGTCTGGCCCTCTGCCGGGATGCGTGCGGCGATGCCCGCGAAGATCAGCAGCGACATGCCGTTGCCGATGCCGCGCTCGGTGACCAGCTCGCCCATCCACATCACCAGCGATGCGCCCGCGGTCAGGACCAGCACGATCACGACCAGCGTGAAGATGTCGGAGTCCTGGATGATGTCGAGCGTGCAGCCCTGCAGCAGTCCGCCGTTGGCGGCCAGCGCCACGATCGACGTGCCCTGCAGCAGCGCCAGCGCCACCGCGAGGTAGCGGGTGTACTGCGTCATCTTGGCCTGGCCGGATTGGCCTTCCTTGCGCAACTGTTCGAAGCGCGGGATGACCACGGTCAGCAGCTGCACGATGATGCTCGCGGTGATGTAGGGCATGACGCCCACCGCGAACACCGACAGCTGTAGCAGCGCCCCGCCGGAGAAGAGGTTGATCAGCGAGTAGATCTGTGCGGAGTCACCACCGCTGACCTGCTCGATGCACTTCTGGACGTTGGGATAGTTCACGCCTGGCGACGGCAGCGATGCGCCCGCCCGGTAGAGGATGACGATGCCCAGAGTGAAGAGGATCTTGCGTCTGAGATCGGCCGTCCGCAGCGACGAGATGAAAGCCGAGAGCACTCTTCCTCCTGCGCAGCCGAGTCCGAGCCGCGGCGTGCAAATGGGGCTGGTACGACCAGCGTATGGGTTACGTCCGGCGCGATCCTGCCGCAGGCACACAGCCTGCGAAGTCGCGTGTCAAACAGTCTACGAGAGTAACAGTTGCCCACGGTCCGGCCTGCATCCACCGAACCGGGGGCGCTCACCGGTTACTCCCAGCTTCCGAGCGTACAGTCGAGTCAGCTCGTTAAGTCAGCTAAGTAATCGGCTCGCGCCTCCTCGCCCCCATGCGGGACTCGCCATCCATCACCGCCACCAAGAGTTGGGAGCTTTCATGACGGACACCAGATTCGACGGAGACACCTGGGACCTCGCGTCCAGCGTCGGCGCCACCGCGACCGCAGTGGCCGCCTCCCGCGCCGCCGCGTCTCGCGGCCCGGATGCGCTGCTGGACGATCCATGGGCCGAGCCCCTCGTCCGAGCCGTCGGCGTCGACCACTTCGTCTCGCTCGTCGAGGGCGACGTCGATGCCGGCGAGGGCGATCCGCTGCTCAACCGCCGGACGATGAACGAACAGATCGCCGTGCGCACCCGCTTCTTCGACGACCTCTTCCTCAACGCGTCGCGCGACGGCGTCGCCCAAGCCGTCATCCTGGCCTCTGGTCTCGACACCCGGGCCTACCGCCTCCCGTGGCCGGACGGCACGGTGGTCTTCGAGGTCGATCAACCCGAGGTCATCGAATTCAAGACCCGCACGCTGGCCGACCTCGGTGCCCGACCGTCCGCCGACCGGCGCACCGTGTCGATCGACCTGCGCGACGACTGGCCCGCCGCCCTGCGGGGCGCAGGCTTCGACCCGTCTGCGCCCACAGCGTGGATCGCGGAAGGTCTGCTGGTGTACCTCCCACCGGAGGCGCAGGACCGATTGTTCGACGAGATCACCGCCCTGTCCGCACCTGGCAGCCGACTGGCCACCGAACACATGGACATGGCGTCGCTGCCCGCGGACTGGGCGCAGAAGCTCACCGAGCGCTCGCAGCGGGTGGGTTCGGCCATCAACCTCGCCGAACTGTTCTATCTGGGCGAGCGCAACAGTGCGGCCGACTACCTGTCGGAGCGCGGCTGGCGCGTCGACGTCCGCCCGACCCGCGTGGCGTTCGCCGCGAACGGCTTCGAACTGCCCGACGACGAGCTGGCGTCGATGGGCGGCGGCTACCTGACCGCCATCAAGGATTAGGAGGAACACACCCATGGCACGTACTGATGGGGACAGCTGGGATCTGGCATCGAGCGTCGGCGCGACGGCGACGATGGTGGCGGCGCAACGCGCGCTGGGCCACCGCGACGGCCTGATCGACGACCGCTTCGCCGAGCCGCTGGTGCGTGCGGTCGGCGCCGACTTCTTCATCCGGATGCTCGACGGCGAGATCAACCTCGCCGCGGTCGACCCGGCGCTCACCGCGCGTCGCGCAGCCGAGGGCATGGCCGTGCGCACGCGGTGGTTCGACCGGATGTTCCTCGACGCGGCGGCTGCCGGCGTGCGGCAGGCGGTGATCCTGGCGTCCGGTCTCGACTCCCGCGGCTACCGGTTGCCGTGGCCCGACGGGACGGTCGTGTACGAGGTGGACCAGCCGGAGGTCATCGAGTTCAAGACGACGACGTTGGCGACACTGGGCGCCGAACCCACCGCCACCCACCGCACGATCGCGATCGACCTGCGCCAGGACTGGCCGAAGGCACTGCGCGACAATGGTTTCGACCCGACGCAGCCGACGGCGTGGAGCGCCGAGGGCCTGCTGATCTATCTCCCCGCCGATGCGCAGGATCGCCTGTTCGACGAGATCACGGCACTCTCGGCGCCCGGCAGCAGGCTGGCCACCGAGCACGTGCCGGACCTCTCGGCGGTCACCGACGACCGGACCAAGCAGTTGACCGATCGCATGCGGGAGATCGGCTCCGACATCGAGATGGCGAGCTGGTGTACCAGGGTGATCGCAGCGACGTCGTCGAGTACCTGACGGCGAAGGGATGGAACGTCACTGCCGCCGGGGCGCGCGAGGCGCACGAGGCGAATGGCTTCGACTTCCCGGACGACGGTCTGATGGCCGCATTCGCCGACATGAGTTACCTCAGCGCGACCTACGGCTGACCGGTGGCGCTTGGCGTTGGGGAAGAGTTCAGGACTTCCCCAACGCCGCCCGCCTCGCCACCCCCCAGTGGCGGACGGACTGCCTGCCACCCCCCAAGTGGTAGGCCAAGCACCGGACACACCGATTCCTCGGCGCTTCGACTCGTCGTGGCGTCCGTCCCCCGGCGGCATGCCCGACTCGCACTGATGACGCTACTGGCGACCCACCCCCGATGAATCGGGGGAAACCCTAGTGTTCCCAGAAATGGGATTTCGGGGTCGGCGCCGTCAGAACCGGAAGTCACCCAGCCAGAGTGCGGTCGCCCCGGTGAAGGACCGCTCGACCTGCGTCACCGCTCCGGCGACCGACCGGCCGAGCAGCGCGCCCAGCGCGTCGGGCAGCGACGCCGCGGCCGGTTGCGAGGACGCCTTCGGCCGGAGCATGTCCAGGAACGACGAGCCAGGCAGGTTCACCACCTTCACGTCGGTGTCGGCGTCGATGCCCGCCAGCGTCTTGGCGCGGTCGATGGCGGTACGCAGTCCGCCCAGCTCGTCGACCAGTCCACGTTCCTTGGCGTCGGCGCCGGTCCACACCCGGCCGCGCGCGACCTCGTGCACGTCGTCCACGGACATCCCGCGGCCGTGCGCGACGCGTTCGACGAAGTCGGTGTAGAAGAGGTCGGCCTCGGCCTCGACGTGGGCCTGCTGTTCCTCGGTGAACGGGGCGTTCGGCGACCAGGCGTCGGCGTTGGCGTTGGTGCGCACGGCGTCCGACCCGACGCCGAGGCGCCGCTTGAGGTCACGGGCCACCAGCTTGCCGGTCACCACGCCGATGGATCCGGTGATGGTGCCGGGGTTGGCCACGATCGCGTCGGCGGCCATCGACACGTAGTAGCCGCCGGATGCGGCGACCCCACCCATGGACGCGACGACCGGCTTGCCCGCCTCGCGCAACCGGGTCACCTCGCGCCACACGGTCTCCGACCCGGTCACGGCGCCACCGGGGCTGTCGACGCGCAGCACGACCGCGGAGACGGAGTCGTCGGCCGCGGCCTCCCGCAGCGCGGCGGCGATCGTGTCGCCGCCCGCGCTTGAGCTGCCCAGCGGGGACAGCTGGGGTCCGCCGCGGCCGCTGACGATCGGCCCGTGCAGCGTCACGACGGCGATGGTGGGCTTGCCCTTCCGGCCCGGGACCGACGGCCCGGCGGGTCCGTGCGCGCGGGCGTAGCGCGACAGGAACAGGCGCGGCGGCGCGTCCGGGCCGTCGGCGTGGGCGGATTCCGGCCCGTCGCCTGCCAGTTCACCGATGCGGGCGTAGGCCTCGTCGCGGAAGCCGATGCGGTCGACGAGTCTTCCGGCGACGGCGGCATCGCGCAGCAGCGGAGCCTTGTCTGCGAGCGCGTCGATGTCGGCCGCGCTCAGATGCCGGGATTCGGCGACCGCGGCGAGGACCTGGCCGTGCAGGCTCTCGACGAGGCGGGTGTCCGCTTCGCGGTGCGCCTCGGTGTACTCGCTGTGGGTGAAGAGGTTGGCGGCCGACTTGTACTCGCCGCGGGCCACGAACTGCGCCTGCACGCCCGCCTTGTCGAGCGCGTCGCGCAGGAACAGGGCGTTGGTGGCGAAGCCGATCAGGCCCACCGTGCCCGAGGGCTGCATCCACACCTCGTGGAACGCCGACGCCAGGTAGTACGACATCGTTCCCGGGTAGGTCTCCGCCCACGCGATCGACGGCTTCACTTCAGTGAACGCGGCGATGGCCTCGCGCAGCTCCTGCACGGGTCCGGGCGCCGCGGCGACGACCTGCACCCTGGCGATCAGCCCGGCGACGCGGCGGTCCTCGGCGGCGCGGTGGATGGCGGCGACCGCCTCGCGCAGCAGGAGGGGGCGGCCGCCCGAGAGCAGCACCATCGGGTCGAAGCCACCGGTCTCGTTCGGCACGCTCTGCAGGTCGAGTTCGAGGACGCAGCCGTTGGGCACGCCGTGGTGCCGGGCGGTGTCGACCTTGCGCGCGATCGCTCGGATTTCGTCGGTGCCCGGAACGCCGGACAGGAGGCTGAACATGGTTCGAGCCTACCGACGGCCCCGATCACCCCGCCGTGACGATCCGGGCGCCGAAACGAAAGAACCCCCGCCATGGGCGGGGGTTCTTCACGTGTGAGGTGAGTCGAGGCTAGACCTCGGTCGCCGATCCGCCTGCGGCGGTGATCTTGTCGCGGGCGCTGCCACTGAACTTGTGCGCGGTGACGTTCACGTTGACCGACAGCTTGCCGTCGCCCAACACCTTCACCAGCGAGTTCTTGCGCACGGCGCCGGAGGCGACCAGTTCGTCGATGCCGACGGTGCCACCCTGCGGGAACAGCCGGTTGATGTCACCGACGTTGACGACCTGGTACTCGGTGCGGAAGCGGTTGCGGAAGCCCTTGAGCTTCGGCAGCCGCATGTGGATCGGCATCTGGCCACCCTCGAAGCCCACGGGGACGTTCTTGCGGGCCCCGGTGCCCTTGGTGCCACGGCCTGCGGTCTTGCCCTTCGAGCCCTCACCGCGACCCACGCGTGTCTTGGCGGTCTTGGACCCGGGGGCGGGCTTCAGATCGTGCAGCTTGATGGTCATTTCTTCGCGTCCTCCACTGCCTCGACGTCGACGAGGTGGTTCACGACGGCCAGCAGGCCGCGCGTCTGCGCGTTGTCCTCGCGGACGACGGACTGGCGGATCTTCCGCAGCCCGAGGCTCCGCAGGCTTTCGCGCTGCTTCCAGCGAGCACCGACGGTGCCACGCACCTGGGTGATCTTCAGTTCAGCCATGACTATGCGCTTCCTTCACGTGCGGCCGACGCTGCAACCGCGTCCGCCTCGCGGCGGGCCTTGAGCATGCCCGCAGGTGCGACGTCCTCGATGGGCAGTCCGCGTCGGGCTGCGACCTCTTCGGGCCGCTGGATCATCTTCAGGGCGGCAACGGTGGCATGCACCACGTTGATCGCGTTGTCGCTGCCGAGCGACTTGGCCAGGATGTCGTGCACGCCTGCGCACTCCAGCACGGCGCGCACGGCGCCACCGGCGATCACACCGGTACCTGGGCTGGCCGGACGGAGCATCACGACGCCCGCGGCGGCCTCACCCTGCACCGGGTGGACGATCGTCCCGCCGATCAGCGGCACGCGGAAGAAACCCTTGCGAGCTTCCTCGACGCCCTTGGCGATGGCGGCGGGAACTTCCTTGGCCTTGCCGTAGCCGACACCGACCATGCCCTTGCCGTCGCCAACGATGACCAGTGCGGTGAAGCTGAAACGCCGACCACCCTTGACCACCTTGGACACGCGGTTGATCGCGACGACGCGCTCGAGGTATTGGCTCTTCTCGCCGCCGTCACGTCCACCACGGCCACCACGGTCGTCACGACGACCACGGTTGTCGCCACGTCCGCCGCCGCGGTTGTCCGAAGTATTGCCGGGCCCGCCGGCACCAGTTGCCTGCTCGGCCATCATGCAGTCCTTCCAATAATCTTCGCGAAGCCGTTCATCAGAACTTGAGCCCGCCTTCCCGCGCGGCGTCTGCCAGCGCAGCGATGCGGCCTCCGTAGGAGTACCCACCGCGGTCGAAGACCACGGTGTCGACGCCGGCGGCCTTGGCGCGCTCGGCGATCAGCTGTCCGACGCGAACGCTGTGTGCCTTCTTGTCGCCGTCGACCGCACGCACGTCGGCCTCGATGGACGACGCAGCTGCGAGCGTGACGCCCTGCTGGTCGTCGACGAGCTGCACGTGGATGTGCCGCGCCGAGCGGTTGACCACCAGGCGAGGCATCTGTGCGGTGCCTGCGACCTTCTTGCGCAGCCGGGCGTGCCTGCGGAGGCGCGCCACGCGACGCGTCTCGGAGATGTTCTGGCCGACGGGCTTCCGCTTCGCGGTCGCCTGGCTTCCTTGGGTAGCGGGCATTTCTACTTACCTGTCTTTCCGACCTTGCGGCGGATCTGCTCGCCTTGGTAGCGAACGCCCTTGCCCTTGTACGGGTCCGGGCGGCGCAGGCGACGAATGTTCGCCGAGATCTGACCGACCTGCTGCTTGTCGATTCCGGTGATCGAGAACTTGGTGGGCGTCTCCACCGCGAAGGTGATGCCGTCGGGTGCCGTGATCACCACGGGGTGGCTGTACCCGAGCGCGAACTCGAGGCTGTTGCCCTTGAGCGCGACGCGGTAGCCGACACCGAAGATCTCCATCTTCGTGGTGTAGCCCTCGGTCACACCGGTGATGAGGTTGGCCACCAGGGTGCGCGACAGCCCGTGCAGCGAGCGGCTACGCCGCTCGTCGTCGGGACGCGCGACCACGATGGCGCCATCGTCGTTGCGGGTTACGGTGATCGGCTCGGCGACGTCGAGTGCCAAGGTGCCCTTGGGACCCTTCACCGAGACGTTCTGACCGTCGATCGTTACGTCGACCCCGGATGGAACCAGGACCGGCTGCTTTCCAATGCGCGACATGTTTGTCTCTCCCCTACCAGACGTAAGCGAGGACTTCGCCGCCCACGCCCTGTCGTGCTGCCTGGCGGTCGGTGAGCAGACCCGAGGACGTGGAGATGATCGCCACGCCCAGGCCTCCCAGCACCCGCGGCAGGTTGGTGGACTTCGCGTAGACGCGCAGACCGGGCTTGGACACCCGGCGCAGTCCCGCGATGCTGCGTTCACGGCTCGGGCCGTACTTCAGCTGAACGACGAGGGCCTTGCCCACACGGGCATCCTCGGTGTGGAAATCGGTGATGTAACCCTCCGACTTCAAGATCTCGGCGATGTTCACCTTGATCTTGCTGTGGGGCAGGGTCACCTCATCGTGATACGCCGAGTTGGCGTTGCGCAGACGCGTCAAGAAGTCTGCAATCGGGTCAGTCATCGTCATGACAACCGGCTCACCTTCCTCGCGGCGGTTCCCTCAGTGGTATCTGTGGGGCCTACCGCAATGCTGTTCTAAGTGGTCTTTTGGCCTGTGTGCTCGCGCGGTGCGCGGGCGCTCGTCGCTGCTCGAACTGGTCGTCCGAGCGCTCGTGGTGTTACCAGCTGGACTTCTGCACGCCGGGCAGTTCGCCGGCGTGTGCCATCTCCCGCAAGCAGATTCGGCAGAGGCCGAACTTGCGGAACACCGCGTGCGGGCGACCGCAGCGGTTGCAGCGGGTGTAGCCGCGCACCTTGAACTTCGGCTTCTTGTTGGCCTTGATGACCAGCGCCTTCTTTGCCATGCTCAGTTCTCCTTGAACGGGAAGCCGAGCGCACGCAGCAGCGCGCGGCCTTCGTCGTCGGTCGTCGCCGAGGTGACGACGGTGATGTCCATGCCGCGGGGGCGGTCGATGCTGTCGACGTCGATCTCGTGGAACACCGACTGCTCGTTGAGCCCGAAGGTGTAGTTGCCGTTGCCGTCGAACTGCTTGGGCGACAGGCCGCGGAAGTCGCGGATACGCGGGAGGGCGATCGACACCAGGCGGTCGAGGAACTCCCACATGCGGTCGTTGCGCAGCGTGACGCGGGCGCCGATCGGCATGCCCTCGCGCAGCTTGAACTGTGCGATGGACTTGCGGGCCTTGCGGATCTCCGGCTTCTGGCCGGTGATCAGCGCGAGGTCGTTGACCGCACCGTTGATCAGCTTCGCGTCACGGGCGGCGTCGCCGACGCCCATGTTGACGATGACCTTGACCACGCCGGGGATCTGCATGACGTTGGCGTACTCGAACTCCTTGTTGAGGGAGTCCTTGATCTCGTCGCGGTAGCGCTGCTTGAGCCGCGGGATCGTCTTCTCGGTGGTTTCTGCGGTGGTCATGTCTAGATGTCCTTGCCGTTCTTCTTCGACACCCGAACGTTCTTGCCGGTCTCTTCGTCGCGCCGGTAGCCGATGCGGGTCGGGTTGCCATCGGAGTCGACCACCATCACGTTGCTCACGTGGATGGGGGCTTCCTGGGTGACGATGCCGCCCGACGACGCGCCACGCTCATTGCTCGAGACGGCGGTGTGCTTCTTGATTCGGTTGACGCCCTCGACCAAGACCTTCTCGCGGCCGGGGTAGGCCTCGAGGACCTTGCCCTTCGCGCCCTTGTCCTTGCCCGAGATGACGAGGACCGTGTCGCCCTTGTGCACCTTCACTTACAACACCTCCGGAGCCAGCGAGACGATCTTCATGAAGCGCTTCTCACGCAGTTCGCGCCCGACCGGGCCGAAGATGCGGGTGCCACGCGGATCGTTGTCGGCCTTGATGATCACGGCCGCATTCTCGTCGAACTTGATGTAACTGCCATCGGCGCGGCGACGCTCCTTGACGGTGCGGACGATGACGGCCTTGACGACGTCTCCCCGCTTGACGTTTCCGCCAGGGATGGCGTCCTTGACGGTCGCCACGATGACATCGCCGATGCCGGCGTATCGCCGACCCGAGCCACCGAGAACGCGGATGCACAAGATTTCCTTGGCACCCGTGTTGTCGGCGACCTTCAGCCGGGATTCCTGCTGAATCACTCGATCTCCTCGATTTCGATGCACGACGAGCAGCAAAAAACCCTCGGCGTACGCGGTCTTCGTTGTCTAAGGGCACGCAGGGCCGTTCAAGTCGATGAGGATTCACATCTTCGCGAACAGCCGAGGTCTGCCCAAGGCAACCCCTACATACTAGGTGAGCACGTCGAATGCACCAAATCGCTGCTCGACGCCCACCTGCTACCCCGCCGAGCGTGCGTGTCTGCGGGCGACACGCCGGGCGAAAACCCGACTTCGCGCACGCTCGACGCCGACGACCCTACCCGGGCGCGGCTATCCGGGCACCACGCAGCGGAAGCCGATGTGGGTGGTCGCGCTGTCCTGGGATTGCGCGGATCTCGCGGCGGGACGGTACCGGTGGCAGTACTCCGGGGCGCACAGGTGGGAGCCGCCCTTGAGCGTCTGGCTGATCGACGGGTCGGGCTCGAGGCTCGGCGTGCAGCAGCCCGGCGCTGCACCCTGCGCTCCTGCCCGCCGGGGTGAGTACCGCGTCGTGGTCCACTCCCAGACGTTGCCGATCATGTCGACCAAGCCGTACCGGTTCTCGGGGAACGTGCCCACCGGCGATGTGCCGACCCAGCCTGCGGCGCCGTCGTTGCGGTACGGGAACCGGCCCTGCCAGGTATTGGCCATCAGCGTCCCGCCAGGCGTGACGTCGTCGCCCCATGGATAGATGGTGCCTGCGCCGGCACGCGCGGCGTACTCCCACTCCCCCTCGGCCGGCAGCCTGCGCCCCGCCCACCGGGCGTAGGCCGCCGCGTCGGTATAGGCCACCTGCACCACCGGGTGATCGGCGATCGCGTCGATGCCGCTGCCCGCGCCGAACGGGTCCCGCCAGCTCGCGCCGGGCGCCCAGTCCCACCAGAGGCGCCAGTCCCGCAGGTCGACCGGGCCGGGGGTCGGCCGGAAGACGAGGGCACCGGGCTGCAGGTCCGCGGCGGCGACACCCGGGTAGAGCGCCGGGTCGAGCGCGCGTTCGGCGACGGTGACGTACCCGGTGTCGGCGACGAACTCGGCGTACTGGGCGTTGGTCACGGGGTGGCGCTCGATCGCGAAGTCCTCGACGGTCGCGGTGTGGACCGGGGCCTCGTCGGGATAGAAGTCGCTCGAACCCATCGAGAAGGCGCCGCCGCGCAGCGGGATCAGGTCGGTCAGCATGCGATCACGGCATCCGTACCTCGAAGTCGGCGGTGAGCACGTCGCCTGCAGCGTCGAACGCGTCGGCTCCGGACGGCGCCTCGACGTGCACGCTGACGAGATAGTTCGCGGTGTCGGTCGGTAGGTGGACGATTCGGTCGCGGAACTCGACTGCCGTCCCGGGGATGTCCGACCACGAACCCATCAGCTTCTGGCCGCTGAACTCGCACAGTTCCCCTGGCAGCACGCTGACGGCGCTCACCGCCGACTGCTCCATGTTGTCGTCGGCATAGCCGCGAAACGCGGCGGCGGGGTCGAGATCGGTGGTCGCGATCGTGACGGTCGCCGTCATCTGCTCGGGACCGGTCAACGTCCCCGCGACGTCACCCGTGCCACCCGTGAAGCTCCAGCCCTCGGGGACGCCGATCACGATCTGGGGCGCCCGGGGGTCGTCGACGGCGGCGACGTATCCCACGCGGGGCACCACCTCGGGGGCGCAGGTGACGGGTCCAGCGGGCACGGGCGCCTCGGACGTCGGCATGATGCCCGGCTCGGGCTGATTGGCAGCGCTCGTGCTGGACGTCGCCGGCGCCGAGGCGGGCGGCTCGGACCATCCGTCGGCGACCGAGCGACCGTCGGTGACGCGCACGCAGCCCGACACGACCACCGCCGCACACGCGAGCGCGACGGTGCTGACGTATCGGAGGTTCATCAGTCCTTCGCGAACGCCTGGGCGAGTTCGCGTTCCACGTCGACGTACGGCGTGCCGGAGGTGTCGACGACCACCTTTGCGATCGTGCCACCGGTGAACGGGAACGGCGCCCGGTACGAATCGGAGATGGCCTGTCCGGTGTTGCGGCCGACGGCGACCCCGCCGCCGGCGAGCCCGAAGGTGCCCGGGTGGGTGCGGACACCGGACCTGTCCGCCACCACTCGACCGTCGACGTACATCGACACGTCGCCGAGCGGCGTGTGGCTGCCATCGACGGTGCCCGTGCGGTCGTATCGAACCCCGACGACGTGCGCGCCGAGCGGAAGTGGTTCGGCACTGACGACTTCCTGCTCGTCCTCGCCCATGAAGTCGTATATGTAGTGCAACCGGCCGTCGCGAGCGAACAGCACGTGTCCACCGTGCCCGGCGCCCTGTTTGTAGAGCACGCCCTCGACGTCGGGACTGTCGATGGTGACCTCGGCCAGCACGGAGAAGGACTGCCCGCGCAGTTCCAGAGCCGCACCGATGCCGACCTCGGACGCGTCCGGGTAGTAGGTGAAGTGGTTGCGCCCGCTCGCCAGATACGGCCGTTCGCGCATGATGGTCTCGAAGATGTTCAGGTCCGACAGGGGCAGGCCGTTGTACTTGGCGGCCTCGTCGAACCAGAGTTGCTTGAGTTCCTCGAGTTTTTCGGGATGCTCGGCTGCCAGGTCGTGGCATTGGCTGCGGTCGGAGGCGATGTGGAACAGTTCCCATCGGTCGGAGTCGAAGTGCGACCAGCCCGCTGGACTGGCGGCGTGCACGGTGTTGGCGAACCAGCCGTCGTGCCAGATGCCGCGGGTGCCGAGCATCGTGTAGAACTGCGTGTGCTTTCCGGTGTCCGCGGCCGAATCGTTCAGCGCCGCCTTGAAGCTGACGCCGTCGAGCGGTTTCTGCCGGATTCCGTTGACTTCGTCGGGCGCAGTGATGCCCAGCAGGTCGTAGATGGTGGGCGTGACGTCGCAGACGTTGACGTAGGCGTCGCAAACCTCACCGTGAGCCTTGATTCCGTTGGGCCAGGACACGATTGCGGTGTCGGCGATGCCGCCCTCGTGCGATGCGTAGCGCTTGAACAGCTTGTAGGGCGTGTTGAACGCCATCGCCCACCCGATCGGGTAGTGGTTGTAGGTCTCCGGACCTCCCAGCTGGTCGTAGACGCGCATGCCATCGGCGACGGTGTCGATGTATCCGTTGAAGAACTTGACCTCGTTGACCGAGCCGTTCGGCCCGCCCTCACCGCTGGCGCCGTTGTCGGAGATCACCACGACGATCGTGTCGTCGAGTTGCCCGGATTCCTCGAGATAGTCCAGTATTCGGCTGATTTGGGCGTCGGTGTAGGTGAGGAACCCGGCGAACACCTCGGCCATGCGGCTGAAGAGTCGCTTCTCGTCGTCGTCGAGTCCGTCCCACGGCCGGACCGTGTCCTGCAGCGGCCACGGTTCCCCGTTCGGACCGGTCACGTCGAGGTAGGGATTCATCGGCGACAGCTCGGTGTCGGGCGGGACGATGCCGAGCGCCTTCTGGTTCTCGAGCACGATCTCGCGGTAGCGCTCGTAGCCCATGTCGAACGTACCGGCGTACCTGTCGGCCCACTCCTTGGAGACGTGGTGCGGCGCGTGCCCGGCGCCTGGGCAGACGTAGGAGAACCACGGCTTGTCGGGTGCGATCACCTTGGCGTCGCGGATGAATTCGATCGTCTTGTCCGCGAGATCCTTCGACAGGTGGTAGCCGTCTTCCGGGGTGGCCGGCGGCGTGACCGGGTGGTTGTCGTACACGAGGTCGGGATACCACTGGTCGGTCTCGCCGCCCATGAACCCGTAGAACCGCTCGAAGCCGCGCGCGAGCGGCCAATGCCGTTTGGTGGCAGCCAGATTCGATTCCTCGAGCGGGGTCAGATGCCACTTGCCCACGCAGTAGGTGTTGTAGCCCCGCTCCTCGAGCACCTCCGAGAGCAGTGCGGTGTCGGCGGGGATGCGGCCGTTGCAGTTGGGGAAGCCGTCGGTGAACTCCTCGACGGTGGCCATGCCGACCGTCGTGGCGTTGCGTCCGGTCAGCAGCGATGCCCTGGTGGGCGAACACAGTGCGGTAGTGTGGAATTGCGACAACCGTACGCCGCGTTCGGCCAGCCGGCTCATGGCGGGCATCTCGACCAGTCCGCCGAAACAGTCCCAGGTGGCGATGCCGATGTCGTCCCAGACCAGGTAGAGCACGTTGGGTGAGCCCGGCGGTGCGGTGGGCGCGGCGTAGGGGCCCCAGTCCGGTGTCGAGTCGCGGACGTCGAGTTCTATGCGTCCGCTGAATTCCGAAGTCATGCCGCCTCGTCCTGAGATGGGTGGATTGCCTGCCCTCGCCGACGTCAGGAGACTACCCCGCCGGGTCACTGCCCTGCGGGTGAATTGACGGGGGCGTCGGGCGCTCGTGCACAGTCCACACTCGAGACGCCGAACCACATTCGGTTCAACGGGTTTCGTGCCGAGCCGCTCAGTCCGTGGGAGTTGTGCGCCGACGGCGCCACAACAGCGCGGCGCCCACCGCGAGCGCGGCGAGTACGAGTACTCCGGCGCCGATCGCCAGCCACGCCGAGCGGTCGGTCCCACCTTCGGGCGTCGCCGCCTGCGGGGTGTCGCCCGGTTGGATCGAGAGGGCGGTGACGGTCCCGTCGGTGCCGGCTGCCAGCACGTTCCCGTCGACACCGGCCCATCCCCCGGGCAGCTGATCGAGGTAGGAGAACAACGGCTCCACCAGTGACCACGCCCCGCTGGTGGTGACGAGGACCACCGTGCGTTCGCGAGGCTCGTCGGCGAACACCTGAACCGACGCCAAGCCGCGATCGATGTCGGCGCGCAGTTCGTCCCGCAGGTCGACCTGCACGTCGCTGCCCTCGCCACCGATCGGCGGGCGCATCGAGGTCTGCTTGATCGTGGCGGCGTTAGCCACGATCAGCGCGCCGGTGCTGGCGTCGGCCGCGGCCTTGACGTCGACGACGCGGGGCGCCAGGTCGTTGCCGGACTGCCGTGCGATCTCGGCCACGACCCGAGTCGCGTAGTCGAGCTGGTTGGCGTTGCTTCCGTCGAGGGCCACGAGGAACTCGGGGGTCAGCTCCGATGGCACGGCGTCGAAGCCGCCCAGCGGTGGGCCGTCACGCCGAACCGTCATGGTCGATCTGGGGTCGAGCTGGAATGCCATCGGCGCTATGGTCGGGCTGCACAGCTGGCGCGGGCTGAACGTCAGGTCGAACTCGAAACCGACCCGCTGCCTGAGGAATTCACCAGGCACCTCGAACGTCGCGTCGACGCGCCCGCTGTCGTTGAGCGGAGTGGCGTGTACCGCCTGCCCGTTCACGCTGACCATCAGCGTCGCGGAATCCATGGCCGAGACGGGGGTATGGGTGGCCATCAGATGCACCTTCACACCGTCGACGCGGGCACCCAGCGCCGCTCGGTCCACACCCACCGTGAGCTTGCCGGTCCGCAGGACGGCGGTCTCGCCAGCGAGATCCAGAGCGCCGAAGGTCATCTCGTCGGCCTGCGGGCTGGAGGCAGTCACCGAGCCCGCCTTGTCGACCCGCGCGTTCGGAACCTGCGCCAGCGACTGCAACTCGTTGACCACGAGGGACGCTTGATCGGCGAGTTGGTCACCGCGACCGGTCACCTTGAGGAAGACGTTGGCCCTGTCGGCGTTGACGACATCGAGGCCTGCATCGCCCCGCTCGACCACGATGGCACGGGTGAGCTGGGGTGCCGGCGGTGGCGCGGCACCGCGGGGCTGGTTGACCACGGTGATCGCCACCGCTTGCGGCCGGTACATGCGGGAGATCGCCGAAGCGAGTGTCAGCACCGCCTGCCGTTCGGCATCGTCGGCGTCGACAGGGGCATGGATCACGACGCGCTGCAGGACGGACGGGAAGAACGTCGCGATCGTGGTCGGTGCGGGCTCGGTCCCGGCGAACACTGCCGTGAGATCGCTGATGAGCACCCGCTCGCCGAGGCCACATCGCTCCTGGGCTGGACGTCCGGGCTCTCGCACCGTCAGGGAGAGCGCGAGCCGCGCATCGGTCACCGCGGCGGCAGAGACGTCGACGTCGAACGGCACCACGGCTTGGCTCGGCGTGACGGCGGGGAGGTCCACGGTTGCGAGGAATCGTCCGTTGCCGTCGACGATCTCCACGAAGCCCGCGCCGAAGTCCACCGGGGAGTGGATGAGACCGCGCAGTCGGGTGACCGCGAAACCGGAGGGCACGGGGACGGTGAAGTCCTGGTTGGTGTTGGCCCCGGCGAGGGTGATCTCCGACGGCAAGCCGAGTCCGGTCCATGGCAGGGACAGTTCGGCACCGGGCTCGAGGTTCGAGTTCAGCGGGTCGGCGTGCGCCGCCTGGGGTGCGCCGAGTGCGGTGACGAGCAGCATCGACAGGAGCATGGACAGTGCCACGCCAATGCCGTTGTCACGCTTGCGCCGCCGGAATGGTGGCCTGAACTCAAGAGACACTGCCGCTCCAGTTTCGGTGAGTGGGCTTGCGAATCTCATTCCCGGCGTCGGACGATACCGGCAAACGGTGTACCGCGGTGGAGAACGCGCGGCGGACAATTCACTCGTCACCGCTCCGCTTCGAGACCTGCGCAAATGGGTCGCAGCCGGCGTCGAGTTCGTTAGCATTGGTGGCATTGAGAGCCAAGCGGGCAACCACGAATTTGCTGTATCTGCACGGCGGCGACATGCGTTGCGGAGGAGACGCGTTGAGCCGCACGCGCATGTGCGCATCGTCGAAGTGTTCGACCGGCGCAGCGCACGGCCTCGATTACGATGTTGATCGCACTGTGAGGCCCAGGACGGAGCGCCGAGAAGTTGTCTGCAAGCGTGTCGAAAGTGCCCGCGCCCGCGATCGCGACGATGACGTCACTCGAAACCCGCTTCGCGATGACCAAGCTGATCCTGGCCGCGATCATCGGTGCCTGCATCGGCGGGCTCATCGGCGGGTTGGCGTTCGGCACCCTGGCGTCTGACACCACCGCGACGGCGTTCCTACGCCTGAAGAATCCGGCGGACCTCATTGCCATCGCGGGAGGGGCTGACCAGATCACGCCTGACAACCAGGGCAATGCAGCGACTTTCGTGGCCGGCGAGATCGCATACCTCTCCGGGGAGGGTTTCAGCGACGCCGTGGCCAGGAAGATGGCCATGGACGGTCCGGCTGAGCTCAACGTCGCACAGGCCAGCGAGTCCGCGGTGATCACGATCAGCTATAGCGCCGATTCCAGTTCCGACGCCATCAGAACCGTGCAGACGGCCATCGACCTCTACCGACAAGACCTCGAGCGGCGGGCCGACGTGCAGCTCCGCACGATCCTGCCGACACTGACGCGGTGGCAGCAGCGCGATTCCACGGATCCGCTGCGTCGGGAGCAGCTCGCGCAGGTGCGCGAGAGCGTAGAACTCCAATCCGTGGAGGCCGCCACGTTGATGGTCGTTCAACCGCCCCTGCCCAATCGCCCGAGTACTGCTCAGTGGGTCATCGGGGTGTTCCTCGGTGCACTCCTCGGCGGCTCGGTCGTGATGGCCTTCCTGCTTGCGCGGCGACGACGTTCGGGTCGGGGTTCGTTGGTCAAGACGATCACCGATGGCGTCGACGGCGTGCTGTTGCCTGCGGTGGACCTCGACGTGCCGGCCAACGACGACTGGGCAGACGACCACAGGCGGCTGGCACGCACCCTCTACGCGCAGTGCCCCTCCCCCGGGCCGAGTCGCGTCGTCCTGGTGATCGGGGCTTCGGAATCCTCTGGGGCGCCCGTCGTGGCGTCGCTGCTGGAGTTCGCTGCCGCCGAGAGTCAGCCGCTCGCAGATGCGACGACCCCGTTGGGGCAGCACTCGAGCCCTGCCTCGGAGACGTCGCCGTCGACGCGGGTCGTCCTGGGCGGCGCCGTCGGTGACTCGACGCTGTCACCCGACGTCATCGGGTCGGCCACCGACATCGTGCTGGTGGCACGACTCGACGCCGACACCGTGCCCGCGGCCCTGGCGCTGCGATCGGCCACCGCGTCCAGTTCTGCGCCGGCGGTCGCGGTCTTCACCTACCACCGGTCCCAGCGCCAAGGGTTAGGGAGGCGGCGGCCGAGCACGGAAGCCGTTGATTCGCAGCTGGTCTCGGACGGCGCGGGCGGACGGCCGACCTCCCGGTGAGAGCCAGGATGCCACCGCGTCGGCAGGCTGGGTGGTGGAGCGATGCCTGACACCCGGCACCTGCACACGGCCGTTCAGGTCGGCGCCGGCTTGGCGCTCAACGTGTTTCCGGCGATCTTCATCGCGATCTATGCGCGCATCGCCCCCATCGAGACGCAGGGTTTCCTCGCGCTGGCCCTCGCCGTCGGCGTCTACGTCGCCCAGCTCTTCAACGCCTTCGTCGTGGAGGGTCGGTTGGCGACGCCGGACGCCGAGGGAACGCTGGGCCTGCCCGCCTGGGTGGTGGCCGTCGCCCTCGCCGCCGCGGGTCTGCTGGCGGTCGGGCCCGCGGTCGCTTCCTCGCCGGTGCTGATGGCCAGTTCCATCGGCATCATGACGGGTCTGCTGATGTCCCGCTCCATCGGCGTGGTCACCGGCGATTGGAAGCGCGAAGGGCTCGGCGCCGGGGCGTTGATCGTCAGCAGCGTCGTCGCGCTCCTGCTCTCGGCTCAGCAGAACCCGCATTGCGTGCGGGTTCTCGCGCTGGGCGCGTTCCTGGCCGTGGTGGTGCGCTATCACCCCCGACGATCGATGCCGCACATGGGATTCCCGCCGGACGTTCGGCGGTCGAGCTGGGTCACCGGCGAGACCGCAGTCGTGGGTGCGGTGCAACCGGCGATCACCTCGGTCCTGCTGGTCATGGTCGGGCCGGTGGCGTCGGTGACCTTCCGCGTCATCACGACGGTCGCCGGGGCGGTGGAGCCGATTTTGGCGTACGGCAGGTACCGGCTGCTCGCACACGGTCATCGCGGCGAACTCAAGGCGTTCGTCGCCGTGTTCGCCGTCGGCATGGCCGTGGTCTTGATGGCCGCGTTCGGGGGTCTCGGCAGCCTGGTCTTCGGACCTGCGTGGCATGCCGTGGGAGCCGTCGCCATGCTGCTTGGGTGTCTCTGGAAGGTCGTCACCCTGGTCTCGACCGTGCCGTTCGCCGCGCTCCGCAAGGCGGGTGAGACGGTGCTGGTGTTCTGGATTCGCGGAGCCAGCACGGTGGTCTACCTCGCAGTGAGCGTCGGCTTCCTGCTGGTGTGGGAGAACATCTCCGCGATCTTCCTCGCGTTCGTCGTGTCCGAGACGATCACCGCCGTCGTCTACCACTGCGCCGCGGTCCGAGGGGCACCCGAGTATGCCGCCTCGTTCGGCTCCCGCCGGGTCCGCGAACGGTTCGCCCGGTGACGACCACGACGGCCGGCCTCGACCCCGTCGTGGGCGGCGCCGACGCGCCGCGTCTTGCGCCGGCGTGGTTCCGGCCGGCGGTCTTCATTCTGGCCCCGGTCACCGCGTCGTTCCTCGCGTGGTGGGGTCTGGTCGCCACCCGCGAACTCGGACTCGCAGGCACGATGTCCGAAGCGCTGAACGGCTTTTCGACGCCGGCCAACGCCACGGGCGGAGGCATTGCCCTGCTCCTCCTGTGGTACGGCGCTATCGTGATGGTGTCGACGGTCGGCTTCTGGCTGGGCGCCCAGCGGACGCGTCCGCTGCTCGGCACCGAGCGGACCAACACCTCCTGGTTCGAGCGGCGGTACTTCTTCATCCTGCTGGCGGCCGGTGTGGTCGGCGTCGGCTACTCCTTCATGAGGGTGGGCGGCATCGCCGCGATCGTCGAATCGCTGAGTGAACAGACCGCCAACGACTTCAGCAACGCACTGTCGGGTTTCGCCGGTCCGCAGACACTGCGCTACGCCACTATCCTGGCTGCTCCCATCGGCGTTCATCTCTGGCGCAAGAAGGTCATCGGGTGGCCCTACATGGTCGCCGCGGTCCTGCTGTTGGTCGCCAACGCGATGATCGCCTCCCGGCTGGCGTTGATGATGGCCTGCGCGGTCTACCTCGCCGCGTGGGTCAGGAGCCGGGAACCACGGCGTCAGACGAGCGGTTCGCGAGCGCGGACGTGGGTGGCGGTGGCACTGATCGTGCTCACCGGATTCGCAGTGCTGACGGCACTCAACTACTTCCGCAACGCGAACTACTACCGCGAAGCGGGCGTGTCGAACCCGGTGGCGATGAACCTGTATCAGACCGGGGCCTACCTGGCCGTGCCCGCGCAGGTACAGCTCGGCGTCTCCACGGCGGTGATGAGCGGTGCGTGGGAGAACCAGGGCGGTGCGGTGACGTCACTGGACGCCATTCAGCCCACGTTCCTGCAATTCAACAAGGTGGCCAAGGACGACAGCTGGAAACAGGCGTCGGTGTATGGCTATTCGGTGTCGTTCGCCGGGAACTTCTTCACCAACTCGGTGTTCGCCGACATCTACTCCGAGTACGGGAGCTGGGGTTGGCTCTACACCATCGTGGCCTACGGTTTCGCCGGATACGCGTTCGCCCGAATATTCAGCTTCAGCCCCGTGATCGCCGCATCGTCGGGCGTGGTCGCGTACTGCTTCCTCGAGGTGTGGCGCGTGCAGATCCTGAGTTACGGCATCGTGGTCTTCCTGCTGTTGCTCACGGCCGGAAGTGCCGTGCTCGCGGCGCGGATCCGGCCACCGCGAGAGCCGTCGGAACGGGTCTAGCCGCTAGGAGCACCCGACCGTCGACTCGACCACCGGCGGGGTGATCTCCAGAGTGCCGATGCCAACGGCCGCGTCGCGGAGATCGCCACTGCCGCAGTGGTCGGCGGGGGACATCCGCACGGGCACCCATGGAGCCGGCGCAGCCGGCCAGCGCACGCGCAGCTCGTCGATGAAGCCCGCACTGGAGTCGAGGACGATGCAGGGCGCCGGAGTGGCCGCGGGCGCCTCGGTCTGATCGATCACGACGGTCATCTGGTCGACGGCGAGCGAATCGGCGTTGCCCACCGAGAACACGGTGACCGGTGTCGTGTGCCGAATCTTCAATCTTCCAAGTGTGATTCCCCGGGCGTCGTCGATCCCGACGCCCCCGCTGCCGCCCGTCGTCGACGTCGACGAGATGCTGCAGTCGTCGATCGCGAGGCCACTGACTTCCCGTCCGCTCAACGTCTCCGCGCGCACCGCCCAATTGCTGCACCCGTCGAGTTCGGCGTCGTCGACGTGTACGTCGAAGTCGGTGAAGCGCGGGTCGCCGGTGTCGCTGGGCCGTGCCAGTAGGTGGATGCCGGTGTCACAGTCGGTTACGGTGACGTCGGCGACGCGCACCGCACGGCTGGCCACGTAGTTCCATCCCACGTCGGTGCCCGGTGCCGCGGAGTCGACCATGACGGCGGATCCGCCGCGCACCCCGGTGACCGCGAGGGCGCCGATGGCGACCCGTTGTGCGCCCGCGATGCGGACGCCGTTCGCGGTGCCCCCGGTTACGCTGACGTTGGCGATGGCGAAGTCGGCGTTGGACCAATCGGTCAGATTCGGAAACGAAAAGGTATGTGCTGCAGCGTCAATGGCGAACCGATCGGCGAAGTAGGTGACGAGGGCCAGTCCGTCGTCACCGGTGTCGCGCGCGGCGTATCCGTTGATCACTGCCCGACGGCAGGCGTTGAAGTGCAGGCCGTCGGCCCGGCTGTCGGAGACGCGTAGGCCGGTGATCGCTATGCCGGATACCCCCATCATGATCACGCCGGCCTGGGGGCTCGACCGCACGGCGCAACCCGTCAACGTCACACCGGCCACGGGCGCCCTCGGCCTCGACCACGGGTGCGGCGCGGCGGAACTGGGAGCAGGGCAGCCCACGACCCTGATCCCGTCCCCCAGGGATCGGCGGGCACCCGGTGCCCAGCGAATGTTGACGTTGCGCAACGTGATTCGCCAGGCCGGGCCTCGGACCAGGAGGCCATGGCTGGTCCCGGCGCCCAGGGCCGGGTCGAGGTTGTCCATGAACAGTTCGGCATCGGGTTCGAAGACGACCGCGACGTCGGAGACGCCGGCGATCAGTATGGCCGCGGTTCCCGGTGGGTGACGCTGCGCGAACCGATAGGTGCCCGACGGGAAGTAAAGTGTGCCGCCTGATCGGACCGCCGCCGCGGCCGCGCGGACGGCCCGTGAATCGTCGGCGATCCCGTCGCCCACGGCACCGTGGCTCCTGACGTCGACCATCGGGCCGCCGCCTCCCCGGCATCCCGCCACGAGGGTGACGGCGGCTGCGGCGGGCAGGCCGGCCAGAAGACGGCGCCTCGTGGTGCTCACCGCGTGCTCGAGGCCAGTTCCCGGCAGATCGAGTCGGCGGCCAGTGCAGGGTCGATCCGCTGCTGACGCGTGGTGACGTGGGAGAGTCCCCGCACCGCGAGTTCGGCGCGCGCCACGTCGTCTTCGCAGTATCGGCGCATCAGCTCGGCAAGACCCGCGCGGTCGTGCGGGTCGAAGTACTCGGCGCCGTCACCGCACGTCTCGCGGAGCACCGGGATGTTCGACGACAGCACGGCCGTACCGGATGCCATGGCCTCCAGCGGGGGCAGCCCGGCGCCTTCGTGCAGGGACGGCATCACCAGCAGTTCGGCGGCTGCGACCAGTGCCCGCAGTACCGCGAACTCGACCTGCCCGATCAACACCACCCGGTCGCCGTGGTCCTCGGCGAGTCGGCGGACCCGTTCGTCCATGGTCCGCACCGTGGCGCCTCCCCCGGCGATGACCAGTTTGTGCGGAACGGCGCCTGCCACGTCGGAGAACGCCTCGAGCAACAGCGGTAGGTTCTTGTACCGCTTGGTGTTTCCGACGTAGAGCAGGTAGCGGCCGTCGACCGGGGACAGGCTCGGATCTACCGGCTCCAGCCACACCTCGTCGACCGGGATCGGTGCCACCTGCACGCGCGCGGACGACGCGATGCTCCGCACCGCCGCTGCGGTGGCCTCCGACGGCGTGAAGATTCGCCGGCACGACCGCGCGTCGGCGCGCAGCATCAGCTGCGCGTACATGCGGTACGCGAAGCTCTGGCCGCTGATGCTCTGCGGCAGGACGTGGATGGTGTCGTGCACGGTGACGTAGGTCAGCATCCGGCGGTTGCGGGGCTGCAGCCTGGCTATCGGGTATGGGTAGTGCGGCAGCCACACCGCCCGCGGTCGGATCTGGTCGAACGCGTGCCGCCACACCCCTTGTTCCGCCCCGGAGTACATGGGCGCGGCCGGATCCGACGCTACGACGACGTCGGTGTCCGGGCGCAGGTCGGGCAGTGAGTCCTGACCGGCCAGGACTGCCAGGCAGAGACCGTGGCGGGCCGCGGCGTCCTCGAGATGCGGGAGATGGGTACGGATGTAGGTACCGATGCCGCTCTGATGCACGTGCCGTGCATCGAAGAGGAGATCGACGGGGCGGCCGCTGGTTCGGGCTTCCGGCACATCGCCTCCTGATCTCGATCGGACGGTCCCAGGTTACGGTGCTGTCGATTACTTCTACCGCAGCCGCACCACGTGCCTGGTCACGCTCAGATGGTGAAGTGCTTAGCAGTACACCAGATCACCGATGTTCGGTTACCGTGAGCGAGTGACCAGCGGGCTCGAGGCATTCGACGATTGGCTCAACGGGCTGCTCGCGGAGCGGGCTCGAGAGGCCGGCGAGGACGTCGATCAGTACGTCGTCCGCGCGGTGGCGTCGCGCATGATCGCCGACCAGAGACGTGTCGACAGCCCGGTCATCGACGATTTGCTGACCCACCTGTCCGCCGCCGGCGTCTTTGCCGAATCGACGATGCCGAGCGTAACCGCCTCGATAAGCGACCCGAGTCGGCTACGCGCCCTGTATGCCACCGGACTGCTGGATTCGCCGCCGGAGGAGATCTACGACCGGATCACCCGCGCAGCGGCCGATGCACTCGACGCACCGTTCGCTCTGGTGTCGCTGGTCGATTCCGATCGTCAGTTCTTCAAGAGCGCGGCTGGCATGGAGATCACGTCTCCGCAGGAAAGGCAGACGCCGCTCAACCGATCGATGTGCCAATACGCCGTGGCAAACCGCGCGCCATTGATCCTCGAGGACGCGCGGGCGGACCCGGTGTTCAAGAATCACCCTGCCGTCCGCGATGGCACCCTGGTGGCCTACCTGGGCATACCGCTCATCGATGGCGATGGAAATGCCATTGGCACGCTGTGTGTATTCGACACCAAGCCGCGTTTGTGGGGCACCGGACACGTCCAGGTGCTGAGTGACCTCGCGGCGCTGGCGACCGAACGGATCTTCGGCGCCAACGCCGGCTCCGGTCGCTGAGGAACAGCGGTCCAGCTACATCGGGTGCGCCCGCTTTTTTACGATGCTGAACAAATTTCTTGACACAGCCGCTAATTACTCTGCGGAGTAGGCCCGGCACCCCTAAGGTTGGTTATCTCGAAGCCGGCAGGGGATGTGCTGCATGCAGATGGACGTGAAGGCGAAGGCCCATGCTGGGCCGAGTCGGCAGCGCACCGCGCCGCCGACGAACGCCGTGCCGGCTTCGCCCGGCCACGCCGCCCCTGCGCCGCGCGGCCTCGCCGAACGTCTTCGCTCGGAGTCCGGCTACGTCGCCCTGACCGTGGCGCTCGACATCTGGGCGGCCATGTGGGCGGTTTTGCTGGCGCAGTGGTTGACCCCGGGGCCCGTCCACGATCGCAACATCGCGTTGTTTTCGTGGATCTTCGTGCCGGTCGTCATCGCCATCCTCGGTACGCGCTCGATGTACCGCCGACGGCTCGACCACCGCTTCCTCGACGACTTCGAACCGGTCGAGACGTCCGTGGCCGTAGCCACGCTGGCAACCCTGACGATCATGTTGCTGTTGGTGCCACCGTTCTCGCCGGGTCAGGTGATCGGCGAGTACGTCCGCCCCAGCGACGTGATGATCCGGATCTGGCTGTGCGCAGCGGTTCTCATCCCTGGCGTTCGGCTCGTCAGGTCCCTTGCGCAGCGTTACCTGCGGCGGAAGTACCACTTCGGCACGCCCGCGCTGATAATTGGGTCGGGCCCGATCACCCACCAACTCGTCACGCGGATGCGTCAGGTGCCCGACTACGGACTGCACCCCGTCGGCCTACTCGACGACTCCCGGCCGACCGACGCCGAGGGGTTCGACGTGCCGTATTTCGGCACCACCGACAACCTCGAAATCGCCGCTCGCGCAACCGGCGCCGCCGAACTCATCCTGGCGCCCTCGACGGTGTCCGACGAGCGCCTCGCACGTACCGCGCACGAGGCGCAGAACCTCGGCATGCGGGTTCGGGTGGTGCCCAGGGTGATGGACGCCGTCAGCGGTGGCGCCTGGGTCGAGCACCTGGGTGGCGTACCGCTGATGGTCCTCTGCCGGGTCGACCCGAAGGGTTGGCAGTTCGCGGTCAAGCACGCGTGTGACCGCACGGCTGCGGGCCTGGGCCTGCTCCTCATCTCACCGGTGTTCCTCGGGCTGGCGCTGCTCGTCAAGCTCAGTTCGCCGGGGCCGATCTTCTTCAGCCAGGACCGGATCGGCCGTGACGGCAAGGTCTTCGGCTGCCTGAAGTTCCGGAGCATGCGCCCCCTCGACCCTGCCAAGGCCGGCTTCGAGTTGGCGGCCGGAGCCGCGCCCGGCGGCGTCGAGGGCGTCGACCGGCGCACGCGGATCGGCAAGATCATGCGCAAGACCTCACTGGACGAACTACCGCAACTGGTCAACGTGTTGCGCGGCGACATGAGCCTCGTCGGCCCGCGTCCCGAACGGCCCGAGTACGTGGAGCTGTTCGAGATGCAGGTGCGGCGCTACGGCGATCGGCACCGGGTGAAGGCTGGCATAACCGGCTGGGCTCAGGTGCATGGACTGCGGGGTCAGACGTCGATCGCCGACCGCGCCGAGTTCGACAACTACTACATCGAGAACTGGTCGCTGAACCTCGACTTCAAGATCCTGATCCTCACCGTCCTTGCAGTGCTCCGCAGTGCGGAGGACTGAGCATCACCGCTCACCCGGCCCACGTAGGCGTGATCCCCGACGGTCTCCGGCGGTGGGCGCAGACCCGTGGGACGTCACTGTCCGCGGCGTATCTGCGCGGCGCGGAGAAGGTCGTCGAGATCCTGCTGGCCCTGCAGCGCAACGACGTTCGGACGGTGTCGGTGTACAACCTCAGTCGGGCAAACCTGGGCCGCCGGGACGACGAACTCGAAGCGGTGTACTCGGCGTCGCTGCACTTCCTCACCACGTTGATCCCCAAGCACTTCCACGGATCCGCGTGCAGCGTGCGGTTGCACGGCGACCGCACGGTACTGCCTGCCGAGTACGTCGAGGCCGCAGACCATCTCGAGGCCACGATGACCGGCGAGGAGTTCCGGATCAACGTGCTCGCCGCCTATGACGCAGCCGACGAGCTCCGCGCCGCTCACCGTCGAGCGGAGCGCGACGGGTGTGACATCTCGGCAGCGTTCGAGATCGATGAGGTCGACCTGGTCATCCGGACCACTCCCGAGCCCCTGCTGAGCGGGTTCCTGCCGTTCCAGAGTCAGTACGCGCAGCTGATCTTCCTGACGACGCCGTTGAACGACCTCACGGGCAGCCGTATCGACGACATCGTCGCCGACTACCGACGCCTGCCTCGACTCCGGGGTCGGTAGCAACCGTGGAGTCCAACGGGAACCCGTTGATCATCGGTGCGGGCCCGGCGGGGCTCACCGCGGCCCTGAAGCTGGTCGAACGGGGAGCCGCGCCGCGGATCTTCGAGGCGACGAGCCACGTCGGCGGTCTGGCCCGCACGCCGACCGACGGAGAGTGGCGCGTCGACCCCGGCGGTCACAGGTTCTTCACCCAGAGCGAGGAGATCCTCGACCTCTGGAAGTCACTGCTCCCAGCCGATGAGTGGATCTCGGTGCCCCGACGCTCGGCCATGCTCGTCGACGGTCATTTCGTCCGGTACCCGCTGCTCGGGCGTGATCTGTTGACGCAGATGGGCATCGGCAAGGGCATGCGCGGCGCAGGCAGCCTGCTGTGGTCCCGGCTCTGGCACGACGTCCCGACTCCGGGCACGGCCAGCTTCCGTGAGTGGGGCACCCACGAATTCGGCAGGCACTGGTACACCAAGTTCTTCGACGGCTACGTGCGAAAGACCTGGCTGGCCGATCCCGCGGAGATCGCCAGCGACTGGGCGAATCAACGCATAAAGCCGATCGCGTGGCGCAAACCCCGCGCCGACGATCCCGCCGAGCAGGACGTGTTTCGCTATCCCCGGTTCGGCCCTGGCCAACTGTGGGAGGCGGCGGCGGCGAGACTGGCAGAGTCCGGCACCATTCCGAACCTCGACTCCCAGGTCTGCGCGGTGCGGTACGACGGCCGGGGGTGGACGTTGGAACTGCACGACGGCCAGACCGTGTCCGGGGATGCGGTGTTCTCGAGCATGCCACTGCGCTTGCTCGTCGAGACGTTGGACCCGCCGCCGCCCAGGCACATCAGGGCGGTCGCAGCGGCGCTGCGTCATCGCGCGGTCATTACGGTGGCCGTTGCGTTGCGGCAGCAGTACGACATGCCTTACAACTGGGTTTACACCCCCGGCAAGGAGTTCCGGGTCGGACGTATCCAGAACTACGGGTACTGGTCCCGTGCGCTCGCTCCGCACGATTGGACGGGCAGCTACCTCGGTCTCGAGTACTTCACCCTGCCCGACGAAGACACGTGGGTGGCGAGCGACGCGGGCTTGGGCGCGATCGTCGAGCAGGACCTGCGTGCGCTCGGCTTCGACGACCCGGTGATCGACCACCTGATGATCGTCCGGTCTCGGTTCGCCTATCCGGTCTACGATCCCACGCGCGAACGGAACGTCTCTCGCATCCGGGACTACCTGCGGAAGAGTCATCCGTCGCTGCACCCCATCGGCCGAAACGGCATGCACCGCTACGACAACCAGGACCACGCGATGCTGAGCGCCATCCACAGCGTCGATCGATACTTCGGAGGTGAAGCCGACCCGTGGCGGGTGAACACCGAGCGCGGGCATCACGAGACCGGCGTTCGGAAGTAGCGGCTGGGCCCCGCGGGTTCCGAGGCGTTTCAGAGCGGGGTGGTGTCGCCGTACGTCGCAGATCGCCACTGCGGCAGGGTCTCGCCCTCGTGGCGCCACTGCGCATTGATGTACCAGTCGACGGGCCCGTAGGGACCACCCTGGACGACGATGTCGGAATCGACGTCGTCGCGCCCGCTGACATACGTGACGTTCTCGATGCGGACGCCTTGGCCTGCGACGTCCTGATCCGGGTTCCCGCCGCCGAGTTCCACTGCCCAGAAGGACGTTCCGACGTGGTCGTCCATGGTCACCGTGATGTTCGCGATGTCGAGGTCGTAGACCTGCAGGATTTGTACGCCGAAGCCTGACCCGGTGCCCCGTCCCGGCAGATACGCCGTGATGTTCTCGAAGGACGCGTCCTTGACCCGGTACAACACGACGGCGCTGCCATCCGCGCCGCTGGACGACACGTTCCCGAACGACACCCCGGCGATGTCCTGGACGAGGATCCGTCCGGGGCCCTCGAGCACCAGGTCGTCGATCGTCAGGTTCGCCGACGGCAGGTCCGCGACGTCGAGTCCACCGCGGATCGCGCCCGCGCCGGTGACGATGACGTCACTGGGGTGGTCGGCGACGAGTCGTACGCCGTCGATCACGGAGTCGTGCAGCGAGGCCAGCAGGATGCCACCGTTGCCGCCTGACGTCGGCCCGCTGGCGGCGAGGTTCTCGGCGTAGACGTTGCGCAGCGTGATGCCCGCGAACCTGCTCGTCGCCACCGCGGGGGTCTCGACGGCGAGCGACCAGTTCTTCGAACCGCGGATGACGACGTCGGTGATCGACGAGCCCGAGAAGTCCCACCACATGGAGTTCTCGGTGCCGTCGATATTGTTGGTGGCCAACACGATTCCGGTCTGGGCGCCGTCGATCGTCACGTCCGAGACGTGGATGTCGCGCGACGCGAGACTCGTCCAGTCGCCGGGGCCGACCGCCTTGGCCGAGTTGAGCTGGATGCCGTAGTCCTTGCCGGTCACCGTGACGTCGCTGATGGTGATGTCGTAGCCGCCCTGGACCCGGACGCCGCTGGCGGAACCGCCGGTCACCGTGATGTGGGTGGCGACCGAACCGCCGTTGTTCCAGTCGCCGAGGCCGGCTTGATTGAACGGACCGTCGCCCGGGCCGTAGGTCCATGGCTGAGTCGGGTCGTAGTAGGTCACGAAGGCCAGACCGTCGTCGCCGGTGTTCTGCGCGACGAGCCCGTCAACGGTGACCCGACGGTTCGCGTTGAAGTGCAGCCCGTCGGCCAGCGTGCCAATGGCAGTGAAGTTCGTGACGGTCACGTCGGACGCTCCCATCACGACCGCTCCGGTTTGGGGTGCGTTGACCACGCGAGCGTTGACGATCGACACGTACTGCACGGTGCCGGTGGAGCCGGTCCAGCCCGCAGGCGGCGCGGAGTCGGATGGCCACCCGAGCACTGAGATCCCGTCACCGAAGCTTCGTGCGGATGGCCGCGTGACCCACTCGATGGTGGGATTGATGATGGCGACGTGAGACGCCGAGCCCTCGACCCGGATGCCGTGGCTCGTGCCGTGCCCGGCGGCGTCGAGGTTGTCCATCACCAGCCGGGCACCGGGAGCGAACTCGACCGTCACGTTCGACAGTCCCCGAAGCAGGATCGCTGCGTTGCCTGCGGGCTGCTGTTGGGCGAACCGGTAGTTCCCCTCCGGGAAGTACAGCCGCGCGCCCGACGACAGCGCTGCCTGCGCGGCCTTGATGGCGGCCGAGTCGTCGGTGATTCCGTCTCCGACTGCGCCGTAGTCCTTGACGTTGATGGTGGTGACGGGTGCGGTGGCCGACGTCGCCGCAGACGTCGTCGACTGAGCGCCGGTATGGGAGATCTCCGAGACGCCGAGTTGGCGGCGCACCCATGCCAGGACGGCCCACAGTGACGGTGATTCGACGGGCCCCGGCGCACCGGTGGCGTCGATCGCACCCAGCACGGCTGCGACGATGCCGGCGGGCTGCGCCGAGACCCGTTCTGGCGCATCGGGTGCAGCCGCCACGGCGACTTCGAGTGTCGGTGTCTCCGGCACCGGGCTGGAGTCGACCGGTTCGGCGATCACCACGATGTCGACCGATGGCGACTCCGGTTGCGTCGGCTGTTCGGTCTCGATGTCCGTGCCGGAGGCGGGTTTTGGTTCTGTCGCCGGGACGTCGGCGTCGTTCGCGGGGGTGGGCTGGGGCTGCGCCGGTGGGGATGTCGACTCGGCGGTGTCCGATCCGTGGTCGGCTTCTTCGTCCCCGCCGCCCACGGGTTCCGCTCCCTCTGGTTCGGTCACGTCCTCGTCGTCGGGTTCGACCGGCCCTTCGCCCGTGGCATCCCCGTCCGGATCCGACGGAACTTCGGGTTCCGGGTCGACGGGATCGTCGGACTCGTCGCGGTCGGCCACCGGGGCGGTGGCCGGTTCGGAGTCGGTGGAGGTGTCGGACGCGCCGCTACCGTCGCGGGCAGGGCCCGCGGCCGAAGCGCCTTGGGAGGACGCCGAATTCGACGACGAGGTGTTCGACGACGAGGCATCGGTCTTCGAAGCGCCGGCCGAGGGCGACGACGAACTGGGCCCAGGTGCATCCGATGCCGACGGCTCTGCCGCGCTGATACCCGGACCGGTCACCAGAGCCAGCCCGATGCCCGCAGCGGCCACCACCCCGCTCATGCCGTATGCGCGCTTGTCCACCGGACATGCCCCCTATTTTTGACACACGTGACAATTAGCCATCCTCACCATATCCCCCCGGGACGGATGGCGACGCAAAACGCCCGGTCCGTGGTACGGACCGGGCGTGTGCGTTGAGACGTGTGTTACTTGGCCCTTTCGAGGACCTCGACCAGACGCCAGCGCTTGGTGGCCGACAGCGGACGGGTCTCCATCAGGGACACCCGGTCGCCGACGCCGGCGACGCCGTCTTCGTCATGCGCCTTGACCTTCGTGGTCGTGCGGATGATCTTGCCGTAGAGCGGGTGGCTCTTGCGATCCTCGAGCTCGACGACGATGGTCTTCTGCATCTTGTCGCTCACCACGTAGCCGATACGGGTCTTGCGACGGTTGCGGGGCTTTTCGGTCTTCGGCGTGTACGCCGGACCCTTTGCGCCGCTCTTGGTTTCACTGCCGTTGTCTGCCATTACGAATCCTCACCAACGGGTCCGGACGCCAGACCCAGCTCACGTTCGCGCAACACCGTGTAGACGCGCGCAATCTCCTGTCGCACCGTGCGGAGCCGACGGTTGTTCGAGAGCTGGCCGGTGGCCATCTGGAAGCGAAGGTTGAACAGCTCTTCCTTCGACTCCCGGAGCCGACCGGTCAGCTCGTCGTCGGTCATCTCGCGCAGTTCGCCAGGCGAAGTTCCCACTGCCATCAGAACTGCTCCTCTCTGGTAACGATGCGTGCCTTGATCGGCAACTTGTGGATGGCGCGCGTGAGTGCCTCGCGCGCGACCTTCTCGTCGGGGTAGCTCAGCTCGAACAGCACGCGGCCGGGCTTCACGTTCGCGACCCACCACTCCGGCGAACCCTTACCGGAACCCATGCGGGTCTCGGCGGGCTTCTTGGTCAGTGGGCGGTCCGGGAAGATGTTGATCCACACCTTGCCGCCTCGCTTGATGTGCCGGTTGATGGCGATACGAGCGGACTCGATCTGCCGGTTGGTGATGTAGGCATGGCCGAGGGCCTGGATGCCGTAGTCACCGAAGCTCACCGAGGTGCCACCGCTGGCAATGCCGCGTTGCTGCGGGTGGTGCTGCTTGCGGTGCTTGACCCTGCGGGGAATCAACATGTGCTAGCTCCCTGACTCTTGCGTAGTGCTCTCGGCTGCGCCTGCGGCAGCTTCGGTGCCAACCGTCGCCTCGGCGATGGCGGGCGCTTCGTCACCGGCGGTGCCGGACGCTGCGCGACCGGCCTCGGTGCTCGTCGCCGTGGTGCCCGAGGCGCCACTGCGGCGCGGACGGGTAGCACCCGTCGGACGCTCGCGACGGGGACGGTCGGCCCCTGCAGGCGCCGCGGCGGTCAGCTCGCGCTTGCCACCGACGATGTCGCCCTTGTAGATCCAGACCTTCACACCGATGCGACCGAAGGTGGTCTTGGCCTCGTAGAGGCCGTAGTCGATGTCGGCGCGCAGCGTGTGCAGCGGCACCCGGCCTTCGCGGTAGAACTCCGAGCGGCTCATCTCGGCGCCGCCGAGGCGGCCCGAGCACTGCACGCGGATGCCCTTGACGTTGGGCTGGCGCATCGCCGACTGGATCGCCTTGCGCATCGCGCGGCGGAAGGCCACGCGGTTGCTCAGCTGTTCGGCGACACCCTGGGCGACCAACTGCGCCACCGACTCCGGGCTCTTCACCTCGAGGATGTTGAGCTGGACCTGCTTCTTGGTCAGCTTCTCCAGGTCGGTGCGGATGCGATCGGCCTCGGTGCCGCGGCGACCGATGACGATGCCGGGACGCGCGGTGTGGATGTCGACGCGGACGCGGTCACGGGTGCGCTCGATCTCGACGTCGGCGATGCCGGCGCGCTCGAGGCCCGTGGCTAGCAGCTTGCGGATCGCGACGTCTTCCTTGACGTAGTCCGAGTACTGCTTGTCGGCGTACCACCGGGACTTCCAGTCGGTCGTGATGCCGAGCCGGAAGCCGTGGGGGTTGATCTTCTGGCCCACTACTCCGAGCCTCCCTTCGCGTCAGACGCTTCGGTAGTCGTGTCGGCCTTGGTATCAGCCTTGGTGGTCTCGGCCTTCTTGGCGGACGCCTTGGCCGGAGCCTGTCCCTGCGTGCTCTTGGCCTTGCTGCCCTGCGCACGACGTGCACGCGCTGCGGCAGCCGATCCGGCACCCTTCGAGCCCTGGTCCCGCGACGGGCGGCTCTCGACGATCACCGTGATGTGGCTGGTGCGCTTGCGGATCCGGAAGGCGCGGCCCTGGGCACGCGGCCGGATGCGCTTGGCGGTCGGGCCCTCGTCTGCGTAGACGGCGGCGACGACGAGCGTCGACGGGTCGAGCCCATCGTTGTTCTGCGCGTTGGCAGCGGCGCTCGCGATGACCTTGGCCACCGGCTCGCTGGCGGCCTGCGGTGCCCACCGCAGGATGTCCAGCGCGTCGGACACGGACTTGCCGCGTACCAGGTCGATCACCCGGCGTGCCTTGGACGCCGAGACGCGCACGAAGCGCGCCTTCGCCGTCGCGGACGGGTATTCAGTGATTGCAGTGGTCATTAGCGCCGCTTGCTCTTCCGGTCGTCCTTGATGTGACCCTTGAACGTTCGCGTCGGGGCGAACTCGCCCAGCTTGTGTCCGACCATCGACTCGGTGACGAACACCGGCACGTGCTTGCGACCGTCGTGGACGGCGAAGGTGTGACCGATGAAGTCAGGGATGATGGTCGATCGACGCGACCAGGTCTTGATGACCTGCTTCGTATTCTTGTCGTTCTGAACGTCGACCTTCTTCAACAGATGGTCGTCGACGAACGGACCCTTCTTGAGGCTGCGTGGCATAGCTCTTTCCTTCCCGGCCTAGCGCTTGTTCTTGCCGGTGCGCCGGCGTCGGACGATGAGCTTGTCGCTCGGCTTGTTCTTGCGGGTGCGGCCTTCTGGCTTGCCCCACGGGCTCACCGGGTGACGACCACCGGAGGTCTTGCCCTCGCCACCACCGTGCGGGTGGTCGACGGGGTTCATGACGACACCACGGACGGTCGGGCGCTTGCCCTTCCAGCGCATGCGGCCGGCCTTGCCCCAGTTGATGTTCGCCTGCTCGGCGTTGCCGACCTCGCCGACGGTGGCGCGGCAGCGCACGTCGACGCGGCGGATCTCACCGCTGGGCATGCGCAGCGTCGCGTAGGTGCCTTCCTTGCCGAGCAGCTGAATGCTGACACCGGCGGAGCGGCCCATCTTCGCGCCGCCACCGGGCCGCAGCTCCACGGCGTGGATGACGGTACCGGCGGGGATGTTGCGCAGCGGCAGGTTGTTGCCGGGCTTGATGTCGGCGTTGGCGCCCGACTCCACGATGGTGCCCTGCTTCAGTCCCTGCGGCGCGATGATGTAGCGCTTCTCGCCGTCCAGGTAGTGCAGCAGTGCGATGTTCGCGGTGCGGTTGGGGTCGTACTCGATGTGAGCGACCTTGGCGTCGACGCCGTCCTTGTCATGACGACGGAAGTCGATGACGCGGTAGGCGCGCTTGTGGCCGCCACCCTTGTGCCGGGTGGTGATGCGACCGTGGGCGTTGCGACCGCCGGTGCCGTGCAGCGGGCGGACCAACGACTTCTCCGGCGTCGATCGGGTGATCTCGGCGAAGTCGGAGACGCTCGAACCGCGGCGACCGGGGGTCGTCGGCTTGTACTTGCGAATAGCCATGTCTAGTAAATCCTTAACTCCCGGCCGGTTAGGCCGGTGCTCCGAACAGATCGATCGGCTTGCTGCCGGCGGCCAGCGTCACGATGGCGCGCTTGGTGGCCTTGCGCTGGCCGTAGCCGGTGCGGGTCCGCTTGCGCTTGCCCTGCCGGTTGGCCGTGTTCACGGAGTCGACCTTCACGTCGAAGATCTTCTCGATCGCGATCTTGATCTGCGTCTTGTTCGAGGAGGGGTGCACGATGAACGTGTACACGTTGTCCTCGATCAGGGCGTAGCTCTTCTCCGAGATGACCGGGGCCAGGATGATGTCGCGGGGATCGGTCACGGTAGCCATCAGGCAGACACCTCCTCAGTGCTCTTGGTCTTCGCGCCCGAGATGTACGCGTTCAGGGCCTCGACGCTGAACACGACGTCATCGGCGTCGAGCACGTCGTAGGTGTTGAGCTGGTCCGGCGAGATCACGTGCACACCGGGCAGGTTGCGCACGCTCTTCGCGGCGATCTCATCGCTGCGGCCGATCACGATCAGCACCTTGCGACGGTCGGTGAGCGATCCGAGGAACGTCTTCACCGCCTTGGTCGACGGCGTCTGTCCGCTGATCAGCTCCGTGACCGCGTGGATCCGGTCGTTGCGAGCCCGGTCCGAGAGCGCCCCGCGCAGTGCGGCGGCGATCATCTTCTTCGGGGTCCGCTGGCTGTAGTCGCGCGGCTGCGGGCCGTGCACGACGCCACCGCCGGTGAACTGCGGCGCGCGGGTCGAACCCTGGCGGGCGCGGCCGGTGCCCTTCTGGCGGTACGGCTTCTTGCCGCCACCGGAGACCTCGCCGCGCGTCTTGGTCGAGTGCGTGCCCTGCCGCTTGGCGGCCAGCTGCGCGATGACGACCTGGTGCATCAGCGCGATGTTCGGCTCGACGTCGAACAGCTCGGCGGGCAGATCGACGCTGCCGTCGGTCTTGCCGTCCGGGGTCCGAACGTCAATGCTCTTCGCTGCCATTACTTTTCACCTCGTTTGATCGCGCTGCGAACCACGACGAGTCCGCCGTTGCGGCCGGGGATGGCGCCCTTGATCAAGATGACGCCGTTCTCGGCGTCGACCTTGTGGACCTTCAGGTTCTGCGTGGTGATCCGGTCGGAGCCCATGCGGCCCGACATCCGGGTGCCCTTGAAGACGCGGCCGGGGGTGGCACAGCCACCGATCGAGCCGGGACGACGGTGCACGGCCTGGGCGCCGTGGGAGGCTCCCTGACCCTTGAACCCGTGCCGCTTCATGGTGCCTGCGAAGCCCTTGCCCTTGCTGGTGCCGGTGACGTCGACGAAGGCGCCGTCGACGAAGATCTCGGCGGTCAGCTCCTGACCGACCTCGTACTCCGACGCAGCTGCCTCGTCGTCGAGCCGCAGCTCGGCGAGGTGACGGCGGGGGTTGACGCCCGCCGCGGCGAACTGACCGGTGACCGGCTTGGTCACCTTGCGCGGGCTGATCTCGCCGTATGCGAGCTGGACGGCGCTGTAGCCGTCGCGCTCGGGGGTGCGGATGCGGGTCACCACGTTGGGGCCGGCCTTGACGACCGTGACGGGAACGACCTTGTTGTTCTCGTCGAACACCTGAGTCATGCCCAGCTTGGTGCCCAGAATTCCCTTACGTGCCATGGTTTCTGGTTCTCCTACTGGATGTTCACGTCGACACTGGCCGGCAGATCGATGCGCATGAGTGCGTCAACGGTCTTCGGCGTCGGGTCGAGGATGTCGATGAGACGCTTGTGGGTGCGCATCTCGAAGTGCTCCCGCGAATCCTTGTACTTGTGGGGAGACCGGATGACGCAGTACACGTTCTTCTCGGTCGGCAGCGGCACCGGGCCGACCACACTGGCGCCCGTACGGGTGACCGTCTCGACGATCTTGCGCGCAGAGGCGTCAATGGCCTCGTGGTCGTAGGCCTTCAGCCTGATGCGGATCTTTTGTCCCGCCACGCTTCTCCTACCTCACTACTAACGGGCCCCGTCAGGGCCTGGTCTGTTGCGCCGCCCCCGGGTCGCCCCGAGGTGCGCGCGCTGGCTGTGCCGCCGCTGTTTACGTATCTGTGGTTCACCGACCCCCGCGGTCGGGTGTGTCGCCCTCACGCACACTCGCCCGCGACTGATTTCGTCACGCTCGAGGTTGGGACCGGATGCATCCCTGAGGACACTGGTCGCATGCCTCTGCCAGGCAGACCCGAAGGTCCCCGTCCCGGCTCGAGGCAACCCGAACAGTATGCCTCAGATCCGGGCGTCGTCCAAATCCCCCGGCGAAGCCATGCGAGCACGTTCAACGTGCGGTCAGGGCGAGTTTACCGGGCCGCCCCAGAGGCCAACCAAACCCGCCGAGACTGCGGGCAGATCGCGTTTTCCCTCCAGATCGCGATCTGGCAGCAGACTCGGCACGCCGTCAGCGCTGAAGCGAGGCCCAGAAGTCGCACTGGTGCACCTCGGTGAAGTCGTCGGCCACGCGGGTGTCGTCGGGTACGAACGACAGCCGGTCGCTGCGCGCGGGGTCGTCGCCGGCCTCCGGCCACTCGGGTAGACCCTCGACCTCGGGCGCTCCGGTGCGGACGAACTCGCTCCAGTAGTCGATCATCTGGTCCGACAGCGTCTGCTGGGCACGGTCCAGCGGCGGCGCCCCGCCGACGTCGAAGAGGTACCGCAGCTCGAGTGAGTGACTCGCGCCGACCGGGAAGGGCAATGTCCGGAACGGCTCGGGGGTGGGCGCCTCGCGATCGTTGAACTCGTAGGCGTACACCGGCGACTCGCGGGAGAGGTCGGCGGTGATGCGCTGATCGACGCACGCGAACTCGCCGTCGGTGACGGCAGCCGAGTAGGCCAGCGGTGCGCTGCCGCCGTAGCGGTCCAGCGGATACCGGGCCGCGACCGCACTCGCACCGCGGCCGAAGGTCTGGGCCAGCACGCCCGGATACTCGGCGGACAGCAGGTCCTGGCCGCGGAGGTATTCGAGCGCGAGGAAGAGGGTGAACTCGTCGCGGTTGCTACCGATCAGGAGCGGCACGCGCGCGGCGTCCCCAGCGGCGAAGGCGGCCATCGGGTCGACGGGCAGTGTCGTCGTGCCGGTCACGGGACCGCTGAGGGCGTCGTCGCCGATCCGGAAGTACTCCACGGGGTTACGCAGCTGCTTCGCAGGCAGGGCGCGCAAACATGCGGCTGCCGCCGCGGGGTCACCGCACCCGACGTCGCGGGCGTAGTCGACGCTGATCCGCTCCGCCTCAGGCAGCGCCAGTTGGGCCTGGCACGGGCCGCTCTGGATGATCGCGCCGTCGAACAGGTCCTTCGAACCGGGCGCGACGAGGTGGTCGCACACCGACATGCCGCCCGCGGACTCCCCCGCGATCGTGACCTTGTCGGGGTCGCCGCCGAACGCGGCGATGTTGTCGTGCACCCAGCGCAGTGCGGCCTGCTGGTCGGCCAGCCCGTAGTTGCCGACCGCACCCGCGGGCCCGAGCGATGGGTGCGCGAGGAACCCGAGTGTGCCGAGCCGGTAGTTGAGGGTGACGACGACGATGTCACCGCGCGTCGTGAGCCACTTCGAGTCGTAGATGCCGCTGCTGCCGTTGATGAACGCGCCGCCGTGGATCCACACCATCACCGGCTTGCGCTCGTCCTGGTTCGCCGGCGGAGTCCATACGTTCAGCGTCAGGCAGTCCTCGTCGGTCTGGCGCCCGATCTCGGGATCGCCGACGTCCTGGATGCAGCGTGGCCCGACGCGGGTGGCCTTGCGCAGTCCGGTCCAGGCCTGCGCGGGTGCGGGCGGTTGCCACCGCAGCCCGCCAACGGGCGGCGCAGCGTATGGCAGGCCACCGAAGAACCGGTGATCGGGTGCGACGACACCGCGCACGTCGCCCTGCACAGTGCTCACGACCGCCGGATCCGTTGGCGCCGCCGAGGGGTCCGTCGACGATCCCGCTCCCCCACAACCCCCGATCAGGAGTGCGACGGCGAGCAATGCGATCGGACGACACCGCCGGAGGGACACCACGATCGCCGAGCGTACTGATGCGCTCGGAGTCGATCCGCGCAAACCGGCCGTGGCCGCCCGCCCACGCACCTAGACTCCGTTGACACCCGTCAACTGCGCAGCCCGCAAGCGAGGAGTCACATGAGCACGCCCACAATGGACGAAGCAGCGAAGGTCCTCGCGGACCCGAAGGCATACGCCGACGACGAGCGGTTGCACACCGCACTGACCCACCTGCGGGCGAACAATCCCGTTGCCTGGGTTGACAATCCGCCGTACCGGCCGTTCTGGGCGATCACGAAGCACGCGGACATCATGGCGATCGAGCGGGACAACGAGCTGTTCATCAGCGAACCACGACCACTGCTCTCGACCGCCGCAGCCGACGACTACGCCAAGGCGCAGCTCGACGCGGGGATGGGACTGCGCACGCTGATCCACATGGACGATCCGCACCACCGCAAGGTGCGCGCGATCGGCGCCGACTGGTTCCGGCCGAAGGCCATGCGCGACCTGAAGGTCAGGGTGGACGAACTGGCCAAGCGCTACGTCGACCACATGCGGGACATTGGACCGGAATGCGACTTCGTCACCGACATCGCCGTGCAGTTCCCGCTGTACGTGATCATGTCGCTGCTCGGCCTGCCCGAGGAGGACTACGGACGCATGCACATGCTGACCCAGGAGATGTTCGGCGGCGACGACGACGAGTACAAGCGAGGCACGACGCCCGAGGAGCAGATGGCCGTCCTGCTCGACTTCTTCGGCTACTTCTCGAAGCTGACCGCGGCGCGGCGGGAGCACCCGACCGACGACCTGGCGTCCGCCATCGCCAACGGCCGCATCGACGGGGAGCCACTGTCGGAGATCGACACGGCGTCGTACTACGTGATCGTGGCGAGCGCCGGCCACGACACGACCAAGGACGCGATCTCCGGTGGCCTGCTCGCCCTGATCGAGAATCCAGGGGAACTCGACCGGCTGCGATCCGACCCCGGCCTGATGGGCACCGCGGTGGAGGAGATGATCCGCTGGTCCACGCCGGTCAAGGAGTTCATGCGGACGGCGACGGCGGACACCACGGTCCGCGGGGTCGACATCGCCAAGGGCGACTCCGTGTATCTGGCCTACGTCTCGGGCAATCGCGACGAGGACGTGTTCGACGACCCGTTCCGCTTCGACGTCGGGCGTGACCCGAACAAGCACGTCGCCTTCGGGTACGGAGTCCACTTCTGTCTGGGCGCCGCGTTGGCCCGGATGGAGATGACCAGCCTGTTCACCGAACTGGTGCCGCGGTTGGAGTCGATCGAGTTGACGGGCACCGCCGAGCTGAGTGCGACGACCTTCGTCGGCGGGCTCAAGCACCTGCCGATTCGCTACTCGCTCAGGTAGTTTCGCGGTTCATCACGTGCGTGGCGAGGAAGCCGTCGACGGCAACCTCGGCGATCTGCCGGTAGTCGAAGTCGGGCAGCGTGCTCAGCTTGCCGAGCACGATGGGCCCCAGTAGCAGCGCGGCGGCCCGGGTCCGGTCGACCTCGCCGAGCGCGGCGATCGCGACGTCGCTGTCGAGCACGGCGTCGAATGGCGCCGCGTACTGCTCGGCCACCCGTTCGCGCAGGGTCTGCACCTCCTGACTCTCGGCCGAACCCTTGTTGCGGCCCCATGGCAGCTGTTCCATGTCGCCGCCGAGCGCCAGCCACGACATCGCGGCGATGCTGACCGGCGCCTCCGCGATCAGTTCGGCCTGGGCCTGCACCATGGCCACCAGGCGGTCGCGCAGCGAGCCCTCGTCGGGCGGGATGGGCGCAGGCGGGATCAGGGCGTGAAACGCGGCTGCCACCAGATCGTTGCCGCTCGGGAAGTGACGGTAGAGCGTGGCGCGCGCGACGTTGGATGCGCGGGTGACGGCGTCGACGGTCACCGCCGTGGGGCCGCCCGCCCTCAGCAGCGCCGTGGCCGCGTCGAGCAAGCGGGCCCGCGACCGAGCCGGCCTGGGGTCGGTGCGTCCAGCTGTCATCGGTTTGAGTCACCTCCAACGCGGGAAACAAGACTGTTAGTCTCGCATCAAGACGGAATGTCTTGAAAATATCCCATCCGGAGGGAGTCGCGCGTGGTCGACGCTCTCGCCCGGCCAGATCAGCCTACCGACGCCGCCATGGCCGCCATGTCATCTCGGGCCCGCGTCTGGCTGCTGATCGTCGCCTGCCTCGACGTCAGCCTCGTCGTCTCGTCGATGATCGCCCTGAACACCGCACTCGGCGACATTGCGGTCGACACCTCCGCCACGCAGACCCAACTCACCTGGGTCGTCGACGGCTACACCTTGGTGCTCGCCTGCCTGCTGCTACCTGCCGGTGCGGTCGGTGACCGGTACGGCCGGCGCGGCGCGCTGCAAATCGGCCTCGCGATCTTCGCCGTGGCCTCGTTCGCGCCGGTGATCTTCGACAGCCCGATGCAGATCATCGTGGCCAGGGCGGTCGCCGGCGCCGGCGCGGCGTTCGTCATGCCTGCCACGCTGTCACTGCTGACCGCCGCATACCCGAAGTCGGAGCGCAACAAGGCCGTAGGCATCTGGGCGGGTATCGTGGGCTCCGGTGCCGTGCTGGGCTTCCTGGGTTCGGGGCTGCTGCTGAACTTCTTCGCCTGGCAGTCGATCTTCTGGTGCTTCGCCGGTGCTGCCGCCGTCCTGTTCGTCCTGACCCTGACCGTCTCGTCCTCGCGCGACGAGAACGCCACGCCGCTCGACTGGCGCGGCGCAGCCCTGATCGGTGGCGCGGTAGCGGTCTTCGTGTTCGGCGTCGTCGAGGCACCCGTCCGCGGATGGACCGACCCGCTGGTCTACGGCTGCATGGCCGCGGGCCTCGTGCTGGCCGCGGCCTTCGCCGTGGTCGAACTGCGCCTCCCCCATCCACTTCTGGACGTCCGCCTGTTCGGCAGGCCGGACTTCGCCACCGGCGCCGTCGGCATCACGATCCTGTTCTTCGCCAACTTCGGCTTCTTCTTCGTCTCCATTCAGTACATCCAGCTGGTGATGGGCTACAGCGCACTGAAGACCGCGGTCGCCGTCGCCCCGCTGATCGGACCGGTGCTGATCCTCAGCGCGACGAACAACTGGTACCTGCCCCGGTTGGGGCTGCGGCTGGTCCTCACGGTCGGACTGATTCTGATCGCCGCGGGGCTGATGTCGATGCGCCTCCTCGAGATCGACTCGCCCTACCTGCAGCTGGCATGGCCGCTGCTGGTCATGAGCACCGGCATCGGATTGTGCACGGCACCAACGACGTCTGCGGTCATGGGAGCGGTACCCGACGAGAAGCAAGGCGTCGCATCGGCGGTGAACGACGCGACCCGCGAGATCGGCGCCGCCCTCGGCATTGCAGTGGCCGGCTCGATCCTGGCCGCGCAGTACGGCAACCTGATCGGACCGCGACTCGCCGGTCTGCCCGAGCAGGTACGGGCGCCCGCGACGGACTCGCTGGCCCAGGCACTGGCCGTCGCCGACGAGATGGGACCCTCCGGCGCCCGGCTGGCCGAGGTCGCGCAGTCGGCGTTCGTGGAGTCGATGAACGCCTCCCTGTTGGTCCTCGCGTCGGTGATCACCGTCGCGGCGGTGTTGGTGGGACTGTGGGCGCCAGGCCGGGACGGGCGTCAGCTCAAGGCAGTGCAGCGGGTCACGCGGCGACGGAGCGCCCCCGAGGCGGAGGGGCTCGCGCCGCTCAGCGACTGACGAATTCGGCTGCGCGGTGGCCGATCATGACGATCGTCGCGTGCGGCCCCCGCCCGGTGATGCTCGGCATGACCGAACCGTCCACCACCCAGAGCCCCTCGACGCCACGCACCCGGCACTGCGGGTCGAGCACGGCGTCGTCGTCGGTGCCCATCGGCGCCGACCCGCACAGATGCTGCGACGTGGACCAGAACGATTGCCGCGCAGTATATCCGGTGCCTGCAAGGTCGTGGGCCAGCTCGGCACCGGCCTCGAGTAGGGCGACGTCGGCCGGCTCCGCGTCGTAGCGGTGCTCGATCAGCGGCGGCACGGCAGGATCGGCGGACACGATGGTGATGACACCACGCGACCGGGGCCGCATCAGCGTCACGCCGAGATGTGGGCGATCCTCGGGATCGTCGCCGGGCCCGCCCGTCATCGCGCCGAAGCCCGTCGTGTACGGCCTGATCTCCAGACCGTCCTCGGTCACCAGCACCGCCTCGAGCGGCGGCCGCCCGGGCGCCGCGGGCCAGTCGACGGGCAGCACCAGTTCGGGGTGGTCGGCGCACCTGGCCCCTACGGGAAGGTCGGCCACCACGGGTACGCCCGCGTCGGTAAGCGTGCGCGCCGGACCGACGCCCGAGAGCATCAGCAGGTGCGCCGATCCAATCGCCCCCGCGCACAACGCGATACGGTCGGCGGTCACCAAGACGTCCCCGTCCGGCCCGCGACACTCGGCGCCGACGACCCTGCCCCGCTCGATGCGCAACCGGGTGACGTCCGTCCCGTCGAGCACCCGCAGGTTCGGGCGAACCGCCGCCGGACCGAGGAAGGCGCCGCCGGGACCCACGCGGGTGCCTCGATCGATGTTGAGCGGCACCGCGCCGACACCCGGCTCCAGCGGCGCGCCGGGCGACGAGCCGTTCAGATCTTCGAGCCAGGGATAACCGAGTTCGCGCGCGGCATCGACGAAAGCGCTTGCCCCCACTTCGAATTCGTGCACGCGGCGGATCAGCATCGGGCCGTCGGTGCCGTGCAGCGGGCCGTCGACGTCGCGGTCGGTCTCGATGGCGCGGAAGTGCGGCAGCACGTCGTCCCAGCTCCACCCGGGCAGTTGCCAGGCGTCGAAGTCCTCCGGCAGCCCGCGGCAGAAGTAGCCACCGTTGACGGCGCCGGAGCCGCCGACGACGGCGCCGCGCATGATCGTCGTCGATCGCGGCGGATGATCGGTCAGTGTCGTGCGGTAGCGGCGGACCACCGAACTGGCGTCACCGATGGGCAGTCGTAGGCCATCGCTGATCTGCGCCATGACCCGCGGATCGGACGGCCCCGGCCCGGATTCGACGACCACGACGCGGCAATCGGGGTCGGCCGAGAGTCGTTCGGCCAGAACGCAGCCTGCGCTGCCCGCGCCGACGACGAGCACATCAGCGTGCAACGGTGTCGATCCTTCTCGCGTGGATTCTCAGGTCCGGATCTGCGGCTTGAGGGCGCCGAGGTGACGCTCGCGGAAGACGCCGGTCCACAGGCCGAGACCGTAGGCGATGTCGTCGAGACGCTTGAGTAGCAGGTAACTCAGTAGCCCCACGCGGTGGGCGTCTCCGTCGGCGTCGGCATGCCTGGTGGCCCAGTCGACGACGCCGTCCACCACGGCGGCCACCAGGACCACCTGCCTGCACCGTTTGAACAGCACGGCGGCGACCAGTGCCAGCGGCCAGTAGTGCCTGCAGATCGCCGACGCCAACTGCAACGCCGCGGCCCACAGGCCGTGGGCGGTCACCGCGGCGACCTCCTTGGGCGCAGTGTCGACCGAGCTGAGGGCCCTGGCGATGCGCCGCCCGGTCAGCACGGCCACCAGTGTGGAGGCGAGGTAGCCGATGCCCGAGCCCATGGCGAGCAGCAGCCACGCCAGCAGCGTCCACCCGGAGATCACCAGTGGGGCCGTCTTACCCGGGTGCCGAACGGCCAGCGGTGCGGCCGACGACCCGTAGAACGCCTTGCGCGTGAACCATTCTCGGAGGTGGGTGCGGTGGTCGTGCCCCACCAGGGCAATCGGCTCGTAGCGCAGTCGGGCACCGGCTTCGATGAACCGCCAGCACAAGTCGACGTCCTCGCCCGACCGTAGCGTCTCGTCGAAGCCGCCGACGTCGGTCAGGGTCTGCCGACGGCAGACGATCGCGGCGCTCGGCACGTAGGACACCGTGCCCAACGGCACCACGGGCGCCTCCCGCTGGCCGAGGTCCAGCGACGACCGCACCGACTCGTAGCGGGCGACCAGGTTGTCCGGCTCGTGGAGCGCCACGATGCGGGGGGCGACGAGCGCCACGGCGGGGTCGCAGAAGTGCCCGAGTAGCGCTTCGAGCCATCCGCGGCGCGGCACCACGTCGGAGTCCAGGAACGCGACGAGGTCGGTACCGCTCGCGTGCAGGCCGGTGTTGCGAGCCGCCGCCGGACCCCTGCTGGAGGGGTGGCGCAGCACCTGGAGCTCGCACCGTTGGGCATCGAAGTCCGACGGCCTGATCGGCACGGCCGAGCCGTCGTCCACGACGATCACTCGCATCCCGCGCAGCGCCCGCACCAGTCGCTGGACACCAATCGTGTTGTCGCGCACCGGGATCACGACCGTGACGTCCCGATGCGAGGGGCCAGATGCGGGCCGGGGGTGCGCAACGGTGGCGTCGAGGAGCGTGCGTGCCAACTGGGCACTCTGCGCGTCGTGCACCTCCAGCCTGCCACCCCGGAGCATGGTCTGGGCGGCCGGGGCCAACCGCAGCAGTCGCGTGGGGGAACCCCCGAGCAGCGCCGCACCGGAACCCAGCACCTTGACACGCCGATCCACCTGTACCGCGAAGCCGTCGGGCAGGCGCGGCCCCGTCACCTCAGCATCCCGTCGGGCCGCGGAGCCCAGGCCGAGATGGCGTTGACGACGCCGCTCACCATCTCCCCCAGCAACGCCTCGCCGTCGGCCGCGGTGGCGGTGGTCGGGTCGCCGAGCACTCCGACGGGACTCACCGCGGCGATGCCGCCCTCTCGCATCCGGGGCAGCAGTTCGGCCAGTGGCGCGCCGTTTCCCGCAACGCGTTCGTCGAGCCACACGTCTTCCGGCGAAATATGTAGCAATACAGACGTTTCGGTGTGGCCCGCGTGGGCATCGCCGCCGCGGACGGTGCACGAGCACCAGGCGGCATCGCGCCCTTCGTCGCGCAGCAAACCAACCGCCTCCCGCAGCGCCGCGACGTTCCCGCCGTGGCCGTTGACGAACACCACGCGCGAGGCCCACTGACACGCCGATCGGCCGAACTCCAGGAGCAGAAGTCGCAGCGCAGCCGTACCGATGGAGATGGTGCCCGCGAAGTCCTGGTGTTCACCACTGGAGCCGTAGCTGACGGCCGGCGCGAGCGTCCAGTCGCCCGACAACCGGCCAGCAACCGCCGCGGCCACGGCGACGGCGATGCGGGTGTCGGTGTCGAGTGGCAGGTGTGGCCCATGCTGCTCCAGCGCACCAATGGGGACGATCAACGCGGGCGTCAGATTGCTCAGCTGCCTCGACGTCGAGTTCCCAAGCCCCCCGGGTAAAGCCACCCGCCGATGGTAGGCCGAATTCACCTGCCGTGCGCCGATTGTTGGCGTTTGAACTACATCCATCTTCACCTCGGGCGAGTCGGCACCCGATGGGCTACCACGTCAGCCCCGTGAGCCACGCCAGCCCCAATCAGGTGCGGCGGCGCCTGGCGCACGCCGAGGTCAGGCCCCGAGCGTGCGGGTGAATCCCTCGGGTACCAGGATGTCGTCCGGCGTGAGGTCGTGGATCGAGGAGTGGCCCATGCCCATGAGCGCCGAGTCGATTCCGCCGCGCAGGATGTCCAGTACGTTCTCGACGCCGGCCTGGCCGTTGGCCGCCAGACCCCACAGGTAGGCCCGGCCGATCATCACCGCACGGGCGCCGAGGGCAACGGCCTTGACCACGTCGCTGCCGCGCCGGATGCCACCGTCCAGCAACACCTCGACCTGATCGCCCACCGCTGCCGCGACGGCAGGCAGGCAGCGAATCGCCGCCGGGGTGCCGTCGAGGTTGTTGCCGCCGTGATTGGACACCGAGATCGCCGAAACGCCAGCGTCGACAGCACGTTTCGCGTCGTCGACCCGGACGATCCCCTTCATCATGAACGGGCCGTCCCACCGCTCGCGCAGCCACGCGATGTCCTCCCAGGTCGGAGGCGGGGTGCCCATCCACTCGCCGTACGCCTGGAAGAACGCCGGTCCGGGCTCTCCGCGCCGTCCCTGGTTGGGAACCCGCAGGTCGGGCGGGCTCAGAGTCTTGCCGAAGTCCCAGAGCCAACGGGGCTTGGTGAGCACCTCCGGCGACATCTTGATCATGGTGCGCAGGTTCATCTGCTCGGGGATCTTCGGGCTGCCCCAGTCGCGGCCGTGCGAGAAGCTCCAGTCGGTGGTGGTGATCAGACCCACCGCGCCGGCCTCCTTGGCGCGCTGCGCGCGCTCCAAGATCGCCTCGCGACCGCCGAGCCAGTAGATCTGGAAGAAGACCTTGCCGTTGACCGCCACCACGTCTTCGATGGGCTTGCTGGCGAACGAGGACAGGCCCATGGCCGTGCCACGCGCCGCGGCTGCGCGCGCGACGGCCACCTCCCCCTCGGGGTCCACCGCCTGCACACCGGTCGGCGAGATGATCACGGGCATCGAGATCTCTTGTCCCATAACCGTTGTCGTCAAGTCGCGCTTCTCCGCAGCACCAACCACGTGCGGCGCGAAGCCGAGTTCGGAGAACGACTCGACGTTGTCGGAGACAGTCACGCCCTTCTCGCTCGCGGAGATCAGCGAGGAGTAGACGGACTTGGGCAGACGCTTCTTCGCGCGTTGCTGCGCGATCGCCACGGTTTCGAACCAGATGTCACGGGCCATGTCAGACGGGACTTTCGTTGCAGAACGACTTGGGGGGCTTTGCGGGTGGGACGGTCAGGAGCTTGAGCGGGATCGGCCCCTTGCGCCCGCCGGAACGCGAGTGGTCGACACTCGACTTCGGCTTGCTGCGTTCGGCCGCGAGCGCAGGCTCGCCGTAACCCTGCACGCACTCCGGGTCGGGCCCGTCCAGTGGCAGACCGGTGAAGAACTTGGCCGCCATGCATCCGCCGCGGCACGCGTCGTAGTGGCCGCATCCGCTGCAGGCACCGGCCGACTGCGGTTCGCGCAGCTCGTTGAACAGCTGCGAGTTCTGCCACACGTCTTGAAAACCGTTGCTCGTCAGGATGTTTCCGGCAAGGAACTTCTCGTGGATGGCGAACGGGCAGGCGTAGACGTCGCCGACCGGGTCGATCAGGCACACCACGCGGCCTGCTCCGCACAGGTTGAGCCCGGCCAGCGCGCCGGGCTCGCCGAGGCCGGACAGGTGAAAGAACGAGTCGCCGGTGAGCACGCCTTCACCGCGGGCCACCAGCCAGTCGTAGAGCTGAACCTGCTGCGCAGCGGTGGGGTGCAGTTCGTCCCACACGTCGGCGCCGCGGCCCGACGGACGCAGGCGCGTGATGCGCAGGGTCGCGCCGTACCGGTCGGCGAGATCCTTGAAGTCGTCGAGCTGGTCGACGTTGTGCCGCGTGACGACCACCGAGATCTTGGCATCGCGGAAGCCCGCGGCGGCGAGGTTCTCCAGCGCGCGGATCGCCATCGCGAACGACCCGGGTCCGCGCACTTCGTCGTTGACGTCTGCGGTCGCGCCGTCGAGCGAGATCTGCACGTCGACGTAGTCACTGGCTGCCAGCTTCGCCGCGACCTCCGGCGTGATGCGCACCCCGTTGGTGGAGAACTTGACGCCCACGTGATGCTCGGTCGCGTAGTCGACGAGTTCCCAGAAGTCCGATCGCACAGTGGGTTCACCGCCGCCGATGTTCACGTAGAACACCTGCATGCGCTCGAGTTCGTCGATCACGTCCTTGCACTGCTGCGTGCTCAGCTCGCGAGGGTCGCGCTTGCCCGATGCGGACAGGCAGTGCACGCACGACAGGTTGCACGCGTAGGTCAGTTCCCACGTCAGGCAGATCGGCGCGTCGAGACCCTTCTCGAACTGGTCGACGAGCCGGGGTACGGGCTGCATCGTGGTCATGAAGTCTCCTTGGGAACCAGCATCTTGGACTGCACGAGCACGCCCAGCGCGTGCACGTAGGGCGCCTGCTCGTCGTCGTCGACACCAGCGGCGCGCAGGGCTGCGCGCGCATCGGGGTGGTCACCCAGCGCGTTGACTACCTCGACGATCTTCCGGTTCTTGAGGAACGAAAGCTTGCGGGTGCCAAAGTGATAGAGCAACGCTCCGAACGGCTCGGGCCGCACTGCCACCTGATGGTGCAGCCGCCAGCCGGCGTCGGGGTCGAACCTCGGTGCGGGGACCACCGGGCCATCGGGCACGGTCGACTCCGACCCTGACTCGAAGGCCGCGGTGGATGCCGACATGGTCAGTAGACCCCGCACATGCCGTCGATCGACACCTCTTCGACGAGGCTCTCGGTGACGAGTTCATCCTGGACGTGATCTTGCACGGGTGCCTGCTGCGCCTGCTCCATGATGTGTACCTTTCGCGTCGTGGGTCTCGACAATTGTGACCCAGGTCGCAAGAATATGGCATCGAGTGCCGAAACGGAAGGGCGATTCGTGACGAGTGCATCGGAACGCCGGGCCCCCGCCGCAGGCGACGTCGCGCCGCGCGTGGGCAGGCGCCGCTCGACCACGCAGGACCACATCGCCGACGTCGCTCTCGATCTGTTCGCCGAACGTGGCTTCGACGAGGTCAGCGTCGACGACGTCGCCCAGGCCGCAGGCATCGCGCGCCGCACCCTGTTCCGCTACTACCCCTCCAAGAACGCCATTCCCTGGGGCGACTTCGACGCTCACCTCGGTCACCTGCGCGACCTGCTCGACGCCGTCCCCGACGACGTTCCCCTGCGCGCCGCCCTGCGCGCGGCACTGTTGGCGTTCAACGAGTTCGACGACGCCGAGACCGCACGGCACCGGCAGCGGATGCGGGTGATCCTCGAGACCGACGCACTGCAGGCGCACTCGATGACGATGTACGCGGGATGGCGCACCGTCGTCGCGGCGTTCGTCGCACGCAGGCTCGACGCCCGGATCACCGACCTGGTTCCGCAGACCGTGGCGTGGACGATGCTCGGGGTCGCGCTGGCGGCGTACGGGCACTGGTTGGCCGACGAGTCGGCGTCCCTGCCCGGCGCGCTGACCGACGCCTTCGACACCGTAAGCGCGGGCCTCGGCGACCTGTGACTTCGGCGCGCTTCTCCGCCCTGGTCGCGGATCCGCGCGCCGAATTCGCGAATGGGGCGTCGGAGTTCGGGCGCCAACGGCGACGATGAGGGTGTGAGCAACGAAGCGGAAGGCTACGACGCCCCCCGTGCCTTGCTGACGCTGTACGACGAGGCGCTGCCGTCGGTGTACGGGTACTTCGTGCGCAGGTGCCCCGACCGCGCGACGGCCGAGGATCTGACGTCGGAGACGTTCCTCGCGGCGATGGACGCCGCACGGAAGGCCAGCCCGCCGCCGATCAACGTGCCGTGGCTCATCGGCGTGGCACGACACAAGCTGGCCGACCACTACCGCCGCAGGCACGACCGCTTCACCGACCCCGTCGCCGAAGTTCCCGAACCCGATGGCGAGGACCGGTGGGACGCAGAGGTCGATCGCATCGTCGCCGAGAGCGTGCTCGCCCGGTTGCCCGAGCACCACCGCACGGTGCTGGCACTGCGATACATGGACGACCGCTCGGTGCCGGAGTGCGCCGAGCTGATCGGCCGCACCGTGCATGCCACCGAGGCACTGCTGGTGCGCGCCCGACGCGCTTTCAAGAAGCACTACCCGGAAGGAGGGGCGCGATGACCAGGTTCGACCATCCCGACGGCCACGACCCCCTGACCGTCCTGCGTGACGGTGACCTTCCGGTCGATCCGGATCCCGGCTTCGCCGCACGCCTGCGGTCACGGCTGGAATCCGCAGTCGCACTGCCCAATCGAACAGGAGACGTCGTCATGAGTGGTACCGATTCTGCGCTTGCCGAACTCAACGAGACCCGCGACGCGACCAGCCCACGAAGCGCCGCGATCCCCTACCTGGCGGTCCCCGACGCCCGGGCCGCACTCCAGTGGTACGTCGACGCCTTCGGAGCCGAGGTCGTCGGCGAGCCATTCGTGATGGACGACGGCCGCATCGGCCACGCCGAACTCGCCCTGTCGGGCGGCATCCTCTACCTGGCCGACGAGTACCCTGAACTCGGCCTCAAAGCGCCTGCCGCACAGAACGTCTCGGTCAGCATGATGCTCGCCGTGCCCGACACCGACGACGCGCTGGCCCGCGTCCGTGGGCGAGGCGCCACCGTGGTGCAGGACGTCGGCGAGGGGCACGGGTCACGCAACGCGACCATCGTCGACCCCTTCGGACACCGCTGGATGCTGACCGGGCCTGCCACCGGCGCACCGACGCCCATCCAGCACGGCGACGTCGGCTTCGTCTCGCTGTGGACCCCCGACGCCGACCGCGCCGCCACGTTCTACGGCCGGGTCCTGGGCTGGGTCTACGACGCCGCGACGAACCGCGTCACCAACACCGTCGCGCCGATCGGGCTGTTCTCCGTGCCCGGCGCCCCGACGATGCTGTGCTGCTATGCCGTCGGAGACCTGGCGGGCGCCAGGCGGTCGATCGCCGACGGCGGCGGCCAGGTGGGGCAGACGATCGAGTTCGACTTCGGCACCGTGCTCGACGCCACCGATCCGGCAGGCGCACCGTTCGCGGTGTTCGAGCCCCGGCCGGGACTGCCCCGCCCCGAGCTGAACGGTGCTGGCCCTGGCGAACTCTCGTACATCACCTACCACGTGCCCGACGCCGGGCAGTTCAAGGCGTTCTTCAGCCGGCTGCTGTTCTGGTCGTTCGAACCGGGCCGGGTCGACGACGGCTGGGCGATCGAGGACACCCACCCGATGGCGGGCGTAGCCGGGGGAAGCGACCGCTCGGTCACGGTCCCGATGTGGACGGTGGACGACGTCGAGGCCGCCGTCGCCCGGGTGCGGGAGGCCGGCGGGACCGTGATCGAGGAGCCGTCTCGGCAGTCCTACGGCCTATCGGCGCTGTGCACCGACGACCAGGGCAGCCGGTTCTACCTCGGCCAGTTCTAGCGATTCGTGGAGCATTTCCCGCGGTGCGCGCTGGAAATACTCCACAATCCGCAGCTAGGAAGCGGGGAGGACGTCGGCGATCGGGGCGGCGTTGGCGATCTTGCTGCGCGCCTTCATGACCTTGCCGGGCATGCCGCCGCCGACGACGCCCACGACGACGCCGTCGCGCTCGTAGTAGGCCAGGAACTTCCGGCCGTCGTCCTCGACGACGTGCACGACGTCGTCGGCCTCGGGTTCGCCGAGGCACTGAATCTTGACGTCGTACTGGTCGCTCCAGAAGTACGGCACCACGACCACGTCGGGCGGGTCGCCGCCGAGCATCGCGGGCACGATGACCCGGGCCTGCTCGGCGACGTTGCTCCAATGCTCGACGCGCACTTGGTGTCCCGTGGCGTCCTGCCACGAGGCGACGTCGCCGACCGCCCACACGTTTGGTGCCGACGTCCTGCCGTGCACGTCGCACACCACGCCGTTGTCGACCTCGACACCACTGCCCTCGAGCCAGTCCGTGGAGGGCCGGGAGCCGATGCCGACCACGACGACGTCGGCGTCGAGTTCGGTGCCGTCGGACAGCTGTACCTTCTCGACGTGTCCGGAGCCGGTGACGCCCGCGACGCCGACGCCGCAGCGCACGTCGACGCCCTCGGCGCGGTGCAGCCTGGCCACGAGTTCGCCGATCTGCCGGCCGAGCACCGAGGCGAGCGGCGCGGGCTGCGGTTCGACGATGGTCACCTCGGCGCCGAGCTTGCGCAGGCTGGCCGCGACCTCGCAGCCGATGAAGCCCGCGCCGATGATGACGGCCCGCTGCACCGAGCCGGCATGGCGGCGCAGCGCCAGGCTCTCGTCGAGGGTTCGCAGGACGCGCACCCCTTCGAGGTCGGGCAGCGACGGAATGCGCTTGGGGGTCAGCCCCGTCGCGATCACGAGTTCGGCGTAGGGGACGACGTCGCCGTCGGCCAGCGTCACCGTCTGCGCCGCGGTGTCCAGCGCGGTCGCCGCGGAGCCGAGCCGCAGCGTGATGTCGTGCTCGGAGTAGAACTCGGCGGGCTTGAGCAGCACGTCGTCGGTTTCGCCGCGCAGCACGTCCTTCGACAGCGGCGGCCGGTCGTAGGGCAGGTGGTCCTCGTCGCTGACGATCGTGATCGGGCCGGTGTACTCGGCACGACGGAGTTGCTCGGCGGTTCGCGTGGCCGCCAGACCACCACCGACGATGACGATGCCTGCACTGTTGCTCACGGTGGCTTTCTTACACGATGGGGCCCGACTGTCGTGCCCCACCCCGGATCGGTGCCGGTCAGGGATGCGCGCGCTCGATGAGGTTGGACAGGACGACGATGCTCTCGCTGCGCTCGATGTCGGCGCTGGCGCGGATGCGTTCGAGCGCCTCCTCGAGGTGCCGCATGTCGCGGGCGAGCACGTGAAGTATCGCGTCCGACGTGCCGGTGACCGTTGCGGCGCTGACGACTTCGGGGATGTCCTCCCATGCGCGCCGCAGCTCGTCGGGCGCGATCGTGCCGTGACAGAACACCTGCACGTAGGCCTCGGTCCCCCAGCCGATGGCGCTGCGGTCGACGACGGTGGTGAATCCGCGAATCACGCCGTTGTCGAGCATGCGGTCCACCCGCCGCTTGACCGCGGGTGCGGACAGGTTCACCCGCTCACCGATCTCCGCGAACGTCGCCCTGGCGTGCTCGGTCAGCTCGGCGAGGATCGCCTCGTCGGTCTCGTCCAGACGGTCCATCTCCGCAGCCCTCCGCTTCCATGCAACGAATCGCCGCCAGCATAACCGTGAAGCAACGGATCGATGGTCGACGCGCAATGAGTGGCGATTGATTGCGCGCAGCCCGGTCAATATCGTTGCTTTCATGACGATCGCCGATGTCGCCAGCCAACCAACACCCGAAGCCACCACCCCGCGCTCACGCACCGCGTCGCTGCGCCGGTACGCGATGACCGCCCCGAATCACTTCGCCGTCGAGTACGCCATCAACCCGTGGATGGACGTCACCGCCTCGGTCGACGCGGACCTGGCCGTACGTCAGTGGGACGAACTGCGCCGGACCTACCTCTCGCTCGGCCACACCGTTGACCTCGTCGAGCCCCTCGGCGGCCTGCCCGACATGGTCTACGCCGCCAACGGTGGTCTCGTCGTCGGCGACAGGGCCGTGGTCGCACGCTTCGCCTACCCCCAGCGGGCGGGTGAGGCCGCGTCGTACGCACGGTGGATGGCGGCGCACGGCTTCGACCCGGTGCACACCGAGCACGTCAACGAAGGACAGGGCGACCTTCTAGTCGCCGGATCGATGGTGTTGGCGGGCTACGGATTTCGCACCGACCACCGCGCCCACGCCGAGGTCGAGCGCGCGATCGGACTACCCGTCGTGAGTCTCGAACTCGTCGACCCGCGCTTCTACCACCTCGACACCGCGCTGGCGGTGCTCGACGACACGACCATCGCCTACTACCCGCCTGCATTCGGCGACGACGCGCGAGCGCGCATCCAGCACCTGTTCCCCGACGCCATCGAGGTCGCCAGCGCCGACGCCTTCGTCCTCGGCCTCAACGCGGTCTCCGACGGCAGGCACGTGGTGCTCCCCGCTGCCGCCACCGGGTTCGCCGCGCAACTCGCCGACGCCGGCTTCGAGCCCATTGGCGTCGACCTGTCCGAACTGCTCAAGGGCGGCGGATCCGTCAAATGCTGCACGCTGGAGGTATATCGATGAGCATCCTGGACGACATGCCCCCTGCGGTGAGCGAGCGAACGGGCAACGAGGCGCCGTCGCGCACCGCGGCCGCGATCGCCCTCGACGACCGCTACGCCGCCCACAACTACTCGCCGCTGCCCGTCGTCGCCACGACGGCCGACGGCGCGTGGATCACCGACGTCGAGGGCAGGCGCTTCCTCGACTGTCTCGCCGCGTACTCCGCGGTGAACTTCGGTCACCGCAATCCCGAGATCATCGCCGCCGCCCACGCACAGCTCGACGCCGTCACGCTGGTCAGCCGCGCCTTCCACTCCGACCGACTCGGACCGTTCTGCGCCGCGCTCGCCGAGCTGTGCGGCAAGGACCTCGTGTTGCCGATGAACAGCGGCGCCGAGGCCGTCGAAAGTGGGTTGAAGGTGGCCCGCAAGTGGGGCACCGACGTCAAGGGCGTACCGGCAGGCGAGGGCAACGTCATCGTGGCGCGCAACAACTTCCACGGTCGCACCACCACGATCATCAGCTTCTCCGACGACGAGACCGCCCGGCGCGGATTCGGGCCGTACACGCCAGGATTCCGCTCCGTGCCGTTCGGTGACGCGGACGCGATGGCCGCGACGATCGACGACCACACGGTCGCCGTGCTGATCGAGCCGATTCAGGGCGAGGCGGGCATCGTCGTGCCGCCGCAGGACTACCTGCCCCGGGTCCGCCAACTCTGCTCGGATCGCAACGTCCTGATGATCGCCGACGAGATCCAGTCGGGTCTCGCCCGCACCGGGCGCACGTTCGCGTGCGACCACTGGGACGTCGTGCCCGACGTGTACCTGCTGGGCAAGGCGCTCGGCGGCGGCGTGGTCCCGCTGTCGGCCGTGGTCGCCGACCGCGACGTCCTTGGGGTGCTGCATCCTGGCGAGCACGGGTCGACGTTCGGGGGCAACCCGCTGGCGGCTGCGATCGGAACCACCGTGGTCGAGATGTTGCGACGCGGCGAATACCAGTCCCGCTCCGCCGAACTCGGTGCGCGGCTCCACGCGCGCCTACACGGGTTGATCGGCCACGGCGTGCTGGCCGTGCGCGGCCTGGGGCTGTGGGCGGGCGTCGACGTCGATCCGGCGATCGGTTCCGGCAAGCACGTCAGCTTGCGCCTGGCCGCCCGCGGTGTTCTCGTTAAGGACACTCACGGTTCCACTTTGCGCTTCGCACCACCCCTGGTGATCACCGAAGAGGAGATCGACTGGGCCGTCGACCAGTTCGCCGCCGTACTGGCCGAGGGGCATGTCACGTCGGCACCCGCCTGAATCTCCCCGACATGGAGGCAGCATGACATCCCCGCCGGTGAAGCTGACCGAACAGATGCTGCGGCGCCGTCCCGTCCTCGGGGCTCCGGTCGCCCATGGCGCCTCCGATCACCTCAAGCGCACGATCGGCGTCTTCCAGCTGACGATGTTCGGCGTCGGCGCCACCGTCGGCACCGGCATCTTCTTCGTCCTGTCCGAAGCGGTGCCCGAGGCAGGTCCTGCGGTCATACTGTCGTTCCTGCTCGCCGGTGTGGCCGCCGGGCTCGCCGCCATCTGCTACGCCGAGATGGCCTCTGCAGTACCGGTATCGGGTTCGACGTACTCCTACGCCTACACGACGATGGGCGAACTGGTCGCCATGGGCGTCGCCGCGTGCCTGCTGCTGGAGTACGGCGTCTCGACGGCGGCGGTCGCGGTGGGGTGGAGTCAGTACCTGAACAAGTTGTTGGAGAACCTGTTCGGGTTCAGCCTGCCGCAGGCGATCACCGCCGCGCCGTGGGACGCCGAGCCCGGGATCGTGAACCTGCCTGCGATCATCCTGGTCGTCATGTGCATGCTGCTGCTGATCCGCGGCGCATCGGAATCCGCAAGGGCCAACACGATCATGGTGATCATCAAGCTCAGCGTGCTGGCCATGTTCATCGTCATCGCGTTCACGGCCTTCCAGACCAACCGGTTCGCGGACTTCGCCCCGATGGGCTCGGCGGCCGTCGGCCTCGCCGCGGGCACGATCTTCTTCTCCTACATCGGTCTCGATGCCGTCTCCACGGCCGGGGACGAGGTGAAGGATCCCCAGCGCACGATGCCGCGCGCCATCATCGCCGCGCTCCTCATCGTCACCGGCTTCTATCTGCTGGTGTCGTTCGCCGCGCTCGGCGCCCAGCCGTGGGAGGCGTTCGAGGGTCAGGAAGCCGGCCTCGCGGTGATCCTCGACGAGATCACCGGAAGTCGATGGGCCAGCACGGTGATCGCTGCGGGCGCCGTGATCTCGATCTTCTCGGTGACACTGGTGACGATGTACGGCCAGACCCGCATCCTGTTCGCCATGGGCCGCGACGGCCTGCTGCCCGCCATGTTCGCGAAGGTCAACCCGCGGTCGATGACGCCGGTGAACAACACGATCATCGTGGCGATCGTGGTGAGCCTGCTGGCCGGGTTCATCCCGCTCGACAAGCTCGCCGACATGGTCTCGATCGGAACGCTGACGGCCTTCATCGTGGTGTCGATCGGCGTTATCATCCTGCGCAGGCGCGAACCCGATCTGCCGCGCGGCTTCAAGGTGCCGCTGTACCCGGTGACGCCGATCCTGTCGATCCTCGCCTGCGCCTACATCCTCTACAGCCTGCACTGGTACACGTGGATCGCGTTCGGTGCGTGGGTGGCCGTGGTGTTGGCGTTCTACTTCGTCTGGGGGCGCAACCACAGTGCGCTCAACGACGGCGGTGACGGCATCATCGAATCCGCGGCACCCGGTGTGGACGTCGTGATGCCGAGGGACGAGCGATGACCGTCATAGTCGGCTATCTCGCGGGCAAGGCCGGTCGGTCCGCACTGCACCTCGGGGCGGAGGCAGCCAGGACGCTCAAGACGTCGCTGTCCGTCGTCACCGTGGTTCCGAAGCCGTGGACTACGCCCTCGCCGGCACGCATCGACGCCGAGTACGCGCAGTACGCGGACCGCCTGGCCGCCGACTCCGCCGCCCAGGCCCGCGACTGCATCGGCACGATCGATCCCCAACTCGAGGTGACGTTCCACAAGTTCGCGCACCGCTCCGCGTCAGGCGGACTCGTCGACGCGGTCGACGAATTGGGCGCCGAGTTGCTGGTGCTCGGGTCCGCCTCGGACGGACAACTCGGCCAGGTGGTCATCGGGTCGACGGCAGACCGGCTGCTGCATTCGTCGCCGGTGCCGCTGGCCGTGAGCCCACGGGGTTACCGGGGCTCGAAGACCCATGGCCTGACCAGGATCACGTGCGCCTACCCCGGCACACCAGGGTCGCTTCAGCTCGTCGAACGCGTAACGACCCTGGCGGCCCGGCTCGGCGTGCCCATGCGCGTCATCACCTTCGCCGTCAGGGGGCGCACCATGTTCCCGCCGGAGGTGGGGCTGCATGCAGAGGACTCGATCCTCGAGTCGTGGGCGGCGCAGGCGCGAGAGACGTTGCAGGCGTTGCGGACCGACGGCGTCGTCGGTGACGACGTTGAGCTTCAGGTCGTGACGGGCAACGGGTGGGCACAGGCCCTCGACGCGGCGGAGTGGGTCGACGGGGAGCTGCTGGCACTCGGTACGTCGCCGCAGGGGCCGATCGCGCGGGTCTTCCTCGGCTCCAAGGGCACCAAGATCGTCCGGCACAGCCCCGTGCCGGTGCTGGTCCTGCCGAACTGAGCCGCCCGCTACCCGTCGAACGTCTCGCCGAGGAAGTCCACGAAGCCGACCCATGCCCGTCGAGAAGCAGTCTCGCTGAACAGGATTCCGCGTTCAGGCGAGTTGGCGAACGGCGCCATGAACGCATGAACCGTGTTGCCGTAGGCGTGCAGCTGCCAATCCGCCTGCCGCCCGGTCAGTTCGGCGGTCAGGGCCAGCACGTCGGCGGGTGGCGCGAACGGATCGTCCCAGCCGTGGTGCACGCTGATGCGGGTGTCGATCGGCCTGCTCGGCGCGTCCGGCAGAGCGGTCAGCAACCCGTGGAACGCCGTGACCGACCGCAAGTGGGTGCCGTGGCGCGCGAGGTCCAACATGCACAGGCCGCCGAAGCAGAACCCCATCGCCGCCATGGCATCTCGGTCGACGCCCGGTAGCGCACTCAGGTGGTCGACCACGGCGGTCAGCCGATCGCCCATCGCGGCACGATCTGAGAGGAAGCGGTTCATCTCGGCCGCGGTGGCGTCGATGCCGCCCTTGGTCGCCTCGGTGCCGAAGAGGTCCACGGCGACGGACTGATACCCCAATTGGGCGACCCGGTGGCAGAACTCGACCTGGGCGTCGCTGCGACCCTCCATGCCGTGGAACACCAGCACCGTCGGCGCACCAGGGCCTGCGGGCACCAGAACGCCGTCGAAGTCCACGCCATCGAGGGTGTAGTCGAAGGACTCCGAAGTCATGTCGCGAACGTACCCACCGGCGATGGCAGGGCGGAATGCCTTTCGCTCAGCGCGTATCCGCGCTCACGACCTCGTCGTGCGAAGCGCTCAGTACTTCATCGTCCCGCGGTCGACGGCGATCTGCGATCCCGAGATGGTCATCGAGCCGTCGCCTGCCAGCCACGCCACCACGTCCGAAACCTCTTCCGGTGACATGAATTCCTGCAGACCCGGCTTGCCGTCGTGATTGACGGGCTTGAGCGGCATCGGCGCGAAGCTGTGCAGGTAGGTCGGGTAGTTCTTGAAGACCTCCATCATGGCCTCGGGTTCGACCATGGGCGTGTTGATGGAGTAGGGGTGGATCGAGTTGACCCGGATGCCGAACTCGCCCACCTCGAGCGCGAGCGAGTTGGTGATCGCGGTCAGGCCGTGCTTGGACGCCGCGTAGTGCGAGTTGCCGGGTGTCGCCTTCAGCCCTGCCGACGAGCTGACGACGATGATCGACCCGCCGTTGCCCGCCTCGATCATCGCGGGCACTGCGGCACGGATGGTGCGCCAGGTGCCGTTGAGGTTCACGTCGATGACGGTGTCCCACTGCTCCTCGGACATCTCGAACATGCGGCCCCAGCTGAGGATGCCGGCATTGGCGACGAGGATGTCGAGTCGGCCGAACTGCTCGACGCCGTCGGCCACCACCTGCTGCTGGGCAGCGAGGTCGCGGATGTCGACCTCACGGGCCAGCACCTTGCGTCCGGCTTCTTCCACGGCCCGCACGGTCTCGGCGAGTTCCTCGCTGGTGGCGGCGGGATAGGTGATCGTGTCGGACACCGGCGCGCAGATGTCGATGGCGATGATGTCGGCGCCCTCCTGGGCAAGCCGCACCGCGTGGGCGCGACCCTGGCCGCGCGCAGCCCCGGTCACGAATGCCACGCGCCCCTCGAGCGTTCCGTTGCCTGCCGCCATCGCCAGTCCTTTCGTCAAACCCGCGCGCTCAGGCTAGCAGCCGAACTGAAACGTGTTCTAGTAAAGGTCGAGGCCGAGAATTCTCGCCTCGATCAGAGGTCGGCGAGGATCTCCTGTCGCTTGGACGCGTACTCCGAATCGGTGATCGCGCCGGTGGCGCGCAGCGTCTCGAGTTCCTGCAGGCGCTGCGAGACCGACACCGGCGGGGCGCCGAAGGACGCCGCCGGCGGCGGGGCTGCCGCCATGGGCGCGGCCATCCGCTCGGGCGGCGTCTGCTGGGCCGCGGCGCGACGCACGACGCTCATCACCTGCTGGCGCACGACCGGGTTGGACCGGATGTCGATCATGCCGTTCATGGGAACGCCGTTGGCCTTGAGGATCTGCATGATCTCCATGAGTGGACCCACCTGCCCCGACAGGTCATAGGTGCGGTTGTCCTCGGCGAGTGTGAACTGTGCGGGAACCAGACCGTTGATCAATCCGCTGCGGTTCCAGTCGATCTGGAAGGTATTGGTGGCGGGGTCGACGAGCACGACGAGCCTGCGGCCGGTGATCATCGGGAGCCGCGAGATCGATGCCACCACGGAGTCCTGGGCCGTGAATGGCGTGAGGCCCGGACCCTCGATCCGCAAGTCCAGCTTGACGAGCGGCTGGTCGTTGATGCGGGTGTTGGTCTCGGTGATCCCCGTGATCTGCGCGAGCGCCACGACGCCGCTGGACTCCAGCATCTCGGTCTTGGCGGCCCGCTTCGCACCGTAGCTCGCGAGCGCCAGCGCGACCAGGACGTCGATGGCGGTGACGAGCAGTCCCGTCCAGAACATCCACTTGAACAACGGGTCCTGGCCCGTGGCGAAGAAGATCGCCAGGAAGATCGGGCCGACGAGCCCGCCGCACAGCAGCACCATCAGCTGTGCCTTCACGTAACGCCACAACATGAGTTGCTCCTCGCGTCGACTGGCCTATTCGCAGGTCAGATTAACGCCGGCGCGTCGGCTACCGATCCCAAACTCGACAGGCGGCTAGGTCGCCGCGACCTCGACGATCACGAACGAGAGATTGTCGTCGGCACCGTTGGCCCGCACCGTCTCGACGATCCCGGCACCCCAGTCGGCGACGTCGGCAGGCTGCACCGCGTCGCGCAGCTCGTCGTCGCTCATCAGCCCGCTCACGCCGTCCGAGCAGAGCAGGAACGTGCCTTGCCGCAGCGGGAGTTCGAGGACGTGCGGGCGTACCGGCGCGACCTGCCCCATCGACTGGGTCACGATGTTCGTCGGTCGGCCGTTGGTGTCGAAGACGGAGTCGTCGACCGACAGCTGCTCGAGAATGCCGTCGGTGATCGAGTAGATCCTGCTGTCCCCCACGTTGAAGACGACGAGTTGATCGGCCAGGAAGCACAATCCGGCGATGGTCGTGCCCAGCCCCTGCAGCTCCGTCTCGATCCCGACCGCCCGGACCTGATCGTTGATCGCGAGCAGCGCATCCGCGACGTCGTCGGCACCGCGCCAGTCCCGGAACGCGGCCGCCACCAGATTCATCGCGACCCGGCTGGCCAGGTCGCCGCCTGCGTGACCGCCCATGCCGTCGGCCACGGCGCACACGAACGGTGGCGCTGGCGCGAAGTCCATGGTGACCAGGGTGCCGTCGTGGGTCTGGCACAGCCAGCCGCCGACGAGTACGGCGTCCTCGTTGCGGCGGCGCCGCAGACCGACGTCGGTGAAGGCGTGCACGGTGAACCGCGCCCGCGCAGCGCCCGCGACCCCGCCGCCGGCATCCGACGCCGCGGCCACCGGGGGTTCAGTCATCAGCGCAGCGTAGCGGGTTGCGAGCCCGCTGACGCGAAAGCGGCGCCCACCCGAAGGTGAGCGCCGCTTCAGCGGTACTGGTTCAGACCAACGACTACTTGTTGATCTTGGTCACACGGCCGGCGCCGACGGTACGGCCACCCTCGCGGATCGCGAAGCGCAGGCCCTCGTCCATGGCGACGGGCTGGATCAGCTTGACGGAGATGTCGGTGTTGTCACCGGGCATCACCATCTCGGTGCCCTCGGGGAGGGTCACCACGCCGGTCACGTCCGTCGTACGGAAGTAGAACTGCGGGCGGTAGTTGTTGAAGAACGGCGTGTGACGGCCACCCTCGTCCTTCGACAGGATGTAGACGCTGCCGTCGAACTCGGTGTGCGGCGTCGTGGTGCCGGGCTTCACGACGACCTGGCCGCGCTCGACGTCCTCGCGCTTGATGCCACGAACCAGCAGACCGACGTTGTCGCCGGCCTGACCCTGGTCGAGCAGCTTGCGGAACATCTCGACACCGGTGACGGTCGTCTTGGTGGTGGTCGTCTTGATGCCGACGATCTCCACTTCCTCGTTCACGTTGATCACGCCACGCTCGACGCGACCGGTCACCACGGTGCCACGGCCGGTGATCGTGAAGACGTCCTCGACGGGCATGAGGAACGGCTTCTCGGTCTCGCGCACGGGGTCCGGGATGGACTCGTCGACGGCCTCCATGAGCTTGGCCACGGACTCGACCCACTTCGGGTCACCCTCGAGGGCCTTGAGCGCCGAGACCTGCACGACGGGGGCGTCCTCGTCGAACTCCTGGGCGGCCAGCAGTTCGCGGACCTCCATCTCGACGAGCTCGAGGAGTTCCTCGTCGTCGACCATGTCGGCCTTGTTCAGCGCGACCAGGATGTAGGGCACGCCGACCTGGCGGGCGAGCAGCACGTGCTCACGGGTCTGCGGCATCGGGCCGTCGGTGGCGGCGACCACGAGGATTGCACCGTCCATCTGGGCGGCACCGGTGATCATGTTCTTGATGTAGTCAGCGTGACCAGGTGCGTCGACGTGCGCGTAGTGGCGCTTCTCCGTCTGGTACTCCACGTGGGAGATGTTGATCGTGATACCACGCTGACGTTCCTCGGGCGCATTGTCGATCTGGTCGAATGCGCGCGACTCGTTCAAATCGGGGTACTTGTCGTGCAGAACCTTCGTGATTGCTGCCGTAAGCGTCGTCTTGCCGTGGTCAACGTGACCAATGGTCCCGATGTTGACGTGCGGCTTCGTCCGCTCGAACTTCGCCTTCGCCACTGTGGTGTCCTCCTGGACTTGTTGGTGCTTTTACTTAAAGCAGGTGTGTTGATGTGTTCAGTTGTGTGGTCTGCAAAGTACCGGACTACTGACCGGTGGCCTTCGCGATGATCTCCTTCGACACGTTCGCCGGAACTTCGGCGTACGAGTCGAACACCATGGAGTAGTTCGCCCGGCCCTGGGTCTTCGACCGGAGGTCGCCGACGTAGCCGAACATCTCGGACAGCGGCACCTGCGCCTTGACGACGCGCGCACCGCTGCGCTCCTCCATGGCCTGGATCTGGCCACGGCGGGAGTTCAGGTCGCCGATCACTTCACCCATGTAGTCCTCCGGGGTGGTGACCTCGACGGCCATGACCGGCTCCAGGATGACCGGCTGCGCTTGCGCGGCAGCCTTCTTCAGTACCTGGGATCCAGCGATCTTGAAGGCCATCTCCGAGGAGTCGACGTCGTGGTATGCGCCGTCGAGCAGGATCAGCTTCAAGTTCACCAGCGGGTAGCCGGCCAGCACGCCGTACTGCATGGCGTCCTGCGCACCGGCATCCACCGACGGGATGTACTCGCGCGGGATGCGGCCACCGGTGACCTTGTTCTCGAACTCGTAGGTCGCGCCGTCCTCGCCCGAGAAGGGCTCGATGCTGACGAGGACCTTCGCGAACTGGCCGGAGCCACCCGTCTGCTTCTTGTGGGTGAACTCGACCTTGTCGACCGCGCGCTTGATGGTCTCCTTGTAGGCGACCTGCGGCTTGCCGACGTTGGCCTCGACCTTGAACTCGCGACGCATGCGGTCGACGAGGATGTCCAGGTGCAATTCGCCCATGCCGCCGATGACGGTCTGGCCGGTCTCGTCGTCCTGGTGCACCTTGAAGGTCGGGTCTTCTTCGGCGAGCTTCTGGATGGCCAGGGACAGCTTCTCCTGGTCGCTCTTGGTCTTGGGCTCGATGGCGACCTCGATCACGGGATCGGGGAAGGTCATCGACTCGAGCACGACCTGGTGCTGCGGATCGCTCAGGGTGTCACCGGTGGTGGTGTCCTTGAGACCGATCACGGCGTAGATGTGCCCGGCGGAGGCCCGTTCAACCGGGTTCTCCTTGTTGGAGTGCATCTGGAACAGCTTGCCCAGACGCTCCTTCTTGCCCTTGGTCGCGTTGATGACCTGGCTGCCGGATTCCACGGTGCCCGAGTAGACGCGGACGTAGGTCAGCTTGCCGAAGAACGGGTGCGTCGCGACCTTGAACGCCAGCCCGGAGAAGGGCTCGTCGGTCGACGGCCGGCGGACGAGGATCTCGTCCTCCTTGCCCGGGGCGTGTCCACTGACCGACTCGACGTCCAGCGGCGAGGGCAGGTAGTCGATGACGGCGTCGAGCATGGGCTGCACGCCCTTGTTCTTGAACGCGCTGCCGCAGAGCACCAGGTAGGCCGACGACGAGATCGTCAGCTTGCGCAGCGCGCCCTTGATCTCTTCGATCGAGAGTTCCTCGCCACCGAAGTACTTCTCCATCAGCGCGTCGTCGGTCTCGGCGACGGCCTCGAGCAGCGAGTTGCGGTACTCGTCGGCCTTGTCCTGCAGCTCGGCGGGGATCTCGATGGTCTCGTAGGTCTCACCGAGCTTGGTCTCGCCACGCCACACCTTGGCGTTCATCTCGACCAGGTCGATGACGCCTTCGAAGTCGCCTTCGGAGCCGATCGGCAGCTGGATCGGGATGACGTTGGCGCCGAGGCGCTCCTTCATCGTGCGGACCGAGAAGTAGAAGTCGGCGCCCAGCTTGTCCATCTTGTTGACGAAGCAGATGCGCGGAACGTCGTACTTGTCGGCCTGGCGCCACACCTGCTCGGACTGGGGCTCGACGCCCTCCTTGCCGTCGAAGACGGCGACGGCGCCATCGAGCACGCGCAGCGAACGCTCCACCTCGACGGTGAAGTCGACGTGCCCGGGGGTGTCGATGATGTTGATTTGGTTGCCATTCCAGAAACAGGTGGTGGCAGCGGAGGTGATGGTGATACCCCGCTCCTGCTCCTGCTCCATCCAGTCCATCGTGGCCGCGCCATCGTGAACTTCACCGATCTTGTAGCTGATACCGGTGTAGTAGAGGATGCGCTCGGTCGTCGTCGTCTTGCCGGCGTCGATGTGCGCCATGATGCCGATGTTGCGGACCTTCGTGAGGTCGGTCAGCACGTCCTGTGCCACGGCTAAATCCCACTCTTTCGCTTGCTAGTTAGGTGTGTGTAGCGCCCTGCGGTCAGCACGACCGCGGGCCGGAGATCACCAGCGGTAGTGCGCGAAGGCCCGGTTCGCCTCGGCCATCTTGTGAACGTCCTCGCGGCGCTTGACTGCTGCGCCCAGGCCATTGCTGGCGTCGAGGAGTTCGTTCGCCAGGCGCTCGACCATGGTCTTCTCGCGGCGTTGCTTGGAGAACCCGACCAACCAGCGCAGGGCGAGGGTCGTCGAACGCTCCGGACGGACCTCGACGGGCACCTGGTAGGTGGCACCGCCGACGCGGCGGCTGCGAACCTCGAGGGCCGGCTTGACGTTGTCCATGGCGCGCTTGAGCGTCACCACGGGGTCCGTGCCGGTCTTCTCGCGAGCTTGTTCGAGCGCACCATAGACAATGCGTTCGGCGAGGGATTTCTTCCCGTCCAGCAGCACCTTGTTGACGAGCTGGGTGACGAGCTGCGATCCGTAGACCGGGTCGTTGACCAGCGGGCGCTTCGGCGCGGGCCCCTTGCGCGGCATTAGCTCTTCTCCTTCTTGGCGCCGTAACGGCTGCGGGCTTGCTTGCGGTTCTTGACACCCTGGGTGTCGAGCGAGCCGCGGATGATCTTGTAGCGCACACCGGGGAGGTCCTTCACACGACCGCCACGCACCAGCACCATCGAGTGCTCCTGCAGGTTGTGACCTTCACCCGGGATGTAGGCGGTGACCTCGACCGCGCTGGTCAGCTTCACGCGCGCCACCTTGCGAAGTGCCGAGTTCGGCTTCTTCGGGGTGGTGGTGTACACGCGAGTGCACACACCGCGGCGCTGCGGGCTGCCCTTGAGGGCCGCGGTCTTGACCTTGGCGATCTTGTCGCGGCGGCCCTTGCGGACCAGCTGGTTGATGGTTGGCATGTACCGGCTTTCTGTGTCTCTCCGTGGTGCTGCTTGCTGTATTCGGGTGGTGCTTCAAGTCTCTGTACTGCGGTTTCAGTCCTGCCGCGTCCCCCGCGACCGGGCGTGTCGCGCGCTCGCGCGCATCATTGGTTCGATGCGCGGTGAACATGCGAATTGGCCCGGCGTGCAGGCATGCTTGCAGGTACTACTTCATTCGCAAGCGCCTTGGCCAGGCACGAGCGTCCACGATACCCGTCGCGCATGGCGCAGGTCAAAGCGCCGCCATGGCGCCATCGCTGCAGGTGACATGGGTCCACTTCGTCGATGTCGAAGTTAGGGGACCCGTCACCCGGCGTTCGTTCGGGCGGGTCACCGCGTCACGGTGAACGCCAGCGACGTTAGACGACGATCCCGGCCGACGTGCGGCGACGCGCTGACACGGTGCGCCGCGCAAGCGCTCATCGTCTCTCCATGCCGGCAGCGAGGCGCAGCACCATGTCGGTGAACACCGCGTCGGTGTCGATGTCGTCCATGACGCCGGTCATCTCCAGCAGCACGAAACCGTGCAGCGCCGACCAGAACTCGAGCGCCGAGTAGAACGCGTTCTCGCCGTCGATCCCATAGGAGACGAGCACCGCGATGACCGGTCCTGCCGCGGCGCGGGTGGCCGCGGTGTACTCGGGGTCGTCGCCCCCCAGCGGCATCCGGGTGAAGGCCGAGTACCGACCCGGATGGTGATGGGCGTAGCTGCGGTAGGCGCTGGCCATGGAGACCACGGCGTCGTCGCGCGTGCGCCCCTGCCCGACGTTGTTCAGCATGCCGATGATGTCGTCGATGACCCGCATCCGCACGGTCCGGCGCAGGTCGTCGAGGCTCTGGACGTGGTTGTAGAGCGACGGCCCCTTGGTGCCGAGCTGGTTGGCCAGGGCGTTGATCGTGAGTGCGTCCCAGCCTTCGCGGTCCAGGAACGTCAGGGCGGCGTTGACGATGGCGTCGCGGCTCAGCTTGGTGGTTCTGGTGGGACTCTTCGTGCGGCCGCCCGCGGAGACTGCCTCCGACCGAGCTGCCATGAGTCACGCGTCCTTCGGTCGGTGGTCGGTTCATCGGTCGCCGCCGTGGCGTGGACCAACTAATGACTCTAACCGTTCACCTGGCCGTCGGCAGGGATCACCGGTCGACCCGGATTGGTTGCTGCGAACCGCCGACGCGGGCGCGGTCGGGCAACGTAGGCTGCGACGATCGGAATCGCTGTTCGCGAGGGGAGCACCATGAGCATCAAGGCGCCGTGCGGGCCGAAGTCGGCGGGCACGCTCGCGGTCGCGATGACCGCGGTCTCGGTGACGGTGGCCTCGGGGCTGATCGCCGGTGCGCCGTCGGCCGCGGCGAAGAACGGTGACACCCACATCACCGGGCAGGGCATCTCCCAGACGATCGACTGCAACGATGCGGCGCTGATCATCGTGGGCACCAGCAACTTCATCACCGCCAAGGGTTCGTGCTGGGGCGTCTCGGTGCAGGGTTCCTCGAACACCGTCATCGCCGACAACGTCGTCAACGACATCACGGTCTACGGGTTCGATCAGACGGTGTACTACCGCACCGGCGCGCCGAAGGTCTGGGACCGCGGCCGCGAACTCGGCATGACCAACCGGATCGACCGCGTCCCCGCGTAGTCTTGGGGCGGCGTCGAATTGACGCCGCCGACGACGAAGCGAGGGACTGCATGCGCGCCCACTCCCGGATCCTGATCGCAGCGCTGAGCATCACCGCCGCGGCCTGGGGACTCACCGGCTGCGGCGCCAACAGCGGCGACACGAACTCCCCCTCCGGATCTGCGGGCAGCTCGGGCGCGCAGGTCGAGATCGGCAACACCATCAACTACGGCTCGTTCGGGACCACCGCGGACATCGACTGCTCGGATGGCAAGTCGCTCAACGTCGGTGGCTCGAACAACACCCTCACCGTCAAGGGCACCTGCGCCAGCGTGAACATCGGCGGAGCGGACAACAAGATCACGTTCGACAGGGTCGACGACAGCCTCACCGTGGTCGGCCTCAACAACACGGTCAGCTACCGCGAGGGTGAGCCGAAGGTCGAGGACCGCGGCTCGGGCAACAAGGTCGACAAGGGCTGAGCCCACGCGATCAAGCTTGGGTGCCGTGCCGCCCGGCGCCGTCGGCGAAACGCCGTGCGCCAGCCAGGGATTCGGACGAGACCCGGGACAGGCTGGCGAACTCGGTGTCGATGGCCTCGGCCTCCGACATGCCCCACTGCCCCATCGCCGACAGCCGATCGGACCGCATGCACAGCTGCGGCAGCGCAGCGAGTTCGGCTGCCAACTCCTCGGCCGCCCGGCGAGCGTCGCCCTTGCCGACGACCCGGTTGGCGAGACCCATCTGCAGCGCCTCCTGCGCCCCGACCGCGCGGCCGGTGAGGATGAGATCCATCGCCCGGCTCTGACCGATGAGCCGGGGCAGTCGCACGGTGCCCCCGTCGATCAACGGCACGCCCCAACGCCGGCAGAACACGCCGAAGGTGGCGTCCTCCTCGGCCACCCGCAGGTCGCACCACAGCGCCAGTTCGAGCCCGCCGGCAACGGCGTACCCGCTGACCGCCGCGATCACCGGCTTGGACAGCACCATGCGCGTCGGTCCCATCGGGCCGGGGCCCGTGCGGTGCGCCGGGTTCATGTCCGGCGTGCCGAACGCCTTGAGATCCGCTCCCGCGCAGAATGTTCCGTTGTCACCCCACAGGACGGCGACGGAGGCATCGTCGTCGCGATCGAACTCGTCGAACGCGGCGTACAACTCGGCGGCCGCCGGACCGTTCACGGCGTTGCGTGCCGCAGGTCGATCCATGATCACCGTGGTCACCGGGCCGTTGCGCTCCACCCGCACGCCGCCTCGGCCTGCAGCTGCGCTCCCACCATCCGGGACCATTCCCCCGGTCGCTGCGCTCCTGCCCGCCGGACCACTCATGTCGCCTCCATCAGCTCGGTGTCGTCGCGTCGCGCCGTCAGATCGGCGGCGAAGTCGAGGTAGGCAGACCGCAGTGCGGCGCCTGGCCAGTCGGCAGGCAGCAGCTCGTCGGGCAGCACGGGGTCGGTCAGCAGGTGACGCACGATGCCGGCCGCGGCGGTGAAGCGGCCGGGTACGTCTGGCGCAGAGCACAACTCGTCGAGGAGCCGGTGCCCCGTCGCCGACCAGCCCGACAGGTTCCACAGGCGGCCTGCGAGGCCGGCGGGATCGTCGTCGCGCGCCGTCAGCACGCGCACCCGGTCACGCAGCGCGTCGGGCACGACCTGGTCGAGGTTCGCCGGGCGCATCCAGACGCCCTCCCGCAGTTCGGCGAACCGCATCTCGCACAGCGCGGTTCGCAGTGCAGCCCGGTTGCGGGCATCGGTGCCCACGCTGGTGACGACGAGTGTCGTCCACGTCCCGTCCCACCGCCTTGGCTTCGGGTCCAGCGCATCGTCCTGTCGCCGTTGCCGTGCCAGCAGGCGCGACGACAGCCGGTACCCGTCGGCCGACCGGATCAGGTCACCGGCCGCGACCATCCGGGTCAGCGCCACCCGCAAAGTCGACTCGCGGATCCCGAAGTCCGCTGTGAGGCGGATGAGTTCGGCCGCCGATGCCGACGCGGGGTGTGCTCCCAGGAGGACGCTCAGCACCACCGATCGCGCGGTCATGCGGGCCAGCGCCGTCGACGCGTCCGCGCGCGAGGGCCGTGGTCCCTGCGCGGCGGCGACATCGGTCATACCCCGGAGGTGCGGCGTCCCGCGTCGCCGTAGGGCTCGTCGCGACCGCGCACGGCGTCGCGGAAGCCGTGTTCGCGTGCCCGGGCGACGAACTCGTGACCCTCGGGGGTGTGCCGGGCCACGCCGTCGAAGACGGTGCTGACCATCCGGCTGGTGGCGATGCCCTGCTGCAGCAGCGCGGTGTTGAGCGCGAGCTTCGCCATGATCAACTGGTTGACCGGCATCGCCGCGATCCGCTCCACGAGGCGCTCGGTCCGCTCGTCGAGGTCGGCGGGCTCGGGCGCCTCGATGGCCAGGCCCCACTCGGCCGCCTGCGTTCCCGAGATGCAATCACCGGTGAACAGAAGGCGTTTCGCGCGCTGGTCGCCGAGCCGGTGCGCCCACAAGCCCGCAGCGGGCACTCCCCAGACACGCATCGGCGGATAACCGATCTTGGCGTCCGACGCGGCGATCACCTGATCGGCGTGCAGTGCGATGTCCGTGCCGCCCGCCACGCAGTAGCCGTGGATCTTGACCACGGTCGGCTTGTCGGCGTGCATCAGGCTGGAGAACCCACGGACGAACCGGCTCATCATCTGGTAGTCGATCATCGGATCCCACGGCTGATCGGGCAGGTGGTTGATGCCCTGGGTGCGGCCCGACAGCACGGTGTCCTTGTAGGGACTGCCGCCACCGGCCGACGACGAACCCTCGGCGTACGCGGACAGGTCGAATCCCGCGCAGAACCCCTCGCCCCGGCCGGACACCAGGATCACGTGCACTGCCGGATCCAGGTCGGCGCGCTCGACGAGTGCGGAGAGTTCGAGCGGGGTGTCGGCGACGATCGCGTTGCCCTTCTCGGGACGGTTGAAGGTGATCCGAGCGACGCGGTCGGTCACCTCGTACGTCATCGTCTTGAGGTCGTCGAAGTCGACCGGCCGGATCGCATGCGTCACGAGGTCGTCACCACCCTCGGCGAGCGTGCGTGTCTGCGGGCGACACGCCGCGCCAAAACCCGAGTTCGCGCACGCTCGCGACGGGCCGTCATCCCTTGACCAGCGCGCGCTCGATGATCGGCGCCAGGTCCAGCCCGGTCGGCAAAGTCCCGAACGCACCGCCCCACTGCCCGCCGAGCCTGCTGGCCAGGAACGCCTCGGCCACCGCAGGGTGCCCGTGCCGGATGAGCAGCGCGCCCTGCAGCGCCAGCGCGATGTCCTCGGCCACCTTGCGCGCTCGGTACTGGATCGTCGCCACGTCGTCCGCGGAGCCGAGCGTCTGGCGCAGCGCCGTCACGTGCGCGTCGTAGCGGGCATCCTGGCCCGCGGCCGTCGCGAGTTCGTCGAATAGCACCTCGACGCATTCCGGCCGAGTGGCCATGGCGCGCAACGTATCCAGCGCGCTGACGTTGCCCGAGCCCTCCCAGATGCCCATCAGCGGGGCCTCCCGGTACAGCCGGGGCATCCCGGACTCCTCGACGTAGCCGTTGCCGCCGAGGCACTCCATGGTCTCCGCCGCGTGCGGGGTGGCGCGCTTGCACACCCAGTACTTGCCCGCGGCCAGCCCGATGCGCCGCAGCAAGGTCTCGCGCTGATCACCGTGCACCGCCTTGTCGGTGGCACCGGCCATTCGCATCGCGAGCATCGTCGCCGCCTCGGCCTCGACGGCGAGGTCGGCGAGGACGTTGCGCATCAGCGGCTGATCGATCAGATACTCGCCGAACGCCTTTCGGTGCTGCGCGTGGTGCACCGCACGGGTCAGGCCGGTGCGCATGCTGGTGGCGCTGCCGAGCGTGCAGTCGAGCCGGGTGAGGTTGACCATCTCGATGATGGTCGGTACGCCCCGGCCCTCCTCGCCCACGCGCCAGGCGATCGCGCCGTCGTACTCGACCTCGCTGGAGGCGTTGGCGTGGTTGCCGAGCTTGTCCTTCAGTCGCTGCAGGTACATCCGGTTGCGGGTGCCGTCGGGAAGCACGCGCGGCAGCAGGAAGCAGGTGAGCCCACCGGGCGCCTGGGCGAGGACGAGGAAGACATCCGACATGGGCGCCGACGTGAACCACTTGTGCCCGGTGATGCTGTAGGTGCCGAAACCGTTCGGCACGGCCTCGGTGGTTCCCGCCCGAACGTCGGAACCGCCCTGCTTCTCCGTCATCGACATGCCTGCGGTGATGCCGCGTTTGCGATTGGGGATCTTCATCTCCGGGTCGTAGACGCGGCTGCTGAGCAGCGGCTCGTAGACGGCGGCGAGTTCGGGGTTGAAGCGCAGCGCGGGCACGACCGCATAGGTCATGGAGATGGGGCATAGGTGGCCGGGCTCGGGTGTCCACACCGACGTCTTCGCCGCGCGAACCACGTGGGCGCCCGGCCGGTCGTCGGCCCACGGCGCCGCGTGCAGGCCGTGGCTCACGGCGACGGTCATCAGTTCGTGATAGGCGGGGTCGTACTCGACTTCGTCGACGCGGTTCCCGTAGCGGTCGTGGGTGTGCAGCACGGGACGGTGGCGGTCGGCCAGTTCACCCCAGCGCTGCGCCTGCGCGGTGCCGCATAGCGCGCCCAACTCGTTGACCTCGTCGGCACCCCATCCGCCGCCCTCGCGAACGAGGGCTTCGGCCAACACCTCCGAGGTCGCCGGGTTGTGTTCCTCCAGCGGCGGAACCTGATTGGTGACGACGTGGGTATCAGCCATGCCCCCACTGTTACATTTTGCCGACAATCGCACAAGATGCGTAATACGGTCGTTTCCCCTACGTGACACGCGTGGGCCCAGGCGGCACAGTGTCTGGGTGCAACCGAACACCGTCGTCCATGCTGCCACCATCGACCTCGACCGCGCGCCGGTCCCGGCCGATCAGTCGCTCGACGGTGCGCCGACGACCGCAGTTCACCCCGTGACCGAACTCGCCGGGCTCGAAGTCGGCGTGTGGGAGATGACGCCAGGCCAGATGAGCGACGTCGAGGCCGAGGAGGTGTTCGTGGTGCTCGCGGGGTCAGCCACCGTCGCGTTCGCCGACGACAGCCCCACCCTGCATCTGCAGGTTGGCGACGTGGTCCGGCTCGCGGCCGGCGCCGAGACCGTCTGGACGGTCACCGAGACCCTGCGCAAGGTCTATCTCACGGGCCTGTGACCGCCGGCGCCGCCACGCGGTGTGCCAGTTGATCGCCAGAGCGACCACGGCGGCGAAGGCCCAGCCCAGCAGGATGTCTACGACGTAGTGCTCGGCGGTGTACACGAGCGTGAACGCCATGATGAGCACGTAGGCCACCAACACCGGGCGCCACTTCTTGTTGACGCGGTGCCAGAGGAACGCGGCGATGGCGGCGGACATCCCGGCGTGCAGCGACGGGATGGCGGCGACGAGGTTGACGTTCGCCTGCCCCTGGTCGATGAGCGCTCCGGCTGAGTGCAGGTTGAGCTTCCCCCAGCCGCGCGTGACGATCCGCTCGATCCACGGATTCGCGCCGTCCTGGCTGGTCTGCATTGCGCCGAGGATTCCGCCGTCGGGCACGCCGCGCGGGGAGCGGAACATGCACCTCGGTCCGGACGGACCAGCGGCGACGTCGGCAGCGGTACACCGGGCGGCTGCCCACGGCGGCGCCGCGGGCACCAGCGCGTATACGACCAGTGCCGCGAACGACAGCCCAACGAAGAGTTTGACGAAGGCCTTCCACTCTTCGCGGTTGCGCAGCCACAGGACCGCCGCAACCACGTACGGAAGGATGAAGAAGGACATGTAGACGGTGCTGATGACCACTTCCCACCACGGCGTGGCCGGCACCTTGAGGCGCTCCTGCAGCCAGACCGTGGGCATCGTCCCGCCGAACAACCACCGGTCGGCGTCGGCCTGCCAGTGCCACAGCGTCGGCCTGCCGACGAGCGTCGCCGCGCCGCGGCTCAGGTCGTAGGCAAGCAGGACCACCGCGAAGGGCAGCCAGTCGCGGACGACGTAGAACATGCGGCGGCCGCGACCGATGCTCGCGACGAGCAAGCCCGTCGCGATGTAGAGGAGAAGCAGTTCCCGGTTGAACGCGAACCCGTCGGTGACGGTGCGGTAGACGATGACGAACGCCCACGCCGCGATTGCCAGCCACCGCAGGATCCGCAGCCGTTCACCACGCCGGTCCCGGGCGGCGGGCGGATCCAGGACACGCGCGAAACCGATCGACGGTCCATCGTCAATCGCAGACACATCGACCTTTCGCCGGAGCTGACATCGTGCGAGCCGCTCGCGCGAAGGGACTCGGGATTGCGGCGCCGGTACCGCCATTCCCCGAGTCAGACTAGTTAACCGCTCGGCCATCCACAGTTCGAGGCGCGTTCATCACGCCCGTGGTCGGCCGCGGCGAGTTGCCATTCACCGGTGGATCCGCGCTGAGATGACACGCCCGTTACTCGATCTTGATTGGTCGAACCATTCGCCACTTCCGTAACGAGGCCGATGTTCTCACTTTCACGTACCATTTACCCGATTTGGCAAGCAAACAAGATCAGACACCGATGGCTATGACGTTTGATACCATCTCAACTGGACATTCATACCATTATCGCGGCTATAGCAAATTAGTTGAACCGGGGTGCAGCAACGTATTTCATCAGCTAAACTGACGACGACGTCAAACCATTTATCGTTTCTCCGAATTCCCTCGTGCGCACTACTGCGCACGAGGGGCTTCGTCCTGAGCATTTGGGGTCGTGCGTCATGCAATACAGCAATTTCGTAGGTCGAGTGGGCGCCCTTGCGGTCGCCTTGGGCGTCGGCACCGCCATCGCCACACCGGCAGGCGTCGCCTGGGCGAGCCCAGAAGCCGCCGGTGACTCGACGACTGCTGCGAGCCAGGAAACTGGCGATGGCGCAACCGCCGCCGGCTCCTCACCGTCGCCTGCCGACACGACCGCGTCGCAGACGACCGATTCCGCGACGACCTCGCCCGTGACGAACGACGCCGTGCCCACCGGACCCACGCCCACCACCGGCTCGGCCACTACCGGCTCGGCCACGACAGTGGACGTGGCGCCCGGCGTGATCGTCTCCCACTCCGGTGGGGCGCAGACGTCGACGTACGGCTCCAACGCGGCGGAGCCGACCGGCACCAACAAGCCGCGAAACGACGACGACGGCGACACGGCATCCCGCGACACCACTCCCGTCGCGACCATCAGCGGATCGGCTGCCACCTCCTCGACCGCCACGGAGACGACGTCGTCCGCGACGCGGGCCACCACGGCGCAGTCCCCGTCGGCCACGACCGCACCGGCAGCGCCGGTGGTCGCGTCCAGGACCATCGCCCCGGTGTCGCTGACGCCCACTCCCCCGGCACCCGCCGTCGCCGTCGCTCCGGTGCAGAACGTCGTGTCGATGGTCCTGAGCAATGTCGTGGCGCCCGCACTGACGTCATGGCTGTCGGCAATGCAGCGCGGCTGGACGGAATCGCCGCTGGCGTGGATGTTCCTCGCGGCGGCCCGCCGCGAGATCGGAACCGCAGCGGTGACCGAACCCGCACCGACGGCCATGCGGTTGGCCTCGGCCCAGGTCGTCGCCACGGCCGTCGTGAACCAAGCGCCAACGGCGACGGCAACGTTCCTCGTGCCCAACCCGCTGACCGGCGCCGTGACGGGCACGATCGTCGCCTCCGACCCCGAAGGCGTGAAGCCGACGATCACCCTGACCACCAAGCCCGCCGTCGGGACGATCGTCTACAACGCCACCACCGCGACGTTCACCTACACGCCCACCACGGCGCAGCGACTCCTCGCCGGCATCAACCCCTCGGGGGCAGGCGCCATCGCGATGACGGTCACCGTGTCCGACGGGGTCAACAAGGTGCCCGTTCAGATCAACGTGCCGATCGCGGCCATCCCGATGGGCGTCCGCACCGACATCGGTGGAGTGACCGGGGCCGGCGCCATCGCCGCCACCAACACTCGCGCCTTCGTGACGAACCGCGAGGCGGGCACCGTCACGATCATCGACACGGTCACCGCCAAGGTGCTGGGCACCTACGCCGCCGGTGTCGCACCCGACGGCATCGCCGTCAAGCAGGACGGCACGCGGATCTACGTCTCCAGCTCGACCGGCAACACCGTGACCGTGCTGAACGCCGTGACCGGAGCCCGCGTGGCGACCATCGCCGTCGCCAAGCCGACCTCGATCACCATGAGCCCGACCGGCGGGTCTGCGTACGTGTTGAGCTACGACGCGGGCAAGGTCGTGCGCATCAGCACCTCGACCAACCTGGTCGCCACCACGACCACCATGCCGGGCGGCTTCCGCCCGACCGCCATCGCGCCCAGCCCCGACAACACGCGCGTCTACGTCGCGACGGACACGCCCACCGGCGGCACCGCCATCCTGTCCTTTGCCCCGACGTCGACGACGACCACGCAAGTCGTCCGATTGACCACCAGGGCAACGTCTTTGGTCGTCAGCCCCGACAATTCAAGGCTGTACGTCGGCACCGAAGACGGGGCCGTGTCGGTCGTCGACACCAAGACCCGCGTCAACATTGGGAACTTCTCGATCGGCGGCCTACCGCCCACCGCGCTGGCCGTGAGCCGAGACGGCACCACGTTGTTCGTGACCGATGCCGCCGGTCGCGTCGGGTCGTTCGCGGCTGCGACGGGCGCATTGATCAGTGCCGTCGCCACCGTGCCGACCACCGACGCGTCACAACGCCCGGCCTCCTTCGTCACCCCCGACGGCACGGAGATGTACGTGACGGACCGCGTGGCAGGCGTGGTGCGGGTCGTCACGCTGACTGCGCCGAACGCGGCTCCGGTGGCAGGGACCCCGACGAAGGGCGCACCGAACGCGACGACCGGCGCCGTCACCGGCACCCTCGGGGTGACCGATCCGAACGGAGATCCGCTGAAGTACACCGTATCCGGTGCCCCGACCAAGGGGACCCTGACGCTCACGGCCACGGGTGGCTACACCTATACGCCGACCGCGGCCGCCCGGCACAACGCCTCAACGGTCGGCGCGCCGGCCAGCGTCACCACCGACACGTTCACGGTGACGGTGACCGACGGCAGGCGTGGCGTCGTCACGACCACCGTCACGGTGAACATCAGCCCCAAGAACGCGGTGCCCACGATCACCAAGACCGTTGGCGCGCCCAACACTTCGACGGGTGTGGTCACCGGCAAGGTCACGGGCACGGACACGGACCGGGACGTCCTCACCTACTCGACGTCCGTCGCGCCCGGCAAGGGCACCGTGACGCTCACGGCAACAGGCGCTTTCACCTACACCCCCACCGCCGCCGCACGCCACGCCGCCCAGAAGCTCGGCGCCACGATCGCCGACAAGCAGGACACCTTCACCGTTGCCGTCAGCGACGGACACGGCGGTGTCGTGACCACGGCGATCACCGTGACCGTCAGCCCCGCCAACGCCAAGCCCACCGGCGGCTCGGCCACCGTGACTCAGACCGACGGCAAGACGGGCGTCGTGAGCGGCACCCTGACGGCCGTCGACCCCGACGGCGACCCGCTGACGTTCACCTCGACCACACCGCTGAAGGGCACGCTGGTCATCGGAGCGAACGGCAGCTTCACCTACACCCCGTCGACCGCCGCCCGCGACGCCGCATCGGCGCCTGGCGCCACCGCCGCCGCGAAGGTCGAGGCGCTCACCATCACCGTCTCCGACGGCTACGGCGGCACGGCGACGTTCACCCTGAGCGCACCCATCACGGCGTACCCGGCCGGCAACCAGGCCCCCGTGACCGGCGGTGCGACCGTTGGCAGTTCGTCGTCGGCGATTGGAACCGTGACGGGCACCGTCACCGCGACCGACCCCGAGGGCGACGCACTCACCTACACGGTCGTCACGGGACCCAAGAAGGGTGTCGTGAAGGTCGACGCCGTCACCGGTGCGTACACCTACACCCCCACCGTGGACGCCCGCTACACCGCTCTGGTGACGCCTGGAGTCGACACCGACGTGTTCACCGTGACGGTGAGGGATGCGCTGGGAGCGGCCACCACCACGACGGTGTCGGTCACCATCGTGCCGCCGGTGGCGAACGCCATCGATCAACGCCCGACCAGCGTCGCCATCCACGTGCCGGATCTGCTGTTCTACTCCCAAGCCGACCTCAACACTGCGCTCGACAAGCTGCAGTCCGTCGGCATCACCGACCTCCGTGTGCTGGTGCCGTGGGCCGCCGTCCAACCCCTACCGGGCTGGAACGACTGGAGTGCCGTCGACCGCGTGATCAACGGTGCTGCGGCGCGCAACATCAAGGTGCTGGGCATCCTGAACTCGCCGCCGGTGTGGGCGTCGGTGGCCAACACGACACCGCTGGCCGGAATGCCCGCCAATAACGCACAATTCGCTGCATTCGCAGGCGCCGCGGCCGCGCGCTACAAGGGAAAGGTCACGGCATGGGAGGTCTGGAACGAGCCCAACGCGATCATGTTCTGGCAACCCGGGCCCAACGCCGCCCAGTACACCGCGCTGCTCAAGGCCGCCTACCCCGCCATCAAAGCCGCTGACCCCAACGCGGTCGTCGTGGCGGCGTCGGTAGGTGCGACGCTCGACTGGTTCAACCTCACGGTCAACCCGGTGCGATTCGTCGACGAGATGTACAAGGCCGGGGCGGCCGGCTACTTCGACGCCCTGTCCTTCCACCCGTACCAGTACACGACGCCGTTCTCCCAGGGCGGGTACATGTTCGAGTCGCCGATCAGCCAGGCCAACCGGATCTACGCCCTGATGGTCGCCAACGGCGACGGTCACAAGAAGATCTGGGCGACGGAATACGGGCAGCCGTCGTCGGAGGCGTCCGACGCCAACCAGGCGGCGTACATCGGCGACTTCCTGCGGGGCTGGCGCGCCCTGTCCTACGCGGGGCCGGCGTTCATCCACACCCTGGTCGACAGGGCCGACGGTGATGCGGTGGAAGGTTCGTTCGGCCTGTTCCGGCCGGACTGGACCCCGAAGCCCGTCGTGTCGACGGTGGTGACGGTGATCGCGGAGAACGACGCCATCGAAGCCGCCAAGAACGCGAGCGCCCTCTAGGTCGACGGCGCCGGCGTCTGAGAGACGTCAGCCGAGGTTCTCCCGCAGGAACGCGATGTCGTCCTTGCGACCCTCGTCCGACGTCTCGCAGATGACCGGCGCGTCGGCGGCCTCGACCACGGCGACGAGCAGTTGCGGGTCGATCTGGCCCATGCCGAAGTTGGCGTGCCGATCGGCGCCCGACCCGGCGGCATCGCGAGAGTCGTTGCAGTGCACCAGGTCGATGCGTCCGGTGATGGTCTTGATCCGCTCGACGGCGTCGATGAGCGCCTCCCCCGCGGCCCACGCGTGGCAGGTGTCGAGGCAGAAGCCGATGCCCATGTCGCCGATGCGGTCCCACAGCCGGGCGATGGTGTCGAAGTGCCGGGCCATCGCGTGGTCGCCGCCCGCGGTGTTCTCGAGGTAGACGGGCACGTCGGTCTTGAGCTGGTCGAGCGCCTTGACCCACCGCTCGAAGCCGGCCTCCATGTCCTTGTCGTCGGCATGCCCGCCGTGCACGATCACCGCGGTGGCGCCCACCTCGGCTGCGGCGTCGCAGGTGTCCTGCAGGATCTTGCGCGACGGAATACGGACGCGGTTGTTGGCCGACGCCACGTTGATCAGATAGGGCGCGTGCACGTACAGCGGCGTCGTCGACGCCTTGAGTACCTCCGCGTCCTCGCGGGGCTTGGGCTTCTTCCAGCTCTGCGGGTCGCCGAGGAAGAACTGGACGACGTCTGCGCCGTCCGCCTCCGCGGCGGCCAGCGGATCGTCGTTGTGGACATGTGAGCCGATCAACACGCCGCCAGTCTAGGTCGTGTCACCGACGCCCTCGCCGGTGCCGCGGCGGGCCCGCTTCCTCCCGCGAGCAGACGCAAAAGCCCCTCCTTTCGGCTGACTCAGGGGACTTTGCGTCTGCTCGCCGACCTCGTTCACGTGACGAGGCGGCGTATCCGGCTCGCCAACTCGTAGGGCTGACATCGGACGTCGTCCACGACGATCGGAACGGTGGTATATCCGCAATCGCGTAACCGCTCGGCTTTGATCCGGTCGCGCTTCCACGCCTGCGGGTTCGCGTGCCACTCCATGCTGTCGTATTCGGCAACGACCATCGCGTCGACCCAGGCGAAGTCGGCTCGCCAGAGGTCGCCGCAATGATCGACGATCTCGAACTGGAGTTCCGGTCGCGGCAGACCGTGATCGATGAAGACCAGGCGTGCTTCACTTTCCATCGGGGATTCGGCGCGACCGTCCGCGTACGACAACAAGTCCCGCACACCGACGATCCCTCGCCGCCCCTTTTGCTCGTGCACCGCCGCCTCGAGCTCGGCCACCGTGCACGCCCCGACATGCAGTGCGGCGTCGAGCGTGGCAAGTGCGCGCGGCCGCCGCAAGGTCCGCGCCACCTCGACCGCGGTCCATGCCGGCGCTGTCGTCAGCCTACCCTTGACTCGGCGCAGCGGGGCGCCCGCGCGTTGGTGAACCATGACGCCCGTGGTGGGGCGCAGTCGAACCGCGGGGTCGAGCACGTGGACTCGGCCGTCGCGCTCGGTGTCGAATCCGTACAGCCATGCCGCGGTACCCATGCAGGCGACGAGCGGCTGGCCAACCATCAAGTCCAGTGCCGCCAGCGTTCCCATGACGTCCGGCGGCCTCCGGGCATAAACGCCGTGGCACACCCGCACGATGTCCCCGGTACGAACGTGGGTGGCCAGCATCTTCCGCGACATCACCGCTGTGAGTTGGGACGTCGTCACCAAGCCGCCCGCCTGGTCGATCAGGTCGTGTACGTACACGCTTCAAGGCTGCCGCTGCGACGACGATCTCGACACACCCCGGTTGACGATCTGGGGATAACTCGGCCAACGACCCTCCGCGAGCAGACGCAAAAACCCCCTAAGTGGCCGGGATCAGGGGCTTTAGCGTCTGCTCGGCGGGAAAAGAAGAAGCCCCCGCTCGAAAGCGGGGGCTTCTCCGTCGTGCTGACTAGCGGTAGTCGCTGAATCCGTAGTCGTCCAGCGGCACGGCCTGGCCGGAACTCTGGCCGAAGTCCGGGCTGTAGTACTGATCCTCGTAGGACGGGATCGTGTACGCAGCAGCCCGAGCTTCCTCGGTCGGCTGCACCTGGATGTCGCGGTAACGGGCGATGCCGGTACCGGCCGGGATCAGCTTGCCGATGATCACGTTCTCCTTCAGACCCTGCAGCTTGTCGCTGCGGCAGTTGATCGCCGCATCGGTGAGCACGCGAGTGGTCTCCTGGAACGACGCCGCCGACAGCCACGAATCGGTGGCCAGCGATGCCTTCGTGATGCCCATGAGCACCGGACGTCCGGCCGCGGGCTCGTTGCCCTCGGCCACGACGCGACGGTTCGCCGACTCGAATTCCGCACGCTCGGTCAGTGAACCGGGCAGGAACTCGGTAGCACCCGAGTCGATGATCGTGACGCGGCGCAGCATCTGCCGCACGATCACCTCGATGTGCTTGTCGTGGATCGACACACCCTGGGCGCGGTAGACGTCCTGCACCTCGTTGACGAGGTGCTGCTGAACGCTCCGCTGACCCTGCACGCGAAGAACCTCGTGCGGGTTGGCCGAACCCTCCATGAGCTGCTGACCGACCTCGACGTGATCGCCGTCGGAGAGCAACCGCTCCTCGCCGTCCTCGTGCTTGAAGGACTTCAGCCGCTGGCGACGCGAGATCTTGTCGTAGACCACTTCTTCGCTGCCGTCGTCCGGCACGATCGTGATCTTGTAGAACTTCTCGGTCTCCTCCAGGCGAACCCGTCCGGACAGGTCCGCGATCGGCGCAGTGTTGCGCGGCACGCGGGCCTCGAACAGTTCCTGGACGCGGGGCAGACCACCGACGATGTCGGCGCCACCGGTGACGCCACCCTGGTGGAAGGTACGCATCGTCAGCTGCGTGCCGGGCTCACCGATCGACTGCGCCGCAACGATGCCGACCGCCTCGCCGATGTCGACGAGCTTGCCCGTCGCCATCGAACGGCCGTAGCACATGGCGCACACGCCGGACGCGCTCGCGCACGTCAGGACCGAGCGCACGCGAACCGAGTTGATGCCGGCGGCGAGCAGTGCGTCGATCGCCGGATCGCCCAGGTCGTGGCCACGCTGGATGATCACGTTGCCGTTCGAGTCGACGGCGTCACTGGCGAGCGTGCGTGCGAACGCCGCGGTCTCGACGTGCGGGTCCCGGATGAGGGCACCGTTGGCGTCGGGCTCGGCAAGCACGACGTTGATGCCGCGCTCGGTGTCGCAGTCGTGCTCGCGGACGATGACGTCCTGGCTGACGTCCACCAGACGACGGGTCAGGTAACCCGAGTCAGCGGTACGAAGAGCCGTGTCCGCCAGGCCCTTGCGGGCGCCGTGCGTGTTGATGAAGTACTCGAGCACGGTCAGGCCCTCGCGGAACGAGGACTTGATCGGACGCGGGATGAACTCACCCTTGGGGTTGGTCACCAGACCCTTCATGCCCGCGAGCGTGCGGGTCTGGGTCAGGTTGCCCGTGGCACCGGACTTCACGATCGTGATGATCGGGTTGTCCTCGGGGTAGTACTCCTCCAGCGCCTTGCCGACCTCTTCGGTGGCCTGCTGCCAGATCTTCACCAGTTCGCCGTTGCGCTCTTCCTTGTTCAGACCGCCGCGCTGGTACTGCTTCTCGATGCGGTCTGCCTCGGCCTCGTGACGCTCGAGGATGCCTTCCTTGTCCGGCGGCACCAGAACGTCCGCCATCGACACGGTGACTCCCGAGCGGGTGGCCCAGTGGAAGCCGGCGTCCTTGAGCTTGTCGACGGTCTGCGCCACCACGATCATGGGGTAGCGCTCGGCCAGGTCGTTGATGATCCTGGCCTGGACCTTCTTGTGCATCTGCTCGTCGACGAACGCGTAGCCCCTGGGGAGCAGCTCGTTGAACAGCACGCGGCCCAGCGTCGTCTCGGCGATCCAGGCGTCGCCGAGCTTCCAGCCCTCGGGGAACAGATGCGCCTCGATGTCGGCAGGCGGACGCAGGTGCGTCAGCCGAACCTTGATCTTGGCGCGGACCGACAGCATGCCGCGATCGACGGCCATCTGTGCCTCGGCGGCCGTGCTGTAGACACCCGTCTCCGGCTGATCCTTGGCGGCGGGCGTGTACTCGCCCAGGTCGCCGGGGATCTCGGTGGTCAGGAAGTACAGCCCGGTCACCATGTCGAGACGCGGCATGGCGAGCGGCTTGCCCGACGCCGGCGACAGGATGTTGTTCGAGGACAGCATCAGGATGCGTGCCTCGGCCTGCGCCTCCGCGGACAGCGGAAGGTGCACGGCCATCTGGTCACCGTCGAAGTCGGCGTTGAACGCCTCACACACCAGCGGGTGCAGCTGAATTGCCTTGCCCTCCACCAGCTGCGGTTCGAAGGCCTGGATGCCCAGGCGGTGCAGCGTTGGTGCACGGTTCAGCAGCACGGGGTGCTCGGCGATGACCTCTTCGAGGACGTCCCACACCTGCGGGCGCTGACGCTCCACCATGCGCTTGGCGCTCTTGATGTTCTGCGCGTGGTTCAGGTCGACCAGACGCTTCATCACGAACGGCTTGAACAGCTCGAGTGCCATCAGCTTCGGCAGGCCGCACTGGTGCAGCTTGAGCTGCGGGCCGACCACGATGACCGAACGGCCCGAGTAGTCGACGCGCTTGCCGAGCAGGTTCTGGCGGAACCGACCCTGCTTGCCCTTGAGCAGATCCGAGAGCGACTTGAGCGGACGGTTGCCCGGCCCGGTGACGGGACGACCACGACGACCGTTGTCGAACAGCGCGTCCACCGACTCCTGAAGCATGCGCTTCTCGTTGTTGACGATGATCTCGGGCGCGCCGAGGTCGATCAGTCGCTTGAGCCGGTTGTTGCGGTTGATGACGCGGCGGTACAGGTCGTTCAGGTCGGAGGTGGCGAAGCGGCCACCGTCGAGCTGAACCATCGGACGCAGCTCCGGCGGAATCACCGGCACGGCGTCGAGGACCATGCCCAGCGGCGAGTTGCCCGACTGCTGGAACGCAGCGACGACCTTCAGACGCTTGAGGGCGCGAAGCTTCTTCTGGCCCTTGCCGTTCTTGATGGTGTCGCGCAGGCTCTCGGCCTCGGCCTCGATGTCGAAGTTCTCGATGAGCTTCTTGATCGACTCCGCGCCCATGGCGCCCTCGAAGTACTCGCCGTAGCGGTCCTGCAGCTCGCGGTAGAGCACCTCGTCCACGATCAGCTGCTTGGGAGCGAGTTTGGTGAACGTCGTCCAGATCTCGTCGAGCCGGTCCAGCTCGCGCTGGGTCCGGTCGCGGAGCTGGCGCATCTCGCGCTCGCCACCGTCGCGCACCTTGCGGCGAACGTCGGACTTGGCGCCTTCCTTCTCCAGCTCGGCAAGGTCGTTCTCGAGCTTCTGCGAACGCTCGGCGAGGTCCAGATCGCGCTGGTCCTCGACGGCCTTCTTCTCGACGACCATCTCGGCCTCGAGCGTGGACAGCTCGTTGTGGCGCATCTCGGTGTTCACCGCGGTGATGACGTAGGCGGCGAAGTAGATGATCTTCTCGAGATCCTTCGGTGCCAGGTCGAGCAGGTAGCCCAACCGCGACGGCACGCCCTTGAAGTACCAGATGTGCGTGACGGGTGCGGCCAGCTCGATGTGGCCCATCCGCTCACGACGCACCTTGGCGCGAGTCACCTCGACGCCGCAGCGCTCACAGACGATGCCCTTGAAGCGGACGCGCTTGTACTTGCCGCAGTAGCACTCCCAGTCGCGAGTAGGTCCGAAGATCTTCTCGCAGAACAGGCCGTCCTTCTCTGGCTTGAGCGTGCGGTAGTTGATGGTCTCCGGCTTCTTGACCTCGCCGTAGGACCAGTTGCGGATGTCGTCCGCGGTCGCGAGACCGATACGGAGTTCATCGAAGAAGTTGACGTCTAGCACGTAACTCCCTTTCCCCTTGCGGGATTTCGAATCAAATTACTAAGAAGTGGCTGGACGGAGGTCTCTATGCGAGATCTTCGACCGACGGGGACTCGTTGCGGGACAGGTTGATTCCCAGGTTCGCGGCAGCGCGTTCCAGGTCCTCGTCGTCGGTGTCGCGCATCTCGATCGCAGTGCCCTCACTGGAGAGCACCTCGACGTTGAGGCACAGCGACTGCAGCTCCTTGAGCAGCACCTTGAACGACTCGGGAATGCCCGGCTCGGGGATGTTCTCGCCCTTGACGATCGCCTCGTAGACCTTGACGCGACCGACGGTGTCGTCGGACTTGATCGTCAAGAGCTCCTGCAGCGTGTACGCCGCGCCGTAGGCCTGCATGGCCCAGCACTCCATCTCGCCGAACCGCTGACCACCGAACTGCGCCTTACCACCCAGCGGCTGCTGCGTGATCATCGAGTACGGGCCGGTCGAGCGGGCGTGGATCTTGTCGTCGACCAAGTGGTGCAGCTTCAGGATGTACATGTAGCCGACCGTCACCGGGTACGGGAACGGTTCGCCACTGCGGCCGTCGAACAGCTGCGACTTGCCTTGGGCGTTGACCATGACGTCGCCGTCGCGGTTGGGCAGCGTCGAGGCCAGCAGACCCTCCAGCTCGCCCTCGCGGGCACCGTCGAACACCGGGGTGGCGACGATGCTGTCCGGCTCGGACGTGAGCAGCCTCTCCGGCAGGTTCGCGGCCCACTCCGGGGTGCCCTCGGCGACGTTGATGTTCCAACCCGCCTTGGCCACCCAGCCCAGGTGCGTCTCGAGGATCTGGCCGATGTTCATCCGTCGCGGCACACCGTGCGTGTTCAGGATGATGTCGACCGGCGTGCCGTCCGGCATGAACGGCATGTCCTCGATCGGCAGGATCTTGCCGATGACGCCCTTGTTGCCGTGGCGTCCGGCGAGCTTGTCGCCGTCGGAGATCTTGCGCTTCTGGGCCACGTAGACGCGGACCAGCTCGTTGACGCCGGCGGGCAGCTCGTCGTCGTCCTCGCGTGAGAACACGCGGACGCCGATGACCTTGCCGGACTCACCGTGGGGCACCTTGAGAGACGTGTCGCGGACCTCGCGGGCCTTCTCGCCGAAGATGGCGCGCAGCAGGCGCTCCTCCGGGGTCAGCTCGGTCTCGCCCTTCGGCGTCACCTTGCCGACGAGGATGTCGCCGTCGCGGACCTCGGCGCCGATGCGGACGATGCCGCGCTCGTCGAGATCTGCCAGCACCTCGTCGGAGACGTTCGGGATGTCCCGGGTGATCTCCTCGGCGCCCAGCTTGGTGTCGCGCGCGTCGATCTCGTGCTCCTCGATGTGGATGGACGTCAGGACGTCCTCCTCGACCAGGCGCTGCGAGAGGATGATCGCGTCCTCGTAGTTGTGACCCTCCCACGGCATGACGGCGACGAGCAGGTTCTTGCCCAGCGCCATCTCACCGTTCTCGGTGCACGGACCGTCGGCGATGACCTGACCGGACTCGACACGCTGCCCCGAGTCCACGATCGGGCGCTGGTTGGCGCACGTGCCGTGGTTCGAGCGGGCGAACTTGCGCATCCGGTAGGTGTGCCGGGAGCCGTCGTCGGCCATCACGGTGACGTAGTCGGCCGAGACCTCCTCGACGACACCGGACTTCGCGGACACCACGACGTCGCCTGCATCGATCGCGGCACGCAACTCCATGCCCGTGCCGACCAGCGGTGCCTCGCTGCGCACCAGCGGAACCGCCTGGCGCTGCATGTTGGCACCCATGAGGGCGCGGTTGGCGTCGTCGTGCTCGAGGAACGGGATCATCGCCGTCGCGACCGACACCATCTGGCGCGGCGAGACGTCCATGTAGTCGACCTCGGCGGACGACACGTACTCGACCTCGCCGCCCTTGCGTCGGACCAGGATTCGGGTCTCGGTGAAGTTGCCGTCCTCGTCGATCGGCGAGTTGGCCTGCGCCACGACGTGGCGGTCCTCCTCGTCGGCGGTGAGGTGGTTGATCTCGTCGGTGACCTTGCCGTCGACGACCTTGCGGTAGGGCGTCTCGATGAAGCCGAACGGGTTCACCCTGGCGTAGACCGACAGCGAGCCGATCAGACCGATGTTCGGACCTTCCGGGGTCTCGATCGGGCACATGCGGCCGTAGTGGCTCGAGTGCACGTCGCGGACCTCGAGGCCGGCGCGCTCACGGGACAGACCGCCGGGGCCCAGCGCCGACAGGCGGCGCTTGTGGGTCAGACCCGACAGCGGGTTGTTCTGGTCCATGAACTGCGACAGCTGGCTGGTGCCGAAGAACTCCTTGATCGCCGCCACGACGGGACGGATGTTGATCAGGGTCTGCGGCGTGATCGCCTCGACGTCCTGGGTCGTCATGCGCTCACGCACGACGCGCTCCATGCGGGACAGGCCGACGCGGATCTGGTTCTGGATCAGCTCACCGACCGTACGCAGACGACGGTTGCCGAAGTGGTCGATGTCGTCGACCTCGACGGGAACCTCGATGCCGCCGGGGGCGGTCATGTAGGTGATCTGATCCTGCGGGGCCTCGTGCAGGCGCACCAGGTACTCGATGGTGGCCGCGATGTCCTCGGGCGTCAGCGTCGAGCTGGTGATCGGCACGCCGGGGTTGAGGCCCAGCTTCTTGTTGACCTTGTAGCGGCCGACGCGAGCCAGGTCGTAGCGCTTCTCCTTGAAGAACAGGTTCTCCAGCAGGGTCTGCGCCGACTCCTTGGTCGGCGGCTCGCCCGGGCGCAGCTTCCGGTAGATGTCCAGCAGGGCCTCGTCGGGACCGGCGGTGCTGTCCTTCTCGAGGGTCGACATCATGATCTCGGAGAAGCCGAAGCGCTCTGCGATCTGCTCGCTGGTCCAGCCGAGTGCCTTCAGCAGCACGGTGACCGGCTGGCGACGCTTGCGGTCGATGCGCACGCCGACGGTGGCGCGCTTGTCGACGTCGAACTCGAGCCAGGCGCCGCGACCGGGGATGACCTTCACGCTGGTGAGGTCGTTGTCGGTGGCCTTGTCCTTCGACTTGTCGAAGTACACGCCCGGCGAACGCACCAGCTGGCTCACCACGACACGCTCGGTGCCGTTGATGATGAAGGTGCCCTTCTCGGTCATCATCGGGAAGTCGCCCATGAAGACCGTCTGGCTCTTGATCTCACCGGTGGTGTTGTTGATGAACTCAGCGGTGACGAACAGCGGGGCTGCGTAGGTCTGGTCCTTCTCCTTGCAGTCGTCGACGGGTGCCTTCACCTCGTCGAACCGCGGGTCGGAGAAGCTCAGCGACAACGTGCCTGCGAAGTCCTCGATCGGCGAAAGTTCCTCGAGGACCTCTTCGAGGCCACCCTTGGGGTTCGGCTCGCCGCGCTCGATGGCCTTGGCGCGCCATCCTTCGCCGCCGATCAACCAATCGAAGGAGTCCGTCTGAACGTCGAGAAGCCCCGGAACCTCGAGAGGTTCGCGGAGCTTCGCGAAGGAGACTCGGTTGGGTGCTCCAGGAACGGAGTTATTGGGATCTACTGAACTGATCTGGCGAGAGGCCAAGATATGAGTCCTTCCAGCACCTCATGCGACTTCCGATGCCGGAGAACCGGACCGTGGCCGCTATATCTGCGTCGGTTCGGCTGGCTCCATCAGGCTTCCCGGAGCACGGCACGCGTCTAGATGCTGAGCAAGGGCTCAGGCTAGACGGTGTGCGAGTGAGGTGGGCAGGATGCAGCCAGCGCAACGTCCAACGATAGCGCAGGACGGCGCATTCCTCAACTAACGCATGCAGCGGCGAACAAGACGCTGGCTGGCGTTCCTAACTCGTGCATCCATGCTGACCAACAGATTGGCCCGTTTGCCGCCTCTCGTCAAGAGATAGAGCCGTGTCGGCTGTGGATTTCTCGATCTCGATCCGGCTCCTACCCCCGGCAGATTGCCGGTAGGCGCCGTCGTCAAACGGAGACGGCGACATTCGGCTCTGAGACCGCTGCTGGCTGACGAGTACGGGTGATCCAGCCGTTGACACCGTCGACGGACGCTCGGTCTAGCAGCTCCCGGTACAGCTCGTCGGAGACCACGCGGGTGCGGCTGAGCAAGAACCCGGTACGGCCGCGTGAATCACTCACGACCGCCCAGCTGTAGTCCGGCGCCAGGTCGACGATCCAGTAGTTGCCCGGCGGGGCCGCAGACGGCGACCCGAAGAAGGTGACGTTCAGCTTGTCGTTGGTGGCATTGACCGGCAGCGCCGTGCCGACGATGCGCGATTCGGGCCCACCGTCGAAGAAGTAGTTGCCCGAGTTCACGACCCGGATGGATCCGTCGGCGTTCAGGCTGTACACCGCGGTCGTGTTCACCAGACCGATCGAGAAGAACTGCTTCACGCTGCCGACCTCGTACCAGGTCCCCAGGTAGTCGTTCAGGTTCACGACCGGCGGCGGTCCGAGCACGACGCCGGCGGCCTGGCCCAGGATGATGTACTCGTCCGGCGCACCGTAGATGCCGTAGATGCCGTTGGTCGGCCCGAGGCCGGCGTACATGTCGTTGATCCAGCCGTCGGAGAGCGTGTACACGGCTTGGGTGTTGCCGGGGGGAGACCGCCGGATCAACAGCTGGCTGACGAAGTCGATGAGCGGCGACCCGCCGATCAAGGAGTCGACGTGCGAGCCGTTCGCCAGCGTGACGCCGACGAACTCGCCGGGTTTGAGCGCGACCAGGTCGGCCGTCGTCTGGCCGTTGGCGTTCCACGGCTGTGGCGGCGCCGCGACCTGGTACACCGGGATGTCGAGCGCTTCCAGGCTCGCCAACGCGTCAGCGAAGGTGCCGTTGGACGAGACGCCGTCGAACATCACCACGCCGAGGAGATCGTTGCTCCCGGGCCCGACGGCGTCGGCGTAGAAGCCGCCCGCGGCCGTGGCCAGTCCTCCGCCCGCCGAGTGCCCGGTGAGGACGAAGTTCTCCGGGAGCACGCCGTGGTAGCCCGCAGCCAGCGCGCTGGCGGTCAGCGACGTCCGGCTCGGGTCGACGAACAGCGCGGCCACGCCCTGCTGCATCGGGACTGCGCTGAGAGTGCAGCCAGCGCAGGTGAAGAAACCGAAGGACGGGATGTTCGGCACCACCACGATGCTGTTGGTGCGCTGCGCCAGGTCTTGCGCTTGGGCCGAGTACCAGAAGTTGGAGCCCAGGAAGCCGTGTTGCAGCAGCATCACGCCCTGGGCCTGAACGGTGCCGTCGGCCTGGGTCGGGAAGTACCAGTTGGCCGCACCGGTATAGGTAGAGCCGCCGACCGGGATCGCCAGGCTCGAGCTGCCGACCTTGACGCCGGTCACGCCGTTGATCGACGATGCGCCCGGCACGGGTACGGCCGGCACGCCCACGACGTAGACCGGCGCCGGTGGGAGGTTCGGCATCAACCCAAATGCCGACAGCAGGCTGATCACCACCGTGGCCAGCGGCCCTGGATTGGTTCGCAGGGGTGCGGCGAAGGCGGTGGGGGCCGCCAGGCTGCGACTATCACCTGTCATTTGAGCGGCGACGGGAACGGCCGGGGCTTCCTCGGTCACCACGGCGGGCTCGACCACGGCGGGCTTCACGATGACTGGCTCGACGATGGCTGGCTCGACTTCGGCTGGCTCGACGACGGCTGGCTGCACAGGCGCCGACGGCACGTTCTCCGGGGAGGACGCCGGAGGCTCGGCGTCGGTCGAGGTCTCGTCGTCGGTCGCGGTGACGGATTCGACCTTCGGTGCAGCCTCGACGGTCGTGGCGTCGTCGCGCCGCACTGTCACCGTGGACGCACTGATGGTGCTCACCGGCTTGTCGCTGCTCGTCGGCCCGGTACTCGAATCACCCCCGTGGTCAACGAGTTCCGGGATCGATGAGGGTTCGCTGGCGTCGGGCTGCGCATCCGGTTGCGAACCAGGCTCCGAACCGGGCTGCGCACCCGTCGTGGAGTCGGCCGACGACGCGGCCGCCCCGCCGTCGGAAGCATCGGACTCCGCGGAGGCCACTCCGTTGCCTGCACTCAGCGCGACGCATGCACCCGCCGCAGCGATCCACAGCGCACGCAGCATCTTCGTCGACGTCACGGCCGGACCATAGCCCCTGCCAACGACGTGGCGGGATCCAATTGCCGCCTACGTCAGAATTTCGACATGGAGTCCGCGGCCCGATGGGTGTGCGCTCCCGCGCCCGTCATCCAATGATGACGCGCCCGCGACCGACGCCGCTCCCCCGGCTGCGGCTCAGAGCCCGCGTCTACCGCTGACGGTCTGAGACGCGGCGGTCACCCGACACGCGACGTCGACCAGACCCGCGTCGCGCATCGCGTCGGTGATCTCGTCGGCGTCGAAGAGGCGTAGCGGCGCGATCCGCGAGGCAGCGACCTCGAGCTGGCGCACCGGTGCGGGGCCGCGGGCGCACGTCGTGAGTACCGCAATGCGCCCGCCGGGCTTGAGCACCCGGATCATGTCGCGCAGTGAGCCGAACGGGTCGTCCATCAGGTACAGCGCGCCGTAACAGCTCACCGCGTCGAAGGTGGCGTCGCCGAACGGTAGTTCCGAGCCGTCGGCCCGCACGTACGCCAGGGGATCCCCCGGCGGCGTATCGGAGACGGCGCGAGCCAGCATCGTCGGTGAGCTGTCGACCCCGACGACCAGACCGTCGGATCCCACCTGGCCGACGAACGTGCGCGTCGTGTTGCCGGGTCCGCAGGCGACGTCGAGCACGTAGTCGCCGGCATGGATGTCGAGCAGTCGAAGCTTCAGCCGGTCTTCGTCGGCGGTATTGCGCAACGTGAAGCCGAAGAACAGCACGGGGCGCCACAACCGCTCGTAGATGCGCGGCAGGAGCGTCGAACCCATGACGCGTTGAGCCGTCGACTGGGGCACGCGGTCCGCGCCCATGACGTCGAGGTATCCGTCCACGACAGACGCGGGTTCGGACAGCAGCGCGCGCACGCGAGTGAGCGCCGCCGAGTGTTCGGCGTCGGGCATCAGTAGGGGTACCGGAGGCTAGGCCTCGCGCTGCACCGGGATCGACGCGGTGGGCGCCTCTTCGTCGGTGCGGTGGCGCGACGTGGTGTCGTCCGCGGCGTAGGAGCCGTTCCCGTGGCCGTTGCCGTTGCGGTCGCGGTTGTCGGTTCCGTCGAGGCTGTCGCGGATGGCTTCCTGCGCAGCCGGCGGCAGGGTGTGCATGATCTCGCGCACACGGGCCTGGCGGCGACCGACGGCCTTGCGCTCGGGCATGCCGGGGGTGGCCATGACCTGCGGCGGCACGCCTTCGATCTCGTCGGTGCCACCGTCGTGGTGACCCGCGTCGACCATGGCCTGCTCCTCGGCCATCGTGCCTTCATCCTTCTCCTCGGACATGCCGATGGGGCCGATGCGGCGACCGTTGAGGAACTGCTTGACCACCGGCTCGTCGGAGGTCAGCAGTACCTCGCGCGGGCCGAACATCACCAGGTGCTTGCGGAACAGCATGCCCATGTTGTCGGGCACCGTGCGAGCGATGTTGATGTTGTGCGTCACGATCAGGATCGTGCAGTCGATCTGGGCGTTGATGTCGATCAACAGCTGAGACAGATACGCCGTACGCACCGGGTCCAGACCCGAGTCGGGCTCGTCGCAGAGGATGATCTTCGGGTCGAGCACCAGCGAGCGGGCCAGCCCGGCGCGCTTGCGCATACCGCCGGAGATCTCACCCGGGAACTTGGTCTCGTCGCCGGCCAGACCGACCAGGTCGAGCTTCTCCATCACGATCTGACGGATCTCGGATTCCTTCTTCTTCGTGTGCTCACGAAGTGGGAATGCCGTGTTGTCGTAAAGGCTCATCGAGCCGAACAGCGCGCCGTCCTGGAACATCACACCGAACAGCGTGCGAATCTCGTAGAGCTCCTTGGCGGAGCACTCGATGATGTTGGTGCCGTCGACGATGATCTTGCCGCGCTCGGGGCGCAGCAGGCCGATGAGCGACTTCAGGAACACCGACTTACCGGTACCCGACGGGCCGAGCAGAACGCTGACCTCGCCGGCGGGAATGTCGAACGTGACGTCTTCCCAGATTCGCTGGGAACCGAAGGACTTGGTCAGTCCCTCAACCTGAATGCCGATGCCCACGCGCGATCCTTCCGCCACTGTTTCGTTCCACCACGACACCTGCCTGTGGCTTGAGTCACTGTAGCCTACGAGCGAAACCGGCAACACCGTATGGGCCGGTCGGCCGCAGTACTCCCGTAAACGCAACTGTGGGGCCGACCTGTTTGCCAGGTCGACCCCACAGGATGCGCTTGTCGGCTCCGCCGACGTGCGCGGTGAGCTACTTGACGGTCACCGTGGCGCCGGCAGCCTCGAGCTTGGCCTTGGCGTCGTCGGCGGCCTCCTTGGCGACCTTCTCGAGCAGTGCCTTGGGGGCGCTGTCGACGAGATCCTTGGCCTCCTTGAGGCCCAGGCCGGACACGATCTCGCGGACGACCTTGATGACGCCGATCTTCTTCTCGCCGGCACCCTCGAGGATGACGTCGAACTCGCTCTGCTCTTCAGCGGCCTCGGCGGGCGCGCCACCGGCGGGGCCGGCAGCTGCGACGGCGACCGGGGCGGCCGCGGTGACGTCGAAGGTCTCCTCGAACTGCTTCACGAACTCGGAGAGCTCGAGCAGGGTCATTTCCTTGAAGGCGTCGAGCAATTCATCGGTGCTGAGCTTGGCCATGTGAATGGTCCTTCCTTACTTGTGTGCTGTTTGTGGTGGTGTACGGGTCATGCGGCGGGGTCGGACGATTCCGACCCGGCCTTCTTCTCTTGCAGAGCTGCGGCCAGACGTGCGATCTGGGACGCGGGCGCAGTGAACAGCGCCGCGGCCTGGGACTGCTTGGCCTTCATGGCGCCTGCCAGCTTGGACAGGAGCACCTCGCGCGACTCGAGGTCCGCGATGCGGTTGACCTCGTCCACGGAGAGCGCGCGGCCCTCCATGTAGCCGCCCTTGACGATCAGGGCCTTGTTGTCCTTGGCGAACTTCTTGATCGCCTTGGCGGCGTCGACCGGCTCACCGTTGATGAACGCGATCGCGGTCGGTCCGGTGAACAGGTCGTCGAGGCCGTCGACGCCGGCCTCGCTCGCCGCCCGCTTCACCAGGGTGTTCTTGGCGACGGTGTAGGTGGTGCCGTCTCCCAGCGACCTGCGCAGCTCGGCAAGATGGGCAACCGTCAAGCCGCGGTACTCGGTGACGACGGTGGCCGTCGACTCCTTGAACTTCTCGGCGATGTCGGCGACCGCTGTGGCCTTGTCAGCCTTGGCCATGCTTGCCTCCTCGTGTTGGGTGGATGTCCACCGACCAACGGGGCGCGAGGGGCTGGGGAGCCTGGAAACGAAAAGCGCCCCGACACAGACAGGTCGGGGCGCACGTGTTGACGTCTACCTCGTCCTCCTGCGTGGGCCGCCTGGCAATCCAGGACCTTCAACCGATTTCTCGGTGACCGACGGTCTTCGGTGGAACGGGCCAAGAGTAGCGGATCGGCAGCCCATCAGCCAAAACGCGGCCTCACCCCGTGCGATTTCGGCGCGGATGTCCGCGATGAGCGCGGGTCAGCGCGCCGAAATCGCGAGGGCGGCGGCGCCGACCAGGCCCGCGTCACCACCGAGTTCGGCGCGGACAACGCGCAGGTCGCGGATGAAGGTCAGCCCGGCGTAGTCGTCGAGCGCCTCGTATAGCGGGTCGAAGAGCAGCGGTCCGGACTTGGCCACCCCGCCGCCGATCACCACGAGGTCCAGGTCGCAGACCGCAGCCACCGACGCGATGGTCGCTGCGACGGCTGTGCCGCCACGCCGGAATGCGCGCAGCGCGATGGCGTCGCCAGCGGTGGCGGCATCGGCGAGGTCCTTGGCGTCGGCCTCGGGCGGGGCGTCCCACCCGTTGGCGCGCGCCCAGCGGGCGAGGTTCGGTCCCGATGCGATGGTCTCGGCACAGCCCTTGCCGCCACACGTGCACGGCCCGCCGTCGGGGTCGACGACGACGTGGCCGACGTGGCCCGCGTTCCCGGTGCGGCCGTCGTACGGTGCGCCGTCGAGGACGAGTCCGCCGCCGATGCCGGTCGAGACGACCATGCCGAGGAGGAAGTCCGCTCCCCTGCCCGCCCCGCGCCACCGCTCGCCCAGCGCCATGCACAGTCCGTCACCGCCGAGCCGGACCGGAACACCGGTGGCGGCGGCCACCCGTTCGACGATCGGGAACTGCTGCCACGCGGTGATGTTGATGGGACTCACCGTCCCGGTCGGCAGGTCGATGGGTCCTGCCGACGAGATGCCGACCCCGTCGACCGAGCCGCCCGCGATGCGCAGTGCGTCGACGATGAGCGCCTCGGCGACCGCCCATATCGCCTGCGCATCGGTCTTGGGTGTGGGTTGCTGCTCGCGGTGCACAAGGGTGCCGTCGGGGTCGACGAGTCCGACGGCGATCTTGGTACCACCCACGTCGACGGCGAGTGTCAGTCCACCCGCGGAGGAGGCGGCCATCAGTGCTTGTGCGTGTTGTCGGGCTGGCGGGGGTCGCCGGGGTGTTCGTAGCCCGGTGCGAGCGCGACGAGTTCGGCCCGCTTGGCGTCTAGCCACAGGCGGAACCGCCGCCGTCGGGCGGATGCCAGCAGGTGTGCGGCCACCGCGAGCCGGGCCTCGTCGAGGGTTTGGGGCACGGGGGGATGATGCCACCTGCCGTCGACGACGACCGGAGTGCTGAACCGACTCGGGTTGCGCGCGTGGTACTCCGCGACCTCGGCGTCGTCGATCCGGACGTCTGCGGTGACGCGCACGAACACCGCACGCGCGCGCCGAGCCCGCAGCACAGACGCGGCGATGCTGCCGATCTCGAGGCGCGCCGCCGTGTCGGGCAGGAGGTCGTCCTCGGCGGGCACGTCGCCGGGTGTGACGTTTACGGGTTCGGCCTCGACGACGCGTTCGGCGACGATGAGCTGGGTCAGCCAGCGGCGCAGCTGTCGCCCCTCGCTGGTGTCGGGCCTGGGTAGCGCTGACGCCAATACCGTTGCGCGCAGCTCGATTTCGCGATCGTCCACCTCGGCGACGGTGACGACTCGGCCGGCGACAGTGGCAGCGACGGGCGTACTCATCGCACCGTCACCGCGACCGCGGGCGTGTAGAGCAGGTGGCCTGCGCACGCGACTCGAACCAGCGCCCACCATTGGCCGGGTCGCACCCAGGCCGGCGGCGACACGTCGAAGTTCAGCCGAGCCGTTCCACCGGCGGGCAGTTCTGCGCCGACGGCCGATGGTCCGACCCACTCCCAGGTACCCCATGGGCTGATGAGGTGCGCTTCGAGGGAGAGGTCGGCCCTCGCGTCGGTTCCCACGGTGACGCTCAGGGTGGCGCTGCCGCCCGCCGCGACGTCGATGGGCTCGGGGCCATCGACGAGGCGGAGCACGTCATCGGTGACGTCGCCGACGGTGATCCAGCAGACGTCCTCGACGAGTTGCCGCCACGACGGGGGTATGTCGGAGTGGCCGGTGACGGCGAGTTCCGCGCGGATTGGGTAGCGGCCGGGGGCGGCATCCGCCGAAATGTCGATGGAGACGGCGGTTTCCAGGTATTCGCCGGGCGGCAGCAGGAACGGGAGTTCGTCGGGCGTCGCGGACACACCGGTTGGGCACACCAACCGCACGTGGCCGTGCAGGGTGGCGTCAGTGCAATCACTGGCCGCGGTGAGCCGCAGCGCGACGGTCGAGCCGGGCGCCGCGGTCACGCGTTGAGGGTCCAGGTGCGCGACGGCGGGCAGCCCACCCATGGGGGCGGGACCGCGGTTGTGCAGCCAGTACCTGGCGTAGAGCGGTTGCGCCGCTTCGGCTTCCGCGACGAGGACGACCGGCCCGCTGCTGTCGAGCCGCGGCAGGTTCAGTTCGGCGTGAATGCTGGCGATCTCGTAGCCGTGCAGCGCCGCCCCGGCCGCACTGGTCAAGGGACTCTCGAGGAGGTCGACCCGTTGCGCCGCGGACACCGAGCGCAGCCCCGACCGCAACGACACCTCGGTCGACCGGCCGTGGGTCTCGACCAGGCGCAGCGTGATGCCGTCCTCGGGCTCGACGTGTCTGCTGTTGCCGTGGGCGATGGCGTTGCCCGCGACCTTGCACGCGGCCAGCGCGACCTGGCCTGCTGGTTCGACCTCGAGCATCGAGCCCCACGCAGGCAATCCGCCCGCGCCGTCCCGGTGTCGCGAGACGACCCCGAGCAGTGGCTGGGAGTACTCCGCGCTGCGGGCGGGCAGGCCGGCGTCGCGCCAGTCGCCCACCGAGGCCACCAGCGCGTAGTCGAAGTCGTGAGTCCAGTGCTGTAGCTGGAAGTTCGAGCCGTCGGGCGCCGTGCGGCGGGGCGGGTCGATCCACGTCCCGGACGGCCAGCCGGTGCACGATCGCATCAGCGACGTGTGCAGTGTGCCGTCCGAGTCGACGGCGAAGCTGGGCACGCCGCGGTTCATGACCGCGACCGTCCGTGCGTCGAATTCGCCGATGCCGTGGGGGGTCTGCTGCGCGACGGTGATCTCCGCGTCGGCGAGGTCGTCGACCACCGCGGCGATCACCGACTCGTCCCCGGCCAGCACCAGGACGGGCAGTGCCCTGACGTCGCGCAGGTCGGCACCGGGTACCCAGCACTCGGCCAGCGCGCGTGACGCCGGAACCCACACTCGCGCCACGCCGGACTCGTCGAGTTGGCGCCGCACCTCGGTGGCGTAGGCGGGGTCGGCAGCCGCTAGCACGGCCGCGGTGAAGGCGTTGACGTCGGGCCCGCCCAGAACAATTCGCGCATCGGGCAGGTTGGAGTCCACGGTGAGGTCGCCGTAGCGCGGTTTGTCGGCGTGGCTGCAGGTGGTCGTGACTCCGGCGCGCACCAGCGCGACCGAGAGGTCCCGCACCGCCGACGACGCCTCCGCACCGACCGGTGTCACGATCTCGGCCACCGATATCGCGCGGACGCCGCCCCCGCCGGTACCCGCCCCACGAACCCGGATGCGCAGCGCCGACGACAGGCCAAACCACCCGTAGGCCGGGTTGTCGAGTGTGTAGGGATGTTGGGCGCTGTCCACTGCGTGCGCGTGATCGCCGGGTTCGTGCATCAGTCCGAAGCCACGGCCGATCACGGCATCCCCGACCTCGCTGACGGGCATCGCGCCGGGCACCGGACACGGCCAGCGCAGGCGCAGCAGCGCGTCCTGCCCGGTGAATTCGTCGACCGTGGTGCGGCAGTCCACCCGGTCGACGTCACGCCACAGCGTGATGGTCTGCGTGTAGCGCAGCACGCCCTCGATCCGGCCGTGGACGGTCAGCCGCTCTCCCAGCGCGCAGCGTTCGGCCCGGACCTCCGCGGTGCCGTTCGACGACGTGCGCAGTGGGCCCTTCGGCAGCAGGTGCCACGGCCCCTCCCCCGCTTCCGGGTGGGCGGGGTACTCGTCGTAGACGGCCAGCTCGTTGCCGACCCTGCCCTCGGCGATGAGTTGCCGGCCCGCGGCCGTCCAGGACGTCACGCCACCGCCGCGCGCGGCGTCGACCCGGATCCGGTGGTGCGCATTGTGAATCTCGTTGCCTGGCATCGTCTCCCACGCAGACGGCGCTCCGCCGGCCGTCCGGTGGGCGCGCCACCCCATCGACGGCACGTCGCGTGCGAGCCAGCTGACGGTGTGGCCGCCGTGCTCGATCAGCGTCGGCACCACGGTGCCGTCGGTGTCGATCATCGCGCCGGTGAACGGCTCGCCGAAGTGGACCGTGACGACATCGGTGCGGTTGTGCGCCAATGGGTTCCACACGACGACGTCGCCCTCGACCGCGCCGGTCAGCACGTCCAGTGCGCTGTCGCGGGCCGCTCGGCCGAGATCCCACGCGTCGCGCCAGCTGGTCAGGAGGTCGAGGTACACCTGGTCGGACTCCGAGCCGGTGATCGCGTCGTGGTGCGCCCCGTACGCCAGTTGCACCCACGCCTTGGCCAGGGCCGAATGCGGATAGGCCGCTCCGGCGATCAGGCCGGCGAACACCGCGAACCGCTCGGCCTGCAGGACGGCGTGTTCGGCAGCGCGGTTGGCCTGCTTGGTGTCGACGTAGGAGACGTCCTTGCCGGTGTAGATCGGATTCATGTCGCGGGTCTGCGGGGCGGGAGCAGCACCGCGCTCGTCGAGTTCGGTCCGGACGGCGGCGAAGAACTCGCTGGGCAGCGCGCAGACGAAGCGCGGCCATGTGTAGCGGGCGTTCCAGTCGCGGTGAATCTCGGTGACCCACTTGTTCGGTGGCGTGTAGTCGGTGCCGACGGGGAGCAGCACGTTGCGGGTCAGCGCGACCTTCTTGAGTCCGGCGAACAACGCGTAGGTGGCGGCCTCCGCCTCGGCGAGCGTCGGCGATGAGTCCATCCACCAGCCTGCCGCGTAGTGGGCGGGCATGTAGTGGGTCAGCAGGCCGCGTCCCGACGGGGCGAGCCACTCGAACTCGCTGGCGAACTGCATTCGCTCGGGATCGCCGTCACCGGCCATCGGTCCCCACTGATGGTGCGGACCACGCGCCCACGAACTGGACGTGAGACCCGCGTCGGCGGCCATGCCGGGGAACTGCGGGTCGTGCCCGAAAACGTCGAGCTGCCATGCGGTGGCGGGATTGGCGCCCATCACGTCTCGTTGAAAGCCGATGCCGTGCACGAAGTTCCGGATGGCCGTCTCGGGACTGGTCAGGTTGGTGTTGGGTTCGTTGTAGGTGCCGCCCATCACCTCGACGCGACCGTCGGCGATCATGCGGCGCAGCTCCGCGCGGTCCTCGGGTCGGGCGTCCCAGTAGGGCTTGAGGTAGTCGACCTCGGCGAGCACGAACTTGTATTCCGGTTCGCGGCGGGCCATGTCGAGGTGGGCGGCCACCAGGTCGAAGCCATTGGTCTGGCGGCAGCGTCCCGGCGGGTCCTCGGTCCAGGTGCTCGTGTAGGCGGCCTGGGTGTTCCACCACACGGGGTCGTAGTGGAAGTGGCTGATCATGTACATCGTCCAGCCGGGTTCGGCGTCGACGAACGTGAACGGGGCGGAGGCGTCGCCGACCACCACCCGTGCATCCCGCGCACGGCCGGGCGTCGGATCCGTGACGGTGACCCCAACTTCAAGGAATTTTGCGCCCGACGACGCGGGTACGTCATCGCACGTGAGACCGTCACCGTCGATGCGCACGGCCGCGGCGGCCGAACCCGGCGGCAGGTGGACCCGCACCACCTGCCGAAGCGCGTCCTCGGGCCCGACGAACAGGTCGGTCGACTCGGCTGACACCTCGGGGACGACGGCCATGAGCGCACTGTACGGTCGGCGTCCGCTTCCTCGCGAGAGAACCGTGCGCCGGCGTTGGGCAGCAATTCATTTCACCGTCAGCCGACGTGTGCATTTCGTGACGTGCCGGGTCGGTCGAAATCTGTCACAGTGGTGTCATTGTGAACGAATACGACACGGCACCCGGGCCGACGCCGAAGAGGCGCGATCCGCTCTCGCTGGGTTTCGAGGCGCATCGCGGACTGCTGCTGCTCCGGTTACGGCTGCACCACGCCACCAGTACCCGCCGCAAGTCCCGTCGCGCGTCGAGCACTCACCCCTGAGCCGCGCGCCGTAGGCGTTCGGCCACCACGGTCACGGCCTCGGCGACCTCGGGTGGCTCCAGGACCTCGAAGTCGATGCCGGGCATCGCCAGCCACGGCACCATGTGCGCGGGGTCGTCGGCGCCCGTGGTGACGATGCACTGCGCGGGTCCGTCGGGTTGGACCTGTACTGCGGTGGCAGGGAACGCGGCGGCGATGACGTCGGCCGACGCGAAGTACCGGATGCGGGCGACATAGGGGTAGGACGACGTGCTGACGGCGCGGCGTACGTAGTCCGCCGCGTCGGGCGCCTCGCGCGGGGTGAACGTGCTGCCGACTGCCTTGACGTCGGCCATCCGGTCGAGCCGCAGGCTGCGCCAGTCGTCCTTGTCGCGGTCGAAGGCGAGCACGTACCAGCGCCTGCCGGTGGTGACCAGTTGATAGGGCTCGAGGCGGCGCTGCGTGGCGTTGCCCCGGACGTCGACGTAGCCGGCGGTGACGTGTTCGTGGTCGCGGCTGGCGCGGGCCAGGGTCATGAGGACGTCGGGTTCGACCGGGGTGTCTCCCTGTCCGGACGTCAGGGTGACGGTGGCGTCGTGCACCGCGGCGACCTGCGACCGCAGGCGGGCTGGCATCACCTGGTCGAGTTTGGACAGTGCGCGCAGCGCCGATTCGCCGACGCCTGCGACGCTGCCACCTGCGGCCACGCGAAGGCAGACCGCCATGGCGACGGCTTCCTCGGGATCGAGCAGCAGGGGTGGCAGAGCGGCGCCCGCGCCGAGTTGGTAGCCGCCGCCGTGGCCCTTGCTGGCGTGTACGGGATAGCCCAGGTCGCGGAGGCGGTCGACGTCGCGGCGCACGCTGCGTCCGGTGACGCCGAGGCGCTCGGCGAGTTCTTCACCCGTCCACACCCGTCGTGACTGCAGCAGGCCGAGCAACTGCAGGACACGGCCGGTGGTCTCGGACACGGCCCCAGCGTGCCAGACATAGCGGACCGTTCCGGTCCTCTAACTCGAGACGGTCTCCAACTGCCGCACGCCTCGGCGGTGCAGCAGCCAGCCGAAGCCGATCAGGACGAGGCCGAACGCCAGGAAGCCGAGGTCCCATGCCAGGGGGCCGCCGAGGTCGTCGCGTACGTGGTGCACTTCGAGCAGCACGTGGTCGATCAGACCCTCGACGACGTTGAACACGCCCCAGCCCGCGAGTAGCAGCCCGAAGTGGAACGACCAGTTGGGCGCCAGTCGGCGTTGCCGCCAGGACACGACGGTCATGGTGGAGCCTGCCATGACGAGCAGCCACGTGCCGACGTGGAAGAGGCCGTCTGCCACGACGTTCATCTCGAGGCCTGCCAGCGTGTCCGGCGATCGCGTGCTGCTGATCATGTGGTGCCACTGCAGGATCTCGTGCAGCACGATGCCGTCGACGAAGCCGCCGAGCCCGAGGCCGAGCAGCAGACCGGGAGCCTTCGACGGCATCTGATTCACGTTCACCGCATGCCCGCGGCACGCCGGTTCATGCAATCCGAACTCATAGGACCGAAACTGTCCTATGCGGGTGCGACGCTTATGCCATGCCCGACACGACGACCCTCACCTCGCAATTGACGGATCAGCTTGAGTTCCACTGGACGCAACAGTTGCGCCCCCGGCTCGACGGCCTCTCCGACGACGAGTACTTCTGGCAGCCGGTCGGCGATTGCTGGACGGTGCATCCCGATGGCGGCATCGACTTCAGCTATCCGCCACCTCGACCGGAGCCGTTCACCACGATCGCGTGGCGGATGGCCCACGTCATCGTCGGGGTATTCGCGATGCGCAGCCATTCCCACTTCGGCGGCCCGCCGGCGTCCTACGAGTCGTGGCCGTATGCCACCGATGCCGCGACGGCACTACAGCAGCTCGACGACGAGTACGCCCGCTGGATCTCGGGTGTGCGCAGCCTCGACGACGACGGCCTGGCCCGGCCGTGCGGGCCTGCCGAGGGTCCGTACGCCGACCATCCGATGAGCGCGCTGGTCCTGCACATCAACCGCGAAGTGATCCATCACGGCGCCGAGATGGCGCTCCTGCGCGACCTGTACGTCCACAGCAGCAACACCAACACCAACACCAACACCGAGGAGAACCACTGATGCCCGGAATGCCCCCACCCGCCGACGGCGAGCGCCAGACGCTCATCGAGTTCCTCGCGTTCAACCAGAACGCGTTCTTCTCGGTCGCGCACGGACTGACCGACGAGCAGGCCCGGTCCACGCCGTCGGTGAGCGCCCTGTCGATCGGCGGGCTGATCAAGCACGCCGCCTTCGTCCAGCGTGGGTGGGCCGAGCGCGCCGCCTGCGCGCCCGAGTTCCCGCCGCCGGATCCTCGCCCGTTCCAGGAGCAGATGGCCGGATACCAGGACCAGCACGTCATGCGTGACGACGAGAACCTGGTCGATCTGCTCGAGGACCTCCGCAAGGCCAACGACGAGGTCCTCGCGGTGTTCGCCGAGAAGGATCTCGACACCCAGGTTCCGGTGCCGGGCGACGTGCCCTGGTTCCCGAAGGACGTCGAGAGCTGGCCGGTGCGCTGGGTGGCACTGCACCTGATCGAGGAGTTGACCAGGCACGCCGGGCACGCCGACATCATTCGCGAGTCGATCGATCGCGCAACGATGTACGAGCTGATGGCCGCGCACGAGGAATGGCCGGAGACCGACTTCATCAAGCGGTGGCGGCCGGCCAGTTGACGCCGGTAAGGTGACAACAGACGTTGCCAAACCTGGGGAGCCACCGTGCTGTTGCCGCATCAGATCGTCGAGCAGTCGCTGCAGAACCACTTCGACCGCAACGTGCGGCAGCACTACTTCCGCGGCATGGAGTTCGCCGAGCCGGCGGGTGACCCCGGGTGGTTCGGCCCTGGCAGTGCGGTCTGGCACGTGCACTCGCATCTCGAGACGCTGATCTTCGGCCTGCAGTGTGCGGCGTACCTGGAGCGGCTCGACCCGTCGATCTACTGGATGGGCGTGCACCATTCGCGGCTGGTCGAGCGCTCCGAGGACCCCGCAACACCGCCGCGCATCGATCCCAAGGGCCTCGCCGTCCGGCTGGGCCACTCGATCGCGTTCTTCATCGGCACCGCCTACGGCACGACCGAGACCGCCGAGCGGCTGGCGCAGACCGTGCGCGCCATGCACCACACCATCAAGGGCACCCGGCCCGACGGCGCTTCGTACGACGCCGACGACCCGGACTGGCTGCGTTGGAACTACGCCACCGTGGTGTGGGGCCTGGCGACCGCGCACGAGATGTACCACCCGCGTCCGCTGCGCGGCAGGAAGCTTGACGCCTACTACGGCGAGTTCGTCCGGGTGGGTCACGCGCTCGGCGGTACCGACCTGCCGACGACGAAGGCCGAGACGCACGACTGCCTGAAGTCCTACCTGCCCAAGCTGGCACTCACCCACGGTGCGGCCATGGCGACCGGCCACCACCTGCCGATGCCGGAGAGCGCCGTCGACTGGGCCATCCGCGACACCATGCCCACGTGGGCCAAGCAGTTGATCGGCCACCGCTCCCCCAACGTGATCGAGCGGACCGCGCGCCGGGCGGCGGTCTGGACGGTCATCAACGGCCTGCACACCGCGGCGGGCCAGATCCCGGAGTTCACCCAGGCGCAGGCCCGCGTCGCCGACGGCGTCGACCCCGCGCTGGCGCCGCACACCGAGCCCCGCTACGTCCTCGGCAGCGATCCGGTGCGGACCCGGGACGACGTCGAGTTCACTTTCGCGTGACGCGCCTGGGTGTGACCTGATGCACACGCATTTTCCGTGCTCCGGACACTTTTGAGACACTGCATTCATGACTACGACTAAGCACCGCGAGGTTGCCAAGCTGGACCGGGTGCCCTTGCCGGTCGAGGCCGCCCGCGTCGGCGCGACTGGGTGGCAGATCGCCCGGACGGGCGCGCGGGTCGTCACCAAGCTGGCCGGCCGCGGATCCCTGCAGGAGAAGATCGTCGCACAGGTCCCCCAGACGTTCGCCGATCTGGGTCCCACCTACGTCAAGCTGGGCCAGATCATCGCGTCCAGCCCCGGCGCGTTCGGAGAGCCGCTGAGCCGCGAGTTCCGCAGCCTCCTCGACCGTGTGCCCCCCGCCAAGAAGGACGAGGTGCACGCGCTCTTCAAGGAGGAACTGGGCGACGACCCGGCGAACCTGTTCAAGCACTTCGAGGACGAGCCGTTCGCCTCGGCGTCGATCGCCCAGGTGCATTACGCCACACTGCATTCCGGCGAGGAGGTCGTGGTCAAGATCCAGCGGCCCGGCATTCGCCGTCGGGTCGCGGCCGACCTCCAGATCCTCAAGCGTGGCGCGCGGCTGGTGGAGTTCGCGAAGCTCGGGCAGCGACTGTCCGCCCAGGACGTGGTCGCCGACTTCGCGTCCAACCTCGCCGAGGAACTCGACTTCCGGCTCGAGGCGCAGTCGATGGACGCGTGGGTGGCCCACATGCACGCCTCACCGCTGGGCGAGAACATCCGCGTGGCCCAGGTGTACTGGGACCTGACGAGTGAACGCGTCCTGACGATGGAGCGCATCCAGGGCACGCGCATCGACGACGTCGCCACCATCCGCAAGAAGGGCTTCGACGGGACCGAACTCGTCAAGGCGCTGCTGTTCAGCGTGTTCGAGGGTGGGCTGCGCCACGGCCTGTTCCACGGTGATCTGCATGCGGGCAACCTCTACGTCGACGACGACGGCAAGATCGTGTTCTTCGACTTCGGCATCATGGGCCGCGTCGATCCGCGCACCCGCTGGCTGCTGCGGGAACTGGTCTACGCGCTGCTGGTGAAGAAGGACCACGCCGCCGCCGGCAAGATCGTCGTGTTGATGGGCGCCGTCGGCACCATGAAACCCGAAGCTCAAGCAGCGCAGGACCTGGAGAAGTTCGCGACGCCACTCACCACCAAGTCGCTCGGGGACCTCGGCTACGCCGAGATCGGCAAGCAACTGTCGGCGCTCGCCGACGCCTACGACGTCAAGCTGCCCCGCGAGCTGGTGCTCATCGGCAAGCAGTTCCTCTACGTCGAGCGCTACATGAAGCTGCTGGCGCCCAAGTGGCAGATGATGAGCGATCCGCAGCTCACCGGTTACTTCGCCAACTTCATGGTGGACGTGAGTCGGGAACACAAAGAGCATGACGTCGACGAGCGCTTGCGCGAGGAGCATGACAACGACGAGCTGGGGGTCTGACCGCGTGGACGTCCGCGAGGGCAAGGCACCGTCGGGTGACCTGACGATTCACTACGAGGACATGGGTGACGTCGACGACCCGGCCGTGCTGCTTGTCATGGGTCTGGGCGCGCAGCTGGTGTTCTGGCGAGAAGAGTTCTGCCAGAAGCTGATCGATCAGGGGCTGCGCGTCATCCGCTTCGACAACCGCGATGTCGGCCTCTCCGGAAAGTTGGACGGCCGGCGCACCAAGGGTTCTCAGGTCGGGAACATGGCGCGCTCGCTCCTGGGCGTGCGAAGCCCGTCGGTCTACCGGCTGGAGGACATGGCGGATGACGCGGCCGCGCTGCTCGACCACCTCGGCATCGATCGTGCGCACGTCGTCGGTGCGTCGATGGGCGGCATGATCGCGCAGGTCTTCGCCGCCCGGCATGCCGCCCGGACCCGGGGTCTCGGCATCATCTTCTCGTCGAACAACCAGGCTCTTCTGCCGCCGCCGGGACCCCAGCAGTTGCTCGCCGTCGTCACCGGCCCCTCGCCGGATTCACCGCGCGAGGTGATCATCGAGAACTCGATCAGGGTCAGCCGGATCATCGGCAGTCCCGGCTACCCGGCGACCGACGACAGGCTGCGCGCCGATGCGATCGCGTTCTACGACCGCGCGCACTACCCGCAGGGCATCGCGCGGCAGTTCAACGCGATCACCGGCAGCGGCAGCCTGCTGCACCATGACCGCCGGATCACCGCACCCACCGTCGTCATCCACGGCAAGGCGGACAAGTTGATGCGCCCGTCCGGCGGCAAGGCGATCGCCAAGGCGATCCCGAACGCAAGGCTGGTGCTGTTCGACGGGATGGGCCACGAGCTGCCCGAGCCCCTGTGGGACGACATCGTCACCGAATTGCAGAAGACGTTCGTCGAAGCGGCGTAGTTCGCCGTTATCGGACCATCAGGGCTTCGGCGTAGAGTCACCCCGAGACCGCAGCGGGGGGCTTGCCGGGTCATCGCCGACGTCGACGAGCCACTGAACTGCCCAGAAAGGCACGACTGACATGACGAAAAGTACCCGCAAGGGCGCGCTGAAGCCGCACTTCGAGGACGTCCAAGCACACTACGACTTGTCCGACGACTTCTTCAGGCTTTTCCTGGACCCGAGTCAGACCTACAGCTGCGCGTACTTCGAGCGCGACGACATGACGCTCGAGGAAGCTCAGCTCGCGAAGGTCGATCTCGCGCTGGGCAAGCTTGGACTCGAGCCGGGCATGACGCTGCTCGACGTCGGCTGTGGCTGGGGTTCGACCATGCTGCGTGCGATCGAGAAGTACGACGTCAACGTCATCGGCCTCACGCTCAGTGAGAACCAGAAGGCCCACGTCGAGAAGGTGTTCGCGGAGTCGGAGAGCCCTCGCTCGAAGCAGGTCCTGCTGCAGGGCTGGGAGCAGTTCGATCAGCCCGTGGACCGCATCGTGTCGATCGGCGCGTTCGAGCACTTCGGCCGCGATCGCTGGGACGACTTCTTCGCGACGGCCTACAAGGTGCTTCCCGACGACGGCGTCATGTTGCTGCACACCATCACGGCCCTCACGCTGCCGCAGATGACCGCGGCCGGCTTGCCGCTGACGATCTCCATCGCCAAGTTCGTCAAGTTCATCCTCACCGAGATCTTCCCTGGCGGGTACCTGCCGACCACCGAGCTGGCGGGTGAGCACGCCGAGAAGGCCGGCTTCAAGCTGACCCGCACGCAGTCCCTGCAAAAGCACTACGCCAGGACGCTGGATCACTGGTCGGCTGCGCTGGAAGCGCACAAGGACGAGGCGATTGCCATCCAGTCCGAAGAGGTCTACGAGCGCTACATGCACTACCTGACCGGATGCGCGCAGGGCTTCAAGGACGGGTACATCGACGTCTGCCAGTTCACTCTGGTCAAGTAGGCGCGTCCGTCGGTCACCTCCCGCCCGGGTAGCGTGAGCGCGACTGAGGCGACCGTATCCCGCATCCTCCACTTAGCTGGAGGGGCGGCGCACCACTGGAAGGCGGACTTTGCTCGTGTCCGAATTGACGCCCCACTTCGAGGACGTGCAGACGCACTACGACCTCTCCGACGACTTCTACCGGCTGTTTCTGGACCCCACCCAGACCTACAGCTGCGCGTACTTCGAACGCGACGACATGACGCTCGAAGAGGCACAGAAGGCGAAGATCGACCTGTCGCTGGGCAAGCTCGGACTCGAGCCGGGTATGACGCTGCTCGACGTGGGCTGCGGCTGGGGCGGCACGCTGCTGCGCGCGGTCGAGAAGTACGACGTCAACGTCATCGGGCTGACGCTGTCGGAGAACCAGTTCGCACACGTCCGATTGGCCTTCGAGTCCTCGGCGAGCCCCCGGTCGATGCGGGTGCTGCTGCAGGGCTGGGAGCAGTTCGACGAGCCGGTTGACCGCATCGTGTCGATCGGTGCGTTCGAGCACTTCGGCGCCGACCGCTGGGTGCCGTTCTTCGAGATGGCCAACCGCGTGCTGCCCGACGACGGCGTGATGCTGCTGCACACGATCACCCGGCTGATGATGGCCGAGGTCAAGCGACGCGGTATCCCGTTGACGATGGATGCCGCCCGCTTCACGCTGTTCATCGCCAGGGAGATCTTCCCGGGCGGTCAGCTGCCTGCCATCGAGGACGTCGAGGCGCACGCGTCCGACGTCGGTTTCTCGGTCGAGCGCGTTCAGTCGCTGCAGCTGCACTACGCACGCACGCTGGACCTGTGGGCGGAGGCGCTGTCGTCACGACGGGACAATGCGATCGCCATCCAGTCCGAAGAGGTGTACGAGCGGTACATGCGGTACCTCACCGGCTGCGCCGACATGTTCCGGCGCGGCTACATCGACGTCAACCAGTTCACCCTGCGCAAGGGCACGGCGAATTAGGGCCGAACACAGGCGAAACGCTAGGGTGTTTGCCTAGTTGCGCCTGACGTGGCCGATGTGCCCGTAGGGTGCGGTTGCGCAGGTAAATCGAACATTCGGCTGCTCGCAGCGCATGCGAGGAAAGGGCCATCAGGAGAGACATGGCAGACACCACGACCGGCCTCAAGGACTTGACTCCTCACTTCGAGGACATCCAGGCTCACTACGACCTGTCGGACGACTTCTTCGGCGTCTTCCAGGACCCCACGCGCAAGTACAGCTGCGCTTACTTCACCGGCCCGAACGTCACGCTCTCCGAGGCCCAGATCGCCAATGTCGATCAGCACCTCGATCAGCTCGACCTGAAGCCGGGCATGACGCTGCTCGAGGTCGGCTGCGGCTGGGGTCTGACCCTGCTGCGCGCGATGGAGAAGTACGACGTCAACGTCATCGGTCTGACGCTGTCGAAGAACCAGCAGGCGTACTGCAGCCAGCTGCTCTCCGGCGTGAAGAGCGAGCGCACGTTCGACGTGCGGCTCGAGGGGTGGGAGCAGTTCCACTCCCCCGTCGACCGCATCGTCTCGATCGAAGCCTTCGAGCACTTCGGCTTCGAGCGGTACGACGACTTCTTCAAGATGTGCTTCGACGTCATGCCCGACGACGGCCGAATGACCGTGCAGAGCAGCGTCGGCTTCCATCCCGACGACCTCCAGGCACGCGGCAAGAAGCTGACCTTCGAGCTGGCACGCTTCGTGAAGTTCATGATCACCGAAATCTTCCCCGGTGGCCGCATTCCCAGCACCAAGATGATGGTCGCGCACGGCGAGAAGGCCGGTTTCGTCGTGCCGGAGCCGATTTCGCTGCGCAACCACTACATCAAGACCCTCGGCATCTGGGCCGCGCGGTTGGAGCACCACAAGGACGAGGCGATCGCCGCAGCCGGTGTCGAGAACTACGAGCGGTACATGAAGTACCTCACCGGGTGCCAGTTCTACTTCGTCGACGAGGCCATCGACGTCAGCTTGGTCACCTACCTCAAGCCGGGCGCAGCAACCTAAGCCCAAGCCTCCGAAACCCCGGCACCAATTGGTGCCGGGGTTTTGTTTGCTGTGCCCACTGAAGCGATCTCTTTGTGCATGGTGGCGCGCGCGAATCCTCGACGTCGACGGTCACTAGTTCCGCCCGCCGCGTTTCATACCTTTGAAACGTAGTTTGACCTGCGGTTTTAGTATTGACGCCCATGACAAAAGCTGCCATGCTTCCCATTACTCTCAGGTTCTATTCAGGAACCTCAATGCAGGGGGGAAGACAATGACTACCGTTGCCACCAGATTCTCGGGCTTCACGACGAACTTCAAGGTAGGCACCGCTGCAGTGGCGGTCGTTGCGGCAGCAACGCTGACGCCGACGCTCGCCCAGGCGACGCCGACCCTCACACCGTTCATGGAGGGCATCGGAGGCTCGGTGTCATCGCTCGTTGATCCGGTCGTCTACCCCATGGCTGCTGCGGCCGCCGCGAGTTCGTGCGCCACCGCGGACTTCGCATTGGGCTGCTACGCGGTCGAAGGAGCCGTCGCCGGAACCCAACAGATCGTGAGGGGATTCGTCGTCTATGCCGGAACGACCGCCTATGTCTTGGTCGCGGCAACCGGTGAACTCCTTAAATTCATCGGCAACATTCTCCCCGGAGCGCTCGGCGACTTCTTCACGAACGTAGGCAACGGGGTCAGCGCCTTCGCCAATACGATCGCTCAAAACCTCCAGGTCGGCCCTTACCAGACCGCCCAGTAGGGATAAGTAGGGATAGGTACGGCAGCACTCGCCAGTGGATGCCGATAGGTAGCGAGCGAGTTGTCCCACATAGTCAGCTTTTGTGCTGCCCTGCTGGCGCAGACTGCAACCGGAGCACGGAGATTGTACTGAGTGGGCACATTTTCACGGCGCCGATCTAGCGACGGTTCGATCACCGACGATACGACTCTGACCGGCGAAGACGACCGCGAGGGGCGGGTTTGGCTCCGGCGCCGCCATCTCGCTTGGGCGGGGCTCGCGGTGCTAGTCGTCGTCATCGGGTTGGGCTGTTGGCTCGGGTTCCGAGCGCAGGCAGCGAAGACAAACCTCGAACAAGCGCGTGCCAGCGCGCAGCAAGCTAAAGATGCCCTGCTGCAGGGCAATACGGCTGATGCCTCCCGCTTCGCAGGTGATGCGCAATCTCACGCGCAGGCGGCTCGGGACGCGACGCACAGCCTGCCGTGGAACATCATCTCCGTAGTGCCGTGGTTGGGCAGCCCCTTCACGACCGGCCAACAAATATCGAACGTGGTGCTCGGCCTGACCGCGGACGTGTTGAAGCCCGCTGCGGACGCCGGCACGACTATCGCGCCGAGTCAGCTGTTGGCTGACGGTGGGCTGGATGTGGAAGCACTGCGCCGGGAAGAGCCAGCGCTGAGCAAGATCGCAGCAGCCGCGGCCCGTGTCGACGCTAACGCCAAGGCGATTTCGGATCCACGCTATCTCTCCGTGCTCGGCGAAGCCCGATCACTACTACAAGCCCAGACGTCGGACGTCGCCCACATACTGGGCGGCACCGCTATCGCGGCCCGGCTGGCGCCGTCCATGATGGGTGCCGACGGCCCACGCAGCTACTTCATGGGTTTTCAGACCAACGCCGAAGCACGGGGCACTGGGGGCTTGCTCGGAGGATTCGGAATCCTACGATTCGACGATGGCAAGCCCACTGTGGACACGCTGGGGCGAAACACCGAGTTCGACAAGTCGTTCACACCCATCAGTCTCGGCCCAGATTTCGACCAGCAGTACGGGTTTACGAAGCCGAGCACTGATATCAGGAACAGCAATCAGAGTTCCCACTTCCCGTATGCGGCACAAATCTGGAAGTCGATGTGGGCCCAGCAGTCAGGGATGGACGTCGATGGAGTCATCGCCATTGACCCGGTCGCCTTGAGCTACATCCTTGGCGCTACCGGACCCGTCGTGATGCCAGGTGGCGAGACGGTCACGGAGAGCAATGTCGTCGAACTCACCGAGTCGACGGTGTACAGCCGGTTCCCCACAGACCAATCCGCGCGTAAGCAGTATCTGCAGGATGTTGCCAGCGAGGTGGTCAAGAAGATCAGCGGCCCGGTGAAGTCTCCTCGCACGTTGTTCGACGCCTTGGGTCGAGCGGTCAGTGAGCGTCGAATCTTGGTATGGAGTTCGTCGCCCGCCAACCAGAAACTTCTGGAGGAAACTCCGCTGGCACACGTGGTCCCCGACGATCCGGCGCCATACGCGGGAGTCGTCATCAACAACCTCGGCGGCAACAAGATGGACTACTACTTGGAGCGGAAGATCGAGTACGTTGCCGACGGGTGCGATGGTGATACACGACTGTCGACCGTCACGGTTCGGTTAACCAATACCCTCGCAGATGCGAACCCATTGTCGGACTACGTCGCAGGGCAGCTGGGGTTCTTCACTGGACTCGCAGATAACATCCCAAGGGGCGCAATGCTCACATCGGTCCGGCTTCTCGCAACTCAGGGTGCGCAAGTAATTGGCGTAGTTGCCAATGACACGAGGATCCGTGTCTTCGGCGCGACTGAGCGCGGCCACCCGAGCTTCGAAGCGCAGGTGGCAATAGAGCCGGGAAAAACTGCTGTTCTGACTTTCCGACTCTCTGAGCCGACGGCCCCGGGTGCAGCCCGCGTACCCGTGCAACCGTTGCTGGACAACGTTGTTCCGGTTGTCTCGGTGCCCGAGTGCGGAAGCTGAAGTTCGTGCCGTCAAGAATGCCGATCGGTCGCTGCGGGAGTTCATCGAAACTGGTTGCGAGACTGCCGCTTTCGCACGTGATCAAGACCGTCCGAGCGGTACGCTCCTCATCGTTGCCAGGTTGTCTGGCGGAGCCCACCGCGCTGGGTCAACTGTCGGTGAAAGGGTGGCAATGAATCTCCGGGATTTCGCCAAACTCGTACGCAATCGTTGGATTACGGTCGCGGTCACATCGATCATCGCAGTGCTGGCAGCGCTCGCAGTCACGTTGCTTACTACCCCGCTTTACGAGGCATCGACTCGATTGTTCGTCTCGACTACGACGAGTGGTGCATCGGCAACCGACTTGTACCAAGGCAATCGCCTGTCGCAGGAGCGCGTTCTCTCCTACTCGGAATTGCTCATGGGCGAAACGTTGGCCCAACGCACCATCAACAAGCTCGGTCTCGACATGCCCGCAGCGGAACTGCGCGAGAACGTGAACGCGAGCGCGAAGCCCGACACCGTGCTACTCGACGTTCACGTGCTCGACGAGTCACCCGTGCAGGCGCGTGACGTCGCGAATGCACTCTCGAACGAATTCGTCGTGATGGTGCGCGAATTGGAGACACCCGAGGATGGATCGATGCCGGATGCTCGTGTAGTCGTCGAGCAACGCGCCTCTCTTCCTGCAGAACCCGTATCTCCGAACATGCTCTTGAACCTGTTGGTCGGGCTCGCGGCGGGTTTGGTCGTTGGACTTGGCCTCGCAGTGCTTCGCGATCAACTCGACAACACAGTCAAGGATCGACAAACCCTCGAAGAGACGACCGGGGTCGGACTAGTCGGCAGCATTCCCGTGAACAAGGAACGTCGAGCGGAACCAGCCATTCCCTTCGCCAGCGATAACTCGGCGATCGCCGAAGCTTTCCGCAAGCTACGAACCAACTTGCAGTTCTTGGCGGTCGACGATCCACCACGCGTCATCGTCGTCACCAGTTCGATGCCGAGCGAGGGTAAATCCACTACAGCGATCAACATTGCACTTGCCTTGGCAGAAGCCGACCACAGCGTCGTGCTGGTGGATGGCGACATGCGGCGTCCCAAGCTGGACAGCTACCTCGACCTGGTTGGCAAGGTTGGCCTGAGCACGGTACTCAGCGGCAGAGCGTCGTTGTCGGAGGTGTTGCAGACGACGAAGTACTCGGGGTTGTCGGTGCTGACTTCGGGGGGCACACCGCCCAATCCCAGCGAGCTGCTCGGTTCGATGGCTGCAAAGAACGTTCTCAGCGAACTGCGCGCCAAGTTCGACTTCGTCATCGTGGACTCGTCCCCGCTGCTAGCCGTCACCGACGCCGCGATCTTGGCCGCTGGGTCCGACGGTGTCTTGATCATGGCTCGGTTCGGACAGACGAAGCGCGATCAGCTCGAGCACGCAGTAGGAAACCTCGACGACGTCGGCGCCCGCCTGCTCGGTGCGGTCTTCACGATGACTCCCGAGCGTGGGAAGTCGTCATACAGCTACACGTATTACGGCGAGGATGCATCCTCGCACTCGACCGATCGCCCCCCGCACGCAGTCGCGCCCGAGGTGGCGAGTACGGCCAATGATGACGACGTCCCGCAACCAACCGGTAGGCACGGGAATGGGCCGTCGGAATAGTCAGCTCCTCCAGCATCAAATCAGCCTCATCCATCTAGCAGACCCGAGGTAGCCATGACCAAACGTGCGCTGATAACCGGCATCACAGGCCAGGACGGTTCGTATCTCGCGGAGCTGTTGTTGAGCAAGGGCTATGAAGTCCACGGCGTCATTCGCCGCGCTTCGACGTTCAACACATCGCGGATCGATCATCTGTACGTCGATCCCCACTCGCCCGGCGCCAAGCTGTTCCTGCACTACGGCGACTTGAGCGATGGCGTCCGGTTGGTGACTTTGCTCGCCGAGATCGACCCGGACGAGGTGTACAACCTCGCCGCGCAATCTCACGTCAGGGTGTCCTTCGACGAACCGGAGCACACGGCCGATACCACCGGATCTGGGACGATAAGAATGCTCGAAGCAGTTCGGCTGTCGGGGATCAAGACCCGGTTCTATCAAGCATCGTCGTCCGAGATGTATGGAGCGACACCACCACCGCAGAACGAGAACACGCCGTTCTACCCGCGTTCGCCCTACGGTGCGGCCAAGCTATACAGCTATTGGATCACCAGGAACTACCGCGAAGCCTATGGCTTGTTCGCTGCCAACGGCATCCTGTTCAACCACGAATCACCCCGTCGAGGTGAGACATTCGTGACCCGCAAGATCACCCGGGCAGTAGCGGCAATTAGAGCCGGCAAGCAGGAATACCTCTACATGGGCAATCTGGACGCGGTCCGCGACTGGGGTTACGCCGCCGAGTACGTCGAGGGCATGTGGCGCATGTTGCAGGTCGACGAACCCGACGATTACGTGCTGGCCACGGGCGAAGGATTCACGGTGCGAGAGTTCCTCGAGATCGCCTTCGGCCACGTCGGCCTCGATTGGCGAGACCACGTCCGGTTCGACGAACGATACCTGCGCGCAACCGAAGTCGACTCCCTCATCGGCGACGCATCACGCGCTAGGGAGAGGCTCGGGTGGGTACCTACCGTGCACGGCCGCGAACTGGCGCGTCTAATGGTCGACGCCGATGTGGAGGCGCTCGCGCACGAGGGGACGTCCTGGATCGACAAGGTGCGACTCGAGTCCTGGAACACCGCGATCCGAGTGGAGGCGGTCATGTGATGACCGTGCGCGATCACTACACGCCGGGTGAATTGGACCGCGATGCAACGTTCTACGTTGCTGGACACCGCGGGCTGGTCGGTTCGGCCATCGTGCGCAAGCTCCGCGCCGCCGGGTTCACGAACGTAGTAGGCGTGACATCGAGCGAACTAGACCTGACGGACCGCGACGCCGTATCCGACTTCTTCGCGCGGATCAGGCCGCGGTATGTCGTCTTGGCCGCCGCGAAGGTGGGCGGCATCATGGCCAACAGCACGTACCCAGTCGACTTCATCAGCGACAACTTGCGGATCCAGGTGAACGTCCTTGACTCGGCCCGCATCCAAGAAGTGGAGCGCCTGCTGTTCTTGGGTTCGTCATGCATATATCCGAAGCTCGCCGATCAACCGATCCGCGAGGAGTCCTTGCTCACCGGCCGGCTCGAACCCACCAACGACGCATACGCGATTGCGAAGATTGCAGGCATGGTGCACGTTCAGGCGTCCCGCCGGCAGTACGGCCTCCCGTGGATCTCGGCGATGCCAACGAACTTGTACGGACCGAACGACAACTTCTCGAACGAGAATTCGCACGTACTACCGGCTTTGATCCGACGCTACGACGAGGCCGTCTCGTCGGGTTCGACCACCGTCACCAACTGGGGCAGCGGTTCACCACGACGCGAGTTCCTGCACGCGGACGACATGGCAGACGCGTGCCTGCATCTGCTCGAGCACTACGACGGGACAGAGCACGTCAACGTCGGCAGCGGCACCGACGCAACGATTCGAGAGATCGCAGACACCGTTGCATCGGTAGTCGGCTTCGACGGCGAAACTCGCTGGGATACCACGCGACCGGACGGCACTCCGCAAAAGCTGCTCGACGTCTCGCGACTCAAACGTACGGGGTGGGCCCCGCAGATAGGGCTCACCGAAGGAATCGATCGCACAGTCGCCTGGTATCGCCGGCACGTGGGGTCTCTTCGGAATGCTTAGCGAGGGCCAATGTGTCGATGCGCCTTCAGAAAACGAACCGAAATTGACGCACGACACATTTTAATCCTGTAGCGTTCAGTCGGGTCCGGGGTACGCAGCGCTTCACGCGCTCACTTCCGAAACGGGGGGATTCTTGAAGATTGCAGCCCGTGCCTTTGGCACTCTCGCATTGTCTGCAGCCGCCGCATTGGTACTCGGTACCGGCACCGCGGTCGCTGACCCATTGGTGGGCAAGACGTTGGAGGATGCGTCTGCGACGATGTCGGAGAATTGGGATGCGACCCCGGTCGTCGAATCGGTAGTCGGAAGCCTACTGGAGCGAGAGTCGTGCATCGTCACGTCGTGGCACAAGTCGGCCTACCTTGACTCCAGCGGGAACAAGCGGGGCACCTCGAACATCTACGTGAACCTGAATTGCAATGCGGCGGTCGCAACGGCAGGGAAACCCGGTAATTCGGCCGAGTCCGAGGTGGGTAGGCTCGAGGCCAAGAACAACGAAACAGCCGAATACTTCAATACGCATCCCGAATACTGTCTGAACAATCCCGAGAATTGTAATTGGTTCTGCGATAAGTACGCCGACAAGTGCACGAACTGGCCAGCCGGATGAGCCTCTGGGCCATCCGTTTTGGCACCATCTCTTGACTCCAACCGAATGCGGTCACGATCCGCGGTCGATTCGGACTACCCCATTCGCCTGCCCCGTGAATTTGGGTGCTCTCTAGGCATTGCGCGCGGCCGGTCGGCCAGGTGGATTGGCCGGCATGAAGCTTGATTCAGAACCCTCGACGCCGTGGTGTCACTGACGACCGCTACGGGCAGTCGAAGCGACGAGGTGCCACTCGGCCGTGGACCGGTCACCGTGGCGGCGACGGCCCGCACGTTGCGTCGTCGACGTACTACGTCCAGCGATCAACGTCCCGCCTGAGGATCCTTCCGCCCCCGCCGTCCGGTGACGGTGATAGGCGTGCGCCGACATCGATGCCCAAGCCACGAGAAGTGGCAGCCAGAAGTGTCGCTGCTCGAAGAGCGGCGACACTGCGGCATACGTCAAGACCGCCGCGATGACCGCAGCCTCGGTGCCATGTCGCCTACGAAGCATCGCCTTGGTGATTCCAACACCCATTGCCACGACGATCAACGCGAAGGCGACTCCGAGAAACGGACCGCCCTGGAACCAACTTCGAAGTATCACGTTGTGAACGGTGATGACCCCGTTGTACGTGCCACTGGTCTGAGCGCCAAGCCCGTTGCCCATCAATGGACTTTCCGCAATGCTGCGCCACGCATAGTCATACGTCAGTTGGCGCGCAGCCCACGAGCTGGTTTCCGAACTACCGGTCACCTGCGCGTATCGCGCACTCAACGATGGGAAGTAGTCAATGGCGCCGGTTGCGGTGACTACCAAGCCGAGGAACGCCGTACTCACGACCCCCCACAGTGCCATTCTGCCCAGCGAGTCCCTCATGCATACGACGAGGACCGCAAGCCCTACACCAAGTGCCAACATTGCAGTGAAGCTGCCCGACGCAACGATGCCGAGGACGTTCGTCCCGAGCGCAAGTAACACCAGGCCCCGCAATTTCCTGGTGCTCACACTGATCTTCAGCGTTACGAGAACGGCAATGCACGCCATGATCCCAAGAGTGTTGGGGTGTTCGGTCAAACCAGATGCACGGCCGTACACGGCGCCGTAGATGAACCCTGGGACGCGAATCGATAGGCCCGAGAGTTGGACTACGGCAATCGAAGCAGAGAGAGTCTGTCCGATCACGAACGCTACAGCGACCCGATTGACGAAACGCGGATCGCGCACCGCTTCATAAGTCAGAACGAAACTACCCAAACCCAGCAGGATGAACAGCTGAGCGCCTACGAAGAGATTCTCAGTGACCTCAGCGGACTTGGTCGCCGTCACGATCGCGAGCAGCGACGCGAAGCCTCCGAATAGCCAGATCACGGGGTACAGCGGGCGCGCGACTCGTAGAAACAAGATGGGCACGCAGATCAAACTCATGATCGTGATGAACCACAGCGCCCTCGCGATGCCCGGTAGCGCGTAGTTGAGGGGAACGGCGGCGGCGACGCCACACCAAAGCACAGTCGTAAACGGCCACGACGGCCGAGCGCACGACGATTTGGTGGCGGAGGAGCTTCGCGACCCTCGGCCAGTTGTCACGGTCTTCATGCCGGCCTTCCCTGTCACACCGGTCGTCACTCGATTCGATTGCGCCCCTGTGCGGAAACTCGAGTTCATCGTCGCGCCAATCTTGCCAGCCTGACGCACATAGAAGGCCGTTTCAGACCAACAGCTCACTGCTGGGAGTTCGAGTGAACTGCCATCACGACGCCAGCCAATGCCGTCCCGTCACGACGCCGCCGTCGAACTCCAGATTCGTCACGCGACGGAGTCGTTGATCGTTCGCCCGGTGTCCGAACCGACGATATAGGTTTGGTCACAACACTTGCGGACGCTAGGGGGCGAAGTGCTCAAGGAATGGAGCCATGACCTTCGCAGCGGTGTCAGCGCCTTGGCCGCCTACGGCGTGTCCGTCGCGTTGATGGCGGTGGCGTCGCTTGCAGTGATCAAGGCAATGATCGCGGCAGATGGTCCCGAGGCTTGGGGGGCCATAGCTCTCGGCCAAGCGGTCGGCTACGTCAGTTGCATCATCGTCGGGTACGGATGGGCCTTGTCGGGGCCTGCGAAGATTGCGCGCGCAGACCCTGCCGCGAGGCGACGGGAGTACGCGGATTCCCTACGCGTCAGGCTGGTCCTACTCGTACCCGGTTGCGCGTTATCGGCTTTGATCGCAGCGTCGTTGGACCACGACTCAGCAACATTCGCGATGGCTGGAGCCGTGTCGTTCACTCTGACGGGCCTCACCGGCAACTGGTATTTCGTAGGCGTATCGCGGCCAATCACCATGCTGCTGCTTGAAACATGCCCCCGTGTCGCAGGAATGCTGGTCGGCGTCGTGCTGATGCATCAGGGCCGTGGCGCAATGGCGGGATTGGCCTGTATGAGCGGCGGCATGTTGCTAGCTTTCCTCATCGTCACCGTGTGGGTCTACTGGTCGACGTCGTCTACGGCTCGCGTTCCGTTAGCCAAGCGATCACTCGCGACCATCCTCGCCGAGCAACGAAGTGGTGTCGTGTCGGCCTCCATGACGGGGCTCTATCTCGCGATGCCGCTAGCGATCATCGCCTTGGTGGCACCGACGGTTCAGCCTGCATTCGCCTTGGCGGATCGGGTGAAGAACCAGCTGATCGCCGCGATGAGTCCGTTGATCACCGTGTTGCAGGCGTGGGTGCCGCGCGGCCTCGGAGAGGAGCGGATCAAACGGGCGCGACTGGCCTTCTACGCGTCCTGCTTACTCACGGGGGCCATGTGCGCTGTCTTCGTCGTCATCGGGCCAAGTCTCTTTCACTGGCTCGGCAATGCCGAAATCAGTGTCTCGTTGACCGTGACGATCCTCGTCGGGGTCCTGACCGCACTGGCCGTGACTGACCAGGTGGTCTCCAAAGCCGTTCTCGCGCCGTTCTTCCGACTCCACGTCGTGGCCTGGGCCACGGTCTGGGGCACCATCTCGGGAATCCCCTTGATTGCCCTCGGATCCGTACTCTTCGGGGCGCCGGGCGCTCTCACCGGTGCGATAGCGGGCATGCTCGTCCGCATCGGCATCCAAGTGCTTGATTTCCGTACCAAGATAACGAGTGCTGCTGCGGTATAGGTAGTTCAACCAAGGCGCCATGCCGCACCCCTTCGAGACACGTCCTGGGAAACGACGGCTCATACGGGACCATTGCTCATTCGCGATGTGGGCAGGGCTTGGCAACGTCGAGCCCTCGATCAGATGACACCGGAGATCAGCGCTATGGGACCATCGAGTCCGCCTCGACTCGCACGCATCGGTTGCTGTAATCGAACGTTCCGGTGACATTGGGTCGCACTGCTTCGTTCGCCAATCAGATGGATTGGTAACTTGATTCGCATGTCGGTGGGACGTTTCAAGCGCACACGGCGCTAGGGCATAGAGCTGTTCCGTCTCTATCGAAGTACCAGCCCCGCCGGTGCAGCACGGGGATATGATCGCCCCACGACCCGCCCAGCCGAGGGGAGCCCCGCGATGGGAATGAACGTGATCGCAACAGACTGCTGCCCCGCATGCGGCAGCGTGGGAATGAGCGTGCTGAGTTCCCCTCGTCCCCAGTTCGTAGAACGTTGCCCGTCATGTGGGTCCGCCTTCTATCACTCGGGGGCAGCCGGAGCAGTCAGTCACAACGACGCGTACAACGTCGATGCCAACTACCAGCGGTATCTCGAAACCTCCAACGAATCGTCCATGAGGCGTCGCTACGAAGAAACCCTGAGGCGACTCAGATCCAGGTTGCGTGACGTGGAACAACCGCATCTGTTCGACATCGGCGCCGGCGGCGGCGACTTCTTGGCGCTCGCACGGAGCAGGGGGTTCAGGATCGCGGGGAACGAGGTGTCGAGGCCTGCGATCGATGAGTGCCGAACTCGTCATGGCATTGACCTCGTCTTGAGCGACGATCTCCTCGCACTTGCCAGTGAGGCTCCCAAATACGACGCGGCGACCATGTGGTGCGTAATCGCCCACGTCGACGACCCCGATGAACTGTTGTCCGGCGCGCGGGCGCTGCTCCGTCCGGGAGGAATCCTCTTCCTCTCGACTCCCCGTTACTGCATCATCGACCGCGTTGCCCTGTTGCTCCGCCGCGCAACAGGCGATCGTTATCGACGACTCTTCGACCGCCGGATCAACCACTTCCACCGCCGTCAGTACACGCGCCGCGGTATGGAAGAACTCCTGAGACGGCATGACTTCGCACCAGAGTCCGTACGGCCCACTGTCGGGTATGGCCTTCACATGGCGGAGTACCTGCGATCGCTGGGGCTTCCCGAAGTGGTCGCCAGACCCATAGGCGCCACTCTTGACTTGGCAGTGCGAGCCGGTTTCCTGCCGCGCAACATACTAAGCGTCTACGCCCGAGCAGTGTGACGCTCGCCTTGCGCCCACCAGAGCCGAGTCGTATCGCGGCAAGACGAACACCACCACGCCGACCCTGGCCTCCAGAACGACTTCGCTAGATCCATTAGCCTCAACGCTTTTCCGCCGATGCCGACCAGGAAGTCGTATGCTCAAACTCGTGAAATCGGATGGACTCCCTGCGAGCGCTGCGACGGTGGGCCGACGACTGGACCGCTGGTTGTCGACACTCCCCGGCGCCCGGTCATTCGTCCGTTCCGGCGTGCAGATCGTGAATTCGCCATTCGCGAAGGCCCGACTGAACACAGTCTTGGCCAGTACGGAACGCCCCGTCTGGCTCGAGATCGGGGGCCACACACCACGTGAACGCTGGGTGGTCACCAACGTCAACGCCGTCACGCGGCTGTACCTCGACGCGACGAGGAGATGGCCACTCGAGGACGGGTCCGTGGAGTATCTGTACTCGGACAACGTGATAGAGCATCTGACGCTCGCAGCTGGCAGGGCCATGCTCAGGGAGGCTCGCAGGTGCATGATTCCTGGCGGTGCAATTCGGATCGTCACCCCTGATCTACGCACCCACGTCGACATGTATCTACACGGGGCAGAGTCACTGAGCAATGACGTCGCGGCGCACTACCGCGACATCGGACTCGACGTCGAACACCCGGTTGATCTCGTCCGAATACCGGTGGCGTCCTTCGGGCATCATGCGGGCTACATATACGACTTCGAGACCCTTGCAGCCGAGTTGAAGAACGCGGGCTTCCACGACCCCGTCCGCTGCGCACCCGGTCAGAGTGCTCATTCCGCGTTGAGCGGTCTTGAATTGCGCACTCATGAAGGTCCAGCACAGCTAGCCGTAGAAGCTTCGGCATAGTGTTGCCCATCGGCCCTTCCTGCCTGCGAGTCAGCGAGCCGGCGCCAGCCTCTTCGAGAAGAAGTACCGCGATGCACCGGGCTCGTGGCGACCGGCTTCGCAAGGTGCACAGCTTACGAGGGCTGGGTAGTGTAACGCCGTGAACGTCCTAAAGGCGAAGCGGATGGTTCGGAACACCCTGGGAGACAGTCGTGTTCGACGCATCAAGAGTATGCGTACGCGGATGTCGTCCAGGACCCACATCGGCCCGTGGCGACGACCTGGTCTCAGCGGTATGGACGTCGACCTGGCGAATGCCCTCGGATGGCCTCGGGGCGGAACCTTCATCGAACTCGGCGGCAACGACGGCTTACAAGCGTCAAATTCATACCTTCTCGAGCGGGAACTTGATTGGGACGGTGTACTCATCGAGGCGATTCCCGAACTCGCCGCCGAAGCGAGGAGGAACCGCCCGCGCACGACAGTCGTGTGTGCCGTGGTTTCGGCGTCCGAGCGATGCGACGTCGTAGGCATGGATGATCAAGACTTGACCAGCGTCGTGTCGCTCGACCCCAGCAGACTCATGGTGGCCACCACCACGCTGTCCACTGTCATAGATCGGGCCATGGATGGCCAACCGCCTGATCTGCTTTCCGTTGACGTCGAAGGACACGAGATGGCGGTTTTGGCTGGGCTGAATCTACAGAAGCATCGCCCGCGGTGGATCCTCATAGAAACGGCACATGTAGATGACGTCAGCCGAGCACTCAGTTGTTACGAACTCGTCGAACAGCTTTCCTACCACGACTATCTCTTCCGTCTCGTCGAGGACGAACCGGCCGCCTAGCGGCGAGTCCCGCCGGGTTCTGCGGTGGCCCCTTCGCGCCACCGGCTCAGCACTGCGTCGTGGCGCAACGAAGGCGAGGATGCTCGAGGAGAATCGAAGGACGGCCGCCACCGGCGACGTTCGCGAGACGGCGATTCGAAATCCACTGCCGATCGGCCTGAACGTGCGCCAGACGGGAACGAACATGACACGAACCATGCGCAAAGGGCTCAGCCTCCTCACGCGAACAGCTTTCGTCCGTGCGATCATCCAGCACCGAGTCGTCGCAGCCGTCGAACATCTCAAGCCGATTCGCTTCTGCGCAGCGAACACCTTGATCGATGCTGGAGCGAACAAGGGACAGTTCAGCTTGGCGTTCCGCACCATTCGGCCTCGGGCACACATCATTGCCTTCGAGCCACTGCCCGAAGCCGCGGGCACGTTTGAAGAGCTATTCGCGACGGACGACTTGACCCGTCTGGAGCGCACGGCGTTGGGGCCCAACGCGGGCTCCGCGAAGTTCTACGTTGCCGATCGGACCGACAGTTCCTCGTTGTTGGAACTGGGCGCCGCGCAGGAGCGAGCCTTCGGAGTGAGGCAGGCGACGACCATCGAAGTTCCGGTCGAGCGTCTCGACGAGTCAATCGACTTCACGCTTCTCGCGCATCCCATCATGTTGAAGGTGGACGTCCAAGGTGGCGAGCAGGGCGTCTTCGAAGGATGCGACACGCTGACGGAGATCGACTTCATCTACGTCGAACTGAGCTTCGTCGAGCTCTACCACGATCAGCCGCTCTTCTCCCAGGTCAACGGGTACCTCGAGCAACGTGGCTTCAGGATCATGGGCGTCTTCAACCAGGTCGTCACGGCCGAGTACGGGCCGACACAAGTGGACGTCCTATTCGAGAGAATTCCCGCGAAACCGTAGGGCACCGGGACGCGCGGCGGTCCCGTCCGCGAACAGTCGTGCAGAGAACACGTCGACGAGCCGAAAGGAGCGCCAATGGGCACTGATGACACATGCGGAACCGGCTCGCTCGATCTCGCGCCCGTGGCCGTATTCGCCTACAACCGACCAGATCGCCTGAAGGCGATGGTGGAGAGCCTTCGACTGTGTCACGGCTTCGAACGAAGTTCAATCACGATCTTCGTGGACGGCCCGGCTAACGAATCAGACCGATCGTCGGTCGATTCGGTACGTGCATACGTCGCGAAACTGCAATACCCGAACCTGGAGTACGTCTTCGCCGAGAAGAACAACGGCTTGCGTAGATCTGTCTTCGAAGGTGTCTCGGCCATGATCGAAAGACACGGTCGTGTCATCGTGTTAGAGGACGATCTCGTCCTATCCCCCATCGCGTTGGACTTCTTCAACGAAGCATTGGACTACTACGCGAACGACCGGCGGGTCTGGTCGGTTTCGGGCTACATCTCGGATGTGAAGCCGCTGCGAAACTACCCGCGTGCACTGATACTTCCCTATGCCCACAGCTGGGGGTGGGCGACGTGGGATCGAGCGTGGGAGTCGTTCGACCTCGATGCCCGTCCGCGCGACGAGAACATGAGGGCCGCCAGCTTCCGCCAAGCAATGGACATGAACGGCTTCTACCCGTTCCGGTTCACGCTCGCCCAATCCGCCGCCGGCCGAGTCGACAGTTGGTACGTCCATTGGCTCTACACGATCGTTCGGCACGGTGGCCGGTCGGTGTTCCCACCAAGACGTGTCGTAGACAATTACGGCATAAGCGGCGGCACACACGGTGGCCGCCTGAATCCGCACGAAAGACTAGTCGCACGACCACCTTTGCTCGAACGCGTTCCGAAACTCCAGCAGGCAGACGAAATCGACTACTTCGCAGTTGATCTCCTCAAGCGTTGCTGGGAGGCACGCGTTCAGCGGGTGATTCCCTTCGCAGGGGCACTGAAGCGTCCGGTGCGTGATTTCGTCAAAAGGATCAGGTGACCCGGTAAGGCCGCGTCATGTAGGTGACCACCCGTCTGCGAACGCAGTGATCGCGGCTGTCACACAGCCCAATGTCTCGCAGGCGACCTAGGACAGTCGTTTCTTCTTTAGCGCTCGACCCTCAAGCGCCGCAGACGAGAGGGACTCTGGGCGACGCTGCGACCACGCTCGGCCGCGACCTCACCGATGACACGCTCGAAAGCTGCCATCGCGACGTCCGGGCTCAACGTCCCCGTACGGTATCGGCGGCCAGCCTCGCCATACGCTGCAGCCCTCTTGGCGTCTCCCGACAAGGAGATTGCAGTATCGAGGAGCGTTGACGGGTCACCGGCAGCCACTACGACGCCGGCTCCGGCCTGTAGCACTTCACCCGCTGCGATACCGTCCAAGTCGGTAGCCGCGAGTATCGGTCGAGCGGCGTCGAAGTAGGAGGTGAGCTTGCTCGGTACGGCCATGGTGGACACCCCGGGCAACTCGTTGACGATCAGACAGTCGGCAGCCGACAGCGCGTACCTGTAGGCCTCCTTATCGAGAGGATCGACGAACTGGATGCGCTCGATCCCGTCGGCCAGCCGTTCGAGGCTCTCGCGCTCACCACCGTCCCCAACGAGGATGAACTTGATGGGCGCGCCCCTTTCATCCGCCAAACGCGCTGCTTGCACGACATTCTCGAGACCCTGCTTCGCACCCATGTTCCCTGTATGAACTGCGAGGAGACAATCAGCCGGCCAGCCGAGTGCGAGGCGCGCGTCTTGCTTGTCGATCACGGGTGCCGGTTCGAGATGAGTCCAGTTGCGGATGACCTCGACGCGAGCGGGGTTCAACTCGAATTCGCGGATGAAGTAGTCGCCGAACCGGGGGTGAATCGCGATGACTTTATCCGCTGCGCGAAGTACGAACTTCTCGACCGCCCTGGTGACTGCCGTCGACCATGCGCCTCCCTCCTTGGTCTCGACCATGCCTAGCGTGTAGATGTCCTGAATCCACACGACCAGACCTGGCCGCCTCGGTGTCATTCGAATTCGTGCCGTCGCCATCGCGGTTGCGAACAGCGCGGGAGAGACCGCGACCACGACGGAGTCGGCTTCGAATCTGCAGAACAGTAGCCTGGCGCCCAAGCTCACTTCCGACAGCAGTCTGCGCAGCCCGCGTGGAGGCCGTGGCACGTAATGCCTCAACCGACGTACCGCGACACCATCGATGGACTCCTCGCTGCGCCAACCACCGTATCCATCGCGGATCTTCCATTCTGGATAAAACGGGTGCGCAACGTAAGCCGTCACGCCATGGGCTCGGGCGCGCAAGCCAGCCGCCAACCCCCCGGCGTAAGGCGCAACACCGGTCGCATCTGGGGGGTAGTGCAAGCTCAGGATCGACACGCGATGACCGGGCATGGCGTGACAGTACAACCAACGCTCTGTCCGGGATTGGTGAACGACCGCAATTTCGGCGCTAAAAAGGCTCTGCGACAACGGGCTTCCCGCTCTGTGCTGGTGCACGTCTCGATATCGCCCGCGGACCGCCCTCCAGCGCATGAAGCCTCGGGACGAATCTCCGGTGACATGTCAAGGCAGCACACGTGAGGTACCACGGGCAGATTCCCTCGCGCGTTGGAGTTTGCTGTACCGACCGCACCGGGCCGTTTATTCACGCAGACGCTAAATATTGTCGGCTATCGGTAAATTGCTGTTTCTCCTGCGGTTTTACAACATACCGAAGGTACCGAAGTCGCGTGTTATGGCAGGTCGACGCCGTTTTGACGAGAAAGACAATTCCGGTTGCTGGCCACTTCTGTCGGTGCTAGCCTCGGGCCACTGGGGCGTGAGCCGAATCACTGAGGTTCCACGCAGTGACTTGGAAACGGGGGGGTCTCAGGTGGTATTCGGGCGAGCGGGCACGACATGACCGTCACCGGAGACCTCGATCCGCTAACCACTGCGGGCTACGAGCACCAACGAAGCCGCTCGTAGGTATCAGGCCGAGCGACGATGCCACCACTAAAGGTGGCTGCGAGCGCTGAATCATAAGGGGAGACATGCGAAAACGTGCGGTACTGACCGGTGGCGCGGGGTTTGTCGGCTCGCATCTCGCCGAACGCCTGCTCGCTCAAGGCATCGACGTGGTGTGTCTCGACAACTTCGTGACCGGCAACGCAGACAACGTCGCCCACCTTCAGGGGCACGATGGATTCCGTCTGATGAAAGTCGATGTCAGCGATTACATTTCGATACCCGGCTCCGTTGACTACGTTCTACACTTCGCGTCGCCAGCGTCACCGGTCGACTATGCCGAGCTGCCGATTCAGACGTTGAAGGCCGGATCGCTCGGAACGCTGCACACCCTTGGCCTCGCGAAGGACAAGGGCGCTCGCTACCTGCTGGCGTCCACCTCGGAGACGTACGGCGACCCGCTGGTCCATCCGCAGCCTGAAAACTACTGGGGCAACGTCAATCCGGTGGGGCCACGAGCCTGCTACGACGAAGCGAAGCGATTCGCCGAGGCGCTCACGGTGTCGTACCGCAAGATGCACGGGGTCAACACCGCCATCATGCGGATATTCAATACCTATGGTCCGAGGATGCGTCCGAACGATGGTCGCGCCATCCCGAACTTCGTTACGCAGGCGCTGTCCGGCGCCCCGATGACCGTCCAGGGCGACGGCAGTCAGACGCGATCACTCTGCCACGTCGAAGACCTCGTCGACGGGGCACTGCGACTGCTGTTCTCCGATCTCGCCGGGCCGGTGAACATCGGCAACCCGCACGAGATGACGATCCTCGAACTGGCGAAGCTCATCCGTGAACTCACGGGCTCCGCGAGCCCGCTCGAGTTCGTCGACCGTCCCACCGATGATCCCTCGCAGCGCCAGCCCGACATCACTCTGGCGCGCAGCGAACTGCACTGGGAGCCCGAGGTCGACGTCGTCACGGGCCTCACGAAGACCATCGCCTGGTTCCGAGATCGGGCCGGCGACGATCAGCCCACCTACTCCCCTGCGGCACTCGGTTCGGGCAGCGTCACCCAGCGCCGCCACAAAGTGGCGGTGATCGGCACCGGCTACGTCGGGGCCGTCACGTCGACCTGTCTGGCCTTCCTCGGCCACGACGTGTGCGGCCTGGACAGCGACTCCGTGCGTGCGGGGCAGCTGAATAACGGACAGGCGCCGTTCGTAGAGCCGGGGCTGCCCGAGATTCTGAAGGCGACGTTGTCGTCGGGCCGGCTGTCCTTCACCGATGACCCGGCCGAAGCCCTATCTGATGCGGAGTTCGTGTTCCTCTGCGTGGGAACCCCTCCCGGTCCCGACGGGTCACCCGATCTGGCGCAGCTCGAGAGTGCGATCCAGTCGTTGGCGCCGTACCTGCACCCCGGCGTGATCATCGTGAACAAGTCCACCGTTCCCGTGGGATCCGGGAACTGGACGCGCACGATCCTCGAGGACGCCCTCGATGGGAACCGCGAACTCTCCTTCCACGTGGTCTCCAATCCGGAGTTTCTTCGCGAGGGCTGCGCCCTCGACGACTTCCTGTACCCCGATCGCATCGTGCTGGGCGGGGCGACGGAGGACGTCAGTCGGGTGGCTGAGCTCTACCAGCCGGTGCTCGATCAGTCGTTCGAGGCCGGCCGGCGAGAGATCCATCCGGCCCTGATCACCACGGAACTGGCATCGGCGGAGATGATCAAGTACGCAGCCAATGCCTTCCTCGCCACCAAGATCAGCTTCGCAAACGAGATGGCACAGATGTGCGAGCTGTTCGGCGCTGACGTGCGTCAGGTGCTGCCTGCGATTGGAGCCGACCACCGCGTCGGAAATGCCTTCCTCAGCCCCGGTGTCGGATGGGGCGGTTCGTGCTTCGGCAAGGACGTCGCAGCCCTCATCTCGTCGAGCAAGGAGTACGGCTACACGCCATCGATGCTGCAGGCGACCGTGGGCATCAACACCGCGCAGCGTGAGAGTGCCGTCCGCAAACTGCAGCGCGAACTGCACATGCTGAAGGGCCGTCGAATTGCACTGCTGGGCTTGACGTTCAAACCCGGCACCGACGATCTGCGTGACGCCCCCGCCCTCGACATCGCCCGGAGACTGCTCGCCGTCGGCGCTGTCGTGTCCGCGTTCGACCCGGTGGTGAAGTCGTTGCCGGACGAGTTCGCGGCGATCCGACTGACGCGCGACGTCTACGAGGCGGCCGACCGAGTGGACGCCGTCGTGGTGACGACGGAGTGGCCGGAGTTCCGCGCCATCGACCCCGACAGTCTGCGTCGCGCCATGCGCGGCGATCTCGTCGTGGACGGGCGTAATTGCCTGCCAGAACACAGTTTCGTCGGATCGGGCCTACGGCTGGTCGGATTCGGCTGGTGACAACGCAATTCGATAGTCCTCGGGGGCCGCATGACCATTGAGCTACCACCAAAACACCCGCAGACGTCGTTTGCGAACAACCGCTTCTCGTCGACGGCACACGCGCCGAACCGCGATACCCAGCAGGCCCAACACGTTGGCCTTCAGCATCGCTACTCACTGCAGGCCGCCGACGTCGTCACCGTGACCGCGTCGGCGTGCCTGGGTGCAATCGCCCTTAGCCACATCAGCGCGGTGCGTGCCGGCAACCTCGGCGTCCGAGAGGTGGTGCTCGCGTCCATCGCGATGGCGGTCGCGCTGCACGTCCATGGGCTGTACAGGCGCCCCGCGGCACGGCTGCGGCCGAGCGAGTGGTGGCGACCCGCAGTCATCGCGCGATGCCTGCCGACCGCAGCGCTACTCGCCCTTGCCGCTGACGCCTTCGTCCTCGGCGGCGGGCGCTCGATGACGCTCACGGCAGCGGTCGCCATGACGCTGCCGGCCAGTGTCCTGGTTCCCTTCGGACGTCGACTGGTCGTCAGGATGTTCGACCCGGCCGTGAGCCGAATCCTAGTGATCGGAACGGGTCCCATCTCCGAGCGCTTGACGTCCCGGCTGCAACGATGCCCGGACACGCTGGTCGTCGGACACGTCGACGACAATGCCGCACCGGGCACTCCCCTGCTCGGCGGTCTGGCGGACCTGCAGGCGGTGTGTGCGGCGTACCAGATCGACCGCGTGATCGTCGGGTTCCCGAACACCAGCGACGCCATCGTCCTCGAGGCGCTTCGCCAACTGCAGGGCCAGGTACCGGTATCGGAGATCCCGCGCTACTTCGAGTTGCACAACTGGCGCAGCGAAGCAGAGGAGCTTCAGGGTCTGACCCTGATGCACCTGCCGACGGCGTCGCTCGGACCGCGGGCGCGGATCATGAAGCGGCTCATCGACATGACACTCGCGACGTGCGCGCTCATCGCAGCGTGTCCCGTCCTGCTCGTCATCGCAGCCGCCATCAAACTCGACAGCCCCGGGCCGGTGTTCTTCCGGCAGGAGCGGATTGGCCGCGGCGGCAGGCCGTTCAGCATCTTCAAGTTCCGCTCGATGACGGCCGATGCGTGGCAGCAGCGCAACACGGTGGCTCAGCTCAACGAGGTGGACGGTCCGCTGTTCAAGATGGCCAACGATCCACGGGTCACCCGGGTGGGGGCCTTCATCCGCAAGACGAGTCTCGACGAACTCCCTCAACTCATCAACGTCGTCAGGGGCGAGATGTCCCTGGTCGGCCCGCGGCCTCTGCCTGCCGAGGAATCCGACCGCATCGACGGTGCCGGGCTGGCGCGCCTGGACGTCAAACCGGGCATCACCGGACTCTGGCAGGTCTGCGGCCGCAGCGACCTGACCTATGCCGATCTGCAACACCTCGACTCCGTCTACGTCCGGTCATGGTCGCTGATGTGGGATGTCCGGATCATCGCCAAGACACCGCACGTCGTGTTCGCACGCAAGGGCGCTTACTGATCGCACCGATCCCGATATCCTGGCTACCTAGCCAAGGGGGATCTCCTGCACGTTCTATTCGTCTGCACTGGAAACATTTGTCGCTCACCGACAGCCGAGCGACTCGCCCTTGCCTACGGTGAGCGGTTGGGGATCACGGATCTGCGAACCTCGAGCGCGGGAACCCGTGCAGTGCTTGGCCATCCGATCCACGACGAGGCAGCACGCGTGTTGTCGAGACTCGGCGGAGACACGTCGAACTTCGCCGCACGGCAACTGACCACACGATTAGCCGGCGAAGCCGACCTCATCCTCACCATGACCAGGGCGCACCGCGACTCTGTGCTCGAACTCGCGCCACGTCAGCTCAAGAGGACCTTCACCATGAGTGAAGCCGCTACGCTCGTGTCCCAGCACGGTGCCCGCGACGTCGACGACCTCGCGGCGCTTCGACCGCAGCTCTCCCCCGGCGACCGCACCGACATCGCCGATCCGATCGGCCGAGACAGCGACGTCTTCGCCACCGTCGGCGCTCGGATCGCCGAACTCCTGGCGCCGATACTCGAAATCTGCAAACGCGGGCCTTGAGCGTTTCCCACCGACCTATGCCACGATGACTCCGTGCGGGGGATCATCTTGGCCGGGGGTTCGGGGACTCGACTGCATCCAATCACGCTGGGAACGTCGAAGCAGATGATCCCGGTCTATGACAAGCCGATGATCTACTACCCGTTGTCCACGCTGATGCTCGCCGGCATCCGGGACATCCTGGTGATCACCACACCGCACGACGCTGCGGGCTTCGAGCGGCTGCTCGGCGACGGGTCTCGATTCGGAATCTCCATCACCTTCGCGACGCAGTCCTCTCCGGACGGGCTCGCGCAGGCGTTCACCATCGGTTCCGACTTCATCGGATCGGAGAAGGTTGCGCTCGTCCTGGGCGACAACCTCCTCTACGGACCGGGGCTGGGCACGCAACTCAAGCGCTTCACCGACGTCGACGGCGGGGCGATCTTCGCCTACTGGGTTGCCGAACCGTCGGCCTACGGCGTGGTCGACTTCGACGCGAGTGGTCTGGTGACCTCGATCGAGGAAAAGCCCAAGAGCCCCAGAAGCAACTACGCGGTGCCGGGTCTCTACTTCTACGACAACGACGTGATCGCGATTGCTCGCGACTTGGCGCCCAGCGCCAGGGGTGAATACGAAATCACCGACGTCAACCGTGAGTATCTGCGGCAAGGCCGACTCGGAGTCGAGGTGCTGCCGCGCGGGACCGCATGGTTGGACACCGGCACGTTCGACCAGATGACCGATGCCGCCGACTTCGTCCGCACCATGGAGCGGCGAACCGGACTCAAGATCGGCGTACCCGAGGAGATCGGCTGGCGGCAGGGCTTTCTGACCGACGACGAGCTGCGTGCGCGTGCTGCGGACTCGCCGAAGTCCGGCTACGGCGCGTATCTCCTGGAGCTGTTGGAAAGGGGCCGGTGAGCGTGCGGCTAGTGACCGACGGTGGCCGGTGATTTCGCACGCAAAACCCTCGTCGTCGGTGCGGGAGGGCAACTCGGCCGGGCGCTGCGCGTGGCCCATGCAGGTGCGGCACACGTCGAGTTCGCAGAGCGCGCCGACATCGACCTGACGTCCGCCTCACTCGTCGACGCCCGCCGCTGGAGTGACTACGACACCATCGTCAACGCCGCGGCCTACACCGCCGTCGACGCGGCGGAGACACCGGAAGGCCGCGCGGCGGCCTGGGCAGTCAACGTCGCGGGCGCCACCGCTCTGGCACGCATCGCCACCGCGCACGGCATCACGTTGATCCACGTCTCGAGCGACTACGTGTTCGACGGCACCGCCACGCGGGCCTACACCGAGGACGACCCCGTCGCGCCGCTGAGCGTGTACGGGCAGACCAAGGCAGCCGCCGACTACGTGGTCGCAACCGTCCCCCGCCACTACGTCGTGCGTACGTCCTGGGTCATCGGCGATGGTCGGAACTTCGTCTCGACCATGCTGTCGCTGGCGGAGCGCGGCATCGACCCCGCCGTCGTCGACGACCAACGGGGCCGGCTCACCTTCACCGCCGACTTGGCCCGCGCCATCGGGTACCTCGCCGAGAGTTCCGCGCCGTACGGCGTCTACAACGTGACCGGAGCGGGTGCGACGACGACCTGGGCCGACGTCGCGCGCTCCACCTTCGCGCTCGCCGGCCACGACCCCAGCCGTGTCACCGGCGTCAGCACGCGGGACTACTTCGCGAAGGCCTCCGGCCCCGTCGCCCCGCGGCCGGGTAACAGCGAATTGGACCTGGCCAAGATCACCGCGGTGGGTTTCACTCCTGCGAATGCCGATGCGGCACTGTCGGATTACGTCAAACGGTACATCGAGGACCGCGCATCCTCGGGCGGCTAGGCATGGGGCGTCGCGGGACCGCGAGGCGAATGATCGCCACCGTCGTCGGCGTGCTGTCGATGATCATCGCCTGCGCTGCGCTGGCCATCCGATACGCACCCCTGCCCACCCAGCCGCTGGTGTTCGCTTCGGTCGCGGCACCGTTCCTCGCCATCGCGGCGCCAGTGGCACTGGTCGCGTCGTCGCTCGCTCGGGGTTGGGCGCTCACCGCAGTGGCGGCCGTCCTGACCGTCATCACGATCGCGGTGCAGGTGCCGCTCTACGTATCGGACCCACCCCCCGAGTCGGCGGTCGCCGTCCGCGTGATGACCATCAACATGCTCTACGGGCGCGCCGACGCGGCGTCGATCGTCGCGACCGCGAGCCGAGAAGCCGACGTCCTGATGGTCCAGGAACTCACCCCGGAAGCACTTCGTCGACTGAAGAGGGCGGGCGTCGACCGCGTGTTCCCGCACCACGCGATCGAGCCTCGCCCCATGGCCGCAGGGGCAGGCATCTACAGCAGGTACCCGATCTCGGGTTCCGCTCCGGTCCTCGGGTTGCAGCGCGCCATGGTCACGACACGTCTCGAAATCGACGGTGTGCGAATCGATCCCATCGTCGCTGCCGTCCACCTCGACTCACCGTGGCCACGCCCGATCGAGGGATGGCATCGCGACTTCGACGCCATTCCCGGCGTTCTGGCCACGCTCTCGGCGCAGGCAGGCGATGGCTCGGTCATCATTGCGGGCGACTTCAACGCGACGGTCGACATGCGTCCGTTTCGCCGCCTGCTGACCGGTGGCTACCGCGACGCGTCGGAGCAGGCGGGCGCCGGGCGGCAGTTCACCTTCCCGAGCAATCGGCGTTTCCCACCACTAATGGGCCTCGACCACGTAATCACCCGAAACGCCACTGGCATCTCGACCGCGACGATCACCATTCCGGGCACCGACCACCGGGCGTTGGTGGCCACCGTGCTGGTTCCTCGCGATTGACGCCGCTCAGGCGGCCTTCTTCTCCTCCGAGCCGGCGGTGCTGCCGTCGTCGCCGTCCTTGGCGTCATCCGACTTCTTCGGCTCGGACTTCTGCGGCTCGGACTGTTCGCTCGCATCCTTCTCGTCGTCCTTGGCGACCGTCGACGTGTCCTTGACGTCGTCGTCCTTCGTGCCGGCTTCCTCGTCGTCTCTGGTGTCATCGTCTTTGGTGCCGGCGGACTCGTCAGCCGTCGCGTCGTCCTCGACCGCCTCTTGGGCCGGCGTCTGATCGTCGCCCTTCGTCTCGGACTGCTCGACCGGATCCGCTTCGACGACTGGCTCGGCCGCCGGTTCTGCACTGCCCACCGAAGGAGTCGGCGTGCTTTCGGCGGGTGCCTCCGGTGTCGACTTCCTCGCGGAGGACAGTTCCGTGACGGACGCTTCGGCCGTCCCCTCGGCCACCTCTGGTTCCTCGACGCCTTGCGGCGCGATCGACCGCGCGGCCAACGTGGATGCCGTGTCCGTGAGCGGCGTAGGCGTGGCGATGGTCGGGCCACCGTTGATGGCGTCCTGGATGCCTTGGATCACCGCGGCGAACAACTTCACGCCGACCGCGCCCCAGTTCTGGAACGGGTTGAACGGCAGGATCGACAGTGGCGTCGGGGTGCCGGGGTTGCCCGACCAGTCGTACCCCAGGTCGGCGAGCACCTTGTACGCCGGAGAGATCAGGTCGACGATCGGCTTGACCAGTGGCTTCAACGCACCCGGCGTCAGCGACATCACCAGGTTCATGATCGGCAACGACGTCGCGGGGATCATGATGTATTCGTTGCCTGCGCTGTCGAGACGGCAGTTCACTCCCACGTTGCACTCGAGGTGAGGCGCCAACGTCGCCGGCGTATAGCCGTACGGCAGCGTGTCGGTGGGGCCATTGCCGTTGGGCGACAGGTATTCACCGTGCACGTTGTCGAATGCGGCAATGGCATTGAGCATCGCGAACGGGTTTCCCCAGTAGCGCGGCGCGTAGACCACCGGGTCGTATTCGAAGCCGAAGGTCGTCGTCTTGATGTTGGGATCGACCGGCATCGGCGGCCCGAGGGTCAGATCCAGGATGGGGATGTACCGCAGGAACCCGAGCCGCTGCCACAGGCCGCCGTCGGGGTTCTCGATGCCCCCGATGGTGATGACGTCGAGTCGGGCCTTCTGCTCTTCGGTCAACCCGTATCCGTTGAGCGTCGTGGAGACCACGGCACCGCCCTGGGAGTAGCCGAAGACGACGATGTCGCGCACGCCAGGGGTTCCCGGGGTGGCGAACGCGGCGTCCAGACCGGTCGAGAGACCCAACACGCCCTTGTCGACGGAGACGTCCCACTTGTCGCAGCCGTCCGGGCCGGACCGGCACCAGGTCGGGAAGATCTTCAGTGGCCAGAACGAGGCCGGGTAGTCGATGCCGACCAACGTGGGGTCGGGGCTGCCCTCCGCGACCGTTCCGCAGTTCGCCTCGCTATTGCACGCGGTGCCCTGCATGTACCAGTCGCGGGCGTTCTCCAGGTAGTCCGAGACGGTGTTCCCGTTCGGGGTGCCCGTCCCCGGGACCAGGAGACCGATGGCGCCGAAGGCGAGCGCGGCGGAGAAGGCGGAGCCGATGGTGAGGGCGATCGAACCGAGCAACGCGATGAAGGCGAGAACGACCGCCTTGGCTGTCTGACGCATCCGTCAACGGTTACACCCGCACGCCCGACATGGTGACGAAAACGGCGAGAGTTCACCGACGAATTTGGCGAGGCGTGTCCGATTCCTCCGCGTCGGTTCGTCGTACGTGTAGAGAGTGAGGCGCAAGGCCTCGCTCGCCGATCGGAGGTACGACTCGTGCACTACTTCGCACTGCTGCTGGGCCCAGAGCCGACCGAGCAACCCGACGCCGCCACCGAAGCCGAGATCATGCGCGCCTACGTGGAGTTCCACGCCGCAGCCGGCCCGGCGCTCCTCGCTGGCGATGCGCTGACCTCGGCATCCTCCGCGGTGCGCATCACCGGCGGACCCGACGCACCCACTGTCACCGACGGGCCGTTCGCCGAGTGCGCCGAGGTGGCAGGCGGCTACTACGTCATGCAGGCCGAGAATCTCGACGACGCAGTGGAGCTGGCTCGTCAGATCCCCGCGTGCACGTCTGGCGGAGTCGAGGTGTGGCCCATGGTGGAGTGGAACCAGCCGGCCGATCCGATCCGCGACGACTGGCTCGCCCTCCTCCTCGAACCCGCGGAGACGGTGAGCGCGCCCGACACCGACGAGTGGGCCAGCGGGGCCCGTCAGCACGAGGAGTTCGGCAGGACCGCCGGTGACCACGTCGTCGCCGGTGCTGCGCTGCATCCGCCGAGTACCGCTACGACGGTCCGGGTGCGGGACGGGCAGGCGACCTTCACCGACGGGCCGTACGCAGAGGGGGCCGAGGTGGCCAACGGCTTCTACGTGCTTCGTGCCGCAGATCGCGACGAGGCGGTGAAATTGGCGTCGATGATCCCTGCGACGACTGTCGAGCTGCGACGTCTCGCGGACGTCGGGGGACTCTGACCGCCGGCGGATGACCGACCTGGAAGGCGTCTTCCGGCGCGAGTGGGGACCGGCCGTTGCGTCGATCGCCCGGTGGTCGGGCGACCTCGGCATTGCCGAGGACGCCGTCCAGGAGGCCTTTGCCGAGGCTTCGCGGACCTGGCCGCGCGACGGCCTACCCGAGCGGCCTGGTGCGTGGGTGATCAGTGTGGCGCGCAACCGTGCACTGGACCGGATGCGACGGGAGTCGGCGAGGCCGCGCAGGGAGGTCGAAGCGGCCCTCTACGAAAGCTGGGCGACGATGGACTCGGCAGAGGTGCGCCCCGTCCGCGATGACGAACTGCGGATGATGTTCACCTGCGCGCACCCGGCCTTGGAGCCGGCGTCCCAGCTGGCGCTGACGCTTCGCCTGATCTCGGGGCTCACGGTGCCCGAGATCGCCCGCGCACTGCTGCAGTCCGAAGATGCCGTCGCGCGCCGAATCTCGCGGGCCAAGGGCAAGATCCGAGGCGCACGCATACCGCTGCGCGTGCCTCCCGTCGACCTGCTGCCCCAGCGCACCCCGCATGTCCTGGCGTGCATCTACTCGGTCTTCACCGAGGGCTACTGGTCGACGGCCGGTCCGTCGGCGATTCGTGACGACCTGTGCGACGAAGGCGTGCGGCTGGCCGACGAGGTGTGCGCACTGATGCCGGACGCCGAGGATGCGCAGGCACTCTCGGCACTCGTGTTGCTACATGACTCACGTCGCGCGACGCGTGTGGACGCCACCGGTGCACTGGTGCCCCTGGACGAACAGGACCGCACTCGCTGGGACCGCGGACGGATCACCCGCGGGCTGAGCCGCCTGCGCCGAGCCGAGGGTGCGGCGGGCACCTACCTGCCGCAGGCAGTGATCGCAGCCGCGCACGCGACGGCGCCGACGTGGAACGACACCGACTGGGGTTTGATCTGCAAGGCGTATGACCGCGTGGTGGACCTGACGGGTTCGCCTATCGCAGAGGCGAACCGCGCGTTGGCGATCGGATTCCGGGATGGCTACCGGGCAGGACTGCGCGCGCTCGACGAAGTGGCCGGTGATCCGCGCCTCGCACGATCGTCGTCGTCAGCCGCAATTCGCGCAGATCTGCTGAGGCGATCGGGCCGGTTCACCGAGGCAGCCGAGGCGTATCGGGCTGCGCTTCGACTGAACGGGCCGGAGCCGGCACGGGCGTTCCTGGCGCGGCGGTTGGTGGAGTGTGGTGGTTGAGACCCTTGGATGGCGCTCTGCGATAGACGACGAGGGTTTCCCCCGATTCGTTTGTCGGACGCGTCCTCTACCGTCGTGGACATGGAGCTGCCATCGCGGCTCGATCGTTCTGGGGGGAACACATGTTGGTACGACTCCGCGAATCGTCGGTCGGATGGTTGACGTCGTGGATCTTCGCGGGCCGCGGATCGAAGCCGCTCGTGAATGACGACGACGGCGCCTGCTCCATCTGCGATCACCCGTTTGGCGAATCGATGCACTTCTGCATCGGTGCTGATCTGCGGAAGGCCGGCTGACAGCCGAGGAACTAGCCCGTTCACTATTGCGACCGACGAAGACCGCTGGGATCATCGGTTGACCCGCGCTGGGGGCGCGGCTTCATGTATTGGGGGATACATGTTTTCGAACCGAGACGACGAGCAGCTGGTAGCGGCACTCGAACGCATGGCACTAGCGGAACTCGTTGCACTGCAACGGGTTTTGCACGATGAGCTTCGAACGGGTCGGCCGACCACGGCGATACTCGCGAAGGCCGCAGGCGCCCACAGCATCGAGGTAGCCGTCTGGCTGCGCTTCCACGCGAACCACACGGAGTCGGCGAAGCTGGCGATGCTGCTGGGCACGCTCGCGGTGTCGATTGCTTGGAGGACTTACCGCGGCACACCCGCTCCTGACACCACGCTGCGGCAGGCGATGACCATCATCGAGGAGGGTCGCGTCTACATGCTGCCGGTCCCGCGGACGGATCCATGCTTCTGCGGGAGTCGTGCCACCTTCAAGAGCTGCCACGGCATGCCCCCGGTCGCCGCGCCGGCGATGTAGCAGCGGCGGTCACGCCACCGGCACGTCGAGGATCGGCCGCGGCTCCTTCGCGCCCGGTCCGTCGAAGTGCCACCACTCACCGGGGTACACCGCGAACCTGCCTGCCTCCATGCCCTTTCGGAGCACCTCGCGGTTCGCCTGCTGTTCCGGCGTCACGTCCTCGGTCGCATACGCCAGGCTCCGCGGCGAGAAGTCGTCGAAGTCCGTGCCCATGTCCACCAGCCAGCCGTAGTGCCCGTCGGTGAGCGTGACGTCCACCGAGCGCCCCGCCTCGTGGCTGCGCACGAACTCAGTGGGGCGGGCCACCCAGTTCGGGTTCGGCACCGCCTCGAACATCCGCACCTGGACGTCGTGCGGTCGGTAGCAATCCCAGAACACGAGTCGCAGGCCCTGCTCGCGGAATTTCGAGGCCGCGATCTCGAGACCACCTGCGAGCGACTCGTGCACCAGGCACCGCGCGTCGGCCGGGTACAACGCGACGCCGACGAAGTTGTTCGTCGTCGCGTACCGCAGGTCGATGCGGGCGTCGGGGACGACCGTGCGCACGTCGACCAAGCCCGCAGCACGCGCCTGCGGCGACACGGGCGGAGGTTCGGCTCCAGCCGGCGGCACACTGATCATCGCGGCGCACACTACGCCCAATACGCTCAAGCTCCACCTGACGGGCATGGTCACGCTCCGAGTCTGCAACACACCACCTCCCAGCCGCATTCGGGATACTCGCAATGCCGACACCACCCACCGAAGGGGAAGCTTGAGCAACGCTCGCCTACTGGCCACAATCCTGGGCTTCGCATTCGTCGTCATCGCCGCCGTCGCGCTCACCGTCCGGTACACCCCCATACCCAGCCATCCCGTGCTGTACCTCGTCGTCGCGTCGCCGTATCTCATTGCGGCCGGACCGCTCGCCGTCGCACTGCTCGCGTGGGGCCACCGCTGGGTGTTCGCGGTGGTCGCCGCCGTCGTCTCGGCCGCACTCGTGGCCCCGCAGGTGCCATGGTTCGTTCGCGCCGATCCCCTCGCGGACCACGTTGCACTGCGCGCCATGACCATCAACATGCTCTACGGCCGCGCAGACCCGGTCGCGATCGTTCGTGCAGCCGACGAGCAGGCCGACGTCGTGATGGTCCAGGAATTCACCCAGGAAGCCGCCGACGGCCTGGCGGCGGCAGGGATCCGGCAGATCTTCCCCTACGAGTTCCTCGATGCCCGGCCGGAGGCCACGGGCATCGGTCTCTACAGTCGCCACCCGATCACGCAGCAGGAAAGGATCGGTCGCCATGCCCTCCCAATGGTGAGCGCGCGCATCCGCGTCGACGGCGTCGCCCGCGACACCACCCTTTTATCGGTGCACCTGGCCGCACCCTGGCCGCAGCCCATCGACGACTGGAAGAAGGACCTCGCAGACTTTCCTGCCACCCTCGCCGACGTCGCCGATCACGCGGACGGGGGCGCCATCCTGGTCGGCGGAGACTTCAACGCCACCACCGACATGCAGCCATTCCGCGATCTGCTCGCGAACGGGTACCGCGACGCCGCGGAGCAGGCCGGCGCCGGCTTCGTTCGCACGTACCCCGCGAACCGTCGCATCCCGTCGTTCATGGGCATCGACCACGTCCTGACCCGCGACTGCACGGCGACCTCGGCGCACACCCTCGAACTCCCGGGTACCGACCACCGCGCGTTCGTGACCACGATTCAACTGCGCCGCGATTGACGCCCCCATACGCAGAACCCCCGCCACGCGAGCGTGGCGGGGGTTCGGTGCGTCGAGACGCAGAAAGGTCATGCCTCCGCGGCAGTCTGGTCGGCTGCGGCCTGGCGGCCTACGCCTCCGCGAAGTTGCGGGTGACCGCCGGATCGACCGGGATGCCCGGGCCGGTGGTCGTCGAGACGGTGACCTTCTTCAGGTACCGGCCCTTCGACGACGCCGGCTTGGCGCGGAGGATCTCGTCGAGCGCTGCGCCGTAGTTCTCGGCAAGCTTGGTCTCCTCGAACGAGGCCTTGCCGATCACGAAGTGCAGGTTGGCCTGCTTGTCGACGCGGAAGTTGATCTTGCCGCCCTTGATGTCCTGAACCGCCTTGGTGACGTCCGGGGTCACCGTGCCGGTCTTCGGGTTGGGCATCAGGCCACGCGGGCCCAGGATGCGGGCGATGCGGCCGACCTTGGCCATCTGATCCGGCGTCGCGATCGCGGCGTCGAAGTCGAGGAAGCCACCCTGGATCTTCTCGATCAGGTCGTCGCTGCCCACCTCGTCGGCGCCGGCGGCCAGAGCGGCCTCGGCCTTGTCACCCACGGCGAACACGATCACCTTGGCGGTCTTGCCGGTGCCGTGCGGCAGGTTGACGGTGCCGCGGACCATCTGGTCTGCCTTGCGGGGATCGACGCCGAGGCGGATCGCGACCTCGACGGTGGCGTCCTGCTTCTTCGACGACGTCTCCTTGGCCAGCTTGGCGGCCTGCAGAGGCGTGTACAGATTGTCGCGGTCCACCTTCTCGGCGGCTTCGCGGTATGCCTTGCTCGTCTTGCTCATCGAATGTCCAATCGGTTTTCGTTGGTTGTGGTTGGCGGGCCGGAGCTGGCCCTCCCACGACTTCTCGGGTACTGCTGGTGTTGAGATTGCACGTAGGGCTGTGCGGGACGGTGATTCACGACCCTCAGCGCAATCTCAACGGGTTCCGCCTACTACTTGACCGTGATACCCATGGATCGCGCCGTGCCGGCGATGATCTTGGCAGCCTGATCGATGTCGTTGGCGTTGAGGTCTTCCTTCTTGGTCTCCGCGATCTCGCGCACCTGATCCCAGGTCACCGTGGCGACCTTGGTCTTGTGCGGCTCGCCGGAGCCCTTCTGCACACCGGCTGCCTTGAGCAGCAGCTTGGCGGCAGGCGGAGTCTTCAGCGTGAACGTGAAGGTGCGGTCCTCGTAGACGGTGATCTCCACGGGGATGACGTTGCCGCGCTGCGACTCGGTCGCCGCGTTGTACGCCTTGCAGAACTCCATGATGTTGACGCCGTGCTGGCCGAGCGCGGGACCAACGGGCGGTGCGGGGTTGGCCGCACCGGCCTGGATCTGCAGCTTGATCAGCCCAGTGACCTTCTTCTTCTTGGGCATGCTGTGGTGTTCCTTCTCTTCTTCTGGGGTCTTCTCTTGGGGCCGGGCGCCGGTTAGATCTTGGCGACCTGGGTGAACGTCAGCTCGACGGGTGTCTCACGACCGAAGATCGACACCAGCACCTTGAGCTTCTGCTGCTCGGCGTTGACCTCGCTGATGGAGGCGGGCAGCGTCGCGAACGGGCCGTCCATGACGGTGACCGACTCGCCGACCTCGAAGTCGACGAGGATCTCGGGACGCTCGAGCGTCGCCTCGGACGAGGCGGCGGCGGACGTCGACGCGGCCTTGCCGGGCTTCTTCGCCGCGGCCGGGGGCAGCAGGAACTTCACGACGTCGTCGAGCGACAGCGGTGAGGGCTTCGAGGTGGCGCCGACGAAGCCGGTCACACCCGGGGTGTTGCGCACCGCGGACCACGACTCGTCGGTCAGCTCCATGCGCACCAGGATGTAGCCGGGCAGCACCTTGCGATTGACCTGCTTGCGCTGGCCGTTCTTGATCTCGGTGACCTCTTCGGTCGGAACCTCGACCTGGAAGATGTAGTCACCGACGTCCAGGTTCTGCACGCGGGTCTCGAGGTTGGCCTTCACCTTGTTCTCGTAACCGGCGTAGGAGTGGATCACGTACCAGTTGCCGGGGCGCCTGCGCAGGTCCTTCTTGAGTGTGACGGCGGGATCCTCGTCCTCGTCGACCTCGTCCTCCACTGCGGCCGCGGGCTCGTCGTCCGAGGCAGGCTCGTCGACGACCTCGGCCGGCACCTCGTCGGCAGCGCCTTCGACGGCCTCGACGGTCGACTGCTCCAGCGACTCGGCAGCCTCGTCGGCGATCACGGTCGCCGGGTCGGCGGACGCCACGCGCGCCTCGGACACACCCGCGGGTGTGTCCCCTTCGAAGCTCGTCACTGTTGTCAGTCCTCTCTAAGTTTCTTCAGCTCATCACGCGGCCGGCTTGGTCAGCCGAACATCAGGCCGATGAGCCTGGCGAAGCCGGTGTCGACTCCGAAGATGAGCGCCACCATGAAGGCCAGGAAGACCAGCACGACGGTGGTGTAGCTGACCATCTGCTTGCGGTTCGGCCAGATCACCTTGCGGAGCTCGGCGACGACCTGCTTCAGGTAGTTGAAGACGAACGCGATGGGGTTGCGCCCCGGGCCGTCCTTCTTCGTGGTCTTCGGCTTCTTGCCGTCACCGTTCTTGGTCGTGCCAGTCTCGGTGGCGGGCGTGGTGTCACCCGTGACCTCGCGCCGCGTCCGCTTGCCGGTCGGCCGCTGCGGGGTCACCACGGCGGTCTTGCCGCTGTCAGCGTTGGCGGTCTCGTCGGTGCCGTCGCCTGCGGAGCCGGCACTGTCGCGCTCGTCGCTCACCGCATGCTCCCTCTATTGGATTTCGTGTTCATCGGGTGGTCACCTTCCAGTGTCCACGCCTGTCGAGTATTCAATTGAGCAGGGGCGACAGGACTTGAACCTGCAACCTGCGGTTTTGGAGACCGCTGCTCTGCCAGTTGAGCTACGCCCCTTCGCGGTTGGCAGGCCAACCGGCGTCCGTGGTCTCACACAATTCGCGCGCTCCCCGATCGGTCGATACGCGACCGGCGGACAGCGCGCTGGATTGGGCTAAACCCCGAGGACCGAGTGTACATCGGCCCATCTACGACTTACTAATCCGCTTTCGGCGCGCTCACGGCCGCTGTGCGGATGACCTGGCCGGACTCCGCGTCCCACTTCATCGACACCGAGTTGTCACCCTCGTGGCCCATCAGCGTCGTGAACGCCTCCATGACGACCGTTCCATCTTCCTCGGCGCACACGTTGCGGGTGACCACGATGTCGGCGCCGAACCGCTCGTCGACCGACTCGATGTGCATCGTTCCGGTCAGCGCGTCGCCGACCTTGATCGGCCGGTGGAACAGGAACTTCTGGTCGACCTGAATGATCTGCAGCGTCTCCAGCCCGACGTCGACGTGCTGGAAGAAGTGGTTCTGGATCATGATCGCGAAGATCGACGCAAAGGTGAGCGGTGCGATCAGCGTGTCGTGGCCCAGGTCGGCAGCCGCGTCCTCGTCGATCGACGCCGGATCGTTCGCCTTGACGGCCTTGGCGTACTGACGAACCTGCTCGCGGCCCACGACGAACGTGTCGGGATAGCGCCACACCATCCCGCGGATGTCCTTCTTGAGAGCCACTGCTTACGCCAGCTTCGCCGTGGCCACCGCGCGACCGAAGATCTTCTTTCCACCGGTGGTGGCGGAGATGGCAATCGCGATCGACTTCGACTCCGGGTCGACGGACTTCACCCGGCCGTTGAACACGATTTCGGCGCCGACACCGTCGTTCGGGACGGGGACGACGGCCGTGAAGCGGACGTTGTACTCGGTGACCGCGGCGGGGTCTCCGACCCATGAGGTGACGTAGCCGCCACCGAGACCCATGGTCAGCATGCCGTGGGCGATCGCGGTGTCGAGGCCGACCTGCTTGGCGATCTCGTCGTCCCAGTGGATGGGGTTCAGGTCGCCGGACACGCCGGCGTAGTTCACCAGGTCCCCACGGGTCAGGGGGATGACCCTCTCGGGCAGCTGGTCGCCCACCTTCACTGAATCGAACTCACGCAGCGCCATCGTCGAAACCCTCTTCTCCCGTTTCACCAGAACGACCCGCGAGGGTCGTATAAGACTCCTGCACGGCGTCTCCGGCCTCGTTCGTGATGACGCTCTTCAACACGATGAGGTCGGTGCCGTGCGCCTGCCGAACGGCGTGCACGGAGACGTCGCAGTACAACTTGTCGCCCGCGTGGATCGGCCGCAGGAACTTGAACTCCTGGTCGACCTGGACGATCTTGGCGTCCTTGATGCCGATGTTGGCGTCGGCGAAGAACGCCGTCTGCGCCGTGTAGCCGAAGACCGAGATGAAGGTCAGCGGCGCAGGGATCGCGCTGTAGCCGAGTTCGGCGGCAGCGGCGTCGTCGTAGAACGCAGGATCGTCGTTCTTGACCGCGATCGCGTACTCGCGAACCTTCTCGCGCCCCACCTCGTAGTGATCGGGATAGCGGAAGTGCTTACCGACGATGCTCGAAGACAAAGCCACAGTTAGTGAACCTAACCGGTCAGACCCTGGGCTTGGCCCACGGGTCGACCGTCAGCGCGATTCCTTGTGCGGCTGGTGATGGCCGCAGTTCGGGCAGAACTTCTTGATCTCGAGCCGGTCGGGGTCGTTCCGACGGTTCTTCTTGGTGATGTAGTTACGGTGCTTGCACACCTCGCAGGCCAAGGTGATCTTGGGCCGTACGTCGGTACTCGACGCCACGTCAGTGCCTCTTTCAATGTCTCTAGTTCAATGGTGCTCGATGAAACTCGGTCACTACTTGTAGCGGTGGGGGGACTCGATCCCCCGACCTCACGATTATGAGTCGTGCGCTCTAACCAGCTGAGCTACACCGCCATGCCAGGCCGACTGACCAGCCAAGCTCCGCTCGCCCGGTATCCCGCCGAGCCCCCTAACGGAATCGAACCGTTGACCTTTTCCTTACCATGGAAACGCTCTACCGACTGAGCTAAGGGGGCGTGGCCTACGGCGTGGATCGAGTCCATGTCGAGGGCCTTAAAGAGGGTACAGTCTCGCCGATTCGCTCGCCAAACCGCCGATCGTTAGCCCACCTCGCAGCGGTGCCGAAGACTTCAACACCGAACACCCCGCCTGAGTTCCCGACGCTCGGCAATAGTCTGTCGGCATGGCGAATCCAGGGGTCCCGAGTCCCGCGGGCTCTACACCGAACGAGGACGACCGGCTGTACTTCCGGCAGCTGCTGTCCGGACGCGACTTCGCGGCCGGCGACATGATCGCCCAGCAGATGCGCAACTTCTCCTACCTCATCGGTGACCGCGACACCGGCGAGTGCCTCGTGGTCGATCCGGCCTACGCGGCCAACGAGCTGGCCGACATCGCCGAGAACGACGGCATGCGGCTGTCCGGCGTCCTGGTCACCCACCACCACCCCGACCACGTCGGCGGGTCGATGATGGGCTTCGAGTTGAAGGGACTGGCCGAACTCCTGGAGCGCGTCGAGCTGCCGGTCCACGTCAACACCCACGAGGCGGACTGGGTCTCGCGCATCACCGGCATCCCGCTGGGCGACCTCACCGCTCACGAACACGGCGACAAGGTGGCCATCGGCGACGTCGAGATCGAACTGCTGCACACCCCCGGCCACACCCCCGGCAGCCAGTGCTTCCTGCTCGACGGCAGGCTCATCGCGGGCGACACCCTGTTCCTCGAGGGCTGCGGGCGCACCGACTTCCCCGGCGGCAACGTCGACGACATGTTCCGCAGCCTTCAGGCGCTGGCCAAGCTGCCGGGCGACCCGACCGTGTTCCCCGGCCACTGGTATTCGGCCGAACCGAGCGCCGCACTGTCCGACGTGCGGCAGACGAACTACGTCTACCGGGCCACCGACCTCGGCCAATGGCGAACCGTGATGGGTGCCTGACGCCTCGTCCCGGCCCCCTCGTGAATGGCCGCAGATCAGACCCTGCGCTAGTGTCCCGATTCGCAGCGTCTTGACAGACGCGTGACGGGGAGGACCCTGCGATGACGACACCGCCGACGCCGGCCGGCCGGCATCCCGAACCCGACGACACGGAGTCGACCGGGCACGCGGCGCATCCCGCGGAACCCGAACGATTCGAACTGCCGACGTTCGAGACGTTCGAGCCACCACCGTTCGAGTCCATCTCCTCGGGCTCGTTCGAGACACCACCCGCCCCGCCACCGTCCCCGGAGGTGACCGGCGAAGCACAGGCACCGGCCACACCCGAGCCGCCGTCGGCACCGGAGGTCCCCGAGCCGTCTGCGTTCACCAGTCCGCCTCCCGTCGCCCAGGCGACGCACGCGGCGTACGGGCAGTCGCATCAGCAACCGCAGGTCACCTGGCACGAGCCCAGCGAGAGTCCGGCGCCCGCCATTTCGAACGCTCCCGCCAACTCTGGCGCCGGGCGCGCCCGGCTCGTCTGGCTGGGCCTGGCGGGCATCCTGCTGGTGATCCTCGCCGTGGTGCTGTATCTCGTCCTGACCTGATTGGCGACGGAGTTCCGGAACTGAACCTTCGCTGAAAATCGCACCCGGCGACACGATCCGGGTCCGATCCTCGCGTCGACCCAACACCCGAACGTCCGTTGACAGCGCAGATGCCGTCTGTGACGCTGAAGGCGACACGCCGGGGGGCGGGCTGGGGGGCCGATGTCGAGGATTGCTGAAACATCAGGCAACTGCGACGAGCCCCGGCGCGTGTCGGCCTCCGTCTCGCGCCGGCCGAAGTGGGCATTGGCGTTCGCGGCACTGCTGCTGGCCATCGGCGCGTTCACCGTGGGTCTCGTCTACCAGGCCACGGAAGCGACGTCCCATCTCGCCGCGGCCCAGGAGAGCGTGGTTCACGCCAAGGATGCCCTCACCGCAGGCGACACGGCCGCCGCCGCCGAGTGGGTCGAGCGAGCGCAGACCAACGCCGAGAACGCCCATCGCTCCGCTCATTCGGTGTCGTGGAGCATCGCAGCCGCCGTCCCCTGGGTGGGCAGTCCGTTGGACACCGAACGGCAGATGTCCGACGTGATGCTCGGTCTGACCGAACGGGTTCTGGGCCCGGCCGTTGCGTTGGCGAAGGACGTCTCCCCCGAACGCTTGCTCACCCGCGATGGAGGGTTCCACCTCGAAACCGTGCGCGACAACGCACCACGACTCGACGACATCGCACGAGACGCTGCAGCGCTCGACGCTCAGACGGAGTCGATCCCGGAACCTGCCTACCTCACCGCCGTGGGCGACGCTCGGACCGCCCTTCGACGCGAGGTGGCCGATCTCGCCAGAATACTCGAACTGCCCTCTCACACAGAGTAATTGACACCGACCACGATGGGTACCGACGCGCCGCGCACGTACCTCCTGGGTTTTCGAACCCATGCCAGGGCCCGCGAAGCTGGAGGTCCGCACGTGGTCGAGAAGGTCGAAGGCGGGTCTGGCTCGCCACTGCTCAAGACCCCGTGAGCCGGGGGTGGGCGACGGCCGGATAGCGGTCCGTCGTGCGATCCCGCGGGGCAGGCGCTGCTCGCGGGCCAACCGGCCAAGCCCCTCCCCGGGCGAACTCACAGCAAACACCTCCGCCACCGGTTTACGAAGCCGCCAGCGAAGCAGTAGTGTCCTGAGCGAATTCCAAGATCACGCGAAGGCAATGGGGACTCCGATGACCATCAGTTGGGCCGACGTAACCAGCCTGGGATCGCAGGGGTGGCTCGCCGTCGCCGCGTGGGCAGCACTGCTGTTCGGTATCGCCGTGGTGATCTTCACGCATCGGCAATTCACCAAGAATCGGCAGCTCAAGACCGAACGAATCCGCCCACAGGTCGCCATGTTCATGGAGCCGCACCCCTCCGACTGGCACGTGATCGAGCTGGTGGTCCGCAACTTCGGCCAGACGGCCGCCCATGACGTCCGCTTCGACTTCGCCCACCATCCGACGGTCGCGGTGTACGAGGACCACCCCCACGACGGACGGCCTGAAGTCACCGAACTGGAGCTGCCCAGCGAACTGCCACTCCTCGCACCCGGGCAGGAATGGCGAACGGTGTGGGATTCGGCGATCAGCCGCGAGGAACTCGGCGGCTCCATCCGGTCACGCTTCGACGGCACGGTGACGTACTCGGACCGGCCCCGTCCGGACGGCGGCAAGAAGACGCGGGCGTGGAAGACGCGGCAGACGTTCGAGTCGAAGGTCTGCCTGGACTGGGCGACCCTGCAGCCCGTGCAGCGCCTCGAACTGCTCACGTCCCACGACCTGGCGAAGCGCGAGAAGCAGAAGCTCGAACTGTTGCGCAACGTCCTCACCTACTTCCACTACGCGTCGAAGGAGACTCGGCCCGACGTGTTCCGCGCCGAGATCGAACGGATGAAGCAGGCGGTTGAGGAAACGCAAGATCGCTGGCGCACAACGCAACTGGACAAGACGACTGAACTCGACTTCCCGTGGATCAACAATGGAGACGCCGGCCGGCACCGGGTGAACGCACGCTGAGCGCCGCGCCCGATGGACGGCCACGGCGCCTCAGTAACATCGGCGGCGAACATCCAACGAGCAGGGAGAGTCGATGAGCACCCCGGTCACGTATGAGCGCACCGAATCCGTAGTGACGATCACGCTCGACGACGGCAAGGTCAACGTGCTGTCCCCCACGATGCAGCAGCACGTGAACGAGGCACTCGACCGTGCCGAGAAGGCAGCGGCGGACGGCGAGATCAAGGCGATCGTCATCGCCGGGAACTCACGGGTGCTCAGCGCCGGGTTCGACCTGTCGGTGTTCAACTCGGGCGACGCGGCCGCCGCGCTGGGCATGCTGTCCGGTGGATTCGAGCTGTCCATCCGGCTGCTGACGTTCCCGGTTCCCGTCGTCATCGCGGCCACCGGCCCCGCCATCGCCATGGGCTCCTTCCTGCTGCTCAGCGGTGACCACCGGATCGGATCGCCGCGGTCCCGCTGCCAAGCCAACGAAGTCGCCATCGGCATGGTGCTGCCCATCTCGGCGATCGAGATCATGCGGATGCGGCTGACTCGTGCCGCATTTCAGCGCGCGGTGGCGCTGGCCACCACATTCTCCGGTGACACCGCCGTGGCAGCCGGCTGGCTCGACGAGATCGTCGACGAAGGCAACGTCCTGTCGCGTGCCCAGGAGGTCGCTGCCGAGTTCGCCGCCACCCTGCACGTCAAGGCGCATCGAGCCAGCAAGCTCAAGGCCCGCGACGAGGCGCTCAAGGCCATTCGCGCCGGCATCGACGGTCTGCCCACTGAGTTCGCCAGCGGCGGCTGAGGTCGCCGCTCGCCATCACCGAACCCCCGACTGGCCGCGCTACGCCTCTGCGGCGTTGATCAATTCCTCGAGTTCGTCGAGCACGCGTTCGAGTTCGCCGACCAGCCAGGTGCCGTCCGCTCGCTGGTAGATGTTCAGCAGCGACCGGTAGTACCAGAGGTGTTCCTTCGGGTCGTTCTGGCTGAACCGCTCCCAGAGCGCGGAGCCGTCGGTGCGATAGTCGCGCAGGATGGCGCGAGCGTTGTCGAGCTTGTCGGCCAGCGAGACGAGGATCGTCTCCTTCGACGCGTACGCCAGGTGGTCGACGTACTGCTGCTTGCGCGGCTTCCACGGCGGCTTGGGCACCTCGTCGGTGTCGCTGCACTCCTCGACGATGCGGGCGACGTCGTCGCCAAACCGCTCGCGGATGACGGCCAGCGTTGGGGCGCCGCCCTGGTCTTCGACCGCGTCGTGCAGCAGCGCGGCGATTGCCTGATCCTCCGTGCCACCGCCCTCGATCACGAGACTCGCCACCGACAGCAGGTGACCGACGTACGGGATGCCGCTGCCCTTGCGCTCCTGCGTGCGGTGCAGATCCGAGGCGTACGCGAGCGCGTCGTCGAATCGGGTGGTCAGCTTGGGCTTCGAATTGGTTCCCGCGGTCTCCGCTGCCATGTGGCTCCCTGTCTCTAGTCGTCCGACACACCCTCACTGTGGCACGGCGGTACGACAGCACGGTCGGCCCACGCAATACGGTGCTGGCCGTCGGACCCAGGTCCTAGGGTGGAGTCGATGGGACTTCACCTTCACCGCGCCGAGCGCACCGACGCGCTGGCCGCGGGCCTCGGTGACCTCCTCGCCGACCCACTGCCCGATCCGTTCGCGACGGAGCTGGTGCTCGTCCCCGCCCGCGGGGTCGAACGCTGGTTGTCGCAACGGTTGTCGCACGTCCTCGGCCGCGGCGACGGGAGCGACGGCGTGTGCGCGGGCGTCGAGTTCCGCAATCCCCGCTCGTTGATCGCCGAACTGACCGGCACCGCCGACGACGACCCGTGGTCGCCCGACGCGATGGTGTGGCCTCTGCTCGAGGTGGTCGACGCCAACCTCGACCAGCCGTGGTGCCGCGCGCTGGCGCTGCACCTCGGCCACTTCGAGGACGGTGAGGCGGAGAAGGAGCTGCGTCTCGGTCGCCGGTACGCGGTGGCGCGGCGCATCGCCGGACTGTTCGCCTCCTACGCCCGGCAGCGCCCTCGGCTGCTCGTCGACTGGCTGGACGGCGTTCCCGGCGGCCTTCCCGTCGACCTCGACTGGCAGCCGCCGCTGTGGCGCGAGCTGGTGGCCCGCATCCCGGCCGATCCTCCACACGTCCGGCACCGGGCCACCGTCGCCGGCCTACAGGCAGCAGCCAATCCGGATCTGCCGCAGCGTCTCTCGATGTTCGGCCACACGCGGCTGCCTACCACCGAGATCGAGCTGATCACCGCGCTCGCCACCCACCACGACCTCCACCTCTGGTTGCCCCACCCCAGCGACGAGCTGTGGCAGGCGCTGAGCGGCGTCCACGGCGCCGTGCCGCGCCTCGCCGACGAAAGCCACCGCGCCGTCGGCCACCCGCTGCTCGCCACGCTCGGCCGCGACCTACGGGAGCTGCAGCGCAGCCTGCCCGTCGACGTCGCCACCGACGAGCACCTGTCCGGCACCGCGCACGGCGATCACCTGCTCGGATGGCTGCAGGCCGACATCGCCACGAATGCCGTTGCGCCGCAAGGCCGCACGCACACCGAGGCCGACCGGTCGGTACAGGTGCACGCGGGCCACGGTCCCGCGCGCCAGGTCGACGTACTGCGCGAGGTGCTGCTCGGGCTGCTCGCCGACGACCCCACCCTGGAGCCCCGCGACATCCTGGTGATGTGTCCGGACATCGACACCTACGCGCCACTCATCAACGCGGACTTCGGTCTTGGCGACGTGCTGCCGGGCGTGCACCCGGCGCACAAGCTGCGGATGCGGCTGGCCGACCGTGCGCTGGTGCAGACCAACCCGCTGCTCGGCGTCGCCACGCAGCTACTGAGCCTGGCAGGCAGCCGGGTGACGGCCAGCGAGGTGCTCGACTTCGCGCAGTCCGCGCCGGTGCGAGCCCGCTTCGACTTCACCGACGACGATCTGGAAGACGTCACCCGCTGGGTCCGTCAGGCGAACATCCGGTGGGGCTTCGACCAGGAGCACCGCAAGCCCTACGGCGTCGACTTCGTGCACAACACATGGCGTTTCGGCATCGACCGCGTTCTGACCGGGGTGGCGATGTCCGACGATGCGCACGCCTGGATCGACTCAACGCTGCCGCTCGACGACGTCAGCAGCAACCGCGTCGAACTCGCCGGGCGCTTCGCCGAGTTCGTCGACCGCCTTCGCCGCACCGTGGACGCGCTGGACAACGCACAGCCGCTGCGCGACTGGCTGACCTCGATGTCGGAGAGCATCGGCCTACTCACGCGCACGACCGACGCCGACGCGTGGCAGATCGGGCAGATGGAACGCGAGTTCGCCGACGTGCTGGCCGCTGCCGGTGCGCGAGCGGACACCGTGCTTCGGCTACCCGACGTCAAGGCGCTGCTCGAGCGCCGCCTCGCCGGACGGCCGACCCGCGCGAACTTCCGCACCGGCACGCTGACCGTGTGCACGATGGTCCCGATGCGGTCGGTGCCGCACCGCGTGGTGTGCCTCGTCGGCCTCGACGACGGCGTGTTCCCGCGCCGCGGCATCATCGACGGCGACGACGTGCTCGGCCGCCACCCCATGACCGGTGAGCGCGACTCACGCTCGGAGGACCGCCAGCTGCTGCTCGACGCCATTGGCGCGGCCACCGAGAAGTTGGTGATCACCTACACCGGCGCCGACGCGAAGTCGGGTCAGCAGCGGCCGCCCGCCGTCCCGCTCGCCGAGCTGCTCGACGCGCTGGACCGCACTACGCCCGAGCCGGTTCGCGACCACATCCTCGTCCGGCATCCGCTGCAGCCGTTCGACGTTCGCAACGTCGAGCCGGGCAGGCTGGTGCCCGACGTACCGTTCACGTTCGACCCCACGGTGTTGCGCGCGGCCCGCGCCGGAGCGGGTGACCGCGCCCCGCGGGACCCGTTCATCAGCGGCCCGCTGCCGGCGCCCCCGCCATCGGACGTGGAACTCGCCGAACTCATCGCATTCTTTCGCGACCCGGTCAAGGGCTTCTTCCGCGAGCTGCAGTACACGCTGCCGTGGGACGTCGACGGCGTCGACGACGAGATGCCCGTCGACATCGACGCACTCGAGGAGTGGAGCGTCGGCGATCGGATGCTCGCCGACATGCTGGGCGGGATGACGCCCGAGGACGCGCGTGACGCGGAGTGGCGGCGGGGCACCCTGCCACCCGGCCGGCTCGGCTGGCGCAAGGCCACCGAACTGCGCGACCAGGCGCACCTGCTGGCCGCGGCGGCCATGCGCTACCGCAACACGACTGTCCGGGCCTTCGACGTGGACGTCGACCTGGGCGGCGGCCGACGCCTGACCGGGACGGTGTCCCCGGTATTCGGCGATCGGATCGTGTCGGTCACGTACTCGAAGCTGGCAGGCAAGCACCTGCTGGGAACGTGGATTCCGCTGCTGGCGTTGTACGCTCGCGACCCGTCGACGGAGTGGTCGTCGGTGTGCATCGGGCGTCGGCGGCGCGGGACCACCCCCGAGGAGGAGGGTCTCGGCCGTCCCGACGACTCCCCCGTCGACCTGCTGCGGGATCTGGTGCGGATGTACGACGCCGGCAGGCGCGAGCCGCTGCCATTGCCCATCAAGACGTCGTACGCGTGGGCCAGCGCGCGGCACACCGGCGACGACCCGGAGACCGCGGCGGGCTACCGGTGGCGGTCGAACAAGTTCCCCGGCGAGGAGGAGGACCCGGCCCAGGTGCGTGCCTGGGGGAAGGGCACCTGGCTCAAGCACCTGATGCAACCGCTACGCCCGGGTGAGGACTACGAGGGCGAGACCAACCGCCTCGGCGCCTACTCCAGCCGCCTGTGGTCGCCGATGCTGCGCGCCGGTCAGGATCCCACCCGATGAAGCCCTTCGACCTGTGCGGGACGTTGCCGCCCGAGAACGCCACCACCGTGCTGGAGGCCAGCGCGGGCACCGGCAAGACGTTCGCACTGGCGGGTCTGGTCACCCGCTACGTCGCCGAGGGCGTCGCGACGCTCGACCAGATGCTGCTCATCACGTTCGGCCGGGCCGCCACCCAGGAGCTACGTGACCGCGTGCGTCGCCAGATGGCGGAGGCCGCAGCGGCGTTCGACGACCCGTCACTGATCGGTGACAACCTGCTCGTCGCCCACCTGGTGAACGGCACCGCCGAAGAGCGCACCGAGCGACGGCAGCGGCTGCGGGATGCGCTGGCCTCGTTCGACTCCGCAACGATCGCGACCACCCACCAGTTCTGCCAGCTGGTGCTGCGCTCGCTCGGCGTAGCCGGCGACTCAGACACCGCGGTGACGCTGGTGGAGAACCTCACCGACCTGGTCACCGAGGTCGTCGACGACCTCTACCTGGCGCACTTCGGACAGGAGCGCGAGGATCCGGCGCTCACGTACGCCGACGCGCTGAGCCTGGCGCGCGAAGTCGTGCACAACCCGGCGACGGAGCTTCGGCCGCTGGATCCCGAGCCGGGCTCGCGCGCCGAGACGTGCATCCGCTTCGCCACCGATGTGTTGGCGGAGATGGAGAACCGCAAGCGGCGCATGGCCATCCTCGGCTACGACGACCTGCTGACCCGGCTGGCAAAGGCACTCGATGCGCTCGACTCCCCCGCCCGCACCCGGATGCACCAGCGCTGGCCGATCGTCATGGTCGACGAGTTCCAGGACACCGACCTCGTGCAGTGGCAGGTGATCGACCGGGCATTCAGCGGACGATCGACGCTGATCCTGATCGGCGACCCGAAGCAGGCCATCTACGCGTTCCGCGGCGGCGACATCGTCACCTACCTGAGCGCGGCGCAGAGCGCGGGCGCTCAGATGACGCTGGCGACCAACTGGCGCAGCGACGCGGCCCTCGTCGATCGGTTGCAGGCCGTCCTGAAGGGCGCCCAGCTCGGCGACCCGCGCATCGTCGTGCACGAGATCGAGGCCGCCCATCGGGGCACCCGGCTGGCCGGTGCCCCGTATCCCGACCCGTTCCGGGTCCGCGTCGTGCAGCGACCGACGTTCGGCAAGAGGGGAACTCAGAACGTTCCGATCGACGACATCCGCAGGCACATCGGCCGCGACCTGGCCAACGACGTCGCCACGCTGCTCGCGAGCGGTGCCACGTTCGACGGCCGCCGGATCGAGGCGCGTGACGTCGCGGTGATCGTCGAGAAGCACAAGGACGCGCGGATCTGTCAGAAAGCGCTAGCGGCCGCGGGCATTCCATGCGTCTACACCGGCGACTCCGACATCTTCGAGTCCTCGGCGGCCGAGGACTGGCTTGCACTGCTGGAGGCGTTCGACCAGCCGCACCGCCCGGGTGTGGTGCGGGCCGCGGCCGCGACCGTCTTCTTCGGCCACACCGCCGAGTCGCTTGTCGCTGGTGGCGACGAGCTGACCGACGAGCTGTCGGAGACGTTGCGCGAGTGGGCGGGTCACGCCCGGGAACGTGGCGTCGCGGCCATCTTCGAGGCGGCGCAGGTGCGCGGGATGGCCGACCGCGTGCTGTCCTGGCCCGACGGCGAGCGGCACATGACCGACCTCGCACACGTGACCGAGATGCTGCAGGACGTCGCCCACCGCGAGCGCTACACCCTGCCCGCGCTGCGCGACTGGCTGCGCGCCGAACGCGACGAGCGTGGCGACGGTCGCACGGAACGCAATCGCAGGCTCGACAGCGACGTGGCCGCGGTGCAGATCATGACCGTCTGGGTCAGCAAGGGCCTGCAGTACCCGATCGTGTACCTGCCGTTCGCGTTCAACCGGTGGGTGCCCGAGGACGAGAACGTCCTGTACCACGAGGGCGACCTACGGTGCCTGTACGTCGGCGGCAAGGACGGGCCCCACTACCACGCCGTCGCCAAGCAGGGCCGTGCCGAGAACGCCGGAGACGACAGCAGATTGACCTACGTCGCGTTGACCCGGGCGCAGGCGCAGGTGGTGGCGTGGTGGGCGCCGGCGGCGAACGAGTCGACCGGCGGGTTGTCTCGCATCCTGCGGGGCCGCGCCCCCGGCGAGGCGGTGGTGCCCGACGTCTGCGTCCCCAGCAAGACCAACGACGACGACGCGTGGGCGCGCCTGCAGGCGTGGGCCGACGCGGGCGGACCGGTGCTCGAGCAGTCGGTGCTGACTCCCGCACCGAAGGCACCGGTGCCGCAGCGGCCCACCGATCTCGGCGCCCGGCACTTCCACCGCGGCATCGACACGTCGTGGCGGCGCACGTCCTACTCCGGCCTCATTCGCGTTACCGAGACGTCGAACGTCAGTAGCGAACCCGAGGTCGCGGAGTTGGACGACGAGGCGTCCGCCGAGATCCCGTTGGCTCTGCCACCCGCCGGGCCCTCGGTGCCGTCGCCGATGGCGGACCTGCCGACGGGCGCGAAGTTCGGCACCCTGGTGCACTCAGTGCTCGAGACCGCCGACCCGACGGCGGCCGATCTCGGCGCCGAACTCGCGGTTCGGATCCGCGAGCATCTGGTGTGGTGGCCGGTCGACGTGCCGCCCGACGACCTGGCCGCCGCGCTGGTCCCGATGCACGACACTCCGCTGGGACCGCTGGCGAACGACCTGACGCTGCGCGAGATCGGTCTGCCGGATAGGTTGCGCGAGTTGGACTTCGAGTTCCCACTTGCCGGCGGCGATCTGCGCGCCGACGCGCCTGACGTGCAGCTGCGCGACGTCGGGCGGCTGCTCACCGAGCACCTGCCCGCCGATGACCCGATGGCGTCCTACGCGGGGCGGCTCACCAGCGAGCCGCTCGCCGGCCAGACCCTGCGCGGGTACCTGAGCGGTCAGATCGACGCCGTACTGCGCGTGCCCTCACAGGATCACGGCGGGCACCGGTACGTCGTAGTCGACTACAAGACCAACTGGCTCGGCGACGGTGACGAACCCTTGACCGCCGCCGACTACGACCGACCCCGCCTGATCGAGGCAATGCTGCACTCCGACTATCCGCTGCAGGCGCTGCTGTACAGCGTTGTGCTGCACCGGTTCCTACGGTGGCGGCAACGCGGTTACGATCCGGACCGCCACCTCGGCGGCATCCTCTACCTGTACGTCCGCGGGATGTGCGGGCCGGAGACGCCGGTGGTGGACGGTCATCGGGCCGGGGTATTCGACTGGCAGCCGCCCGCGGCGCTGATCGTGGCGATGTCGGATCTGCTCGACGCGGGGAGGGCGGTGGCATGACGGTCGTGGACGAGGCGCACTGGCGGCGCGCGGCCGGGGCCACCGGGCTGCTGCGCGAGTTCAACGACGCCGGAGTGCTCGACGCCTCCGACGTGCTGGTCGCGCAACGGGTGACCGCGCTCGGCGGGGAGGCAGACGACCGGGTGGCGCTGGCGGTCGCGCTCACCGTGCGGGCGTTGCGTGGCGGATCGGTGTGCCTGGAGCTGGCCGGGGTGGCCGAGCAGGTCGACGTGCCCGATCTGCCGTGGCCCGACGCCGACGGGTGGGTGGACGCCGTGCGCACGAGCCCATTGGTCGACACGGCGCCGCACGTGTTGCGGATGCGCGGCGACGCCATCTACCTCGACCGGTACTGGCGCGAGGAGCAGCAGGTGGCCGACGACCTCCTCGCGATGGTATCGGCCGACCCGATGACGGCCGCCGCGACCGACGTCGACCGGCTGTTCCCGCCGGACTACGCCGAACAGCGCGCCGCCGCCGAACTCGCCCTGCGGCAACGCCTCACGGTCATCACCGGCGGCCCGGGCACGGGCAAGACGACGACGGTCGCCCGGCTGCTGGCCCTGCTGGCCGGTCACGCGCATGCCTCGGGTGCGCCGCCGCTGCGCATCGCGCTGGCAGCGCCGACCGGCAAGGCCGCCGCCCGTCTGCAGGAGGCCGTCCAGGCCGAGATCGATCAACTCGACCTCGTGGACCAGCGCCGCATCGCGGGACTGCAGGCCACCACGATGCACCGGCTGCTCGGCAGCAGGCCGGACAACTCGTCGCGGTTCCGCCACCACCGCGGCAACCGGCTGCCGCACGACGTGGTGGTCGTGGACGAGACGTCGATGGTGTCGCTGACGATGATGGCGCGGCTGCTCGAGGCGGTGCGCCCGGAGGCGCGGCTGCTGCTGGTGGGCGATCCCGACCAGCTGGCATCGGTGGACGCGGGCGCCGTGCTGGCCGACCTCGTCGACGGGCTCGGCGAACGCGGTGACGTCCGGATCGCGGAGCTGAAGACCCCGCACCGGTTCGGCGCGGCGATCGGTGCGCTGGCTGCCGCCATCCGCGACGGCGACGCGGACGCCGCGATCGAGGTGCTGCACGCGGGCGGCGACCACGTCGAGTGGATCGACGCCGACGATCCGACATCGGCACTGCGTGCGGTGCTGCTGCCACCGGCCATGGACCTGCGGCGGGCGGCGATCCTGCGCGACGGGAAGGCCGCGCTCGCGACGCTCGACGCGCACCGCCTGCTGTGCGCGCACCGACGCGGCCCGCACGGGGTCGCGCACTGGAACCGTCAGGTCGAGCGCTGGCTGACCGACGCGACGGGTGAGCCGATCTGGACGGCCTGGTACGCGGGGCGACCGATCCTGGTCACGGCCAACGACTACGGGCTGCAGCTGTACAACGGCGACGTGGGGGTGACACTGGTGGACGACGCCGGGCTGCGCGCGGTCGTCGCGGGCAGCGGCGCGACCGTCTCGCTGGCGACGAGTCGGCTGGCCGACGTCGAGACGATGCACGCGATGACTATCCACAAGAGCCAGGGCTCGCAGGCGCGGGAGGTGACGGTGCTGATGCCACCGGTCGACTCGCGGCTGCTCACGCGCGAGCTGTTCTACACCGCGGTGACGCGGGCGAAGGAGAAGGTGCGGGTGGTCGGATCGGCCGAAGAAGTGCGCGAGGCGATTTCGCGACGGGCGGTCCGCGCGACCGGGCTGGCATCGAGGCTGCGGTGAGGGTCGTCGCGCTCCTGATCGCCGTCGCACTCACCGCGGCCGAGGCGCCGTCGGCATACGGCGAGCCGATGGCCACCCCGGCCGAACAGCTCATCGTCGTCACCGCGCCCACGGCGGACTCAGACGTCGGCCGGCTCGCCGCCTACGAGCGCACCGGGTCGGAGTGGACGCTGGTGCGCGGGCCGATGGACGCCGACCTTGGCGAACTCGGAGTGGGCGCCCCCGCCGACGACGTCTTCCGCACCCCGACGGGCACCTACCCGCTGGGCATGGCCTTTGGTCGCGAACCGAATCCGGGTACGTCGCTGCCCTATACGCGGGTGACGCGGAGCGACTGGTGGGACGAGGACGTCGACTCCCCCACCTACAACACGCTGGTGAACTCGCGCACGAAGCCGTCCGAGGATGCAGAGAATCTCTACACGTCCGGCGAGATGTACGACTACGCCGTCCTCGTCGAGCACAACCCGCAGCGCATCCCGGGCCGGTCCGCGGGGATCTTCCTGCACGTCACCGACGGCGAACCGACGTGGGGCTGCATCGCCGTCGAGCGCGACGAGATGCGGTCGCTGCTGCAGTGGTTGACGCCGTCGGCCAACCCGCGGATCACGATCGGCGTTGGTCCCGAGCCGGTACCACCCACGGAGTAGCTCTAGAGATGGCATGGACTGACGAATGCCGGTCGATGTCAGTCTGACCTGGCCCTGCGCGTGCGGAGTCGCATTGATTTGACGGCATTGCTAGTTTGCCGTTGACGTTCATGAACGTTCATGTTTGCATTGCGCGAACGTATTCATTCGAAGTGCATCCGACCCCTTTCCACCATGGGCTGTGGCCGCTGTGCGCGGACCGGCCGTGGTTGGGGGAGTCATGGGTTGCAGTACCTACGTGGGTCGAGTCGGGGCACTGGCTGTGGCCCTGGGCGTCGGGTGGGCGGCGACCGTCGGAACGGGTGTCGCGACGGCCGACCCCGAGGCAGGCGCATCGTCGGGATCGGAGGCCACCGACGCCGGCAGTTCGGCATCACGGGACGCTTCGAGCACGCAGGGCGCCGGTCCCACCCTCGGCCAGGACCCCGCCACCGAGTCGGTGACCGGTGGCACGGCGACCTCGACCTCGACGACGACCGCGACGAACGGTGGACCGTCGACGTCGGTGAGCAGTTCGGGCGGTGCGCTCACCTCCACCCGGGTCACCGAAGACACCGACGAGCCGACGACGTCCGAACCGACGGACGACGGGGCAACGCCCACCGCAACGCCCACCCCCATACCCACTCCGATCCCCGCGCCGAGCCCGACGTCGGCGCCCATCCCGACCGAGACTCCGGCTCCGAGGACGAACGAGACGCCCGCACCCGAACAGCTCCGGGCCGACGAGCCGTCCTCCGCGTCGGACGCCGGGAGCACCTCGGCCGTGGACACCACACCACCGTCGTCGACCATTGCCGGCGCCACGTTGGTCACCGGAACGGTGAACCCGCAAGCGAATTCGTCGACGGTCACGCCCGCTGTGCAAACCGCCGCCCCGACCGCTCTCGCCGCCGCCCGGGTGACGTCGGAGACGGCCCCTGCTGCGATCACGACTCAGCCGGCCGGTCCCATCGAGACCCTGCTGATCGCCCCGACGCGCATCGTCGTCGGCCTGCTCGGCCTCCTCGTCGGCCCGATTGCCGCATCTCCCCTGTCCCCGGCGGCACCGGGTCCGGTGTTCGAACTGCTGGTGGCGTTCTACCGGCGCATCGACAACTTCCTGTTCAACGCGACCCCGACGGCCAATCCGCGACAGCTCGGGCAGACCACCCCGGAGGGGATCGTCACGGGCACGCTGGGCGCGAGCGACGCGAACGGCGATCCGCTGCGCTACCAGGTCATCACCCAGCCCACGTCCGGCACCGTCGTCGTGGCGCCGGACGGCACGTACGTCTACACGCCGAAACCCGGCACGGCGCAGGCCGGCATCACCGATGCGTTCACCGTCACCATCGACGACGGCGCCGGCTTCCACCTGTTCGGTTTCTTGAGCCAGCGCTCGATCACGGTCACCGTGCCCGTCAACGTCTCCGGCACCAATCGCGCGCCCGAGTTCGGGACCCGGCCGGTCGTCACGGCGATCGACCCGACCACCGGTGCGGTCACCGTCACGTTCGGCGTCTCCGACCCCGATGGAGACCCGTTGCGCTACAGCGCAACCGCCACCGATCCGACGGCCACGGTGGCGGTGAGCGGCACGCAGGTGACCTACGTCCCCACCGATGCCGCGCGGCACGCCGCGGCGTTGCACCCGACCACGGACACGATCACCGTCGTGGTGACCGACCGCCTCGGTGCCTCGACCACCGCCACGGTGTCGGTACCGGTGCTCGGGCGCAACGCCGTCCCGGCCACCACCGGGGTCACCGTCGACACCACCGACCCCGCCACCGGGCGAATCACCGGTTCGCTGAACGTCTCCGACGCCGACCGCGACACGCTGACCTTCACGCCCACTACGGTCACCACCACCAAGGGCACGTTCACCGTCGACGCCACCGGACGGTTCACCTACCAGCCGACCGATGCTGCGCGCCACGCCGCGGCCAAGCTCGGTGCGACTTCCGCGACCTACGACAGCGCAGACTTCGCCGTGAGCGACGGCTACGGCGGCAGCATCCTGGTATCGGTCACGGTCGGCATCGCCCCGCAGAACGAGGCTCCGGTCCTGGCCTCGAACCCCACGGTCTCGGCACCCGCCGCCAACGGAACCGTGACCGGCACAGTCCGGTTCACGGACAGCGACGACGATCCACTCGGTTTGTCGGCCACGACGGATCCTCGGGGCCAGCTCGTCTTCGCTGCCGACGGTTCGTTCACCTTCACCCCCACGGAGGCCGCCACGCTGGCCGCCGGCGCCGTGGCGGCCACCGCCGCAGACCGGCAGGTCATCTACACCGTCACCGCGACCGACGGCTACGGTGGCGTCTCGACGGTCAACGTCACCGTGCCCATCCGGCCTCAGCCGGTTGCGCCCGTCGCCGGCGTGGGTTTCGAAAGCGCCCGCGAGGACACGGTATTCAGCGGAACGCTGGTGGGGCTCGCCACCGACGCCAACGGTGACCCGCTGACCTTCGAAGTCTCCGAGAACCCCACCCACGGGACGCTGGTGCTGGCACCCAACGGCACCTACACCTACACACCGGGTCGCGACTACGCCGGCATCGACGTGTTCTCGTTCACCGCCTCCGACGGCGTGCAGCGGAGCGAGCGCGGGTACGTGACGATCGGCGTCAATCCCATCAACGACGCCCCCGTGGCAGGGACCGTGTCACTCACGACGTCGCAGAACACCCCCGCGTCGGGCACCCTCACCGCCACCGACGTCGACAGCACCACCCTGACCTACTCCGGCGGCGGCAAGACCACCAAGGGCACGGTCGTCATCAACGGCGATGGGACCTTCCGGTACACCCCCGACCAGAACGTCTCGGGGTCGGACACGTTCACCTTCACCGTCTCCGACGGCGCGCTCACCTCCACGGGCACCGTCAACGTCACCGTCGAGCCGGTCAACCAGGCGCCGACCGGCTCCGTCGAGGTGCGAGTCACCGATCCGGACACCGGGGAACTCCGGATCATCGTGACAGGCACCGACCCCGACGGTGGCACCGTCACGATCACCGAACCCAGCGACCCCACCCGGTACGACCTCGTCTTCGTCTCGCGCGCGCCCTCGAACGGCGTCACGGTGTCGCAGTACGTCTTCCGCCCGTCGGACGCAGCCCGCACAGCCGCAGCAGCGACCCCTGGTGACGACGTGCAGACCCTGTCCTTCACCATCTCCGACGGAGCCCTCACCTCCACGGTGAGCGTCGACGTACCCGTCGCGCCCGCTGCGGGTGCGGTCCTCGTCGACCCCGAGACGCCGGTGTCGCTGAATCTTCAGCCAGGCACCACCGGCGCGTCCGCCGGCACCATCAACGCCACCAAACAGGGCGTTTCCTTCACGGTGACCGGCCAACCCAGGTTCGGCACCTTCGCCATTGGCGCGGACGGTGCATTCACGTACACGCCGGATCCCGTGCGACGGGTGGCGGCCGCCGGCACCGCGAGCACGGCCGACGACGTCGACACCGTCGTGGTCCGCGTCAGCGATGGCGTCACCAGCCAGACGGTCACGATCAACCCGTCGGTCTCGCCCACGACCGTCGCCGCGGTGTATCAGCTGCCGGCGGGGACCACGGCCCAGGGCTCCGCTGTAGTCGACGCCAACGGCGTCGGATATTTGAGGGTGCGCACCGCCGACGGCAATTACGCGATCGTGGTTACGTCCCCCGGTGGTGCCGCTTTGCGCGTCATCGCGCTGGCGGGCGCCCCGGTCGACGGCGTTTACGTCGACGGGCGAACTGCCCTGCAGTACAGCCGCGCAACCGACGGCACCGTGTCGGCCACGGTGATCCGCACCGGCGGAGCGACGACGACGGCGTTGCCCGGATCCCCCACCGATCAATTCGTCGACGGCCGCACCGGCACCGTGTACGTCGTCAGCGAGTCGATCACCGGCGTGCACTCCGTGACGCTGCTCCCGACCGCCGGTGCATCGTCCACGGTCAGCCTCCCCGGCACGCCTAGCGACTTGATCGCCCGCGCTGATGGCAGCTACTACACCGTGACGACGTCCCCGACCGGTGAACACACCGTCGTCGTCATTCGCGCCGACGCCACCACGGTCAGCGCCCCGCTGCCCGGTACGCCGGTGACCGAGGGCATTCCGGGGAAGGCCGGCCTACTGACCTTCCTCACGCGCGCTACCGACGGCACGTCGGCGGTGACGGTGTTGCGTCTCGACGGCACGGTCAGCACCACGGTGGTGCCGGGTACCGCGATCACCTTGCCCTTCCCCAACGATCGCGGCCTCCTCACCGTGCGGTCGGTTCGGCAGAACGGGAACTCACTGACCGACTACGCGACCACGATTTCGGATAACGGCGTCGTCGAAGTCCGGCAGGGCGATACGCGGAATCTGGGTGGGACTCTGGTCGGAACAATCGGACACCTCGGCGAAGACGCCTCGACCCGGTACTACACAGTGCTTCTTCCGAAGGCACTGATCAATGATCCCGACCGCTACGAACTCGTCGTGCAGAACGGCGACTTCACTCGTCGGTTCGCCCTGCCCGGGTCGCCTCTCGACGAGCGCGACCGCTTCCGACCCACGTTCACCAACATCGATACCCACACCATCTATCAGCTCACGACCCTCACCCCGGATCGAGGCGACCCGGTGGACTACGTCGCGGTGATCGACACCCGTCTGCTGACCTCGAGGACCGTGGCGCTACCCGGCGGAATCAGCATCGACCCGGCCATCGACCCGGTCAGTGGGACGGCATTCATCGTCAGCAACGACCTGACGAATCAATGGATCACCGTGCTCAACATCGATGACGAGCCGACCACCATCCCGGTGAACGGTACGTTCCCGCGGACCGAATTCTTCGTCTCCGGCGGTGTAGGGCGCGTCGTCACCAATGCTGCAGGCACGTATGCGCTCTTGACCGTCGACGCGACCGGCAGGGTGCAGACGACGCCGCTGGGCGGGACTCCCGTCGGTGGCTACGTCGTCGATCCGGTGTCCGGCAAGGTCGTCCAAGCCGTGGCGTCCAACGGGCAGGCGTCCCTGGTGATCATCTCCGCCGACGGCTCGTCGACGACGGCAGCTCTGCCAAATACGCTCACCGACGGGCCCTTCGTCTCCGGACAGGACGGCGTCATCCGGGCCGTGGTGAAGGCGCCGGGCACCAACGGCGCCTACTCGATTGCCACCATCCGGCCAGACGGCACCGTGGTCACCGCCGCCCTGGGCACCACGATGAATCCGACGGTCCTCGAACTCGAGAACTCCTTCATCGTTCGCGTGCGTGCTGGCAGCACATCCGGCGTGGTAGTCGTGCGTGACGACGGATCGACGGTCGGCATTTCGATCCCAGGGGTGCCGATCAATGACTTCAACGTCGATGAGAGGGGCCGGACCTACTTCACGTCGGTGTCGGGAACGAACACGACGGTGACGATCGTCGCGCCGGACGGCACCTCGACGGTGCGCACCGTGCCTGGCAGAGCGAGCACGGCGGTGACGTTCGGACCGTCGGGGGCGTTCCAGCTCACCGATGCCGGCTTGTTCGCCCTGGCAGAGCCAACCGATACCGGACTGCTCTAGGCGTTACAGGCGGCCGACGCTGCGCAGGCCCTCGACGGTGTCGGCGAGCGTCTCCGCCGGGTCGCGCTGAACGATGCCCAGCTCGCGTTCGGCAGGCCCGTCGTCGGACGCGGGCATCTGCGTGTAGTACTGCATGGCGGCCGAGTCGATCGGCGTGTCGAATGGCAGGCGATCGCCGATGACGTCGAACAGCCGGCCCAGCGCACGCAATCCGCTGTCGGGCACCGGAACTGCGACGAGTGGCCGGTTGGCGGACTCGCCGATCAGCTTCGCGAGGCGAGCCACCGGAACCCGCTGCCCACCCGCCATGTAGCGGCGCGGCCCCTTGCCCCGCTCGAGCAGCGCGACGTGCAGGTCGGCCAGATCGCGCACGTCGATCACGATCCAGGCGGCGCTGCGCCCGGGCACGCCGTACATCTTGACCGCGGCCTCGACGCCCTCGGCGGCCTCGCCGAACTGGTCGCCGGCGGGCGGGCCGAGCACCATGCCGGGATAGCTGATGCTGACCGGTGCGCCGGCGTCCTGCAGGCCGCGGGCGTATGCCTCGACGACGGCCTTCGACTTGCCGTAGCCGTCGGAGCCGCCGACGACGGGCAGGTCCGCGTGCAGGGTCTCCAGTCCGGGACGGAACAGCGCCGAGAAGCTCGACACGTGCACGACGGGATCGATACCTGCCTTCACCGCGCCGCCCAGGACGTTGCGGGCGCCCTCGAGGTTGGTGAACAGCATCTCGTCGGCGCGCGCCGGGTCGGTCGACACCATTGCCGCGCAATGGATCACGGCGTCACACCCATCCAGGGCCGTCGCGGTGGTCTTCGAATCGGCGATGTCGCCGACGACGTGGTCGCCGATGTCGACGCCGATCTTCTCGGCGCTGGTGCGTAGCCGGTCGGCGTTGCGGACGAGGAAGCGCACCTGATGGCCGGCGTCCTGCGCGGCCTTGGCGGTCCAGGCGCCGACGAAGCCGGTGCCACCGGTGACGAGTACTCGCAACGAACCCTCCAGGGTGAAGACGAACGCAGACTGCGTTGACCCGTCGAAACTAGCGCACGCCGATGGTCACGGTTCCGTCATTCCGGATCGCGTGTGCGGAGCGCAAGCTAAGGCTATGACCACGTGCAGAGAACGAGGAGGGATGACGTGCTGAACCGCATTGCATCAGTGGCTGGCCAGGTCGGTGAATCGGCGCTGTCGATCGTCGGCATTCGCATCGGTACCGAGGAGCCTTCCCACACCAGCAAGCCGATCGCCGATCACGTCGAGTTGCGCACTTACGGGCCGCGGATCGCCGCCGAGACGACCATCACCGCCACGGACGAAGAGGGGGCGCGCAGCGAAGGGTTCCGCCGACTGGCGGGGTACATCTTCGGCAAGAACCATGGCAAGGACGACATCGCGATGACCGCGCCGGTCGTGCAGTCGCGCCAGGGCCGCAAGATCGCGATGACGGCGCCGGTCGTTCAGTCCGCTCAGGACGTAGAGGTCGGAAGCAGTTGGGTCATCAGGTTCTTCATGCCGTCGGAGTGGACGATGGCGACCCTGCCGACACCGAACGACGAGCGGGTCCGATTGGTCGAGGTGCCCGGCGAGACGTTCGCGGTGCTGCGGTTCAGCGGCGACCGGGGGCCCGAGGCGGTCGCGAAGCGGACCGCCGAGCTGATGGACGTGCTGGCGACGTACGGATTCGACGCCACGGGCGAGCCGTCGGCGTGGTTCTACGATCCGCCGTGGACGCTGCCGTTCCGCAGGCGCAACGAGATCGCGGTGCCGGTATCGGTCTGATCTCGTCGGCGTCGGCGCCGGTGTCGGCATCGAACTCCCGGGGTATCCGTCGGCCGCGACCGCCGAGGAAGGGATCACCGTGACCACCGTGGACAAGACGTCGAAGCCATCGCGAGCGGTCGTCACATGGCGTTGGATTACGCTACTGCTGGCGGTCAGTCAGCTCGCCGCACCGGCGGTCACGAGCGCGGTCGCGGGCGACTTCCTCGCCTCGGGAGCCACCAACGAAGCTCTGATCACGCCGGCGGGCTACGCATTCGGACTGTGGGGCGTCATCACGGTGCTCAGCGCGATCACCGCGCTCGCGATCGTGCGTTACGGCTTCGGCGCGTGGTGGGAACTCGGCGTGCTGATCGACCTGTGCATCGTATTCACCGGGTTCAGCGTCTGGCTGTTGATCGCCGCGCAGGACTGGTTGTGGACGAGCGTGGTGGTGTTCCTCGTGATGGCGGGAGCGCTGGTGCACGTCATGCGAAAGCTGGTGCGCCATCCCGATCAGGTGACGTGTCCCTCCCGGGTCAGGACGCTGGCCACCGTCACCTTCGGGCTCTATCTCGGCTGGAGCAGCATCGCGATCTTCGCGAACGTCGCGGCCGCGTTGATCTATGGCGGCTGGTCGTCTGCGGACGTGGCGTGGCAGTTCGTCGTGCTGGCACTCGCGGCCGTGAGCGCAGTGGTCACGACCGTCATGCTGCGGGGCACCATCGGCTACGTCGTCGGTGTGCTGTGGGCGCTGGTGGCGATCGCGATAGGCGCTGCCGAGCGGGGCAATTCGATGCTGGCCTCGACGGCCGCCTTCGGAGCGGTCGCCGTCCTCCTGGTGGCGGTGCTGCGGTGGCAGCGCTCCCGCGGCGGGGCGACGGATGGGCCGATTACCGCCTGACGAACCCGAAATTCACAGTCGGCAAACGTCGAGTGATCATGCTAACAAGATGCTTGCTATAGCTAGCACTGAATTGTCAGACTCGGTGGACAAGCACCCGGCATGCCGCACCGGCGCTGGGTCACCCGATGAGAGGCAACTATGTCGAACAGCAGTGGCGGACCCATCAACCTGGTGAAGAGCGTCGTCGACGGGGCGTTCGGACTCGTCAAGCAGGTCCTCGGCGTCGTCTTGGGCAACAACCGTCTCGAAGAGCAGGGCAAGGCGCAGCAGGACAAGGCCGAAGCCGAGAAGGACGTGGCCAAGAAGGAAGCGCAGGCCGAGGCCGCCCGCGCCGAGGCCAAGACTCAGGAAGCGCGCCAGGAAGCCGCCAAGAAGTCCTGACCGCCCCGCACCCGGTCCCGGTCTACGGCCTGACCGAGTGATGGCTCAGGATTGAGACGCGGTTGAAGGCGTTGATCGTCGTCGCCACCCAGATGACCGCGGATGTCTCGTCGTCGCCGAACACCCTTCGTGCGCGCGAGTATTCGCGGTCGGCGGTGTCACGGTCGAGTAGTGACGTGGTCATCTCGGCGAGCCGCAGGGCGGCTTGCTCCCGTTCGTCGAACAGCTCGGTGTCACGCCAGACCGACACCGTCGAGAGCTGCTTCTCGGTGACGCCGGCGGCAAGCGCCTTGCGGTGATGGAGGTCGAGGCATGTTGCACAACCATTCATCTGCGAGACGCGGACGTTGACGAGTTCGACGATCCCGCGCGACAGACCGGCGTCCTCGGCAGCCTTGGCGACCGCGGTCGCGACGCCGACCATCGAGCGATAGACCTGCGGGGTCTGCTTGTCGATGTGTACGTAGTCGACGTTCACGGCGCTCACTCCGATCGGTATGGTCGGGTCGATCGTACGCATCCCCGACAGGAGCGAGATGGCCAGCGACCAGGCACTGACGGACAAGACCGGCGCCCCCGTGGAGGTCATCCGGCGTGACGATGACTTCGCGGTAGCGGTCGACGGAAAGACGGTGGGCCTGACCGCCTTTGCCGACCGGGACGGGCAACGCGTGTTCTTCCACACCGAGGTCGACGACGCCTATGGCGGACGAGGGCTGGGAACCGTGGTGATCAGTGCGGCTTTGGCCGCGACCCGCGACGAGGGGCTGCGCATCGTGGCGATCTGTCCGATGGTCGCGGCATTCGTCGGCAAGCACCCGGAGTACGGCGACGTCGTCGACAGGACTACGCGCGAGACGCTCGCGTTGGCACGGGAGCGGATGGCGGCGCGCTAGCACTTGGCCGCGGGCCCAACCCACAGCTGCTCGCTGGTCACAGGAGTCACGTTCGTACCTGCGCCAGACGACGTGATCGACCGCCGAATGTTCCACCTAGCGAGCGAATTGGCTAGGCGCGGAGGTTCCTCTCCGGATGGTCCGCTGTCCACTTCGCCTCGACGCGCTTCACCCGGTGATGCTCGATGGCAATCAGGATGGCGCCCGCGGTCACCAGTGCGCCGGAGACGAGCGCAAGCACCATCACCAAATCACCGCGACCGTAGGCACTCGCGGCGACGGTGCCGGCGATCATCACCGTGCCGATCATGATGAGCCCGAGCCCGGGCAACCAAAGCGTGTCGATGAACGACTCACCCGCGCGAGGCTGGTATGTGCGGGAGTGATCGACCGGATCTCGATATGCACCCTTCATGGGCATCTCCTTCCAGGAGCGATGCCCTCAGCGTACGCCTGTTGTGACTTGAGTCACATGCTCGAGCGCCTGCCGAGCGTAGGCGCGGACGTCGGCGTCCCCGTCGTCCAACGCGCCCGCCAGAGCCTCCCGAGCGCCGTACTCCGATTCCGCCCAGCGGGTGAGGCTCAGCACCGCGGCCTTGCGGACGTCGAGGTGCGGATCGGTGAGCGCCCTCGACAGGGACAGCACGGCGGTCTCCGACGACGGCGCACCCGCCAAGGCCCGCGCTGCACCCTGCCGGATCTGCCACGCCGAGGCGGCCAGCGCGTCCTCGACGGTCGGGACGTCGGCGTCCTCCCATCCGACCGAACCGAGTGCGGCCAGCGCCGCGGCGCGGACCAACGGGTCGGGGTCGCCGGTGAGCGCACGTACGGAATCGATGCCCGCGCGCAGGGTGCCGAGGCCGTTGGCGACCGCGATGCGCACTTCGCGGTTGGCGTCGTCCCGTGCCGCGGCCACTCCGTCGGCGTCGTCGACCGACACCAGGGCTCGGACGGCCTCGATGCGGACGCGGTGGTCGGCGTCGGTCAGCGCGTGCCGGTACCGGTCGGGGTCGCCGACTCGCCGCGAGCTGGCGACGGACAGCGCGGCGCCGCGGACGCCGGCGTCCGTCGACGAGATCAGCGGCGCCACGTCGGCCGGGTTCGGCAACACCTCGACGAGTTCGCGGATGCCTTCGGCGGCGACGCGACGTACCTCTCCCGACGGGTCGTCGAGCGCCGCGACGAGCGCGGGTCCCCACCCGTCGCAGAGGTGCTCGGTCAACACGTCGACCGCGGTGCGCCGAACGCCTGGGTCGTCGTCGCGCAGATAGGGCGCGAGGTCGTCCACCGACGGTTCGTCGAGTGCCAGCACGGCGGCGATGCGCGGTGACGGCGGCTGTGCTGCTGGTCCGCTGTCGATGCGCGATACCTCCGACGCGGGCGCCTGGCCGCCGACCAGTGGTGGTTGGTGCGCGTGGATGGGCTCGGTTCCGCCGCTGGGGATGTCGTCGAGACCGGGTACCGGCACGAAGTACGGGGCGACGGGCCGCTTGAGGAACTCCATGTCACCGTCGGCGGTCTTGCGCAGGTTGAGGTGGTAGCGCCAGTCGACGTCGTCGCGGTCGGGCATGTCGCTGCGGTCGTGGTAGAGCCCCCACCGCGACTCGGTGCGGGTGAGCGAAGAGCGGGCGGCCATCTCGGCGCAGTCGCGGATGAACGAGACCTCGACGGCGCGCATCAGCTCGTGCGGGGTGGTGGCGCCGATGCCGGCGACCTCGTCGCGCATCCGGTCGAACGTCTCGACCGCGAGCGACAGCTTGGCGGCCGTCTTGGGTGGCGCGACGTAGTCGTTGACGAAGCGGCGCAGCTTGTACTCGACTTGGGGTTGCGGCGGCCCGTCCGGATTGCGCAGCGGGCGGTAGATCAGTTCGTGGGCGGCGGCGATCTGGTCGGCGGGCAGGGTGTCCGGCGCGGGAGCGTCGTCGAGTGTCGACGCCGCGTGCGAGCCGGCCAGCTCCCCGTAGACGAAGGCGCCGATCATGTAGTTGTGCGGCACGCACGCCAGGTCGCCCGCAGCGTAGAGCCCGGGCGCGGTGGTGCGGGCGTTCTCGTCGACCCACACTCCCGATGCCGAATGCCCACTGCACAAGCCGATCTCGGAGATGTGCATCTCGATGTCGTGGGTGCGGTAGTCGTGACCGCGGTTGGCGTGGAAGGTGCCGCGGGTGGGGCGCTCGGTGGTGTGCAGGATGCCCTCGAGCGTGGACAGCGTCTCGTCGGGCAGGTGGCTGACCTTGAGGTAGATGGGCCCGCGCGCGGACTCGATCTCCTCCTTCACCTCGGCCATCATCGCGCCCGACCAGTAGTCCGAGTCGACGAAGCGTTCACCGAGGGCGTTCACCTGGTAGCCGCCGAAGGGGTTGGCCACGTAGGCGCACGCGGGGCCGTTGTAGTCCTTGATGAGCGGATTGATCTGGAAGCATTCGATGCCCGAGAGTTCGGCGCCCGCGTGGAACGCCATCGAGTAGCCGTCACCCGCGTTGGTCGGATTCTCGTACGTGCCGTAGAGATAACCGGAGGCAGGCAGTCCGAGCCGTCCGCAGGGACCGGTGGCGAGGATGACGGCCTTGGCGCCGACGACGACGAATTCGCCGGTGCGGCTGTTCAAGGCGGCCGCACCGACGACCCGCCCGTCGTCGTCGGTCAGGACGCGGACGGGGACGAGCCGGTTCTCGATGCGGATCTTCTCGCGCATGGACCGCTGCCGCAGCACGCGGTAGAGCGCCTTCTTGACGTCCTTGCCCTCGGGCATCGGCAGCACGTAGGAGCCGGAGCGGTGCACGCGGCGGACGGCGTACTCGCCGTGCTCGTCCTTCTCAAACTTGACGCCGTAGCGCTCGAGCCGCTGCACCATCGCGAAGCCGCGGGTGGCGGTCTGATAGATGGTGCGCTGGTTGACGATTCCGTCGTTGGCGCGGGTGATTTCGGCGACGTAATCCTCGGGTGTGGCCTTGCCGGGGATTACGGCGTTGTTGACGCCGTCCATGCCCATGGCGAGCGCACCGGAGTGCCGGACGTGGGCCTTCTCGAGCAGCAGCACCTGGGCGCCGTTCTCGGCGGCGGTCAGCGCGGCCATGGTGCCCGCGGTACCGCCGCCGATGACGAGCACATCGCAGTCGAGGCGTACGGCGTCGTCGAGTGGGGGGATCTGCATCAGATTACGAACTCCGGGTCGGGGCGAGCGAAGCGACGGGAAATGAGTGGTCGAGGGCTTCCGAGAGATTCACGATGACGTCGGCGCGCAGTGCGGCCCGGTCGACGTCGGCGGTGCGGGGCGAGGGCACGTCGAGCAGCGCGCGTAGCGGTTGGCCTGCACGGCCCAAGACGGCGATGCGGTCGCCGATCAACAGTGCCTCGTCGACGTCATGGGTGACGAAGACGACGGTGGTGGGGTGGGCACGCCAGGTGTCGATGAGCAGGCGCTGCATCGTGGTGCGGGTCTGGGTGTCCAGCGCTCCGAACGGCTCGTCCATCATCACCGCACGCGGTGCGCCGGCGAGGCCGCGGGCGAGTTGGACGCGTTGGCGCATGCCGCCGGACAGGCTCTTGGGGAGGTAGTCCTCGAAGCCGGTGAGGCCGACGTCGGCGATCCACTTGGCCGCCTCGGCGCGGCGGCCCTGGCGCGGTCGGCCGGCGAGCTTCAGCGCCAGCTCGACGTTGGACCGCACGGTACGCCACGGCAGAAGGGCGTTGTCCTGGAACACCATTGCGCGGTCGCGCGACGTGGCCGTCACGCGGTCGCCGTCGGCGAGCACCTCTCCCCCATCGGGCGGCAGCAGACCGGCGAGCGCACGCAGCACCGTGGACTTGCCGCAGCCCGACGGTCCGGTGAGGACGAGGATCTCGCCGGGCCGCACGTCGAGGTTCAGGCGGTCGACGACGGGCGCCCCGCCGTAGCTGAGTACGACGTCGCGTAGCCGCAGGTTCATCCCCGTCACTGTCGGGCCTCCTGCCCGCGGGGCAGCCAGCGCGTGACGCGGCGGCCGACCAGTTCGATGGCGGCCGACGTGCCGAAGCCGAGCACGCCGATCGTGATGATGCCGACGAACACCTCCGGGTAGGCGAGCACGGTGTAGGCCTGCCACGTGCGGTAGCCCACGCCGAGGCGTCCGGAGATCATCTCGGCCGAGATGACGCAGATCCACGCGACACCGATGCCGACCGAGAGACCGCCGAAGACGCCGGGGAGGATGCCGGGCAACACGACTCGCGCGATGACGTCCCAGCGGCTGCCGCCGAGGGTGCGCACGGAGTCCTCCCAGAGCGTGGGCAGCGCGCGCACGGCGTGCCGGGTGCTGACCATGATCGGGAAGTACGCGGCGAGGAAGGTGATGAAGACGATGCCTGCCTCATCGGAGGGGAAGAGCAGGATCGCGACCGGCACGATGGCGATCGCCGGGATGGGTCGCGCGAGTTCGGTGAGCGGGCCGAACACGTTGGCGAACCTCGGTGAGCGGCCGAGCAGGATGCCGGTCACGACGCCCGCGATGGCAGCGAGGGCAAAGCCGGTGAGGATGCGGATCAGCGACTGGCCGAGGTCGAGCCAGTAGTCCTGGGTCCCGAGCCGACTACCGAAGGCGTGCACGATCTCGGCGACGGTGGGCAGGGTGTCGAAGCGCAACCACAGCCGGACGTCGTTGGCGGTCAACAGCTGCCACAGTGCGATTGCTGCGGCGACTGAGCCGACGCGGACCAGCCAGGACGGCCACGACGGGCTGCGGTCGTTCCTCGTCGGGGCCGCTGGGCTGGCGACGGCCGGTTCGTCGGCGGTCAGGACGACGGGTGCGGCGGTCACACCGCACCAGCCAGGGCCTGCTGAAAGTCGACGATCGTCGCGCCGGGGTGCGCGGCGGTGTAGCGCCCGGCGCCCGCGGCGGTGTCGAACGGCAGGTGGCGCTGGCCGTCGCGAACCCAGATCGACTTGTCGGCGAACCAGCGGGTGCCGAACTCGGTGTCGGGGACGTAGGCGGCGCGGATGGTGTCGCCGCCGGCGGTGGCCTCCCGGATCGCGCGCAGCAGGCAGTCGGGGTTGGCCGAGGGCTGGGTGGTGTCCCTGCCGTCGACCCACAGTTCGCCGGCGAGCGTGGCGTCGGTGACGGGGGCGTTGCAGACGGGGTCCTGACCGCGCAGCGCCGACGGGTTGGCGGTGCTCTGCAGCGCGGCGGTGTAGTCCTGGCCGCGCTCGGCGAAGGCCTTCTGGATCGGGTCGGGGTTGACGAAGCCGTCGACGTCGAGGTCGGCGAAGTCGCCGATCGACTTCAGGTACGGGACATCGCCTTTGAACGCCTCGATGAGCGACGGCTTCAGCGTCGTGTCGAAGCTGGTGCCGCCGGGACCGTTGTAGAGGTAGACGACTTCCTGCGGCAGCCCACTGCCGTCGGCGACGAGCTTGGCCGACTCCAGCGGGTTGTCGTTGAGGAACTCGGTCGCGTCGAGCTGAGCCTGCAGGAAGGCGTCGAGCACCTCGGGGTGCTGGCCGGCGTAGTCGCGGCGGACGACGACGCCGTGGAACGTCGGGTAGTCGCCTTCGGCGCCGTCGTAGAGCAGCTTGGCCTTGTCCTGGAAGACGAGCAGCCCGGGCCACGCGACGAACTGCGAGAGTGCCTGCGCCTGGCCGGATTCGAGTGCCGACGCGCCGACCTGCGGTTGCTGGTTGAGCACCTCGACGCCGGTCTTGGGGTCGATGCCGGCGTTGTCGAGCGCACGGACCAGGGTGCCGTGGCCTGCGGAACCGACACTGGCGGAGACCTTCTGGCCCTTGAGGTCGGTGATGCTGCGGGCCGGCGAATCGGGTGGGACGACCACCATGTTGAGCGCGCCGGTGGGGCTGTAGCCGGTGATGGAGACGAGTTCGGTGCGGGCGCGTTCGTTGGCCTGGGTCTTGGAGCCGTTGATGAGCAGCGGGTAGTCGCCCATGGAGCCGATGTCGATCTTCTCGGCGACCATCTGGGCGGTGATGGGAGCGCCGGTGTCGTAGTCCTGCCATTGGACGTCGTACTTGGTACCGGAGGACGCAGTGAGGTCGTCGAGGCGCTTCTCGAGGAAGCCCTTGGCCTTGAGCAGCGTTCCGGCGGTGACGGTGTTGATGGTCTTGGACTGGTAGCCGATGACGACGGTCACGGTGTCGTCGGACTGGGTCTGCGAGTCCAGGGAGCAGGCGGCCAGTGAGGTGACGGTGGCGGCGGTCAGGAGGGCGGCGACGGTGCGTTTCATGGGTGGTCCTGGGGCTTCATCGGAGGAGGTAGGGCATGTTGACGGTGACGGCGCCGGTGGGACAGCGCGCTGCGCAGGGTCCGCAGTACCAACACTCGTCGACGTGCATGAAGGCCTTGCCGTTCTCCGGGTTGATGGCGAGGGAGTCCAGGGGGCAGATCTCGACGCAGAGGGTGCAGCCCTCGATGCACAGCGACTCGTCGATTGTGACGGGCACGTCGACGCGCTGGTTGACTTGAGCCACGGTCATTCTCCTCTGACTAGGTTGCCGCGCAGCGTGATTCGATCGCCGCGCATGCGGATGTACTCGAGGTCGACGGGCCGGCCGTCGTCGAGGTGGGTGAGTCGTTCGAGCAGCAGCAGGCTGGCGGTGTCGGGCACCTGCAGGATGGCTGCCGAATGTGGTTCGGCGGGAACGGCTTCGACGACGAGCGTGGCGTTGCCGAGGCGCTGGCCGGTGACGTGTTCGATGAGGGCGAAGACGTCGTTGGTCTCGAGGTCATGCTCGACGACCTGGGCGCCGATGTCCTGGGCCAGGTAGGTCATGTCGAGGCTCAGCGGCAGGTCGCCGAGGTAGCGGAGGCGCTCGATGAAGACGACGGGTTCGCCGGGGTTGAGCGCGAGCTTGTTGGCGACACTCGGCGGGGCGGACACGGTCATGGTGGCGCGCACCTCGTTGCGGATCTCGCCGTAACCCTTGAACGTCTCCTTGAGGCCAACCAGCGCGTCGAGACCGTGGTCGTACTTGCGGATGGCGACGTGGGTGCCGGTGCGGGGGCCGCGGTCGATCAGACCCTCGTCCTTCAACGTGGCGAGTGCTTCGCGGACGGTGTTGCGGGAGACGAAGAACTCCTCGGCCAGCTCCTGCTCCTGCGGCAGCCCGTCGGCGTAGCCGCCGGCGTGGATCTGGTGGCGCAGCACGTCGGCGACGAGGCGCGCCTGGTCCGCGCGGGGTCGGCGGATGGGCGTGGGCTCGTCGCGGTCGGCGTTCGTCGCGGCCATGGTCACCTCCTGGGGGCTGGCGGTATGTGACTGACCTGGTGCGGAACGGTATCGGCGGTGTCAGGCCCTGCCAGTTGCGTGCGGTGAGGGCCTCCGGGCGGTCGGCTGATTGCGCCGGTCCGCAGGCCGGGTCACCTGGGCTTTGCCGGCCCGACCCCGGCATTGCGCCACCCCCGCCCGCCCCCCTCGAATTTGATTCGCACTGATCGAAATGCGGGGGTGGGGGTCCCCGGCGAGCGTGCGTGTCTGCGGGCGACACGCCGCTCGCGGACCCGAGTTCGCGCACGCTCGCGGGGGGGTGTGGCGCGGACTAGGCCGCCTACCGTCGCGAGTAGTGCGCGATGATGACGCCCTTGGTCGTCGTCACGCTGCCGGTGAGGTCGAACTCGGTCAGCGGCGCCGGGCCCTCGAACAGGCGCGCACCGCTGCCCAGCGTCAGCGGATGGATCAGCAGCGTGTAGTGGTCGATCAGCCCGGCGGCGTGCAGGCTTCGCACCAGCGACGCGCTGCCGTTGATCGACAGGTCGTTGCCGGGTTGCGCCTTCAGCTCGGCCACCGACGAGGCAGCGTCACCCGGCAACAACACCGAGTTCTCCCACTCGTCGGCACTCCGAAGCGTCCTCGACGCGACGTACTTCGTGGCGCCGTTCATCAGCGCCGTGAACGGGTTGCCGTCGGTGGAGTGACCCCACGCGGCGTGGAAGTTCTGCCACGTCCTGCGCCCGAACAGCAGATCACCCGCTGCGGCCATGCCCTTGCCCATCTCCTGGGCCATGACGTCGTCGTTGTACTGCGGGCCCCAACCCCCGTGGCCGAACCCGCCGCGGGTGTCCTCGTCGGCGCGGCCGAGTCCCTGTACGACCCCGTCGAGGCTCGTGAACATCGTGACGCTGATGGAACGCGTCATCGGCCGCCCGTCCCGCGCATCGTCATCGCGCTGAATCGACTACTCGGCGTCGAGTGCGTCTTCGCGTACCGGCCGCTCGGCGAGTGCCTCGCGCCGACCGAAGATCAGCGGATAGAGCGCGCCCGCGATGGCCGCACCGACCAGTGGAGCAAGCCAGAACACCCACAACTGAGCCGGTGCACCATCGGCATTGAAGAACGCGACGCCCGTGGAACGGGCGGGATTCACCGAGGTGTTCGAAATCGGAATGCTCACCAGGTGAATCAATGTGAGGCACAGTCCAATCGCCAACCCCGCGAATCCCTTGGGGGCACGGTCCTCGGTGGCACCGAGGATCACCCACAAGAAGACCGCGGTCAACACGACCTCGGCGACGATGACCGACCATAGCGAAAACTCAGCAGGAGAATGGCTTCCGAATCCGTTGGCAGCCATGTTTCCGACGGGATCGAAGCCAGGCCGACCCTTTGCGATGACGAATATCGTCAAACCACCTAGGAGTCCGCCGACGACCTGGGCGATCCAGTAAGGCAGCAATGCCTTCCACTCGATGCGGCCTGCGATGGCCGCTCCGAGGGTCACCGCTGGGTTGAAATGGCCACCCGACACCGTGCCGAATGCATACACCGCCGTGAGCACGGTGAGCCCGAATGCGAGCGCGACGCCGAGGAAGCCAATGCCGAGCGATACCGCATCCGAGGACACGAACGCCGCGGCGAATACAGCGCTACCGCAACCACCGAGGACCAACCAGAAGGTGCCGAAGAGTTCGGCGGCAATGCGATGCAGCATCGTCGGTGTGGGCATCATGCCTCCCTGCATAGATGTTCCCTCAGAACTGTGGCACGTCGTCCGCCTCAAGATCAGGCTTTCATCGACAATCACCACATCCCGAATCCCGGGAGATGTTCCTGGTGGGGCAGCTGGTGGCTCGGCAGCGCCCCATCGACCACACTGAACCCATGACGGAACCTGCCCACACCCGCGTCGCGGTCTATCTCGACTTCGACAACATCGTGATCTCGCGGTATGACCAGGTCAACGGACGCAGCTCGTTCCAGCGCGACAAGCAGAAGGGGCTGGACGAGGACAAGCTCCAGCGCGCCACGGTCGACGTCGGCGCCATCATCGACTTCTCCTCGTCATTCGGCACGCTCGTCCTGACCCGCGCCTACGCCGACTGGTCGGCCGACGTCAACGCCGGGTACCGCGGTCAGCTGGTCGGCCGCGCCGTCGACCTCGTCCAGCTCTTCCCCGCCGCCGCGTACGGCAAGAACGGCGCCGACATCCGGCTCGCCGTCGACGCCGTCGAGGACATGTTCCGGCTGCCCGACCTCACCCACGTCGTGATCGTCGCCGGCGACTCCGACTACATCGCCCTGGCTCAGCGCTGCAAGCGGCTCGGCCGGTATGTCGTGGGGATCGGCGTGGCCGGATCGTCGAGCCGGTCGCTCGCTGCCGCGTGCGACGAGTTCCTCATCTACGACGCGTTACCCGGCGTCCCGGTCTTCGAGCCGCCGGAGGCCCCCGCGGCCGAGGAGGAAGAGTCGGAACCCGCGCCGAAGAAGCGCGCGCCGCGCCGCCGGGCCACCCGGCCGCAGACCCTCGATGACGATCCGGAACCGCCGGACCCTCAGGTGGCCGCCACCGCGCTGCTCACCCGCGCCTTGCAGATCGGCCTGGAGAAGGACGACGCCGACTGGCTGCACAACTCCGCGGTCAAGGCCCAGATGAAGCGCATGGACCCGTCATTCAGCGAGAAGTCGCTGGGGTTCAAGTCGTTCAGCGACTTCCTGCGCTCGCGCACCGAGGTGGTCGAGTTGGACGAGAGTTCGACGACGCGGTTGGTGCGGCTGAAGTAGGCGGCGTCATCACTTGATGACGACCCCCAGCCGAACACCGGTCAGCCGAGCAGGCCCTCGTGGTGCGGGCAGTACGCCCCGATCGAGACGCCGACGAAGTAGGCGGCGTCGTCGGGCGATATCCCGGTGTCAGTGGCGACGGTGTCGACGGCCGCGGGCACCTCCGCACCCCCGTCGAGGGCCTGGCATGCCGAGCGCGCCGTGGAGATCGCCACGGCCGGATCGGTGATCGGGATGCCGATGACGTCGATCGTGCCGAGGAATGAGTCGTCGGGCTCCTCGGCCGCGGCCGGCACGGCGGTGAACAGCGCGGCCGTGACCGCCAACGTCGCTGCGACTGCTCTCATGCAAGGCACCCTATCGGTCCCCCGCTGAGCCCGTTCTCAGCCGGTTGACGCCCGCCGTTCGTGCACCACGGCCCGCACCCGCTCGGCCGCCTCGACGGGATCTTCGTGCTCCCACACCCGCACGCTGACCCATCCGGCCTCGGCCAGCTTCGCGTCGGTGTCGGAGTCCCGCGCCCGGTTCGTCGACACCTTCTCCGCCCAGAACGACGCGTTCGCCGCCGCCACCGTGTGATGCACCGGGCAGCCGTGCCAGAAGCAACCGTCGAGGAACACCGCCACCCTAGCCCGCGGGAAGACCAGGTCTGCTCTGCGCCGCAGCGCCTTCAACGGTCGTGCATCCACCCGGTAGCGCAGCCCCAGCGCATGCACCGCCGAGCGCAGCGCCAACTCCGGCTTGGTGTCCCGGCTCTTGTTCGACTGCATCCGCGCCCGCGCCTCAGGTGACGACGCCCACGACTCGGCCATGCCACCAGCCTAGAAGCGGCGCGCCGCCGGACCTGTCCGCGCAACCTGAATACGATTCCGAGGATGCTCGAACCAGCCCTGAAACGACGCCGGCCGCACGCCGACGCCGGGCTGGAGCGATTCCGCACCCGCAACGGCGCGTTCGAGCGGGTGCTCGCCCACAGCGACGGCACCACGTCCACCAGCCTGCTGGCCCCCGCGCCGATCCCGGACGGGCCCGCGACCGCCGAGGACGCCGAGCGCGCCTGGCTCCGCAGCACCACCGCCCCACCCCAGGCCTCGACCCGCGACTCTGTCCGCGTCGTCGACCTCTTCGCAGGCTGCGGCGGACTCTCCATCGGCCTCGCCGAAGCCGCCCGCGCGCTCAACCGGCCCTTCGAGCCGCTGCTCGCCGTCGACCTCGACGCGATCGCGACCCGCACGTACGCCGCCAACTTCCCCACCGCCGCAGCGCTCTGCCACGACGTCGCGGCCCTGCTGCCCGGCCGTACCTGCACCCGGCTGACACCAGCCGAACGGCGCCTGTCCAAGCAGTACCCGGACGTCGACGTCCTCGTCGGCGGTCCGCCGTGCCAGGGCCACAGCGACTTCAACAACCGCACCCGCCACAGCGACGACAAGAACGAGCTGTACCAAACCATGGTGCGCGCGGCGGAAGTGCTTGCACCACAGCACATTCTGATCGAGAACGTACCCGGAGCCCTGAACGACCGGCGCGCGGTGGTCCAGCGCACCGCCGACGCCCTCGACCACCTCGGCTATCAAGTCGACATGGGCATCGTCGACCTCAGCCACCTTGGTGTGCCGCAGACCCGCCGCCGCCTCGTCATGCTGGCCAGCCTCACGCGGCGCGTCACCCCGGCCGAGGTAGTCGACCGGCACCGCCGCAACACCCGCACCGTCGGCTGGGCGATCCAGGACCTCGAGACCCAGTCGGGCGACACCCTCGTCGACGCACCCGCCCGGTCCGCACCTGCCACCCGGCAACGCATCGACTACCTCTTCGAGCACGGCCAGTTCGACCTGCCCGACGGCCAGCGCCCCGCCTGCCATGCAGGCGGCGGGCACAGCTACAAGTCCATCTATGGCCGCCTCGCGTGGGACCGGCCCGCGCAGACCGTCACCACCGGCTTCTACAGCATGTGCATGGGCCGCAACGTCCATCCAAGCCAGCGCCGCACGCTCACCGCCCACGAGGCCGCGCGCCTGCAGTACATCCCCGACTGGTTCTCGTTCGACGGCGTCACGCACCGCACCGCGTTGGCCCGGATGATCGGCAACGCCGTGCCGTCGCGTCTCTCGTATGCCGTTGCCCTGGAATGGCTTCGGTGACGCTCACCGTCGCGGGACTGTTCGCCGGCATCGGCGGCCTGGAACTCGGCATGGCCGCGGGCGGCCACCACGCCACGCTGATGGTTGAGAACTCTCCGCCGGCGATGCACGTGCTGCGCCGCCGATTCCCCGACGTCAAGCTCGAAGCCGACGTCCGCGACGTCGCGACCCTGCCGTCCGGGACCGACGTGCTGGTCGCGGGATTCCCGTGCCAGGACCTCAGCAGCGTCGGCCGGAAGTCCGGAATCACCGGTGCGCGAAGCAGTCTCGTCGGTGAGGCGCTGCGGCTAGCGGACACCTCGGACGTTCCGTGGCTGGTGCTGGAGAACGTGCCGTTCCTGATGTCGCTGAACCAAGGGGCGGCGCTGCGATTGGTCACCGAGTCGCTCACCGGCCTCGGCTACCGGTGGGCCTACCGCGTCGTCGACACCAATGCGTTCGGGCTGCCTCAGCGGCGCAACCGTTGGTACCTGGTGGCCAGCCGGGACGGCGATCCCCGCGACGTGCTGCTCGCCGACGACGACGCGAAGCCCGCGCCCGTCGACACCTACCCCGACGTCGCGTGCGGCTTCTACTGGACCGAGGGCATGCGGTCGTTTGGCTGGGCGGTCGACGCCGTTCCACCCATCAAGTGCGGGTCGTCGGTGGGCGTCGCCTCTCCCCCCGCGATTCGAATGCCGGACGGCCAGTACGTCACCCCGGACATTCGTGATGCCGAACGGCTGCAGGGGTTTCCGGCTGACTGGACCGCGCCGGCCGAGGAGGTCGCCCGGTCCGGCGAACGGTGGCGGATGGTGGGCAACTCGGTCAGCGTGCCCGTCGCGGCCTGGATCGGCGGACGGCTCGACGCACCCGGCGACTACGACTCGACCGACGACGCACCGTGGCGGGGAGCCAAGTGGCCGCGCAAGGCGGCGTGGGCGGATCGCGACGGCATCGTCCATGCGGCCGACGTGGGCCCGTGGCCGGTGTGGTCGAAGCGGGATCGGTTGCAGAACTTTCTCGCACACCCCGGCAAGCCTCTGTCGGCACGCGCGGCGACCGGCTTCCTCAGCCGCACCGGGAAGGGCACCTTGCGGTTCCCGGCGGGCTTCATCGACGAACTGAGTACCTACGCGGCGACGACGAGCTAGGCGTGCGTGCGCTTCTCGCGGACCAGCTTGGTCGCCAACATGGCGTACTCCTCGGCGACGACCGACCAGGCCATCGACGGCGCCAGCCGCCGCCCCTCAGCGGCCATCGCGCCGGAGAGCCGTGGATCGGTGAGGACGCTGCGCAGGGCCGCGGTGAGACCTTCGGTGTCGTCGTGCGCCACCAGGATGCCCGCGCCGGAGCCGAGTACGTCGATCGCGTGCGGGAACGCCGTCGCGACCACGGGTCGGCCGCTCGCCACGGCTTGCACCAGCACACCGGATGTCACCTGGTCGGTCGCGTCGTATGGCAGCACGACGGCAGCGCAGGACTGCACGAGGGCAGCGAGCGTGCCGGGGCCGCGGTAGTCCGGTTCGAATCCCACCGACGTGCCGAGACCCGCACGCTGCACCTGATCGGAGAGCGCAGTGCGGTAGGACTCGCCGTCGGTGGCAAGGGTTCGGGGGTGCGTCTTGCCGGCGATGACGTACTTCGGCTGGCCGCGCACCTCGCGCAGCGTGGCCATCGCGTCGATGACGCGCTCGATGCCCTTGCCGGGCCGCAGTAATCCCCACGTCAGCAGTGTCGGTCGGCCGGAACGCTTCGTCGAGACCGTCGGCGCCAGCGTCACGCCATGCGGGATGGTCTTGACCCTGCCGCGCCACACGTCGTAATGGGCACGCAGCCGGTCGCTGACGGCATCCGAGACGACCACGATGCGGTCGGCACGGTGCAGGACCTCTTCGAAGACGGTCCGCTGCTGGTGCGACGGGTGTCGTGGAACCGCGTGGGCCACCACGATCGTTGGCACCTCCAGCAGGCGCATCACGGCGACGAGGTCGGAACCTTCGTCGCCGCCGTAGACGCCGACGTCGTGATGGATGATCGCGACGTCGCACTGGTTGAGCAGGGCGGCGCACTCGGCGATGGAGTCGGTAGACCCGCCGGTCAGTTCTGCGATGACGCGCGAAGCTACCGAGTGCTGACCGTCGGCGACGCGGAGGACCTCGACGGTGGCGCCGGTAGCCTGCAGCGCATCACAGAGCGCTCCGCTGAAGTTCGCCACACCGCACATGGTGGGGGTGTGCGAGGCGAGCACGCCGAAGCGCAGGGGCGCCGAACGCCCCTGCGTCACAACGATGCCGGATGAATCCCGGCCGTAGGATAAGGCAGTCAATCAAGGTCCTCACAGAATGGTGTGGCGAGGCATTCCATCCCGTGCCGGGAATCAGCCCCAGAATGGTCTCTTGGCAGGCAGTCGCTCGTCGCCGCGGACCTTGCTCCACGAACCACGTGCGTAATTCCAGGGATCTCGCTCGCCGCTGCGGTTCACGTTGAGAGATCCGTCGTCGAGTTCGGCGTACGTGTCACCAGCGAGCATGAACTGATTCGTGCCTCCGCCGGAAAGCGTTACCGTCACCGACATGGTCTTCTTAGCGCACCCGCTCGGGGATGGAGTCCAGCGCGTGCAGGACGTGCACGGCCAGTTCCTTCGCGGCGTCGTCCGTGAGCTTGGAGCGGCTCGTGATGGTGTCCTGCACCAGCTGGACGCGGCGGTCATAGGGCGTGCGGACGAGTTCGGACGTGGTCATGAGAATCCTCAATTTCGAGCATGTCAACCCGGAACCGAGCTACTCGATGACCCCAGCCTACCCCGATTCCGTCGCCCAGCGGGCTGTCTCCGACGATCTTGAAGATCGGATCGCGACATCCGTTGCCAATCAACGTATCTCGTCATCGAGCCCGCGGCTCCAGACAAGCCGACACCCACAGCGTAGAGTCCGAAGAATCGGGACCATTCAGGCCCCCAATCGAGGGTGAGCCATGACCGACAAGTCGCCGCGCCAGACCATGACCAAGAAGACCGGAAAGTCACTCAAGGAGAAACGCGCGGACAAGCGCAGCAAGGCCGACTCGTCGTCGCAAACCGACGACCTGCTGCACGGCAAGAAGAAGCGCTAACACTCACTCATCAGCAGTACCCCACGCGAGCCGCAGGAAGCATCCTGCGGCTCGCCGGCGTCGTAGCGTGCCCGGTCCTAGGTGACGATGACGTCGAGCAGCTGCGCAAGAGGCACTGTGGCCATGCCGATTGCGGCGTCGCACATGCCGTATGGGATCACCAGCGTGTCGGCGTGAACGAGTCCGCCGCACGAGTACACGACGTTGGGCACGTACCCGTCCTGCTCCCCCGGTATCGGCCCAAGCAGTGGTCGCTTCAGCCGTCCCAGCACCCGCGTCGGGTCGTCGAGGTCGAGCAGCAGTGCACCGATGCTGTACGTCCGCATCGGCCCGACGCCGTGGGTGAGCACGAGCCATCCCGCGTCGGTTTCGATGGGCGGCCCGCAGTTGCCGAGTTGCAGCACTTCCCACGACTCGGTGGGTCGCTGACAGGGCGACGCGTCGGGCCAGACCGACAGATGGTCGGTGAACGCGATGCTGTTGGTCTCGCGATCCGACCGCGACATCGCGGCGAAGCGGCCGTTGATCCGGCGGGGGAACAACGCCAGCCCCTTGTTCGCGGCGGCTCGGCCGACCAGCGGTGTCGAGGTGAACGAACGGAAGTCTGCGGTCTCGAGCAACTGCTGGCTGATCAGGCTGCCGCTGTATGCGGTGTAGGTGCCGTAGTAGGTGACCGTTCCGTCGTCGTCGACGAACCGCAGCATGCGGGCATCCTCCATGCCGGCCTGCTCGGCCTCCATCGACGGCCACAGCACCCGTTCGGAAAGCTCTGTTTCGTAGGGGAATTCGACGCCGTAGCACCGGGTGGCGATGGCCCGAATGTGATCGATCGTCCCGTGGGCGCACTCCCGGGTGCGCGAATGCGACCGCAGGGTGTCGAGCCGCTCGTTCAGGTCGGATCTGGTGAAGACCTCACCCAGCGACCCGAACACGTATTGCGCGGTCTCGCGGGCGTTGCCCAGCCGGTCGAGTTCGGCGCGGAAGACCGCGGCGTCGAGCAGTGCGGGCTTGACGTACCCGGTGGACGCGTACGGCGCGGGTTCGTCAATCGTGACCTCGCCGGCCGCGTCGACGACGCCGGTCCGGAATCCGATCGAGGAACGGTGCCCCTCGCCGATCGCCCGGACGCTCATGACGTACCGCAGGCTGCCCGCTGCCACGCCGGACTGGTCGGGGTGCGCGACGATGCTCGGGTTGCACAGCGCAGCGCCTTCGATGGCGTACTCACTGGTGAACGTCGCACCCAGCAACATCTTTCGTGAATGCGAGAGTTCGGATCGGCCGTCCAGGCGGTCGGCGAGTTCGGCGGCGTGCCGGTAGAAGATGCCCGCCAGATCGCGGTGCCGGCCGTCGAAGCGCTCGAGGACGTCGTTCAGCGACGCCTCGACGTCCACGTCGGAGAGAGCGAGCAGGCGTTTGACTACGAGTCCCGCGCGGGATTCCTGGTGCTCGAAGCCCTCCTGGCCGGGGACGAACAGCTGGGTGACGACGCGGCCGGGATCGGCTGCGATCCGTGCTGCGCTGCGGGTGGCGAGTCCGGTCGCCGTCGACGTCACTGGGGGACAGTCGAGAAGCTGCGTGCGTGCTGCAGCGTGGAGATGACGGCCAGCGTCGACTCGGCGCCCTGGTTCAGGTTCACCCCGTCGGCGTGCAGCCCGTCGTATCCCCCGCCGGTCTCCGGATCCCACATCGGCGTTCCAGCGTCGTTGGCGCCGAGGAACCACGCTGCCGCGGATTGCACGGCCTCGGGCCACAGCGGCCGGGGGTCTGCTCCCGCGGCCCGTGCGCACGCGTCGGCCAGGGTGGCCACTTCGATCGGCTGCTGGTCGAAGCCGGGCCGGGTGTCCCCCGGTCCGCGGCCTGCGACGGGCGTCGGCGACAGATGGCCGTCGAGCGTCTCGCCGGCGAGCAGCCACTCCAGGAGGTCGAGCCCGGATTTCAGCAGCGCCTCGTCGGAGAGTGCGACGCCCGCGGCGATGCGCGCCTCGGCGAGTACTGCGTTGGCGTAGGTCAGGCGGGGCTCTGGCCATGGCCAGTCGACGTCGCCGTTGGGTTCGTCGAGAGTTGCGACGTAGTCGGTGAGCAGCTGCAACGCTGCGGCGTGCTTGGGGTCGACGGTGAGTATTTCGGCGGCGCCGATCGCGGCGAAGGCCATTGCCCGCGGCCATGGCGATCTGGCGTGCGCGGCGCGTTCGAACTGGATGACGGCAAGCCTGCGCACCATGCTCACGTCGCTGTTGGCGGCGGCGGTGCCGAGGCCCCAGACCATGCGGCCCCAGTGGTCGTCGGTGGTCGGCTCGTCGGCCCAGTGCCCTCCGACGGTCATCCGGTTGCGGCAGGCACCGTTGAAGGATTGCGCGTCGTTGAGGAACGTCAACGCCTTGCCGGCGAGCCCGTTCAGGGGGCCGGGCGTCGCGGGTTCGCGGGTGGTGACCACCAGGACCCTGGCCATGTCGTCGGTGCAGTAGCCGTGCTCGCGGCGCGGCTCGGTGTGGTCGGCGTGCTCGAACGTCGCGCGGTGGTCGGTCATCCGCAGGAGATGCGTGAAGCCGGGCTCGGTGCCGATCACGCGACTGCCAGACGGGCGGCCATGACGCGCTGCGCCAGGGTTGCGTAGGCCTGCGCGACGACCGGCCAGGCCAGGGTCGGGGCGAGCCCGCGCGCCCGGGAGGCCATCGATCCGGCGATGTTGGGGTCGGTCAGCATGCTGCGCAGCGCCTCCACCAGTGCGGCAGGGTCGTCGTGGTCGACGACGACGCCTGCGCCGCTCGTGCCGAGCAGCTCGACGGCGTGCGGGAATGCGGTGGCAACGACGGGTCGTCCGCTGGCGATCGAGTCGACCAAGACACCCGACGTGACCTGCTCCTTCGAGTCGTACGGCAGGACCACGACGGCGGCGGATTGGACGAGTTCTGCCAGTGCCCCGGAATCGCGGTAGACCGCGTCGAAGGACACCGAATCGCCGACGCCGAGGCGCCCGGCCTGGGCGAACAGTCCCTCGCGGTAGGACTCGCCGCTGTGGGCGAGGACCTTCGGGTGGGTGCGGCCGGCAACGAGGTAGCGGGGCTTGGTGGGCAGGTTGCGCAGCGAGATCATCGCGTTTATGACGCGCTCGATGCCCTTGCCTGGGCCGAGCAGCCCCCACGTCAGGATCGTGGGCCGACCGGCGGGCTGCGGGGCCTCGGCGGCGGGCAGCGCTGCGCCGTGCGAGATGGTTGCCACCTTGGTTGCGTCGACGGTGAAGTGCTCGCACAGCCGCTGACGGGCGACGTCGGACATCACGACTACCTGATCGGCCAGCGCTACGACCTCTTCGAGGACCGAACGTTGGTGTGCCGTCGGCTCTTTCGGCACGGTGTGGGCGATGACGAGGATCGGGACGCGCAGGCCCTTCATGACGTCGACGACCTCGTCGCCGTCGGTGCCGCCGTAGATGCCGTACTCGTGCTGGATAACGGCCACGTCGCTGCGGTTGAGCAGATCCGACGCCGCGGCGACCGACGCCGCGGAGTCGTTGACGAGTTCACCGATGACGCTGTCACGGTCGCATGCCTCACCGTCGGCGATGCGGACGATGTCGACCGTCGTTCCGCGGGCTCTCAGACCGTTGGCCAGGGCTTCGCTGAAGGTTGCGATGCCACATGGCGTAGGCGGGAAAGTGCTCAGAATCCCCATGCGGGGGGTGTAGTTGAAGTGTTGCACCCCAAAGGGAGCAATCAATGACTGAACGATCGGCGGAGCATTCAAGGTAATCCAGACTGGCGGTTGCCACCGGCGTATCCGGCGTGAGCGGCTAGTCGGAGATCAGCGACGAAGGCTGGTCCAATACGTCCTAGCTGGGTGTACCACCGAGTGCCAGCTTACACCCGAAGGCGCTGGCAAAGCCGCTGGAGCGGCTCTCCCCGACAGACTCGACCGGGAATTTTCAAGATCAGCTAAGTTGGGTCCCGACGAGGTGCTGACGACTCGCCGCAGCGTCGCGCCGGAGCGCTCGAACGACGCGTGGTTCAAGTTGTAGGGTCGGGATGCTGGCTCGGTCAAGAAGCCGCTGATTGGCCATGAGAACGACGAATCGCCGACAGGTTGGGATGGATGAATACTCCAAGTGACACGACGTCCTCGACGCCCGAAACGCCGACTGCGCAGTCCGCGTGGCTGTCGAAGTCTGCGTCGCAGACCCGCGGATCGGACAAGAAGGAAGTCCAGTTCCACTACGACATCTCAAACGACTTCTTCAAGCTGTGGCAGGACCCGAACCAGGTCTACAGCTGTGCGTACTTCGAGAAGGATGACTACAACCTCGAACAGGCGCAGATGGCGAAGATCGACCTCTCGCTGGGCAAGCTGGGTCTCGAGCCCGGCATGACGCTGCTCGACATCGGCTGCGGCTGGGGCGCCACGATCAATCGCGCGGTCGAGAAGTACGACGTCAACGTCATCGGCCTGACGCTGTCGGAGAACCAGAAGCGGCACATCGAGCAGCACTGGCTCGCCAACTACAAGGGCGACCGGACGATGGAAGTCCGGCTGCAGCCGTGGGAGGACTTCAGCGGCAAGGTCGACCGGATCGTGTCGATCGGCGCGTTCGAGCACTTCGGTTTCAACAAGTACGACGACTACTTCAAGAACACCTTCGACTGGATGCCCGACGACGGCGTGCAAATGCTGCACACGATCACCATCCCCGAGGATGAGGAGATCAAGGCAAAGAAGCTGCCGCTGACGATGTCGCGGGTTCGCTTCATCAAGTTCATCATGGACGAGATCTACCCCGGCGGCCGTCTGCCGCTGGCGTCGATGGTCAAGGACCACGCGGTCAAGGCCGGCTACACGGTCACCCGTGAGCAGCACCTGCAGCCGCACTACGTCAAGACCCTCGACACGTGGGCGCGCAATCTCGAGTCCAAGAAGGACGAGGCGATTGCCATCACGAACGAGGAGATCTACGAACGCTTCCTGAAGTACCTCGACGGTTGCGCCGATCTGTTCCGGCAGGGCTACACCGACGTCGTGCAGTTCACGCTCGAGAAGGCGTAATCAGCCGGGCTGTAATAACTTTCACGCATACGCAGGACACGCGAGAGACGAAGAGTCCGAAGAAGTCGGACGGAAGTTGGTCGGGGAAATGGTTGAGAGCACTGTGAAGCCGCCACAGGCGCGCAAGGAGATGGAGCCGCACTTCGAAGAGGTGCAGGCTCACTACGACCTCTCCGATGACTTCTTCGGGCTGTTCCAGGATCCCTCGCGGACCTACAGCTGCGCCTACTTCGAGCGAGACGACATGTCGCTCGAAGAGGCGCAGATGGCCAAGATCGATCTCGCGCTGGGCAAGCTCAACCTGGAGCCGGGCATGACACTGCTCGACATCGGCTGCGGGTGGGGTTCGGTCATGCAGCGTGCCCTCGAGAAGTACGACGTCAACGTCATCGGGCTGACGCTGAGCAAGAACCAGGCCAAGTTCGCTCAGGAGCTGCTGGACGGCATCGACACCGAGCGGTCGCGTCGGGTGCTGCTGATGGGCTGGGAGCAGTTCGACGAGCCCGTCGACCGCATCATCAGCCTCGAGGCGATCGAGGCGTTCCCGCAGGAGCGGTACGCACCGTTCTTCCACTTCTGCAGCAGCATCCTGCCCAGCGGCGGCCGGATGCTGATCCAGGCGATCCTGGGGCACCCGCTGAAGCGCTGGCCGGAGATGGGCATCCCGATCGTGATGACCGACCTGCGGTTCATGCGGTTCATCGCCAAGGAGATCTTCCCCGGCGGATCGGTGCCGTGCGACGAGGACATCATCTCGCTCTCGGCCGACGCGGGCTTCTCGCTTGAGGAGAAGCAACTGCTCGACGAGCACTACGTGAAGACGCTCGACATCTGGGCCGAGGCGCTCGAAGCCCACCACGACGAAGCGGTCGCCGCGACGTCGCAGGAGGTCTACGAGCGCTACATGAAGTACCTGACCGGGTGCAGCGACTTCTTCAAGCGTGGGATCAGCGAGTTGGGGCAGTTCACGCTGGTCAAGCGGTAGGGCTGGTCGCTCAGACGGCGATCTGTGCCAGCGGCGCCAGCAGCGGATTGGCTGCCGGGTTCGCTTCGAGCGCATCCAGCACGTACGACCACACCGCGGGGTTGACGAGCACGCTCAGGTGGCCACCCATGAACCCGGGATGCTGATCCTGGATGACGATGTTCGTGACGCTCGGGCCGTCGAGGAACTGCTGCGTGTACGGCGTCAAGACCTCGTCGTAGGTCGACACGATCGTGGTGTAGAGAACGCCGGGCCTGGTGTCCCCGTTGCCGTAGACGATCTGCTGGAACGGCGACGTGATGCTCTGCTGCTCGAGGGCAGGCAGTGTCGCGCTCAAGAGCCCGGTGAGCAGCGACCCCAGGATGGGGAGCGTCAACGCGTATGCCGCGTAGTTGACGTCGGTGCCGTGGTTGCTCGGGGCGATGCCGATCAGCTGCGACACCTTGTCGGCGCCGCCGAGGACGTTCATGTAGTACGCCGGCAGGATCCCGCCGCCCTGTGAGTGGCCGACCAGGATGACCTGCGAGGCGCCGGTCTCGGCGAGGACGGCGTCGATCTGCGCGGACAGCTGCTGGGCCGACTGCGCGATGTCGGCGACGCCGCCGAACGGGAAGCCCGGGATGGTCGTCGAGGCACCGTAGGCGAACGAGTACACCTTGTAACCGGCGTTGGCGAGCACCGGCGCCCCGACGCTCCAGTTGTAGGCCTGTGTCTCCGTCGTGCCGTTGACGAGGATGATCGGCAGCGGGTGGGCCGGGGTGACGGTGATGGTCGGATCGTTGGCGCCGGGCGGAATGGCATACGGGTTGAGCCACGCCAGCGGGTTGAACACCCCGTAGTTCACCGGGAACGGACCTGCCGCCGCGGTCGGTGGCGTTCCGGTGACCTGCCTGCTGATGTCGGCGGCGAAGTTGGCGATGGTCAGCGCGGCGTAGTGCGGCCCGCCGCCCAGGAAATTCGGGCCGAGCGTCTGCGCGACCTGATAGGCGACGGCGCTAACCAGCGAGGCGCTGAACGCCGCAGCGTCGACCGTGAGGCCGGTGAGCTGCCGAACCAACTGCGGGAGGTTCGGAAGGGGCGGGAGCGCGGCAACCGTCGTTAGTGGGACGGCCGTGGCTGTCGTTGAACGCGAGGGCACGGGCTGCGCCAGCGCCGGCGCGCGCACGTCGGCGTCGTCTTCCTGGCGGCCCGCGGGGGCGACCACGGGCGTCGGCGGCTGCGGGACCTTGGGGGTCGTGGGCTCCGACTTGGGTTCTGCGGCAGGGGTTTCGGGCGCTTTCAGCTCGGCCTCGGGGGCGCCGGTGGTGTCGTCGTCGGTTGACTGCGCCGGAGATGCTGGCGTTGCGTCCAGCTGGTCGACGGACGGGGCTTGGTTCTGCAGGGTCCGGCCATTGCCGGTGCCTTCGTCATCGTCCTTCCGGACGGCGGGCGACGTCTCGCTGACGTCGGTCTTCGAGCTGTCGTCTGACGCTGCGATCGGCGAGGTGGTGTCGTTCTGCGTCGCACTCGGTCCGGTGGCCGTCGACGTGTCAGATTGCTCGCTCGACTCGCTGCTTCGGTCGGACGGCGTGGAAGCGTTCTCGTCGGCGTGAGCGACGCCTGCGCCGAAGATCAGCGCGGCTGCTGCGGAGCCCAACAACACTCCGACGTATTCGACGGGGCGACTCCGAGTCGTCGATGGATCGGCCGACACAGTCCGCAATGGCGGCGCTTCTCGCACGCGACAACCTTCTCATCAAGATTTCGCCGATGCACCGCACCGGCCTCCGGCCGAAGGATGGCATGTTCGGCGTCGTCAGACCCCGGCTTTGACCTGAACTCGGTTACCGGTTTTTCCGACGCGGCAGAAGCACAGCCCTCGCGGACATCACTCCTTGTTCTCGTCCTGACCGATGGCGAGGGAGTGCACGTAGCCACCCGAGTAGGCCGTGACGTTCTTCAGTTGCACCACACGGCCGGGTGGTCGCGAGGGGCCAGTTTGCACCCCCTGCCCGAGTTGGCCGACCGAGTTGCTGCCCCATCCCCACAACGTCTTGTCCCTCCGCAGCACTAGGCAGTGAAAACTGCCCGCAGACAGACTGATCGCGTCGTCTATTCGAGCGATCCGATAAGCGGATGGATCCTCGAGTATGTGACTGTGGCCGGGGCCCAGTTGGTCGAACCAGTTTCCGCCCCAAGCAAATACACGGCCGGAGGAATCGACGGCGTAACTCGTGCCAAAACCGCCGCCGGCGGACACGATGCCTTCACCGCTGAACTCGCCGATCGCCCCCGGTTGAAGGGGCACCTTGCTGTCCATCATCGCCAGCGTGCCGGTGCCCAAGCACCCGCTGTTGTTCCAGCCCCACAACCACAGCTGGCCGGTTCCACGTTCGATAGCCAGCGTGTGGTCGTCGCCGCAGGCGATCGACGCGATGGGAGCGTTGAAGACATGCGGTATCGGCACTGCGAGCTTTTGGTTGTCGTACGAGCCGATGCCGAGCTGGCCGTGATAATTCCCTCCCCATCCCCACAAACGTCCGTCATGAGTGAGTGCGATGCTGTGGCCCCAACCGGCCGCCACGGACACTGCACCGGTCAGACCGCGGACGCGAACCGGGGTCTCTTGGTCTTGGCCCGAGTTGTCGCCCAACTGGCCGTACCTGTTGTCGCCCCACGCCCATACCCGGGTGTCGCTCGTGATGGCCAGGTTGTGTTCGTATCCCGCTGCAATGGCCGTAACTTGGCTGAGTCCGGGAACTTGCACGGGTACGTCGCTCCCTCCCGGGAAGGGACCCTTGTTCTCGCGCGGTCCCCAGGTCCACACGGTGCCGTCGGCCTTCAGGCCGACGCTGTGGCGAGATGCGGCGACGGCAATGAATTCCTCGAAGTCGGCGGGGTGTACCGGCCGATCGTGTTCGGGTGCACCACTTCCGTCGCCCACTTGACCGCGGCCGTTCCCACCGAACCCCCACAGCTCGGTGTCGACGAGTGGATCCGTCTTGTCGCATCCTCCAAAGGTTTGAACGAAGATCGCCCCGTCTGCGTCCGGGGGTGCGCTGGACACCGCAGTGCCGCGGATGATCCCGACGCCGGTCTCTCGATACTGGGGGTCAAGCAGTGTCTGACGGTGCCCAGGACTGCTCATCCACCATTCGACCGCAGCTGCGGGTGAGGTGTCGCCCGCATAAGCTTGACCTCCGGTATACCAAGAGGTGTAACCGTTTTCGTTCCTTGGCACCCCATCGGGATTCAATGGGCAGTATCCCGCCTCCCTGATGCGCTCCTGCTCGTTCTTACCCGTTACGGGATTGGTGTGTATTACGGACCCTCCCCCGTCCCACCACTTGATCGCCGCTGCGGCGGTGGCGTGTTCGCGGGCGGCGGTACGGAGCGCCAGATTCAAGGTCAAAGACGGGACGCCTTCATCGGCGCGACGCTCGTTGATGAGACAGAGCACGGCAGCCTCGGCTTGAGACTGCGACAGCAACACGGCGGGCACATCGGCGTTCTCGCAGGCCATAGCCGAAATGTACCGCCGATTATTGACGATGTCGATGAATCAATTTGGCCCAGCACCCGCACTATTTGCCAAAGGAATCTTGCCCGCCGTCGTCATACTGCGACTCGGCGTTTTCAGACCCGCCTACACACCTGACGCGATCAGGTTGACCACCGTAGCCACGATGACCGACCCGAACACGTACGACAACAGACCGTGCTTGATGGCGATCGCCCGCATCCTCGACGACGTCAGGTTGGTGTCCGAGATCGCGAAGCTCATGCCGACGGTGTAGGCGACGTAGGCGAAGTCGCTGTAGCGGGGTGGTTCCTCGGTGTTGAAATCGATTCCGCCGACCGGCTTTTCCTGAAAGTAGGCCTTGGCGTAGGTGAGCGCGTACAGCGTATGCACGGCGAGCCAGGAGATGACGACACTGGCCACGGCCACGGCAGGCGCGATGACGCCCAAGTCGTCCGGTCGCGCCTTGGTGAGCAGCAGTCCGATGCCGACGAGGCTGGCCAGTGCGCCGGAGAGGATCAGCGCGAATACCGTCTGACGCCCCGGCTCCTCGTGCTCGGCGTGCAAGGCAGTCTGCGCTGCGTTGAACGGCCAGACCACCGCCCACGTCCACACCATGTACGTCACCGCGAGCATGTCCCACCCGATGAGCAGGGAGAACCAGCGGAGGTCCATCGAGGCGGCGACGCCCGTGGCCGCGAGCCCGACGAGCGCACTACCCGTCATGCGCGCGACGGGGCTGTGCATCCGGTGCCGTGGATCCATGAGCAGAGTCAATCAGTTCTGCGGACCAGGTGGGCGCAAGTCACTGTAGCCACAGGCGTCGCTAGAACGAAGCGCGTGGCCGTACACGAAGTGTCCCGTCTGACGAGCGAATTGGTCGTGGGGCGACGCTGTTCGCAGCTCAATTCGCGCGCCAGATGGAACATTCGGCGATCGTCTGCGTCCATCCCGCCAGGGGCTGGAGTGACTCGTGTGACACTTGCAGTGAACACACGTGCCCTCCGCATCCGCGAACGATGGACCACCTCAAGCACCAGGGTTGCTCCGCGCCAGCCTCGTTGTCGGTGCCCCCTCGTACCGTCTCTCCATGGCAAGGGGGAAGTCCGATTCCGGCAGCGGGTTCGCTGCGGTGTTCCTACTGATGCTGGTGATTGGATTCGTCGTCACCTACATCTGGTGGATCGTTGGCGCCGCGGCCTTGGTCGGGCTGTTCTTCGTCGGCCGAGCCCTCGTCCGGCAGGCCGAGGAGCGCCGGGAGTTGGCCGCCGCCCGCGAGGTCGAACTCAACCTGCGGGCAGACCGTCACATGCGGTGGACGATGAGCGGAGACAGCCGCGCCGTGTACGGGCCCGAGGGCGCAACTGCCACCCACGCGCTGTCGCCACCAACAACGCTGCCGGAGTCCGACGAAGGCCCTGACGACGATTCGGTCGCGGTCGCGACGATGGCCACGACCGCCGATGAACTCGCAACGCTGGTGATGGAGAAGCCGTCGGGGTGGACGTGGGCGCTGTTCGCGTCGATCTTGGCTCAGCGGCGCAACGCCGTACTGCCACGCCTACGAGATAGCGAGCTGGGGTTCAGCCCATCAGCCGGGCTGCCCGTGTACTCGGGGACGGAACTGGCCCGAATGCTCTTCGGGTTCGTCGACGAGATGCTGTCGACAGCCCAGCAGATCGACGACTTCATGGCCGCACCTGCATTCATGGCGACGCTGAATCCCGGCGGTGAGCACGGCGGGGACGCCGAGGCCATCGAGCACGTCGCCAACCGATTGATGGACTACCACGACCGGCTACTCGAGTTGTCGGAACGCTGCCGAAGCGTCACTCCGTCTTCCTATTACCGTGACGTCGTCGCGGAGTGCGCGCGGGTGATCAACCGCCTGCTGCTGGGCTACCGCGACTTCATCGCCGAGCTGGTCGACGTGGTCGAGGCGCTGCCGAGGTTTCTTCGACATGCCGAGGGTGACATCCATCTGGGTTCACTCGCACTGGATCTCGACATCAAGGGCGTATCCCATCTGACGAAGCGGTTGGACGCGATCAGCCGGTAGTCGCGATCCTGGTCACGCCGTCTACTCGTATCCGAACCCGGTGCCAGTGAGTCATCACCCTGCAACCGGCCAGTCGACGTCAGACGGTGAAACCGCCGTCGACGTTGAGGTTGGCGCCGGTGATGTAGCCGGACTCCGGGCCGGCCAGGAAGCTCACCAGTGCGGAGATGTCGCTGGTGCGCCCGTAGCGACCCAGCGGGACGATCGCCTTCAGACTCTCGGCGAAATCACCTTCGTCGGGATTCATGTCGGTGTTGATTGGGCCCGGCTGCACGTTGTTGACGGTGATACCGCGCGGGCCGAGTTCGCGGGCGAGGCCACGGGAGAACGACGACACCGCCCCCTTCGTCATGGCGTACACCGACACCCCGGGCCCAGGTACTCGGTCGGCGTTGATGCTTCCGATGTTGATGATCCGAGCCCCTTCGCCCAGGTGCGCGATCGCGCTGTGGGTCGCCCAGAAGACCCCACCGATGTTTATCGCGACCATGCGGTCGAATTGGTCGGCGGTGAACTCGTCGATCGGGGCCAGGGTGGCAGTGCCGGCGTTGTTGACCAGGACGTCCAAACCGCCGAGTTCGGCTGCGGCCCGGTCCACCGCGGCCGCGGTCTGAGCCGCGTCGGCGGCGTCAGCCTGAATGGCCACGACCGTCGCTCCGGTCGCGCTCAATTCGGCGACGAGCTTCTCGGCGTACGTCGCCGAGGCGGAGTAGGTGAAGGCCACTGCGGCGCCGTCTGCGGTCAGTCGGCGGACGATCTCCGCGCCGATGCCGCGCGATCCTCCGGTGACCAGTGCTCGCCGTCCCGCCAGATTGGTAGTGGTCATGTTCGTTGTCTCCCTGAGTAGTTCGATGTGATGACTTGGGTGCTGCGATTAGACGGTGAAGCCGCCGTCGACGTTGAGGTTGGCGCCGGTGATGTATCCGGCCTCTGGGCCGGCCAAGAAGGCCACGAAGGACGCAACGTCGGTGGTGTGTCCATAGCGGCCCTGCGCAGTGACGAGCTTGAGACTCTCGGCGAAGTCACCGTGGTCGGGGTTCGCGTCGGTGTCGATTGGACCCGGCTGCACGTTGTTGACCGTAATGCCCTGCGGGCCGAGTTCGCGGGCCAGCCCGCGGGTGAACGAGGACACCGCGCCCTTGGTCATCGCGTACACCGAGACCCCGGGCCCGGGAACCCGGTCGGCGTTGATGCTGCCGATGTTGATGATTCGCGCGCCCTCGCCCAGGTGCTTGATCGCGCTGCGGGTCGTCCAGAACATGCCGCCGACGTTGATGGCGACGAGCCGGTCGAACTGTTCGCCGGGGAATTCGCCGATCGGTGCCATGTGCGCGACCGCGGCGTTGTTGACCACGATGTCCAGGCCGCCGAGTTCGGCGACGGCCCGATCGACCGCGCTCGCAGTTTGGGCCGGGTCGGCCGCGTCGGCCTGGATGGCGACCACCTTGGCGCCGTTGGCGGTGACGTCGGCGACGAGCTTATCCGCATCAGCGCCTGAGGCCGAATAGGTGAACGCCACCGCGGCACCCTCTGCGGTCAGGCGCCGGACGATCTCCGCCCCGATGCCGCGGGAACCTCCGGTGACGATTGCTCGACGTCCGGTCAGGGGTGCTGTGCTCACTGCTTGGCCTCCTCGTAATTACGAACCGATTTGTTACTAAGTACGCTCAGGTCAAGCCGTGTCGCGCTGAATGCATTCCAGTTGTGACCGGCATCACATGGAAGGCGGCCTGCGATGACGGTCGGACGGCCACGGGAATTCGACCCCGCCCAGGTCGAGGACGCGGCGATGAAACTGTTCTGGGAACGCGGCTTCGACGGGGTGTCGATCTCCGACGTCACCGCCGCGGCGGGCGTGAACCGTCGCAGCGTCTACGACGAGTTCGGATCCAAGGAGCAGCTGTTCGAACGAGCGATGCGGCGTTACCTCGCCGGCCCCGGCGGCTACCTGCACGACGCCTTGGCCCGACCCACCGCGCGCGAGGTCGCCGAGGCGATGATGCACGGAGCGGCGGACACGGTTAGCGGCGAGATCCGCGGGTGCCTGACGGTCGGAGAAGCCCCGGGGCTGCCCGAGATGCGCGACGCGACCGTGCACCAACTGGCCGAGCGCTTCGAGGCGGCGCCCGAGCTGACGGGGGTCGACCCCCTGCTGCTGGCCCGCTGGGTCGCGGCCGTGTGCCAGGGCATCGCGATCCAGGCCCGCAGCGGTGCCAGCCGCGCCGACCTGCACGCCGTGGCGGACATGGCGCTCGTCGGGTGGCCGGCGGCTTCTCCGGATTAAGCCGACCGGCGTCGCCAGCGACTGCCCAGCTTCGCGCTCAGGAAGTCGTCCGGCAGTGCCAGCTGGTGAATGACTCGCAGTGTCGAAAGGTACTGCAACGCAAGCGGACCGGTGGTGTAGGGCAGATCGTACTTCTCGCACAGCCCCCGTACGCGCTCCGCGATCTCGGGGTAGTGGTTGCTGGGCAGGTCAGGAAAGAGGTGATGCTCGATCTGGTAGCACAGGCTCCCGGTCGAGAGCGCCAACAGGCGGCCTGCGTTGAAGTTGGCGGCACCGAGCATTTGCCGGAGGTACCACTCGCCGCGGGTCTCGTCGTCGAGCACCTCGGGGCCGAACTTCTCCGCTCCGTCGGGAAAGTGGCCGCAGAGGATCACGACGTTCGTCCAGACGTTGCGCAGCAGGTTCGCGGTCACGTTGGCGCCGAGAGTCCTGCGCCAGCGGCGGCCGCTCAGAGCGGGGATCAGCACGTAGTCCTTGGCGGTCTGGCGGAGGATCTTGGCGATCAGCAGCTTGCGCTCGGTGGACTTCTCTGCGGCGGTCTCGCGGCGGTCCCGCTCCGAGTAGAAGTCGTGCAGCGCAATGCCCCACTCGAACGTGGCTGCCAGCAACACGTTTCGCAGCGGCTGGAAGAGGTGCTGGCGCTGCCACGGCTGATCGCGGGTCACCCGCATCACGCCGAAGCCGAGGTCGTCGTCGACGCCGATGATGTTGCTGTTCACGTGATGGCGGTAGTTGTGCGAGTACCGCCATTGGTGCGACGGCCCCACCATGTCCCACTCCCACGTGGTCGAGTGGATCTCGGGGTCGTTCATCCAGTCCCACTGGCCGTGGCCGATGTTGTGGCCGAGCTCCATGTTCTCGACGCACTTCGCGTAGGTCAGCGCCAGCGTGCCCGACCACCAGCCGGCCCGCGAGCGGCTGCCGCCGATGAGGAGACGCGCGCTGAGGTCGAGGATCCGCTGGAACTTGATCACCCGCCGGATGTAGGCGGCATCGCGCTCACCGAGGGATCCCTCGACGTCGCGGCGGATCGCGTCGAGTTCGTCGCCGAGGCGGTCGACGTCGGCAGTACTCAGATGGGCGTACTCGGCGACATCGGTGATTGCCACGGGCTCAGTGCATCCTTCGTTGTCTGCGCCGTTCCGAACCCTGGAAGACGGTAGGAGTTGACCAAAGAAGCTTATGCGAGTGGTGGGGGCTGCGCCCAGCGCTTGGGGACGGGCCGCTCCGAGAACAGGGGCAGGTCCCTGTCTATAGCGGCGACTCCTGATGACCGAGTGCCACTTCCGCAGCCAACGCACGCCACCCGTCGATCCTCATGTGAGTACCCTTGCGATCCAGCCACCGGCAGCCCAGGCATGCCGAGTGCGCCACCCACAGCACCGACTCGAGGACGACCCCGGGATGACGCGTGGGCCAGAACTCTGGTTCGGCGGCGTGCACGGCCTCGTACTCGCGCCGCTTGTCCTCGCGCTCCTCCCAGAGCCGTCTCGCGACGTTACGGCCGGTACTCATGATCTTGTAGTTGATCCACGGCGTCGTCCGCCGCGGCGGAAACAGCACCGCGTGGTACGGGCCCCAGGTCGCATCGTCACCACGTCCTGGCGTCCATGAGTCGACGAGTTCTCTGATCCTCGGCGGCCCACCCGGCCCCCAGTACAAGGGCACCAGCTTCGCATCGTCAGTCATGGTCCGGTCCTCACGCCGGCCTCCACTGCGGGAGGCGCTCTTGCCGGCGTCGGTCGACGTCGGCCACTTCGTCATCCGAGCCACCCACGAGCGTGGGGTTGGCGCACCGTCAAGTCGGAGCTTGGCGACGGTGTCTCATGAAGCTGTTTTCGATGTTAGCGCGGCCCGCCGACGTCCGCCGACCGTTCTGCGGCGCCGGTCTTCGCTGGGGTCCGTCATCATTTGATGACAGCCCGTGCCGGCCGTTACGGCGCGGTCACTCCCAGCCGTCTCGCCAGATCCGGCCCACCCACCTCGCGGATGAAGTCCGGGTCACCGCACACGACGAGTTGATCGCGAGCCCTCGACAGTCCGACGTACAGCCGTTCGCGGGAGCGCTCGAACTTGCTTCCCTCGTTGACGACGACCACGACCGCGCGGCGCTCCAGGCCCTTGAAGCCCAGCACGTGGCCGTAGAACACCTGGTCGGTATCCCAGAACGTGTCCCAGTAGGCCTTGTGCCCGTCCTTCTGCCGCTCGGCCTGCTCGGGATGCCGACTGCCGGTGGTGAGCAGCGCGAGATCCTCTGGCCGCCAACCTTGTTCGAGCAGCAGCTCGATCTGGTCGTCGCCCTCCCCCATGGCGTCGTCGCGGTCGCAGGCGACGAACGTGACGGCTGGGCCCTCGCCGCCGAGGAAGCGCATTGGATGGTCGACGAGCGGCTGGAACGCGTTCGCGATCTGGCGGGTGTTGCGGAGATTGTGGTCGAGGATGAGCGGGACCAGTGGCACGGGCGGGGCGCCATGGCGGTTGAAGACGCGCTGCCCCTCGTCGGTGAAGACGTACAGCCCACCCTCAACGGGGTCCTTGAGCGCCGCGAGCAGCGGGTCCCACCACGCGTCGGCGAAGTCCTGCGCCTCGTCGACGACGATGGAGTCGAAGCGGTGGCCGACGGCCAGTCCCGCTGCCAGCTCTGCCATTTGGAGAGGGAGGTCGTGCTCCCAGAACTTGACGGTGTCCTCGGTGCGCAGGGCCTCGTCGGGTCCTGCGGGTGCGCCCCACTTCTTGCCGAGATCGTGGAACTCGCCCACGTACGCCGGCTGATGGTTGCGCGGCCACGTGGCGGCGATGCGCTCGAGGTAGGACGCCAGACCGTGCGAGTAACAGACCAGCGCGACCCGCTGCCCGCGCTGCGCAAGCCGGCGGGCCTGCTCCATCGCAAGGAACGTCTTGCCGCTCCCCGCACCGCCGCGGACCTCGACGCGGTTGAGCAAACGGATCGCGTCGAGGATGACGGCCTGATGCTCGGTCAGCGCGTCGGCGGCGTCATTGTTGGCCAGTGCGCGAGCGACGACGTCGCGTTGCGGTAACCCCCTGCCGCTCAACGCAGTTGCGAGTTGCCTCACTCCATCGTCGGTCAGCAGCGGGCGGTCCTGCTCCTGCCTGACGAGGATCTCGCGCAGCCGGTCGACGAGATGCGGCAGATCGGTGCGGTCGATGACCTTCCAGCGCGGGCAATCGGGCAGGTCGAAGTCGGCGGGCAACTCGGTGTGGGGCAGCACGACGACGTGATCCCAGCGCTGCCGCTCCTGCGTCCAGCGCGGGTCCTTCTCGACGTAGTCCCGCAGCGCGTAGCAGGCCTCGCGGGCCTGGCGGACCGGATGGATCTTCTTGTCGCGGCCGCCCCGCTTCTGCCACCAGCGCTCGCCGTCGTGCCAGACGTCGCCGCCCTTGACCTCGAGGCAGACGATTCCCGCGCCTTCGATGCCGACGACGAAGTCGACCTCGTGGTCCTTGAGGTGGTCGGTGACGCGCTGCCCCGGGACGAGCAGGTCATTGGGTTCGAGCTGGGCGACGAGCGTCTGCCAGGTGCTGCGCTCCGAACTGTTGAGACGCGGCGTCTCAGTGACGGTGATGGTCATGGCCGAACTCGAGTCCTCCCCCTTGCAAACAACCCCTCGGGGAGGTTAGCGCGGGGTACCGACGCGGCGGCGGACGTTGACTATCGCCGATGGGGTTCAGCGCGGGGCGATGCCGTCGGGGACGTCTACGCCCCGTTCTGCTGCAGGGCGAGGCACGTGCCGTAATGCTCCGGCGTGCAGGGGATGCCGCCCACCGACGGCAGCTCATTGGGTCGCTGCACGACACCGCCACCCGGTGTCGATCCCGGCGGGAGGAACGCAGGCGCGTTGGAGCCACTCTTGGCGCACACGCCTTCCCACCTGGTGGGTGACGTGCCACTCGGGCAGGTCTGGGCCGATGCGGACGACGCGAAGATCACCGGCGCGGACACCAGCGCCAGCGCACTCCCGAGAGCGAGGATTCCGTGCTTCATGGCGGTGGTCACCCGTCACACGGTACCTAGCCGGACTAGATAGGACGACGACGGGTCGCGCCGACGAGGCTCGGGGTTGACTCGCCCGACAGGGTCCGACACACTCCACTGAACACGTTCAGTGAAACGGAGGTCGACGTCGATGCGCGCAGCCGGTGCCGCGATCACGCACTACGACCCGTTCTCACCCGAGTGCCTCGACGACCCCTACCCGTACTACGCGTGGTTGCGCGACGAGCACCCGCTGTACTACGTCGAGGACTACGACATGTGGGTGGTGTCGCGGTTCCAGGACGTCTACGACATGCTCGGCGACCCGGAGCTGCCGTTCGAGGCCCGCGAGGGCACGGTGCCGACCCGCGCCGAGATGCTTGCGCGCAACGACGGCCCGGTGCCGCCCCTCCCGCTGAACCCCGTCGCAGGATTCACCCGCATGGATCAGCCCCACCAGGGCCGACTGCGTGGGTTCCTGAATCAGCCGTTCCGGCCCCGTTCTGTGTCGGCGCTGGAGGGCTGGTTTCGCGACATGGTGCGCGCCGACCTGCCCGGCGTGCTCGCCCAGGGCGAGTTCAATCTGCCTGCAGTCTTTGGGCTTTGGACGGCCCGCACCATGTGCCACCTCGCGGGCTTGCCCGCCGAGATGGCGGCTGATCTGCGCGACGCGATCAACGAGTCCTCGGCCGCCATCGGCGACCCCGCGCTCGGCCTGGACCCGCTCGACGGTCTCAAGCGAATCAGCCGTGCCGCTCGCCTCGCCGTCACGACCCGGCGCGACGCCGGCGCCGACGGGGCCCACCCGCTCGTCGACAGGGTCATCAACGCATCGTTCGAGGGACGTCCGCTGTCCGACCGCGAGGCCGCGGCCCAGCTCGTGGTCCCCCTGATCGGCGGCGTCGAGACCGTGCCCAAGGTGACCTCCCACGGGCTGTGGGAGCTGACCAAGAACCCCGACCAGCTCGCCGCCGTCCGCGCCGACCTGACGGCCAACACGCCCGTCGCGTTCGACGAGATGTCCCGCTATTGCGGGCCCGCGCAATGGTTCTCGCGAACCGTCACCGCACCCGTCGACGTCCTCGGCCACCACCTGACGCCGGGGCAGCGCATCATCTTCCTCATCCAGTCCGCTCAGCGTGACCCACGCGAGTTCCCCGACCCCGACGCGTTCCGGTGGGACCGGCGGATGAAGCGGACGCTGTCCTTCGGCCACGGCGGCCACTTCTGCATGGGCATCCACCTTGCGAAGATGGAGGGCCGGGTGATCCTGCAGGAATTCCTCAGCGCCGTCGACGAATTCGACTTCGACGAGGACGCCGCGGTACGCAGCGCCTCCAGCTTCCAGAAGGGCTGGGACGTCCTGCCCGTCCGCATCCGCCGACCGGCGGAACCGTCGTGACCACGGGGACCGTAGCCACCGTCCGGGGTGAGCGGTCCAGCGACAACCTCGGGCGCACGCTGATGCACGAGCACGTGTTCGCGGTGTCCGCGGCGCTGGCCAACGACCGCCCCGAGATTGCCTTCCCCGACGGCAAGCACGCCGCACTCGACGACGCCGTCGCGCGACTGCAACGGGTCAAGGACGCCGGCATCAACACCATCGTCGACGTCACCGTGTTCGGCCACGACCGCGACATCCCCAGCCTCGTTCGCATCAACGAGCGCGTCGACCTGAACATCGTCGTCGCCACCGGGTTCTACACCGAGGACTTGCCGTCGAAGACCTTCGAGATCCGTCAGGCCCTGGCCCGGCAGCGCGGCGGGAACTTCTTCGTCGACGTGTTCGTGGCCGACATCGTCGACGGCATCGGCACCACCGGCGTCCGCGCCGGGATCATCAAGTGCGTCACCGGCGCTGCTGGCCTAACCCGCGGATCCAAGGGCCTGCTGCGCGCCGCCGCGATCGCCGCCCGTGAGACCGGCGTGCCGATCACCACGCACTCGGACCCCCATACGCGAGGCGGGCTCGAACAACTCGAGCTGTTCGCCACCGAGGGAACCGATCTCACCCGGGTGGTGATCGGCCACAGCGGCGACACCACCGACCTCGACTACCTCAAAGCCGTCATGGACACCGGCGCGACGATCGCCTCGGACCGATTCGGCTACGCGCTGCCGGGTACGGCGACGACGCAGGAACGCGTCGCCGTCATCGCCGACCTGTGCAACCAGGGCTACGCCGACCGCATCGTGGTGTCCCACGACGCGATGCTGCACACCGACTGGCTCGACGACGGGTACACCGCGGCGTTCCCCGACTGGGATCCGACCTTCGTCCCCACCACCGTCGTGCCCGCACTGCGCGAGGCCGGTGTCTCCGACGACCACCTGCACCAGATCCTCGTCGACACCCCGGCCCGTCTGCTGGCGTGCGCGACACCCCTCCCGAAGGAGCGCACCGATGACCACACCTGAACGGCCACAACCCAAGTCGCCGGTCCGACGTGCGCTGGCTGAACGCACCGTCACCACCGGGCCGTGGGTCACCTTCGCCGACCCGCACGCCATGGAGGGGCTCGCGAAACTCGACTTGGACTACCTCGTCATCGACTGTCAGCACGGCTCGGCCGATCTCGGCGCTCTGCTCCCGATGCTGCGCGCCGCCGCCCTGCACGACAAGCCCGTCCTCGTCCGCGTCCCCGCCAACGAGCCGTGGCAGATCATGCGCGTGCTCGACCTCGGCGCCGCCGGCGTCATCGTGCCGATGGTCAACACCGCGGCCGAGGCCGCGATCGCCGCGTCGGCGATGCTCTACCCGCCGCACGGCGAACGGTCCTACGGACCGGTGTGGCCCTCCCCCGGCGCCGGCTTCACCCCCGGTGACGGACCGCTGCTGCTCGTCATGATCGAGACCGCTCAGGGGCTGGCGGAGGTCGACGCGATCGCCGCGACCCCGGGCGTCGACGGACTGTTCGTCGGGCCCATCGACCTCGCGCTGGGCATCGGCGCCGTCCCGGACGGCAACGTGCTCAAGGGAATCGGTGCTTCGGAGACTCTTGCCGCAGTGGACACCGTCGCAGCCGCAGCAAGCACGCATGGCAAGGTGCTCGCGGGCGCGGTCTTTACCCCCGATCACGCCCGTGCGATGACCCGCGCGGGGGTGCGGCTGCAGGTCTACGGCTCCGACGGGCAGTGGCTGGCCGCTGGCGCTAAGGCCGCGCGCAAGCTCACCGACGAACTGACTGCGGAGGTCGACTCGTGAAGGCGCTGATCACCAACCCGTCGATGACGCCGCCGGACGAGGTCACCGCGCCGCTGCGGGAGGTCGCCGACATCGTCACCGTGTCCGACGGATCGCCCGAGGCACTCCTCGAGGCCGCCCGCGACGCCGACGCGCTGATCGTCGCCGTCGAACCGATTCGCGAGCCGCTGATCGCAGAGTTGGCCCAGTGCAAGCTGATTCACCGCTGCGGCATCGGAGTCGACGTCGTGGACGTGGAGGCGGCCACCCGAGCGGGCATCCAGGTGACCAACGTGCCGGATGCCAACTTCCACGAGGTCGCCGCGCACGCGATGGCGTTCATCCTCGCCCTGACCCGACGCCTCGTCGCGTGGGACGCCGGCGTGCGCGCGGGCAGGTTTGGCGACGGGCGGCTGGGGATGTCACTGCACCGGCCCGACGTGCAGACGGTCGGGTTGATCGGGCTGGGCCGCATCGGCCGACGGGTGGCGGTCGCGGCGCGGGCCGTGGGCTTTTCCGTCGTCGCCTACGACCCGGCGGTCTCGGCCGAGGACGCCGCGGCGCTGGACGTGACGCTGATGGACGCCGACGAGGTGATCGCCGCGGCCGACGTTCTCTCCCTGCACGTTCCGCTGACTGATGCCACGCATCACCTGATCGACGCCGACGCGCTGGCCCGGATGAAGCACGGCGCGTTCGTCGTCAACGTGTCGCGGGGCGGCCTGATCGACGAGGGGGCGTTGGCTGAGTCCATCGCCGCGAAGCACCTCGGGGGCGCGGCGCTCGATACGTTCGAGACGGAGCCGCTGCCGGCCGACAGTCCGCTGCTCGGGGTGGACGGAATCCTGCTCTCGCCGCATGCTGCGCATTGGAGCAGGGAGTCGCTCGGTGAGACGATGACCAAGAGCTTCGCCGAGGTGGCCCGCGTGCTGCGCGGCGAGGCGCCGCGCTACCCGGTCAACCGGATCTAGCTCGGCCGATGGCGGTCCGCCAGGATGAGAGCCGGCGCCGGCGGGAGGCTGTGTTCGCCGCGACGTGGGACCTCGTTGCGGCGCAGGGCTTCTCGGCGGTCACGATGCGGCAGGTGGCCGAGCGGGCCGGGGTTGCGCTGGGCACGATCTTCCTCTACGCCTCCAACAAGGACGAGCTGCTGCTGCGGGTGTTCGGCGAGCGACTGTCTGCGCGCTGGGATTCGTTCCTCGTAGCGTCCGAGGGCGAGCCGCCGCTGAATCGCGTCGAGGCGTTCTACGACGACTGCCTGACGATGTTCTTCGACGACGTCGACAACGTCGGTGCGTATTACGGCCTGCTGCTGCGGTATCCGACGTCGACGTTCCCCGAGGTGGTCGAGCTGCGGGCGCGGCTGCGGCGGATCGTGCGGGATGCCGTGAGTGACGGTTCGCTGGCTGACGCTGGTGACGCGGCGGCGTTGGAGCAGGCTTACTACGGCGCCTTCGCCATGGCGGTGCTCGAACACGTCCACGTCGGCGACCAGGCGCGTACGCGCGCGACGATGGGGCGGTCGATGGCGTTGCTGCGGCGGGGTGCGGGGGTTGGGGACTGAGGGTGCGTCGCAGCAGCGTTTGTTGAGATCCACGGTCGGCTCGGCCTAGCGAATGAAACGACTGCTATGCACGCCCAATGCTCACAACGCGCTAGAACCAACCTCTATGTGTGAGTTCGCAACTCTCGCCGCCCAGCACCTTTCGATACTCGTATCCAGAACATGCCATCTCGATCGACGTGATCGTTACAGCCGTCCAATCGCTCCCGCGGCAAGCTGGGTGTACGCAAGTCTGCCCAAGAGCTGGAAGCAGGCGTCGGACTCCGTCGCCAAACGAACCAGATCGATCTTGTTACCGCGTTCCATCCAGAAGACTTCCCATAACCCGTCGGAGGCCTGATTGACGCACCAGCTGTTTTCCGCTTCGCCTCCTAATGCGAGCACACGGGGTGGCATGCCGACCATCTCCAGCGCCTTACCAAGTTCTGCCAAGTTCATCTTCATTACGTCACCTCTCGGATATATCCGGCAATGAGTAGGTCGACCACTGAATACGGTAGGTAGTACTGGATCCCGCCACCGGACTGCCCCATCGCAGGCGCGATCGGACCTTCCCACACCGGAAGTTCTCGAACGACTTCGTACTGGTGATACCCGTCGTCAAGGCTATGGAAGGGCAGTCCCCGTTCTGGGAACGGGGTGCCTTCAGGCGAGACGAATCGACCAAACCCTGGGCCGAACCGATCGAATGACGTCCCAGGTTCAAGCACCGCGGGCCGTCGATCTTCAGGAGATAGGAACCCTTCCGGGTGGCGGTCAGGATTCGGCCAGTTCAACTTCGGATTACCGTGGGCATCCAGTTCGCCTGATGGCCAGTACCGCCTCTCCCATTCGTCCTTGCCGAGGCCCCCGTACTTGTCGAAATCCTCGGGAACGAGGTCCATCACTCTGGGGTCTGAACTAGGCAAGCCTTCGGCCAAAGCGTCGGTCAACCGCGTCGGATTATCCCGCGCAGCATCTAATTCTGAAGCGTCGAGCAAGTCAGCATTCGGGTGGTCGAGGTCGTCGGTCCTGAGTGTTGCACCGTGGTCAGGAACCCCGGCGGTATCACCCGGAAGTAGCGACTCACGGGGAACGTGGCTGTCATCAGCGCCGTGAGCATCCGACGAAGACGAGGGGGCAGTGTCGCTACCGGTGTGCGAACCGCCGTGGCCCGACTGCTGCGTCTCGTGGGGTCCGACCGAGGGGGGCTGCGGCGTGTCCGATCTCGGATGCACCGGCTCTGCGGAAGCCGAGTTACTCGACGGACCGTTCGAGGCTGCCGATGGCACCTCCCCGACGGGTGTCGCGCCAGAGCCTGACCCGTGCATCGTGGGTTCAGGATCGGACGTCGACCAAGTCGGAGATCCTGCACCGTCCGACGAGGAGACTGTCGTCGGTGCGCTGTCCGGTGAAGTGTTCGCTGAAGTTGTCGGCACACCTTGTCCACTGGCGTCAGGAACGCTTGATGTCGGCACAGGTGATGGGCTGTCGTCAGGGCCGTAAGACGGATGGGTCTCCGTTCTATTCGGACTGGGCACATCCGCAACGTGTGGGGTGGGCGCGTCCGACTCCGACCGCGGACCAGCCCCGTCCGGAACAGCCTGCGATGTCGACATTTCTGGGACCCGCGGCGCCTCCGGCACCCTCGGAACATTCGGCTCGGCGAGCAATGTCGGCAATGTCGGCCCTTGACTGCCGGGCGCGGCACCGGAGGGGATGTCGTCGGCAAGCGTGGTGAGGTCGTCCAGTTTGGCGGCGATCTCAGACGCCCGACCGGCAATGGGTGCGGTGGCCTCCGCCGCACTACCTGCTGCGCGCATTGCGGGACCAGCGTCGCCTGCTTCCGCGGCCGCGCTCGCGCCCCGCAGCCCGGTTCTCGCCGCCCCGATCCCGGTTGCGGCGGAGCCAGCCTCGAAGAGGACACCGCCGAGTCCCAGTCCTGGTCGGTCGGCACGCCAATCCTCAACGTGCGCAATGCCTCCGAGCACGTTCTTGCCATGCTCGAACGCTCCGATCGGATCCATGGCCGCGCCGGTCGGGGTTGCGTACTTGAGAGTGTCGAGGATCCCACCCCACGCAGCCCCGGCCCCCTCGGGATCAGAGGCGAAGCGAGTGGGGTCGAGTTGCTGAATGCCGATGATGCCGTTCAAACCCGCCTTGACGACGCCTTCGCTTACATTCGATGGGACCTCGAGGGCTGTGGCCAGCGCACCGCCAACGTCCTCGCCCAGGTAGTGCGTGAACTCGCGGCGCGCACGCTGCTGCAACGACACCACCGCGCCATCGAGTGCGGTGATCAGCGCCTGCATTAACGCGATGCGGCCGTCGACCTGCCGGCCGAAGTTCTCCAGCACCTGCTTGACGTCGTCGGCGACCTCCTTGATCTCGTCGAGCGCGTCACCGCTGAACACCGCCTTGATGCCGTCGAAGACGCCCGACGGCGAAATTCGGTCGCAGAGATCGCGGATGGCGTCCTGGGTGGCCTGCACGTCGTCGGCGAACTCACGGGTCTGCGTCGCAAGGTTCCCGGCTTCGGTCGCCACATCCGACAGAGACTGCGTCAGTTCGGACATCGCTGAACTGATCGCGCCGCCCTCAGGAATCCGCTGTGCGCCGACGACACCGGACGGCCCGCTCAGCTCACCGGCGATACCACTAATCGCAGATGCGAACGTCTGCCAGGCCCCGGCCGAGGCGCGCAGCCGTGCCGCATTGCCGTCGGGCCACGTGTCGGGGATGAACGTCTGCAATAGCGACCACAGGAACGGCGGCATCACGCCGCCGCCCAGCGACGACGGGCACGACGGGGTATCGAACTCCACCGGCTTCTCGGGTGTGGGCAGGGGTGCCGCGCCGCCCCCGACGGTCGACGCCGCATTGGCCTGCGAGTAGTTCGTCGCCGACATGCCGATTCCGAAACCGACGTTGCGGGATGCGTTGACCATCGCCGCGCCGGCATCCAGCAGCGCCTGCGCAGATTTCTGATAGACCATGCCGAAAGCCACCCCGGCGGGATCGAACCCGCTGGGCGCACCGGCGCTCACGGCCGACGACAGTGTCCCTACCGCTGCCGCGAACTCGTCACCAATACCGGTGACAGCCCGTGCCGCTGCGGCCAGCGCCTCTGGGTCGACGTCGATGCGCGTCACGCCAACTCAGCCCCACATGCGTTGATTCGTGGCGACCGCGTTCGAGTAGTTGGAGTGGGCATGCTCGGCGATGTCGCGCAACTGCCCCAACGCTTCGCGCAGCTGCTGGGCCCCCGTGTCCCACTGCTGCTGCGCCACTTCCTGCGCCGACGCCGCGTCGCCGTGCCAGCTCAGTCCTAGCGCGGTCATCGACGACTGCACCGTCGCCAACGTCTGCTCGAGTGTGGAGTGAAAGGCCGACATCTGGTCGACACCGGTCAGCAGCGAGTCGAGATCCACCGAGAACTCTGCCATTACATTCCTGCCGAGTCGACCGCCGAGCGCCCCGCGGCGTCAGCGCTGGCGTACCCCTGGGCCGCCTGCTCCAATGCCGAGGACATCGACTCCAAGCCCTTCACCAGGTTCTCGGCGCCGTCGTGCCAACGCTTCCACACTTCGCCGAAGGCCGAGCCGGCCTCGCCGGTCCAGTCGGAGCCGAGGAGTCGGCCCAGCTCCCCGTCCAAGTTCGTCAGACCCGACCTGGTGTCGTCCACGACCGTGCGCAGCTCTTGCGCCACCCCAATAACCACGGATTCAGAAACCTGCAGCTCGCTCAACGACCCACCCCCTCCACGGCATCCATCCTGGCATAGGGCGGACCACGACCGACACGGCAAAATAGTCTCAGCTGGGCAGGAGGTTGCCGGCATCTGGGGCGCATCTCGCGAGATCTACACCAGCGTCGTGAATCGGGGCGTGGCCACGACCGTGGTGTAGACCTCGCGAGGCTCCGGCGGCCTAGCGCAGCACGCGGTACCGCAGGTGGGCCACCCCGGGCGCCTCCAGCACGCGCTCGAGTTCCAGCCGCGGGGTGCCCGCGTCGAAGCCCTCGAACAACCGCTCCCCCGACCCGAGGATCACCGGGCTCACTTGCAGATCGATCTCGTCGACCACCCCTGCCTGGATCGCCTGGCGGCCGCACGACGCCCCGCCTGCGATGCTGATCGGTCGATCCCCCGCCACCTCGGCGGCCTGGGCGTAGGCCGACTCGATGCCGTCGGTGACGAAGTGGAACGTCGTCCCCTCGAGCACGATGGGGTCGTGGGCGTGGTGGGTTAGGACGAACACCGGGCAGTGGTACGGCGGTTCGTCACCCCACCAGCCGGTCCAGTCCGAGTCGCCCCAGTCACCGCGCACCGGCCCGAACATGTTGCGGCCCATGATCGTCGCGCCCATGCCGTCGAGCATCTCCGACATCACCTGCCGGTTGACCGGGTGCTCCGCGTCGGGGCCCATGTGCCAGCCGTGCAGCAGCTGGCCGCCGACGCCGAGCGGATGCTCCTCGCTCTGGTTCGGGCCGGCGACGTAGCCGTCGGCCGAGATCGACATCGAGAGGTTGGTGCGGGGCACGGTGGGCTCCATTTCGAAGGTACGGGTGATGACGTCAGGCAGACCCGAGCGGCAGGCCAAACTCATCGTTGTCCCGGTTTCAGGGATGCCTGGCCGGGCCGGCAACCTTTACGTCACAGCAATCTGTCAGAAATGCATTCCGGGAATCCCAGCGGGGTCGGGTCGACGTCCCGTCCATCGAACGAACTGGGAGCACCATGTCACAACCGCTTGCCGAACACGCCGCCGAGACCCTTGCCCGCGGCATCGGACGCAGGGGGTTCGCTCAGGCAGTGGCCGGTGTGGTGGGCCTCGGCATCGCCGGCACGGCAGCGTGCTCCTCACCGGGAGGCGGCGGCAGCGGTGCCACGTCGTCGGGCACTCCGATACCGGGTGCTGGCGCGATCCTGCAGCCGGGCACGGGCGACCGACCCGGGGACCACTACCTGAGTTCCGAACCGGACCAGGTGTTGTGGGGCTACGTCCCGACAGTCGAATCGCAGTCGGTGCTTCGCATGGGCTCGGGACAAACCGTCACCATCGACGCGGTGTCCCACGAGGGGATCCTGGAGGATCAGGGACGAAACCCCCGGGAGTACTTCGGTTCTCACGGCGTCGCCGAATCGGACGTGCTGCAGGATGCGGTGGACATCGCGGCTGAATACAACCGCACTCCGCGCAACTTCGACGTCGACGGGCCGCACGTCGTCACGGGCCCGATCTTCGTCGAAGGCGCCCAGTCCGGCGACGTCCTGAAGATCGAGACGCTCGAAGCCACGCCGCGCGTCCCCTACGGCGTGGTGTCCAGCCGGCACGGCAAGGGTGCGCTCGGAGTGACCGCCCAGGGCGAGGCGCCGGCAGGGATAGCTCTGGACGAGGTGATGCCGCCTCGCGCGACGGACGGCAGGGACACGAAGGATCCGGCCAAGTACGGCAACGTCTCCACCTTCACCGCCGTCGAGGACGGACATGGCGTCATGCCGTTCGGCAATGCCGCCGTGCGGTTTCCGCTGCGGCCGTTCATGGGGATGATGGGTGTGGCGTATGCGAACGCTCCAGGTCTGACGTCACCGAACGCCAACTCGATCCCGCCCACCCTGGGCGGCGGCAACATCGACATCGGGCTGCTGGGACCGGGTTCGACGTTCTACCTGCCGGTGTTCGCCGACGGTGCGTTGTTCTACGTCGGAGATCCGCACATGGCGATGGGCGACGGCGAGGTCGCCCTCACGGCCATGGAGGGGTCGTTGCGCGGCACGTTCCGGTTGACGGTCTGCAAGAAGGGCAGCGGCGACGCTCCCTCCGTCGCGTACATGTATCCGTTCGCCGAGAACCAGGACTCGTGGATCCCGATCGGCCTGTCAGATCCCGACGGCGCGGTCAACGGCCAGGGCAGCGATCTGAACGCCGCGATGCGACGCGCAGTCGTCAACGCCTTGAACTTCCTCGAAGACGACCGCGGAATGGACCGCCCCACCGCATACGCCTATCTTTCTGCCGCCGCGAACTTCACCATCAGCCAGGTGGTGGACAAGACCGTCGGCGTGCACGCGCAGATCGCGAAGAGCCACTTCGCCTAGGGCCGGGTCACGCGGACGTCAGGCGCTCGGTGTCAGCGAGAAGACGGGGATGACGCGGTCGGTCCGCTTCTCGTACTCGCCGAAGCCGGGAGCGAGTTCGACGATGCGCGCATACACGTTGTCCCGGTCCGCCTTCGGCAGTTCCCGGGCGACCATCTGGGTCGGCGGGTTGGGTCCGATCTCGACCGTGACGGTGGGGTCGGCGCGCAGGTTGAACACCCAGGCGGGGCTGGCGTCGCGGCCGGCTGCCGAGCCGACGACGTAGATCGTGTCGTCGATGTCGAAGTAGCCGATCAGGTTCTCGCGGGGTTCGCCGCTCTTGGCGCCCGTCGAGGTCATGATCAGGAGTGGGAAGCCCTCGAACTGGCCGCCCACCTTCCCGTCGTTGGCGCGGAACTCCGCGATGTTGCGCCTGTTGAACTCGCGCTCGGAGGTCATGACGTCGTCGTCGGACATGGTTTTCATCGTGGCACGGATGGTGGTCGTTCGTAGCCTGTCGCGACCGGATGTTTCAGGCGGCGCCGAGCGGTCAGACGCAGAACGAGGCCACGGCTCCTAGAGTGGCCCGAGGGCCAGACACGGGAGCAGCGGATGACATCGGCGGGCGAAGCGACTCGGTCCACCTCGACGTGGGCGCCGCTGCGGTCGCCGGTCTATCGGGCGCTGTGGATTGCGCAATTGGTCTCCAACCTTGGCACCTGGATGCAAACCGTCGGGGCGCAGTGGATGCTGGTCGGCGATCCTCGCGCGGCGGTGCTGGTGCCGCTGGTGCAGACCGCGACGACGCTGCCGGTGATGCTGCTGGCGTTGCCCTCGGGGGTGCTGGCCGACCTGATCGACCGGCGCCGACTGCTGATCGCGACGCAGGGGGCGATGGCCGCCGGGGTGGGGCTGCTCGCGACGTTGACCGGGTTCGGGTTGACGACGCCGGCTGTGCTGCTGATGTTGTTGTTCGTCATCGGCTGCGGGCAAGCTTTGACGGCGCCGGCGTGGCAGGCCATCCAGCCGGATCTCGTTCCAGCCGATCAGATCCCGGCCGCAGCTGCGCTGGGCAGCATGAGCATTAACGGTGCCCGGGCGATCGGGCCGGCGATCGCAGGCGTGCTGGTGTCGCTGTCGGGGCCGACGCTGGTGTTTGCGCTCAACGCGGTGTCGTTCATCGGGATCGTGTTCGTGCTCGTCTGGTGGCGCCGCCCGCGCGTCGTGAGCGACTATCCGCCCGAGCGGGCGCTGGCCGCGCTGAGTGCGGGTGGTCGGTTCATCCGCAGCTCGCCGATCGTGCGGCGGATCCTGCTGCGGGCGGCGTTGTTCATCGCACCCGGCAGCGCGATCTGGGGGCTGCTTCCGGTGATCGCGGCGAACAACCTGGGGTTGTCGTCGGCGGGCTACGGGCTGCTGCTGGGTGCGCTCGGTTTGGGCGCGGTGTCCGGGGCGTTCCTGCTGGGACGGCTGCGGGCGCGGTTCGGGCAGAACGTGCTGCTGACCGCCGGCGCAGCGGGTTTCGCGGTTGCCTCGGTGGTGTTGGCGGTGGTGCCGAACGTCATGGCGGTGTTCCTGGCCCTGGTGGTGGGCGGTGCGTCCTGGTTGATGTCACTGTCGACGCTCAACGCGTCGATGCAGCTGAGCTTGCCGGCGTGGGTGCGCGCCCGCGGTCTGTCGGTGTACCAGCTGATCTTCATGGGTGGACAAGCCATCGGGTCGGTGGTGTGGGGCGTGCTCGCCGGGGCGACGTCGAGTTCGACGAGCCTGTTGGTGGCCGCGGCGCTGCTGGTGGTGTGCGGGTTGTCGTCGCTGTGGTGGCCGTTGCATGCGAAGACCAGCGATCTGGACCTGTCGCCGTCCTCGCACTGGCCCGAGCCGTCGCTGGTGTTCGAGCCCGAACCGCTGGATGGCCCGGTGCTGGTGCTGACGTCCTATCGCGTCGCGCCGTCCGACGAGGAGGCGTTCCTGTCGGCGATGGCGGTACTGGGACGATCGCGTCAACGCACCGGGGCGTCGCAGTGGCGGCTGTTCCGCAGCATCGAACACGAGTCGACGTTCGTGGAGACGTTCATCGTGCGGTCCTGGGGCGAGCACATGCACCAGCACTACATACGACTCACGGGGCAGGACCGGTTGATCGAGGAGGCCGTGGAGAGGGTGATCGAGGGTGAGGCGGTGTCGGAGCACTACTTGGCGGTGCGGGAGGGGCGGTGATGCGTGTGATGTCTCAGGACCAGGGTGACAGTTTCGTATCAGAGCATCGGGGATTTGATGTGTCGCGACCTCTTGTAAATACTTCATCGCGGCAGGGTACACACATCGTATCCATTGTTCCGGAGGGTACCTCGAGCTGGAAGTTTCGGTGGCCGCCAAATACCGGCGCGCCGATCCATTGGTGCTCGACTCACTTGTTCCGCCTGAGATCCGTGGCTTGGACCACGGGTCGAAGAATAAATACTGCATCCTGACACTGCACGACCTAGAATGAATGTTCTGCTGTGAACGGCAAGCCGAATAAAGGCGCGAAGACATGCTCGCCCTTATACGAACTATCAGGCAGAGGCTTCCGTCGATACTTCCGTCAGCCCGTATGTGGCGTGGCGTCGGCTTCCAAACTGCTCAACTCGCCCCTGCGCCAGCAGCGTGCGAATGGTCTGGGTCCAGATTTCCTCCGGAATGCCCGTTCTGTCTAAGATCTCCCGCTTACCCAGCGGTTGCGTCGACTCGCCGAGGGCATCCGACACTAACTCCACCATACGTCCGGCGTCGTGGACGGCGTCCGTAAGTTCGCGAGTCAACCTGCGCGGCAATGGAAGATTCAGTTCCCGCACCCGCTGCCAGCAGGCCGCCTTCTTGCACCATTCCGTCACATTTCCGCTGCCAGGTGCGTCTATGAGAACATCGCGGACCGCAATGCAGGTCGACTCAATGGCCTGCGCCAGCGCGTCAGAGATGTTCTGATTCAACCAGATACGGTCGAGATCAATTTGTTGCGATGTTCGGTGCGCAAGGTAAGCGATTGTGTATGTGACGATGTTGGCGCGATAACCTCCGAACTGCTGATCGGAGACGATCCGCTCGGTCCGCCGGAACAGGATCGCCATAGCCACAAGACGCTCAAAGTATTCTTGTGTAGCCTGAGCGCGCCCACGTTGCGCGAGTCGCACCGTGAAGTGGTTGAAGTTCTTTTCGGCGCCCAGACTCACAAGATGAGGCACCTGATCCCATGAGTTTTCGAACTTCGCGAGATCGGTTTTGGTGAACTTCTGGCTAGTTGGATTCACCGTCTTGAACATGCGCTTACGTGCTGGGGTGCTCTCCTGTGCAAGCGCGTCCTGATACTGGCCACGTGCGCGCTCGTAGAACCAGCGGGTTTGCACCTGACTGCCTCCGACGGCTGGTGCCCACACCGAACGCGACCACTTCTCGATCTGGACGTGGAAGGGGTCATTAGCTTCGAAATCTGCTTCGTTGACCTTGTTCTGACTATTCGCGTATCGCGAGATGAGTGGAACGATCTCGCTCAGCTGGTTCTCTGCAACCACGGTCAACTTCACCGGAACCTGTATATGGGATATGTCGGCCTTCGTGCGCTTTGCCACGTCATGAATGGAAGCGGTTGTCTGCCCGCCGTTCACGATTTGGAGGTCCTTCACAGAGGCGATACCGAACCCTCCGTTGTCCATTGGGACAACCTTCACTGCCGACGCTGTCGCCGATAGACCGTTGTTGTAGGCCAAGAATCGATTTGGCTCGTTAAGAATAGTCTTCCTGATTCCTTGGTTTACTTTCCCGCGGGTCTGTAGAAACGCACGGACATTGCGCTCTAGTAACCGGGTGCCGTACTCGTCGTAGATGTCTGCAAGAACTGATCCCGGGACAACCGCCAAGTGCGCGGCATAGTCGCTCCATTCGTGCGGTACCACTAGGCACGGCAGCGGTTCGCCGAAACGGCGGACGAAGTCAATATTGATGGACTCCTGCTGTTGACCTGAGGTCACCGCACGGTGCAACCGTCTGATGTCCCAGACATGGAAGGAGACCTGCAAACCGCCGTGCGTCTCTGGGGGACGCTGCTTGACTGTGGTCTTGCCGTCCGTCACCACGAAAAGCCGGACTTTCTCGAGTCCGGCCATCTCACGGATGCTGAGCACCATGTCGAATTGTGCGGTGCTCTCCTCGATGGACAGGACCAGATCGCCCCTAGCCCTGTCGAAGAATGTAAGCATCCGGGTGAACCCGGTTTCCACTTGGTCGCGCGGCACCGTCTGCGGTGGGACGCTCTGGGTATAGATCGGCAAAATGAGGTCCAAGCGGCGGTCCTCGTCAGCTAGCGAATATCCCCCGACCCGCATCCCGCGGTCTTGGAAGTACGCAACCTGCCCGTCATCGAGTTCGCCTATCTCAGTTAGTTCTTGGATGATTCTGGCGGTGAATGTCTCCACCCGCAGCATCTCCGCACCCTCCAGCAGAGACTCACTGAGCACCTCCTGACGCAGATCTTCGGCAAACTGATCGATGTCGTTAGGCACCCGTGGCCTCCCGAATGATCGGCACCAACGCAGAGGCGTCCACCATGAACGGGCCTAGTGCGCTGACCGAGATGCTGTATTCAACATCACCCACTCCGTGAGGGCAGTCCGCCTCCACCAGTCGAGGGAAACCATCACCGATCAGGAAGATGCCTGCCGCGCGCACCGTGTAACCATCCCGGTAAAGCCCCGCTTGGGCGTCCAAGTAGCCGGCATCGAACAGTCGATCCTCGAACATGGCAGTCGCCATTGGGTCCTGCAACCGCTTCCGGATCTCTGCGATCATGTCGGGTAGCGTCTGCCCCGCCCCCTCGCGGGCGTCTAGCGAAAGTTGGTATAAGGCAAGGTTTTTCAACGCCGTCGTGTCGAGCTGCCGTTCGCTGGCAATGCGCAGCAGCTGCGGCTGCGCACCGATAGTCGTCTTGACCTCGACCGCAGCATCGCCGAAGGAAAAATCCTGCGGCCTCCCATGTGGACCCACCCACGCCTGCACCGCAGTAAAGGCCGGTACAGCACCCAGCAGGATGGTGCGCAGGAAGAACAACTCGCCAAACAACCCGCGCTGGCGTTCCGGTGTAAGACCGGCACTGCTCCCGCGCAGGAACCGTTGCCACCGCCGCACACGCTCGGTGACGCGGGCCGCCACATCAGCCTTGTCGACCCCAGCTGCCGCGGCCTTGGCGACGTCGATGACTAACGTGTCAAATAGGTCGGCGAAGGACGGTTTCGATAGCACCAGCTCGAGCGCTTGACCGTTGGCCGTTGCAGGCACCCGGCATAGGTCCACCCCGCGGCCGCTGGGTAGCTCTCCCAGTTCAACACCGGACAGGTCGACGTCGATAAGTAACGCGCGTGTGTTAGAGGGCTTCTCTACGACCAAGTAGAGGTCAGCGACGGACTCCTGATGGATACGACGCCTGAACCGGCCCTCCGCCGCAGCCTCGGCGTCCAGCTCCGCCCAGATCTGTGAGACGTTCACCCCGACGCCAACTCCTGCTCCCAGTAGACATTGTTGATTACGTACTCGATGGGCTCGGCGTTGTCGCTGTTAGGGAAGCTTGCGGCGATCCCGACTATCGGGTCCGAGTCGGCATCGAGTTCGGCGAACGCCGGATCAAGCAGATAGATCAGCAGCAGACCCCGCCCGCGCGGCCGGGCCGCCCGGATCGACGGGCCGTTCGGTGTGTCGGGCCGGGTCGTGCCTCTGGTGAGCCCCTTGTCCCACAGCAGCCGGGTGCGTTGAAGCGCAGATGCCAGTTCACCCTTGTTGAGGTCGATCTTCTCGTCCGAGGGGCTGACCAGGCGACGGATGACGTACTCCTCGCCCGGGCGAAGGACGTACTCCTCGCCTAACGGATCCTTCAGCGGAAACTTCGCCCGCTTCGTACAGCCAATATTAAAGCCGGGCCAGTTCCGCTTCGGACCAGGATTGGACATCAGCGCCACGGTCCACGAGCTCAGCTCCGCCGGGTCATCCTGCAGCCGCTTTCGGATGTAATCGGCCATTACGCGAGACTGCGCCTTGGTAGCGCCTCGGTGAGTTTCGAAAGCACCCAGGAAGTTGGCCACGATGTGACCGTCCACGTCGTCCCACACGACGTTGTTGTTCTTCCTGTCGACGGGGCGACGTACCGCCGAGTTCTGCAACAGGGCGGTCAGTTGTTTTGTCCGCTCAAAATTGCCGGCGATGACCGCCGCGTCGCGGCTGTAGAGGATCGTCTCGCTGATGCTTCCTGAGTAGGACAGTTTCATCGGCGTACCGGTGCGCATTTTGGCCGCCGCGGTCACCATCAGGTTGTCCGGGGACTGGCGCACCCGCAGCCCGAAGTCGTCCGGCGTTCCCCCGATCAGCGCCATTTCGTCGAACTGCAGCAGCAACTCCTGGTTTGCCAGGGCGATATTTTTGTACCATCGTTGAAGTTCCGCCGTCGTGTATAGACGGCACAAGTCCTGGTAGCCAGGCCGGTAACCGAACCAGCGACCCATCTGAAGCAGCGTGTCGTACATCTTGGAGGCGCGCAGGTAGTAACTGACGCTCAGTCCCTCCAAGGTGAGGCCTCGGGAGAGCTTATTCCCGCCGATCGCGATGACGCTCACGCCGTTGGGCTTGGCGAAGTAGTCCAGCGCGTCTTTGGCGGTGCCGTTGATGATCTTGATCTCGATTTTCAACGCGGCCTTGCGCAGCGCCGCGTGCACCTGGTCCCAGCTGACTTGAACTAGCTTCTTGTCGTGGGCGAACGCAGCACTGGTCGTGACGAAGTCCTTCTCCCACAACCCCTTGAGTTCATCGACGAGATTGTTCTTCTTACGCGTATCTCCGAAATCCAACAGATTCGTGATGTAGGCCAGCTCGGAGCCGATCACATCCGCCACCTGTTGCTGTACATCGTTAAACCGGGTCACGTGCACCAACATTGAGTTGTGCTCGGTCGACTGACCGCGCGCGCTGCGTGCTGCACAAACCAATACGAAGCTGAGGATGGCCTTACGCAGCGAGCCCGGCAGCTTCGGAGGTACCTGGTGTCCGTTCTTGTGGTTGGCGGGCATCCAGGTGTCGGCGTCGTCGAGGGTGCGCGTGATCGGATAGGGTTCGACTGCCTCGATGTTGGCGTCCGGGTCACCTGTGAGCCCAAAAACCTTGGTCGCGCCGATGTAGTCCGACGGCTCCTTCAGACTCACTAGGAAGCTTCGCGGGAACAGATCCTCGCCGTGCTCCGCCGTCTTGGCTTTCCTATAGATGAAGATGTTGGCGAACGGGGTGGCGGTGTAGCCGATGTAGGCGCTCTGCTCGAAACCGTCCAGCAGTTTTCGGATGCACCCGTTGATCGCCGTCGGGTCGGTGTCGGGGTCGAATGCGCCGGTCCGCGTGTCGAACGTGTCCCGGGTGTTGACCGATGCGTGGTCGCACTCGTCATCGATGACCAGCAGCGGAACATTGGGAACCCTGGGCTTGGTCTCTCCATTTTGCAGCACCTGTTGGGTCGTGGTGGCCCAAGCGATGAGGTTATCCAGGATGCTCTTGTTCTTCTTGACCACCAGCAACAGCGGCTCGGAGCCGCCCACGTTGATGCCGGCGTTCTCGGCGATGTTCTTCTTGAAGTCGCCCCGCTGGGCGCTGTTGGTAAGCGTGTTCACAAGGTAGAACTCGATCCCCGGTAGCAGACCCACACCCAGGCGGGTGTTAGATGTGTCGAACAACATTCGCTTCTGGGTGTCGTAGCCGAGGAAGCCCTCATCCAATCGCAACTGGGTCTGACTGCGCAGGCTGTCGTCAATACCGGCCAGCACGACAACCAGCTTGTAACCGGCGTCGGCGGCCTTGCAGATCAATCCCGTGTAGTTGGCGGTCTTGCCGGACTGGACCTGTCCGACCACCATTCCGCGCCGGTCCCACCTGCCGGGGCGGTGAGGGTCCTCCAGCTGACCCAGGATCTGATCGGTCACTTTGCCAAGGCTGGCAGTCGATCGCGCGATCCAGCCCTTCTCGTCCTCCAGGTAACGCTGATAGCGCTGCCAGAGCGGCCAGCGTATGTCGCCGCGCCTGTTGGCTAGCCAGTCCAGGTGATCCTCCTCCCGACCCTCGAGGACGCCGGAGTCGGCGATATAGACGTTGCAGTCCGACTCAACCTCGCGGATCAGCTGGTCGCGTTCTGGTCGCACCGTACTCATGGGCTCCATCGCGAGCACTTGGTCCACGGCGTCGACCACCGCCGCGTTCGTGACCGGGTCGACAGGCGCCAACAGCATCACGGCCATCCGCCTAGCCATCTGCAACGGTGTCAAACTCACGCACCGGCCTCCTGTTCGTCATGGGTGTCCAAGACCTCGTAAAGCTCCGGGAAGTATTGGAACGGGTCGGTCGTCAGCACCCGGTCGCGGGCCGCCACATGGTCTTCGCCGCGCCCACGCAATGATTTGTACAGCGCGGTCGCCAGAGTGGATACCTCATTCGAGGAAACGCCCTCGAAGGGTCCGGCCTGCTCCTCAGGCCGCTCGGCGCTGGCGATCGAGATCAACGGAATCGGGATAGTCCCCTCGACGATCTTCAGCAGATTGCGCACGTTCTGCGCCGACGGATGTTCAATTGCCTCGACCACTGCGGGATGGTCCCGATTCACCTGGTAGGAAACCTTGCCGTGCATCACCAGTTGTAACCACGCCGGGCTTAGGCCTTTTTCCTTCTGCCTTGTCAGGATCTTGCCGCGATGCCGGTACACCTCCACCGCGCGCACCCGGGTCACTTTTGCAACACGGCGCAGCTCAGCGCGCAGCACGCCTGGCGGCTGAGCCATCGACTTGCGGACGTCGATCTGCCAGAGCGCATCCATTTCGTTGGCGATGTCGACCTGGATCCGAGCGAGTTTGTAGTGCTCCTCCTTCTGGAAACCCAACCCAAGCCAGTCCCCAGCCACTAGAAGGCGCTTGTTCCGGTAGACGTAGAACCCTTGCAGGCTGTTCCAGCCACGCTCCCCGCTGGCAAGTTCGAATTCCTCGGCGGTCAGCTTCGAGCGGTGAGGCAGCACGACGGGCTGGACCACCACCTTGCCGCCCGCGAGCGGAAGTTCCTCGGCCGCCAGAACCTGACGAGCCCTGCTACGCGATAGAAATGGATCCCAGGGCGGGACCTCATGGTCGTTGACCGTCACGGTCCGGCCCTCGCGCGGCGCCAGAAAACGGTGAAATGTCATCGACAGGTGCGATCGCACAGACCTGGCCAACTCCAGGAATCTTCGGTGTGCGTCCTCGTCGTCGACATCCGCAGTACCCACGATCCTGTCCAGATGTTGCCAGACAACCACCGTCCCCCGAGGCTGCGCGTCCAAGCGCTCGGCGAGGTCGGCGCAGTTCTCGGGATAGCCGTGCAAAAGGCGCCATTCGTGGGTCGCCACCACGGTATCTAGGTCCCACTGGCGAGCGTGAACGCCATCCGCCTTCGTCTTCGTGATCACAGTCAGCTCTCGGCACTGCGAGAAGGACGCAGTCTTCAGTCCGAGTCCGAACCGGCCGAGGTCGTCTACGGCCCGCTTCTCCTGCGGGCTCATGCTGCCTGGTCGCATCGCCTGTTTCAGCTCGGCCTCGGTCATGCCTAGGCCGTTGTCCCCGATAGCGATCCGGCTGTCAGCACCGTCCCAGTCGAATTCGATCCAGATCCGGTCCGCCGTCGCGGTGATGCTGTTGTCGATCAGATCGGCCACGGCAGTTTGCGGCGTGTAGCCGAACGCCCGCAGTGACTCCACCAAGGCGGCCGGGTCCGGCGCGGCGAGATCGAAGTTATCCCCAGATGTGTCCCCATCCACAGGGCGAGGCTACGGCGGGTAGGGCCCCAAGCGCTGTCGCACCGCCGATGCGGGCTACCGTTCTGATGCCTGGAAGTGCTTGACGTCGGGTTTCAGCTGCAAATTTACGCACCGGGCCGCGCAGGGCTCTGTGGCCGCGAGTCGGCCAGTAATTGTCCGAGCATGCTGCTTAACTTGAGCCCATCAATAGCACTGAACTGAAAGCGTTGCTGCAATGAAACTTTCCACTGCGGCCCCGTCGGCGGCTCGGCTCACGTCCTCCCTGCGGGACATCGGCTATGACTTCGTCAGCGCGGTCGCCGACCTGATCGACAACAGCATCTCGGCAGGCGCAACCGACGTGGCAGTGGAGATCGAGTTCGCGGGCCCGGACTCAGCGGTCTATGTCGCCGACAACGGCTCCGGCCTCAACGCCCGCGGCATGATGGAGGCACTGCGTTTTGGTAGCCGCCGCACCTACGGGTCCGGCGATCTGGGTCGCTACGGTCTCGGTCTCAAAACGGCATCGCTGTCCCAGGCTAGATGCGTGACGGTTGTATCAAGGCCCGCCGACCGCAAGCGTCCACTATGGCGATCTCTGGACTTGGATCTGATCGCGCAACTCGACGAATGGGTTCTAGCCGAGAACCCCCGCGACCACGCCGTCGAAAAGAGCGAGGAGATGCTCGGTACCGGCACCGGCACAGTCGTAGTCTGGCAAAACCTCGATCGAGTGCTTCCCGCCTCTGGCGCCCACGGAGGTTGGGCAAAACGGCGTTTCGAGGTCCTCGCGGACAAGACGAAACAGCATCTCGCCATGGTGTTTCACCGGTTTCTCACGGGTGAGAGTGGCGCTCCAAGAATCTCCATGCGCGTCAACGGCGACAAAGTGCACGCATGGGACCCGTTCGTCCGACACGAACCAGGCACCCAGCAGCTGACCAACCAGCAGTTCGAGCTAGAGAGTGCCACGGGCGTTGGGGCGGTGGAACTCCGTCGTTACATTCTCCCCGGCAAGAAAACGTTCAGCACCCTCAGTGCATTCGACGAAGCCGCGGGACCTCTGAATTGGAACAGACAACAAGGTCTCTATATCTACCGCGAGAATCGGCTGGTGCAGTGGGGCAGTTGGGCAGGCACCCGCGGCATCGACGAGCATACGAAGCTGGCACGCGCGAGCCTTGACTTCGACAGCAACCTCGACGAAGTGTTCAACATCAACGTCGCGAAGATGCGGGTATCCGTACCCGCGCAGCTCAAGCAGATGCTTGACCGTCCGGTCAGCGAGCTGTGCATCCTTGCCGATCGGGTTTACCGACGCCAAGACGCCGACGTCGGCGATAAAGCTGACGACGACGTGGCTGAGCGCGATGAAAAAGCACCGGTCAGCGGCGCGCTAGCGGAGGTCGGCTTGGCTCTGAAATCGGCGGCGATTCAGTCCGGCGAATACGACGGGTTCCGCAGCGTCATGAGGGTCATGAGTGAGCAGCACCCCGACTTGGCTCGAGGACTAGGTTTCTAGGGCTGCGCAGCCGTACACCACCGATTCAACGGGCAGTCCCCACACTTGGGCCTGTCCACTAGGCAAGTTGCGGCCGCCAGAGCGATCAGCGCTAGGTGTGCAGATCGAGAGTGGTCCCCGAGCCCAACCATGCCGGCTACTGCGATCCGACCGTCCGTCTGCACGTTCCTCTTGTCGGCATCACTACCTCGGAACCGGCTCGCGACGCGGAGAACACCCTTCGTGATCAATACAGGCTCTTCCGTGTCTTTCTCGTCCGCTGTGGTGGGCAACGCCAGTTCCACCAAGTCGCAGAGAGCCGCCGGCAAGGCGGACAGAGCAGCGCGGTCGATGCTCGGCTGCCAAAGCGCAGTCGGGGCGACTGCCATCTGCTCAGCCAGCTGGTGCACGGCCGACATCCGCTGCCCTCGGCCAATCCCTGACATCAGCTCGTCTAGCAGATCGATTCCTGCCTTCGGTGGGGGGTTACTGGCGCACACGTCGCCCTGGGCAGTGTCGATCACTTTCCAGACCGCACTCATGACCGTGGGGGTAGCGCGGTCGAGCAACATCTCGCCCAGAACGAATTTCCACCGGCTTGTAGTCTTCAACCAAGGCATTGGGCCGATGGTGGGCTGTTCGGAGAACCAACGAGCCAGCTCCGCAGAGACCTGTCGGGTCGATGTCCTCTCCTTCACCCCCGAATTGAACGACGACCGCACCGCCTCGCCGATCACCTGCCCAATAAGTGGAGGTACGGCGTTGCCAATCTGCTTGAAAGCTACCGACGGTGGACCAGCGAACCGGAAGTCATCAGGGAACGTTTGAATCCGAGCCGCTTCCCGCACAGTCAGTGTTCGCGGCTGCCGTGGGTGGATGTACCAATAGCCGTCCTTGGCGATGTGGGCCGTGATGGTCCGCGATAGATCGTTCTCGTCGAGCTTTTTGTATTTGTCGTCGAAGATGTCCTTGCGATAACGTTGAAATTCCGGTGCAAGATCGGTGTACTTGGTCTTGTGCGTCATCGATTCAAAGGCCGCTCGGTCATCCTCGCGCACCGGCCTAGTGATGTGGTCGAACAACCGCTCGGCGTCGTCTTCCGACACTCGACGTCGTAACCACCGTTGATATTCGGTTCGAGGTCCGCCGTAATCGGCCCATCCGAACGCGCCGCCCTTTGGACGCCAGCCCCCCTCCACCGGAGGCATATCTCCGATTGCGTTCCAAAGGGTGACCCGCCGAGGTGACTCATCCGGCCACCTGAACTTGATCGCGCCCTTGAGCGCTACCAACAACAGACGCTGCCGCATCTGCGGGACACCATAGCGCCATGTGTCAATCACTCGTGCGGACACCGAGTACCCGATCTGCTCAAGCTCTTCGGTCATGCTGCGCAGAATGAACATCTCGCGATCTAGGGCCATATCCGGCACGTTCTCCATCACTACCGCCTTCGGGCGGCACAACTGTACGACCTCGAGGAATGACCGCCACAAGTCACGTCGTTCATCATGGGGATCGGCCGCCCCGGTCAGAACGCGGTTCCGAATCTTCGATCTTCCCGCTCGCGAGAATGGCTGACATGGCGGGCCACCCGCTAGCAGTTCGACTTTGTTGCGTTTCAGCAATTTCGCGATACGTGTCACGGTAGCGGGATCCGACAGGTCCTCCAAAACAGACATCCCGGCGAAATGGTGCCTGTGAGTCTCCACGGCGAAGCCATAGTGGTCGACTCCCAGAACAACCCGGAACCCGGCATCCTCCAACCCGAGGCTCATTCCGCCAGCTCCGCTGAAGAGATCGGCGGCCAAGGGAACGCCGAGGCCGCGCAACTCGGAACACAGGTCGGCGAGCCCCTTGTCCGAGACGGTGTGCGCGGCATGAGCCGACAGCGTCAGCAACGGGCCTCGGATCTGCTTGACGGCGTAGCTGACGGTCGCGGCGGCGTGCACATCCTTCGTCATGCGGCAAGACTATGATAGGTGTGTGACGCCTAGTCGAGGCTCGCCGCCCAACAGAGCACTCCCACGAATCCACGCAGACTCACGCCCTGCCACAGCGGTCAAACCCCCGACCGAGCAGGTCCGGCAACGGATGAAGGCGCAAAAGGCCGCAGGCACCGATTTCGAGATGCGGGTTCGGCGCCAGCTTCACGCCCTCGGCTACCGCTATCGCGTTGACCGGAAACTGCTGGCTGACCACACGTTCCGCGGCGACATTGTATGGACGGGCCGACGGCTTGTCGTATTTCTCGACGGTTGCTTTTGGCACGGGTGTCCCGCTCACTACACCGCACCGAAATCGAACACGGCGTGGTGGCAGAACAAGATCCAAACTAACCGGGCCAGGGACCGGCGGGTCACCGACATCCTGCTGCAACGAGGTTGGACGGTGTTGCGGTTCTGGGAACACGACGATAACGACGACATAGTCTGGTCAGTGAGGCGCTACCTCGAGCCACCCGTCGCGCTGAATAAAGCCCATTTGTCCGAATAGGATATCCACGTTTATGCGCTCGACGTAGGTCTGCATCCCAACCTGCATCGCGCGACACAGGCGTGTTCCACGGGTTGCGAGGAGCATTTCTACATTTACGTTTATGATGCTAGGCCCAGGAGGAACCAAACATGAACGCCGACGGAGGCGACACTTCAGCGAGAATGCGTCCGCGCGCCCGCTTAATGCTCACTATCGGACTGGAATTGATCAGCAGCGATACCGTCGCGGTCACTGAACTCGTGAAGAACTCGTTTGATGCCGACGCGGATTTTGTTCTAGTTCGGTTGAGTGGAACTGCATCAGGCAATCGGATCAAAGCGGGCAACGGAATGATCGAGGTGCTCGACGACGGAGTTGGAATGTCTTCGGAGACGATCGTCAGCACATGGCTGGAGCCAGCCACTTCGAGTCGTCGCCGTCACACTCAAAGCAACCGCGGCCGCAGAATGCTCGGCGAAAAGGGCGTTGGTCGATTCGCTGCGGCAAAATTAGCCGAGAAGCTGGAACTAACCTCCCGTGCCGGGAATGCTTCTGAGGTTCGGGTGCAACTCGATTGGACTGATTTTGCGGACGAGGACAAATACCTAGACGAAATCGCCGTCGACTGGGTGCAGATGCCACCCAAGCTGTTCACCCGCACAGGTGAGGTGGCGGACCTATGGCGCCAAGTAGTCGCAGACTACCTTGGCGGTTCGGAGGAGGCGGATCCTGCAAGTCAACCAACGGCCACACACGGAACTCTTCTTCGCATGGAAAGCTCTCGCATTGATTGGACCGCCGAGACGGTAGCCGAACTGCAGACCACACTGTCGCGCCTAGTGAGTCCTTTCGCATTAGACCGAGACGTCAATGCAGACTTCACTATCGTCTTGGAAGTCCCGCCCGAACTGGGTCTCAGTGGAGTGATCGAGCCGCCTGAGCAGTTGAAGACACCTCACTACACCCTCGAAGCAACGGTCGACACACTTGGCCACGCCGTCGGCTCCATGAGGTTGAAAGACGACGAACCCATGGATTTCGATGCCCAGCTCGTTGACGCCGGATCCAACGTTCCATCGGATCATGAACAGCTCAAGTGCGGCCCGTATACTATTCGTCTCCGCGCTTGGGATCGCGATGTCGCATCCCTGCGGGAGATCGCCGGCGATCTACCGCCCAGCTCGGTTCGGTCAATTTTGGATACCGCTTCTGGCGTCAGCATCTATCGCGACGGCTTTCGCGTCCTCCCGTACGGAGAGCAGGGAGATGATTGGCTGGGCCTAGACCTACGGCGTGTCAATTCGCCGACGCAGAGACTCTCAAACAATCAGGTCGTCGGCTACCTGCAGATCGGCCGGGATACGAATCCCATGCTAATCGACCAGACCAACCGTGAGGGCTTGGTCGATGGGCCTGCGCTCCAAGACCTGCGTACCACCGTTCTGCAACTTCTCTTGAAACTCGAAAATGCTCGTTACAACAAGCGGCCGCGACGGGAGAAGCGACGCCGTGGGGGACTCCTAGACCGTGTTGACCTTTCGGAGTTGTCGACGGCGATCTCAGCAAGGATTCCTAGCGACGACAAAGTCGCTGTGATGATTACCGACCTACAACGGGAACTGGATCAGCGGCAAGATCAAGTCGGCGAAGTGCTGGCCCGGTATCATCGCTTGGCGACCCTGGGCCAACTAGTAGACCGCATCGTTCATGAACTCTCTCAGCCGCTTGTTGCGGCGCGACAAGCCGCAGCTCTAGCTATCGAGAGGATCGACCGTTCAGAGCTGGCCGGTCAGGCGGATATCGAAGATGTGCGGGCTCGCTTATCTCTCATCAGAGGTCAGATGAAGGCTGCCGGAGATGTGTTGCGTCGGGTCGAGCCGTTTGGGGGTCGTCGCCGCGGCAGACCCCCCAAATTTAAGGTCGAAGACGCTGTCGCGAACGCGGTCGGGCTCTTGCAAAGCGAAATGGACACTATTGGCGCAACAGTCAGTCTGCCCGAAGGTTCGACAACTGTTACCGTCGACGGTACGGAACTCCAGGAAGTAATTGTCAACCTTCTCAAGAACAGCCTTCACTGGATCCGGCGGGTACCTAAAGGAAATCGGCATATCGCAATTGACGTTGCGCGAAATTCAAACGGCAGCGTGTCGCTGTCGGTGGAGGACTCAGGACCTGGCGTCGATCACGAAGCCCGAGACCACATTTTTGAGCCGTACTTCACGACTAGGGAGGGTGGTGTTGGCTTGGGCCTCTCAATCGCAGGCGAAATAGTAGAGGACTTTTACGGCGGAACACTTGAACTACTTCCGCCGGGTAGCCTTGGCGGCGCCAACTTTAGAGCAACATTGAGGAAGCGGGTCGAACAGTGACGCTGTTTCGCATCCTAGTGGTAGACGACGAAGAGACCATTGCTAGTCAAACTGCGGAACTGCTACGGAGCGGCACCATCTCTTCGCGTGGCGAGAAGGCGAGCGTCGACTACACGACGAGCTTCGCCGATGCGCTGACACGACTTGAAGATCAGCGTTACGACTTGGTTGTCCTAGATATACGAGACGAGTCAGCGGTCGAACCTCTGGGAGACGTTCGAGATAATGATGACTCGACGGCTGGAGACCTCGGACTCGATGTGTTTCAACAGGTTCGATCTCGCAAGTTTATTCCCGTAGTTTTCTACACGGCAGTTCCAAATTTGGCCGAGGATCTTGTCCGCTCGCCGTTCGTTGATATTATCTCCAAGCAAGCTGAGCCTGAAGAGCTACGCAACAAAGTTCGTGACGTCTTTGATTCGACCCTGCCTCTCCTACACGCCGAATTACTGTCTCATGTCGAAGGAGTGATGCGGGATTTCATGATGGAATTCGTCGAGCACCACTGGCACGACCTTGCAAGCCCGCCCCGTAAGGGCGATGTGGCGCATCTGCTGCTCCGGCGGCTGGCTTTGTCGCTCGCTAGCGGAGGCGAACTTCTCGATGGCAAGCTTAACGACATACCCGGTGTAGAACTGCAAACTGACTCAGTGCATCCTATGCGGTTCTACGTGATGCCACCAGTTGGATCGTTGACAACCGGCGACATCATTCACGGACCATTGATAGGGTTTCAAAACAACGCGGATGGCGACGTACGACCAGATAGTTGGTATGTAGTACTCACGCCTGCGTGTGATCTCGTTACCGAGCGCCTGAAAGCTGAGTTCGTCGTTTTAGCCCGTTGCATTCCCTTGGTTGAAACCGGGGAGTACGCTGCGTGGCGTGACGCCGACCGCCACAACGACCAGACTCAGCGGAAACAGCTTGAGAACACGATGCGTAATAGACAGAGGTCGGGCCGCAATGCCGACCGAGACTTCTATTTACCAAGCGCATGGAACATTCCAGACCTGGTAGTGGATTTACAGCAAATCATACACTTGACACACGCGGACAGCGACAAGTACGAACGGCTCGCGACGCTCGACAGTCCGTACGCTGAAGCATTAGTGCAGAAGCTCGGGCGGTACATTGGCCGGATCGGAACACCGGACTTAGACGTCACGGCTGCGATGGCACGCTTGGAGGACGTGCGGGACCGGTAAAGAGATGGCACCGCGTTCGTAATGGGAGGTATCCCGCCCAGCATCCTGAAGATCGTCAACTCCAGAACCGGGGGCGAACCCCCCTACTCCGCGGAGACGAACGCGCCAAACCACCTGATTCCGTCGCTCAAGCTCTCCTTCACCGCGTCGGATCTCGGTGCGGGCATCGCGCGCCCGGCCAGACCTGCTCGGAGATCGGCATGCTCGAGGAGGTTCGCTCCGCCTCACCTAGCTGCAGTACATGCGGTTCCGACTGACCCCAGCTTGGCGGCCACAAAATGCCGGAACGAATGAGCAGCCATCTCGGTCGCCGCGCCGCCTACCTGCGGATAGTCGACGGGATTTAGCACGCAGGCCGACATGCCCTCTGCAATCCCTCGCCAGAGCGTTTTTCGGGGCTCTCACGGCTGTCTGCAACCGCCCCTCACCGGGTTAGACGACTCTTGCCGGCGGACCCCTGCGCGTCGGTGCCGCCATCAGCGAACAACCCTGCCGCCTCTACCGCGCCCCATACTCCAACGCAGGATCCGACTCAGACCCACGACTGCTCGAGATCGTCAGCTGATCAGGCCGCACCTGGTACCGCGAGCCGTCCGCAGGGTTCACCACGTCGAACCCACCGCCAGCCGGCGTCGCGTTCTGCAGCACTAGCTGCGCCCCGTCGCTCAACCGCTCGCCGCGGTAGTAGTAGCTCCCCGACCCCGTCTCGCACACGATCGCCAGCGAGTTCGCCGTTCTGATCATCGCCGCCGGTGAACTCCCCGCGTCACAGCGCGCCGAGTGACCGACGAAGCCCTGCGCGTCCGCGCCGGACACTCCCGCGATCGGCGCCCCACTCGTCGTCGGTGACGTCGTGGTCGACGGCGATGTGGAAGTAGTAGTGGACGACGTCGTGGAGGGAGACGTACTCGTCGTCGTCTCCGATGTCGTCGTCGGCGCCGCGGACGGCGCGGTCGACGGCGGCACCGCCAAAGGCGTCCGTGCCGGCGAGTCATCCGAACCCCCGCCGCTCGCCACCACCACCGCGGCCAGCACCGCCGCCAGGGCGAACATCGCGAACGTCCCGAGCAACAGCGCCTTCTGTGTCCGGCTCAACCCGGCCTTGCGCGCCGGCGGCGGCACCGGCAGCGACGGGTGCGACGCGTACGCCGGGCGCGGATCGGGCGTCGCGAACTGCCGCGTCGGCGGCGGACCGACCGGAGGTGGCACCGGCGGAGCAACAGGCGCCATCCGTCCCGACGACGCCGCCAACGCAGCGCGGGCCAACTCCCCCGCCGACCCGTATCGCTCAGCCGGGTTCTTCGCCATGCCCCTGGCGACCACGTCGTCGAACGCCGCCGGAACGCCGCGGCGCATGATGCTCGGCCGCGGCGGCGGCGAGAACAGGTGCGCACTCATCACCTGCCGCAAGTCACCCGCCTCGAACGGCGCCCGACCGGTCAGGCTCTCGAACAGCAGGCACGCCAGCGAGTACACGTCCGACGGCGGGCCACCCGGCTCGCCGTTCAACCGCTCCGGCGCCATGTACGCAGCCGACCCGATGACCAGGCCCGTCCTCGTCACCGTCGCCTCACCACCGCCGTGAGCAATGCCGAAGTCCACCAAATAGGCGAAGTCCTCCGTCGTCAGCAGCACGTTCTCCGGCTTGATGTCGCGATGCACCAGCCCGTTGGCGTGCGCGGCGTCCAGCGCCGAGGCCACCTGACCGACGATCGACACCGCCCGACCCGGCGGGAGCGACCCGTGATGCCGCAGCTCCTCCTTCACGCTGGAGCCCTCGACCAGGCGCATGTCGATGAACAGCGCACCGTCGATCTCGCCGAAGTCGTGCACCGGGATGACGTGTGGCTCCTGCAGTCGCGCTGCGATCCGCGACTCTCGGCGGAACCTGTCCTGGAAGACGGGATCGGCGGCCACGTCGGGCCGCAGCACCTTCAGCGCGACCATGCGCTCGCGCACGGTGTCGTAGGCGCGGTAGACCTCGCCCATCCCGCCAATGCCGATTACCGACTGCAGCTCGTAGGGCCCGAAGCGCGAGCCCAGACGCGAGCTGACCCCTGACGAGCCCATGTCCGATCCCTCCGCCCTTTCGCTGCGATTCTGGTGACGGCGCAGGTCACGCCGTCGACGCTGACGGTGTTCCCGCATGTCTAGGCGCTCAACCCGCACCCCCGCGGCAGGCGGCGCACCGCGACACCGAAGTCGCAGCAGCACAAGCCAATTGCTCGCATGCCACGGTACACGTTCCACCTTGATCAATCGGCTGACGGCCTCACCTGCGCTTTCGTCGTCCGAACCGCTTTCCGGACCGCACGCCGCGCCTACTGTGACCACATGGTCACCACCATCGAGATGTCTCATCCGCCGCAGGCGCTGCTGAGCGCCGTCAACCCCGCCCTGCGGTTCGCTCTGCGCGTTCCCGGGCTTGGTTCGTCGCTCAAGGACTTCGTGGTCGTCGAGTTCACCGGTCGCAAGTCGGGTCGGCACTTCTCCGTGCCCGTCAGCGCGCACCACCTCGACGGCGACCTCTACGTCATCCTCGCGGCCGGCTGGAAGCACAACTTCACCGACGGGGCGCCCGCCACCGTCCTGCACGCCGGCAAGAAGACCTCGATGCACGGCCTGCTCATCAAGGAACCCGGAGCCGTCGCCGACATTGTGCACCGCCTTGCTAAGGGCTATGGGGCGAAGAAGGCGCAGCGCTCGATGGGCCTCAAGTTCGGCACTGACACCGTTCCGTCGGTCGAGGAGTTCCTGGAGGCGACCAAGCGGCTGAAGATCGCGGCGATCCGGCTAACGCCCGCCTGACCGTCAGGGGTTCAGCTTCGTGCTGCCCTCGATCGGATGCGTCGTGCTGACGAGCTTCGCGATGCAGTTGTCCCGGTCGAAGCCCTGCTCCGTGCACCAGTCGAGCACGTCGTACGGGTTGTAGGACTGCAGACCCACGACCGTGACCCAGAAATTGGGACCGTCGTACGTCGACCAATCACCCGACCACAGCAGCTTCACGTCCGGAAAGATGCTGCGCAGCCGCAGGTGTTCGTCGAGGATCGCCCGGTTGTCCCAGGTGATGCCCTTCGCTACGAGCCCCACCCGCTTCGAGCTGATCTGCGGAATCCAGCGATCGGCGAGGTATACCGCCACGTCGGAGCGGTCACCGTCGGCGATGTTTTGCAGCCGCGTCAGACTGACCTTCTCCATGTCCGGGGTGGGCGCGACGGTGACCGTGCGCGTCGGTGTTGGCGTCGGTGCCGGCTTCGGCCGCGTGGTGGTGGGATCGTCGACCGTCCCCATCAGGAACTCAACGCCGGACTTGGCCTCGGACTCCGTGAAGTTCCGCTCGTGGCCCTCGCCGACCTGCACGCGATAGAACCGCGCGCCCGACGGCACGTCACCGACCTGGAACTCCATGCGACAGCCGTCGGGACCGCTGGTGCTGCCTTCGAAGGCTCCCTTGGCCAGCAGCGTGCCCGACTCGTCCTCGATCGTGATCGGCGCGTCCGGCGCGATGTCGCCGAACTCCTTGGCGCCAGCGCACTTGTAGCCGGCGGGCAGCCCGACGGTCTTGACGTTGTTGCCAACCACCTTCAACGTGCCCGCGAGCGTGAACGGCTCACCGGACGGCGGCGCCTCGGCGGGCTGCAGCGCGAGGTAGGCCACCACAGCTATTGCAATAACGACCGCAGCCGCCCCCGTCGCGATGGCGACCAACCGACCGCGGCTACGTCGCGCCGGCGGCTCCGGTTCACGGACGACGGGTGCCGCCACCGGCGCCTGCATCGTGTCGGCGGTGTGGATGGTCGGCGTCGTCGCCGACTCGTCGGGGGCTTCGAGGGACGCTTCCAACGCGTCCACGAACTCAGCGCATGTCGCGAATCGATCCTTGGGTTCCTTGGCGAGCGCTCGGGACAGCACCGCGTCCATCCCGGCGAGTTCGGATCGACCCAACGACGGCGGCTCGGCGTTGAGGTGCTTGCCGATGACGACAGCCGGGTTCGACTCCTGGAACAGCTGCTTGCCAGTCAGCAGGTGATAGGCGGTCGCCGCCAGCGAGTACTGATCGGCCGTACCGTCGAGCGCCAGGCCCATCAGCTGCTCGGGCGCGGCGTAGGCGGCGGTGCCGACGGTCATGTTCGTCGCCGTCAGCCCGCCCGAGGTGCTGTCCGACAGGTCGCGCGCAACGCCGAAGTCGCCGAGCAGGATTCGGCGCTCGCCGTGCTCTACGTCGGCGACCAGGATGTTGGCGGGCTTGACGTCGCGGTGCAGTAGGCCCTTCGAGTGTGAGTAGTCCAACGCCGACGCCACTGCCCTGACGATCTCGAGCGCTTCGTCGACCGGCATCCCATCGGGGTGGCCCTGCAGCAGGCGACTGACGTCGGTGCCGTCGACGAAGTCCATCGAAATCCATAGCCGCCCGCGGTACTTGCCGCGGTCGAGGATCCCGACGATGTGCGGGTGCCACAGTTTCGACGCCAGATCGGCTTCCCGGTTGAAGCGCTCGATGTAGTCCGGGTCGGACGAGATGCCGGTCTTGAGAACCTTGATCGCGTCGTGTCGGGGCAGCCTCGGGTGATGGGCGAGGTAGACCTCGCCCATTCCCCCTGCGCCAAGCTGCCGCTCGATCGTGTAGCCCGCAAACCTCGCGCCGTCCCCTAACGGCATGAAGCAAACGGTACTCAGCAACTACGACATCGGCACCGTTTTCATCGCCAGCGCGGCAACCTCGCGTTGATCGTCGCGAACACACTCCACCCGATCAGCGTGCCGAGCGCAATCGAGAAGATCGCCGCGGCGGTCGTGCCCAACGTCATCACGTCGCCCTCGCCCGCCACGGCCTCGCCGAGCGTCTCGAAGCTGAGCGCTCCGGGCACCAGCGCCCAGAACGCTGACAGCATCATCACGATCGCTGGTGGCGACGTCTTGATCCGCGCCGCCAGCATCGAGAACGGCACCATCAGGAACGCCCCGACGGCCCCCGAGTGCGTTGGCGACAGGAACAGCCCACCCACCTTTTGGCCGATCAGCGCCACCCCGACGGCCAGGATCAGCCACACGAACGAGCCCTTCGGCGCCGACAGGTAGACGTACAGCCCGACCGCGATGACCAGGATGGCGAGGTACAGCGACCAGCTGCCCATCTGCGCCGACGGCTGCTGCGGCTCCAGGTCGTCGCCGAGATGGATGCCCAGGCCGACGCCGAAGACCAGCAAGGCCAGCTGGGTCACGCCGTAGATCAGCCGGGTCGCACCGCTGATCATCTGCGAGCTGGCCAACTCCATCGCGCCGATCGTCAGCGCTAGTCCCGGCAGCATGGCCACCAGCGGCGGACTGATCACCGCCAGCAACCCGTCATTCGCAGCATCGGCGACGAACCACGTCGCCAGGAGCGTGACCACTGCCGCGGCCAGGGTCGGCAACACCGCGCCGAGCGTCGGGAAGGGCCGGCCCAGCATGACGATCGCGCCGACCACCGCCCCGAGGAACACGTACCCCCACAGCGACGCCCACGTCGGGTTGATCACCATGCCAAACCCCAGCGTCGTGATCGTGTAGCCGATGACCGTGACGACCGGCCCGAACCGTGGCGGCATGGTCCGGGCTTCGGCAGCCTCACGCGCAGCGTCGGCGGCGGTGATGGCCCCGACCTCGGCGAGTTCGGCGATCGCGTCGACGCGGCCGGCGAGATCCAGCTGCGTCGTCGGCTTCACGACCGTTGAGACCTCATAGGCCACAGTGCCGACCTGCACCACCAGCGCGGTTGGGAACACGACGACGCGGACGGTCTCGTCGGTGTAGTTCTTCGCAATCGCCAACAGCCGCGCCTCGACCAGGTGCGTGGGCTGCTCGCACTCGATCAGCGCGATGCCCAATTCCCGCAGCATCGCGGCGACCTCGGCGTGCCCGTCGACCGGCCCACCCGTCAGCGCCTGCGGCACCTCCTTGCGGATCGACCGCAGGAAGCCGCGGCGTGCGTCATCGGTCATACCGGTGATTGTGTCGTGCGCGGCTTGCGGACGGGCAGCCGAACGGCGCTTGTCGGCTGGATGGCGTCAACATTTGATGACGCCGCCCAGCCGAGACTCAGATCAGGCCGGTCGCCGCGGCGAGGAAGTACAGCGGGATGAAGAAGGCCAAAGCGGCCGGCCCGGCGATGCAGCCGATCAGCATTCCGCGGCCGATCTCTCCGAGCGTGCCCGGACGACCTCTGAGATATACCGAGACGGCGACGTCCAACAGCAGAAGTGGAACCACGAACACGGTGAGGTACACCCACGGCAGGAGCGCCAGGGTAGTGAATTCGATGAGAAGAATGTTGACCATCGCAGCCGAAAACCCGTACGGGCCATGCCGCTTCGTCGAAGTCACATCGCTCGCAGTCACCATCCGATGACCCAAAATCCGTAGAGGAGGCCGCCGATGAGGGTGACGGCAAGCGATCCGAAAATGCTGATGGCAATACCGCGCCCTCGTGACGATGTCGACACGAGCAACAAGCCGCCCACTGCAGCCGCAAGCACGAGGGTGGCGGCCGCACCGCTGAGGTATTGAGCGAAGCCATGCACCTCAGGGACGTACCTACCGGCAAGCCAAGAAAAGGCGATAGCCATACCCACGACAATCTGAACGACGAAGGGCGCCGCCCATGTGGCCGCTGACCACAGCGAAGCATCCGAATCACGCATCCGCGAAGATGTCATCCGAGTAGCTACCCGACTCTCTAGTCAGACCTGGGTGCCTTGGCGAGGCGCTTGCGGTACTGCCGGCGGGCTGTCTACCGGCCCAGCCTCCGCAGCCGGTAGAGGGACCTGAACATCGTACTTTGGATTCCAAGCTCCAGTGTCGAACGGTTCAAAGGCACGTCCACCCATGCCGACGTCATGGTGCTCTGGCAGGTTGACCATCGGGCCTGTCGAGTTACCGGCCACTGCCGGATCGATTAGTACGGTCCGCGTGGAACCATCGGGCAGATCTTGGTAAACCTCCATTGAAGGGTAATTGGTCCGGGTGCCGTCGACGCGGACACCGTCCGCGTTAGGAGTGAACACGAGATCACCGTTGACCGTCCACGGGTTCTTATCGAGCGGCCACGGCGGATCCTGCGCGATCCCGGGCGCGAAGGGATTGCCTGCCTCGTACTTGATGCGCACCGCACCATCGCTGCTCTGTTGTACGACGGCGTCTGGGATACCGACCTTCACCTGGCCAGGACCCCCGGACTCGTTCAACTCGATCGACGGATTCTGCCGCATGACGAGCAATCCATTTTCGTAATCGATATAGGTGGTGACCTTGGTATCCGCAGGGTCGAAGTTTGGGTCGGCCACCCGCGTGTTACCAAAATCGCGCTTGAAAGGCCCGCTGATGACGTCCCGCTGCTCAATCCATTGCGATGCGCGCACTACCCCTTGCCCCGGCACGGGTTCGATCCGCACAACCTTGATCTCTGGGCCAAGGCCCAGCGTATTGGGGTCGTAGCTGTTCGGATCGAGCGCCGCCGCGGTCGTCCAATCTGCTGCTGAAACCGGTTCACGCCCGAATACCTCTTTGAAGGCATCCTTCTCATTCTGGCGTCGATCGGCCTCGGACTCGACTTGCCCGGGCGGCCCCTGTTTGAAGTCGACCGCCTTGATGACGCCGTCGGCGACGCGCCCCTCGTCCTCTCCGTCGAATCGAATGCCTTCAAGTTCGGCAGCTTTTTCCGAGAGCTGCCTACCGACCAATGTGTCAGTCTGAACGAGCTGCTCCGCATGCCACCGGATGTACTCGGCATGCTCAGCAGCGGCCGCACCCCGGGCCGCAGCGGTATCCGAATCGAATGTGCCGCTATCAGTCACAGCTAGGTCCTCGCCGACGTCAAAGCCGTCCGCCTCGGCGTCGGCGATCGCGTCCGTAACAGCCTGCTGCGCCGAACGGATGTCATGTGCGCCCGAGTCCGCGATTTTGGCTGCGTCACGCTCGACAGACCCTTGCCGACTGACCACAACCATGTCTGCAACAGCTTGTCTCAACGCCGCGTCTTTGGCGTCTCCTGTCCACTCAGTACCACCAGGCGAGGCGACGGTTAAGCGGTGCTGCTCGAAAAGTTCGTCGGATCGGGCAGCAGACTGACGCCACAGCGCCGCGGCTTCGACAAGGTGGCTGGTCTGCCACCGCTCGAGCTGAGACTTGGTCGGAAGCGGCGACGCCGCCGCACTCACAGCGAACCTGCGAGCCGTCCGCTCGCCTGCTCGTCAGAGGAGTCATATGCTTCGGCGCCGGCCTGCATCTTGGATGCCGAATATTCGACACGATGCGCCTGACGTGTGCGCACGCTACTAATGGCGGCATTGAGCGCCGTTACCCCAGCATGGCTTGGCTGACTGCCAGCACCCGAGACGGTGTTGTCGTGCACCCTGAGATTAGTGGCGATGGCAGCGCTCGTCCCAGCACCCTGCCTCAAGCCACCCGTATCAACCGACAACGGCACGTCGCCACTCCTCCGCACTCCTTATGCATTCTGCCGTAGGGCCCGCATGGTCACGCACACCGATTTGAGGCGGTCGCCGAGGCCCAACTTCAGTGTCACCTCGCCCCCGGTTTCACCACCTCACCCTGGGGTAAGCCGCACCCATGGAGTCAGCCCACTTCACCGACGTCACGCTGCGCGTTGACGGCACCGACCACACCGTCCACATCGACAACCGCATCACCCTCCTCGACCTGCTGCGCGAGCACCTCGGCGTCACCGCCCCGAAGAAGGGGTGCGACCACGGCCAGTGCGGGTCGTGCACCGTGCTGCTCGACGGCCGGCGCGCCACTACCTGCCTCGGCTTCGCGGTCGCCCACGACGGCGCCGAGATCGTCACGGCCGCCGGCCTCGGCGAGCCCGACAACCTGCACCCCGTCGCCCAGGCCTTCCTCGACCACGACGGCTTCCAGTGCGGCTACTGCACCCCCGGCCAGATCTGCTCCGCGGTCGGCATGCTCGACGAGGTCAAGTCCGGCTCACCCAGCCACGTCAGCGACGACCTCGAGGACAGCCCCGAACTCACCGACGCCGAGATCCGAGAACGCATGAGCGGCAACCTCTGTCGCTGCGCCGCCTACCCGAACATCGTCGACGCGATCCAGCAGGCCGCCCGATGATCCCCTTCGAGTACCACCGCGCCACCAGCGTGCAAGACGCCGTCACCGCCGTCGCCGACCGCACCGACGCCGTCTTCCTCGCCGGCGGCACCAATCTCGTCGACCACATGAAGCTCGGCATCGCCGAGCCCGGCCTCGTCGTCGACGTCGGTCACCTCCCCCTCACCGACGTCGAACGCCTGCCCGACGGCACCCTGCTCATCGGCGCCGACGTCCGCAACAGCGACCTCGCCGCCCACCCACTCGTCCGCAGCCACTACCCCGTGCTCGCCCGCGCGCTGCTCTCCGCCGCCTCCGGTCAACTACGCAACCTCGCCACCACCGCAGGCAACCTCCTGCAACGCACCCGCTGCGTCTACTTCCAGGACCTCACCACTCCTTGCAACAAGCGCACCCCCGGCGCCGGCTGCTCGGCCATCGGCGGCTACACCCGCTACCACGCCATCCTCGGCGCCTCCGAACAGTGCATCGCCGCCCACCCCTCGGACATGGCCGTCGCGATGGCCGTGCTCGACGCCGACGTCGTCTACGTCGACGCGGATGGCGAACACCGCATGCCGCTCACCGACTTTCACCGCCTACCAGGTGACCGGCCCGACGTCGACACCAACCTGCCCCGGGGTGCGCTCATCACCGCCGTCGAGATCCCACCGGCACCCGACGGCGCGCGATCCACCTACCGCAAGGTCCGCGACCGCGCCTCCTACGCCTTCGCCGTCACCTCCGTGGCCGCTGAACTCGTCGTCGACGACGGCACCGTGAGCGGCGCCCGCATCGCGCTGGGCGGGGTGGCCCACAAGCCCTGGCGCGCAACGCGTGCCGAGCAGGCGCTGATCGGCCAGCCCGCCACCGAGGCCTCGTTCCGCTCGGCCGCCGACGCCGAACTGGCGCAGGCCGAACCGCAGGAGGGCAACGAGTTCAAGGTCGAGCTGACCAAGCGCACCATCGTCGCCACCCTGACCACCCTCGCGGAAGGACGGCAGCGATGACCCTCGTCGAACCCCACGCCATCGGCAGCAAGCTCACCCGCCTCGACGGACCCGCCAAGGTCACCGGCACCGCGGCCTACGCGTTCGAGTACCAGGTCGACGCCCCGCTGTACCTGCACCCCGTCCAGGCCACGATCGCCAAGGGCACCATCACCGCGATGGACACCTCGGCAGCCGACGCCCTCGACGGTGTCCATGCCGTCCTGACCGTGTTCAATGCGCCGGCCCTGGCGGACGCCGACGACGGTGACCTCACCGTCCTGCAGGACGACCAGGTGCACTACCGCGGCCAGCTCATCGGCGGCGTCATCGCCGACACCGCCGAAACCGCCCGCCAGGCGGCCGCTCTCGTCACCGTCACGTACGACGAGGCCGACCACGACACCGCGCTGCGCACCGACCACCCCAGCCTCTACGCACCCGAGCAGGTCAACCCCGACTACCCCACCGACACCTCCGAGGGCGACGTCGACGCCGCACTCGCCGCGGCCGCGGTCACCGTCGACCAGACCTACACCACGCCGCACGAGCACAACAACCCGATGGAGCCGCACGCCACCATCGCCACCTGGGACCCCGACGGGCCGGCGCTGACGCTGTACGACTCCACCCAGGGCGTGCACGTCGTCCGCAAGACGCTGGCGCAGACGTTCGGCCTCGAGCCCGAGCAGATTCGCGTCGTCGCCAAGAACGTCGGCGGCGGATTCGGCTCCAAGGGTGCACCGCACTCGCACAACGTCCTCGCCGTCATGGCCGCGCAACGCGTTCCCGGCCATCCGGTGAAGCTGGCGCTCACGCGGCAGCAGATGTTCGCCATGGTCGGCTACCGCACCCCGACGATCCAGCACCTGCGACTCGGTGCGAGCGCCGACGGGAGGCTGACGGCGATCAGCCATGAGGTCGTCGAGCAGACCGCCACCGTCAAGGAGTACGCCGAGCAGACCGCCACGCCAACGCGCATGATGTACGACGCCGACGCCCGCAAGACGTCGCATCGGCTCGCCGAACTCGATGTCGCCGTGCCGTTCTGGATGCGCGCACCCGGCGAATGTCCCGGCATGTTCGCCCTCGAGGTCGCGATGGACGAGTTGGCCGTCGCGTGCGACCTCGACCCGATCGAACTGCGCGTCCGCAACGAACCCGACGTCGACCCCGAAACCGGCAACCCGTGGTCGAATCGCCGCCTCCTCGAGTGCCTGCGCACCGGCGCCGAACGGTTCGGCTGGGAGGGACGCGATCCCGAGCCGGGCACTCAGCGCGACGGCGAGTGGCTGGTCGGCACCGGCGTCGCGTCCGCCGTCTATCCCGCGATGGTCATGCCCGGCAACGCCGCCCGCATCGAGTGCGTCGCGCCCGGTCGCTACGCCGTGCAGATCGGCGCCACCGACATCGGCACCGGCACCTGGACCGCGCTGACGCAGATCGCCGCCGACATGCTCGGCTGCGAGACCGATGCCGTCGACCTGCAGATCGGCGACACCGACCTACCACCGGCGTCCGTCTCCGGCGGTTCCTCGGGGCTGAGTTCGTGGGGTGCCACCATTCACGCCGCCGTACAACGCTTTCGAGAGGACCACGGCGACAACCCGGCAGTGGGCGCCGCGACCACGGCCGAACCACCGGAGAACGACGCCGACGAGAAGTACGGGATGTACTCCTTCGGCGCGCACTTCGTCGAGGCGCGGGTCAACCGGTACACCGGCGAAGTCCACGTGTCCCGCATGCTCGGGGTGTTCTCCATCGGCCGGGCGATCAACCCGACGACGCTGCGCTCACAGCTGATCGGCGGCATGACCATGGGCCTGTCCATGGCGCTGCACGAGGAGAGCGTGCGCGACCACCGCTTCGGCCACATCGTGACCCAGGACCTCGCGAGCTACCACTTCGCCAGCCACGCCGACGTGCCCGCTCTAGAGGCCATCTGGCTCGACGACGACGCCGACGTGCACGCCAACCCGATGGGTTCGCGCGGCGCCGGTGAGATCGGCATCGTGGGCTCGGCCGCCGCGGTGGTCAACGCGATCCACCACGCCACCGGTATCCGGGTGCGGGACCTACCCGTGCACTGCGACGCGCTGCTGGGTGAGTTCTGACGCAGCATCGCGCGGCGGAGCCCATCTCGCCTTCCACTCGTGCGTGCCGCAAGCATGGACAGCCGCACACACCGGTGCCACGCTCGATGTGGACCGAACCCGAGGAAACGGAGCACCATGACAGACGCAACCAGCGCGGCGGCAGCCGGCACCATCACGATCGGCGACCTCACCGTGAACCGACTCGGCTTCGGGTCGATGCGGCTCACCGGCAAGGGCGTCTGGGGTCCGCCCGACGACCACGATGAATCCATCCGCGTCCTGCGCCGCGCCGTCGAACTGGGCGTCAACTTCATCGACACCGCCGACTCCTACGGCCCCTACGTCGCCGAGGAGCTGATCCGGGAAGCGCTGCACCCCTACGCCGACGACGTCGTCATCGCCACCAAAGCCGGGCTGTTGCGCACCGGGCCGGACGTCTGGGTGCCGCTCGGCAACCCCAGCTACCTACGCCAAGAGGTCGAAATGAGCCTCCGGCGGCTCGGGGTCGACCGCATCGACCTGCATCAGCTGCACCGCATCGACCCGAACTTCCCGCTCGAGGACCAGGTCGGCGAACTCGCGAAGTTGCAGCAGGAGGGCAAGATTCGACACATCGGACTCTCCGAGGTCGACGTCGACCAACTCACGGCGGCCCATAAGGTGGCGCCGATCGTCTCGGTGCAGAACCTCTACAACCTGACGACCCGTACCGCCGAACCGCTGCTCGACGAAGCCGAGAAGCAGGGCATCGCGTTCATTCCATGGTTCCCCTTGGCAGCCGGCCCGCTCGCCAACACCGACGGCCCACTCGGATCGCTGGCATCCGACCACGGCGCCAGCCCGTCACAGCTCGCGCTGGCCTGGCTGCTCAAGCGCTCGCCGGTGATCGTGCCGATTCCCGGCACCTCGCGGGTCGACCACCTCGAACCGAACGTCGCCGCCGCCGGGATCGAACTCAGCGACGAGGAGTTCAGCGCCATCGACGCTGCGACCTCCGGTTCGTGAGCCGGTAGCCCGCGCACGCCACAGAACGAAGCAGCCGCCTCGCATAGTCGCGAGGCGGCTGCTCATTCGTCAGACGCTGAAGATCGGGATCCAGATTCCGAAGAAGTAGAAGCCCCAGCCGTTGAAGCCCGGGTTCCAGATCGGCGTCTGGTCGTAACCCCAGTAGTTGATGGGGCCGTAGTTCCAGTACCCGCCGGGAGGCGGAAGCGGCCGATCCCAGTTGAACCGCGGCGGTGCTCCCCAGCCCCACGGTGCGGGCCCGCCGCCCCACGGGGCGTCGCGCCAACCGCTGAACGCGTTCGGGGGTCGTGGTCCCCAGTCGCGACCATCCGGCCCGCGGGTGTTCTCGGGTCCACGGCCTTCGCCGGGTCCGCCGGCGCCGCCGGGGCCGCGGTCGTTGCCGGGTCCACCTGGACCGCGGAAATCACCCGGGCCGCCGGGCCCGCCGGGTCCGCCTGGACCGCCGGGTCCGCGGTCGTTGCCGGGTCCACCCGGACCGCGGAAGTCACCTGGGCCACCAGGGCCGCCAGGTCCACCTGGCCCACGGGGTCCCTGCTGTCCACCCGGTCCACCTGGCCCGCCAGGGCCCGGTCCTCCGGCACAGAACGGCGGCTGGCACCCTCCACCACCACCTCCGGGTGCCGCTATTGCGACCCCCGAACTGCCGGCGATCGAAGCCAGCCCCATTCCGCCTGCGAGGGCAACGCCTGCAACGGCTTTCTTGAGATTCATGGTTACTGCTCCCTAGTCTCCCTAGTCCGGAGTGGTCGCTCCGAGTCACCCCGACCCGCTAAACGCTACGTAGCTGACCTATGAAATATTCCGGCGCTTGCTGTGGGTCACCTGCAGGAGCACCTCGACGCGTTCGCCGAGCGCGATCACACCCGGGGTGAACTACGTCACCGCTTCGACCCCCGAACCTCGATCACTGCAGGTAGCGCCTCGATCGCGCGCGCACTGCCAGCAGACTCACAGGAATACATAGATTCCCTATCTTACTTTCGTAGATAGGCACCACGTGGTGTCCACCGACGTGAACTGAATACCGATTTGTCAGAGGAGACGTACATGGCCACTCCCGCCACCGATCGCGAAGCCCGCCGCCAAGAACGCTTCGAGCGGTTGACCTCTGGCGACGCCCAACTGGTCGCTGCCAGGCCCGACCCCGCGATCACCGAGGCACTGCAGCGCCCCGGCGTGACGCTCGCCGACGCCATCCGCACCGTCATGACCGGCTACGCCGACCGCCCCGCCCTCGGCCAGCGTGCCGTCGAATTCGTGCAGGACGCAGACGGCCGTACCGTCGCCGAGTACCAGCCCCGCTTCGACACCATCACCTACGGCGAGACCTGGGCGCGCATCCGGGCACTGGCCGACTCCCTCTCCAACGATCCCGTAGCGCCCGGCGACCGCGTCGCCACACTCGGCTTCACCAGCGCCGACTACGTCGTCGTCGATGCGGCGCTCTCACTCTCCGGCGCCGTCGCCGTCCCGCTGCAGACCAGCGCCCCCGTCTCCCAGCTGCATCCCATCCTGGTCGAGACCGAGCCCGTCGCCATCCTCTCCAGCGTCGACCACCTTGCCGACGCCGTCGAACTCTCGCTCACCGCCTACGCGCCCCAGCGACTCATCGTCTTCGACTACCACCCGCAGATCGACGACCACCGCGAGGCGTTCGAGGACGCCGTCACCCGGCTTGCAAAGAAGGACGTCACCGTCGAGGCACTCGACGACGTCATCGCCGCGGGACCCAGGCACGGAGCCGGGCCCGAACTCGTGCGTGGGAACGACGACGACCTGCGACTGCTGATCTACACCTCCGGCAGCACCGGAACGCCCAAGGGCGCGATGTACACCGACCGTCTGATGGCCAACTGCTGGCGCGGTTGGTTCGCCCCCGAGTGGGACACCGAGGGCAAGCTGCCTGCGATCACGTTCAACTTCATGCCGATCAGCCACGTCATGGGCCGCGTCATCCTGTACTCGACGCTCGGCGCCGGCGGCACCGCGTACTTCGCCGCCAAGAGCGACCTGTCCACCCTGCTCGACGACCTCGCCCTGGTGCGGCCCACCAAGCTCGACCTGGTCCCCCGCATCTGGGAGATGCTGTTCCAGGAGATCCAGAGCCAGGTCGACAAGCGCGTCGCCGACGGCGCCGATCGCGACGAGGTCGAGCAGGAAGTGCTCGCCGAGCAGCGCGTGAAGATGCTTGGCGGACGGCAGTTCTCGGCCATGACCGGCTCCGCGCCCATCTCTCCCGAGCTGCGCACCTGGGCCGAGGACTTCATGGACGTCCACCTCATCAACGGCTACGGCTCGACCGAGGACGGCGTCGTACTGGTCGACGACACACTGCGCCGACCGCCGGTGCTCGACTACAAGCTGGTCGACGTCCCCGAACTCGGCTACTTCTCCACCGACCGGCCCCACCCGCGCGGCGAGTTGTACGTCAAGTCAACCGATCTCATCCCCGGCTACTACAAGCGGCCCGAGATCACCGCCGAACTCTTCGACGCCGACGGCTGGTACCACACCGGCGACGTGATGGCCGAGATCGGACCCGACCAACTCGTCTACGTTGACCGCCGCAACAACGTGCTCAAGCTGTCCCAGGGCGAGTTCGTCACCGTATCCAAGCTCGAGGCTGCCTACGGCGGGCACCCGTCGATCCGGCAGATCTTCGTCTACGGCAACAGCGCCCGGTCCTACGTGCTCGCGGTGATCGTTCCGACCGACGATGCGCTGTCAAGCGTCGGCGGCGATACCGAGGCGGTTAAGCCGCTCTTGAGCGAGGCCCTGCAGACCGTCGCCCGCGACGCGGGCCTGCAGTCCTTCGAGATCCCGCGCGACTTCCTGGTCGAGACGACGCCGTTCACGCTCGAGAACGGACTGCTGACCGGCATTCGCAAGCTGGCTCGCCCACAACTCAAGGCGCGCTACGGCCCCGAACTCGAGCAGATGTACGTCGATCTCGTCGACGGGCAGGCCGATGTGCTGCGCGAACTGCGGCAGCACGGCGCGGACCAGCCCGTGCTCGAGACCGTTGGCCGAGCCGCAGGCGCACTGCTCGGCGCAGCGGCCACCGACGTCTCCCCCGACGTCCAGTTCACCGAACTCGGCGGAGACTCGTTGTCGGCGTTGACGTTCGCGAACCTGCTGCACGACATCTTCGGCGTCGACGTGCCGGTCGGCATCATCGTCAGCCCCGCCAGCGACCTGGCGGCCATCGCCGCCTACGTCGAACAGCAGCTTGGCGGTGGGTCGAAGCGGCCGACCTATGATGCCGTGCACGGTCGCGACGCTACCGAGGTCCACGCCCGCGACCTGACGCTGGAGAAGTTCGTCGACGAGGCCACGCTGGCTGCGGCGCCGTCACTGCCGGGTCCGGCTCGCGAAGTACGCACGGTGCTGCTGACCGGTTCGACCGGCTTCCTCGGGCGCTACCTGGCGATGGAGTGGCTGGAGCGGATGAGCCTCGTCGGCGGCAAGGTCATCGCGCTCGTCAGAGCCAAGTCCGATGAGGATGCGAGCCGCCGCCTCGATGCCACCTTCGACAGCGGCGACCCCACGCTTCTGGCCCACTACCGCGACCTGGCTGCCGAGCACCTCGAGGTCCTGGCCGGGGACAAGGGCGAGGCCAATCTCGGCCTGTCGCAGGAGAACTGGCAGCGGCTCGCCGACACCGTCGACCTGATCGTCGACCCCGCCGCGCTGGTCAACCACGTGCTGCCCTACAGCCAGCTGTTCGGGCCGAACGTCGTCGGCACCGCCGAGCTGATCCGCATCGCGCTGACCAGCCGCATCAAGCCGTTCGTGTACGTCTCGACCATCGGCGTCGGCGACGGCATCACGCCGGGCCAGTTCGTCGAGGAGACCGACGTCCGGCAGATGAGCGCCACCCGCAAGGTCGACGAGACCTACGCCAACGGGTACGGCAACAGCAAGTGGGGTGGTGAGGTCCTGCTCCGCGAGGCGCACGACCACGCAGGCCTGCCGGTATCGGTGTTCCGGTGCGACATGATCATGGCCGACACCACCTATGCCGGACAGCTGAACGTGCCCGACATGTTCACCCGCATGATGCTCTCGCTGGTCGCGACGGGCATCGCCCCCAACTCGTTCTACGAGCTGGACGCGGGAGGCAGCCGGCAGCGGTCCCACTTCGACGGTCTGCCAGTGGAATTCATCACCGAGTCGATCTCCACCCTGGGTGCCAACGTCACCGATGGCTACGAGACCTACCACGTGATGAACCCCTACGACGACGGCATCAGCATGGACACCTTCGTCGACTGGCTCGTCGAGGCGGGCTACCCGATCACGCGTGTCGCCGGGTACACGGCGTGGCTGGAGCGCTTCGAAACCGCGCTGCGCGCGCTGCCGGAGAAGCAGCGGCAGGCGTCGCTGATCCCGCTGCTGCACAACTACCAGCAGCCGGCTACGCCGATCAACGGGTCACTCGCGCCTGCGGACCACTTCCGCGCCGCCGTGCAAGAGGCGAAGATCGGTCCGGACAAGGACATCCCGCACCTGTCCGCTCCCGTGATCGTCAAGTACGCGACCGATCTCGAGCTGCTCGGGCTGCTCTGAACTCCGCCGAGACTGCGGTGAGATCGCAATTCGAAGGGATTCGCGATCTTGCCGCAGTCTCGCGCGTGGCGATCGGCCATGAGAGTTCGATCATTTGCTCAGCCAGAGCATTACTGCGGTGTAGCTGCATGCCACGCGCCCAGGGCCTAACCTCAGATGATGCTGATCCGGGGGGATGGCTGACATGACCGATGGCTCGAAGCGGGTGCCGCGTTGACCGCGCTGCTCGGCCCCGACCACTACTACCGCCTGACTGCGCAGCTTGCAGCCCAAGATCTGCGCAGGCCGGTGAGCTGGACCATTGCGGTGACCACGGTGATCCTGGGCGTCATCCCAGTCGGGCTGATCTCGAGTTCCGCCGGACCGCACGGCGCGTGGGGCCCACCCCTCGCCATCGCCGTCGCAGCGCTCTGCTCCGTGATGGCGATCGCGTGGCTCACCCACCACTGGCCGGCGCGGGGCGTCTCGCTGGCCTTCGTCATCATCAGTGCCTTATGCGCAGCCACGGACTGCATCATTACGGCGCAGCCGATGCTGGGTCTGCTCGGAGCGGTTACCTTTGCGGCGCTCTCGGCGTTCACCGTGCTGTTTCACGGCGCCCGACTGCTGATCATCCCGTGGACGATCGGTGCGGCGACCCTGGCCGTGCTCGGCTTTCGGATCGCCCAGACCGACCCCGTCGTGGCGGTCTGTGGGGCCTTGCTGATCGTCATGCTCACCGCTTTCGTCACCTCCGTGGGCAGCGTCGCACTGCGCCTCATCGACGTCCGCAGCGACCGAGCGGGACAACTCGACCAGGTCACTGGGTTGCTGAACCGCAACGGCTTCGACGAGCGCCTCGCCGCCCTCATCGGTGCGCGCAACCGCGGCGACGACCGGTTCCTCGCCGTCATGGTCATCGACCTCGACGGCTTCTCGCTACACGCCGCCATCTCGGAAACCGGTGCCGCCATCCGCGCCCGCGTCGCCATCGGAGCCCGCCTCAACGAGGCCGTCCGCCGCGACACGCTGCTCGCGCACAATGACGACGCCCAGTTCCTCGTCGCCGAGGTCCTCACCACCCCGGACCCCACACCGCTCACCGACCGCCTGGGATCCGCCGTCGCCACGGCGCCCTACCGTCTGACGGCGAGCATCGGCGTCGTCACAACGCCGCTGCACCCGCTCGTCGACGCGCCCGCCACCGACGTCATCGACGAACTCCTGACGTTGGCCGCTGAGCAGGTCTCTAACGCGCGCCTCGCCGGCGGCAACGAGGTCCGGATGACGCAGTGCCCTCCCCTGGCCGTTCTCGCCGCGGCCAACGACGGCGATGAGTTCAGCGCATGAGCCATCTTCGACGGGGTATGTCGCGTGCCGAAACATGAACCGGAGATCAATAGATGATGGAACAGTGGGCGCACCGCCCGACAGCTGCGAGCGAGGCCGCGGCGCCCGGTCGACGCAGCCTGGACCGGGCCGAAGGCGTCTTGATCGGCCTCCGGGGATGCAGCAGCGAGGACGCCTTCATGGACCTGGTCACCGCGGCGCGGGACACCGGGCATCGGCTGTCGAGCATCACCTCCGCGTTGCTCGACGTGGCGTCGCATCGCGACGACGCCAGTAGCGCTCACGACGTGGTCCGCGCACGCTGGGGGCTGCTGCTCGATTCCCGGCTGGCCGTCGGTGGCGCCGTCGACACGGCCGCGCCCGAGCACAACTGACGCGTCCGGCGCGGTCACCGCGGGCGGTTCGGCATGCGCAACCCGGGTACGCCCACACCCATGACCTCAACCGGATCTCAGCCACAGCTCGTCGCGGACGCCCTCGTCGCCCGCCTCCAACAATGGGACGTGGCACGGGTCTTCGGTTACGCCGGGGACGGCATCAACACGCTCCTCGGCGCACTCCAGCGCGCTGACGGACCGGAGTTCGTCTCCACCCGGCACGAGGAACTGGCGGCCTTCTCGGCCTGCGGCCACGCCAAGTACAGCGGCAAGGTCGGTGTCTGCATGGCGACCCAGGGACCGGGCGCCATTCACCTACTCGCGGGGCTGTACGACGCCAAGCTCGACCGCAGGCCCGTCGTGGCGATCGTCGGACAGGTGGTGTCGACCGCACTGGGCAGCGGCTACCTCCAGGAGGTCGACCTGCATTCGTTGTTCAAGGACGTTTGCAGCCAGTACGTCCAGACGGTGTTCGGGCCGGAGCAGGCACTGACCGCGCTCGACAACGCGATGCGCACGGCGATCGCCACCCAGACCCCGACGTGCCTGATCATTCCCCACGACGTGCAGAAGGCCGAGATGCCCGAAGAGGACGAGCACGCCCACGGCGTCGTCCCGTCCTCACCGATATCCGCACGACCGCAGATCATTGCGCCCCAGTCGCAGATCCGCGACGCCGCCGAGGTGCTCAATGCCGGCAGCAAAATCGCCCTGTTGGTCGGCCGCGGCGCCGCCGGGTGCGCCGACCATATCGCCGAACTCGTCAAGACCACGGGCGCCGGGGTCACCACGTCGCTGCTCGGCAAGCCGCTGCTCGACGAGACGCTGCCCTGGCACACCGGCGTGATGGGGCACCTCGGCACCACTGCGAGCGCTCACCTCATGGAGGAGTGCGACACGCTGCTCATCGTCGGCTCCAACGACCCGTGGACCGAGTTCTACCCGGCGCCGGGCCAGGCCCGCGCGGTGCAGATCGACATCGAGCCGCGCGTGCTCGGAGCCAAGTACGGCATCGAGGTGGCGGTCAGTGGCGATGCGCGACAAGCACTCTCCGACCTGTTGCCCCTGCTCGAGCGCAAGACCGACCGCGGCTGGGAGCAGCAGGTGCACGGTTGGACCGAAGAGTGGCATCAGCTCGCCGACCAGCGCTGCAACGAGGAGTCGGCCAACGCCAACCCCGAGTTCGTGATCCGCGAGCTGTCCAAGCACCTCCCGGAGAACGTGCGCGTGGCCATCGACGTGGGGTCGTCCGTTTACTGGTACGCCCGGCACCTCCGCCTACCGCCCGGCGTGCCCGCCCACGTCTCCGGCTACCTGGCCTCGATGGGATGCGCGCTGCCCTATGGCATCGCCGCCAAGCTGGATGCGCCCGACCGACCCGTCGTCGCGCTCATCGGCGACGGCGCCATGCAGATGGCCGGACTGTCCGAACTCATCACGCTGGCCGACCGCTACCAGACTTGGGCCGATCCGCGGTTCGTCGTCCTTGTCCTACACAACCGCGATCTGGCTGAAGTGTCTTGGGAACAACGGGAAATGGAGAGCAGTCCGCGTTTTCCCGCATCCCAGGAGGTGCCGGCGCTCCCCTACGCGGCCTACGCCGAGATGCTGGGGCTCGGTTCCGTGCGGATCACCGAGTCCGCGCAGGCAGGTGACGCCTGGCAGCGCGCCTTTGCGGCGGACCGCCCGTTCGTCATCGAGGCGATCACCGATCCAGCCGCGCCGCTGCTTCCGCCGTTGATGCCGGAGTCCAAGGCCGAGGCCATGTACGAGGCGATCGAGCAGGAGGACGGCGGTGGGTCGATGCGGGAGCGTGCCGAGGAGCAGCAGGCCGCTGAGTGATCGGTCGCTCCGGATCTCACGAGTCACACCAGTCACTGCGCAGGCGGCCGTGACGGATCGGGACTTGTTCCACCTGGTCAGCGAATGCGTGCCTCGAAGGGGTTCGCGGCCCGACCAATTCGCTCGCCAGGTGGAACATTCGCAAGTCGCTTGCCGCAGTCCGTCCAGTGACTGCTGTGACTGTTGAGACCTGCGCGTGCTCAGCGCATCCGTTCCAGCAGGCTGCGTGCGCACAACGTAACCAGCGCGCGATCGTGGGTCATGACGAGGTCGAAGCGACGTTCGTGATCGGGCACCGCCTCGGCGTCCGACGACTCCTACTCGCGGGCCAGGAGCGCTGCGGCCGTGTGCGGACCGAGCATGACCACCGCCCACTCCCGGCACAGCGGATCCGACGACGACAGCGGTACGTAGCGCAGACCCGAGCCGGGGTCGTCCGGCAGGCCCGCGCCGAAGACGGCCACCAGCGGCAGCCGGGTTGCCAGGTCTTCGTAGCAGGCGTGGGTGGCCGGCGTGAGGTGGCGGCCGCGCTGCAGCGCTGCCATGAGCATGGGCGGGTCCGCAGCGTGCCACGCCTGGGTCTCGATGTGCCGCGAGAACGCCACCAGCGTGTCCTTGCGCGCCGTGCGAACGGGGTGTGTCTCCGACACCACCTCGAACGGTGACCGCGACTCCACGTCCACCCGGTTGCGCTCGAACGGCATCGGCCACGCCGTCGCCGCGTCGTCGATGGCAGCCGCCTGGCCGAACTTGAAGCCCTGACCGAGCGTCGCCCCCAACGCCAGCGCCTGCTCGAGGTGGTCGTCGGTCTCGATGCCCTCGGCAAGAATCACCGCGCCCGTGCGCTCGTGGTGGGCCAACACCGCTGACATCGTCCGCGCCTGATCGCGCGACGGGTTCGACTGCACCAGAGCCAGATCCAGTTTGACGATGTCCGGGAGAATCACGTCGAGCAACGCGAGCGAATCCGGATGCGCCCCAACGTCGTCGAGCGCGATGAAGAAGCCGTCGGCGCGAACGTCGGCGAGCTTCCGCAGCAATGCGCGGGGATGCGCCAGCAGACTGCGTTCGGTGAACTCGAACGTCACCCGGAAGTGGTCCCGCGCCCGGGCCAACACGGAGAGATCCGTGGGCCCCACGTAGACACTGGTCGGCTCGCAGTTCACCAGCAGGAGGGTCCCTGTCGGCTGGTGGTCTTGAAGTGCACCGCGCAGGGCCGCCTTGATGCAGGTCAGGTCGAGCCGATCGAGGTCACCGTGGTCGGTCGCATGCGCGAACACCCGCTGCGGCCGCGGATCGTCGAGCACCGGCCAGCGCGCCAGCGCCTCGAAGCCAATGACCTGCTCATCAGGCAGCGCGACGATGGGCTGGAAGGCGGGATCGATGCCGATTCCGTCGATTGCGGCATCGAGTCGTCCGACGTCGTCCGACGTCGGAGCACGCGGGTTCAGTTCGGCCATGCGGACCCCCTGCCTCGGCCTTCGGCGACACTCCGCATTCACAGCAAACACCAAGGTTCGGCGATTGACCACCCCCTTGACGGGATTGGGCGCAACGTTTCGCGCATCGGCCCTCGGGTACGCGGACGTCAATGACATTCGAGGAGAAGCGATGAACGTCGTCGACAACGTCAAAGAGCAGCTGAAGCACGTCGCGGAGAAGGTGGCCGAGCGCGTCGCCGACGCCGCCACCACGGAGTCCCGGGTGCAGGCCGTCACCATCGGTCGGCCGCGTCATCAAGTGATGGACTTCCTCCGGGACCCCGGCCACCTCTCCCAGATCTTCGGCGACATCGCGGTCGTCGAATCCTCCGGCGCGGACCGGCTCCGCTTCGAGTTCGCGGGCGACGGGTCCGGGGACAAGGCGGGCGAGTGGAACTGCGTCGTCTCGTCCGAAGAGGGCGAACGGCTGCGCTTCGTCGACGTCAACCCCGAGTCCGAGATGGGCATCGTCCTGGAGTTCCGCGACGCCCCTCAGCACCGCGGCACCGAGGTCATCGGTCGCATCAACGCGGCCGCCCCGGGGGCGCTCACCGGCCCTCTGCTGTTCAAGGCGCTGTACCGGGCGCGAGCGCTGCTCATGACCGGCGAACTGCCCACCATCAAGTACAACCCCAGCGCCCGCCCGTCGGATCGCTGAGAAGGACACGACATGAAAGCGCTCGTTTGGAATGGCGTCAACGATCTCGCGTACGAGACCGTCGACGACCCGCAGGTCCTCAACCCCAATGACGTGATCGTGCAGGTGCGGCTCACCACCACCTGCGGATCCGACCTGCACTTCATCGACGGTTACATCCCCGGCATGCGTGAGGGCGACGTCTTCGGCCACGAATTCATGGGCGAGGTCATCGAAGTGGGCCGCGACGTGACCAAGACCAAGGTCGGCGCACGCGTCGTCGTCCCGTCGTTCATCGCGTGCAACCAGTGCTGGTACTGCGACCGCGACCTGTACTCGCTGTGCGACACCACGAACCCCAACGCCGAACTCCAGGCACCCCTACTCGGCTCCCCCACCGCGGGCATCTACGGCTACACCCACGAATTCGGCGGGTATGCGGGCTCGCACGCCCAGTACATCCGCGTGCCGTTCGGGGACGTCAACTGCTTCGAGGTGCCCGAGTACGTCACCGACGAGCAGGCCCTGTTCATGTCCGACGCCGTGCCGACCGGGTACATGGGCGCCGACTTCTGCAACATCGCCGCCGACGACACCGTCGCGGTGTGGGGTGCGGGCGCCGTCGGTCTGATGGCCGCCCGCAGCGCGCTGCTCAACGGGGCGGGCAAAGTGCTCGTCATCGACCGACTGCCCGAACGGCTCACGCTGGCAGAGCGATTGGGCGCCGAGACCATCAACTACGCCGAGGTCGACAGCGTCCAGGAGGCGCTGCGGGAGGCCACCGGCGGACGCGGGCCCGACTCGGTGATCGAAGCCGTCGGCATGGAGGCGCACAGCACCGGCGTGCAGCACGCCTACGACCGCGCCAAGCAGGCCTTGCGCCTCGAGACCGACCGTGCGGCCAGCCTGCGCGAGGCAATCCTAGCGTGCCGCAAGGGTGGCGTCGTCTCGGTGCTCGGCGTCTTCGGGCTCACCGACAAGTTTCCGATGGGCGCCATCATGAACAAGGGCCTCACCCTGCGGTCGGCGCAACAGCACGGCCAGCGCTACATCCCGCAGTTCTTCGACTACGTGCAGCAGGGCGACCTCGACCCGTCGATGCTCATCACGCACGACCTGCCGCTGTCCGAAGGCGTCCGCGCCTACGACATGTTCAAGAACAAGACCGACGGCTGCATCCGGGTCGCTTTGCGGCCCTAGGAACGCCTTGCGGCGCTTGGCCATTCGTCGGGCGGATACGGCTTACCCTCGCGATCGGGTGCCGTCGTGCTCGCTGCGAGCCCGACGGTGAAGGCCGTCAGGTGCCCGACCTCGGTGGCGGTCGGCCGTGCCACGGCGTTGGCGGCGAGTGCGCCGGCGACGACGAGCTGGGTCTGCGCGCGCCACGCGGGCGGGAGGTAGCCCGACAGCGCGCCTGCCACCCCGAGCACGAAGTAGCTCACGCCGACGTCGCGAGCGTTGACCAGCCGCGACGGTGCGCGGCCCGTGCGGATGCGCAGCCGCAGGTGGCCCTGCCCGACGTAGGTGCCGATGAGGTGCGCAGCCGAGCCGACGAGAAGCCAACGGCCCGTGCCCAATCGGCGCTCCGCCGGCCCCACCACCGTCGCGAACACCGGGACGTACGGCCACCACCGGCGATCGTCGAGCCAGAACAGGCTCGACACCAGCACCCGCGCGGGCTCCGTCCGAAGCCGGCGCAGGTTCGTCGAGTGCTCGCGCTGCAGACGTCGCGATCCCAGCCGCCCTGCCGACCGTTGACGCCGCGTCGTCGCGAAGAGGATCGCCAGCCACACCCAACTGAGCGGAACGCCGCGCACCAGCCTCAGCACATGCGGTCCAGCAGGCTCCGCACGCACATCGTCACCAGCGACCGGTCGTGGGTCATCACCACGTCGAACCGACGGTCTCCGTCTTCCAGCTGGGCTTCGGGGCTGTCGCGCTCGCGGGCGATCAGTGCCGACGCCGTGTGCGGGCCCAGGATGACCACCGTCCACTCCAGCCTGAGCGGATCGTCGGAAGCCAAGGGCACGCCGCGCACTCCGTGCCCGAGGTCGTCGGGCAGGTCCTCGCCAAAGACGGCTACGAGGGGCAGTTCGGCCGCCATTGCCTGATACTTGGCCTTCGTTGCCTGCGTGAAATACTTCGCGCGCTGCAGTGCGGTCATCAGCATCGGCGGGTCGACGGCGTGACGGGCCTGGCTCTCGATGTGCCGCGAGAACGCCAGCAGCGTCTTCTTGCGGGCGGTCCGCGGCTCGAGCGACCGCGACGCGAGGTCGAACGGCGACTGGGAGTCAACGGCCACGACGTTGCGCTCCGATGGCATCGACCACGGCGCCGCGTCGCCGTGCTCGTCGAGCGCACGGGCGTGGCCGTACTTGTATCCCTGCCCCAGGTCGGCGCCAAGCGCCAGCGCCTGTTCGAGGTGGTGGTCGTTCTCGATGCCCTCGGCGAGGATCACCGCGCCGGTGCGTTCGTGATGGGCGAGCACCGCCGACAGCGTCCGGGCTTGGTCGCGTGAGGGGTCCGACTGCACCAGAGCGAGATCGAGCTTGACGATGTCGGGACGGACGACGTCGAGCATCGCCAGCGAGTCCGGGTGTGCACCAACGTCGTCGAGAGCAATCAAGAAGCCGTCGGCGCGGATCTGCGCCAGCTTGCGCAACAGCGCCTGCGGGTGCGCCAGCAGACTGCGCTCGGTGAACTCGAACGTGACCACGAGGCGGTCGCGGGCCAACGCCAACACCTGATCGTCGGCCGGCCCGACGTAGGTGCTGGTGGGTTCGCAGTTGATCAGCAGCATGGTGCCGGGCGCCAGGTGATTGCGCAGTGCGAGGTCGATCCCCGCGACGATGCACGACTGGTCGAGACCGTCGAGGCCGCCGTGGGTCGCAGCGTGCTCGAACACGGCCTGCGGGTGGGGGTCGTCGAGCGACGGCCACCGCGCCAGCGCCTCGTAACCGACCGTGACGCCGTCCGGCAGCGCGACGATCGGCTGGTACGCCGGGACGATGCCGACGCCTGCGACCGCGTCGTCGAGACGGCCAACGGCCACCGAAGCCTGCGCCTGCAACCTGGCCACGAGCCCCCCCCTTGGTTGCACGTCGTGTGCCCAATCGCGGATGCAGCAAACATCGCCGGGCTCTCTCGCGATACTAGGTGGTCATCGCGGGCGCGGCCCGCCGCGGAATGTGACGATTTGGTGCCCGAGGGCGGTGCTACCGGCCGCCCGGGTAGGTCGCGGCGGCGAGGGCGAGGATCTCCTCGCGGTCGGCAGCCAGCAGGAACCCGGCCGCGATCGCCGTGTCCAGGGCGTCGGTGAACCGGCCGAGGTAGTCAGCGGGGCCGCCCGGGTAGAGCCGGGCGAGCGTATCGGCGTCGAACACCTCGCCGGAACCGAACAGCAGCGCCATCACGTTGGCCGTCGCCCCGCCGCCCGGCGGAAGACCCGAGGTTCGCGCCACGGGCACGTCGACCCACGGCGTGCGGACTCCGCCCGCGGCCAAGCCGTTCTCGTCGAGGACGAGTTCGGCGGCATCGGTCAGCTCGATCGGCGAGGCGCAGGGTGGCGTGGCGCCGGTGCGCACCCATTCGACGAGCCGCGCGATCGCGGCCTGCAGCACGTAGTGGTGCTGCGGCGCGAAGTTGACGGCGTACGGCAACTGCTGGCCCATCAGCGACCGCGTCGGCGCGTAGGCCGCGACCAGGTCAGCCAGCGGCGCGGCGCCGGAATCGATGAAGCCCACGTTGATCGTGTAGTTGTCGGCGTGCGCGGTACCCGGGATCTCCCACACGCGCAGGCATTCCGAGTCGGGTTGTCGCGCAACGAAATAACCAGCCCGCACGCCGCCGACGAGATCGGTCTCGGTGATCACCGTCTGCACCGGCACTCGCAACTCGTCGACGAACGGCACCGCCTGCTGATCGCCGGCATCGTCGAAGATCGAACTGCCGTCCAGCGGCGCTGCCGGGCCGAACCGGGAGTGCACCAAGAACCCGTCGTAGACCGCGGCCTGCGCGTCGACCACGTTGACGTACGTCGTGAGGAACAGCGCGGACTGCGACTCCCCCACCGCCAGAATGGTTTCCGGCGTCACGCCGCCCAGGACGTCGGCGTCGCGCACCACACGTCCGACCTGGCTGAACACGTCGTACGCATAGGCGTCGCCGGGATGGCGCAGTGCCGAATACCGTTGCGGATTCTGCGTCTTGAGCGACATGTCCATGCCGAGGCTGGCGCCGCCCTCGATCCCGACCCGCTGCGCGGACACCGCGACGTAGGCATGACCCGCGCGGACGATCTCGCGGTGCGCCATGAACCACACCGCGGGCGCATCCAGACCGCCGCTGACGTTGAGCCACTCCACGATCACCGTTCCGCTGAACCGCGCCGGGTCGGTGGGCGTCAGCGCGACGATGCGCGTGGTGTAGTCGGCGTCGGAGGACATCTCCGCAGAAGCGGCAGCGCCCGAGACGAAGAACTCCTCGGCGCGATAGCCGACCGTGCCCAGGTCGTATGCGCCGAGCAGCAGGTTCGGCACACCGGGCACCGGCGTGACGACCGGGTCGCTCACTCGATCACCCAGCGGCGGCGTTGATCGTCGGCGCGTCGATCATGCCCTTCTCGACACCCCACATCGTGGCGATCGTGCGGTACTCGCCGGTGGCGATGAGGTGCTCGACAGCCAACCGCAACGACTCGGCGAGCGGCGAGCCCTTCGCGACGGGATAGCCGTACGGCGCCACGTCGAAGATCTCGCCTGCCGGCTCCAGCGCGCCCGCACTGAGTTTCACCGCGAAGCCCGTGACCGGGGAGTCGGCCGACATCGCCTCGACGTCACCGGCGACGAGCGCCTGCGTCAGGTCGTCCTGGCGGCTGTAGACCACGATGTCGATCGGCGCCAGCCCGGCGGCCGTACAGGTGGCGCTCTTGGCGGGCAGCTCGGTGGTCTCCTGGATCGTCGCGAACTGCACGCCCACCCGCAGCCCGCACGCCGCGTCCGGGTCGACGGACCCGCCTGCCCGTTGGGCCCACAGCGTGCCCGCCTGGAAGTACGTCACGAAGTCGACGGTCTTCTCCCGTTCGGCAGTGTCGGTGATCGACGACATCCCGACGTTGAAGCTGCCGCCACCGACCGAGGGCATGATGCTCTCGAACGCGGTCTCGCGGTAATCCGCCGACAGCCCGAGCACGCGCGTGATCGCATTCATCAGGTCGACGTCGAAGCCGACGATCTTGCCGGAGGAATCCTCGAACTCGTTGGGCGCGTAGGGCGTATTGACCCCGATCACCAGTCGGCCCGTGGCACGGACGTCCGGCGGCACTGTCGCGGCGATCTGGGGCACCGCGCCGTCGGGCGCCACCGCGGGCACCGTCGACTCGGCCACTCCGACCGGTTGGGTTCCCCGGGCTTGCGACCCCCACAGCTGCCACGCCCCGAACGCGCACAGGCCGGCCAGCACCACGGCGGCGCTCGACACCGCCAGCGCCCGCCACGGCGCGGGGTGGTGGCCGGTCGGCACGGGTGCGGAATGCCGTCCGCTGGTCCGGATCGAACGCGCCCGCGGGACCGGTGCGGTCAACGCCCGCCGCGCAGCGCCCGCCAGCTGGGCCGCGGTCTGGTACCGCTTGATCGGCTTCTTCGCCATGCCCGTGGCGATCACGTCGTCGAACGCGCCCAACTTCGGGTCGCTGGCCGACGGCTTCGGTGGCGGCGACATCATGTGCCCGGCGATCTGCTGCTCGAGGCTGTCGGCCTGATACGGCCGCACGCCGGTGAGCAGCTCGTAGAGCACGCATGCCAGCGCGTAGGTGTCCGCACGGCCGTCGATCGGCCCGCCCTCGAACCGCTCCGGCGCCATGTAGCCCAACGTGCCCAGGGTGTTGCCCGCCGTCGTCATCCCCGCTTCGCCCGCGGTGCGCACCAGGCCGAAGTCGATGAGGTAGGCGAAGTCCCGGTCGGTCAGCAGGATGTTCGACGGCTTGACGTCGCGATGGATCAGACCCTTGGCGTGCGCGGCGTCCAGTGCGCCGGCGACCTGTTCGATCACCGACACCGCCGTCGCGGGATCGAGCGGCTTCTTGTCCTCCGCCAGGATCGCGCCGAGCGTGCGGCCCTCGATCAGCTGCATGTCGAGGTAGAGCCTGCCGTCGATCTCGCCGTAGCCGTGGATGGGGACGACGTGCGGGTCGTTCACGCCCGCAGCGGCCTGGGATTCGCGGCGGAACCGCTGCTGGAAGACCTCGTCGGTGGCCATGTGCGGCGGCAGGACCTTGAGCGCGACGACGCGGTCGGTCCTGGTGTCGTAGGCCCGATAGACCTCGCCCATTCCGCCCCGGCCCAGCAGCATCTGCAACTGGTAATGCCCGAAAGGTGTCGCATCCACCGTAGAAACTCCTCGGCTGCGGCCAGTCGGTGTGTCGAGGAGAAGTTACCGCACAATCCGTCGAGTCGACGAGGAACTAGGCAGTCCTTGCCAGTTTCGGGCCCGCCTCTCAGCTCGCGGCGTGCGGGTACTCGGCCTCGCGCTTCTGGAACTCGAGGATCTCGGGGTTGGCGATGACGCCATCCTGGATCTCGATGGCGCGCTGAATCGTCTGATCGTCGCGCCACGCCTGCGGGCCGTCGAGCACCGTGGGCAGATACGGGATGAGCGCCGCGCTGATCTCCCACGTCGCGGCGTTCCACAGGTACGACGGGCTGTGATCGACGGCGTAGTAGGTGACGTTGTCTCCGACGACGAAGCTCGGCGACCCAAACGACGTCGGCGTCGCCCAGCTGAAGCCCATGCCCTCGTCGCAGGAGACGTCGACGATGAGGCTGCCCGGCCGGAACGAGGCCAGGTCGTCCTCGGTCAGAAAGATCAGCGGAGCATTGGGGTCCTGCAGCACGCAGTTCACGACGATGTCGTGCCCGGCGAGGAACGGCTCCAGCGGCACGCGCCCGTCGTCGGTGAGCGCGAAGCTGCCGTCGTCGCCGCTCTCGAACTGCACGATGTTGGCCGAGTGGATCGGGTTGGCCACCTCGGCGACGTTGCGGTTGGTCAGCACGTCGACGTCGACGACCCCGTGGGCGTGCAGACCGGTCACCGCACCGCGCGCGGTGGCGCCGAACCCGATGACCGCCGCCCGCATCCGTCGCCCGTAGGTGCCCGTCGAGCCGAGGAGCGACAGGGCGTGCAGCACCGAGCAGTAGCCGGCCATCTCGTTGTTCTTGTGGAAGACGTGCAGCTTGAAGGCGCCGTCCTCGCTCCACAAGTTCATCGCCTCGAACGCGATCAGCGTCAGCTTGCGGTCGATCGCCTGCTGCGTGAGTTCGCGGTCCTGCACGCAGTGCGGCCAGCCCCACAGCACCTGACCGTCGCGCAGCTCGGCCAGATCCCTGGCGTCGGGCTTGGCCAGCAGGATCACGTCGCACTCGGCGATCAGCTCGGCGCGCGAACGCGTCCCCGCGACGTGGCGCTCGAGCTGTTCGTCGCTGAAGCCGAAGCGCTCGCCGTAACCCCGTTCGAGGTAGATGCGACTGAGAACGTCGGCGTCGATGCGGTCGAGGTGCTCCGGGTGGATCGGCAGGCGGTGCTCGTTCTCCTTGCGGGTGTTGGCAATGACACCGAGGGTCAACTGGTCCACGGATCCTCCAGGGATTGGCGTCGGGCCGGCGGCGCGCGATGGCATGCCACGGCGGTGACCAGCCTATGCCGCGCCCGAGGCGCCGGAACGCCCGCGGGCGAGAACGCGTTCCCAAACCCGGCGTGGTAGACCGGTGAGCATGAGAACATGATTCTCAATATCGGATCACCGGTTCTCGCAATGACGGGAGTTCGACATCGACGCCTGGATCATCGACGCCGTCCGCACGCCCCGCGGCAAGGGCCGCCCCGACGGCGCCCTGCACGGCATCCATCCGCAGGCGTTGTTCGCCCAGTGCATCACCGCGCTCGCCCGGCGTATCGGCTTCGACCCCGCGGAGGTCGACGACGTCATCGCGGGCAACGGCATCCTGTCCGGCGACCACGCCGACGACATCGCCCGCCTGTCGGTGCTGCTCGCCGGCTGGCCCGAGAGCGTGCCCGGCATGACGCTCAACCGGTTCTGCGGCTCCGGCCAGCAGGCGATCACCGTCGCCGCGACCGCCGTGGCGTCCGGCGCCGAGCACCTGGTGCTCGCCGGCGGCGTCGAATCCATGTCCCGCTGGGACGTCGGCTTACCAGTCGACTCCTCGCGCAAGCGCTCGTCGGTTGGCGTGCCCACGATCGACGGCGACAACCCCGCCTTCCGAGCGCGCTACCCCACCGTCCCGCAAGGCATCTCGGCCGACCTGATCGCCACGCTGGAGGGCTTCACCCGCACCGACGTCGACGCCTACGCCGCCGAGAGCCAGCGCCGCGCCGCCGAGGCCATCGCCGAGGGCCGCTTCGACCGGTCGGTCATCCCCGTCACCGACGCGAACGGCGCGGTGGTGCTCAAGACCGACGAGCACCCCCGGCCCGGCACCACCGCCGAGAAGCTCGCCGGGCTGAAACCCGCGTTCGCGCAGATGGGTTCCGCCTCGGTCGACGGCGAGAGCCGGACGTTCGACCAGATTGGCGCCGAGCGCTACGGCGTCGAGGCGATCGACCACGTGCACCACGCGGGCAACTCCTCGGGCGTCGTCGACGGGGCAGCCGCGGCCGCCGTGGCGTCCAGGGCATGGCTCGACGGGCACGACGTGACCCCACGCGCCCGCATCCGCGCGACCGCGGCCATCGGGAGCGAGCCGATCATCATGCTGACCGCGCCCGGCCCTGCCGCGCAGCGCTGCCTCGACCGCGCAGGCATGCGTGCGGCCGACATCGACCTCTGGGAGGTCAACGAGGCGTTCGCCGCCGTGCCGCTCAAGACGATCCGCGACCTCGGCCTCGACCCCGCGCGGGTCAACGTCAACGGCGGCGCCATCGCGCTCGGCCACCCCATCGGCGCCACCGGGGCGATGCTCATCGGCACGGTGCTCGACGAACTCGAACGCCGCGACCTCACCACCGGCCTGGTCACCATGTGCACCGGCGGCGGCATGGGCACCGCGACCATCATCGAGCGTGTCTGACGATGGAGACACTGCTGCTCGACACGTCGACCGACGGCGTCGCCGTCCTGCGGTTGAACCGGCCCGACCGGCTCAACGCGATCAACCAGGTCATGCGCGACGAACTCATCGGCGCGTTCCGTGCGCTGGGCGGCGACCGGTCCGTGCGCGCCATCGTGCTCACCGGGTCGGGCCGCGGGTTCTGCTCCGGCATCGACGTCCGCGACTTCGGGCCCGGCATGCTCGAGGCCACCGCCCCCGCGATCGACCGGATGCGCTTCCAGGAGGCGATGGCCGCGCTCCCCCGCGCCATCCGCGACGCACCGCAGCCGGTCATCGCCGCGGTCAACGGCGCCTGCGTCGGCGCAGGCCTGGCGCTATGCCTGGCATCCGACATCCGAATCTGTTCGGACACTGCCAAGTTCGGCAACGCAGCCATCCTGCTCGGCCTCTCGGGCGCGGAGATGGGAACCAGCTACCACCTGCCCCGCATCGTCGGAACGAGCGTCGCCGCCGACTGGACGCTCACCGGCCGTACCGTGCTCGCCGACGAGGCGGATCGCCGCGGACTGGTCAGCCAGGTGGTCGCCGCCGACGCCCTGCTCGACCGCGCGCTGGAACTGGCCGGCCAGGTGGCCGGGCTGGCACCGCTGGGCGTCGAACTGACCAAGCGCGCATTGCAGGTCAACACCGACGCGCCGAACCTCGACGCCGCACTCGAACTCGAGAACCGCAACCAGGTGCTCACCCACGCCACCGACGACGCGGCCGCACGCCGCGCCGCGTGGTCGTGACGGGCCCCAGCTGAAAGGACCGACGCATGGCGTGGGACTTCACCACCGACCCCGAGTGGGCCGAACAACTGGCGTGGGTCGAACGATTCGTCCGCGAGGAGTGCGAACCGATCGACATGATCGTCGAGGAGTCCCACGACCTCAACGACCCGGTGCGCCAGGCGCTGATTCCGCCGCTGCAGCAGATCGTGAAGGACCGCGGGCTGTGGGCCACCCACCTAGGCCCGCACCTCGGCGGCCCGGGCTTCGGGCAGGTGAAGCTCGCGCTCCTGAACGAGATCCTCGGCCGCTCCGAGTGCGCGCCAATCGTATTCGGCTCCCAGGCACCGGATTCGGGCAACAGCGAGATCCTCGCGCACTACGGCACGCCGGAGCTGAAGCAGCGCTACCTCGAGCCGCTGCTCGACAACCGCATCGTGTCGTGCTTCTCGATGACCGAGCCCCAGGGCGGCGCCGACCCCAAGGTCTTCACCACCACCGCCGTGCAAGACGGCGACCACTGGGTCATCAACGGCGAGAAGTGGTACTCGTCGTTCGCGTCGATGGCGTCGTTCATCATCGTGATGGCGATGACCGATCCCGAAGCGCCGCCGTATGAGCGCTACTCGATGTTCGTGCTGCCCGGCGACACCCCCGGCATCAACATCCTGCGCGACGTCGGCCTGGGGTACCAGCCGCTCGGCGGTGGCCGCGAAGGGTACGTGCGCTACGAGAACGTCCGGGTGCCCGACGATCACATGCTCGGCCCGCGCGGCGGCGCGTTCGTCGTCGCGCAGACCCGCCTCGGCGGCGGCCGCATCCACCACGCAATGCGGACGGTCGGGCTGGTGCGCCGGATCTACGACATGATCACGGAGCGGGCCGTGTCGCGCTACACCCAGGGTGAGGTGCTGGCCAACAAGCAGATGGTGCAGGAGATGATCGCCGACTCCTGGATGGAAATCGAGGCGTTCCGGCTGCTGACCCTCCAAACCGCCTGGAAGATCGATGAGTTCAACGACTACAAGGCCGTCCGGGGCGACATCTCGGCCGTCAAGGCCATGATGCAGAAGGTGCTGCACGACGTGTCGGCGCGCGCACTGCAGATCCACGGCTCGCTCGGCACGTCGCACGAGATGCCGTTCGTGCAGTACCTCACCGAGTCGTTCGTGCTGGGCCTGGCCGACGGCCCGACCGAAGTGCACAAGGTGACGCTGGCACGCCAGCTGCTCAAGGACGTCGTACCGGCGCCCGACGGGTTCCCGTCCGAGCACGTCCTGCGGCTGCGCGAGGCTGCGGAGGCGAAGTTCGCCGACCGGCTCGCGGGCATACCGCGGGGTTAGGCCAGCAGCGTCCGGGCCCGCTGCAGCAGCCGCGGCAGCACGGGAGCCATCTCCTCGAACTCCGCGCGGGGCGTGGGCCTGCGGCGGTTGTGCTTGACGATCAGCGACCACGTCGCCACGGACTTGAAGCACGCCAACGCGATGAACCACGCCACGTCGGGCACGTCGGCGCCGTCGAGCGTGTAGTGCTCGAGCAGGTCGCCACGCGACGGCACGGCGTCAACGAATGATGACGGTCGCGAATAGGTGGCCGGATCGGCGTTGGCCAGGAACCAGCCCAGATCGATGCGCGGATCGCCGACCGACCAGATCTCCCAGTCGATCACCGCCGTCACCTCGCTCCGGACCGCCAGCAGGTTCCCCAGCCGGAAGTCGCCGTGCACGACCGCCGGACCCAGCGGCGCGGGCACACCGGCCGACAGCTCGCCGCTGACCGCCTCCCAGCCCGGCACCAGGTCCTGGTCGACAGTCCGCAGCGTCGCGCACCAGCGGTCCACCTCGGCGGTCGCGTCGACCACGGGCTCGTCGCCCACACCCAACTCGACCGGGCTCAGCCCGTGCAGTGTCGCCAAACAACGTGCCGCGCTTCGATATCGGTTCGGAACGGCGTCGAATTCGGTGCCGCCGAGGCCAGTATCGCCGTCGAACAGCGGCTCGAACGACTCACCCGCCACCAACGACATCACGAACAGCGGCGGGGACCCGGCGTCCTCGACCAGCACCTCCGGGACCGGCACGTCCGTCGACCCGAGCGCCCTCAGGATTCGCGCCTGCCGCAGCACGTCGCGATGGCCGACCGGCTCGTGCCCGGGCGGCGCCACCTTCACCACGACCGGCCGCTCGTCGAGCACGCCGCGGAACGTCAGGCTCGACGCCCCGCCCGCCAGCACGCCGACCTCGCGAACACCGCTGCGGGCGAGCCGGACCCGCAGCCTGTCGAGGTCGAACTCAGTCACCCAGCCATCCGACGTCACGCAGGAACGGCTGGGTCTTCGCGATCAGGCCGGTCGACGTCGCCGGATCACCCGTGCACAGTCGGAACGCCGTCTCGGTGATCAGCGCGATGTCCTCGGTCTTCGTCTTCGCCAGGTCCAGCGTGCCCGCCCCCGGCGTCGCGACCGGGTCCGACGGCGCTGCGGCGTTGACCGCGATGCCGTCGTCGTACAGCTCGGCGGCCAGGCTCTTGGTCAGGCGGTTCAGCCCGGCCTTCGCCGTTCCGTAGATCCCGAAGCCCGCCTCGCTGTCGAACTCCGAGAACGGCGGCCCGTCCGGCAGATCCCCGCCCACCGACGTCAGGTTGAGAATCCAGCCGCGACCCCGCTCGCGCATCGCCGGAATCGCCAACTGGCACAGGTGCAGCGGTCCGACGAGGTGCATCTCCAGCATCAGCCGTACCCGCTTCTCCGGGAACCCGTCGAGCGGGCGCAGGAATGTCACGGCTGCGTTGTTGACCAGGATGTCGGGCGCCCCAACCGAATTCACCACCTCGGCGAACAGCCGCTCGCGGTCCTCGCTCGACGACAGGTCGGCCTGCACGGCGATCGCGTGGCCACCGCCGGCGAGGATCTCGTCGCGGGTCTGGGCCAGCGAGCCGTCGTACTTGGGGTCGGGGTCCATCGTGCGGGCGGTCAGTGCGACCGTCGCGCCCTCGGCCGCCAGTCGCTGCGCGATCGCCTTGCCCAGCCCCCGGCTACTGCCGGTGACCAGGGCGATCCTCCCGTCGCAGGCTCCCACGTCGACCGTCCTCTCGCTGCCGGAAATGCACTCTCACCCACGGAGAATGCCGTTACCGCTCAGCCGGAGTATAGGCACGGCAAGGCGACCATCACCGCGGAATCGACCGGGAGGCGGCTAGCGGGCCAGGCAGTTGGGCGCGAGCCCCGAGAAGTGCACCGCGGGCATGCCGTCGACGGTCACGAAGTCGGTGCCCACGTCCCACGTCGTGCCCGGATCGATCCACGGCGGCGCACTCTTCGGGTAGGCGATCGTGACGTCGGAGTAGTACTGCACGCCGCGCGGACAATCGTCACTCGTCGGCGATACGGGGTTCCACGCCCGCACCACGATCGGGTTGGCGAGCCGAGTTCCCTGCGCGCAGTTGGGCTGACATTCGATCGAGACGTCGGTGCCGGTGCCGTTCGCACCCACGCGGCCCCACGACGTCCAGTTCATGTCGGTCATCACGCCGGTGCCGTCACAGTTGTAGGCGAACCGCAGGGGCCGCTCCAGTACGGGCTGCGTGCCGTCGACGCACATGCCGATCGCGAAGGCGGTGCCGGGCGGGTGCGGATCGGCGGCCGCGACACCCGACGTCCACAGCATCGATCCGGCGGCCAACGAGGCCCACACTGCCGCGGTGCGGGCCACGGGCCCTCCTTCGGATCGGAGTAGACGATCGTCGCGATGCTAACAGCCAGGCCGGACCGCGGCGGACCCGCGGCCACCGACCAGAATGGCCTCTCTTCTGCGGAGAATGCCGTTACCATCGGTGCTTCACCCACGGAAGGACGCCGGATGGCCGAGTGGTTCCTCTACGTCCCGCAGAGCAGGCAGGGCCTCGACGATCTGGTGCTCAAGGCCCGCACCGCGGAGACGGCGGGGTTCGACGGCATCGCGTTCCTCGATCACCTCGAGACCCCGATGGCGCCGACCAGTCCCATCTGGGAGGCCATGACCGTCGCGACGTGGGTGGCCGCGCACACCGAGCGGCTGAGGATCGGCCACCTCGTCCTGTGCGACGCGTTCCGGCATCCCGCCGTCCTGGCAAAGCAGACCGTCACCCTCGCCGAGGCCTCCGGCGGGCGCTTCGAACTCGGACTCGGCTCCGGGTCGATGCCCGACGAACTCGCGAAGTTCGACCTCAGCACCGCGTCACCACGCGAACGCGTCGACGCCCTCGGCGACACCCTGCGCGCCCTGCGGCAGTACTGGGACGCCGACGACGAGCGCGCCCAGATTCCCACGCCCAGCCAACCGATCCCGATCGTGCTCGGCGGCATCGGGCCGCGGATGCTCGGCCTGGTCCGCGAACACGCCGACTGGTGGAACCTGCCCGCCACCTACGTCGATCGACTGCCGGAGTTCCTTCCGAAGATCGGCTCGGCCAAGGCGACCGTGCAGCAGATGACCGGATTCGTCCGCAGCGGCGACGACCCGGCAGCGACCACCGAGAAGGCGCAACGGCGGTTCGGTCACCTCGGACCCGGCCTGGTGTGCGGCGACGCCGACGCGCTCGGCGCCCACTTCCGCAGGCTCGAAGATCAGGGCGCACAACGCTTCTACGTGTGGTTCGCCGACTTCGCACCGCCCGAGACGATCACGGAGTTCGGCGAGACGGTCATCGGGGGTTAGTCCGGACCGGTCCCGCCAAACGAACCATCGCAGCGAACCCCACCACCTGCCGCGGGACTCCGGCGTAACGTCGGCTCCGGTGAGCACCATCGAAGCCGACTACCTGGTCGTGGGAGCAGGCGCCATGGGCATGGCGTTCGTCGACACGCTCCTCACCGACACTGCCGACACGCAGGCCACGGTCGTCCTCGTCGACGAGGGCCACCAGCCCGGCGGCCACTGGCTCGCGACCTATCCGTTCGTCCGGCTGCACCAGCCGTCGGCCTACTACGGCGTGAACTCCCGCCCGTTCGGCGACGACGTCGTCGACTCCGGCGGATGGAACGAGGGCTTCTACGAACTCGCCAGCGGTAGCGAGGTGTGCGCCTACTACGACCAGGTGATGCGCCACCACCTCGAGCCCACCGGACGGCTGACCTACCTGCCGATGACGCGCTACCTCGGCGACCACCGCCTCCGCACGCTCGACGGCACCGAGCACACCGTCGACGTGGGACGCCGCCTCGTCGACGCCACCTACCTCAAGACCACGGTGCCGTCCATGCGTCCCCCGCCGTACACGGCGGCCCCCGACGTCGAGGTCGTCACACCCAACGACCTACCCGGGCGGGCGACGCACTACGACCACTTCACGATCGTGGGCGCGGGCAAGACCGGGATGGACGCGTGCCTGTGGTTGCTGCGCAACGGAATTCCACCCGAGCGGGTGCGGTGGATCATGCCGCGCGACTCCTGGCTGATGAACCGGGCGACGGTACAGCCTGCGCCGCGGTTCCTCGACGACGTCCGGGCCGCGATCGTCGGCCGCATGCAAGCCTCAATCGAGGCCACCTCGGTCGACGACCTGTTCGAACGCCTCGAGGCCAACGGGAGCCTGATGCGGATCGACACGGCAGTACAGCCGACCATGTACCACTGCGCCATCGTGTCCGAGCGCGAGCTGGAGCAGCTGCGCCGCATCGGCGACGTGGTGCGGCTCGGCCACGTGGAGCGGATCGAACCGGAACGGCTGATCCTGCGCGACGGCACGATGCCCGCCCACCCCGGCAGCCTCTACGTCGATTGCACGGCGTCGGGCCTGTCGCGGCCACCGTCGGTGCCGGTGTTCTCCGACGAGAAGATCACGCTGCAGAGCGTGCGCGGTTGCCAACAGGTCTTCAGCTCGGCGCTCATCGCGCACGTCGACGCGAACTACGACACCGACGACGAACGCAACGCGCTGTGCGTGCCGGTACCCCACCCGGACACACCCGCGGACTGGCTGCGGATCACCATGTCCGACAACGACGCCCAGTCGCGCTGGCTGCGCGACGCCGACCTGGCGGCATGGTTGGAGTCGGCCCGGCTGAACATCCTGCGCGGGATGTTCGCCGACCTGCCGACCGATGAGGAGACCCGCGCCAAGGCCGTGGACGCGGTCGCGGCGACGCTCGCCGCGTGCAACGAGAAGCTCGCCGGCCTGTCGGAGGACACGGGCCCCTGACGACGGAAAGACCGGCTGGGGATTCCCGGCCGGTCTTCACCGCGTGGTGCTACGTCAGAAGTTGTTGCAGGTGCCTGCAACGTTGTTGATCAGCCCGGTGTACTGGGTGATCTGCGGGAACATCTGCGCCTGCGCGATGAGCCCACGACGCTGTTGGGGGTTCGCCGCGACGAAGCCCTGCAGGACGCCGACGGCCTGCGGATCGCTGGTGATCTCCTGCCCGACGGCGGGATCTTGAGCATTCACGGCCGCGATGATCTGCGGGTACGTGCACGTGGTGTTCACGATGGCCTCGGTATCGGGGGCCGCGGAGGCCATCCCGGCCGTGCCCAACAGCGCAGCGGCCACGCCGCCCGATGCAATCAAAGCCTTGGTTGCAATACGCATTCTCATTACCTTCCCAACCCTGGTGTTTCTGTTCGAACCTCGAATGTGCAGCTCGCGCGCCAATTCAGTGCGATCAGTCCATCACACTGCAAAGGAAATCGTCCAGTGGACGGTTTGCGTTACACCGCAACACTGCTTGTCCCCGCGCCATTCCCCCGTAGCGAATGAGCCCGGGCAGCGCATCCCTGCACTACCCAAGTCCTGCTCGATGCAATCAACGGCCTGATGAACACCTGCATGGGACGTCTGCATGAAGTCGTCGATGCGGGTTACATGGAGTCCAGACCCCGAGCACGAGGAGCACTAGTGGTACTGACCACGGACACCGAGCGCGAACCCACGGCCTGGCGCACCACCGACACGGCACCGCTGACCGACGACACCCTGGCCCAGGTGGACGGCTGGTGGCGCGCCGCCAACTACCTGTCCGTCGGGCAGATCTACCTGCTGAGCAATCCGCTGCTGCGCACGCCGCTGTCCCGCGACGACGTCAAACCCCGCCTCCTCGGGCACTGGGGCACCACGCCCGGGCTCAACTTCATCTACGCCCACCTCAACCGGGCGATCCGCGAGCGCGAGCAGCGCACGATGTACGTCACCGGCCCCGGCCACGGCGGTCCGGGACTGGTCGCCAACGCCTACCTCGACGGCACCTACTCCGAGGTCTACTCCGACGTCACCGCCGACGAGGAGGGCATGCGCCGGCTGTTCCGGCAGTTCTCGTTTCCCGGCGGCATCCCGTCGCACGTCGCGCCCGAGACGCCCGGCTCGATCCACGAGGGCGGCGAACTGGGCTACGCGCTCTCCCACGCCTACGGCGCCGCCTTCGACAACCCCGACCTGCTCGTCGCCGCCGTGGTGGGTGACGGCGAGGCCGAGACCGGTCCGCTGGCCACCAGCTGGCACTCCAACAAGTTCACCAACCGCCTCAACGACGGTGTCGTCCTGCCGATCCTGCACCTCAACGGCTACAAGATCGCCAATCCGACTGTGCTGGCGCGTATCCCGGAGGACGACCTGCGCAGCCTGATGATCGGCTACGGCTACGAGCCGCACTTCTTCACCGCCACCGAGGACACCGAGCACGCGACGGCGCACCGCGAGTTCGCCCAGCTGCTCGACACCGTGCTCGACCAGATCGCCGAGATCAAGGCGTGGCCGGAGGACGACGACCGCATGCCGCGCTGGCCGATGATCGTCTTCCGCACCCCGAAGGGCTGGACCGGACCGGCGTACATCGACGGCAAGAAGAGCACCGGCTCGTGGCGCGCCCACCAGGTGCCGCTGAGCAGCGCCCGCGACACCCCCGAGCACCTGCAGGTGCTCAACGACTGGCTGGGGTCCTACCGCGCCGACGAATTGTTCGACGCCGACGGCAAACTCGACCCGATGGTCGCCGAACTCGCCCCTCCCGGCGGGCTGCGCATGAGCGCCACCACGCACGCCAACGGTGGACTGCTGCTGCGGGATCTGCGCCTGCCCGACTTCCGCGACTTCGCCGTCGACGTGCCCGCACCGGGCGCCACCATCGCCGAGTCCACCCGGATACTCGGCAACTGGCTCACCGAGGTTATCCGGCTGAACCCGGACAACTTCCGCATCTTCGGGCCCGACGAGACCGCGTCGAACCGCCTGCAATCGGTGTACGAGGCGACCGACAAGCAGTGGAACGCCGAATACCTGAGCCCCGAGGTCGACGAGCACCTGGCCCGGGCCGGACGTGTCATGGAGATGCTGTCCGAGCATCAGTGCCAGGGCTGGCTCGAGGGCTACCTGCTGACCGGCAGGCACGGCATGTTCAACTGCTACGAGGCGTTCATCCACATCGTCGACTCGATGATGAACCAGCACGCCAAGTGGCTCAAGGTGACCAACGAGATTCCCTGGCGCCGCCCCATCGCGAGCCTGAACTACCTACTCTCCAGCCACGTCTGGCGTCAGGACCACAACGGGTTCAGCCACCAGGACCCAGGCTTCATCGACCACGTCGTCAACAAGAAGGCCGAGGTGGTGCGGGTCTACCTGCCGCCGGACGCGAACACCCTGCTGTCCACCTACGACCACTGTCTGCGCTCGCGCCAGTACGTCAACGTGGTGGTGGCCGGCAAGCAGCCCAGCCCCAACTTCCTCACGATGGACGAGGCCGTCGCGCACTGCACGCGGGGACTCGGCATCTGGGACTGGGCAGGCTCCGAGGAGGCCGGCGAGAACCCGGACGTCGTGGTCGCCACGTGCGGTGACGTGCCCACCCTCGAAGGCCTCGCCGCCGTCGACATCCTGCGAAAGCACCTGCCGGAACTGAAGATCCGCTTCGTCAACATCGTGGACCTGATGCGGCTGCAGGACGAGAAGGAGCATCCGCACGGTCTGACCAACCGTGAGTTCGACGCGATCTTCACTCGCGACCGTCCGGTCATCTTCGCCTATCACGGCTACCCGTGGCTGATCCACCGCCTGACCTACCGCCGCGCCGTCAACGAGAACATCCACGTCCGCGGCTACAAGGAGGAGGGCACCACCACGACGCCGTTCGACATGGTGATGCTCAACGACCTCGACCGCTACCACCTAGTGATGGACGTCATCGACCGCGTTCCGTCCCTGGGCTCGCGCTACGCCACGCTGCGCCAGCAGATGGTCGACAAGCGCCTGGCCGCGCGCCAGTACACCCGCGCACACGGCGAGGACATCCCCGAGGTCCGGGACTGGGCGTGGCCGTCGTCGCACGACCAGTCCTTCGCCGATGACGCCGCCGTCTCGACCGGTGGGGACAACGAGTAGTCGCCCAACCTGCGCCGAACTGGAGAGTCACGTCGCCGTCGCGGCCTATCAGCGACGCTACGCTCCAGTTCGGCGGAGGGTGGGGTCGCGATCGGCGATGACGAACGACGCGCCGGTCGCGATCGGTGCACCGGGCCGCGAGACGTAGGGCATCGTGCGGAAGTCGGCTTGGATCGCGTCGGTCGTGATCCGGGTGCGCACGTAGCCGCGGCGGTTCGAGAAGTACCGGATGTGTGGGTTCTCGGGTAGCACCGCCTCGACGTCGGGCCGGGTGTCCGAGCCGTCGCCGCCGGAGGTGATCGAGCTGGTCACCAATTCCGTTGCCACCATTCGCGACGACGGCTCACCAGCCCGCTCGCGGATCTCGGCGGCCCAGTGCGCGTGGACGTCACCGGTGAGCACGACGGCGTTGCGCACCGGCGAGTCGACGATGCCCGCGACGATGCGATCCCGGTTGCCGGTGTAGCCGTCCCATGCGTCCGGGTTGTAGCCGCGGCCCGCCCCTGCCACCAGGTCGACCTCGCCGAAGAACACTTGCTGCCCCAGGACGTCCCACCGCGCCCGCGACCGAGCGAAGCCGTCGAGGAGCCAGCGTTCCTGCTCGATGCCGGTCAACGTGGCTGCGGGCGAATGCCGTTCGGGGCAGTCGGATCCGTAGACGTCACCGCAGGGCTGATCCGTGCGGTACTGCCTCGTGTCGAGCATGTGGATCGACGCCAGCGCTCCCCAATCGACCCGCCGGTGCAGCGCCATGTCGATGCCACGGGGCCGCGCCGACGGTCGCAGCGGCATGTTCTCGTAGTAGGCCCGAAGGGCCGCCGCTCGGCGGCCGAGGAAACCGGGATCCGGCTCGTCGGGCACCTCGTCGGCCCAGTTGTTGGCGACCTCGTGATCGTCGAACACCACCAGCCACGGCGCGGCGGCGTGTGCCGCCTGCAGGTCCGGGTCCGTCTTGTACTGGGCGTAGCGCTGCCGGTAGTCGGCCAGCGTCACCGTCTCGGGTCCGACGTGGTCGCGCACCCCGTCGGCGCTGCGGCCCGCCGCGTACTCGTACTGGTAGTCGCCGAGGTGCAGGACGAGGTCCGGCTGCTCGTCGGCGAGGTGGCGGTACGCCGTGAACCAGCCCTGCTCGTAGTGCGAGCACGACGCGAAGCACATCGTGAACGGCTGCAGCGAGCCCGGTTCCGGAGAGGTGCGGGTGCGCCCGGCCGGAGACACGTGCCCCGACGTGCGGAACCGGTAGAAGTACTCGGCGCCCGGCCGCAGCCCGCGCAACTCGACGTGCACGCTGTGCGCCGACTCGGGCACGGCCGTCGTCACACCGCGTCGAACCACTGCAGTGAACGACTCGTCGGTCGCCACCTCCCATTCGACGTCGGCCGCGCGGGCGGGCATGCCGCCGAAACCGTCGTCGGCCAACGGGTTCGGCGCCAACCGCGTCCACAACACCACGCCGTCGGCCGCGGGCTCGCCAGACGCCACGCCCAGGGTGAACGGGTCGGCCGCCAAGGGTCCGGCTCGCCGGTGATCGGTGAACCCGACGACGGGCAGTGCGGCGAGCACGAAACCCGCCTTGAGCACGCTGCGCCGACTCGGCGTGATGGGCACGGCGCAGTGTCTGCCGGGCGACTGTCGCAGCGGTTACGCGCAGGCGTACGGCGTCCACCCACGGTCTTACGATCACGGCACACGTGCCCCACCAGCGGCGTCGAGGGTTGACACTTCGGCGCCAAAACGTCTCGCTACACTCGGCAGCGCGAAGGGTGGTGCTCAATGGCGACGACGACGTCACCGCAGGTAGGCAAGGCAGCCAATGCGCTCTGGTATGCGCTTGCGGCGCTGGCAGTGATCGCGCTGGCCGGGTTCATCGTGCTGGCCGTGTTGATCGTCAAGGGCAACGGCGTCGACCGCATCCCCGCGCAGCCGACTACGCCGTCACCGACACTGCAGCAACCGCCTCCGCCGATGGGGCCGGGAATGGCACCACCGGCAGGCGCGCCCGCACCCGGCGCGGTCCCCGCACCCGGCCAGGCTCCTGCGCCCGGGCCCGCGCCGAGGCAGTCGGCCCCGGCACCGCGGACCCCCGCATCGGCCCCACCGGGCTGACGCTGGAGGATTTGCTAACTTTTGACGTCCGCGTCTGTTTTTCCGGTCTATGCTGGGCCGCGGGGAAAACATCGCTCGACGTCTGGGGGGACTGTCATGTTGTCCACGCTGTTCACGCACACCACCACCATGGTCGCCGACCGCCTCCGATCGCACTCCGCGGTCATGACGCAGCAGGACGACGATGGAGCTTGCCCGATCTGCGATCACCCGTTCCGGTACATGCGGCACGCGTGCATCGGTCCCGTCGTCATGGACCTCCGGTAAACCGCCTCGGTCTCGACGGCGTCTTCTACCGGATGCCGGCGCACGACCTATTCCAACTCGGGTCGGCGCTGCGCACCGTCGAATGCGCCCAGTCGGTCGACGACCTGGCGGAGGCCGTCGACCCGGTGTCCGCCCCACTCGGCAGGTGGCTGCGCGAGCAGTCCGCCGAGCCGCCGGTAGTCGCAGCTGCTCTCTCGGCCATCGTCGGTGTGCTGCTGACGATCTGGATCCTGTCCGAGGAACCCGCGACACCAGAACGGCTCGACGACGTCATCGACAAGGCCCTCGCCGGACGGTTGAACGAGATGCCCATACCGCGGCGCGGTGCGTGCTTCTGCGGAAGCGGCAAGAAGTACAAGAGCTGCCACGGGCGCGGGTAGGGCTCAGCACTCCACGACGTTGACGGCAACGGCCAGTCCGCCCGCCGACGTCTCCTTGTACTTCGAACTCATGTCCCGACCGGTGGCCCGCATGGTCTCGATCACCTGGTCGAGGCTCACCCGGTGGGTTCCGTCGCCGCGCATCGCCATCCGCGCCGCATTGATGGCCTTGCCCGCCGAGATCGCGTTGCGTTCGATGCACGGGATCTGCACCAGCCCGGCGATCGGATCGCACGTGAGACCAAGGCTGTGTTCCATGGCGATCTCCGCGGCGTTCTCGACCTGAAGTGGTGTGCCACCAAGGATTTCGGTGAGGCCACCTGCCGCCATCGAGGCCGCGGAACCCACCTCGCCCTGACACCCGACCTCCGCGCCGGAGATCGATGCGAGCTCCTTGTACAGCGACCCGATCGCGCCCGCGGTCAGCAGGAAGCGCACTGCGGTGTCGTCGGGGTCGGCCCGCCCCGCCGGGCAGTAGTTCACGGCATAGTGCAGGACCGCAGGGATGATGCCCGCCGCACCGTTGGTGGGCGCCGTGACGACGCGTCCGCCCGCGGCGTTCTCCTCGTTGACCGCGAGTGCGACCAGGTTCACCCAATCCTCGGCGAACACGGGGTCGCGATCCGGATCCTCGGCCGCCAGCCGTTCGTGCCAGGCTCGCGCCCGTCGGCGGACCCGGAGCCCGCCGGGCAGGTAGCCGTCCTGGGCGATGCCGCGCTCGAAGCACTGCGCCATGACGTCGCGGATGTGCAGCAGGCGCGCGCGCACCTCGGGCATCGGTCGCAGGGCCTGCTCGTGCTCGGCCATGACCGAGCAGATCGACGTGTCGCGGCGGGCCGCCAGGTCGAGGAGTTCGCGCGCGGATCCGAAGACGACGCCCTTGGCCTGCCCCGGGTCGGGGGCGGCCTCGTCCTCGGCGACCACGAACCCGCCGCCGACCGAGAAGTACGTACCGGCGGCGAGCACGTCCGCGTCCTCGCCGTGAGCGGTGAGAGTGATGGCGTTGGGGTGCCGGTCGAGGACGATCTGCGGTGACAGCACGATGTCGGCCTCGCGGAACGGAACCTCGACCTGCCCGCCGAGGCGAACCAGACCCGTCTCGCGCATCCGCTGCAGCCGCGCCGCCATGTCATCGGCATCGATCCGATCGGGATGCAGGCCCTCCAACCCCACCAGCACCGCGGACATCGTGCCGTGGCCTGCGCCGGTGGCCGCGAGCGAGCCGAACAGCTCAACCCGCAGATCACGGACTGCGGCCAGCACGCCGTCGTCGGAGAGACCTTCGACGAAGCGTACGGCAGCGCGCATCGGCCCCACGGTGTGGGAACTCGACGGCCCGATGCCGACGGTGAAGAGATCGAACACGCTGATGGTCACGAGGTACTCCGGTTTCGTCGTGCCCCGGAGGGCATCGAATACGGCACCTCCCCGCTCTGTCCTGGCACCTGAGAGTTTGGGCGCCGCAGCGCCTTTCACCTTCGGTAAGCGACGGCTGCTGTGCGGTCACTGTTCTCCAGAGTCGCCTCGACGCGGCGGTGCTTGGGCCTGAGAGATTCCTGGGGAGGACATTGCTCCTACGGCGCCTCCGGTTGAGGAGGTTCTCCCGCCACGCGTCTACGGCATGTTCAGTTGTCCACCGAGGGTACCGCCGGATGGATCGCGGCGTCGGGCAACGACGATGCCGGAACACGACCGCCGTCCCGGGTGTTGATCATGGGCACAGGCATGACCGAACGAAGGGGGACTGACCGATGAACGTGCAGAAGCTCGCAGCCACGGCGGCGATCTCCGCGGCCATGGGACTGTGTGCGATCGCGGCGGGTGCGCCCGCGCAGGCCGACCCCGACTACTGGGATCCGAAGCCACCGCCGGGGCAGGTCGGCCAATGGCTGGGCGTGCCTCCCGGCCAGATCGGCCACGTCGTGGGCGTCCCGCCCGGCCACTGGGACAAGCCGTGGAAGTGGTTCCGCTAAACCGCTGACTACTTCGGCTTCTTGTTGCCGTTGCCGTTGCCCTTGCCATTCCCGTTGTTGCCGTTGCCGCGCTCCTTCTGCTGCGTAGCCTGCTCGACGACGGGAGCGGACGCGGGGGCTTGCGGCTCGACGACCGGGGCCGGTGCCAGCTGTGTGACGGTCATGGGAGCCGGCGGCGGCGGTGCGGCGGGCGGTGCCGCAGGAGTGCTGATGCTGACCGGCTCGGTGTCGCTCGGCGTCGTCGACGTCGGCGACCGATCGAGGCCGAACACCACGACCAGTGCGGCCATCGAACACAGGACCGCCGACGCCACCGCGACGGCCCGCCCCCTGCCTGCCCTGTCCCCGTCTCCGACGGGACTCGCGGACACGGCCGAGATCGTGTCGGTGGGCGCGTCGAACACCCTGGTGATGGGCCGCGGACTCGGGCCCGTCGACGATGCGGACACCGGCGGCGGACTCACGGGAGCCGCGAACGCCACGGGCCGCGCCGGGGTGAATTGTCGTGCCACTCCCCCCGTGAGCGCGTCCCGCATGTCGTCGGCGTTCGCGAACCGGCGCTGCGGGTCACGCGACATCGCCCGTTCGATCACGGCGGCGAGGTCGGGGTCCACGTCAGGCCGCAGCGTGGACAGGGGCACCGGATCCTCCTCGAGGATCGCCCGGGCCAACGGCATGATCTCGTCCTGCTGGAACGGCTTCTGACCAGTGAGCGACTCGTATCCGACCACGCCCACGGCGTAGAGGTCGTCGGCGACCGACGCCGGCTTGCTCGCGATCCGCTCGGGGCTCATGTAAGCCAACGTGCCGACGATCTGGCCGGTCGTCGTGTGCGCCCCACCGGGGGTCTTCGCGATGCCGAAGTCGGCGAGCTTGACCCCGCCGGACGACGTCAGCAGGACGTTGCCCGGCTTGACGTCGCGATGCAGCATCCCTGCCGCGTGTGCCGCGGACAGCGCGGACAGCACGCTACACAGCGCCTCGCGCACCTCTGCCGAGGACAGCTGACCCAGCGCGATCCGATCGCCCAGCGTCTCGCCGGGCAACCGCTCCATCACGATGAACGGCGACTCGTCGTCGTCGCCGAAATCGAAGATCGAGACGATGTCGGGATGGTTGAGCGCGGCAGCCGAGCGAGCTTCGACGGTGAACCGTTCACGGGTCTCGGGCTGCGAACACAAGCCCGGGTACAGCAGCTTCACCGCGACGGCACGGTCCAGGCGGGTGTCCCAGCCATCACGGACCTCGGCCATCCCCCCGAACCCGAGAATGTCGCGGAGTTCGTAGCGGCCGCCCAACAGGCTGGGACCGTTCATGCGCGGGAGGCTATCCCCGTTGACCCACGCGTAAACGTCGCCACGCGGGCAGATCCGGCCGGTTCTGACGAAATCGTGAACGCGGTCGTCAGTTTTCTCGCGATCCCGAACGATCGCCGATAATCGAGACGAAGCCCCGCCGCTCTCGTATCGCGCTTCTGTCTGAACGCAAGCGCGACGGGGCTTCGCTGGACCTGCCCTTCGATGTGCGTCGACAAGCAGCGCGGCCCACTGGAGCGGTATCCGATATGGCCCGATCGAAACAAACTAATTGGCACATTTGCCGTCATCGCTGACGGACGGAGCCCGTCCGTGGCGGATCGAAGGTGACGATGCAGGTCACCGATCGATCCCCAATGTCCCACGAGGCCCGATCCGGGGATCGCCTGACGGTGTCCACGGACGGGTCGTTCGCCGCGGTGGAGGAGTACTCCGCGAGAGCCGCCCTACTGCACCTGTCCTGATACTCCTCAATGCGGACATCACCCGGAAACGGTCCGTCCGGCAGCGCGAACACGGCGTAGACCTCGGCAGCGTGTGGCTTCGTACAGTCGACCAGCGTCACCGCCGTCGCGGACGGCGAGATGTCCTCGATGCAGTCGCCGGCCCGGAAGTAGGACGCCACCGACCGCCCCTCCCGCTCCGGAGGTGCCGTCGCGGTCGAGCTGGCCTCGTCGGTCGGCAGCTGACCCATGCACCCGGACAGCGCGCCGACCGTCACCACGACACTCGCTGTTACCGCCATCGAGTACCTCACCAGCGCGTCTCCCTCGGACAGCAATCGTTGCCTCCGGCGAGTATGGACGACGGTCTGCGAGGGCGATCCGTTTCGTTCGAAGCGCTCCCCAACCATCTTTGCTCGCGGCAAACGATGTCTGCCGTCGCGATCGAGCGCGCAGGCGTTGTGCCGTTACTGGCAATGCATCATCGACGCAGGTGGCGAGCCATCGTTCTTGCGTCCAAGATCGTTACGCCCTGCCGCGCGACTGCCCGGCCGCTCACGGCTGGGATCGTTTGCGGAAAGCCAGGCCGTCGGGGTTAGACTTCGTCCGACTACAGGGGACGCGGAGAGGCGTGGCGATCCGCGGGGGGACGAAGGGAACGACCATGGGCCGGCACAGCGCGTCGATCATCGCAGCGCACCAACGGGATTCGCGAGCATCGGCGTCGAGTGCCGCATCTTTCGTCGGCCGAGTCGGTGCACTGGCGCTGGCGTTGGGCATCGGAGCGGCGGTGGCCGGTGGCGCGGGCGTGGCCCACGCGGAGGGGCCGGACGCCTCGAGCGGATCGACCGGACAGTCCTCGCCGGACACGTCGACCGGCTCGACGGGGGCGACCGCGGGTACTACGGAGACGTCGCCCGGCACCAGAGCGACCGACACCGACTCGACCGAGACCCCGTCGACCGACGAGACTTCGACGGACGATGAGACTTCGACGGACGACGAGACCGACCCGCCGTCGAACGTCCCGACCATGCAGGTGGGCAACGGCCGCGACGCCGATCGGCCCGCTGTCGACGACGAGCCGAAGACGCTGCCGGAGTTGGTCGCGGAAATCCCGCAGCAGATCGTCTCGGCGGTTCAGCCCAAGGAGCCGGGCGGTTCGGGCTCGAAATCGCCAGCTACTCGGGGCGACACCGAATCCTCGCAGGCGCCCCGGATCGTCGGCACCCACGGGACGGCCCTGAAGGACGTCGTCGACGAGTCCATCACGACGGTGCCCAAGGCCGTCGTCACGACTGTCGTGGCAACGGGTGGCGCGCTGCCCGCCGCAGCACCGGTGTCACCGACGAACAACGTTGCGATCTCCCCGGTTTCGTCGACTCAGGTCAAGCCGGCCCCGGCCAACCCGATCGCGATGGTCGTCGGCCACGTCCTGTCCGCCCTCGGGATCTCACCGACAGCGGGCACCGGTGATGCGCCCGTCGCACCGTTCCCGATCCTGCAGGCGGCACTGCAGCTGGTGCACCGGGAGATCGAACGCTTCATCTGGGGCGTCACCCACATCTTCCCGCAGGGGCCGTCCGTCACGATCCCGACCAACGCGGTGCCGTCGACGGCCGTCGGCGTACCCAGCCCCACCGACGACGTGGCGACGCCGTACGGCGACATCGGCAAGTGGATGCTGGAACCGAACGGGCAGATCGCGGACTACGGCGGACTGCCGTACGGCGGCAGGACCGTCCTCGAGCCGGTCAACGTCATCATCGTCGACCCGACGTCGTCGTCCGCAGCCGAATCCGCCGCGAAGCTCAACTGCGCGATGTTCTGGTCGGGATTCCCCGGGCAGCCCTTCCACAGCACCGGCTTCCGCGGCACGATCGACGACATCCTCTATGGGCAACAGCCCACCGGACCGCTCTTGGGGTTCTCCGACAACTTCTTCCTGTTCCCGAACAACCACGGCCGCATCTTCGGGCCCGACCCGGTGGAGACGGCGCAGGGATACGTCTGGAGTGGCGCGTTCAGCACCGAGGAGTTCGTCATCTACGAGTTCCTGCCCAGGCACGCCTACGTGTCGTCGAACGTGGCCCGCAACGCGCTGGCCATGCGACTAATCGCCAGCGGACAGGCGACCTACGGCGGCATGGTCCCGTTGAACAACGCCTACAACACGGCAACGACGACCACCGGGGATCACGACGGGTACGCCGTCGTCGTCGTACTCAAGTAGGCGCCCCCACGCATAGACGGTCCCGCCGACCCATAGGGAGAAGCGAGCCGGCGAGACCTCGGCCAGGCGGCGCCCGAGGGGTGGGCCACCTCGCCTACGGCCCACGCTACGGAGACCGTCCTGTGAGGACGCTGAGGTGGGACGCCGCTGAGTTCGGGAACGCAATCAGGCCCCCTCGAAAGGGGGCCTGATCTGCGTGGCAGGTACAGGATTCGAACCTGTGTAGGCGTTAGCCGACGGATTTACAGTCCGCTCCCATTGGCCGCTCGGGCAACCTGCCGGTATGCACGCCACCCGACCCGGGTTTGGTGCGACTAGCAGGGTACAACGAGGATGGTCCCAAGACGAAAACGCACCCACCCTCGTGAGGAGGACTCCCATGGCGGATTCAAGCTTCGACGTCGTCAGCAAGGCAGATCGTCAGGAGGTCGACAACGCGCTCAACCAGGCGGCCAAGGAGTTGTCCACCCGGTTCGACTTCCGCGGCACCGACACCACCATCGAATGGCAGGGCGAGGAAGGCATCATCCTCACCTCGTCGACCGAGGAGCGCGTCAAGGCCGCCGTCGACGTGTTCAAGGAGAAGCTGATCCGGCGCGACATCTCCATGAAGGCGTTCGACGCCGGTGACCCGCAGCCGTCGGGCAAGACCTACAAGGTCATCGGCAGCATCAAGCAGGGCATCGACAGCGAGAACGCCAAGAAGATCACCAAGCTCATCCGCGACGAGGGCCCCAAGGGCGTCAAGGCGCAGATCCAGGGCGAGGAGATCCGCGTCAGCTCGAAGAAGCGCGACGACCTGCAGGCCGTCCAGGCGCTGCTGCGCGGCGCCGACCTCGAGGTCGCGCTGCAGTTCGTGAACTACCGCTAAGCGCCGACGAATGTCGGGTTGAGCCACGGTTCGCGCGCTCGACCGTTGCGGTAATCGACGTTCGGCGGGAAAAGCGACCTCGCGGACGCGGCCCCGCCATACCCTGATCGGCATGGCATCCGATCATCGCGAACCCAACGTCGTCGTGCTCGGCGGCGGCTCCTGGGGTACCACCGTGGCATCCATCTGTGCGCGACGCGGACCGACGCTGCAGTGGGTGCGTTCGGAGGAGACGGCCGCCGACATCAACGAGCGGCACCGCAACGCGAAGTACCTCGGCGACGAGGTCGAGCTGGCCGACACGCTGCGGGCCACCACGGACTTCAGCGAAGCCGCGAACTGTGCCGACGTCGTCGTGATGGGCGTGCCGTCGCACGGGTTCCGCGGCGTCCTCGAGGAGCTCGCCAAGGAGCTGCGGCCGTGGGTCCCCGTGGTGTCGCTGGTGAAGGGCCTCGAGCAGGGGACGAATCTGCGCATGAGCCAGGTCGTCGACGAGGTGCTACCCGGCCACCCGGCGGGCATCCTGGCGGGCCCCAACATCGCGCGTGAGGTCGCCGACGGCTACGCCGCCGCGGCGGTGCTGGCGATGCCGGATCAGCACATGGCGGCGAATCTGGGACAGCTGTTCCGCACCAAGCGATTTCGCACCTATACCACTGACGACGTGGTGGGCGTCGAGATCGCGGGGGCGCTGAAGAACGTCTACGCCATCGCCGTGGGCATGGGTTACTCGCTGGGCATCGGGGAGAACACCCGCGCCATGGTGATGGCCCGCGCGGTCCGGGAGATGTCGAAGCTCGGTGAAGCCATGGGCGGGCACCGGGACACCTTCGCGGGCCTGGCCGGCATCGGCGATCTGATCGTCACCTGCACCAGCCAGCGCAGCCGCAACCGGCACGTCGGCGAGCAGCTCGGACAGGGCAAGTCGATCGAGGAGATCATCTCCGCGATGAACCAGGTGGCCGAAGGCGTCAAGGCCGCCAGCGTCGTCATGGAGTTCGCCGAGAAGTACGGCATTCCCATGCCGATCGCGCGCGAGGTCGACGGCGTGGTCAATCACGGCTCGACGGTCGAAGAGGCCTACCGCGGCCTCATGGTCGAAAAGCCCGGCCACGAAGTACACGGCTCGGGGTTCTAGTTGTATCCATCCACCGCCACCGTCGCCGAACCCACGAGATGACCTAGGTCATGACCGGGGGGTCGATGAGGGGGCGCACGGCGGAGCGCACGAAGATCTCGGCGTTGCTGACGGCTGCAGCGACCGGCCCAGCTGCACTCGTCATCGAGGGCGACGCCGGCATCGGCAAGACCATGGTGTGGTCGTCCGCCGTCGACGAGGCCTACGACCGCGGCTTCACCGTGATCACGGCACGCGTCGGCGAGGCCGAGACGGTCATGGCGTATGCCGCGGTCGGTGATCTACTCCGCGACGTCCCGTCGGACGTCATCGATTCCCTGCCGCCAGTGCAGCGACTCGCGGTGGATCGGGTGCTGCTGCGGGCCGACGGCCACGGTCATCTGACGGACCACCGCGTCGTCGGCGCGGCACTGGCCTCGGTGCTCAACGATCTCGTTAGGCGTGCACCCGTGCTGATGGCCATCGACGACGTGCAGTGGCTCGATCCGTCGAGCCGAGTCGTCGTCGCCTACGCCGCACGGCGGGCCCGCGGGCGAATCGGGATCCTCATCAGCGAGCGGTGCGATCCGGACAGGGGTAGAGCCCGAACTTGGCTGAGAGTGGGCGGACTCAGCGATGACGTCGACAGCACTCGGTTGACTCCGCTTGCCCCCGGCGACCTGGAGTCCATCCTCACGACGAGAGTTGGCCGCCCGCTGTCGCGACCGGTGCTGATTCGCATCACTCGGCTCGCCTGTGGCAACCCCTTCTACGCATTGGAATTGGCCCGGGCGATGGAGGGTCAGCCGCTGCACCCCGAACCGGATCTACCCGAGACACTCGCCGAGCTGGTACGACTACGCCTTGGGCGCATCGACGGCGACGTGCGTCGACTGCTCCTCGCGGTCGCAAGTGTCACCCACCCGACGGTGGACCTGCTGGCTCGAGTCGTAGGCGCCTCCCCTGACACGGTCGTCGACCTCCTCGCGGACGTGGAAACCGACGGAATCATCACCATCAACGGCAACCGGGTGGCATTCACCCACCCCCTGCTGGCTCGCGGCGTCTACACCGACGCATCCGCCGCCGCGCGCCGAACCATGCACCGTGCACTGGCGGAGATCGAGGCAGCGCCCGAAGTCAGTGCCCGTCACCTCGCCCTGGCGACCGCGAGCTTCGACGAGACCACGCTGGCCGCACTCGACGCCGCCGCCGACGCCGCACGATCCCGCGGCGCGCCCGCAGCCGCAGCCGAACTCCTCGACCTCGCCATCGGTCTCGGTGGCGACAAGCCGTCGCGGCGAGTACGGGCAGCGGGCGACCACTTCCAGGCCGGAAACACCGACCACGCCGAGGGCCTTCTCGCCCCCATCCTCGACATTCTGCGCCCGGGCATGCTGCGCGCCATCGCCCTGAACCTGATGGCGGCAATCCGCATGTACGAGAACAACTTCAAGCAGGCGAACGATCTGCTCGCCCAAGCCGTCGAAGATTCACGCGATGTACCACCGCTCCTCGTGACCACCCTGATGAATTCGTCCTTCACCCAGGTCATGGGGTCGTTCGCGAGCGGCACCCCACCGCAGGGCATGCTGACCGAGTCGCTGAACAGTGCGCAACAGGCTGTCACGGTCGCCACCGAGGCCGGCATACCGGAACTCGTCGCCCAGGCGACCAGTTTGTGGGTGCATGCCAAGTTCAGCTTCGGCCACGGCGCCGACTTCGATGCCATCACCCGCGCGGTACACCTCGAGAGTGCCGACACCGACGTCCCGATCCCGTTCAACGCCAGTGCAATCGAGGCATTGATGTACGCGTTCACCGGAGGTCTGGACGTGGCTCGGGCCAAGATGCTGGACCTGCGTGATCGCTGCATCGAACGTGGCGCAGACCGCAACCTCATGGGCGTATCCGGGTACAGCGCCCTCATCGAGATGTGGGCGGGGAACTACCTCGAGGCGCAGCGCTTCGCCGACGAGTCCGTCGAGCGAGCTCAGCAGCTCGGCAGCGGGCACGTCGACGTCATCGCCCTCTCGATCCGGTCGGCAGTGCACGCTCACGCGGGACACGCGCGCGAGGCCAGGGCCGACGCCCAAGCTGCACTCGCCGCCGCCAGTATCTGTGACGCGCCGCGGACTGCCGAGTGGCCGCTCATGTCACTGGCCTTCCTAGAGGTATCGCAAGGCAAGTACGCCGACGCGCTGGACACCCTGCGACCGATGCTCGACCGGTTCGACTACGTACCCGGCTGCGAGATCATGAGCCACTGGTACGTACCGAATGCGGCGGAAGCCATGATCGGGCTCGACCGCTTCGACGAAGCCGCTCCGTTGATCGAGACGCTCGAGAACAACGGCGCCCGGCTCGGCCGGTCATGGAACATCGCCGCTGGAGCGCGGTGCCGCGCGATGCTTCTGGCCGCCAGAGGTGACGTCGAGAGTGCGATCGCCGTCGCGCACGACGCCATGGCAGAGCACGAACGCCTCGCGATGCCCTTCGAGCGGGCGCGCACGGAACTCCTCCTGGGAAAGCTACAACGACGGCGCCGGCAAAAAGACGCGGCAGCAATGACACTGACCCGCGCGCTGAACGAATTCGAGCGCATCGGCGCGCCACTATGGGCCAACCAGGTGCGGGTCGAACTCGCTCGCACCAAGGTGCATCCCGCTCGTGCCAACGAACTCACGCCGTCGGAGCAGCGCGTCGCCGAGCTGGCCGCAGCCGGAATGTCCAACCGCGACATCGCAGCAGCACTGTTCATCGGAACGAAGACCGTAGAACACAACCTCACCCGGATCTACCGGAAGTTCGGCGTCCGGTCGCGCGTCGAACTCGCGCGTCGCATGCCCCCTGCGCCGCACGTCGACGCCGCCAACTGAAACGGATGTGCCATGTCGTCGAAGAAGTCAAAGAAGTCGAAGAAGAAGACCAAGGCGAAGCGGGCGGAGAATGCCGATGCTCGGGTACCGGACCAACCGTTGCCGCAGGCCCTGGGACCGGTGTTCGCCAATCCCCCTGCAGACCGCCCGCTGCCTTGGCTCAGTAGGCCGACCGACGTCCAATCGGTCATCCGTCAGGTCGACGACATCGTCGACTGGTCGATCGAGATCCCGAACGGCATTGGGTATTTCGCGACCATGCAGAAGCGGATCGCCATTGCGGTGGAGCTGGCGATCGAGGGCGGCGAATTCGACGACGCCGACCGGATGCGCGAACTCACGTTGATCTTCGTCGGGCGCTACTTCGACGCGCTCAACGCGTACTTCCATCCGGAGCCCTACCAGCGGCCAACCAAGGTGTGGCAGTGGGCATTCGACGGCGTCTCCTACGACGAGCCCATCATCGTGCAGCACCTGCTCACCGGAATTTGTGCGCACATCATGCACGACCTGGGCATTGCCGCCGCTCGGGTTGGCGGGAACGCCCTGCCCGACCTCGAACACGACTTCGACTACGTGAACGTCATCCTGGCCAGCCAGGTGAAACCCGTTCTGGCTGCGCTCACAGAACTATCGCCCGTGCTCGGCTGGCTGCTGTCCAGGGTGGCGGTCGACTCGATCGTGGCGGAGTGGATCGTCAAGTTCCGCGATCTCGCGTGGGCGTGGGCGGGGCTTCTCGTCGAGAAACCCGACCAGCATAGGGATCTCGCGGACATTCAAGACGCCTGGGCCAGTGTCATGAGCGTCTTCTTCCTCAATCCCACGATCGGGCCGATGCCGTCCGTCGTGCGATGCATCGCCCGGTCGGAGAGTCGCGACATCGCGCGCAACGTCCGGCGGTTCGACGATGCAGCCCAGACCCCGGTGCCAGCCGACCCCGTGTTCGTGCAGGCCCTGATGCGCTAACGACGCCGGTGCCTCAGCCGGGCAGCACCGCGTCGACCGCACGCAGACCCCTTGCCACGAACCACGACAACGGGTTCGTGCCCTCCACCCTTCCGGACGCGTCGGTGGCGAACGCCGGCCTCTTGGGCCTTCTGCGGCCCGAGCGCCACAGCACCTCGTCGACGTATCGAAGCGGTCGAAGCAACGCGGGCTCCACGAGCCGGAACGTCGGGCAACGATCCGTCGCGGGACGCCCCTCCTTGGCGAGGATGCCGTTGACCGCGTTGCGGGCGGCCTCGTTGGCGCCCTCCATGGTTGCGAGATCGGTGTTCCCCCGGACGAAGTCGGATGCCAGGAAGAAGTTGGGAATTCGAGTCGTCGCATCAGGCCGGTATCGCCATGAGCGCTTCGTGTTGATCAGCAGCGGCTCGTCGTTGGCGAGCTTGCCCGGGTCGCGGAAATCGATTGCGGGATCGAGGAAACGCGACAGCAGGTGCTTCTCCTCGAGTTCACCGTGGTCGAGGTGATCGAGCAGTTGCTCCCACACCTCGTCGAGGATCTCCTCTTCGGTGCACTGGCGGGCAGGCTTGCCGAGTCGCTTACTGCAGGTGTCCCAGTCCGAGATGTCCACCGACAGCACGTCGCGCACCCGTCCGTCGCCCCGGTCCGCGAGTGGGAAGTCGCGCCAGAACTGGCCCTGGGCGATCGACGTCAGTGCCCATTCCGAGTCGATGTAGATGGCATGCCCGGGAGGGAAGGCGGTCAGCGGCACGTCGAAGTAGTACATGGCGCCCGTCATCCACCGCGTGGTGAGCCGGTGCAGGTATCCGAGACGGGGCTCGGCTGCGCGGAGCTGCGTGGTGAGCAGGCGAACCAGTTTCTCCACCGGCACCGCAGCGACGTAGTAGTCCGCGGTCACCGTCCCCGGGATGCCCTCGACGGTGACACCGGTGATGTCTCTGCCGTCGCATTGGATCGCGGTGACGGGGTGTCCGCATCGGAACGTCACCGCGGCCCGCCATGGCTGCTCCGCCGGCGGCGTCGCTAAGTACCGCACCCAGGGGTCGATCCACACCTCGCTCGTCGGGCCGTCGAGCACTCGATCGACCTTCCCATCGACCTGTGCCTGGTCCTGCACCAGCTGCGTCAGAATCGCTGCGCCCGTTCGGGCCGACATCTCCTCGGCGCGCGCCGCGACGAGCGACCGCGTCATGCCCTTGGCCAGAAACTTCTGGAACTGTGCGGATCGGTGGTCGGCGTCGAGGAAGTCCCACCAGCTCTGTCGCTCGAATTCTGCGAGTCGACGCTCGTCGCACGAGGTGAGGAACGCGAGAACACGTTCGACGAAGGCTGCGTACTCCGCGAGCGGGATCGCCAGGTCGAACGCAATCATCCGGAAGAACCTGATCATCTTCACGACGTCGCCGGGGCTCGACGGGAACTTCAGCGGCGCGAGGATCTCATTCGACGAACCGTGCGATTGGGCCAGCAACATCTCGGTGGCTTGGGTCAGGTTGTCCTTCACGCAGCCGCTGGCGTACGGAATCTCTTCCATCGTCGCATCGAGATGTCGGTAGAAACCCGGGAAGAACCGAAACCCGTGTTCACCGGGCAGGTCCGCTCTGCCGTCCATACCGGTGTTGGGGACTGGCATCGACCGTGCCTTGCCGCCCAACTCCTTGCGCGCTTCGTAGACGGTGACGTCGAATCCACGCTTGGCGAGTTCATGGGCAGCACTGAGCCCCCCGATTCCACCCCCAAGCACCGCAACGGATGCCATCGCACGATGGTAGGCGTCAGCCCTAGTTGAAGTAGGGGTTCGTTCCCTCGGGGCGATCCAGCAGCGGGTTTGTCGCGTTGAGGATGAAGCTGCCCGCCGGGCTCAGCACGAAGCCGGCCTGATCGAAGTTGTTCTGGCACGTCGTGACCACGCCGTCGAAGCCGCACGTCACGTTGCGGAAGCTGATGCGCGAGCCTGCGGGCATCGGCTTGGCGTCGGCGGCGAGACCGTCGTAGATCGGCGCCGCGGCGTTCGAGAAGCCCGGCGCACCGATCTGTCCGCCGCTGACGACGTTGGCCGCATTTGGAGCCGCGGGCAGTGCGCCGCTGCAGCCGTAGCCGCCGGTGGTCCGGTTCAGCACGCACGTGACGCCGTCGGCGACCCGGAACGAGTAGAAGCTGCCGTCCATCGCCGCGAACTCCGAGGGCTTCACTGGCGTCAGCACGTTGACGTTGGGCGGTGGGGGTGGCGGCGCCGGTTGCGGCTCGGCGTTTGCCACGGTGGACATGCCCAACGCTGCTGCCCCCGCAGCAACCAGGCCGATCAGTGTTCTGCTCAGCACGCGATCAGAGTAGAGCAGGCGTTGGATGGGCGCTCGGTTACCTCGGGAAGGGGTCGTCACACCAAGATCATCGGCGACGGGCCTCGGTTCGTTAGCCGGCGAGCGTGCGCGAACTCGGGTTCTGACGCGGCGTGTCGGCCGCAGACACGCACGCTCGCGGGAGGTCGGGAGATCAGTAGTAACCCGGGGGGCGGCCGGCCATCTGCTCGAGGCGGGCGATGCGGTCGGCCATTGGCGGGTGGGTGGCGAAGAGCTTGCCGATCTTCTCGCCCGAGCGGAACGGGTTGGCGATCATCAGGTGCGCCTGGTCGGCCAGTTGCGGCTCGGGCGGCAACGGGGCCGCCTCGACGCCGCGGCTGATCTTGCGCAGTGCGTTGGCCAGGGCCAGCGGGTCGCCGGTCAGCTCGGCGCCGGACTGGTCGGCCTGGTACTCCCGCTGCCGCGAGACCGCCAGCCGGATCACGGTCGCCGCGATCGGGCCGAGCAGCGAAACCAGCAGGATCGCAAAGGGATTGGTGCCACCGTCGCGGTTCCCGCCGAACATGCTCGCGAAGAACGCGAGGTTGGCCAGCGCGGTGATCACCGAGGCCATCGCGCCCGCCACGCACGAGATCAGGATGTCGCGGTTGTAGACGTGCGACAGCTCGTGGCCGAGCACCGCGCGCAGCTCACGCTCGTCGAGGATCCGCAGGATGCCGGTCGTGCAGCACACCGCGGCGTTGCGCGGGTTGCGCCCCGTCGCGAACGCGTTGGGCGCATCGGTGTCGCTGATGTACAGCCGCGGCATCGGCTGATGCGCGGCGTTCGCCAGCTCGCGCACGATCCGGTACATCGCAGGCGCCTGCAGCTCGGTGACGGGCTGGGCGTGCATCGCCTTGAGCGCCATCTTGTCGCTGTTGAAGTAGACGTAGGCGTTCATGCCGACGGCAAACAGCACGGCCAGGAACATCACGTTCCTGCCGAACAGGGCTCCGACGAACACGATCAGACCTGAGAAGCCGACCAGCAGCAGAAAGGTCTTGAATCGGTTCGCGTGCGGATGCCAGGTCATCGGCGGGCCAACCTCCTTGAACGTTGAACTCGAAGAACGTAGAACTCGAAGTCTTCCGATGATCAAACGCCTGAGGGCGTGTCGCGGTTCCTAACCGTCAGCCGTGCCGGTTGACGGTGTACTCGACCAGACCCGCCAACGCGTCCCGGCCGGGGCCGGCAGGCAATTTGGCCAGCTCGCTGCGAGCGTCGGCGGCGTACTGCGCCACGGTCGCCTTGGCCTCGACGATGCCGCGTGACGAACGCAACAGCGCGAGCGCCTCGGCCAGGTCCGCGTCGTCCTCCACCGGACCAGAGAGCAGCGTCCGCAGCCGCTCGGCGTCCGGACCGGTCTCACGCAGCGCGTAGAGCACGGGCAGCGTGTGCACGCCCTCTCGCAGGTCGGTCCCTGGCACCTTGCCGGATTCGTCGGGATCGCTGTCGATGTCGATGACGTCGTCGGAGATCTGGAACGCGGTGCCGACGATGCCGCCGATGCGCGACAACCGTTCGATCTGCTCGTCGTCGGCGCCGGAGAACGTCGCGCCAAACCGGCCGGACGCCGCGATCAGACATGCGGTCTTCTCGTACACCACCTTGAGGTAGTGCTCGACGGAGTCGGTGTTCTCGGGCACGCCCCGGGTCTCGCGCATCTGGCCGGTCACCAGCTCGGCGAAGGTGTCGGCAATGATCCGCACCGCCTCCGGGCCGAGCCGCGACACCAGCCGCGACGCCGTCGCGAACAGGTAGTCACCGGCCAGGATCGCGATGTTGTTGCCCCACCGCGCATTGGCGCTGTCGGCGCCGCGGCGCACCTGGGCCTCGTCCATGACGTCGTCGTGATAGAGCGTCGCGAGGTGCACCAGCTCGATCACCGCACCGGCAACGGTCACCTGCCACGCGTCCGGTTCCGGACCGAGTTGCGCCGACAGGACGGTGAACAGCGGACGGAACCGCTTGCCGCCCGCCTTGAACAGGTGCTGAACGGCCTCGGCCATCAGCTCGTCGGACTTGCCCAGCTCGGTGGCCATCAGATCTTCGACGCGCGCCACCCCGTCGCGCACACGCGCGGCGAAATCAGCATCGCCGAAGTCCACGCCCGCGACCACGGTCGCCGGTGTCTTCATGGGTCCAACATACTGGGGAGTGTGGCGGCTACGGCGGGCAGGAGCGAAGCGACCCGGGGTGTGATTGCGGCGGGCAGGAGCGAAGCGACCCGGGGTGTGATTGCGGCGGGCAGGAGCGAAGCGACCCGGGGTGTGATTCGGCATGACGTGGTCGTGATCGGGGCCGGGCCCGCCGGTTCGGCTGCCGCTGCCTGGGCGGCGCGCGGCGGTCGCGACGTCCTCGTGATCGACTCCGCGGAATTCCCCCGCGACAAGGCGTGCGGCGACGGGCTCACCCCGCGGGCGGTTGCCGAACTGAAGTTGCTCGGCCTCGGCGAGTGGCTCGACGGCAGGGTCACCCACCGTGGCCTGCGGATGGCGGGCTTCGGCGCCGACGTCGAGATCGAGTGGCCGGGCCCCTCGTTTCCGCCGACCAGCAGTGCGGTGCCCCGAACCGAACTCGACGACCGCATTCGGTCGGTCGCCGCAGACGACGGCGCCAAGATGCTCCTGAGCACCAAAGCCGTTGACGTCAGGCATGATTCGACGGGCCGCGTCACGTCGGTGATCCTCGACTCGGGCGACGAGATCGGGTGCGCGGAGTTGATCGTCGCCGATGGTGCCCGCTCGACGTTGGGCCGCAAGCTCGGTCGCGCCTGGCACCAGGAGACCGTCTACGGCGTGGCGATCCGCGGGTACATCGCGACGCCGCGCGCAAGCGAGCCGTGGATCACCTCGCACTTGGAGCTGCGCTCCCCCGCGGGCGACGTCCTGCCCGGTTACGGCTGGATCTTCCCGCTCGGCAACGGCGAGGTGAACATCGGCGTCGGCGCGCTCGCGACCACCAAGCGTCCGGCCGATGCCGCACTCCGGCCGCTGATGTCGTACTACACGCAGCAACGCCGCGACGAGTGGGGCTTCGAGGGTGAACCGCGGGCCGGCCTCTCCGCGCTGCTGCCGATGGGCGGCGCCGTCTCGGGTGTCGCCGGCCCCAACTGGGTGCTGATCGGCGACGCCGCGGCATGCGTGAACCCGCTCAACGGCGAGGGCATCGACTACGGCCTGGAGACCGGGCGGCTGGCCGCCGAGATGCTCGGGTCGGGAGACTTCACCGACGCCTGGCCCGCCGAACTGCGGCGGCACTACGCCCAGGGCTTCTCGGTCGCCCGCCGGCTGGCGCTGCTGCTGACGATCCCCCGGTTCCTGCCGTCAGCGGGGCCGTTCGCGATGCGGTCGACGTTCCTCATGGGCGTCGCAGTGCGGGTGATGGGCAATCTCGTCACCGACGAGGACGACGACTGGATCGCCAAGTTGTGGCGACGTGCGGGCAGTGGTTCGGCCCGACTCGACAACCGACCGCCATTCAGTTGATCGAGCAAATGACGTGAAGTGCCTTCGCGACGCGGCCCAACGAAATACGCGCTGTTGAACGTGGTTTCCAACGAAGTCGCGCGTTTGAACGAGCTAAAAGTCGGCTATCCGAATCGGGTGGTGGAGCGACCGGCCGAGTCGCAAGCCGTCGCCGAGTTTCTGAGGTCCGCCGAGACCCACCCGTCGGTGCTGGTGATCGAGGGCGAACCGGGTATCGGGAAGACGACGCTGTGGCGGGCGGCGACGAGGATGGCATCGGAGCGCGGGTTCCGGGTGTTCGGCGCGCGCGCCGATCAGGCGGGCGGTGCCTATGCGGCCGTCGCCGATCTGCTCGCGGGGGTCGAACCCGGTCTGTTCGAATCCCTGCCCGCCGTTCAGCGCATTGCGCTGGACCGGGTCGGCCACCGCGTCGACGACCGTCGGGACGACCCCCCGACCGACGAGAGGGTCGTCGCGTCCGCATTCCTCTCGATTGCCGACCAGCTGACGCCGTCGTCGCCCGTGCTCGTCGCGATCGACGACGCGCAGTGGCTCGACCCCTCGTCCCGTGCCGTGGTCGCGTTCGCCGTACGTCGGCTCCGGGGCCGGATCGGCATCTTGGTCGCCGAACGCACGGACACCACCGCCGGCCGAGGCGCCGACTGGCTTCGGGTCGCCAGCCTGCTCGGAGTGCAGCGGATCCGGATGAGCCCACTCGAGACGACCGGACTGCGGGCGGTCCTGACCGCGAACCTCGGCCGAACCTTCTCCCGCACGGCGATGACCCGCATTGCCGAACTGTCCGGCGGCAATCCGTTCTATGCACTCGAATTGGCCCGAGCGATGGGTGATCGGCCGCTTCCCGACGACGTCGCGCTGCCAGCGTCGCTGGCCGAACTCGTCGGCGACCGTCTCGGCCGCCTCGACCAGGAAAGTCAGCACATGCTGTTCGCGGCCGCGGCGGCCGGAACGCCGACGGTCGACCTGCTGGCCCGAGCCACCGACCGCAGCCCGCACCAGGTGGTCGACCTGCTCGAGGCGGCCGAGACCGAGGGCATCGTCGTGATCGACGGCAACCGCGTCCGATTCACCCATCCCCTGCTGGCGCGCGGCGCCTACGACCTCGGCAGTCCGCAGCACAGGCGCGCCATGCACGCCACCCTGTCGCGGATCGTCGACCACCCCGAACCACGCGCCCGTCACCTGGCACTGGCCGCCACCGCACCCGACCCCGCCACGCTCGGCGCCCTCGACGATGCGGCCGCACGGGCCCGTAGCCGGGGTGCGCCCGCAGCGGCAGCCGAACTGCTGGACCTCGCCGTCACCCTCGACGGCACGGACCCACACCGCCGGATGCGCGCAGCCGATCACCACTTCCGCGCGGGCGACGCCCACCGGGCCCGGGACCTGCTCGCCGGCCTGGTCGACCAACTCCCGACTGGCCCACTGCGCGCCCGGGCGCTCATCCAGCTGGCCCGGGTCTGCGTCTACGACGACTCCTTCGCCGAGGCCGCCCGGCTCGCCGCACGGGCGGTAGCCGAAGGCGATGCCGACGCGGCCACCGCGATGGCGAGCCTGACGCTGCGCGCCTTCACCCAGTTCCACGGCGGCGGCGCAGCCGAGGCACTTGACTCCATTGCCGAGGCGCTGCGCCTGGCCGACCGCGTCGACGATCCGTCGCTGACCAGCCAGGCGCTCGCGATGCGCGTCACGATCGACTTCCACCTCGGCCGCGGCGTCGACCACGCCGCGCTGCGCCGTGCGCTCGAACTCGAAGACCGCGACTCCGACGCCCTGTTCGGGCTGCGTGCCAGCGCGGTCGACGTGTTCGTCCAAGGTTGGATCGGCAACCTGGCACGAGCTGCGGCGGCAGCCGATGACCTGCGTTTGCGCTGTACGGAACGCGGCGCCGAGAACGACCTGATGGCGATGACGGGCCACGCGACCCTGATCGAGATCTGGCGCGGTGACCTCGCCAAGGCGCAGCAACTCTCCGACGACACCATGGCGCGCGCCGAGATGGCGGGCGGCAACCTGATCTGGATCATCGCGCTCACCTTGCGCGCGACCGTCGCCGCCCACACCGGCCGGATCGACCTGGCGCGCAGTGCCGCTCGCGAGGCGGTCACCCTGGCGCAGCGGGCCGGCGCACCGCATCTGGCCTCGTGGCCCACGTTGGCGATGGCGGCGGCCGAGGTGTCGGTGGCCGACTACGAGGCTGCGCTCACCGCCGCGCGCCGGTTGATCGACGGCGCCGCCGACCTCGCCCGTGACGGCGACGTGGTGAGCATGTGGTTCGTTCCCGACGCAGTGGAAGCGCTGATCGCCGTGGGCCGCGCGGACGATGCGCTCCCGCTCGTCGAGGCGCTCGAGGCGAACGGCCGCCGACCGGACCGGCAGCGACTCCTGGCCACCGGCGCACGCTGCCGCGCCATGTGGTTCGCGGCGCACCGTGACCTGCCCAGCGCCGTGCGGTCCGCGCACGAGGCCATGGCGCACCACGACGCCCTGCCCATGCCGTTCGAACGGGCCCGGACCCAGCTCGTGCTGGGCCGACTCCAACGCCGCCAGCGGCAGTCCAGCGCAGCCAGGGACACGCTGACCGAAGCGCTGCGCGAGTTCGAACGGATGGGTGCCGCGGCGTGGGCAGAGCGCACGCGGGCTGCGTTGGCCAACGGCGCGAACTCCGGCCCTGCGAACGTCCTGAGCCCGTCCGAGCAGCGGGTCGCCGAACTCGCCGTCAACGGCATGAGCAACCGGGACCTGGCCCAAGCCCTATCGATCAGTCTCAAGACCGTCGAGGCGAACCTCACGCAGATCTACCGAAAGCTCGGGATCCGGTCGCGTGCGCAGCTCGCTCAGCGAATCGGCCGCCCACCTCGCTGACCGCGTCGATGTGACGTAACCGTAAGGAATGGCCAACGAAGTAACGGGAACCACGGCCCGTGCGAGAAACCTGGTGACGCGCTAAGCAGCTGCGCTCACCGGCTGCCCACGATGGCCCGAGTAGGCCCGAGCCGGCTGTCGATTCATCGAAGAGACCAGGCGTTCGACGCCAGTTGCAACGAGAAGGATGTACACCACCTCATGAAATCCCTACACAGTTGGATGCGACGGCTCTCCGCCGTCACGCTGGTGGCACTGCTGCTGCCCGGGCTCGTCGCCCTGGCAGGCGGCGCAGCCACCGCTTCGGCCTACTCGCGGCCCGGCCTCCCGGTCGAGACGCTGATGGTGCCCTCGGCCGCGATGGGCCGCGACATCCCCGTCAGGTTCCAGGGCGGCGGCCCCAAGGCCGTCTACCTGCTCGACGGGCTGCGTGCGCGCGACGACAACAGCGGCTGGGACATCGAGACCGCGGCGTTCGAGAACTACTTCGAGTCCGGTCTGTCGGTCGTCATGCCCGTCGGCGGAATGTCGAGCTTCTACACCAACTGGCAGAACCCGGCCGTCGGCAACGGCACCACGCAGACCTACCAGTGGGAGACGTTCCTCACCTCCGAGCTGCCGTCGTACCTCGCGGCGAACAAGGGCATCTCGCCCAGCGGAAACGCCGTCGTCGGTCTGTCGATGTCGGGCAGCGCAGCGCTGATCCTGGCCGCGTACCACCCCGGTCAGTTCAGCTACGCGGGCTCGCTCTCGGGCTTCCTCAACCTGTCGCAGGGACTCTGGCCCACGCTGGTCGGATTCGCGATGCGCGATGCGGGCGGCTTCGACGCCTCGGCGATGTGGGGACCCGGCGGCGGCCCGGCATGGCAGCGCAACGACCCGACGCTGCAGGCCGGTCGACTCGTGGCCAACGGCACCCGCATCTGGGTGTACACCGGCAACGGCCGACCGGGTGACCTCGGCGGCGGCGGCGACATCGCCGGCCAGCTGCTGGAGAACATTACCCAAGACAGCAACCGGGCCTTCCAGCAGGCGTACACCGCTGACGGCGGAAGCAACGGCACGTTCAACTTCCCGCCCAACGGCACCCACGGCTGGGGCTACTGGGGTTCGCAATTGAACGCCATGAAGCCGGACATCCAGCGCACGCTGGGGGCCTAAGTACCAAACCTGATGCCGGGTGCTGCGACGACCGTCGCGGTGCCCGGCATCAGTCGTCTCTAGACGTCTTCCAGCGCTTCGCCGATCTCCTCGACGATCCGGTTGGAGTGTTGGTTCTCCACCAGCACGTGGCCCGCGGCGATGGCCAGGGCGATCGGCCATTCGATGATCTCCAGGGCCGCCAGCGCGCCCAGCGCCCCGTAGTAGGCGAGGTGCTCCGGGCGCGGCACCCGGATGCGTCCCACCACCGGCAGGTTGACCGCGAAACTCCGTGCGTCACGGACGCGTTCGACGGCCTCGCGGTGGCTGTCCGGCGACGTTTCTTCGGCCATTCGTCAACTCCTGGTCATGGCGTATTAGACGGGTGGACGTCCGACGCGTCGAGCGTGGCGGACGTGGCAACCTCTGGCTCGGATCCGTTGACCGACGTCGTCACCGGCGTGCTGACCGTTCCATTGCGCGAGCTGTACGCCGTGCTCTGGCGACTCGGCGTGCTGGAGGTCGACGGCGAGGGCTGATCCTCGCTCGCACGGCCCAGTACGCGCGGCGCGATCGCGGCGATGGCGGTCGCCCCCGCGGCGGTCGTCAGCGCCTGCCCCCAGCCCACCGGCCCTAGCGGCGTGCTGCCCAGCAGCTGGCTCACCCCGGGCGTGCTGATCAGCGCACCCAGTGTGAGCAGCGACCCGACTGCGGTGCCGACGACCAGCGGGCTGTGCGAGTCGATGAGCGTCTGACCCAGCTGCGTGGCGACCAGAGCGACCAGAGCAACGGTCGACGCCCGCTGCTGACGTCCCGTGACGCCGGCCATCGCCCAGGCCACCGAGGCCGCACCAGCCGTCGTCGCGCCACGGACCGCGACCGTGCGCCACAGCGCGGCCTCGTCGGGGCCGTTGCCCGCGCCGCGGGCCGGGGCAGTCGGTGGGCTCACCGCCAACGCAGCAGCCGGCAGCGCGTCGGTGAGCATGTTGACCAGCAGCAGCTGTCGTGTGTTCAACGGGGCGCGGCCCGTCAGCGCGGTCCCGAGCACCGCGAAGGCCACCTCGCCTGCGTTGCCGCCCAGTAGCACCGATACTGCCGCCTGCACGCGCTGCCAGAGTTGCCTGCCCTCCTCGAGCGCGTCGAGCAGCGACCCGATGCGTCCGTCGAGCAGCATCACGTCGGCCGCGCTGCGCGCCGGGTCACTTCCCTTCGACGCCACGCCGATGCCGACGGTCGCCGCGCGGATGGCCGCAGCATCGTTGGCCCCGTCGCCGACCATGGCGCACACCCGGTCGAGCCGTTCGAGGGTCTCGACGATCTGCACCTTGTGCTCGGGCGACATCCTGGCGAACACGATCCGCTCGCGGACGGCCTGCTCCTGGCCGCGCCGCGACAGCGCCTCCCAGTCGTGGCCGCTGATCACCTGATCCGGGCCGACTGCGAGGCCTAGTTCATTCGCGATCGCGGTCGCGGTGACCGGGTGATCGCCGGTGATGAGCCGGACGTCGATGCCCCGCTCGGCGAGGCCCGCCAGCACGCGGGCCGCGTCGGGCCGGGGCGTGTCCGACAGCCCGAGCAGCCCGACGAGTCGAAGCTCCTCGCGGCACATCGCGTCGAACACGTCGGCATCAGCGGTCGCCTCGCGTGCCTGGGCTTGGGTGAGGTCGCGCCGAGCGACGGCGAGCACACGCAGTCCGTCGGCGGCCATCTGCTGAACGCGGTCGGTGGCGGCGGTGTCACCGCACGCGGCGAGCAGCACCTCGGGTGCGCCCTTGATCGACAGCACGCTCCCGTGGATCGAGGCAGCGAACGGGCGCCCACTGCGGAACGGCAGGAACGCGTCGGCTGCACCCGCGTCTCCGTCGTCGATCCCGTCGCCCCCGTCGGCGACGGCTGCGTCGGTGGCGTGCTCGTGGCCGTCGCCGTTGGCGGGCGGGGTGGCGCGCACCGCGTGGCGCAGCACGTCCTCCTCGGCGCCGCCGAGCGCTTCCACCGACGTGACGCGCAGCCTGTTCTCGCTGAGCGTTCCCGTCTTGTCGAAGCACACCACGTCGACGCGGCCCAGCGCTTCCACCGAGCGCGGGCTGCGCACCAGCGCACCGAGAGCGCTGAGCCGGCGGGCCGATGCCTGCTGCGCCAGCGTGGCCACCAGCGGCAGCCCCTCGGGCACCGCGGCCACGCTCACCGCGACGCCGCTGCTGACGGCCCGCCGCAGGCCCGCGCCCCGCAGGATGCCGAGGCCGGTCACCACGGCGCCACCTGCGAGGCTGACCGGCAGTGCGCGGTTGGTGAGGTCGCGCAGCTGTGCCTGCAGACCCACCGAGGAGTTGTCCCGGCCGGGCGCCTGTTCGGCGCGTCGGGCCTGCGTCTGCGAGCCGACCGCGGTGACGATGCCGACCCCGGTCCCCGCGACGACGGTGGTCGTGGCGTGCAACATGGACGACCGCTCGGCGACGGGTGCGGCGGGCGTGGCCGCCAGACGCTTCGGCACGGGAAGCGACTCGCCGGTCAGCGACGACTCGTCGACCTCGAGATCTGTCGCCTCGGTCAGGCGGACGTCGGCCGGCACGACCTCGCCAGGGCGCACCTCGATGACGTCGCCAGGGCGCAGGTCGACGGCGTCGACCGTCTCTTCGCCGCCCCCGGTGAGCAGCCGGGCGGGCGGATCCTGCACTGCCAGAAGGCGATTCAGGAGGCGTTCGGCGCGCAACCTCTGCACGGCCGCCAGCGCGGCGTTGCCGGTAAGCACCGAGCCGACCAGGATCGCGTCGACGGGCGACCCGAGGATCGCGCTGGCCGCGGAACCGATCGCGAGCACCGGCGTCAGCGGGTCGGACAGTTCGTCCTTCATCGCGGTGGCGAAGTCGGCGACGTTCGACCTGACCGGGTCGCCGACCGCGCGGGCGATGCCGGTGACCGTGGACGCCGTTGCCTGGACGCGCGAGCGCGGCGCAGGGGCGGCGAGTCGTTCCGGGCGGGGCAGCTTGCGGCGCACCTGTTCGATCGACATCGCGTGCCATTCGAGCGTGGGCGGCGGCGCCGGCGTCGGGTCGCCGAGCACCTGCCGCGCGATGCGGTAGCCGGTCCACGCGCCGGCTCCTGCACCTGCGGTGACGGGTCCTGGGCCGCGGCCGCGGACGCCGGGCACCATCAGCAGGGCCCCGAGCACCGATGCTCCGGTGGCCAGTTGCACGCCGCGTTCACTGGCCCGTCGGGCAGCGGGGATCGCGTGCAGGACGCGCCACACGCCGTCGAGGTCGTCGGCGATGACGTCGGCATGCCAGCAGGCCGCGTCGATCGCGACGCCGATCGCCAGGTCGGCGTCGGCGAGCGCCTGTGCGGCGGCCGACGACACCAGGGCGACCGTGCGGCCGTCGTCCTGCAGGCGGCGCACCGATGCGGCGAGCGCGTCGTCGAGCCGCCCGTCGAATGGGTGCAGGTCGTCGAACGACGACCGCAGATCGTCGAGACCATCGACGTCAACTGACACGACTTCGATTGCGCTGCGGCGGATTTCGCGTAGCACCGACGATGCCAGGGCATGGGTGGCGTAGCGCACCAGCACTCGGCCACTCGCGCCGTCGCCTGCGGGCTCGTCGTGCCAGCCTGCGGTTAGCGCGTCGGCGTCGATCTGGTCCTGCGCCCACTGCCACACCTCGGCGCGGCGACGGTCGTCGACGTCGCGGATGCGCCCGACGCGTAGGTCGTCGGTCCACAGCACGCGCGGGTCGATGACGACGGCGTCGATGCGGTCGAGCCTGCGCAGCGCGTTCGAGCGCAGCGGGACGACGTCGTGGCGGTCGGCGAGTCCGCGTGCCAGGGTCCCGGCGAACGCCTCACGGGTGTTGCGCGCGGCCTTCGGTGCGGCGACCAACGCCGTCGTCGCGGCACCCGAGATACCGCCCGTGGCGATGCCGAGCACGATGGCGCCGACGCCCTGGATCACGCTGCTGCGGTCGCCGTGACGCTCGACGGGTCCCGACGGAAGTGGTTGCGGGCGTTCGTTGGGCCGGATGCCGTCCGTGGATTCGGCGTACCCGGCCAGCGTGGGCTCGTGGCGCTGCCAGGCCAACGCGGCCGACTGGGCCTCCGCGACGCGGACGAGGTGCATGAAGACGTCGACGGCCAGTGACGTGGGCGCCTGGCCGAGGGTGTAGCCGATGCTGGCGGCCAGCGCGAGGGCGGTGTCGGTGGCGTCCTCACCGAGCCACTCCTCCACCAGTCCGCGCAGGCGAGGCTGGTAGTCGACGAACGTCACCGCTGCCGACAGTCCTGGGACCAGCTTGGGCCACATCAGCGCTCGGCCGACCAGGGCCGTGGCCAGCCCGAGCGTGTTGGCCGTCAGCGCGGTGATGCTGCTCGCCAGCACGATGCCGTCACCGGGCAGGTCGATCGAGGGCTGGGTCGTGTCGACGTCGGCGTCGCGTTCGGCGGCCGCGACGGCGTCGGAGAGTTCGTCGAGCGACTCCGTGCCGTCGGTGTGCACGACGACGCGAGACAGCGCGTGATTGAGGTCGACGCGCAGTACGCCCGGCTGGTCGCGGACGTGACGCAGCACGGCTTGGGGCAGGAGGTCGCCGGGTTCGGAGTCGTCGAGGCCGCGGACCTCGATCCAGCACCTCCGGTCGCCCTGCCAGCGGCGCCGCGAGGGCGTGCGGCCGAAGATCTCCGCGGCGACGTCGGTGACGGCGTTGACGAAGTCGTTGGGGGTGGCGGTCGCGATGCGGGTGGGGTCGGTGACGAGGCCGACGCCCACCGTGGCGGCGACCGTGGCTGCGCGTACTCCAGTGTCCAGGGCGCGGAACGGGAGCGATACGGACGACCGCACCAGACGGGTCAGGTTCAAGTCTCTACTTCTTGGTCGTGGAACTGGATGCTGCGGTCTTGCCAGGGGAGGTCTTGCGAGGGGAGGTCTTGCGAGGGCTGGCCTTCTTGGCTGCCTTGGTCGCCTTGGCGGCCCCCGTGGTCGCGGTCGCCTTCACGGAGTCGGCGGGCGTGGCGTTGGCGGTCTTCTTCGGCGTTGCCTTCTTGGCCGGTGCCTTCTGAGCAGCCTTGGTGGGCGCCGCCTTGGTGGGCGTCTTGGTTGGGGTGGGCGTCGCGGTCTGCGCCGAACTCGCCGTCGCGGCCTGCGTAGTGCCGGGGCCCGGCTTGGACTCGGCCAGGTCGGGCACGGCGGACAGTCGCGCCTTGGCCGGCTCGGGCTGCTGCCGTTGATTCAGCCGGTGCAGCACCATCGCGGTGCCCCCGATGCCGACGAGTAGGGGCCACTCGACCAGACCGGCCGCTCCGACCGCTCCGATGGTCAGTGCAGCGGCGGGTCCGGAGTGGCTTCCCGTCCGGACTCCGTCGCGGGCACCGTTCACCGCACCTCGGATACCGCCGGCGACGCCGGAGATCGCGGCACCGCTCAGCGCTCCGGCCGTGGCCACCGTAGCCTCGGCTGCCTGCACGACGACGCGCGTCGCTGTCTGGATGATGTTCATGTCGCCCTCTTCCGCGCCCTGCGATTCACCCGTCGTTCACCGTCAGGACACCGGAGCGTACCCACGCAAGGTGAACTCAACCGTAGGCGAAGTCGTTCGGGTTGCGAAAGACTTTGACCGAAGCCGAATTTCGAGTTTGCTATCAGGCGGGTTTGACGGCGGCGTGCAGCGCCACGATGCCGCCGGAGAGATTCCGCCAGCGTACGTCGGACCAGCCGGCTGACGAAATGCGTTGCGCCAGTTCCGATTGCGTAGGCCATGCTCTGATCGAGTCGGCGAGGTATACGTAGGCGTCCGGGTTGGACGACACCACGGTCGCCATTCGCGGGAGCGCCTTCATCAGGTACTCCTTGTACGCCGTCGCGAACATCGCGTTCGTCGGCGTGGAGAACTCACAGACCACGAGACGGCCGCCGGGACGGGTCACTCGCGCCATCTCGCGCAGGCCCGCCTCGTGGTCGACCACGTTGCGGATGCCGAAGCTGATCGTCACCGCGTCGAACGTCTCGTCGTCGAACGGCAACCGCGTCGCGTCACCGGCCACCTTCGGCACGGGCCGCTGCGCGCCCGCGGCGAGCATGCCGACCGAGAAGTCACACGCCACGCACCACGCACCCGAGGCGGCCAGCTCCACGGTCGAGACGGCGGTGCCCGCAGCGAGGTCGAGGACGCGGTCGCCGGGCCCGATGCGTAGCGCCGCGCGCGTCGCCTTCCGCCAGAACCGGTCCTGGCCGAGCGAGAGCACGGTGTTGGTGATGTCGTAGCGGCGAGCGACGCCGTCGAACATCGACGCGACCTCGTGCGGCTTCTTCTCCAGCGACGCCCTGCTCACCAGTCAAAGCTACCTGTGAACATCCGCCGTCCGGGAATGGGTGATGGGCGATGGTGTTGAACGGCACAGACTCGCGAGACGCGACACGAACTCGAACACAGGAGAAGGCGATGGCGGAAAAGGTTTGGTTCATCACGGGCACGTCGAAGGGGTTCGGCCGGGAATGGGCGATCGCGGCGCTGGACCGCGGCGACAAGGTGGCGGCCACCGCGCGCGACGTGTCCACGCTCGACGACCTGGTGAGCCGATATGGCGACGCCGTGCTGCCGATCCGCCTCGACGTCACCGACCGAGACGCCGACTTCGCGGCGGTCGAGCAGGCCCACGACCACTTCGGCAGGCTCGACGTCGTGGTGAACAACGCCGGCTACGGGCAGTTCGGCTTCATCGAGGAGCTGTCCGAGGCCGACGCGCGCGACCAGATCGAGACGAACGTCTTCGGTGCGCTGTGGGTGACGCAGGCGGCGCTGCCGTTTCTGCGGGCACAACGCAGCGGCCACGTCATCCAGGTGTCGTCGATCGGCGGCATCACCGCGTTCCAGAACGTCGGCATCTACCACGCGTCGAAGTGGGCGCTGGAGGGCTTCTCCCAGTCACTGGCGCAGGAGGTGGAGAGCTTCGGGATCCACGTCACGCTGATCGAGCCGGGCGGCTTCGACACCGACTGGGCCGGACCGTCGTCGCGGCGCGCGACTCCCCTGCCCGACTACGCCGAGGTGCACGCCGAGGCCGACCGCCGTCGCAGCCAGCGGATGTCCGCCCCGGGCGACCCGAAGGCCTCGGCGGCTGCGCTGCTGAAGGTGGTCGACGCCGAGAAGCCGCCGCTGCGGGTGTTCTTCGGGTCACTGCCGCTGACGCTGGCCAAGGCCGACTACGAGAGCAGGCTGGCGACTTGGGAGGAATGGCAGCCCGTCGCCGAACTCGCCCAGGGTTAGCGATTCGTGGAACATTTCCCGCGCTGAGCGCAGGGGATGTTCCACGAATCGCGGGGGTCAGGCCGCGCGGACCCCGCGGATGCCGAGCACCTGCTCGTAGTGGCCGACCAGTTGGCCGCACACCGCCGGCCAGGTGCGCGCGAGCACGCTGCGCCGGGCGGCGGTCGAGTAGCGCTGCCGCTCGGCCAGCAGGTGCGCCACGGCGCCTGGCAGCTTGTCCTCGAACTCGTCGACGCCAAGCAGCAGGCCGGTGTGCATCGGGGCCACCAGGTCGCGCGGGCCGCCCGCGTTCGGCGCGATGACCGGTACGCCCGAGGCCATCGCCTCCTGCACCGTCTGGCAGAACGTCTCGTGCTCGCCGGGGTGGACGAAGACGTCCATGCTCGCGTAGGCCGCGGCCAGCTCGGCGCCGTACAGCGCTCCGGTGAAGACCGCCGAGGGCATGAGCGCGCGCAGCTTGGCCGAGTCGATGCCGTCACCGACGACGAGCAACTGGACCTCGCCGCGGCGGGCCAGCACCGCGAGGCGCTCGACGTGCTTCTCGGGGGCGAGCCTCCCGACGAAGCCCACGATCGGCTTGCCGTCGGGCGACCACGCCGCGCGCAGTCCACCGTTGCGCGCCGAGGGCACGAAGCCGGTGATGTCGACGCCGCGGCCCCAGTGGTGCACCCGGGGCACGCGGTGGGCGGTGAGGTTCTCCATCGCCGACGTCGACGGCGCCAGGGTGCGGTCGGCCATGCCGTGCAGGTGCCGCGTCCACGCCCATGCGGCGCGCGACATCACGCCGACGCCGTAGCTCTCCGCGAAGCCCGCGACGTCGGTCTGGAACACCGCCACCGTCGGCACGCCGAGGTAGCGGGCCGCGTGCAGTCCGCCGTAGCCGAGCAGCGCGGGCGACGCCAGGTGCACGACGTCGGGGTCGAAGCCGCGCAGCACGCCGACCATCCGCGGCCGCGGCACGCCCAACGGTAGCGACGTCACCTTGGGGAACATCCGCGACGGCACGCGGTGGACGCGAACGCCGTCGTGCACGCGTTCGGCGGGGTCCTGGCCCTTTGGAGTGTCCGGGGCGACCACCATCACTTCGTGGCCCGTGCGGCGGAGATGCTCGATCACCCGGAGCACTGAGTTCGTGACTCCGTTGACGTTGGGGAGGAAGCTCTCGGCGACGATGGCTACTCGCACACCGCAGAGCGTGGCAGCCGCGCCTGTCGCGGAGGTTGCCGCAAGGGATACGACACGCGAAGATTCCCACCCCCGCATACTGGGAGCGACGTGACGACCGAAGGAGCGCAGATGGGTCGGACGGGTCTGCTGGTCGCGATCGTGGCGGCCGTCCTCCTCACCGCCGGATGCACCAAGCAGGTCACCGGTGTCGCGCAACCCGATCCGGCCACCGCGCCCGTCGTCATCACCGAGGACGGGTACGGCATCCGCCTGGGATTCGACGATGCGCCCGTCGAGGTCGAGATCTTCACCGAGCCGCAATGCAGCCACTGCGCGGACCTGCAGGCCGACTTCGGCGACCAGCTCGCGTCCTACGTCGCGACCGGCCAGCTGGCCGTCACCTACCGGCCACTGACCTTCCTCGACGACGAGACCGACGGCCATTCGGCCCGCGTCGCGAACGCAATGTTCCAAGCGGCGACGCCGGACTCCGCCGAGGGCGCCGCTGCCACCGGCCCGCAGTTTCAGCGCTTCGTCCAGGAACTATGGGCCAACCAGGAGCCCGGCGGGCCAGGCCCCAGCGCCGAGAAGATGGCCGACATGGCCGGTCGCGCAGGCATCCCCGGTGCCGTCGTCGGCCGGATCTCCCACGGCGACATGGCATTCGACACCACCGGCATGTCGGACACGAACTACGAGTTCCTCTATGAGATCGACCCGGTCGACACCGGAACGCCGACGGTCTTCGACCTGGTGAACGGCGAGAAGATCGACGTCTACGACAACGACTGGCTCTCGACGCTCATGTCGTCCTGACGGTCGAGCCTGCGCGCCAGCAGCGCCAGTACCGCCAGCATTGCGCCCGCGATCACCCAGCCGAGCACCGCGATCGATCCAGCGGGGATGACCGCGAGCAGCGCGTTGCGGTCCCGCACGCGGACGACGTCGGGATCGTTCTCGTCGTACTCGACGTAGATCCGCATGCCGGTGTCGAGTTCCGACGGGTACAGCACGCCGAGTTCGGGCCGGTAGGTCACGCGGTCGGGGGTGACGAACTCGATGGTGGACCGCCGCGGTCCAGCGTCGAGCACCTCGGCCGCGGCGACGCCCATGTGCCGCTCGATCTGGCGGTCGTTGCGCCACGCACCGGCGATCAGCAGCACCGACTGCAGCGTCACCAGGCAGGCGAAGATCACGACCCCGATGCGGGCGTAGCGGATGACGCGTTGCGGCCTCGTCTCGCCCGGTTCGCCGTAGAGGTGCGGGATCAGGACGCGACGCACCGTGGCGACGGCCTCGGGGACGGCCTTGGTGAGCGTCGCGATCACGGCATGTCTCGCAGCGCGCTGCGGATCGCTGCGTGCAGCCCGCGCAGCGACGAACGGTCGGCCTTCACCTCCACGACGCGCATGCCGTCGAACGGTTCGGCGACGACGGCGGCGAGCTGATCGGCCTCCACCTGGGTCGCCTCGACGTGGTATGCCCGGCACAGCGCGCTGACGTCGACGTCGTGCGGGGTGCCGAAGATGCGCGACGAGACGTCGGAGAAGCGCGGGTCGCCCTGCTCGAGCAATTCGAAGATGCCGCCGCCGTTGTCGTTGGAGACCACGATCGTGAGGCTCTTCGGCCGCGGTTCGGTGGGGCCGATCAGCAGGCCGGAGCTGTCGTGGACGAACGTCAGGTCCCCCAGCAGTGCGACGGTCCGGCCCCCCGTTCGCTCGTGGGCCAGCGCGGCGCCGATGGCCGTGGACACCGTGCCGTCGATGCCCGCGACCCCGCGGTTGGAGCGCACCGAGATCCCCGGCCGTTGCAGACCGACCAGTGCCGCGTCCCGCACGGGGTTCGACGCCCCGAGCACCAGCTGGTCGCCGTCGCGCAGACCGTCGACGACCGCGGCGGCCACGTGCATGCCGGTGGTGAGGTGGTGGGTCTCGAGCTGGCTGCGGACGGTGTCGACGGCGGCCGCGTTGGCCTTCGCGCAGCGCGCGATCCACGCCGGGTCGGGCGTGCCGCTGAGCACCGCACGGGTGCCGGTGGCCTGCGAGTTGCCCGAGACGTCAGGCCAGCGAGGTCCGGTGGTGAGGGCGAACACCGGCACCGAGGAGTCGGCCAGCAGTGCCGATACCGGGCGGTGCAGGGTGGGCCGGCCCAGCATGATCACCTGGCGCGGCTTCAGCAGCGGCAGCGCCAGCGGGTGCAGCGGGTTGGCTGCCGGCGGGGCGGTGGGCTCGGCGACCGTCGGCAGATTGGCGAGGTTTGGGTGCACGCCTGCGCCGTGGCCGGCGATCACGACGGTGTCGGGCGTGACGTCGATGTCGAGCGGCTGATCGAACGACACCGTGGGCGTGACGGTCCACGACTTGCCGTCGGGCCGTCCGGGCGGCACCGCGTCGTCGACGTCGCCGGCGTCAGGCACCAGCGGCTCGCGCAGCGGGATGTCGAACTGCACTGGCCCGGCGTTGGCGCTGCGAGAACCCTTCGCCGCGACCAGGACTCGGCAGGTGGCAGAGCGCCACTGCGCGTTGAGGGCGTCGAGCTTCTCCGGCGACCCCTCGGCCAGACCGAGGCTGATGGTCTCGCGAACCTGGTTGCCGAAGTAGCCCAGCTGCTCCATCGTCTGGTTGGCGCCGGTGCCGAGGAGTTCGTAGGGCCGGTTGGCGCTCAGGACGATCAGCGGAACGCGCGCGTAGTTGGCCTCGACGACGGCGGGGCCGAGGTTGGCGACGGCGGTACCGGAGGTCATCGCGATGCAGACCGGCGAGGCCGCAGCGACCGCGAGCCCGATGGCGAGGAAGCCCGCGGTGCGCTCGTCGATGCGGACGTGCAGGCGCAGCCGGCCCTGCCGGTCGGCCTGTTCGAGGGCGAAGGCGAGCGGGGCGTTGCGGGAACCGGGACACAGCACCACGTCGCGGACGCCGCCGCGGACGAGTTCGTCGACGACGATGCGCGCCTGCGTCGTCGACGGGTTCATCGGTTCATCACCACTACTACAGCGTGTCACATGCCGTTCAGACCCCGGCGGCGAAGAACTCCAGAGCGGCTGCGTTGACCACGTCGGGACGCTCGAGGAAGCCGAGGTGTCCGGTGTCGGGAATCCGCAGGTACCGGCCATTGGGTAGGGCGTCGGCGACCTCGCGGCCGAGGTGCGGCGGCAACATGATGTCGTCGGCGAACCCGATGACCAGCGCCGGGGCGACGATGCTGCGGTAGGCGGGCAGCCGGTTGCCGTCCGGGGCCACGTCGATCTGGGCGCGCAGCCCGGGTGTGATCTTCGTCGGCCACATGGTGAACATGTCGATCCAGTCGCGTACGGCGGCGTCGTCGTTGAGCGTCTTCGGCGAGAAGCCCTCGAGCAACCGCAGCTTGGCGTCATAGGCGGGCGGCAGCTCGACGCCCGCGGCGTGGAACTCGCGCTCGGCCACCCGGGAGAACTCGCGCGTGCGGTCCTCGCGGCCGCGGGTGGCCATCAGCACCGCCGCCGACACCAGGTCGGGGCGGGCGAGCATCAGTTCCTGGGCGATGTAGGACCCCATCGAGACGCTCATGATGCGCACCGGGCCCAGGTCGAGCGACTCGATCAGCGCGGCGGTGTCGGCGACCATCTGAGCGGTGGTGAAGCCGGTGGCGTTCTCGGTGGCGCCGATCCCGCGGTTGTCGAACGTGATGACGCGGTAGCCGGCCCGCTGGAACGCGGGCACCTGATGCAGGTGCCACGTCCGTCCCGCTCCCCCGCGGCCGGCGATGAAGAGGACGGGGTCGCCGGATCCGCGGTCGTCGTAGGCCAGATTCACGCCCGCGACCCTACTTGAGAGCGATTCGTGCACCCCGAGGCGCGGTGAGCGCGCCCGAGCGTGCACAAATCACCGGGTGCGGGCGCGGACCTTGCCGATCGCGCGATCCCAGAGCAGCCGTACCGGCGCGGTGACCTGGCCGGTGGCGATCATGTCCCGTGACAGCAGCGCGGTCGCGGTGGCCTTCGTGGTCGCCGACGCCTTCGACATGTGGCCGGAGTCGAACGGCGGCTGCGGGTCGTATTCGATGACGAGCTGGATCACCTTGGCGCGCGCCTCGCCGGCGATCTGCCCGGCGAGCCACATCGCCATGTCCAGGCCCGCCGACACCCCTGCTGCAGTGACGAGCTTGCCCTCCCGCACGATGCGCTGATCACCGACCGGTGTCACCCCGAAGGTCCGCAGTAGCGTCAACGCGCTCCAGTGCGACGTCGCGCGGTGGCCGTCGAGCAGTCCGGCTGCGGCCAGCAGCACCGACCCCGTGCACACCGACGTCGTCCACGTCGACGTCTCGTGGGCGCGACGCAGCCACTCGAGCACCTTCTCGTCGCGGGCGTGTTCCATGGTGCCGGGACCACCGGGGACGAGAATGACGTCGGGCGAGGGGGTTTCGTCGAACGTGTGGGTGGCTCCGACGAGGAGGACGCCGGAGTCGGCGGGCACCGGTCCGGTCTCGTGCCAGACGAAGCGCACCTGCGCGTCGGGCAGGTTGCGCAGCACCTCGTAGGGACCGATGAAGTCCAGGGCGGTGAAGTTCGGATAGAGGACGATGGCGATCTGCATGGTGGTCTCCTGTGTTGGGTGGTCAGGCGGGGGCCGTGGCGAAGCTGCGCCGGTACTGGTCCGGTGAGACGCCCATCCGTCGAACGAAGTTGCGGCGCATGGTCTCCGAGGTTCCGAAGCCGCACCGCGCGGCGATCACGGTGACGGTGTCGTCGGTCTCCTCGAGTTGGCGACGGGCGGCGTCTGTGCGGATGCGTTCCACGTAGGCGCCGGGGGCCTCGCCGACCTCCTCGGTGAATAGCCGGGTGAAGTGCCGCGGGCTCATCGCGGCGCGACGCGCGAGGTCGGCGATCGCGTGCGCGCCGCCCGGATCCGACTCGATGGCCTCCTGCACGGCACGGATCGGCGCCCGCCTGGCGCGCGGCATCCACACCGGGGCGGCGAACTGGGTCTGGCCGCCGGGACGACGGAGGTAGAGCACCAACCAGCGGGCCACGGTCTGCGCGATCTCGGTGCCGTAGTCGTCCTCGACCAGCGCCAGCGCCAGGTCGATGCCCGCGGTGACGCCGGCGGCGGTCCACACGGTCTCGGAGCTGCGCACGAAGATGGGCTCGGGATCGACTCGGACAGCTGGGTATTCGCGGGCCAGCTGTCCGGCGAACGCCCAGTGCGTGGTGGCCGGGCAGCCGTCGAGCAGCCCCGCCTCGGCGGCGAGCAGCGCGCCGTTGCAGACGCTGACGACCCGGCGCGCGGTCTTGGCGACCCGCTGAATCCACGCGATGACCTCGGGGTCGCGGCGGACGTCGTCCGAGCCGAACCCGCCCGGCAGCACGACGGTGTCCAGCGCCGCACCGTCCTCGGGCAGCGGGTGCGCGACCAGTTCGAGACCCGTGCCGGTCTTGACCGACCCGCCACCGAGGGACACGACGGAGACGCCGTAACCGTCCCGACTCCGTCCGGCTGCGGCCAGGCAGGCGCTGGCGGCGGTGAAGACGTCGAACGGACCCACCAGGTCGAGGGCCTGCACGCCCTCGAAGCCCAGGATCACCACGGTCCGCCTCACGCCCTCAGTGTGGGCGACGGGGCCGATGGCGTCCATGCCACGTACCCCACGAATCAGGACACGGCCAACGTCGCGATCAGGCCGCGCCGAGCAGCGTGACCCGCAGCAGGTGGCGCACGACGGCCTGCGCCTCCGCGGTGCGCTCGTACTGCATCAGCCGACCCAGGTCGACCACCATCGCGAAGGCAGCGTGCACGGCGAATCTGGCTTCGCCCGAAGCGATCTCAGGCCTCGCCTCGGTGACCTGACGCGCCCACGCCGCCACGGTGGCCCGCTGGACGTCGGTCAGCGCGGCCAGGTCCTCGGCGGGCAGGTTGCCCCGCTCGGCGTAGTAGACGTATGCGAGTTCCGGTTCGGCGAAGGACCGGGTGACGAACGCGTCGATCAGCTGGCCGACCGCGTCGACGGGGCCGTCCGCGTCGGCGAGAGCCGCGGGTACGTCACCCGATACCCGTTCTGCCGCACGGCGATACGACACGGTCAGGATGGCGCTCTTGCCGGGAAAGAACCGGTAGAGACTCGAGGTAGGGATGCCTGCTGCAGCCGCGATGTCCTCCATGCCCGTCTCGCGGTAGCCACGCTCGTTGAACAGGCCCATCGCGGCGTGCAGGATCGTTTCGTACTCGCCTGCTGCCGCGGCCGGCGTGACGCGGCCGGGCAGGGGTCGCTTCTCCGCAGACCCATCGGGCAGGTCGGTGTCCCGCACGTCGCGCGCAATCCTGGTCAGGATCGCGTGCACCCGGTCGGTCGGGAGCTGAGCGCGGTGATCGGTGATGCTTCCTATGGCACTGAGCACCGTCGACGACAGCGTCCACCGCTGCCGGGACGTCAGGTTCGGACGCAGTTCCGTCAACGGCCGCTGGAGCCTGCGATTCACCAACTTGACCTGGCCGTTCAGGACGGCCTGGTCCTGCTCTTCGAGGTAGCGCCCCTCCCAGCGGTACAGCCCGCCGCTGACGCGGTACGTGAGCGTCGTCGCGATCAGCGCGGTGACGAGGCGGTCCCAGGCCTGTTCCGGGGTCTCGCCATCGGACTCGTCGGCGAACGCGGTGCAGTCGACCAGCTGCTGACCCAGTGCGAGGACGGCGAGTCGGAAGAGGTCGTACTTGCCTGCGTAGTGGCGGTACAGCGACGTCGCCGTCACACCGACCCGACGAGCGATGTCGTCCATGCTGACCCGGTGATAGCCGAGTTCGCTGAATGCCTCCGCCGACGCGCGGGCGATCTGCTCCTTGCGATCCTTTGGGCGCCTGCGCACGACGTCAGCTGATCACGACGTGAGCGGTAGGCACTCGGTTATGCGCTCGATCCACCACTGCCTGCGTTGCGATGTCGCCGCGAGTGCCGTGAGCCGCGCGGGGTCGGGCACGACGGCCGCAATCGGCAGATAACCGTCGACGGGTAGCAGCGGTTCGGTGACGTCCTCGACGAACAGTCCGCCGGTGCCCAACCCGCATGCGTGCCGGAGTTCGGGCAGGCACCCGGCGGCCAGCAGGCCCTGCGACATGCCGACCGCCGAATCCAGGGCGCTCGACACGACGATCGGCACGTCCACCTGCGCTGCGATGTCGAGCAGACGTCGAACGCCACCGAGAGGCGCCACCTTCACGACCGCGACGTCGGCCGCCTTCGCGCGCACGACGAGCAGCGGATCGTCGGCCTTGCGGATGCTCTCGTCGGCCGCGATGGGGACGTCGACCAGGCGGCGCACCTCGGCGAGTTCGGGCACCGTCGCGCACGGCTGCTCCAGGTACTCGAGCGGGCCGCCGACGGTCAGGGCACGGGCCGCTTCTACGGCCTGGGCCACCGTCCACCCGCCGTTGGCGTCGACCCGCACCGTCGGCACCAACGCCCGCACCGCCTCCACGCGGGCGACGTCGTCGGCGAGCGTCTGCCCCGCCTCGGCCACCTTCACCTTCGCGGTACGAGCGCCGGGAAAGCGGGCCAGCACCTCGGGCACCCGTGCGGCCTCGACCGCAGGCACCGTCGCGTTGATCGGGATGCGGCGGCGCACCGGGGCCGGCGGCTCGACGTAGGCCGCCTCGATCGCCGAAGCCAGCCAGTGCGACGCCTCGGCGGGACCGTATTCGAGGAACGCCCCGAACTCACCCCAGCCGCTCGGCCCCTCGAACAGTGCGACTTCGCGAACGTCGATGCCGCGGAACCGAACTCGCATCGGCAGCGCGATGACGTGCAGGCGGTCGACGAGGTCGTCGAGGTGCGGGGTCACGCCGTCCATCATGCCGCTAGGCGGGACAACGGCCTCACACGGTGGACCGCTCGCGCCCCTCCCAGTGCGGCTTGCGGAGGTCCTTCTTGAGGATCTTGCCGGTGGGGTTGCGCGGCAATTCGTCGAGGATGTCGACGGTCTTGGGGCACTTGTAACTGGCCAGCCGCTCGCGCGCCCACGAGATGATGTCGCTCTCGGACGCCTCGCCCTCCAGCGCCACGACGGCCTTGACGGCCTCGCCCCACTTCTCGTCGGGCACGCCGATCACCGCGACCTCGGTCACCGCGGGGTGCTCGGCCAGGACGCGCTCGACCTCGATCGAGTAGACGTTCTCACCGCCGGTGATGATCATGTCCTTGAGCCGGTCCTCGACGAAGATGTAGCCGTCCTCGTCGACCCGGCCGATGTCGCCGGTGCGGAACCACCCGTCCTCGGTGATCGCCTCGGCCGTCGCCTCGGGCTTGTTGTGGTAGCCCTTCATCAATTGCTTGGTGCGGAACCACAATTCGCCCTGCTCGCCGGACTCCACGTCTTCGAGGCTGTCGGGGTCGACCACCCGCACCTCCGCCCCGGGCACCAGCCGCCCGGCACTCACCAGGCGCTCCTCGTTGTCGCCGCGGTGGTCCTCCGGCGCGAGCAGGCTGATCACGCCGCCCACCTCGGTCAGCCCGTAGGCCTGGATGAAGTCGGTGTCGGGCCACGCCTGCAGCGCCTGGCGCAGCAGCGGCAGCGGCATCGGCGACGCGCCGTACCCGTAGGTCTTCAGCGCGCTGAACAGCTTGACCGCGTCCTCGCCCGACTCGAGCACCTTGGCGAGCACCGCGGGCACCAGGAAGGTCCGGTTTGCTCCGGACAGGATGCCGCCGGCCAGCTGTGCTCCGTCGACGTCGCGGGTCATGTAACTGGTGATCCCGGTGTGCAGGCCCAATTGCATGTACGACGTACCGCCGACGTGGAACAGCGGCATCGCGACGAGGTTCTTGTCGCCCTCCTGCAGTTCCCAGCCCGCGAACGCGTTGGCGGTGTGCGCGATCAGATTGGCCTGGGTGAGCGAGACGCCCTTCGGCCGGCCGGTGGTGCCCGAGGAGTACATGATGATGCAGACGTCGTCGGGTTCGACGTCGGGCGAACGGTCGACCGGAGTGGCCGCGGCCAGCATGGCCTCGTACTCGTCGCCCTCGGCGCCGTCGGGCGTCACTTCGATGACGTGCTCGATGCCACTCAGCTTGTCGCGGATCTTGTCTATGCCCGCCTTGAGTTCCGCGCCGACGATCAGCAGCTTGGCGCCGCAGTCGTTGAGGACGTAGTCCATCTCGTCGCCGGCCAGCCGGAAGTTGACGATGGCGGTGGCGGCACCCAGAGATGCTGCGGCCAAAGTGGTTTCGACGCACGCGGGGTGGTTCTTGTCGAGGAAGGCGACGACGTCGCCACGGGAGACGCCGCGCTCGCTCAGCGCGCCGGCCAAGCGGCGGATGCGGTCGTACCACTGCGACCACGTCCAGGTGCGGCCGGAGAAGGTGACGGCTTCGTCGTCCGGCTTGGTCGTGGCCCAGTGGGCGACGCGTTCGTCGAGGAATCGGGGATCAGGCAGCGCGGACATGCCAAGAGGGTGCCATGACAACAAGCGTTGTCAACCGGCTTTGGCATAAACGCGCTTACCCGCAAGGTAGGTCGCGCGCACTTCGAGGTCCGCGATGTCCTCTGGCGGCACGGTCCGCGGATCGGCCGACAACACCACCAGGTCGGCGTACTTGCCGACCTCCAGCGATCCGATCACGTCGTCCGAGAACAACTGCCACGCCGCATCGATGGTCTGTGCACGGATGGCCTGCTCGACGGTGATCCGCTGCTCCGGCCCCAGCACGCGGCCGCTAGGCGCCGTGCGGGTCACGGCGACGCCGATGTTGCGAAGCGGCTCCTCCGGCGTGACGGGCGGGTCGTTGTGCAGCGAGACCCGCATGCCGGTGGCCAGCGCCGAACCGACCGGCATCCAGCGCGACGCGTGCTCCTCGCCGAACAGCCCGTCGGCGAGGACGTCGCCCCAGTAGTGGATCTGGTCGACGAAGATGCTGCACGTGATGCCCATGTCGTGGGCGCGGCGGAGCTGCTCGTCGGTGATGGCGCCGACGTGCTCGAGCCGCAGTCGATGATCTTCACGCGGATGTGCTTGCAGCGCTTGGGAGTACACGTCGAGGATCGTGTCGACGCCGTTGTCGCCCTGCACGTGGCACGCCATCTGCCAGCCCAGCGGGAAGTAGGCGTCGACGATCTCGGTCAGCTGTTCACGGGTGTAGTTGGCGCATCCGCACGAGCCGGGCACGACGCCGATCGACCGGGTGGCCTCGGTGTCGAGGTAGGGGAACGTCAGGTCGATGTTGCCGATCCACGGCGACCCGTCGACCCAGATCTTGATGCCGACCTGCTTGACCACGTCGTCGCCGTTCACTGGCTGCGCGGCCGTCGTCATCCGGGCCGTCGACATCTCGTAGGTGCGCAACCGCACGGTGAGGTGGTCGTGCAGCGCGTCGAGGGCCGGCTGGAACATCGGGTCGAACGCCATCTCCGAACACGTCGTAAGCCCGGCCCGGTTGAGCCGCGCGCACTCGGCGAGCAGCATCGCCGGATACCCGGCCACGTCCATCACGCCGCCGATGAGCGAGAACACTGCACCCGACTCGACGGCCGTGCCGTCGAGGTTCCCGTCGGCGTCGCGCCCATACGAGGCACCCTTCGGGTCGGGGGTGTCGCGGGTGAGACCGAGCGTGCGCGCGGCCGCGGTGTTGAAGAACGCCTTGTGGCCGGAGTTGTGGATGATCACCAGCGGGGTGTCGGGCGCCTGGGCGTCGAGCCACTGCAGCGTGGGCTCGGGCAGCCCCTCCTGCAGCAGCGGATCCCAGCCGTTGAGGTAGGCGCCGTCCGATCCCCGCTTGGCGACCTCGTTGCGGATGGCGGCCAGCACGTCGTCGGTGGCACGCATCGTGACGGGCCGGATGTCGACGATGCGGTCGGCCAGCACGATGGCCTCCATCAGCGGGTGCCCGTGCGCCTCGACGAAACCGGGCATCACGCATGCGTCGCCGAGTTCGACGACGTCGGTGTCGGGCCCGACGAAGGGTGTGACGTCGGCGCGCGTCCCGACCGCGACGATGCGGCCGCCGGTGACCGCGAGCGCCTCGGCCGTCGGCCGGTTCTCGTCGACGGTCAGAACGGTTCCGTGAACGACCAGGTCAGCGTGCGTCGGGGAGGACATGCACCGGATTCTTCAGAAAAGTTCGCGTCGCGTGTCGATTTCGGGGCTTGCCGTTCGACGTGTCATCGAGGGCACGATGACGGTGCCCCTCCCACGAGATGAAGGAGAGAGACGATGGCGCGATACATGCTGATCATGCGGGTGGCCCCCGAGGCCGAGGCGATGATGGCCGAGCAGGAGATCGACTTCGACCAGATCATCGAGTCGATGGGCCGCTTCAACGAGGAACTGATGAAGGCCGGCGTCCTGCTGGCCGGCGAAGGCCTGACCGGGCCCGAGGAAGGCTTCGTGGTCGACTTCGACGCCGACCCGCCGGTGGTGACCGACGGGCCGTACACCGAGGCCAAGGAACTGTTCAACGGGTTCTGGATCCTCGACGTGTCGTCGAAGGAGGAGGCCAAGCGCTGGGCGCTGAAGGTGCCGCTGGGGCCGGGCGTGAAGCTCGAGGTGCGACGGGTGTCGGAGACCGAGGAGTTCCCGATGGACAACCCGTGGGTCCGCAAGGAGATCCAGTGGAAGGCGGAGTTGGCCGAGAAGCTGGCGGCCCAGGCGCGGGCGGACGCTGATCGGTTCGCTCAGTCCTGAGTTTTCCTGCCGAACTGGAGAGTCACGTCGTTCGCACCGCGAAATCACGACGTGACTCTCCAGTTCGACGCAACAGGGCTACGTGGCGCGGATCCGGATGGGTCCGCGCCACGTCGCGTCGGGGTCGAGCACCTCGCCCTTCTGGGTGATCTCGACGTCGCCGGCGCGGGCCAGGTCGCGGGCGATGTCGCGGGCGTCGTCCATCAGATCGCGCCACTGCTCCCCGCCGACGGCCCGCGCGGCGTCGGACGGGCAGATCGTCTTGGCCGGGCCGCGCTCGCGGGCCATGTCGAGGATCGCCGACCGCAGCTTGTCGCTCACCCGTCGAGTGAAGCCCATTGCGGCCATGCTTGAAACCCGCACCTTGAAACCAGAGTTGTAACACGTTCTAATCTGATGCCATGACCGACTCGCTGCTGCGTCATCCCATCCACTCCGGCCACCTCACGGTCGGCGCGCTGAAGCGCAACCGGGACAAGCCGGTGCTGTTCCTCGGCGACACCACGCTCACCGGCGGACAGCTTGCGGAACGCATCAGCCAGTACGTTCAGGCCTTCGAGGGGCTGGGCGCGGGCACCGGCGCTGTCGTCGGACTGCTGGCGTTGAACCGACCCGAGGTCCTCATGATCGTCGGAGCCGGCCAGACCCAGGGGTACCGCCGCGTGGCACTACACCCTCTCGGTTCGCTGGACGATCACGCCTACGTGCTGTCCGACGCCGAGGTCACGTCGCTGATCATCGATCCCAACCCGATGTTCACCGAGCGCGCGCTGGGGCTGCTGGAGAAGGTCCCGTCGCTCAAGCAGGTGCTGACGATCGGTCCGGTGCCCGAGGCGCTCGAGGGCGTGGGCGTCGACCTGACCGCCGAGGCCGCCAAGTACTCGCCGCAGCCGCTGGTCGCCGCGGACCTCGCACCCGACACCGTCACCGGGCTGGCGTTCACCGGCGGCACGACCGGCAAGCCGAAGGGCGTCATGATGACGTCGCAGGCGACCACCACGATGTCGACTATCCAGCTGGCCGAGTGGGAGTGGCCGGACCGTCCGAAGTTCCTGATGTGCACCCCGCTGTCGCATGCCGGCGCGGCGTTCTTCCTGCCGACGATCGTCAAGGGCGGTGAGATGGTGGTGCTGCCGAAGTTCGATCCCGCCGAGGTGCTGCGGACCATCGAGGAGCAGAAGATCACCGCGACGATGCTGGTGCCGTCGATGATCTACGCGCTGATGGACCACCCCGACTCGCACACCCGCGACCTGTCGTCGCTGGAGACCGTCTACTACGGCGCATCGGCGATGAACCCGGTCCGGCTGAAGGAGGCGCTCGACCGGTTCGGGCCAATCTTCGCGCAGTACTACGGGCAGTCCGAGGCCCCGATGGTCATCACGTACCTCGCCAAGGCCGACCACGACGAGAAGCGGCTGACGTCGTGCGGGAAGCCGACGCTGTTCGCGCGGACGGCGCTACTCGGCGAGGACGGCCAGCCGGTGCCCCAAGGGGAGGTCGGCGAGATCTGCGTGTCGGGGCCGCTACTGGCGGGCGGATACCTCAACAAGCCGGAGGCGACGGCCGAGACGTTCCGCGACGGCTGGATGCACACCGGCGACCTGGCGCGTGAAGACGAGGACGGCTTCTGGTTCATCGTCGACCGGACCAAGGACATGATCGTCACCGGCGGGTTCAACGTGTTCCCGCGCGAGGTGGAGGACGTCGTCGCCGAGCATCCCGCGGTGGCGCAGGTGTGCGTGATCGGCACGCCCGACGAGAAGTGGGGCGAGGCCGTCACCGCCGTCGTCGTGCTGCGCCCCGACGCCGCGACCGACGACGAGTCGGTGGCCCGCATGACCGCCGAGATCCAGTCGGCGGTCAAGGAGCGCAAGGGGTCGGTGCAGTCGCCCAAGCAGGTCGTGGTCGTCGACTCGGTGCCCGTCACCGCGCTCGGCAAGCCGGACAAGAAGGCCGTCCGCGCGCAGTTCTGGGAGGGCTCGGAGCGCCGCGTCGGCTGAGGCGGCGGCTGAAGACGCCCCGCGAGCGTGCGCGAACTCGGGTTCTGACCCGGCGTGTCGCCCGCAGACACGCACGCTCGCCGAGGGAGGTAACCCCTATAGGGCGGCGAGGATGCGGTCGAGGAGTTCGCCCGCGGTGCGGGCGGCTGACTCGACGTCGCCGGTTGCGATGTGGTCGAGCAGCAGGCCGTGGTCGACGATCTCGACCGGCTTCTCGTGGGTGGTCGCGACGCTCGCGGCGACGGCCTCGAGCAGCCCGCGGTACAGCTCGGTCAGCATGACGTTGTGCGAACTGGCGACGACCGCGAGGTGGAACTCCACGTCGGCGCGCGCGAAGTCGTCGGTGCGCCCGTCCTGCAGACATTCGTCGCGGCGGGCCAGCAGCGCCCGCAGTTCGGCGACGTCGGCGTCGGTCCGGTTGGCGGCCGCCAGCCTGGCGCCCTCGACCTCGAGGCCGCGGCGCACCTGCAGCACGTCGCGTAGTTCGGCGCCGCACAGGCGGCGCAGCGCGCCCGACACCTCGCTGGTCGCCCGGACGTAGGTGCCGTCGCCCTGCCGCACGTCGAGAATGCCCGCGTGGGCCAGCGCGCGGACCGCTTCGCGGACGGTGTTGCGACCGACGCCGAGTGAATCGACGAGCACGGTCTCGTTGGGGATGCGCTCGCCGACGGGCCATTCGCCGCTGCTCACGGACGTCCGAAGCTGCTCGATCACCTGGTCGACCAGGCCCGCGCGTCGTGCGGTGCTCAACGGCACAGAGGACATCCTTTCAACCAATCATGGGATGTATGGCAATCTAGCAGGATGCGCACGGAGAAGCGGGACGAAACGGTCGACCTCGACGCGTACGCGCCCGAACTCGGCGCCGACCGGGTCCCGGCGGTCGCCGGCGGCGCGCTGCTGGCCCTCGCCGTGGTGCTCACCGCGCTGAACCTGCGGCCCGCGGTGACGAGCGTCGCTCCCCTCCTCGGCGAGATGCGCAGCGACCTCGGGGTCTCCGCGACGTGGGCCGGGCTGCTGACCACCCTGCCCGCGCTGTGCTTCGCCGCCGCAGGCCTCGCCGCGCCGTGGCTCTCGTCGCGGATCGGCCTGGGCCGCACCATCTCGACCGCACTCGTGGCGCTGACCGCGGGGCTGGCCCTGCGGGTCGTCGACGGGCCCCACCTCGTCCTCGGCGCGACGCTCATCGCCTGCGCGGGCATCGCGCTGGTCAACGTCCTGATCCCAGTCGTCATCAAGGGCTCGTTCCCCGCCCGGGTGGGTCTGATGACCGGCATCTACACCGCCGCACTGCAGGGCGGCGGGGCGCTGGGCTCGGCGGTCACGCCCGGCCTCGAGGAACCGCTCGGCGGCTGGCGGATCGCGCTGGCCGCGTGGGCGGTCGTGGCCTTCGTCGCGCTGCTCGCCTGGATGCCCGCGTCGCGGCGGCACGGCGACACCTGGGCCGCGAGCACCGCGCCGACCGGCCCGCGACGCTCGCTGCTGCGGAACAAGCTGGCGTGGACGGTCACGCTGTTCTTCGGATGTCAGGCGTTCATGGCCTACATCGTCATGGGCTGGCTGCCCGAGATCTTCATCGACAACGGCATCGGCAAGACCGACGCCGGCCTGCTGGTCGGGCTGACGTCGCTGATCGGCGTGCCGATCGCGCTGGTGATCTCGCCGCTGGCCGCGCGCAAGCCGAGCCAGAGCGGCTGGGTCGTCGCCCTCGGCCTGCTCGGGATGACCGGCGCCGTCGGCCTGATGCTCGCGCCCGGCGCGGCGCCCATCCTGTGGAGCGTGCTGATCGGCGTCGGCATGAGCGCGTTCTCGATGGCGTTGGCGATCATCGCCCTGCGCGCCCGCAACGCCGAGGACACCGCGCAACTGTCCGGCATGGCACAGGGATTGGGCTACCTCATCGCGGGCACCGGCCCCTTCCTGTTCGGCCTGCTGCACGACGTCACGCACGGCTGGACGGTGCCGTGGCTGATGTTCCTGGCGGTGTACGTCGTGCAGATCGTGGCGGGTGCATTCGCCGGGCGCGCGCGGTACGTCTAGCTCACTCGGCAGAATGATCGGATGTCCACCGCGTCCGCCCCTTCGGGAGTGCAGCCGACCGTGGATGCCGTGTGGCGGATGGAGGCGGCCAAGATCGTCGCCACGCTGACCCGCCTCGTCGGTGACGTCGGGCTAGCCGAGGACCTCGCCCAGGAAGCGCTCGTCGACGCACTCGAGCAGTGGCCCACCACCGGCGTGCCGCGCAACGCAGGCGCCTGGCTGACCACCGTCGCCAAGCGCAAGGCGATCGACGGGTGGCGCCGTCTGGACCGCCAGGACGCCAAGTACGCGGCGCTGGCCCGCGACCTCGAGACCACGCACGACGAGGCGTGGGACCCCGACCGCATCGACGACGACGTGCTCCGGCTGATCTTCATCTCCACCCACCCGGTGCTGTCGCGGGAGAACCAGATCGCATTGACCCTGCGGGTCGTCGGCGGCCTGACCACCGAAGAGATCGCGCGGGCGTTCCTCGTGCCCAAGGCGACCATCGCCCAGCGCATCGTCCGGGCCAAGAAGACCCTCGGCGACGCCCGGGTTCCGTTCGAGGTGCCGGATCCCTCGGAGTACCCCCGGCGACTGTCGGCGGTGCTCGGCGTCATCTACCTCGTCTACAACGAGGGCTACTCCGCCTCGTTCGGCCGGCGTTGGATCCGCGACGAATTGTGCACGGAGGCATTGCGTCTGGGCCGCGCGCTGGCGGCGCTGGTGCCCGAGGAGCCCGAGGCGCACGGCCTGGTCGCGCTCATGGAGTTCCAATCCTCGCGGTTCGCCGCGCGATCGGGGCCCGACGGCACGCCCGTCCTGCTGGAGCACCAGGACCGCGCCGCGTGGGACCGGGCTCAGATAGTGCGCGGCGTCGCCGCCCTGGAGCGGGCCTCGATGGCGTTGCAGCGCAAGGGAACCGGGTGGGGCACGTACGCACTGCAGGCCGCGCTGGCCGAATGCCATGCCGTCGCCCCGACCGCGGCCGACACCGACTGGGCGCGCATCGTCGCGCTGTACGACGGGCTGCTGCGGATTGCGCCTTCACCGGTGGTCGAACTGAACCGCGCCGTCGCGGTGGCGATGCACTCCGGCCCCGGTGACGCCCTGACCCTCGTCGACGACATCAGCGGGCTCGAGGGCTCCTACCTGTTGCCCAGCGTGCGGGGCGAACTGCTCGCCCGACTGGGCCGCGACGATGAGGCCGCTGCCCAGTTCGACGTCGCCGCCACGCTGACCACCAACGATGCCGAACGAGAGGTCTTGCAGGGCAAGGCCGCTCGCGCACGCAGAGAGAAGACGTCATGACGCAGTCCGAAACCCGCGCGGTGCTGTTCGACTTCTCCGGGACGCTGTTCCGGCTCGAGGAGGACGACAGCTGGTTCGACGACATCCTGGTCAACGAGAAGGTGGTCGACGAGCACGTCCGCGCCGAGTTGATGTACCGGCTGACCGCGCCGACGGGGCGGCCGGTCGAGATGTCCGACGAGCAGTACCGCAGCTGGGCCAATCGCGACCTCCAGCCGCACCTGCACCGCGAGGCCTACCTGCACGTGATGCGCGAGTCCGGGCTCACCGACGATCATGCCGAGCAGCTCTACGCCCGCACCGTCGACCCGTCGTACTGGGTGCCCTACCCCGACACCGCCGAGGTGCTGCAACGCCTGCGGCGGGCCGGCATCGCCGTCGGCGTCGTGTCGAACATCGCGTGGGACATCCGGCCGACGTTCCGCAGCCTCGGCGTGGAGGAGCTGGTCACCGAATTCGTGCTGTCGTTCGAGGTGGGCGCGGTCAAGCCGACCCCGGAGATCTTCAACACCGCGCTGTCGCGTCTCGGGGTGGACGCCGCCGATGCGCTGATGGTCGGGGACAGCGAGGAGGCCGACGGTGGCGCGCTGGCCGTCGGATGCCGATTCGCGCTCGTCGACCCGCTGCCGACCACCGAGCGACCCAACGGCCTGCTCGAGGCCGTGACGGGTGCAGGCGTCGAGGTCTAGCCTTCCAAACATGGCCGACGGCAACCCAACCCCGCCCTGGTGGCTCAAGCCGATGAACAAGGTCTTCATGACCGTGATGAAGCTGGGTGTCTTCGGGAACTCGAATGGCGGGGGCCCCGTGATCCTCACCGTGCCCGGCCGCAAGACCGGCAAGCCGCGCCCGACGCCGATCACGCCGATGGTGGTCGACGGCACCCGCTACGTGGTTGCGGGTTTCCCCGGGGCGGATTGGGAGCGCAACGCTCGCGCGGCCGAAACTGCGACGCTGACGACCGGCAAGCGTCGCGAAACGGTCCGGATGGTCGAGTTGTCGGCCGACGACGCCCGTCCGCTACTGCGGCAATTCCCCACGCTGGTACCGACCGGAGTCAGCTTCATGAAGCGTTCGGGCCTGGTCACCGGCGGCACGCCCGACGAGTTCGAAGCCCTCGCCGGGCGATGCGCGGTGTTCCGATTCGATCCGGTTACAGGTGCGGGGCGTTCTTGATCGGCTCGTCCTGCTTGCCCGCGGTCTGACAGTAGGTCGACACGGCGAGCCGGGTGCCCGTGACCTCGAGCGACGCGGGTTCGGCGCCCTTCTCGTCCTTCAGCATCTTGTTGATGGCCTCGTTCTGGGTCTTCTCATCGGCACCCACGAAGTCCTTGCACGGGGTGTCGCCACCCTGAACCGACGGCGAGCATCCGACCAGCATCAGTCCGGCAGCAATACCGGACACCAACACACCAGTTACGCGCTTCATCGTCGTCTCCTTCATCGTGGCGCGCTGAGCACGCCGTTGCGGGGCTTCTCTACCCCTGGGCGAGCGCTGCGAAACTCGTCGACGTCACGCTCTACAGTCGTTCCGTGAGCTCAGACAACCCGTTCGACCCGTCTCTGTGGCAACCCGTGCCGGGCTTCGAACTCACCGACATCACCTATCACCGGCACGTCGTCGACGGCGTCCGCAAGCCGACCGTCCGCATCGCGTTCGACCGTCCTGAGGTGCGCAATGCGTTCCGGCCGCACACCGTCGACGAGCTGTATCGCGTCCTCGACCACGCACGGATGTCATCGGACGTCGGGGTGATCCTGCTGACCGGCAACGGGCCGTCGGCCAAGGACGGTGGGTGGGCATTCTGCTCCGGCGGCGATCAGCGGATCCGGGGCCGTACCGGCTATCAGTACGCCTCCGGTGAGACCGCGGACAGCATCGACCCGGCCCAGGCAGGCCGGTTGCACATCCTCGAGGTGCAGCGGTTGATCCGGTTCATGCCCAAGCCCGTGATCTGCCTGGTGAACGGCTGGGCCGCCGGTGGCGGGCACTCGCTGCACGTGGTGTGCGACCTGACGCTGGCCAGCCGCGAGCACGCGAGGTTCAAGCAGACCGACGCCGACGTGGGCAGCTTCGACGGCGGTTACGGCAGCGCCTACCTGGCCCGACAGACCGGCCAGAAGTTCGCCCGGGAGATCTTCTTCCTGGGCCGCCCATACACCGCCGAGCAGATGCACGCGATGGGTGCGGTCAACGAGGTCGTCGACCACGCCGACCTCGAGAAGGTCGCGCTGGAATGGGCCCACGAGATCAACGGGAAGTCGCCGCAGGCAATCCGGATGCTGAAGTTCGCGTTCAACCTGCTCGACGACGGGCTGGTCGGCCAACAGGTGTTCGCAGGCGAGGCGACGCGCCTGGCCTACATGACCGACGAGGCCGTCGAGGGCCGCGACGCCTTCCTGGAGAAGCGCGACCCCGACTGGTCCAAGTTCCCCCGCTACTTCTAGCGATTCGTGGAGGATTTCCTGCGGTGAGCGCAGGTGAGACTCCACGAATCGCACAGGAAGGTACTGCCATCGAAGCGACACTCACCCGATGGGCGATCGGGATCCTCGGTGCGTCGATCGTCGTGGTCGCGACCGTGGCGCCCTGGTTCGCGGCGTACGGCGTGGCCGGGTACGCCGAGATGGCCGGGTGGGGCGCATGGCGCCGGACCGGCGAGGTCGACGCCAGCCTGCGTCCGCTGCCGCTGGCGGTGCTCGTCTACCTGACGGCGGGGCTGACCATCTGGGGTGCGGTGCGGCCGGCGTTCGGCGCCTCGGTGATCGGCGCCATGGCGACGTTCGGCGTCGGCCTGCTGCCGCTGATGCTGCTGCCGGTCGTCGACCGGCACGCCCCTGGCCGCGACGCGGTGGGCGTGGAGGTCGCTTCGGCGACGACGACGGTCATCGGGCTCGCGGTCGTCCTGGTCATCGTGTCGTGGATTGGCTACGCGCGCTGCGTGTTACGCCCCGCGCCGCGCGCAGGGGCATGACCAGCCGGGCCTGGCACACTCGACCGGTGCCCGGACGAACGCTGACCGCGCTGCGCATCGACGCCGGCGACGTCGTGCTGCGCAAGGCCCGCGACTCCGACCGCGACGCGATCATCGCCCACGCCAGCGACCCCGAGGTACGCGCGCACCTCGGCGGCGCGCAGTCGCGGCACGACGTCGCGCGCGATCTCGACGAGGTCGGGGTGAGTGCGGTGACCGGCTCGCCCGGGGCCTACCTGATCGCCGACAAGGCATCCGACGCCTTCGTTGGGACGATGTCGCTGACCCGTCGCGGCGTGCACCACCCCGGCCACATCAGCCCCGACGGCGAGGAACTCGAACTCGCCTACACGCTGAGCCCGCGGGCCTGGGGTCGGGGCTGGGCGTTCCAGGCCGCCACCGCGGTACTGCGGGCGGCCGCTGCAGAGCTGCCCGACGAGCCCGTGATCATCGTGACGCACAGCGCCAACGCCAGGTCGCTCAGCCTGGCCCGCCGGCTCGGCTTCGAGCCCGCGATGACGTTCTCCGAGCACGGTGTCCGGCAGACGCTCGCGGTGGTGAATCTGCGCGAGTTCACGCGGGCCTAAGCTCGGTGCCCGTGACCAGGAACCCGTTGCGCCGCCTGTCCGACAGCCTGCTGCTGGCCAGCATGCGCCCGCCGTTGACCGCCCAGCTGCTCGCGCCGCGACGCGACATCGACCTGACCGGCAAGCGCATCCTCGTCACCGGGGCGTCGTCGGGGATCGGCGAGGCGGGTGCCCGCAAGCTGGCGGCCGCCGGGGCCAAGGTGATCGTGGTCGCGCGCCGCAGGGACCTGCTCGACGCCGTGGTCGCCGACGTCACCGCGGCAGGCGGGGACGCGACCGCGATCGACTGCGATCTGTCCGATCTCGACGCCGTGGATGCCCTGGTGGCCGACGTCGACGAGAGGTTCGGCGGGGTGGACGTGCTGATCAACAACGCGGGCCGCTCGATCCGGCGACCGCTGGCCGAGTCGCTGGACCGGTGGCACGACGTCGAGCGCACGATGACCCTGAACTACTACTCGCCGCTGCGGCTGATCCGCGGCTTCGGACCTGGCATGCGCGAGCGCCGCGACGGTCACGTCATCAACGTGTCGACCTGGGGCGTGCTGAGCGAGTCGTCGCCGCTGTTCGCCGTCTACAACGCGAGCAAGGCCGCGCTGACCGCCGTGAGCCGGGTCGTCGAGACCGAGTGGGCGGCCGACGGCGTGCACTCCACGACGCTGTTCTATCCGTTGGTGAAGACGCCGATGATCGCTCCCACGCGGGCCTACGACGGCGTGCCGGGCCTGAGCGCCGACGAGGCGGCCGACTGGATGGTGACCGCGGCGCGCAACCGTCCGGTGCGCATCGCCCCGCGGATGGCGATGACCGCTGACTTCGTCAACACGTTCGCGCCGGGCGCCGTGGACGCCGTCATGAAGCGCCAGCGGGTCCAGCCGACCAGCGGTTAGTTAGTTAGGTTAGGCATGCCATACTCGCTTGCGTGTCCGACCTCGCGATCGCCCTCGACGGCGTAACCAAGCGCTACGGCGACCATCAGGCGCTGAGCGGTGTCACGTTCTCGGCGCCGGTGGGCTCGGTGCTCGGCGTGCTCGGCCCCAACGGCGCCGGCAAGACCACCACGATCAACATCCTCTCCACGCTGCAGCGGCCCACCGGCGGCACCGCGACCGTCGCCGGGTTCGACGTGGTGGCCCAGGCCGGAAAGGTGCGCGAGTCGATCGGCCTCACCGGCCAGTACGCCGCCATCGACGAACTGCTCACCGGCCGGGAGAACCTCGTCCTGTTCGCCCGGCTGCGGGGCATGGACAAGCAGAGCGCCCGCGAGCGCGCAGACGAGATGCTCGCGACCTTCAGCCTCACCGACGCGGGCGACAAGCGCGTCGCCACCTACTCCGGAGGCATGCGCCGCCGCGTCGACATCGCCTGCGGGCTGGTGGTCCCACCCAAGGTCGTGTTCCTCGACGAGCCCACCACCGGGCTCGATCCCCGCAGCCGGCGGGAGGTATGGGACCTCGTCGGATCGCTACGGCACCAAGGAATCACGACCCTGCTGACGACCCAGTACCTCGAGGAGGCCGACGCGCTGTCGGACTCCATCGTCGTGATCGACCGCGGCCGCGTGATCGCCGACGGCACCCCCGACGACCTCAAGCGCACGATCGGCGGGAGCTACTGCGAGATCAGCCCGGTCGACCTCGCCGACCTGCCCCGGGTGGCCGCCGCGCTCGACGGCTTCGCGGGCGTCGAGACCAACCCCGACCGCGGCACGGTGTCGGTCCCAGCGCCCGACGGCTTCACCACGATGTCCGAGGTGTTCGGCCGTGTCGCCCCGCTCGACCTCGACCTGCACGACATCTCGCTGCGCAAGCCGTCACTCGACGAGGTCTTCTTCAGTCTGACCGGAGCACCCGTCCAGGAATCGGCCCCGTGAGCGCGCTGGCCGCCCTGACCCAGCGGTCGGTGCTCGGCACGCTGCGCGACGGCGATCTGATCTTCGCGATCGGTGGTCCGGTCGCGTTCTTCGTGTGCTTCGACATCACGTTGCGCAACGTCGTCGACATCGAAGCCACCGGGGCCTCCTCTTACCCGCAGTACATCCTGCCGGTGATCGTGGTGCAGGCCATGATCTTCACCGCGATGACGACCGCGGACCGCGCGGCGCGAGACAACCTCAGCGGCATGGGAATTCGGCTGCGCAGCCTCCCGATGACGTCGCTGGTGCCGGTGACGGCGCGGATGCTCTCGGCGTTGATCCGTGCCACCGCGTCGCTGGCCGCGGCGGTCGCCGTCGGCTACGCGTTCGGCTTCCGGTTCCAGGGCGACGTCGTCGACGTGTTCGGGTTCTGCGGCATCGCCCTGCTGCTGTCGCTGGCCCTGTCGCTGGGCGCCGACGCGCTCGGCTCGGTGTCCACGAACGCCGAGGCAGCCGGGCAGACCCTGCTCATCCCCCAGCTGCTGCTGGTCATGCTGTCCACCGGCATCGCGCCGGCATCGGCGTTCCCCGGCTGGCTCGGCTGGTTCGTCACGCGGCAGCCGGTGTCGCAGATCGCCCAGACGCTGCGCGAACTCGCCAAGGGTCAGGTGACGACTGCTGACCTGCTGCTGGGCCTGGCGTGGTGTGCCGGACTGCTGACGCTTTTCGGCGGCATCGCGGTCCGGATGCAAAGGAGGGCCCCGTGACGAGCACGTTCGTCTCGCAGAGCAGGCTGCAGGCCGGACGTCTGCTGGTGCGATGGACGCGTGAGCCCGTCGTCCTCATCCAGGCGCTGATCTTCCCGACCTTCCTGCTGGTGGTCTACAAGCTGGTGATCGGCGAGTCGATTGCGACCCTCACCGGGAGCAATAGCCTCTACGGCCTGGTGCCGATGTGCGCGATCGTCGGCGCCCTGTTCGGCGCGATCGGCGCGGGCGCAGCGCTGCCCGACGAGCGCGAGTCCGGACTGCTGAGCCGCCTGTGGGCACTGCCCGTGCACCGGGCCAGTGCGCTGTCCGGACGGCTGCTCGCCGAAGCGGGCCGCGCGTTGGTCGGATCGCTGGCCATCACCGCGGTGGGCATCGCGATGGGCCTGCGCTTCAACGGCAATTGGCTCGGTGCGATCGGCTTCGTGCTGGTTCCCGTGCTGATGGTGATCGGGTTCGCGACGGTGATCGTCGCGGTCGGCGTGCAGGCGGGCGGCAAGAACATCATCACCGGGCTGTCGACCGTGTGCTTCCTGCTGCTGTTCTTCAACTCCGGCATGGTGCCCATCGACGTGTTCCCCGGCTGGCTGCAGCCGGCCGTGCGCGCGCAGCCGATGTCGCCGGCGATCGAGGCGATGCGCGGTCTGGCCGAGGGTGGCCCGACGCTGTGGCCGGTACTTCAGTCGATCGCGTGGGTGGCCGGGCTGCTCGCGGTCTTCGGCCCGATCGCGGTGCGCGGGTACCGAAAGGCCGCCGAGTCTGGCGCTTAGCGCTCGCGACGAGTGTTGGATCGTGTCACGGTCCCCGCCCGGAACCGTGGCGGTAACCGACGTTCGGCGGAAATCAGAGGGTGTGTTAGACACGATGGCATGGAGATTCTCGCCAGTCGGGTCCTGTTCCGGCCGGCGGACTATGCGCGGTCGATCGAGTTCTACCGCGACGACATCGGTCTCGCGGTCGCTCGCGAGTACGGCGCAGGCACGGTGTTCTACGCCGGGCAGTCGCTGATCGAACTCGCCGGTCACGGCGCACCGGCTGAGGGTGGGCCGCCGTTTCCCGGAGCGCTGTGGCTGCAGGTGCGCGACGTCTACGCGACCCAGGCCGAGCTGGAGGGTCGCGGCGTAAACATCACCCGCACCGCGAAGCAGGAGCCGTGGGGTCTGCACGAAATGCACGTCACCGATCCCGACGGCATCACGCTGATCTTCGTCCAGGTGCCCGAGACGCATCCGCTGCGCCGCGACACCAGGAACGACTGACTAGGAGGCGGGCGCTCCCGCGAGCGGCCAGCCGACCGACGCCAACCGCGACGCCACCTGGTGGATCTCCTCGGGGTTGGGCTCCTTCTCGATGACCGCCTCGACGGCCCTGCGGATCTCGCCCTCGGTCACGGTGTCGGAGTCCACGCTCCTGAGCACCGTCTGGGCCGCCTTGACGACCTGCTCCTCGGTCAGTGAGCGCTTCAGCAGCGCCAGCAGCGCGAAGTAGTCCTTTGGCGGCACTCCCTCGGGGTAGCCCGCGCGCAGCCAGGTGACGACGTTGTCGAACGAACTCGCGCTCTGCGTCTCGGTCATGGTGTGCAGCTCACTTTCCCGGAAGGAAGGGGACGGGGTTGAAACCGAAGTGGTGGTCGATCGTGCCCTTCGTGATCCACAGGATCGCGATCACGATCACTGCCGTAACCAAGGCGAACAGCAGCACGCCGAAGGCCTTGAGCGCGGGGTTGGGGGCGTCGACCGTGCCGTCGGCTTCCGCACCGCCTGCGCCCCTCGAGTAGGCGACGAGGCCGACCGCGAACACCGCGGGCAGGCCGGCGCCGAGGATCAGCCCGACGGCGAGCACCTTGAGGATGGATTCCAGGTAGGTCATGTGAGTTCTCTTCTCTTAGAAGGCTCTTGGTTGCGATGGTTGCGAAGGTCGCGGATTAGACCGAGGCCGTGGGCTTGGTCGGGTCGGCCGCGATGTCGCGCGCGTCGGCGGGGACCACCGAGTTGGTCGACTCATCCCAGTCGGCGTTGACGTTCTCGTGGTTGACCTTCTGCTGCTGGGCGCGCCAGTACATGTAGCCCGAGAGCGCCACCAGGATGACGAAGATGAGGCCGTCGCCTGCCAGCGACGAGCCGGTCGCGTTCTCGACGAAGTGCGACAGCCAGAAGGAGAGCGCGCCGACGAGTCCGGCGGCGGGCAGCGTGATCAGCCAGGCTGCGGCCATCCGGCCCGCGACGGCCCAGCGGACCTGTGCACCGGGCTTGCCGACGCCGCTGCCGAGGATGGATCCGGTCGCGACGTGGGTGGTCGACAGCGCCATGCCCGCGGCGCTCGAGGACAGGATGATCGCCGCCGAGGACGCTTCGGCCGCCAGACCCTGCGGGGACTCGATCTCGACCAGACCCTTGCCCAGCGTGCGGATCACGCGCCAGCCGCCGATGTAGGTGCCGAGCCCGATCGCCAGGGCGCAGGACGCGATGACCCAGAACGGCAGGCCGTCCTCCTTCACGTCGCCGGTGAGGTGGCCGGTGGTGATGAGCGCGAGCGCGATGACGCCCATGGTCTTCTGTGCGTCGTTGGTGCCGTGTGCCAGTGCGACGAGTGACGCGGTGGCGATCTGGCCCCAGCGGAAGCCCTCCTCGCGGCGCTTCTTGAGGACCTTGCGGGTCAGGCGGTAGACGATCCAGGTTCCGCATGCCGCGACCAGGCCTGCGATGAAGGGCGCTGCGAGGGCGGGGACGATGACCTTGCCGAAGACGCCGCTCCAGTTGACGCCCGCCGTGCCGAGCGCTGCCAGTCCGGCGCCGATCAGACCGCCGAACAGCGCGTGCGAGGAACTCGACGGGATGCCGAACAGCCACGTGAGGAGGTTCCACAAGATGCCGCCGATCAGGCCGGCGAAGATGATCGTCAGGCCCGTCGATGCGTCGATGCCCTCGACCAGCGACCCGGTCGAGCTGTCCTGGATCTTGAGCACCGAGGTGGTGACCGTGATGGCGACCTCGACCGACAGGAACGCGCCGACGAGGTTCAGGACGCCTGCCAGGATGACGGCGGTCTTGGGCTTGAGGGCACCGGTCGCGATGGACGTGGCCATCGCGTTGCCGGTGTCGTGGAACCCGTTGGTGAAGTCGAATGCCAGTGCCGTGGCAATCAACAGCACCAGAATGATCAGCTCAGCGCTCATGAGCATGATTCTGAGGGATTCTCAGCGAAATCACCTAGCCGGTCTCACCATCGATAGAACGGCTGAACAGGCAGTTTGCCTGTTTCGCCGAGGTGTTCATCGACTGTTCACGTCCCGGTCGCCGGCAAGACGCACAGCCAGCTCGCAGGGTTCGAGTCACCCGTCGACCGCAGCGGGCCGCCGCTAGCATCGATCCATCGCGACACCGACGACCTACTGCCGGAAGGGGGCTTCGACGCAGTGAACGCATTCCTGACGAAGATCGTGGCGTGGATTACTTCGGGCTACCCCGAAGGCGTTCCCGGCCCCGACCGGGTGCCGCTCATGGCGCTGCTCGACCGTCGACTGTCCAAGGACGAGGTCAAGACCGTGACCCAGGCGCTGCTCGAGCGCGGCGAGTTCGACCACGTGGACATCGGGGTGCAGATCACCCAGGTCACCGACGAACTCCCACGCGAGGAGGACGTCGAGCGCGTACGGGCACGCCTGGCGACGAAGGGTTGGCCGCTGGACGATCCCCGTGGCGAGGATTCGGCCGAGGATCCCACATAGCCACCCTGCGCGCGGTCGTCATACCGCCCGTACCCAGCCCGTCGGCACTGGTCGCCGCGCTCGAAGGCGTCCTCGACGGCCGCGAGTCCGGCATCGTCCCGCTGCCAGCCGACGAGCGGGAGGCCGAACTCCTGGCAGGCGCGCTGCGCGTCGGCGAGGACGTCGCCGACGACGTCGCGGTCGTCGTGTCGACCTCCGGTACGACGGGAACGCCCAAGGGCGCCACGCTGACTGCGGCCGCCCTGATCGCAAGCGCCGATGCCACCAACGAACGACTCGGCGGTCCCGGCAGCTGGCTGCTCGCCCTGCCCGCCCACCACGTCGCGGGGCTGCAGGTCGTGGTGCGCAGCATCATCTCGGGCACCACCCCGGTCGCGCTGATCCCCGGCTTCGCCCCCGGGGAACTGCGCGCCGCCATCGACGAGATGGACTCCGGTCGCCGCTATGCGTCGCTCGTGGCCGTGCAACTCGACAAGGCGCTGGCCGATCCGGTGGACGCCGCCGCACTCGCCGAACTCGACGCCGTGCTGATCGGCGGTGGGCCGATGCCCGCCGGACTCGCCGAACGGGCCTCGCGCGCAGGGGTTTCCGTCGTCCGGACGTACGGCATGAGTGAGATGGCGGGTGGTTGCGTGTACGACGGCGTGCCCCTGGAAGGCGTGGCGGTACGCATAGACGACGGCCGCATCCTCCTCGGCGGCGCCACCGTCGCCAAGGGCTACCGCAACCCCGTCATCCCGGATCCGTTCGCCGAACCGGGCTGGTTCCGCACCGACGACGCAGGCGCCGTCGATGACTCGGGCGCCCTGCGCGTGCTTGGCCGCATCGACGACGCGATCAGCACCGGCGGGCTCACCGTCATGCCGGGTCTCGTCGAGGCGGCGCTGGCCACGCACCCCGCCATCGCCGACTGCGCGGTGTTCGGCGTGACCGACCCGCGCCTTGGTCAGCGCGTCGCGGCGGCAGTCGTGCTCACTGCGGGCAGCGCGCCGCCAACGCCCGCCGAGTTGCGCGAGCACGTCGGCCAGACGCTGGACGCCACTGCCGCGCCGCGCGAGGTGCACGTCGTCGACGACCTGCCGCGCCGGGGCATCGGCAAGGTCGACCGCAGGGAACTCACCGTGCGGTTCGACACCGGAGCATGATGGCTCCCATGGGTCGCGAAGTCACCGTCGTCACCAGTGTCGAGGAACTGCGGGCGATCGTCGGCCATCCGAACGCAGCGGTCGCCGGGAAGGTCAAGCCGCGACTGTCGGCCGTGCAGCGGGACTGGTTGGCACACTCCCCGCTCGGCTTCGTCGCCAGCACCGACGCCCACGGCCGCGTCGACGTCTCCCCCAAGGGCGACCCGCCGGGCTTCGTGCACGTCATCGACGACACCACGATTGCGATCCCCGAGCGGCCGGGCAACAAGCGCGTCGACGGCTACCTCAACGTTCTGCAGCGTCCCCACGTCGGGACGGTGTTCGTCATCCCTGGCCGCGGTGACACGCTGCGCATCAACGGCACTGCGCGCGTGGTGTCCGACGCCGACTACTTCGACGCCATGGTCGTGGACGGCAAGCGGCCGATCCTCGCGCTCGAGATCGCGGTGGAGGAGGTGTTCTTCCACTGCGCCAAGGCGTTCCTGCGGTCGGACGCCTGGACGCCGCAGACGTGGAATCCGACGGCGGTGCCGAGCGTCGCCGAGTTGGCCAAGGCGGTCTATCGCGAGATCAGTCTCGAGGAGTTGAAGACGCACTTCGACGAGGACAACATGCGGTCCGCCCTGTACTGACGGCCGCGTCGAAAGCAGTTTGCCAGCGGGTGCCCAGCATGATCGCGTCGAAACCGATGTTTCAGTATTTAGGTTTGATTTTGACGTTTCAGGTAATTCACGTTCCGTTACACCCCGCCTACAGATCGGAACGGACATGATCGTCCTCGGCGTAATCCTGTTGTTGATCGGCTATTTCACCAGCCTGAGCATTCTGTACACGATCGGCGCGATTCTCGTCGTCGTCGGTGTCGTGCTGTGGATCCTCGGAGCGGTTGGCCGCCCGGTCGGTGGTCGAAAAGTCTGGTTCTAGCGCGTGACCTCTGCCGCGGGGCGTGATGACCAGGCGGTACACCCCCTGGTCCGCGCCACCGCGGCGTGGTCATGGCGGCTGCTCGTCATTGGGGCGGCCGCCTACGCACTGCTCTGGCTACTTCAGACCATGGGCGTCGTGGTCGTCTCGATCGCGATTGCCCTGATCCTCACCGCGCTCCTGCTGCCCGCCGTCGACTTCCTAGATCGTTACGGCGCGGTTCGCGGGGGCGCGGTGGCGTTCGTCATGGTGCTGGGTCTGGCCATCTTGACCGGCGTCATGTCGTTCGTCGTGAACCAATTCGTCGACGGCGCACCGCAACTCGTCGACGAGGTGACGCGCAGCATCGAGGGCGCCCGGGCCTGGCTCATCAACGGGCCCGCCGACCTCAGCCGCGACCAGATCAACCAGGCCGGCGACACCGTCATCGACTCGCTGCGCGACCACCAGGCGCAGCTCACCACCGGCGCCCTCTCGACCGCGGGCACCATCGCGGAGATCCTGACCGGGATCCTGCTGTGCCTCTTCACGGTGATCTTCTTCCTCCTCGGCGGTCGCAACATCTGGGAGTTCGTCACCCGCCTCATCCCGCGCGCTCAGCGGGCGCGGGTGCGCGAAGCGGGTGCCGCCGGGTTCCATTCCCTGGCCGGCTATGCGCGCGCCACGTCGCTGGTGGCCCTCGTCGACGCGGTCGCCATCGGCAGCGGCCTGGCGATCATGGGCATTCCGCTGGCGCTGCCGCTGGCCTCACTGATCTTCCTCGGCGCCTTCGTACCCGTGGTGGGCGCGCTGGTCACCGGGTTCCTCGCGGTCATCGTGGCGCTGCTGGCCAAGGGCGTGTTCTACGCACTGATCACCCTCGCGCTCATCATCGCCGTCATGCAGCTCGAAGCCCACGTCCTGCAGCCCCTGGTCATGGGTCGCGCGGTGTCGCTGCACCCGCTCGCCGTGGTCATCGGCATCACCGCAGGCGGTGTGCTGGCGGGCGTGATCGGCGCCCTGCTCGTGGTGCCTGCCATCGCGTTCTTCAACAGCTTCGTGCGGGTGCTCGCCGCCCAGGATCCCGACTCGGAGGCCGATTCGCTCGACCACGAGGACGGCCCCCTGGTCGACTTGAACGTCGACGACCCCGGGCCGACGCGCTAGCCCGGCGGCGCCGTTTCGTGGTCCGGCGACCGGGTACGCGCCGGCCATGCCCTCACTTTGGCTCGCCGACCGCGTCGAATCAGCGTCCCCGCCCGCACTCGACGACGGCGAGGTGGCCGTTGACGTCATCGTGGTCGGCGCGGGCATCGCGGGCATGACGACCGCCGTGCTGCTGGCCCGTGCCGGCAAGCGCGTCGTGGTGCTCGAGGCCCGCCACGTGGGCGCGGGCACCACCGGCAATACGACCGGCAAGGTCAGCCTGCTCCAGGGCACGAAGCTCTCCCGCATCGCCGCCCGGCACGGCCAGGACGTGGTGAAGGGGTACGTGACCGGCAACCTGGAGGGCCGCGACTGGCTGCTTCGGCACTGCGAGGAGCACGGGCTCGACGCGCAGCGGGAGGACGCGTTCAGCTACGCGCAGTCCGCATCCGGCGTCGCCGACGCGCGCGCCGAACTGGACGCCTGCCGCGAGGCCGGTCTGCCCGCGGACTGGGCATCGGAAGCCGACGTCCCGTTCCCGTTCGCCGGTGGTGTCCGGCTGCGCGACCAGGCGCAGATCGACCCCATGCCGTTCCTGCAGAGCCTCGTCGTCGATTTCGAGACGCACGGCGGCAGGCTGATCGAAGGCGTTCGCGTGCGCAGCGTCTCCGGCAATGATCCAGTCCGCCTTGAGGTCTCGCCGGATGACGCCGACTCCCCCGATCAGAACAGGGTCTCGATGACCGCCCAGCAGTGCGTGCTGGCGACCGGAATCCCGATCCTCGACCGCGGAGCGTTCTTCGCCAGGCTGCAACCCTCACGCTCGTACTGCCTGGCCTTCGACGTCCCTGGCGACGTGACCCGGTCGATGTTCCTGTCCGTGGACTCACCGACGCGGTCGGTGCGCTACGCCCCGCGAGCCGACGGCGACAAGCTGGTCGTCGGCGGCGGCGGCCACACCGTGGGCCGCGCCGACTCGCCTGCGAAGTCGGTGGAACAGCTGCGCCGCTGGGCCGAGCTGCACTACCCGGGTGCCGTGGAGACCCACTACTGGTCCGCGCAGGACTACTCGCCCATCGACGAGCTCCCCTACGTCGGGCCGCTCACGCCCGGCAACGAGACGCTTTTTGTGGCAACGGGTTTCGACAAGTGGGGCATGTCCAACGGCGTGGCGTCCGGCCTGGCGCTGTCGAGCCGGATCTTGGGCGGCCGGATGGATTGGGCACGGGCGTTCTCCAGTTGGCGCACCGGGGAACTCGCAGGCCTCGGCACCGCGGTGAAGGCCAACCTCGAGGTGGGCTTCCACCTTGCCAAGGGTTGGGTCAGCCCGATCACCAACCACCCCTCCCCCACCGAGGGCACCGGCGTGGTCAGCGGGCCGCCGTGGAATCTGCGCGCGGACTGCGTGGTCGACGGCGTGCACCATCGGACGTCACCGGTGTGCCCCCACCTCGGGGGCATCGTGTCGTGGAACGACGCCGACCAGGCGTGGGAGTGCCCGCTGCACGGGTCCCGGTTCAGCCCCGACGGTGCACTGCTCGAGGGCCCTGCCACGCATGGACTCTCGCACTCTGGCTGATTTCTGCGGGGGCTGAACGCTACTCCGGCTGGGCGCCGCGGGCGTCGAGCCTGCGCAGCACGACGTCGACGATGGTCGGATCGGTACCGGATTCCGCTCTGGCGGTGACGATCTCGTTGCGGGCTGCCTCGAGGACCTGATCCTTCACGGCATTGCTCGACATTGCATGGTCGGTGTGCCGCGCGCTCTCCTCGGCGTCGTGCTCTTCCGGAGCGAACCCGATGGCGTGCCACATCCGGTCGGCGTTCTCGCCTGCGTGCTCGAGGACGTCGGCGTCGACGTCACCGCCGGAGCGCAGTTCGTCGAGTCGCCGCTGGCCGGCCGCCCTGGCCCGCCGGATCAGATCCTGGGTGGCCTCGTCCCGCTCGTCGTTGGACACGCTCACGTTCAGGCGCCGCACCAGGAACGGCAGCGTCAGACCCTGCACCAGCATCGTCACCATGATCACGACGAACGCGATGAAGATCAGCCGGTCGCGCTCCGGAAAGCCTGGCGTGCCAACGGGTAGTGCCAACACACACGCCAGCGTCACGACGCCGCGCATGCCCGCCCACGACGCGATCGTCATCTCGCGCCACCCGGTGGGCTCGCCCGCCGCACCCTGGCGGCGACGCAGTTTCTCGTCGGCGGCGGCGACCGGGAAGATCCACAGGAACCGGACCGCGATCACCACTGCCGTGACGATCAGCGCCTGCCCGATGGCAACGTCCAACGGCCCCGATACGTTGGCCGCGACGTTGCGCAACTCCACTCCGACGAAGGCGAACGCGGCACCGGTGAGGAGCAGCTCTACGACGTCCCACGTCGTGCCGCTGACGAGCCGGGTCTGGGCGGATTCCACGTCGCCGGATCGGCTCAGGGCCAGGGCGACGGTCACGACCGCCAGCACGCCGCTGCCATGGAGGAGATCGGCGGCTCCGTAGGCCACGAACGGGATCACGAGCACCAGCGCGCTACCCGCGGGGTGCGCAGGCAGCACGTCGAGGAGCCGTCGCGTCGCCAGTGCCAGCGCGAGTCCAACCGCGATGCCGACCGTCACGGCCACCGCCAGCGTGCCCGTCGCCTTCCATGGCGAGAACGCACCGGTCAGGGTGGCCGCCACCGCGACTTCGTAGAGCACCAGTGACGTGGCGTCGTTCGACAACCCTTCGCCCTCGAGGACCGTCCGAAGCCGCCGCGGCAGCTTCAGCTTGCGCGCCACCGAGGTGGCTGCGACGGGATCGGGTGGAGCGACGGCCGCGCCGAGCGCCACACCCGCGGCCAGGGGCAGCCCTGGCACCACGGCGCTGGCGACCGCGCCGACGACGAACGCCGTCACCGCGACCAGCGCCACCGCGAGCAGGCCGATGGCGCGGCGGTTGTCCAGGAATTGGCGCCATGACGTGCGCCTGGCGGCGGCGAACAGCAGCGGCGGCAGCACCACCGGCAGGATCCATCCCGGGTCGATGTTCGGTATGGCCAGCCCCGGGATGAAGGCGAGCACCAGACCGAACGCGAGCAGCATCACCGGATAGGGCACCGTGATGCGCTCGGCCAGTGGAGCCAGCACCACGGTCGCCGCGATCAGGATCATGAGCAGGGTCAACGGGTCTCCTTCACAGACGAACCGGACTTCCCCGCAATCGCGAAACCGAACCCGCCGGGTTTCCCGGGCGGGGCAGTGGGCACCCGTTCCGCGCGGAGGGAACGTCGTGGACTGGTTGATCGCATCCGACTACTCCTGGACCAGATGGCTCTGGGAGCGTGGCATCGCGGCCATCTACGTCGTCGCGTTCGCCGCTGCGGCCCTGCAATTCAAGGGGCTGCTGGGCACCCGCGGCATGCTGCCGATCCCCGCGTTCCTGCGCACGCACTCGTTCCGGACGGCGCCCAGTGTCTTCCAGCTGCACTACTCGGACCGCTTCTTCGCCCTGGTGTGCTGGTCGGGCGCGACGCTGGCCGCCGCCATGGTGCTGGGTCTCGGCTATGCCGTGCCGCTCTGGCTGGCCATGGCGCTGTGGCTGGTGCTGTGGGCGGCGTATCTGTCGATCGTCAACGTCGGGCAGCTCTGGTACTCGTTCGGCTGGGAGTCCCTGTTACTCGAAGCAGGCTTCCTGACGGTGTTCCTCGGCAACGACGACGTCGCACCACCCTGGGCGGTGCTGGTGGCGGCCTGGTGGCTGCTCTTCCGCGTCGAGTTCGGCGCCGGGTTGATCAAGGTGCGCGGCGACGAGTGCTGGCGAAACCTGACGTGTCTGGACTACCACCATGAGACCCAGCCGATGCCGGGCCCGCTGAGCTGGTTCTTCCACCGGCTGCCCAAGCCGCTGCACCGCGTCGAGGTCGCGGGCAATCACGTCGCGCAGCTGGTCGTGCCATTCTGCCTGTTCGCCCCGCAGCCCGTCGCCGCCGTCGCGGCAGGCATCGTCATCGTCACCCAGCTGTGGCTGGTCGCGTCAGGCAACTTCGCGTGGCTGAACTGGCTGACGATCGTGCTCGCGTTCAGTGCCGTCGACGACGGCGCGGTCGCCGCGGTCACCGGGCTCTCGCCACCCGAGCACGCCGGTGTCATGCCCGTCTGGTTCGGCGCGATCGTCGTCGCCTTCGCCGTGCTGGTCGCCGTGCTCAGCTGGCGGCCCGCCCGCAATCTGCTGTCGCGACGCCAGCGCATGAACAAGACCTTCGACCCACTGCACCTGGTCAACTCCTACGGCGCCTTCGGGACCGTCGGGCGCACTCGCAACGAGGTGGTCTTCGAGGGCACGACGGACGCGGATCCCGTCGACGAGGCGTCGTGGGTCGAGTACGGGTTCAAGGGAAAGCCCGGCGACGTCACGCGTATGCCCAGGCAGTGGAGTCCGTACCATCTGCGGCTCGATTGGCTGCTGTGGTTCGCCGCCATCTCTCCGGCGTACGCGCAGCCGTGGATCGGACGCTTCTGCGAGGGGCTACTGCGCAACGACCCCGACATCGTACGGCTGTTGCGGCACAACCCCTTTCTCGACGAGCCGCCCCGCTACGTGCGAGCGCTGCTGTACCGCTACCGCTTCACCACCGCGCACGAACGCAGGACCGAACGGGCGTGGTGGCACCGAGATCTGGTCGGCACCTTCCTGGCGCCGCTGGACCTGCGCGAACTCGACCGAATGAAGAGGTGATGACCACGTGACCGCTGCCGACTTCCTGCCCCCGACCAAGGATCTCGACGACCTGGCCGCCGCAGCGAAGGGCTGCCAGGGCTGCGACCTGTTCCGGGATGCCGACCAGACGGTGTTCGGTGAAGGCGCCCGATCGGCGACCATGATGCTCGTCGGCGAGCAGCCCGGCGACCAGGAGGATCGGACAGGCCGGCCGTTCGTGGGGCCTGCAGGCCGGTTGCTCGACAAGGCGCTGCCCGAGCGTGGCAAGCGCAGGATCCATCAGACGCCCACGCGCACCGAGGTGGTGGCATGCCGGCCGTGGCTGTTCGCCGAACTCGAGGCCGTGAATCCCGACGTGGTGGTCCTGCTGGGCGCGACCGCAGCGAAGGCGCTGCTGGGCAACGACTTTCGGCTCACCGCACATCGGCAGGAGGCGCTGCGCCTGCCCGGTGGCGACGACGTGCCGCCGGTGGATCCGACCGTGGTGGCGACCGTGCATCCGTCGTCGATCCTGCGCGGGCCCCAGGAGCGACGCGACGAGGCGTTCCAAGCGCTCGTCGACGATCTGCGGTTCGCCGCGGGACTGCTGCCGAACCGGTGATTGCGGGCGGCGCGGGCGGGTAGCCGGGGGCCATGTCAACGACCGTCACCGTCACGTTCATCGGCAACGCCACCACGCTGATCTCGACCGGCGACCTCACGCTGCTGACCGACCCGAACTTCCTGCACCAGGGCCAGCACGCGTACCTCGGCTACGGCCTGCTCTCCAAGCGACTGCAACCGCCCGCGCTGACCGTCGACCAGCTACCGAGACTCGACGCGATCGTGTTGTCGCACATGCACGGTGACCACTGGGACCGCGTAGCTCAGAAGGGGCTCGACCACGGCCTCCCGATCCTGACCACGCACGCGGCAGCAAAGGCGCTGCGCAAGCGCGGCTTTCCGCGTGCGACCGGGATGTCGACGTGGCAGTCGCACACGCTCACCGGAACGCAGTCGCGGATCACCGTCACGGCGCTGCCCGGCCGGCATGCACCGCTGTGGGCGCAGCGCTTCCTGCCGCCCGTGAACGGGACCATGCTGGAGTTCGGCCCGCTCGCCGGCAGCGTCATCTCGCGGCTGTACGTCTCGGGCGACACGCTGCTCATCGACGAGTTGTCGGAGATTCCAGCACGTTTCGAGTCGATCCATGCCGGGGTGCTGCACCTGGGCGGCACCCGGTTGCCCGCGGGGCCCAAGCTGCCGTTCGGGCTCACGGTGACGATGGACGCCCAGCAGGGCACCGACGTCGTCGAACTGCTCGACCTGCCGAAGGTCATCCCCGTGCACTTCGACGACTACGGGGTGTTCGCCTCGCCACTGGCCGACTTCGAGCGAGAAATGGCGCGCCGCGGGCACTCCGAACGACTTCTTCGGGTGACCCGCGGCGCGTCAGTGACTATCTAGCTCGCCGGCGCTACCGCGCTGAAGCAGCGGCACCCTTCTCGGTGTCCTTGCCCTCGTTGGCGAGCTGGCCGCTCGAGTTCTCCAGGTGCGCGCGGACGAACCACTGGAACTTCTCGAGTTCGGCGGCGTGGCCGATGAGCAGGTCCTGCGACACCAGGTCGAGTTCCTCGAGGCGCTCGATGGTCTTGCGGGTGTCCTCGATGACGCCGTTGTAGACGAGGTCGACGGCGGCCAGGTGGGCCTGCACGGTGTCGCGGCCGACCGAGTAGTCGTCCCACGTGCGGTCCTTCACGATGGCGCCGGGCGTGCCCTGCGGCGATGCGCCGAGCGCGGCGATCCGCTCGGCGGCCTCGTCGGCATAGCCGCGGACCAACTCGACCTGCGGGTCGATCATCTCGTGCACCCCGATGAAGTTGGGACCGACGACGTTCCAGTGCACGTGCTTGAGCGTCAGGTGGAGGTCGTTGTAGGTGCTGAGCTGCTTCTGCAGCAGGTCGGCGATCTCACGGCCCTGCTGTTCGGACAGGCCGGGGATGGTGAATTGCGTCATGGTGTTCTCCTTCGTGGACTACGCGATTGCGTGGACTACGTGATCCGTCCGAAGATCTACCCGGTGGGTGCGCCCGGCAATCTGACGAGCACGTGACGTATGTCCGAATCTCCTCAGCGCGCGTCGCCGCGAACGACCGCGATCCACTCCTCGCGTCGGCCGTGTGGGAGCAACCCCTCGCGCTCCAGCCACTGGGCCCGTGCCGACATCACCGGCCCGAACGGGACCAGCAGCTCTGCAACCACGTCTGCCCGAAGGCCTGCGGCGCGTAGCGCACGCACGGTGGCGCCGATGCCTGCGAACTCCGACTGCACGATCAGCACCGTGCCGCCGTCGGCGAGCATCGATGGCACGTTCTCGCAGAGCGGATCGAGCACCAGTCGCCCATCCCGTCCGGCGTTCCACGCCGTCGACGGGCCCGCGACGGGCACGACGTCCGCGCCGTCGTCGAAGGGGACGTACGGCGGGTTGCACGTCACGACGTCGAACGGGCCGAACTCCACGGCCCTGGCCCACGACCCGAGGTGGACGTCGACGTTCAGGCCGGCTGCGGCGGCGTTGCTGCGGGCGCATCGCACGGCGTCGGCGGACAGGTCGAGGGCGGTGACGTCGGACGCGCCGGATGCCGCCGCGGCCAATCCGACCACGCCGCTACCCGTGCACAGATCGGCGACGCGGTTGCCGGGCACGCGGCCGGTCGAGCGCAGGACGTCGATCAGCAGGGCCGAGTCGTGCTGCGGCGGGTAGACGTCGGGGGTGACGGTGGGAACGTCGAGAACCGTCTCGGCGTGCTGAATTGCAGTAGTCACGTGTGCTCCGGCATCTTGAATCAGGTGGTTCACTTCGGTGTTCGCTGACGTGGGGATTCCCCGTCTGCGCCGAATTAGACCTATCGGTTGAAACCGGATCGAGACTCGTACGTGACCCCCGGAGCAGTTGGAGCTGCGGATCGTGTTTGACACCGCCGCACAGCGGGTACCGGCGGTCTTCGAGCGGGGGAGGAACTGTGCGTACCGAATTCCACGCCGAACTCGACCATCTGTCGAGCGAACTCGGTGAGATGTGCGGGATAGCGGCGTCGTTGATGGAATGTGCGACGGTGGCGCTGGTCCGCGCCGACGGGCCGTGCCTCGACCGGGTGCCGGCCGAACTCGCGCGCCTCGACGCAATCGACGCGCGTGCCCGGGATCGTGCGATGGCCCTGCTGGCGCTGCAGGCACCGGTCGCCCGCGACCTGCGCATAGTGGTGTCGGCGATTCAGATAGCCGCGGACGCCGACCGGATGGGCGGCCTCGCCGCCAACGTCGCGAAGATCGCCCGCCGGCATCATCCCGACGTGGCCGTACCCGAGGTCGCCGCGGAGCACTTCGTCCAGATGGGCAGGGTGGCGGTCGACCTCGCGCGCGACGTCCAGTCGGCGGTGCTGACCGGGGACGTGGACCATGCCGAGCGCGTGCAGCACGACGACGACGCGATGGACGAGCTGCACCGGGGGCTGTTCGGTCTGCTGACCGATTTGCGGTGGAGCCACGGCACCGCATCTGCGGTCGACGTCGTGCTGCTCGGCCGGTTCTACGAACGCTTCGCCGACCACGCCGTCGAGATCGCCCGCAGGATCGTCTTCCGCTCAACGGGTCGCGCTCCCCTGCGCTTCGACCAACCGCCGGCGCACGTCATCCGTCGGTGACGTCCGTGGTCGTCTAGGTCGTCGTCGGGGCGCTCTCGCTGGTCGACGTCTCCGACGTGTCGGTGTAGGTCGGCGCATCCTGCGTCGTCCCGCATGCGGTGACGACGGGCAGCACGGCGACGCCGAGGGCGCACACTCCCGCTGCCACGGTGCGACGCGAGGTTCGGTGAGTCCAAAGCCGGTTGATCATGAGCTTCAGCTACCCCATGCCGAACGCGACAAACCCTGTTTGTGCACCGGTACCCGGGGTATCGCCGAGGCTCCTCCGACCTAAGGACTGAACATGACCAGAGCAAACACCGGTGGAACCGCTCGGGTGACCCGCGACCGCACCCCCGTGCAGATGGCCGCGCTCGCGGTCGGGGCCGTCTTCCTGCTCGTCGGCATCGCCGGCTTCATCCCCGGCGTGACGACGAACTACGACCAGCTCATGGGTGCGGGGCACCACTCCGGGGCCATGCTGCTCGGCATCTTCAACGTGTCGATCCTGCACAACGTCGTGCACCTGCTTTTCGGCGTCGCGGGCGTGCTGATGGCGCGCACGGCTCCCCTGGCACGCAACTACCTGATCGGCGGCGGCATCATCTACGCGGTGCTGTTCGCCTACGGCCTGGTGATCGATCACAAGAGTGCCGCGAACTTCGTCCCGCTCAACCAGGCGGACAACTGGCTGCATCTGGTCTTGGCGATCGGGATGATCGCGCTCGGGGTGCTCCTGGGCAAGCGGACACTGACGGCCACCAGCTCACCGAACGCGTTGGGCCCCAACGCCTGATGGCGAGCTGCGGGAGGGGAGCGTCTCCCCTCCCGCTGCACGGTGTTTTTCGACTCTTGCCGTCGGGTAATCGGATCACCGACCGGCGCACAGCCCACGCGCTGTCAGCCCAAGTCGATTTACCTGCGGAGGCAACTCATCGTGACAGAAGACGTCGTCACCTACCTGAAGCAACAGCACGAGGCCATCAGGGCTCTGTTCATCGAGACACTCGATGCCAGCACCACCGAGCAGCAGCAGGAGGCATTCGACCGACTGCGCGCGTTGTTGGCGGTGCACGAGACCGCCGAGGAGATGATGGTGCACCCGCGTGTGCGCCGGAAGGTCGACGGCGGCGCCGCCGTGGCTGACGCTCGGTTGGCCGAGGAGCACGACTCGAAGGATGCGCTGGCGCGGCTGGAGAACATCCCCTGCGGCACAGCCGAGTTCAGCAAGGAGCTGATTCACTTGCAGGCTGCTGTCCTCGCCCATGCCGAGCACGAGGAGGCTGAGGAGTTCACGCTGTTGGAGACCGAACTCGACGACGAGGAACGCCGCAAGATGGCGTCCGCAGTGCAGGCAGCCGAGCGCATCGCGCCGACGCATCCGCACCCAGGGGTCGAGTCCGGGTTCGCGAACTTCGCCGTCGGGCCGTTCGCGTCGATGCTGGATCGCGCCCGCGATGCACTGCGGGGCGCTGCTTGATCACTGCTGGTCGGACCGGCCCCCGCCTGCGCGCGGGGGCCGGTTCGCGTCAGGAGTCGTTGGCTTCGGCGGCCTCTTCGGGCGTGGGGCGGTTCGGTGCGTCGCGGCCCTCGCGGCTGCGCCGGTAGGCGGCGCGGCGGAAGTCGGTCAGCCACTGGGGCGTCAGCCGGACGTGCTGGGGCTCGTTGACGATCGGATCGAACGAGATGTCCTCTCCGGAGACGACGCCGTCGAAGTGCAGGCTTGCGAGAGGCTGGAACTCGTTCAACTTTCGTGCCTGCTCGACGGTGACGTCGAGGCCATCGCCTGATGCGCTGCGGGCGATGTCGGTGAGGGCCAGTCCGCCGCCGTCGACGGTCGCGGTGATGCGTGCCCGCAGCCACCACAGTTCGTCGTCGTGAGCGAGGGGCATGAGCGTGGAGAACTCCGAGCCCGTCCAGCCGAGGATCGGGCGCAGCACGGCGCGGCTCAGCGGCCCGTGCACGACCGATGCCAGGAGGATGTCCCACTTGCCCGAGCCTTCGGGCGTCTCCATGCGCCACGCGAGCCCGCCGATGTCGGGGAGGCGACCTGGGGCACCGAGGGCCTTCGACACCCGGCCGATGATGGGTCCGGAGACCAGCGGTAGGCCCTCGCCTTCGGGGGCGGTGCGTTCCAGTCGACCGGACATCAGCACCCCGCGCGGGTGGAAGAGCTTGCGGTGCCGCAATTCGGAGCCCCACTGGAAAGGCAGTGCGATCACGTCTGCTGGTTTCATCCATTTTCCATAACCCATTGCGGCGTGCTCAAACGGATTGAACGGGGCGTTCAGGGGCTATACGCGCAGCATGAGCGCCCTGTTGGGGCGTGCGAGAGGGGAGGCCGCCATGCCTACCGGCAACGCGGTGTCGAAGGTCGTCGAGTACGCGATCCAGACGCCGCACAGCAAGACCGTTCTCATGACCACCGAGGACCGTGCCGAGGCCGAGCGCACACTCGACATGCTCGGCGAGGGCCAACTCCTGATGCGGACCGTCACCTACGGCCCGTGGAAGCCCGCGATCGACGATGCGCATGGCCTGAGCGCCTAGTACCCGGGGGCTTCGGTCTGCGCCTCGGCTTCGTTGAGGCGGCGGTCGTCGGCGATGCGTTGCGCGCGATCTTGGGTGCGGGTGCGTTTTCGGCGGGGCATGGTGAGTCCCGGGTTGTGTTGCGGTGCTTCGGTTCTTGCTTCGCCGGTGATGGTGACCGCTGCCGTGGGCCTGCAGAGACTGGGGAAGAGCAGCTTGCTGCCCGGCTCGGTGACATAGGTCCGGCCGTGCGGTGAGGTCCAGACGATTGTCCCGTCAGGAAGCTGTCGGTCCCGCCACCCGTTGGGTCCGCCCCAAAACGTTTTCAGCAAGTGATGTCGACGGCATAGGCATTTGAGGTTGGACCCGCAGGTCGGCCCGATGGGCCAGGCGATGGTGTGATCGATATCGGCTTCGGTGGCTGGTTGCGAGCAGCCGGGGAACCGGCAGGTGAGGTCTCGGCAGCGCACGAACTCGGCGAGTCCTTTGGACGGTGTGTAGCGGGGTTCGGGTGGGCTGTCGCCGGGGTGGACGATCTTGCGGACCTTGGCGGTGAGCGCGAAGCGGCGAGCCAGCGCGCCGGGGAGGAATGGGCCGCCGAGGATGGCGCCCGGGCGGGTGGCAGGCGATTCGACGTTGGCGTCGGCCGCTGGTGGGCTCGGCCACCGTGTGTCGTCGGCGTCATGGTCGGTGGCGGCGTCATCCCCGGCGTCGGCGTCGCGGCCATCGCCGTCGCCGTCATCGGCCTCGCCTACGCCGGTGTCGTGACCATTGGTGACTTCGGCCTTGATGCCTCGGGCAGCATCGGCGCTGCCACACAACTCATCCCACGTCGTAATGTCCGCCAAGGGCTTGTCGAACAGCGGATCCGGTTCACCGTCGAGCGCGGCGTCCTGGGCCATCGCGGCATCGGACTCGGCGTCTAGGGTGTCCTCGTTGACCACCACGTAGACCACCGCATCGCCCTTGGCAGGTGTGGTGGGTCCGGGGCAGTCGTCGCTGCCGCACAGGCACGGCAGATAGTCGAGGCCCAGGGTGATCGAGTTGATTGAATCCGCTCGGCGTTGGTCGACGGTCCGCGGATCACCGGGGCACACGGTCGCGGCCAGAAGGTTCAGGCGCTTCTCGACTGCCTTGCCGTGGGTCGCGAACAGGGTGCCGAACATCGTGGCCATGCCCGAACCGTCGTAGTCGAACTGGACGTTGCGGCCCTTGCCGCTGAGCTTCGTCCGGTACACACCGTGCGGGTCGTGTTCGGCGACGATCGCGTCGATGGCGGTGTTCAGCTTCTCCTCCGACAGCGGCGCCCACTCGGTCAGCACCTCGGCGAAGGCCTTGTCCACGGCTCGCTGCGCGTCCCGGTCCCGCACCAGGGCGGTGCGGGCAGTGATCGCCGCCACCACGCGGTAGGACACCAGCCCCTGCGCGAACAGAGCCGCTACCTCGGGCAGCCGGTCCCGCAGAGCGGTCGCGATCAACAACTGATGCGACGCCGCGCCCTGGGTGACGTTCTGCTCGGCCCCGATCTCCGCGGCCACGGCACCCCAGTTGTCCAGGTACCACTGCTCCCGATCGGCCGAGCCATCAGCTGCATAAGCCCGATCGAGGAGCACGACCATCGCGGCGAGCCGACGGGCCGTGGCTGCAGCCTCCACCCGCGCCCATCCCGCAACCGTGCGGGAGGTTTGCGCCTCGGTGGCCAACTCTTCGAACATGCCTTCGAATCTACTACGGGCCCATGACAAGGAACCGCACCAAAAACGAATGCTGGCCAGCCCGTGCATGAAACACGGACTGGGGATAAGTCGTTCGCGTGACGGTGATTTCGTCCGCGGTGTGGTGTAGAGGGTGGAGACCCATCGGGTCGGGCGACAGCGGCCCCGGAGCCGACGGTAGGGCGGAGCTGCGATCACGGAAGGCCCGCTCCGGACGCGGTGACGACCACGAACGGACTGGTCCCGTTTGACGGATGCGCAGGCGACGAACGAACTATCGAGCGCGGGAACTCAGCATGAGACCCAAATGCGCTGCGCCACTGCGGCGCTCCCTCAGCTAGGGCAAGAGCATGATCTTGACCGCGCCGTCTTCCTTCTTCTGGAAGATGTCGTAAGCGTGTGGGGCGTCTTCGATGGGCAGCACGTGGGTGGCGAAGGTGTCGACGCCCAACGGATCGTCATCGGTGAGCAGGGGCATGATGTCGTCCACCCAGCGCTTGACGTTCGCCTGGCCCATGCGTAGCTGAATCTGCTTGTCGAACATCGTGAGCATGGGCATCGGGTCGGCGGCGCCGCCGTAGACGCCGGACAGCGAGATCGTGCCGCCCCGGCGAACAATGTCGATGGCCGAGTACAGCGCATCGAGACGGTCGACGCCGAGATTCTCCATCATCGGCTTGGCGATCGCATCGGGCAACAGCCCCGAAATCTGCTGGGCGGTCTTCGCGACCGGTGAACCGTGGGCTTCCATGCCTACTGCGTCGATCACCGAATCGGTCCCCCGTCCCGCGGTCATCTGCCGCACCACGTCGCCGACGGTCATGTCGATCGCGTTGAGGTCGATGGTGTCGATACCGAAGGCGTTGGCGCGCGCCAGCCGTTCGGGAACCATGTCGACACCGATCACGCGATACCCGCGATGGTGGGCGATGCGGGCCGCCATGTCACCGATCGGGCCGAGGCCGAGCACGGTCACCGAGCCGCCGTCTGGCACGCCGGCGTACTCGACGCCCTGCCACGCCGTGGGCAGCACGTCCGAGAGATACACGAACCGCGCATCCGGCGGCCCCTCGGGAACCTTGATGTGGGTGAACTGGGCCTGCGGCACCCGGAGGTACTGAGCCTGGCCACCGGGCACCGAGCCGTAGAGCTGGGAGTAGCCGAACAGGGCTGCGCCCTTGCCTTGCTCGCGGACCTGGGTCGTCTCGCACTGGGTGTAGAGCGCGAGATCACACATGTAGCAGGACCCGCACGAGATCTGAAACGGAATGACCACGCGGTCACCGACACTGAGGTTCGTGACCGCCGAGCCGACCTCGCGCACCACGCCCATCGGCTCGTGGCCGAGGACGTCGCCCTCGTTCATGAACGCGCCGAGCACCTCGTAGAGGTGCAGGTCGGACCCGCAGATATTGGTGGACGTCACCTCGATGATGGCGTCGGTGGGCTCTTGGATCTCTGGGTCGGGCACGGTGTCGACGCGTACGTCGCGCTTCCCGTGCCATGTCACGGCCTTCATCCTCGGGTGCTACCCGCAGGGCATCGGTCGAAACGCGACACCGAGTGAAACGGTTCAGCCCCGCAGCGTCTGGTGCGGGCTCTGGCCGTAGGTCTGGCGGTAGAGCACCGCGAACCGGCCGGTGTGCGCGAAGCCCCACCGGGTCGCGATCGCGCTCACGGTGGCGGTGCCGTTGCTACCTGCGAGAAGGTCCTGGTGCGCCCGGTGCAGGCGGAGGCGGCGGACGTACTCCGTCGGCGTCGTGTTGAGGTGGCGGCGGAACAGGTACTGCACGGCGCGCGGTGACAGGTGCACGGCGTCGGCGATCTCCTGGATGCCGATGTCACTATCGACCTTGCCGTTGATGAACCACATTGCACGCTTCAACTGCGCGGGTGTCTGCGCGTCATCGGTCGCCAGCGTGACCGATCGCTCCGAGTCGGCGAACGTCGTCAACGCCGCAGCGGCCAGGGTCCTGGCGCACGCATCGACGAGCAGCATGCCCACTCCCGAAGCGCTCGGCCACACGGTCTCCAGCACGAAGCGCAGGCAGCGCGCCCACGTGTCGTTGGCCGCCTGGTCGACGGGAAGGCGGTGCTGGAACTCGAGCGACCCCTGGAACAACAGCGCCTGTTCACCGGCGACCCGGCGCAGCAGTGATGCCGCCAGGCCCACGATCCGGATCCTGGCCTGGGTGGCGTGCAGCGTCAGAGGCAGACCCGACGCGGCGAGCGCCGAATCCCCCGCCGACAGCAGCGTGGACTGGCCCTCGTCGTCGGTGAAGCGCAGTTCGCCAGACACCACCTCGAATACCAGTGCGCCGGACTCGGGTGCAGCCTCGAGGCGAACACCGCGCGGCAGCGTGACCTCGTCCAGCGTGAACTCGCCGCCGTCATAGCGTGCGTGCCGTAGCGGCGTGCCCCTGGTGAAGCCGAGGATGCGTACCGTGCCGCCGTACAGCGCGCCGATGAAGCGATCGCCCGCGACGGGATCCATGGTGGAGAACGCATCGGCGGGACCCGACGGTTCTTCCGCGATGTCGAGATCTCGAAGTCGAGAGGCTTGGGTCATGTCGTGTCCGCTCTTCGGAGTCCGGGCGATGACTCGGGCGCAAACCACCACCTTCGGGGGGCGTTCGGACCGAGCCTCGTCGGCTCGATGCTCAGCCAGACCACCACAGCATACGCCGCTGACGTCACGAAATGGTCAGGAAGGTTGCCGTACCCGACGGTCGGCCGTCGTCAACAGTCGGTCGTAGACCACTTCCGTGTCACGGGCGACCCGCTCCCACCCGTACCGTGAGCTGGCCCGTGCCCGGCCGGCGAGGCCCATCCCGCGGCGCAGCACCCCCTGCCTCAAGACGTTGCGGACGGCGTGTCCGAGTGTCCTGGGCGTGACGGAGGAGACGAGCAGTCCGGTGACGTCGTGGACGACGGTGTCGACCATGCCGCCGACGCTCGAGGCCACCACCGGCACACCACATGCCATCGCCTCCACGACGGGAAGCCCGAAGGGTTCGTACGCCGAGGGACACACCAGGACGTCGGCCGACCTCATCAGTGCGGGCATGTCGGTGGGCGGAACCGCACCGGTGAAGTGCACGCGGTCGGCGACCGCAGTCTCGACTGCGATGCGATGCAGTCGGCAGGCCTCGTCGTGCCGTCGTAGGTCACTGCGGGGCGGACCCCCGATCACCAGCAGCTCGGCATCCGGAACCGTCGCCATGGCGCGGATCAGTAGATCGATGTTCCTGTGCGGCAGCAGGTTACGGGCCACCACGACCACGCGGTGGCGTTCGGTGCGGGATGCGACGGGTCCCTCGACCGTGAACGCCTCGGTGTCGACCCCGCGCCCGAGGACCGACATCCGGCCACGCGGCCGCCCGAACCGGACCAGCTCGTCGAGATCCTCCGAACACGACGCCGTGACCCAGCACGCGTTGCGCGCCAACACCTTCTCCATGCGGGTCCGGTTGTCGGAGACGGCGTCGCGGTTCTGGCGGCGGCGCTGCACCGAACCGATGGCGGTGAACGTCTGCACCGTCGGGACGTCATGATGATTCGCAGCGAGCTGTGCGGCGATGCCGTACGTCCACCAGTCGGCGTGGACGACGTCGGGCCGGTCCGACGTCCATGCGGCGTCGAGCCGTTGCGCGAACTCGCCCATGGTGGGCAATTCGTCATCCGGGTGCGCCACGGCGATCTCGCCTGCGGTCAGTGTCTTGACCACGTAGCCGACGGTGGTCGTGCACTGGTCGGGTTGACCGGCGTGCGCGCGTCGGGTGTACACGGTGACGGCATGTCCCTGACCGGACAGCGCCGAGGCCAACCCACTCACCCGGCGACCGGCATGGGTTCCTTCTCGGATGCGGCCGTCGGCGTCGACTTCTGCATGCGGACCGACCAGGCTGACCTTCACGAAACTCGAGATATCCGGGCGCCTCGCAGTGAAACGGGGTTATGCGTCAGGGGGTTACCGCGTTTCGCTACGTGGATAGCGCCGGGATGGGCTACTGCTGGGACTTCTCCCGAGCCTCGTTGGCGTCGGCGGCGCTGCGTGCGGCCTCGGCCTCGGCTTCCTTCTGCGACGCCTCGCGCTGCGCGTCGGCCTTGTCCTGCTGCGCCTGCCCCTCACGCTGCAGGTCGTCGCGACCGGCGACCGTGCCCGCGACTTCCTTCGCCTTGCCCTTCACGCCCTCGACGGCGCCCTTGATGCCTTCCTCCGGACCGCTGTTGTCCGCCATGGAGTCCTCCTTCGATGGTCGAGCGATGACGGACGCCGGGTTCCCATGACCGGCACCACCAAACGCCCGTGCGCGATCTTGGTTGACGGGGCGATCAGTGGGTAGCCGACTGATGATGACTGAAGACAGTGCGATGGTTGGCGTGGTCGTCGTCGGCGCCTCGGCGGGCGGTGTCGAGGCGTTGATGCGCCTGGCCTCCACCCTTCCTGCCGACCTGCCGTACGCCGTCCTGGTGGTGCTGCACATGCCGTCGGAGGCGCCCAGCGTGCTGGCCCACATCATCGACCGCGCCGGCCCACTGCCCGCGGTGCCCGCGGAGCACGGCACGCATCTGAAGGCCGGGCACGTGTACGTGGCGACGCCGGATCACCACCTGCTGCTCGACGATCACCACGTCGCCGTGACGAAGGGCCCCACCGAGAACGGCCACCGCCCAGCGATCAACGCGCTCTTCCGCTCGGCAGCACTGGCGTTCGGGCCGCGCGCGATCGGGGTGCTGCTGTCGGGCGTGCTCGACGACGGCGTGCTCGGACTGCAGGCGATCAAGGCTCGCGGCGGCATCACGATCTGCCAGGCGCCCGACGACGCACTGTTCCCATCGCTGCCGAAGAATGCGCTCGCCGCGGGCGCCGTAGACCATACGGTCCCCGTGCTGGAGATCAGCGGCATACTCAAACAGGTGAGCGGCCACAAGATGGAGGAGCCTTCCATGCCGCGTGACGCCGCAATGGAACTGGAGAACCGGATCGCGATGGCGCCGCAGTTCGGCGCGCCGATCGACACCGAGGAACTCGGCCCGCCGTCGGGCTATACCTGCCCGGATTGCAATGGATCGCTGCAGAGCGTCGAGAACCGGGGCTTCCGATGCCAGGTCGGCCACGCCTGGACTGCCGACGCCCTGCTCGACGCCCGGGACACCGAGATCGAAGGCGCGCTGTGGGTGGCGGTACGCAGCCTGCAGGAGAAGGCGAAGCTGTCGCGGACGCTTGCCGAGAAAGTGGGGCCGGGCATGATGGCCACCCGCTACACCGCATCTGCCGAAGAAGCGGATCGGGCACTCACGGTGCTGCGCGACCGGCTGTCGAGCATCGGCCTACCGGGCCGTGAGTAGCGTCGCGCCACTGCGGATCACGGCGGACGCCGCGACGAACGCGTGCGTGCTCACCGTCGAAGGCATCCTCGACGGCTCGACCTACCGGACGCTGCGCGACGCGGTCGTGAAGTCCGCGCTCGACCAGCCCGAGGGCGTCGTCGTGGACGTGACCCGCCTCGATGCGCCGTCCCCCTCGGCATGGACGGTGTTCACCAGCGCGCGCTGGCACGTCAGCAGGTGGCCCGACGTTCCCGTGGCGCTCGTCTGCGCGCACGAACGGGGCCGCCTCGTCCTGCAGCGCAACGGCATCACCCGATACGTGCCCGCCTTCGCCGATCTCGAGTCGGCAGTGGCCGCGCTCGACCGGCCCGTCGGTTCCGTGCGACGCCGCGCCCGTACGACCATCGCCCGTGCACTGGGGTGCGCCGAGGCGCGGCGGTTCGTCGCCGACAGTCTGGACGCCTGGGACGCCGAGGACATGTCACCGGCGGCGGCGACCGTGGCGTGGCTGCTGGTCGACAACGCACTCGTCCACACCCTCAGCGATCCAGCCCTCATCGTCGAGGAACTCGGCGGCACCATCACCATCGCCGTCGAGGACGCCAACTCGTCCCCCGCCATGCGGCACGAGGACACCGGCGGCGGCACGGACGTGGTGTCCGGACTCGCGATCGTCAACTCACTGACGCGGACATGGGGGTCGGCGCCCACCTCGACCGGCAAGACCGTATGGGCCGTCCTCGGGCCGGAGAACAGGCTATGACCGGTAAGGTTCGAGCCTTGACGGGATTACGCCGAACCGACGACTCGCAAGACGCCGCAGACGAGTCATTCGAGGCACTGCTGCGGTTCGTCCGCGACTCCCGCGGCTTCGACTTCACCGGGTACAAGCGCGGTTCCCTGATGCGCCGCGTGCGGCATCGGATGGACCAGGCGCACTGCGAGACCTTCGACGACTACCTCGACGTGCTGCAAGCCGATTCCGACGAGTTCGACGCCCTGTTCAACACGATCCTGATCAACGTCACGTCGTTCTTCCGGGACCCCGAAGCGTGGGATCTCATCACCGGCGAGGTGGTCCCCAGCCTGCTGGCCGAGCGCTCACCGACGGACCCCATCCGGGTGTGGAGCGCGGGCTGCGCCACCGGCCAAGAGCCGTTCACCATCGCGATGCTGTTCGCCGAGGCCATGGGCACCGAAGCCTTCCGGCAACGCGTCAAGATCTACGCCACCGACGTCGACGAGGAGGCCCTCGCCGAGGCGCGACTGGCCACCTACGACGCACGGCAGGTCGAATCGATCCCGGAACCGTTGCGGGAGAAGTACTTCGAGCAAATCGGCGGGCACTACGCCTTCCACAAGGACCTGCGGCGCGCCGTCGTCTTCGGCCGCAACGACCTCGTCAAGGACGCACCCATCTCACGCGTGGACCTGCTGGTGTGCCGCAACACGCTGATGTACCTCAACGCCGAGACGCAACGGAACATCGTCAAGCGCCTGCACTTCGCGCTCGGCCCGCGCGGCACGCTGTTCCTCGTCCACGCCGAGATGCTGCTGAGCCACACCGAGCGGTTCACGGCGCTCGACCTGCCCAACCGGATCTTCCGCAAGGCCGTAGGCAGCCACGTCACCGTCGAACGCGCCGACCTCGTGGCGTTGCCGGTGGAACGACATGGCGACCTCCCAGGACTGCAGGGCGTACGCGAACTCGCCTTTCGCGCCAGCCCGGTGGCACAGATCGTCGTGACGGGCGAGGACACCGTCGCCATGATCAACCATCAGGCCGAAGCGCTGCTCGGGCTGACGGGGCGCGACGTCGGCCGGTTGTTGCGTGACCTCGAGGTGTCCTACCGGCCGGTCGAACTCCGTCCCTACATCGACCGGGCAAGGTCCGAGCGCCGATCCGCCCGCGTCCAGGACGTGCGGTGGCAGCAGCCCGGTGCCGACCCGGTGTGGTTCGAGGTGCACGTTAACCCGCTGATCGACGCCGCCGACGGCTTCGCTGGCGTCTCGATCGTGTTCTTCGACGTCACGGCCACCAAGGCCCTACTCGACAAGGTGGTGCAGACCAACCACCAGCTGGAGACCGCCTACGAGGAGCTGCAGTCCACCAACGAGGAACTCGAGACCACGAACGAGGAACTGCAGTCCACGGTCGAGGAACTCGAGACCACCAACGAGGAGCTGCAGTCGACCAACGAAGAACTCGAGACGATGAACGAGGAGCTGCAGTCCACGAACGACGAACTGCACACCATCAACGACGCGCTCACCGAACGCGGCATGCAACTCGACGAAGCGAAGATCTTCTCGGAGTCGCTGATCAACTCGATCCGGTTCGGCTTGGTCGTCGTGGACCAGCAACTGCGGGTCTCCGTGTGGAACCGCGGGTGCCAGGAACTCTGGGGCCTACGGCCCGAAGAGGCGACCGGCCGGTCGTTGCTCGACCTCGACGTCGGGCTCCCGACTCAGGAACTCAAGCCGCTGATCGGCGCGGCATTCGTCGAGCCCGACGCCTCGAGCGAGGCCGTCGTCGACACGTTCAATCGCCGCGGCAAGCCGACGCGGGTACGCGTGACGTGCTCCTCGTTTCAGACCACCGGGCTCGGCGTCACGGGCGCGATGCTGCTGATGGAGGTCGTGGCTCCGTAGCCTTGCCGGGATTCTCGACCACACGGCGGGCGATGTCGACCAGCGCCGTGTTGGATTGCTGCGACAGACGCCGCAGCAAGTCGAAGGCCTGGACGGCGTCGACGGAGAACCGTTCCATCAAGACGCCCTTGGCCTGTCCGATGACGTCCCGGCTGGCCAGCGCGCTGCGGTACTGCTCGTCGCGGCGGAGCAGATTCCAGGCCAGCGCCGTGTGCGTCGCATACAGCAGACCCGTTTCGACGTCGGTATCGTCGAACGCAACAGGCTCGTCGGAGTAGAAGTTCAACGCCCCCATCGTCTGGTTGTCGGCGAACAACTGGAACGCCAGGATCGATCGGACCGACGTCTGCGCCAGTGCATCCTCGGCGTACGCGGGCCACCTGGTCTCGGTGGTCAGGTCGTCGACGCGCACCATGTGGTTGGCCCACGCAGCCGACACGCATGGGCCTTCCTGATGCCGCCGCTGGGCGTCGTCGAGGATCTTGGCCACGGGACCGGTTGCTGCGAGGGTGCTGACGTCACCGTGCTTGGACGTGACCGTTATGCCCACCTCACCAGCGGCGGAGATGCCGTCGAGCGCCGCCGTCACGAGGTCGCCGAGGAGGAGTTCGGCCTCGGTGGCCTTGCCGCCCTGCACCTGCCGCAGGAGGGACTCCACGCGGCCTGCCAACTCGGTGGCATCGAACGGCATGTGGAACCCCCGTACTGAAGTTGAGGGCACCAGTCTAGGCGCGGTTTGGCGGCTTGGGCCCCGGGTACCGGGCGCACATGTCCAATGACACCGAATACCCCGGCCGCACCGGCGAGATGTCCGACCGTCCCTCCGACGAGATGGCTGACTACGAGGGACGGGGCCTGCTTGCCGGTAGGCGCGCCCTGATCACCGGCGGCGACTCCGGCATCGGCCGCGCCGTTGCCGTCGCGTTCGCCAAGGAGGGCGCCGACGTCGCAATCGCCTACCTCTCCGAAGACGACGACGCCAAGCACACCGTAGAACTCGTGGAACGCGAAGGCCGCAAGGCGGTTCGACTGCCCGGTGACCTGTCCGACCCCCAGCGCTGCCGCGAGGTGGTGGCGGAGGCCGCCGAGGCCCTCGGCGGCCTCGATCTGTTGGTCAACAACGTCGCTTACCAGAACCCGGTCGAGGACTTCGCCGAACTGTCCGACGAGCAGTGGCGCCACACGTTCGCCGTCAACGTCGACAGCTTCTTCCACGTCACCAAGGCCGCGCTGGCGCACCTGCCCGACGGCGGGTCGATCATCAACACGGCGTCCATCAATGGGTTGCGGGGCAACAAGACCCTGATCGACTACTCGGCTACCAAGGGGGCCGTCATCGCACTCACCTACTCGCTGGCCCAGTCACTGCAGGAGCGCGGCATTCGGGTGAACTGCGTTGCCCCAGGACCGGTTTGGACGCCGCTCATCCCGGCGACGATGCCCAAGGAGAAGGCCGAGTCGTTCGGCGAGCAAACGCCGATGGGCCGCCCGGCCCAGCCCGACGAGATCGCCCCGTCCTACGTATTCTTCGCCGCCGGACGAATGTCGTCGTACTACAGCGGTGAGGTGCTCGCGCCCATCGGCGGGGAGACCCTGCCGGGCTGAGCAGGCTCGCTCAGCGGCGGCCTCGGCGGCGGCGGAACACCACAACGCCGCCGAGGAGCACCGCGACGACGGCGGCTGCAACCCACGGCACCGCAGGGTAGGCGCGGGCGTTCTCGGTGACGACGTGCTTGGTGCGCGCGACGGCGACCTTGGCGTCGGCGACCTTCTCGTGCACCTTGTCCTCGGCGCGGCCCTTGACGTCCATCTTGTCGGTCAGCGCGGCGACGGTCTCGCCGAGCGCCGCACGGGTCTCCTCGATGTCGGCACGGATCTCCTCGACGCCAGCGTCGGGCGCCGGTTCCGAGGGGTTGCCCGCACTGCCGCTGGTGTCGGTCATGACGTCGCCGATCCCTTCACTTCTTGGATGTCCTTCTTCACGCTCTCGGTACTCACCTGCAGTGGCGGCGGCACCTTCTTCGCCTGCGCCTTGCTGATCAGTGCGGCGACAGCGGCGATCACGAACAGGACGACTGCGACGATCAACGCCGAGGCCCAGACCGGGAGCACCAGGGCCAGCCCGGCGATGGCGGCCGTGATGAGCGCGGCCAAACCGAACACCGCCATCAGGCCACTAGCGCCGATCAACCCGGCGCCGACACCCGCGTGCTTCGCGGATTCCTTGAGTTCGGCCGTCGCCAAACGCATCTCGTCGCGCACCAGACGGGACGTCTGTGCGGACAGGTCGCTGACGAGTTCTGCGATCGGTGCGTCCGACCGAGATCCCGTGTCTCGCGTACTGCTGGTCATGAGGTCACTCCTCTCGCAGGGTTCAATTCCCCGTCGCTTCGCTCGCCCCGGTTCATGGCAGGCAGTGCCCCGTGATCACCGGCGCGAAACGTCTAGGTCGACGACTAGCGGGCGGTGATCGGATATCGCCATCTCCGGGGTCGCGGTGGCGCGCGCCACCAAGGTCGGGTCGTCGGTCAGCAGGTGGTCGAGCTGCCGGTCGGGCTTGGTCGCGGGGAACGTGGGAGACGGGTCGCCGAGTGAGCGCAGACCAGACCAGCGCCGCGCCGAGTTCGCGTTCAGGTTCAAGTCGCCGGTCAGGATCCGCGGCCCGGGCAGACCCTTGAGGTCGCGGACGAGCCTCCGCAACTGGCTGCGGTTCCAGCCCGGCACGAACGACAGGTGGGTGTTGGCCACCGTGAGCGTCCCGATCGGGGTGTCGAACCGGCCGATGACCGCGGCGCGGGGTTCCTCGTCGACCACCATCACGCGATTGGGCCCTGGAAGGTACATCGGGAACTTCATCGGGATCCGCGGCAAGCGCACGACCTGCCACGACGTCGCCGGGAAGCGCGACAGCAGCGCCACCCCGTAGGCGGCGGTACCGGGCTGATGGTCGCCGGTGGCCGCCATCCACGTCGCACCCGGCGTACCGGAGATCGCCGCCACGAACCGGTGGCTGACGGCCCCCATCGCCTCGGCGGCGACGGCCGTCAAGTCGGCCATCCCCGACCGCTCCTGCTCGAAATCCACCTCCTGCAGTGCCAACACGTCGGCGTCGATGGTCCGCACGCAGTCGCGCAGGCGGTCGAGGTCCACCCCGTCGCCCACGGTTCGCCCGTGCAAGATGTTGAATGTCGCCATCCGCATGGGGTACTAGGTACCCACCATGACGATTCATCCACCTGCCGAGTGCAGCGCGATACCCGGCGACCACGAGGAACTGCGCGATGCACTGCGCCGCGCCGCGTCCGCGCTGAAGGCCCACGGACCTGAGTTCGCGCTGGCAGGCAGCTATGCACTGTGGGTCCACGGCGCACCCGAGCCCGTCCACGACGTCGATCTGGTGGTCGCGGAGGTCGACGTCGAGGCCGCGGTGTCGACGCTTTCCGACGCTGGGTTCGACGTCGAGCGCACGCCCGAGGACTGGCTGTTCAAGGGCACGTCGGGATCGGTGTTCGTCGACGTCCTGCACCGGGTCAACGGCGAGGTGGTGACCCACGAGCTGATCTCGTCGGCCGCGCGCCGCGACGTGCTGGCGATCCCAATGCCCGTGCTGGCGCCCACCGTGGTGTTCACCCAGAAGCTCAGGTCGCTGCACGAGCACCACTGCAACTTCGCGGCGCTGCTGCCCGCGGCCCGTGCCGTGCGTGAACAGGTCGACTGGTCGATGGTGCGCGAGGCGACGGCCGACAACGACTTCGCTGCCGCGTTCCTGTTCCTGACCGACCGGCTCGGCATCAGCGCCTCCTGAGCGTCACCGAACCGTCAGCCCGGTCCCACGAGCGACGCACCTAGGGTGGGAAGGCGTGGGAACTCCAGGCGGGCGCAACGACGGGTCGATCGTCCGGGAGGTAGTCGCCGTCACGGTGGCGGTCGTGCTGGTGGTCGCAGCGTTCGTCGTCCCGCACCTGAACCTCGGCAGCGTCACGCCGCTGATCAACGCGACCCCGGAACGCTTCCGCGACTTCGCAGGCACCGCACCCATCTTCGGGTGGTGGGACGCGCACGTCGGGTGGGGCACCGTTCCCGCCATCGTCATCGCCGTCGCCGTCGTGCTGGCGGGCCAAGGCGTCGCCACGCGACTGCCGTGGCGCGCAGTGCCGTTGGTAACGTGGGCGACCGCGGCGGCATGGGCGTTCTCGCTGGCCATGATCGACGGCTGGGAGCGCGGGTTCGCGGGCAGGCTCACCGCCCGCCACGAGTACCTGCGCCAGGTACCGACGATCGACGACATCCCCGAGACGGTCCGGACGTTCGCGAGCCGCATCCTGGACTACCAGCCCGACTCGTGGATCACCCATGTCTCGGGCCACCCGCCCGGCGCGCTGCTCACCTTCGTGTGGCTCGACCGCGTCGGCCTCGGCGGCGGCGGGTGGGCCGGCATGCTGTGCCTGCTCGTCGGATCGAGCGCCGCCGCTGCCATCGTCGTGGCCGTGCGCGCGCTCGCCGACGAGTCGACCGCACGGCTGGCCGCGCCGTTCCTCGCGGTCGCCCCGACCGCCATCTGGATCGCCGTCTCCGCCGACGGCTACTTCGCAGGCGTCGCCGCATGGGGCATCGCGCTACTGGCACTCGCCGCGCGCGGGACGGCCCGGATTCCGGTGGTGGCCGCCACCGCCGCGGGCCTCCTGCTCGGGTGGGCGATCTTCCTCAACTACGGTCTCGGCCTCATCGCACTGGTCGCCGTCGCGGTGTTGATCGCAGCGCCCGACCTACGCTCGGCGATGCGCTCGCTCGTACCCGCCGTCGTCGCCGCGCTGGTGGTCGTCGGGGTGTTCGCCGCGGCCGGGTTCTGGTGGTTCGACGGATACCACCTGGTTCAGGAACGCTATTGGCAGGGGATCGCGCTGGACCGCCCGTTCCAGTACTGGGTGTGGGGCAACCTCGCGGCGGTCGTCTGCGCAGTCGGCCTCGGCACGGTCGCCGGCATCGGGCGCGTATTCGACGTCGCGGCGATCAAGCAGCGGTCCGGCCTGCACCTCGTCGTCATCGGTGCGCTGCTGGCCATCGCATGCGCAGACCTGAGCATGCTCAGCAAGGCCGAGGTGGAACGGATCTGGCTGCCGTTCACGGTGTGGCTGGTGGCCGCGACGGCCCTGCTGCCCCCGCGCTCACACCGGTGGTGGTTGGCACTCAACGTCATCGGGGCGCTGGTGCTCAACCACCTCATCCTGACCAACTGGTAGCAGCCGGCCTCACGCCGCTGCGAGGGTCGCCAAGACCCGAGTGCCGATCGGTTGCACGGCGGAGATCGTCAGGCCGACCTCGTCGGCCAGCTTGCGGGCACCGTCGAGTCCGACGGTGGCCCACTTGAACCAGGGCCCGATGGTGCGCGACGACTCCAGCCGCACCCAGCGCACCACCACGCCTTCGGTGTTGCCGTCGAACTCGGTAATGCAGTGGCCGCCGGCCCGCAGCAGTTCCGCGGCGCGCTGCAGGACGCGACGCGGATCGCCGGACAGTCCCACGTTGCCGTCGGCCAGCAGCACCGTCGACCAGCGGCCGGTACCGGGAAGGGGGTCGAACACGTCGCGGCGCAGGGCAGGCGCCCCGCGGCGGCGGGCGAGTTCGACGGCGGTCGCGGACTGGTCGACGCCCAGCGCGGGCACCCCGCGCTTGATCAGATGCGCGACGAAACGCCCTGGGCCGCAACCGAGGTCGATGGTGGGACCGTTGCACCGACCCAGCACGGCGCGGTCGAACTCCCGATCGGCGCGACGGTTGCCCAGCCAGCTGTGCACGGCCAGCCCGTGGACGCTGCCGTCCTCGTGCCGCAGCCAACATCGTTCGCCCGTGAGCGCCTCGTCGTACAGATTGCCGAACACGTCATACCTCCGCGGTCTGGGTCGCTGCGTAGAACCGGCTGTCCGGGCGGCAGGCCCGCCGGACGTCGGGTAGGTCGTCGATCGTGTCGACGTCGGCCAACTCCTGCACCATCGTCACCGACAGTCCTGTGTCGCGCAGGGCCGCGAGCGTTACGGCGCCCGTCTCCGGCGTCGACATGGGCACGTCGCGCAGGCACTGCGCGCTGCCGGGCGACGTCACGCCGAGCACCCACCACCCGCCGTCGCGGGCCATCCCCAGCACGGCGTCGGTGCCGACCAGGTCTGCCGCGCACCGTCCCAGCAGATCGGCGCTGACCTGCGGGGTGTCCATGCCTATCTGCAGCACGGGCAGACCGCCGGCGGCGCTCGAGGCATCGGCGTGGGCGTTCGCGAGGCGGTCGGCGAAGCCGTCGCCGCGCTGCTCCACCACCGTGAAGTCGCCAAGGCGTTCGGCGATCTCCGCGCTGCGGCATGCCAGCGCCAGATCACCCGTCATGGCTACGACCCGCTGCGCCACCGGCGTGGCGGAGACGGCGTCGAGGGTGTCCAGCAGTGCGGCCGCGGCGATGTCGGCGGCCGCGACGTCGCCGAGCGTGGCGGCCAGCCGCGTCTTGGCCAGGCCCGGGATCGGCGCCTTCGCGACGACCAGCAGGGTGACCGGGGTGGTCACGAGATCGTCCGCAGGAAGTCGTAGGAGGCCGTGATGCTGCCGCGCAGCGATCCGCTGACCTTGGACTTACCGCCGGTGCGCACGCCGTAGGGGACGTCGAGTTCGACGACCTTCCAGTTCGCGGCGGCAGCCTTGACCAGCAGCTCCAGCGGGTAGCCCGACCGCCGGTCGGCCACGTCGAGCGCCAGCAGCGCCTCCCGACGCGCGACGCGCATGGGGGCGATGTCGTGCACCGGCATGCCGTGGCGCTGCCGCAGCCGCCAGCACACCGCAGCCGTCCCGAGCCGCGCGTGCCACGGCCAGCCCACACCGGGTCGTGGCCGCCGGCGGCCGATCGCCATGTCGGCGCCCGCGTCGACGGCCTCGACCAGCTTGGTGAGGTCACGGGGGTCTAGGGATCCGTCGCCGTCGATCACGGCGACCAGTGGTGTCGTCGCAGCAACCACGCCCGCGTGCACGGCGGCGCCGTATCCGGGTTGCGACTCGGTGACCACGCTTGCGCCGCAGCGACGGGCCACCTCGGCGGTGCCGTCGGTGCTGTTGTTGTCCACCACCAGGGCCACGTAATCATCGGGCACGGCGGCCAATACACCGGGCAGGGGCAGCGCCTCGTCGAGACACGGCAACACGACCGTGACGTGGGATCCGTGCACCACGCGAGGTTAGCCGCGCACCCTGGCATCCAACCCTCGGTTAGCTGACGAATTAATGACGTTGATGCAGGTAATCCGGTCTTCGGGGCTACTGTGGGATGTCGTGACCCGCGTACTGATCGCCGACGACGACAATGTCGTGCGCGATGTCGTGCGCAGATACCTCGAACGGGACGGTCTCGACGTCGCCGTCGCGAGGGACGGGCACGAAGCTCTTCGGCTCCTCGGCTCCGAACGTATCGACGTTGCCGTGCTCGACGTCATGATGCCAGGGCCCAGCGGACTGGCGCTGTGCGAGACGCTGCGCGAGCGCGGCGGCTACACGGTTCCGGTGATCCTGCTGACGGCCCTCGGCGAGGAGGACGACCGCATCGCCGGACTCGAGGCCGGCGCCGACGATTACCTCACCAAGCCGTTCAGTCCGAGGGAACTCGCCCTGCGCGTGCGCTCGGTGCTGCGCCGCGCCCCCTCGGCCGTCGGGGCACCCCCGGTCGTCCTGACCGTCGGGGACATGACGGTGTCCGCCGCGTCGCGCACCGTGTCCATCCGGAACCGGCCGATCAGCCTGACCAACCGCGAATTCGACCTGCTGGTGTTCTTCCTGACCCACACCGGCGTCGTCTTCACCCGCGAAGAACTCTTGAAGCGCGTGTGGCAGTGGGACTTCGGTGACCTCTCCACGGTCACCGTGCACGTCAAGCGGTTGCGGTCGAAACTCGGCGACGAACATCGCGTGCAGACGGTGTGGGGCCGCGGCTACATGTGGAGTGGGACGCAGGATGCCGTCGACTGATCTCTGGGAGATCGTCGGCATCGCTCTCGCGTGCTCGGTCCCCATCGTGGTGCTCGGCGCCATCGTCATCCGGGTTGCGCGGTCGTGGTCGCTGACGCTGAGCATGGTCGTGCTGATCCTGATCCCGACCGTGGCGACGTTCACCGGGTTCCTCGGAGCGGGCGTCTTCATGGCGTCGGAATGGTTCGAGCGCGTCGCGGTGGTGCTCGTCATCGTCTCGGTGGTGACGATCCCCGCCGCGATCATGCTGGCGCGCTACCAGGCCCGAAGAATGGTGTGGGAGCAGGAGATCCGCGAATCGGAGCAGGCCGCCGAACAGTCCCGGCGCCGCCTCGTCGCGTTCGTCAGCCACGACCTGCGGACGCCCCTGGCCGGGATTCGCGCCGTCGCCGAGGCGATCGCCGACGGGGTGGTGGCCTCCGACGAGGTGCGCGACCACGCCAAGCACATCGAGCACGAGACGATCCGGCTGGCCGAGATGGTCGACGACCTGTTCGAGATGTCGAAGATCAATGCCGGTGCGGTGCAGATGAACTACGACCGCATAGCGCTCGACGAGGTCGTCGACGACGTGCTGGCCGCCCACCGGATCGCGGCCGAACGCGCAGGTGTCGTGCTGCGCGCCGACCTGCCCGTCGAGCCGGTGCGCGTCATCGGCAGCGACCGCGCCCTGGTGCGGGTGCTGTCGAACTTCGTGGCCAACGCGATCGCGCACACCCCGTCTGGCGGGACGGTCGAACTGGCGATCGGCGCCGACGAGCGGGGCGCATGGGCCCGCGTGGACGACACCGGCGTCGGCATCGACGAGGCCGACCTGGCCAGGGTGTTCGACATCGCCTACCGGGGGTCCAACGGCCGCGTGCCGCGGTCGGATTCGTCGCTGCCGAGCGGTTCGGGCCTTGGCCTGGCGATCGCGGCCGGGCTCGTCCAGGCCCACCACGGCACCGTGTCGGCGTACAACCTCGGCACCGGCGCACGCTTCGAAGTGCGCCTACCACTCGCAGGCGAGGAATAGCGCCGCCCCGAGGTCACTCGGGTAGTGAGCGCCCCAGCCGCTCGGCGGCCGCGAGGTAGTCCTCGATGAAGTCGGCGACCACCTCGCGTGCCGGCTTGACCTTGTTCATCATCCCGACGCCCTGCCCGACGAAGTACGTCGCGAGCGCTTGGGCTCCCTCATGGCCCTGCTCGGCGAGCGCGTCGACGCGGCGCAGCACCGGCTCGCTGAGCATCGACTGCAGCGGCAACGGCAGGGGCTTGCGGCCGTCGTCGTTGGGCAGCCACGCATCGGTCCAGTCCGAGACCAGCTGCCGCGACGGCTTCCCCGTCCGGCCCGCCGACCGGATGGTGTCGCGGGAGGTCGCGGCGAGCATCTTCCGAACGGTGTGCGGCGCGGTCTCGGCCTCCTCGGTGGTGAGCCACACCGAGCCCGTCCACGCACCGGAGGCGCCCATCGCCACGGCGGCGGCCATCTGCCGTCCCGTGACGATGCCACCCGCGGCGAGCACCGGGATGTCGCTGCCGTTGGCCTCGAGTGCGTCCAGCACCTCGGGGATCAGCACCAGCGTGCTGACCTCGCCGCAGTGCCCGCCTGCCTCGGTGCCCTGGGCCACGATCAGGTCGACCCCGGCGGCGGCCTGCTTGAGCGCGTGCTCCTTGGCGCCCACCAGCGCGGCCACCGGGACGCCGCGCTCCCGGCCCGCCTGCAGCATGTAGTCGGGAGGGACGCCGAGCGCGTTGGCGATCAGCTTGATCGGGTGGCTCATCGCGACCTCGAGCAGCTCCGGGCCGGTGTCACCCGAGAGCATCGTGCCGCCGATCCGCGGCGAGGCCTCCGGCTCGATGCCGTGCTCGGCGAGCAGCCCGGCGACGAACTCCTTGTGTTCGACCGGGATGCGGCCGGCCAGGTCGCCCTTCGACAGCTTCTCACCCTTGCCCTCGAACTTCGCGGGCACGATGATGTCCGCGCCGTAGGGCTTGCCGTGCACGTGATCGTCGATCCAGGACAGTTCCCGGTCGAGCTGCTCGGGCGTGTACGCCGTCGCGCCGAGGACGCCGAAACCACCGGCGTTGGTGACCGCGGCGACGACGTCGCGGCAATGGCTGAACGCGAACAGCGGAAAGTCGATGCCGAATTGTTGACAGATGTCGAGTTTCACACCGTCAGTATGAACATCCCGTTCGGCTCAGCCGCGCAAAGGCGCAAATGCGAAGTCCGCGAGGCCGTCGCGCGGATCGACCGCCGCACGGAAGCCGAGCACCTCGGCCGCCCGCGCCGGGTCGGCGACGATGTGCCGGACGTCGCCGCTGCGGTACTGCCCCGTGACCACCGGCGGCTCCCCGTCCCGGACCTCGCACAGCCGCGCCGCAACGTCGCGGATGGCGATCGGCTTGCCCGAGCACACGTTGAACGCCGCGAACCCGCCTGCACCGTCGGAGACCGCGGCGACGTTCGCACCCGCCACGTCGTCGACGTGGACGAAGTCGCGCATCTGTCCGCCGTCCTCGAAAACCCTTGGCGGCTCGCCCCGTTCGATGGCCGAGCGGAAGATCGCCGCCACCCCCGAGTACGGCGTGTCGCGCGGCATGTGCGGGCCGTAGACGTTGTGGTAGCGCAGCGCCACCACCGAGCCACCGGTCGCCTCGGCCCACGCCAGCGCGTAGTGCTCCTGAGCGACCTTGCTCGCCGCATACAGGCTGCGCGGCCGCATCGCGGCGGACTCGTCGACCAGCCGCCACTGCAGCGACTCCCCGCCGACCGGGCAGCGGTGCTCGAAGTCACCGGCGTCGAGCGCTGCGCGCTCCCGTGGCAGCGGGTCGACGGTGCCGTGCTCGGCACACTCGTAGCGGCCCTGGCCGTACACGACCATCGACGACGCGAGCACCAGTTTGCGACAGCCCGCGGCGAACATCTCGGCCAGCAGCACCGTGGTGCCATAGTCGTTGTGGCTGCCGTACGACGGCGCGTCGGACGCGTCGACGCCCGCGCCGACCACCGCCGCCTGGTGGCAGACGACGTCGACGCCGGGCAGCACCGCCGCCAACGCCGCGCCGTCGCGCACGTCGACGTCGAGCACGCCTTCGGGTGCGCTCGCCCCGGCACCGTGGGCGGCGTCCAGCATGACGTCGACGGCGACGACCTCGTGCCCCTTGTCGGTCAACGCCGCGCGGACCCGCGATCCGATGAAACCGGCTGCGCCGGTGAGCAACACCCTCATGGCAGATCGAACGGAAGCTGGACGCCCTCGTGAGCGAGGCAGTGCGTGCAGGTGCGCTCGAGCGCCACCTGATCGATCGCCTCGTGCAGGAGCTGCTTGAACGGCACCATGTTCCTCTCGAACTCCGCGAACACGTCGACGGCGCGCACGCCGGCCCCTGATTCGATTCCCGCATCCAGGTCGGTGACCAATGCGACTGCGGCGTAACACATCTCGAGTTCCCTGGCCAGTACCGCCTCCGGGTGCCCGGTCATGTTGACCAGCGTGAACCCCTGGGAGGCGAACCACTTGCTCTCCGCCCGGGTGGAGAAGCGCGGCCCCTGGATCACGACCATCGTGCCGCCGTCGACCACCCCGGGCAGGTCGGTGACCGCCGATCGCAGCGACGGACAGTACGGGTCGGCGAAGCCGACGTGGATGCCGCCGGAGTCGAAGTACGTGTCGGCGCGGGCGCTGGTGCGGTCGACCAGCTGATCGGGCACCACCATCGAGCCGGGGCCGAGGTCGGGCGTCAGGCTGCCCACGGCGCACGGACCGAACACGCGCCGCACGCCCAGTGCGCGCAACGCCCACATGTTGGCTCGGTACGGCACGGTGTGCGGTGAGAACTCGTGGTTGACGCCGTGGCGGGGCAGGAACGCCACCTCGTGCTCGCCGACCGTGCCCACCGTGAGCGGTGCGCTCGGCGGGCCGTAGGGGGTGTCGAGGCTGACGCTTCGAGCATCGGCTCCGAAGAACGTGTAGAAGCCGCTACCTCCGATGACACCCAGCACCTAGTTCCGCTCCTCGCCGTCGCACCGGCGCACGCGTGCGTGCATGCGCCCGACCTCATTCTTTCCCATGGGGGCGCCGAACGAACCATGACGTGGGTGTGACGGGCCCGCGTGGCACGATGTCGCGCATGGCGACCGTCGGGCAGTGGATCGAAGGCGCCCGCCCCAGGACGCTGCCGAATGCGGTGGCCCCGGTGATCGCGGGCACGGGCGCGGCGGCCTGGCTCGGCGAGGCCGTGTGGTGGAAGGCGCTGCTGGCGCTGGTCGTGTCACTGGCGCTGATCGTGGGGGTCAACTACGCCAACGACTACTCCGACGGCATCCGCGGCACCGACGACGTGCGATCGGGCCCGCTGCGCCTGGTCGGGTCGAAGGTGGCGTCACCCCGCGCGGTGCTGACGGCCGCGCTGGTCAGCCTCGGCATCGGCGCCGCCGCGGGCCTCGCGCTGGCCATCATCAGCCAGCCGTGGCTGATCGCCGTTGGCGCCGCCTGCATCGCGGGCGCCTGGCTCTACACCGGCGGCTCCAAGCCGTACGGATACCTCGGGCTCGGCGAGGTCGCGGTGTTCGTGTTCTTCGGCCTGGTCGCGGTGCTCGGCACCCAGTACACCCAGGCGCTACGGGTCGACTGGGTGGGCGCCGCGGCGGCCGTCGCCGTCGGCTCGCTGTCGTCGGCCGTGCTCGTCGCCAACAACCTGCGCGACATCCCGACCGACCGGGAGTCCGGGAAGATCACCCTGGCCGTGCGACTCGGCGACGACCGCACCCGCGTGCTGTTCCACGTGCTGCTGGCAGTGCCCTTCGTCTTGGCACTGGTACTGGTGCTCGCAACGCCGTGGTGCGCGGCCGGGCTGCTGGCGCTGCCGCTGGCCGTGCGCGCCTCCGCGCCGGTGCGCAAGGGCCTCGGCGGCCGCGACCTGATCCCCGTGCTGCGCGATACCGGGCTCACCATGCTGGTGTGGTCGGTGACCGTCGCGCTCGCCCTGGCACTCACCTGATCCTCTCCGACGCCGAACGTTCATTACCGCCACGCTTTTTTCGCTGCGGCGTGGCGGTAATCGACATTCGGCGGTTGGCGTCGGGGCCTACCCTGGCGTCATGTCCGCTGACGCAGAACAGGCCGCCCGACTCGCCGGTGGCAACACCGCGGCGCTACTCCCCCAGGACCGCACGGTCGAGGAGGAACGCCTGCACCGCAAGCAGCGGCTCGCCGCGTCGTTCCGGCTGTTCAGCAAGTTCGGCTTCGACGAGGGCGTAGCGGGCCACATCACCGCCCGCGACCCGGAGCTGGCCGACCACTTCTGGGTGAACCCGTTCGGCATGCACTTCGGGCACATCCGCGTCAGCGACCTGCTGCTGGTGCGCCACGACGGCACCATCGTCGAGGGCGACCGGCCGCTGAACCAGGCGGCGTTCGCCATCCACTCACAGGTGCACGCGGCACGGCCCGACGTCGTCGGCGCCGCCCACTCGCACTCGGTGTACGGCAAGACGTGGTCGACGCTCGGGCGGCTGCTGGACCCGATCACCCAGGACGCGTGCGCGTTCTACGACGACCACGCGCTGTTCGACCAGTACTCCGGCGTCGTGCTCGACCTCGAGGAGGGCAAGCGCATCGCGCATGCACTCGGTGACCGCAAGGCCGCGATCCTGCGCAACCACGGCCTGCTCACCGTCGGGCAGTCGGTGGAGGAGGCGGCGTGGTGGTTCATCACCATGGAGCGGTCCTGTCAGGCGCAGCTGATGGCCGAGGCCGTCGGCAAGCCCATCCTGATCGACCCGGACATGGCCAAGCTCACCTCCGGCCAGGTCGGCACCCACTTCGCAGGCTGGTTCAGCTACCAGCCGCTGTTCGACCGCATCACCCGCGAGCAGCCCGACCTCTTCGACTGACGCCCAGCGATTTGTGCGCGCTTTTCCGCGGTCAGCGCGGGTCAGCGCGCCGAAATCACGGAAAGCAACCGGTCCAGGTCGTCGTCGGTGTTGTAGAGGTGGAAGCCCACCCGCACCGCACCCGCCCGCACCGCGGCGCGAATGCCTGCGCGGGTCAGTCGATCTGCCGCGTCGGCCGTGACGCCTGCGGGGATCGACACGATGGCCGACTCGCAGCCCGGCGCCGCCGGCGGCAGGGACAGCTCGGCCCGCAACCGGTTGGCCAGCCCGACGCAGTGCGCCTCGACCGCGGCGGCGTCCAGAGAGGCGAGCCACGGCAACGTCAACCCCGATCCGAGCGCCCCGAACCATGCCGGTGACGTGTCGAACCGGCGCGCGTCGCCCGCCAACCGCAGCGGCAGCCCGTAGATCGTCGACCATGGGTGCTCGCCGGCGTACCAGTTGGCCGCGAGCGGCGTCATCGCGTCGGCGACCCTGTCGCTCAGCGACATCCACGCGGTACCGCGCGGCGCCAGCAGCCACTTGTAGACCGCTCCGACCGTGACGTCGGCCCAACCCAGATCCAGCCGCTTCCAGCCGACGGCCTGGGTCACGTCGACCACCGAAAGCACCTCGGTGCCCGCCAGTCGCGAGCGCAGCGCCTCGGCGTCGAGGACGGCGCCGCTCGCGGACTGCACCAGGCTGACCGTCACGACGTCGTAGGCGTCGCCCCTCTCCAGCAACTCCTCCGCCGGGAGTTCGGTGACGGTGACACCGCGGCCCACGTGGGCGGCGAACGGGAAGGTGGTGCTGGTGAATTCGCCCGCCAGCGTCGCCACCCGACTGCCGTCCGGGACCGCCGCGGCGACCAGCGCGAGCAGTGCCGAGACGCTACCGCCCATCGCCACCGAATCGGTTCGGGTTCCAGTGAGCGCCGCGTACGCCGTCCGCCCGCGCAGCACGTACTCGTCGAACGACGGCGGCGCCATGGTGCCGGCCTGCCACTGCCTCAGGTGCTCGGACAGCTCGTCGGTCAGGAAGGTGGGCGGCAGTCCGTAGGTCGGTGAATTGAGAAAGCCGACCGCACCGGGGAACTCGGCCCCGAAGGCGTGCCGGGCGGCCGAGGCGCCGGACGTCACCAACTCGTCACCCGGAGGTGGAGTCGTCGCCGCGCAGCCGGGCGCGCAGCTGTTCCCGTTCGGTGCGACGGCGTTCGTCGAACGCCGCGATGCTGGCCGTGGCGCGGCGGCGCAGCGGCGCGAAGGCCCAGATGCCAAGGGGCAGTGCGACGACGATCGCGAACAGCAGCGCCACGACGAGCGGGAACTGGTCGACCACCAGGCCGCCGACCGCGTAGATCACCCCCGTGAGCACCGCCACGAGCAGGAGGCGCGCGGCGGCGTAAGCCACCACGTCGAGCAGCATTCGGGATCCGGGCCGACCGTCAGACACGGGTCTGACACTACCGACGACGCGTATGCTGATGGCAAGGAGGTTTTCGTGCAGTATTTACTCCTCGTCCTCATTCTGGCGGGTTTGGCGTACGGCGCTTGGCGGCTGATGCGCGCATCCGCCAGTGCCCCGAGGCCGAAGATCGTGGGCCCGGACGACGACCCGGACTTCCTTCGCAGGCTCAACCATCCGGACCCCGACAGCCGCACCTGAGCGGCGTCAGCGCGAGCCGGGGAACCCGCCCGCGACCGTGGCCGCCAACTCGACCAGCGCATCGCGAGTCTGGGGCCGCAGCCGATCCAGGTCGATCTCCGCGCCCTCTTCCAGATGCGGGTCGAACGGCAGCGTCTGGACCGACCGGCAACGCCGCGCGAAGTGGTCCACCACCTTCTCCATGTCGACGCGCGTACCGCCCCTGCCCCGGCGTCCACGCACCGCGTTGACCACGACGATGGAGTTGCGCACCAGTTCCTGGTAGCCGTGGGCATCGAGCCAGTCGAGCGTCGCCGACGCGCTGCGGGCACCGTCGACCGCGCCCGAGCTGACGATGATGAGCACGTCGGCCGTGTCCAGCACCGCCGACATCGCCGAGTGCAGCATGCCGGTACCGCAGTCGGTCAGCACCAGGCTGTAGTAGCGCTCCAGCAGCTCGAGAGTGCGCTGGTAGTCCGCCGAGCTGTAGGCCTCCGACACCGCGGGGTCACTCTCCGACGCCAGCACCTCGAGGCGGCTCGGTCCCCGGGAGGTGTAGCGGCGGACGTCGCTATAGCTGGTGATGCCCTCGGCATCGCGCAGCAGGTGGCGCACCGTCGACGGCGTCTCCAGCGGGACCTTTTGGCTCAGCGTGCCGCGGTCGGGGTTGGCGTCGACGGCGATGACCCGGTCGCCACGGATCGAGGCGAACGTCGCACCGAGCGTCGCGGTGACGGTGGTCTTGCCGACGCCGCCCTTGAGCGACAGCAGCGCGATGCGGTAGCACCCACGCAGCGGCCGGTCGACCTGCGCGGTGAGCGTCCTGCGCCGCAGGTCCTCGGGCCCCTCCCCGGCGTTGACGAGCGTGCCCGTGCCCAGGTACACGAAGCGGCGCCAGCCGTGGGCCGGCTTGCGCTTGGGCTGGCCGAGCAGCGCGACCGTCGTCGGGTCGAGGTACGGCGCGGGCAGCGAAGGCTCGGTGGCCGGCGGCGCGGCTTGGGCGGCCGCGGCCCGCAGCGGGGCGACGGGTATCCCGTGCGGCGGCGTCAGTGCGGTCCACTCCGGTGGCACGGTCTCCGACGGGTCGACGAACCGGCCCTGGGCCCGAAAGCTCAAGTCAGCCGACCCCTGCGTACGAGTGCAACCCGACCGTCACCAGGTTGATGAAGAACAGGTTGAACACCATGGCCACGAAGCCGACCACGTTGATCCACGCGGCCTTCTTGTCGCGCCAGCCGGCTGTCGACCGGGCGTGGAGGTACGCGGCGTAGACGACCCAGGCGATGAACGAGACCGTCTCCTTGGGATCCCAGCCCCAGTAGCGGCCCCACGCCTCCTCGGCCCAGATCGCACCGAAGATCACGCCGAAACCGAAGATCGGGAACGCGAAGATCGTCGTGCGGTAGGCGATGCGGTCCAGGGTCTGGGCGTCGGGCAGCCGCGAGACGATGGTCGCGACGACGCCGTCGCGGCCCGGTTCGTTCAGCTTCGACATCTTGACCAGGAACAGGATGCTGGCCACGCCTGCGACCAGGAACACCCCGGAACCCAGGCTGACCACCGACACGTGGATCGGCAGCCAGTACGACTGCAGCGCGGGCATCACCGGCGCGGCGTGGGTGTAGAGCCACTTGCCCGACACCGTCAGCAGGATCAGCACCGGCGCGAGCACGAACACCCACAGCGCGCGGAACTGCGGGCGGCGCAGCACGACCGCGGCCGCCACCAGCCCGCAGAAGCAGGTCAGGTTGATGAACTCGTACATGTTGCCCCACGGCACGCGCGAGGTGGCGAAGCCGCGCAGCACGATGCAGACGAACAGCATCGCGATGCCGACGTAGGCCAGCGCGAGACCGGCGCGGCCGATCCGCTCGTCGACCGGACGCCGGGGCGCGTCGGTCACGACGCCGGGCCGGGCGCTGTCGGCGGTCACGGAGCCGCCGCCGGAGGTCACCAGCTCGCGGGCCTCGACCTTGCGGCTCCGGCTGTAGGCCAGTTCGACGGCCAGCAGCACCAGCGCGGCGACCAGCACGACGACGGACGTCGTGAACGCCCAGTCCGAGTAGCGGGCCAGACCTATGTCGATGTCGTATGTGTTCACGCGATCCCGCCTCGATTGTCTTGCGACCCCGGCAGCAGCCGTTCGGTCAGCTTCTCGAACTCGTCGCCCCAGCCGGAGTTGTCGGTGCGTGCAAGGCCGCCCAGCTCGACGCCAACGGTACCCGCCCCGGTAGGCGTGATCCGAACCCACACGCGCCGTCGTCGCACGACCAGTGACACCAGCAGACCGGCCATCATCGTCATCGACCACACCAGCACCCACACCTGCGCTGGATCGTGGGAGACCTGCAGGTTGATGAACGGCTCGGCGCTGTCGAAGCGGATCACCGTGCCGTCGGCGAGCCGGGTCGACTCCCCCTCCGCGAGGTTGACGCGCGCTTCCTTCTTCAGGCGCTCCTGGCCGATCAGGCGCGGGTCGAGCGAGAAGATCGACTGCGGCCTGCCGGTGTCGAGGCCGGTGTCACCGCGGTACACGTCGATGGCCACCGCGGGGTCGTTGAGCGCGGGGAAGCTCGACGACAGCAGCGTCCCGTCCAGCTGCTGGGTGGGCGCGAACAGGCCCTGGATGGCGATCTGGTTGCGGCGCCGCTCGCGGTCGTCGGGGTAGGTGCCGCCCGGCGGGTCGAACCGCATGACACCCGACGACAGCAGCGTCAGTGCCTCGTCGGGCCGCCACTGCACGGTTTGGGTGCGGGTCTGGCCGTCCGGGAACGTGACGGTGAACGTCGGCGCGTAACCGTGGCCCTGCAGGTAGATGCGGTCGCCGCCGAGGCGCAGCGGGTGGTTGACCTCCAGCCGATACTGCCGCCAGGTGTCGGAGTTGAGGTCCGCACCCGCCTGGTACTCGACGTTCGCGGCGAACGACAGGGCCTGACCGCTGGGCAGGTAGTCGGCGTCGAAGTCGTTGACGCGCAGGCAGATCGGGTTCAGCGACGTGCCGTCCACGGTATTACCGGCGCGGAACGAGTCGAACGCCGCGGGCGACGCCGAACAGAATCCGGGCCCGCCGTTGGCGATGACGATCACGTTGCCCTCGTAGCCGAAGAGCTTGCCGACGGCGATCGCGACGAGCAGTCCGAGCAGCGAGAAGTGGAAGACGATGTTGCCGAACTCGCGCAGATAGCCCTTCTCCGCGGAGATCTCGGTGAAGTCACCGTCGGTGCGGGTCGTGCGCCGCCAACCCTTCAGGTTGCGTTCCACCTCGGCGACGACGGCTGCGGGCTCACCGGGCACGTCGGCCCGGTGGTGCTTGGGCAGCCTGCCCAGGTTGCGCGGCGCCGCCACGGGGGTGGCCCGCAGGCTGCGGACGTGCTCGGCCAGTCGCGGCGTCAGGCAGCCGACCAGCGACACGAACAGCAGCACGTAGATCGAGGTGAACCAGAAGCTGGCGAACACGTCGAACGCCTGCAGCCGGTCCAGCCACGGTCCGATCGTCGGGTGTTCGGCGAGGTACTCGTCGACCTTGCCCTGGTTCAGCGAGCGTTGCGGCAGCAGCGCGCCAGGGATCGCGGCCAGCGCCAGCAGGAACAGCAGCACCAGCGCGGTGCCCATCGACGTGAGCGTCCGCCACGTGTTGCGGATCAGCGCGAGTACGCCTCTCACAGCGGCAACCTGACGTCGCTGACGAACGCGTCGCGCACCCAGGACACGAACTCGGCCCACAGCCCCGTCACCAGCGCGAGGCCGACGAGGATCAGCAGCGCGCCGCCGAACAGCTGAATGGTCCGGGTGTGCCTGCGCAGCCAGCCGAGCCCGCGCATCGCCCGCGCCGAGCCGAAGGCCAACGCCACGAACGGGATCCCGAGCCCGAGGCAGTAGGCGATCACCAGCGTCACGCCGCGGGCGACGTTGGACCCCTCGGTCGCCGAGGCCATCGCGATCACCGCGGCCAGCGTCGGCCCCAGACACGGGGTCCAGCCCAGCCCGAACACCGCGCCGAGCAGCGGCGCCCCGGCCAGCGTCGACACCCGCTTGGGTGTGAACCGGGTGTCACGCTGCAGCGCGGGGACGAAGCCGATGAACACTAGGCCCATCACGATGGTCACCACGCCGCCGATGCGTTGCAGCAGAACCTCGTTCGCGATCAGCGTGGTCGTCATGCCGAGTACGGCCACCGTGCCCATCACGAACACCACGGTGAAGCCCGCCACGAACAGAGCCGTCGCGCCGGCGACCCGCAGCCGCGCCGTGCGCACCGCGACGCCACCCGGCTCGTCTTCCTCCACGCCGACGATCGCCGCGAGATAGGACAGATATCCGGGCACCAGCGGCACCACGCACGGCGACGCGAACGACACCAGCCCGGCGAGCGCACTGACCGTCAGCGCCAACGCCAACGGCCCGGTCGCCATCAACTGGTCGACCTGGTCGAAGGTGGCGGCGAGAACGGTCACTGCTGCTGGGACTTCACTTCTCGGCCGCCAGCCGCTCGACGACGGGCCGCAGGTCCTCGGCGAGCAGTTCGCGCAGGAACACCGCGGCCACCCGGTGCTGGCGGTCCAGCACGATCGTCGACGGGATCACCGTCGTCGGGTACTTGCCGCCGAACGCGATCATCGTGCGCATCGCGGGGTCGTAGATGGACGGAAACGTGATCTTGCGGTCGACGACGAAGTCGACGGCGGCGTCGCGGTTGTTGTCGCGCACGTCGATGCCGAGGAACGCGACCCCCAGGTCGCGGGTCGCGTCGTACACCTTCTGTAGCTCCGGCATCTCCGACCGGCACGGCCCACACCACTGCCCCCAGACGTTGATCACCACGACCCGGTTCTCGAAGTCGTTCAGCGACAGGGTCTTCGCGGGGTCCCGCAGTTCGGGGCCCTTGATCGGCCCCGGCTTGCCGCGCGCTTGCGGCGGGTCGTACAGGATGTCGGTCTTGCCGCCGGGCGCGACGAACTCGAACGTCCCGCCCTGTGCGACGGCGTCGTCCCCGGTGGAGCATCCGCTGAGCAGCACCGCCGACAGCGCCACCACACACGCGAGTAGACGTCTCACTACAGTCCCCAGGGCTCCGTGTAGCCCCAGCGGACCAATTCGTCACCGGCGAACGTGAACGACGTGATCGACGCGAGGTTGCACAACCTGCTGTGCGGCAACGGAAGATGCGGCAGCTTGCGGCCCGTCATCGCCCGGCGCAGCGTCTCGACCGGCAACTGGTGGCTGACGCACACGGCCTCGTGGCCGACGGCGCGCGCCCTGGCGCGGTGCAGCGCGGCCATCATGCGGGGCGCGATCTCCTCGTACGGTTCGCCCCACGACGGCCTGCGCGGGTTGCGCAGCTTGGGCCAATTCCGCGGGTCGCGCAGCGCGCCGTCGCCGGGCGCCACCTTCTCGCCCTCGAACTGGTTCCACGACTCGATGAGGTCGGCGTCGGTGTCGATGGGCAGACCATGCACGGCCGCGATCGGCCCGGCGGTCTCCTGCGCGCGCTCCAGCGGCGAGGCCACCACGTAGACGACGTCGTTGCGCGCCAACCAGTCTGCCGCGGACTGCGCCTGCAGCCGGCCCCGGTCGGACAGGTGGTAGTCGGGCAGGCGGCCGTAGAGCACCTGCTCGGGGTTGTGCACCTCGCCGTGGCGCATCACGTGCACCGTAGTGATCTCGGTCATGCGGGCCGCTCTGCTTCTGCTGCGGCCCGCGCCGCGGCAGGCAGGGCCGCACCGATCCGCTCGAACGCCTCGTCGTCGAGCGCAGCCGAGCAGAACCACGTCTCGAACGCGCTGCACGGCGGGTACACGCCCGCGTCGAGCAGCGCGTGGAAGAACGCAGGGAACCGCCACGTGTCGGTCGCCTTGGCCGACGCGAAGTCCGTGACCGGAGCGTCGGAGAAGAAGACGCTGAACATGTTGGCCGCGCGCGAGATGTGGTGTGCCACCGACGCTTCGGTCAGCGCGTCGCTCACCATGCCCGACAACCGGTCGGCGTTGGCGTCGACCTTGGCGTAGACGGCGTCGTCGGCGGCGCGCAGCGTGGCGAGCCCGGCGGCCATCGCGACCGGGTTACCCGACAACGTGCCCGCCTGGTACACCGGGCCGATCGGCGCGAGCCGCTCCATCACGTCGGCGCGGCCACCGAACGCCGCGGCGGGCAACCCGCCGCTCATCACCTTGCCGAACGTCAGCAGGTCCGCGGCGACGCCGTCGATGCCGAACCAGCCCGCGCGGCTGACGCGGAAACCGGTCATGACCTCATCGAGGATCAGCAGGGCACCGTGGGCGTCCGTGATGCGGCGCAGTTCGGCGTTGTAGCCGGGCAGCGGCGCGACGGTGCCCATGTTGCCTGCCGCGGCCTCGCTGATGACGCATGCGATCTGGTCGCCGAACTCGGCGAACGCGGCTTCGACGGCGGCGACGTCGTTGTAGGGCAACACGATGGTGTCGACGGTCGCAGCGCCGGTGACACCCGGCGAGGACGGCAGGCCGAGCGTTGCCACACCCGATCCCGCGTCGGCCAGCAGGGCGTCGCTGTGCCCGTGGTAGCAGCCGGAGAACTTGACGATCTTCGGCCTGCCCGTGAACCCGCGCGCCAGCCGGATCGCGCTCATGGTCGCCTCGGTGCCCGAGTTCACCAGGCGGATGCGCTCGACCGGCGCCACCCGCTCGATGATCTCGGTGGCGAGTTCGGTCTCGGCCGGTGTCGGCGCGCCGAAGGACAGGCCGTCCAACGCCACGCGCCGGACCGCCTCGACGACGTAGGGGTGCGCGTGCCCGAGCAGCGCGGGACCCCAGGAGTTGACCAGATCGACGTACTCGTTGCCGTCGGCGTCGGTGAGCCGGTAGCCCTTGGCAGAGGTGATGAAGCGCGGGGTGCCGCCGACGGAGTTGAACGCCCGCACCGGCGAGTTGACCCCGCCCGGGATGACGGCGGCGGCCTCGGCGAACAGGCGCGCCGATACCTCGGTGGATCGCTCGGCCGTCCGGCTACTAACAGGCATGACTCCAGTCTCCCAGTCGGCCCCCCAGCGTCAACTACAGGGTGTAGTGGGCCTGCACACGTCGCCTAGCGGGGCTGCACGCGCGCCCGGATCGGGCCCTTCGCCACCGTGGTGAACGGCACGTCGACGGGGAACTCGACGTCGATCGAGTGCACCCGGACAGCGCGGACGATGGTCGCCAGGGCGAGCGTGGTCTCGAGCATCGCGAAATGCTCGCCGATGCAGGACCTCGCACCGCCCGCGAACGGGATGAACTGCCAGCGGTTGCGCTTCTTCATCCGCTCGGGAGTGAAGCGGTCGGGGTCGAAGGTCAGCGGGTCCTCCCAGAGTTCGGGGTCGCGGTGCAGGGCGTAGATCCCGACGGCGACGAGCGTGCCCTTCTCCACCCGGTAACCGTCGACCTCGATGTCGCGCGTGGCCAGCCGTCCGACACCCGCCGCGGGCGGACACAGCCGCAGCGCTTCACGTAGCACCTGCACGGTGTAGCCGAGGCTGCCCACGTCGGCCGACGTGATCTCGCGGTCGCCGATCGCGGCGGCCTCGGCGGCGACGCGGTCCTGCACGTCCTGGTGGTGGCCCAGCGACCACAACGCATACGTCAGTGCCGTCGCCGTGGTGTCGTGGCCTGCGAGCATGAAGATCAGCAGGTCGTTGGAGATGTCGTCATCGGAGATCGGGCGCCCGGTCTCCGGGTCGGTCGCGGCGATCAGGGCGTGCACCAGCGGGGCGTCGCGGCCGGGGTCGGCGCGGCACGCTGCCAGGATGTCGTCGGTGACCTTGCGCATCGCGGCCACCGCGGTGCGGGCGCGCCTGCGTGCCGGGGTGGGCAACCAGCGCGGCGCGCGGAACGGCCGCAGCGCGCGGTCGGCGGTGTAGGACGACGCGACGTGCATGTGCGCCGCGATCTCGTCGGCGCGTTCGTTGAGGTCGATCCCCAGCACCGATCGGCCGAGCGACTGCATGGTGATCCTGCGGCAGGCCAGATCGAGGTCGACGTCGGCGCCGGCACTGGTGCCCGCGCCGCGGGATCGCCACTCGTCGACGAAGACCTGCGCGGCACGCGACATTTGGCCACCGAAGGCCTTCACGTGCGGCCTGGTGAACACCGGCTGCAGAGCGCGACGCCTGGGTCGCCACTGTTCGTTGGGCAGCACGAACAGACTGTCGCCCGCCATCTGACGTACTTCCTCGTGCACGATGCAGCGTTCGGAGAAGGCGTCACTGCGGCCGAGGACGTCGCGCACCGCGCTCGGCGACATCACCGACACCAGCGGCGGCACCAGCCACTTGGGTCCGATCGCCACGCGCGTGATGCGCCCACCAGCGGCGCGGATCACCTCCTGGCCGGAGTCGAGGTTGCGGACGGCCTTGATCAGCTCGCGGTAGGGCAGCGGGTTGCGCGGCACCAGCGGCAGCGCAGCAGGACTCGTCACGAGGCCTCCCTCTCGCGCCACGTCAGCGGTTCGCCCTCGCCCTTGGTCATCACGGTGCCCGCCATCACCCGCAGACGATACGGCCGCAGGCGCAGGACGGCGAACTGTTCGGCCGTGGGCCCGTCCGCCCACATGGGGATGATCCGCGGGTCGTAGCCGACGGGCTCGGGGCCGTGAAGGAACTTGTCCCACACGGCCTTTCGGGTCTCGTCGTCGGTGTGCCACTGCACGGTGCAGTCGGCGCTGCAGGTGTCGTGCGTCGGCGTCCAGTAGCTGACCGACATCTCGGGGTGGGCATCGAGGTGCGCCCGCTTGATCGGCGTCGGCACGGTGGCTATCCAGCCCGTCAGGTCGGTTCCGTCCCACTCCCACATGGGATGCAGGATGCGGGTGCGCGGGCTGCCGTCGGGGTCGACGGTCGCGACCGACGCCCACACGATGGCATGTGCCATGTCGCGGAACGCAGGCGCAATGCGGTCAAGCGAGTTCACGTCCCCGAGCCTAGGGTGCTACTCGTCGGTTTCGTGCCCCCTGGCGTCCTGATCGCCGCCCATCACGTCCTCGCGCTTGATCCCACCCTCGGCAACCTCGCCGTACTTCGGCTTGCCGTCGTCATCGAGCCACTCGGACACGGCGGTACCCGTGACGGTGTTGCTGGTGCCAGGCATCACGACCGTCTCCCGGCTGTCGTCCTGGCTCCTCGCCATCTCCTTGGCAGCCTCGCGATGCTCCTCGGTCACCTCGGGCTTCTCGGTGAGCTGCTGCTCCTGTTCGTCGGCGGCCTGCTCGCTCTTGTCGGTCGTGTCCTGGTCCGTCATGACCACTGGCTGCCCAATTGTGTGATTTACGAAACAGTGCGCCGGTCAGACCCGGGCGCCTCTCAGTGCCAGCGGCAGACTGGGCAGGAAGTGCCGCGCAGCGAACTCGCGAATCTGGTCGGGGGTGTCGAGGCGCTCGGCGGTCGGCAGCACCAGCACCATGGCCGCGTACCGCAGGATCGTGTCGGCGAGGTCGTCGACCACGTCGGCGCCCACCCGCTCGGCAAAGCCGGGCGGAAAGATGACCCGCAGTGCCTCGGCCATCCGCTCGATCGCCGCAGCCCAGTGCTGGCGCGCCAGGTCGACCACGAGCGCGGGTTCCTCGGTCATCATCCGGTTGAGCACCCGGTGACCGCGGAACCGCAGGATCGCGCTCGTGAAGGCCTCGACGTAGTAGTTCGACTGCGGTCCGGCCTGACTCAGCTCGTGCGCGATGTCGGCGAACAGCGCCACGTTCTCGCGCTCGATGACGGCGCCGACGAGTTCGTCGCGGTTGGCGAACCGGCGGTAGATCGTGGTTCTGCTGACCCCGGCGCGACGCGCCACGTCGTCGAGGGCCACCCGCCGGAAGCCGTGCCGCTCGAACTCGACGAGGGCCGCGTCGAGGATCAACTCCGTCGCGTCAGACCCGGCCATAGCCGGTCTGCGCGTAGGAGTTGTAGCGCACCGTCATCGGCAGCCGGTTCCACACCCAGTTCACCGGTGCGGACCGCCACAGCGCGGCGAAGGCCTGGTACGCCTTCTCCTGCCGGTCGGTCCACGGCAACTCGAGCAGGTCACGGGCCCGTGGCGGCAGCCCGCCGGTGGTGAGGAACGCCGCGACCGGGTTGAACAGCGGTGAGATGACGCGCCACGCCAGCGGTGAGACGCCCTTGGGCCTGGGGAATCCCTTGGTGACGTAGCCGACGCCGTACCGGGCCGTCTGGTGCGCGACGACGATCTCGTTCATCATCCGGTCCCAATACTCGACGAAGCCGGCGTAGTCGGCGGGCATGGGCCGGTCGCTGACGCCATAGCGGCGGTACCACGTCTTCGACTCGAGGTAGATCCGGTCCTTCTCGGCGTCGGTCAGACGCTTGACGAACGTGTCGGCGAAGTACAGCACCTGCTCGACGAACGTGGCATGCGCCCAGAAGTACGTCTCGGGGTCGAGAGCGTGGTACCTGTCGCCGCTCGGCATGTCGCCCTTGATGTCCCGGTGGAAGTCGCGCACCTGGGTGCCGGGATGGTCGTCGTCGCTGCCGTAGACGGTCGTCATGATCGGCGGAATGGACCGCTTGACCCGCGCGGCGGTGTCGTCGAAGAACACCGAGTGGTCCAGGACGCCCTGGCCCAGTTCGGCGAGCATGTTCTGCAGCACGGCGGGCCGGGGCCCGATCAGGTACATCCGGTTGTCGCCGAAGTACTTCCACACCAGCGAATCCGGACCCAGCGGCAGTGCGTCGTCGTGCGCGGCGGGCGACGCATCGGCGCGGCGTCCATTCTCGGCGAGTTCGGTCATGGGAACAGTGTTACAGAATCCGTACTTTGTACCAAGAGCGGTGTGAGCAGTGTCACCGGCCCCGCGCGCGAGCCACGCCGACCACGGCAAGCACGCCGGCGACCGTGGCCAGCACCAGTGACAGGGTGATCAGCGAGGGGTCATAGGCGTCGATGGTCCGCAGCGGCTCGTTGGCCGCGACCGGCGGCGCCAACTGACTCGACCGGGCGGCGATCCAGCACGCCACGCATCCCGCCGCCGCGAGCACCGCGACGACGAGTTCGACGATCGCGCGGACCCTCACGGCTCGTCCACCAGCGACTCGAGTGCGGCCCGGAGTTGACGGTGCTTGCGCGCCCACGCCTGCGCGGTCCTGGCGTTCGACAACTTCAACCCGATGCCCGTGCGACCCCGGGGCACGCCGGTCAGCTCGCCGATCGCGCGCGCCGACTGCCACTTCTCGACCTCCGACCCGGACGCCTCCGGGTAGATCCTGACGATCTCCGCAATCCGGATGGTCTCGGCGCCTTGGCGCAGGTACTCCGGCGTCAGCTCGACCGAGGTGTGGATGCGCGCCGCCTTCACCTGGATCGCCAGGAAGCCGGTGACCAGGACGAAGAACACGAACGGCACCAGCAGGTCGATGCCGTACCCGGCCCACACCTGGATCAGCAGCATGGCGCCGCCCGATGCAGGCCCGGCCGCGGCCCACCACCACGTGGCCCCGGGCTCGCGGAACAGCACCTGCTGGTCGGCGGCGGTCACGACGTCGCCCCCAACCACTCGCGGACCGGCTCGCGGCGCAACAGCAGGGCACCGGTGATCAGCAGGATCATCGAGACGCCGACGATCGCGATCACGGCGATGCCAGCGCCGAGCAGCAGCAAAAGCGCCATGAACGCGACCGACGCCATGGCCAGACCGACGCCCGCACTGGCGAACCGGGCCTCACCCCGACGGGCCCGGCCCGCGAGATAACCCTGCGCAAGGCCTGCGGCGATCAGGAGGACGCCGGTGACGACCACTAGTGGCGCACCGCCCTGGCTCAGCGTCAGCATGCCCAGCGCGGCGATCAACACCGCTGCGGTCACCCAGCACCAGAACGCGGTGTCCACGATGCGCGGGCGCTGCGCAGGGGTGTCGGGCATGGTCGGGCCAGCCTATCGGGTGAAGAACTCGTGAGCGTCCTTGCGGTGGAGCAGGTAGATGCCCCCTGCGATCAGCACGGCGCCGACGATCACGCACACCGCATACGCCGACGCGGCGACCGCGGACCGTTCGCTGCCGAACAGGTTGCCGACCACGTAGACCACCGATGCGGCAGCGCCACCTGTGAGCACGGTGCGCGCCCAGCGGTACCCCGCGCGCATCAGCAGCAGCAGCGTGGACACCAGCACCAGCACCACGACGGCGACGAAGCCCGCGAAGGCATCGACGATCCCGTTCATCGCGCGGGTGGGTGCGGTGACCTGGTCGACGACGTAGCCCGCCGTCATCAGGGGCAGCGCCACGGCCCACAGCCAGAACCCGGTCACCACGTCCTCCGGAGGGCCGTCCGGTGTCTGGTCGGTGGGTTCGGTGGGGTTCACGCCAGCCAGGTCGCGGCCTCGGCCGCCCAGTAGGTCAGCACGATGTCCGCGCCCGCGCGCCTGATGCTGATCAACGTCTCCAGCGCCACGGTGGGCAGGTCGATCCAGCCGTTCGCGGCGGCCGCGCTGATCATCGAGTACTCGCCCGACACCTGGTACGCGGCAACGGGAACCGGCGATATGTCGGCGGCCGCGCGGAGCACGTCGAGGTACGCCATTGCCGGCTTCACCATGATGATGTCGGCGCCCTCGTCGATGTCGAGTTCGACCTCGTGCAGGGCCTCGCGCGCATTGCCGGGGTTCTGCTGATAGGTGCGCCGGTCCCCGGCCAGGCTCGACGCCACCGCCTCGCGGAACGGACCGTAGAAGCCGGACGCGAACTTCGCGGCATAGGCCAGGATGACGACGTCGGTGTGGCCCGCCGCATCGAGTCCGTCACGGATCGCCGCCACCTGGCCGTCCATCATGCCGCTGGGGCCGACCACGTGCGCACCCGAATTGGCTTGTGCCACAGCGAGAGCGACGTACCGATCGTTGGTGGCGTCGTTGTCCACCCGGCCCTCGACGTCGAGGACGCCGCAGTGCCCGTGGTCGGTGAACTCGTCGAGGCAGGTGTCGGCCATCAGCACGGTGGCATCACCGACCTCGGCCGCCAGGTCCCGCAGCGCAACGTTGAGGATCCCGCCCTCGGCGGTGCCGACCGAGCCGAGCGCGTCCTTGTCCTCGTCACGCGGGACGCCGAAGAGCATCAGTCCACCGACGCCTGCCGCCACCGCATCGGCGGCGGCGCGACGCAGCGACTCGCGGGTGTGCTGCACGACGCCGGGCATCGACGCGATGGGGCGCGGTTCGTCGATGCCGTCGGCGACGAACATCGGCAGCACGAGATGCCTTGGCTCCAGCGACGTCTGAGCCACCAGCCGGCGCATGGCCGGGGTGCTGCGCAGCCGCCGGGGGCGGTGACGGGGAAAGGCCACTGGGGATTACCGAAGCGTGGAGGTCGCCACGCCTAGCGGCGACGGCTCTTCTTGCGCGGCGGCGGCAGTGCACCCTCGGCCCGCAGCCGGGCTGCGTGCTCGGCGAGCGCCTCGACCAGCGGGCCCACGGCCGCCGTCTCGGGCTGCACGTCGACGCGGAGGCCGAATTCCGCTGCGGTCTCGGCAGTCTTGGGTCCGATGCACGCCACGATCGTCCTGGCGTGCGGCTTGCCCGCGATGCCGACGAGATTGCGCACAGTCGAGCTCGACGTGAAGCACACCGCGTCGAAGCCACCGGTCTTGATCATCTCGCGGGTCTGGGCCGGCGGCGGTGCGGCACGCACCGTGCGGTAGGCCGTGACGTCCTCGATCTCCCAGCCGCGGTCGCGCAGACCCTCGGCCAGTGTCTCGGTCGCGATGTCGGCACGCGGCAGCAGCACCCGGTTCACCGGATCGAAGATGTCGTCGTACGGCGGGAACTCGTCGAGCAGGCCCAGCGAGGACTGCTCACCCGATGGCACCAGCTCGGGGTTGATCCCGAACGCGCGCACCCGGTCGGCGGTGGCCTGTCCGACGCACGCGATCTTGACGCCGGAGAACGCCCGCGCGTCCAGACCGAACTCGTTGAACTTCTCCCAAACCGCGCGAACGGCATTGGTGGAGGTGAACACGACCCACTGGAACCGGCCGTCGACCAGACCCTTGACCGCACGCTCCATCTGGGCGGGGCTGCGCGGCGGCTCGACGGCGATGGTCGGCACCTCGATCGGCAGCGCGCCGTGACCGACGAGGCGATCGCTCATCTCGCCAGCCTGGTCCTTGGTGCGCGGGACGAGCACGGTCCAGCCGTACAGCGCCCGGCTCTCCCACCAGTTCAGCTTCGCGCGGTTGACGACGGTCTTGCCGATGGTCGCCACCAGCGGGCCGGCGAGCGGACCGCTGGGCTCGCTGCCCGCGAGCGTGGCCTTGTCGAGCAGACCCGACAGCGACGTCTCGACCGAACGCTGCTGGCACGTGGTGCCGTTCGCGGTCACCACGCAGGGCGTGGTGTCGGTCAGGCCGTACTCGATCAGCGTGCGGGCGGCCTCCGGCAGGTGCGACGCCGTGGCGTGCAGGATCAGCGGGCCGGGGGCAGCGGCCAGCGCAGCCCAGTCCACGTCACCGCGCACGTCGGCGACGGTGTGCGAAGAGCCCAGCGGCAGACCGGCATACGTCGGCACAGCCGTCGTGGCGGGCAGCCCGGGCACGATCTCGAAGTTGGCCTGCGTCCGCGCGACCGCGGTCACCTCGGCCAGCACGGCGTCCACCGACAGCGGATCGCCCGCGACCAGTCGCACCACGTCGACGCCCGTGCGAGCCTCGTTGACCAGGGTCTTGGCGACCTCGGCCGGGTCCCCGAGCGCGGGACGCACGTCCACGCCACTCGGCAGGCCGGCACCCGTCGGTACGGCGTCGGCGTCGCCCGTCGGGTCGTCCACCGGCGCTTCGGGGCCCGATGCCGGAGGCAGGTCCGACCCGATCAGGGCCAGCACCGCCTCGGGCACGTCTGGGTCGGTGAAGGCCAGCGCAGCATTGGTGAGCACTGTGCGTGCCCGCGTCGTCAGCAGGCCGGGGTCACCCGGGCCTGAACCGACGAAGGTGATGCGGCCGGGCTTCAGCTTGCGCCCTCGGATGGTCATCCTTCGCTCCCGCTTTCAGTCCGCTCCGCCAACAGATCTCGCGCACCCAGCTCGAACAACTCCGTGGCCACCGAGAGCCCTAGCTCTCGTGCCCGATCGGGAGCCCCGATGCCGGACGCACGGATCACGTCGGATCCGTCCAGCGTCGCCACGCAGCCGCGCAACGACAACTCATCGAAGACATTGCCCTCCTCGTCGATGGACTCGACCACTTCCGCGATCGCACCCACCGGCGCGGAGCACCCCGCCTCCAGTTCGGCGAGCAGGACACGCTCGGCGGTGACCGCGGCGCGCGTGTCGGGATCGTCCAACTGCCCGAGCAGCGCAACCAACTCGACGTCGCCCGCACGACACTCCACTGCGAGCGCACCTTGAGCCGGCGCCGGCAACATCTGCACCGGCTCAATCGTCTCGGTGACTGCGTCGAGCCGACCGATGCGGGCGAGACCCGCACGGGCGACGACGACGCCGTCGAGATCACCGCTAGTAACCCTGTTCAACCTGGTGTCTAGGTTGCCTCGTAGGGGGCGAATTTCCAAACCGAGACCCAGTGCTCTAAGCTGCGCCGTCCGCCGCGGGCTCGACGTGCCGATCACGGAGCCGGACGGCAACTCCCCCAGCACCATTCCGTCGCGGGCCACGAGGGCGTCGCGGGCGTCCTCGCGTGGGGGTATCGCGGCGATCACGAAGCGCTCGTCGTTGGCCGTCGGCAAATCCTTGTACGAGTGCACCGCCATGTCGACCCGGCCGTCGGCGATCGCCTCGCGCAGAGCCTGGGTGAACACGCCGACGCCGATGTCGGCGATGGGCGCGCTGGAGCGGTCTCCGTCGGTGGAGACGATGACCAGTTCGGCGGCGTGCCCCCTGGCGATCAGAGCGTCCCGGATGGTCCCGGCCTGAGTGGTGGCGAGCAGGCTGCCTCGGGTGCCGATCCGGATGATCGTGTCATTGCTCGATGCGGAAGTGGGCAAGCGCTACTCGGTCTTGTCCACGTCGGAGGGCAGGGGCAATTCGCCACCGGCGACGGCATCGACGGCCTGCGGGTCGAGTTCGAAGAGTTCGCGCAACGCCTCGGCGTAGCTGTCGCCACCCGGCGCTCCCGCGAGCTGCTTAACCCGCACCGTCGGAGCGTGCAGCAGCTTGTCGACGACGCGTCGCACGGTACGGGCGACCTCGTCGCGGTGCGCCGAGTCGAGCCCGGGCAGCCGGTTGTCGAGCCGCAGCAGTTCGGCCTCGACCACGTCGGCCGCCCGCTGGCGCAGCGCCGTGACGGTGGGCGTCACCTCGGCCATCCGCTGGCCTGCGAGATAGTTGGCGACCTCTGCGGCGACGATCGCCTTCGCCGCCTCGGCGTCGGCCGAGGCCGCCCGCGCCGACGGCTCGCGCTGGATGCGGTCCATGTCGATGACGTACACGCCGGGCAGCCCTGCCACGGCCGGATCGACGTCGCGCGGCATGCCGAGGTCGCAGATCACCAGTTGCTTGGGTTCCTGGCCGTGCGCCAGGCCGCGGTGCACGTCGGCCAGAGACACGACGGGGCGCACTGCGCCGGTACAGCTCACCACCACGTCGGCGTCGGTGAGCAGCGGCGGCAGATGGTCGAACGGGAAGGCATGGGCGTCGACGCCCTGGCTGCGCAGGTTCGCCACCACGCGCTCGGCACGCGGCAGCGAGCGGTTCACCACGTGCACCCGACCGATGCCGGCCCGCACCAGATGTGCGGCCGCCAGAGCGCCCATCGAGCCCGCGCCGACCACGACGGCGCTGCGCCCGGCCAGGCCTGACACACCTCCCTGGTCGCTGCGCTCCTGCCCGCCGGACAATTTGGCGTCTGCCATGTCCAACGCCACCGACACCACCGAAGCGCCCGCGGCGTCGATGCCCGTCTCGGAGTGCACGCGCTTGCCGACCGACAGTGCGCGCTGGGACAGCTCGTGCAGGATGCGGCCGACGGCGTGGTTGGACTCGGCGGCAGCGTAGGAGCGGCGGACCTGGCCGAGCACCTGCTGCTCGCCGATCACGGCCGAGTCCAGCCCGCTGGTGACGGCGAACAGATGCTCGACGGCGGCCTCGGCGTAGCGAACGTAGGCGTACTTGGTGAGATCGCCCAGTGACATCCCGGAATGGTCGGAGAGCACCTGACCGACGACCGACAGGCCGCCGTGGAATGCCTCGACCACGGCGTAGACCTCGACCCGGTTGCAGGTCGAAAGGATCATCGCCTCGGTGACCAGGGAGGATCGGAGCAGTTCTTCGACGATCTTGGCCTGATCGGACTCGTCGGTGCTCAGACGTTCGAGCACGGTCACGGGCGCGCTGCGGTGCGAAACACCGAATAGGAGAACGCTCATGGCCTCGTCACCACGATTTCCAAAGGTAGTCGTTGGTTAGTCACGAAACCAAATTGCTGAGCAACGTCACAGCCCGTCGTACGTCACACCCGTCGTTCTGCGCCTTCAGCCCAACAGGTCCGAGCGCAGCCGCGCCTCGTCGACCTCCCAGTAGCTGTGCTCGCGCCCGTCGAGCAACACCACCGGCAGCCGGTCGCCGTACTCGGCGCGCAGCGCGGCGTCCCCGGCCGCGGCGGCCGCGTCGACGTCGGTGGTGGTCATCTCGAAGCCCAGCTCGGTCGCCAGCCCGGCGAGCTGGGCGCCCGCCCGCTCGCACAGGCTGCAGCCGGCACGCGTGAGCAACTCCACCTGATGCCTCATGACTGCCAGTATCGCGTCCCCTACTGTTGAACCGTGTCCGACTCCAGGGCTGACGCCGATCCCGCCGCGCGCGCCGACGCGGAGGTGCTGGTCGACCAGAACGGCGTGCTGGCGCAGGCCACCACCCCGCAGGCACCGCCTCCCGACCTGACCGCGGCCGCGTTCTTCGACGTCGACAACACCCTCGTGCAGGGCTCCTCGCTGGTGCACTTCGCCAGGGGCCTGGCGGCGCGCAAGTACTTCACCTACGGCGACCTCGCCCGCTTCGGCTACGCCCAGGCCAAGTTCCAGCTGACCGGCAAGGAGAACAGCGACGACGTCGCCGAGGGCAGACGCAAGGCGCTGGCGTTCATCGAGGGCCGCCCGACGTCCGAACTCGCCGAGCTGGGCGAAGAGATCTTCGACGAGATCATCGCCGACAAGCTGTGGTCCGGCACCCGTGCGCTCGCCCAGATGCACCTCGACGCGGGCCAGCAGGTGTGGTTGGTGACCGCGACGCCCTACGAACTCGCCGCGACCATCGCCAACAAGCTCGGTCTGACCGGTGCGCTCGGCACGGTCGCCGAGTCGGTCGACGGCGTGTTCACCGGGCGGCTCGTCGGCGAGATCCTGCACGGAGCTGGCAAGGCCCACGCGGTGCGGTCGCTGGCCATCCGGGAAGGGCTCAACCTCAAGCGCTGTACCGCCTACTCCGACAGCTACAACGACGTGCCGATGCTGTCGCTGGTCGGGACCGCGGTCGCGATCAATCCCGACGCCGCGCTGCGTGACGTCGCGCGCAAGCGTGGTTGGGAGATCCGGGACTTCCGCACGGCCCGCAAGGCCGCCAGGATCGGCGTGCCGTCGGCCCTGGCACTCGGTGCCGTGGGCGGAGCGCTGGCCGCGGTGGTCTCCCGCCGCGACGGCAACTGAGCAGGCCGCCCCGACCGGCGCTGATAGGCTCGCGCCGCTTGGACTGCCAAGACCGACTGCCCGGGGAGCACCACCAACCATGAGCATCGCCGCCGACATCATCGGAACCCACTACCGGTATCCGGACTACTTCGAGGTGGACCGCGAGAAAGTCCGCGAGTTCGCCAGGGCCGTCAAGGACGACCATCCCGCGCACTACACCGAGGCCGCTGCCCAGGAGTGCGGCTACGACACGCTGATCGCGTCGCTGACGTTCGTCGCGGTGGCCGGGCGGCGCGTGCAACTCGAGATCTTCAAGCAGTTCGACGTGCCGATCAACCTCGAGCGCGTCCTGCACCGCGACCAGAAGCTGATCTTCCACCGCCCCATCGTGGTGGGCGACAAGCTGTGGTTCGACTCGTACCTGGACTCGGTCATCGAGTCGCACGGCGCCGTGATCACCGAGGTCCGTGCCGAGGTGACCGACGACGAGGGCAAGCCGGTGCTCACCTCGATCGTCACGATGTTCGGCGAGGCGAGCCGTCACGAGTCCGACGAGGTCAGCGCCAAGATCGCAGCTGGCCGCGATGCGGCCCTGGCCAGAATGGTCGCCGGGCAGAGGTCCGAGACGCCCGCGAGCGCAGCCGAGTAGCTCCGACTAGCCGAGGAACGTGTTGCCGCGGTTGGCGAGCAACTGGTACAGCGTCTGCTGGATGGTCTCGCGCACCTGATCGGTCAGTTCGAACGTGACCATCGGGTCCTCGGCCATCGACTCGTCGAAGTCCTCGGTGACGATCGGCTCGCCGAACTGGATGTGCCACTTGGACGGCAGCGGCACCAGGCCCAGCGGACCCGCGAGCGGGAACAGCGGGGTCACCGGGAAGTACGGCAGCCCGAACAGGCGGGCCAGCAGCTTCACGTCCGCGAGCATCGGGTAGATCTCCTCGGACCCGACGATCGAGCACGGCACGATCGGCGCGCGGGCGCGCAGCGCGGCCGATACGAACCCGCCACGACCGAATCGCTGCAGCTTGTAGCGGTCGCGGAACGGCTTGCCCAGACCCTTGTAGCCCTCGGGGAACACGGCCGTCAGCTCGCCGGCGGCGAGGAGGCGGTGCGCGTCGGCAGTGCACGCCATGGTGTGCCCGGCCTTGCGCGCCGCCTGCCCCATCACGGGCATGTCGAAGACCATGTCGGCGGCCAGCAGTCGCAGATCCCGGTGACCGGGATGGTTGTCGTGGACCGCCACCGAGGCCATCAGCCCGTCGAGTGGGAGCACTCCCGCGTGGTTGGCGACGATGAGCGCCGCACCGTCGAGCGGCAGGTTCTCGATGCCGCTCACCTCGACGCGGAACCACGACTTGAACAGCCCACGCAGCAAAGGCAGGAAGATCGCGTTGTTGAGGTGCGGGTCGAAGCCGAACTCGTCGACCTCGTAGTCACCGCTCATGCGCTTGTGCACGAATTCGGCCACCGCGGAGATGCGCTGGGCCAGCTCGTTGGGCGTCTCGTCGGATTCGGGTGAGCCACTTACCGAACTGCGCCGCTCGTCGATCTCGCGGACCACCGCGGCGATCTGCTCGGCGGACGCGCGCGTGCCGGCATCGGCCATCAGGGACGGATGTCTGCGCGAACTCTCCGCCCTCGCCGCGGACCGGCGCGCAGCCGACGCCCGCCCTGAATTGCCGTGCAGCGGAATTACTTTCGCCTTCGAGTCACCCGCCACGTCGTTTCCCTCTTCCACCCCGGTTCAGACCCCTGGCCCTACCGGCCCCAACGCTGCGCCACTGCTACTGCGCGATTCTCCACCGAGCGTACCCAGCGCGGGTCGATGATCGGTGTCAAAGCGCGCCCGCGCACGTAATCGTCAAAAGCCTCCGCCGTGCTCCACTTTGGGATATAACCCAGGTCCTTGCGCATCCGCGAGGTGTCCATGACACGTCCGTAGCTCAAGTAGTTCAACTGTTCGCGATCGACCTCAGTGTAACGGGTCGCGCGTCTCAGCGAATCAACGGCAGACAATGCCGATTTCGGCACCGGCAGCCGTACGCGGCCCGAACGCCGGATGGCCTGCGACATCATGATGATGCCCGAGGCGCCGATGTTGAAGGTGCCCGGGCAGCCGGCAATCGTTGCGCGCTCCATGGCGCCGAGCGCATCCTGCTCGTGCAGCAACTGCAGGCGGGCGTCGCGGCCGAGGACGAACGGCACGACCGGCCCTGCCAGGTAGCGCGACAGCGCCGTGTCCATGCCGGGGCCGATCATGTTGGCCAGCCGCAGGATCGTCACCGCGATGTCCGGCCTGCGCCGCGCCAGGCCGCGGGCATAGCCCTCGATGTCGATGCTGTCGCGGGCGAAGCCCTCGCCGGGTGGCCTGCGCGAACTGCCGTCCTCGGTGAACATCACCGGGTCGTGCGCGCTCGAGCCGTAGACCTCCGACGTGGACTTCAGCACCACCCGGCGCACCGACGGCGCCTTCTGGCACGCGGCGAACAACTGCATCGCGCCCATCACGTTCTGTTCCTTGAGCGCTGCCCGGCCACCCGACCGCGGTGCGTAGGAGGCCGCAGCCGCGTGCACCACGGTGTCGACGTCGCCGTTGCGAATGACCTTCGCGATGAACGGGTTTCGGATGTCGGCCCGGACGAACTCCGCCCGGCCCATCCGCCGCTGCAGATCCTTGCTCGGCGTCACCGCGTCGACCGCGATGACGTGATCGATCAGAGGATTCTGCGCGAGACGCGCGACGAGATAGCCACCGAGGAACCGGCATGCGCCGGTGACCAGAACCACCTTCGGGTGGTGCACCGGATCCCGTGGCTCGGCAGCTCCGCCCTGGCCCGGCCCCTGTGGGGGCCGCCCGCCCGAGCGCCCGTCAGCATCCATCGCGTCAGCCTAACGGCCGCGAATAAGGACTACTTACCGAGTTTTCTGCGCTGCACCCGGGTGCGACGAAGCAGCTTGCGGTGCTTCTTCTTCGACATGCGCTTGCGCCGCTTCTTGATGACTGAACCCATTTACTCCGCTACCTATGCAAAACCGAAGACAACCGGGGCCGACGATCTCGAATACGCCCCGTGAACTGACCTGATCACCTTACCCGGCAGGCACCGGCGGAGCGAAAACGCCCGTCGGTGGCCACCTCGGTGCGACCTGGCTAGCCCGCGTCGAAGTACGACGTCTCCAGGAGGTCGTGCACCGCCTTGGCGTGCACACGGAAGGACCGGCCGACCCGGACGGCGGGAAGTTCGCCGTTGTGGACCAGTCGGTAGACCGTCATCTTGCTGACCCGCATCAGGCTGGCCACCTCGGCGACGGTGAGGAACTGCTGAGCACGTGCCGGTTGGCCGCCGTCGCCGCTGCCGGCGGCAGCGTCACGCGCAGCCTTGCCGCCAGCAGAATCGCGCGCCGATGGTCCGTTCATAGACGTCATCGCAACCCAATCAATCAGGCACGTCCTTGCCAGCGGCTTCCCCACCGCTGGCGCAGGTACGTGCATACAACGAGGAGAATAGCGTGGCGGGTGATGTTATTGCGACGGGTGTGGGGTAATCCGTCCGAAATTCATGAACTACTCAGATGTAATTCTTAGCTGCTCAGAGCGGGTTTTTGCCGCCGATACGGCGTTGCCGACCGCAGCGCGCAAACCACCCCGTTCGAGTTCCCGCAGCCCAGCGGCAGTGGTACCCCCCGGAGACGTCACGGTGGCCCGCAGCTGGGCCGGGCTGGTGTCCATTGCTGCGCCCCCCTCGGACGGCTGGGTGTCGAGCCGCTCGAGGAGCATCGCGGCCGAACCCGCCATCGTCTGCGCCACCAGATCGGTGGCCACCTGACGCGGCAGCCCGGCGTCCACGGCGGCGTCGACGAGCGCCTCGGCCATCAGGAAGAAGTACGCCGGCCCCGAGCCCGACACCGCCGTCACGGCATCCATCTGGGACTCCGGCACCACGACCACCCCGCCGACGGCGTCGAAGATCGCTGCGACGTCCTTGAGCTGCTCGTCGGTGGCGTAGCGGCCGCGTGCCAGCGCGCTCACGCCCCCGCCGACCACCATGGGCGCATTGGGCATCACGCGGATCACCGGCGACCCGGCGGGGAGCTTCGACTCGAAGTACGCCGTGCCCACGCCTGCGGCCACCGACACGATCACCTGCTCGGCGCTGTCGTCCTCCGCACGGGCCACGGCGTCGGCGATCTCGCTGACGACGCCCGTGACGTCGGCGGGCTTCACGGCCAGGATGACGTAGGTGGCGTTCTCCGCCGCGTCGGCCACCGACGTCAGCAGCACCGAATACGTCTCGGACAGGTGCTTGGCGCGTTCGGGGCTCTTCTCGGCGACGGCGAGGTCCTTCGCCTGCCGCCCGGCCCGGATCAACCCGGCCAGCAACGCTTCACCGATGCTTCCGCCGCCAATAATCGCGATTCTCGACACGGGGTGAAGCATCCCACGCCCGCGGGCTCACGCCTCGGCAGGCACCATCGCCAGCTGGCGTGACTGCACGATGACGTGGCCCTTGGCGTCCACCACGACGTGGTCCTCGTCGAACCACTCGTGGCCGATCTGCATCGTCGTGCACAGCACGCGCAACCAGCCGTCGGCGGGCACGGCGCGCAGGTAGGCCGTCAGCTGCACCGTGGGCGCCCAGCCGAACCTGTTCACCCCGAAGGTGACCGGTGCCGACACGTCGCCGCACACCAGCGCGAACAGCACGTCGGGCGCGCAGTCCCGCGGGCGGACCCAGTACTCGATGACGGGCGGTCCACCGTCGGAACGCGGCTGCATCGTGGTCAGCGACGGGCGGATGTCGCACCCACGCGCCAGGTGCACGATGTCGGCCATCGGGTGCCCCGGACCGATCGGATCGAGCCCCGGCGGCGGGTCCGGCGTCATCAGCGGGATGACGGGATTGTCCGACAGCAGCGGTGCGTCGTCGGTCTCGAGTGCGGCGAGCGTGATCACCGCGTGCACGGCCACCCGGTCGCCCTGGCTCAGCTCGACGTCGACGAGGTTGACCCGCCTGCCGCGCTTGCGGATGGTCGCGGTCACCCGCTGCGGCCCGGGATCCGGCGCCCACAGGAAGCTGCCCGAGACCGCGATGGGCTCGACGCCATTCGTGCCGAGCGCCTGGCGCGCCGCATTCGCGCACAGGGCGAGCATCACGCCGCCGTGCACCTTGGGCCCGATGGTCCAATTCTCGTTCAGCTCACCGTCGAAGCGGCTGACGGTCCCGTCGCTGGACACGGGCGTCAGCCGCATGGCATCGGTGAACGACGTCGACGCGGACACGCCGGTGGAACTCGAATCGGTGGTCAAGGGCATTCCAATCCGTCAGCGCAGCAGGTGTTCTCGCGCGAACTCGAGTGACTCGGTCAGCAACTGCTCGCGTTCGGCGCCGGTGCGCGCCCGCGACGTGGTGACCTCGAGGATGACGTGCCCGGCGAACGAACTCGCCGCGAGCATCTGGCAGATCTCGGCGGCGGGCTGGGAACCGTAGCCGGGCACCAGGTGCTCGTCGGTGGCGGCGCCGCTGCCGTCGCACAGGTGCAGGTGCACCAGCCCGTCCGGTCCGTCGACGCCCATGCGGCCTGCCATCTCGATGGCGTCGCTACCTGCCGTGGCGGCGTGCGAGAGGTCCAGCGTGTAGTGCGCGTAGTCGCCGTCGAGCGGGTCGTACGACGGCGCGAACGCGGAGACGGCGACCCCCGGCGTGCCGCCGCGTTTGCGCATCCGCTCGATGGACGACTGCCCCGCGCCGAAGAAGCGGTCGGTGCGGAACGGGAACATGTTCTCCACCGCCACCATCACGTGACTCGACGACTCGAGTTCGGCAACCTGGTCGGCGAAGCCCTCGGCGTAGCGGCGCTGCCACCGGAACGGCGGGTGCACGACCACGGTCTGAGCGCCGAGTTCCTCGGCGGCGCGCACGCTGCGGTCGAGTTTCGGGATCGGGTTGGCGCCCCACACCCGCTGCGAGATCAACAGGCATGGCGCATGCACGGACAGCACGGGCACGTCGTACTGCGCCGACATCTTGGCGATCGCGTCGACGTCCTGGCTGGCCGTCTCGGCCCACACCATGAGTTCGACGCCGTCGTACCCGAGTCGCGCCGCGTACTCGAACGCCGCCTCGGTCCGCAGGGGATAGACCGAGGCGGTCGAGAGACCAACCTTGATGGCGGGGCGCACTGAATCCGGACCGGTTCGTCTCGTCGCGTCAGTGGGACTGCAGGAGCGCCAGCGGGCCCAGCGTGACCAGTGCCCCCACCGCCACCGCGATCAGGGTGCTTCCGATGTCCTCGGTCTTGCGCACGACGCGGACCCCGACCACGAGCCCGAGGATCACGAGCACCGACAGCACCAGCGCGACGATGTTGTTCCACTTCCACAGCTGATCGAACGCGACGAACAGACCGGCGCCGAACGCGACGGCCAGGACGCACTGCGCGACGATCCACAGGCCGCTCAGGAACGTCGACCCGCGTGCCTCGACCTTCTCGTCCGGGGTGACGTCGACGGTGCCGTCGTCGCGCGCCTCGTCGCCGAGGTCGATCTCCTCGGGTCCCGGCTGCCTGCCACGGCGCGCGATGTCGTCGGCGACGGACTGACCGCCCCCGAACAGGGTGTCTGCACCCGAGCGCAGATAGGACGGCTTGGTGTCCTTCGTCTCGTCGGTGTCGTCCATCGTCTCGGAAGCGCTGCTGGCGATCCCGGCGAAGTCCAGCTCGAGGTCGTCGGCTGCATCGTCATCGTCATCGGCGACCGGGTCGGGGCTCATCTGCTCGGCACCCGAGGTGGCGTCGTAGGCAGTGGCGGTCCGCGACCGGCGGGGCAGCGGGGTGAACTCCAGCGGCAGCGGATCGGCGTCGCGCTCTTGGAGGTGGCTGGCGTACTGGGCTTCGAGGTCGTCCTCGGCCTGCGCCTCGTCGGCCAGTGCTTCGTCGGCCAGCGCCTCGTCGGCTGCTTCGTCTGCCTGGGCCTCGTCGGCGTCCACCTCGGCGGGCGCCAGCACGCCGAACTCCTCGGACTCGGCGACGACCTCGGGCTCGGGCTCGGGCTCGACCTGTGGCTCTGCTTCTGCTTCGACGCCGGCCTCGGGCTCGGCCTCTGCCTCTGCGGCGGGCTCCTCGACGACCGGCTCGGGAGCCGGCTCACGACGTTCCTCGACGAGCTGCTCGGGTGCGGCGCTCACGATCGGAATCTCGCCGGTGAGTTCGGCGACGGTCACCGAGTCGGAGTTGCCCCGCCTACGACGGCGTCGACCACCTGCAGGCGGCGCGCCGATGGTGCCGTTGCGCGCCAGCAGCTCGGCAACGGAGATCGGCCGGGTGGCGCTGTCGTCTGGATCTGTCATCGTTTGTCGCCTCTGGCCTTGGCTGAGTCGGCGGATGTCTTCACCACGGCTGAGATGCCCACCCCGTCGGCGAAAGCGGCCCCGTCGGCTTCACTGTCGAGTTTCCGCAAAATCAACCCCTCTCGCAACGCCCAGGGACAGATGTCGACCGTGTCGATCGACAGTGCCCGCATACTCGCCTCGGCTACCAGTGCGCCTGCCACGATCTGCGGCGCGCGCTCAGCGCTCACCCCTTCCAGTTCCGCTCGGTCTGCGGCGGTCATCCTAGAGATGAAGGCGATGAGCTGCCGCAGGCCCGCTGCTGTCAGTGTCCTCTTCACCCTGGGTCCCGCGCCGGAAGGCGCGGCACCGGTGAGTCGCGCCAGCGACCGGAACGTCTTCGACGTCGCCACGGTCAGGTCGGGGGTACCGGCGTCGAGCACCTTCGCGCCCGCCTCGGCCAGCTCGTTGGCGAGCCAGTCCTGCAGCATCGCGACGCGGCGGCGGCCCGGCGGATCGTCGGGCAGCCACTCGCGGGTGAGCCTGCCCGCGCCCAGCGGCAGCGACAGCGCGACGTCGGGCTCCTCGTCGACGCCGCTGGAGAGTTCCAGCGATCCGCCGCCGATGTCGATGTTGATGATGCGACCGGCGCTCCAGCCGTACCAACGCCGCACGGCCAGGAAGGTCAGCCGTGATTCGTCGACGCCACTGAGCACCTTGAGGTTCACGCCCGCCTCGTTGCGCACGCGGGCCAGCACGTCGTCGGAGTTCGTCGCGTCCCGCACGGCGGAGGTGGCGAAGGCCATCAGCTCCGAGCACCCCGAACTCGCGGCGATCTTCGCGAACTCGTCGATGGTATCGACCAACTTGTCGGCGCCCTTGCGCACCAGCTTGCCGGAGCCGTCGATGGACTCGGCCAACCGCAGCGACGCCTTGGTGGAACTCATCGGCGTCGGGTGACCGCCCCGTCGCGCATCGACGACGAGCAGATGAACTGTGTTGCTGCCCACGTCGAGCACGCCCAATCGCACGGAGCCCACGTTATCGGGTCTACCGTGGCTTTCCGTGAGCGGTGTGCACGCGGGAGAGGTCGAACTCGACTTCGCGCGCGAATGGGTGGAGTTCTTCGATCCCGACGACCCGGAACGTCTGATCTCAGCAGACATGACGTGGCTGCTGTCGCGGTGGACGTGCGTGTTCGGCACACCCGCCTGCCAGGGCACGGTCGAGGGCAGGCCCGACGACGGTTGCTGCTCGCACGGCGCCTTCCTGTCCGACGACGACGATCGGGCGAGCCTGGACGACGCGGCAGCGCAACTGACCGACGAGGACTGGCAGTTCCGGGACAAGGGTCTGGGCCGCAAGGGGTACCTCGAGATGGACGAGATCGACGGCACCCCCAATCTGCGGACGCGGAAGTACAAGGGCGCGTGCATCTTCCTCAACCGTCCCGGCTTCCCCGGCGGCATCGGGTGCGCACTGCACTCCAAGGCGCTGAAGCTGGGCGTGGAGCCGCTCACGATGAAGCCCGAGGTCTGCTGGCAGTTGCCGATCCGCCGGACCGAGGAGTGGGTCGAGCGGCCCGACGGCTCACAGGTGCTCAAGACCACGATCACCGAGTACGACCGCCGCGGGTGGGGCGAGGGTGGTGCGGACCTGCACTGGTATTGCACGGGTGACCCCGCCGCACACGTCGGCTCACGCCCGGTGTGGGAGTCCTACGCCCCCGAGCTGACCGTCTTGCTCGGTGCGAAGGCGTACGCGGAACTCGCGGCGCTGTGCAGGCGGCGCGGCGGCCTCGGCCTGATCGCCGTGCACCCCGCTACGCGCGCAGCGCACTGACGGTCACGCCTGCCGGGCGATGTATCGCTACGCGGGCCGCGTGATGTGCCGAGGCTCGGCGGTGCGCCGGATCGCCGGTGCCACCGGGCGGCCCTCCAGCAGCCCCTCGACGGTCTTCTGCTCGATCGCGCGGCGGTAGACCACCAGCGCCTCGGTGACTGCGGCCACCGTCTGGTCGACGTCGGCTGCCGCGTGCGCGGCGGAGGTGACGAACGACTGGCCGAGCACGCCCCGGCGCAGCAGCTCCTGCAGGAACAGGGTGCGGTAGGCCTGCGACGGCTGCCCGTCCGGACCGCGGGTGGCGAACAGCAGGCACGACGGCCTGCCAAGGACCTCGACGTAGTAGTCCAGCCCGGCGTCACGCACGGCCGCGGTGATCTCGGTGGACAGCTGCCTGCCCGCGGCCTCCATGAGGCCGATCGGGTTCTGCGTGCGGTAGGCGTGCACGACCGCGCGGAACGCCGCGAGCGCCGACGTCTCGGCGCCGTGGGTAGTGGACAGCAGGAACACGCGGTCCTCCTCGGTCCGCAGCCCACCGAGTTCCATGTACTCCCGCTTGCCAGCCAAGGCGGACAGCGGGAAGCCGTTGGCCATCGCCTTGCCCCAGCACGACAGGTCCGGTGCGACGCCGTAGACGGCCTGGGCGCCGCCGGCCGACCACCGGAAGCCGGTGATCATCTCGTCGAACACCAGCAGGGTGCCGTGCGAGTCGCATTGCGCGCGAAGTCCTTCGAGGAACCCGGGGTGCGGTTCGGCCAGCGCGGTGGCCGCCTCGAGTATCACGCAGGCCACGTCGTCACCCGCCAGCGCCGCGGCGACCGAGGTCAGGTCGTTGTAGTCGAACCGGACGGTCGTCTCCACCGCGGCGGCGGGAATGCCGCCGTTCATCGCGGTGGTGCCGATGAACCAGTCGTCGGTGGAGAAGAACGGCTGCCTGCAGACGGCGACCTTGGTCCGCCCGGTGACCGCGCGTGCCAGTCGCACGGCCGCGGTCGTGGTGTCGGAACCGTTCTTGGCGAACTTCACCATGTCCGCGGCGGGAACCAGGCTCAGGAAGTCCTCGGCGGCAGCGAGTTCCAGCTCCGTCGGCCTGCTGAAGTTCACGCCGTGCGCGATCGTTCGGGTGACGGCGTCGACGACGGGTTGGTAGCCGTGCCCGAGCGTCACCGAGCGCAGGCCCATGCCGTACTCGACGTAGGAGTTGCCGTCGACGTCCCACACCCGGCAGCCCTGCCCGCGCACCAGCACCGGCGCCATGAACTCGGGGAACTGGTCGGAGCCGCGGGCGTAGGTGTGCGCGCCGCCGGGAACGAGGTCGTGCAACCGGTCCTGCATCGCGCGCGACCGCGCGAACGTGCGCGGCGGGATTCCTGGGTCGGTCATGGCCGGCCTCCTCCTGTCGAAGCCATGGCGACCGATTCGTCGGTCACCCAGCGCCCGGCGAGTTCCGGGAGGCGCGCAGACACCTCGGGCAGCAGGTCGGCCACGGTCAGCAGCACCACGTCGGGCGCGGCGGCGACGAGCGCGTCGGGCGAGATGATCGGGATGTCGGTCCCGGGCATGCGGCGGCCCTGCTTGGCGGGTGACGCGTCGGCGACCGCGCGCAGGAGACCGGAGTCGAGCCCGGCCGATGCGAACAGCGCCACGGCACGTGAGGCCGCGCCGTAGGCGAACACCCGCCGACCCTTGTCGCGTTGCCACTGCAGATAGGACCGCAGCGCGTTGGCGTGCCGGTCGGCGGCGGCCTGCAGCGGGGTGAGGCCATCGGGTCGCGCCAGCGCGGCATCTGCAGCGGCGAGCCTGCCGATCTCCGGGTCCGGCGTCCCGTCGCGCGATGAACCGCGGTGCACCGCACCCACGAGGACGGTGCCGCCGTAGAGCGGGAACCGCCAAACCGCCATGGGACGCAGCCCGGCGCCGGCGAGCAGGTTCCGCAACGCCACCATCGAGTAGTAGGCAAAGTGGCCGTGCCGCAACGCGTTCCACTGCCCACCGCCCACGATGGCCGAGAGTTCGTGGTACTGCAGCAGCAGGACGCCGTCCGGTGCGGTGGCGGCAGCTCGCTCGGCGAACGCCGCCCGCTGGTCGGGTTCGTGCATGATGCCGAAGCAGTCGAGGACGACGTCGGCCCGGCCGTCGGTGGGCGCCATGCCGCGCTCGGCCAGCAGTGGCAGCCAGCTGCCGCCGTGCGGGCTGCCGAACTCGCGCACCGTGGCTCCGGTCAGCCAGCCGTGCGCGCTCACCCGGCGTACCGCGTCGGCAGCCTGGTCCACGAGCGCCTGCGGTTCGACGCCGCGCGGTTCGGCGGTGACGGTGTCGTCGTCGGCCAACTGCGCGAGCCCGCACGCGGTGCACAGGTCCATCGCCAGCGGATGGTCGGTCTCGCCGGGCTGCACGGGCAGACCGGCCGCCGGGAAGTGGTCGGCGGCGGGCACCGCACCGAGGTCGAGCACGCGATTCGGCTGCGGCGCAGCGCAGGCCCGGCAGGCGCTCATGCGACCATGGCCCGGTGCGCATCGATCGGACGTCCCTGGCGGGCGTCGTCGTCCTGGTCCCGCAGCCGTTCCACGACGACCGGGGACTGTTCACCCGCACGTTCGACGCCGACGTGTTCGACGACTGGGCGGGTGCGCCCGGCACCGCGGCGCGGTTCGTACAGGACTCGCAGTCGCGGTCGCGGCGCGGCGTGATCCGGGGAATGCACGGCAGACGCGGGCGGGGTGAGGCGAAGTTGGTGCGGTGCGCCAACGGCGCGGTGCACGACGTGCTGGTCGATGCCAGACCCGACTCCCCCACGTTCGGCCGCCATGAGGCGTTCACGTTGGATGACAAGGAGTTTCGTCATCTGTACGTGCCGCCGGGGATGCTGCACGGGTTTCAGGCGCTGACCGAGACGGCAGACGTCTGCTATCGCATCGACACGCCGCACGACCCGAGTGAGGACGTCGCCGTCGCTCACGACGACCCCGACCTCGCGCTGGACTGGCCCCTGCCGGTGAGCGTCGTGTCCGCGCGCGACGCCGCGGCGGGTAGCTGGGGAGACCTGCTCACACTGCTGCGCTGACACCGCGCATCGCCCCGTCGATCGAACCACTCGCCTGCAGCGACTGCAGTCGTGCCAGCCGGGTGAAGTTCCGTTGGAAGTCGTCGGTGGTCAACCCGTACGCGGTGTACGCCTCGTACAGCTCGCGCGCACCGTCGGCGATCGACCACCGGGCCTCGAAGCCGAGTTCGGTTCGCGCCCTGCTGAAGTCGACCCGGTAGGAGCGCGGATCGGCGCCGCTCTCCCCGGTGATCGACAGCATCGCGGCAGGCACGGTGTAGCACACCGCGTCCGCGATCTGGGCGACCGTGACGTTGTTGACCTCGGTGCCAACGTTGTAGGCGCGGCACGACACCACGTCGGCAGGGGCGTCGAGGCACACCGCGAACGCCCGTGCGATGTCGGCGGCGTGAACCAGTGGGCGCCACGGGGTGCCGTCGGAGAGCACCCGCACGACACCGGACAGTACGGCGTGACCCATCAGGTTGTTCAGCACGATGTCGGCACGCAACCGGGGTGAGAACCCGAACGCCGTTGCGTTGCGCAGGAACACCGGGGTGAAGCGTGCGTCGACGAGCGCGGCGACGTCGTCTTCGACCCGGACCTTGCTGATCGCGTATGGCGTGATGGGGTTCAGTTCGGCGTCCTCGCCGACGAGGTCACGACCGGCCGCCCCGTACACCGAGCACGTCGAGGCGTAGAGGAACCGCGAGACGCCGGCTTCCTTGGCCGCGTGGGCCAGTCGCACTGACGCGTGGTGGTTGATGTCGAAGGTGATCTCCGGGGCGAGCGCGCCCAGTGGGTCGTTGGACAGCGCCGCGAGGTGGATCACGGCGTCGAAGCCCCGAAGGTGCTCGGCGGTGACGTCGCGCAGGTCGACCGGCAGGTTGGGCGGGTCGACGGGATCGGGGCCAAGCACGCAGTCGGCGAAGTAGCCGTTGTCGAGGCCCGTGACGTCGTGGCCGGCGTCCCGCAGGGCGGGCACCATGACGGTGCCCAGGTAGCCCTGGTGGCCGGTGACGAGGACGCGCTGGCTCATGTGTTCGCTCCAAGGGTCATGATCGTCTTGTCCACCACGAACGCCTCGGCGTGCGGGCTGCGGCACTGCACGCCGCGCAACCGGGACAGGCCGAGGAACGACAGGTCGTCGAACCAGTCCCGGCCCACCTGGGACGGGTAGTGCTCGTGCAGCAGCTTCACCTTCTCCTCGGCGATCTGCGTGCCGAGTGGATGAAACACGTTGGGGGTCGGGGTGTCCGTCTCCCACTTGAGGATCTCGTAGCCCAGCGTCAGGTGATCGCGGAACTCCGTCGGCACCAGTTCGGCGAGCAGCCGGTGGTCCTGGTGGGCGTCATTGCGCTGGGTGGCGAACACCACGTCGGGTTCGCAGGTGCGCCGAAAGTCCGCCAGCGCCTGCTTGATCCGATCCCAGTGGTGCGGGGCGCGGCCGTCGGGCAGGTCGAGCACGGTCAGCGCGACCGTGGCGCCGGGGCAGAACGCCTCGAGCGCCGCGCGTTCCTCGGCCTCGCGTTCGGTGCCACCGCCGCTGAGCACCAGCGCGTGCACCCGCAGGCCGGGACGCGACCGCGCCAGGGTCAGCAGCGTGCCGCCCATCCCGATGGCGATGTCGTCGCAGTGCGCACCGAGCACCGCGATCTCGGTGAGATCGCCTGCCTGCAGGGAGATCACGTGACCGCGAACTCCGGGACGGCATCCTTGGCGTGCTCCCAGAGCATCCACGGCCGGTCGCCGCGCGCGTATCCCGCGTCGAGTTCGGCCCGCTCCTTGAAGGTGTCGGCCGGCTTCCAGAAGCCGAGGTGCTTGTACCCGTGCAGCCTGCCCTGGGCGGCCAGCGCGCCGCAGACGTCCTCCACGAGGTCGCAGTCCTCGGTGAGCATGTTCAGGACCTCGTTCGACAGGACGAAGAAGCCGCCGTTCTCCCAGATGGGCAGCCGCGACACCGGCGTGATCCCGGTGACCGCGCCGGAACTCTCGATGTCGACGCAGTGGAACGACGACTGCGGCGGAACGACGAGCATGGAGGCCGCGGCGCCGGATTCGCGCACCTCGTCGATGATCTCGTTCATTGGGGCGTCGGTCAGCACGTCGGAGTAGTTCGCCAGGAAGTACTCCTCGTCCTCCACGAACGGCTTGACGCGGCGCAGCCGCTCGCCGATCGGCGACTCCGGGCCGGTGTCGACGAACGTGATCGACCAGTCGCTGATGTCGGACTGCAGCAGTTCCACCTGGCCGCCGCGGATGACGAAGTCGTTGGACACCGACTCCTGGTACGAGAGGAAGTAGTTCTTGATGTGCGCGGCGCCGTAGCCGAGGCACAGGATGAAGTCCTTGTGTCCGAAGTGCGCGTAGTAGCGCATGACGTGCCAGATCAATGGCCGCGGCCCGATCATCTGCATGGGCTTGGGGATCGTGTCGTCATCCCCGTTGCGCATCCGCATTCCGTAACCGCCGCAGAACAGAACGACCTTCACGAGTGTGCCCCCTTGTTTGGCTCCACGACGTGGAGGTTTGGTAGCGGGTAGACGAGCTGAGCGCCCCACTCCGCGGTGTAGGCCAACTGGGCGGTGATCTCCGCCTCGAGGTTCCACGGCAGCACGACGATGACGTCGGGCCGGTCCTTGTCGAGCACCTCGACCGGGTGGACCGGGATGCGCGCGCCGGGGGTGAACTTGCCGTGCTTGTATGGATTTCGGTCGACGAGGTACTCGACGAGGTCGGACCGGATGCCGCAGTAGTTCAGCAGCGTGTTGCCCTTGCCGGGTGCGCCGTAACCCACCACTCGCTTGCCCGCCGCGCGGCAGTCGAGCAGGAAGCCCAGCAGCTGCTGACGCTGGCGCTCCACCCGCTGCTGCAGACCGACGTAGCCCGCGACGTCGTGCAGGCCTGCGTCGGCCTCGATCGCCAGTGCGTCGGCGACCCGCGCGCTGGGCGAACCCGCGGCCGCGTATGGCCGCGCCCACAACCGGATAGAGCCGCCGTGGGTCTCGATGAGTTCGACGTCGACCACGGTCAGGCCCGCGGTGGCGAGCGCATTGGTCGCCGACGCCACGGTGTAGTACTGGAAGTGTTCGTGGTAGATCGTGTCGTACTGGGCCTGCGTGATCAGGGCGAGCGCGTGGTGCACCTCGATCGAGACCCAGCCGTCGTCGGCGACCAGGGCCCGCAGGCCGCGGGTGAACCCGAGCACGTCCGGGATGTGCGCGTAGACGTTGTTGGCCACCACCAGATCGGCAGGGCCGTGCTCGTCGCGCACCCGCTGACCGGCTGCCTCGTCGAGGAACGCCGTGACCGTCGGGACGCCGCGTTCGACGGCAGCGGCGCCCACGTTGACCGACGGCTCGATGCCGAGGCACCGTATTCCGGCGTCCAGCACGTGGCGCAGGAGGTAGCCGTCGTTGCTGGCGACCTCGACGACAAATGATTCACCGTTGAGATTCAAGCGGTCGACGGCGTCGGTGACGAACCCGCGCGCGTGCTCCACCCAGCTGTCGGAGAACGACGAGAAGTAGGCGTACTCGGTGAAGGTGTCCTCAGGGGTGATGAGCGCGGGGATCTGCAGCAGCAGGCAATCGGCGCAGACCCTCAGGTGCAGTGGGTAGGTGACTTCGGCCTGTTCAAGCGCCTGATCGTCGAGCAGCTTCTCGCACGGCGGCGTCGCACCGAGGTCGAGCACACTGAGCAGTTGGTCTGATTCACACACTCGGCACGGCACGGGCGGACCTTTGCTTCCGACTCGACGTCCAGGGCGCGTGTCCCCGGTCGGGTCCGCGCGGTGCCGTGCGTCCGCGATGGCCGAAGAGCCCCCCGCAGCGCGTGGCTACGAGAGTGAGAGTAGCAAGGTCTAGCTAAGTTGGCGAACGTTGCTAGAAATGCACGCTCGCGACTTTTTCAGAGAACGGATGTCGGGGGTCAACCCTCGAGCTTGTAGCCGAGGCCCCGCACGGTGACGAGGTGGACGGGGTTGGCGGGGTCGGACTCGATCTTGCTGCGCAGGCGCTTGACGTGGACGTCGAGGGTCTTCGTGTCGCCGACGTAGTCGGCACCCCACACCCGGTCGATCAACTGGCCGCGGGTGAGTACCCGTCCGCTGTTGCGCATGAGGTATTCGAGGAGGTCGAATTCCTTGAGCGGCAACGTGATCGGGTCACCGTCGACCGACACGATGTGCCGCTCGACGTCCATCCGGACGGGGCCGGCCTCGAGCACGCCATCGGCGATGCCGGATTCGTCGGGGTCCGCCCCCCTGCGCAGCACCGCGCGGATGCGGGCGATCAGTTCGCGTGCCGAGTACGGCTTGGTGACGTAGTCGTCGGCGCCGAGCTCGAGGCCCACCACCTTGTCGATCTCGCTGTCGCGCGCGGTGACCATGATCACAGGCACGCTGGAGCGCGAACGCAGTTGTTTGCAGACGTCCGTTCCGCTCATACCGGGCAGCATCAGGTCGAGCAGCACGATGTCGGCACCGGACCGCTCGAACTCGGCAAGCGCGGACGGGCCGTCGGTGACGACCGTCGCCTCGAAGCCCTCCTTGCGCAGCAGGAACGCCAGCGGGTCCGCCAGCGACTCTTCGTCTTCCACGATCAACACACTGGTCATTTGAGCTCTAGGCCCTCTCGTTCGTCATGCTCGTCTGGGTCGTGGTGGTAGGGATAGGCCGGTATCGACAGCGTGAACGTCGACCCGGTGCCCGGCTGACTCCACAGCCGGATGGATCCGTTGTGGTTGGCCGCGACGTGCTTCACGATCGCGAGCCCCAACCCCGTGCCGCCGGTGGCCCGGGACCGCGCCTTGTCGGCGCGGAAGAACCGCTCGAACACCCGCTCCTGGTCGGCGCGGGCGATGCCGATGCCGCGGTCGGTCACGGCGATCTCGACGTCGTCGCCTCTGCGCCTGCGCGAGATCGACACCGGAGATCCCTTCGGCGAGTAGTTGATCGCGTTGGAGACCAGGTTCGCCAGCGCGGTGACCAGCAGCGCCTGGTCGCCGTAGACCCGATAGCCGGTGGGAGCGTCCGTGGTGATCTCGATGTCGGCGTTGTCCGCGGCCACTTTGTAGCGCGACAGTGCCTCGTTGACCACCGTGTCGACGTCGACCGCGTCGAGTTCGGGCAACGGCTCGGCGCCCTGCAGGCGGGACAGCTCGATGAGTTCGCCGACCATGTTCGCCAGTCGGTTGGACTCGATGACCATCCGGTCGGCGAACCGGGTCACGGTCTCCGGGTCGTCGGCCGACGCCTGCAGCGCCTCGGCCAGCAGCCCCATCGCACCCACCGGCGTCTTCAGTTCGTGGCTGACGTTGGCGACGAAGTCCCTGCGGGTGGCCTCCATCCGCGCATGCTCCGACTGATCGTCGACGTAGACCACCGCGAAGCGGCGATCGTCCTCGGTCAGCAGCCGGACGTGACCGCGCACGTGCAGCCCCGACCTGCCGGGGTTCTGCCTGCGCGCGGGCGAGAGGTCGACCTCGACGTCTTCGCCGGTGGCGAGCGTGCGCTGCGCGGCGGCCCAGGCACGGTCGTCGAGCAGCCGGTCACGGACCAGACCGAGTTCCTTGGCCTGGTCGTTGATGAAGACCACGTCACGGTAGACGTCGACCACCACGATTCCCACCGGGGAGAGCGCCACGACGTGCTGCAGCATCTCCGAGATCGTGATGCCCGCCTGATCGGCGGTGCGGCGCTGCCGGCGGTCGCGAATACGCGGTACCAGCACCGCTCCGATCGCTGCGCCGAGCGCCAGCGCGAGCAGTGCCACGACTGCCGTCAACAGCAGTGCGGACGCCACACTCACGGGCAAATCGTACGCACCGGGTGAACGTCATCCCAGCAGCGTGCGGCCAATTCGGGACAAGTCACAAACCCAAACACAGGAGTTCGGTCGCCGTTCACCCGAGTTCACCCGCTGTTCGCCACGGAGGTGTCCGTTGGCGCCGGGTTACTTGGCGCCCTGGGCGGCCACCGCGGCCGCACCCGCCGCGGCGGCGTCCGGATCGAGGTACCGGCCACCGGGCACGGTGGGCTTGAGATCCGCGTCGAGTTCGTAGACCAGCGGGATGCCGGTCGGGATGTTGAGCCCGACGACGTCGGCGTCGGACATCCCGTCGAGGTACTTGACCAGTGCGCGCAGCGAGTTGCCGTGCGCGGCGATCATCACGGTCCGGTCGGCACGCAGATCCGGCACGATCGTCTGCTCGTAGTACGGCACGAAGCGAGCCACCACGTCGGCGAGGCACTCGGTGAGCGGGCCGCCATCGATGTCGGCGTACCGCGCCTCGGCGTCCTGGCTGAACTCACTGCCCTTCTCGATCGGCGGTGGCGGCGTGTCATAGCTGCGTCGCCACGCCATGAACTGCTCTTCCCCGTACTTCTCCTTGGTCGCCGCCTTGTCGAGGCCCTGCAGCGCGCCGTAGTGCCGCTCGTTGAGCCGCCAGTTGCGGTGCACCGGGATCCAGTGCCGGTCGGCCTTGTCCAGCGCGAGGTTGGCGGTGGTGATGGCCCTGCGCAGCAGCGAGGTGTACAGCACGTCGGGCAGAACGCCCTCGGCGGCGAGCAGCGTGCCGCCGCGCGCGGCCTCGGCCCTGCCCTTGTCCGTGAGGTCGACGTCCACCCAACCGGTGAACAGGTTCAGCGCGTTCCATTCGCTCTCGCCATGGCGGAGCAGCACCAGCGTGGCCATGGCGACCATCCTGTCACGGAGTCAGCGCTCGGTCCCCGCGATGTCAGTCGTCGTCGTGGTCCTCGATGAGGTGCTCGAACGCCTTGAGGTTCTTGAGCGACTCGCCGCGGGCGACGCGCCACTCCCATTCCTTCTGGATCGAGGTGCGAAAGCCCAGTTCCAGCAGGGTGTTGAAGTCGGAGTCGACGGCCTCGAGCACCTGGCCGAGGACCCGGTCCACCTCGTCGGGCGTTACGGCGTGCAGCGCCATGTGCCCCACCAGGTAGATGTCGCCGACCTTGTCGAGCGTGTAGGCCACGCCGTACAGCTTGCGATTGCGGCGCAGCATGAAGCCGTAGACGCCCTCGTTGTTCTCGTCGGGCCTGCGGCAGACGAACGCCTCGACCCGCACCGAGTGCTCGCCGATGCGCAACAGGGTGTTCGTCTTGAGCTTGCGCTCCCCGGGCAGCGCCACCACGACGCCGGGTTGTCCGTTGCTTGCGCTCTCGTGGAACGTGTACTCGAGATCGTGCTCGGAGAGCGTGTTCTCGATGGTCTGGCGGACGTCCTCGGTGACGCTCACGCGCGCACCCCGCGTCGGATCGAGAGCCGGCGCCGGTCTCGCCGCGGCGGCGGTTCGACGCGCTGATGCCGCGCCCGGTAGTCGGTGATGGCGCGGCCGTAGCTGGCCAGCAGCCCGTCGACGGTGTGGCCCCAGGAGAAGGTCGCGGCGTGCGCCTGGGCGGCCGACGACATCGCCTGGCGGTCGCCGGCGAGCACGCCGTCGATCGCGGCGGCCCAGTCGTCGGCGTCGTGGGTGGCGACCAACGTGCCCGTGACGCCGTCGCGCACCGCGACGGGCAGGCCGCCGACGGCAGCGGCGACCACGGGGGTGCCGCACGCCTGCGCCTCGACGGCCACCAGCCCGAAGGATTCGGCATGGCTGGGGATGGCCACCACGTCGGCGGCGCGATAGACGTCGACCAGGCGGTCACGGCTCTGCGGGGGGAGGAAGGTCACCCGGTCGGTGATACCCAGCTCTTCGGCAAGCCGAACCAATCCCTCGGGATTGGCGGCGCTACCGGTGTCGGCGCGCGTGACGACACCCGATCCGGACGCACCGCCTGCGATCACGACGCGCACTCCCGGGACCTTGGCGGCGGCACGCAGCAGGACGTCGGGCGCCTTGAGCGGCTGGATGCGGCCCACGAACGCGACGATCGGCTCCTCGCCGGGGATGCCGAGACCCGCACGGGCCGCGCGCTCGTCGCCGGGGGTGAACATCGCGAGGTCGACGCCCGGGTGCACCACGTCGATGCGCCCGGGATCGGCGCGATGCAATGAAACCAGTTCTCGCGCTTCGTATTCGGTGTTCACGATCAGGCGGTCGGCCTCGTCGACCACCTGCTGCTCACCGACCGACCGCAGCGGCGGCTCGGGCCTGTCCCCCTCGGCAAGCGACGCGTTCTTCACCGCGGCCAGGGTGTGCGCGGTGTGGACCAGCGGCACGGCCCAGCGGTCGCGGGCCAGCCAGCCCACCTGACCGGAGAGCCAGTAGTGGGAGTGGACGACGTCGTAGTACCCGGGTTCGTGGGTCGCCTCGGCGCGCAGCACCCCCGCCGTGAACGCACACAGCTGGGTGGGCAGGTCGTTCTTGTCGAGCCCCTCGAACGGTCCGGCGACGACGTTGCGCACCAGCACGCCGGGTGCGACCCGCACGATCGGCGGGTCGGTCGAGGCGGTGGCCCTGGTGAAGATCTCGACGTCGACGCCGCGGCGGGCGAGTTCCAACGCGCTCTGCAGCACGTAGACGTTCATGCCGCCTGCATCACCGGTTCCCGGCTGCGCCAGGGGCGAGGTATGGACCGACAGGACGGCGACGCGCACACCTCATCCTTACACCGGTGCGGATCCGGCCTCGTCGCCCGGTCGCGTCTCAGGCCGACTCGGGCCTCCGGCCCCTAGCGCGCCGCATGGCACCGATCGGATCGGCGTACAGCCCGCCGAGCGAGACGACGCCCGCCCCTGCCTCCTGGATGCGGTTGCCGAACGACGTCAGGCGGATGTCGCGGGCACCGAGCACCGACCGCTGCGCGAACGCGGACTCGACGAGCGGGAAGCCCTCGGGGTACTCGGTGAACGCCTGACCGCCGACCACGAGGTCGTCGGGGTTGAGCATGTCGCGCAGCAGCGCGACGGCCTCGCCCAGAACCCGGGCGCGTTCGGCGAGCAGTCCAGCTGCGCGTTCGTCGCCCTGGCGGGCGGCACGGAACACGGCGGCGATGGTCGACGCCGGCCCGCTCGCGGGCACGATGCGGAGCCGTCGCGCTGCCGAGAGCACTGCCTCGTCGCTGACCGTGGACTCCAATTGTCCGCTGCCGCTGAGCAATTCGGAGTGTGCGGGCAGCGCGGCGATCGTGCCGGGCCCGCTGGCCGGCGAGTGCACGCGGCCACCGATCGACAGCGCGTAGCCGACCGTCTCACGGGCGTAGACGTAGAGGCTGGTGCCCGTGTCGCGCGCCGAGCCGTCCGCAGCGCGACCGTCGCGCCTGCGTGCGCCGAGCAGCAGTTCCGCCCCGGCCATCGCATCCACGTGCGACGCGAGGGAGACCGGCAGCGCGAGTGTCTCGGCGAGCACGGCGCCGACGGGCGCCCCCGTCCAGCCGAGCCGCGGGTGGTCGACCAGTCCGGTGACGCTGTCGACGGCGCCGCCTGCGGTGACGCCGACCCAGAGCGGCCTGCGCCGGTGCCAACGGCTGAGGTAGCGGCTCGCGCTACCGGCCAGCGATGCGAGCGCCGCGCTCTGGTTGCCGACCGGCGTCGGCGTCTCGACGACGTCGAGCGTCCGCCCGAGCAGATCGGTCGCGGCGATGCTGGTGGTCTTGGCGCCGATGTGGACGGCGAGCGTCAGGAACGGCTCGTGGTTGACCTCGACGGGCACCCGCGGCCTGCCGATCGCTCCGGAGACGGCGAGGTCGGCGCGCTCACGCAGGATTCCCGCGTCGAGCAGGGCTGTGACCTGGCGGTTCACGGTCGCGATGCTCAGGCCCGTGACCTTGGCGATGACGTCGCGGGCGATCGGTCCGCGCGCCCGGGCGGCGCCGAAGACGGCGGCCGCGGCGGCGTCGGCGACCCGCAGCGAGGGAGCCACGATGTGGTGGCGGGCCAGCAGTGCGCGCTTGGCGTGCGATGCCGCGGTCTGGCGGCTACCGGCCGATGTAGTGAGGAGGGCGGTGGTGGAAAGCGAGGTGGGAGTAGACACGTTGTCGTCCTTGAGGGAAGTCGGCTGGTGGGTTTTCGGGCCACACCTGGCGACTCAGCAGGACGAAGGAGTCCGGGTTCAGTCAGGCGCAGCGTGTTGTGCGACGACAACAACACGCACGCCGGAAGGCGATACGCGAAGCCTGACTAAGGGACACGACCAGAATTTAGCACGCTGGCTAGAGTCGTGGGAATGACGGCTTCTGAAACTCGACAACGTGTCGCAGTGGTCACCGGCGCCAGTTCCGGCATTGGTGCTGCTACTGCCAAAAACCTTGCCGCGCTTGGCTTCCACGTGGTCTGCGTCGGTAGGCGCAAGGACCGCGTGCAGGCGGTCGCCGACGAGGTGGGCGGCACGGCGGCTGTGGCGGACGTCACCGACCAGGCTGCGATCGACGCGCTGGCGGCTGGTCTGGACCGCGTCGACGTGCTCGTCAACAACGCCGGCGGCGCCAAGGGTCTCGAGCCGGTGCTCGACGCGGACGAGGAGAACTGGCGCTGGATGTGGGAGACCAACGTGCTGGGCACGCTCCGCGTGACGCGGGCGCTGCTGCCCAAGTTGATCGACTCGGGTGACGGTCTGGTCGTCACGATCACCTCGATCGCCGCGTTCGAGACCTACGACGGCGGCTCGGGCTACACCGCGGCCAAGCACGCGCAGGGCGCTCTGCACCGCACGCTGCGCGGCGAGCTGCTCGGAAAGCCGGTGCGGCTCACCGAACTAGCGCCCGGCGCCGTCGAGACGGAGTTCTCGCTGGTGCGCTTCGACGGCGACCAGGACCGGGCCGACAACGTGTACCGCGGCATCACGCCGCTGGTGGCCGAGGACGTCGCCGAGGTCATCGGGTTCGTGGCGTCGCGGCCGTCGCACGTCAACCTCGACCAGATCGTCATCCGGCCGCGGGATCAGGCGCCCAACGGCAGGTTCAACCGGACGAACTGAGTGTCGCTAGCCGCCGGGAGCGGGCACCGGCGTGCTGGTGCCCGACGGCGTCGGCGCACCGCTCGGCGTGATCGGGGCGTTGACCGGGATGTTCGACGGCGGAGCCTGATCGGATAACGCCGACATCGACTTCCACTCCTCCCACGGCACGGCCCAGTCCCAGATGTCGCCGTCGGCGTACGACAGGTCGATCCGGGTGCCGGTGACCTCGACCGGGTCGCCGTAGATGGCGGTGTTGAAGTACTGCTGCGCGTCGGATTCCGACAAGTTGATGCACCCGTTGGTGACGTTGCTGCTGCCTTGGGCGCCAAGGCTGGCCGGGTTGGCGTGGATGAACTCACCGTTGTTGGAGATCCGCACCGCGAACCGCTCGCGCACGTTGGCGTAGCCGGCGGCCGGGTTGGTCATGTAGAAGTCCTCGTACTTCTCGGTGACCACGTGGACGCCGCTGCGCGTGACGTTGCGATCGAGGTCGCCCTCGCCGTAGCTGCACGGGAAGTCCATGATCACCGCGCCCTGCTCGTCGAGCACCTGGATGCGGTGGCTCGACGCCTCGGCCCTGACCAGCTGGCGTCTACCGATGCCGAAGTCCAATGTGACGTCCTGGGCGCCGTACGCGCCGTTGCCGAACGGCAGGCCGTACAGGTTGGCCTTCACGTGCACCTGCGTGCCGGACGGGAAGTACTCGCGGGTGCGCCAGTGCGCGCGGGAGCCACCGGCCTCGTTCGGCAGCCATGCCCAGCTGCCCTCGACCGGGGGTTCGGTGGTGACGTTGAGCGCCTTCTCGACGGTCGCCCTGTCCTCGTCGGCGATGTCGGCGTCGAATTGGATGATGATGGGCGCCGCCACGCCTACCGTCTGCCCGTCGGCGAGCTGGAACTGGCCGCTGACCTGCACCTGCGGGTTGACGGTCGTGAAGCTGCCCTGCACCGGAATCGCCTTGCCGTCGTTGCCGACCGCCGAGCCTCCCCAGGTGTACTCGACGCCGTAGCCGAGCGGCTCGGTGACCGTGAAGGACGTGCGATCGCGGTTGACCACGCCCGCGACGACCCTGCCCTCGGGGTTGGTGAGCGTGACGCGCTGGAACCACCCGTTCTCGACCTCGGCGGCGACCGGCTTCGTGGGGACGACGTCGGTACTGGCTGCGGCCGGGGAGAACGTCACCTTGGCGGCTGCGGGCGCCTCGGATTCGGGCGTTCCACCCGATCCGGTGATCGATCTGCCCGAGCATGCGGCGAGGAATCCGGACGTACCGACCGCGAGCGCAGTGAGTGCCTGGCGGCGGTTGATGGTCACGTGGACCAAGAGTACCTAGAGGGAGCAGCCAATCAGGCGCGGCTCGGGTGTGAGATCGATCCCGAATCGCTCCCTGACCCCGTCGCGGACGGTTCTGGCCAGCACGAGGACGTCGGCCGTGGTGGCCGTTCCGCGGTTGGTCAGCGCGAGCGCGTGCTTGGTCGACAGGGTGGCGGCGGCCCCGTTCCCGGGGAAGCCCTTGTCGAAGCCCGCGTGTTCGACGAGCCATCCGGCGGCCAGCTTCACCCCGTCGGGCGCCGGGTAGTTGGGCAGCGGACCGTCGGCGCGCAGCCGCTCGAAGTCCGCTTGGCCGACGACGGGATTGGTGAAGAAGGAGCCGACGCTCCAGGTGTCGCGGTCGTCGTCGTCGAGCACCATGCCCTTGCTGCCGCGCAGTTCGAGGACTGCGGCGCGCACGCGGGCGGGGTCGGTGCGGGTGCCCGGTTCGACGCCGAGCGTCCTGGCCAACTCGCCGTAGCGCACCGGCGCGCTGCGCCCCTCGGCGTCCAGGGTGAACTCCACCTCGAGCACCACGGCGTGGTCGGAGTTCTTCAGCACGCTGTGCCGGTACCCGAACTCCAGCGTGTCCGGTGTCACCCACTCGTCGCGGCCGGATCGGCGGTCGAGCAACCGCACCCGGCTGATCGTGTCGGCGACTTCGGCGCCGTACGCGCCGACGTTCTGCACGGGGGTGGCGCCGGTTGAACCGGGAATCCCGGACAGGCACTCCAGGCCGCCGAGCCCGTGCCGCAGGGAGGCCGCGACCACGTCGTCCCACCCCGCGCCCGCCTCGGCGCGCAACACGTTGCCATCGACCGTCACTGCGGTGTTGGCGATGCGCACGACGGTGAGGTCGTCGAGGTCGTCGGCCAGCACGACGTTGGAGCCGCCGGCGAGCACCAGCACCCGTTCGGCATCGGCGAGTTCGCGCAGCACCGCGATCAGCTGGTCGGTCGTGGTGCACGTCAGCAACCGTCGGGCGACCGGACCGATGCGCAGGGTGGTCAGTGGCGCGAGGGGAACGGCCTCCTCGACCGCCACGCCTCCGATGTGCGAAGTGACCACGGGAGCCAACGGTAGCGTGGGCGGCTATGTCGCGGTCCTTCGACATGTCCGCCGAGTACGGCGGCACTGTCACGCAGGTGCACGGGGCCTTCGGTGATCGCCAGTACTGGCTCGACCGGCTGGCCAACTCGGGCGCCGACGAGGCAACGCTCGACTCCATGACGGTCACCGACGACGGCGGCATCGACGTCGTGACCACTCAGACGCTGTGGGCCAGCAGGCTGCCCGGGCTGGTCTCGCAGTTCCACCACGGCGACCTGCACTTCGTGCGCGAGGAGATCTGGTCGCCCGTGCGCGACGGGCAGTCCAGCGGCACCGCGACGGGCACGATTCCGGGCGCACCCGCATCGCTGACCGGCACCGCGGTGCTGACGCCCGCCGGATCCGGCTCCCGCCTCGAGTTCACCGCCACCGTCGAGGTCCGGATCCCCCTGGTGGGCGGCAAGGTCGAGAACTTCATCGGCAACCAGCTCGTCGAACTGCTCATCGCCGAAGAACGCTTCACCACCGACTGGCTCCGGGCCAACGCCTGACTTCCTGCCCCCTTTCCTCGAACGTTGGTTACCGCCACGCGACACGCCGACGAGGCGTATCGGTAACCGACGTTCGGCGAGGTGAAGGGAGAGAATCGACCCATGAGCGGCCCCATCGGACAGCTCACCCGCGGCACCACCGGCTACAACCGGCTGCGGCGGAGTGACCGGTGGCTGGTGCACTCCCCGCGCGTGCGGGCCGCGCTGCTCTCGGCCGCCGATCCCCTGGTCGTCGACCTCGGCTACGGCGCGCTCCCGGTCACCACGCTGGAGCTGGCCGCACGGCTGCGCACGGTGCGCCACGACGTCCGCGTCGTCGGGCTGGAGATCCACCCCAAACGGGTCGAGACCGCCCGAACGGTCGCCGGACCCGACTCCGACGTCGAATTCGGGCTCGGCGGATTCGAAATGGCCGGGCGCACACCGATTCTGGTGCGCGCATTCAACGTACTGCGGCAGTACGACGCCGCGGCCGTGCCCGATGCGTGGACGGTGATGACGCGGGCACTCGCGCCGGGCGGCCTGATCGTCGACGGCACGTGCGACGAACTCGGCAGGCGGTGCTGCTGGGTGCTGCTCGACGCTGTCGGCCCGGTCAGCCTGGTCCTGGCATGCGACCCGTTCGCGATCGACAAGCCGTCGGATCTGGCCGAGCGGCTGCCGAAGGTGCTGATCCACCACAACGTCGAGGGCCAACCCGTGCACGCGCTACTCACCGCCGCGGACCGGGCCTGGGCCAGCGCAGCCGCGCACGGGGTGTTCGGGCCGCGGGTGCGGTGGCGCGCGATGCTCGAGCTGCTGCGCGACCAGGGGATTCCGGTCGAACCGCCCCGCCGCAGGATGCGCGACGGCGTGCTGTGCGTGCCCTGGGAGACGGTGGCACCGACCTGATCCGGCAGTAGGCTCGGCAGATGCGGATTGCGCTCGCACAGGTCTCCACCGGCACCGACCCGTCGGCCAATCTCGCCCTGGTCGAGGACTACGCCCAACGCGCCGCCGACGCCGGCGCCCGCGTCGTGCTGTTCCCCGAGGCGACCATGTGCCGGTTCGGTGTACCGCTCAAACCCGTCGCCGAGCCGGTCGACGGCCCCTGGGCATCGGGCGTCCGCGCCGTTGCGGAACGCACCGGCGTCGTGGTGGTGGCCGGCATGTTCTGCCCCAGCGGCGACGGGCGGGTCACCAACACGCTCATCGCGACCGGCCCCGGCGTCGACGCGCACTACGACAAGATCTACCTCTACGACGCGTTCGGATATGCCGAATCACGCACCGTCGCACCAGGTTCGAAGCCCGTGGTCATCACGGTCGACGACGTCGTCATCGGACTGACCACCTGCTACGACATCCGGTTCCCCGAGTTGTTCGTCGAGCTGGCCCGCCGGGGCGCCCACCTGATCACCGTGCACGCGTCGTGGGGTGCGGGGCCCGGCAAGCTCGACCAGTGGACGCTGCTGGCCCGCGCCCGCGCGCTCGACACGGCGGGCTACGTCGCCGCCGTCGACCAGGCCTATCCCGGGCCGGAGATCGCGGCGTCGGGACCGACGGGCGTTGGGGGCAGCATCGTCGCCTCCCCCACCGGATCGGCGCTGGTCTCGGCGGGTGACGAACCCGGTCTGCTGGTCGCCGACGTCGACCCCGGAGCCGTCGACGAGGCCCGCAAATCCATCGGGGTGCTGCGCAACCGCACGGACTCCGTTCAGTGGAGTAGGGCAGAATCGCGCCAATGACCGATCCGTGGGCCCGTCCGGGCAACCCGCCACCGCATGGGCAGAACCCTCCGACCGGCGCACCCTCGTACCAACCGACGTCGCAGTACGGCGCACCGCAGCAGGGCTACCCAGCACCCCCACCCGGGGGCCCGACGCAGACCGGCGGCTCGACCCCACCCCCGCCTGCCGACAAGGGCTCATCGGGCAAGCGGATGTTCCGCGACCCGCTGTCGCTCACGCTGGTCGTGGTGATCGTGGCCGCGCTGGCACTCGCCGGACTGGTCGGCGCGGAGTTGTACGCCCGCCACCTCGGGAACCAGGAGGTCGCCAGGGCCACCGAGTGCGTCGTGCAGGACAGCGTCGACGTGTCGTTCGGTGCGCGACCGTTCCTGCTGCAACACCTCAGCGGCCACTACAGCGGCATCCACATCACGACCGCGGGCAACCGGCTGCGCGAGGCCAAGGGCATGAAGGCCGACATCGTCATCGACGACGTGCGCGTCGCCGATGGCGGCAACTCGGCGGGCACGATCGGCTCCATGAACGCGACCGTCACCTGGTCGTCCGAAGGCATCACGCAGACGATCCAGGACTCCATCCCGCTGATCGGCAGCTTCGTCAACGGCGTCACCACCGACCCGTCGGACGGCACGGTTCAGCTGGAGGGCGCGCTAGGCGACATCGTGGCCAAGCCGCGGGTCGTCGACGGTGCCATCTCGCTGGAGGTGGTGGAACTGACCGGCCTGGGCTTCACGTTGCCGCGCGAGGCAGTGCAGCCCGCGCTCGACGTGTTCACCGCCCAGCTGACCAAGGACTATCCGCTGGCGCTGCGCGCCGACAGCATCGAAGTCACCGACTCGGGCATCGTCACCAAGCTCTCGGCGCAGAACGCCACCATGCCTGCCGGCGGCCAGGGCGACGACGCCTGCTTCTCGGGCATCTAGCCTGGCCGGTTCAGCTCCCGAACGATGCGCGCGGTGCGCCCATTCCTGGGTCGATTTGGAACGGCCCGGCGGTCGAGGGTGCAATCGGGAAGTCGAAGATCGCCGTCGGGATGTACACCGTCGCACACGCATTGGGGATGTCGACGACGCCGGATAGCCGGCCTTCGATCGGTGCGGCACCGAGCAGCAGGTAGGCCTGCTCCGGGCTGTAGCCGAACTTGGTCAGGTAGTCGATGGCGTGCAGGCAGGCCCGCTGATACGACAGGTGCGAGTCGAGGTAGCGCTGTTCACCGCCCAGCGTCACCGAGGTCCCTGAGAAGGCGAGCCACTCCGAGTACTGCGGATCGGTGTTGCCGGGCATGAAGATTGCGTTCTCGCTGACCCCGTACGTCTCCATGCCGCCAGGGATGACGTCGACCCTCAGATCGATGAAGCCGCCCATCTCGATCGCGCCACAAAACGTGATCTCGCCGTCGCCCTGGGAGAAGTGGAGATCGCCGACCGACAGGTTGGCACCGTCGACGAACACCGGATAGAAGACACGGCTGCCCTTGGTGAGGTTCTTGATGTCCTGGTTGCCGCCGTTCTCCCGCGGTGGTGCCGTACGCGCAGCCTCGCCGGCAGCCTTGGTGAAGGCATCGCCGGACAATCCGCCGAGGATCGCGTCGCGAGGCTCAGGCGGGAGGGCCAACGGCGGTACCCGGTCCGGATCAGTAGCGATCAGCGCGGCCTCACGGGTGTTCCAGGTGGACAGCAGTCGCGCCGACGGCGCAGTACCCATGAGGCCCGGGTGGACGATGCCGGTGAACTCGACGTGTGGGACGTGCCGCGACGTTGCCTTCTGCCCTGAGAAATCCCAGATCGCCTTATAGGCATCAGGGAACTGTTCGGTCAGGAACCCACCGCCGTTTTGTGTGGGGAAGATGCCGGTATAGCCCCAACCCTGGCCTGCGAGTGGGCCGGAGTCCTCCTGCGGGATGGGGCCGACGTCGAGGATGTCGACGATGAGCAGGTCGCCCGGCTTGACGCCCTCGACCGCGATCGGACCGGACAGCACGTGCACGGTGGTCAGCGGGGCGTTGAGGATGTCCTCGGCGGAGTCGTCGTTGACGATCGCGCCGTCGAACCACTCCCGACAGTGCACGCGGAACGAGTCGCCCAGCTTGACCGTCACGGCCGCGGGAATGTCGGGGTGCCAACGGTTGTGGCCGAGCTTCTCCTGATCGGTGAACTTCTTGGTGGACTCGAGCGGGAATACGACGTCGGGCATGGGGACTCCTTCTACGGTCGCGGGAGGGTCTGGTGCAGCGGGTTGGTGGTGATCTTCTGCCTGCGTCCGGCCGGCTCCGGCCGGGACACGACTGCGGGACGGTCGGCCGTGGCACGGGTCGCGTCCTGCAGGGCCATCGCGGTGTTGCTGCGTGCGAGGTTCGGCGTGGCGATCAGCCGTCGGGCCCGGCCGGCGCATCGCGGGCATGCGATGGCATCGGGACGTTCGGCCATCGGATGTAACTGCTCAGTCGTGCCGCAGCCAGCCTCACAGCCAAACCTGTAGAGAATCAACGTGTTTCCTCACTACATCCGGTCGTGTCACTGGAGGTACTCGACACATTACCGAGGAGCGGCCGCACTGGCGCGGCAGTTGGAGGACACCACAGCACATCCCTACCCGGGTGTGTGCCCCTACACGTTCGAATTACCGCCTGCGCGGTGGCCGCGCGTCGTCGTTCGGCGACTCCGGTGTACGCGTAATCGACTGCGTCGGAGGCGACTCCGTACGTCGTCGATGCTCCACGCCTTCACGCATGCCCATGTTGAGCGCGGCCCACAGTGCGATGCGGAAGTTGATCCGGTCGATCTCGTCGAGTGGGTTTGCACCGGTGAGTTCGGCGATCTTGCCGAGCCGGTTTCGCAGCGTGTTGACGTGTACGTACAGCTGGCCGGCGGCCGAGGAGATGTCGTGTGCGGGGTCGATGAACGCCTCGAGCGACGCGACGAGATGCGTGCCGTTGACCTCGTCGTGTTCGACCAGCGGGACCAGCAGCCGGTGTACGAACGGCACCAATCTGACCTTGGGTACGGCAGCGAGCAGGCCGTCGAGGGTGGCGATCTCGTCGATGTGCACTGGGCGCCGCCATCGAGTCGCCTCGTGCAGCGCTTCGGACGCCTCGGGGATCGCGTACGCCATCGCCTGGGCGTCCCGTGCGATGGCCACCCCGCAGACCAATTCGGAGGAAGCCAGATCCGCGGTGAACTCCTCCGTATGCGCACACAACGCCACGATCCGATCTTCGAGTATCGCGACCGCACCGGTGTGTCGGTCTACCAGGTCGTGGACCTGACCGTGACCGTCGAGCGGGAACGCGCACACCGCGACCGGGGCCGCCGCCAGCCCGTGTTCGACGAGCGCACTCTGTACCGGACCGACACCCAACGTGCCCGCGACGAACCAGCGCAGTATCGAACCCAGGTCGCGTTCGCGGGCGCCCGATTCGCGGTCGGCGGTACGCATGGTGTCGACCCAGTCGACGATGCGGCGGAACGGCACCGTCGCAGGGAGTGTGAGCAGGGGCAGATCCGCGTCCCGGCACGCCGCGAGCAGCGCCGGGGGCGGCTCGTCGAAGAGGTCGCCGAGGCCGACCAGCAGTGCAGTGACACCGCTGCACGACAGCGTGGCGACGTAGCGGTGGACGGCGTCCTCTGGCTGGCCCACCACCGGTACCCCGATGCTGAGGATCAGTTCCTCACCGGAGAGGTAGGGCGTGGGATCGGCCAATTCGGTGGGATAGACGTAACGGATCGGCCGGTCGGGGTCGCCGGCAGGAGTGAGCGCATGGACGTGCAGGCTCGCCTCGGCGAGCAGGTCGCCCAGCCGGACAGTGCCGTCGTGCGGTGTCGTGTCGGTCGCTGTCGGGCTCCCTTCCACCGTCGCCCCACCCGAGACCACCGGGCGATTCGTTGCCGGTGCGCTCATGGCGGGCAGTCTAGGGCGGCCATCGTATTGCTACAGGTCCAGAATGAGCTTCCCACCGCACGACGATCGTGACACGCAAATCATCATGGTCGAGTTCGACTGACGTTCGTCGTCAGTCAGCAAACTGACACGGTGATCTATTTCGCCGGCAAGCACCTTGGTCTCGCAGGTCCCGCAGAACCCGTCCGTGCACGAGAACGCCGTGTCGGGCGCCACCTCCAGCACGGCGTCGAGCACGCTCGTCGAACGTCCGACCGTGACCGTCACCCCGGTGCGCGCGAGTTCGACGTCAAAGGCTCCGTCGGCGACGGGCGCAGGGTCCCGCACAACAGCGGTGAAACGCTCGATGTGCACGGAGAGATCCGGGTACGCGTCGCCGACCTCCTGCACGGCCGTCAACATGGCGGGCGGGCCGCAACAGTAGACGCGCGTGCCCGCCGCCGCGTCGGCGAAGAGGGCGGCGAGGTCTGGCCGGCCCGCCTCTGCCTCGCAGATCACTTCGACGCCGCCGAGGGTTGCGAGCCGGTCGAGGAACGCCATCGCCGATCGGTTGCGACCGCCGTAGACCACCCGCATGGGAGGCGGGTCCGTCTGTGCGCGAAGCGCTTCGACCATCGCGAGGATCGGGGTGACGCCGATGCCGCCAGCGATGAACAGGTAACTCGGTGCCGGGAGCAGTTCGAAGTCGTTGCGCGGTGGACCGACCTCGATGACGTCGCCCACTCGCAGGCTCTGGTGCACCTCGCGCGAGCCACCCCGTCCGTCGACGACCAACAAGACCGCAATCGTGTAGCGGTGCGGGTCATCGCGCGGGCCGCACAGCGAGTACTGCCGCACCACCCCCGACGACAGGGTCACCGGAACGTGAGCACCCGGCGCCCAGGCCGGAAGCCGCCTCCCCGCATCATCTTCGAGCACCACCGAGATGACGCCGGCAGCTTCTAGCCGCTGCTGAATGACGCGGAGTTTCATCCGACCTGCACGCGACCGTTCCCGGCAGCAGCCTCCTCGGTCAAACCGCGGGCCTGCTGGATGGCCTGCACGGCGTATTGCGTTGCACGCCGGTAATTCAGCGTGTAGACGTCAGCCGGTGCCGACACCTCGAATGCCTGGCCGGCCAGCGGGACCTCCTTGGGTTCGAGCCCTTCGAGCACGGGCGTGTCCTCGTTGAACACCATGGTCTCAACGGCCAGGATGTCGTCGACTGAGCCGCCGCGGAAGTCGCGGTCGGTGGCTACTCCCCAGAAGATGATGCACTTGTCATAACTCACCGGGGATGGGAAGTCCACGAGGTAGCGCTTGCCGGTCTCCGGACCGAAGTCGTAAAGGATGGTGGCAATGCCGGGCGCGTAGGAGTGGTACTGCATCTGCGCGTCGCCGACCGCGGAGAACTTGGCGGAGGGGATCTGTTCGTAGTAGTACGTAGCCCACACCTCGCGCCCGTCACGCTTGACGTCGAGATCGCTCACCACCGGATCGACTTCACCCATCGACGGTTCGTGGACGAACGGGAAGTGCGCCATGTCGCGGAAGTTCTCGGTGGCCGCCATGAACCCGCACGCGGCGTGGATCGGTTCCGCCGACCGCCACTCCAACTCGAGGTCGGCGATCTCTGGCGGGTCGGGCAGGTCGAACACGGGATCACCCAGGCAGGTCCACACGTGTCCGAACCGCTCGATGACCGGGTAGGCCTTGATCTCGGCCTTGGGCGGAATGCGACCCCCCTCGGGCAGCGACGGGATGTGCGCGCAACGTCCGGTCTGACCGTCGAACTGCCAACCATGGTAGGGACAGGCGATGTTGTCGCCGGCCACGACGCCGTCGGCGAGGTTTCCGCCGCGGTGGATGCAGCGTCGATCGGTCACCCGGGCTACACCGGAGGAGTCGCGGAACACCACGAGGTTCTGATCGAGCAGCGTCGCGGACTGTGGTGTGACGATGTCTTGGGACCGGGCGACGACGAACCAGACATGCTGGTAGGCCTCACGCAACTTCTCCGGGGTCAGTGCGTCCTGTTTCATCGTTGTGCTCCCTTCACTACTGGGCTGAATTCGGGCCGCGTCAGGGTGCGCGGTTGGAGTCCTTGGTCGCCGACGTGCGCGGCGATCTGCGCCATGCTGGCGATCCACACGTCGTCCATCGCACGCACGTCGGCGATGAACTTGCGCAAGGCGGCGGCTCTGCCGGGGCGGCCGGACAGGAACGGGTGGTTGGTGAGTATCCAGGCACCGCCGACGTCTCGCATGGCGTCGAGTTCACTACGGTAGAGCTCGATCGCCTTCGCCGGCGTCTCGATCAGACCGGTACCCGAGAAGTCGGGAACGAAACAGTATTGCTGCCAGTCGTCCAGCGCCCAGCTGACCGGCAACTCGACGAGCGACGCCCCCTCACCGACGGCCAACTCGTAGGGGTGGTCGGAGTCCATCAACGTCGAGTCATAAACGAACCCATACTCGGCCAGCAATTTCGGAGTGTGCCAGTTCATCTCCCACATCGGAGCGCGGTATCCGACCGGACGGACCCCGGCTACCTCCTCCAGCGCCTGCAGGCCACGTTCGAGGATGGCGCGCTCGGTGTCCTCGTCGACGCCGACGAGCGATTCGTGCAGGTACCCGTGATGGGCGATCTCGTGGCCGGCAGCCACGATGGAACGGATGGGCTCGGGGTGGCGGTGCGCGGTGTACCCGGGGACGAAAAACGTTGCAGGAACGTCGTACTCGCCCAGGATTCGGAGCAGCCGAGGTATGCCGACGAGTGGTCCGTACGCCTGATGCGACATGGCGCCCATCCGGTCGGCGAAGGCCGGGTCGGTGGTCAGCAACGGCGATTCCGCGTCTACGTCGAAGGTGAAGGCGACCGCACATGTCTTTCCGTCCGGCCAGGACACCGGTTCCGCGGGGACCAAATTGCTCATCGATGAACCTTTCTACCGAAGACGGATAGGAACTCCCACGCGACGTTCGCCGCAGCGATCGCGGTGATCTCGGCGTGGTCGTAGGCCGGGGAGACCTCGACGACGTCGACGCCGACCAGGTTGACCGCGTCCAGTCCGCGAACCACCTCGAGCAGTTCGCGTGACGACATGCCGCCAGCCTCAGGGGTGCCGGTGCCCGGCGCGTGCGCAGGGTCGAGGACGTCGATGTCGACCGACACGTATACCGGTGCATCACCCACCCGTTCGATGATGCGCTCGACGATGCCGTCAGAGCCAAGAGACGAGATGTCCCGGCAGGTGATGACCGAGAAGCCGAAGCCGGCGTCCTCGACGAGATCCTTGCGGTCGTAGATCGATCCTCGGACGCCGACGTGGACGTTGCGGTCGAGCAACAGTCCCTCCTCGTACGCCCGTCGGAACGGCGATCCGTGGGTGAGGTCGGCACCATAGAAGCCTTCCCAGGTATCCAGGTGGGCGTCGAAGTGCACCAGCGCCATCGGTCCGTGCGCGGCATGCGCGGCGCGCAGCGACGGCAGGGCGACCGAGTGATCGCCACCGAGGATGATGGCCCGTGTCCCGTTCGCCAGCAAATCGGTCAGTTGCGAGGCGATCTGGTCGACCGCCTGACCGATGTCGAAGGGGTTGCAGGCGAGGTCACCGGCATCGGCGACCTGGCACACCTCGAACGGGCTGATGTCCAGTTCCGGGTTATAGCCGCGGATCAACCGGGAACCCTGTCGAATTGCATTGGGGCCGAACCGCGCGCCCGGACGGTAGGTGACGGCACTATCGAACGGCACCCCGACCACGACGACGTCGGCGTGCGGCACGTCCTCGAGCCGTGGCAGCCGAGCGAATGTCGTCCAGCCTGCGTACCGGGGCTGCACCTGTGGATCGACGGCCCCCACGATGGCGCGGCCGTTCTGGTTGTTCATTGGTTTGCCTTCCTAGACACGATTGCGTGACACTCCGCCATCGACGTTCACGATTTGTCCGACCGCCGCGCCGAGGCGGCGTTGACATAGCAGCCCGACCACGCGGGCGACCGCCTCGACCGAGCCGTGTTGATTGGTGGGCGGCGTCGGCATACCCCCTGCCGCATCGCATACCGACCATTCGGAGTCGACGGCTCCCACGGCGACGGCGTTGACACCGATTCCGAATGCACCGAAGTCGCGAGTCAGCGACTTGGTCAGCGCGACGATGCCACCGGCCGCGGTCGCGACCGCCGACAGGTCGGCACCGCCAACGTGCCAGCGCGACGTGGTGAGCACGATGCGACCACCTGATGCATTGTCGCGCATGCATTCCGCGGCTGCCTGGGCGTAGAGGAAGCTACCGGTCAACGTGGCGTCGACGTGTGCCCAGAACGCGTCCATGGACTGGCCGCAGAATCCCGCGACGTGCGGCAGACCGTGTGCGACGACCAGCGCATCGACGCCACCCACGCCGTCGGCGGCACGTCTGACGGCGTCTCGGACGGCAGCAGCGTCGGTCGGTTCCGCGTCAACCCCTGCGGTGCTGGCGCCTCGGTTCACGAAGTAGTCGCGCACTGCGGTACCCAGTGCGGTGTCGACGCCGGTGATGAGCACCCTCGGCTGGTCCATCGTCATCAGATCACCGTTCCGCTGTTGACTGACAACACTTCTCCGCAGAGGAAGAGGTCTTCCTCAAGCAACGCGCGTACCAGTTCGGCGACCTCGCGCGGCAGCGCGATGCGCCGGGCGGGCAGGCTAGCGGTGAATTCCTCTGCTCTCTCCCACGATTCGGGCGGGAGCAGCGGGGTGTCGCACGGCCCTGGCGCCACGGCGTTGACGACGATGCCATCTGCGGCCACTTCGACGGCGATGCTGCGCAGAAGACTCAGCGCGGCACCCTTGGCCGCCGCGTAGTGCGCGTCGTTGCTACCCCCGCCGATGGCGCGTTCCGACGCAATACCGACGATTCGCCCGCTTTTTCGCCGCGACATGCCCGGCAGCACTGCCCGGCACACGTGGGCGAGTCCGCCGACGTGCACGCGCAGCATTCTCTCCCACTCCGAGCACGTGATGTCCAGTGCCGGCTTCTCCGCGTAGTGGCCGGCGCAGATCACCGCGGCATCGACCTGCCCGAAGGTCTCTTCGATGTCCCGAATCGCGTCGGCGACTTCACGCTCATTGGCGACGTCGGCGATCAGCCACTTGTCCGCTGCCGGCGCCGGCTCTCGCGAGATCGAAGCGACGGTCCAACCGCTCGCCATCAACACCTGCGTGATCTCGGCGCCGATGCCGCTACCCGCGCCGGTTACGACGGCAACCTGCTGCGTCATACGGGCTCGCTCACGGACGCTTCGGCGGTCTCGACGGGCGGCTGAGGGCGTTCTCCGACCCTGCGTAGCTTGATGATCACCGCGCCGATCGCCAGGATCGCGCCCATCGCCACGAAGAAGGCCCAGTTCATGACCCATGACTCAGAGATGGTCCGCGGCCAGACGATGTTGGTGAACTCGAAGCCGACCCACAGCACCGCCAACACCGCGACGGGGGTGCCGAACCTGCCGAGGTTCCACGGTCCAGGGACCCACTTGCCGCGTAGCCGCGCCACCATCCCGGCCACCAAGGGGAACAGGAACGCGAGGTAGTAGCCGCCGGCGGTGAAGGTGACCAGAACGGAGTACACGTCGGTGGCAGAGATCAGGTAGACAAGCGCGCCGATGACCGTGGTGACGATGATCGCGCCGATCGGCTGGGCCTCCCGCTTGGAGAGCTTGGACAAGAACGCCGACGCCGGGAGCACGTCATCGCGAGCGAAAGACCAGATCACCCGTGATGCCGATGCCTGCAACGCGAGAAAGCTTGCCAGGAAACCGATCACGAATGCCAGGAGGATCGGCTTGACCGCGTCGTCACCGAGCGCGGTGCGCAGCACGTAGCTCACCGGGTCGGGCTCCTCACCGGAGGTGATCTTGTCGAAGTCGGGCACCGCCAGGGTCACGGCGAGCGAGGCGTACGCGATGACGATGGCGATGAAGGCAATGGCGAACAGCATGGCCTTCGGGATGTTGCGGCGAGGTTCCTTCACCTCTTCCGCGATGGCACCCGCGCTTTCGAAGCCGAGGATCGACCAGCCGGTGAACGCGAGCGCGGCCAGGAACGGCCCGGAGACGTACGCCCAAGACCATCCGCTGTTGAGATCGATCCCGTGCAGGACGGCGTCGAATCCGTGTTGCCGGTGAAAGATCAGGAGGTAGGTGCCCAGTCCGATGGAGGCGACGATCTCGGCGATGATGCTGCCGAACATGAGCCCTTTGAGGAATCCGCGGCCCAGTATGTTGGCTCCGGTGCCCGCGAGCAGGATGAGCAGCGCGACGACGCTCTGCTGCACGGCGGTGGGGCTATCGATGCCGATCAGCTGAGCCAGGAAGCCCGCGCCACCGTAGGCCACGGTGGCCATGATGATCACCAACGCCCACATGTAGATCCATCCGGCCAACCATCCCGTTACCTCACCCGCGAGCCGTTTGGTCCACTGGTAGATGGATCCTTCAATGGGCCAGCGGGACACCAACTCTGCGAACGCCAACGCGACGACGAATTGGCCAAGACCGACGATCACGAACGTCCACCAGAAGCCAGGACCCGCCGACGCCAGCGACAGGCCGTAGATGCCGTACATGGCGACGATCGGCGAGATGAACGCGAACGCGAAGGCGAACGCCGACCACAACGAGAATTCGCGTTTCAATTCTTGTGGTGCGGAATGTGTTTCATCACTCGACGCCATCTGGTCTTCCTCTCGCTACCGCGTGGACCACCGCAGTATGTCCACGGATTGGGCCGCGGGGCACCGCGTAGGGCGAAGCCTGGGGTGCACGCACAGTGCGGTGGGCCGCAGCTGTAGGGGTCTACAGTCCCGATGCCGGGGCAGCAATCGGCGCGCGCGCGGGAGATGACTGAAGCCGTCCACGCCATAGACTCGCTGCTTCCCACCACCCGAACCCGACGAAGGGATGTCGTGTCCGATAACGCCGACGAGTTCCTGACCGCTCTGGAGCGCAGGTTGCATGCCAGCGTCACGGATGCCGTCGTCACACCCCTTCGGTCGATCGACGACGGGCTGACCGTCTTCGCCGAGCACTGTTCGACCGCGGTGACTGCCGGCGGCAAGCGGCTGCGGCCTCGCTTCGCGTACTGGGCGTGGCGAGCCGGGAGTTCACCCGGCGAGGATCAGGGCCCGATCGTGCGATTGGCGGCGGCGCTCGAGATGCTGCACGCGGCGATCCTCGTGCACGACGACGTAATCGACGGCTCGGAATTGCGACGGGGCGAGCCGTCGGTTCGTGCGGCGTTGGCGGGTCGACATCAGGGGCAATCGTGGTTCGGCGGATCCGCCTCGTTCGGCGACCACACGGCCCTGCTGGTAGGCGACCTTTTGTGGTCGGCCGCACACGACGAGTTCGACGCCGCGGCAACGGCGGTGCTGCCGGAACACCGAGGGCGGTTGACGTCGATCTTCCGGGCGATGCGGGTCGAGGTGCTAGCAGGCCAACTGCTGGAATTGAGCGCTCAGGCTGCCAGGCACTACGACGCGGCCACCGCTGAACGGATCCTGCGCTACAAGACCAGCGCCTACACGGTGGAGCGTCCCATGGAACTGGGGCTGGCACTCGCCGGTCCGTCGGCGTCGGACGCCGGCGAGATTCTCGGCGTCTACGCCGGCGCCGTAGGCCGGGCGTTCCAGTTGCGCGACGACCTCGCCGACCTGTTCGGCTCTTTCGAGACGAGCGGCAAACGCGTCGGCGACGACGTTCGGGACGGCAAGCCGACCGAACTGCTCGGCACGACGCTGGAGCTGGCCGGGGCCGCGGACGTGCAGACGCTGGCTGGGATCGTCGGTGACAGCACGGCCGACGCGTCGGCGATCGCCGAGGCACGCCGCATCGTATGGGAATGCGGTGCAGCCGAGCGGGTCTCGCGTCGGATCGCCGACCTCGTGGCTGACGCCGATCGAGCAGTGGAGGACCTGCCGCCCGGTGTCGATGCGTCCTCGCGGGTGGCCCTGCGCGAACTACTCGCCGAATGCACTGACGTGTCGTTTCTCGGCGAACGTCCGGACTGAGTCTGCCGTCACGCCGTCGGCCGGTATCTCGCGCGGTACCGGTCGACCCGGTCCCCGCGGGCCGGCGCCGGCGCGAGGGAACCGATGCGGAAGAATCCTGCGCTCGCCGCGAGCGATCCCACCAGGGCAGCACCGGCGACCACCACGAAGGCGGTCTGATACGCCAGCGCCGCGACGAACACGCCGAGCGACAGGAACCCCAGGAGCAGGAACAGGTATCCGAGGTATGAGTACGAGATGCGAACCGAGGATGACTGGGCCGCTGGGCCCGATGTTGACTTCGACATTGCTGACCTTTCCCTACGACGTTGCAGGAATCGGAAGAAACGCTACGCGGAGCGTAGCGATCGCTACGGCTAGTGTAGCGCTGATGTCCGCGCGGTTATTCCGCGTGCTGCCGACCGAGGGGAACGCATGACAGCGCGACGCGCCATCGAAGACGTCATCGCGGAATCGACGTTGCGCCTGCTTCGCACCGGCGGCCCCAGGTCGGTCACCGTCGAGGCAGTGACCGCCGACTCCGGCATCGCCAAGACGACGATCTATCGACGGCACCGGGATAGGCGAGACATGTTGTCGGCAGCCCTTTCCCGACTCGTCTCACCCGGCCCGCTCGACGACCACGCCGATACGCCGGAGCGGTTACGGTGGGTCATCGCACACGCGATCGCGGTCACTGACGACGGCATCGGCTTCGGCGGCTTCGCCTCCCTGCTGACCGACGACGATCCCGACTTCAGCACGGTGTTCCGCGAGATCCTCGTCGCCCAGCGCGCGACGTTGGTGAGCGTGGTCGACGCCTGCAAGGCCGACGGCACCATGCGCACCGACGTCGAGGCCGAAACGCTGATCGATGCGATCGTCGGCACCTACATCGCCGAGCGCGCACGCACCGGGCGGGTGGCCGACGACTGGCCGGATCGGCTCTTCGCGATGTTCTGGCCCGCGGTGCGCACCTGACCGTCACTCTGTCGTCATAGCGTCTGACCAGCGGCGACGCATCAACCGTGTTTACTGTTGATCATGGTTGTTCCAAGCTGGGTATGGGGTCTGACCATCGTCGGGATCGTCGGCCTGCTGCTGTTCGACTTCTTCTTCCACGTCCGCAAGGCGCACGTGCCGACGCTGAAGGAGGCGGCCAGCTGGTCGGCGCTCTACGTCGGCATCGCGGTGCTGTTCGGCGTCGGGGTGCTCGTCTTCGGCGGTAGCGAGGCCGGTGGTGAGTACTTCGCCGGCTACGTCACCGAGAAGGCGCTGTCGGTCGACAACCTGTTCGTCTTCCTGATCATCATGGCGAGCTTCCGCGTGCCCCGTGAGGATCAGCAGAAGGTGCTGCTGTTCGGGATCGTGTTCGCGTTGATCGCCCGCACCGGGTTCATCTTCCTCGGCGCCGCGCTGATCAACACGTTTGCTTGGGTGTTCTACCTGTTCGGGCTAATCCTGCTGCTGACGGCGGGCAACATGCTCAAGCCCGACGGCGAGGAGTCGCACTCGGCCGACAACTTCATCATCCGGTTGGCCAAGAAGGTCTTTCACACCACCGAGCACTACGACGGCGACAAGCTGTTCACGTTGGTCGACGGCAAGCGGGCGATGACGCCCATGCTGCTGGTCATGGTCGCCATCGGCGGCACCGACATCTTGTTCGCGCTCGACTCGATCCCGGCGATCTTCGGACTGACCCAGGACGTCTTCATCGTGTTCACCGCGACCGCGTTCTCACTGCTGGGCCTACGGCAGCTGTACTTCCTGATCGACGGCCTGCTCGACCGCCTGATCTACCTCTCCTACGGCCTGGCCGCCATCCTCGGCTTCATCGGCGTCAAGCTGATGCTGCACGCGCTGCACGAGAACAACGTGCCGTTCATCAACGACGGCGAACCGGTGAGCGTCGTCGAGATCAGCACCGCGGTATCCCTTTCGGTGATCATCGGCGTCCTCGTCGTCACCGTGGTGGCGTCGCTGGTGAGCCGAAAGGGGAAGGCGCAGACGGCGATTGCCAACGCCCGTCGCCACGCCACGGCCTACCTCGACGCGGAGTACACGACCGACGCCGCCGAACGCCAACGCATCTTCGACAAGCTGCTGGCCGAGCGCGACCAGATTCTGGCGCTGGGCCCGAAGTACCGGCAGATGGTGCGCGACGAGCCCGCGCTGATGGAATTGCTCGAGCGGGCGGCCGAACGGCACGACGGCGCCGTCGAGCGCGGGGAAGCCAAGCCGTTCGAGCGGAAGCTGACCTAGCGGGTCAGTCGGGCAGCCCGTCGAGTACGGCGCGGGTGCCCGACAGACCCAGCCGGGTCGCCCCGGCGTCGAGCATGGCGATGGCGTCGGCGGCGGTCCTGATGCCGCCGCTGGCCTTCACCTCGACCTCTGGACCGACGGTGTCGGCCATCAACTCGACCGCCCGGACCGATGCCCCGCCCGCCGGGTGGAACCCGGTCGACGTCTTCACGAAGTCGGCGTCGGCGGCCATGGCCGCCCGGCACACGTCGATCAGGGTCTGTTCGCCTGCAATGTCCAGCAGCGCAGCGGATTCCACGATCACCTTGAGCACGGTGTTCGGGATCGCCGAACGGACGTAGGCGATCTCGGCGCGCACGGTCTCGAAGTCGCCTGCGACGGCGGCACCGACGTCGATCACCATGTCGATCTCGGTCGCTCCCATCGCGACGGCCACCGACGCCTCGTGCGCCTTGATCTCCGCGACGTGCTTGCCGGACGGGAAGCCGACGACGGCGGCGGTGGTCAGCCCGACCGCGCCGCAGCGGCTGACGGCCTTGAGCATCGACGGCGACACGCAGATCGCGTACACGTCGAGTTCGGTTGCCTCCTCGACGAAGAACGCGATGTCGTTCTCGGTGGCCTCGGGCTTGAGCAGCGTGTGGTCGACGAGTTCGGAGACGCGGCTGCGGGTCCACTGGGTCGCCATCAGAACGGCTCCTCGGTGCCACCGGGATTGCATCGCGTCGCGACCATCGTGGCCTCGTCGACCTCGGGCCGCCAGGGTTCGAGGTTCCAGCTGGTCTTGCCGGGTTCGACCAATTCCGCGAATTGCCAGTGGCACATGAACTGTGCCCGCATGCCGGGGATGTCGGCGTCGGGCGCGGAGGCCAGTACCTCGGCCCACGCCTCGTCGGCCTGGACGACGGTACCGGGTTGCGTCGAGACCGAGCGGGCCGACGCCGTCGGATACACGCGCAGCGTGGAGAGGTCACCCCACTTGGCCCAGTGCGTGCTGGCGACGAACGGCGGCCCCGCGGCGGGTTCGGCGGACGCCGGTGCCGCCGGGAGGACGGGTGCGGTCAGTGCGACGGCCGCCAGACCGGCGGCGAGGAGGCGGAGCACTCGAGCTACCGGGACTTGCCCTGGACGTCGAGCACCTTCGGGCGGACGTCGACGATGTAGATGCCTGCCGCACACGCGACGACGGCCGATCCGACGGGAGCGCCGAGGACGAAGGCCAGCAGAGCGGTGCCGCCGATGATGGCGAGCCAGATCGGCTTGCTCATCTTCTCGGCGGCGGTGAACGCGTCTGGGCGTTGCATGGCGGCGTGGACGAAGGCGTACGCGCCGGTCGCCAGGGCCGCCACCTGAATGACGAGGAGGACGTAACCCACCAGGTTCTGAGGCTCCACGCCTCAAGCCTATGCGGGTCACGCCCTCCCGTGCCACGTGGGCCTCGTGCGCTACTTCTGGGTGACCTTCTTGGCCGGGGCCTTCTTGGCCGGGGCCTTCTTCGCGGGCGTCTTGGCAGCCGTGGTCTTGGCGGCGGGCGCCTTGGCAGCCGGAGCCTTGGCTGCGGTGCTGCCGGTGGTCGACTTGGCCGGCGCCTTGGACGCCGGAGCCTTGGTGGCGGGCGCCTTCCTGGCGGCGTCCTTGACGGGCTCGGCGGCCTTCTCGGCGCGCTTGGGCAGTTCGACGCCGACCAGCTTGGCGGCACGCTCACCGACGGCGCGGGTCTGCGTGGCGACGGTGCCGAGCGCATCCTGGGTCAGCTCGACGGCCTGGTCGGTGACGGTCTCGACGCGGCTGGCGGCGTCCTCGAGGGCGGGCTGGCTGCGCAGGCGGGCCAGCGCTTCCTCGCCGCGCTCGACGAGCCGGTTGTAGGTGGTGGTCGCGTTGTCGGCGTAACCCTCGGCGGCCTTGCGCAGCTCGTCGGCGTTGAGGCGCTCACGGATCTCGCCCACCTGGCTCGGCAGGTCTTCCTGCAGCTTGTTCAGGTTGGCCCGGGCCTCCTCGACACGCGCCTCGGCGTCGCTGCGGGCCTCGCCGGCACGCTCACGCAGGGTCGCGACGATCTCGTTGACCGTGGCGAGCGCCAGGTCGGCCGCACCGACGGCAGCGAGCAGCGGAGCCTTGAGGTCTTCGATGTTGGTCTGGTTCTTGTCGGCCATGTCAGTGTTTCCCTTCTCGGATGAATGCTTCTTCGGACTGTTTCTTCGTCGATCGGATGCGCGGACCTCAGTCCGTCCCGGGTTCCTCGTCGATGACGACGGACGTTGCTTCGACCGCCAACGCCTCGTTCTGTTGAACGAAGGAGGTGTAGATGTCGAGGAGCACCTGCTTCTGCCGCTCGGTGATGGCGGCGTCGGCGACGATTGCGTCCCGCACTTCGCTCCGTTCGGTCGGCTCCAGCATTCCGGCCTGGACGTAGAGCACTTCGGCGGAAACCCGCAGAGCCTTTGCGATCTGGCTGAGCACGTCGGCTGACGGCTTGCGCAGCCCACGTTCGATCTGGCTCAGGTAGGGGTTGCTAACCCCGGCCTGCTCGGCGAGTTGCCTCACCGATACCTGCGCGGCTTCCCGCTTGGCCCGGATGAAGCCGCCGATGTCCTGTGCGGCGTTGGAAGCCGCACTGGTGACGACGGCGGCAATGTTCTCGTCTTGCGACACGTACGTTGCCCCCTCATCCGCGATTGATCTTCGATGACGAACTCAACCGTAGAACGGGGTGCTAACTTTTGCAAGCACCTGCTAGCGCAGGTCAGAACAGTAGTTGGGCTATCGAATAGATGACAAGGCCCGCCAGCGAGCCCACCACGGTGCCGTTGATCCTAATGAACTGCAGGTCACGGCCGACATGGAGTTCGATGCGGCGGCTCGCCTCCTCCGCGTCCCAGCGCTCGATGGTCTCGGTGATGATCGCTGTGATCTCCGTCCCATACTGCGCGACGAGGTGCTTGGCGGCGCGGACGATCCAATTGTCGACCTTGTCGCGCAGCTCCGGGTCGTCGCGCAGGGACTCCCCGATGCGCACCACGGAGTCCGCCACGCGCTCGCGCAACGCCGACGACGGGTCGTCGACCGACTCGAGGATGATCCGCTTGGCCGCCGTCCACGCCGTCTCCGCTGCCCGGGTCACCTCATCGCGGGCCATGACCTGTTCCTTGACCTTCTCCGCGCGGGCGATCGTCGTGTCGTCGTGCTGCAGGTCGTTGGCGAACTCGAAGAGGAACTTCGTCGCCGACTGCCGCAGTTCGTGCTGAGGGTCCCGACGCACCTTGTCGGTGAAGTCCATCAGCTCGCGGTGGATGCGGTCACCGACCAAGTTGTCGACCCAGCGCGGCGACCACGTCGGCGAGTCGCGGTTGATCACGCGCTCGATGGTCTCGCCGGCATTGAGCGACCACTCGAAGGCACGGTCGGCCAGCAGCTGCAGCAGCGCCTCCTGGCGTTCCTCCTCGAGCAGCGACGTCAGCACCCGGCCAATCGGCGGCCCCCACTGCGGCTCGGCAACGCGCTTGACGATCATGCGGTCGAGCAGCTGCTGGACGTCGTCGTCGCGCAGCATCTCGACCAGCACCCGCAGGACGGTAGACGCCTCGGCCGCCACGCGCTCGGCGTTCGTCGGGTGCGCCATCCACCTGCCGATACGGTCGGTGACCTGCGCGTCACGCAGCTTGGTCTCGATGACCTCGGCGGACAGGAAGTTCTCCCGGACGAAGGTGCCAAGACCCTCGCCCAGCTGATCCTTCTTGCGCTTGATGATCGCGGTGTGCGGGATCGGGATGCCGAGAGGGTGCTTGAACAGCGCCGTCACCGCGAACCAGTCGGCGAGCGCGCCCACCATGCCCGCCTCCGCGGCGGCGCGCACGTAACCCACCCATGGCGCCGCGCCGTTGGACTGCGCCCACGTGCAGACCAGGAACACCACCGTGGCGCCGAGCAGGAACCCGAGCGCGACCAGCTTCATCTGGCGCAGCGAGCGGGCCCGTTCGGCATCGGCGGAGGAGTCGACGCCGGCGAGCGTCGTCGCGAGGCTGGGACGCGTCGCCTGGTCGGGTCCGGGGACTTCGCGCAAAGACACGCCTCCATCATCCGTCATCGCCCCGCGGGCGGATTCCGCCCACCGCCCCATGGGCCGGGCTGCGCCGTATTATCGACACGGACGAGGGAATGGAAAAACGGCGACAGTGGCACAGCAATCTCCTGCGACCGCGGTGAAGACCGACGGCCGCAAACGACGCTGGCATCAGCACAAAGTCGACCGTAGAAACGAACTGGTCGACGGCACGCTGGAAGCCATTCGTCGGGTGGGCAGCAATGTCAGCATGGACGAGATCGCCGCGGAGATCGGCGTCTCCAAGACCGTGCTGTACCGCTACTTCGTCGACAAGAACGACCTCACCACCGCGGTGATGATGCGCTTCGCGCAGACCACGCTGATCCCCAACATGGCCGCGGCGCTGAAGGCGAACCTCGACGGCTACGCACTCACGCGTGAGGTCATCCGCGTGTACGTCGACACCGTGGCCGCCGAGCCAGAGCCCTACCGGTTCGTCATGGCCAACAGCTCGGCGAAGAGCAAGGCCGTCGCCGACTCCGAGCAGATCATTGCGCGGATGCTCGCCGTGATGCTGCGCAGGCGGATGGCCGCGGCGGGCATGGACACCAGCGGCGCGGAGCCGTGGTCGTTCCACACCGTCGGCGGCGTTCAGCTCGCGACTCACTCCTGGATGTCGAACCCCCGGATGACGTCCGACGAACTCATCGACTACCTGACGATGCTGTCGTGGAATGCGTTGTGCGGCATCGTCGAGGTGGGCGGGTCGTTGGAGAAGTTCAACTCGATGCCGCATCCGTCCCCAATCGTGCCGCGTCAGGTGCTTGACTAGGTCGATGACCGAATCGTCCGATCTGCCGTCACTGTGGTCACACGACCCGCACACCGAGTTGATGTTTCGCATTGGCGATCAGGTCGCCGACATCGACGCCGAACTCACGCCGGGGTTCCGCGGGAAGAAGACCGACGCACCCACCCTGCAGGCCGAGCGCAACATCCGATTCGCCGAACTGCAGGAGCAGCTCTACGCCAACAGCCGCGCCGGAGAGACCCGCTCGGTGCTGCTGGTGCTGCAGGGCATGGACACGGCGGGCAAGGGCGGGATCGTCAAACACGTTGTCGGGGGCGGCAATCCGCAGGGTATCCAGTACCGGAGCTTCGGCAAGCCGACCGCTGAGGAGTTGTCGCACCACTACCTCTGGCGGATCCGCAATGCGCTGCCGACACCGGGCCACATCGGGGTGTTCGACCGCTCGCACTACGAGGACGTACTGATCGTGCGTGTGCACGATCTCGTACCGCCCGAGATGTGGGAACCGCGCTACGACGAGATCAACGCATTCGAACGTGAACTCGTCGACGGCGGAACCACTCTGGTGAAGGTCGCGATGTTCGTCTCGCTCACCGAGCAGAAGAAGCGGCTGGCCGAGCGACTCGAGCGGCCCGACAAGTACTGGAAGTACAACCCCGCCGACATCGACGAGCGACTGAAGTGGCCGATGTACGAGCAGGCGTACCAGGCGATGCTGGACCGAACGTCGACGGACTACGCGCCGTGGCACGTCGTGCCGTGCAACCGCAAGTGGTATAGCAGGCTAGCGATCACCGAGCTCCTCATCGAAGCTCTCAAGCGCCTCAACATGTCCTGGCCCCCAGCTGATTTCGACGTCGAGGTGGAGAAGAAGCGCCTCGCAAACGCGTGAGTTCGCGCCTAGTAGTTGTAGAAGCCCTTACCCGACTTCTTGCCCAGCTGGCCGGCCTCGACCATGCGCTGTAGCAGCGGCGGCGGGCCGTAGAGCGGCTCCTTGAACTCGGAGAACATCGAGTCCGCGATGAGCTTCAGCGTGTCCAACCCGACCAGGTCGGAGAGTTTGAGCGGGCCCATCGGGTGCGAAAGCCCGGCGACGACAGCGGTGTCGATGTCCTCGACCGTGGCGACCCCGGCCTCGGCCATCCGGATCGCCGACAGCAGGAACGGCACCAGCAGGGCGTTGACGACGAAGCCCGAGCGGTCGGTGCAGCGCACGACCTTCTTGCCGAGCGTCTCGCCCGCGAACTGCTCGACGCGAGCCAACGCCTCGTCGGTCGTGACAAGCGTCGGCACCAGCTCGACCAGCGGCAGCACCGGCACCGGGTTGAAGAAGTGCAGACCCAGCACGCGGCTGGGGTTCTTGGTGGCCGCGGCGATCTTCATGATCGGGATGCTGGAAGTGTTCGACGCCAACACCGCGTCGGGATCGGCGATGACCTCGTCGAGCTGCGCGAAGACCTTCGCCTTGACCGCCGCGTCCTCGACGATGGCCTCGACCACCAGCTGGCGGTCGGCCAGGTCGGCGATGTCGGTGGCGACGCTGAGCCGGGCGAGCGCGTCGTCGCGTTCGGCCTCGGTGAGCTTGCCGCGGCTGACGCCACGCTCCAGCGACGAGACGATGCGGCCACGCCCGGCCTCCGCGAGCGCCTCGGTGGGCTCGTAGATGCGCACGTCCACACCGGCACGCAGCGACACCTCGGCGATGCCAGCACCCATTTGCCCGGCGCCGACGACGCCTACCCGTTCAATAGTCATGGTCACTTTCTAACGCGAACAGACGCCAACTCGCACACCCGGGGTACCAAGCGAGCGAGTTGGCGTCTGCTGAGCGGATCAGGGACTTAGTGGAACTGGCCCTCTTCGGTCGAGCCCGCGAGTGCGGTGGTCGACGAGGTGGGATCCACGGTGGTGGCGATCCGGTCGAAGTAGCCGGCGCCGACCTCGCGCTGGTGCTTCGTCGCGGTGTAGCCGCGCTCCTCGGCGGCGAACTCGCGCTCCTGCAGCTCGACGTAGGCGCTCATCTGGTTGCGGGCGTAGCCGTGGGCCAGATCGAACATCGAGTAGTTGAGGGCGTGGAAGCCGGCGAGGGTGATGAACTGGAACTTGAAGCCCATGGCGCCCAGCTCGTTCTGGAACTTCGCGATGGTCGAGTCGTCCAGGTGCTGCTTCCAGTTGAACGACGGGGAGCAGTTGTAGGCCAGCATCTGGTCGGGGAACTCGCTCTTGACGCCCTCGGCGAACTTCTTGGCCAGCTCGAGGTCAGGGGTGCCGGTCTCCATCCAGATGAGGTCGGAGTACGGCGCGTAGGCCTTGGCGCGGGCGATGCAGGGCTCCAGGCCGTTCTTGACGTGGTAGAAGCCTTCCTTGGTCCGCTCACCGGTGATGAACGGCTGGTCGCGCTCGTCGACGTCGGAGGTGATCAGCGTCGCGGCCTCGGCGTCGGTACGGGCGATGACGACCGTGGGCACGTCGGCGACGTCGGCCGCGAGACGGGCCGAGGTCAGGGTGCGGATGTGCTGCTGGGTGGGGATGAGCACCTTGCCACCGAGGTGGCCGCACTTCTTCTCCGAGGCCAGCTGGTCCTCCCAGTGCGAACCGGCGACACCGGCGGCGATCATGGCCTTCTGCAGCTCGTAGACGTTCAGCGCGCCACCGAAGCCGGCCTCGCCGTCGGCGACGATCGGGGCCAGCCAGTTCTCGACGGACCGGTCACCCTCGACCTTGGCGATCTGGTCGGCGCGCAGCAGTGCATTGTTGATGCGGCGGATCACCTGAGGCACCGAGTTGGCCGGGTAGAGGCTCTGGTCGGGGTAGGTGTGGCCGGACAGGTTCGCGTCACCGGCGACCTGCCAACCCGACAGGTAGATGGCCTTGAGGCCGGCGCGGACCTGCTGCACGGCCTGGTTGCCGGTCAGGGCGCCAAGCGAGTTGACGTAGTCCATGCTGTGGAGCTGCTCCCACAGCACCTCGGAGCCACGGCGGGCGAGCGTGCTCTCCTCGACGACGTGTCCCTGCAGGGCGACGACGTCCTCGGCGCTGTAGGTGCGCTCGATGCCCTTCCAGCGGGGGTTGGTGTTCCAGTCGTGCTGGATCTGCTCGGGGCTCTTCGGCGTGCCGACGGTGGACATGATGCTCCTTCGATTACTTCATTTGCGATGTCGTCGCGGTGCATTTTGTTAACACCGCAGCGATTCAAGTCGAGTGCTACATCGACCATGACACAGGGCATAACCGCAGGTCCACCAGTTTCGCTTGCCAATTTTCGCCAAGCAGATCCGACAACTTGCGAAGTTTGCGAAGGTCGCACCGGCCTGAACCGGTTCAGAAGTTACCGCTGGGTAACGCCTTTTCGCAGGTCAGTACGCTCGTACTGTTAGAACCGCGGGGTCACAGCGCGAAGATGCAGGCGACCGCTTTCGTCACGTCGCCGACGGCATATGTGAGCGTCGTAACAGTCCGGTCGGTCAGCTCTTCGCCGAACTGGTCGGTCGATCCGGCGGGATGGACGTGGCGGACGATGTCCAGCTCGTCACCGAGGGCGACCGGGAGATCGTGCTCGATGGTGACGCGCACCGGGCCTGCCATCAGCTCGGGCTGCTCGTGCAGGTAGTCCTCGACGACGCTCCAGTACACGGAGTTGTTCATGTGGTCGAAGATGTCGATGTCGCTCACCCGCACCGGGTACCGGCGCGCGTGTTCGGCGTCCTCGCGGTCACCCGGCTTGAGGTAGGCCTTCCAGCGCAGCCTGTTCACCGGCGTCGTGCGCTGCAGCCCGGCGATGAAGTCGTCGCTGATGCGTGCCGGCCCCTGGGTCTCGCGGTTGATGTTGATCCAGAACGCCTCGGACTCCATCAGCCCGCCCTTGCGCCCGTCGATGCGGACCCGCATCTCGCACCACCGGTTCGACGTGCCCGAGCACCAGCGCCGCAGCCGCAGCATGTCCTTGAACTCGATGGGCCTGATCAGGTCGATCATCGTGCGGCGGACGATCCACAGCGGATGGGTCTCCTCGAAGCCCATCTCCCGCAGCTGATCCGAGCCGATGTCCTGGATGTGCCGGGTAGCGGCGTCGAACTTGAGCCTGCCCTCGCGGTTGACGTCGGCGACGCGCAGCGGCCACTCGACGTCGAAGACGTCCGGGTGCGGATCGGGCACGGGCATCATGGCCTTCAGCAGGCCCTTCGAGGCGCCTGCACCACTGGTGTTCACGGGCTTCGATACTGCCACAGTGCCGCGTCTGCCAAGACTGCAAAGGCACCCTTCGCAGAGTTGACTACGCTGGTCTGGTGGCCAAGACCTTCGTCGGATCACGGGTGCGTCAGCTCCGCAGCGAGCGCGGCTTCAGCCAGGCCGCGCTGGCGCAGATGCTCGAGATCTCGCCGAGCTACCTCAACCAGATCGAGCACGACGTCCGTCCCCTGACCGTCTCGGTATTGCTGCGCATCACCGAGGTGTTCGGCGTCGACGCCACGTTCTTCGCCTCGCAGGACGACACCCGGCTGGTCGCCGAACTGCGCGAGGTGTCCCTCGACGTCGACCTCGGCATCGAGGTGGACCAGACCGAACTGGCCGACATCGTCAACTCCCACCCCACGCTGGCCCGCGCCATGGTCAACCTGCACCAGCGCTACCGACTGACCGCCACGCAACTGGCGGCGGCCACCGAGGACCGATTCTCCGACGGCAGCGGCACGGGGTCGATCACAATGCCGCACGAAGAGGTGCGCGACTTCTTCTACCAGCGGCAGAACTACCTCGACGAACTCGACACGGCCGCCGAGGATTTGACGATCCGGATGCGGATGCACCGCGCCGAGCTGGCCCGCGAACTGTCCGACCGGCTACGTGCCGTGCACGACGTCCGCATCGTGCGGCGCAACGACCTCGGGGACACCGTGCTGCACCGGTTCGACCCCGAGACCAAGACGCTGGAGATCGGCGGGCACCTCTCCTCGGGCCAGGTGGTGTTCAAGCTCGCCGCCGAGCTGGCCTACCTCGAGTTCGGCCACCTGATCGACGCGCGGGTCGACGAGGGCAACTTCACCAGCGACGAGTCCCGCACCCTGGCACGGCTGGGCCTGGCCAACTACTTCGCCGCCGCGACGGTGCTGCCCTACCGCCAATTCCACGACGTCGCCGAGAACTTCCGCTACGACGTCGAGCGGCTCTCGGCGTTCTACTCGGTCAGCTACGAGACCATCGCGCACCGGTTGTCCACGCTGCAGCGCCCGTCGATGCGCGGCGTCCCGCTGTCGTTCGTCCGCGTCGACCGGGCGGGAAACATGTCGAAACGGCAGTCCGCCACCGGTTTTCACTTCTCGTCGGCCGGTGGCACCTGCCCGCTGTGGAACGTCTACGAGACATTCGCCAACCCGGGCAAGATCCTGGTGCAGATCGCTCAGATGCCCGACGGCAGGCACTACATGTGGGTGGCCCGCACCGTCGAGCGCCGCGCAGCGCGGTACGGCCAGCCCGGCAAGACATTCGCCATCGGCCTGGGGTGCGAGCTGCGACATGCGCACCGGCTGATCTACTCCGAGGGGCTCGACCTCTCCAGCGAGGTCGGGACGCCGATCGGCGCCGGCTGCCGGGTGTGCGAACGGGACAACTGCCCGCAACGCGCCTTCCCCGCCCTCGGCCGCGCGCTGGACCTCGACGAGCACCGCAGCACCGTCTCGCCGTACCTGGTCAAGCATCCCTAGACTCGGGAGCGTGAGCGCACCCGATCGGACCCCCGAAGCCGCCCCCGCCCGCGTCCAACCCGGAGGGTTCCGCGAACTCGGCCCCCTCAACTGGGTGATCGCCAAGCTCGGCGCCAGGGCCATCCGCGCGCCGCGTTTCGCGCTGTTCAACGTCCTCGGGCAGCACCACCTGCTGTTTCTGCTGTGGCTGCCCTACTCCGGGGCGCTGCTCGGCATGGGCAAGCTGCCGAAGCAGGAGGCCGAACTGGTGATCCTGCGCGTCGGGCACCTGCGCAACTGCGAGTACGAACTGCAGCAGCACCGTCGGCTGGCCCGCAGCCGCGGGGTGGACACCGAGATGCAGGCACGCATCTTCGAGGGCCCGGACGCCGAAGGGCTGACCGACCGGCAACGCGTGCTCATCACCGCGACCGACGAGTTCGTGATCACCCGCTCCATGTCCACCGAGACGTGGACCGCGCTGTCGAGCTACCTGAGCAAGAAGCAGCTCATCGAATTCTGCATGCTGGCAGCCAATTACGACGGGCTGGCCGCGACGATGGCGACGCTGCGCATCCCGCTGGACTTCCCGGACTAGGCCCCGGGATCTTAGAGGTACGTCACGCCCAGCACGATGACCGTGAACAGCACCGGCGCCATCGGCAGGCACCACAGGAACCACGCCTTGGCGTAGGACTTCCGGTCCCGGAAGCGCTTGCCGAGCAGGACCGCGACGACGGCGACGAGCACCGTCGCTGCCGCAACCACCAGCACCCAGGTACTGACCGACGTCGTCCCAATCGCCAGCGAGATGGCCACCAGCCACAGCGCATGGCCGATGATCAGCCCGCCGATCCCGGCGACTACGACGGATCTCAACGGGTCAGAAGTTGATCATGTGGCCGGCCAGGCCGTGGAAGCACTCCTGCAACGCCTCCGACAGCGTCGGGTGGGTGTGCACGTTGCGGGCCAGTTCGTTGACCGTGAGGTCCCACTTCTGTGCCAGCGTCAGCTCGGGCAGCAGCTCGGACACGTCGTGACCGATCAGGTGTCCACCGAGCAGTTCGCCGTACTTCGCGTCGGCGATCACCTTGACGAAGCCGCCCGGCTCGCCGAGGCCGTGCGCCTTGCCGTTGGCCGTCAGCGGGAACTTCGCCACCTTGACGTCGTAGCCCTCGTCGCGTGCCTGCTGCTCGGTGAGGCCGAAGCTGGCGACCTGCGGCTGGCAGAACGTGGCGCGCGGCATCATCCGGTAGTCGCCAAGCGGCAGCGTCTCGGCACCGGCGATGGTTTCGGCGGCGACGACGCCCATCGCCTCCGCGACGTGAGCGAGCTGCAGCTTGCCGGTGACGTCGCCGATGGCATAGATGTGCGGCTTGTTGGTGCGCATGTAGTCGTCGATGGCGATCCCGCCGCGGTCGTTCAGCTCGACGCCCGCCTTCTTCAGGTCGTAGCCATCGACGTTCGGCACGAAGCCGATGGCCTGCATGACCTTGTCGGGCTTGAGTTCGTCGGTCTTGCCGTCCTTGCTGATCTTCACGGTGACCTTGTCGCCGTCGTCGGTGATCGACTCGACCTTGGTGCCGGTGAGGATCTTCACGCCGAGCTTCTTGAAGGCCTTCTCAATTTCCTTGGAGACCTCGGCGTCCTCGTTGGGCAGCGCGCGCGGCAGGAATTCGACGATGGTCACGTCGACGCCGTAGTTCTTCATCACGTAGCCGAACTCCATGCCGATGGCGCCGGCACCGGCGATCACGATCGACCCGGGCAGGTCGCGCTCCATGATCTGCTCTTCGTAGGTGATGACGTTCTTGCTCATCGACGTGCCGGGCACCAGCTTGGTGTGGGCGCCGGTCGAGATGATGGCGTTGTCGAACGTCAGCGTCTCGGTGCCGCCGTCGTTGAGGTCGACCTCGATGGTCTTGTCGTCGGTGAACCTGCCGTAGCCGTGGACCTCGGTGATCTTGTTCTTCTTCATCAGGAAGTGCACGCCCGCGACGCGGCCCTCGGCGACCTTGCGGCTGCGGTCGAACGCCGAGCCGTAGTCGAACGACACGTCGCCGTTGATGCCGAACTGCTTGGCTTCCTTGGTGAAGATGTGCGCCAGTTCGGCGTTGCGCAGCAGCGCCTTGCTGGGGATGCAACCCACGTTCAGGCAGACGCCGCCCCAGTACTTGGGTTCGACGATGGCGGTGTTCAGCCCGAGCTGGGCGGCGCGAATGGCTGCCACGTATCCGCCGGGGCCAGCTCCGAGTACGACGACGTCATAGTGAGTCACGGTCCCAGCCTAATGGTGTCGGCCGCCGGACCGTCGGCCGATCCGCTACTGGCCGAACCAGCCGTAGACGTAGGAACCGTAGAGCAGCCCGGCTCCCGCGGTGGCCGCCAGCGGCGCCGACATCAGGGCGATCGAGAGTGCCGTGGCCAACGGCTTGCCGGGGACCATGGCGAGCAGCATGGCCGCCACCGAGCACACGACGAGGTAGACCAGCACCACGAACACCGGACCGGTCTTGTCGAGCGACGCGAACCACCACTCGTAGAGCGCCATGCCCGCGACGCCCGCCACGATCCAGACCCCCGCGAGCACCAGGCCGAGGACCCAGCGCTTGAGGGACGCGTGAGTACCGGGCACCTGCTCGGGCGGCGCGAAGATCGGGATCGGACCGGACGCGCCACTTGGCGGCTCGGCGGTGGCGACCTGGTGAGCCCCGGTGTCGAACAGCGGCGCCCAGTTCGACGTGGGCTCACCGGAGTCAGCCAAGGGACACCGCCTGCATCGCGACGAGGACGCCCAACCACCCCGGCGCGACGGACAGGACGAACACGCCGAACGTGGTGATCCAGCGCCGGCCGGAGCACAGCACCAGCAGGAGTCCGATCGTGCTGGGGACGGCCACGACGAGGCCGATGACGACGTCCGGCCGCACGGGTGCCCTGACGATCATGGTTGCCGCGATCCCGGCCATGAATCCGATCGCGACGCCGATGAGCATCGCACTGGTCAGCCACCACGCCCGCGGAAGCGGAATCACCCCTCCACGGTAAGACTCCGGTGCGCTGCTAGCCCTGAACCTGGGCGGCGCGTCCCGCGGGTATCGCGCATGCGTCGGCCGCCTCGGCCACCACGTGCGACCCACCCCGCGGCGGACGTGCGCCTGCCTCGAACCGTGCGCCGGTGATCGGTGGGTCTTGCGAGAGTTGGGCGTTCTCCTCCTCGGTGAACGCCCGCCCGCGCGACAGGAACCGCATGCCCTCGGGCGACTCGACACTGAACCCGCCGCCGCGACCGGGGACGACGTCGATGACGAGTTGCGTGTGCTTCCACGTCTCGAACTGCGACCCGGAGATCCACACCGGCACACCGTCGCCGTCGCCGACGTCGAGGATCGCCAGCAGCACGTCGCGGTCACCGACGATGAAGTCGCCGTCCGGGTAGCACATTGGCGACGAGCCGTCGCAGCAGCCGCCGGACTGGTGGAACATCAGCGCCCCGTGCCGGTCCTGCAGCCGACGCAGCAGGTCGGCGGCGGCCTCGGTGATCAATGCTCGGCTGGGGACGCCCATCAGCTCAGCCTACGCGCGGCAGACACAATGGGACCCGTGGAATCACGCGCAGCAGACGACCCATACCTCTGGCTCGAAGACGTCACCGGCGACGAGGCGCTGGCGTGGGTCACCGCCCACAACGAGCCGACGCTGGCCGACCTCTGCGACGACCGGTTCGACCGGATGCGCGCCGAGGCGCTCGAGGTGCTCGACACCGATGCGCGCATTCCGTACGTCCGGCGGCGCGGGGAGCACCTGTACAACTTCTGGCGCGACGCGACCAACCCGCGCGGCCTGTGGCGGCGCACGACGCTGGAGAGCTACCGCACGGACGACCCCGCCTGGGACGTCGTGATCGACGTCGACGCGCTGGCCGAGGCCGACGGCGAGAACTGGGTGTGGGCCGGCGCCGACGTCATCGAACCGGACCTGTCACTCGCCCTGGTCAGCCTGTCCCGCGGCGGCTCGGATGCCACCGTCGTGCGCGAATTCGACATGCGCACGCGGACTTTCGTCGAGGGCGGTTTCGAGCTGCCGGAGGCCAAGACCGACATCGGCTGGGAGGGAACGGATGCCGTCATAGTCGGCACCGACTTCGGGCCGGGCTCGCTGACCGACTCCGGTTATCCACGCGTCACCAAGCGCTGGCGACGCGGCGAGCCGCTGTCGGCCGCCGAGACGTTGTTCGAGGGCGAGGTGACCGACGTCAGCGTCGGCGCAGGCTACGACCCCACACCGGGATTCGAACGTCTCCTTGTGTCACGGTCGTTCGACTTCTTCAACCGCAAGCGCTACGAGTTGCGCGGCGGCGAGTTGCTCGAGATCGAGGTACCCACCGATGCGGGAACGTCCATCCACCGCGAGTGGCTGCTGATCCGGCCGCGCAGCGACTGGACGGTCGGCGGCACGACGTATGCGGCAGGCACTCTGCTGGCGACAGAGTACGAGCAGTTCCTCACCGGCACAGTCGATCTCGCCGTGGTGTTCGAACCCGACGAGCACACCAGCCTGGAGAGCTATGCCTGGACGCGCGACCGGCTGATCCTGGTCACCCTGGCCGACGTGGCCAGCCGCATCGAGGTCGTCACGCCGGGAACCTGGCAGCGCGAACCAGTGTCGGGCATACCGCCCAACACCAACACCGTGGTGGTCGACGCCGACGAGTACGGCGACGAGATCCTGCTCGACTCGAGCGGCTTCGACACGCCCTCGCGGCTGCTGTGGGGCCGGGCCGGCGGGGAGCTGACCGAGATCAAGAGTGCCCCTGCGTTCTTCGACGCCTCCGACATCGAGGTCGAGCAGCACTTCGTCGCATCGGCCGACGGCACCATGATCCCCTACTTCGTGGTCGGGCACCGCGACGCGGACGGTCCGGGGAAGACGCTGCTGGGCGGCTACGGCGGATTCGAGAACTCGAACACCCCCGGTTACGCAGGCGTTCTCGGCCGGCTGTGGCTGTCGCGCGGCGGCACCTACGTGCTGGCCAACATCCGCGGCGGCGGCGAATACGGGCCACGCTGGCACACCCAGGCGATGCGGGAGGGCAGGCATCTGGTCCACGAGGACTTCGCCGCGGTGGCAGCCGATCTGGTGGTGCGCGGCATCACCACCGTCGATCAGTTGGCCGCTCAGGGCGGCAGCAACGGCGGTCTGCTGATGGGCATCATGCTCACCAAGTACCCCGAGCTGTTCGGCGCCCTGGTGTGCAGTGTCCCGCTGCTCGACATGAAGCGCTACCACCTGCTGCTGGCCGGGGCGTCCTGGATGGCGGAGTACGGCGACCCCGACGACCCGGACGACTGGGCCTTCATCTCGGAATACTCTCCGTACCAGAACATCTCGGCCGAGCGCACCTATCCCCCGCTGTTGATGACGACGTCGACGCGTGACGACCGGGTCCATCCGGGCCACGCTCGCAAGATGACGGCGGCGCTCGAGGCCGCGGGACACCCGGTCCGGTACTACGAGAACGTGGAGGGCGGGCACGCCGGTGCGGCCGACAACGCGCAGACGGCGTTCCGGTCGGCACTGATCTACGAGTTCCTGCACCGCACGCTCGATCCCACCGTGTAACGGTTGGCCGGTGGCGACGCACTCCCATTCGTAGGCACGGACCAACGAGCACGAGGAGCAGCCATGACCACCATCCGCGACCACATAACCACCGGTATCGAGCCGAACTCTCCAGTCGCGCGTCTTGGCGCAGGCCTGGCCCGGTACGGACTCGTCGTCGTCATCGCGTGGATCGGACTGCTGAAGTTCACCGAATACGAAGCGCGCGGCATCGAACCGCTGGTGGCGAACAGCCCACTGATGAGCTGGGTCTACGACGTGTTCTCGGTGACGGCGTTCTCGTCGCTGCTGGGCGTGCTGGAACTCGCGACGGCCGCCTTGATCGCGCTGGCGCCGTGGTGGCCGCGGGTGTCCGCAATCGGCAGCGCCATCGCCGTCGGCTTGTTCGTCGCGACGCTGAGCTTCCTATTCACGACCCCAGGCGTCTTCGAGGCCTCGGCCGGTGGCTTCCCGGTGTTGTCCTCGACGGGGCAGTTCCTGATCAAGGACGTCGCGCTGATCGGGATTGCGGCATGGACGCTGGTGGATGCGCTGAGACGGGCCTGAGCGGCAATCGGTCCGGATACGATCAGCCGGCCATGCCCCGATCGGGTGACGACGAAGCAGCCCTCATCGCCTCGCTACGCAACGGCGACGAGGCTGCCTTCGCGTGTCTGGTGGATCTGCACACGCCCGCGATGTTGCGCGTCGCCCGCGGCTACGTGCGCAGCCACGACGTGGCCGAGGACGTCGTGCAGGAGACGTGGATCGCGCTGCTCAAGGGCATCGACGGGTTCGAGGGCCGCTCCTCGCTGCGCACCTGGCTGTTCACCGTCCTGATCAACGTCGCCAAGGCGCGCGGCGTCCGGGATCAACGCGACTCGGACCTGGCCGTCAAGGCGTTCACCGACGGCACCGTCGACCCCGCCCGCTTCCGGGCGGCCGGCGAGGAGTGGCAGGGCCACTGGCGTGACGACGCCGCGCCCACGCCGTTCCCGGAGACGCCGGAGGGGTCGGTGCTCGGCGACGAGCTGGTGGCGGTGGCCCGCCGGGAACTGGACAAGCTGCCGGAGCGCCAGCGCATCGTCGTCACGATGCGCGACATGCTCGGCATGGACTCGGCCGAAGTCCGCGACCTGCTCGACGTCAGCATCGCCAATCAACGGGTACTCCTGCACCGCGGTCGCGCGGCGGTCCGGCAGGGCCTCGAAGACTATCTGAGGGACGTGAGTTGAATGGACTGCAACCAATTCGTCGAACTCGTCACCGCATATCTCGACGGGTCACTCGACGTCGAGACGCGGTCGCGGTTCGACACGCACGTGCTGGAATGCGACGGCTGCGACAACTACCTGCAGCAGTTCCGGACGACGGTCTCCACGCTGGGCAAGGTGGACGACTCGGACCTGAACCCTGCCTTCCGCGATCGGCTGATGAACGCGTTCAGGGATCGGGGCTGACGGCCCCTACCGGACCGGCTCGCTCACGGTCCGCTTGCGCATCCCGCCGAACATCGCGACGAACACGCCGAGCAGCACGAGCGCGGCGCCCGCCGCGAGCGTGAGGTTGAGCCACTGGTGCAGGCTGCCGACGGCATGGCCGAACATCGTCTCGGCGAGCGCACGGACGTCGCCCTGGGTCTTGGCGAGCGCATCGTCGACGTACGTCCGGCCCACCTCGATCCCGGCCCACCCCGCCGCCCCGACGACGAGTGCGGAGACGCCGAGCGCGCCGATCGCCTTGCCGCGAGATCGCGCCGCCGCCAGCGTCAGCAGCGCGAACACCGCCGTCAGCACCGCGGCTCCGACGCTCACGAACGGACCCCACTTCGCCAACGGCCGCAACTGGCCCGGCCGCAGCCCCGAGGACTCGGGCACGGTGACGGGGACGTTGAGCGTCTCGGGCACCTCGAGGTTCAGGTTGCCGAGCGATTCCCGCAGCGAGGGGTCGGTCAACATCGGCGCGATGTCGACGAGCCAGCGGTCACCGGACTGCTGATCGCGCTGCACGGCGTCGCTGAACAGGAAGCCATGGGCGATGCGATTGGCCTGGGCGAACTGGCCGGGGAACCCCGCGTTCTGCGTGTACAGCGTGGTGACGCTGCCGACCAGGACGGGGTTGAGGTCGCCGTAGCCCTCGTCGGCGGCGAACGACACGATCTCGGTGGTCAACAGTGACGCCATCGCCTGCTGGAGCTGAGGGTCCCGCGCTGCCGACGCGGCGAAGTCGGCGTACCCGTCCCGGTCGACGATCGTGTGCTGAGCCCAACCCGAGCCGACTGCAGTGGCCAGGGCCACCGTGGTCACCAGCCACGCCAGGAGCGTCGCGACGAAACGCACGGACGCGTCCTCCTGTCGGTCGGGACGCGGGCCGCGTCAGTTCAGTCGCGACGCGGGCCCGTCAGTCGGCCAGTGCGCGCCCCACGATGAGCGGATCGGCCTGGCCGACCACGTCGTGGTCCTTGTTGTCGTAGTCGAACTTACCGAGGACGTAGCGCATGGCGTTGATCCGGGCACGCTTCTTGTCGTTGCTCTTGACCACGGTCCACGGCGCGATCTCGGTGTCCGTCCACGCGAACATGTCTTCCTTGGCCGTCGTGTAGTCGTCCCACTTGTCGAGCGAGGCCAGGTCGGTGGGCGAGAGCTTCCACTGCCGAACGGGGTCGACCTGACGGATCGTGAACCGGGTGCGCTGCTCGGCCTGGGTGACCGAGAACCACAGTTTCGTCAGGCTGATCCCCTCGTTGACCAGCATCTGCTCGAACAGCGGTGCCTGGCGGATGAACTCGGCGTGCTGCCTTGGCGTGCAGTACCCCATCACCCGTTCGACCCCTGCGCGGTTGTACCAGGACCGGTCGAACAGCACGAGTTCGCCCGCGGCGGGCAGGTGCTTGACGTAGCGCTGGAAGTACCACTGCGTGGTCTCTCGCTCGGTGGGCTTCTCCAGCGCGACGACGCGCGCGCCGCGCGGGTTGAGGTGCTCCATGAACCGCTTGATGGTGCCGCCCTTGCCCGCGGCGTCGCGACCCTCGAACACGATGACGTGCCGGTGGCCGTGCGACTGGCTCCACTTCTGCAGCTTGAGCAGTTCGATCTGCAGCAGCCGCTTCTGCTCCTCGTAGTCCTCGCGCCGCATGCGCTCGTCGTACGGGTAGTTCTCGCGCCAGGTGTCGACGACCTCCCCGCCCGGGACGAGAAGCAGCTGCGGATCGTCGTCGTCGTCGTCGCGGACGGTGTAGCGGTCGAGGTCGATGTCCAAGCTCACCGCCCGAACGTATCGACCGCCGCCAAAGCCGCGGTGACGCCGAGGTGAACGGCAGGTGTGCCGAATCCGCGCACGCTACTTGGCGATTCGCTTGGGCCGGATGAGTGCCAGCTTGGTCATCATCGTGTTCATCCGCTTGAGCGCCTTCGGCGAGTTGTTGTAGTAGTTGCCGCCGGCTCCGACGTTGGTGCGCGGCGCGACCACCGTCTCGATGCGGCAGTACTTGCGCAGCCCTTCGGGCCCGCCGAACCGGGCGCCGATGCCCGAGGTCTTCCAGCCGCCCATCGGCGCGGTGGTGCACATCAGGTTGGAGATGACGTCGTTGACGTTGACGCCGCCGCAATCCAGTTGTAGCGCAACGTCGTTGGCACGCTCGAGGTTACGGGAGAACACCGCGGCGCTCAGCCCGTACTGACTGTCGTTGGCCAGGCGGACGGCCTCGGCGACGCTGGACACCTTCATGATCGGCAGCGTCGGACCGAAGGTCTCGTCGGTCATGCAGGCCATCGAGTGGTCGACGTCGACGAGCACGGTGGGCTCGTAGAAGCTGCCCGGGCCCGACGGGCGCTTGCCGCCGGTGAGCACCTTGGCACCCTTCGCCAGCGCGTCGGCGACGTGCTTCTCGGTGACGGCGACCTGGCCCTCGTCGATCAGCGCGCCGAAGGCGTTGCCCTCGCCTGCACCCATCTTGAGCTTGCGCACGTCGCGCACCACGGCGTCGACGAACTGCTCGTAGACCTGCTCCATGACGTACACCCGCTCGACCGAGACGCAGGTCTGGCCGGCGTTGAAGAAGGCGCCCCACACCGCGGCGTGGGCGGCCAGTTCGACGTCGGCGTCGTCGAGCACGAGCATCGGGTCCTTGCCGCCGAGTTCGAGGCTGACGGGGGTCAACCGTCGGGCGGCCCGCTCCATCACCTTGGCGCCGGTCGCGCTGGAGCCGGTGAACTGGATGAAGTCGGAGCTGTCGATGACGGCCTCGGACACCTCACGCGCGCCCTGGGCGAGTGCGAGCACCTCGGGTGCGCCGGAGTCGATCCAGCCGCGCATCAGCACCTCGGCGGTCAGCGGCGTGCGCTCGGACGGCTTGAGCAGTACCGAACAGCCTGCGGCCAGGGCGCCGATCGCGTCCATGAGCGCGTTGGCGACCGGGTAGTTCCACGGCGCGATGATCCCGACCAGCGCGCGGGGCCGGTAGTGCACGGTGATCTTCTTGATCGACAGGAACGGCAGCGCGGCCGGACGGTTCTCCGGCGCCAGTGCCTTCTCCATGGTCCTGACGTAGTACGACAGGATCATCAGCAGCATCGGCACCTCTTGCGCGGCGTCGGTGGCGGACTTGCCGGTCTCCTTGATCAGCAGCGACTCGATCTCGTCCCGGTGATCGCCGAGCCAGACCGCGTAGCGTGCGAGCACCTTGGCCCGGCCCGCGGCGCCACGGGCCTCCCATTCGCGCTGCGCCTGCCGCAGACCGGTGGCGATGCGGGCGACGTCGGCGGGGTCGGTCCAGCGGACCGTGCCTGCGACCTCGCCGGTGGCGGGGTTGAGGATGGTGGCGACGTCCTTGGAATTCGCTCCGGCGTCGACTTCAGGCGTTGCTGTCATGCGTCCATGCTAGCCAGTGCTGTGACGCACGTCGCACCCGGGTTGACACCTGTCAAGTCCGACGGCCACCGCAGCCACGCACACGACGGAGGTGGCAAGCAGCAGGGCGCCGATCGTGTCGGTGAAGTAGTGGTAGGTGAACGACTGGCCCGCGGCGGCGAGCACCGCCGCCACCGACGCCGCGACCACCGCCCACAGCCGTGCACCCGCCACGATGACCACCATGCCGAGCACGGCCACGGTCACCGTCACGTGCCCGCTCGGATAGGCCAGCGTCTCGGGATACTCGCCCTTGGTCCGCCCGAACACGCGCTTGAGCACCCGCATCAGCACCAGTGCGACGGCGGGCGTGGCCACCACCGCGACGGCCAGCCGCCACTGCCTGCGCCACAGCGCGGTGCTCAACGCAACTGCCAGGAGAACCGCGATCACGGGCGGATCGGTGAAGAACAGCAGGTACCCCAGATCGGGGTGAACCTCACCGGTGTTGGAGAACCAGTCGTCGAGTGGCGTCGAGCGCTTCCCGACCACCAGGCCAAGCAGGAACACCGCCGAGAGCCCGACCACGGGCCACCAGCGGATCGCGGGTCCGCTCATTCAGGTCGCGATGCCTCGCACGTAGGCCGCCTGCCCGAGGTGCTGCGCGCAGTCGTCGATGATGCTGACCAGCCGCGCACTCGCGGTGACGGGCGGGTCCCACTGCTCGTCGATCACGCGCTCGAGTTCCTCCGGGGTGACGCTGGCGACGAACTCCAGCGTCACGCGGTGCACGGCGTGGTAGTAGCCGGCGAGCAGGCTGGCCGGGGCCTTGACCTTGCCGACCTCCTCGGGCGTGTGGCCGTAGCCGTGTGCGTCGCGGGGAAGGTCGAGCCCGAACCGGTCCACCCAGCCCTCGCGGAGCCACACCTGCTCGACACCTGCGATGTCGCACAGCTGCGCGTCCTGCACTCGCGCGCTGTGCCACAGCAGCCACGCGATGGTGTTCGCCTCCGGCGTCGGGCGGTACAGCGCGACCTCGTCGGTCAGCCCGTCGGTGAGGTCGTCGGCATGCTCGATCAACCGGGTGAACGAGTCGCGGAGGAGTTCGCGGACCGCCCCTGAATCCGAGGGGGCGTCCGACGCGCTGGATGAGGTCGCCATGTCCGCCAAAGTTACGCCTAGGTTCTGATGATGGAATCCTTCGGCAGGTCGGCCCTCTGGCTGAGCGTCCCGCTCAACCTGCTCCTGATCGCGTGGGTGTGGCTGGGACGCGCGGCGTTCGGCGTGCCGTGGGGCTGGATGTTCCTCATCCTGCTGTTCACCGCGGTCCCGGTCCTGCTGATCCTGCTCGGCATCACGACGGTCCTGGCCTTCCGCCAACCGGGCCGGCGGTTCACGAGCCGGCAGGCCTACGCGCAGGTGGCCATCTGGGTGGCGATGGTCGTGTTCGGCGCCGCGATCGCCGACTTCGACGACTCCGGCAACACCGAATCCCTACTGAGCCACTGGTTCGGACCCGCCATGCTGCACGCCGGGCAGGCCATCGTCACGGCGGCGGTCGTCGTCGCCGCGGTGGCGTGGATCGCGCTGCTGGCGCTGCTGATCGCAGGCAGGCGCCGGGAGACCCCGGCGCCCTAACCCTTCGGCCCGCCTCCGTCGCCGTCTGTCGGCGCCGGCGCGCCTCCGTGGAACACGGCCTCGACGTTGTTCCCGTCCGGGTCCCGCACGAACGCGCCGTAGTAGTTCGGGTGGTACTCGTCGAAGATCCGCGGCTCGTGTAGCGGCTCGGCGCCGAGCGCGAGCGCGGCGTGATAGAACGCCTGCACGCTCTCGGGACTGGGCGCGGAGAACGCGAAGTGCAGGGGCGCGCCCACCGGCCGGTCGCCCGCGTCCTCGATCCAGAAGTCGGGCTTGCCCGCCGTGCCGTACCCGACGGCGGGACCCATGTCCATCTGTCGCTCGTAGTCGAGCACCCGCAGCACCGTGTCGTAGAACTCCTTGGCCTTGCCGAAGTCCGCACTGAGGATCCCGAAGTGGTCGATCACATGCCCATCCTCGCATCCCTCGACTTCGTGGTCCTCAGGTTTCCGGCGTCGTACATTCAGGGCATGGCCCCTGACTTGATCATCCGCAACGGCACCATCGTGGACGGCCTCGGCGGTGAGCCCTACGTCGGCGACGTGGCGATCGCCGACGGCGTCATCACCGCCATCGGCACCGTCGACGGGCACGCCGCGCGCGAGATCGACGCCACCGGCCTGCTCGTCACACCGGGCTTCGTCGACCTGCACACCCACTACGACGGCCAGGCCATCTGGTCGGACCGGATGACGCCGTCGTCGGCCCACGGCGTGACGACGGCGGTGATGGGCAACTGCGGCGTCGGCTTCGCACCGTGCCGCCCGGAGGACCACGAGACGCTGGTCGACGTCATGGCAGGCGTCGAGGACATCCCGGGCGTGGTGATGGTCGACGGGCTGCCGTGGACGTGGGAGACGTTCCCCGAGTTCCTCGACGCGCTCGACGGCCGTGCCCGTGACATCGACGTGGCCGCGTTCCTGCCACACTCGCCACTGCGGGTGTACGTAATGGGCCGGCGCGGCGTGGAGCGCGAGCCGGCGACCACCGAGGACCTCGAGCTGATGCGCAAGCTCGCCGAGGAAGCCGTGCGGGTCGGTGCGCTCGGATTCGCCTCGTCGCAGTTGACGCTGCACAAGAGCGAAAGTGGCCAGCCCATACCGAGTTACGGCGCGGCGTACGCCGAGTTCGAGGCAATCGCCCGCGGCATCGACGACGGTGGCGGCGGGCTGATCCAGTTCGTGCCGGACCTCGTCGCGGGTGACTACGAGCCCGCGCTGAAGACGGTGTTCGACGTCGCCGAGGACGTCGGCCTGCCGGTCACGTTCACGTTGGCGATCGGCAACGCCGGCGACCCGTACTTCCTCGGCGCATTGACCATGGTGGAGAAGGCGAACGCGAACGGCGGAGACGTCAGTGCGCAAGTCTTCCCCCGGCCGATCGGCCTGGTGATCGGCCTCGAACTGTCGGGCAACCCGTTCGTGATGTACCCCGCCTACCAGGAGATCGCGCACCTGCCGCTCGCCGAACGCGTCGCCGAGATGCGCAAACCAGAAGTGCGCGAACGTATCCTGAGTGACTCCCCCGCGCCGGGAGGGCACCCCCTGATGTTCGCGGTGCAGGCCTTCGACTGGATCTTCCCGCTGGGCGATCCGCCGAACTACGAACCCGCCTCGTCCGACAGCATCACCGCTCGGGCCCGTGCGCGCGGCGTCAGTGCGCTGGAGGAAGCCTACGACCGCCTGCTCGACGACGACGGGCACGCGATGCTTCTGGTCACGCTCGCCAACTTTCGCGACGGGTCGCTGGACACGGTGGCCGAACTGATCCGCCGTGACGACGTGGTGCTGGGCCTCGGCGACGGCGGGGCGCACTACGGAATGATCTGCGACGCAAGCTTTCCCACGTACATGCTCACGCACTGGGTGCGCGACCGCGCCTCGGGCCGGTTGTCGGTGGCCGAGGCGGTCCGCGAGTTGACGTCGGCGCCGGCGCGGGTGGCGGGGCTGGGTGACCGGGGTCGCCTGGCCGTCGGTTACAAGGCCGACGTCAACGTCATCGACCACGCGGCGCTGGTGCTGCATCGGCCGGTCGTCGCACACGACCTGCCCGCCGGGGGCCGCCGCCTCGATCAGACGGCCGACGGTTACGTGGCGACGATCGTCGCCGGCGAGGTCATCGCCGAGCGCGGCGTGCCGACCGATGCCCGGCCGGGAAAGCTGGTGCGCGGGCGCCGGAGTCAGCCGGAGGGCAGAAGCGAAGCGACCCGGGAAAGCCAGCGCGCGTGACGCGGGTCGCGCCGCTGGCGCCGCCGTGGAGCGACGCGGACGCCGAGGGCATCGAGGCCTGGGGTCACCCCGACCGCACGTACGAACCGCTGCTGCTGGTGCGGTGCGTTCAGCGCCATCCCCGCCTCGCCGCGAAACTACGCAAGCTCGGTGAGGCACTGTACGTCGACACGCTGCTGCCACCACGGACGCGGACCATCGCGATCCTGCGCATCTGTGGGCTCGTCGGGTGCGCCTACGAGTGGGGCGGGCAGGCCGCGTTCTGGGGTCCGATCGCGGGCGTCGCCGAGGAGGAGTGCGACGCCCTGGTGACTGGCGCCGATGCGTCGTGGAGTGACGCCGAGCGCGTGCTGATCGCCGCTGTCGACGAACTCGAGCGCACCGGGTCGTGGTCCGACGCCACGTGGATGGCGTTGGGCGACGGCCTCGACGACGAGCAGCGCATGGAGCTGCTCATCGCCGTCGGCTGGTACCGGACGATCTGCACGATGTGCAACGCCCTCGACCTGCCCGTGGAGGGCTGGATGCGTGAGTGGCCCGGTTCAGTTGCGCCGTAGCGCAGGATGCTGCTTCACCAGTAGCGGCATCAGGACCCGCTGGGGCAGCAGCCCGAACAGGCGGGTGCTGACTTGGCTTGCCAGACCGGGGATCACGCTGCCCCGGTCGTGCTCGAGAGCGTCGATGCCCACCTTGGCGACCTCGCGTGACGGCATCCACATGAATTTCGGGAAGGCGTCGGCGAAGGTCTTCTCGTCCATGCCTGCCACCTGGAGGAATTCGGTGCGTACCGGGCCGGGGTGCAGCGTCGCGACCGTCACGCCGGTGCCGACGAGTTCGGCGCGCAGACCGTCGGTGTAGCTGCGGACGAACGCCTTGGTGGCTGCATAGCCGGCTTGGCCGGGGAACGGCTGGAAGCCCGCCGTGGAACCCACGTTCAGGATCGCGCCGCGTCCGCGTCCCACCATCTGTCGGACCGCGCGCGTGGTGAGGTCGATGACGGCCTCGACGTTCACGCGGACCTGGGCGATCTCGTCGTCGACGTTGGCGTCGACCACCGCCCCGATGGTGCCGATGCCCGCGTTGTTCACCAGGACGTCGACCGTCAGCCCGCGCCGCTCGATCTCGTCGAGCAGGCTCGCCCGCGCCGCGGGATCGGCTACGTCGCAGGCGATCACCTCGACGCGGACCGTGTCGCCGAGTTCGGCCGCGAGGTCGCGGAGCCGGTCCTCCCGGCGGGCGACCAGTGTGACTCCGTGTCCACGGGACGCGAGTTCACGGGCCAGATCGGCCCCGATGCCGGACGAGGCGCCGGTGACGACGGCGGTGCTGGTTGGGGAGGGCTTGGGCAGTGACATGTGGCAAACCTATCTGGTGCGGGTGATGACGACTTTGCCGGTCATGCGGCCTGATTCGACGTCCCGGTGGGCCTCCTCGAGCCCGGCCGAGGAGAAGTCGTCGATGGTCTTCGTGACGGTGGTACGCAGCGTTCCGTCGTCGACGAGCGCGGCAGCGGAGCCCAGCAGATGCTGCTGGGAGATCATGTCGGGCGTCTCGAACATGGCCCGGGTGAACATCAGCTCCCAGTGCCAGGCGATGCTCTTGGCCTTGAGACCGACGAGGTCCAGACCGGGTGGCTCGTCGATTGCGGTGATGTGCCCGAATGGTTTCACGATGGCCGCGTAGTCGTCGACGTTGCCCGCGGAATGCGGGGAGAAGAGGTAGTCGACGCCATCGGGGGCGACCTCGAGCGTCTGCGCGCGGAGGTCGTGGTGATCGACGACGGCGTCGGCGCCCATGCTCGTCGCCCATTGCCGCGACTCGTCGCGGCTGGCGGTGGCGATCACCCGAACGCCGGTCAGCGCCTTGGCGAGCTGGATCATGATCGATCCGACGCCACCCGCGGCGCCGAGCACCAGCAGGTCGCCCGTCGAGTCCTTGGTGAGGCCGAAGCGGTCGAACAGGGATTCCCACGCGGTGATCGTGGTCAGCGGGAGCGCGGCGGCCTCGGCGAACGAGAGGCTCGCGGGCTTGCGGGAGACGATCCGCTCGTCGACGGCCTGGAATTCGGCGTTGCTGCCGGGCCGGGTGATGTCGCCGGCGTACCAGACCTCGTCGCCGACGCGGAGCGTCGTGACCTGCGCGCCAACGGCTTCCACGATGCCTGCGGCGTCGAAGCCGAGGATCGTCGGGGTCTGCGAGGGCTCGAGCGAGGAACGGCGCTTCACGTCGACGGGGTTGACCGAGACGGCGAGCACTCGCACCAGCACGTCGCGTTCCCGAAGCTCGGGCACGTCGACCGTGACGTCCCGAAGGGTCTGGTCGCTGTCCACCGGTCCCCCGGCGAAGGATCCGATGGCTTTCATCGTGGTCACGTCGCGGTACAACCTCGCCGACTGCCGGGTTCTTCCCCGGACACGAAGAAGCCCGGCCTGCCGAAGCAGACCGGGCTCCTCGTTGAGTGCTTGGACTAGAAGTCCATGCCGCCCATGCCACCGGTCGGGTCGCCCGCGGGTGCGGACGCCTTCTCCGGCTTGTCGGCGACGACGGCCTCGGTGGTGAGGAACAGCGCCGCGATGGACGCTGCGTTCTGCAGCGCCGAGCGCGTGACCTTGACCGGGTCGGCAACGCCGGCGGCCAGCAGGTCCTCGTACTCGCCGGTCGCGGCGTTCAGGCCGTGACCCGCAGGAAGGTTCGAGACCTTCTCCGCGACGACACCCGGCTCCAGGCCACCGTTGAAGGCGATCTGCTTGAGCGGGGCCGACAGCGCGACGCGCACGATGTTCGCGCCAGTTGCCTCGTCACCGGTGAGCTCCAACTCGTCCAGCGACGGAGCCGACTGCAGCAGGGCCACGCCGCCACCGGCGACGATGCCCTCTTCGACGGCTGCCTTCGCGTTGCGAACGGCGTCCTCGATGCGGTGCTTGCGCTCCTTGAGCTCCACCTCGGTGGCAGCTCCGGCCTCGATGACTGCAACGCCGCCGGCCAGCTTGGCCAGGCGCTCCTGCAGCTTCTCGCGGTCGTAGTCGGAGTCGCTGTTCTCGATCTCGGCACGGATCTGGGCCACGCGGCCGGCGATCGCGTCGGAATCCCCGGCGCCCTCGACGATGGTGGTTTCGTCCTTGGTGATGACGACCTTGCGTGCCTGGCCCAGCAGCGCGACGTCGGCGGTCTCGAGCGAGAGGCCGACCTCCTCGCTGATGACCTGGCCACCGGACAGGATCGCGATGTCCTGCAGCATGGCCTTGCGACGGTCACCGAAGCCCGGGGCCTTGACGGCGACGGACTTGAAGGTGCCACGGATCTTGTTGACCACCAGGGTCGACAGGGCTTCGCCCTCGACGTCCTCGGCGATGATCAGCAGCGGCTTGCCGGACTGGATGACCTTCTCCAGCAACGGAAGCAGGTCCTTGACCGTCGAGACCTTGGAGCTGACCAGGAGGATGTAGGGATCCTCGAGGACGGCTTCCTGACGCTCGGCGTCGGTCACGAAGTAGCCCGAGATGTAGCCCTTGTCGAAGCGCATGCCCTCGGTGAGCTCGAGCTGCAGGCCGAAGGTGTTCGACTCCTCGACGGTGATGACACCCTCGTTGCCGACCTTGTCCAGCGCCTCGGCGATCAGGTCGCCGATCGACTGGTCGCCTGCGGAGATGCCCGCGGTGGCAGCGATCTGCTCCTTGGTCTCCACCTCCTTGGCCTGCGACAGCAGGGTCTCGGTGACCTTCTGCACGGCCTTCTCGATGCCGCGCTTCAGGCCGAGCGGGTTGGCGCCGGCTGCGACGTTGCGCAGGCCTTCGCGAACCAGTGCCTGAGCGAGCACGGTGGCGGTGGTGGTGCCGTCGCCCGCGACGTCATCGGTCTTCTTGGCGACTTCCTTGACCAGCTCTGCGCCGATCTTCTCGTAGGGATCCTCCAGCTCGATCTCCTTGGCGATGGAAACACCATCGTTGGTGATCGTGGGAGCGCCCCACTTCTTCTCCAGGACGACGTTGCGACCCTTGGGGCCCAACGTCACCTTTACCGCGTCGGCGAGGGCGTTGAGGCCCCGCTCGAGGCCGCGACGGGCCTCTTCGTCATACGCAATTGTCTTGGCCATTGCGAAGTGATTCCTCCGGATTGGGAATTGCACGTCTCTTCGGTCGGGATCAGTGCCCGCGACGGACGGCGTTGGGTGTGCTCCGCAGGTGCGGCCCCGGCCTCACCGTCCCGACCTAGCACTCACTGATCGCGAGTGCCAACCACATTCTTAGCACTCGACCATGCCGAGTGCAAGGTCAGGGCCGACGTCGGATGGTCCGGAACGGCCGTCGTCAGCGGGCCGAACGCAACCCGTCGACGATGATCTCGGCGACCCGTTCGGCGATGCCCTCGCCGTAGCGGTCGGTGGACTTGCAGACCGTCATCAGGGCCTTCACTTCCGGGCCCCCGACGTCGGGCCGAACCGTGCCTGCCCGTTGCGCCGCGGACAACATCTCCTCCATCACGCCGACGAACGCAGCCTCGGCGCCCGGCGCCGCCGCATCGAGGTCGACGCCGTAGCCGGCCAGGGCATCGGCGATGCCGTGGTCGGCCGCGGCAGTCCGGACCATCTCGCGCAGGAAGTCGAACAGCGCGGTGCCGGGGTCGGTCGCGAGCAGCTGGTGCGCCCGGTCGACGATGCTGCGCACCCGGTCTTCGATGACGGCTTGGAAGAGCGCTTCCTTCGTCGGGAAGTGCCGGTAAACGGTGCCCGGGCCGACACCGGCGCGACGGGCGATCTCGTCGATCGGCACGGCGAGCCCCTCGGCGGCGAACGTCTCGTAGGCCACCTCGAGCACCTTGGCGCGGTTGCGCGCGGCGTCGGCGCGCATGGGCCGCGTAGTGCTGGTCACTTCTCACTCCTTGGTTGACAAAACGGAGCGAGCGTTCCGTATAGTCGATGAAACCGGAGCGGACGTTCCGCATCCATCGTACCCAAGGAGCCTCGATGACCAACTGGACCGTCGCGAACGCACCCGATCAGACCGGCCGCGTCGCCGTGGTGACCGGCGCCAACACCGGACTCGGCTACGAGACGGCCGCCGCGCTCGCCTCCCGTGGCGCCCGCGTCGTACTGGCCGTGCGCAACCTCGACAAGGGCAAGGCCGCCGCCGACCTCATCCTGCGGCGCACCCCGGGCGCCGACGTCTCGCTGCAGGAACTCGACCTCACTTCCCTCGCCTCGATCGAGGAAGCGGCCGAACAGCTGCGAGCCGACCTCGACCGGATCGACCTGCTGATCAACAACGCCGGGGTGATGATGACGCCGAAGGGCACGACGAAGGACGGCTTCGAACTGCAGTTCGGCACCAACCACCTCGGCCACTTCGCCTTCACCGGGCGACTGCTCGACCGGGTGCTCGCCGCGCCGGGCTCGCGGGTCGTGACGGTCAGCAGCATCGGCCACCGGCTCGGCCGCATCCGCTTCGACGACCTCCAGTCCGAACGCCGGTACAGCCGCATCAGCGCGTACGGCCAATCCAAGCTCGCCAACCTGCTGTTCACCTACGAGCTGCAGTGCAGGCTCGCAGGCACCGAGACCACGGCCCTGGCCGCTCACCCCGGCGGCTCGAGTTCCGAACTGTCCCGATACGTCCCCAACGCGCTGCAGCTCGCCTTCAGGACCCTGGAACAGAGCACCGAGATGGGCGCCCTGCCCACCCTGCGCGCCGCCATCGACCCGGCCGTCGCGGGCGGCGAGTACGTCGGCCCCGGCGGCCCGTTCGAATTGCGGGGCTACCCCGAGGCCGTCTCCTCGAGCCGGCGATCGCACGACCCAGCGGTGCAGCGCCGCCTGTGGACGGTGTCGGAACAGCTGACGGGGGTGGTCTTTCCGGTGTGACCGCGAGAGACTGACCGCGTGTCGCTGATCGTGCCGCCATATCCCCCAGTCAGGTACTCGAAGGACGATCCGGAGGTCAGCGCCTGGGTGCGCCCCGGTGACGCGCCTGCGGACTACGACTCCTTCGGCCTGGTCGAATACCACTACCTGGCCAACGAGCAGGCGACCGACGGCGACTACGGCCTGTTCCGCGTGGAACTCGCGCCGAGGGCGGGCGGGCCGGGCCCGCACTTCCACCGCACGATGTCCGAGGCGTTCTTCGTGCTATCCGGGTCGGTGACGATCTACGACGGCAAGCAGTGGTCGCCCACCAAGCAGAACGACTTCCTCTACGTGCCGCCCGGGGGCATCCACGGGTTCCGCAACGAGGCGGACGACCCGGCGTCGATGTTGATGCTGTTCGCCCCCGGCGCGCCGCGGGAGCACTACTTCGAGGGCCTCGCCCAGCTCGGCGACATGACCGACGACGAGCGCCGGGAGTGGTTCATCGCCAACGACAATCACTTCGTCGACGAGTAGGCAGCCATCCGGGCCGCCAGGTACGGCGCCGTCCGGCTGCCGGTAGCACGCGCCACCTCCGCGGGCGTCCCGGCGGCGACCACCCGGCCTCCGGCGTCGCCTGCACCCGGCCCCAGGTCGATCACCCAGTCGGTGCCCGCCACCACTCGCATGTCGTGTTCGGCGACGACGACGGTGTTGCCCGCGTCGACGAGCCGGTGCAACTGCCGGTCCAGCAGGTCGACGTCGGCGGGATGCAGTCCGGTCGTCGGCTCGTCGAGCACGTAGAGCGTGTGCCCGCGCCGAGGTCGTTGCAGCTCGGTCGCCAGCTTGATCCGCTGCGCCTCGCCGCCGGAGAGTTCGGTCGCGGGCTGCCCCAACCGCAGGTAGCCAAGGCCGACCTCTTGGAGAGCGCGCAGACTGCGCGCGGCCGCGGGCAGGTCGTCGAGGAATGGCGTCGCCTCGTCGACGGTCATCGCGAGGACGTCGGCGATCGTGTGATCGCGATAACGGACCCCCAACGTGTCTTCGTTGTACCGGGCACCGTGGCACGTCGGGCACACCCCGTACGTGCCGGGCAGGAAGAGCAACTCGACGGAGACGAAGCCCTCGCCCTGGCACGTCGGGCAGCGGCCCTGAGCCACGTTGAACGAGAACCGGCCCGCGCTCCACTTGCGCCGACGCGCCGCCGGTGTCTCGGCGAACGCCTTGCGGACGGCGTCGAAGAGACCCGTGTAGGTGGCCAGGGTCGAGCGCGGCGTGCGGCCGATCGGCTTCTGGTCGACGGCGACCAGCCGGCCGATGAAGTCGACGCCCTCGGCGCTCACCCCGATGCTCGCGTCGTGGTCGAGGTCGACGATCTCCGCGTCACCGTCACCACCGTCGGCCTCTGGCTCGGTGGTCTCACCGCCCAGTGCACGGGTGACGACGTCGCCGAGCACTTTGTAGACGAGCGTCGACTTCCCCGAGCCAGAGACGCCCGTCACCGCGGTGTAGGTCCCCAGCGGAATGTCGACGTCGAGACCGCGCAGGTTGTGAAAGTCGATGCCGCGCAACCGCAGTCGACCCACCGGCGTGCGGGGTGTGCGCGCGTCGGGCGCGGCCCGGTCGAACAGGTAGTCGCGCGTCACCGAGGCAGTCACGTCGGCCAGCCCGGCGACCGGGCCGCTGTAGAGCACCTCGCCGCCGAGTTCACCGGCGCCGGGCCCGACGTCGACGATCCAGTCCGCACGCCGCACCACATCCATGTCGTGTTCGACCACGAACAGCGAGTTGCCCGCCCGCCGCAGCCGGTCGAGGACGTCGAGCAGCGGTTCGGCGTCGGCCGGGTGCAGCCCCGCCGACGGCTCGTCGAGCACGTACAGGACGCCGAACAGCCCGGCGCGCAGCTGGGTCGCGAGCCGCAGCCGCTGCAGCTCCCCCGGCGACACCGTGGGCGTGCGCCTGTTGAGGGCGAGGTACCCCAGCCCGAGGTCGAGCAGCACCTGGATGCGGGCCACCAGATCGGCGGCGATCATCGTGGCCACCTCGGTGCCTTCGCCGGATTCGGTCGACTCGTAGGCGGCCTCGAAGTCGGTGCGCTCGGCGGCGGCCCGCAGGACGTCGGCGAGTTCGGTCAGCGGCAGCGTCACCAGCTGCGCGATGTTGCGGCCCGCGAAGGTGACGGCGAGCGCCTCGGGCCGCAGTCCGGAGCCGTCGCACACCGGGCAGTCGATGCTGTCGACGTACTTGAGCACCCGTCGGCGCATCATCGCACTCTGCGAGTTGGCCAGCGTGTGCCGCACGTGGCGCTCGGCGCTGGAGAAGGTGCCGTTGTAGGTGTAGTCGGCGATGACGTCGTGCCGGTGCGGATGGATCTCGACGGTGGGCTGCTCGTCGGTGAACAAGATCCAGTTGCGCGCCTTCTTGGGCAGCCGGTGCCACGGCTTGTCGATGTCGTAGCCGAGCGTGATCAGGATGTCGCGCAGGTTCTGGCCCTGCCAGGCGCCGGGCCACGCGGCCACGGCGCCCTCGCGGATGGTCAGCGACGGGTCGGGCACGAGCGTCTCCTCGGTGACCCGGTGGATCCGGCCGAGCCCGTGGCATTCGGGGCAGGCGCCGATGGCGGTGTTCGGCGAGAACGAGTCGGAGTCGAGGCGCTCGGTGAACCCGCGCGGGAACGTGCCTGCCCGCGAGTACAGCATCCGCAGCAGGTTCGACAGCGTCGTGACCGTGCCGACCGTCGACCGCGACGTGGCCGACCCGCGCCGCTGCTGCAGGGCCACGGCGGGCGGCAGGCCCGTGATGTCGTCGACCTTCGGCGCGCCGGTCGGAAGCAGCAGTCGGCGGGCGTACGGCGCCACCGACTCGAAGTAGCGCCGCTGCGCCTCGGCGTAGATGGTGCCGAACGCCAGCGACGACTTGCCCGACCCCGAGATGCCGGTGAACGCGACCAGCGCGTCGCGCGGCGCGGCGACGTCGACGCCGCGTAGGTTGTGTACGCGGGAGCCGAGCACCCGCACGTACGGGTCGTGCTCGACGTCTTGCTCCGGGCGGTCCATCTCCTCATTGTGGGGCTCCACCGTGGGTCCGGGCGTCATCTTCGTTTGCTCCACGTCAGCACGTCCACGCGGCGCTCCCCTTCGCGTGGCCGCCTCCCGGCACGACCATGTACCGTCGTCCCGAGGGTCCGACACGCTCGCACTCCAGACACGCCGTATGGAGATGCGCGGACGGAACCCATTGCCCTAGAGTGGCCTTCGACCAGATAGGAGTCTTCGGGTGCGGGCTTATGCAGCGCCCAGCACCCAGGCTTTGCGGGGCTGGCAGCGTCGGGCGTTGGTGAAGTACTTGACGGCTGCTCCCCGCGATTTCCTCGCCGTCGCGACCCCCGGATCCGGCAAGACGACGTTTGCGCTCCGCATCGCGGGCGAGCTGCTGTCCGAGGGTGTCGTCGAGCGTGTCACCGTCGTCGTGCCGACCGAACACCTCAAGATCCAGTGGGCCCAGGCCGCGCAGCGCATCGGCCTGGCGCTCGACCCGAAGTTCAGCAACTCGTCGGCGCAGAACTCCGACGAGTACCACGGCGTCGTCGTCACCTACGCACAGGTGGCCAGCCATCCGGGACGGCACCGGGTGCGCACCGAGAACCGCAAGACGCTGGTGATCTTCGACGAGATCCACCACGGTGGTGATGCCAAGAGCTGGGGCGAGGCGATTCGCGAGGCATTCGACGACGCCACCCGTCGGCTGTCGCTGACCGGTACCCCGTTCCGCAGCGACGACAGCCCCATCCCGTTCGTCAACTACGAACTGGGCCCCGACGGCCTGAAGCACTCGCAAGCCGACCACGTGTACGGCTACTCCGACGCACTCGCCGACGGCGTCGTGCGACCGGTGGTGTTCCTGGCCTACTCGGGTGAGTCGCGCTGGCGTGACAGTGCGGGCGAGGAACATGCGGCCCGCCTCGGCGAGCCGCTCACCGCAGAGCAGACCGCCCGGGCCTGGAAGACCGCGCTGAACCCCGTCGGCGAGTGGATGCCCGCGGTGATCGCGGCGGCCGACCGGCGGTTGCAGCAGAAGCGTCAGCACGTGCCCGACGCAGGCGGCATGATCATCGCCTCCGATCAGACCGCGGCGCGCTCCTACGCGAAGCTGCTGACCGAGATCACCGGCGAGGCGCCGACGGTCGTACTGTCCGACGACCCGGGCTCCTCGGACCGCATCTCGCAGTTCTCGGTGGGGACCAGCCGGTGGCTCGTCGCGGTGCGCATGGTGTCGGAAGGCGTCGACGTGCCCCGGCTGTCGGTCGGGGTGTACGCGACCAGCGCGTCGACGCCGCTGTTCTTCGCCCAGGCGATCGGGCGGTTCGTGCGGTCGCGTCGTGCGGGCGAGACGGCGAGCATCTTCTTGCCGTCGGTGCCGAACCTGCTGCTGCTGGCCAGCCAGATGGAGGCGCAGCGCAACCACGTGCTGGGCAAGCCACACCGCGAGTCGCAGGGCGACGAGTGGGACGACGAGGCCCTCGACGACGCCAACAAGACCAAGGACGAAGCCAGCGACATGGATCGCGGCTACGAGATGCTGGGCGCCGACGCCGAACTCGACCAGGTGATCTTCGACGGTTCGTCGTTCGGCACCGCCACCCCTGCCGGCAGCGAGGAGGAGGCCGACTACCTCGGCATCCCCGGGCTGCTCGACGCCACGCAGATGCGAGACCTGTTGTCGCGCAGGCAGGAAGAGCAGCTGGGGCGGCGGAGCCGGGTTGCTGCCGGCGAGAGCGCGGCGGGTGAAGGTCAGACGGCGGTCGCGACGCCGACGACCACGCACGGGCAGCTGCGTGACCTGCGCCGCGAACTGAACGCACTTGTGACGCTCGCACACCACCGCACCGGCAAGCCGCATGGCTGGATCCACAACGAGCTGCGGCGCATCTGCGGTGGACCCGTTGTGGCGGCGGCGAACTCGGAGCAGATCGCCGCGCGCATCGAAGCGGTACGCACGCTTCGGGGGTAGTCCCGGGGTGCCGACTCTGGGCCCTATGCACGCATTTCGCCCGTTCCGCGTGCACAACCCCCAGACTCGAGCGTGTACGGGCGCAGCCCCATGCCGTACTCGGTCAGCGCCGTGAAGGCCATGTGGCGACGGCAGGGCCGGAGCTGCCGTGCGGCAACCGATTAGTTCCGTGCGGTTCGGCAGTCGATACGCGTATGACCACGGATACCTTGATCACGTCCCGCATCGTCAACGCACCCGTCGAGGCCGTCTTCGACGTACTGGCCGAGCCCGCCAACCACGCAGCCATCGACGGCACCGGATGGGTGCGCGAGTCGCTCGACGGAAAGCCCTTGCGGGAGAACGGCCAAATCTTCCGCATCGCGATGTACCACGACAACCTGCCGGACGGGCATTACGAGATAGCCAACCGCGTCATCGCCTTCGAGCCGCCGAACGCCATCGCATGGGAACCCGGTCAGGAGGGACCCGGCGGCGAGATCCAGTACGGCGGCTGGACCTGGCGCTACGACCTAAAGCCGGCGGGCAATGGGACGCAGGTGACCATGACGTACGACTGGTTGGGCGTTCCCTCGGAGACACGGGAGCACATCGAGTTTCCGCCGTTCGCGGTGTCGCACGTAGAGAATTCGATGGCGAACTTGGCTGCGCTGGCCGAAGGGCGCTGACGCGTCCATCCCCAGTGTGGGCTCTATGCACAGGCTGAGCCCCCAAGAGCGTGCACGACGCCCACTTCGTCGGCGGTCGAGGCGACCGTTGCGGGCATGCGACCCTTCATTGGCAGTGCCGCGGTACGGCGCGGTGAACTCACGCGGCGCGGACTCGCGCGCGAACACGTTGCGGTGTACCGGGATGTCTACCTCCCGCGTGACGTCGAGCTGACGGCGCAACTCCGCGCGCACGCCGCATGGCTTGCGACGGGCGCAACGCTGGCCGGCATCTCGGCCGCGGCGATGCACGGCACCAAGTGGCTCGACGCGTCGGCACCGGCGGATGTGCTGCGTTCCGACCAGCATGCGGTCGCGGGCATCGTCGCCCACACCTGGGCTGTCACTGCCGACGAAGTGAGCCTGGTCGGGGGCGTTGACGTCACCACGGCGGCGCGGACTGCCTTCGACATCGGGCGGACACGAACCGCGGCACAGGCCATCCCCATCCTGGACGCGCTGTTCAATGCGACGCGGCTGAAGCACTGCGACGTATCGGCGGTCGCTGCGGCGCACCCGGGCGCGCGGGGCGTGGCCCAGCTGAGGTCATTGCTCGCGGATGTCGACGGGGGTGCCGAATCGCCGCAGGAGACCAGGCTACGGCTGCTTCTGGTGGCCGCTGGACTCCCGCGTCCCGAGACACAAATCCGGTTTCCTGAACTGCACGTCCGCGTCGACATGGGCTGGCGGACATGGAAGGTGGCCGTCGAGTATGACGGTGTGCAGCACTGGGCCGACGGTCGTCAACGGGCTTGGGACATCGAGCGGATCGCGCTGCTCGAGGCGGCGGGCTGGTTGGTGGTGCGGGTCAGCGCCGACATGCTGGCTCGGCCGCATCTCATCGTCGCGCGTGTCCGGGAGAAGCTGCGGGCGAGAGGATGCCCGGTATGAGGCTCGAGTCTGGGGGCTATGCACGCGAAACGGGAGGAAAGCGTGCACAGGGCCCAGATTCGGCAAAAAGGGGCGAATCCGACGCCCCTATAACCCAATTAACTCAGGCAGGTCGGCGATCGAGTCGATGACGTGGTTGGGCTGCATCGCGAATTCGTCTGCCGCCCAACGGTCCAACGTGTCCTGGCGGAACTTGCCGGTGCGCACCAGCACGCCCGTCATCCCGACGACCTGCGCGGCCAGCACGTCGTTGTTGAGGTCGTCGCCGACCATGTACATCTCCTCGGGGTCGACCCCGAGGCGGTTCGCCGACGCCAAGAAGCCCTCTGGCGCAGGCTTGCCCACCGCGACTGCCTTGCGGCCGCAGGTCTCCTCCATGCCGAGCAGGTACATGCCGGTGTCGATACGCAGTCCCGCGGCGGTGTTCCACGCCGTGCTGCGGTGCATGGCCACCACGGGGATCCCCTGCGCCATCCAGTCGTAGACCCGGCTGAGCGTCACGTGGTCGTACTCCGGCCCCGCACCGCCGAGCAGCACGACGTCCGGGGTCTCGGGTTCGGCGTCACCGACGTCGTGGGAGTAGACGACGTCGATGCCGGGCATGTCCTCGCCGATCTCGCCGCTGTTGACCAGGAAGCACCTCGCCCCGGGATAGCGGTCGCGGACGTAGTCGGCGGTCAGCACGGCCGCGGTGATGACCTCGTCGGCGGTGACGTCCATGCCCGCCTCGGTGAGCAGTCTCGCGATCTGCACACGGGTGCGGGTGGTGGTGTTGGTCAGGTACGAACGCGCGATCTGATGGTCCGCCAACGTCCGCAACGTCTCCCCGGCGCCCGGGATCGGCTGCCACGAGGTCACCAGGACGCCATCGATGTCGAACAGCACACCACCGATAGCCATGGTGCCAAGGTAAACGGCCGCGGTCGGTATGCAACTCGTACCCGTCAGGCAGTGACCCATTCGCTGTCGGCCACCCACGGCGACGCCTGCGCGGCGACCGCCCACGCCAGGTCCGCAGGCACGTCGATCACCTGATACCCCTTGATCCCGGCAGCAGTCGCCGCGACCAGCGTCGCCACCCCGGCACGGCGCTGAAACGGCGTCTGCCGCACCGTCCAGCCGATGACCCCTGCGGCGGCGATGCAGTCGCGCCTGCGTTCGACGCTTCCCGACCGCGCGATCAGCCACCTGTCGTCGACGCTGTGACCGAGCGCACGGGACCGGTCGAACGCCAAGAAGGCCGCGGCCACCGTGACGACCGACCACCCCAGCCACGTCCAGGCCGACGTGCCCGCCACGACCAGCGCCACCGCGGCCACCGCGGGAACCAGCAGGGCACGCGTCCACCGCCTGCGCGTCGCCGCAGGACCATGTCCGCGCAACGGCCCGTCGGCCACCCCGGGCGCCGTCAACTCCGTCAGCACGGCCACGGCGGTCGCGCGTGGGCACGGCGGCAGCAGCAGCGACGCCTCACCGGCCCCGCCGACGCCGGTCATCACCGCGTCCAGCCGGGCGCCGCCGAACGCGCGCACCAGCAGCGGTTCGCGCAGCGTCCCGCCACGCAGCCGCCGGGTGTCGTAGGTGTGCTGACGCAGTCGCAGCAGACCGTGCTCGAGGTTCAGCACGCCCTCGCTGCGAGACAGCACCAGGTTGCCGAACGTGACGAGGCTCCGCAGCACCGACAGCACGAGCGAGGCGACCAACACGAAGCCGACCAGCCCGACGACGGCGACCACCGCCCCGGCCCGTTCGGCGGCGTCCAGACCCTGGCGAACCAGCGGTGAATCCCCCAGCGTCGCAACGACACCCGTCTGGTACACCACGGCCACGGCGGCAGCGATCATCGCCAAGCCGGTGAAGCTCAGCGGGCTGTACCGCAGCCAGGAGAATTCCCATCGGGCGAGCACGCTGGCCTGCGGCGCTCGATCTTCGACGTCCGGCGACTCGGTGAGCAGCACCGCACGCAGTCCCGCGACCTCCTCCACGCGCACCGCATCGAGCGCGAAGTCGGCGTCACCGCGGCCCTCCTGCCCGGTGCCGACCTTGACCACGGTCAGTCCGAGCAGCCGGTGCAGCAGCCGGGCGTCGGTCGACACCGATCGAATCCTGTTGCGCGGCACCGACAGCACCCGGCGTGCCAGCACGCCCTCCCGACGCTGGATCTGCTCACCATCGATGCGGTAGCTCGTCGTGAACCAACGGGCGATGCCGAACGCGACCAGCAGACCCAGCGCCGCCGCCGACCACAGCGGATTGCCGGTCGCCGTACCGAGTACCGCCGACCCGATCAGCAGCGGGAGCTGGCGCAGCACTTCGTGGATCGGATGAACCAGCAGCATGCGCGGGCTCAGCCGCCGCCACTGCTCGACCGGTGCGCTCACGTGGCGTCCTGCTCACCGATCGACGCGACGTCGGTCAGCTGCGCGACGACGCGGTCGGCGACGTCGGCGTCCAGGGCCACGATGCGGACCGCACCCGCCGACGACGCGGTCGTCACCGTGACGGTCGCGAGCCCGAACAGCCGGTCGAGCGGGCCCCGCTCGGTGTCGACGGTCTGCACGCGCGAGATCGGCGCGATGCGACGCTCCTGCACCAGCCACCCGGTCCGGGTGTACACCGCGTTGGCGCCAATCTCCCAGCGGTGCACCCGGTATCGCCAGACGGGCACCACGCCGACGAACAGCGCCGCACCCACCACGGTCGACGCGGCGGCCAGCCCGTGCAGCCAGCCGTACCGCCCGTCGAGCACGAACCACGCGACCTGCGCCACCGCCAGCACCGCCCACGGGATGGCCGCGGAAACGGCCCACACCACGGGCGCCTTGCGGCTGGGCGGGTTCGCGGGGTCGATCAGGGTGGGCACCCTCCTGAGTATGGTCGTGATCATGAGCGCCAACACGAAGTGGACCGAGGCAGACGTCGCCGATCAGAGCGGGCGGCTCGCCATCGTCACCGGTTCCAACACGGGTCTCGGCTTCCACACCGCGCGCGTGCTGGCCGAACGGGGTGCACACGTCGTGCTCGCGGTGCGCAACCTCGACAAGGGCAAGGAGGCGGCTGCGCAGATCCGCCGCACCGCCCCCGGCGCCGAGGTCACGCTGCAGCGGCTCGACCTCGGCTCACTGCAGTCGGTGCGCGAGGCCGCCGAGGAACTCAAGGCCACCCACCCGCGCATCGATCTGCTGATCAACAACGCCGGGCTGATGTACCCGCCGAAGGGCCACACCGAGGACGGCTTCGAGTTGCAGTTCGGCACCAACCACCTCGCGCACTTCGCGCTGACGGGGTTGCTGCTCGACCACCTGCTACCCGTCGAGGGGTCGCGCGTCGTCGTGGTCGCGAGCATGGCGCACAACATCCGCGCGGGCATCCGCTTCGACGACCTGCAGTGGGAACGCGGCTACAGCCGGGTCGCCGCCTACGGCCAGTCGAAGCTCGCGAACCTGATGTTCTCCTTCGACCTGCAGCGCCGTCTCGCCGCCGAGGGCGCGAAGACGATCGCCGTCGCCGCGCACCCCGGCGTCTCCAACACCGAATTGATGCGGCACATACCGGGTGGCAGCCTGCCGATCGTGATGCGGGCGGCCGGGTTGATCACCAACAGCCCCGCGATGGGCGCGCTGGCGACGTTGCGCGCCGCGACCGACCCTCAGGTGAAGGGCGGGCAGTACTACGGCCCCGACGGGTTCCGCGAGCTGCGCGGCCACCCCGTGCTGGTGTCGTCGAGCGCGCAATCGCTCGACGAAGCGGTCCAGCAGCGACTGTGGACGGTGTCCGAGGAACTCACCGGCGTCACGTTCCCGGTGTAGCCGTGCGATCCGTCGAAGAACATCAGCGGGTCGTCGCCGGGCTGATCACCGCGCGCGGCGCCGTGACGACACCGGTGCCCGACGCTCTGGGCTTGGTGCTCGCGGCCGACGTCGTGGCTCCCTTGTCCCTGCCGGGCTTCGACAACTCCGCGATGGACGGATACGCCGTGATCGCCGAGGACGTCGCAAGCGCCACCGAGGACTCGCCGCTGACCCTGCCCGTTGCCGAGGACATTCCGGCCGGGCGGACCGACCCGCTCACCCTGGCGCCCGGGACTGCGCACCGCATCATGACCGGTGCGCCCCTGCCCTCGGGCGCGACCGCCATCGTCCCGGTCGAGGTCACCGACGGCGGCACCGAGACGGTCACCATCCGCCGCGCGAGCCGGCCCGGCCAGCATCTGCGGCAAGCGGGCGAGGACGTCACCGAGGGCACGACCGTGCTGCGCGCCGGACAGGTCCTGACCCCCGCCGCGCTCGGCCTCGTCGCCGCACTGGGGCTGGCCGACGTCAGCGTGATCCCCCGGCAGCGGGTCCTGGTCATGTCGACCGGGTCCGAACTCGTCGCCCCCGGAACGCCCCTGCTGCCCGGCCAGATCTACGAGTCGAACGCCGTGATGCTCGCCGCCGCCGTGCGCGATGCGGGCGCCGAGGTCACCACCGTGGCGATGACGGCCGACGACGTCGCGACGTTCCGCGGCACCCTGCTCGAGCACGCGCGCGACGCCGATCTGGTCATCACCACCGGGGGCGTCAGCGCAGGCGCCTACGAGGTGGTCAAGGACTCGCTCGGTGGCGAAGTCGAATTCGTGAAGGTGGCGATGCAGCCGGGCATGCCCCAGGGCGCGGGGCGGGTCGCCGGAACGGGCACGCCGATCATCACGCTGCCCGGCAACCCCGTCAGCGCGCTCGTCTCGTTCGAGGTCTTCCTGCGCGGCCCGCTGCGCGCTGCGATGGGCGTGCCGCAGCCCGAGCGCACTCGCCGCGAGGTGACCCTCGGCGAATCGCTGACCTCGCCGAACGGTCGGCGGCAGTTCCGGCGCGGCGTGCTCGACGGCGACACCGTCACCAGTTACGGCCCGCCCGCGTCGCATCACCTGCGCTGGCTGGCGTCGGCGAACTGTCTGCTGGAGATAGACGAGGACGTCACGGAGGTGGCCGAAGGGTCAACGGTGCGGGTCTGGGATCTGACCTGAATCCCCGTCGGGCCCTCCCGGCGCACCCGGCCATCGCCCGGTAGTCGTTAGAATCGGAACCCCATGGCCAGACCCGCGCGACCGCCTGCGGTCGAAGACCATATTTCCGAGCTGTCCCGCTTCGTCGACCTCGTCCGGTCGACCGTCCCGCCGGTGCACCCGGCCGGCCTCCCGTTCATCGCGGGTGGGCTCGGGCTTGCCGCCGTCGGACGCAAACACCGCTTGGTCCGCAATGTCGGATTGACCGCTGCGGGCGCATGCGCCGGCTTCTTCCGGCACCCGCCGCGAGTGCCGCCGACCAGGCCGAACCTGGTCGTCGCGCCCGCGGACGGTCTGGTGACGCTGATCGACGAGGCCACGCCGCCCGCCGAACTCAACCTGCCGGACGCGCCGATGAAGCGGGTCAGCATCTTCCTGTCGATCTTCGACGCCCACGTGCAGCGGGCGCCGGTGGCTGGCGACGTCGTGACGGTCAAGCACCGCCCCGGCCAGTTCCAGTCCGCCGACAAGGACACCGCGAGCGCCGACAACGAACGCAACAGCGTGTGGCTCCGCACGCCGAACGGCGTCGACGTGGTGGCCGTGCAGATCGCCGGGCTGATCGCCCGCCGCATCGTCTGCTCCACGCACGCCGGAGCCACGCTCGAACTCGGCGAGACCTACGGCCTGATCCGGTTCGGCTCCCGCCTCGACACGTACTTCCCCGCCGACGCGAAGGTCATCGTCGAACTCGGGCAACGCGCCATCGGTGGCGAGACCCCGCTCGCGGAGCTGGCGTGACCAAACCCCACGGTGGCCGCCCCAAGGCAATGCGCATCCTCCCCAGCGCGACCACCGTGCTGGCCATCTGCGCCGGGCTGACGTCGATCAAGTTCGCACTCGACGACCGGCCGCACATCGCGCTGGCGCTCATCGGCGCTGCCGCCGTGCTCGATGGGATCGACGGCGGCATCGCCCGCGCCCTGGACGCGCAGTCCCGGATGGGCGCCGAGATCGACTCGCTGGCCGACGCCGTCAACTTCGGCGTCGCACCGGCGCTGGTCGTCTACGTGACCCTCCTGCCAGACACACCGGTGGGCTGGATCTTCGTCCTGCTGTACGCAGTGTGCATCGTGCTCCGGCTGGCCCGGTTCAACGCGCTGCTCGACGACGACACCCGCCCGGCCTATACCCGCGAGTTCTTCACCGGCATGCCCGCACCGTGCGGCGCGGTCGGCGTGATCGGCCCGCTGGCCGCGCAGTTGCAGTTCGGCGAGGGCTGGTGGACCTCGCACTGGTTCGTGTGCCTCTGGCTGGCGGCGAACTCGGCCCTGCTGGTCAGCCGGGTGCCAACCCTTGCCCTGAAGGCGATCTCGGTGCCGACGAACGCGGCGCCGATCCTGCTGATCCTCGTCGCGATCGCCGCCGCCGGACTGCTGCTGTTCCCCTACGTGCTGGTGCTGCTGATCATCGCCGGCTACGTGTGCATCATCCCGTTCACCATCCGCAGCCAGCGCTGGGTGGCGGCCCGCCCGGAGGCATGGGATGCGAAGCCCCAGCAGCGCCGCGCGGCTCGGCGGGCCATCCGCCGCGCCGAGCCGAACCGACGCTCGATGTCGCGACTCGGGTTACGCAAGCCCGGCGCTGATTCCCACAACCAAGACCCCCGCAACCCGCGACGATGACGTACACCGACGGTGTCGTCGAGGATTCGGACGAGACGCCGCTGACCCATCTGCGGCTCACCGCGCGGCTCAACACCTCGGCCCTGGATTCGCGCAGGGGCGTGGTCCGGCTGCATCCGGAAGTGCTCGCCGCACTCGGGATCCGGGAATGGGACGCCGTCTCGCTGACCGGATCGCGCACGACCGCCGCCGTCGTCGGCATCGCCGCGTCGGGCACCCCGCCCGGCACGGCACTGCTCGACGACGTGACGATGTCGAACGCCGGCCTGCGCGAGAGCGCGTCGGTGATCGTGTCACCGGTGACGGTCTACGGCGCGAGGTCGGTGGCGTTGACCGGATCCCGCCTGGCGAGCAACGCCGTGTCGTCGGCGACGCTGCGCCTGGCCCTGCTCGGCAAGGTCATGACGGTCGGCGACACCGTGTCACTGCTCCCCCGCGACCTCGGGCCGGGCACGTCCACCTCCGCCGCGACGTCGGCGCTGGCGTCGTCGGTCGGCATCACGTGGACGTCGGAGCTACTCACCGTCGTCGCCGTCGACCCGCCGGGACCGGTGAGCGTGCAACCGAACACGTCGGTGTCGTGGGGTGACGTCGTCGCCGCGTCCGACGCCGGGGCCGCCACCGCCTCGACCGTGCGGCTGCCCGTCGCGAGCACCCCTGCACCCGTCGTCGCGTTCGACGACCTGAAGGGCGCCCACGTTCAGGCGGCCCGGCTCGGCGAGTGGCTCAAGCTGGCCCTCGACGAACCCAAGCTGCTCGAAACGCTGGGCGCGAAGCCCAATCTCGGCGTGCTGGTGTCCGGGCCTGCGGGCGTTGGCAAGGCCACCCTGGTGCGCACCGTGTGCGACGGCCGCCGACTCGTCGAACTCGACGGGCCCGACGTCGGGGCGCTGCGCGCCGAGGACCGGCTGACGGCCGTGGCCGACGCGGCCGCCCGGGTGCGCGAGGGTGGCGGAGTCCTGCTCATCACCGACGTCGACGCGCTCCTGCCTGCCACTGCTGAACCGGTCGCCACACCGATCCTCGGCGAGCTGCGCAACGCCGTCGCCACCCGCGGCGTCGCGTTCGTCGGGACGTCGGCGATGCCCGACGCCGTCGACGCACGACTGCGCGCGCCCGACCTCTGCGACCGCGAGCTGGGTCTGAGCCTGCCAGACGGCGCCACCCGCAAGGCCCTGCTGGAGGTGCTCCTGCGGGGCGTGCCGTCCCAGGAACTCGACCTCGACGAGATCGGCGATCGCACACCGGGTTTCGTGGTCGCCGACCTGGCCGCCCTGGTCCGCGAGGCCGCGTTGCGGGCCGCGGGCCGCGCCAGCGCCGACGGCGAGCCACCCGCGCTGACGCAGGACGACGTGACGGGCGCACTGTCGGTGATCCGGCCGCTGTCCCGCTCGGCCACCGAGGAGATCGCGGTCGGGTCGGTGACGCTCGACGACGTCGGCGACATGGTCGAGACCAAGCAGGCGCTGACCGAAGCGGTGCTGTGGCCGCTGCAGCATCCCGACACGTTCACCCGCCTCGGCGTCGACCCGCCCCGCGGCGTGCTGCTCTACGGTCCGCCCGGATGCGGCAAGACGTTCGTCGTGCGGGCACTGGCCAGCACCGGCCGGCTGTCGGTGCACGCGGTCAAGGGCGCCGAGCTGATGGACAAGTGGGTGGGCTCGTCGGAGAAGTCCGTCCGCGAGTTGTTCCGTCGGGCACGGGATTCCGCGCCGTCGCTGATCTTTCTCGACGAAGTCGACGCGCTGGCTCCGCGGCGCGGGCAGAGTTCGGACTCCGGTGTGACCGACCGCGTGGTGGCCGCACTGCTGACCGAGCTCGACGGCATCGACCCGCTGCGCGACGTGGTGGTGCTGGGCGCCACCAACCGCCCCGACCTGATCGACCCCGCGCTGCTGCGCCCGGGCCGGCTGGAGAAGCTGGTGTTCGTGCCGCCGCCGGACGCCGACGCGCGGCGCGACATCCTGCGCACCGCGGGCAAGTCCATACCACTGCACCCGGACGTCGACCTGGATGCCGTCGCCGACGAACTGGAGGGCTACAGCGCGGCGGATTGCGTTGCGCTGCTGCGTGAATCGGCGCTGACGGCGATGCGACGCTCGATCGACGCTGCCGACGTCACTGTCGCCGACGTCGACAAGGCCCGCGCGACCGTGCGGCCGTCCCTGGACCCCGCCCAGGTGGCGTCGCTGCAGGCGTTCTCCGAACGCCGCTGACCCTCGGCTAGGGGCGGGCCTCGAGCACGAGGTTGAACGGCGTCTCGGTGGCGCGCCGGAAACGGGCGAACCCGGCACCGTCGACCACTACCTCGCGTAGTCGGGCCTCGCCCGCCTGCGCACCGAGCGCCGGGCCGTTGCGCGCCAACGACACCGGCACGCAGATCTGCGTCGACGCCCCGTACATCACCCGGCCGACCGGGGTCAGGTTGTCCTGCAGGCTGTCGTTGGCGAACGGTTCCACGATCATCGCGGTGCCGTCGCCGTTCAGCGCCTCGCGCGCATGCCGGGCCGCCGTGACCGGATCCGCCATGTCGTGCAAGCAGTCGAAGAACGCGATCAGGTCGAAGTCCTCGTCCTCGTAGCCAACTGCGTCGGCGACCTCGAACCGCGTGTTGCCGCCAACCCCCGCCGCTGCCGCCTTCTCGCGGGCCACGTCGATCGACTCACCGTGGTAGTCGTAACCGACGAACTGGCTCTCGGGGTACGTCTTGGCCATCAGGATCGTGCTGGCGCCGTGGCCACACCCGACGTCGGCGACCTTCGCGCCACTGGTCAGCTTGTCGACCACCCCGTCGAGTGTCGGCAACCACGAGTCGATCAGGTTGGCGTTGTAGCTGGCGCGGAAGAAGCGCTCGGTGCCCTCGAACAGGCACGCGTGGTGCTCGCCCCATTCCATGCCCTGCCCCGAGGCGAAGTTCTCGAGCGTGTGCCCCAGGGCGTGGAACGTTGCCTCCACCAGGTTGTAGGCGCCGGGGAGGTCGACGGGACCGTTCGGGTCGGCGAGGCACGCCGCCTGTTCGGGAGTCAGCGACCACTCACCGGAGGACGGGTCGAACTCGACGTAGCCACCCGCGCCCTGGTTTCCGAGCCATTCGCGGACGTACCTGGCGTCGGTGCCGGTGCGTTTGGCAAGTTCGTCCGCGGACATCGCGCCCTTCGCCAGTTCGCGGTAGAGCCCGAGGCGGTCGCCGACCAGCACGAGCGTGGCGCTCATCGCGGCCCCCAGGTCCCCGACCGCCTTGCCGAGGAATTCGTTCAACTTGCCTTCGTCGACGTCCATGATGACGCTCTTCCGCTCGTCGGATTGTGGACGTTCCATGATCCTGGCTAAGCACGCGGCGCGGAGAAACTTGGCCCAATCAGTACATATTCCGACGATGAGCGTTCATTAGCTACTCTCACCAACTCGAGGGACGTCAGCCCTGAGCAGTTCGGACCAGTCGTAGGCGTGGGTGACGCGGGAACGAACCGTTGACATTCCATTACTGACATGTCACAGTCGAACCGTCAGTCTAGCCACCGTCAAGATAAGGAGAGCAGACATGACCGCTCCCGTGACGAACACGTCGGCCGTCCGCGTCGGGGATCGCGACCGGGAGGCCACCGCCACCCGCCTCGGCCAAGCCCTCGCGCAGGGCTATCTCGACATGACCGAATACGAACGCCGGGTCGGATCCGCGTTCGCGGCCCAGTCCCGAGCCGATCTCGACGCACTGCTCGCCGATCTGCCGGTGCACCGGATGCGTCTCGACGACCCGGCACGCCGCATCGCCCGACACGCGGCCGCGCGGCTCTCGCTCCACCTGCACCTGGCTGCCTACGCCCTGATGGTCGTCATCGTCCTGACGGTGTGGCTGGCCGTCGCCCTGTCCGGCGGCACGTGGTACTTCTGGCCGATCTGGCCGATCCTCGGCGCCGGGATCGGCGTCGTCGGACACGCGATCCCGACCAGGTTGGCTGTCCACCCATCCCGCTGCCGTCGGACTCCATAGCATCCCGACAGGGCCGTGCCACACGTCACGGCAGAGCGCGGCATCGGATCCCATCCGTAAACTGGACGACGACAAGTCCAGCCACACAGCATCGACGGCTGACACCCCGATCGACGGAGTGCCATGCTCGCCATCCTCTTCGCCCACGCGGCCGCTGCCGTCGTGGCGCCGGTGCTGGTGCGCCGATGGGGCCGGCGGGCGTTCTATCCCCTGGCGCTCGTGCCGCTGGGCTCGCTGATCTGGGTCGCCACGAACTGGCCGGGTACCGGCGAGCAGACCGTCCACGTCGAGTGGGTGCCCGAGCTGTCGATGGACATCACGCTCCGCTTCGACGCGCTCGCCGCGGTCATGAGCGTGCTGGTGCTGGCGATCGGCGCGCTGGTCCTCTTCTACTGCGCCGAGTACTTCCACCACCACGACGGGCACACCGAGAACCGCCTGCCCAGCTTCGCCGCCGAACTCGTCGCGTTCTCCGGCGCCATGTTCGGCCTCGTCGTCAGCGACAACATGCTGCTGCTGTACCTGTTCTGGGAACTGACCACGGTGCTGTCGTTCCTGCTGGTCGGCCACTACGCCGAACGCGCGACGAGTAGGCGCGCCGCAGTTCAAGCCCTGCTGGTCACCACGGCAGGCGGGTTGGCGATGCTCGTCGGCGTCATCGTGCTCGGCGAGGCCGCGGGGACCTACCTGCTCTCCGAGCTGATCGCCGCGCCGCCGACCGGTACCGCCGTCACCGTCGGAGTCCTCCTCGTCCTCGTCGGCGCGCTGTCGAAGTCGGCGATCGTGCCGCTGCACTTCTGGTTGCCCGGCGCGATGGCGGCACCCACACCGGTCAGCGCCTACCTGCACGCGGCCGCGATGGTGAAGGCGGGTGTCTACCTGATCGCCCGCATGACACCGGGTTTCGCCGACTCGCCCGGCTGGCGACCGACCATCGTGGTCCTCGGGCTGGCCACCATGCTGCTGGCCGGCTGGCGCGCCGTCCGCGAGTACGACCTCAAGCTGATCCTCGCGTTCGGCACCGTCAGCCAGCTCGGGCTGATCACCGTCATGGTCGGCACGGGCGGGCGCGACGTCATGCTCGCCGGGATGGCGATGCTGTGCGCGCACGCGATGTTCAAGGCGGCCCTCTTCATGGTGGTCGGCATCATCGACCACGCCACCGGCACCCGGGACATCCGCCGGCTCGGCTGGCTCGGCGACCGGCACCGTCCACTGCTGATCATCGGCATCGGCGGCGCCGCCAGCATGGCCGCCCTGCCACCCTTCTTCGGCTTCATCGCCAAGGAGGCGGACCTCGAGACGATCCTGCACAGCACGTCGCTGGGATCGGCCGCGCCCTGGGTGCTGGCGGGCATCGTGGTGGGGTCGGTCTTCACCACCATCTACAGCCTGCGCTTCGTGTACGGCGCGTTCGCCCGCAAGGGCAGGACCGAGCCCAGCACCCGCGTCGCCGAGATGCACCGCCCGCCGGCTGCCTTTCTGATCCCCCCGGGGGTGCTGGCCGCCGCGGGCCTCGTGTTCGGCGTATGGCCCACCGGACTCGACCACGTCCTGGCCGATTACGCGGACACCGTGCCCTATGGCGACGACGGCTACCACCTCGCGCTCTGGCACGGCGTCAACCTGCCACTGTTGCTTTCGATCCTGGTGCTGGCGTCCGGCATCGTGGCGTTCTTCGCACGCGGACGGTTGCGACGCGTGCGTTTCCGCTACCTACCGCTGGGCAACGCGGACCGCATCTACGACGCCGTGATCCGCGGCACCGACACCCTTGCGGTACGGGTCACCTCCGTGACGCAGCGCGGTTCGATCCCCGCCACGCAGACCGTCATCCTGCTGACGCTGGGACTGCTACCGGTGTCGGTGCTGGTGCTCGGCTCACGCAACCGTCCCGAACTGGCGCTGTGGGATTCGCCGCTGCAGGTGGTCGTCGGCCTGATCATCCTGGCGGCGGCGCTGGGCGCGACGGTCATGCGCAACCGGCTCGCCGCGGTCCTGGTCGTCGGGGTCACCGGTTACGGGTGCGGCGTTGTCTTCGCGCTGCACGGCGCACCCGACCTGGCGTTGACGCAGTTCCTCGTCGAAACACTCACGCTGGTGATGTTCGTGCTCGTCCTGCGGACTCTGCCCGCCGAGGCGGAGCGCTCGACCATCACCCGGCATCGACTGCCGCGGGCAGCACTCGCGCTCGGCGTCGGGGCCGCCGTCACCACGCTGGCGGTGTTCGCGATGGCGGCGCGCTCCACCAGGCCGATCGCCGAACTGCTCCCCGACGCGGCGTACTACCGCGGTCAGGGCGCCAACACGGTCAACGTGCTGCTGGTCGACATCAGAGCCTGGGACACGATGGGCGAGGTGTCGGTGCTCGTCGTGGCGGCCACCGGCGTTGCGTCACTCGTGTTCCGGCACAGGCGGTTCGGAACGGCGCCGCGGGTGGCCGACGCGGGCCAGCCCGACATCGGCCGCATCCCCGCGCTGTCCACCAGCCCCGCCATCGGCGAGATCACCTGGCTGCGCGGAAGCGAGATGCGCGACCCCCGCTACCGGTCGCTGGTGCTGGAGGTGGCGACGCGGATCATCTTCCCGCTCATCATGGTGCTGTCGCTGTACTTCTTCTTCGCCGGACACAACACACCCGGCGGCGGTTTCGCGGGCGGCCTGACCGCCGGTCTGGCGCTCGTACTGCGCTACCTCGCTGGCGGGCGATACGAGTTGGGCGAAGCCCTTCCCCTCGACGCCGGAAAGGTGCTCGGCGCGGGCCTCGCCCTGGCTGCGGGCACCGCCGTGGCCTCGCTCCTGCTGGGTGCGCCCGTACTGTCCTCCGCGGTCATCGAGTTCGACCTCCCCGTACTGGGATCGGTCAAGTTCGTCACCGCACTCGTCTTCGACCTAGGGGTCTATCTGATCGTCGTGGGCCTGGTACTCGACGTGCTTCGCAGCCTCGGCGCGCGCGTCGACGAGGAGATGAGCCAGCAGGTCGAGCGCGACCGGCAACCGCGAGGGGCCAGCCGATGAACGTCACCTACCTCATCCCATTGATTCTGATAGGCGGGCTCACCAGCGCAGGGGTGTATCTACTCCTGGAGCGCAACCTCACTCGCATGCTGCTGGGACTCCTGCTCGTCAGCAACGCGGTGAACCTGCTGCTGCTCACCGTCGGAGGTCCATCGGGCAATCCACCGGTTCGCGGACGCACCAGCAACGGCGAGACCATGACGGCTGATCCGCTGGCGCAGGGCATGATCCTGACCGCCATCGTCATCACCATGGGCATCGCGGCCTTCGTGCTGGCGCTGACCTACCGCTCGTATCGGCTGTCACGCGACGAGGTCGTCGCCAACGACCCAGAGGACACCCGCGTCTCCCGAGGTTCCGAACTCGCGCTCGACGAAGACCGGCCCGAGCACGTGCCGTCCCGCGACACCGACGCACCCGACGAACTCGACGCGCTGCCCGGACACGAGGGGTCGCGATGACCGGCCTTGCCGCAGTCCTGACTCCCCTGCCGGTACTGATCCCGATGCTCGCGGCGGCGACCACGCTGCTCGCAGGGCGCCGCCCGCGCCTGCAACGCGTGATCGCCGTGACCGCACTGATCGCCGTCGTGATCGTCTGTGCAGCGCTGGTACGTCTCGCCGACGAGTTGGGGACGATCGCCGTCCACGTGGGCGGGTGGGGTCAGACGGAGACGGGCATGGGCCCGCTGGGCATCACGCTGGTGGTCGACCGGCTGTCCGCACTCATGCTGCTGGTGTCGGCGATCGTCCTGCTCGCAGTCGTGTTCTACGCGATCGGTCAGGGCATCCGCGACGGGGACGAACGGCAACCCGTGTCGATCTTCGTGCCGACCTACATGGTGCTGTCGGCCGGCGTCTTCACCGCGTTCCTGGCAGGCGATCTGTTCAACCTGTTCGTCGGTTTCGAGGTGCTGCTCGCGGCCAGCTTCGTGCTGCTCACCATCGGTTCCAGCACCGAGCGCGTCCGAGCGGGCATTGCCTACGTGATGGTGTCGATGGTGTCGTCGCTGATCTTCTTGATCGGCCTCGCGCTGGTCTACGCCGCGACCGGCACTCTGAACCTCGCCGAACTCGCCGTGCGCCTCGATGACGTCCCAGAAGGCACCCGCAGCGCGATGTACGCAGTCCTGCTGGTGGCGTTCGGCATCAAGGCCGCGGTGTTCCCGCTGTCTGCGTGGTTGCCGGATTCCTATCCCACCGCACCTGCACCGGTCACCGCGGTGTTCGCGGGCCTGCTCACCAAAGTGGGCGTGTACGCCATCATCCGGACCCATTCGCTGCTGTTTCCCGGCGGCGCGCTGGACCGCGTACTCCTGGTGGCGGCGCTCCTGACGATGCTCGTCGGCATCCTCGGCGCTCTCGCGCAGAGCGACATCAAGCGCCTGCTGTCCTTCACGCTGGTGAGCCACATCGGATACATGGTGTTCGGCATCGCCCTGTCCAGTGAACTCGGCATGTCGGGCGCCATCTACTACGTGGCCCACCACATCGTCGTGCAGACCACGCTGTTCCTTGTCGTCGGTCTGATCGAGCGCCAAGCCGGGGCGTCGACCTTCCAGCGCCTCGGCGGGCTGGCCGCAGCCAGCCCGCTGCTGGCCTTCGTGTTCTTGGTCCCCGCCCTCAACCTCGGTGGCATCCCGCCGTTCTCGGGGTTCATCGGCAAGGTGGCCCTCTTGGAGGCGGGCGTGCAGGAGGCGTCGGTGCTGGCCTGGATGTTGGTCGGCGGTGGCGTCCTCACCAGCCTGCTGACGTTGTATGCGATGGCCCGGGTCTGGACGAAGGCGTTTTGGCGGGCGCGCGCCGACGCCCCGGAGGGCGCGATGTCGGCAGCCGCACCCTCGGCGCTCCTCGACGACTCCGAGGACGTCGAATTCGCCGATCGCGACGACGTGGGACGGATGCCCGTCGGCATGGTCCTACCCACTGCCGCGTTGATCGGGGTGGGTTTGGCGCTGACGGTCTTCGCCGGTCCGATCTTCTCCTACGCCGAGCGTTCGTCGACAGAGATCCTCGATCGCGGGCAGTACGTCTCGACAGTCCTCGGTCGGTGATGAGCGCTTGCGCGAAGAACAGAGAGCGGAGCGTAGTGCCGTGAAACGAGACTGGAGCAAGCGGAAGATTCTGCTGCGTGCGTGGGTGCTGTGCTGGCTGATGCTGGTGTGGGTGCTGCTGTGGGGCAACCTCTCGGCGGCGAACGTCCTGAGCGGGTTGGTGGTTGCGCTGGGGATCACCGTGCTGCTGCCGCTTCCGTCCGTGCCCATCGAGGGCAGGCTGCATCCACTTTCGCTGGCGCGCCTGGTGTTTCGGGTGGCGTACTACCTGCTGATGTCGTCGCTGCAGCTGGCGTGGCTGGCGATCAAGCCAGGGCCGCCGCCGCAGTCGGCCGTGCTGCGGGTCCACTTCGCACTGAAGTCGGACTTCGTGCTGGCGCTGGCGGCCAACATCATGAACCTCATTCCCGGTGGCATCGTCCTGGAGATCGACCAGACCCGGCGCTTGCTCTACATCCACGTGCTAGACGTGAGTACCGAGCGCGCGGTGAACCGGTTCAATCACGAGGCCGCGGAGGTCGAACGACTGTTGATCGCGACGTTCGAGCGCGACCCGCACTGGCGGCCGGCACCGGAGAGGGAGGTCCAGTGAACACCGTGTGGATCATCGCGGCCGTACTGCTGATCACGGCCTCCGCCATCACCATGTATCGGCTGCTGGCCGGGCCCGGCACGCTGGACCGCCTGGTCGCCCTCGATGCCTTCGTCGCGGTGATGATGTGCGGCATCGGCACGTGGGCGGCGTACAGCCTCGACACGACGGTCACCTACAGCCTGACCGCGCTCGCGCTAATCAGCTTCGTCGGGTCGGTCAGCGTCGCTCGTTTCCGGGTGCGGGACCGCGACGGGGGAAGTCAGTGAACGTACTCGACGTCTTGGCCGGGGCATTCGTGCTGAGCGGGTCGGTATTCGCGTTGACGGCGGCGATCGGGGTGGTCCGCTTCCCCGACACGATCACGCGCATGCACGCCGCGACCAAGCCGCAGGTCCTCGGGCTGCTCCTGGTGCTGACCGGCGCGGCGATCCGGCTACGCGGACACCCCGACGTCGGCATGTTGATCCTCGCGGGCTTGTTCACGCTCATCACGGCACCGGTGATCGCCAACCGCGTCGGCCAGCTGGCGTATCGCGAGCAGGCCTTCCGCGACGACCTGCTGCGTCGTGACGAGATGGCGCAACGCGACGACGCGCACCGCGACGAAGCCTGACCGAGCCGGCCTGATCAGTCCTCGGCGGTCGGGGCGTCGAGTTCGAATTCGATCATCGCGGTGAGGGTCTCGACGGCTTCGCTCAATGCCGCGAGCCGATCGGCGGCCGACGGAGCGGCGAGGACCGAGTACCGGTCGGCCTGGCCCATCGGGACGCGAGCGGCCAACGCATACAGTCGTCTTCCGGCGTCGTCACCGGGTTCGGGCTCGCCGAGCAGCTCGCGCTTGGGCGGCAGGACCTTGTCTTGGGAGTCGGCCAACCGCTCGAAGACCGCCATGACGCGGTTCTCGACGTCCTCGATCTCGGCACCGCTGACGGCCCTGCCCGGTTCGTCGGGCCATGGCTCGACCGACGCCCGCGGATACGGTTCGTCGTCGTGCCAGCGTTCGACCCGGATGCGCCCGCGCATCTCGCACAGGATCCGGTAGCGGCCCTCGCCCTGATCGTCGGCCTCGACCACGTGCGCCAGCGTGCCGACGTCGAGGCGACGGTCACCGCCCCCGACCTCGCGGCCGGCCTCGATCAGGACGACGCCGAATTCGCGCTCGCCGGCGAGGCAGTCGCGCACCAGCGCGGCGTAACGCGGTTCGAAGATCCGCAGCGGCAGGTCCTCGCCGGGCAGCCGCACGGATTCGAGCGGGAACATCGGCATGACTCTCGCAGCGTCTTGCCCGCCGACCATCGCTATAGCTCCAGCTCCGCGACGAGCGCGTCCACCACGGCCCGCAGGTCGCCGTCGTGCTCCTCGGCGACCCGGCGCTGCCGCTGGTAGGACGCCCCGGTGGCGTAGATGTTCGACACGGCGGCGAGTTCGTCGGCGCAGCCCAACGACTTCGCCACCGGCTCGAGCCGGTTCAGGATGTCGTCGAGGTCCTCGGTGACCAGACGCTCGTTGCTGTCTTCGTCGAGGATGATCACCGCGTCGAGGCCGTACCGGGCCGCGCGCCACTTGTTCTCCTGCACGTGCCACGGCGGCATCGTGGGGAGGTGCTCACCGGCTTCGAGCCTGCGGTCGAGGTCGACGATGAGGCAGTGCGTCAGAGCGACCAGCGCGCCGAGTTCGGCGATGTTCGAGACCCCGTCGAAGATCCGGACCTCGACCGTGCCCAGATGAGGCGAAGGCCGTATGTCCCAACGGATCTCGTTCATGTGGTCGATGATGCCGGTCTTCTTCTGATCATGGACGAACTGCTCGAACTGCGACCACTCCTGGAAGTGGAACGGCAGACCGGCCGTCGGCAGCTGCTGGAACATCATCGCCCGGTTGCTTGCGTAGCCGGTGTCGCCGCCCGCCCAGTACGGCGACGACGACGACAGCGCCAGCAGGTGCGGGTACTGGTTGAGCAGCGAGGTGATGATCGGCATCACCTTGTGCGCCGAGGAGATTCCGACGTGCACGTGCACGCCCCAGATGAGCATTTGCCTGCCCCACCACTGGGTGCGCTTGATCAGCTCGGCGTAGCGCGGCGCGTCGGTCAGCTGCTCGGCCGACCACTCGGCGAATGGGTGCGTGCCCGCGCAGAACAGCTCCATGCCGCGGTCGCGCACGATCTTGCGGGCCGGCGCGAGCGTGGCCCGCAGATCGTCCATCGCCTCGGCCGAGTTGTCGCAGATGCCGGTGACGACCTCGACGGTGTTGCGCAGCAGTTCCTTGTGGACGCGCGGGCTTTCGCCGATCTCCGCGATGACGGCGGCGGCTTCGTTGCTCAGCTCACGGGTCTCGGGGTCGACGAGCGCGAACTCCCATTCGACGCCGATCGTCGGCCGCGCCGACCCCTTGAAGTCGATGCGCTGCGGTCTGACCGGAGCCTTACTGGCCGGAGATGACACCGCACGCCACGCGCTTGCCTGCGTCACCGGTGGCCATCGTCGTCTCGTCCGGTCCAGGGGTGCCGTTCACCTGGGTGTAGCGCTCGGGCGGGATGTTCGTGAAGTTGTCGGCCTTCTCGTGGATGATGATGGCCGTCTTCTGGCCGGCCTGCAGGTCGGCGGCGGTGAACGCGTCGGTCGTCGTTACGACCATCGCCGAACCGTCCTCGCGCACCTGCAGCGAGGTGAGGTCGCCGCTGGCGGGGTGACCGCTGTTCCCGCCCGCCTGGAAGTGGCCGCCGGCGGAGTTGAAGTCGCCGGGCGCGCCGCCGGTCGGCGCGACCGAGCTGGCCTCGCACTTGCCGACGGAGTGGATGTGCATGCCGTGGAAGCCGGGGGTCAGCTGACCGGGCGACGTGGTCTGGACCGTGACCGTGGCGTGGCCGTCCTCGAACACGAACTCGGCCCTCGCGACGGTGGTGCCGTCGGGTGACTTGAGGTCGGCGGTGAGGGTCTCCCCGCCGCCGGACGCCTCGGCTTCGCCGCCACCCTCGCCGCCTTCGCCGCCGGCCGATGGCGCCGGTGAGCCCGTCCACACCGGCGGGGTGGTGCCGGGCTGGGTGGCAATGGGCTCGTTGGGCGAGCATGCGGCCGCGACCGGGACGATGAGCGCCGCGGCGCCCAGGAATCGAAGCGAGGCTGGAATCGGCATGCCAAAAGCCTAACCGGTGACCAGCACGACCACGCCGGGCGGTTGCTCTGCCAGTTCGGGAGTGCGCGGCGCGACGGGCGCTTCGATGAGCCTGCCCACTTCGCGGGCGGCTTCTTCCTCACCGCGGGCCTCGCCGAAGTAGACGGTGGTCTCGGGGACGTCCGGGATGTTCAGGTTCCCGGTCTCGGTGACGTTCCACTCGGCGTCGCGCAGGCGGGTGGCCACGCCCTCGGCCGCGCCGGCGACCTCGGAGACGTTGAACACGCGCACGTCGGCCTTCGCCGGCGGCGCCTCGTCGGCTGCTGAGCTGGTCGGGCTGGCGGTGACCGTGCTGACGACCGTCGAGGAGTCGCTGTCGGAGTCCGAATCGGAGCCCATCGACTGGAAGCCGACCAGCAGGAATACGACGCCCAGGAAGAGCAGCACCATGACGATCGCGCGCAGGGGCAACCCGGAGGATTCTCGCTGATTCATCGCACCCACTGTATTACCCCGCCGTTCCCGGCAGCCGATGCCTCGACGGTCAGGTGACGTCGAAGCCGAGCTTGCGAGCCGCTCGCGCCTTCTGCCTGCTGGCCCGCAACCGGCGGAGCCGCTTGACCAGCATGGGGTCGGCTGCCAGCGCCTCGGGGCGGTCCACCAGGGCGTTCAGCACCTGGTAGTAGCGGGTGGCCGACATCGAGAACAACTCCTTGATGGCGTCCTCTTTGGACCCTGCGTACTTCCACCACTGCCGTTCGAAGGCGAGGATGTCGTGCTCGCGTCGGGTCAGCCCATCGGTGAGCGCAGAGTCGTCTCCGGACTTGTCAGTCCGTGCGATGGCGCCGTCCATAGTCTTTTTCCAGGGCCCTTCCGAAGATATCGACGACAATCCGTTGGTAACGGCGATATTCAATCACGGTCAGCGGGGTTGAGCCGTGATGTGACCCGCGAGTCGGCTCACCGAAGCTGGCTCACTAATCTCATGTGCGTGGCCGTCGTTCCGATTCGCATCGTGGGTGATCCCGTCCTGCACACTGCGACCAGTCCCGTCCCCGTCGATGACGACGGAAACCTTCCGCCCGGTTTGGCCGATCTCATCGCCGATCTGTACGACACGATGGACGCCGCGCACGGAGTGGGCTTGGCCGCCAATCAAATCGGCGTGGCGCAGCGGGTGTTCGTCTACGACTGCGCCGACGAGCGAGGCCGCACGACCCGCCGCCGCGGGGTGGTGGTGAACCCGGTACTGGAGACCTCCGAGGTTCCCGAGACCATGCCGGACCCCGACGACGACGACGAGGGCTGCCTCTCGGTTCCCGGCGAGTCGTTCCCGACCGGGCGCGCCGAGTGGGCGAGGGTCACCGGCCTCGATGCCGACGGCACGCCCATCACGCTCGAGGGCAACGGACTGTTCGCCAGGATGCTCCAGCACGAGACCGGACACCTCGACGGCTTCACCTATCTCGACCGGCTGGTCGGCAGGCACGCACGCGCCGCCAAGCGCAGCGTCAAGTCGCACGGCTGGGGCGTGCCCGGATTGACGTGGATGCCCGGCGAGGACCCCGACCCGTTCGGTCACTGAGCGTGCTGCTGCCGCCCGAGGGCGCCAGGGTGAGCCTGCGCTACCGGCTGCCCGAGCCCGCCGAGCGGCCGTACACCGACGTCATCGGCCACGTCGAACGGTCCGGCCCGACGATCGTCATCCGCACCCGCCGCGGCGAGCTGGTGACCGTCGATGCACGAGACGTGCAGGCGGTGCGGCTGATCCCCGAGATGCCGGTGCGGACGTCGCAGATCCGCAACCTCGAACACGCCGCCGCCCTGGGGTGGCCGGGGGCCGAGCAGCGGTGGATCGACGGCTGGCTGCTGCGGTTCGGGCGCGGACACACCCGGCGCGCCAATTCGGCCGTGCCACTCGAGGGTTGGGCGGGCCCGGCCACGCTGCCCGCGATCGTCGACTGGTACGCCGAGCGTGGCGTGCCACCACTGGTCGCGGCGCCCGATCGGCTGCTGCGCCTGCCGGACGGCATCGCGGTCGACGGCGAGAACCTGGTCATGGTCGGTGAGGTCGACACGGCCGGCCCACCGTCCGACGTCACGCTCTCGGGTGGACCGGACGAACCGTGGCGCGCGGTCGATCCGCGCGGCGTCCCCGACGACGTGCTGACCGCCGTCGTCGACGGCGAGGCGGCGTTCGCGACGATCCCCGACACGGCCGTCGCCCGCGCTGCGGTGACGACCGCACCGGACGGCACGCGCTGGGTGGGTCTGTCGGCCGTGCACGTCGCCGCGGAGGCCCGCAGGGGCGGCCACGGCCGCGGAATCTGCTCGGCCCTGCTCGCGTGGGGCGCCGACCGCGGGGCGACCCGGGCGTACGTGCAGGTCGAGGTCGACAACGGCCCGGCGATCGATCTGTACGAGGCCATGGGGTTCCGCACCCACCACCGATCGCGGTACGTCGACGCCCGTAGCCTTTGACGGGTGCGCATCGCCACCTGGAACGTGAACTCCATCCGCTCGCGCATCGACCGGGTCACCGGCTGGTTGGAACGAGCCGACGTCGACGTACTGGCCATGCAGGAGACCAAGTGCAAGGACGAGCAGTTCCCCACCATGCCGTTCGCCGCACTCGGTTACGAGGTGGCCCACGTCGGCACGAACCAGTGGAACGGCGTCGCGATCGCGTCGCGGGTCGGGATCACCGACGTCACCAGCGGCTTCGATGGCCAGCCCATGTGGGACGAGGCATCGGAGGCCAGGGCCCTCGGCGCGACGTGCGGCGGCGTCCGGGTGTGGAGCCTCTACGTGCCGAACGGCCGCACCGTGGACTCGCCGCACTATGCGTACAAACTGGAATGGCTTGCCGCACTGCACCAGTCGGCCCGGGACTGGCTGGCGGCCGACCCGGAACAGCCGGTCGCCCTGGTGGGTGACTGGAACATCGCGCCGACCGACGACGACGTCTGGGACCCCAAGGTGTTCGAGCACAGCACGCACGTGACCGAACGGGAGCGCACGGCGTTCCGCGCCATCGAGGCCGACTTCGCCGACGTGGTGCGTCCGTTCACGCCGGGCCCGGGCACCTACACCTATTGGGACTACACGCAATTGCGCTTCCCGCGCCGGGAGGGCATGCGCATCGACTTCATCCTCGGCTCCCCCGCGCTCGCGGCGCGCGTCACGCACGCAGAAATCGCCCGCGACGAGCGCAAGCCCGGCAAGAAGGGCACTCCTGCACCGAGCGATCACGCGCCGGTGCTGGTCGACCTGTCGTAGCCGCGTCGATGTCGGTGCGCCTTCGTACCGTCTGCGTCATGAAGATCCTCGTGGCCACCGGCCTGACCCAGGGCACCAATCCACGCGACTACCACTACTGCGTCGAAGGCGAACTGGTCTGGCTGCAGGACCCCTGCGACCGCGACCGCAACGACCCCGAGAACGGGTGCGGGTGCAGTCGCGGATTCGCGGGCGCGGCATCGCACCGGGCCACCACGACGGCGATGATCGTCGACTCCGGCATGACCCGCGACGACCTGGTGCTGGCATTCTCGACCAGCCTCGTCGACGGCGGCTGGCCGCGGGACTGGGCCGAGGAGGTCGCCGACGACAACATCGAGATCGCCACGATGGCCCCGGCGGGCACCATCATCGTCCGGCGGTTCGAGGACCTCTACGTCCGCGGCGCCCTACTCCGATGAGCCCTACTCCGATGAGCCCTGTTCCGATGAGCCGTAGCGGCCCGGGTTGAACAGGGACGCGGCGGCGCCGATCAGCATCATCACCGCGGCGGCGACGAACACGACCGTCAGTCCGGCGTGAAACGGCCCGGTGATCAACTGCGGGAAGAACGTCTGACCGGTAAGCACCTCGGCGTTCACCCCGGGCTGGTGCAGCGCGCCCGAGGGCGCCAGCAGTTCCTCGATGGGGTTGTAGCCGAGGAACGCGGCGAACAGGCTGCCCACCGGCGGCAGGTGGGCCACGTCGTGCGCGACCGCGGCAGACACGCCCTGAGCCTGCAGCCCGGTGCTCATCGCCGACGGCAGCGAGTTGGCCAGCCCGACGATCATGAGCGAGAAGAAGATCCCGATCGACAGCGACGAGCCCGCGTTGAAGAACGTCGCCCGCACACCGGAGGCCGCACCGCGTTGCGCCGCAGGCACACTCGACATGATCGCGGCGGTGTTGGGTGCGGTGAAGATGCCGCCGCCGAGGCCGTTGAGGAAGACGAGGATCGCGAACACCCAGTAGTCGAAGTTCACCGGGATCAGCAGCAGCGCGATGAACGACGCCGCCATCAGCAGCATGCCGCCCACCGTGAACGGTCGCGCACCGTAGCGGTCCGACAGCGAGCCCGCGATGGGCCCGGCCACCAGGAAGCCGACGGTGACGGGCAGCAGGTAGATGCCCGCCCACAGCGGTGTGGACTCGAAGTCGTAGCCGTGCAACGGAAGCCAGATGCCCTGCAGCCAGATGATCAGCATGAACTGCAGACCGCCACGGCCGACCGAGGACATCAGGCCGGCGAGGTTGCCCATCCCGAACGACGCCGAGCGGAACAGTCGCAGGTCGACCATTGGCGAGTCGACACGGAGTTCGACGAAGCAGAACGCGACGAGCAGGGCCAGGCCCAGCCCGATGGCGCCGAGCACCCATGGGCTGGTCCAGCCGGTCGGAGCGTCGCCGTAGGGCTGGATGCCGTACGTGATGCCGATCAGCAGGATGGTCAGCCCGAGGCCGAAGGTCGCCGTGCCCGCCCAGTCCAGCCGGCCTGGCGTCTTGACGCCGAGTTCACGTAGCGACCGGATGCTCCAGATCGTGCCTGCGATGCCGATGGGCACGCCGACCCAGAAGATCGCCTGCCAGTGCCACTCCGACAGGAATCCGCCGATCAGCAGGCCGAGGAATGATCCGGCCACCGCCGACACCATGTTCACCCCGAGCGCCATGCCGCGCTGGTTGGCCGGGAACGCGTCGGTGAGGATCGCCGACGACGACGCCATCAGCATGGCGCCGCCGATGCCCTGCACCACGCGCCAGCCGATCAGCCACACCGCACCGCCGCCGAGGTGGAACGGGTCGAAGGACAGCGCGACGGCGGCGACGGTGAACACGACGAAGCCGTAGTTGTAGATCCGGACGCGGCCGAACATGTCCCCGAGCCTGCCGAACGGCACCACCAGGACCGCGGTCACCACGAGGTAGCCCATCAGCATCCACAGCAGGTAGCTCACGTTGCCCGGCGCCAGCGGATTGAGGCCGATGCCGCGGAAGATGGCGGGGAGCGAGATGAGCACGATCGACGCGTTGATCGTCGCGAGCAGCGTGCCCAACGTGGTGTTGGACAACACGATCCACTTGTAGTGCGGGTGGTCGTGATCCATCCGTCTGCGCCTGCGTGCGGTGGCGATGGTGCCTGCGTCGGGGTGGGCGGCCAGTTCGGGATTCGTCGTCATCATCGTCTCAGTCGTCATCGGCTTCGGTCGCGGGCGACGCTGCCCGAAAAACATATGTTAGCTATGCAAAAGATCTCGGGGCAAGTTCTATTCCCGCGGCCGTCCGGGAATCCCCACTGTCGATCCCGCAGACCCTGCGGTACGTTGACGAGGTCCGCGCGGGAGCGCACACCAGTGCGCTGAGAGGACGGCTAGCGGGCCGTCGACCGTATGAACCTGACCGGGTAATGCCGGCGTAGGGAGCTTCTTCAGATGACTGCCGTGTCCGATTCCGTCTCCGTCACCACCGGCCCCATCACGGGCAGTTCGAAGACCTACCGCGAGCTGCCCGACGGCGCGCGGGTGCCGTTCCGCCGGGTCAACCTCACCAACGGCGAGCACCTCGACCTGTACGACACCTCGGGGCCCTACACCGACGACACCGCGGCGATCGACCTCGTCGCGGGCCTGCCCGCACGCCCCGGGGTGGTCCGCGACCGCGGCACCCAGTTGCAGCGCGCCCGCAACGGCGAGATCACCTCCGAGATGGCGTTCATCGCCGAGCGCGAGGGCATGCCTGCGGAGTTGGTGCGCGACGAGGTGGCGCGCGGACGGGCGGTGATCCCGGCCAACCACAACCACCCCGAGAGCGAGCCGATGATCATCGGCAAGGCGTTCGCGGTCAAGGTCAACGCCAACATCGGCAATTCGGCGGTGACGTCCTCGATCGCCGAGGAGGTCGAGAAGATGGTGTGGGCCACCCGCTGGGGCGCCGACACCATCATGGACCTGTCGACCGGCCGCGAGATCCATCAGACCCGGGAGTGGATCCTGCGCAACTCCCCGGTCCCCGTGGGCACCGTGCCGATGTACCAGGCGCTGGAGAAGGTCGACGGCGATCCCACCAGACTGTCGTGGGAGATCTACCGCGACACCGTGATCGAGCAGTGCGAGCAAGGCGTGGACTACATGACCGTGCACGCCGGAGTGCTGCTGCGCTACGTCCCACTGACAGCCAACCGGGTGACCGGCATCGTGTCGCGTGGCGGGTCGATCATGGCCGCGTGGATGCTCGCCCGGCACACCGAGTCGTTCCTCTACACGCACTTCGCCGAGCTGTGCGAGATCTTCGCCCGCTACGACGTGACGTTCTCCCTCGGCGACGGGTTGCGCCCGGGCTCGATCGCCGACGCCAACGACGAGGCGCAGTTTGCCGAGTTGCGCACCCTCGGCGAGCTGACCAAGATCGCCAAATCCCATGGCGTGCAAGTGATGATCGAAGGGCCCGGGCACGTCCCGATGCAGAAGATCGTGGAGAACGTGCGCCTGGAGGAGGAACTGTGCGAGGAGGCGCCCTTCTACACACTCGGCCCGCTGACGACCGACATCGCCCCGGCGTATGACCACATCACGTCTGCCATCGGGGCGGCGATCATCGCCCAAGCCGGCACCGCGATGCTGTGCTACGTCACCCCCAAGGAGCACCTCGGCCTGCCCGACCGCGACGACGTGAAGGTCGGGGTGATCGCCTACAAGATCGCCGCGCACGCCGGCGATTTGGCGAAGGGGCACCCGCACGCTCAGCGCCGCGACGACGCACTGTCCAAGGCCCGCTTCGAGTTCCGCTGGTACGACCAGTTCGCGCTGTCGCTCGACCCCGACACGGCTCGCTCGTATCACGACGAGACCCTGCCCGCCGCGCCCGCGAAGACCGCGCACTTCTGCTCGATGTGCGGCCCCAAGTTCTGTTCCATGCGCATCACCCAGGACATCCGGGACGCCATGGCGGCCAAATCACAGGAGTTCGCCGACCACGGCAACCATGTCTATCTACCCTTGACCTCGTGAACTTCCTGCCTCTGACGCCGCCAGGCGAGACCCCGCTGCGGGTGCTGACCATCGCCGGCACCGATTCCGGTGGCGGCGCGGGCATCCAGGCCGACTCCCGCACGTTCGCGATGCTCGGCATACACGGGTGCGTGGCGGTCGTCGCGGTGACGGTGCAGAACTCCGTCGGCGTCAAGGGGTTTCACGAGATCCCGATCGACATCGTCACCGGGCAGATCGAAGCCGTCGTGAGCGACATCGGCGTCCAGGCGGCCAAGACCGGGATGCTGGCGTCCTCGGAGATCATCAGTGCGGTCGCGCAGACCTGGCGGGGGCTGGTTGCCGATGGGACCGCCGCCCCCCTGGTGGTCGACCCGGTGTGCGCATCGATGCACGGCGACCCGCTGCTGCACCCGTCGGCGCTCGGTGCCATGAAGTCGGAACTGTTCCCGATCGCGACGCTGATCACGCCCAACCTCGACGAGGTCCGGCTCATCACGGGCATCGACGTCGTCGACACCGCCTCCCAGCGGGACGCGGCGCGGGCGCTGCTCGATCTGGGTCCGACGTGGGCGCTCGTCAAGGGCGGGCACCTGAAATCGTCGTCGCACAGCCCGGACCTGCTCTTCGACGGCACCGAGTTCCACGAGTTCGACGCCGAGCGCATCGACACGGGTCACGACCACGGCGCGGGCGACACGCTGGCCGCGGCCGCGGCCAGCGCGCTCGCCCACGGGTACTCGGTGCCCGACGCCGTCGCGTTCGCCAAGGCGTGGGTGACCGAATGCCTGCGTGCCGCATATCCACTCGGCCACGGCCATGGCCCGGTGTCGGCGTTGTTCCGGCTCCAGTGCTGATGGACCTCAAGGCCATCGCAGGCGTCGCGCACGAACCCGCAGGGACGCCGACCGGCGCAGTGGTGCTGACCCACGGTGCGGGCGGAAGCCGCGACGCCCCGATGCTCGTAAGGGTCTGCGACGAGTGGGCGCGACGCGGCTTCCTCGCAGTCCGGTTCAACCTGCCGTACCGGCGGCGCAGACCCAAGGGGCCGCCCTCGGGCTCCGCCGCTGCCGATCAAGCGGGCGTGGTCGAGGCCGTCGACCTGGTGCGGGGCATGCTGGCCGACGTCCCGGTGCTCGCGGGCGGACACTCCTACGGGGGCCGGATGACGTCGATGGCCGTCGCCGCCGGTCTCGCCGTCGACGTGCTCACCCTGTTCTCCTATCCCCTGCACCCGCCGGGGAAGCCGGAACGATCGCGCACCGAACATCTGCCGAACATCACCGTGCCGACGGTGTTCACGCACGGCACGTCCGACCCGTTCGGCACCATCGACGAACTGCGGTCGGCCGCGGCGCTACTGGCTGGGCCATCGGCGGTCGTCGAGGTCACCGGCGCCCGGCACGACCTCGGGTCGAAGACGCTCGACGTGCCCGCGCTGGCCGTCGACGCAGCCCTGAGTTTCCTGGCCTGAATACTGCTATCTTCCGGGGGTGACCTGGCCGTCCGGAGACCCGAATCAGCCCCACGGGGCGCCGCCCCCACCACCGCAGGGGCAGGGTGGGTATCCGCCGCCGCCACACCAGCCGCCGGGTGGCTACCCGCCCCCGCCGCCGCCCGGTGGCGGCTATCCGCCGCCTCCGCCGCCGCTGCCGTATCAGGGCGGGCCGTACGGCCAACCGCAGGGACAGCCCTATCCCCCGCCGCCGAAGAAGTCGAAGAAGGGCCTCATCATCGGGCTCTCGATCCTCGGCCTGGTGGTGTTGATCGGCATCGTCGTCGTGATCGTCGGGATCTTTGCGCTGAAGGACACCACCGTCGCGACCGACATGAAGGTCGGCGACTGCATCTCCGACATCCCGACCGATGCCCGCGTGCTCACGCTGCCGACCATCGAGTGCGCGCAACCGCACGGCGGTGAGGTGTACGCGGTGCTCAACATGCCCGACGGCGACTACCCGGGCACCGAGGCCATCGACGAGTGGCAGAACAGGTGCCCCGAGGAACTGGCGACCTACTCGCCCGAGGCGATGCTCGACGACACCGTCGGCGTGTACGTCCTGTACCCGACGGAGGAGACCTGGGAGGCCGGCGATCGTGCCGTGACGTGCATCGCCACCCTCGATCCCAAGCGCAGCGGCACCCTCAAGTAATAGCCGTTACCCCTGGTACCGTCCCCTCATGACTGAGAAGCTGTTCGACGCGGTCATCGTGGGTGCCGGATTCGCGGGCATCGGCGCTGCCATCCAGCTCAAGCGCCTCGGCATCGAGGACTTCGTCATCCTCGAGCGGGAGGACGACCTCGGCGGTACGTGGTACGTCAACCACTACCCCGGACTGGCCGTCGACGTCCCCACCACGACGTACTCGTACTACTTCGAGCCCAACCCGAACTGGTCGCGCCTGTTCACGCCAGGGCCCGAGATCAAGCGGTACGCCGACGACGTCGCCGACAAGTACGACGTGCGCAAGCACATGCGTTTCAACGTCAGCGTCGAGGGCGCGCGGTGGGACGAGGAGGCCCAGGCGTGGCGCGTCGCCCTGCGCGACGGCGAGACCGTCAGCGGGCGTTACCTGTTCACCGCGACGGGCTTCCTGTCCCAGCCCAAGGTGCCCGACATCCCGGGTATCCACGACTTCGACGGCAAGGTCATCCACACCACCGAGTGGGAGGACGACTTCGATCCCACTGGTCGCCGCATTGCGGTGATCGGCACGGGCGCCACCGCCGTGCAGCTCATCCCGGAGCTGGCCAAGCGTGCCGCCGACCTGACCGTGTACCAGCGCACGCCGATCTGGGTGGTCCCGAAGATCGACCTGCGCTTCGGCGAGCGTGCGAAGCGCGTGTTCAAGCGGTTCCCGTTCACGCAGCGGGCGCTGCGGTGGTTCACCGACTCCGTCTACGAGGTGATGGTGTCGGTCGGCGTAGTGCACTTCAAGACGTTCAAGGGGCGGTTCAACATCTCGGCCGCCGACCTGTCGAAGCTGCACCGCTTCGTGGTCATCAGGGACAAGGAGCTGCGCCGCAGACTCACTCCCGACTACGACTTCGGTTGCAAACGACCCACTTTCAGCAACGGCTTCTATCGCGCCTTCACGAGGGACAACGTCCACCTGCAGGACGTCGGCATCGATCACGTGCAGTCCGACGGGATCGTCGGCAAGGACGGCACCAAGAACGTCATCGACACCCTGGTGCTGGCCACCGGATTCGACCTGTGGGAGGCCAACTTCCCCGCCATCGAGGTGATCGGCCGCGACGGCCGCAACCTCGGGAAGTGGTGGCGCGAGACGCGGTTCCAGGCCTACCAGGGCGTGTCGATGCCGTACTTCCCCAACTACCTCAGCCTCGCCAGTCCGTACGCCTTCCTCGGGTTGAACTTCTTCAACACGATGGAGTACCAGATGCGGCTGATGGAGCGCCTGTTCTCGGAGGTGAAGCGCCGCGGCGCAACGACGTTCGAGGTCACCGAGGAAGCCAACACCCGCTACCTCGACCGCATGACCGAGCTGCTCGGCGACTCGCTGTTCACGCTCGGCAATTGCGCGAGCGCGCGGTCCTACTATTACAACCCCGCGGGTGAGCCGACCCTGCTGCGGCCCACCACCACCGAGACCGCGATCCGGGAAGCATCCGAGTTCCCGCTCAGCGACTACCGCATCGCATAGACGAAAGAGGATTCACGTGCCCGAACAGAATTCGAAGGCTGCGACCATCGCCGGACTGGCCGTCGCAGGCGCCGGAGTCGCACACTTCATCAAGCCCGAGTTGTTCGAGTCCATCACCAAGGGCCCGTTCCCGGACGACACCGCCAAGGCCATCAAGATCAACGGCAGCCTGGAGACCGCGATCGGGCTCGGCCTGGCCGTGCCGCAGACCCGCAAGCTCGCCCTGGTGGGTCTGGTCGGCTACGGCGCGTACCTCGCGGTGAACGTCGTTCGCAATCGCTGACTCGTAACCGAGCACCCGTACCATCGCCGCGTGATCACGCCAGAACACGCACCGATGAAGCGGACCCTCGGCACCTTCGACGCGGTGGCGGTGGGCCTGGGCGCAATGCTCGGCGCGGGCATCTTCGTGGTTCTCGCACCCGCGGCAGGCGCCGCGGGTAGTGCACTGCTGGTCGGCCTGGCCGTCGCCGCGGTGGTCGCCTACTGCAACGCCAGGTCGTCGGCGCGGCTCGCGGCGCTGTACCCGGAGTCAGGCGGCACGTACGTCTACGGGCGTGAGCGCCTAGGCCCGTTCTGGGGTTACACGGCCGGGTGGAGCTTCGTCGTCGGCAAGACAGCGTCGTGCGCCGCGATGGCGCTGACCGTCGGCTATTACGCGTGGCCGTCGCACGCCAACGCGGTGGCCGTCGCGACGGTTCTCGCTCTGACCGTGCTGAACGTGGTGGGTGTGCAGAAGTCGGCGATGGTCACGCGGGTGATCGTGGCGGTGGTCCTGGTCATCCTCGCCGTCGTGGTCGTCGCGGTCGTCGGCTCGAGCGGCCTCGACGCCGACCACCTGGCGGTCGACTTCGACGCCGGCGCCGCGGGGATTCTGCAGTCGGCGGGCCTGCTCTTCTTCGCATTCGCCGGCTATGCGCGGATCGCGACCCTCGGCGAGGAGGTCCGCGACCCCGAACGCGCCATCCCGCGGGCGATCATCGTCGCGCTGGGCATCGCGTTGGCGGTGTACGCCATCGTGGCCGTCGCGGTGCTTTCCGAACTGGGTAGTGAGACGTTGGCGTCGGCGACCGCGCCATTGGCGGACGCCGTGACCGCGGCAGGCCACCCAGGCCTGGTCCCCGTCGTGCGGGTGGGCGCAGTCGTGGCGGCGACGGGATCACTGCTCGCGCTGATCCTCGGCGTGTCGAGGACGACGTTGGCCATGGCTCGCGACCGTCACCTGCCCACGGCGTTGACCGCGGTGCACCCGCGGTTCGACAGCCCGTACCGCGCCGAGATCGCGGTCGGCGTGGTGGTGGCAGTGATCGCCGCGGTCGCCGACGTCCGCGACGCGATCGGGTTCTCGTCCTTCGCGGTCCTGGTCTACTACGCGATCGCCAACGCGTCGGCATACACGTTGGGCCGCAAGACGATCCCGGTGATCGGGCTCATCGGGTGCCTGGTGCTGGCCTTCGCACTGCCGTTCACGTCGGTGCTGGCCGGTATGGCCGTCGTCGCGCTCGGTGCGGTGGCCTACCTGGTGCGAAGCCGCGCGTCGGACGCGAACCGCTGATCGGCGTGCGCTCGCGCGCGACATGGTGTGTAGTTCCAGATCGTGAACACTTTCGCCTGGAAGCCGGTTGCCCGAGACGCGGCGGTGGTCGCGCCCGATGAACGGCTGAGCTGGCCGCGGACGATCGGAATCGGCGCCCAGCACGTCGTCGCGATGTTCGGCGCGACGTTCCTGGTGCCGGTGCTGACGGGCTTCCCGCCGGCGACGACGCTGCTGTTCTCCGGCATCGGGACGATCCTCTTCCTGATCATCACCGGCAACCGGCTGCCCAGCTATCTCGGGTCGAGCTTCGCGGTCATCTCGCCGGTGGTCGCGGCAATGGGCTCAAACGGCGCGGCGGGGGCACTCGGCGGATTGGTGGCGCTGGGCCTGGTGCTGGTGGCGATCGGCGTGGCCGTGCACCTGACGGGCACGCGCTGGCTGAATGCCGCACTGCCGCCGGTGGTGACGGGTGCCGTCGTCGCCCTGATCGGCTTCAACCTCGCACCTGCGGCGAAGAGCAACTTCGAGAAGGGTCCGGTGGTCGGGCTCGTCACGCTGGTGCTGCTGGTGGCGACGCTGGCGTTCTTCCGCGGCATCATCGGCCGTCTGGCGATTTTCCTGGCGGTGGTGCTCGGGTACGTGCTGGCGTGGCTGCTTGGTGACGTCGACGAGGAGGCGCGCGCAGCGATCGAGGCGGCGGCGTGGGTCGGTCTGCCCGACTTCCAGACGCCCACCTTCTCGCTGGCAGTGCTGCCGCTGTTCCTGCCTGCCGTCATCGCACTGATCGCCGAGAACATCGGGCACGTGAAGTCGGTGGGACAGATGACCGACACCGACACCGATCCGCTGATGGGGCGTGCGATCGCCGCCGATGGTGTCGCGACAACGCTGGCGGGCTTCGGCGGCGGATCGGCGACCACCACCTATGCCGAGAACATTGGGGTGATGGCCGCGACGCGGATCTACTCGACGGCCGCGTACTGGGTGGCCGCGATCGTGGCCATCGTGCTGGCGATGTGCCCGAAGATCGGCGCGCTGATCTCCGCGATCCCGCCGGGCGTGCTGGGCGGCGCGACGATCGTGCTGTACGGGTTGGTCGGCGTGCTGGGCATCCGGATTTGGCTGACCAACCACGTGGACTTCAGCCTGCCGATCAATCAGATGACCGCGGCCATTCCCCTCATCATCGGCATCGCCGACTTCACCTGGGTCGTCGGTGATCTGACGTTCACCGGCATCGCGCTGGGATCGATTGCGGCGCTGATCATCTACCACGGCATGAAGCTGCTCGGCTTCCGTAGCCGCGATCGCGACGAGCTGGACGCAGACAGGGCCACTCAAGCCCGGTCGAAGGACGAGCCCGCCGGAGACACCAGCCCGTTCCAGCCGTGAGGCGTGCCTAGGCGGCGCGGCGGAACACGACTCGGAAGCGTGCGACGTCGATGCTGGTGACGTGTTCGCTGTTGCGGCCGGGTAGCGGTGGGGCCTTGCCGGTATAGGTGGTGCCGGTGGGTGTGGTGAATTCGGTTGTATGACAACCGCCGTCGTGGTGGGTGCGGACGCGCCAGCGGGGTGCTTCCTTGGCGTAGTTGCAGGCTTCGCACATGCCGTTGCCGTTGAGTGCGGTGGTGGGTCCGCCGCGTGCGTTGGGTTGGGCGTGGTCGGTGTGACGGATGGGGGCGTTGCAGTAGGGGGTTCGGCAGGTGTCGTCGCGGAGCGCGATGAACGCGGCCAATGCCTTCGGGAATCGTCGGGCGCGGGATTCCATGGTCACCAGCGTTCCGGTCTTGGGGTGGCGGTAGAGGCGGCGCAGGGTGGCGCGGGAGCGGTCGTCACCAACCGTGTCGGAGATGAGGTGGCGTGCGACGGCTGCGGGGATGGGTCCGTAGCCGGGGATGCGGGCGGGTTCGGTGTCCCCGCCGAGCAGGGTTTCGTCGGTGATCACCAGATCGACGGTGACCGGGACGGGGGCGTCGGCGGGGCGGCCGGTGATGCGTTCGACGGCGGTGTCGGCCATGACCTGGCCGCGGCTGCGCCCATCACACGTGGTGTCAGCGGCCCGCTTCAGGGCGGCATAGAACGACACCCCCTGGGCGACGGGGAGCAGGATGCTCACCCAGGCCATGGCGTCGGCGGCGGGCCGGACGCTGACGCATCGGTCCTTCTCTGCCTTGCGGGCGCGTTCGACCACGGCGTGCGGGTCGAGGCGGTAGGCGATCGCCATGGCGTCGGCTGTGATCCGCTTGTCGCCCTTGCCCACCAGCGTTTCCGGGTCGGCGCACATCTCGGCATCCAGGGTGCGGCGGTCCTCGACCTCGAGGCAGGCGGATTCCTTTACGAGCAGCGTCGCCCGCCACTCCGAGAGCATCCCGGATTCCAGGGCGGCCAGGGTGTGGGGCATTTCGTGGACCAGGGCGCGGGCGAACCCAAGGTGGCGACCACCCTGCTTCGGTGACTCGCGCCTGGCCAGACCCACCTCGGAGGCGAGGCCCTGGCCGCGCTTGCGCAGTGGGATGCCGGCGTCGGCTTCGGCGCTGCGGCGCATCACGTCCAGCGCGGCGGTCATCCGGGCCTGTGCGGCCGCGGCGGCGGACTTGAGCCGTTCCAACTCGGTGATGCGGTCGATCAGGCCGGCCTCGTCCACCGTGGCAGGGTCGAAGTCGAGCATGTCGAACACGTGTTCGAGTATGCCACCTCGGTCCGACGAATCGCGGGATGTCTCAGGACATCGGTGACAGTCCTGAGACGACCGCCGACAAGTGGCACCATGATCCAATGCACGGTCGTCACGCCCTCGTTCGTCGTCCCTCGCCCCGCCTCGCCGATGGCCTCGTCACCCACATCGACCGCAGCGAGCACGTGGACGTCGAACTCGCGCAACGCCAATGGGACGGTTACGTCGAGGCATTGCACGACGCGGGCTGGACCACCCACGAGGTCGCCCCGGCACCCGAGTGCCCCGACTCGGCGTTCGTCGAGGACACCATGGTGGTCTACGGCGACCTCGCCGTCATCAGCCGGCCAGGGGCCGACGAACGCAAGCCCGAGACCGCGGCGGCCGAGGACGCCGTGCGCGCTCGGGGCTACCGGATCGCCCACATCGAAGCACCCGGCACCCTCGACGGCGGCGACGTCCTCAAGCACGGCGGCAGAGTCTGGGTCGGCGTGGGCGGGCGGACGAACGCCGACGGCGCGCGGCAACTCGCGGCCCACCTCGAGCCACTGGGCGCACACGTCATACCCGTACCGCTGACGAAGGTGCTGCACCTCAAGTCGGCCGTCACCGCACTCCCCGACGGCACCGTGATCGGCTACGAACCGCTCGTCGACGACCCCACGGTCTGGGGCGATCGCTTCCTCCCGGTGCCCGAGGAACCCGGCTCCCACGTCGTGCTGCTTGGCGACGGTGCCCTGCTGATGTCGTCGGCCGCACCGGCCACCGCCGAACTGTTCGATCGGCGCGGTTACCGCGTGGTGGCCGTGGACATCTCGGAGTACGAGAAGCTCGAGGGCTGTGTGACGTGCCTGTCGGTGCGCCTGCGCGGCTGACTCAGCTGCGCGGCGGCAAGCCGTTGGGGCCCTCGACCGAATGGGCGTACGTGCCGATCGCGAAAGCCACGGCCGGGCCGGTGATCCCGAGCGTGTCGCGGTCGACGTTGACGATCGTGTCGCGCGCGGTCCGGGTGTTGGGGTCGAACGGCCGCCCGGCCTGACCGCCCCACAGCCGCGCCTGCACCTCGGTCTTGCGTCCCGTGGTGCCCGTCGTCAGGCCGCCGATCGGCACACCCGCCGCCATGAATGGCGCGTAATCGCCCGAGCGGCCCAGGGGTTGATCGGCGGGTCGCTTGCCCGCCAGGTTCAGGTACCCGGCCAGCGTGCGCTCGATCCCCGCCGATCCCCCGGGCACCGACGCGGCGGGCACCTGCGGATTGGGTTGGCCGGACTGGTCCCCGTCGTAGGTGAAGTAGCCCGCGTTGACCGACCCGATCGGCTCGACGTTGAGATACAGCGCAACGTCTTTCACGCCGTCGGCCCCGAGCCCTGCCACGTACTTCGACGACCCCTCCTGCCCGGCCGCACCCGCACCCCAGAACGCGAATCGCACGGCGTTCGCGACGTCGGGTGACGAGCCGAGCCGGGCTGCCGTCTCCAGCAGCGCAGCGACCCCCGAACCGTCGTCGTTGATGCCGGGGCTGTCGGGCCCCGAGTCGAGCCGCGCGCCCGCCATGATCACACGGCCGGTGTCACCGGTCTTGGTCTGTGCCAACACGTTTCGCGAGGTCACCGTGGCCGCTCTGGCGTCGAGGACCAGGCGGACCGGCGCCGACGTGCGGCGAATTTGCGCGTCGACGTCCCTGCCGATCACCGCCACCGGCGCCTTGAGCTGCTGGTAGTAGCCGGGAGTGAACAGACCGGGCCGTCCGGAGTCGCTGACGACGAGGACCCCGACCGCACCCGCCGCGGTGGCAGTCTTCTGCTTGTCCACCACCGAGCACCCGGTGTCGTCGACGACGGCAAGCGCACCGCGCACGTTCGCATTGCCGTAGTCGGCCGCATTGCATCCGGCGGACCTGCGGGGCCGCAGCGTCTGGGCACTGAGCCCGCCACGCGGCGTCTGGGTCAGCAGCGACGCCTGGTCGACCGGGTAGCTCCTGCCTCCCACGGCCAGCGTCGGCTTGCCCTGCGACGCGAGGACCATCCGCTCGAATTCGGGAGTCTGCACGTCGAACCCGTTGTCCCGCAATACGCCTGCGACATAGTCGATGCTCGCGTCGTAGCCCGGGGTGCCGTCGGCCCTGCTGCCGTCGTGGGCGTTCGCGACGTCGGTCAGACGCTCCAGGTGGGTGTACATCCCATCGATCGTCACCTCGTCGGCGAGATCACCGGCCAGGTCGACGGGCGGCTCGGCGACGCGCTGTGTCGTACATCCCGCGATCACCAGCGCCAGGACTGCCACGCACGCGACGACCTTCACTGTTCCTTCACCACGTGCCGCGTGCGGTCCTCGCGAGGCGGGACGCCGTTGCGGCCCGATTCGTCCTGTGCGTAGAGGCCGATGGCGTACGCGACGCCACGTCCCTGGATCTCCAGCGCCGTGCGGTCGATGTTCTCGATGGTGTCACCGGCCTTGTGGTAGTTCGGGTCGAACGGCTTGTCGCCCTGCCCACCCCACAGGTCGGCCTGCTCGACGGACTTGTTGTCCTCGGCGCCTGCGAACAACCCGCCTGCGGGGATGCCCGCCTGGGTGAACGCGTCGTAGTCCGAGCGGCCGTTGAAGTCGGTGTCCTGCGCGGGCTTTCCCGCATCGTCGAGGTAGTCGGCCAGCGTCCGCTCGATGCCCGCCGACCCCTCCGGCACCCGCGGCACGGCCGGGGTCGGAGGCGCCGACTGGTCACCGTCGTAGGTGAAGTAGCCGGGATTCGGGGAGCCGAGCATGTCGAAGTTCAGGTACAGCGCGATGTCCTTGAGCGCCTCGACGTCGAGGCCCTCGACGTACTTCGTCGAACCGACGAGGCCCTCTTCCTCCGCACCCCAGAAGGCGAACCGCACGGCGTTGCGCGTAGGCGGCGAACTACCCAGCTGCACGGCGGTTTCGAGCACCGCGGCCACGCCGGTGCCGTTGTCGTTGATGCCCGGTCCCTCGCGCACCGAATCCAGGTGGGCTCCCGCCATGACGACGTTCGAGGTGTCACCGGTCTTGGTCTGCGCCACGACGTTGCGGGTCTTCTCGATGCGGACGCCTGCATTCATCTGGAGCGTCGTGTTCGCGGGGTTCGCGCGCAGCCGGGCGCCCTCGGCCTTCGTGACGCCGACGACCGGAATCTTGACGTCGGTGGTGGCGCCCAGCGTGGCGCCGATGCTCTCGTCACCGTCGACGTTGTTGACGACGATCATCGCGACGGCACCGAGGTCCGCGGCCACCTTCTGCTTGTCACCGAACGGGCACGCACCCCGGTCCACGAGCACGATGGAGTCCCGAACGTTCAGTCCCTCGTAGTCGGCGGGCGCGCATCCCGGCGTCTCGTCGATGCGGGCGGGCAGCAGCGGGCCGTTGACGCCTGCGGGCGGGGTGCCGATCGTGTAGTTCAGCGGCGAGGCCTTCACGCCCGTCCCGCCCACCGACAGCGAGGGTTCGTCGGCGAACGGCAACCGCACGTCGAACTCGTCGGTCGTGACGTCGAAACCCTTGTCCCGCAACACGCCCGCCACGTAGTCGACGCTCGCGGCATAACCCTGGGTACCGAGCGCGCGGTTGCCGTCGTTGGCGTTGGCGATCTCCTGCAGCTTGCCGAGGTGCGCCATCATCGCATCGACGGTCAGCTTGTTCTGCTGCTCGACGGCGAAGTCCACGGCCGGCGCGGCCTGCGCGGGCGGGGCGCTCGACGACGCCTGCGGGTTCGACGACTGCCCGCATCCCGCCAGCACCGTCGTCGCCACCGTCAGGGTCAGGAGTGCCGTTCGAGATGTCCGCCGCATGCTTCCCACGTTAGTCACGCGTCGCGCCTGTTCACCACGACGGTGGCGGCGACGAAGACCGCGGCGACCACCAGGACGAAGTACACCAGCGACCCGAACGGCCCCCACGGCATGTCGTAGCTGGAGTACAGCCACTGCACGTCGGTGAAGACGAACGCGTTGTTGAACGGTAGCCACGGGCCGACGCGCGCGCCGAGACTCGGCAGGTTGGCCACGATCGGCTCGACGACCAGCGGCCACAGCAGCAGCACCGCCACCGCACCCGCCGCGTGCCGCAGCAGCGCCCCGACGGCCACGCCCAGCACGGCGGCGACACCGGCGAACACGGCGAGCGCGACGACCAGACCCCAGACCTGCGCCCGGGCCAGCGAGAGCTGGGCTCCGAGCAGCGGGTCGGCCGCCAGCCGCGCCAACACCACCGCGGCGACCGTCAGCACCGCCGTACAGACGGCGGAGAACCCGGCCGCCACAAGCGCTTTCGCCGCCAGCACCAGCGTCCGATTCGGCGTGCCTGCGAACGTGGTCCGGATGGTTCCGGTGCGGTACTCCCCGGTCACGGTCATCGCCGACACCACCATCAGCAGCGGCACGCCGAACACGGCGACGCCCATCGCCGCCTGCGACGGCGCCAGACCCGCAGCGCCGTACGCCGTCGCCCCCTGCAGCACGCCCACCGCGAGGCTCAGCACCGCCGCGGCCAGGGCCGACCACAGCGGCGACCGGATGGTGGTGAGCTTGATCCGCTCGGCATTCAGCGTGGCCAGGGCAGTCATCGATCCACCGTCCGGTACTCGACGTCGTCGTCGGTGAGTTTCAGATAGGCCTCTTCCAGCGAGGCGCGCTGCGTGCTCAGCTCGTGCAGCGTGATCGCGTTGCGCGCGGCCAGTTCTCCGACGACCTCGATGGCCGCACCCCGCACCGCGAGCGCCAGACCGTCGGGCTCCAGGCTCGCGTCGATCCCCGCGGCGGTCAGCAGTTCGGCAAGGGCGTCCAGCCGCGGACTGCGCACCCGCACCGCGGCGGCGCCGGAACCCGAGACGAAGTCGGCGACCGTCGTCGAGGCGATCAGCTTCCCGCGGCCGATCACCACCAGCCGGTCGGCGGTGTTGGCCATCTCGGCGAGCAGGTGGCTCGACACGAACACCGTGCGCCCCTCGGCGGCCAACGCCCGCATCAGGGTTCGCACCCATCGGATGCCTTCCGGATCGAGACCGTTGACCGGCTCGTCGAACAGCAACACCGGCGGATCACCCAGCAGCGCGGCGGCGATGCCCAGTCGCTGCCCCATGCCGAGCGACAGCGCCCCCGCGTGCTTGTCGCCCACCGAGTCCAGCCCGACGATCTCGAGCACCTCGTCGACTCGGGTGACCGGGATGCGGTTGGACGCGGCGATCCAGCGCAGGTGGTCACGTGCCGACCTGCCGGGGTGCACCTGCTTGGCGTCGAGCAGGGCGCCGACCTTCCGCAGCGGATCGGTCAGCTGGCGGTACTGCTTGCCACCGATGGTCGCCGTGCCGGACGTCGGGCGGTCGAGGCCGAGGATCATCCGCATCGTGGTGGTCTTGCCCGCCCCGTTGGGCCCGAGGAACCCGGTCACGACGCCCGGTTCGATCGAGACGGTGAGATCGTCGACGGCGCGGGTCCGGCCGTACACCTTGGTCAGCCCGACGAGTTCGATCACGGTGTCGATGATCTCAGCCGATCCGGGCCACGATCAGGTCCGCGACGGCGCGCATGCCCGCCGCGTTGGGGTGCAACGGTGCGGGCCGTCCGGGCAGCGGCAGGCCGGGCCGGGTGGTCCACGGGTCGGCTGACCACGCGTGATGGCCGCGGCTGGCCTCGGCCGCACCGATGACCTCGCAGCCGGTCTCGGCGGCCGCGGTCATGGTGAGCCGTTCGAGCGTGTCGGCGATGCGCCGCCCGGTATCGGTCTCGGCCTGCGACAGCGGCGCTGCGGGCGAGCCGGCCGGAGGCAGCAGCACGAGGTAGTCGACGAAGAAGACCCGCGCCTGGGGCGCGCGCCTGCGCACCTCCTGGCCGACGGCGCGCAGCGACGCGCCGACCTCGGTGAGCGCCGCATCGCGATTGGCGGGGTCGAGCATCTCCCGCACCGTGCGCCCGAGCACGGGTATCGACGACGCGAAACGCGGCAAGCCCGCCGCCATCAGGTACGGCACGTAGCCGACGTCGTTGCCGCCGATCGTCACCGTCACCAGATCCTCGGAACCGTCGAGTGCCTGGACCTGCGGCGCCGCTCCGCGCTGCTCGTCGCGCAGGACGTGCGCGGTCGTCGCACCGGAGAACGTGACGTCGACGAGCGTGAGCCCGAGACGCTGGGCCACCAGGTGCGGATAGTTCGCCGCGGAGCGACCGGACCCGAACGGCGCGCCGGGTGCCTTCGGCTTGATGCCCGGCCCAGCGGCCATCGACGATCCGAGCGCGACGTACCTGCCCGTCACGGGCCGGTCGGGCTGGATGCCTGCGCCCAGAACCGCTTCGGGATGCGTCCCGCCTGCCGGGCGAGGCGCCCGGCCTGGACCGCGGCCGCCATCGCCGCCGCCATCACCGGTGGGTCGGACGCGCGGGTCACGGCGGTGGCCAGCAGCACGGCGTCGCAGCCGAGTTCCATCGCCAGCGCGGCGTCACTCGCCGTACCGATGCCCGCGTCCAGGATCACCGGCACGCCAGCGCGGTCGACGATCATCTCGATGTGGTGCGGGTTCGCGATGCCGAGCCCGGTGCCGATCGGCGAACCCAGCGGCATGACGGCAGCGCAGCCCACGTCCTCGAGGCGCCGCGCGAGCACCGGGTCGTCGTTGGTGTACGGCAGCACGACGAACCCGTCGTCGACGAGTTCCTCTGCAGCGCGGACCAATTCGATGGCATCGGGCAGCAGGGTGCGCTCGTCGGCGATCACCTCGAGCTTGACCCACTCGGTGCCGAGCGCCTCGCGCCCCAACCGAGCCGTCAGCACGGCCTCGGCCGCACCCCGGCAGCCCGCGGTGTTGGGCAGCGGCACGATGCCGAGCCGGTTCAGCAGGTCGAGCACCCCGGTGCCGCTTTCTGCGTCGACGCGGCGCATCGCCACCGTGGTCAACTCGGTGCCGGACGCGACCAGCGCCTCCTCCAGCACGGCGAGGTTGGCCGCACCGCCGGTGCCCATGATGAGGCGCGAGCCGAAGCTGCGCCCCGCGATGGTCAGCTTGCCGCTGTCGATCTCAACCACCCTGCACCGCCGTCACCACTTCCACCTTTGCGCCATCGGGCAGCTCGCGGTCCCACTCCGACCGGGGCAGCACTGCCCAGTCCAGAGCCACCGCGATGCCCTTGTCCGGGAACCCCAGGGTGTCCAGCAGCGTGGCCACCGTGGCGTTCTCGTCGAGTTGAACGTCCTTGCCGTTCACGGTCACGTTCATACGGGCACCCCCACTCTCAGCTCGGTGGCGATCCGGTCGGCGGTCCATGGTGCGAGCAGGAAGCCCGACCGACCGTGACCCGTGGCCACCAGCGTGCGTTCGTCCAGTCTGCCCACCAGGGGCACGTTGTCGGGTGTCATGGGCCGCAGACCCGCCGCGGCCTCTGCGAGTTCGTACTCGCCGAGTGCGGGCACCACCTCGCAGGCGTCGTCGAGCAGATCGCGCACGCCCGACACGGTGGGCGCGGTATCGCGGCCGTGCTCGTACTGGGTCGCCCCGACGACGACCCCGTCCGGCCTTGGCACGAGGTACACCGGCCTGCCGTGCACCCTGGCGCGGATAACGCGCGTCGGCACCGGCATGCAGCCCTTGCGCCACCGCAGCCGCAGCACCTCGCCCTTCACCGGACGGATCGCGAGGCCGGGCCACAGCGTTGGAGCATCGATGCCGTTGGCGATGACGGTGACGTCCGCATCGCGAGTCTCGTCGAGGGACCCGACCCTGGGCGCCCACGTCACGCCGAGCCGCTCGCATTCCTGCGCCAGCGCGGTGACGAGCGCGCGGTTGTCCACGGCGAGTTCGTGCTCGGCCACGAACCCGTGCCTGATGTTGCTCGCCAGCAGCGGTTCGACGTCCCTGGCCGACCGCGTCGGGGTGACGGTCTGGCCCTGGGCGGCGAGCCACTCGCAGACGGTACGCAGATCTTGGGCGTCGGCGCGGTCCACCGCGACCACCAGCGACTCGCGCGCAGTCACGACCTCCGGCGGCAGGCCGTCGAGGAAGCCCTCGTGCCACAGCCGCAGCGACTCGAGCCCGATCCGGTACAGCTCTTCCTCACCGGGCCAGCCCTCGCTGTGCGGGGCGATCATTCCGCCACCGACCCACGACGCACCGTGCTCGCCGGTGCGGTGGACGCGCACGGACCACCCGTCCAGCGCGGCTCGTCTGGCCACCGACAGCCCGATGACGCCGCCGCCGACGACGGCGCACGTGCCCAGCGACGAGGACGGTGCCGAGGATGACACGAGTGCTGCTCCCTTCGCCGGCATGACCCGGATCAGGTGTGACGGTCAGGGCCGGAGACGTCCACCAGAGACGTCGGCGCCCACTCTCAGTCCCGCTCCCGGGACTCCCGTGATGATGGCTCGAGCTTACCCTCGATGCGTGCGACGACCCCGTGAGCGACTGCAGTCCGCCCAGCTCTACCTGTGCACCGACGCCCGCCGTGAGCGCGGCGATCTCGCCGAGTTCGTCGACGCGGCGCTGCGCGGCGGCGTCGACGTCATTCAGCTCCGTGACAAGGGGTCTGCCGGCGAGCAGCGATTCGGCCCGCTCGAGGCGCGTGCGGAACTCGAGGCGCTCGCGGTGCTCGGCGACGCCGCCCGACGGCACGGCGCGCTGCTCGCCGTCAACGACCGCGCCGACATCGCCCGGGCCGCAGGTGCCGACGTGCTGCACCTCGGCCAGGACGACCTCCCACTGCTGATGGCACGCGACGTGATCGGCCCCGGACCGCTGATCGGGCGCTCGACCCACGACGCCGCGCAGGTCGCGACCGCCGTCGAGGACGAGGTGGACTACTTCTGCGTCGGTCCGTGCTGGCCGACGCCCACCAAGCCCGGCCGCACCGCACCCGGGCTCGACCTGGTCCGCACCGCGGCGGCGACCGCGGGCGACAAGACGTGGTTCGCGATCGGCGGCATCGACGGTGACCGCCTGCCCGAGGTGCTGGAGGCGGGAGCCACCCGCGTGGTCGTGGTGCGTGCGATCACCGCGGCCGAGGACCCGGCCGCCGCGGCCTCGGCCCTCAAGTCAGCACTCAGTTCCCGTTGAGCAGCGGGATCGTCGCGGTGACGCTGCGCAGCCGGTCCCAGCTCGCGGCGAAGCCGGGGTGCAGCGGCAGGTCGGCGACGTCGTCCTCGGCCACCCACCGCAGTTCGGCGCTCTCGCGGTTGGGCGTGGTGTCGAGCAGTTCGGGCGCGTCGGCGATCACCGTCGTGTAGGTCCACGCAGGCCCACCCGGACCGGGCACCTCGGAGGTGACGACCGACGTCCGGACCGTCAGCTGCTCGACGTGCAGACCCGCCTCCTCGTTGGCCTCCCGGACCGCCGCCTGCTCCGGCGTCTCGTGGCTGTCCCGGGCTCCGCCGGGCAGGCCCCATGTGCCGCCCTGATGACTCCAGACCGCACGGTGCTGAAGCAGGACCGCCGCTCGTCCATCGGGCTGCGGAGCCCGCAGCAGCAGACCGGCCGCGCCGTGTCTGCCCCAGAAATGGCCACCGTTGTCCGACAGCACCCAGCCGTCACCGTCACCTCGCACCCATTCAGGATAGGAAACGCCCGAGGTTGGGCGGTGTCGCCCGATTGCATCCGCGTCGCGCCGACAACTCTTAGAATTCTTTTATAGAATCGGTTGACTCAAACCGCCCGCCGGAAAGTTGAGGTCCGCACACAGGTGACTGTGGAGTTGGCGCACCCTTCGACTGAACCTCTGGCGTCGCGGTCGCCGACGACTCCGTCGCATTCGCGCTGGTGGTTCCTCTGGACGACGCCCGGTCGCATCCTGACCATCGGCCTGGTGCTGTCGTCGCTCGTCATCGCCTGCGCCTTCGCCACGTCCACGACGATCAACGACCGCCAGCAGGCGCTCACCACCGTGCTCGACCACACCGAACCGCTGGCCTTCGCCGCCGGTGAGCTGTACACGACGCTGTCGGTCGCCGACGCCGCCGCCGCGACCGCGTTCATCGCAGGCGCCGAACCCCGGCCCGTGCGCCAGCGCTACGAGCAGGCGATCACCGACGCGGCCGTGGCCGTCACCCGCGCGTCGAGCGGACTGACCGACGAGGACATGGTCCAACTGCTGGGCCGGATCAACGCCCAGTTGGCCGTGTACACCGGTCTGGTCGAGACGGCCAGGACGAACAACCGCGCGGGCTACCCCGTCGGCTCGTCGTATCTGTCCGAGGCCTCCGGCTTGATGCAGACGCAGATCCTGCCCGACGCGCAACGGCTCTACGAGCGGACCTCGCTGCAGGTGGACACCGAGACGACGGCGTCGACCAGGATTCCCGCACCGGTGATCCTCGTGGTGCTCGCGACGATCCTGTTCGGCGTGTTCGCCAACCGGTGGCTCGCCAGGCACACGCGGCGGCGGGTCAACATCGGCTTCGTGGCGGGCGGGCTCGCGGTCCTGATCATGATCGTGTGGGTGGGCACCGCGCTGATCATCTCGACCCTGGACAGCCGCAGCGCCAAGAGCACCGCGGCCGAGTCGCTCAAGACGGTGACGACCATGGCCATCACCGCGCAGCAGGCACGTGCCGACGAGACGCTCTCGCTGATTCGGCGTGGTGACGAGGGCGTGCGCAAGCAGTCCTATTACCAGCGCATCGACGCCATGGCGCAGCAGCTGTCCACCTACCTCAACCGCGACGACGCGATCGACAAGGCCGACCTCGTCGACGCCGAACAGCTGCTGCAGCGCTGGCGTGCCGCCGACGACCGGATCAACGCCTACATCGCGGTCGGCAACTACCAGGCCGCCACGCAGGTGGCGCTGGGCACCGGCGAGGACGACTCCACGCCGGCGTTCGACAAGCTCGACGCGGCGCTGAGCAAGGGCATCGCGGAGAGCCGGGAGCAGCTGCGCAGCGACATCGTCAACGCGCGGCGCGTGCTGTCGGGTGCGACGGTCGGCGCGGCGGCGTTGAGCGTGATGGCGGCGATCGCGGTGTCGCTGGGGTTGTGGCCACGACTGAGCGAGTACCGCTGATGAGCGTCAGGAAGCTGCTCGCTGGTCTGGCCATCGCGGTGACGCTCGTCGGCTGCAGCGAGACCGCCCCGGCGATCGACACGCCCGGCGTAACGCTGGCCCCGCCCACCCCGTCGGGCATGGTCGAGGCCCCACCGCAGGCAGCGCGCATGCCCGCGCCGGAGGAAGACGACTGCACGGCGAGCCTGCGCCCGTTCCCGACGACGTCGCAGGCCGACGAGGCCGTGCAGAACATCCGCAACCGGGGCAGGCTCATCGTCGGCCTCGACATCGGCAGCAACCTGTTCAGCTTCCGGGACCCGATCACCGGCGAGATCACCGGTTTCGACGTGGACATCGCGGGCGAGGTCGCACGCGACATCTTCGGCACCCCGTCGCAGGTCGAGTACCGCATCCTGTCGTCGGCCGACCGCGTCGCGGCGCTGCAGAACAATCAGGTCGACATCGTCGTGAAGACCATGAGCATCACCTGTGAGCGCAAGCTGCTGGTCAATTTCTCCACCGAGTACCTGTCGGCCAACCAGCGCATCCTCGCGCCGCGCGACTCCCCCATCGCCAAGGCGTCCGACCTGTCGGGCAGGCGGGTGTGCGCGGTGAAGGGCACCACGTCGCTGGAACGGGTGCGAGAGATCAACCCGCCGCCCATGGTCGTCGAGACGGTGACGTGGGCGGATTGCCTGGTGGCGCTGCAGCAGCGTCAGGTCGACGCGGTCAGCACCGACGACACGATCCTGGCGGGCCTGGTGGCGCAGGATCCCTACCTGCACATCATCGGGCCGAGCATGAACGAGGAGCCCTACGGCATCGGCATCAGCAAGGACAACGACGACCTCGTCCGGTTCGTGAACGGCACGCTGGAACGGATCCGGCGCGACGGCACGTGGAACACGCTGTACCGCAAGTGGCTCACCGTGCTGGGTCCGACGCCCTCGCCCCCCTCCCCCAGGTACGAGCGCTGATGTCGACGACCGAAGACGACGCGGACACCGATCCCGGTACCCAGCCGGCGGATCCGATGGCCCACGACTCGCTGGCCACGATGCGCCCCGCCGCGACCCAGGCGGTGTTCCGGCCCAACTTCGACGACTCGGTGGGCATGTCGGTCGATACCGCCGAGACCGAGCCGCGCGACCAGACGACCGCGATGACGCGCCGCTGGTCGCCCACCCGCAGGCTCGGCGGCGGGCTCGTCGAGGTCCCCAGGGTGCACGAGCGCGATCCGCTCGAAGCCCTGATGAAGAACCCGGTGGTCACCGAGCACAAGCGGTTCTGCTGGAACTGCGGCAGGCCGGTGGGCCGCTCGTCGTCCGACGGCGAGGCGCTGTCCGAGGGCTGGTGCCCGCACTGCGGGAGCCCGTATTCGTTCCTGCCGCAACTGGTTCCGGGCGACATGGTGGCCGACCAGTACGAGATCAAGGGCTGCATCGCCCACGGCGGTCTCGGCTGGATCTACCTGGCGTTCGACACCAACGTCAACGATCGTCCGGTGGTGCTCAAGGGCCTGGTGCACGCCGGCGACGCCGAGGCGCAGGCGATCGCAATGGCAGAGCGGCAGTTCCTCGCCGAGGTCACCCATCCCGCGATCGTCAAGATCTTCAACTTCGTCGAGCACGCCGACAAGCACGGCGACCCGGTCGGATACATCGTGATGGAGTACGTCGGCGGCCGGTCGCTCAAACCCCCGAAGGGGCAGAAGCTCCCGGTGTCCCAAGCCATCGGCTACATGCTGGAGATCCTGCCCGCACTGGCGTTCCTGCACTCGAGCGGACTGGTCTACAACGACCTCAAGCCCGAGAACATCATGCTCACCGAGTCGCAGCTGAAGCTGATCGACCTGGGCGCGGTGTCGCGGGTCAACTCCTACGGATTCCTCTATGGAACACCGGGTTACCAGGCGCCGGAGATCGTCAGGACGGGCCCGACGGTGGCCACCGACGTCTACACGGTCGGCCGCACCCTGGCCGCGCTGACCCTCGACCTCAAGACCCGCAACGGCCGCTACGTCGACGGGCTCCCGGACGACGATCCCGTTCTCACGCAATACGACTCGTTCTGCCGGCTACTGCACCGCGCCACCGACCCGGACCCCCGGCGCCGGTTCGCCAGCGCCGAGGAGATGTCGGGCCAGCTGCTCGGCGTGCTCCGCGAGGTGGTCGCCAAGGACACCGGCGTGCCGCGGCCGGGCCTGTCGACGGTGTTCAGCCCGTCGCGATCCACGTTCGGCATCGACCTGCTGGTCGCCCACACCGACGTGTACCTCGACGGCCAGGTGCACTCGGAGAAGCTGACGGCTCAGGAGATCGTCCGGGCGCTGCCGGTGCCCATGGTCGATCCCGCCGACATCGGCGCGACGGTGCTGTCGGCCACCGTGCTGAGCCAGCCGGTGCAGACGCTCGACTCGCTGCGGGCGGCGCGGCACGGCACGCTCGAGTCGGGTGAGGGCATCGACCTGTCCGAGTCCGTCGAGTTGCCGCTGATGGAGGTTCGCGCGCTCCTCGACCTCGGTGACGTCGCGAAGGCCACCCGCAAGCTCGACGACCTCGCCGAGCGGGTCGGCTGGCGATGGCGGCTGGCATGGTTCCGCGGTGTGGCGCAACTACTCTCGGCGGACTACGACGCCGCGACCAAGCACTTCAGCGACGTGCTCGACACGCTGCCCGGCGAGCTGGCGCCGAAGCTCGCGCTGGCCGCCACGGCCGAACTCTCGGGCGACTCGGACGAGCAGGGCTTCTACAAGACGGTGTGGAACACCGACAACGGCGTCATCTCCGCCGGTTTCGGCTTGGCGAGGGCACAGTCGTCGTCCGGCCAACGCGAGGCCGCCGTCAAGACGCTGGATCAGGTGCCGCCGACGTCGAGGCACTTCACCACGGCCCGGCTGACCAGTGCGGTGACGCTGCTGTCGGGCCGCTCGGGCAGTGAGGTGACCGAGCAGCAGATCCGCGATGCCGCCCGCCGCGTCGAGGCACTGCCCGAGACCGAGCCGCGCGTACTGCAGATTCGCGCGCTGGTCCTGGGTACGGCAATGGACTGGCTGGCCGAGAACGAGGCCAGCACGAACCACATTCTTGGCTTCCCGTTCACCGAGCATGGGTTGCAACTCGGCGTCGAGGCATCGTTGCGTGGATTGGCCAGATTGGCTCCCTCGCAAGCACACCGGTACGCGCTGGTGGACCTGGCGAACAGCGTTCGGCCGATGAGCACCTTCTGATTTGGCGACACCGGAGTAGACGCAGTATCTTGGCGCGCGGCCCAATCCTTCATCGAGGAAGCACTCATGCGCGCGACCGTCGCTCACCGCACTCGCCCAGTACGTTCCCAGCTCCGCCGTCGCCCACTGCGCCCCATGGCGGGTCAGCTGTTCGAGGTCGACGTCACCCGCGACGGTTTCCTGTGGGCCGTCGAGATTCCCGAGATCGACGCCGTCCTGCACGTCGATCACCGCGCCGATGCCGAGGCTGCCGCTCGCGAGTGCATCGCCGCGCGCACCGGCATCCCCGTGAACTTCGTCGCGGTCTGGGTACGCGACTAGCCGGCCACCTCGGCACACGCCCTGGCGATCGCGAGTTCTTCGTCGGTGGGGATGACGAGCACCGTGATCGGTGACGTCTCGAACGAGATCCGCCGGGCGCCACGGGCGGGGCTGTCGTTGAGGTGCTCGTCGAGTTCGATGCCGAGCGGCGCAAGCCCGCTCAGCGCATCCCGGCGGACCAGCGCGTCGTTCTCCCCGACCCCGGCGGTGAACGTGATGACGTCGGTGTTGCCGAGCAGCGCCATGTACGCACCGGTGTACTTGCGCAGCCGGTGGACGTACACGTCGTAGGCCCGGCGTGCGTCGTCGTCGCCGGCGTCGATCATCCGGTGCAGTTCGCGGAAGTCGATCTGGCCGCCCAGCCCCCGCACGCCCGAGCGCTTGTTGAGCATGGTCTCGATGTCCTCCATGCTCATCCCGGCCGTACGCCAGAGGTACACCAGCACACCGGGATCGACGTCGCCGGAGCGCGTCCCCATCACCAGGCCCTCCATCGGGGTGAGCCCCATCGACGTGTCGATCGGCCTGCCGCCGGCGATGGCCGAGGCGGATGCGCCGTTGCCGAGGTGCAGCACGATCTGGTTGAGCGACGTCAACGGCGTTCCGAGGAACGCGGCGGCCTGCTCGCTGACGAACTGGTGCGAGGTGCCGTGGAAGCCGTAGCGGCGGATGTGCCACTGGGCCGCAACGTCCCGGTCGATCGCGTACGCCGACGCGGAGTCCGGCAGGTCGTGGAAGAACGCCGTGTCGAACACCGCGACGTGCGGCAGATCGGGCAGCAGTTCGCGTGCCACCTCGATGCCGACGATGGCGGGCGGATTGTGCAGCGGCGCAAGCGGTGAGAGCTTCTTGAGCGTCTCGATCATGCCGTCGTCGACGACGGTCGGCTGGTACAGGTCGGGCCCGCCGTGCACGACCCGGTGGCCGACGGCCAGCAGCCCGAGCGTCTCGAGGTGGTGGCCGGCCCGAGCCAGCTCGTCGAACGCGGTGCGCAGCGCGGCCTCGTGGTCGGGCACGCCGCCGTCGTCGCCGATCCGCTCGACGATCCCGTCGGCGAGCTGCCTGCCCGAGTCGGGTTCGACGACGGCGTACTTGAGCGAGGAGGAGCCGCAGTTGAGGACGAGGACTGTGGTCATGCGGTGGTCGACTCCTCGCGGACGATGCCCTGGGCCTGTATCGCCGTGATGGCGACGGTGTTGACGATGTCCTCGACCAGCGCCCCGCGGGACAGGTCGTTGACCGGCTTCTTGAGACCCTGCAGCACCGGCCCGATCGCGATGGCGCCAGCGCTGCGCTGCACGGCCTTGTAGGTGTTGTTGCCCGTGTTGAGGTCCGGGAAGATCAGCACGGTCGCACGTCCGGCCACCTTGGAGTCCGGCATCTTGGTGGCCGCCACCGACGGCTCGACCGCCGCGTCGTACTGGATGGGCCCTTCGACCAGGAGATCCGGTTCGCGTTGGCGCACCAGTTCGGTTGCCTCCCGGACCTTCTCGACGTCGGCGCCGGTTCCGGACGTCCCGGTCGAGTAGGACAGCATCGCGACGCGCGGTTCGATGTCGAACTGCGCGGCCGTGCGGGCCGAGGAGATCGCGATGTCCGCCAGCTGCTCCGCGGTCGGGTCGGGCACGATGGCGCAGTCGCCATAGGCCAGCACCTCGTCGGCGAGGCACATGAGGAAGATGCTCGAGACCGTGGAGACGTCCGGCAGCGTCTTGATGATCTCGAACGCCGGCCGCACGGTGTGCGCCGTGGTGTGCCGGGCGCCGGACACCATCCCGTCGACCATGTCGTTGTGCACCAGCATGGTGCCGAAGTACGAGACGTCATGGATGACTTCCCGCGCCTGTTCGACGGTGACGCCCTTGTGCTTGCGCAGTTCGGAGTACTGCTCGGCGAACTGATCGCACAGCTCACTGGTCCGCGGGTCGAGCACCGTCGCGTCCGCGAGGTCGACGCCGAGTTCGGCGGCCCTGGCACGCACCGACGGCTCGTCCCCGAGGATCGTCAGGTCCGCGACGGCGCGCTTGAGCAGCCGGCCCGCGGCCTTCAGGATGCGGTCGTCGTCGCCCTCGGGCAGCACGATGCGCTTGCGGTCGGCGCGGGCGCGGTCGAGCAGTCGGTAGGTGAACATCTGCGGCGTCACCACCGACGGCACGACGATCGACAGCTGCGCGATGAGATCGGCGGTGTCGACGTGGGTCTCCATCAGCTGGATCGCCGTGTCGACCTTGCGCTGGGAGTCCGCGGTGACGCGGCCTCTGGCATGGGACACCGCACGTGCGGTGTCGTAGGTGCCGAGATCGGTCGCCACGATCGGCAGCCGTAGCCGCAGGCCCCCGACGAGCGCGGCGATCGCGGGGTGCAGCGCCAGTCCCCCGTTGAGGATGATGGTCGACAGGGACGGAAACCCCTCGGCAGCATGCGCGCTGGTGACCGCGAGCACCACGTCGGACCGGTCACCGGGGGTTATGACCGCCATGCCCTCGGTGAGCCGCTCGACGACGTGCTCGGCCGTCATGCCTGCGACCAGGACGCCCAGCGCCTCGCGGTTGAGCAGGTCGACGTCGCCACTGACCAGTGTGCCGTCGACCGCCGCGCACAGCTCGCGCACCGATGGGGCGATCAGCAGCGGATCCTCCGGCAGCACGTAGCACTTGAGGCCGTCGGCCTCGAAGCCCTTCAGCGCCGTTGCGACGGCGTCGAGTTCGTCGGGGTTGGCGCGGTTGGCCACGACGGCGGCGGTGTGGGCATGCTGTCCGGCGATCTCGGCCAGGCACAGTTCGACGACGTGCGCGACGTCGGCGGGGGTGCGGTCGGCCGCACGCACGGCGAGCACGATCGGCGCGCCGAGGTTCACCGCGATGCGGGCGTTGACGCTGAGCTCACTCGGCGAGGCCACGTCGGTGTAGTCACTGCCGACGATTAGGACTGCATCGCACCGCTCGGCAACCTGGTGGTAGCGGTCGACGATGTCACCCAGTGCGGTATCGGGGTCCTCGTGCAGCTCCGCGTAGCCGACGCCGACGCACTCCTCGTAGCTCAGCCCAGCGGTGGTGTGGGCGAGCAGTAGCTCGAGGATGTAGTCGCGCTCCTGGTGCCGATCTCCCCGGTCGCTTCGCTCCTGCCCTCTGTCAATCCGGGTGATGGGGCGGAACACCCCGACCTTGGCGACGGTGGCCGCGAGCCGGTGCAGGATTCCCAGTGCGACGGTCGACTTGCCGGTGTCGCCTTCGGGGGCCGCTACGTAGATGGATGTGCTGGATGGATTGCCGGCGCTCTGCATAGCCTGTGCCACGCCCACCAGCCTTCCGTATCCCGTCCATTCCGGCCACACCCCTTCCCCTCGGCGTCGCCTCACCAGTGCGAAATCTTCGCTGGACCTCGACGAGCACAGCGAGCACGTGCAGAACCGCGCTCTGACCGTTTCGCCGCGGGCCCCTCGACGGCGTATTCGGGCGCAGAGTGCGACGGTCGCGGGTCCGGTCGGGCGATTGGTGAGCGGGTCTCGACGCGGGCGGTAGAACGGGCCCGCCGGCGGGCCGTCATCGTGCGGCGACTCGAGTGATGGACGCAGCGAATCTCGTTGCCTGAGTCAGTATTTAGCTGGTTCCGTGCTCGCCCGCCTCGGGATGGCTCGGTGACGCGGCCATTGGCGACCGGGCTACGCCGGGATGTCATGGGCGGCCGTACTGGGGCCGCGATCGCGGCTTCCGACGGTTGGCCACCGACGCCGTCGCATCCCTGACTTGCTCGACTCAAACCTCTTGTGAGCAAGATCACAGTAACATCCATGCAGTTTGCTGAAATCACCTGTCCTAGTATTTTTCTGTCAGCGTCAATATCTGCCGGGTTGCCTCGGCGGTCGACCAGTGGGCATCCAGGTCGATTGACGACGCATCCACATTCCGGGGGTATCCATGCCACACGCCGACGGCGCCGTCATCTCGGGGCACGCACCCGCATCGACCGTTCCTACGGTCGAAACCCCGGCGGCAACCGTCGCGACGCACGTCGCCCTCCACGGGTGGCAGCGCGTCGTCGCGGTCGTCGCGTTGAGCGCCGTCGCCTACTCCGCCAGCTACCAGCACGTCCTCGCCGACGCCATCGCCGGCTCCCGCGCCACCCATCTGGTCGTGGTCCCCCTGCTGCTGGCGATGATCGCCACCGGGTACCGCGAGGCGCCCCGCGGGGTCAGCGACTCGGAGTCCGACTGGATCATCGCCACCCTGCTCGGGGTCACCGGAATGACCGTCATCCACCTGCTCAGCGGCAGAGCGGAGTCGTTGGCCGGCCTGTGGCGACTGCACCTGCTCGCGATCGTCGTCTGGCTCGCCTGCGCGGTGGCGGTGATGTTCGGCGTGCGCCACACCGTTCGGATGTGGGCACTCTGGGTCTTCGCCATCTGCTTCGCGACACCACTTCCCTTCATGTTGGCAACGGCAGGCCTGGGCGGGTCGGACATCGCCTACGGCGTGGTGACCGCGGCCATGGGTGCGCTCGCGGTGTTCCTGGCCGGCCGGTCGGCGCCGGCGGGAATCCGGTCCTGCGTCGCGCTCGGCTCCCTCGCGGTCGCCGGAGGCATCGTGGTCGCGGTCGGCGACCGCCTCGGCCTGCTGCCGACGGTGCTGGTGACCGGTGGGCTCGTCCCCGTCGCGGCAACGGTCCTCCTGGCCCGGGTGGTTGGGGCGCCCACCGACGACGCACCGCTCGCTCGCCGTTCACTGCCACATAGGTCGCTGACTTCGCTGGCGATACTCGGGGCAACGGCGGTGGCACTGCTGGCCACCACGCCCGTCGCCGTGCGGCCCGCCGTGATGCCGACGGTCGACGCCAACTGGGCCGACCGTGCCGACCTGACCACACCGACGTCGTTCCCGTTCATCACCGACTTCCTCGGTCCGCAGTCGACCCTCGTGCGCTACGACCTTCCCGGCAGCGCCGTCGCGCCCGCAGCGGCGGTGGACGTGATGACGACGTCCGACCCGGCGGCACTCGACGACTTCGCCGACGCGGTCTGGTACCCGACCAGCCGTCCACTGGACTACCGCCCCATCACCGGCCCGTCCGTGCCGCTCGGCGCCCGCGTGATCAAAACCAACGCCGACGCCGCGACCGACGGTGCGGGCCACGACTGGTACGCGGTCACGTGGACGTGGCACGCCGGAGCGCTCAGCCAACGCGTCACGGTCGTGGTGAGCCAGACCATCGGCGGCGATCGGACGCCGCCTGCACCGCAACCCCTGTCACTGCTCGATACCGCCGTGCGCCCGGCACTGTGGGTCGCCCGCCAACAGCCCAACGCCGCCGGCACCGTCGATCCCCGCGTCAGCCAACGTGCCACCCAGGTGATGAGCCTGTTGGCGCCGCCCGCCGACGTTGCCGCGGAAGCGCCCGCCGGTGACTGACCAACTGTCCGCACACCTCTCGGCGCGCAGCATCCTGGGGCCGGCCTCGTTGCTCCGGTTCGGCGCCGTCGCGATCGGCGTACTACTTGCCGCCGTCGTCTGGCCGCACGTGGTCCCGCCACTGCTCGCCGGACTGATGGCGTCGCTGTACCTCGCCTCGACGATCGACCGCAACTACCTGCTCCTGCGCGGGCTCCAATCGTCGGCGCTGATCCGGGTCGACGCCGAGGAGGCGCTCGCCCTGCCCGACGCCGAACTGCCCGTCTACACCGTACTTTTGCCCGTCTACGACGAGCCGACTATCGTCACCAACCTCATCAACGGCGTGGGTCGGCTCGACTACCCCGTCGACAAGCTCGAGATCCTGCTGCTGGTCGAAGAGGACGACATCGCCACCCAGACAGCGCTACTGGGCGCCGATCTTCGATCCACCCGCATCGTCCTCGTCCCGCACAGCATGCCCAAGACCAAGCCGAAGGCGTGCAACTACGGGATGTCGCTACCCGACCTTCGCGGCGAATTCGTCACGATCTACGACGCCGAGGACGTACCCGACCCGCTGCAGCTGCGCCGCGCCGTCGCCGGCTTTCGGCGCGTCCCGTCCGAAATCGGTTGTCTGCAAGCGCGACTCGGCTACTTCAACGAGACGCAGAACCTGCTCACCCGCTGGTTCTCACTCGAATACGACCAGTGGTTCGGCGTCGTGCTGCCCGCCGTCGAGGAATCGCGGTGCGTGGTCCCCCTGGGCGGCACGTCCAACCACATGCCGACCGCGGTGTGGCGGGCCATCGGCGGCTGGGACGAGTTCAACGTCACCGAGGACGCCGACCTCGGCGTGCGACTGGCCAGGCACGGATACCGCACGCTCATCCTGGACTCGATCACGCTCGAAGAAGCCAACTCCGACGTCGTGAACTGGATCCGCCAGCGATCCCGTTGGTACAAGGGCTATCTGCAGACGATGCTGGTACACCTGCGCAACCCGGCGCTGCTGCGCCGCGAGATCGGCGTCAAGGCAACGCTGCGGATGATCAACATGACTGGCGGCGTCCCGCTGACGAGCGCGTTCAACCTCGTCTTCTGGTTCAGCATGCTGGTGTGGGTGCTCGGGCGGCCCGACTTCATCGGCTCGCTGTTCCCGCCGGTCACCTACTACGTCTGCCTGGCGCTCTTCCTGATCGGGGCGCCACTGTCGATCTTCACCGGCCTGGTGGTGACCCAGGCACTCGGCAAGCCCTACCTGTGGTGGGCCGCGCTGCTGGCGCCGCTGTACTGGATCCTCCAGTCGATCGCCGCGGTCAAGGCGCTCTACCAGTTGCTGTTCCGGCCGTTCTTCTGGGAGAAGACCGTGCACGGGCTCGACCATCCCACCACCGCTTCACCCAGACCAACGGAGGTCATCGAATGAAACCCCTTCTCCTCAAGGCGCTGGCGGTCCCGCTCGTCGTCGGTGCAGTTGCCGCGCAGGCCTTCAACGGGCCCGTCGCAGCAGCCGAACCGTACGCCGCCGCCGTGTCCGAGCCGTCGGAGCCCACAGGGCCCGGCGTGACGCCACCGATCACCTGGACCCAGCTCGGCCTGTCCGACCGGCTGGACCTCATCGGCTCGAATCAGCCGGTGGAGACGTCGGTTCCGGTGCCCGCCGGTGTCGGCCCGACCGTGCTGGTGGGTCAGATCGGATCGGTGGTCAACGTCAGCAACGGCCGCGTGGACGTCCTCGACGGCCGCGGCGTCGTGCTGGGCAGCGTCGTCGTTCCCGCCGACCTCGCCACGGTGCCGTTCAGCGTCGACCTGTCGGCGGCTCAGGTCACCGAGGGCCGCGCGACCCTGAGGTTCGTGCTGCGCGACTCGAATCCGTCGATCACGAGCTGTTCGCAACCGCCTGCGGTGACGCTGAACCAGCTCGCCACCTCCTACTCCGGACCCACGCCCGATCCGGTGACGGTGGCCGACTTCCTCCCCGGTTACCTCGACCAGGTCGTCGTGCGGGTCGGATCCACGCCTACGACGAGTCAACAGCAGGCCGCCCTCGACCTCGTCGCCGAACTCACGCACCTGTACCGGCCGATGCCGGTCCGCATCGACATCGCGACGTTCGACGGTCCGCCACCGCCGGTGACGTTCTCCCGCAGGGTGATCGACATCCGCGACGGGGGCAGGGCAGGCATGGTGGTCGAGAACCCCGGCACGCCGTCGGCCGTCCTGGCCATCACCGGCACGGGTGACCAACTGGTCCGTCAGGTCGACATGTTCGCCGACAGGCGCATGGCGCTCGCCCAGACCGCCACCGCGACGGTGCTCGACACGCAGCAGGCCCACGCGCAGTCCACGAACATCAAGACCTTCGCGCAACTCGGCATGACCGGACAGACGTCGGCCCAGGGCACCACCACGATGTACGCCGGATTCGACGCCAGCGTGTTCGGCGTCGGGCCCATCACCAACGCCGAGGTGCACGTCAAGGCGACCTACACCCCTGTCGTCGGCGGCGAGGCGTCGGTGCTGATCCGCTCGGGCTCGACGGTGTTGGCCACCCACCGCCTCGACGAGTCCGGCAGGCTCGACGTGACCGGCGACATCCCCGCCGAATCGATCAGCTCCAACGTCGGCATGGCGCTGGAGATCCGGTACGTGCCCCGCCAGGAGTGCGCACCGATGAACGACCGCATCACGTTCGCGCTCGATCCGTCATCGACGGTCACCGTGACGCCGGGCACCCGCAATCGGGGCGGATTCCCCGTGCTGCCAATGGCGTTCACGCCCGACTTCGGCGTCGCGATCGACAGCCCCGACCGGATCCGCTTCGCCGGGCAGGCCATCAACCTGATGGGTCAGCAGACCGGGATCACGCTGCGGCCCCAGATCACCACCTTCGCCGACGGGGCTGCCTCCGGCACCGGGCTGCTCGTGGTCACCGGCGGCGACGAGCTGGCCGAGGCCGGCATGAAGCCGCCACTGCTGCCGGGCACGTCGACCTCCGCGGGCGTGAACGGAAGCCTCGCCACCGACATCGACGTCAACGGCGCACTCGGGGTCGTTCAGGCGTTCACCCAGAACGGCCGCACGGTCCTGGCGATCTCGGGGACCGGGGACTGGTCGCTGGTGGACCGCAGCTTCGACTACGTCCGCGGCCTCCCCAACCGGTGGGCGTCGCTGACCGGGGACGTCGTCGCGACCGGCCCGGCGGCCCAGGCGGTCAACCTGACCGTGCGCGAGGGCGGCGGGCTGATGAACGAGTACCCCGGCGACGGCTGGAAGTGGTGGGCCTGGCTCAGTCTGTCGCTGGGCGTGACCGCCGTGATCGGCGTCGCAGCAGTGCTCGTGGTGCGTCGCCGCCGTGTCAGGCGGTGACCTCGTGACGGTCACCGCGGTCGCGCCGACCCCGCCGGCGACGAGTGACGTCGCCGAAGGGCCCCGGTCGTCGCGACGCGGTGGCGGCGTGGCACTGTTCGTCGGTCTCAGCGCGCTGTACTTCACGATCGGCACCGTTCTGGTGTTGCGCTACAACATGTTCGACCCCGACGCGACGTCGCGGGTGGCCAACGCCGGCTACGTGGTGTTCAGCCGGCAGCCGCACCTGTCCGCGATCGGGTTCGTCTGGAATCCCCTGCCCAGCATGGTCGAGATCCCGGTGCTGCAATTCAGCCGATGGTGGCCCGAGCTGAAGACCCACGGGCTGGCATCGGTCGTACAGAGCGCGCTGTTCATGGCGGGCGCGGCGCTGATGGTCCGCCGGATCGCGCTCGACCGTGCCGTGGGCGCTGCGTGGCGTTGGCTGGCAGTCGCCTGCTTCGCACTGCAGCCAATGATCGTCGTCTACGGCGCGTCCGGTATGAGCGAAGCCGCCGAGACGTTCTTCCTGCTGTGGTGCGTCCGCCACCTGATGCAGTGGATCCGCCACGACCGCGTCGGCGACCTGGCCTGGGCGGGAATCGCTCTCGGCCTCGGCTACCTCGCCCGGTACGAGGTGGTGCCCGCCGCGGTGGGTGCCGCCGCCCTGGTGGCCGTGATCGCGTTCCGGCGTACGCGATCGCCCAGGCGGATCGACTCGGCGATCCTGTGCGTGGTCATCGTCATGTTCCCTCTCGCGTGCGCCTTCACGATCTGGGCGGTCACCGGGTGGGTGGTGTCGGGTGAACTGTTCGCGACGCTGTCGTCGCAGTACGGCAACGGCAGCCAGGTGGCGGGAGCGGCCGAACGCGGTGGGCCTTTGGGCCAGGCGGCGTCCGACGACTGGGTGGTCATCGGCGCCCGGCTGCTCGGCATGCAACCGTTCCTCGGCGTCGCGGTGGCGGGCGCGGTCGTCGTGGCGGCGTTGCGGCGCAACGTCGCCATCCTGGTACCGATCGCGACCATGGGCCCGGTGCTGGCCTTCGCGGCGTGGAGCCAGTACTCGTCGACGACGTTCGGCTGGTTCCGGTTCTACCTGCTGGCGATACCGCTCGTCGTCTGCATCGCGCTGGCGTGCTGGACGCCGCACGACGACGAACCCGCCCACTGGCGAGCCGGCGACCTGGTCAGCCGCTTGGGCGCCGCACTGCTGGCCGCATCGCTGCTGATCGGCATCCCGGTCACCGTGCGGGCGATGTCCGACGAACGAATCGGCAACCAGCAGTTGCAGTTCGGGCTCAAGTCGCTAGCCGATCCGCAGCGCTACCCGCCGACCGAACAGTGGTTCCGCAGGCTGATGGTCAACGACCGTTCGCTGGCCGACTACTTCGACCGCAGGCACCTGCCCGAGGGCTCGGTGCTCATGGACACGTTCAACACCTGGGGCATCTGGCTGTCGTCGAACAACCCGAAGCAGTTCGTCATCACCAGCGACTACGACTTCAACCCGGTGATGAACCGGCCGTGGGACTTCGGCGTGCGCTACATCGTCTCGAGCAACCCCGTGATCAGCGACGCCGACGCACTCAACGTGCGCTACCCCAGCCTGTGGAATGACGGGGCAGGCCTCGGCACCCTGGTGCACTCGGTCTACGGCGCCACCGGCGACGAACGCTTCCGGGTCTACCGCATCACCGGTCGCCCAACGGCTCCCGTCGGCTAGCCGAGCTTGCGCAGGCGCGGCTCCAGGTCGCGCTGGAACAGCTCGAGGAAGCGGCGCTGGTCGTGGCCGGGCGCGTGGAACACGAGGTGGTTGAGGCCCCAGTCCACGTAGTCCTTGACCTTCTCGACGGCCTCGTCGGGATCGGAGGCGACGATCCAGCGCTTGGCCACCTGCTCGATGGGCAGCTCGTCGGCGGCCTTCTCCATCTCGAGCGGATCGTGGATGTTGGTCTTCTGCTCCGCGGTCAGTGACAGCGGAGCCCAGAACCGGGTGTTCTCCAGCGCCAGCTCGGGATCGGTGTCGTAGGAGATCTTGATCTCGATCATCCGGTCGATCGCGTCGGGCGCCTTGCCCGCGGCCTCCTCGCCCTCCTTGACCGCCGGGATGAGCTTGTCCTTGTACAGCTCCTCACCCTTGCCGGAGGTGCAGATGAAGCCGTCGCCCGCACGACCGGCGTACTTGGCCACCTGCGGGCCGCCGGCGGCGATGTAGATCGGGATGCCGCCCTCGGGCACGTCGTAGATCGAGGCGCCCTTGGTCTTGTAGTACTCGCCCTCGAAGTCGACGCGGTCGCCGAGCCACAGCTCGCGCATCAGCCGCACCGACTCGCGCAGCCGCGCGTAGCGCTCCTTGAACTCCGGCCACTCGCCCTCGAAGCCGGTGGCGATCTCGTTGAGCGACTCACCGGTGCCGACGCCGAGGAAGATCCGGTCCGGGTACAGGCAGCCCATGGTCGCGAACGCCTGCGCGATCACCGCCGGGTTGTAGCGGAAGGTCGGGGTCAGCACCGAGGTGCCGAGGGTCAGTCGCTTGGTCCGCTCGCCGACGGCCGTCATCCAGGCCAGCGAGAACGGAGCGTGTCCGCCTTCGTGCCGCCAGGGCTGAAAGTGGTCGCTGACCGTGGCGCTGTCCATGCCGTGCGCCTCGGCCTCCACGGCCAGTTCCACGAGTTCGCGCGGGGCGAACTGCTCTGCTGATGCCTTGTATCCCAATTTGAGTTCAGCCACGCTTCTTTTCTACTCCTGACGTCGGCGGGATATTCCACCCGTCTCGTTACACTCGCCGCATGGCGGCTCTCACGGCCATCACCGACTCCGTGCACTTCGCGCAGACCGAGCTGGTGAATTGGACCCTCGTTACCGACGACAGCGGTGTACTCGTCATCGATGCCGGTTTCCCCGGCCAGCGCGACGAAGTCATCGACTCGGTCCGCCAGCTGGGCTACGGGATCGACGACATCCATGCGTTCCTGCTGACCCACGCGCACGTCGACCACTTCGGGTCGGCGATCTGGTTCGCGAAAACCCATGGCACTCCGGTGTTCTGTCACTCCGCCGAGGTGGGTCACGCGCACCGCGAGTACCTCGAGCAGGTGTCCATCGGGGATCTGATCGGGAAACTCTGGCGGCCGCGGTACCTGAAGTGGTCGGTGACCATCGGGTTCAAGGGTGCGCTGCGACGCGCGGGCATCCCCACCGCTCACGCACTGACCGAGGAGGTGGCCGCTGCCCTGCCCGGCAAGCCGATGGCCATTCCCACGCCCGGTCACACCGGTGGGCACTGCTCGTACGTCGTGGACGGCGTCCTCGTCAGCGGCGACGCACTCGTCACGGGGCATCCGGTCTCGAAGCTTCAGGGACCGCAACTGCTCCCAGGTCTGTTCAACCACGATCAGGACAGTTGCGAGCGCAGCCTGGGTGCGCTTGGCATGCTCGACACCGACGTGGTGCTGCCGGGCCACGGACCGGTGTGGCGCGGGCCGATCCGGGAGGCGGCCGAGCGCGCCGCCGCGCTCTGACCGCCCGATGACCGACCAGGCGCCACTGCACCGCGACACCCGTCGCGCAGGGTCGTTCGGCGCCGCGGCGCAGCGGTACGACAGCCATCGGCCCCGCTACCCCGAGGCGATGATCGCCGGTCTGGTCGACGGGCGTGGTACGCGGGTGCTCGACGTGGGTGCGGGCACGGGCATCGCATCCCGTCAGCTGCTCGAAGCCGGCGCCGAAGTCCTTGCCGTCGAACCGGATTCGCAGATGGCGCGGCTCGCTGCCGACAAGGGCATCGACGTCGAGGTGTCGCCGTTCGAGTCCTGGGATGCGGCCGGGCGGACGTTCGACCTCGTGGTGTTCGCGCAATCGTTCCACTGGGTCGAGCCGACTTCGGCGCTGACCAAGATCGCGACGCTGCTGCGGCCGGGTGGCCGGGTCGCCATGCTGTGGAACCGCATCGCGTCGGTGCGTCCCAGCCGCGAGGAGTTCGACGCGGCGTATGCGGGCGTGCTCGACGATTGGCGGCGGCCGTCCGTCGGCGTCGAGGATGCCGACCGGATCGGGCCACTACTCGCAGGCGCGGGCTTCACCGCCGAGCGGCGGCAGTTCGTCGAGGAGCTGCACTACGCCACCGCGGACTGGGTGGACCTCGTCACGACGTACTCGAACGTGCTGACCCTGGAACCCGACGCGCAGGCCCTACTGCGGCGTCGGTTGGCGGACGTGATCGGCGATGCCGGGGTCGACGCGAGAAATGACGCGCTGGCCGTGGTCGGCATGCTGCGCGACTAGGTGAGCACCGCGTAGCCGAGCAGGAAGATCGACGTGAGGCACAGGCCGCACGACACGGTGATCGCGGGCACGAGGATCATCTGGTCGAGTTCCTCGTCGTCGAGCGCGTCCTCGGCGACCGGGCCGAACAACACCCGCCCGACGACGTTGCCCCTCAGCGCTCCGACGACCTTCCGGATCCCCGAACGTTCGCGGTGCCTGCCGATCAGGGTGCGGACCACGAATCCGCCGACGAACGCCAGCACGGCGGCAAGCAGGAGCAGCCACCCCACCGCGAGTTGCGTCAGCACACCAACCAAGGTTAGGCGCTAGACGGGGTCGTCGTCGTCGTCTTCATCGGCTTGGCGTAGGAGTCGTTCGGGGTGGTGGAGGTCGTTGACGCGGGCTTGGCCGGTGTCGAGTTGCGGTGGTGGGATCCATTCGGTCGTGCCGTCGGTGCGTTTGCGGGTCCTCCAGGCGGTGGTCTCAATCATTCGGTTGTCGGGCCCGCAGGCGAAGGACAGGTCGTCGACGTCGGTCTGGCCGTCGTCCTTCCAGTCCGCGACCGCGTGGTGCACTTGGGAGCGGTAGCCGTCGACGGTGCAGCCGGGTCGGGTGCAGCCACGGTCGCGGGCATGCAGCACGATCCGTTGCGCGGGGTTGGCGCACCGCCGGGTCCGGCCCAGGTGCAGCGCCTGGCCGGTGTGGCCGTCGAACACCGCCAGGTAGTGATGCGCGTGCGACGCCATCCGGATCAGATCCGGCATCGGCAACAGGCTGCCACCCGCGGTGACCGCGGGGCGACCGGCGGCCGATTCCAAGTCCTGCAGGGTGTTGGAGACGATGACGGTGACGGGAAGGCCGTTGAGCTGCCCCAGCTTGCCCGAGCACAACACCATCCGGCCCATCGCCAGCAGGGCGTCGTGGGTGCGTTGGGCGGGGGTGCGGGTGTCGCGTTCGGCGCGTTCGGGTTCGGGGTCACCGTCGACGACGGGTGCCACGTCGTCGGGGTTGCACATCCCCGGCGCCGCCATCTTCGCCAATAGGGCCTCGAACGTGCCGCGCGCTTCCGGGGTGAGGTAGCCGGTGACGGGGCTCATGCCGTCGGCCTGCTGCTTGCCGATGACGATGCCGCGGCGGCGGTGGCGTTCCTCGTCGCTGAAGGTCCCGTCGGGATGCAACAAGGCCAGCAGTAGTGTCACGGCCTTTCGGAGTCCTTCGGGGCCGTGTTCGCGAGCGACCCGGACCAGGTCGGCTTCGGCGGCCTGGCGGGTGTGGGGGTCGATGTGGTCGGGCAGCGTGGCGAAGAAGCCGCGGATGATCTTGACGTGTTCGGCGTTGATCGCTCCGTCGATCTGGGCTGCGGCGGTCTGGGCCAGCACCGGGTCGAGTGGTTGCCCGATCAGGGTGCGGCGGGGGCCGAGGTCCTTGGCCTCGGCGAGGCGTCGGCTGGCTTCGCCAGTGCTGATTCGCAGTCGGAACGCCAGCAGCTTGCTCACCGTGGTGGCGCCGTAGTCCAGCGGATTGGTGTCTGCGGCGAGGCGGTTGAGGATGCGGTGTTCGGCCACCGGCAGCAGACGGCGCACCGATTCGACGTCGTCCATGGCGGCCACCACCTCAGCGACGGTCGCGGTGTCGGTGTCGGCGGCGATCAGGTCGGCCACCGCGGCGCGCAATGCTGCTGCCGCGTCGACCAGACTGGGCGCCATGCATCGAACACTAGTGCGAGGGTCCGACAAGTCCGGACCAGAATGATGCTGGTGAAGCCGTTGTGACGCAGGAGTTTTGGATGGCAGATGCCCCCACCGCGAGCGTGCGCGAACTCGGGTTTTTACCCCGCGTGTCGCCCGCAGACACGCACGCTCGCGGAAGGGGGGGACCCCTAGTGGAGGCCCCAGCGCTTGGCGAGCAGCTCGTGGGAGCGGAGGCGGTCGGCGTGCCGATGGGTGACCGACGTGACGACCAGCTCGTCGGCCGCGGTCACGCGCTGCAGCGCCTCCAGTCGGTGGGCCACCTCGTCGGGGTCGCCGACGAATTGCGTTGCGGTGCGGTCCTTCACGAACTCGACCTGTTCGGGGGTGAGCGGATCGCACCGGTCGGGGCTCGGGTAGGGCACCGCGCCGCTGCCCGCGCGGATCGAATACACCCAGCGGCCGTACGACGACGCCAGGTGCACTGCGGTGTCGTGGTCGTCGGCCACCACCACGTCCGCGGAGACGACGACGTAGGGCTCGGACAGCGCCGGCGACGGCCGGAAGGCGTTGCGGTAGGCGCCGACGGCGTCCAGCGCCGTCGCGGGCGTGATGTGGTAGCTCGCCACGAACGGAAGGCCCCGCGATCCGGCCACCTCCGCGCTCTGCCCCTTGCTGCTACCGAAGACCCACGGCCGCAACGGCGCTCGCTCCCCCGGCACCACGTGGCTCTCGATGCCGTCGGCCAGGTAGCCGCCGTCGAGCATCGCGAGGATGTCGTCGACCTGCGTGGCGAAGTCCGGTGACTCGGCCCTGGGCTGCTGCAACGCCCCCATCCGAGCGACCAGCGTCGGGTTGCGCAGCTGGGCGCTCACGTCGAACGGCGCGGGCACCACCACGCCGTCGACGTCGCGCCACTGCGCCGGGCCGGCAGGCGCCTTCGGCGGGCGCGCGGCGAGTGCCTCGCGGCGGCGCTGACCGGACCTGCCGACGCCGAGATCGATGCGACCGGGGTGGAAGGCGTCGAGGGTGCCGAAGCTCTCGACCACCGCGACCGCGGTGGTGTGGCCGAGCTGCACCGCGGCCGCCCCGACGTGGATCCGCTCGGTGGCCGCGGCGATCTGGCCGATCAGCACCGCGGGCGACGAACTCGCCACTGCGACGAAGTGGTGCTCGGCCACCCAGTAGCGCTTGAAGCCCCAGCTCTCGGCATGGCGGGCGAGGTCGACGGTGTTGCGCAGCGCCGACGCCGCGTCGCTGCCCTCGCTGATCGGCGACAGGTCGAGGATCGACAGCGGGACCGTCATTGCCGTCCCACGCCCGGGAGGTCCTTGAGGAACGCCACCGGATAGCCCTCGCCCTGCGCCTCCAGGGGTTCGGCCAGCCTGCGGTAGCCCGTCGCCAGGTACAGCGCCTCGGCCTCCGGCTGCTTGTCGCCGGTGGTGAGGTAGATGCGGCGGTACCCGCGGGCGGCGATGTCGGCCTCCAGCACGGCGAGCAGCGCACGTGCGTGCCCCCTACGGCGGTGCCTGCTGTTGGTCCAGATGCGCTTGAGTTCGGCGGTCCGGTCGTCGAAGCGGCGGAACGCGCCGCCGGTGACGGGGACGCCGTCGACGTGTCCGATCACCATCGCGCCATCCGGCGCCGCGAACTCGGCCGCCGGGTAACCGCGCAGCCAGTCCCCGACGCGCTCGATGGTGCTGCCGTACCGGGTGGCGTACTCGTAGGCCAGCTCGGCCAGCAGTGGCTCTGCGAGCGGGTCGTCCTGACTCACCGGCACGAACGTCGGATTGCTCATCACCACCGTTTCTAGCCTCATGACAGGGTCCAACGCGAACCCGCCCGCGGCATTCCGAACCCGCGACATCGCGTCACCACGAGCAAAACCCCTCAGCTCCGCGCTGCACGGTGCGGACGCACTTGGAACCAAAAGTTGACAGGTGTAAAGTTTTGCCGCATGGACAACATCAGGGGTAGGACCATCGCGATCACCGGCGCCGCCCGCGGCATCGGCCATGCCACCGCGAAGGCATTGCTGGCACGCGGTGCACGCGTGGTCATCGGCGACCGCGACGTTGCGGTGCTCGAGAGCGCCGTCACCGAACTCGGCCGCTACGGACAGGTGACGGGCTACCCGCTCGACGTCACCGACCGGGAGTCGTTCGAGGTCTTCCTCGACAAGGCCCGCACCGACGGCGCAGGGCACATCGACGTGCTGATCAACAATGCAGGCGTGATGCCCATCGGCCCGTTCCTCGAGCAGAGCGAGCAGTCGATCCGCTCCTCGATCGAGGTCAACTTCTACGGCGTGCTCGCCGGCTGCCAACTGGCCCTGCCCGAGATGGTGAAGCGCCGCCGCGGCCACGTCATCAACATCGCCTCGCTGTCGGGCATGATCCCGGTGCCCGGCCAGGTGGTCTACGTCGGCGCGAAGTTCGCGGTCGTCGGACTCTCCGTGGCGCTGGCCGACGAGATGGCCCCGCACGGCGTCGAGGTGTCGGTCGTCATGCCGCCGTTCACCAACACCCAGTTGGTCTCGGGCACCAAGGAGACCGCGGGCACCAAGCCGGTCGAGCCCGAGGTCATCGCCGCCGCGATCGTGAAGACCCTCGACAAGCCGAAGACGATGGTGTCGGTCCCGACCCCGCTGCGGTTCACCGCTGCCGCGGCGTCCATGCTCGGCCCGCGCGGTCGCCGGTGGATGAACAAGAAGCTCGGGCTCGACAACGTGTTCCTCGAGTACGACCAGGCCGCACGCAAGAGCTACGAGGACCGGGCGCAGGCGTCCCTGGGCGTCGTCGAGAAGGACTAGCCGCTCGCGGGCAGCGGGTCCCCTGCGCGATAGGCCTCGAGTTCGTCGAGAGACTCGACGAGTTCGTCGTGCGTGTACACGTAGTCGTGGTCGTCGGGGCCCGTGCCCACGAGCAACACGTGCTGCTCCTCGGAGTTCGTCAGCCACATGCGGGTAACGGATTCGCGCGTCTCGTCTGCCATTTCAGCCGCCGACGGCGGGTAGAACCACGACACGACCTCGGCGTTGGAGAACTCCTCGTCGAACTCCCAGCCGCGTTCGATCAACAGCGCATCCAACTCGGTGACGGCCTCAAGGTCGGCGTGCACCTCGGCGGGCATCCACCGGGAGTTGCGCGTCGACACCCGCTTCTTACGCCGTGCCTTCTTCGCCGCGCTCGACTTGGACACGGTTAGCCGAGCGCCCGGTCCAGGTCCGCGATCAGGTCTTCGGTGCCCTCGAGGCCGATCGACACGCGAACCACGCCGTCCCCGAGGCCGATCGCCGCGCGCCCCTCCGGGCCCATCGCGCGGTGGGTCGTGGTGGCGGGGTGGGTGATCAGCGTCTTGGCGTCGCCGAGGTTGTTCGAGATGTCGATCAGCTCCAGCTTGTCGAGCACCTCGAACGCGCGTTCCTTGCTACCGCCCTCCAGCTCGAACGTGACCACCGTGCCGCCGCCGCTCATCTGCCGCTTGGCCAGCTCGTACTGCGGGTGCGACGGCAGGAACGGGTACTTCACCCAGCTGACGCCGGAGTGACCCTCGAGGAACTCGGCCACCCGCTGTGCGGACCGGTTGGAGTAGTCGACGCGGACGGCGAGCGTCTCGAGGCCCTTGAGCAGGGTCCAGGCGTTGAACGCACTGATCGCCGGGCCCGTGTGGCGCATCAACTTCTGCACCGGCCCGTCGATGAACTCCTTCTCGCCGAGGATCGCGCCGCCGAGCACGCGGCCCTGGCCGTCGATGTGCTTGGTGCCCGAGTAGATGACGACGTCGGCGCCGAGCGGGATGCCCTGCTGCAGCAGCGGGGTAGCGAATACGTTGTCCAGCACCACCTTTGCGCCGGCCGCGTGTGCCAGCTCGCACACCGCCTCGATGTCGACCAGCGACTGCATGGGGTTCGAGGGCGTCTCGAAGAACACGGCCTGGGTGGGGACCGACAGCGCTTCCTCCCACTGGGCGAGGTCCTCGCCGTCGACGAACACCGTCTCGATACCCCAGCGGGGCAGGATCTCGTTGCAGACCACGAAGCACGAGCCGAACAGGCTGCGCGCCGCGACCAGCCGGTCGCCCGCGCCGAGCAGCGCACCCAGGCCCGTGAAGACCGCGGCCATGCCGGTCGCCGTCGCGAACGCCGCGGGCGCGCCCTCGATCAGCCGTAGCCGCTCCTCGAACATGGAGATGGTGGGGTTGCCGTAGCGCGAGTAGACGTAGCGGTCGATCTCACCGGTGAAGGCCTTCTCGGCGTCACCCGCCGAGGCGTAGACGTACCCGGACGTCAGGTACAGCGCCTCGGAGGTCTCCTCGAAGTTGGACCGGAGCAGTCCGCCGCGGACGCCGATGGTGGCCTGGCTGACGCCGTCGGGCAGTGGTTTCGGGATGCGGACCGACGGCACGGGATCCTTCTCGTCGGGGCTCACGACTGCCTCCACGGCAGGCCAACGGCCTTCCACCCGGTCGTCCCGCGGTGGCCCTCGGAGTCGAGATTGCCCTCGAACCCGTCGAGCACGTTGTAGGCCGGTGCGATGCCCGCCTCGGTCGCCTGTTCGGCAGCGCCGATCGATCGGTTGCCCGAGCGGCAGAGGAAGACCACCGGACGTTCGCCGGGGGTGACACCGGAGGCCACCAGATCGTCGACGAAACCGTCGTTGTGGCTGCCGTCGGTGCGGTTCCACTCGACGTAGACGACCTCGCGCTGCAACGACGAGATGTCGGGCACTCCGACGAAGCGCCACTCGGCCTCGGTGCGGCAGTCGACGAGCACCGCGTCGGGGTTCTCGACCAGCACTTTCCACGCCTCTTCCGGCGTGATGTCTCCCGCGTAGCTCACGGTCGCGAGTCTCCCATATCTAGCTGGGGCCCGGCGAACACACCGTCCAGGCCCCGGCCTCACGCGCGAACGTCACCTCGACGCGCTCGGTCTCCTCCGGGGCGTTGTCGAAGTGGTAGGTCACGAACCCACGCGCCCGGTCACCGTCGATGCGCACCTCGGTGATGTCGTCGACGTACCGCTCGCCCCGCTTGGCCACCGAATCACGTTGCCGGGCAAGGACGTCGGACTCCGCACCGTCGAGTTGGGCGCAGGTGTAGCGCTGGTAGTCGGCGAAGTCGGCGCGCTGCAGCGCGTCGTTCTGCGCGACCGCGGCCCGCCCCACGTCCTGCTCTGGCGTCGGCCCGTCATCGGAGTTTCCGTCGAGCACCAGTATTGCGATCACGATGGCGCTGAAGATCGCCAGCGCGCCGAGGAACGGCGCGATGGTGGGCCGATCCTCTTCGGGTTCCGGCTCTCCGGCGGTCGGTGCGGGATCGGTCACGGCGCCTGCAGCACGCTGGAGACCCGGTGCGCGCGATCGCGTGCCCGGACCACGTCCGGCGCCGTCGCGACGGCCACGGTCTGGCCGCCGCGCACGCGCACGTCGCTCTCCTGCACCGCCAGCGCCTCGTCGAGCGGCCCGCCTGCGGGCCGGTCGAGCACCTCGGCCGCGGCGGGCGAGATCATGATGGTGTCGAGCGGCAACCCGAGGATCGCCCTGGCGTGCAGTTCGAACTGCGAAAGGCGTTGCGAGCGCAGCGTGAGCATCCCGACCGCCTCCGGCCGGGGCCGCACGTGGGAGAAGTACACCTCGTCGCCACGTACCAGCAGGTCCACGCCGAACAGACCGCGACCGCCGAGTGAGTTCACGATGCGTGCGGCGATGGACCGGGCGGCATCGAGCGCCGCGGGTGACATCTCGTGCGGCTGCCACGCCTCGAGTGGCCCGCCGTCGGTGCGGCGGTGGCCGATCGGTTCGCTGAACTGCACCGTCGGCCCGGACGCCGCGACGCTGCGCGCGGTCAGCAGCGTGACCTCGTCGTCGATCTCGACGACGGTCTCAGCGATCACCCGCGGGGGTGACGGGCTGGCCGCGGTGGCCCGCTGCCAGGCGGGCTCGACGTCCTGCGGCCGGGTCAGCACCGAGCGGCCCGCCGAACTCTCTCCGGCGACCGGTGACACCACCAGCGGGAAGCCCGCGTGCTGCGCGACGGCGTCGAGTTCCTCGGCCGAGCCGGCGAACCAAAACGGCACGGTGGGCAGGCCCAGTTCGTCGGCGGCGAGCTTGCGCAGGCCCTCCCGGTCGAGGGACAGCCGCGCGCTGCGAGGCGTCGGGAACACGTCGACGCCGTCGAGTTCGGCGGCGGCGATCAGCACGTCGACGGGAACGTCCGCGGAGTCGGCGACGACGTAGCCGGGCCGGTCGGCCGCGATCCGCGCGCCGACCTCCTGCGCACCGCCGATCAAGGCGAGGTCCATTTCCGTCACCGCGGCACCGAGCCGCTCGAAGGCCAGCGCCAGGTCGCGGCCCGGCACGCTGGAGCCGAGCAGCATCACGGTCGTTTCCGCACGGCTCGCGGTCGTTTCACTCATCGCCTGCCCACCCTGCCAGACCGTCAGCGCGCGGCCGTGTCGACCATCGAATCGGCATAGCACCACCGCCAGTCCTCGCCCGGCTCGGCAGAGCGCATCACCGGGTGCTCCGTCTCGTGGAAGTGCCCGCTGGCGTGACGGTACGGGCTGGAGTCGCAGCAACCGACGTGCCCGCAGGTCAGACACATCCGCAGGTGCGCCCAGGTAGTCTCGCCGAGTTCCTCGCAACCCTGGCAACGGCCCGGGGAAAGCGGTTCGGGATCGGGTTGGTCCGTGATGCCGGCGAGGTGCTCGCACGTCTTCGGCGGGGAATTCGTGTCGCGCCGCCGCGTTCTCCTCCGCATGCTGATCAGGATAGGTCCGTCCGGACAGGGAAGGTGGTCGACGTGAGTGCGTCACTGCTCGCGGTGCTCGTGGTGTCGGTGCTGCTCTCGGCCGTCGCTCGGCGCTACGACGTGTCGGCTCCCCTGGCGCTGGTGGTCGCGGGCCTGCTCGCCGGGCTGATTCCCGGGATCGGGGCGATCGAACTCGAGCCCGAGCTGGTGCTGTTCGTGATCCTGCCGCCGCTGCTGTGGTCGGCGGGGCTGGAGAGCAGCTACGTCGCGCTGCGCCGCAACGTCCGCCCGATCGGTCTGCTGGCCGTCGGGTTGCCGCTGGCGTCGACCTTCGCCGTCGGCGTGGTCGCCTTCCACACGGTGCCCGAGCTGACGATCGCCGCGGCTCTCACGCTCGGCGCGATCGTGGCGCCGCCCGACGCGGTGTCGGCGGCGGCGGTGGGTCGCAGGCTCGGACTGCCGCGCCAGATCATGACCCTGCTGGGTGGGGAGAGCCTGCTCAACGACGCCACCGCGCTGACCGCCTACAAGGTGGCGCTGGCCGCTGCGATCGGCACCGCCGCGACGTGGACCAGCGGCCTCGGCACCTTCGCACTGGCCGCGGCCGGCGGCGTGCTGGTCGGCGGTTCGGTCGGCTGGATCATCGACTACGTCCGGACCTGGCTGGACGATCCGCTGGTCGAGAGCGCCCTCGGTCTGGTCGCCCCGTTCTTCATCTACTTCCTCGCCGAGCAGGTGCACGGTTCGGGCGTCATCGCCGTTGTCGTGGCGGCGCTCATGCTCGGCCAGCGGTCGACGCGGGCCACCTACGCCACCCGCCTGCAGGACGCCGCGGTGTGGCGAGCGGTGCAACTGGTGCTGGAGTCGTTCGCCTTCCTGCTGATCGGCCTGCAGCTACCGACGGTGGTCTCGGAGTTGGCAGGCATCTCCGCCAGGACGCTGCTGGTCGCGTCGGTGTCGGTGCTCGCCACCGTCATCGCCGTGCGGATCGCCTGGGTGTTCGCGTTCGCCTACCTGCCGCGTCGGCTGTCGCGACGCATCCGCGCGACCGAGCCCCGGCCGCGGCCCACCCACGTGTTCATCGTGGCGTGGGCGGGCATGCGCGGGGTGGTGTCACTGGCGGCGGCGTTCGCGGTGCCGGCCACGACGCTGAGCGGCGAGCCGTTTCCCGGCCGTCCGCAACTGGTGTTCCTGACCTTCGTCGTGGTGGTCGGGACGCTGCTGCTGCACGGCCTGACCCTGCCGTGGATCATCAAGGTGCTCGACGTGCAGGGCGACGACACCCACCGCGACGCGCTCGAGGCCGCCGCTGCGCAGACCCGGGCAGCCCAGGCCGCGGCGCAGCGCCTCGACGAACTGATCGCCGAGCAGAAGCCCGGCTCGATTCACGACTACACGCCAAAGGTGTTGCGGGCGTGGAACGAACGGCGCAGTCAGGCGGCGTGGGAGGAGCTGGGGCGCAGCGACGAGGAGATCGGCCAGGAGAGTCCCGCGGCGACGTTCCGGCGGTTGCGCCTCGAAATGCTGGAGGCCGAGCGCAAGGAGTTCATCGCGCAGCGCGACGCCGGCGCGATCGACGACGAGGTGCTGCGAAACCTGTTGCGCGGTCTCGATCTCGAGGAAGCAGCCCTCAACCGGGACTGACGACGTCGGTCCCGGTGGACGTGCCGATCTCCGACGGCATCTCGGCCCGATAGGCCTGCATGGCGGAGATCAGCGCTCCGAACACCCGGTGGGCGGCTTCGAGGTCTTCGTCGGGGAGTACCGCCATCGCGTCGTGGCTGTGTTCTCCGAGCCGGGTGAAGAAGCCGCGGGCCACCTCCATGCCGTGGTCGGCGTACCGCAGGATCACCTTGCGGCGATCGGACGGGTCGACCTCGCGACGCAGGTGTCCGGTCTCGGCCATGCGCTCCACCAGGTAGGTGATCGCCGCACCGGACAGCCCCATGCTCCGGCGAAGATCGCCTGCGGTCAGCGGAGCACCTGCGGTCTCCGCCACCATGACGAACAGCAAGGCGCGAAACTCGTTCGCGGACAAATCATTCTGGTCGGCGAAGGCGCGGGCCATCCAGTCCGACTCCGCCGTCAACGCGCGCAGATCGGCCTCGATGCGACGTTCCGACTGCTCACGATCCGAGCCGGGACTCGTCGTATCGGTCATCGTCTCGAACCTCCGGCGGAATTGACGTTTCAGCATAGGCGACCGCCAACACTTGCCAACTATTTAGAAAAGTGAAATATTCGAAGGGTGTCCACTCGAACCTCTCGCTTCGCTGCACTCGTCGTCGTGGCCGCGTCCATCGCGGCGCTGGTGTTGATCGGGAGTTCGAGTTCGGCCGAGCAATCACCCGTCGCCGTCCCCGCCACCGCGGAGTCCGCGCGTGCCGACGCCACCCGCGCCGAGTTCCCGCAGGGCAAGGCGGTGCCGGCGATCCTGGTGATCACGCGCGCCGACGGCGCAGCGCTGACTGCCGACGACCTGACCGCCACCGACGCCGCGCGGGAACGCGTGCTCGCAGCGGCCGATGCCCAGGGCGCTCCCCCGGTCGTGGTGTCCCGGGACCGCGAGGCCGCCGTCGCGACGATCCCGCTGGCGAGCGACTTGTCGGGCTTCGCGCTCGACGACGCGGTGACGTCGGTGCGGACCGCTGCCGGCGACGGCCTGCCCGCCGATCTGCGTGCCGAGGTGACCGGCGGTCCCGCCTTCGGAGCCGACATCGCCAACTCGTTCAGCGGCGCAAACGTCACGCTCCTCGCCGTCACTGCGGCGGTGGTGGCGCTGCTGCTGATCATCACCTACCGCTCGCCCGTGCTCTGGCTGGTGCCGCTGCTGGTGATCGCGTTCGCCGACCGGGTGGGTTCGGTGGTCGGTGCCGCCATCGCCACGGCGGTGGGCACCACGCCCGACGGTTCGACGTCGGGCATCACCAGCGTGCTGGTGTTCGGCGCGGGCACGAACTATGCGCTGCTGCTGATCTCGCGGTACCGCGAGGAACTCGGCAGCGAGCAGAATGCCGGATCGGCGTTGGGGACCGCGGTGCGGCGCGCCGGGCCCGCCATCGTGGCGAGCAACGCGACCGTGGTGCTCGCACTGCTGACACTGTGCTTCGCCTCGTCGCCGAGCACCCGCAGCCTGGGCGTGCAGGCCGCCGCCGGACTGGTGGTCGCGGCGGTGTTCGTGCTCGTCGTGTTGCCGCCCGCGCTGGGACTGTTCGGCAAGAAGCTGTTCTGGCCGTTCGTGCCGAAGGTCGGCGCCGAACCGCTGACCACGACCGGGCTTTGGCACAGAATCGCCGCCGGCGTCGCGAGGCGCCCCGCGATCGTCTCGGGCTCGGCGATCGCCGTGCTGGCGCTGCTGTGCACCGGACTGCTGGCCACGCCGATCGGCCTGTCGCAGACCGAGCAGTTCCGGGTGCAGGCGGAGTCGGTGACGGGTTACGAGACGCTTGCTCGACACTTTCCGAGCGGACTCACCGATCCCACCCGAATCGTCGCGTCGAGCGGTTCCGACGGCGCAATCGAGCAGGCCATCACGTCGACTCCCGGCGTGGTGTCGGCCACCCCGACCGGGCGCTCGCCCTCGGGACTGACGCAGTGGTCGGTGGTGCTCGACGCGCCACCGGCCTCCGACGACGCGTTCGCGACCGTCGACGCGCTGCGGACGTCGGTCAGGGCCGTGGATCCCGGCGGCCTGGTCGGCGGGTCCGACGCCACCGCACGCGACGCACGGTCCGCCGCGCAACGCGACCTTCGTGTCGTAGTCCCGGCAATCTTGGCCGTGGTGCTGGTGGTGCTCTACGTGCTGCTGCGCGCGGCACTGGCACCGCTGGTCCTCGTGGCCGTCACCGTGCTGAGCGCGCTGGCCGCGCTGGGTCTCGGCGGCTGGGTCAGCGTGCACGCCTTCGGCTTCCCCGCCCTGGACAACGCGACGCCGCTGTTCGCCTTCCTCTTCCTGGTGGCGCTCGGGGTCGACTACACGATCTTCCTGGTTACCCGCGCCCGCGAGGAGACTCCCGAGCACGGCACGAAGGAGGGCATCGTGCGAGCGGTGTCGGCGACCGGTGCCGTGATCACCAGCGCGGGAATCGTTCTCGCCGCGGTGTTCTGCGTGCTCGGGGTGCTGCCGCTGATCGTCTTGACGCAAATCGGCATCATCGTGGGCCTCGGCATCCTGCTCGACACGTTCGTGGTGCGGACCGTGATCATCCCGGCGTTGTTCACGCTGATCGGTCCGCGCATCTGGTGGCCGGCGTTGCGGCCGGAGCGATAATGTCCTCTCGTGGACTCCCGCATCGTCGACACCCGGCTCGGCCGGGTGCGCGTCCGTACCTCGGGTAGCGGCGAGACGATCGTCTTCTGGCCCAGCCTCCTGATGACGGGCGACATGTGGTTGGCGCAGGCCTCGCACTTCGCCGACCGCTACCACGTGGTGCTCGTCGACCCACCGGGGCACGGCGAGAGTGACCCGCTGCGTGGGTATTTCACCTTCGCCGAGTGCGCCTGGTGCATCTCCGACCTGCTGGACGGACTCGACGTGGCGCGGGCGCACGTCGTCGGCAACTCGTGGGGCGGGATGATCGGCGCCACGTTCGCCGCAAGGCATCCGGCGCGCATCGGCCGTGCCGTGCTGATGAACTGCACTGCGTCGGCGGCGAACCGATGGCAGAAGGTGGAGTACGGCGCGCTGCTGCGAGCGGCGCGGCTGATGGGCGGGATCAAGCCGCCGCTGACGCGGTCGGTGCTCAAGGCGTTCCTCGGACCGACCACCTTCGCCACCCGCCCGGGTGTGGTCGACGCCGTCACGGCCGCCGTTCGGTCCGTCGACGTCCGGTCGAGTTCGTGGGCGGTGCGCAGCGTGGTGCCCCGCCGGCCCGATCAGCGCGAGCTGCTGGCCTCGATACGGACGCCGGTCCTCGTGGTCGCAGGCGCCGAGGACGCCACGTTCTCCAACGCCGAGACGAAGGCCATGGCCGACGCGATTCCGGGATCGTCATACGTGGTCCTCGACGGCGTCGCCCATCTTGCGGCACTCGAGAATCCCGGGCTGGTCAACTCGATCGTCAACGACTTCCTGGCTAGTTCCTGATCGTCGGGGTGCCCCCGATGTAGGACTGCGGAGGGTTGCGCGACGGCTGATTCTGAGCGAAGCCGGTGCACAGGCCCAACTTGCCGCCGACGCACGGGATGCCGTTCATCGTGGGAACGGGTCCACCGGACACCACGGTCGGGGCACCGTTGTAGGCGGCGTCGTCGTCCGCGACGGCCGCCGGTGCCAGCGCAAGCCCCATGGCACCGATCACCGTGAACAGTCGAATCGACCAGGCGAGACGGTTGGACGTCATGGTTCCCCCTCGTATCGAGTTCGACGATACGCCGCACGAGCCCACCGTCCTCAGAATCCGTCGGTACCGTCGATTGCATGACCCAGGCACCGAGCCGGCCCCCCGTCCACATGCGGCGCGATGCGTTCGACCCCGCACCCGAGTTGGGCGAACTGCGTGCGGACGCAGGGGTCGGCACCGTCGTCAACGCGTTCGGCATGCAGGTCTTCATCGTCACCCGGCACGACGACGTCAAGGCGATGCTCGCCGACCACGAGCACTTCTCGAACGCACGGCCGCCGGGCTTCGTCGTGCCAGGCGCACCGGACGTCCCCGCCGCCGAACAGGAGTCGCAGCGCGCAGGCAATCTGCTCGGCATGGACCCCCCCGAACACCAGCGCCTACGCCGAATGCTCACCCCCGAGTTCACGATTCGTCGGATCAAGCGCCTCGAGCCGAGGATCACCCAGATCGTCGACGAGCATCTCGACGCCATGGCGGCCGGTGGGTCACCCGCCGACCTCGTCGAGGCGTTCGCGCTGCCGATCCCCTCGCTGGTGATCTGCGAACTGCTCGGCGTGCCCTACGCCGACCGTGAGGGTTTCCAACGCCGCGCCAACAAGCAGCTGGACCTGGCGCTGCCCATTCCCGAACGCCTCGACCTGGCCCGCGAGTCGCGCGAGTACATGCTCGGTCTCGTCCGGCGTGCGCGCCTGGCGCCCGGCGAGGACATCATCGGCATGCTGGTGCGCGAACACGCCGACGAACTGACCGACGACGAACTCGTAGGCGTGGCGAGCCTCCTGCTGCTCGCCGGCCACGAGACCACCTCGAACATGCTGGGACTGGGAACCCTTGCGCTACTGCGTCATCCGGACCAGCTGGCGGCTGTGCGCGACGAGCCCGACGCGATCGGGCCCGCCGTCGAGGAACTGCTGCGGTGGCTGTCGATCGTGCACACCTCGATCCCCCGCATCACCACTACCGACGTGGAGGTCGCTGGCGTGCCCATCCCCGCGGGCCAGCTGGTGTTCGCGTCCCTGCCCGCAGGCAACCGCGATCCCGACTTCGTCGACGCGCCAGAGGAATTCGACATCCGCCGCGGCGCGCCCGGCCACCTGGCGTTCGGCCACGGCGTGCACCACTGCCTGGGTGCGCCGCTGGCACGCATGGAGATGCGCATCGCGTGGCCGGCGCTGTTCCGCCGGTTCCCCGACCTGGCCCTCGCCGAGGACTTCGACCACGTGGCGTTCCGCGAGTTCCACTTCATCTACGGACTGCGGTCGCTGCAGGTGACGTGGTGAGGGTCGAGGCCGATCGCGACGCCTGCATCTCCGCGGGCAACTGCGTGATGACCGCGGGCGAGATCTTCGATCAGGACGACGACGGGATCGTCGTGGTGCTCCAGTCGGACGTCACCGCCGAGGACGAAGCCAAGGTGCGCGAGGCCGTCAAGCTGTGTCCGGCGTCGGCGCTTCGGCTGGTTTGACGTCATCGTGGCGCAGGTCGATGACGCCTGCGCGATTGAGTAGCAGCAGGCTGACGACGAGCACCCAGATGGGGAACGCCATGGTCATCCACATGCTGATGTCACTGGCAACCATCAACACGACGGCGAGCGCATAGGTGGCACCGACGAGCCAACGCGGCATCAGGCCCGTCCGCAACCAGATCGTTGCCAGCGAGATCATGAACACTGCGGCCATGCGGAGCGCGTAGGTCTTGGAAATGGTCAGCAGCATCGCGCGGCCGAACGTCGCCACCTCGTCGTTGACCGTCGGATCGACGATCAGCGCACTGCTCGCCTGAAGGCCGGCCCCCACTCCCACGACGACGAACATCATCGCCAGGAACAGCAGACCACTGCCGATGAAGACGGTGGAGAAGAACTTGTCCTCCAAGCGTCCAAACCCGTCGCGGACCACGCCGATGAACCACAGGAACGTGATCCCCGCGAACGGCATCAGGATCGACGCCACCCTGAGGTGAACGCTGCCGTCGATCAGCCACTGCGAGCCGGGAGCAGCACCCTCGGGCAGCGCCGTACGGATCAGCGTCAGCGAAGTACCGAACAGGACGGCGAACAACACTCCGGCAGCGGCGGCCGCGCGCGGTGTCCTCAGCCCGGTCAGCTTGGGCGCAGCGTGCTCGGTCATGCCGTCATGGTGCCTCAGGGCTGGCCGGGCAGCAGCCGAATCATCAGCCCGTTGGCCTCGGCGAGCAGGGCGCCGTCGGGATCGCGCATCTCGGCGTTGACGAAGCACTTGCGGCCCTGTGCCTCGCGCACCCAGCCGCGCACGGTCAGCGGCGTGTCGATGGGCGTCACCTTGCGGTAGTCGACGTGCAGGAAACCGGTGCGGCTGATCGGCCGCCCCGTGGCGTGGATGACCATGCCGAACGTCGAGTCGAACATCAGTGGCAGCACACCACCGTGCACCGCCGAGTTGCCGCCGACGTGGAATCGGCTGAACCGAACCGTCAGCGTCACGCCGTCGGAGTCGAATTGGGTCACGTGATACGGCGGCATCAGCAGGCTGCCCGCGCCGGGCAGTGCGGGTACGCGGTTGGCCGGTCCCACGCCCTCGGCGGCCTCGAACGGCGCGAGCAGCTTGACGAGTGCGTCGACCCGGGCGGCCGCCTCGACCCAGGTGTCGCCGTCGGGGTCGGCCGACACGGCCAGGTCTTGCAGCTGCCGCATCGACGCCAGGAACGGGCCGAAGCCCGGACCGGGATCGGCCGGTTCGAATACCGGGAAACCGCCGTGCTTTTCGTAGTCCAGGTCGTCGTCGGTCACCGTGGCGCCAGCACGTCGCGGCGCACGATCGTCTGATCACGGCCCGGCCCCACGCCGATGCACGAGACGTGGGCGCCGCTGAGTTCTTCGAGACGAAGAACGTAGTCGCGGGCCTTGGCAGGCAGCTCGTCGAAGGTGCGGCAGGTGCTGATGTCCTCCCACCAACCCGGCAGCTCCTCGTAGACCGGCTCGGCGCGGGCGATGTCGCTCTGGGTCATCGGCATCTCGCTGGTGCGCTTGCCGTCGATGGTGTAGCCGACGCACACCGGAACCGTCTCCAGGCTGGACAGCACGTCGAGCTTGGTCAGGAAGTAGTCGGTGATGCCGTTGACCCGCGTGGCGTAGCGCGCGATCACGGCGTCGAACCAGCCGCACCGACGCGCCCGGCCGGTCGTGACGCCGACCTCGCCGCCGGTCTTGGCCAGGTACGCCCCGTTGTCGTCGAACAGTTCGGTCGGGAAGGGGCCCGAGCCGACGCGGGTCGTGTAGGCCTTGAGGATGCCGAGCACCGTGGTGATCTTGGTGGGCCCGATGCCGGAGCCGACGGACGCGCCACCGGCGGTGGGATTCGACGACGTGACGAACGGATAGGTGCCGTGGTCGACGTCGAGCAGCGTGCCCTGGGAGCCCTCGAGCAGCACGGTCTGGCCGTCCTCGAGTGCCTCGTTCAGGAGCAGGCGCGCGTCGGCGATGCGGTGCTTGAACCCCTCGGCCTGCTCGAGCAGCGTGGCGACCACCTCGTCGGCGTCCAGCGCCTTGCGGTTGTAGATCTTGACCAGCACCTGGTTCTTGAACTCCAGCGCCGCCTCGATCTTCTGGGTCAGCGAGTCCGGGTCCAGGACGTCCGCGACGCGGATGCCGATGCGCGCGATCTTGTCCTGGTAGCACGGCCCGATGCCACGGCCGGTGGTGCCGATCTTCTTGTTGCCGAGGTAGCGCTCGGTCACCTTGTCGATCGCCACGTGATAGGGCATCAGCAGGTGCGCGTCGGCCGAGATCAGTAGCCGGGAGGTGTCGACGTTGCGATCCTCGAGGCCCTTCAGCTCGGTGAGCAGCACCCCGGGGTCGACGACGACACCGTTGCCGATGACGTTCGTGACCCCCGGTGTGAGGATCCCCGACGGTATGAGGTGGAGAGCGAAGTTCTCTCCGGTGGGCAGCACGACCGTATGGCCGGCATTGTTGCCGCCCTGGTACCGAACTACCCACTGCACGCGACCACCGAGTAGATCGGTGGCCTTTCCCTTGCCCTCGTCGCCCCACTGGGCGCCGATGAGGACGATTGCCGGCATGGCGTTGTCTCCCGCTGTCTCCCCCGCGTACTGCCTCAGTACTGTGTGCAGCCGGTGAGCTACCTTATCCGACCTGATGCGAGGAGCCGCAGTGACCGCCCCCGACCTCGCGATTCTGCGGTTCGGCGGCAGGCCCATCCCCCGCGGGCTGGCCGATTACACGGTGCACGACGTCGTCGCGCCGAAGGACGTCGACGCCGTCTCGGCTGACCGCCTCGTGGTGGTCGGTGCCGACGCCGACCTGGCATCGGTGCTCACCCGGCTGATGCGCACCGAGCGGCTCGACGTCGAGGTGGCGTACGTGCCGCAACGGCGCTCACCCGCCACCCGCGCTTACGGCCTACCGACCGGGCGTCGCGCTGTGCGCCAGGCCCGTACCGGTACCGCCCACCGTGTGCCGCTGATCCGCGACGACTCCGGACACGTCATCGTCGGCGGCGCGCGGTGGAGCGGCGATCCCGCGCTGCACGGCGAGGCCGTCGTCGACGACGCCGTGCTGTTCGACGGCGAGGTGTCCGGGGTGCGCGTCGAGCCGACCGGCACGCTGCCCGGCCTCCGTGCGGCGGTCGACCCCGGCCGGCTGCGCAGGCGACGGTGGGTGGCAGGGCGCGCAGCGCAACTGGGCACGACGGGTGCGCTGGTCGTGCGCGACGGCCAGCCCGCCCCGCGTGCCGTGCGGCGGTCGACGTTCTACAGGCACACGACCGGCTGGCTTGCCATCAGATAGGTACCTTCGCTGAGGTGAGCATTCGTCCCCTGCGCCAGTCGGTGCGCCCCAGCCCGATCTTCCTGGCGATCGTGGCGATCACCGCGGCAGGCGCCGTGGTCGCGTGGCTCGCAGGCGACGTTCGCGAGCCGCTGGCGTACGTCGGCGTGTTCGTCTTCGTGCTGTTCGGCTGGCTGGTGTCGCTGTGCCTGCACGAGTTCGGCCACGCCTACACCGCGTGGCGCTACGGCGACCACGACGTCGAGGTCCGCGGATACCTGACGCTCAATCCCCTCAAGTACTCGAACCCGATGCTTTCGCTGGGCCTTCCGGTCCTGTTCATCGCGCTCGGCGGCATCGGCCTGCCCGGCGGCGCGGTGTACGTACGGACGTCGTGGATGACGCCGCGGCAGCGCACGATGGTGAGCCTCGCGGGACCGTTCGCCAACGTGGTGCTCGCCGTCATCCTGCTGGCGGTGACGAAGCTGCTCTACGACCCCGAGCATGCGGTGTTCTGGGCCGGCATGGCGTTCCTGGGGTTCCTACAGGTGACCGCCGTACTGCTGAACCTGCTACCGATCCCCGGGCTCGACGGGTACGGCGCGCTGGAGCCGCACCTCGCCCACGAGACGCAGCGCAAACTGGACCCGGTCAAGGGCTGGGGGTTCCTGATCCTGTTGCTGCTGCTGATCGTGCCAGCGCTCAACCAGGTGTTCTTCTCGGTCGTGTACGCGGTCTACGAACTGTCCGGCGTGCCGAGCTACCTCTCGGCAGTCGGCGGTTCGCTAATGCGGTTCTGGTCGGCCTGGATGTAGACGGACGCCTTGCGATATATGCGACTTTCCGCATAGATTGCGGGTATGGGCGCAGGGCACGACCACAGTCACGGCGGCGGCGACGTCCGCGTCAGCCGGATGGTCATCGGCGCGGCGATCCTGGCGACGTTCTTCGTCGTCGAACTCGCCACCGCGCTGACCATCGACTCGATCGCACTGCTCGCCGACGCCGGCCACATGCTGACCGACCTCGTCGCGATGTTCATGGGCCTGACCGCGGTGCTGCTGGCCAAGCACGGACCGGCCTCGGCATCCCGCACGTACGGCTGGCACCGCGCGGAGGTGTTCACCGCGGTCGCCAACGCGGTGCTGCTCCTGGGCGTTGCGGCGTTCATCCTCTACGAGGCGTTCGAGCGCCTCGGCGACGCGCCGGACATCCCTGGCGTCCCGATGATCGTGGTCGCGACCCTCGGCCTGCTGGCCAACCTCGTGGTGATGCTGCTGCTCCGCTCCTCGTCCGAGGACAGCCTGGCGGTCAAGGGCGCCTACATGGAGGTCGTCGCCGACACCGTCGGCAGCGTCGGCGTCCTGATCGCGGGCATCGTCACGGTCACGACGACGTGGCCCTACGCCGACGTCGTCGTCGCAGTGTTCGTCGCCCTGTGGGTGCTGCCGCGCGCGGTGTCGCTGGCGCGGGCCGCCCTGCGGATCCTGTCCGAATCGTCACCCAGCCACATCGACGTCGACGAACTCCGCACTGCGCTGGCGGCCGTCGACGGCGTCACGGGCGTCCACGACCTGCACGTGTGGACCCTGGTGCCCGGGCGGGACATGGCGACGGCCCACGTGACCTGCAGCGGCGACACGACCAGGGTGCTCGAGGACACCAGGGCGGTCCTCGCCGCCCGCGGACTCGAGCACGCGACCGTGCAGGTCGAACCGCCCGTCGGTGGCTGCGACGAACACAGCCGCTGCTGAGCGGGCGCTACTGGGGCAGCAGCTGCAGCCGCGCGCCCGGATCGCAGTCGTCGAGCAGATCGAGGCAGCGCTGGTACTCGTCGGTTTCGCCGATGGACTCGGCGGCGCGGGCCAGCGCCGCGACGCACCGCAGGAAACCGCGGTTCGGCTCGTGCGAGTACGGCACCGGGCCGAAGCCCTTCCACCCGTTGCGGCGCAACTTGTCCAGCCCGCGGTGATAGCCCGTCCTGGCATAGGCGTACGCGGTGATGGCCCGATCGTCGCCGAGGGCCTCCTCCGCGAGCGCCGCCCACACGACCGACGCCGCGGGGTGTGCTGCCGCGACGATCGCGGGGTTCTCACCCGCGTCGAGCGCTTCCTCCGCCTCGGTGTCCCGTGGCAGTCGCACCGGTTCCGGCCCCAGAAGGTCACCCATTCGCGTCATGGGCCTATTGTGCCGTGCGGGCTCCGGCGAGGTCCGACGCGTGTGCCGGTGCAGGTGGATAAGCTCTGTTTGGACCGTTGCGAGGAGGACTGAGACTCACATGTCGAACCCATCGGGGCCCGACGAGAACGACCGCAGGGGGGCTGACGACGCCACGGATCCCGGCGAACGCCGCTTCACCGCGCCGTCGCCGTCCGACGCCGGCGAGACCCAGGTCATCGGCACCTTCGGCGAACCGGCCACCGAAGTGTTCTCGGCCGCGCAGTCACCGGCCGACCTCTCGGCGGCCTCGGCCTTCACCGAGCCGATCGCGCAGCAGAACGCCCCAGGCCCGCAGGTCATCCCTGGCCGCACCGACGTCCCGAAGCCACCGAAGTCCCGCCGGAGCTGGGGCTGGGTGATCGCCGTCCTGCTCGTCATCGCCGCCGTCGTCGCCGTCGCCATCCTCGGCACGATCCTGCTGACCCGCGACGACGAGGCGAAGGTGTCGCAGGAGGACCAGGTCCGCTCGACCATCCAGGACTTCGACACCGCGATCCAGAAGGGCGACCTGGCCACGCTGCGCAGCATCACGTGTGGCGACACCGCGGTCAGCTACGTGAACTACGACGACGCCAAGTGGAAGGACATCCACGCCAAGGTGGCCGCCGCCCGTCAGTATCCGGTGGTGGCGAGCATCGACGAGGTCGTCGTCAACGGGACGCACGCCGAGGCCAACGTGACGTCGTTCATGGCGTTCGACCCGGCCACCCGCTCGACGCGGAGCTTCGATCTGGAGTTCCGCGACGAGCAGTGGAAGGTGTGCCAAGCCCCGCAGTAATCAGTGATCAGCCTGCGGAGATGCTCTTGCCCGCGCTGTGCAGGTCGTTGCATGCCTCGACGACGCGCTCGGACATGCCGGCCTCGGCCTTCTTGAGGTAGCTGCGGGGGTCGTAGACCTTCTTGTTGCCGACCTCGCCGTCGATCTTCAGCACGCCGTCGTAGTTCGAGAACATGTGCGCGGCGATGGGCTTGGTGAACGCGTACTGGGTGTCGGTGTCGACGTTCATCTTCACGACGCCGTAGTTCAGCGAGTCCTCGATCTCCGACTTCAGCGAGCCGGAGCCGCCGTGGAAGACGAAGTCGAAGGGCTTGCTGCCGGGCGCCAGGCCGAGCTTGGCCGTCGCGACCTTCTGGCCCTGGTCGAGCACCTCGGGACGCAGCTTCACGTTGCCGGGCTTGTAGACGCCGTGCACGTTGCCGAACGTCGCGGCGAGCAGGTACTTGCCGTGCTCGCCGTGGCCCAGCGCGTCGATGGTCTTCTCGAAGTCCTCGGGCGTGGTGTAGAGCTTGTCGTTGATTTCGGCCTCGACGCCGTCCTCTTCGCCGCCGACCACGCCGATCTCGATCTCCAGAATGATCTTGGCCTCGGCCGCGAGCTTCAGCAGCTCCTTGGCGATCTCGAGGTTCTCGTCGATCGGGACTGCCGAGCCATCCCACATGTGCGACTGGAACAGCGGGTTCTGGCCGTTCTTGACGCGCTCGGCCGAGATGGCCAGAAGCGGCCGGACGTAGGAGTCCAGCTTGTCCTTCGGGCAGTGGTCGGTGTGCAGTGCCACCGAGATCGGGTACTTGGCGGCGACGACGTGCGCGAACTCGGCGAGCGCGACGGCGCCGGTGACCATGTCCTTGACACCGAGGCCCGAGCCGAATTCCGCACCGCCGGTGGAGAATTGGATGATCCCGTCACTGCCTGCGTCGGCGAAGCCCTTGATGGCGGCGTTGATGGACTCCGAGCCGACGCAGTTGATGGCCGGGAACGCGTAGGAGTTCTCCTTGGCTCGACCGAGCATCTCGGCGTAGACCTCGGGCGTGGCGATGGGCATGGCGTTGCTCCTCCTGGCGTTTCCGGCTCTTCAGACGTGTCAGAGCCAGTATCGCAAGAAGCTCGTCGCAGCGGCAGGCGGATGCGTCAGCGTGCCATCTGGGCGGCGACCGCCCGCACGTCCAGCAGCGACGACACCGCGACGATCCGCCCGTCCCGGAACTCGTAGAAGGCGTGTTCGGCGAACGTGATCGTCTCGCCCGTCGGCTCGAAACCCAGGAAGGTCCGTTCCGGCCTGCACCGGAACAGCAACCGGCAGGCCACGACGTCGCCCTCGGCGACCACGCGGTCCGCGACGAACCGAAGATCCGGGATCGTCCGCACGTCGTCCTCCAGCATGGCCCGGTATCCGCTCAACCCCAGCGGCCGGTCGTTGTGGGTCACGTCGTCGGCGACGAACTCCCCCAGGTCGTCCCACCTGCGCTCGTTCAGGCACTCGAGGTAGCGGTGGTATACGGCGGTCAACATCTCCTGGGGCATGACGTCCAGTGTCCAGATCCCGACGTACCGTGGCCATATGGCCACTGTCCGGACCGTGGCGTCTTCGACACGCTGGTTTCCATGACGAACCAGACCCGCGACACGATGGCGGCCGATGCAGCCGCCTGGGACCTCCCCGACTCCGACATCTGCTCGGCGGCAATGGCATTGACGCACGACGTCTCACCCGCGTTCCTCACCAACCACTGCGTCCGCAGCTACCTCTTCGGACGCGAACTCGCGGCGGCCAGGGGGCTACGGGGCAGTGCCGACTTCGACGACGAGGCACTGTTCCTGGCGTGCCTCCTGCACGACCTCGGCCTCACCGACTACGCCGACGGGTTCCAGAAGGGCGTACTCGCAGCCGGTTTCGCCGACCGGGTACACGCCAGCTGGCCACGCCACGATCTCGGTTTCGCCATCGCCCATTCGATTGCCGTTGGCACGCGCGCCAATCCGCTCAGGGCTCCACCCTTCTCGTTCCCCGCGCACCTGCACGAGGCGATCAACGGATCCTCCATCGCCTTCCTCGACGTCGTGGCCGACAACGGTTGGGGCGATCGGCCGCTGGCGAACACGACCATCCGATGACACCGATGCACGCGCAGATCGTGTTGTTCGACGGGTTCGACCCGCTGGACGTCGTCGCCCCCTTCGAAGTGCTCGTCGCCGGTAGCGACGCCGTCGGCGGCGAACTCGAGGTCGAACTGGTGTCGGCGGAGGGTCCCCGCGCGGTGGTCAGCGGCTCCCGCGGCCTGACGTTGCAGGCCGGCGCCCGCCTCGATCCGACCAAACCCGGCTACGTCATCGTGCCCGGCGCCGCGGGTCCGGTCGAGGGCGATCCCGACGAGGGCGTCGAGACCATCCCCGTGCTGCTCGCCCGCTTCGGCGAGACCGAGGCGGTGCGGCTCATCCGCCGTGCGTTCGAGGCCCCGGACGTCACGGTCGCCACGGTCTGCGGCGGGTCGCTGGCCTTGGCGATGGCCGGCCTGCTGGAGGGCAGGAACGCCAACACCCACTACCTCGGCGTCGACGTGCTGGAGGCCACCGGCGCAATCCCGGTGCGGGCCAGGGTCGTCGACGACGGCGACCTCGTCACCTCGGGCGGCGTGACATCGGGCCTCGACCTGGCACTGCACCTGCTCGACCGCAGCTATGGCCCACGCGTCGCGATCGCCGTCGAGGAACTGTTCGCCTACGAGCGGCGCGGCACGGTGTGGACGAACACCGGCCGGGAACCGAAGCCGACGTGACGGCCGGTGTCGTCGGCGAGTGGGACGTCGCCATCAAGACGCCCGTGGGTTCGCTGCACGTCGTGTACGACTTCGTCGAGCGCGACGGCCTCGTGACGGGCACCGCGACGGGCAAGGGTGAGACGGTGCCCCTGACCGACGTCGTCGTCGAGGGCGGGCGGGTCCGTTGGCGGCAGACGGTGACCAAGCCCATGCGCCTGAAACTGGAGTTCGACGTGGAGGTGGACGGCGACCGGCTCACCGGGCACTCCCGCGCCGGGCGCCTGCCGCGGTCGGTGGTCGCCGGGGTGCGCCGGGGCCCGACTAGACCGTGAGCACCATGCGGTAGCGCGCCCGACCGGAGTCCATCGCCGCGTACGCCTCGGCGGCTTCGGCCAGCGGCCGCTCCTCGATCATCGCCCGCACGCCGGTCTGGACGGCGAAGTGCATGGTCTCCTCGACGTCGCGCGAGGTGCCCGAGGGGTGGCCGGTGACCGACAGGCCCGAGTTGATCAGGTCCAGTGGGCTGATGGGCAGGTTGTCGGGTGTGACGCCGATGATGACGAGTTCGCCCTCGGGCCCCAGGCCGCCGATCGTCGCCGCCATCGCCTCGGAGTTGGCGGCGGTCGCCAGCACCACCGCGGCGCCGCCGAGCTTCTGCAGTTCGGCCGACACGTCGGTGGCATTGCTGTCGACGTAGTGGTGTGCGCCGAGGTCCTTCGCGTCCTGCGCCTTGCCCTCGCCGCGCGCGATCGCGACGGTCTCGAAGCCCATCGCGCGGGCGAACTGCACGCCCAGATGGCCGAGCCCACCCACGCCGAGCACGGCGACCAGGTCACCGGCCTTGGCTCGGGTGTTCCGCAATCCGTTGAACGTCGTCACGCCTGCGCAGCCCATCGGCGCGGCCTCGACGAACGAGAGCCCCTCTGGAATCCGGGCCAGCGCCGTCGCGGGCACGGTCGTCGACTCGGCGTACCCGCCCGGGTAGTGCCAGCTCGGCACCTGCATGCGCTCGCACTGCATGAACTTGCCCTTGCGACAGGGCATGCAGCGGTTGCAGTTTCCGCCGAACCACCCGACGGCGACCCGGTCGCCGACCGCGAAGTCCTCGACGCCGTCGCCAACCTCGGCGACCGTGCCCGCGATCTCGTGCCCAAGGGTGACCGGCCACGACAGCCCGGGGAAGCCTCCGTTGACGAAGGCGTGGTCGGTGCCGCACACCCCGCACGCCGACACCGCGATCCGCACGTGATCGCGCGGCGGCGAGGCGGTCTCGACGTCGGCGAGCGTCAGCGCTGCGCCTGCTGAGGGGACGTGAACGGCTTTGTGCGTCGGCATGAACCGAGCCTAGGAGAAACAAGGGGGTGGCGGGGTCACGACGGGATGAGAGGCGTGATCTTGGCGACGAGGTCGTTGGCCGCGGCGACGGACTGGTCGGGGCTCATGGACACCGGTGCCGCCACCTGGACCGAGTTGTAGCGGTTCCCGGCGGCGAACTCGACCGCGCCGGCCACTAGCCGCGTGCCGTTCGGTCCTGGCGTGCTCTCCACCTCCGGGAACCCCGGCTCGCCCAACGGCGGCAGTGTGTCGTCCGATGCGGTGCCCGGCGCGCCTATGTCGACGGTCACCGACTCGTAGGTGTCAGGGTTCTCCCACGTACAGGCCGACCGCCCACCGGCACCGCTGGGCACCCCGTCGACGGTGACGCCGATCAGCGCCCCCACTTCCTCGTTCGAGACCAACCCGCAGGCGTCGACCGCGGAGTCCTCGGCCTGGCCGCCGTCGGCCGATGCGGGCGCCGGACTGGCGGTGCCCGACTGCGGCGCAGACTCCGACGAGCCGCATCCGGCTCCCGCGATGAGTGCGACGGTGACGAGCAGGGTGGTGACGGCGTTCATGGTGACGACGCTATGGTCATCTCCAGCCCGTTGAATCGGGTGTTTCCCTATGTCGCGCGCTGCGCGTTTCGGGTCTCCTCATCAGCCGCCGGTATCTTGGTCTGCCATGACCACCACCACGCTGGCGTTGATGCCGGACTACATGGATCCGCTCAACCTCATCGGGTACTTCGGCGCGTGGGCGCTGGTCGGCATCCTGGTCGTGGTCTTCGTCGAATCCGGCGTGCTGTTCCCGATCCTGCCCGGCGACTCGCTGCTGTTCGTGGCGGGTATGCTGGCCGCCGGACACGCCGCCCAGGGCGCGGCCGCGAACACCAACTTCCAGCTGTGGCAGTTGCTGGTGTTCATCCCGCTGGCCGCGATCGCGGGCGGCCAGGTCGGCTATTGGATCGGCCGCAGCATCGGAACGTCGATGTTCAAGCCCAACGCCCGCTTCCTCAAGCAGAAGTACCTCGACGAGGCGCACCTGTTCTTCGAGCAGCGCGGCCCGTTCGCCATCGTCCTGGCCCGATTCGTCCCGATCGTGCGGACCCTGGCGCCCATCACTGCAGGCGCCGCGCGGATGAACTACGGCGCGTTCGCGTTCTGGAACATCCTCGGCGCGGTGATCTGGGGCGTCGGGCTCGTGCTGCTCGGCTTCTGGCTGGGCAGCTTCGAGATCGTGCAGAAGCTGCTCGAGCCGATCTTCATCGGGATCGTGCTGCTCTCGGTGCTCCCGATCTTCATCGAGTGGTTCAAGCGTCGCCGCGAGGCCCGCCGCAAGGGCGCGCTGCCCGGCGAGCCCGCCCCCGGCGAGGCCTTCTAGACCAGGTCCAGCTCGGAGGCCAGCTCCCGCAGCGCGGGCCGCGGATCCATCATCGGGTTGTCGCCGAGGACCTGCAGCACCACGTGGTCGGCGCCGGCGTCGAGGTGCGCCTTCACCGACGCGGCCGCGGCGGGCACCGAGCCCATCCCGACGATCGCCTTCGCGAGCCTGTCGGAGCCGCCGTGCACCAGATCGGACTCGTCGAAGCCCTGCCGCAGCCACGAGTTTCGGTAGTTGGGCAGGCCGCTGTAGACGTTGAGGTGCTGGTGCGCCCACTGCAGCTGCTCCTCGGGCGACCCGCCGACGGTGACGGCCTGCTCGGAGACGACCCACTTGTCCGGGCCGAGGATGTCGCGGGTGACGCGCGTCTGCTCGGGCAGCACCAGGTAGGGGTGTGCGCCATCGGCGTGCGTGCCGGACAACTCGATCATCTTCGGCCCGAGCGCGGCCAGCAGCCGCACCGGTCGACCGGAGCCGGGCTCGATCACCTCGGGGACCGCCGCCATCTTCTCGAGGTAGTCACGCATCGTGGCCAACGGCTTGGCGTACGTCTTGCCCATGCCGTGCTCGACGAGCGGGGCGTGGCTGACGCCGAGGCCGAGCATGAACCTCCGCGGGAACAGCGAGGTGATCGTGCGGGCACCGGTCTCGGCCGCCGACGGGATGCGCACGTGGATGTTGGCGATGCCGGTGCCGACCACCAGTCGCTCGGTGGAACTGAGGAAGGCCAGCGACTGGGTCAGGCACTCCTTGCCGGTGACCTCGGGGATGAACAACGAACCGAAGCCCAGCGATTCGATCTCCTGGGCCACCTCGATGGCGTCGGGCATCGCCCAGGTCTCGCTGGCCCACCACACGCCGATGCGGCTGGGGAAGTCGACGGGCGGACGAAGCGAACTGCTCGGTGAGTCGGTCACCCCCACGATGCTAGGCACCCCGCCGCGGCGGCCGGGCAGCGGCTACGTGACGAAGCGTCCCGCGAATCCGCGCAGGGGGAGGTCGGCGCTGGTGAGCAGTCCGGGTGGCGCAGCCACCACCGAGGCGAGCGCGTTGAGGGCGGGCAGGCCGGTCACCGTCATGCCGATCGAGGCGAAGTTCGCCGGATCCGACAGGTCCACACCGGGTTTCGGGAAGATCATGTGCTTGTTGTAGATGCACGGGTCACCCTTGATCTGCGTGATGTAGCAGCCCTTGATGTCCCAGCTGGGGTCCGTGTGCGGGGTCATCTGCCACTCGAGGTGGGTCTCGACGCGCGGCACGCCGTCGACCATGCCCTGGTACTTCAGGTAGTTGCCGCCCAGCGATCCCTTCGGCAGCTGGTACCAACCGAGGTCGACGTCCTTCGTGCACGCGCCGAGTTCGTAGCTGAACTTCACCTCGTCGAGTTCGAGGCCGAAGCAGTCGGCCATCATCAGCACGCTGTCGGCGAAGACTCGGGTGTACTTCTCGAGCTTGCCCGGGATCTCGGGGTCGTCGACGGGTTGGCCGTAGCCGACCTCGATCCACGTGTCCCTGCTGTGGTGACACGACACGTCGACGGACTCGATGGTCGTGACGTTCTCGATCTCGGCGACGTCGGCCGAGCAGACCACGCCGAGGATTTGGTTGACGCCCGGGTTCATGCCGGTGCCGTAGAACGTCGACCTGCCCTTCTCGCACGCCTCGCGCAGCAGCTGGCTGACCGGCTTGCCCGATGGGTGCGGGTGATTCGCGTCGCGGTGCCAGCCGGTGATCCAGTCGGCGGTGGTGACGACGTTGATCCCGGCTTCGAGCACCTGCACGTAGAGGTCCTCGTCGGGGAACACACCGTGGAAGGTCAGCACGTCGGGTTTGGCGGCGATGATCTCCTCGACGGTGCCGGTGGCGCGCACGCCCAGCGGCTCGACGCCGACGATCTCACCAGCGTCGCGCCCGACCTTCTCCGGTGTGTAGCAATGCAATCCGACGAGTTCGATGTCGCTGCGGTGCCGGATGCGCTTGATCATCTCGGAGCCGACGTTGCCCGTCGCCACCTGGAAGACGCGAACTGGTTTCGTGGTCACTGGCGGTCAGCCCTTCTGATCGGTGGCTAGGTCCGCGGCGTTGCCGCCGCGGCCGTCGGGATAGAACTGCATGGCCCACTTGCGAATTGCGGTGAAGCCCTCGTATTCCGACGTGGAGAGCGCTGGCGGATCCGAATAGCGCTGGTGGCTCCAGATGTGAACGTCCTGGGCGAACTGCCGGATGACCTCGTTGCCGAAGTCGACGGCCTTCGCCTCGTGTCGGGGACTGCTCTTGCCGGGCGTCCGCCCGATGTACACCATGAACCGGACGTCGGAGGTGCGGTCGTCGACCGGGGTGATCGCCGAGATGGTGCGGTTGTCGACCATCCCCCAGCTCTTGGTGACCGCGATGCCGAGCCCGCCGTTGATCGCCTCGACGCCGCTGCGCACGTCGTCGATGCTCTGGTCCTCGTCGCCCTCGAAGGTGATCGTGAAGTCGACGCGAGACACGGGTTCGGCGAAGTCGTGGCGCGTGAACACCGGCACGATCGGCGTTTCGTGCACGTACTTGAAGTGCGCGAAGTCGACGCCGTTCTCGAGCACGTACTGCGGATGCATCTCCAGCGCTTCGCGATACAGGCGCTGCTGCGGGTAGTAGTCGGCGGCACTGCTGCCGTCGGCGAAGCTGGCGAACACGTCGGGTGCGTCGAAGAACGGCTCGCGGCCCTCGACGTCGTGCCAGACGTAGATGGCCTCGTTGCGCTCGGCGACCGGGTAGGTGCGCATCCGGCGTCCGCGGTTGGGCCTTGGCTCGTAGGGGATGCAGACGTTGCGGCCCTCGTCGTTCCACTGCCAGCCGTGGAAGGGGCACTGAATGACCTCGCCGACGACGTGGCCGCCGAACCCGAGGTGCGCACCGAGGTGTTCGCAGTAGGCGTTCATGACGGTGACCCGGCCGGACTCCGACCGCCACGCCACCATCTCGGTGTCGAAGTACTTCATCGCGTGGACGGCGCCGACCTCGACCTGATCCGACCACGCGACCTGGAACCAGCCGGTCGGCTTCATCGAGAGCGGCGGTTTGGCCATGTCGACAAGAATCACAGAGCCCTCTATGATTCGTCAAGTGGCCGAACCGATGACGCCTACGACCGCGCCACGCCGCACCAACCGCCGCGGCCAGGCGACCCGCGACGCGATGCTCGATGCGGCGCTGCGCGCTCTGGCCACCGGCGACGTCGCCGCAGCGTCGGCCAACCGGATCGCCAAGGACGCCGGCGCCACGTGGGGCGCGGTGAAGTACCAGTTCGGCGACATCGACGGGCTTTGGGCCGCAGTGCTGCAGCGCACCGCGGAACGTCGCGGCCAGCTCGAACCCGCGCACTTCGCCCGGGCACTCACCTCGACGGCGGCGCCCGAGGCGCCGCTGAGCGAGCGCGTCGCCGCGATCATCGACGTGCTGTTCGACGGGCTGTCGGCACCCGACTCACGCGCCATCGAGACGTTGCGGGCCGCCCTCCCCCGCGACGGCGCGGAACTCGAGCGGGTCTACCCACGGACCTCTGCCGAGCTGCAGTCGTGGGGCCGCAGCTGGATCGAGGCATGCCAGACCGCGTTCGCCGACGTCGACGTCGACCCGGAACGGGTGCGCGAGGTCGCGTCGTTCATCCCGGGCGCCATGCGCGGCCTGGTCTCCGAACGCCAACTGGGTTCGTACTACGACCTGGACCTGGCCCGGCGGGGCCTGACCGGTGCGATCGTCACCTACCTGCAGCACTCTCGGAGCTAGTCGACTCGGGGCTCGTCTCCTCAAGCGCCCGGATGAGGCTGGCCGCGTCGAACGGACCCTTGTGCCGCCTGCCGTTGACGAAGAACGTCGGCGTGGAGTTCAGGTCCATCAACTCGGCGTCCTGCGCGTCGTCGAGCACGCGGTGCAGCACCTTCGAGCCGTGCAGGTCCTCATCGAATCTGGCGATGTCGCAACCGACTCCGTCGGCGTAGCGGTAGATGTGCTCCCACTCCAGGTAGTCCTGGAACTCGAACATCCGGATGGCCATGTCGAAGAAGTGGCCCTGCATGGCCGCCGCCTCACTCGCCCGGGCGGCGTCCATCGACCGTGGATGCACCCGCTCCAGCGGGAGGTGGCGCCACACGTACCGCAGGCGGTCGCCAAAGTACTCGCGCACCTCGTCGATCGATCCGGTGGCGCGGCTGCAGAACGGGCACTCGAAGTCGCCGTACTCGACCAGTGTCAGCGGCGCGTCCGGGTTGCCGCGCAAATGGTCCCGCGCGGGATCGACGTCGCGAAGGAGCTTGGCGCCCACGGCTACCGGCGGGCTCAGCCGATCGGTGACCCGGAACGTCACCCAGCCGAGCGCGAACGCCAGCACCGAGGCGGCCAGCACGCCGACGCGGGCCTGATCCTGCTTCACCGGGTCGGTGATCGCGATGTCGACGATGAACAGCGAGATGGTGAACCCTATACCGGACAGCGCCGCACCACCGGCGATGCGGCGCAGCGTCAGCCCAGGCGCCAGCGCTCCGACGCCGGATGCGCGCACGGCAGCGGTCGCCGCGGTGATCCCGACGAACTTGCCGACCACCAGACCGGCGATCACACCCCACGTCAGGGGTGAGCGCATCGCCTCGGAGATCGTGTTGCCGTCCAAGTGCACACCGGCATTGGCGAGCGCGAAGAGCGGCAGGACGAGGTAGGACACGTACGGTCCGAAGTCGGTCTGCAACCGCTCGTTGATCGAGATCGAGTCGCGCAGGCTCCGCGTCGCCGCCCTGGCGTACTCCGAGTTCGGCGACTGCCGGAACGCCCGGATGACCTCCGCGGCTTCCTCGACCCGTCCGCGGTCGGGGGTGAACACCGGGATCAACAGCGCCACGGCCACGCCGGCGAGCGTCGGGTGCACGCCGCCGGCGAACAGCGACAGCCACAGACCCACGGCCAGCACGAAGTACGCCGGGCCGCGGCCGCGCGGCAGCAGCCGGACCGCGGTGAGGGCGCCGAGGAGTACGACGGCGGCCACCAGCGGCCAGACCCGAATCTCGTCCGAGTAGAACAGCGCGATCACGATCAGCGCACCGACGTCGTCGACCACGGCCAGCGTGAGCAGGAAGGTGCGCAGTCGCGCAGGGTATTTCGGCCCGATGATGGCCAGCGCGCCGACCAGGAACGCCGTGTCCGTCGAGATGACCACGCCCCACGCCCTGGCGTCCTCACCGCTGGGGTTGAGCACCAGGAACACCACGGCGGGCAGGATCAGCCCGGCGATCGCCGCGAGCACCGGCACTGCCGCGCGCGACCGGTCGGTCAGCTCGCCGATCGTGAACTGGCTCTTGACCTCCAGGCCGACGATGAAGAAGAAGAACGTCATCAGGGCGTCGTTCACCAGGTGCTTGACCGTGAGTTCGGCGTGCATGCTGCCGAACGTCAGCCCGACGTGGGTATCCCAGAAGCCGGCGTAGGTGTGCGCCCACGGCGAGTTCGCCCAGACCACCGCGAGCACCGTGAACACCAGCAGCAGCGCTGCAGCGGAGTTCTCGCCGCTGCGGGCCGCGGTGGGGTCGCGTCCGAACCGGCTGGGCCGGGATGGGGCCTGCTCGGTCACGCTCGGGCGTGGTCGGCGAACACGTCCAGCAGGTCGGGCCGGTCCACGGCGCTCGGGGTCAGCACGTCGGACGGCTTCGCGCCCTGCAGGATTCGCTTGATCGGTATCTCGAGCCGCTTGCCCGTCATCGTCCGCGGGATGCCGGGTACGACGATGACCTCGTCGGGCACGTGCCGGGGTGACGCGCCCGTCTTTATCGCGGTGACGATCCTGCCCCGCAGCTCGTCGTCGTACTCGACGCCGTCGGCGAGCGCGACGAACAGCGGCATCCAGTAGCCGCCGTCGTCGAGTTCGCATCCCACCACCAGGCAGTCGCGCACCTCGGGGAGCCCCTCGACGGCGTTGTAGATCTCGGCACTGCCCATCCGGACGCCCATCCGGTTCAGCGTGGCATCCGAACGGCCATGCACCACAACGGACTTGCGGTCGGTGATCGTGATCCAGTCGCCGTGGCACCAAGTGCCCGGGTACTTGTCGAAGTAGGCCTTGCGGTACTTCTCGCCGTCGTCGTCGTTCCAGAAGAACACCGGCATCGACGGCATGGGAGCCGTGATCACCAGTTCACCGGCCTCCTCGGTGACCGACTTGCCGCCGTCGCCCCATGCCTCGATGGCCGCGCCGAGGCAGAGCACGTTGAGTTCGCCTGCCCGGATCGGTACCAGCGGGCTCCCGCCGATGAACGCGGTGACGACGTCGGTGCCGCCACTGGCCGACACCACTGGGACCGGGCGTCCGATGCCCTCCTGGATCCAGCGGTAGCCCGACGCGGGCAACGGCGACCCGGTGGATCCCACCGCGCGCAGTGCCGTGAGGTCGTACGCCTGACCGGGCCGGAGGTCCTCCTTGGCGCACGCCAGCCAATACCCAGCGCCCGCGCCAAGGACGGTCGTACCGCTCTCGGCGGCGACCTGCCACAGGTAGTCGGTGCGCTGGAAGGTCGGGCTGCCGTCGTAGAGCACGATTGTCGAGCCCACCAACAGGCCGCCCACCAGCAGGTTCCACATCATCCAGCTGGTCGACGACTGCCAGAAGAAGCGGTCCTCCGGCGTCATGTCGAGGTGCAGACCCAGGTACTTGAGGTGTTCGAGCACCACGCCGCCGTGCCCGTGCACGATGCCCTTCGGCGTGCCGGTGGTGCCCGAGGAGAACAGCACCCACAGCGGATGACCGAATGGCACCTGCGTGATCTCCAGTGGCGCGTCGGCCTCGAGGACCGCCGACCATGGAACGGTGTCCTCCGGCGGCGTCGTGCCCAACCGCGGCACCAGCACCGTTGCCCGCAGCGTCGGCAGCTGCGAGCGGATCGTCGCGAGTTCGGCGCTGCGATCGACGTGCTTGCCGTTGTAGACCGACCCGTCGCTGGCCACGAGCACGGTCGGTTCGAGCTGAGCCAGCCTGGCGACGACGCCCGCGGGTGAGACGTCCTGGTTGCACACCGCCCAGGTGGCACCGACGGTTGCGGCGCCGAGGAACGCGACGACGGCCTCGCCGACGTTCGGCAGGTAGCCGACGACGCGGTCCCCCGGCACGACGCCGACCCGGCGCAGGTAGTTCGCGAACGACGCCGTCTCGCTGCGCAGCCGCTCCCACGACCATTCGGTCGAACCGTCCTCGCCGGCCACGACCATGGCGGGCCGGTCAGCGGTCTCGTGCCGGAAGACCTCGGTGGCGTAGTTCAGCGTCACGCCCGGAAACCATTGCGCCCCAGGCATGTCGGAGTCGACGAGCACGGAATCGGGACGCTGCGTCGAGCGGACGTCGTAGAAGTGCCACACCGCCTCCCAGAACCAGGCGACGTCGCGCACCGACGCCGCCCACAGGTCCTGGTAGTCGGTGAACTCGCCGCGACCGGTCTCCCCGAGCCACGCCATGAAGCGGGTCAGGTTGGCACGGGCGATCGTGTCCTCGTCGGGGGTCCAGCTTCCGGTCAGCTCGTCGGCGAGCGTCATCTACGCCTCTTCCTCCTGTACGGGATCGGGAACGTCAGGGCCAGTGGGACCGTGGGGCTCGCGTTCGTCGCTGAGCGTATGCGCAGCCTCCATCAGCATCCAGCCGGACAGCTGCACCGACAGGTCGCGCTCGGGGATCTCCGACGCGTTCACGGCGCCCTCGACGAACTCCGCGTCCTTGCCTGCCGCCGTCGGCACCTCGGCGTTGCGGTCCCAGAACGCGCCGAACAGCGGCAGCCCGTCGACGGTCTGGCGGTACTCCCACGCCGACCGCGCCGAGGCGAGGACCAGGTCGCGCGCGATCGTGCGCGTCTCTGCGTCGGCGGGATCGTTGTCGGGCAGCGTCGTGGCGACCAGCGCCAGGTAGCGCGCCGTGACGCCGTGGAACAGGCCACCGTCGCCGCCGCCCGCGCCCTTGAGCACCCCGTCGGGCGCCATGTGGTCGCGCACCGCCCGGACCAGCCTGCCCACCCGCTGCGCGTGGTGCTCGTCGTCGGTGCGCGCGGCCAGCTCGGTCTCCAGTCCCAGCACGACGCCCTGGCAGTACGTGTACTGCGCGCGCACCAGCGAGCCGCCCTTGATCCCGTCGAACACCAGGTGCGTGTCGGGGTCGATCAGCGTCTCGTCGATCCAGTCGGCCATCTGCTGGGCGCGGCGCAGCCGGTCGTCATAGCGGGCGAGGAAGATGCCCGCGGGGCCGTTGGCGGGGGCGTTGAAGAACTGATCCTGCTTGCGCCACGGGATGCCGCCGCCGTCCTCGGGCACCCAGGAGTTCAGGAACTGGTCGGCCAGCGTCGCCAGTGCCTTCGGCCGCTCGACTCCGGTCAGCCTGCCTGCCCGCTCCAGAGCCAGTGCGAGCCAAGCCATGTCGTCGTAGTAATCGTTGGTCCAGCGCAGGTTGTTGCGCAGCCGTTGGCCGCGGATCTGGCGCTCCATGCGCTGCAGACGCTCCGGCTGCGGGTCGCGCACCTGGGCGTCGACCAGGCAGTCGAGCAGGTGCGCCTGCCACCAGTAGTGCCAGGTGCCGAACCTCGAGTGCTTGCGTTCGCCGGGCCAGGCGACCACGCCCAGCTGGGTTCCCGGCAGCCCCCACAGCTTGCGCAGGTGGCGCTTGGTGATGGCGGCTTCGGCGCTTTCGGCGCGGTTGGCCCAGAGCTGATCCATACGTCGATCCTGCCCTACCAGGCCTGGCCGAGGTCGGCGTGTTGCGCGATCCAGGCGTGCATCGCGATGCCTGCGGCGACGGCAGCGTTCATGCTGCGGGTCGAGCCGAACTGGGCGATCGACACCGTCTTCGCCGCACCCGTCCGCGTGTCGTCGGTGATGCCCGGCCCCTCCTGCCCGAAGACCATCAGGCACTCCCGCGGCAAGGTCGTGTGCTCCAGCGGCACGGCACCGGGCACGTTGTCGACGGCGATCACCGTCAGCCCTGCTGCGGCGGCGAAGTCGAGCAGCGCGGCAGTGGTGTCGTGGTGCTCGAGACGCTGATAGCGATCGGTGACCATCGCCCCGCGCCGGTTCCACCGGCGGCGGCCGACGATGTGCACGGTGTGCACCGCGAAGGCGTTGGCGGTCCGCACTACCGCGCCGATGTTCGCGTCGTTGCCGAAGTTCTCGATGGCGACGTGCAGCGGGTGCCTGCGTCGGTCGATGTCGGCGACGATCGCCTCGCGCGTCCAATACCGGTAGGCGTCGACGACGTTACGAGTGTCGCCCTCGCGCAGCAACTTTGGATCGAAACGCGGGTCTTCGGGGACGTCACCCACCCAGGGCCCGACGCCTGGTGCGGCGCCCCACTCGGTCGGGCCCGGTTCAGTCACGTGGTTGGGTCCAGAGCGCGGCGTGGGTCCCGATCACCGACACCGTCGGGAAGAGCAGCGCGGCGTTGATCTCGCCCTGGGTGCACAGCGACGCACGCACGGCGACGGCGTCGAGCGCGGCGTCGGGTAGCACCAGCACCGACGACCCGTACACGTCGCACGCGTGCGACAGCCCGGGTGCGGGCAGCGTCGGTGCCACGACGACCATCAGCGGTCCGCCGCGAGCGAGCGACTCGTCGCGGTATCGCGCTGCGAGACCGTCGATCTGGAGGCCAAGCAGCATGTATCCCTTGCCCTGGAACGCCGCAGGATCACCGAGCGCAGTCGGGTCGATCATGGCGCCGTCGGCGCGGAAGCCGTCGGCGCTCGATGACTGCAGGCGCAGGCCGGTGTCGTTCTCGTTGGTCGGCGTCAGACCCACGGGGAACGCGGCCGGGTAGGCGACGGTGGTGCCCGCGATGCGGTCCTGCGGCGAATACGCGTAGACGCCGCGCACCTGGCTCTGGTCGCGCAGTGGCCCGAGGCAGACGGTTCCGGTGATCGTGTCGGGCGTCGCGGTCGCGGGCCGGATGTCGAGGTTGGTGATGTCGGCGCAGCCACCAACCGCGTTGGCCTCGATCGGGTGGGCCAGCGCCCCGTAGAGCCCGAACCGGATGGCCTCGGGCTTGGTCCGCGGCGCGGCGGGATCCGAGGGTGCGGCGTCGACGTCGACGAGTACGTGGTCGCCGTCGAAGCGCAGGTTCGTCACCGACAGGTTCCAGCCCAGGATCGCCTGCGATTCACCGATCTCCGCGGTGGTCGCGCCGTAGGGCGCGGGTTGGTCGGCATCGCCGGAGCAGCCCGACAGCACGAGGGCCAGCACGCAGGCCATCGACAGTGCGAGTGCCCTCACCACTCAGGTCCGCCCACGGCCGCGGCCCACCACCTTGGTCAGGGAGCGCACCAGGCTGCGCGGGATCATCCGTCCGCCGGTGGTGAGCGCCTTGTACTGCAGACCGGGCACGATCACCACCTCACCCTTGGCGACGCCTGCGAGGGTGTCGCGCACGACGTCGTCGACCTCGAGCCAGAGGAAGCTCGGGGTGCCCGCCATGTCGATGCCCGCCCGCTCGTGGAACTCGGTGCGCACGAAGCCGGGGCACAGCGCGTGCACGCCAACGCCGGTGCCGCCGAGGCCGTTGGCCAGGCCCTCGGAGAACGAGATGACCCACGCCTTCGACGCCGAGTACGTCGAGCCGCGGCCTGGCAGCAGACCGGCGACGCTGGCGACGTTGACGACGGTGCCGCTGCCCTTGGCAAGCATCGGCGGCAGCGCGGCGTGCGTCAGGTGCATGACCGCCGTGACGTTGACGTCGAGCTGGGATTGCAGTGCGGTCAGGTCGGCGGTCCAGAATTCGCCGGAGGTGCCGAAGCCCGCGTTGTTGATCAGGACGTCGACGCCCGCGGCCAGCCGGTCGGCGACCTTGGCGCGGTCGTCCGCGACGGCGAGGTCGGCGGGCAGCACCTCGACGCGGGCGCCTGCCTCGTCGCGCAGTTCTGCGGCGAGTCGCTCGAGGCGTTCGACGTCACGGGCGACGAGGACCAGGTCGTGACCGTCGGTGGCGTACCGGCGGGCGAAGCCTGCGCCCAGCCCGGCGGTGGGACCGGTGATCAGTGCGACGGGACGTGACATGCCCGACACGGTACCCAGTGCTCGATCAGGTCAGGTTCGGTGATCCGACCTAGCGGTGATAGTTCGCCGACTGCCTGCCGTTGCGGGCAGGCGGGCGCTGCTGGGTGAAGCGGGCGACGTCGACGCGACCGGCGGGAGCATCGCCCCGGCCGGGCGGCAGTTCGGCGGGATGCGACGGGGCGAACGGCCGTCCGGGGGCGGCACCGCCGCGGCGGGCGGTCTGGGCCTGGCCGGCCACGGCGCCCTGGCCCGGCTGGGGAACCGGCGGGAGCACGCGGAGCAGGTCGTTGAACTGGCGGACGGTCAGCAGACCCTCGTCCCACTGGGCGCGGGTGCTGCCGACCGGCATGGCGACGAGCGTCCAGTTCTGCTCGTTCCACATGATCTCGGCGCAGTCGGGCGCGGCGTGGGCGAACGTGACCATGCGGCGGTCGCAGGCGCGGCGGGCGGCGTCGAGGTTGGTCGAGTAGACCATCCGCGGGCCGATCGCGCCGAGCAGCCACATGTCGCTCTCGCGGGGTTCCTTGATGTCCTTGAGCCGGACGTCGACGACGACGTTCGTACCGACCTTGCGGTGCAGCGCGATGACCGTCGCCACGTCCTCGAGGTCGAAGATGAACACGGCCTCGCCGCGGATCTGGCCGAGTACCACGTTCTTGGCGGGCACGTCGCCGACGGTGGACATCACGCCGCGCTTCCAGCGCTTGACGATGTCGCCGGACTCCTCTTCGAAGTCGAAGCCGTGCGACTTGGCCCAGGACTTGCGCCGACGGCCCAGCCCGCGCCGACGGTCGATGTCGACGTACAGCAACACGGCCGCACCCACGAAGCAGAGTGCGGACAGCGTGAACCAGAGGGGAACCATTGCCCCCAGCCTACTTGCTTGGGCCGCCGATGCCAGAACTCGAACAGGTCACAACCCCGTCACGGCCACTTCGGCGGCGGCGGGCCTGCGCGCACGGATACTGACAGTCGTGACCGACCTGTCTGGAAAGGCCTACCTCGTCGTCGGGGCCAGCGGCGCGCTCGGCTCCCGGGTGGCCCGGTCGCTGGCGAGCAGCGGCGCCGCGCTCACCCTGACCGGTCGCAGCGACGACACGCTGACCGGGCTGGGCATCGACGGAGCGCACGTCATCGCGGCCGATCTGCGTGCGCCGGATGTGCCGCAGTCGCTGGTCGCCGCCGCCGTCGAGCAGCACGGGCACCTCGACGGCGTGGTGATCGCGGCCGGTGTCGTGGCCTTCGGCGCGGTGACCGACATCGACGACGACACCGTCGACGACCTGGTGCTCGTCGACTTCCTCGCGCCCGTGCGGATCATCCGCGCGGCGCTGCCGGTGCTGGAGCGGGGCGGCGTGATCCTCAACGTCAGCGCGGTCGTGGCGGAGAAGCCCATGCCCAACATGGCCGTCTACTCCGCGGTGAAGGCCGCGGCTGCCGCGCTGCTCACCGCCGTGCGCACCGAGGCGCGGCGACGCAAGGTCCGCGTCGTCGACGTCCGCCCGCCGCACACCGAGACGGGGCTGGCCGGCCGGGCGATCGCCGGCGACCCGCCGAAGCTGCCCGAGGGACTCGATCCCGACGCCGTCGCGGCGCGCATCGTCGAGGCGCTGCTCGGTGACGAGACCGACGTGCCCAGCACCGCGTTCTAACCGCCAGCAGACGCAAAATCCCCTCATTCGCGCGGAATGAGGGGATTTTGTGTCTGCTCGGCGGGAGAACTTAGCCCAGGATCAGGTGTTCACCGTCCGGGCTCAGGTTGACCGGCACGAGGTCGCCGTCGTGCACCTCGCCGGCCAGCAGCATCCTGGCCAGCTGGTCGCCGATGGCCTGCTGCACCAGCCTGCGGAGCGGGCGGGCGCCGTAGAGCGGGTCGAAACCGCGCTCGCCGAGCCACTTCTTGGCGGGTAGCGACACCTGCAGGGTCAACCGGCGCTGCGCCAGCCGCTTCTGCAGCTGATCCAGCTGGATGTCGACGATGCGGACCAGTTCCTCGGGGTTGAGCCCGTCGAAGATCAGCACGTCGTCGAGGCGGTTGATGAACTCCGGCTTGAACGCGCCACGCACCGCGGCCATCACCTGTTCCTCGTTGCCGCCCGACCCCAGGTTCGAGGTCAGGATGAGGATGGTGTTGCGGAAGTCGACCGTGCGGCCCTGACCGTCGGTCAGCCTGCCCTCGTCGAGGACCTGCAGAAGCACGTCGAACACGTCCGGGTGGGCCTTCTCGACCTCGTCGAACAGCACCACCGAGTACGGCCGCCTGCGCACCAGCTCGGTGAGCTGGCCGCCCTGGTCGTAGCCGACGTAGCCGGGAGGGGCACCGACCAGCCGTGCGACGGAGTGCTTCTCGCCGTACTCGCTCATGTCGATGCGGACCATCGCGCGCTCGTCGTCGAACAGGAAGTCCGCGAGCGCCTTCGCCAGCTCGGTCTTGCCGACACCGGTGGGACCGAGGAACAGGAACGAGCCCGTCGGACGGTTGGGGTCGGCGACGCCGGCCCGGCTCCGTCGCACCGCGTCGGAGACCGCGGCCACGGCCTTGCGCTGGCCGATGACGCGCTTGCCCAGCTCGTCCTCCATGCGCAGCAGCTTGGCGCTCTCGCCTTCGAGGAGCCGCCCGGCCGGGATGCCGGTCCACGCCTCCACCACCTCGGCGATGTCGTCGGGGCCGACCTCCTCCTTGAGCATGACGTTCTCCTGCGCCTGGGCCTGCGGCAGCGCGGCGTCGAGCTTCTTCTCGACCTCGGGGATCCGGCCGTACCGCAGCTCGGCGGCCTTGGCCAGATCGCCGTCGCGTTCGGCCCGCTCGGATTCACCGCGCAGCTGGTCGAGCTGTTCCTTGAGGTCGCGGACGACGTCGATGGCGCTCTTCTCGTTCTGCCACCGGGTGGTCAGCTCGGAGAGTTGCTCCTTCTTGTCGGCGAGTTCGGCGCGCAGCTTCTCCAGCCGTTCCTTCGACGCGGCGTCCTCCTCCTTGGCCAGTGCCATCTCCTCGATCTCGAGTCGACGGACCAGACGCTCGACCTCGTCGATCTCGACGGGGCGGGAGTCGATCTCCATGCGCAGCCGGGAACCGGCCTCGTCGACGAGGTCGATGGCCTTGTCCGGCAGGAAGCGGGAGGTGATGTAGCGGTCCGACAGCGTGGCGGCCGCGACGAGCGCGGAGTCGGTGATCCGGACGCCGTGGTGCACCTCGTAGCGGTCCTTGAGCCCGCGCAGGATGCCGACGGTGTCCTCGACCGACGGTTCGCCGACCAGCACCTGCTGGAAGCGGCGCTCCAGGGCGGCGTCCTTCTCGATGTACTTGCGGTACTCCTCGAGCGTGGTCGCGCCGACCATCCTCAGTTCACCGCGCGCCAGCATGGGCTTGATCATGTTGCCCGCGTCCATCGCGCCCTCGCCGGTCGCACCGGCGCCCACGATGGTGTGCAGCTCGTCGATGAACGTGATGACCTGACCGGCCGAGTTCTTGATGTCGTCGAGGACGGCCTTGAGCCGCTCCTCGAACTCACCGCGGTACTTCGCGCCGGCCACCATCGACCCCATGTCGAGCGAGACCACGGTCTTGTCGCGCAGGCTCTCCGGCACGTCGCCGGCGATGATGCGCTGGGCGAGGCCCTCGACGATCGCCGTCTTGCCGACGCCGGGCTCGCCGATCAGCACCGGGTTGTTCTTCGTGCGGCGGCTCAGTACCTGGACGACGCGACGAATCTCGTTGTCGCGCCCGATGACCGGGTCGAGCTTGCCCTCGCGGGCACGCGCGGTCAGGTCGGTGGAGTACTTCTCCAGCGCCTGGTAGGTGCCCTCGGGATCGGGGCTGGTGACGCGCGCGCTGCCGCGCACCTTGGTGAACGCCTCGCGTAGCGCCTGGGGTGATGCGCCGTGGCCGGTGAGGACCTTGGCGACGTCGCTGTCACCGGTGGCGAGGCCGACCAGCAGGTGCTCGGTCGATACGTACTCGTCGTCCATCTCGGTGGCGAGGTGCTGCGCGGCGGTAACCGCGGCCAGCGACTCGCGAGACAACTGTGGCGTCGAGTTGGCGCCGCTCGCGCTGGGCAACCGGTCGATGAGGCGCTGCACCTCGGCGCGGACCGTCGCGGGTTCGACTCCGACCGCCTCGAGCAGGGGCCCGGCGATGCCGTCGTTCTGCGTCAGCAACGCCATCAACAAATGGACGGGCCGAATCTCCGGGTTGCCTGCGGCGGTCGCCGCCTGCAACGCCGAGGTCAGCGCCGCCTGGGTCTTCGTGGTCGGGTTGAACGAGTCCACGACACCTCCCTTCCTAAGCTTGGAAAAATGCTTGTCGCCTTACTCAACGTCGTCAAGGTTGAGTGTGTTCCGCTCAAGTTCAATCAATTGTGAGCGATCGCCGGCGCGACGTCCACAGCGCGTCGGTTACGGGTGACCTTTTCGGGCCTTTCGAGGTCCTTCGACCCCGCGAGGTGACGCCTCAGTGATAGTCCCAGTACTGCAGCCAGGTGATGGTCGCGAAGATCGCCAGCGTGACGGCGTAGCCGGCGACGACGATCGCCACTCCGCGCAGCGTCACGCCGAGCCCTGCGCCGTCGACCGGATCCAGCCACCGGCGCATCCTCCGCACGGCGAACGGCATCAGCACCCACTGCAGCAGCGAGATGCTCAACACCTGACTCAGCCAGATGGTCAACCACGGCCCGGCGCCCATGCCCTCGAGGATCGGACCGAAGAACCGCGACAACAGCATCACCGTCGGGTAGAGCACCAGCAGGACCAGCATCGCGGACTTCCAGCCTGGCGTCAGTTTGGTGCGGCCGTCCTCGACGCGCACGGTCGTGCCGAACGGCGTGGTCTGGGTGAAGGTCGAGAAGTCCTCGTCGAGCGTCGACCGCAGCGGTGACAGTGCATCCTGGCGCTCGGTCGACTTCAGCCAGCCGGCGAGCAGCCGCTCGGTGCGGAACCGGATCAGCGACGTCCACTCCCCCGATCCGCCGGGCGGTAGGACGACCGTGCCCTCGTACCCGGCGAACCGCGAACTGGCGGCGGTGAGATCGCATTGCGCACCGATGAATTCGTCGACCCGGCCCGCCGTGACGGTGTGCCGGAACACCGCCACGCCCGGCGGGGTGGACTCGCCATCGACCAGCACGAGGTCGGTTGCCGCCCGGTGGAATCCACGCGCCGACCCCGCACTCAGTGCCTCGGCCCTGGCCGGGCCGTCGAGCCACGCGTTGAGCAGCGATTCGTCGCGGAAGGTCACCGCGATGGCGAGATCCAGTCGCTCGTCGGCGTATACCGACGTCGCCAACTCGACGAATCCGTCAGCTGATCGGGCGCTGGATGCCAGCTCGCCCAGCCAGGCGTCGAGGCCCGCCGGGTCGACGGGACGGGCCAGCACGGTGACGGCGGTCGCGCTCACGCCGCCTCGTCCAGTCGGCGGCCCCGAACGTACACCTGCGAGATGGTTGGCTCCCGGATGCCCATGAGCAGTGCGAACAACGTCTGATCGCGCGCGAGATCCTCGTCCTCCGAACGGATCCCGTGCTCGAGGGTGTCGGCGAGGGCCGGACTGCGCCGCGGGTCGACGACCACGAAGTCGGCCTCCTTGCCGACGTCGAAGTTCCCGAACCGGTCCTCCATGTCGAGTGCGCGGGCACCCGCGAGCGTGCCGGTGAAGAGCATCTCGGCGGGATGCAAGGACACGCTGTCGTCACCGGGTTCGCCGATGTGCTGCTTGAACGCGTCGCCAAGGACGCGCGGAATCAGCCATTCGTCCCCGCCACCGAAATCGGTTCCGGCAGCGATGTTCACACCGGATACGACGGTCCTGCGCCACGGCATCGTGCCCGATCCGAGGAACAGCTGGGACACCGGACAGTGCGCGATCGAGGTGCCCGTCTCGGCCATCCGCCGCAACTCGGCGTCCTGGCAGTGCACCGCGTGGGCCATGATGGTGCGCCTGCCGAGCAGACTCTGCCCGCCGACCGTCGATCCCGGCAGGAACCTTCCGTCGTAGGTGTCGAGGTAGCTGTCGACGCCGTACCGGCGCTTGACCGAATCGACCTCACCGATGCCCGGCTGGGCGTTCTCGTTGAGGTGGGTGTGCACGTACACCCCGCGGTCGCGGACCGAGTCGTACAGATCGCCGAGCCGTCGCAGGGTCTCGGTCGTCACCGACGGCGCGAACCTCGGCACGACGGCGACGTGCAGCAGCGCCGTGGCCACGTCGCCGGTGTCGGCGCCGTGCCAGGTGTCGATCTCCTCGCGGGCGAGTCGGATCGCGTCGTCCTCGGAGGTGAGAAGTGGCGCAGCGCTGTCGGGGCCGACGGTCTGGATGCCACGGCCGCTGACGATCCGCAGTCCTCGGCGGCGCGTCTCCTCGAACAGCGCGTCCTGGGCGTGGGGAAAGGCCGAGCCGAACACCATCGCCGCGGTGGTGCCCGCCGCGATGCGCCGGTTGCAGAAGTCGACGGCGGCCCGCCGCGCGAATCTGGGGTCGGCGAATCGCGCCTCAGACGGGAAGATGCACCGCGTGAGCCATTCGAGCAACTGGCCGCCGCCGTAGGAGTCGCCCGCGTAGGTCTGCGGGAAGTGGACGTGCGCGTCGATGAACCCTGGCAATAGGAAACCGGGACCGTGGTCGTGAACGGTCACCGAACGGTGGACATCCGGCAGGTCGGACCTGCTCCCGCAGAACGCAATTCGGCCGTCGTCGCCGACCACCAGGGCGCCGTCGGGGATCGACACCAGGGCGGCTGCCGCGTCCGTGACCGTGGGCCGGCCTGCGACGTGGAATACGTGCCCGTGGTGGACCTCGTTCATGCAGGCGCCCCCTTCGGACCGGTCGAATGCCGGTCTGGGAGCAACATACTTGCTACCTTGACCGCGATGCTCACCGAACTGATTCCGCTGGCGCTCGTGGTCGCGTTGTCGCCACTGTCGATCATCCCGGCGGTGCTGGTGCTGCACACCTCGCGGCCCCGGCCCACCGGCGCGGGGTTCCTGGCCGGGTGGGTGCTGGGCCTGGCGGTGCTGACGGCGGTGTTCGTCGAGGTGTCGGGACTACTCGGCGGACTCGACGAGAAGCCGAGATGGGCGTCCTGGCTGCGGATCGTCGTCGGCGCCGCGCTGATTGCGTTCGGCGTCTACCGCTGGACGGTCCGCAAGCGCTCCGAACACGCCCCGGCGTGGATGAGCAAACTCTCGGCGCTGACGCCGCCGAAGGCGATGGCGACGGCGGTGGTACTCACGGTCGTCAACCCGAAGGTGCTGTTCATGTGCGCCGCAGCGGGTTTGGCGATCGGCACGCAGGGCCTTGGCCGCCACGACGCCTACGTCGGCGTCGCCTACTTCGTGGCAGTGGCTGCCTCGACGGTGGCATTGCCGATCCTCGCCTACGTCGTGTCCGGCGACCGCCTCCGCGGCCCCCTGTCCCGACTCAAGGACTGGATGGAACGTCAGCACGCGCTACTCGTGGCGATCATCCTGGTGGTCATCGGTGTCATGGTGCTGTACAAGGGCATTCACGGCCTCTAACTCGTCGAGACTCGGCAAGCCCAGTTCGTCGGCGTCGGCGACGAGGTAGCGCGTGACCGTCGGTGACAGCACCCTCGCGAGGTCGTCGGCGGGCAGGGTCGCCAGCGGCGGAACCTTCATCACGTAGCGCATGAGCGCCGTGCCGACCAGGCTCGAGGCCGCGAGCATCGCGCGTAACCGCGCCTGCTCGTCGCCTCCGATCACACCGGACACCGCGGTCAGCACGTAGTTGCGCATGAAGGCTCGGAACGCCTCGTTGGCATCGGAGTTCGACGTGGCCGACTGCAGCATCGTCGCCATCGTGGACGCCGTCTCGGGCGCCTCCCAGATCGTGAGGTACTGCTTGACGAGGCGTTCGCCGATCGTGCCGTCGGCCCCGGCCATCGCCGACGCCAGCAGCGTCGGGTCGATGATCAGGCGCAGTGACTCCTTGAACAGGTCGGCCTTGGATCCGAACAGGTAGAGCACCATCGACGGGTCGACGCGAGCGTCCTTGGCGATGGCCCGCAGCGTCGTCTTCTCGTACCCGTCGTGGGCGAACCGCTCCTTCGCCGCGGCCAGCACCGCGTCCCGGGAGACGGGTTCTCCCTGACGTCTTCCACGCTTCGTCTTCGCTGGTGAGGCCATGCCCCGACACTAACATTTCAATGGGTGTTGAAAACTTCGGCGGACAGGCTTACGCTCACGGCACAGATTTCAACAACCGATGAAAAGAGCCGCCATGAACGTGGAAGCCCCGCCCCGGCACACCCAGCACGGGCAGCAGTCGCACGAACCCCCGGCGGCGGCACGCGCCGCGGGCATCGTCGTCGCACTCACCCTCGCGATCGCGATCCTGGCCATCGCGTTCGCCCTGCCCGCAGTCGAGTCCGCGCCGCGCGACGTGCCCATCGGCGTCGCAGGACCTGCGGCGGTCACGACGCAGATCAGCGATCAGGCCGGCCAGGCCGCACCCGGCGCGTTCGCCGTCACGGTGTACTCCAGCGAAGATGCGCTGCGGCAGGCGATCCTCGATCGCCAGGCCTACGGCGGCATCGCCGTGGGACCGCAGGGGCCAACCCTGCTGACGGCCACCGGCGCCAGCCCGGCCATCGCCACCGTGCTCGGACAGCTCGGCGCCGGCATGGCCCAGAAGACCGGGATGCCGCTGCGCACCGAGGATCTCGCACCATTGACTGCCGACGATCCGCGCGGTGCGGGTCTGGCCGCCACTGCCCTGCCGATCACGCTGGCGGGCATCGTCCCCGCGATCGTCCTGCTGCTGGTCCTCACGCGCGAGGCGTGGACCAGGTTCGCAGCGGCCGTCGTGTTCGCGCCCGTCGCCGGCGTCAGCATCGCGGCCCTGCTGTGGTTCGTGTTCGGCTCGATCGACCAGAACTTCTGGGGTGTCGCGGGAGCACTGTCACTGGGCATCGCTGCGGCGCTGCTGCTCGTGCTCGGACTTGGCTCGCTGTTCGGCAAGGTCGGGCTCGGCATCGGCGCGGCGCTGGCCGTCCTGGTCGGCAATCCGCTCTCGGGTCTGGCGAGCGCCCCGGAGATGCTGCCGAGCGGCTGGGGAGCGTTCGGTCAACTGCTCCCCCAGGGTGCGACCGCCACACTGCTGCGGTCCACGGCCTACTTCTCCGGCGCCGGAGCGACGACCGCGATCGTGGTACTGACCTGCTGGGCGGCACTGGGCGCGACGCTGGTGATCATCGGGGCGCTGCGGCAGACGGGTGCGACCGCGGAACTCACTTAGACTCGAACGACGTGGGACTAGACGACCGTGGCGCGCTGACGACATTGCGTGCCGCGGTCGACCCGTCTGCAGGCCCGGACGGCGTGATCCGCGACTTCTACACCAGATGGTTCGCGACGGATGCGTCGGCGCGCGACCTGTTCCCACCCGACATGAATCAGCAGCGCGAGGTCTTCTCCCGCGCACTGCACTGGGTGCTCGGGGAGATCGCCGAACAGCGCGCGCAGGAACCGGTCGCCTTCCTCGCCCAACTCGGCCGCGACCACCGCAAGTACGGCGTCACCGCAGCCCACTACGACACGATGCAGCGTGCCCTGCTGGGTGCGCTGCGCGGTCACTTCGCCGACCGCTGGGACGGCGCCGTCGCCTCGACAGCCGTCGACGTCGTCGAACTGGTCATCGGCGTCATGCGGGGCGCGGCCGACGCCGAGAGCGGATCCCCGTACGAGGACGGCACCGTCGTCGACCACATCCGCGCGACGCGCGACGTCTCGATCATCCGGTTGCAGCTCGACCGGCCGCTGTTCTATCACCCCGGTCAGTACGTGACGGTGCAGGTGCCGCAGTGGCCGCGGCGGTGGCGCTTCCTGTCGCCGTCGATTCCCTCCGACGGCGACGGCGCCATCGAGTTCCACATTCGGTCGGTCGCCGGCGGCATGGTCAGCACAGCGATCGTCGGCGAGACCCACGTCGGGGACCGCTGGCGGCTGTCGAGTCCGCACGGCGGCCTGCACGTCGACCGCAATGCCGGCGACGTCCTGATGGTGGCGGGCAGCAGTGGGCTGGCCCCGCTGCGGTCGATCATCATGGACCTGCAGCGCTTCGCCGAGAATCCGCGCGTGCACCTGTTCTTCGGCGGCCGCTACCCGTGCGACCTCTACGACCTGAACACCCTGTGGCAGGTCGCCGCGTACAACCCGTGGCTGTCGGTGACCCCGGTGTCGGAGTTCACGACGAACCCGCCGTGGGCCGCCGACTACCCGCTGGTCGAACCGCCACGCGGCCTGCACGTCCGCCAGACCGGACTGCTGCCCGAGGTCGTCACCCGGTACGGCAGCTGGAGCGACAGGCAGATCCTGGTCAGCGGTGGCCCCGAGATGATCGCGGCCACGAAGGCGGCACTCGTCGCCAGGGGCGCGCGACCCGAGCAGATCCAGCACGATCCACCCGCACCCTGAGCGTGTGAGAATCGGACGATGCCAGAGTTCGAGTCGGTCACGCTCGTAGACCCGTCGTCGTCACTGACCGCCACGTTCGTGCCCGAGGCCGGGATGGTGGGAACGTCGCTGAGCGAGGACGGCTCCGAGTTCCTTGGCCAGCGCCGCGGACTCGACGCCTACGTGAGCGACGCCAAGACGATGGGCATCCCCATCCTCTACCCGTGGGCGAACCGTTTGAGCGGCAACGGATACGAAGCCGGCGGCGCGCAGGTGACGTTGACTCCCGGCGCAGGCGGGGTCCGCACCGAGGAGAACGGCTGGCCGATGCACGGAGTGCTGGCGGCCTACCCCGGCTGGCTGGTGGCCGCGCGCACCGACAACTCGCTGACCGCCGTGCTGGACTACGGCGGCGCGCCGCGACTGCTCGCGGCTTTTCCGTTCCCGCACGTGCTGACCCAGCGGGTGACGCTGGCCGACCGGACACTGACCGTCGAGACCACCGTCCGCGCGACCACGGCCGCGGCGGTGCCGCTGTGCTTCGGCTACCACCCGTACCTGACCATCCCCGGCGTGCCACGCGACGAGTGGCGGCTCACCACCCCTGCGCTACGCCACCTGCCAGTCGACGACCGCGGCATCCCCACCGGGCAGCACGAACCTTGGGACGGCGGCACCCGGCCGCTACAGGGCGTCGAGTACGACGACGGCTTCGACCAGGTGCCCGACGGTGCGGTGTTCGCCCTCGAGGGCGGCGACCGCCGCATCGAGGTGACCTACGAGACCGGTTATCCCGCAGCACAATTGTTCGCACCGCCCGGCCAGGACCTGATCGGCATCGAGCCGATGGCAGCGCCCACCGACGCCCTGCGCCGCGGCGGATACCGAAACGCGGCCCCCGGCAAGCCGGAGACCGCGCGGTTCTCGATCACGGTGCGCTAGCGGCGCGGACCCTTGCGGGGCTGCCACAGCACCAGCGCCGTACTCTTGGCCGCGGCCTCACGATGCTGCGCCATGCGCAGGCGATCGAGTTCGTCGGCCATCTCCGCCAATCGGGACTGCAGCGCCTCGACCTGATTGGTCAGCTCGATGATGCGCTTGATCCCGGCGAGGTTCACGCCTTCGTCTTGCGACAGCCGCTGCACCTCACGGAGCAGGTCGACGTCGTGTTGCGAATAGCGCCGTCCCCCACCGGAACTGCGCTGCGGGCTGACCAGGCCGAGCCGGTCGTAGGTGCGCAGCGTCTGCGCATGCATCCCGGCCAGCTCGGCGGCCACCGAGATCAGAAACGTGCGAGCGTCGTCCTTCTTGCTCATCAGTGCCCTCGCTTCTTCGCGCAAGCGCTCATCAGACGTTCCCCGACCATCCCGCCCTGGGATCGAACCCACTGGCGCGCTCTGCCTTCGCGTACGCCTCCAGCGCCTCGGCCGCCTCGCCCTCGAGGTTGGGCGGCACGGCGACCTTCACGGTGACCAGGAGGTCGCCGTGGCCGCCGTTGCGTTTCGGCACGCCACGCCCACGCACTCGCAGGATGCGGCCGTCCGACGTGCCCTTCGGCACCCGGACCCCGACCTTGCCCTCCAGCGTCGGCACGGAAAGCGTTGTTCCCAGGGCCAATTCGTGGAAGCTGACGGGCACGCTGACGGTCAGGTCGTCGCCGTCGCGGCCGAACACCTTGTCCGGCCGGACGTGCACCGTGACGTACAGGTCGCCCGACGGCGCGCCACGCAGGCCCGCCTCACCCTGGCCGGCCAGCCGGATGCGCTGACCGTCCTCGACGCCCGGTGGGATCCGGACGTTGATGGTGCGGGTGCGGGTGATCTTGCCCTCGCCGTGGCACTCGTCGCACGGCTCGTCGATGATCGACCCGGTACCGCGGCACTCGGTGCACGGCTCGGAGAACCCGAACGCGCCCTGGTTGCGGCTGATCACACCGGCGCCGTTGCAGTTCGCGCACACCCGCGGACTGGTCCCCGGACGGGCGCCGCTGCCATGGCAGTTGGTGCACGGCGCGGGGCTGGTGAGCCGCAGCGGCATCGCCACGCCCTTGGTCGCCTCGAGGAACGACAGTTCCGTCTCGGTCTCCAGGTCGTTGCCCCGCCGGGGCCGGCTGGGTCGCGGTTGCTGTGCGCCCCGGCCGAACAACCCGCCGAACAGATCGCCGATGTTGGCGCCGCCGGTTTGGCCCGCCGCGCCGAACAGGTCGCCGAGGTTCACCTCACCGTCGGTGCCGTATCCGCTGAACCCACCGCCGAATCCACCGTCACCAGGCGCGTACCGCCGACCGAAGCCGCCGCCCGCGAAGAGCCGACGGGTCTCGTCGTACTCCTTGCGCTTGGCCGGGTCGACGAGCACGTCACGTGCTTCGCCGACCTCCTTGTACTTCTCGTCGGCGGCCGCGTCGCCCGGTTTGCGATCGGGATGGTTCTCGGCGAGCAGCTTCTTGGCGACCCGCTTGATCTCCTCGGTGCTGGCATCGGAGGAGACGCCGAGCACTTTGTAGAAGTCCTTCTCAACCCACTCGCGCTGGGCCATCGTGCGTCACCTCCTCACCGTTGGTCATGTCGTTCGTGCTCTATTCGCTTGATTCTGAACCGTCTTGGGCGGCTGCGTCGGATTTCACCGCAGTGTCGGCCCCGTCGACCCCGTCGACCACTCCGACCATCGCGTTGCGGAGCACCTGGTCGCCGAGCTTGTAGCCCTGCCGCATCACCGTGCCCAACACCGGATTCGAGCCGTCGCCCTCGTGCTGAACCGCTTCGTGCAGCGAAGGGTCGAAGGGGTCGCCCTCGACGCCGAACGCCACCAGTCCCATGCTCTCGAGCGTGCCGGCGAGCTTGTCGCTCACCGACTTCAGCGGGCTGGTCTCGAGGTCACCGTGCTTGCGAGCGCGGTCGAGATCGTCGAGCACCGGCAGCAGCGCCACGATGGCAGTCGCCTTGCCGCGTTCTGCCGCGACCTGCTTCTCCCGGTCCGCGCGCTTGCGGTAGTTGTCGTACTCCGCCTTGACCCGCTGCAGCATCGCCTTCAGCTCTGCGGCTTCGTCGGTGTCGGCCGGGGCCGGGGTGCCCGCCCCCGGCTCCGACCCACTGGGGGCCGGGCCGGTGCTGTCTCCCCGGTCGCTGCGCTCCTGCCCGCCGGGGCCGGCTTCGCGCACTTCGCCGGTGTCGGGATCGATCCGCCGCTTGTCGGTGATGGTCACCGGCTCGTCCTGCGGATCGCGCCCTTCATCAGAGGAGCTGCGAGTCACTTGTTCTCCCGGTTGTCATCCTCGTCGACGACCTCGGCGTCGACGACGTTGTCGTCGGCCTGGCTGGAGCCGGCACCGTCACCGCTGCCCTGCTCGGCCTGGGTGGCCTCGTAGATCGCCTGGCCGAGGGCCTGGCTCTCGACGCCCAGCTTCTCCATCGCGGACTTGATCGCCGCGATGTCGGAGCCGGCGAGTGCCGACTTGGCCTCGGCGACAGCCGAATCCACCTTGCTCAGCGTCTCCTCGGGAACCTTCGAGCCACCTTCGGCTTCGCGCTGCTCCTTGACGAACTTCTCCGTCTGGTAGACCAGCGACTCGGCCTGGTTGCGGACGTCGGCCTCTTCGCGACGCTTGCGGTCCTCCTCGGCGTGCGCCTCGGCGTCCTTGATCATCCGATCGATGTCCTCCTGGGAGAGGCCGGAGCCCTCCTGGATCTTGATCGTGTTCTCCTTGCCGGTGCCCTTGTCCTTGGCCGTGACGTGCACGATGCCGTTGACGTCGATGTCGAAGGTGACCTCGATCTGCGGGACGCCGCGCGGCGCAGGCGGGATGCCGGTCAGCTCGAAGCTGCCGAGCAGCTTGTTGGCCGACGCGATCTCGCGCTCACCCTGGAAGACCTGGATCTGCACCGACGGCTGATTGTCGTCGGCCGTGGTGAAGGTCTCCGACCGCTTGGTCGGGATCGTGGTGTTGCGCTCGATCAGCTTGGTCATGACGCCGCCCTTGGTCTCGATGCCGAGGCTCAGGGGGGTCACGTCGAGCAGCAGCACGTCCTTGACCTCACCGGCCAGCACACCCGCCTGAAGTGCGGCGCCGACGGCGACGACCTCGTCGGGGTTGACGCCCTTGTTGGGCTCCTTGCCGCCGGTCAGTTCCTTCACCAGCTCGGTGACCGCGGGCATGCGGGTGGAACCACCCACGAGGACCACGTGATCGATCTGGCTGACGGAGATGCCTGCGTCGGCGATGACCGACTGGAACGGCTTGCGGGTGCGGTCCAGCAGATCCTGAGTGATCCGCTGGAACTCGGCACGCGTGAGCTGCTCGTCGAGGAACAGCGGGTTCTTGTCCGCGTCGACGGTGATGTAGGGCAGGTTGATCGACGTGCTCTGACCCGAGCTCAGTTCGATCTTGGCCTTCTCGGCGGCTTCACGGAGCCGTTGCATGGCCATCTTGTCCTTGGTCAGGTCGATGCCGCTGGTGGCCTTGAACTTCTCGACCAGCCAGTCGACGATGCGCTGATCCCAGTCGTCGCCACCGAGGTGGTTGTCGCCCGAGGTCGCGCGGACCTCGACGACGCCGCCGCCGATGTCGAGCAGCGAGACGTCGAACGTGCCACCACCGAGGTCGAAGACCAGGATGGTCTGGTCCTTGTCGCCCTTGTCCAGGCCGTACGCCAAGGCGGCGGCCGTGGGCTCGTTGACGATGCGCTGGACCTCGAGGCCGGCGATCTGGCCGGCTTCCTTGGTCGCCTGACGCTGGGCGTCGTTGAAGTAGGCGGGAACCGTGATGACCGCGTCGGTGATGTCCTCACCGAGGTAGGCCTCCGCGTCACGCTTCAGCTTCATGAGCACGCGCGCGCTGATCTCCTGCGGCGTGTACTTCTTGCCGTCGATCTCCACGGACCAGTCAGTGCCGATCTCGCGCTTCACCGAACGGATGGTCCGGTCGACGTTGGTCACCGCCTGGTTCTTGGCGGGTTGTCCGACGAGCACCTCGCCGTTGCGCGCGAACGCGACGACGGACGGGGTGGTGCGTGAACCCTCCGAGTTCGCGACGACGACGGGGTCGCCGCCTTCGAGAACCGAGACGACGGAGTTGGTGGTCCCGAGGTCGATGCCGACCGCACGAGCCATGGTTGTGCCTCCTAGATATTCCGATCAAGGAACGTATGTGGGTCTGAGTGGACCACGCTCAAGCCTTCCCGGTTCACCGGTGTCTTGTCAACCGAGAGTTGAGCCTGTTTCACTCAAGTTGCTGTCGAATGGCTCAACGGGGGTCATTCCGGATTTGTTCCCGGCGCCGTCTGTCGTTCTCGCGAGATCTACCCCAGCGCTGCTCGCGAGCCCGCCACCGCGACGCTGGTGTAGTTCTCGCGAGCGCAGCGCTGCCACCACGACACGGCTTCATAACGACGCGAGTCACGGGGTTAACTCCCGTCACAGCCTGGGTACCGTTGCAGACGACGCGTAGGGAGACATCGTGCGGGTAACACAGCAGGTGACGACGGCGCTGGCGTGCACGGCGATCGTCCTCGGCGGCGCACTGGCCGGCTGCAGCGACCTCGTCGAGGGCAACCCCAGCAACGGCGCGCAGAACCCCACCGAACCCGCCTTCCCCACCACCAGGCCGACACGGTCCACGCCCAGCGCACCGGTGCTACCGCCACTGCCGCCACCTCCCCCCGCCGCTCCCCCCACGGCGGCCGAGGCGCTCCCCGCGTCGAACGGCTACGTCTTCATCCAGACGAAGTCGGGCAAGACGCGCTGCCAGATCAGCATCGACGAGGTGGGCTGCGAGGCGCCGTTCACCAACCCGCCGCAGGTCGACGGCTCACCCGCCAACGGCGTCCGCCTCACCGCCAACGGTGACGAGACGTGGATCGTCGGCAACCTCGGCGACATCCCCGCCGTCACGCTCGACTACCGCCCCTACACCGCGGTCGGCTGGACCATCGACGCGAGCGAGGCGGGCACCAAGTTCGTCAACCAGGCAACCGGGCGCGGCATGTTCGTCGCGATCGAGAACGTCGACGTCTTCTGACCGTAATGTCCACTGCGGTTTAGGCGACCCCAACCAACGGGAAGCTTCCCCGGGTGCATCACGATGTCGTCATCATCGGAACGGGTTCCGGAAACGCCGTCATCGATGACACGTTCGCAGACCTCGACGTCGGCCTGATCGAGGAGCGTCGCGCTGGCGGCACCTGCCTCAACTACGGATGCATCCCGTCGAAGATGCTCGTCTTCTCCGCCGACGTCACCGACACCGTCGCCACCTCGGGACGGTTCAACGTCGACGCGGAGTCCTACGGACTGCGGTGGACGGCACTGCGCGACCGGGTGTTCGGCGTCACCGACGCCCGCTCCGACGAGGGGCGCAAGGGCCGCGAGGACACCGACAACGTCACGTTCCACCAGGGGCACGCGGAGTTCACCGGCCCGCGCCAACTGCGCGTCACCGGCCCGGACGGCACCAGCGTGGACATCACCGCCGGGCAGATCGTCATCGCCAACGGCAGCCGACCGGTGATCCCGCCCGTGGTCGAAGACTCCGGCCTGCCGTACGAGACCTCCGACACGGTCATGCGCATCGACGCCGCGCCCAAGCGACTCGCGATCCTCGGCGGCGGCTACATCGCAGCGGAGCTGGCCCACGTCTTCGCTGCGGCCGGCAGCCACGTCACGATCGTGGAGAAGTCCGATCGGCTGCTCGGGGGACCGCAGGACGGCGAACTCCGCGACGCGTTCACGGCACTGCGGCGCCAGGACTACGACCTTCGTCTCGACACTGAACTGAGCGGCCTGACGGGCAGCCCCGGCGCCCTGGTGCTCGAACTCGACGACGGCAGCACCGTCGAGGCCGACGTGCTGCTCGTCGCCTCCGGCCGCACCCCGAACAGCGACCGCCTCAACCTCGGCGTCTCGGGCGTCGACGTCTCCGATGACGGCAGGATCGTGGTCGACGAGTTCCTCCGCACGACCGCCGAGGGCGTCTTCGCGCTCGGTGACGTGTGTACGCCGATACCGCTCAAGCACGTCGCGAACCGCGAAGCGGAGGTCGTTTCGCACAACCTGCGCCATCCGGATTCGCTGCGCGCCATCGACCGGGAGCGGGTGCCGTCGGCGGTGTTCGCGAATCCGCAGATGGCTTCGGTGGGCATCACCGAGGAGGCGTGCCGCGAGCAGCATCCCGACTACTTGGTGGGTCGCACGCCCTACGCCGACGTCGCCTACGGCTGGGCGCTGCAGGACGACACCGGGTTCTGCAAGGTCCTGGTCGACCGTGAAACCCACCTCGTCCTGGGCGCGCACGTCATGGGACCCCAGGCCGCCACGCTGATCCAGATCTTCGCCGTGGCAATGGAATTCGGCATCCGTGCCGACGACCTGGCGCACCGCCCGTTCTGGATCCACCCCGCCCTGACCGAAGTCGTCGAAAACGCGTTGCGCGATGTGGAGGCTGCCGCATGACAAACCAACTCGAACCCCACGTGTTCGTCCTGTTCGGCGCCACCGGCGATCTGGCGAAGCGCAAGCTGTTCCCCGGCCTGTACAAGCTGGCCGCCGCAGGCCGCATGCCCGACGAGTACGCCATCATCGGTTCCGGCAGGCACTCGCCCGGATCCGACGACGAGTTTCGCGACCACATCCGCGAGGTCCTGCAGGACGCAGTGGACGACGCCGACGACGCCGTGCTGGCAGACCTCCTCGGCCGGTTGACGTTCCAGACCTCCGATGCCGACGACGGCACCGACCTGGCCGGTGCCGTGAATCAGGCCCGCGAGGAGCTGGGGTCGGAGACCAAGACCCTGATCTACCTGTCGCTACCCCCGAAGGCCATGCAGTCGATGATCGGCATGCTCGGCCGCGAACACCTCGCCGACGACGCCCGCGTGGTGGTCGAGAAGCCGTTCGGCACCGACCTCGAGTCGTCCCGCGAACTCGACGCGGCGCTCAAGGACGTCGTCGACGAGTCTCAGGTGTACCGCATCGACCACTTCCTCGGGAAGGAGGCCGTGCAGAATATTCTGGCGATCCGCTTCGCCAACGGTCTCATCGAACCCGCCTGGAACCGTTCGCATCTCGAGTCCGTTCAGATCGACGTGCCCGAGGAGTTGACCATCGAGGGCCGCGGCGGCTTCTACGAGTCGACCGGGTGCTTCCGCGACATGATCTCCACTCACCTGTGCCAGGTACTGGGGTTCGTCGCGATGGAGGCGCCGGTGCACCTCGACGAGGCCTCGGTGCGCAACGAGAAGTCCAAGGTGTTCGCCGCGATGCGACCGCTGGACCCCAAGCGCGTCGTGTTCGGCCAGTACGAGGGGTACCGCGAGGAGGAGGGCGTCGACGACGACTCGGAGGTCGAGACGTACGTCGCGCTGGAGGCGTTCGTGGACACCGAACGCTGGCAGGGCGTTCCGTTCTACCTGCGCACCGGCAAGGCGCTCGCGGCCACGCGCCGCACCGTCACGCTCACGTTCCGCACTCCCCCCGCGGGCAGGTTCGGCGAACAGGCACCGAACCGGCTGGTGCTCGAGCTGACCGACGACCCCGAGTTCGGCGTGCACCTGCGGACCAAGCGGCCCGGTCCCGATCTCGAGATGATGCCGCTGGACTTCCACGTCGCGATCGCCGACGAGGACACCGAGGGCACGCCGCTGGAGGCCTACGAGCGACTGCTCCTCGACGTGATGCGCGGCGACCAAACGCTCTTCACGCGTGCCGACGAGGTGGACCGGCTGTGGGAGGTCTGCCAGCCGGTACTCGACGCACCGCCGAATCCGCTGCCCTACGAACGCGGTTCGTGGGGCCCCGCCGAGGCGCTGGAGATGCCCGGCGGGACCGGGTGGTGGCTACCAGATGGCTCGTGACTGGCTGGCGATCTCGCAGCACGGCCTGATCGGCGATCTGCGGACCTGCGCGCTCGTCGGCACCGACGGCACGATCGACTGGTTCTGCGCACCGCGGTTCGACTCCGCCAGCGTGTTCGGCGCCATCCTCGACCCGGATCAGGGCGGCAGCTGGAGCCTGGCGCCGACGTGCGAGGTCTCCCGCACCCAGCAGTTCTACTTCCCCGACACCGCGGTGCTCATCACCCGGTTCCTCACCGACGACGGCGTCGCGGAGATCCACGACTTCATGCCCGTGCTCGGCGAGGGCGACCCCGAGCACCGGCAGCGGCTGGTCCGCAGGGTCAGCGGCGTGCGCGGCACCATCCGGATGCACATGACGCTCGACGCCCGCCCCGACTACGGCAGGCAGCGGTGCCGCGCCGAGGAGGCCGGCGACGGCGTGCTCGTCACCGGTGACGGCGTACGCCTCGGGCTGGTCTCGTCGACGGCGTTGACGATCGACGAGGGCGACGACAACACCCGCGTGACCGCCGACGTCGAATTGAGCAGGGGCGACACGGCATTGTTCGTGCTGGAGGTGCTCGGCGACGGCGACGACCCATCCTCGAACACCATGGACATGACCGACTCTCTGCTCGGCGCCACCACGACGTTCTGGCGAAAGTGGCTGTCCCAGTCGCGCTACAGCGGGCGGTGGCGGGAGATGGTGCACCGCTCGGCCATCACGCTCAAGCTGCTGACTCACGAACCGACCGGCGCGATCATCGCTGCGCCAACGACCAGCCTGCCGGAACTCATTGGTGGCGAGCGGAATTGGGATTACCGCTACGTGTGGGTCCGGGATGCGGGCTTCGTCCTGTACGCGCTGCTGCGGCTCGGCTTCACCGGCGAGGCGCGGGCGTTCACCGGCTGGCTCTCCAAGCGGATCGGCCGGGAACACCGCCCGCCGAACGACGAGGACGAACTCGGTCCGCTGCGCGTGCTCTACGACATCGACGGCAACATTCCCGGCGCGGAGATCGAACTCGATCACCTACGCGGCTACCGTGATTCGAAGCCGGTACGGGTCGGCAACGCCGCGGTCGGTCAGCTGCAGCTCGACATCTACGGCGAACTGATCGACTCGGTCTACCTGTTCGACAAGTACGGTCCCGGCATCAGCGACGACGCCTGGCACGACGTCGTCGAGGTCGTGGACTGGGTGATGCAGAACTGGGACCGCGATGACGCCAGCATGTGGGAGGCGCGCGGCGAGATCCGGCCGTACACCGTCTCCCGGCTGATGTGCTGGGTGGCGTTGGAGCGCACCATCCGCATCGCCCGCCAGCGCGGGCTACCTGGCGACATCCTCGCGTGGTCGCGGGTTCGCGACGAGATCTACGAGCGCATCATGTCCAAGTGCTGGAACGCCGACCTGCAGACGTTCACGCAGGTCGAGGGCGGCTCGGAACTCGACGCGGGGGTGCTGCTCATGCCGATGGTCAAGTTCCTCTCCCCCGCCGACCCGAAGTTCCTCTCCACGCTCGAGGCGGTGGAGAACGAACTCGTGACTGACAGCCTGGTGTTCCGGTACACCCCGGAGAGCGACGGCCTCGACGGCGAGGAGGGCACGTTCTCGCTGTGCTCGTTCTGGTACGTCGAGGCACTCACCCGGGCGGGCAGGCTCGACGACGCGCAACTGGCGCTGGAGAAGATGTTCACCTACGCCAATCACGTCGGCCTATATGCCGAACAGGTGAGCGCAACCGGCGATCAGGTTGGAAACTTCCCACAGGCGTTCACGCACTTCTCACTCATCAGCGCGGCGATCAACCTCGACCGTGCACTCGACAAGGGGACGACTCGATGACCAGTACCGCTCAACTCGAACGCGCAGCACTCGTCGACACCATGCGCGGCGTCGGCCCGGACCACCCCACCCTCTGTGGTGACTGGACCACCCGAGATCTGGCCGCGCATCTGGTGATTCGCGAGCGACGCGTGGACGCCGCGCCCGGCATCCTGATCCCGAAGTTCGCCGGGTACACGGAGCGGGTGCAGACGCAGGTCGCCGCCGAGACCGACTGGGACGAGCTGCTGGAACTCGTCCGGTCGGGTCCGCCGACGCTGTCGCCGTTCAAGCTGCTCGATCCGCTGATCAACGTGACCGAGATGTTCATCCACCACGAGGACGTGCGGCGCGCGGCGACCGGCTGGGAGCCCCGCCGCCTCGACGACTCGGTCTCGGCGGGGTTGGCCCGCAACGTCTCGTTGATGTCGCGCCTGCTGATGGCAAAGGCGCCCGCCCACGTGACGCTGCGCACGACCGACGGCAAGACCCTGGCCAACCTCGGCAAGGGACCGACGGTCGTGATCACCGGTGAACCGCTGGAGCTCCTGCTGTTCCTCTCCGGCCGCGACGAGGTTCGGCTGACGTTCTCCGGCGACGACGACGCGGTGGCTGCGGTCCGCGAGAACCGCGGCGGGCTGTAGGCCGGGGATAGGCCTCGGCGGGCAGGAGCGCAGCGACCCGGGGATAGGCTCAGCACATGGACTTCCGCGTATTCGTAGAACCACAGCAGGGCGCCACGTACGGTGATCAACTCGCCGTCGCCCAGGCCGCAGAGTCACTCGGATACTCCGCGTTCTTCCGGTCCGACCACTACCTCGCGATGAGCGGCGACGGCCTGCCCGGGCCGACGGACTCATGGGTCACGCTCGGCGGCATCGCCCGCGAGACGTCGACGATCCGCCTCGGCACGATGGTCACCTCGGCCACGTTCCGCCACCCCGGCGTGCTGGCGATCTCGGTGGCGCAGGTCGACGAGATGAGCGGTGGGCGTGTCGAACTCGGCCTCGGCGCGGGGTGGTTCGAAGCCGAGCACCAGGCCTACGCGATCCCGTTCCCGCCGCTCGGCGAGCGCTTCGACCGACTCGGCGAGCAACTCGACATCCTCACCGGCATGTGGAGCACCCCGGTCGGCGAGACGTACGACTTCTTCGGCACCCACTACCAGGTGAGTGAGTCGCCTGCGCTGCCGAAACCCGCGCAGTCACCCGCGCCGCCGATCGTCATCGGTGGCGGCGGGCCCAAGCGCACGCCTGCGCTGACGGCAAAGTACGCCGACGAGTTCAACATGCCGTTCGCGTCGCTGGAGGCGCTGACGGCGCAGTACGAGCGCGTCGCGACGGCGGTCGCCGATGCCGGCAGGGCCGAGGATTCGCTGACCTACTCGGCCGCGTTCGTGCTGTGCGCGGGTCGCGACGAGCAGGACGTCGCACGGCGCGCCGACGCGATCGGCCGCGAGGTCGACGAGCTGCGCGAGAACTCTCCGCTGGCGGGGACGGCGGGTGAGATCGTGGACCGTCTCGGCTCGTTCATCGACGCCGGCGTGCAACGGGTGTATCTGCAGACCCTCGACATGTCCGACCTCGACCACCTCGAGTTCTTCGCCTCCGACGTCGTCGGCCAGTTGATCTGACCCGGCACGTACGGCGAGGTCGCGGCTACTATCGGTGCCCGTGACCGAACCCGCGTGGCACGAGCGCACCTCGACGCTCCTCGCCGCGAGCGTCGGGGCCGTCGCCGTCATCGCCGTCGTGTACTTCCTCATCTCTGCGCTGGTTCGCGATTCCGACGATCCGGGGCCCGCGCAGCAGTACTTCACCGACACCACCACCTCGGGCAGCCGCACCCCCTCGTCGGGGTCGGCGACGACCACCACCGGCACGGTGACCAGCACGAGCCCGCCGATGACGACCGACATCAACGACCCGAACGCCCCGCCGACACCCCCAACGTCGGGTACGGAGACCTCGGGCACGGAGACGTCACCGGGTGAGCCCAGCACGACGACGCGAACCCCGCGTACGACCGATGATGACGATCCGACCACTACCCGGTCACGTCCTCGCCTCAACGAGACCAGGACGCTGTACCCGCGCCCGTGACGGTCACCCCGCGCCCTACCATCGATGGTCATGACGCGTAGCGGACCTCCCGACGACCCGAACCAAGCCTCAGGCGACGACCCGACCCAGTACGCGAGTTACGGCAACCAGGGTTACGGCGATCAGGCCTACGCCAACTACCAGGGTGGCGAGCCGACGGGACCCTACGAGCAGTATCAGACCGGTGCCCAGTACGAGCCCGTGCCGGAGCCCGAGACGCCGTGGTACCGCAAGCCCGGCCCGCTGGTCGCTCTCGGCGCCGTGGCCGCGCTGCTGGTCGCGGCGATCGTCTACCTGGCCATCAACCTCGCCGACGACGACTCCACGACCACCGACGTCACCACGACGACGATCACGTCGGAGACCTCGTCTGCGGGCGTCGCCCCGGAACCGTCCGGCACCGAGACCGTGACGCAGTCGCCGTCGACCTCGGCTGAGACCTCGGCACCGCCGACGACCACGACGACGACCACTGCGCCGCCGACGACGACCACGACCACGACGCCGCCCAGCACTAGCACCAGCACGAGTACCAGTACGAGCACCAGCACCGTCACCGAGACCAGCACGGCGACCCAGACGGTCACCGAGTCGGAGCCGACGCCCGCCGGCCAGCCCTGAGGCGGGTCAGCGGCGCTGGGCCGCGTACTCCGCGACCAGCGCCTCGGCGCTGCGCACCGCGGCCCGGCACGCCCGCGTGGTGAACGGATCGTTGAGCGGGTGGTCGGCGCGGCGCCGCCATCGTTGCGCGGCGGCGAACGCGGCGCGCGGCCCGTCATAGGGCGTGTCGGGCTGTAGTCCGAGCCGGCTGGCCGGGTCGGTGCCCGATCCGCCGATGATGCGCCGCAGCGAGGCCATCTCCTCGTCGTTGAGCGTCGTCGGCCGCGACCGCAGCGCGCTGAGCAGGCGAAGCTCCTCGAAGGCGTGCGTGTCGGCCAGGAGCGGGTCGATGTCGGCCACGATGTACGGCGTCGCGTAGATCGGGTGGGCCTCGACGAAGCGGCGCAGTGACACCAGCGCGGTGTGCGCCTTGAGCAGATCCGAGCGCTGCGCGAACTGCTGGTCGATGACGTCGCGCAGCGCGACGAGGCCGCTGCGCTCGAGCAGTTCGTCGGCCAGCGCCACCGAGTCACTGATCCCCGCCCGCAGCACGGCGATCGAGATGCGGATGCCGAACATGCCGAACCGTTCCAGCAGCGCTGCCCGCGTCGCGGCGTCCACCGGCAGCTGGCTGTCCTCGCGGACGAAGCGGTCGGCCGACAGCATCGCCTTGTTCAGCTCGGTCGCGTCGACCCCGGCGAGTTTCTCGAGCGCCACGAACTCGCTCTGGCGCAGTGTCCGCGCGGTCAGCGCCAGCAGCCCGGACACGGGCACCACGGCCTGGCAGATGCCGGTCTTGTCCATCTCGGCGGTGAAGCGGGTGGCGACGTCCTTCGCCGAGAGCATCGCGTCGATGCGGCCCGCCCCGATCTCGTCGGCGCGCGACGCCACGCCGATGACGCCGAGGGCGCCCGAGGCGCCGCCGACCAGCGTGCCGATCTGCTTGAGCAGTGCGATGTCCGCGGCGTTGAGGGTGCGTAGCAGGAACACGACGGCGTCGACGCGCGGGACGCCGTCCTCGGGCACCAGCAGGCGCAGCGTCCGCTCGGAGACGTCGCGGTTCAGCGACGACGTGCCGGGGGTGTCGATGATGGTGGCGTCGATCAGTTCTGCGGCAGGCCACTCCACGTCGAGGTCGAACACCTCGGCCGGGTCGAGCCGGGTGAAGTCGAACGTCAGACCGCGATCGCGGGGATCACGGGTGATCGGCACGTTCGTCCGGCGCCCGCCGCGGTGGTTCGCCGTGACCCTCGGGGTGGGGCCGTTGCGGAACCAGGTGACGATGCGCGTGGCCTCGGTGGCGTCAGTCGGCGCGATCTCCTCGCCGACGAGTGCGTTCACCAGCGTGGACTTGCCGGCCTTGAGCGTGCCCGCGAGCGCGATCCGGATCGGCTGGTTGAGCCGTCGGCCGATCCAGTCGAGTTCGTCGTGAATGTCGGGGCGGTGTTGGTACGCCGGGTCCGATCGGTACGCCTGCACGGTCCCGGCCAAGATCGCGCGCACCCGATCGCTCGTGCTCATATCGCGCTACCCCGAAGTTCTCCCCTGTGACGTTGCCGGTTCACCAGCCTAGGTGCCGACGGGTGCGGGACTCGGCCCGGTCGCCCGGGTCGACAACTTCTCCGCGTGTTCGGTGACCTGACGCAGGATGTTGAGCTGACGTTCGAGTTCGCGCACGCGTGCGCCGCGCTCGTTCTCCTCGAGCTTCGCCGCGGCGAGGGTGGCCTGCAGCGATTCGCTCAGCGAGCGGTTGGCCTGGTTCGCGATCTCGCGGTAGTGGTCGCGCAGCTGGCGCTGGATTCCCTTGAGCCGGTCGCGGGATTCCTTGGTGACGACGAAGGACACGTCGTCGACGAAGCGGCGCATGTTGTTCTTGGCCTCGCTGCGCACCCGCAGCATGCGGTTGTCCATGTCGTCCTTGTAGGCCTTGCGGCCCAGCAGGGCGCCGGCTCCGATCGACAGCGGGTTGAACATGCCGAGACCGGCGAACGTCGTCAGCATGCCGAACATCATCACGCCGCCGAACGATCCACGCATGCCCGAGACCACCCGGTCGCCGGCACGTACGGGCTTGGCTTCGAGCCGCGAGACCGACTTCAGCTCCCCGAAGCCCTCGCCCATCTCGCGGGCGTCGATGCGCGGCATGTCGATGGCGTCGATGCCTGCCTGCATGAAGACCCGGGCCACTTCGTCGGCGAGCACCTCGGCGCGTTGGTACGCCCAGACGAAGTTGTCACCGACGGCCGTGGCGACGGCGTTCTCGAGTTCGGACCCGATCTCGGCCCAGTGCTGCGTCGGATCGCAGTCGTCGATGACCTTCTCGGTGTACTGGGTGATCGCCCGGAACCGGCCGCGCAGATCGTGTTCGACGTCGGCGGTCAGGTCGGAGATGCCGTCGTTGAGCACCTGCTGCCACAGCGCGGTGTGCGCCATCGCCTCCTGGGCGTCGCGCTTGCGCTGCTCGAGGTCCGCGGTGAGCCGCTCCCGCTCGGAGGGATCGTTGATCGACGCCAGCTCGGAGCTGACGGCGAGCGTCAGATGCTCGGCGGCCGAACGCACTTCGGTCAGCACCTGGTCGCGGACGCGGTCGTTCTCCCGCGACAGCACCTTCTCGCTGAGGAACTTCACGATGGCCGGGAAGTTCGACTCCTCGTTGAGCTCCTTGTCGTTCAGCGAGATGGCATGACTGCGCAGCACCGCGGAGACCGGCACGATCGGGGTGTCGATGCCGGCGCGGCGCAGGTGTGCGACGTTGGCGTCGACGATCTCGCGCCAGTGCGGGTAGAGATCGGTCTTGGTCGCGAGAATCGTTGCCAACGGACAGATCTCGAGCGCCTGCCGGATGAAGGTCATCTCGGGCTCGATGAACTCCTGGCTGGTGTCGCTGACCATCAGGAGCGCGTCGGCGTCGGGCAGCAGACCCAGCGTCGACGCCAGGTGCGGCTGGCCGTGACCGCCGACGCCCGGGGTGTCGACGAAGGCCAGCCCGTTCTTCAGCAGTGGGCTGGGGGCGGTGACCTCGACGCGCAGCACCTCCCTGCCGCCGGCTTCCGGTGCCCGGCGCAGGTCCGTCTGGACCCGGGACGGCGGGATCGGGATCACCTCGGGCTCTTCGCCGTCGCCGTTGGAGACGACGATCTGCGCGGTCGCCTGCTCACCGAACGACACGACGGTCGCCAGGACGGTGGTCTCGTCGTCGCCGACGCGGGCGACGGGCACGTTCAGCAGCGAGTTGAGCAGCTGGCTCTTGCCCTGCTTGAGCTGACCGGCGATCACCACCCGGATCTGCGGGTCGGAGATCCGAACCTTCGCACGGCCGAGGCGCTCGACGAGATCGCCACGGTCGTAGGCAGCGGCGATCTTGGTGCTGTGGTCGATCAGCTCGACGATGACCTTGACCGGTCTTGCCGGTGGGTTCGCTTGCGTCATGGTGTCTCTTCCCCTGCCTGCGTCAGGCCAACGGTAAACGCACGAACTGGCGGGAACCTCGTGGTTCCCGCCAGTCGTGGATCATGCGTCGGTCTCGATCAGAATGCGTCGAAACCGGTGGTGGTGTTGTTGTTCGACGCCAGATCGGTGTCGACGTCGTTGTTCGAGGCGATGTCGGTCTCGATCTCGGTCTCGTTGTTCGAGGCGATCGCGGTGTCGTTGTTCGACCCGATGTTGGACTCGAAGCTCGAGGAGTTGTCCTCGACCGACGTGTTCGCCTCGGTCTCGACCGACGACTGGACCTGGGAGTTGACCGAGTTGTCGACGGTGTTGTCGCTACCCGAGTCGCCACCGATGTTGGTCTGGTCGCCGCCGACGGTGCTGGTGTCGTTGTCGACGATCACGATGCCGCCGCCACCCGCGTTGCCGCCGGAGGCGTCGCCGCCGCCGATGCCGATCAGGCTGCCGCCACCGCTGGCACCTCCGCCGTTGCCACCGCTGGCGTCGACGTCGTTGAGCACGGGGCCTTCGTTGTCTTGGATGACGGTGCTGCCGCCGGTGGCGGTGGTGCCGTTGTCCTCGATGTCGCCGTCGCCGATGTTGACGTTGGAGCCGGTTCCGGCGATGACGTCACCGTTGTTGACGTCGTTGTTGTTGCCGAGGACCGCGCCGTCACCGGTCACGACGTCGCCATCGTTGTCGCCGCCGACGACCACGCCGCCGTTGGTGGCGGTGTTGCTGGTCTTGTCGCCGAAGGTGATGTCACCGAAGCCCAGGTTGAAGGCACCGTTCTGGGCGTTGGCGCCGGCGCTCTGGTCCGGGCTGAACAGATCGTTGTTGCTGGCCAGGTCGGTGTTGTTCCGGCTGGCGAACTCCGTGGCGGTCTGCGGCGCGAACGTCGTCTGCGGGGAGAACGGCGAGGCGAAGTTGTGGTGATCGGACACCGCCCGCTGCAGACCGACGATCGGGTCGCCACCGCCGCCGAGGGCCAGTCCGGCGGGGGCGGCGCTGGCGGCGACGGCCTGGAGCTGGGCCGGGCTGACGCTGGGGAAGCCGGCGTCACGCAGGGCGCCATCGGGGTCCGTCACGAAGGAAGCGGCGACGTCGGGGCTACGGAAGAGGTCGAGGATGTAGTCGATCAGAGTGGTCATCGGACTGCCTTTCGGTTGTGGTTCTCGGACTTGGACGAGGAGCCTGTCGCCGGCTGTCCGGCGAACTGACTACGAATCTATGGACCCGCGAGGCCACCGGGAACGGGGCCGAAACCCCTGCTCTCACCCTGCCATGGTGGGATGCCCCTAGGGTTTACGTTAGGGGATTAGGGGATCAGTGGGGGGTGGCCCGATTGACCTTATGACCTGCCCGAATACGACGACAGCGCGGCCGTTTCCGGCCGCGCTGTCGTGGTGTGCAGGGGTGAATTCAGTTGAACGCGTCGAACCCTTGGGGGTCGGCATTGGGGGTGTCGACGGTGCCGTCGGCGCCTGCCGGCTGCGTCCAGTCGTCGAGGGCGTCGAGGCCCTCGGCCACCGTGCCGTCGTCGATCACCGGCGCATCGAAGGCCAGGCCCGGGTCGTTGGCCGTGGCCACGGTGTTCAGCCCGCCGTCCCAGTCGTCCCACGCCGCGTCCAACACGCCGGGTGCGGCGCCATCGGGCTGGGCGATCAGGTCGTGCACCACGGGCGAGTCGTCGATGCCCTGCAGCGGCAGGTGATCGTCGAACGCGTCGAATGCAGCGGTGGCCGCGCCACTCGACCACACGTTCCCCGCGTCGCCGATGGCGTCGAATCCGGACACCGGCGCCGCAGACAGCGACTCGGTGACCACCGGGATCAAGCTGTTGACGTCCGCACTCGTGACGTCGGTCAGATTCGCCGCGGAGATGGCCTGGGCCGGGTCGGCGGCATACTGGGCCGCGACGTCGGGGTCGCGCACCACCGACATCACGAAGTCGAGTAGCGAGTTCGCCACGGGTCCCCCTCTCTCGTATTCGGTGAGCTGGCAGATCACGCACTGCCTTGCCCGAAATGCTATCGGCGCAGGCAGCCTCGCCGAATCGGTGTCGAACCCAACCCCGGGCGGACGCCGTTAGGGGGTTCGGCGTTAGGGGTTCTCGAACCCTTAGGGGGATCGCCCACACAGCCCCATACCGGCCGCTATGGTGAGTGCTGGTCTTCTGCGCTGCCCTGCGTCCCAAGAGCGCTGCGCGAGGAACCGTCGACACTGCTCCCTCGATCTGACTCAGAGGTCTTCCTACATGAGCGACTCACTCGGACTGTCCGTCGGGACCACGAACCTGGTCGCGGCCGCCATCGGGCGTCCCCCCGTGGTGCGGCGCGCTGCGCTGGCTCTGTTCAACGATCGCGCACCCGAGGTCGGCGACCAGTTCGGTCCGACTCAGCCCGACCTCGTCCTCACCGGCTTCGTCGAGCGGGTCGGCGACCCGGTGCCGATGGTCGCCTCCGACGGCTCGTCGCACCGCGGCGAGGTCGTGCTCGTCGAGGCGTTGGACGCGATGGCCCGTGCCGTCGGCGGCGGCGCGCCCGTCACGATCGCGGTCCCCGCGCACTGGAGCGCGGGCGTCGTCGGCGCCTTGCGAAACGCGTTGCGCAGCAAGCCGAACCTCTCCCCCGGCGGGATGCCGCCCACGCTCGTCCCCGACTCGGCGGCAGCGCTGTCCGCGCTCCGCGTCGCGCCAGGCCTGCCGACCGACGGCGTCGTCGTGCTGTGCGACTTCGGCGCGAACGGCACGAGCGTGACGTTGGCCGATGCGCGCGCCGACATGGCCGTCATCGGCGACACCATCCGCTACCCCGACTTCTCCGGCGATCTGGTCGACCAGTCACTGCTCAACCACGTGATCTCCGGTGTCGCCGACGCGAGCAATCCGGATCCCGCGGGAACCGCGGCGGTCGGCTCCCTGACCAAGCTGCGCGACGACTGCAGGCAGGCCAAGGAGAGGTTGTCCGCCGACACGGCGGCCGTCATCCCGGTCGCCTTGCCCGGCTTCTCCTCCGACGTACGGGTCACCCGGCCAGAACTCGAACGGCTCATCGACCAACCACTCGACGGTTTGATGGGTGCGATCGAACAGTCGTTGCAGCAGTTCAGGATTCCGATGGCGGCCATCACGGCGGTCGCCACCGTCGGCGGCGGCGCCTCGATCCCGCTGGTGACCCAGCGGCTGTCGGAACGGCTGCGCGCGCCCGTCGTGACCACGCCGCAGCCGCAGGTGGTCGGCGCCGCAGGCGCGGCCGTGCTGTCTGCTGGCGGGCTGGGCGACGACGCTACCGGGCTGGCGCCCGTGGCCGACGACGCGACCGGTCTCGCACCGACCATGGGCTGGGTTGCGGGTGCCGGGGCGGCGGGTGTGGCGGCCGGCGCCGCTGCGGGTGCCGCCTTCCCGACCCAGGCCGCGCCGAGCGCCGCCGACACGTCGGCCGCCGACTCGCTGGCCTGGTCCCAGGGCGTCGAAGCCGACGACCCGCTGCCCTACGCCGGTGGCGAGTACGACTACGGCAGCGCGACCGACGCCCGACCGCCGGTCGACTTCGCGGCACGCGACGAGCCCTACGACGACGACGAACCGGGACCGCTGCCCTGGTACAAGCGGCCCCCGCTGCTGTTCGGGGCTGCCGCGGCAGCCGCGCTGCTGGCCGTTGGAGGCTTGGCCGTCACGCTGACCAGCACGTCGACCGACTCGACGCCGGTGACCGAGAACGTCACGATCACGAGCACCGGTGACGACGGCCTGGTGACCACCACCGTCGTGCCGTCCTCGGAGGCCGAGACCTACCGCAACCGTCCGTTGACGACGCCGCCCCCGACCGGTCCTGCGACCACGAATCCGACGTCGGCGCCGACCACAACGACCACCACGACGTCGCCGACCACCACCACGACCACCACGACGACGACCACCACCACCACGACGACCACGACGCCGACCACCACCACGACCACCACGGTTCCGACGACGACCACACCGCCGCCGACCACTACCGTCCCGCCGCCCACGACCACGGTCGCGCCACCGCCCACCACGACGGTCCCCGTCGTCCCGGACACCCCCGACGCGCAGCCGACCGTCCCGGTCGTCGAGCCCGTTCCGGAGGTGGCACCTGCGCCGCCGCCGGTCGCCGAAGTCCCCGTGCTGCCGCTGCTCCCATGACCGCACAGGACGTCGTCGCGACGCTGACGGCGTCACCCACCGAGCCCACGAAGGCGTTGGTGTCGGGTGGGATCGGGTCGGGTAAGTCGTTGGTGCTCAACGGTGTTCGGGCCGCCCTGCGTGCAGCGGGCATCGCCGTCGTCGCCCGCGCGCCACGCGACGGCGACCCGCCGGGAGCCGCCGTCGTCGTCGACGACGCGCACCTACTCGACGACGCCGAACTGCAGCACCTGGCCGACCTGATGGCCGACCCTGCCACGACCGTCATCGTCGCCGCCGAACCGCAGTCCCAGCACCCCGGCCTCACGGCGCTGTCGGCCGCCGCGGCGAGGCAGTCGCCGGTGGTGACCCTGTCTCCGCTGACCCCACCCGAGATCGCCCGTCTGGCAAGTGAAGTCATCGGCTCGGCACCGCCGCTGGAGATGGTGCGGTCGGTGGCGACGGCGACCGCGGGCGTGCCGTTCCTGGTGCGAGCAGCCGTCACCGCTGCCGCGGCACCGGAGGCCGAGTCACCGGGAGCCGCGATCTCCCAGGCCACGCGGGCGGCCCTGATCGAGCGGCTGCGCCGCGCCGACGAGGCGGTCGTGGACACGCTGCTGATCTGCTCGCTGACCCCGGAACTGGGCCCGGACGACGTGGCAGGCGCCCTCGACCTCGAGAGCGCGCCGGTGCACCGACTGGTCGACCGGGCGCGTGCCACCGGCCTGATCGCACCGTCGCACAACCCGACCTTCCTGCGCACCCTGCACCGGTGCCTCGCCCAGATCGTCGGCGCCACCCGGCACCACGAGATCGAGACGAGATTGCTTCGGACGCAACTCGACTCGTCGACACTGACCGTCGACCTCGCGCTCCGGATGGCCGATCACGGCCTGCGCGATCCACTGCTGGCCGACGCGCTGACCGCACTGGCCGATCGCAACCGCGCCCACCCGGCACGCACCGCGCGGCTGTACCGGGCGGCCGCCGAGGTCGACCCCGGCGCGCGCGACTCCCGGTTGGCCGATGCACTGGCGGCCAGCGGCGACTGCGCCACGGCGGGCCGGATCGCCGACGAACTGCTGACATCCGATGTGGCGGGCGAGAAGGCCGCCGCGGTGCGCATTGCGGCCAGCGTGGCGGTGCACGACGGCAGCGCCGCGCAGGCCGCCGAGTTGTTCGCGTGGCTGGGCCCGCACCCCGACGCCGTGATCGCCTCGGCGAACGCCGTCGTGGCCATCGGTGTCGGCGATCCGCAGGCCGCCCGCGCGGCGCTGGCAGCCGAAGCGCAGGGACCACCCACCTCCGATGCGCGCGCGGCCCGCCACCTGGCCGAGGGGTTGATCGCGTCGCTCGACTCGCCCTACCCGGCCGCGATGGCCCGCCTCTCACAGGCGATTTCGGCCAGGCCGTCGGCGCCGAGCGTGACTCCGGACAGCGCGACGGCCGTGGTCGCGCTGACCGCACTGCACGCCGGCGACCCGGTGCGCGCCCGCAGCGTCGTCGGACGGGCACTGGCCGTCCCCGGGGACGAGGCGACCGCGTTCTTCGCCCACCGGCACCGGCTGCTGCTGGGCTGGATCCGGATGCTCGACGGTCAGCTGGCCGCCGCGGGCGCCGACGTGGCCGCCGTGACTGCCACCAATGCGCCGCTGCATCGCCGCGACGCGCTGTGGGCGTCGGCGCTGCAGACCGCGATCGCGCGCCGCAACGGTGACAGCGGTGCCGTCCAGAAGCACTGGTACGCCGCCATGGAGGTGCTCACCGAGTACTCGATGGACCTGTACTCCCTGCTACCGCTGAGCGAACTGTGGATCGCCGCGGCGCGACTGCACCAGGTCGAGCGGCTCACCCACACCGTCGACGAGGCCTTCGACCTGCTCGGCCGGCTCGGCAACCCGACCGCATGGTCGCTCCCCCTGCACTGGGCAGGCGTGCACGCGGGCATCCTCGCGAACTCGCCGGACGCCGTTGCCCCGCACGGACAGGCGCTGACCGCCGCGGCCGCGCACAGCACGTTCGCCCGGTCGCTCGCCCACGCAGGCCGCACCTGGCTGCGGGTGCTGGCCAACCACGTGGAGGTCGACGAGGTCACCGCGGCGGCGAGGTCACTGGCTCAGTTCGGACTGGGGTGGGACGCCACCCGCCTTGCCAGCCAGGCCGCGCTGCAGACGCCCGACGGCCGGATCTCGGCGGCGATGCTCCAGTTGGCGCGCGACCTGAAGGTGATCAGTACCGCGAGCGCGGAGCCGGCCCCGCCCGCCGCGCCGGTCCCTGCGTCGGCGACGGCACCAGCCGGTTCCGCTCCTGCCTCGGACTCGTCGATGCCCAACTGGACCAGGCTGTCCGATCGCGAGCGCGAGGTCGCCGAACTGGTCTTGCAGGGGATGCCCTACCGCGACATCGGCAGTCAGCTGCTGATCTCGGCGAAGACCGTCGAGCACCACGTCGCGCGCATCCGGCGCAGGTTGGGCGCCGAATCGCGGTCGGAGCTGATGTCGATGTTGCGAGCGATCCTGGCGACTCCCAGCTGATTTCACTCATCTCCCACCTGTGACGATGACCACTTTTCCGGTGGCAGGCGCGTGTCGCTCGGCCCGACTACCAGCAACCGGACGGCAATCACTGCCCCGAACAGTGTCTGAACCTAGTTAGTTAGGTCAGCCTTCATAGCGTCGAATGTTCCCAGGATGTAACTATGAGCAGGCATTAGCCCTAAGTTACCCGTCAGTAATGCACAATAAGTTACTGGCAGGTAGCTTCATCTCGGGAGGCAATCGGTGGACACGCTCACCCTCGTCACGATGATCATCGGCGTCATCATGACGCTCGTCGTGGCGGGTCTCGCCGTCAAGCGCGTGCTGTGGCTGACGAAGCTGATCAGGTCCGGCCAGCCGACGCTCGACGAGGGCGGCCGCAAGGACGACCTGAAGACGCGCATCACCACGCAGTTCAAGGAGGTCTTCGCACAGACCCGACTGCTGCGCTGGTCGATCCCCGGCATCGCCCACTTCTTCACGATGTGGGGCTTCTTCGTCCTCGCCACCGTCTACCTCGAGGCCTACGGCGTCCTCTTCTACCCGAAGTTCGCCATCCCGATCGTCGGGCACTGGGAGATCCTCGGCTTCCTGCAGGACTTCTTCGCCGTCGCCGTCTTCCTCGGCATCGCGACCTTCGCCATCATCCGCCTGAGGTCCGAACCCAAGGAGTACGGCCGGGATTCGCGGTTCTACGGTTCGCACACCGGCGGCGCGTGGCTGATCCTCTTCATGATCTTCAACGTCGTCTGGACGTACGCGATCTTCCGTGGCGCCGCCGTCGCCACCGGCAACCTGCCCTACGGCAAGGGCGCCTTCTTCTCCCACGCCATGGGCTGGCTGCTGTCGCCGCTCGGCGAGCACACCAACGAGTACGTCGAGCGCGGCGCGCTGCTGCTGCACATCGGCGTCATGCTGGTCTTCCTGCTGATCGTGCTGCACTCCAAGCACCTTCACATCGGCCTGGCACCGATCAACGTCACGTTCAAGCGCCTGCCCAACGGCTTGGGCCCGCTGCTGCCGATGGAGTCCGGCGGCAAGTACATCGACTTCGAGGATCCCGACGAGGACGCGCAGTTCGGTCGAGGAAAGATAGAGGACTTCACCTGGAAGGCCTATCTGGACTTCACCACGTGTACCGAGTGCGGCCGCTGCCAGTCGCAGTGCCCGGCGTGGAACACCGGAAAGCCGTTGTCGCCCAAGCTCGTCATCATGAACCTGCGCGACCACCTGTTCGCCAAGGCGCCGTACATCCTCGGCGACCAGGAGAGCCCGCTGGAGAACACTCCCTCCGGTGGGCTCGGCGAGGACGTCAAGGGCGAGAAGAAGCACGATCAGGAAAAGCACGCGGAGCACGCCCACGTTCCGGAATCCGGCTTCGAACGCATCCTGGGCTCCGGCCCAGAGCAAGCGACCCGCCCGCTGGTCGGCACCCTCGAAGAGGGCGGCGTCATCGACCCCGACGTGCTGTGGTCCTGCACCACCTGCGGCGCCTGCGTCGAGCAGTGCCCCGTAGACATCGAGCACATCGACCACATCGTCGACATGCGTCGCTACCAGGTGATGGTCGCCTCGGAGTTCCCCGCCGAACTCAGCGGCCTGTTCAAGAATCTCGAGACCAAGGGCAACCCGTGGGGCCAGAGCGCCCGCGAGCGGACCGCCTGGATCAACGAGGTCGACTTCGACGTCCCGGTCTACGGCGAGGACGTCGACTCGTTCGACGGCTTCGAGTACCTCTTCTACGTCGGCTGCGCAGGCGCCTTCGAGGACCGCGCCAAGAAGACCACCAAGGCCGTGGCCGAGCTGCTCGCCGCCGCCGACGTGAAGTTCCTGGTGCTGGGCTCCGCCGAGTCCTGCAACGGCGACTCCGCGCGCCGGTCCGGCAACGAGTTCCTGTTCCAGCAGCTCGCGCAGCAGAACGTCGCGACCATCGACGAACTGTTCGAGGGCGTCGAGACCGTCGACCGCAAGATCGTCGTCACCTGCCCGCACTGCTTCAACACCATCGGTCGCGAGTACCAGCAGCTCGGTACCAATTACACCGTGCTGCACCACACCCAGCTGCTGAACCGGCTGGTTCGCGACAAGAAGCTGGTGCCCGTCAGCCCGGTCAGCCAGGACGTGACCTACCACGACCCGTGCTACCTGGGCCGCCACAACAAGGAGTACGAGGCTCCGCGTGAGCTGATCGGCGCCTCCGGCGCCACGCTCACCGAGATGCCCCGCCACGCCGACCGCGGCCTGTGCTGCGGCGCGGGCGGCGCGCGGATGTGGATGGAAGAGCACATCGGCAAGCGCGTCAACCACGAACGCGTGGAGGAGGCCCTCAACACCGATGCCTCCAAGATCGCGACGGGCTGCCCCTTCTGCCGCGTCATGATGACCGACGGCGTTGGCGACCGCGCCGAGGCCATCGGCAAGCAAGAGGTCGAGGTGCTCGACGTGGCGCAGCTGCTGCTCGCCGCACTCGACAAGGACACGGTCACGCTGCCCGAGAAGGGCGCTGCGGCCAAGTGGTACGCCGAGCGCGCCGACGAGCGCAACGCGAAGGCCGCTGCTTCCGTGCCCGCCGAGATCAAGGCGTCCGAGATCGAGGACGAGCCCGGTGACGTGCCTGCCGCAGAGGCCACGCCGGTGTCCAAGTCCGAAGTGGGGACGTCGGCCGATACCGCAGCCGCACCCGCCAAGGGCGGCCTCGGCCTTGCCTGTGGCGTCAAGAAGCCCGGCGCCAAGGCGTCTGCTCCCGCTGCTGCTCCTGCCGAGACGGCCGCGCCCGCGAAGGGCGGACTCGGCCTGGCCGGTGGCATCAAGAAGCCCGGTGCCAAGAAGGCGGCTCCCGCGTCGGCTGCTGCATCGGCTCCCGCCGAGGCTCCGGCTGCCGAGACTCCCGCGCCCGCCAAGGGCGGACTCGGCCTGGCCGGTGGCATCAAGAAGCCCGGTGCCAAGAAGGCGGCCCCCGCAGCGGCGACGTCCGCTCCCGCGGAGGCACCTGCTTCCGCGTCGGCGCCCGCCGAGGCAGAGTCGACCGCCGAGCCGAAGCCCCCGGCCGCCAAGGGCGGACTGGGTCTGGCCGGTGGGATCAAGAAGCCCGGTGCAAAGAAGGCCGCCCCGGCCGCCCCGGCACCCGCTGCCAGCACAGCTCCCGCTGCACCCGCCGAGGCGCCTGAGGCACCCGCCGCGGCGGCGCCGGAGGCACCTGCGGAGCCGAAGCCGGCAGCCGCCAAGGGCGGACTCGGCCTGGCCGGCGGCATCAAGAAGCCGGGCCAGAAGAAGGCTGCCGCGCCCGCTGCGTCGGCTCCCGCGCCTGCCGAGGCACCCGAGCCTGCCGCACCCGAGCCGAAAGCCGAAGAGTCGCAGCCGGAACCGGCCACGCCGTCGGTCCCGGTGAAGGGCCTCGGGCTGGCTCCTGGCGTGCGTCGCCCCGGCAAGAAGTAGTCGCACGCCCAAAAGCACTAGACGGCCCAAAAGCACTAGACGGCGATGAGACGATGAGGGACGTGGGTATTCAACAGCTTCCGTGGCACACGGGTAACCAGCCACGGCAGCGCACGTTCACGCAGTCGTCCAAGCTGCAGGATGTCCTGTACGAGATTCGTGGTCCGGTACACGATCACGCCGCGCGGCTGGAGGCCGAAGGGCACCGGATCCTCAAGCTGAACATCGGCAACCCGGCGCCGTTCGGCTTCGAGGCGCCGGACGTGATCATGCGCGACATGATCCAGGCGCTGCCGAACGCGCAGGGCTACTCGGACTCGAAGGGCATCGTCAGCGCCCGCCGCGCGGTGTTCACCCGCTACGAATTGGTCGACGGGTTCCCGCGTTTCGACATCGACGACGTGTTCCTCGGCAATGGCGTCTCCGAACTCATCACGATGACGTTGCAGGCGCTGCTCGACAACGGCGACCAGGTGCTGATCCCCGCACCCGACTATCCGCTGTGGACGGCGTCCACCTCATTGGCCGGCGGTACCCCGGTGCACTACCTGTGCGACGAGACCCAGGGCTGGGAGCCCGACATCGCCGACCTCGAGTCGAAGATCACCGAACGCACCAAGGCGCTCGTCGTGATCAACCCGAACAACCCGACGGGTGCGGTGTACGGCCGCGAAGTCCTCGAGCAGATGGTGGAACTCGCGCGCAAGCACCAGCTCCTGCTGCTCGCCGACGAGATCTACGACAAGATCCTCTACGAGGACGCCAAGCACATCAGCCTGGCCACGCTCGCCCCCGACCTGCTGACGCTGACGTTCAACGGACTGTCGAAGGCCTACCGGGTGGCCGGCTACCGGTCCGGGTGGCTGGTGATCACCGGGCCCAAGGAGCACGCGTCGAGCTTCCTCGAGGGCATCAACCTCCTGTCGAACATGCGGCTGTGCCCGAACGTGCCCGCGCAGTACGCCATTCAGGTGGCGCTCGGCGGCCATCAGAGCATCGACGACCTGGTGCTGCCCGGCGGCCGGCTGCTCGAGCAGCGCGACGTCGCCTGGAACAAGCTCAACGAGATCCCCGGGGTGTCCTGCGTGAAGCCCGGGGGCGCGCTGTACGCGTTCCCTCGCCTCGACCCCGAAGTGCACGACATCCACGACGACGAGCAGCTGGTCCTCGACCTGCTGCTGCAGGAGAAGATCCTGGTCGTGCAGGGCACCGGGTTCAACTGGCCCGCCCCCGACCACCTGCGCATCGTGACGCTGCCGTGGGCACGCGATCTCGCCAACGCGATCGAGCGGCTCGGCAACTTCCTGGCGTCCTACCGCCAGTAGTCAACGGGTCACCGGGTCCAGGACACCCCTTTCGACCAACGTCCGCGTGCACGATCCAGACACCCGGCTGATTTCGCGATTGAAGATCGCCCAGCGTTCCTGGTGGCCAAAGTGGTCTCGGAGCACACCGACGTAGCCGGCCAGTGCATCGACGTCCTCGATGGCAGCGAGATAACAGCACGTCCTCTCGTAGGCGATGAGGAGGTTGTTCGTCGTCGCATACTCCACGAGCGTTGCCGTGCAATCAAAACCCTCGATGACGGCGACCACCATTTCGAGGCCCTCTCGAAGTGCAGCTGCGAACTCCTTCATGTCGGTGTTGCGGTTGAATCGGGGTTCATAGGGAAGGTCTGGCACCACCGACTCCCAGCGGCGGTCGAACAGGAAGCCGATCGGGGGCTGCGGGCACGGGCCTGGCCACACCTCGTCGACCTCGCGGGAGCCAACGCCGACGTTGACGAAGAACCCGTGCCACGAGTACACGTCGTTGTGCCAGTCGTTCTGGAACCCGATTACGTCGTAGATGGTCCCCCGGTATCTGACGAACTTCGTCCCGTGCTGGGTGAAGCCCATCGAGCCGAGGAACGGGCCGACTCCTTCCGAGAGCAGGAGGTCGAATTGCGGCCTCAGCGGTGTGTTCTCATCGTCGAGATCGCGCACACGCGACTCCTTTCCAGCGGCCCACGAATCTCGCGGCCTATCCCAAAGGCTATGTTGCGCAGGCGACATGGCGCCGATTCATCCACAGTCACCGATTCATCCACAGGATTCGCGATCGGCCCCATGTTCGAACGTGCGTTCGAGTAAAGTGAGGGCATGACCGCAGCTCGCCCGTTCTTGTTCGCCGACGCGGCGCGCGATCGGGTTCGGGCGGACCTCGACGCGATCGACGCGGCGATGGAGCGGCTGCGGGAGACGTCGACGGACATGGTGGGCAACGCCTTTCGCGTAGAGATCACCGAACGCCTCGAATACCAAAACCGGCTCAACCGCGGCCTGTCCTACCGCATGTTCGCCGAAATGGCCGACCCACCCGACGGCGACGACCGTCTTCCCGGCAGCCCCGGCGTGCGACTCCGCGACACACTCGCCCGTCGACTGCGCCTCGTACCCAAGGAAGTCTCTCGCCGGTTCAAGGTGGCCGCCCGCATAACCCCGCGTCGGTCACTCACGGGCGGCACCATTCCCGCAGCGCTGCCCGCACTGGCCGAGGCCGTCGAAGCCGGCGCCGTCGGCGAGGACCACATCGCCAAGGTGTGCGACGCCATCGACGCACTACCCCAGATCGCCGCGGCCAAGATGGCCGCCGTCGAAAGCACCCTCGTCGAGCACGCCCGCCAACAAGACTCGGCCTTCGTCGCGGAGGTCGGCAAGCGCATCGCCGACACCATCAATCCCGACGGCATCTTCAACGAAGAGGACCGCGCTAGACGCCGCAGTCTGAAGCTCGGACGACAGGGCACCGACGGTATGAGCAGGCTCAGCGGAAACGTCGACCCCGAAACCCGTGCCCTGCTCGAAGCAACGGGGGCTGCGGTCCGCCCCGGCCACCATGTGCCCGGCACCGACGCCACCGTCGTCGACGCCGCCACCGACGGCCGCTCCGACTCTCAACGAATGCATGACGCGCTGAAACTGGGATTGCGCGCCGGCCTGGAATCCGGCGCACTTGGCACCCACCGCGGCATCCCGGTCACCGTCATCGCGACCACCACGGTCGCCGACCTCGAGCAAGCAGCTCGTGCCATGACCGACCCCGACGTCCCGATGCCACGGCCTGCCCGCACCGGCGGCGGTTCGATGCTGCCGATGCGCGACCTCATCCGCATGGCTGCCAACAGCATTCACTACCTCTGCGTGTTCGACGGTCACTCCGACCGGCCGCTATATCTGGCGCGCAGCACCCGCATCGCCACCGTCGACCAGCGCATCGTTTGTCACGCCCGAGATCAGGGGTGCACCCGGCCCGGCTGCACCGCCGCCGGATACCACTGCGAAGTCCACCACGCACCGGACTGGTACCCCGACGGTCGCACCGACGCCGATTGCCTTTACTTCGCCTGCCCCCGTGACCACGCTTTGGTCACCCGCGGCCATGCCACCACCACCGTGACCGACGACGGACGTTTGGCCTGGTCCGTCGGTGGCGCCCCGCCCGAGGTCAACCCCCTCCACCGCGATTCGGACCTCGACCCAAGGCCCGACGACCGGTGACGGTCGCCGCTTCGCGCCCAACCGCCACCTCTACCCTGACCGGGTGGCCCATTCGCACTCGCACTCGCTTCCATCCGGGCCGGCTCCGCTGGGGCCCCTGGCGGCCAGGATCGTCGTCGGCCTGCTGATCGCGATCGGACTGACCACCATCGTTGGCGCGGCCCTGCTGTGGCCCAGCCAGCAGAAGGTCGACATCCCCCTGCCCTTCCAGAACGCGGCGGGCGGCGCCGTCACCACCGAGGCGGGCCACGTGCTCTCGAGTGGGATGGCGGACTGCGGTAGCCCGTCGGCGGGCGCCGTGCTGACGTCCGACCCGACGATGGCCCCACCAGGCGGCGGGCAGTGCGTCCAATCGCTCGTCGAGATCGACTCCGGGCCCAACAAGGGCGCCAACACCGTGCTCGAGTTCAGCGGCGGGCCGGGGCAGCCCCAGCTCCTTGTGGGCGACGACCTGAGGCTCAGCAGGCAGGTCGACCAGAACGGCGCGACCACCTATTCGTTCTACGACTTCGAACGGTCGTGGGCGCTCGTCGCGCTGGCCGCGGTGTTCGCGGTGGTGGTCGTGGCCGTCGCCCGCTGGCGGGGACTGCGGGCGATGGTGGGCATCGTCGTGGCCTTCGCCGTGCTGGTGATCTTCCTGCTGCCCGCGTTGCGCGACGGGGCGCCCGCGGTACCGGTGTCGCTGGTCGCATCGTCGGTCATCCTGTACGCCGTCATCTATCTTGCGCACGGCGTGAGCCTGCGCACCAGCGCCGCGCTGCTCGGCACCCTCGCCTCGCTGCTCCTCGCGGGAGTCCTGTCATGGGGCGCAATCGAACTCGCACACCTCACCGGGCTCTCGGAGGACCAGAACAACGAGGTGGCCGCCTACCTGGGCGGCGTCTCGATCACCGGACTGCTGTTGGCCGGGTTCATCATCGGCTCGCTCGGCGTGCTGAACGACGTGACGGTCACCCAGGCGTCGACGGCCTTCGAACTCGCCGAGACGGGCGCCAACCGCCGCACGATCTTCACCGGCGCCATGCGCGTCGGTCGCGATCACATCGCCAGCACGGTCTACACGCTGGTCCTGGCGTACGCGGGTAGCGCGCTGCCGCTGCTGCTGCTCTTCAGCGTGGCGAACCGGTCGCTGGGCGACGTGCTGACCAGCGAAAGCGTGGCCATCGAGATCGCGCGGTCGGCGGTAGGTGGCATCGCGCTGGCGCTGTCGGTGCCGCTGACCACGGGCATCGCCGCGATCCTCGCGACGCCACAACGCGTCTGACGTCTTCGCCGCCTAGAACGGTGTGCGGTCCAACCACTCGTCCCATACGGCCTGGTCCCCGAACACCTCGAGCCCGCCGTCGGTCAGGTCGCGCCGTCTGGTGATGCCGAGCAGTAGGTCGACCGCCCTGCCGCGCACGGCGGCTTCGCCCTTGGCGTGATCGTGCGACCAGTTGACGCCGTCCTCGTCGTGCACGATGGTCCACTCACCGGTCGGGCCGAGACCGTCGTCGGTGGCGTGCAGGTGCAGCGTCGTACCCCGCCGCAGCGGCGGTGCGTGCCGGTCGGCGCGGGACGTGAGCAAGTCGATCCACTCGGACACGCCGTCGGCGGCCAATTCGGGCGACAGCCGAAACTCCTGTCCCAGAGCGAGTTCCGCGTCGGCGCGATGCACCGTGACCTCGTGCACCCGCCGCCGGACCCACCACCCGGCCGGCTTCGACCCGACGAACGTCCACACCTTGGCACCGCCACCGACGTGGTCGACGGCGTCGAGCACCTTCTGGGCGCCTGCGTTGAGCCAGTCGATGGCGCCGTCGTGATCCTCGGGCGGCTTGCCGTCTCGAACCTCGCGCGGGTCCAGCGGCTCCTTGCGCCGCTCGTCGATGATCTGCGCGCACCATCGGTTGCCGCGGCCGACGTGTTTCAACAGCTGGGTGAGACTCCAGCCGGGGCAGGTCGGCACGGACACGTCGTCCCAGGAGTCGGGAGCATTGCGCATCACGTCGCCGAAGGTCTGGGTCTCCTCGATCAGGGCTGCTCGAAAGTCCACCCTAGGAACGTACCGCCGCACGCGCCTGCCCAAGGCTGATCGGCAACGTCGCCCAACCCCGAAGCACGCGGGTATCGCGACGACTGCCCGCGCCCGCCAGCGAGGCCTCGGGGTAGCGCTCGAAGAACGTGCGCAGCCCCACTTCGCCCTCGGCTCGGGCCAGCGCCGCGCCGAGGCAGAAGTGCCTGCCTCCGGAGAACGACAGGTGCTTGCCCGCGTTGTCGCGGGTGATGTCGAAGCGGTGCGGATCGCTGAACACCTCGGGGTCCCGGTTCGCGCCCGCGAGGTAGAGGATGACGAGTTCGCCTTCCTTCACCGTGCGGCCCGCGACCTCGGTGTCCGTCTTGGCCAGGCGTGCGCTGAGCTGTACCGGGGACTCGAGTCGCAGGATCTCCTCGACCGCCATCGGCCAGCGATCGGGTTCGGCCAGCAGCAGCCGGAGCTGGTCGGGATGCTCGAGCAGGATCCGGATGCCGTTGCCCAGCAGGTTGACCGTCGTCTCGAATCCGGCGGCAAGCACCAGACCTGCCGTCGCCAGCAGCTCCTCGTCGTCGAGCCGCGCGCCGTCGTCGCTGGCGTCGATCAGCTGGCTCATCAGGTCGTCGCCGGGATTCGCGCGCAACCGCCCGATGTGCTCGGTGAGCCAGGTGTTGAAGCCGTCGAGTCCCGCTTCGACGCGCTGGTACTGCTCCCACGACAGCCCGATGTCGAGGCTGGGAGCCGCGAGTTCGCCGTACTCCAGGATGCGCGGCCGGTCGTGGTCGGGCACTCCGATGATGTCGCCGATGACCGTCACCGGGAGCTGTGAGCAGTAGCGTTCGACGATGTCGACGGTGCCCCCGCCATCGGCATCGATGTCGTCCATCAGTGCCGTCGCCGCCTGCTGCACCCGATCACGAAGTGCTGCAACCGCTCTGGTGGTGAACACCGACGACACCGTCTTGCGGTAGCGGGTGTGCTCGGGCGGCTCGACGGACAGCATCGACGGTGGCAGCAGCGGATGCAGCCTGCCCTTGACCATGGTCTTCTGCTCGACCCAGCCGAGTGGGCCGGGCAGGGTCTTGCCGATCGCCGTGACGGCGAAGTCGTCGGACCGCAGCAGCTGGTGAGCCAGTGCGTGGTCGGGCGTCAGCCAGGCGGCGCGGCCGCGGACGAGCCGGCCGCGTGCGCGCAGCTCGTCGGCGAACCCGCCGGGGTCGGCGCGCACGGTCGGATCGGCGATGAGCCTGCCCTGCGGTTCCCCGCGACGTGCCCCGAATGACGCCAATCCGCGGATCACCCCGTGCAGGGCGAACCAGTGCAGCCGCTGCCTCGCCGTCATGTTTCGAGCCCCGTCATGTATCGAGCTTAAGTACCGGGCGGAGATCGTCCAACCGGTCGAACAGGTGCCACACGTAGGACGAGGAACCGTTCTCGCGGTGTGCGTGCAGATCGGCGAGCGTGGGGTCGTTCCGGTAGCCGTCGAAGGCGTCCTTGTCGTCCCACTCGACCAGGATCATCACCTGCCTGGGCGCCACGCCGTCGTCGAGGATCGACTCGCGGAACTTGCCGAGGGCCACCACGCGACCGCCGTGGCGGGCGACCTCGGCAACCGAACGCTTGGAGTACGCCGTGTACTCGTCTCGGTCGGCGACGTCGAACAGATTCAGCGCATATACCGTCACACGGCCACGGTACGACCTAGCCTCCAGCCCCACGCATGACGAGCGGCAGGAAGATCGTGTCGACGATCTCGACGATCGTGTCGTCGCTCACCGGTTGCAGGGTGAACAGGACTTCGTAGCGGAACAGGTCGCCGGGCAGGCGCGCGATGCGGGGTGAGACCTGGCCTTCGCCGGTCTCACCGCGCGCGACGGCCTTGGCGAGCGCACGCTCCAGCAGCGATTCACCTTCTACCTGCGTGGCCATGGCGACGTCACCCAGGCTCGACCCGGTTGCCCGGTAGTACGGGCCGAGGTGACCGACGAACTGAATCGCCAGGTGCACGCGCCGCTGATTGGCCCCGCGCAGTATCGCGAGGACGTCGCCCCGCAGGGTGCCCGTGTCGGGTTCGGGAACGGGGTCCGTGGCCACCATGTGTTCGATTGCGGCACGCATGAGTTCCTGCTTGTTGGGCCAGCGGCGGTAGAGCACCGCACGGCTCGTGCCCGCTCGCGCCGCAACGGCGTCGATGGTGAAGGCGTCGTATCCCACGTCGTTGACCTCGACCCACGCCGCATCCAGGAGTGCCTCTTCCAATGCCTTGCCGCGCCGGCGCTGAGGCTCCTTCGGCTCCGTAAGGGACAAACCGTCTCCTATGTGGTAGATCTAGTCATTGGGTACAGAACGTATCTTATATCGCCTGCCAAGGAGGAGTCTCGTGCGCATTCTCGTATCAGGGGGTGGAGTGGCCGGGTTGTGCGCCGGCATCGACCTCGTCGCCGGAGGGCACGACGTGACCCTCGTCGAGCGGTCGGACCACCTGCGCATCAACGGATCTCCCATCGACATCCGCGGTGAATCGATCGACGTGGCCGCGAAGATGGGCGTGCTGGACCCGATCCGGGCGCACCGAATCGGCATGAGCGAACGCATCGAGTTCGTCGACGCGTCCGACCGCGTGGTCGCCGTGTTGCAGCCCGACGAGGTCAACGACACCGCCGACGACGTCGAGATTCCCCGCGAGGACCTCGTCACCATCCTGCGCGCGGCACTGCCCACGACGACGCCGCTGATCTTCGGCGAGTCGATCAGCGCACTGCACGACGACGGTGCCGGCGTCGACGTGCGCTTCTCGTCCGGGGCGAGCGATCGCTTCGACCTGGTGGTCGGCGCCGATGGGATGCACTCCGCCACCCGCCGCCTCGTCTTCGGCCCGGAACACCGGTTCCTCCGACCCCTCGGGTTCTACACCGCAATCTCCGCACTGTCCGCTAGTGCGCGCAAGGACGGCCGCAACTCGATGTTCAACTCCCCGGGCCTGATGGCCGGAATCACCGGATACCAGGACAAGGCGTTGGCGGTCTTCCTCTTTCGATCGCCATGGATCGACTACGACTACCGCGACCTCGACGCGCAGAAGATGCTCCTGACCGATGCCTTTGCCGGACAACGCAAATGGCGGATCGACGAGCTGCTCGAGGCTGCGATCGCCGATCCCGAACTGTACTTCGACTCGGTCAGCCAGATCGACATGGACACGTGGCACCGCGGCAGGGTCGTCCTCGTCGGCGACTCCGCGTACTGCGCCTCCCCGCTCTCGGGACGGGGCACGAGTCTGGCGCTGACCGGGGCCTGGTACCTGACCGAGGCGCTGGGCGATCACCCCGACGACGTCGATCGTGCCTTCGCCCAGTACGAACGGTTGCAACGGCCACACGTGCTGCGGGCGCAAGCCACGGCCGCACCCGGCGGCGACCTCCTCGCGCCGGCGACGCGCGACGCCATCGACGCGCGCAATGAGCACCTCCGAACGGCGTCCCGCTAAGACTGCGCCGCGGCCTCGGCGATCCGCCGCCCGAGCGCGTGCACCCGCCAACCCGCGGCCTGCCACGTCGCGACGTCCAGGCAGTTGCGGCCGTCGACGACCACCTTGGCCCGCACCGTGGCCGCCAGCTCGTGCGGATCGAGGTCGACGAACTCCTGCCACTCCGTGAGGACCAGGACCGCGTCGGCACGCTCGCACGCCTCGACCACCGAGGTCGAGTAGTTCAGCGTCGGGAACACCCGCTGCGAATTCTCCATTGCCTTCGGGTCGTAGACGTTGACGGTCGCGCCGTTGAGCTGCAGCAGACCTGCCACGTTGAGGGCGGGCGAGTCGCGGACGTCGTCGGACTCGGGCTTGAACGCCGCGCCCAGCACGGCGACGTTGGCGCCGAGCAGCGATCCCCCGCATGCCTTGGTGGCGAGTTCGACCATGCGGGTGCGGCGGCGCATGTTGATGCTGTCCACCTCGCGCAGGAAGGTCAGTGCGTGGTTGGCGCCCAGTTCGCCGGCCCGGGCCATGAACGCCCGAATGTCCTTCGGTAGGCAGCCCCCGCCAAATCCCAGTCCGGCGTTGAGAAATCGGCGCCCGATGCGGGGGTCGTACCCCAGCGCATCGGCCAGCAGCGTGACGTCGGCGTCCACGGCCTCGCACACCTCGGAGATCGCGTTGATGAACGAGATCTTGGTGGCGAGGAACGCATTGGCCGAGACCTTCACCAGTTCCGCGGTCTGCAGGTCGGTGACCAGGAACGGCACCTCGCCGGCCAGGATGGGCGCGTACAACTCGCGCATCGCTGCCTCGGCGCGGTGCGAATCAGATTGTACGCCAAGGACGATGCGGTCGGGGTGCAGTGTGTCGTGCACGGCGTAGCCCTCGCGGAGGAACTCCGGATTCCACGCGATCTCGACGTCGACGCCCTCGGGCGCGATGGCGCGGGCACGCGCCGCAAGATCGGCGGCCGTCCCGACCGGCACGGTCGACTTTCCGACGATCACTGCCGAGCGGCGCAGTCGCGGCACCAGCGTGTCGATGACCGCGTTGACGTGCCGCAGGTCGGCGCCGTACTCACCCTTCTTCTGCGGCGTGCCGACGCCGAGGAAGTGCACGTCGGCGAACTCGACGGCGGCGTCGTAGTCAGTGGTGAACTGCAGCCGGCCGGCCTCGAGGTTCTCCCGCAGCATCTTGCGCAGCCCGGGCTCGTAGAACGGGATGTCGCCCGACGCGAGCTTTGCGATCTTGCCGGGGTCGACGTCGACGCCGATCACCTCGTGGCCGAGTTCGGCCATGCCGGCGGCGTGCGTCGCGCCGAGGTACCCCGTGCCGAACACTGTGCATCGCATGCACCTTGGATATGCCAGTGCCGTGAGCTAGTCGCTACGCGACACTGATCGGCAGACCAACGTTCGGTGACGAATGGACGCGGACTCCCGGGTGCAGCGGCCTACGAGCAGAAGATCAGGAAGCAGTTCGCCCCGGGCGCCTGCGATCCGCCGGAGCCCTCCGACGAGCCGCGGCCCGACCCGTTGCCGTTGCCATTTCGATTGCCGTTGCCGTTGCCGTTGTCCTGTGACGGCCATTCGAACTCCGGCTCGTCTCGCGACGGGCGCTGCGGCTGCCAGGGCGGCTGCCACACCGGCGGCTCGGGATCCTGGGTCTGCTGCGGCGGCTGCCACGGGGGCTGCCACGGCGGGCGCTGCGGCTGATACTCGTCGTAGTCGCGCTGGGGCCACTGCTGCTGCCACGGCGGCTGCCAGATCGGGCGCTGCTGCACGGGCGGCTGCCACACCGGCGGCTGCCAGACGGGCGGCACCGCGACCGGCGGGACCACCGGCGCGACGACGGGCGGCGCGGGCGGGGGTGCTGCGGGTGCGGGCGGCGGCGCGGCAGGCGCGGGTGCCGGGGCCTGCGGCGGTTCGACGAACACCGTGCGCGGGGGCGCGGCCGGTGCCTGCTGCACCACGGGGACCGGCGCCTTGATGGTCTCGGCCGGGGGCGGCGCGGGTGCGGCCGGCTTGGCTGCCTCCGGCGCGGGCGGCGCGGCGGGCGGCACGACGCTCGGGATGATCGCTGCCTGGCCCGGGCTGGGGCGCTGATCGGCGGTCGGCCTGATGCTGACGGCCAGCGAGATCACCAGGGCGACGACGCCGAGCACGAAGATCGACGTGAGCGCACTACCGACGAGCAGGAACGGCTTGCGGCCCTCCTCGACGCGCGGGTCGTCGACCTCGAGGTCGTCGTACGCGGGGTCGACATCGGAGTAGGCCTGATACGGGCTCGCGGCGGCGACCGCGGCAACCCCGCCGACGGGCGCCATCTGCGTGCTGGCGTTCGCGAGCCCGACGGACTCGTTTCCGGCGGTGGCGCCGTCGGGGTCCAGCGCGTAGGCCAGACCCGCGGTGGTGGCGTCGAAGGCGGGCGCGTTGGCGGCCGCGAGTGCGGCGCCGCGAGCGAGGGCCAGACCCGATTCCTCGGGCGCGTTGACCGGGATGGAGACGAGGTCGGTCAGGTGCGCCTTGACCGACGCGATGTCGACGCCGGCGCCGACGACGAACATGCCCTGCGGCGACGTGTCCTGACGTTCCACGGCGGCGACCATGTCGGCGAGCACCGCGAGGGCGTCGGTGCTGTGCAGGCTGCGGCTAACGACCTTGACGATCGAGCCGTCGTCGCTGCGCACCACCGACAGCGTCGCGGTGTCGCGGTCGATGAACAGCAGACCGGTGCTTTCGTACCCGACCGCGCGACCGGCGGCTTGCGCGAGCGCGCCCGCGGCGTGCAGCTCGGACACCAGCATCACGTCGGTGATGCCGCGCGCGGTCAGCCCGTCGCGCAGCGCGGCGGCCTCGGTGCGGTCACTCCAGGTGACGCCGATCGCCTTCAGTACATGGCCGCCCTCGGTCGCGCTCTCCTGGGTTCCGAGCACCGCGGAGACCAATTCATCGGTCACGTTCGCGGTTGCTGAGCCCTCGCCACCCGACACGTCGAACGTGTCGTGGTCGACGATGGCACCGTCGCCCTTTTCGCCTTCGACCAGCACCATGCGGACCGTCTTAGGTGTCAACGACACACCAAGTACGATGTCCACTGACTCCTCCAAAGTGTTTGCTGCGCTACGTGAGTCGCCCTGACGACCCCTCACCGGCGAGCCGCCGACTAGATGTTTCATCGTCGCCACCAGCAGCGTCGTTACACACGACACCGTTAGCTGCGCACCCGTCGACGACCCGCATTCGAGGCTACTCGGATGGGGCGTTGCGCGGCACCTCAGTTCTCGTCGGCGGCTTCCCGCCGGGGTGCGCCGAGGTCACCCAGCGTGCCGGGTCGGCGCGACGGCAAATGGCCGTGCACGCCTTCGGCGTAGGCCGTCTCCGCGTGCTGAGTGAAGTCGACGCCGGTGGTCTCGTCGTCGGCGCTGACACGGAAGCCGATGAGACGGTCGATCAGCTTCGCGAGGCCGTAGGAGACGCCGAACGCGTACGCCGCGACCACCACTGCTGCCAGCGCCTGCTTGCCGAGCTGGGTCACGCCTCCGCCGTAGAGCAGGCCCTCGGGTCCGCCGGTCATCACCGACGTGGCGAGGAAGCCGATCAGCAGCACGCCGACCACGCCACCGACGAAGTGCACGCCGACGACGTCGAGCGAATCGTCGTAGCCGAAGCGGAACTTCAGCCCGATCGCGAAGGAGCAGACGATGCCCGCGAGGAGGCCGACGACGACGGCGCCGAGGGTGTTGACCGTGCCGCAGGACGGGGTGATCGCGACCAGCCCGGCCACCACGCCCGACGCGGCGCCGAACGTCGTCGGCCGCCCGTCGCGGACCTGCTCGACGCCCAGCCAGCCGAGCATGCCGAGGCATCCGGCGACGAGCGTGTTGAGGAAGATCGCCGACGCGGTGCCGTTGGCGGCGAGCGCCGAGCCCGCGTTGAAGCCGAACCAGCCGAACCACAGCAACCCGACGCCCAGCAGCACGAACGGCAGGTTGTGCGGTCGCATGGCGTCCTTCTTGAACCCGATGCGCGGCCCGAGGACCAGTGCGAGCGCCAGAGCCGATGCGCCGGAGACGATTTCGACGACCAGCCCGCCCGCGTAGTCGAGTGCGCCGAGCTTGAACAGCCACCCTCCCGGCGACCACACCCAGTGCGCGACGACGGCGTAGACGGCGATGGTCCAGATCGGGACGAACAGCACCCACGCCGCGAACTTCGCGCGGTCGGCGATGGCACCGGAGATGAGCGCCGCGGTGATGATCGCGAAGGTGAGCTGGAACGTGGCGAAGAGCAGTTCGGGCACGCTGCCGTGCAGGTCGTCGGGGGCGATCCCCGCCAAGCCCATGTGCTCGAGCGTGCCGATCAATCCGCCGGCTCCGTCGCCGGTGAAGGCCAGGGTGTAGCCGAACAGCAGCCACGCAACCGTCACCAGCGGGATCGAGATGAAGCTCATCATGATCATGTTGAGCACGCCGGTGGTGCGCACCATGCCGCCGTAGAAGATCGCCAGGCCCGGCGTCATCAACAGGACCATGGCGGTGGCGACCAGCAACCATGCCGTCGCGGCGGGATCGAGTTCTTGCATTCGGCGATTAAACACGCCGAGTGTGGGGGCTACGTACGCAAAAGGGCCGATTGGCGTGCACGAGGCCCACGCTCGGCGCGCGGGTTCAGTGCTTGATGAAGTTCTGGTAGGACTTCGACGGCGTCGGGCCGCGCTGGCCCTGGTACTTCGACCCGACCTTCGAGCTGCCGTACGGATGCTCGGCGGGGCTGGACAGGCGCAGCAGGCACAGCTGACCGATCTTCATGCCAGGCCACAGGGTGATCGGCAGGTTGGCGACGTTCGACAGCTCGAGGGTGATGTGGCCGCTGAAGCCGGGGTCGATGAACCCGGCCGTGGAGTGCGTGAGCAGGCCGAGGCGCCCCAGCGACGACTTGCCCTCGAGGCGCCCGGCGAGGTCGTCGGGCAGCGTGCACCGTTCGAGCGTCGACCCGAGGACGAACTCGCCCGGGTGCAGCACGAACGGCTCCTCCTCCTTCGGCTCGACGAGCGTGGTGAGGTCGTCTTGGCGCAGCGCCGGGTCGATGTGGGTGTAGCGCGTGTTGTTGAAGACGCGGAACAGGTTGTCCAACCGGACGTCGACGCTGGAGGGCTGGATCATGCCGTCGTCGAATGGGTCGAGGCCCAGCCGGCCGGCGGTGATCTCGGCACGGATGTCGCGATCGGAGAGCAGCACGCGACGAAGCCTAACCGGGTCGGTGCGACCCGCGGCCGTCACGCGGGCTGGGCCGCCGCGCGTTCGAGGTCCAGGAGTTGCTCACCGCGCCGTTCCTCGTCGTAGGCGGCGCGTCCCCCGCGCAGACCGAACAGCCGCTTCGACACGAGGAGGTAGGCGACGGCGGCGACGTTGATCGCGAACGTCAGGACGCGCGTGACCGTGATGCCGTTGGACAGGTCGTAGACCTCCAGCGGCAGGAACACCGACGTGGCGACGACGGCGAAGTACTCGCCCCACCGCTGCAGCAGCCACAGCCCGACGGCTTCGACGAGTTCGAGGACCGCGTAGGCGCTCAGCGCGACGACGAGGATGGCCAGCGTCGACGGTTTCGCCGCCAGCGCCTTCTCCACTTCGTGGACGAGCGTCATCTGGTCGACGCGGAAACCGGACGCCCGCAGCAGGGGCAGGTCCCGGTCGAAGATCGCCTGCAGCGAGAGTTGTTCACCGCGAAACTTCCACACCCCTAGGGCCGCGAACGCGAGGATGACCGCCCGAAGTAGGCGTTCCACGGCCAGCGCGCGCACGACGAACACCTGCCGCAGTGCCTTGCCCCGCAGGATCAGGGGTGCGTCGTCCGAGTGGCCGGAACTCAGCGCGGGTCCGAGCGCGAAGTCACCGCAGCGCAGGCAGCGCCACGCCTCGCCGACCCCCGTCGTGCCGCGCAACCGCTGCGCGAGTGCGTCGTCGTCCGGGGCGAAGGTGACGTGGCCGGCGAACGCGCAGGCGAGCAGTTCCCACCGTCGGGTGCCCCGCGGCTTCGACATGGTCGCACCTCCCGTTTCGGGCACCGATCATCGAAGAGCCTTGGACGAGTGCCGGGACTGCGCGACTGTATGCTCTGTCGCAGGATGGAGCGTCACCGCCGTCCTACGCCGATGTAGTTCAATGGCAGAACATCAGCTTCCCAAGCTGAATACGCGGGTTCGATTCCCGTCATCGGCTCCACATCTACCAGGGGTTTTCAGCCGGTGGCGCTATGCCATGGGCGGCGCGTTCCGGTACCGACCTGAAGCCCAATTTCGCGTGTGCTCGCGCAGGACGTGCGTGGGTTCGTTGAAGCGACGGCGGCCATTTCGACACCGAGTGCCGTCCTCGACTGGCCTTACTTCGGCCGCTTCGGACCAGGATCGTCGATGCGGCGATCGAACTGGCCGACGACCTCGCCGCGGCGCAGTACCAGTTCAACCGCTCGTCGATCCGCTGAGTGATGGCGTAGGTGCGCTGCTGCGTTGTCCGTCCGACGGAGTCGTTTCCGTCGCCGCACGATTGACGGGGTCCTTCGGCCCTTGAGGAAGGTACCGAGTGGCCGTTTCAAATCCTCGGGGAAGGCTCCCACGATGGAGGTTCGATCGTCACCGTGAAGCGATGCGACGAAACCCACGGAGGAGGCCGACATGGAGCACGACACCGATCGGGCCACGGGAGTCACGCTGGGGGCACGCGAGACACGAGCCACCGTGCACGACGGACGTGCCCATGACCTCCTCTGGGTCGCCGAACGGGTGCCGTCGGTCGCACGCTTGTTCCTGGACCGCATTGCCGCGACACCGAGCACAGAGGCGTTTCGGTTCCCCAGCGCCCGCGGCTGGGAAAGCGTCACGTGGCAGCAGGTCGGCGACCGCGTCGTTCGCTTGGCGGCAGGGTTGGTCGCGCTGGGCATCGAGCCCGAGGAGCGTGTCGCGCTGGCCTCTTCGACGCGCTATGAGTGGGTTCTGATCGACTTCTCGGTGCTGTGCGCCGGGGCTGCCACCACCACCGTGTACCCGACGACGAATGCCAGAGACATCGCGTTCATCATCGCGAACTCGGGCAGCCGTATCGTCGTGGCCGAAGATCAGGGACAGGTGGACAAGGTGCTTGCGCACCGTGCCGACCTACCCGAGGTGGAACACGTCGTGATCATCGACGGAGTGGGTGACGGCGACTTCGTGATCACTCTGGGCCAACTCGAGATCCTCGGCGAGCAGCTTCTCCGCGAGTCTCCCGACGTCATCGAGAGGCGCGTCGCGGCGATTCGCCCGGACAGCCTGGCCAGCATCATCTATACCTCCGGTACCACTGGCCGGCCGAAGGGTGTGCGGCTCCCGCACCGGGCCTGGACCTACACGGCCGCAGCCATCGACGCGGTGCACATTCTCGACAGCGACGACCTGAACTATCTGTGGCTGCCGTTGGCCCATGCCTTCGGCAAGGTGATGCTCGCCTTGCCGCTGTTCGTCGGCTATACGACGGTGATAGACGGTCGGGTCGACCGCATCGTCGAGAACTTGGCGGCCGTCCATCCGACGTTCATGGCAGCCGCGCCCCGCATCTTCGAGAAGGCGCACGCCCGAGTCCACGCCGCGATGGCCGAGGAAGGTGCCCTCAAGAGGCGGGTCTTCGGCTGGGCGATCGGCGTAGGGATCACGGCGTCGAAAAAGAGGGAAGCCGGCCAACGTCCCTCACGATCGCTGTCGCTTCAGCTGGGGATTGCCGACCTGCTGGTGCTCTCGAAGATCAGAAAGCGCTTCGGCGGTCGAATGCGGTTCTTCGTCTCGGCTGCTGCGCCACTCAACCACGAGATCGCGCGATGGTTCGACGCCATCGGCATTCCGATGCTCGAGGGCTACGGCCTCACCGAGACAGCGGCGGCGTCATTCATCAACCGTCCCAATGCGTATCGATTCGGAACGGTCGGTCTGCCCTTCCTCGGCACCGAGGTCGAGATAGCTGAAGACGGCGAGATCCTCGTGAGGAGCCCGGGTGTCATGACCGGTTATCACGACCTCCCCGAAGCCACCGCCGAGGCGCTCGATCGGGATGGCTGGCTCCACACGGGTGACATCGGATCGATCGACGACGACGGGTTCCTGCGCATCACCGACCGCAAGAAGGACTTGTTCAAGACGTCGCAAGGAAAATACGTGGCACCGTCGGCGATCTCGGCAGCCTTCAAGGCGATCTGCCCGTATGCCAGTGAGATGATCGTGGTCGGCGCGGGCCGTCCCTACTGCGTCGCACTGGTCGGTCTGGATGCCGATGCCGTCATGGGATGGGCAGGCGACAATGGGCTGGCAGGCAAGTCATTCGCCGAGATCGCCCGGCACGTCTCGACGCGGAAGTTGATCGGCAGCTATGTCGACATGCTCAACGAGCAATTGAACCGCTGGGAGCGAATCAGGAAGTTCGCCGTCCTGGACCGCGAATTGTCGATTGCATCAGGCGATTTCACACCGAGCCTGAAGGCCAAGCGCAACGTGATACTCAAGAACTCCGCCGATGCCGTCGAGCGTCTCTACACGGATGCGCGATGACCAAGTTCCTCAGCAACAGCGACGCCTTCACTTGGGGCATGGAAAGCGATCCCCGGTTGCGCTCCACGGTGGTCACGGTGATACTTCTCGATCGCTCGCCGGACTGGGAACAGGTGCGCGAACGGTTCGACATCATCTCGCGCGCCGTGCCGATGGTTCGACAGAAGGTCGTTGGTTCTCCGCCGCCGGCACCGCCGAGGTGGGAGGACGCCGCCGATTTCGATCTCGACTTTCACATCCGCAGAATGAGCGCACCGCCGCCCGGCACGCCCGACACGGTGCTCGAGTTTGCGCGACTCGCAGCGATGGAGGACTTCGACCGGGCCCGCCCGCTCTGGACGGCGACGTTGATCGATGGTCTCCATGACGATTGCGCCGCAGTAGTGCTCAAGTTCCACCATGCGCTGACCGATGGTATCGGCGGTATCCGGATAGGGATGATTCTGTTCGGACTGGCGGATCTACCCGATCGCCACGAGTCTGAGCCCGCGCGCGGGAGCCCGTTGCCCCGATGGCTGCGCGGTTACAGTGACACCGCCCGATATGACGCCAGTGTGGTGAGCGGCGCGGTGACGGGCGCCCTGAAGTTCGTACCCAAGTTGTTCGCTGACGGGGTTCTGCGGCCGGTCGATACCGTGTCATCGGCCGCCAAGACGGCCGCATCGGTCTACCGCACCGTGCGTCCGGTGACTCGCACCGGTTCGACGCTGATGGCCGAGCGCAGCCTGATCCGTCGGTTAGGCGTTCTCGAAATTCCACTCGAGCAGCTTCGCGCCGCGGCGCACCATGGCGGCGGCGCGTTGAACGACGCGTTCGTCGCGGTGGTGGCCGGAGGCCTTCGGCGTTACCACGAACACCACGGCGTATCGGTGGGCAATTTGCACATGACCATGCCGATCAGCTTGCGCAAGGAAGACAACGAGCTGGGCGGGAACCGAATCACGTTGATGCGCTTCGATATCCCGGTCGGTACCGTTGATCCGGCGGAGCGGATCAGACAGATTCACGAGAGAACCGACATCGTACGCGGTGAGAGATCCCTGCCGTACACCCAGCTGATCGCCGGGGCGTTGAACTTGGTGCCGCGGTGGTACATCGGTTCGATCCTGCGCAACGTCGACTTCCTCTGCAGCGACGTCCCCGGCCTTCCGGTCCCGGTATCCCTCGGCGGTGCCCGTGTGACGGCTCAATACGCTTTCGGGCCGACGATCGGTGCGGCGGTCAACGTCACACTGCTCACCTATGTGGACGTGTGCACGTTGGGAATAGACGGGGATACGGGCGCAATCCCCGACTTCGAGGTCTTCCTCGACTGCCTCGCCGCTGCTGTCGCCGAGGTTCTGGACTCCGGTGCGGCGCAGGTGTGACCGCGAATCACGCCGAGGACCGATCTTTCCCGTCACCGACTTCACGGAACCCAGATCAGCCCGCCACCCACCCACACGCGTACGCCTTCGGGCGCGGCCCTGCCGTCGCGCCGGTGATACACCGCTCGTACAGCTCGAGATACGCCGCGGCCATGACATCCGGAGCGAACCGTCGTTCCGCGGTTGCGCGGCACTGGGCGGGATCGAGATCGTCGACGCAGCTGACCAACTCCGTCAACGCGGCTTCGTCTCCATACTCGGCGAGGAATCCGGTGCCGCGTTCGACGAGTTCTGGTAGGCAGCCACGGCGGTAGCCGACCACCGGTGTGCCGAGCGCCAGTGACTCGGTGACTGCCGTACCGCCCGGCTCGTCCCAGCAGACCGGAAACAGCGTCGCGCGGGCGGTCGCGACGAGGTGGTCGCGCTCCACACCCTCCACGTTCCCGATCCACCGCACCCGGTCACCGTCGACGAATGGAGCGACCTCCTCGCGCCAGTACCGGACGTCGGCGTAGCGATCCGCGTTGCGTTCGGCGGCGAGTTCCTCCGGCCCGGCGAAGGGGCCGATCGGCCCGGCGAGCACCAGCTCCCAGCCACACCGCTGCGCCAGGCGCGCGGCGACGTGCTGACCCTTCCTCCGGTTGATCCGAGCGACGAGGACCAAATGGTTGCCCTTGGCCGGGGTCGCCCGACGGGTGGCGTCCTGTGCCAGCGGCGTGGCCAGATGGACGTGTCCGACACTGTGCCGACGAAGCGCCTCCGGCGCGAACCGCAGCTGCGAGGCGGAGACACCGTTCACGTAGAAGTGCGCGTGGGGGCCGAAACCGCCATACAAGGCACGGTGCTTGGTCAGGTCCCAGTGCAGGGTGTGCAGCACCCGCGGTCGATCGGCACCCATGGCGGTGAGCACGCTCGGACCCATCACCTCCATGTGGTCGTGGACCAGGTCTATGTCCGAACGGCTTCGCAATTCGGCGACGACGCGCTGCAGGTGCGCGGCTGCGACGCCGACGACGTCGTTGTACGGCTCGGCGATGTGGGCGAACTGCGGCTCGTCGAACGCGGTGATCCGTTCGTCGACGTCGAGGGTGCTCTGACCGACGGTCGCGAGGACGACCCGCACTCCACGTCGGCGCAGCTGCGGGATCAGCGTTGCGAGGACGTTCTCGATGCCGCCGTAGCCGACCGGTGGAACCGTCAGCCACGGTCCGGCATTGATCAGCACCGTCGGAGTCATGGCTGAGCCACCAACGGCACGGTGGCCAGGACGTCGCGGACGTCGGCAAGGGGTGGCCTCTCCTGCACGGCGACGTCGGAGACCACCAGTTGGTGGCGCACGGGTGTCGTCGTGTCGTGGCGAAACTGCGTGAGCCACGTCGACACCGGCCGTTCGTCGACACCGCGGCGCTCGCGCTCGAGACGCGTGTTGGCGGTGTGCAGAATCTGAGCGGCCATGCGCCCCAAGGCTTCAATGTCCTGGTGGCTATGGGTCCGGGTACCCAGATCGACCTGTGCAAGCGCGTCCAGCCCGACGAGATCGAGCAGATCGACCAGCATGCCGAACTCGACGCCGTAGCCGGTGACGAACGGAATCCGTTCCAACACGTGTCGATACCCCCCGTACTCGCCTGCCAGCGGCTGCACGAAGCCGGCCAACCGGGGCCAGAACATGTTGAGCAGCGGTCGCGCGACCAGCTCGCTCACCCGACCGCCTCCGCCGGGAACGGAGACCTGATCGGTCACGAGCGGGCGGAGGTAGTGCGCCTTCACGAACATCACGCCCGGTTCGCAGAGCAGCGGGCCGAGCAGTCCAACGACGAAGTCCGTGGTGAAGTCGCGTAGGTCCGAATCGACGAAGAGCACGATGTCACCGGTGCTCGCTGCCAGGCCCTTCCACAACGCGTCGCCCTTGCCGTCCATCCGGGGGTGTTGGGGCAGTATCTCGTCCTGGTGATACACCGTGGCCCCGGCTGACGCCGCTACTGCGGCCGTCGCGTCAGACGATCTGGAGTCGATGACGATGAGTTCGTCGACCAGGCAGACCTCCTCGACGAGACGACGCCGGATCTGCGTGACGATGCCCCCGACGGTCTGGTCCTCGTCACGAGCCGGCAGCACGACGCTGATCCGCCGCGCACCCTTGGCATGCACGACCCGCTGCAGCGTCCACGACGACCCGCGACTGGAGCGCCGTGACAGCCAGTCCCACGTCTCGGGGTCAACCCCGGCCGGAGCGTGTCCATCCATATCGCGCATGTCACTCGGATAGCCATTGACGCCAGCGTCGAATCCACCCTTAGGGGTGGAGTGTCGACACCCGGTCTGGGTATCCGGTGCACATCGCCGAACCGGGAGAGTGAACATTGGATCGATGCACAGTCGGGTTCGTGGGAGCCGGTGGGGTTGCCGCCCGCCACGCGCGTCAACTCGCCCAACTCCAGAACGTACGGATCGTCGCCGTGACGGACCCCGTTGCGGCGACCGCGCAGTCGTTTGCCGAGATGACGGGCGCCGCCGCGGTGTCGGATCTGGACGCACTCCTGGACACATCTCCGGATGCGGTGTACGTCTGCGTTCCCCCGCATGTCCATGGCCCCATCGAGGAGCAGGTGCTGGGCGCAGGCACCGCCATGTTCGTCGAGAAGCCGCTGGCGGCCGACCTGCCGACCGCCGAGCGAATAGCCGCCGCGGCGCGCACGGCTGGTGTCGTGACGTCGGTCGGTCACCACTGGCGCTACTCACCAGCCGTCGAGCACGCTCGAGAGCTGCTCGATGGGCGACCCGTTCGCCTGGTGGTGGGGTCGTGGCTCGACCGCGTGCCCCCAGTGCCATGGTGGAGTAGGCGGGAGCTGTCGGGAGGCCAGATCGTCGAACAGGCGGTGCACGTACTCGACCTGCTTCGGATGCTGTGCGGCGAGGTCGTCGAAGTGGACGCCTACGCCAACCCCACGCCACCGGGCACTTCTGGCGCCGACGTCGACGGAGCAACCGTCGCAATCCTGAAGCTTCGATCCGGGGCGGTGGGAACCGTCTCTGCCGCATGCTGCTTGGAGTGGAAGCACAGGGCGGGACTCGAACTCCACGCCGACGGGCTGTCGGTCGCGATTCACGAAGACCGCGTCATCGCGACGACGGCGCAGGGACCCGTCGAGCACGGTCTGCAGCCCGACGACGCCAAGCTGGCCGCCGATCGCGCGTTCATCGACGCCGTGGTCGGCAACGAGACGGCTCGCGATGGGGTTCTGGTGGACTACGACGAAGCGCTGCGGACTCACCGACTCGCCTGCGCCATAGCGGAATCCGCTGCCCACGACCGCCCGGTGCGGCTCGATGACTGACCGAGCCTTCACCGTCGTCGTCGAGCGTCGCGGCGTCGTCACGCTGCGAGACGAATCATCGCCACCGCCCGTTCGCGACGGCCAATTCGACGTCGAGACCGTGTTCAGTGGCCTGTCGACCGGCACGGACCTCAGCTGGGTGAAGGGCACGAACCCCGCCCTCCATCGCAGGTGGGATCCCGAGCTCGGCTTGTTCATGCCGGGCGCCCCAGACGTGGGCTATCCGATCGAGAAGTTCGGTTACATGCAGGTCGGTCGCGTGACGAATAGTGCGATACCTGCTGTGCAGCAGGGTGATCTCGTCGCCATGACCTACGGGCACCGCAGCGCGTACCGCGCAGATGCGCTGGCCGACCGGTTCGTCAAACTGCCCGGTTCGCTCAATCCGGTGCTCGGCATCTTCGCCGCACACATGGGACCGATCTGCGCCAACGGACTGCTCCACGCTGCTGCCGACGTCCACGGCACCGATGTTCGCAGTCTCTCCGACGGCGTGCGCGGTCGCCGGATCGCCATCACCGGGGGCGGGGTCGTGGGTCTGCTGACAGGGCTGTTCGCCCGATTGCACGGCGCCGCATCAGTAGTGGTGGTGGAGCCCACCCCGGCACGCCGCCGAGTCGCGACCGAACTCGGCCTGGAGGTGGTCGCCCCCGACGACGTCGACCCGGCCGTCGTGCTGAAGAGCCGGTGGCGTCACGGGACCGGGGACCGTGGAGCCGACGTTGTGTTCCAATGTCGCGGTCAGGCAAGCGCATTGGCTCTGGCGCTTCGCATGCTGCGCCCCCAGGGGACGGTCATCGACCTGGCGTTCTATCCGGGAGGATCCGAGGACGTCCGACTGGGAGAAGAGTTCCACCACAACGGACTGAGTCTGCGCTGCGCACAGATCGGACGGGCGCCGCGCGGAACCAGCCATCTGTGGGACCGCGAACGCCTCAGCGCCGAGACGTTGGCGCTGCTAACCGCCTACGGTGACGACATCACCAGGCACGTCATCACCGACTACGCGCCCCTGTCCGACGCGCCGCAGTGCCTGGTTCGACTCGCCAGTAGCCGGCACGACGGGCTCCAACTCGTGTTCACCTGAGCGAACTTCGGTGGCGGTGTCAGGCACCCGACTAGCATCAGCAAACATGTCGAACTACGGCCCACCTGGCTCCAACTATGGCCCTCCGGGCGATGGCGGCGGCTACGGCGGCCAGCGGCCACCTCGCAATCCGCCACCCGAGGAGCCCACGCCCTGGTACCGGACTCCTGCCACGATGTTCGCGGCCGGCGCGCTGACCATGCTGCTGCTGGCGCTGATCGTCTGGTCCGTCTTCGGCAGCGACGCCGACGACGCGGACACCACGTCCAACACCTCACTGACCCCCATCACCCAGTCGGCGACCACGGCCCCGCGGAGTTCGGCACCGACCACCGAGACCACGACGGTCACCGAGACCAGCACCGTGTCGGCAACGCCGACGACCACCACCGAGACCACCACGTCGCAAGAGCCGTCGACCACGACGAGCACCGTCACCAGCACGGTGACGAGCACGTCCGTCAGCACCACGACCGTGACGGCGCCCCCGCCCCCGCCCGGCGGATGACGCCGACAAGGCCTGAACTACCCGCCGGTCGGTGATCGAGTCGCGTTCACGAGGAGACGGGCGCATTTGCCGCGCCATCACCATCCTCACTGCCAGGCAGAAACGTGACTCACCCCTGAGCATCGGATCAAGTCCGTCGCGGGCTAATGCGCTTAGTCACGGGGCAGCCCCGATGGTTTACGGCGGTGTAGCCATCGCGCTAAGCGAGCCGAAGGAAGACGCCAGATTGCAGTTTGCTGTGTTGATCAACTGGTGGAACGGTAAAACATGAAGTTATTTTGTTTGCTAATTATTTTGTCAGAAGATTGCCAATCGACTCGTTTGGCCACTAGAACACGCATTTCATAATTCGCCATGCCTGCACAGGTTCGCCCGCACCGAGGAATGCTTGCGCAAGCGTCAGGCGAGAGCGCAGGATGAGGACAACGCGCCGAATCAGTTCGCTGACCCGACGTCCAGGAAACGCGGGGGTCGAACACTTCGTTCGCCAGAAATCGGGGAAATGGTATGGCGGACACGGTGCCGACGCAGGCCAGTCAAGACGTCGATGCCGGCGTGGATTACCTGCCGACGGAGCTGGACCATCGCTCGTCCAGTTTGCGCGACGAACTGCAGCAGGTCATGTCGCGGGTCCGCCCCGACGACCTGTCAACCAATGAGGTCGCCGCTCTCCTGGACGTCCTGCGGCCCGCGAATGGCCGGGTTGTCGGCGGACCAGCCAACCGGCCAGCCCTCCGCCTCCTGGGGATTGGCAGAGAGCACCCGACGCCGTAGTTCGTTCAGCAGGGAGTCGACCGACACTCCGGTCAAGTCACCCGTGAGTGTCGTGAGTTCCACGACGCCTACTTCGCTACTCGTCAGATAACCGGCCGCCACCAGGGCCTCGACCGGAGACCGCCCGTACGCCCGCGCGAGTGCGACTACCGCCTCGGCACGCGGACTACTGGTCCCCCGCTGCCACCTGGAAATGCTCGACTGGTCGATGCCCGTCGCGTTGGCGATCTCCTTCTGCGGCACGTCGCCCGTCACCGTGACCACATAACGCCACCACGCTGCTCCCGCCTGTGGTGCTGCGCCCGGTGCCACCGACTCAGCGTATGGCACGGAAGCGTCGGGTTCCGGCGACTTCTCGCCCGTCAATTCGTCTGACATGACCGCCGCCCCCTATCCGTACCACTTCCGCGATGCCCAATGGTTACACGCATTTCACAATGCATGCAAGCATGCATGGGTGTACTCTCAAGCGCATACACGCAGGACTGGAACAGAGGGAGGCTCGGCCTCGCGACCAATTCGCGACAGCCACCGGCGTGCATGACCTGTCACTCGACAACATTGCGTTACTGGCTCTGACGAGCCCGAATAGGAGCTTGACATGAAGAATTCCCTCTACGCCGCGGGCATCGCGATTGCAGGCGCCGGCGCACTGAGTGCGTTGTCGACCGGCACCGCCCAGGCGGCACCCACGCAGTTCGCGCCGCTGGCACCGGAGTCGTCGCAGTGCGTCCTCGCGCCCACCGAGTGCGGGACGCAAACGCTGGGCGCCAGCCTCTCCTTCGTTCCGAACGCGTTGGCGGCGGCATCGACCATCACCTTCGGGCCGGTCGAGCCCTTCCACACCTTCTACTCGAATGATCCCTTCTACGGCCTCATCGGCATCGCAGGGATCATCCCCATCTTGAACATCTTCGTCAGCAACGGCGTCGACGGCGCAGCCGGCACCGGTGCCAACGGCGGCAACGCCGGCTTGTTCCTCGGCTACGGCGGCCTCGGCGCCTCCGCGGCTCCCGGTGTGGCAGGCGGCAACGGCGGCCGGGGCGGACTGTTCTTCGGCAACGGCGGCAACGGCGGCGTCGGCGGACTCGGTGCTACCGGCGGCAATGGCGGAAATGCCGGACTACTCGCACTATTCGGACACGGCGGTGACGGCGGCCTCGGTGGTGCAGGCACGCCCGGCACGCCCGGCACCTCGGCAGGCGCCGCAGCCGCGAACGGCACGACCGGCGCGAACGGCACGGGCACGGGCACGACGGGCGCCAACGGCATCAATCCAGCAGGTAGCGGCGTTGCAGGAGTCGCGGGCGCAGCCGGAGTGGCAGGCACCGGCGGTGCAGGAGCACCCGGCAACCCGGGTGATCCCGCCGGCGCAGGCGGTGCCGGCGGAACCGCCGGTGCTGCGGGTACCGGTGGTGACGGCGGCCTTGGCGGCAGCGGCACTCCGGGCGGCAACGGCGCAGCAGGTGGCGCCGGTGGCGCATCGAGTACTGCGGGTGGCACTTCCGTCGGTGGTGATGGCGGCGACGGCGGCAACGGCGGAACCGGTGCTACCGACGGTGGTGCAGGCGGTGCCGGAGGCGCCGCGGTGAACACCAACGGGGCGGCCATCGGCGGGGCAGGCGGCGTCGGCGGCGACGGTGGAATCGGAGCGGCCGGCCAAGCTGGCGGCACCGGGAACGCAGGCGGCGCGGGCGGTGCAGGCAGTAACGGAACCGTCGTTGGTACCGCGGGAACCGCAGGCACCGCGGCAGGCGCAGGCGGCAACGGCGGTAGCGGCGGGCTGTTCGGTGGCGGTGGTGCGGCCGGTAGCGGCGGCACCGGCGGAACCGGCGGCGCGGGTGGCACCGGACAAGCGGGCGGTGCCGGCGGCGACGGCGGCGCTGGCAGCACTGGCGGCACTGGTGGTAACGGCGCTGCCGGCGGCAACGGCGGGGTCGGCGGCGCGGGCGGCGCAGGCACCGGAGGCGGCGTCCTCGGCGTCGGCGGAACCGGCGGCGAGGGCGGTTCGGGCGCATCGGGTGGCCCGGCAGGCGCTGGCGGAACGGGTGGAACCGGTGGTTCCGGCGGGACCGGGGGCACCGGTGCTGCAGGCGGGACCGGCGGCACCGGCGGGACCGGCGGCGCAACCGGCACTGCGGGTGGCAGCGGCCTCTTCGGGCACACCGGCGGGTCCGGTACCACCGGCGCCACGGGTGGGACCGGAGCGGCTGGGGCAACCGGAGCGACCGGCACCGCCGGCTCGACCGGAGCAACCGGAGCGACCGGCGGGTCCGGCACTGCCGGCGCCGGTGGTAGCGACGGTGCCGACGGCGCCGATGGAGCCTCCTCCTAGAGGCTCCGCATAACGGGTAGCCAACGACTCTGACCGGTCAGTACTGCCAACACACCAGGGGCGTCGGCCATGCCGGCGCCCCTGGTGTTACGTCACGAGGAAGTCAATCGACAGGGGTGTGGTCATGACGGATCGAGCAGACGCGAACGTATCGGCGGAGCAGGACGGCGGGCACTATCCCGACCCCGGCCGGGAGACTCGACGAATTCGGGACGTGGGCCGTTTGCTGCTGCACTGCAACGACCAACCCGGCCTGGTGGCCGCAGTCACCGACTTCCTGGCCAAGGCCGGAGCGAACATCGTGTCACTGGACCAGCACTCGACCGAGCACTCCGGCGGAACGTTCATGCAGCGCACCATATTTCACCTTCCCGGGTTGTCCGCGGCGCGCGACGCGCTGGAACGCGACTTCGAACACCAATTGGCTCGGCGCTTCGGCATGGACTTCGCGTTCACCGAGGCGGCCAAGCCCAAGCGGGTGGCGATCATGGCGTCGCGGACCGACCACTGCCTCCTCGATCTGTTGTGGCGCAACCGACGAGGCGAACTCGACATGTCGGTGTCGATGGTGATCTCCAACCATCCCGACCTGGCCGATCAGGTGCGACCGTTCGGTGTGCCGTTCATGCACGTACCGGCGAACGAGGCGGTCCGCGACCAGGCCGAGCGGCGCCAACTCGACCTGCTCCGGGGCAACGTGGATCTGGTCGTGCTGGCGCGCTACATGCAGATCGTCACGCCCGCATTCCTGACCGAGGTGGGGTGCCCGATGATCAACATTCACCACTCATTCCTACCGTCGTTCGTGGGCGCTGCACCCTATCGTCGAGCGCGGGAACGTGGCGTGAAACTCGTTGGCGCCACGGCACATTACGTCACCGAGCACCTCGACGAGGGCCCGATCATCGAGCAGGACGTCGTGCGGGTGGATCACCGCCACGGCGTCGACGACCTCGTCCGCCTGGGTGCCGACGTCGAACGTGCCGTGCTGTCGAGGGCCGCTCTGTGGCACTGCGAGGACCGCATCATCCGCTACGGGAATCAGACCATCGTCTTCTAGTCCCGAGGCCGGCTCAGCGGTAGTACAGCTCCTCACCGGTCGGGTATCCCCCGCCGGTGGTCGTGATGTGCACGTGGTCGAAGTGCCCTGCGCCGCCTCCGGACGGGCCGCCGGGCGTGTAGTACACCCCGCGCCAGATCGCGTCCTGCATACCGAAGCGCTTGGCGTTCTTCAGCACGAACGCCACGATCTCATTGCCGAGCGCGATGCCGGATGTCGAACCCGGGTTCGGGATCATCACGTCGATCGCGAGGCCGTTCGGGTGCCACGGCAGCGGATCGGATCGATGTCCACCGATGCTGGTGATTTCGGGGAACGCCTTGCTGATGGCCCTGGCGACCAGGATGGTCTTGATCTGCAGGCCGCTCTCCGGGGCAAGCCCGGCGGGCAGGAGTTCGGGAGGCTTGGCGGCCGTACGCCACCGCGACGACGACACCAACTGCGCGGGACCTGCCTGCGCGCCCTCCTGCGGAGCGACGACCGGTGCAGGAACGAACTCGTCCGGGGCCGAGACGACCTCGAGGCAGCACGGTGCGGCGGCGGCCACGGGTGTCACGGGCGCCGGCGCAGCCTTGACCATGGCCGTCTGCGGCTGTACGTCTCCCGCGGAGGCGAGGAGTACCGCGATGGGGCCGATCACCGTGGCGGCGAGAACCGATGACGTCCGCCGCTTACTGGCTAACGCATGTCGTCCCACTGGCAGCACCCTACGTTTGAATCGGGGTTCGACTGGCAAATCCCGATACCGGACCGTTCGCTCGCTGTTACAGAACCGTGACTATAGCTGCGCGCCTTTTGATGCCGCAACCGTCTGGTCAACATTCGAGCAGGTCACGATCACTAGGCGGTGGCGAGATCACCCATCGTCTGAAGGTTGCCGCGCTGCGGCCACGAGCGCTCGTGCGCCGAGCGGTGCGGCGTCGCGGCCCCGACCAGACCGGCGCGACCGGGCTGCAGCGAGCGGCGCACCTGCGTCATCTCCCGGATGATGGCCTCGATTTGATCGGACTCGCCGTGCGCCGCGAACGTGCGGCGGTCCCACCACATCATCTGGGTCTGGTACCGCTCGTTGGGATAGGGAGTCGCCGGGATCGCGGCGACCACTCCGCCCGACGACCGCCACTGCTCGAGGATGTGCGCTGCCGTCGTTGCCATGCAGAAGTCGACGTCGAAGATCGCCATCGCGTGGAAGCCACTGCGGGCGATCATCTTCGCCCGGTGCCGCCCTCCGGTCGGGTCCTTGGCAAGCCAGGCGGCCTTCATCTCGAGGATGCCGTTGGGCACGCGCTCGTTGATCATCTCACGCACCTCGGACTCGCCGGCCTGGCCTGCCCACTCCACCACGGCATGTGAGTCGTCCGCGGAACGCAGCGGACCCTTCGCCCGCACCCCGCCTACGACGCGGCCGTCGACGTCGGTCAGGGCCCAGAACAATCCGGTGTCATCGGCGCACTGCGCCCGGTCGGAGTCCAAGGCATCGCTGACCCCGAAACGTTCGTAGCTCGCGACCGCACCGCGGTGATAGTCCGCGAAGAGCTCGGGTTCCGCCTCGGGCGTCGCCATCACCATCGTGCACTCCGCCACCGGATCCCAGCATGCAGCCCGAGTGAATCCGTCGAACACCGTCGCCTCGCGAAGCTTCACAGAGTCATCCCTCTCTGGTGGCGTGCACCGGACGATGCAACGCGATCCGTATGGTCGATATAGCAATACCATACCTTTTGTATTTTTATGGCTTTAGCTGGTACTTCAGTTGCATAGTTATTGTTTAGCAACGTAAGTTGCTATGCAGGCATCGCCCGGCGACGACCCAACGACGCCCGAAACCGCAGGCTCCGATGACGGGCTACGCAACCGGCTCCCAGGTCCCGCCATCACGGCCCCGGGGCGGCCGGAACGAAAGGAGTTGTCGCCGAACGACTTCGGCAGATCAAGATCAGCCGGCTGAATGCGGCGGTTCCGCGGCGAGCAACGCCGGAGCAGTGCGGGCTCGCACCATCGCCCGTCGCGCGCCCACCGATCGGATGGTGAGCAACCCCGTTGCTGGCCACCCCGACACCGGCCGCGACACGCCGAACATGCGAGACGGCAAGGGCTATCGGCACGGGTCGTGGGGGTTCAGCGAAGAAACGACGGCGACGCCAATAACCGGCTAACGGAGCGTGTCGACTCCCAAGTTCGGGAAAGCGGAGGCCAATCGGGTAGGGTCGGGATCTCCAGCCGCACCGGTTCAGACGTTGAGCAAACTTTCACATCCACCAAGCGAAGTTCGATAGCAAAGCAACGAAGGTGGCTGGGAGCCGAGCCGTCGGACGTCGGGGAAACTGTCATGGCGATTTCGGTGTGCGGGGGCACCCAATGAGGCATCGCGAGCCGTTCGTCGGGGACGAGGATCCGGGTACGGGTCCGGTCGCCATCGACGCGTTCGTCAAGGCGCCGACCCACAACGGTCATCGCGAGCCCGGCCAGAACGGTCGTCCGCATCCCGCCGCCGACGGTCGCTCGAACGGCCGGGCGCACACTCCCCCGAACCTCCGCATCGACCCGCCGACCGCAACCCCCACTCACCGGCCCGCCACCCACGAACCCCGTGGTCCGGACGCCGGCAGCGATGCCTTTGCGCAGATCATCGACCACAGTCCCGATGCCATCTGCATCCACCAGGACGGCCGATTCGTCTTCTTCAACGCCGTCGCGGTGCGGCGACTCGGCGCGCGAAGTGCGCGCGAACTGCTCGGCCACGCGGTGTCCCGGTTCGTACACGCCAGGTCGGTACCTCAGGTCGTAGGCCGAACGGCCGCGCTGCGCCGCCCCGGCGACGCGTCCCTGCCGTTGCGGGCCACGATGGTCTGCGTCGACGGCGCCGAGATCCACGTCGAGGTGCTGTCGGTGATGACGACGTGGAAGGGGGCGACCGCCTACCAGCTGATCCTGCGGGACCTGACCGACGTCCGCGCCACCCAGGACGCACTCGCCCAACAGGCGGCGCTGGTGGAGAACGCCGGCGACGCCATCATCGCCGTGACCCGCGCCGGCATGGTCACGAGCTGGAACCCCGCGGCCGAACGGGTCTATCTGCGACCGGCCCACCGTGCGCTCGCCCTCCCCCTGGAGATCGCCGTCGGAGCGGCCATCGACCCGGCCTCCGTCGTACGCGACGGCGGGGTGACCCACGCCTCGCACTACGCGATGGACGGCACCGTGCGCACCATGCGGGTGTCGGCGACCGAGTACGACGACGGCTTCGTCCTGATCTGCTCCGACGAGACGGCGCTGCGCCGCGCGTCGCGCAATCTGCGCACCGTCATCAACGCGCTACCCGAGGGCATCTTCGTCATCGACGAGAACGGCTGGATGCTCACCATCAACCCGGCCGCACGCCGCATCCTCGGTCTCGACGGCCAGCCAGAGGACTTCAGCGTGCATGACCTTCCCCTCTACGACGCGGACGGCGCGCTGCTGCGGCCTGGGGAGCGGCCGATCGCGCGTGCGTTCACCACCGGGCTGCCGACGATCGGGCGCATCATGGGCATCGACAGGCCGGACGGGCGGCGCGTCTGGCTGTCGGCGAACTGTCAGTTGCTCCATCCCGACTCGCCGGACCGGTCGCCGGTGCTCGTGTCGTTCACCGACGTGACCTCGCAGCGGGCGGCCACCGAGCACCTGGCCTTCCAAGCCGCGCACGACGGTCTGACCGGCCTGCCCAACCGCGCTCACATCATGGAGACCATCGACGCGCTGCACCGTAGAGCCGGACTCCTGCGGGCCGTGCTGTTCATCGATCTCGACGACCTCAAGACCGTCAACGACACGCTGGGGCACGACGTCGGCGACACGGTGCTCCAGGCCACGGCCAACCGGCTGTGTTCGGCAGTCCGCAGGAACGACATCGTCGGACGGTTGGCGGGTGACGAGTTCGTCGCACTGCTGATCGGGGAACTGGAGGACGGAGCGCTCGAGCGATTCGTCGGCCGCATCCGCGACGTGCTGACCGAGCCGATCGAAATTCCTGGGGGCACACTGCACCTCGGGGCAAGCATCGGCGTCATCGACACCCACCGCGACGACTCGCGCGACGCGGCGACGCTGCTGCGGGACGCCGACGCGGCCATGTACGCCGCGAAGGCGACCGGCCGCAAGGTCAGCGTCTTCTCCCAACGCTGACCCTGCGATCAGCGCACCGCGGCGTGCGTCCGCTTGGCGTCGACCCGCAGTCGGGTGCGCACGGCCACCGCGTCGCCAAGCATCTCCCTCAGCGCACAGGCGACGTCGTCGGCGGCTCGCACACCACTGCTGAGTCCCTGTCGCGCAGCGACCGTCACGTCCAACGTCACCGTCGGCGTACCGCGCTCCCTGGTGGCCCTGGCGTTGGCCTTGAGCACCGCGGGTTCGTCGCGCAGAGCCTGGGTGGCGGCGTCGACCACACCCGCGACGTCGGCGGTGAGGATCGCGTTGTCCGGGGCGCCGGGTGCCTGGAGCCGGACCGGGGGCGGCTTGGCGGCGCGCCGGTGGGCGGCGAGCCAGCGCAGACCCACGAGGATCAGCACGACGCCTGCGACTCCACAGGCCCACGTCCACCACGGCTGTGCGGCGGCGTCGAGGGACGGTGCCATGGAGAGGGTCTCGATCGCACCGTCGGACCTGGTCCGCCACGACACGGCGGCCAGGCCAACGGCCACCAGGCCGAGGCCGAGCAGCAGCACGGTCAGTCGGTCGACGAATTCGGCTCGGCGAGTCACGTGGTCGCCTCCGTTCGGGTCTTGACGCGGATGCGTACGGGATGGGTGAGCGCGGCCAGTTCGCTGCCGATCGCCTGCTCGATGGCCTCGCGCGACACCGGGCCCGTGACGAGGCAGCGGACGGTGACCCGTCGGCGCGTGGCGGAACTGTTGGCCTTCAGCACGCCGGATACGGTTTCAGCTGCAGCAGAGGCGATTCGGGCCACCTCCCGAACGTCGAGGTACACCGCTGAGTCGGCGTCGACGTCGACAGTGCGCCTGCGCCGCGGCTTGAGCGCGAGGACCACGCAGAACAGGCCGAGGACCAGCGCGACCACGCCGACCGGCAGCAGCCACGAGCCGGCGACGAGGCCGTCGAAGAGCCGCAGGACGGCAGGAATCCAGGCCGAGCCGTCGATTACGCCTGCGCCGAGGAGCGCGTCGCGAACGCCGACGGCGCCAAGGCCGACGAGCAGCAGCGCCATCAGGGCCGCGAGGTAGCTCGCCCCCGCCGCTTGCCTCGGAGCGGTCGCGGTCGTCATGACACCCTCCGCTTCGGCGTACCGGCACCGGGCGGAAGGACGGTGGCCACGTGCACGTCGACCCCGTCGACGACGAGGCCGCTCATCGTGGCGAGCGCGTGGGTCACGCTCTGCGCCACGGCGCTCGAGGTCTGGGCGAGCGGGCGGCGCCATTCGACGGCGACCGCGACGGCCGCACGGACGTGGTCGCCCGACACCACCACGTCGGCCCTGGGGAGTTCGCGGCCGGTGATCCGGTCGACTCCGGTGCTGCGACGGTCGACGCCGTCGCAGTCCAGTGCCGCCGCGATCACGAGCCGCTCGACGGCCCGGTCGCGCACGGTGAGGCTGCCGCGCTCGCCGGCATCGGCGGCTGCGACGGTGTCAGCCACGACCCCGCCCCCGCAGCAGTGCGACGACGTCGAATTCGCCGTCGCGGTGTCCGCCGACGGCGTAGCCGATGGCTCCCAGCACGAGGGCGAGCAGGAAGCCGGTGAAGCCGCCTGCAGCCGCCGCCACTCCAAGCAGTAGACCGGCGAGCAGGCCGGCAGTTGCGGTGGTCATTGTTTCCTCCGTTGGTGATCGAACGTTCGTGGTTGGTCGAATGGGCGCGCGAAGCGGCCGGAGTTCCTGCGGCGGTTCCACCACCGCGTGGCGCGGCGACGGGTGCGGGCGAGCCGACCCCGCGTGGTCGCGACGATGACTACGCGGGCATTGGCCTCGTTGAACGGGGCGCCCTCGAGTGCGGCGATCAGGAGTTCCGGATCGCCGCCGACGTCGGGATGGTGGCGGCGGATCGCGGCCCGCCGCCGCTCCGACGTCATGGGCGGACGGCGGGTGCGATGTCCTCGACCGTGACGTCCACGGTCGGGCCCGGCGCCACGAGGGACACGGCATCCCGGACCGCGGCTGCGGTCCTGCGGACGTCGACGCCCTCGTGCACCGTGACGTGCACGTCGACCGTGTCGTCGGCGATGCGCACCCCGGTCACGCGGCGGCCCGGCAGGTAGGTGCCGACCTCGCCGAACATTCCGGGATGCAGTGCGGCCACACCGGGCACGGCGAGTATCGCGGCGGCGATCGAATCGGCGAGTTCCGTTTCGGACATGTCGGTCACTCGACGCGCGTCAACCCGCCGGCCGGGCTCTCCTCGGCGGAGCCGTCAGCGACGTGGATGTCGTGCACCGTGATGTCGACCTCGACGACCTGGAGGCCGGTCATGCGCTCGATGGCGGCGATGACGTTGCGGCGGATGCCCGATGCGAGGTCGGAGATCGAGACGCCGTACTCGACGACGATGTCGATGTCGACGGCGGCCTGGGTCTCGCCGACCTCGACGGATACGCCCTGCGAGTGGTTGACGGATGCGCCGGGGATGCGCTCGCGCAGTGCGCCGACGGCGCGGCTGGCCCCGCCGCCGAGGGCGTACACGCCGTTGACCTCGCGTGCGGCCAGGCCGGCGATCTTCGACACGACGACGTCGGCGATCACGGTCTTGCCCTGACTCGAGGTGATCGTTCCGGTGCCGCCCTTGGCGACGGCCGAGGTGCCCTCGGATGTGGTGGTGGATTCCTTGGCGCTGGTCATCTGTTCGGTGTCCTTTCGATGGGTACGCCTGGTAAGACGGGGCGTAAGTGGTAAACCGAATACCCCGTCGGTGTGGTCCTCACCACAGCAACCCGAGCGCCGTCGGCTCCGAATGATCGAGGTGCGCTCGTCAGAGACGCAACTGCGCATGCATTGGGAGGGAACCGGCAACCATGCTCGACACCACGATCGACGGTGGGCAGGAGCGAGCGCTGGCGGCAGCGGCCGTTGCCGGTGACCGGGCGGCCTTCGAGGAACTGATCCGCCTGCACGGGCCTGCACTGCACCGCTACGCGCGTCGGATGACGCGCGACGCCGATGCGGTGTACGACATCTTGCAGGAGACGTTCATCGCGGCGTGGCGCCAGATCGGCACGTTCCGGGGCGAATCCACCGTCCGCACGTGGCTGTTCACGATCTGCGCCCGCAAGGTAGTCGACTCGCACCGAGTCAAGCGAGCCATCCCCATCGACGACCGCCTGATCGAACCCGTCGACCCGTCGCCGACGTCGGATCCCTTCGCCACCGTGTCGAACGAAGAGTTCCTCGACGCGCTGGAGGCGGCGCTGGGTGAACTGCCGCCCCGGCAGCGCTCGGCCTGGTTGTTGAGGGAAGTGGAGGAATTGACGTTCCCTCAGATCGGGACCATCCTCGACTTGAGCCCCGACAGCGCGCGCGGTCAGCACCACCGCGCACGCGCCACCCTCCAGCAGAGGCTTCAACGATGGCGATAGGTGACTACGACTCGATGGGTACGTTCGCGCATGCCGGTCGCGCGCTACGCGCGGTGCCCGATCACGGCTGGGATGCCATGGAGGACCGCATCATTCGCGCGGTCCGCGACACCCCGCGCGGAGGCTGGCCCATCACGGTGACCGATCCGACCGGTCGATCGCAGCTCGGCACGCTGGCGGTCAGCGACCTCGCGCTGCGCACGGCGCTGTCACGCGCGATCCGGCCCGACCCGGACAGCTTGCTGCTCGACGTCACCGCCGACGTCCGTGACGGGGAACTCGTCTCGGTCACCGTGGCGCTGTCCGGCCGCTACGGCGTCGACCTGCGCGACGTCGTGGCGCGCGTCGAGCGGATCTGCGCCCAGGTCGTCGCCGACGTCGTCGGCCCCACCACCGCGAGCATCGAGGCGACCGTCACCGACGTGCACCGCTGACCCGTGGTGCCGGTGGAGGAATGGCTGCGCGAGCAGTGCGCCGATTACGGCTGGGGGCTGGGCGGTGTGTTCCGCAGCCGGGGTGATCACGCCTGGCCGCTGATCGCGCACGGCCCGGAGGACCTCGAACAGCAGTTGACCGCCGGCGGGCACATTCTGCCGCTGCCGAAGGAACCGGCAGCACTGGCCAACGTGCTCGAGGTGGGCATCGTCAGCTTCCTGATGGATCGGGCCGAGGACGTTCCCGGTGCGACGGCGGCACGCGGCACCGAGCGGGGGTACCCGGACGTCGAGTTCAGTGGTGACGCATTCGGCGGCGGCTTCCATGCCGTCGACATCAAGGTCGCCAGGCGGGCGGTCGGGGCGCGGGGCAATCCGCTGGGGCGTACGCAGAGCCGCATCACGCTCTATACGGGCAACACGTACTTCCGGCATCCCCGGATCTCGTTCCCCGGCGTCATGCGGCCCTTCGCGGACTACGCGTCCCACCTCGACGTGCTTGGCATCTACACGCTCGACGAGACGGGGCCGGGCCGGGTCGCGGACCTCGAGCTGATCGTGCAGCAGCCGTGGCGGATCGCGAGCAGGCACCGGTCGTCGACCACCCGCGAGTACATCGGCGCGGTCGACAAGATCGAGGATCTGCGGGCGGGTCGCGGCGAGTTCGCCACCGAATCGGAGTTCTACGCGTTCTGGCGCAAGTTCCCGTTCAAGACGGCACGCGCGGTGGAACTGTTGCTGGCCAAGGAACTCGACAGGTAGGCCCGGCTACCCGGGATTCGTCGGTGGGTCATGGGATGCTCTTGCCATGGCCAGCACGGCGAGCACCAGGAGGGCGACGGCGATCTCGCTGTTCTCCGGTGCGGGCGGTCTCGACCACGGTGCCGAAGCCGCCGGTTTCGACGTGCGGGCCGCGGTCGAACGCAACCGCGACGCGGCGCTGACGATGGAGAAGAACTTCTCGGGACTGGCGTCGCCGGTGATCCAGAAGGACATCCTCGAGACCAGCACCGCCGAGATCCTGCGCGCGGCAGGACTGCGCAAGGGGCAGCGCCCCGATCTGCTGCTCGGCGGGCCGCCGTGCACCCCCTTCTCCAAGAGCGGTTTCTGGCTGGAGTGGAAGCGTTCGGGGCTCGATCCCGACGCATCGCTGCTGCAGGAGTACACCCGGGTGCTGCGCGAGGCCAGGCCGCGCACCTTCGTGCTGGAGAACGTCTACGCACTCACCTACGACAACCGCGCGAGCCGGCCTGCGCTGCAGCGGCTGCTCCGGGAGATAGACGAAGCCGGCTACGCCTACCACCTCGACGTCCTGCACGCCGCCAACTTCGGTGTGCCACAGGCCCGTCCGCGACTGTTCATCGTCGGCGCCCCGAAGGGCAGGCCGACGCCCGCGCTTCCGGTACCGACGCACGGCGGCCGCTGGGAGCGGCGCGACACCGGCAACGGCGAGCGTCCGTTCGTCACGTCGGGCGAGGCGCTCGCGGGCCTGATCTGCGACCCCGAACCCGAGGAAGTGCTCCGCGGCCAGTACGCACCCCTGCTCGATGAGATCCCGCCGGGTGGGAATTACCTGCACTACACGGCAGAACGCGGACATCCGGCACCCAAGTTCGAATGGCGCAGCCGCTACTGGTCCTTTTTGCTGAAGTTGGACCCGGCCAAACCGTCACCGACCATTCAGGCCCAGCCCGGACCGAACGTCGGGCCGTTCCACTGGACCAACCGGAGACTGCGTGCCGCGGAGGTGAAGCGGCTGTTCACGTTCCCCGACGAGTTCGAACTCGTCGGGAGCAGGGCCAGTGTGCAGGCGCAGCTGGGGAACTCGGTACCGCCCCTGCTCGCCCGCCAAGTGTTCCTTTCGGTCAAACGTTCGCTACGTCCGTAATACTTCCGGCGAAATTGTCACATTCCTGAATGTTCGAGTTGCCATTCGGGGATTTTCGGTGAAGATGCTCTACGGACACGTCGACAGGCGTACAGCTTTAGGACACCGACCGGACAGCCCCGGTCCACCGGAGGAGACTCGATGAGCACAGTGCGCAAGCTTTCCACCGCCGTCTGCGTGACGGCCCTGACCATGGGGCTCGGTGCATGCGGTGGCGACGAGAGTTCGTCGGGCAGTGGGGGCACCGGTGGGGACATCAACGTCACCATGACGTCGTTCCCCGACTACATCGATCCGCAGCTGTCATACACGGTCGAGGGCTGGGAGGTGTTGTACAACACCTACGTTCCGCTGTTGACGTACAAGCACGCCAAGGGAGAGGCAGGCACCGAGGTGGTGCCCGGCCTGGCATCGGAGATGCCCAAGGTATCCGCCGACGGCAAGACCTACGAGCTGAAGCTCCGGCAGAACATGTTGTACTCCGACGGCACCCCGATCAAGGCCTCCGACTTCGCCTACGCGGTTCAGCGCCTGTTCAAGGCGGACTCCGGTGGCTCGGTGTTCTTCGAACCGATCGTCGGCGCAAGCGATTACGCCGAGGGCAAGGCCGATCGGATCGCCGGGATCATCACGAACGACGGCACCGGCGACATCAAGATCACCCTGACCGAGCCCAACGGCACCTTCGAGAACGTCCTCGGCCTGCCGTTCTCGGCGCCCGTTCCGCCAAGCACTCCACTGGACAAGGACGCGACCAACGATCCGCCGCCGTCCAGCGGACCGTTCATGATCTCCAGCGTCGAGGCGCCGCAGACGATGACGATGGAGCGCAACCCCAACTTCCAGACCGTAAAGGACGCCGGCGCAACCGAAGTCGCCGACGCCGCCGTCGACAAGATCACGATCACGCAGAACAAGAGCAACTCGGCCCAGGTCACGGGCGTCGAGCAGAACACCATCGACTTCATGGTCGACCCGCCGGACGCCGACCGGCTCCAGGAGGTCAAGACGCGCTTCGGGGAACGGTTCCGCCTCGAGGAGTCGATCAACACCTACTACTTCTGGATGAACAACCAGACGGCGCCGTTCAACGACGTGCGGGTGCGCCAGGCCATCAACTACGCCATCGACCCCGAGGCGCTCAACCGCGTCTTCGGTGGACGGATGCACCCGACGCAGCAGATCCTGCCGCCGGGCATGCCCGGGTACGAGGAGTACGAGCTGTACCCCGGTCCGGACATGAACAAGGCCAAAGCGCTTCTGGCGGAAGCAAACCCGGCCGACAAGGACATCACCGTCTGGACCAACGACGAGCCGGACCGCAAGCGCATCGGCGAGTACTACCACGACCTGCTGATCCAGCTGGGGTTCAACGCCACGCTCAAGGTCATCGCAGGTGACGTCTACTTCACCACCATCGGCAACCAGGCCACCCCCGACCTCGACACCGGGTTCGCCAACTGGTTCCAGGACTTCCCGCACCCGGACGACTTCTTCCGGCCGCTGCTCAACGGCGCGAGCATCCTGCCAACGAACGGCAACAACTTCTCCCGCGTGAGCATCCCCGGCCTCGACGCGAAGATGGACGAACTCCTCGCCAAGCAGCTCTCCGACGGCGGCGTCGAGCAGCAGTACGCGGCGCTCGACAAGTCGTTCATGGAGCAGGCCGCGTGGGCACCCTACGGCAACGAGCAGTTCGCGACGTTCACCTCGGAGCGCATCGACTTCGAGAAGGCCTACAACCATCTGCTGTTCAATCAGGACTACTCGGCCCTGGCTCTGAAGTAGATGGGCGCCCCCATCGGGGACGTCGAGGCACCGGGCGAGATTCCGGTACCCGTCGGCGTCCCCAGTGAGTCGATTCGTGGCCGCAGCCCCTGGTATCTGGCATGGCTTCGGTTGCGCGGCAACAAGATGGCATTGGTGTTCGGTGCGCTGTTCGTGCTGATCGTGCTGCTGTGCCTGGCCGCGCCGCTGTGGGCCGAGCACGTCGCGCACACCGGCCCAAACCAGAACCACATCACCGACAAGGTGTTGATCGACGGGCAGGAGACCTACGTCGTGTCACCGGACGGCACGCCGCTGGGCCCCGGCTTGCACGGCCGCTACCTCCTCGGCGCGGACCAGAACGGGCGCGACGTGATGGTGCGGCTGCTCTACGGCGGCCGTACGTCGATCTTCATCGGCGTCGCCGCCGCGGTGGTGACCACGGCCCTTGCCGTGCTCGTCGGGCTGGCGTGCGGGTACTACCGCGGCTGGATCGACGCGATCCTGTCGCGAATCATGGACGTGGTGTGGGCCTTTCCGGTCCTGCTGCTCGGCATCGCGCTCGGCACCGCACTCGCACTGGGGGGCTTGAAGATCGGCGGACTGGTCGTCGCCGGCGATTCGTTGTGGATCCCCATCTTCATCATCGGCCTGGTGTACGTGCCGTACATGGCGCGACCCATCCGCGGCGAGATCCTGGCCCTGCGCGAGAAGGAGTTCGTCGAGGCCGCGGTGGCGCAGGGTTCCGGGCCGTTGCGCATCATGGTCGCCGAGCTGCTACCCAACGTGATGTCGACGATCATCGTCTTCTTCACGCTCAACATCGCCAACAACATGCTGCTCGAGTCGTCGCTGTCGTTCCTCGGCGCCGGTGTGCGCGCGCCGAACGCGTCGTGGGGCACGATGATCGCCGACGGGTACCAGACGATCTACACCGCGCCGCACCTGACGATCGTGCCGGGCGTGATGATCGTGCTGACGGTGTTGGCGCTCAACGTGTTCGGCGACGGGTTGCGCGACGCGCTGGATCCGCGCGCCAAGATCAGGCTGGAGCACTGACATGGGGCGCTTCGTCGCACGGCGGCTACTCGGCATGCTCGCGGTCCTGTTCGCGATCTCCATCATCGTGTTCCTGATCTTCAACGTGATCCCGAACTCCGACCCAGCTGCACGCATCGCGGGCAAGAACGCCAACCCGGAGCTGATCGCGCGCGTCACGGCGGATCTCGGCCTCGACAAGCCGCTGCCCGAGCAGTATGTGACGATGATGCGGCAGATCTTCACCGGGGAACTGACGTCGTACGCCAGCTCGCAGAACGTCGTCGAGCAGATCTGGAAGGGTTTGCCGGCCACGCTGTCGCTGTGCATTGGGGCCGCGGTGATCTGGATGGCGCTGGCACTGGTGTTCGGCTATCTCAGCGCCGTGCACGCGGGCAAGTTCACCGACCGCGCGTTGACGATCCTGTCGCTGGTCGGCATCTCCGTCCCGGTGTTCTGGCTCGCGGCGATCCTGCTGTACTACCTCAGCTTCAAGGCCCAACTGTTCCCCACCAGCAGCTACGTTCCACTGGGCAGGGACCCGGTGGACTGGGCGTACCACCTGATCCTGCCGTGGCTCACCCTGGCGGTGCTCTACGTCGGCTTCTACAGCCGCGTGCTGCGCTCCAACATGCTCGACGTGATGAACGAGGACTACGTGCGTACTGCGCGCGCCAAGGGCATCAGCGAGCGTCAGGTCAGGATGCGCCACGTGCTGCGGAACTCGATGATCCCGGTCGTGACGCTGTTCGGCCTCGACTTCGGCGCCGTCGTCGGCGGCGGGGCCATCCTCACCGAGACCGTGTTCAACCTCAACGGGGTCGGGCTATACGCCGGGCAGGCCATCGGGAGTCTCGACCTGCCGCCGCTGATGGGCGTCACCATCTTCGGTGCCTTCTTCATCGTGCTGTTCAACACCCTCGTGGATCTGGCGTACGCGTTCCTCGATCCACGCATCCGACTGGGAGAGGCGGCACCTTCGTGATCCTCGAAGTCGACGACCTGCGGGTCGGCTTCGCCACCGACGGCGGCGTGGTGCAAGCCGTCGACGGGGTGTCGTTCGCGCTCGACGAGGGCGAGATCCTCGCCATAGTGGGCGAATCCGGCTCCGGCAAGAGCGTCACCGCGCAGACCCTGATCGGGCTGACGCGCGCCCCCAACGCGACGATCACCGGTTCGGTCCGCTTCGACGGTCTCGAACTGACCGATCTGGACGACGAGCGCCTGCGGGCAGTCCGCGGCGAGCGGATCTCGATGATCTTCCAGGACCCGATGACGTCGCTGAACCCGGTCTACCGGGTGGGCGACCAACTGGTGGAGATGATTCGCGCGCACCGCGACGTGTCGAAGCGCGAAGCCCGCGACCGCGCGGTGGAACTGCTACGCACGGTGGGCATCCCGAATCCCGAGCGACGCGTGCGCGACTACCCGCACTCCTTCTCCGGAGGCATGCGCCAGCGCGTGATGATCGCGATGGCACTGTCCCTGGATCCCGACGTCCTGATCGCCGACGAGCCGACCACCGCGCTCGACGTGACGGTTCAGGCGCAGATCCTGCGATTGCTCGAGGACCTCAACCGGGAGCGGGGGCTTGCGGTCGTCTTGATCACCCACGATCTCGGCGTGGTCGCGGAGATCGCCCACCGCGTGGCGGTGATGTACGCCGGGCAGATCGTGGAGAACGCTGGGCTCGACGACCTGTTCTACGATCCGCGCCACCCGTACACGTGGGGTCTGCTGGGCTCGCTGGCGCGGCTCGATCAGCCGAATCCCCCTCGCCTGCCACAGATCCCAGGGCAACCGCCGTCGCTGCTGCACCCACCGACGGGTTGCCGGTTCGCGCCGCGCTGCCCGCACGAGTTCGATGCGTGCACGATCCCGCCGGAGCTGGACCGCGATCGCTGCTGGCTGGATCTCGATCAGAAGCGCCTGCTGCGTGACGTCGACGGCCGCATCGGCCTGCAACGGGTGGTGAGCACGTGAGCGAGCCGCTGCTGGAGGTCACCGACCTGGTCAAGCACTTCCCGATCCGATCCGGCCTCGTGGTCGAACGTGAGGTCGCCAAGGTGCGGGCGGTCGACGGCGCGAGCCTGTCGCTGCGCAGGGGCGAAACCCTCGGCCTCGTAGGAGAATCGGGCTGCGGCAAGTCGACGCTGTGCCGGACGATCCTGCAGCTGGTCGATCCGACCTCGGGGTCGGTGCGGTTCGAGGGCGAAGAACTCGTCGGGCGCAACCGGCGGCAGATGCGACCGTTCCGCCGGCGGATGCAGATGATCTTCCAAGACCCCTACGCCTCGCTGAATCCGCGCAAGCGCGTGGGTCAGATCATCGGCGATCCGATGGAGATGCACGGACTCGCCTCGGGTCGAGACGTCGAGGGGCGGGTGCGCAACCTGCTCGACCGGGTGGGGTTGCGGCCCGAGCACGCCGAGCGCTTCCCGCACGAGTTCTCCGGTGGGCAGCGACAACGCATCGGCATAGCCCGTGCCCTGGCGCTGGAACCCAGCCTGATCATCGCCGACGAACCGGTCTCCGCGCTCGACGTGTCGGTGCAGGCGCAGATCGTCAACCTGCTCAAGGACCTGCAGGACGAACTGGGCCTGGCCTACCTGTTCGTGGCCCACGACCTCGGCGTGGTGCGGCACGTGTCGCACCACGTGGCGGTCATGTACCTGGGCCGGATCGTCGAGAGTGCCACGGCCGCCGAACTCTACGAGCACCCGCTGCATCCCTACTCGCACGCGTTGCTGTCGGCGGTCCCGGTGCCCGACCCGAGAGCGAACGCGGCACGGGAGCGTCTGGTGCTCGAGGGTGATCCGCCGAGCCCGATCGACCCACCTCCGGGCTGTCGCTTCCACACCCGTTGTCCGCGCGTCGGTGACGATTGCCGGGTGGACGACCCCCCGTTGGCCGAACTCGCGCCGAATCACGTTGCGGCGTGCCATCACCCGCTGCTGTGAGCGTCAGTAGGGGAAGAGCGGCGGCTGCTGGTAGACCGGCGGCGGCACGGGCGTGTTCGGCACCTGAACCGGGATGGGCACCGGCACGAACGGCACCGTGATGTAGCTCGTCGTCATCGGGGGCGTGGTTGTCGTCGTGGTCGTGGTGGTGGTGGTCGACGGCGTCGTGGTCGTCGTGGTGGTCGTCGACGGCGTCGTGGTCGTCGTGGTGGTGGTCGTCGTCGTGGTGGTAGTCGTGGTGGGTGGCGTGGTGGTGACTGGCCGCTCCACGGTGACGGTCTCCGGCGGCGGTGGAGGTACCTCGGTAACCGGGGGCCCAGGAGGCGGTTCGGCTGCGGGCGGGGGCAGGTCGGACTGCGGAGGGGGCTGCGAGGTGATCGGCGGCGCCGTGGACGTCGCGGTCACCGGCGCGGTACTCGGGCTGGGTCGCGACTCGTCGGTGGCGCTGGTCAGCGCGATGGCGACGCCTCCAACCGCGATCAGGGCCACGGCGGCAGCGACGCCGAACGCCAATTGCGGCACCCGTTGCCAGGCGCGCGGTTCTTCGTGCTGCGGCACCGCGTCGGTAGGCGTCCCATGGGGCTCCTCGCGGACGTAGGTGTCGGGGCCGGTGTAGGGCACCGGGTCCTCGGTGTCCTGGTCCTGCGACCACGCCAGTGCTCTGAAGGTCGCCGTCCCGGGTGCCGCCTGGCTGATCGCCTCGGTGACGACAGCCGCATGCGCAACACCGGTCTGGGCATCGGAGTCGGCAGCGTGGGCGGCGAACACCGCGGCGCCCACTGCAGCGTCGAGTGCCGGCTGCGGCGTGGTGACCACGGGGGACCGGGTGTGTGCGACGAGACGCTCACCGATCAGCGGTATCCGCGCACCACCGCCGGCCATCGCGACCGCCGTCACGTCGGACCAGTGAACTCTGTTGCGAGACAACAGATCGTCGAGTTCGGTGAGCACCGCGGTGATCGGACCGTCCAGCAGCGCTTGGAGGTCACCGCGGGTGACCGTCGCGATCGAGTGGTGGCCGGGCAGTTGGACGCCCACTTCGGTCGATGCCTGCTCGGAGAGTCGTTCCTTGGCGCGGCGGCACTCGTCGCGTAGCAGGGCGAGGGAGCCGACGGCTGCGGTTCCCGCCGGGTCGACCCCGCCGGCGTCGGCGATCCGGTCCAGGACGTCGGTCATCAGCGCCTGGTCGATCTGATCGCCGGAGAAGTCCGCAATCCGTCGCGTCTCGATGGCCTCGAAAGAAGAGGCGGCGTCGGCCAGGGTGACGGTGGTCCCCCCGCCGCCGAAATCCATCAGGGCAACGACGCCGCTGGTCGGCAGACCGGGGTTCGCGTGCAGTGCGGTCAGTGTGGTGACGGCATCGGACACCAGGCGCGCGGGCACGCCGCCTGGAGCCAGGTTGGGTCTGCCGCGCATCGCGGAGCGCAACGCGCGCAGCGTCGCGCCGTTCCAGTGCGCGGGCACCGCGATCGCGACCGGCGCGGTACCGCGGGCCATCTCGTCGAGCACCGCGGCGATCAGGTCGTCCGCCAGGTGCCTCGACCCGTCGGCAGCGACCAGCGGTACGGGGTCTCCGGCGCGCTCGACGAATCCGCCGAGCGACTGGCCGGACACCGTCAGCACCGACCGACGGGTGACGGGTGTGGTGCCCACCCGAGCCGCGACCATGCTGGTGGTGCCGATCGACAACCCCAACGGCTCGCTCATGATCAAGCCACCATAACCGCCGCGGGCAGGCGCTACTGCCGGGACACTCCGCCCCTCGGTGATGCGTGGCGACCGAACGGTGTTCTGAGGACTAGGTTTTGACCCGCCGCGTCTTCCTCGTCAACGCCGATCCGGCCATCCCGACGACGATCAACGTGATCCCGATCGCGGCGGACGTCGACTCCGACACCCAGCCCACGATGCCGACCACCAGGACGAACGGCGGCAGCCAGTCGAGCAGCCGACGTGGCGATTCGGGCTCGTCGGCGCCCGCGTAGTCGGGGTAGAACTCGGTGAACTCGACCGCGAAGAGCATCGCGCCGATGGGCAGGATCCAGCCCGTCCAGAAGTCGGCGGATCCGTGGGCCACGATGCCGCCGATCGCACCGACGATCGCCGAGAAGGTGAACGCCGCCGCCCACACCGCGGAGATCGCATAGTTCACCTTGGAGAACTGCGCTGTGCCCCAATACTCCTCGGGCGTGGTGTCCTTGGCGTAGGCCACGGTGAACGGCCGTTTGATCAGCAGCGTGACGATCGCGAACGCGGCCAGCGCGACGTTGCTCACCTCACCGGCCCAGGACTCGAGCCATCGGATCATCCCGTCGGAGGCCACCAGGCCCAGTCCTGCCATCACGACGAAGAACGCGACGCCGAACACCTCGAGGAGGTGCACGGGGATCGCGCGTCGCCATCCGACCCACAGCGTCAGCAGCGACAGGCCCAGCGCCGCCGAGGCGGCCTCCTCGAACCGTCCCGGACCCGACAGGACGGACAGGAGTATCCACGGGGCGATGCCGGCGAACGGCGATTTCACGTATCCGTCAATAAATCCCACGCCGGAATCATATGCGCGCGCCCGCCGGTGTGTTTCGATGTCGCCATGGGTGACATCGACGAGATCCAGCAAGTGAAGTACCGGTACCTGCGCGCGCTCGACACCAAGCACTGGGACGACTTCGCCGACACGCTCACCGAGGACGTGGTCGGCGACTACGGCGAGTCACTCGGCGAGGAGCACCACTTCACCGACCGCGCCTCGCTCGTCGAGTTCATGGTCACCTCGATGCCCGCCGAGGTCATCACCGAGCACCGGGTCACGCATCCGGAGATCGTCGTCGACGGCGACGAGGCGACCGGGATCTGGTACCTGCAGGACAAGGTCATCGTTCCGGCGTTCGACTTCATGTTGATCGGTGCGGGTTTCTACCACGACCGGTACCGCCGGACGACCGACGGCTGGAAGATCAGCGCCACCGGCTACGACCGCACCTACGACGCGTCGCTGTCCACCAAGGAATTGGACTTCAAGGTGAAGGCGGGGCGCGCCATCGCCGCGCTGTAGCAGACGCGCATACGGCGACTACTTCGAGACCGCGATCAGCGCTCCGGGCCGCAGCCACTGCATGACCTTCACGAGCATGTCGTCGTCGATGGCGACGCAGCCCGCGGTGGGTCCACCGTCGGTGGTGTGCAGGAAGAACGCGCCGCCCTTGCCGGGCACGCGTTCCTTGTTGACGCCCATCACGACGGCGTGAGCGTATTGCGGGATGTCGAGGTTCTCCGTCCCGTCGCTCAGCGCTGTGCTGAAGGGGCACTTGGCCTTCTCGCACACCTGCATCGTGTTGTAGGTCGGGCTCTTCATGTCGCCGTCCCACCAGTGGTTCGGACCCACCTGCACGTACTGCAGGCCACCACCTGGATTCGGTTGCGTGCCAAAGGCGAAGTCCAGGGTGTAGACGCCCATCGGCGTCAGCATCGACCCGTCGTAGTGCTCGGGTGACATGCCCTTCGAGCCGATCTTGGCCGGGATGCCCGCCCCCACCGCGCGCCAGCCCGACGACGTCCGCTCGTACACGTCCACCTTGGCGTCCGAACCACCCACGCCGACAACGGAAACCACCTGCGTGGCGTTACCCACCTGGTTGGCGAACCACGGTACGAGTTCGGCACGGGCCTGCGGCGCCGCCACCAGCGCGATGACCGCGACGCACAACGAGGTCAGCAGTCGGCGCATGCCCTCCATCGTGTGCAGCGGTCCGGTCACGGATCAAGTCGACGAACGGACACGATCCGGCATCCACCGAGCCCACGCCGCCTCCTGCTCGGCGGCGAGGTCGGTCGCCCCCGACCCGTAGAAGAACAGGCTCGCGGTGACCATCGCGACACCGGGAGCGCAGTGCGCACCGATCACGGCGACGCCGTCGGCGGGCTCGTCGAGGCGCAGCATGACGTAGCGGTTGTCGCGATCCTGATGCAGCAGTTCGACCACCCCGCTCAACTCGGGCGCCCCGGCCGGGGCCGATCGGCGATCGCCGACGTTGGCGCCCGCAAGGTTCAGCGCCTCGGTGATCGCGCTCCACGCCAGGGTTCCGTCGACCTCGGACGGGATCATCACCGAGACCGCAGCCGCGGGCTGGCCGACAAAGTGCCGCAGGTAAAGCCGCAGAACGGCGAAGAAGACCGGCCAACCGCCCTCGAAGCTCTCGAGTTCGTCGTCCCAATCGTCGCGATCGGTGAAGAGGCTGTGCACCATGCGGACGACGCATTGGCCACCCTTGTGACCGGTCACGACCACCTCGGTGGCGACGGGTGGCGCCTCGCCGCTCCACCCCACCTCCTCGTAGCCGAATCGCACCGGCGGCTCCCAGACGGTGACGGGCCCCCGCGAGGTGGCGTCGCCGCCGAAGTGGAAGGTGACCTCGCCACCGACGAATTCGTCGACCTCGGCGCGGGTGAACCAGGCGCTCATCCCCGGTCCGGTGGCGATCGCGTTCCACACGTCCTCCGGGGTGCCGGGAACCAGGAATTCCATCTCGACCCAGCGGCGGCCGGAATCGTCTCTACGCACGGGCATGTCGTGTCCCTTCAGTCGGTGGCGGGTGCGGGGTAGGCAGCCACCACCAGGCGGTGGGTGCGGCCGCGGGGTGCGGTCTCGTTGTGATATCGCGCCACCAGGCCGGTGACGGCGTCGGTCAGGTCGCTGGCGAACCGGGCGCGCTCCGCCGGCGATGCGAAGCGGACGGCGGTGTCGATCGACAGCGTCGCCAGTCGTTTGTCGGCGTCGCGGGAGCGCCGCCACAGTTCGCCCACCTCGCGGATGGAACGGGCGGCGAGTGCGACGAGGTAGCTCGCCGACAGCCGGTCGCCCGATCGTGCGGGATCGGCGCCGACCGGCCCCAGCGCCTGGGGCGACACGACGTACGACGACGCCGACGCCACCATCAGCCGCTCGGTGAGACCACCCCACTTGCGCTCCCCCGCCGCGACGACGAGGCCGCGGTGCTCGAGCGCACGCAGGTGGTAGTTCACCTTCTGCCGCGTGATGCCGGTGCGGGTTGCCAGCGTGGCCGCCGAGGCGGGTTCGCCCAGTTCGGCGAGCAGTCGGGTGCGCACGGGGTCCAGCGCAGTGATGGCTGCAGCCGGATCGGAGATCACCTCGACGTCGAGCACCGCTCGATCGTGTCCTTTGACAGGATTACTTGTCAATGGTGGCGGCTACGTTGGGGCCATGGACCTGTGGCAGCGGCACCGCGGCATTCGGCAAATCGGCAGAGGGCTCGGCACCCTCGACCGCGAGGTCTACGAGGCGATCGCGGAGTCGCCAAGCCCACTGCTGGACGCGGTGATGCCCAAGCTGACCGCCGCGGCAGACCACTCGAAGCTGTGGTTCGCGATCGCGGCGGTCCTCACCGCGACCGGGAAGCCTGCGGTGCGCCGCGGCGCCGCCCGCGGCGTCGCCACCCTCGCGTTCACCAGCCTGATCACCAACCAGGGTGCGAAGCGGATCTGGAAGCGGGCTCGGCCGAACGTGCTGGCCGTGCCGCTGATCCGCCGTTCAGTGCGGACGCCGACGTCCAATTCGCTGCCGTCCGGCCACTCGGCCAGCGCTGCTGCGTTCGCGGTCGGCGTCGGTCTGGAGAGCCCGTCGGTAGGCCTGGGCCTGTCGCTCCTGGCGGGCCTGGTCGGCATGTCGAGGGTGGCCACCGGAGCGCACTACCCGGGGGACGTACTCGCCGGCCTGGGATTGGGCGCCGCGATCGCGGTGGTCGGCGGCAAGATCGTGCCGCCGGTGGTCGAAGTCAGGATGCCTGCCACCGCCGCGCCGCTGCGCGTGGACACTCCTGCGCGACCGGACGGTGCCGGCGTGGTCCTCGTCATCAACCCGGCGTCGGGCAGTGGTACCGGCGCGCGCGTCATCGACGAAGTGCGGCAAGCGCTTCCGCGCACGGAGATCGTCGAGCTCACCGAGGACGACGACGTGCCCGCCGTCATGCGCGACGCCGCCGAACGCGGCGAGGTGCTCGCAGTCGGCGGCGGCGACGGCACGGTGTCGTGCGCAGCCGGGATCGCGGTGGAGACCGGGATGCCGCTGGCGGTGTTCCCGGGCGGCACGTTCAATCACTTCGCCAAGGACATCGGCTGCGAGACCGTGGAGCGGACCGTGGAGGCCATCCGCGAAGGCACCGTCACGTGCGTCGACGTGCTGCGCGTCAACGAGACGGGCACCGTCATCAACACGGCGAGCATCGGCGCCTACCCGGCGTTCGTGCGCACCCGCGAGAAGCTCGAGCACAAGATCGGCAAGCCGTTGGCCGGGGCGTACGCGCTGTTCCACACCCTGCGCCGCGAGGCGCCGGTCCGCATTTCGTTCGACAACCAGGTGTTGCAGACGTCGCTCTTCTTCCTCGGCAACTCGGTGTACCTGCCGTCGGGGTTCGCGCCGTCGCGACGAGGCCGCCTCGACGATGGGCTCATCGACGTCCGCATGCTCGAGACCGGCCGACCGTTCGCGCGGCTCCGCATCGTCACGGCGCTGGCGCTCGGCAGGCTGACCAGGAGCCCGCTCTACCACGAGATGCGCGTACCCGAATTCCGGTTCAAGGCGATGGACGGACCCACCCCACTCGCACACGACGGCGAGGTCGAGATGGTGCTGGAGGAAGCGACGTTCAGCGTTCGGTATCGGGGGCTGCCGGTGTTCCGGCCACTGCCCTAGTCCGATCGATCGCCCGCATCACGGGCAGGCACACCAGGACCCACAGGTAGCCGAGCGCCCAGCCGGCTACCACGTCGGACGCGTGGTGCACGTTGAGCGCGACCCTGCCCACGCCCACGGCGACGACGACCAGCGCGCCCGCGACGGCGAGTACGCGACGCAGATCAGCGCGGACGTAGGGCGCGAGCACGACGGCTAACGCCAGCACGCTCGCCATGACGCCGACGGCGTGGCCGGACGGGAACGACGTCGACGACGCAGACACCATCGCGGTGTCGGGACGGGGCCGGTCGCCCACCCACTTCGCCAGCACGGTGAGCGGGCCGGACAGTTCGACGGCCAGCAGTAGGAACACCGCGGTGCCCGGCTTCCTCCGAATGAATGCGTGCACGATCATGCCGACCGCCACCACGCGAAACACGAACGGAGAGAACAGGGTGCAAATGGCGTCCCACGTCCCGACCCACGCCGGGTGCTCTGCCGCCAAGCGGTACGCGGTAGCCAGTGTCGAGGAGTCGACGCCGACCATCCATGCCCACGACGACATGGACCCGATCCACATCGCGACGTAGATCGCCGCGGCCAGCACGGCAGACGCAACGGCCCATTTGGCTCGCGGTGGGAACACCACCGACACACTACGGAAACAACCTGAACCTAGTTTGCCACCATGACGCAGGAGGCGCAGGACGCCGCACCGGGGGCCGCAGTCGAGAAGCCAGTCGAAGTCGACACCATGACCGCCACCAAGGAGACCTTGGAGGACTACACGCTGCGGTTCGCCCCGCGCAGCTACCGCAAGTGGTCGACGCGGGTGGTCGGCATCTCGGCGCTCGGGGGCATCGCCTACCTCGCCGACTTCGCGATCGGCGCCAACATCGGCATCGCCTACGGCACCACGAACGCGCTGTGGGGCATCCTCATCTTCGCCGTCGTGGTGATGCTGACCGGATTCCCGGTGGCCTACTACTCCGCGCGCTACAACATCGACCTCGACCTGGTCACCCGCGGTAGCGGTTTCGGCTACTACGGGTCGGTGGTCACCAACGTCATCTTCGCGACGTTCACGTTCATCTTCTTCGCCCTCGAGGGCTCGATCATGGCCCAGGGCCTGGAGTTGGGGCTCGGGATACCGCTGTGGGTCGGGTATGCGGTCTCGACGATCATCATCTTCCCGCTGGTGATCTACGGCATGAAAGTGCTTTCCACGCTTCAGGTGTGGACCACTCCGCTGTGGCTGGTCCTGATGGTCGCGCCGTTCGTATACCTCGTCGTCAGTCATCCGGAGTCGGTCGGCTCGTTCTTCGCCTACCAGGGTGAGAACGGCGTGCAGGGATTCGACCTCGGCTCGACGCTGCTGGCCGCGGGCGTGTGTCTGTCGCTGATCGCGCAGATCGCCGAACAGAACGACTACCTGCGCTTCATGCCTCCCCGTACGCCCGAGAACAGCCGCAGCTGGTGGACGTGGCTGTTCTTGGCGGGGCCCGGCTGGGTCATCTTCGGCGCCATCAAGCAGATCGTGGGACTGTTCCTCGCCGTCTACCTCATCGCCAACGTTGCCGACGGCGCGGGCATCGCCAACCAGCCGGTGCACCAGTTCCTGGAGATCTACCAGAACTTCCTGCCCCCGTGGCTGGCCATGACGCTCGCCGTCGTCCTGGTGGTCATCAGCCAGGTGAAGATCAACGTGACGAACGCCTACTCGGGTTCGCTGGCGTGGACCAACTCGTTCACACGCATCACCAAGACCTACCCGGGCCGGCTGGTGTTCCTCGGTTTCAACCTCTTGATCGCCCTGGTTCTGATGGAAGCCAACATGTTCGACTTCCTCAACACCATTCTGGGTTTCTACGCCAACTGCGGCATCGCCTGGGTGGTCGTGGTCGCCTCCGACATCGTGTTCAACAAGTACCTGTTGAAGTTGTCGCCGATGCAGCCGGAGTTCCGCCGCGGCATGCTCTACGACTTCAACCCGGTTGGGTTCGTGTCGATGCTGGCTGCCGCCGGCGTATCGATCCTCGCGTTCTTCGGCGGCCTCGGTGAGGCGATCAGGCCATACTCACCGCTGGTCGCGATCGTCCTAGGAGTGGTGCTGCCGCCCATCATCGCCGTTGCGACCAAGGGCAGGTATTACCTGCGCCGCACCGACGACGGCATCGACCTCCCGATGCTCGACGAGTTCGGCAACCCTGCCGATGATCACCTGAAATGCCATGTGTGCCATCACGATTACGAACGGCCGGACATGCTGAAGTCGGCTGGGCCTGAGGGCTACATCTGCTCGCTGTGCCTGTCGACGGACAAGTCCGGCGACAAGGTGCTGCCCGCGCAGACGTAGTCGCCGGTTGGGAATCCGGACACCGGGCGCGGTCGAGGATTACTGTCGCCGTATGGCTGTCCTGCTGCGAAAGATGCTGGGCATCGGCAAGCTTCCCGACGACATCCGGGAGCAGGTCGAGGCCGAGGGCGTGATCCACCTGGCCGAGTTCGTCCCCGTGACGTTCAAGTTCTCAGGCAAGGTGCCCGGGAAGACGGCGAAGGGCAACATCCGCAGCTACGTCGGCGCGCTGGTGCTGACCAACCGGCGGCTGCTGGGCACGCTGTCCACGGTGCCCAAGAAGGCCGGCCGAGCCATCGACCATGCGTGGAGCGACGACTCGGGGTCCATGGTCACCGCGACGCTCGACGCGTCGGGGCTGACGCTCGACGTACCGGACATCTCGGTGGTGGACTCGTCGTTCGCCGGGTCGATGTCACTGCACTTCAAGTCAGCCCTGTCCGAGGACGTGCTCGCGCGGGTGCCGCAGCGGACGCTCGGGTACGACGTGCCGCCCAAGTTCGTCTACACGGCGTGCGGGGTGCCGCGGGCCTAGCCGCCGTCGGTGTCGCCGTCGGTGTAGAACCAACGCCCTGCCCGCCGCTCGAACCGACTGCGCTCGCGCATGGCGTGGTGCCCGCCGGCCTCTCGGTAGTGGGCGGTGAACTCGACCTCGCCCCGGTCGTCCTCGGCGCCGCCGGCAGCGGTGTCGACGACGTCGAGGCCCGTCCATTCGATCTCCCGTTCGATCGCGACGTCGGCCGGGCGGGTACGCGGGTGCCACGTGCGGAACAGATAGTCCGGCAGCCCGCGGGCGTACGCCGAGTACCGCGATCGCATCAACTGTTCGGCCGTCGCCGCCTCGCGCTCACCGTCGTGCAGCGGCTCGCAGCACGCGGCGTAGTCGACACCGCTGCCGCACGGGCAGTCACTCGCGGAGGCCATGCTCACATCCCTATCAGAACGGTGGTGGGTCAGCGTCGGTACGCGCGCGGTTGATCGCGCGTTCGTGGGCGATGCGTGCGGCCTTGTCGGCGGCACGGCTGCGTCGTCGTCGTGGCATCGCCCATGTCTTGGCGGGGCTGTCGGGTGGGGGTGCGCCTCGGGGTTGGTGATCGCCGGTGGGAGTGGCCAGTCGGGGGAAGAACGACGCACCGAGTGGGGTGGTGGTGTAGCGGCGGCCGCTGGGTGAGGTGAATTCGATTGTCCCGTCCGGGTGTTGGACGTCGTTCCATCCGCGGGGTCCGCCCCAGAATGTCTTGAGCAGGTGATGGTGGCGGCAGTACGCCTTCAGGTCGGACGCCTGGGTGCGGCCCTGGGGCCAGGGAACGGTGTGGTCGTAGTCGCACTTCTCGGCGGGATGGCTGCAGCCGGGGAAGCGGCAGGTGAGGTCGCGGAACATCAGGAACGCGCTCAGCGCGCGGGAGGGCCGGTAGCCGTTCTCAGGCGGGGTGTCGGCGGTGGGGACGGTCAGGGGCCGGGCCGGGTCGTGGCGCGGCCGGTCTCGACGAGTTCGCGGACCGTGGCGGCGGGGACGGGGCCGTGCCCGGGCAGGTAGGTCGGGGTGTCGCTGGTGCCCTCGATGGTGGCCTGTTCGGCGAGCACGTGGACGATCACCTGCGTCGGCGCGACGGGAGCGTGGCGCGGTTGCCGCTGGCCGGGCACTCGTTTTGCCCGCACCGGCAGTCCAGGGTCTCGCGGCGTTCGGACAGCGCCACGAGGCCGTCGACGCGGCGCTGTGCCGTGGTGCGGGGGTCGTCCCGGCATACCGTGGCGGCGATCGCGTCGAGGCGCTTGTCCAACGCGGCCCCGTCGACGGCGCTGAGGCGGCCGTGGATTTCGCTGAGCCCGTGCTCGCCCGGGGTGATCTCGACGTGGCGGTCGTCGTGGCGGTCGCGGGCCACCCGTTTGGCCTCGGGGTCCAGTTCGACGACCAGCCAGTCGACGATTTCGGTGAGCTTCTCCCGCGAGAGGGCGTTCCAGCGGGGTGCGGCCTCGGCCAGCCTGGCGTCCAGCTCGGCGAGGACACCCGGGTCTTGGACCAGGGTGGTGCGGGTGTCGATGGTGGCGATGACCCGCAGATCCACCTCGCCGGCCAGGAACCGTCGGGCCAGCCGGGGTAGCCGCTGGACCAGGGTGAGGCCGCGGGACATGTCGGCTCCGGCGCGGAAGCGGCTGACGCCGAGTTCGGCGCCGACTTCGGCGGCGGCGGCATCGAAGTCCTCGACGCACCACCGCTCGGTCTCGGAGCCGGGCCCGGCTTCGTGGCGGGCGGCGAACACCCCGGCCGCGACCAAGCGGCGGGCGACAGCGGCGCGTTCGGCGTGCAGCGATTCACCCATCACCGCCAGCAACGCCCCGTCGTCGAGGCCCTCTGTCTTGAGTCAAGGAGTTGGCAGGATTTCCAGGTTAATGGGGTTCAGGTAGGCCTGTTGTGGGGTGCGGTCCTGGATGGCTTGGTGTGGTCGGATGGTGTTGTAGATGACGCGAAAGCGGTGGGCTTCCATGTCGAGGGCATCACCGTCGCCGATGTAGCCGCGGAAGAGGTGCTCGTATTTCAGCGTCTCGAAGAATCGCTCGATGACGCCGTTGGTCTGCGGTGAT
>NZ_JAKCFC010000004.1:0-164880 GCF_021916785.1 Mycolicibacterium lacusdiani
CACGAAGGTCTCCTGTCGTCGAAGTGGGTGTCTAAGCAGCTCCACTCCACGACGGGAGGCCTTCTCCAATCAACGACCGCTACAGCGAGTCGTCACACTTCCTCAACCAACCTGCCTGGGCAGTACAGCTAGCGCTCCCTGGCCATCTCGTCGATGCGCGCGAGCGCGACGGCCAGCACCGGCAGGTAGGCGGGCGCCCACAGCGGCGCGGTCATCCAGAGTCGGCAGCCGTCGCCCGAGGGGTCGACGCCGTGACGCGTCGCGGACACACCGGCGACCCGCCAGCCCCACGACCGACCGGGCACGAACTCGTCGATCGTGAACGGCAACGGCACGCCGACCGGCGTCCACACCAGACCCGTGACGCCGAGGGTCAGGACGTCGCCCTCGTCCAGTTGAGCCGCGGTGACCGTCAGGCCCCACTGCGGCCACGCGTCGAGGTCGGTGAGCACGTCCCACACGGCGTCCGACGGTGCGGCGATCTGGCGGTCGATCTCGATGCTGGTGCCTTGGAGTTTGATGCCCACCAGCCGACCATGCCCTGGCCGTCGGCGCGCCAAACACGAGGTCACGCAAGGTTTCGCGCCGGGCGCGGTTGGGTATCCACGATTCGCCTGTGAGGCAACACCGGCATCATGTCGACGCTGACACGGAATGGCGCAACAGTGACCGCAGGACTCTCCTCTCTCAACTCCCTCATCGAGCGCATCGCCCAGGGCGATTCGGACGCTCTGTTGAAGTTCTACGACCGGACCTCCTCGCGGGTGTTCGGCGTCATCGGCACCCTGGTCCGCGATCCCATGGAACGCGAAGCCCTGATGGAGCGCATCTACCTCGAGGTGTGGGAGACCGCCACGGACTTCGACGCCGACACGTTCTCCCCGGGAGCGTGGCTGGTGAATCTCGCGCACCGGTTGGCCGTCGAACACGTACGCACCGACGTCGACGCCAGCGGCAAGGCACCCGCAGAGGTGACGGCGAGCCGCGACGAGCCCGGGCGGCGCTTCGAGAAGCTGCCCACCCAGCAGCGCAAGTGCATGGACCTCACCTACGGCCGCGGCATGACCGTCGTCGAGGCATCCGAGCGCCTCGGCATGTCGGAGAAGGCCGTGTCGGCGAGCCTGTCCGACGCCGTCGACGGACTCACCGTGCCTCCGCGCGGCCTGCAGTCCGCCGTCTAGCGCACCACCTCACTCGCGCACCAACGCCTCAGCTCACTCGCGCACCAGCGCCTCAGCTCACTCGCGCACCAGCGCCTCAGCTCACTCGCGCACCAGCGCCTCAGCTCACTCGCGCACCAGCGCGACGGCGAACCCGTCCCACCCCTTGGTGCCGACCGTCTGGATGGCGGCGACGTCGAGCCGCGGATGCTCGCCCATCATGACGAACATGTCGTGCACTGCCCTGGCCTGCGCGTCGTCGGGCGAGGGGTCCAGCACCCGGCCGAAGCGGGCGATGTTGTCCACGACCACCACCGCACCGGGAGCGGCCAGCGTGACGGCCCAGTCGACGTATGCCGAGTTGTTCTCCTTGTCCGCGTCGATGAAGAAGAAGTCGAACGTGTCGCCCCGAGCGGCCAGGCGCGGCAGGGCGTCGAGGGCGGCACCGACGACGATCTCCACGCGGTCGGCGACGTCGGCGCGTTCCAGGTTGGTCGCGGCGACGTCGGCGTGTGCCTGCTCGTATTCGAGCGTCACCACCTGCCCACCGGGGCCCACCCCGCGGGCCAGCGCGATGGTGCTGTAGCCGGCCAGGGTGCCGATCTCCAGCACCCGCTTGGCGCGTGACATCGTCGCCAGTAGCGACAGCAGCTTCGCGTGCTGGGCAGATACCTCGATCTTCGGCATCCCCGCAGCGTCCGCGGCCTCGCGCGCCGCGGCCAGCGCGGCATCCTCGGTGTGCAGCAGTCGACCGAACAGCGCATCGAGGGCTACGGGATCTACGGGCTCTGGCTCGTTCACCCGGCCCACGTTAACCCGTTTCCCTTAGCGCACACCCTCCTTCGCGTACACGACCCGGAGCACGTGCGCGACCTCCGGACCCATGACGGCGTCCGCCAGATCGCAGAAGGTCCTGACGAACGCACGGCCATGGGCGGGTTCGACGGGGCTGAGGTGGTGTGCGATCTCGTGCAGTACCACCAGTTCCCGCAACGCCCACGACGTGCTGCCGTCGGGTACCGCGATCACCGCCTCGTCGCCGTCGCGCTCGTAGTGCGCAGCCGTCCTGCCGCGACGGCTACGCACCCGCAGCGGCTGCGCCTCGGGCCACGCTTGCTGCACCGCAGGCAGATTCAACACGTCGTCGACGTATTGGGAGACGGAGTCGACCGATGCGAACCGCGCCTCGGGCGGCAGCGTGATGTTGGCGCCGAAGAACTCGATCGCATTGCCCCGCGCCCGAGCCCGGTCGAACAGCGTGCGCACGAACTCCTCGGCCGCGTAGACCTTCGAGCGTTGCGCGTCGCGGGGCACGGACGGTCAGTCGTTCAGGGCTGGCCGCGCGCCGGACAGCTCGGGGCTGGGACCGAGCTTGGCGCGCTGCCCCGCCCGGTCGCCTGCCCGTCTGGCTGCCGACGAATACCCAGCCGAGGCGTTGGTGGCGCGCCAGGTGCCGCGCGCCTTGGACGCCTCGCGGTAGAACGACTTCAGCTCGATGTCCTTGTTGCGCAACGCGATCTCGGTACCCTTTGGGCGCTCGACGTCGGCGGCGACCTGCCGCTTGGCCTCGTCGCGCGCGTCGGAGAGTCGCTGCCCGACGCGCGCCCCGAATGCCAGCTGAAAGTTCAGCCGTGCGGTGATGGTCGGCGTGGGCCGATGCCTGCCGGTCGCGATGTAGGCGTCGGACGCCTTGACCATCTGCACGACGAGGCTGGCGTACAGCGCATGGGTGGCGTCGATGTCCTCGGCGAAGCCGTAGGCGTAGACGAACGTCGAGTTCGAGGCGACGTCGCACTTCACGTCGTTGGCCATCGCGATCACCACGAACAGCTGCACGTAGGTCCGCAGCCCACGGGTCCCCGCGTTGCCGATCGTCACCGTGCGCTGCACGGGTTCCTGCGCGGCCGTGCGGGTCGCGGCGTGTGCGCGGGCGACCGCCAGGTCGATGGACGTGGTGGTCGCGAGTCGCTGCGCCGCGGCCATGAAGGCCTCGGCCTCGTGTTCGTTCTCGGTGTTCTCGGCCTGTCGCAGCAGTGCGGCGATACGGGCCAGCATCTTGTCGTCCGTCACGAGCGGATCCAGTCGTGTGTCATGAATTAGAAGCTAGGGAACCAGTACGACTTTTCCGCGCGCGTGACCCTCCTGCAGGTACCGGTGCGCGTCGGCCGCCTCCGTCAACGGGAAGACCTTGTCGACCGTCACCTCGAGGGCACCAGCGTCCGCGAGCGCCAGCAGTTCCGGGCGCGCCGCATCGCGGATGGCCTGGCCGCCGTTCGCTTCGGTCAGCACCTTGATCCCCAGCTCACCGCCGCGCGCGAAGCCAGCGATGGTGGCGATGCGCGACCGGTCGGCGACCAATTCGACCGAGGTGTCCAGCGCCTCGTCGGTGCCGACCAGGTCCAGCGCTGCGTCGACGGGCCCGATCGCACGCACCCGGTCGGCCAGCCCGTCCCCGTAGGCGACCGGTTCGACACCGTATCGCCGCAGCTCGTCGTGCCGCGAGGGGCTGGCGGTGCCGATCACCTTGGCCCCGCGCGCTGCCGCCAGCTGCACGACCATCAGGCCGACGCCACCGCCCGCACCGTGCACCAGGATCGTGTCACCCGTCCCCACAGCGGTTTCGGTCAACAGGTGCCAGGCCGTCGCGCCGGTCAGCACCAGCCCCGCCGCCTGCTCGAAGCTCAGCGCCGCGGGCTTGCGTCCCACGTTGGAGCCGTCTGCCAGCACCTGGTCGGCGTAGGCGCCGCGGACACCGGTCACGATCACCTCGTCGCCGACCGTCAGTGGCCCGGTGTAGCCTCGCGCGCCGTCGCCCACCGCGGCCACGACACCGCTGGCCTCCATGCCGACCGGCATGGGCAGGTTGGCGTGGTCGTCGCCCATCTGCCCGCTGTAGAGCTTGTAGTCGACGGGGTTCGCGCCGGCCGCGCGCACGTCGACGAGTACCTGGCCCGGCCCCGGCGGAGGAAGTTCGATGTCTTGCAGCACAAGGACTTCCGGGCTGCCGTAACCGGAGGCGACCACTGTTCGCGTCATTGTGGGAAGTCTAGCCACTACTTGCCGACGAAGCCGTCCAGCGCCGTCACCAGCTGCGGCGACAGCGGATCCTGCTTCGCGTAGTTCGCGACGCTGTCGGACGGGTCGTCGCGCAGCACGTGGTTGACGCCCTTCAGCTCGACGACGGTCAGCGCGGTGTGGCCGAGCGCGGCGAACAGCGGCTTCTCCGAGGTGCAGTCGGCCTGGGCGTCGGAGTCCGAACACGTCGTCAGGACCGGCATGCCGGCCGGAACCTTCGCCGCCAACGCCAGCGGGTCGATGGCGTCGGCCTCCACGACCGCCTTCACGTTCGCGGGGTTCAGGATCGCGCCGAGGCCCTCGGGCAGCTTCGCCGGCGCTGTGCCCTTGGTCCGCGCCTCGGTCACGGCGTTGGCCCAGGCCGTCAGGACCTCGTCGCCCTGCTGGCGGTTCTTCGCACCCGTGGACACCGCCGCGTCCACGTCGGCGCGCACCCGGCCGGTGATGATGTCGAGGTAGCGACCCGACAGCGGCTGGAACAGCGCCAGCGAGTGGACCTTCAGCGCGTCGGGGGCGGTGTCGGTGACGAGTGCCATCGCGTGCACCGTGCCCTCGCCGAGGGCGTAGACGGAGATGCGCGATGCGTCGGTACGAGACTGTCCGGCCAGGAAGCGGGCCGCGGCCTTCGCACCTGCGGTGTAGACGGCGCTGCCGACGTCCGCGGGCCGCGTCGCGTAGGGCCCCAGGCCGGTCTTGCCGGTGCCGACCTTGTCGTAGCGCAGGCTCGAGATGCCCTTGTCGGAGAGGTACTCGGCGAGCTGGCGCATGTTGCCGACGGGCCCCGCGACGGCGTTGTCCCCGTTGCGGTCGGTGTTCCCGCTCTCGGAGATCAGCAGTGCCGCGGGTCCCGGGGCAGGCTCGCCGCGGTGCCGGTAGGTGCCGTGCAGGGTGAGGCCGTCGGCGACGAACGTGACGTCCTCGTCGACCCAGCCCCCCGGTTCGGTGGCCGTCGGCGCCGGTTCCGACGAGCAGGCGACCACGGCCAGGAGCGTCGCGAGTGCGACGAACAGTCGGATGGCCATCGTCTTCACAGGCACCGTCTTCACAGGCGCACCTCGATCCAGGAGACGACGTCGTCGAGCACCAGTTCGCGCTCGGGCTCGTTGAACACTTCGTGGTACAGCTCGGGATAGACCTTGAGGCTGGCGTCGATGCCGCCGACGCATTCGAGCAGTTGCCTGCTGCCGTCAACCGGGACCAGCTTGTCCTGCTCGCCGTGCACGACGAGCAGCGGCGCGGTGAGAGCCGATGCGCGCCGGGGCATCGACTCGCCGACGCCGATCAGCGCCTTGGCAATGCCGGCGGGCAGCTTGCCCTGATGGACCATCGGGTCGGCCTTGTACGCGGCGACGACGGCCGGGTCGCGGGACACCGCGTCGGTCTCCAACTGCTCAACGGGTAGCCCGGGCAGGATGCTGCCGACCGCCTTGGCGACCACGACCATCACCGGCGACACCCCGTCCTGGGCGAAGACGGCGGGTCCGGAGAGCACCATCGCCGCGTAGTCGTCGGGGTGTTCGACGCCGTAGGAGAAGACGACGCCCCCGCCCATGCTGTGGCCGAGCACCACCCGCTTGAGGCCCGGATGCTCGGCGGCCGCGATGCCGACCAGGGTGTGGAAGTCGCCCGTATACCCGGCGATGTCCTTCAGGTAGACGCGCTTGCCCTCCGAGCGACCGTGCCCGCGCAGGTCGAGCGCGTAGGTGACGAGCCCCGCTGCGCCGAATCGCTGGGCGACGTGGTCGTAGCGACGGGCATGCTCACCGAACCCGTGGCACAGCACCACCACCCCGCGGGGCGCGATCTCTGGGGTCCAGACGTCGTAGACGATGCGGACGGGGCTGCCACCGCCTTGGGCACTCTGGAAGCTGCGTTCCTCGCGGGTTGCCGACACCCCGCGAGACTAACGCCCGCTCTCCGCAGGCGCCTTCGTCGCCGCCCTGGACTCGTCGGTGGTGCTGAGTAGGCTCTGCCCCGTGAGCGTCCTCACAGAGATATCAGCCGTTCCGGAGTCGTCCGACCCCAGAGACGTCTTCCTGTCCGATGCCCAGAAGTACCGGCGCGAACTGCTCGCGCACTGCTACCGGATGACCGGCTCGCTGCACGACGCCGAGGACCTGGTGCAGGAGACCTATCTGCGGGCCTGGAAGTCCTACGACGGGTTCCAGGGCCGGTCGTCGGTGCGCACGTGGCTGTACCGGATCGCCACGAACACCGCGCTGACGTCGCTCGACGGCCGCAAGCGCAGGCCGCTGCCCTCGGGTCTTGGCGCGCCCGCGTCGGACCCGTCGGGCGACATCGCCGAACACCGCGAGATCACGTGGCTGGAGCCACTGCCCGACGCGCCGCGGGAGGACCCGTCGGATCCGTCGATGATCGCCGAGTCACGCGAGTCGGTGCGCCTGGCGTTCGTCGCGGCGTTGCAGCATCTCTCGCCCCGGCAGCGCGCGGTTCTGGTGCTGCGCGAGGTGTTGCAGTGGAAGGCCTCCGAGGTGGGTGAGGCGATCGGCGCCTCGACCGCCGCGGTGAACAGCCTCCTGCAGCGCGCCCGCGCGCAACTCGACGCCGCGCAACCGACCCGCGACGGCGAGATCGCGGACCCGGATTCGCCCGAGGCTCGGGAACAGCTCGCGAAGTACGTGGCGGCGTTCGAGACCTACGACATGGATCAGCTCGTCGAGCTGTTCACTGCCGACGCGGTGTTCGAGATGCCACCGTTCGACGGCTGGTACCACGGCCCGGCGAACATCGTCACGCTGTCCAAGACGCACTGCCCCGCCGAGGGACCCGGCGACATGCGCTTCGTCGCGACCACCGCCAACGGGCAGCCGGCGGCGGCGCTGTACATGCTCAACCGCGAGACCGGCAGGCACGAGGAGTTCCAGCTGCACGTGCTCCAGATCAGCGACGGCGCGATCTCGCACGTGGTCGCGTTCCACGCCGACGGTCTGTTCGAGAAGTTCGGGCTGCCCACTCACCTGTAGCGGATCGAGTGGCCACTCATGCGGCGGCATTTCCCAATAGGCGTGCGATAACTGGCCATTTGGCGGCCGTCGTGACCGGCATCCGGTCGATGACTAGCGTCTCGTCGAGCGACAGCACGTCTCGGTGGATCGTGATGCCCTCGACCGGTTTGCCGTTGGTGCGGTACAACGATCGTCGACTGACGGCCCGACCACAACCATGCTGCTTTCGCACGCGATGCCGCGGTGATTTCGCTGCCCTTCGGTACGTACACGTTGCGGTACACCCGGTCGTAGTGACTCCTCAGCGTCCGAGGGCTGGCGTCGCCGGTGGCGATGAGGTCGTTGCCGAGGATGGGCCTGGCTGGTGCTTTCACGAGTTCACGGTCGCAATCGGCTCCGACGAAACCGCGTCTCTTCGTCGAGTCATCCACAGGCTCGAGTGGCCAGCTTCAGCGCACTACAGCGCTCGAACCGCGCGATGACTGGCCACTCACCGACGACGGGCTCTGATGCCATGTATCCGCAGCTAGGAACCCACGGCTATATGCTATCTAGAACGTGTTCTATGATCGCCGCCATGAAGACCAAGGGCGCTCTGCTGTGGGAACTCAACACGCCATTCAAAGTCGACGAGATCGATCTCGGTGACCCCATCGCGGACGAAGTCCAGATCCGGATGCACGCCGCCGGGATGTGCCACTCCGACTACCACCTGACCACCGGGGCGACCCCGATCGGACTGCCAGCACTCGGCGGACACGAGGGCGCGGGCGTCGTCACCAAGGTCGGCAAGAACGTCACCGGCATCGAGGAGGGCGACCACGCCATCCTCGCGTTCATCCCCGCCTGCGGTGATTGCCCGCCGTGCATGAAGGGCTTCCGCTCACTGTGCGACCGTGGCGCCCTGCTGCTGGGCGGGAAGGCCATCGCCGACGGCACGTCACGCGTCCACGCCGGCTCCCACGAGGTGTCGCCGATGAACCTGCTGGGCACCTTCGCCCCGTACATGACGGTCCACAAGGACTCCGTCGTGAAGATTGACCGCGACATCCCGTTCGAGACGGCCGCCATCATGGGTTGCGCGGTGCCGACGGGATTCGGCTCGGCGACCAACGTGGCCGAGGTGCAGCCCGGCGAGACGGTGGCTATCGTCGGCGTCGGCGGCATCGGCATGAGCGCGCTGCAGGGCGCGGTCATCTCCGGCGCGAAGACCGTCATCGCAATCGACCCCAACGAGTGGAAGCGCGACCAGGCCATCAAGTTCGGCGCCACGCACGTCTACTCGTCGATGGCCGAGGCGATCGGCCCGATGATCGACGTGACCCACGGCTTGATGGCCGACAAGACCATCATCGCGGTCGGCGAGATGCGCGGCGAGTACGTCGAAGAGGCGATGATCCTCACCGCCAAGACCGGTACGTGCGTGGTGACCGGCATGGGCTCGATGATGGACGCCGACGTCAAGCTCAACCTCTTCCTGTTCACCATGTTGCAGAAGACGTTGAAGGGCAACATCTTCGGCGGTGGCAGCTCGCACATCGAGACGCCGCGACTGGTCGGGCTCTACAAGTCGGGCCTGCTCAAGATCGACGAGATGATCAGCAACACCTACACGCTCGAGAACATCAACGACGGCTACCAGGACATGATCGACGGCAAGAACATCCGCGGCGTCATCACGTTCGACGAGAAGGACTGGTAGCCGGCACTCACCCGGCCTGCTGATCGTCGAGCCGAGCGAGCACGCCCGCCGTCCACCGCTGCACCGCGCGTAGGTCCGCAGGCCGCACGTCGGTGAACACGACGGTGCGGACGAGTTCGGCGTGCGCAGGCGCGGCGGCGGCAAGGGCTGCCCGGCCCGCGTCGGTGAGGTCGACGGTCGCCGCCCGGCGATCGTCGGAGGCGCCCTGACGCGAGACCAGCTCGCGTCCCCGCATGCGGCTCAGCTGATGCGACAGCCTGCTCTGCTCCCAGCCCAGCCGCTCCCCCAGCTCGGAGATGCGGCAGCCGGCCCGCTCGTCGAGGGCGACCAGCACCTCGTAGTCGGCCAGCGACAAACCGCAGTCGCGCTGCAGCTGCCGGTTCATCGCGGCCTGCAGCCGACTCGTCATCGCGAGATGGTCCCGCCACACCCGTTGCTCGTCCTCGGACAACCACATGGAATACATGACACATCATTCATGTTGTCGTGTCCAGCGCCCGCACCTAGGCTGGCGATGAACTCGACAGGAGTGATCACATGACCACAGGCGAACTCGTCGAGATCCGGCGCGCAGGCGACCGCGCGGCCACCAAGATCTCCTGGCTCGACTCCAAGCACTCGTTCTCCTTCGGCGGCAACTACGACCCGTCCAATACCCACCACGGACTGCTCCTGGTCAACAACGACGACGTCGTGCGCCCGGGCGCGGGCTTCGACACCCACCCGCACCGCGACATGGAGATCATCACGTGGGTGCTCCGCGGATCCCTCGTCCACCAAGACTCGACGGGCCACTCCGGCGTCATCTATCCCGGTCTGGCGCAACGGATGTCGGCCGGACGCGGCATCCTGCACTCCGAGAAGAACGACTCCTGGCGGCTGACCGGCGAGACGTCCCACAGCGAGCCCGTGCACTTCGTCCAGATGTGGGTGGTGCCCGACGAGTCAGGCATCACGCCCGGCTACCAGCAGCTGGAGATCGACGACGAACTCCTGCGCGGCAAGCTGGTGACCATCGCGTCGGGGATGCCGCAGCACGCCGACGACACCGCGATCACCATCCGCAACAAGTACGCCGCACTCAAGGGCGCACGGCTGCAACCCGGTGACACGGTCGAACTGCCCCAGGCGCCGTACCTGCATCTGTTCGTCCCGCGCGGTGAGGTCAACCTCGAAGGCGCCGGCCAGCTCGTCGAAGGCGATGCCGTGCGCTTCACCGCCTCGGGCGGCCAACGGATCACCGCGACCGAACCATCGGAAATCCTCGTCTGGGAGATGCATGCAGGCCTTGAAGCGGCATAGTCGGATTCTCGCGGCCCTCGCGGCCGCCTCGACGGTGGTGGTGGCGTGCTCCTCGGCGCCATCGCCACCGTCATCCGAAGGGTCGGAGTCATCCGCCCGGCCGGGCACCACCTCGGCTTCCGAAGCGCCTGCCGCCCAGAGCCTCGAAGAGGTGACGGTGCAGGTGCCCGACGACTTCCGCGCGGCGCCGTTCGACGAACCGCGAAAGGCCTTGGTTCCCAAGGGCTGGACGCTGTCGGTGTGGAACCGGTCCGAGAAGCCGCGCCTCCTGGCATGGGCTCCCGACGGGGCCCTGCTGGTGTCCGAGCCGAGCAGCGGCCAGGTGTTGAGCCTCCGCCCGACCGGCGCGGGACCGCAGAATCAGGTCCTGTTGGAAGGGCTCGATCAGCCGCACGGCCTCGCCTTCGCCGGGTCGACGCTGTACGTCGCGCAGAGCGATCAGGTCGACGCCTATGACTACGTCGACGGGCGGGCCACCCGGCCGCGCACCGTCGCGGCGGGCCTGCCGGACGCCAAGAGCCCCGACCTGCGGGGCGCCTACTCGCACGCACTCAAGAGCGTCGCCGTCGGACCCGATGGCGCGGTGTACTTCTCGATCGGGTCGACGGGCAACGTGTCCGCCGAGGACCGCACGGCCACCCCGCCGCGTGCCACGATCATGCGCGTGCCGCCCGGCGGTGGCCCGGCCGAGCCGTTCGCCACCGGCGTCCGCAACGGCACCGGTCTCGCCATCGCGCCCGACGGCTCGGTGTGGACCGCGGTGAACAACCGGGACAACATCGCGGTGCCCGACGAGGGCCCAGACTACGGCAAGGTGATCCCGGACTACGTCGACGAGAACCCACCCGAGTCGCTGGCCAAGGTCACACCGGGCCGCGAATTAGGTTGGCCCTATTGCAATCCCGTTGGCGGTCCAGCCAACATGACGTTCGCCCGCGACGTGCAGACCAACGCCGACGGCTCCGAACTCGACTGCGCTGCGCTGCCTCCAATCGAGCAGAGCTTCGGCGCCCACTCCGCGGCACTCGGGTTGAGCTTCGTCGATGGGGGCCTGCCCGCTCCCTACGGCAGCGGCGCGTTGGCCGGCGTGCACGGGTCGTGGAACCGCGAACCGCCGCGCGCCCCCGAGGTGTCGTTCTTCCCGTGGCAGGACGGGACGCTGGGTAACCAGCAGACCCTCGTCGGCGGGTTTCAGTCCGACGACGGCACCCGGTGGGGACGCCCGGTCGCCGCCGTCGCCGGCCCGGACGGTGCGGTGTACGTCAGCGACGACTACGCCGACGCCATCTACCGGCTCGCTCCGCCTGCCTGATACCGGCGCTGCTGGGCTACGCCTGGGCCCGTCGCCACGACCCCGGTCGCGGTCGGCCAGGCGGCGCGCATAGCAAAGACATTGACCGCGAACGCGATTCGGCCGTGACGCGACCGAGACCGCGCTGTGACGAAAGTTGACAGTGGGTCACCTGTGGTTATTGTGGTCTCTACTCGAGGGACCACGCGAAAGGGCCGCAGGTGCCGAACACAGCCGCAAACTTCCGGCGCCTGATCGCCTGGACGACGACGGCGGTGCTGTGTGCCACGCTGGCGACCATGGCCGTCGCACCCGCGGCGCACGCCGCGGATGGACGAGAGCTCCTGGCCGGTGCGATCGCCGGCACCAAGGGCACTTACCTCGTCTACAACTTCGGCGGCGGCAATCCCGCGCCCATGCTCAACGCCGCGGGCAACTGGTACGAGATGACCAGTGGCGGCCACCTGATGATCATCAAGGCTGCGTCGCAACGACTTACGCCGCGATTGCTGGTCGACTCCCATCGCGGCTACCAAGGGCGCTGCGAACGCGATCCGCGGGCACGCACCGGTGAGGGACTGTTGCAGGCATCGGAGTTGTACAGCCCGCTGCAGGCGTGGCAGGCCCTTGGCCAGCCGACCATCGCGGTCAACGCCAACTTCTTCGACATCCGCGGCCAGCAGGGCGGGTCGTGGAAGTCGACGGGATGTAGTTCGCCGCTGGGCGCCTACGTCGACAACACCCGCGGCCAGGGTCGGGTGAACGCAGCGGTCACGGGCACCATCGCCTACGCGGGCAAGCAGGGCCTGTCCAACGGCAACGAGACCTGGACCGCGTTGAGCACGGTGATCCTTCCCGTCGCAGGCGCACCGTTCGTCGTCACCCCGAAGTCGCCAACCGACTACGACGCGGCCTCCCCCGTGATAGCGGGCCTGATGGACGAGGGCACGCGGTTCGTCGCCGTGGCCGGCCTCGGCCTGCTGGCCCCGGGTGACACCGGACAGATGAACGACGGTGGACCGAGCGCCGCCCGCACCGCACTCGCCTACTCGCGAGCACGGGACGAGATGTACGTGTTCCAGGGCGGCAGCTATACCCCGGACCAGATTCAGGACCTCTTCCGCGGCCTCGGGAGCGACACCGCGATCCTGCTGGACGGCGGAGGGTCCTCGGCGATCGTGCTGCGCCGCGATGCCGGCGGCATGTGGGCGGGCGCGGGCGTGCCCCGGGGATCCTGCGACACCCAGCAGGTCCTGTGCGACTCCCGCGAGCGAGCGTTGCCCAGTTGGCTGGCGTTCAGTTGACGTCAGGCGGCGTCGGACTCGCCGCCCTCGGACGCCGAATCATCGCTCCCCACACCGGCATCGGTGGCCGAGGCCTTCTTGTCGCCCCCACCCGCGGTGGTGGACGACGCAGGGCCGGGCTTGTCGGCAGGCGACGTCGCGTTGGCGGTGTCGCGCACGACGTTGAGCGACGGCTTCTTCGCCGGCTTCTCAGCCGCGGTACCCGTGGTGGACGCGTCGGCGTCGGGCTTCGCATGCTTGGGCGTCGTGGGCTCGTCGACCGTCGACTGCTCTGGCTCGTCCTGACCCTCCGGCTTGGCGTGCTTCGGCCCGGCCGACTCCTCCTCTGCAGCAGGCACTTCCGCGGCAGGCTCGGTTTCATCGGCAGAGGGCGTCTCGGCGACTACCTCGTCCTCGGCGGCCTCTTCGTCGGTGGCCTCCTCGTCCGCAGGCGTCTCCGGCGTCACCTCGGTGCCGTCACCCTCGGCTGCCTCGCCGTCCTCGGCCTGGCCCTCCTCGGCCTCGCCTTCGGCGCCTTCTTCGCTTGATTCCGTTGCCTCAGGCGCGGTTTCGTCTTCAGCACCGCCCGAGATCGACAGCTGTGAGAACGTGGCGTCCGCTGCGGGGATGTCGGCAGCCGACCGCTGAGCGCTGAGCGTGCTCGGCGCCTGAAGCGCCGTGAGCGAACTGCCGATGCCGCCACCGAGCAGCCCGCCCAGCAGGTTGTTGATGACACCGGTGAGCCCACCGAGCAGCCCTGCGAGGGGATTGGCGGCCGTGCCGGGCGTCTGACCCGACGGTACGGCGCCCGTGCCGCCGAGCAGGTTGCCGCTGAGCAGGGCGTCCAGCAGGTTCTTGAGCACGTTGGGCGTGCCCTGCGTCGGGTTGCCGCTGAAGAACTCCTTCTGGAAACCGCCGAGCAGGGCGTTGAACGAATCCGACAGCGCCCGTCCGTAGTTGATGTTCGCGAACGACAGGAACGGCGTCTCGACGCCGGCCTCCGTGAAGTCACGCGTGTAGGTGCCGTCGGCGTTTCGCACGACGTTCGAGTAGCCGATGTTCGTGAGGATGCTCAGCGCCGGAGCGAGCGCGTTGGCCAGCCGCATCGGGATCTGCGCCAGCGGACTGAGGCCGACGATGTTGAGGAAGTCCGACGCCAGGTACAGCGGTTCCAGCATGGGCAGCGTCTTGGACTGCAGCGTCAGATAGAGGTTGAGCGCCAGCGGGTCGTTCAGCTCGACCGCTTCGCCGACGGCGTCGTTGATCAGGTCGATGACCTGCTCGTCGAGCCCTTCCAGCGTCAGGCCGCGCAGCATGTAGGTCGGCAGCAGTGCCGCGGCCGCGTTGTTGCCGAGGGTGAAGGGGTTCGGCCACGACGCGAAGTCGGAGAGCGGCTGGTACTCGTAGGTCGCGTCGATCAGGATCGGCACCAGGTTGGCACCGCCGACACTCGTTCCCAGTGGGCCACCGAGACCGCCGCTCGACGACACCTGGGTGGTGGGGTTGACGGTGTTGATCCCGAAGAGCGCTGCCAGAGGTCCGAATCGGGCGAACATGCCGCCGTCGGGACGCGCCGGGTTGTTGACGAGCACCATCGGCAGCAGGGTCAGACTGCCGAGCAGGGGGTTGTCACCGAACTCGTGCAGCGCGCCGCCGGGCTGGAAGGGGAGGTCCGCCAGCACCTGCTCGTAGGCCATCGCCGCAGCGAAGGCGCCCAAGCCTATGCCGATCGTCGGGACGACGCGCAGATCCAGCACGTCGGGGATGTCCCCCGTCAGTCCATCGATGGCGTCGGAGAGTCCATTCCGCAGCAGGCCGAGCGGATCGATGACGTCGATCAGCGGGTTGTCGTTCAACCGGTCGAGGAGGTTGTTCAGGACCCCGTTGACACCGATCTCGAGGTACTCGGAGCCGTTGATCTCGTTGGCGACCGAGTTCGGGAACGACGGCGTCCAGCCCAGGTCGAGGCCGAGCATCTTCAGCACCGAGAACGTCGGCCCCGCCGTGACGATGTTGACTCCCGCGAGGTCGAGCAGGTTCGACAGGTTGAGCGGGTTCGACAGGTCGAGACCGATCAGCGCCAGCAGCCCGGTCAGGCTGCCGTCAACGGCCTCGTCGAGACCGAGCGCGTCGAGCACGTCGGCGAGTAGCTGCCCGATGCCCGGCACCTGATCGAGCACCACGTCCAAGACCGGCAGATCCAACGCGAGCGCCGAGAGGATTCCCGGCAGCAGGTTCGCAGGCAGTTCGGCGAGCAGCGAGTTCAACAGGCTGCGCGGATCGACACCCGCGGCCTGGGCGAGCGCCGCCAGGTTGATGCCGTTGACCACCGCGCGAACCAGCTGATCGCCGATCGCCTGGCCCCCGTTGTACAACACGGTGCCCAGTCCGCCGGTGATGTCCGGGACTTGACTGGAGTTCGGCAGCAACCGGATCGCGGCGGCCAGATCGACGGCTTCCTGCGACACCGCCTTGGTCGGCTGCGGGGCGGGCGCGGCGCCCATCGTCAGCGCCGAGACCGTCGCTGTCGCGGTCGCGACGACAGCGACTTTCCCTGCCCGCTGACGTGCCTTGCGGTGCCTCGCTGCCATGTGACCAGTCCCTTCCCCGACTTCTAAACGTGATTCACAGCACGTTAACACTTACGCAGACGGCAATAGTACAGATTGCTGTGGGCTCGATTTGGTGGCGAAGGTACGGACTGACGAAGGCCCTCGTCGGCCGTCACCTGGCATGACGGCGGGCGGGACTGCAGCAAACGGCCCCCAGCGACCGCGAGCGCACGAAAACGTAGCAGGGCTAGTTTGTGATCTAGTTACGGCCCTAGGTGCCGAATTTGCTGCAATCGCAAATATCCTGGCTTTCCCGACCAAGATCAATGTCTACGGGTGAATGTCCAGTGCGCTGTCGACCGCAGCCGAGACACTGGACGCGTACGACGAACCGAAGAGAGCGACGTGCATCAGCAATGGGTAGAGCTGGTGCAGACCGCGGCGCCGCTGCCATCCCGGGCGTAGTGGATGCGCATGCTGGTACCCGTCGAGTACGGCAGCGAGATGGGGACAGCCGAAGAGGGCGAGCATTGCCAGATCCGTCTCGCGGTGTCCGCCGTGCGCGGCCGGGTCGATGAGCACCACTCCGCCGGCAGTCCACATGACGTTGCCGCTCCACAGGTCGCCGTGCAGCCGCGCCGGTCGATCACCGTCGTCGAGACGGCCCGAGCGGCAGCGGTCGATGACCTCCCCCGCGCCGCGTCGCGCCGCGAGGGACAGGTCGTCGGCCGCCCCGGCCAGCGCAGGCCCCAGCCGCTCCACCGCGTAGAACTCTCCCCACGACTCGTGAACGGTGAGCGACATGGGCAGAGGACTCGCGGCAGGCCCGAAGTAGCCGGGCTCCGTCCAGCCGTCCGGCGGGGCACCGAACCCCGCGGCACCGGCGTCGTGCGTGATCGCCAGGCGGCGGCCGAACTCGTACGCGGCCGCGGCATCCGGACGGATCGATTCGAGCCGGTCCAGTTCCAGGGTGTCGTGATCCCATGCGATCACTCGCGCGCACGGGACGCCGGCATCGACGGCCGACAGCCAACGCAGCCCACTGGCTTCGTACCCGAACAGGTCGGGCACACCTGCCGAGCTGCGTTTCCGGTGAACCTCCACGACCACGTACGTCTACGGCTGTCCGGCGACCTTGCGCAGCACGCGATCACGAACGGTGATGGGAAGATTCGTCATCACGGCCACCTGCAGCTTGGGCCCGGCGCCGACGACGTACCGCGGACGCGGCCGACGCTGGGTGAGCGCACGCTCCACGACGCCGGCGACCGTCTCGGGCGCGACGGTCATGCGCTGCGCGATGGGGATCATCTTCTTCATGCCTGCGATGTGCCGCCCGTAGAGGGTGCGCTGCTCTGGCGACAACGAGTTCTCGGCGTCTGCGACCATCGCATCGGCCTGACGCCACATGTCGGTGTCCGTCTGGGCCGGCTCCACCACGGAAACGCCGATACCCCACGGGCGCAACTCCATTCGCAGCGCCTCGGCCGCGGCCTCCAGGGCGAACTTCGAGGCGCAGTACGCGCCGAGCATCGGCATCACCAGCTGCCCGTTCACGCTGGAGACGAACACGACGCGCCCGCGCGACGCCCGCAGCCGCGGCAACACGGCTCGGGTCACGGCCATCTGGCCGATGACGTTGACGTCGAACTGACGTCGCCAGTCGTCGGTCGACACGGTCTCCATCGCGCCGCTGACGACGACGCCTGCGTTGTTGACCACCGCATCCAGGCGGTCGGGGAGCGCGGTCGCGAGCGCTGCGACGTCCTCGTCCTTCGTGACGTCGAGGATGACGGGCTTGACCCGGCCCGGAGCGACGTCCCCGATCGCCGAGGCGTCGGCATCGGTGCGCACGCCCGCGATCACGTCCCATCCGCTGGCGGCGAGGTGCTCGGTGATGGTCCGGCCGATGCCGCGGGCGGCGCCGGTGACGAGTACGGAGGGCATGCCGGTCAGGCTAGTCGGCAGGAGCGGGGCCGAACCAGAACACCGCGGCACTGGCGGCCACGGCGATTGCGGCCAGCCCGATCACCGGGGCCACCACGAACCGGGTCATGGTGGCGCCGAGTACCGCACCGCCCAGCATGGTCGCGACAACGCCGTACCGAAGCTTCTCCCGCTGGCCGGTGCCGCCGGCGAGCCTGCTGTCGAACCCGATTCCCACGATGGTCGACGTCAGGACCGTCGTACTCAGCTCCTGGATGCCGAACTGCCGCGCGGTGGCGTTCTGCGCGCCGAAAGTGACGGCCAGACCCGCGATCAGGACCAGCTTGCCGCCGTCGTCGTAGGCCAGCACGCCAGACCCCGCGAGGATCGCGAGCGCGCCGAGCATGACCACCTCGGCGCCAAGTGCCACGCCCAGCCAGCGGCGCACCTCGGTGTCGAGATGCCGCGCGAATCGTCCGCCGAGCACGGTGCCCGCCACGAAACTCGCGAACGCCACCACCGCAGCCGTCATGTCGACACCGGAGTGCGGCACGAACCAGAACCCAAGGAAGATGACGTTGCCGGTCATGTTGGCTACGAAGACGTGGCCGAGCACCAGCACGCTGACGGCGTCGACGAGGCCGGTGGCGAACGTCAGCAGGAGCAGCGCGGTGACCGTCGCTCGTTGCGAGACAGGCGATTCGACGGCCATGGCCCTGCTAGAGGCGTGGGGTCAGGTCCAGCGAGGTGACCGCCGTCATCCTGGTGATCAGCCACGTGTTGTCGCGGTTCTCGAGGTCGAGCCGGTAGGACAGGTAGCGCAGCGACGGGATGCCCTTGGTCACCGGGCTCGTGGCCACGGAGTTCGTGAAGACGAGCGCCGTTGCCGCGCTGGGCGTCAGCGACTCCACGGCCGTACCCATCACCTGGGTGTTGTTGCTGATCTGCGCCTGCTTGTTCGGCTCGACGATCGAGTCGATGTACCGGCGGTAGTCGCTGGCGAAGTCCCCGCCGAGGAACCTCTCCGCGCGATCCGGCAGCGCGTCCATGTCCTCGGGCGTGTAGGTCCACAGCGTCGTGATGGCGTCCGCCGAGATCTGGGCGACCTCGAACTTGACCTGCGCCTCGGCACGGTCGGCGAGGAAGGGCTGCAGCGTCGCACCGGCGAAGGCAGCGGCTCCGATGAACAGCACGCCTGCCGCGACGGCAGCGATCTTGAGCTTCCTGCCTGCCTTGCGGTGCGGTACGAGAACGGGTTCCGGCTCGGGCGCGGGTTCGGTGTCGCCTTCGATTTCGCCTTCGAGGGTCGCGCCTACGGGCGTCGTGTCCTCGGTCGCCGTCTCCGCGGCAGGTTCATCGACGGCATCGGTGACGGTGGTTTCCGAGGCCTCGGCCACCGGCTCCACGTCAACCGGCTCCACGTCAACCGGCTCCACGTCAACCGGCTCGACGGCAGCCGGCGCGGCATCGACCGGTGCGACGGACTTGGTTCGGCGCCAAGGGAATCGGCGCTTCGGGGGCGCGCTCGCACCGGCGTCGGTGGCTGCGGCAGGCTCGGCCGTCTCCTCGGCGGAAGCCGCCTCGACGGGAGCAGCCTCGGCAGTGTCACCCTCGACGGCGTCGTCCGACGTGGTCTCGTCGGCATTCGCCGGGGCGTCGTCCGACGAGGTGTCGGCGACCGCGTCCGACTGCGCCTCGTCGGCGCCGACGTCGTCGAGCTGCTCGGATGTGGTTGTCTTTGGAGCGGTTTCGTCGACCGACTCCGTGACCGGCTCGGTCGACGTCGGCTTCTGCCGGGGCAGTCGGTGCCGGCGCGCGGACTTTCCCTGAGGAACGGCGCCCGCGGTCAGATCACCTGAACCAGCTTGCTGATCTTCCACTGCTCTCCCTCCTCGATTGTCGTGGCGACCCAGCGGCTCGCGCTCTCGACGGTGGGCCGCCCGTCGCGGCCCGGCGTGGTCACGTTCGCCGCGACCAGTACGTCGGCACTGCCGTTCTCGTTCCACCGTTGCACGCCGGCCTCGAGCACGATCCCATTGGTGGGCTCGGCCCGTGCCACCTGGATCACGATCTCGTTCGCGCGCTGCTTGAAGGACGTCGCGAACTCGCCGGTGGCCTGCGCCGCGATGTCCTCGGCGTACTCGTTCGCGTTGAACGGGTCCAGCGAGGTGTAGCGCACCATGAAGCCGCGCACGTAGTCCAAGGCGGCGGCGTCGCGCAGCTCGGTGCGGCGGCCACTCTCGTGGCCCACCACCATGTAGATGCTTCCCGCGATGGCGAGGATCGCGAGCAAGGCCGACAGCATGGCGGTCAGCGGCAGACCCCACCGCACCGGAGCCTTCGGCGTCGCGATGGGCGCCGAGAAGTAATCGCGTTCGGCGGCATCGACTTTGCGGCGCGGGCTCATCCGCCCGCCTCGTCCATGCCGGGCTTCTTCAGGACGGTGAGGTTGGAGACGCGCCACTGGCCGTCGAGCTTGTCGAAGTCGACCCGCACCGTCGCCGAGATGAACTTGAGCGCCTTGGGGTCGGTGCCGCGCTGCCCCTGCAGTGCGACGAGCAGCGCGCCCTGGTTCTGCGACGCGGACAGCACCGCGCTGTTGGTCGCCCAGTACTCGTTGCTGGTGGCTTGGCCCTTCTCGACCACCTGCTGCTGAGCGACGAGCTGCGGACGGTAGGCGTCGGTCGTCAGTGCCTGCGACCGGGCGAAGTCCTCCTTCATGGTCGCGGCACCGTAGCTCAGCATCTGCTCGACGATACGGGGGCCCTGCTCCGCGATCTGGTCGCGCGCGGTCTCGACGGCGCGCTCCTGCCGGTACTCGAACTGGTACCCGAGTCCACCGCCCGCGACGCAGAGCAGCGCCGCCACCAGGCACGCCACCCCGGCACGTCGACGCACGCCGGCGCCGGGGGCTCCCACCAATCGGGCTTCGGTGCGCAGCAGCAGATCCGCGAAGGTCCGCTTCTTGGCATCCCACAGTGGCCAGAGCCAGCCGATGAACAGGCTGATCGTGTCGAGCAGGTGCGCGACGTCGCGCAGCACCAGGCGAGCCGTACCCGCGGGGACGTCACCGCCCGTCACGATCCGGATTCCGAAGACGGCGCGGCCCAGGCTCCACCCGGTCAGCGGCGGCAGCACCCAGCGGTTGACGACCATCGCGAGGAACGCGAGTACGGCCGTGACGGTGAACACCCACCACAGCGGTCCCCACTGTGGCGTCGTGATCGCCAGCAGCGCCATGGTCGTGATGACGGCGACGGCGGGCAGCACGTCGATCGCCAGCGCACCCGCGCGCGCTGCCCAACTCGGGTACCGAACGGTGGCCTCGGGGTTCGCGTTCGGTGGGGTCTCGAGTACTGCAGTCACGACGTGACCTGCTCCAGCTTGGAGATCTTGTAGGTGCCGTCCTCCGGAGCCATCTGCGCGCGCAGGCGGTAGCCCTGCTCCTGGTCCGAAACCTCCAGATTGCTGACCTTGATGCGCATCGCGACCATCACGTCGACCGTTCCGTCGTCGTTGTGGCCCTCGACGGCGGTGCGCATCTCGGTGACCTGCACCTTCACGTTCCCAGCCTGGTAGGCGTCGGCGAGCACACCGCTGTAGAGAGCGGCCTGCGCGCCGAAGTCACCGGTCGAACAGTTGATGATCTTCGCCTGGCTGGCGCTCATGATGGCGGTGTCCGGCGCCTGGGTGGCTGCCACGCAGTCCTTCGCGGCGGCGACGGCCTCGTTCTCCGCGCGCGCCAACGCCTCGCTCTGATCGTGCGACTTGAGCGCCAGGTAACCGCCGACGCCGACGCCTGCGGCCGCCAGTAGCAACACGGCGGCGATGGAGGCGACCCACCCACGCCCGAGCTTCTCGGCTCGGCGCGGGGTGACGTCGGACTCGCGATACCCCTCGACCGGCGCATCGTCCTGCTCGGACGGGGTGTCGGTGGGATCCGTCAACGGCTGGTCAAGGCTGTCCTGCTCATCGGTGGGGTTCAGCCGGCGGGCGCCAGCATCTCCTTCCATCCGTTGTCTCCTGGGTTGCTCGAGTTGTCGACGGAGTACCTGACACCGTCGGGTCCGGTGACCTCACCGCTGGACGGGTTGTAGACCGCGGTCGGACCTGATCCCGGAGTGTAGATGCACGGGTTGGGTTGCTGACCGCTGCAGGTGACGCTGCCCTGGCCAGGGGCCGTGAGCGGGTCACTCGTCGGAGTCTGCGACTGCGGCGGAGGCAACTGGTTGGCGGGCAGCGGATTGGTGCCGTTGTTGACCGTCGGCGCCGGGATCACGTAACCCGGCTTCACCGGCTGATCGCACCGCGCGGCAGGAGCCGGGCAGGTGACGATCTGGTTCGGGTCCCCGTACCACGGGTTGGTGCCCGCCGGGACGTAGGGCTCGTTGCTGCGGCACTCGGTGGGGGTCGCGGCCCGCTTGCCGGGAACCTCCTGGCACGGGTAGTTGCGGGCACCACGAACGACGTTGCCCTGGGTGTCCTTGGGAATCTTGCAGTACACGTTGTCCGGGATCGGCGCGGTCCTCGTGTCGGCCGGTGACCGCCACTCGGCCGCGGGCAGAAACCCTGTATAGCACGGTGGCGGCTGGTTGATCGACAGCGCCAGCGGCAGCAATGCTTGGCCCTCGTAGATCGTGCCCATCTGGCCGACAGCTGCCGCCTGCGGGAACGCCACCAGGAGCTGCTCGACGCCCTTGTTCTGCTTCTTCAGCAGATCGATGACGACGGCGAGGTTGGCCAGCGTCTGCGGCAGCGAGTCCTTCACGTCGGTGAAGAACGCACTGACCTCATCGGCGGTCGGTCCGGCCTGCTGCAGGCCCGAGCGCAACGCCTGATCCTGCTGGGCTGCCTGCGCCGCGATGACGTCGAGGTTGCTCGTCCACTGTGCGATCGCGTCACCCGACTGCACCTGGCTCTCCAGGATCGGGGCCGTGTTGTCGATGATGTCGTTGACCTCGGGCAGGTTGTCCTTCAACCCCTGGGCGATGTTGTTCGTCGAGTCGACCAGGCGCTGCAGTGACGGTCCGAGCCCGCCGACGGCCAGCGAGGTCTCGGTGAGCAGCGAGTCGATCTTCTCCTTCGGCAACACCGCGAGGCCCCGATTGGCGGCGTCGAGTGCTGGGCCGACCTCGCTGGGGACCGTGCTCTTGGTGATGGTCGCCCCGTTGGCCAGGTACTGACCCGGATCGTCGGTGGAGACCAGGTCCAGGTACTGCTCACCGATGGCGGACACCGAGTGCACGTTCGCCGAGGCGTCGACCGGGATCTTGTACTGGCTGTCGATGCTCATCGTGGCCCTGGCGCCGTTGTCGGTCGGCACCACCTCGGTGACCTTGCCGATCTCGGTGCCTCGGTAGGTCACGTTCGCCGTGGCGTACAGACCGCCCGACCGCGGCAGGTCGGCCTTCAGCTCGTACTGACCGATGCCCACCAGGCTCGGGATGCGCAGGTAGTACCAGCCCAGCACGATGAGCGCGATGAGCGTGAGGATCGTGAACAGGATCAGCTGGATCCTGATGAACCGCGTCAGCACTGCTCACTCACCCCTCTCGACAAGCGGCCCACCCGGCACGTTGTGCGGGTTGGGTGTGAAGCGGACGTCCGGGATCATCGTGTTCGGATCACGACCCCACGACTGCTCCAGCGCACGGAGCATGCCGGAGATGCCGGTCCCGGTCAGAATGCCGTTGTCGATGGACGACAGGGTCAGATCCACGTTGAGCGACACGTTGATGTAGTCGCCGCGGACCGCCTTGTCGGTCGACTCGATCGGGAACGGCGCGGTCAGCATGAACTTCAGCGCACCGATCAGGTACGGCGACGCCTTGCCCAACTGCTTTAGCGGCCGTTGCAGATCGCGGAGGTTGGTGTTCAGGTCGTCGCTGATCGGCGCGAGCGCGTCGTCGGCGGCCTTGCTGATCCGGCCAAGCGACGTCACGGCGTCTGCGAACAGATCACGCGTCTCGGCGAAGTGCTGGATCAACGGCGGGAACTCGGTGAGCACCCGATCCAGCGTGTCGTTGCGCTGGGCGACGATCGCCAGCAGGCGGTTCGTCGAGTCGATGGCCCGGGTGATGTCCTGACGCTGCTCGTTGAGTTCGGCGGTGAACGTGTCGAGCCGGTTGAGGAACTCCCGGATCTGGTCGCCGCGCCCGGACAGCATGTTGTCCAGCTCGGTCTGGATGACCTCCAGGTTCGGGATGCCGCCACCGGTGAGGATCGTGCCGATGCTGGCCAGCGTCCGCTCCGTGGTGGGGAACGCCGACGCCCGGTCGAGCGGGATGGTGTCGCCGTTCTTCAGCGTCCCCTGCGGATCCGGCGGCGGATCGAGCTGAATGTGCTGGCTACCGAGGAGGCTGGTCTGACCGATCGCGGCCAGGGTGTTCTCCGGCAGATCCACGTTCGGCGCGACGTCCAGCGTCAGCGTCGCCACCCAGTTCTTCAACTCGATGGAGCGCACGCTGCCGACGAAGACGTCGGCCACCCGGACCCGGCTGTTCACGTTGAGCGCCAGCGTGTCCGGCATCTGGACGTAGATCGTCATCTTCTTGCCGCCGGTGCTGGGACCACCGGGCAGCGGGACGTTGGCGATGCCCTGCCAACCGCAGGAGGTCAGCACGACCGCCGCGACCGACAGCACGCCGGTGCGCTTCGCCAGCCGCACCAACTTCGAGCCCGCGGGCTTCTTGCGCTTCATGCCTTTCAGGACGCTCATCGCCCGCCTCCTGCTTCAGCCGGGAACAACGGACCCGACGGTGCGGGACCCGGTGCCGGCGCCGGTCCCGGCCCGGGGCCCGGGCCTGGTGCGGCCGGAGCCGAGATCGCCGCCAGCGGATTGCCGGGCGTGACACCCGGTGCCGGTGCAGGCGGGGGACCCGGCTGCGGGTACCACGGGGGCGGCAGCGGGGTGTTCTCGCTGAACGCGTTGGGCGGACCGGGCAGGTTGCCGTTGCGCGTCGTGCCGAACGCAGGCGGAGCGACCGGCGGCGCGATGTCGGGGCCACCCATCAACGCGGCGAGCGAGTCCGGCGTCAGCATGTTCGCGGTGAACGGCTGCACCTCGGTGCCCTGCATTCCGGGTGCGACCACCCAGCCGGGCTCGTGGTTGCCGTGCGAGAACAGCGTGTCCCGCGAGAAGATGCCGGGCACGGTCGTGTCCTTGTATCCGGGCGGCGGCTGCAGGCGCGGCTCGGAGTACGCGATCTGCTTCGGCAGCGTCAGCGCGGAGCTGAACTGGTTCAGGCCGAACGGCAGGTAGTTGAACTTGATCGCGTCGAGGATCGGCGCCAGGTACTGCGCGCACAGTTCCGCGGACTCCTGGTAGCCGAGCCGGCTGCCCGCCTGAATGGAGCTGCAGATGAACTCCATCGGGTTGGCGAAGTTGCCGATGACCGGGATGCTGGTGACGCCACCGGGCACGGGCGGCGCGATGTTGAGCGCATTCACCGCGAGCGTCGGGAAGACGTGGAACCCGGTCTCGAGTCCCTTGAAGACGTCGGGCTGCAGGATCGCGTTGGTGACCTCGGCGAGGTTGCCGATGTCGGCTCCGAGGACCTCACCGTTCTCGTCGAAGAACTCGCGCGTGTTGGTGAACAGCACGTTGAGGTCGCGGATGGCGTTGGCCACCTCTTGGTCGCCGTTGGAGAACGAGTTCGTGACCTGCGCCAGATCGTTGTTCAGCGCGACGAACTGCTGGTCGCTGCGATGCAGTGCGTTGACGAACATCGCGAGGCTCTTCACGACTGCGAAGAAGTCGCCGCGGCCCTGGTTGAGGGTGGACAGCGCCTCGGACAGGTTGGTCAGCGTCCGGTTGACCTCCTGGCCCTTGCCTGCCAGCCCGTCGGCGAACGAGTCGACGACGTCGCCGATCGGGCCCATGGGCTGCTCGGGCGTGGGGCCGAGGTCGGTGAGGAGCCGGTCCAGGGAGTCGCGGAGTTCGTCGTACTCGACCGGCACCTGGGTGCGCTCGATCGGGATGACGGCGTCGTTCTCCATCTCTGGACCGCCGGTGTAGGGCGGGGACAGCTGGATGGCGCGCGACGCGACGAGGCTCGGGTTCAGGATCGACGCGCTGGCGTCGGCCGGGACCTTGTACTTGCTCTCGTAGGTGAAGGTGACCTTCATCCGGTCGCCTGCCGGTTCGATCTCGTCGATCGAGCCGACCCGCACGCCCATGATCTGGACCTTGTCACCGGGGTAGAGCGCCAGCGTCTGGGGGAAGTAGGCGACCACCGTGTTGTTGGTCAGCCGCTTGTACAGATTCCACCCGACGAACGCGAGCACGATCGCCAGCACGATGACGATGGTTCCGAGGATCACCGATGCCTTCGACAGGGAAGGCACCTTCAGGTTCCGGACGTTGAAGATCGTCGACATCTCGAAGGCCTCCTATCCCTGTTGCTGACCGGGCGGCAGGAACGGCGGGTTGCCCGGTAGTGGTGGCGTGCCGACGGGCGGGAGTTGCTGTCCCGGCCCAGGCGGTGGCGGCGGACCCGTCAGTGCGGGCGGTGGCGGCGACGTGCCGTCACCCTGCAGGAAGCCCGGCGGGATGTAGGGGTCGGACGGGCCGGGTGTGACCGGCACCGTGCGCGCCCCGGGCGGACCGGGTGCGAACGGCGCGGGCGGCACGCCCTGGACGGGCGGTGCGAACTGGCCGGGGAAGGCCGAGCTGGGAACGCCGGGCGCCGGCGGCGGCGCGTTCGGGTTCGGCGGCAGTCCGATCACGTTCGGCGGGCCATAGTTATTGGAGCCGTACGGGTTCGGCCCGAACGGTCCGTTCTCGGCCTGCGTGCACGGCAGCGGATTGCCCGGCGTCGGGAAGTTGCCCGCCGCAGGTGCGTACGAGCACGGCGAGCCCGCGATGACGGCAGGGCCGGGGTTCTCGGCAGTGCCCTCGAGCGGCGTCGGCGCGGGCGGCGGTGCACCGTTGTCGAAGCGCTGACCGTTGGGATCCGGGAACCGGAACTCGGGCAGACCCGCGTTGCGCCAGAACTCCTCCGGGTTGATGCCGCGCTTCTTGAAGGCGGCGTCGACCCAGGGCTGAATGATCTGGTACGGCAGGATGTTGATCACGATCACCTTGAAGTACGGGCCAGAGGCCACTGCTTCACCGAGCGCCGTTGCGACCTTGCTGACGTTGCTCAGCACGTCCATCAGGTCGAACTTGCGCTCGACCAGCACGTCGCTGATCGTGCGCAGCTGCTCGAGCACCCGATTGATGTTCGGGTTGTCCTTGGTGAAGCCGGCCACCTGCTGGGAAAAGGCCGAGACCCTGGCGAGCAGTGCATCGACCGCCGCGTTGCGCTGGTTGATCTCGCCGAGCAGGGTCTGCGCATTGACGAACAGATCGTTGATCTGACCGCTGCGGTTGCCGAGCACGCCGGCGATCTTGTTGGCGTTGGCGAGGAGCTTCTTGATGTCCTCGTCGCGCTTGCCGATCGTGTCCGAGAACCGGGCCACCCCGTCGAGTGCTGCACTCAGGTGCGGGTAGGTCTGATCGATGGTCTCCGACAGGACGTTCAGCGACTCCTTGACCGTGGTGGTGTCCCACCCGGAAGCGGCCTTCGTCAAGTCCGAGAACGCGTCGTAGATCTGGTACGGCGTCGTCGTCTGGCCAAGCGGCAGAACGCCGTTGGCCTTCAGCGCAGTCGATCCGCGCGGGATGATCTCCAGGTTCTTGCGGCCCAGGATGGTGTCGGTGCGAATCGCTGCGCGGCTGTCGGTGCCGATCTTCGTGCCGTTCAGCGTGTAGCCGATCACGACCTTGTCGCCTTCGATGTCCGCCTTGCGGACCTCGCCGACGTCGACGCCAGCGATGCGCACCTTGTCACCCGGGTTGATGCCGCCGGTGTCGGCGAACTGCGCGTAGTAGACCGGCTGCGCGAAGATCATCGGCACACTGGCGAAGCTCTGCCCCACGCCGATCACCAGCAGCAGGATGAGGATGCCCATCATCCCGTTGCGAATCCGGTTGTCGCCCTCGAGAGTTCTCATTTCGGCGTGCACCTACCCGTTGGCTGGCTGGTCACCTTGACCGTTCGAACCGGACCGCCGGGCTGGAGGCCGTTCAGGATCAGCGATATGTCGCACACGTAGAAGTTGAAGAAGTCGCCGTAGATCCCGCCGGACCTGCCGAGAATTCGAACGGCCTGGGGGAACTTCACCAGCAGGTCGTTGAGTTCGGCCTTCTGGTCGACCAGCGGCTGCTGGATGACGTCGAGGTAGTTGACCGTGTCCCGTAGTAGCGGCCGGTTGTCGGCCAGCAGATCGGAGATGGTGCCTGCGGCGTTGCTGATCTCGGCAACCCCTTCTGCGATCGGGTCGGCCCGGTTCTTCAGTCCCGTCACCAACTTCTCGAAGTTCTGAATCGTCTCGTCGAACTGCTGCTGGTGCTTGATGGTGGTGTCGAGCACGGTGTTGAGATTGCGCACCACCTCGCCGATCGCCTGATCCCTGTCGGCGATGGCCGAGGTCAGCTGGGCGGTCTGGTCGAGGATGTCGTTGATGGTGCCGCCCTGGCCCTGGAAGATCGTGATGACCGACTGGGCGATGTTGTTGACCTTGTCCGGATCCAGCGACCGGAACAGCGGGCGGAATCCGCCGATGAGGGCATCGAGATCCAGTGCGGGCTCGGTGCGCTCGATCGGGATGGTGCCGCCACCGGGCAGGCGGGTCTGATCGTCCCCGCGCTTGAGCTCGAGGTAGCGGTCACCAATCAGGTTGAGGTAGCGGACCGAGGCAGTGCTGCCCTGGAACAGCGGCAGGGTGCGGTCCACGTCGAAGTGCACCTCGACCCGGTCGCCGCCGGGAAGCAGCTCGACTTCGGAGACCTTGCCGACCTCCACGCCGGAGGCGCGGACGAACTGGCCGGGGCGCAGGCCGCTGGCGTTCTTGAAGACGGCCGTGTAGCCGGTGGTGCGGTCGAACCGCATCTGCCCGAACACCACGATGATGAGCGCGGTGAACATGAGCAGCACCAGGGACATGGCGCCGAGCTTGATCGCTGTACCGGTGATTTTCATGGGTTGATCGTGTTCTCCCCGATCTGGCGACCCCAGACGTACTCGATCGCGATGGGCTGACCCAGTTCGAAGTGGTTGTAGGGCGCGATGCTGGCGCCGGTGTCCATCACCAGGTACGGCGCGGGCCACAGATCACGGGTCACGGGCTGCCAGCAGCCGGGGCGTCCCTCGGGTCCGCCGCTCGCGTTGACGCGAGGGAGGTTGTCGGGGAACACGTACGGGTTCGCGGCACCGATGATCGAGGTGCGGGTGTTCAGCGAGTAGCCGTTGCCGCCGCCGAAGGCCGCGCGGGCCTTGGGCTCGACGTCGTGGAAGTTGCGGATCGTGCAGAACAGCGCGGGGCTGTACTCGTCGAGCAGTGCCGACGTCGGCAGCAGGTCCTGGATGCCGCGCTGCAGGTACGGTCCGCCGCGCTCGAAGACGTCGCCGCCGGTGTTGCCGAATCCGACCGCACCCATCAGCGCCTGGTCGAGGTTGCCGCGCTGCTCGTTGAGCGTCCGGGCGGTGGTCACCGCGTTCTCGAGGCCGTCGAACAGATCGGGTGAGGCATCGGCGTAGATGTCGGCGAAGCCGGTGAGTCCCTGGAAGTCGCGGCGCAACTGCGGCATCCGCGGGTTGAGGTCGGCGAGGAGTTCGTTGCCGGTCTCGATCGACTGTCCGAACCGGTCACCGAGACCGTCGAGCGCCTGGGCGGTCGCAGTCAGGGTCTGGTTGAGCTTGATCGGGTCGACCTGCTTGGTCACCTCGACCACGGTCTCGAAGAGGGTGTTGAACTCGGTGGTGACCGCCGAAGCGTCGATCGGCGTGGATCCGCTGACCCGCGCGGGGCTGGGATCCGACGGCGAGGAGAACGCGATGTACTTGTTGCCGAAGACGGTGCTCGCCTTGATCTCCGCGTCCACGTTGGACGGGATCAGGTTCACGAACTTCTTGTCGACGTCGAGCAGGACCTTGGCCTTGGCCTCGCCGCCCACGTCGACCGCCTCGACCTCGGTGACCCGGCCGATCTCGACGCCGTTGTAGGTGACCTTCGAGCCGGGGTCCATCGACAGGCCCGAGCGCGCCGAGATCATCGTCAGCCGTTCGGGATTGGCGAAGCCGCCGCGGAACTGCACCCACACCAGGCTGACGACGACTGCGGCAACGACCAGCAGCACCAGGCCGGCCATCTTGTACGGCGGCGTCCGCGGCTTGTTGACCGAGGACTCGATCTGATCAGGTCTGGTCATGTCGCTACACCGTGAGGTTGAAGTTGGCGTCGGTGCCGTACAGCGCCAACGATGCGAACAGGACGACGAGGACGATCGCGATCAGGGAGGCGCGCATCGAGCGGCCGACGGCCTCGCCGACGCCGACCGGGCCGCCGCTGGCGTAGAAGCCGTAGTAGCAGTGGTTGAGCATCACGATGACCGAGATGATGATCGCTTGCACGAACGACCAGGCGACGTCGTCTGGTCGTAGGAACGTTCGGAAGTAGTGCTCGTAGGTTCCGGTCGACTGTCCGTAGAACAGCGTCGTGGTCACCTGCGCCGACAGGAACGACATGATGATCGCCATCGCGTACAGCGGGATGATCACGACGAAGCCGGCCATGATGCGCGTCGACACCAGGTAGCTGATCGACTTGATGCCCATGACCTCGAGCGCGTCGATCTCCTCGCTGATGCGCATGGCGCCGAGCTCGGCGGTCGCGCCGGCGCCGACGGTCGCAGCCAATGCCTGGCCCGCGACGACCGGTGCGGCGATGCGGACGTTCACCAGCGCGGCGAAGAAGCCGGTGAAGGCCTCGACGCCGATGTTGCCCAGCGATGCGAAGCCCTGGATGGCGATCAGCGAGCCGCCCGAGAGGGTGACGAAGCCGACGATGGCGACGGTGCCACCGATGACGGCCATCGCGCCGGTGCCCATGCCGATCTCGGCGATGAGCCGCAGCATCTCCTTGCGGTAGTAGCGCACCGCGTGGCCGATGGATCCGACGGCGGTGACGATGAACCACGCGACGTGGCCGACGCTGTCCAGGCCACGGGCGGGCGCACTGGCGAGCTTCGTGGCCCGCGGGATCGCTCTCGGGAAGCGCTGCCGCAGGACTGCTGATGTTGACACGTCAGCCCCCCGTTCCGAATCGGACGCCGATGGTGGTCAGGACCACGTTCACGGCGAAGAGGGCGATGACGCAGAGGACCAGCGTCTCGTTGACCGCGGTACCCACGCCCTTGGCGCCACCGGACACCGTCAGGCCGCGATAACAGCCGACGAGGCCGGCTATGAGCCCGAAGGTCAGGGCCTTGACGACGGAGATGAGGACCTCGGGTAGGCCGGTGACCAACGTCAGCGTCGAGACGTAGGCGCCGGCCGAGATGTTCTGTATGTAGACGCCGAAGACGAAGCCGCCGACGAGACCGATCGTGATGACGGCGCCGTTGAGGAGGAAGGCGACGAACGTCGAGGCCAGCACGCGCGGGACGACCAGACGCTGGATCGGGTCGATGCCGAGCACCTCAAGGGCGTCGATCTCCTCGCGGATGGTGCGCGCGCCGATGTCAGCGCAGATGGCGGTCGATCCGGCGCCCGCGACGACGAGCACGGTTACCAGCGGACCGAGCTGGGTAACCGCTCCGAGTGCTGCACCGGCGCCCGAGATGTCGGCGGCACCGAACTCGGCGAGCAGGATGTTGAGCGTGAAGATGATGAGAACCGTGAGCGGGATGGCGACCGCGATGGTGGGCAGGAACGCCACCGTCATCAGGAACCAGCCCTGCAGGATGAACTCGCGCCACTGGAATGGTCCGCGGAACGTGGCCTTGGCGGTCAGCACGCACATCTTGACGAAGCCGCCGACAGCGGTCAGTCCTGGCCTGACCTGGTCGCGGACGTAACCGACCAGGCCCGGTGACGACGCCGTCACGAATGGGCCTTCAACGCTGCGTCAACGCAGCCGTGGCCGCTGCGGCGGACCGATGCAACCCGTCGCACTCGCCCTCCTCGTTCCTGCCCCGAACCTGTGATCGCCCTCTCCCTACTGGTTGGTAGTAAGGCGGACCACAGGAGAGTACCCGATGCCGGAGTGGCGTCGCACCGCATCGGCAAACTTGAGATTCGTGCGCTCGGCAAACTCATCGTCACAGGTCAGCCCTTCGGGCTCGTCATCGAATGCGTTGACGCGCTTGTACTTTCGCTGGCGTCAATGGAATCGGCCGCCCCCAAGCGCGTCCTGAGTTCGGTCTTCAATACTTTGCCAGCGGGGTTGCGAGGCAGCGCCTCGACCACCTCGACGGCCTTGGGGTGCTTGTAGCGGGCCAGCCGCTCGGTGAGGAAGTCGTCGAGATCCGCCACCGTCAGCTCCATGGGTGCGGTCGCACCGAGCGCGACGACGGCCACCGGGATCTCGCCCCAGCGTTCGTCGGGACGGCCGATCACGGCCACCTCGGCGATCGCCGGATGGGCGGCCAGGACGTTCTCGACCTCGGCGCAGTAGATGTTCTCGCCGCCGGAGATGATCATGTCCTTCTTGCGGTCGACGACCCAGATGTAGCCCTCGTCGTCACGGCGCACCAGGTCGCCGGAGTGGAACCAGCCGCCGTGGAACGCCTCTGCCGTCGCCTCGGGGTTGTTCCAGTAGCCGGCCATCAACGTCGGTGCGCGGTAGACGATCTCGCCGACCTCGCCATCGGGCACGTCGTTCATGTCCTCGTCGACGACCCTGGCCGCGACGGTCGGGATCACCCGGCCGACCGAACCGAGCTTGCGGATGGCGTCGTCGCTCAGCAACATGCACGTCACCGGCGACATCTCCGTCTGACCGAACGCGGCAAAGATCTCCGCACCCGGGAACGTGGCCGCCATGTCGCGCAGCAGCGTGTCCGACGCGGGGGCCGCGCCCCACGACAGAGCGCGCAGCCGTAGGTTCCGCGGGTGCGCCTTCTGCGCCGCACAGACGGCCTGCCATTGGGCGGGCACCAGGAAGATCGCGGTGACCTTCTCGGCCTCGAGGACGCCGAGCAGGCCGTCGGGGTCGAACGCTCCGAGTGGATACAGCACCGTCGGCCTGCCGAGAGTGAGGCCGCTGATCATGTTGCCGATGCCTGCGATGTGGAAGAGCGGGACGCCGACGAAGCCGACGTCGTTGTTGAGGTCCGCGCCGATCGTGAAGAGGCTGCTCGCGCCTTGGACGGCGATGTTGGTGTGCGTGAGGACGGCGCCCTTGGGCCGTCCCGTGGTCCCGGACGTGTACATGATCAGTGCGGGTGAATCGTTGGGGACGTCGACCGGTTCAGGCGGTGGCCCGTCCTCGGCGATCAGCTCGTCGTACCCGAGCACCCCGTCGTCGGTCGCGCCGCCCGCGACGATCACCGTGGCCAGCGTGGAGTCGAGGTCGCGCACCGCGGTCGCGACGCCTGCCAGGACGGACTCCGTGATGACGATCCGCGCCTCGCAGTCACCGACCAGGTAGGCGATCTCGGGCGGGGTCATCCGGAAGTTGACAGGGACGGCGATGGCGCCGAGCAGGTTCGCCGCCAGGAAGGACTCGACGTACTCGGTGCGGTTGAGCATGAGGATCAGTACGCGATCGCCGAACCCTATGCCGCGTCGGCTGAGGGCGCCTGCCAGGGCGGTGACCCGCCGGTCGAGTTCGGCCCAGGTGGTGGTGCGGCCGAGGAAGCGCAGCGCAGTGTCGTCGGGCTGCATCAATGCGTGGCGGGCAAGCTGGTTCATCCAGTTGTGCCTGCGAGCCAGGTACGGCTGTGCGACGGCCTGACCGGAGGCCGAAGGTGGTGAAGACGCTGGCGAGGCCGTCAACTGTGGGCCGCTCCCTGTCGCTGGTTCGGGTTGCACGTCGCTGATATTTGATCAAACATGATGTTGTCCGGGTCACACTAAGGTCTCGACCGCGGCGTAACAACCCCGTCACGGGTGGGCGGCCCGACCGACGGCATCGAGATGGAGCGCGCCGTGAAGGCATCGACCGCAGTGCGACCGGCGAAGTCACGTTCGGTGCGTCGCGAGCAGCTGTCCGACGAGGTCGCCTCCCATCTGCGCGCGGGCATCATGTCGGGTGCGCTGCGCCCCGGCACGTTCATTCGCCTGGACGAGACGGCCGCCGAACTGGGCGTCAGCATCACCCCGGTGCGCGAGGCGCTGCGCACGCTGCGCGGCGAGGGCATGGTGCAGCTCGAACCCCACCGCGGCCACGTCGTGTCGCCGTTCAGCCGGGGTGACATCGAGGATCTGTTCTGGCTGCAGGCGACGATCGCCACGCAGCTGGTGCGCTCGGCGGCCGAACGCATCACGGACGCGGAGATCGACGAACTCGAGCGGCTCGCCGACGAGGTGGCCGCCGCGATCGAGAACCAGGACGTCGAGGCGCTCGCGAGCGCGGAGTTCGCGTTTCGGCGGGCGGTGAACCTGGCGGCGGGCCGAACCAAACTCGCCTGGTTCCTGCTGCACGCGACGCGGTACCTGCCGTCGCGCATCTACGCCGACGATCGGCAGTGGGGCAAGGTCGCCATGGCCAACCATCGACAGCTGATCGCCGCACTGCGCCGGCGCGACGCCGCGGCGGCCGTCCAGCTCACCCGCGATCAATTCACCGACGGCGCACGGCGTCTCACCGCGCGCCTCGACGAGCTGGGGCTCTGGATCTGACCGTCAGCCGGCGGCGAGCTGCTCCGCGCGGGCCTTCAAGTTGCCTGCCAGGTGGTCGAGTGCGTCGTTGACGACCTTCTTCACCATCATCGCGGGCACCGGCATCGTGGTCTCGACGTCCATGTCGACGGTGAGGAGCGTCGTTGGCCCCATCTCGACGACAGAGAACAGCTGCTCCTGCTTGGCGAAGTGCTCGCCCTGCTGCATGACCGTCTGGATCTGGTTGGGTCCCGGGTAGTAGACGGCCTGGATGTACATGCCGTCCATGCCTTGCACGGAGGTGTCCAGACGCAGCTGGCTGGGCCTGCCGTCGTCGTAGCGGGCCAGGATCCAGCAGCCCTTGATCTCTTCGTTCCACTGGGAGTAGGCCTCGAAGTCGGCGACGATCGCCATGATCGTCTCGGCCGACGCCGACACCTCGACGGTCTTGCTCACGATGGGCATCCGGCGAGCATATCGGCGCGTGCCACGATGACTCCGATGAGCACACGCATCCGGGTCGCCGTCCTCGACGACTACCAGGACGTCGCCCTGAGCATGGCCGACTGGACGCCGGTCACGACGCGCGCCGACGTCACCGTCTTCACCGACCACGTCGCCGACGCAGGAGGACTCGTCGACAGGCTGGCCCCGTTCGACGTGGTGATGGTCATGCGCGAACGAACTCCGTTGCCGCGCAACGTCCTCGAGCGTCTTCCCCGGCTGCGGATGATCGCCTCGACCGGTCCGTTCAACGCGTCGATCGACATGGCCGCCGCCGAGGAACTAGGCATTCGCGTCGGCACCACCGGTGGATCGGTGGCATCGACGGTGGAGCTGACCTGGGCGCTGATCCTGGCGACGTCCCGGCACCTGGTCGCCGAACGGCAGGCCGTGGCCGAGGGACTCTGGCAGACCGCGGTCGGACGCGAATTGGACCGCCGGGTGCTCGGCGTACTGGGGTTGGGCCGCATCGGGACGCGGGTGGCGCGGATCGGCGCGGCGTTCGGCATGGACGTGGTGGCGTGGAGTCAGAATCTGACGCCGGAGGCGGCCCGGGCGGAAGGCGTCCGCTACCTGCCGCGCGACGAGTTCTTCGCCTCGGCCGACGTGCTGACCGTGCACCTCAAGTTGAGCGAGCGCACGCGCGGACTTATCGGCGCCGAGGAGCTGGAGGCGATGAAACCGACTGCGCTGCTGATCAACACCTCGCGCGGGCCGATCGTCGACGAGGGCGCGCTGGTCTCCGCACTGCGTTCGGGATCGATCGCGGGCGCAGGCCTGGACGTCTTCGACACTGAACCGCTGCCGGCCGATCATCCGCTGCGCACGATGCCCAACGTCACGGCGACCCCGCACATCGGCTACGTGGCCGACCGGCCGTACGAGATCTTCTTCGGGGATGCCGTCACGGCGATCTCGGCGTGGTTGGACGGCGACTCATCGCTCGCCGATCGACTGTCGTGAAAGCCGCCCAGTCACATCGGTAACGCCAGTCACTGGCCGAGGCGCGGCAACCGATCGGCGGTTGTCCCATCTGGTCAGCGAATTGCCGATGGCGAGAACAGGGTTCGGGCACTAATTCGCTCGTCAGGTGGAACATCGCGCGGTCGAGTGGGCCGACGCTTGCGGTGACTCATGTGGCAGATGTGACCAGCGTCAGTCGACCACGGCCCCAGCCAACACGGCCCGGATCGCGTCCGGGATGGGGACGGGACGTCGGGTGGTCCGGTCGACGTAGACGTGCACCCAGTGACCCACCGCGGCAACGGGTGCGGCGTCGGTGTCGGGCGCGAAGACCGACAGCCGGTAGGTGACGCTGCTCGTCCCGAGCCTGGTGACGGCCAGCCCCACGACGAGCGGATCGGGGAAGGCCAGTTCGGCGAAGTACCGGCAACCTGATTCGGCGACGACGCCCAGCCACGGCGCGGTTACGGGGTCGACGTCGGCGCTGGTGTTGATCCACGCGTTGATCGCGGTGTCGAACAGCTCGTAGTAGACCGCGTTGTTGAGATGGCCGAACATGTCGTTGTCCTTCCACCGGGTGAGGACGGGCCAGTGCACCGGGAAGTCCCGGCTGGTCAGTGATCTTTCATCGACGGCCATTCCGCCAGTCTTTCAGGCAGGCTGGTGGCATGAAGATTCGCGGAGCCGTTCTCGAACGCATCGGAGCCCCCCGCCGCTACGCCGACTCCCATCCGCTGAGCGTCGCCGACCTCGACCTCGCGCCACCCGGTGACACCGAACTCCTGGTTCGGATCGAGGCGGCGGGCCTGTGCCACTCCGATCTGTCGGTGGTCGACGGCAACCGCGTCCGCCCCGTGCCGATGCTGCTCGGCCACGAGGCGGCAGGCATCGTCGAGGAGGTCGGCGCCGCCGTGACCGACGTGCAGGCCGGGCAGCGGGTGGTCATGACCTTCCTGCCGCGCTGCGGCGAGTGCTCGGGGTGCGCCACGGACGGACTGGCGCCGTGCGTACCGGGCAGCGCCGCCAACGGCGTTGGAACGCTGCTCGGCGGCGAGACCCGCCTGAGCCGCGACGGCGAGCCCGTATTGCACCACCTCGGCGTCTCGGCTTTCGCGACGCACGCGGTGGTCGACCGACGATCGGTGGTGCCGGTGGCCGATGACGTCCCGCCCGTAGTGGCGTCGCTGCTCGGCTGCGCGGTGCTCACCGGCGGTGGCGCGGTGCTGAATGCCGGCCGTCCCGAGCCGGGGCAGACGGTCGCCGTCATCGGAGCCGGAGGAGTCGGGATGGCCGCCCTGCTCACCGCGCTCGCGCACGACGACGTACGGGTCGTCGCCATCGACCGGCTCGAGGACAAGCTGGCCCGCGCCCGCGAACTGGGCGTGCACGCCGCCCGCACGCCGGACGACGTCGGCGACTTGAAGGCCGAGGTCGTCATCGAAGCCGTCGGCCACGCGGCGGCACTCGAGACCGCCATCGCGGTGACCGCACCCGGCGGCCGCACGGTGAGCGTCGGCCTGCCCCATCCCGATGCGCGAATCAGCCTGTCGCCGTTGAGTTTGGTGGCCGAGGGTCGCTCGCTGATCGGCAGCTACCTGGGCTCGGCGGTGCCTGCACGCGACATCCCGCGCTTCGTCGAGATGTGGCGCGAGGGCCGGCTGCCGGTCGAAGCGCTGGTGTCTTCGACCATCGGGCTCGACCAGATCAACGAGGGCATGGACGAACTGGCCGACGGCCATGCGGTGCGGCAGGTCATCGAGTTCTGATCAGCGGATGGTGCTGACGCCGCCGTCGACTGGGATCACCGCACCGGTGATGTAGGTGCTCGCGCGACTGGCCAGGAACACCGCGATGCCCGCCATGTCGTCGGGCGCGCCGATACGGCCCAGCGGGAGTGCGGAACCGACGGCCTCGGAGCCCGCGGCCAGCAGCTCCTTCGTCATCCGGGACTGGAACAGCCCCGGCGCGATCGCATTGACCAGGATCTTCGGCGCCAACTCCCCGGCCAGGTGGCGGGTCAGCATGTGCACGGCGGCCTTGCTGGCGCTATAGGAGAAGTTGTCGCGGCCGCGTTCGGGGGCCACGATCCCGTCGATGCTGCCGGTGTTGACGACGCGGGACGGATCGTCGTCCGTCGCCCCCTCGGTGAGCAGCGGCACCAGCGCCCGGGTCAGCAGGAACACGCCCTTGACGTTGACGTCGAAGACCTTGTCGAAGCCCGACTCCGGGAAGTCCTCGAACGAGGCACCCCAGGCCGCGCCTGCGTTGTTGAACAGCGCGTGGATCGCGTCCTCGCGTTCGGTCAGCGCAGCCGTCAGCGCATCCACCCCGGCGGCCGTGCCGAGATCGGCTGGTATCGCCTCGACCCGACCGAGTGGCGCCAATTCGGCGGCCGCCGCTGCCAATTCGGCTTCCTTGCGGCTCGACAGGTACACGCTGGCGCCAGCTTCGAGCAGCCCACGGGCGATCATCACGCCGATGCCGCGACCGCCGCCCGTGACGACGGCTACCTTCCCGTCGAGCCGGAACAGGTCAGTCATTGGCGGCGGCCGTGGTCTTGACGTCGATCCCGAGCGGCTCCGCCGACCGGACCGCCTCGTCCTTGATCAGGCCGCGCAGTAGTGCCGTGCTGAATTCGACGGCGATCTCCTGCGCACTGCGCCTGCCCTGCGGCCGCAACCATCGGTAGGAGCCCAGCGTCATCCCGATGTAGCCAAGGGCCAGCACGTGCGAATCGCACTCGAAGAACTCGCCGCTGGCGATCCCGCGGTCGATGACGTCGCGGACGTGTTCGTAGACGGCGGTCTCCGAGTGGCGGATGTAGGCCACCTGCTCCTCGGTGAACCACTCCGTGATGTAGGGGCCCTCCTGGAAGTAGACGGCCGCCCGCTCGATGTCGCTGGCGATGCCGACGAGCAACCGACGGGTGAAGTGGTAGATCGTCTCGCGCGCGGTCGCCGTCGGGTCGTCGTGCAGGGCCGCGACGGTGAAGTCGGCAGCGCTCTTGTAGATGTCGTAGAGGATCAGCGACTTGCTGGCGTAGTAGTGGTAGACCGTCGCCTTGTTCAGGCCGACGGCATCGGCCACGTCGTCCATCCGCGTCCCGTGATAGCCACGCGCAGCGAACAGCTTCGTGGCGACGGTCAGCAGTTCGTCGCGCCGGGTCGAGCCGGCGGGCGCGGATTCCCTCGCCGCCGAGCCGCTCGTGCGAGGAGTGTTCGACGCCGATGCACGGCGAGCATCGGGTTCAGTGGACATGGCGACTCACTATAGGCAGGCCGGGACGGCGCCCGGGTATCTATCAACTGGTTGGCCAGTTTATTCTCGTGCCCTGATCGGGTACCCCTGCCCGCAGCCGGAGGGATAGACTTCCGACGACCACGCAGCAGCTGGGAGGCACTCATGGATCCGAACCCGGATTACGACGCGAGCGACGAAATCGAGTACTTCTTCCAGTTCCTGCCGTGGGGCCTGCGCGGCGTGTACCCGCCCCCGGCCTACCCACCGGTCTGATCCACCGCGACCACCGTCACCTCGTCGCCGACGCTGATCGTCCCCGACGACAGCAGCCGGCACACCGAACCCGCTCGGCGGCTCAACGCCGCGGCAGCCCCGCGACCCATGTCGTCGTCGAGCAGTCGGCACGGGGCCGACACCCGCACCACCTCCAGCTGGACGTCGCCGATCGTGATCCGCGTGCCCGGCTTCGTCGGGATCTCGCCGGCGTCCACCGTCACGTTGCGCCGCGTGCCGCCGCTGTCGATCTCGCGGCCTAGGTCGGCTGCCGCCCGGTCCAGCATCTCGCGCGACTGAATGGTGACGTGGCGGTGCCGCGTCCCGTGATAGCGGTCGCCGACCAGCCCGCGACCCTCCTCCGCCAGCACCGAGTCGACCGCCCGCACGGGTAGCCGCCGCCCCTTCGCGGTGTGGATCGCCACGACCTTCACCGCTGCGCGCCCGCGAGGTGCTCGCCGAAGAAGTCGGCGATCCGGCGCCAGGCGTCGGTCTTCAGCGAGCGCATCATGCTGACCACGCAGCGGATGGCGTTGCCGCGGTACAGGTCCGGCGCAGCGGCGAGGAAGCCGGCAGGCTGCCCGTGCGGGTTTCGAACGTGGTGTCCGTCATGGTCGGTCCAGGGTGCGCACCCGTTCCATGATCCACGGCCGACGGGCGGCGCTCCACGACCGGCTCGTGGCCGTCAGGTCAGGCCGCCGCGGCCTTCACTGCTCGACCAACCTCTGCCCGCAACCGCGTGTACTCGGGCGACCGCCTGAGTTCGTCGGGGTCCACTCCCGTGCGCGGCAGGTCCACCGGCAAGTCGAGCGCCACTTGGCCCGGCCGGCGCGTCAGCACGACGATGCGCGACCCGAGGAAGGCGGCTTCGTCGGCGCTGTGGGTCACGAACACCGTCGTGCGGCCGGTCTCGGCGCTCACCTGCCGGACGTCCTCCTGCAGTCGCTCGCGGGTGAGCGCGTCGAGCGCCGCGAACGGCTCGTCGAGCAGGAACAGTGGCGTCTCGGCAGCCAGTGCCCGCGCGATGGCCACCCGCTGCTGCTGCCCGCCGCTGATCTCCCAGATCTTGCGGTGACCGACCCCCTCGAGGCCCACGCGCTGCAACAGCTCCTCGCGACGCTCGTCCCTGCGGTCCCGCGGCACCCTCGCGTACTTCAGCGCCAGATCCACGTTGCCACCGACGGTGCGCCACGGAAACAGGCGCGGCTGCTGGAACACCACGCCCGAAGTCACGCCGGGTGTCGGCGATGCGCCGGACACCCTGACCTCACCGGCAGTCGGCTCCTCGAACCCGGCGATCAGTCGCAGCAGCGTGCTCTTGCCGCAGCCGGACGCTCCGACGAGCACCAGGAAGGCGCCCGGCTCGACGTCGAGATCGACTGGACCCAGGGCGGTTACGTCACCGTACCGGTGAGCGACGTTCGCGATCCTCAGCCCACCCCTGACCGCGACGTCACTGCTTGAGGGCATCGGGCAGTCCCTTGGTGTAGATCGCGTCTTGGAACGTCTGCAGCGGCGCGGCCGACGGGATCTGCTTCTGCTCGGCCAGGAACTCCGACGCGCTCTGCAGGTTGGCGGCGAGATTGCCCGGCTTGCCCTCGGAGCCAAGCCATTCCGGTGAGGCGACCTCGGCGGGGGTCAGGTAGACGCCCTGCTTCAGCTGCCCTTCGAGCGCTTCCGGCGTTAGCCCGACCTCGGCGGCGATGGCCTTGGCCGCTGCAGCCGGGTCATCCTTGATGACGTCGAGTGCGCGTGCCTCCTGTTGTCGCCAGATGTCGACGACCTCGGGATGGGCGTCGGCGAACTCGGTGCGGACCGCGGCCAGGTCGAGGGTCGGCTTGCCGCCCTGCGCCAACTGGCGGCTGGTGATCAGATCCTTGCCGGTGTTGCGCAGGTCGTCGAGCGTCGGCAGCCAGGTGTACGCCGCATCGATGTCACCGCGGTCCCACGCCGCCAAGATCGCCTGCGGTTGCAGGTCGACCAGCTGAACGTCGCTGGGGGACAACCCGTTCTGCGACAGTGCTGCAAGCAGGCTGTAGTGTGCCGTCGACGCGAACGGCGTTGCGATCCGCTTGCCGCGCAGCTCGGGGATGCTGTTCACCCCGGCCTCGTTGCGGACCACCAGGGCCTCGTTGTCGCCTGCCACGTCCAAGACGAACGCCACCTTGTAGGGGATGTTGAGCGGTGCGGATAGCCCGCGCGCCACGGGGCTCGAGCCGAGCGCGCCGAAGTCGAGTTCCTTGGCGATGAACGCGGTGTTGACGTCGGCGCCCGAGTCGAACTTGATCCACTTGATGTTGTAGTCGGGCAGCGCCTCTTCGAGCCACTTGTTGTTCTTGACGATCAGGTCACCGCTCGGGAACGACTGATAGCCAAGGCGAATGGTCTCCTTGTTCGAGTCGTTGCCCGAGTTGTCGACCGCGCAACCCGCCAGCGCCATGGTCGCGACCGCCGCAGCGGCCAGCAGGGCCCTTAGCGTCATATCTTTCCTCTCCAAGGGACGGCGCGCCGTTCAGCGGCGCGAAGTAGACCGTCGATGATCAGACCCGAGAACCCGATGGCGAAGATGCCGACGAGCACGACCGGGGTGTTGTTGTAATTGCTTGCGTCCTTGACCAATCCGCCGACCCCGGGAAGGCCGTTGAACAGCTCCGCGGCCACCACCGACGAGTAGGCCATGCCGACTGCGAGCCGGATGCCGGTGAACGTCTCGGGCAGCGCCGACGGGATCACCACGTCGCGAATCACTTCCGCACGGCTGGCGCCCAGCGCCCTGGCGGCTTCCTGCAGGCCGACGGGTGCTGCGACGACGGCGGCCGTGGTCGCGACCGCGGCGGGCGGCAGCGCGGCCAGCGCCAGCAGCGTGACCTTGGGCGCCTCGTCGATGCCCAGCCAGATCACGAGCAGGAAGAAGTAGGCCAGCGGCGGCAGCGCGCGGATGAACGTCAGCCACGGTTCGAGCACGCTGCGCACCCAGCTCACAGACCCCATCACCAGGCCGAGCAGCACGCCGAGCACGATGCCGATGATCACGCCCACCGCCACGCGGCGCAGCGTCATGTACAGGTGCTCCCACAGCAGATAGCCGGCGTAGCCGCGGACGCCGTCATGCGTCGTCGACACGTCGAGGAACGCGCGCCACACCGTGCTGGGGAACGGCACGAACGTTTGGTTCCAGACGCCGCTGGCGGCGACGAGCTGCCAGACGACACCGAATACCAGCACCGACAGCAGCGGAAGGGCAGCGCGCGTGGTCCTGCCACGCCACTGGTTCTTGGGCGCGTTGCGCACCGGCGAGTCGACATGCGACTCGTCGGGCGTGATGTCGACGAAGACGGACACGTGACCTGACTTTCCTGGTGTGAGCGGGCGGACGCGCTCAGCGACAGCAGGAGTCGGCAGGCGGTGTCACGCGCATCCGGTATTCATACCGACGTCCTTAGATCAGCCGAAGTACTGCGCTCACGACGATTTTTAGTTCGCTGTAGTGGCGTTTCACGCGAACGCGACCGGGTAGTTGAAGATAGTGACACTTGCGCAACCCATCGCCACCGAGCCGACGCTGCCCAGCGCGCGCGGCCCGCTGTCCGCCACCGTCATCGACCTCCTCGCCGAGCGTGCCCCGCACGGACACCTGCAGCGCATCGAGTCCTCGGTGGGCGACGCCGATCCGTATGGACTCGACCTCCATCTGGCTCTCGCCGTCTGTTACGAGTTGCACTACAGCGGTTTCCGCGGCGTCGATTCCGGGTGGGAGTGGAACGCCGGCTTGCTGCACCTGCGCGGCCGACTCGAAGACCTGTTCTTGGACGCTCTGCGCCGCGACGTCGGCCCGATCACCGCCGACGACACCGCCGAGGCCGAGATGACCCGGCTGTCCGTCGAACCCACCAGCGGCAACGGACCCACCTGGCACTTCCTGAAGGACGGCACCTGGGAGCAGGTTCAGGAGTACTTCGTCCACCGCTCGATCTATCACCTCAAGGAGGGCGACCCACACGCCTGGGCCATTCCCCGCCTGCGTGGCCGCGCGAAGGCCGCGTTCGTCGCGGTCGAGTTCGACGAGTTCGGTGGCGGACGCGCGTCGGAGATCCACCAGGAACTGTTCGCCGACCTGCTCGCCGCGTCCGGCCTGGACTCCTCGTACCTGGGTTACATGGACTACGCGGTCGGCGAGACGCTGGTCGCGGTCAACCTAATGTCGATGTTCGGCCTGCACCGCTCGTTGCGTGGCGCAGCGGTCGGGCACTTCGCCGCCACCGAGATCACCTCACCGTCGGGGTCGCAGCGCATGGTGCGGGCGCTGAAGCGCCTGGGTGGGCCCGATGAGGCCATCAAGTTCTACGCCGAACACGTCGAAGCCGACGCCGTGCACGAGCAGATCGTGCGCACCGACGTCGTGGGTGACCTGGTGATGCGTGAGCCGCACGTCGAAGCCGACGTGGTGTTCGGGATGCGGGCGTTCGACTTCGTGGAGGACCGCCTGGCCGATCACATGGTGCGGTCGTGGACCCAGGGCACGACGTCGCTGCGTCGTCCGCTCGACGACTGATCCTCCGTACGGCGAACGACGACCGGAATCAAGCCTCGGCCGGTGCCTCCGCGCTGACGGTCGTCGACGCGTCGTCGTCCTTGGCGCGCTGACGGCGCCGGTGGCTGGTGTCGCACAGCGGATAGATCTTGCTGCGCCGACAGGTGCAGATGGCGCACATGAACCGGTCGGACTCCACGACGGTGCCGTCGGGCATCTCGATGCGGACCGGGCCCTGCACCATCACCGGCCCGTTCGGGACGATGCGGACCACCCGGGCCTCGTCGCTCACGGTCGGACGGCTTCGATCACGGCGAGCCGTTCGTAGCGACGACCCGGCTCGAGCCGGCCCGTGCGCTCCAGCCACGGAGCGCGCGCCTTCATCACGGGGCCGAATGGAATGCGCTGATGGGTAACGACATTCGAGCGGAGGCCGGCCGCGCGGAGCGCTTCGACGGTCTGGTCGATGCCTGCGAATTCGGAGTGCACGACGAGCAGTCGTCCGCGCTCGGCCAACAGGTTCGGTGCGTACGCGCAGAGCGGGTCCAGTACCAGACGTCCGTCGATGCCCGCGTCGAACGCCAGCCGCGGGCCCGCGTTCTCCGGGAGGTTCTCTTCGCTCTCCTCGTCGAACGGCACGTACGGCGGGTTGCTCAACACGAGGTCGAACGGGCCGTACTCGGCTGCCCGGGCCCAGTGGCCGAGGTGCACGTCGACCTCGACGCCCGCAGCCACGGCGTTCGCGCGAGCGACTCGCACGGCACGGCTGCTCAGGTCGAAGGCGGCGACCGACGCTGCGCCCTGGGCTGCGGCGTTGATCGCCACGAAGCCGCTGCCCGTGCACAGGTCTGCGACCCGCAAACCGGCGGGTGGAGCGTGCCGCTCCATCACGTCGACGATGAGTTGTGAATCTTCCTGAGGGCGATACACGCCTGCGGCGGTCATTTCGCTCGGCTCGAGGATGGCAGTTGTCACATCGGCTCCATTTCCCCACGGTGGTTCGCCGTGTGGCTACAGCGACATATCCACTGGTGCCCTCTTGAAATCGAAATAAACCTGCCTGGTGAAGGGCCTGATCGAGATGCACACTCGCTATGCGGGGCTCATCGGCGTACTGTTCGAGTAGTCCACTCTTGGACACCACGCGCCGTTTAGTTAGAAGCGGACGACAAGGCTGCACCGTTTGATTCGGTCGCGCCCCCGCTTCGTTGAGTCTCCTGCGAGCGTCGGCACCCCGAAACCTCCCGTGCAGACACGGCAAATTGCCGGGTCCGTTCGCTACGGACTGGATACGCCGCAGGTTGTCGCGGTCGTTTCCGTAGGACGCCTGTTAGGGGGTCCGCCCGATGACTATCTCTGCTTTCGTGAATCAGGTCGACGAGTGTGCCGGAGGTGCCTCGTGACCATGCAAATGGACGCTCCCATGGACACTTCATACCGGGCCGCTGAGGTCGCACCGGACGACAAACTGGTGCACCTGGCTCCCCTGGCCGAGACGACACCCGTCGAGATCGCGCCGCCGGAGAGCCCCGCTACGGCATCACGCCGGAACAACGACGAATACGCCGACGTCATCGACATGTTCCGCGTCATGCGGATGTTCGACGAGGGCACACCGCAGCATCAGCGTCACCGCGACGCGATCATCGAACGGTGCCTACCTCTGGCCGAGCACATCGCGCGCCACTATGACCGGCGCGGCGAGGACTTCGAGGACCTGCGTCAGATCGCCCGGCTGGGTCTGGTCAATGCGGTCAACCGCTTCGACGCCGAAAAGGGCAGCGGCTTCCTGTCTTTCGCCGTCCCCACGATGATGGGCGAGGTGCGTAGGCACTTCCGCGATCACGGTTGGGCCATGCATGTGCCGCGCCGGCTCAAGGATCGCCACGTGCAGTTGACGCGCGCGATCTCCGAGCTCACGCAGACCAAGGGCCGTGCGCCGACACCGAGTGAGCTGGCGGAATACCTGGAGGTCGACCGCGCAGACGTCGTCGAGAGCCTGGTGGCGTCGGCGGCCTACCGCACGCAGTCGATCGACGCGCCGGTGCCCGGTGGCGACGGTGACTCGAGGATGCTGGCCGACACGGTGGGCACCGTCGATCCGTCGTTCGCCCGCATCACCGACCAGGAGTCGGTGCGCCCGCTGATCGCCGGTCTGCCCGATCGCGAACGGACGATTCTGTATTTGCGCTTCTTCGAATCGATGACGCAGAGCCAGATCGCCGAGCGCATCGGGGTGTCGCAGATGCACGTGTCGCGGATCCTGGAGCGGACGCTCAAGGATCTGCGCGACAAGCTGGGTTAACCCGCTACAGCGCCGCCCGCGTCGAGTTCGCGGGGTTTCGGCCACGAAGTCGGCATCTCGACTGCCCGTGCGCGGGCTGCGAGGGCCGACTTCGTCGCTGCGACCGCCGTGATCGCGGTTGCTGCGGCGACCCTCGCACCAGATGCGGCCGACGCCGTCGTGATCGCGGCGGCAGAACACCACCGCTTCGCCTCGGCGAGCACGCGGTCGGTCGGTGCGACGCGAATGACCTCGCTCGCCGGGATGTAGACGTAGTGCATGGTGTCGACGGTCAGCGCCGTCGCGCCCAGCACGCTCGTCTCTCGGTAGACCTCGCCGCACTTGCGGCAGCGGACCTCGTAGCGCACCGCATCGGGACCGTCTTCGGTGAAGCAGTAATCAGCGATGGCGACACAGCTGGGGCAGCGGGCCACGCCACGCTCGACCACGGGATTCATGCACTGATCCTGCGTCTACGCGCGCGTCGATACAGCAGGTCCGACCATGTCGATGCCGTCCCGGTACGAAAACGAGATCAGCGGCTCCGCGATGATGACTCCCATGACCGATGTGCACGGGCGGGTATGGCGAGGGGGACGGCCGCAGGAGGACTTCTCCTTCGACCAGATCTCCGACTATCTCGCCGATGACGGCACGCTGGTGTGGGTCGACGTCTACGACCCGGACCACGCGACGCTGACGGCACTGGCCGACGAGCTGACGCTCAACGTGTGGGCGGTCGAGGACGCGATCGCGCCCAACGAGCGCACCAAGGCCACCGTCTACCACTCGCACACGTTCTTCACCGTCTACGCGATCGATACGGTCGCGCCCACCGACGACTCCAGCTCGACGCTGCTCAAGTACCGCATCTCGGGCTTCGTCCTGCCGCGCGGGCTGATCACGGTGCGGCTCCCGGCGGCGACGGGAGGGCGCTGGGACACCGGCCTGGTGTCGGATCGATTCGACGAGCTGGGCGGCCAGGAGCACGGCGTGGGCGCGCTCGTACACGGTCTGCTCGACGTGGTCGTCGACGGGCACTTCGATGCAGTGCAGGCCCTCGACGACGGCATCGAGGCGCTGGAGGACGAGCTCTTCGCCGAGGACGGCCCCAAGGGCGGCGGGCTGCAGCGAAGGACGTTCCGCTTCCGCAAGGACCTCGTCGAGCTGCGGCGCGTGGTGTTGCCGATGCGCGAGGTGGTCAGCGCGATCCAGCACCGCCGCCTCGACGCGAAGACGTCACCGGAACTAGACCCGCTCTACGCCGATCTGTACGACCACGTCCTGCGGGCGTCGGAGTGGACGGAGTCGCTGCGCGACATGGTCACGACGGTGTTCGAGACCAATCTGTCGCTGCAGGACGCGCGGCTCAACACCGTGATGAAGAAGCTGACGGGCTGGGCAGCGATCATCGCAGTGCCGACGGCCGTCACCGGCTTCTACGGCCAGAACGTGCAGTATCCCGGCATCGAGACCGTGCACGGGTTCGTGGTCAGCTCGGCGATCATCGTGGTTCTGGTGGCGCTGCTGTACGTCACGTTCAAGCGACGCGACTGGCTGTGAGCGCCGTTCGCCTCGGATCGCACGCCGCTCACCGTGACTAAGCGGGCCGCTCACCGACAGAGGGGTGCGCGCGTGCCCGGCGGGCAAATGCGAGACTCTTCGGATGCAGATCGGGATTCCGCGCGAGTCACACGCGGGTGAGACGCGTGTCGCCGCCACGCCCCAGACCGTCGGGCAACTCCTCAAACTGGGCTATTCCGTCGTCGTCGAGTCCGGTGCCGGAGACGCCTCGAGCTTCTCCGATGCCGCCTACGTCGAGGCGGGCGCCAGTGTCGGGTCGCCCGAAGAGGCACTGTCCGCCGAGGTAGTGCTCAAGGTCAACGCGCCCAACGACGCCGAGATCGCAGCGCTCGCCGACCACGCCACGCTGGTCAGCCTCATCTCGCCGGCGCTGAACCCGGAACTGGTCGAGAAGCTGTCCGCTCGCCCCATCACGGTGCTGGCGATGGATGCCGTTCCGCGCATCTCGCGGGCGCAGTCACTCGACGTGCTGTCGTCGATGGCGAACATCGCCGGCTACCGCGCCGTCGTCGAGGCCGCGCACGCCTTCGGCCGGTTCTTCACCGGCCAGGTGACCGCGGCGGGCAAGGTCCCGCCCGCCAAGGTGCTGGTGGTCGGCGCGGGCGTGGCCGGCCTCGCCGCGATCGGCGCGGCGGGCAGCATGGGCGCCATCGTGCGGGCCACCGACCCGCGCCCCGAGGTCGCCGACCAGGTCAAGTCGCTCGGTGGCGAGTACCTGTACGTCGACAAGGAGGCCGCCGAGGTCTCGGCCACCGGCTACGCCAAGGAGATGGACGACGACTACAAGGCCCGCGAGGCCGCGCTCTACGCCGAACAGGCGGGCGACGTCGACATCATCATCACCACCGCACTCATCCCCGGTCGGCCGGCGCCCCGCATCATCACCGCCGACATGGTGGCATCGATGAAGCCGGGCAGCGTGATCGTCGACATGGCCGCGGCCAACGGCGGCAACGTCGAGGGCACCGTCGAGGACCAGGCCATCGTCACCGACAACGGCGTGACGATCATCGGGTACACCGATCTCGCCGGCCGGCTGCCTGCAACGGCGTCCCAGCTCTACGGCACCAACCTGGTCAACCTGCTCAAGCTGCTCACCCCGGAGAAGGACGGCCGGCTCACGCTGGACTTCGACGACGTCGTGCAGCGTTCGGTCACCGTCGTACGCGACGGCGAGACCACCTGGCCGCCCCCACCGGTCCAGGTCTCCGCGGCGCCGGCGGCTGCGGCCGCGGCCGCCCCGGTCGAGGCCCCCAAGGCCAAGGAGCCGATGACGGCCGGTCGCCGGTTGGGCATCACGCTCGCTGCCGCTGCGGTGCTGTTCGCCCTGCTGGCGTTGTCCCCAGCAGCGCTGCAAATGCACCTGACGGTCTTCGCGCTGGCGATCGTCATCGGCTACTACGTGATCGGCAACGTGCACCATGCGTTGCACACACCGCTCATGTCGGTGACGAATGCGATCTCCGGGATCATCGTCGTCGGTGCCCTGCTGCAGGTCGGGGAACCCGACGGTGCGATCGCCGCACTGGCCACCCTCGCCATCCTGCTCGCCAGCATCAACATCTTCGGTGGCTTCGCGGTCACCCGCCGCATGCTCGCGATGTTCTCCCGCAGCTAGAGCTTGCCCAACCGATCGGAACCAATCTCCCCATGTTGACCCTGGAAACTGCTGCGACCGCGGCCTATGTCGTGGCAGCACTGCTCTTCGTCCTCTCCCTGGCCGGACTGTCCAGGCACGAGACGTCCCGCGCCGGCATCAGCTTCGGCATCGTGGGCATGGCGATCGCGCTCATCGCGACCATCGCGCTGGCCATCAACCACGAGATCGAGCCGTTGGGCCTCGGGCTGCTGTTCGGCGCCATGGCGATCGGCGCCGCCATCGGGCTCTGGCGGGCCCGGATCGTCGAGATGACGGGCATGCCCGAGCTGATCGCACTGCTGCACTCGTTCGTCGGCCTGGCTGCGGTACTGGTGGGCTGGAACGGCTACCTGCACATCGAGGCTCACCCCGACGGGCCGGATGCCGTCGCGATGTCCGAGCAGGGCATGCTCGGCATCCATTCCGCTGAGGTGTTCATCGGCGTGTTCATCGGCGCGGTCACCTTCACCGGGTCGATCGTGGCCAACCTCAAACTGTCGGCCCGGATGAAGTCAGCGCCACTGATGCTGCCCGGGAAGAACATCCTCAACCTCGGATCGCTGGTGCTCTTCGCAGCGCTGACGGTCTGGTTCGTCATCGATCCGCAGCTGTGGTTGCTGATTGCGGTCACCGCGCTCGCGCTGCTGCTCGGCTGGCACCTGGTGGCATCCATCGGCGGCGGCGACATGCCGGTCGTGGTGTCCATGCTCAACAGCTACTCGGGCTGGGCGGCCGCCGCGGCCGGCTTCCTGCTCGGCAACAACCTGCTGATCGTCACCGGCGCGCTGGTCGGCTCCTCCGGTGCGTACCTGTCCTACATCATGTGCAAGGCCATGAACCGGTCCTTCATCTCCGTGATCGCAGGCGGCTTCGGGATCGAGGCCGGGCCCGCCGACGACAAGGACTACGGCGAGCACCGCGAGATCACTGCCGAGGGTGCAGCCGAACTGCTCGGCTCGGCGAGCTCGGTCATCATCACCCCCGGCTACGGCATGGCGGTCGCGCAGGCGCAGTACGGCGTCGCCGACCTCACCCGCAAGCTGCGCGAGCGCGGCGTCGACGTGCGGTTCGGCATCCACCCCGTCGCGGGCCGCCTGCCCGGCCACATGAACGTGCTGCTGGCCGAGGCCAAGGTGCCCTACGACGTCGTCCTGGAGATGGACGAGATCAACGACGACTTCGACGGCACCTCCGTCGTTCTGGTCATCGGCGCCAACGACACCGTCAACCCCGCGGCGTCCGAGGATCCCAGCAGCCCGATCGCGGGCATGCCGGTGCTGACGGTGTGGAACGCCGACAACGTCATCGTGTTCAAGCGCTCGATGGCGTCGGGCTACGCCGGCGTGCAGAACCCGCTGTTCTTCCGGGACAACACGCAGATGCTCTTCGGCGACGCCAAGGACCGCGTGGACGCGATCAACGCCGCGCTGTAGCCCCATGGCCCGCGTCCCCGCGTGGTCGGTGCCGCTGTTCTTCGTCGTGGGCGCGGTGTCGCAGTACGCCGGCGCAGCGGTGGGCGTGTTCCTGTTCGAGACCACCGACCCCGCGGCAGTGGCGTGGCTGCGGGCGGCCGCGGCTGCGATGGCACTGCTCGTGTGGCGACGTCCGTGGCGCACCCGCTGGACCCGCCGCACGATCGTTGCCGCGGGCGGATTCGGCATCGTGACGGTGGCCATGAACGTCGCGTTCTTCGAGGCGATCGCCCGCATCCCGCTCGGCACTGCCGTGGCCATCGAGTTCCTCGGTCCGGTCGCGGTGGCGGCGCTCGGATCTCGGCGTGGCCGTGACATGGTCGCCGTGGTCCTCGCCGCCGGAGGCGTCGCGGCGTGTGCGGGCGTGCAGGCGGGTGCCGACGCCGTCGGGGTCGGCTTCGCGCTCTTGGCCGCCGCGCTGTGGGCCGGCTACATCCTGCTCGGCAAGCGGGTCGCCGATGCGGGGGCCGGCCTCGACTCACTGGCCGTCGGGATGGCCGTCGCGGCGGTGGTGCTCGCGGCGCCCCTGTTGCTGGGTCAGTTGATCGACGACGCTTCGGTGTTCGCCTATCCCCGCACCTGGCTGCTGGGCGCCGCGGTGGGCGTCCTGTCGACCGCGGTGCCGTACGGCCTCGACCAGGTGGTGCTGACGCGGATCGGCCGGGCGCGGTTCGCGCTGCTGCTGGCGCTGCTGCCCGCGACCGCGGCCATCGTCGGTGCCATCGCGCTGGCGCAGCGGCCGACCGTCGCCGAGGCGGTGGGCATCGCACTGGTGATGGTGGCTCTGGTGGTGGCGTCCGGCGGCGATACAGTGGCCTCGAGAAACTAGGAGATGCAACCATGCCGGTCGACCGCCTGCTCCCCTCCGACGAGGCCGCCGAGCTGATCGCGCTGACCCGCGACGTCGCCGACAAGGTGCTCGACCCAATCGTCGACGAGCACGAGCGCACCGAGACCTACCCCGACGGGGTGTTCGCGCAACTGGGCGCCGCGGGCCTGCTGAGCCTGCCGCAGCCCGAGGAGTGGGGCGGCGGCGGCCAGCCGTTCGAGGTGTACCTGCAGGTGCTCGAGGAACTGGCCGCGCGGTGGGCGGCGGTCGCCGTCGCCGTCAGCGTGCACAGCCTGTCGTCGCACCCGCTGTTGACCTTCGGCACCGACGAGCAGAAGCAGCGTTGGCTGCCCGGGATGCTGTCTGGCGACCAGATCGGCGCGTACAGCCTCTCCGAGCCGCAGGCCGGGTCCGACGCAGCGGCGTTGCGGTGCAGCGCCATTGGCGACGACGACGGCTACGTGCTGAACGGGTCGAAGTCGTGGATCACCCACGGTGGCGTCGCGGACTTCTACACGTTGTTTGCGCGGACGGGCGAGGGCAGCAAGGGGATCTCGTGCTTCCTCGTCCCCGGTGACCTGGAGGGGCTGACGTTCGGCAAGCCCGAGGAGAAGATGGGCCTCGCCGCCGTACCGACGACGTCGGCGTTCTACGAGAACGCGCGCATCGACGCCGACCGCCGGATCGGCGCCGAGGGTCAGGGGCTCCAGATCGCGTTCAGTGCGCTGGACTCGGGACGGCTGGGCATCGCCGCCGTCGCGGTCGGCATCGCCCAAGCCGCGCTCGACGAGGCGACGCGTTACGCCAACGAGCGAACGACGTTCGGCCGCAAGATCATCGACCACCAGGGCCTCGGCTTCCTGCTGGCCGACATGTCGGCCGCGACGGTGAGCGCCCGCGCCACCTACCTCGACGCTGCCCGCCGACGCGACCTCGGGCTGCCGTACGGCGCGCAGGCCAGCGTCGCCAAGCTCATCGCCACCGACGCGGCCATGAAGGTCACCACCGACGCGGTGCAGGTGTTCGGCGGCGCCGGCTACACCCGCGACTACCGCGTCGAACGGTTCATGCGCGAAGCGAAGATCACCCAGATCTTCGAGGGCACGAACCAGATTCAGCGCCTGGTGATCGCGCGCGGCCTGACCAGTTAACCGCGAGCAGACACCAACTCGCACTCAGAGCCCCCTCCGCGTGCGAGTTGGTGTCTGCTCGCGGGCGCGCCTAGCGCCAGGCGCGGGCCGGTTCGCGCGGCCAGCGGTGCCTACCGCCCAGCGGTCGGCGCGCCGGGGCGACGCGACCACACTCGCGCAACCCGAAGCGGCCGTGCCAGCGCGCCATCCCCTCGGGGGCCCACCAGTTGCGCGGACCCATCAGGTGCATGAACGCCGGCACCAGCAGCATGCGCACCAGCGTCGCGTCCATCAGCACGGCGAGCGTCAACCCGAGCCCGAACATCCGCATGATCGACACCTCCGACGCCATCAGCGCCGCGAACGAGATCGCCATGAGAAGCGCAGCGGCCGTGACGATCCGGCCGGTACGCGACAGCCCGAGCGCGATCGCCTCGTCGTTGTCGGCCTTGGTCTCCCGCCCGCCCTTGAGCCAGTACTCGCGGATGCGCGAGATCAGGAACACCTCGTAGTCCATCGACAGCCCGAAGGCGACGCAGAACAGCAGCACGGGTACGTGCGCGACCAATGATCCCGTCGCCGTCGTGCCGAGCGCACCCAGCGCTCCGTCCTGGAAGATCCACACCAGCGCGCCGAACGTCGCCGTCAACGACAGCACGTTGAGCACCACGGCCTTGATCGGCAGCAGCAGGCTGCCCGTCAGCATGAACAGCAGCACGAACGTGATTACGCCGATCACCAACAGCACCAAGGGAAGTCGCGCGCTGATCGCCTCGGCGTTGTCGTGGGTCACCTGTGCGATGCCGCCGACGAGGAAGGGCTGGTCGTTCGGCCCGATCACCGAGTGGATCCAGTCCAGCGGGCTGGGTTTCTCGTCGGTGACGGTCGGGGCGCTGCTGGTGACCGTCAGATACGCACTGCCGTCCACGATTCCGGTCGGGGCCGACGGCGGGCCACGCAGCGCACCGCCGGAGAAGGTGCCCGTGGGCGCCGACACCGACGTCACGTGCCGGGTCGCGGACAAATCGCGCGCGAAGCGCGACAGCTCACCCGCATCCACGTCCGAGGCATCGGGCACCACGATCGTCATCGCGGTCGCCGGGTTGTAGCCGAAGTCGTCGCGCAGCTGGTCGCCGACCTGGCGCGCCGACGCCGAATCCGGCAGCATCCGCTCGTCGGGGAAGCCCCACTTCACGTGCAGGAACGGCGCACCCAGGGTCAGCAGCAGCACGGTCACGCCGATGCCGACGGCCACCGCGCGGCGGGTCGCGAACCGCGCGGTGCGATACCAGAACGTGCCCTCGAGCGTCGGCGCCGCAGCCGGCCGACGGAACGCGCGCCGGGCCAGGGGCCGCAGATCGAGGGCGTCGATGCGGTCGCCGAGCACCACGATGGCGGCGGGCGCGATCACCAACGCGGCCAGCGCCGTCAACGCCACGACCGTGAGGCCAGCGAAGGCGAACGACTTCAGGAAGTACATCGGGAACAGCACCAGCGCGACCATCGACAGCCCAACGGTGGTCGCCGAGAACAACACCGTCCGGCCCGCGGTGGCCATCGTCTGACACAGCGCCGTCTCGACGTCCGAACCGCTCGCCCGCTCCTCGCGGTAGCGGCTGGTGATCAGGAGGGTGTAGTCGACGGCCAGCGCGAGGCCCATGGCGATGGTCAGGTTCAGCGCGAACGTCGACACCTCGGTGACGTGGGTGAGCAGACGCAGCAGCGCGGTCGACCCGACGATCGCCCAGATGCCCACCAGCAGCGGAATCGACGCGGCGAGCAGTCCGCCGAAGACGCCGACGAGCACCAGGAACGTGAAGGGGATCGCGAGCGCCTCCATCATCAGCAGGTCGCGTTCGGACTGCTGGTTGATCTCCACGTACGCCATCGCGGGTCCCCCCGCGGTCACCGTCACGTCGCCGCGCGTCCCCGCGAACCTGTCGGCGAGTTCCTCGGCGTGCCGCTGCGCCTCGCTGCCGCCGCCCGCGATGCCCACGACCACGAGGCCGGTGCGGCCGTCGCCACTGACGAGCGCGTCGGCACCTGCGGGCGGCACCGTCCACGGCGACTGGACGTCGGCGACGAACGGGTAACCGGCCACGCGGTCGACGATGTCGTGGCCGACGGCTCGAGCAGACGCACCCCGCGCTCCGCCACGTGCGTCGGGAGCCTCGACGGCGAACACCATCTGCAGGTCGCCCTGCCCGAACTTGTCTGCCATCAGGTCGGCGACCCGAGAGGACTCGGCGCCGGGATCCCGGAAGCCGGCGGCGGAGAGCGACTTCGTGACGTGAACGCCGTAGATGCCGGCGCCGACGGCCAGGAGTGCGGCCACGACGAGGATGAAGCGGGGTGCCCTGAATGCGAGGCGAGCGAGGAACTGCAGCTCAATGAACCTTCCGTGCTGACGAAGGTCCAGCGTGCGTGATCATTTTCAAGACCACACGAGTTATCGACCAGTTCGTCGAATCGATCATCGTGACGGTCGATCGACGCGGTTTCAGTCCTCGCGGGTGCGGCCGGCCAGGCCGATGAGTTCTTCGTGCAGCTCGAACCAGACGGTGTGGTACGAGTCGACCAGCGGGCGGCTCAGCCACGCCAGGTCGCCCGCGGCGGCCAGACGCAGCGCGGCCGCGAGCCGGTCGGCGTAGCGGCTCAGCCGCGGCAGCAGCTCCGCCGCCGCGGCGATCACGGGAGTGACGCGCTGGTGGACGTCCTGCACGCTCGCCAACACGTCGGCGTCGCCTGCTGGATCCGCCGCACCGCCGGCCCGCCCGAGTTGCCACTGCGAGAGCGCGGCCTTGAAGTCGGCGTTCACCGGGGTGAACCGCTCGTAGACCGCCTCGGCGGCCGCGTGGTCGACGCTCGCGCGTTCGGCCGCGAGCAACTCCGCCAGCCGCTCGCGGCCGGCCGGGGTCAGCCGCAACGCGGGTGCGCTGAGCAGGGCCCCGTCGGCCACCAGACGGTCCACGACCGCGCTCGGATCGGCGCCCAGCGCGCCGGCCAGGTCGGCGGCGCCGACCCGCCCCTTCAGCCGCACGGTCTGCAGCACGTCGCGTTCGTTCATGACCTGTGCCATCTGTTCTTCGCGCAAGCGCTCATCACCCGCCCAGCCTGCGTCGCGCCGCCACCAACGTCGCCACCAACGGCTCGGGCGACCTCACGTCCACCAGGCCCGCCGAGAGCGCACCGGCCACCGCATCCTCCGAGGCATCCATCGCAGGGTGGTCGCCGTCGGCGTGCACCCGCAGCGGGCTCACCCGCCGGGCGATGTCGTCGAGCCGGTGCAACTCAGGGGTGTCGGCAGCCGACCACGCCGTCGGTTCCAGCGCGCCGGCCCGCACCTCGCCGCTGTCGCCGTCGACGGTGATCATCGTGCCGTCGACCACGGCGCCCAGCCCGCCGCCGCACCCGACGACCGCGGGCAGCCCGAGCTCCCTGGCGACGATCGCGGCGTGGCTGGTGGCGCCGCCGACCTCGGTGACCACGCCGCGCGCTGCGACCATGCCCGCCATGTCGTCGGGGCTGGTCGTGGGTCGCACCAGGATCACGTCCTGGCCGGCGTCGGAGGCGTCGACCGCGGCGTCGCTCGTCGTACAGGCCAGCCCGGACGCCACGCCTGGGCTCGCGGGCAGCCCGGTGGCCAGCAGCCGGGCCGCCAGCCGGGTCTCGGGGGCCAGCGTGGTCGCCATTGCCGCCCGCAGCTGCGCCGGGGTGACGCGGGCCAGCACCTCGGCCTCGTCGATCACGCCCTCGTCGTGCAGCGCCAGCGCGAGGCGCACCGCAGCGCGGGCCGACCGCTGCGCGACGCGCGACTGCAGCAGCCACAGTTTGCCCGCCTCGACGGTGAACTCGACGTCCTGCACGTCGGCCCCGTGCTGCTCGAGGCGGATGCCCGCCGCCAGCAACTCGTCGTGGACGTCGGGCATGGTGCGGGCCAGCACGTCGAGGGTCTCGCAGTCCCTGGCGCCGGAAACGACGTCGTCGCCCTGTCCCGTCGGCAACCACTCGCCGAACGGTTCGGGCGAGCCGGTCGCGGGATTGCGCGTGAAGAGCACGCCGGTGCCCGACTCGGAGTCGAGGTTGCCGAACACCATCGCCTGCACGAGGACGGCGACCCGGTCGGGCTCGTCGAGATGGTGATGGGTTCGGTAGGCGAGCACGCGGTCCGACGTCCACGACTCCAGGACGGCGGCCATCGCGCCGCGTAGCTGCTCATACGGGTAGGCCGGCGGGTCGACGTGCACCGCGCGCCGGTAACCCCGCCGGAACCGGTCCAGCGTGTCGCGGGCGAAACCGGGCGAGTACCGCGCTGCCAGCGCGTCGGCAACGGCGTCGTCGATGCCGACGTCGAGCACCGTCTCCAGCATCCCTGGCATCGACGTCACCCCGCTGCTGCGCACCGCGACCAGCAGCGGCCGCTCACCACCGCCGAACGTCGCGCCGGTGTGCTCCTGCAGGGCCTTGAGACCGTCCAGGACGTCCGGCCAGGCCTCGTCGAGCACCGCGTGGGGGTCGGCAGCGCACTCCCGGCACCAGGCGATGGTCAGGCAGAACGCAGGGGGCACCGGAAGCCCGAGGCGGGCGATCTCGCCGAGCGCCCTGCCCTTGCCGCCGACCAGCGCGCGGGGATGGTCGGAGTCGGCGTCGAGCGTCAATACCCGGTGGTGATGCGCACCGTGAACGCCAGGTCGCTGCGCTTTCAGGATCATCACCACCTCCGCCGTCGGTCCGGACGCACCCCGGCACATTGGTTGCCCGAGTCTAGGCACCCCACACCGTGGTGGCCCCATACACCACCCGCGGGGTGGCCGGCGTCGGATATGGTCACCCAAGCGCGACGCACGGGGCACGCCGCCAGTAGATTTGCGGCGATGGTCCGCTTTGCAGCGCGAAATCGTCGGGGACGAGAACGGCATCGTGACATCGGCGTCGCGGTGCGCACCACGGGCTTCTTGAATGGACCGACGATGGCCGGACACCAAACGGTGCTGGTCAGCGCGTCCACCACGGGCCCGGCAGCCACAACTTCAGCGTCGTCCGACACGGACGTCTGACACACACGGGCCGACAAGGGACACACCGAATGGTCAATCAACTCGAGCATGCCACCGAAGCGCTCCGCAAGGCGCTCGGCCAGGTCGAACGGCTCAAGAACCAGAACCGCGCACTCCTGGAGCGCTCCGGCGAGCCGATAGCCGTCGTCGGCATGTCCTGCCGGTACCCCGGCGGGGTCGAGAGCCCCGAGGACCTCTGGCGCATGGTCGCCGAAGGCCGTGACGTCATCTCCGAACTGCCGGAGGACCGCGGCTGGGACACCGCCGGGCTGTACGACCCCGATCCGGACGCCCCGGGCAAGTCGTATGCCAGGACCGGCGGCTTCGTGGAGAACGTCGCCGACTTCGACGCGGGCTTCTTCGGCATCGCCACCAACGAGGCCATGGCCATGGACCCACAGCAACGCATGCTGCTCGAGCTGTCCTGGGAGGCGCTCGAGCGCTCCGGCGTCGATCCGAGTTCGCTGCGCGGTAGCTCGACGGGTGTGTTCGCCGGCGTCATCGCGGGCGGCTACGGCATGTCCGACGACGCCATCGAGGGCTACCGCCTGACCGGCATGACGTCCAGCGTGACCTCGGGCCGCGTGGCCTACGTGCTGGGCCTCGAGGGCCCGGCCGTGTCGGTCGACACGGCGTGCTCGTCGTCCCTGGTGGCGCTGCACATGGCGGTTCAGGCGCTGCGCCTCGGCGAATGCGACCTCGCGCTCGCCGGCGGTGTCACCGTCAACGCGACGCCCACCATCTTCGTCGAGTTCAGCCGTCACCGCGGCCTCGCACCCGACGGTCGCTGCAAGCCCTACGCCAACGCCGCGAACGGCGTTGGCTGGGCCGAGGGCGGCGGCGTGCTCGTCGTCGAGCGGCTGTCCGACGCGCTGCGCAACGGTCACCAGGTGCTCGCGGTCGTCAAGGGCACCGCCGTCAACCAGGACGGCGCGTCCAACGGGTTGACCGCGCCCAACGGCCCGTCGCAGCAGCGCGTGGTGCGCGCCGCGCTCGCCAACGCAGGCCTGACGACGGCTCAGGTCGACGTCGTGGAGGGCCACGGCACCGGCACCCCCCTCGGTGACCCGATCGAGGCCCAGGCACTGCTCGCGACCTACGGCCAGGAGCGGTCGAACCCGCTGTGGCTGGGGTCGGTGAAGTCCAACATGGGCCACACCCAAGCCGCGGCCGGCGTCGCTGGTGTCATCAAGATGATCATGGCGATGCACAACGACGTGCTGCCCAAGTCGCTACACGTCGACGAGCCCAGCCCGCACGTCGACTGGACCGCGGGTGCGGTCTCCCTGCTGGCCGAGGCGCAGCCGTGGCCGGCGGGACCCACGCCCCGCCGGGCAGGCATCTCGTCCTTCGGCATCAGCGGCACCAACGCACACGTCATCGTCGAAGAGCCTGCGGCAGTGGACCATTCGGTCACCGCCGAGGCGCCGGAGACCCAGCTGCTGCCGTGGGTGCTCACCGCGAAGTCCCCCGCTGCGCTCGCCGGGCAGGCGACCAAGCTCAGCTCCTACCTCGACGGCCACGACGTCACAGACCTCGACGTGGCGTGGACCCTGGCGGGACGCGCTGCCTTCGAACACCGCGCCGTGGTGCTCGGCACCGACCGCGAGTCGCTGCTCGCCGGACTGGCCGAACTCTCCGCCGCCTCCGACACCCCGTCCCGTGCGATCAGCGGACACGCGACGCCCACCAGCAAGACCGCCTTCGTCTTCCCGGGCCAGGGCAGCCAGTGGCTCGGCATGGGCATCGAACTCCTGGAAAGCTCAACGGTTTTCGCCGAGGAGATCGCCGCGTGCGGTGAGGCGCTGGCGGAGTTCGTGGACTGGTCGCTGATCGACGTGCTGCGCGGCGTCGATGGTGCGCCGAGCCTGGACCGCGTCGACGTCGTTCAGCCGGTGCTCTTCGCGATCATGGTGTCGCTGGCCCGGCTGTGGCGTTCGCTCGGCGTGACCCCGGATGCCGTGATCGGCCACTCGCAGGGCGAGATCGCCGCGGCCTACGTCGCAGGCGCACTGTCGCTGCGCGACGCCGCTCGCGTCGTGGCCCTGCGCAGCAAGCTCCTGGTCGTCCTGTCCGGCGAGGCAGGCATGGTGTCGTTGGCGTGCAGTGCCGATCGGGCGCACGAATTGCTGCTGGGCCTCGAAGGTCTCGGCATCGCCGCGATCAACGGCCGCTCCGCGGTCGTGGTGTCCGGCGCCAGCGCCCAGCTCGACGAACTGATCCGCCAGTGCGAGGCGCTCGAGATCCGGGCACGCCGCATCGACGTCGACTACGCATCGCACTCGGTGCAGGTCGAGGCGATCCGTGACCAGCTGATCGAGGCGCTCGCCGACGTCGAACCCCGGTCCGTCAAAACGGCTTTCGTCTCGACCGTCACCGGCGAGCTGATGGACACCGCGGGCCTGGACGCCCAGTACTGGTACCGCAACCTGCGCCAGACGGTCGAGTTCGACCAGGCCGTCCGCACCGCGTGCAAGCACGGCTACCGCGCGTTCATCGAGTCCAGCCCCCACCCGGTGCTCATCGCGGGCGTCGAGGACACCGTGCTCGACGCCACCGAGGGCGTCGAACCGATCGTGGTGCCGTCCCTCGGCCGCGACGACGGCGGCCTCGACCGCTTCATGGCATCGGCCGCCCAGGCCTGGGTCGCGGGCGTTCCCGTGGTCTGGCGCCAGGCGTGCGCCGGTGGCGCACTGGCGGACCTGCCCACGTATGCCTTCGAGCGGCGCCGGTTCTGGTTGTCCGGTGGCGCAGGCGGTTCCGGCGACGCGGCAGGCTTCGGCCTGGCCGGCTCCGGCCACGCACTGCTGAACGCCGTCGTCGAGGTCCCCGACTCCGGTCAGATCATGCTCACCGGCCGACTGGCCGCCTCCTCGCAGGGCTGGCTGTCCGACCACGCGGTCGGTGGCACGGTGCTCTTCCCCGGCGCAGGCTTCGTCGAACTCGTCATCCGCGCGGGTGACGAGGTGGGCTGCCCTGCCATCGAGGAACTGACCCTGCAGGCGCCGCTGGTGGTGCCGCCGACCGGCGTCCCGTTGCGCGTGGTGGTGGGATCGGAGCAGGAGTCGGGTTCCCGCGCGGTGTCGGTGTTCTCCCGGCCCAATGACGAAGCGGCGGAGTGGGTCTGCAACGCCGAGGCCGTCGTCGGAACGGAAGCGGGAACCCCCGCGGCCGACCTGGCGGAGTGGCCGCCCACCGGCGCCGTCCCGGTCGACGTGACCGACGCATACGCCATGCTCGCCGAGCGCGGCTACGAGTACGGTCCCGCCTTCCGCGGGCTGAATGCGATGTGGCGCCGCGGCGCCGAGGTGTTCGCGGAGGTCGCACTGCCGCAGGACGTGGCTGCCGGTGACTTCGGCGTCCACCCCGCGCTGCTCGACTCCGCACTGCACGCGGTGGCACTCGCCGCCGAGGATCACGCTCTGGCACTACCGTTCTCGTGGGAGCAGGTCACCCTGCACGCCGCGGGCGCATCGTCGGTCCGCGTCCGCATCACCCCCACCGGCACCCACTCGGTGTCGATCGAACTGGCCGACGGTCTCGGCCTGCCGGTGCTGTCGGTCGGATCGATGACGGCCAGGCCGGTCAGCGCTGACCAGATCGCGTCGGCCATGGCGGGTAGCCGCGCCGAGGGCGAACTGTTCGAGGTGGAGTGGTCGCCCGTCACCGCACCCGAGACGGTGACACCGCTGCCCGAGGGCGTCGTCACGTTCGAATCCGTCCCTGTGGCAAGCGATTCCGCTGATTTGCCCGCCGCCGTCCGGGACGCGACCATCGCCGCGCTGACGAGCATCCAGTCGTTCCTCGCCGAGCCGGCAGGCACGCTGGTGGTCGTCACCCGTGGCGCCGTGGCACCACTGCCCGGCATCGACGTCACCGACCTGGCCGGTGCGGCGGTGTGGGGCCTGGTCCGCGCAGCGCAGACCGAGAACCCGGGCCGCATCGTGTTGGCCGACATCGGTTCGAGCACGGCAGGTGACTTCGACCTGGCCACCCTGCTCTCGGTCGGCGAGCCGCAGGTCGTGCTGCGCGACGGTGCGCTCTACGCGCCCCGCGTGGTCCGCAGCCGCGGCACCGACGGCGTCCTCACCCCGCCCGACAGCGGCAAGCCTTGGCGCCTCGGCGTCACGACCGCGGGCACGTTCGAGGACCTCGCGCTGCTCGAGGTGCCGAACTCCGACGCACCCCTGCCGCCCGGCCACATCCGGGTCGAGATGCGCGCCGTCGCAGCCAACTTCCGCGACGTGATGATCACCCTCGGCATGTTCACCCACGACGCGCTCATCGGTAGCGAGGGCTCCGGCGTCGTCACCGAGATCGGTCCGGACGTCACGGGTTTCGAGGTCGGCCAGCGCGTGATGGGCCTGTTCCCCGAGGGCACCGGCACGCTCGTCGCGGCCGACGCCCGCCTGATCGCACCCATCCCCACCGGGTGGACCGACGCCGAGGCCGCCGCCGCACTCGTGGTGTTCACCACCGCCTACTACGGACTGAAGGAGCTGGCCGACGTCCAGCCCGGCCAGTCGATCCTCATCCATGCCGCCACAGGCGGCGTGGGCCTGGCCGCCGTGCAACTCGCCCGCTACTGGGGCATGGAGGTGTACACCACCGCCAGCCGCCCCAAGTGGGACACGTTGCGCGCGTTGGGCTTCGACGACGACCACATCGGCGACTCGCGAAACCTGGACTTCGAGCAGAAGTTCCTCGAGGTCACCGGTGGTCGCGGGTTCGACGTCGTGCTCGACTCGCTGGCAGGCGACTTCGTCGACGCATCGCTGCGTCTGCTGCCCCGCGGTGGCGTCTTCCTCGAGATGGGCAAGACCGACATCCGCGACGCCGACACGATCGCCGCCGCCCACGAGGGCGTCCGGTACCGGGCGTTCGACCTGTTCGAGCCCGGCCGGCCCCGCATGCACGACTACATCGTCGAGCTGTCCGGCATGTTCGAATCCGGCATCCTCACGCCGCTTCCGGTCACGACGTTCGACGTCCGTCGCGGCCCCGCGGCGCTGCGGCACCTGAGCCAGGCCCGCCACATCGGCAAGATCGTCATGACGATGCCCGGCAACTGGTCCGCGGGCACCGTCCTGATCACCGGCGGCACCGGCATGGCAGGCGCGGCGATCGCTCGCCACGTCGTCGCCGAGCACGGCGCGCGTCACCTCCTGCTGGTGTCGCGCCGTGGACCCGACGCCCCCGGCGCGAGAGAACTCGTCGACGAACTCACCGCCGCGGGCGCGAACGTCCGCGTGGTGGCTGCCGACGCCGCCGACCGCGCCCAACTGCAGGCCGTGCTCGACGGCGTAGAGGTGCCGCTGACGGCGGTCGTGCACGCCACCGGTGTGCTCGACGACGCCGTGATCGGCTCGCTGACGCCCGAGCGTGTCGAGCCCGTGCTGCGCGCCAAGGTCGACGCCGCGTGGAACCTGCACGAACTCACTAGGGGCGCCAATCTCGGTGCCTTCATGCTGTTCTCGTCGATGGCAGGCGTGGTCGGCTCGGCCGGCCAGGCCAACTACTGCGCCGCGAACACGTTCGTCGACGGTCTCGCCACGCACCGGCGGGCCCACGGCTTGCCCGCGACGTCGCTCGCGTGGGGCCTGTGGGACCAGGCGAGTGCGATGACCGGTCACCTCGAAGAGGCCGACCTGTCCCGCCTCGGCCGCGATGGCATCCTCGCGATGTCGAGCGACGACGCGATGGCGCTGTTCGACAGCGCACTCGTCGTCGGCGAGCCCCTGCTGGCACCCGCGCGGATCGATCGCAGCGCGCTGCGCACCCGGTCCGCCCAGGGCGTGCTGCCGCCGATGTTCAGCCGCCTGGCCAGCGCGCCGACCCGCCGCCGCGTCGACGACTCGCTGGTCGCCGCGAAGTCGAAGTCGGCTCTGGCACAACGTCTGCAGGGTCTCTCGGAGCCCGCGCAGCAGGCGCTCATCCTGGATCTGCTGCGGTCGCACATGTCGACCGTGCTAGGGACGACCGAGCCGGAGTCGATCAACGCCGACCTGGCGTTCTCCGATCACGGCTTCGACTCCCTGACCGCCGTCGAGCTGCGCAACCGGCTCAAGACGGCGACCGGTCTCGCGCTGTCGCCGACGCTGATCTTCGACTACCCCACCCCGCAGGCACTCGCCGGTTACATCCGCACCGAACTGGCCGGGGACGCCTCGGCCCAGGAGCAGGCGCGGCAGACCACGACGGTCCAGTCGGTGGTCGACGAGCCGATCGCCATCGTCGGCATCTCCTGCCGCTACCCCGGCGGCGTCGACTCGCCGGAGACGCTGTGGGACATGGTCGCAGCGGGTCGCGACGTCGTCTCCGACTTCCCGACCGACCGCGGCTGGGACCTGGCAAACCTGTTCGACGCCGATCCCGATGCGGCGGGCACGTCCTACGCCAACACCGGCGGCTTCCTCTACGACGCCGCTGACTTCGACCCGGCGTTCTTCGGCGTCTCACCCACCGAGGCGCTGGCCATGGACCCGCAGCAGCGGCTGTTCCTGGAACTCGCCTGGGAGGCCCTGGAGCGCGGCGGGTTCGACCCCGCGTCGTTGCGCGGCAGCGCCACCGGCGTGTTCGCGGGCGTCTACGCCCAGGGTTACGGCATCGGTGCCGACGGCGCCGAGGGCTTCCGTCTGACGGGCCAGGCGTCGAGCGTGGCGTCGGGCCGGGTGTCCTACGTGCTCGGCCTCGAGGGTCCCGCCGTGTCGGTCGACACCGCGTGCTCCTCGTCGCTGGTCGCCCTCCACATGGCGGTGCAGGCACTGCGCCTCGGCGAGTGCGATCTCGCGCTCGCGGGTGGTGTCACGATCAACGCGACGCCGGACGTCTTCGTCGAGTTCAGCAGGCAGCGCGGCCTGTCCTCCGATGGTCGGTGCAAGTCGTTCGCGGGTGCCGCGGACGGCACCGGATTCGCCGATGGCGGCGGCATTCTCGTCGTCGAGCGGCTGTCGGACGCCCAGCGCAACGGCCACCAGGTCCTGGCGGTCGTGCGCGGCTCCGCGATCAACCAGGACGGCGCGTCCAACGGACTCACCGCCCCCAACGGTCCGTCGCAGCAGCGCGTCGTGCGTGCCGCGCTCGCCAACGCAGGCCTGACGCCGTCGGACGTCGACGCCGTCGAGGCGCACGGCACCGGAACCACGCTGGGCGACCCGATCGAGGCGCAGGCACTGCTGGCGACCTACGGGCAGAACCGCTCCGAGCCGCTGTACCTGGGCTCGATCAAGTCGAACATGGGCCACAGCCAGGCCGCCGCAGGCGTCGCAGGCATCATCAAGGTCGTCGAATCACTGCGCCACGACACGCTTCCCGCGACGCTGCACGTCGACGAGCCCAGCCCGCACGTGGATTGGTCGATGGGTTCGATCGCACTGCTGACCGAGCCGCGACCGTGGCAGCCCAACGGCCACCCGCGCCGCGCAGGCGTCTCGTCGTTCGGGATCAGCGGCACCAACGCGCACGTCATCATCGAGGAGGCTCCGGCCAACCCGGCGACCGACGCGCGCGTGGTCACCGAGCATCCGCCGGTCGTGCCGTGGACGCTGTCGGCGAAGTCGCCCGACGCGCTGACCGCCCAGGCCCGCCGCATCGCCGAGCACCTCGACGCCCACCCGGACGTCGACCCGCTCGACGTCGGCTGGACCCTCGGCGGCCGCAGCGCCTTCCCGCACCGCGCGGTGGTGCTCGGCGCCGACCGCGACGAGCTGCTGCGCGGGCTGACCGCGCTGTCACTCGACGAGCCGGCCAACGGCTTCGTCCGCGGCCGCGCCAGCGGCGGTGGCAAGACGGCGTTCGTGTTCCCCGGCCAGGGCTCCCAAGCGCTCGGCATGGGACGCGAGCTGCACGCCGCCTACCCGGTGTTCGCCGACGCGTTCGACGCCACGGCACGCGAACTCGACCGCCATCTGCTGCGCCCGGTGCGCGACGTGATGTGGGGCGCCAACGGCACGCTGCTCGACAGCACCGAGTTCGCCCAGCCGGCCCTGTTCGCCATCGAGGTGGCGCTGTTCCGCCTGCTCGAATCGTGGGGTGTGCGACCGGACTACCTGATCGGACACTCGATCGGCGAGCTGTCGGCCGCACACGTGGCCGGCGTCCTGTCGCTGGAGAACGCGGCAGCGCTAGTCGTGGCCCGCGGCAGGCTCATGCAGCGGCTGCCCGAGGGCGGCGCGATGGTCGCGGTCGCCGCGACCGAGGACGAGGTCGCACCACTGCTGCGCGACGACGTCTCGATCGCCGCGGTGAACGCGCCCGGCTCCGTGGTGATCTCGGGCCCGCAGGACGCGGTGCTCGCGGTCGCCGAGACGCTGCGCGAGCAGGGTCGGCGCACGCACCGGCTCGCGGTGTCGCACGCATTCCACTCGTCGCTCATGGAGCCGATGCTGCTGGAGTTCAACACCCTTGCCAGCGGCATGTCCGTCACGGCGCCGAGCATTCCGGTGATCTCCAACCTCACCGGTGAGGTCGCAGGCCCTGACTTCGGCACGTCGGCGTACTGGCAGCGGCACATCCGCGAGGCGGTCCGCTTCGCCGACGGCGTGCGCGCGCTGGCCGCGGCGGGCGTCACCCGGTTCCTCGAACTCGGGCCGGCCAGCGGGCTGACGGCGTCGATCGCGCAGACACTGGCCGATCGGGATGCGGCGGTCGAGCCGGTCGCCGCGTCGGTGCTGCGCAAGGACCGGCCGGAACCGACGACGCTGCTGACGGCGCTCGCCGAGTTCTCGATCGCCGGTGGCGACGTGTCGTGGCGCGGCATCTGCGAAGGCGGACGGTTGGCCGACCTGCCCACCTACGCCTTCCAGCGCCGCCGCTTCTGGCTGTCGACGCAGGGCTCCGGTGCCACCAACGCCGTTGGCCTCGGCCTCGGTGGTACCGAGCACGCGCTGCTCGGTGCGGTCGTCGAGATGCCGGAGTCCGGTGGCGTGACGCTGACCGGTCGCCTCTCGGTTTCCACGCAGTCGTGGCTGTCCGATCACGCCGTCGGCGGGGTCGTGCTGTTCCCGGGCGCCGGGTTCGTCGAGCTGGCGATCCGCGCGGGCGACGAGGTCGGCTGCAACACCGTCGACGAGCTGATGTTGCACGCACCGCTGGTCCTCCCGCCCGAGGGCGTCGCCGTCCAGGTGGTCGTGAGCGCGGCGGACGCGGGCGGCGCGCACGTGGTGTCGATCTTCTCCCGGCCGGACGCCGACGGTTCGCCGTGGACGCTGCACGCCGAGGGCGAACTCGGCGTCGAGGCGACCAAGCCCGGTGCCGAACTCACGGTGTGGCCCCCAGTCGGGGCCCGCGAGGTCGACGTCGCAGACGCCTACGAGGTGCTGTCGGCGCGCGGCTACCAGTACGGTCCTGCCTTCCAGAACCTCACCGCGATGTGGCGCCGCGGCGACGAGATCTTCGCCGAGGTGAAGCTGGGACAGGACGTGTCGGTCGCCGGACTCGGCGTGCACCCCGCGCTGCTCGACGGCGCCCTGCACGCGGTGATCCTGGGTAAAGACTCCGACGAGCTGGCGCTGCCCTTCTCCTGGCAGAAGGTGTCGCTGCACGCCGCGGGCGCCTCGGCGATCCGGGCTCGGATCGCTCCGAACGGCCCGAGTTCGATGTCGATCGACCTCGCCGACGGACTGGGTCTGCCGGTGCTGTCGGTGCAGTCCATGGTCGCCCGGCCGGTCACGGCCGAGCAGCTGGCTGCCGCGGTCGGCGGCACGAAGAACGGCGGCGAGCTGTTCGAGGTCATCTGGTCCCCCGTCACCCAGCAGGCAGACGCCGCAGGGGCCGATGGTGACGTCCCGGTGTACGAGCTGGACACCCAGGCCCAGGCGTCCGAGGTGCCCGGCGTGTACGCCGCCACCCACGCGGCACTCGAGCGCATGCAGTCCTGGCTCGCCGGGCCTTCTGCGGACGCGAGGAGCAGTCAGGATCCAGCCACGCTCGTCGTGGTCACCCGCGGCGCGGTCGCCATGCCGGGCGAGAAGCTCGCCAACCTGGCGGGCGCGGCGGCATGGGGCCTGATCCGGGCCGCTCAGACCGAGCACCCCGGCCGCGTCGTGCTCCTCGACACCGACGACACCGCACCGGTCGACCAGAGTGTCCTCGCGTCCGTCGTCGCCACAGGCGAACCGCAGATCTTGCTCCGCAAGGGCACCCTGCACCTCGCCCGCGTAGTGCCGAGCCGGGCCGCCGAGGCCGTGCTGACACCGCCCGCCGACGGTTCGCCGTGGCGGCTGGCGGTCGGGACGCCGGGCACGTTTGACGACCTGGTGCTCGAACCCATCCCGGATGCCGGCGAACCGCTCGGTGCAGGCCGGGTGCGGGTGGCGATCCGAGCGATCGCGGCGAACTTCCGCGACGTGATGATCACCCTGGGGCTGTACCCGGGTGAGGCCGTCATGGGCATCGAGGCGACCGGCGTGGTCACCGAGGTGGGTCCCGACGTGGCGGGTGTGTCGGTGGGCGACCGCGTGATGGGTCTGTTCCCCGAGGGCACCGGCACCGTCGCCACCACCGACGCGCGCGTCGTGCTGCCCGTCCCGCCGGAGTGGCGTGACACCGAGGCCGCCGGCTTCACTGTGGGCTTCGCGACCGCGTTCTTCGCGCTGCGCCAGATCGCCGACGTGCAGCCCGGCCAGTCCGTGCTGATCCACGCCGCCACCGGCGGCGTCGGCATGGCGGCCGTGCAGCTGGCCAGGCACTGGGGCCTGGAGGTGTTCGCCACCGCCAGCCAACCCAAGTGGGACACGTTGCGCGCCATGGGCTTCGACGACGACCACATCGGCGACTCCCGCACGCTGGACTTCGAGCAGAAGTTCATGGCCGTGACCGGTGGGCGTGGTGTCGACGTGGTGCTCGACGCGCTGGCGGGCGACTTCGTGGACGCGTCGCTGCGGCTGCTGCCGCGGGGCGGTGCGTTCCTCGAGATGGGCAAGACCGACATGCGCGACGCCGACGCCGTGGCCGCCGCCCACCCGGGCGTGCGGTACCGCGCCTTCGACCTGTTCGAAGCCGGCGCCGACGGCGTGGCCAGGATCCTCACGGGCGTGGCGGAGCTCAGCCGCAGCGGGGTGCTCAAGCCGCTGCCGGTCGATCCGTGGGACGTGCGTCGCGCGCCTGCCGCGCTGCGTCACCTCAGCCAGGCCAAGCACATCGGCAAGGTCGTCATGACGATGCCCGACAACTGGGCGATGGGCACCGTGCTCATCACCGGCGGTACCGGTATGGCGGGTGCATCGGTGGCCCGCCACGTCGTCGCCAATCACGGTGCGCGCGACCTGCTGCTGGTCTCGCGTCGGGGTCCGGACGCGCCAGGTGCCGACGAGCTGGTCGCCGAACTCACCGAGGCGGGCGCCAGCGTGCGCGTCGTCGCGGCCGACGTGTCCGATCGGGACGCGCTGGGCAAGGTGCTGGCCGAGATCGACCATCCGCGGGCGCTATCGGCGGTGTTCCACACCGCTGGCGTGATCGACGACGCCGTCGTCACGTCGCTGACCCCGGAACGCGTCGACACCGTGCTGCGCGCCAAGGTCGACGCGGCCGACAACCTGCACGAGTTGACCCGCGACCTCGATCTGTCGGTGTTCGTTCTGTTCTCCTCGATGGCCGGCCTGGTCGGTGCATCGGGGCAGGCGAACTACTCGGCGGCGAACGCCTACCTCGACGCGCTGGCCAATCACCGGCGCTCGCTGGGACTGCCCGGGATGTCGCTGGGCTGGGGTCTGTGGGATCAGGCCAGCGGCATGACCGGCCACCTGGAGAACGTCGACATCGCACGGCTCAACCGCGACGGCATCCTCGCGATGTCCGTCGAGGAGGCCCTGGCGCTGCTGGACGAGGCACTGGTCGTCAACGAGCCGTTCCTGGTGCCAGCCCGCATCGATCGTGCTGCACTGCGGACGAAGTCGACGGCGGGCACGTTGCCGCCGATGTTCCTCGACCTCATCTCGGGTCCGTCGCGCCGCCAGGTTGGCGACTCGATGGCGGCCGCACAGTCGCGCTCGGCGCTGACGGCGCGGATGGCGGGGCTGCCGGTCGACGAGCAGCAGGCGATCCTGCTGGACCTCGTGCGCTCGCACATGGCGACGGTGCTCGGCTTGCCGTCACCGGAGGCGATCGGCGCGGACCTGGCGTTCCAGGATCACGGCTTCGACTCGCTGACAGCGGTGGAGCTGCGCAACCGGCTCAAGGCGGCGACGGGTCTGACGCTGTCGCCGACGCTGATCTTCGACTATCCGAACCCGACGTCGCTCGCGGAGTACTTCCGCACGCAGCTGGTCGGCGAGGACGGCGAAGCGGCCGGGGACAAGGTCAGTGCGGTCGACGTGGAGCTGCAGCGCGTGGTGTCGTCGATCCCGATCAAGCGGCTACGTCAGGCCGGCGTGCTCGACATGCTGCTCAACCTCGCCGGTCAGTCGGGTGACGTCACCGAGGACGCGGCAGGCGACCGGGGTGCGCAGAGCATCGAGGACATGGACCTGCAGGACCTGCTCAAGGCGTTCGACGACGATGACGACGACTAGGAAGCGATGAGGGTTCTGGTCGTCGGTGCCGACGGCACGCTGGGCCGGGGCGTCGCGCTCCGGCTAGTGAGCCTCGGGCACCACGTGGTCGGTCTCGGCGCGCGTCGTCCCGAGAGTTGGCCGGGTTCGGTCGAGTTCGTGTCATCCATCGCGGATTCGTCGGGCTTCGACGCCGTCGCGATGTGCACCGACGTCGACGTCCCTGGCGACGTCCGACGGGTCGTCGTCCGGCACCCGCTGGTGCTGGGCCGTGACGCCGACGAGTCGGTGCTGCGGGCGTTCGCGCGGCCGGTGCATCTGTACTCGGGCGACGAAGTGGACCGGCCGCTGCAGGTGGTGCACCCGCACGACCTCGAACGGGCGTACGTGCACGCAGTCGTCAGCGGGGCCACCGAGCCCGTCGAGATCGCGGCCACCGGCCAGACCACGTTCCGCGCCATCGCCTCGGCGGTCGGCAGGCCAATGGTGCGGGTGCCAGCAGGCTTCGCCTCCCCGCCGGTCGAGTTCGGCCCCTGGCTCGACGGTTCCGACGCCATCGCCCCGACCTGGTCGGCGTCCGAGTGCGTCGAGGACTTCGCACTGGTGGTGCGCGCCCGGTTCGCGCTGGGCGACCACGTCGTCGCGCTGCCGTGGCGGCTGCCGCGGGTCCGCGAGATACCGGCCGTCGACACCCCCGCCGACGACGGCGTCGCCCCGGTGACCGCCGGGATCGACGGACGCGCAGGCGAATTCGACACGCCCATCGACCCGCGCTTCCCCGCGTTCGTCGCCACGAACCTCTCGGAGGCGCTGCCGGGGCCGTTCACGCCGTCGTCGGCGTCGGTGACCGTGCGCGGCACCAGGGCCGCTGCGCTGGTGATCGCCCAGCGGCTGCGGCCGGGCGGCGCCGTGCAGCGCGAGATGGCCAAGCGCACGACCGGCGTGTTCGGCCACCGCCTGTACGCGGGCATCACGTCGGGTCACTTCATGGCGCAGACGGTGCCGCTGGTGGACCCGGACATGATCATCAACGGGTTCTTCGGGCGCACGATCGAGGGCCTTTCGCTGTTCGGCGACGAACGGCCGCCCATCGAGAAGCGTTCCCTGCCCAGCCATCTGCGCGGGGTGCTGACGTTCGCCAACAATCTGCTCGGCCTGACGGCAGGTTCTGGACGCGACACCCGGGACCTCGTCGGCGACGTGGCGCGGCTCGAGGAGCGGGCTCGGTCAGCGGCCGAGCTGGACGATCAGCGGTTGCGCGAACTCATCGTGCTGGCGCGTGACCACGTGGTGCACGCCTGGGTGCTGGCGTCCGCGTCGATCCTGGTCTGTACGGCCTACGGGGTGATCCTGCGGCTGCTGTGTGGGCGCGACGTGCTGCCGTCCGCCGGAGCCGATGTCGCGAGCGCGCAGTCCCTCGGCGCGGTGCACCGCCTTGCGGCCATCGCCCGCACCGACCCCGCGCTGAGCGCACTGTTGAAGTCGGGCGATGCCGATCCCGACACGCTGGCCGCCGTCGCGCCGGACTTCGCGGCCCGGCTGAAGCGCGAGGTCGACGCGATCGGTCACCGGGGACCCGGCGAGGTGGAGATGCGCAGCGCGTCGTTCGCCGACGACCCCCGGCTGCTGCTGCGGATGGTCGCCAAGACCCTCGAGCTGCCGCCGTGGGAGCCGCCTCCCCCGCCCGATATCCCGCTGTGGGTGCGGCCCATCGCCGCCGCGGCGTCGAGCCAGCTGCGCGACCGCGAGGTCCGCCGCGACCGGATGGTCAGGACCATCTGGCTGCTGCGTGGGCTGCTGCGCGAGTACGGCCGCCGCCTCGTCGCCGAAGGCATCGTGACCGAGGTCGACGACGTGTTCTACCTGCTGGTCGACGAACTCGACGCCCCGCCGCCCGACGTGGCCGCGGTCGTCGCCAGGCGTCGCGCCGAGCAGACTGAGTTGGAGCGGATCGTGCCGCCCGAGGCGTTCAACGGCACGTGGGCACCCACCGAGACCGCTGCGGTCCTGACCGGCGGCGAGGTGCTGCACGGCATGGGCGTATGCGCCGGTGTGGCCCGTGGCCGGGTGCGGGTCGTGACGCCCGAGACCATCGACGACCTGGAACCCGGCGAGATCCTCGTCGCGCAGGTCACCGACGTCGGATACACACCGGCGTTCGCCTACGCGGCGGCGGTGGTCACCGAACTCGGCGGCCACATGTCGCACGCGGCGATCGTCGCCCGCGAGTTCGGCGTGCCCTGCGTGGTGAACGCCCGCGGCGCGTCGTCGAGCCTGCCGACCGGGACGATGATCGAAGTGGACGGCACCACCGGCGACGTCACGGTGCTGGGCTGACACGTCACCGCTGGCGTGCCGGAGGGCTGACTCGACGGGTGTCATATCGTGGCGGTCATGGACTTCTCGATGTCGGCCAAGGGCCAGGACTACTACGACCGGCTCACCGCCTTCATGACGGAGCACGTGTTCCCCGCGGAGGCGTCCTACGAGGCGTATCGGCACGAGATGGGCAGAGACGATCACACGGTGCCGCCGGTTGTCGAGGACCTCAAGAAGCTGGCCAGGGAGCAGGGGCTGTGGAACCTGTTCCTGCCGTCTGAGTCGGGGCTGACCAACCTGGAGTACGCGCCGCTGGCCGAACTGAGCGGCTGGAGCATGGAGATCGCTCCGGAGGTGCTCAACTGCGCGGCACCCGACACCGGGAACATGGAGACGCTGCACCTGTTCGCCAACGAAGAGCAGAGCAAGCAGTGGCTCGAGCCGCTGCTGAACGGCGAGATCCGTAGCGCCTTCGCGATGACCGAGCCCGCAGTGGCGTCCAGCGATGCCCGCAACATCGAGACGACGATGCTGCGCGACGGCGACGACTACCTCATCAACGGGCGCAAGTGGTGGATTTCCGGTGCCGCCGATCCGCGTTGCAAGCTGCTGATCGTCATGGGCCGCACGAACCCTGACGCCGCGAGCCATCAGCAGCAGTCGATGATCCTGGTGCCCATCGACACGCCAGGGGTGTCCGTCGAGCGGTCGCTGCCGGTGTTCGGCTACCAGGATCAGCACGGGCACTGCGAGGTCTCGTTCGACAACGTGCGGGTGCCGGTGGCCAACCTCCTGCACGAGGAGGGCAGCGGGTTCGCGATCGCCCAGGCTCGACTCGGGCCCGGCCGCATCCACCACTGCATGCGTGCGATCGGCGTGGCCGAGCGGGCGCTGGCGCTGATGGTCGACCGCGTGACCAAGCGCATCGCGTTCGGCAAGCCGCTGGCCGAACAGGGCGTGGTGCAGCAGCAGGTTGCGTTGTCGCGCAACGAGATCGACCAGGCGCGTCTGCTGTGTCACAAGGCGGCGTGGACCATCGATCAGCACGGCAACAAGAGCATCGAGGCGCGTAAGCAGGTCGCCCAGATCAAGGCCGTGGCACCGCAGATGGCGTGCAACGTGCTCGACCGGGCCATCCAGGTGCATGGCGCGGCGGGCATCAGCGACGACGTGCCACTGGCGCGGCTGTACGGCTGGCACCGGGCGATGCGTCTGTTCGACGGGCCCGACGAGGTGCACATGCGAACGATCGCACGGACCGAACTGGGCGCGGAGAAGTCGGCGCTGGCGGCGGCGGTGACGTCCTAGTGAGTTCGAGCGGCGGGGTGTCCCACGGAAGCGAGCTGTCGGGTGCGTGGAACTTCCGCGACGTCACCGAGGAGACGGGGATTCGGCCGGGCCGGTTCTTCCGTTCCAGTGAGCTGAGTGCCCTCGACGAGGCGGGCCGCGCTGCTCTGGCCGGGTACGGCATCACCGACGTCGCGGACCTGCGCTCGGTGCGCGAACTCGAGCGCCGCGGGCCGGGCCGGGTGCCCGACGGGGTGCGGGTGCACCTGCTGCCGTTTCACGAACTGTCGGCGTCGACCGCGGGCGCGCCGCACGAGCAAAGCTTCGAGCGGATGATGACCGAGAAGCCCGACGACGAGGACGTCGCGGTCGCGGCGATGCGCTTCATGACCGAGGAGTACCTGCGGTTCCCGGCACTGCCCGGCGCGCATCTGGCAGTGCGACAAGTGATCTCGACGCTGGCCGACGATCGCCCGCTCATCGCGCACTGCTTCGCGGGCAAGGATCGGACCGGGTTCACGGTGGCACTCGTGCTCGAGACGGTCGGGGTGCCCCGCGACGCGATCCTGGCCGACTTCCTGCGGAGCAATGCGGCGGTGCCGCAGCTGCGCGAAAAGATCCTCGAGTCGATCAAGACCAAGGCGGGCGAGGACGCGACGCCGGAGATCGTGACGTTCGCCGAAGCGCGGCTGACCGAGGAGGTGCTGGGCGTGCGCGAGGAGTACCTCGACGCCGCGCGGCGCACCATCGACTCCGAATACGGCTCGCTGCCAGGCTATCTGGAATCGCTCGGCATCACCGATGACGAAGTGTCACGGCTTCGGGCGGCTCTGCGCGGCTGAACCTACTGCTGCGCGACTTCGACGTCGGACATCAGGATCCGCACTCCACCCGTCGAAAGCCGTCCCAACGCCTGGAAGAACGCCCCCGCCTCTGGAGTGGTGACCGCGGCGACGGCGGCGTCGTAGTCCGGGTAATACAGGTCGATCATCCGGTAGGCAGGCGTCGGTGAGCCGTCCTCCTTCGGCCACACCTTCGACGCCTCGAAGCGAACGTAGCCGGGAATCTTGCGCGCGGCGTCGAGCTGTTCGGCCTCGTAGGCCGCCTCGAACGCCGACGGATCGGTCGGGTTGTCGTAGATGACCGTGATCTTCGTTTCGGACAACGTGACTCCTCTGCTCGTTCGACGCCGCGACGCCCCGTGGCGGCCGCACTCAATCATGGCGTGCGCGAGGCATCGCTGCTTGTCGGGCCCCGGCTTGAGATCCCACCGAGTCACATCCTTCCCGTCGGCATCAGCGGTCACTGGCGGCGGCGCGGCAACCGACTTGCGGTTGTCCCGCCTGGTCAGCGAATCCCCGGTCGTGTCGGTGCCTCCTTCGATCGTCGCGGGATGGACGACGCGCGACGGTTGCACGGGCTCGAGCTGCGGTACGCGCTGAGCGTCTACCTGTCTCAGCACGGTCCGTGTTCGATCTCCACGCTGATCGCCGGTCTCACCCATCAGGGTTTCGACCTCGGCGACCACGCGCCGAAAGCGGTGTCCGATGCGCTTCGGTGGGAGATCGGACGGGGCCGGGTCGTGCGCGTCCGCCGCGGGACGTACGACGCGACGGAGTGGCCGCGCTCGACCGCGCACCGCATCTTCAAGCGGGTGCTCGCCCTACGGAGCCGCGCTCGGGAGCTGCGGCCGGTCGACCTGGACGCCTACGACGACGCCTTCTGGGAATCGCTCGGCTGATTCGCTGACCAGATGGGACAACGCGAAGTCGATTGCCGCAGCTCGTCCAGTGACTGGTGGTGCCGTTGTGACTGGGACGCTAGCTGACGAAGACGCCGATCACCCAGACCACCGTGGCCAAAAGTCCGCCCGCCAGTTCGACCCCGACCGACAGCGCCACGCCCTTGAGCGCGTGCACAGTCGACGCCCATGCTCGCTTCTGGTCGCGCCGCTTCCCCAGTTCGGCAAGGTAGATGCCGAGCACGAAGCCCACCACTAGCCCGACCACCGGGATCACGAAGAACCCGACGAATCCGAGTGCAGCGCCGGCGAACAGGCTGCCCGTACTAACGTCAGCGGTCCGCATCCGCTTGGCGGGCCACAGGTACTTGATCAGCAGGGTGCCCGCGAGGATCGCCGTGACGACGCCGAGGGTCACCCACCCTGCGATCGTCTGCTCGACGAACGCCCAGACCGCGATCGCCGCGAAGACCAGCAGCGTGCCAGGCAGCAGCGGAATCAAGATCCCCGCCAGACCGACGGCGATCGCCACCCCGACGAGGAAGATCCCGATCGTGTCCATGAACCGAGCCTATGGGGTGGTGGCCCCGAGCTGGCGGGCGAGATCCTGGAAGTCCTCCGCCAGGTAGTCGAACTCGCCGTCCTCCACTCGCGGTGGCTTCCGCCCGGGCCCACGTTCGAGCGGCCGCGCGACGTAGGCCGTCATCAACCCGGCATCGCGGGCGGCCCGCAGATCGCTGGGGTGCGCCGCTACCAGGGCCAACTCACCGGGCGCGACGTCGAGCAGCTCGGCGCAGCCGAGGTAGGCCTCGGGGTCGGGCTTGTAATGGCGGAACAGCTCGGCGGAGATCACGCAATCCCAGGGCAGACCCGCGCGCTTGGCCATGTTCGTCAGCAGTGACACGTTGCCGTTCGACAGCGTCGTGATCGTGAAGGAGCCCTTTAGCCGGGTCAGACCCTCGACGGTGTCGCGCCACGGGTCGAGCCGGTGCCAGGCCCGGTTCAGCTCGTCGACGTCGTCGTCGGGAATTCCATAGATGCCGGCACGCTCCAGCAGCTCGTCGAGGATCAGACGGTGCAGGGCGTCGATCTTCAGCCATGGAAGTTCGCCGCTCCGAACGCGGTCCATGGCCGCCGGATAGCCGGCACGCCAGTCGTCGGCGAACCGAGCCCAGTCGCGGTCCACGCCGTGCGCCTCGCCGAACGACGTCAGCTCGCGGATGACGCTGCCACGCCAGTCGACGACCGTGCCGAACACGTCGAACGCCAACGCGCGCAGCGTCATCGCTCGACGTTCTTCGCGCAAGCGCTCATCACGGTACGAGGACCAGCTTCCCGCGCACCTCACCGGCGGCGAGCGCCTCGAGCGCGGCGCGTCCGTCGGCCAGCGGGTACCGCACAGGCGGCGCGGGACGCAGCCCGGCGTCGACCAGGCCCGCGACGCCCGCGCCGACCATCGCCTGCGCGCCTGGCGTGCGACCGGCGAACTCGCCCCAGCCCACCCCGACCACGCTCACGTTGCGCAGCAGCAGCCGATTTACCTTCACCGTCGGGATGCCGCCTGCCGCAAAGCCGATGACGAGCAGCCGCCCTTCGGTGGCCAGCACGCGGATCGCGTCGTCGAACGCGTCGCCGCCCACCGGGTCGACGACCACGTCGACGCCGCGGCCGTCGGTGTGGTCGCGCACCGCCTTCGCCCAACCGTCGGTCAGCGGGAGCACGACGTCGGCCCCGAGGGACTCGACGAACTCCGTCGCGCCGGGTCGGTGGACCATGGCGATCACCCTGGCGCCCATGGCCTTCGCGACCTGAATCGCTGCCGTGCCGACACCGCCGGCGGAGCCGAGCACGAGCACCGTCTCACCGGCGAGCAGCGCCGCGCGGCGGGCCAGGGCGAAGTGCATCGTGTAGTAGTTGCCCAGCAGGCAAACCGCCGACGCGTCGTCGAGGTCGGGGTTGGTCGGCGTCACGCTGTCGACCGGGAGCGCCACCCGCTCGGCCCAGCCGCCGAGCAGACTGAATCCCGAAACCCGTTGTCCCGCAGTAAAACCGGAACCTTCCGGCGCGGACCGCACCGTGCCCGCCACCTCGACACCTGGGATGAACGGCGGCTCCATCTTCATCTGGTAGCCGCCCTGCAGCATCAGCAGATCGGGGAAGCAGACGCCGGCCGCACCGACGTCGACGACCACGGCGGAGTCACCCGCCGCGTCGTCGACATCGGTGTAGCTCAGCCCGGACGGTCCGGAAAGGGATTGCGCGACAAGCGCTTTCACTTACACGCTGCCCGGTCGCTCAGCTGGAGCCGCATCAGCCGAGCTTGAAGCTGGCCGACTTGGCCGCCGACAGATCGATGATCTCGCCCCACTTGCTGGCGACGTCGTCGATCGACGGCACGCCGTCGGAGAACGTCACGCCCTCGTTCTGGAAGAGCGCGGTGCGCTGCACCTTGCCGCCGCCGACGATGAAGATCGAGTCGGTGTCGGCCAGCTCCTCGGTCATCAGGTACGCCACCACCGGCGCCACGTACTCCGGCGTCAGCTTCTCGAAGACCTCCTTGGGCAGGATGTCCTCGGTCATGCGGGTCGCTGCGATGGGAGCCACCGCGTTGGTCTTGATGTCGTACTTCGCGCCCTCCTGGGCCAGGGTGTTGATCAGGCCGACGAGACCCAGCTTGGCGGCGCCGTAGTTGGCCTGGCCGAAGTTGCCGAACAGACCGCTGGTCGACGTCGCGACGACGACGCGGCCGAAGCTCTGCTCGCGGAAGTGCGGCCACGCAGCGCGAATGACGTTGTAGCCGCCGTAGAGGTGCACCTTGAGCACGGCGTCCCAGTTCTCGAACGTCATCTTGTGGAAGGTGCCGTCGCGCAGGATGCCCGCGTTGCTGACCACGCCGTCGACCTTGCCGAACTCGTCGATGGCGGTCTTGATGATGTTCTCCGCGCCCTCGGGCTCGGCGACGCTGTCGTAGTTGGCCACCGCGCGGCCGCCCGCCTCCTTGATCTCCGAGACGACCTGATCGGCCATGTTGTGTCCGGCGCCCGATCCATCTCGCGAGCCGCCGAGGTCGTTGACGACGACGCTCGCGCCCTCCCTGGCCAGCGTCAGGGCGTATTCACGACCCAGTCCGCCGCCTGCTCCAGTGACGACGACGACGCGATCCTGCACTCCGGGCATTGCACTCCTCTTTCGAAAGGGTTCGGGCTAAATGGGTCTCGATGCTGGACGTGCCTAGAACAGCCGGCGTGCCAGCTTCCACGCCTTATCTGTATACGGCGGGTAGATGATGGCGGATAGGTCGGGTCGGGTCGTCTTCGTCAGAACCGACTTGCGGTGACTGAACTCCTCGAACCCGAACTTGCCGTGGTAGGCGCCCATGCCGGACGGGCCGACGCCGCCGAACGGCAGCTTCGTGGTGGTGAACTGGAACAGCAGGTGGTTCACCAGCATCCCGCCGGCAGGCACCTCCTTGATCACCCGCTCCCGCACGCTCTTGGTCTTCGTGAACAGGTAGGCGGCCAGCGGCTTCGGCCGTGAATTCACGAAGTCGATTGCCTCGTCGAGGTTTCCGACGGTGACGATCGGCAGGATGGGGCCGAAGATCTCGTCGCGCATCAGCGGCTCGTCGAGATCGGGGTCGACGACCACCGTCGGCTGGATCTTGATCTCGCTAGCGTTGGACCCGCCACCGATCGCGACCGTGCCCTTGGTCGCGGCCAGGGACGACACCAACCGGTCGAAGTGCCGCTCGTTGACGATGCGCTTGCCCGAGGAGTCGCCCGCCTCGAACGCCTCGACCGCACTCTTGATCTTGTCGACGAGTTCGTCGCGGATCGATGCGTCGGCGATGACGTAGTCCGGGGCGATGCAGATCTGTCCGGAGTTCAGCAACTTGGAGAAGGCGATGCGCTTGGCGGCGACGTCGATGTCCGCGTCGGCGGCCACGATCACCGGGCTCTTGCCGCCGAGTTCCAGGGTCACGGGCGTCAGGTGCGACGCCGCGGCCTCGTAGACCTTGCGGCCGATCTCCGTGCCGCCGGTGAAGCACAGCCGGTCGAAGCCCTGGGCGATGAGTTCCTGGCTGACCGCTCCATCGCCTTCGACGACCGCGACGGCGTCGGTGTCCAGGTAGCGACGCACCAACTGGGCCATCAGCGCCGACGACGCGGGCGCAACCTCGGACGGCTTGAGCACCACGGCATTGCCTGCGGCGAGCGCGCCGACGGCGGGACCGAGCGTCAGCGCGAATGGGAAGTTCCAAGCACCGATGACGAGCACGACGCCGTAGGGCTCGTACTCGACCCACCCGCGGCCGGGCAGCTGCGAGAACTCGAGCAGGCGCTGCTTGCGCTTGGCCCACTTGCCGACGTTCTTGGCGGCGTCGCGCGCCTCGCCCGCCGTGCTCGCGATGTCGGCGAGCCACGCCTCGAACGGCTTGCGGCCCAGGTCCTGGTTGAGCGCGTCGGCGATCTGCGCTTCGTTCTCGACGATCATCCGCTCGAGCGCCTTGAGCTGCTGCTTGCGCCACTCGATGCTGCGGGTGCGTCCCGTGGCGAAGGTCTTGCGCAGCCGCTTGACGGTGCTCGGAATGTCTTCGGTCGTCGAGCTGGGCGGTGCAACGGATTCGGTGGTCATGCCCCGTCCTTCCTGCCGGTCGAGCAACATCGGCCTGCTCCTCGTGTGGGGCCGATCGTAGCCAACCACCTGGTTGGTGAACAGGGCGTTGCCCGGGAAGGCGGCTACTGGCGCTCGCCCACCACGAACTCGGAGAACGCGTCCTCGTCGACCTCGTCGGTCAGCACCCAGCGATCGAGTTCGCGCATCGCCTGCTCGGAGGTGATGCCCGATGCGGTCCAGCCGTGGTCGTTGAGCCAGGTGGTGACGTCCGCGCGGTCGGGGTCGTTGTACATCAGGTCGGCAACGTCGAGTGGCTGGCTCATGTCGACGTCGGTGAACTTGGCCCGCAGCGCATCGAACTTCTCCCGCATGCGGGCGCGGCGCTCCTCAGAATGGACGCCGACGGTCTCGGCCGCGACGCGGCTACCCGGCGCACTGAGTTCGGTGATTCGCTCGAACAGTCCGTCCTGGGCGTCGGCGGGAAGGTACATGAGCAGGCCCTCGGCCAGCCATGCCGTCGGCGCGGACGAGTCGAAGCCGGCGTCACGCAGCGCCGTGGGCCAGTCGAACCGCAGGTCGATCGCCACCTCGCGGCGTTCCGCGGATGCCGCCACGTCGTGCTTCGCCAGCGTCGTCGCCTTGTACTCGAGCACCTTGGGCTGGTCGATCTCGTAGACGACGGTCCCGGCGGGCCAATCCAGCCGGTATGCCCGCGAGTCGAGCCCCGAGGCGAGGATGACGACCTGGCGGATGCCAGAGGCGACGGCGCTCGCGTAGTAGTCGTCGAAGAAGTGGGTGCGGACGGCTTGGTAGTTGCCCATGTGCTCGAAGATCTCGGCGACCTCGGCATCGGCTTCGGCGATCCTGGCGATGAACGCCTCGTCGAGCATGTACTCCCAGACACCGGTGCCCGCGCCGTCGACCAGGATCTTCGCGTACGGATCGCGGATCAGCGGCTGGTCGCGCTGGGTCTCACCGGCGCGTGCAGCCGCCACCATCACTGCGGTCGACCCCACGCTCGTCGCAATGTCCCAGGTGTCGTCGTGCGAGCGAAGCGAACTCATGTGTGCCGTTCCATCGTCGAGGTTGCCTGCACGCTCGACGGCGAGCAGGGGAAATCGTTCGCAAGCCTACCGAATAGGTTAGTCAGTCTAGAAGCCGACGTTGCCCACGGCACCGCCGCGCGATCGGGACGGCAACACAGGAGTTGCTGGAGCTAAGAGCCGAGTGTCCAGAGCTTGTTCGCCAGGAGGAGCTCCAGCTTCTCGACGATGACGCCGAGTTCGTCGTGGCCGCCCACGTAGCCGGCGTAGAAGCCCATTCCCCACATGACCGCCACCAGCAGCTCGACCAGGGTCGTCACGTCGGTTTCGGTCGTCAACTCGCCGCGCTCGATGGCATCGGTGACCGCCCAGCTGATGAATGCCCGCGACGTCTTCAGCGAATTGTGTTCGTCGCGACTCAGTTCGGGGTGCCGCTGGGACTCCAGCACCGACGTGACCAGGAACGCAGCAGCCGATCGGTCCCGGGTGTCGGCCTGCATCGCCGCAGAGAAGAAGGCGGACAGCCGCTTCAGCAGCGACGTCTCCTCCTCGGCCTTGGCCATGCCCGCGGCAACCACCATTTCGTTCGTCTTCTCGACCACTTCGCTGTAGAGGACGCGCTTGCTGGCGAAGTAGTGATTGATGGCCGGACGCGTCAAATCGGCGCGGATAGCAATCGCCTGGAATGTCGCAGCGTCGTAGCCGAGTTCGCTGAAGACCTCGCGAGCAGCGCGGACGATCCGCTCACGCGTCTCTGCCGCCTTCGCTGCTGGCGGACGTCCTGGACCTCGGGTGGCGGTATGCGGCACAGCCAAATTGTGCCATACGTCAGATAGCCCTTCGTTGCGAAATGGTTGCGGAAGCCTAAGAGAAACGGTTTCAGCAAAGGGGCACTGTCGACTGATCACGGAGTTCACCCCGCGGATGACGGATCCCTGACCGTTTCGGGGTTACACCAACGTCAACCTGGAGTTCAGGCGTCGGCCGCGCGAACTATGGTGCTCCCATGGGGGGAACCATTTCGAAGGAGTCGTACATCGAGACCGGGTTGGAGGTGTTGTCCGACTTGGGGTACGGCGGGTTGAAGCTCGCCGAGGTCTGCAACCGACTCGGTGTCACGACGGGCTCGTTCTATCACTACTTCAGCAGCTGGTCGGCCTTCGGACAGGAGTTGGTCGCCTACTGGGTGCATGCCCGCACCGTGCGCGTCGCGGACAACCTGCGCGCCGAGAGCGACCCGCGGCGGCGGGTCGACGTCCTCATACAAGAGGCGCTGATGCTGCCCTTCGAGGCCGAGGCCGCGATCCGGGTCTGGAGTTCGATCGACCAGACCGTGCACGAAGTCCAGGCCGAAGTGGATCGTCAGCGCTACGAGATGCTGCTGAACGCGGGCGTCGAGATCCTCGGTGATGGAAAGCAGGCGGAGCGCTTCGCGACGACCGCGCTCTACCTGCTCGTCGGATGCGAACAGTCGACTGTGCCGCGGGACCCCGAACACCTGACGTGGATCGCCGATCGGCTGCTGTTCGCGCTCGACAACGGCGTGTTCGCCAACGTGCCCGGCGGACGCTGACCCCTCGACCCGCCAACGCGGCGGTGGCCACCGGTCTACCATCCGGTGCATGCTGACCCCGGCCGGCCTGCTGCACCGGGCGCGGAGTCGGCTCGCCGAGAAGGATCCCGAACACGACGCGTTCCGGCGTGCCGTACGCGCGGCGATCGTGCTGCCGATCACGGCGGGGGTCGCCTTCGCCGTCGGAAGCGGTTCGCAGACACCGATGTTCGCGATCTTCGGCACCGTGGCGCTGCTGATCACCGTCGACTTCCCCGGCAACCGGGCGTCCCGGGCGGTGGCGTACGGCGGACTGGCCTTCAACGGCGCGGTGCTCATCACCATCGGGTCGCTGGTGGCGCCCATCCCGTGGCTCGCGGTGACGACGATGTTCGTGCTCGCCGTGGTGGTGATGTTCTCCGGCGTGCTGTCGGAGATCGTGGCCGCCGGACAGCGCTCGACGCTGCTGACGTTCGTGCTGCCTGCCTGCACTCCACCGGGCCCGATCCCCGACCGCCTCCTCGGCTGGGCCATCGCGCTGGCGGTCGCCGTCCCCGCCGCCCTGTTCCTGCTCCCACCCCGCCACCACGACGACCTCCGCCGGCACGCCGCCGAGGTGTGCCGCACGCTGGCCGACCGCCTCGACGGCGATGCGACGGCCGAGGACGTCTCGTCCGCGATGGGGGCGTTGCGGTCGAACTTCCTCGGCGCGGACTTCCGGCCGGTCGCGCTTACCGCGGGCAGCCGGGCCCTGGTGCGCGTGGTCGACGACCTGCAGTGGCTGTCCGACCGCATCACCGACGGCAGCGGCGACCTGCTGGCCCAGATGCGCGGTCCCGTCACGCGGGTCCTGCGCGATGCGGCAAGGGTTCTGACGACCTCGCCGTCGTCCGGCCGCGACGTCTTCCGCGAAGACCTCGCCAACGGCTTGGCCGCGCAGCGTGCGGTGGCGCAGAGCCGCTACCGCGACGACATCGTCGAGATCCTCGGCGAGGCCAGTGACGGCGCCGCGATCGGCGTCGGCCGACGGCTGCTGACGCGTCGCACGATCTCGGCCGCGGTCGGAGCGACAGGCCGGATCATCGGCATCGCCGCGGCAGCGGACGCACGCCCGGTGTGGGCGCGGGTGCTGGGCCGGCGGCTGCCGAAGACCGGCGCCGCCGACCGCGTGCTGTCGGAGTCCGAGGCGCTGGCCTACCTGACCACCGGGTTCGTCGCCACGCGCGCGGTCGTCGTGCGCAACAGCCTGCGGACCGGCCTCGGGCTGGCGTTGGCGGTCGCCGTCACGCACGTCTTCCCCGTGCAGCACGGCTTCTGGGTGGTGCTGGGTGCGATGTCGGTCCTGCGCAGCAGCGCGCTCACCACGGGCACGCGGGTGGTGCGCGCGGTGGCGGGCACGGTGCTGGGTTTCCTGATCGGCATCGCGTTCATCGAGCTGCTGGGCGTCGACCCGGTGGTGATGTGGCTGGCGCTGCCCATCGTCGCGTTCGGATCGGCCTATGTGCCCGAGGTGGCGTCGTTCGTCGCCGGGCAGGCGATGTTCACGATGATGGTGCTGATCATCTTCAACCTCATCGTGCCGACGGGGTGGAGCGTCGGGCTGATCCGCGTGGAGGACGTCGTGGTGGGCGCGCTGGTCGGCGTCGTGGTGTCGGTGCTGCTGTGGCCGCGCGGCGCGGCGGCGTCGGTGTCGCGGGCAGTCGACGCGGCGCTCGCAGTGGGCACCACCTACCTGACCGCGGCCGTGCGCCGCGTCACCCGAGGCGCCGACGAGGCCGCCAACGACCGGGTGTTCGCACTCGGCCACGACGCCATGACGGCGTCCCGCACCCTCGATGACGCCGTGCGGCAATACCTTTCGGAGAGCGGTGGGTCCACCGACGGCAGGGCGCCGGTGATCCGGGCTGCCAACCGGGCGATCCGGCTGCGCAACGCCGCCGAGCTGATCGCCGACGTCGTCCCACCGCCGCTGGCCGCCTACCCGCGCGTGCGCGACATCCTCGAGGCGCACACCGCCGCGGTGTGCGAGCGCCTCACCGGCACCCCCGGCCGCGACCACGCGCCGATCAGCGACGACTTCGTGTTGGCCCTGCGCGCCGAGGCTTCCGGCGAAGCGCTGTCGGTGTCGGCGGCGCTACCCCTGGTGGCCGTCGCGGCCAACCTCGGCGAGTTGGAACTGCTCTATGCCACCCCCACCCCAGCGATTTCGGCGCGCTAATCCGCGGTGAGCGCGGGGTAGCGCGCCGAAATCACTAGGAAGTGGAGTGCGGGCGCAGGGCGTTCGGCGGGATGGACCCGAACCGCCCGGCGTTGAAGTCGTCCATCGCCTCGATGATCTCCGACTTGGAGTTCATGACGAACGGCCCGTACTGGAAGACCGGCTCGCGGATCGGCTTGCCGCCGAGCAGCAGGACCTCGAGCGCGGGTCGGTTGGAGTCCTGGCTTCCGCCCGCGTCGACGGTGATGCGGTCACCCGGCCCGAACACGGCCAGCTGACCCTGCTCGATGGAACGGCCGACGGGGCCGACGGACCCACGACCGGACAGGACGTAGACCAACGCGTTGAAGTCGCGGTTCCACGGCAGGTTCAGCCGCGCACCGGGCTCGATCGTCGCGTGCGCCAACGTGATCGGCGTGTGGGTTGCGCCGGGGCCGGCCTGGCCGTCCACGTCGCCGGCGATGATGCGCACCAGCGCACCGCCGTCGTCGGAGGCGAGCAGCTTGACCTCGCCGCCCTCGATCGACTGGTACTTCGGCGCCGCGAACTTGTCCTTCTTGGGCAGGTTCACCCACAGCTGGACGCCGTGGAAGAGGCCGCCGCTGTCGACGAGTTCGGCGGGCGGGGTCTCGATGTGCAGGATGCCCGAGCCCGCGGTCATCCACTGCGTGGCGCCATCGGTGATGAGGCCGCCGCCGCCGTGTGAATCCTGGTGGGCGAAGCGACCGTCGATCATGTAGGTGACGGTCTCGAAGCCGCGGTGCGGGTGCCAGTCGGTGCCGCGGGGTTCACCGGGCTGGTATTCGATCTCGCCCATCTGGTCCATGTGGATGAACGGGTCGAGTGCGGCGGCGCTGACTCCGCCGAAGGCGCGGACGACGGGGAAGCCCTCGCCCTCGTAGCCGCGCGGGCCGGTGGTGATCGAGCGCACGGGGCGCTCGGTGTCCGACGGTGTCGGCCCGGTGACGCGGGGCAGGGTGAGCGTGTCGGCGGTGATGGCGGGCATCGGTACCTCCTCGATTGGGAACTACCGCGTATAACCGGACCGCGGTCCGATTGATTCCGGCAGTCAGCCGAGCTGGGCCAGCGCCGCGGCCCGGGCCTCGGCCGCGGTGGCGGTGTTCAGCGCCGCCTCGGCTGCCGCCTGGCACTGCGCCAGCGTGACCTGGCCGAGCTTGGCGCCCACCGCTGAGATCGCCGCGGCAGCCGCCGACAGCGACGAGACGCCGAGGCCGACGAGCACGCAAGCCAGCACCGGATCGGCAGCGGCCTCACCGCACACGCCGACGGGCTTGCCTGCCGCCGCGCCGGCACGGGCCGCCATCGCGACCAGCGCGAGGACCGCGGGCTGCCACGGGTCGGTGAGCGTCGCGAGTTCGGCGGACATCCGGTCGGCGGCCATCGTGTACTGCGTCAGGTCGTTGGTACCGATCGACAGGAAGTCGACGTGCTCGAGGATGCGGTCGGCCAGCAGCGCCGCGGCGGGCACCTCGATCATCACGCCGGGCGTCAGGCCCATCGACCGCGCCTCGTCGGCGAAGGACTTGGCCTCGGCGGCGGTCGCGATCATCGGCGCCATGACCCACGGCGACGTGCCGGTGTTGCGCGCGGCGTCGGCGATGCCCTGGAGCTGCCTGGTGAGGATCGCGGGGTTGCCGAACGCGATCCGGATGCCGCGCACGCCGAGCGCCGGGTTGGCCTCGTCGGGGTGACCGGCGAACTTGAGCGGCTTGTCGGAGCCTGCGTCGAGCGTGCGGACGACGACCTTCCGGTCACCGAACGCCGTCAGCACCTGCCCGTAGATCTCCGCCTGCTCGTCGACGCTGGGTTCGGTGTCGCGGTTGAGGAAGCACAGCTCGGTGCGGAACAGGCCGACGCCCTCGGCCGGCGTCTCGGCCGCTGCGCGCGCGGCAGCGCCGTCCTGCACGTTGGCAAGGATCGCGACGGGATGCCCGTCGGCGGTGACGCCCGGTCCGGTCCACTGCCGGGCCGCCTCGGCGTCGCGGCGGGACCCCTCGACGGCGCGTGCCGCGACGGCCTCGTCGGGTGTGACTGTGACGGTGCCGACGGATCCGTCGACCATGATCATCGTGCCTGCGGGCACGTCGTCGAGGCCGTCGACCGCGACGACGCACGGGATGCCGAGCTGACGGGCGATGATCGCGGTGTGGCTGGTGGGGCCGCCGAGCGAGGTGGCCAGCCCCACGACGAGTGACGCGTCGAGGCCTGCCGTGTCGACCGGCGCGAGGTCCTCTGCGCACAGGATCGACGGGCGCTCGGGAACCGGGACACCGGGCTCGGGCAGGCCGCTCAGTTCTGCGATCACGCGGTCGCGGATGTCACGCAGATCGGTGACGCGTTCGGCCATCAGGTCACCGGCCTTGGCGAGTGCATCGGCGATCTTGCCGACGGCTCCTGCCACGGCGCGGGTGGCGGGTGCGCCCGCGACGATGCGCTTCTCGGCGTCACGGAGCCACGCCCGGTCCTGCGCGAGCTGCGCCGTGGTCGCGAGCACCTCCGATGCGACGCCGGTGGCGTGTGCGGCGCGGGCGCGCAGCCGGTCGGCCACCGCGGCGGATGCCGACTTGAGCCGTTCGACCTCGGCCGGGCGTTCCGACTCCGCGATGTCGGCGACCGGCGTCTCGTCGAGACTCGGGCGGGCGCCGGGGCGGACTACCGGCGCGTACTGCACCCCACCAACGGCCGGGACACCGTGGAGCACCTGACCCTGCTGCGGGAGTGAGGTGGCTGACGTCGTCGTACTCATGTGATCGAGGTTACAAGAAATCGTTGACAAGTCAACACAGACAAGAGTAAAACAACATGTATCAACATTTTGCCGAACGATAACCCACATGATCGGAGACCGATGTACGCGGAGGAGCGGCAACAGGCAATCGCCGCACTGGTGATGAGCCAGGGTCGCGCATCGGTCGCCGAACTCGCGCAGGAGTACGACGTCACCACCGAGACCGTGCGCCGCGACCTGGCCACACTCGACCGGGCGGGCGTCCTGCGCCGGGTACACGGCGGCGCCGTTCCCGTCCGCGCACTGCACCTCGTGGAAGCCGGGGTCGGCGAGCGGGAGACGACCCGCGCCGACCACAAGGACGCCATCGCCGCCGCCGCGACCGAGTTCTTCCCGCTCGGCGGTGCCACGGTGCTGCTCGATGCGGGGACGACGACGGCGCGCATCGCCGCACACCTTCCCACCGACCGCGACCTCGTCGTCGTCACGAACTCGGTGCCGATCGCAGCGCGGCTAGCCGCGATGCCGACGGTGACGCTGCAACTACTCGGCGGACGGGTCCGCGGCATCACCCAGGCCGCGGTCGGCGAGCAGGCGTTGCGGGTACTCGACACCATCCGGGTCGACATCGCGTTCATCGGCACCAATGCCATCAGCGCCCGCCATGGCTTGTCCACCCCGGACAGCGAGGAGGCCGCCGTGAAGCGGGCGATGGTGCGCAGCGCGAACTACGTCGTGGTCGCAGCCGATTCCAGCAAGGTCGGTCGCGAGGAGTTCGTCAGCTTCGCGCCCATCACCGACGTCGACACCCTCATCACCGACACCGAGATCAGCGACGACGACCGTCGGTCGCTCACCGAGCACGGCGTCGAGGTCGTCCAGGCAGGAGCCACGACGTGATCGTCACAGTCACACCCAACCCCAGCATCGACCGCACGGTCACGCTGGCCGCCCCGCTCGCCCGCGGCGCGGTACAGCGCGTCACCTCGGCCACCTCCGAGCCGGGCGGCAAGGGCGTCAACGTCGCGCGGGCGCTCGCACTCGCCGGGGTCGACGCCGTCGCCATCCTGCCCGCGGGCGACGACGATCCGATGATCGCGGCGCTGCGCGCCATCGGAGTGACGTTCCGCGGGGTACCGGTCAGCGGCACGGTGCGCACCAACGTCGCGATCACCGAACCGGACGGGACGACGACCAAGCTCAACGAGCCCGGGGCGACGCTCGATGCCGCGGCCCGCGCGGCTCTCACCCGGTCGGTACTCGCCGCAGCCGCCGACGCCGCGTGGGTGGTGCTGTCCGGCTCGCTGCCGCCGGGTCTGCCCGACGACTGGTACGCCGAGGTGGCCTCGAGCTTGCGGTCGTCGGCGTGCAAGGTGGCCATCGACACCTCCGAACGCCCGCTCGGCGCGCTGGCGGCGTCGTTCGGCACGGCCGCACCCGACGTCATCAAGCCCAACGCCGAGGAACTCGCCAGCCTGGTGGGCGCCGACCCGTTGCACCTCGAGAGTGCCGCAGCCGCAGGCGATCCCGAGCCCGTCGTCTCCGCTGCCCGCGAGGTCATTGCCCGGGGGGCACGCACCGTGCTCGTCACCCTCGGGGCCGCGGGGGCGGTACTGGTCGACGAGGCGGGAAGCTGGATGGCCACCCCGCCACCCATCGTCCCGCGCAGCACCGTCGGCGCCGGCGACAGCTCGCTGGCCGGTTACCTGCGCGCCGAAGTCGGTGGGGCGCAGCCGCCACAGCGCCTGCAAATGGCGGTGGCCTACGGCAGCGCAGCTGCCGCGCTGCCCGGGTCGGCGCTGCCGTCACCGGACCAGATCGACCTCGATGCCGTTCGGGTGTATGCGCTTACGCCCGCGTCCGCCCGTCCATAGCGCCCGTCCATAGCCCAATGACCACTCGCACCATCATGACTACGAGGAAGTAGCGACATGCCCATCATCACCACAGACCTGGTCGCGCTCGACGTCGACGCCGGCGGCGACAAGGAGTCGGTCATCCGGCTGCTCGCCGGTCGGCTTGCCGACGCCGGCCGCGCCACCGACCGCGACGGGCTGATCGCCGCCGCGATGGCCCGCGAGGCGCAATCCGCCACGGGGTTGCCCGGTGGCATCGCGATCCCGCACTGCCGCTCACCGCACGTCGACGAGGCGACGATCGGCTTCGCCCGGCTGTCCCCCAAGGTCGACTTCGGCGCCCCCGACGGCCCAGCCGACCTCGCATTCCTCATCGCCGCGCCGGAAGCCGGCGGCTCGCAGCACATGAAGCTGCTCTCCAGCCTGGCGCGGGCGCTGGTGCGCAAGGACTTCGTCGCGTCGCTGCGCGCAGCGTCGTCCGACGCGGAGATCGTCGAACTGGTCGAGGGCGTCGTGAATCCCGCGCCGGCGAATCCTGCACCCGCCAAGACTGCCGCGGCACCGGACGCGGCTCCGGTCGACGAGAAGCCCACCGAGGCGGCGCGCACCCTGGTCGCGATCACCGCCTGCCCGACCGGCATCGCCCACACCTACATGGCCGCCGACTCACTGGTCGCCGCCGCCAAGGAGGCGGGTGTGACGCTGCACGTCGAGACGCAGGGGTCGTCGGGCAGCACGCCGCTGTCGGCCGAGACCATCGCCGCCGCCGACGCCGTCATCTTCGCCACCGACGTCGGCGTCAAGGACCGGTCGCGGTTCGCCGGCAAGCCCGTCATCGCCTCGGGCGTCAAGCGCGCCATCAACGAGCCTGCCAAGATGATCTCCGAAGCCCTCAGCGCCGCAACCAATCCCAATGCCGCGCGCGTCGAGGGCTCGGCCGGCGCGTCGGCGTCCTCGAGCGGACCGGCGGCCGGCGGCATCGGCTGGGGCACGCGAACCCGGCAGATCCTGCTCACCGGCGTGAGCTACATGATCCCGTTCGTCGCGGCGGGCGGTCTGCTCATCGCGCTCGGGTTCCTGCTGGCGGGCTACGACATCGCCAACACCCCCGACGGCGAGACGAAGAGCCTCGGCAACATCATCGCCGCGGGCAACTCGCTCACGAACCTCCCCAGCGGCGGACTCACCCAGTACCTCGGCGCAGTGCTGTTCACCCTCGGCGGCCTGGCATTCGGCTTCCTGGTACCGGCGCTCGCGGGTTACATATCGTTCGCGATCGCCGACCGGCCAGGCATCGCACCGGGTTTCACTGCAGGCGCGGTGGCCGTGTTCGTCGGCGGCGGCTTCATCGGCGGCATCGTCGGCGGCCTGATCGCCGGCTTCACCGCCCTGTGGATCAGCAAGATCGCCGTCCCCAAGGCCATGCGCGGCCTCATGCCGGTCGTGATCATCCCGCTGGGCGCCTCGCTGGTCGTCGGCCTGCTGATGTTCCTGCTGCTGGGCCGCCCCTTGGCCGCCATCACCTCCGGCCTGACCAGCTGGCTCGGCGGCCTCTCCGGCAGCTCGGTGATCCTGCTGGGCGTCATCCTCGGCTTGATGATGTGCTTCGACCTCGGCGGTCCGGTCAACAAGGCGGCCTACGCCTTCGCCACCGCGGGCCTCAACGTCGCCGATCCCTCGTCGCTGCGCATCATGGCCGCCGTGATGGCTGCGGGCATGGTGCCGCCGCTAGCGATGGCGCTCGCATCGACGCTGCGGCCCAAGCTGTTCACCGAGCCGGAGCGCGAGAATGGCCGTGCGGCATGGCTTCTCGGAGCATCTTTCATCTCCGAGGGTGCCATCCCGTTCGCCGCGGCCGACCCGCTGCGCGTCATCCCCTCCATGATGGCCGGCGGCGCGGTCACCGGTGCGCTCATCATGGCCTTCGACGTGACGCTGAAGGCACCGCACGGCGGCATCTTCGTGTTCTTCGCGATCGGCAACCTGGTGTGGTTCATCCTGGCCCTGGCACTCGGGACCATCGTGGCCGCCGTCGCCGTGATCGCGGCCAAGCAGTTCGTCAGCAAGAAGGACACCGCCGCAGAACCCAGCCCCGCGCTGGCCAACGCCTGACCATCAACCCCCACCCACTGCTCGATTCACACCACAGAGGAGACACCATGCCCAGCAAGACCGTCGTCGTCGGATCATCCATCGGCCTGCACGCCCGGCCAGCCGCGATCATCGCCGAAGCCGTCGTCGCCTCCGGGGCCGAGGTCACCCTGGCCACCGCCGGTGAGGAGCCGGTGGACGCCGGATCGGCGCTGATGATCATGACCCTCGGGGCTGGCAACGGCGACCAGGTCACTGTGGAATCCGACGACGAAGCGGCCCTGAGCACCGTCGCCGACCTCGTCGCCAAGGACCTCGACGCCTGACCTTGATTAGCTGACACGCGGACCCGCCTGAGCTGCGCCATCGCAGCCGGGCGGGTTTCGTGCACTCGAGAAAGCGCGTTCGACCCCGCTCAGCCACCCGTATAGTTTCTTTCGTGCTTTTGGGTCGGGGGCGTGTTGGGTCGGAGTGCGCCGTCACGCAGCAGAGATTTAGTTTGCTGGTGGCGGGTCAGCACATGCCAGGTCGTGAGATTTTGGCAGGGGGTGACAAGTGGTTCGGCGCTTCGCGGTAGTCGCCGCGGTGCTGAGCTTGGCGTTGCTCAGCGCACCGCCCGCAGTGGCGATCGACCCGCCGGTGATCGACAAGGGTGCACTGCCGCCCGACGTGACCGGGCCCGACCAACCCACCGAGCAGCGGCGCGAGTGCTCGGCGCCCATGGTGTTCCCGAACTCCAACTTCGCCGACAGGCCGTGGGCCAACAACTACCTGCGGATCGCCGATGCGCAGAAGTTCGCAACCGGCGCCGGGGTAACTGTCGCGGTCATCGACACCGGAGTGAACGGCTCGCCGCGGGTTCCGGCGGAGCCTGGCGGCGACTTCGTCGACAAGGCCGGCAACGGAATGTCCGACTGCGACTCGCACGGGACCCTCACCGCGGCGATCATCGCAGGCAAGGGTTCGCCGACGGACGGGTTCATCGGCGTCGCGCCGGATGCTCGAGTGCTGTCCATGCGCCAGACGTCGGACAACTTCCAGCCCGTCGGCGCTCGCAACGATCCCAACGACCCGAACTCGACGCCCACGGCAGGGTCTCTTCGCAGCCTGGCCAGGGCGATCCTGCATGCGGCCAACATGGGCGCGCAGGTCATCAACATCAGCGAGGCCGCCTGCTACAAGGTGACCAGGCGCATCGACGAGAACAGTCTCGGCGCGGCCATCGAGTACGCCGTAAACGTGAAGGGTGCGGTCGTCGTGGTCGCAGCGGGCAACACCGGCGGGGACTGTTCGCAGAACCCGCCGCCCAACCCGGCGCTGCCCGCGGATCCGCGCGGCTGGCAGGGCGTGCAGACCATCGTGTCGCCGGCCTGGTACTCGCCGCTGGTGCTGACCGTGGGCGGTATCGCCGAGAACGGGCAGCCCAGCACGTTCTCGATGTCCGGCCCGTGGGTCGGCGCCGCGGCGCCCGCCGAGAACATCACCGCCCTGGGCTACGACGGCAACCCGGTCAACGCGCTCCAGGGCCAGGACGGTCTGATCCCGATCAACGGCACGTCGTTCGCGGCAGCGTTCGTCTCTGGTCTCGCGGCAATGGTCAAGCAACGCTTTCCCACCCTGACGCCGGCGCAGATCATGAACCGCATCACCGCGACGGCGCGCCATCCCGGTGGCGGAGTCGACAACTACGTCGGTGCAGGCGTCATCGATCCGGTGGCTGCACTTACGTGGGACGTCCCGGAGGGTCCGGATTCGGTGCCCTACGAGGTCAAGCAGTTGCCGCCGCCGGTGTACGTGGCGCCACCCGACCGTGGCCCGATCACGATCGTCGTGATCGCAGGGGTGAGTTTGGCTGCCGCGCTGGGCATCGGGGCACTCGCGCGTCGAGCCCTGAGGCGCCGATGAGGGAGTTCCTCGGCCAGTTCGGATTCCGCGCCACCACCGGGCATCTGCTGTGGGCGGCGGTGCTCATCCCCGCCTGCGTGCTGCTGTTCATGAAGCTGGACCTGCTGTGGTTGGGAATCACGCTCGGAGTGCTCATCGCGATCGCGGCGCTGCTCACCGTGCGCGGGCGCCGGTTCGCCGGCTGGATCGTGGCCATCTTCTCCTGGCGCAGACGGCACCGGGCGGCGCCCGCCGCACCGTCGGAACCGGCCGTCGGCGCGACGGTGCTGCCTGGCGATCACGTCGCAGTGCGTTGGCACGGCGATCATTTGGTGTCGGTCATTGAGCTGGTGCCGCGGCCGTTCACCCCGACGGTGATCGTCGCGGGCGAGGCGTTCACCGACGACGTGGTCGACACCAAGCTGGTCGAGCAGTTGATCGCCGCACACTGCCCCGACCTGGAGGCCGACGTCGTCTCGGCGGGCCAGCGCGTGGGCCGTACCGCGCCCGCAAGCCTCGTCGCGCTGTACGAGCAGGTCGTCGGGCCGTATCCGTCGCCGTCGAACCGGCGGACGTGGATCGTGTTGCGGGCCCTGCCGGAGGCGACGCGAAAGTCCGCGCTACGCCGCGAGGTCGGCGTGGCCGGGTTGGCCCGGTACCTCGTCTCGTCGACGACGCGCATCGCGGATCAGTTGGCGAGCAATGGGATCGACGCGCGGTGCAGTCGTAGCTTCGACGACTTCGACAAGGCGACCGAGATCAGCTTCGAGCGGGAGACGTGGTCGTCGATCAAGGGGCGCAGCACGTTCACTGCCGCGTACACCGCGCCGGGCGGCCCCAACGTGTGGTGGAGCGCGCGGGCGGACCACACGATCACGCAGGTGCGGGTGCGCCCGGGTGCCGCTCCGACGACGACGGTGCTGCTGACGACGTTGGCGAATCCTTCGACGCCGCGCGGGTTTTCGTGCCTGTTCGGCGGTCAGCGTGCAGCGATGCTGGGGCAGAGTCCGGTCACCGATCGGCACTACGAGCTGCCGATCGGCTCTGCGGGCGTGCTGATCGGCGAGACGGCCGACCGGTACCCGGTGTACATGCCGTTCGACGATGTGGACGTCAGCATCAACCTCGGTGATGCGCGGCTGTTCACGCAGTTCGTCATCCGGTCGGCGGCGGCGGGAGCGATAGTGACCCTCGGCCCGCAGTTCAGCGACTTCGCGGGCTCCATCAACGCCCGGGTCGGAAAGGTCGCCAAGATCGGTTGGCCCAAGGCGACGACGTACCTCAGCCCGCATCCAGGGGTGGGACGAGTCGTGTTGCGACACAACTTCATCGACACTCCGCGGCACCGTCAGCTACCCATCAGGCTGATCAATCCGCGCGAGGAGAGTCGCTACCAGATGGCGCTCGAGCAGTGAGCGCCAGTCACGGGGAGCCGTAGGAGGAGACATGTCGGGGGAAGTGAAGGTCGATCCGGCCGAGCTGGAGGCCAAGGCCGCCGAGATTCGCAAGCCGATGCCGGCGGCGCCGGGCCAGCCGCTGCCGCCGTGTGCATTGCAGGTCGCGCGAACCGCGGTGGGCGAACTCAACAAGAAGGCGGAGGCACTACGCGGTTACGCGGTGACCGGCCACGTCGAAGCGGTCCGGATCGCGGAGTCGTTGCTCTCGGCAGCTGCAGCGTACCGACAGGTCGACGATCAGTCGGGCGGCGCAATCAGGTTCGGCGAGCCATCGACATCGATCGGACCCGTGCAGCCCGGGGGGCCCATGACTCCGTCGGTTCCCCTCCCATCCGAGCCGACTTACCAGTGCCCCACGTCGTCTTTCCTGATGGTCGATCAGGCTGCAGCCGAAATGGAGGCGCCTGATCAGGCTGCTTCACTCGGTGCCTTCCAGGGGCAGTGGGAGAGCTTCGCCGCTGCGCTGAAGGCAGAGTCAGCCGTATTCGAGTGGGCCGGTGCGTCGTGGGAGGGCGGAGCGGCGGAGGCAGCATTGGAAGCCCTCGCCCGGCATCGGAAGTGGTTGCAGGAGATGGCAGACGCATCCCGCCAACTCGCCGATGAGGCCGGCGACCTCGCGGAGACGCATAGGAGTGCGGCAGACGCTCATCCGAAGCTCGCCCAGGTGAAGGACTTGGACGCACGGATCCTGTTGTCCCGCGACGTCAACGAGCAGATGCAGCTCCTCAAGCTGCGTCAGAAGATGCAGGAACGCTCGGAGGAGGTACTTCAAGGCTACGTAGGCCGGGCGGCTGGGAAACCACTCAAACTGCCGAAGCCGCCCATGTGCCCGGTGCCGACGGGCACGGTAACGCCGCCACAACCACCTCAGCCACCTGGCGGACCCGGTAAGGACGAAGGGGACAGTGAGCGCTCTGGCGGTGGCGGCGGCGGTGCGCCACGGGGTGAACAGCAGCCGCAATCACAGCCAGCGCCGGGTGACGTACCCGTCTCGCCAGCCGCAGCTCAGGCCCAGCCGTCGCCGGGCGGTCAGGCGGGCGGCGGCGGGACCCCTGCTGGTGGTGGCGGATCGCCCACCGGCGGAGGCGGCGCTCCCGCCGGTGGTGGTTCTCCGCCAGGTGGCGGGATGCCCGGCCTCCCCGATCTCGGCGGCGGACCGCCGACCGATCTTCCGATGCTCGACGACCCGACATTGAGCCCGGCGTCGGCCGGAGGCGGCGGATCCGGTGGCGGTTCGGGCGGTGGCTCCGGCGGAGGCGGGGGCGGCGGTGGCCCAATGCCGCTGCAGCCCAACGTCGGGAGCGTTTCCGTGGGCCCGGGTGCGGGCGGTGGTGCGACGGGCCCCGCCGGAGGTGCGGCAGCTGGTGGCGGTGCCGCCGGTGGCATGGGCGGCATGGGTATGGGAGGTGGCATGCCGATGCACGGCGCCGGCCATGGTCAGGGTGGCGCGTCCGAGAAAAAGCGCTCGCCTGGCACGTCGCCCGACGAGACGCTCTACGAGGAAGATCGGGCGTGGACCGAGGGCGTGATTGGAAACCGGCCACGACGCCGGGATAGCGGCGACAAGGAAGCCAAGTGACCGAGGAGATGCACCCGCAGGTGCTCGCCGTGCTGCAGCAAGCGCAACGGCTGCAGTCGCTGATGGACGATCAACTGGCGAAGATGAACCAGCAGACGTTCACGGCGATGGACGAGACCAAGACGGTCGAGGTGACGCTGAACGGGCACAGCTGGCTGACCGACGTCTACATCGAGGACGGGCTGCTGCGACTGGGCGCCGAGGTGGTCGAGGCCCGAATCAACGAAGCGCTGCAGAACGCTACGGCGGAAGCTTCGGCCTCCATTGAGGCGGACCGGGAGCGGATCGACTCGGTGGTCGCCGAGATCACCGGCGAGGGTGAGGACGTGGGCCGATGGTGAACTTCGGCGTCCCGACGAGAGGCATTCGAGTGCGAATTGGCGTGTTGCCGACATCGACTTCTGACTTACTGTGGAGAAAGTGGCCATCGGTGAACACCATCGAATACGCACTCGATCTCGCGGGGGTTCGGAAATGAGGACGTCGACCACGGAGGCGCGCGCATGAGCATGCCTCCTCAGGGCGGATGGCCTCCCCCGCCGCCAGGGCCGCAGCCGCCCAATCAGCCGCAGTATGGCTCGCCGCCGGGTTATCAGCCGTACTCAGGGCAACAGCCATATCCGCCGCAGGGCCAATGGCAGCAGCCGCCTCCTCCGCCTCAGAAGAGTGGCGGAGCAACGAAGTGGTTGTTGGTCGCGATTGCCGTGCTCTTGGTGATCGGCGTGACGATCGGCGCAACCCTGCTGTTCACGCGCGACGGGGATGGCCCATCGACTCCGCCGACATCAGATGTTCCGTCAGACATCGCTAGTGCCAACGACACTGGGCCCGTCGAGATCATCACGGAAGAACCGACGTGCGAGGCGTTCATTCGTATCAATGATGCTCTCGCAGAGGTCCATTCGAAGGGTTGGTCTGAAACGCGTTCTAGTCTGGGACCTTCAAGCGAGTGGACCGATGCAGAGCGAGAACAGCTGGAGTCAGTGTCCACGGCGATGCGCAATGCCGCAGATCAAGCGCTCCCCCTTGTATCGCAAACCCCCCACCGGGTAACCCGCGAGCTATATGAGCAGTTTATTGCGTATAGCCGTGCATATGTGGCTGCGATTCCTAAGTACGAGCCACGGGACAATGCTCTGGCCTCGACCAGCGTTGGCACTATGGCAACACTGTTGGCGATTTGCACGGCGATTGACAACGGTGCGGCAGGTAGATCACTTGGCGTATCGCCAATTGATCCGCCACAATCCGCTCCAGCGTTACCCGACTCTCCTGCATCCGCGATATTCATGCCGCAGCGCCTACCTTCTTGTGCAGGACTTACGCAATTGTCCGAACAGTACAACGACGCGACCAGAGAATGGCAAGCTGTTGACACTGACTTGGCCGCGTCCCAGTGGTCACCCCAGCAACGTGAAGCGCACCGCTCAGCCCTCGACGCAATGACGAAGTGGGCAGACAGTCTTTTAGCTTTGGGTCGCGAGAGTGACAGCTCTGTGTTTGAAGACTTCACTGCCGCCGCTACCGTGTACCTACGCGCATTCATATCCGCAGGCGATTCTTATACGTCGGCGGACAGTTGGCTCACTTTCGCCGCGTATCAGTTCAATCAAACCATGATTGGTGCATGCGATGCAGCCCCGGAGTAGCTCCGAGTGAGCACGCTGGGTCGCCCAGTTGATGGACATAAGGGCCAAATGACCGTACCCCCTGGGGCATGGCCAGAGGGCGATGAGGATCAGCATGGCGTGGAGACGAAGACGTTGACCGCCAAGCTAACTTCCCTGCAGAAGACCTTGGATGCTTGGCGCCTGACCACTACTTCCCTCTTCGACGGCAACACCTGGGTTGGATCTGGATCGAACGCGGCGGACCTGCGCGTGGCCCAGCATTTGCGGTCGATGGAATCTATACAGTCGCAACTTGCGAACGCGATCCTATTTCATATACGTGCGCAGGCGTCGATTATCGCCGCCAAGAGCGAGATAATCGCCATCTGCAACGTTGCCCAGAGCGAAATCGATAGCTTGGACATCCAATCGTTCGCTAATCAGCAGGACCTCGAACAGCGAGTTGACGACATTGTCGAGGAAGCCCTTCGCCAGAATCAGACCGTCGTTCAACGCGCAGCTGACGCGCTGAAAGTAGATCGCGCTTATGAGAGTTCGGTTCTGGACAACGCGACGCGGGAAATCGAAGCCATCAGCCGTCGCCCTGGCGTAGGAACACAGTCGTCGGCCAATGAAGGTAGCGGTGGGGCGCCGAGCACGAACGCCCCGCAACATGGTGCAGACAAGAGTCTTTGGAGTAGAGGCACCGTAGAACGACCCTCCTCCAGTGGGTCTGAACCTGCCGTGGGCACACCAGTTGGCGGACAGACTTCCGGTAAGCCTCCAGAGGGAGCTCCGAGCGGCACTAACGTTCCAATGGGAGGCGTTGTCTCTAGCGGAACGAAACCGACTGCAACCGGCGCAACACCTCAAGGAGCACCAGCCGCAAACAGCGCTCTAAGCGGAGCCCAACGGGCTCCAGGTTCGAGCGCCGCCGGAACTAGTACTTCGCCACGCGGTCAGGTGAGCACTGATCCAGCTTCCGTTCCTTCTGCACCGTACTCTCCGAATCTAGGTAGTGCCCCGTCGCAAACCAGTACCCCAGGCGGGGGTGGTAGCTCCGGACTCAGCGCCGGCAGCAGCGGAGGCACATCCTCCTCCAGCGCCCAATCCACCAGCGGTTCAACAACCCAAGACGCCAAGCCCGCCACAGGCAGCAAGGACTCCCAGCAAGGCCCAAGCACCGGCGCTCGCCCCGAGGCAGGCGCAGAACCCGGGCGCGGCGCGAGCGGTGGCGGGGCTCCTGACGCGGCCAAGGCCGTGGAGGCAACCAACAAAGCGGTTCCCCTTGCGCAGCAGCCGGTTACACCGGCCAGTCCGCTGCAACCGGTGACTCCGCCCGTCATGCCAACCGAGCCAGCCGCCAGCACGCATGCTCCGGCCGGTGCGTCCGGTGGCGGCAGCGGCGGTGGCATGAGTGGCGGCGCGGGCACTTCCGCCGGCGGTGGCGCGGCGGGTGGCGGTGCGCCGTCCGGTGCTGCGCCAGCAAGCCCGCCTCCACCGCCCATGCCGCTCGCTCCCCCAAGTACGCCGACACCCGCTGCACCTACTGGGCCGCCCGGCGGCGGTGCAGGAGCCAACCCAGCGGCGGCCGCCGGACCGGGCGGGCCCGGCGTCAACCCGGCATCCACGGGACGCAACGATGCCGGCGCGGTAGGCGCAGCGCCCGTGCCGGTTTCGACGGCGCGCATGGAACGCGACGCGATCGCATCGGCGTCCGCGGGCGGAGCCATGAACCGCAAGAAGAACGGCAACGCCGCGCTGATCACGGCTCGTCGCATCGCCGCAGCGCTCAACATCGGCGTCAGCGACTTCGGGTTCTACTGGGTCACCGGGCTCACCGCCGACGGCTCCATCGTCGTGGCCAACAGCTACGGGCTGGCCTACATCCCCGAGGGCGTCAACCTGCCCGCCCACGTCACCATGGCCACCGCCGACGAGACCCTGCCGCCGCAGGAACGCGCCAAGTGGGCGACCTACCCCATCCTCGCCATCCAGGGCTGGGCTCAGGCTCACGGCCAGAAACTGCGCGCCGTCATCGCGACCGAGGAGCAGTTCGCGAGCTTCGATCCGGGCACCGCCAAGATCGTCCTGCGACCCGACGACATCCCCGAAAGCGGCCAGATGGAGGGCCGTTGCCGCCTCGAGGTCATCGCACCCAGCGCCGCCGCGCGGCTTGCCTCGGTACCGAACGCAGACCTCACCGAACTACTCCCACCCGCGCCGGCCAACACTGCAGCGCCAGAAGACAAGTCGAACGTCCTGTGGTTCGAGCTCATCAAGCCACTGATGAGCACCTCCCCCGAACGCGTCGGCGTGCACCTGCAGGCGTTCATCAACTACGCCGAGCATGCCCAGGAGCAAGCGCTCTACCGCGCGCACACGGCTGTCGACGCCGAGGTACAACGCGCCGCGATCGCAGACTGGGTCTACTGGCAACACCTGAGCGTGCTGATGTGGGAAGCAAGCGGCGCAGACGCCAGCGTCTGACCTGCAGACGGCAGCGTCCACGGCCGGTGTTCGGTAGTCCGTGTCGAGCGGCGGTGTCGGGTGCCGTGCTCGGCTCTGAACACCCGATGACTACGCGGGCCTCCAGATCCCGACATAGCGGGTCACAGTCAGTGAGGCGTCTCTCGTCGAAAATGACTGTGCGCCATGTCACTTGCCGATCGCTTGAACCTGACACTGACGTCACATTCTAAAGTCGAAGAGTGGAACTACGAAACGCGACGGCCCTGGTGACCGGTGCCAACCGAGGGTTGGGTGCGGAGTTCGTCCGCCAGTTGATCGAGCGAGGCGCCGCCAAGGTCTACGCCGCAACGCGGCGACCGGAAACCATTGCCGGAGGCGACACGCGCATCGTGCCCACCTACCTCGACATCACCAACGACGCGACCGTAGTCGACCTCGCCGGCACTGCCACTGACGTCGACCTGGTGATCAACAATGCCGGCGTCGCCACGATGCAGAACCTCGTCTCGGGTGATCTCGATGCCATCCGCCTCGAACTAGCCACCCATTTCTGGGGCACACTGTCGGTGACACGCGCCTTCGCGCCAATCCTGGCACGCAACGGCGGTGGCGCCATCCTCAACGTCCTGTCGATCGGATCCTTTCAAGTGTTCCCCGGCAACGGCGCTTACGCCGCGGCCAAGGCCGCCGAGTGGCAGCTGACCAACAGCACTCGACTCGAGTTGGCAGGCCAAGGCACCCAAGTTCTCGGACTACACCTGTCAGCCACCGACACCGACATGCTGGACGGCATCGACATGCCCAAGAACAACCCTGCCGACGTGATCCGCCAGGCACTCGACGGCCTAGAGTTCGGGTTGGACGAAGTACTGGCCGACGCCGAAACCAGGGCAGTAAAAGCGCTGCTGGCCCAGCCGCCAGGGGCCATGTACAGCGGGGTTGAGCAGTAGTGGCGAGCCCCCCTTTCTGAGTTCACCCGGTTCCAAAGTCGGGGCTGTGTATTTAGTTCAGCTGCATGCCATCTCACGGCGCTCGCGTACCCCAACGCCGCCTACGACGGGGGTGTCGACCGCCAGATGAACTGGGAGCGGGGCTCTCTGGCCCTCAACGCCTTCAGAGCCGGGCGGCTAGGGCGCCTGTCGCCACCACGCGGCCACGTACAGCGCGAGCGAGGTGGCCAGACCCACGACCACCCACAGCACCACGGTGTAGTCGACCCACGATCCGATCGGTGGCGACCCGGGGAACAAGTTGCGGAGGGGCAGGACGGCGAACAGCATCACCGCGAACCACGTGACGATCGGCGGAAGAAACTGCTTGCGGCCGCGCAGCGTCAGGATCGACACGAGGAGCGTGCAGATCGGCAGGATCAGCAGCACCACGCACATCGCGATGCCGAAGCCAATCGTCGGGCCCGTGCGTGCGACGTGGATGTCGAGAGCCTGCCCCGGGCCGGAGTCGGCCTGCCGCGCGTGCACCGCCCAGGAGGTCACCGAGTCGGTGACGGCCACCTGGACCGGTACGGCCACCCGAGCCCCGCTTGTACCGGTGAACGCCAGCACCTGCACGTCCGATGTCTGGTACGTGTCGAATGGCCACTGTCGGATGTCCCCGTCGGCGTAGAGGCTGACCGGTTGTGAGCCCACGCGCGTGCCGCGTGCGAACGTCAATGAGTCTGCGCTCGCGGCGGGACTGACCTGGACGGTCAGGTCGTCGCGCAGGTCGCCCTCGGGGTTCAGCAGGTCCGCCCCCGGATACACCGCAACTCGGGTCTCGAGCGAGAACGTCTCCCCCGATACGGCATCGACGTCGAGGTACACCAGCGCACCGTTGGGGGCGGGCCTTTGATCGTCAGGGGCGTCGGCGCGTCCCGCGAGCCCGTACGCCAGGATGACTGCAACGTAGGTCCCGAATAGGGCGATCACCGACACCACCGCCCACGCCCTCGCGTTGGCTCTCGTCCTCGTCATGGCGTCTCCTCGATGTTCAGCTGGGTTCTCGACGAAGGCATCACGCAGCGGCCCCTTCGACGGGATAGCTTCGGCGCCTCGGGAGGAACGTGCCGCCTACAGTCTCATGACGAGGTGACGAGCGCCTCTTCGCCGACCTGTGGCGGATTTCCGAGGAGGACCATGTCGACACCGCGGGACACCGCTGCGCCCGAACCCCTGGCCACGCACGGACCAACTCGCGCGTGGGCTGCCGTCGCGGTGCTCGCCCTGGTCGGCACCCTCAACTACGTCGACCGCTTCCTGCCGGGCGTGTTGGCCGAGCCGATCAAGCAGGAACTGGCGTTGTCCGACACGGCAATCGGCGTCATCAACGGTTTCGGGTTCCTCATCGTCTACGCCGTGCTGGGCATCGTGATCGCGCGGGTCGCCGACCGTGGCATATTCGGCGCGGTCATCGCCGGCTGCCTGACACTGTGGGGATCGATGACCATGCTGGGCGGCGCGGTGCAGTCCGGCTTCCAGTTAGCGCTGACCCGCGTCGGCGTGGCCGTCGGCGAGGCGGGCAGCACACCGGCAGCCCACGCCTACGTGGCGCGCAACTTCGTCCCGGAGAAGCGGTCGGCTCCGCTGGCGGTCATCACCATGTCCATACCGCTGGCCAGCGCCGCCAGTCTGCTCGGCGGCGGTCTGCTCGCCGAGAGCATGGGCTGGCGCGCGGCTTTCGTCGTGATGGGCGGGATCAGTGTTCTGTTGGCACCCCTGGTGCTGTGGGTGTTGGGCCGCCGCCAGACCCTGCCCACCCCACCGCCGCGAGATCGCGCCGCTGCGCTGAACTGGTGGGATCTTCTACGCAAACCCAGCTTCTTGGCCATGGTGGCCGGCACCGCGCTGGTGTCGGCGGCCGGCTACTCGCTGACCACCTTCGCCCCTGCGTTCCTGATGCGTACCCGTGGCATGTCGCTCGGCGAGGTCGGTATCGAGTACGGCCTGGCCACTGGATTGCTCGGCGTCCTTGGGCTGCTCATCGTCGGGCGGATCGCCGACCGGCTGGCCACCCGCGACCCGCGCTGGTTGCTGTGGATCGTGGTCATCCTCATCGCGGCCCTGCTGCCTGCGTCGGCGTTGGCATTCGTGGTCGAGAGCCGCACGTTATGCGTGTGGCTACTGGCACTGGCGTACGTCATCGGCACCGCGTATCTGGCGCCGTCCATCGCGGCCATCCAGCGACTGGTGCTCCCCGAACAGCGCGCTACCGCGTCCGCCATCTTCTTGTTCTTCAACGCGACGCTGGGCGCGGTCGGGCCGTTCCTGACCGGTGTGATCAGCGATGCACTGACCGCCGACCTCGGCCCGCAGGCACTGGGCCGCGCACTGCTGATCCTGGTACCGACCATGCAGCTCGTGGCGATCGGCTGCTACGCGCTCGCCGCGCGCCGCTATCGCCGCGACATCATCGAGGAGCCCGGACAACTGCGATCGACCAGCTAGCGCGGAAGCGCCTTAGCCGGCCAACACGGCTCAACGGCGAAATCGCGTCGTCGCGGCGAGTTCGGCCCTCGGGACCCGCAGGGTGTTCACTGCTGCGGATTCGTCGGCGTAACCGAATGCGATGCCGACCAATAGTTTTCGCTCGGCCACCCCGAGTTCGGCGCGCACGGTGTCGGCGTAGAAGCTCAGCAGCGGTGATTACGCGCGCGAAGCGGCGCAGACCCTGCTCGATGCCGCACTGCGGTAGCGGCTCCGTACGTAGCACAGCGCTACGGTGGACTGATGAAGTTCGTCGGTCTGCGCAAACTGCGGCGAAACGCCTCGGACCTCGTTCGCCGGGTCGAGGCGGGCGAAGAAATCACCGTCGCCGGCCGTTCAGCCGCGCGACTCGTGCCTGCGATTCCGCGCACCTGGAGGCAGTGGACCGACGTCGCGGAACTGTTCGAAGGGCCTGCGGATCCTGACTGGGACGCCGATCGCGAGATGGTGGCCCCTGACGTGCGTGACCCATGGGCCCGTCAGTGAGGGCTGTTCTGGATACCAGCGTGGTCATCGAAACGGACGACAGATCACCGCGGCGGTCGTCGAGGCCGGACGTCTGGCGCGAGCACGATCGACAAGACTTCTCATCGCCGCGACAGCCCACGCGCACTCCGCGCGGCTCTACACGCGTAACACGACGACACTCTCGGTCTCGATGAGTTGGTCGACATCGTGCCCGTCCGACCCACCTGCCGAGTGTGAACGTCACGACGAATATCGCCCGAGAACGTCGTCGGGTTCACACTGGGCGACGCAGCTTAAGGTCGACAGGCGTATCCGGCGCCGCATGCCGCGGACCGGCGCCGCTATCGGGCACTGCTGAATCACTCACGGGCGCTTCGTCTATCGGCGCGCGCTCGCGGTGCTTGCCGCCGGCCGCCTCGTCGCGCTCACGCTCGTCGGCCTGGCGCGCGGCAGCCTGCGCATCGGTGGCGCCACCGGCGTCCTTGCCCGCACCGGTGGCCATCTGCACGATCTGCTGCGCGCCCTGCATACCGGCTTGCGGTACCTGACTCACGGCACCCATCGCCTGCTGCGGCATCTGCGCGGCCTGGCTCGCCATCTGCATGGGCGTGCTCATCAGCTGGCTCATCTGACCCATCGCGCCGCCCCCGGCACCAGCCGCGCCGGCGCCAGGAGAACCGGCCGCCACGCCCGCAGCCCCACCAGCAGCCCCGCCGGCGCTACCGCCACCGAACTGCTGCTTCTCATACGCCGCAGCCAGTTCCTCGTCGGTGCCCTGGTACTTGCCCGCCGCCGCGACGATGTTGGACGCCGTCTGCGCCGCAGCCTGCTTCACCGCGGGCAGACCCTCGATGATCGGCGTCTCCAGCGCGGGCAGCTTCTCCGCGATCGCCGCGGAGATCGCATCGCTTCCCGTCACCGTGAACGCGGCGGGCGCCTCCGGCAAGGCCCGCGCCGACGTCTCGAGCTGTGAACCCAACTGTGACAGCATCTCCGGGTCGACCCGAAGCGTGTCGCCTGCGCCGCTACCGATACCCATGTCAGAACCGCAGGTTCCGCAGCACGTCGTAGACGCTGGCGATCCAGAGCAGCAGCGGGATCACCGCCGCGATCGCCACGCCGTCGAGCAGTTCGAGGATCCGCTTGGTCACCGGCGACACCCGTCGCACGCTGTCGGTCGCACCCACGATGATCAGCGCGACGATGCCGAGCCCGGCGTACAGCGTCAGCACCAGCCACGCCGACTCCGGATACCAGTTGGACAACCGGACCGCGACGCCGGTCGGAACGACCACCGCGGCCGCGAGAAGCGCCCACGCACAACATCGTTCGGCGTACAGCCGCGACCGGAACCCGCAGGTGGCCGTCACCAGTCCCGCGACGATCAGGCTGTGCATGAAGAAGTGGCCCTGCACCACCACGGTGATCGCACCTGCGGCGAGCACCGTCGCGCCGGCGCTCACGAAGCCGATCAGCAGCTGCTTCGCGAGCTTGCTGCGCTCGGTGAGTCGAGCCGCCGACTCCGGCACCGACGCGATGATCGCCTGCCAGGTCGGTGATTCCTCGTCGGTCGGCTCGGGCGCCGACACCGGGTCCAGCAGTTCGTCGTTGTGCACCGTCTCACCGGGCGCGGGGATCGGAGGCAACGCGATGCGCGCGACGGCGACGGTCAGCTTCGCCGCGTTCGTCACCACGATCAGCCCAAAGGCGATGGCGCCTGCAGGAACCCAGTAGGACCAGCCGTACCCGAAGGCGACTGCCGCGGCGGTGATGGCGATCGCCGTCACCGCCAGGAACGATGCGATCTCGGCGCGCTTGCGTGGTCCGCCGCGGGTGGCCAGCACCAGCAGCAGCACGACGGCCGCGGCACCGGCGACGTTCGGCGCCCCCAGCCCCTCGATGCCCCGCGGGATCGGAACGGCGAGGGCGACGGCACCGGCCAGCAGCGGCATCGACGCCACCAGCAGGCTCTCGCACATGTCGACGTTCCGGTACCGGTTCTTCGCCAGCATGCTGCCGCCCAGCACAGCCAGGCCAAGCACGCCGATCGCCAGCGTCCACCACCAGCTGCGCCCGGTCGCGTCCCACGCGCGCATGGCCGCGACGGTCAACACCAGGCACACGGCTGGGATGGCCAGGCCGACGAAGCGGTTCAGTGCCGTGCGGTCGAACTCCGGTGACTCGTCGAGCACTGCGATCGCGTCGATGACGTCCTCGACCAGAGGCCGGTACCGCTCGGTGCGGCTGACCGAGACCAAAGTCAGCAGCGATCCGTCGACCACGCCCGCCTCGTCCAGTGACTCCGAGACCTTCAGCGGCGGCGCTCCCGGGCGCGCGAACGCCCACTCTCCTTGGGCCTTGAAGTCGAAGCCCGCCAGGACGTCCTTCGGCGAATCCTCGAGGAGATCGGCGAGGAACGACACCGTCTCGTCGATGTAGGCCTCCACCGGAGCAGCCGCCGGCAGGACCAGATCGGTCATGCGCTTGCCGGTCAGGATCGTGACCCGGGTAGTCGACGGCCTGCCGGGCGTCACGCCCGACGTATTGGGTGCAGCCGCCGTGGTGGTCAACGCCGCTCGAGCCTGTCGAAGTCGTCCGACAGCGCCGCAGCCAACTCCACGATCCGGCGGCGGAAGGTGTTGCTCAACAGCTCCAGCTGGATCTCGGTGCCCGCCGCGATGTGCTTGTCCCAGGGCAACACGATGACCCGGCCGGGCGGAACGTGCCGCTCGAACTGCTGGACGAGATCGTCGACGTCGATGTTCGGCTTGCCCGGCACGACGTGGTTGATGACGACGCAGGACCTACCCATCAGATCTTGATACCCGTTCTGACGCAGCCAGTCCATCGTGACCGCGGCCTGGCGGGCGCCGTCGATCGACGCACTGGCCACGATCACCAGCCCGGACACGGTCGACAGGACGCCGCGCGAGCCCGATTGGAACAGCCCGGCGCCGCAGTCGGCGAGCACCAGGTTGTAGTAGCGCGACACGATGCCGACGGCGGCGGACCAGTCCTCTTCGTTGAACTCGCGACGCGCGCCGCTGTACTCGTCGGACGAGAGCACCTCGAGGTTCGAGCCGTTCATGCTGGTGTAAGCGCGGATGTCGTTGTACCGCGCCAATTCCTTGTCCGACAACAGGTCCGCGATCGTCGCCGCGGACTGGCGTCCGGCGCGGTCCGCCAGGTTGCCGGCGTCGGGATCGGCGTCGACGGCCAAGATCCGGTCACCGCGAATCTTGCTCAGCGCCGAGCCGAGGGCGACGGTCGTCGCGGTCTTGCCGACGCCGCCCTTCAGGCCCAGCACGCCGATCTGGTACGAGTCGCGGGCGTTGCGACGGATCCGCGCGAACAACTCGAGTTCGTACATCTCGTCGGGCGACAACCCGACGTTGATCCGGGTGAGCAGGTAGAGGAAGCGGCGCCAGCCCTTCTTCGACGGCATCTTGACCGCGGAGCGGACACCCACGTGTGACAGTGCGTCGATCGCCCGGTGGTTGCCCATCGACGCAGCAGACGACACGGCCGGCTGGCCGCCGGTCCATGCGCCGGGATTGTCGACCTGATCGAGGAAGTGCTGAGACGGCGCCGGGGCAGCGGCCTGCCGCGGCTGCGGCTGCGGCGCCGAGCGCGGCTGTTCGTAGCGGGCTCCGGCGTGACCCTGGCCCTGCGGGCTGCGCATCATGCCGTTGGGCTGGACGCGCGACTGCCCGGCCGCACGCGTCGGCGGGATCTGCGTGGTGACCTCGGTCGACCGCGGTGGAGGTGCAGCGGTGGACTGGGTCGGCGTCAGCGGCATCGGGTCAACGGGGTTGGTACCGATGGGCATTGGCGTCGACGAAGCAGCCAGGGCGGCTTGTACGGCCTTGGGATCCACGGTCGTCGTCTCGTCGTCGCCGGCCTCTGCGGCCTCGGACGAGTGGAAGAGCCGGTCATAGTCCGCCGACATGTGTGCCTCTCGGGGTTGGAAGACGATTGAGCGCGAAGCGAGGTGGGCGAGACGGTCCAGCCAGACGGCTCGGACCCGCCCCGCCCACCTCCATGCCTCGTGGTGCTACGCGAACATCCCGGTGACGCCGGCTTCGGTCTGCGCCATGGTCTGGCCGGCCTCGCTGATGGTCATCGCCAGGTTCTGCAGTGCGTTGTTCAGCTCGAGAGATGCCTCGTCCCAGCGCATCTGCACGGCCTGGTAGGCCTCCGAGCCCGAGCCGCCCCAGACTGCGGCCAGGGCGCCGAGCGACGCCTTGCCCTCGTCGAGCAGACCCGCGGTCGTCGCGACCGATCCCTGAATCTCGCCCGAGCCACCCTCGATGCCGGCGAAGTTCCAAAGCTGTTCACCCATGTTCATGTCTCCGTTTCTGAGTTCGGTTGGTCTGGATCAGAGGTTCATTGCGGTCGTCAGCGCCGAGGTCTGATCCTCGTCGGTCGACGTGTACTGGGTGCCGGACGTGTGGATGTTGCCCGAGATGTCGTTCAGCTGCTGGATCTGCGCCTGGGCAGCCTCGTGGAAGCGGACGAGCGCAGCCTGTGCGGCAGTTCCCGCCTGGCCGTGCCACTGGCCGGCGAGCGAGCCCGCCGTCGACTCGACCTGGGCGATGACGCCCTTGAGTTCTCCGGAGATGCGCTCGAAGTTGGCTGCCTCCTTGGCGAGGACAGCGGCATCGGTATTCATCTGTGCCATCGGTGTTTACCTTTTCTCTTTTCCTGTGTCCTCACCACGGGAAATGGCGAGTCCTTCCGCCCCCTTGGGCCGGGAAGTCTTGTGTCGTGGACGACTCACCAGTCGTCGTCCTCGTCCTCGCTCAGGTCGTGAGCGAGTGGTGACGGCGCCTGCAAGCCCTGCTTGGAGCCGCCGCTCTTCTTGTTCTGACCCATGTGACCCATCGGCCCACCGCCGCCTGCACCGTTGACCGGAGCGAGACCGGCCCCCGACCCACCGGCACCCGCACCCATCGGCACCTTCTCCGTGCTGCCGACCAGGTTGGCCATCAGCGGCGTCTGCGCCATCGAGCCGCCCATGCCGGGCAACGATGCCGCCCGAACCAGACCGGCTCCGGCACTGGCACCCGAACCGCCCACCAGCGGGTGATTCGAGAACGGGCTGGCACCGATCAGGCCGATCTGAGCGGGTTGTGCATTGCCCCCGCCCATTTGGCCGAAGATCGACGACATCTGCTGCAGCGGCCCCGTCAGTTGCTGCAGCGGCTGCGTCACCATCTGAGTGGCCTGCTGCGGGGCCTGCATCGCCATCGACCCGAGCTGGGAACCCATCTGCATCGCCATCTGGACGCCTTGCTGAGCGCCCTGCATCGGGTTCTGCTGAGCCGCGTTCTCGGCCTTCTGGGCCTGCCCCTCGGCACGCGTGCCCGCGTGGTTCGCCATGCTGGCCGCCCGGCCACCGTGCAGCGCGGCGGACTCGACCTTCGCCCGTGCGCTGACCGTGGCGATGGACAGCTCGCGGACCACCGCCCCCGGCGCCATCGCGGCCACCCGGCCCGCTGCCGCGCCGAGTGCTCCCTGCCCGACCCCCGGAATGACGACCGGCTTGAGCGGCAGGATCGGCTCGAACAGGGTGTTCGCCGTGGTCTCGGCCTGGTAGGCGTCCATCGTGAACGCCGCCTGATTCCACATCCGGACGAAGTAGTCGGCCTCGTTGATACCGATGGGCACGGTGTTCACGCCGAGGAAGTTCGTGGCGTGCAGGGTCGCGCGCGTCACGTGGTTCATCTCGATTTCGGGCAGCGGAGGCGTCGCCATCAGCGCTGCGGTGTACGACGTTGCCTGCGCCGTCGCCTGCAAGGCGCGCTTCTGCGCCTGCATGGCGGTCGTGCGCAGCCAAGCGACGACCGGCATGGTCGCTTGGACCGCACGCTCACCTGCCGCGCCCGACCACGCTCCCTGCAAAGCCGACAGGCTGCTCATCAGCTCGTCTGCCTGCGTCTCGAGCAGGATCGCGAGCGCTTCCCACCCGGCGGCGGCCTGCATCATGGGCGCAGGACCGGCGCCGAGCATCAGCCGGGAGGTGTTGACCTCCGGCGGCATGGCATGCCACAGCATGGTGGGAATAGCAGCGATTGCAGACATTGTTTGCTGAGCCCGAAATCAATTAAGAGTTGATGTGGTTATTACGACAGGACGGCGGCGTTCTCGCCGTCGACCGTCGTGTAAATGCCACCGATTTCCATGTAGGCCGCACCGGTGCGGGACAGCTCTTCCTGCGCGAATGCGTTGAGGGCAAGAGCCTGTGCACCCTCGGTGGCGAACGCCATCGCCGCCTGCAGGGATACCTCGTCCGCACCGGCCGGCATAAGTACTGTTACCTCGGCACTTGCGGCCGTTCCGCCTGCCAGTCCGCGGGCGCCATTTGCGACCACCTGGCCGCCGATGCCGACCGCCGCGGGGTTGTGAGACATGGGTTGCATTGCGCGATCTCCTTACCTATTCCGAACCGACTGGACAGCCCACGATTCGGCGGTAATGCGAGATCCAATGATCCCTAGCATGTGATCCCCCGACCCGTTTGCTAGTCAATCGTAGCGAGCGTTGCTGAATGACTGATGAGAATGCTACCGGGCCTCCGGAGGTGCCGCGAACACTTCTTCTGCCGGGGGGTCCACGTACGGGGCCTGAACGACTTCCTTGCCGTCCGGCGAGACGAGAAACGCCTGGCCAGGCGGCCTGCGCTTGAGCTTGATCTCGCTGGACGGGAACTCCGCCTTCTCGCCCGAGAGGAACAGCGTCGGCGAACCCGCGCCGAACGCAGCGCCCACGAACTTGTCCATCGTGGCCCGGTGAGCCTGGCTCATCTGACACGTCACGATCAGATGCAGGCCGATGTCGGCAGCGGCCGGCAGCAACGGTCCGAGTGGCGCCATCGGTGGCATGACACCGCCGGCCGCCACGATCATGTGCCAGTCGTCGACCAGCAGCACGACGTCGGGCCCGGTCCACCACGACCGCGCCCGCAGCTGCGCGGTGGTCAGGTCGGGCGGCGGCAGCCGCTTCTGCAGATTGGCCGCCAGTGCCTTGATCGACTCCTCCAGCGAGGAGTTGTTCCGGTTGACGGCGCCAGCGGCCAGCAGATGGCTCTGCGGGACGGCGTCGAGCAGACCCGACCGGTAGTCGGCCAGCATGAAACGCACCTGCGAGGGGTCGTTGCGCGCGCAGATCGCCGACGCGACGGCGTGCGCGATGGTGGTCTTGCCGGACTTCGGCGCCCCGAAGATCAGTAGGTGCGGCGTGGCGTGCATCGGGTTGTACGCCACCGACAGGTCCGACTCGCGCAGGCCGATCGGCACCGTCCACCTGGTCCGGTAGTCGCTCTCCGGCCCTGGCGGGCTCGGGTCGAGGTCGTGGAGGTAGATGCGCTCGGGCAGCACCCGGACCTGTGGCGCCTGGTCGGTGTGCAGCGACGCGATGTGGGCCACCGCGGCGGTGATCGCAGGCACCATGTCCTGGGCGCTGTGCACGCCGTCGAGCCGCGGCACACCGATCATCAGATGATGCTTCTCCGTCGACACCGCGCGACCGGGCCGGTTGGTCGGGATCTCCCGGGTGATCCGGTCGATCTGCGTCTCGTTGACGTCGCCGAGGCGGAACTCCACCTTGGTGCCGAGGTAGTCGCGCACGCGCGCCTTCAACTCGGTCCAGCGCGGCGTCGAGATGACGCAGTGCACGCCGAAGGCCAGGCCTTGGCCGGCGAGGTCCTGCACGACCGGCTCGAGGTCGGGGAACTCCTGCACGAACGCCGGCCAGCCGTCGATCACCAGGTAGACGTCGCCGAACGGGTCGGCCGACGCCGGATGGCTGGGATCTTGGCGCAGCTGCCGGTACGTCGCGATGGACCCGACCCGGTGCTGCTTGAACATCGCCTCGCGTTGCCGCAGAACGGCTTTCATCTCGGCGACCATGCGGTTGACGCGGTCGGGCTCGGACCGCGTCGCAACGCCACCGACGTGCGGGAGGTCCTCGAGGTACATCAGCCCGCCGCCGCCGAGGTCGATGCAGTAGAACTGCACCTGGCGCGGCGTGTGCGTCGCGGCCGCGGACAGCAGCATCGTCTGCAGGAACGTGGACTTGCCGGTCTGGGGTGCACCGCCGATCGCGATGTTGCCACCGGCGGCCGACGTGTCGATCCCCCAGACCTCCTGGCGGTGCCGACGTGGCTCGTCCATGATCCCCAGGCCGAACCGCAGCGGCTGCGGGTTGTCCCGCTCGACGAGTTCGTTGACCGGAGTGGGATCGGTCAACGGGGGCAACCACATTCGGTAGGCGCGCACCTCACCCGTCGCCAGCTGGTCGAGGACGACCTCGCGCAGCACCCGCTGTTCCGGCTCGACGGTCACGGGGCCACCGGCTCTGCGATCGGGGCAGCGGTGAACTGGTGGATCCGCACCTTGCTCGCGGCCGCGTGCCGCGGTGCGGCGTCGCCGTTCTCGGACTGCGCAGCGGCGGGCACGTAGGGCTCGCCGGTGTAGATGCTCTTGAACTTCACCGGGTCCTCCATGCCGACGCGCAGGAAGCCGACGCCGCTTTCCTTGTTGGTGATGTACTGCGCCTCGGGCGTGCCGATCACTGCCTTGGACTCCGCGGAGCTGGTGGTGCGCAACGCGATCCGGTAGGTCAGGTTCGGCTCGAGCTTGTCGATGCGCACGCCGCCGGTGTTCAGCGACTGCGTGGCGAGCAGCAGGTGCACGCGCAGTGAGCGACCGACGCGGCAGATCCGGTCGAACAGCGCGATGAAGTCGGGGTGGTTCTGCAGGAGTTCGGCGAACTCGTCGACGACGACGAACAGTGTGGGCAGCGGCGGCAGGTCGGCGCCGCGCTCGCGGTGCTTCTCGTACTCCGCGACGCCCGACAGCGCGCCGGCCGCCCCGACCTGGATACCGGCCTGGCGCAGGATCGACTGCCGACGGTCCAGTTCGCCGGTGAGCACCTCGCCCATGCGGCTGACCAGTTCGGCTTCTTCCTCCATGTTCGTGACGACGGCCGCGGTGTGCGGCAGCTTCTCCATGCCGAGAAACGTCGACCCGCCCTTGAAGTCGGTGAGCAGGAGGTTCACCTGATCGGGATGGTGCGTGGCCACCAGCGAGAGGATCAGCGTGCGAAGGAATTCCGACTTGCCCGATCCGGTCGTGCCGATGAGCATGCCGTGCGGACCTGCGCCGAACTCGGCGCCCTCCTTGATGTCGAGGTACTGGATGTCGCCGGTCTTCAGTTCGTGGCCGAAGGGGATCTTGAGCCGGTCCCGGTCGGTGTCGGTGAACATCCGCCACCGCGCGGGCGTGACTTCTTCGATCGTCTGCGCGCCGACCAACTGGTGCCACTCGGTGGCGACCTTCTTCTGCACGCGGGTGCTCTTGTCGATGATCGTTCCGGTGATCGACCAGCCCGCCAGCTTGCGCGCGATGCGGCCGGCTTGCGCGGCGGTCATCGTGTCGGACTGGCTGGTCACCAGACGGAATGGCTGGTTGGGCAGCTTGTCGTCGGCGGTGCCGTCCGGGTCTACCCGGATGCGGTAGACGGACCCACGGTGATTGCCGAGCGTGATGACGGTGACGCCGGCGCGGCCGTCGACCGGGAAGCCGGCCTTGCCGCCGGTGAGGTCGATGACCACGACGTACGGCCCGGCGGGTGCCGAGTCGGCGGTGTGCGGGCCGCGGGCGGTCAGATCGGCGAGACCATCGGGGCGGGTGAAGACGAGCCGGGTCGCGCCCGCCGCGTCGGTGTCGTTCTGATGCTGCACGTGCGGCAACCACTTCAGCCACGCCCACCGCGGGTCCTCGGGAGTGTCGGTGAGGACCCGTAGCTGCAGCAGGTCCGGCGGATGGAACACCGCCAGGTGGCAGATCATGGCGGTCAGCAGGCCCTCGCGGTCGCCGTCACCGCCGATCGCGATGGTCGGAAAGGTGCGCAGCTGAACGAGTTTCGGGCAGTCGTGGATCAGGCCGTGCGTGCGCAGGAACTTCGTCACCCACATGTGGCTGACCGGCTCCAGGTGGGGCTGCGGCGCGGCCTGCGGGCCTGCGAGTTCGCCACCGACCGACGGTTTGAGCAGCCGGTCGACGGCTGGCTCGGTACCGAGGCCGATCCGCACGGCCGCGTAGAAGTCCGAATTCGACTGGCGGGACCACTGCCGGTGCGTGCCGATGATCGACAGCAGGTCGTCGGGATGCGGTGCGTGGTAGTTGAAGAACGTCACCTGAGCTGCCGCCGAGGACGTCACGCGGGTGCGCAGACCCGCCAGGTAGCGCAGGTACTCCTTGCGGTCGGCGTTGATCTCGGGCACCTTCTTGCCACCGGAGCCGCCGCCCGCCATGAAGCCGACCGTCGCCATGACCATCATCAGCGGCATCATCAGCATGTACGGCGACAGCTGCCGCACGCCGGTGAAGATCATGATCACGATCATTCCGAGCATGCAGCCGCCCATGACCCAGGGCATCGCCTTCTGCATGCCCGACGGCGGGATCTCGATGCCGAGGTCGTCGGGCGGGGTCACGTTGATCTCGCCGGGGGTCAGGCGAGGGCCCCGCTTGATGGTCGGCGTGAACTTCTTGGTGGTCATCAACCGCCTCCGGTATTCGCCGCGGGCTGCGCGCCGCCGCGCGTGCCCTCTCCGACAGGCCGCGGGAACGGATCCGCGGGCAGGGTGTCGTGCTCGAGCAGAGCAGCTTCCTTGGACAGCACGGGCCCGTCGACCAGCAGGCTGACCACCTGCCACGGGGCGGTCAGCGGACCGGACAACCCGAGCGAGTTCGCGGTGTCGTCGTTGGGCACGCCGTACCGAACGCCTTGCGGGTCGATGTAGTACAGGCTTTCGCCGTACCGCGGATCCGGCGACTGCAGCCGGATGAACTGCCCGCCGTTGACGTAGACCGTCGAATCCCCGCCGATCTGGTGGATCCCGGAGTTCATCGCCACCGCCGGGATCGGCAGCCGACGTCCGGCGACCACCGCGGTCTTGGGTGCCTGAGCGCCCGGCTCGCGCTTCCACGCCCAGCACAGCGTCGGTGTCTCCTGACGCAACAGCGTCTTCAGCGGCTCGTCGGGCAGCGGCGAGACGAATACCTGCTCGGCGATCTTCGCGACGTCGCTCGACTCGATGGCGGGCGGCGCGACCAGGTCGTAGGAGTTGGTGGCCCGCAACGCGGCTGCGGTGGTGCCGTTGACCTTTGCGACCCCGTCGGGCAGCACCACGTAGAGCTGCTCGCCGGACTCGGTGACGGTCTTGAACACCGAGCCGATGACGAGGTTCGGCGGCAGGCCGACGCTGTTGGGAGCGCCGGCGGCGCGGATCTGCGGCAGCTGCCACGGCCCGACGTTCGGCAGCGCGTTGAACAGCCCCTCGGAGATCGGCGTGGCCTTCGCGGTCACGGGGATGCCGACGGCCGAGGTCACGGCCCGGTCGGACAGGTCGATGGCGTGCCTGCCGGAATCGGTGACCAGCCAGTCGTCGCCGTCGAAGGTCACCAGCATGGCCTGGTCCGGGCGCATCGGGCCGACCGTGGTGTCGGTGATCAGCGGCAGCACGATGACGGACGTATCGATGGTCGGCGCAACACTTTCCGCCTTGGTGACGGTGTCGCACAGCGTCCACGTGGACTCGGCGACGGGTGACACGGGCGTCGCGTACGGCGCACCGGGGATCCCGATCGGCTGCCCCTTGGGCATCCGGTTGAGTTCCTCGGACTTCACGGCCGACGGCGTGCCCGGGTTGCCGAGCACCAGCCGCGCCGACGTGAGGTTGTACACCGGCCGCAGCTGGTCGGTGTTCGGCATCACGATGTAGAGCTGGTTGGTGGTCCGGTCGACCAGCAGGCTGTCGCCGCCGCGCTTGCCCAGGGGCTTGAAGTACGCCATGAGCGCCGCGCCCAGGCAGATCACCACCGCGAGCACGATGCCGAGGAACACTGCGCGGCTGTAGAACTGCAGCGGGTCGTCGAACATCCTGGTGTCGCGGCGCACGATCGCGTGCTCGACGCGGCGGAGCAGGAAGCGCCAGCCGCTGACCTGGATCTTGGTGGTGAGTCTGAAGCCTGCCATGGGATACCCGGCCTAGCCGCTGATGTTCAGCCGCGCGTGCACGGCATCGATGGCATCGGCCATGTCCTGGCCGCTGATCTCGCTGAGCTGTTCGACGTCGAGGCTCTCGAAGTCCAGCGACCTCGCCAATCTCATGTCGCGGCACTGCTCCCCCGCCTCGACCAACTGCCGGGCATACCGTCCGTTGCCTGCGATGTCGAGGGCGGGCTTGCCGTTGAGCGACCGCTGACCCAGCAGTGTCGCCGCCTCCAGCACTCGCTTGGCCGCCTCCTCGCTCAGCGCCGAATCATTGCTGCCGGCGAGCACTTTCGCGATCGCCACGATCTCGTCGGGCGCATATGAGTCGAATTCGACGCGGGTGGCGAAGCGCGACCGCAGACCGTCGTTGGTCTCCAGCAGGCGGTCGATGTCCGCGCTGTAGCCCGCAATGATCACCACGAGGCGGTCACGGTCGTTCTCCATGCGGGCGAGCAGCGTGTCCAGCGCCTCGGTGCCGAACGGGTCGGCCTGCCCGTTGCGCTCCTGCACCAGGGTGTAGGCCTCGTCGATGAACAGGACGCCGCCCAGCGCGCGGTCGATGGTGCGGGCCGTCTTCACCGACGACTGCCCTTCGTACTCCGCGACGAAGTCCTTCCGGCTGGTCTCGACGAGCTTGGGTTCGGTGATCACGCCGAGCCCGGCCAGGATGTTGGCGACCACTCGAGCGATGGTGGTCTTGCCGGTGCCGGGCGGACCGGTGAAGATCATGTGCTTGGACTGCTGGGCCACCTTCATGCCGCGCGCCGCCCGTACCTTCGCCATTTGCGTTGCCGCGCGGTAGCGCTCGATCTGATCCTTCACTCGGCTCAGCCCGATCTGCCGGTCGAGTTCGGCTTGCGCCTCTGCCAGCAGCTTCTCCCGGCCGCTCGTGTCGGCGACCACACTGTCGGGGTCCCACGGGTCGCGGCGGGAGGCGATCTGCTCGGCGGTGGTCGTCTGCAGCCGGTAGGTCGGATCCCGAAGCGCGGCAGTGACCTTGGGCTCCGGATGAGTGGCCTGCAGCCACTCCAGCAGCGCGACGGCCGATTCCTCGTTGCCCTGGCTGCGACGCGTCATCGCGAGGAACCAGGCGATTGCGGTCGCGCACGCCTCGCCGGCGGGCGACGAATTCGATTCGGTGAGACGGCGTTCCGCCTCGGTGAACAGACCCAGGTTCGCGGCGGCCACGCCGTGCGCCACCCCGCCGGCGGCGCCGAGGAACTTGTCCGGCCAGTTGCTCGCCCCACGCACCTCGTCGATGACGTCGGTCCACCGCTGCGCGGCGGCGTAGGTGACGGCCTTGACCCACGACAGCAGGTGCTCCGCCCCCGCGGCGGGGGCGTCCTCGAGCGCGTCCATCGCGTCGGCGAAGTTGCCGCCGTTCGCCTCGTTGACGGCGAAGCCCATCGTGATGGCCAAGGGCGAGTTCACCGGGTAGGTGATGTCGCCGAACTGGCCGCCTATCGGCATCCGGGCGTTCACCGCATTCATCGAGATCTCGGCGGCGCCCGCGAGCTGCCCGAAGTTGCCGCGCGAGTACCAGGCCCGGAACACCGTGACGCGGTCCGTATCGCCGCATCGGATCCGGCCGACCCACGCGTCGCACGCCGTCTCGTCGATGTTCGTGATCTCCGTGAACATCTCGAGCGAACGCGCCGGCGATGTGGGCAGCATGCCCACGGCGCTCCCGAAGAGTCCGGCCAAGTGGTCAGTCATCATCACCTGCATATCGTGTCGCGAATACGGATGCTCGTTCCCTGTCGGCTTCCTCCGGTGACGGCAGCTCGAGGTCCCGGCTCAGGAAGTCCCGCGTGGACGCGTCGTCGTGGCCCTGCTGCCGCATGCCCTCGAGCATGAATTCATACTGCGCCGACCTGGCATCCTGCGTCGCCAGTCGGGCCAGCACGACGACCTCGTCGGCCAGCTGCGACTCCGACATGCGGGACACCCTGGGGGAGAGGTCGATCCGACTGACCCGGCCGTCCATGAACGCCGTGACGGTGACCGTCCCAGGCGGGTTCGTGACGCTGAACAGCGGCACGGGGACACCGTCGTCGTCCACCTCGGGCAGCCGTTCGGTGATGACCGGATCGGCGACGGCCGCGGCCTCCGCCGGGTGGTCCACGAACTCGTCGAAGGCGGCCAGATCGGAGTCGAGACCGGCATCGGGCGCGGAGAAGTCCAACGCGGACAGGGCGTCGTGGTCGTCGTCCGGTCCGTCGTCGAAGTGATCAGGCGAATTGTCGTTCACCCCCGGTTTGCCCTCTCTCCGTTCGCCATCAGTCTGGGTAGGCGTCGCGCCCGGCGCCACCAGTTCTAGTCGTGCATGTCCCCGTCGAAGTCACCGCGATCGAACCACCCGCGGGACGGCAGGAACTCGAGCAATCCGTCGAGCGCCCGCTGCAAGTTCTCCTTGGTACCAGACAGGAAGCTCCCGTAGAGGTCGCCGTTGACCCGCCGCGGGATCGACACGATGCGGCCCTGTCGCGCGTCGAGCACACCGGCGGCGACGTCGGTGTGCGTGGTCGTTCCGCCGGGATGCCGCTCGATGGCAGTGATCTCGACCCAGCTGTCCGGTGCGGCGACGGCGTCGGCGTAGATCCTCGCCGAGGTCGGCGCGATGCCGAACTGGCCCAGTTGATTCGCGGTCGCCGAGTCACCCAGCTTGCTGGCCACCCCGGTGAGCGGTTCGACTTCCGCGGGCGTGCCTGGCCCGAGTACGACGTTGACCATCCCGGCGAGACCGATCTGCGGGGCCACGCGCTGCAGGACGATGAGGTCTTCGTCGCGAGCAGCGATGACGTGCCGATCTCCCTTGCGGCACACCGTGAATCGGACCATCTTGCCGCCCTGGTCGCGACGCCACCATCGCCCCTCGAGCGTCCGGTCGGCGCGGCTGAGCGTGTCCAGCATCGCCGCGACCTCCGGGTGCGGCTCGCCGAAGACGTCGAGGACGCCCTGCGCCATCAGGTCGCGGGTGACCTGATCCCACACCAGATCGCGCAGCTCGGGAATCGGGATGTTCGGACGGATGCCCATCGATGGTGGGAAGTCCACGAGGTTGAGCTTGTCGGCGATGAGCAGGAGGCCGTCGATGGTCACTTCGACGCCCACGACGTCGTCGAAGTGGGTGCCGCCGTGGCCCGCGCCGAATGCACTCGTCATGGTCACCTCGGTGCCATCTGCGCACCGAGCAGCGCGCCCGCGTCCTGATCGGTCGCGTCGTACCGGCTCGCCGCGGTCCGAAGGTCGTCCTGGAGTTCCTCGGACGCCTGCCCCATCGCGGTTCCGGCCGCCACGCGTGCGTGCTGTGCCGCCTCCACCGCCCCTGCGGTCGACCAGGCGATGACGCCGTGGCTGAATCGCACCGCCGTGTCCACGCCGGCCGTGACCTCGGTCGCCGACCGGATCTCCGCGGCTGCCTGCCCCTGCTTCGCGGCCAGCTCCCGGACGTGTGCCGTGGTGACCTGCAAATCGCTCGACATCTAGACCCCCCTCGCTCTCATTGTTCTACCGTGCCGCCACTGCCGTCGACCCGGTTCCTGCATCCCGGCCGTCCGACGACCCGATTCGGTCGCCCACCGGCCGCTCGGGGTCGACGGGCGCGCGCTCGCCGCCCGGCGCTCCGGGCCCTGCCCCAGCGGCGTCGGGCTTGCCGTCGCCATCGGTGTCCTGTTCGACGTCGAGCACTCCGTCGCGGTTCTCGTCGTCCTCGGCGTCGGTCACGCCGTCACCGTCGGAGTCGTCGCGCACGTCGGGCACGCCGTCGCGGTCCGAGTCCTTGCCGGCCTCGTCCTTCGCCTTCTGCTCGGCGTTCTGGTTCAGCGCCTGCTGCACCGCTGACTGGATCAGGCTGGCGAGTTGGGCGGCATTCACGCCCGCCGCCGTCGCGGCGGGTAGCGCACCGGCAGCGGCGGGTGATGCGGCGGCGGGCGCGGCTCCCATCGGGGGTGCCATCCCGCCGCCGGATCCCACCGACCCGGCCGGCGGGGACGCGGGTGCGCTCGGCAGGTCGGACGCCGGCACGTCGTCGTCCGCCGGTGCTGCGCCGACGTCCGAGGCCGGGGCTCCGCCCGATCCACTGCCACGGGACGCCCCGCCACCCGCGCTGCCGCCACCCGGGGTGCCGCCCAGCGCTCCGCCGGGATGATCGCGAGAACCTTCGTCGCGGTCGGTCTGCTCACCGTCGGAGGACTCGCCGCCGGGCTCGTCACCGGGCTTCATGCCCCCGTCGTCGGTTGGCTCCGACGGCGGCGGCACGTCGGAGCCCAGAGTCTCGATGCTCGGACCCCCGCGCGACATGGTTCCCAGCCCGGTGACGCCCTGGTACCGATCGGCGGTCTGGTGGATCTCCGCTGCGTTCGCGTTGACCTGCTGAGTGAGTTCGACGAGTTGGGTGGTGCAGACGCCGAGTGCTCTGGTGACGGCGGCGATCTCCATCGCGAGGGCGGCGCCCTGCCCGACATACGGCGTGGCCGCGACGAGCATCGACACCAGGCCGACGTCGGCCAGCCAGTCGCCTTGGTCGTCGAGTGCGGTGCGGGTAGCGACGATCTGATTCGCTTCCCGGGTCAGAACCGCGTTGACCTCTTGGTCCGCCGCCGACACCGCCCGGACGCGGCCGACCTGTCGCTCGTTGGCATCCCCGTAGGCGCCCGAGCCGCGGCCCGACCAGCAGTCGTCAGGGTGCGCCGACGACAGCGTCGCGCCTGCCCGTTGGAACCGCGCCGCGCCCTCGCCGAACCGCGCGCCGTCCTCGGGGGCGCCGAAGCCCGTCGTGAGCTTCATCCCGCCGATGGCCTTCTGGCCGCCACTGAGGATCGGCCGGTTGGCGCGCTTGAGGAACCGCTGGACGTCGGGACGCGCGAGGAACTTGCACGCGTCGTCGGCGTAGTTCGACAGCTTCCGGCCGAGCTTGGCGAGATCTGCCAACCTTCCGACAGGGGAGAACCGTTCGAAGAGGTTGCCGAGCCCCTTCAGCCCGCGTGCGAGCGTGTCGGCTTCACCGGCCAATTCCTGTCCTGCCTTGCCCACCTCCCACAGCGCATCGCCGACGTCCTTGATGTCCCCGACCAGACTCATTCACCCCAACCCCTTCGCCGATGAGGACGCTACCAGCGGTTCCTGCCCCTTGGATGCACCAATTTTCAGCGCTCAGTGAGTGCGGTCGGCGTCAGGTCACCGCAGCTGAGACGGTGCTCCCGACGCCGTCACGTCGGCTGACTTTGCTCCGCAGCGCACCCCGAAACGTCGAAACAGGTGTTTGCTGACGATCACCGCGCAGCGGTCGGAACGCTGCGCTGCCTCGGGTCTGGCCGCGGCGTGGTTGATACTGGCCGTGGTTGTCATTGGCGAAAGTCGAACTGGCGATCAGACCGCCTCGTTCCATATCCGGGAAGGGAGTCGTGTGCCGTGAGCGATCGCGACGATGCTCTGCGCAGACAGCTCGGGTGGACAGGACCCGAGGAAACCGACTACGAACCGCCACCGGCGGAGCCAATGGCGGCCCCGGCGGCATCCCCGTTGCCCAGCCGGCCTCCCGTGGACCCCCCGCAGTACGCCCCGCCACCGCCTCCGCAGCCACAACCACAGCCACAGTGGAACCAGCACCAGGCGGGCTGGCCGCAGCAGTACCCGCAGCAGCCGCCGCCTCCCCCGCCGTCGCAGCCGCCGCACGGCCAGCATCCGCAGCGGCCGGGTGGCCCGATGCACCCCGGCCAGCAGGCGCCGGGCGGATGGCAAGGCCAGCCCCCGATGCACGACACCCGCGTCATGCCGCCCACCGCACCCGGGTCCTACGCCGATCGCATCCGCGCAGACCAACTCGTCCCCGCCAAGCGCACTGCACCGGCGCGCGGTTGGCGACGCACGCTGTTCCGCGCCAGCTTCGGCTTGATCAACCTCGGACCGTCGCCCGACGAGATCCGCCAGGCCGAACTCGAGGCGCGCATCCGCGGCGGCCTACGCGGCCACTACAAGATCGGCGTCATGGGCAAGGGCGGTGTCGGCAAGACCACCGTCTCGGCCAGCATCGGCTCGGTGTTCGCCGAACTCCGACAGGACGACCGCGTCGTCGCGATCGACGCCGACACCGCGTTCGGCAAGCTCGGCTCCCGGGTCGACCCCAAGGCGATGGGCTCCTACTGGGAGTTGGCCGCCGACCAGCACCTCGAAACCTTCGCCGACATCCGCAGTCGCGTCGGCAACAACGCCGCAGGCCTGTTCGTCCTCGCCGGTGAGGGCAGCCCCGCCCGCCGACGCGTCCTCGATCCGGCGATCTACCGCGAGGCCACCGCCCGCCTCGACAAGTACTTCACCATCTCGATCGTCGACTGCAGTTCCACCATGGACACCCCCGTCACCCAGGAGGTGCTGCGCGACCTCGACGCGCTGGTCGTCGTGTCCTCGCCGTGGGTGGACGGCGCTGCAGCGGCCGGTCAGACCTTGGATTGGCTGGCGGCGCGCAACCTGCACAGCCTTCTGCAGCGCACGGTCGTCGTGCTGAACGACTCCGATGGGCACGCCGACAAGCGGACGCGAGGCATCCTCGCCCAGCAGTTCGCCGGGCAGGGCCAGAAGGTCGTCGAGGTGCCGTTCGACGGGCACCTGCGGCCCGGTGGCGTCATCGAACGCACGGCAGAGATGGCACCCGCGACGCGGCGCAAGTTCCTCGAGATCGCCGCCGCGCTGGCCGAGCACTTCCCGACGAGCGACGACCGGGAGCGCGGCCGCGACCGGTTCTAGCGGTCAGCGCCAGTCGATTTGGGTCACCAGCGACTCGATGAGGTCGGTGACGTCGTCGGGCACCGTCTGCCCGGCCTCGGTGGCGACCACGGCCGAGTCCGGCACGCCGGCGGCCTGGGCAGTCTCCTCGATCGTCAGGTTGGCCCGGCGCCGCGCAGCGTAGAGCCGCTGGCCGAGCGGCGCGCCCGGTGCCGTCGCACCGAGCAACGACAGGTCGTCGATCTGGCGTCGCACGGCGCTCAACGCCTTCAACAGCGACGGCGTCACTCGGCCGATGCGGGCCGCGCTCGCCGCCACCGACTCCAGTTGACGGAGGTCGGCCAGCATCGCGGTGACGCGCGGCGTGAACCCGGAGTCCTCCACCGGCGGTAGCGATGTGGCGGCGTCGGCCAGGGAGCGGACGGCTGTGTCCACGGCCTGCGCGACGAGCGACACCTCGTCGCCGTTCGCGGGCGGTGCGCTCGGTGGCGGTTCGGGTGCGGCGGCCGTGGCGACGCCTTGGCGCAGCCGGGCGATGGTGCCCTGGGGCCACTGCAGCACTTCCTCGAGCTTTGCCCGAGTGCGCTCCCGCGGCCAGCTGCGCCCCTTCTCGAACGAGATGAGCGCGCCGGCGTTGATGATCCCCTCGGCGGCAAGGCGGCGCTGACTGATGTCGAGTTCGCGGCGGCGGGCGGCCGCGGCAGCGCCGGCGCGAACCATGCCCGGGTCGACGGAACCAGCCGCATCGGCTGGCTCGACGTTGACCACGCGCCGTCCCTCTCGTTCAACTGCTGCACTGCTACGTCTGACCCACCTTAGACGGGTCAGCCGGTCACCGAAAGCGTTGCGGCCCGGCAATTACAACCATGTCATTGCGATGGTTCGGCGGCAGAGTGTCAGCGCTGTGCGCACCGTTTGCCCGTACCACGCCCCGCCTGACGTGCCTTGATGCGTCGAAACGCACCCCGCTCGAACCAACCATTGCAAAACTGTTGCATCGCTACGGTTACTGCTATAGATTCGCTCCATCGCGCATCGGCAACGTGGCGCACGACCCAATAGGAGCCAGAAATGAACGCAGTGGGGATGGACGGACTGCCCGTCGGAGAATGCACCCGCGACCCCGAACGCTGGGTGTCCAGGGCCGACGAGGAAGCCAAGGCCATCTGCCGGCTCTGCCCGCGCCGATGGGCCTGCGCCCGGGAGGCCGTCGAACTCCCGCGCGCCGAGGGCCTGTGGGCAGGCATCGTCATCCCAGAAGCCGGCCGGGGCAGGACCTTCGCCCTGCGTCAGCTCCGCTCGCTGGCCGAGCAGAACGGCTACTCCGTCCGCGCCCGCAGACTGTTCCTCGAATCCGCCTGAGACCGCCTGACCACGCGCCTCGCTGCCGGTTTCGAGGGGACGGCAGCGGGGCCGCGAAATTCGTGGGCCCGGTAGGAACAATCTTGGGCGAGAGGCCGTTAAGCTATTCGTACGGCTCCGGACAATGCCCCGGGTACCACCCCTTAAGTCGCCGAGAGCGACCACTTGCCGAGAGGCGCATAGGCGGGGCCGTACTTGGAAGCCGCCGACGCTCACGCGTCGGCGGCTCTCCTCGTCTTTGGGACCAACACGCCTGTTGGGGCCGGACGCTCCTCCTGGACCGAACGCGCGCCGCGTAACCCGCTTGCGCGGCGTGTGAACCATCCACGCGCAATCGCGACAAGCTAGCAGCGGACCCGTCGACAACCACCCACGACGACCTCCGGCGACCGAACCGCTCACTTTTGCTTTTCGGCCCGAGATCTATAGGGAGAAACCCTATCCCTCGCGCAAGCGGCAACCATTGCCAAAGGCGGGCGTTACCGTCCGAACATGAACGAGCAAGACATCACTGCCCAATCAATCGCCGTCACGCTGAAGAGGTCCGCCCGTATCGCGGCGGCGCTTCCCGACGAAGTCCAACTCATCCGCGACATAACGATCGAGCGCCTCAAGTCCGGTCCGAAAACTGAAACGGCCGACTTGTGGGCACACCTCGGCGAGCACATGCGAGAGGTCATCCCAGGAGTTCTGAACGACCCTCGCTTGGCGGGACTCGGCGACAAACTCGAGGCGGAGAACAAGAAAATAGAGGAAACGGGCCCAGAACACTTCAGCCCGGCGAAGGTCGCCGGCACGGCAGCCGGCGCTATCGCCATCCTCGCCATAGCCGTCGGTGCATACTGCACCACCGGCCCGTATCCCGCGAAGGGCGAGTCTCTGCCAGCTCATTGCACCTAGGCCGCGAAGCGGGGGTGTACTTCCTTCATCGCCGAACGATCCCGCGCCTGTGGATGAACTCGCCACTGTGGATGACCAACGCGATCTGTCGTGAACCGCTCCTAGCGTGATCTCCATGACGTACTGGATCAACACGGTCAGCCGGGGCCACGTGCAGCGCGGCGTGGCCGGTGGCTTCACGCAGGCCAATCACGGACGACCGCACATGCTGCGCAAGATGGTGAAGGACGATTGGATCGTCTTCTATTCGCCGAAGACCGACTATCCCGACGGCGATCCGCTGCAAGCGTTCACCGCCATCGGACAGGTCACCGACGACGAGGTATATCAAGCCGACCTAGACCCCGAGTTCCAGCCCTGGCGTCGCGGCATGCGCTTCCTGCCGTGCGCGGAGACACCCATCCGCCCGCTCCTGGACGACCTCGACTTCGTCGTCGACAAGTCGCGCTGGGGGTACCGCTTTCGGGCCGGCGCCTTCGCGATCGACGAGCACGACTTCGAGGTGATCCGGACCGCCATGACGGGCTGAGTAGACCGCCACCTCACTACTGTGGTTGCGGTGAGCAACACCGAGGTGGCGCCGGACGAAGTCGCCTGCGGCGCCGAGCCGTTGGCGACCGTGTCGACGGAGGTCCTGCATCCTCGCGACGTCCCGCTGGGCGGTCCCCGCGCCATCCGGGTGCGCCGTACGCTCCCGCAGCGCGACCGTTCGATGGTCGGCGCATGGTGCTTCGCCGACCACTACGGGCCACACGACGTCACCGGTGGGTCGGGCATGGACGTGCCGCCCCATCCGCATACCGGTCTGCAGACGGTGAGCTGGCTGTTCGCCGGTGAGATCGAGCACCGCGACAGCGGCGGCGTGCACGCCATGGTCCGGCCAGGGGAACTCAACTTGATGACTGCGGGCTCGGGCATCTGCCATTCGGAGGTATCGACGCCGAGCACGACGACGCTGCACGGCGCTCAGCTGTGGGTGGCGCTGCCCGATGCCGACCGCGACACCCCTCGCGACTTCGCCCACTACGTGCCGCCGGCCCGGACCCTCGGCGCGGCAACGGTGCGGGTCTTCCTCGGCGAGCTGGCAGGTGACCGCTCCCCCGTCGCCACGTTCACGCGACTGCTCGGCGCGCAGATCGACCTGCCGGCCAACGGGACCGTCACCCTCGACGTCGATCCCTCGTTCGAGCACGGCGTCCTGCTCGACCAGGGTGATCTTCGCGCCGGTGGCGACGACCTCGGCATCGGTGATCTCTGGTACCAGTCCCCCGGCTGCGATCGCGTCGAGTTGACCAACCGCGGCGACACCCCCGCCCGCGCCCTACTCCTCGGCGGCCCACCGTTCGAGGAGCAACTGGTCATGTGGTGGAACTTCGTGGGCCGCAGCCACGACGAGATCGAGGCGTTCCGCGCGCAGTGGCAGGATCAGGACGAGCGGTTCGGTGAGGTGACGGGATATCCGGGTACCCGGCTTCCGGCGCCGTCGCTGCCCAACGGCAGGCTGCGCCCCCGCCGCAACCCGACCCAACGAGGAGCACCGTGAGTTCCGAACCCATGACCGACAAGACCGGCGCACCCGTCACGGTCTCCGAGGAGCCCGGCCGGTTCACCATCGCCGTGGACGGCCGCACGGTCGGCCTCGCCGACTATCACGACCGCGGCGGTCAGCGCGTCTTTCCCCACACCGAGGTCCAGCCGGAGTTCGAGGGTCGGGGCCTAGGCACGATCCTGGTCGCCGAGGCGCTACGGGTCACCCGCGAGGAGGGCCTGCGCATCGTGCCGTCGTGCTCAATGGTGGCCCACTACATCCAGAAGCATCCGGAGTACGCCGACATCACCGACTGAACCGGTTCCCCGGCGTCGGCTTCGCACTGGTGGAGAACACCACGGTGCGACGGCGCTGCGCCTTGGCGGCGTACATCGCGCGGTCGGCGACGCGGAGCAGCGTCGCGCCATCGCGATCGTCGGCGGCGCCGGTCTCGACGACTCCGACGCTCGCGCCCATCTGCACCGCGAAGCCGGCGACGACCACCGGCTCGGCGAGCATCGTCTGAATCCGCTCGGTCACCGCAGGCAGTTCGCCCGGTTGGAACGGCCCCACCAGCAGGACGACGAACTCGTCGCCGGCGAATCGGCACACCACGTCGTCCTTGCGCACCGCGCCCCGCAGCCGTTGCGCTGCAGCCTGGATGACGGCGTCGCCGGCGTCGTGGCCCAGCGAGTCGTTGACACCCTTGAGGTCGTCGAGGTCGATGAACAACACGGCCGCCAACTCGCCGTGATCCCGTAGCCGTCGCACGCTGTCGAGCAGGTACGCGCGATTGGGCAGGCCGGTGAGAGGATCGTGCAGCGCCTGATGGGCGAACCGCTCGGTTGCCGACCGGCTGGCCGAGATGTCCCGGAATGAGATGAGCACGGCCGAGCGGTCCCCCTCCTCGGGATTCAGCCGGCACGTGCTGATGGCCAGCCAGCGTGCTTGGCCGTCGGCGGCATTCATGTTGAGCGCCTCACCGGTGAAGGGCGTGCCGTCGCGCAGCGTCTGCAACACCGGCGGCTTGGAGAACGACCGGATCGGCGCACCGTCGGCGTCGTAGACGAGGTACTCCCAGTGCTCCGACCACACGCGCGTCAACTCGCGATAGCCCACCACGAGGTGGTCTGCAGTGACACCGAGTAGCCGCTTCACGGCGGGGTTCACCGAGAGAATGCGGCCGGTGTGGTCGAGTACCAGTACACCCTCGTCGAGTGAGGCCACCACCGTCTCGAAATGCTGCTCGGCACGCCGCAGAGCCGTCTGGTCCGTGCAGAGCAGAACGTAGCCGTCGTCCATCGCCGCCGCCGAGACTCGCACGGTGAGCATGCGGCCGCCGACGTCGTAGTGCGTCATGGTCGCCACGCCGCCGAGGTCCATGATCTTCTGCGGATCGAGTTCGGCGCCAACGGCTTCCGTCACCGGCCGCCGCATCACCTCGTCGGCCGAGCGGCGGTAGATCGTCTCGGCGGCCGGGTTCCAACTCGTCACCTCGCCGTCCGCGGTCGTGGCGATGATCGCGTCGCTCACGTGCTGGACCAGCGCCGCCTGGTAGCGCAGCGCCGCCTCGACTGCCTTCTGCGCCGACACGTCGCGAAAGATCACCTGATAGGCGGGCTCACCGCTCCATACCGTCAGCACCGACACCGCTTCGACGTCGAGGCGGGTCCCGTCGAAGCGCAGCATCGTCGCCTCGGACGGTTCCGAGATATCGCCCTGGCGACGCAGGCCGGCGATGCGCGACAGCATCGCGGGAACCGATTCGGGATTGACGAACGCCGTGATCATGTGGCCGATCATCTGGTCCGCGGAATCCGCTCGCATCCACCGCAAGCCGGCCTTGTTGACGTAGACCAAGCGACCGTGCTGATGCACGCAAATCGCATCCGGGCTGTGTTCGAGCAGCCGTCGGTACCGCTCGTCGGCGGACTCGTTACCGGCTAGGGACAGCTCCGCGGGAGAGTCATCGGTAGCGCTGACGTCTGCCGCGGCGTCAATCTCGTCATCCCCCAGTGTCACGAACATCCTCGGCGATTTCTGCGTTGCGTCTGACAATCCAAGGTAACACCGAATTCTGGGCCCTTCCTGCGCAAATTCGATTCACCTGACTGGTCAATAAGCCCTCGGTGACGGTTAATCGAAGGCAGGCGGGCCCAACCCTGGGCTCGACCAATCGGGAATGGGGAAATCACATGCGTGCAATTCACAACGGCACCAACATCATCGGCGTCGGAGCGGTGACTGGCTACGGCTGGGGCGCCGGATTGCTGTGGGACGGATTGATGAGCAGCAAGCCGGCCGCGGACCTGGTCGACGGCTACGGAGCCGACGGTGAAGCGGCCTGGCTGGCAAAGGTGCCCGTGGGCGGCGACGCCCGCGACGGAGCGAGCCGCTCGGCGCGAGCCATGCGGTTCGCCGCCCGCGAGGCCATCACCGACGCCGGGGAGCGCGGCTGGACGCCGGGCCGCCGGGTCGGCCTGCTCCACGCCGTCGTGCTGCCCGAGATCGAGGAGTGGCGGCAGTTCTACCTCGCCGACGGCGGCCAGCGGAAGGTGCGCGACTACCTGGCGCTCATGCCGTCCACGCCGGTGTCGATGCTGATGCAGGAGTTCGGCTTTCACGGTCCGGCGATGAACGTGTCGGCGATGTGCGCGTCGGGCAACGCCGGACTGATCACCGCGAAGATGTGGCTCGACACCGGTCTGGTCGACGACGTCGTCTTCGTCGCCACCGACCTGTCGCTCACCCCGGAGAACGTCGAGCACTTCGTCAAGCTCGGCGTCGCGGTGATCGACGCCGAGCCGCTCGACGCGTGCCGGCCGTTCCAGCAGGGCAGCCGGGGGTTCGCCGTGGGCGAGGCGTCGGTCGCGTTCGTCCTGTCCGGCAAGGGCGTCGTTCCGTATGCCGAACTCCTCGGCGGGTCGATGACGCACGACGCGTTCCACGTGACGTCGGTCGACCCGGCGCGCACGCTGGTCGACGAGTGCGTGCGGGAGGCTCTGGACGCATCCGGGGTCACACCGGCCGACATCCGGTACGTCAACGCCCACGGACCCGGCACCCAGCAATGTGACACCGCCGAAGCAGGCGTGGTCGACGAGGTCCTGCGCGGCCGGCCACAGATGTTCTCGATCAAGCCGCTGGCCGGGCACTGCCAGGGCGCGGCCGCGGCCGTCGAGGTCGCCGCGAGCGCACTCGGCTACGAGTACGGCGTGATTCCCGCGCCGCCCTCGGTGGCGCCGGGCCACGCGCGCCTGCTCGACGGCCCGACGCCGATCTCGGGCGGCCTGACGCTCAAGACGTCGCTGGGCATGGGCGGGCAGAACTCGGCCGTGGTGCTGGCACCTCCAGGCGTCCGGGCGGCGTGACGTGGACGGGGTCGTCGTCGGTCGGTCTCGGCGGTGGTGCGACCATCGAGCACGGCCGACGACGCTCCGCTCGCCGTGGCGGACGGGCGGACCGCCCGTAGCGGTCTGCGTCCGTACGTGGTCTTCGCGTTAGTGTGCCTTGGCCGGCCCAGGCGTCCGATCAGATGGAAGAGTTGAACGATCCATGACTGCAGCAGCTGAACCGTTGGCACTCGAAGCGCGGGTCGGACACTGGTACCAGATGGCCGACACCTACGTCGTCGGGCGCGAGAAGATCCGCGAGTACGCCCGCGCCGTGCAGGACTACCACCCTGCGCACTGGGACGTCGCGGCCGCCGCGGAGCTGGGTTATTCGGACCTGGTGGCACCGCTGACGTTCACCTCGACCCCGGGCATGACCTGCAATCGCCGCATGTTCGAACAGGTCGTCGTCGGCTACGACACCTACATGCAGACCGAAGAGGTCTTCGAGCAGCACCGCCCGATCGTGGCGGGCGACGAACTGCGGATCGACGTCGAGCTGACCTCGGTGCGCAGGATCGCGGGCAGGGACCTCATCACCGTCACGAACACGTTCACCGACACAGCAGGCGAGCGGGTACACACCCTGCACACGACGGTCGTCGGCGTGACGGCCGATGACCTCAACCCCGAGATCAAGACCGCGGTGCAGAACGCGATGATGCACGACGTCGACATCTTCGGCGTCGGCGAAGAGGAGTACCACAAGACGGAGCGTCCCGACGGGGACGTTCGGCTCTCCGACGGCGTCTTCAGCCGTACGCCGGGCACGCCGTCGTTCGATGACGTGAAGGTCGGCGACGAACTGCCCGCGCGCCACGCCAAGTTGTCGCGCGGCGACCTGGTGAACTACTCCGGCGTGGCCGGTGACGCGAACCCGATCCACTGGGACGAGAGCATCGCCAAGCTGGCCGGCCTGCCCGACGTCATCGCCCACGGCATGCTCACCATGGGACTCGGCGCGGGTTTCGCGTCGTCGTGGTCCGGCGATCCGGGCGCGGTCAGCCGCTACGCGATCCGACTGTCGGCACCTGCGATCGTCTCGGCCACCGAGGGCGCGGACATCGAATTCAGCGGCAAGGTCAAGTCGCTCGATCCCGAGACCCGCACCGGTGTCGTCATCGTTGGCGCGAAGTCGGCGGGCCGCAAGATCTTCGGGCTGGCGACGCTGGACGTGCGCTTCCGCTGACGCTCGGCCGTCACTGGGCCGACGGGGCGTCCTCGACGACCGCCGAGGTGGCCTCGTCGATGATCGCGCGCATCGCCTGCTCGGCCTGCTTCTCCTCGCCCATTCTGATGGCACGGGCAACCTCGTCGTGCAACGCGATCGCCGCGATGTTCGGCCGTTCCGGCATCATCCCGTGATGCGTTCGGCCACTGAGCAATTCGGCCACCACACCGTTCAGTGCCCGGAACATCTCGTTCCCGCTGGCCTCCAGCAGCGCGCGATGAAACGCCCTGTCGGCCACCAGATACGCGTCGAGATCACCCGACCGGCCGGTGACCACCATGTCGGACACGGCGGCGGCCATGATGCGGCACTGGTGTGGATCGGCACGCCGCGCTGCCAATGCCGCCGCGGCCGGCTCGAACCCGAGGCGTAGTTCGGACAGCGAGACGAGCAGGGCGACGCGGTCGCCGACGTCGAGTCGCCACCGGATCAACATCGGGTCGAAGACGTTCCACTTCGACGCAGGCTGGACCGTGATGCCGACCCGGCGTCGCGACTCGACCATGCCCATGGACTCCAGGACGCGGATCGCCTCCCGCGCGACGCTGCGTGACACTCCCTGGTCGGCACTGACCCCCTCCAGGGTGAGAACGCATCCGGCGGGGTACCGGCCGGACACGATGGCCGTGCCCAAGGCAGTAACGACGCTGCCGTGCAGTGCGCCACCATTGGGCCGGTCGACCATCTTCAAATGATGTCAGAGAGTCGCATCGGGCGGTAGAGATCGCATCTTTGCGTCCACCCCTTGCAATCGTATGACGATTGTTGGAAGCTGTGTGATGTCGCACACAGGAAGGTGGAGGGCATGGCCACACCGATCGTCGTCATGGGGGTCTCCGGGTCGGGCAAGTCGACCGTTGGGGCCGCACTGGCGCAACGGCTGCGAGTCCCGTTCGCCGACGCCGACGACTTCCACCCGCCGGCCAACATCGCGAAGATGACGGCAGGCCATCCGCTCGACGACGACGACCGCCTTCCCTGGCTCGATTCAATCGGGGAGTGGCTGGCGGCGCACGGCGACGGTGGCGTGATGAGCTGCTCGGCCCTCAAACGCAAGTACCGGGACCAGTTGCGCGGGCATTGCCCGGCAATCGAGTTCCTGCATCTCGAGGGCACGCTCGAGACCATCGGCAGGCGGCAGGCCAGCCGACCCGGACACTTCATGCCCGCAGCGCTACTGGCCTCGCAGTTCGCGACGCTCGAGCCCCTCGAACCCGATGAGCGCGGCGTCAGGATCGACGTCGACCAGAGCATCGACACGATCATCGAAACGTACGTAACCACAACGGATTCACGCTCAACTGAGGAGGACCAATGATTCGGGGCATTGAGATCGACGTGATTGGGGGGTCTCGTGGAGGCCATTGATCCGGCGTACGGAACTGCGACGCTGCTGCTGATCGCGGCGGGCGCGGTCGCCCTACTGCTGTTCCTCATCATCAAGGTGAAGCTGCACGCCTTCCTGGCACTCGTGCTGGTCAGCCTCCTGACGGCACTGGCTGCTGGCATCCCCGTCGCCGACGTCCCTAGCGCGCTGTCCTACGGGTTCTCCAACACGCTCGGCTCGGTGGCCCTGCTCGTCGGCTTCGGCGTGATGATCGGTCGCCTACTCGAAATCACCGGTGGCGCGCAGGTTCTCGCCGACACCCTGATTGGTCGGTTCGGCGAGAAGCGGGCACCGCTGGCGCTAGGCGTGGCCGCGCTGCTGTTCGGCTTCCCGATCTTCTTCGACGCCGGTCTCGTCGTCTTCCTGCCGATCATCATGACGGTGGCCCGGCGCTTCGGCGGCTCGATCCTGTTGTACGCGTTCCCCGCCGCAGGAGCCTTCGCCGCCATGCACGCGCTGGTTCCTCCGCACCCGGGTCCGGTGGCCGCAGCCGAGCTGCTCGGCGCCAACATCGGCCTCACCCTGGTCATCGGCGTTCCGGTGGCCATCGTGTCCTGGTACGTCGGCGCGTTCCTGGTGTCCCAGTTCATCGGTCGGCGCATCCACGTCGACATCCCCACCTCGCTGTTCGGTGAGATCAACGGAGGCCGCGACGCCGACGCGGGCGATGGCGTCGACGGCGTGGATCGCGACGGTGGCGCCGGGGTGTCCGACACGGGCGGCGCAGCCGCGACCGGCACGGCACGCACGGCAACCCGCACGGCGCCTGCCTTCCCGACCGTGCTCGGCATCTTGATGCTGCCGTTCGTGTTGATCTCGTTCAACACCGTGCTGGACACCCTGATGACTGCGGGTGTCATCGAGGAGGGCGCCACGTGGGCGGAGTACCTCAAGCTGCTCGGAACCACCTCGATCGCTCTGCTGATCACCGTGATCGTGGCGACACTGGTGTTGGGGTTGCGCGGTCGGTCGATGGCCGACGTGACCGACATCCTCGACAACGCCCTCGGCCCGATCTGCGCGATCATCCTGATCACCGGCGCCGGCGGGATGTTCGGTGGCGTGCTGCGGCTCAGCGGCATCGGAGATGCTCTCAGCGGCTCACTGTCGAACCTCGGCATCTCGCTGATCTTGCAGGCCTTCATCATCGCCACCCTGCTGCGCGTAGCGCAGGGCTCGGCCACCGTCGCCCTGACGACGACGGCCGGACTGCTCAGCGCCGCTGTGGCCGCTGCCAACCTGAGCAGCATCCAGCTCACGGCGCTGGTGATGGCGATCGCCGCGGGTGCCACGGTGCTGTCGCACGTGAACGACTCGGGCTTCTGGTTGGTCAGCCGGTTCTTCGGCATGGACGTCAAGACGACGCTGAAGACGTGGACGGTCATGGAGACGACGCTCGGGCTCAGCGCGTTCGTGTTGGCTCTCGGGTTGTGGGCCATCGGCTGACGAGGCGCACGTGGTCGACGCGGATCACCAGTCGCTCGTTGGGTCATCGCGCCCAGCGGTCACTGGTGGTCCGCGCAGACCGTCTTGTCATCGACGTTCCCGACCGGCTGACGTTCATCGCGCCGATTCAGGTAGCGGCAGACCAGCAATACGACGGTCGTCGGGCCGAACAACACCAGAACCGGAAGCAGATCCGAGAGGCATTCCGCCAAAGAACTCGAAGACATGCATCGATTGCACGCCGTTGCAGGTCGGCCGTCGACGGCCTTGACGGAATCCTTGCGGCCGAGTGTCCATCGTCACTCGTTGTCTGCAAGGTTTCCGTCACGATGCGGAACTTCGTTGCAAGGAATCCGTCAGCACCTTGCGGCGCATACGCAGCACGCTGGCTCCGCCACTGGATATCCTTTGGTTTGGAGTTTGCCCAGTCGGGGCAGCCGAACACTCGTGGCGTCGATCGACGCTTGACGAAGCGAGCGGGGGCAACGTGCTCGACTACACATCGCGTGTGAGTAGACGCCCATGACGCGTGCCCCGGTCACCCCCTCGCGTGAGGACCTCGATGGTGCAGTAGCCGGCACCGGCCTCAGGGCGGTGTTCCAGCCCATCGTCTCCCTACCCGGGGGCCGAGTCGTCGGGTACGAGGCGTTGGCGCGTTGGCCTCACCTCGCCGGTGTGCCGCGTGAGGACGTCTTCACCTACGCCGTGCGGACGGGGCGGGCAGCCCTGCTGGAACGTCACTGCATCGAGGCAGCCATCGGTGGCGCGCGGGCCGCCGGTCTAGCGCCTGGTTCGACGCTCTTCATCAATTGCGAGGCGACTGCGCCATTCCTCAGCCGATCCGACAGTGACGTCCTGGCGCGTGGCGCCGAGCGATTCCGGATCGTCTTCGAAGTCACCGAACGCAGCCTGCTCGCCCACCCGCCCGACCTGCTGCGAAAGGTCGTCGCGCTCCGCGAGGAGGGCTTCGCCATCGCACTCGATGACGTGGGCGCCGACATGAACGCGCTCGCTCTGCTCGACGTGCTGGCGCCCGACGTCATCAAGCTCGACATGTCTCTCGTCCAGTCGCGACCTCACTACGAGCAGGCCCGCACGTGGGCAGCGGTGCTGGCCCATCACGAGCGCGCCGGCGCACGCGTGCTCGCGGAAGGCATCGAGACGGTCGAACACCTCGATCGTGCGCTCGCGTTGGGCGCAACCCTCGGACAGGGCTACCGCTTCGGGCATCCCGCTCAGTTGGCGAGCGATGCGACGGCGGAGGCCCCGTCGCCTCCGATCCGAACCCAACACCCGTGCGTCGACTTCGGGTCGCCGTTCGACACGGTGGCGAGCCACCAGTCCACTCCTGGCGACTCGGCACCGATCGCGATACACCGGCACGACAAGGCCACCGTGGTGGCGCTGTCGCGGTACCTCGAGCAGCAGGCGTTGCAGGCCAGCGACCCTCCGATGGTCCTCACGGCGCTTCAGGAGGCGAAGTACTTCACGGGCGAGACCCGAACCCGGTACGAACGTCTCGCCATGCGGTCCCCGCTGGTCGCCGTCTTCGGCCGCGACGTCGCAGACCACCTCGGCTCCGGAATCCACGGCGTGCGCTTCGATCGCGATGACTCGTTGCAGGATCAGTGGATCGTCCTCGCGCTGGGGGCGAACATCGCGACGGCCCTGGTGTCGCGCGAGGTTCCGTCCCACAACGGCGCGGGCGATCGTGGCGAGCAATCCTTCGACGTGACCTCGATCAACGACAGGACCCTGGTGACGGGGGTGGCACGCCAACTGCTGAGCCGGATGCTGACGCCGGCGCACCCGAATCACCGACGATTGGTCAACTGAGCAATCCCGCGCCAGACGACTCCGACCGCGAAAGCGCTTGTCGGGCCGCTAACGACCTAGGCTCAGCGGCATGGCGGACTCATGCGGATGCCAATCCGATCAGGGGCATCCCATCTCGAGGCGGGCAATCCTGGCGTCGGCCCTCGCCAGCGGGGCAGTGCTGAGCGCGACGGCGGGCACTCCGAGAGCATCGGCGCAACCCACGCTCAGGCTGCCCGACACTGCGTTGATCACGCTGGGCGTGCAAGCCGGTCCGCCGCCCGTTCCCAACAAGACGGGAATCTCCTCGGCGCTCGTGGTCGGCGGCGACGTCTATCAAATCGATTGTGGCCTCGGCTCGCTCAACGCATTCACGAACGCGGGACTTCGCTTCGACGATCTGAAGAGCATGTTCATCACCCACCTGCACACCGACCACGTCGTCGACTACTTCAGCTTCTTCCTCTCGGGCGGCTACACCGCGGCGAAGGGCAAGGCCCCGGTGACCGTCTACGGTCCCGGCCCGGCCGGCGGGTTACCGCCGAGCCGGGTCGGCAACGCGAACCCCGCCACGATCGATGTCGGCAGCCCGACGCCGGGGCTCGCCGCCACCACGGCTGCCCTGCAGCAGGCGTTCGCCTATACCAACAACATCTTCATCCGCGACATGGGCACCGATGACATCGCTACCCTCGCCGACGTCGTCGAGATCGCCGTGCCGCCAGGCTCCGACTTCCTGAACCGCTCGCCGGTGATGGCACCGTTCCCGGTGATGTCCGACGGCAACGTGACTGTCACGGCGACACTGGTGTCCCACTACGACGTGTACCCGGCGTTCGCCTTCCGGTTCGACCTGCTGAAATCTGGTGTATCCGTTACGTTCTCCGGTGATACCACCAAGTCCGAGAACGTAATTGCGTTGGCGCGGGATACGGACGTCCTCGTGCACGAGGCGCAGTTCAGTTTGGACGACGCCTACTACGGCAACAGATTCCCGCCGGACTATCTGGTGAAGTCGCATACCTCCGCAGAGCAGGTCGGCGAGGTGGCCGCCGCGGCGAACGCCAAGCACGTCGTCCTGAGCCACTACTCCCCGACGGACCTGCCCGACACAGAATGGCAGACCGCCGTAGGGAGGAATTACTCCGGCAAGATCACCGTTGCGCGCGACGGCCAGATCTTCGAACTCTGAGCGTCCTAACCGCCCAGATGCCGGGGGAGTCGGTCACCGAACAGCCGAATCGCGTTCTCGGAAGCGACATTCCGGCGGTCGCCATCTTCCATGGGAAATGACGACAGGAAGTTGGCACCGTCGGCGTTGTCGTCCATGGGGTAGTCCACGGAGAACATGACCCGGTCGGCGCCCATGACCTCGAGGGTGCAGGCGAAGGCCGGCGGGCAGAAGTTGCCGCTCGTCGTGACGTGGAAGTTGGTGAGCAGGTACTCAGACGGCAGGCGTCGAAGACTCCTCGTCGAATCCCCACCGAGCCCGTAGTAGCGGTCGATCCGATAGGCGGCGAACGGCAACATCTCGCCGAGGTGACCAATGATCATCTGTAGCCCGGGGAACTTGTCGAAGAGGCCCGAGTAGATGAGCCGCAGCACGTGGGTCCCCGCCTCGGCGGCGAATCCCCAAGACGCGAGGTGCAGACCCTCGGCGACATAGGGCTTGAACCAGGCCTCCATCACCGCGGGATGCGGCGTCGTGGGGTGCAGATAGATCGGCGCCGCCAGGGCTTCGGCGCGCTCGAACAGTGCTTCGTATGGCGGATCGTCCAGGTAGCGACCCTGGCAGTGCCCGTTGATGAGTGCGCCCACGAGTCCTAGATCGGTGACGGCGCGCTCGAGTTCGTCGGCCGCGGCGTCTGGGTCCTGGGTCGCCAGTGTGGCGAAGCCGCCGAAGCGGCCGGGGTTCGACCGAACGCTCTCGGCCAACTCGTCGTTGGCGCCGCGGGCGAGGTCGATCGCAGTGGCCACGTCCCCTTCCTCCTGCACGCCCGGGTCGAACAGCGACATGATCTGGAAGTCGATGCCGGCGGCGTCCATCTGCTCGAGACGCAGGGTCCCCCGGTCGTACAATCGCTGGTGCGCAACCGGATCGTGGGACTTCAGCCAGGTGGCGACGGGGTTTCCGACACTCGCCGGATCCCAGGCGAAGTGCTCTTCCAGTGCGATCAACGGCATGCGGCACCCCTACGGTCAGACGACACGAGCGCAATCGTTCGTGAAGGTATCCCATCATCGGCCGCCGCCATCGGCGTCGGGCGTAACGTCATGAACAGGCTCTTCAGACACAGGAGCCGGAGGAAGGGCCATGAAGCCCAAGCACCACCCATCCACGAGTTTCCGGTCCGCGCGCCTGCGGCGCCTGACGGAGCGGCTCGAGGGCATCAGGCGACGCCGCTCCGAACTCGCCGTCGGTCGGCCCATCACACCCGATGACGCCGAGACCGCTCGCCTCAACAGCGTCGCGGCCAGCATGCAGGCGGCCCTCGCGCACGACAGGTTGGCGGAGTTCCACGATCGGGCAGCCGCAGGTAGGCGGACTCCTGATGCAGAACGTCACCGCGCTGCCTCGGCTGCCCACCGCGAGGCGAGCGACGACGACCTCCGTTCGGCTTTCGAGCAGTAGAACGAGTTCTCACCGTCGGCCATGGCGAGGCGCATACTGAAGCCCTGACCGCCAGCACGAACCCTCCATCGCGGCAGCGGGAAGTAGCTCCCATGACGAGCCGCGAAGACCACGACACGTTCTTGCGTACGGCGATGCACGACATCGCCGACCACCTCAGCCGTCATGACGACATCGGCGACACCCTGGCCTCGGTCACGGCGTCGGCGGTCGAACTCATCGACGGCATCGACTACGCGGACGTCCTGATGATCACCGATGGCGAGTTCCGCTCGGTCAAGCCGACGACGCCGATGCTCAGCGAGTTGGACCAGCTGCAACAGCAGGCCGGCGAGGGTCCCTGTCTCGAGGCCGTGGTCACCGACTCGATCATCCGCTGTCCCGACCTGTCGAGCGACGAACGTTGGCCCCGCTTCGCTGCGGGCGCGGTCGAACGCGGCGTCTACAGCATGCTGTCCTTCCAGCTCTATACGACCGACAACGGTGGCGGTGCACTCAATCTCTTCGGTCGCAAACGCCAGACGTTCGACACGGCTTCGGAGACCGTCGGCGCCATGCTGGCCACACAGGCGGCCATAGCGATCATCGCCAGCAACCGGCACACTCAGTTCGAGTCGGCACTGGCCAGCCGCGATTTGATCGGTCAAGCGAAGGGCATTCTCATGGAACGCTTCTCGATCGACTCGGTCGCAGCCTTCAACATGCTGCGCACGCTGTCGCAGACCAGCAACGAAAAGCTTTGGCACATTGCGCAGCGCGTCGTCGACAGTCGCTGACGGGCCGGCCGCCTACTAAATTCGTCGCGTCGTTTCGACGCGAACTCGCCGGGTATCGGTGCTGTGACCAACCAGCACTGCACGAGGAGTCCACAGCGTGAAGACAGAGAAGCTCGTGGTCGCCGTCGCGGCCACCGCAGTTGCATTCGGCATCGGCGTCGCTCCCTCGGCGTCGGCCGCGGGCAATGTCCAGACCGTGGGCATCGAAGAACTGCTGCGAGACCCCACCGGCACGGAGATCGCCTACACGGTGACCAAGATCGTCCCCAGCGGCGATTCCGTCGCGTACCCGGTCGGTGGCCGACTCTACGAGGCGACGGTGATGGCCAGAGCGCTACGGGGAACGGTCAATCCAGTCGTGCCGTTCTTCAACGCCCGTTCGGCGAGCGGAGCCAACTACCCCGCACTCGCCCAGGTGTCGACGCTGAGCGCAGGCCCACTCTTCGAAGGTAATACGACGACCGGCAAGGTCTACTTCGACGTGGTGGGCGACCTGCCGAACAGCGTCGTCTACGACAACGGACCCGAGGACCTATTGACCTGGGTCCAGGCCGGCGAAGCGATGCCCGGCGGAGCCTCCGGCGGTGGATCGACGGGCGAGGGCGGTGGCGGCTCGCAAGGAGTTACCGGGTCGACGGGACCCAACAACGTCAGTACCTCGACGTCCGGCGGCGAGTCCGGGAACACCGGTGAAGGCGGCACCGAAGGCGGCGGCGGGAATCTCGATTCCGGTGGCGGTGCCGGCGCACCCAACGGCGACACGGGCGACTGACCCGACCGTCAGGAGCTGATGTCCGTTGGCACCCAGTTCCCGTGGAAGCCGGCGGGAACTCGGTGCGGCAGCTTGATGGCGGCCACCTGATCGAGCGTGCGGGCGTCGACGATGACCAGCTCACTGCGGTCCGTCGGCCGGTCGTAGACGTACCCCATCAGTACGCCGTCGTCCTCATCGGCGTCGGGCGAGGACGGATGAAACACGAACTCGCTCAGCGCCTTGTCGACCCCGAACGACCGTGCCTGGCCGTTGCCGCCCGTGAAGTCGTGCTTGAGCAGCGTGCCGGCACCGGCGGTGCCCTCGCCGACCGCAGGCGCATAGCCGTACCGATGCCGCTTGCCGACGAGACGTTCGTCGACGCGGGGAAACTCCTGCGCCCGATCGTCGATTCGCGACTCGCGCACCTTGCCGTCAGCGAGGTCGACCGTCCAGCGATCCAGCGTGGGCGGCCCCTCGTTCGGCCCGAGGTGATCGGTGTCGAACATCTTCGGGTGGCGGATGACGTCGAGTACGACGGTGTCGCCTTCGTCGTAGGCGTTCATCGGATGGAAGACGTAGCAGGGCTCGACGTCGAACCAACGCACGTCGGCGCTTCCGCCGTCACGCGGCATGACACCGACCCTGGCGGGGTACTGGGTATTCCACGAGTACGGGAAGCGCCGGTCGGCGCTCATGCCCGACGGCGTTCTGGCGCTGATCGGATCGGGGATGCGAACCCGACCGATCAACGCCGACAACAGGAGTCGAGCGGGCAGGCGTAGCCCCCGCGGAACCGTCATCTCCGCAGCCTGGCGGCTGTCGAACGTCACAGGGAGGTCGTAGAAGACGACGTGCCGCTCGGTCAGCGAGAAGTCGTGCATCATCGGGCTGCCGGTGACCTCGATGTCGACGGTGCGCCGCGCTTGGCCGTCGATGCCGATCACCGAGTACTGCACGGTGTTGCCGCGGTACATGTTGTACGAAACCGCATGCAGCTCACCCGTTTCCGGGTCGCGCTTCGGGTGCGCGGTGTAGCCGCCGGTGAGCTTCCCGTCGAAGTCGCACGGTCCGACGGTGTCCAGTTCGTCGGTCAACTCGTAGGTGGCGACGCCGCCCTCGACCAGCGCGAGCGTCTTGCCCGCGTGACCGATCACGTTGGTGTTGGCGCCCATCCCGGAGATGCCGAAGTGCCGGTATGACGGCGTCTCCCCGAGCATGCGGGCGGCATGCGGGCTGCGCACCCACCGGTTGCGGTACCACTGCGCCTTGCCGTCGCGGAGGCGCATGCCATGCACCATGCCGTCGCCGACGAACCAGTGGTACAGCTCGGGATCGATCTCGCCGATGGGGTTCGGACCGTTGCGTAGGTACCGCCCGTCCAGGTAGTCGGGGATGGCGCCGGTCACCTCGAGGTCGGTGAGCGTGAACTCCTCGCTGACCGGTGCGAACGAGTCTTCCAAGTAGCGGTTGGTCATGACGTGCCCTCCATAACGGTGTTATGCCTTACCCATGTATAACAGCGTTATGGCAAGATCGCAAGGGTGAGTGACGTTCGGGAGCGACTGATCGACGGCGGCCTGCGGCTTCTGGAACGCGACGGCCTCCAGTCGCTCAGCGTGCGCAACCTCGCCGCCGAGGTCGGCACGTCGACCATGGCGGTCTACACGCACTTCGGGGGGATGACCGGCGTCATCGAGGCAGTCGCGAACGAAGCCTTCTCGCGATTCGGCGACGCCCTGACCGACGCCGAGGAGACCGCCGACCCCGTCGCGGACTTCTTCGTGATGGGCGCCGCCTACCGGAGGTTCGCGCTCGCGAACCCCCAGCGATACCAACTCATCTTCGGCGCCGCGGCACCAACGTCGGTCGCCGGATCCCGCACCGACGTCACCAGCACCGGCAGCGCCACCGACCGCTCCGAATCGGCGGCATCGTTCGAGGCGCTGCGCAATGCCGTGCGGCGCATGATCGCGGCGGGTCGCATCCGCGACGACGGCGAGCTGAACATCGCCGGCCGGCTCTGGAGCCTGGTCCACGGCGCGGTGATGCTCGAGTTGGCAGGATTCTTCGGGCACGAGGGCCACGGACTCACCCACGTCCTCGCTCCACTGACGCTCGACACCATCGTCGGGATGGGCGACGAGCGAGACAGGACGACCGAATCCCTCAGCAGGGCAATGGCGTCGGTGTCGTGACCGGTCGAGTGACCCCCGGGATGGACCTCACACCGTGATCAGCAGCTCGGCGCCCGGGTGCGAACTGAGCGTGATGACGACGTCTCCCGGGCCCGTTGCGAACGTGGTGTTGGCATAGCCGACGAAGCCGTAGTGCCCATCGATCGTCGAGACCGCGCTGATGTCGCCGGTCCCCGACGCTCCCGTCTGGCGGTTCTGCCACGCGGCGGAGACGGTGAGCGCACAGGAGCCGTCGTATGTGCCTGCGTCGTAGTTGATCGCAACGCGTACGCCGTTCTCGACGCGGTCGTCGACCTGGATCGGCGCCACCTGCGCCTCGGCGCTGACACTGCCGGCGCACGTCGGAGACGCCACCACCGGAACTCGACCGAGTTGGGCGAAGCCGTCGGCGTGGGCCGTCGACACGGACGACCAGGTCGCGGCCATCGCGACCACCAGGGCGCCGGCGACACGGAACGGAGTCATGCCGTGATCATCGGCGGGCAGGGCTGCGGTGTTTCAGGCTGACCACTCCGGCGTCCCGTCAGCCGTGCGGCGTGATGACGGCGCGGCCCTGGATGCCGCCGTGGTGCAGGAGGTCGTAGGCGTGCGCTGCCTGATCGAGTGTGAAGTGCTCGACGAGCATCTTGATCTTGCCGCGCTGGGCCAGGGCGATGACGTCGATCAACTCAGGAATGGATCCCCAGAATGGCGACGCGACGGAGCACTCCGTTGCGGGGCTGTGAAAGTTCACCGGAAGCGCGGCGTTCCCGAGTCCGACGATCGTGATGTGTCCGAGAACTCGAGACACCCGAGCTGCGGTGGCCAACGTGGGGTCGATGCCGACGAAGTCGAGGACGACTTCGGCACCCTGTCCCCCTGTGATGTCCTTGATCCGCGTGATGCCATCGTCACCCGATGCCAGTGCCTCGTCGGCGCCCATCTGCTTGGCGATCGTCAACTTGTCGGGTGAGGTGTCGAGTGCCACGACGGTGGTCGCGCCACTCAGCGCCTTGAGTACTTGAATGGCCATCTGACCCAGGCCGCCCGCGCCGATGACGACGGCGGTCGAGCCCGGGCCGAGCAGGTGCAGCGAGCGCTTCACCGCGTGATAGCTCGTCAGTCCGGCGTCGGTGAGCGGTGCGGCCTCGCGCGGATCCAACCGTCCCAGCGGTATCAGATATCGGGTGGCGGGGACGAGGAGGTACTCGGCCATCCCGCCGTTCGTGCCGCCGAGACCGCCGGGGCTGGGCTTTCCCGCCGTCTGGCAATAGTTCTCCATACCCTGACGGCAGTTCATGCAGAGTCCACAACCCCACGGCCCGTAGACGATCACCGGGTCGCCGGGCGCGAATCCCGTTGCGCCGGATCCCATCTGCTCCACCCAGCCGGCATTCTCGTGGCCGAGCGTGAAGGGCAGCGTCACGGACGACGATCCCGCTGGGGCCTCGAGGAGGTGCAGGTCGGAGTGGCAGGCGCCGGCGCCTCCGACCTTGATCAGTACCTCCCCCGGGCCCGGCTCGGGTACAGGCACCTCTCGAAGCTGGCCCGGCCGTTGCCATTCGACGAACTGGAAGGCCTTCATCACTAGCCGGTGATCTGGTCGAACTCGATCTCGAGGTGCAGGGGGCCGCGGAACACCTGATTCACCCGGTACGGCGGGGGGTCGACGACCAGACGTGGGTTGTCGACCCGTCGGAGGAAGGTCTCCAGCGCGATGTTGACCTCCAGTCGTGCGAGCGGTCCTCCGACGCAACTGTGCACGCCGCGGCCCCAGCCCACGTGCTGGTTGTCGGGCCGCTGTACGTCGAACGCGTTCGGGTCGGGGAATCGCCTCGGGTCGCGGTTGGCGGCGCCGTAGAGCAAGTGCACCGCAGATCCGGCCGGGATGACCGTGCCGCCGACCTCGACGTCGGCGGTGACGCTGCGGCTGGGAAAGAACTGCACGGCCGACTGCAGCCGAAGTACCTCCTCGATCGCCTTGGGGATCAGCTCGGGCTTCTCGTGCAGCAAGTCGATGGACTCGGGGTGACGCAACAGCGTCAGCACGCAGTGCGCGATGGTGTTCACCGTGGAGTCGTGACCGGCGATCAACAGCAGCATGGCGTTGGCGGCCGCCTCCTGCGGGGTCATCGGACCGTCGGGGCCGTCGTGGTCGTTGACCATCTTCGAAAGGACGTTGTCCTGTGGTTCGGCGAGGAATCCTTGGACCAGGTCGGCCATGTAGGCGGTGAGCGCCGCAATGCTCTCCTTGCCCTTGGCGTTGCGAGCTCGCCCTTCTTCGGTGGCGGCATCCGGCCCCAGGTCCGCGCCGGCCATGAAGTCGAAGATCCACCCGTGGAAGGTGGGCTCGTCCTTCAGCGGGACGCCGAGGATCTGGCAGATCACCGCAACGGGAACGGGGTAGGCGTAGTCGTCGACGACGTCGAAGACGTTGCCGCCCTTGGCCTTGACGTTGTTCAAGGAGTCATCGCAGAGCGCCTGAATGTCGGCTGCCATGTTGGGAATGACGTTCGGCGAGTGCGGGGGCGCGAAGTGCCGCATCACTTGCCTGCGCTGCCTGTCGTGCTTGGCGGGGTCGGACACGATGAGACTCGGTTCTCGGCCGTAGGCAGCCATGTGCTCGGCGCCGACGTCAGCCCTCGCATCCGCCGGTTGCTTCGAGATCGGGCTTCGGCTGATGTCGGAACTCACGTGAGGGTCGTGGGCGAGCTGGAGCAGCTCGCGGTAGCCGGTCACGACGTACACCCGGTCGGCCACCTGCACGACGGGCGTCTCGCGAAGTTCGTCGAAGAATCGATAGGGATCGTGACGGTTCTCGTACTTCATCGCCTCGGTCCAGGCCGTGGTCGCTGCGGTCGTCATCTCGAGTCCGTTTCTACCGTGCCTTGGCGCGGAATTCGGCGCCGCGGGAAGTGGGGTCGTGGCCGGTGAGCACCACGTCGGGAATGCCGGTGGGCGCCCGCGGATCGCCGAAGCGAGCCGACATCGGCTCCGAGTTCGCCGGTACGTCGTAGCCAGGCGGCGGAGGTGGGAAGGGTGCTGACTGTTCGATGAGTCGCGCGTAGTACTCCAGCCACTTGCCGTGATTGAAGGTCAGCGCTCCGACGATGCGGCCGTTCTTGCCGAAGGCCGCGGCAAAGCGAAGATCTTCGACGGAGCCTTGGGTGAAGACGATCTCGTCACCGAAGGAGCAAACGCCGACACCCTTGATGTTGACCCCGAATTGACCGGACCAGAACTGGGGCAGCGGCAGATGCGGGCGTCGTCCCCTTTCGAGATTGACCATGTTGTGCGCGGCGGTTTGGGCACCCAGAACGGCGGCGTCGACGTGTTCGATTGCCATGAACTGATATTCGTAGAGGACGTGCGGGGCACGCGCGATGTCGCCGGCCACGAAGACGTTGTCGGTCACCACGCCGTTGATGTCGAAGGCGCGGCACCCCGCATCGCAGGCGACCCCCCAGAATCCGGCGGCGAGTTCGGCGCCGTCGAGCCATTCGATGTTTCGGACCGAGCCCAGCGACGCGACCACCACGTCGACGTCGAGAGTCGTGCCGTCGGACAACTGCGCCTGCCGAACGTGGCCGTCGGCGTCACCCTTGAGTGCCTCGACTGCGACGCCGGTTCGTAGGTCGACCCCGGCGTCACGTTGCATCTTGGCGGCGATGTCGCCGATCACCCCGCCCAAGGGGCCGACCAGCGGCGCGCTCGAGCGTTCGGCGACCGTGACGTCCAGTCCCAGATCGCGGCACACGGAGGCCATCTCGGATCCGATGAAGCCTGCCCCGACGATCAAGACACGCTTGGGCCGGGCCTTGAACGCCTCTTGGATCTTGGCCGCGTCATCGCTCGTACGCAGCGTGAAGAGGCCCTTGAGCTTGGCCTCCTCCGGGTTGAACCAGGCACGCGACCGGACGCCGGTGGCGATGAGCAACCGGTCGTAGGGCACCTTGTCCCCGTTGGCCAGCAACACCTCCCGGTTGTCGCGGTCCAAACCGGTCGCGGCGACGCCGAGCCGCCAGTCGGCGTCGACCTCTCGCATCCGGGGCAGCTTGGTGTTTCCCGCGGGTACCCATCCCTTGAGGACCTGCTTCGACAGCGGCGGGCGGTCGTAGGGCTCGTGTACCTCGTCGCCGATGATGGTCAGCGAGCCGGTGAAGCCCTCGTCTCGCAACGCCTCGGCAGCGCGCAGCCCAGTCAACGACGCACCGACGATGACGATGCGGCCCTGCGCCTTGAACGTCCGGACCAAGTCGTCGATCAGCGCGTACGCGGTCACGTGGTCGTCCGATCCGCAGGTGGATCCATCTCGGCGACGATGGCCTGCACTGGACAAGAGGCCACGGCACGGGCCACCTGTTGCCGTTGCGACTCAGGGGGATTCGGGTCGTAGGCGAGCGCCTCCTCGCCGTTGAGCTGAAGCACCTCCGGAGCCAGTGGCACGCACTGCGCATATCCGAGGCACCTGTTCAAATCCACGACGATGCGCATGCTCTTCGGCTCCTTCTCAACCGACGCTGAGGGCTGGTCAGCGCTGCTCCGAAGTCGGAGTGATTGAGCCGACGGTACGGCAGGGACCTGCTCGCGGGGCGGTATTCGAACAGGAGGAATGACCTTGCCGAAACGGCGCTGACCAGCGCTTGCAAAGGCAACGAGATGTCGCCGCGGGCATGCCTCTACCTGCTCGGTGCAGGCGTCGGGCACGGCACGCAGACCCGATGTTCGCTGCGACAGCAGCAGCACACTCGGCCGCCCGACCAGAGCGTGTATGTCGGGATCGTGACGGCATCACCCGATGCTGCCGGTTCGCCCCGTAGGGCGGTCTAGCCTCCTTCCCGTGAACCAGTACCGCCGCGTTCTCGCGAAGTCGGGATAGGGACGCCCATGCCCGGACCGGTTGCCATCCACTTCTTCCTCGAACTCGCCGTCATCCTCGCGGCCTGCCGCGTCGTGGGCCTCCTGGCACGGCGCATCGGTCAACCGCAGGTCGTTGGCGAGATGATCGCCGGCGTCGTCCTCGGTCCATCCCTGCTGGGACTGATCGCACCCGGCGTCCAGGACTGGCTGTTCCCGCCGGGCGACGCGAACACCGTGCTGTACACGGTGGCGCAGATCGGCCTCGTGCTCTACATGTTCCTCATCGGGCTCAACTTCGACGTCGACCTGATCAAGCATCGCGCGGCCACCGCGGTGGCGGTGTCGACGGCGGGCTTCGTGACGCCACTCGCCCTCGGCGCGCTCATCGCCGCGCCGCTGCTGGGCGCCGGCATCTTCTTCGGCGAGAACGTCACGCTGCTGATGGCCATGCTGTTCCTCGGCGCGTCGATCGCCACGACCGCCTTCCCGATGCTCGCCCGGATCATCTTCGAGAAGCGGCTCACCGGAACACCCTTGGGCACATTGGCATTGGCATGTGGGGCGACCGACGACGCGCTGTCCTGGTGCATCCTCGCGGTCGTCCTCGCCATGAACCAGGGCAGCTCGTCCACCGCCATCCTGGCGATCGGTGGCGGCATCCTCTACGCGCTGTTCGTCCTGACGATCGGACGACGGGCGCTGCGCCCGCTCGGACCGCTGTCGGAACGTCAGAACGGCATCAGCGCGCCCGTGCTCAGCATCGTGCTTTGCGTGCTCATGCTGTGCGCCTGGTTCACCGACCTCATCGGCATCTACGCGATCTTCGGTGCGTTCATCCTCGGCGTCGCCATGCCCTCCGGATTCTTCGCCAACCGACTCACCGGCACGCTCGAGCCGACGGTCACCACGTTCCTGCTGCCGCTGTTCTTCGTCTACTCGGGCCTGAACACCCAGATCGGCCTGGTCGACACCCCTGGGCTCTGGGCGGTGACGCTCGGGCTCCTCGTCGTGTCGATCGCCGGCAAGGGAGTCGCGTGCGCGCTGGCCGCGCGTCTGCGCAAGGTTCCACTGCGCGAATCCGTGGCCCTCGGCGCGCTCATGAACGCACGGGGGCTCATCGAACTGATCCTGCTCAACATCGGGTTGCAAGCCGGGATCATCACCCCCACGCTCTTCACCATCCTGGTACTCGTCGCCATCGTCACCACTCTGATGGCCTCGCCGATCTTCGAGTTCGTCTACGGACGCCACCGCTCGGCGGCGGATCGCAGCGATGCGGGGCCGAACGAGGTCAAACCGCCTGCCGTCAATGCCAACGAAACGTAAGTGATCGGTAACAACTAATGCGCCGTGCTCGTAGTGCGTTCGGACACCGCGCAATCCACACCGACAGCGCCGATTTCGCGTCACTCACCTGCGTTCTTCTCGCTGGCAGTGGCGGCGGGCGCGTGTACCGTTCGAACTGCTGAGTGACTTCTTCGACCCGGCCCGAGGGAAGGCAAATCGTGGACGTGCAAGCACACCTGTCGCAGCTAACTTCAGAAGCCCGAGAAGCGCTCGCGGACAAGATCAAAGCCCGCCTCGCACGGGCCGGCGACGTCACCACCGATCACGACGTCAGCATCATCGGCGGCGGCATCGCGGCGCTCACCCTCGCGCTCGAGATCCGCAGCGCACGCCCCGGTACCCGCGTCCTGATCATCGAACCGACGCCGCACCCGGTCCCGGAGATCACCCACACCGTCGGTGAATCGACCGTCGAGGTGTCCGCGCACTACCTGCGCGACCGGCTCGGCATGGCCGACCACCTGCGGACGTCCCAGATCCGCAAGATGGGGCTGCGGATGTTCTTCTCCCGCGAGGGCAACACCGACATCACCCGACGCGTCGAACTCGGCAGCTCGACGTTCACGTCCCAGACCACCTATCAGATCGACCGGGGCAGGCTGGAGAACGAGCTACACCAACGCTGTCTCGCAGCGGGTGTCGACATGATCGTCGGCCGTGCCCGGTCGATCGACGTCGGTGCCGGTGACAGTCCGCACACGCTTTCGATCCAGAGCGACGACGCAGTCACCCGGACGACGGCGCGCTGGGTGGTCGACGCGTCTGGTCGCAACCGGACGCTCCCCCGCGAACTCGACCTCAAGCGCGACAACGGCCACGCGTGCAATGCGGCATGGTTCCGGGTCGGCGCCGAGATCAACGTCGGCGAGTGGAGCGACGACCCCGACTGGCATTCGCGCCTGGACGAGGGCGACCGCTCGTTCTCCACCAATCACCTCATGGGTGAGGGCTACTGGGTGTGGCTGATCCGTTTGGCGTCCGGTGCGACCAGCGTCGGCATCGTCGCCGACCCCGCCTTCCACTCGTTCGACGGCTTCAACACCCTGGCCAAGGCCAAGGCGTGGCTCGCCGAGCACGAACCGCAATGCGCGGCGGAGGTCGCGAAGTTCGACGACCTGATCATGGACTTCCGCGTGATGAAGCACTACAGCCACACAGTGACGAAGGTCTTCGACGGCGGTGACCGCTGGTGCGTCACCGGCGACGCCGGAGTCTTCCTGGATCCGCTGTACTCGTCGGGTCTGGACCTGGTCGCCATCGGAAACGGCCTCATCACCGACATGATCGGCCGCGACCTCGACGGCGAGAACGTGATCGCCCGCGCGGCGATCAGCGATTCGCTCTTCCGGTCGCTGACCGACATGTGGCTCAACATCTACCGCGACCAGTACGTCCTGATGGGTTCGCCGACGGTCATGTCGGCAAAGGTCATCTGGGACATCGCCTTCTACTGGGGCTTCGTCGGATTCCTGTACAGCAACGACCGATTCACCCGCGTCGCCGACGACCCGGCATTCGTGCCGTACCTTCAGGGACTCATCGACCTCAGCAACCGCATGCAGGCGTTCTTCCGGGAGTGGGCGGCAGTCGAGGGCGCCGACTCTCCCGTCGACTTCGTCGACCTGTACTCGCCACTGGACTTCATGAAGACCCTGCACCACGCGATGATCGGCGAATCAGAGGGGTTCGACGAGGGCTTCGACGCCAACGCGCGACTGCTCCGGCAGGTGGCAGGCCAGATGATCGACACCGTGCTCGCGGACAAGTCGTCGAACTTCTCCGACGATGCGGTCATGGCGCAGGTGCAGGCGTGGCAGCGCGACGGCTTGGTGCGCGACCTCCGGGCGACCTACCGGCACGAGCAGGAGACCAACCCGATCACGACCGACTGGGTTCTCAGCGCCGCGCCCGCGCACTGACCGATCTGAAACCAGGCAAGACCGTGCCGACCTCTCCGGGCATCACGCCACGGATCGCCGCCACGTGCCGCACTATGAATTCAGGCTGTACGGAAGAGGATGAAGGTGCCCGATAAGCAGGACCGACCAGACCGCGAGCCGTTGGCGATCGTCGGGATTGGATGTCGTCTTCCGGGTGACGTCGGTTCACCGGAGGACTACTGGGAGCTGCTGTGCAGCGGGACCGACGCCACCCGCGTCGTCCCCGAGACACGGTGGACCGCAACGCGGTTCTTCGACTCCAATCCAACCAAGGCCGGCAAGATGGTCACCCGCCGGGGCGGGTACCTCGAGGAGATCGACCAGTTCGACGCGCAGTTCTTCGGCATCTCGCCGCGCGAGGCGAACCTGCTCGACCCGCAACAGCGCCTGCTGCTGCAGACCACGTGGGAGGCGCTGGAGGACGGCGGCATCCCTGCACAATCGCTGGCCGGTACCGCGGTCGGCGTGTTCATCGGCGGATTCACCCTCGACTACCAACTCCTGCAGAACCAGGGCACCACCAGCCGCTTCCGCTTCAAGACCCATTCCGCCACCGGAATGATGATGACGATGCTGGCGAACCGCATCTCCTACGCGTTCGACCTGCGGGGACCCAGCATGTCGATCGACACCGCGTGCTCGAGTTCCCTCGTCGCGGTACACCTGGCCGCCCAGAGCATCTGGAACGGCGAATGCGATCTCGCGCTCGCGGGCGGCGTGAACGTCATCGTCGGACCCAACACCGCCATCGCGGAGTCCAAGAGCGGATTCCTCAGTCCCGACGGCCGCTGCAAGGCCTTCGACGAGTCCGCCGACGGCTACGCCCGCGGTGAGGGCGGCGCCGTCGTCGTCATCAAGCCACTCGAGCAGGCACTCCACGACGGTGACCGGATCTACGCGCAGGTGCTGGGCTCGGCCGTCACCCAGGACGGCAACACCGACGGCATCACCGTGCCCAGCGAGGACGCACAAAGGTCGGCCATCACGACCGCCCTGCGGCGTGCCGGCGTCCACCCGAACGAGGTCGGCTACGTGGAGGCGCACGGCACGGGGACGCCGGTCGGCGATCCCGTCGAGCTGCGCGCCCTCGCCGGCGCGCTCGCGTCCGACCGGCCGACCAGCGAGCCGCTGCTGGTCGGGTCGGTCAAGACCAACATCGGCCATCTCGAGGCCGGCGCAGGCGTGGCCGGACTGATCAAGGCCGCACTGGTCCTCCAGCACGGCCACATCCCCGCCAACCTCCACTTCGACAACCCCACCAGCGTCTTCGCCGAACTCAACGTCGACGTCCCACGCGCCGGTCGCCCGTTCCCGGACGGCGAGCGGCGGATCGCGGGCGTCAACTCGTTCGGGTTCGGCGGTACCAACGCCCACGTCGTCCTCGCCGAACCCCCCACCCCTCGGCCGCAGCAGGCCGACGACCACCGTCGGCAGTCCTCGCCGACCGTCCTGCCGATCTCGGCGCGCAGCGAGGACGCCCTGGTGGCCGTCGCGCAGCAGTTGGCCGACCACGTGCGTGCGCACCCCGACCTCACGCTGGCCGACCTCGGCTACAACCTCAGCCAGCGCCGCTCCCACCTCACCTACCGCCGAGCCCTGATCGCCGACGGCATCGACGACGCGCTGGACCAACTCGACGCCATCGCCGCCGGCGGCGGGCAAACCTCCGCGGGGCGGACGTCGACGACCTCGCCCCGGCTGGCCTTCGTCTGCACCGGCATGGGACCCCAGTGGTGGAAGATGTGCCGCGGGCTGCTCGACGTCTACCCCGTCTTCACCGAGACGATCACCGCCTGCGACCGCGAGCTGTCGAAGTACACCAACTGGTCGCTGCTCGAGGAACTCCTGCGCGACGAGAACGACTCCCGCATGGGCGACACCGAGATCGCCCAACCCGCCAACTTCGCCGTCCAGGTGGCACTGGCCGCGCAACTGCGCGAATTCGGCATCGTCCCCGACGCGGTGGTCGGGCACAGCGCAGGCGAAGTCGCCGCTCATCATCTCGCCGGCCTCCTGACCTTCGAGCAGGCCGTCCACGTGATCTACCACCGGAGCCGGCTGCAGCAACGGACCACCGGCATGGGTCGCATGCTCGCCGTCGGCCTGAGCGCCGAAAGACTGCTGCAGACAGTCGATCCCGCCATGCTCGCCGAGTTCGGCCAGCGCGTGTCGGTGGCCGCGATCAACAGCCCGTTCGCGGTGACGATCGCCGGTGACGGAGACGTCCTCGACGAGATCGCCCGCCAGCTCGACGAAGCCGACGTGTTCAACCGACACCTCCCGGTCGCGGTGCCGTACCACACGCACTACATGGACACCGTGAAGGACGACCTCCTGAAGGCGTTCGCCGGACTGTCGTCGGCCACCGCGACCATCCCGCTGTACTCCACGGTCACCGGAGAGCAGCTCACCGACTACTCGGCCGGCGCCGCCTACTGGTGGCAGAACACCCGCGCCACAGTGCTCTTCGAGCCTGCCGCCCGCCGCATGCTCGAGGACGGCTACACGCACTTCGTCGAGCTGGGCCCCCACCCGGTGCTCGCGTCGTCCATCCACGAGATCGCCGGAACGCAGGCGGTATCGGTCCTCGCGACCCAGCGGCGCAACGGCGACGACGACCGCAGTCTCCTCGAATGCGTTGGCGCGCTGCACGGCAATGGTCACGACGTCGCGTGGGAGGCGTTGAATCCGCGACGCGGGTCGAAGCTGGTCAAGCTCCCCTCCTACCCCTGGCAGTCTAAGCGCTTCTGGAACGAGCCCCCGGAGGCGGCACAGGACTTGCACTACGAGCCCGTCCACCGGCTGCTGGGCCAACCGGTCAGCGCCGTGCATCCCACCTGGGAGGGCGAACTCAGCGTCGCGACCATCGGATTCCTGGCAGACCATCAGGTTCAGGGCACCGTCGTGGTGCCCGGCGCGGTGTTCGCCGAGATGGCCGCCGCCGCTGCACACGAGACGTACGGAACCGCGTGCAGCGTCGATGATCTCGTACTCCACCGTGCCCTCATCATCGACGACGCCTGCGACCCTCTCGTCAGGACCACGCTCGACGAGGACAAGGGCACCTTGGAGTTCGCCGCGTTCACGGCGACCGGCGACGGCGACTTCAAGTGGACGCTGACCGCGACCGCAGAACTCAACACCCTGCCCCCGTCACCCCCGTCGCCTCCGGATGCGGTCGAGGAGGGCACCCCGATGACCGGCGACGACTTCTACGCCCGCACCCGCGAGATCGGGTTCGGCTACGGCGACGCGTTCCGTGCCGTCTCGAGCATCGCCGCCGGGGCCGAGTGGGCAGTGGCCGAGATCGACGTTCCCGCCGAGATCGTCGACGAACTCGACGCCTACCACTTCCATCCAGCGTTGGTGGACAGCGCCTTTCAAACGTTGTTCGGTACCAGGTTCGTCGGCGCCGACGGCCAAGGCGGTGGAGGCGGGACCTACCTCCCCACCCGGGTCCGGCACAGCGCCATCTACGGTCCGCCCGAGAAGAGCATGACGGTGCACGTGCGCGTCGTATCGTCCACCGCGGAGGAGATCGAGAGCGACATCACCGTCGCCAACGGTCTCGGTGAGACCCTCGCCGTCTTCGACGGCTTCACCGTGCAGTCACTGCAGGCGTCGTCCGCCATGTCGACCGAACGCATCGACAAGGGCCTCTACGAGATGCAGTGGATTCCGGCTCCCGAGGATCCGGTCGGCGAGAACAGCTCTGCCGCCGACGATCTGGCGTGGCTGGTGCTCGCCGACGACATCGGGCTCGGCGCGCTCGTGGCCGCCGACCTGCGGAGCCGGGGTCACCGGGTGCACGAGGTTTCGCACCGCGCCGTCGACGACCTCACCGAGAGCCGAAACGGATACGCCGTCGATCCCGCACGGCCCGAACAGTTCCGCGCCCTCCTCGATGCTCACCTCGCCAAGGAGGGCGAACTCGCGGGCATCGTCGACTGCTGGGCGCTCGACATCCCGGCCACTCCGGTCGGCGCGAACGACGAGACCGCGCAGCGACTCGGCGTCTTCGCGATCCTGCACCTCGTTACCGCGCTGGCCGAACTCGACACCGTCACACCGCGGCTGCACCTGGTGACGTCGAACGCGCAACCCGCGCTGGGCACCGAGAACCTCGCCGTCGACCAGTCCGCGATCTGGGGGCTCGGGCGCGTCATCGGCCACCAGGAGTTCGCCGGGAACTGGGGTGGACTGATCGACGTCGACGACGCCGACGACCGCGATCTCACCGCGTCCCGGATCTGCAGCCACGTCCTGGACGCCAATGCCGAGGACCAGGTCGCGATCCGCGGCGAGGCGTCGCTGGTGCCGCGCCTGCGTCCCTGCGCCGGCCTGACGCGACCGTTCCCCACCAAGCTGTCGGCCGATGCCACCTACGTCGTCACCGGCGGTTCTGGCGCACTCGGCCGCACGGTGGCCGGTTACCTCGCCGAGCACGGCGCGCGGCACATCGCTCTGCTGAGCCGGCGGGCGCTGCCACCCCGGGCGCAGTGGCCGGACCTCGATCCGGAGCACCCGCACTTCCGGACCGTGGAGACCATCCGCAAGATCGAGAGGCTCGGCGCCGAAGTGGTCTGCGCGAGCGTCGACGTCACCGACCCCGCCGGGGTCGAGACGTGGCTGGCCGACCACGTCCGCTCGGGCGGCCGGCCCGTCCGCGGCGTCGTCCACACCGCCGGATCGGTCGACGACCGCCTGCTGGTGCACACGACCGAGAGCGACTTCACGGCGGTGATGGCCCCGAAGGTCACCGGAACCCGTGTGCTGCACCACGCCTTCGAAGGGCACGATCTGCAGTTCTTCGTCATGTTCGGGTCCGCGGGGTCGGTCGTCGCCTCACCCGGGCAGGGCAACTACGCCGCCGCCAACGCATTCCTCGACGCGTTCGCCTACTACCGCCGTGCCCAGGGGCTGCCCGCTCTCACCATCGGGTGGGGCCCGTGGTCGGTCGGGATGGTCGAGGAACTCAAGCTGGAACGGATCTACGCGCAGCGCGGCATCGAACTCATCACCCCGAGGGCCGGGGCACGCATCCTCGACCGGCTGATCAACCAGAAGACGCCGACCGTCACCGCCATCACCGCCGACTGGGGTCGCGCCCGTCAGATGGGCCTCGCAGGCCAGCTGCCACCGATGTTCTCCGAACTCGAGGTGCTCGAGCCGTCACTCGCGGACGGCGAGGCAGGATCGTCGATACTCGACGTCCTCGCCGAGACCCCGGAGGAAGGTCGACTCGACGTGGTCACCGAGCAGGTCCGCCGCAGCGTCGCGGCGATCTTCGACTGTGCGGTCGACGATGTCGAGGTCGACGAAACCCTCGACGACGTCGGTCTCGACTCGCTGATGGCGATGGAGTTCCGGATGCGCATCAACGCGATGTTCGCCATCGACATCCCGGTACTCGAGATCCTCAAGGGCGTGAGCGTGAACTCGCTCGCCGTGCGTGTGCTCGGCGACCTCGAATTGCCCCGCGCCGGTGAGGTTTCGGCGCCCCCGGCCGACGCCCCCGACTCGGCATCCGACGTCGAGCAGCTCGTGGCCGGGCTCTCGGACGACGAACTCCGCGAACTGCTCGCCGAACTCGAGGCCGACGGGTCTTGACGAACCCAGACCAGTCGCTTGCCGTACAGGTGCGCGGCATGTCGAAGTCATACGGGCGGTTGCACGCCGTCCGCGAACTGGATCTCGACGTCGCCTACGGCGAGGTGGTGGCCATCCTCGGACCCAACGGCGCGGGCAAGACCACGACCATCGAGATCCTCGAGGGCCACCGCAGGCGCGACACCGGCCACGTGCGCGTTCTCGGTGAGGATCCGGGCAACGCAGGCCGGGGCTGGCGGTCCAGGATCGGCATCGTGCTGCAGGAGGCCAGCGACTTCGGGATGCTCACCGTCGCCGAGACGGTGAACATGTTCGCCAAGTGCTACGGCCGGGTCCGGGGATCCGGGGAGGTGCTCGACCTGGTGGGCCTCGGTTCGACGTCCGGGTCGAAGGTCAGGACGCTGTCCGGCGGGCAGCGCCGCCGGCTCGACGTCGCCCTGGGCATCATCGCCATGCCCGAACTGCTCTTCCTGGACGAACCGACCACGGGATTCGATCCCGAGGCCAGGCGCCAGTTCTGGGACCTGATCAGGCTATTGGCACGCGACGGCACGACCATCGTGCTGACCACCCACTACCTGGAGGAGGCAGCAGCCCTGGCCGATCGCGTGGCGGTCATCGCCGCTGGCCGCGTGGTTGCGGTCGATTCGCCGACGATGCTTACGGCACATGCGAACTCGGCCGCAACGGTCCGGTGGGTGGCGGACGGCGAGGTCCACGTGGAGGAGACGCACCACCCGACCGAGTTGATCAGGCAGCGATCCACCGGCGACGTGGAACTCGAACAGCTGACCGTCACCCGGCCGACGCTGGAAGACGCCTATCTGCGCCTGATCGGGCTGCAGTGATGGCCGCCGAGCGGGCGGAGAATTCGACGCAGCCACGGCACCGCGCCGACGACACGGAGTCCGCGCTGCCGTCCCCGCTGCGCATCGGGTTGTCGCGCGTCGTACCCGAACTAAAGATGTTCTACCGGCGGCCGGAACAGTTGGCCCTGACGTTCTCGATGCCCGCGGTCATCTGCATCCTGCTGGGCTCGATCTTCTCGGCGAAACTGCCCAACAGCGAGACCAGCACCGGCGCCGTGATCGCGGCGAGCATGCTGGCCTACGGGATCCTCTCCACGTCGTTCATCAACTTGGGCATCAGCATTGCCGCCGATCGCGAGAGCGGCGCGTTGCGCCGGCTCCGCGGCACTCCCGCAACCGCGTCGTCCTACTTCATCGGCAAGGTCGCGCTGGTCGCCATCGCCAGCTTCGCCGAGGCGGTCATCCTGCTGCTGGTCGGGGTGTTCATGTTCAAGCTGCGGCTGCCCACCGGTGTCTACGAATGGTTCACCCTCGGTTGGGTTTTCGTCCTCGGCATCACGAGTTGCTCACTGCTGGGCATCTTCGTCAGCAACCTCGCCAGCAACGCGGTCTCCGCCGCCGTCATCACCAACGGGCCGGCGGTGGGCCTGCAATTCCTGTCGGGTACCTACGTGCCGCTGATGGTGCTGCCCATGTGGATGCTCACCATCGGGTCCATCTTCCCGGTGAAGTGGATGGCCCAGGGGTTCCGGTCGGTGCTGCTGCCGCCGGAGATGGTCGTCATCGAACCCGCTGGCACGTGGGAGCACGGGCGGATCTTCCTCGTGCTGACCGCCTGGAGCGTCCTGGGCCTGATCTGTTGCCTGCGCGTGTTCCGGTGGTCCGACAAGACCTGACGTCAGCCGAGGTACTGCGCGGTGGTGCCGCCGACGGGCATCTCGGGCATGCCCAGCTTGCGGTGATCCCAGCTGCGCATGCGCGCCGGCACCACGCGAACGGCGATGCGGTTGTTCATCATCTGGTCGACGAACGGCTTCATCTCGTCGGTGTAGGGCCCGGTGTAGCGCTCCCACACGCTGACCCCGACGCGGTGCAGCAGATCCGGGTCGTCGTCCACGATCTCGGCCCTGCCGTCGATCGAGACGCCGCGCAGGGTGTCGTAGGTGAGGCCGTCCTCGATCATCACCGTGACGGTCGGGTCGCGCCGCAGGTTGACCGCCTTCTGCGACTTGGCCTTGGTCTCGAACCAGATCTCACCGTCGAGGACGGCGTACCACATGGCGACCAGGTGCGGCCGGCCGCTGGGCAGCACCGTCGCCATCGTCGCGGTCCTACTGTGCTCGATGAACTCGGCGATCTGCTCGTCGCTCATGACGATCTTGCCGCGCTGGTTTTGCCCCACGGGTCATCCCCTCTCCGGCGAGCAGTCGCCAACTCGCACTTATTCGCTCGATTTCATGCGATTTCGCGTCTGCTCACGATAGGACCGTGGCCGCGACGACCGTCACCGGGATGCCGTTGAGCGCGCCATTGCCCGACGGCTCGTCGAGGAAGTCGGGCGGTGACAGCACGTTGGTGTTCACCCCGGGCGAGGAGTTGGCGACGCCCATGCGCGTGCCCGCCTTGCCGTGTCCCCAGCCGTGGGGCATCGACACCACGCCCGGCTTGATCGCGTCGGTGACCTCGACCGGCACCTCGATGCGCCCGCCGGACGACTCCACTGCGACCAGTTCGCCGGTGTGCAGTCCGCGACGGCTGGCGTCCTCGGTGTGCATCAGCAGGGTGCATCGGTCCCGGCCCTTCATCAGCGGACCCACGTTGTGCAGCCAGGAGTTGTTGGAGCGCAGGTGCCGACGGCTCACCAGCACGAGGTCGTCCGGGTCACGAGCGAGGCGCCCAGCCAGCCGGGGCAGGTCGTCGAGCAGGTACTGGGGTGCCAGGCGGATCTTCTGGTCGGCGGTGCCGAGCACCTCGGGCACGCGCGGGACCATGTGGCCGTAGTTGATCCCGTCGGGCGCGGCCTTGAGCTTCTCCAGCGTCAACCCGTCCGGGTTCTCCCCGTAGCGGTCGCCGAACGGCCCGGTGCGCAGCGTCAGGTCCAGCGTCCGCTCGGGCCCGCCGTGGTCGTAGTGCTTGCGGATCTCGGCGCCGTCGAGCCCCTGGGTGAAGCACAGGTAGTCGAAGAACCCGTCGTCGATGGCAGCGACGTCGACGTCCTCGGCGGGCGTCCCGGTGCATAGCCCGGTGAGACGGATCAGGATCTCCCACTCGTCGCGCGCATCGTGGTCGGTTCTGTGGAACACCGGTGGCGAGAAGTTCGCGACGGAGTTGACCGCGAAGTTGAGGATGAGGTCGTCGTGGTGCGGCTGTTCCAGCGGTGACGGTCCGGGCAGGATCACGTCGGCGTGGCGCGTGGTCTCGTTGAGCCACAGGTCGATCGAGATCATCGCCTCCAGCGCCGGCAGGGCCTCGTCGAGGAGGTGGCCTGCCGGCGTGGACAACACGGGGTTGCCGGCCACGGTGATGAGCGCCTTGATCTGGCCCTCGCCGGGAGTGGCGATCTCCTCGGCCATGCACGACACCGGCACCTGGCCCAGCACCTCCTTGGCGCCGCGGACGCGGGTGCGGTAGCGACCGAACTCCGGCACCCCGTCTTCGAGGCCCGGGATGGGCTGCACCGTCACCGACCACGCCGCGGGCGTCGGGAACATGGCGCCGCCCGGCACGTCGAAGTGGCCGGTGAGCACGTTGACGACGTCGACGAGCCAGCTGGCCAGGCTGCCGAACTCCTGGTTGCAGGTGCCGATCCTGCCGTAGACCACCGCGCGGGGCGTCGTCGCGAGTTCGCGCGCCAGCCCGCGAATGCGTTCGGCTGCAATGCCCGTCGTGTCGGCTACTCGCTCGGGCGCCCAGTCGGCGACCACCTCGCGCAGCGCGTCGACGCCGTCGAGGTACGGCTCGACCGTCCCGAGGTTCACCAGTCCCTCGTCGAACAGCGTGTGGGCGACGCCGAGGAGCAGCGCCGCGTCGGTGCCCGGGGTGATCGGCAACCACTCGTCGGCGCGGTCGGCGGTCGCGGTGCGCACCGGGTCGATGACGATGATCCTCCCCCGCTTGCGGATCGCGCCGAGCAGACCCATGACGTCGGGTGCGGCCAACAGTGAACCCTGCGATGCGGCGGGGTTGGCACCCATGACCACCAGTAGATCGGTGCGTTCGACGTCGGGCACGGGGAAGCTCCACCACCCGCCGTACATCAGGTGTGACGACAGGTTCTTCGGCCACTGGTCGATGGTGCCGGGGGAGTACGTGATCGGCATGCCGGACATCCCGAGCAGGATCCCGGCGTAGCGCGCCAGTGAGAACGAGTGCGCCAGCGGGTTGCCGGTGTAGGCGGTGACGGCGCCGATCCCGTGCTTCTCGATGACGGGTGCGAGCAGTTCGGTGCAGCGGCGGAAGGCGGTCAGCCAGTTGACCTCCTGCCACTCGCCGTCGACCTTGATCATCGGCGTCCGGATGCGGTCGGGGTCTTCGTGCAATGCGCCCAGCGACGCGCCCTTGGGGCAGATGTGCCCGCGACTCCACACGTCCTCCCGGTTGGGCCGGACGCCGGCGACGTGGCCGTCGCGGACCTGAATCTCCAAGCCGCACATGGCCTCACACAGCGGGCAGGTATAGAGGTGCAACCCGTCCTGGCCGACGTCGGCCAGTTCCCGGTGCAGTCCGTTCGTCATCGAAGTGCCTCTCGACGTCACTTGGGTGACAGGCGTTTGTCGTGACAGACTGTATCGACAACGTGGCGCGGATGGAGGGCGAATGGCGGACGTCGACGCAGCGCCACGGCACCGCAGGCAAGGCTCGCGCCGGGATCCGGCGATCGACGAGGCGGTGCTGGCGACCACCCGCACCCTGCTGATCGAGCGGGGCTACTCCGCGACCACCATCGATCTGATCGCGGCGACGGCCGGTGTGAGCAGGCCGGCGATCTACCGGCGATGGGCCTCGAAGGCGCAGTTGGTGCACGAGGCGGCGTTCCCCGACCTCGGGCCCGAAGCTCCCGAGGACGACTTCGCGGCCGAGGTCACCCGACTGTGCCGCGGCGCGATCCGCATGTACGGCGACCCGGTGGTGCGCGAGGCCATTCCCGGCGTGCTCGTCGATCTACGCTCCGACCGACGGATGCGCCGACTGCTGAGCGACCGCCTGGAGGCCGCGGCACGCAGCCAGATGGCCGAACGTCTGCACGCCGCGGTGGGCGAGGGCACGGCCCGAGCCGTGGCCGCGGACACGCTGATGGACGTCATCGCGGGCGGCGCCTGGTACGCGGTGTGCGTGCGACGGGTCAGGGACACCGACGGCGCCGCACGCGACCTCGCCGAACTGGTACTGCGCGGGGTGCTGAGGTGAGGGTTACGCGCTCCGGTCCAGCAGCGGCAGCAGCGCCTGGCGGCGCGCACCGGAGATGTCGGCGAAGTAGCGCAGCCCTTCGCGGACCGAGCGTGCGACCGCGCAGTTGAGGTCTTCGCCCATCAGCCCGATGCCGTCGATGAGTTCCTCGGCGGCAACCAGCACCCAGTCCACGCCCGCGGCCTGGCAGGCGTCGTCGACGAAGTAGAGCAGGTCGCGGCATTCCGGGCTGGCGGCGTCGACGCCACCGAGATCGAGCAGCACGTCGTCCTCGAGCACGTGGCGGCCGACGCGCGCGGCCACGAAGTCCCAGTTGTCCGAATCGACCCCGCCGCTGACGCTGACGACCGTCGCGAGTTGCCGGCTGTAGGCCCGGACCAGCGCGCGGTCGCATTCGTTGGAGGACGTGCCGTAGCTGAAGTCTTGAATCATGGTGGTCATGTCGGCCCCCGTCTCGTCGTTGACTTCAACGCTAGGGCGCAAAACTAAGGCCTTGGGGAACAGCGTCTAATGGACTGCTAAGAGCCGACTTTCACAGTCCGATACTCGGCGAGAAAAGTGGTCATCGGGGCGTTTGAGCCCCCCTGACCGGGGTATCGATGACAGTCGCGCTTGCTATGACGACGATCTCGACCCCCAGTTCGGCCGGTCCGAGGGTTAATCTCTGTTGGCTCACCTCAGGACCGACAGATCGTCAGGACATGTTTCGACGCAGCGCAGTGTTGATGGCGGTCGCCGCCTCGTGTGTGGTGCTCCTCGTCGCGGGCTGCTCGTCAGTTACTCAGGGCCGAGCGGTGTCGAATCTCTACGATCCGTTCCGCGTGGGCGGGCTGCCCGCAGAGGACGGGCCCAGCGGCGTCAAGGACGACTCCCCCGACCCGACCGGCGAGGTGCAGAACGGAGACGGCGGCGACGTCGACCGGCTCGCCCTGCTGTCGGTCAACGACATCGTCGACTTCTGGCAGCAGAACTACGCGGGTGCGCTCGCCGGCCAGTTCACCCCCATCGAGAACCTGCTGTCCTACGACTCGGAGGATCCGTCGAGCCCAACGGTGTGCGGCACCGGCACCTACGACGAACCGAACGCGTTCTACTGCCCAGGGGGCGACATCCTGGCGTGGGACCGCGGCGTCATGGTGCCCATCGGCCGCGAGTTCTTCGGCGACGTGTCGATCGCGGCGCTCGTGGCCCACGAGTACGGACACGCGATCCAGCACATGGCCGGTCTCGTCGACGACGACACCCCGGTGATCGTCCTGGAGCAGCAGGCCGACTGCTTCGCGGGCACCTACATCCGCTGGGTCGCCGAGGGCAACTCCCCCCGCTTCGACCTGTCGACGGGTGATGGACTGAATCACGTTCTTGCCGCCGCGATTACGTTGCGCGACCCCATTCTGGGTCCGGACGACCAGGATCTGCTCGAGGACGGCCACGGTACCGCGCTCGACCGCGTGAGCGCCTTCCAAATGGGCTTCATGGCCGGGGCGTCGGAGTGCGCCGCCATCGACTTCGACGAGATCGCGCAGCGCCGCGGCGACCTGCCGATGGAGTTGCCGCTCGACGACGGCGGGTACGTGCAGGGCGGCGAGGTGCCACTCGACGAGGGCACCCTCTCCCTACTGATGGACGTGCTCGGCGAGGTGTACCGGCCGGCACAGCCGCCGACGCTGACGTACGAACCCGCTCCGTGTACCGACGCTCCGCCCAGCCCTCCCGCGTCGTACTGCCCCGCGACGAACACCATCTGGGTGGACGTCGGGTCGATGCAGCAGCTCGGCTCGCCCGCCGATGAGTCGAATTACGTTCTGCTGCAGGGTGATAACACCGCCCTGTCGGTGCTGACCTCGCGGTACGCACTTGCCCTCCAGCACGAGAACGGCGACCCGCTGGACACGCCCGTCGCGGCGCTGCGGACGGCCTGCCTCACCGGCGTCGCCCAGGCCGCGATGGCCGACTCGATCTCCACCCCCGACGGGCGGAGCCTCAGCCTGACCGCCGGCGACCTCGACGAAGCCGTCGCCGGGCTGCTCACCAACGGTCTCGCGGCGAGCAACGTCGAGAGCCAGACCTTGCCCGCAGGCTTCACTCGCATCGTCGCCTACCGGTCGGGCCTGTCCGGCGATCGCGACCTCTGCTACGCGCGCTTCGAGTAGCCGCGGAATTCCGCAGGGCCTCGGGGCGTTCCGACGTTCATGAGGAAGTTCTCCCTGGCCGGCGTATTCGCCACCGTGTTAGCGGCCGCGATCGTGGTCACTGCTGCCCCCGCCGGGGCCGACATCACCAACGACGTCTCGACCATCGGGTCGGTGGCGCAGGGGCCGACCGTCGACCGGCAGGGCCCGACGATCGGCTGAAGTCTCGGCTTGCGCTGGTTCTTGCCTCGCGACGTCTACACCACGGTCGTGCACGTGCCCCGCGTCACGACGCTGGGGTACATCTCGCGACGCGCACATCGCTCGACCTCGGCCGGCTCGGCCGCTGACACCAGACCACACCAGAGGGGCGTCCGGAAACGTACGTCCCCGTTGGCGTTTGGGACGGTGATGAGGGCCGGCGTTCACGCATTGCACCCTCGCGACGTCTACACCACGGTCGTGCACGTGCCCTGCGTCACGACGCTGGGGTAGATCTCGCGACGCTCACATCACCCCACGACCATCGCGTTCCTGCCACCCGTCGATCAATTACTGCCAGCGGAATTAAACCGTTGACCTGCCGGTTTACACCATCAGACCGGCCGGAGATTCACTACCGGCCCACTGCAAGGAAGAGGATCACCATGAAGAAGTCAGCCATCACCGCCACCATCGCCGCCGGATTCGCCGCCGCACTGTTCGGCCTGGCCGCCCCCGCCAACGCGGGCATCGACCACCACTCCTGGCTCAACGACATCCAGCAGCAGGCAGTCGTCGGCTCGGCCACCTCCACGGTAGGCAACGGCCGCTAACACCACGCCACACCAGAGGGGCACCCGGAAACGGGTGCCCCTCTTGGCGTTTCGCGACTACCGGGGCCGCGGCGTTCGGCGCATTGCACCCTCGCGACGTCTACACCGCAGTCATGCACCTGCCCCGCGTCACGACGCTGGAGTAGATCTCGCGACGCTCACACCGCTCGACCTCGGCCGGCTCGGCCGCTGACACCAGACCACACCAGAGGGGCGTCCGGAAACGTACGTCCCCGTTGGCGTTTGGGACGGTGATGAGGGCCGGCGTTCACGCATTGCACCCTCGCGACGTCTACACCACAGTCGTGGACGTGCCCTGCGTCACGACGTTGGGGTAGATCTCGCGACGCTCACATCACCCCACGACCATCGCGTTCCTGCCACCCGTCGATCAATTACTGCCAGCGGAATTAAACCGTTGACCTGCCGGTTTACACCATCAGACCGGCCGGAGATTC
>NZ_JAKCFC010000004.1:164972-596067 GCF_021916785.1 Mycolicibacterium lacusdiani
GGGCATCGACCACCACTCCTGGCTCAACGACATCCAGCAGCAGGCAGTCGTCGGCTCGGCCACCTCCACGGTAGGCAACGGCCGCTAACACCACGCCACACCAGAGGGGCACCCGGAAACGGGTGCCCCTCTTGTCGTGTGTGGCACGGCCCCCGAAAGACGAAGGCCGCGAACTCGATTCGAGTTCACGGCGAGACCCACCCGGTGACTGCGACACCCCTGCGCTCCATCCCACTCTCACTATATGGCCGAGGTGGGGGCTTGCCGCAAGACCCGGGTCGTCCCGCACAATCTGCCAACCAACTCACCGGATGGAGGTCGTCGTGACCAAACCCTTCGAAGTGCACGAGTCGGGTGCCTTTCTGCACGGCACCAAGGCCGATCTGTCGATCGGCGATCTGCTCGTCCCCGGCCGCCCGTCGAACTACCAACCTGGCCGCCTCATGAACCACGTCTACGTGACCCGCACGCTCGACGCCGCGGCGTGGGGCGCGGAGTTCGCCGTCGGCGACGGCCCGTGCCGCATCTACGTCGTCGAACCGCTGGGCGCGGTCGAAGACGATCCGAACGTGACGGACAAGAAGCTCCCCGGCAACCCGACGCAGTCCTTCCGCACCCGGGAGCCCGTGCGCATCGTCGGCGAGATCTCCGACTGGCAGGGCCATTCGGAGGAGCAGCTGCAGGCAATGCGGGACGGCCTCGCGGACCTCCGGCGCCGCGGGCTGGACGTCATCTACGACTGACTCGGGTGCGAGATCATGGCCGGCATGCAGATCCTCTGGCAGCAGGCCCACGTCGAACGGCTGCGGGCCGTGCGGGTGGGCTGGGACGGTGCCGAGGTGGGCGCCCCGTGCTTCGGCCCGGACTGGAAATCTCAGCCGGACGACGTGCACCTGCTCCGGATCGCCACCACCTACGGGTCCTGTCCGACCGGCAGCCTCTCGTACCGACGCCCGCCGGCAGACCACGACTACTCGTTCTTCGTCGAGGACCTGCCCGACGACACCGCGTTCGAGTTCTCGGATCGCCACCGTCGCCTGTTGGCTGCGATGAGTTGGGAGCTGTCGGCGCCCTACGGGGACGACGACATCCCCGGCTGCGACCCGAAGCGTCCGTACGGCAACTTCACCTTCTATCAGCTCGAGATGGCGTTGCACCTAGGTCTGATTCCGGCGCAGAAGCCACCGGATCACGACCCGATGACACCGCAGATCGTCGACGCGATGACGGCGCTACACGGGCAGATGCAGCCTGCGCTGCAGGTGTTCCTGCAGAACTTCGACATCGCCGCGGGTCGGCTGTTCACCGGCGAAGACTGGGGCGGGTGGGAGCCTGCCTGAGCGGGATGGGTCCAACCAGCACCGCCCGCTCACGACAGCTGTCGGACGACTTCCTTCAACGGCTCCGAAGACGTCCCTACGTCACCGAGGAATGGGTGCGACAACTCCATGACGAGGAACAGGTTGACCGCCACCAAGACGCCCAGGATCGTCACCATCGCATAGTGCGTCGACGGCTTCTGGACGTCGTAGATGATCGCGCAGGCCAGCATCAGAGCGCTGGTCAGCCAGATGACCGCCCACAGTGACCACGGCGGACCCGTGTCGGTACGCGCCTGCAGGACTCGCTGCGTGTGCGCCTGACTCATGCTGTCGAGATTGCCGTACGAGGCGGACAGCAGCGTCTTCTGCGTATCGGTGCGCGCATTGACCCCCGCATAGGCCGAATACAGTCGCGTCAGCGCTTCGTCGGCCTCGGGATAGGCATTGCCCTTGGCGTTCTCGTTCCACTCCACCAACGCGGCCTGCTGGTATTCGAGCAGGGCCTTCCGGATCCCATCGCGGTCGGGTTGATCGAACGCCATGGCCGTCCTCGCCAGCTGCACGCCAGCCGCTCCCTCGGTCCGCGCTCGCCCGTCCGCATCTCCGATCTGTCCCCACATCGCCGACACGACGAAGCCCAAAAAGAACGCGAACACGAAGCCGATCACCCCGAAGGCGAACTTGATGACGTCGTTGTGCTCCTCCCCCTTCAGGTTCGGGAAGTTGCGGCGCACAACGGTTTGCAGCAGCACCGCCCCGCCTGCGACCACGGCGATGATCGCCACGAGGAGCACCCACGACGGCAGGTTGCTGACCAACCACTGACTGATCATTCGGCTCCAATGCTGAGCGCGCCGGGCAGCTCGGGCGGGCCTGATACCCGCTCGCGCTAGACGTCTCTAGCCGGCGAGTTTCTCGACTCTAGAGTCCGCACGCGTCGTCGGCCGTGCGAATGGTGGCGAGCCCGCGAAACACGAAGGCCGCGAACTCGTCGAGTCCGCGGCCTGCGTTCAGCGATCCGAAGATCGCTCATTGTGGGCGAAGGGGGACTTGAACCCCCACGTCCCGAAGGACACTGGCACCTGAAGCCAGCGCGTCTGCCATTCCGCCACTCGCCCCAACAACCGGGAAAGGCTATCACGCACCCCGGCTGACTCCCCAACCGTGCTGATGGGCCCCGGCGCAAGCCGCTGACCTGGCGTGATCTGATTCTCAGAGATCCGATGGTCACGCCGGGGCACCCATGGCCGATACCATGCGCAGAGGGGAACCGGTCTGCGACACGCGCGGGCCGGCAGAAGCGACGACGACGAAGTGAGGTGGAGCGGGGACATGGGTCTGGTCGACCGCTTCGAGCGCAAACTCGAATCCGGCCTCGGCGACGCGTTCGCCCGGGTGTTCGGCGGATCGATCGTGCCTCAGGAAGTCGAGTCGATGCTGCAGCGCGAGGCGGACGCCAAGGTGCGTGAGCTGCAAGGCGGACACATTTTGGCACCAAACGACTACGTCATTACCCTCAGTGTGCCCGACCATCAGAAGGTGAGTGCCGACCCCGACCTCACGTCGACGAGTTTTGCCAGGCACCTGGAGGGATACATCCATGACCAAGGTTGGCAAACGTATGGTGAAGTGGTCGTCAGTTTCGAACCATCGCCGAACCTGCATACCGGCCAGCTTCGCGTCCGTGGAGCGGTCAATCCCGACAGCCGATCTGACCCCTCATCCACATCCGCGGGCGCAAGTGCCCCTGCCTCATCACACCGCGCGAACACCGCAGAACCAGGAGTTCCTTCGATGACTGACAACCCGAATTACCGCGGCGGCCAGGGACAAGGGCAGCAGCCCGGCGACGAATACTACGACTACGGCCGCCAGGGCGACGATCAGCGCCGCCCCTACCCGCCTCAGGAGCAGGGCGGCTACCCGCCGCCCGCCCCGGGCGCACCCGGCTACCCACCCCGCCAGGGCGGCTACCCCGACCAGGGCGGCTACCCCGAGCAAGGTGGATACCCGGACCAGGGCGGCTACCCCGACCAGGGTTACCCGCCCCCGTCATACGATCAGCGTCCCCCCGCTGGCGGCGGCTACGGCCAGCCCCCGGCGGGCGGATACGGCGAGGGCTACCCACCTGCCCCCGCCGGTGGCTACGGCGCCCCGCAGGGCGGACAGGGCGGCTACGGCGCGCCCGCCGGCGACTACGACTACGGTCGCCCCCCGGCCGCGCCGCCGCGCCACGAGGACTACGGCCGCCCCGAGTCCCGGCCCGGCTACCCCGATCAGGGTGGATACCCGGACCAGGGCGGCTACCCGGATCAGGGCGGTTACCCCGACCAGGGCGGCTACGGCGGTGGCTACGGCCGCCAGGAGTACGGCGGCCAGCCCGCCGGCTACGACTACGGCCAGCAGCCCCAGCAGGGCTACGGCGACCAGGGCTACGGCGCGCCTGCGGCCTACGGCGAGCCCGGTTACGGCCAGCAGGGGTACGGCGGCGCCGGTTACGGCAGCGGCACGGCCGGTGCGACGGTCACCCTGCAGCTCGACGACGGCAGCGGCCGCACCTACCAGCTGCGCGAAGGTGCCAACGTGATCGGTCGCGGCCAGGACGCCCAGTTCCGCCTGCCCGACACCGGTGTGTCGCGTCGCCACCTCGAGATCCGGTGGGACGGAGCAGTCGCACTGCTGTCGGACCTGAACTCGACCAACGGCACCACGGTCAACAACGCCCCCGTCCAGGAATGGCAGCTGGCCGACGGCGACGTGATCCGACTGGGCCACTCCGAGATCATCGTTCGCGTTCACTGAGCACTCGAGCGGGTGTCGGCCGTGGCGAAGCTGCATGCTTCCCCTTCACGTCGATCGCCGCCCAAGTAATGTGACGTTGCCGAAGCTGGCCGAGCAGACCGCGTGGGTCGAAGCGGTACCGTCCACGGGTCGGCTCGGTAGTCGCGAGCGACAACGGGACGGTGACGGAGAGGACGTCGGATGCAGGGGCTAGTACTGCAGCTGACGCGTGTCGGTTTCCTGTTGCTGCTGTGGCTCTTCATCTGGTCGGTGCTGCGCATCCTGCGCACCGACATCTACGCCCCGACCGGCGCCGTCATGGTCAAGCGCGGCCTGGCGCTACGCGGCACCCTGCTGCCCAACCGGCAGGCACGCAACGTCGCCCGACAGCTCGTCGTGACCGAGGGCGCACTCGCAGGCACGCGGATCACGCTGGGCACCCAGCCCGTGCTGATCGGCCGCGCCGACGACTCGACGCTGGTGCTGACCGACGACTATGCGTCGACACGGCACGCCAGGCTCTCTCAGCGAGGGTCCGAGTGGTACGTCGAAGACCTAGGATCGACGAACGGTACATACCTCGACAGGGCGAAGGTGACGACGGCGGTAAGGGTTCCGATGGGCACGCCGGTGCGAGTCGGCAAGACGGTGATTGAGCTGCGCCCGTGACACTCGTCCTCCGCTACGCCGCGCGCAGCGACCGCGGCCTCGTCCGCGCCAACAACGAGGACTCGGTGTACGCCGGTGCCCGACTGCTGGCACTCGCCGACGGCATGGGCGGTCACGCCGCAGGCGAGGTCGCCTCCCAGCTGGTGATCGCCGCCCTCGCCCACCTCGACGACGACGAGCCCGGCGGCGACCTACTGAGCAAGCTCAACCAGGCCGTCCACGAGGGCAATTCGGCAATCGCCGCCCACGTCGACGCCGACCCCGAGCTCGAGGGCATGGGCACGACGCTCACGGCGATCTTGTTCGCGGGCAACAGGCTTGGTCTCTGCCACATCGGCGACTCGCGGGGCTACCTGCTCCGCGATGGCGAACTGACCCAGATCACGAAGGACGACACGTTCGTCCAGACGCTCGTCGACGAGGGCAGGATCACCGCGGAGGAGGCGCACAGCCACCCGCAGCGCTCGCTGATCATGCGCGCACTCACCGGTCACGAGGTCGAGCCCACCCTGACCGTCCGCGAGGCCAAGGCCGGCGACCGCTACCTGCTCTGCTCCGACGGACTGTCCGACCCCGTCAGCCACGAGACCATCGCCGACGCCTTGGCGCTCGAGGACGTCGCCGCGAGCGCGGACCGGCTCATCGAGTTGGCGCTGCGCGGTGGTGGCCCCGACAACGTGACCGTCGTCGTCGCGGACGTCGTCGACTACGACTACGGCCAGACCCAGCCGATCCTGGCCGGCGCGGTGTCCGGGGACGACGACCAGACGGCGCCGCCGAACACGGCCGCCGGACGCGCGTCGGCCTTCAACCCGAAGCGTGCGGCACCGGCCAAGCGCCCGGCCGTCGAACCCGAACCCGCCAAGAAACCCCGCTCGCGCCGCAGGATGATCATCACGGCCGTGCTGCTGGTCCTCGTGGTCTTGGCCGGACTCTTCATCGGCCGCATGATGATTCGCAGCAATTATTACGTCGCCGAGCACGACGGTGCGGTCTACATCATGCGCGGGGTGCAGGGGTCGATCCTCGGCATACCGCTGCAGGAGACGTTCCGCGTCGGATGCCTCGACGGGCGCAGCGAGCTGCGGATCATGGGCGTCGACGACGACCGTGCAAACTGCCAATTGCTCGAGGTCGCCGATCTGCGCGAGTCCGAACGCGCCCAGGTCACCGCAGGCCTGCCCGCGGGCAGCGTCGACGACGCGATCCGTCAGCTGCGCGATCTCGGCACTACGTCGCTGCTGCCGGTGTGTGCGCCTCCGGCGCCGAGGACCACGACGCCGCCACCGCCTCCTCCCCCGACCACCTCGTCGGGCACCCCCACGACCACGTCGCCGCCTCGCGGTCCCGCTCCCGGCCCCGCCCCCGAGACGCCCAACACCGTCACGACTCCCCCACCCCCGCCCACGCCGAGCGTCACGGCGCTGCCTCCCCCACCGCAGGAGCCGGGCACTACCTGCCGGGCCCCGTCATGAGCACACAACCTCAGGCCCCCGTCACCGTCGTTCCGCCCATGCCGACCCGGCGCAACGCCGAGTTGCTCCTCCTCGGCTTCGCCGCCGTCATCACGATGGTGGCGCTGCTGATCGTCGAGGCGAACCAGGAACAGGGCGTCGGTCTGGATCTCCTGCAGTACCTGATCGGCTACCTGGCCCTGTTCGCCGGAGCACACATCGCGGTGCGCCGCTTCGCGCCGTACGCCGACCCACTGCTGCTCCCCGTGGTTGCCCTGCTCAACGGCCTCGGGCTGGTGATGATCCACCGGCTCGACCTTGCGGCGCAGGAGATCTCGGGCGGAACGGACTCCAGCCCCACCGCCAACCAGCAGATGCTGTGGACGCTGGTCGGCGTCATCGCCTTCTCACTCGTCATCGTGTTCCTGACCGACCACCGCATGCTCGCCCGCTACGGCTACGTCTGCGGACTGACCGGCCTGGTGCTGCTCGTCATCCCGGCGATCCTGCCGTCGTCGATGTCCGAGCAGAACGGCGCAAAGATCTGGATCCGACTGCCCGGCTTCTCGATTCAGCCTGCGGAGTTCTCCAAGATCCTGCTGCTGATCTTCTTCGCCGCGGTCCTGGTGTCCAAGCGCAGCGTGTTCACCAGCGCGGGCAAGCACGTCCTCGGCATGAACCTCCCCCGGCCGCGCGACCTCGCCCCGCTGCTGGCGGCGTGGATCGCGTCGATCGGCGTCATGGTGTTCGAGAAGGACCTCGGGACCTCGCTACTGCTGTACGCCTCGTTCCTGGTCCTGGTGTACGTCGCGACCGAGCGGATCAGCTGGGTTCTGTTGGGGCTCACGCTGTTCGCCGTCGGCAGCGTCATCGCGTACTTCGCCTTCTCGCACGTGCAGGTCCGCGTGCAGAACTGGCTCGACCCGTTCGCCGACCCCGACGGCGCCGGCTACCAGATGGTTCAGTCGCTGTTCAGCTTCGCCACTGGCGGCATCTTCGGCACCGGCCTCGGCAACGGTCAGCCCGGCACGGTGCCCGCCGCGTCCACCGACTTCATCATCGCCGCCGTCGGTGAGGAGCTCGGTCTGGTCGGCTTCGCCGGCGTGCTGATGCTCTACACGATCGTCGTCATCCGTGGCCTGCGGACCGCAATCGCGGTGCGCGACAGCTTCGGCAAGCTGCTCGCCGCAGGGCTCGCCTCCACGCTCGGCATCCAGCTGTTCATCGTGGTCGGCGGCGTCACCAAGCTCATCCCCCTGACGGGGCTCACGACTCCCTGGATGTCGTACGGCGGGTCGTCACTGCTGGCCAACTACGTGCTGCTGGCGATCCTGGTGCGCATCTCGCACAACGCGCGCCGACCGATCGACACCAAGGGCCCGAATCCCGCGCCCATCGCCTCCGCAGGGACGGAGGTGATCTCGAAGGTATGAACACCTCCCTACGCCGCGTCTCGCTCGCGATCATGGCGCTGATCGTCCTGCTACTGGGCAACGCGACCCTGACCCAGGTCTTCACCGCCGACGGGCTGCGCTCCGACCCGCGCAACCAGCGCGTGCTGCTAGACGAGTACGCCCGCCAGCGCGGCCAGATCACCGCGGGCGGCCAACTGCTCGCCTATTCGGTCGCGACCGAGGGCCGGCTCCGCTACCTCCGGGTCTACAACAACCCGTTGGCGTACGCGCCGGTCACCGGCTTCTACTCGCTGCGCTACTCCAGCACTGGCCTCGAACGCGCCGAGGGCGAGATCCTCAACGGCTCCGACGAACGCCTGTTCGGCAAGCGGTTGGCCGACTTCTTCACCGGCCGCGACCCCCGCGGCGGCAACGTCGGCACCACGCTGAACCCGCAGGTACAGGAAGCGGCGTGGGACGCGATGGCCCAGGGCTGCAACGGCCCCTGCAAGGGTTCGGTCGTCGCGCTCGAACCGTCGACCGGAAAGATCCTCGCCATGGTGTCCGCACCGTCCTATGACCCGAACCTGCTGGCGTCCCATGACGTCGAGGAGCAGTCCGCGGCATGGGAACGGCTGCGTGACGACCCCAACTCACCGCTGGTGAACCGCGCGATCTCCGAGACCTATCCCCCGGGTTCGACGTTCAAGGTGGTCACCACCGCTGCGGCGCTTGAGTCCGGCGCCACACCCGACACCCAGCTGACGTCGCTGGCACGAATCAAGTTGCCGGACAGCACTACAACGCTCGAGAACTACGGCGGATCGTCCTGCGGCAGCGGGCCGACGGCGTCACTGCGGGAGGCGTTCGCCAAGTCCTGCAACACGGCGTTCGTCGAACTCGGCGGCGACGTCGGGGCCGACAGGCTGCGCGACACCGCCCGCGGATTCGGCGTCGACCAACCGATCCCCCCGATACCCCTGCAGGTGGTGCAGTCCACCGTCGGCCCGATCAACGACGCCGCCGCGCTCGGCATGTCGAGCATCGGCCAGAAGGACGTGGCGCTCACCCCGTTGCAGAACGCGGTCGTTGCCGCCACCGTCGCCAATGGCGGCGTCGCGATGAACCCCTACCTGGTGGCCGACCTCAAGGGCCCCGACTTGTCCAACATCAGCACGACGGCCCCCAGCGAAGCACGCCGAGCGGTATCGGCGCAGGTCGCTACTACACTTACGGACTTGATGATCGACGCCGAACAGGTGACCCAGCAAAAGGGAGCCATCCCCGGCGTGCAGATCGCCTCGAAGACCGGCACGGCGGAGCACGGGACCGACCCGCGCAACACGCCGCCGCATGCCTGGTACATCGCGTTTGCGCCCGCCAAGGCGCCGAAGGTCGCGATTGCGGTCCTCGTGGAGAATGGGGGCGACAGATTGAACGCCACCGGCGGTGCCGTGGCGGCACCCATCGGCCGGGCGACGATTGCGGCAGCGCTGCGGGAGGCATCATGAGTCCCCGAAGCCGAGCGAAGCGAGGCGAGCAGTGAGCCCCCGAAGCCGAGCGAAGCGAGGCGAGCAGTGAGCCCCCGCGTCGGAGTGACGCTGTCCGACCGCTACCGGTTGCAGCGGCTCATCGCGACCGGCGGCATGGGCCAGGTCTGGGAAGGCCTCGACAGCCGCCTCGGTCGGCAGGTTGCGATCAAGGTCCTCAAGGCCGAGTACTCCGAGGACGCCGAGTTCGTCGAACGGTTCCGCGCCGAGGCGCGCACCGTCGCCATGCTCAACCACCCGGGCATCGCCAGCGTCTACGACTACGGCGAGACCGACATGGACGGCGAGGGCCGCACCGCCTACCTGGTCATGGAGCTCGTCAATGGCGAGCCCCTCAACGCAGTGATCAAGCGGACCGGCCGGCTGTCCCTGCGGCACGCGCTCGACATGCTCGAGCAGACCGGCCGCGCGCTGCAGGTCGCGCACACCGCAGGCCTGGTGCACCGCGACGTCAAGCCCGGCAACATCCTGATCACCCCCACGGGGCAGGTGAAGCTCACCGACTTCGGCATCGCCAAGGCCGTCGACGCCGCTCCCGTCACGCAGACCGGCATGGTCATGGGCACGGCGCAGTACATCGCACCCGAGCAGGCACTGGGTCGCGACGCGACCGCCGCCAGCGACGTGTACTCCCTGGGAGTCGTTGGCTACGAATCGGTTTCGGGCCGCCGACCCTTCACCGGTGAGGGTGCGTTGACTGTCGCGATGAAGCACATCAAGGAGCAGCCGGCGCCGCTGCCCGCCGACCTGCCGCCCAACGTGCGCGAACTCATCGAGATCACGCTCGCCAAGGAACCGGGACTGCGCTACCGCACCGGCGGTGCGTTCGCCGACGCCGTGGCGGCCGTGCGGGCCGGACGTCGGCCACCGCGGCCCAACCAAGCCCCAGCCATCGGGCGAGCGACGCCCGCAGCGATCCCGTCGAGCGTCCAGATGCGCTCGGCTGCCGACTTCGCGAGCAGGCCGCCCACCCAGGCGCGGCCACGCCCCGCCGCCGGCAACCATCGACCGCCGGTGGCACCGCGTCGCACGTTCTCCTCGGGCCAGCGCGCGCTGCTGTGGGCCGCGGGCGTGCTGGGAGCCCTGGCGATCGTCATCGCCATCCTGATCGTGCTCAACGCCCAGGACCGCAAGGACCAACAGCTGCCCCCGCCCACGATCACGAACACCACGGTGGTGACGCCGCCACCGTCGCCGTCGGCGATGCCGCCGCTGGGCGTTCCCGAGCCTGCGCCACCGACGCCTGATTGGACCTTGGCGCGTCACTTCGGCGAAGCTTGGGTACAAGACGTGGCGGCGCACTCGAGCGTTCCACCTGAGCAGACATACAGATGACCACGCCTCAGCACCTGTCCGACCGCTACGAACTGGGAGAGATCCTCGGGTTCGGTGGCATGTCGGAAGTCCACCTCGCCCGCGACGTCCGGCTGCACCGTGACGTCGCGGTGAAGGTGCTGCGCGCGGACCTGGCCCGCGACCCCAGCTTCTATCTCCGGTTCCGTCGCGAGGCGCAGAACGCCGCCGCCCTGAACCACCCCGCGATCGTCGCCGTCTACGACACCGGTGAGGCCGAGACCGCCAACGGCCCGCTGCCCTACATCGTGATGGAGTACGTCGACGGCATCACGCTGCGCGACATCGTCCACACCGAGGGACCGATGGAACCGCGCCGCGCGATCGAGGTGATCGCCGACGCGTGCCAGGCGTTGAACTTCAGCCACCAGCACGGCACGATCCACCGCGACGTCAAGCCCGCCAACATCATGATCAGCAAGTCCGGCGCGGTGAAGGTCATGGACTTCGGCATCGCCAAGGCGCTCGCCGACGCCGGTCAGAGCGTCACGCAGACGGCGGCCGTCATCGGCACGGCGCAGTATCTGTCGCCCGAGCAGGCGCGCGGCGAGAAGGTCGACGCCCGCTCCGACGTCTACTCGCTGGGTTGTGTCCTCTACGAACTGCTCACTGGCGAACCACCGTTCGTCGGTGACTCGCCGGTGGCCGTCGCGTATCAGCACGTGCGCGAGGATCCGATCCCACCGTCGCAGCGTCATGCCGGCATCAGTCCGGAACTCGACGCCGTGGTGCTCAAGGCACTGACCAAGAATCCCGACAACCGCTATCAGACCGCGGCGGAGATGCGCGCCGACCTGATCCGCGTGCACAGCGGCGAGGCGCCCGAGGCGCCCAAGGTCTTCACCGACGCCGAACGCACGTCGATGCTGACCGCGCCGGCGCCGTCGGGCCGCAATCAGCCCACCGAGCACATCCCGGCGCAGCGGCGTGGCTACACCGAGCCGAGCCGCAGGAACTCCGTCCGCCTCTGGGTGACCATCGTCGCGATCCTTGCGGTGCTGACGGTCGTCGTCACCATCGCGATCAACTCGATCGGTGGCAGTCCGCGCGACCAGCAGGTGCCGAACGTCTCGAACCAGTCGCTCGACGATGCCCGAGCCACGCTGCAGAACCGGGGCTTCCAGGTCGACGAGCGCCAGGAGGACAGCTCGACCGTTCTGCCCGGGGTAGTCATTCAGACCGACCCGGAGGCCGGCACCGCCGTTGCTGCAGGGGATCAGATCACGATCGTCGTCTCGTCGGGTCCCAAGCAAGAGGTCGTACCCGACGTGCGAACCATGACGCCGGATCAGGCCGAGCAGCGACTGCGGGGCGCTGGATTCGAGAACATCAGACGGTCGCCATCGGCGTCCCTGCCGGAGCAGCGGGACCGGGTCATCGACAGCGTCCCGCCCGCCAACTCCACGTCGCCGATCACCAACCCGGTCACGATCGTCGTGGGCACGGGTCCCGGCACCAGGTCTCTGCCTGACTGCGTCGGCTTCAGCTTCGAAGACTGCGACCGCTTGGTCAAGCAGTCGGGATTCCCGAACACCATCCGCCTCGACGTCGACAGCACCGACCCGTCGGGCCAAGTCATCGGTACCGACCCGGCCGCAGCGGCCGAGGTACCCACGGAAACGCTCATTCAGATTCGGGTGTCGCGGGGCAACCAGTTCGTCATGCCGTCGCTGCGCGGCCAGTTCTGGGATGCCGCCGAGCCGCTGCTACGCAACTCCTACGGCTGGCAGGGCGAGCTGATCAAGCTACCGAACGCACAGAACAGCGGTGTGCCGACCAACGGGATCGTCGATCAGTCGCCGGCGCCGGGAACCCCGCTGAAGTTCAGCGACCCGATCACGCTGAGCTTCGCGCAGTAGCCGCACGCACGGTGTCGGCGACCTCCCGCTCGAGCTGACTCACCAGCGACTCGGCGGGGGCCTCGCCGCACAGCGTCAGCCAGTTGGCGAGCATCCGGTGGCCGCCCTCGGTGAGGATCGACTCGGGGTGGAATTGCACACCGTGAATCGGCAGCTCGGTGTGCTGCACGCCCATGATGACGCCGCCGTCGGTGCGCGCAGTCACCTCGAGGGCGTCCGGCAGCGTCTCCGGCAGGATCGTCAGCGAGTGGTAGCGCGTCGCCGTGAACGGATCCGGAAGACCCTTCAGCACACCCAGGTCGCCGTGGTTCACGGTGCTCGTCTTGCCGTGCAGCAGTTCGGGAGCGCGGTCCACCGTGCCACCGAACGCCACTCCAATCGCCTGATGGCCCAGGCACACGCCGAGCAGCGGTGTCGACGTGGCTGCACAGGCCTGCACCAGCGGGATCGACGCGCCGGCACGCTCGGGGGTCCCGGGGCCGGGGCTGAGCAGGATGCCGTCGAACTCGGCCGCGGCGGCGTCCGGATCGGACAACCGCTCGTCGTCGTTGCGCCACACTTGAGCCGTCACGCCGAGCTGACCGAGGTACTGCACGAGATTGAAGACGAAGCTGTCGTAATTGTCGACGACGAGAACCTGCATAACCCCAGGTTACGCGTCCGCCTAATAGCCCAGCGGCCCGGCAGGCTTGGCGAACCGCAGCCGCACGGGCGCTTCGTAGCCGACCAGGTCGGTCTGCTCCCTGGCCTCCTCGGTGTAACCCAGGCCGAAAGCCACGACGTACTGACGGTAGAGCCGGACCAGGGGAGCGGCGGCCAGCGCAGCCTGCATCCGCGTGACGTCGCCGACGGCGGTGATGACGTACGGCGGGCTGTAGGTGCGGCCGTTGAGCAGCAGCGTGTTGCCGACACAGCGCGGGGCCGATAGACCGATGATCCGCTGGTCCTGCATCTGGACGCCTTCTGCGCCCGCGCTCCACAGCGCATTGAGCACCGCCTGCACGTCCTGCTGATGCACGACCAGGTCGTCGGGGGAGGCGTCGCCCGGGAACCGGCCCTCGGCGTCGCGCTGTGCATCGGTGAGCGTGATCACCAGCCCGGGTCCGCGCAGCGGGGCGACTCCGGCGTCGGCGGCGAGGGCGTCGGTGCGGTCGGTGAGCACTTTGAGTGCGGCGTCGGCGCCGGGTGATCCGCCGTGGTGGTTGTCGACGTCGGCGACGAGTCCGTCGCGTTGGGCGGTCAACCGGTCGACGGACTGCTGCGCCTCGCGGACCAGGTCGACGAGCCGGGGGGCGTCGCTCCGCCGGATCTCGTCGCCACCGGACACCGTGTGCGTGGTCGCGAGCAGCAGGCCCGCGCATAGGCACACCACCGGTACACCGAACCGCCATGCCGACCGCCGCGGAGAGTCGGTGGACCGCGAACCACGCGCCATCGGTTACTCCTTCCCCGCACCGGGTCGTACCGGGGGAGCGGATCGCTGAGCTAGGCTCATACTCGCGACAGATCCCTAGTCCGACTGCTCTTTGCCATCATCGCAGTCGAATCAACCGCCCGAAGGTACCCATGCCCAAGTCGAAGGTCCGCAAGAAGAACGACTTCACCCACAACCCGGTGAGCCGTACCCCGGTCAAGGTCAAGGCCGGACCGTCGCCCATGTGGTTCGTGGTGCTCTTCATCGGGCTGATGCTGCTCGGCCTGGTCTGGCTGCTGGTGTTCCAGCTCGCCGCCACCAACCCCGTCGATGCTCCCGGATTCCTGTCCTGGATGGCGGACCTGGCGCAGTGGAACTACGCGATCGCCTTCGCCTTCATGATCACCGGTCTGTTGCTCACCATGCGGTGGCGGTGACCACCGTCGGGTCGAAGATGAATTCATCTCGTCCAACTGGTGTCAACCTGTGCGCTACCTGCGGGACACGCAATCACATCGATGTGATTCATCCCCATTGGGGATAGCGCCTGTGGATAACCTCGTTGCCCACGCGTAAAGGGTGTTGATAAGTGGATCAGCAAACTCAGTGGGCTCCGCAGACCGGTGGCATTGCGGCATGCTTCGCGTTCGGTTTGGCGATGATCGTCGCCGCTGTGACCGTGGTCACAGACGCACCAGGACGCTTCCTGGTAGGCGTTGCCGGGCTGGGGTTGCTCGCCTTCGCAACGATGTCGTGGCGGGCACGGCCGAAACTGGCAATCACCGGCGAGGGACTGGTGGCCCGCGGCTGGTTCTCCACCCACGAATTGGCGCCCCAGGACATCGCGGCCGTACGCATCACGGAGTTCCGGCGGATCGGACGCAAGGTGAAGCTGTTGGAGATCGATACCGTCCCTGATGACCGCCTGCTGGTGTTCACCCGGTGGGATCTGGGAACCGACCCGCTTCAGGTCCTCGACGCACTCACCGCGGCCGGCTACGTTCCCTGAGCGCTGACGCAACTACGCGCCCGACGAATGGGGGAGACCCGTCGTCGAGCGCGTAGGCGTGGTGTCAGGAAACGGTGATCGACTCGATGACGACGGGCTCGGTAGGCCGGTCGCTGCGATCGACCGACGTGCCGGCGATCGCGTCGACGACCTTCTGCGACTCGGGGTCGACGACCTCGCCGAAGATGGTGTGCTTGCGGTTCAGGTGCGGGGTCTTGCCCACGGTGATGAAGAACTGCGAGCCGTTGGTGCCGGGGCCCGCATTGGCCATCGCCAGCAGGTAGGGCTTGTCGAACTGCAGTTCCGGGTGGAACTCGTCGTCGAACTGGTAGCCCGGGCCACCACGGCCGGTGCCCGTGGGGTCGCCGCCCTGGATCATGAATCCGGAGATGACGCGGTGGAACACGGCGCCGTCGTAGAACGGACCCGAGGCTCCGCCGGTGGCGTTCTCGGTGCTGTAATCCTTGGTGCCCTGAGCCAGCCCGACGAAGTTGGCCACGGTCTTGGGGGCATGATTGCCGAAGAGTGCGATCTTGATGTCGCCGCGGTTGGTGTGCAGGGTCGCGGTCGCTGTCTGAATGGGGCTCGTCACGACAACGAGTCTGCCATTCGCGTTTCCACTCCAGGTTTCGCCCCCGCCCGAATACTGTTGTCCCGTCGTCGGGCCGCGTTCCACCCCAGAGAGGTCGAGTCATGAGAGCCAACACCACCAGGTTGTCGTCGCGGGAGCGATTCGCCCGCGGCCTCAAGTACTCGACGGTGGGTCCGGTGGACCTGACCAGGGGAGCGGTGGGCATCGGCGCGCAGTCCGTTGGCTCGTCGGCGGGCTGGGTCCGCGACCGCTACCGCAGCAGCAAGCTTCGCAGGGACGTCGCGTCGACGCAGGCGACCATCGCGCAGGAGCTCGCAGCCGCCGCGGTGGTCGTGTCGAGCCTGCCGCAGACGATCGCCGACGCACGCCGTCCGAAGCGGCGGCGTCCACGTCCGCTGGTGCTCGCGGCTGCCGGGGCCGCGGTCCTCGCGGTGGGTGCGGTGACCTTCTCGATCGTCAGGCGCTCGACGCAGCCGGAACCTTCGCCGTTGCCGCCGAGTGTGGACGTCACGCCCAGGCCCTGACGGGTGGGGCGGAGTCTCGCGAAAGTGCTTGTGGAGCCTAGGAGATTCGAACTCCTGACATCTGCCTTGCAAAGGCAGCGCTCTACCAACTGAGCTAAGGCCCCTCGGGGTGAATCAGGTGGGCTGCTCGTCGGCGACGTGCCACACCTCGCCGCGGCTGCGCGACCGGATGACCAGCGCGCCCGCCACGAGAATGGTCAGCACCACCAACCTGCGCATGACACACCTTCCTCGGGAGGAAAACCGTGGGCCTAGGAGGACTCGAACCTCCGACCTCTTCGTTATCAGCGAAGCGCTCTAACCACCTGAGCTATAGGCCCTTAGTCGCAAGCGACCGAGCGAGATTACCGCAACGGACGGCCTGCTCCCAAACCGCGCCCGAGCGGGACGTCAGTCCCGATCGGCGAGGGTGACCTCGATGCCACCGACCAGGTCGGTGGTCAGGTTGTAGATGAACGCACCGACGGTCGCCATCGCCGTCAACAGCACGATGTTCACCAGGCCGATCAGTGCCGCACCGCCGAAGATCGTGCCGCTGGAGACGAGTTCGCCGCCGGCGCCGCTCGCGCTGGTCAGGAGGTCGCCGACGTTGCTGTTCAGCTTGCTCCACACGCCCATGCCGCCGAGGACCAGGTACAGGAAGGCGACGGCGATCATCCACACGAAGAACGACGCCACCGACAGCACCAGCGACACCTTGAGGACGCTCCACGGGTCCAGCCGCCGGATCTGCATGCTGGCACGCACCGGACCCTGACCACGGTTCATCGCCGCCGTCCGCGATGCGGGACGGTGCGGTGCATCGCCCGACGGCCGGTCCAGCGGCTTGCGCGGCCCGGAGCGCGGAGCGCCGCCGGACAGGTCGGGGAGCTCGCTCTTGTACACCTCGGCACGCGGCGGCTCGGGTCGCGTCTCGCCACGCGCCGCGGGTGCGGCGGCAGCCTGCGCCGGGTCGATCTCCCGGGTGGGGTTGGCGTCCCGCGTCGCCGTCGCGGCACCCTCGCGTGCCGGACCCTGCGTCGGCCCGCTGTCGCGTGCCGGACCCTGCGTCGGCCCGTTGTCGCGCGCGCCGGCCGGAGCCGGTCCACCCGACATGAAGCGGTTCAGTCGAGCGTCCGCGCCAGAGGCCTGACCGGCGCGTCCGGCTTCCGGCTGGCCCTCCGGTGTCCGCTGCTCGGGACGCGTCCTGGCCGTTCCCCGCTGCCACGGTGGGACGTCGCCGTGCTCACCGGCCGACCCGGGCCGCGCCGGAGCAGCGGCAGTGCCGCCGTCCGTCGCGCCGTTGGCCGAACCGTTGGCACTTCGTGGCCCGTCACCCGCACGCGGGTACCCCGGGTCGTTCGGTGACGTCACGCTCGGCTCCTTAGCTCAGGCTGGTGCACACGCATCACGTCGGATCGGACGTCGGATCGGACTCGATGGCGTCCAGTTCTTCCGCATCCTCGTCGGCGTTGCGCGCAATGGCAATCAGTGTGTCGCCCTCGCCCAGGTTCATCAAGCGCACCCCCTTGGTCTGCCGCCCGGCCTTGCGCACCTGACGTGCCGCGGTCCGGATGACACCACCGTTGGAAGTGATGGCGTAGAGCTCGGTGTCGTCGTCGACGATCAGCGCTCCGACCAGCGTGCCACGCCTGCGGTCGTACTGGATCGTGAGGATTCCCTTGCCGCCGCGGCCCTGGGCCGTGTACTCCTCGATCGCCGTGCGCTTCGCGTACCCGCCCGACGTCGCGACCAGCAAATACGTACCTTCGCGCACCACGTTCAGCGACAGCAGCTGATCCTCTTCGTTGAACCGCATGCCCTGCACACCGGAGGTCGCGCGACCCATCGGGCGCAGCACCTCGTCGGTCGCCGAGAAGCGGATCGACTGGCCCTTGGCCGAGACCAGCAGGAGGTCCTCTTCGGACGAGCACAGCACCGCGCCGACCAGTTCGTCACCGTCGCGCAGGTTCACCGCGACGATCCCGCCCGAGCGGTTGGAGTCGAAGTCGACCAGCCTGGACTTCTTGACCAGGCCCTTGCGGGTGGCCAGCACCAGGTACGGCGCGTCCTCGTACGACTTGAGCTGGATGACCTGGGCGATGCGCTCCTCCGGCTGGAAGGCCAGCAGGTTCGCGACGTGCTGGCCGCGGGCCGTTCGCGACGCCTCGGGCAGCTCGTAGGCCTTCGCCCGGTACACCCGACCCTGCGTGGTGAAGAACAGGATCCAGTCGTGGGTCGAGCAGACGAAGAAGTGGTTGACGATGTCGTCCTGCTTGAGCCCCGCGCCCTGTACGCCCTTGCCGCCGCGCTTCTGGCTGCGGTAGAGGTCGGACTTGGTGCGCTTGGCGTAGCCGGTCTCGGTGATCGTCACGACCACCTCTTCGCGCGCGATCAGGTCCTCGTCGGCGACGTCGCCGTCGGCCGGGATGATGCGCGTGCGGCGGTCGTCGCCGTACTTCTCGGTGATCTCTGCGAGTTCGTCGTGCACGATGGCGCGCTGCCGCTCGGGCTTGGCGAGGATGTCCTCGAGGTCGGCGATCTCGGCTTCGATCTTGGCCAAATCGTCGACGATGCGCTGCCGCTCCAGTGCCGCGAGGCGCCGCAGCTGCATGTCGAGGATGGCCTGCGCCTGGATCTCGTCGACGTCGAGCAGCTCGATCAGGCCGGCCCGCGCGACGTCGACGTTCGCCGACGCCCGGATCAGGGCGATGACCTCGTCGAGCGCGTCGAGCGCCTTGACCAGACCGCGCAGGATGTGGGCCCGCTCATTGGCCTTGCGCAGCCGGTAGCGGGTGCGCCGGACGATGACCTCGAGCTGATGGACCACGTACAGCCGGATCAACTGGTCCAGACGCAGCGTGCGCGGGACGCCGTCGACGATCGACAGCATGTTGGCGCCGAAGCTCGTCTGCAGCTGGGTGTGCTTGTAGAGGTTGTTCAGCACCACCTTCGCGACGGCGTCGCGCTTGACCTCGACGACGATGCGCAGACCGACGCGGTCGCTGCTCTGGTCCTCGATGTTCGAGATGCCCGCGAGCTTGCCGTCGCGCACCTGATCGGCGATCGAGGTGATGAAGTTGTCGTGGTTCACCTGGTAGGGCAGCTCGGTGATGACGAGCAGGGTGCGACCCCGCGCGTCCTCCTCGACTTCCACGACGCCGCGCATGCGGATCGAGCCGCGGCCCGTCGTGTATGCGTCGTGGATGCCCTGGGATCCGACGATCAGGCCGTAGGTCGGGAAGTCGGGACCCTTGACCCGCTCGGTGACCGCGGCCAGCGTGGTCTCCTCGTCGGCCTCGTAGTTGTCGAGGCACCAGAACACGGCCTCGGCGAGTTCGCGGAGGTTGTGCGGCGGCATGTTGGTCGCCATGCCGACGGCGATGCCGCCGGACCCGTTGGCCAGCAGGTTCGGGAACCGGCTCGGCAGGACCGTCGGTTCCTGGACGCGACCGTCGTAGTTCGGGATGAAATCGACTGTCTCCTCGTCGATTTCGCGCAGCATCTCCATCGCCAACGGCGTCAGACGCGCCTCGGTGTACCGCATGGCGGCTGGCGGGTCGTTACCGGGCGAACCGAAGTTGCCCTGGCCGTCCACCAGCGGGTAGCGCAACGACCACGGCTGGGCCATCCGGACCAGGGTGTCGTAGATCGACGAGTCGCCGTGCGGGTGGTAGTTGCCCATCGTCTCCGCAACGGAGCGTGCGGATTTCGCGTGTCCGCGGTCGGGGCGGAAGCCCGAGTCGTACATCGCGTAGAGCACGCGGCGGTGCACGGGCTTGAGTCCGTCACGAACCTCGGGCAGCGCGCGGCCGACGATGACGCTCATCGCGTAGTCGATGTAGCTGCGCTGCATCTCCTGCTGGATGTCGACCGGTTCGATGCGGTCGGTCGTTGCGCCGTCGTCGCCCGGGGGGAGGGTGGTGTCTGTCATGTGCTCCTCGCTCGTCTATGAGCAACTCGGGAAAGTGGGGTCATGAGGATCAAGCGACCTCAGACATCAAGGAAGCGAACGTCTCTTGCGTTGCGGGTGATGAAGCTGCGGCGAGCCTCGACGTCCTCGCCCATGAGGATGGAGAACAGTTCGTCGGCGGCGGCCGCGTCGTCGAGCGTGATGCGACGCAGCACGCGCGCGCTGGGATCCATCGTCGTCTCCCACAGCTCCTTGGCGTCCATCTCGCCAAGACCCTTGTAGCGCTGGATGCCGTCCTCTGTATTGATCCGCCGGCCCGCAGCCCGGCCTGCCTCGAGCAGCCCGTCACGCTCCCGGTCGGAGTAGGCGAACTCGGGCTCGCTGCGCTGCCACTTGAGCTTGTACAGCGGCGGCTGGGCGAGGAAGACGTGCCCATTCTCGATGAGCGGCTTCATGAATCGGAACAGCAGCGTAAGCAGCAGCGTCGAGATGTGCTGTCCGTCGACGTCGGCGTCGGCCATCAGGACGATCTTGTGATAGCGCAACTTCGTGATGTCGAACTCGTCGTGGATGCCGGTGCCCAGCGCGGTGATGATCGCCTGGACTTCGGTGTTCTTCAGCACGCGGTCAATGCGCGCCTTCTCGACGTTGATGATCTTGCCTCGCAGGGGCAGGATCGCCTGGTACATCGAGTCGCGACCGCTCTTGGCCGAGCCGCCGGCCGAGTCACCCTCCACCACATAGACTTCCGAGAGCACGGGATCGGTCGAGCGGCAGTCGGCGAGCTTGCCGGGTAGGCCGCCGATGTCGGTGGCACTCTTGCGACGCACCAACTCTCGCGCCTTGCGGGCGGCCATCCGGGCCTGTGCCGACGAAACCGCCTTGTTCACAACGGTCTTCGCTTCGGCAGGATTCGCCTCGAACCAGTGCTGCAGCTGCTCGTTGCAGATCTTCTGGACGAACGACTTCACCTCGGTGTTGCCCAGCTTGGTCTTGGTCTGACCCTCGAACTGAGGATCGCTGACCTTGACCGAGATCACCGCGGCGAGACCCTCGCGGATGTCGTCGCCGGTGAGGTTCGGATCCTTCTCCTTGAGGAGCTTCTTGTCCTTGGCGTACTTGTTCACCACGGTGGTCAGCGCGCTGCGGAAGCCCTCTTCGTGCGTGCCACCCTCGTGGGTGTTGATGGTGTTCGCGAAGGTGTGCACCGACTCGGAGTACCCGGCGTTCCACTGCATCGCGATCTCGACCTCGTGACCGGGACCCTTGCCCTCGAAGTCGATGATGCTCTGCTGGATCGGCGTCTTGGTGCGGTTGATGTGCTTGACGTAGTCGACCAGGCCGCCGGGGTAGTGGAAGGTGCGGTGCTTGACCTTGCCGACGCCCTTGGCCTCGGTCGCCTTCTCCGCGGCCTCCTCGTCGGCGTTCTTCGGCGCCTCGGCGGTATCGCTGACCACCTCGTCGACGACGTCCTCGGCGCTGACCCGCTCGTCGGTCAGCTCGATCGTGAGGCCCTTGTTGAGGAAGGCCATCTCCTGCAGGCGACGCGCGACGGTCTCGAAGTCGTAGACCGTGGTCTCGAAGATGTCGGGATCGGCCCAGAACCGGATCGTGGTGCCGGTCTCCTTGGACGGTCCGCCCTGGGCGAGGGTGCCGGGCACGGAACGGTCGTAGTACTGGAACCACTCGAATCCGTCACGCCGAATCGTGGCCTCGAGCCTCGTGGACAGAGCGTTGACCACGGAGACGCCGACGCCGTGCAAACCACCCGAGACGTTGTAACCGCTGTTCTCGCCGCCGAACTTGCCGCCGGCGTGCAGCTGGGTCATGACGACGTCGACCGTCGGCGCCCCGCTGGCGTGCATCTCGACGGGAATCCCACGGCCGTCGTCAGTGACCTGCACGCTGCCGTCGTTGCAGATCGTGACGTCGACCCGGGTGGCGTGACCAGCCATGGCCTCGTCGATCGCGTTGTCCACGACCTCCCAGACGAGGTGGTGCAAACCACGCTCGCCGGTCGAGCCGATGTACATGCCGGGACGTTTCCGGACGGCCTCGAGGCCTTCGAGGATGGTGATCGCGGAAGCGCCATACTCTTTTGAAGCGCTCTTCTTCTGGGCAGCCACGTTGAACGCGTCTCCTTGGTCTTTACGGGGGATCGGCGACTAAGGGGCGAAGGCCCCTCGCGGATCTCACGACCCAGTCTACCGTCAGACCCCGTCAGCACTGACTCTGAGGCGGCGTTTCTGGATAGCTATTCACGCCCTCCGCGGAATTTCTCGACCGGAACTGCGTCCCGACGCCCGAGGGCCCGACTTTTGAGATTGTCGCGCCGCTGAGCCGCCGGGCCTGTGGACTTCCTAACCGTAGGTGTCGCGTGGCCCGCGGCCGGAGATGTGGAGCTTGCCCTTGCGCCACGACGGCGCGGTCGGGCCGACGATCTTGAGCGACTTCACCACGCCGTCACCCACGCCCGCGGCGATCTTCGCCAGCAGTTGTGCCTGCACCATGCGGAGTTGGGTGGCCCACGCCGTCGACTCGGCCGTCACGGTCAGCACGCCGTCCTGCAGTGCGGTCGGCGCCGCATGCTCGGCGATCTGCTCGCCGACGACGGATTCCCACTGCCCGAACACCGCGCCCTCTGCCACGCGGGTGGTCCACCCGCGGGTGCGCGCGAGGTCCAGCGTCGCGAAGCCGAGTTTCTGCGGATCCCTACTGTCGGGTCCGGGACCCGACCACGCTCGGCGGCTGCCGCGTCCCGCGACGCGTCGCGTGGGGGAGGTGCGACCACGACCGACGTCCTTGCCCTGGCTCTTCGCGGCGCCGCGCGCCTCCTCGAGGGCCCGGCGAACCAGATCCATCCCAGCCAGGTGCGCTAGGTGCGCCGGCGGACCGGGGTTCGTAGGGTCCTCGGGCGCTGTCTCGCCGTCGGTCACATGCTCCTCGCGCGAGCGCTCGTCGGTCACATGCTCCTCGCGCGAGCGCTCGTCGGTCACGTGTCCTCCCCAATCAGCTCCGACATCCGTCCCCCCTCGTCGTCACGCATCCCGATCTCGACCCGCCGCGCATCCCAGTCGGCGGGTATGTCGTCGTGCACCGCGGCCGTCACCAGCACCTGCTCCGCCGTCGAGGCGACGTTCACCAGTGCCCGGCGGCGGGATTCGTCGAGTTCGGCGAACACGTCGTCGAGCAGCAGGACCGGATCACTTCCATCTTCGCGAAGTAGTTCGTACGCCGCCAGCCGCAACGACAGCGCCATCGACCACGATTCACCGTGGCTGGCGAACCCCTTCGCCGGGTGGTCGCCCAGGCGTAGTTCCAAATCGTCGCGGTGCGGGCCCACCAGGCAGACGCCCCGTTCCAGTTCGGCCGTGCGCCGCCGGGCCAGTTCGGCGAGCAGCGCGGCTTCGTAGATCTCGGCGTCGACGGTTCCGACGGCAGCCTCGGCCTCGACCACGTCGGTGCCGCTGCGGTAGTGAATGGCCGCCGGCCGCGACGCCGGCGCCAACAGTTGGTAGGCCTTCGCGACCTCGGGCGCGAGCTGAGTCACCAGCGCCACCCGGGCCGCGATGAGCTGCGCCCCGAACGTGGCGAGGTGACCGTCCCACACATCGAGCGTCTCCAAAGCCGAACTGTCACCACGGATTCGGGCGCCGGACGCCGTCTTGAGCAATGCCGTGCGCTGCCGCACCACCTTGTCGTAGTCGGCGCGGACGCCCGCGATCCGCGGTCGCAGGATCGTGGCGAGTTCGTCGAGGAAGCGCCTGCGCTCGCTGGGGTCTCCGCGGACCAACGCCAGGTCCTCCGGCGCGAACAACACCGCGCGCAGCACCCCGAGTATCTCGCGCGGGCTCCGTACCGGCGATCTGTTCAGCCGCGCCTTGTTGGCCCGGCCCGCGGTGATCTCGAGGTCGATCGCCAGCTCGCGGCCCTCGTTGACCACGATCGTCGATACGACGGCGCGGTCGGCGCCGGTGCGGATCAGCGGTGCGTCGGACGCCACTCGGTGCGATCCGAGGGTTGCCGAATACCACAGCGCCTCAACAATATTCGTCTTACCGAAGCCGTTGGGCCCGACGAACACCGTCCGCCCGGGCGTCAGATCGAGTTCGACCCGGGGCCACGAACGGAACTCGTTCAGGACGAGGTGACGGACGTACAAGCCCCAGCCCCGCGTCGCATCAGTTCGGTCGGTCGCATCAGCCCGACGTCGAGATTCTCTTCACCGCGTGCCCACCGAACTGATTGCGAAGCGCCGCAACGGCCTTCATGGTGGGGGAGTCGTCCTGGCGCGACAGGAACCGCGCGAACAGCGACGCAGCGATGCCGGGAACCGGAACGCGCAGCCGGATCGCCTCTTCGACGGTCCAGCGGCCTTCGCCGGAATCCTCGGTGTAGCCGGAGATGTCGTTGAGGCCCGGATCGTCCTTGAGGGCCTTGGCCAGCAACTGCTGCAACCACGAACGCACCACGGTGCCGTTGGTCCACGCCTGGTACACCGCCTGCGGATCCTTCACCAGATCCTCGGCGGCCAGCAGTTCGTAGCCCTCGGCGTAGGCGGTCATCAACGCGTACTCCACGCCGTTGTGCACCATCTTCGTGAAGTGTCCGGCGCCGACCGGGCCTGCGTGCACGAACCCGTCGGCGACGTCACCCGGAGGCCGCAGCGCATCGAAGATCGGCATGACCCGCGCCACGTCCTCGTCGCTGCCGCCGACCATCAGTCCGTAGCCCTCGGTCAGCCCCCAGATGCCACCGGAGACGCCGGCATCGATGAACCCAACGCCCCTCTCGGCCAACAACTTCGCGTGCGGAGCGTCGTCGGTGTAGCGCGAGTTGCCGCCGTCAATCACCAGGTCGCCCTCGGTCAGCACCTCCGCCAGCGAGACGATCGTGGCATGGGTGACCTCACCGGAGGGAACCATCACCCAGACCACGCGCGGCGACTCGAGGGCCTCGGCCAGGGCGGCGAGGTCCGGGACGTCGGTGACCTCGGGGCGGGGGTCGTAGCCGACCACCTCGTGTCCGCCTTCGCGCAGCCTCTCGCGCATGTTGAAGCCCATTTTGCCGAGCCCGATCAAACCCAGTTGCATGCGATCTCCCGCTGTTCCGGGCCGGTCAGCCCGGAAGCCGCACCGGCATCAACAAGTACACGTAGTCGGTCTGTCCGGCCGGGAAGGGGCCGCTCGATCCGGCGTGCCCTCCATCATCACCCGTGGGACGCAACACCGCGGGACGACTGGGTGTCGTGAACCCGAACGTCACCTTCTCCGAATGCAACGAGCCGAGGCCGTCGGTGAGGTAGGTCGGGTTGAACGCAATGGTGAGGGGATCGCCAGAGAATTCGACCGGCAGGTCCTCCTCGGCCTTGCCGACGTCTTCTGCGCCCGCGGACAGGTGCAGCACGTCGGAGTCGAATTCCATCCGGACCTGTGCGCCACGGTCGGCGACAAGTGCCACGCGCTTGATGGCCTCGGTGAGCTCGGCGACGTTGAGGGTCGCGACGGCCGTGTGCTCCGACGGCAGCAGCTGGCGGAACTTGGGGAACTCGGCGTCGAGCAGGCGGCTGGTGGTGCGCTTGCCGTTGCTGCGGATGCCCAGCAGGCCGTCCTTGCCGACCGAGTCGCCGGATCCGAGTGACAGGTGGACCTCGGTGCCGTCGGAGCCGGCCTTCGCCGCCTCGGACAGGGTCTTGGCGGGTACTAGCACCGCTGCCTCGACGTCAGCCGCGGCGTTGGCCCAGGTGAGTTCGCGGACGGCCAGTCGGAAGCGGTCGGTGGCCGCCAAAACGACCTTGTCCCCGGAGATTTCGACGCGGATGCCGGTGAGCATCGGCAGCGTGTCGTCGCGACCGGCCGCGACCGCCACCTGGCTGATCGCCTGACCGAACAGATCCGAGGGCACGATGCCCGTCTCGTCGGGCAGTGCGGGCAGCGTCGGATAGTCCTCCACGGCCATCGTCGGCAGCGAGAATCGTGCGCTTCCGCAGCTCAGAGCCACTCGGGTGCCCTCGACGGTCACGTCGACCGGCTTGGCAGGCAGCGACCTGGTGATGTCGGAGAGCAGCCGACCCGACACCAGAACGCTTCCCGGAGAAGCGATCTCGGCGGCGACGCGGATCTCCGCCGACACCTCGTAGTCGTAACCCGAGATCGTCAGCCCGTCGTCGGAGCCGGTGAGGAGCACGCCGGAGAGCACCGGGACGGTCGGCCGGGTCGGCAGGATGCGCGCAACCCACGCCACTGCATCGGCGAAGTCTTCGCGCACCAGGCGAAACTTCAAATCCGTGAGACCAGCAGTCGTCGTGGCCACGTCCATAGCGTCCCTTCGATGAAACCCAAGCGGCAAGCGTCAGCAGCGGAAATGACATTCCGTCGTGACGTCGCAGTGTGACGACCGTACCGGTCGCCGGACTCCAACCGTAGAGCCTCCCGCGTTTTCTTGAAAGCTAATCGATGCCAGGGACGTCTCGGCGTTCGAGCCGGTCAACCCCGGGTCGGATCGCTGCGTCCCCAGGCCTTCTCTTCTAGAAGAAATCCCTTGTAGGTATACGAGTATTAGTAATAGGGCCTGTGCAGGTTGGGGATGGAGGGTGCTCTGCGCAGGTGGGACGTGGTTCGGGCTCGTGCAGCGCTCGTGGAGCGATCTCGGCGTCGAGCAGTCTGCTCGTGGATGGCGGCCGATGTGCCCACGAGCGGTGTCGGTTCGGGCCGATTCGTCCGGAGGTTGTGCACAGGGGAGTGCACGAGCCCAGGCTGTGACTGGTGGTGCGAGAGGTGGCGAAGTTTCTCGGAAATTGGTCGGCTTCGAGGCATGAATCGGCCATGACGAGGCTCCGATGGAGAGTGAAAGGGGTTGATCGGTCCGCGCAGGAGCGTGTGCGGAACGGTGAATGTCAGCGCTTGGAGCGCTGGCGGATCCGCGTGGTGAGTTCGGTGACGTGATCGAAGACCTCGCGCCGCTGGGCCATCTCACTACGAATCTTCTTCTCGGCGTACATGACCGTGGTGTGGTCGCGGCCGAATGCTTGTCCGATCTTCGGCAGGGACAGATCCGTGAGCTCGCGACATAGATACATGGCGATCTGGCGCGACTGAGCCAGGGCGCGGGTCTTGCCGGGGCCCCTGAGCTCCTCTACCGAGATCTCGAAGTAATCCGCGGTGACGGCCATGATCGTGGCCGTACCGATCTGCATGGTGCTCGAGTCGGAGATCAGGTCGCGCAGCACGATCTCCGCGAGCGACTTGTCGATCGTCGTCTTGTTGAGGCTTGCGAAGGCGGTCACGCGGATCAGCGCACCCTCGAGTTCACGGATGTTGCGCTCGATCCGGCTGGCGATCAGCTCGAGGACGTCGTCGGGCACGTCCAGCCGGTCCATCTGCGCCTTCTTGCGAAGAATCGCGATGCGCGTCTCGAGTTCGGGGGGCTGCACGTCGGTGATCAGGCCCCACTCGAAGCGGGTCCGCAGCCGGTCCTCGAGCGTCGCCAACTGCTTGGGCGGCCGGTCGGACGAGATGACGATCTGCTTGTTCGCGTTGTGCAGCGTGTTGAAGGTATGGAAGAACTCCTCCTGGATGCCTTCCTTGCCTTCGATGAACTGGATGTCGTCGACCAGCAGCACGTCGATGTCGCGATAACTCCGCTTGAACGACGCCTTGCGATCGTCGCGTAGCGAGTTGATGAAGTCGTTGGTGAATTCCTCGGTGGAGACGTACTTCACGCGCATGCCGGGGAAGAGCCGTTGGGCGTAGTTGCCCGCGGCGTGCAGCAGGTGGGTCTTGCCGAGACCGGACTCACCCCAGATGAACAAGGGGTTGTATGCCCGGGCCGGCGCCTCCGCGATGGCGAGCGTCGCGGCGTGCGCGAAGCGGTTCGACGCACCGATGACGAAGGTGTCGAACGTGTAGCGCCGGTTGAGGCTGACGTCGGGCGTGGTGTCTCGGCTCGGCGGCCTATTGGAGAAGTAGCTCGGCCAGCTCGCCTCGGCACTCGCGCGTGCCTCGCCGTCCTCGTCCACCTCGTCGGCGTCGGGGAGGGGGGCCAGCACCCGGTCGTCGCCGTCGGAGTCCTCGACCGGGCCGGGGTCGGCGATGCGAACGCCGAGTTCGACGCGCTGTCCGAGGCGTCGGCTCAGGATGGTGACGATGTGCTCGCGCAGGTGTCGTTCGATCTCGTTCTGGACGAAAGGGGTCGGAACGGAGAGAAGGGCAAAGCCCTCGGTCATCACCAGCGGCTTGACCAGCTTGAGCCACGCGCGTTGCTGAGGCGTCAGAGCCGGCAGTGCCGCGAACCCGTTGCTGGTGTCACGGATGGGGGAGTCGCCGTTGAGTTCGGCGACCACGTCGTTCCAGATCGCGATGAAGGGCGGATCGGGGTCCGTGGACAACGAGACGTACCCCCTAGTGGCCAGTCGTCGACCAGGCCGAATATGACGATGCCAAAACTGTCCACATGTTTATCCACAGACTGTGGACAGCGGACGTTGGTGTCGTATTGATGTCTATTCGTGGGGATGAACGTCGCCGGGGCTCGTCACGTGCTCGGCGGCTGTGGGCTCGCGGGTAGTCCATCCTCGATCTGTCGTCTTTACGCCGTTCGCTTCCGAAACGGCACTGCCAGAAGCTAACAGTTTTCATGGCGGGTGCCAACCGTTCTGCAACATTGACGAGACCTTCCGCGGTCGCGTTTTCGCCGACATGACGCGGGGGTGAAAACTGTGACTGATGGTGTCTGGCGGAGTGTCGCTCCCACCGAATGACAGTGGTTTGACCTAGGGAAATCTCGTCAGTACCCTCGAACAGTCGCCCGAACGTGGCGACACGGCTGCGACCTGGGCAACTGGGATATCGGCGCCGGGGCTAGCAAGCGGTACGCACGATCACACCACCTGAGTGATCGGCGCCGCAACACGTAACGAGGAGTGACAGCCGTGGCCAAGGGCAAGCGGACTTTCCAGCCCAACAACCGTCGGCGTGCGCGCGTGCATGGCTTCCGCCTGCGGATGCGGACCCGTGCAGGCCGGGCCATCGTGTCCGCACGGCGTGGCAAGGGCCGCCGCTCTCTCACTGCGTGATCAGACGCAGGTTCTAGCGCAGTGCTTCCGGCTCAGCACCGGATGACACGGTCGACGGACTTCGGGCTGACGGTCAAGCGCGGTATACGCGCTTCTCAGCCCAATCTCGTGCTGCATGCGCTTCATTCCGATGGCGAGCACCTCGAGGCACCCAAGGTTGGCTTGGTCGTATCCAAGGCCGTCGGCAACGCGGTGATCCGGCATCGGGTCTCCCGTCGGCTGCGCCACGTCGCCCGCGACGTACTGGACGACCTGTCTCCCGGCGATCGACTCGTCATCCGCGCTCTGCCCAAGAGTGCCGACGCGGATTCGGCGCGACTCCGACGTGAGCTGACCACCGCACTCGAACGGACTCGTCGGTGACCCGCCGCAGCGTTTCCAGTCGGCTCGCCGGCGGCGCGGTCTATCTCATCGAGCTGTACCGGAACATGATCTCGCCGTTCCGTCCCCCCGCCTGTCGCTTCACCCCAACCTGTAGCCAGTACGCGGTGGACGCGCTGCGCGGCCACGGTCTGATGCGCGGAACATGGCTCACGATCGCGAGGCTCGCGAAGTGCGGTCCGTGGCATCGGGGAGGATGGGATCCGATACCCGAACCGCGGCATGACAACCACACCCACGTAGCTGACGAGGCCGCGACGCTGAGGAGCGATTCACTTGTTTAACTGGGCGAGCCTGGACTACATCTATTACCCGGTCTCGGCGATCATGTGGCTCTGGTACAAGCTGTTCGCCTTCCTGCTGGGACCGTCGAACTTCTTCGCATGGGCGCTCTCGGTGATGTTCCTCGTCTTCACGCTGCGCGCGATCCTCTACAAGCCGTTCGTCCGGCAGATCGAGACCACGCGGCAGATGCAGGAGCTGCAGCCTCAGATCAAGGCGCTGCAGAAGAAGTACGGCAAGGACCGCCAGCGCATGGCTCTCGAGATGCAGAAGCTGCAGAAGGACCACGGGTTCAACCCGATCCTGGGCTGTCTGCCGATGCTGGCACAGGTGCCGGTGTTCCTCGGGCTCTACCACGTGCTGATGTCGTTCAACCGAACGCAGACCGGTTTCGGTCGGCTGGGGCTGAGCGTCGAAGAGAACCGCTCGCTCGGCAACTACCTCTTCAGCGCCACCGACGTTGGACACTTCCTGGACGCGAACCTGTTCGGTGCCCCGCTCGGCGCGTCGATGATCCAGACGGTTGGGCTCGATGCGTTCACGGAGTTCGACCGGATGGCAGTAATCTTCACCGGCATTCCGCTGATGATCATCGCGGGTATCGCGACGCACTTCAACAGCCGTGCGTCGGTCGCCCGGCAGAGTCCCGAAGCCGCGGCCAACCCGCAGACCGCGATGATGAACAAGCTCGCGCTGTACGTCTTTCCGATCGGCGTCGTCGTCGGCGGGCCGTTCCTTCCGCTCGCCGTGATCCTGTACTGGGTGTCGAACAACATCTGGACCTACGGGCAGCAGCACTACGTGTTCGGCAAGATCGAGAAGCGCGAAGAAGCCGAGAAGCTGGCGATCAAGGAGCGACAGGCGTCCAACGCGCCCGCACCGGGAGCTCGTCCCAAGAAGGGTGCCAAGCCGGCCCCGGGTGCGAAGCCTGTCGCAGGCGGCAAGCCGGTGAAGCGCGCTGAAGCCACCGATTCCGCCGTGGAGGACGTCGAGTCGACGGCGATCGTCGAGGACGGTGAGGCGCCGGTCGACACTGCGCCGCCGACGAAGACGCCGCCGACCAAGAAGCCGGCGGCGAAGAATGCTGCCGCCAAGAAGCCACCCGCGAAGGGCAGCACCAACGGTGCTGCCAAGAACGCTCCGCGCCGGAACACCACCAACCGGCCGCGCAAGCGACGAACTTGACCGGAAACGCACGCGGGTAGTCACCCGTGCTTCGACCGGTGAACGAGGAAGGACGAAACATGACAGACGCGGATACGACCGAACGCACCGCTGAGGCGGAGGAGCCCAAGACCGAGGATCTCGAGGAGCGTCTCGTCGCCGAGGGGGAGATCGCCGGCGACTATCTCGAGGAACTGCTGGACCTTCTCGACTTCGACGGTGACATCGATCTGGACGTCGAGGGGGACCGCGCGGTCGTCAGCATCGACGGCGGCACGGATCTCAACAAGCTCGTCGGGCGCAAGGGTGAGGTACTCGATGCGCTCCAGGAGTTGACGCGGCTCGCCGTGCATCAGAAGACGGGGGAGCGCAGCCGCCTGATGCTCGACATCGCGAAGTGGCGTCGCCGTCGCCGTGACGAGCTGGCGGCCCTTGGCGACCGCATCGCCAGGCGGGTGCTGGAGAGCGGCGAGCGTCAGTCGCTGGATCCGATGACGCCGTTCGAACGCAAGATCGTGCACGACGCAGTGGCCGCCGTCGAGGGCGTCCGCAGCGAGAGCGAGGGCGCAGAGCCGTCGCGTCGCGTCGTCGTGCTGCTTGGCTGAGTGTCTCGACGTGAGCGCGGCTCACAAGGAGTTACATCCATGTAGTTCTCTGGGACGAGCGGCGGAGGGATGTTTCACGTGAAACACGGCGAAGCACCTCCGACGCCCCCGGAGGCTGCGGCGGTGTTCGGCCCTGCACTGGGAGCGGCTGAGCACTACGTCCGAATCCTGGCGGGCGCCGGCATCGAACGCGGTCTTATTGGACCTGCCGAGGTCGACCGGCTATGGACCCGCCACGTCCTCAACAGCGCCGCAATTGCGGAACTCGTCGACGACGGTGAGGCGGTGGCCGATGTCGGCAGCGGCGCAGGACTTCCCGGTATCCCGTTGGCGTTGGCGCGTCCGGGAGCCCGGGTGATCCTCGTCGAGCCGCTCTTGCGCCGCTCCGAATTCCTGACCGAGATCGCCGACGAGCTTGGACTCGACATCACCGTGGTACGCGGTCGGGCGGAGGACAAGGACGTCCGGCGCGCCGTCGGAGAGATCGACGCGGTCACTTCTCGAGCGGTCGCCTCGCTCGACAAGCTCACGCGTTGGTGCGCGCCTCTCCTTCGAGAAGGTGGCCGCATGCTGGCGATGAAGGGCGAGCGGGCAGCCGATGAAGTCGACGAGCATCGGCGCGCTATGGCGTCGCTGGGTGTAGACGACGTAAGGGTGGTGAAATGTGGCGTGAGCTTCTTGACTCCACCCGCAACCGTGGTCGTCGGACGGCGAGCGGTGCGGACGTCGCGGTCGCGACGGCCGACACGACCGAGCAGGAGCAAGTCATGACACCACCCATCCGCCGGACGACGCTGGGTCCGCCCACCGACGAGGCACCGGCTCCCGTTTCACGTGAAACATCGCCGGGGCTTGCGACGCCGGACTGGCAGGACCCGACGATCGACACACCCATCGGTCAAGAGGCGGAGCGCGCCGTGCGGGTCCTACACCGCGCCAAGGGCCAAGGTCTGCCACGGCCGCCACGGCAGCGGGTCTTCACGATCGCCAACCAGAAGGGCGGGGTCGGCAAGACCACCACCGCCGTGAACGTCGCGGCGGCGCTGGCGCTGCAGGGGCTGAACACGCTCGTGATCGACCTCGATCCGCAGGGCAATGCGAGCACGGCTCTGGGTGTCGAACACCGCCCGGGTACGCCGTCGTCGTACGAGGTGCTCATCGGTGAGATCACGCTGGAGGAAGCGCTGCACCGCAGTCCGCACAACGAGCGGCTGTACTGCGTGCCAGCGACGATCGACCTCGCCGGAGCTGAGATCGAATTGGTCAGCATGGTGGCTCGCGAAACTCGGCTGCGCAACGCGTTGGCCAGTCTCAAGGAACACGACTTCGACTACGTGTTCATCGACTGCCCGCCCTCACTGGGCCTCCTCACGATCAACGCATTGGTCGCAGCACCCGAGGTTCTGATCCCGATCCAGTGCGAGTACTACGCACTTGAGGGCGTGGGCCAGTTGCTCCGCAACATCGAGATGGTCAAGGCACATCTCAACCAGGGGCTCAACGTCAGCACCGTCATCCTGACGATGTACGACGGACGCACCCGACTGGCCGACCAGGTCGCCGAGGACGTCCGGGCGCATTTCGGCGACAAGGTGTTGCGCACCGTCATCCCGCGCAGCGTGAAGGTGTCCGAGGCGCCCGGCTATGGCATGACGATCCTCGACTACGACCCGGGTTCACGTGGAGCCATGAGCTATCTCGACGCGAGTCGGGAGATCGCCGAGCGCGGCAGCAGGACGACCCATTGATGACGACGGAGGGATGGCGATGACGCAGCCACAGCGCAAGAGGACCGGCCTCGGCCGCGGACTGGCATCCCTCATCCCCACGGGTCCCGCCGACGGTCCCGCCGGAGCCGGCGACATGGGTCCGCGCATGGGAGATGCCGCCGCAGACGCCATGTTCGGTGGTCCGCCCCAGCCACCCGTGGTGACGTCGGAGGTCGGTGCGGTGTACCGGGAGCTGGATCCGGCGTCGATCGAGCCCAACCCACGTCAGCCCCGGACGGTGTTCGACGGCGAGGCGCTGGCCGAACTCGTGCACTCGATCCGCGAGTTCGGACTCATGCAGCCCGTCGTCGTGCGGCCAGTGGACTCCGACGGCGGGGCGCCGCGCTACCAACTCGTCATGGGGGAGCGGCGATGGCGTGCCGCCCAGGAGGCCGGGCTGGCGACGCTGCCCGCGATCGTCCGGCAGACTGCCGACGACAGCATGCTGCGGGACGCACTGCTCGAGAACATTCACCGCGCACAGCTGAACCCTTTGGAAGAAGCTGCGGCCTACCAACAGCTGCTCGACGAGTTCGGCGTCACCCACGAGGAACTCGCCACCCGCATCGGCCGGTCGCGGCCGGTCATCTCGAACATGATCCGGCTGCTGCGGCTTCCGGTCGCGGTGCAGCGCCGCGTGGCCGCCGGCGTGCTCTCCGCCGGGCATGCCCGCGCGCTACTGTCGCTCGAAGGTGGTCCGGAGAAGCAGGAGGAACTCGCCGCCCGCATCGTCGCGGAGGGGCTGTCGGTTCGCGCGACCGAGGAAGCCGTGACTCTGGCCAACCGGGAGGGCCCGGTCACCGGTCCGGCACCGCGCCGCAAGCCGATCCAGATGCCCGGTCTGCAGGAAGTTGCTGAAAACCTCTCGTCGGCGTTCGACACACGCGTCACGGTCAGCCTCGGCAAACGCAAGGGCAAGATCGTGGTCGAATTCGGCTCGGTCGACGACTTGGAGCGAATCGTGTCGATCATGAACGCTGCGAAGTGATGACCCACCACACCGCCTAATTACGTCACTGTGACACATGTTGGCCCCGCGTCGGTGCTCGATGCGGCTCCGAGGAGGAAAACCGTTGTCCGACAGCTGCATTCGGCTCCGAAGGCGGTCGAAGTGATCTCGGAGGCGCGAGGTCTGACGCCGCCACCGGGGTTCTCTATCCTTGAGGGGCAGAATCGGTCGAAGTCGGAGAACGGGGGAGCATAGTGTCCGCACGGATCTCCCCACTTCGGCTTCAGGGGTTCGAACAGCTGCCGAAGCATGCCAGGCGGTGTGTGTTCTGGGAAGTCGACCCCGCGACACTCCCCGACGACCATCATCTCGCCGATCCGGAATTCGAGAAGGAAGCGTGGCTGTCGATGGTCATGCTCGAATGGGGCTCGTGCGGGCAGGTCGCTCAGCCAGTTCGGTCGGGCGAGGACCCGTTGGGGTCGCCCATGCCGGATGACGAGGCGCCGTGTCTCGGATACGCGTTCTACGCGCCGCCGCGTGCGGTCCCGCGCGCAGGTCTCTTCCCGTCCGGACCGGTGAGTGCGGATGCCGTCCTGCTCACGTCGATCGGCGTGGAGACAGGAACCGAGGGGGAGACCCTCACGCGGGGACTCGTCGCCGCCGTCGTCGCGGACTTGGTTCGGCGTGGTGTGCGCGCACTCGAGGCGTTCGGTCGTACCCCGGAGGCCGCCGAACTCGCCGACCCGCGCGCAGTGGATCCGGAACTGCGGCCGGTGGTCCGAGCACTCGGCGACTGCTCGACCGATCAGTGCGTCGTCGAGGCGGACTTCCTCACCGACGTCGGATTCGTCGTCGTCTCACCGCATCGCTACTTTCCGCGCCTGAGGCTGGAACTCGAGCAGGGACTCGGCTGGAAGGCCGGCGTCGAGGCGGCACTGGAGCGACTGCTGGAGAGCGCGCAGCTGACACAGCCCGTGGGGGCCGGCGCAGCGCGCTGATTCCAGATCAGCCGTTGGCGGCTTGCTGCTCCACGGAGAGTTCGTGCGCGAGCAGCTCGGCGAACGTGAAAGTTCCTGTGGGACGGTCGTTCTTGCCGAGCAGGTAGAGCCGCTTCACCGCGGCGAGGATGCCCTCGGCGATGGCGTCGCGGGTGTTCGCCGACACCAGCAGCTCCCGGTCGTGCGGGTTGCTCGTGTAACCCACGTCGACCTGCACCGTGGGCATCCTGGTGAGCCGCAGCAGATCCCACGTGCGGCCGTGCGTGCGGCAATCCCGCAACCCCGTGCGCGCCACCACTTCTCGCTGAATGAAGTCGGCGAGATTGCGGCCGATCGTCGAGACCGAGCCGTGCGCATTGCCGAAGTAGAACGAGGCGACACCGTTGGCCGCAGGCCCTGGCAGCGTCGCGCAGCGCAGGCTGATCATCAGGTCGGCGCCGACAGTGTTTGCGGTGGTTGCCCGTTCGGCGTCCAGCGGACTGCCCGCCACGGGACGGGACAGGAACGTCTCCATGCCGATGGCGGTCATCCGACCCTCGAGCCGGCTCGCGAGATCCCACAGGATGTCGGCTTCACTCACCGGACCGTCGGGTCCCGTCATGATCAGACCGTGGTCGTTACCGCCGCGGCCCGGATCGATGATGATCCGCTTGCCCGACAGGCGCGGGCCGGAGCGACGAACCAGTTCCTCCTCGCGGATCGCGTGCGGCGAACCACCGGTGACGCGTGAGCCGAGGAAGTACAGCGAGCGCAACGTCTCGGGGCCGCAGATGCCGTCCGGGTAGAGGCCGTACTCCCGCTGATACGACATCAGCGAGTTGTGCGTCTGCAACCCGAAGTGGCCGTCGACGAGGTTGTGATAGAAACCGAGGTCCTGTAGCCGCGCCTGCAGCGTCGCCACGTCGTCGCCGTACATCGGGGCGCCGAACTGGTGGGCGAGGGTGCGCGCACCGAGCCGGTAGGACGCCTCCCGCAGGGCCCGGTAGGTGGCCTCGCCGACCACCCCGTCGACCAGCAGGCCGCGGTGCTGCTGGAACGCGCGGACGGCCTGGTCGAGGTCGTCGTCGAACACGTCGAGCGCCACGTGCTTGCCGGTCGTGAGGTCGTCGTCGGGACTGTCGACGAGACCGAGTGCAGCGAGAGAAGCGCGGATCTCGGTGACCGCACCCCCTCGGTCACCACGGCGCAAACTCGACATAACCAGGCCTTTCAGGTCGCGGACGACGACTAACACCCCGCGGCTGTCGCCAAATAGGCTAGCCAGCATTGTCGCAGACCCGCGTGAGAATCCCGAAACGCCGAGGGTGGCCGCGCCGCCGCGGCAGTAGGGCTACTCGGCGTCGGCTAGTTCGCGCAGCAGCGCAGCCTTGCCCTTGGCGCCGACGATCCGCTTCACGGCTTCACCGTTCTTGAACAGGATCATCGTGGGGATCGACACGACCTGGAAGTCGCGGGCGGTGGCCGGGTTGGCGTCCACGTCGATCTTCGCGACGGTCAGCTGACCGGCCTTCTCCGAGGCGATTTCCTCGAGCACCGGAGCGACCATCTTGCACGGTCCGCACCAGCTCGCCCAGAAGTCGACCAGTACGGGCGTGCTGCTGCCCAGGACGTCGGTCGAGAACGAATCGTCGGTGACCTTCACCGTGTTCGAATTTTCACTCATGGCAACTCCTCGTTAGACGGGTGCGGACGTTTCTTCATCATCGGGGCCGGCTTCGTGCTCGGCGAGCCACCGCTCGGCATCGATCGCGGCCGCACAGCCACTGCCCGCGGCGGTGATCGCCTGGCGGTAGATGCGGTCGACCAGGTCGCCTGCGGCGAACACGCCGTCGATGGACGTCGACGTCGTACGGCCCCCGACTGCGACGTAGCCGTCGTCGTCGAGGTCGACCTGGCCGCGGACGAGATTCGAGCGCGGGTCGTGGCCGATCGCGACGAACACGCCGGTGACGGCCAGCTTCGACTCCTCGCCGGTAACCGTGTCGCGGAGGCGGACGCCGGTGACCTTGGGCTCACCCTCGACCTCGGTCACCTCGGTGTTCATCAGCATCGTGATCTTCGGGTTGGCCTTGGCGCGGTCCAGCATGATCCGCGACGCGCGGAACTCCTCGCGGCGGTGGATGAGGGTGACGCTGCGCGCAAAGCGGGTGAGGAACGTGGCCTCCTCCATCGCGGAGTCACCGCCACCGATCACGGCGATGTCCTGGTCGCGGAAGAAGAAGCCGTCACAGGTGGCACACGTGCTCACGCCGGTGCCGATGCGCTCCTGCTCGCCAGGCACGCCCAGGTAACGGGCTGCAGCGCCCATCGCGAGGATGATCGACCGGGCCGCGAAGGTCTCGCCATCGACCGTGACGGTCTTGATGGGTCCCTCGAGCGATACCTCGTCGACGTCCTCCATGCGCAGGTCGGCACCGAAGCGCTCGGCCTGCTCGCGCATCTCGGCCATCAGTTCGGGGCCGGTGATGCCTTGCTTGAAGCCGGGGAAGTTCTCGACCTCGGTGGTCGTCATCAGTGCACCACCGAACTGCACGCCCTCGAAGACCAGCGGCTTGAGCTGGGCACGCGCGGCGTAGATCGCCGCGGTGTAGCCGGCCGGTCCCGAGCCGACGATGATCAGGTCGTGAACCGGGGTAGTGGAGGTCATGTCCATCCTTTGCTTTCAGCCGGTAAGTCCTTCTCGGACCGGCACGCGTATAACACCAGCGTAGGGTGCGCTGTTCCCGGGCCACCGCGTAGGCGGTGAATTCAGCTCAAGCCGCGTAGGCGGTGAAGTGGCGGCGTGTCAGGGCCTACGCAGCGTGGTCGTCGCGATCCGCCCGTCGCCGCCCGCCCCGCACGTCGGGTCGACGACCGCTGCGGTGACGTCACGGGGGTCGTCGCCCGGCAGCACCAGTAGTACTGCCGCCCGGCCGGCGGCGCTGACCGCGCGCGCTCCGAGCGCCGAGGTCCCAGGCGGATACCCCAGCGCGGTCAGACACGCGCTCAGGCGCTGCGGAGCGGACAGCGGGCCTGCGTCGACGGGTCCGTCGATCAGGCCGTAGATCTGTGCGGCGGGCACGGGGAAGTCATCGGGTCCGGCCGTCGCCGTGATGCGGTCGACGGTGTTGCGTGCCGAGGGGACCGCGTCATCCCCGCCGAGCGTGGCCACGGCGACGCCGATCCCGACGACCACCGCGGCCACCCCTACGATCACCGCGACCGTCCGCGGCCTCGGCGAGTGGAACCGGCGCACCGCATGCGTCGCGCCGGGTCGTGGGGGCGGGTCCGCAGCGCGCAGGGCGTCGGCGATCCGGGCAGTCACGTCGTCGGACACGTCCGGCGCCGAGTCCGCATCCCACGCTAGGCCGGCCAGGTCGCGGCGCACCCGGTCGAGCGCTGCCACGTCGCGCACGGCGTCGGGATCGGTGCGGATCCGGCTGCGCAGCCGGGCGGCGGTCTCGTCGTCGAGCAGCCCCGCCTGCAGGTCGGCGATCAGTGACAGGGGCACCGGCGCGTCGGGCGGTGGCAGCCCGTCGGAGCTGGTGGCGGCCATGTGCACTCCCGATCGTGAACCGATCCGTCGCAGCGAGGGATCATCGCGCAGTTTAGGGAATGGCGCCGACCAAACAGGCGTTCAATCAAGTGGGGGTTGCAGCATGTCATTTGGAAGGTCGTCACTCGTGTTCAATCGAAGGCTCGCCACGATTGGCTCGGCGGCCGTGATGGGGATCGGTGCATTCGCCGCTGCGGCGGGTATCGCCGCCGCTCCCACCGCCACCGCGGCACCGTGTAGTCAGTTCATCCAGCCGTTCAACCCGTACCTGCAAACCTGTGGCATCCCGAACAATCCACCAGCGGTGCGCGGGGCTTCGCCGGGAGCGGGCGCGATCATCGCGTGCCGCAACATCCCTGGCTGCCTGTCCTACGTCGTCAACGGCGGACCGGGTTTCCCCGGTTACTACTGAGGCAGGACGTCGGCACGTCGCGCCGAGTCATGCGACAAATAGTCCAGTGTCTCGGCCAGTTTCGCGCGCGCCCGTGCGCAGCGGCTCTTGATCGTGCCCTCCGGTACGCCCAGCAGCAGCGCCGTCTCGGCGACCGAGTAGCCGTGCATGTCCACCGCGACGACGGCGGCGCGCTGCTCGAGTGGCAGGCGCAGCAGCGCCCGTTCGACGACCAGCGCGGTGTCCACGAGGGCCGTCGGGTCGCCCGATGGGTGCGCGTCGTCGAGTAGCGGTGTGGTCGGGTGATTCTTGTTGTGCCGCAAGCGATCCAGGCACGAGTTGACGACGATACGGTACAGCCAGCTGCTGACCGACGCGTCGTAGCGGAACGTCGCGGCCTTGCGGTGCGCCGACAACAGCGCATCCTGCAGGGCGTCGGCCGCGTCGTCGTGATTGCGGCTCGTGAGATGGGCGAGCCGGTAGAGCTGGCGCCGGTGCCGATGGAACAGCGTCGCGAACGCGTGCCGGTCACCGGCGACGTGGGCCGCCAGCAACTGCGCGTCGGACCGGACGTCCTCGGCGGAGTCGGCGGCGTCGTTCACAAGGCAAACCCTAAGCACGCCGGAGCACCCCAGGTGACACCTCTTGTGTTCCGGTACCGCTGACCTGGGGTTAGCGCATCCGAGGCCTGGGGATGGCCGTCAGCCCGCGGCGGTGAGCGTGATGTCCGACAGCGTGGACTCGCTTCTGCCGTCGACGGTACCGAGCGTCGTGATCCACACCAGCACGTAAGAGGTGGGGGAGGCATTGCTGATCGGGATGGTGTTCGAGCCGGTCTTCATCGGCGTGGGCGGCGTCATCTCAGTCGTGTCCTCGAGCGACGCCGGCGTCGCGGACTGGGCCGAACGAATCTGGATCGCCGTGCCGGTGCTGTTGAGGTTCACCGTCACCGACGCGAGCGTCGTGGGCTGCGGCAGCTGCAGCACCAAACCCACGCCGCTCTTGAAGCCAGGGAACGGTGCGGGATCGCTGTAGGTGTCGGTCGGCCATCCGGTGGCGGGATCACCGTCGATGGCGAGGCCGGCGTCACTCGGGTTGTCCGCTTCGCCTCCCGGTGAGAACACCGTCGCGCGAACGGGTTTCACCACTCCGGTGGCTGGGGTGTCAGTCTCGCTGGTCGGGGCGTTGAGGCCCAGCTCGTTCCTGTCGAGCGGCCCGCCGACGTCACCGAACAGGCCACGCAGACCGATCGCGAGGCCGACCAGCACGACGACCAGAATGACGGCGCCGACGGCGATGCCGATGATCATGCCCTTGCGCCTGCGGCGCTGACTCTCGGGATCAGCCGCGGCCAGCGGAGCCTTGCCGCTGCCCCCGTTGGCACCGGGAGCGTCGACGGGCGTGATCAACTCGGTGCGGTCGGCGACGGCAGTGGCCTGCTGCAGGAGGTTGAGCAGCGTGCCCGCCGTGCGGATGCCGCCGTTCTCCTGCACGGCGCGTGCGGCGGCCGCGGAGATCTGGAACGGGATCTCGCGGTCGACGGCACGCGGCTCGACGGGCTGCCCGGAGGCGTCCACGTCGGCCTGGGCCATGCCGCTGTTGGCACCGGACTCCGGCAGGGGCCAGCGGTCGACGAGCAGGGCGTACAGCGAGGCGCCGATGCCGCGGATGTCGTCCTCGGGCTCGGCGTCGGGCATCGTCGCCGGGAAGGCCAGCGCCACGTCACCGTCGATGCTGACCCGGACCCGTCCGGGGTGGTCGATCGAGAGCGCGACGCCCTCGCGGTGGGCTGCCTCGGCTGCCGCGGCGAGGGACTGGATCGCACGGGCGCCGCCGATCGCCGACGGTGCGGTCTCGGCGACCTCGGCCAGCGAGCCGCCGCGGATCCACTCCGCGACGACCAGTCCGCCGGAACCGGTGTTGGCAACGTCGAGCACGCGTGCCACGCCTGGCATGTTCAGCCTGCTGAGCTTCAGCGTGCGGGACAGGATCTCCTGCAGCTCGTCGTCGGGCAGCACGGCATCCGGGTCGACGAACGTGAGCGCAACCTGGCGGTCGAGCGCCGTGTCGAGGGCATGCCAGAACTGCAGGTGCGGCGGTCCGCCGTGGAACACCAGCAGCCGGTAGCGCCCGCCCGCGATCGTGGCGCCGGGGATGAGGTGCACGTCGTCGTCGGTGGCCGCCTCGATCGGCGGCTCGTTGAGCATGCCGAAGGACAGTGCCTCACGGGTCGGGTCGCCGCCGTAGTCGGCGGGCGGCCTGCCCGACGGCGGCTGGCTCACCTCGGTGGGCACGTCGGGCTCGAAGTCGTCGGCCGACGGGCGCGGGATGCGTGTGGTCGCGCCGCTGTCGGCGCCGGTCGCGGGGCCGCCTGCGGGGTCGTTCGTCACCGCTGGTCCTCTCCACGGCCTTCCTCCGGCAACCCCTGCCGGAGGCGCTACCCGTCTGACCGGCCCATATTGACGCGGTGGTAACGGGTGCGAATTCCTGTGCTCAGAGTACGGGACCGCGCTGCTCGGACGCGGTCGGACGGGGGGCAACGGCGGCGTCGCAGGCGCCGGCGAGCTAGCTCCGAGGCGCCGCTTCACGAACACCAGTGCCGACTGCGCCTCGGGCACCTTCGCGGCGAGCAGCACCGCCGCGATGATCGGCACCATGATCAATCCGAGCACCAGCAGCCGCAGCAGCGATCCGCCCGCACCGCTATTCGTGGTGAGCGACTCGAGGCCGAGCAGTTGGTCCACGACGTGTGCGATCAGACCCGCGCCGAGCGAGGCGGCGATCGCGACGAGGATCGTCCGCAGCACCGGCAGTCCGATCAGCCTGCCGTCGGGCGGGCGCAGGTTGGCGCGCAGCACCAGATGTCCGACCGTCGCTCCGGCCAGGAAGCCCAGGCCGTTGGCGAGGCCGAGGTATCCGGCGACGAGCTGGGGGTCGTCGGTGAGATGGGGTGCGGCGAGCGAGGCTACGATCTTCACCGCGGTGATGACGAGGATCAGCGCGATCGGCGTCCACGGCTGCTGCCGGGCGTAGAACACCCGGAGTTGCAGCAGCACCAGCGCATACGGGATCAGCGTGAAGGCCGACAGCGTGATCGCCATGCCCAGGTAGCCGGCGTCGGTCTCGCCGAAGTTGCCGTAGGAGAACAGTGCGCTGCCGATGGCGGGGCCGCCGACGGTCATGAACGCCACGATCGGGATGAGCGTGACCATCGTGAGCCGAGTGGCCAGCGACAGGTCGCGAAGCACCGCGGGAGTGTCGTTGGCGGCGGCGTTGCGCGACAGCCGCGGCATGACCACGGTGAGCACCGTGACGCCGATCATGCCGAACGGCAGCTGCAGGATCAGCCACGCGTAGTTGTAGATCGCAGGGCCCGAAGCGGCTGCGCTGGAGGCGATCTGGTTGCCCACGATCAGTCCGACCTGGCTGATCAGCACGTAGAGCACCATCGCCGCGGCCATCGTGCCGAACTGCTTGAGCCGGTCGTCGATGCCCCACAGCGGCCGCAGGCTGATGCGCTCGCGGCGGATCGCCAGCAGCAGCACCGCCGCCTGTGCGACCACCCCGAGCGTGGTGCCGATGCCGAGGACCAGCAGCTTGGCGTTGCCCATCTCGACGGGGTCGAGTGACATCTCGCCGGGTACCAGGACGTAGACGCCGAGCGTGGCGATTGCCACCAGGTTGTTGATCACCGGCGCCCATGCCGGTGGCCCGAACACGTTGCGGGTGTTCAGGATCGCCATGAAAACCGACGTCAGGCCGTAGAAGATCACCTGTGGCAGAAGCAGATACGCAAACGCCGTGGTCAGTGGCTCGTTCACCAGGGTCTCGGACCCGAGCATGAGCCGCACCAGCAGCGGTGCCGCGGCAACCGAGGCAATGGTGGCCAGCAGCAGCAGCGCGGTGGCGAGGGTGACCAGGCGGCGCACGAAAGCCGTTCCGCCGTCGGCGTCGTCGCGTTCGGCACGCGCCAGCACGGGGACGAAGATCGCCGTGAACGTCGCCTCGAGCACCAGTGCGGCGACGAGGTTCGGCAGCTGGTTGGCCACGGAGAACGCGCTCGACAGCGCGGCGCCGAGGATCGCCGCGAGCAGGACGATGCGGATGAAGCCGGTGATGCGACTGATCAGCGTCGCGAACGCCATGCCCCACGACCGGGACACGACGGCGGAGTCGGACAGCTCCTTGCGGAACTGGGGGCCTGCGACCTGGCCTGCGCGTCGGCGTGGGGCTGGCCCGCGGGGAATCCGCTGACGTGGCGGCGCTGGTGGTGGCCGCCGAGGTGTCGTCACCGCTCGTCCGGGCCGTAGGCGATGGCCGTGTCGACCGGATCGGGCGAGTCGTCGGCAGTGGTCCGGCGGGGCGGCCGGTCGAGGTCGGCGCGGTCGGGCTGGCCGCGGAACCGGTGCCACAGTCGGCGTCCGGCCAGCAGGAACAGCACCGCACCCGCCGACAGCGTGATGATGAACAGCACCTTGCCGTAGGCGTTGGAGTGCAACGACAGTCGCACCGGTTCGCCGAGGGAGAGGCCGTCGACCGTGCGCAGCGACACGTCGACCGCGACGCGCTGGGTGAAGTGCACCTCGACCGGCACCCGCAGCGGCAGGAAGCCCGGCGGCAGCACGATCTCACCCATGTCGGTGACGGTCATCCCGGGTGGGGCGGCCACGTCGAGGCGGACCCGGATCGGTACGGGTAGGTCGTTGCGCAGAGCCAGTGGCAGCGGGCTGCGTTCGGTGGCCAGCGTGTACGAACCGCCGGGGTTGACGATGGTGACGGCGTTGAACAGGTCACCGACCGTGGTCGCGGTTCGTCGAATGCGCTGCTCCGCCAGCCCATTCCGCGCATCGGGGGGTACCGACTGGCTCAGTGCGCGCAGCATGTCCTCGCGCAGCGGCGCGGTGTACTCCGTGCCGGTGAGGCCCGTGCGTTCGTCGGTGGTCAGCGCCGCCGTCAGACCCCACAGCCGGCCGGACGCACCCGAGACCGCCGAGATGACATCGTCGCCGAACCGGGCGCGCGCGTTGCCGAGGGCATCGGCGGGAACCGGCTGCTCGGTGGCAGGCGCGGCGGCGAGGGTCTCGGCGATCACCATGGGCAGCGGCCGCGGCGCGGCCAGGCCCGAGTTGATCGACGTCGCCAGCGCGGACAGCAGGGCCGCGGCGTCGTCCTGCTGCAGGTCCCACACCATCGGCGGCACCAGGATCTCGGCACGCGGCTCGGTCGCGGGTCGCAGCCCGCGCCACAGCATCGCCGCGAGCGCGTCCTGCCGGCGAGCCACCTGCGAGTCCTGCTGCAGCGGTACGTCGAGTGAGCTGTCGAGGTACGACGGGGACGACGGCCTGGCGCCCGCGCCTGCCAATGCCGCGCCGACCGTCGGGTCGACGGGGGCCGTGACGACCTGCCGGGTGTAGCGGCGCGGGGCAAGGTCGACCGGTGGCTGTTCGCCGGATGCCGAGTCCTGCGCGGTGTAGTCCGGTGGGGCGATGGCCACGGTCGGGCCCTGCTCAGACAGCAGCTGCACCGCGGGCCCGGTCAACGGTCCGTCGCCCAGCAGCGTGGCGCCGCGCACCGACGCGATCCCGAGGATCTGGTCGACCACGTCGGGGGACTCGGTGGTCGCGACGGCCGCAAGTCCTGGGTCACCGACGCGCCGCAGTGCGGTCAGGTCGGCCTGGGCGTACACCGACGACGTGACGCACAGCCGTTGGGCAAGCGACTTCAGCCGGCCCAGCCAGTTCACCGCCGCCTCCTGGCCGGTGCCGGGCTGCGTTGGGGCGCTGAGCCCGCCGTCGGCGGACTCCGTGACGACGTAGCCGGTCGTCATCGCGTTGACCGTGACCAGCAGGTCCGGATCGACGGCCAGACACAGCGCGCTGCGGACCTGTCCCGCCGGATCGACCGGGGGACTGGTGGCGAAGTCGGCCGCCGAGAGCAGCGTGTCGAGCCTGCCGCCGGGGGCCAGCGAGGTGGCCAGCTCGTCGTCGGCGAGGCGGACCGGCGTCGTGGCGCCGGGGACGCCCGCCGCGAGTCGAGGTCGGTCGGCGAGCGGCCACAGCATCGTCACGCCGACCGGGCGCGAGGTGTCAGGTGGCACGACGGCGGACACCGGGTCGGTGGACTCGAGCGACGGATCGGGAGGAACCCCGACGACGGGAAGCAGGAAGCGGGCGTCGTCTAGGCGGGCCGGTGCGCCGTAGTCGGGCGTGCCGTTGACGTTGACCAGCAGCGGGTAGACGCCGGGTTCGGAGATGCGCAGCGACGGCTCGGCACCCGACCGCAAGGGGAAGAAGAGGCGGAACGCAGCGCTCTGGCCCTGGCTCAATTCCGGTGCGATGGTCACGAAGCCGCCGACCGGCTCGAACTGGTCACCGCTGCCGGCGAGGCTGGTGCGAAGGCCGGCCGACGTCGTCACCGCCGCCGCGGTCTCGAGCCGCACCACGACGTCGCGAACCGACCGGTCCCCGATGTTCGCCACCCTGCCCGTGACGGTGACGAAGGGTTCGCCCGCGGTGCTGACGATCTCGGGCGTGACGCGATCGATGCTCAGCTTGAGGAACTGGGTGACGCCGGGTTCGCCCGCGGCCGCACGGGGCAGCAGTGCGGGCGCGGCGACCAGCGTCAGGAGGACCACGGCGGCCAGCAAGCGCACGAGCACTCGAGGCACGGTCCCAGCGGCCGAGACTGCCGCCCGAAACGTCATGTTCCCTGGCCGCAGCCGTTCGCCCGCCGGCCGGGTCGCATCTTCCCCCGGTCGCTCCGCTCTGCCCCCGAGGAACGGTCCCCGGGCTCTCTGCGCTCTGCACCGAGGGAAGGGGGAGTGGAGTCGTCGGCACGACGGTGGGTGTGGGAGTGGGTCTGCGGCCTGCGCCGCGGCGAGGTGTGCGGCAGCGGCGGGAGGCTGCCGGGCCCGTCGGTGTGCAGCTTGTCGATGAGTTCACCGGCGACCTGGGCGAGCTTGCGCTCGTCGGCGTAGGCGAGCCGTTTGGGCAGTTCCCGCAGCGGCACCCAGGCCACCTCGGTCACCTCGACGTCTTCGTCGGACAGTTCCCCGCCGAGGAACCGCATGAGGTAGTGGTGCACCGTCTTGTGCACGCGGCGGCCCTCGGTGACGAACCAGTAGTCGATGCTGCCGAGCGCGGCGAGCACGCTGCCCTCGATGCCGGTCTCCTCGGCGACCTCGCGGATCGCGGTCTGCTCGGCGGTCTCGCCCATCTCGATGTGACCCTTGGGCAGCGACCACAGCATGCGGCCGCGACGGTCGAGCCTGCCGATCAGCGCGGCGACCTGAGAGTCCTTCGGGCCGTCGATCCCGTCGATGACGAGGCCGCCCGCCGACGTCTCGTGGACGGTGCGGAGCCGGTCCGGCTGGCGTCGGGGCTGGGGGTTGCGGTGTCCGTTGGCGGCCGGTACGGCGCTGGGGAGCGGGACTACGGAAGCGGGTTGCGGCGCACTGGCCTCGGGCGGCCCTGCCGAGCGTCGGCCGCGGCGCCTTCCTCGGCGCCGTCGTGGTTTGGCTTGTTCGCCCTCCGACACCCAAGCGATAGTAGCTGCCACTTGCTTTCCACCTTGCCGCCACTCGCCGTTGGTGCCGTGCTGAGGCCCAGTCGTTACGCGCATGCGCCGATGGCAACTAGGCTCACCCCCCGTGCCGATCGACCCGAGTGCGGAAGCCGCGCTGCTTGCTGCCGCGATGCGCAGCCTCTCACGGCACGTCACCGTCCTCTCCGAGTTGGGTGCGTTGTTCGCCGACGCGGGCCACGACCTGTACCTGGTCGGGGGCAGCGTGCGCGACGCCGTGTTGGAGCGCGACGTCACGGATCTGGACTTCACCACCGACGCCCGGCCCGACGCGATCCAACGGATCGTTCGGCGGTGGGGTGACGGGATGTGGGACACCGGCATCGCGTTCGGCACCATCGGCGTCGCCAAGGGCGACTACCGGCTGGAGATCACGACGTTTCGGGCCGACAGCTATGACCAGGTGTCGCGCAACCCGACCGTCGAGTTCGGCGACCGGCTCACCGACGACCTGATCCGCCGCGACTTCAAGGTCAACGCGATGGCGGTCCGGGTGACGCCCGAGGGTGTTGGCGAGTTCCACGATCCGCAGGACGGCCTGGCTGACGCCGCGGCCCGCCGGCTCGATACGCCTTCACCGCCGGAGGTGTCGTTCGGCGACGATCCGCTGCGGATGCTGCGGGCCGCGCGCTTCGTCTCGCAGCTGGAGTTCGAGGTGGCGCCTCGGGTACGCGAGGCGATGGAGCGCATGGCCCCGGAGCTCGGGCGGATAACCGCCGAGCGCGTGGCTGCCGAACTCGACAAGCTGCTGGCGGGAGCCGACCCGATTGCGGGCGTCGACCTGATGGTGCAGACCGGGCTGGGCGCGGTGGTGCTGCCGGAGGTCGGCGACATGCGGATGGCGATCGACGAGCACCACCAGCACAAGGACGTCTACCAGCATTCGCTGACCGTGCTGCGCCAGGCGATCGACCTCGAGGATCGGCGCGAGGCGCCCGACCTGGTGCTGCGGTGGGCGGCGCTGCTGCACGACATCGGCAAGCCGGCGACGCGTCGGCACGAGCCCGACGGTGGCGTGAGCTTCCACCATCATGAGGTCGTGGGCGCGAAGATGACCCGCAAGCGGATGCGTGCGCTGAAGTACTCGAAGCAGATGGTCGACGACGTATCGCAGCTGGTGTACCTGCATTTGCGGTTCCACGGTTACGGCGACGGCCGGTGGACCGATTCCGCGGTGCGGCGTTATGCGACCGACGCCGGTCCGCTGCTGTCGCGGTTGCACAAGCTGGTGCGCGCGGACTGCACAACGCGCAACCAGCGGCGGGCGGCGCGGCTGCAGGCCAACTACGACGACCTGGAACACCGGATCGCCGAACTCGCGGCCAAGGAAGACCTCGCCAGGGTGCGTCCCGACCTCGACGGCAACGAGATCATGAAGATCCTCGACATCCCGGCCGGACCGCTCGTCGGTCAGGCGTGGACCTTCCTCAAGGAGCTCCGGCTCGACCGCGGCCCACTCGAGCACGACGAGGCCGTCGACGAGTTGAAGAAGTGGTGGAACGCCAGAGCCTGATCGCGCGTCTTATTCGCATGGACTACTGCCTGGGGGACGGGTTCGGTGCGGCGGCGATGTCGACGGGTGAGCCCACACTCGACCTCGACACCGACGGAGTGCTGGACGCGATCGGTCTCGACTTCGACGGCGACGGCCGCCTCGACGACGCGCTGGCGGATCTCGACGGCGACGGGTTCGCCGATCACGCGGTGCTCGACCTGGACGACGACGGCCACGGCGAGGCGCGGTTCACCGACGACGGGTCTGGCACGTGGGCAGTGAGCGTCGACCGCGGTGCGCAGCTGCGCTGGTTCGGTCTCGACGGTGCCGAGTCGGTCGGCGGGCCGCTGGTCGACTTCGACGGTGACGGACAGGTCGACGACCGGCTGCTCGACGGCGACCGCAACGGTCTTGCCGACCGCGCACTGGCCGCCGAGGATGCCTACGTAGACGCCGACGGCGACGGCCGCTGGGACGTCAAGCTGTCCGATGCCGACGGTGACGGTGCGGCCGACGCGGGCGCCGAGATCTAATCCCTGCCGGGTTGAATGGGGCTCTTCGATTCGTTCATCGCCCGGTTCCTGGCGGGCCCGCGAACGCCTGCGCGATCGTCAGCCACCGCTGGGCGTCCTCACCGACGGCCGTCACGTCGAGCTCCGCGCGGGGCCTGCGCTGCGTGACGAGCATGCAGAAGTGTTCGGCCGACCCGGTCACGCGCTGCGCGGCGTCGTCAGGACCCCACGACCACGTCGAGCCGTCGGGCGCGGACAGTTCCACGTGAAACGGTTCCGCGGGCGGGGTGAGGCCGTGCACCGAGAACGCGAAGTCGCGGGTGCGGACGCCGATGTGGGCGATCGACTTCAGCCGCGCCGTCGGCGGGCGGACGACGCCGAGGGCATCGGCGACGTCGAGTCCGTGCGCCCAGGTCTCCATCAGGCGTGCAGTCGCCATCGACGTGGCGCTCATCGGCGGGCCGAACCACGGGAGCTTGCGTCCGTCGGCGACCCGGGGAAGCGCGTCGTGCAGGCGGGTGCGGGTGGCGCGCCACTCGGTGAGCAGCGTGGTCGGCGGTAGGGCGGCGAGTTCCTCGGCGCCGGCGTCGACGAAACCGGTGGGGTTCGTGGCGGCTTCGGTCAACAGGTCCCTGAAGCCGGCTTCGTCGGTGACGGACACGACCGCCACCCTGTCGGTCCACAGCAGGTGTGCGATCTGGTGCGCGATCGTCCAGCCGGCTGCCGGTGTCGGTGTGCGCCAGTCTCCCTCGGGCAGGTCCGCGACGATGGCGTCGAGTTCGTCGCTCTCCGCGCGTAGGTCTGCGACGGTGCTGCTCAGGGCGTCGGACATGGCGTCACCCTAGACCGGCCGAGCGATGCCCCCGCGCGGTGATCGCGTGCGCGGCCAGACCCACGAGGTAGACGACGGCGCCGGTGCAGGCGAGCACGGGGGAGTGCCCGTCGTCCGGGATCACGGCAGCCGCACCGGCGATGGCGGCGATGAACGACACCCAGAACACCGAGTCCTGCACGGTGAAGACGTGCCCACGCAGTGCGTCGTCGACGTCGATCTGCATCGCCGTGTCCGCGCAGAGCTTGACCACCTGGCCCAGTGCGCCCAGCAGGAAGCCGCACACCGTCATCACCGGGAGCTGCAGGCCTGCGCCGCATAGTTGCACGACGGCGGCGATTGCCAGTGCGCCGTTCGCCGTGCGGTAGCGCCCGAAGCGACGGACCACCGCGGGTGTCAGCAGCGTGGCGAGGAACGAGCCGATGCCCGTTGCGGCCACGAACAGCACCACGGTGCCGAGCCCCGCGACGTTGTGGCTGTCGCCGTGGCGCACCAGCAGCAGCACCAGCAGCGTGTTGATGCCGAACGCGATGCGGTGCGACGCAAGCCCCGAGAGGGTGGCTGCCACGGTCGGAACCTTGGCGACGGTGCTCATGCCGTACCCCCACCCGGTCGCGACCACGTACGCGACCGAGCCGTGGACCGCGCGGCGGGTCTTGTCGGGCCCGAGCACGTGGGGCCCGAATCGGATCGAGAGGACCAGCGCGAGTGCGACCGGCAGCGCCGCGGTGAAGATGATGACCGAGGCGCCGGTATCGCCTGCACCGAACAGCCAGCGCGGTAGCAGCATGAAGTTCGCGCCTGCGAATGCGGCCACTGCGCCGCCTGCGGTGGCGACGGAGTTCATCGACACCACCTCGGCGCGGGGCACGACGTGGGGCAGCGCAGCGGAGAGGCCCGACGAGACGAACCGGGTGAACCCGTTGACGATCAGCGCGCCGCACAGGATCGGCACGTCGCCAGCGCCGAACGCCAGCAGTGTCGCGACGCCGAGCATGAGGACGAGTCGCACCGCGTTGGCGCCGACGAGGACCAGGCGGCGGTCCCAGCGGTCGAGCAGCGCGCCGGCGAAGGGGCCGAGCAGGGAGTACGGCAGGAACAGCACGGCGAAGGCGCCTGCGATGGCCCAAGGTTCGGCGGCGCGCTCGGGGTTGAACAGCAGCGCCCCTGCCATCGCGGCCTGGAACAGTCCGTCGCCGAATTGGCTGACGACGCGCAGTTCGAGCAGACGCCTGAACTCCGGTAGTGACCGCAGCACCTGCAGGACTGCTGCGTGCCCACGCGGGTCTGCCACTTTTGGTTCCGACTCCGCTCTGTCCGGTGATGGTTCGACTCGTTGGTTGGGCACCGCGTTTCGCGACTCGATCCACACTACAAATCTTTCCGCTCGGCAGCGGCGCGGCCGGTTGGAGTTCGTGACCTCGCAGGGTTGCTGGTGACATGATGGACGGGTGGCGCAGTCAGACGATCCGGAGGATTACCTCGCCCCCGCATCGCATCGGGTCCGCGCGGGGACGCTTCTGCTCGCCAACACCGATCTCCTGGAACCCACGTTCCGGCGCAGCGTGATCTACGTCGTGGAGCACAACGACGGCGGCACCCTGGGCGTCGTGTTGAACCGGCCGAGCGAGACGGCGGTGTACAACGTGCTGCCCCAGTGGACGAAGCTGGCGACCAAGCCGAAGACGATGTTCGTCGGCGGCCCCGTGAAGCGTGACGCGGCGCTGTGCCTGGCCACCGTGCGCGTGGGCGTCGACGCCGCCGAGGTGCCGGGGCTGCGGCACGTGCAGGGCCGCATCGCGATGGTCGACCTCGACGCCGATCCCGACGACATCGCTCCGGCGATCGAGGGCGTCCGGATCTACGCGGGCTACTCCGGGTGGACGATCGGTCAGCTCGAGGGCGAGATCGAACGCGACGATTGGATCGTGCTGTCGGCATTGCCGTCGGACGTCCTGGTCGAGCCGAAGGTCGACCTGTGGTCGCGGGTGCTGCGCCGTCAACCCATGCCGCTGTCGATGCTCGCGACCCATCCGATCGACGTCAGCCGCAATTAAGCCGCGTCAGTTGCACGACAGCGTGCAGGATGCGCACGCGTTTCCGCAGCCGCCGGTGGCCGCGCTCGCGGCCTCGGTGCGGGCCACCGCCTTCGCCGCCTGATAGCAGCCCGCGGCGATGGTCCCGATCGCGCCGACCACGCACACCACGAGCAGCAGGACGGCGGATCCGCCAGGAGCCGCAAGTACCGCTGCCCCGCCCGCGGCGAGCATGACCGCTGCCGCGAGTTGAGTGGGTGCGACGGCCCGAAGGACACCGGCGACCGGGTCGTTGGGCCGGGGCCGGGCCAGCAGCCACAGCCCCGCCGCGGCGAAAGCGGCCGCCGCGCTCAGGCACAGGACCGCGGCGATCAGCATGCGATCGAGGATACGAGCCACCACGTCGCGCCGTCGAATCCGCAGATCCCGACGGCACGCCGCCTAGCTGGGGATGCCCGGCAGGGGGGGCAGCGGCGGCAGACCCGGGATGCCCGGCGCCGGGGCAGGCGGCGCAGCCGGCGGCGGCACTGCCGAGCCGACCCGGAAGCCGTTGACGATCGCATCGGTCGCGTCGCCCGCGGCCACGGACACCTGTGCGCTCGTCGTCACCGACAGCGTGACCAGGTACCGGTCGGGGCCGGACTGCGCGATGACGTGCCGGCGGGAGGTGTTCAGCGTCATGTTGTTCTGCCGGTAGGTGCCCTCGATGATCGACGACGGCATACCGCCGAAGTCAGCCATCGAGCCGTCCGTCGAGCGCCATGCCGGTAGCTGCTGGCTCTCGATGAAGCCGTGGCTGATCGCTTCCTTCGGGTCGAAGTCGCCGAGCAGCTTGTAGACGTTGAGCGCGGCGTTCGAGGTGTACAGCCCGTCGCCGCCCAACCGGTCGGCGATCACGGCGAATGCATCGGGGACGTTCGGGTCGGGCACGTGGCTCCACCCGGCCGGCATGGGCAGCACGATGTTCAGCGCGGTGAACCCGTTGGCCACCTGCGGCTCCATGGCGACGTTCTTCGAGCGGAGGAAGTCGGCGATGGTGCCCGAGGTGGCGGGTGGGATGGTCGGCGGTGCTGGCGCGGGTGGCAACGCGGGCGACGCGAGAGCTGCGACGGGGGTGGCGGCGGGACCGGGGGCGCCAGCCGGGGCGATCGCCGGCTGCCCGGCCAGCCCGGGGGTGCCTGCCTGTACGACGACGGTCTGGGTCACCGTGGCCGGCGCGGGCACGGGGGGAAGCGGGAGGCTGGGCTCGGCTGAGGCGGTCGTGCCTGCGAAGCCGACGACGCCGGCGACGCCCACGGCGACACCTCCTGCGACGAACCCCCATCGGCGGGCAGTGGCGAACATCTGACGGCGGTCCTTCCAAGAGCATTGGGGTGCGGCGGAACCGCGGGTCACGTGTGTGGTGCTGAGCAGGCGCCGACCATATCCACGGCCGCGTCGGCGCCACTAGAGGTGAACGGCACCTGCAATCGAGCTCTCACCGGTCTGCAACGGAACCGATACCAAGCGCGGTGCCGCCATGGCGCGCGGCGGAGGGCCGGACCGCCGCCGATCCGGCACTGACTACCCTGTTCACGTGACTGACCGGCCCGTCGACGACCATTCCGACACCCCGAGGCACCGCTACACGGCGGAACTCGCGGGTGCGATCGAGCGCGACTGGCAGGAGACGTGGGCGCAGCGGGGCACCTTCCACGTGCCGAACCCCGTCGGCAGCCTGGCGCCGACCGACGGCTCGACCGTGCCCGCCGACAAGATGTTCGTGCAGGACATGTTCCCGTACCCGTCGGGCGAGGGGCTGCACGTCGGCCACCCGCTGGGGTACATCGCCACCGACGTCTACGCGCGCTACTTCCGCATGACGGGTCGCAACGTCCTGCATGCCTTGGGGTTCGACGCGTTCGGCCTGCCCGCCGAGCAGTACGCCGTGCAGACCGGGACGCATCCGCGCACCCGCACCGAGGCGAACATCGTCAACTTCCGTCGCCAGCTGGGCCGCCTCGGCCTCGGCCATGACGCCCGGCGCAGCTTCGCCACCACCGACGTCGACTTCTACGAGTGGACGCAGTGGATCTTCCTGCAGATCTTCAACGCCTGGTTCGACCCGGCCGTTCAGAAGGCCCGGCCGATCGACGAATTGATCGCCGAGTTCGAGTCCGGGGCGCGCACCCTCGACGACGGCCGGGCGTGGTCGGACCTGTCGGCGGGGGAACGGCGCGACGTCGTCGACTCCTTCCGGCTGGTCTACCGCGCCGACTCGATGGTGAACTGGTGCCCTGGGTTGGGCACCGTGCTCGCCAACGAGGAGGTCACCTCCGAGGGGCGCAGCGACCGCGGCAACTTCCCGGTGTTCCGGAAGCGGTTGCGGCAGTGGATGATGCGAATCACCGCGTACTCCGACCGGCTGCTCGAGGATCTCGACGTGCTGGACTGGCCGGACAAGGTCAAGGCCATGCAGCGCAACTGGATCGGCCGCTCGGTGGGCGCGCAGGTCCGGTTCGCGACCGATGCCGGCGACGTCGAGGTCTTCACGACCCGGCCCGACACCCTGTTCGGCGCGACGTACGTCGTGCTGGCACCCGAGCACGAGCTGGTCGACGCCCTGGTGGCCAACCGGGGCGAGCGAAGCGACGGGGGGTCGGACCAGTGGCCCGACCGGACCGACGAGCGCTGGACCTACGGTGCGGCAACACCGGCCGAGGCGGTGGCGAGTTACCGCACGGCGATCGCCGCCAAGTCGGATCTGGAGCGCCAGGAGAACAAGACCAAGACCGGTGTGTTCCTGGGGGCGTATGCCACCAATCCGGTGAACGGCGAACGCGTTCCGGTGTTCATCGCCGACTACGTGCTGGCGGGTTACGGCACCGGCGCGATCATGGCGGTGCCCGGGCACGACCAGCGTGACTGGGAATTCGCATCGCAGTTCGGTTTGCCGATCGTGCAGGTCATTTCGGGTGGGGACGTCGACGAGTCCGCGTACAACGGCGACGGCACCTTGATCAACTCGGGCGATCTGGACGGCCTGAGCATCGCGTCGGCCAAGGAGGCCGTGATCAACCGGCTCGAGGCCGACGGCCACGGCCGGGCGCGCGTCGAGTACAAGCTGCGCGACTGGCTGTTCGCCCGACAGCGGTACTGGGGCGAGCCGTTCCCGATCGTCTACGACGCCGACGGCCGAGCCCACCCGTTGCCGAATTCGGCTCTGCCGGTCGAACTTCCGGACGTGCCCGACTACGCGCCCGTGCAGTTCGACCCGGATGACGCCGATAGCGAGCCGTCCCCGCCGCTGGGCAAGGCCACCGAGTGGGTGAACGTCGAACTCGACCTCGGCGACGGCCTGCAGAGCTACACCCGCGACACCAACGTCATGCCGCAGTGGGCAGGCAGCTCCTGGTACGAGCTGCGCTACGCCGATCCGCACAACTCGGAGACGTTCTGCGCCAAGGAGAACGAGGCGTACTGGATGGGTCCGCGGCCGGCCGAGCACGGCGCAGGCGATCCCGGCGGCGTCGACCTCTACGTTGGCGGTGTCGAGCACGCCGTGCTGCACCTGCTGTACTCGCGGTTCTGGCACAAGGTGCTCTACGACCTCGGGCACGTGAGTTCCCGCGAGCCGTACCGCCGCCTGGTCAACCAGGGGTACATCCAGGCGTTCGCCTACACCGACTCGCGCGGCTCGTACGTCGAGGCGGCGAAGGTGGTCGAGCGCGACGGGAAGTTCTACTACCCCGGCGACGATGGGGAGATCGAGGTCTTCCAGGAGTTCGGCAAGATCGGCAAGAGCCTGAAGAACTCGGTGTCACCCGACGAGATCTGCGACGGCTACGGCGCGGACACGTTGCGCGTCTACGAGATGTCGATGGGTCCGCTGGAGGCGTCGCGGCCGTGGGCCACGAAGGACGTGGTCGGTGCCTACCGCTTCCTGCAGCGGGTGTGGCGCGTGGTGGTCGACGAGGAGTCGGGCGCCGAGCGGGTCGACGAGCACTCCGCAATCAACGACGCGACCCTGCGGCTGCTGCACCGCACCATCGCCGGTGTCTCGGAAGACTATGCGGCGCTGCGCAACAACACGGCGGCGGCGAAGCTGATCGAGTACACCAACCACCTGACAAAGGAAGGCGTCACCGCGCGCGCGGCCGTCGAGCCGCTGGTGTTGATGGTGGCGCCGCTGGCGCCGCACCTCGCCGAGGAGCTGTGGAAGCGGCTGGGCCACGACACCTCGCTGGCGCACGGTCCGTTCCCGCAGGCAGACCCGGCGTTCCTCGTCGAGGACACCGTCGAGTACCCGGTGCAGGTCAACGGCAAGGTGCGCGGCCGGATCACCGTGGCCGCCGACGCCGATGCCGACGTGCTCGAGGCGGCGGCCCTGGCCGAGGAGAAGGTGGCGGCGTTCCTGGCCGGTGCCAAGCCGAAGAAGGTCATCGTGGTGGCCGGGCGCCTGGTCAACATCGTCGTCTAACCGGCGATTTCGGCGCGCTTTCCCGCGGTCACCGCGGATGAGCGCGCCGAAGTCACGGCAGGGGCGGGGCGAGCGGCGGGGGAATGCGCCGGGAACCCAGCGCCTCGAACGCCGCCGCGTACCCGAGCAGCGCAACGTCGTCGTACGCCTGGCCTGCGAACGTCAGCCCGACGGGCATGCCGATGTCGGCCATCGTGCCCATCGGCACGGTGACCGTCGGGATGCCGAGGTGACGAATGGCCAAGTTGCCGTTCGCAACCCACACGCCGTTGCGCCACCCCAGGTCGGCGGATGCCGGGTTGACGTCCATGTCCGACGGTCCCACGTCGGCGACGGCAGGGAAGATCACCGCATCCAGTCCGAGACCCGTCATCCAGTCCTCGAGGTCGATGCGGCGCGTCTCCTCGAGTCCGCGGAGACCGTCGGCGAGGTGCGGTATGTCGGCGAGTGATTCGACGGGGTGTTCCCGCAGGAATGCGGGGTGTTCATTGATGTCGTCGTCGAAGCCGGTGTAGCGGTCGGGGAGCGCGCCAGGCGGATGCGGGAAGATGCGGCTGCCGTCGACGTCGGCGAGCCGGGACAGCGCGGGATCGCCGTTGGCACGCAGGAAGTCGTCCCACGCCCACGCCGAGAGGTCCCAGATCTCGCGGCGCAGGTAGTCCGGGCTCACCAGCCCGCGAGTGCCAACCGTTGGCGCACCGGCGCGGTCGCCCTCGTAGTTGGTGACGACGGGAAAGTCGACTCCGACCACCCGAGCACCGGCGGCCTCCAGGTCGCGGCGGGCCGACTCGAACAGCTCCAGCACCGACGGCCGGGTCTCGATGCGCGTGCCGGTCGGACCGCCGATCCCGGTGGCGCCCACGCCCGCATCGGGGTCGGCGTTGACGTACATCCGCGGCACGCCGAGGGTCAGCCCAGATAGGCTCCCCGCCACCCCGCGGAACATCGGCGGCCGCAACTCGTCGACGCTGGGTATCGGCACCCAGTCCTGGGTACGCCAGAAGTCGCCCCGCACATCGTGATCGGGTACGACGACGACGTCGAGCACCTCGAGCAGGTCGGCCATCGAGCGGGTGTGCGGGACCACGACGTCCATCGTCGGCACCAGCGGCCAACCGCCCCGGGTCGAGATCACCCCGCGCGACGGCGTGTAGGCGCACAGCGCGTTGTTCGACGCGGGGCCGCGCCCCGACGACCACGTCTCCTCGCCGATCCCGAACGCGCACAACGACGCCGCGGTGGCCGTGCCGGAACCGTTCGACGATCCGGACGCGAACGGCGCAGTGAGAAACGCTGCGTTGTAGGCACTCTCGGCCCGGCCGTAGTGGCCGCGCTGCATGCCGCCGTTCGCCATCGGCGGCATGTTGGTCAGGCCGATGAGCACGGCACCGCCGGCTCGCAACCGCTCCACCACGAACGAGTCGCGCCGAGCGACCAGGTCGGCAAACGCCGGGCTGCCCGCTGCGGCGGTGAGTCCGCGAGCGAGGTAGCTGTCCTTGACGGTGTACGGAATGCCGTCGAGTGGGCCGAGGACGGATCCGGCGGCGCGGCGGGCGTCGGAGGCTTTTGCGTCGGCGCGGGCTGCGGGGTTGACGACGACGATCGAGTTGAGTTGGCCGTCATAGGCCGCGATGCGGTCGAGGTACGCCTCGAGCAGTGCGACCGCCGACGTCCGGCCGTCCTCGAGCGCAGCGCGCAGTTCGGCGATCGACGCCTCGCACACCTGGATCGTCATGGCGCCCTACCGCGGCCGGATGATGACTTCGTGGACGTGCGCGTCGGGCGGGGTGGCCACCGCCTGTGCGACCGCCGCTGCCACGGTGTCGGCGCGCAGGAACTGCTCGGGCACGTAGTCCCGTTCCTCGTAGGCGATGAGGTCGCGCTGCATGTCGGTGTCGATCCGGCCGGGATGGATCGAGGTGACGCGTAGGTCCCGCTCGTCGGCGCGCAGCGAGTCCGCGAACGACCGCAGCGCGAACTTGCTCGCCGAGTAGGACGCCAACCCGGGTGAGGCGTTGATGCCGGAGCCCGAGTTGATGAACACGACCTGCCCGCGTGCGGCCCGTAGCGCGGGCAGCAGCGCCAGCGTGAGGGCCACCGCGCCGACGACGTTGACCTCGAGCGTGGCCCGCCACTGCTCGGGGATGGTTTCGGCCACGCGCCCGGGGTACGCGACGCCGGCGTTGTGGATCAGCACGTCGAGTTCGGCGATCGGCTCGACCACGGTCTCGACGTCGCCGGTGTCGGCCAGGTCGATCGGCCACGTCGTCGCGCCGTACAGCTCGGCGACCTCGTCGAGCCGACGCGACGGCCGGCCCGCCAGGAACAGGGTGTGAGTGGGGGCGAGGGCGGCGGCGATGGCCTTGCCAAGGCCGGCCGAAGCACCCGTGATCATCGCGGTTCGGGTCTGTTCTTCGCGCGAGCGCTCATCAGATCTGGTCTGTTCTTCGCGCGAGCGCTCATCACCAGGCACGGCCGCAACGTTACCGAGTTCTGCAAGCCTCGCCGTCCCGTCGCATGATTGACGGCGATGCCCCCCGATCCGACGTTCGCGCCCACCCAGCTCGCGGCCCGCGCCGCCTATCTGCTGCGCGGCAACGACCTGGGCACCATGACGACTGCCGCCCCGCTGCTCTACCCGCACATGTGGAGTTGGGACGCCGCGTTCGTGGCGATCGGGCTGGCGCCGCTGAGCGTCGAGCGGGCCGTCGTCGAACTCGACACCCTGCTCTCTGCGCAGTGGCACAACGGCATGATTCCGCACATCGTCTTCGCCAACGGCGTCGACGGATACTTCCCCGGGCCTGCGCGCTGGGCGTGCGCGTCGCTGACGCCCAACGCCCCGTCGAACCGCCACACCTCCGGCATCACCCAGCCGCCGGTGCACGCGATCGCGGTGCAGCGCATCCTCGATAACGCCCGCACCCGCGGCCGCTCGACCAGGGCGGTGGCCGAGTCGTTCCTCGACCGGCGCTGGTCTGATCTGGTGCGCTGGCACCGTTGGCTGGCCGAGGCGAGGGACCCGAACGAGCGCGGCAGGGTGACGCTGTACCACGGGTGGGAGTCCGGGATGGACAACTCGCCGCGCTGGGACAGCTCGTACGCCAACGTCGTCCCCGGCGACGTGCCGCCGTACGAGCGCGAGGACAACAAGGTCAACACCGACGCCAGCCAGCGGCCGTCGGATCTCGAGTACGACCGCTACCTGTGGCTGCTCGAGGAGATGAAGTCGGCGCGCTACGACGACCTGCTGCTGCCGAAGGTCATGAGCTTCGCGGTGGAGGACGTCTTCGTCTCGGCGATCCTGTCGGTGGCGTGCACCGTGCTCGCCGAGATCGGCGAGGACTACAAGCGCCCGCACGCCGACGTCCGCGACCTGTACGCGTGGGCCGAACGGTTCCGGATGGGCGTCGTCGAGGCATCCGATCAACGCACTGGTGCCGCAAGGGATTACGACACCCGCACCGAGAAGTGGATCCAGACCGAGACCGTCGCGCAGTTCGCCCCGCTGCTCTGCGGTGGACTGCCGCACGACCGGGAACGCGCGCTGCTGCGCCTGCTCGAAGGCCCACGGTTCTGCGGACATCCGGATCTGGAGTACGGCCTCATCCCGTCGACGTCACCGGTGTCGCGGGACTTCCGCGCGCGCGAGTACTGGCGCGGCCCGGTGTGGCCGGTCGTGGGCTGGCTGTTCTCGTGGTGCTTCGCGCGACGCGGGTGGGCCGAACGGGCGGCGGTGCTCCGCCGCGAAGGGCTGCGCCAAGCCAGTGACGGCACGTTCGCCGAATACTACGAGCCGTTCACCGGTGAGCCGCTGGGCAGCATGCAGCAGTCGTGGACGGCGGCTGCGGTACTGGACTGGTTGGGCTGAGCGAGGATTCGAGCGTCAGGACTCGGCGGTCTCGGCGAGGCGAGTGAGCGGCGCCAGCGCCTTGGCGAGGCAGTCGCGATCCTCGACGCTGAGCTTGCTCAGCATCGCCGCGAGCGCCGCCCGTCGGGTCGCCAGCGCCTCGCGGTGCTGGACGAGGCCCCGGGGCGTGACGTCGACGAGCACGGCGCGCAGGTCGGATGGGTCGCGCGAGCGCTTGACCAGTCCCAGTTTCTCGAGCCGGCGGATCGCCACGGTGGTGGTGGGCGTGCGGACGCGTTCGTGCGCAGCCAGCTCGGTCATGCGGATTGGGCCCAGGTCGAGCAGCGTCAGCAGGATCGACAGCTGCGCCAAGGTGAGGTCGGCACCCTCGGCGTCGCTCTTGGGCGCTCCGCCGGTGCGCCGCAGGACGGAGAACAGCTTGGAGAGCACCTGTTGCATCTCTCCAGCCAGCTCAGTGACCTGTGGTTCGGTGTCGACCATAATTCGCTAGTCTAACCTGTCAGTGGCTGTCAGCAGCTGAAGATCGCGGTTTAGAGCACCTGCGACAGGAACTGGCGGAGCCTGTCGGTTTCCGCGGACTCGAAGAGTTGGTCTGGCGGACCGGATTCGACGACGCGACCGTGGTCCATGAACACCACGGAGTCGGCCGTCGACCTGGCGAAGCCCATCTCGTGGGTGACCACCACCATCGTCATGCCGTCGGCCGCGAGGTCGGCGATGAGCGCCAGGATGCCCTTGACCAACTCGGGATCGAGCGCCGAGGTCGCCTCGTCGAAGAACATCACCTGGGGCGCCATCGCCAACGCCCTGGCGATCGCCACGCGCTGCTGCTGACCACCCGACAGCGTGCCGGGCCGCACTTCGGCCTTGTGCCGCAACCCGACTCGCTCCAGCTGCGCCAGCCCCAGTTCGCGGGACTGCTCCTTGCCCAGGCCCTTGAGCTTGCGCGGTCCCAGCGTCACGTTGTCGAGCACGCTGCGGTGCGGGAACAGGTTGAAGTTCTGGAACACCATGCCGATGCGCTGGCGGACGTGGTCGGGATTGTCGGCGAGCACCGAGCGCCCGTCGAGCAGGATGTCGCCCTGGTCGGGTTCGTACAGCCGGTTGAGCGTGCGCAGCAGTGTCGACTTGCCGGACCCGGACGGGCCGATCACCGCCGCGGTGGTGCCTGCGGGCACGTCGACGTCCACGCCGCGCAGCACCGCGTTGGGACCGAACGCCAGGTGAATGTCCGTCGCCGCCAACGACACCGGCTCGAAGGCGGTGGACTTCGTCTCGTTGGTGCTCACACCATCTCCTGGTTTCGCATCGGGCTGGCCGGGTCGAGGGGGTCGTCGGGTTCGGTCTGGGTCCTGCCGCGGCGCAGCCGGTCGTCGATGTAGTTGACGAGGTGCGTCAGCGGGATCGTCAATGCGAGGTAGAACAGCCCGGCGGCGACCAGCGGGGACAAGTTGCCGGTCTGCGCGTTGAGGTCACGGCCCACCTGGAACAGTTCGCGCTGGCTGGCGATGAGACCGAGGAAGTACACCAGCGACGACGCCTTGAGCAGTGAGATGAACTGGTTCACCAGCGCAGGTAGCACCCGCCGGATGCCCTGGGGCACGACGACCAGCCGCATCGACGACGAGTAGCTGAATCCCAGTGCGCGCGAGGCCTCCAACTGTCCGGCCTCGACGCTCTGGATGCCGGAGCGGAAGATCTCGCCGATGTACGCGCCGGCCATCAGACCGAGCGCCGCGATGCCCAGCGGGTAGGGGTTGTTGCCGGTGAGTGGGCTCACGACGGGCCCGATGCCCAGGCCGATCAGCAGGATGATGACGACCTCGGGTAGGCCGCGGAACACGTCGGTGTAGATGCGGGCGGGCCAGCGCAGCCATCGGGTCTTCGAGATGCCCGCCATCGCGAGCCCCATGCCGAGGATGATGCCGATGATGCTCGCGGCGAACGTGAGGATCAGGGTGTTCGGCAGGCCGGTCTTGAACAGGTCGGGGATCGCCTGCTTGTAGAGGTTCCAGTCGAGGAACGTGTCCTTCAGTTGCGACAGCGTGGATTTCGGCGGCGGTGGTGCGCCCGGATCGCCGGCGGCCTCCGCGTTCTCGGCCGCGAGCGCGGTGAAGTCGGGCAGTTGCGGTTCGGGCGCGGCCTTCGACCCGGGTTTCCAGCCCGGCGGCAGCGCGCGGGGCACCCAGTCGGTGTACAGCCGGGCCCACGTCCCGTCGGCGATTACCGCGTCGAGGCCCGCGTTGAGCGCGTCGATCAGCGGCTTGTTCTCCTTGGCGACCGCGTAGGCGACGAAGTTGTCCAGGCTGAAGGTGTTCTCGATGATCTCGGTCGGGTCGCCCGGCTGCACGGTGCCCTGCGCCTGCTGCGACGGCGCCACCCACGCGTCGATCTGCCGGGTCTTGAGGCTGCCGTAGACGGTGTTGTAGTCGGGGAACTTGACCGGGTCGAGGCCCAGGGTGTCGACGACGTACGCCTCCTGGACGGTGCCCTGCACGACGCCGATCCGCTGGCCGGCGGCGAGATCGCCGAAGCCCTTGATCGCCGACCCGCTCGGCACGACGAGTGAGAAGTAGCCGAAGTCGTAGCCGTTGGTGAAGCCGACCGTCTGACGGCGCGCGTCGGTGGTGGTGATCGACGAGGATCCGACGTCGAAGCGCCGCGACGCCACCTGGGCCAGCAGCCCGGAGAAGTCGGTGCCGACGAAGTCGACCCGCAGGCCGAGCTTGTCGGCGATGGCGCGTAGGACCTCGTTGTCGAAGCCGGTGAACTGGCCCGCGGAGTCGATGCAGATGCTGGGTGGCGCGTCGGACAGGGTGCCGACGGTGAGGACGCCGGGGGTCTGCAGACCGAGGCCGTTGACGTCGACGGAGTCGATCGGCACGACGCCCTCGGTGGTGTACTTGTCGGCCCCCGGTCCCTGTGCGGCGGCGGCGAGGTTCGTGGGCAGGGCGCTCGCGCTCTGGATCCCGGGCGGCGCGCACTGGTCGGCGCGCGCGGCCGGCGCCATGCCGAAGCCGAGGCCGAACATCGTCGCGACGACGAGGAGCAGGACGGCGGATTTGGAGATCCCGTCGCGTGTCATCCTCGCAACGTAGCGGTCGCCCCCACCCGGGCCAAAGGGTCCGGCTCCTTCAGAACGAAAGGTCGCCGTTCGGCGACGGCGGTATCACCCGTCGCCGGATCAGTTCGGTCAGCATGATCTGGCCCAGCACGGTGGCGCGTTCCTCGCAGGCCCGGCGCGCAGGCGCGGGATCGTGGCCGACGATCGCCGCGAACTCCGACTCGTAGAACGGCAGCAGCCGTTCCTGGTGGGCGAAGTACGTCGGCCAGAACGTGGGCGGCATCAACGTGGTCGACGCGCGGATGGCCGCCTGCAGACGCGGGCCCGCGTACTGGTCGTTGACGGCGCGGCGGAATCCGACGGCGTCGGCCCCGAAGCCCTTCGACTCCACGCCGGCGCGCAAGCCGGCGAGGAACCCGGCCAGCCGGTCGGTGAAGTCGACGGTCGGGTCGTCGGCCGCCCGCGCCGACGCGATGCCGTTGAGGACGCCGTACAGCTCGTGATGCTCGCGGACGGCCCGCTCGTCGAAACGTTCCACGTAGGCGCCGCGGTGGTAGCGCGTCGAGACGACCCCGTCACGCTCCAGCTGAACCAGGGCCTCCTGCACCGGAACTCGGCTGAGCGCGAGTTCGTCGGCGATCTCGTTGCGGTCGATCCGGTCCCCGGAGCGCAGTTTGCCCGTCAGGACCAGTGTCACCACGTGGGCGACCACCAGGTCCTTCTCTTTGACGCCGTACTTCTTGGGCATGGCGATCCGAAGTGTCTCACGCTGACACGTCGTGCGGGGGCGGTCCGGGCGGATCGCGAGAACCGCCGTCGCGGTTAGCCCTTGGCCCTGTCGTTGCGCCACTTGACCAGCGCCTCGGCGGGCGCGAGGTCGTAGTCGGGGCCGTTGACGCCCATGGTCAGCAGCGTGACACCGAGGCCGACGAGTGACTCGGCGCCCTCGATCATCTGCTCGACGCTCTTCTCGGGCACGCCCGACGAGCGCTCGATCGCCGCCGGGTCGCGGCCCACGTCGGCGCAGTGCGCGTCGAGCACCTCGGCCTTGGCCGGGTAGGTGCTGGCGTCGGTAAAGCCGTGCCAGATGTGGGCGTACTCGGCCACCATCCGCAGCGTCTTCTTCTCGCCCTGGCCACCGATGAGGATCGGGATCTCGCGCACGGGTTGAGGATTCAGCTTGCCCAGCCGCGAGGTGATGCGCGGCAGCGCGGCCGCGAGATCGTTCAGCCGGCTGCCTGCGGTGCCGAACTCGTAGCCGTACTCGTCGTAGTCCTTCTCCTTCCAGCCCGATCCGATGCCAAGGATCAGCCTGCCGTCGGAGATGTTGTCGACGGTGCGTGCCATGTCGGCGAGCAGCTCGGGGTTGCGGTAGGAGTTGCAGCTCACCAGCGCGCCGATCTCGATGCGCGACGTCTGCTCCGCCCACGCGCCGAGCATCGTCCAGCACTCGTAGTGCGCGCCATCGGGGTCGCCGTAGAGCGGGAAGAAGTGATCCCAGTTGAACGCGACGTCGACGCCGATGTCCTCGGCGCGACGGACCGCGTCACGCATGTGGCCGTAGTTGGGGGAGTGCTGGGGCTGCAGCTGGACCGCGATGCGGACGGGGAAGTCAGGAGAGGTCATGGTTCAACACATACCCGTTCTCCCGCGAGCAGACGCCAACTCGCACTGTGGACTACCCGTGAGTGCGAGTTGGCGTCTGCTCGGCATGGGACTAGACGCCAATGTTGCCGCCGTCGCGCCACACCGCCACCACCGACGGGCGCGCCGTGCCGTTGCCGCCCTCGGGCCACCGCGACAGTGGGTTGTCGATGCTGTTGTCGTCGTTCTCGCCAGGGTGCTGCACGGAGACCGTGACGAAGTCGTCGGTCACGACGGGCCCACACGTCTCGGCGCCCAGCGGCACGGAGAGGAACTGCTTGGTCTCACCGCGATTCGGACCGTCGAGTGCGACGGCGAACAGTCCGTCGTTGGAGTCGAGCGCGTTGCCGTCGGTCGAGACCCACAGGTTGCCGTGGCTGTCGAACGCGAGGTTGTCGGGGCAGGAGATCGGGCTGACCTTGGTCTTGTCGAAGCCGGCGAAGTACGTGTCGGCCGCGGCGGGGTCGCCGCACACCAGCAGCAGGTCCCAGGTGAAGACGGTGCCGGTGTGGTCGTCGGTGATCTCGAGGACCTGGCCGCTCTTGTTGTCGTTGCGGGGGTTGGCCGCGTCGACGGCAGCCTCACCGGGCGCGCCGCGTTCGTCGTTGTTGGTGAGCGCGACGTACACCTTGCCGGTCTTCGGGTTGGCCTCGAAGTCCTCGGGACGGTCCATCTTGGTGGCGCCGGCCTTGTCGGCGGCCAGCCGGGTGAACACCGCGACCTCCTGGGCGGTGAAGCCGTCGACCAGCGACTCGGCCTGGCCGCCTGCGCCCGACTTCAGTAGCGGCAGCCACGTGCCGGTGCCCGCGAACGAGCCCTTGGCGGGCAGCTTGCCGGAGCCGTCGATCTCCGCCGCGGGGATGTCGCTGCCGAGCTTGGCGACGTACAGCGTGCCCTCGTCGAGGATCGCCATGTTGTTGGCCATCGCAGCTGTGTTCTCGAAGGCACGGCCGGGGTCTTGAATCTTCCTGCTGGACACGAACTTGTACATGTAGTCGAAGCGCTCGTCGTCGCCGGTGTAGGCGACCACGCTTCCGTCGTCGGTGACGTAGATGTTGGCGCCCTCGTGCTTGAGGCGGCCCATCGCGGAGTGCTTGACCGGCGTGGAGTTCGGGTCCCACGGGTTGAGTTCGACGACGTATCCGAAGCGGTTGACCTCGTTCGGTGACTTCGACACGTCGAAGCGCGGATCGAATGTCTCCCAGAGCAATTCGGTGGGCTCCAGTGCCACGCCGTAGCGCTTCTGGCGATCGGCGTCCGCCGGGTTCGCGGGTGCGCCCTCGGCTGCGCCGAAGTAGCTGTGGAAGTTCTCCTCGCCGGAGAGCACGGTGCCCCACGGGGTGACGCCGCCTGCGCAGTTGGCGAAGGTGCCCAGCACGGTGCGGCCGGTCGGATCGGCGGCGGTCTTGACGAAGTCGGTGCCCGCGGCGGGTCCGGTCAGGGTGAACGGGGTGTCGGCGGTGATGCGCCGGTTGTAGCGGCCCATCACCGGGCGCAGACCGCCCTGGGGTGTGCGCTCTAGTTCGACGACGCCCATGCCGATCGCGGCGATCTCGATGTCGAACTGCTCGCGGGTCGGGGCCTCGGCGTCGTAGCCCGGGAACATGAACTGCGGGGTGACGTATTCGAAGTTGTTGACCAGCAGGTAGCGGCCGGCCTGTCCCTCGATCGGCATCACGGCCGCGAAGTCGTTGTTGAAGCCGAACTGCTGACGCTGCGCCGCAGCGGTCTGCTTCGTGACGTCGAAGACAGGGGCGCCGGGCAGCACCGGGTCACCCCAGCTGATGACGACGCCCTGCTGGTAGCCCGAGGGGATGACGACGGCGTCCTCGCTGTTGGGAGCCACCGCGTCGAACTTCATGCCGGGCAGCGTCTCGGGCGGTGCGGGCGTGGTGGACGACGATGCCTGGGGCGTATCGCTGCTGGTCGAGCATGCGGCCAGGACCGAACCGGCGCCGACGGCGAGCACGGTGACGCCTGCGGTCTGCAGCACCGAGCGACGCGACATCCGCTTGACGATGTCGCCGAAGTACTCGTTGTCACTGGTGTTCGGTGCGGGCTTCGAGCAGGCGTCGCCGCACTTGTAGCGGCAGGTGACGTGCTGCCGCGAGGATCGGCCGTTGTGCGAGATCAGCAGATTGAGTGGGACGAGCGCCATCGTCGATGGTTCCTTTCGCGAATCGACGCGGCCAGGGCTGTGGCCGCGTCATTCGTGAACCTAACGACGCCAGGGAAGCATTCGCCAACGATTGGGTGAACGGACGGGGGCGAGCGCAATGACGGGAGCGAGCGTCAGGCGGGGCCCGGCTCGGTGGCGGGCGCCGGCTCAGACGGGTCCACCGGCACCAGGCGCTCGGGAACCTCCTGCGGCGTGAGGCGCTCGGGTGTCTCGGCGGGAGTCAACGGCTCTGCTGGTTCTGCTGGTGCAGTCATGAGCGGCGGCTACCCGATTCGGTCGCCGACCAACCAATCCTCAGACCGCGAGCACGCCGCGCAGGATGTCGACCAGCGCCTTGGGTTGATCGCCCTGCACCGAGTGTCCGGCGTCGGGGACGACGTGTGTCGTCTTGAAGCCGGGCGCGCCGTTGGCGAACGCCTCGGCGTCCTCGTCGTTGACGAAGAACGAGTTGGCGCCCCGCACCAGGGTGGTCGGCATCGTGATCGATGGGACGTCGTCCCACAGCCCTTCGAAGCCGTCGCCCTTGCGGAACGAGTCGTAACGCCACGTCCAGGTGCCGTCGTCGAGCTGCTTGGTGTTGTGGAACACGCCACGCCGCAACGACTTCCGATCGCGGTTCGGGGCGGCGGCGACGGTCACGTCGAGCATCGCCTCGAAGCTGTCGAAGGTGCGGTCACCCTTGACCAGGGCGACGGCGCCCAGTTGCGCCTTCGTCATCTCCTCGTGGCGTTCCGGGGCCGATGGCGTGACGTCGACGAGTATGAGTTCAGGGACAAGCGCGGGTTCGGTTGCGGCGAGGCGCAGCGCGGTCAGCCCGCCCAGCGACATGCCCACGACCAGGCGTGGAGTGGGTGCCCAGCCGCGCAGGATGGGCCGCAGCGTCTCGGCATTGAGCTTCGGGCCGTAGTCGCCGTCCTTCCGCCACGCCGATCGGCCGTGCCCGGGCAGGTCGATGGCGAGGGCAGGCAGGCCGAGCCCGAGGATGACGGTGTCCCACGTGTGCGCGTTCTGCCCGCCGCCGTGCAGGAACACGATGGCGGGGGAGTTGCCGCCCCACCGCAACGCGCTGATCGGGCCGGACTCGATTCGTTCGACGGGCAGGACCGCCTCGGCGCCGATCTGATCGGCGTTCTCGGACAGCAGCCCGAACTCGTCGAGTGAGAGCAGTTCGTCGTCCGAGATCTCCGCGTTCGCCACGATCGGACCATACCGAAGCGCGGTTTGTGGAGTATCTCCCGCGCTGACCGCGGGAGATACTCCACAGAATCACTCGCCTGCGATGAACTTCTCGAGCTGCGTGCGCGCGATGTCGTCGGCCAGCTGCTTCGGCGGGCTCTTCATCAGGTACGCCGAGGCGGCCTCGATCGGTCCGCCGATGCCGCGGTCGAGGGCGATCTTCGCCGCACGCACCGCGTCGATGATGATGCCTGCCGAGTTCGGCGAGTCCCATACCTCGAGCTTGTACTCGAGGTTCAGCGGCACGTCGCCGAAGGCGCGGCCCTCGAGGCGGACGTAGGCCCACTTGCGGTCGTCGAGCCACGCGACGTGGTCCGACGGGCCGATGTGGACGTTCCGGTCCTCGATCTTGTCGGCCAGCGAGCCGGTCAGGTTCGACGTCACGGCCTGGGTCTTGGAGACCTTCTTGGACTGGAGACGCTCGCGCTCGAGCATGTTCTTGAAGTCCATGTTGCCGCCGACGTTGAGCTGGTAGGTGCGGTCGAGCGTGACGCCGCGGTCCTCGAACAGCTTGGCCATCACGCGGTGGGTGATGGTGGCACCGACCTGGCTCTTGATGTCGTCGCCGACGATCGGCACGCCCGCGTCGGCGAACTTCTTGGCCCACACCGGGTCCGAGGCGATGAACACGGGCAGAGCGTTGACGAACGCCACGCCGGCGTCGATCGCGCACTGGGCGTAGAACTTGTCGGCGTCATCGGAGCCCACCGGCAGGTAGGACACCAGCACGTCGACGTTCGCGTCCTTGAGCGCCTTGACGACGTCGACCGGATCCGAGTCGGACAGTTCGATGGTCTCGGCGTAGTACTTGCCGATGCCGTCGAGGGTCGGGCCGCGCTGCACCGTGACGTCGGTGGGTGGCACGTCGGCGATCTTGATCGTGTTGTTCTCCGAGGCGAAGATCGCCTCGGACAGGTCGAAGCCGACCTTCTTGGCGTCCACGTCGAACGCGGCGACGAACTTGACGTCGCGGACGTGGTACGGGCCCAGCTTGACGTGCATCAGGCCGGGGACGTTGGCGTTCTCGTCTGCGTCCTGGTAGTACTGCACACCTTGGACCAGCGAGGACGCGCAGTTACCTACGCCGACAATCGCGACGCGAACCTCGTTCGACATGGGACTTCTCCTTCTCGGTACTGATCTTCGGTTCTGATTCGGGTGCTTACGAGCTGCCTTCGGGGTGGCCTTGGGCCCCCCGTTCGGCGGCGATCAAGTCGTTGAGCCACTTCACTTCTCGCTCGCTGGACTCCAAGCCGAGCTGATGCAGCTGCTTGGTGTACCGGTCGAACGAACTGCTGGCCCGCGCGACGGCTTCACGCAGACCTTCCCGTCGTTCCTCGACCTGCCTGCGACGGCCTTCGAGGATGCGCATGCGAGCTTCGGCAGGCGTTCGGTTGAAGAACGCCAGGTGGACGCCGAAGCCGTCGTCGGTGTAGTTCTGCGGTCCCGTGTCGGCGACCAGCTCTGCGAAGCGCTGCTTGCCCGCGTCGGAGAGCTTGTAGACCCGGCGTGCCCGGCGAACCTTGACGGCTCCGACGGGCGCGGCCTCCTCGACGATCAACCCGTCGGCCTGCATGCGGCGCAGAGCGGGGTAGAGCGAACCGTAGGAGAAGGCGCGGAACGCCCCCAGCAGGCCCGTCAGCCGCTTGCGCAACTCGTAGCCGTGCATCGGCGATTCGAGCAGTAGCCCCAGAACGGCCAGTTCCAGCACTCGAATCACCCCCTCGGATTTCGCGCGGCTGAGCCGCTACGACAGTTCGACACCTCGCGCAACTGTATCGCACCGATATATGCGGCGCTATAGCGGGGACACGTCCAGTTCAGATTGCGTTCACCTCGACGCCGCGAAGATGCCGCGAAGATGCCCCGAATCACCGCGTTCACGCGCGAACGTGACGCTGGAGTCGCGTGGGAAGCCGAGCGTGACGCTGGCGTCACGCTCGAGGCCGAGAGACGACGGGATCAGTCGTCGACGTAGTCGATGCGCTTGATCTCGCCGTTGGCGCCGAACGTGATCGACCCGCTGCCGAACTCGCTGGAGACGTTGGCCCGGATGGTGAGTTCGCCCGGGGTCTGCGGCTCGCGCGCGGGGTCGACGGTCAGATAGGTGCTGTCTCTCTTCACGTCCGCCGGGTTCATGCCGACGGTCTCGGGAGCGCCGCGAAGGAGTTCGACGGCCTTGACCACGTCGAACGCCGCGAGGTCCACCAGCACGTCGTCGTCACCGGTGGCCGACGTGGACGGGTCGTCGAAGCCGCCGCGATAGGTGTAGCGCAGCGTGCGGCGCTCGTCGGCCGGATCGGCGCGCGCGACGACGGCGTAGTCGGGGTAGACGACCACGCTGTACCCCATGGTGTCGCCGAAGCGCTGGCGCATCTGCTCGAACAGCCCGTTCAAGCCGCCGAGGGACTGCAGTTGGCGCGGCGGCGTCAGCACCTTTCCCTCTACGCCGTCGGACTTCGCGCCAGGGTCGGTCTGGAAGCTCAGCGGCGACGACGTGTTGCCGTACAGCCCCCAGCCGATTGCGATGCCGAGCACCACCAGCACGCCCGCCGTGGCGAGGCGCAGGCCCCAGCCCGCGCCGGTGCTGACGCCGGCCGCGCGCAGGCGCGACGGCTTCTGCAGGTCGGGCATCTGGACGGGGGCGTTGTCGTTCTGCAGGTCGTCGACGAGGGACTGCAGATCGCCGAGCGTGGCCGCCGTCGTCGCCAGCCCGACGCGCGTGCGGTGCTCCTCCATGGAGAGCTGGCCGTCGGCGAGCGCGCTGTCCAATACCTGGCACGTGTTGTTGCGATCGACGTCCCTCGCCCGGGTGTGTGCTGTCTGCCGTGTCGCCACGGTCAAGATCGTAGGAGTTCGCACCCCATCTGCGCAGACCAGATGCCAAACCGGGGCGGCGCGCGCACGGCCGCGCCTCCGCCGTGGACGCCCCGACGTACTCTGGTCCACGTGCGATTGCAGCGACAGGTGGTGGACTACGCGCTCAAGCGGCGGTCCCTGCTCGCAGAGGTGTACTCCGGGCGCACCGGCGTCACCGAGGTCTGCGACGCGAACCCCTATCTGCTGCGCGCAGCGAAATTCCATGGCAAGCAAAGCGAGGTGACGTGCCCGATCTGCAGGAAGGAACAGCTCACGCTGGTGTCCTGGGTGTTCGGCGAGCATCTCGGCGCCGTCTCCGGGTCCGCGCGCTCCACCGAGGAGCTGGTGCTCCTGGCCGCGCGCTTCGAGGAGTTCAAGGTCCACGTGGTCGAGGTGTGCCGCACCTGCAGCTGGAATCACCTGGTCAAGTCGTACGTGCTCGGTGCCCCAGGCCCGCCGAAGGCGAAGAACGCACGCGGCTCACGAGCGGCGCGCTCCGGCGCGCGCACGGCCAGTGAATAGCGAAGGGCGGCAGCACAGGTCGGCCGGCGACGTCCCCAAGGGGTCATCGGCTGACGGTGCCGGGTCGCCCCCGCCCCGCCACTCCGCAGGTCCGGGCCAGGGCCCGCGCCCGCAGCCCCGGCAGGCGCCGCAGCAGCCTCCTCGCCGTCACGGCGGCCCGCCCACACCCGACGACCGTCGCACCGCGGTGCTGCCACCGGTGCGCGGCAACGCGCCCGATCCGCGGCATCGCGATCAGGTCGACGTCGTCAAGGCAGCGCTGGACGGCAGGCCGCCCAAGCAGCCGCCGAACGGCCCGCCGGGCGGCGGGGGCGGACCAGGCGGCCCGTCGGGCGAGACGCCCGGCCCCAAGCATCAGATCAACTGGAAATGGGTGCGCCGCGGTCTTGGCGTGGCCGCGGTCATGGCGATCCTGCTGCCGATCGTCACGTTCGCGATGGCCTACTTCATCGTCGAGGTGCCCAAGCCGGGCGACATCCGCACCGCGCAGGTCTCGACGATCCTCGCAAGCGACGGCAGCGAACTGGCGCGCATCGTCCCGCCCGAGGGCAACCGCGTCGACGTGGACATCGAGCAGATCCCCGTGCACGTGCGGGACGCGGCGATGGCCGCGGAGGACCGTGACTTCTATACCAACCCGGGGTTCTCGTTCACCGGCTTCGCCCGGGCGTTCAAGAACAACATCTTCGGCGGCGACCTGCAGGGCGGGTCGACGATCACCCAGCAGTACGTCAAGAACGCACTCGTGGGTGATGCGCGATCCGGCCTGGGCGGCGTCGTCCGCAAGGCCAAGGAACTCGTCATCTCGACGAAGATGTCGCGGGAGTGGTCCAAGGACGCCGTGCTGCAGTCCTACCTCAACATCATCTACTTCGGCCGCGGCTCCTACGGCATCGCCGCAGCGTCGCAGGCGTACTTCGGCAAGCCCGTCGAGCAGCTGAACGTCGCCGAGGGTGCGCTGATGGCCGCGCTGATCCAGCGTCCGTCGACGCTCGACCCGGCCGTCGACCCCGAGGGCGCCGCGGAGCGGTGGAACTGGGTGCTGGACGGCATGGTCACGATGGGCGCGCTGTCGGAGGCAGACCGCGCCGCCCAGGTGTTCCCGCCGACGGTGCCGCCCGAGCAGGCGACCCAGCAGACGCAGACCACCGGGCCCAACGGGTTGATCGAACGGCAGGTCACCAAGGAGCTGCTCGAGCTCTTCGACATCGACGAGCAGACCCTCAACACCGAGGGCCTGCAGATCACCACGACGATCGACCCGAAGGCGCAGCGGGCCGCCGAGGAAGCAGTGGCCGAGAACCTCGACGGCCAGATGCCCGAGATGCGCTCGGCGGTCGTGTCGATCGACCCCAGGTCCGGCGCGGTGAAGGCCTACTACGGCGGCTCGGATGCCAACGGCTTCGACTTCGCCCAGGCGGGTCTGCCGACGGGTTCGTCGTTCAAAGTCTTCGCACTCGTCGCGGCGCTGCAGCAGGGCATCGGGCTGGGATCGCAGATCGACAGCTCGCCGGTGACCGTCAACGGCATCACGATCAACAACGTCGAAGGCGGCGGTTGCGGGACGTGCAGCATCGCCGAGGCGTTGAAGCGCTCGCTGAACACCAGCTACTACCGGCTGATGTTGAAGCTGAAGAACGGCCCGCAGGACGTCGCCGATGCGGCGCACGCGGCGGGTGTCGCCGAGAGCATCCCCGGCATCGAGCACACGCTCAGCGAGGACGGCCAGGGCGGCCCGCCGAACAACGGCGTCGTGCTCGGCCAGTACCAGTCCCGGGTCATCGACATGGCGTCGGCGTACGCGACGCTCGCCGCGTCGGGCGTCTACCACCGCCCGCACTTCGTGCAACGGGTCGTCAACTCGGAGGGCAAGGTCCTCTTCGACGCCGCCGAGCAGGACAACGCGGGAGAGCAGCGGATCGACAAGGCGGTGGCCGACAACGTCACCTCCGCGATGCAGCCGATCGCCGGCTACTCAAACGGGCACAACCTGGACGACGGTCGGCCGTCGGCGGCGAAGACGGGCACCAACCAGCTTGGTGACACCGGCGCCAACCGCGACGCCTGGATGGTCGGGTTCACGCCGTCGCTGTCGACCGCGGTCTGGGTCGGCACCACCGATGGCGCCCGGCCGCTGGTGAACCAGTACGGGTCGCCGGTGTACGGATCGGGCCTGCCTTCCGACATCTGGAAGGAGACGATGGACGGCGCCCTCGAGGGCACGGACGAGGAGACCTTCCCGAAGCCGACCGAGATCGGTGGCTACGCGGGTGTCCCGCAGGCGCCGGTGCAGGCGCCGCCGTCGAGCACCGCGGTCGTCACCACGCCGCCGCCCCCGTCGGAGAGCGTCATCCAGCCGACACTGGAGATCGCGCCGGGCATCACGATCCCGTTCGGCCCGCCGACCACGGTGACGGCGCCGCCGCCGGGTCCCGTCGTCGACCCGAACGCACCGCCGCCGCCGGGCGGTGGCCCACTGGTCCCCGGACCCCCACCCGGCGCTCCGGTTCCCGCTCTGCCTCCGCCGCCGTGACGGGTGCCGACCCGAACCGGTCGGTCGACCCGGATGCATCTGACACCGTCTCGCCGGTGCCCCTAGCTCAAGACCTCCGGAGCGACGACGTCCGAGACCTGCCCAGCCGCAATGACGTCACGGTCCGCGCGCTGTCCGGTCTGGTCGGCGGCCCGGTCGGCAAGCACGCGCTGATCGGACGGTCGCGGTTCCTGACGCCATTGCGCGTGATGATCGCGATCGCGCTGATGTTCATGGCTCTCGGCTATTCGACGAAGGCCGCCTGCCTGCAGTCGACCGACACCGGCCCCGCCGATCAGCGGGTTGCGGTGTGGGAGAACCAGCGCGCCTACTACGAACTCTGCTACTCCGACACGGTGCCGCTCTACACGGCGGAACTGCTCAATCTCGGGAAGTTCCCGTACAAGTCGAGCTGGATCGAGAAGGACGGCGACGGCCAGCCGCACGTGCAGTACGACGGGTCGCCCGCCGTGCGATACATGGAGTATCCGGTGCTGACGGGGCTCTATCAGTACGTGTCGATGACGCTGGCGAAGAGCTACACCGCGCTGACGAAGCTGGTGTCGGTCCCGATCGTCGCGGAGGTGGTGATGTTCTTCAACATCGCCGCGTTCGGTCTCGCGCTGGCCTGGCTGGCGACGGTGTGGGCGACGTCGCGGCTGGCAGGTCGCCGGCCCTGGGACGCCGCGGTGGTGGCGGCCTCGCCGCTGTTGATCTTCCAGATATTCACCAACTTCGATGCGCTGGCCACCGCGGCCGCGATGGGTGCGCTACTGGCGTGGTCGCGGAAGAAGCCGGTGCTGGCCGGTGCGCTGATCGGCATCGGCGTGGCACTCAAGCTCTATCCGCTGCTGCTCCTGTTGCCGCTGGTGATCCTCGGGGTGCGGTCGGGCCGGATGCGCGACGTCGGCAAGACGGTGCTCGCGACGGTCGTGACGTGGCTGGTGGTGAACCTGCCGATCATGGTGCTGTTCCCGCGGGGGTGGTCGGAGTTCTTCCGGCTCAACACTCGACGCGGCGACGACATGGACTCCATCTACAACGTGATCAAGTCGTTCACCGGGTGGCGTGGCTTCGATCCCGGCCTGGGCTTCTGGGAACCGCCGACCGTGCTCAACGGCGTGACGGCGGTGCTGTTCGCCATCTGCTGTGCGGCGATCGCCTACGTCGGCCTGACGGCGAAGCAGCGTCCGCGTCTTGCGCAGCTGGCCTTCCTCGTGGTGGCGGCGTTCCTGCTGACGAACAAGGTGTGGAGCCCGCAGTACTCGCTGTGGCTGGTGCCGCTGGCCGCGCTGGCCCTGCCGCATCGTCGAATCCTGTTGGCCTGGATGACGATCGACGCCCTGGTCTGGATCCCGCGAATGCTGTTCCTCTACGGGGAGCAGAACATGGGCCTGCCCCAGGAGGTGTTCACGACGACGGTCCTGTTGCGCGACGTCGCCGTGATAGCCCTGTGCGCGTTGGTGATTCGCCAGATCTACCGGCCCGAGGAGGACCTGGTCCGGTGGCGCGGCCGCATCGACGATCCGTCCGGCGGCGTGTTCGACCGTGCACCGGATGCGTTCCCGTCGCGGTGGCCCGACCGGTTGCGGCCCGCCCGGGACCGGACGCCGCCGCCCGTGGATGCCGTCGACGCGGCCGAGCCCGTCCCGGTCGGCGGGTCCTAGCGCTGCCACCAGCATGGATTTGGCTGGTCAGCGGCCCCCTGTGTAACCTGGGCAGGTTGCCGACGCAGGCGATACTCCTGCCACGGATTGTCCGTGGCCGTACATGACCACAGGAGGTGATGAGGTTTCCATGCGTCCATACGAAATCATGGTCATTCTTGACCCAACCCTCGACGAGCGGACTGTAGCCCCGTCGTTGGAGACGTTCCTGAACGTCATTCGCAAGGATGGTGGCTCGGTGGACAAGGTCGACATCTGGGGCCGCCGCCGGCTGGCCTACGAAATCGCCAAGCACGCCGAGGGCATCTACGCCATCGTCGACGTGAAGGCCGAGCCCGCCACTGTGTCCGAACTGGACCGCCAGCTGAACCTGAACGAGTCCGTCCTGCGGACCAAGGTGATGCGGACCGACAAGCACTAAGTCGCCAAACGACGTGCTCGTCGTGGTCGGGCCGTAGGCTCGCCTCCGACCGATCTTCATCGAGCACGCCACCGGCACTGACCTTGCGCGAAGAGCCGACAAACACATCCTCAGGAGGAAACCGTGGCTGGTGACACCATCCTCACCGTCGTCGGAAACCTGACCGCCGACCCCGAACTGCGCTTCACCCCGTCGGGTGCGGCCGTCGCGAACTTCACGGTCGCGTCGACGCCTCGTACGTTCGACCGTCAGACCAGTGAATGGAAGGACGGCGAGGCGCTGTTCCTCCGGTGCAACATCTGGCGGGAGGCGGCCGAGAACGTCGCCGAGAGCCTGACCCGCGGCTCGCGGGTGATCGTCACCGGACGGCTCAAGCAGCGTTCCTTCGAAACCCGCGAGGGTGAGAAGCGGACCGTCGTCGAACTCGAAGTCGACGAAATCGGCCCGTCGCTGAAGTACGCAACGGCGAAGGTCAACAAGGCCAGCCGCGGCGGCGGTGGCGGCGGAGGCGGCTTCGGTAGTGGTGGCGGCGGCGGAGGTGGCGGCTCACGTCCCTCCGAGCCGCCCAAGGACGACCCGTGGGGCAGCGCCCCGGCATCGGGTTCGTTCAGCGGCGCCGACGACGAACCGCCCTTCTGATTCGAACCAGGCGTCTCGAACGACACTGACGCCGACCTAGCGATACCAAGAAAGAGAAAGACATGGCCAAGACCACGACCAAGCGTCGTCCGGCGCCTGAGAAGCCGGTCAAGACCCGCAAGTGCGTGTTCTGCTCCAAGAAGGGCAAGACGCAGAACATCGATTACAAGGACACCGCACTGCTGCGCACGTACATCAGCGAGCGGGGCAAGATCCGCGCCCGCCGCGTGACCGGCAACTGCGTGCAGCACCAGCGCGACATCGCGATCGCAGTGAAGAACGCCCGTGAGGTCGCCTTGCTGCCGTTCAGCGCGGCGACGCGGTAGAGCGGGAGACGACGATGAAACTCATCCTTACTGCCGAGGTCGACCACCTGGGTTCGGCCGGCGACACCGTCGAGGTGAAGGACGGCTACGGCCGCAACTTCCTGCTGCCCCGTGGCCTGGCCATCGCGGCGTCGCGTGGCGCCGAGCGTCAGGCGACCGAGATCCGTCGGGCTCGCGAGGTCAAGTCGGTTCGCGACCGTGAGCACGCCAACGAGCTGAAGAACGCCATCGAGTCGCTGGGCGAGGTCAAGCTGGCCGTCCGTTCGGCGGGCGACAGCGGCAAGCTCTTCGGTTCGATCACCCCGGCCGAGGTCGTCTCCGCCATCAAGAAGGCCGGCGGCCCGAACCTCGACAAGCGCACCGTGCAGCTGCCCAAGGCGCACATCAAGTCGGTCGGCTCGCACCCCGTTTCGGTGCGGCTGACCTCCGAGGTGAGCGCTGCGCTCACGCTGAACGTCGTCGCCGAGTAATTACGACAGCGTCAATACGCCCGGGTGGAGACTTGATCAGTCTTCACCCGGGCGTTGCTGCGTCTGGGGCGAACATTCGCCGACCGATTTCAGTACAGCGAAGCAACGAGCTGTTAACCTCGTCGGCCCGAATACGAAACGCAACACGCCCGGCATGTCAACCCAGGGCGACACGCCGGGGCAATTCGCATCCACAGTGCCTCCAGGCCCGCCTACACTCTTGATCAGCGGGAATGCCCGATTCGCCCAAAGTTGCGCACAGGTTATCCCCAACCCCTCAACATGGTCGTCCACGCCTATCCCCACACCATCCACAGCTTCGCTAACAGGACGACCTTGCGGGCGCTCCAGCAACGTCTAACGTAAGCCGCCGGTACGTCAGATGCGGGCCGCAAGCCCGCGTTGTCGGCGGGCTGACCTATGGTCGCGGGGAGCGACGTCGAACACAGGTTCGACAACTGAGTCGGGGAGGTAGACGCTTAGTGGCCGTCGTCGATGACCGGGGTCGTTCGGACATGCGTTCGGATTCGCAGGCGCCACCGCCCAGCGAGGACTACGGGCGTCAGCCCCCGCAGGACATGGCCGCCGAGCAGTCCGTCCTGGGCGGCATGCTGTTGTCGAAGGACGCGATCGCCGACGTGCTCGAGAAGCTCCGGCCCAACGACTTCTACAAGCCGGCGCACCAGAGCGTCTACGACGCGATCCTCGATCTCTACGGCAGGGGAGAGCCGGCCGACGCCGTGATGGTCGCCGCCGAGCTGGAGCGCCGCGGACTGCTCAAGCGCGTCGGTGGACATCCCTACCTGCACACGCTGATCTCGACGGTGCCGACTGCGGCCAACGCCGGGTACTACGCGGGCATCGTCGCGGAGAAGGCGCTGCTGCGCCGGCTCGTGGAGGCCGGCACGCGGGTCGTGCAGTACGGGTACGCCGGGTCGGATGGCGCCGACGTCGCCGAGGTCGTCGACCGGGCGCAGGCCGAGCTCTACAACGTCACCGACGGTCGCACCTCGGAGGACTTCGTCCCGCTCGAGCAGCTGCTGCAGCCGACGATGGACGAGATCGACGCGATCGCCTCGCAGGGCGGGATCTCCCGTGGCGTGCCGACCGGCTTCGTCGAACTCGACGAGTGCACCAATGGGTTGCACCCGGGGCAGATGATCGTGATCGCGGCTCGGCCCGGTATGGGCAAGGCGCTCGCGCTGGACACCCCGCTGCCCACGCCGACCGGCTGGACCACGATGGGCGAGGTTCGGGTCGGCGACGACGTCGTCGGCGTGGACGGGGCGCCGACGCGCGTCGTCGCCGCGACCGAGGTGATGGTCGGCCGGCCCTGCTACGAGGTGGAGTTCTCCGACGGCACGATGATCGTCGCGGACGAAGAGCACCAGTGGCCCACCGAGGCCGGCATCCGCACCACCGCGGAGTTGCGCAGCGGTGCCGACCGCATGATCCCGACGGCCGTGCATGCTCAGTCGGGCGGCGGCCGCACGGCGCTGCTGGCGCCGCCGCTGTACGTGGCGTGGGTGCGCCGGGTCGACAGCGTGCCGGTGCGGTGCATCCAGGTCGACAACGAGTCGCACCTCTACCTCGCAGGCGACGGCATGGTGCCGACGCACAACTCGACGCTGGGTCTGGACTTCCTGCGGTCGTGCTCGATCAAGAACCGGATGTCGAGCGTCGTGTTCTCCCTCGAGATGAGCAAGACCGAGATCGTCATGCGTCTGCTGTCGGCCGAGGCGAAGATCAAGCTGGCCGACATGCGGTCGGGCCGGATGAGCGACGACGACTGGACGCGGTTGGCGCGTCGGATGAGCGAGATCAGCGAGGCACCGCTCTACATCGACGACTCACCGAACCTCACGATGATGGAGATCCGCGCGAAAGCGCGTCGCCTGCACCAGAAGGCGGACTTGCGGCTGATCGTCATCGACTACCTGCAGCTGATGACGTCGGGCAAGAAGGTCGAGTCACGCCAGCAGGAAGTCTCCGAGTTCTCCCGCCAGCTCAAGCTCTTGGCGAAGGAGCTGCACGTTCCGGTGATCGCGATGAGCCAGCTGAACCGTGGTCCCGAGCAGCGCACCGACAAGAAGCCGATGCTGTCGGACCTTCGTGAGTCGGGCGCCATCGAGCAGGACGCCGACATGGTGATCCTGCTACACCGGCCCGACGCCTTCGAGCGCGACGACCCCCGCGGCGGCGAGGCGGATCTCATTCTCGCCAAACACCGCAACGGTCCGACCAAGACCATCACCGTGGCGCATCAGCTGCACCTGTCGCGGTTTACGAACATGGCGCACTAGGGGTTTTGGGTGTAGGTTCTCAGCCCGCGTGTCATATTCTCAGCGGAGTTGTCATGTGGTTGTCATGTGTCTCATGAAGTTGTCATGGCGGGCGCCGATGAGAACAAGACGATTCGTCGTTATTGTCTGCCGGTCCTTGCGAGTCGCGTGGGATCGCAAGAGCTGAGGGATCGACTCCACCTCGGTCAGATTGGAGCCCTCGTGCGCACTGGGGGCGGCGAGCAGAATCGGATAGCGTGCGCACGCCTGTGTGTCGGTGCCGACTCTTCGCGGGGCGCGAGAACTCAACGCCCTGGAGGCCGCTGGCGGGTGGCACTTCTTCCATGTGACAAAGATCACATCATCTGAATTAGACTGCCTTGGAACGGCCTTCGCATCCCTAGACGATCGGTAAGGGGTGCAGGTGACCTGCACTTTCATTCAAAACACACACGGACTGCGGCGTGGCGCGTGAATTGATCACGTCGAACTATCTTGCTGCGACGCGCAATTCGAATCGGCGGCAACTGCGCCAATTCTTCAGTAACGAGGTGTTCGATGCCGTTAGGCGATCGGCATTTCAACGGCACGATGCCGGTGTGGAAAATGACCCGTGGTCAGGAAGGTGCGGAAGATGAGCCGACCAAAGCTAGGTCCGCGAGATCGAGTCCGTGTCGAGTTCCGCCTACCGCGCGAAGTGGCTGAGGCTGCGTACCGCTGCGCAGACGACTGGGACGTGTCCCTGTCAGAAGCTGGATCCAGACTCATCGAATCCGGCTACACAAGCCTCGGTTCGCAGCCGAAAATCCCTGACTTAGTTGATGTTTCGCGCCTAGAAGGCTCGGCTGGCCTGAACCAGTCCACGAACCCAGCGACGGACGGAGGGGATGCGACTCGGGGGGCGTAGTGAAGTCGCCGCAGTAGCGGCGCCCCAGATATGGCGAAGGGCCGGGCTGGCACCCGACCCCGCGCTAGCGGCACTGAAGTCCGCAGTTCCAGATAAGCCCCTCCGAAGGGACCTCATGATTGCAACGCATTCCTGCGCCCATGTCAACGCTCCGACACGTGTGTCGAGACCTCGGCGCCGCGGCGGTGTTACCGGTGGCTGAACTTCGCACCCCTCCGATCGCAGCGTCCCTTTCCTTCAAAACTCGCCACGACGATGCCGTCCAAACAGTCGAGTGGGACACCGCGAAGGGCGTCGCAACGTGTTCCCTCGCACCCTGGCGGACATTCCGGTGGTGGTACGGGCAGCGCCACTACTCCGGGACCTACTGGTCAGCGACAATGCAAGATCATGTGATCTATGAATCCCGGCTGGAGCTGACGCGACTCATCTACGCCGACTTTGATCCTGCAGTGACTTTTATTGTGGCCCAACCCTTCTTGATCGAAGCCGACATGGAAGGAAAGAGGCGGCGACGCATCCCGGACTACCTGCTCTTGACATCGACCGGACCTGTGGTCGTCGACGTCAAACCGCTGGCCCGTACAACTTCACCCAAAGTCACTTACTCCCTGACGTGGACGCGCGAGCTCATCCAGGAGTTGGGGTGGCGCTACGAGGTGTGGACAGAGCCGCCGCCGATCGAACTCGCAAACCGGCGCTTCCTCGCCGGATACCGTGATGAGCGTCGGATGAACGCGGGTGTCCTTGAACAGCTCCGCAACAGCCAGATCGATGGGTTGTCGATACAGCAGGCAATCCTTTCCTGCGACGAATGGCCCCAACCGCTCGCGCGTGCTGGCGTATGTCATCTCCTTTGGTGCGGGTCCCTGCATACCGACCTGAGCACCCCGCTCCAATCGTCTTCCATTCTCCGCAAAGGACCGAACTCATGAAACATCGGCGACGAATCGGCCCTGGAGTCCGGCTCGCGTACCAGGGCGAATTGATTGAAGTTATTGAGATCCGCACGGCTTCAGGCGGCAACATCGCAACAGTTAAAACTGTCGGTACCAACCAAATTCGTACCGTCGCATTTTCCGACATCCTGATGTACCGGTCTGAGCAACCCCATGGGGAGTCCTGGGACGCGGGAGACGATGAACCACCTGAGGACGTTGCCGCCACGATCCTGGGCATGCTCGGCGAGGAGGAGCGCAACGCGGTCCGCGACCGCGCTGGCCACGTCCGGGAAGTCCTTACCGGATACCGTGACGAACTGGGCGAGTCCTGCGATGACGCCGAGTCGAAGCCGCAGTACGACCCGGCGCTCCCTCTGAGTGCCCGCTACGAGGCAAAGGCCGTCGAACTCGGGGTCGACGTGCGCACCATCCAGCGGATGGTGGCCGCCTACCGGGCTCACGGGGAGGCAGGTCTGGCCAGAGGCAGGGGCATCCGGGTCGACGCCATGCCAAGTGTGGATAGTCGCTGGCGGGATACCGCCGTGGAGGTCATGGTGGAAAGCTTCGACCAGTCGCGTCCTTCCCGCACCGCGGTGATCAAGCGCACCAACGCTCGAGTGATCGCCCGCTTCGGACCCGACGTTGTGCCGCTACCGAGCCGAGCCACAGCCTTTCGGATGCTAACCGAACTGGAATCTAAGCACCCGACCTTCCGATTGAGCACCAAACGCAACCGCGACATCGCCGAGCGAAACCCCGGTGTTTACGGAAAGCTGCGGCCCACGCGGCCGGGGGAATACATGCTCATGGACACGACCAGGTTGGACGTATTCGCGATGGACCCACTGACCCTGCGGTGGTGTCAGGTGGAGCTGACTGTGGCAATGGACTGGTACACACGGTGCATCACCGGCCTGCGTCTGACGCCGGTGTCCACCAAGTCCGTAGACGTGGCGACCGTGTTGTACCAGGCCTACCGGCCACCGGCCGCCCCATCTACATGGCCGCGGGAGGCGACTTGGCCAGAACACGGAATCCCCTGCTCCGTTCTCCTGGACGCCAACGGCATCGAACGTGAAGGCGTCCGTGCGATCGGCCCGGCCATCGTCCCGGAAACGCTGATCGTAGATCACGGAAAGGTGTACGTCTCCAATCACATGACCAGCGTCTGCCAACGGATGGGGATCTCAATTCAGCCGGCACGCCTACGAACTGGACGAGACAAAGGGCCGATCGAACGCTTCTTTCGCACAATTCGCGAAGACCTGCTGCAGTATCTGCCCGGCTACAAAGGCCCTGATATTCACTCCCGGGGTAAGCACCCCGAAGGGGAGGCACATTTCTACATCAACGATCTTGAGGCGATCATCCGTGAGTGGATTGCGGTGGTGTATCACCGCAGGCCACATGCTGGCTTGATCGAACCCGCGCTGCCCGGCCTCGAACTCTCACCGGTCACGATGTTCGAGCATGGGCTCGCACGCGCGGGCTATATCGAAGCGCCGAGGACCCCCGACCTGGCCTACGAGTTCCTGGCTGTCACGAAGCGGACAATCCAGCCCTACGGTATCGAGATCGACCGTCGGATATACAAGGGCCCGGTTCTCGATAGGCGTCGACACGAACGAAGCCCGTACCCAGGAGGATTGTGGCCGGTCCATTGCCATCCCGACGATATCTCCCAGGTCTACTTCCGCGATCCCGATAGTCGTATCTGGCACACCTTGATCTGGGAACACGCTGGCGCACTGGACACTCCGTTCAGCGACGAAGCGCTGAAGTACGCACGGGACCTGGCCGAGCAGAAGTACACCTACCCCAACGACGAGCTGGCTATGGGGCTCCTCCTCGAGCGTTGGAATCTGGGTCTGGGGAGATCGCTAGCCGAGCGGCGCATCGCGCTTCGGCTGTCACGGGAGGATGAGTTACGGTGTGCAGCAGTCACTTATGAGACTGAATCGACGTCGAAGCTGCCGTCGGTTCGACATGCACTTTCCGAATCAGCCGGGATGGGGGCGGATGAACCCACCTCCATCGAGACAGAGACAGTTTGCGGGGACGACGGCGACAGTCCTGAAGACTTCTACGCCGATGCCTGGGAGGATGCGTGACGACAGCACCGCGCGTTCGACGGCAGCAGCCTGCCCTGGACAATCTGACTCTGTCGCGTAAGGAAGGCTGGTTCGCGTTCGCCAACAGCCCCATCCTTTCGACACCCGAGCGGCTGACCCAAACCGAACTGACAAACCTGAGCGATGACCAGTTGGCGAAGTACAACGCGCGACGACGCCATTGGCATGCGAATCTCGGCCCGATCAAGACCCCGCAGTTGGTGGGACTGCACGAGGACTTATGGGACATCGTCGACAGCAACCTACAATCCGGCGACAAGCCGAAAAGCGCAGTCGCCGTTGATGGGTTTCCTGGCCTAGGCAAGACCACCGCGGCGCTAGCCTTCGCCAGGGATTTTCATGCCCGTGAAATCGCGGAGTACGGGCATACGACAGCCGAGGGCCACGAACGGATTCCAGTTTGCCGCGTCGGCCTAACCGGAAACACCGGGATGCTGGATTTCAACCGGGCGATGCTCGGGTACTTCGGACACCCCGGCATCAGCCGCGGCACGGCAGCCCAACTTGCTCATCGCGTACTCGACTGCGTGCTGAGCTGCGAAACCCGACTGTTGATGATCGACGATCTGCACTTCTTGCGGTGGGGAAACAGCCAGAGCGTTGAGATCAGCAATCACTTCAAGTACATCGCGAATGAGTTCCCGGTGACGATCATGTACATCGGTGTCGGGTTAGCAGCCAAGGGACTGTTCTCCGAGGGAGAGTCCTACCAAGACGCCGTTATCGCCCAAACAGGCAGACGCACAACACGACTCACTATGGACTCGTTCGATATCAAGACGAGATCCGCACGACAGTGCTGGCGACAACTGCTCCTGACACTAGAAAAGCGAATAGTCCTTGCCGGAAGCTACCCGGGAATGCTCGCCGACGAACTCTCGGACTACCTCTACGCGCGTTCCACCGGCCATATCGGCTCCCTGATGACCCTGATCAACCGGGGTTGCCAACGAGCCGTACGTACGGGCGCGGAATGCCTGAGCAAGGACCTGCTCGATTCAGTCAAGAACGACGCCGCCGCGGAAAAAGCACGTAGAGAGCTTGAGTCGGCGATGACCAATGGGAAGATCACAACTCGCGTCGGCACAACATGAGTATCACCGCTCGGCGCATCCCGATCAACGTCGAACCCGTCGACGGCGAGGCACTCGACTCCTGGCTGGAAGCGCTCGCTGCTCGCACACGCACCAATTGGGGTGATCTGCTCGCAGCCGTCGGCCTAGGTGGTGCCGCGTCAGTCCGATGGCTACCGCAGTGGATGGTGGCGATCAGCACGGATCAGCAATCCGCACTGCACGGAGCAACGGGCGTCGAACCCACCACCCTCGCAGCGATGACGTTGTCCCACTACGAAGGGCGAGCTCTTGCGGCCAAGTCCCGCACGACCCTGGACTACAGATTTCCATGGGGCCCACGAGCAGGCTCGCGCTACTGTCCCCAGTGCCTCTCGGAATCGGGCGGCCGATGGCAACTTTCCTGGAGGCTGGGCTGGACCTTCGCGTGTCTTCAGCACCAATGCCTGCTCGCCGATAGTTGCCCTGGCTGTCGGAGCGGCGCAATGGAGCGAGCCCGCCCCTACGGCCTGATCCCAAGGCCGGGCAGCTGCGAAGCTATCGATGGTGTTCGATCACCGAGAGTCGCTCGGTGCGGGACAGATATGTCGACCTCCGAGACTCTCACTTTCAACGACGAGGCCCATCGCGTCCTTTTCGCGCAGAGATGGATCAACAGCATCATCGACGGAGAACCTCTGGCGACGGGTCTTTACGCACAGGGAGATGAGCAGGGCCGCGCTGTCCTGTCTTCTGTAAGGGCGATCGCCGTCAGAGCCTTGTCCTACGCGATACCGGAAGAACTGGAACTCATCGTCGCCTCCGACCTGCTTGACGTGTACCGGCGGGACCATCCTCAGCTTCCTACTAGCACGCAGCGGAGTGACTTTCGACAGCTACGAATTCGCGCACCCCGGTCCGCCAGTTTGACTGCGGTCGGAGTGCTTTCCGCGCTTCACTGCCTAGACCAACCTGACGTGCAATCAGCAGGAAACGAGCTCCGTTGGTTGACGACCGCCATGCGTGCCCGAAAGGCGCTGCCCTGCACAACCAATCTGCTCTGGACGCCAGGAATATCAAGGGCCGTGCAACTCGCGGCACTGGGTCCGGCCCTGAAACCGAGCGATCAGCTTCGATACCGGACGATCACCCAGTGGCCATCCGTGCCGTCGAGAACGCACGCCGAGGTTAGGCACCTTTCGCGCAAGATCCCCACCCTGCTGTGGCCGAAGTTGTCGCTACCGCTGGCGATTCCGGGAAGCCATCAACGCCAACTTCGGGCCGCGCTTTCGGTAGCACTGCTACTAGTCGGTGCGTCGGTCGTGCTCAAGCACAGCGTGCGCATCCTGCGCAGTCCCATTGATGAACAGGGAGCGTCCCGTGTTCTGCAGCTGCTCCAAAAGCAACCAGAATGGCCCAATATCAACCGCGCCATCGACGACCTTGCCGACTGCTTGAACGACACCGACGTCCCCATCGACTACGCGCGCAGACGCACACTGGATTACCGCACGTTGTTGCCGGACAGCGTCTGGTTTCGCATCTGCAGAGAGACCGACACCGCAGCCCAAGGGTCCGCCCGAGCCGCCGTGGCCCGCTGCTATTTGGAGGAGCTATTATCCGGCGGACCTACCGGAGTCCAGGGTCTGAAACCGATGGTGCGCAGCAAGATTTCCGACTTCCCGTACTACCTGACGCCCGCGCTCGCCGCCGCACTCGATGACCACGCTCTTGAGTTCCTCGCGAGCCAGAATGTCTGCGACGAGCCCGTCCGCTATGAACCTCCGTCGACGTGCATGAGTGGACTTCAGTTGCCAGGCATTAACCCGGATGAGGCGGACGTCGACGCGCTTCACCACTATCTGCAGGACGGGCTGCCGCTCGGGCGTGCCGCTCAGCGAGCCGGCATCGAAATAGAGGCCGCCCGCTATCTGCTGAGTTCCTATCCCTGTCCTGCATTGCGAGATGGGGACCATGGTGCTTATTTCCTCGCGAAACAAGCCTTTCCGCGCCACCGGTTTATCGATCACTACAACGTGGAGTGTCGGAGCCTACGTGATATTGCCGATATCGCCGGAGTGAGCAGACAGACCATGGCGCGACTGGCGAGCGACTACGAGATCGACCTACGCAGCGGCGGCCGGCCGCCGAAGCGCACGGTCGAGCGCGAGTGGCTCTATACGGAGTACATCACCCGCGGGCGGACCCTTCCGGAACTCGCTCGCGAACAAGGTGTGGGCGCATCCACGATGGCGCGGTGGGCAAGAGCCCACGGTATTCCGTTGCGGTCCCGTGGCGGTACAAGAAAGGCCGCCGGTTAATGGTCCCTATTGCCCACTACTGCTCGCCGGTGTTTCGCATCGCCGAGTGATGCACACCGAACCGGCCGACCACGACCACGGAATTGGTTGCGAAACCGTGGCGGCACATGCAGTCTTGTGCGGGATGCCGAAAGCGGTCACCCCAGTGCGGCATTGGCCACGCGCCCGGGCTTCCACTGATGACGTATCCGTATCAGTGCTATCGCGGGTTAGGTTCCTACGAGTTCCAAAGTCACCGCCGGGCTGGCGCCCCATCGGAGGGCACCGGCCGGCGGAACGAAGACATGCAGCACTTTTCTGGCGAACCAGCGTCCCAGGTACTTGCCTCGGACGGGTCGATGAACTGTTCGGAATGTTCGACCGAATTTGCCAACTCCGCCAAGGCGCGTTTGCATTCTGGCACGCCACGACGTTGGTGTTCAACAGGATGTTCACGACGACTCCTCGCCCTCCCAGCCTGCAAGCTCGGCATCGGGTAAAAGCTCGTCAAAGTCTGCGGGGACGGACAGGCTCGGTAGTTGCCCAAACGTCCGCGGGGCCGGGGTGGTCGGCACCAAGCCGAGGCGTTCGGGCTCGAACTCGATGTCATGGCCGCTGTCGGCGCCGAGCAGTACCGACATCGGGACATCTTCACCCGACAAAGCATCGGCCAGGATCGCGCGGGCTTCGGCTTCGACGGAGCGACGGTGACGTGCGGCGCGCGCTCGCAGTGCAGCCTTAGTCCCGTCGGGAAGGTTGCGGATCACGAGCTGCTCCACACGAGCGACGATATCAGCCGAGGCTAGGCAATGTTCGTCACTGAAACTCGCCCGAGCGCTGCCAGGCTGCCTGGGTATCGATCCAGGTTCCATCTGTTTGCCGCTTGCGCTGCCATTCGAGTCGGACGAGTTCGGCTGCCCGTGCGATGTGCTGAGCGCCCTCCTCTAGGAGGCGGTCCTCGAGGGCTGCGATTTCGTCGCGGTGCTTGTCGAAGCGGCGACGTTCAACCGCAGTCAAGTGGCTGTAACAGTGCTGTGCAAACACGCCGGAGCCGAGATAGATAGCTGTGTTACTGCAGGCCCGCTTTGCTTTAGTTGCCGACGTGCACGCTGGCCTTGGAGTCCCAACTTGAGGCCCGTCGTCGATCGGCATTGCGTCGTCGAGTTCAGCGTCGAACAGCGACGCTGCAGGCTCGCGTGGCCGGACCATGCGGGCTCCCGATCTGACGGCGGCATGGTGACGGGCAAAGATTGCCTTCGGTCGTGAGAAGTAGTCGCTCCACGCAACCTCCAGCTCGGCCCGTTGGTTCAGAAGACTGGCCGCGCGGAAAGCCGACCTTGCTGTGTTTTGGATAGCGCTAAGTCCGCTGATGAGTTCATCTAGGTTCAGACCGACGTCGCGCTGCACATCGTTGGCGATCAGCAGGCATTCGAGGAGCGTCAGGCATAGCTGATCCAGTACCTCGATGCCGTCGGGTGTCGCGAAGTCCTCACTTCGTAGGGCACTCGGGTCCGACACCGGCCTAATGTACTACTAGTAGGGCAGACTTTGATCGCGGACGCCACTTCTCTGTCTGCGTGCCTACTCGTCCCAGTCAGAACGACCCCGAGAGGGTCGCCCAGTGGGAGCGGCTGAGGCAGATGGTCGGTCAGAACATCCGCGAATCGCGAATCCGGCAAGGAATGTCACAGGAGACGCTTGCCCTTCTTTCGGGCGTGACTCGGAACGTCTTGATTGATGTCGAGCACGGCCGGCGTGGGCTGCTGTATGAACGCATCTACGACCTTGCGAATGCGTTGCAGGTGCCGATAGATCAACTGCTACAAGAGCAGCGACGAGGCTAGCGGCGACCTCGGCGGCCAGATCGTCGAAACTCGGCCGCCGCGTAGAGGGCTTCCTCGGCCCGTTCGATGTCTATGTGGTCTGTTGATCAATTCGGGCGGAAAGCCCGCGACAAGTTTGGCCGCATTCAACGGTGAACTGCCATTCTCGCAGAGAACGGGGTGCAGGGGCCGCGACCCACAGCAACGGCAACATGACCTGTCACCGCCGAGCAATACGCTCAGGTGGTGGATTCACAGCCAATCGCGCTGAGCGACATCGACACAACTCGTGCGATTCGCACCGATGACGAACTCGGCCGCCTGGTCGCCGCGATTCACGGGTCGCGGCCCGAAGTCCAGGAGACCAACTGGCTGGAGTGGAAGAGCAGCCTCGACCTCAACACCGCCGCGGGCAAGTTTGCCGTCGCCAAAGCGGCCCTTGGATTCGCCAACCGCTCAGTCGAAGATGCTCGACTCAACTGCGGCGGCGTGGCCTACATGGTGGTCGGGGTGGAACCTGGCGCGGCGGCCGGAATCCCCGCTATCGACCACGCCGACCTCACGCCGGGGATCAAGACGTACGCCGTGACACCCCGGTTCACGCCGCGCACGATTCGGTTCGAAGGCGTCGAGGTGCTCGTGGTCGTCGTCGAACCGCCGGAGGTCGGCGACCCGCAACACACGCTGCAGAAGCAGTACGACAAGTACCACGCCGGCATTGTGTTCCACCGCGGAGCAGCCCGCACCGCTCCCGCGGGGCCCAAGGAAATGGAGATGCTCAGTCGCCGCCTGGTGCAGGGCACGCAGCGGCCGGAACTAGACCTGACTCTCGGGTACGTGGCGGAGCCGATCATCCGATTCAGCGTCGAGCAGGAGCAGCTCGACGACTGGATGCGGCGACGCGAGAAGTACGTCCGCGCGAACGCCGGTAAGCTGCCGGAGCCCCCGCCGTCGACTCCGAGGCACCACAGCTCGATGGACATCACTCGGTTCGCGGGGCTGGACTCGATGAACTTGTTCGGCCGGTACGCCAGCCCGAAGGACGCTGAGGAGTTCGACCAGAGGGTCGCCGACTACCTCGCCACGGTGCGTAGCCGCCTGCTCGACCACGTGCTCCGGCAGATCGTCGACGACGATGACGCGAACACCGTGCACTTCGAGGTCGTCAACGACACCGACGACCCGGTTTCCGGCGTGCAGCTAATGGTCCGCATCCGCAAGGGCGGCGTTCTCGTCCGTACCTACCCCCCGAGTGTCCGGGACCTTCCCGAGCTGCCGAAGTGGCCTGACCCGCTGGATGGGATGCTCGCGAACACTCATGCCGGTCTGGCGAGGGCTCAGGTCCCCGGCTTCTTCCCCCACGCCGGGTCTGTTGTCGACAAGGGCGACATCTTCGAGATCACCTGGGACGTCGGCGACCTCCGGCCGTGTGAGAGGTCCGGCAACTTCACTCTCACTGTCGTCGCCGGCATGAAGGCGCCGGAAGAGATCAGCGTGGAGATGATCGCCAGCGCCATGGACCGACGTGGAATCCGTAGAAATTCGGAGCAATTGACCGTCACTCCCGAGGCGTGGACCCTCGACGACTTCTTCGAAGCCGAACCAAAGGACTGACCGGCCTCGTCGACCGGTCCGTCACGCGCTCTGGGCCCCCCGTGACACGACTAACGTTGCGCGGCATGAACTTCGTTGTTGCGCGCAGGTTGGAGAAATGGCCGAGCGCAGAGACCCGCGCCGAAGCCGCCCGCATGTTCAATAGCGGCGCATCTCTGGCCGAGGTTCTACGCCGTTACCACGATGCTGTGCCCAACCAGTGGAAAGGCAAGCCTGTCGAACCGGCCCGCCGGGTGATCTACGCCCACTACGCGCTACTGCAAGAGATTCAGGGCGACCCGGATGTCGATCCCGCTGACGCTGCGAATGTCGAGAGGATTATTCGCGAGGACGGTCTGCCGCGTGCGTGCGTGCGTACCGGCAGCGCATTGACGCGATACCGGAATGAGTGGCCGCGGTTGAGCTGGTACCGCGGCCAAGCCCCGGAATGCTGGACCACCGAGTACGAGGTGTTGCTGAGTGCAGAACCGGGACCGGCCACCACACCGTCATAAGCACGGTGCGCTCCCGCGACGTGGCCGCTCTTGGCCTCGACCTGTCATTGACGCAGTCGCGACTGTCACCACAATCGGAAACGTGGTGACTCAACCCAGGTCGAGGTGCTGACGGACAACGGCGATGTCCTGCATATGGAGACGCGCGATTCGCTTCGACTTCACGGCGAACGCGAGCTTTTCGATGACCACGAGCCGCAACCCGTGTTCGGGGATTAGAGTGCGCTTGCGCGCGTCGTAGAGGTGGCGCTGTTGTCCGCGGCCGACCCCCGAGACGGTCTGGCGGCGGTCGAACAACGAAGAAGGTTGCGAGTGCTGTTCCTCCTGGAACTCGACGACCAGTCCCACGTCCGGCCAGTACCCGTCGACGGGAAGCCGCGTGCCCCTGTGCAGTTTGGGAGACGGGTCTCCTCGGAGCCAGTCGAAGGTGCCTGGCGGCGCCCCACGGTCCCGAGGATCTCGTCGCATATGTCGAGGACGTAATGCTCGTCGGATTCGGCACGGCTGCCCATCCATCGATTCTCACAGGGCGCGCCAGGTGTTGATCTCGCGCGTGCCGAGCGGCGAGATGACCAGGGTGTTGACTTTCGGCCTGGCCTGCTACGAAAGTGCGTAGCCCGCTGAAAGGATGTCACGGGGCTCCGAAATGAAGGAGTTCAACCGACCGAAAGAAGCACGCACCCGGTGACAATAACCCAGCAAGACCTTGAGACGCGGCTGTGGGACGCGGCCAACGCGCTGCGCGGACCGGTCGACCCCGCCGACTTCAAGACCTACGTCTTTCCGATGCTGTTCTGGAAGTGGATATCCGACACCTGGGCGTACGAGCGCAAGGAAGCCCTCGACGAGTACGGCGACGACCTCGACGACGAGATCGAGGCCGACTTCCACAGGTTCGAGATGCCCGCGGGCACGCTATGGTCCGAGGTCACGACCAAGGTCAAGAACCTGGGAGCCGAAATCGCACGGACGTTCCAGCAGATCGAGAAGGCCAACCCGCGCTCGCTGGCCGGCGTATTCGGCGATGCGTCGTGGGGCAACCAGGAGCGCATTCCCGAGTCGGCATTGCTCGGCCTTATCAAGGCGTTCAACCAGATCAGACTCGACCCGTCCACGGTCTCCCACGACCTGCTCGGTGCCGGGTACGAATACCTGCTGAAAAACTTCGCCGACGAGTCCGGCAAGAAGGCCGGTGAGTTCTTCACACCGCGCGAGGTCGTGCACCTGCTCGTCGGCATCCTGGAACCGCAGCCAGGCGAGGCCGTCTACGACCCGGCGTGCGGATCGGGCGGCATGCTGGTGGCCACCATAAACCAGCTGCGCGCCTCCGGCATGGACCACCGCACGCTGCGCCTGTACGGCCAGGAGATCAACCTGACCACCTCCTCGATCGCGCGGATGAACCTTTTCCTACACGAGATCGAGGACTTCGACATCAAGCGCGGTGACACGCTCCGCGCACCCGCGTTCAAGGACACCGCCGGCGCGGTCCGCCAGTTCGACGCGGTGATCGCCAACCCGCCTTTCTCACTGGCCAACTGGGGTGCTGACCGGTGGGCGGCGGACCCTCGGGCGATCTGCGGGGTGCCGCCGGCGAAGAACGGCGACTATGCGTTCGTGCAGCACATGGTCTCCTCGATGAAGCCCGGTACCGGCCGGGTCGGCGTCGTAATGCCCCACGGCGCCCTGTTCCGCGGTGGTGCAGAGGGCCGCATCAGGCAGTGCTTGATCGAAAAGGACCTCCTCGAGGCCGTCGTCGGGCTCCCGCCGAACCTCTTCTACTCGACCCAGATTCCCGCCTGCCTGCTGATCTTCCGCGATCAGAAACCAGTTGACCGACAGAACCACGTACTTTTCATCGACGGGTCGGCTCGGTTCCACAATGGCAAGAACCAGAACCGCATGTCCGAGGACGACGTCGAGACGCTCACTAGGGTCTACCGCACCGGCGAGGACCCCGACGGTGAAGGTGGCGCGAACATGCGCCTGGTGCCGTTCGACGAGATCCAGGACCACGGCTTCGACCTGAATATCGGGCGCTACATCAAGGTCGCAGCAGAGGAGGCCGCCGACTTGGGCACCTTGCTTGTTGCGTACGCGGACGCGCGCCAGCACCGCATCGGGACTGAAGCTGTCATGTTCGAAGGTCTCGCAGCTGCGGGGATCGACCTGAGCATGTTCGGGTTGGCAGATGAATGAGTGGGAGGTGAAGCGGCTAGATGAAGTGGCTGATCGAATTGCCGTCAAGAACTCTGCTGGCCATCAGCGGGTTCTGACCGTCGCCGCAGGCCATGGCCTTGTCGACCAGGAGACATACTTCAATAAGCGCGTTGCAAGCGCAGATCTGAGCGGTTACTGGATCGTTGAGCCAGGCGACTTTGTCTACAACAAGAGCACCTCGAAGGACGCTCCTTGGGGCGTCATTGCTCGATGGGATGGCGACGAGCCCGCCGTCGTCACAACGCTCTACATCGTTTTCCGAGCCCACCCCAACATCGAATCGGACTACCTCCTCCATGCCTGCAACGGCACGTACTTCTTCAACTCAATCCGCGGGACGCTGCGAGAGGGAGCACGCTCTCATGGCCTACTGAACGTTCGCCTTGCCGAGTTCTTCGGTGCGCAGTTGGTGGTCCCGCCTGTTGACGAGCAGCGTCGCATAGTCGACGTCATGGCATTGGTGGATGCGCAGAGCGAGGCGCTTGTAGCGGAGGCCGACAGTCTTATTCGGTTGTCCCGCGCGCGACGATCGCAACTAGTGAACGATGAATCGGTTCCCGAGGTTCGCGCCCATCAGGCTTTCGAGTTCTCGACAGGGGTGCGACGGACCCCAGATCGAGCCAACGGGCCAAACATGACTCGCTACCTGCGCTCGGCCAATGTCGGATACGGATCGCTCGATCTATCGGATGTCCTTGAGATGAATTACGAGCCGCACGAACGCGAGAAGTTCAGTCTGCGAAATGGGGACGTCTTGGTATCCGAAGGAAGCGCGAGCGCAAAGGCAGTGGGAATGCCAGCCGTGTGGCGCAACGAGATTCCGGGCCCGGTCTGCTTCCAGATGACCCTACTTCGCCTCCGTGCGATCGCTGAGGTCTGTACTCCAGACTTTGCCTTTCAGTGGTGTTTGTGGGCCTATGAAGCGGGCAGATTCCTTGATGTTGCTGGCGGCACAAACATTAAGCACATCAGTGCGAAGCGGTCGCGCCAGATGCCAGTGCGATTGCCATCCTTGACGCGGCAGCGGGAAATCACGTTGGAGTTGGATTCCCTGGGTGTCCAATTGACGTCAACGCGCTCTGAGCTCGCACAACTCTGCTCCTTCCGCTCTTCCTTCCTTTCTTCCTTACTGAGCCAGGAAATCGAGATTCCCGAGGCTTACGACCTTTTGCTTGCGGGGGTGGCGTGACATGGGATGGACAGAGTCCTCCACGATCCAGCGGTCTCTGCTGGAGTGGGCGGAGGGAGCCGGCTGGGAGCCCACCCCAGGCGACGAATTGCCGCGCGAAGAGCACGACGTCGTTGTTGAGGACTGGGCCCGGGAGGCGATGCTCGCACTAAATCCGGAGCTCGTCGACGACCCGGAGTCGGCCGATCTCGTCTTGCATGAGGTCAACCAGGCGATCCTCGATGCGCACAACGGCCTCGTCGCTGCCAACGAACGTCTCACCGTGATGCTTCGCGGCGACCACGCGTTTCCCACCATGACTGGCAAGCACGTGCCGCGTAGGTTCATCGATTTCGAGAATCTGGAGAACAACCGGTTCGTCGTCGCCGACGAGGTCCGCATCACCGGGGCGGTGAAGACTAGGCGGTTCGACGTCGTTTACTACGTCAACGGGTTCCCGCTCGTCGTTGCGGAGACAAAGACGCCTGTCAAGCAGGCTGTCTCATGGGTGAACGCGGCGAAAGATATTCACGACGTGTACGAGGAGGAGTACCCGAACTTCTTCGCCACCAACGTCTTCAACGTCGCCACTGAGGGTCTCGAATTCAGGATGGCTCCCATCCGCGCGGTCCCGGACCCTGACTCCGAGATCTGGGCCCCGTGGGGCTCGACCGAGGACGACCCGAAGGTTGTCACCGGCCCTGCCCGTGTCGAGCGCGCCGCGCGGTTGCTGCTTCGGCCGGAGACGATCCTGCCGATTCTCAAAGACCTAGTGATGTTCCGGCACGCGCGGGATGCATCGGAGGTCGACATCAAGTTCCTGCCGCGCTATCCGCAGTTCGAGGCGGCGCTGGCGATCCACGACAAGGTGCTTGCGGACCGGCCCGGCGGGCTGATCTGGCACCACCAGGGCTCGGGCAAGACCGAGCTGATGGCCTTCGCCGCAGCGCGCCTGCTGAGGGATGACGCGGTCGCTGACAAGTTCGGCAGCGCGCCCACGGTGATCGTCATCGCCGACCGCAAGGACCTCGTGCGCCAAACCGCGGAGATGTTCGAGACTGCCGGTATGCCGCGCGTGAGCGTGCCCAAGAATCGGCGCGAGCTGTTCGCTCTGCTTCGAAGCAATGAGCCAGGAGTCGTCATCACAACGGTGCACAAGTTCGCCGAAGCAGGGCAGCTGAACGACCGCTCGAACATCATCGTCCTCGTCGACGAGGCGCACCGGTCCCAGGAGGGGAAGTTCGGCGACGCGTGGCGCGCTGCCGTGCCGAACGCAAAGTTCTTCGGCGCGACCGGAACCGCGATCCAGGACAAAGAGCGCTCGACCTTCAAGTTGTTCGGCGATCCGTCCGATCCGGACTTCGTCATGTCGCGCTACACCCCGGAGCAGTCGATTGCTGACGGGTTCACCAAGCCCGTCGTCGTCGAGGGCAGGTCCGTCGGCTTCAGCCTCGACAAGGAAGCGTTGGACGAGGCGTTCGACGAACTGGCGGTGGAGGAGGACCTCGACGAGGACGAGAAGGTGTACCTCTCGGGGAAGGCCTCGCACATCGAGACGATCCTGTCCAATCCGGACCGCGTCGCCGCGGTGTGCGCCGACATCGTCGACCACTTCCTGACATTCGTCGCTCCGTTGGGGCAGAAGGCTCAGGTCGTGGCCTACAACCAGAGGCTGGTCATCGCGTACGCACAGGCCATTGAGGTTGAGCTCGCACGTCGCGGAGCGGTGATGCTCGACGGCCAGCTGCGCGAGGTCGGCGTGGTGATGCACGTCGCCGACAGCAAGGACACGCCGAAGGAGTTCAAGAAGTACCTGCTCACCCCTGAGCAGGAAGAAGCGCTCAAGCGCCGGTTCAAGAAGGTCGACGACCCGATGTCGTTCATCGTGGTCACCGCGAAGTGGATGACAGGTTTCAACGCGCCCATCGAGGGCGTGCTGTACCTCGACAAGCCCGCCAAGGAGGCGAACCTCTTCCAGACAATCACCCGGCCGAACCGGCCGTGGAAGAACCCAGTCACGGGTCAGCGCAAGGACTATGGGCGCGTGGTCGACTACATCGGCCTCGCCAAGGCCATCGGCAACGCGATCGCAGGCCCGAAGGCGAGCGAGGACGAGGACGACGACCTGAACGTCGTCGACGCGTCCAAGTTGGCGGGCAAGTTCGTCACCGACCTGACGAAGCTCCTCCACCTCTTCGCCGGTATTGACACCGCCGACGCCTCCTTCGAGTCCCTCGCCGAAGCGCACGAGCGGATCCCCGACGGGAGCTCGCAGCGCACGGAGTTCGTCGAGGGCTACGTGGCACTGCAGACCGTGTGGGAGTTCCTCGACCCCCACCCGATGCTGCTGCCCTTCAAGCAGCAGTATCACTGGCTGGCGAAGGTGTACGAGTCCATCCGCCCGAAGGACGTCTCCAAGTCTTTCCTGTGGGCCCGCCTCGGCGCAAAGACCACGGAACTCATCCACGGCCACATGAACGAGGTCGCCGTGAAGTCGATGGCATCGCGGACGGTCACCCTCGACGCCGCAGGGCTGGCGCTCATGAAGAGCATCGCGGCCCAGTTGAAGCTCTCGGACGATTCGCCGGGCAAGGGGGAGGGCGACGTCTACCAGGACGTGCTGGACTCGATCGAAACGCGGCTCAAGCGCCGGCTCGCGGAGGGCGATAGCCCTGTTTACAAGTCTCTTGCCGAACGGATCGAGAAGCTCCGGGCCAAGGCGATCGAGAATGTCGAGGACTCGCTCGCGTTCCTCGAGGAGGCGCTGAAAGTCGCCCAGGACGTCGTCGCGGCAGACCGCGCAGCTGAGGAGGGCGACGAGGAGGCATTGGAGCGCCTCACCGATCCGAAGAGGGGCGTTCTTACGCAGATCGTGGAGGAGAACACGCCGGAAGGGTTGCACAAGATCGTCCCGGAGATCGTTGGCCGCATCGACGCGATCGTCGGCGAAGTCGCCTACACGGGCTGGAATTCGAGCGACTCCGGCGACAAGTCCGTCCGTCGGGAGTTGCGCGCGGTGCTCAGGAACTACTCGCTGCCGATCAAGGGCGAATTGTTCGACCGGATCTATCAATATGTGCGCGAGAATTACTAGCGCTCGTCGGCGGAGTGCACAGGTCGGAATGTCTAGGGCAGGCTCGCCGGATCGACACCAGCCGCCGTACACATGCGTTCAAAGTGCGTCGGGTCGGACTCTCGTAAGAACTGCATGCACCGGCGGATCTGTCCGTGTACCGCTCGCGCGTCGAGTACGTCAACGCTTTCGCTGCCCTCGCCATGAGAGTGCTTGTTGCAGAAGGTGAACACGTCGCGGAAAGGCTCACCTGGCTGCGCCTGCACCAGAACTTCGAGCTGCTGCGCGAAGTCCGTGCGGTGTGGTGCTTTGTAGCTGGCGAAGATCTCAAGAACCCGTCGGGCCGCGTTGGGCAGCAGGAACAGGCGGTCGTGGTCCTGGGAATCGAGAACCCCGGCCATGACCATCGAGAAGAGGTAGGTGTACTCGGAGGTGTTTTTCACCAGAACTTGGGGTAGCGCTCCCACCTTGGACGTTCGCTCGCCGTCCGTTGCGGACGCGTAGATCTCGAGGAAGGAAACCCTGGGAAACAGGAGTTCGCCGGGGTCTTGATTGCGGATCGCCTTCATCGACTTCCCCCACATCCCCTTGTAGGACAGGAGGAATAGCCGAAGCAGGCCGAAGTCGTGGGTGAGGACGATGTATTGGCCGAACTTTTCTAGGGTGTCGAACAGCCACTGATGCGTGGCGAAAAGGGCTTCGCGGTCGAGGGAACTCGACGGGTCGTCGATGACGACGATGCGCTGGGCCTTGTCGACGCCCGGGGTCTGCTGATCTTCCAGGTTTCGGAGAAAGTAGAGCAGCGACAGTGTTGTCCGCTCGCCGTCGCTGAGGTCCGTACCCGGCTTATCGCCTCGTCGACACGCGTACGACTTGCCGTCATCGGTGACGGCCACGCTGATGTGGTCCTTGCCGTAAACACGGGCGAGGTCGCGGGTGAGTGTGTCGGCCATGTCCTTGGTGGTGAACTTGGCCTGACGCACCTCGTCGAGCTTCTTCTCGGCGAGCTGGGCAGCCTTGGCGCTCGCAGACGCCTTCGCAGCGTGCGTGGTCACCTGCCCGTCGAGGTCGCGGAACGCTTCGGCCTGTGAACCTACGATGTGGTCGAGAACGGTCTTCTTGCGATCCGCACTGAGTTCAGCGTGGTCGCGCACCTGCTGGTTGTGCTCGGAGATCGCCTGCGTCACAACGGTGGTCGAAGGAGGTGAACCGAGCACGGACCATTCGGGTGGCTCAGGCGTGCTGCTCGGGTCCGCGATCTTCAGTTCGAGGGACGCTTCGACACGTTCGCACGCGGTAACGCGTTCGGTGACTTCGACCGACAGCCGTTCAACCGCCAACCCATACGCCGCCTGGAGGTCGCTCGCCAACTCCGTTGAGTCGGGGATCGAGGCAATCCACCTCGTGAGCGCTGTCTTCTCCTGCGTGACGGACTCCTTGAGCTGCTTGGCCCTGCCTCTTATGTCGAGCCAGCTCTCGTCGAAGTGGCGTGCCAACTGCGTGCGGCGTTCCGGGGTGATCGTTCCGGCGCAGAACAGGCACTCATCGCTCTCGGCGTGCAGGTCTAGTCCGCGCTCGACCCATGCTTGTGCGATGGGGCTCTTCTCGAGCGCCTCGATCGCTACTCGTGTGGGGGTTTCGGGCAGAAGATCGGCCAGAACCTCCAGGTCTGATGCAACCGCCGAGGGCGGCGCGGACACCTCGGCGACCACGGACGGTGCGCCTTCTCCGAGACGCTGCAGGGCCTCGGTGTGGCTGCTCGCGTCAGGCAAGTCCCCCTTGTAGGTGCGGAGGTTCTCCTCGATCTTCGGGATCGAGTAGCGGCTTCGGGTGAAGTGCTGGTAGTCAAAGGTCTGCAGTTCGGAGATGATCCGCTCCTGCACCTCCTTCGTGAGCGCTTTGAGCTTCTTCTCGGCGGCGTCCTGACTCTTCTCTGCCTCGCGGGCCTCGGACTGGAGGCGATCGACTTCGCCGACGAGCCTCTCTTCCTCGCCCTTGGCGTCGATCGCCTCCTTTCCCAGGGTGACGATCGCGGCAGCGCTGGCCCCGTCGAGGAACGCCGACAGATTCTCATCGACCCATTTGCGGGTGTAGACGGCCATATGAGGCGACGGGCTGGTGCCGCCCGCACGAACAGTTGTCTTATTCCCCTTCTCGTCCTCCCAGACCACACCGGTGGCGGAGCTTGAATCAGCCAGGCTCAGAAGGAGTTCGGCGACCGTCGACTTGCCGCTTCCGTTGTGTCCGTAGGCGATCGTTCGCTTACCAAGCGGGAAATCGCTTGCCCAAAATCCGGTGTTGAGGGAGCGCCACGGGGCTTTGACATCGATTCGACGGAGCATTGTCGGATGTTAGGTCGGGTGTACGACAGTCGACGGCGGCGTCAGTCGCCCGCGCGCCGAGCGGAACCCGACAGGAACGTCGCATCGGGCCGACTGCTGCCTAGCCTCCCGACTCATGTGCGCGACTTCGGCCGGAGGCGTCCCCGTCATGCCATAGCCCACCCCGCGGCGATCCGCGGACTCGGTGGGGGCTGGCGGAGACCGCCGTGTTCGCGTCGCCGGCCGTGAAGTCTCAATGGTCCCAGTTCACTGCTGCGCCCGCCGAGACTGCGACCTTCCCGCTCTGTCCCCGGGCTGGTCGATCGGCCGCATCGGTCGCTGGTACGGAGAGTTCGCCTACACCGGCATGAACGTGTGCTCATGCTGGCACTGACACGACGGGGCGGGGACGTGGCGACGACGTGTAATCGAGATCTGGATCCCGCTCGATCACCGGTGGCCGTGCAGATTGTCACCGCGGCGTCGCTGGATCAGCCAATGCGTGGCACAGGGCCTCGAGTTCCGCCCACGCCGTTCCCGGCGCGGTCCGAAAGTATTTGGCGCCTCGCATACCCGGCAGTCGGTGATCTTCGTAGAGCAACTCTGCGGCGAGTAGGCGCTGCAGCACCGGCCGCACGAGGCTATCCGGCAGGCGGGTTTCGACGGCGAGTTCACGGGTGGTGAAAGCGGTGGCGCCGCCGATGCGGGTGATCGCGCGCACGACGGAGACCAAGTAGCGGTTATTGAACAACGCCGACGACCGGTCGGCATGTGCGTCCTCTGCAGCATGCGTCACACGTATACGATGACACGTGTAGCGAATCACTTAACGCAAGGACGCTGTATGTCACTCGAAGTGGGCCCACGACAGTTGGCATTTACGGGGTTGGATGATGAGCCGATGGTGGCCCCGCCGCGAAGCCAGATAACCGGCCCGGTAATCAAGGTCGCTGGGCGCACGTTCGAGACGACGCCGGTGTTTGACACGTACTGGGCGTTCGCCGCGCGTCGTCAGCATGTGTACGAGGCGCGACTTGCCGGGCTGCCCGGGCCGTGGACCACCGATCCGGTCCTGCGTTCGCATCGATTCACCAATTGCTTCCGCGCGTCGGACCGTGTGAGCCAGTTCTTGATCCGCAACGTGGCCTACTGCGGTTCCCAAGAACCCGAAGAACTCGTCTTCCGGGTGTTGTTGTTCAAGTTGTTCAACAAAATCGAGACCTGGCAGCTCCTGGAGCAGCAGCTGGGGTTTCCCACGTTGAGCGATTTCGACGTCACGCGCTACGGGGAGGTGCTCGACGACGTGTTCGCCCGGGGGCAGCGGTTGTACTCCGCGGCCTACGTGATGCCGCCTCCACAGCTTGGGGCTGACCGCAAGCACCGCAACCACCTGCGGTTGCTCGATCACATGATGGGCAGCAAGGTCACCGACCGTTTGACGTCGGCGCCACGCATGCAGGATGCCTTCGAAGTCCTCAAGAGTTATCCCGCCATCGGCGATTTCTTGGCATTCCAGTTCCTGATTGACATCAACTACACCAGGGCGTTGAACTTCGATGAGATGGAATTCGTGGTGGCAGGTCCCGGTGCTCGTGACGGTATCCGTAAGTGTTTCGGCCCCGCCAGTGCCGGAGTGGAACGCGAGCTGATCGAGTACATGGCGCACAGCCAGGACGAACACTTCGCCCGGCTGGGTCTGACGTTCGGCGGTCTGTTCGGTCGTCCACTGCAACTGATCGATTGTCAGAACCTGTTCTGCGAAGTCGACAAGTACGCCCGGGTCATGCATCCCGACATCGCCGGATACAGCGGGCGCTCGCGGATCAAACAGAAATTTCACCCGATCAGCCGCGCGGTGCCGGCCTGGTTCCCGCCGAAGTGGCGCCTTGGGCTTAGTGCAGAATTGCCAGGGGCCTGCTGAGGGTGACGCGCGGCGTTACGCTCTGGCGAGGATGACTGAAGGAGGCGACATCATGGTTGGCGGCGACACGCGCGACCGAGAGTTGCTGTTGGTGGTGGGAAGCCTGCAGAAGTTGGCGATGCGAGTGGAATCGCGGTTCAACCCTGACATGGGCGAGGCCGCCGCCGACGACGACTCAACAACCGCTTCCGATTTGGTGGAGTTCGCCCGCGCCTGCCGCGCTGTGCTCGACGATCCCGGGGTTAGCGCTCGATTGCAGGCGGTCACCAGCCACCGCTGGTAGCCGCTACCGAGTCAGGTCGTCGCGCAAATTCTGCAGTGCGCCAACGTGGTCGCGGCGCAGCTTGTCGGCGTGAGCCTGCCCGGCCACCACGGTCAGAATGCCGGTCCGCAGGCCGCACCGGCCGGCGACATAGCGGTGCAACCGCGCAATACCGAGGTAGTTGCCCAAGCCGCGCTCCATGACGTACTGAGAGCGGTAATGCGCCACGGTGTGCAGCGACTCGGTGTCGTGCTGAAACGACAAGAACGACAGGCACGGGAAACCCATGGCGGAGGTGTCGCGGCGGGGCTCGAAGATGGGCACCCCGACGCTGTCCTCCGGTGGGGGACCGGCCACTTCGTCCGGGCCGCCGTCGGGGCCCCCGGACTCGGCGACGGGGATCTCCACGGTGGCTTCGTAGCGGGCCCGTTTCGGCCGAGCGGAGTCCAATTCCCGACTGATGATCGCTATCACCCGTGCCAGCTGGTTCACCGTTCCGGCCGGCCCTGGGTAGGCGACCAGCCGCAGGAAGTAGGTCCCGTCGCGGTTGGCCCCGGGTGCCAGGCGTCGCAGTTCTGGATAGATCGCCTCGTAGCGCTGACCGAGAGCCACCGGATCGGGCGACGTGGCGACCATACTGACCGGGAAGATCGTATTGGCCACGGTCGAGACGGACTGCAGACCGAATTCGGTCAACAGGTCGTCGGCCGCTCGGTAGATCCGATCATGACCGTCGGCGCCTGCGCTGTCGATCCTGGTCACGGTGTGGAACGCCCGGTGTTGCGGCTTGGCCGCGACCGCGAGGATGGTGTCCAACCAAGCGGTGGCCAGGTCGGGCTGACGGACGTCGATGGGTTCGGTCATCACGCATCTCCTGGAATTGGCGCCGCGGTCTGCAGCGAGGAGAGGTAGAGCCCGGCCGGACGGGACTGCACGAGCAGCGAATACGACCCGGACTCGGTGGCCACCGACACCGGAGCCTCCAGGGTGGTGGGTTCGGTACATACCAGCAGCCGGCTGCTTTGCGCATTGACGCCGATGTCTTCGACGGGACCCGCCGAGTTCTGTAGCTCGGTGCCTGGGACCAGCAGCAGGTCGCCGCTGGAGGCCACCGCCGCAGGGGTGTGGCGCGGCGCGAGGCTCAGGTCCCACACCTCGACGTCGCGGGTCGAGCTGAGGTCCTGGCTGGCGAGGCGGCGCTTTATCACCCCCGGTGAGATCGACCCCAACTGTTGGGCTCGGGGCCGGGAGATCATCTTCAGCGTCGCGAGGTGCCGCACTGTCGCGGCGTAGCTGGTACCGAGTCGCAGGGCGAGCTGGTAGATCTGCTCCGCGCCGGTGGGGGCGGCGACGCCCATGTCGGCCAGCACGGCGTGCACCGCTCGGCGCGGCATCAAGAACCAGGCCGCGAACGCCTCGGCAGTCTTCTCGTGATCGGGCCAGCCCCCTCGCCGGGTGTCGCGCAGCGATTCACCAGAATCTTCGAGGGCACCACTGTCGAGCGTGCATTGGTGCCCCAGCCGGTGATGGCCGAGTTCGTGTGCGGCGCTGTGGCGTCGCACTGCTCGGGTGAGGCGATTGTTGACCAGGATGCCAGTCGCAATGTCCCGGCCGGTGAGATAGGCCCCGAACAGGGTGGGTAGCGGTCGATACAGCAACACGACGCCAGCACGATGGATGGCTGGGGCAACCGCCACCGGAATGGCGCAGGGGTCGATACCCAGCCCGTCATGGGCCTGGGTGGCTGCGATCGCCGCAACACGATGTGCGGTCTGCCACGACATGACCATGCTCAGGACCGTTCCGTGCGCCGCATGTACTGCAGGTACTCGGCGAACTTGAGGACCTCTTCGTGATCGTGAGAAGTCATCTCGGTCAGCACCCGGCCCAGCGCGACCGGGATATTGGTGGGTCCGGCGTCCTCGACGCCCAAGAAATAGCTCGGCGGATACCGGTAGAGCCGGGACAGCTTGCGCAGCTCAAGGCTGTCGACCTTGCGGTTGCCGCGCTCGATCTCTGAGATCGCCGAACGCGGAATCCCGGTCATGGAGGTGACTTGTAGCTGGGAGAGGCCCAGGTATTCGCGAATCTCCCTGAGTCGGTTGGCCAGTGCCTTTTGGTCGAACTCTGGTGCGTTCGCGCTCACGCCGATGCCCGCCCGGAGCTTTGAGCGTCGAGTTGTTGCATGACCGCTACGACGAAACTCCGAACCGACAGCAGGGCCTGGGCGGTCGCCTCGGTCGCCGGCAGTACCACCCCCGTGGCATTCTGCACCAGCACCAGGATTTCTACGGCGAGCAGCGAATCGATGGGCATTTCGTCCCCGAGTGCGGCAAGCGCGGCCCGCAGCTGCTCGACGCTGACCTCGGCCCGCTCGGCGAGTAGCCCGAGGATCAGATCCTCAACTTCGTCATGTGTCATGACTCAACCTCCTTTGTTGGCTTTCCCAACAGCCCTGATTGATGATACAACAGTGTCGGCGGATCGATCAGGTCTGTCGGAAAAACCAGCAGGAGGTGCCGAATGGAGATCGACGACTATCAACGCAGGACACGCGAGACTGCCCAACCGCACCTCCTGACGGCAGACCGCGGTGGCGGTGCCCCAGTGTCGCCCCTGGTTGTGTACTTGCTCGGGTTGGCGGGCGAGGCGGGCTCGGTCGACACGGTGTACAAGAAATATCTGCGCGACGGCGAGGCGTACGGCAACTGGAAGATGCAGCTGCGAGAAGAGCTCGGCGACGTGCTCTGGTACGTCGCGGCGATCGCTGCTGAGGCCGAACTGACCTTGGACGACATCGCCACCGCCAACCTGCACAAGACACAGTCACGGTGGTTGCCGTCCACAAACTATCAGCTCGATGCCGCCGCGCCACCCGCCGAGCAGCTACCGCGATCGGGAACTATGGAATTTCGTGAGATCGTCAACGCCGACGGCCGCCCCGAGGTGACGGTCTGGATGGACAGCCGCCAACTTGGCCAGCCACTGACGGACAACTCCCTCGACGAGGACGGCTACCGGTTTCACGACGTGTTCCATTTGACGTACGCGGCTGTCCTGGGGTGGTCACCGCAGCTACGAAAGATGTTGGGGTGCAAGCGTAAATCCACACCGGACATTGACAACGCCGAAGATGGCGGGCGCGCAATCGTCACCGAGGAGGGCCTGGCCCATCTTGCATTTGCATACGGATCCCAGCAAGGCCACCTCGCGGGGATCGAGCGTCTTGACCAGGCGCTGCTGGACGTGATCGCCATGATGACGAGTAAGTTCGAGGTCGGAGCTCGCACGGCGGCGGACTGGGAAGTGGCAATTCTGCAGGGGCACCGGATGTTTCGGGAGCTGATCGCTCACCATGGCGGGTCGGTCACCTTTGATGCCGACCAGCGTGTCGTCGTCTTCACCCCGCCCGCGCCAGAGAACGCCGCCTGACATACGGCCAGCCACTTCCAGATGGGCTTGGTCATCGACGACCCCGCCGCATCGGTACGGCAACTCACTGCCGCGGGGGGACAGTGATGCTTCAGCAATGTGCGCGTACTCGTTGTGCCTTAACGCGAACATGACTCGTTCACCCGAGACTACGATCAAAGGCCGACGCGAGAACACCGTCAGTCTGTCACCTGATCGTGCAGCAGACCCTTGCTGCGTAGTCGGCCGCGTGTGAACAGATGAAACCTTGGGAACCGCGGCTTTCGTCCAGGCAGGTATCGCGAGGCGCCGGGCGTCGAACTCCCGGTCCCGGATCCATGAAGCCTCAGAACCAGCCAACCGCGTGTAAAGTCTTCCATCATCCGGCCCAACCGTTACGTTGCCGTCTATGTCGGAAACACACCAGCGCAACGCATCAGTGGCTAATGCGCCCCGCGGATTGAAATCCTGGCTGCGCAATCGGCGGCGTGTGGTTCTGGGCGTCGACCATCGCGGTGTCGTCAATCATCGGCTTATGGGTCGGCAGCCAGATCGCACACGACTTGGGGCAAACGGTCGAGTGGTACACGGGATTCGGTCAATGGCTTGGCGCTCTGGGTAGTTTGATAGCGGCGGGGGTCGCATTGTGGATCGCGGTATCGGAACGCCATCACTCCGAGCGGCAACACGAGGCTGATCTCGAGCGGCAAGCGAGCCTCGTCCAAGTTGTCGCGGGGAAGCTGGGAATGCACCAAGCTATGGGGCCGTCTGTGCCTGTTACGGGTGTCAGCGTTCGCAACAGGCGGGCAGACCGGATCTTTGACGTAACTCTCGGTGTCTTAAGAGCAGGGGACAGTGCTATCGGCAATGTATCTGTTAAGGGGCTCTTCATGATTGAGGGTGTAGTGCGCGTCGGCGCGTCGTTGCCGGGGTAGAGGTCGAGGTCTTCCGATGATGGGAGTTCTCACGCTGCCCATCAGGAAGACCTCGACGTGCACAACGCTACCGGTGGTGCGGGCTTCGCCTGCGCTGATCTGACCACTTTCTGTCGCCTTGATGAACTCGGTCTGGAGGTGACCGGTCAGCGCGTGGAGCCCGGCGGCGCGGTGTTGGCGTGTCGGATCACTGATGAGGATCGGTGGTGTCGTCGTTGCGGCGAGCAGGGCATCGCGCGGGACACCGTGACACGCCAACTTGCTCATGAGCCGTTCGGGTGGCGGCCCACCACCTTGGTCCTCACCGTGCGCCGCTACCGCTGTGCTGGCTGCGCTCATGTGTGGCGCCAGGACAGCAGTGCTGCGGCCCAGCCACGGACCAAGCTCTCTCGTCGTGGCCTGCGGTGGGCGCTGGAAGCCATTGTGTGCCAACATCTGAGCGTGGCTCGGGTAGCCGAGGGTCTCGGGGTGTCGTGGAACACCGCCAACAATGCCGTGTTGGCTGAGGGGAAGCGGATTCTGATCGACGACCCAGCCCGGTTCGACGGCGTGCGGGTGATCGGGGTCGATGAGCACGTGTGGCGCCACACCCGCCGCGGTGACAAGTACGTCACCGTGATCATCGATCTGACCGCGGTGCGCGACGGCACCGGGCCGGCGCGGCTGCTCGACATGCTTGAGGGACGGTCCAAACAGGCCTTCAAGCAATGGTTGGCCGACCTGACGAGGCTCATCGCTGGCGTGATGGTGTGGAAGTCGTTGCGATGGACGGATTCAGCGGCTTCAAGACAGCCGCCACCGAAGAACTCCCCGACGCGGTGGCGGTGATGGACCCGTTCCATGTGGTCCGCCTGGCCGGCAACACCCTCGATGAGTGCCGACGCCGGATCCAGCTGGACACCTGCGGGCACCGGGGCCGCAAGACCGACCCGCTCTACAGCGCACGGCGGACTCTGCACACCGGGGTCGATCTGCTCACCGACAAGCAGAAAGCCCGGTTACAGGCGCTGTTCGCCGGCGATGCCCACGTCGAGGTCGAGGCCACCTGGTCGATCTATCAGCGCACCGTCGCGGCCTACCGCGAACCCGACCGAACCAAGGGCCGCACCCTCATGCAGGCCGTGATCGACACGCTCAGCGACGGGGTCCCCAAAGCCCTGCAGGAGGCGATCACCCTCGGGCGGACCCTCAACAAACGTGCCGCCGACATCCTGGCCTACTTCGACCGGCCCGGCACCAGCAACGGACCGACCGAAGCGATCAACGGCCGACTCGAACACCTTCGCGGCTCCGCCCTGGGATTTCGCAACCTCACCAACTACATCGCTCGATCACTGCTGGAGACCGGCGGGTTCAGACCCCGACTACACCCTCAATCATGAAGAGCCGTCAATGCGGCTGATTTGCCGCCGCATTCGGCGTCCTGTTCGCGTTTGATTTCTAGGGCGATGTCGATGAGTTGGTCCTCCTGGCCGCCGATGAGCTTGCGTTGCCCGGCCCGGTGCAGAAGTTGATGCGTGGGTACGCCGTAACGCTCGGACTGGCGGATGGCGTGCTTGAGGAAGCTGGAGTACACCCCGGAATAGCCCATGATCAGCGCGTTGCGGTCCAGCAGGCACTCGGCGGGCATCGCAGGCCGCACGACGTCCTCTGCGGCGTCGGCGATCTCGAAGAAGTCGATACCGGTCTTGACGCCGATCTTGTCGAACACCCCGATCATCGCCTCGACCGGCGCATTGCCCGCACCCGCGCCGAAGCGCCGCGTGCTGCCGTCGATCTGCTTGGCGCCCGCGCGCACCGCTTCCACCGAGTTCGCGACCCCTAGGCCGAGGTTTTCGTGGCCGTGAAACCCGACCTGCGCGTCGTCGCCGAGTTCGGCGACCAACGCCGCGACCTGGTCGGCCACACCTTCGAGCACCAGCGCACCCGCGGAGTCCACGACGTAAACGCATTGGCAGCCCGCATCGGCCATGATGCGGGCCTGGGCGGCCAGCTTCTCCGGCGGGATCGTGTGCGCCATCATCAGGAAGCCGACGGTCTCCAGGCCGAGGTCGCGGGCGAACCCGAAGTGCTGGATCGACACGTCTGCCTCGGTGCAATGCGTGGCGACGCGGCAGATCGAACCGCCGTTCTGCTGCGCCTCGGCGATGTCGTCCTTGGTGCCCAGACCGGGCAGCATGAGGAAGGCGATCTTGGACTCCTTGGCCGTCTCGGCCGCCAGCTTGATCAGTTGCTGCTCCGGGGTCTTGGAGAAGCCGTAGTTGAAGCTCGACCCGCCAAGCCCGTCGCCGTGGGTCACCTCGATGACCGGCACGCCCGCGGCATCGAGTGTCGCGACGATCGACTGCACTTCGTCCTTGGTGAACTGATGGCGCTTGTGGTGCGAACCGTCGCGCAGGGACGTGTCGGTCATCCGGACGTCCCAGATCGGATTGAAGAAGACCTCACTCATGCTTGCGCACCTCCAGCAGTCGCAGTAACCCGTTCCTTCGCGATCTCCTCGCCGACCTTGGTGGCCGCCGCGGTCATGATGTCCAGGTTCCCCGCGTACGGCGGCAGGTAGTCACCCGCGCCCTCCACCTCCACGAAGATCGTCACCAACGCCTGACCGCCCGAGTGCACCGACGGCGGGTCGAACTGCGGTTCGTTGAGGCACCGGTAGCCCGGCACGTAGGTCTGCACCTCGACGGCGACCTCCTTGATGGACCGGGTGATCGCATCCTGGTCGGCATCTTCGGGGATGGCGCAGAAGATGGTGTCGCGCATGATCATCGGCGGTTCGGCCGGGTTGAGGATGATGATGGCCTTACCGCGCCTGGCGCCGCCGATGACCTCGATGCCCCTACTCGTGGTCCTGGTGAACTCGTCGATGTTGGCCCGGGTTCCCGGGCCTGCCGACGCGCTGGACACCGACGCCACGATCTCGGCATAGGGCACGTCCACCACGCGACTCACCGCGTAGACCATCGGGATGGTGGCCTGCCCCCCACACGTGACCATGTTGACGTTCGGCGCGTCGAGGTGCTCGCGCAGGTTCGCCGGCGGGATGACCCCCGGCCCGACCGCGGCCGGGGTCAGGTCGATGGCGCGGATGCCGGCCTCTTCGTAGCGGGGTGCGGCGTCGCGGTGCACGTAGGCGCTGGTCGCCTCGAACACCAGGTCCGGCTTCTCGTCGAGTGCCAGTAGCCAGTCGACGCCCTCGTGGCTGGTCTCCAACCCGAGCTTGCGGGCCCGCGCGAGGCCCTCGCTCTGCGGGTCGATGCCGATCATCCAACGCGGCTCGAGCCAGTCGGACCTCAGCAGCTTGCACAACAGGTCGGTACTGATGTTGCCCGACCCGACGATCGCCACGGTGGCCTTCGATGGCATGTGTACTCCTCCTACTCGGCGGACAGTGTCATGACGAGCTGGCCGTGCCAGCGTCACTGGATCTCAGAGTGGAATTCGCTTCGTTGTTCCGGACGCATGAGTGCCTGGCGCACAGTAGGTTCCGGATGGCGAATGGGTGAGCAGGGGCATCATACGCATCCGGCCGGAGTATCTGGATCGGACGCAAGAGCCGCGGCTGTTCCGATCGCAATGCGGCACCGCGCGCGGCCCGTCACGGCAACTGCAGTGAGTCGGTGGCGATCCCAAGTTCGGCGAGGCGTGCCACATAAACGTCGAGATTGTGCATCTTGACCTCTTCATAGCCGCGAATGAGGTCCGGGGTCGACGCGACGACGATGACCCGTTCATACGACTCTGCCGTGAGGGACTCCAGCAGATCCTTGATCGTTCGTTCGTAATGCGCGACCAAGCGGCGTTCAGTCCGTCGTATGTGGGTGTGGCCGAAGGGATCCAGCCGGGACCCCCGCAGCCACTTGCCGCGGGCGAGGACGCGGAGGGCGACCTGGGTCCGCGGCCCGATGCCGACCTTCTTCTTGCGACCCAGGGCCTTCAGCGTCGGCGGGTGCAGTTTGAACGTCAGGTTCTGCCCACCGGGGACCTGCGCGCGTACCGATGCGAGGAAGGCCGGGTCGGTCAGCATCCTGGCAACCTCGTACTCATCCTTGTAGGCGATGAGCTTGAAGAAGTTTCGGGTCACCGCTTCGGACAGGTCGGTCCGGTCGGTCGTTTCGCGCTCCTTGTCCCACACCAGCTGCGTGAGGGTGATGAGCCGGGCCGCGGTGCGGTCGCCCTGGTAGGCAATGAGGTCTGCGGCACGCCGCCGAAGTAGCTCTCCGACGGAGCCGGTGACCGAGGTCGTCGCAAAGAGATGTTCAGGCACCACGAGGGCTTGCCCGGCACTGGGGGAAACCGTTGCAGCGTGAAAGGCACCCGGTTCGGCGACGGCAACCCGGCCCCACCGGAACGCAGCCTGATTCATGTGCACGGCAACGCCGTTGATAGAGATCGCATCTTCGATTGAGGCGGCGCTCAACGGAATCGCACCTGCCTGATAAGCCGCGCCAACGAGGAGGAAGTTAGCGGTCGTGGTGTTGCCGAACAACTTCTGGGCCGCCGCCAACGCGTCGAAGGACACCAGCGAACGAACCCGGACGTCCAGCCGGGACAGCAGGACCTCGTCGCTGGGATGCTCGACGCTGCCGTCGTAGACCATCGGGCCGGTGGGGGTCCTACTGGTCGACGCAATCGCGACGGTCCGCTCCGAACTGCCGACCTCAAGATTCTTGGGTTCCACGGCAGTGAGCAAGTCGAACGCCAAGATGCAGTGTGCTGCCCCCGGGCTGACCCGATTGGACGATGCAGCGGGCCCGCCGCTGATTCGCAGGTGCGACGTCACGGGGCCGGCCTTCTGACTGAGTCCCGTTTGGTCAAGTCCTTCGGCATGCAGGCCGGCCCGTACCGCGGCCATTGCCAGCACCTGATTGGCGGTCACGATCCCCGTTCCGCCGATACCTGCCAGAAACACGTTGTAAACGCCGGAGATTGGCGGAAGTGCGGGCTCGGGCACCTCCGGCGGGACAGCACGATCCAGCGCAACGGTGGGGGCACCTCCGGCGGGAACCTCCACGGTGACGAAGGATGGGCAGTTCCCATCTAGGCACGTGTAGTCCGTATTGCAGGTGCTCTGATCAATGCGGGTCTTTCGACCGAGTTCGGTGTCAACTGGCTGCACCGACAAACAGTTGCTCTTGACGCCGCAGTCGCCGCAGCCTTCACAGACCGCCTCGTTGATCACCACGCGGGTCAGTCGAGCAGGCAACCTTCCGTGCTTGCGCTTGCGCCGTGCTTCGGCCGCGCACTGCTGGTCGTAGATCAGCGCGGTGACGCCCTCGGTGTCACGCAGGAGTAGCTGGGCTTCGTCGAGACGATCGCGGTGCCACAGCAGAACGCCGTCGGCAAACGCCGCGCCCTTGTGCCGCTCCGGTTCGTCGGCGCAAATGATCACCTTCGTGACTCCGTCGGCGCGCAGCTTGTGGGTGAGTTCGGGAACCGTCAAGCCCGCCTCGACGTCCTGGGCTCCGGTCATCGCGACCGCCGAGTTGTACAGAATCTTGTAGGTGATGTTCACACCGGCGGCGACACACGCCTGAACGGCGAGCTGTCCGGAGTGGAAATACGTTCCGTCGCCGATGTTCTGGAAGATGTGTCGGACATCGGTGAAGGGGGACTGGCCAATCCACTGAGCACCCTCACCACCCATCTGGGTCAGCGCGGTGACCTGAGAGTCCGTGCGCGCGGACATCGTGACCAAGGTATGGCAGCCGATCCCGCCGCCAGCCAGGGAACCCTCCGGCACGGCGGTTGAACGGTTGTGCGGACAGCCGGAACAGAAGTACGCGGTTCGACTCGTCGGCAGCACCGTCAGGTCGAGCGACGGCGGTGCAGCGGGTGTGAGCGCCACCTTGTCCTTCAACAACGCACGCAGTGGTGAGAGCAGGCGCGCAGCAACGAGTTCGCCGCCTGGCGGAATCAGAATGTCACCGCCTGCGCCAAGCTTGCCGACAATCTGCGGTGCCGCGCTGCGGCCGTAGAGGATTTCCTTGACCTGCGTCTCGACGAAGGCTGACTTGTCCTCGACGACGAGAACCTGTTCGACGCCGCAGGCGAGTCGCGACACGATCTCGGGCCCGAGGGGGTAGGGCATGCCGACGCGCAGGATTCGGATGCCGTTGCGCATCAGCTCGTGGTCGGTCACGCCGAGTTCGTGGAGTGCCTCGCGCACCGTGTCGTACGCAGTGCCGACGGCGATGATGCCCAGCCACGCCTGCGCCGGGTCCACCTCGATGCGGTCGATCGCGTTGGCGGCGTTGAATGCTCGTACCATCGCCCAACGGGGGCCGTAGAGATCGGCTTCGGCGAGCAGGCTGTCCGGCGGTGCCGCGCACAGGCGCTGATTGTACGTCCAGGGTCGCCCGTCCCATTCGATCGTGGGAACGTTGATGTCGAATTCGGTGAAGTCGCGGTCCAGTGTCCACACGCCGTCGGCAACGTCGGCGACGATCTTCATGGCTGGCCAGCATCCCGATGCGCGGGACAATGCAACCGCGTACATGCCGAATGCGATGACCTCTTCTGCGTTGCGGGGGAAGAAGATCGGCATGGACAGCGCAGCGAGAGATCGCTCGCTGGCCACTGGGAGGCTTGATGACTTTGCGCCGGGGTCGTCGCCGACGAGGGCGACCGCGCCGCCGTGTGGATTGGCGCCGAACATCGCGCCGTGCCTTAAGGCATCGCTGGCGCGGTCGAGACCGGGTCCCTTGCCGTACCAGATGCCGATGACTCCGTCGTAGGACTCGGTGCCCGATGGCAGGTTGTTCTGGCTGCCCCACACCGAAGTGGCCGCAAGTTCCTCGTTGACGCCGGGCACGAGGTGGACGTGATGTTCCGATTCGAGTTCCGGCAGGCTCGCCAGTAGCTGGTCCAGGCCTCCGAGGGGGCTGCCCTGATACCCGGAGACGAAGGTGGCGACCCGCCGCCCGGCCCGCATGTCACGTTCGTGTTGTTCGACCATCTGCCGCGCGATGGCCTGCACCCCGGTCAGCAACACCGGTCCGGAGGAAGCCCGGTAGCGATCTTTCAAGAGGGGATCTGGTCCGGCCGTACGAAGATCGGTCAAGGTGAATTTCCGCCCAAGTGTCGATGATGCCGATACGCGGCATGTGATTCGGAAGTACAGTCAAGACTGCCTTTAGTCGGAATCTTGGTCAACTAAGGGTATTTCAACTGATCTAACGGTTCAGCTGAGTGGACACGACTCGGAGTGAGGTGATTCGGATGCTCAGCATCGATCGGCTGGACGTCGAGTTGCTGGAGATCCTCGCGCGGGACGCCCGAGCCGGGGTCGTGGAAATGGCGTCGACGCTCTGCATCTCGCGCAACACCGTGCAATCACGTTTGAAGCGACTCGAGGACGGCGGTCTGCTCACCGGTTACCGGCCCGAGCTCACCCTCGCACATGCTGGAGTGGCCACCCAAGCCTTCATTGGGCTCGAGGTGCAGCAGGGCTGCCTGGGGTCGATCGTCGAAGCGCTACGAGAAATACCGCAGGTGCTGGAGGTCCACGCGACGACCGGACGCGACGATCTGCTGGTGCGCGCCGCGACCCAGACCCAGGCTGGCCTGCAGCAATTGATCGAACAGCTCGTGGGAACCCCGGGGGTGGTCCACTCGACCACCACGCTGGCGCTGACGACGCCGTTGGCCTACCGAGTGGTGCCGTTGCTCAAGGACATCACCAAGGACGCCGGCTGGGGACGGTCGACACCTGCTCCCAGGGACTGAGTCCGCGCCCGCGACGTATTGAACATATAGTACGATTTATGTATTATTCATGCGTCATGTATTGGAACCCATATCGACGCGTTCAATCTCCCTGCGACGATCGACCGGAAAGTTCGGATGACACATGCACATTGACGCCCACCCTGTTGTGAGCGAGGTGTTTGCCGATGCGGTCAGCCGCCGAAACCAAGAATTTCTGGCCCACGCAGAGCGCTTGTGCCGTGCCGGGGCATCGGCCAGCATCGAAGGTGGCGGGTCGTGACCGACTACTCTGATGTCCTCGATGACGTGCGGCGAGGCATGATCCCGGCGCACATCTACAACGATCGCGGGATCTTCGAGCTGGAGAAGCGGAAGATCTTCAGTCGGGCCTGGATCTTCGTCGGCCACGAATCCGAGATTGCACAACCCGGTGACTACGTCGTGCGACGAGTCCTCGAGGACTCCTTCATCGTCACACGTGACGAAGATGGCTGCGTCCGTGCCCATTTCAACATGTGTCTGCATCGCGGGATGCAGGTCTGCCGCGCGGAGATGGGCAACGCATCTCATTTCCGATGCCCCTATCACGGCTGGTCGTACCGCAACGACGGCAGGATTGTCGGACTTCCATTCCATCAAGAGGCATATGGCGGCGAGGAGGGGTTCGCCCGCAAGGGACAAAGGCTCCTGCCCGCGCCGAACATCGGCATCTACAACGGGATGATCTTCCTCAGCTTGGATGCGGGTGCACCGCCGCTGGAGGAGTATCTCGGTGACTTCCGTTTCTACCTCGACTTCTACACGAAGCAGAGTCCGGGTGGCATCGAGTTGCACGGACCGCAACGGTGGCGGATCAAGGCGAATTGGAAGATCGGCGCCGAGAACTTCGCCGGCGACATGTACCACACGCCCCAAACCCACACCTCGGTCGTCGAGATCGGTCTGTTCCGCGAACCAAACGCCCAGAAACGCAAAGAGGGCGCGCTGTATTGGGCCGGAAACGGGGGCGGAACGACCTACAAACTTCCCGACGGAACGCTGGAGGAGCGTTTGCGTTACGTCGGATACCCCGACCCAATGATCGAGCGCATGAAGCAATGCTGGTCAGCCGAACAGCTCGCCATCATCGGCACCGATGGGTTCATGTTCAGTGCGGCCTCGCTCTACCCCAACATGTCGTTCGTTCACAACTGGCCGAAGGTCGGGACCAGCGACGACGTGCTGCCGTTCATCACGCTGCGACAATGGCAACCCATCAGCGAGGACGAGACAGAGGTGCTGTCGTGGTTCGCTGTTGACGCTGCGGCCCCGGAAGACTTCAAGGCCCTTTCCTACAAGGCCTATCTCATGTGTTTCGGTAGCACCGGCATGTTCGAGCAAGACGACGTCGAGAACTGGGTGTCGCTGACGAATACCGCAGCGGGATCGATGGCCCGTCGGCTACTGCTCAACAGCCGCATGGGTCTGCTGGCAGACGGCTCCGAGGTGGCACCACGGTTGTCCGCCGAACAATTCAGCGGACCCGGCATAGCGCGGCAAGGGTATAGCGAGTTCAATCAGCGAGAACTGTTGCGACGTTGGGCAGATGACCTTGCCCGACCGTCCGCCGACCCGGCGGTCGCTGCGGCGTCAAACGGTGCTGCGGCCAACGGCGAATCCCGGGCGGTGTCGCGGAAATGAGTGCTGCCGCGGACACAGATTCTAGTCGCTCCCGGCTGGGCACCAACGCATCGCGGGTCGAAAGAACGGGAACGTCGCTCGAGTTCGGCGACGAACGGCATCTCCTCGCCCACAAGTGGCTGGTGGATGAGACCTACCTGTTCGATGCGCAGGCCTACTCAGACTGGCTCGAGTTGCTCGCCGAGGACATTCACTACCTGATGCCCGTCAGGGTGACGACGGCACTGGCCGCCGGCTACGACACCGCCCCCGGCATGGCACATTTCGACGAGGACAAGTACTCGCTGTCTCGCCGAGTCGCCCGCTTTCTCACCGAGCACGCCTGGACCGAGGATCCGCCGTCGCGGCTGCGTCATCACCTGTCCAACGTGCGCACCTTCGCCACCGTCGATCCCGAGCATCTGGTGGTCGAGTCCGCGACCCTGTTGTTTCGTAGTAGGGGTGACGTGCGTGAGGGAGCGTTCCTCTCCGCGGGACGCGAAGACCTGTTGCGGTGCGAGGACGGCCAATGGCGTCTCGCCCGTCGCACGATTCATGTCGACGACTCCGTCATCCGCATGCAGAACCTCGCGGTGTTCTTGTGACCCCGTCACCCGACGAACAGGCGGCACGGTCGAGCGCGGAGCGCAGTGCGCTGCTCGAACACGCTGTGGGCGAATCGATCACGGTCGGCAATGAATTCGCCGAGGTACGGGTCACACGGGTGGACACCCGCAACGGCTCGCGGTTGCTGATTGAATCTCAACGATCGGGTCAGTGGGTGGCGTTGTGCCCACTGGAAGCCGAGGCGCTGACGTGGCAGGGCACAGCCACCTTCTCGGCGATGATCGGGCATCCGTTCGGATCCCTGGTCGGTGATCAGCCCGCTGAGTCGGCGCCGGAGTCATGGTGACCGGCTGGCTCACCGATCGGCGGGCGCTGATCGTCGGCGCCGGATCCGGAATCGGCCGCGCGGTCGTTACGGCCTTCCTGGGGGAGGGCGCCCGCGTGGCCGTCCTCGAGCGTGATGAACAGAAGTGTTCGGCAGTGCGCGCCGCCCACCCCGAGGTGCCGGTCACGTGCGGGGATGCCAGCACGCGGGCGGCCAACGACGATGCCGTCGCCGCTGCGGTGGAGTCGTTCGGTGGCCTGGACGTCCTCGTCAACTGCGTGGGCGTCTTCGACTTCTACCGCAGTATCACCGATCTGGACGCAGACGTCCTCGACGACGCCTTCGACGAGATCTTTCGCATCAACGTCAAAAGTCATCTGCACGCGGTGAAGGCCGCACTCCCCGCACTTCAGCAATCCGCGCATCCCGTCGTCCTGCTCACCGAGTCGACGTCCGGGTACTACCCGGGTCGCGGCGGGGTGATGTACGTCGCCTCCAAGTTCGCCGTCCGCGGACTGGTGACCGCGCTGTCCCACGACCTCGCTCCACACATCAGGGTCAATGGCGTCGCCCCGGGAGGCACCCTCGGCACCGACCTACGGGGGCTCGCCAGTTTAGGTGCGGCCGACCGCAGCATCGCGGCGGCTCCCGATCGAGCCGAGGAACTCGCCGCCCGCGTTCCGCTGCAGGTGGCATTGTCCGCAGAAGACCACGCCTGGAGCTATGTATTCCTGGCCTCGCATCGCGCCCGTGGCATCACCGGCGACGTCATTCACCCCGACGGGGGCATGGGAGTCGCCGGAGCGCCGCGCAAGCGCCGTTGACCCTTCACCCCAAGACCACCATCGAGAGAGGACACCGTGCCCAGACTCCACGCTGACTATCCGTCGTGCCAGGGATACGGCAATTGCGTTACCGGCGCAGCGGACACGTTCGACGTCGACGACGACGGCGTCGTCGTCCTGTTGCGCGATACCGTTCCCGAGCAAGACCGGCGACGGATCGAAGACGCCGTGAACAGCTGCCCGGTGAACGCCCTGAGCATCGAGGCGCAGTGATGGACACCCGGACAGTCGTCATCGTCGGGTCCTCTGTCGGTGGCGTCCGCACCGCCAAGGCGCTGCGTTCACAGGGATTCACGGGACGGGTCATCCTGATTGGCGACGAGGCGCACCTCCCGTACGACAAGCCACCGCTGTCCAAGCAGCTCCTCGCAGGTACGTGGGATCAGAGCAGGGTCACGATGCTGACGGCCGAGGACGCGAAGGAGGCTGACATCGAGCTGCAGCTCGGCAGCGCCGCCGAGCGTCTGGACCTGGCCGAGCGGGTGGTCATACTCAGCGGCGGCACGCGAGTGGCCTATGACGTGCTGGTGATCGCCACCGGTGCGGCCGCTCGGCCGTCTCCGTGGTCGGTCAATTCGGGTATCCACGTGGTGCGGACGCTCGATGACACGCGCGATTTGGCCAGGGCCCTCGCTGCTGTCGGACCCGTCGTCGTCGTTGGCGGCGGATTCATCGGTGCCGAGGTGGCCGCTACCGCACGCGCAGCCGGGCGGGACGTCACGATCGTCGACCCGCTCGCGGCGCCGATCGGCAGGCTCGTAGGGCATGAGCTCGGGACGATCCTCGCTAGCGTGCATGCCCGGCATGGAGTGCGGACGCGGTTCGGCGTCGGTGTGGAATCGATCGAGGGGTGCGAGGGCGAGCTGACGGTCACGCTGACGAACGGAGAGACGCTGCCGGCGGCCACTGTCGTGGTCGGTATCGGCGCGATTCCCAACGACGGATGGCTGGCCTCGTCGGGACTCCTCATCGATGACGGGGTGGTGTGCGACGAATTCTGTCGGACTGTCGAACACCCGAACGTCTACGCGGTGGGGGACGTGGCCCGCTGGCGCCATCCCGTACATCAGGAAGACGTTCGCGCCGAGCACTGGACGAATGCCGCCGAGCAGTCCGCGTGCGTGGCCCACAACATCTGCCACCCCGGGGAGCTCCGTGCCTACGCGCCGACGGAGTACGTATGGAGCGACCAATACGACTGGAAGATTCAGATTGCCGGGCGGCCCAATCGGGCGGTGCTGCAACGGATCATCGGCGACGTCGACCACGATCCCGCACAGGCAGCGGCAGTGTACGGCGACCGTGACGGGGTGCTGCGCGGGGCCGTGACCGTCAATTGGCCGAAGGCCCTGATGATATGTCGGCGGATGATCGGCGCTGGCGCCACCGTGACCGATTGCCTTGCCGAACTCGAGGGCCTGCCGCGGCTCGCCGCCGTGAACACGGCAGGAAGGTAGCCACTTCGTGACGACGGCAGCAGCACCAATCACCGCCAGGGCCTATGGGCCAACACCTCAGTATCGGTTGGAGTCAGTCGACAACGCCCTGCAGATTCTGATGCTTCTGGTGACCCGTACGGAAATCCGGCTCACCGACGTCAGTGTCCACCTCGGCGTGGCCAGCTCGACGGCACACCGTCTGCTGGCAATGTTGCAGTACCGCGGGCTGATTCGGCAGGATCCGAGAACCAAGGCCTACCAGGCGGGTCCAAGCCTGGACCTACTGGCGTTCACCGTGCTGAAGCAGCTCGACATCCGTGACCGTGCCCGCCCGGTGTTGGAGAAGCTGAATGCCGATTTGCAGGAGACCGTGCACCTGGGCCGGCTCGAAGGCGTCGAGGTCGACTTCGTGGCCTCCATCGAGAGCCCACAGGCGCTTCGGGTCTCGAACCGCCTCGGCGTCGCCATGCCCGCGCACTGCACGTCGACTGGGAAGGTGTTGCTCGCAGCCCTCAGTCCCGACGAGCTCAATCGACTCTATCCCGGCCCCGATCTCGTTCAGATGACCCGACATTCGATAGCGACGACCGCCGCGCTGAGAACCGAACTGGATGCGGTGCGCAGACGGGGACATGCCATCAGCAATGAAGAGGGCGAAGAGGGCGTGGTGTCGATCGCCGTGCCGGTGCGCAATGGAGCCTTGGCCCTGAACGCTTCGATGCCGGTAAGCCGCATGACCAAGGAACTGCGCAGAACAGCGCTCAGCCAGCTGTCCGACGCCGCCGCCGAGATTGAGGCGCTCCTTCCATGAGCGGACTCGATCGTCTCGAATTGACTTATGGTGGCGAGCTTTACGACAGAACGCGGCGGCTGTACACCGGCGAGGTGGCTCCGGAGGGAGTCCGACTGCGCTATCTGCACACGGCGATCGAAGACTTGTTCTGGCGGCAAGGCAGGTACGGCGAGTTCGATCTGGCCGAATACTCGATGGGCGCCTACCTGTCTACGCTCGACGATCCGGATCGGCCGTTCGTTGCGCTGCCGGTGTTCCCATCGCGACTATTCCGGCACTCGAGCGTCTACGTTAACGCGGACACCGATGTCTCCGACGTGGCCGACCTGAACGGGACCGTGATCGGAACCCCCGAGTGGAGCATGACCGCATCTTTATGGATGCGCGGCATTCTGGGCGAACACCACGGCGTCGACCTGGCCTCGATCCACTGGCGCACAGGTGGTCTCGAGGAGCCCGGCCGTCTGGAGAAGGCGCCTGTGACACCGCCGGCTCATTTCGACGTCGCTCACATCGGCGACACGGACACGCTGAGTGCGCAGCTCATCCGGGGCGATCTGACCGCTCTGATCACCGCTCGTGCCCCACGGGCCTTTCTGGAGGGCGACCGACGGATTCGCCGGTTGTGGCCCGATTTCCGCGCGGCCGAGCAGGCGTATTACGTCAAGACACAGATCATTCCGATCATGCACGTAGTGGTCATCCGGCGCGCTCTGCTCGCCGCCCACCCCTGGGTCGCCAACAACCTCGTCGACGCGTTCGAACGAGCACGCACACCCGTCCAGCGGGAGCTTCTGGACACCGCCGTCTGTACCAGCAGCCTGGTCTGGGAGTCCTCATATGCCGAGGCGGAACAGGCAGTGCTGGGTGACCCATTTCGCTGCGGTGTCGCCGCTAATGCCGCCAGCCTGGAGGCGTTGCTGGCATATGCCCACCAGCAAGGGTTCAGCAGACGACGGCTGGCGCCAGAGGACGTGTTCGTACCATCGACCGTCAGTGCCGCAAAGATTTAACGGAAGGGTCCGGACCGGCTCGGGTGAGACCGAGCAGCCGCTCGGCAGTGTGTGTGCTGACCGCCGCGGTGATGGCCTCCGGCAGGCCGGCGCCGCGCAGAGCCGCCCCGGCGGGGCGTTCGGCGATCGCGAAGGGGTAGTCGGTTCCGACGGCGACGCGATCGGCCCCAACCCGTCCGATCAGCGCCGCGACCGCGTCCGGGTCGAAGACGAGTGAGTCGTAGAAGAATCGGCGCGCATAGCTCGATGGTCGGTCGACGCAACCCGCTGCGCCAGAAAGGTTCGCCCAGAACCGTTCGATCCGGGGGAGCAGTGCCAGGAAGGCGCCACCACCGTGGGCCAGCAGCACATCGAGGTTGGGATGACGGTCGAGGACGCCGCCCATCACCAACGTCGCTGCGGCCGTGGCTGTTTCGGCACCCATTCCGATCGACTCGGCGAGTCCGTAATGGGTGAGGCGGCCAGCGCCCAGCACCTGCCACGGGTGGACGAACACGAGCGCACCTTGCTCGGCACAGGCCGCGAAGAAGGGGTCGAGAGCCCGATCGTCGAGGTTGACGTCGCGCACGTTGGACCCGATCTCGACGCCGGCCAGGCCGAGGTCGCGTCGAATTTCGACGACCATCTCCGCCGCGCGGTCCGGATCCTGCAGCGGGACCGTGCCCAGTCCGCTGAAGCGCGCAGGAGATGCCCGGACCGCTTCGGCGATCCAGTCGTTCTGAACGCGCGACAGTTCGGCGACGCCGTCGGAATCCAGACCGTAGGCGAAGGTGATGGGAATGGGTGAAATCACCTGACGGGCAACGCCATCAGCATCCATGTCCGCGACGCGGCGTTCGAGGTTCCAGCACTGGTCGGTGATGGATCGGAAATGGCGCGCGCCGAGCATGATGTCGGCGGTACAGGGTCCCGTCGCCACCAATTCGGGCCAGGATCCCGCAAAGCGCCTGCCGAACGCGGGTAGCCGTTGCGGCATTCCGTGAGTATGGAGGTCGATGACGCCGGCCTCCGGTCCGGTCACGTCGACACCGCGCCGCCGCGACGAGCCGGACGCCGCACGCGGTCGGGATGGAAGCCGTCCGCGGTGTCCTTGCCGTTCTGCTCGATGGATTCGAGGAACTTGCCGAGCAATGACTGCAACTGACGTCGCTGCGCGGGCGTCAGATCGCTCATCAGGTTCTGCAGATGTGCCCAGTGGCCCGGGAGGAACTTGCGCAGGAAGCTGCGGCCGCCCTTGCCGATGCGGATCAGGAACGACCGGCGATCGCTGGGATTGGGAATTCGCTCGACATAGCCTCGACCTGCCAAGCCATCGACGACGCCAGTGAGGTTCGCCGGTAGCACCGACACAGCCTGTCCGAGAGCGCCCATCGTCAAGGGCTCCGCGGCCCGGTCCAGGACCGTCAAGATGTTGAGCTGGCCGATGTTCAGGCCGTGGGGCAGCAATTCCGTGACGTGAGCGCGTTCAAATGCGGTCGCCGTGCGGAAGAGCGCAAGAGTGAGCCCGAGAACGGCCGTGTCGAAGTCAGGCCCCTCCCGGTCAGCAGCAAGAGCGATCTGGTCGGCGATCGAGGGTGGGTTGCGGGGCCGTCTCGGCATCAGGTGACCTCCCGTCATGGCGCGACGTCGAATGGTTTTGGAGCTGTACTTTATCGCAACCAAACTATCGGATCCGGTTCCCGCCTCCATTGCCGGTGACTCAGCGAAGCGGGATGTTGACCGTCTTGGTCTGTAGGAAGCTCTCCAATTCCTCGATTCCCTCCTCGGAACCGGTGCCGCTGTTCTTGTGGCCGCCGAACGGCGCGCCCAGAAAATGGCTACCGCTTCCGTTGATCCACACGTAACCCGTATCGAGTCGATCGGCCACGGAAACCGCGGTGGCGATGTCGTTGCTCCAGATTGCACCGGTCAGGCCGAACGGCAACGCGTTGGCCTGCGCTACGGCAGCGTCGAGATCGGTGAACCGCAATACCGACAGGACGGGGCCGAAGATCTCCTCCCGGGCAATGGTCATCGACATGTCGACGTCGGCGAAGACAGTCGGCTCGACATAGAATCCCGCCTCGAACTCCTCGCCGGGGGGGCGTCCGCCGCCGGTGACCAGCCGGGCACCTTCGCGTCTCGCCGAGTCGACGTAGTGATGCACCTTTTCGTACTGGGCGGAGGACACCAAGCAGCCCATCTCCGTCGCGGGATCCAACGGATGCCCGATCTTGATGGTCTTCAGACGCTCCACCAGCCCGGTGAGCACCTGGTCGTGGAGCGACTCGTGCAAGAAGAGGCGCGTCGTCGAGCCGCACGACTGTCCCTGGCTCCAATGACAATTCATGCCGAACGCCGCTCCCTTGACGACGGCCGAAGGGTTGGCGTCCGGACAGACGATCATCGCGTTCTTGCCGCCCAGTTCCAAGGTCACGTGCTTGATGCCGACCTCGGCCGCCGCGGCCATCACCTTCTGGCCGGTCGGAACACTGCCGATGAGCGCGATCCGCTTGACGTCCGGGTGCCGGACGAGGGCGTCGCCTGCAACCGCGCCGCTGCCAGAGAGGATGTTGACGACCCCCGGGGGGAATGATTCCGCCACTACCTCGGCCATCAGCAATGAGGACAGCGGGGCCTGATCGGGCACCTTGAGCACGAGCGTGTTGCCGGTGATCAGGGGAGCGCCAACCTTGGCGGCTGCGAACAGAATTGGGTGGTTGTAGGGAATGATCCGACCGACCACGCCGTACGGTTCCTTCCGCGTCATCAGCCAGCTGCGGGTCATCGACGGCAAGGTGTCACCAGTAATGCCGAAGGCAACCGAGGCGTGATAGTCGAGCCACCGCGCCGCCATCATCACGTCGCCGATCATGGCGGTGACTGGGTTTCCGGTGTCGACGGCGTCGAGAAGACCGAAATCGGTTGCACGATCGCGCATTCTCGATGCGAAACCCCGGATCATCTCGGCGCGCTCAAGCAGGTTGGTATCGCGCCACGCCGGGAACGCCGTCGCGGCGGCGGCTACGGCTGCGTCGACGTCGGCAGCCCCGGCGGCCGGCACCTTGGCGAGCAGGGAGCCGTCGTGCGGTGCAGTGATCTGCATGGTGGCGCCATCGCTCGCGCCAACGCGATCGCCGCCAATGAGCATGAGCCAATCCCGGTCCAGCAGGGTTGCGACAGCCGACTTGTTGCTTTCTAGAGAGCCTTGCACGTGCCGATGCTCACTTCCTCGAGTAATACACACCTGATGTCAGTCAACACTAGCGCCTCCGCCCTGCCAGAAGTCAGATTCGAAAATATTCACTGACACAACTAAGTGCACGAAAGGCGCTATCGCGCAACGCTGGGTGGACTTCCTCTGTGCGCGGGGGCGGCTAGCGCTGGAGCAAGGGCGACGAGGGCGATCGGAACGAGAAGCGGTGTTGGTACCGATTCATCGAGAATTGGCAAGCCGAAACCTTTGACCCCGGCAGTTCCGTCAGAATATAGTTCAGTACCATAAGTAAGTGGTTGGCGCCGTACCGTCCCATGCCGCAGATCCGGTCGGCGCATGCCGGATTCACCAGAGAGGTCGTAAATGATCGAACTACAGGACATCGCTTACGTCCGTTCCGGGGTGACCGATCTGGAACGCGCGACCCGGTTCGCGACGGACATCGTCGGATTGGATCCGGTGGTGCGGGAAGCTGGCGCCACGTACCTGCGCGCTGACCATCGCCACCATTGCTTGGCCCTAGTGGAGAGCGACGCGCCTGGAGTGCACGCCTCAGCCTTCTCGCTACTCGACGACGCTGCGCTCGAGGCTGCCGAGTCGGAACTGCTGAAGGTCGGTTGCACGGTCACCCGTGGATCCGAGACCGAAGCGCGACAACGGCACGTTCGCAACTTCATCGCCTTCGACGACCCGTTCGGCAACCACATCGAACTGGTCACCGGGCAGTCCACCCTGTCCCGGCCGATCAACTTCGGCAGGCCCGCTGCTGGCATTGCCGAATTCGGTCATCTGTGTCTGGATGCTCCTGATGTGCGCGCAGCACACGAGTTCTGGTCGACGGTATTCAGCGGGCGGGTGTCCGATTGGATCGGTGACGGTGCATGTCTCATGCGTATCGATCCCGTTCATCACAAGCTGGCGTTCTTCCAGAATGATGCCGGGCCCGGGCTCTGCCACGTCAACTTCCAGGTGAAGACGCTGGACGACGTGATGCGCAACTGGCGTTTCCTGCAGCAGAACGACGTGCACATCCTGCACGGCCCCGGTCGCCATCCGACGTCGACGGCCATCTTCGTCTACTTCCTCGGACCGGACGATCTGACCTACGAGTACTCGTTCGGCGTCCAACTGATCGAGGACGACGCAGCGTGGCAGCCCCGTATGTTCGAACTCCAAGAACCAGGCTCCATCGACATGTGGCTCGGTCCCACCCAGCGGACGGTGTCTCAGTCGCAACTGGAGGGCCTCTCGTCGGTGTCGATGGGTGCGCGCACGTCCGATCCCGGCGTCGGCGTCTGATGAAGACCCCCGAGTGTGTTCAGATGGCCGAGGGTCTCCTAAAGGCCTATCGGACGGGCCAACCAATAGCACCGCTGACGGATCGGTATCCGGAGTTGACCATCGCCGATGGCTACGCGATTCAGCAGGCTCAGGTCGCTACGTGGCGGGCCGAGGGCAGATTGATCAAGGGACGAAAGGTCGGCCTGACGTCCGCCGCCATGCAGCGCCAAATGGGTGTTGCGCGGCCGGATTTCGGGGTGTTGCACGACCGGATGTTCTATGCGGAATCGGAAGTCGTGCCCATCTCCGCATTCATTCAGCCAAGGGTCGAGCCGGAGGTTGCCCTGGTACTGGGGCGGGGGCTCACAGGTCCCGGCGTCACCATCGCCGACGCATTGGCTGCAGTGGACTTCGTGCTGCCGGCGTTGGAGATCATCGACAGCCGCATCGAGGACTGGCGCATCGGCATCGTCGACACGATTGCGGACAACGCGTCCTCGGGCGGGGTAGTGCTCGGCGCGCATCCGATCGGCCCGGCCGCCGTAGACCTGCGGTTACTCGGTTGCAACCTGTTCGGTAACGGGGAATTGGTGGCAACGGGTGCGAGCGGAGCCGCCCTGGGGTCTCCGGTGGTATCGCTGGCCTGGCTGGCCAACACGATCGGTGAGCACGGCGACTGCCTCGAGGCCGGAGACATCGTGCTCCCGGGTTCGGTCACCGCCGCGCAACCGGTGCAGAGTGGGGACGTTTGGACTGCGCACCTTGCCGAACTCGGCACTGTCACCGCGCGTTTTTCTACAGGAGCCGCATGAGCACCTGGTCCGTCGACCGAGCAGCGACCGAATTACTCGACGCGCAGGACACCCCTGCAGCTCGCGGTCCGCTCAGTGACGACTGGCAGAATCTCGATCTCCGCACGGCCTACGCCATACAGGACGAGACGCTATGTCGTCGAGTCGAACGCGGCGAGCACGTAGTGGGAATCAAGCTGGGTCTGACGTCGCGTGCCAAGCAGCAAAGGATGGGTATCTCGTCACCTCTGGTCGCGTGGCTGACCGACGCGATGACGTTGCCCGCCGGAGCGCCGGTGCCCGGCGACGAGCTGATCCATCCTCGCGCGGAACCGGAACTGGTCTTCGTCATGAAGGAACGACTGGCCGGTCCCGGTGTCACTGCGTCACGAGCGATGTCCGCGGTGGGGCGGGTGCACGCCGGCATCGAGATCATCGACTCGCGGTATCGCGACTTTCGTTTCACGTTGCCCGACGTCGTGGCAGACAACGCGTCGTCGGCGCGCTATTCGACCGGCTCGATCGGGCTGGCACCCGAGCAACTGGATTTGGCATTGGAGGCATGCCTGGTCGAGGTCGACGGCGTCATCGTCGACAGCGCGACCGGCTCCGCGGTACAGGGCCATCCTGCAGAGGCACTTGCGCTGGCCGCCAACACTCTTGCCGAGCGGGGGCTGGCGATTGAGCCCGGTTGGATCGTATTCACCGGTGGCATGACCGACGCGGTCCCGGTCGGCCCGGGTACCGCGGTCCGGGTGCACTTCTCGCATCTGGGCTCACTCGTCGTACACAGAGGAAAGTAGGACAATGCCGTTAATCGAAGTCACGCTGGTTCAGGGCCGGACACCGCAGCAGCTCCGGTCGTTGATCACCGGCCTCACTGACGCGGCCGAGACGGCGCTGGCCGTGTCGCGGACGACGATCCGGGTGGTGTTGCGGGAGGTACCCGACACCCACTGGGCCGCAGGCGATGTGACCATAGCGGAACGGAACCAGCGTTCATGAGCGAGCTGATACCGCACGTCATCGACGGCGAAGAGATCGAATCATCCAGTGGAGCCGTCTTCGAGACCGTCGATCCGTGGACCCGCGAGCCGTGGGCACGGGTGGCCATGGGCGGCGCCGACGAAGCCAGCCGCGCGGTCGCGGCGGCGCGGCGGGCCTTCGACGAAGGCCCCTGGCCGCGCATGGGTCTAGCCGAGCGCGGCAGCATTCTGCACAGGTTGGCCGACCTCATCATGGAGCACCGCGACGAACTCGCACTGGCCGACACCACCGACATGGGCAAGCCACTCGCCGATAGCCGCGGCAACGACGTGCCCCGGTCGGCACAGAACTTTCGATTCTTCGCCGACCACGCGCGACTGTCCGCAGGCGAGGCGCTGCCGATGGATACCGGTCACCACGCCTACACTCGTTTCGAACCAGCGGGTGTGGTCGCTGCCATCGCGCCGTGGAACTTTCCGTTGATGCTGGAGACCTGGAAGGTCGCACCAGCTTTGGCCTGGGGTAACACGGTTGTGCTGAAGCCGGCCGAGGGCACCCCGGCATCCGCAACCATTCTGGCGCGCCTCGGTCTGCAGGCCGGGATCCCCGACGGTGTGTTGAACGTCGTACATGGATACGGTCCCGGCTCGGTCGGGTCCGCGCTCACCGGCGATGGCAGGGTGGACCGGATCACCTTCACCGGCGCCTCCGGGACCGGCAGGACGATCGCGGCGGCGGCGGCGGCACACCTCACCCCGGTGAGTCTCGAACTGGGTGGCAAGGGCGCCAACCTGGTCTTTGCCGATGCGGACCTCGACTGCGCCGTAAGTTGGTCGATCCGGGCGATCTTCTCCAACGCCGGACAGGTCTGTCTGGCGGGCAGCCGGTTGTATGTCCAGCGGGAAGTTTACGACGAATTCCTCACCCGGTTCATTGCCGCGGCTGAGGATCTCACCGCAGGTGATCCGAAATCGCCTGCCACCCAACTCGGGCCGCTCGCGTCGGAGGAACATTGGAAGAGGGTCCGGTCGTACATCGACGGGATCTCCGCCGACGGCGGCATCATGCGGACCGGTGGGCTGGGGGAGGGGTGGCTGGTCAAGCCCACCATCGTGACCGACCTGCCAGCTGGAGCGCGCCTCTGTCGCGACGAGATCTTCGGTCCCGTGGTCGTCGTGGCGCCCTTCGACACCGAGTCGGACGCCGTCAACGCTGCCAATGACTCTCCGTACGGGCTGAACGCAATGCTGTTCACCGAGAATCTCTCTCGCGCACACCGTGTTTCAGCTGCCTTGAGGGCTGGCACGGTCTGGGCGAACTGCTTCTTCATCCGGGACTTGCGGGCACCGTTCGGTGGTACCGGTGATTCGGGGGTCGGACGTGAAGGCGGCACGTTCAGCCGGGAGTTCTTCACCGAACCAAAAGCAGTCGTGATGGCGATCAGCGAAGGCACCGGCGCCTGAGTCGGACGGCGACGGTGCTGGCACCTGAATCGGGGCAGAGCCTGCCCGGATTCAGGTGCCAGCACGTCAGTCGTCGACCCCGCGGTACTTCTGTTCCAATTGAGCCCACCGCCGGCCGGTCTCTTCGCCACCTGCGACCATGTCTGGTGGCGCGGCGGTGTACGGCGGTCGGCTGGGTCCGCAGTCGATGAGGCCTGCACCACGGAACCGGCCGCGACCGACGGGGATGCTGTAATCCATGAAGCGCGACATGTCACCACCGAACTGGGGGGCCAACGCCCAGTTGACTTGCTCAGAAATGTGATCCGCGCTCGCCCAATCCTGAGACAGCACCGCGCGCGACAAGGCGGCCAGCGGGGTTGGTGCGCACGCCACGTTTCCGGACCAGCAGGCGGTGACTCGCTCGGGGAAGCGCTTGGCAGCTCGGACCCAGTCACTATCTAGCGGGAGCACGGCCACTTTGTCGCCAAACGCCTCGATGTCCGTCTCCAGCGATGGTCCTCCGGCATGCTTCGTCGCGACGATCTCGGGAAGGTCGGCTAGCTGTTGGTAGGCCGCTACGCTGATCTTGCCCTTGAAGGCGGCGGGGTTGTCGTAGATCACCACCGGTATCCCAGGCAAGGCCTCGGCGACGTCGCGATAGAAGCGGACGATGCCGTCTTCATCGAGTGGGAGCCACATCGGACGACCCACGAACAATCCGTCGGCGCCCGCGGCGATTGCCTCTCGCCCCCGGGTGATGGTGTCGCGCGTGTTGAGTGTCGTCACGCCGGCGAAGAAGGGCACCCGACCGCGTACCGTCTCCGCGACGCATCGCGAAAACACAAGCCACTCCTCATGTGTCAGCGATGCACACTCGCCAAACGTACCCGTTGACATCACCAGTTCGATCCCGGCACCGACGACCGTGTCGATCATCTTCTCGGTCTCGCCGAGATCGACGCTGTTGACACAACGCCAATCGCCGGCGTCGCTGGTCGCGGGTGTCGGTACGATCCCGACGACACCTCTGACGTCGGTACGAGTGATCGTCATGTCATGGCCTCTCTGCTGAACGGCGGCGGGCCAGATCGGCCGGCACGGTGGGACCAGATGCAATGCCGAACGACGGGTGCGGCTCCTCGCGGTACATCCCGAGGGCTTCCAGCACCGGGGCATCGGTGGCGCTGAACAGCACGGCGGGGGTATCGCCGGACCGGTTGACGTGGGAATGCCACATCCAATTCGGCACCACGAAGGAATCGCCTGCCGACCACTCCAGTTCCTCGTCGCCGACGACGGTTGCCCCCTCGCCTTCCACGACGTAGTACACGGCGCTCGACGTATGGCGATGACGCTCGGTGTGCAGGCCCGGCCGAAGCAACTGGGCGAAGCAGTCGATGGTGGGCAAGGTTGGTCCGCCCGTCACCGGATGGGCGTAGCGCAGGATGACACCGTCGAATCTGCTTCCGGGACTGTGCTGGTGGGTCGCAAGCGCGGCGCGGACATCGCTCCACGCGTACCGGAACGGGATGCGATCACACTGCTGCGCTTCCCAGGCGGGTCGAATGTGGGAGGCGCGGCTGCTGATGTGATTGGCCGCGTCCTGGTGCAGTGGCTGGGTGCTGCCGCCGAACGGTTCGAAGAACAGCTGGCGCAGGTAGCCCATCAGTGGAACGTCGAGGATGTCGAGCCAGACACCGCGCTTGGCGCTCTCGTTGTGGTGATCGTGCCAGGTGTAGGCCGGGGTGATGATCAGGTCCCCGTCCTCCATCGGAAGTCGCTCACCGTCCACAGCCGTGTAGAGCGCGGGGCTTCCGTCCACGACGAAGCGAAGCGCGTTGATGGAATGCCGGTGCGCCCAGGCAATCTCACCGGGCAGGGTGATCTGCATGCCCATGGCGATGGTCTGCGTCGTGCCGTTCACATCGGGCGCAGGATTGATGAAGGTGAAGTTTCTCCGGGCCGTATCTCCGGACACGGCAGTACACATTTCGGCCAAGGCGCGTTGCGCGAGTTCCCGTGACCACAGAAAGGGTATGCCGGCAGGGATGGGACCGTCGGTCAGTTGGATTAGCTGCGCGTCGTACTGCCACTGGCCGCGAAGGTGGAGCAGGTCGAGCTTCTTGTCGAACTCCGCCAAGTTCGAAGCGGGCTCCTCTGTCGTCGTCATAATCCCTTGTCTTCGTACAGGATCCGTCGAATATGTCTCGATAGCGTGGTGCTCGCGCCGTCGCTTCTCGACGAAGGTGCGATCGAGCGTCAATCCGTGAATCAGAGGGACGGCTGCGTACGTGACGGCGTAGCCCGACGCTAGCATCGGAAGTTGCGGACAACAAGACACTTAATACGATTTATGTGCTTTCCATACCCTGAAACCAGCCGACGTCTCACGCGCCCGAGTGGGTTCCCGTCGAGGTGAAACAGTCGCGGTCGGGGTGAGGGGCCGATCCCCGCCCTGCGCCAAGGGCTGAGGCGCCCCATCTCGCGGCGTCATCCGTGAACAGATCGCAGATTTGTTGTCGTTTTCGTTCCGTTCCTCTGCACAGTGGGAATAGACTCTGCACAGCGGGAACAACGAGGAGGGCCAGTGGTGGCAAACAGCGATACGCTCGCACGGATCTTCGACGCGACGTATACGACGTTGGCGCGTCGCGAGGCTCGAGGCTTGTCGATGACTGACGTCAGCGCACAGGCGGGGATCTCCCGTGGCGCGCTGTACCACTACTTCAGCACAAAGCAGGATCTGCTCCACGCGATCGGCGTGAAGGTCGAGACACTCTTCGAAGAGGCTGTCATTGCGGCTGTCGAGGCGCGTCCAAGACTCGACATTCGGGTGCGGGTGGTCGTGGAGGCGATGACCGATGTAGGGCAGGCCCATCCCGAAGTGTTCCAGGTGCTCGCCCTGGAACCTGGCTTCGGTGTGGACTTCCTGCAGAAGATCTTTCCCGGCTTCGTGGCCGTCCTCGACGAACTTCTTGCTCCGGCGCTGGCGACGAGTATGGCGGTCCGTACCATGGGACTCACCAGCGGTCAGCTCTGTGAGCTGATTCTTCGGATCATGATGTCGGCCTATGTGTTGCCGACCCACGACCTGGCCGATGTACCTCGTGCAATCCTGGCTCTACCATGCCTGGCCGAGTCGGCCCCCGATCTGCATCTGGTCTGAGGCGCGGCGTGTTGATCGGTTAGCGGCGGCCCGTCACTCGGTGGGACCGATGCGCTGGATGGAGATGGCACCGTCCGGGCAAGCCTCCGCCCCGCGGCAGGCCTGCCCCTCGAGCTCAGCCGGCACGTTGTCCATAGCCACTGCGTATCCCGCGTCGTCGATCGAGTAGACGTCGGGCCCTTCGGTGGCGCAGAGCGTGTATCCGCAGCACTTCGTCCGGTCGACGGTGACGAGAAGTGTTGGCTGGGTGACTGCCATGATGATCGGCTCCTCTGGGTGGCCCTAGCAGGGATGGCTACGAGGTGGACTTGTTGGACACAATGGTCACATTGTGTTCTACAAGCCTATACCATTCCCATCGTGAACGACGACAGCGATGATCTTATCGAGCCGCGCCGTGCGTGACTCGAAAGACCTTACCGACCAGCTCAATCCGATAGCCGATCCATTGGTGCTGCGCTCGGCCTTCGGGTGCTTCCCCAGCGGGGTCATCGCTGTTTGTGCACTCGACGCGGATGGCAGGCCAGTTGGGATGGCCGCGAGTGCCTTCGTCTCGCTATCGCTGGATCCTCCATTGGTCGCCATCTCCATCCAGCGGACGTCCACGTCCTGGCCTCGGCTACGTCGGATCGACCGTCTCGGGGTCAGCGTCCTTGCGCAGGAGCACGAGGACATCTGCTTGAGGCTTTCTGGTCAGGGTGACCGCTTTGCCGCAGTCGATTGGTCATCGACCAGCACTGGCGCTGTGCTGATCGAAGGTGCCTCGGTGTGGTTGGAGTGCGCACTGTTCGACGAGGTGCCCGCCGGCGACCACACCCTCGCCATCTTGCAGATCGATCGATTGCGCACTGATGCGGCCATAGCTCCACTCGTGTTTCACGCAAGCCGGTTCCGGCGCCTCGAGACGAGGGATCAAGCGTGACCTCTCGGGTGACCACGACCGGCCGTTGGGCTGTTCAGGGTTCGTGGAAAGAGATTCGTCGAAACCCTTGACCCCGCTCTGCAGATGAACACATAATACGTCTTGTGTTCAATTCAACTCACAACCTACGACATTGCTCGGCTTCCGCTCTGGACGCGCCGTCAACGGGAGGAAATGCATGACAGCCATCGAGGCCGACACCGCCACCGGCACCGTGCTGTCCGCGGTCCGAGCGCTGACTCCTGAGATCGCCGACCGTGCGAACGAGATCGAATTGGCCAAGCTCGTTCCCGCCGATCTGATCGATCGCCTTTCTGCCGCAGGGGCTTTCCGGATGTTCGTCCCACGTCAGTACGGCGGCGAGGAGATGAGCCTGTCGGAGGCGATGGCAGTGATCGAGGAAGTCGCCCGGGCCGACGCGTCCACCGGCTGGACCGTGATGATCGGTGCGGACTTCGCTCCCGTATTTGGCCGGTTCCCGCAGCACGTTCTCGATGGTCAGATCTACCCCGATGGTCCGGACACGATGGCCCGAGGCGCATTCGCGCCCAAGGGGGTTGCGATCCGCACGGATGGTGGTTACCTCGTCAACGGGCAGTGGCCCCTCGCCAGCGGAAGCTACGAACATCAGTGGATGGTTGGCAGCTGCATCGTGTTGCAGAACGGCGCGCCCATCATGACCGAGGCGGGCGTCCCGGAGATGGTGCTGGCGATGGTGCCGGCGCACGAGGCGCAGTTCGTGCAGACGTGGGACTCAGTGGGGTTGCGCGGGACCAATAGCAACGACTTCGTCCTCAAAGACGTCTACGTGTCGAACGACCACACCGCCCAGTTCTTCGGCCCTGCCACCGTCGACACCACGCTGTTCCGTCTGCCTGTCCGGCTCGCGTTGGGGCCGACCCACGTCGCGGTGGTGATGGGAATCGCCGAGGGTGCACTTGCCGACCTACGGGAATTGGCGAAGACGAAGCGTCCCGCCTTCAACCCCACCCTTCGATTGGCCGCCGACCCGGTGTTCCAGTACCGGCTGGGTCAGCTCGATACCCGACTGGCCTCGGTTCGAGCACTGGCTGAAAAGGAGGTCAATCTCATGTGGGACAGCGCACTTGCGAATGAGCCGATCTCGGCAATGGCAGCAACACGCCAGCGTGCCATGGTGGCGCGGGCCCACACAGAGTGCGTCGAGATCGTCAACGAGGCTTTCGGACTGGCGGGAAGCAACGCCATGTACAACACCTCCACCTTGCAGCGACGTCTGCGCGACGTCCGCACGGCGGCACAGCATGCGGCCGCCAGCGCCGAGATCTACACGATCGTCGGAGCTCTTCTCGTCGACGAAGACGTCCCGCCGGCCGCGCTGGGCTGATGGCAGCCATGACGACCACGCAGGCGATGGTGGTCCACTGGGAACTGACCCGGCTCAACAACGCCTTCGCCTTCTACCTCGACAACGGCGACTTCGAGTCGTTGATCGAACTGTTCACCCCCGACGCCCTATTCGACCGCGCCGGCCTCGTCCACCGCGGCCATGACGAGTTGCGACAGGGCATGGCGGAACGGCCGAAGGTGACCACCAGGCACCTGCTGAGTAATTTTCACCTCACCCGCGCCAACGAGGACACGGCCGAGGCGGTGTCTTGCGCAATGGTCTACCACGGTCCGGCGGCGGAGAACGGGGAGCCGGTGGTTTATGCCACGGACAACGGTCGAGTCATCGAATTCGACGACAGATACGTGAAAACTGCTGACGAATGGCGCATTTCATCACGTATAGCACGCCCGATCTTCACTCCGAAGGTGTGGCCGTGATCGCGAAGGACAACGAGAGGCATTCGCATGGATGACAACCAGCACGATGTCGTGGTGACCGTCGACAAGTTCGTCGAGGCCTTGTCAACCGGCGACGGAGCCAGCCTCGACTCGCTCTTCACCGATGACGCCGAGATCTGGCACAACTACGACCAGATCGACCAGCCGGCAGCGGAAGCGTTGGCGGCGCTCGCCGGTCTTGCGCAGCTGAAACCGCGTTACGAGATCGTCGGTCGTGACGTGGTTGACGGCGTGTGCATCCAACGTCACCTCGTCCACATCACGCTCCCGGGCGGAGAGTCCGCCGCCATTCCTGTCATCCAGCGAATCTCTGTGACGGACAATCGGATTCGACGGATCGATGAGTACATGGACTCCGCTCAGATAGCAGCCGCGATGCACGCCATGCATGCCGGCTGACCTACCCATGACCTTCCACTGATCCCTTGACGAGATAAGGATCCACAATGCCCGCAATCACCGACAAGTTCACCGGCGAACCTGTCCTCAAGCTCCAGCGCCTCGGTCACGGCACGCTCGAGACCGTCGACATCGCGAGGGCCCGCCGGTTCTACGAGGAGGTGCTGGGCCTCGAGGTCATCCAGCCCAGTAGCAGATCGATGATGATCCGCCTCGGTACCAACCACGCGTACGCAGTGGTTGAAACCGGCAAGGAAAGCACGATGTCGATGCTGGCGCACAACGGACTCGATGTGGGCAGCGTCGAGGAAGTCCACGCCGCCTACGAGAAACTCGTCGCCATCAAGGACGAGTGGGGTATCAAACAGATCACCGAACCGCGGCACATGCATGGCGACACGTCCTTCTACTTCACCGATCCCGACGGCAACTGGTGGGAGATCGTGGCGGTCCGCGAGAACGGCTACGCGGAAGACTTCGCCGATCCCGAGCGCGATCTCACCGGCCTGCACGAGTTCGACGGTGAAGGTGGGAACGTGAACTTCAGTCACACCCACGACCCCGACTTCCGGGCCCGGGTACGCGAGGTCGTCAACGCGAAGAGCGCCGGCCAATGAGCCGTCTGGACGGAAAGGTCGCGGTCGTCACCGGGGCCGGTATGGGCATCGGCCGCGGGATCGCCCGTCGCTTCGCTCGTGAGGGCGCGAAGATCGTCGTTGCCGAATTCGACACCGACGCAGGCAAGCGGGTCGCCGACGACTTGAGCGAACTCGGTGGTGAAGGTTTGTTCGTGCAGACCGACGTGTCTCAGAAGGCCGACGTCGAGCGAGCCATCTCCACCGCGCAGGAGTCCTTCGGCGGCGTGCACATCTTGGTGAACAACGCCATATCGTTGACTCCCGACGTGCCACTGGAATACAAGACCGACGAGATGCTCGAACGGACCTTGAAAGTCGGTCTTTGGAGCGTCTGGTGGGGGATGCAGACCGCGTTCCCCATCATGAAGGCCCAGGGCGGCGGTCGGATCATCAACTTCTACTCGATCGACGCCGACAACGGGAACTGGGTGCACGGGGACTACAACACCGCGAAGGGTGGCGTGGCGGCCCTGACCCGGACCGCCGGCTTTCAATGGGCCCGGCACAACATCTGTGTCAACGCCATCGCTCCGATCGCCGCATCGGCTGCCTTCGAACAGATGGTCGCCGACAATCCCGCACTGGGCGAGGCGATTCCGATGATGATCCCGATGGGACGGATGGGCGACCCAGAAGGCGACATCGCCCCGGTCGCAGCGTTTCTCGCCAGCGAAGACGCGCGCTACATCACCGGAGCCACCATCCCGGTCGATGGCGGTCTGCACGTGCCGCGACTCAACACCCGGCCGCCGGATCCATCGGTGTTCGACTCGATGTCCGGCGGCCCCGGGCAATGACAACGCAGTATCGGTTCGAGACAAAGGAGATTTTGGCATGACCATAGATGAGGTGAAACACGCGCCGACGGGACCCGTTCTTTCGGATGGGACGCCGCTTTCGGAGTTGATCGACAAGGACTTTCGCGAAGTCTCACTTCGGGTTCTGACCGACCCCGAGCTCTACCAGCTGGAGCTAAAACATCTATTCGCCAAGGCGTGGACCGTCGTGGCACACGAGGATGAGGTGCCGAACGTCGACGACTACGTCCTGCGGTACGTCGGCGAGGACCAGGTGATCGTCAGCCGGGCAGCCGACAACACCTTCACGGTGGCTCTCAACGTATGCGCCCATCGAGCGGCCAAGGTGTGCCGGTTCGAGGCCGGCAATGCAAAGACGTTCCAATGCGCTTACCACGGTTGGGTTTACAAGTCCGACGGTAGCTTCGTCGGCGCACCCATCGCTCGGGAGGACATGCACGGACTGCTGCGGCCGAAGTCCGAGCTCGGCCTGACGCAGGGCCGGGTAGAGACGTACTGCGGCATGATCTTCGCGACCTTCGACGAGAACGCCCCGACTCTGCGCGAGTACCTCGGCCCGATGACCTGGTACTGGGACCTGATGTTCGACCGTACGCCCGGCGGCATGACGGTGCTCGGTCATCCTCAACGCTTCATCATCAAGGCCAATTGGAAGAGCGCTGCCGAGCAGTTCGCCGGGGACATCTTTCACACGCTATCCCTGCACCGTTCCATGCAGGAACTGCAGCTGCTCTCCACCGAGGGCGAGTCGCAGGAACCGGCGATGGCCGGCGTCAGTGCAAGTCACAACGGCCATTTCGTTCGATGCTTCGATCTGACCAACGAGCACTACGTCAACGCGCTCAAGGGCAAGAACCTCGCGGACATGTCGCCGATGGAGCGGCTGCACCTGGTTCCGCCGCCGGGCATGTCACCCGAGATGGTCGACGGGCTGGCGGATCGATTCGATGACGGGCAACTGAGAATCCTTGCCGGATTTACTCCGCAGGTTGGTCAGCTGTGGCCGAACACGGCTGCCCTGTGCATGCCGTTCCAATTCCCCGACGGCACACCGTCGGCCTTCCTGAGCTGGCGGGTCTGGGTGCCGAGAGGGCCGGAACACTTCGAGCTGTTCCATTGGAGTCTGGTCGAACGCGACGCGCCTGCCGAGCTCCGCGACACCGTGAACCTGATGACGTCGGCCACCTTCGGCATCAGCGGTTTCGTCGAGGCCGACGACACCGACACGTGGCCGATGCAGACCTACGCCTCGAAGGGTGCGCTTGGCGCGCAGCAGAAGCTGCGCTACCAGGCGATCACCGGTGAGAACAAGCCCAGCGACTGGCCAGGTCCAGCGCAGGTCTACGCCGGCTTCCCGAAGGATGACACGCAGTGGAATTTCTGGCTTCGCTACAGCGAGTTCATGGAAGGGAGAGCATGGTGACCACGGAAGCCACTCAAGAAGAGGTCGTACCCGTTGTCCGGGCAACCATGGGCACCGTCGACTATCCGACCCCGACGGGTACGCGGATCAAGGTGACCGACCCGCGGCACTTCGAAATCGTTTCCTGGCTGGAAGACGAGTCGACCCTTCTGGACGAGGACGACCTGACCGGTTGGCTGGCGCTGTTGGCGCCCGACGTCATTTACCGGGCACCGGTGCGGACCACCCGCGATCACCGGTCCAAGGGTGTGTTCGAGGCCGAGATGTATCACTTCAACGAGAACATCATGACCCTGATGCTCAAGCTGATGCGACTGACGCAGACGGACAGCGCCTGGTCGGAGAATCCGTTGTCCCGGACACAGCGGATCGTGCACAGGGTCCGCTCGTACGAGACCGAGAAGCCAGACGAATACGAGGTCTTCAGCTCGATCGTGCTCATTCGGTCCCGCTACGACGAGCCGGCGCTCGAGTTCCTGCCCGCTCGCCGTGTCGACACCATTCGAACGGGCGACGAATGGAAGCTCGCGGCGCGGACGATCTACTTCGATCAAGCCACACTGGGCGTGCAGAACCTGGCCGTCTATCTATAGAAGGGTGTGAATTGTCTTCAGCAACAGACGAGTTGGCGGATTACCTCCCCGGCGTCTGGTCGATCGATCCGGTGCGGTCCAGCCTGGCATTCTCGGTGGGTCACTTGGGACTGCACACCGTCCACGGAACGCTGCGTGTTTCGGGCCAAATCACCGTGGCCGAGGATCCGCTCGATTCGGCGGTGGACGCGTCGATTGATCTCGGCTCGGTCAACACCGGAAGCAAGGGGCGAGACGAGGCAATCCGGTCGCCGCATCTGCTCGACGTGGCCGCCCAGCCGACTGCGAGCTACCGGTCGCGCGGAATCATCCGGGGACACGGACCCGGCGAATTCCTCCTGCTCGGGGACCTCGAATTGTTGGGTGTTATCTGCGAGGTGCCCCTGCGGATCCGCTGGGAGCGCGAGGTCGGCGGGGGCCGCGGCGGGCCGGTCGTCACCGGCACGGGCGAGTTCGCCCGTCGCGACTTCGGTTTCGTCTACCAGGTGCGCCCACGTTTCCTCGATCGCGCGATCTCGTCGACCGTGGGCATCGAAGTACGACTCGAGGCACGGCCCGCCGCCACTACCGATGGGCCCGCCGCCGCAACCGAAGGGACAGGACGCTGAAGATCGCACGAATTCGTTACGAGGACGCCGAAGTCTGGAGTCTGGTGGACGTCGACGCCGGAACCCTGCAGCCGATTCGCGGTGGCATCGAGCAGTGGGGTCCGGCGGCCGCCAACGGCACCACGGACTTCGAGAAGGTCGGCTCGCCGTTGGCCATGGACGACGTTCGTTGGCTACCGCCGATCACGCCGACCTCCACGATCGTCGGGGTCGGGATGAACTACTGGTCGCATCTGGAAAAACTGGGCGTGACCGAGCGCCCGAAGACCACCCTGGGCTTCCTCAAGCCGCAAGTGGCGATCATCGGACACGGCGACGTCCTCGCCAGTCCGGCGATAACGGAGCAATTGGACTTCGAGGTCGAACTCGTGGTGGTGATGGCGGAGTCAGTGGGTCGTGTCGGCGGCCGGCCCACCGACGCGGTCCTCGGTTACACGGTTGGCAACGACGTCAGCGCCCGGGACGCCACCACACCGATGAGCGGTGGACTGGATCTGTTCTCCATCAAGGCGCTCGGCGGTACGACGCCCGTCGGGCCGTGGATCACCACTAGGGACGAGTTCGGCGGAGCGGGCCAGATCGATGTCGGCATCTCGTTGCGGGTCAACGGTGAAGAACGCCAGCGCGACCGCACCGGCAAGATGATCTTCAGCATCGATGAGTGTCTCGAGTACGTCGTCGCCAGGATGCCACTCACCGCAGGTGACATCGTATTCACGGGTACGACCGATGGGGTCGGGTTCGAGGACGGCCGATATCTTCGGGAAGGGGACGTCGTCGAAGCGGAAGTCGAAGGAGTCGGCGTGCTGCGCAACGTGGTCGGCGCCAGACCGGCGTGAGATGTCAGCCGACGGCTTTGCGCTCCGAACGGACGCGGGACTTCCTGGGTTCGAGCCCGGCTGACGCACCGAGCACGACGAGAACGTCGCGGAACTCCCGATAGTCGCGCGAAGGCATGAAGTAGTGCGAAAACGCCATTCGCACGATCAGGTCCGCGATCTCGTCCAGGGTGGCCAAACCGCCGAGCACTGCGGCGCTCTCGCTCAGCACCGGCTCCAACGCATCGCGTAGCACCGCAGACAGCCGAGGCGCCACCTGCTTGATGTAACCCACCACGAAGCCGGGTTCGAGCTGACCGATCTGCACGGTCGCAGGGTTCTCAACCCAGAACCGCAGCATGACGTCGATGACGATCTGCAAGCGGTGAGCGGGCTCGGGATTGTCCTCGATCGCCATTTCGAGGCCTGTTTGCAGCTTTGTGACGAAGTGGTCGCCCAACGACTGAAGGAGCTCGTCCTTGTTCTTGAAGTAGCGGTACAGCGTCCCGACCGACACCTCGGCCTCGTGCGCGATGTCGCTCATGGCAAGTTTCTTCGGACCCTGGCGCGCGATAGCACGCAGCGCACCGTCGAAGATACGGGACTCAGTACTTGCCCTGGTCGCCAACGGAGGAACCTTTCGTCGTGGAGCAGCCGGACTTTGCGCAAGTTCGACTCGCCGGATTTTATCGCAACACGATGGAGCGAACACAGTTGGACACTGCTGCCTGATTGCACTGAGCAGTCGCACATCGTGGACGAATAGTGGCCACCGCTGCCTCGTAGTCACGGCGTTTTCAGCGATCTCAACGTGCTGGTGTTCCGGCGTAGAACAAGCAATGCCGCTGCGATTTTCGTCTAGATCGACGCCGTCGTTGCAACGGTCTGAATCGTGCTGCGAGAGGTTAGCCGTCGATCGGGTGATAGCTCGGCGGGCAGCCCCAAACGGTTCCGCCGGGGCCCCTAGTGCTCGATCAGTCAGTTCTTCCTGATTGAACTCGATAGGGCACGACTTCGTACCACGATTCGTGCGCCTGGTGTTGTCACTACGATCGGCACCTGCGACAAATGCGCATCGTCGTTGCCTCACTGCACGACCCGTGCGGCTTCGTGATCTGACACCACCTTGAATTGATGCAAAGCGTTGACGGCGCCGTCACGGCGTCGCTCCGAGCTTCTAGCACTGCAGTGGTGATCGACCGAAGGAGATTGGTGTGCGCCATATTCGAGACAAAGGTGGTCTGACTACCGAACGATCCCTCGACCTCGGGCAAACCGTCAACGGCGCAGAATCTTCCCCTCTTGACCCGTTATTGTTATGAAACTAAAGTACTGAGATGATGGCAATCCGCGAAGACTCGATCAGCCCCGCCCCCCATGGTGGGCGTGAGAATGCTAGTCAGCGATCGTTTGCCAGCACCGGGCGGGGGTTGTTGCGTCGAAGGTCACGCGCGCTCTCGTCGGAGGTTGCCGCCAAACCGTTGCGAGCCTTGGGTGGCTTCTTCGCGATGACACTGGACACCGTCGTGCAGATTCCCCGTCGACCCTTCGCGACGCGCGAGTTGGTACTACAGTCCTGGTTCGTGGCAAGGGTGTCGCTACTCCCGACACTCATGCTGTCGATCCCTTTCACCGTCCTCACGGTGTTCACGTTGAACGTGCTGCTCTTGGAGTTTGGGGCTGGCGATTTCTCGGGCAGCGGCGCTGCCCTTGCCGCTGTCACACAGATCGGGCCGTTGGTGAGTGTGTTGGTGGTCGCCGGCGCCGGCGCGACTGCGATGTGTGCCGATCTGGGCTCTCGCACCATCCGCGAAGAACTCGACGCGCTGCGGGTACTCGGTATCAACCCCATTCAGGCGCTGGTGGTTCCGCGGGTCCTGGCAGCAACCATGGTTTCGATGCTGCTGTCCGGATTGGTGATTGTTACGGGCCTCGTTGGGGGCTTCGCCTTCTCGGTCTTCGTCCAGAACGTGACACCCGGCGCCTTCACCGCGGGAATCACGTTGCTCACGGGGGCGCCTGAGTTGGGCATCGCGGTCGTCAAGGCGGGCCTGTTCGGTCTCACTGCCAGTCTGATCGCTTGCTACAAGGGCATTTCGGTCGGCGGTGGCCCAGCGGCGGTTGGCAACGCGGTGAACGAAACCGTCGTCTTCTCGTTCCTGTCGCTGTTCGTCATCGACGTCATCGCGACTGCTGTGGGCATCAAGGCGACGGCATGATCTGCAGCCTTCCGAGTCCGCGCTTCCCCCGGCTGAGGCACGAACTCGACGTCGTGGTCGCGGGCTGGAGAGGCGTTGGCGCGCAGGCGCGCTTCTTCGCGCAGACCCTCGCCGCGGTCGGCGACGCGTTCACTGCCTACCGAGGTGAGACGCTGCGAATGATCGCGCAGATGGGTTTGGGCGCGGGAGCTCTCGCTCTCATTGGCGGCACCGTGGGCATCGTCGGCTTCCTTACCCTGACAGCTGGGTCGCTGGTCACGATCCAGGGTTACAGCTCGCTCAGCGACATCGGCGTGGAGGCGTTGACCGGTTTCGTCTCCGCCTACGTCAATGGCCGCATCGTCACGCCGCTCACCGCGGTGATCGCCTTGTCGGCGACCATCGGCGCGGGCACCACCGCGCAACTAGGGGCGATGCGGATCAACGAGGAGATCGACGCCCTCGAGGTCATGGGTATCCGCTCGGTGGCGTACCTCGCCTCCACTCGTGTGGTGGCCGGCGTGATCGTCGTGATCCCGCTGTACTGCATCGCGGTCTGGATGTCGTTCATGTCCGCTCGCTTCGCCACGACGGTCTATTACGGCCAGCCGACGGGTATCTACGACCACTATTTCTCAACCTTCCTTCAACCGACCGACATTCTTTGGTCGCTGTTCCAAGCGGTCCTGATTGGCCTCGTCGTCATGCTGGTCCACACCTATTACGGATTCACCGCTTCTGGTGGCCCGGCTGGAGTCGGCGAGGCGGTCGGACGAGCGGTACGTACGTCTCTGGTGGTTGCCGTGATCGTGATCTTGTTCGCTTCACTGGCCATCTACGGGCGCACCGGCAACTTCCACTTCTCCGGCGGCTGAGCATGGCACATTCACACATCACTCCGACTTCGTGGCGCTGCTCTCCGGTCGGACACTCGATCCGGGTCTGCCGGTAACGCAATGGGATTCATGGGCACTGGTGATAAGCACCTCGGTTGGTGGACGACGATCCTGTTGACCGTCGTGATCGGGCTCGTGACGCTGTCATGGGCCTTGTTCAATGGGTCATTCCGATCGTCCGCGCCGGTGACACTGACCTCGGACCGCTCCGGTCTGGTGATGGAACCGGGCAGCAAGGTCAGGTTCCGCGGCGTGCAAGTGGGTCAGGTCCGCTCCTTGAGTGCGGGAACTCAATCGGTGAAGCTGCAGCTCGAGATCGACTCCGAGGAGATGGACAAGCTTCCCGCCAACGTCAGCGCTCAGATCAGGGCCACCACGGTCTTCGGCGCCAAGTACGTCGACCTCATCTATCCCGAACATCCGCAGGCCCGGCGCCTGGCGGCCGGGGCAGTCCTGCAGTCGAGAAATGTCAGCACCGAGGTCAACACCGTCTTTCAGAACTTGCTCCAAGTACTCACGCAGCTCGATCCTGCCAAGCTCAACGCCACGCTCACCGCCCTGGCCGAGGGAGTCCGCGGGCAGGGTGAGGACATCGGCGCCGCCACCACCGACGCGAACGAAGTCTTGCTGGCGGTCAACCCTCGGATGGACACGGTGCGGGAAGACCTACGCTCGCTGAGTGGATTCAGCCGCGCGTATGGCGGGGCAGCGCAGGACATTCTGAAGACACTGTCGTCGGTCTCGACGACGAGCACCACCATCACGAACCGGGCGGCTGATCTCGACGCGTTGCTCCTCAACGTGGTCGGATTCGCCCAGGCGGGGACGAATCTGATCCAGCCAAGTCAGAGTGACCTCGTCAAAGCCGTCAACGTGCTCGAACCCACTACGAACCTGCTGATGAAGTACAGCCCGTCCTACACCTGCATGCTCCTCGGCGCGACGTGGTTCCTCGACAACGGGGGTCGGGATGCGCTGGGCGCAGGGGACGGCAGGTCGGGCATTCTGGATGCGACCTTCCTCCTCGGCGACGACGAGTACAAGTATCCGGTGAACCTGCCCGTGGTCGCGGCCAAGGGCGGGCCGGGAGGCAAACCAGGCTGCGGATCGCTTCCAGATCCCAGCAAGAATTACCCTGTCCGCCAGTTGGTCTCGGATACCGGGTGGGGGACAGGCCTCGACATCCGCCCGAATCCGGGAATCGGCCACCCCTTCTACGCCAATTACCTGCCTGCCACACGCGCAGTTCCGCAGGCCCCGAGCATTCGTGGCGAAGGTCCCCCGGCGATCGGGCCGATTCCCTACCCGGGCGCACCGCCGTACGGTGCGCCGCAATACGGGCCCGACGGGACGCCGCTCCATCCGCCGCCGCCCGGCACGTCGCCCACCCTCCCGTTGCCCGCTCTGCCGCCCGTGGCCATTCCGCCGGACGTGCCGGGAACGCAGCCGTGAGGGACAACCTGGCTGGCGCGCTCTGGCGGTTGGCCATCTTCGTCGCGGTTTGCCTGCTGACACTGTTCGGGCTGTATGCGGTGTTCGGGCAGCTGAGGTTTCAGGAGGAGAAGTCTTACAACGCGGAGTTCTCGAACGTGGGGGGACTGGAGGAGGGCAACTTCGTCCGCATCGCGGGTGTCGAGGTCGGTAAAGTCAAAAAGGTTGTCATCAAGGACAATTCGTTTGCTCTGGTGGAATTCACTGCGGACGATTCAGTGGTTCTGACTTCAGGTACGAAGGCGGTGGTCCGCTACGACAACTTGATCGGCGGGCGCTTCCTGGCCTTGGAGGAGGGCGCTGGCCCGACTCGCCGACTCCAGTCCGGCCAGACCATCCCGTTGAACCGAACCGCGCCGGCCCTCGACCTGGATGCGCTCATCGGCGGTTTTCGGCCGTTGTTCCGCGCCTTGGATCCCGAACAGGTCAACGCACTTACGGGTCAACTGATCGCCGCATTCGAAGGGCAGGGCGTAACCGTGGGATCGTTCCTCGCTCAGACGTCGGCGCTGACGAACACGCTGGCCGATCGCGACGACCTCATCGGCCAGGTGATCGTCAACCTGAACAACGTGCTTGCCTCGCTGGGCGATCAGAGCGACCAGTTCGGCACAGCGGTGGATTCGCTGTCGGAGTTGGTCGAGGGGCTGGCCGACCGCAGGACCGACGTCAGCCGCGGAGTGGCCAATCTCGACGCCGGCGCAGCCTCGGTCGCTGACCTGTTGACCCAGGCGCGTCCACCACTGCGGACCGCCGTTGCCGAATCCGACCGCGCCACATCGATCGTCGTGGCGGACCACGCGTACTTCGATGACCTGCTCAACACACTGCCGGACGCGTATCAGCAGCTCGGCCGGCAGGGACTCTATGGCGACTTCTTCAGTTTCTACCTGTGTGACCTGGTGCTCAAGGTCAACGGGAAGGGCGGCCAGCCGGTGTTCGTCAAGTTGGCCGGCCAAACGACCGGAAGGTGCGCGCCGCTATGAAGTCCTTCGCCGAACGCAATCGCGTGGTCGTCGGCGCGATCGGCTGTGCTATGACCGTCGGGATCGTGGTGGGTGCAACCCAATACGACAGATTGCCGTTCTTCTCGGGTGGACACGTCTACTCGGCGTACTTTGCGGAGGCGGGTGGGCTGCGCTCGGGCGCTGCCGTTCAGGTCTTCGGCGCCCGGGCCGGCCAGGTGTCGAGCATCACGCTGGACGGGCCGCGGGTCCTGATCACCTTCGACGTGTCGAAGGACGTCGAGCTCGGTGACCGAACCGAAGCGGCGGTGAAGACCAAGAGCCTGCTCGGCACCAAGATCTTGGAGGTCACGCCACGGGGAAATGGCGAACTGTCGGGCGCGATTCCGCTCGATAGGACGACCTCCGCCTACCAGCTGCCGGATGCGCTGGGCGACCTCACGACCACGATCAGCGGCTTGAACACCGACCAGGTGTCGGAGTCGTTGTCGACTCTGGCCGAGACCTTCGCCGAGACCCCGCCCGAACTCAGAGCAGCCGTTTCAGGTGTCGCCCGTTTCTCGGAGATGATCGACGCGCGGGACGCACAACTACGCACCCTGCTAGCCAACGTCAACAAGGTGACCGCCGTGCTGTCGGAACGGAGCGAGCAGATCGTGAATTTGATCTCGAACACGAACGCCTTGATGGCGGAACTACAGAACGAGAGTGCCGCGCTTCGCACGGTGTCGGCGAACATCTCCGCACTTTCCCAACAGCTCTCGGGTCTGGTCGCCGACAATCGTACGCAACTCCGGGCGGCGCTGGACAAGCTCAACGGCGTACTGACCATCGTGGACAACCGCAAGGAGCGGGTGCAGACCTCGATCAAGATGCTCAATTCCTATGTCACCTCGCTGGGCGAGGCAGTTGCTGCCGGCCCGTTCTTCAAGGCCTACGTCGCGAATCTGTTGCCCGGGCAGTTCATCCAGCCGTTCGTCGACGCTGCGTTCTCCGACCTCGGTCTGGACCCGAGTGTGCTGCTACCGTCCGAGCGCACCGACCCCGAGGTCGGCCAGCCCGGCACTCCCGCACTGCCGGTGCCGTTTCCGCGTACCGGGCAGGGCGGCGAACCCAAATTGACTCTCCCTGACGCCATCACCGGCAATCCCGGCGATCCGCGCTACCCCTATCAGCCACCCCTCCCGCAGCCCGCGCCCGGTGGGCCACCGCCGGGACCCCCTGCCGGCTACGTGCCTGGTCCGGTCATGCCGGAGGCAACGCCATGACCAAGCTGCGCAGGTTTCGGGCGGCGCTGACGGTCACCTTGGTCCTGCTGCTGGTGGCAGGCGGGCTGACCGTCATCCCTGATGCCGGTCACACCGACACGATCACCCTCACGGCCTATTTCGACAACAGCAACGGCATCTTCGCCGGCGACGAAGTGCAGATCCTTGGGGTGCCGGTGGGCAAGATAGAGATGATCGAGCCACAGCCGGGACGCGCGAAGATCACCTTCTGGTACGACGGCGAATTCCAGGTGCCTGCCGACGTTCAGGCGGCAATCCTGTCGCCTGCGCTCGTCACGTCTCGGGCAATTCAGCTGACGCCGGCGTACACCAGCGGACCCACCATGACCGATGGCGCCGTCATTCCCGAAGAGCGCACTGCCGTGCCGGTGGAATGGGACGACTTTCGCGCGCAGCTCGACAAGCTGAGCCAGACCTTGCAGCCCACCGAGCCGGGCGGGGTGGCCCCGCTGGGATCGCTGATCAACACCGCGGCCGACAATCTGCGTGGTGAAGGCGCCAACATTCGGGACACCATCATCAAGTTGTCCCAGGCGATCTCGGTACTGGGCGACCACGGCACCGACATCTTCAGCACGGTGAAGAACCTTTCGGTCCTCGTCTCGGCGCTGCAGGGCAGCACCGACCTGATGCGTCACGTGAACCGCAACGTCGCCTCCGTCACCGCTCTACTCTCCGCCGATCCGGACGCCGTAGGCAATGCCATCAAGGACCTGAACGTGGCGGTCGGGGATGTCCAGGGTTTCGTGGCGGAGAACCGCGATCCCTTCGGGACCACATCAGACAAGCTGGCCTCCGTTTCGCGGGCCGTGGTCGACAGCCTCGACGACATCAAGCAGACACTGCACGTCGCTCCGACGGCACTGAACAACTACAACAACATCTGGCAGCCGGCCCAGGGCGCACTGTCCGGAGCGTTGATGCTCAACAATTTCGCCAGCCCGATCACCTTTTTGTGTGGCGCGATACAGGCGGCGGCACGACTCAATGCGGAGGCATCCGCGAAGCTTTGCGTGCAGTACTTGGCACCGATCATCAAGAACCGGCAGTTGAACTTTCCGCCGCTCGGCGAGAACCTCTTCGTCGGCACTCAGGCCCGCCCCAACGAGGTCACCTACAGCGAGGACCGGCTGCGGCCGGACTACATCCCCCCCATGCCCACGGGGCCACCCGTGGCCGACGGCAACGCCGCACCCTTGCCTGCCGAGGCGGTTCCAACGGATCCGGACGAGGGCCTGCCCGGGCTGATGGTTCCGCATGCGGGTGGCTCGTGAGGCGCCCGATCCGGGTCGGCGTCGCCGGCTGGCTGGTGGTGCTGCTCGCTGCCCCGGTGCTGTCGGGTTGCGGGTGGCGCGGCCTCAACTCGATGCCGCTGCCTGGTACCGCAGGCGGTGGCCCCGGTTCATTCGAGGTCAAGGCACAGTTGCCGGACGTCACCAACATTCAGCAGAACTCACGCGTCCGCGTGGGTGACGTGACGGTCGGCAACGTCGTGAAGATCGAGCGCGAAGATTGGCACTCGTTGCTGACCATGCGGATCGATGGCGGCGTGGACCTGCCCGCCAACGCGGTCGCCACGATCGGCCAGACCAGTCTGTTGGGTTCGCTACACGTGGAGCTGGCACCACCGAAGGGTGTGCCGCCGGAAGGCAAGCTGCGCAATGGGTCGGTGATCCCGTTGACGGCGGCGGGTAGCTATCCAACCACCGAGCAGACGCTGGCGGCCCTGTCGCTGGTGCTCAATGGCGGAGGTATCGGCCAGGTTCAGGACATCACCAGGGCGTTCAGCACCGCGTTCGCCGGCCGGGAGGGCGATCTGCGCAGCTTGATCGAGCAGTTGGACCAGTTCATAGGGCGACTCAGTGCGCAGAGCGGCGACATCATCGAGGCAACCGAGAGCGTCAACGATCTGGTCGCTCAGTTCTCCGATCAGCGACCCGTGCTCGATCGTGCTCTTCAGACCTTTCCCGAAGCCCTGTCGGTGCTCAAGGAGCAGCGCCAGAACCTGGTCGAGGTGCTGGACAAGCTCGGGAAGTTCAGTGCCCTGACCGCGGACACCGTCGATCAAACCAACGACGCCCTCGTTCAGGAGCTGAAGGACCTGGGACCGGTCCTGAAGTCGTTGGCAGACGCGGGTCCGTCGCTCACCCGTTCACTGAGCTTTCTGACGACGTTTCCATGGAACAAGGAGACGATCCCGAATTGGTTCCGGGGTGACTTCGCCAACCTCACGCTCGTCCTCGATCTGACGCTGAGTCGGCTCGATTCGGCGTTTCTCACCGGGACCCGCTTCGAGGGAGAGTTGACCGAGCTGGAGATGCAGTGGGGGCGCACGATCGGACAGCAACCCAGCCCCTATACCTCGGTAAATCCGCTGACGTTTCCCTATCAGTCGAATCAGGGGCCCTAGCATGCATTTGGAGAGGCGCGTACTGATCAGGCTGGCTGCCTTCGCGGCGGTCTCCCTCATTGCCATGGGCGTGACCGTCTTCGGGTACGTCAAGGTGTCGAACCTCATTCCCGGGTTCGGGCTCTACACGGTAACCGTTGCGCTGCCTCACTCGGGAGGCTTGTACGCCGGCGGAAACGTCACATATCGCGGTACGGAAGTGGGCCGGGTAACGGACGTCCGAATAACCGAGGCGGGCGTAGAGGCGGTGCTCTCACTCAAAGCGGGCATCGACATCCCGTCGGACCTCGATGCGGAAGTCCATAGTCAGTCAGCAGTGGGCGAACAGTACGTCGCTCTGCTACCGCGCGACGGCGAGTCCCGGCCGCTTCGAAACGGGGACGTCGTACCGATTGCGCGCACCATGGTGCCGCCCGACATCAACTCGCTGCTCGACGCCACCAACATAGCTCTTGAGGCGATCCCGCAGGACAACCTCAAGACTGTCATCGACGAGAGCTATACGGCCGTGGGAGGTCTCGGGCCCGAACTGTCCCGAATCGTGAAGGGTTCGACGAAGTTGGCCAGCGATGCGAGGAAGAACCTCGACTCGTTGACCACGCTGATTGATCAGTCCCCGCCTGTGTTGAACTCCCAGGTCGATACGTCGGACTCGATCCAGAACTGGGCCGCAAACCTGGCGAACCTCACCGGCCAGCTCGAGGAACAAGACACCGCGGTCAACGGACTGTTGCAACAGGGGCCAAAGTCGGCGGACGAGGTCCGACAGCTCTTCGAACGCTTGCAGCCGACGCTGCCGATCCTGCTGGCCAATCTCGTCAGTGTCGGCGAAGTCGCCGTCACCTACCAGAACGGCATCGAGCAGTTGCTGGTGCTGCTGCCACACGGCACCGCGATCATGGGCGGCGGCGTCGTGCCCAATCTGGCCACCAAGCAGGACTACAAGGGTTTCTATCTGGACTTCAATCTGAACCTGAATCTGCCTGCGCCCTGTTCGACCGGGTTCCTACCGGCTCAGCAGCGGCGGTCAGCCAGTGAGGTGGACTATCCGCCCCGTCCCGAGGGCGACCTGTATTGCCGGGTGCCGCAGGACTCGGCGATCAACGTCCGTGGCGCACGGAACATACCGTGCGAGACGGTCCCCGGGAAGCGCGCACCTTCGGTCAAGATGTGTGAAAGCACGGAGAACTACGTTCCTCTCAACGACGGCTACAACTGGAAGGGCGACCCGAACGCAACCCTGTCGGGGCAGGGCGTGCCGCAACTGCCGCCGGGCACGCCGTCGGTAGCGGTTCCACCCGTGCCCGCGCCGGCGCTACCGCCGATCGCGGCCGCAACCTACGACCCGGTCACCGGCAGTTACGTCGGGCCCGACGGGCGTCTGTACGCACAAGCCAATCTCGCTCAAAACGCTGCAGGAAATCGCACATGGCAGTCGATGCTCTTGCCTTCAGAGGGCTAACGCGTCGCGCGTCGGTTTCAGCCGGCTTTGGAACTCGGTTTCCGACGGGCCTTCGGCTTGCCGGTTGGGGCGATGGCGAACAGCGAGGCCGCAAGCGCGGGGACCTCATCTGACTGGCTTCCCGGCAGGAACAACGTCGACATCACGCTGCGCAGAAAGAGATCGCCAAGCTGATGTTTGGTCAAGGTTCCAGATATCACCAGGGGCGACTCGTCGGCGGCGGGCCCGAGCGCCTCGACGACCACGTCGATCAGGTTGGGGAACGTGTCGCGGAGGAACGCCAGCGTGAATTCCGGTGCCACGTCGAGCATGCGGTTCAAATCCCCGCCGCCGCGCTGGGCGGTCAAGGTCTCCAAGACGACCTGGACCCGCGACCCAGGGTCGGGATTGGCCGCGATTGCCGCCGCGAACGCCTCGGCGACGCCCTCCTCGAAGTGGCGCCCGAGATGGGCTAGGACTTCTTCTTTGCTATCGAAATACCGGTAGAAGGTGCCGCGCGCCACCTGCGACGCTTCGCATATGTCGCTTACTGACAGCTTGTGCGTACCCTGCCTGCTCAGGGCCTTCATGGTGCCCACCAGAATCTTCTGTACGGCATTCTCGGATCGCTGGCCGTCAGCAACCATACTCATTCACCTCATCGCCGATCCGGCCAATTCAAAATGCGCGGCCTGCGAAACATGCACGAGATGTCCACTAAGCGTCGCACCTGTCATTATGGTCATATAGACGGCGTCTGTCGGGACCGACCTGAACATTGTGAGCGAATGCACGCTGGGAGTGGTGCTGCTTCAGCGCCAACAAGCCACGTAGGCCTTGATGGGTTCGTGGTGCTGCATCCGCACGATGACGGTGCGGCAGAGGGCAGCGTTGGCTTGTCGGTGGTCGCCGCGGTTGAGCCGGTGGCGGGTGGTTATCCCGGAGGACGCGGGGATGGGTGCCACGCCCGCAGAGCTGGGCCCGAGCCGGTTCAGAGGGGACCCTCTCGGGGTTGTCGCCGGCGACGATGAGCATCTTGGAGGCGACGTCGGCGCCAGGCCGAAGGCTGCTGACAGCTGCGGCGCCGATGCGGTGGTGAGTTCGGCGAGGACCTCCTCGTGGGCGGTGATTTTGTCGTTGAGTCGCACCCAGCCCCGTGCGATCGAACGCAGCGTGTGGTAGCGGCCCCGACGGTGGTGGTGGAGCCCGGATGTAGGCCGGACAGCGGTGAATCAGCGCCATCTTCGACAAGGTTGAGTTGCTCGCGCAGCGCGGTGGGAGCATTGACCAGGATTGACTTCAGCAAGATCATCGCCGTCGTACCGAGATCGAGAGTGGCTGACGGCGCTCGCTGAAATTCCCCAGTAACGCTCATCGAAATTCCCCACCTGTGTGGCACCGCCAAAGAGGGCGGGTCTCCCTTGATGCTGATGGTCTCTGACCACGCATCGGCTATCAAAGGAGACCCGCTTTCTCATGCTGACATGGGAGGACGATGTGGAAGTACATGCCCTACGCGAACGAGGCTGGACGATCTCGGCGATCGCCAGGCACACCGGCCGTGACCGCAAGACCATCCGCGGCTATTTGAACGGCACCAGCACCCCTGGGGTGCGCAAACGCCCTGTGGTGGATGCCTTCGAGGTGTTCGTCGCATACGTGACTGCACGCCTGCTCGATGATCCGCATCTGTGGATCCGGACGCTGTGCGACGAACTCGAGGACCTCGGGTACGCGATGTCGTATCAGACGCTGACCCGCCAGGTCCGCGACCGCAAGCTGCGCCCGGTGTGTCAGGCATGCCTGACCGCGACCGAGAGACCGAACGCCGTCATCGACCACCCGCCAGGGGAAGAGACGCAATGGGATTGGCTGGATCTGCCGAACCCGCCGGCGTCGTGGGGATGGGGTTCGATGGCGCACCTGTTCGTCGGCACCCTGGCGTGTTCGGCCAAGTGGCGCGGCGTCCTGGCCTCAGACATGACCCAGCCCCGGGTGATCGATGGGCTCGACCGGATCTGCCGAGGACTCGGTGGAGTGAGTCGGGTATGGCGGTTCGATCGGATGGCCACGGTGTGTCACCCGGAGTCCGGGAAGCTGACGGCCAGCTTCGCCGGGGTGGCCAAACACTACGGGGTGTCGGTGGCGATCTGCCCGCCGCGACGCGGCAATCGCAAAGGCGGGGTGGAGAAGTCCAATCACACTGCTGCGCAACGCTGGTGGCGAACGTTGTCGGACGACGTGACTGTCGAGCAGGCGCAGGACAGTCTCGACAGGTTCTGTCTGCGCCGCGGTGACACCCGGTTGCGCCCCACCGTCGACGGGAGGGTCTCGGTGGCTTCTCTTGCCAGCGGTGAGGGGTTGCATCCGATGCCGGCCACGGCCTATCCGGCGATCCTGACCACAGAGCGGGTGGTCTCGCGCCAGGCGCTGATCTCTTATCGCGGCAACCGGTATTCGGTGCCACCGGAACTCGCGTCGGCGAGTGTGAACGTCAACCAGGTACTCGGTACCGATGTCATCGACGTCCTCACCGCGTCGGGGATCACCATCGCGCGGCACCGACTCGCACCTGATGGGACTGGGGCGATGGTGCGCGATCATGGCCACGTCTACGCACTGGAGCAGGCCGCGATGGCGGGCGCGAACACTGGGCGGCCACACCGCCGCAAGGAACGCATCCCACCCGGCACCCAGGCCCTCGCTGCGGCCGCGGCACTACGCCACGATCTGCCCACCCTGACCACTACCGGAACTCATACCTCTGAGTCTGGTTTCACCACAACACAATCCGATGTCATTACTGCGGTCCTCTACGACCTGTCGGTCTACGAGCGCGCCGCCCGTGGAAGGAACACCCTGTCGTGACCCACCCCACCACCAGCCAATCTGCGGACCGTCTGCCAACGCCGAACACCGCCGAAGCGGCCAGCCTCTATCAACGCCTGCGAGGGCATCTGGCAGTGCTGAAACTGCACGACGCGGCCGAGGCGCTGCCCTCGGTCCTGGACCAGGCATCGGCGGAGGACCTATCGATGACCGCCGCCCTGGACCGATTGCTCTCGATTGAAGTCGAGGCCACCGAAGCACGCCGACTTGCTGGTCGGTTGCGATTCGCCTGCCTGCCCACACCCGCCTCGCTGGAGGACTTCGACTACGACGCCGCCGCTGGGGTCGACCGCAAGATGATCGACGAACTGGCCACCGGCCGCTACCTCGAGACCGCAACCAACGTCCTGCTGATCGGCCCGCCGGGGGTCGGCAAGACTCACTTGTCGGTCGGATTGGCAAGGGCTGCAGCGCATGCGGGGTACCGCACCTACTTCACCACTGCCGCCGACCTCGCGGCCCGCTGCCATCGTGCCGCCATCGAGGGCAGGTGGGCCACCACGATGCGGTTCTACGCCGGCCCGACACTGCTGGTGATCGATGAACTGGACTATTTGCCGCTGCCCGGCGAAGCAGCCGCGGCGTTGTTTCAGGTTGTCTCACAACGGTATAGGAAGACTTCGATCGTCATGACCACCAATCGCGGTGTCGGATCCTGGGGAGAAGTTCTGGGCGACAACACCGTTGCCGCGGCCATGCTCGATCGTCTCCTGCACCGCTCGGTCGTGCTCAACCTCGACGGCGACTCCTACCGCCTACGAGACCACAACGCCCGATCAGAGAAACTCCGCAGAACAACCACCGGGACCCGACACCCACTACAGTGAAGACCGCTCACAGGTGAGGAATTTCGCCGAGCACAACTGGGGAATTACGATGAGCCTCGTCATGGCGGCGGAGGGTTCAGCGGATTTCTGCGGTGCCGACCTCGCTGAGTCCGGCGAAGCAATGCGCACGGCGGCTGAGGCGGGGTAAGCCGCCGCTCCGACACCTGCTCGACCCTGAACAGTTCGGGCTCCCTCGATAGAACACGCCGCTTATTTCATGGATAATGACGAATATCCATGACAGCCCAAGAAAAAGCGGTCGTGAGAGAACACGGCTCACGGCTGTCATTCCGCGAAAGCCAAGACAGAGCAATGCCCACTGTTCTCTCAGTCCCGATGGCCAGCACGTTGGGGCAGCGGACCGACACTTCTGTCTCCGTATCGGGTGTGCCATCGTGCGAGCACCGCTGCATCACGTGACGAAATAACGAGCGCTCCGTGGCCCCGAGACAGGTGCGAGTCTGTGGTTCACCGCCTACCGGAGATGCGCTCACAGGATATGACACGAAAATGAGACAGGTTCCGTGTGACATGACGTGAGGCAAATCGAAGTCGTCGCAGGTCAACCGCTCGGCCATATGACAGTGGATCTGAGAATCTACATTGGGGGTGTGGCTTCTGAAGTTTGATGTCCAGTTCTCAAATGAAATGTTCATCTGATGTCCAATTGGATATTCGAGTGAGTTTCCGCCCATCGAGCCAGCGGTAGCACTGGTGGCCGGCCGCTGGCCAACGCCGGGGATGGACCACACCCGCGGATGCTGCGTGCCGGGCGTTTCGGACCCACGCCGATCTGAGTGGCCGACGGCACTGTCCGAGTGATCCACCCCAGCCGGGTGCGCCTATGCGTCACCCAAACTCGGCCGGTAGTCCGCCACTTCGGTCTCGGCAGCGAGCAACGCACCCAATTCGCCCTCCTGCTGGGCGACGAACACACCGATCACCTGCCGACACACCTCCGGCACGCTGACCCCGCGCATATCAGCAATACGTCTCAACCCGAACAGCATCGACGTCGACACGTGAAACTGCACGGCGAATTGACCGCAAGAACCATCCTCGGGCGGTGACCCCGGACCAACGACCACCGGATGATCTGACCCAAATACGTCGACATCAGCACCGCGAGCCCTCTCAACGGCCCCGCCACTAGCGCCGCCAGCAACGCCCTCGTCCGGGTCGCGGAACTCCTCATGGCTGAACAAACCCATTGCGCCCACGCTAGACCTTGCAGAATGCCGAAGCCGCCAAGTGAGCGGGTGCGGCCCGCAGGAGACCAAGGCGGACATGAAACTCGAGAAGCCACAGGGGCGGTTGTGGCTTCTCAAACTTGCGGGCCACTTCGGAAATCAAGTGTCCACACGATGTTCAATCGGACATGAGAGTGAGTTTCTCGCCCTGAAGGTCATCCCCAGCGCGCATCCACACCAACTCCGGGCAGCGAGTTCTGGGACACGCAGTGCGGACAGGAAACGAGACAGCGCCACTCGGCAGAACGGGGTGTGGGAGTGGTCCCCGTCCCACCCCGTCTCCTTTCGCTAGCAAGGAGACGACTAGGAGTGGTTAGAGCGGTTCAGGATCTGTAATCGTCTTGGCGAGTTGGTCGCTGACGAGGTCGAGTAGCCGAGCCCACGCGCCCGTCGGTAGGTCGTGGCCCATGCCGACGATCGTCTCGAGGCGGGCGCCGGGGATGGCTCGCGCGGTCGCCGCGCCACCGGTCGGGTGCACCATGCGATCGCGGTCGCCGTGGATGACGAGCGTGGGCACGTCGATGGCGGCGAGTTCCGCGGTCCGGTCGCCGGAGGCGAAGATGGCCGCGAGCTGGCGGCTGACGCCGTCGGTGGTGGGATCGCGGTCCCATGCCTCACCGGCCTTCTCGGCCACCCACTGCGCGTCGAACGGATAACCGTGTGAACCGATGTGACGGAACGTCGCCACTGCGCCGTCGACCGCCTGCTGACGTGTGCGTGCCGGCTTCGACGTGGCCAGTCTCCACCACGTAGACGCCGCGGGCCTGCCGATCCGCGGGGCGCCCGTGGTCGACATGATCGACGTCAACGTCCGCACCCGGCCGGGATGGTGCGCGGCGACGGTCTGGGCGATCATGCCGCCCATCGAGACGCCGACCAGGTGCGCGTCGCGGTGACCGAGCGCGTCCAGCAGACCAACCGTGTCGCGCGCCATGTCGCCCAGGTGGTACTGGCGCGGATGGTTCCCCCCGCGCAGCATCGCCACGGGTTTCGGGGCGGGAAAGTCCATGTGCGTCGACCGCCCGACGTCGCGGTTGTCGAACCTGATGACGCGGTGCCCGCGCTCCACCAGCGCCGCGGCGAAACCTGCGGGCCAGGTGTGCTTCTGCTGACCAAGGCCGGCGATCAGGACCACCGGCGGGTCACCGGGATCGCCGAATCCGTCGTGGCACAGCGTGATTCCGCGGCCGACGTCGACCAGTTCCTCGGTGACCGTCTCGTCGGTGCTCATGCCGACACCCGGGCTTGACCGGCATTCGTGACGTCCTGCGGCGTCCGGCGGCGGTAGACGACCGCACGTCCACCTCGCCCCGGGGCACTCGCGACGCCACGGGAGTGAACGGGTTCGGCGTCGGCGTAGGTGGTGCGGAACTCGAACTCGCGCAGCAGGGTCTGCAACGTCACCATCATCTCCATGTTCGCGAACGCGGCGCCGATGCAGCGCCGGACGCCGCCGCCGAACGGAATCCACGCGTGGTTGTCCGGCGGATTGCCGACGAAGCGGTCGGGGTCGAACGCATTGGCATCGGTGAAGCTGCGTTCGGCGGCGTGGGCCAGCGAGATGCTCACCAGCATCACCTGCCGCTCGGGAAGCACGTACTCACCCAGCCTGATCCGTTGCTTGGTGACACGCGCGAACCCGTCGATGACCGGGCGGACCCGTTGCACCTCGAAGATGGTGGCCTGCAACAGGTCCGACCCGCCACGCGCGGTCTCCTCAGTGAGGCGTGTGAGCAGGCGGGGATGGCGGGTGATCCGCTCGACGGCCCAGGCCAGTGTGGTGGCGGTGGTTTCGTGGCCGGCGGCGAGCAGGGTGAGCAGTTCGTCGGCCACGTGGTCGTCGGTGATCGGCGACCCGTCCTCGTAACGGGCTGAGAGCAGCATCGCGAGAACGTCACTGCGGTCGGCGGCGTTCGTGTCCCGGCGGGCGTCGGCGATCAGGCGGGCGATGGCAGCGTCGTACCGGCGACGCGATTCCGTCAGGCGAGCGCCAGGGCTCCACCTGCCGTAGTTGCGCCTGAACGACGGCGGCAGGACGGCCAGCCGTGACGCCTGGAGCACCATCGGCGGCAGCAGTTCGCGCAGCTCCTCAAGCGCCGCGCCGTCGGCGCCGAACACTGCGCGCAGGATCGCGTTGAGGGTGATCCGCATCATCGAGGGCAGCGTCTCGAACTCCTCGCCCTCGACCCATGTCGCACTCTCGCGCTGAACCTCCTCGGCAATGATGTGCTCGTAACCCTGCATCCGCTTGCCGTGAAACGGCGGGACGAGCAGCTTGCGGCGGGCGCGGTGCGCCTGACCGTCGAGGCTGAACGTCGAGCCGGGGCCGAGCACCTCGCCCAGGGTTCCCGCGCGACCGATCATGTCGGTATTCGTCGTGAACACCTCCTTGACCAGCGCTGGATCGCTGATCACCACAGCGGACCCGAAGATGGGCAGGTTCAGCACGAACTCCGAGCCGTACCTACGGCTCAACAGCGCCACCGCGCGGTCGCGGGCGGTCAGGAAGCCGATTCCCTGCAGGAGCCTCGGGATGCGCGGCGACGGAGGCAGCCGTACCGGATCAGTCGTTGCCCGAGCCACGTCGTTTGACCTCCACAAATCGGTACACGGCAGTACCGATTACGGTACGTATCGGTACCGAACGGCGCAAGGCCACGTCGGTCGCCCCCTGCGTGGCGGATGCCATCTTGCCTGGCGGATAGGAAAACCTGCCCTTGAGCCAGAGGATTGTGGCTTCCCGGCGATTACCCGGGCCCTTGCTGAACGCGACTATTGCAACAGGGGTGAACCAACTAGGGAACCCAATTACTGCAAGGGACAACGACTATGACTACTCATCAGGGCGGTGCGGGTCACCGCGGCCGAACCATCGCCGCGACCCTACTGGCCGTGGCGGCGACGGCCGCCGGAATGTTGGGTGCAGCGGCGCCAGCGCAGGCAGCCGACCAATACATCGCACTGGCGCTCGGATACGTCAGCGAGAATCCCCCCGTCACGATGGCCGGAGGCTCCGCGATCAGCGGTACCCGAGACCAGGCGGGCCAAGGGGCGCTCACGAACTGTGTGAACAACGGCGGCACCCACTGCGTGACCGTGGTGATCGCTACGAACGAATGCGGGGCGGCCGCTTCCAATGACTACGGCGAAGAGGTTGGGGCGTCCGACCCGTCGCTCGCCGTCGCCCAGAGCAAGGCCAAGAGCATGCTTCAGAATCAGCAGGGCGCCAAGATCATCGTGTCGGGTTGCGCGAATGGGTCCACTCCACCGCCCCCGAATGATCCGCCGCCACCGCCGCCTGCGCCCAAGCTAGGGCCGACGGTCTCGTTCGACACCGTCTTGGGTGGCATGGTCGCTCACATCACCGACCGAAGTGGAGTGTCTTCGCAGTGCACGTATGCGACTGATGGCTTCAACCGCAGCTTCGCCTTGCCGGCCAACTCCAAGTACGACCTGCGGATCGTCCCGGCTGTTCCGCGATTCCGGAACTGGACTGTCACGATCACTTGTGACAACGGCACGAGCACGACGGCGACGACGTACTTCTGAGTCGCGGGGACTCGCCAACCCGATCCGCCCGGGCCGTGCTGTCACGGCCCGGGCGGACTGCTGCGGTAGGTCTGTCGGCGCCCGGATGGCTCAAGCGCGGAACCTGGTTGGGGCGTCCTGGTACGTGCGATGGGCTGAGGGGCCCGAGGCTGCGCAGACGGATGGTTCGTGTCGATGTCCGCATGCCGCGTCGGTGTGACGCCGACTCTGCGATCGCCGACTGGGCCGAGGCGAGAGTGATTGTCCAGCAGCGAGTCTCGTCGACGCGATCGGATCGAGCTAGCCGCCTCACTCTGCTCAGCCCGACAGCCGGCGCCGTCCAGTCGTTTCACGAATGGCGCCGGCTCTAATGCGCGCGGACCTTACCTGGGGGATAGAAAATGCTCCCCCCGCGACAGGACGAAGTCTGGCTTCTGGGCGATTACCAGGGCACGTCGAAAACGGCAGCATTGCTCTCAACACAGAAACCACCTTCGAGAGGAAACACCGAAATGACCGAGATCCGCACCCTGACCCGCTTCCAGTACGCAGCGACTCTGCTCGGCGCCCTCGCCCTCGCCTTCGTCGCCCTGGCCCCGGCTGTTGCCAACGCCCAGCCCATCCAGAACAACGACAGCGGCGGTTGCCACTACACCGACAAAGACGGCTACGACATCCCGATCGACGAGGGCCAGAGCGTCCTCGTCGACGGCAAGACCGTGACCTGCCGCGGCGGATCGATCGTCGTCGCCAGCACGGGCGGCGTCAAGCCGAACGGCCCGTCGAGAATAGGTGTCCTCACCGACCTGCCTCGTATCGCGGCCATCCGCTGACCTGACCGCTCTCGGCCCGCCACCACGTAGCTGGTGGCGGGCCGAGTCGCGCGTCGAGTAGAGCTTCTTCGGGGAGCGCGAATCCGGACGCCATCGGGCTGAAAGTCGTCGATTTAGCAAATCGCGAATCAGCCGCACCACATCGGAGGAAAATACGGCGCTATGGCCGGAGAACGTGCAGAGGGCACCAAACCCTCCGGTGGGGGCGGCATCGCTGCTGAGTTGGAAGCCGCAGGCTTCCTGCACGCTCTCGAAGTGGGGCGAGGTGGCGCGGGCGTGGTCTACCGCTGCCACCAGACGTCACTCGCGCGCACCGTCGCGATAAAGGTCTTGATGTCCGATCTCGACCAAGACAATCGTGAACGATTCTTGCGCGAGGGTTTGGCGATGGGAAAGCTCTCCGGTCACCCGAACATCGAAGACATCCTGCAGGTCGGCGTCACCGAGACCAACCGGCCATACATCGTGATGCCCTATCACGAAGCAGGGTCGCTGGCGCAGCGGTTGCAGCGGGTCGGCCGGATCGCATGGCCAGACGCGTTGCGTATCGCGGTGAAGTTGTGCGGCGCGCTGGAAACTGCGCACCGGATCGGTACGTTGCACCGCGATATCAAGCCCGGCAACGTGCTCGTCAACGATTACGGCGAACCGCAGTTGAGTGATTTCGGGATTGCGCGGATCGTCGGTGGATACGAAACCGCGACCGGATTCTTCACCGGCACCATCGCATACACCGCTCCCGAAGTGCTCGGCGGGAGTTCGCCGACCGCGGTGTCCGACGTGTACTCGCTCGGTGCCACGATTTATGCGCTCATCGCGGGGGTGGCCGCACACGAACGCAGGGACGGCGAGGATCTCGTCGCACACTATCTGCGGATCAGTTCGACTCCGGTGCCGGACATGCGGCCGCAGGGGATTCCGGCCAATGTGTGCGCCGTGATCGAGAAGGCGATGTCACAGGATCCAACCGAACGCCATGCTTCGGCGGCGGAATTCGGTCGCGAGCTCCAGGCGGCGCAGCGTCACAACGGGTTGATCGCCGATTCGATGGTGCTCAGCGACACCGCCGGCCAGTCGAAACCGCCGCAGGGGACCGCCGCGATCCACCTCCCGGCGGCCGAACGAACCGACCTATCAGAAGCGGCGTCCCTCGCCATGACCGGACCTCCGCCGTCTCCGCCAATGTCGAACGTGAGTGGCCCGGCGGGGCCGATCTCCCCAAGCCCGCCAAGCCCGCCGGGTCCGCCCGGGCCCGAGGGGTCGACCAGCATCATTGAGAAGCCCCGGAATCGAAGATCGTGGCTGGTGGTCGCCGCGGCCGCCATCGCAGTGGTGCTGCTGGTGGCTGGGGGTATCTACTTGGTGTCGTCGCCTGACGAAGGCACCGGTGGCGGCAGCAACCCGACCGTCGCAAGCGACCCAACGGCCGAGGCCCAGGCTGGCTGGAAACCGATCACGAATGCCCGGGTGGCCCGGGAGGCTGCTGCGACGACCCAGTCTGACGGCACCATCTGGAGTTTCGGGGGGCTGGAAAGCGATGGCAGCGTCAGCGGTCGCCATGAAGGCTATGACCCCGCCATCGACAGCTGGAAGGGCGGCGACGAACTTCCCGTTCCGGTTCAGCACGCGATGGCGGTGACGTGGCAGGGAACCCCGTGCGTGTTGGGCGGTTGGCGCGCCGAGGGTGCCAACACGCAGGTTGCGACTGACAAGGTCTGGCGGGTCGTCAACAGTCGCTGGGTCGAATTGCCACCGCTGCTGCAACCGCGTGCGGCGGGCGCAGCCGCAATGGTCGGGGACCGCCTCGTGGTCACGGGTGGCGTCGGCGTCGGCGGCAAGCCACTCAACACCACGGAGATCTTCGACGGCACCGCGTGGAAGCTCGGAGCCCAAATGCCCACTCCCCGAATGTTGTTGGGTGCGGCCTCGGACGACAGGGTGATGTACGCGGTCGGCGGATCCGACGGCACCGTTGAGCTGCCGACGGTCGAGGCCTACGACCCGGCCGCTGATTCATGGACGGCGATGCCTGCGATGCCGCAGCCGCGCAGCGACCTGGGCGTCGCCATCGCTGACGCGCGCCTCATCGCCGTCGGCGGCTTGTCGGACGGCCAGGTGCTCAAGGCCGTTTCGGTGATGGACTTCGCCACGAAGACATGGGCGGGGCTGCCCGACATGAGCACACCACGCCACGGGATGGCGGCCGCTGCAGTGGAGAAATCCGTCTTCGTGATCGGTGGCGCGACCGGCACCGGCAACAGTGAGGTGACGTCGACCGCCGAATCGCTCGAACTCGCGCCTCGCAAGCTGCAACCCGCATCTGCCTGGCAATCCCTGCCGAACGCGCCGACGCCCAGGTTGATGATGGCGTGGACCGTGCTGGACGACAAGATCTTCGTGGCTGGCGGCATGAGTCAGGGCGACACGCTTCAGGTGGTGCAGAGCTTCGACCCGCGGATCGGGGCATGGCAGGCCCAACCGCCGTTGCCGGTGCCGTTGCACCACGCAACCGCGACGACGTACCGCGGCGAGATGGTGGTCATCGGCGGTGCCACCGACGAACTCGCCAGCGCGTCGAACAAGGTGTACGCCTTGCGCGGTGATACCTGGGTGGAGTTGCCGAATCTTACCCACGCCCGGGCGGCCGCCGCAGCCGCGGTCGTCGGGGACTTGCTCGTCGTTGCCGGTGGACAGAACGCAAAACAGCTCGTTGCACAGACCGAGACGTTCGACGGGCAGTCCTGGAAGGACGCCGCCGACTTACCCACTCCGCGCGAACACTTGGCAGCAGTCTCGGACGGGACCTTCGTGTACACGCTCGGCGGACGCTTCCTCTCCGCCGACAAGAACTCCGCGGCGTTCGAGCGCTTCGATCCGAAATCGGGGCAGTGGACGAGGCTGGTCGACATGCCGACTCCGCGCGGCAGCTACGGCGCCGCCTACATCGACGGCCGGATCGTCGCCCTCGGCGGCGAGGAACCGACGCAGGTACTGGCGGACGCAGAGATGTACGACATCGCCGACTCGAAATGGCTCTCACTGCCACCGATGCCGACGGCGCGCCATGGGGAAGCCGTCGCCGCGGTCGGCAATACCGTGTATGTATTTGGCGGTGCCAACCGGCCGACGCACGAGGGAGCCGTCGGAACGGTCGAGGCTCTCGACTTCACCTAAGAACCGTTGTCGCGCAGCATCTTCAACGTCACAGCGCCACGCCTGATGGCCTCGTTGGCCAGGCGCACCCGGCGCTCACCTTCGGCCGGTACGGCGAACTTGTCGTACAAGTTCTGCAGATGCTGTTTGATCGCCGCCTCGGTGACGAACAGCTCCTGAGCCATCTGCCGAACGGATACCGCCTCCGGGAACGGGTCGCCGGAAACCAGTGGCCGACACAAGACCACCAGCACCTCGAGTTCGCGACGGGTCAGGCGCGGAGGCGGCTGGGTGGGTGCGACGGATACCGTGGCGTCACCAAGGGTCGTGGCGTCCCGCACCTCCCAGAAGACCAATTTGGTCTTGCCGACCCGCACCTCGTCTCCGGACCGCAGCACTCGTTCGGCCGAGATCTTCTCCCCGTTGATGTAGGTGCCGTTGCGGCTGCCGACGTCGCGGACCGACCACGCGTGGCCGAGGTTCTCCAACACCGCATGGACGCGCGAGACGGTCGAATCGTGGTCGAGCGAAACGACGTTGGTGGATGACTTGCCGACGGTCACTCGCTCACTCCCGAGGGGGATGAGCTGCCGTCCGGTCGGCTTCCAGACTTCCAGGTGGGAAGGCATGTCGACAGCTTAGGCGGTCGGCGAATGCCCGGGTCGAAGTCGCCGACGGCCGTTCCCCAACGGACGCTCGAACATCCTTCTCGTCCTGACGCTGTGGGACTCAGCGGAGCAATCTGGCCATGCCGTTGACGGGGCCGTGGCCTCGGCCGATCGGATAGGCGGCGCGAATGCACTCGGTGATCCAAAGCTTGGCGAAACCGACCGCCTCGGGAACCGGGTAGCCGTGAGCCAGCGCGGCGGTGATCGCCGCGGCAAGGGTGTCGCCGGCGCCGTGATCGTGGGGGGTGTCCACCCGGTCCGCGGCGAATTGGTGGAACTCGGAGCCGTCGAAGAGGAGGTCGGAGCTGGTCTGCGAGGTGCGCAGGTGGCCACCTTTCACGAGCGCCCATTGCGGCCCCAGCGCGTGCAGAGCCCGGGCAGCCTCGCGTTGGGTCGTGTCGTCGACGACGTCGATGCCGACCAACAGTCGCACCTCGTCGAGGTTCGGCGTGACCAACGTGGCGAGTGGGATCAGATCGTCGCGCATGGCGTCCAGCGCATCGGGGTGGAGTAGTGGCTCGCCGACGTTGGACGCACACACCGGATCGACCACCAGCGGGACAGTGCCGTCGAGCCCTTCGGACCTCCACGTCGCCACGATGGTCCTGATGATCGCGGTGGACGCCAGCATGCCGGTCTTGGCGGCCTCGATGCCGATGTCGGACGCCACCGCGCTGATCTGGCCTGCGACGATGTCAACCGGAATTTCGTGAAACGCTCTGACGCCCAACGAGTTCTGCACCGTGACGGCCGTCAGTGTGGCGCACCCATGTACACCCAACATCGCGAATGTGCGCATGTCAGCCTGCAGGCCCGCGCTGCCGCCAGAATCGGAGCCGGCGATGGTCATGACTCGGCGCGGGGTCTGTCCCGGTGCAGCCAGTGGGAGGTCCTGAGCGTCGGCCATGACTAGCAGTCTTTCAAAGCGGCTGATGGGGTTGTGGCCGGCGTCCGACTGTCGCGACTAGACCCCGGGAATACCTGAAGGGCGAATGAGGTTTGCGGTGCCGTGAAGGCTTTCGGATTCTTGAGCTTCGGGCACTATGCGTCCGCCCGCGGGTCCGGCGGGCCCGACGCCGCCGACATGCTGCGCGATGCAGTCGACATCGCGACGGGCGCCGACGAGATGGGCGTCAACGGCGCATACTTCCGCGTTCACCACTTCGCTCGGCAGTCCGCCGCACCCATGCCGCTGCTCGCTGCGATCGCCGCCCGAACCCAGCGGATCGAGGTCGGTACCGGTGTCATCGACATGCGGTATGAGAATCCGCTGCACCTCGCTGAGGAGGCGGCTGCGCTCGACCTGCTCTCCGAGGGGCGGGTGGCACTAGGAGTCAGTCGCGGATCGCCTGAGCCGGCGCTACGCGGGTGGGAGGCCTTCGGTTACACCGGTTCCACGGATCCGCGTGGCGCCGACATCGCCCGGGACAAGTTCGACCTGTTCCTGCGTGCCGTCCGCGGCGAGGGTATCGCCGACGCCGATCCCCGACAGTTCGGACGAGTCGGAAAGCTGCGCATCGAGCCGCACTCGCCGGGACTGGCCGAGCGCATCTGGTGGGGCGCCGCCTCGCGGGAAACCGCGAGATGGGCGGGCACGGCAGGCGTCAATCTGATGAGTTCGACGCTGCTGACCGAGGCCACCGGTGATGCCTTCGCAGACCTGCAGGCTGATCAGATCGACCAGTTCCGCGCGGCATGGGCGGCCGCAGGTCACTCGCGAACTCCGCGAGTCTCGGTGAGCCGCAGTATCTTCCCGCTGGTCACGGATCTGGACCGGCGCTACTTCGGCCCGCGGGGAGACGTCTCGGCAGACCAGGTCGGCATCATCGACGGCTTCCGTTCGACCTTCGGCAAGACCTATGCCGCTGAACCCGACGTCCTCATCGAGCAATTGAAGGCCGATGCCGCTGTCCAGTCGGCTGACACGCTGATGCTCACGATCCCCAGCCAGCTCGGGGTGGACCTGAACCTCCACATCCTCGAGACGTTCGCCCTTCACGTGGCCCCGGCGCTGGGCTGGGAGCCGAATTTCAAGGGACTGCCCACGGGTTGAGCGCGTGGGAGGTCGTCCAGGATGAGCCCGTCCCGCCGGTCTCAAGGTGGCCCCTGACTTTTTGAGGGGACTGCGTCAGAGGATGGTGAACGTGTCGGCCGAGAGGAAGAAGCCCCGTGGTCCGGTCCCGCCGGCCTGGGTGCACGTCAGTCCGTCCCTGGCCGACGTGCACGTGACGGTGAGCCCGGACCGCAGCGATGCGGTCACGCTCTGGCCGTAGGCCAACGTGTGAGGCGACTGGAATCCGTCGCCCTGAATGATGGTCGCGCACGGCTGCTTGGGCGCACCGTCGAAGTAGCCGAATCGCACGGCATTACCCTGCTCGACGCCGGGGTAGAAGTCGCAGAGTGCGCTCTCGGCGACGGTGTGCGGATGCTCTCCAGTTTGGCAAGCCAGGCCGCCGTCCACGAAGCGGCACTGAATCCGACCGCTCGGCGTGGCGAACGAGTGGAACGAGTACTGCGGGGCTTCCGGGACACCTTCGACGAAATCCGAGAGCGGACGCGATGCGGCCGGAGTGACTGGGACGGTCGAGGATGCGGCGGACGATTCCAGGGACGCCGAAGAGCAGCCCGACACCGCAGCGGTAAGAACGACGGCAGAGACCGCAGTCGCTCGGAGACGTGTGGTGGTGGTCATCGATTGTCCGGTTCTGTTCGTGGGTGGGGCGTTCCTCGATGGCGGAGTCGCCGACATTCACTTCAACGGCTCAGGCGTGAAGGTGACGTCTACTCCGCCAATGGTCATCGTCACCAGACCTTCCATCACCATGACCTGCGCCGCGACCCGTCGATCGACAGTCTGAGCCAGCTGCTGCACCGGCTCGTGCGGTATCTGCACCACCGACAGGTTCGGCAGACCCGCCACCTTGGGGCCGACGGTGCGCCACCAGGTGGCCACGCTGGCTGCGAACGGGAACAGCAGCACCTGGTCGGCTTTGCAGGCCGCCTTGCCCAGAACGCGCTCATCGGGCTGGCCGACGTTGATCCACTCCAGGATCCGGCCCGTGTAGTCGGCGAGCCGCAAGTCCGGTACGCCCGGAGTGGACAGGCCAGCCCCGAAAGCCAACTCGCCGTCGACGTCGCTGAGCCGGTGTGCTCGCAGCCCAAAGGCCAACAGACGCACCACCATCCGCTCGTCGGTCTCACTGGGATGACGGGCCACCGTCAGCGTGTGATCGGCGTAGTAACCGTGATCGACGTCGGAGACGCCGAGTTCGACTTTGAACACCGTTGCGGAAAGGGCCACGTCATAGTGTCCACCCTGGTGGTGCTCGCCGTGCAATCCGGCCGTATCGAGTGGCACTCAGATCCCAGCGGGATCGAACAGCACGGGCCCGAAGGCCATCTCGGCCGCGCCGATGGCCAACGTGTCGGCGCCAAGCGTGGCAGGCACCACCCGGACCAGGTCACCGGGGGCACCCATGCTGCGCCGCGCCAGTTCCTCGCGCAGCACGGAGGGAGCGTAGGCGCAGAAGACCCGTAGGAACCCACCAAACACGATCAGACCCGGATTGAGCATGTTGACCGTTTTGCCGGATAGTCGCCGTGGCGGCGGTCGTCCTGGGCGTCACGTTCATCCTGAGCGTCAACCGCAGCGTCAACCCCCGGGTCGAGATCAGCGGGATCCCCTACGTGCTGCCATTGATCCTCCTGCTACTCATCGTGATGACCGTGGTGCTCAAGCGCACGTCATACGGCAGGCACATCTACGCGGTCGGCGGCAACGCGGAGGCTGCGCGCCGGGCGGGGATCTCCGTCGACCGCATCCGGGTGACCGTGTTCATCGCGTGCTCGTCGCTGGCGGCGCTGAGTGGGATCATCGCGGCCTCCTACGCCGGCAAGGTGTCGGCGTCCTCCGGGGCGGGCAACACGCTGCTGTACGCCGTGGGCGCGGCCGTCATCGGTGGCACCAGTCTGTTCGGTGGAAAGGGCCGCGAGCTGGACGCCGTCATCGGTGGCGTGGTGGTCGCGACGATCGCCAACGGCCTTGGGCTGCTGAACCAGTCGTCCTACATCAACTTCCTCGTCACCGGTGGCGTGCTGCTGCTCGCGGCGAGCGTCGACGCCATATCTCGTCGCAGACGGTCGTCGACGGGGCTGTCCTAGATCGGCGAGCTACCCTTTGCCATGCCACGAAGAATGAGTGACGAAGAGATTGAGGCGTATCTGGACAGCCGCCCATCGTGGGCAGTCCTGAGCACCATCGAGGCGGATGGCTTCCCGCACTCGGTGCCCCTGGGCTACTTTCGCCTTGGCCGCGACATCGTCATGGGTGTGCGAGACGGGACGCGAAAGGTGGCCAACGTGGAGAACAACCCGAACGTGAGTGTCTTGCTCGAAGACGGCTCGAGCATGGCGGACATCCGGGGAGTGATGTTCCAGGGTCACGCCCGGATCGTCCGCGAAGAGGGCGAGGCACTTCAGCTCGCGAGAGAGGGTGCCCGGGCACGGGGTGTGCCAGAGGCCGAGTGGCCCACCGCACCCAGGCCGGGCGCCGCCTACATCCGCACGACACCCGTGAAGACGCTGTCATGGGATTACTCGACTTCGACGGCAGACCAGGGTTAGTTACGCCCCGCGTCTTCCCGGCGATGGCGCACCCAACGAGGCAGCTGCCACCGAAGTCTGGTGGCGGGGCCTCAAGCGGTGGCGTCGATTGCGCTGACTGACAGTTCGAACGGGCCCTGCTGTTCGTCGAGGATGTAGACCGCAACCTGGTCGATGGTCGATGGGTCGAGAGTCTGAGGGGCGCTGGGCTCTGGATCGAGGCGCATGCCAACCGGCTTGAAGCCCCCGATGGGCAGATCGTAGATCCGCTGCACGGCCGCCTGGGTGGGGAAGCGCTGGACGTAGGACCACGGCCTCCCTTGAGTGCCCACCTTCAACAAGTAGGTCTTGCCGTCGCCCAGGGCGTGGACGCGGAGCGACTTCGCGCCGGTCGCTCGCCGTCCGATCTCGGGATCCAGCGGACTTCGGGCCGAGGCGAACCCGCCGTTGTTCTCCAGCGAGACGTTGCCCGAGAACACGAGGCCACCGTCGCCGAACGTGACCCTCGAGGTGGACATACCGCCCATCACGGGGTCGTTGACCGTCGTCCAAGCGGCCACGTCGCCGGCATCGTCGAGGTCGACGAGAGCGATGGTGGGCGCCGCCGGCGGGTCTGCGTCGGCGGTTCGCCCGGTGCTTCCGCACGACACCGTCAGCAAGGCCACGCAGGCGAGCAGGATGCTGCGTCCACGCCGCAACGGCGGACTCGTCGACACGACGTCAGCAGCGGCTTGAATCGGCACGGATCTCGGCGCTTCGCATGGGCATGCCGTCGATGACGTCGTAGATCGTCGAGAGGTCCGGCACCTCGTCGACGCGCAGCTTCTCACCGCCATCCTTTCCGATCAACAGCGCGGTGAAGGCGTTCTCGCCAATCGCGTACCGTTCCGACAACCGTTGTGCCTCAGATTCGTTGACCGGCAGGCCCGCAAGCGTGCTCTGTCCCTCCGTGAGGACTATGCCAATCACCATGTCACGCTCGAGCACGGCACATCGGCTGGCGTCGATTCGGCTCAGCGTCTCGACGAGTCGCGGATCGCGGTCCGTCGGCGCGAACAGCAACAGTGGACGATGTGTCCATCGGTAGTCATTGAGTTCGGCAGCCGCGGCGCTAGGTGATCCGAGCGCGGTGATCGTCGCCAGAACGATGAGCGTGAGAGCGCTCGAGATGATTCGCCGGTTCATGCGATTCCTCACCGTGGTGGTCGCCGTCAACTCTACCGACGCCTCAGGTCACGGAGCTGATGAGAGCGCTGCACCTCGGCATCCCGACATCGAGACGACGCTGCTGGACGGTGTTCGGGGCGATGACGACCACCTGACCCCACGTCCCGCACGGGGTCTCGGTCTCGCGGTTCACACCGCTGGCCTGCAGATCAGCGGTGGCGAAGTCGCCGGGTGCCAGGGTCAGCAGTGGTGCGGCGATCTGCTGTCGGCGGTCGACGTGCACGGCAGGCAGGTCCACGTCGACGATGTCCGCGCCCGGGTAGCCCTGCAGCGTGCACGCCTGCGACGTCACGTTCTCGAACAGCAGCACGAGGCGGTACTCCGAGCCCTGTGATTCCAGCGGCGCGTTCGACACCACCAGGTCGGTGTCGGCGCACGGACCGGTCATGGTGAGTAGCGGGGTCGTTACCGCCGTGGTGGTCCTGGTCGGTGCACTCGACGCGGCCGGCGTGACGGGCTCCGACGCGCAACCAGCGAGCAGCACGGCGGCGATGACGGGCAGCGAGACCTTCCACGTGTTCATGCCGAGGATGGAACGGCATCGTCGCGGCTACCGATCCCAAGTGCCCGACTCGGCCACCTTCGCGCACGTAAAGGACACCGGGCGACGAACCCGTCGGCGATAATGCCGCCGTGGAATCTGAACCAGGTCAGCCGCGTGGCGCCCAACGCGTCCTGACTCCGATCTGGCAAGAAGCCCGCCGTCGGCCCACCCACCTGAGGCCGCGCGCACTGCCGATGCCGCTGCGCGTGCTTGCCGTCATCACCTGGCTGGGCGCAGCGGTCATGCTCGCCTTCGGCTTCATCCCCGGCTTCTTTGCACCGGAGCAACATTCACTGTTCGGCGGCGAACTGGTCTTCAAGTACTCACCGATCTGGCCACTGCTGTGCGGTCTTGCGGTGGGTTCCGGTGTCGCCGCGGTCGGCTACGCCTACACCGCGACCAGCCCGGACGCGCCCCGGCATCACGCGCTGCTGGTCTGGTGCGCCGGTATCGCAACGCCACTCATCCCGATCCTCATCCTGACCATGGATCGTGCTTGGCAGGTGATCCCCGCTGCGGCCGCGTGGATGGGCGCCGCCGCGCTGGTGATCACCCAGCTTTACGTGCGCCGGCGACCGACCCGTCCGTGGTTGGGCGTCCTGCTGACCTGTCTCGTCGCGGCGCCCTGGGTCCCCAGCGTCTGGGCGAACATCCGGTTCGGCCGGGCGCTGCATGCCGACCCTCCCGCCGACCCGAACGATCTGCTTCTCCTGCTGCTCGACGACATCGGGACGCAGACGTACGTCCCGGGGATCGCCCTGGCATTCGTGGCCGCGATGGCCACCGGCGGTGTCGCGATGGCCGCACATTCCCGGTCAGCCATCGCACACAGCGTCTCGCGCCACCGACAGGGCTGGAAGTACACCGCTGTGCTGTGCGCCGTTGGCGCGATCGTCGTCGTCCTCGAGATCACCGAAATAGGCGGTATCGCGTCGGGTTTCAAGGAGAACTACTGGACTCCCGGCGGCCCGGGGACGTGGCCGCACGCGATTCTGGTCGCGCTTGCGATTGCCTATGGCACACGGCGATCGTTCCAGTCTGCGCTGCAGCCTCGCGGGGATGTGCGGACCACTCTGGCCGTCGGGATCAGCGCTCTGTCCGGTCAGATCGTCATTGCGATGGTGATGATCGCGAACCTGATCGCCAATGCGATCACCGGTCCCACCGACGCCAGCATCGCGCCGCCGGCCGGCCTGGAACTCGTCATCATGTGGATGGCGCTGTTCACGTTGGTGCCCGTCGCCGCACGCCGAGGCAGGAACGGAACCGTCGGCCAGCTGGTCGCCCGGATCGGTCTGCTGTATCTACTGCCCGTGTACGTCAACATCACACTGAGCCAGCTGGGCGTGACCGTGCCCGTGTCCTTCTGGGCCAAGCCCACCCAGGTCGTCACCTGCCTCGTCGTGATTGGTTGCGTTACAGCGATTCTCGGCCTCGCCGGTCGGCCCACGCTCCTGCCGTCCGAACTCGTCAACCGGCTGGTTCTGATCCCGCTGCTGATCGTTGTCGGCACAGCGTGGATTCCCAGCGTCATCGCCGTTCCGCTGACGCCCGTCATCGCGGTAACGGCAGCACTATTCGCACTCCTGTGGGCGATGCCGCCGGACTCCGGAGCCGCACACACCGGAGTCGTGCTGACGGTGTCGGCGCAGTTGCTCCTGGTGGCCGCAGCGGCCGGCATCGTCACCGTCTATCAGGACTTCACCGCCGACGACACGACGCTGGCCCTGTTGTTGTTCGCGGTGCCGTTGAGCACGCTGCTGTGCGCTCACGTGCAGCCCGCGACCGAGGACGTCGACGCTGCGCCAACGCTTAGCCGCCAACGCTCGCCACGGGAGGCTGGGCGCCGAGGTTAGGCCGTGTGGGTCGAGACTGCGGCGGCGATGCGGTCGAGGGCGTCGGCGTTGACACGGTAGTACGCCCATTTGCCGCGTTGCTCACGGCTGACGAGGCCGCTGTCGACGAGCAGCTTCATGTGATGCGACACCGTGGGCTGAGTGAGTCCGAGCGGTTCGGTGAGGTCGCAGATGCAGGCTTCCCCACCATCGGAAGCGGCGATGAGGGACACCAGCTTCACCCGTGCCGGATCGGCGAGCGCCTTGAACACCGAGGCGAGTCGTTCGGCGGCTGGCGTATCGAGCACGCCGCCGGTCAGCGGTGAGCAGCAGGCAGCCACGTCACTCGAAGTCAGCGGCGAGGTCGCGATGGCCATGTGCCCATGATGCCACACGCATTGACAAACTTCGATGGGTCACGGACGATCGATTCATCGAAGAACGTCGATGAGAGGAGTCGGAGATGTCGGAGCTGCCCGTCGTAGTGATCGGGGCCGGACCGCTGGGTCTGGCGGCGGCCGCGCACCTGCTGGAACGCGGACTCACCCCGCTGGTGCTCGAGTCCGGCAGTGGACCGGGGTCAGCGGTCGGGCAGTGGGAGCACGTGCGCACGTTCTCCCCGTGGCCGGAGTTGGTGGATCCCGCCGCCGCGCGCTTGCTGGAGCCGACGGGCTGGACCGCTCCCGACGTCGGTTTCCCGACCGGCCGAGAGTGGATCGACGGGTACTTGGCGCCGTTGGCCGAGGCATTGGGCGAGCGGGTGCAGTACGGCGCGCGCGTGCAGGCCGTGTCGCGGCTGGGTCGCGACCGGTTGGTCAGCCCGGGGCGGGCGCAGACGCCGTTCGTCGTGCACGTCGGCAACGTCGCAGGCACCGAGTTCCGGGTTCGGGCCCGTGCGGTCATCGACGCCTCGGGCACCTGGGGTCTGCCGAATCCCGCTGGCGCTGACGGTGTTCCCGCGATCGGCGAACGCGCCGCGGCGGCCTCGGGCGTGGTGTCCTACGTGCCGCCGACGCCCTCACGGGCCTCGGCGTGGGCGGGCAAGCGCGTGGTGGTGGTTGGCAGCGGGCATTCGGCGATGACCGCGGTGATCCAGCTCGGCGAGGTGGTACGCAGGGATCCCTCGACCATGGTGACCTGGATCCTGCGCCGCGGGGTCTCCGAGGACACCTTCGGCGGGGGAGCTGCTGACGAACTCCCCGAGCGCGGCGCGTTGGGCGTGCGGTCCAAGGAAGCAGTCGAGGCGGGCAGGGTGTCACTGTCGACCGGATTCCGCACTGAGCGCATCGATTTGGTGGACGGACGTGCGGTGGTGACCGCGGAGGACGGACGTGCGTTGCCGCCGGCCGACCACGTGGTGGTCCTGACCGGGTTCCGCCCGGACCTGTCGTTCTTGTCGGAGATGCGGATCGAGTTGGACCCGGTCCTGCAGGCCCCGGTCAATCTGGCGCCGTCGATCGATCCGAACATGCACTCCTGCGGCAGCGTGCTACCCCACGGCGCCGCTGAATTGGCCCATCCCGAGCCGGATTTGTACATCGTGGGCATGAAGTCCTACGGGCGCGCCCCGACGTTCCTGGCGATGACCGGCTACGAGCAGGTCCGCAGCATCGCCGCCGAACTGGCCGGCGACCACGAGGCCGCCCGCCGGGTCGAGCTGACGCTGCCCGATACCGGGGTGTGCAACGGGGCAGGGTTGTTCGACAGCCCCGAAGGCGAGAACGCCGCCGGCGGCGGGTGTTGCGGGCCCGCCCCGTCGACACCGCATCCGTTGTCGCTCAACACCGTTGGCGGATGACACAGGCGAATCCTCCTGCAGCGCCCAGCGCAGCCCAGTACGGGCTGCGCTGGGTGCTGGTGACGTTGTGCGTTACCGAGATCACCAGTTGGGGCGTGCTGTACTACGCCTTCACCGTCCTCTCGGAGCAGATCAGCACCGACACCGGCTGGTCGGCGCCCGCCGTGACCGCCGCGTTCTCCGCCGGGCTGGTGACCTCGGCTCTGGTGGGCATCCCGGTCGGGCGATGGCTGGACCGGGTGGGCCCGCGCTGGATCATGACCACCGGCTCCATCCTCGGTGTGCTCGCGGTGGTCGCGGTCGTCGCGGCGCCGAACTATGGCTGGTTCGTCGCAGCCTGGGTCCTGGCCGGCGTGGCGATGAGCGCGGTGTTCTATGCACCCGCCTTCGCGGCGCTGACCCGGTTCTTCGGCACCGACGCGGTGCGCGCACTGACGGTGCTCACCTTGGTAGCGGGTTTCGCCAGCACGGTGTTCGCGCCCATGACTGCGGCGTTGTCAGCTCAGATGAGCTGGCGCCAGACCTATCTGGTGCTCGCCGTGGTCATGGCGGTGATCACGATCCCCGCGCACTTCTTCGGCTTGCGGCGCCCGTGGCCGCCGGTGGCCACCGCGCACCACCACGTCGAGGCGCCGGGGCGCACCGCGCGCAGCGCGCCGTTCCTCGCCCTGACAGCGGCGTTCGCGCTGGCCGGACTCGCGTCCTACGCGGTGATCGCCAACCTGGTACCGCTGATGAGTCAACGCGGCATCGGCACCGGTGCCGCCGCCGTGGCGCTCGGCTTGGGCGGCGCAGGGCAAGTGCTCGGCAGACTGGGCTACCAAACGCTGGTGCGCCGCGTCGGCGTCGTTCCCCGCACGGTCGTCATCATGGCCGGCGTCGCTGCCACTACGGCGCTGCTCGGGGTGTTCACCACCTACGCCGCATTGGTGGCGGCGGCGATCGGGGCGGGGGTGATGCGGGGCATCATGACGCTGTTGCAAGCCACCGCCGTCACCGAACGCTGGGGCTCCACCCATTACGGTCACCTCAGCGGCCTACTGTCGGCGCCAGTCATGATCGCGACCGCCATCGGCCCATTCGTTGGCGCGGCGCTGGCGAGCCTGCTCGGCGGGTATGCCGCGATGTTCCTCGCGCTCGGCACGATTGCGGCGGCGGGGGCACTGCTGGCGGTGGCCAGCAAGCCGCGAATCTACGGTGTGGCGTCGGCGTCCAGGGCGTGCAGTAGTTGACGGACGCGTTGATCGATGTCGTTGCGAATCATCCGCATTCGCTCGATGCCGTCGATCCCGCGCTCGGAGGGTTCGTCGGTGTCCCAGTTCTCCACCCGCGTTCCGGGTAGCGCATCGAGCTGCGCTTCCCGGCCCAGGGTGACCACCAGATCGACGTCGCGAGCCAGTTCCAGATCGACCAGCTTGGGTTGCTCACCGGTGATGTCGACGCCCACCTCCAACAGCGCCTCGGCGGACAGAGAGTTGACCGAGCCACCGGGTTTGGTGCCGGCGGAATGCACGTTCACGGCGTCACCGGCGACTTGGCGCATGAGCCCGGCGGCCATCTGTGACTTGCCGCCGTTCTTGACGCATACGAACAGCACCGAGGGTTTCGAGGAGTCGTTCATGGTCAGGACTCCTTCGTCGTGGAAGGCCGGTCGGCGGCCGACGCTGGCGCAGAGGGGTGGTCGGCGAAGCGGCGGCGCAGCGCCAGTGAGACGTAGACGAGGGCCACCAGCACGGGCACCTCGATCAGTGGGCCGACCACCCCGGCCAGAGCTTGCCCGGACGTGGCGCCGTAGGTCGCGATCGCGACGGCGATGGCGAGTTCGAAGTTGTTGCCCGCAGCGGTGAACGCGAGCGTGGTGGTCCGCGGGTAGCCCAGGCCGATCGCGGCGCCCAAGAGGTAGCCGCCGCCCCACATGATTGCGAAGTAGACCAGGAGCGGCAGTGCGATTCTGGCGACGTCGAAGGGGTGGCCGGTGATCTGTTCGCCTTGCAGCGCGAAGAGGATCACGATGGTGAACAGCAGCCCGTAGAGCGCCCACGGACCGATCCGGGGCAGGAACTTCGATTCGTACCAGTCGCGGCCCTTGGCCTTCTCGCCGAGTCGGCGCGACAGATATCCCGCCAGCAGGGGGATGCCCAGGAAGATGAGCACCGATTTGGCGATCTGCCATGGCGAGGTGTCGATGGTGGTCTGCTCCAGGCCGAGCCAGCCGGGCAGGATCGACAGGTAGAACCAGCCCAGGACGGCGAACATGATGACCTGGAAGATCGAGTTCAGCGCGACCAGCACGGCGGCGGCCTCGCGGTCTCCGCAGGCCAGGTCGTTCCAGATGATGACCATGGCGATACAGCGGGCCAGGCCCACGATGATCAGCCCGGTCCGGTACTCGGGCAGGTCGGGCAGCATCAGCCACGCCAGGGCGAACATCAACGCCGGCCCGAACACCCAGTTCAGCAACAGGGAACTCAGCAGGAGCTTGCGGTCGCCGGTCACGGTGTCGAGGCGGTCGTAGCGAACCTTGGCCAACACCGGATACATCATGATCAGCAGACCGAGGGCGATCGGCACCGAGATGCCATCGATCTGCACGCCGTCCAGCGCCGCGTTCATGCCCGGCACCCATCGTCCGAGCAGCAGCCCGGCGGCCATCGCGACACCGATCCACACCGGCAGGAACCGGTCGAGGGTGGACAGCTTGCCAACCACCGGCGCTGAGGTGGTCGCCACGGTGCCGGTCATGCCGTCACCCCTGTCAGCACGGCGGTGTCGAGATACAGCAGCGCCGCGATTTCGCGCAACGCCTCTGGGACGACGGCGTAGTAGACCCACGACGCCCGGCGCTCAGAGGTCAACAGACCAGCGGCGCGCAGCACCTTGAGGTGATGCGACACCGTGGGCTGCGAGACGTCGATACCGCCGGAGATGTCGCAGACGCACGCCTCGCCGCCGGAATGGCTGGCGATCGCGCTGAAGAGCCGCAACCGCACCGGGTCGGCCAGTGCCTTCAGCTTCGTGGCCATCTCGGTGGCGGCCAGTTCGGTCAATGGCTCGCGCAGCAGTGGCGGCGTGGCACAGCAGGCGTCCGCCTCCGCACCCCCGGAATTCGACATGCGTCGATATTGACAGTGATCGAATCAGGGCGCAAACGAACGGCAGATGAACCAGTGCTGCTCGGTCTCGGCCTTCTGTTGACTGAACACTTGACCCTCACGCAACGTGAGGCAGCAGCCTGGTGGACGTGACGCAGGAGACGAAGGTGGACGAACTCACGGTGGGCGAGGTCGCGGACCGATTTGGCATCACGGTCCGGACGCTGCACCACTATGACCAGATTGGCTTGCTGACCCCGAGTCGGCGTGCAGCCTCGGGTTATCGGCTCTATACGTCGGCAGACCTGACGCGCCTGTCCCAGATCATCGTCTACCGCCGGCTGAAGATGTCGCTCGGCGAGATCGCCAGCCTGCTGGACGACGGCGACGAGGTCAGCCACCTGGTCCGCCAGCGCGAACGCGTCATGTCCCGGCTCGACGATATGAAGGGCCTCGTCGAGGCAATCGACAAGGCATTGGAGAAGGCAATGACGAACACACCCATTACCGACGACGACATGCGCGAACTCTTCGGCGACGGCTTCGACGACTACCAGGCCGAAGCTGAGCAGAAGTGGGGCGACACCGCTGAGTGGAAGGAATCGCAGCGCCGGAAGAAGGCCTACGGAAAGGAGGAATGGATCCAGATCAAGGCCGAGGGGGAGGCCGTCGAGAAGGCCCTGTCCGACGCCTTCCGCGCTGGGCTCCCGGCGGACTCCGAAGAAGCGATGAACGCAGCCGAGCGACACCGACTCCACGTGAATCGCTGGTTCTACGACTGCCCGTCGGCCTTCCATCGCAATCTAGGAGACATGTACGTGAGCGACCCCAGGTACGTCGCCACATACGACGAGACATTCGGACTCCCCGGCCTGGCCGCCTACTGCCGCGAGGCGATCCACGCGAACGCCGATCGGACTGGCGACTGACGGCATCGCCGCCTACGGGCTGCGCCCGGTCAAGGCCGCAGCCCCCTCAGCAGAACGTCGATCAAGCCTTCGAGGTGTTCGACCGTCTCCTCGAAAGTCCTGACCTGACTGACGATGCGATACAGCGTGGCGCCGATGAGTGCCTCCGCCGCGGCGTTGAGATCGGCGTCGTGCCGAACCTCGCGGGCGGCTGCCGCGTTGCGAAGCCGCGCCAGCAGGGCGTCGTGGTGTGGGCGCGAGAGTTGGTCGTACAGCGCCTCGCCATCGCTTGGGTCGTCGGCGGTGGCGACGACGAGGGCGCGGCTCAGTGCAACGTTGTGCTCCGAGGCGAGGTAGGCGGCTTGCCTGCGGAGCCACGTATGCAGGTCGGCCTCCAGGTCGCCGGTATCGGGCAAGTCGAACGACCAGCCCTGCCCATAGGCATCCATCACGGCCTCCGCGACCAACGGCGCCTTCGACGGCCAGCGGCGATACAGGCTTTGCTTGCCCACGCCGGCTCGTGCAGCGACGCGGTCCATCGAGACTTCGGCGTAGCCGCCAGTGACCAAGACTTCTCGGACGGCGTCGAGGATGGCGGCGTGCGTGGCCTGGCTGCGGGGACGCCCGCGCCGCGGCACTTCTTCCATACGGGCAGCTTAGGTTGTACATTCCGCATAACGAGACAAACCGTCTAGTAAAGGTGAGGCGAGGGCGGCATGGACAAGTTGCGTGTCATTCAGTGGACCACTGGGAAAGTCGGCAAGCTCAGTTTGCGCGGCATCATCGACGATCCGCGGCTCGAACTGGTCGGTGTCTACGCCTACTCGGAGGAGAAGGCAGGAACGGACGCAGGACCGCTGTGCGGCCGACCCGACACCGGCGTGCTCGCGACGACCGACATCGACGCGCTCATCGCCTTGGACGCCGATACCGTCTTGTACACCCCGTTCATGGCCGACCTCGACCACGTCGTTCGGCTCCTCGAGAGCGGACTGGACGTGATCAGCACCAATCTCTTCCTCAATGTCGGTGGCATTGCGGGTGAGTCGAAGGACAAGCTGGCGGCGGCGTGCGAACAGGGCGGCAGTTCGCTCTACATCACCGGCATCAACCCTGGATGGATCAACACCATGGTCACGGCGATGACCGCCGTCTGCCGCGACGTGCAGAAGGTGACGATCGTCGAGTCGGCAGACGTCTCCGTCTACGAGTCAGCCGAGACGTGGCAGGCGTTGGGTGTCGGTCTGCCCGAGGTGACACCGGAAGTGGCGGACCTGGCGAAGTTCGGCTTCACCACGTTCGCCGATTCCGTGCAACGCATGGCAGTGGCCCTGGGATTCGAGATCGATGACATGGAGTTCGTCGTCGACCATCAGACCGCCTCGGAGACTGTCGATCTGGGTTGGCTCACCATCGAGAAGGACACCATTGCCGCCATCCGCGGCGGCTGGAATGCCATGGTGAAGGGCAAGACCGTCATCGAATCACGGGTGGCGTGGTATCTCACGCCGAAGCTGAATGGTGACTGGGTCTTCGACGACGATCACTACAAGATCGCCATACAGGGTGAACCCGAGGTGCACACGCGCATTCGCTTCGTCCCGCCCAAGCACTGGGGCAATCACGAGTGGGACACCATGACCGCCATGCCGGCGGTCAACGCAGCCCTCAACGTCGCCGCAGCCCCCGCCGGCATCCTGGGCCTCGGCGACGTAGGACTGCCGTGCGCGCCCGTGGGGGTCTGGTTCGACAAAGGCTAGACGACAGCCGGAACGCTTCGCCTACAACGCGAATGCGCGGGGCGGCCCTGCCAGGCTCGCCTTCGCCTCGACGCCCATCGGGTCCAAGATTTCGATCTCGCCGGCTTCGAGACCATCGAGCGCCAGCCGGACGAGATCTGCCGGGTCCATCACCGCGCCGTCCGGGAACTCGATGCCATGACGGTCGGCGAAGTCGAACAGGGTCTGCGTGCCGATCAGGCCGGGTACGAGCGCAGCCACCTGAGTTCCCTGGTGCGCCAGTTCGACTCGTACTCCGTTGGTCAGGCCCCACTGCGCCGACTTCGCGGCCGCATAGGCCGTGTTCCCGTCGACGGTGTTCCACGCCGCCGCTGACAGCACGTTGAGGATGGCACCGCCGCCGTTGCGCGCAAGGATGGGCGCGAACGCCCGGATCATCGCGAGGGTGCCGTAGAAGTTCGAATCCATCGTCGACCGGATCCCGTTCATGTCTCCCGACACGAGGTTGCCACCCGCGGTGTCGGCGGCGTTGTTGATCAGCACGTCGACGTCGCCGGCCAGCTCGGCGATTGCGTCGACCGACGACTGGTCGGTGATGTCGAGACGAGCCGCCTCCGCGCCGGGAACGTTCACCTGTTGGGGTCGACGTGCAGTGGCGTAGACCTTGGCTCCGCGTTCGAGCAATTGCGTGGCGAAGTGGTGGCCGATTCCCCGGTTCGATCCAGTCACCAGGGCGGTGGCGCCGTGCAGCTTCATCTGTCCTCCAGGAGGTTTCGAAAATCTCACCAAAATGACCAGTCGGTCATGTTGCTGCCACTAGGTTGGCATAACGTGACCAAGCGGTCAACTTGGTACCCTCGACCCGTGACCGCGACCGACCGACCCATCCGCGCGGACGCGGCACGCAACCGCGCGTCGCTGTTGGCCGCAGCCGAGGCTGAGTTCGCCGACCGTGGCCCGTCCGCGTCGGTGGCAGACATCGCTCGCCGCGCCGGGGTGGCGAAGGGCACGGTGTTCCGACACTTCCCGACAAAGGAGGATCTGATCGCCTCCATCGTCACCGGACACATCGCCGTGCTCGCGGAGGCCGCCCGGCGGTTGGTCGACTCGGCGGACCCGGGTGCCGCGCTCCTGGAGTTCCTGACCATCGCCGCCGACCAACGCCAGCGGCACGATCTGACGTTCCTGCAGTCGGCCAGCGATGATGACCCCAGGGTGCTCGAGGTTCGCGATGCGCTGCACGCGAACCTCGAGACATTGGTCGATCGAGCGCGCACGTCGGGCGCCATCCGAGACGACATCACCGAGGCCGACGTGTTCTTGATGATGTGCGCACCGATTCACATCGTCGAAAACCTCTCCGCGCCAGCGCCATTGCTGTGGCAGCGGTACCTGGCCATCATCTTCGACGGGTTGCGCCCCGATGGCGCGCACCCTCTGCCGCAACCGGCGCCCGTCGCACCTTGACGTGACGCTACGGGCCGTCTGTAGCGGAGCCGTTCACCGACGAGACCGCCGCCCAGGTCGACATCCCATCCACCATCTTGGAATGGTTCGCCGCTGAGGACGTGTGGGATGACCGAGGTCGTCGGGCGATGTTCGAGGCGCCCTTATCGCGACGGCTCGCGGAAGCCCAGGTGGCACGCCACGCCGCTGCGGGCTCGACCAACGCCGAGATCGCCCCGTCGACTGTTCGTCACGACGTCGACCGTGCAGCACCACCTCGGCAAGGTCTTCCGGAAACTGGGGCGTGACGTCACGCCCCCGACTCGCGGCTGCCCTCGCACCGGGACCCGCGCGGCCCGGCGCTCACGCCTCCCGGAGTAGACATCGCCGGTGTCAGTTCGTAGCCTTGCCCGGGACGTCGACAGCAGGGCCGGCATCGGTCCTCGAGCGAAGGATCGTGACAAGCCGAATGACCCGGGTGCGCCATTCACTCCGGCGAGCGGCGTACGGTTCGGCAGCTCTGGCACTGGTCCTGACTGTCTCGATCGGCGGCGTCAGCGCCGATCCCGCGGCCGACGCCCTGGCCAAGCTCAACGAGTTGTCCCAGCAGGCCGTGAAGAGCCGCGAGGCCGTCACGGCCGCCCAGCGCGACGCCGACACCAAAGCGGCCGAGCAGGCAGCGGCCGAAGACCGCCGTCGCGGCGACCTGGCGGCGCTGGAAGCCGCGAACTCCCAGCTGGCGCCTTTTCAGGCCGCCGTCGACAGGATCGCGGCGATGAACTACACGAGTGGCCGCAATGGCCAGTCCGCCGCGGTACTCACGGCCAATTCGCCTCAACAGTTGATCGATCAGCTGTCGATGCAACGGACGGTTGGTGCCGGTATCGCCGACCAATTGGCAGCGTTCCGCTCGGCACGGGAGCGCGCCGCTACCGCCGCCCAGGCGTCTGAGCGATCGGCCGCCGAGGCCGGCGCTGCGGCCGAGTCGGCCGCCGCAGTGCGTTCGGAACTGCAGGCCAAGCTCAAGGAGTTGCTCCGCAAGATTGCCGCCGCGGAGGCTCAATATTCGGCTCTGACGCCGCAGCAGCAGGCCGTGATCGACGCGGCCCCGCCGATAGCGGCCCTGCCCGGCGTACCTCCCGGCGACCTCGCACCGCCTCCGGCCGCCGCTATCCCCGAGATCTCCGAGTCGTTGCCCGTCGGCGTCGCATCGGAGGCGGGCATGCAACCCAACACGATCCTCGCGGCCCGTGCGGTCAGCGCACAGTTCCCCCAGATCGCCGAGATCGACGGGGTCCGTCCGGACTCCAAGCCGTGGCACCCCAGTGGGCTGGCGATCGACATCATGATCCCGAACCCCGAAAGTCCCGAGGGCATCGCGCTGGGCGACCAGATCATGGCGTTCGCGATGAGCAATGCGGGCCGGTTCGGGCTGCAGGACGTCATCTGGCGCGGCACCTACTACACGCCGGCCGGCCCGCAAGCCTCCGGCTACGGCCACTACGACCACGTGCACATCACCACGACGCCACGTCGTTAGCGGTTGGCCCTTACGGGTGCAGGCTCCACTGGCCGACGTCGGGGGCCAGTACGTCGTTGACGTCGACGCGGATGCCGCCGACCACCGGTCCCGGGTTCGACGCGGTGTCGATGATGCGCTGGTAGAGCACGGCGCCGGGGTATATCTGACCGCCGGACCATGACCGGGTCTGCCAGGCCCACACGCGGCCGGGTGTACTCGACCTTCCGATGACACCGTCGGCAACGGCCCACTGGCAGGCCCTGATGCCTCCGTAGATTCCGGTGCGTAGCTCGCCGATCACCGAATTGATTCCGCGGAACCATGGCAGCACGACGTTGTTCCACGTTTCGCGGTCGACGTCGTCGTCGACGCTGAAGTAGATGGGGGCGCTCTGGCCGCCGCCGGCCGCGGTGTGCAACTGCCAGGCCGTGCGTGCATCGGCGACGCCGCCGGGGAAACCGCGGGTGAAGTCCGACGGCGCCGTCCCGCCCGGCTTGCCGTACTGGAAGTTGCTGACGATCGCCAAACCGGCCGCGGCCAGCGTTCGTGCATAGGGCAGGGTGATCGGTTTCGCGCCGAACGACGAACCGGGGCGCGAGGTCGAGACGTAGTTGATGACGCCGGCGTGCCCCGCCGCGCGAATGTCCTCAGCCGGGATCTGGCGCATGGCGAAGTCGATCAGCGTAGAGCCCGCGGCCGCGGCCGGGGGCGCGAAGACACTCGCCGCAGCGCCGAGCCCAGCCATCGCCGACGCTGCGGTGGCGTAGCGCAGGGCGTCACGCCGGGATATCGGCACGGGGCGATGTTAACAATGGGACCGATGTGACTAGTGTATTGAGCGGTGCGCATGTCGCAGTCGAGGCCGCACCGTGACCCGGCGAGGCAACGTCACCGACGTTTGAGATCCTTCGAGTTCGTCGCCAGTACTTCGTCGGACAGTTCGGGATCGGCCTCGGCGCAGTCCGTGACCACACCCGTCGTAGCTCCCACAGTGCTCTTCACCCCCAGGGGTTCGATCGTCAACGTGTGCTCGGCGGTGACACTGAGCCCGCGCCGATGCTGCACTATGCAGCGCGAAGGCCGCCTTGGCCACCTACGCCACGGGCCTGGCGGCGGAAGCCGGCCCGCGTGGTGTGCGAGTCAACACCGTCACTCCCGGCAACGTCGCTTCGCCGGGTGCCGATGCCATTCGACGAGCGATCGTCGACGCCGTGGGTGCGGATTCCGCGGAGGCCGGAGGCATCGCGATCCCGCTCGGCCGGTTGGGTGAAGCGTCGGACATCGCCGAAGCCATCGCACACCTCGCCTCCGACCGCGCGGCCTGGATCACCGCCAGCAATCTCGTCGTCGATGGCGGCCAGGTGCAGACCAGGTGACTGCTCTCCCCGCTAAGACCGCGCCACCGAGCCCGCGCCGCGTCCGAAGTTCGTCGCCAGTGGCAGGAAGACGTCGTCGACGATCTCTTCTATTCGCTTCCGTGGCACCGCGGCCATGGTCATGAACAGCTCGTGGCGCAGCAGATCGGCTGGCAGCGAGACGATTCGAGTCGGCGGCACGGCCGCTAGTTCACCCCGGTGGACCGCACGCTCGACGATCGTCTCCATGGCGCTCGGTCCGTCGCTCGTGAACAGCGCGCGTAGCTGCTGCGGCGATCCGCCTGCCTCGTCGAAGTAGGCGCCGAACAGCGCCGCGAATCCACCGATGATCCGCGACCGCCGATCGTTGAAGTCGGTCAGGACTGCCAGTACGTCGCCGCGCAGTGACCCGGTGTCGGGTGTGGCGATCGCGTCGACGGTGCCCCGGTGGCGTATCACCGCCTCCAGCAGCTCAGTGCGAGTTGGCCAGCGCCGATACAGCACCGATCGAGCAGTTGCCGACCTCGCGGCGACCGCGTCGATGGTGAAGCGTCCGTAGCCGGCCTCGATGAGTTGATCCCATCCCGCGTCCAGGATCGCCGTTTCCAGTGCGGCACCGCGACGCCGCTGCCCGGCCGGCGATTTAGAAGACACTTGCGTAGCTTATCGCACGCGGCTAGCCTGCCTGAATAAGCAACACCCATGTATCTAACGTGGTTGGGTAGACCAGCCGTCCGCCCTCACGCCCTGGATGTGCGCGTGCGAAAGCTGATCTCTGCGAATGTCTTTGGAGGGCCACCATGACGACCCGCACCGCACTCATCTCCGGAGCGAGCGTCGCCGGACCCGTGCTTGCCTACTGGCTGTCCGAGGCTGGCTGGGAGGTCACGGTCGTCGAACGTGCTGACCGACTCCGCACGAGTGGCTACCCCGTCGACGTTCGCGGCACCGCAGTCGACGTCATCCGCCGCATGGGTGTCTACGGCGAGATCACCGAGCAGCGGTACCGCCACGTCCCGGTCCAACTGCTGGCTCCGTCGGGGAGACGCCTGTGCACGCTGGACTACGGCAACCTGATCGGCTCATCGAGCAGCGACGACGTCGAACTCACCCGAGGCGTCCTCAGCGAAATCCTGTACGGCGCAACGAACGATCGGGTGGACTACGTCTTCGCCGACGCGATCGCCACGCTGTCCGACGCCGACGTCGGGATCGACGTCACCTTCGGTCACCGGCGGTCCGAGACGTTCGACGTGGTGGTGGGCGCCGACGGCATCCACTCCAACGTGCGCTCTCTCGCCATGGGCGACGGAAGTCGCTACCTCCACCATCTCGGCCCCTATGCCGCGGTCTGGGATCTGCCGACCGACCTCTTCGAGCCGGGAACCGGCTTCTTCTACTCACACCCAGGGCGGACCGTCCTGGTCGAGCGTCCATCCGACGGTGCCCCTGCTCGAGCCTTCCTGACCTTCGTCCACTCCGCACCCGGCACTGTCGACACGCACGACCGCGACGACGTGCTCGCCACGCTTCACGGCGCGTTCGTCGGCGACCGTTGGCGCACAGGCGAAGTCATCGACGCCCTCGTCGACGCCGATGACGTTTACTTCGACACGGTCAGCCAGGTCCGCATGGACAGCTGGTACTCCGGCCGCGTCGCGCTCGTCGGCGACGCCGCGTACGCCCCGGCGTTCCTGTCCGGTCAAGGCACGAGCATCGCGATCGCTGGCGCGTACGTCCTGGCCAGTGAACTCGTCGCCCACGATCGGCCCGAGCAGGCCTTCGCTGCCTATCAGCTGCGACTACGCAGCTACGTGAAGAAGAACCAAGACCTGGCTTTGCGCACGGACGGCACAGTACTCGCGCGCACCAGCGGCCAACTGCTACGCCGAAACCTCAAGCTCTGTGCGGTCCCGCTATTGCAGCGCCTCGGTCTCGTCGGCCTATTGCAGGCGAAACTCCGCACCGCAGCCGATGATTTGACGCTATCGGATCGCGACCTCCGCGGTGCGGCCCATCACCTCGGCAGCGGCACTGCTCGATGACCCGGGCGCTGAACGGTTCTCTCCGCGACGTCCGAACGCGTCGCTTGAGCAAGCGACTCGTCGTCTGGGCGGCTGTCCTCACGTCCGCCAACGTCGTCGCCGACGTGGTCATCGGCTCGCCGATGATGGTCATGCCTCAATTGCAGAACCACTTCGACACCGATCAGGCCGCCTGGTTCAACGCGAGCGCCATGTTGGCCGGCGCCATCTGGTCACCTCTGCTCGCCAAGAGCGCCGACGTCTACGGCAAGCGCCGCGTACTCGTCGGCACGCTGCTGCTGGCGTGCGCGGGGGCCTTGCTCTGCCTCGCTGCTCCCAACCTCTGGATCTTCCTGGGAGGCCGCTTCCTCCAGGGCGCCGCATTCGCCGCCGTCTTCCTGACCGTCGCCCTCGTCATGCAGATCTGCACGGCACGGCTCGCGATGGCCTTGGTCGGGCTCGTGACATCCAGCTCATCCATCGTCGGCGTCATCGAGCCCTTCCTGATGAAGCCGATCATCGACGCGTTCGGATTTCGAGGCGTATTCGCGGTCGCGGCGCTGCTCGCCGCCATCGCCGCCGTCGGGGTTCGCATCGTCATCCCCGAGTCGCCCGTCCGGAGTACGGGGAGGATCGACGTGGCGGGAGCGCTGCTGCTCGGTGTCGGCCTGGGTGCGGTCCTCGCCTACATCAGTCTCGGCGGTGATCGGGGATGGCTGTCCTCGGGCATGGCAGTGCTACTCGTCGTCGGCGTCCTCGTGTTGAGCGGCTGGACGATTCACGTGCTGCGCGTCGAGGATCCCGTCATCGACGTCCGGGCACTCGCACGTCCGATCCTGCTCGCGCTGATGACGCTGATCCTCGCCGCTGGTTCGTTTCGGAGCATGCTGCAACTCGTCGGCATCGTCGCCTACGTACCGTCAGAACTCGGCCTCGGCTACGGGCTGGGCGACGGCGAGGCGGTTGCCGCTCTGTTCGGCGCGGCGAACCTCGGCATCGCCGTCGGCGGTATCGGAGCCGGATGGCTCGCCGGCAGGATCGGCCCGGCGTGGCCACTGCTCGGCGGCATCGTCCTCGGGGCGGCCGCAACCTTCGCGATGATCGCTGGCATATCGGCGCCCCCGCTGGCCGTCGCGTGTAGCGGCGTGCTCGGTATGGCCGCCGGCGCGATCGCGGCCTCCGGCTACAACCTCGCGACCAGCCTCGCAGAACCTGACCGGCAAGGCACGACAGCAGGTTTGGTGTCGGTCGTCGTCGCGCTCGGCTCAGTCGTCTTCACGTTCCTAGGCGCCGAAGTGCTCAAGGCGTCTCGCGTTCCCGACGTCATCGCCGACGGGGCCCCGGTCAGCACGGCGACCGGCGTGCACGTCTACATCGCGTTGGCGGGGCTGCTCTTCGTCCTAGCCGCTATTCCCGCGTTCGCCCTGGCTCGCAGTGCTCGTCGCTGACGAATCGTGCGGCTCGAATGAAGCGGTCATCCGGTCTCGACCTGGCAGAGTGACGCCGTGTCTGAAGACGACGACGCCGTCCGCGCCCTCCTGGCCTATCTGGGCGCCGCAATGGTGGCAACGGGGCAGCCGGTCAGCGACGTGGAGGATGATCTGACCCGGGTGGGCGCCAGGCTGGGCTACCCCGGGATCCAGATCGCCGCATCGCCGACCGGGGTCATCTTGAACCTCGCCAGCGGCAGCGCGGCGACGTTCGAGTCGGTCCAGGGCGGCCTGCGTCTCGATCAGGCCGCCGAGGTTCGCAGGATCCGTCATCGCTTGTCGCAGTTGGACCTCTCGGTGCCTCAAGCCACCGAGGAACTGCTCGCTCTACGCCTCCGACCACCTCGATATCCGCAGTGGCTGGCCAACCTTGGCTGGATCGCGATCGCCACGGGAATCGCTCTCATCCTGCAGCCCGGCGGGGCCAATGTCGCGTTCGCAGCCGCGGGGGCCGTCGTGGTCGTCGCCCTCTTTCGACTGGGGCAGCGGTTCGCCCTCATCGCGACGCTGCTACCGACGCTTGCGGCCTTCCTTCTGGCGTGCGGGGTCTTCGCCGCCGCCAACGCCGACTGGTTGGATGGACCCCTGCGCACCCTGTTGCCGCCGCTGGCCGTGTTGTTGCCCGGCGCGTTGATCGTCACGGCGATGTCGGAGCTGGCAGCGGGTGACATGGTGGCCGGAGCGTCGCGGCTGACGTTCGGGCTGGTCCAGTTGCTCCTGTTCACCCTCGGCATCGTCGCGGCCAGCCACGTGATCGCGCTTCCGACATCGGAATTGGCCAATCTCCGCGTCGACACACTTGGGTGGTGGGCCGCGCCGCTGGGGTTGATTCTCATCAGCATCGGAATCGGCGTCTTGGAGAGCCCGCCGGTGCGACTGTTGCCCTGGATCACCGTCGTATTGAGCTGCGCATTTGCCGCCCAGAGTCTCGGACAACACGTCAGTGGTGCGGTGCTCGGCAGTTTCCTGGGCGCTGTCAGTGCCAGCCTGGGTTCGTCACTCGTCGAGGCAGTGCGTCCGAACCTCCCGCGGCTGGTGGTCTTTCTGCCGGCATTCTGGCTGCTCGTCCCAGGCAGCCTCGGTCTGCTCTCCACAACCGCCCTGGTCACCAATCCCGTAGGTGGCGGGGAGAATGCGTTGGAGGTGGCGACGGTGGTGTGTGCGATCGCGGCTGAACTCCTGGTCGGAGAAGCCGTCGCCCGGTCGTTCGGCGGTGCCCTGCGCAGCCTGCGGCGTGGCTACCCGTTGCGCAGCCGCGGTCGGCAGGGCCGAAGCCTCCTACGCTGAGACACCAGCTTCGCCGAACGCCGTATCAGTAGTCGATGGCCGCAGCGTGGAGCGCGCCGCTGGCCCTGCGAGCGGCCGACTCGCCGAGTTGGTCTGGTACGTGCATGGTCAGCGCGAGGCGGGTTCCCTTCACGGCGCAGGCGAACTGCCTCCCGATGGCCACCGAGCGCGATTCGTAGACGCGTCGCGGACGGGCTGGCCGCAGAGCGAGGGTGGCCCGCACGTCGTCGTCGCCGAGCCCGAGGTGGCCGGCTGCCGACCGGATCATCTGGGTTGCCTCTGCCAATGGCATCGACGCCAGAATGGCGGCAGCTCCGGCGCAGTCGGCTGCGCTCGCGCGCTGACCTGGTCGCGGCGTCAACGGCAGCGGCTGCCTGCCCGGGTGGACGTCGACGAAGATCGCCCGGTCACCGAAGAGGTGAATCAGCGAGACCGTGTGCCCATCGAGTTCTGTCGTAGCGCAAGCCCGAAACACGCGATGCACGACACCGGCGGGATCAGAGAGGCTGAGCCACCGACCTCCCGCTCGCAGAACACCGTTCGCACCCCGCACGACGAATCCGACGTCCTGCAAGGTGTCAAGCAGGTCGGCGATCGAACTCTTGGGCAGTCCGACCCGCGCGCTCAATTCGGCCGGGGTGTTGGCGGTGCCCGACGAGACGGCGTCGAGGATCTTCGCGCCGCGATGAACCGCTGGACTGCGAGGCGCGTCTATCCCCATGGCTGATAGTCCGTTGCGTTGTCCGCATCGATCAGTCGTGGCGCGAGGTAGACGGACGTCCGAGGTATCCGTGCACCTCGGTGGAGGGCCGTGCCGATTTCCATTGCCGCTTGCACCAGGGCTTTCGGATCCTGTGTTGCCGTGGCGACGATCGGCCCACCACTCCGGATCTCTTCGACTGCGCCTCTTGCGCCGTCGACACCGACGATGGGCAGGAAGAGTCCTCTGCTCCGCAGTACTCGCGAAATGCCGATGGCGATCTGGTCGTTGCTCGCAAAGAAGCCGTCGACCTCGGGATGGCTCTCGAGGACTTCCTCGGCGGCGCGCTGTCCCGAAGGCGCGTTCAGTTCGCCATAGCTGGTAGCGACGACCTCGACATCGGGGTGCCGGGACATGGCGGCGAGGCAGCCGGCGATGCGGTCCGAATTGGCGGTGATCGGTATCCCGCCCACTACGGCAACGCGTCCGCGTCCGCCGAGCGCACGTGCCAGTGCACCCCCCGCCAGCGAGCCGGCCTTCGTGTTGTCCGTCGCCACCACGGCATCGGCTCCGCTGACGGCAGAGCCGATGGCCACCACCGGAATCCGCGCCGCGCGCGCACGGTCGCATGCCTCTTCCAGGCCTTCGGTCGCAACGGGTTCGATGAGGATCAAATCCATTGCCCGATCCACGAACTCGCATACCCGACGAGACTGCTCGAGAGTGTCTTCGCCAGCGGTGTGGACGTGTAGCCGCGCCTCGAGGCGCGTTGCTTCGTCACGCAGCGCACCTATCTCGGCGAGGAAGAAGCTCTCGTCGAGTGGGTAACTGAAGCCGATGTCGTGAATCGGCCACGACTGCGCCCTTGCGGTCGAGCCGAACTCGTAGACGCGCGGCCCCAGCGTGTACGTGCCGTCCACACCTCGGGCGAGCAGGTTCTCACTGGTGAGCGCGTGGCAGATCCGCATCACGCTGCTCTTCGGAAAGCCGGTCGCCTCTGCGAGTTCGGCGAGGGCCATCGGGCGTTCGGCGTCGCAGATGCCCTGCAAGATGCTCGCCGCACGCGTCAACGCCGGGACGCGTCCGCGGGTGACGGGAGGAAGGGCGTGTTCCGCCCCGACCGCAGGGTCGGTCATCGAGTCACCTTAACCGACGTGCCGAGGCCGACGCCTGCGAACTCGTCGCCGAATCCGCCTTCGTCGCTGCGCATTCGAATACGGACGTGGTGTGGTGCGGGGGGCCCCAACGACCTCTGAGGGCAAGACCGGGACTTGTTGACAAGGTCACAGCGCGCTGCTTAATGTGTGTTTCATCACTCGGCGGTTGGTTCGACATATGAAACGGACCAGCCAGATGCCACTTGCCTGGGGCTCCCATGCAGGTGTGCGTGGTCGGCGTCGACATGGTGCTGATCCGCGGTTCGAAGCCCATGTCGTCGAAGGAGATACCGTGGTGACTTCCCAGCGTGTCGTCGGTGCGATCAGCGTGGTTCTCGCCCTCACCATGGTCACGGGCGGGTGTACCAAGAAGGACTCGGCCGCACCCGCTTCCTCCGGCGACAGCAGCGCAGCACAGGACTCGGGCGGTGCCGTGAAGGTCGCCTTCGTGCCGAAGCTGCAGGGATCGCCCTACTTCGAGGCCATGGACACCGGCGCCAAGCAAGCGGCGACCGAACTCGGCGACGTCGAGTGGCTCTACCAGGGGCCGACGTCGGCAGATGCTGCCGCTCAGGCGCAGGTCGTCCGTTCCTTCATCCAGCAGAAGGTGGACGTACTGGTCGTCGCGCCGAACGACCCCGACTCGATGGCGCCGTTGATGAAGCAGGCGCAGGACGCCGGCATCAAGGTGATGACCGCCGACACCGACGCGCCCAACTCGGTCCGTGAGGCGTTCATCAACCAGGCCACCGCCGAGGGGATCGGCAACACCACTGCGGAGACGCTCATGAAGGCGATGGGCGGAAAGGGCAAGTGGGCCATCGTGTCCTGCGGAGAGACGGCCGAGAACCTGAACTCCTGGATCGCGGCGGAGAAGGCCTACGTGTCGGCCAAGTACCCGGAGGCCGAACTCGTCGACGTCGTGTACTCGGGTGAAGATCAGGCCAAGGGCACGCAGATGGCCACCGACCTGATGAGCGCCCACCCGGATCTGACGGGTCTGCTCGGTCAGTGCACGACCTCGGCGGTCGGCGTCGCCCAAGCCGTGAAGGACGCGGGCAAGATCGGGCAGGTGTTCTCCGTCGGGATCGGCACGCCGAAGTCGATGAAGCCCTACCTCGAAGACGGCTCCTCATCGGGGTCGATCCTCTGGAACGTGCAGAATCTGGGATACCTCACGGCGTGGGCCGGACAGCAGATCGCGCAGGGCAAGCCGTTCGAGGCCACCAACGAGGTCAGCGATGCGATGCCCGACGTCAAGTGGGACGAGGCGAGCAAGACGCTGGTCCTCGGTGACCCGCTGTTGATCACCACCGAGAACGTCGACCAGTTCGATTACTGACCACCGGGGATCCCTCGTTCAGTGAGGTCGTCATGTCACAACCGAGGCTGACGCTGCGCGGACTGGTCAAGAGCTACGGTGCGGTCAAGGCCATCCGGCACGCCGACTTCGAAGTCCGGTCCGGCGAGGTGCACGCGCTGGTGGGAGAGAACGGCGCGGGCAAGTCGACGCTGATCAGGATCATCTCGGGCGCCACGACGCCGGACTCGGGCACGATCACTCATGACGATGTGCCAGTGACGATTTCGTCGACCGTCGATGCGATCGCGCTGGGCATCGCCACGGTGTACCAGGAACCGCAACTCTTCGCGGAACTGACCGTGGCCGAGAACGTCTTCATGGGCCGCGAGATCGTCAAGGGCGGCCGCGTCGACTGGGCTGCCCAGAACGAACGGGTCGCCGGCCTGTTGAAGGCTCTCGATCTGCCTGCGAAGCTGACGACTGCGACTGTCGGTGACCTCCCCGTCGCCACTCAGCAGCAGGTGTCGATCGCCAAGGCGCTGGCGGGCGAGGCCCGTGTGCTCATCCTCGACGAGCCGTCGGCCATTCTGACCGACGCCGAGATCGACGTCTTGTTCGGGATCATCCGGCGCCTCGCCGACGACGGTGTGTCGATCGTGTACATCTCCCATCGGCTGGACGAGGTCGTCAAGATCGCCGATCGGGTCACGGTCATGCGCGACGGGAGCACCATCGGCACCTACGCGATGACGGACATGACGGTGCGACGAATGGCCGAACTGATGGTGGGCGAGGCACTTTCGGAACACTCCGGGCCCCGCTCGACCGCACCGGGAGACGTGGTGCTCGAGCTGAAGTCACTGGCCCGCGCCGGATCGTTCCACGACGTGAGTCTCCAGCTGCGAGCCGGCGAAATCCTCGGGCTGTACGGTCTCGTGGGCTCCGGTGTGGCGGAGATCGCCGAGTGCATCCATGGACTGGCGAAGACCAGCGGTGGCGAGATCGTCGTCGAGGGCCGCGCGGTCGCTCCGCGATCACCGCGCGAGGCCGCCGACGCGGGTATCGCGCTACTGCCCGCCAACCGCAAGACCGAAGGGATGTTCTCCTTCCAGTCCATCGCCTTCAACGTGTCGATCGGCCACCTCCGCCGGTTGTCGCTCGGCAGGGCCTTCGTCGACCGACGCAAGGAACGCACGGTGGTCAAGGACCTCATGAAGCGATTGGCGGTGCGCGCGACCGACGAGAACCAGTCGGTCGGAAACCTATCCGGAGGAAATGCGCAAAAGGTGATGCTTGCAAGGCAACTCGTCGAACGGCCGACGCTCCTGCTGCTCGCCGAACCCACCCAAGGCGTAGACATCGGGGCCAAGGAGGAGATCCACCGGATCATCGCCGACCTCGCCGACAACGGCACGGCGGTGCTGGTCGCCACCTCCGACCTGCAGGAGGCGCAACGCATCACCGATCGGCTGCTCGTCGTCCGGGCGGGCACCATCGCCGCCGAGTTCGGACCCGACGCCCGACAGGCCGACATCCTGGCCGCGGCGGCCGGTGACCGCGAGGGATCGGCGACCGCATGAGCGTCACCACCGACGCCAAGCCGGCGCGCGCTCGCGAACGGGTACTGCCCCCTCCGGTCACACCGGCCGAGATCGTCCTCGTCGCCGTGCTGGTCGTGCTCTGGATCGGACTGGCGGCGGCGACGCCCGCGTTCCTCAGCGCGGGCTCGATCATCCCGCTACTCGTCGAGGTAGCGCCGGTCGCATTGATCGGCATCGGCATGACGTTCGTCATCATCACCGGGGGCATCGACGTCTCGGTGGGCGGCGCGATCATGGTGTGCTCGGTCGTCACCGCCAAGTTGATGCGAGATCAAGCGCTACCCGCGTGGGCTTGCCTCGCCGTGGCGCTCGCGACCGGTGCGGTGCTCGGACTCGTCAACGGTGCGTTGATCGCCTACGGACGCGTGCACGCCATCATCATCACCTTCGGCACGTGGAACGTCTTTCTCTTCGTGGGTCTGCAGATCTTCAATTCGCAACCGGTGAGCGGAATGCCGAACACCCTGGCCTGGTTCGGTCGCGGCGTCGAAGGTCGCACGCTGTCGGTGCCGCACAGCTTCGTCATCATGGTGGTCCTCGCCGCCGTCGCATGGTGGTACTTGCGCCACACGGCAGGCGGGCGCCACTTCTTCGCCGTGGGCGGAGATCCGGTCGCCGCCAGGCTCGCCGGAATCAGGGTGCAGCGCCGCATCCTGATCGCCTACGTGGTCACCGGACTGCTCGTGGGGCTGGCGTCGATCTTCACCCTCGCGAAGGGCACGTCCAGCCTGGATCAGTCCGTCGGGTCCGGTCAGGAACTCGCCGTGATCGCTGCCGTGGTCATCGGCGGAACCTCGATCATGGGTGGGCGCGGGTCGGTGCTGGGCACGGTACTCGGGGCGCTCCTCGTGCAGACCGTGAAGTCAGGGGTCACGCAGCTGGGGTGGCCATCGCAGCTGTCGGATCTGTTCGTCGGGATCTTCATCGTCGTAGCCGTGGGTACGGATCTCCTCCGGCGTCGTGCCAGGAGGAACCCGTGAGCGTCGAGAGTCCTGCGCCCGCGGCGCAGAGGTCGGCCGCACGCCGCCGAATCGACCGCATCGCCGAGGCAGTGCTGACCCAGCGGATCGTGCTGCTCGGAGTCCTGATCGTCATCGTCGTCGGTTGGCTGATGTTCCTGAGCGCCAACGGGTACCTGAACGGCGACTACGACTTCGACTACATGTCCGCCACCCTGATCGACGCGGTTCCGTTGGCACTGTTGGCATTCGCCCAACTCGTCGTCATCGTGTCGGGTCGCGGCGGCATCGACCTGTCAGTCGGTGCCATGGTCTCGTTGGTGGGGATGATCTTCGGATTCGCCTACGGCAAGTGGGGCTGGCCACTGCTCGCCGCCGTGGTGCTCGCCGTCGTCGTGGGTGCGGTGCTCGGTGCCATCAACGGATTCCTCGTCGCCCGCATCGGCTTTCCCGCCCTCATCGCCACCTTGGCGACCTACTACGCCTATCGGTCGATCGCGCTCGTCATCAACGACCAGAAGCCCATCAACAGCACCGAGATTCAGGATCTCTATCCGCTCACCGGCTCGATACGCGTACCCATCATCGGTGACTACATCCCCGACGTCCCACTGGGCGTGTTCACCTTCTTCCTGCCCGTGGTCGTCGTCCTGTGGCTCGCGCTCGAGCGTGGCACCTTCGGCCGCAGGCTGTACGCCGTCGGCACCAATGACGTCGCAGCGCGGTGGGCCGGTGTCGACGTCCCGGGCACGCGGATGCGGGCATACGTGCTCTCCGGCATCCTGTCGGGACTGGTAGCGGTGTACATCACGGCGGAGTTCGCCTCGGCCCGCCCCGACGCCGGCACCGCAGGCAACGGCCTTGCGCTGCCGGCGATCACGATCGCCGTACTGGGTGGAGTCGCGATCACCGGCGGTGTCGGACGACTGGCGGGGGTGCTGCTGGCCACGTTGCTGATCGTGTGGCTCAACGCCGGCATCATCCTGTACTTCGAGGGCAACACCGGTACGCAGTTCCAACTGCTGGCCCTGGGTGTGGTGCTCGTCCTGTCCGCACTCCTCAACGGCTTCACCACGCGAAGATTCAGCGGCAGCGACTGATTCGGCGCCTCCCGCCCACGAAACGAAGGAAACATCATGACAGTGCTCGACGCCTTCTCGCTGACCGGTAAGCGGGCTCTGGTGACCGGCGGCAATCGCGGTCTCGGGCTGGCATTCGTGCGTGGACTGGCCGAAGCAGGTGCAGAGGTCGTCTTCGTTTCACGTGACGCCGCGCGCAACGCGGCTGCCGTCGATGCCCTGGCCCAGGACGGACTCCGCGTGCAGGCGTTCGAGGTCGACGTCACCTCGCAGGACGGCCCGGATGCGGCGATCACGGGCGCCGTGGAGCGGCTGGGCGGTTTGGACCTCCTGCTCAACAATGCCGGGTTGGCCATTCACAAGCCCGCACTGGAGATCACCGACGAGGAATGGGATCTGGTGTTCGACGTCAACACCCGGTCACTGTGGCGGCTCAGCCAGCGCGCAGGCGCACACATGCGGGAGCACGGTGGCGGCAACATCCTCAACGTCGGTTCGATCAGTTCACTGATCGTCAACCGTCCGCAGTGGCAGCCGTCGTACAACGCGTCGAAGGCCGCCGTGCATCAGCTGACGAAGTCACTGGCTGCCGAGTGGGCGCCGTATGGCATCCGGGTCAATGCGATTGCCCCCGGCTACGTCAAGACGGAGATGGCGCCCGTCGACAGGCCAGAATTTCGGCAGCATTGGATCGAGGACGCACCGATGAAGCGCTACGCGCTACCGGAGGAGATCGCGCCCACCGTCGTCTACATGGCATCGGACGCATCGGCGTTCATGACCGGGGCGGTGGTCGTCATCGATGGCGGCTACACCGTCTACTGACGGCGGGCCCGCGGCGTCCTCTCAGTTCGCGACGACGTAAACCAGTGCAGCGAGACCGAACGACATGAACCCGATGGCGGTCGCGATGACCGTCCAGGTCTTCAACGTGGTCACCGTGTCGAAGCCGCAGAAGCGTCCGATCAGCCAGAAGCCAGAGTCGTTGACGTGTGAGAACGTGATCGAGCCGGCACAGATGGCGACGACGACTGCCGCCAGGGCGACGGCGCCGAGGTTCATCGACGTCACCGCCGGGGCCATGATCGAGCCGGCAGTCGTTGCCGCGACGGTGGCAGAGCCCTGCGCGACCCGGAAGACGATTGCGATCATGAAGCCGGCCAGTATGACGGGCAGGCCAAACGCGTCCAGGCCATCGGCCAGGGTCTTGCCGATGCCCGTCTCGGTGAGAATCCTGCCGAAGGCACCACCGGCACCGGTGATCAGGATGATCGAGCAGACTGGCGCCAACGCATCGTCGACCAGATCCTCCAGCAGACCGCCGATCGGTTCGGCACCGCGCCGACGCCGTGGCACGACGTAGAACAGCACCATCGCCAGCAGGACCGTGATCAGCAGGGCCATCGAGGTCGTGCCGATCAAGCGGGACAGCTGGTAGAAGACGTTGTCTTCGGTCACGGCGCCGTCTGCCTCGAGCGTCGAGAACACCGTATTGAAGAAGATCAGTCCGAGCGGCAGCAACAGGACGAACATGATCGTCCAAAAGCCCGGTCGCTCGTTCTCGGGATAGTCCTTCGGCTCGCCGAGCAGCGTCGGTACCGGCATGTCCGGATAGCGTTTGGCTATCAATAGTCCGAGCCGGTATCCGGCGAGGTACCACGTCGGCAGGCCGACGAGCAGCGCGACGATGACCACCATCCCGATGTCGGCGCCCATCACGGTCGCGGCGGCGGTGGGGCCGGGGTGTGGAGGTGTCAGCGCGTGCATCATCAGGAATGCGCCGATGGAGGGCAGCACGTAGAGCATGAAGGAGCCGCCCAGGCGCCGAGCCACGGCGTAGATGATGGGCAGCATGACGATGAAGCCGGCGTCGAGGAAGATCGGGAACGCGTAGAACAGCGAGGCCACCGCGAGCGCCAGCGGCGCTCTCTTCTCCCCGAACCGCTGCAGCATCCTGTCGGAGAGAGTCTGCGCTCCGCCGGTCATCTCGACGAGCCGGCCGAGTACCGCGCCGAAGCCGACGAGTAGTGCCACAGTGCCGACGGTGTTGCTGAACCCGGCGATGACGACGCTCACGACGTCGCCCATGCTGATGCCTGCGGCGAGGCCGGTCAGGACGCTCACCACGATTAGAGAGAAGAACGCGTGCAGCCTGACCTTGACGATCAGGACTAGCAGTACCGCGATGGCGACGAGGGCGATGATGATGAGCAGGGCGGTGGGCCGCTCCGCGAGGACCACTTCGTCCATGGGATTCCCTTCCAGGTTGACGGGCGCGGGAGGCAGGCGTCACCGACGCCGCTCGATGTGGGGGCTGGTCAGGATCCCTTCGGCGCCGGCCCGAGTTCGCGCAGCAGATCGCCCATGCGTGAATAGGCCTTGTTTCGGTAGGCGATGACGGCTGCCTTCGTCTCGTCGTCGAAGTCGCCCGTCCACCCCTTGCCGTTCTTGGTGCCGTGGCGGCCGGCGTCGACGTTGTCAGTGAGGAGCTTGGGGGTGGCCATGCGTTCACCGAACTCGTTCTCGAGGGTGCGGAATCCCTTGACGTACACGTCGAGTCCGGCTTGATCGGCGATGGCGAACGGGCCGAAGAACCCCAGTCGGAAGCCGAAGGTGGTGCGCACGATGGTGTCGACATCCTCCTTCGTGGCAACGCCCTGCTCGACGATGAGAGTCGCCTCCTTGAGCAGCGCGTACTGCAGGCGGTTCAGCGCCATGCCGGGGGTATCGGCGACTTGAGCGCCCTCGCATCCGGCGCGCACGAGGAGATCCTTGATGGAGTCGATGACCTCCTGGGTAGTCGCCTCGCCGGCGACCAGCTCGACCCCGGGGATGAACGGTGCGGGGTTCGAGAAGTGCACGGTCAGGAACCGCTCGGGGTTGGTGACCGCCTCGACGAGCACCTTGACCGGAATGGTGGAGGTATTGGTGCCGATGATGGTGTCGGCGCGAGCGCTCGCGCAGATGCGCGCCAGGACGTCCTTCTTGACGTCGGGGTCTTCGAAGACGGCCTCCATCACGAAGTCGACGTCGGAGACCGCGTCGTCGAGGCTCTCGACGGCCGTCAGGTTGCCCATGATGGTCTCGGCACTACCCGTATCGAACAGGCCCTGTTCTTCGAATTCCCTTGCCTCTCTGTCCAGCCGCTTGAGGGCCTCCTGGGTGGCATCGACGCTGACGTCGGCGATTCGAACCTGGAAGCCGTTCAGTGCGAGTACCTGGGCGATGCCACCACCCATGTATCCGGCGCCGACGACGGTGACGGTGTTGATCTTGCGCATGCGATGCCCTTCGGATTGGAGGTCAGGCGAGTGCGGACGAGAGAACCTGCTGGATGTACTCCCGGTTTTCGGCGCACACGCCCAAGGAGTCGGAGCCGTAGTGTTCGCAGCAGAATGGCCCGGTGTAGCCGAGTTCGAGTGCAAGACGGATGATCTGGCGATAGTTGATGTATCCGTACTTCAGCGGCAGCGGGGCTGAGCTGTATGCGCCGGTCGCCGGATCGTAGTCACGGGAGTAGTTCTTGATGTGCCAGAAGTTCGAGTAGGGAAGGACTTTGGCGAACATCTCACTGAAGTGGGGCACCGGCCGGTGCAGTCGGATGAGGTTGCCCAGGTCGGGATTGAGACCCACTGCGTCATGGTCGACGTCGCGGACGAAGCGGACGGCCTCGTCCGGTGTTCCGACGTAGGTGTCCTCGTACATCTCGAGGCTCAGTTCGATCCCGTTGGCGCGGGCGTGGTCACCCAGCTCGCGGATGCGTTCCACCGCCAGGTCGCGAAGAGCCGGGTCGTCGACGTGGCCGTCCACCAGCCAGAACCAGATCTGCTCGCTCTGTTCGGGTGTGATCGCCTGCATGAAGCCGGTGTTCACGATCGTGGCACCGAAGGACGGCGCCAGGTCGATGAGGCGGTGTGCGTCGGCGAGATTCTGCGCGCCATTCTCGACGTCGACGACCGAGTTGCGGGTCATGGAGATGGAGGAGATTGCCAGGCCTTCGTCGCGAAGAACGGTGCGGAACTCCTCGACGCGATCATCGGACAGAGCGGCGAGCGGGACCCAGGCATCGGTTGGATCGATGTAGTCGAAGCCCAGCTCGCGGACTTGCCGCAGCTGCGTGGCCCACACGTTGGATGGCGCGTCTTTGATGTGGCCGCCATCGGGTGCTCGATTGCCGAAGCCGAGCATGTTGGCCGCGATCGGCCAACTGTGAGCCGTGTGCACCCTGAGCCTCCATCGTGGTCTATGTCACATGCAGATCACATAGGATATAGGCATTCCGGGCCAATCTGTCAACGCCGGGTAGACTCTCTTTCCTGAGAAGCGCCGTGTCCAGCGACGGCGTGGCGATGTGTTCGTGGGGCGGTGACGCCGCTGGGGTTTCGGAAAGGTCTGCAGTGGGAGCCCATGAGAACGCGTTGCCGTCGCGCAACACGCTCGTCGACCAGGTCTACGAGCGGCTGATGGAACTGCTTCTCGACGGCACCCTCCGCTCCGGCGATCCGATCAGCATCGACGGGACGGCGCGTCACCTCGGCGTATCCCCCACGCCGGTCCGCGAGGCACTGGCTCGCCTGGAATCCACCGGCAACGTCATTCGGGTGGCCATGCGTGGGTACCGCGTGCCGGAGGTGCCGGGCGCCAAGGAGATGTCAGACATCATGGACGCCCGCCTGCTCATCGAGCCCCGGTTGGCAGAACTGGCCTGTGCCAGGGCCGATGCCGAGTTGCTGGGTGCGCTCGAGGAGGCGATCGAGGAGCAGGAGCGGGCACCGCACACTGCCGATGCCGCGGCGATCACGAAGTATCACCGTCCAGACGAACGCTTCCACCGCTTGATCGCAGAGCACGCGGACAACGGCGCGTTGCTGCGGGCGTACGACGCGCTGGGCGGCCACGGGCAACGCTTCCGGCTCTTCGTCGGCGTGGGCGTTCAGGACTCCGATCATGCGATCGCCGAGCACCGCGAGCTGCTTGCGGCGTTCAAGCGAGGCTACGGCCCAGAGGTCTACCGCATCATGCACGCACACATCACCGGCGTGAAGGAGCGCGCGCTGGCCGAGCGCGCCCGCGCCGAGGCCTCGAGTGGATTCTCCGACACTCGTGGCAGCGATGACGGCGACGCCAACCCTCCCGAATGAGTGCCCGAATCCTATACGATTTATTCGACAACCGGACCGCGAGACCGGGCCTCGTAGGCTGACTGGCGCATCCCCAAGGACGGAACAATGACGTACCTCCTCAACTCCCCCGACGACTTCGCGGCCGAGGCCGTTCACGGTCTCGTCGCCTCCCACCGCGACCTCCTGGTCGAGGTGCCCGGTGGTGTGGCGCGAGCGACGCAGACGCCACAGGGCCAGCCCGCACTCGTCATCGGCGGCGGTTCAGGCCACTATCCGGCCTTTGCCGGATGGGTTGGTCCCGGCATGGGGCACGGTGCCCCATGCGGCAAGGTCTTCTCGTCGCCGGCTGCGTCCGAGGTGTATTCGGTAGTGCGCAACGCCGAGAACGGTGGCGGCGTCATCCTGGGTTTCGGCAACTACGCGGGGGACGTACTGCACTTCGGCCTGGCTGCCGAGAAGTTGCGTCACGAGGGAATCGACGTGCGGATCGTCACCGTGAGTGACGACATCGCGTCCAACACTCCGGAGAACCACCGCGACCGTAGGGGCGTCGCAGGCGACTTGCCGGTGTTCAAGATTGCGGGCGCGGCCATAGAAGCCGGCGCAGACCTCGACGAGGCCGAGCGCGTGGCGTGGAAGGCCAACGACGCGACCCGCTCGTTCGGCTTGGCCTTCAACGGATGCACATTGCCCGGGGCCCACGAGCCGCTGTTCCACGTCGAGAAGGGGCAGATGGGAGTAGGGCTTGGCATTCACGGCGAACCCGGCGTCCGCGACGACCGCATCGGCAGCGCTGCCGAGACCGCCGATCTGCTGCTCGATCAACTGCTGACTGAGGAGCCGCCGCGCGGAGAGAACGGGTATGACGGCCGGGTGGCCGTCATCCTGAACGGACTCGGCACGGTGAAGTACGAAGAACTCTTCGTCGTCTACGGGCGTATCGCCGAACGCCTCGAGCAGAAGGGGCTTACCGCCGTGCGTCCGGAGGTAGGTGAGTACGTCACGAGCCTCGACATGGCGGGACTGTCGCTCACCCTGGTATTCCTCGATGACGAACTCGAGAAGCTTTGGCTTGCACCGGTGGAGACGCCTGCGTACCGCCGCGGGGCGATGCCGGACGTGAACCGAACTCCCCGCACCGGCATCTGGGACGCAGCCGAGGTGGAAATACCGCAGTCCAGCGAGGAGTCGAAAGCCTGCGCGCAGACCATCGCCGCAGTTCTGGAGACGTTCCAGCGCGTGTGCGCCGACAACGAGGCCGAACTCGGCCGCCTCGACGCGGTCGCCGGCGACGGCGATCATGGTCAGGGCATGTCGTTCGGTTCCCGTGGTGCGGCCCGAGCAGCCCGGGCCGCGGTGGATCAGGGTGCCGGCGCCCGCACCACGCTCCTTCTCGCCGGTCAAGCCTGGGCCGACGCGGCCGGGGGCACCTCGGGAGCGTTGTGGGGCGCGGCGCTGACAAGCGCAGGTGGTGCCTACTCCGACACCGAGAACGCCGATGACCGAAACGTCGTCGATGCAATCGGCGCCGGGATCGAAGCCGTCATCCGTCTCGGCGGCGCGAAACCTGGTGACAAGACGATGGTCGACGCCGCCCTGCCCTTCCGGAGCGCATTGGCGGAGGCCTTCGAGACGGAAGCAGGGCCAGCCATCACCGCCGCGGCACGCGTGGCCCGCGAAGCCGCCCTCGGAACGGCGGACATCACGGCGCGGTTGGGCCGCGCTCGGGTACTCGGTGAGAAGAGCGTCGGCACGCCGGACCCTGGCGCACTCTCGTTCTCGATGCTGATGGCGGCTCTCGGCGAGCACCTGACCCGATGAACGAAGACCATTGAAAAGGAGTGCAGCATGGCATTGCGGATCGTAATCGGCGGCGACAAAGCGGGATTCAACTACAAGCAGGCGCTGCGCAAGGACCTCGAGTCCGACGATCGGGTGGAGATCGTGGAGGACGTCGGTGTCGGGGACCCCCAGGACGACACGTCCTACCCGAACGTCGCAATCGCGGCCGCGGAGAGAATCGCCAAGGGCGAGGCAGACCGTGCGCTGCTGATCTGCGGCACCGGGCTGGGCGTCGCCATCGCGGCGAACAAGGTCAAGGGAATTCGAGCCGTCACGGCCCACGATTCGTACTCCGTGCAGCGCTCAGTGCTGTCGAACAACGCGCAGGTGCTGTGCATGGGGGAGCGAGTCGTGGGGCTGGAGTTGGCGCGAGTCCTGGTCAAGGAATGGCTCGGCGTGCAGTTCGACCCGCAGTCCTCCTCGGCGGCCAAGGTCGACGACATCTGCGCGTACGAGAGTGACTGATACCGGAACGAACGATTCGGGCCTGCTGTGGGTGGGCACGAGTTGGAAGATGAACAAGGGCATCGGCGAGGCCCGGTCCTACGCCCGCGCTTTGGCCGACTACGTCGGTCAGGCCGACCTCTCCGGAGTGCAGCCCTTCATCATCCCGTCGTTCACCGCGCTGGCCGCTACTCGCGATGAACTCGGCGACGATTCGCCTGTACTACTCGGGGCGCAGAACGCGCACTGGGAGGACGAGGGACCCTGGACCGGCGAGGTGTCCGTTGCGCAGGTGAAGGACGCCGGCGCGCAGCTGGTCGAGATTGGTCATTCCGAGCGTCGCGAGCACTTCGCAGAGACCGTGGCGACGACCCGGCTGAAGGTGGCGGCCGTCCTTGCCCACGGGCTCGTGCCACTGCTGTGCATCGGCGAGAGCGCCGACGTCAAGGATGCCGGTGAGTCCTCGCGGTTCATCATGGAACAGGCGGCCGGCGCGCTCGACGGCCTCACCGCTGAGCAGATGGGGCGCGTCCTCATCGCCTATGAGCCCATCTGGGCTATCGGCGAGAGTGGGCGTCCCGCCACAGTCGAGGAGCTACGGGAGCCGTTCGACGCCCTGGGGCGTGAGTACGGCGGCAGGACGAGGGGTTTGCTCTACGGTGGCTCGGTCGGTCTCGACAACGCCGAGGACCTGCTTGGCATCGACGAGGTAACCGGTTTGTTCATCGGCCGGGCGGCGTGGCGGCTGGCCGGATACTTACGACTCTTGGAGATAGCCGCAGCTCACCAAGAGGCGATCGGCTGAAGTACGCCGCCGAACCGTGCCGGGGGTGGCGATCCTCAACGCGTCGATCCTCGCCGTAACGAAATATCGCGAAAGCGCATGCGCAAGCGCTTGCGCTGCCCTTAGGGTCCCAGGGAGCACGCGGCGCGGCCGGCGTCGCATCCGGGACAAGGGAGTCCAGATGTTCGGAAAGCGCAACAGAAGCACGCTCGCCGTCGGGGCGGTTCTCACCGCGGGTTCGCTGATTCTCGGCCTGACCGGCTGCGGCGGCTCTGATTCGGACGGCGTCAAGGTCGGCCTGATCACCAAGACCGATTCCAACCCGTTCTTCGTAAAGTTGCGTGAGGCCGCCCAGGCGCAGGCCGACAAGGACGGCGCCGAATTGATTTCACTCGCGGGTGCGTTCGACGGCGACAACGAGGGGCAGGTCGCGGCCATCGAGAACATGGTCGGCCAGGGAGTCAAGGGCATCCTGATCACGCCGAACTCCTCCACCGGCGTGCTCGACGCCATCAAGAAGGCACGCGACGCGGGCGTCGTCGTCATCGCCCTCGACACCGCGACCGATCCCGAAGACGCCGTCGATGCCACGTACGCCACCGACAACAAGGCCGCGGGCGTCGCCCAAGGCAAGTGGGTCAAGGCTGCGCTGGGCAACAAGGCGCCCCAGGTCGTCATGCTGGACGGTACGCCCGGTGGCACCGTCGACACGTTCCGTCACGACGGATTCCTGGAGGGCTTCGGCATCACGAACGACTCGCCGGAGATCGTCGCCCAGGAGAACACCAACGGCGACCAGACCAAGGCGCAGACCGCGATGGAGAACATCCTCCAGCGTGCCCCGGGCATCAACGCGCTCTACACCATCAACGAGCCGGCGGCTGCCGGTGCGTACCAGGCGATTCAGTCCGCCAACCGCGTCGCCGAGATCACCATCGGGTCGATCGACGGCAGCTGCACGGGTATCGCCGACGTGAAGTCCGGCAAGATCGGCGCCACGGTGCTGCAGTTCCCGGCGAAGATGGCCGAGCAGGGAGTGCAGGCCGTGGTCGAGTTCGCCAAGAACGGCACCAAGCCCAGTGGCTTCAACGACACCGGCTCGCAGCTCGTCACCGACAAGCCAATGCCCGGAGTCGAGTCGCAGGACACCGCCTGGGGCGAACAGAACTGCTGGGGCTGAGCCGGCACATGACCACCGGCGCTCCTGCGACGGCACCATCGACGGCAAAGCCATCGGTATCGAGCCGGATGAACGTAGGGAACCTCCTGCGTGAACCGCTGCTCGGTCCGCTGGTGGCGCTGGTCATCGCCATCGTCATCTTCAGCTCGGTCTCGAATTCGTTCCTGAACCCGCAGAACGTGTCGCTGATCCTCCAGCAGTCGGTGGTCGTCGGCATTCTCGCCGTGGGTCAGACGTTGATCATCCTGACCTCCGGCATCGACCTCTCGATTGGCGCAGTCGCCGTCTTCGGCACGATCGTGATGGCGCAGAGTGCCGGGGCGAACGGTCCGTTCATGGCCCTCGGGTCGACGCTGCTGGTGTGCGTGGTCTTCGGTGCCATCAACGGCGGCCTCGTCACGGCGCTGCGACTGCCGCCGTTCATCGTCACGCTGGGCACGTTCACCGCGATTCAGGCGGCCACCCGCCTGCTCGCAGGGTCCGAGACCTACCGGGTGGAGCCCGGACTTCTCACGTTCCTCGGCACGTCGTTCCGCATCGGGTCGTTCTCGACCACGTACGGCGTGGTCGCGATGCTGCTGGTCTACCTGGTGATGTGGTACGCGCTGTCCCAAACTGCCTGGGGTAAACACGTTTACGCAGTAGGTGGCAACCCGCAGGCATCGGACCTGTCGGGCATCAAGTCTCAGCGCGTGTTGTTCTCCGTCTACATCACCACGGGTGTGATTGCGGCCATCGCCGCGTGGGCCGCTCTCGGTCGTATCCCCAACGCCGATCCGAACGCGTACCAGAACGCCAACCTCGAGTCGATCACCGCCGTGGTCATCGGCGGGACGAGTCTGTTCGGTGGCCGCGGCGGTGTTGGCGGAACACTGGTCGGCACCTTGATCGTCGGCGTCCTGAGGAACGGTCTCACCCAGGCCGGCGTCGACAACCTCTATCAGAACATCGCGACGGGGGTCCTCGTGATCGTCGCCGTGGCCGTGGATCAGTTCGCACGCAGGAGATCACAGTGACGACCCCGACGAGCGGCACACCCGTGCTCGAGGCGCGCGGGCTCGTCAAGAAGTACGGCAACGTGACGGCTATCAACGGCGCCGACTTCGAACTTCGCGAAGGCGAGGTCCTCGCGGTCATCGGAGACAACGGCGCAGGCAAGACCAGTCTCATCAAGGCCTTGGCGGGCGCGCTGGTTCCGGACTCGGGGGAGATCCTGATGAACGGAACGCCCATGTCGTTCAGGAACACCCGAGACGCCAGGGCCGCCGGTATCGAGACGGTCTATCAGGACCTTGCCGTCGTGGCGGCTCTCGACATCGCGTCGAATCTGTATCTCGGACGCGAGGTGCGGCGAAAGGGCGTCGCGGGCAGTCTGTTCCGCCGTCTCGACATGCCGCGAATGCGCGACGAGGCGTCACAGCACCTCGCGGACCTGAAGATCGGCATCAAGTCGGTGACTCAAGCCGTCGAGACCCTGTCCGGCGGCCAGCGTCAGGGTGTCGCGGTGGCGCGGGCCGCCGCGTTCGGCCGCGGTGTCATCATCATGGACGAGCCGACGGCCGCGCTCGGCGTGCGGGAATCGGGACAGGTCATCGACCTCATCAAGTCCATCCGTGACCGCGGCATTCCCGTGGTGCTCATCAGCCACGACATGCCGCACGTCTTCGAGGTAGCCGACCGGATCCACATTCACCGGCTCGGCCAACGCGCCGGCGTCGTCGATCCGAAGACGCGTTCGATGTCGGAAGTGGTTGCGCTCATGACCGGTGCAGAGGAGCCCACCGATGAGGAACGCGCCGGTCTCTGAGGAGGCCCCGGTGGGGGTCTTCGTCGGGTTGGCGACTCTCGACGTGATCCATCGCATCGCGAAACCGCCTGCGGCCAACGAGAAGATCACGGCGGCCGCTCAGTTCGTCGCGGCCGGCGGACCGGCGGCGAACGCAGCCGTCACCTTCGCGGCGCTGGGCGGCGACGCGACCCTCGTCACCGCGCTCGGCGACGAACCGGTGGCCGACCTCATCCGAGCCGATCTCGCCGCCTACGGCGTGACCGTCGTCGATGCGTCTGCGGGCAGCCGCCGAGCGGTACCCGTCTCCACGGTGTCGGTGCTCGAATCCACGGGTGAACGATCAGTGGTCTCGCTGGATGCCGTCAACTCCGATGCCCCGGCGCCGGAAGGCCTCGACGACCTCGTGGCGCGCGCCGACGTGGTGCTCGTCGACGGTCACCACCCGCTGATCGCCCGGGCCGCCGCGGCGAGTGCCTCGGCGCGGCGCACCACACTCGTCGTCGACGCCGGCCGGTGGAAGTCGGTGATGACCGACCTCGTGGTCCATGCCACGGATGTCGTGTGCTCCAGCGACTTCCGGGTACCAGGCACGAGTGACTCGGAATCCACCGCAGCGGCGCTGGTCGGCAGCGGTGTGCGCACCGTCGTCACCACCCATGGCGGTGATCCCGTGCACTGGTGGTCGGAGGGCGAGTCCGGATCGGTGCCCGTGGAGCCGGTGACGGTGGTCGACACCCTGGGCGCGGGAGATGCCTATCACGGCGCGTACGCGTACTTCTCGACCGGGATCGGTACCGGTGTCGCAGACCGCGTCGACCGCTCTTCGCGTGTGGCGGCACTGCGATGTTCGGTGGTCGGACCGCGGGCATGGCTGCGCGAACTGTCCACCGAATTACACACTGAACTGACCCGGAAGCGAGAACGGTGAGCACCGAGCGTGACGTGCAGGACGCCACACTGGACCAACTGGTCGAGTCGGCCAGGGCGCTCGTCGTCCGCGGGGAGCGTCGCATCCTCGGTCTCACCGGTGCTCCGGGTGCCGGAAAGTCCACCGTCGCGGAGCAACTCGTCGCCGCGCTCGGTTCGGACGTGGCCGTGCTCGTTCCCATGGACGGCTTCCACCTCGCCAACGAAGTGTTGATCGACCTCGGGCGCCGAGAACGCAAGGGTGCGCACGACACGTTCGACGACGGCGGATACGCACGGCTGATCGAGACCCTGCGGGCGCAGCGTCTCGGCGACCCGGTCGTGTATGCGCCCAGGTTCCGGCGCGAGATCGAGGAGTCGATCGGCTCGTCGATACCCGTCCCGGCCACGGTGCCGCTCGTCGTCACCGAAGGCAACTACCTGCTGCTGGATTCCGATGCGTGGCCCGCGGCGCGGTCCTACATCGACGAGGTGTGGTTCCTGGCTCCCGACACCGACGTTCGCCATTCACGGCTGCTCCGCCGACACGAGGCCTACGGAAAGTCCCCGGAGGACGCGGCTTCCTGGGCGCTCGGGCCCGACGAACGCAATGCCCAGATGATCGAGTCGACCGCCGGTCGAGCGGACCGCATCGTGCGACTCCGGTGACCACGATGGGCGACGTCGCCCGCATCGCCGGCGTCTCGGCGTCCACGGTGTCGCACGTGCTCAACGGCACGCGCAAGGTCGACTCCCACACGCGCCTGCGCGTCGAGGCGGCGATCGAGGAGACCGGATACCGCCGCAACGTGGTGGCACGATCACTGGCCGCCGGGCGCACGAACACCATCGGGCTCTCGATCGCCGCCCTGACCAATCCCTACTTCGGGAGCCTGGTGCACGCCGTGGAGCGGGCGTTGTCGGACGCGGGTTACGTGCTGATCGTCGGCGATTCGCACGACGACGTCGTGTCGGAGAAACGCGTCACCGATTCGCTCTTGGACCGGCAGGTCGACGGAATGATCGTGGCGCCCGCGGCAGGGTCGGAGCGAGTCACCCTGCCCGGCATCATCCGCAGCGGAACGCCTCTGGTTCTGATCGACCGTGGTGTCGACCTCGGCTGCGATCAGGTCGGTCCGGAAAACGTCTCGTCGGCTCGGTCGTTGACCGAGCACCTGCTCGACCTCGGACATCGCCGGATCGCCGTCGTACGGGGCCTGGCCGGCATCTCCTCGACCACCGAGCGATTCGAGGGCTACGCCACGGCGCTCGCCGATCGATGCATCGCCGTCGACGCCGGCCTGGTCCTCGAGGGCAACTCCAACACCGACGTCGCTGAGCGCGAAGTACACGCCTTGATGTCGAAGAGCGACCGGCCCACTGCGCTCGTGTCGCTGAACAATGCCATGACGATCGGAACGCTCAAGGCACTCCGCACGCTCGGCCTGTCGATTCCGGCCGACGTTGCGTTCGTCTGTTACGACGACTTCGAATGGTCGGACCTCTTCGAGCCCAAGCTCACGGCAGCAGCGCAGGACGTGGAGACGATCGGCGCCACGGCGGCCGACCTGCTCCTGCGCCGCATCCGCGGACACGAGGCAGAACCGCAACGCATCAGCGTGCCCACCACGTTCCACCATCGCAATTCGTGCGGATGCACGTGACCCTCACCGATAGGACTTCCGACGATGCCGATTGCCGATCCCGACCAGTACGTTGCGATGCTCGATCGCGCCAAGGAGGGCGGGTTCGCATATCCGGCCATCAACGTGACGAGTTCGCAGACGCTCAACGCGGCGCTGCAGGGATTCGCCGAGGCCGACAGTGATGGCATCGTCCAGGTGTCGCTTGGAACGGCTCTCTATCTGTCCGGCAACGCGATTCAGAACCGGTTCGTGGGTTCGAAGGCACTCGCGCTGTACGCCCACGAGGTCGCATCGCAGTACCCGGTCACCGTGGCCCTGCATACCGACCACTGTCCCGTCGAGAACCTCGACGACTGGGTCCGGCCGTTGATCGCCGATTCCATAGAACGTCGCAGCCGCGGACTGGGCCCGCTCTATCAGTCGCACATGTGGGATGGATCCGCGGTTCCGCTCGCCGACAACCTCCGCGTAGCAGCGGAATTGCTGGATGCGTCGGTGCGGGCCAACACGCTCCTGGAGATCGAGGTCGGCGTGATCGGCGGCGAGGAGGACGGCGTGTCGCACGAGATCAACGAACAGCTGTACTCCACGGTCGACGATGCACGCGCCACGATCCAGGCGCTGGGAACGGGGGAGCGGGGCCGGTACTTGACCGCACTGACCTTCGGCAACGTCCACGGCGTCTACCGTCCGGACTCGGTCCATCTACGCCCAGAGATCCTGGCGGACATCCAAACCGTCGTCGGGCGCGAGACTGGCAAGGACAAGCCGTTCGACCTCGTCTTCCACGGTGGATCGGGATCAAGCGCAGAGGACATCGCGTCTGCCGTGGCGAGCGGCGTCGTGAAGATGAACGTCGACACCGACACCCAGTACGCATTCACCCGGTCCATCGCAGGCCACATGCTCGCGAAGTACGAACAGGTGCTCAAGGTCGATGGCGGGTACGGCAACAAGAAGGCCTACGACCCGCGGTCGTGGGGCAAGCCGGCCGAGCACGCCATGGCGGCGCGAGTCGTCGAAGCCGCGCAGATGTTGGGATCGGCCGGACGGGCGATGAGCTAGGGCTTCACGACGAATTCGAGCACGCTCAGCGCCAGAACGGTGGGCGGCCCGTTCCGCTGATCATGAGGTCACCGGCGGCAGTTCGTTCGACGAGACGTGCGGCGTCGTCCCGATCCCCGACGCACAGCACGGCGGGTCGGCCTGCAGTGACCTGCGCGGGAGCGTCGCGAACGGTCCCCTGCCAGTGGTAGTGGCCGTCGAACGGATTCATGTACCCGGTGAGACGGATTCGGACGGGATGGCGCTCGTCGCCGACCACCAAACTGGCCGGCCCCGCGTAGACGCGATCGTCGTGGGCGGCGGTCACAGGAAGTGGTTCTTCGCCCACATGCGGCGCGCGACCGGCCCCATGAGGCCGACCTCGCGAAGGAACGCCTCCAGCGGCTCGAACCCCGCACGCAGCGTGGCGTGGAAGTGTGGGTTCGCGCGCGCCTGACGCTGCGCCTCGGCACCGTCGAGACCGATGCGGTCGTACAGGGCGCGGCGGGTGAAGTGGCCGAAGTACAGCGACGCCCCGAGGCCGTGCAGGTTGGACAAGGCCAGTCGAGTGCGCCGCGACAACGTGCCGACGTCGCGGCGAATGCCGTCGCGGGCGAACTGGATGTGGCGGGCCTCCTCGGTGACGTGGATGCGCATCACCCGTCGTACGAGCGGCTGGATGTCGTCGCCGTCGTCGAGGATCTGGCGCTGCACCGCGTCGAAGAGCTCTTCGCCGACCAGCGCGCCGATCCAGAGCATGGGCCCCCGGAAGATCATCGCCATCGCATTGACCCTGCGGGCGCCACGCTTGGTGGGCCAGAACGGCTCGACTCCCACCCGCTCGATGGCCTTGCCGAACATCAACATGTGGCGCGCCTCGTCGCCCAGCTCGGTGAGTTCGTAGAACGTGCTGTGGGACGTCGGCGACGAATGCATCATCGCGCGCAACAGGGACTGGTTGAGCATGTTCTCGAACCAGATCCCCATGGAGATGTAGTTGGCGAACTCCTGCCTGGAGAGATCCAGGCGTTGCTGGTCGGTCATCCGTTCCCACAGCGGCGTGCCGTAGAGGCTCAGCATGTGCGGAGGGAGAAAGTACAGGCCCTCGGGTAGCGGTGCGTCCCAGTCGATGTCGACGACGGGCTCGTAGGACTTCTTGGCCGAACCCTTGAGCAGGCGTAGGGCGAAGTCTTCCCGCTCGGGTGCGGTGGGCGTGGCGGAACTCATGATGACCATCATTGCGTCGTTTCCGGACAGTTTCTCGCCTCCTACGGCCAGAGCATCGGGCCTGTGTTGCCCTCATCGGACAGCCAGGCGTCAGGGCGCCGCCTACCATCCGAGGTATGGCCAACGTCCCGCCTGCGCCGACGAGGACACCCGAACTGCCTGCGGAGACCCTCGAGGCCATGCGGGCGGGACTGCCGGGTCTGGCCGACCGCATGGTGGAGGCGGTAATCGCCGAGGTGCCGACCTTCGCTGTCGCCGCGCAGGAGTCATGGCGGCCGGTCTTCTACGCGTCGGCCGACCAACTGCTGACCGCGCTGGTCGAACAACTGCGGGGTGCGGCCGACCCCGAGAGGTCGACGACGTCGATGCAGGAGGTGCTGGACACGGCCTATCGTTTCGGCCGGCGCGAAGCCCGGCAGGGCCGGCCGACGGAGGTGCAGCTCGCCGCCTACCGGATCGGCGCTCGCGAGATCTGGCGTGAGTGGTCTGCGCTGGCTGTCCTGCACGGAGTGGGTGGCGGCGAGGTGAGCGTCTTCGCCGAGATGTCCTTCGCCTACCTCGACCGGTTCTCGGCGGCGGGCGTGGCCGGCCATGCCGACGAGATGGCGCGATTGGGATTGGCACGGGAACGCCATCGCGAGCGTCTCGTACGCGCGCTCCTGCGCGAGGTATCGCCCGAGGAGTTGAATCTCGCTGCCGAGGCGGCGTCGTGGACTCCACCGCAGACGCTGACCGCAGTGGCGCTGCCACTTCGGCACCACGAGCGCGGCGGGATGATCAATACCGATCCGCGCACTCTCGAGGTGCCCGATGACGCAGTCGAGCTGCCCCCAACGGCCATCCGACTTTTCCTGATCCCGGACGTCGGCGGGAAGGCCAGAGCGCCCTTCCTCGCGTCGATCGGCAAGACGGGTGCGGTGGTGGGGCCGGCACGGCCGTGGTCGTCCGCGCGGTCCTCGGTGACTCGCGTCATGCGGGCGGTCGAGCTTCGCGCACCACAGTTCACCGCGCTGCTCGACACCGACGAGATGCTCGCGGAGCTGGTCGTGACGGCCGACGCCGAGGCACTCGTCGACCTTCGGGCCCGCGCCTTGGCGCCATTGGCGGCGATACCGACCACCACCCGCGAACGGCTCACCGACACGCTGCGGTCATGGCTGCTCCATCACGGCCGGCGCGATGACATCGCCGCGGACCTCTACGTCTCGCCGTCGACGGTGCGCTATCGGCTGCGCCAGTTGCGCGAACTCTTCGGGGATCGGTTGCACGACCCGAGTTCGATTGCGGAACTCACCGTTGCGCTGGCGTGCGGAATAGGGCCCGCGCGGCGGACGTTGCGGCCCGGTGACGACCCACCACACGGAGGCGATGCATGAAGATCGGAATCATCGGGGCGGGCCAGATCGGCGGCACGCTGACGCGTCGGCTCCGCGAACTGGGCCACGACGTCAACGTGTCGAACTCCCGCGCTCCGGAAACGCTGGCAGATCTCGCCCAGGAAACGGGTGCGACCGCAGTGTGGGCGAAGGACGCCGCGTCGGATGCCGATCTCGTGATCGTCAGCATCCCGCAGAAGAACGTCCCGGATCTCGCGGACGGAATCGTCGAGTCCCGCAAGCCGGGCGCGCCCGTCATCGAGACCAACAACTACTACCCGCAGCAGCGCGACGGTGAGATCTCGGCGATCGAAGACGGTCAGGTCGAGAGTGCGTGGGTGTCGGACCAGATCGGTGCACCGGTGTACAAGGTGTTCAACGGGATCTGGTGGAAGCACCTGCTCGAAAGCGGCAAGCCCAGCGGCACTGCGAAGCGCATCGCACTCCCGATCGCCGGCGAGGATGGACCTGGCCGAAACTTGGTGCACGACATCGTGGATCAGCTCGGTTTCGATCCCGTTGACGCCGGCCTCATCTCCGAGTCATGGCGTCAGCAGCCCGGTACACCGGTGTACGGCAAGGACTTCGACGCGGCCGACACTAAGCGTGCGCTTGCCGAGGCGACGCCCGAGCGCACCTCGGAGTGGAGCGCACGTACGGCGTGATCTCGTGGGCCTAGTGGTCACTTCCTCTTGACCTCAGGGGCTGTTCCCGGATCGGCTCCGCCGTTGGACGCCACGGACTCGACGTCGATGCCCTTGCACTCCTCGGCGTGCGCCTTGTTGAAGGCGGGGTTGAAGGCGCAGTTCACCTGCAGGCCCGGGTTGTGCCCGATGCCAGAGTCAGTGGAATCGGCCCAGCCGTGTGGCACGCCGAAGAACAGCACGCCGACTGCGGCTGCCGGTGCGATCACGATGGTGGCGAGGATGGCGCGGCTGCAATTCGTTTGGACTACAGGGTGATTGAGTTTTCGCGATTGATTGGTCATGTTCTCTTCGTACCGCCGTGAGCGGACGGCGCGACCTCACTCATAGGCAATGCATAGGTGTGAGTGGCGGGGGACGTCTGGGACTTCCCTACCAGTCATGAGTTCACCATGAAGACGAAGTGGACCCATTCCATGCCAAGCTTCGGGGATGACAATCTTCGTCATCGACGCACCGGCGGCCATCGACCTCGCCGCGAGCGACGCGTCCATCCCACCGGAGCACGGCCTCGCGGCGCCGACACTGCTGCGCTCACAAGCGCTCACCCTCGTCTACGGTTCCGTCCGCCGTGGCGAGATCGACGACCGAACCGGCCGCAAGCTTCTCGACGGCATCCGTGGGCTGCGGATCCGACTCCTTGGCGACCGGGTACTGCAGGACCGCGCATGGCGGATCGCCGCCGAACTCGACTGGCCGGACACCTACCGGGCCGAGTACATCGCGCTGACCCAGTTGCAGGCCGACGCGCTGGCCACCGCAGACGCCGAACTCGCCACGGCCGCCCGCGCGTTCGTCGAAACCGTCTCCCCGGCCGACATCCTGCGGGCGTAGTGCGGCGTAGCCCTACTGCGCCGAACTGGAGCGTCACGTCGTGATTTCGCGTCGTGAACGACGTGACTCTCCAGTTCGGCGGGGAACCTCACGATTGGGCGAACGTTCGACGAGCCGCTACAGATCGCCGGAGTAGTCCGCGCTGATCCAGCGGTCGGGTCGGATGGTGAACAGCACGTTGGTCACGTCGCGGGTGGCTTCGAGGAAGGCGTGACCGCCCTCCTCGCCGAGATACCGGACGGCGATGGCCTCGCGTGCGTCGTGAGGCGAGGGGGCTGTGGCGTCCACGACGGTGCCCTCCACGATGACGTACTGATACGGCGGTTCTTCGCGCTGAACCACCAGCGTCACGGCCCCGGCCTTCTCGATCAGTCGCGCCTTGCGCGACGCCGCGCCCGTGTTGATCCGGATGTGCCCGTCGGGGGTGTAGTCGTACCAAATCGGGACGCTCGCGGGCGGTCGTCCATCGTCGGTGGCCACCGACAGCACGCCGACGTGCTTGGCTTCGAGGAACTGCTGCCGCTCTTCGTCCGTGAACGCTCTCATGATCGGAGCCAACGCGGGGCGTTACGGAGGCTATTCCGAGACTCGAGGCGCGCTGATGGCACCGAGCGCGTATTCCCCGCGATGGGGGTATAGCTCAGGCCTGCCTGTGCGGTCGGGGCTGCACTGAGATGGGTGCATGACGAAAGACGACAGCCCCATCGCCCTCATCACCGGAGCCAATGCGGGTATCGGCCTGCACATGGCTCGACAACTCGCTCGCGCCGGCGTCCACGTACTGCTGGGTTCCCGAGACCAGGCGCGCGGATCCGCGGCCGTGGCGGAGCTGGCCGGAGAGGGACTCGACGCAGAGTTGCTCATCCTCGACGTCACCGATGATCGCACCATCGCTGCCGCTGCCGGTTACGTCGGCGAAACCCATGGGCGGGTGGACATCCTCGTCAACAACGCCGCGATCGTCGGCGACGGGATGCCGGCGTCACAGGTGAGTCGGGAAGCCATGCTGCGGACGTTCGACACCAACGCGGCCGGCGTCATCGCGGTCACCAATGCATTCCTGCCGCTGCTGCGTGCCTCGGAGCGCCCGCGGATCCTCAACGTGTCGAGCGAGCTGGGATCGACCCGCCTGGTCAATGACCCGGAGTGGCAGTACACGTCGGTGGCGTCGGCCGCATACCAGGCATCCAAGAGCGCGCTGGACATGCTGACGGTGCTCTACGCCAAGGAGCTGGCTTCCGAGCGGATTCCCGTGCTTTCCGTGAGCCCCGGCTACCGAGCCACCGGGCTCAGTGGCCAACCGACACCCGGCGCCGGTGACCCCGCCGAAGGCGCAGCCGCCATCGTCGCCGTCGCACTCGCCCCTGAATCGCCCACCGGCCAGTTCATCGACGATGCGGGCGAGGTGGTCGCCTGGTGATGGGCTCCTACCTCTCCACGGGCTGGGGTGTCGGCTCCCGGCCGTAGCCGAGCCTGCCGCGCGTGCCCAGGAGCACGACGGCAGAGGTGATCACGGTCAGCGTCGTCATCGCCAACATCGCCCGCTCGGCATCCAGTGACGGGAACACGTCGGCCCAGAGGATCGACGCGAAGTTGTTCACGCTGACGTGCATCAGCATGGCGATCGGCAAGCTCTCGCCCGTGCGGTTGAACACCCAGGACAGCACGACGCTGAAGGCGACGCAGAACGCGAGGAACACCAGCGGCCGCGACCAGTGGGCGTTCGGCCAGCCGCCCCAGTCCGTGAGGAACAAGGGCAGATGCCAGACACCCCAGAGCGGGCCGAGGACGAAAACAGCTCGCAGCGGACCCATCTGGCTCTGTAGCCGCGGAAGCGCGAAGTCGCGCCAACCGGGTTCCTCGCCGATCCCGGTCGTGAGCATCTGAAGGACCAGGCCCGGCAGGTAAGCGGCCAAGGCAAGCAACGACGGCGCCCGCACGTCGCCGCCGGAGAACGCGGCACCGGCGACCAACATGGCCGCGGGAACTCCGAGTAATGCCAACGCGTACCAACGTCGGGCGACACGCCACCGTCCGAGTCGGTCGAACCAGCGTCGTAACCCTGGACGTCCGTCTGCGAGCGCCGTGACCACGAATGCCGACGTGATCGGGCCGAGGTAGAGCCCAGGAAGCAATCCGGCTATCTGTGCGGTGCCCAGGATCTCCGGGAATCGGTAGTCCCACACGCCGAGTCCGTTCGACGACAGGATGTAAGGCGTCCAGGCTAGCCAGCTCAACGTGCTCGCCATGACGAAGAAGGTGACCAGTGGATGGCTCCGGACGAAGCCCAGGGACGTAGGTGTCGCCGGATCGGTGTCGAGCCCGGTCATGGTGTCCTCTCGCCGACGATGCGCCCGGCCGCGGGCGCCAGTACGACGCCTGTCAGCCTCTCCGGCATCGTACGGAAGAGCGAGGGCAGTCCTCGACGACGCAGTAGTGCCGCAACCGGCTAGGACGGCGGCAACTGCTTGGCGTACAACGACTTCCCGGACGCATCGCACAGGTCGACCGTCATCACTGCCGAATCCGCGTTGATGGAGACTTGCCCGAAGTGTTGGAATCCTTGGGCGGGGGAGGTGTCCTTCTCCTCCGGCGCGTGAACGAACTCGTAGCGTGCGCCGAAGGTGCCGTCGAGCGGACTCTGCGGGAACGCCCCCGCGTTCAAGGGGCCGGAGACGAATTCCCAAAACGGCGAGAAGTCGGTGAAGCCGGCCTGGTCGGGGTGGTATGAGATCGCCGCGGTGTAGTGCACGTCGGCCGTGAGGTACACGACGTTGCGCACCTCCTTGGTCTCGGACAGGATGCGCGAGAACGCGATCTCCCGGCCCAGTGGCCGCCCGTTCTCGCCTTGCGCGACGGCCTCCATGGACTTCGGACCGTTGGATGGATCGGTGGACGCGTCCGGTACGACGATGCTGATCGGTAGGTCGTTGGCCACCACCTTCCAGACCGCCGTCGACTTCTTCAAGCCGTCGATGAGCCACTGCGTTTGGGCTCGCCCCAGCACCCCGGCGTCGTCGGACTGAGCCCACGCTCGAGGGTTTGGGTTCTTGTAAGAGCGCATGTCGAGGACGAAGACGTCGAGCAGCGGACCGTAGGAGATCTTGCGATGCAGCCGGCCGTCGACGGCTTCGGACGGCTCGATGGGTTGCCATTCCCGCCACGCCTGATACGCGTAGCCGGCGAGTTCGTCGACGTCGGTCTTCGTGTACCCCTTGCGGTTCTGTCCTGCGAGCGACTCGCCGGGGAACCAGTTGTTCACGACTTCGTGGTCATCCCACTGAATCAGTTGTGGGACCGTGGCGTTGAAGCGACGATAGTGCTCGTCGGTGAGGTTGTAGGCGTAGTTGCCGCGGAAGTCGTCGAGGGTTTCGGCTACGTGGGCCTTGGCCGGCGCCGTGACGTTGGCGTAGGTGGCGCCGTCGTTCTGCTTCTGGGTCTCGGGCACCGGGCCATCGGCGTAGATGGCGTCCCCTGAGTGGATGAAGAAGTCCGGTCGACGGTCCGCCATGGCGCCGAAGATCGACATCCCTCCCTGGCGATTGATGCCCCAGCCCTGACCGACCACGTCGCCGGACCAGACGAACGTGACGTCCCGAGGTTGCGTCGGGACGGTGTTGAAGACGCCGACCGCGGGCTCGGACGTGGCACCGTCCTCAGCCTCCAGGGTGACCCGGTAGTGCACCGTCTGCCCCGGCTCCAGGCCGGTGATCCGCATCCGCCCGGTTCCGTCGGTCGCCGGGGTCAGAGCAGGCCCGCTGATCCTGTTCGGATTCGAGAACGATTCGGTGGCAGACGTTTCGACGATCATGCGGGCGGGGGAGTCGGAGCGTGCCCACACCAGCGCGCCGTCGGCCCGGGGATCACCGGTGGCGACACCGTGCGTCAGGCGAGGGCGGCTGGCGATCAAGCCGGTGCTGGTCGGCGACGCGCCGGTGCCCGAGGTGCCGCAGGCTTGCAGGGCCGCGGCCGCGGGGACGAGCAATGCGCCGGCCAGGGACGCTCGCAGAATGGTGCGGCGCGGCATCGTCGGTCGGTGATCGGGAGGAGCCATCGCGCCAGCATGCGGCGTCCGGACGACGCGACGGTGAACGCCGAGGAGGGAACGTGCCACCGGCGGGTGTCGCGCGCGCCAACGGTTCGCGCCGCCGACGGTGGTCGCTACATCAGCGCTCTGAGGAGCAGGACGCCAGCGGCGGCGACCACGCCGGTCAGGATGCTGGCGACAGCCCACGTCGCACCGTCGCGCTGCCACGGGCGGCCGTGATCCAATGCGAGTACTCCCGCTCCGGTGCAAGCGATTACGGCTGCTGCCGTCGCGTAGAGCAACGCCGTCTGATATCCGGTTGGACCGAACAGCCCGCCCGGCCAGGTCACGTACATGGCGTTGATCATGACCCCGACGACGATGGAACACGCCAGGGGCGTGAACAACCCCAGTAGCAGCAGGAGCCCGCCCACCGTTTCGAGCGTGCCGGCCACTGCCGCGAAGAAAACGCCTGGGCTGTAGCCGATCTGCTCGAACATCGAACCGGTCTCCGCCAGGCCTTGTCCGCCGAACCAGCCGAACAGCTTCTGTAGACCGACTGCCGCCAGTAGTCCGCCGAAGACGACGCGCAGGAGTAGGAGTCCGACGTCGGCCGCCGAGAGGCGACCGGGAGTTCCCGTGGTGATTCTCGAATCGGTGATGTTCATGAATCGACACGGTAGAACCTGAAGAGGACTTCAGGTCAAGAGGTCACTTCGCGCTACGGCTTCGGCGTCGAGCGGCCCCACCCAGCGTCGCGCGTGGCTTCCTCCAGTAGCGGGATGACCCGGTAGGGCAACGGGGTGGTCAGCGCCAGCGTGGTGCTCGAGTGCACCACACCGGGGATCGCGAGGATGTGCACCACCAATTCCTGGAGTTCGGCCTGTGTGGCAGTGGCGACTCGCACCAGGAGGTCCTCGCGGCCCGTGGTCGCGTGCACCTCGAGCACCTGCGGAATACGGGCCAATCCGCTCACCACCGAGGCCATCCCGACCTGGTTGATCTCCAGCGCGACGAATGCCTGCACGGCAAGCCCCGCCTCGGCCAGATCGACGCGCGGCTGGTAGCCGGTCAGCACTCCGGACTCCTCCAACCGGCGCACGCGTGACTGCACGGTGTTCCGCGATATCCCCAGTGCCGAGGACAGTTCCACGACTCCGGTACGTGCGTCGTCGGACAACTTGCGGAGGATCTCCAGGTCGAGACGGTCCAAGCTGGTCATTCTTCTCACCTTAGGGCGTGACGGGCGTCACTAGCTGATCATTCCGTTCTGTTGTTTAGACATCAGTTGACCGCCGCGTAGCCAAGACGCACGCTTGAGGCAACCAAACGATCACCCTCGGAGGTGTGTCATGACCGATCTGGCCGACAAACCCCGCTCCGTCGACTTCGACCTCTCGTCCCGCTACTCGGCGTCCTCCGGACCCGTACTGCTCACCGGCGTGCAAGCCATCGCTCGCCAGATGGTCGAGCAGCACGAGCGCGATCATCGGGCAGGTAAACGCGTCGGCACCTTCGTCTCCGGCTATCAGGGCAGCCCGTTGGCCGGACTCGACAGGCTCCTCGCCAGCCTCGGCGCGGTGACGTCCGCACACGACATCCGCCTGGTGCCCGGCATGAACGAGGAGCTGGCCGCCACGTCGGTATGGGGCAGCCAGCAGGAACTGCCCAAGGGCCGCCGGACCCACGACGGTGTCGTCGGAATCTGGTACGGCAAGGGCCCGGGACTGGACAGGGCGAGCGATGCGCTGCGGCACGCCGCCATGTACGGCGCGCATCCGACGGGCGGCACGTTGGCCTACGTCGGTGACGATCCCGCCGCGAAGTCGTCGACCGTCCCCGCCGCGAGCGAGCGCTCGTTGGCTGCCCTGTCGATGCCAATTCTGTTCCCCCGCAACGCCGAAGAGATCGTCGCCTTTGGCATGTACGGCGTTGCGCTGTCCCGGGCATCCGGGTGCTGGCCCGCGATGAAGATCGTCGCGGACGTCGCCGACGGGCTCTGGACACTCGACCGGGACTTCGCCGACTTCGACATCGTCGTTCCCACCATCGAGTGGGACGGCCGGCCGTGGACGTACCGGCAGCGCGTCATGGCCGCCCCGGCCGACAGCCTGCTCGCCGAAGCCGACCTCTACGGTCCCCGCTGGGCGATGGTGGAGGCCTTCAACGCCGCCAACCCCATCGACGCCATCGAGGTCGATCCGACGGACGCCTGGCTCGGCATCGTCGCCATCGGCACTGCCTACGACTCCGTGCGACAGGCCCTGACCGACCTCGGCCTCACCGAAACCGATCTGCTGAGTGCCGGCATCCGCATCCTGCGCGTCGGCATGCCGTACCCCCTCGGTGCGGCCAAGGTGCGCCGGCTCGCGGAAGGGGTCGACCGGGTGCTCGTCGTCGAGGACAAAACCGCGTTCGTCGAACTCCAGGTCAAGGACGTTCTCTATGGACGCGACCGCGCTCCGGCCGTACTCGGCAAGCGGGACCTCGACGGGCGCCCCCTCATCCCGGCTGACGGCGAACTGACCGCGGCCCGCCTGACGTCACCGCTGCGCAGGATCTTGTCCGAACGCATGACGGTGACCGCACCGCCACCACCGCCGTTGTCGCTCACGGTCCTGCCCACCAAGCGCACCGCCTACTTCTGTTCGGGCTGCCCGCACAACCGATCCACCGCGGTCCCCGCCGGCTCCCTGGCCGCAGGCGGGATCGGCTGCCACACCATGGTCACGATGTCGTCGCGGACCGACTCCCACGTCACGGGCTTGACCCAAATGGGCGGCGAGGGGGCGCAGTGGATCGGCCAGGCCGCGTACACGGACGTCGAGCACGTCTTCCAGAACATCGGTGACGGAACCTATTTCCACTCCGGCCAACTCGCAGTGCAGGCCAACATCGCCGCCAAGACCAACATCACCTACAAGATCCTCTACAACTCGGCCGTGGCGATGACCGGCGCGCAGGACGCCGAGGCTGGGTTGTCAGTGCCGGAGCTGACCCACAAGCTCGCCGCTGAGGGCGTCGCCAAGATCATCGTGTGCGCGGAGGAGCCCGAGCGGCATCGTCGAGCGGCACTGGCCCCCGGCGTCACGCTGTGGCACCGCGACCGCCTCGACGAAGCCCAGCGCCTCCTGCGCGAGGTCGAGGGCGTCACGGTCCTGATCTACGACCAGCAGTGCGCGGCCGAGGCGCGTCGCAAGCGCAAGCGCGGCGCGCTGCCCGTGCGGCGGACCCGCGTCGTCATCAACGAGGCCGTGTGCGAGGGCTGCGGCGACTGCGGCGTCAAGAGCAATTGCCTGTCCGTCCAACCCGTCGACACCGAGTTCGGCCGCAAGACGCGAATCGATCAGACGTCCTGCAACACCGACTATTCCTGTCTCGATGGGCAGTGCCCGTCCTTCGTCACCGTCGACCTACCCGAGAAGCCGCAGGCGGCGGCGAAGGTGACCCCGGTGCCGCCGCGGGTGGTCGACGTCGAACTGCGTCCGATCGCCGGTGTGCACGACGTCTTCCTCGCCGGCATCGGTGGGACGGGCATCGTGACCGTGAACCAGGTGCTGGGCATGGCGGCGCTGCGCGCCGGGCTGCACGTGCACGGGCTCGATCAGACGGGCCTGAGCCAGAAGGCGGGACCGGTCACCTCGCATCTCCGGCTGAGTGTGGTTCCCGCGCAATCGAACCGCATCAGCCAGGGCGATGCCGACTGCATCCTCGCCTTCGACCTGCTCACCGCAGCCGATGCGAAGAACCTGGGATACGGCGACGCTGCGCAAACGGTCACCGTCGCATCCACCAGCAAGACCCCCACCGGCGAGATGGTCTATGACGGCTCGGTCAGCTACCCGAAGGACGACGATCTGCTCGAGCGGCTGCGCGGGCAGGCCCGCACCGTCATCACCCTCGACGCGCTGGAAGCGGCACGAGCGCTCTTCGCCGACACCGCGGCGGCCAACTTCCTGTTGATCGGCGCCGCCTATCAGGCCGGGGCACTGCCCATCCCGGCGGCAGCCATCGAGGAAGCCATCGCTATCAACGGAGTTGCCGTCGACGCCAATCGCGCGGCGTTCCGGTGGGGCCGGGTGGCCGTCGCCGACCCGGCCGCGTTCCGTCGGGCATCGGTCGGGGCCACCGTGCCGCGCCGCAGTGACGCCGTGGTGCCGACGCACCTCCTCGCGGCGTCACCGGTGGCCGGTGAGACGCGGACGATCGTCGAACGATGCGCCGCGAATCTGGTTGCCTACCAGAACGAGCGGGTGGCGTCGCGCTACGTCGCGGCCGTCGACTCCGTGTGGAATCGCGAACGGGCAATCACCGACCGCACCGACTTCTCCTCGGCAGTGGCCGCAAATTTGCACAAGCTGATGGCGTACAAGGACGAGTACGAGGTCGCGCGGATGCTGACCGATCCGGCCTTCGTCGAGTCATTGCAGGCGGAGGTGCCCGGTGCGACGAAGGCGACCTACATGCTCCACCCGCCGACCATGAAGGCGTTGGGACGCAAGAAGAAGATCGGCTTCGGTCCACGCTCGCACGGCATGCTCCGCGTGCTCGCCAAGGGCCGGGTGCTACGCGGCACTCCGTTCGACCCATTCGGGTACGCGCACGTGCGCAAGGTCGAGCGCCGACTGCTCGCCCACTACGAGGCACTGGTCGCTGACTTGGCCGGCTCGCTGAGCGCCGAATCCCTCGACTCCGCGGTCGCGGTCGCATCGGCGCCGGAACTGGTACGCGGCTACGAGGACGTCAAGCTCGGCAACGTGGCGACCTACATCGCCCGGCTCAGCGCGCTCGGAGTCGACACGGCCATGCTCCGGGACTGACTGACGGTCTGTAAGCAATACAACTGCGCCACGGATCAATTGGACTGCAACGGACGGCGCATCGCCGACGTGACGAGGTGGCGACGCAAACGGCCGTTGGAGATCCGGAAGAGGCAGTTCATCGCGGCGACGGTGCCGCGGATGTCGTCGCGCGCAGTGAGGTAGGTCCACCGGTGGGGTTCGGGTAGGGCAAAGAACTGTTCGAAGAAGCCCGGGACGTCATCGGGAGGCATCCGCAGCAACGACTCCAGGCCGATCCGCCGCACGCGGTGCACCACCCGCGCCTCCCGGGGCCAGACGACTCGCTCGGCGGCCGCCAGTGCCTTGTCCGGGGCATCGGCCAGGCATGCGGCGAGCGCGGTGGCCACCTCGGGGGCGAGGCGGAGGGAGGCCGCCAGGCTGAAACCGGTCGCCGGGTGGATCAGCGGCGCGGCCGCCCCGAATCCCAGCACGCCGGGTCCGCGGTGTCGTTGATGGTCCACCCGGAACAGCACCTTCTCCGAACGCGCGTCATTCCGGGGGTAAACGCCGTGATGGGCCAGCCGGGCGAGGAGGCGTCGTCGCAGCGTCGACAGTGGCAGCCCCGAACGGCGCGCGAGCGAAGTCTCCTCCACCAGCACTCGCCCGCCGCCGAGGGGAATGACGTACAGGAACGTGGGCCAACCGGTTTCGCCGTGGTCGGTGCGCCAGTCCATGAAGAGCGCGTCGCCGGCGGAGACCAGCGGAGCGGCTGCGTCCTCGTCGAGGATGAGACCGTACGCAGTCTGTTCGGCGGGCGCCCGCTGCGACGGCGTCGGATCCAAGGGCCGCGCCCGACCACCGGCATCGATGACCACCGAGGCTCGCAGCTCGGATCCGTCGGCGAGGGCGACGACACCTGGCTCGGGCGAGCCCACCGCGCGTCCGGCGTGGATCCGAACGCCGGTCAGTCGGTCGGTGAGGTGTGCCTGCAGGGCGGGCACGTCGAGGACGGCGTACTCCCACCCCAGATCGTGCTCGGTGAGAGCGATCGCCCGGCCTGCGGCGCGGGCGGCGACCACGGAGCCGGGCAGGTCGGTGGGCAGCTCTCGGCTCCACATGCCGTAGGTCGCGGTCCACGGCCGCGTCGGGGACGGGTCCAGCAACCCGGTGGTCAGCCCCAGATGCGCGCACGCCCCGGCCATGGCCAACCCGGCGGGCCCGGCGCCCACCACCAAGACGTCCATTCGTCCCATCGTGCCCCGTGCCCGTCGGACCTCGTGCATGGACCCGCCGTCTCGACTGTCTGAGCTACCCTCCGGGGCGCGCCAACAGCGGGTTGCGAGTGCTCGCCACCACGTGGCCCGGCTCGGCACCGGGGATGAACTTGCGCCAGTCGCCGCTCACCATGGTTGGGCTGGGCACCACCCGGGTGCCATCGGCGAAGTACGTCGTGGCCAGCACGACGCGGGCCGCGGTGGTCAGGTTCGCGCCCGCGGTGTGAAAGCAGCTGGCGGCGTGGAAGCTCACCTCGCCCGCTGCGAACGGACCGTCCTCCACCGCAACGGCATGTGCACGAAGGGTTTCCGACACGCCACGGTCGTACGACGTGCCGTGTTTGTCGAACTCGAGGTCTTCGACCAGCTCACCGACGTGGACACCGCGAGCAAAGGCCAGCGGACCCATGTCGCGAGGGGTGGGCTGGAGCGGAATCCAAGCCGTCAGCACGTCGGGGGAGTCGAGCGGGAAGTGGTGGGCGTCGTAGTGCCACGGCGTGCGGCCTGCGCCGGGTTCCTTGGACAGGGCGTTGTCGTGATAGAGCCGCACCTGATGCGTGCCGAGCAGCGCCGCGCTGATTCCGCCGATGCGCGGCGACAGCACCGCGGCGCGCACGAGGTCGTCCTCCAGCCACATCATCTCGCGGCTCTGGAAACCGACTGCAGGGTCGACGGATTCGTCGAGCATCTCCCTCAGCCGGGCCCGCAGCCGCTCCACGGCGCCGGGGGTCAGGACGCCCGGAAGTTTGATGAACGCGTCGGCTTGGAACTGTTGGACTTGCGCCGCGGTGATCGGATAGGGCTCTGCGAGTTCCGCGGCCACCTCGTCGTCGGACGGCAAGGGCCCGGGGTCGTGCGGCGGCGGATCGACGAACGGGCCGTCGGGCACGGGACCGTCGGCCAGCGACATGTACCAATCCCACCACTGGTCGTTGCCGCGATCCCACTCGACGGCGACGTCGGAGGCGGTGCCCGCCGCGGTGGTCTCGGACAGGTGCGGGTTGCGAATCACGGTTGCCGCCAAGTGATCAGGTGAGCCTTGTGCTGGAACTCGTACGCGCCTTGGGAATCCCGGCATCCTGCGAGGTAGCTGCCGAGTACCTCGCTGGCCTCCATCTCGTCCAGTGAAAGCGCGTCGTCAAATGCGCACCGTTGCAGGAATCCCTCGGCGACCGCTCGGTCGGACGTTCCGGTGCGGTAGTGCAGCACCTGAACCTCGACCGGTGCACCCGCTGCGCGGAGAGCCTCGGCGACGCCTTCGGCGTCGGTGTACGGCGTGGCATCGGGCGCGAACGAGGCGCGGTAGGCGTCGTAGAACGTCAGGTAGTGCGAGCGCGACGACGCCTGCGCGACGGCTCCAAATCCACCTGGCCGGAGCGCCGCGACCATCTTCGCGACGCCGGCGGCCAGCTCGGCGGGTGGCAATGCATACAGCGCATGTGTCGCCCAGGCCACGTCGTAGTCAGTGCCCGAGAAGTCCTGCAGGAACACTTCGTGCTCGCCCGCCGCGATGAATGGGGGAGCCAGGGCCGCGCGGGCCTCCGCGATGCTGAACGCAGAAGGGTCCAGCAGGTCTACCTCGACCACGGGTCGCACCGGCAGACCACCGGCGAGCAGCGCGGTGGGAAACTTCCCGCTCCCGCACGCCACGTCGAGCAGGCGCACGCGGCCATCGACGGCATGGCCGCTCAGGTCGGCGTCCCATGGCCGGGCGGCGACGAGTTGCCGGTAATCCTCGGTCGCCAGCGCGTAGAACGCTTGCATACCCGATCGGCCGGCTTCGCTCCAGTGGTCCAAACTGCGCTGCGCGGTATCGGGGCGAGACATCACTCAAGCCAACCACGGATGTCAGGGGGCGATTCTTACGCAACGGTGTCGGTCTTGATCATCGGACCGTTTGACCGGCTTTTCGAGGAACACTGGCGACGGTGACAGTGATGGGGCCGCCCCTGCCCCTCGATGGACTACGGGCGCGAATCCTCGATCAACCGGCATTGCCTGCGCTGTCGCCCGAGCGGTACGCCCAAACCCACGCCATCTACGAGGCGGCCAGCGATCAGCGGCCACGGTTGCAGACATGGCTGGCCACGACGTTGCCGCCCATGCTTGGCGACTGCGATCCGGTGCGGGTGGTCGGCGTCGGCGTCGGCGACGGAAGCGTCGATGCGCCGCTCGCCGCCGCGCTCGCCCGCAACGGTCGTCGCGTGCGCTACACCGGCGTCGAACCCCATCCACCGTCGGCTGCTCGATTCGCCTCTCGGTTGAACGCACTCGACGCCGAATCGCTGACACCCACCGTCGTCATCGGTGAGCTGGCCGACCACGACGCGGGCCATCCCGCCGATCTGGTGCACTTCCTGCATTCGCTCTACTACGTCGCTGACCTGGCGACGGCACTCGACCACGCCCTGAGCATGGTCAGGCCCGGCGGTCTCCTCGTCACCGCGATCGCGCCCCTTCAGCCGCTGTGCGTGCTGACGGAGATGCTGTGCCCGTGGGCGGGTCTCAAGCCATGGTTCGCCGAGGACGTCAAGGACGAACTCGAGTCGCGTGCGCTGAACACCCGTACCGAGACGATCGTGGGACACCTTGACGCCCGCGATGCGCTCGAGGATCCGCTCGGCCGCGGAGAGGCCGTGCTGGACTTCCTCATCGGAGCCCGTTCGCGCGCACTGGATTTCGACGCGCGCGAGCAGTTGCTCGATTACCTGCGTGAGATCTCGCTGACGGGCAGGCCCGGAGTTCTGCCCCACCCCGTCGACGTCCTGATCACACGGGTGCCCTGAGTCCGATGCGCCGTCTGACTACGGCCTTGGCAGATCCAAGGTCGCCAAACGCGCGGGGTCGACGATCGAGCTGATGGCCGTCAGCCGCCCGTCGGCCACGGTGCACACCATGATGCTCACCGGCTTGCCCCTGGCTCCCCATGCCGCGATGCCCGGCTTCCCGTTGACCGAGACTCGCCGAGCGGTCACGTGTGCGCTCCCGCCCCGTCGTACTGCATCGGTGACGGCGGCGGATCCGACCGTGACGGTCAGTCCGCGTGGGGTGTGGTGTTCCCACGTGACGTCTGGCGCCAGCACGTCGAGCAGGGCGTCGAAGTCGCCGTCTCGGGCGGCCCGCAGGAATGCATCCACGACGGCCCGTTGCTCCTGAAGCGCCTCACGGGAAGCGGTGTTCGTCGGCGCCTCCTGCACCTTGCGTCGCGCCCGGCTGGCGGCCATCTTCGTCGCTCCCACCGACCTGCCGACGATCGTGGCGATGTCGGCGAAGGGAACGGCGAACATGTCGTGCAGCACGAACACCAGACGTTCCTCCGGCTTGAGCGAAGCCAGCACCGTCAACAGGGCGACACCGACCAGGTCGGCGAGAACCGCGGACTGTTCCGGCGCGTCGACGTCCTCGGTCACGACGAGTTCGGGGAAGCCGTCGTCGAAGGCGACCTCGTGTCTGGCTGCGCGGGAGCGCAACATGTCGATGCAGATGCGCCCGACCACCGTCGTGAGCCAGCCACCGAGGTTGTCGATGGCTTCGGTGTCCTGCCGGGAGAACCGCAGCCACGCTTCTTGAACCGCGTCCTCGGCGTCGGCGTGCGAGCCGAGTACCCGGCGGGCAATCGCCAGTAGGCGTTCCCGGTGCGACTCGAACAGCTGCTCGTTGCCGACCTCATTGCTCACTTCGTTACCTCGCTTCGGCGGTATCCGTCATTACTCCTGACGAGTCCGCACGGACTGAGGTAACCACAGGAAGCGGGAGAATGAATACAGCACTTTGGATCGTTACCGGTGCGCTGGCAGTCGGTTTCGCGGCGGGGGGCGCCAGCCTGCTCCTGATGAGCAGAACCCGGTATCGGGCCCTCGGGGCGAACCAGCACTGGGTCGACGACTTCACGCCCTTGCACCTCAAGGCGATCGGATCCATCAAGCTGGTCGGCGCACTCGGACTGGTCCTGCCTGCGCTGTGGAACGTCGCGCCGATTCTGGTGCCGTTCGCGGCGACCGGCCTGATGCTGTTCATGGCAGGCGCAGCCACCACGCGCTTCCGCCGGAGCGAATGGGGTTACATGCTCGGCGACGTCGCGTTCATCGGCGCGTTCGCCTTCGTCGCGTGGGGGCGCGTTGCCCTCGAACCCTTCACGTGAATGGGCGATCGCGTGAACTAAACGAGCACAACCTGGCGCTACCGCTGCGAAGGCCCCACGATGAATGTGACACCACCAATCGAAGGGCATCACGTGACCGTTTCACCGCAGGCAGCGGAGCAACTCCGCAAGCCGCACTGGTCGCTGGCCCGAACCTGGCTGCTGCAGCCGGGCATTCCGGACGGCGCCGATGCCTACGAGGCGGCGACCGCCGGTAGCGCCGACGCGGTGGTGCTCGACATCGAGGACGGACTGCCCGACGCGCAGAAGCCTGCCGGGCGCCGATCGGTCGCCGAGTGGCTCGACGGTGGTTCGTCGGCCTGGGTGCGGATCAACAGCTGGAGCACGCCCGAGTGGTCGGCCGACCTGGCCGCGCTGGCCGATGCGCCGGGGCTCGCCGGCGTGATGTTGGCCAAGGCCGAATCCCCCGAGGACGTCGCCGCAACCGCCGAACGATTGCCTGCCGGTACGCCTTTGGTGGCGTTGGTCGAGTCCGCGCTGGGCCTGGAATCCGCGTCCGACATCGCACGGGCGCCGGGCTGTTCTCGAATCGCGTTCGGCGTCGGGGACTTCCGTCGCGACACCGGGATGAGCGCCGACCCGACGGTACTGGCGTACGCGCGCGCACGGCTGGTGATCGCCAGCCGCGCCGCGGGACTGCCCGCCCCGATCGACGGGCCGACCCTGCGTGATCAGACGCGCCACCTCGCACGGGAAACCGCGGTCGCCAAGGCCGCCGGGATGACCGGACGGCTGTGTCTGGACCTCGCCCACGCCGAGACGATCAACAGTCTGCTGAGCCCGTCCCCGATCGAGATCGACGAGGCGCGAGCCACGCTCGCCCGCCTGGACGCGCCGACCGGAGCGTACGACGGCAGCGTCGGCCCCACCCGGGCGCGCGCCGAGGCCGTGCTCGACCTCGCCGAGAAGCTCGGCCTCAGCTGACCCGAGGCTCGTCTTCTGCGATTGCCATCGCGCCGGTCAGGCCCCACGATGGAATCGTGCAGGTAAGCCTCGCGTCCGTGTCGCCCTGAATGCCCGCGTGACGAGCCCGGCGCCGGCGACGCAACCGGAGAACATCGCGACCGCGTGGCGTCGCGCCCGGTTGAGTGGCCTAGAACCGGGCCACCGTCCGCGGCTCGGTGACGCGTCCGTAGTCGACCCGACTGGCAAGCTGCTCACCGCAGCGCAACCGGTGATGAGCCGCTTGGCGGCGATCCTCGAAGGCACGCACTGCTGTGTGATGCTCACCGACCGTGAGGTCCGGTTCGTCGACCTGCGGTACGGGACCTCCGAAATCGATGACGCGGTCACCCTGAACGGTGCAGTCCTCGGGCGTGCCTTCAGCGAGGAGACGTCCGGGACGAACGCGGTCGCTACCGTCCACGAGCTGCGTGCCCCGCTCGCCGTATACGGCGACCAGCACTTCATCGAATCGATGAAGAAATTCAGCTGTTACGGCTATCCCATACTGCACCCGATGACGCGTCGCATCGAGGGCGTCTTGTGTCTCACCTTCTTCGTAGCGGACGACAATCCGCTGTTTCAGCCAATCCTGGAACAGGCCGCACGTGACATCGAGGGGAGACTTCTCGAGCAGTCACCGCGAGTCGAACAGGTGCTCTTCGCGGACTTCCAACGCGCATCCGCGCGCCATCGCGACGCTCCCGTCGTCGCGATGGCCAACGACGTCGTACTCGCGAACTCAACCGCGATCGCACAGCTCGACGGCGTCGACTTCGCCGCGCTGGCTACCTTGGGCGCCAGCGCCGACTCCGGCGACATGCGTACGCACACGCTGAACTCGGGTCGTCCGGTGACTCTGCGCTGGACCCGCAGCGCGCCCAACGGGGGGATCGTCGTCGAACTGAGTCCCTCGAGCGACCCTGCCGAAGGCGCCATCGACAACCGCGCTCACCCGAGATCGAAGAACCAGAGCATTCACCGCCAGGTGACGGAGACCCGTAGGCATCGACGGCCGATGAGCGTCGTAGGCGAGCCCGGCACGGGACGCACGACACTGCTGCGGGAGCTGATGGCCGGGACCGACGCCTTGACCTTCGACGCGGTGAACCTGCTCTACCAATCGGAGGGGCAGTGGCTGCAGGACGTCGGCGACGCACTGCACCGTGCAGAGCGTGCGGTGATCGTCGAGAACGTACATCTGCTGTCGCCGATGCTCGCGACGGAGATGCTCGCTGTGACTCAGCGAACATCTGCGTGGTTCGCTCTGTCGAGCGGTCCGCTGAACCGGTTGTCGCCGGAAGTGTTTCAGCTCGTCGACTCCTGCCACACCCGTCTCGAACTGCTGCCCTTGCGGTTGCGCAAGCACGACATTCCCGGACTCATCCTCAACATGCTCGAGGCGATGGGATCTCGCGTCCACTTCACGCCCGGTGCCATCAGTACGCTGCTCGCCCACAACTGGCCGGGGAACATCTCCGAATTGGAAGCCGAGGTGCGTGCTGCCGCCAGACTGCGGTCTGTCGGAGACGTCACGGACAAGGACCTCGGCCGACTGCACGCCCGCGCTGGGACGCCACAGCTCAGCGCGCTCGATGCCGTACTCCGAGCGACGATCGAAGACGAACTGGTGCGCAACCAGGGCAACAAGCTCGCCGCAGCGCGAGCCCTGAACATCAGCCGCACCACCCTGTACAAGCGAATGCGCGACTTTGGCATCTCCGGCTGAGTGTCGACCGTCACCCGCGGTGTCCAGATACTGAACACAATCAGGGCAGGCTCGACGCCACTGTTGAGCCATGGATCAAACACCCGAATTATCAGAAGAATTCGACTACATCGTCATTGGCGCCGGCACCGCGGGAAGCGTGATCGCGGCGCGGCTGTCCGAGAACATCGACCGTTCTGTGCTCCTCGTCGAGGCAGGATCCCGGGAAGCCCTCCCCGAGATGCCTTCACCGAGCGCTTGGCCCGCACTGATCGGATCCACCGCCGATTGGGGCAATATGACAGTCGCACAGGAGTTCTCGGCCACTGCGATCCCTGCGCCGCGGGGACGCACACTCGGTGGCTCGTCGAGTATCAACGGGATGATCTTCGCCCGGGGGCACCGGGCGAGCTACGACCCCTGGGTTGAGCAGGGCGCGAAGGGGTGGAGTTATGACGACCTACTTCCGTACTTCCGCAGAAGTGAAACGGCTCGTGGGCGCAATGCCGAGAACCGCGGGTTCGACGGCCCGCTGTCCGTCGGCCCAACGGCGAACCCGAGCCCAGTGGTGCTCGCCGGTCTCCATGCGGCAACGGAACTGGGGTTCGAGACGGCACGCGACATCAGCGGCGGTCTCGAGAGCGGCTTCGGTCTCACCGACGGCAACATCGAGAACGACGTACGACAGAGCGCAGCCGACGCGTATCTGACACCCGCAATGGACCGGCCGAATCTGCGCACGGTGACCGACGCACACGTGCGCCGCGTCATCGTCGACGACGGCGTCGCCACCGGAATCGAATTCGACTGTGCAGGAGCATCGATCGTCGCCAGGGCCACGCGCGAGGTCATCCTGACCGCTGGTGCCATCGGATCGGCTCACCTGCTGCTCGTATCGGGCATCGGGCCCGCCGATCATCTGCGGGACGTCGGGGTCGACGTCGTCGTCGATCTGCCTGGTGTCGGCGCGAACCTCCACGATCATCCGATGTCGACCGTGGTCTATAGCGCGGCCGGTGACCTTCCCGGAAATCCGGACAACATGCTGGGCCAGGCGATCGGCCTGATCGAGACCGAGCACGCCACCGACGGACCGGATCTGCAGCTGCTGCTCATCGCCGCGCCGTACCGAACCCCGTCGCTGTCGGGACCGGAGACCGGCTATGCGATCGGATTCTCCGCCATCACACCGATGAGCCGGGGGCATGTCCGGCTGGCCAGCTCGGACTCAACCGTCAGCCCGCTGATCGATCCGAACTACCTTGGCGTCGAGCGCGACGTCGACGTCATGGCCGCGGGGCTCGAAATCGCCCGCAAGATCGGGGACGCCGACGCGCTGTCCCCGTGGCGCGGTACCGAGATGCAACCCGGCCCCGACGTCGACGACGCGGCATCCGTGCGCGACTACCTGAAGCGCAGTCTGCTCGTGTACTTCCACTACGCGGGTACCGCCCGGATCGGCACCGACGACATGGCCGTCGTCGATCTCGACCTTCGCGTGCACGGAGTCGAGGGACTGCGAGTCGCCGACGCGTCGGTGATGCCGACCAGCATCTCGGCCAACACGAATGCGACCGTCTACGCGATCGCCGAACGCGCAGCAGAACTCATAGCCGGCTAGGAACGGGTAGGCCGACGCCGAACGGCGTCGGCCTACCTGCCCCGCGACAGGGACGTCCAGCCCGAGCTGATCAGCGTCGTCAGGTCGTCCACCCACGCTTCGTCCAGTGGCGCGTCGTGCCGCACGATGATGCGGAAGATCGCGCTACCGACGACGACCTCGGCCAGCATGGGTAGGTCGCCACCGTCATCGCGCACGTCGCCGCCTGGATCGGACCCCGGGTCCATCCTGGTTCGGAAGGTTGCGAGACTCTCCGCGAAGCGCGAGGTCATCCTGCGGTGCACGTCCGGATCGGCGACGGTGTCGGCGATCAACGCCGGCAGGGCGATGCGGACCTCCGGGCGGTCGAACATGGTGCGGGTGGCCTCGACCAGCGCCCGGATGTCGCCCTCGACGTCACCAGACGCACTCGGCATGGCCATGACCTCGGCGGGCAGGATCGCCTCGTGCACCAGCTGTGCCTTGCCCGACCAGCGCCGGTAGATGGCTGCGGTCGTGGTCCCGGCGCGTGCCGCGATGGCCGACAGCGACAGCGCGGTATAGCCCGACTCGAGTAGCAGGTCGCGGGTGGCCTGCACGATCGCGGCGTCGATCTTGCCGTCGCGCGGACGTCCCGCAGACGGACGGGTCGGTCCCTTGTCATCTCCGGACCGATCTGTTCTCATGATTCCAATATAACCCGCATCGTATCGTTATTGGAGAGTCGTGTTCCTGAGCCCGCTCGACGAGTACCCGATCCACCAGGCGCCCGTGCCCATCAGCGCCCCCGCGACCTCGGACCGCAACTTCTACGATCGTTCGTACTTCAACGTCCTCGACCAGGAGGGCCGGTTCATGGCCCTGACCGGAATCGGGTACTACCCCCGGCTCGGCGTCAAGGACGCCTACCTGCTGATCCGTCGCGATGACGTGCAGACCGCCGTCCGCTTCAGCGACGCGATCGACGGCGACCGTCTCGACCAGCACGTCAACGGATACCGGCTCGACGTCGTCGAACCCCTGCAGGAGTTGCACCTGACCGTGGCCGAGACCGAGGGCATCTCGGCTGACCTGCGGTGGCGAGGCTCGTTCCCTGCAGCGCTGGAACACCCGCACCAGATGTATTCGGAGCGACGAGTGACGTTGCAGGCGTGTCGATTCGCTCAGCTCGGCACGTGGGAGGGCTGGATCGACGTCGACGGGGATCGACTGTCAGTCGACTCGACGAGTTCGGTGGGGAACCGTGACAGGTCATGGGGCATCCGGCCCATCGGCGAGGCGGAACCGTCCGGTCGGCCGGACACGGCATTCCGCGGAATGTGGTGGCTCTACCTGCCACTGGCCTTCGACGACTACCAGATCTTCCTGATCATCCAGGAGGACCCGGATGGACATCGCAGCCTGTACGACTGCACCCGCCGCTGGCGCGACGGCCGGGTCGAACAGCTCGACGGCGTGCGCGCGACGGTGCACTACACGCCGGGCACCAGGATTCCCCATGGCGCACACATCGAGATGATGACGCGGTCGGGTGGTCGGCTTCGGCTCGACGTCGAGTCGAAGCTGTTCGCGCCCATCGCCTTCGGCTCCGGGTACGGCGGCGACTCCTCCTGGTCACACGGCACGTGGAAGGGCGAGGCGTCGTCGGAACGCGTGTCCTACGACATGACCAACCCCGACGTCATGGCGCGAGCTCCCTTCAGCCTTATCGACCACGTCGGCAGTGCCGTCTGCACCGAGGACGACGGGAGCACGCAGCACGGCGTCGGCCTGTTCGAGCACGCCGTCATCGGTCCGCACCACCCATCGGGATTCAACGACTGGACCGACGTCTTGGCGGGAGACCCGTCGTGAAGGTCATGACAGCCCTGTTCGGCCCGGTAGACGCGGTCGAACGGGCGGCGCTGCTGCGCGAAGCCGGGGCATCGGGCGTGTTCACCTTCGAAGGGCCGCGGGAAGTCTTCACCCCGCTGGTCCTGGCGTCGACGGTCAAGCCCCTCGACCTGATGACCAACGTGGCGATCGCGTTGCCCCGCAATCCAATACAGCTCGCTCACCAGGCCAACGACCTGCAGGAACTCTCCGAGGGGAGATTCATCCTCGGTCTCGGCACCCAGGTGCGCGCGCAGATCGAGAAGCGCTACGGCAGCGAGTTCGACCACCCCGTGGCAAGGATCAAGGAGATGGTCGGCGCTCTGCGGGCCATCTTCGCCGCCTGGAACGATGGCGAGCGACTCGACTTCCGTGGCGAGTACTTCCGGCACACCTTGATGACGCCGACGTTCAACCCTGGACCCAACCCGTTTGGGCCGCCGCCGATCTACCTCGGTGCGCTGGGTCCGCGGATGACCCGGGCGACGGCCGAAGTCGCCGACGGACTGCTGGTGATGCCGTTCGGGTCGAAGCGGTTCCTGCACGACAAGACCATGCCCGCCGTTCGCGAGGGGCTGGCGGCCGCCGGCCGCAACGCCGACGACTTCGCGGTGGTGCCCGAGATCATCGTGTCCGTCGGTGAAGACCACACGTCGACGCGGATGCTCCTGGCGTTCTACGGCTCGACGCCCGCTTACCGTCCGGTGCTGGACGCACACGGCTGGGGTGACCTGCAGCCCGAGCTGAACGCCATGTCCAAGCAGGGCCGGTGGCAGGAGATGGCCACGCTGATCGACGACGAGGTGCTCCACACGATCGCTGCGTGCGGTACCCCGAAAGAGGTGGCCGCACACATCGCCGATCGGGTCGACGGCGTGTCGGACCGGATCTGCCTCTATCAACCCGGGCCGATCGCCGTGGAGGCGCTGGCCGAGATCATCGACGCGTTGGGCTGACGGATGCACACCACGACCATCGAGTTCACCGACGTCGTCGACGACCGCTTCGGCGGGAAAGCGCTGGGTCTGGCCGAGCTGACACGTCTGGGGCTACCCGTACCAACGGGTTTCGTCATCGCGCGGGCCTCCGAGCATCCCCTGCCGGACGAGGTGACGGACCGCTTCGCCCAGCTGCAGGCGATCGATGCAGCACCGGTTGCCGTCAGGTCCTCGGCCACCGGGGAAGACGGGGTTGAGCACTCGTTCGCGGGACAGTACGACACCGTGCTCGGCGTCGACTCCGCCGAGGGCTTCGCCGCCGCCGTCCGGCAGTGCGCCGTGTCCGTCGGGTCCGAACGAGCCTCCGCCTACGTCGGCGACGACGCCGACAGCGGTGCGGTCACGATGCACGTGGTCGTTCAGCGCATGGTCGACGCGCGCGCAGCCGGGGTGGTCTTCACCGCGGACCCCACGTCCGGCCGCAGGGATCTCGTGGTGATCGACGCGATCGCCGGACTGGGCGAAGCTCTCGTCGACGGGTCCGCCGTCTCCGACCATCTCGTCTTGACGTCGGACGGGACACAGGCGGTGCGCGAGGTCGGCGACGTCCCCGTGCTGTCCGACGAGGAGGTCGCCCACATCCGCGCCGGCGCACTGCGTGCCGCGCAGCACTGGGGCAGGCCCATGGATCTGGAGTGGGCGATCGACGATCGCGGGCAGCTGTGGTGGCTGCAGGCCCGGCCGATCACCACCCTGCCTGGCGACCTCAACGAGATGGACACCCCGTTGGCGGGACCGACACACATCTACACCCGGTGCAACATCGGGGAGATGATGCCGGGGGCGTTCTGTCCGCTGACGGCATCGGTGTCGGGGCACGCGATCGACTACGCGATGCAGATGACGCAGGTGGTGGCGCGCGCGCAGGAACGCTACGACAAGCCATGGTTGCAGGTCGGCTACTTCTACGGGCACATGTTCTTGAACATGACCGAAGGTACGGCGCTGAGTTCGGGCATCCTCGGAAACTCTTTGGAGCAGTTCTCCATGTCGATCTGCGGCCGCGTGATCGACGAACTGGAACCCAAACCGCCGAAACCGTTCCTTCCCAAGCTCGTCAACACGATTCGGCTGACGTCGTACTCGCTGTTCGCCGGGCCTGCGATCCGCAAGCTCGGGGAGCGGATCGCCGCGTTCGAGATCCCGACGGGTCGTGATCCCAAACAGGTTCTGCGACAGCTGGAATCGGGCGTCGACCTGTACCGATACGTCACACTCGTCCACGTGCGGTCATCGTCGCGCGCTGCCGTGGGCGCGAACGTACTGGAAAGCTACATGATGCGCGCCGCCGTCAAGGCGGGTCGTGACGAGAACGAGGGTCAGGCCGAGGCGGCACGGCTCATGGCAGGCGCCGCCGACGTCGAGAGCGCCGTGATGGTCGACGAACTGAACGCGGTGGTCCGGGCGATCGCCACCGACGACGTGGCCGCCGAACGGTTCCTCGCTGCGACGCCGGCGGATGCCGTAACCCACGTGCGCAGCACGGACGGTCCCGGCGGTGTCAGGTTGCGGGAGTTCCTCGTTCGACACGGGCACCGCGGCTATCGCGAACTGTGCATGCGCGATCCCGCCTGGGCCGAGGATGCCGAAGGACTCGGGTCGATGATGCAAGTCATGCTGCAGTCAGCCCGAAGCTCCAGCGCCTCGGGCGCGGCTCGCAAGCACGTCGAAGTGCCCGAGTCGCGGACGGTGGCACTGCTGGCACGCCTGGCCCAGGGCGGAGCCCGTGGACGCGAGGAGACCAAGTCCAAGATGGCGCTGATGGCCCATCGCCTCAAGCTCGGCTACCGCCACCTCGGCGAAGTGCTGACCGAGAGTGGGCGCCTGCCGGACGCCGATCTGGTGTTCTTCTTCGATCGTGCCGAATTGCCCCGTCTCGTGGGCGAATCCGACATCGACGACCTGGTTCGGCTCGCACGGCAGCGCCGGGATGCGCTGCCATTCCAGCAGTCACTGGAGTTCGAGGACGTCGCGGTGGGACGGCCCGAGCCCATCGTCCGGCGGCCCCCGAGCACCCTCGACGCCGACCAGATCATGGGTAGGCCGGCCAGCCGTGGGTCTGCCGAAGGCAATGTCCGCGTGGCGAAGTCGATCGTCGATGCCCGTGACGTGCAGCCCGGCGAGATCCTCGTCGCACCCGTCACCGACGTGGGTTGGACGCCGTACTTCACGGTGATCGCGGCGCTGGTCACCGACATCGGGAGCTCGGTGTCGCACGGCGCGGTCGTAGCGCGGGAGTACGGGCTGCCCTGCGTCGTCAACACGCTGGTGGCCACGCAGGTGCTCAAGACTGGTGATCGGGTCAGGGTGGACGGCGACAAGGGGCTGGTGACCCGGCTCGCCTGACCCTGCTACGCCGACAGTGACAACCGGGAGTCGTTCCTGGCCACGGCGTCGGTGATGGTCGGCAGGGACACGCCGAGGTTGGCCACGTTGAGGACGCCGAACGAGCCGAAGTTCTCGTAGTTGGCGGTCGATGCGACCACCTGCAGCGTCAGCGTCTGGCCGGCGCTCAACGTGTGCGCGACCTGCTCGAGCGGGATCGTGACCGTGTGGCTCTGCCCGTCGAGGGTCACCGGAATGGGCGTCACCTGGTTGCCGAGCACGGCTCCGGTCGCGTCGTCGACCAGTTGCGCGAAGACGTGCCGGCTCGTTCCGGTTCCCGAGTACGTCAGGGTCAGCTGCGGTTCGCCCACCACGTAGGTGGTCTGCGTCGCCGCCGGGGTGGTGAGGTTGAAGGCGTTGATCGCCCTGGTGCCTCCGATGGGGAGGACGAACAGCAGGGGACCGGAGCCGCCGATGAGCGGGATCAGCGGCAGTGCGCCCGCTCCGCTGCTGGACGCGACGATCGTGGCGGCGGGTGTGGCCGGGTAGGTGGTCGACGAGAAGTACTGGCCCCGTTGATCGACCCATTCGAACTGCGGACCGGTGGACACGTCCTGCTGGCCCTTGACGTGATGAGCCAGCCACGCCAGCGTCTGCGCGGTGATCACCTGGCCGTCGGTGGGATCGAACAGGTTGTTGGTGCAGACCCCGTGGCCACCGCAGAACCACAGCACCTTGGTGGGGACGCCGTTGGCCATCAGTGCCAAGGCATTCGCCTGCGCTTCCTGCAGGGAGAACAGCGTGTCGACGGTGCCCTGGATGAGCAGGGTCGGTGCCGTGATGCTGCCCAGCAGCGCACCGGGTCCGCGCTCGGACAGCAGATCCTGCTGCTCCTGGGTCAGAGTCCCGGTGAGGTTGCCGTAGATCGCCGCCGGGTAGACGGCGGGGTTCGGACGGGCGTTGGTGAGCAGCAGTGCCGCGGTCAGCAGGGTGCCCCATCCGCTCTTGAACGCCCGGCTCTTGTAGAGCGAGCTGTTGAGGCTGTTCCACGCGATGGTCGGCACGATCGCGTCGACGCGATGATCGGTGGCCGCGGTGACGAACTGGATGCCGCCGCCGTAGGACGCGCCGACCATGCCCATCCGCGGATCGCCGGGGGCGTCGAGCTGGACCTCGGGCAGGGTGGCCACCCAGCTGATGATGGCCGAGGTATCGCGGGCCTCGAAATTCGGTGAATCGAGTTCCAACGTTCCGCCCGAACGGTATTCACCGCGCGGATCCCACGTCACCACGTTGTAGCCGGCGGCGCGCAGGGCGCCCACCCCGACGGCACCGAGGTTGTCGGTGAGGATTCCATCGAGGATCGTGCCGTCGAGGTTCGTCGCACCCGGCATTCCGAGGCCCGGCCCCTGCAGGACCGTCGTCGCCCGTTGTCCCGCCCGAAGTCCCTTGGCCGGCATGAAGTGCACGTAGATCTGGGTCCCGTCGAACGACGTCAGCAGCACGTCCCGCGACACCGGGGCACCGGGCGTCCCCGGTCGCACCGGATACCCGACGAACGGGTGGATGACGTCGCCGATGATTGGGATCTGGTGGATGGCGGCGACGACCGGCGTCACGAACACCGGTCCGATGATCGGGACGTACTGCAGGAACTCGAGCGGAGCAGTCTGCATCCTGACGACCGGCGGGCCGGGAACGGCCGGCGCGGCGAGGGCGGCGGCCGGAACGGCGGTGGTGCTCACCGGCGCGGCGACCACGGCAGGCGACTCGGAGGTCGTCGTCTCCTTGCGCGCGGTCGACGCCAGACTCAGCGCGGCGAGGGACTCGGTCGGCGCGGACGGGCCGTCGTCCGGGGCCGCCTCCGTCGCCGGGTCTTCGTGGCGGATCGAGTCCTTCTGCGATGCAATGCCTTTGGAATCAGTCCGGCTGTCGTCGGACTCGATGCGTGTCGCGGAGCGGTCCTTCGTCGACGTCGAGTACGAGCCTGTGTGGGCACCGCCGGTGCCGACGACGGTGCCGGGAGTTGCCGCGTGCGTCGAGGGCGACGGCGTGGCTGCCGGGGAGTCGGCGGTCGACGACGGCGTGTCCGCAACCACCCCGGACGCGTCGTCCGCCGATGGCGATGGGTCCGGGGCCGTCGCGCCGGACGCGGATGCACTGGAGGCGGGCGCGCTCGACGACGACTCGGCACCGGAGGAATCCGTGGCGTCGGCCGCAGCGATTCCACAGCCGCCGTAGAGGATTGCCGCTCCGATGCCGAGTGCGGCCGCCAATCTCCCGACTCGACCTACGTGCAACGTCTCAGCCACGCCCGATTGCCCCCATCCGAAACGGTGATCAGGTGCTACGCACCGCAGCGACCATAACCTCGGCCCATCGATCCCCGGCCGGCTTTCGGTGGATGAGAAGTTGGGCCGGATTGTCCGGATATCCCTGCGGTCGGATCACCACCGCCGACAGGGGATCGGACCGTCCGGCCACGGTGGCGTGGCACACCGGCCAGCCGCGTTCACGGGTAAGTTCCACCTCGCGGTCACCGGCGTTGAACATCGCGAGCGACGGTTGACGGCCTCAGAAGGCCGGGGTGGTGGGTTGGAGGACGGCGGTCGCTGCCGCCTCGGCGCGCAGGTGCTCGAACGCCTGGTAGTCGGGGTCGTTGACCATGTCGACGAAGTTCTGCCGGTTGGGGTAGCTGACCAGAGCCACCAGGTCCCAATCGCCGCCCTCGGCCGGGACGAGCGACGTGTGTCCGATGCCGCCGTAGACGATCGTCACGCCGTACCGCTCGTTCACGCCGGTGCTGCTGAACTTCTCCATGTACTCCCGGTACTTGGCCTCGCCACCCGGCGTGAACCTGATCAGGTTCAGCATGATCACCGGCCCACTGGGATCGTCGGAGACGAAGCGTTCGAGGTCGGCTGGGTTCAAGAGAGCCATGACTTTCTCCATTGGTCGTTGTTACTTGCTATACGACACGCAACTTACCGCTGTGCTCCGACAAGCGTCCGACGATGGACAATGACCGCCATGGACGACACGCCGCTGACCCGGCGCACCCAGGCGGAACGCCGCGCCGAGACGCGGCGCCGCGTGCTCGACGCCGCGACGTCTCTGGTCGCCCAGCACGGCTCGAGCGCGGTCTCGCTCGCTGCCGTCGGCGAGGCCGCTGGGTACAGCCGCGGCATCGTCAACCACCACTTCGGGAGCAAGGCGCGGCTGCTCGAGGAACTCATCAGGCACACCCAGCAGTTCGACGTGCCTGCCGATTCGGCGACGGGCCTGGGTTGTCTGACCGAGTTCGTCGCGGCGTACCTGGGCGGGATGCACGACAGGTCGCCACGCTCGGAGGCGTTCCTGAAGATGTGGACTGAATCGGCGAATCTCGACCCGTCGCTTGCGTCGTTGTTCGCCGAACGCGACAACGCGTTTCGTGATCACCTCGCCCAGCAGATCCGGGCGGGAGTGGATGACGGGTCCATCGATCCCGACGTCGATGCCGACCTCGCCGCCCTCGCAATCATCGGACTCCTGCGAGGCACGGCGATGATGGCGTTCTCCACGGCTCGAGACGTCTCGGCCGCCGATCTCTCGGCAGAGGTCGCCCGACGGGTCGAGCGGAGTCTCGCCGCACGCCCAAGGGGGACTACTTAGTCCTAGGAAGAAGTGGCCCTGCCCGAGCGGCGTCGGCGTCCCTACCGTTCGATGGCATGAGGTCCTTCACGCGCTGCCCCCGTCGGGTCATCACCGTTGCGAGTGCTGCGCTGGCAACGACCATGCTGATCGGGTGCAGCGCTTTAGGCGACACCGGGGATGCGGCCCGCTCCGGGCAGCAGGAGCGCAATGTCCAGGTCGTGCGCGACGCCTTCGCTCGCGGGGTGGGCGGCGAGGACGGCTTCTTCTCGATCCTGGCCGAGGACGTGCAGTGGACCGTGGCGCGAGCGGTCGAGCCGACGACGTACACGAGCCGGTCGGAGTTCCTGCGCGACGGCGCAGGGCCCATCCAATCGCGACTGAGCGAACCGATCCAGGCGAACGTCCGCCAACTCGTCGCGGAAGACGATGTGGTCGTTGCGAATTGGGAGGGCACGGCGACGGCCCGCGATGGGCGCCCCTACGTCAACACCTACTCGTGGGCGCTGACGATGCGTGACGAGCGGGTGGTGAAGGCGACCGCGTTCCTCGACCTCGTCGCGCTCGGCGACTTGATGGCACGGGTGCCGCCCGCCTGACCTGCCTGGCGTGACACTGGCATGTGACAGTCGTCACAGCCATCTCCGGCATTGCTTCGACATCGAAGCGGGTTGTGCAGTGCATAGCTGCTTCAACTTCGAAGCAATGACCGAGGAGGAATCATGAAGGCTCTCTACTACCGGCAGTACGGCGGCAGCGACGTTCTGGAGTACGCCGAGGCCCCGAAGCCGGAACCGGGCCGGGGACAGGTGCTGGTGCGGGTCGCCGCCACCTCGTTCAATCCGGTCGATGCGGGTATCCGCGGGGGATACCTGGCCGGGGTGTACTCGATCGCCTTCCCGCACGTTCCGGGCGTCGACGTCGCCGGCACGATCACCGAACTCGGCGCGGACGTGCAGGGATGGCACGTCGGCGACGCGGTCGTGGCGATGCTTCCGCTGGATGCCGACGGTGCGGCTGCCGATTACGCACTGGCACCAGCGGAATCGCTTGCGGTGGCACCGCAGTCGGTGCCTCTGGCCGACGCGGCTGCCCTCCCGACGGTCGGACTGACGGCCTGGCAGTCGCTGTTCGAGGTCGCCGAATTGACCGCCGGGCAGCGCATCCTCGTCAACGGTGCCTCGGGTGCCGTCGGCGGTTATGCGGTCCAACTCGCCAAGGAGGCCGGAGCGGTCGTCACCGCGACCGCCACGTCGCGCGACGCCGGCCGCCTGTACGGGTACGGCGCAGACCGGGTGGTCGACTACGTCGACTACGCGCAGTCACCGATCGAGGTCGCGGGCGCGCCGTTCGACGTGGTCCTGAACTTGGTCAGTACGACACCGGAGCAGACCGAGGCCCTGATCAGCGTGGTGGCCGACGGTGGCTTTCACGTCGGCACGATGGCGTCGGGGCCCGACGACCCGGGGCGCCAGGTGCGCACGCAGCGGATGTTCGTTCGCAGCGACGCCGAACAGCTCGCCGAACTGGTCAGTCGCGTCGACGCAGGACGGCTGCGCATCGACGTCGCCGATCGTCGCCCACTCGCGGAGGCCGCGGACGTGCACGACGCATCCGATGGGGGGCGCCTCCACGGAAAGACCATCCTCGTGCCGGCCGAGTAGGCGTGCGTCGCAGACTGATTCGCCGTATCGAGCCGCCGATGGTAATGCTTCCAGCTCGAAGCAATACCATCGGGCATGGCCAATGCGCTCGATCCCGCTCAAATGCGGACCTACTTCGCACTGACGGAGGCGGTCAGCCTGCTGCAGTACGAGGTGCGTCAGCAGTTGCAGGCCGAGGGCGGCCTGAGTCACGTGCAGTTCGAAATCCTGGCAAAGCTGTCCGACGCCGGCGGGCGGCAGCTCACGATGACGGATCTGGCCGACGGTGTGGTCTACAGCCGCTCGGGTCTCACTCATCAAGCCGGGCTGCTCGAGCGTGAGGGCCTCATCGTTCGCCACGTCAGCCCCGACGATCAACGTGCCACGGTCGTCGGCATCACCAAGGCGGGTCGAGCCCGCGTCGCCAAGGTGCTCCCCGGCCACGTTCGGGTGGTACGCGAACTGCTCTTCGAATCGCTTTCGGCGCAGGACGTCCGCACCCTGGGCGACGTGATGAGTCGCGCCCGCGACCACATGCGCGCCCGCCCGCCCCGCTCCGCTGCGCCGCGCAAACGCAGTGCCGGGTCTGCCGACTGACGCAGAAGCCGATCGAACCCGTGATCGGAAGCGGCCCGCCCGCAGCAAACCGTGCCGTGTGATCCCGAAACCGTTGTTGGGCAGTCACTCCCGTCGGACAGAGTCCCCGATCATGGCGACCAGGGCCTCGGTGAGATCCTCCGCGGTCGTGTGCCAGTTGTCGGTGCGCAGGAGGCCGCTCTTCTCGAGGCCGGCGGCACCATGCACGCCGGTCAGGAGGATGGCCGCGCAGCGCTCGGCGTTCGTTTCGCCGACGACGTCGGCGACGATGGCAAGGAATTCGTCGCACAGGTGCTTCGCCGCCTTGACCACCGCCTCCGGATCTCCGGTGGGAGTGGCGAACATCAGCTGGTACAGATGCGGCTGCTGGCGGCTGACGGCGATGACGCCCAGAAGGGCGGCCCGTAGTTTGTCGGTGCCTGACGGACCGGGCTCCGTGTGTACTGCGTGCATGTGATCGCCGAGACGTTCCCACCCTTCAGCGGCGACTGCAGTCAGCAGGCTCGCCTTGTCGGCGAAGTGCCGATAGGGCGCGCCGCGGCTGACTCCAGCGCGGGCGCCGACCTCGCGCAGCGTGACTGCGTCGGGTCCGCCGCCATCGAGCAGTTCGGCGGCTTCGCCGAGCAGGGCGCGACGAGTGGCTGCAGCTGATTCGGCGCGACTCACGATCCCTCACCATCTGAGTTGACAGCGTCAACTCACCGGGTACGGTCATTGAGATGACACCGTCACCCGAAGGTCAACAGATGGTCATCGTAACCGGGGCGTCCACCGGCATCGGCGCAGCCACGGCGCGCGAGCTGGCTCGCCGAGGGTTCCACGTCCTTGCGGGTGTACGACGCGACCGGGATGCCGAGGCGATCCGCGGGCCCGGAATCGAGCCGTTGCTCATCGACATCACCATTCCCGAGCACGTCCGCACGCTTGCCACCCGAGTCGACCAGGATCCGCAGCGTCGTCAGCTGCGCGCCGTCGTGAACAACGCTGGCATGGGGGTCAACGTGCCGGTCGAAGCCTTTCCCATGGACGAGTGGCGAAAGTTGTTCGAAGTCAACCTCTTCGGCCACGTCGGGGTGACACAGGCGGTGCTTCCGGCCCTGATCCGCAGCAAGGGTCGCGTGATCAACATCAGCTCCGTGGGCGGCAAGGTGGCCATGGCCACCTACGGTCCCTACGCCGCCACCAAGTTCGCCCTCGAAGCGGTCAGCGATGCACTACGGCGGGAACTCGCTGCGACCGGTGTTCAGGTCGTCGTGGTCGAACCCGGCGCAGTGAGCACCGAGATGCCGAGCCGGGCGGTGGCCGCCGCGAACGACCTCGCCGCAGCCATGACGCCAGAGCAGCAGCTGCGCTACGGAGGGCTCGTTCGAGCAGTGAACGCACAGACGGTTTCCCACACCACGTCGTGCCTGTCAGCCGATGCCGCCGCCATGGTGATCGCCAAGGCGGTGACGGCCAGTCGGCCACGGACTCGCTACACCGTGGGGCGGGAAGCCGCGCTGATCCGCCTCACGCGGTTCATGCCCGACCGGACGCTCGATCGTGCCCTCGCTGCGGCGCTGCGTCCCCACTATCGAGCAGGCGATCGCGCCGACCCGTCTACTTGACATTACGTCGATTTTAGATCGACACTATGTCGAGTAAGGCGTCGCGGTGCGCGGCGCCCGGAAGGCCGGAGGCAACATGAAGACGTTCTTCATCACAGGGGTGAGTAGCGGTATGGGGCGCGCTTTCGCGGCAGGGGCGTTGGACGCCGGCCATCGAGTGGTCGGCACCGTCCGCAAGCCCGAGGACGTCGAGCCGTTCGAAGCCCTGTTGTCGGCTCGTGCTCGTGCCCGGATTCTCGACGTGACCGATGATGCCGCGGTCGCACGCACGGTGGCCGACGTCGAGTCGACTGTTGGTGCCATCGACGTCGTGATCGCCAACGCCGGCTACGGCGTCGAGGGCACCTTCGAGGAGACGCCATTGTCCGAATTGCGAGCGCAGTTCGCGACCAACGTGTTCGGTGTCGCGGCAACCCTGCAGGCCGCGCTGCCCTACATGCGGCAGCGGCGGGCCGGACACCTGATGGCGGTGACGTCGATGGGTGGCCTCATGGCAGTTCCCGGTATGTCCGCCTACTGTGCGAGCAAGTTCGCGGTCGAGGGTCTGCTCGAAAGCCTCCGCAAGGAAGTCGCCGCCTTCGGCATTCACGTCACGGCGATCGAGCCTGGTTCGTTCCGCACCGACTGGGCGGGCCGTTCGATGACGCGCGCCGAGCGCACCATCGGAGACTACGACGAGTTGTTCGAGCCCATTCGGGCTGCACGCCTCAAGGCCAGCGGCAACCAACTCGGCGACCCGGCGAAGGCATCCGAGGCGATCTTGGCAGTCCTGGACGACCCCGAACCGCCAGGGCACTTGGTTCTGGGCTCGGATGCCCTGAAGTTGATCGGAGTCGCGAGGGCTTCAGTCGACGAAGACATTCGTCGGTGGGAAAGCGTCTCGCGGAGCACCGATTTCGATGATGGCGCTCGACTGTCCGTCGTATGACACCGCTGGGTTAGGGTTACGACGGTGACCAAGTCCTGGCCCTCACGCCGAACTGCGCCAGCCGTACGCAAGGGCGATCTTCGCGAGCGGCAGATACTCGACGCCGCCGAGACGCTGCTCGAGACGCGCGGTTATGCGGACATGACGGTGGGGGAGATCGCCGAGGCGGCAGGAATGACCCGCGGCGCCCTGTACTTCTACTTCGCCTCCAAGCAGGACGTGCTCATTGCGTTGGTGGCGCGGACCGTGCAGGCCCTGCAGGAGAAGTCGGGTGCTGCGTTGACTGCGACTGGACCGGTTGCCGAGGTCATCTCTACCGCGCTGGAACGCACCGCGCAGCTGTGGCGAGAGCACGGTCTGGTGATGCGTGCGGCGGTCGACCTAAGTTCCACCGTGCCTGAGATCGATCAGTTATGGACGGGCACAGCCGATGTCTTCGCCGACGCCATCGCAGGGGTTCTGCGCCGTGCCGGGGTGCCGACGGGGAGCGGACCTGGAGACGCCGCGGCGCTCGGTCACGCCCTGTGCTGGATGATCGAACGCAGCTTCTATCAGACGTCAAGGAATTCAATCGACGACCTGGACGACGCGAAGCAGACGTGCCAGACAGTGTGGCTGCGCATGGCCGAGCAGCGGTGACCGCTACCCGGGCCCTAGTTTTCGCGGGTCGCTCAGCTGGGCGGTGATCGGGTCGGGGATGGCGACGCCGACGGTACGCGGGTCCTCGTCGTCGAGGCCGGTCGCCGCCTTGAGGAAGGACCCGAACAGGTGCCATCCCAGCCGGAGGGCGAGTGCGTCGGCGGCGGCCACCCGGGCCGTGTACTCGTCGTCGTAGTGATCACGGGCGGCGGCGACGAACTGCTCGACGTTGGTGAAGCGGTGCTGGAGCCGCCCGACGTCGAAGCCGTCCAGCAGCGCGCGGGCGATGACCTTCCAGCTCCGTTCGCCGCGGGCCTCGATGACGTCGCGCGGCATGCCCGTGTCACGCGCGGCCGACAGGTCTTGCTCGAGGTAGTCCAAGACCGCGGCCACGATCGCTTCCTTGTTGCCGACGTGGCGAAAGATCAAGCCGGCGTTGACCCCTGAGCGTTGTGCGATGTCACGAAGCGAGGTCGCGGCCGGTCCACGTTCGGCGAACAGGTCCGCCGCGTGCGACAGGACGATCGGCCGAATGCGTGCGCGTGCATCGATGGGCTCTCCGCTTGCTGTAGTCACACGACTACACTACGGTGTAGTCGAACGACTACACGCATCGAGGAGAGACATGTCAGATCAAACGCTTCATGACGAGGCGAGTGCTGCCGACCGATGGCTGAGGTCGTACTACGCACTGCGAGGCGCAGTCTCGGTGCTGTGGGTGGCTGCTGCGCTGACCGTCGGAACAATGTCGCCCTTCGTCGCGGGCGCTCTGCTGATGGTCTACCCGGCATGGGACGCCGTCGCCAACGTGATCGACGCGCGGCAGAACGGGGGCCTGCGGCGCAATCCCACTCAGGCGTTCAATACCGTCGTCAGCAGTGTGACGACGGTTGGAGTGGCCTTCGCTCTTGCGGCGAGCATGAACGCGGTCCTGGGGGTGTTCGGCGTGTGGGCGGCGCTGTCCGGACTGTTGCAACTCGCCACGGCGGTGCGTCGTTGGAAGCGTGTCGGTGGCCAGTGGCTGATGATCGTCAGCGGCGCACAGTCTGCCGCCGCGGGCGCGATGTTCCTGCGCCAGGCTGGCGCTCCCGAAACGCCCAGCGTCGCAGACATCGCGCCCTACGCCGCATTCGGCGCCTTCTACTTCCTGGTGTCGGCGGTGTGGTTGACGGTGTCGGCCGCGCGGCGTAGTCGAGACGCCGCCCGTACTGCCCGGTGACCGATCAAGTGCGGCGCGATGCGGGTAAATCCGTTGCATTAACCCCTGATTGAGCCGCGGGTCAGACGAGGGGATCGTTGCGTTCGGTCAGGCCGAGCAGGAGATCCCGCAGTTCGTTGCTCTGACTCTCGTCGGAGTCGGCGTCGAAGATCTCGGTCATCGAGTCGCCGTCGAGTGCGCGCGCGATGAGGAGCACCCGTTGCGGGTGCAGTCCGTCGCTGGCCATCTCGGTTTCCCACCGGCGGCCATTGATGCGGGCGTGTTCGAAGAGGCCGGGGATGGCCAGCAGGGCCGACTGAACCGCGACGTTCCGCCATGGCCCGTCGCCGATCGACGGATCGAACGAGGCCATGATGTGCGCGCGGCAGAATCGGCCGGGTCGGCCGTCGTCGGGTTCGAGGTGGCGGGCGACGGCGTCGTCGTACTGCTGGATCCAGTGCTCGCACAGCGCTCGCAGTAGCGCCTCTCGACTACGGAAGTGGTGCAGCAGACCACCTTTGGAGACACCGGCGTCCCGGGCGACCACCTCGAGGCTCACCTGGGGGCCGTGAGCCATCAGCGCATGCTCCGCCGCTTCCAACAGGGCGCGGCGAGTGCGTATCGCGTCTCGTTGCACCGTGGTCACCTCTCGAGCATACCGGCCGAGGGTGGCTAACCGACCGTCTGGACGGTATGTTGACTGGCATGGCAGACGAGCAGCGGTCGATGGACGGCCGAATCGGCGACCACGGGGAGGCGAGGGCCGCTGGTCGCAGGGAGTGGCTGGGGTTGGCCGTCCTGGTACTCGCGGTACTCCTGTTGGCCGTCGACGCCACGGTGCTCTCGCTTGCCGTGCCGTCGCTTGCCGAAGATCTCGACCCCTCGGCCACGCAGCTGCTGTGGATCGTCGACGTGTACTCCTTTGCGCTGGCCGGATTGTTGGTCACGATGGGCAACCTGGGGGACCGGATCGGCCGAAAACGACTTCTGCTGATCGGGGCGGCGGGATTCGGTGCGGCGTCACTGCTCGCAGCGTTCGCACCGACTGCGGCGTGGTTGATCGCGGCGCGTGCGCTGCTTGGCGTGGCTGGTGCGACGTTGATGCCGTCGACGTTGTCCCTGATTCGGACGATGTTCCCGGACGCGCGACAGCGCACCACCGCGATCGCAGTGTGGGGCGGGGCGGCGACTGCTGGCGCCGCCGCCGGACCACTGGTGGGTGGCGCTCTGCTGCAACACTTCTGGTGGGGCTCGGTCTTCGTGATCAACATGCCGGTGATGGTGCTGCTCCTGGCCACCGGGGCCTGGTTGTTGCCGGAGTCGCGCTCTCCCCAATCTGCGCCGCTGGACGTCTTGGGCGCCGCGTTGTCGGTGGCCACGATCATTCCCGCGGTCTACGCGATCAAGCTCCTCGCCAGCGAGGGCCTCGACGTCACCGTGGCCGTGGCGGCGGCCGTCGCGACTCTATGTGGGTCGCTGTTCGTCGCTCGGCAGCGTCGCGCCGCGGCCCCACTCCTCGACCTGAAACTGTTCCGGTCGAAGGCCTTCTCGGGCGCGGTGGCCGCCAACGTGCTGGCCATCTTCGCGCTGAGCGGTCTGCTGTTCTACCTGTCGCAGTACCTGCAGTTGGTGCGCGGATTGCAGCCCCTTGCCGCTGGTATCGCACAGTCACCGATGACATTGGCGAGCCTGTTCACCGCGTTCCTGGCCGGCTGGCTGGTGGCGCGCCTGGGTCGCGGGCGGGTCATCGGCGCGGGTTTGGCGTGCGCCGCAGCCGGCGTGGCCACGGTCGCCGCGGCCGAGGTCGTGCCCGGGTACGGGTGGCTGGCCGCCGGCCTGGCGGTGACCGGCTTCGGCGTCGGAATGGCCCTGACGGTCACCACCGATGCGGTCGTGTCCGCCGTACCAGCCGAACAGGCGGGAGCAGCGGCAGCGGTGTCGGAAACCGGGTACGAGTTGGGTGCTGCCCTGGGCATCGCCCTCCTGGGCTCGTTGCACACCGCGCTCTACCGGGGCCACCTGACCCTCCCGACCGGCGTCGCGGACGACATCGCCGGACGCGCCCGCGAGTCCATCGCCTCGGCCATGACCGCGGCAGGTGATGCAGTGCCGAGCTTGAGCGAGCCGATCGTCGAGGCCAGCCGGAGCGCCTTCACGAGCGCAATGCAGATGACCTCGGCTGTAACCGCGGCGCTACTCCTGGCCGCGGCCGTCGTGTCGTGGCGCCTCATTCCGGCTGCGACACCGCCGCCGCTCGGATGCAGCCGAGACGCTTGCAACGGCGTGTCCGCACCCGGGCCCCGCGTTGACCGCCCTGGCGATGACCGGTGCGCAGCGCTGGACAGCTACGCGCCGCCTTGCCGCCGAAGCGGTCAGACACGGAGCTGACCACCACCACGATGCTCACCCCCGCCCCACACCGCCGATCGAGAGGACCCCAACGATGTCCGATAGCTCTCCCCTGCCGCTGATCCTGCAGCGCGACAACGTGTTCGACCCAGGCGTGGACCTGACCCGAGCCCGCGACGGAGGCCTGCTGATGCGAGTTCCGGTGATGTTCTCGTCCACGCCCAAGTTGGCGTACGTCGTCACCAACCACGAGCATGCACGCACAGTGCTCGCCAACAGCGCCGACTTCGCCGTTGCGGCCACCGACTACGGCCCTGTCAGCGACGAGGAAGCTGCCGCGATGCGGGCTGGGAACCTGCTCGAGATGAACCCACCCGAGCACACCCGGCTGCGTCGCATGCTGGTGTCCGCCTTCACCGCCCGACGGGTCGCGGCACTGGAGGCACGCATCACCGAGATCGTCGACGGATTCCTCGACGACCTCGCCGCCCAGCCCCAACCCGCCGACTTAGTCACCCATTTCGCGCTGCCGGTGCCCTCCTTGGTCATCTGCGAACTGCTCGGGGTGCCCTACCACGATCGTGACGAATTCCAGCAGCGCGCTCAAGCGATGGTCGACTCCACCCTGAGTGCCGCCGAACAGCTTCGGGTCGACAGGGAACAACGTCGCTACATGGCAAGCCTGGTCGCGATCGCCCAGGCCGATCCCGGCGACGACCTGCTGGGCGCGCTGGTGCGCAGCCATGGCGCGGAGGTGTCGGCCGACGAACTCGTCGGCATCGGCTCCCTGCTCCTCATCGCCGGACACGAAACCACTGCGAACATGCTGGGGTTGGGCACGCTGGCTCTGCTGCGTCACCCCGACCAGCTCGCCGCGCTACGTGACGACCCGGATTGATCGAGCCCGCAGTCGAAGAATTGATGCGTTGGCTGTCGATCGTGCCCAGCGGGATGGAACGCATCACGACCCGCGACGTCACCATCGGCGAATACACCATCCCGTCGGGGGAACACGTCGTCGTCTACCTTCCCGCGGCCAATCGCGACCCCAACTTCGTCACCGACCCCGACCGGTTCGACGTGCGCCGCGGCGCACCCGGACACGTCGCGTTCGGGCACGGCGTGCACCACTGCCTGGGTGCACCGCTGGCGAGGGCGGAGATGCGCATAGCCTTCCCCGCACTCCTACGCCGCTTTCCGGATCTGGCGCTCGGGGTGCCGTTCGAAGACATCGCCTACCGGCGACACCAAGCCGTGTACGGCGTCCACGCACTCCCGGTTACGTGGTAGCCCTAGCGTCCGACCACCCGGCGTCTTCGACCAGGACGACGCCACCGGCATCGTCGTGGTGCGCAGCCGACTTCCCGCAGACGAAGTGGGCATGGAACGCGACGTCGGCCTCAGCGCCCTTCTGGCCCGCATTCCGACGCTTGCGCTCGCTGGGCCCGATGTTTCCCGCCGGCCATTCAGGGAAACATCGAAGACACCTGACCCAGTGATGGAAGGGCGCCATGCTCGACGATGCCGTCGGACTGTTGGGCCGCACTGCCGTGCGGACCCTCCGCGGTATCCCAGTCGTCGGTCGGCTCCTGGGTGCTCCGACCAGCTTCGGTGTCGACGGCCGGGTGCTGTTCATCACCGGCGCGGCCCGTGGACTTGGCGCCGAGGTCGCCAGGCAGGCACACGGGCGCGGCGCCTACGTGGCTCTAGTGGGCCGGCGGATGGCACCTCTGCAGGAACTCGCCGACGAACTCGGCGAGCGGGCCGCAGCCTTCGAGGCCGACGTCACCGACTTCGACAAGCTTCAGGAAGCGGCCGACGCGGCAACAGCTCGCTTCGGCGGCATCGACGTGGTGATCGCGAACGCGGGGATCGCCCCACCGTCGGACACCGTCGCCACCATCGATCCGGCCGCGTTCGAGCGCACCGTCGAAGTCGACCTGCTGGGGCAGTGGCGCACGGTCCGAGCCGCACTGCCCGCGGTCATCGAGCGGCAGGGTCACGTCGTACTCGTCGGGTCCGTCTACGCCTTCTTCAACGGGGTACTGGCCGCGTCCTACGCTGTCAGCAAGGCAGGCGTGGAGCAGCTCGCCAGGACGCTGCGGGTCGAACTCGCGCAGCACGGGGTGAGCGTCGGCTACGCCTACCTCGGGTTCATCGACACGGACCTGGCCACCGAGGTGTTCGCCGACGATCACGTCGGAGCGGTGCGCCAGGCGATACCCGGGTTCCTCACCCGGCCCATGACGGTCGAAGCAGCCGCCGCCGCGGTGCTCGCCGGCGTCGAGCGGCGCGCGGCACGGATCAGCGCACCCGGCTGGGTCGGCCCGATGCTGGCGACCCGCAGCCTGACCACGGCGGTGATGGACGACGTGTTGATGCACAACCCGGGCGTCACCGGGGCGATCCGGACGGCAGAGGCATTGCGAGCCAACGAAGGCGGTGGTCGCGCATGCGGCAATTGAGCAGTCTCGACACGCAGTTCCTGGCGATCGAGGACGGCCGCCGCACCGGCCACGTCGGCGCGTTGGCGGTGTACGACCCGAGCACCGCGCCCGGCGGCATCATGGACTGCGGCACCATGGTGGCGCTTCTGCGCCAGCGAATGCACCTGTTGCCACCGTTGCGGTGGCGGTTGATGGAGGTGCCGTTCGGTGTGGACTACCCGTACTGGGTCGACGACGAGGGGTTCGACCTCAGCTATCACGTGAGGGAGTCGGCGATTCCCTCGCCGGGATCCGACGAGCAGTTGGCGGAGCTAATCTCGCGTTTGCACGGGCAGCCACTCGACCGCGCGCATCCACTCTGGGAGATGTATGTCATCAGCGGACTGGCCGACGGCAACGTAGCGGTCTACACCAAGATTCACCACGCCGTCATCGACGGGGTGTCGGGAGCCGAGATCACCGGCCTGCTCATGGATCTGAGCCCAGAGGGCCGTGACATACCCCCGGCCGAAATGGCCGCCACTCGGTCGGCTCCCCGGCAGATCGAGCGGTGGGGGCGGGCAGTCGTCGGCCTACCGCGTTACCCGCTGCGGGCGTTGCGTTCGGCGCCGAGCGCGCTGCCGAACCTCGAGGACACGACGCTGTCGTCCGTACCCGGTGTCGGACAGCTCGGTCGTGTCGCCAACCGACTGTCGAACGTCGCTCGGCGCACCGGTGAGCGACGAAGCCGCACGTCCCTCCCCGCGCCTAAGACGTCGTTCAACGGACGAGTCTCGCCCAGTAGGCGTTTCGTCTTCGGCAGGCTCGACCTCGATCGGGTGAAGGAGGTCAAGAACGCCCACGGAGCCACGGTGAACGACGTGGTGGTCGCGATCTGTGCCGGTGCCGTTCGGCGCTGGCTGGTCGACCACGACGAATTGCCGAACAGCCCACTCGTTGCCCAGATTCCGGTGTCCGTGCGGACGGAGGAGCAGGCCGGCACCTACGGCAACCGGGTCCTGATGCTCGCAGCACCGCTGCACACCAACGTCGCCGATCCGGTGGAACGGCTCGAAGCGACGGCAGGCGGAATGAGGGAGATGAAGGACCGGCACCGAGCGCTGCCTGCCAACCTCCTGATCGACTTCAACCACTTCATCCCGCCTGCACTGTTCAGTCGCGCGGCACGGGCAACGTTCGCGTTGGCCACGTCCAGGGTCGGGCGCCCGACGTGGAACGTGGTGGTGTCCAACGTGCCCGGGCCCCAGATCCCGCTGTACTGCGGCGGCGCTCGGCTCGTCGCCCACTACCCCGTCTCGGTGATCACCGACGGCCTCGGGCTGAACATCACGGTGATGAGCTACGACGGCCACCTCGACGTCGGCATCATCGCCGACCGCAGGCAGATGCCCGACGTCGCGACCGTGATGGACGGGCTCGAGCAGTCGCTGACGGAGCTGGAACGCGCCGTCCTCAGCGACCGGTGATCTTGTTCGCTACCGTGGCGATTCGGCTGGTCCGGCCCAGCCCGTTCGTCTCGCGGCGATCCGCCGTCCGGTAGAGCGCGTACATGCTCTGCACGCCGAGCCAACGCAACGGCTCGGGCTCCCAGCGCCGCACCCGCCGACCGACCCACGGAAGACGCGTGAGGTCGGTCTGGCGGTGCAGCACGAGGTCGGCCAGCGTGCGACCGGCGAGGTTGGTCGTGGTCAGTCCGCTGCCCACGTAACCGCCCGCCGTGCCGAGGCCCGTGGTGCGGTCGAAGTCGACCGTCGCCGTCCAGTCCCGCGGCACGCCGAGGACGCCGCACCAGGCATGTTCGATTGGGACGTCGGCGGTCGCGGGGAACATGTCGTGAGTGAGCGCGGTGAGCGCATCGATCGTCCACTGCTGCGTGGCGCCACGGTCGTCGAGGCGGGACCCGTAGCGGTACGGAATGCCGCGCCCGCCGAGTGCGATCCGGCCGTCGACCGTGCGCTGGGCGTACATGTATCCATGCGCGTAGTCACCGAGCAATTCGGCGTCGCGCCAGCCGATTTGATCGTGGACCTCCTCGGGCAACGGGGCGGTCACGATCATGGAGGAGTTCATCGGCAACCAGCTGCGCTTCTGCCCCTCGATGCTGCCGGTGAATCCCTCGAGGCAGCGCAGTACGGTCGGTGCGCGGACGGTGCCCCGGTCGGTGACGGCCCGGCCCGGGTCGATCCTACTGACGGTGGTTTGCTCGAAGATCCGGACGCCGAGGTCGACCACGCTGTCCGCCAGGCCCTGCACCAACTTGGCCGGCTGAACCCGGGCGCAGTGCGGGCTGAAGATGCCGCCGAGCGATCCGGCGACCCGGATCCGAGCGTCCATCTCCGCCCGGCTCAGTTCGACGAAGTCCATGGGGTCTGCGCCCCATTCGCGTTCGTAGCGCAGGCCGGCGTGCAGCCGTTGCAGCTGCGCCTGGTTGCGCGCGACGTGCAGCAGTCCGTCCTTCGCGATGTCGGCATCGATGCCCTCGGTCTTCGCGACCGCGATCACCTCGTCGACGGCATCGCGCATCGCGCGCATCAGGTCGATCACGCCTTGGCGACCGTGGGTCGAGGCGTAGGCGTCGCGCGAGCCGGCCAGCTCCGCCGACAGCCAGCCACCATTGCGGCCCGAGGCGCCGAAGCCGGCGAACTCTTTCTCTAGCACTACGATCCGAAGATCGGGCTGCTGACGCTTGAGGTAGTAGGCGGTCCAGAGTCCGGTGAATCCGGCACCCACGATGCACACGTCGGCTTCGAGGTCTCCGGGGAGTGCGGGACGCGGCTGGGGCAGCCCGATCGACCTGTACCAGAAGGACACTCCGCCGTTGACGGGCTGCTTGACGGTCTGCTGGCCTGACGAAGCCATGTTGTCGTGCTCCTAGTTCGTTGCGGTGGCGGGAGTTCGAGGTGCCGGCTGCGTCTCGTCGACGGCCAGGACGGAGGCGTCCTCGCGGCGGAAGGTCAGCCAGACGGTGTCGTCGGCGTGCACGGGAGCCAGTGCGGCGCCTGCACTCTCCCGGACCAGGACCGTGCTGCCGTCGTCGAGGCGCACCTCGACCTTGCGGGCGTTTCCGAAGTAGATCTGCTGGATGACGCGACCGGGAACGGCGTTGTCCGCCTGCGGTTCCGCATCACCGGTGTGAATCGCGATGCGCTCGGGACGCACGACGACGGCCACGGTGCGCGAGTCGGGTAGGGCCCCGCGCGTCGCGGTCAGGGTGCGGCCGAATGCCTGGACCCGATCACCGTCCAACGTGCCACGGAACAACGACGACTCACCGACGAACTGCGCCACGAAGAGGCTGTTGGGATGCTCGTACAGGTCCGACGGCGTGCCGATCTGCTGGATGCGTCCGTCGTTGAACACCGCGACCCGGTCGGAGAGCACCAGCGCTTCGTCCTGGTCGTGGGTGACGTAGACGAACGTGGTGCCGAGGTCGGCGTGGATCCGCTTGATCTCCAGCTGCAGGGTGTCGCGCAGCTTCTTGTCGAGCGCGCCGAGCGGCTCGTCCATCAGCAGCACGCGCGGGTTGTAGACGACCGCCCGCGCCAGCGCGACTCGCTGCTGCTGACCGCCCGACAGCTCCTTCGGCTTGCGCCGGGCCAGGTGCTCGAGACCCACCATCGTCAGCGCATCGGCGACCATCGTGGCGCGCTGGGACTTGTCGATGGACCGCTGCTTCAGCGGGTACTCCACGTTGTCGGCCACGCTCATGTGCGGGAACAGGGCGTAGTGCTGGAACACCATGCCGATGTCGCGCTTGTACGGCGGCAGGTCGGTGACCGGGCTGCCGTCGATGGACAGTTCGCCCTCGGTGACGTCGACGAACCCGGCGATCATGTTGAGCGTGGTCGTCTTTCCCGACCCGCTGGGACCGAGCAGGGTGAGGAATTCGCCTGGACGCGCGTCCAGGTCGATGGCATCGACGGCGGTGACGGAGCCGTACCGCTTGACCAGACCCCGCATCGTGATGGAAGCGCCATGCGGCGCGCGGTCATCGGACACGATTCCTCCTGATGGCGAAGATGCTGGCGAGGATGGTCAGCGCCGTGGTGAGCGCCAGGATCACCGTCGCCGCGGCGGCGATGGTGGGGTCGGTGTCGCGGGTGACCGACGAATACATCCGCACCGGAAGCGTTTGCAGGTAAGGGCTTTGGATGAACAGCGACAGCACCACCTCGTCGAAGCTGGTGGCGAACGCGAACAGTGCTCCCGACAGGACGCCCGGCGCCACCTGCGGCAGAGTGACGGTGCGGAACGTCGTCCACCTGTTCGCTCCGCAGATCGCGGCCGCGTCCTCGAGCCGCCGGTCGAACCCCTGCAGGCTGGCACTCACCGGGATGATCACGAACGGCAGGGCGAGCACGCTGTGCGCCACGACGAAGCCGAGGGTGGTGCCCAGCAGGTTGAGCCGCAGGTAGATCGCATAGATGCCGATCGACACCACGATCACCGGAACGATCATCGGCGAGAGCAGCAGCGCGCGCAGGCCCTGATCGCCGAAGAATCGCGTCCGGCTGAAGGCCACTGCCGCCGCCGTCCCGCACACCGTCGCAACGACGGCCACCAGGAGGCCGACCCGGATGCTCGCCTCCAGCGACCAGAGCCACGACGGGTCGGTGAAGAAGTTGACGTACCACTGCGTCGACCAGCCCGTCGGCGGGAACCTGAACGACGGAAGATCGGTGAAGCTGAGCGGGATCACGACCAGCGACGGCGCGACCAGCCAGGTCGCGACTAGGCCGCAGAACACCAGGAGCGCACCGCGCCAGAACGTGCCGCTGCGCATCACGACGCCCGCTCCTGCCGAGATGCGCGGCGCAGCACGATCATCAGCACGGCAAGGACCAGGAAGGTCAGCAGCAGGAGCACCACGCCCATCGCCCCACCGCGGCCCCACTGCAGCAGACCGTTCACCTGCACGTAGATCTGCTGGCTGATGAGGGCGTTGTCCGGGGAACCGAGCAGCGCAGGCGTGACGTAGAAGCCGAGGCTGCTGATGAACACCATCAGGCATCCCGCTCCGATGCCGGGCATGGTCAGCGGCACCCAGATGCGGGTGAACGACGTCAGCGGCCGTGCGCCGAGACTCGACGAGGCCAGCACCAGCCGACGGTCGACGCCCGACATCACCGCGTACAGCGGTAACACCATGAACGGCAACAGGATCTGGCTCATGCCGATGACGACGCCGAGGTTCGTCCGGATCAACTGCACGTCGCCGAGCCCGACGAGGCTCAGCAGCGCCTGGGCGGGACCGTTGTCCTGTAGCAGGATCACCCAGGCGAACGTGCGCACCATCAGGCTGGTCCAGAACGGGACGAGGACCAGCAGCGTCAGCGCCGCCCGCACCTTCGGCCCGAATGCGACCATGGCATAGGCGTACGGGTAGCCGAGCAACAGGCAGATGACCGTCACCTCGAGTCCGGTGGTGAACGTCCGCAGCAGCACCTCCCGCTGCACGGCGTCCCCGGCGTACCAGGCGAAGTTGTCGAACCCGACCACCGGATCGGTGAACGCGCGCCACAGCATCACGCCCAGCGGTGCCGCGAAGATGCCGAGCACCAACACAAGCGCGGGAGCCAGCAGTGCGTAGGCGCTGCGCCGCCTACGCTGGGCACCCGCCTCCTCGGCGCGCGACTGCGGCGGTGCTGCACCACCGGCGAGTACGTCGACTACGGTCATGGTCCGCTAGTCCCTTACTTGGCAAGCCAATCGGTGTATGCCCCGACCATCGCGTCGTTGTTCTTCGACCACCAGGCGAGGTCGATCGGGAAGCGGTCCGCGAGACGCTCGGGGGTGGTGGTGAGGTAGCTGGTCGCCAGGGCGTCCAGTTTCGGCTTGGCGTCGACGTTGATCGGGCTGTACGAGGTGAGTTCGGTCAACTTGGCCTGCTGCTGCGCACCCAGGTAGTAGTTGATCAGCGCCATCGAGGCCTTCGGGTTCTTCGCACCCTTGGGCACCGCGATCGTGTCCGCCTCGGGCATCCACTGATCCCACATGGGCGCGAACTTCGCCCCGTTCTTGACCGCGGAGTAGGCGCGCCCGCTCCACAGCAGCGCCATGTCGACCTGGCCGGCCTCGAGGAGCTGCTGGGCCTGGGCGCCGCTGTTCCAGAAGACGACGTCGCCGCGGATCGACGACAGCTTGTTCAGTGCGCGGGTGGCGTCGATGGGATACATCTGGTCCTTCGCGACACCGTCGGCCAGGAGTGCGCCCTCGAGAACGCCTGGGTCGAGTTCGCCGGCGATGCCCTGGATGCCGCGCTTGCCGGGGAACTTCGCCGTGTCGTAGAAGTCGGCCCAGGTCTTGGGCGGGTTCGCCCCGTACTTCTCCGTGTTGTAGACCACGATGAGGCCGTAACCCATTGCGGGAACCGAACAATCGTCGGTCTTGGCGCCTGGCGGAATCTTGCTGACGTCCACGATGCTGGTGTCGATGGGCATGAACAGCTCGCCGCAATGCTGGGCAGTGAAGACGTTGGTGGTGTCGATGACGTCCCAGGTGACGTTGCCCGACTCCACCTGCGACTTGATCTTGGTGCTCTCGGTGGGCCCGTCCTGCAGGATGCGTGCGCCGGATTCCTTGGCGAAGGGATCTATCGCGGCCTGCGTCTGCCCCTCCTGGAAGATGCCGCCGTAGGACACGAAGGTCAGGGTCACGCCGTCGAGCGCGCCCGCCTTTACGGTGCCTGCCTTCGGCGGCCCGCTACCGAGGTCGACGTCGGCGCTTGGAGCTGGTCCCGACGAACACGCCGCGGTGAGCAGCACGGCAGCCACGCCGCATCCGACGGCCTTGAGTGCAGTGGACATGTGAACTCCTCCTGTGAGACGTGACTGGTGTTGAGTCTTTGTGGGTGTGGTCATTTCGATCCCGGCTCTCATGCGGTCGGTGGGCTGACGATCCATAGCAGCTCGGCGGACGAGTCGCTCAGGTTGTGCACGGTGTGCGGAATGGACGTCCGATACTCCGCGGAGTCGCCGGCGTCGAGTTGGTGCTTCTTGCCGTCGAGTTCGAGTACCAAGCTGCCCTTGACGACGATCAGCACTTCCTGGGCGTCGCCGTGCACGTATGCCTCGCCAGCCGATCCGCCGGGGGCGAACTCGGCGGAGTAGACCTCGAGGTTCATCAAGGGCTTCTGCGACAGCAGATACTTGGCGCTGAGGTCGTCGACGTGGATCTCCGGCCGCTCAGCCTTTCGCAGGATCCTCGCACCGTTGACGTGATGGTCGCCGAATAGGTCGGGGAGTTTGACTCCGAGTTCTTCGGCCAGGCGACGCAGCGTGCCGACGCTGGCATTGACCTGCCCGCGTTCCAGTTCGCTGAGGAACCCCGCCGAGATCTTGGCGCGGCTCGCGAGTTCACGCAGGCTGAGCTTCCGCATGTTGCGGTATCCGCGTATGCGGCTGCCCATTTCGGTCTCGGTGTCCGACGCCGGGGAGCCGGGGCCATCGTCAGACAGGGCCACGAACGATCATCCATTCTCCTGCGTCAGAATCAATAGTTCGGTAACGGCGAACAAAATGTTCGGTGGTGTGTGACACTATGCCTGCCACCAAGCCGCGGCAACCGGAATCGCCAAAATCGCTCTCGCAGACACGAAGATGCTCCGATTCCGCGCCGTGCATGGGTGTTCGACGATCCTGGGAAGGCCGACATGAGCGCATTGATCCATCTGCCCCATCGCACCGTCACCGGTGACCTGGAGCCCGCCGGCCGGCGCGTCGGCGCTGACAGTGGTGACCCTCGACTCAAGACGTTGGTGGTCGACTCGGGGACCGAGGCGCAGGTCGGCGTCTGGGAGTGCGAGCCCGGTGGCTGGCCCGTCGTCGATCGACCGGACACCGAGACCTGCTACATCGTCTCGGGCCGCGCGAAGATCACCGACGACCAGACCGGTCGCGTCGTCGAAGTGGGGGCAGGCGACTTCGTCGTCCTACCACCCGGGTGGACCGGTCGATGGGACGTGGTCGAGACGCTTCGCAAGGTGTACACCATCTTCTGAGCGTCCGGATCATTTGGCGGAGAGAGGCATTCGTGAAGAGCATCGTGATTGGCGCAGGCGCGTGGGGTCTGCCTACGGCGGCCGAGTTGTCCAGCCGAGGGCACGACGTCCGGCTGGTCGACCGCTACGGGGTGGGCAATCCCCTCTCGTCGTCCTACGGCCCGACCCGCATGTGGCGTCTGGCCGACCCGGACCCATCGCGGTCGCGGCTGGGATTGCGTGCGTTGGCGGCCATGAAGCGGCTCGAGGAACGGACCATTGCCACCGTCCACGAGGTGCGGGGTCTGCTGTGGCGGGACCCGCCGTCCAACGACGCTCTCGCGGCGACCTGCGCCGGGCTCGGCATCGACCACGAGTGGGTGACTGCGGCCGAGGTGAGCGACCGCCTACCAGGCTTGCGCGACGACGGCCGCGACGCGGTGTGGCTCCCGGACGCCGGGATCGTCCTGGCCGAGCGGTCGCTTCGGGCGCAGTTCGAGCGTTTCACCGGCGCCGGTGGCCGCTTCGGCCACGCCCGCAGCGTCGTCGAGATCGAGGAGCGCCCGAACGGGCTGGCGGTGACGTATTCGGATATGACGCAGGAAGATGCGGACGTCGTGGTGATCGCCGCCGGCCCGGAGTCGTCGACGTTCCTGCGGATGTTGGGCATCGATGTGCCGCTCTATCCGTACCTCGAGCAGGTGGTGCACTTCGGCGACCGCGACAGCGTGGCGCACACCGACGCGTTCCCGTGCTTGTTCGACGGCGAGGCCGAGGACCGCGCGGGCCGCATCTACGCGATGCCAACGCCCGGGTTGGGTTACAAGGTGGGCCTGGATCTGCCCATTTGCGACTACCGGGTGGGCAATCCCGATCGCACGCCCAGCACCGCTCGCACCGAGGTGCTTCGGCAACGCATCGAGCGCGACTTCGCCGCGATACCGGCGCAGGTCGTCGACGCGCAGGTGTGCTGCTGGACCGACACGCCCGACGGCCAGTTCATCCTGGATGCGCTGCCCAGTGGAATCGTCCTGGGCTGCGGGTGCATCGGTGAGGGATTCAAGTACTCCGCGCTGATGGGCGAGATCTTGGCGGACTTCGCAGAGGGACGACCCCAGGACGATGACGTGAAGGCCTGCAGCGTGGCGCGTTTCGAGGGACGCGCCGTCCCGGATCGATCGGGTCCGACCCCCGTCGGCTCACTCACGCGGGGCGCGTCCTAGCGATCTGTTCAGGCGGGCACGGCACCTTCGGCGAGTTCGGCGAGCGCCTGCGTGACGGCACCCCATCCGTCGAAGAAGCCGAGTTCCTCGTGCCGATCCCGGACGGCCGGGTCGCCGTGGCGTACGACCGCCCGGTAGAGGGTGCCGTCTGGGTGGTCGTCGAAGGTGATTTCGGCGGTCATGGACACCGGCTGGGGCGTGGCCGGTCGCCACGCGCTGTCGACCGCGTTGGTGAACACGAGCCGTGAGCCTTCTTCCGCGACGAGGAACACGGAGTCGGTGTGCGGGACGAACCGGTCCCCGTCGTCGCTCATTCGAGTGACGAAGGCGCCGCCGGGGCGGATCTGAAGTCGATCGACGCGCGTGCGGGTGGGCGTCGGCGTCCACCACCGGGCCAACAGGTCAGGGTCCGTCCATGCGCGCCAAACCGATTGTCGGGGAGCGCGGATCACCCGCTCGATGACCAGGTCGAGTGCGGGGTCGATGGTATTCGTGCTCACGTTGTCTCCTCCGCGTTGGTGACGAGTCGTTCGAGTCGGTCGGTGCGGTCTTCCCAGATGTGTCGCTGTTCGGCGAGCCAGTCGTCGACCATCGACAGCCGTTTGCGGTTGAGCGAGCAGGTCCGCACCCGTCCCGTCTTCGTCGTCGAGATCAATCCGCTCGTTTCAAGCGTGCGGACGTGTTTCATGAAGGACGGCAACGCAATCGAGAATGGCTTCGCCAGCTCGCCTACGCTCGCCGGTCCGCTGCCCAGTCGCCGAATCACTGCTCGGCGCGTCGGGTCGCCCAGCGCGTCGAAGAGGCTGTCCAACTCCGCCTCATGCTTAACCATGGGGCTAAGTGTTTCACCCCAGCATTGGTTAGCGCAAGGGCTAAGTGTCCAGAATTGCGGTACGCCCTGCCAAGCGCTTACGTCGAACTCGGGCGTTATCGCAATGGTGGTGGGCATCACCGCGCCGCGCGCTACTCCCTCTGCGGAGAACTCGGGACGGCGTTCACGCGGGAAGAATGGGGCTACCCATCGCCCGGGGTCGGAATTGCCGATACGCCTGCGGCGGGCCACGGGCAGATCATGCTCGACTATCGCGAGTGCGGTCCCAAGGGCGAGCTTCGAGTGGTGCACGTCGACCAAGAAGACGACTACCGGATCACACCTGTCGCAGACGATTTCGCTAGCACCAATCGTGGTCTCGTCGGTCCCGATCAATTCGACTGAAGGACCTAAGGATCGCTGACGGGGTGCGGCTGAAGAGATATCCGGCGGCTTTGCGGATCCACTTCCCGCGCGCTCTATTCTGTGACGAAATAACGACGATATCCGCACCGCTATTCGCTTAGTGCGGCTACGCATGATGCACGAACCTGCTCAGATGTACGACTCCTGGGATTCATACCGGTAGAGTTTCGCGCTTGGGGGCGGGCGCGGAAAGGAAAGAAATGGCAGAACGCGTTATCCGCCAAGTCGTGGACGATATTGACGGAACCGACATCACTGATGGCGGCGGCGAAACCGTGGAGTTCTCGGTTAGAGGTGTTGCATACCGAATCGATCTCTCCGCACAGAACTTGGCGAAGTTCGACAAGGCGTTGACTCCGTATGTCAAAGCCGCAGAGAAGGTTTCCGGCGAGGAGCGGCCTCGCAAGGCCAGCCGGAGGCGAAAGGGTGGTGGCAAGACGCAGTCGAGGACGCCGCTGTCGTCAATCCGGGCATGGGCGAATGAAAACGGCTACACCGTGAGTACGCGCGGCCGGATTCCCGCCGAAGTCGTCGAGGCGTATGAGGCGGCGGAAAAGGCTTGACCTCTCGCTGGCGCGCACTCGGTGCCGGGTGCGCCCAGCAGGGCCGGTCGATGACGCCCGGACATTCCGTCTGATTCCGGAATGCCCAATCCGGGTATGAAGCCGTTCGCTTGGTTTCGGCCCATTCAGTGACGGAGGATCCATGACACTGCCAGACCCGCACCTGCCGTTGAACCCGGGCCACGTGCTGGACGACCCGCCGCAGGACGAGGCGTCCGCCGACGACGACGTCGAATCGGCGAATGCCGACACCGGCGCGGGCGCCGAGCCCGACGCTTAGTCCTCCGCGCTCTTGAGAACGGCCAGCACGGTGAGCGCGAGGATCTTCAGGTCCAACATCAGCGACCAATTCTCGATGTAGTAGTTGTCGAACTCCGCGCGGTCGGCGATCGAGGTCTGCCCGCGAAGCCCGTGGACTTGCGCCCAGCCGGTGATGCCGGCCTTCACCCGATGCCGCTCGCCGTAACGGCGCACGTGCATCTCGAACATCTCGACGTACTCCGGCCGTTCGGGACGCGGACCCACCAGCGCCATGTCGCCCCGTAGGACGTTGATCAGCTGCGGCAACTCGTCCAACGACGTCTTCCGCATGATCTTGCCGATCGCCGTTCGACGATCGTCCCCTTCCACTCCGCCTGGCGCCGCGCCCTCGCGAAGCGCAAAGGCTGCCTTCGCCGGGTCGAGCGGACGCATGCTCCGAAACTTCAGACAGCCGAAGACCTGGCCATCGCGACCGACGCGATCCTGGCTGAAGAAGACCGGCCCAGGCGAGGTGAGCTTCACCAGCAGAGCAAGTGCGATGAAGACGGGCGAGACGAGGAGCAGTCCAACCGCCGCGATCGACCGCCCCAGGGCATGCTTGACGGCGAATTGCCACCCCTTCGGATCGACGCGGCCGAGCACCATCAGTGGTACGCCGCCCAAGTGCTCGATCCGCGTGCCGACACCGACGGCGTCCATGACTCGCGGCACCACCCGGACCCGCAACCCAAGGTTCTGCGCCCGGTGGGCAATTCGCGCCAGTTGGTCGTCGGACATCGACGAGGGCGCGATGACGAGTTCCTCGGCCTTGGTTGCGCGCACGGCGAATTCGAGGTTGTCCGGTGATCCCAGATGCGGGACGTCGAGCACATTGCCGTCGGATGGCTCATCCGCATCCAAGAGACCGACCGGTTCCAGCCCGTAGTCATGCACCTGACGCATGCGCGTGATCAGCTGGCCGACGACAGGACCGGAACCGACGATGAGCGTCGGCGCTCCGACCCGGTATCGACGCCGTAGGAAGCGATTGGCCAGCGACCTGACGAGGCGTACGGCGGGGATCAGCACAGCCGCGAACGCCCAGATGCGCACCATCAACTCGCCGGGCCGAACGTGGTCGCCAATCACTCCCCCGCTCGGCGTCTGGGGGACCAGCAGGAGCATCACCATCAACGTCGCCAGGGCGGCCACTGCGACCGACGTCTCGACCGGTTCGAACTCGTCGAGGAAGCTGTCGTTCAGCTTCCGCCGGTACATCGACCGAGTGGCGAGCACGCCGATGACCACCGGCACGAAGATCCACGAGTACAGCCCGAGGTTGGCCTGCGCCACGTCACCCGGGATGGTCCATTGCGCCAGTAAGACGGCGATGACGGCGTAGAGCACGTCGATGCCCACCGTGATCGTCGAGTACCACGGATCGGACCGCACCCACTCGACCCAGCGTGCTGGCGCGAGACGGGATCCGCTAGAACCTGCGGGATGACGGCTGTCCGTAGGACTCGCCGCCTCGGCATGCTGCACTCGTTACCCCCACCAAGCTAGGGGCCAGATTCTAAGCGGGCTCAACCGCTCGCGGAACCAGAATTGAGAACGGTGTCAAATTTGCCGACGCCGAATCGTCGACCACGGCGACCACGCCGCTGCAAGGCGTCGACCGAAAATCAAGATCGCTGAGCCACCCGGTAAAACCTCGCCGTCGGGCCAAGCGTGGTCCTCCTGCCAAGCGACGGGTTCTAGGTGTTGAAGTCCGGAAGCGGGTTTGCAGGCGGCTCGTCATCCGGAGACGGCTGCGAGCACGTTCGCCGTGAGCGCAATGGTTCTCGGGCTGTCCTGATCTTGTTCTCAGTCCCATCTCAGTGAGCGGTCGCACGGTGTTGTCAGCACCTCACGCTCGAGAAACGAGAAGACACCATCATGACGACGCCCCCGCCCCACCCCAGTGGTCAATCCCCGCAGCCGTACCCGACGTGGACCCACCCGCAGCCCATGCCTGCCGCTCCGCCTCCGCTGAGGCGGCCGCGTCGCGTCACCCTCGTCGTCGGTGCCGCTGCCATCGCCGTGGCCGCGGGCGGTATCGGCGCCACGACGGCGGTCGCCGTCGACCGGATGCACGAGCCCGCGCCCCCGACTGTCGCCGGGACGACGGCCGCCCCGCGGCCCGCATCGCAGCCATTGGCCGCCGCGCCCGGAGACTCCGTCGAGCAGGTCGCGGCCAAGGTGATGCCGAGCGTCGTCAAGCTCTCACTGAAGATGGGCGACGAGGGAGCCGAGGGCTCCGGCGTCGTCCTGAGTCACGACGGTCTCATCCTCACGAACAACCACGTCGTCGCGCCGGCGGCCGGCGACGGCACGACCGCCCGACCTGCCGCCATGAACGGTGGCGACATCACGAAGACCGTCACGTTCTCCGACGGCCGCTCCGTGCCGTTCTCGATCGTGGGCACCGACCCGACCGGTGATCTCGCCGTCGTCCGCGCGGAGGGGGTCTCGGGACTGACGCCGATCGCCATCGGGTCGTCCAGAGACGTCAAGGTCGGCGAGCCGGTGGTGGCGATCGGGTCGCCGCTGGGCCTGCAGGGCACGGTGACGACGGGCGTCATCAGCGCCCTCAATCGGCCTGTGGCAGCCGGGGAGGGCCCGGGCAGTGACGTATCGGTTCTCGAAGCCCTGCAGACCGACGCCGCGATCAACCCGGGCAACTCCGGCGGTGCGTTGGTGAACATGAAGGGCGAGCTGATCGGCGTGAACTCGGCCATCGCTAGCATGGGTGGCGGCTCCGGGTCCGCGGGCGGACCGGCCGGGTCGATCGGGCTGGGCTTCGCGATCCCGTCGGACCAGGCGAAGCGGGTCGCCGACGAACTGATCTCGACGGGCAACGCGTCCCACGGGTCGCTCGGAGTCCAACTGAGCAGCGACCAGAACTCCGCGGGCGGCGCGGCGCTCGCGGGCGTGTCGGCAGACGGGCCTGCGGCGCTTGCCGGTGTGCCCGCCGGCGCGGTCATCACCAAGGTCGACGACCAGGTCATCGACGGACCCGAGGCGCTGGTCGCCGCGATCCGGTCCAAGGCGCCGGGTGACACCGTCTCGGTGACCTACGTCGACGGCGATCGATCCGGCACGGCGCAGGTGACTCTCGGCAAGGCGTGAGCCGACGGGATTGGCGCTCGATGATGTGAAGCACTAATTTCCGTGGGGTGATGTCCTCAGCGCTCAGCGCAGTCGCACGGTGGATCGTCCCGCTCTTCACGGTCGCGGCCGTCGCATCCGTGGGTTTCGTCGACAGCCAGGGGCATACGGGCCCTGCGCCGTCGGTGCGCCTCGCCGACGAGGTCAACCCGTTGGCCGGCAAGCCCTTCTACGTCAACCCCTCGTCCGCGGCCATGCGGGCTGCGAACGCTGCGAACCCGCCGATCCCGGAGTTGACTGCCGTCGCCAACACGCCGCAGGCGTACTGGGTCGTCCCCGGCTCGTCGGCGTCGACGGTCGCCGGCTACACCGCTGCCGCGCAGGCCGCAGGCGCACTGCCGGTGTTCGCGATCTATGGCATCCCGCACCGTGACTGTGGCAGCTTCGCTGCGGGCGGGATGGGGTCGGGCGATCAGTACCGCCAGTGGATCGACGGCATCGCCGGCGACTTGGGCGCCGGGCCCGCTGCGGTCATCCTCGAACCCGATGCGCTCGCCATGGCCGACTGCCTGTCGGGCGGTCAGCGCCAAGAACGGTTCGACCTGATCAACTACGCCGTCGACAGCCTGACCCGCAACCCGGCCACCGCCGTCTACGTCGACGCCGGGCACCTGAAGTGGCACAGCCCCGAGGAGATGGCCAACCGCCTCAACCAGGCCGGGGTGGCACGTGCTCGCGGATTCAGCCTCAACACCGCCAACTTCTTCACCACCGAAGACGAGATCGGCTACGGCGAGGCGATCTCGGGACTCACCAACGGTTCGCACTACGTGATCGACACCTCGCGCAACGGCGCCGGCCCCGCGCCCGCCGCGCCGCTCGACTGGTGCAACCCGAGCGGCCGCGCCCTGGGCGTGGCTCCCACCGCCGCCACGGCAGGACCGCACGCCGACGCCTACCTGTGGGTGAAGCGCCCGGGCGAATCCGATGGCACCTGCGACAAGGGCGATCCTCCAGCGGGCACCTTCGTCAACCAGTACGTAGTCAACCTCGCGCGCAACGCGGGTCGCTAGGCCCCGCTGCTAGCGCCGCCGCTCCGGGCCCGTCAGCCGCTTGACGACGGACCGTTGCGGATCTGTTCGCTGCTCTTCGAGCAGGAACTCGATGCCTTGCTCGATCGCCGCCTTCGTCTGGTCGCGAATCCGGCGCACCGCGCGGTCGTCGGTACCCGCCACGTCGGTCTTGTCGATGGGTGCACCGAACCAGTAGTACTGCCGCTCGGGTCGGGGGATCGGTGTCGGCCCGATGCCCCGGACGAGCGGGAACAGGTCCGGGCTCCCGGAGGCCCTCTCGAAGAGTCGCCGTGCGGGCGCGAGCAACGGACTGTCGTTGTCGAGGACCACGTCGAGCGAGTCCTCGGCCCCCACCGTGGCGAACGGAACGATGGGATAGCCGTGCTTGACCGCGAGCCGGGCGAAGCCCATGCGGTTCTCCCAAATGAGTTGGTACTTCTCGCCTTTGCGCTTGGCCACTTCTCGGCCGCCACCTGGGAAGACGAGCACCGTCTCGCCTCGACTCATGAGCGCGTCCGCCGTCTCCGGCGTGCCGGGCACGACGCCGACGGACGTCAACAGATCCCGCCACCGCGGCAACTTGAAGTGCGCGTGATTGCCGAGGACGCGCACCCGGACTCCTCGCTCCCACAGCTCGGCGCACAGCAGCGGAGCGTCGAGCAGGCCGAGCAACGTGTGATTGCCGACCAGCAGCGCGCCGCGCTCGGGCAGGTCGTCCACGCCGTAGACCTTCGGGTTGACGAGCCTGCGCGCCGGTTCCAGCAGTCGCAGGACCCGACCGAGCGTTGCGGCGGTGGGAGGGTCGGGGAGCCGTTCGTCCATCTCGTCTCTATTGCCCCACGCACGGCCGACGAACCACATCCGTATCGCCGAGTGCTTCGCGTACCTCGGAAGCGGGTACCGGAGGCCCATGGTTGATGCCGGACTCCCCACGCCCGACGGTCACCTGCCGGGCTACCTCGCCGTGCCGACCGGGGCCGGTCCGTGGCCCGCGGTCGTCGTGCTCCACGAGGTGTTCGGACTCAACGACGACATCCGCCGGATCACCGACCGCTTCGCAGCCAACGGCTACCTGGCGTTCGCGCCAGCGCTCTTCCAGCGCGGGCCCAAACCGCTCTGCATCGTCAGCGCGTTCCGCGCCCTGGCCACCGGGTCCGGGTCCGCCGTCGACGACATCGTCGCCGCTGCGGAGGCGCTGCGGAACGACGAGAGAACGAACGGCAAGGTCGGATCGGCGGGGTTCTGCATGGGCGGCGGATTCTGCCTGCTGCTGGCCGACCGCGGCGTGTTCGACGCAACCGCACCGAACTACGGACCGTTCCCGCCGGCCACCGGGGTGCCGAAGCGTTCGTGCCCCATCGTCGCGAGTTACGGCGCCGATGACCGGCTGCTGCCGGGCGCTGCCGCCAAGCTCGAAGAAGGCCTGGCTCCCAGTGGCGTCACCCGGGACATCAAGGAGTACCCGGGCGTCGGCCACAGCTTCATGAACGAGTGGAAGACGCCGTCGCCGCTGCACGTCGTCGAGCGGATCGCCGGACTGCACCACTCCGCACCGCAGGCCGACGACGCGTGGCAGCGGATACTCGCGTTCTTCGGCGACCAGTTGAGCTGACGGTCCTTCGCCGAGGTCAGTCCTTGCGGCGTCGCGGATCGGTACGGCGCTTCGACGACTTGCCCGAATCCGGCGCCGCCGCACCGGCATCGGGGCTCAGTCCCGTGATCCGGCCAATGGTGCCGACGCCAGGCAGGTTCTGCACCGCCCTGACGGCTTGATCACCGCGCGCCACGATCGCCTCCAGTTGTGGCAGCAACCGGTCGATTGCCTCGAAGGTCGGGTCGGCCAGCGACATATAACGCTCGAGCCTGTCGAGATTGGTGTTGAGCCGCTCGGTCGCTGCTGCCAGGTTCTCGACGAGCCCGGGTAGTTGCGCGACGATCTGCGCCGAGGCCGTGGGGACGCGCAGCGCCCCGCTGGCCAGATCCTGTGCAGCCTGGGCCGCCGCTTGAGCAGCGGCGCGGAGATCGCTTGGCTGAGGCCTGTCCTTGTCGGTCATGACACAACTCTGGCGCAGCGCTACGCGGCGCGAGGCGATTTCAGCGGAGTGGCCCGCTAGGAGTCCGATGGCACGTCCGGGACGAAGTGGGTGTCGGCGCCGGTCGTGAACACCACGTAGGCGCGCTTCCACGGCTGATCGTCGACCAACCGCCATTCGTGGCCGGTTCCGGTGTGGTCGACGGCGAGCAGGACGTCACCGGGGCTGATCCTGAACGTCTCGCCGCCCACGGTCGAGAACTCGAGGACGCCGGACAACGTGATCACGTACTGCGGGATCGGATCGTTGTGCCAGTCGAACGCAGAGTGCGGTGCGGTCTCCTTGAACTCGATGGACTCGGCACCCACCAGCGCACCGGTGGCGATGCTGCCGCGCTCGACGTGCGAGTTGCCATCAGGGCCGGTGTAAAGCCGGAACGCTCGAATCATCGTCTCGATCCCTGGTTGGTCGGTCGTGGGCTCGTGGTGTTTGCCTGAATCAAGGTGTCGCGCAGGCGCATCGGCACCACCAATCCGATCGCCATGGCGGCCGTGACCGTGACGGCCACCGCGCCGTCGGAGGCCGTCGCGGTCAGCACCTGCGCCGAGGCGTTGCCCGGCAGCTGCATCACTCCGCTGAGCATGCGGAACACGAACATGCCGGGAACCAGTGACACGACGGCGGCGAATCCGATGGCGGCGAACGGCATCCTCAGGACGTGCGACAGCGGGACCAGCAGAATCCCCACCAGCAGGCACGCCAGCAGCGCCGCGGTGGCGAGGCTCGTCCCCACCACGCTCAGGGCCCACCAGTGCACGCCGTGGGCGGCCATCCCGGCGAGCACCGGCCACCCGATCATGCGGTACGGCATCGAGAAGTAGATCGAGTAGGACGCTGCGGCGACCGCGGCGGCCAGCACGTCGAAGTGCAGGGGAACCGCGGCCGTGGTGCCGGTGACCGGCAGCGCCTGACCACCCGCGTGCAGGCCGACCACCAGGCCGAGTGCGATCGACACCAGAACCATTGCCGCGAAGCCGATTCGGGCCATGCCGAGCGACGTTCGCAGCGACAGCAGGTCGAGTGCGCCGTTGAGGACGTGCGGTCCGGGGACCAGGATCATGGCGGGGCACAGCGCGACGACGCCTGCCGCGGCGCCCAGGTCCAGGTGCACCGCCGCCGCGCCGACCAGACCGGCCACCACCGCTGCGACGAAGGCCTGGATCAGGACGCCGACGCCGAACCTGCCGAGCGTGCGCCGGAGGATCCCTCCGACGGTGGCACTCGCCGCGGCCAGGAGGACGGCGCGGACGTCGCCGGCGCCGAAGATGACCGCCAGGGCGCCGGATCCGGTGGCGCAGGCGAGCACGAAGACGCCGGCGTGGGACGGCGGCAGCGTCGCGGCGGCGGAGAGTCCGGTCGAGACGTCCGCCAGGTCGAGCGGACCGTCCTCGGCGCGGTCGATCACCCGCATCGCGGCGGCGACGCGTCGCATGTTGATCGCCGTCGGCGTCACGGCCGCGACGCGCGGTCGGTCGCCGACGAGGATCAGCGACTCCCACGACGGGATCAGCCGGCTGCGCACGCCGAGCCCGGAGTTCAGCCTGTCGACCGCGAGCAGCGTGGTGCTGGTGGACTGGCCGTTGTCCTGCAGGAGGACGGCGGCGTCGAGCACCGTGTCGAGCGGATCCGGTGTCGCGCCGCGCTGCTGGCTCACTCTGGCTCCTAGAACGGTCCGACCATGTCGGCCGGTACGACGATGCGGTCGAAGTCCTCGGCGCTGATCTTCCCCGATGCGAGCGCGGCCTCGCGCAGGGTGCCGCCGGTGCGGTCGGCGTCGTGGGCGATCGCCGACGCCGCGTCGTACCCGATCACCGGCGACAGCGCCGTCACCAGCATCAGTGAGCGGTCGACGAAGTCGGTGATCCGCGTGCGGTTCACGTCGATGCCCTCTATGCAGAACTCGCGGAACTTCTCGCAGGCGTCGCCGAGGATGCGCGCGGAGTGCAGGAAGTCGTTGATGATGATCGGCCGCATCGCGTTGAGCTGGAAGTTGCCCTGCGAACCGGCGATCGCGAGACCCGCGTCGTCGGCGAGCACCTGAATGCACACCATGACCATCGCCTCGCACTGCGTGGGGTTGACCTTGCCCGGCATGATCGAGCTGCCCGGTTCGTTGGCAGGCAGGCGGAGTTCGGCGAGGCCCGCGCGCGGTCCCGAGGCGAGCCAGCGGATGTCGTTGGCGATCTTCATCAGCGTGACGGCGAGCCCGCGCAGCGCCGCGCCCGCCGCGACGATGGCGTCCAGCCCGCCGAGTGCCTCGAACTTGTTGGGGGCGGTGACGAACGGCCTTCCGGTGAGGTCGGCGATCTCGGCGGCGATCTCCGGGCCGAAGTCGTGCGGCGCGTTCAAGCCGGTGCCGACCGCGGTACCGCCCGCGGCCAGCCGGTACAGCTCACCCTGCGAGGCGTCGACCCGGTCGATGGCAGTTCGGAGCTGGGCCGCCCAGCCGGACCACTCCTGGCCGACCGTCAGCGGTACGGCGTCCTCGAGGTGCGTGCGGCCGATCTTCACCAGGTCGTTCCACGTCGCGCCGGTCGTGGCGATCGCCTCCTGGAGGTCGTTCGCCCGGGGCAGCAGCCGGTCCTGAATCTCGAGGACGGCGGCGATGTGCATGGCCGTCGGGAAGGTGTCGTTGGAGGACTGGCCCATGTTGACGTCGTCGTTGGGGTGGATGGGCGTCTTGGATCCCACGTCGCCGCCGAGAAGCTGGACCGCGCGGTTGCCGATGACCTCGTTGACGTTCATGTTCGACTGCGTGCCCGAGCCGGTCTGGAAGACGTACAGCGGGAAGTGCTCGTCCAGCTCCTTGCCGATCACTTCGTCGCAGACCTGACCGATGACGTCGGCCTTCCACTGCGGCAGCCGGCCGGCGCGGGCGTTGACGCGCGCCGCGGCCTTCTTCACGTACCCGTAGGCGTGGTAGACCTCCTTCGGCATCTTGTCGTTGCCGATGGAGAAGTGGATCAGGGACCGCTGGGTCTGGGCGCCCCAATATCTGTCGGCCGGGACGTCGATGGTGCCCATGGAGTCCGATTCGACACGCATGCCCGTGGCGTCGATGCCAATGGGGACGTCTGCTGGGCGGTGGCTCGTCATGCCTCGACCTTGGCCGACATTCGGCACGATGTCGTCGCCGCTGACGGCCAATGCGAGTGGGGGCTAGCGGGGTGGCGCGGCCTTGCGGCGTTGAGATAGCGCTCAGCGTCGGGGTTACTCGCACTTCGTCGCCGCCAGCGCTATCTCAACGCGGTATCGAACCCGTCCAGCGCGACCGCTTGACCCTCCCCCTGCCGGAGGCCCCACGGTGGGGACATGACGACGATTGACTGGAGCGAGGGCACCAGCACCTCGCAGAACGACCTGCCCACGACGATCACGACCTACCTCGATGCACACGTGCGCCGCGACGTGGCCGTGGCGATCACGACCCTCACACCAGACGCCGCGGTGACGGACGAGGGCGAGACCTACCGCGGCCACGACGAGATCTTGGACTGGCTGGGCCGAGCGGGCAGCGAGTTCACGTACACCACCGAGTTCATCGGTGCCACGACCATCGATGCCTCGCACGTCGACGTGCTCCATCGCATCGAGGGTGACTTCCCCGGCGGTGTGGCGGATCTGCACTACCGATTCACCCTCGACGGCGACTCGATCAGCCGTCTGATCATCGAGCCCTGATCCGACATCGGATACCGTATTTTGCATGCCGGTGCCCGACGAACAGGGAAGACACAAACGGTCCCTTCTCCGGGAACAGGCCTACGTATCGCTTCGGGACGCCATCATCAGTGGCACGTTGGCCCCCGGGGAGAAGCTGCGCGATCCGGAACTCGAGAACTGGCTGGGCATCAGCCGAACTCCCATCCGGGAGGCTCTCGCTCGACTCGAGGCGGCCGGGTTGGTCCACACCCTGCCCGGCCGCTCGACGGTCGTGTCGACCATCGAGCGCAAGGCCGTGTTCGATGCGCAGGCCGTGGCGGCGACGATGCACGCCCTTGCCGTCCGCATCGCAGTGCCGTTGATGGGCAAGTCCGAGATCACGGCAATGGTGGAGGCGAACAACGACTTCACCGCCGCGTTCTCGGCGGCAGACGCCGCATCAGCGATGCGAGCGGACGACGAATTCCACCAGGTTGCCGTCGACGCGAGCCGCAACGAGGTGATTCCCGGAGTTCTCGAACAGGTGACGCCGGTACTGCGGCGTCTGGAGTTCTTGCGCTTCTCATCGCTCACCGGCCGTCAGTCGATCGCACAGCACAAGCGGATCATCAGCCTGTGCCGTCGTGGCGATGCGGCAGCGGCAGCCGAAGCGGTGCAACGAAACTGGGAGACCCTGACCCTTCTGCTCGACGCCGAGGCGCTGTAGACCCCTCAGAAGACTCCGCTGTAGGCGTTGAGGGCCGGTTGACCACCCAGGTGGGCGAACAGGACCTTGGAGTCGGCATCGATCTCACCCGAGCCGACGAGATCGATGAGGGCTGCCATCGACTTGCCCTCGTAGACCGGATCGAGGATGACGCCCTCCAGGCTGGCGGTCAGCCTGATGGCGTCGATGGTGGAAGCGACTGGCACGCCGTAACGTTCGCCGGCCCAGCCCTCGAGCACGGTGATCTCGTCGTCGCGCAGGTCGCGACCCAGGCCGATGAGTTCGGCGGTGCTGCGAGCGATGCGTTCGACCTGAGTGCGCGTGGCGTCGAGCTCGGCGGAGGCGTCTATGCCGATGACGCGGCGGGGTCTGCGCTGACCGGCGAAGCCGGCGATCATGCCCGCGTGGGTGGATCCTGTCACGCTGCACACCACGATCGTGTCGAAGAACGTCCCGAGTTCCTCTTCCTGCTGCTGCACTTCATACGCCCAATTCGCGAAGCCGAGACCGCCCAGTCGGTGATCGGAGGCGCCGGCCGGAATGGCGTACGGCGTCCCGCCTGCGCGCTCGACGTCCTCGATCGCCTCGTGCCAGCTGTCCTTGAACTCGATGCCGAACCCGGATGGATTGAGCCGGACGTCAGCGCCCATGATCCGGGATAGGAGGATGTTGCCGACCTTGTCCGCGACCGGGTCGGGCCAGTCCACCCACTTCTCCTGCACCAAGACCGCCTTCATCCCGAGCTTGGCGGCGACTGCGGCCACCTGTCGAGTGTGGTTGGACTGCACGCCGCCGATGGAGACCAACGTGTCCGCGCCCTGGGCCAGCGCGTCCGGTACGAGGTACTCCAGTTTACGAGTCTTGTTGCCACCGAACGCCAGTCCCGAATTGACGTCTTCGCGCTTGGCCCATATCTCGGCGCCACCGAGGTGCTGACCCAAGCGGAGCAGTGGATGGACCGGGCTGGGTCCGAACGTGAGTGGATGACGCTCGAAATCGTGGATGGTCATGCGCACGTGCTCCTTGCTGCCGCTGGGTTCGTAGCCGCGGTCAGCATACCGCGCATACCCGAAATTAATATCCAATATATTGCGTTGTGCACGCTGAGCCAGCCAGGAAGGCGGGCCGAACTGGAGAGGGACCAATGTTCAAGTCTGTTCTGACCGCACTGACCACGGGCACCACGGTGGCGCTGCTGGCCACCGCATGCAGCAGCGGCGACCCAGCGAGTGCTACGCCCGCACGGCCCGCACCCGCGGCCAAGCCCACGGTGGTGTTGGTCCACGGGGCATTCACCGACTCGTCCAGCTGGAATGGCGTGGTCGCGAACCTCGAGGCCGACGGTTACCCGGTGGTCGCCGCCGCCAACCCGCTGCGCGGACTGCGCAGCGACGCCGACTACGTCCGCAGCGTGCTCGACAGCGTCGGGGGTCCGGTCGTGGTTGCCGGCCATTCGTACGGCGGTTCGGTGATGAGCGAAGCGGCCGACGGAAGGCCAAACGTCAAGGCACTGGTGTACGTCGCCAGTTTCCTTCTGGACCATGGGGAGACGACCTCGGATCTCGCCGCCAAGTTCCCTGGTGCCCAGCTCGGCCCCGCCCTCGAGACCGTCCCGTTCCCGCAGCCGAACGGTGGCAGTGGGAACGATCTCTACGTCAAGCAGGAGGAGTTTCAAAGGGTGTTCGCTGCCGACGTGCCCGCGGACGTCGCCGATCTGATGGCGGCGACGCAGCGACCCATCACCGAAGCTGCGCTCAACGAGCCGGCCACGCGGGCCGCATGGAAGACCATCCCGTCGTGGAACCTCGTCACCACGCAGGATCTCGCCATTCCCGCTGAGTCGATGCGCTTCATGGGTGAGCGGGCGCGGTCCAAGACCGTCGAGGTCGAGGCGTCACACGCCGTCACCGTCTCCCAGCCCGGCGCCGTCGCCGACCTGATCGACGAAGCCGCCCGCTCGACCGCCGGCTGAGCACCGGCACGCCACCAGACACACCCCGACACGATACGAAGAACGGTGAAAGACGATGTCAAACAATGAATCCAGACACTACGACTACGTGGTGATCGGCGCCGGATCGGCGGGCTGCGTGCTCGCCGCGCGCCTCTCCGAAGACCCCACGGTTCAGGTTCTGCTGCTCGAATCCGGCCCGGCCGACACCCTGGCGGAGATCACGGCACCACCTGCGTGGCCGTCGCTGTGGGGCACCGAAGTCGATTACTCCTACTCGACCGTCCCGCAGCACGGCACGAGCGGCCTCGCCCACGACTGGCCACGCGGTCACACACTGGGTGGAAGCAGCAGCATCAACGCGATGGTGCATCTGCGCGGGCACCCGAGCGACTTCGACGGATGGGCCAAGTCGGGTTGTTCCGGCTGGGATTACGACGCCGTGCTGCCTTACTTCCGTCGCATGGAGACAGTCGTGGGAGGGGATCCGCGCTACCGCGGTACCGATGGGCCGATGCGTCCCGCCCGTGCGGCAGACGCGGACGCGAACCCACTGTCACAGGTCTTCGTCGACGGAGCTGCCGCAGCTGGCTTCCCGCTGACCGACGACTTCAACGGAGCCCGAGCCGAGGGCGCTGGGTGGCACGACCTCGCGATAACCGGCGGCCTCCGACAGAGCGTCGCGACCGCCTACCTGCACCCGCTCGGCCGCAGCAGGGCCAACCTGACCGTGTCGACCAACTCCCGGGCGCTGAAGCTGCGTTTCGACGGGTTCCGTTGCGTGGGAGTAGACTTCGACCGCGGCGGTGAGGTCGTGACCGCGTATGCCGACACCGAGGTGGTGCTCAGCGCAGGTGCGGTCGACTCACCGCGGTTGCTGCTGCTGTCCGGCATCGGGCCGGCTGCCGAACTCGAAGCGGTCGGTGTCGACGTGGTGCACGACCTGCCCGGAGTGGGCCGCAACCTGCACGACCATGCGCTGTGCGGGGTGGTCTACGAAGCGGCGCAACCGATCCCGGCGGGTCGGACGAATCACGCCGAGACGTCGATGCTGTGGCGCAGCGACGACTCGCTCCCAGGTCCCGACATGCAGCTGATGTTCATTCACGTGCCGTTCCACCCCGCCAATCTGTCCGCCCCCGCGAACAGCTTCACGTTGGCGGTGGCGATCGTGCCCGACGCGCGTGGCTCGATCCGGCTCGCCGGACCGGATCCGTCGACCGCACCTCTGATCGACCCGAACTACCTGGGTACCGAATCCGACGTGCTGCGGATGATGCACGGGGTGGACGTCGCGCGTCGGATCGCGGGCACCGCGCCGTTCGCGCCGTGGCGTGCTCGCGAGGTGCTCCCCGGGCCGGACGTGGTCGACGAAGCCGGGTTGCGGTCGTTCGTCGCACGCGGCACCAGCACGTACTACCACCCGGTGGGAAGCTGCGCGATGGGCACGGGCACCGACGCCGTGGTCGACCCGGAACTGCGGGTACGCGGACTGTCCGGCCTCCGGGTGGCCGACGCGTCGATCATGCCCAAGATCCCGCCGGTCAACACCAACGCCGCGGTGATCATGATCGGCGAGAAGGCCGCCGACCTGATCCGCCGGCAGGCGGGCTGACGGAACGCCCCTACCCTGGAGCCATGTTGCTCTTCTTCGGCTACGGCACCAAGCAGAAGCACCTTGGCTCCGGGGAGGTGCGGACCTGCCCGCGCTGTCACAACACCACGCAGTGGGCGCGGATGCAGGAGTTCAAGCAGTTCTCGCTGTTCTTCGTCCCGGTGGCGCGGTGGAAGCGCCGCACCTTCGAGGTGTGCGGCATCTGCGGTGCCGCCGTGGTCGGCTAACCATGACCGCAACGCTCGTCGCGAAGAACCTGGCAGGGGGATTCGCCCATCGCACCCTCTTCGAGGGTCTCGACGTGACCGTCGCGCCGGGTGACGTGGTCGGGGTGGTCGGCGCCAACGGGGCAGGCAAGAGCACACTGCTGCGGATCCTGGCCGGGGACCTGGAACCGCTCGACGGCGTGGTGAGCCTTGCGCCGGCCGACGCCTTCGTCGGGTGGCTCCCGCAGGAACACGAACGCGTGCCGGGCGAGACCGTCGCGGCGTACGTCGCCCGCCGCACCGGCTGCGCCGATGCCACCGACGCCATGGAGGCAGCCGCGGCGGCGCTGTCGGAACCAGACCGATCGCCCCCGGGCGTCGATCCCGCCGTCGTCTACTCCGCGGCGCTGGACCACTGGCTCGCAACCGGCGCCGCCGACCTCGACGAGCGGCTGCCGGCGGTACTGGCGGACCTGGGGCTCGATTCGACGTCGGTACGACCGGAGTCGACGCTCATGACCGCACTGTCGGGTGGGCAGGCGGCCAGGGTCGGACTCGCGGCCCTGGTGACGTCGCGTTTCGACGTCGTGCTGCTCGACGAGCCGACCAACGATCTCGACCTCGACGGGCTCGCCCGGCTAGAGCAGTTCGTCCGCGAACTCCGCGGTGGCGTCGTACTGGTGAGCCATGATCGAGAGTTCCTCGCTCGCAGCGTGACTCACGTCCTCGAGCTGGACCTGGCGCAGAACACGACCACGGTCTTCGGCGGTGGCTACGAGAGCTATCTCGAAGAGCGCGAGGTGGGTCGCAGGCACAAGCGCGAGCAGTACGAGGAATTCGCCGACAAGAAGGCCGACCTCGTCGCACGCGCACGTACGCAACGGGAGTGGTCGAGCCAAGGCGTCCGCAACGCAATGCGCAAGGCTCCCGACAACGACAAGAACCGGCGACGCGCGGCCACCGAGTCCAGTGAGAAGCAGGCGCAGAAGGTACGCCAGATGGAGAGCCGGATCGCCCGCCTCGAGGAAGTGGCCGAACCCCGCAAGGAGTGGACGCTGGAGTTGACCATCGGAGCTGCGCCCCGATCCAGTTCCGTCGTCGCGACACTCGACGATGCCGTCGTGCGGCAGGGCGACTTCGTCCTCGGGCCGGTGTCACTCCAGGTCGATGCCGGCGAGCGGATCGGCATCACCGGACCCAACGGGGCCGGGAAGTCGACGCTGCTGCGCCTCCTCCTCGGCCGCCGCGAGCCCGACGAGGGTCGTGCGAGTCTGGGCGCCAACGTGGCGATCGGCGAGATCGACCAGGCGCGAGCCGATTTCACGGGATCCGATCGACTCGTCGACCGGTTCGAGGAGCGCGTGCCGTCATGGACGACCGCCGACGTCCGGACCCTGCTCGCGAAGTTCGGCCTGCGCGCGGACCACGTCGAACGCACCGTCGACGAACTGTCACCCGGCGAACGGACCCGCGCCGGTCTGGCGCTGCTGCAAGCACGTGGCACCAACGTGCTGGTCCTCGACGAGCCGACGAACCATCTCGACCTGCCCGCGATCGAGCAACTCGAACAAGCGCTGGACTCCTACGACGGCGCGCTGCTGCTGGTCACCCACGATCGGCGGATGCTCGAGAACGTGCGACTGGACCGGACCTGGGTCGTCGACGGCGGGCGCGTCACCGAGGCCTAGCGCGTCGCCTTCAGTACCTGCGCCAAGCTGTACTGCCACCGCTCGGTGAGCCGGAACCCCATGTCGTGAGTCACCGCGAACGTCCGGGTCCCGCCGAACAGCGGCCCTGGCGGAATGGCTACGCCTGCTTCGTCCTTCGGCGCGGCGGGGTCGGCTTGGGTGATCACCCACACGGTGCCGCAGTGCTGAAGCGGTCCCACGGACGCCTCGGGGATCAGGTTGGTGTCGAAGACCCCGTGCAGATCCGTCGCACGTTGCCACAGGCTGACGTCGATCAGCGCGGCGTAGGCATCGGGGCGCGCGGCCAGCAGCGGCCGCATCGGCGCGGGGTGGAAGGTGACGGTGTCGTCGACCAGGAGGCAGTCACCCGCCCTGGCTTCCGCACCGATGAGGTCGGCCACCTGGCTGTAGTCCATGTCGTACTTGGCGTACGGACCACGCTGCAGCTCGGCCCAACCGTGCACGGACACGACGCCGAAAACCGCGACGACGGCGGCCACTAGCCATGCCGAGCGGGCCACGGCGACCACGGACACGCCGAGCAGCAGTGCCATCGCCGGAGCGGTGAAGGAAAGATAGCGCGGCGTGTAGAGCGGCTCCGCAACGGCCGACCACCCGACGATCACCGCGGTGGGGATAGCCAGCCACGTCAGCGCCAGGACCACCACCTCGCGGTCACCGGTCTCCAGTCGCCGGGATGTCCATCGCCAAGTCGCCGCGGCTGCGACCACGAACAGCGCGGCGAGCGCGGCGAAATAGGGATTGCGATCGAAGTATTGTTGCACCGCAACGTCTTCGAGCGTGCTCCGTCCGATCGACGTGATCCATCTGATCTGGTGCGCCTGGCCTGCGACCACGGCGACGAACGGCGCTGCGGCCCCGGCCACCAGTGCCGACACGACGCCGAAGGGCACCGCGACGGATCGCGTCCGTCGGAATGCCAGCACGAACACGGCATGTACGGGGATCAGGAGGACGAGGTAGACGTCGAGCAGGATCGACAGCGCCAGCAGCGTGCCGTATGCAGCCCACGGCCAGGGGGTACCACGCCGCGCCGCCCAGACCAGCGTGACGGCGAGCCACACAGCGAACAGCATCGACAACGCGTAGGGCCGCGCCTCGATGCCCGCCCACGTCGCTCGCGGCAGGATGGCGCAGATGATCCCGGCGGTCAGCCCCACCTGACGCGACGACAGTTGCCTGCCCAGCACCGCCACTCCCGCGGCGGCGCCGCCGACGGCGAGGCCGCTGGGCACACGCGACCAGAACTCGGTGGCCGGAAACACCTGGAGCCACCCGTGCATCGACAGGTAGTAGAGGCCGTGAACGGCGTCGACGTCGCCGAGCATCTGCCACAGCTGCGCGACCGACCGGCTGTAGGCCGCGGAGATCGTCGCTGCCTCGTCGTACCAGAACGACGGCCGTCCGGCCCCGATGAGACTGATGGCGGCACCGAACAGCCCAACGACCAGCGGATCCAGCGCTGGACGGGGTCGAAGGCGCGCCCGCGTCTCTACCAGACGCGGATCCAGTCGACGAGCATCACCGACGGGTACGGCGCGCGGGCGGGGTCACCGCCACCGGTTCCACCCACCGCGACGTTCAGCACGGCCTGCATCCAGTAACCCGGGATGCCGAACGGCCAGCGCAGGTCGCTGGGATTGCCATGGACCGGGATGGGGTTGGGCGGCACCGTGAAGTAGGGCTCTGCCCCGTCGACGTAGTCGCGCCAGAAGCTGAAGCCGTCGGTACCCCAGTGGACTCGCCAGGTGTGCCAACCGGGGTCCACCAACTCGGGAATGGACTTGCCCTCCCACGTCTTGCCGTTCGACGCGGCGTGCACGGTGGTGCCGGGAGCCCACTTCTCGTTGCCGTAGTACTCGACGATGTCGACCTCACCGTCGGGCAGCGGGTCCTGGTTCACCAGCCAGTAGGCGGGCCACAGGCCGGGGAACATGTCGAATCGCAGGCGTGCTTCCCAGGTGGTGTTGATCTGTCCGCGGAACTGGCTGAGCACCTTGCCGCTGAAGTACTGATCGCCTTCCTTCGTCGCGCACAGCACGAGGTTGGAATTGCCGTCGATGAACACGTTGCGGCGATCGTCGCGGTAGTGGCCCGCCAGTGGCGGATTCACCCCGTCGTCCCAGTTCTGCACCAGCCACTTGGATGGATCGGGGCCTGATCCGGCGGGCCCGTCGAATTCGTCCTGGAAGAGGTAGGACACTCCGGCGGCGGCGTCGGGCGGCGGCGCCATGGGAGGAGCAGGCCGCAGCGGCGTTGCGCCCGCCAGCGGTACCGGGAGCGCGGCGCCCAGCGCGGCGGCTCCGGTCATCATCATCATCAGGCTGCGGCGGTCCATTTGTGGCACCCAAGCACCATAAGGGGTGTGGCAAATGATCAGTAGAGCTTTCATCGCTCCACGTGCTCCACGTGCTCCGCGTGTTCGCTGAATGTCGTCGGTCTCGGCCGTCCGTGACCCGCTGGGCAGCGCTGTCCTTCGACGATGGTCGAGGCATACACGCAGGACACGCGGTTGTCGGCGTGCCGTCGGTCTGATCGGTCGAGACGGCGGTCACGACCCGGACTTGGGTTCGGCAGCTCGACATTGGCAAACCCTTGACCGGTACCGGCCATTTGGCGCAGTGGGTCGGCCGGCACCACCTCTGGGAGGGGACTGGCCGACGAGATTCGGCGGTACGCCATCGGCCGCGTTAGCATGCGTGCAGTGCGACGAGTGGTGATTCGTCGCAAAGTCGTTGCTAGCTAACGCAATCGGGGGTAATCGGATGTTCGATCGTCAGCGCCAGCGCCGTGGCGGCGCGGTAGCCAGCCACCCGTCCGTCGTGGCTGGAACGGCATGCGTGGTTGGCGCGTTCGCGGCAGGCCAGATAGGCCTCTTCGCGCTGGCCGCCCCGGCTTCCGCCGACACGCAAGCCTTCCTGCACGGCCTCGAGGAACGCTACAGCTTCATGACCGCAGACGAATTGCTGGCAGCCGGACATCGCGCGTGCGCGATCATCGACGCCGGCAACCCCGCGGCTACGGCGAGTGGAATGCTGGATCGTGAGTTCGGGATCGGCGAGACCGTGGCGATCGAGATCGTCAGCAACGCGACCAAGTACCTCGGCTGCTGACGTAGTCGGCTACCGCCAGCTCGCGGCGGCCACCCGAAAGTAGCTGCGTCAGTGGTCCTGTGATGCGTTGTCATCCACGACACGTTTGACTGCGAAAACAAGCTGGTGTGACGCCGGTCACCGGCGTACGCTCGCTGCTACGACGGGTTCGGGAGTGACGATTCCAAAGAACCGGCAGGGGCTGAAAGTCGGTCGCGCGACACTGAAAAGACGCGCCCCTTGTCCTCCCGAACCCGCCCAAAACCGCTGAGCCATATCATCGACGCTGCGTGGAACCCGCCGCCTGCCTACCGGGGCTTGGCCGGGTTCTTCGCCGCGGTGATGGCCGACGCGACGGCCGAGAAGCATTCGGCGGCAGCGGGTTCGGTGCCGAGTCCGACGTAGAAGCTGCCGGGCGAATCGCCGGCCAGGCCGGAGATCGTGAAGCCACCGGTCTCGCCGGCCACCGTGCCCAGCCGGGCGTCGAGGCCAGTACCGGACACGACGGAGGCCTGCGTCAGCGGCAGCGACAGCACCGACGTCCCGCGCTTGGCCCCGTCGATCACGACGAGGAGGTGGGTCGGGTGGAGCACGACGACGGTATCGTGCTCGGCGTCGGGATCCGACGGATTCGCTTTGCGCCGCAGCAGTTTCCCCAATCCCGAGCCCGACGGCAGGTTCTCGCTGTGCGTCACCCAGGCCTGCACGTCGTTCAGGATGAGCTGGCGGGAGTCGGCGTGGGCCGTGAGCTTCTCGCGGACGTGGGCGGCGAGGTCGCCGATCGTCGCCGGGCGGGTGTGACGCGCGTACATCGGCATGCACGCAGTATCCACCCGGATTGCCGAGATGCGCGCCTAGGGCTCGAGCTGGCGGGCCACGTCGCCGACCCGGCGCACGACGTCTGTCGCCACGTCCTCGAACGACCGGTGCTCATCGGCTCTGATCCATCGGGCGAACGCAATGCCGAAGGCCGTGACGCTGAGTTGCGCCACCACGTCCGCCGTCAGGTCGTCGACGCCACGTGCCGTCAGGGCGTCCAAGAGGGAGCGTCCGAGGCGAACGAGCTTGTGTGCCTCGCGTTCCCGAAGTGCAGGATTGTCGTCGATCACGGACTGGCGCATGCGTGAGTACGGCCTGCGATCGTCGGGGAAGAAGGCCGACGCCGAACGTAGCGCGCTCCGACCGAGTTCGATCGGGGACGCGTCCTCCGGTGCCTGGGCGACGCCGGCCACGAACGCGTCGGTCAACGACTGCTGGCCGTGGAACAGCACTTCGCGCTTGTCGCTGAAGTGGCGGAAGAAGGTCCGTTCGGTGAGGCCCACGGCCTGGGCGATCTCAGCGGCGGTCGTCTGCTCGTAGCCGCGGGCGGCGAACAACTCCAGAGCGGCGTGCTGCAGCCGATCCGGAGTCCCGGGCACCCATCGCACCATGTCCAGAAGTGTAGTGACGGCAGTGACTGACTTCGGGGTGTACGGTCACGTCAGTAACTGACATCGCAATCGAAGGGACACGTCATGCACGTCTTCGTGACCGGAGCATCCGGTTGGATCGGTCGCGCAGTGGTCGACGACCTGCTGGCTTCGGGCCACACCATTACCGGGTTGGCCCGCTCAGATGACTCCGCCGCGGCTCTCGAAGCCAAGGGGGTCCGCGTCCGTCGGGGGGACCTCGACGACCTCGACGGCATACGGGCAGGTGCCGACGCGGCCGACGCCACGATTCACCTTGCCAACAAGCACGACTGGGCGAACATGGCGGCGTCGAACGCCGCCGAGCGGGGCGCGGTCGCGGCCATCGGCGACGCACTCGCCGGTACCGACCGGCCGTTGCTCCTCGCGTCCGGTCTCGCCGGCCTGAAGGATGGCGACCTCGCGACTGAGGACGACGCCTCCCCGTTCCACGGCCCCGACGCACCGCGCGGCGGCACGGAGAACCTGGCACTCGGCTTCGCAGGACGGGGAGTCCGGTCCGTGGCCGTGCGCTTCTCGCCGACCACGCACGGCACCGGCGACCACGGCTTCGTGGCGGCCCTGTGTGGGATCGCCCGCCAGCGAGGTGTATCCGGCTATCCCGGCGAGGGAGCCAACCGGTGGCCTGCCGTCCACGTCGCCGACGCCGCCCGCATGGTCGTACTCGGCCTCGAGAAGGCACCGGCCGGTGCCCGCCTGCACGCCGTCGCCGAGGAGGGGGTCCCCACCCGGGCGATCGCCGAGGCCATCGGCCGGGCGTTCGACCTGCCCGTCGCGAGCGTGCCGACCGACCGCGTCGGGGAGCACTTCGGGTGGATCGGCGGCTTCTTCAGTAGCGGCATGGCGGCGAGTAGCGCTGCGACGCAACGGCTTCTGGGATGGGCGCCGACCGGCCCGACGCTGATCGACGACATCGACGGCGGCGCGTACCGGACGGGTCAGTAGACGTAGCGACTCACCGCGTCCGGGTGGATGACCAGCCGCACCTGCTCCTCTGCGAGGATCGCGGCGAGGTCGTCGGCCCGGACCGGGTCGTCGAGATCCCAGTAGCGCGCGGCCAGGCGGGTGGCCAGGTCGTGCCCGCCGTCGGGTTCCACGGTGACGCGTCCGGCCACCGACACCCAGCGCTCACGCTCACCCACCGGTGCCGCGACGACGAGCGACGCGCGCGGGTCCCGACGCGCTCGTCGTACCTTGAGAGTGTCCGGGCCGGTGAACAACTGGACCGTGCCGTCATCGGTGGCCTCGAACCACACCGGTCGCGGTTGTGGGGGCGTCGGCCCGGCCGCCATGGTGAGGAGTCCGTGTAGGGGGCGGCGGAGGAACTCGAGGTCAGCCGGGGCGAGCGAAGCGACGGGGGATTGGTCCGGGGCGAGCGAAGCGACGGGGGATTGGCCCCGGGTCAACGCGCTCACCGGTCCCACGCTCCAATCGCTGCGGTCCGTAACACGTAGTCCTCGAACGTCCGGGGGGCGCGACCGAGCACGGCCTCGACGCCGTCCGTCGTCCCCGAGATCACGCCGCGCTCCATCAGGACGTACATGTCGGCGAGGTGGTGGGCGTCGTCCTCGCCCACGCCGTCGTCGACCAGTGCTGCGGCGTACTCAGTGGGGGAGACCTGCTTGTAGGTGATGGGCCGTCCGGTCGCGCGGGCGATGACGTCGACCGCTTCTGCGAAGGTGATGGATCGTGGACCGGACAGCTCGTGGACGCGTCCCCCGTGGTCGCCAGGGCTGGTCAGCACGGCGACGGCCACGTCGGCCACGTCCTCGACGTCGATGAACGGCTCGGGGACCTCTCCTGCGGGAAGGGCCAGCTCGCCTGCCACTACCGGCGCGTGGAAAAGTTCCTCGCTGAAGTTCTGGTCGAAGTTGTTGGGACGCACGATCGTCCACTCCAGTGACGACGCGCGCACGGCGTCCTCGGCGTCCCGCATGTCGAGGCCGAACGACGAGTCGCCCCAGGTGTCGGCACCGCGCCCGGACAGCAGCACCAGCCGCTGCAACCCCGCCGCTTCTGCGCGAGCCACGAAGTCGTGCACGGGACCGGGCGTACCGGGAGGGACGACGTAGGCGGCCGCGGCATCCCGCAGGGCCGCGTCCCACGTGTGCGGATCGGACCAGTCGAACGGGGTGTCGCTCGACCGCGAGGCGGCCCTGATGGGTGTGCCACGCAGGCGCAGCCGCGCGGCTACCCGCCTTCCAGTCTTGCCGGTCGCCCCGAGGACGAGGACGGTATTGGCGTTCGTGTCAGTGCTCATGCCATCCATCTAACGCGGATGCTTTGGACGATTCCATGGGTGAAAGGCCGGATTACCTGTCCAATCGTCTAGAGTGCTGGACGTGGACGTCTTCGCCGATCTCTTCCGCGGGGTGCGGGCCCAAGGCTCGCTGTTCGGAAGTTCCACGCTGTCCCCGCCATGGGCCCTGCACTTCGTCGACGGCGCGCCACTGACGTTGTGCACGGTCGTCGGAGGCGAGGGGTGGATCGTGCCCGAGCACGCCGACCCCGAGCGGTTGCGGGCCTACGAGACGGTGGTGGTGCGCGGCCCCGGAACGTTCACCTTCGTCGACGATCTGAACACCAGGGCCGAGCCGGTGGCGTGCGGCGAGTTCTGCGCGACACCGGAGCAGGGCGGTACGCGGCATCGACTCGGCTGGACCGACCCAGGTGATGACGGCCCCGGATCGACGACGTTGATCGTCGGCGCGTACCCGGTGCGCGGTGAGATCAGCCGCCGATTGCTCGACGCCCTGCCCGTCGCGCTGCGCGTGGAAGCCGGGGGCACGGGCGACCCCGTGCTCGACCACCTCGCGGCCGAAGTCGCCGTCGATGCGCCGGGTCAGCAACTGGTGCTGGACCGGCTACTCGACTGGATGCTGGTGTGCACCTTGCGCGAATGGTTCGACCGGCCCGGTGGTGAACCGCCTGCGTGGTGGTCCGCGCAACGCGACCCGGTGGCCGGCGACGCGCTGCGACTGCTGCACGCAGATCCCGCAGCGCCGTGGACCGTCTCGTCGCTGGCCGACCGGATCGGGGTGTCACGGTCGACGCTGGCCAAGCGCTTCGCCGAGCTGGTCGGCGAACCACCGCTGACCTACCTCACCCGGTGGCGCATGACGTTGGCGGCGGACCTGTTGATCGAGCGGCGCACGGCCACCGTGGCCGAGGTCGCCGCCGCCGTCGGCTACTCCGACCCCTTCGGATTCAGCGCGGCGTTCAAGCGCATCCGAGGCGTCAATCCGAGCGATTTCCGCCGCGCCGCCACCGCCGGATCCCAGCCCCCAGAACGGTTCACGCGATCTCGCGGAAACGATCGACGGGCAGGCACGCGGGACTAGAGTCAGCCGGGTCATTTGGGCCGACATGGCGCGGCGCGCAGCGGGGAGGTCACGCGAACATGAGCATCCTGAATTCCTCTGCGACGGGCATCTTCCGTCGCAAGCCCGTGGACGAGATTCAGCGGGAAGACCCCGAAGAGGCCGGGCTGCAGCGCGTCCTGGGACTGTGGCAGCTCACCGCGCTCGGCATCGGCGGAATCATCGGCGCAGGCATCTTCTCCCTCGCCGGGGCGGTGGCCAAGGAAGCCGCTGGGCCGGGAGTTCTGTTGTCCTTTCTGGTGGCAGGAATCGCGAGCGCGTGTGCGGCCCTGTGCTACGCCGAGTTCGCCGGCATGATCCCGAAGGCGGGCTCCGCCTATACCTACGGCTACGCCGTCCTCGGTGAGGGCGTCGGCTGGTTCATCGGCTGGGACCTCCTGCTGGAGTACACCGCGATCGTCGCCGTCGTCGGCATCGGAATCTCGGGTTATTTCGGGTTCCTCGTCGAGCAGGTCGGCCTCGGCCTGCCGGAGTGGATGCTCGGCGCACCGGGGAGCGACCCCGAGCAGCCCGGCCGGGTCGTCGACCTGTTCGCCGTCGTGCTGTGTCTGCTCATCGCGTTCGTGCTCACCCGCGGCGTGCGCAACGCGGCCCGGATCGAGAGCGTGTTGGTGTGGCTGAAGGTGGGACTCGTCGTCCTCATCATCGGTCTCGGCGTGTTCTACGTGAACACCGACAACTTCACGCCGTTCCTGCCGTTCGGTTGGTCGGGAGTCTTCGCCGGTGCGTCCATCGTCTTCTTCGCCGTCTTCGGCTACGACGCGATGAGTTCGGCCGCAGAGGAATCCGCAGAGGCCCGTCGGGTGCTGCCCAAGGCCATCCTGATCTCGCTGGCGATCTCGATGGTGCTCTACGTGCTGGCGTGCCTGGTGCTGACCGGAATGATCAAGTACACCGAGGTCGACCCGGAATCCGCCTTCGCCCAGGCGTTCCAGGACGTCGGCCTGCCAGGAATCGCGACGCTGATCTCGGTCGGAGCCATCCTCGGCATCGCCACCGTCATGTTCACCTTCATGTTCGCCGTGACCCGGATCTGGTTCTCGATGGCCCGTGACGGGTTGCTGCCCAAGTGGTTCGCCGCCGTCGACGAGAAACACCGGGTGCCGGTGCGGGTCACCTGGATCGTCGGCATCGGATCGGCCGTCATAGCAGGCTTCACGCCGATCGCCGAGGCCGCCGAGCTGACCAACATCGGGATCCTGCTCGCCTTCGCCGTCGTGTGCAGTGCCGTCATGGTGCTGCGCTACCGATCCCCCGACATCGAGCGCGGCTTCAGGACACCTGGCATGCCGATCATCCCGCTGATCGGAGTCGGTTCCTCGATCTGGCTCACCACGTACCTCACCTCGACCACGTGGATCCGGTTCGGTGTCTGGCTGGTGATCGGCCTCGCGGTCTACGCGCTGTACGGCTACCGCCACTCGCTCCTCCACCCCGGTAGCACGCGGGTCACGCGCGAAGGGGTCTAGGAAGAGGCGCCCTTCGCCGTGGCGGCTACCATTCGGCGATGACGCCCAGCCTCACGACGGTGGACCTCGCCCACGAGGGCGACGAGGCGTCCGACCTGGTCCACGTGGACAACGAGGCACTCCTCGACGCGCATGGTTGGGATTTCGGCTTCTGGACGGTTCTCGACGAAGGGCCGGTCGAGGACTGCGTCGCAGTGCTGGGACACGCCCGCGGGGCGGCGCCGGACGCAGGCTGGGAGATCCACCCGCTGCATCTGCTGGCCGGCGATGAGCGCGGGCGAACGGAGGACGCCGAGGCCGTCGCGCGGCACGAGGGCTGGGTATACGTCATCGGCTCGCACTACGGGTCCAAGGCGGGGCCGCTGCAGGCCAAGCGTGCCTTCGTCGCCCGCTTCGACGAGCAGTCGATCGATCGTGCAGTACCCGAGACCGAGATGCCGATCGACGTCCGCCGCAACCAGTTTCGCCTACACCGGTTGATCAACGATGCGCTCGACGCCTCACACGTCGTTGCGATCACACCGGGGGACACGGTGCGCACCCGCTTCATCGCGCAGACGATCGAACGCGGCGTACAGCGCAGCAAGGGGTGGGTCGAACGCCTGACCGAGCGAGACGTGCCGGTCAACATCGAGGGCGCTGCCTTCCGCCCGAACGGCAACCTGCTTCTCGCACTGCGCTTTCCGACCACCGCCGAGGGTGAGCCAGTCCTGATCGAACTGTCCGGCGTGCCGGGCATGTTCGAGGCGGACGGCGTCATGCCCACCGTCGAGCACGTGTGGGAGATCGCAGGCGTCTCACCACCCGGCGTGCTGGTGGGCTTCCGCGCCCTGTCCCACTCGGGCGGCGACGTCTACGACGCGGTCATCGGCTCGATCGACGCCACCGACAAGGGCTCGGTACTGCTCGAAGACCACCCCGAAGGGGCCGAACCGAACTGCTCGCACTGGCGGTTCAGCCTGCCCGCCGACGGGCCTGCCGTTGGGGGCGTACGAGCCGAACTGGTCCAGGACTTCCCGGACCTGCGCAACGTCGAGGGCCTCGCCGTGGAGGACGGACGGACCTTCTACGTCACCGACGAGGATCACCGCATTCAGGTCCGGTTCGGCTGAGCGCTCACGTCGAACTGCGAAGTTCCTCCCGCAGGCGCGCGTTCTCGGCCTGTAGGGTGGCCAACTGCTCCCGCATCGGGGCCAGAATCGGCTCCAGTTCGACTGCGGTGAACCGGCGCGTGATGTGCTGTGGGCAGTTCCAGTCGTATGCCTCGACGTGCACGATGACCGCGCGCTCGGGGACCGCCTCGTAGGCCGAGTCAGCCAGTGATGCAACCAGATCGGGATCGTCCTCGACGGTGACCACCCGGACGCGCCCGAAGATCTTGAGCCGGCGCTGGTGGACGTAGTCGACGGCGATGATGGCGATGCGGTCGTCGCCGGAGACATTGCCGGTGGTGATGTACTGCAGATTCCCGCGGAAGTCGGCCCACGCGATGGTGTGGTCGTCGAGGACTCGCACGAAACCGGCCGGACCGCCCCGGTACTGCACGTACGGCCAGCCCGTCTCGCCGACGCTGGCCACGTAGAAGTCGACCCGTTCACCGAGGTAGTCCTTCTCGGCCTCGGTGAGTGGGTCGGTGCCCGGCGTCGCCCGCCCGATCACGCGCTTGCGGTCGTAGAACGCTCGGCTCCCGTGGTCTTCCTGCACGGCGCGCACGCCATCGGTGAACGCCGTCGATGCGTAGTGCTTGCTCACCTTGGTCAGAGCCTGCCCAGGAAGTCGCGGATGTAGCCGGTGATCTCGGCGCCGTGGGTCTCGAGGGCGAAGTGACCCGCGTCGAGTAGATGGAACTCCCCATTCGGGAGGTCGCGCCGGAACGCCTCGGCGCCCGCAGCGCCGAAGATCTCGTCGTTCTTGCCCCAGGTGACCAGCAGCGGTGGCTGATGGGTGCGGAAGTACTCCTGAAAGGCGGGATAGCCGTCGAGGTTGAACTGGTAGTCCCAGAACAGCTGCAGTTGGATGGCGTCGTTCCCCTTGCGGTCGAGCCCGGCCTGGTCGAGCAGCCAGGTCTCGGGGGCGACGAGGTCGAGCCGCTCGGCAAGAACTCCGTGGGTGTACTGCCACTTCGTGGTCTCGGGGGTGAAGTACTCGCGCACCGAATCCTCGTTGGCGGCGCGGTCGGCGGCGTGGGCGAACAGCCGGTCCCAGAACGGCGTGAACCCCTCGGTGTAGGCGTTTCCGCTCTGGCTGATGATCGCGGTAATGCGTTCCGGCCGTCGGCTGGCGATCCGCAATCCGATGGGCGCGCCGTAGTCGTGGATGTAGATCGCGAACCGCTCGAGGCCCAGGTGTTCGATCAACTGCTCGGTGATCTCGGTCAGACGGTCGAAGCCGTAGGTGAATTGGTTGACCGACGGCATCGCCGACCGGCCGAACCCGATGTGATCCGGAGCGACGAGGTGATAGTCGTCGGCGAGTGCCGACATCAGGTTTCGGAACATGTGCGAGCTGGACGGAAAGCCATGAAGTAGAAGCAGAGTCGGCTTCGATGGATCGCCTGCCTCGCGGTAGAACACCTCCAGCCCGTCGATGGTCGCGGTGCGGTGGTGGGTGCCGAATCCTGTCATGGGTCCCCTGTCGTCGGCATGCGGTCGTCGCCGTTCAGCCTGCGTGGTCGCGGGGACCGGGACAAGCGGCAATGTCGTATGGCTGTGATCGCGGACGCCGATCAATCCGGCGCGGGCCTCGGCGCCGATCTAGGATCGGCAGGTGGAGTTCCGCCAGCTCGAGGCGTTCGTGGCCGTTGCCAACGAGCTGCACTTCGGGCGGGCTGCCGAGAAGCTGCACATCGGCCAGCCCACGCTCAGCGATCTGGTGCGGCGTCTCGAGCGTGAGGTCGGAACCCCGCTGCTCACCCGCACGACGCGTCGGGTGGCCCTGACCGAGGCCGGCGTGGAGCTGCTCGCTCGCTCGAAGCGGATCGTCGACGAGGTCGAGGGAGCCCTGGCGGCGGTTCGACGGATATCCGAGGGCGACGCTGGAACGGTGCGGCTCGGCGTGACGCCGCCCGTGGCTCCGGCGCTCGCACCACATCTGGCGGCGGCGTTCGGCCGCGAGGCGCCCGACGTCCAATTGGTCATCCGGCGGATGTGGCTGCCCGACCTGGAGCGTGCGGTCTCCGACGTCGATGGCGAGATCGACGTCGCGATCACCTGCGGGCTGGTACCCGATCCGCCAGGGATCCTCAGCGAAGTCTTCTGCGCGGAGCCACTTCTGGTGGGGCTGCGGCCCGATCACCGTCTCGCGGCCAGCGACGCCGTCGATCTGCACGACCTCGCGGGCGACACGCTCGGGCTGCACAGCGCCGCGCTGTTCCCGGCGTGGCATCTCGCCATCCGGCAGGTCCTCGACGCCGTGGGCGTGTCGCCACCGATGGTCGAACTCGCTGACACGGACCTGTCGGCGTACCGGTGGCAGGCTCAGGCCGAGGTCGAGTGGATCCTCACCACCGAGGCCATGTCGGAAAGCCACACCGCCACTGCGCTCGTCCCGGTCGCACCCCGTCGGGTGGTGCCGTACACCCTGCAGTGGTGCCCCATCCGGGCAACGACTGCCGCCGTCGGCCGCTTCGTCAATCTCGCCCTGTCCGTCGACGTGCCACCGGGTTGGGTGAGCCAGCCGGACCACCTCAGATACGAGACCACCTGAAGCGTCGGAGTGAGTCGTCGTAAACGCCTGCGGGACGATCGATTCGTTCTAGCATCGACCAATGGCGACCACGAGTAGTGAATCGAGCGACTACCTGGCCAAACGGACCCTGAAGCAGGGCAGCGCGGGATGGCTGCTGCTGGCGGGTCTGGGAGTCGGCTACGTGATCTCCGGCGACTACTCGGGGTGGAACTTCGGGCTCGCCGAAGGAGGCTTCGGCGGACTGCTGATTGCAGGCATCGTCATCGCGGGGATGTACCTCGCCATGGTGCTGGGCATGGCAGAGATGTCGTCGGCGCTTCCGGCCGCAGGTGGTGGCTACACCTTCGCGCGCCGTGCGCTCGGACCGTGGGGCGGATTCGCAACTGGGACGGCCATATTGATCGAGTACGCGATCGCCCCCGCGGCGATCGCGACCTTCATCGGCGCCTACGTGGAGTCGCTCGGACTGTTCGGCATCACCGACGGGTGGTGGGTGTACCTGGCGGTGTATCTCATCTTCATCGGCATCCACCTCGCCGGTGTCGGCGAGGCCTTGAAGGTCATGTTCGTCATCACGGCCGTCGCGCTGGCGGGCCTGGTGATCTTCGCCATCTCGGCGATCGGCAGCTTCGATGCCGCCAACCTGACCGACATCGCCCCGACCGATGCGGCAGGGGCCTCGGCGTTCCTGCCGTTCGGATACCTCGGGATCTGGGCGGCGGTGCCGTTCGCCATCTGGTTCTTCCTCGCCATCGAGGGCGTACCCCTGGCCGCCGAGGAAGCCAAGGACCCGGCGCGCAACGTACCGCGGGGCATCATCGCGGCGATGGGGGTGCTGCTGATCACGGGCACCACCGTCCTCATCCTCACCGCAGGCTCCGGTGGCGCCGAGGCCATGAGCGCATCCGGTAATCCGCTCGTCGAGGCACTGGGCGACTCGTCGATGGCCAAGGTGGTCAACTACATCGGTCTGGCCGGACTGGTCGCGAGCTTCTTCTCGATCATCTACGCCTACTCGCGGCAGCTGTTCGCACTGTCTCGCGCCGGATACCTGCCCAAGCGGCTCTCGGTGGTGAATTCGCGCAAGGCTCCGGTGCTGGCGCTGATCGTGCCCGGCATCGTCGGCTTCGTCCTCTCCCTCACCGGTCAGGGCGCGATGCTGCTCAACATGGCGGTCTTCGGTGCGGCGCTGTCCTACGTCCTCATGATGATCAGCCACATCACGCTGCGGGTGCGCGAACCCGACATGCCCCGGCCGTACCGCACCCCGGGCGGTATCGTCACCACGTCGTTCGCGCTCGTGATCGCGGCTCTGGCGGTGGTGGCGACCTTCCTCGTCGACAGCACAGCGGCAACCTGGTGCCTGGTCGTGTTCGCCCTGCTCATGGCGTACTTCGGTTTCTACAGCCGCCACCACGTCGTGGCGAACTCGCCGGACGAGGAATTCGCGGCGCTGGCGGCCGCCGAGAAGGACCTCGGCTGAGCCTCGAAGGAGAGGCGCGATATCGGCGATGAGAATGGGATTACCGTGCGCGCTGCCGGGGTACTGGACAGCCTGACCCCGAACGCACGAGGAGATCAGCGATGACGTCCCAAGAACCCACGCCCGCCGACACCAACGTCGACGAGGACGAGGTGGTCGCCACCCCCGCCACGCCCGGTGCGCAGGCACTCGGCGACGATGCGCCCGACGGGACCGAAGAGAGCTAGGCAGCTCACCGGTAGCGGCGTGGGACCGTCCACGGTCGGCCGAAGTCGGCGTTGAAGGACTCCGGGTCGAACGGGCTGTCCCCGCCTGCCGGAAAGCTCGTCAACTCTCCGAAGACGATGCGGCCGTCGACGTCATAGAGGTCCACCCGGACGAAGTCCGTATCGACGCCGAGCCTCTGTGCGACAGCGACCATCTCGTCCAGGCGCGCTGGTCGACGTGGTTCCGGACGTGCCCACGGCAGTCCGCCGGTGAGTGGGAGGTGCTGCCAGTCGGCGGTGAAGAAGTCCTGGGTACGCCGTGCGAACCGGCCGCTGTCGACCTGAACGAAGTGGCACTTCCCGTGGTAGACGAAGAACTTGTAGTCATCCGGGATGGCACCTTCGGCGCCAGCCAGCAGTTCCTCGACGATGACCTGCCGCGGCACCCGCCCGTAGACCCACTCGCGGTTCGGCCCCTGCCCGTAGAGCTGCCGCACCCAACCTGCTGCGATCGCGATGACGTCCTCACGCGGCGCGTGCTCGGGATGGACGTGGCAGTACACCCAGCTGTCGGGCTCGCTGGGTAGGCGTGCGTCGCGGTCAGCGGTCGGGGAGGCCACGATGGCTGCTCCGCTGCCGTGCGTCGGCTTCACCACGTACGAGTCCGGCAGATCGACGTCCCGCAGTGCCTCGGGGTCGGCCACGACGGCGTAGGCGCGCGGCAGGTAGTGATCGCCGACGGATGCAGCGACGTGATCGCGCACCGCAGCCTTGTCCGCGAAGGTCACGACGAGCGCGCGGCGGTCACGCAGCATCTTGTAGCGCACCTTGTCGCGGAAGGTCGAGGGCTTCCGGGTCCGCCAGAGCCGGAACGCCCGCACGAGTCGGCTGCGCTCCCGCCACCGGACGGACGTCACTGGAGTCAGGCTACGGCTGGGCGTGGGTTCGATCACATCCGGGCTAAAACCCCGCGGATCGGGCATATTGCAGCCACCAGCAAGCGTTTTGCTTGCAATAGTTAGCAGTGGATGCGTTGGCTGAGCACATGCCCACACAGCCGAGACGAGGAGGCGACATGACGATCATCGACGTCGGCGCCCACATCGGTGGGATTGCCGACGGGGTGCTGGACAGAGTGCGTCCGGCCACTGACCTGCTGGTGGACACGGCGCGAGTGAGTTCCTCGTACGTCGACCGCTTGCTGCATCCCAACGCCGCTGACTCGTCGCCGGATCAGCGCGGCCCGCGTGACCGCGTGATACCTCCGCGCAACGAAGTCGTCATCGTCCCGAGGGCACTGACCCGCTGCTGAGTGGCGTCAGGATGCGCGGGCCGGCGTCGGTGATCGCGATGGTGTGTTCGGAGTGGGCGGTCTTCGATCCGTCTGCCGAGCGCAGGGTCCAGCCGTCGGAATCCATCACCAGGCGGTCGCTGCCGCGGGCCCACCAGGGTTCGAGCGCGAGCGTCATACCGGATCGCAGGATCAATCCCCTGCCGCGCCTCCCGCGGTTGGCGACGTGTGGATCCTCGTGCATCGTGCGCCCCAGGCCGTGGCCGCCGAACTCGGCGTTGACGCGGTAGCCGGCTTCGGCGGCAACTCCCTCGATGGCAGCGGAGATGTCACCAAGGCGTCCACCGGGAACTGCCGCGGCGATGCCGGCGTCGAGGGCTCGCCGTGTCGAATCGACCAGCGCCACGTCCTCGGGGTCGGGCTGGTCGCCCACGATGACCGTGACCGCGGAATCGGCCACCCAGCCATCGATCGACACCGCGAAGTCCAGGCTCAACACGTCGCCATCGCGCAGCACGTGATCACGCGGCATGCCGTGCAGCACGGCGTCGTTCACCGATAGGCAGATGACGTTCCGGAACGGGCCGCGGCCGAAGGACGGCGCGTAATCCCAGTAGCACGACTCCGCGCCGCGGTCCTCGACGAGCTTGCGGGCATGGTGTTCGAGCTGCATGAGGTTCACCCCCGGCTGCGCCTCGGCCGACAGGGTGGCCAGCGTTTCGGCGACGAATTCGCCAGTCACCGCCATCTTGTCGATCTCGGCAGCAGTCTTGAGTTCAATCACGGAAACCTCCACGCTCGGTATTCTTATACCGCCGCGACGCTACCAGAAGACGGTATTTGAATACCGGCTATGCTTGCCCACATGGTGCGCGTCCCCCTGAGTCCCGAGCAGGTGAAGGCCGGTCAGCGACTCGGTGCTCTGATCAGGACCGCCCGGGCCGGCCGCGATCCGGACGGGATCGCTCGAGACGCAGGCATCTCACCCGAGACGCTGCGCAAGATCGAGGTCGGCAGGATGCCGAGCCCGAGTTTCGGCACGGTCATCGGCCTCTGCAATGCACTCGGTATGCCCCTGCAGGACGCGGTTGACGCATGGCGCGGCGTCGATGACCAACGGCTGGCCATCTAGCAGCTAGCCCCGTCGGCGGCCGTGATGGACTGACGCTGACCACCGGCCACATCGGCCACTACGGGCTTCGGCCCACTCGACCGGGCGATGTTCCACCTAGTGAGCGAATTGCTGCTCGATCCGGTCGCGCCGCTGTGAATTCGCTGACCAGATGGAACACCGGCTGATCGGTCGCCGCGCCTCGGCCAGTGACTGGCGTTACCGATGTGACTGGGACCGATCAGCACCCAGAGCGCCCCACCCGGGGGCCGCGACATCTACGGTCGAACCGTGAACTTCGACGAGTATCGCGCCCATGACGCCACCGGCTTGGCGAAGCTGGTCGCCGACAAGCAGGTGTCAGCCGAAGAACTGTTGACGCTGGCGCGGGAACGCGCGGCTTCGGTCAACCCGAGGATCAACGCGATCGTCCGCGACGTCCCCGCCCCGCCCACCGAGCCGCGCGAGGGCCCGTTCGCAGGCGTTCCATTCCTGATCAAGGACCTCGCGCAGGACTACGCGGGGCTGCCGACGTCGCGCGGGTCACGCGCATTCAAGAACACGCCGGCCGCCGAGCACGCGACGATCGTGGCGCGTTGGCTCGGCGCGGGACTGGTGATCTTCGGCAAGACGAACACGCCGGAGTTCGGCGCGAAGGGCATCACCGAGCCCGACGCGTGGGGACCGGCGCGCAACCCTTGGGACCTGCAGCGGACTCCGGGCGGATCGTCTGGAGGCTCAGCCGCGGCGGTGGCAGCCGGGATCGTCCCGTGCGCCGGCGCGAACGACGGCGGTGGGTCGATCCGCATTCCCGCGGCGTGCTGCGGTCTGGTCGGGCTCAAGCCCGGACGTGGGCTGACCCCGATGGGACCGGAAACGGGCGAGTCCATGCACGGCGCGGCCGTACAGGGCGTCGTGTCCCGTTCGGTGCGCGACACGGCCGCGATGCTCGACGTCATCGCAGGCGGGGAACCGGGCGGCCCCTACTCGCCCGCGATGCCAGGGGCGTCGTTCGCGTCCAACGTCGGCGAGGACCCCGGCCCGCTGCGGATCGGCGTGCGGGTCCCCTCGGCGATCAACCCCTCCCCGCATCCCGAGGCGATCGCCGCCGTCGAAGCCACCGTGCGGACGCTCACCGACCTCGGCCACCACGTGGACGAGTTGCCGCAGGCCCCGTTCGACGACGCCGCGCTCGCGCGGGACTTCCTGCTGACCTGGTTCGTGTACACGGCCTGGGAACTCGCCGAGGCCAAGCGCCTGACCGGCGCCGGCGACGAATCCTTCGAACGGGACACCCTGATCCTGGCCGCACTGGGCCGCGCGACCAGCAGCGTGGACTACGTCGACGCCGTCGAGCGACGCCACGAGCACACCCGCAGACTCACCACCTACTTCGAGTCCTACGACCTGCTGCTCACGCCGACCCTGGCGACGCCGCCACCGAGGATCGCGGAGTTCGACCTGCCCGCCGCGCTGCAACGCGCATCGGACGTGCTGATCAAGACGCGTACCGCAAGCCTGCTGCGGCACACGAAGATCGTCGACGACATGGTGGACAAGAACCTCAACTGGGTGCCGTACACGCAGCTGGCGAATCTGACTGGGCGACCGGCGATTTCGCTACCGCTGCACTGGACGGCGGACGGTCTGCCGCTCGGCGTGCAGTTCGTCGCGCCGCTCGCCGGGGAGTCGACGCTCATCCGGCTGGCTGCTCAGCTGGAGCAGGCGATGCCGTGGGCCGACCGACTGGCGCCGGTCGCCGGCTAGCGCAGGACGTCCGCGCGGGTTCCCCGCCGCGCCACCAGCGGCAGCGCCACCCAGAGCGCAACCCAGGTCGTCGCCGTGGCCGCGCCGGCTGCCACGCCCGCGCCCCGACCCGCGATCACGTCGAAGACCATGGTGGCGACACCCGAGACGGCTGCGCCGAGCAGGAGCAGCCCGACCATCGTCACGCGGTGCGACACCGCAACCAGCTTGCACAGCATGTGCCGCCGGAATGTCATGCGGTGCAACGCTACCGGCGTCGTCAGTAGGACGGTGGCCGCGATGGAGCAGCAAACGGTGGCGAGATAGAGCAGGCGCAGCTCGTGGTCGAGCGCGGTGAAGCGTTGTTGGAACGGCAGCGTCAGCAGGAACCCGGTGAGCAGTTGCACGCCGGTGAGCACGACGCGCAGTTCCTGCAGCAGCGTTGCCCAGTTGCGGTCGAGGCGCTGAGTGCGCGTCTCGTCCCGCTCATCTCGGTTCCATGCATCGCAGGAAACCATTGCCGCCGTGCTCATCGGATCGACGTGCCCGCCACAGAACAGCCCAAACGTGCGAGGTTCGCCAGCGATCCGCCGCCCAACTGACCTCGGCTCAGTCGTGGTGCCGGTGATCCTCGGCGTAGGCCTTGATGACCGCCGCGGTATCACCGTCGAATTGCAGGAACTCCTCGCGCAGGAGCGTGGCCAAACTATCGACGGCCGAGGCGATCATCGCTCCTGCGAGGCGGGTCTGGTCGTCCTTGCTGTCGGCTGCCTCGGTGGCGAGTTCGGTGGCGTACACCAGCGACGCAGCCAGCGAGGCGTCCGCTTCGACGTCACGAAAGTAGTACGTGGCGCCGTACTGGGTGAAGTCGTTGCGCGCTTCCACGACGGCGTTGGCGATGCCGGTGAGAACGTCGCTGGGGATGCTGCCGATGCCCAGCGTGGGATCGGCTCGACGGACCCCGCGCAGCGTCGAAAGCTGTAGCGCCAGAACGCGTCGGCGGTGCAGCGCGGGGTAGATCTGCAGAACCCACGACACCGCTGCCGTCAGCAGCATGAAGCCGAACAACGCCTCGAGCGGCACGAGCAGGCGCAGGACCGGCAGCGTGGGCACGATGTCACCGAAGCCGAGCGTCCCTATCGTCACCAGCGAGACGTACATCGAGTCGAACTCGGTGCTGCGAGGGAGCCCATCCAGCTCCGAGCTGTACGCGAAGCCTTCCGGCATCGAGGCGTAGTAGATCATCGCCCACCCGACGACGGCGATGGCGCCCCAGGTGAGCACGACCAGTGCTATTCCGAGTGGCCCGGTGAGCGACGTGATCCGGCGATCGGATGGAAACAGCCGAAGCAGCCACCACACGAACCTCATGACCTTGGGTGCGATGCTGCCGTGCCCGACCGGGTGGAACAGCGTGTGGAACACGTCGCGGACCACCACCAGCACGAGCACGGCCCCGATGATCGTCACCACCCAGTCGGTCACGACCACACTCCTCTATTCGACGTCAGCTCAGCGTCTCACGTCGCGAGGTCGCGCCGCGCGTACCCGATGACTCCCACGCCGAGCAGAAACGCGGCGACCGCCAAGATCGCCGCAGTGGCCGGCCAGTTCGGCGGGACTGCAGGCGCAGCGGCCACGTGTACGAACGGGGATGGGGCCGAGACCCACCGAGGCGCTCCGATGCTGTCGGCGATGACGTTCAGGAGGAAACCTCCGACCACGGGCAGGGCTCCTACGGCCGTCACGGCAGAAGGAACCCACCCGACGGCCAGCGCCGCGGCGCCCAACGCCAACCACGCGATGGGAGCGGTGTTCATCGCACCGGCGAGGGCGTCGCCGAGACCGAGCGGTGCACCGGTGAGCACGGCGCCCGCCCACATTCCCAGCGCTGCGACGACGTGCAGCGTCAGGACCCCGACCGCGGCGACCATCGCCACGGCGGCCAGCAGACGCTGCCTGGACAGGGGTGCGGCCAGCAGCATCGTCGTCCGGTTCGCGCGTTCATCGCCCACTACTGACGCCATTCGCGTCACCGCGTAGAGGCCGGTGGGAATCGCCAACAGGCCGAACAGTGCGGCGGCGAATCCGGATGCAGTACCGAGGTTGCCGAATCCCGCTGCGGCAGCCAACTCGCCAAATCGGGGGCTGCCCTCGAAGAACTCGAGAATCGAGGCGATCATCGCACCGATGATCAGGAAGTAGGCGCCGATGCCCGATGCCCAGCCGAGCGTCGGTCGCAGTGCACACCGCACCGCGAATACCGCCGGAGAACCCAGTAGGCGAGTATGCGCAGCTCGGTGGCTGCGCACCGGGACCCACCCACCTCCGATGTCTCTTCCTCGAGCGGCGGCGAGGGCGATCGCTGTCGCGATCGCGGCGAAGGCCGCCAGCACGACCAGGGGAAGGAGCCGGTTCTGCGAGTAGGGCGCCGACTCGCCGATGAGGCCGAACGGTGTCAACCACGCGGCGAAGGCGAGTGCGACAAGACCGTCGGAGAGCATTCGTAGCAGCAGCGCGGCACCCAGCACGCCGATCGCAAGACCCACTGCGGACGGTCTGCTCGGCATCACCTGCCCGGCGGCCAGACCCACCGCGCCAAACGTGGCGGTCACCCCGAGCACGCCAAGCGCATAGACGGTCGCCCCCTCGACGTCGGTGCCCGCGGCGATCAACGCGACGCCGATCGACGCACTGATCGCGACGGCTGAGCCTGCAACCGAGGCCACACAGCGCAGAAGCACGTCGATGGAGCGCGCGCGCCCGGACAGCAGTAGGTCCCAGCGCCCGGCATCCTCCTCGCCGCGGGTGATGCGGATCGCTGCGAGCAGAAGCCAGACACCGGCCAGGATCAACACCGGCGTGCCGGTGCGCCACACCGTGAACCCACCGGGATCGTCGAGAGCTACCGCTGGGCCGAACAGCACCCGAATCGCGGGGTTCTCGGCGAGCGCCGTCACGGCTTGCTGGCTCATCTCGCCTTCGAACGTGCTGCGGTACTGCGTCGCAACGAGTGCCGACATCCCGGCGCACACTCCAGCCACGATCAACGTGCCCCGGCGCAGCTGACGCAGGACGAGCCGCCCGACCGCGTCACCTGCCGACGGCCGATGAACCGGTGTAGCCACCAGTCCGGTGGTCATCGCTCGCTCTCTCCGTAGTAGTCCAGGAAGATCTCCTCCAGAGTCGGCTCTCGCATGGCCACCGCCGTGATGTCAGCGGCGGCAAGCACTTTCAGCGCCCCGGACGGTGATCCCGACAGGTTGAAACGCAACCGGCCGCCCGTCATCGCCGTCACGTCCGACACCTCGGGAACGGAGTGCAGGTGGGGCTGATCGCCACGGTAGGACACCTCGACTACGCTGCGCCGCAACCGACGAAGGTCGGCAATGGCGTCGACTTCCACCAGCCGGCCCGCCCGAAGGATCGCCACCCGATCACAGGTGGCTTCGACCTCGGCCAATTGGTGGGAACTGAGGAAGATGGTCTGCCCACGGTCGCGGGCTTCGTCGACGCAGTGACGGAAGGTGCGCTCCACGAGTGGATCCAACCCGCTCGTCGGTTCGTCGAGAATGAGTAGGGGGGCACGCGTCGCGAAGGCGGCTACCAACGCGACCTTCTGCCGGTTGCCCGTCGAATACGCCTTGCCCGGTCTGTCCACGTCGAGATCGAATCTGCGCACCAGTTCGGCGCGGTAGGCGACATCGGTACCTGGACCGACGTTGCCCAAGAGTTCGAGTGTCTCGGCTCCGGTTAGCGCCGGCCACAGCGCGACATCGGCCGGCACGTAGGCCAACAGCCGATGCGCACGCCGTACGTCACCGGCGTCGCAGCCGAAGATCGTGGCCTGCCCGGAGTTCGGCCGAAGGAGCCCCAACAACATGCGAATGGTGGTGGACTTCCCCGCACCGTTCGGGCCGAGGAATCCGAACACCTCGCCACGTGCGACGTTGAGGTGGAGGTCGTCGACGGCGACGAGCGAGCCAAATCGCTTCGTCAAACCCTCGACGTGAATGGCGGATTCGGTTCGCACGCCCCCGGGCGCGCAGGAGTTGGGACGCATCGGTGAGCCTTTCGACAGTCGGACCATCAACATGCCGACCAGGCTTCCCGGCTCACCTGCGATCAGAATGTACTCCGGTCGCGGTGGCTATACCAGAGCAGTTGTGCCACCACTCGCTCGAGGGAACCGGCAAACTCGCGGGTCCGAAGCGGTATCAATCCTCGCGCTGCGGGGTATGCCACTGCATGGTCTATGAACTGAGTGATCCGGCCGGCACGTCTTGCAGACGACCGGGCGCGGTGCCGCAAACGCGCAAACCGGGCGTCGTTGCCCTACTCGCCGTCGGATTGGTCGCAACGGGATGCGCGTCCGGTGCCTCGGCACTCGGCACGCCCACCGCACGCATCACGATCAACGGCAACGAGATCGCCGAACGGCCGATCGTCCGCTGTCAGCAGGCGGAGTGGGTGTGGCTCATCGAGACCATCCCGCCGCAGCCGGGCTTCAACGCCCAGGTGCGCACCGGGGCCGGCGTCGAGCCGCTATCGGTGCGGATCGATGACTTGGGCGGTTTCACTGGCGGCGTCACCAACGCCACCCCGGGCGCCACGAAGGCAACGATCGTCGACGGGTCCTTCGTGATCACCGGAACAGCAGACGGGTTCTACGACGGCAACATCTCGAACACCGGGACGGCGACCTTCGAAGTCCAACTGGACTGCTGACCCTCGAGGGTCACCGGGTGGGGGTCTCGTCACCCGATCCGACGAAGGCGTTGCCCTCGGTGGGGTCGGTGGGTTCGTCCGTGAACGCCACCACGCGCAGGAACGGTCCGATGATAGCGTCGAACATCGCAGGCATCAGCCGGTACGCCGCGATGGCTGGGCGGTTCATCCAGCCGACCTGACGTTCGCTGGAACGCTTCCGTTCGGTGGCACGGACGATCGACGTGACGATGGTCGACGGCGGTACGGCCGTGGGAGGCACCCTCGGCGTGCGACCGAAGTAGTTGCTCGCAGTCGCGTACACCGGGGTGTCGACGGGCCCCGGGTAGACGCCGTGCACCTTCACCCCCGGCAGGTGGTGGGTCTCTTGGCGCAACGTCCGCACCAGGCCGCAGAGCGCGAACTTGCTTGCGACATAAGCGGATTGGTAGGGCACCGCGGTGACGCCGAGTAGCGAGCCGACGAGCACCAGGTGCCCCGCTCCGCGTTCCTCGAAGTGGACCAGCGCACAGCGCGCGACGTTGGCGGCGCCAATGAGGTTGGTGCGCACGATGCCGTCGAACACCTCGGCTGGCACGTCGACGAACCGGCCGAAGGCCGTGATCGCCGCGGACTGCACGGCCACGTCCACGCGACCGAACTGCTCGAAGGCGGCGTCGAAGAGGTCGGATACCTGGTCGGCTTCCGCGATGTCGGTCGACCGGGCGATCACGTCGGAGGCGCCGGACCGCTTGCACTCGACGGCCACCTCTTCGAGCGTGTCACTGGAGCGTGCTGCCAGGACCAGCCGGGCGCCGCGTTCGGCGTACCGGAGCGCGGTCTCCTTGCCGATGCCACTGGACGCACCGGTGATGAGGACCACCTGTGAGCCCGTGTCCTGCGAGTGGTTATCCATGTTCGATCACCGATCGGAACTACCCGGCCCTGGCAACGAGGAAACCGGCTGTGAATCAGGATCTTTCGCGCGGCGCTTGCGCTCGAGCCCGTTGAGCACGTGCAGCGCTGCGGTAGCGGCCACCGGGGCCCATCCGCCGCGCACGGTCGCCGCCAGGGCCGCCAGCACGGCGACCGGCGCGACCAGGGCCACCTTGTCCGTGCGCCGCTCGAGGATTCGGTCCAGGGCGAGCGGGGTGCCGGACGCGAGATTGGTCGCCACCACGATCGCGTCGGGGACACCGGCGCGACGCTTGCCCACCGCTCGCGCCAGTGCCAGGCCGGTCCACGTCAGCAACGACGCGTCGTGCACGCGCGCGACGGCACGACCGATGTCGGGCGTGGAGCTACCGAATCCCGTAGCAGCGCTGCTGCCGATGGCGTCGTCGGCCAGGCCTTCGATCAACTCTCGCGCGCTGACGGTCGACGAATGTGCAGGCGACCAACCAATTTCGCGTTGCGCCTTCGACGTGTCCATCAGAGGGGTGTTGGTGGCGACGTCGTACCAGCCGGGGGTGAGCGCGATGACGCGGGCGGCGCTGAGCGCCGAGATGACGGACCTGGCCGCACGCGGGCTGACGGCGATCGGACGGGCACCGACGAGGCCTGCCAGCGCGTCGGCGTCCAGGATGTCGGCGGCGACGTTGTAGGACCCCCGGGCCCGGTGCTCGATCATCCGCACCACGGCGTCGCCGACGTCGTCGGCGTGTACGAATTGCAGCCCGAGTCCGGCGGGCAATGGAAGTACCGGCAGCTGGCGTCGGCGGAGCATCTCCAACGCGGACTTCGGCACCAGCGGGCCCAGGTAGAGCGTCTTGATCAGCCACGACGCATGACGCTGTACCACCACGGTGGGGCGGAACCGCGCGATGGACACGTCCGGATGCTGCTCGGCGAACCGGTCGAGCATCCGTTCCACGGCGACCTTGTGCCTGCTGTAGACCGACGTCTCCTGGCCGGTGTCCGGCCAGTCCTCGGCGACGGGCTCGCCGGCACCCGGGGCGTAGATGCCGAGACTGGATGCGTACACCAGTTGCTTGACGCCCGCGGCGTCGATGGCATCGAGGACGGCTTGGGAACCCGTGACGTTCGCGCGGTAGAGGTAGTCCTCGTCGCGCACCGGTTGCACCGCGAGTGCGAGGTGGACGACGACGTCGGCGCCCTGCATGGCCGGCGCCAGGTCGGCGCTTGCGGTCGGCGAGGCCAGGTCGACGGCATGCCAGGTCACGCGTTCATAGTCGATGCCCTCCGCGGGAGGACGGCGGCAGACTCCGACCACCTGCGCGTCGGGCATGTGGCGCGCGAGCGCGCGCAGTACGCCGGTGCCCACGTTTCCGGAAGCACCGGTGACGACGATTCTCATTGCGCGGTGCTTACCCGCTTCCGCGCGCGAGAAACTCGGTCAGCTACGCACCGGCGTGCGGGTCTCGACGCTGGGCGCGGGGACCGTGGCAGCGGGTCGAGCGGCGTCGTCGATGCGTCGCTGACGGCGCTCGTCGCGAACGATGCGGCGCTCGAGGATGCGGAGGTCCCGCGCGTGCAGCGAGCGGTTCTTCATCGCGAGCAGATCGAGCTGTTGCCAGCTGAGCCCGTCGAGGTCGCCGTCGGCATCGTGGGTGGCGATCACGACGCTGCCCCGAAGCAGGGGGACCGTCTTGGCGGTCAACGTCGTCGTGGCCAGGAGGAGTTCGGTGGCGCTGCGGTTCACTCGGCGCTGGCACCTGCTCGTCGACGGGCTGAACCAGAAGTCGAACTGCCGGTCGAAGCTGGTCAGCGCCTGGAGGCCCTGGCTTTGGACGAGTTGATCGATGTCGGCCTTGGAGTAGGCGCGGGTCTCATAGATGGCGCCGTTCGTGGCGGCGTAGAGGACGGTGTTCATTCACGTGATCCATTCATGTCTTTCTTCGGCGGCGGGCAACGCACTGGCGAACCGGTGCTGTTACTGAAGTTACCCATGTGACATTTGAGACAAACGTTGGTAACGGTTCGATAATTCCGCGACGTGATCGCCGGTAGCGGGTGGGCCGTTACCGGCGGATACCGTAGGGCGATGGGCTCAGACGTCACGGTTGCCGCCCGCTGTCGGAGACCGACCGCTGACCGGTGCCTCGGGTGATGGCGAGTGTCGAGAACGCCGGCTCGGCTCCGTCCCTGGTGTGTGCGACCAATCGGGGTCGCCGTCTGGAAAGGGAGAAACCCATGGCGAAGTACCTGCTCCTCAAGCACTACCGCGGCGCGCCTGCCGCGGTGAACGACGTACCGATGGATCGGTGGACGCCCGACGAGATCCGTGCGCACGTCCGGTACATGAACGACTTCGCCGAGCGGTTGCAAGGCACCGGCGAGTACGTCGACGGTCAGGCGCTGGCCCCGGAAGGGGAGTGGGTCCGCTCCGACGGTGACGGCAAGCCGCCCGTCACCGACGGCCCGTTCGCCGAGACCAAGGACCTCATCGCGGGTTGGATGATCATCGACGTCGACTCCCACGACCGCGCCGTGAAACTCGCAGGCGAGCTGTCCGCTGCGCCGGGGGCGGGTGGACGGCCGATCCACGAATGGCTCGAGGTGCGGCCCTTCCTCACCGCCCCACCGACCGTCGACGGCTGATGAGCCGCGGCGCGGTGGACGAGGCCCAGCTGCGGGAGCTGATCCCCGGCGTGCTGGCGGCTCTCGTCCACCGCGGGGCGGAATTCGCCGCCGCCGAGGACGCGGTTCAGGAGGCACTGATCCGGGCGCTCGATGCGTGGCCCCGGCGCAGACCCGACGATCCCAAGGCCTGGCTGATCACGACGGCCTGGCGCTGCTTCATCGACCACACCCGGTCCGACGTGGCGCGGCGAGCCCGGGAGGCCCGGCTGTCCGACGAGCCGCCTCCCGGCCCAACGGAATCGGCGGACGACACGCTGCGGCTCTACTTCCTCTGCGCTCACCCGAGCCTCACCTCCGCGTCGGCCGTCGCCCTCACCCTGCGCGCCCTCGGCGGCCTCACCACCCGGCAGATCGCGCAGGCGTACCTGGTGCCTGAAGCGACGATGGCGCAGCGCATCAGCCGCGCCAAGCGCACCGTGGGTGCCGTCCGATTCGATCGCCCCGGTGATCTCGGCACCGTCCTACGGGTTCTCTACCTGGTGTTCAACGAGGGCTACGGCGGCGACGTCGACCTGGCGGCCGAGGCGATCCGATTGGCGCGCCAACTGTCGCGGGCCTCCGACGCCCCGGAGGTCGCCGGCCTGCTCGCGCTCTTCCTGCTCCACCACGCCCGGCGGCCGGCGAGGATCCGCGCCGACGGCAGCCTCGTGCCGCTGGACGAACAGGACCGCGGGCTGTGGCGGCGCGACCTGATCGCCGAGGGCGTGGACGTGCTGCAGGCGGCCCTGGCCCGTGACCGGCTCGGCGAGTATCAGGCGCAGGCCGCCATCGCGGCGCTGCACGCCGATGCGCAGTCGGCCGACGAGACCGACTGGGTGCAGATCGTCGAGTGGTACGACGAATTGGTCGCGCTCACCAACAGTCCGGTCGTGCGGCTCAATCGTGCCGTCGCAGTCGGCGAGGCCGACGGCCCGCACGCCGGGCTGCGCGCGCTCGCCGACCTCGACCCCGGGCTGCCGCGGTACACGGCCGCCGTGGCCCATCTGCGGGAACGGGCAGGCGATTTCGCGGCGGCTGCCCGGCTCTATGCCGCGGCCGCCGCGCAGGTACACGACCTCGCCGAACGCAACCACCTAATCCTGCGCGCGGCGACGCTGCGCCAGCGGCTCGGCGATTCAGAGCGCGGCCCGACTTCTTGGGATCGGTAGCCCGCCGAAAGCGGTGTGCTGATCCCAGAAGCGACGCCGACGTGGTTGCGCTCGACGAAGGGAATGGACATGAACCGCACCTCACGACTCGCCACCGCAATTGCGGTGACCGGCGCGATCGCAGCGGTCGGTGTCGCGATGAGCGCGGCCACCGCCCAAGCGAACCCCTATCAAGCGCCGACGACGACCTGGTGCCCGGGCGAGGCCCTGCCGTTCCACAACATCGAGTGGGACATGAACGGGTGCCACACCTGGTTCATGACCCCGTCCGGAACGGGCAACGTGCGGATGGTCGACGTGAACGGAAACCCGTTGGACAGCTTCATCTCGGCTGACATTCCGGCGCCCATCCTCACGCCTTCGCCGCCGCCTGCCCCGCTGCCCTTCGGCACGCCGTTCTGCAGCCCGCGCGGTTCGCTGTTCATCATCGGGCCGATCTGCGACGAGATCGGCGTCGACATGCCTCCGGGCTCGGTCAGGCGGTGAGCCGGTTCACAGGTCGAGCACGACGTCGCCGGCGGGGCGCGAGCAACAGATGAGGACGTTGCCGTCGGTGGGGCGCTCGAGCGGTTCGGGGTCGTAGTCGACGCTGCCCGACAGCAGGGCGGTCTGGCAGTTGTGGCACACGCCCGTTCGGCACGACCACCGTGCCGGGACGTCGCATGCCTCGGCGAACTCCAGCAGGGTCGACGGCGCGGCAGCCATCGGTGCGGAGATGCCGCTGCGGGCGAACTGCACCGCTGGCCCCGGGCCCGGCCCATCCGAGGGGAGATGCGGCGCAACGACTCTCGCGGCGATACCGGGAGTCAGTGCTTCCTTGGCGCCGAACAGCTCGCTGCGGATCCGACCCGGATCGAGACCGTAGGCGGCGAGGCCGGCGCGCAGTTCGGTCGTGAACGAGGCCGGGCCGCACAGGTATGCCGTCGCGTCGTGAGGAACGCCCAGCTCTTGAACGAGGGCGATCGACAGCCGTCCCGTGTCGGTGTAGTCCACCCCGGCCCGGTCCGATGGCGCGGGATGGCTGTAGACGGTGCGCGAACGGGCTCGCGGCAACTGCCCGAGCAACTCCCGCACCTCGTCGGCGTAGGGGTGTTCGGTGCCGTCACGCGCGCCGTACAACCACCAGACGTCCCTTGCGGAACGGGATTCCACCAGGGAGTGGAGCATCGAGAGGACCGGGGTGACGCCGACCCCGGCGGAGAGCAGGACCACCGGGCCGCTGCCCTCCTCGAGGGCGAAGGTACCGCGCGGTGCGGCGACGTCGAGGACGTCGCCCACCGACACGCGCGCGTGGATGAACCGGCTGACGACGCCGTCGTCCTCGCGTTTGACACTGATTCGGAAGCGGTCGGAGCCGGGACGATTCGACAGCGAGTAGTTCCGAATCATCGGCGCCGCAAGGGACTCCGTCGTCACTCTGAGGGTGATCGATTGGCCGGGTTCCCAGCTCGGCAACACCGTCCCATCGGGCGCCTCGAAGTAGACCGACCGCACGTGCCGACTCTCGTCGCGCACCTCGGCGACGCGCAGCGGTCGAAAACCCATCCACGACGGGGGTGGTCCCGCCGACGCCAGTCCGGTGTTGCCCGCCTGCTCGCCCTGATCCGCGAGGCTGCGCAGCGATGTCTTCCACCCGGGGCTGAGCGCGGGGATGTCGAGGGCGCGTTCCAGCACGGTGCGGGGGTGCCCCGGCAGGTACAGCAGCCCGTTGATCTCGGCCACCGACACCCGGTGCGGCCCGTCGGAAACCTTGACGATCTCCTGGCCCGCCTCGACCGCGCCCTCCTCGATGACGCGGCAGTAGAAGCCTGGTCTGCCGTGCGAGACCAGCAGCGCGGCCATGCGGGGCTCCCCGATCCGAATGCCCGCCCGGTAGCAGGTGACCCGGGGCTGGGTGACCTCCAGAACCGCGTCGCCGACGCGGTAGCGGTCGCCTATGCATACCTCGTCGTCCGACAGGCCGTCCACGGTGAGGTTCTCGCCGAGCAGGCCCGGCGCGAGGTCCGGCCGGTCGAGCACCTCGGCCCAGTGACGATAGGACTGCACCTGGTACACCAGAACCGCTCGGTTCTCCCCGCCGTGTCCGCCGAGATCGCCCTGGCCGTCGCCATCGACGTTCAGGCGCCGCACCATCCGTGGCCCGGACACCGGTTCCTTGCCTAGCCCCGAGAAGACCGTCCGGCCGTTCCAGTCGACGTCCCGCGGGAGGCCCACGTTCACCGATGTCAGCGTCGCCATGGTGACCATGATGATCTCGTCAGGGGTGTGTGCGGAAGCCCCGCAGGATCGTGTCGAGATGCCGTCGCCACAGCTGCTCGCCCTGATGCACCGGGTCGGTGCGCTCGGACTGGATGACCCCACGCAGCGCCCACACGGCGACGGTGATGTCGTCCGGTGTGACGTCCGCGCGGATCGCACCAGCGGCCTGGGCGCGCCTCAGCAGCTGGGTCGATCGGCCGCGCAACTCCTCCATGAGTGCGGTGGGCGCCAGTTCGCCCCAGATCGGTGCGGACAGACCGGCCTTCCCCGCGAGTTCGACGCCGACCGTGCGCAGGAAGACGTCCAATCCCATGTCCGCCGGGGACTGCTCGGCCTCGGCGGCGACGTCGATCAGGCGTTGGAAGAAGCCGCCGAGGACCTCTCGCACCAGGGCGTCCTTGTTCGCGAAGCGGCGGTAGAGGGTCGCCGGTCCGACCTGAGCCGCCTTCGCTACGTCGTCGAGGGTCGCGGACGGCCCGCGTTCGGCGAACACCGCCTCGGCCGCTGCCAGGAGCCGTGCGCGGTTCGTGGCCGCATCGCGTCGCACTCATCACTCCTGCCGTCGTGGGGGCGGGAATGATTCCGAGCCGCAGGCGTTCAAGTGATAGTCAAGCTATCAGATCGAGGAGGAAGACATGGACAAGGTCTGGTTCGTCACGGGCTCGACCCGCGGCTTCGGCCGGAAATTGGTCGAGGCTGCCCTGGATGCCGGTGACGCGGTTGCGGCCACCGCACGGCGTCCCGATCGGTTGGTCGATCTGGTGGATGCGTACGGGGATCGGGTCCTGCCGCTGCCACTCGACGTGACCGACGCCGACGCGGCACGCACGGCGCTGGCCACGGCGCGCGATCACTTCGGCCGTGTCGACGTCGTGGTCAACAACGCCGGATACGCCAACGTCGCCCCGATCGAGACCGGGGACACCGGCGACTTCCGCGCGCAGTTCGAGACCAACTTCTGGGGCGTCTACAACGTGTCGAAGGCCGCGATCCCCGTCCTGCGCGAGCAAGAGGGCGGACTCATCATCCAGTTCTCGTCGATGGGCGGCCGCGTCGGCGGGTCGGCAGGCATCGCGTCGTACCAGGCCGCGAAGTTCGCGATCGACGGGTTCTCCCGGGTGCTGCAGACTGAGACGGCGCCGTTCGGGATCAAGGTGGTCGTGGTCGAACCGAGCGGGTTCGCGACCGACTGGGCAGGCTCGTCGATGACCATCGACGACATCCCCGACCGCTACGCCGACACCGTCGGTGCGATGAACGCCATCCGCACCAGCGATGCCGTCACTGCGGGCGATCCCGCCCGTGCGGCGAACATCCTGGTCCGGCTGTCCCGGCGCGCTGACGTGCCGTACCACCTGCCGCTCGGCGTGATCGCCATCGAGGGCGCGATCCGGCAGGACGAGGCCCTATTGGCGGAGGACAGCGAATGGGCCGCGGTCGCCAGGTCCGCCGACTTCGCCGAACCGTTCCCCGTCGACCTCCCGCCCGTGGCCTGACCCGGGCGCGAAGCTGGTGAGCGACTCGCGGCCGTGCAGCGGCGCACACTGACCGGCCATGCCGACGATGGCGATCAACCGATCCAGGGCGTCGGATCGTCGCGCGGCACCGGGAAGCCACATGGTGAAGGCGGCCAGCAATGCCATTGCCGACATCGCCACGAAAACAGCCATGACCCAAGGTTGTCGCCAAAGTAGACGCGTCACAACGCGAATGACGGTCACGCGAGCACGAGATCCTGCCGAAAACCGTTTGCGCGCATTGGTACCGCCTCGCCTACTCTGGTAGCCGATCTAACAATCGACGACCAGAGGAGCACCCACCATGGCGCGCCGTGCTGCGCCCAGCCCGACCCTGATCATCGCCCTGTTGGTTGGGGCGGCATTCGTCATGATCCTCAACGAGACGATCATGAGTGTGGCGCTGCCCGCGCTGATCGTGGACCTCGAGGTGTCCGCGGCCACCGCGCAGTGGCTGACCAGTGGCTTCCTGCTCACCATGGCCGTGGTGATCCCCATGACCGGTGCGCTGCTGCAACGCTTTCCGGCCCGGACCATCTACCTGATGTCGATGATCCTGTTCTGCAGCGGGACGCTGCTCGCGGCGCTCGCACCGGGCTTCACCGTCCTCCTGGTCGCGCGGATCGTGCAGGCGTGCGGCACCGCGGTGATGGTGCCCCTACTGATGACGACGATCATGACGCTGATTCCGGTGGAACGGCGCGGCCAGACGATGGGCACCATCTCGATCGTGATCGCCGTGGCGCCCGCGGTCGGCCCAACGCTGTCCGGGCTGATCCTCGGATCGCTGAGCTGGCGCTGGATGTTCTGGATCGTGCTCCCGATCGCCCTGGTTGCGCTCGCTGCCGGCCACAGGTGGCTGCGGGTCCCCAGCGAGGAACGTCGCCCGACCCCGATCGACTACGTCTCGGTGCCGCTGTCCGCAGTCGCGTTCGCGGGCCTCGTCTTCGGGCTGTCGCTGGCGGGCGAGTCCAGCGGTGGCGGTGGCGTCCCGGCCTGGGTGCCGGTCGTCGTGGGCGCGACGGCGATGGTGCTCTTCGGGATGAGGCAGGTCCGCCTGCAGCGGCGGGACGGCGCCTTCCTGGATCTCCGCCCCTTCACCTACCGCCGGTTCTCGGTGTCGCTCGCATTGGTCGTGCTCGGCTTCATGGCGCTGTTCGGCGCGATCATCATGCTCCCGCTGTACGTACAGGACGTCCTCGGACGCAGCGCCCTGGTGGCCGGTCTCGTCGGCTTCCCCGGCGGCCTGCTGATGGGCTTGGCCGGGCCGTTCGTCGGACGCATCTACGACCGGCTCGGTGCCCGCGTGCTCGTCATCCCGGGCTCGGTCCTGCTGTGCGCCTCACTGTGGGGGTTCGCGACGCTGTCGGCCGCGTCGCCGATCTGGGCGGTCGTCGTGCTGCAGATGGTGATGATGCTGGGGCTGTCAATGATGTTCACGCCACTGATGACCGACGCGCTCGGCGTGCTGCCCGACTGGCTCTACTCCCACGGCAGCGCGATCTTGACGACCCTGCAGCAGGTGGCAGGCGCGGCAGGCACCGCACTGTTCATCACGGTCATGACCAGGGCCTCTGCGTCCGGCGGCGCTCCGGACCTACCCGGGGTGCGCGCCGCGTTCACCGTGGCGGCCGTCATCGCGGTCGTCGCCGTTGCGGCAGCGTTCTTCACCGGCCGCCGCCCGGCGCCTGCCGAGCCGGTGCTGGTGCACTAGCGGCGGAACGCCGCTCACGCACTAGCGGCGGAACGCCGCGACGACCTCGGCGACCCGCGGGTCGGCCCGCAATTCCTCCAGGGTCTCGGCGAGCGGGAGCCGCCAGTTCGGGTACTCGTCGACCGTTCCCGGCAGGTTGGGTTGCCTGCGCTCGCCGATCACGTCGTAGGGCGAGACGAGCTTGAGCTGGCTCGGCGTCGACGCCAGGAAGCGGTGCATCGCGACGACGATCTGCGACTCGTCGGGCTCGGTGGCGGCGTCGAGCAGGCCCTCGGAACGCAACATCTCCAGCCACTCGGCGCGCTCCTTGTCGGCGTTGGCCTGCTCGGCAGGCACATCGTCGAGCAGACCGAGGTCCGCGCGCGCCCGCACGTGCTCGCCGCTCATGAACCCCGCCGCGGTGGGCAGGTCGTGCGTGGAGAGGCTGGCCGCCGCCCGCGACGGCCACCGGGCAGGCGGGAGCAGCGGCTCGTCGGGTGCGGACTGATCGCGGGTGAACCACGACACCGCGCATCCCAGCATCGCGTTGTCGGCGAGCGCCTCGGTCACCTCCGGTTCCACGGTCCCCAGGTCCTCGCCCACCACGGTCGCGCCGGCACGGTGCGCCTCGAGCGCGAGCACCGCCAGCATCACGTCGGCGTCGTAATGCACGTAGGTCCCGCGATCGGGACCGTCGCCCGGCGGAATCCACCACAGTCGCCACAGACCGGCGACGTGGTCGATCCGCAGCCCGTCGGCATGCGCCAGCACGGCCTGCAACATGTCCCGCAGCGCGGCGTAGCCGGTGGCGGCCAGGCGGTCCGGCCGCCACGGCGGCAGCCCCCAGTCCTGCCCGCGGGGGGTGAAGTTGTCCGGCGGGGCGCCGATGCTGACGCCTCCGGCCAGTACGTCGGCCAGCGCCCACGCGTCGGCGCCGTCAGCGTCGACCCCCACGGCCAGGTCGTGCAGCACGCCGAGTGCCATACCGGATTCGCGCGCTGCGGTCCGCACCCCGGTCAACTGCTCGGCGCACCGGTGCTGCACCCAGGCGTGGAACGCGACCCGCGGTGCCAACTCGTCGCGAGCCGCGGCGACGGCGGGGCTCGCGACGTCGCGCAGTGCCTCCGGCCACCGGCTCCACCTGCCCCCGTGGCGTTCGGCCAGCGCGCAGTACGTCGCCCAGTCGCGCAGCCCCTCGGGCGCGCCGGTCAAGGCGTCGGGTCGACCTTCCGAGCGCCAAAGCAGTTCCAGTGCATCGCGTTTCGCCGCCCAGACGAGGTCGTGGTCGATGCGCTCGGTCGTCGCCGAGACGCGCAGCGCGTCCACCTCCGCGCGGGTGGCGGAGTCGGCGCGGCCATACGCGTCGACGTCCTCGATGCGCAGCGCGAGCGGGTTGGCGAACCGGCGGCTCGACGGGGTATACGGCGACGGCTGCACCGGATGCGTCGGTCCGGGGGCGTGCAACGGGTTGAGCAGCACCGCGCCGGCACCGTGATCGGCGGCGGTCCACTCGACGAACTCCCGCAGATCGCCGAGGTCGCCGATGCCCCACGAGCGGGCCGACCGCAGCGCGTACAGCTGCAGCATCCATCCCCACGTCGGCGGAGCGGATGGAACCCGAGGCGGTGCGGCGACGAGCGTCGACTCCTGGCCCGCCCGGGTGTGCAGGCGGTACCACCCGGGCGCGAGGTCGGCGGGCAGCCCGTCGCGCACGTCGATCCGGGTGCCGTCCTCGCTCGTCAACGACGCTGCGCCGGGCAGGGATTGGGGCTTGCCGTCGACGCGGACGGCCACCGTGGGGGGCAGCGTGCCCGCCCGATCGAGTTCCTCGAGCCGGGTCAGTTCGCGGCGCCGGTCGGCCTCGGTGCCTGCCTCGACGTCGAGCAGGCCGAGCACCTTGATCACGACGTCGGCATCGACGTCGACCGGTTCCCGTCGTTCGTTGCGGTACGAGGTCGCGACGCCGTGGGCTTCGGCCAGCCGCCTCAGATCCTCGGGCGCAGGCTGCGGGGTGGCCGTCATCGAGATCCCGCCGATGGCGCACTGATCATGGAGCCGACGAGGGGGCCGGGGACACACCGGGGCGAGGACACCACGCCTCTATACCCGGACCAAGATCGATTACACCGCGCCTCGCCGGTATACGGTCCAGGGATGACGCGAGTGGTGGTGATTACGGGCGGTGCGGGCGGCATGGGACTGGCCACGGCGAAGATCATGGGCCGTGACCATCAAGTGGTCCTGTGCGACAACAGGGGCGATCGGCTGGAGGCCGCGGCGGCCGAGCTGACGGGACTCGGCATGCCGCCCACGGTGGTACACGCCGACGTCACGGATCGTGCCGCGGTGGATGGGTTGTTCGCGACGGCGGCCGGCCAGGGCACGGTGTCGGCGGTCGTCCACGCGGCGGGTGTCAGCCCAAGCATGGGCGACGCGGAGTACGTGATGACCACCAATGCGCTGGGGACCCTGCACGTCGGCGAGGCGTTCCTCGAGGCCGCCGGCGAGGGCGCGGCGATCGTGAACGTGGCGTCGATGGCGGCTTATCTGCTACCCGAAAGCCTCATTCCCACAGCGCACTTCCCGCTCGCCCTGGACGACCGGGAACGTTTCATGGCGGAGATGGGGACGGCGCTGAGCATCGCTCCGGAAGAGGCGCGATCCGGCATGGCGTACGCGGTGAGCAAGGCCTTCGTCAAGTGGTACAGCTCCTCTCAGGCCGAGCGGTTCAACGGCCGCGGCCTGCGCATCGTGTCGGTCTCGCCGGGGTCGGTCGACACGGAGATGGGACGGCTGGAGGAGCAGGCCGGTGCGGGCGCGATGGTCGCCGATGCCGCGGTCCCGCGATGGGGGAAGGCGGAGGAGATGGCCGAGCTGTTCGCCTACGCCGTCAGCGACAAGGCCGGATACCTCACGGGGACCGACATCTTGAACGACGGCGGCGTCGTCGCCTCCGTGCGGGAGCGCGAACGGGTTAGGGTCGCCGCTCAGTTTTCCTGATCGCTTCGGCGGTTTCCATTGCGCGTTGTGAGCGGTCTTCCCATGATCGACTCATCATGACAACCGCCACCACCGCCGATCTGGTCGCCGCCTCGACAGCGGCCGGCACCGCCGTGCTGGCGTTCAACGTGATCACCCTCGAGCACGCCGAGGCCATCGCCCGCGGCGCCGAGGCAGCATCCTCCGGCGTCATCCTGCAGGTCAGCGAGAACACCGTCCGGTTCCACGGCGGCAACGCCGCGCCGGTGCTGGCAGCATGCGCGGAGGTCGCCACGGCGGCGTCCGTCCCGGTCGCCCTGCATCTCGACCACTTCACCGAGCCGGCGCTGATCGATGCGGCGATCGACATGGCGCAGCGATTCGCCGTCAGCTCCATCATGATCGACGCCGCGCACCTCGACTTTGGCGACAACGTCGAGCAGACAGCGCGGTACGCCGACGCCGCACGGCGGCGGGGACTGTGGGTGGAGGCCGAACTGGGCGAGGTCGGCGGCAAGGACGGCGCCCATGCGCCCGGCGTGCGCACCGACCCGTCGGAGGCAGCGGACTTCGCGCGCCGTACCACCGTCGACGCGCTCGCGGTCGCCGTGGGAAGCAGTCATGCGATGACGACCCGCGACGCCGCGATCGACCTGGACTTGACCGCGAGACTGGCTGCGGCCGTGCCCATTCCGCTGGTCCTGCACGGCGGATCGGGAGTATCCGACGAGCGACTTCGCGCCGCGGCGCAGGCCGGTCTGCGCAAGCTCAACGTCGGCACCGCACTCAACGTCGCCTTCACCGGCGCCGTCCGAGACCAGCTCGGCATGCGCCCCGACGCCGTGGATCCGAGGCCCTACCTCGCGGCCGGCCGGGACGCCATCGCGACGACGGTCACCCGGCTCTGCCACGTGCTCGGTGAGGAGGCTCTGCCGTGACCGGCACCACGGTGGCAGGACACCTGGCCGACACCATTGGACGGCACAAGGCCGGTGATCCGGTCGGCGTCTACTCCGTCTGCTCGGCGCATCCCGTCGTCATCGAGGCCGCCATCGCCCAGGCGGCCGACGACCAGACCTACGTGCTCGTCGAGGCCACGTCCAACCAGGTGGACCAGTTCGGTGGCTACACCGGGATGCGTCCTGCCGACTTCCGCGACATGGTGTTCCGCATCGCCGACGAACGCGAATTCCCCCGTGAACGCGTCGTCCTCGGCGGGGACCACCTCGGTCCGAACCGGTGGCAGCGCATGCCGTCCGACGAGGCGATGGCCAACGCCGACGAGCTGATCAGAAGCTACGTCGCCGCCGGCTACACCAAGATCCACCTCGACTGCAGCATGTCGTGCGCCGACGACCCCGCCGTCCTCGACGACGCCGTCGTCGCCGAACGCAGTGCGCGCCTGCTGCGGATTGCCGAGGACACCGGCAACCGCAATGGCGGCACGGCGACGCTGTCCTACGTCATCGGCACCGAGGTGCCCGTGCCCGGCGGCGCCCACGAGACGCTCGATCACGTCATCCCGACGACACCCGAACGCGCCCGCCGGACTCTCGCAGCCCACCGCGAGGCCTTCGCCCGCGTCGGGCTGGACGACGTGTGGCCACGGGTCGCCGCACTCGTCGTGCAGCCAGGCGTGGAGTTCGACCACCTCAAGGTCGTGGACTACGAACGCTCGGCGACCGCCGACCTGCGCCGCGTGCTCGACGCCGAGCCGAACCTCGTGTTCGAGGCCCACTCGACGGACTACCAACGGACGCAACAGCTCCGAGAACTGGTCGAGGACCACTGGGCCATCCTGAAGGTCGGGCCGGGTCTGACGTTCGCGTTGCGCGAGGCGCTGTTCGCACTCGCGATGATCGAGGACGAGATCGTTCCGTCGTCGGACCGGTCGGATCTCGTCGACGTGGTCGAACGCCGCATGCTCGAGGATCCCGGCTACTGGGAGTCGTACTACCACGGGACCGAGCAGGAGCAGCGGATCGCGCGCCGCTTCAGCTACAGCGACCGGCTGCGCTACTACTGGCCAGACGAGCGCATCGAGACCGCGAGGCGCACGCTGATGTCGAACCTCGCCGCGGGCATCCCGCTCCCGCTGATCAGCCAGTTCCTGCCCGACCAGTATCGACGGATCCGAGACGGCAGCCTGCCGCCGGATCCGCACCACCTCGTGATCGACCGCGTCCGCGACGCGCTGCGCCCCTACGCGCAGGCGTGCCACCCCACCGATAGCAATGGAGCCACTCTTGCCTGACATCCCCGCCCAACACGACGGCGGCGCAACGATTCTCGAGATCGAGCAGCAGCCAGACGCGTGGCGTGAAGTTGGTCGAATGATCGACGAACGGGCGACCAGCTTCGTCGGCGACCTCGTAGCACGGCCCGATCTGCGGATCATCCTCACCGGAGCGGGCAGCTCCGCGTTCGCCGGGCACATCGTGGCGCCGGCGCTACGCCACCATCTGAACCGCCGCGTCGACGCGATCGCGACCACGAGCATCGTGTCCAATCCGCATGACCACCTCGAACGCGGGATCCCCACGCTGCTCGTGTCGTTCGGCCGGTCGGGAAACAGCCCGGAGAGCGTCGCGACGACCCGGCTCGTGGACGAACTCGTCGACGACGCTTGGCATCTCATCCTCACCTGCGACGGCTCGGGTGAACTGTCGCGCACGCACTCGGATCGCGACGACTCCTTGGTCGTGCTGATGCCCGAGCGCACCAACGACACCGGGTTCGCGATGACGTCGAGCCTGACGTCGATGATGCTGGCGGCACTGCTCCTGCTCGGACCCGCCGACCAGCAGTCGGTCGAGGCGCTCGCCACCGCGGCGGAGGCCATGTCCGCACGGCGCGACGAGATTCGCGCGCTGGCGCGCACCAAGCGCAACCGCTTCGTCTACCTCGGCAGCGGGGCTCTCGAGGGACTGGCACGGGAGTCCGCACTCAAGCTGCTCGAGCTGACGGCCGGTGAGGTGGTCAGCTACTTCGACTCCTCGCTCGGGTTCCGGCACGGCCCGAAGTCCGTGCTCGACGGGGACACGCTCGCGGTGGTCTACCTCTCGACCGACGCGTACACCCAGCAGTACGACCGCGACATCGTCACCGAGATTCGCGGACAGCTCGGCGACGATGCCGTGGTCGCGATCGGCCCGGAGGGCGCCGCCGACGCCGCTTGGACGCTACCCGTGGTCGGGCTCGGTGACTCGCTCGCCGCCGTCGCCTATCTCGTCTTCGCCCAGTACCTCGCGCTGTTCACGTCGGTGGAATGGGGCAAGACACCGGACAATCCGTTCCCGTCGGGTGAGGTCAACCGTGTCGTCGAAGGCGTCACGATTCACCCCCTACCCGCAGAGGGCAGGGCGTAGGCATGGCCCGGTATCTCGGCGTCGACGGTGGCGGATCCAAGACCGCCTTCGCCATCATCGACGACTCCGGTCGGGTACTGGGCCGCGCGAACACCGCCACCTCGTACTACTTCAGCGAGGGCTTCGACGTGGTCGAGCGCCGGCTGCGGGAAGGCGTCGACGCGGTGTGCGAGACCGCAGGCGTGCCGGCCTCCGACGTCGACGCGGCGTTCTTCGGCATCCCCGGCTACGGCGAATCCAGTGCGGACCTCGCGCGCCTCGACGCCGTGCCCGCGGCGATCCTCGGCCACGACCGGTACAGCTGCGACAACGACATGGTCTGCGGGTGGGCCGGTTCCCTGGCCGGTGAGGACGGCATCAACGTCATCAGCGGCACCGGGTCCATGACCTATGGTGAGCGCGCCGGCGTCGGGCGGCGCGTAGGCGGTTGGGGCGAGCTCTTCGGTGACGAGGGCTCGGCGTACTGGGTTGCCGCACAGGGGCTCAACGCATTCAGCAGGGCCAGCGACGGACGTACCACCCGCGGCGCGCTGTATCAGGCGATGCGGCAGCGGCTCGACGTGACGAGCGACCTCGACGCGGTGAGCCTCGTCATCGATACCTGGCACGGAAACCGTTCGGCCATAGCCGATCTCGCGAAGGTGGTGTCCGCGTCGGCGGCGGACGATCCCGTCGCCGACGGCATCCTGGTCACGGCCGTCGACGAACTCGTCGGCCTGATCGAGACCACCCGCGTGCTCATCGGCTTCACCGACGACGACTTCGTACCGGTGTCCTACTCGGGTGGAATGTTCACCGGCGAAAGGTATCTCGGACTGTTCCGGGACGCCTTGGACCGGCTGCCCGCGAAGTACGACCTTCGCACCCCGATTCTCGACCCGGCACTGGGCGCGGCGCTCTACGCCGCCAAGAAGAGCGGACGCCCGCTCGCCCCCGAAGCGCTTGCAGCACTAGCCACCCAATGAAGAACAGAGGCGACGTCATGACCGATTCGACGAGACAGGGGCGCGGAACGCGCAGCTGGATCTTCTATGCCGCACTGCTGGTGCTCTTCTGGGGTGTCTGGGGTGCGACGTCGGCGCTGCCGGCGACCAAGTATGGCTACCCCGACGAGATGATCTACAGCATCTGGGCGCTGACCATGATCATCCCGGCGATCTTCGCGATCCGCGGCCAGCGCTTCGACCGGCGACCGCAGGCGACGATCTACGGCCTGCTGATCGGGCTCACCGGCGCAGGTGGCCAGCTCGTCCTCTTCCAGGCACTCACGATGGGACCGGCGTACCTGATCTTCCCGATCGTGGCCGTGTCGCCCGCAATCACCGTGGTCATGGCGATGGTGCTGCTCCGCGAGCGGGTCACCAAGCTCGCCGCGCTCGGCCTGGTGGCCGCATTGGTCGCGATCGTCCTGTTCAGCATCACCAGCGGTGAGGAGGACGTCTCCACCGGTCCGTGGCTGATCCTGGCGATCATCATCTGCGTGGCATGGGGTGTGCAGGCGTTCTTCATGCGCAAGGCGGCGACGATCGGCGTCAACGATGCCACCACCTTCGGCTGGATGGCGATCACCGCGCTGGCGCTGGTTCCGGTCGCTCTGTTCTCCCTTGGTGGCATACCCACCGACTTCCCCTGGGAGGCACCGGTGTTGACGGCAGGCACCCAGCTGCTCAACGCCGTCGGCGCACTGTTCCTGGTGATGGCGCTCAGCCGTGGCAAGGCCTCGATCGTGGCGCCGACCACCAATGCCCTCGCGCCGTCGCTGACCATCGTCCTCTCGCTGGTGATCTACCAGACGCTGCCGACCCCGTACGGCGCGATCGGCATCGTGCTGGCTCTGGTCGGTTCGACGTTGATGGTCTACAGCGACGAGAAGCGGGGCGAGGCGGTCACCGAAGGGGCGGTCGCGCCTGCGGCCGAGCGCGCCGAACGCTAGCTCATCCGGCGCAGGGTGTCCGAGTCGAGTTCGGCGAGTGAGGCGACGCCCGCGAGGCCCATCGTGATGTCGAACTCGGCGATGATGTTCTCGAGGACCTGCCGAACGCCGAGGCGCCCGGCGATGGCCAGTCCGTAGACGTGCGGCCTGCCGATCGCCACGGCGTCGGCGCCGAGGGCGAGCGCCTTGAACACGTCAGCGCCAGTGCGAATGCCGGAGTCGAGGATGACGCGAGCCCTGCCGTCGACGGCGGCGGCGACGTCGACTAGGGCGTCGGCAGCACCGATCACCGAGTCGATTTGCCGGCCACCGTGATTCGACACCAGGATGCCGTCGATGCCCATGTCGACGGCACGTCGCGCGTCGTCGGGGTGCAGGATGCCCTTGAGGACGATCGGCAGGCGCGTCCGCTCGCGCAGTCCGGCGATGTCGTCCCAGCACAGCGATGGCCGCGAGTACGTGTCGAGGAAGGTCTCGACGCTGGCCCGCGGGATCGGTGAGACCAGGTTCCGCCGGAAGCTGCCAGGGACGTGGCGGGCCATCGAGAACAGGGTCTTGATGGCGCCCAGGGTCACCTCGACGTCCGGCCGCTGTCCGGCGGCCTTCGCGGCGGCGACGCGGTCGCGTACCGACGCCATGAACGCGGGGTCGGAGGTGTACTGCGCGATGCCGACGGCGCGGGTGAACGGGAGCGATCCGAGATTGAGATCTTCTGGACGCCAGCCGAGTTGGGTGGTGTCCAGGGTGACGACGAGGGCGTCGGCGCCCATCGTCTCGGCACGGTGCACGAAGCTCTCGACGACGGCTTCGTTCGTCGACCAGTACAGCTGGAACCACCGCGGTGCCGCATCTGCACCCGCGGTTCGCGCCACCCGGTCCATCTCGGTGGCGACGTCCTCCATGGGCGCTGAGCCCTGGTTCGAGAAGATGTACGGAACGCCGACAGTCGCCGCGGCCGCGCCGATCTCGACGTCGGCGAGCGGGCGCACCAGACCGGCTGCGCCCACCGGGGCGACGAGCACGGGGGCGGGTAGCCGCCTGCCGAACAGTTCGGTGGTCAGGTCGCGCCGCGAGGTGTCGCGAAGCATGCGCGGCACGATCGCCCACCGGTCCAGCGCTGCGCGGTTGCGGTCCATGCCGGTGCCTTCGCCCGCGCCACCGGCGACGTAGGCCCAGGCCTGCTTCGACATGCGCTTGCGGGCGAGGTGTTCGAGTGCGGTGAAGTTCGTGGGCACCGCGGGCCGGCGGCCGAATACGCCGGCTCGGTAGATGGCCTCCTGGCGCTCGCGACCAGGATGCGGCACGGGCTCTGGTGACGTCATCATCGCCACGGTAGATGATCGGCCTGTGCCGTTGCCCGGCCGATCACTAGGATCGGTTGATGGCACGGCCTCCCGAGTTCGACCGCGCAGAGGCGCTGACCGAGGCCCTGCACCTGTTCTGGGAGCGCGGGTACGACCGCACGTCCATCCGGGACCTGACCGGCGTGATGGGGATATCGGCGCCCAGTCTGTACAACGCGTTCGGCGGCAAGAAGGAGCTGTACGAGGAAGCGGTCGCCGAGTACGAGCGCTCGCCTGCGGTCGTCGTGGGCCAGGCGGTCGGCGAGCCGACGGCACGTGACTTCGTGGAGAAGATGCTCGAGGCCGCGGTCCGCGAATACGGCAGCGACGAGCATCCTCGCGGCTGCTTCGTGATCTCCGACCCGCTGCTCGACGAGAACCGCAGGGTCGCTCGCGACGTGATTCGCGACCGGTTGCGCCAAGCGATCGATACCGGCGACTTGCCGGGTGGGGCCGACGTCGAGGCGTTGACGGACTATCTCGACGTCTTCCTGCGTGGCTTGTCGTCACGGGCCCGCGACGGCGCGGACACGGCGACGCTGCGGGGGGCGGCGGACGTCGCGCTGCGCGCCTGGCCCAGCGGTCTCTGATCTCTCGGCCCAGACATGCGTCGAGCCGACGCCGAAGTGATCGGCGCCGGCTCGACGAAGAGTCGGTGTGCTCTAGCCCGTGCCCACGCACACGCCGCCGGCGCATGCCTCGGCACCACCGGGACCTGCACCTGCGCCCGCGCCCGGGACGCCTGCAGAGGCTCCACCCGGTCCGGCACCCGCACCGCCGCCGGGAACCTCCGCGGTGGCGCCGCCGGGTCCTGCGCCTGCGCCTGCGCCTGGGACACCCGCGGACGCGCCGCCGGGTCCTGCGCCTGCGCCCGCACCCGGTACGCCAGCCGTCGCGCCACCTTCACCGGCTCCTGCACCCGGGGCCGGTTCACCCGAAGGTGCCGGTGCGGGTGCAGGGCTCGACGGCGTGGTGGTCATCGTCGTTGCCGAGGTCGTCGTGGACGTGCTTGTGCTCGAGGTGGAGGACTCGCTGTCGCTGTCGCTTCCACCGCAGGCCACGGTCATGGTGCTCACGGCGAACGCCGCGGCGATGGCCGCGGTGACTGAGAGTCGACGGGAAATCCGTTGGTCGGTCATGTCAGCGCTGGCTCCTGTGTCTAGGGAAAGTATGTCTAGCGGAACTACCAACCCCTGTTACCCAACCTCCGTCCGTTTCAAGCGCCGTGGATGACGGCCGAGTTCGCCATCAGGAGGCCTGAGGTCACATTCGGCCTCGTTGAGTCGGCGGTCATCGGCGATGCGTTGTGCGCGGTCTTGGGCGCGGGTGCGTTGGCGGCGGGGCATGGTGAGGCCGGGGTTGTGCTGAGGCGCCGGGGTCCTTGCTTCGGCGGTGACCGCCACCGGTGCCGTGGGCGCGCAGAGGCTTGGGAAGAGCAGCTTGCTGCCTGGCTCGGTGACGTAGGTCCGGCCGTGTGGTGAGGTCCAGACGATGGTGCCGTCGGGGAGTTGTCGGTCGCGCCAGCCGTTGGGTCCGCCCCAGAAGGTCTTCAACAAGTGGTGGTGGCGGCATAGGCATTTCAAGTTCGATGCGCAGGTGGGGCCGATCGGCCAGGCGATGGTGTGGTCGATGTCGGCCTCGGTGGCTGGTTGCGAACAGCCGGGGAAGCGGCAGGTGAGGTCTCGACAGCGCACGAACTCGGCCAGTCTCTTGGAGGGTGTGTAGCGCGGTTCCGGTGGGCCGTCGCCGGGGTGGACGACCTTGCAGGTCTTCGCGGTGAGTGCGAACCGGCGGGCGAGGGCTCCGGGGAGGAACGGGCCGCCGATGATCGCGCCGGGGCGGGTGGCGGGGGAGTCGCGATTGCCATCGGCGGCTGGTGGGTTCGAGGGGCGTGCGTCATCCGCTGCGCTGCCCTGGTCTCGCCCGTCTGACGTCTCGGCTTCGGACTTCACACCCTGAGCGACGTTGGTATTGCCACCCAGCTCATCCCACGTCGTGATCTCGGCCAGGGGCTTGTCGAACAGCGGATCCGGGTCGCCGTCGAGCGCGGCGTCCTGCGCCATCGCGGCATCGGACCCGTCGTCGAGGGTGTCCTCGTTGACCACCACGTAGACCACCGCATCGCCCTTCGGGGCTGTGGTGGGTCCGGGGCAGTCGTCGCTGCCGCACAGGCACGGCAGGTAGTCCAAGCCGTGAAGAACGGAGTGGATCGAGTCGGCGCGGCGCTGCTCGACCGTCCGCGGATCGCCCGGGCACACCGTCCGAGCCAGGACATTCAACCGCTTCTCGACGGCCTTGCCGTGGGTGGCGAACAGGGTGCCGAACATCGTGGCCATGCCTGAGCCGTCGTAGTCGAACTGAACGTTGCGGCCCTTGGCCGTGAGCTTCGTGCGGTACACCCCGTGCGGATCGTGCTCGGCGACGATCGCGTCGATGGCGTTGTTCAGTTTCTCCTCCGACAGCGGCGCCCACTCGGTCAGCACCTCGGCGAAGGCCTTGTCCACGGCTCGCTGCGCGGCCGGGTCGCGCACCAGGGCGGTGCGGGCAGTGATCGCCGCCACCACGCGGTAGGACACCAAACCCTCGGCGAACAACGCCGCCACGTGAGGCAGCCGATCGCGCAGTGCGGTGGCGATCAACAGCTGATGCGACGCCGCGCCCTGGGTGATGTTCTGCTCGGCGCCGATCTCCGCGGAGACCGCACCCCAGTTGTCGAGGTACCACTGCTCGCGGTCGGCGGACCCGTCCGCGGCGTAGGCCTGGTCCAAGAGAACGACCATCGCCGCGAGCCGGCGGGCGGTGGCTGCAGCCTCCACGCGCGCCCACTCAGCCACCGTGCCGGTGGCCCGAAAGGCCGTCCCGAACTCTTCGAACATACTTTCGAAACTACAGAGCCACCGCGACTCCAAACAGCCCGCGAACGCCAAGAACTCCGCATCTGTGGATGAACTCCGGACTGTGGATGAACCGCATCGACCGCAGCCGAAATGTCGGACCCCAGGTGTAGGCCCCGTCTACCTCAGGTTTGCCAAACGCGGCCGTGGTGAATATCACTGCCCATGACGGCGCTCGGCGATGCTCTCGGATGGGTCAAGCATCAGGTGTCGTCTCGGGTGCCCGAAGCCAATCTCGATCAGCGAGACGCCGACTACATCCGGGAACAGCTGCCTGGACTGTGGCTACTGGCCTCGCTGTACTTCCGGGCCGACGTCCGCGGGCTCGACCGCATCCCGACGCAGGGCCCGATACTCATGGTCGGCAACCACAGCGGCGGGAACCTGCCGCCCGACACGTTCGTGTTCACCCTCGCGTTCTGTTCCTACTTCGGCGTCGAGCGGCCGTTCTATCAACTGGCGCACAACCTGGTCGTGTCGATGCCGGGGCTCGGGTCGCTGCGGAAGTTCGGCACCGTCGCCGCCAACCACGACAACGCGACCATGGCGCTGAAGTCGGGCGCCGCCCTGCTCGTGTACCCGGGTGGGGACTACGAGGTGTTCCGTCCGTCGTGGAAGCGGCACGAAGTCGACTTCGGGGGACGCAAGGGTTACGTGCGGCTGGCCCGGGAGGCGGGCGTGCCGATCGTCCCCATCGCCAGCGTCGGCGGGCAGGAAGCGGCGTTGTTCCTCGACCGGGGCCAGTGGCTGGCGAAGCTGCTGATGGTCGACAAGCTGGCGCGTCTCAAGAGCGTCCCCATTCTGCTGGCGCCGCCATGGGGTCTCGCGGTCAGCGACATGGTGCCGAGGCTGCCGCTGCCCACGAAGATCGCCATCGAGGTGCAGGAGCCGATCAGCGTCGACGACATCGCCGAAAAGGACGACGACGCCATCAACGACGAGGTGCTCGCCAGCCTGCAGTCAGGCGTCGACCGGCTTGCGGCGGAACGACGATTCCCGGTGCTCGGATGAGGCTGCAGCGCAGCGTCGTCGCCGACGTCGACCAACACGCGGTGTGGAAGCACGTCAGCGACCCGAACTGCTACCCCGAGTTCATGGCCAGCCTCGAACGCTGGGAGACGGTCACCGACGGCCCAGTCGGCGTGGGTTCGCGCTACACCGTGCACTGGAAGGTCGGCTCGGTGCCGATCGGCGGGGTGATCGAGATCGTCGAGTTCGACGAGGCCCGCGACCTCGCATGGATCGGCATTACGGGCGTCACGATGCGGGGCCGTTTCCGGCTGCGGGACCATGGCGACGGCCGCACCAAGATCACCTTCCGGCTGGCCTACGAGGCACCGGGCGGTGTGCTGGGCCTGGTGGCCGACTGGGTCGCCGCACGCCAGGTCGGTCGCATCATGAACGAGACGGCGAAGCGGCTCAAGGCGCTCGTCGAGTCCTGACCGCCACACCGTTTGAGCGCGTGCGCAGCGGCTATCTCGCCGGACGTCCGACTGGCTCCCGGCACGCGGCGTTGCGCACCGGCAAACACATCCGAGGTGCACGATGACCAACACCGACCCACCCCGGAGCGACGGCGCCTCGCTCGTGCCAGGGACGGTCGTCGCCAGGCGCTACCGACTCATCACCATGCGCGGATCGGCGCCGCGCCTCCAGTTCTGGGAGGCCATCGACGTCCCGAGCGGCCAGCACGTGGCGTTGACACTCGTCGACACCGCAGGGGTCATGCCCGTCGAGCAGGTCAACGAAGTCCTGTCGCGCACGTCGCGACTGCGGGGCATGCACGTGGTGGGCATCGCGCGCGTGCTGGACGTCGTGCACACCGGTGCCTTCGGCGTCGTTGCATGTGAATGGGTGCACGGCGGGTCGCTCCGCGAGGTGGTCGGTACCTCACCGTCGCCGTTGGCGGCTGCGGCGGCGATGGAGTCGCTGATCGTCGCCGCTGACAGTGGGCACCGGGCCGCCCTCGTGCTGGGCATCGACCACCCCGACCGGATCCGCATCAGCACCGACGGCCACGCCGTCCTCGCCTTCCCCGCCACCATGCCCGACGCCACGCGCGACGACGATCTGCGCGGCATCGGCGGCGTCCTGTACGCCCTGCTGGTCGATCGCTGGCCCCCGCAGGACCCGATGCCCGACGGGTGGACGGCCGCCGATCTCACCCCGGCGGGCTGGCCGACCGAACCGGCGGAGATCGACCACGGCATCCCGTTCCTGATCTCGAGTGCGGCTGCCGGTCTCTTGCGGCCCGGCAGCGGAATCGGTTCGGCTGGAGACGTTCTGGGAATGCTTCGCCAGGGTCGAGCCGCCGCCGAACCGCAGTACCCAGGCGACGCACCAGTCGGCCTGCCGACCACCGAGCCCGGGCCTGGCGGCTATGCGGGCTTCCGCAACGTCGACACCGCAGAGCGGGAAGCGCAGGCGCGCCGGAAGCTGATGACGGCGGTGCTCGTAGGGGCGGCGGTGATGTTCGTCATCGCGGTGGCGTCCCTCGGGATGAGCGTCAACCGCATGCTCGGTGGACCCGAGGACATCGCCATCAACGCCGATGGGCTCGGCCTCGTTCCCACCACCCCTGCCGACGCGCCCCCCCCTGTCGCGCGTGAGGCTGCAGCGGCCGGAGCGCCCATTACGCCGGCCTCGGCCGCCGTCTTCTCACCCGACGGGTCGCCGGACAATCCGGGGGCGGCGGGCCAGGCCGTGGACGGCGATCCCGCGACCGCGTGGGCAACCGACCGGTACTACGACGCCGATCCCTTCCCCGCGTTCAAGCAGGGGGTGGGGCTGCTCCTCGAGATGCCCCGGCCCGCCAACCTCGCTGCACTCACCATCGACGTGAAGGGCAGCGGCACCGTGGTCGAGATCCGTAGCGCCGACGGTCAACCCGGCAGTGTGGCCGACACCAAGAAGCTCGTCGACGCCACCACGCTGCAACCCGGATCGAACCGCGTTCCGCTGTCCTCGGACGCCCAGGTCTCCACCGTGCTGGTGTGGATCACCAAGCTCGGCAGCACCAACGGCGACAACGTCGCCGAGATCTCCGAGATCAAGGCGTTCACCACGGCACCTGCCTGAGCACGAGTGGCCGATACGTTTCGGCGTTGAGGCGCCGGGTAGCCGCGCTGACATGGCTGAATCAACGAAGCGAGCACTCATCACAGGAGCATCGAGCGGCATCGGCCTCGAGTTGGCCAAGCTGTTCGCCGACGACGGCTACGACCTCGTCATAGCAGCCGACGAAGCAGAAATACACGTTGCTGCGCAGGAACTCTCGGGACGTGGCGTCGAAGTCGAGGCAGTCGAGGTCGACCTGCGGACCGGGGATGGTGTGGCCTCGCTCTACCAAGCGGCCACCGACGGTGGCAAGGTCGTCGACGCGGTGGCGCTCAACGCCGGGGTGGGCCGGGGAGGCCGATTCGTCGACGGTGACCTGGCCGACGATCTCTCGATCGTCGACCTCAACGTGCGGTCGACGGTGCACCTGGCGAAGCTGGTGCTGCGCGACATGGCCGAACGGGGAACCGGGAAGGTGCTGTTCACGTCGTCCATCGCGGCGACGATGCCCGGGTCGAATCAGGCGGTCTACAACGCGTCGAAGTCGTTCGTCCAGTCCTTCGCCGAAGCGGTGCGCGACGAGATGCGCGACAGCGACGTGACGGTGACGTCGCTCATGCCCGGCCCCACCGACACCAAGTTCTTCCAGCGCGGTGGCCTCGAGGACACCCCGCAGGCTCAGGTTCGCGACGACGCGGCGAAGGTTGCCCGTCAGGGCTACGCCGCGCTGAAGCACAACCGGCAGAAGGTCGTTGCCTCCTCGCCGATGTCGAAGGCCATGGGCGTGATGAACAAGTTCACGCCCGACGTGATCAAGGTACGGGCCAACCGGCTGATGGCAACGCCGATGGGCCGCAAGTAACCCAATGAATGCCTGTGGCCGCCAACGGGTAGGCCATGGATGACCCCACGATAGGAGAATCCCATGCCAAATGAACTGCAGGGACGCAAGATCGCCATCCTCGCCGCTGACGGCGTCGAGAAGGTCGAGCTGGAGCAACCGCGGTCCGCGGTGCACGACGCCGGCGGGCAGACCGAGTTGCTGTCGCTGGAGTCCGGGGAGATCGAGGCGCGCAACCACGACCTCGAACCGGCGGGCAGCTTCCCGGTGGACCGGGTGGTCGGTGACGCCAGCGTCGAGGAGTTCGACGGCCTGATCCTGCCGGGCGGCACCGTCAACCCGGACAAGCTGCGTCTCGACGAGTCGGCAGTTGCGTTCGTGCGCAACTTCGTTCAGTCCGGCAAGCCCGTGGCCGCCATCTGTCACGGGCCGTGGACGCTCGTCGAGGCCGACGTGGTGCGCGACCGGACCCTGACGTCGTACCCCAGCATCCGCACGGACCTCCGCAACGCGGGTGCCACGGTGGTGGACCAGGAGGTGTGCATCGACGGCAACCTGATCACCAGCCGGTCACCGAAGGACCTGCCCGCCTTCTGCCAGGCGATCACCGACCAGTTCGCGACTACGCCTGCCCACACCTGACGCTGGCGCGGTAGCGCAGGGGTGACTGACCCACCTCGCGCTTGAAGGCGGTGCTGAACGCGCTCTCCGACGAGTAGCCGAGATCGGCGGCCAGTCGGCCGACTCGCACGTCGCCGTCGCGAAGTGCCCGTTGCGCGAGCAACACTCGCCACCGGTGCAGGTAGGTCAGCGGCGGCACGCCGGCCGTGGTGCGAAAGCGCTCCGCGAAAGTCGTTCTGGACATGGTGGCCGCACGCGCCAGTTCATCGAGGCGCCAGGGTCTCCCGGGCTCGGCGTGCATCAGGAGCAGTGCCGGTCGCAACCGGTCGTCGGCCGCGAGGCGCAGCCATCCGGGCGGTTGCTTCGCCTGGTCGACGTAGGCGCGCAGTACCTCGAGCAGGAGCAGTTGCACGTACTGCCGGACGGCGAACGCCGACCCGATCCGGTCGGCCGTCACCTCGTCGAACAGTCGGTAGAGGGTCCCGCGGAGATTGGTCGCCTCGGCCGCCGATGCCCGCACATGGGCCACCGGCGGCAGCGCCTGCAGCAGGATGCGGCCCGCCGGATTGAGGTGAATCCGACCACCGAGCACCACGTCATCGCCGTCCCGGTAGGCCTCGAGCACGCGGGTCGAGTCGAAGCGAGCGTCGGGCCGAACCTCGCGAGCCGGCCCCTCGCCGCCACCGCCACGGAGATCCATCGATGATCGACCGTTGAGCAGCGCCACGTCACCGCCGTCGAGTCGGATCGGGTCATCGCGGCCGTCGACGGTCAGCCACGCACCCCCGCTCATGACCGCGATCAGCTTCAACGGCCCGTCGACCGCGCCGCCGGACACCCACGGGCCGCGCACCGCGAAACCGCCGGACACGACGCCGCTCACCTCGACGAGGTCGAACACTTCCGACAGCTGATCGTCACGCACTCTCGTACTATTGCGGAGAAAACCGGGACTGACAACCATTCACAGTCCGCAACTCGGAGTGCAAGCTGAGTTCATGACACACCAACAGCCCCTTGGCAGCCCATTCACCGCAGCATCGACGGCCACCGACATCCTCGAGGGCGCCGATCTGACGGGCACCAACGTCATCGTCACCGGCGGCCACGTCGGGCTCGGACTGGAGACCACCCGAGCACTGAGCGCCGCGGGCGCCTCGGTCACGGTCGGCGCACGACATCCCGACCGCGCGGCCGCCGCCGTGGGGGACTTGAAGAACGTCGACGTCGGCGAACTCGACCTGGTGGATCCATCGTCGATCGACGACTTCGCGAACCGTTACCTGAGTTCCGATCGGCCACTGCACGTGCTGGTGAACAACGCAGGCATCATGGGCGGCCCGCTAGTCCGCGACCACCGCGGCTACGAAGCGCAGTTCGCGACCAACCACCTCGGCCACTTCCAGCTGACTACGGCGCTGCTGCCCGCGCTGCGCGCCGCGTCCGGGGCGCGAGTGGTCAACGTGTCCTCCGGCGGCCACCACCTCTCCGACGTCCGCTGGGACGATCCGCACTTCACCGCCGACTACGACGGCATGGTCGCCTACGGCCAGTCCAAGACGGCCAACGTCCTGTTCGCCGTCGAACTCGACCGGCGGTGGTCCGGCGACGGCATCCGCGGCTATGCCCTGCACCCAGGGATCGCGTACGGCACCAGCCTCGGGCCGTCGATCACCGACGAGGAGCTGCGCGCCATGGGAATCCTCGACGCCGAGGGCAGACCGATCGTCGATCCCGACCGTGAGTTGAAGACGCCCCAGCAGGCGGCGAGTACCAGCATCTTCGCGGCGACCAGCCCGTTGCTCGCCGACATCGGCGGTGTCTACCTCAAGGACAACGACGTCGCTCCGCTCGACAGCGCGTCGTTGACCACGGGGTTCGGCACCGAGCCGATCGTGCTGTCGGGGGTGGCCCCGCACGCGGTCGACCCGGAGTCGGCGCGCCGGCTCTGGGACCTCAGCGAGCAGCTGCTCACGGCTTAGCCCGCGTGCTCGACCAGGGCCGCTCGTTCTTCTCGCGGCGCGCCGCCTCGTCGGCCCGGTCCTTGGCCCAGAAGTCCTCGAACCGCTTCCCGGGATGGACGTTCGGCATGCGGTTCATCAGGCGGCTCAGCCACCGCGGCGGCGTCGCGGGCTCCCATTGCGGGAAGGCCCAACTCAGCGCAGCCATCGTCTTCAGCACCACGAACACCCCGAAGAACGCGTCCGGCGCGTCGGTGATCGCGATCGCAACGAAGCCGAAGATGAGCGTCATGTGAACGACGATCACCCGGCTCACGGCCCTGTTGGCCAACTGCTCCATCTGCCAGAACGACCACCGACGCAGAGTCGACAGGTCGACCAGGAAGTCCAGGACGAGGAACGCCACGACGCCGAGACACCCGAGTCCCACGCTGCGCCAAGAGACTTCCGCGAAGCCGGCCTGGCCGTTGTGGTTGAGGAGCAGCAGGATGACGCCCAGGAACACGGCATGGGCGGCGCTGAACGCCATGCTCACGATCAGGAACCCACTGAGGAATGACGACGTGCTCCCCGAGCGGCGATCGGTACTCGGCGCGTCGTACCTGAAGTGGCCGTGCCGTGGGGACCACCTCTGCTGCAGCAGCACTCGGGCGGCGATGAAGAGGCACGCCGCCACCGTTTCGAACCAGTAGACCGCGAGGGTGGTGGCCCCCGACCAGTCTTGGGTGAACCAGCCGACCACGGGGATGGCGATCAGGGCCAGCTGGGCAGGCAACTGGATGACCCGGTTCACGGCGACATCGTCGCACGCCGGCACGCGCCATCTGTCGCAGTCGTGACACCTCGTCACGACCGCATCGCGGCAGGGCTGTCCTGTGGTAGACACTCGCTATGTTCGCGTGGAGCAGCCTGGACGAGCGCCGGTGCCCGACGATCGTCTGCTGAGTCCCGGTCTGACCTGCTGGCGCGTGGCGCCGGCGGGCCAGTTCGCTCCCATCGTCGACGGCGCCGACTACCTTCGTCACGTCAAGGAGACGATGCTGCGCGCCCGGCACCGAATCATGTTGATCGGGTGGGACTTCGACGTCAGGGTCGAATTCGAGCTGGGTGAGAAGACGTTGCGCGGCCCCAACCAGCTCGCGGCCTTCCTGCACTGGCTGCTGTGGAAGCGGCCGTCCCTGCGGATCTACATGCTCAGATCGAATCTGCGGCTCCTGCCTGCGTTCGACGGCATGTGGTACGGAGTCGCCCCGGTCTCGCTGGTCAACCAGTTGAGTGCCAAGCGTCTCCATCTCGCGATGGATGGCGCACATCCGCTCGGTGCCGTTCACCACCAGAAGATCGTGGTGATCGACGACGCCGTGGCCTTCTGCGGTGGCATCGACCTCACCGTCGATCGATGGGACACCAGCGATCACCTGAGAGAGAATCCCCTGCGCAAGACGCGGGGCCGCGAGTACGGGCCGCGCCACGAGGTGGCGGCAGCCATGGACGGCGAGGCCGCGCGCGCCCTGGGTGAACAGGCCCGCGAGCGCTGGCAGACCGCCACCGGCCGCTCACTGCCTGCGATCAACGTCGGCCACACCGTGTGGCCGTACCGGCTCAAGCCCGCACTGCGCGACGTCGACGTGGCCATCGCACGCACCCTGCCGACGCTGGAGAGCCGAGACGAGGTGCGCGAAGTCGAAGCGTTGAACCTCGCCGCGATCGCCGCGGCACGGCACGTCATCTACCTCGAGAACCAGTACCTCGCGGCCCGCGACCTGGCCAACGCGCTTGCCCGCCGCTTGCGGGAGCCGGACGGCCCCGACGTGGTGATCATCTTGCCGCGCAGCAGTGAGAGCCGGCTGGAGCAGGAGGCGATGGACAGCGCACGTGCGCGTCTACTCCAAGTGCTATGGGCCGCAGACGAACACGGTCGGCTGGGGGTGTATTGGCCGGTGACCGAGGGCGCGCGGCCGGTGTACGTGCACTCCAAGATCGTGGTGTCCGACGACCGGCTGCTCAGGATCGGCTCGTCGAATCTGAACAACCGGTCGCTCGGCTTCGACAGCGAGTGCGACGTCGCCATCGAGGCGCGCCCGGACGTGGCGGGCGACGACGAGGTCCGCCGCGTCATCGCCGGCATGCGCAACCGATTGGTGTCCGAGCACCTGGGGGTGTCGTCAGAGGCGTTCGAAACCGCTCTCGCGGAACGCAAGTCGTTCTTCAAGGCCGTGGAGAGTCTGCGCGGGAGTGGTCGAACGCTGCGAAAGTTCACCCGGCACATGATTTCCGGTGAGGTGAGCCTGCTGGCGGAGAACGACTTCATGGACCCCGACCACGTGCCCCGGTCGTTGAGCGCGAGCCTGCAGCGCTTCATCGCGGGGCTGGCGCAGCGACCCTGACGCACTCGCATGGTGGGCTGGCCCCGTTTCGCCGGGACCAGCCCGGGGTAGATAGGTCGAACTCGTCACCGGCCGGTGTGACGGCAGGTGCGGGAGGAGAGCGCGGTGGCAGCGCCGCAGCGGCCGTTGGTCGATCGGGTCGTGCGCCATGGTGCCGTACACCGAGCAGCGAAGACGGGCTTCGTCGTCAGCGGAATGCTGCACCTGCTCATCGGTTACGTCATCACCAGAATCAACCTGGGGCGCGGGGGCAACGCCGATCCGTCTGGCGCCCTGGAGACGGTCGCGGCACGCAGCGACGGAGTGGTGATCCTGTGGGCCGTCGCGGTCGCACTCGTCCCGCTCACGGTGTGGCGTCTAACCGAGGCACTGCTTGGTTTGCATCCCGCGGAGGGCGGCAGGGATCCGAACGACGCGAGCGTCGCCAGCAGGCTCAAGGCGCTCGGCCTGCTGGCCGTGTACTGCGGCGTCGGTTACACCACGGTACGATTCGCCGTCGGCAGCCGTCAATCGAGCAGCGAACAGAACGCGGGGCTCAGTGCCATCCTCATGCAGACGGATTCGGGCCGGGTCGCGCTGGCCGGGGTCGGTGTGGTGGTGATGGTCGTCGGTGGCTATTTCGCCTACAAGGGAGCATCGCGGAACTTCCTTGCAGATCTGACGACGCCCGGCAACCCGGTGATCGTCGTCCTTGGCGTCTACGGGTACGTGGCCGAGGGGATCGTGCTGTGCCTGACTGGTCTGCTGGTGATCGTCGCGGCGATACGCGTCGACCCGCAACAGGCGACCGGTCTCGACGCCGCGGTCAAGGCGCTGGGTGCGACGCAGGCCGGCAGTGTGTTGTTGACGTTCGCCGCACTGGGATTCGCCGCCTATGGCCTGTACAGCTTTGCGCTGGCCCGCTACGCACGGATGTGATCATGAAACGCGTTGTGTGATCATGTATTTCGCTACCGAAGATTGGCGCTAGCGGATGATCGAGCGCACACTGGATGAAAGGTAGGTTCCCGCAAATCGAATGGATGGTGACGTCGCGATGGCGACGAGGTCGAAACTTCACGTTCGCCAGGCGGCACGCGATGGCGCGACCGTCCTCCTGGCAGACGGGGTCCTCGACAGCACCACCTATCTCCTACTGCGCGACACGATCATCAAGGCGGCCCTCGACGAGCCCGTCGCGGTCGTGATGAACATCAGCGCATTGCGGGTGCCTGCGTCCTCGGCGTACGCGGTGCTGACGAGCGCCCGCTGGCAGGTGAGTCGCTGGCCGGACGTCCCGGTGCTGGTCGTGTGCGGTCACGCCCCCGGGCGCGACGCGCTGCACGAGCAGGGAATCGACCGCTGGGTACCGGTGCACGACAGTCTGGACTCGGCCGTCGCCGGGTTGGACGACCTGACGCACCGCATGCGGCGCAGGCGCCGAGCAGAACTCCCCACCGGTGCCGCGAGTGCGCGGTACGCCCGCGAACTGGTCACCGAGTGGCTGTGGGACTGGGGACAGGGCGACAAGATCCCGACGGCGAAGGTCGTCACCACCGAGTTGGTGATGAACGTCTTCGCGCACACCGACAGCGTGCCGATGTTGAGCGTGGAGTCCCGGGACGACTGCATCACGGTCACGGTGTCCGACCGGAGCAGCACCGCACCGGCCAGGATCGAACGCGACCCCGACGACTTCCGGCTGTCCGGACTGCACATGGTCGCAGCACTGTCCGATACGTGGGGCTGGGCACCCAGCATCGACGGCAAGACCGTCTGGGCGACCATTACGTCGTAGGCCGGCTAGTCGATGGTGCTCGCCAAGGCCTGCAACGTCTGCTCGGCGGTGTACTTGGGGCGCCAGCCGAGTTCCGTCTTGGCCTTGCCGGTGTCCATCACCGTCGATGCCCGACCCGCGTGCAGCCACTCGAGCGCAGACGGCACGAACGGCAGCCGTGCGATCACCTCGGACGTGGCGACCGCCGCGACGTGCGGCACCTTGATCGGTCTCGCGCCGAGCGCCGCGCCGACGTCCGACATCGACAGCAGCCCGTCTCCGGCGATGTTGTAGGCGCCGGGCGCCGCGGTCGACGTCGTAGCGGCCAGGGCTATCGCAGCGGCGACGTCGTCGTGGTGCACCAGTTGCAACGGGGTCCCGGGGTCGGGAAACGGCGGCTTGAGCAGGGGCACGGCTCGGGTCACCCGGCGGACGACGCTCGGCAGCTGATTCCACGGCATGGCATCGGCCAGCGCGGGGGCCTTCGGGCCAGCCACGATGCACGGCCGCAGCACGTAGACCTCGAGGGACGACCCGGCGGTCGCCTCGGCCAGGGCCTCCTCGCACGCCGCCTTCTGCTCGGAGTAGTAGTGCTCCGGCGTCCCGCGCGTCGGGACGTCCTCGGTGATGGGCACCGGATTGTCGGCGTGGTAGCCGTAGGCCGCCACCGACGAGGTGTACACCAGCCGGCGCGGTCGGGCGGCGGCCACCGTCGCCTCGAACACGTTGCGGGTGCCCGCGAGGTTGATGCGGGCGCTCTCCTCCCGCGAACCCATGATGATGAACGCCAGGTGCACGACGACGTCGACGTCGGCGACGAGCCCGTCGACGGCATCGCGGTCGAGGATGTCGCCTTGGCGGTACACCGTCTTCGTCCAGCCGCGCGCCTTCGGGTCGAACGGTCGTCGTGCCATTCCGACGATCTGCTCCACGTCGGGGTGGTCCTCCAACGCCTCGATCGTCGAGATGCCGATCTCACCCGTTGGCCCGGTGACGGCGACGCGCAAAGCCATGACCTCGCTGTTCCCGATCCCGAAATGCCGAAACGTCGGCCGTGCTCAGCGCGTCGGCAGCGTGCCGCTGACGTAGACGATCTCGCCGAGCGGATCGTCGGCGTCGGGCAACTCGGGCAGCGGCACGTCGTGCCGGGCGAACAGGTCCGCCCGCGGCACGCCGGTCATCTGCCAGCCCAGCGCCGTCAGGTAGTCCATGACGTTGTTGCGCTTCCCGTGGTAGATCAGCGACGGCATGTCCAGCTCGAGACCGTGCTCGCGCATGCTCGCGGTCGACTCCCTGGCCTTCTCGGCGTCGAACGTCTCGAGGCCGGGAACGTACTCGGTCGCGACGGTGCTGCCTGGCGCGCTGAGGCGGTTCACGTTGTCGAACAACAGGTCCTGCGCCTCCGGCGGCAGGTAGATGAGCAACCCCTCGGCGCACCAGGCCGTCGGTGCGCCTGCGTCGAACCCGGCGGCGAGCAACGCGGCTGGCCAGTCCTCGCGCAGATCGATCGCCACCGTGCGCCGCTCCGCGGTCGGTTCCGCACCGATGCCGGCCAGCGTGGTGGTCTTGAACTCGATGACCGCGGGCTGGTCGATCTCGTACACGACGGTGCCGTCCGGCCAGGGCAGCCGGTACGCGCGGGAGTCGAGGCCCGACGCCAGGATCACCGCCTGGCGGATCCCGTTCCCCGTCGCCTCCACGAAGTAGTCGTCGAAGAACCGAGTTCGCAGCGCCATCTCGTCGATCCGGGCCTGCATCGTCGCAACCGACGACGGGTCGATCATGGCCATGTCGAGTTCGCCGTCGACCAGCTTGGTGAAGAAGTCGATGCCGACCGCGCGCACCAGCGGCGCCGCGAACGGGTCGTCGATCAGGCCTCGTTCGTCGCGGCTCGCCACTGCGCGGCCTGCGGCGACCAGCGTGGCGGTCGCCCCCACGCTCGACGCGAGATCCCAGCTGTCGCCCTCGGTACGTGCCATGTGTTTCTACGCTACTGATCTTGGTGCCGGTGGTCGAGTCCCGACCCGGGCCACGGCCGCACGATCGACGCGCGATCGAGACGGTCCCGTGACACGCGCTGGTGACGAGCCCCGCACGCTCGTCACGGTCGATAACGATTGGGAACCAAAGCCATTCGACGCGAGGTACGACGGCGGGCATCGGCCGCGGCGATCACTACGGTTGCGTCCGTGCAGCGCCGAACAGCCCTCAAACTCCCGCTCATGGTCGCCGCCGGCGCAGCGCTGTCGAAGGTGCCGCGCGCGCAGGCCGAAGGCGTCCGGTGGACGGCCGAGCGCGCCAACACCTGGTATCAGGCCCAAGGTTGGCTGGTCGGCCCGAACTACATTCCCGCGACCGCGATCAACCAGCTCGAGATGTTCGGGCCCGGCACGTACGACCCGCAGCGCATCGACGCGGAGCTGCGCGTCGCCCAGCAGGTGGGATTCAACACCGTCCGGGTCTTCCTGCACGATCTGCTGTGGGCTCAGGATCGCGCAGGGTTTCAACGCCGTCTCGCCCAGTTCGTCACGATCGCGGCCAGCAAGGGCATCAAGCCCATGTTCGTGTTCTTCGACTCGTGCTGGAACCCGCATCCCAAGCTCGGACGCCAGACGGCACCGTGGCCAGGGGTCCACAATTCGGGCTGGGTGCAGAGTCCCGGCGCCGACCGCGTGGACGACCCCGTCTACGCAGCGACGCTGCGCGACTACGTCACCGGCGTCATGACCCAGTTCCGCAACGACCAGCGGGTGCTGGCGTGGGACCTGTGGAACGAGCCGGACAACCCGGCGAAGGTGTATCAGAAGTTCGAGCGCACCGACAAGGAGCGGGCCGTCGAGGCGCTACTGCCACAGGTCTTCCAGTGGGCCAGGGCGGTCGACCCCATCCAGCCCTTGACCAGCGGCGTCTGGCAGGGTAGCTGGGATCCCAAGCAGCGCAGCACCATAGCAGGCATTCAGCTGGACAACTCCGACATCATCACCTTCCACAGCTATGCGGATCCTGCGGACTTCGAGAAGCGGATCGCGGAGTTGGCCCCGCTGGGCCGACCCATCCTGTGTACCGAGTACATGGCTCGCGACGAGGGCAGCACCATCGAGGGCATCCTGCCAGTCGCCAAGAAGCACGACGTCGGTGCGTACAACTGGGGTTTCGTCGCGGGCAAGACGCAGACCTACCTGCCGTGGGATTCCTGGGACAAGCCGTACGAATCGGTGCCGAAGGTGTGGTTCCACGACCTGCTGCGGCCCGACGGCACGGCCTACCGCGACAGCGAGATCCAGACCATTCGCAAGCTGACCGGCAAGGTCTGACCTAGGCCGGTGCCGACAGGTTGGCCCTGGTGTTTCGGGTCAGGTCGTCGCCGAGGATCTCCGGCTCACCGGCGAACAGGCCGTCGAGCGCCTGCCGTGCGACTGCGCCCGGATCGGTCTTCTGGTCGGCGGGGATGTAACTGACCATGTCGGTGTCCATGTAGCCCACGTGCAGTGCAGCGACGTGAATTCCCCTCGGCGCGAGTTCGGTTCGCATCGCGTCTGTCAGCGCCCACGCCGCCGCCTTGGCAGCCGAGTAGGCACCGCTGGTCGGCGGATGCAGCCAGGACAGCACGGACAGGACGTTCAGAATGGCGCCACCGCCCGCGGCGGCACCGTTGCGCTCGATGACCGGCGCGAACGCCCGGATCATCTGCAGCGTGCCGAAGTAGTGCGTCTCCATCTCGAGCCGGACGTCGTCGAGGGATCCCTCGAGCAGATTGGCCCGGGTCGAGACGCCAGCGTTGTTCACCAGCACGTTGACGTCGCTGGCTTGCTCGGCTGCGCGGCGGATCGATTCGGGGTCGGTGATGTCGAGCGCGATGGGTACGACACCGGGGATGTCGATGGTCTCGGGCCTGCGCGCGGCGGCGTAGACCTTCGCTCCCCGAGCGACGAGTTGCTCGGCGAAGCGCCGACCCAATCCGCGGTTGGCACCGGTGACCAGTGCGACGACGTTGTCCGTATTCATGGCCGTTCCTCCTTCGGTCCGCCCCGTGCGGACTCACTGGACGGAACGCACCCCTGCCCGGGAGCAGTCCCCGATCGACCGAAGATTCCGGCTAGCAGGTATCTCAGGTGATGCCCAGTACCGCCCGGTTGCCGAGCGGTGCCCGCAGTGGAAGTTCCAGCGTGCCGGTCAGACCGATCGCGATGCAGGCCCGTCCGACGGCGTCGGGTCGCGTGCCTGTTCGCAGTTTCACTGCGACGACGTCGGTGGTTTCCTGGACGTCGGCGGTGGCGCCGTAGCACTCCGGCGTGCCGGTAGCGAAGTGCACGGCGATCGCGTCCTCGGTGGGTAGCCTGCTCCACGACTCGATGGTCTGAGGGCGGGCGTCGACGATCGCCGGGTCGTTGGTGAACGGCGTAGTGCCCGTGGGCGCCGGGCGCTCCGGCAAAGTCGTGACGACCGGCGGCGGGGGAGGTTCGGCCCCCGCGGTTCCCGAGGAGAGCAGCGGCGCCGCGGTACAGGCGGCGATGGCGACCGCGAGGGTCAGGCGGCATCGCACGGCTAGCCACCCGCCCGAGCGGTCGTCGCGTCCGAGCGGGACTTCGTCAACTTGCTCGCCACGTAGTCCGCCGCCTGATCGGTCAGCCCGGTGGCCATGTAGGCGCCGTGGGACCCGTTGTTGCCCCCGCCGCCGGGCGTGCAGACGGGGTCGCCGACGTTGCACAGATCGAGCGTCTTGCCCGCGTAGCGGGACCCGACCGTGATCGGCGGGGCGCCGGTGTAGATCATCTGGAGGAAGCCGCTCGACGGCTTGCCGAACAGTGCCACGGCGGCGACGTGATCGGCGACCGACGGCGGCATCGGGCCGGTCAGGCCCGGGGGCAGCGGGTAACCGACGGGGATCTCGTCGGCGGTGATGTAGGCCGCAACTGCCGCACCCTGGGAAAATCCGCCGAGCACGATGTCGGTGTCCGGGCACCTGGTCGACATGTCGCGCACGCGGTTGCTCGCGTCGATCACACCGTCGGCGGCCGTCGCGAAGTCAAGCGACGCAGGGTAGTTCACCGCGTAGACGTCCACCGAGCGGTCCACGGCACGCGCGCGCAGGGCGTCGACGAACGCCTGGCCGGTTCTGCCGATGCCGGGAGCCTCGAACGTCCCGCGCGCGAAGACGACCTCGACGTCGGGACAGGATGCCGGGGGTTCGGGTTCTGCTGATGCGGGCGCTGCGGTGAGGGAGGATCCCGCCATCATCACCGTTGCGATGCAGGCTGGCCCTGCGGCTGCCAACCACCGACCCATTCGCTTCATTCCATCCACCGATCTTCATCGTTGCGCCGGGGGCCGACACGAAGCTCCCCGACGAGCGGCGTGTGCCTCCCCGGGCGATCTCGTACACAACCGAGGAGTACTGAGGAGAATACTGCGCTCAGCGGGTAGACGACGACCCCACGATTTCCTCGAAGGGACCCGGATGCCTCAGACACCCACGCAGCGAACTACTCTCGCGACCTGGCCAACGCCGATGGAACCGGCACCGCGGCTCGCCGAGGCCGTCGGCCTGCGACCCGAGAACCTGTGGCTCAAGCGGGACGACCTCACCGGCCTGGCTGCCGGTGGCAACAAGATCCGCAAACTCGAGTGGACGGTCGGTGCGGCGGTCGCCGACGGCGTGGACACACTCATCACGACGGGTGCGCCGCAGTCCAACCACGCCAGGCTGACCGCCGCGGCCGCTGCGCGACTCGGCCTGGACGTGGTGCTGGTGTTCCCCGGTGCACGGTCGGCGCCGGAAGGTAATCTGCTGCTCGACGACTTGCTCGGCGCCGACGTCGTCTGGGCCGGGGAAGGATCCCTCGACGCCGTTGCCGCCGAGGCGGCCGACCGGTGCCGTGCGAGGGGCCGCCGGCCGAGCATCATCCCCTTCGGCGGATCCAATGCCGTTGGCGCGCACGGCTATCGGATTGCCGCCCAGGAGATCGTCGACGACCGTCCCGACGTCGACCACGTGGTCTGTGCGTTGGGCTCCGGTGGAACGATGGCGGGTCTGGTCGCCGGACTCGGGGCAGACCGCGTGCTCGGGGTGCACACCGGCGCGGTCTACGATCCCCGTGTCCAGGTGGCCGGGCTGTTGGCCGACATGGGAGAGGTCATCGACCCCGCGGCGCTGCGGATCCGTTCCGATCAGGTTGGGGACGGCTACGAGGTCCTCACCCCGGGCTGGTCGCACGCTCGTCATGGCAGCACGGTCCGAGGCGCTCGTCCTCGACCCGACCTACACCGCCCGTGCCCTCGCCGGACTCGTCGCGGCGGTGCGCGATGGCTCGATCGGTCCCGGTGAGGACGTCGTATTCCTCGTCAGCGGTGGGCTTCCCAGCCTGTTCGCCCACCCCGGCGTGGCCGGAGTGGGCGAAAGGCGGTGAGGCTGGCGTGTTTACGTGCTCGACGCCGACGTCAGCTGGTTGACCGCGAAGGCGGCCGCCTGGTCGGGCATGTCATTGGTCTTGTAGGCGCTGTGCGCGGAGCGATCCAGGCCGCCGGGTGAGCAGACCGGGTCGCCGGGCACGCAGAACTGCATGGTCTTGGCGGCGTACTGACTGCCGATCGCGATCGGCGGCGCGCCGCGGTCGACGAGGCCGAGGAACCACGGGTCCGGCGTGCCGAAGAGCACGACTGCCGACACGTGACTGGCGACGGCAGGCGGCATCGGACCGGAGATTCCCGCGGGCAGGTTGTAGTCGGCAGGCACCGTATCGGCGGTGGTGTAGCCGGCCACCGCGGCGCCCTGGGAGTAACCGCCGAGGATGATCTTCGTGCTGGGGCAGGTCGTGGCGATCGACTGAATCCTGTTGCTGGCGTCGACGATGCCGTCGGCGGCGCGCTGGAAGTCCAGCGATGCCGGGTAGTTCACCGCGTAGACGTCGACGCTCTTGCCGCCCAGCCGGTTGTTCAGCGAGTTGACGAATGACTGGCCCACGTCACCGACGCCGGCCTGCTCGAACGTGCCGCGGGCGAATACCACCTCGGCGTAGGAACAGGCGGGGTCGGCTTCTGCGGCGGCGACTCCCGTGGCCTGTGGGCCCAGTAGCGCGGTGACGGAGAGGACCGTGGCGGCGAGCCACCCGAACATCCGTGATCGGGACTTGGCGGGGGAGCCGGTGTTCTTCATGGTCGAACCTTTCCGAGAAGCTCTGTACGGGTGAGACAAGAGTCCCGTGGCGGCGGCTTCGGCACATCGGTGCTGGCACCGGGTACCAGCGACCGCTGCCGGGCACTGTGTGTACCTGCTAACCGGTAGAAGGTGATCTTCATTCCTTGGTTCGCGTGGCGGCGCGGCCGATCGTCATTCGCGACGCCATCCCGTCCCGCAGGGTCACCGTGTGCAAGATCACTGCGCTGACGTGCGCAGCGATGACGACGACCAATGCATAGGCGAGAACCGAGTGCAGCTGCCTCAGGAGGGAGTACGCGTCGGCGTCGAACGGCGCAATGCCGGGCAGCCGCAGAGCCCCGAACACGACGACCGGGCTACCCGCCGCCGACACCATGGCCCAGCCAATGATGGGCTGGGCCAGCAGCAGCGCGTACATCGACACCTCGGAGCCGATCATCATCCGATGTTCGAGGCGTCCGACCGTGTCGGGAAGTGGGGGCGTGCGGTGAGTGAACCGGTTGGCCACTCGCGCCACTGCGATCACCAGGATGGTGAGGCCCAGTGTCATGTGGATCGCGATCAGTGTGGCGTACGACCCGATCGAGTTGACCATCGCGAACCCGATCAGCAGTGTGCTGAACACCAGAACTGCGCTGAGCCAGTGCAGGATTCGCGTCCGCAGCGGATAGCGCACGCGGCTACTCACGGCGCCACCCGATCGACCTGGACCGCCGACGGCGACTTCGGCTCACCAGTACGTGCCCGGTAGGAGGCCGCGTACACCGACGAGCGCGCGCTGAGCAGTGGGTCGTCCGAGGGCTCGATGCCGTCGGGCAGGACCAGTGGGTCGAAGTTGACGTCCCTGGCGTTGCGCGGCCCTTCGGTGACGGCGGTGGTCAGCGTGAGGGTCCCCGCGTCGACGGCCCGCCGGTCCGCAGGCCACGGCAGCGTCGCGTCGGTCACCTGATCGGATGGTTCTCCGACGGTCAGGCGCAGCTGGTACCGCAGGGGTCCGGCGCGCATCTGCCGGACCAGTGCGTCGAACAACGCGTCGGCGCCCTCTGCCCTGGCGGGCATCGAGCCCTGCTGCGGGACGAACGCCCACCGCACCGGGGTGCGGTGACCGGCGCCGTCGACGAGGTAGAACGCGTTGAGGCTGGAGAAGGTGCTGTCTGCGAAACCCGCGGTCGGCGGGTGCTTCTTGATCAGGGCCATGGCGGCGGCGGTCTCCGGGTGCATCGAGAGGAAGCGCGCCATCGCCCCCGGATCGGGGGTGGTGGTGCCTGGGACTGGCTTGGACGCCAGCGTGCGCTCGTAGAAGCCGCGCGGTGAATTATCTGGAAAGACGGGCAGATTCAGGGTGGCGGTTCGCCACTGGTCGCGTCCAGGCAGGTCGAACGCCAACGCGAGGCCTCGAGCCGCCGAGGGGGTGTCGGTGACGTAGGGGTTGCCGCCGGTGAGGGAGAACCGCCCGAACACCGGGGTGCGACGAGCGGAGAGCACTGCGGCCGTAGACATCTCGCTCGCGTTGCCGGTGCCGTCGAAGTACCCGGTCACCGCGACGCCCTTGGCGTGGTTGCGGCGGAAGCCGGGGTGACTGCCGAACACGGTGCGGAAGCCGTCGAGGAACGTCTCCCGGGTGAACGCGTCGTTCCCCGCCCATCCGTTGGCATAGGCGACGGCGCCCAGGTCGATCGCAAGGAAGGCGCCCACGGCGCCGATGCCTCGGAGGATCGACCGCCGGGTCAGGTGGGTACCACGCCAGGACAGGCCATCGTCGGGCATGAATACGACTGTCGTCGCGGCGGAGGTCCGGGTCATTGGCGCTGGCGCCAGTCCGCGCGGCCGGTAGCCCTACCCGGTACTACCGGCTAGCAGGTATCGACGTCAGCCCGAGGTCGGGAGCTTCTCCGACGGCAGCGACTCCTGGCTGGCGGCCCAGGACGCCAGTAGGGCGAGACCGTCGGCGGTGGGGCTGCCCACCGGTGCGGTGTAGACGTTGAGCTGCAGACCCGGATCGCCGGGCAGTTCCATCGACTCGAAGTCGAGATCGAGTTGGCCGACGATCGGGTGGCGCAACCGTTTGCGTCCCGAGCGATGGAAGAGCACGTCCTGGGATGCCCAGCGCTGCCGAAAGAGTTCACTGCGCGTTGACATCTCGCCGATGAGGGCGATGAGTTCCTCGTCGTGCGGGTTGCGTCCGGCCTCGAGGCGGAGCATCGCCGCGGCGTCGCGGGCGATCTTGTCGTAGTCGACGAAGAACTCCTCGGCGGCCGCCGGATTCAGGTAGACGAACCGGGAGGTGTTGGCCGGACGGCGCGGGTCGGCCAGCACGGGGGAGTAGAGCGCGCGCGCAAGTTGATTCATCGCCAGCACGTCGTGGCGACCGTTGCGAATCCAGGCGGGGGCATGGGTGATGGCGTCGAGTACCTGTTGCAGGGCCGGTCGCACGGTCGCCGACGTCCTGCGTCGTCGCCGCGCGGGTTGCGGGCCAGATTCCCTGGCGAGGTGGAAGAGGTGATCGCGCTCGGCCTCGTCGAGCTGCAACGCGGCGGCGAGACCGTCGAGCACCCCGTCGGAGGCTCCGGCCAGGCTGCCCCGTTCCATCCGCACGTAGTAGTCGACCGAGACGCCGGCGAGCATCGCGACCTCCTCGCGGCGCAGGCCCTTGACCCGGCGGTTGCCCCCGTAGGCGGGCAGGCCGGCCTGTTCGGGGGCGATGCGCGCCCGCCGCGAACTGAGGAAGTCGCGGATCTCGTTGCGTAGATCCATCGTGGCCATCCCTCCACGGTAGGCACACCGCTCGGTGGGTGGGAGGTACTGCCGGTACCCCGCTGATCAGGCACTCCCAGGTGGCCGGAGCGCCGCCTACCGTCGTGGACATGAGCGTTCCCACCTTCACCCTGAACAACGGCGTCGAGATCCCCGCCCTGGGCTTCGGCGTCTTCCATGCCGCGATCGACGCGCTCGACACCGGCGTCCGTGGCGGGCCGGAGCCCGAGGCCATCACCCGCGAGAACTACGGCATCGACATTCCGGAAGCCGACTGATGAGCGCTTGCGCGAAGAAGAAAGAGAACTGAGGAGGCCCACAATGCACACACGCACACTCGGCCAGGGACTGAGCGTCTCGGCCATCGGCATCGGCGCGATGGGGATGTCGCAGAGCTACGGCCCCAACCCCGGTGACCGCGACGACATGATCGGCGTGCTTCGGTACGCGGTGGAGCAGGCGGGGGTCACGTTCGTCGACACCGCCGAGGTCTACGGGCCCTACGTCAACGAGGAACTCGTCGGCGAGGCGCTCGCGCCGCTACGCGGTCAGGTGGTGATCGCCACCAAGTTCGGCTGGCACATCGAAGACGGCAAGATGGTCGGCACCGACTCCCGGCCCGAGCAGATCAAGCGGGTCGCCGACGCATCCCTGCGTCGGCTCCGCACCGACGTGATCGACCTGTTCTACCAACACCGCGTCGACCCGAACGTTCCGATCGAGGACGTCGCAGGCACTGTCAGCGAGCTGGTCCAGGCGGGCAAGGTGCGCCACTTCGGGCTCTCCGAGGCCGGTGCCGCGACCATCCGGCGGGCGCACGCCGTCCATCCGGTCACCGCGCTGCAGAGCGAGTACTCGCTGTGGACCCGCGATCCGGAAACCGAGGTGCTGCCCACGTGCGCGGAACTCGGCATCGGGTTCGTCCCGTTCAGCCCGCTGGGCAAGGGGTTTTTGACCGGCACCGTCTCCAGCGCAACGGAATTTAGTACCGGCGACGTGCGGGCGACCATCCCCCGATTCGCCGGGGAGAACATCACCGCCAACGAGGCGCTGGTGGGCCAGGTCCGCGTACTCGCCGAGTCCAAGCGCGCCACCCCCGGTCAGATCGCACTGGCGTGGCTGCTCGCCCAGCAGCCTTGGATCGTGCCGATCCCGGGCACCCGTCGTCGTGAGCGGATCGACGAGAACAACGGTGCCACGCAGGTCGCGCTGTCGGCCGACGAGGTCGCCGACCTCGACGCGCTCGCGGCCCGCGTGGGCGTCCAGGGCGACCGGTACAACCCGGTCGGCATGTCGATGGTCGGGCTATGACCAAAGTGTGAGTTCCGTATGCGTTCCGAGCGTTGCGCCGATCGGCTACCTACGGTCGAGTCGAGTAACCACGAAAGGCGTGTGCCGTGACTGACCAAGACACCAGCTTCGAGGTGAACCGACGAACCTTCGTCGGAGCCACCGCAGTCATCGGCGGGGTGGTGGTGACGAGTTCGATGCTCGCCGGCTGCAGCGACGACGATGACTCCTCGCCCGATGCCGCCGAGTCGTCGACGGTGCGCCTGAAGATCAATGGCGAGGACCGCGAGATCGACGTGGACAACCGCACCTCGCTGCTCGACATGTTGCGTGAGCGCGCCGGTCTGACGGGCACCAAGAAGGGGTGCGACCAGGGAGCGTGCGGCGCGTGCACGATCCTCCTCGACGGTGTCCGCGTGAACTCGTGCCTCACGCTGGCCGTGATGCACGACGGCGCCGAGGTCGAGACCATCGAGGGTCTGGAGCGCGACGGTCGGCTGCACCCGTTGCAGCAGGCGTTCATCGACAACGACGGCTTCCAGTGCGGCTTCTGTACGCCGGGCCAGATCATGTCGGGCATCGGCTGCATCCGAGAAGGTCGCAACCGCACGCCTGAGGAAACGCGGGAGTGGATGAGCGGGAACATCTGCCGGTGCGGGGCGTACACCAACATCGTCACCGCCATCTCCGGCGTCAGGGAGGCCTGAGGTCGTGTTCCCCTTCACTTACACCAAGGCGGCCGACGAATCGGCCGCGCTGTCGGCGGGAGCGTCAGGCGCCAGGTACGTCGCGGGCGGTACGACTCTGGTCGACCTCATGCGCGAAACGGTCGAACGGCCGGGAGCGGTCGTCGACATCAACGCCCTGCCCTACCGCGGCATCGACTTGAACCGGTCCCTGCTGCGCGTCGGATCGCTGGTGCGAATGTCGGACCTTGCGGCCCACCAGGGCGTCCGCGAACAGTTCCCGGTGATCGTGCAGGCATTGGAACTCAGCGCTTCCGCACAACTTCGCAATATGGCATCCATCGGCGGCAACCTGCTGCAGCGACCCCGGTGCCTCTACTTCCGGGACGTGAGCGCCGCGTGCAACCGGCGATCACCCGGGGCGGGATGCTCGGCGGTCGGGGGACGCAATCGCACCCACGCCATCCTGGGAGCGAGTGACGCCTGCGTCGCGACCCACCCGTCGGACCTCGCCGTCGCCCTCACCGCGCTCGACGCTGCCGTCGTGCTGCGTGGGTCGGACGGGGAGACCAGGATGCCCCTCGCCGACTTCTATCGGCTGCCGGGAACCACGCCCGACCGCGAGAACAACCTGCCCGCGGGAAGTTTGATCACCGCCATCGAGGTACCCGTAACCGCCGAGGCACGTCGCTCCGGGTACCTCAAGGTGCGCGACCGCGAATCCTACGAGTTCGCCTTGACGTCAGTGGCCGTCGGCATGGACGTCCGCAACGGCGTGGTGCGTGCGGCGCGGGTCGCGGCAGGCGGGGTCGGAACGGTGCCCTGGCGGCTCCCCGCCGTCGAGCGCGCGCTGATGGGAAAGCCGGCCAACACCCGGAATTGGAGTGCCGCAGCAGCGTTGGCCGCAGAAGGCGCCCGCCCTCTGTCGGAGAACGGGTTCAAGGTGGAACTGCTCCGGCGAGCGGTCGAACGGCAATTGGCCACCGTGGCGGCACTACGATGACGTACCCCGCCGCGGCTCCCCGCTTCACCGGCCAACCCGTCACCCGCGTCGACGGACGGCTGAAGGTGACCGGTGCGGCGACGTACGCCGGGGACAACGGCTTCGCGGATCTGGCCCACGGGGTCCTGGTGTGCAGCACCGTAGGCGCCGGTCGCGTGGCAGGCATCGATTCTGCTGCGGCGCAGCGATACCCGGGAGTCGTACGCGTCATCACCGACTTCGGTGGCGTGACGCTCCCGTACGACCCCGCCCAGATCGCGGCCTTCGGTCAGCCGGTCGCCGTCGTCGTCGCAGACACCCTGGAGGCCGCGGCTCACGCCGCTGGGCTTGTCGACGTGCGCTACGACGCGACCGAGCCGACGACCGACATCGACTCCCCTCGCGCGATCGCCGAGCCTGGATCGTCGGCCCGGGTCGCCGACTACGAGCGCGGTGATGCGGACGTCGCACTGCGCGCCGCAGCAGTCGTCACCGATCTGGAGTACTCGCTCGCCCGGAACAACCACAATCCGATGGAGTTGCCCGCCACCGTCGCGCGCTGGGACGGCGACCGTTTGACGGTGTGGGACAAGACGCAGGGCATCACCTCGTCGCAGGGGGCCTATGCGAAGGCATTCGGGATGACGCCCGACCGGGTGCACGTCATCTCGCCCTTCGTCGGCGGCGCCTTCGGATCTGCCGGCAAGACCTGGCCGAACGCGCTGTTGGCTGCGTTCGCCGCTCGGCAGGTTGGACGCCCGGTGAAACTGACGTTGTCCCGCAAGCAGTTCTACAGCGTGGTCGGCTATCGCCCGGTGAGCAAGCACCGACTGGCCGTCGGAGCCGACCGCTCCGGTCGGATAGGTGCGATCGTGCACGAGGCACGCGTCGAGAATTCGCGCTACGACGGCTTCGAGGACAACGTCACCGAGGTGCCGCGGTTTCTGTACAGCTCGCCCAACATGCGGTCGGTCTACCGCTCGGTGCATCTCGACGTGAACCCGCCCACCTACATGCGTGGCCCCGGAACGACCAGCGGCGTCTTCACCATGGAGTCCGCCATGGACGACCTCGCCTTCCGGCTCGGCATGGATCCCATCGAACTGCGGCGGCGCAACGAGCCAGCTCGCGACGAATCGGAGGACCTCCCGTTCTCGACGCGCCGGCTCACCGAATGCTTCGCCCGGGGCGCTGACGTCTTCGGCTGGTCTCGGCGGAATCCGGTGCCCCGGTCGACTCGTGAGGGCGATCTCCTCATCGGAATGGGCACCGCTGCAGGCACTTACCACGCCCTGGCGAGTCCGTGCACCGTGTCGGTACGGATGAACCCCGATGGCAGCGCGGACGTGGCGACCGGAGCCAGCGACATGGGCCCGGGCACCTACACGTCGATGACGCAGGTGGCCGCCGATGCCCTGGGTCTGCCGATGCAACGGGTTCGGTTCTCCCTCGGCGACTCACGGATGCCGCAGGCGCCCATCCACGGCGGAAGCCAGACCATGGCCAGCGTCGGTTCCGGCGTCATGAACGCTGCCGCTATGCTCCGCGACCGGTTCGTCCGCACGGCAGTCGTCGACCCCGGTTCGCCGCTGTCCGGGCTGCGTCCCGACCAGGTCACGGTCGCAGACGGTCGCATGTACGCCACCGACGACCCGCGTCGCGGTGAGTACTACCGGGACATGTTGCGTCGCAAGGGGTGGGGACCGCTGGACGCCGAGGAGACCTGGACGCCGAACGACGCCGAACACGAACGATTCTCCATGCACGGCTACGGCGCAGTATTCGCCGAGGTCGCGGTCGACGAACGTCTCGGCACGACGAGGGTGCGGCGGATGTTCGCGGTGTACGACGCCGGACGGATCATCAACCCGATGCTTGCTCACAGTCAGGCGATCGGCGGCATGGTCGGCGGCATCGGAATGGCGTTGCTCGAGGCGACCGAACTCGACCATCGCGACGGGCGGATCGTCAACGCGAACATGGCCGACTACCTGGTGCCGGTAAACGCCGACATCACCGCACTCGACGCCGAGTTCCTCGCGGGGGAGGATCTCGTCACCGACCCGCTGGGGGTGAAGGGCCTCGCCGAACTCGTCTTCGTGGGCGTTCCCGCGGCGATCGCCAACGCGGTGTTCAACGCCACCGGGCGCCGTGTCACGGACCTGCCGATCACGTTGGACAAATTGCTCTGATCGCCGGGGTATAACCTGCCCCATGTCCACCGCTACGCCGCTGCTGCTGGTGCTCGACCTCGTCGGCATCTTCGCGTTCGCGCTCAACGGCGCGCTGGTGGCGGTGCGCGCCGAGCGGCTCGACGTCTTCGGCGTCGTCACGGTCGGCATGTTCACCGCGCTCGGTGGCGGGGTCATCCGAGACGTGCTGCTGGACGCACTTCCACCGGCCACGTTCGTCGACTGGCGGTATCTCGCGCTGGCAGCAGGAGGCGGGCTGATCGCGTTCGCAGTGGGTCACCTGCTCGAACGTCTCGGCCCGACCATCAACGTCCTCGACGCCATCGGGCTCAGCGTGTTCGCCGTGCTGGGTGCCTACAAGGCGCTCGATCTAGGGTTCGGTGCGCTGCAGGCGATCATCGTCGGGACGATCACCGCGGTGGGCGGCGGAACGATCCGCGACGTGATCATCGGCCGGGTCCCCACCGTGCTGCGCAGCGAGCTGTACGCCATCCCCGCCATGATCGGGGCGGGTTGTGCCGTCGCGCTGAACGCGCTGGACGTCTACGGTCTGCCCGCAACGCTGGGCGCGGCGGCAGTGTGCTTCGTCATTCGCATGGTCGGCGTTCGGTTCGACCTCAACGCCCCGCACCCGCGGCGAGCGGGCAACGGCACCGCCGACGAGCGATGAATGGTCAGAATGACCTGCGTCGGTCAGGACGTGCGGTGCGGAACCCCACTCAGTAGCCCGCCATCGACCACGAATTCCGAGCCAGTGCAGTAGGACGACTCGTCGCTCGCCAGAAACAGCACCATCGCAGAGACTTCGGCTGGGTCGGCGCCGCGACCCAGTGGAATCGAGAGGAAGTCCTCGGGGATGCCCGCGGTCATCGGCGTGCGGATGAACCCGGGGTGTATCGAGTTCACCCGAATGTTCTGCGATGCCAATTCCAGGGCCGCTGACTTTGAGAGTCCGCGGACCGCGAACTTGGTCGCGGTATAGCCGTGCAACCCCGGGCTGCCACGGAAGCCCTCGACGGACGACACGTTGACGATCGAGCCGCCACCCGAGGCGGCCATGGCGGTGACGCTGGCGCGGATTCCGAGGAATGTGCCGGTCAGGTTGACGTCGAGAATGGCACGCCATTGGGCCACGTCGTACTGGTGAATGAGGTTTCCGTTGACGATGCCCGCGTTGTTCACCAGGACCGAGAGCGAACCGTATCGGTCAACCGTTGCCTGGACCGCATTGGACCAACTGTGCTCGTCGGTCACGTCGAGGTGGACGTAGGTGGCGTGATCGCCGATCGCTTCCGCGACGGCGGCACCCTCGTCGTCGAGTACGTCCGCGATGACGACGGCTGCGCCTTCGGCCGCCAGGACACGGGCATGCTCCGCCCCCATCCCACGCGCCCCACCAGTGATGAGGGCAACCCGCCCGTCCACTCGGCCCACGAGATCAGCCTTCCTTCTCGACGTCGCGCTCGCGCAGCACGCACCGGGTGCCGTCGTAGATCGTCGCCATGCACTTCGTGCAATGCACGCAGAGTCCTTCGCGCGCCGACCCCTGCCGGAACTTCTCGACGAGCATCGGATCTCGGAGAAGCGCCCGGCCCATGGCCACGAACTCGAAGCCCTCGGCCATGGCGGTGTCGACCGTCTCCATCGTGTTCACACCGCCGAGGAGGATCAGCGGCATGGTCAATGCGTCCCGGAACTGGCGGGCCAGCGGCAGGAAGAAGGCCTCTTCGAACGGGTAAGTGCGGAACATGCGCGGGCCGACGATTCGTAGACCCAGGCCGACGATGGCCGGCTGAGAGGCGATGAACTCCGCCATCGGCACGTCGCCACGAAAGTAGTACATCGGGTTGAGCAGTGAACTGCCGCCGGTCAATTCGAGTGCGTCGAGATGACCGTCCGACTCCAGCAACCGCGCCGTCGGCAGGCTGTCGGTGAGCCAGAACCCGCCGCGAACACCGTCGTCCATGTTGAACTTGGCGGTCACCGCGACGCCGTCACCCGCCTCCCGGCGGACGCGTTCGACCACCCGCCGGGCGAGTTCGGCTCGACGCACGGTGTCGCCGCCAAACTGATCGGTGCGCTTGTTCAGGTTGGGGCTGAAGAAGGAACTCACCAGGTACCCGTGTCCCAGGTGGACTTCGATGGCATCGAAGCCGGCCTCGACGGCGTTGCGGGCGGCCGTGCCGAAGTCGTCGATCACCTCGGTGAGCTGTGCGACGGTGGCGGCACGGACCAAACCCATTGCCGGGGCGCTGATTCGAGTCGACGGCGCCAGGGTGGCCATTCGGTTCGATCGTGTATTGGCGACGAGGCCCGCATGCCCGATCTGCGCGCACACCAGCGTGTCCTCGGCGTGCACGGCGTCGGTGAGACGTTGCAGATCGCCGGCCCGCCGCCGGTCGAGCACCATCGTGTCGCGATGTACCCGCCCCCCGGGTGACACCGCGCAGTACGCCACCGTCGTCATGGCTGCGCCGCCGCGCGCCACCTCGAGGTGGAAGTCGACGAGGTCGTCGGTGACCTCGCCACGGGGCATCCGGCCCTCGAAGGTCGCAGCCTTGATGAAGCGGTTCTTCAGGGTGAGCGGGCCAAGCGTCGTCGGCGTGAAAGCCGCCGAAGCGGTGTGGGCGGTCTGCACTACGGTTTGCGGTACCATTGGTATCGAAATGTAGCACGTTGGTGCGCCCGCCAGGAGGGGGCTAGGGGCTCTCGTGCTGGGTGGCCGTTCCCGCGGGGATCTGGAAGGGGTCGGCGGCCTGGCCCGACAGGTTGGCCATGGCTCCGGTGAGGAAGTCCGGTGGGGTGACGACCTCGCTGAGGTGCTTCATGTTCGGGTCCAGTCCCAGTGACGACGTGAACAGCGACTCCCCGGTCCGCCGGACGGTGAGGTCGAACGTGGAGAACACGTTCAGGTAGTCGCCCCGGACCGCGTTGCGCAGGTACTCGTAGTGGAACGGGAACGTCGGCAACAGCTGCAGATCGTCGATCAGGTCGTCCGCATTGTCGTTGAACGCCTTGACGACCGGGAAGAGGTCCTTGAGGTCTGCGGCGAGATCGGTCTTCGTCTGGGCCAGCACCCGGGAGGCGACCGTTGCGAAACTGCGCAGCGCCGCGAAGGCCTCGACGATGGTGGCCCTGTTGGCATTCAGTACGCGAACTGCTTCGGGCAGCGTGGCCAGGGTTCGGCCGAGAGCGTCGCTGCTGCGGGCCAGGATGCCGGTGAATCGATCGAGGCCTGCCATGGCGGCGATGATGTCGACCGTTTGCCGATCGAGCGAACTCGCGAGTTCGGCGAGTCTGGGCACCAGGTCCGAGAAGCTGCCTGCCCGGCTCGCCACAGCGGCATACAGCTCGTCGGTGACGTCCTGGAGCGCGCCGAGATTGCCCTTGTTGACCACCACTCCTAGCGACGAGAGCACCTCCTCGGTGCTCGGATAGCGGCCGGCGCGACCGGCCGCGATGCGGGACCCGTCCGCCAGTCGACCCCGAGCCGTCTCGTCGGTCGGCGCGGACAGTTCGACGTGTTGGGAGCCGAGCAGGGAAGTCTGCGCGACGCGCGCGGTTGCGTTGGCGGGCAGCTCCACCTCGCCATCGAGCGACAGTCGAACTGCCGCGTAGATCGTGCTGTCAGGCCGCTGGACGACGTCGATACCCGACACGCTGCCTAAGGTCACGTCGTCGATCATCACGGGCGAGTTTTGCGGAAGCGTAGCGACGTCGGGCAATTCGATTATGACGGAGAAGGAACCCGGGCCGTGTCCGGCCGTCCCGGGGAGGTCGAGCGCGTTGAGGTCGCTCTGGCAGGCCGTGAGCACCGCGCAGGCACAGCCAATGGCGGCCGCACGCCGCGTGATTGGCGTCGCTCGGGGCTCACCCATTGTCCGAACACCGTCCGCGCGAAGGGTCCGGCGGCCCGCCGAATGGGATGAGTATGTCGCTGCCGGCCGGCCCGTTGATCTTGATCCTGGTGGAGCAGAAGTAGACGTTGAAGAACGATCCATATGCGCCAAGGGCGTTGAGCCGCAAATAGTTCTCGGCGAGGGGCTCGAGCACCTTGTTGACGTCTCCTCGGCGCTCGTCCAGGCGTTCGGCCAGGGGACGCGCGTTCTCGATCACTCCCTGCAGCGGTCGCCTCGCGCCCTGGAGCATCTCGGTGAGGTCGACCTCGGCCGCCGCCAACGGGTCGAGCGCGCCCGCAATCGGATCGCGGCCCGCCGCAAGGCCCGTCAGCAGCTGCTGGAGTTGGTCCACACTCGCGTCGAACTGCGCGCTCTTGTCGTCGACGGTGGCCAGCACCGCGTTCAGGTTGGTGATCACGCCGCCGACCAGTTCGTCGCGCGCGGCGAGTTCCTGGGTGAATGAGCCGGTACTGGCCAGCAACGTCGACAGCGCGCCGTCCTGCCCCTGCAGCAGCTCGATGACCGCATTGCTGACCTCGTTCAGCTTCGCTCCGTCGAGCCCCTTGAGCACCGGCCGCAAACCACCCAGCAGGGCATCGAGGTCCAACGCGGGTTCGGTGTTCTCCCGCGGGATGGTCGAGCCGGGTGGGAGTCTCCGCAGCTCGCCGGGGCTGAACTTCAGCTCCAAGTACCGGTCGCCGACCAGATTCTCGTATCGGATGAGCGCCTTGGTGGACGTATAGAGCTGGTAGCGGTCGCTCACGTCGAAGGAAACCGCGACGGTGTTGTCGGAGTTCAACGCGACCGACGTCACGGTTCCGACTGCCATTCCAGCCATCCGGACGTCTTGCCCGGCCTTCAGTCGCGCCGCGTCGGTGAACGTGGCGTTGTAGACATTGCCCGACGCGAAGCGGAATTGCCCGAAGACGACGATCAGCATCGCCCCCACCGTCGCCATCGCGACGGTGAAGATCGCTACCTTCCACGCGGTGGGGTTGCGTAGGTGTTCCGATGCCATTGGTATCGAAATGTAGCACCGGGTTCCGAGGGGCGGAAGGGAACCGGCCGGGCGTTTCTGGCGCAGCTAGACGTGCATCCCGTAGGGCACGGCCTTGAGCAGGGTCACCGGCATCGTTGCGCCACTGGGTACCGCGAACTCTCGTTGGTCGCCGACGCGTGCGCCGGCCAGCGCCGACCCCAGCGGTGACTTCACCGAGTAGACCTCGAGTTCGCCGTACTCAGCCCCTCGGACGCCGAGCAGGAAGGTCTCCTCGTCGCCGGTCGAGTCGAAGCGAACGGTCAGCACCATGCCCGGTTCGGCAACTCCGTCGTCGGGCGGGCATTCGTCGATGACGGCGCCGAGCAGCAGGTCGAGGATCTGTTGGACCCGGCTGCGACGGGCGCTCTGCACGGCCACCGAGTTCTCCTGGTCGTCGTCGGGCGCCGCGCTCGCGATGAGGGTGCGCAGCGTCGTCAGCTCATCCTGCAGGCGGCGGTACGCCACCGGCGTCATCCAAATCCGTTGTGCGGTAGTCATGGTCGTCCTTCCGGGTTGGGAGGGTCGTCGTCAGGGGCGGGTGTGGTGCCGCCGCCCCTGACGACTCGATGCGGGTCTGGGGTCAGCGCAGTGGGTCGACCGCACGCAGCGCGGCGGGTTGCTTGCCGGTGGTGATCTGCTCGGCGAGCAGTCGACCGGTGACCGGGCCGTGGGCCAGCCCCCACATCCCGTGGCCGCCCGCAACGAAGACATGGGGTGAGACGGCACCGATCAGCGGCCGACCGTCGGCGGAGACCGGTCGCGACCCCACCCACTCGTCGGTGCGATCGGTCCACCGCACGCCGTCGAGGAGTGGTCTGGCCGAGGCCACGATGGCGTGGACGCGTGCCGGAACCGCAGGCTCGTCGGGGCCGCGGAACTCCATCGTGCCCGCGACGCGCAGGCCGCCCTGATACGGCGTACACGCCACCCGTGCCTCCGGCAGGTACACCGGACCCGGCAGCGGCCGGTCGACCGGCACGGTGAACGAGTAGCCACGGCCGGCCCGCACCGGCGTACGGAGCTGCCTGCCCACGAGGTGCGACAGCCATGCGCCGGTGGCGATCACCACGGCGTCGGCCCGCAGCGGTTCTGCGGCATCGAGGTCCACCCTGGCGCCCTGCCCGTACCGATGAACGCCGACCGCGGCGGCGGTGTGGATCGTCGCGCCGCGCGACGTCACTGCGTGTGCCAGTGCATGCGTGAACCGCCCTGGGTCGACGAAGCGCTGACCCTCGACGCTGATCCCCACCGCCACTTCGTCGGAGGCCAGCGGAACACTCTGGCGCAGTCGGTCTCCCTCCAGGCGGCGATAGGACAGGACCTGTCCGAGTCGGCGCAGGCCCTCCAATTCGTCGACGAGGTGCGCCGCGTGGGGCTCGGCGGCGAACAGTGCGGTGATCGGCACGTCGGTGGTCGGCGCATCGACCCCATTCGCGGTCAGCACGTCGAACGCCTCGAGGCACTCCTCGTTGAAGGGGAGGTTGGCGGCGACGGCCCGGTCCCACGAGGACCGGCGACAATTGGCCGCGAAGCGGGTGAGGAACGACCACAGCTTCACGTCGGCACGGGCCGGAACGTGCAGCGGTGCGGCGGGGTCCGCCAGCGACTTCAGCCCGTAGGCCAGTACGGACGGCTGGTTCAGCGGGATGGTGAGCGCGGGCGCCACCCAGCCGGCGTTGCCCCACGATGCACCGGCGGCGACGCCGCCCCGGTCCACCACCGTCACGTCCACGCCGCGCTCCTGCAGGAACCACGCGGTGGAGAGGCCGACGATGCCGGCCCCCACCACGATCACCGAGCGCGGACCTCCGTCGAGCACATGGTCGTCGACCACTACGCCACCTCCTGAAGTTCGCGTGTCTTCATCGATGGTGGCGAAGGATCGGGTGCTAGCCGTTGCGCTGCCGGGCCAATCGGCCTACCGGAATTTGTCGTCTCCGAACAACGTGGTCATGTCGTCGTCGGTAGCGGCCAACTCGACCGTCATCGCCAGCCGTTTGCGCACGTTGGTCAGGTCGAGGACCGTGACCTCCGACATCTTCCGCAGGCGGTAGCGAACGGTGTTCTCGTGCACGCCGAGGCGCTCGGCCGCCTGATGCAGGTCGCCCTGAGCGGCCAGCCATGCCCGCAGCGTGTCGACGTAGCGGGTCGCATGATCGTGGTCGTGGCGCCGCAACTCGGCCAACGGTCCGCGGCTGGGCGCCCGTCCCACCCGGGCCGCGATCCGCAGCCGCCGCAGCACGATGTCATCCCACGACTCGTCGTAGGCAGGAGCATCGCCTGCCGCAGCCCGCAGCTCGTGCAGCGCCAGACATTCGTCGGCCTCGTCGCGAGCAGTACGCAGCTCCAGCACCGTCGCCGTGCTGCTGACGCCGGCCACGACGGTCGCCCGCTCCGGCAGTGCGGCCCGCAAGGCGTCGACCCAGCGCCGTGCCGTGGCCGCATCCTCGCTCGGCAACACGGTGTAGATCGTGGTGTCCGACAGTGTCGTACGCCCCGGTCGCGACCAACCGAAGCCCGTCGTCGCCTGCTCGAAGACGAGGAGCAGAGCGGCGTGCAACTCGTCGTCCAAGCGCGCCCGAACGGCGATCACGCGCAGGCCCGACGGCGGCAGCGCCAGCCTGCTCATAACCGTGCCCGCGTCGAGCGTGCCGTCGAGCAAGCCGATCACCAGATCAGACTCGACCTGCCGCTCGAGGTCTGCGCTCGCGCGGGAGCGCAGCAGGTGCAGCGCCACCATGCGGGCGCCGTCGGTCAACGCGCGCAGCGGCTCACCGTGCATCTCGTCGGCACACGCGACCCACACCGATCCGAGCAGTTCGCGACCCGCGCGGGCGGCCACCACCATCCGGCCCGCCAACCCCTCATCCCACGCGGCGGGCACGAACATCGGCGCGTCGGAGGAGGCCAGGTGCCTGACGACGCCGTGCGCGGTGAACAGAGCCCGCAGCCGCTCGGGCGCCTGCCTGCCCAGGATCGTCTCGGCGCGGGCCGCGTCGGCGTGCTGCTGCAGCCGCGAATACGCCAGCACGCGCCAGTGGCGGTCCTCGATCGTCACCGCGGCGCCCACGGCGTCGGCGAGGCTGTCGGCGAGTGCGAAGAGGTCGGTCGGGCCGCGGCCGGATTCGGTCTCCCGGCCTTCCAGGACCAGCCCGAACACGACGGCGGCCAGCTCGCTCCACGACACGTCGGGGTCCACCGTTAGCACCGCGGGACCGTCCGGGAAGGCGCCGTCGAACTCGTCGTCATCGCGCACCAGCACTGCCACCGCGCGTGCGGCACGTGCCCACTCGAGCGCGGTGGCGACCGAATCCGCGCCGACGGCGAGCAGCACGTCGCCGATGACCTCGCGGTTCTCGCGGAGGACGACCGAACGCAGTTCGCTCGAGCGCGGCACCGTGCCGACCTTGAGTCGGACGCCGTAGCCGCCGAGCACGTTGACGAGTCGGTCCAATGTGACCATCGAAGACTCCCCACGCCGGCCGTCGGGACTCAGCCTAGGGGACCCGACGGGACGGTCTGCTGTTGAATCGACGGGTGCAGGACAATAAGGCAGCGGGTCGACCCAGGGATCCCTCGATCGACGAGCGCGTCTTCTCGGTGACCCGTGAGCTGCTCGTCGAGATCGGCTGGGACGAACTCAGCATGCGGCAGATCGCCGCCCGGTCCGGCGTGAGCCGCTCGAGCATCAACCGGCGCTGGTCCTCCAAGGCCGAACTGGTCCTGCACGCGATCCTGGGCGCGACGCCCGATCTGGACCTGTTCGCAGGCACCGATCGGCGCGGCTGGGTCGACGGCGTCGTGCGAGGCAGCCGAGAGTTGTTCGCGCGTCCCGAAGTTCGCGCCGCGGTGCCCGGTCTGCTGCTCGCCATGTCCGAGAACGAGCAACTGCGGCAACGACTCTGGGCGGACTTCAGCGGACCCGCGGTCGGGTTGTTCACCGCCGAGTCCACCGACGGCACGGTCGGTGACGGGGATGCGCGGGCAGTCATCGCCATGGCGGCCGGCGCCGCGCTGTTCCTGAGCACCATCGCCGCCGAGGACGACACCGATGCGCTGCACGCCAGGATCGCCGAACTACTCACCCGGGCGGTGCTCGGAGGCTGACGAACTCAGGTCGCGCTGACGCCGGGTATCCGGCCTTCGCGGAACGCCTCGACGAAGTGCCGGTGATCGTCGCGCACGATCGCGGCGTAGTCCAGACCGAATGCGACCATGTCGGAGACGAACTCGGCATCGCGGTCGCCGATGACCCCAACTATGGCCTCCTCGGTCTGGAACGGAACCAGCGACTGGTCGCTGTCGGTGTCGCTGACGCAGTGCACCTTGGCGACCGCTCGGCCCAGCTGCTCGATGACCTCCACGAGTTCGTCCGGCTCGGTCAACTCGCTCCAGTCGAGATCGGCCTCGTACGGCGAGATCTCGCTGACCACGAAGCCGACGCCGTCGATGACGGTGTAGCCGAGAAGAGGATCGGCGTGGGCCTGCAGTGCTCGCTGCGACACCGCGGTGCGGTGCCCGTGATGCTGGAAGTACCGGTGGACTTCGGCGTCGTCGACCACGCGGCTGGGTGCGGCCACGTTGCCCTGCTTCATCGACAGCACCACGTCGTTGTCGAGCGCCTGGTTGTAGCCCTCGATCAGCACCGTGTAGGCGGGAAGTCCCGCGCTGCCGATGCCGAAGCCGGTCTTGGCGACGACGTCCTTGACGTCATAGGCGATTCCGCGGAAGCGCTGTGTGTCCGGGATGGTCTCGAGGTACTGGCCGAACGCCGCCTCCACCTTCTCCCGCTCCGCGTCGTCGAGGCGTCTGACACCGGACAGTTCGCGGAACCGACGGTCGTTCTCGCCGACGACGGTCATGCGGTCCAGCATTCCGGCACGGGTCGACAGCCGGGCCGACTCCAACGCCGTGAGCACCGCGCCGCGTGCGGTCAACAGGTTCAGGGAGAACGAGGAGTCGTCCTCGACGTCGACGAACCACCGCACCTGCTCCACGTAGGCCCGGACGAAGGCCTCGATCAGCGTGGTGATGGCGCCGTCGGAAAGCGCTTTCTGCCAACACATCAGCGCGATGCTCGCCGCGAACCGCTTCAGGTCCCAGGTGAAGTGCCCGACGTAGGCCTCGTCGAAGTCGTTGACGTCGAAGATCAGCACCCCCGCGCCGTCCATGTACGTGCCGAAGTTCTCCGCGTGCAGGTCGCCCTGGATCCAGACCCGGCTGGTGCGCTCGTCGGCCCACCGGTCCTCGCGAGCGGCGACGTCGGCGTAGAAGATGCACGCGCTGCCGCGGTAGAACGCGAACGGGTCGGCGGCCATCTTGCGGAACTTGGTGCGGAACGAATCGGGATCGGCCGCCATCAGATCCGAGAAGGCATCGACGAGGCTGGACACGATGAACGACTCGCGGTCGTTGCCCGACGGGTCGGTCAACGGTCACACCGGCGAGGAATCTGCATGCCCCACCTTACGGCGGTTACCCGCCATCGCCCTTCAACGTCATGAGGAGCCGGTTGATCGGGTTCTGGGCGTGATCACGGACGGCGAGCAACCCCGGCACCTGAGCGACCAGCTCGGTCGCGATGTCGTAGAGCTTCACGTTCATCTCCTGCGAGCGCCAGCGCATCACTTCGAACGCGGCGTCGTCGGAGATGTCGTAGATCGCCATGAGCATGCCCTTGGCCTGGTCGATGACGGCGCGGTGAGCCACGATGTTCTGCAGTTCGTCGGTGACGCCCTTCTGCACGTCCTCCTTCACCGCGGCGGTGACGTCGACGAAGAAGCCTCGTGTCGCGACGACCTCGCCGTCGTCGTCCTTGGCGACCTCGCCGACCACGACGACGTTGCGGATGTCACCGGCCTTGGTGACGATCCGATGCCTGCCGCTGAACGGAGCCTTCGTCTTCGTCAAGGAGGCGGTCACGTTCGCGACGTCCTCGGGGTGCCGGTGCCGGAGCATCAACTCCGTGGTCGGCTCCACTTCGCCCGGCTCATAGCCGTGCATGCGCGCCACGGCGTCCGACCACGTCCACGTGTCGGTGCCGTAGTCGTACTGGAACCGCCCTACCCGCTGAGACTTCCCGGCAAGGAGCGCTCGGTCCAGGTCGCCGGGAGCCTCGTCATCGGTGTCGCTATCGGGCGGCGAGAGATCGTCGTCCATGCTTCGCACAGTCAAAGATATAGCCGATGGCGCTGCTCACGTGGTCCGATGGTCATGATCGCGACGCCTTTCGACCTCGATCCGTGCGTCGAACGGCTTGACATTCGCATGTCGGACGGGGCTCGTGCGCCCGCCGGACCGCGTCACCCCGCCAGGCGGCTGAGGATCTGCTCCGTCGAGCCCTCGCGGGCATCGCGGTAACCGGTGCCGGCCCACAGGTGCACGAGGTCCGCCTCGCCGGCCGCCGCAGCGGCCTTGCGCAGCGGGCTGGTCAGGTGATGGATCGCCGGATAGCCCAGCGGTGCGGACAGGTGTTCGTCGATGAAGCGGTTGCGCAGGCCGCGTGCCGGTCGGCCGGTGAAGGCGCGGGTGATCGCGGTCTCGGTCCGAAGGGGATCGCGCAGCGCGGCGCGGTGGGTCGCGGACGCGCCACTCTCGTCGGCGAGCAGCAGCGCGGTGCCCACGGCGACGGCCTGCGCGCCGGCTCGGAGTGCGGCGGTGACGGCCTCGGTAGTGGACACCCCGCCCGCAGCCATCACCGGCAGCGATACGCCGTGGGTCACCTGCGCTACGAGTTCGACCAGATCGAGGGCTTCGACCGGGCGGTCCGGGGTCAGGGTGCCCGAGTGGCCGCCGGCCGCGCTGGCCTGCACGGCCAGCACGTCGACACCCGCCGCCTCGGCTCGTTCGGCCTCCAGGCGCGACGTGACGGTCTGCACGACGACGCTTCCCGCCCTGCGCAACGCACGGATGACGTCGGGCTCGGGAATGCCGAAGGTGAAGCTGACGAGCGGCACCGGGTCCGACAGGAGCAGCTCGATCTTGGCGTCGAACGAGTCGTCGTCGTCGACCGGCTCCGCGGGCACGACAATGCCGAATCGGTCCGCGGTGCGTTGCACGTCGTCGGCATACCTGCGGTAGTCGTCGAGTGCGATCGGGACCGGGTTGGGCGCGAAGACGTTGACGCCGAACGGAACCCGCGCCCGACGTACTGTCTCCATCTCGCTCTGCACGGCCGCGGGCGACTTGTAGCCTGCCGCCAGGAACCCGACACTGCCGGCCCCGGCTGCGGCAACCACCATGGCGGGCGTGGTCGGGCCTCCTGCCATCGGCGCGGCGAGCACCGGGTTGGTCACGCCGAGGTCCGCAAGGGGTGACGTCATGATTCCTCCTCGTCATCGACTCCTCCCAGTGCAACGATCGTGCGTCACGGAGCTTCCCCGCGCCCACGATCGACTTCCTTCCTGCTGGGAGGCGGTGGCTCGCACCGGTGAGGCGAACCTTCACGAGTGGCGTCGTGGGCGACGGGGTAGAACTGATCTCGCGCGGCAAACCCCGGAAGGATTGAGGTAGTCCATGAAGTTGGCCTTGAGCGACGACGACGTCGCATTCCGGGAGGAACTCCGTCGGTTCTTCAGCACCGAGATCCCGGCCGAGATCCGCGACCGGATGAAGGCCGGACACCCGGACTTTCCCGGTGACATGGTCACGACGCAGCGGATCCTCAACGCCAATGGCCTGGCCGTTCCCGGCTGGCCCAAGGAATGGGGTGGCCAGGACTGGTCGCCGCTGCGCAAGCAGATCTGGGCCGACGAGATGCAGCTTGCAGGGGTTCCCGAGCCACTGGCCTTCAACGCCAGCATGGTGGGCCCCGTGATCGCGCAGTTCGGCTCCGAGGAACTCAAGCAACGGTTCCTGCCGCCGACGGCCAACCTCGACATCTGGTGGTGCCAGGGTTTCTCCGAGCCGGAAGCGGGCTCCGACCTCGCCTCGCTGCGTACCACCGCCGTGCGTGACGGCGACAGCTACGTGATCAACGGCCAGAAGACCTGGACGACGCTCGGCCAGTACGCCGACTGGATCTTCGTTCTGGCTCGCACCAACCCCGACGCCCCGAAGAAGCAGGCCGGCATCTCGTTCATCCTGGCGGAGATGTCCACACCGGGCATCACACTGCGACCGATCAAGCTCGTCGACGGCAGCTACGAGGTCAACGAGGTCTTCTTCGACGACGTGCGGGTACCCGCCGACCAGCTGGTCGGCGAGGAGAACGCCGGATGGACCTACGCCAAGTTCCTGCTGAGCCACGAACGCTCCGGTATCGCCCGCATCGGGCTGACGAAGCGGTGGCTCGCCCAGGCCAAGCAGGCCGCGTCCAAGGTCGCCGTCGGCAACGGCACGCTGCTCGACGACCCGCTGTTCGCCGCGCGCGTCGCCGAAGTCGAGAACGAGGTGCTGGCGTTGGAGATCACCCAGCGGCGCGTCAGCGGCTCCGAGGCCGACGGCAAGCCCAATCCCGCGTCGTCGATCCTGAAGCTGCGCGGTAGCCAACTGCAGCAGGCGGCCACCGAGCTGCTGCTGGAAGTGGCTGGGCCCGATGCCATTCCGGTCGACACCGGCGACGACGCGCTGTCCGCCGCGCACGAAGCCGCACCGCGATACCTGAACTACCGCAAGACGTCGATCTACGGCGGAACCAACGAGGTGCAACGCACCATCATCGCCTCCACGATTCTGGGATTGTGAGCCGCACATGGACTTCGACCTGACCGAAGAGCAGCAACTCCTGGGCGACACGACCCGCGAGATCCTCACCCGCGCCTACGACGTCGAGAAGCTGAACCAGGTGATCGACACCGACCTGGGGTGGAGTCGCAAGGTGTGGGGGCAGATGGCCGAACTCGGCATCCTCGGCCTGGGGTTCGATCCCGAGGAGTCCGGCCCACTGGAGATCATGGTGGTACTGACGGAGTTCGGCGCACGACTCGCGCCCGAACCGGTCCTCGAAGGTGCGGTGCTGCCCGGCGGGCTGATCGCCGAATTGGGCACCGACGAGCAGCAGGCCGTGCTCGACGACGTCGCCTCTGGTGAGCGGCTGCTCGCGTTCGCGCACCTGGAGACGGGCATGCGTCCGTTCGACGCGCCGTCGACTCGCGCTGAGCGGCAAGGTGATTCCTGGTCACTCACCGGTCGCAAGGCGTACGTGGCCGCCGGCGATGCCGCCGACGTCATCGTCACCAGCGCCGCGCTGCCCGACGGTGGGACCGGCCTGTTCCTGGTCGACGCGAGTGCGGTGACTCGGCGGCCGTACCGCACATTCGACGGCCGCCGAGGCGCGGAGATCGACTTCGACGGCGTCACGGCCGAACCGCTCGGCGGGGGAGGCGATGCGGCAGTGCACGTTTCCCGTGCCCTAGTCCGCTACCAGTCGGCGTTGTGCGCCGAGGCCGTCGGCTCGATGGCCGAGGCGCTGCGGCTCACCACCGAATACCTCAACGCGAGAAAGCAGTTCGGGGTGCCGCTGAGCAAGTTCCAGACGCTCACCCAGCGCGCCGCCGACATGTACGTCTCGCTCGAGTTGGCGCGCAGCATGAACTTCTATGCCGCCATGTCGATCGCCGACGGCAACTTCGACCCCGTCGTCGCGGCGCGGGCGAAGCTGCAGATCGCTCGATCGGGCAGACACATCGCACAAGAGGCCATCCAGATGCACGGCGGCATCGGCGTCACCGCCGAATACCCGGTGGGGCACTACGCCGCCCGCCTCACCGCGATCGGCAACACCCTCGGCAGCGCGGATGACCAGCTGCGCACGCTGATCGGTCAGATCTCGTCCTACGAGACCGTCGCGCTGTAGCGGCTCTCAGCCGTCGGACGACGTCCAGGCATAGGGCAGGAACTTGCCGTCCAGCGTCACCACCACCCGGTCTCCGTCGGGGTGCGGCTTGCGCTCCACGTCCAGGCTGAAGTTGATGGCGCTCATGATGCCGTCGCCGAACTCGGAGTGGATGAGTTCCTTTATCGCGCCGCCGTAGACCTGCAGCACCTCGTAGAACCGGTAGATCGTGGGATCGGTGGGGACCGCGGTGGGCAACCCGCCGCGCATCGGCACCGCGGCCAGTACCGGCACGACGGATTCGTCGAGACCCAGCAGCCCGGCGAGCACTGCGCCGTTCTCGGGCGGGATCGGGTGTTGACCCAGCAGGGCCGCGATCGTCCACACGACCGGCTTGTCGACGGCCTCCGAGAGCTGCTGCCAGGTCAGCCCCTTTGCCAACCTGGCAGCAACGATTTCGGCGGTGATCTCGTCGCGGGTCACGCGTTCACCTTGGCGGGGATCTCGAAGTCCTGGATCGGCGTGCTGGGACGGCGCCATTCACCGCCGGTGCGGGCATGGGTCGCGTACAGCGTGAGGCCGACGAACGCCAGACCGCCGACGAGATTGCCGATCACCGTGGGGATCTCGTTCCACACCAGGTAGTCCGCGATCGAGAAGTCGCCGCCCATCATCAGCCCCGACGGGAACAGGAACATGTTGACGACGGAGTGTTCGAAGCCCATGTAGAAGAAGAGCATGATCGGCATCCACATGGTGATGACCTTGCCGGACACCGACGTCGACATCATGGCGGCGACGACACCGGTCGACACCATCCAGTTGCACAGCACGCCGCGGATGAACAGGGTCAGCATGCCGGCGGCCCCGTGCTCCGCATAGCCGACCGTGCGGGTCGAGCCGATCTCGCCGAGCCGCTGACCCACCTCGTTCGGGTCGACGGTGAATCCGTAGGTCAGGGTGACGGCGATCATGACCGCGACCGTGACCGCGCCAAGGAAGTTGCCGACGAAGACCAGGCCCCAGTTCCGCAGCATCGACCCGACGGTGACGCCGCGCCGCTTGTCGAGCAGCGCGAGCGGCACCAGCGTGAAGACGCCGGTCAGCAGGTCGAAGCCCATCAGGTACAGCAGGCAGAAGCCGACCGGGAACAGCACCGCGCCGAGCAGTGCGTTGCCGGTTTGCACGGTGATCGTCACCGCGAACGCTGCCGCGAGGGCGAGGATGGCGCCGGCCATGTAGGCGCGGATGACCGTGTCCCTGGTGGACATGAACACCTTGGCCTCGCCGGCGTCGATCATCTTCGTGACGAACTGTCTGGGGTCCACATAGGACATGGCGGTGGGTTCTCCCGTTCGGTTGAGCTGGAACGGGTGCCAGACTGCGTCTCGGCCATGTCGCCGAGGTGAAGCGATTGGAAGGTCTGCGTCACGTTCTCATCACCGGGGACGGGCCGCCCCTGTGAGGACTACTCGCCCCGCCAGTGGGGCTTGCGCTTCTCCCGCCACGCCGTGATGCCCTCCACCACGTCGGCCGTCGCCCCCGCCACCTTGCGCATCACCTCGCCGAACCGCACCGATTCGACCCACCCCATGTCGGCGGTGCGCCACGCCACTTCCTTGGTCGCCCGCTGGGCCAGCGGCGCCGCCTCGGTCAGGGTCTCGGCCCACGCCCGCGCGGTCGACTGCAGATCGACCGGTTCGACGAGTCGCCACACCAACCCGACCTCCTTGGCCCGTCGGGCGCTCATCGGCTTCCCGGTGAGGAGCAGTTCCATCGCGTCCGCCCAGAGCAGCCGTTGCGGCAGCCGGATCGCGCCGACGATGGTGGGCACCCCGATCCGCACCTCCGGGAACGCGAACGTAGCCTCCGTACTCGCGATCACGAAGTCGCAGAACAGGACTCCTGTCAGGCCGTAGCCGATGCACGGCCCCTGGACCGCCGCGATGGTCGGCTTGAACAGCTCCATGCCACTCTCGAAGGAGTTGATCGTCGGCTTTTCCCAGAACGTGCCTGCGAACGTCCCGACCGCCCCCTCGCCGTCCTTGAGATCGCCGCCCGCGCAGAACACCCGGCCATTGGCGGTCAGGATCGCCACCCACGCGTCTTCCTCGTCGCGGAAGCGGTTCCATGCTGCGTTCAGCTCCTCGCGCAAGGCACCGTTGATGGCGTTGCCCGCCTCGGGACGGTTGAGGGTGATCGTGGCGATGTGATCGCTCAATTCGTAGGTGACGAGGCTCATGGGCAAACCCTAGGGCGATTCGTCAAGCGCACGAGCATCTGCTCACGGTAACGCCAAAGTCACTGCCTTAACGCAGATGTCACACACCTCGTGATCGACTGTGAAAGCATCTGTAGCCGCCGGACCGATCGAGTGCGCCACGACTGAACGGAGAACCACCGTGAGAGATCTGCTCGACACGATCAACGGTTATGTCTTCAGCAACGCGCTGGTCTACCTCTGCCTCGGCGCAGGCCTTTACTTCTCGATCCGGTCCCGCTTCGTCCAGGTCCGCCAGGTCAAGGAGATGGTGCGGCTCATGCTCAAGGGTGAGAAGTCGCCCTCCGGAGTGTCGTCGTTCCAGGCCCTGACCATGTCCCTGGCTGGCCGCATCGGCACCGGCAACATCGCGGGCGTCGCGACCGCCATCGCGTTCGGCGGCCCGGGCGCCCTCTTCTGGATGTGGGCCGTGGCCTTCCTTGGCGCCTCGACGTCCTACGTCGAGTGCACGCTGGGTCAGGTCTACAAGACCAAGGACGATCTCACCGGCGAGTACCGCGGCGGACCTGCCTACTACTTGAGCCGGGCCATGGCGCACACCCGCGCAGCGGGGGCGTTCAAGGTCTACGGACTGGTCTTCGCCGCGGTCACCATGCTGGCCTGCGGCATCCTGCTTCCCGGCGTGCAGGCGAACTCGATGGCATCGGCGATGAGCGGAGCCTGGGGCATCTCACCCTGGGTGATCGGCGTCGCGACCGTCATCGTGCTGGCGTTCGTGATCATCGGCGGCGTGAAGCGCATCGCGGCGTTCGCCTCGGTGGTGGTGCCGTTCATGGCGGTGGTGTACATACTGCTGGCCCTGGTCATCGTGTTCGCCAATGCGGGCGAGGTGCCAGGCATCCTCAAACTGATCTTCGAGAGCGCATTCGGCCTGGACGCCGGTTTCGGTGCGATCGTCGGGTCGGCGGTGCTGTGGGGCGTCAAGCGCGGCGTGTACTCCAACGAGGCAGGGCAGGGCACGGGTCCGCACGCCGCTGCTGCCGCAGAGGTCTCGCACCCCGCCAAGCAGGGTCTCGTCCAGGCGTTCGCCGTCTACGTCGACACGCTGTTCGTCTGCACCGCAACGGGATTCCTCATCCTGTCGACCGGTGCCTACCGGGTGTTCGAGGGTGAGAGCGAGACCGGTGCAGTGCTCGCCGAGGGCGGCGACTTCCTGCCCGCCGACGCCGCGGTCGGGCCGTCCTACGCGCAGGCCGGGTTCGACACGCTGTGGAACGGGGCCGGCTCGACCTTCATCGCGGTGTCGCTGGCGTTCTTCTGTCTGACCACGATCATCGCGTACTACTACATGGCCGAGACCAACCTCCGGTTCCTGCTGGGGAAGTTCAACACCATCGAGATCCCCGGCATCCGCAGCACCCTCGGCGGAACTGCGACACGCGTCCTGCAGGCCATCATCCTCGCCGCGGTCGTGCAGGGTGCCGTCTCCACTGCCACCGAAGCATGGACGCTGGGCGACATCGGCGTCGGCTTGATGGCATGGCTCAACATCATTGGCATCCTCATGCTGCAGCAGCCCGCCTACAAGTGCCTTCGCGACTACGAGCGCCAGAAGAAGGCAGGTCTCGATCCGGCTTTCGACCCGCTCGCCCTGGGCATCAAGGGCGCCACGTTCTGGGAGAACTACGACGCCAGGACGGGCAAGGAGCGGGTGCCCGCGGGCGACCGACAGTCACCCACGACGCCGGATTGACCTAGTCCATGCGGCCGGCGTCGACGAGTCGCAGGATCGCGGTTCCCGCCTCGTCGGACTCCTCGAGGTCGACCTCCACGTCGAAGCCCCAGTCGTGGTCTCCCGCCGGGTCGTCGAGGATCTGCCGCACCCGCCACACGTCGGGCCTGCGGTCGACGATCAGCAGTGCCGGTCCGCGCGCATCGGGCCCGGTGCCCACGTCGTCGTGCTCGTCGAAGTACTCCTCGCCGACGTCCTGCCAACGCTCCGCCGTCCATCCCGACTCGGCGTCCAGCTGACCCAGGTCGTACCAGCGGCGCCGGGCGAACAGTTCGACCCGACGGAACAGCGAGTTGCGGACCATCGCGGTGAACGCGCGCTCGTTGCCCGTCACGGGGCGCGGGCGCGCCGGCACGGACACCGGGACGTTCAGCGGCTCGTCGGGGCTGGTGAGTTGCTCCCACTCGTCGAGCAGGCTCGAATCCACCTGTCGCACCAGCTCACCCAGCCACTCGACGATGTCGGTGACCTCCTCGGTGCGTGCGGCGGTCGAGATCCCCGACCGCAGGGCCTTGAAAGCATCGGAGAGGTAGCGCAGCACCGCACCCTCGGAGCGGGTCAGGCCGTAGACGCTGACGAACTCGCGGAACGTGAACGCCCGCTCCCACATCTCCCGCACCACCGACTTCGGCGACGGCCGGACGTCGGCGGCCCACGGGTTGCTCTGCAGGTACGTCTCGAACGCGGCTGCGAGCAGCTCCTCGAGTGGCTTCGGATAGGTGACGTCCTCGAGCAGGACCATCCGCTCGTCGTACTCGATGCCCTCGGCCTTCATCTGCGCGACGGCCTCGCCCTTGGCCTTGTTGAGCTGTGCTGCGAGTATCTGGCGGGTATCCTCGAGCGTCGCCTCCATCACCGAGACCACGTCCAGCGCATGGGTTTCCGACTCCGGATCGAGCAGTTCGATGGCGGCCAGCGCGAACGTCGACAGCGGCTGGTTCAACGCGAAGTCGGGTGGCAGGTCGACGGTGAGGCGGTAGCGCCGCCCGTCTGGGTCGGCCTCGTCGAGCCGCTCCAGGACGTCGGCCTGCAGCAGCGAGCGGGCGATGCCGACCGCCTCGCGAATCAGCTTGAGCTGGCGCTTGCGGGGTTCGTGATTCTCGGTCAGCAACCGGCGCATGGCGAAGAACGGGTCGCCGGGCCTGTCGACGACGTCGAGGATCATCGCGGTGGATATCCGCATGTGGCTGGTCAGCGGCTCCGGCGCGGCCGAAACCAGCCGGGTCATGGTCGACTCGCTCCACGGCACCATGCCCTCAGGCACCTTGCGACGCACCAACTTTCGGCGCTTCTTCGGGTCGTCGGCGACCTTCGCGAACTGCTTGAGGTTCTCCACCTCGTGCTCGGGTGCCTGAACCACGACGGTGCCCGCGGTGTCGTAGCCCGCTCGGCCTGCCCGACCCGCGATCTGGTGGAACTCGCGTGCGCTGAGCAGCCGGGTGCGGGTGCCGTCGTACTTCGACAGCGCCGAGAAGACGACGGTGCGGATGGGGACGTTTATCCCGACGCCGAGGGTGTCCGTGCCGCAGATGACCTTGAGCAGACCTGCCTGGGCGAGCTGCTCGACCAGCCGCCGGTACTTGGGCAGCATGCCCGCGTGGTGCACGCCGATCCCATGCCGGACGAGTCGCGACAGCGTCGTGCCGAACGCCGACGAGAAGCGGAACGCGCCGATGAGGTCGGCGATCGCCGCCTTCTCTTCCTTGGTGCAGACGTTCACGCTCATCAACGCCTGCGCGCGTTCCAGGGCCGACGCCTGGGTGAAGTGCACGACGTAGATCGGCGCCTGCTTGGTGCCCAGGAGTTCGCCGATGGTCTCGTGCATCGGCGTCGTGGCGTAGGAGTAGAACAGCGGGACCGGACGCTCGGCGTTGGCCACCAGCGCGGTGGGACGGCCGGTGCGGCGCGTCAGGTCTTCACGGAGGAACGTGACGTCGCCGAGCGTCGCCGACATCAGGAGGAACTGGGCGCGCGGGAGTTCGAGCAGGGGGACTTGCCACGCCCAGCCGCGGTCCGGATCCCCGTAAAAGTGGAACTCGTCCATGACGACGAAGCCGATGTCGGCGTCCGCACCCTCCCGCAGCGCGATGTTGGCCAGCACCTCCGCGGTGCACGCGATGATTGGCGCCGACGAGTTCACGGCGGCGTCGCCGGTCAGCATGCCGACGTTCTCGGCGCCGAACACACCGCACAACGCGAAGAACTTCTCGCTGACCAGTGCCTTGATCGGGGCGGTGTAGTAGCTGGTGCGACCACCGGCCAGCGCGGCGTACAGCGCGCCGGTCGCCACCAGGGACTTGCCCGATCCGGTCGGTGTCGCCAGCACGACGTTGGAGCCGCTGACCAGTTCGATCAGCGCCTCCTCCTGGGCCGGATAGAGCGCTGTGCCGCTCGCCTCGGCCCAGGCCGCGAACGACGCGAACAATTCGTCGGGGTCGGCGCCCTTGGCGCGCAGCACCGACAAGTCGCTGGGGTCGTCGAGGAGCGGAGTGGGAGACATGTCGAGCACCAGCCTGCCTGACGGACCCGTCCCGCCTACAGGTGGCGCTCCCTCTACGGCCGGGGTGGCCTGACGTCGCGTGTCTTCATGAACGCGATGGTTTGAAGTGCGAAACCTGGGTATGAGCGCCTCATGATCACGAAATCACGAATTACGGGAATGGTCCTGACCGGTGCTGCCTCCGCGTTGCTCGCGGCGGGGCCGATGGTCGGGGCGGTGACGGTCGGCAGCACTGCCGGCGTCGCACCGGGGGCTTCCTACGTGGCCGGTGGGCCCGCCGGGTGCATCGACCCCGAAGGCACGGGCTGCGCGGTGGCCGGTCCGGGTGGCGCCGGTGCGGCGGTCCCGGGGGCAGGTGCGCAAGCGGGTCCGGGTGGCGCCGGTGCCGCGGTCCCAGGTGCGGGTGCGGTGGCCGGTCCGGGTGGCGCCGGTGCGGCGGTCCCGGGGGCAGGTGCGCAAGCGGGTCCGGGTGGCGCCGGTGCCGCGGTCCCAGGTGCGGGTGCGGTGGCCGGTCCCGAGGGTGCAGGCGCCTTCGTGCCGGGTGCGGGTGCGCAGGCCGGTCCGGATGGCGCGGGTGCCGTGGTTCCGGGTGCGGGTGCGCAGGCAGGTCCCGGCGGTGCCGGTGCCTCGGTGCCGGGTGCGGGTGCCCAGGCCGGACCTGGCGGTGCCGGTGCGTGCGTGCCGGGCTTCTGCGTCGGCGCCGGCGGCTAACCGAACTGCGAGACGACAGCCACGCCGGTGGTCCTCACCACCGGCGTGGCTTCGTCATGTCGGCGGGGCCACGTTCAGCGTCGGTTGGGGTCTGACGGTCCGCCGAAGCCGCCGGGATTGGTGCTGCCGGGGTTGGAACCGTAGCCCGGCTGGCCGTATCCGCCCTGGCCGCCGCCCTGATACGGGTCCTGGCCGCCGTACGGCCCCGGCTGGCCATGTTGCGGGCCATAGGGGTTGGGCTGGTACGGCGCCGTCTGCGGGCCGCCCTGAGGCAGCTGCGGCGACGGCGCGGTGTACTGCTGGGGTGGCTGGTCCTGGCCGTACTGCGGTGGGCCGCTCTGCGGGTAGCCGCCCGGAGTTCCGTAGCGGGACTGGTCGGCGGGCTGAGGCGGCCCGCTGGACTTCCGGTCGGCCAGCTGCTGCCTGACGTTGCGGCCCTCCTCCTCGACCTTGTCGAGGTAGTTCTCCCACCGCTGCTGCATCGGCTTGATCAGACCGCCACCCACGCCGACGACGAGGATGCCGCCGATGGTGGCGAGGATCGCCACGAGCACCGGCAGCGTCACGGTCAGTGCGATGCCCACCTGATTCAGCGCGGCGATGATGCCGAGGCCGAGGATGAAGATGCTGGCGAGATTGGCGAGCATGCGGCCATAGGACAGGCCGCTCAACGCATTCGACACCAGATCCCGTACGGCCGCCGCGATCGCCGACGCGACGACGACGATGATGAGCGCGACGACGAGCTTGGGCAGGAACGCGATGACGCCCGACAGCAGATCGCTGATCGGATTCTGGCCGAACACGCCGAACGCCAGCTGCAGGACGAACAGCAGCAGTGCGTAGTAGACGAGCTTGGAGACGATCGTGCTCGCGTCGTAGTCGCTGCGGGCGAGCGCCTTTCGGACGCCTCCGCGCTCCACCGCGCGGTCGAAGCCCACGCGTTCGAGGATCTTGTCGACGGCCTTCGCAAACAGCTTGGCGACGATGATGCCGATGACGAGTATGAGAATGAAGGCGGCCAGTTTCGGGGCGAACGTCGCCACCGACCTCCACATGTCCTTCAGTGCGTCTTCCACGGGTGCAGCCTTTCGTTAGTGCAACGGCGCCCCCGCGGCCGGCAAGTCGAACAACGCGGGCGGGATTCCCGCGTGCTTCCCGTACAAACGGCGTCCGTCAGGCCTTCGTGCGTTTGCAAGGAGCGCACTTGTGCGAGTCGCGGAACGGGCGTACCGTCCCGTATACCCCCAGGGGGTATACGAACCAACGGAAAGGACGTCGCATCGTGACCACTCCGTCGCATCACGATCAGCACCACGATCAACACGCCGGACACGAGCATCACCACATGGGCGGCAGCACGAATGCCATGGCTCTCAGCGCGACGCTGCACTGCCTCACCGGCTGCGCGATCGGCGAGATCGTCGGACTACTCATCGGAACGGCGCTCGGCCTGAGCAACGTCGCGACGATCGCGTTGGCCGTCGCCCTGGCGTTCTCGTTCGGTTACACACTGTCGACGCTGCCGCTGCTGAAGGCGGGCCTGGCGGTTGGCGCGGCGCTGCGCGTGGTGCTGGCCGCCGACACGCTGTCCATCCTCACCATGGAGATCGTCGACAACGCCGTCATGGCGCTGATCCCGGGTGCGATGAACGCCGGCCTCGTCAACGTCGTGTTCTGGGTGGGCATGGCGATCGCGCTGACCGCGGCCTTCTTCGCCGCCTACCCGGTCAACCGCTACCTACTGCAGCGTGGCAAGGGGCATGCGCTCACCCACGAGTACCACCACGCAAGCGGCACGCCGACGGGGGCGCGGCGCTTCATTCCGTCGCTGAGCACCGGCGCACTCGTCGCCGCGATCGTCGCCTTCATGCTGGGCGGTCTGGTGGTCGCGATCGCCGACGAACTCGCCGTCGACTCCTCGGCTCACGCCTTGGTGGCGCCAAGGGGTTGACGGCTCGCCTTGCCGATCTTCGGCACGCCCGCCAGCAGGCCGCGCTGCGGCACGCCCATGATGGGCTCCGCCGCGGCGCCGAGTTCTGCGAGCACGTCGTTGGCCGCGAGGGTGCCCGACATCGACGAGCGCTCCATCAGCCCGGAGAGATAGGGGAGTTCGATGAAGTCCCCGGCCAGGCGCAACCCGCGGGCGTCGGTCCGCACGCCCGGCCGCGTCCCGGCCGACCCCGGCGGGAACGCCGGCGCCGTCGCCTCGAGGCGGTCGTGGCGGTGCAGCACCGTCGCGCCGGTGACCTCGGGCCACAGGACCGCCAACTCGTCGAACATCGCCTTCGACGCGGTGTCGGCATCGTCGAGACTGCAAGAGTAGGAATGCAATTCGATCACCGAACCGCCGGTGGCGCGCGCCCACTGCTCGCTGGGCTCCTCCAGGCGTGAGTACACCGCTATGGAATCGAGGTTGGGCTGGCCGCTCACCGCGCTGAACGGGGCGCGCTCGGCGGCGACGTCGCGGTCCAGCCAGTACCTGCTCACCGCGAACGGCGGTGCCACCCGCAGGCTCTCGCAGCGCTGAGCCAGCAGCGGCGCTGCCGCGGCGGTCTCCGGGGATGCGGCGATCATCGACCGCAGCGCCCCGGGGTCGAGCGCCACGATCAGATGCCGGGTGGCCAGCCTGCCTGCACTGGTGTCGACGTGCCAACCGGTTTCGGTCGGCGCCACCGATGTGACGCGCGTACCGGTCCGGACGTCGCCGCCGTGGCGAAGCAGGTTTTCCCGCAACGGGTTCCAGATCGCCGTCGCGTGGTCGGTCGACGGCACGTCGAAGCCGATGCCCTCGGGGTTGCCGAGGAAGTAGTAGTGGAACATCGCCACCAGTTCGGCGGCCGACAACTGACCTTGGTTGCAGAAGAACGACCTGGCGAACGCCTCGAACAGCATGGTGCGCGTGCGTGCGCTCATGCCGAGTCCATCGAGGAAGGTGGCGGCGTCGACGTCGTCGAGTTCGGCCGTCGTCGTGGCGCGGTCGTAGGCGAGCAGGGCGCGTCCCGAATCGGGGTTGGCGTTGACGAAGTCGTGCCTCGACAGGCTCTTCGACCGCAGCGCCAGCGCAAGGAGATTCAGCGGCGGCGCGGCCGGCAGGCCCGACAGGTCCTCCGGCGGCCAGTCCGCTGAGATCACGGGGTAGCTCTGCACCGGCGCCAGGAACGACAGGTCCGCGTCGGCGCGCCGCAGGATCGACCGCCACGTGTAGTAGTGCCGGAAGAACGCGTGGAAGCCGTGCTCGATGTTCTGCTCGGTGCCGTCGGGCAGGCGTTCGGGCCACGCACCGAGCCGCCCGCCGAGGTGGTCGGCCGCCTCGAGCACAGTCACCCGCACGCCACGCTCGGCCAGCACCACCGCAGCCGAGACGCCTGCGATGCCGCCGCCGACGATCACCGCCTCCGAACCCGGCGGGACGTCGTGCGGCAGCATCGGATCGGGCGTCACGAGGCGGCGCGGCCGCATGCGGAACGGCGCAGCGCGACTGGTCATCGGATCGCTCACGAGGTACCTCCCTGGTAAGTACGCCCGCGTCGGCGGGCAAGGGTCAAGGCGAACGGGATGGCGATGGCGCCCATCAGGACACCGCCGGTCACCGCGGATCCGGGCAGGCCGAAGAAGACCGCGTGGGCGAGCACCGAGGAGAAGTAGACCCACAGGTAGAGCGCGGCCGCGGGAGCAGAGGGACCATCGGTGCGGGGGAGTGCACCGTTGAGGATCGTCATCACCACGGCCGACACCACCAGCCAGCCGAGGTAGTTGGTCAGCGGAATGCCCGGGATCAGGGGAAGCCCCGGCTCGGGGTGAAACCACGTCCAGTGCCCGGCCGCCACCATCTGCGGGTCGAGGAACACGTCCCACGCGGTCAGCGCCGCCGCTCCGACCGCGACCACGGCGGGACCCCGCGTGGCGAGGGTTCGAGCCACGATGAGGGCCGGCCACGCCATCATGACCCAGGCCATCGGGACCACGACGGGCACGCCGATGATCTCCGCGCCGAGCGTGCCGGTGTAGGCGTACTGCCCGAACGGCCAACCCGTCGCGACGCCGATCGACTCGGCCGCCAGACCGCCGCCGCCCGCCACGGCGACCAAGGCGGCGGCGCCTCCGAGTCCGTGCACCCGGGCGGCGTCGGCGACGGCGGCGAGGAAGAAGACGACCACGCTGGTGACGGTCACCTCGGTGCGCCACGCCTCGGGCATCAGGGGGTACGCGATCTGGACGAGGATCGCAGCAGCGACCAGCGTCCAGACCGCCGCGTGCATGGAGCGCACGGGCGCTTCGGGCACGGCGAACGCCATGCGTGATACCTCCAGCGTCGAGGAACTTGTAAGCCGACGCCCGTGCCCGCCGACTGTGCGGCGGGGCGAGACTCCGTAGAGTTTGCAGGTGCCCGATGCGCGCTTGTTGAAAACCCTACGCGCCGCCGTGGCCGCCGGCTCGACCCTCGCCTGCATCGGCACCGCCCATCAGCTCGTCAATCAGCGCCTGCTGCGCCGGCCGCCTGCGGACCCGCCGCCCGTGACGACGGCCGTCTCGCTGCTGGTGCCCGCTCGCAACGAGGCGCACCGCATCGGGCCCACCATCCGATCCCTGCTCGACCAGCGCGGACTGGCCGATGCCGAGATCCTGGTGCTCGACGACTGCTCGACCGACGGGACCGCCGGCGCAGTGCGCGCCGAGGCCGGGTCCGACCCCCGGCTGCGAGTGCTCGCGGGCGCTCAGCCTGCGGCGGGTGCGCTCGGCAAGCCGAACGCCTGCGCCCAGCTCGCCGCGGCGGCACGCGGCGACACCCTGGTCTACGTCGACGCCGACGTGGTCCTCTCGCCCGACGCGGTCGCTGCCGCGATCGCCGTGCTCCGCGGTCCCAGGCCGTTGGATCTGCTGTGTCCGTGGCCGCGGCAGGTCACCGCGGGCCTCGTCGGACGGCTGGTGCAGCCGCTGCTGGCGTGGTCGTGGCTCACCACCCTCCCGCTGCGCGTCGCCGAGGGGTCGCGGCGGCCGTCGATGGCGGTCGCGAACGGTCAGTTCCTGCTCGTCGACGCCGAGGCCCTGGCGCGGGCAGGCGGATGGCAGGCGGTGTCCGGCGAGGTGCTCGACGACATCGGGCTGGCCAGGGCCGTGCGCGCGAGTGGGGGTAGCACCGGTGTCGCAGACGGCGCTGATCTCGCGACCTGCCGCATGTACGCCACCGGACGCGACCTCGGTCAGGGCTATCGCAAGTCGCTGTGGGCCGCGTTCGGGTCACCCGCCGGCGCCGTCGCGGTGGGAACCGCGCTGACCGTCGTCTACGTCGTGCCCGCCGCGGCTGCGGTGACGGGCTCCGCCGTGGGCGCGCTGGGGTACGCCGCCGCCGTGGTGGGCCGGGTGGCCGCCGCGAGGTGGTGCGGCCGACCAGGGTGGAGCGCCTTCGGAGATGCCGCCGCCCATCCCCTCTCCGTGCTGGCGCTGCTGGGGCTTCTTGTCTCGTCGTGGGTCGGACGGGTGCGGGGGACGCTGGAGTGGAAGGGGCGGGGGTTGTGAGCGAGCGTGCGAGCGAGGCGATCGTGATCGGCGCCGGCCTGGGCGGTCTCGCCGTCGCAGCCCGCCTCGCCGCGGCGGGCCACCGCGTCACCGTGTACGAGAGCGGCCCGACGGTCGGCGGCAAGCTCGGCCTGCTTCAGCGCGACGGCTTCACCTTCGACACCGGACCGTCGCTGCTCACCGTGCCCGACGTACTCGAGCAGCTTTTCACCGAGACCGGCGGGCCGTCCGGCCTGCACCCGGTGGCCGTCGACCCGGCGTGTGGGTACCGCTTCGCCGACGGCACCGAGTTCGCGATGCCGCACGATCCCGCGCACGTGCCTGCTGCGCTCGACCACGCGCTCGGCGCCGGTGCGGGAGCGGCATGGCAGCGCCTGCACGACCGGTCGCGCCGACTGTGGGAGCTGGTCGGCGAACCCATTCTGCGTCAACCCATTTCGCTGCCCGCGCTGGCCCGGATGAGTCTGCGTCCCGCCGACCTCCTAGCGGTCGCGCCGTGGCTGACCATCGACCGTCTCGGACGTCGGATGCTGCCCGACCCGCGGCTGCGGACCTGGCTGAACCGCTACGCGACGTACTCCGGCTCGGATCCACGCCGCACGCCCGCGGTCCTCGGGGTGACGTCGTTCGTCGAGCAGGAGTTCGGTGCGTGGTACGTGCCCGGCGGGCTGCGCCGCATCGTCGACGCCGTCGCCACGCGCTGCACCGACCTCGGCGTCGCGATCCACACCGGCACCGAGGTCGAGGCCGTCTTGATGTCGGGCGGGCGCGCCAGCGGCGTCCGGGTCGACGGCCGCGACGCCCACGCCGACGTGGTGGTCTGCAACGCCGACGCCGCGGTCCTGCACGAACGGCTGCTGCCGCCAAATGCCATGCGTAAGCCGCGCCGAGCCCCGCGATCGATGGCCGGCTTCGTCCTGATGCTCGGTCTGTCGGGTCGACGCCCGGGGCCCGCGCACCGCGTCTACTTCCCTGACGACTACGACGCGGAGTTCGACGCGATCTTCGGGCGCAGGCCGGAGCCCGTGGCCGACCCCACGGTGTACGTGCACGCGCCCGACGACCCGGCGCTGCGACCCGATGACGAGTCCGAGGGGTGGTTCGTCCTGGTGAACGCGCCGGCCCACGACCCGGGTCGAGGGGTCGACTGGGATGCGCCCGGTCTTCGCGAGCACTACGCCGACCACGTGCTCGACGTCCTCGCCGACCGCGGCGTCGACGTCCGGCCGCGAATCCGGTTCACCGAGACCATCACGCCCGCGGACCTGCAACGGCGCACCGGCGCCCCCGGCGGGGCGATCTACGGCACGGCATCGCACGGCCCGAACGCGGCGCTGCGCCGCCCGGCGAACCGCAGCCCGATCCCCGGCCTGTACCTCGTCGGCGGCTCGGCCCATCCCGGCGGCGGCATCCCGCTGGTGCTCATGTCGGCGGAGATCGTCGCCCGGCTCATCGGACCGGCGGGAACTCCGGGGGCATCGAGCGCCGGACGCCGTACAGCAGCTGACCCATTCCCACGACTCCGACGGCGGTCCACGTGACGGCGAACGACACGCCCCACCCCCACCCGATCGGCGGCACGCCCGCCGGGAACACGGCCGCCCCACCTGCGGCCATCGCGACGACGATGAGCCGCGTCGGCCGCTCGGCCACGGTCACCGCCCCGACCCCGGGCATGCCGACCGCCTGCGCACGGGCGCGGAGGTACTCGAGCAGGAACACCAGCCCCACGGCGGCCAGCACCCAGCCCAGCGGCGCACCGAGCGCGAACAGGATTGCCCCCAGCGCGACGTCGCCGAGGCGGTCGGCGACGGAGTCGACGACGGCGCCGAGCGGGCGGGCCCGTCCGGTGCGCAGTGCCACCGCGCCGTCGAGCCCGTCGAGTATTCCGGCGGCGAGCACCAGGGGCACGACCAGCCCGGGCCAGCCCAGGCCGGCGACGCAGGCCCACGCCCCCACCAGCACGAGCACCCCGGCAGCCGACAGCACGTCCGGCGGTATCCGCGTGACGGGCCCCGACGTCAGCGCCCGGATCAGCCGCAGCCACCCACGCACCACCGGCGACGGCTGGACACCGCCGTGCAGCTCCGACCATCCGGCGTCGTCGGTCATGTGGCCAGCCTGCCAGGACGGCCGCGGTTTCGACGGGGAGGCGCGATGAGTCGGCTCGGCGACATGGCGTCCGGAGTCCGCAAGACGTTCCCGGGCAGTGACCTCGCGCTGTGGGCGGCGGGCGCCACCTACTTCGGCGTGATCGGCCTGGTGCCACTGGCGCTGGCGTCGCTGTGGGCGGTCGGCGCGATCGCCGGCCACGACACCGTCACCGCGGCCATGGAGGCGGGCATCAGCGGCCTACCCCAGGGGCACGGCACCCCCGAGGCGCTGCGCACGCTGACCTCGGTGGCGCTGTCGATGTCCTGGGTGCAGGCACTGATCGTGCTGTTCCCGGCCAGCCTCTACGGCGAGGGCCTGCGCCGCGCGTTCGTCCAAATGTCGGCGGCACGGGACACGTTGACGGGCTGGCGCGGCCGGGCCGGCCTGCTCGGCGTTGCGGCCGTCGCCCCCTTGCTCGTCTTCGCCGTGCTGGTGTCGGCGCCGTACGTCGGTCCGCTGTACGCAGGCACGGGCTGGTCCCTGGTGTGGGGTGTGGTGGTGGCCTTCCACGTCGTGTGGCTCGCGGTCTCGACCGCCCTGCTCGGCGTCTTCGGCCTGATCGGGCCCGGCCACATCCGCCTCAAACCGCTGTTCATCGGCGCCTTCGGAACGGGCGCGATCCTCGCCGGTTTCCTGCAGGGCTTCGTGCTGTTCCTCGCGATCCCGATCCCGTGGTCGGCGCCATTCGGCGGCCTGCCGATCATCGGAGCGGTCTCGGCGCTGGCACTGTGGCTGTTCCTGCTGCACATCCTCGTGCTCTGCGGATTCCGCGTGACGGTGGTGCTCGACGAGGTGATGCGCGGCCGGGCGAGCTAGCCACCCGGCCGCGCACGCATCAACCCGCCCTGCCGCCCAGATGCTCGGCGAGGAAGCGCTCCACGGCGTGATACATGTCGATCTGGTTGTCCGGGTTGAGGAATCCGTGTCCCTCGTCGTCCTTGACCATGTACTCGACCTCGACGCCGCGGTCGCGTAGCGCCGCGACCAGGTTGTCGGACTCGGCCTGCACGACGCGAGAGTCGTTGGCGCCCTGGACGACCAGCAGCGGTGTCTTGATCCGGTCGACGTAGGTGATGGGCGAACGCGCCAGCATGTCCGCCTCCTGTTCGGGATCCGATGGATTGCCGACGAACGCGTGCCAGTTGTTGGCCAGGAACGGGCGCGCGACGTTCGGCAGCGTCCGCATGAAGTTGGCCAGGCTCGAGATGCCGACGTAGTCGATCGCGGCTGCGAAGACGTCGGGGGTGAACGTGACGCCCACCAGCGCGGCATAGCCGCCGTAGGAGCCGCCGAAGATCGCCACCCGCTCCCGGTCGGCGTAGCCCTGCGCGACGGCCCAGTCGACGGCGTCGATGAGGTCGTCGTGCATCTTGCCTGCGAACTCCCCGACGGCAGCCTTGACGAAGGCCTTCCCATATCCGGTCGAACCGCGGAAGTTGACCTGCAGCACCGCATATCCGCGGTTGGCGAGCAGTTGCACCTCGGCCGCGAAGCCCCAGGCATCGCGCGCCCACGGTCCGCCGTGCACGAGCAGGACCATCGGCAAGCCGACCGGCTCGACACCCACCGGCAGCGTCAGATACGAGTGCAGGGGCAGCCCGTCGCGAGAGGTGATGGTCACCGGCGTCATCGGAGCCAGCGCGTCGGGGTCGAGGTGCGGCAGCGGACGGAACAGCAGCCGGCTCTCCCCGGTGTCGTGGTCGTAGAGGTAGGTGGCGCCGGGGTCGCGGTCGCGGTTGAAGCTGACGATCCACCGCCGTCCGTCGTCGTCGGAGCGCAGCGCGGTCACGTCACCCTCGGCGAGCTTCTCGACGTTGGCGAGCACCTCGGCGAACCGCGGATCCAGTGCGTGGATCACCTGGCGCTCGCCGACGTATCGAGCGCCCAGCAGCTCGCCGGAGCGATTGTCGAGGATCAGGGGTGCCGCCAGTCCGAGCGGGCCTGCGAGGTCGAACTCCGGGTGGCTGTCGACCTCGGTCTCTTCTCCAGTTGCGACGTCGATGCGGACCAGCCGGGTGCGGTCGGTGTCCCGGTTCGAGCCGATCCAAATGCCGCTGCCGTCCGGGGTCACCTGGACGGGCCAGATGCCGAGCGGGTAGTCCTTGCCGTCGTAGGTCCCGATCAACCGCATGGATCTGGTCGACTCGTCCCACTGGGAGATCTCGAGGTCGCCGTCGACCGTCATGGCCGTGCCGAACAGCTTGCCGTCGTGACTGCTCATCCAGCTGACGATGTTGCCGGGGTTCTCGGCACGCATGGTGAGTTCCCCGGTGGCTATGTCGAGTTCGTAGGCGTCCATCAGTTCCGGGGTGCGCTTGTTCATGTGCACGATCGCCCGGCCCGGCATGCCAAGGGGTTGTTCGAAGTCGCTGCGGACGCCGGGGTAGGGGGTGAGGTCCACCGCGGCCGCGTTTGGGTCGTCGAGGTCGATGCGGTGGACGTGCCAGTTCTCGTCACCGTTGGTGTCCTGCATGAACAGCATCCAGCGCGGGTCGGACGTCCACTGGAACATGATGATGCTGCGGTTCTCGTCGGCAGTCACGCAGCGCGGTTCGGCGTCGAACTCGGCGTCGGTGACCCAGACGTTGAGCCGGTTGCGCCACGGTGCCAGGTAGGCGATGCGCTTGCCGTCGGGTGAGATCGACGCGGCCGCGCGCTCGGGTGGGCTGAACAGGTCTTCGACGCTGATGAGGTCGGGCAGTGCCATGATGGTCCCTTCGTGTGGTGGCATGGGGTATTCGCCGCCGGGATTCCATCCCGGTGGTCGGTGGGTGAGTCATTCGGTTGTGGGTCAACGGTTTACGGGATGACGGGCCCTCCCAGTCGGCCGTTGGTGGCTTCCCGGATGGCCTGATCGATGAGCGCGAGTGTCTCGGCCTGGGTGACGGTGCGGCCCTCGACGATGACCGCCCGGCTCACGTCCTCGTCGATCACGCGGAACGCCCCGGTGACGGCGGCCGCGCACAACCTGACGGACAGGTCGTCGTCGGGCAGTCGCAGCCGCCGCGCCAGGACCGGGACGAAGCCGCGTTCGAGTTGGTCGTGCACCATCAGGTACGCGGTGCGCAGGGCTGGTTCGTCGGCGGTCATGGTCGCGATCCGCATGCCTGCGATCTCGTCCTGGACGTCTTCGCCGAAGATGGGATGTGCGATGACGTCTGCCGAAATGTGTTCGCCCAGCGACAGTTCGAGTGGCCAGCGGTTGAGGACCTCGATGAACCGGTCGGTCGTCTTGGCCAGCACGGGTTCGACGCAGCTCTCCTTGGTGCGGAAGTACCGCCAGATGGTGCGGGTGGAGAGTCCGGCGGCGGCGGCGATGTCGTCGCCGCTCGTACCGGCGACGCCACGCTCCCAGAACAGCGCGCAGGCGAGCCTCGACACGGTGAGCCGTGCCTGCGCCTGTTTCGTCGTGGCTGCCGAGTCGATGAGAGCACTCCCTTCCGGTCGCTGTCACTTAGTGACAGCACCACTGTGTCACTAAGTGACAGTCGACGTCAAGGACGTGGCCGCCGCACCTGTTCACCAGGGCGCGTGCCTATGGTCGAGCGGTGACGACCACCTATGACGAGGCGCTTCGCGAACGGCTCCGGACGAACCTGGCGGCGCACGACCGCCGCGTAGTGACCGACCCCACCAAGCGCCACGCTGCCGTCGCGGTGGTGATCGTCGACTCCGAACTCGGCGAGGACCGGGTCGACCCGGCGCCGGTCGACGACTGGATTGCGGGCCGACCGATGGAGGCCGGGCTCGACGGGCGCATGGTCGGGGTCTCCGGAGGTGCGGCTTTCCTGCTCTGCCGCCGAGCATCTCGCCTGTCTGCCCACTCCGCGCAGTGGGCGCTGCCGGGTGGACGCATCGACCCGGGCGAGACGCCGATCGAGGCCGCGCTGCGCGAGACCGACGAGGAGGTCGGCGTACGACTGCCCGAATCCGCGGTACTCGGACTGCTCGACGACTACTCGACGCGGTCCGGCTACGTGATCACCCCGGTCGTGGTTTGGGGCGGTGGCAGGCTGGAGCTGCGGCCCTCACCCGCCGAAGTGGTAGCGGTGTATCGGATCGGCCTGCACCAACTGCAGCGCGAGGATTCACCGAGATTCATTGCGATCCCCGAGAGCCCGCGCCCCGTGGTGCAGATCCCGCTCGGCAACGACCTCATCCACGCGCCGACGGGTGCGGTGCTCCTGCAACTGCGCTGGCTGGGCCTCGAGGGTCGCGCCGATCGCGTCGACGAACTCGAACAACCTGTGTTCGCCTGGCGGTAGATCGGCACGTCTAACGGGGCAGGGTCAGCCGGAACCGGGCACCCGTCTCACACGGGAGGTTCATCAGCTCGCCGCCGTGCGCACGCGCGATCGACAGCCCGAGGCCGGCACCGCCGCGGTCCCGATCGCGCGCGTCGTCGAGACGGACCAGTCGCTCGAAGATCCGGTCGCGGTCGCCGTCGGCGACACCGGATCCACTGTCCGTGATCGTGATTCGTGCATGCGACCGGTCGCCATCGACGTCGATCACCATCGAGCCACCGGGCGGTGTGTGCCTGCGCGCGTTGTCGGTAACGTTGGCCAGGATCTGGCCGACCCGAACGGGATCCGCTGACACCGTCAGCGACGGCACGCCCGTGACCGTCACCTCGACCGAGGGCGCCAGCATCGCCGTTCGCGCACGCTCGGCTTCGGCCAGCGACACCAGGTCGCACACCTGACGTTCCAACGGCACACCGGCATCGATGCGACTCAGGTCCAGCATGTCGGCGACCAGCCGACCGGCGCGACGGGCCTCGGCCAGTACCAACTCGGCGCGATGGCGCTGACGCGCGGAGTCGGTGTCGTCGTCCTGGCTGGCCGCCGAGACGATCTGCTCGGCGCCCGCATGGATGCCCGCGACGGGCGTGCGTAGTTCGTGCGCGGCATCGGCGAGGAAGCGCCGCGTGGACTCCTCGGCTCGCGCGGCGGTCAGCGCTGCCGTCCGTGCGTTCGCCTCCGAGGACTCCAGCGCGTTCACCATCGTGTCGAAAGCGGCTGCGGCGCGACCAAGTTCGGTGGTGGGCCGGTCGGGGTTCAGGCGCCGGCCCCGGTCCCCGCCTGCGATCGACTCCGCGACGTCGGTGAGCCGGTTCAACGGTCGCATGGCGGCGTGCACCAGCACGGCGCAGGCACCCGCCGCGAGCACCAGCACGGCGATGCCCGAGACCACCATGATCGTCCGGAGCTGGCGCAGCAGTGCCGTGGTGGCGGTGGTGTCCGCCACGAGCACCAGGCGGCTGCCGTCGGTCAGGCGGTGCTCGATCACGGTGGCGGTGGCGTCGCGGGGAGGACGTGGTGGCGGGGGAGGGCCTGGCGCGCCAGGCGGCGGCGGCGCACGCGGCGGTGGTACCGGTGGCGGGAGTTCGCCCGTCGGGTTCGCGATGAGACCCGGATCGCCGTAGGTGGTGCCGTCGGCCGTGACGAGCAGGGCCCGGATGCCGCCGCCGTTGACTTCTGCTGCCAGTTGAGCCGGCGGGGCGCCTGCCTCGGTGAGCGCATCGGCCCTGGACGCACTCGCCATCAACCGGTCGTGTAGATCCCGACCGGCCTGAGCGCCGATCAACACGTCGATCGTGATGCCCAAGAGGACGAGCAGCACCGTCAGCAGGCCGAGGACCGCGATGACGACGCGCCGCCGCAGCGACGGGGTGAGCGTGCCCCCGTCCGCGGTCACGGCCGCTGCGCCTGCAACCGGTAGCCGATGCCACGCGCGGTGTGGACAAGGCGCGGGCCGTGGGCCTCCAGCTTCTTGCGCAGACTGCTGATGTGGACGTGGATCAGGTTGTCGTCGTACGACGAGTAACCCCAGACGGCGTTGAGGATCTGCCCGGCGCTGACCGTCCGGCCCCGCTGATCGAGGAGGTACTCGAGCAACCGGAACTCGGTGGCGGTCAGGTCGAGGGGTTGACCGGCGCGGGTCGCGACGCCTGCGCCTCGGTCGACGAGGAGATCGCCGATCGTGACGGTGGCGGGGATGCGCCCGCGCCGCCGCAGCACCGCGCCAACCCGCGACGTGAGTTCGGACAGCTCGAACGGCTTGACCACGTAGTCGTCGGCGCCGCCGTCGAGACCGCGCAGCCGGTCGGGTAGCGCGTCGCGTGCGGTCAGCATGATGAGGCCCGCGTCTCCCCAGGCGCCGATCACCTCGGCGAGGGCGAAGCCGTCGCGGCCCGGCAGCATGAGGTCGAGGACCACCAGATCGGGCCGGTATCCGTCGAGCGCGGCTTCGAAATCGGTTCCGTCGACGAGGCCGTGGGCCGTGTGGCCGGCGGCGGTCAGCGCCTCGACCACCATCTCGCGGATGGCGTCGGAGTCCTCGACGACGAGAACGCGCGCCGGCGACCTGTCTGCGTCCGGTGCCATGACCCCATTCTGTCGTGTCGCACCTGAAGCCCAGCTGAAGATTGGGTCGCACGCCCTGGCCTTCAGGTTGGCTTCATCACGGCTGGTTAGCGTCGCCCTCATCGGACCACGACACGATGGGAGCGCAACATGACCGAACACGTACGCACACAGGATGATTCGAACCTCAACCGCGACGGTGACGACACCGAGGTGATCGAGCAACGCCCGGTGGACCAGGCCCCTGTGCCGCAGCAGAGCAGGTGGAGGGCGGTGCGCGAGCCGGCGCGGCGTCACCCCATCGGCGTGGCAGTCGGCACGGCGCTCGCCGGTCTCGTCATCGGCTTCGGGACCGGGGTACTGGTCGACGCGCACCCGATGATGGCGCTGACCGTGGGAACGGACCCCATCCCTGCCGCCCCGCAGCACGGTCCAGGGTGGGGCGGCGACGAGCGGCCCGTGCCGCCACCGCCGCCGGGGGGACCCGGTGCGCCGCACGGACCGGGCGGGCCAGCGGGGCCTGGTGGACCGGGTGGACCGGACGGACCCGGGGGACCGGGTGGGCGCGGCGGTCCGGAGGGACCTGGCGAGCAAGCGCCGCCGCCACCCCCGCGCGGCGAACAGGCACCCCCGCGCGGCGAACAGCCACCAGCGCCCGCCGAGCAACCGCCGTTGCCTGCCGAGCGCGGCTGACGGTTCGCTAGCGGAGCCGGGCCGCGAGTTCGACGCCCAACGCCCGGCCCGACAGCCAAGCCGACTCGACCCTCGGCGCACCCGATGGACACCAGGAGTCGCCGCAGAGGCCGAGGGGCCGTCCGCCCCGCGAGGTGAGCCCGAAGGCGTCGTCGCCGTGCGTGCCCGACGGTTTGGCGTAGAGCCAGCGGTGCGCGTGCGTCCACTGCGGTTCGACGTCGACGCCCAAGGCCCGGCGGAGCGCCCCGATCACCGGGGCCGCTGCGTCGGACGGGTTGTCGAGGTGCGCCCGCGCACGCTGGGCGGTGGTGTGCGCGACCAGCACGGCAGCGCCGTCGCCACGCCGTGAGCCGTCGTCGGCGACGAAGGCGACGTCGGGATCGTCGTTGACGAACGCCGCATCCGGCATCGGCCAGCAGCGCCGGTCCCAGCCGGCGGCGACGGCGATGACGGGTTCGTAGGCGACCCAGTCGGCGGTGTCGGGTGCTAGTCGCGCTGCTTGCGGATCGGGCATCGCCAGCACCACGGCGTCGTGATCCAGCTCGTCGAGGGAGGCCACCTCCGTGGTGAGGCGGATCTCGTCGGGCAGCGTCGCCCGCACCAACGAGCGGAGCCCGTCGGGCGTCGCGTAGCGCGTCGGCCCCTCCGACCTGCGGTGCCCGTCGGAGGAGAACACGTCGAACGCGTCGGTCCACGGCCGAGCCAGACCGTCGGTCACCCACCCCTCGACCACGGCACTGAAGAGGGGCTCCTTGGCGGTGAAGTAGGCCGCACCCACGTCGACCCGCCGCCCGTGAACGGTGGGCGACGCCATCCGCCCGCCCGGCGCCCTGCCCCGCTCGATCAGGTCGACCGCGACGCCGTGATCGAGCAACGCCTGCGCGCACGACGCACCCGACAGACCTGCTCCGACGACCGCGACACGTGGTGACACGAGTCCACGGTAGACACCTCCTGTAACACCAGAGCGGCAAGTCGACGATGAACCGTCTGACGCGGCAGCGCCAATGAGCATCGCCTGCCGCCAGGGTTGGAGGGAACTCGAAGTGATTCGTCGTCTTGGCATGGCCGTCGTCGTGGCAGGCCTGGCCCTTGGTGGGCTGGCCACCGGCACCGCCGCCGCCGCACCCGCCGCACCGGCCGGTTGTGCCGACTTCCACTGGATGGGCGCCGCAGGATCCGGCCAGCGCGACGGCGCGGGTCTCAGCGCCAACGGCGGCATGGGCGACGTGATCTACCAGTCATACGAGCAGCTCGAGTCCGAACTCGCTGCCAGCGGCTACACGATGACGGCCGAGGCCGTGCAGTACCCGGCGGCGCCTGTCCCGCTCGAGGGCGGCATCGGCGGCTGGCTCGGCTTCCTCGACAGCGTCGACGTCGGCACCGAAGCGACCGCCGCACAGTTCGAGGCGTTCACCGAGCGGTGCCCGACCACGAAGGTCGTGCTCGCCGGCTACAGCCAGGGCGCGATGGTCGTCCACCGCAACCTCTACGACCTGGCCGACGACCCGCGCGTCGCAGCGGCACTGCTCGTCGCCGACGGCGACCGGCTGCCCGTCGACACCACGATCCCGATGGGTTCCGCTGCCGCGGCCCCGGGCATCGGCAAGGGCGTAGCGCAGGAGCATTCGTTCCTCGCCGACGCAAACACCTCACCGCTGCCCCCGACCATCGGCGCACGCACGATCAGCGTGTGCGACGTGGGCGATCCGGTCTGCGACTACGACCCGGCCTCGAGCGAGCTGACGGCGACCGACCTCGCGATCCACACCGCCTACGCGCCCGCCGACAGCGGCGCTCACGCATGGGGTGCACCGCTCTACCAGCTGGTGATGAACGCCGCTGCCGCGCCGAGCGCTGACGTGTCGCTGAGCGCCCACGGCGGCTGACCCGCTCCGGTCAGGTCCAGTACAGCGTCCGAGCGGCCGGCAGCGTGGCGGCCAGCTCGGCTGCGAACCACGACTTCAGCTCGGCCATCGTGTCCTTCGGATAGACGTACTTGGCCGTGCCGTACTTGCCGAACTTCCTGGTGCGCGACGCTTCGTCCATCTCCAGCTTGGTGCGGGGATACCAGCTCGTCAGCACGTCCTTACTGCCTGCCGTGAACCGGTGCGTGATGCACTCGACGGTCAGATCGAGGTCGGGGACGTCGGCCACCGCGGCGGCGACGTCGGCGAGCAACCGGCCGTAACCGTCCCGCCAGTCGGCGACCGGCATGATCGGGGCGATGGTGAGCCCCACCCGGTAGCCCGCCAGCGCCAGGCTGCGCAGCGCGGCGATGCGCCGGGGCAACCGTGCCGTTCCGCCCTCGAATCGGCCCGCGACCTCGTCGGCGTTCACCGATACCCGCACCCGGGTGCGGCCGTGATGCGGCAGGTCGAGCAGCGGTGCGACGTTGTCGTACTTGGTCGTGAAGCGCAGCCCGACCGGGGAGGCCCAGTCGTGCTCGCCGACGTGTGCGATCGTCGTCGACAACGACCCCGTGAGGTGCTCCAGTGCGAGGGGGTCGGTGTAGCAGGACGCCTCGAAGGTGGTGCCCTCGTCGGCGCGGTCATCGGATGCCGACGTGATGGTGCCGCGGCCGACGTGCCCGTCCATCTCCGTGAGGATCTCCGGCAGGTTGGCGTAGACGCGGGTGATCGGCGGCCCCGACAGCGAGCCGGCCAGGTAGCAGTACTGGCAGTGCCCGGGGCATCCCTCGGCGAGGTCGATGCGCCAGTCCGCGCTGGGCGGGATGGGTTGCAGCTTCCGCTTCGACGGGGGCGCGACCACGACCGCCAGCGTGCGCTTGGCCAGCGCGTAGGTGGCCCGGTCGTCCTCGCCGCGAGACGTCGGCAGCCGATCACCCGACAGCAATTGGATGTCGGGGACGCCTGCCGCCTCGCACCGCGCCACGATCTCGGCGCCGTGGGGCAGTTCGGCGGCCGACCGGGTCACCAGGACGCGGGCCGGGGTCCACAGGGTCGGGGTGGTCGACGTGGTGGCTGAGGTCATCGTGCCTGGTTCAACGAGTGTGATCTTGACGTGATTCCGGTGTCGCCTGTGGCGTGCGCTACCCGGATGTCACCGGTCGCGGTGTTTGGAATGGCGAAGTGCGGGCAGCCTGCGACTCATGTCCGAGCCCACTAGCCAGGATCTCGCCGTGCGCATGGCCGAGCTGGCCCGCTCCGTCGCGGCGCCCCGCTCGGCCGAGGACATCTATGCCGAAGTGACCAAGGCCGCGGTGGAGCTGATCCCCGGCGTCGACACGGCAGGCATCCTGCTCATCACCAAGGGCGGCAAGTTCGAGTCCCATGCCGGGACCACCGACCTGCCGCACGAACTCGACGAACTGCAGGACGTCCTGCAGGAGGGGCCGTGCATGGAAGCGGCACTCGACGATGTCGTGGTTCGCACCGACGACTTCCGTGAAGAGACCCGGTGGCCGGCCTACTCGGGCGCCGTCGCGAAAGCCGGTGTGCTGAGCGGGATGTCGTTCCGCCTATACACCAATGAGCGGACCGCGGGCGCGCTGAACCTGTTCGGATTCGAGCCGACGGAATGGGACTCCGCTCGTGAGACCACCGGGCTGGTACTGGCCGCACACGCCGCCGCGGCAGTCATGTCGAACCGTCAGGGTGAGCAGTTGCAGTCCGCGCTGTCCACCCGCGACCGCATCGGCCAGGCCAAGGGCATCATCATGGAGCGCTACGGCGTCGACGACATGCGCGCCTTCGACATGCTGCGGCGACTGTCGCAGGAGGGCAACACCCCGCTGGTCGAGATCGCCGCACGAGTCATCGAGACGCGCGGCACCTAGCCGTGCCTCATGGCTCATCCCCGTTTTCGGTCGGGCTTTCGAGGCCCGCCTGCATGAAGTCGTCGCTGTACGGCGCGCGAGGCGGGGCGATCTCGTCGAGTCGTTCGTTGATCACGTGTGCCACGACGTCGTGCTGGATCGGTGGCAACGCGATGGCTCCATTGAGGTAGGCATCGAGTTCGAAGCGTCCAGCTTCCCCGCCCATGCTGAAGTACCGGAGCCACAGTTCGTCGACGGTCAGGTCGGCCGCCTCGAGTGCCCGTTGGAAGCGTGCGTTCAGGCTGTTCTGTGTGGTCACGCGATCACTCATCCGTCGAGGAACCAACGATCGATTCGGCTACGTCACGCAACGATCGTCGGGCCCTGTGCGATTCGGTCATGAGCTGGCGGAACGCCTCTTCGGGACCCACCCGAGCGCGCGCCATCACCATGCCGCGCGCCATCGCGACCATGTCGCGGGTGCGCAGCGTCTGCTTCAGGTCGTCGCTGAGGCGCGTCGCGGCCTCCACGGTCTGGACGTTCCCGACGAAGATCGCTGCCTGCTCGCCGAAGCGGCGCAACAGGTCTTCATCTCCTTCCTCGAAGGCGTCGACCTGCGTGGAGTACACCTTCATGGCGCCGTAGGCCTTGCCGGCGTGGATCAGGGGTGCGCTGAGGAACGACCGCATGCCCAGCTGCTGAGCACGCGGAACCCATGCAGGCCAACGTCCTTCACCGGGTCGCCCATCGGAGCGGAACACCGCCAGCTCCCGCCACGAACTCAAGCAGGGGCCCTGATCGAGTTGGTACTGCAGGTCGTCGAGGCGCTCGACCAACGGATCGGTAGCTGCCGAGGTGGTGCGCTTGCCGTCGACGCTCAGGAGGCTGACGCCGGCGCCGATGCTGTTGGGGATGGTGTCGGCGGCCAAGGACGTGAGGGTGTCGAGAGCACTGGCGACCGTCTCCTCGGTGAGGAGAACCCCCGACAGGTGCGCGAAGACCCCTGCCAACTCGTCGGCAGGGCTGGGTTCTACAGTCACTGATCGATCATCTTTCTGAACTCTCGGTGTTCGTCCGCACGTCCGGGAAATCGCGAGACGGGGGTGTACCACGCCCGCGGCTCCGCAAACGTCAGGGCGCGTTCGTCTTTGAGGGACGTCGATCGAGGGTAATACCAGAGGTGACGAAGGAGAAAGTTCATGCCGAAGGATTCAGCGCACGACGAACACGAGGCCAAGATCGACCCGCCCGGGCCCGTGGATCACGGCCGTGAGGGCGGCATGGCGACTCGAGAATTGGCGCCGGAACTCACCGAGGTAGACCGCGACGACGAGTAGCCGGTATCTAGACCCGGCCCTTCAGGATCAGGTTCCAGTACGTCTGGGGCAGGCCGTAGCGGTCGAACGCCCACGCGACGCGCCTCGGCTTCAGCGGATCCACGAACGAGGGCAGCGACGACGTCACCTCGCCGGAGCGGTCGAACTCGCCCGCGATGAGCAGGTGCGCGTCGGTCGCCACCGGGGCGACGGTGTAGCCGTCGTAGGTGTCCATCGATCGGCCCGATCGAGCAGCGAGCACGTTGCCCACCAAGATCTTGACCTGGCGGCGCAGTGCCCCGCCGGAGGGGTCCGTATCGACCCCGGCACCGTCGCCCACCGCCCAGACGTCGGGGTGGGTGCGGTGCCTGAACGTGCCGGGGTCGACGTCGATGACGCCGTGCCGGTCGGAGTCGGTGAGACCCGAGTCCGCGAGCCACGTCGGCCCTCGGAACGGGGGAACCAGGTGCAGCAGGTCGTAGGGAACGAGTCGTTCACCGTCCGGCCCCGTGACCGTCAGTTCGTTCCGTTCTGGATCGACGGCGGTGACCGAGGTGCGGTGCAGCACCTCGACGTTCAGGTCGTCGAGGCAGCGGCCCAGGCGGTCGTCGAGGTCGGGCACGTCGACGAGACCGGCCCGGTCGACGATCAGGGTGATGTCGATGTCGCCGAGGCGCCCGGCGCGCTTCCAGTGCGCGGCAGCGAGGAACAGCGGCTTGATGGTGGTTCCGGTGCAGCTGACCGGCGCTCGGGGAACGGTGAAGACCGCTCGCCCCGACCGCATCTCACGGACGAGGTCCCAGGTCTTCTCGGCATGGTCGAGGTAGTTGCTCGCCACGGCCGGGCTGTGCAGCGCTTCGGCGATGCCGGGAAGCGCATCATCATCGGGCACCAAGCCGGCGCCCAGTACGAGGTCGCGGTACCCGCACGTCCGGCCCGACGCGAACGTGACCATGCGCGCCTCGGGGTCGACGGCGACCGCAGATTCCTGAATCCACGTGCAGCCCTTGGGCGTCACCGAGCGCTGCGTCCGCTCGGCGGTCCGCAGCGCGGCTTGGCCGCCGCCGACGTAGGACAGCAGCGGCCGGTAGGTGTGGACGAGCTGCGGTTCGGCGACGGCAACGCTCGAGACGCCCTTGCGAAGGAATCGCGCCGCAGCGCTGATCCCGGCGTTGCCGCCGCCGATCACCAGGACGTCCGACCACCCGTCAGGGCGGGTGGCCGACGTCTCGTGGGAGCTGATGCTCAGCGCCGCACGGTGTTACCGCGGCTACTGCGCTTGCCGGTGATACCGAGGTAGCCGGCGATGAGGATGATGGCGAAGATGATCCCGACCAGGAACGGGATGATCTTGAAACCGCCGTTCTGGTTCGAGTAGCCCAGCTTGTAGGCCACCCAGGTGCCCAGGAACGAGCCGACCGCACCGAGCAGGACGGTCATCACCACACCGATGTTCTGCTTACCTGGCATGACCAGCCGGGCCAGGGCGCCCACGATGAGTCCGACGACGATGGCGCCGATGATTGTTCCGATCACGACATACTCCTGAAGGTAGGTCAGCGGAACCGCTCCGCTGTGCAGGCACGGAAGTACCCGGTTTCGGGGCCAGGTACCCCTGCTCGAGCAAAAGTGTTTTCAGGCGGCGCCGTCGCTCGAGCCGCGGGCCATGGCGGCGAGGCCGGCCATGATCAGCTCCAGCGATGCCTCGAACGACGACTCGACCATCATCGAACGCAGGTGCGGGGCGGCGGCTTCGGCGTGCGGCGTGTGATCGGGCGTCAGTCTGTCGGGCAGTGCGCGCCACGTGTCGTGGTCGGCGTCCTGGATCTGCTGCGGTAGCGCGGTGAACGCGCCGTCGAGCATCGCCTGACCGAGCAGGAAATCCGATAGCGAGCGGAACCACCGCGTCGCGGTCTCCACGTCGAACCCGCCGTCGCGCAACAGTCCGATGGTGATCTCGACCGCGCGTATCTCGTTCGGGAGCCCGGTCGTTCGCGTGGCGATCGCCGTCCCGGTGAGAGGGAATTCGTTGGCATACACGCGGTACAGCGCCCTCGCCAGGTCAGCCAGCGAGGTGAGCCAGTGGTCCGTGGGCGTCCAGCGGTCCAGCGCAATGCCGATCATCCGGTCGGCGACCGCGAGCAGGACGTCGTCGATCCCGGTGAAGTAGCGGTAGAGCGCCGTCGGGTCGGCCCCGACGGCAGAGGCGAGCGTGCGAGCGCTCAGCACGCCCACGCCGCGCTTCTCGATGAGGTTCACCGCCGAGTCGATGTATACGTCGCGGGACAGGTCGGTCCCGGAGCGCGTCCGCCTGCGCCGCTTGCCCGCAGCGGGCTGCCGAATCGGCTTCGTCATCTCGCCCCCTTATGTCAACACCGTTGACCATAAGACACCCGGTGCCGGAATGTGGTCGAGACGACTAGGGGGCCGTAGCAGTGGACGACGCACGCGTACGCGAGATCGAGCGCATCGCCGGCGAAGGCGGATACGTCAGCTACCGCGTCCGGCTCCATACCCCGGCGGGCCCGCGCGACGTGACGTTCAGCGGCAACATCTTCGTCGGTCCCGTCGCCGTCACCGAGGACACCGACGGGCACTGGGCCGACGAGGTGATCGACGACCCCCGCCGGTTCGGCGAGTTCTACTCCCCGGAGTGGGTGCGGCGCTTCGTCGCGACCCGGCTGCAGGCAGCCGGCTAGCTCGCGTTGCTGCCCGCGGTTGGGGGTCTCGAGCGGACGACGTCACGCGCCGGACCGCTGCGCGCGGTTTGACCAGTTCAGCCTCGGGTATTGATCGCCTGGGCGGCAGTCGCCGCCGGAATGCGTGAAGAGGAGTTCCCGAATGACAGGTCGACGATTCGTTCGCTCACTGGCGATGGCGGCCACCGGTGCCTGGGCCGTGACGCTGGGTGCGCTCGCTCCGGCGGCCTCCGCCGAGCCGGTGGCCTGCCCCGACGCCGAGGTGATCTTCGCCCGCGGTACCGGTGAGCAAGTAGGCGTGGGTGGCGTCGGCCAGCAGTTCGTCGATTCGGTGCGTGCCCAGGCCGGCGGCCGGTCGGTCGGCGTCTACGCGGTCAACTACGCCGCGGGCAGCAACTTCGACGACCGCGAGGCGTTCGCGCGGACCGTCATCGACGGCGTCCGCGACGAAGGCCAGCGCGTCGACTTCATGGCGGCCAATTGCCCCAACACCCGGCTGATCCTCGGCGGCTACTCTCAGGGCGCCGTCGTCACCGGATTCACCACGTCGGCATCGGTGCCCGCGGGCGTGCCCGCCGATCTGGTTCCTGCGCCGCTGTCGCCGGAGGTCGCCGACAAGGTCGCCGCAGTGGTGCTGTTCGGCAAGCCGTCGGGACAGTTCCTGGACAAGTACGGCGCGCCCGCCATCGAGATCGGCCCGCTGTTCCAGCCGAAGACGCTCGATCTGTGCAACCCCGGCGACAACATCTGCGAGGGCAACTTCAACGGCCTGCCCTCGATCTCTCACGGTCTCTATGGCGTGAACGGGCTGGTGAACCAGGGCGCCGCATACGCGGTCGGCCGCCTCTAGTCAGAGGTCTCGGAGTCGGCGGCCCGTCGGGCCCGGGCGCGTCGTTTGCCCTCGTGCATTGCGGCCACCCGGGCCACCGGGATCCCGCGCCCCTGCTCGATGAGGTCGTCCGGCAGTCGCTGTGGGGCGGGCATCGCGTCGTTCCACGGATCGCGATCGCCCAGCGCGGCAACGGCCGTGTGCACGGTGAAGTCGGCCGGTGACACGTCGTCGATGTCCGACCAGTCCAGTGGGAACGACACCGGCGTGCCCGGCCGTAGGCGGGGGCTGTAGGCGGCGGCGACGGTGGCGCCCCCGGCACGCGTCGAGTCGACGAACACCTTGCCCTCGCGGTCTTCGACGATGAATGCCGTCGTCGCGATCCTCGGGTCCAGCGCCTCGGCCCGGGCCGCCAACGCGCGCGTCGCGGCCGCGACGTCCTCGACGGGTGCCGCATCGTCGATGGGCACGAAGACGTGAATTCCCTTGGCGCCACTGGTCTTCACGGCACCCTCGAGCCCAGAGTCCCGGAGCGCCTGGTGCACCAGGTGCGCGACGGCGACGACCGCGCTGAACGGTCCGTCGCCCGGCGGGTCCAGGTCGAGCACGAGATGCGTTGGCCGGTACACGTTGTCCGCCAACCCGAGCGTCGGGTGATACTCGATCGCCCGCTGATTGGCCAGCCACAGCAGGGTCCGCCGGTCGTCGCACAGCGGGTAGTGCACCTCGCGGTGTGATGCCTCCGCCCAGATGGTCACCGTCTTGATCCAGTCCGGCGTGTACTTCGACGCGTTCTTCTGCATGAACGGCGCCCTGCCGCGCAACGCCCGCAGCACCGTCAACGGCCTGCCTGCGAGCCCAGGCAACATCCGGTCGGACACCGCGTCGAGATAGTCGACCAGGTCCCGCTTCGTAGCGCCTGCGTCGGGACCCAGCGTCTGATCGAGGTTGGTCAGGTCGACCCCGGCGCGCTGCTCGGACACGCTCATCGACCCAGGGTAAGCCGGTCCAACGAACCCGAGTGTGACGACGCGGCCGATTCCACCACTGCGTGCTGGGCACTCGCCTAGCATCGCGCACATGAGCACGCCAGGAACGACCACGCGGCCGGGCATTTGCCGCATCTGCTCCGCACACTGCGGGGTGCTGGCCACCGTCGTCGACGGCAGGCTCGCGAAGGTGACCGGCGACCCGGACAACCCGATGTTCAAGGGCTACACCTGCAGCAAGGGCCGGGCGCTGCCGGACATCCACAACAACCCGTCACGCCTGCTGCACAGCCAAAAGCGCCAACCGGACGGGACGTACGCGGCGATCGACGCCGAACGCGCGACCGACGAGATCGCCGAACGGCTACGGCACCTCATCGACGCCTACGGGCCGCGCTCGGTGGCGCTCTACATCGGCACGAACTGTCTGCCCTACCCGGCGAGCCCGCTGACCGCCAATGCCTTCATTCGCGCCATCGAATCACCGATGTTCTTCACCGCCAACACGATCGATCAGCCGGGCAAGCAGATCGCGCTGGCCGCCCACGGGCACTGGCTGGGCGGGGACGTCCCGTTCGACGAGGCCGACAGCTGGATGCTCGTCGGGACCAACCCACTGGTGTCCAAGGCGATCGGCATTCCCGGCCAGAACCCGGGCCAGAATCTGCGGTCCGCCATCGGCCGGGGGATGAAGCTCGTCGTGATCGATCCGCGCCGGTCGCAGACCGCTGCGCGCGCGGCCATCCACATTCAGCCCCGCCCTGGCGAGGACGTCACTATCATTGCGGGGATGATCAATTGGATCATCCGAGAGAATCTGTGCGACAACGACTTCCTCGCCGAGCATGTCGCGGGCTTCGAGGAGTTGGCCTCGGCCGTCTCGGGGTTCACGCCGGAGTACGCGGCCCAGCGCGCCGACGTCCCGGTCGAGCAGCTGATCGACGCGGCACGACTGTTCGCCACGTTCGGCGACCGCCGCGGCATGGTGAACGCCGGTACGGGCGCCAACTTCGGGCTGCACGGCAACCTGCTCGAGTATCTGTGTCTGTCCTTGACGACCATCTGCGGTCGATGGCAGCGCGCCGGCGAGCGCGTCACCCGCCCGAACACGTTGATGCCCGCCTACACCGCCAAGGCGCAGGCGCACCCGCCCTACGAGGGTTGGGGTTACGGCGAGCGGCTGCGCGTCCGCGGGCTCACCGACACGGTGGCCGGGATGCCGACCGCCGCGCTGGCAGACGAGATCCTGTTGGAGGGCGAGGGTCGGGTCAGGGCATTGATCTGCGTCGGCGGCAATCCGATGGCAGCCTGGCCGGATCAGCGAAAGACCCACCGCGCGTTGGAGTCTCTCGACCTGCTGGTCACGCTCGACACCGAGATGTCGCTGACGTCGCGGCTCGCCGACTACGTCATCGCACCGATGATGCAGATGGAGACGCCGGCCATGACCCAGGGCAGCGAACTCATCAAGTACTACGCCAGCGGCACCGGCATCCCGGCCGCCTACGCGCAGTACGCGCCGCGCCTGGTCGACCCTCCCGAGGGCAGCGACCTGATGGAGGAGTGGAAGTTCTTCCTGGGCTTGGCCAAGCGCATGGAACTGCAGATGTTCTTCGTCAACTTCTTCGGTGCCGGTGGCGGCCGGTTCATGGAGTCGGCGCCCGTGGTCGTGACCATGGACGGCGACACCCAGCTCACGACCGAGGAGCTGTTCGAGGAGATGTGCGCGAACTCCCGCGTCCCGCTCGCGGACGTCGCCGCCCACCCGCACGGCAAGGTGTTCGACGTCGACGCCGTCGTCGCCGAGCGTGATCCCGGCTGCACCGATCGCCTCGACGTCGGCAACGCCGTCATGCTCGCCGAACTCGCCGACGTCATGGCCGAGGACTTCGACGCAGCCCGCGGCGACACGGCGTTCCCGCTGCGGCTCATCCCGCGACGGCACGGCAGCTTCATGAACTCCTCGGGCACCAACCTCGCCAAGCTCAACGGCGGCAAGCCCTACAACCCGGCGTACATGCATCCCGACGCGATCGATGCGCTGGGCCTGGTGTCCGGCGACCTGGTGACCGTCACGTCGCCGCACGACTTCATCCCCAGCGTCGTCGAGGCCGACGACACCCTGCGCCGCGACGTCATCGCCATGCACCACGCGTTCGGCGGCTTGCCGTCGGAGGACAGCGAGGTCCGCGAACGCGGAAGCAACGTCGGACGGCTGGTCCCCACCGACGTCGAGTACGACGCGATCTCCGGCCTGCCACGCCAGGGCAACATCCCGGTGCGCGTGACCCGTCGTACCGGCTGAGCAGCGCCGGGAATCGGGCGGTTCCGCTGTGGGTTGCATCACACGACTGCCGACAGCGAAGGGGATCGACGATGGCGAAGATGACCGGCGAGGAGCGCGAGGCGTTCCTGGCGGAGCTGCACGTGGGCGTGATCGCCGTCGAGCGGCAGGACCGTGCGCCGCTCGCGGTGCCGATCTGGTACGGCTACGAGCCGGGTGGCGATGTGCTGCTGTGGACCGCCGAGGGCCCGGTGACGTCGATCGACCCCGCCGACGAGGCCACTGCCCTCGCGATCGCCGTCCGCTACCTCGGCGAGGATGACGGTCGGGCGTTCGTCGGCGGGAGCCTGAACCCGAACTCGGTGATCATCCGCATGCGCCCCGAGCACTGGTTGAGTAGCGACTACTCCAAGGAATAGGGGGAATAGCGCGCCGAGTGTGAACGTCACGACGGTTTACCCGCGTAAAGCGTCGTGAGTTTCACACTCGACCGTCGAGAAGTCGCGGCGCCCACGCCCACCCCCGGTGAGAGGATGTCCGCGTGGCCGAGCGCGTTCGATTCCCCAGCACCACCGGCCCCGAGTTGGCCGGCACCATCGACGTGCCCGCGGGCGAGGTCCGCGGGTGGGGCGTCTTCGCGCACGGCTTCACTCTCGGCAAGGACTGCCCCGCCGCGAGCCGCATGTGCAAGCAACTCGCGAGCGAGGGCGTCGGCATGCTCCGCTTCGACAACCTCGGCCTCGGCGGCTCCGACGGCGACTGGGGTGACGGGTCGTTCTCGCACAAGGTCGCCGACACCGTGCGCGCCGTCGAGTTCATGAACGACTCCGGCCGCGAGGTGCGGCTGCTCGTCGGGCACTCATTCGGTGGCGCGGCAGCCATCGCCGCGGCCCGCGAATGCGACACCGTCGCCGCGGTCGCCAGCATCGGGGCGCCCTACGATCCCGCGCACGTCGAGCACAACTACGACGCCCTGCTCGAGCGGATCGAGGCAGAGGGCGAGGCGCCGTTCCCGGTCGGCGGCAAGGCGCTCACCCTCAAGAAGCACTTCATCGAGGACGTCCGCGCCGCAGACCTCACCGAGAAGATCAGCACCCTGCGCCGGGCGCTACTGGTGATGCACTCGCCGACCGACAATACCGTCGGAATCGCCAACGCCAGCGACATCTTCCAGGCGGCGCGCCACCCCCGCAGCTTCGTCTCGCTCGAAGGCGCCGATCACCTGCTCACCGGCAAGAACCAGGCCGCACGTGCGGCCCGGATCGTCAGCGCGTGGGCTGATCCCTACCTGTAGTCGGATCGGGCTCGCGGGACTCGGCGGTGACGAGTTCGAAGTCGTCACCGTACTGACCTGCGCCGGTCACCACGGCACGCTCGACGAGTTCGGTGCTGCGCCTGTCGACGGCGACGATGCGGTCGGTGCGAAGGTCCTTGTAGAGGGCCACGCACAGCAGCACCATCACGAGCACGAACGGAACCGCCGCGACGATCGTCAGGTTTTGCAGGCCCGTCAGCGCATCCGCTCCACCACCGCCGATGATCAGCATGATCGCCGCGACCGCCCCGGTCAGCGTGCCCCAGAACACGACGGTGCTGCGCCGCGGATCGTGCGAGCCCTTCTCCGACAGCGAGCCCATCACGATGGACGCGGCGTCGGCGCCCGAGACGAAGAAGATCGCCACCAGCACCATGACCAGCACGGTCGTGATGCCCGCCAGCGGCATCGTGTCGAGCAGCTTGAACAGCGAGCCGGTGCTGTCAACGGCACCGTCGGCGTCGACGAGATCGCCGAACGTCCGCTGCCGCTCGATGGCCGAGCCGCCGAAGATCGCGAACCACACCAGGCTGACCATCGTCGGGACCAGCAGCACGCCGGTGACGAACTGACGGATGGTGCGCCCGCGGCTGATCCGCGCGATGAACATGCCGACGAACGGCGTCCACGACACCCACCAGGCCCAGTAGAAGATCGTCCAGCCCGAGAGCCAGCCTGCCAGTTCGGCGTCACCGTTGGCGTCGGTGCGCGAACTCATCGCGACGAAGTCCCGCACGTAATCGCCCAGCGCGCTGGGGATCAGGTTGAGGATCAGCAGCGTCGGGCCCGCGACGAACACGAACAGCGCCAGCACGAGTGCCAGAACCATGTTGATGTTCGACAGCCACTGAATGCCCCGCGCGATGCCAGACACCGCCGACAGCACGAACGCGATCGTCAGCACGGCGATGACCGTGACCAGGATCGGCGTGCCGACGGTGCCGACCCACCCGTTGAACACGAGGCCGTCGCCGATCTGGAGGGCGCCGAGGCCCAGGGAGGCGGCAGACCCGAACAGCGTCGCGAAGATCGCGAGGATGTCGATGACCTTGCCCGCCGGGCCGTTGGCGCGGTCGCCGAACAGCGACGTGAACGCCGCGGACAGCAGACCCGAGCGACCCTTGCGGTACATGCCGTAGCCGATGGCGAGGCCGACCACCGCGTAGATCGCCCACGGATGCAGGCCCCAGTGGAACATCGTGGTCGCCATCGCGGTCTGGAACGCCTCGTCGGACTGCGCCTCGCTGGTGCCCGGCGGTGGTGTCACGAAGTGGTTGAGCGGCTCGGCCACGCCCCAGAACATCAGGCCGATGCCCATGCCCGCGCTGAACATCATCGCAATCCAGGACACCGTCCGGAACTCGGGTTCCTCGTCGTCGCACCCCAGGGGGATGCGGCCGTACTTGCTTGCGGCGAGCCACAGCACGTAGATCACGAAGAAGCTCGCGGCGAGCACGAAGAACCAGCCGAGGCTCTTGATCAGTGAATCCTTGGCGTTGGCCGACACCGTGGAGAGGCTGGACGTGTCGAGCAGCCCCCACAGCACGAATGCGATGGACAGCACGCCGGTGACGCCGAAGACGACCCAGTCGCGGCCGGGATGCGCATCGGCCGGGGCGATCCGCTCGGTCAGCGGTTCCAGCGGGTGTCGTCCGCTACCGACCGACCCTGGCCCGGCGGGCCCACTCTCCGTGACGGGGACGGACTTTGGTTCGGAGGCGCTGTTCGTATCTAGCGACATGTCGTACTTCCCTCGAGTCCTGTCAGCGGTTGTGCGACGTACAGGCGGCAATGCGACGCATGCGGATGCATTCGTTGCTCATTCAACATTGAACGGGTACTGAACGCCCGGCAAACGCGAGATCCGACCTTGCTCCGCGGGGCAGTCGGTGTCAACTCGGGCGTTTGCGTCGATGATCTCTATCCCACGTGTCCGAGACGTCTGCTGACCGCGGCGGCCGATGCGACGGTCATCTCCGCGACGAGTTCGAAGCGGGAGGGCTCCAGGCGGTAGGCCGGGCCCGAAACGCTCATCGCCGCAACCACATTGCCGGTGTGGTCGCGGATCGGCGCCGCCACTGCATTGAGGCCGACCTCGAGTTCCTCGCGCACACTGGCCCATCCGACTTCGCGGACCAGGGCCAACTCCTCCTCCAACGCGCCGATGTCGGCGATGGTGTTGGGCGTGAACGTCTCCAGTGCGTGCGGCAATAGTGCGCGCAGCTCCTCGGCGGACAGTGCGGCAAGAAGGACCTTGCCGCTCGACGTCGTGTGCGCCGGGCAGTTCTGGCCAACCCAGCTGCGCAGCGTGATCTCGGCCGGGCCGTGGGACTCGACGACGTTCACGATGCGGTTCCCGTCGAGTACGGCGACGTTGGTGGTCTCACCGCTGCGCTCGGCGAGGTGGGCGCAGATCGCCTGACTTTCCTTTGCCAGGTCCATCTGCGCGCTGGTCGAGCCCGCCAGTCGGACGATTGCGAACCCCAGGCGGTACTTGCCACGGTCGTACAGCTGTTCGACGAATCCGCGGGACTCGAGGACCGCGATCAACCGTGACACCGTCGACTTGTGTACGCCCAGTTCAAGGGCAATTTCGGTAACGCCGGCGGTGCCCAGCTTGCCCAGGATCTCGAGCACCGTCAGCGCGCGGTCGACCGATTGGACGGCGGCAACGGACTTCTCCCGAGGCGCGGATTGATCGCTGAGCCGGGGCATGTTCCGTTCAGTGTAGGCAATCGTCATTTGCTCTCCGCCCTGTGCCGGTCTTCTCCTCGCGCAAGCGCTCGTCAGTCGCCGCCCTTAGCCGTGCAGCATGGCGACCACCCAGTCATGGAATTCGCCGATGTGGTGCTCCGACGGCACCAGCACGCCGCCCGCCCGGTAGCCCCGCGACGACATGGCGGGTTGGGTGCGTTCGCAGGCGTCGAAGTCCTGCAGATTGACCCGGTGGAACAGCTCGACGGACCGGTCGAGGTCGCGGCCTTCCTCGACCACCTGCGGCAGGTAGAGCCAGTCGCACTCGACCACCGTGCGGTCGGCGGCCATGGGATACATCCGGTGGAAGATCACGTGGTCGGGCACCAGGCTGACGAACACGTTCGGCCGCACCGTGATCGCGTAGTAGCGGCGGTCCTGCTCGGCCGTCACGCCGGGAATCGGGTCGAGTCCCGCGCTGCCGTCGACGGTGAAGCCCTCGACGTCCTCGCCGAACAACGCGCCGTGGCCGACGAAGTACTGGGCGGCGAGACCGTCGGCGAACTCGGGCAGCACCTCGGTGAGTTCCGGGTGGATCGTCGCGCAGTGGTAGCACTCCATGAAGTTCTCGACGATGAGCTTCCAGTTGGCCTTGACGTCGTAGACCACCCGACGACCGACCGACAGTTCCGGGATGCCGTAGCCCTCGATGGCCTCCGGGCGCCCGAGGCGTCGCGTGACGGTGCCGATGACGTCGTTCTCGAACGACGGGGGTTCCGCGGCCAGGCACACCCACGCGTATCCGAGCCACTCCCGCAGCGCGACCTTGATCAGGCCGTACTCCGTACGGTCGATGCGCGCCCCCGTCGCATCGGTGAGTGAGCCGAGATTCGGTGCGGCGGCGAGCTTTCCGTCGAGTCCATAGGTCCAGGCGTGGTACGGGCACTTCAGGTGGCGCTTGGCGACTCCGAAGTCCTCGGTGCACAGCATGGCGCCACGGTGACGGCAGACGTTCAGGAAGGCATTGAGCGTGCCGTTCCGCCCGCGGACGACGAGCACGCTCTCGCGACCGACCTGAACCTTGCGGAACGCGCTCGGCTCGGGCAGATCTGCACTGCGGACCGCACAGAACCACATGCGTTCGAAGATGAGGTCCTGTTCGGCGTCGAATTTCGCTGGGCTGCAGTAGTAGTCACCGGCCAGGGTCGGTACCAGTGAACTGCCGGTCGGGGCGACGGCGGCGGCCAGGCCGGTCGGTTGGGGGTCGTCGATGGTCGTCACGTGGTCACCAGCCGTCGCGGGTCGAAGAGTCCGATGGGATGGGCGGTCGCGCCCGTGGTCGCGAGGTCGGCCAGCACTTCGCCGACGACGGGCACGAACTTGAAGCCGTGGCCGGAGAACCCGCATGCGACGGTGACGTTGTCGTAGTCGTGTGGGCGGGTGATGACGAAGTGCTCGTCTGGGGTGTTGGAGTACATGCAGGTGGCCGTGTGCACGGCGGGGCCCGACAGGGCGGGCAGCAGTTGCGTCACCCGGTCGCGCATCTCGTCGACTTCGCCGGCGCGCACGGTCCGGTCGATGGTGTCGGGGGTGCACACCTGGCCCTTGCGGAAGAACGCGGTCTTGACGCCGCCCGCGGGCCCGTCGATGGCCGGGAAGCCGTAGATCTGTTGGCCGCTGGCGTTCTCGTCGATGTAGATCGGGTGGTCCTCGAACGGCCCGATGCCCCCGGCGGGGTCGAGCCAGTAGAGCACCTGCCGCTCGATGGTGATCGGGATGCCGAGGTCGGTGAGCAGCTCTGGTGCCCACGCGCCGGGGCAGATCACCAGCTGGCCTGCGGTGTACGTGCCGGATCCGGTGGTCACGGTGACGCCCCGTGGCCCGTCCGACCAGCCCGTGACCTCCTCGCCGAAGCGCAGGGTGGCGCCCTCGCGCGCGGCGAGGTCGATGTGCGCCTGCACGGTCATCTCCGGTCGGGCGAATCCGGCCTTGGACTCGTAGACCGCGACGTCGTCGGTCCCGGGCGTGAACGTGGGGAACCGCCGGCGGACCTCGCTCGCGTCGAGCACCTCGTGGTCCAGCGACCACTCCCGGGCCGCACGGAGGCTGCCCGCCACGGTGAGGCACTCGGGCGGACCGATGAACAGGCCGCCGGTCATCTTGTAGACCTCGAGCCCGCTGAGCCCGGCGAGTTCCTCCCAGAGCTCATAGGCGCGCAACAGCAGCGGCACGTATGCGGGGTCCTCGAAGTAGGACTGCCGGATGATTCGGGACCCGCCGTGACTAGACCCACGATCATGCGCCGGGGTGAACTTCTCCAGCCCCAGTACCCGGGTGCCGCGTCGTGCCAGGTGATAGGCGGCCGCGCTGCCCATGCCGCCCAGCCCGATCACGATGACGTCGTATGCGCTTTCCTTCATCGGGGTCCTCTGCTCTTCGCGCAAGCGCTCATCGGCGAATCAGCTTCATCTCGGGATCCACCACCGGTTCGGAATGCACCGTGGCGCTGTAAGTTTCGGTCAGATAGTCGACGCGCACCGCGTCGCCGACCTTGACGTCGGCCGGGAGCCAGGCGTAGGCGATGCTGCGGCCGACGGTCGCGGAGTAGCCGGCGCTGGTGACGTAACCGACCGTCGCGCCGTCGGCACCGGCGAGGGTGACGGGTTCCTTGCCGAGCACCACTGCGCTTGGGTCGTCGAACACGATGCTGCGCAGCACCTTCGACGGCGGCACGGCGGCGTCGAGCGCCGACTTGCCGAGGAAGTCGCCCTTCTTGGCCGACACCGCAAAGCCGACTCCCGCCGCGCCGGGCTGGTGTTCGGTCGTCATGTCGGTACCCCACGCGCGGTAGCCCTTCTCCAGCCGCAGGCTGTTGAAGGCAATGCGTCCGGCCGCGATCGCGCGGTGGTCGCGTCCCGCGTCGAACAGCAGGTCCCACAGCTTCAGGCCGTGCTCGGCGGAAGCGTAGATCTCCCAGCCCAGTTCACCGACGTATGAGACGCGCATCATCGTCACCGGCACCGAGCCGATGAACGTCTGGACGGCGCGGAAGTAGCCGAACGCCTCGTGTGAGATGTCGGCGGCGCACAGTGGCGCGACCACGTCGCGGGCCCTCGGGCCCCACACGCCCACGCAACAGGTGGCGCCGGTGACGTCGCGGACGGTGACGCCGCTGGGCGGCAGGTGCCTGCGCAGCCAGTCCATGTCGAGGGGACCGTTGGCGCCGACCTGGAACAGCTCGTCGCCGAGCCGGGCCACGGTCAGATCGCTTCGGATGCCGCCGGTTTCGTCGAGCATCAGCGTGTAGGTGACCGAGCCCGTGCGCTTGTCGACGTTGTTGGTCGTCATCCGCTGCAGGAATTCGCAGGCGCCGGGTCCACTGACCTCGTAGCGGGTCAGCGGCGTCATGTCGTACAGCGCGACGTGCTCGCGGGTCCAGCGCGCCTCGGCGATCGAGATCGGCGAGTAGAACCGGCCGGACCAGTCGTCGCGTTCCGGGAAGTCGACGCCGGCAGTGGCCAGTTCGTCGACCAACTCGGCGTTCGCCTCGTACCAGGCGGGGCGCTCCCAGCAGCCACCTTCGAAGAAGTGGGCGCCGAGTTCCTCTTGGCGCCGGTGGAAGGGGCTCACGCGCAGATTGCGCGGGTCGCTGCGGTACTGGTGCGGATGGAGGATGTCGTACACCTCGACGAAGGCCTGCGAACTCGTCTTCAGGATGAACTCGGGGCTCTTCGCGGGCTCTTCGAATCGGTACAGGTCGCACTCGTGGACGTCGGTGGTCGGGGCGCCGTCCAGGATCCACTCGGCCATGGCCTTGGCCACGCCTGCGGAGTGAGTCACCCACACCGCCTCGGCCACCCAGAACCCGGGAAGGTCGCGGTGCTCGCCCATGATCGAGAACCCGTCGGGGGTGAACGAGAAGATGCCGTTGAAGCCCTCTTCGACCTTCGAATCACCAAGTGCAGGAAGCAGATCCGCACTGGCCGCCCAGCCGGGTGCGAAGTCGTCGTCGGTGAACGGCAGCATCGACGGCATCGCTTCGCCTGCCGAATCGGTCAACAGCGTCGTCATGTCCACCGGCATCGGGCGGTGGCCGTAGAAGCCGATGCCAAGCCGATCGCCGTGCTCGCGGTAGTAGAGGTCCTGGTCCTGATGGCGCAGAATCGGCAGTCGCGGATCGTCGTCCGACCCGTCGCGGCGCAACTCCGGCAGTTGACCGGTCTTGGCGTACTGGTGAGCCATGGGGACCAGCGGCACGGTGAGTCCGACCCGGGCACCGAGTTGGGCGCCCCAGAATCCTGCGGCCGAGACCACGACGTCGGCGTCGAACTCGTCACCGGCAGCGGTCCGCACGCCGACCACCCGGCCGTCCCGGTCGAGGACGTCGGTCACCTCTTGATGGGAGAGGAAGCGCGCGCCGCGGCTCGTGGCCCGGTCAGCCTGCGCGGTGGCAGCGGTCAGCGCCCTGGCCAGTCCGTCGGTCGGGGTGTGGAATCCGCCCAGGATTCGGCTCTCGTCGAGGAGCGGGTGCAGTGCCTTGCAGGCCGCGGGGTCGATCAGCTCGCCGGGAACGCCCCAGGCCCGCGCCCAGCCGTGCCTGCGGTGCAGTTCGGTCCAGCGAGCCTCGGTGGTCGCCACTTCGAGGCCGCCCACCTGGTCGAATGCGCCGAGTTCGACGAACTTCTCCACGGTGTAGCTGGCGAACTCGGTCATGGTCTTCGAGCCGTTGGTCTGGAACACCAGGCCGGGGGCGTGCGAGGTGGACCCGCCGGTGGCGAACATCGGGCCACGGTCCAGGACGGTGACGTCGGTGCATCCCCTGGAGGTGAGTTCGTCGGCCAGCGACGTGCCGACGATTCCCGCGCCGATGACGACGACCTTGGGCTGGGCCATGACCTGCTCCTGTTGCGTATAGAGCAACTAATGCGTACTGCGCAACAGTAAGCGGTGTGCTGACATGCCGCAACAGGTGTGGCCCCGGCGTGTCAGCGCCCGGGAAGGCGCGTCGTCACCTCCTGCAGGAGCCACTGATTGCCGTCGGGGTCGTCGAACGAGGCGAAGGAGCCATAGCTGTTTCGCTGGGGATCGGGACCGGGCACGCGTCCGGCGGTTCCGGCGCGGTGGAACACGCCGTTCGAGTCGTGGAAGACCTCACTGACGTCGACGCCGCGCCCGGCGAGTTCGGCGCGCGCCTGCTCGACGTCGGAGACGACGAGGTGCAGCCCGGACGTCGACCCCGGTGCTGCGGCGCTGGTGCCCGTGCCGAAGATGACCGACGCCGACGACCCGGGCGGGGTCACCTGGACGACGCGGAAGTCCGGCCCGGTGCTGAAGTCGGCGTCGAGGCGCCAGCCGAGTGATTCGTAGAACGTCTTCGCGCGGTCCACGTCGGCGACGGGGATGACGATGACTTCGAGTCGCATGTCCACGAGCAGGTCCTCTTTCAATCGATGCGACCGGCGTCGCGGTCGCCTGTGCCGTGCAACGCCGAGCGACGCGAACTGATTCACTGGGTGACGAGTGCGCCGGGGTGAATCGAATGCGGCGCATGGGCGTTTCACCGGGCATGGCACTCGATCGCTACTACCTCCTCGGCCGCTCCGGACTACGAATCAGCCCGCTGTCGTTGGGCACCATGAACTTCGGCACTAGCGGCTACCACGCCGCGTACGGCAAGACCATCGACGACGTCCGTCCCATCTTTCGTCGTTACCTGGAGGCGGGCGGGAACTCCATCGACACGGCGGACTTCTACACCGCAGGCGAGAGCGAGACGATCCTCGGGGCGCTCATCGCCGAGACGGGGGCGCGTGACCGGATCGTTCTCACGACGAAGTTCACGAACGCCGTCGACCCCGGCGACCCCAACTCCGGCGGCAACGGACGCAAGCACATGGTCCGTGCGCTCGAGGACTCGCTGCGCCGCCTGGGCACCGACTACGTCGACCTGTTCCTGTTGCACACGTGGGACCGGATCACGCCCGTGCAGGAGGTGATGCGTACCTTCGACGACCTGGTTCGAGCGGGCAAGATTCGCTACGCGGGATTCTCCGACGTACCGAGTTGGTATGCGGCCCATGGACAGACCTTCGCCGACGCCCATGCGCTCACGCCGGCGGTAAACGTGCAGTTGCCCTACTCGCTGGTCGATCGGACGATCGAGACCGAACACGTCGCGATGGGTCAGGTGCTGGGCATGGGCATCTCGGCGTGGAGCCCGCTGGGCGGTGGCTTCCTCAGTGGCAAGTACCGGTATGACGGCAAGGGCGCTTCGGGGGAGGGACGGTTGAGCATTCCGGGGACGTCGGGGCTGTCACTGACCGAGCGTGAGTGGGGCATCCTCGAACCGCTCGGCGAGGTCGCGGACGAGCTGGGCGTCTCCATGGCGCAAGTCGCCATCAACTGGGCAGCCACCCAGCCGGGTATCGCGTCGGCGATCGTGGGTGCGAGCAGCGTCACCCAACTCGATGCGTCGATCGCCGCGATGGACGTGGAACTCCCCGCCGAGCTGCGTGCCCGCCTCGACGCGGCCAGCGCCGTGCCGCCGCAGTCGCTCTACCGGATGTTCACTCCCGAGTACCAGCACCAGCTCATCAGCCCGGCGGTCAGGGTCGGCGACAAGCCCTCCGGCTACCGCCCCAGCGTGTTGAACTGGGCATCGTGATCAACAGGCGAGGATTCGCTGCGATGGTCGGGCTCACCGCGGCGGGAACGGCCACCGCCCTCGCAGCTCCGTCGGCGGCGGCACCAGAGTCCCTCGGCAATACCGGCTTTCGGTCCATGGGCCGGATTCAAACCGGTGTACTCGACGTCGGGTACGCCGAGGACGGGCCGCCCGACGGTCAGCCGGTGATTCTGCTACACGGGTGGCCGTACGACATCCACAGCTTCGTCGACGTCGCACCGTTGCTCGCTCAGCGCGGCTTTCGCGTGATCGCGCCCTACGTACGAGGATTCGGCAGTACGCGGTTCCTGTCGGACACGGCGATGCGCAATGGCCAGCAAGCGGCCGTGGCGAGCGACGTCCTCGCGCTGATGGACGCGCTCGACATCCCGGACGCGATTCTCGCCGGGTTCGACTGGGGCGCCAGGTCGGCCGACGTGGTCGCCGCGCTGTGGCCCGAGCGCGTTCGCGCGCTGGTCGCCGTCAGTGGCTACATCGTCGTGAACCTCGAGGCCAACCTCGAACCGTTGAATCCCCAGGCCGAGTACGGCTGGTGGTACCAGTACTACTTCGCCACCGATCGGGGCGAGAGGGGCTACAGGGCGAACACCCGCGACTTCAACCGGCTGATTTGGCGAAACGCCTCTCCGCTGTGGTCATTCGACGATGCGACGTACGACCGCACGGCTGCGTCCTTCGACAACCCCGACCACGTCGACGTCGTCATTCACAACTACCGGTGGCGGCAGAGTCTCACGCCCGGCGAGCCGCAGTACGACGACCTCGAGCGCCGCCTCGCGGCCAAGCCGGCGATCACCGTTCCGACGATCACGGTGTCCAGTGACTTCGACGGGCCGGCCAAGGACGGCAGCGCCTACCGGCAGCGGTTCACCGGTAAGTACGCGCACCGGGTCCTCGACGGCATCGGACACAACGTGCCCCAGGAGGCGCCGCGTCGGTTCGCCGACGCCGTCATCGAGGTCGCCGGCTACTAGTGCGACGCGACGAGTGGCTGGCCTGTCGGGATCACATACGTCGACAGCATCATCGTCGCAACGTCGCCGACGTTGATCGCGTCGTGGATCACGCCTGCCGGGACGAGGAACGGATCGCCTGTGTGGAGGTTCTCGGCGGGCCGGTCGTCGAAGACGATGTCGACCTCCCCTGCGACGATGTACCCGATCTCGGGACCCGGATGCGAATGCCGCCCCGACTGCTTGCCGACGGGGATCTCGACTCGGGTCTGCACGATGTCGAATCCTGGGGTGGGAGCCGGGGTGCGCTGCAATTCGACTCTGGTGACGCCGTCGGTGCCACCATCGTCGCTGCGGGCGATGCCCGCCTCGTAGACGCAGGCGGCGGCGGTGATGGCGGCAAGGGCGGTGACCGCCGCCATGCGGACGCGGGGGTTGGTCATGGTGCTCCTCTTCGTTCGGGGTTCCACGCGGGGCTTGGTCATGCCGCGGTGGCGGAGTCTTGCGCGGCGTTGGGTGTCGGGGCGAGGTCGCTCAGGGCCAAGCGCAATTGCTTGCGCGCCCGGTGGACTCGCGACATCACGGTTCCGAGGGGGATGCCCTCGATCTCCGCGATCTCCTTGTAGGCGTACTGGCCGACGTCGGCGTAGTAGACGGCCCGCGACAACGTGCCGGGCAGTGCGGCGAACGCCTGACGCAGCCGCCCGCCGGGCAATCCCTGCAGCGCTTCGACTTCGGCCGACGGGCGAGCGGAGGACCGGTCCCGAGCCAACTGCGCATCGCTGAAGGTGTCGGTCAGCAGTTCCTTCGGTCGCCGTTCGGTCCGGCGGTGGCCGCTGATCCAGGTGTTGACCATGATGCGGAACAGCCAGGCCCGCAGGTTGGTGCCCGGGTCGAACGACCCGAACCCGGTCCACGCCTTGGCGAGCGTCTCCTGGACGAGGTCCTCCGCGTCGTGGGCGTTGCCGGTGTAGCGGCGTGCGACGCGTTGGAGTTCGGCACGTATCGGACTGACCACGCGTTCGAATTCGGCTGTCTGGCTGAGGGGCGACGGTGTCACCACTTCATGACAGCAGCGCAGTGCCATCGCGTCCAACGATCGTTTTCGATGATCGTCATCGTCAGTGCAGATGACCGAGACGCCCGGGCGAATCCACGACGCGGCGCCGGCGTTGTAGTCAGATGCATCGCACACGTCGATCAGGGTCCAGGGAGGTCATCACGACGGCTGATAACTTCGTCGGGGTGGAGCTGCGTCAACTCGAGTACTTCATGGCCGTCGCCGACGACATGAGCTTCACTCGGGCCGCGCAACGCGTCCACGTCGTCCAATCGGCCCTATCGACGTCGATCAAGAAGCTGGAAGAGGAGTTGGAAGTCCAGCTGTTCGACCGCTCCCGCCAGCAGATCCGATTGACCCCGGCCGGCGAGGAACTCCGCAGGCACGCGCGCCAACTGCTACGCAGTGCCCGACTGGCGAAGGACGCGCTTCACGACTACCGCGGCCATCTCACCGGCACCGTGGACTTCGGCTCCCTGGTGACGTTCGGGGCGCTGGACGTACCCAAGGTCCTCGGCGACTTCCACTCCGCGCACCCACATGTGCGAATCAGGTTGCGGCTCAGTCAGACCGGATCGTCGTCCTACATGACCTCCATTGCCGACGGCGCATTGGACCTCGCGCTCGTGTCGGCACCCAACCGGTTCCCGGCGGGTATCGACCTACACCTACTCGCCCAGGAGCAGATGGTGTTCACCTGTCGCGCCGATCACCGGCTCGCGGCCCGGAAGCGGGTCGACATCACGGAGTTGGCGGACGAGAACCTGGTCGGCTTCCCCGAGGGTTTCGGCATCAGGAGGTTGGTCGACGACGCATTCGCCGCGGCAGCGCTGACCCCTCGCACCCTCTACGAGGTGCCCGCCGACTTCACCGTCCCCGCGGCGCTGATCCGCAACGCCCTTGGCACGGCGTTCATGCCGGTGAGCGAACTCGCCCGATTCGACGATCTGGTCGGCATCCCGCTCGCCACGCCCATCGACTGGCAGATCTACCTCGCCCGCCCGGAACGTACGGACATCAGCCCCGCGGCCGCCCGACTGGCCGACATGTTGGTGGCCGCCGCCGAAGCACCAGACCTCTAGACCGAGGGATTCTCGGGAGGTTCCAGCACCGTCAACCGCGGCGCCAACACGCACCGAATCTGATTGCCGCCCGCGCGGCGGGCGTCGAACATCGCCGTCGTCGCGATGGTAAGCAGCTCCTCGAGCACGTCGGCCTCGGGATATCCGGCCAGCGGGAGCAACGGCGTGCTGACGACGCCGAGGCTGGCGGTCAGTCGCAACGGTGCAGTCGCGATGGCGCCGCGGATCCGCTCGACCAACGGCGTCGGGTCGAGATCGGTGAACAGGTCGCCGACCAGGAACTCGGCGTCGCTGACGTGGGCGAGCACCGCCTCCCGCCGCACGGTCTCGCGCAGTGCCTGAGCGACGACGACCCTGGCCTCCTCGCCGCCCGCCGCTCCGCGCAGCCCGGTGACGAGGGAGAAGCTGTCGAGGTTGACGACGGCGATGACCAGGTAGCGGTCGTCCTCCCTGCTGCGGGCGCTCAGCGAGGTGGCGATCCGGTCGTCGAACCCGCGGCGGTCCAGCAGGCCGGTCAGCGGCTCCACCTCGCCGTGCAGGACGTCGGAGTCGATCACGCGGATCGCCGTCCGGCACGCGAACGCCACGAACCCGCACATCAGCGCCACCGTCAAGGTGCCGCTGATCGCCAGGGCCGGGTCCGCCGAGCCGACCCGAACGGCAAGCACCACCAGCGTGACCAAGGCGACCGCCAGCGTGAACGTCAGCAGCCGCACGGTGTGGAAGAACGCAATCAGCGCGATCAGGATCGCGAAACTCGTCGCTCCGAGCAATCCGGCGGCGGGGCTGGGACCGATGAGACACGCAACGGAGATGCAGACCGTGGCGGCGATGGCGCACGCCACCGACTGGGTCCTGCTGGGCCACCGGCGTCGGGACCACAGAAAGACGATTCCCGCGCCGCCCACGGTGACGAGGATGGCGAGGACGACGTGCAGGGTGTCGCGCGGTCCGCCGGTGCCGACCATGACCAGCAGCGGCATCGTCGCGAGCAGGGCCACCACGGTGACGACCGCGCGCTGGGTGGCGCGTTGCAAACCCCGGGCGGCGAGGAAGGACGTCAGCCAGTAGTAGTGGTCGGATGTCCGGTATTCAGATCGCACGCCCACGTGGGAACCTTTCTGGCGGGCGCAGCTGTCCGCGGTCCGGTCCGTCGCCTAGATCATCAAACTATCGCAAGCGTCCACTCGGGCAAACGTGATCGGAGACTTCTGCCTCGGCTCAACCGTGCCGCAGGCTGACCAGCGCCCCGGAGATCTTGCCCTCGTCGAGCAACCGCCCCATCCGGCCGGACTGCTCTTCGGCCACCTGCCACAGCCGCTGCCCGCCGTAGCGCTGCTCCAACGCGGAGTCGACTTCGTCGAGGCTGTTCTGCCAGGGCTCGGGAATGGCGGGGAGGTCGGCCGTGCTGATCCAGTCCTCGATGCGCAACCCTGCCGCGTCGACGTGGCCCACGAGCGAGCCGGCCGTGGGGAAGTGGTTGCCCTCCGGCTGCTCGTCGTCGGAGATGGATTCGCGGGCCAGGAACACCAGCAGGCCGATGCGCCCGGGCGACCGGACCACCCGGCGCAGTTCGGTGAGCAGGGTCAGGTGGTCGCTCATCGTGCACATGACGCCGAGGGACCACGCCGCATCCACCGATTGGTCGGCGAACGGTAGTGCGGTCGCGCTGCCTTGAACCACCGGATGCCCGAAGAGGGTGCGGGCGGCACGGCAGGCGCCGGCTTCGGGCTCCACCAGCACGGGCGCCGCCGATCGGTGTTCGGCCGCATAGGCACTCGGCCCGCCGACCCCGGCCCCGCAGTCCAGCAGGGTGTCGCCTGCGCGCAGCGCCAACCCCTCCATCAGCCAGTCGAGTGCGGCGGGACTGCCACTGCCCCGGCATCCCGCGGGCACGTAGAAGTCCTCGCCCATGTCGACGGCCACCTCGGCAGTCCACTCCGCAACGGTCCCGAACTCCGCCGACATCGCGTCACCCACCGTGTACCTCCGCTCGAATCCGTCTGCCGACCTCGGCCTTGATCTCGGAGCCGATGCGTCCGCCCGCGGCCGACGCGAGGCCCGAGACGTTGACGCCCTCCACCCCGTCGATCGACAGCAGTGCGCGCGCCTCGGCGCAGGCGGCCTCGATGCCGGCCTCGATTGGGTCGGCGGCACTGAGGATTCCGTCGACGATCGCGTCGTCCAGCGCCAGCCCGGGCAGACCCGCCAACACGGCCGCCGACCTCTCGTCGGTGACCACCGCGACCGCGGCGACGACGGGAATGACGAGCCCGGCCGCACGCGCAGCAGCCATGAACTCGGCCACCATCGCCGGGGATGCAACGTGATTCAGCACCGCAAGGCTCGCGCCTGCCCGCTGCTTCTCGACCAGCCGTGTGGGCCTGCCCGCGACTGGTGGCGCCGTCGGCGTCTCCGGAACCGCGGCCGTCATGCCGACCGACGCCGCCAACGACACCAGGCGGGGGCCGTCGAGGTCGAACGTCTGGGTGACGTCGGGGCGCACGTCGTAGCCCCGCCCGTCACCCGTCACGCACAGCACCGTCGGCACTCCGAGCAGCGAGAGCCCCCGCAGTTCCTGTTCGAGGACGATGCGATTGCGGTCGCGGCACGACAGCGTGATCCACGGTGTGGCACCCGCATCGAGCAGCATGCGGCTCATCAGCGTGGGCGGGAAGTCGGGCCGGTTCTGGTGCTCACCCACCAGCACGGCATCGCACGACGGGCCGAGGATTCCCGCGGTGGCCTCGACGTCCTCGGGGTCGAACGGGACGCAGCTGAAGTCGGTGAGGATCAGTGGTGCCGCCACCGGCGCAAGATCGGGCACGACGCCGGTCCACGTCACGGGTGCAGGGAAAACGCATGGGCCGGGCCGCATCTCGCACTGGCCGTCGGGCCGCACGCCGCCGCACGGCCCGAAGTGCATGCGCTTGGGGCACTGTTCGGTCACCGGGTGCATACGGCCTCGCTGGGCGCGACGGCGTTGCCCGTCATCGGTTCCTGCCGTTCACGACGGAAGCCGCCGAGGCGGAGCAGTGGTCCGACCATGACGTCGAAAGCCCTTGGCAGCGCACGGTATGCGAAGAGCATGGGGCGGTTCACCAGACCGACCTGATGCTCGCTCGAACGGCTGGAGTCGGTCGCGGCGACGATGGCGCGGGCCATCTTGTCGGGCCCGTCCTTCACGGGCAGGACCCTGGCGCGGCGGCCGAAGAAGTTGGCCGAACGTGGGTAGATCGGCGTGTCGACGGCGCCCGGGTAGATGCCGTGCACCGCGATGCCCGGCGTCCGCCTGGTCTCCTGCCTGAGCATGCGCACCATGGCGGTGATCGCGAACTTGCTCATCACGTAGGCGCCCATGTACGGCACCGCGGCGTGTCCGAGCAGTGAGCCGATCACCACCAGCTGCCCCCGGCCGGTGGCACGGAAGTGCCGCATCGCGGCGCGGGACACGTTGGCCGCGCCGTTGACGTTGGTGCGGATGACGGAGTCGAACACCTCCGCAGGCAGGTCGGTGAACTCACCGAAGGCGGCGACGGCACCGTTCTGCACGACGACGTCCACCGACCCGAAGCGCTCGACGGCGGCGCCGAACGCGGCGTCGACCTCATCGGCCGCACCGATGTCGGCCGACTGCACGAGGACGTCGGATGCGCCCTCCGTCGTGCATTCGACCTCGACCGAACGGAGTTCGGCCACGCCGCGCGCCACCAGCGCCAGCCGGCAACCTCTCGCGGCGTACCGCAGCGCGGTGGCCCGCCCGATGCCGCTCGAAGCGCCGGTGATCAGGACCGTCGGCCGCGGCGATGCCGTCACGAGGTGGGCAGCAACCTCTGCACCAGACCCTTCGATACTTCCTCGGGCCGGTATTGCTCGGCCGCGAAGGCTCCGATCGCTACGATTCCGCCGGTCAGGGCAGGCACGGCCCACTGCAGCACCGCGAGCTGCTTCTGCGCGCTGGCAACCTCGGGCGGGGTGGTCGCGTTGGGGGTGGTGCCGTCCTCTGCGGGCACGGCGTGGTGCTCGGAGACCTTCTTGCCGAGCACCCGGCTGTAGGCGGTCACGCCGAGCGCCGCGACGGTGAGCACCGTCTTGGTCACGGCCATGCTCGGCACGCCCTGCTGGACCTTCGCCCGGCCGAGGTCGTGCTTGAGCAGTCCGGCCGCGCCGATGAGGTGAACGCCGATCGCCGCGGCGTTGACGGGGGTCCACTTGTCCCAGCCGGCGTTGGCGACGGCGCCGACGCGCGTCGAGATGCCTGCCTCCGACGAGGCGGGGTTGAGTGCTACGGCGTTGGCCAGCGTGCCGCCGAACCAAGCGGCGATACCGACGTCGTGCATCTGATGAAAGATCGTGGCGCGTGCCATGAGGAACTCCTGAGGTGGGGTGGCTGTGTCGTATCCGTGCTGTTGTGACCGTGGTACCCAACGTCGCTGGCGCAAAACCGTTTCACCGGGCCGCGCTCGGGTAGCAGTCGGGAGCCACCAAACCGAGGAGTGAGCTGATGCGCGCAATGGTCTACCGGGGCCCGTACAAGATTCGTGTCGAAGAGAAGGACATGCCTCCGATCGAGCATCCAGGAGATGCGATCGTGCGCGTGACGATGGCGGCGATCTGCGGATCGGACCTGCACCTCTACCACGGGATGATGCCCGACACCCGGGTCGGCATGACGTTCGGCCACGAGTTCATCGGCGTCGTCGAGGAAGTCGGGTCGTCGGTGGAGAACCTGAAACCCGGTGACCGGGTCATGGTGCCCTTCAACGTCTACTGCGGATCCTGCTACTTCTGCGCGCGGGGGCTGTACTCCAACTGCCACAACGTGAATCCCAACGCCACCGCCGTCGGCGGGATCTACGGCTACTCGCACACCTGTGGCGGTTACGACGGCGGACAGGCCGAGTTCGTCCGGGTGCCGTTCGCCGACGTGGGCCCCGCGATCATCCCGGAGTGGATGGACGACGAGGACGCCCTGCTGTGCACCGACGCACTCGCCACCGGCTACTTCGGCGCGCAACTCGCCGACATCGTCGAGGGTGACACCGTCGCGGTGTTCGGCGCCGGTCCCGTGGGCCTGTACGCCGCCAAGTCGGCCTGGCTCATGGGCGCAGGCCGGGTCATCGTGATCGACTATCTGGAGAACCGGTTGGAGAAGGCGCGGACGTTCGCCCACGCCGAGACCCGCAACTTCGCCGAGTACGACGACATCGTCGTCGAAATGAAGAAGGCGACAGGGCATCTCGGTGCTGACTCGGTCATCGACTGCGTGGGCGCCGAGGCCGACGGCAACTTCCTCCAGCACGTCACCGCGGCGAAGTTCAAGCTGCAGGGCGGTTCACCGATCGCCCTGAACTGGGCCATCGACTCGGTGCGCAAGGGCGGCACGGTCTCGGTGATGGGCGCCTACGGACCGATGTTCAGCGCGGTCAAGTTCGGTGACGCGATGAACAAGGGGCTGACCCTGCGGATGAACCAGTGCCCCGTGAAACGGCAGTGGCCGCGGCTGTTCTCCCACATCCAGAACGGCTACCTCAAGCCCAATGACATCGTGACGCACCGAATCCCGTTGGAGCACGTCGCCGAGGGGTACCACATCTTCTCGGCCAAGCTCGACGACTGCATCAAGCCGATCATCCTCCCCAACGCCAGCTGACAGGAGCGCGTCATGGTGTACACGAAAGACCATCCCCCTATCCCGGACAGCGACGAGTTGCGGGCCCGCATCCCCGGGTGGGGCGCCGACCTCGACCCGAAGGACCGTCCGGCGTTCCCGAAATTCGACACCTCGCCGACGGGTGCGCACTGGGACTTCCCCGAGCGGCAGGTGGAGAAGTGGCCACGGGAGCGCTCCATCGAGCACGCGTTCCTGACGCCGGTGTTCGGCACGTCGAGCCCGCCGCGCGGGCTGTCCGGCGTGATCCGCAAGTACGCCTACCGCCGCTTCAGCGAGGGCCGCGCCGCGCATTGGCTACTGCTGATCGGCGCCGATCGGGTTGACGCCATCGAGAGCCACCTGGCGTCGTTCGCCACGCTGCGGCCGGACAACCCGATCACCGAGACCGGGATCAAGAGCGAACTCACCCACAGGCCGTGGGTGCTCGCAGGCGCGCTGCTGGTGAAGGCGGGGCGCCGGGCGACCCGGCGGCGGTGAGCCGGCGACCGTCGCGGGTTTCGTCCGGCAAACGCCTGGGTATCTCTGCACGACGCTGCAGAAGGTCGGCGGATTGGCTCTTCGAGAGGTAACCCGATGATCGACTTCATCTGCCCGACCTGTGGCACGTTCGCATTCGACGGTCCGACCTGCAATTCCTGTGACGGTCGCACCGACGACGCCCTGCCCATCGCGAGCTGATCATGGTGCTCGACGCCGCACGCCGGCTGATCGAACTGCGTCCGACGGACCTGGTTCTTGCGTCCACGCGGATGTATTCGTCGCTTCCAGTGGTGGGCAAACACCTGGAGCCCTTCGCAGGTCTCACGGCGATGGCGATGTATGGCGGGCACTATGCGCCCGCCGCCATCCGGGCGGCGTACGGCAGGCATAGCGGTGTCAGCGCGGTGGTCGCAGGGGCTGCCGAAACCATGACGCCCGACGCTGCCGCGGAACTCGCGGTCAAGGCCGGTGGCAATCGCATGCCGCCCTTCGTGCGGGCCCGTGCGCAGCGCAAGCGCTGCCTCTACCGCAGCTCGATCCAGTACGGCGACCACCCGTCGCAACTCCTCGACGTCTGGCGCAAGCCAAACCTGCCGCCCAACGCGCCCGTGCTGCTGTTCGTCCCCGGCGGCGCCTGGGTGCAGGGCACGCGCGTTCTGCAGGGGCACACGCTGCTGTCGCACCTGGTGAAGCAGGGCTGGGTGTGTCTGACCATGGACTACCGCGTCTCGCCGGTGAACCGCTGGCCGCGCCACATCGGCGACGTAAACGCCGCGATCGCATGGGCCAGGGCACACGCGCACGAATACGGCGGTGACTCGGACTTCGTCGCCATCGCCGGTTGCTCGGCCGGTGGCCACCTCGCTGCACTCGCGGGCCTCACGCCCGGTGACCCGGCGTTCCGCGGCGAACTGTCCGCCGATGCCGACACGACGGTCGACGCGGTCGTCGGAATCTACGGTCGCTACGACTGGGAGGACCGCTCCACCTCGACGCGCAGGAGCTTCCAGAGCTTCCTCGAACGCGTCGTCGTCGGACGGCGGCAGTCCCGCCATCCCGAGATCTTCCGGGCCGCTTCGCCGATGGCACGCATCCACGCGGACGCGCCACCGTTCTTCCTCATCCACGGCGAGCACGACGCGATCATCCCGGTCGACGAGGCACGCCAGTTCCACGCCGCGCTGCAAGCGGTTTCACGCAACCCGGTCGCCTACTCCGAGGTGCCCCGCGCCGGACACGCGTTCGATCTCGTCGACTCGTCGCACGCGCGGCGCTGTGCCGTCGAGGTCGGGCTCTTCCTCAACGGAGTCCGGGACGCCCACGTGGGGCGCCGGACCGCCGCTGCCGTCTAGCGGATTCGCCGTCTAGACGAGCCAGATGGCGCCGTTGCGCACCTCGACGTCGAAGGTGCGCAGCTTCGCCACGTTGCCGAAGAGCTTGATCATCGAGGAGTAGGGCTTGAACCCGAAGATGCGCCCCTTGGGCCCGTTCTTCATCGCTCCGCTCGTCACGTCGTAATCGGCTCGGTGCCAGGGGCATTGGAGGCAACCGTCGTCGGTCACGCGGCCGCGGCCGAGCTTTGCGAACTGGTGGCGGCACAGGTTGCTCGTCGCGAACGGCGTGCCGTCGGGCGTCATCCCGACCGCGAGCACGCCGTGGTCTTGGGTGTCCACCTCGATCACCCGCCGTTCGTCGAGTCGGTCGACGTCCACCAGGCGGCGACCCTGGGCGGTGACGGGATGGTCGTGGGTGACCGGCGGGATCAGGCTGTGGGTGTCGACACCGCGTTCGTGCGGCTCGTTGCGAAGATTGGGCATGGCTCGGAACTACCCCTGGCCATCGCGCCAAAACCAGGCCAGGGGTTTGAAGCGTCGCGGGCAGGCAACTCGTCGCTCGAGGTCTTCTAGTGGGAAGTGTGAACATGCGCATCGTCATCACCGGGGCATCCGGCAACGTCGGGACGGCGTTGCTGCGCCGACTCATCGAGTCGGGGAACCGATCACGAACTCGTCGGCGTGGTGCGGCGCCCGCCCGAGCAGACCGGCGTATACGCGAAGGTCCGCTGGCACGAGCTGGATCTCGCGGAGCCAAGTGCGACAGCGCAATTGCGGACGATCTTCGACGGCGCGGACGCTGTCGTCCACCTCGCATGGGGCTTCCAGCCCACTCGCAACGTCGACTACCTGTCCCGCGTCGGCGTTGGCGGAACCTCCGCGGTGCTGGAGGCCGCACATGCCGCGTCCGTCGGCCACCTGCTGCACATGTCGTCGGTCGGCGCGTACGCGAAGGGTCGCTACGGTCAGCGGGTGGACGAGTCGTGGCCCACGACGGGCATCTCCACGTCGCCCTACAGCAGGCACAAGTCGGCCGCCGAGTCGATCCTCGACGACTATGAGCGCAAGCACCTCGACGCCGGTGTGCCGATCACCAGGATGCGGCCCGGGTTCATCGTGCAGCGCGCCGCGGCGAGCGGACTGATGCGGTACGCGTTGCCCGGCTACGTGCCGATGATGGCGGTGCCCCTGCTGCCGCTGCTGCCACTCGACCGGCGGCTGTGCATCCCACTGATCCACGCCGACGACGTCGCGGACGCCTTCGTCAGCGCCATCGAGCGTCGTGCGGCCGGCCCGTTCAACCTGGCGGGGGAGCCGCCCCTGACGCGTGAGCACGTCGCCGAGGTGCTGGGCGCCAAGTCACTGCACGTGCCGTCCGGGGTGCTGGGGGCGCTGGTCGACGTCAGCTGGCGCGCCCGTCTGCAGCCCATCGACCGCGGCTGGCTCGACCTGGCCTTCAGCGTGCCGTTGCTCGACACCACCCGTGCCCGAGACGAATTGGGCTGGGAGCCGAAGTGGTCGTCGGTCGAGGCGCTCAACGACGTCATTCACGGCGTCGCGCAGCAGGCGCACACCGACAGCCCGCCGCTGCGCCGTCGATCGCTGCTCGAACAGCTGCAGCGCGACCTCACCAAGGGTCTGCTGACCACCAGGCACCTGCCGTAGTGTCCCGACGAGGTCACGCACCGGTCGTCGTCATCGGCGCCGGCCCGTGCGGGCTCGCGATCGCTCGCCAACTGCTGCACGAGCAGGACGTCGAGGCCTCGATCCTGGACCGGGCCTCTGCGCCGGCGTCGACGTGGCGGGCCCGCTACGACGGGTTCCGGTTGAACACCTGCGGGTTCTGGTCGCATCTTCCCGGGCAACGCATCCCGCTGTCCCGCGGCCGCTGGCCGACGCGCGACGACATGGTCGCCTACTTCGACGACTACGCCCGCCGGCAGGGACTGCAACCCGAGTTCGGCGTCACGGTGAGCCGGGTGGATCGCAGCGACGGTCTCTGGGAGCTGACCACCGGTGGCGAAACCCGCACTGCCGCAGCGGTTATCGTCGCCACTGGCAACTATCACACACCCGACCTGCCCGCCTGGCCGGGCATGGAGGGCTTCACCGGTGACGTCATTCACTCCGCCGATTACCGGAATGCGAAACGCTTTTCGGGCCTCGACGTCCTCGTGGTCGGATCGGGCAACTCGGCCGCCGACATCGCGCTGCAGCTCTGCGACGGCGTCGCAGCAAGCGTCACGATGGCCGTGCGGGCGACGCCGCACTTCGTCCCCCGGGCCGCGGCAGGGATCCCGGTCGATGCGTTCAGCCCCGCGTTCAGTCGGCTGCCGGTTCCGGTGCTCGACCGTGCGGCGGCCGTGATGCAGCGGGCGTGGTTCGGCGATCTGAGTGACCGCGGTCTGCCGACACCCACGGACGGCATCTACACCGCGCTGCTCTCCGACGGCCGGATCCCGACCATCGGCGATCAGCTGGTGCCGCGGATCAAGGACGGTCGTGTCCGGGTCGTCGGGGCCGTGGAGTCGTTCGACGCGAACCGGGTGCTGTTGGCCGAGGGCACGTCGGTCGCGCCGGACGTGGTGATCGCGGCCACCGGCTACCGTCGCGGGCTCGAGCCGATGGTCGGCCACCTCGGCGTGCTCGACGCCGATGGCGGGCCGGTGTCCAACGGATTACCAAGCGCCGCACCGGGACTGTGGTTCGCCGGTTACGACGAGCCGCTGATCGGACCGCTGAAGTCCTTTCGGCTGGAAGCGTCGCCACTGGCGGCCGACGTGGCCCGGTACGTCGCCGCGGCGGTGTGACCGTTCAGACATGGTTAGGGCCCTAACCATTAGCGTACGATCGAAGGCGTGTCCACCACTACGACGGTCGAAGCCGACGCTCTCGCGCTCGAGCAGCAGGTGTGCTTCGCGCTCGCGGTCACCAACCGCGCAGTGCTGTCGATTTACCGCCCACTGCTCGAACCGCTCGGGCTGACCCACCCGCAGTATCTGGTGATGCTCGCGCTGTGGGACCACCGCAAGGCATCGTCGGACGGCGCTGATCCGATGTCGGTCAAGCAGATCGCGACGGCGTTGCAGCTGGATTCGGCCACGCTGTCACCGATGCTCAAGCGCCTCGAAGCGCTGGGTTTCATCACCCGGACCCGTAGCGCGTCCGACGAGCGGACCACGCGCGTGGAGCTGACCGAAGCCGGCGTGGAGTTGCGCGAGCGGGCCCTGGAGATTCCGCCCGCCGTGGTGGAGCGACTCGGCGTCGATCTGTCCGAACTGCACGAGCTGCGCCGTGCGCTCACCCGCGTCAACTCAGCCGCGCTCGCGGCGGGTGCGCTGAACCGCTGACCACCACCCGACCCTCAGGAGTGAACATGACCGCCGACAAGGCGTCCGCCGACAAGCCCAACCTCTGGCAGTACCTGACGTACTGCTACGGCCGTCGACTGCCGACCTCGATGAACCGTTGGGTCGCCGAGGATCTCGCAGGCGACGGTGCCGTACGCAGGCACGTCATCCGCATGGCGATACCGCCGCTGCTGGTACTCGGTCCGCTGTGGCTGATTCCCGCCTCGTTCTACGTGCACCTGGAGATGACGGCACCGATCTACATCTGGGCCGTGATCATGGCCGTCGCGCTGAACAAGGTGTGGCGGCGCCACCGCCTCGCGACGCACGGCATGGACCCCAACCTGGTCGACGTGATCAAGCGCAAGCGCGATGCCCACATCCACGAGGACTACGCCCGCCGCTTCGGACCCCGTCCCGAAGAGGCCAAGTGGCAGCAGAACAGCAGCCCGTTCTAGATCCTGGTCAACCGACCGGGGCGGGCTCCTCGCGCCGCTCCAGCTTGTTGCCCTCGATGTCGACGTCGGGCACGTACTTGGCGAACCAGCGGGAGTGGACCCACGCCTTGCTGCCGAGCATGGCCAGCACGGCCGGGATCAACGTCAGGCGCACGACGAAGGCGTCGAGGAACACACCGACCGCCAGCGTCAGACCGACCGACTTGATGATCGGGTCGCTGCCTGCGAGGAACGCGATGAAGACGCCGAACATGATCAGCGCCGCCGCGGTCACGACGCGGGCGGTGAGCCCGACGCCGTCGCGCACGGCCTGCTTGGCGTCGTTGGTGTCGCTGCTGTACTCCTCCTTGATGCGGGACACCACGAACACCTGGTAGTCGCTCGACAGGCCGAAGATGATGGCGAGCACGATGATCGGCAGGAAGCTGATCGTCTCGCCCGGCGTGATGCCGAGAAGATCTGCGGCCCATCCCCATTGGAAGACGGCGACCTGTACGCCCATCGCGGCGAAGACCGACAGCAGGAAGCCGACGATCGACGTGATCGGCACGACGGCCGTGCGGAACGCGATCGTCAGCAGGACGAACGCCAGCCCGACCACCACGACCAGGAAGATCGGCAGGGCTGCGGCCAATTTGTCGGAGGTGTCGATGTTCGACGCGGTGGTGCCGCCGACCAGGATCGTGGCGCCGGTGTCGGCCACGATGGCGTCGCGGTCGGCGCGAATCCGCTTGACCAGGTCCGCCGTGGCGGTGTCGTTGGGTCCGGTCGACGGGATCACCTGGATGATGGCGGCGCCGTTTTGCACCATTGCCGGTGCCGAGACGACGACGCCCTCCTCACGCTTGAGGTTGTTGGCGATCGTCTGCACGGCAGCGGGATTGGGTGCGTTGGAGAGGTCGGCGACGACGAGCAGCGGGCCGTTGAATCCTGCGCCGAGGCTGTCGGCGGTCAGGTCGTAGGCCTTGCGGGAGGTGTTGCTCTCGGGCTGTGAGGCGCCGCTGGGCAGGCCGAGGTGCATGCCGAGGGCCGGCAGACCCGTGACGATCAGGGCCGAGACGCCGGCGATGAGCAGTGGGACGCGGAACCGCACGACGAAGCGCGCCCACGCGGCGCCCGCGGTGCGGCGCGGGGTGTAGGCGGCGACGAGCGCGGCTTCCTTCGGGCGCTGCGGCTGCAGGGGCGCCTTGATGAACTTCGACACCCGGTTGCCCGCGAAGCTGAGCAGCGCGGGGAGCAGGGTGAGGGCGATCAGCAGGGCGACCAGGACCGAGACCGCTGCGGCGATGCCCATGTAGGTGAGGAACGGGATCCCCACGACCGCTAGACCGCACAGCGCGATGATGACGGTGAGCGCGGCGAAGACGACGGCGCTGCCCGCAGTGCCGACGGCGAGGCCGATCGACTCCTCGCGGGGTTTGAGCAGCAGCAGGTTGTTTCGGTAGCGGTTGAGGATGAACAGCGCGTAGTCGATGCCGCAGGACAGGCCGAGCATCAGTGCGAGTGACAGTGCGGCCGATGGCATGTCGACGAATGCGGCAGCGGCGAAGATGCCCAGCGCGCCGATGCCAACGCCGATACTGGCGGTCAGGATGGGCAGCCCGGCGGCGACGACCGCGCCGAACGTGACGAGCAGGATCAGGAACGCGACGGCGATGCCGATGATCTCGGGCAGGTGCGGGACGCTGACCTTGTAGCCGGGGAACACGCTCCCGGAGTACTCGACCTGGACGCCCGCGGACTGGGCGGGTGCCATGGCGTCGGTCAGGCCCTTCAGTGCCTGGTCGTTCACCTCGCCGGGCGCGGCCTTCCACTGGACGGTGCCGAGGGCGACGCGGCCGTCGGGGGAGACGAGGCGGGTCTGGCTCGGCCCTGCCGCGGCGGCGACGTCGGGCTGCCTGCCGAGTCCGGCGATGGCGCTGTCGATGGGCCCTGCCAGGGCGGGGTCGGCGAGGGTGCGGCCGGCGGGTGCGGCGAACGTGATCTGGGTCTGGGCGCCGCTGAAGGCGGGAAGCTTCTGCTTGAGCTGCTCGACGGCCTGTTGGGACTCGGTGCCGGGGATGCTGAAGTCGTCGCTGGGCTCGCCGCGCAGACCGATGCCCGCGGCGGCGACGATGCCGAGCAGCGCCAGCCAGCTGACCAGCACCAACCACCGGCGGCGGTAGCCGAAGCGTCCGAGGGCGTAGAGATAGCGCGACATCACGAGTCCTTGAGATGACAGTTTCAGGGCAAGTGTCTACATGCCCACTCGTCATCGATTCATTCGTGTGATGTCCGCCGCAACGGCTCTCACCAGGTGTCGACGAACCTCCGCGGCAGGTCGGGCCGGGGATGGGCCGCGGCGGCGGCCAGTGTGCTCGCGATCACGCCGCGGGTCTCGGCGGGGTCGATGACGTCGTCGATCTCGAACAGCATGGCGGCGTTGATCGCCTTGGCGTTGTCCTGCGCTGCGGCCGTGGCCTGGGCGACGATGCGCTCGCGTTCGGCGTCGTCGGCGATGGCCTCGAGTTCCTTGCGCATGCCGAGCCGGACGGCGCCTTCCAGACCCATCGGCCCGAGGTGGGCACCCGGCCACGCCACGGTCAGCAGGGGTTCATGCAGGCTGCCACCCGCCATCGCCTGTGCGCCGAGACCGTAGCCGCGGCGCAGCACGACCGCGATCAACGGCACCGTCAGCGACGCACCCGCGACCAGTAGGCGTGAGCCGCGGCGGACCAGGCCCGCGGCTTCGGCGGCGGGACCGACCATGTAGCCCGGGCAGTCGATCAGAGAGATCACCGGCAACCCGAACGCCTCGCACAGTTGCAGGAAGCGCGCGGCCTTGTCGGCGGCGCCCGCGGTGATCGCGCCCGCCATGACGCGGGTGTTGTTGGCGATGACGCCGACCGGTCGGCCCTCGATGCGGGCCAGCGCGGTGACCATCTCGGGGGCGAAGCGCTCGCGGAGGAACGTGACCGTGCCGGTGTCGGCGAGGGTTTCGATGATCGGGTTGACGACGTAGGCGCGGCGGGCGCGTTCCGGTACGAGGGTGCGCAGCGCGGTCTGGTCGGCGGCCGGTCCGGGCGTGGTGGTGCCCTGGAAGTAGCCGATCAGCGTCTTGGTGACGGCCACGGCTGCGGCCTCGTTTGGGACGACGACGTCGACGACCCCGTTGGGGGCCTGCGTCGAGATGGGTCCCACCTCGTCGGGGTGGACGTCGCCGAGGCCGCCGCCCGCGATCATCGCGGGCCCGCCCATGCCGATGGTGGCGTCCTCAGTGGCCACGATCAGGTCCGAGCAGCCGGCGATGACGGCGTTGCCCGCGAAGCACCTGCCCTTGACGATCGCGATCCGCGGCACCAGTCCCGACAGCTTCGCCCACAGTGCGAATGCCCGGACGTCGAGCGAGGATACGACGGGGTGGTCGGTGTCCCCCGGCCGTCCGCCGCCGCCTTCGGCGAAGAAGACCGTGGGGAGGCGAAGCCGCTCGATCAGTTCGAATAGGCGGTCCTTCTTGCGGTGGCCGAGGACGCCTTGGGTGCCTGCCAGGACCGTGTAGTCGTAGGAGAGCACGGCGCAGGAGCTGCGTTCGCTCCCGAACCGGTCGCCGTTGATGCGCGCGGTGCCGGCGATGAGCCCGTCGGCGGGCGTGCGCGCGATGAGGTCGTCGACCTCGCGGCGATTCCGCTGGGCTGCTATCGCGAACCGGCCGTACTCGACGAACGAGCCGGGGTCGACGAGGTCGTCGAGGTTCTCCCGCGCCGTCCGGCCGCCAGCCGCGTGTCTGCGCTCGACCGCCTCGGGCCGGGCCTCGTCTTCGGTTAGTCGTCGGCGGTGCAGCAGATGCCGGTGGTCGTCGCGGAGCGAGTCGTCCGGCTCCTGAGAGTCGTGTTCAGCCATGGTGATCGAACTGTATGCGGCGGAGGTCTTCCTCTTCGTTGAGGCGGCGGTCATCGGCGACGCGTTGGGCGCGGTCTTGGGTGCGGGTGCGTTGGCGGCGGGGCATGGTGAGGGCTGGGTTGTGTTGCGCGCGTGCTCGTTCGGCTTCGTCAGCGGTGATCGTGACTGGTGCGGTGGGCGCGCAGAGGCTGGGGAAGAGCAGCTTGCTGCCTGGCTCGGTGACGTAGGTCCGGCCGTGTGGTGAGGTCCAGACGATGGTGCCGTCGGGGAGTTGTCGGTCCCGCCATCCGTCGGGTCCGCCCCAGAAGGTCTTCAACAAGTGGTGGTGGCGGCATAGGCATTTCAAGTTCGATGCGCAGGTGGGGCCGATGGGCCACGCGATGGTGTGGTCGATGTCGGTCTCGGTGGCTGGTTGCGAGCAGCCGGGGAAGCGGCAGGTGAGGTCTCGACAGCGCACGAACTCGGCCAGTCTCTTGGAGGGTGTGTAGCGCGGTTCCGGTGGGCCGTCGCCGGGGTGGACGACCTTGCAGGTCTTCGCGGTGAGTGCGAAGCGGCGGGCGAGGGCGCCGGGGAGGAACGGGCCGCCGATGATCGCGCCGGGGCGGGTGGCGGGGGAGTCGCGATTGCCATCGGCGGCTGGTGGGTTCGAGGGGCGTGCGTCATCCGCTGCGCTGCCCTGGTCTCGCCCGTCTGACGTCTCGGCTTCGGACTTCACACCCTGAGCGACGTTGGTATTGCCGCTCAGTTCATCCCACGTCGTGATCTCGGCCAGGGGCTTGTCGAATAACGGATCCGGGTCGCCGTCGAGTGCGGCGTCCTGCTCCTTGGCGGCATCGGACGCGTCGTCGAGGGTGTCCTCGTTGACCACCACGTAGACCACCGCATCGCCCTTCGGGGCTGTGGTGGGTCCGGGGCAGTCGTCGCTGCCGCACAGGCACGGCAGGTAGTCCAAGCCGTGAAGAACGGAGTGGATCGAGTCGGCGCGGCGCTGCTCGACCGTCCGCGGATCGCCCGGGCACACCGTCCGAGCCAGGACATTCAACCGCTTCTCGACGGCCTTGCCGTGGGTCGCGAACAGAGTGCCGAACATCGTGGCCATGCCCGAACCGTCGTAGTCGAACTGAATGCTGCGGCCCTTGCCGCTGAGCTTCGTGCGATACACACCGTGCGGGTCGTGTTCGGCGACGATCGCGTCGATGGCGGTGTTCAGCTTCTCCTCCGACAGCGGCGCCCACGCGGTCAACACCTCGGCGAACGCCTTGTCCACGGCTCGCTGCGCGGCCGGGTCGCGCACCAGGGCGGTGCGTGTCGTGATCGCCGACACCACGCGGTAGGACACCAAACCCTCGGCGAACAACGCCGCCACGTGAGGCAGCCGATCGCGCAGTGCGGTGGCGATCAACAGCTGATGCGACGCCGCGCCCTGGGTGATGTTCTGCTCGGCGCCGATCTCCGCGGAGACCGCACCCCAGTTGTCGAGGTACCACTGCTCGCGGTCGGCGGACCCGTCCGCGGCGTAGGCCTGATCCA
>NZ_JAKCFC010000005.1 GCF_021916785.1 Mycolicibacterium lacusdiani
CCAACACATACCGAACCTTGTCTTCAGCCGATATCTTCGACCGCCGCGACCTGGTCATCTGACACTCCTTCCGACATGTCACCAATCTTCACTCGGCGACCGTGACAAGAAGTCTGAGTCAGTGCACGAGCGTAGAATCGAACGCGTGTTCGAAGAATCCTCGCCCGATGATCTGCTCTCCGTGGTGGAGCAGTGCCGTCGTGAGGAGTCCGCGACCATTGGGCGGCGCATGGCGGCGATCGCCGGCCTGCTGTGGCACCGCACGGCCGAAGCCGAGGGTATCGACGACGACCCCGGCTACGCCATGATCACCGGGTTCGCCCGCACCACCGCCGAGATCGGCGCAGCGCTGAACCTGCCGCCCACCACGGCAGGCACCATCGTCTCCCACGCGGAGGCACTCGAGCGGTTGCCCGAGATCGCCGCACTACTTGCCGATGGCCGCGTTGACTGGCCCACCTGCGAGGTCGTCATCCGCCGTTGCGAACTGGTCGACCACGACGCGATGGTGGAGTTGGACCAGCGGCTGGCGAGCACCATCTCGACGTGGCCGTCGTGGTCGCGGCGCCGGGTCATCCACGCCGTGGACGCCGCGATTGCCCGCCTAGACCCGGAGGCGGCGAAGAAGCGCAGGCAGGCCGCCGACACCGACCGCTATCTGCGGGTGACCGCGAAGCCCAACGGGATGGCCGACATCCGCGGGTCGGTGCCCGCACCGGCGGCAGCGATGTTCGACAAGCGGGTAACCGAGATGGCGGCCGCGGTGTGCGCGGAGGATCCGCGCACCACGATGCAGCGCCGCGCCGATGCGATCGAGGCGCTCACCGAGGGCCGCGAATTGGGGTGCGCGTGCGGGCGCTCGGACTGCCCGATCGCACCGGTCGACCCCGAGATTCGGGGTGGGGTGCGGTTCGTGATCAACGTGATCGCCGGCGAAGCGACGCTCACCGGCGACGACGAGGAACCCGGGCACCTGGAGGGCTACGGCGTGATCGACGCCGACCAGGTCCGCCAGATCGCCGCCAGGAAGGCGATCCTGAGGCCGGTCGGTCCGCCGCCCACCAACGCCAAGCTGGCCGCCTCGCTGCGGTATCAGCCGTCTGCGGCGGTGGAACGCTGGATCCGGTGCAGGGACCTGATCTGCCGGTTCCCCGGCTGCGACCGCCCGGCGTGGCGCGCCGACGTCGACCACACCGTGCCCTTCGACCACGACGACCCCCGCGCGGGTGGCGGGCCGACGCTCGGGACCAACCTGGGTTGCTATTGCCGCCAGCATCATCGGCTCAAGACCTTCCACGGCGGGCCCGACGGCTGGCGCGACGTGCAACTCGCCGACGGCACGATCGTGTGGACCTCGCCGACGGGACGGGAGTACCGCACCACTCCCGACGGCGCGGAGCTGTTCGACGGGATCGCCGCCGCGTGCGGCATCCCTCGCCTCCGCAAACGAAACCGGCGGCGGGAGAAGGCGTTGCGCACCGCGGCCGCCCGACGCGGCATGCACGCCAAGCGGGCCGCCAACGACGCGACGCTCGCTCTCAACCGGGCCAGACTCGCCGAGATCGACATCCGCAAGTGGCGCAACGACATGCGCCGCACCCTGCTCAACCTCAAGGGCGGCGCACCGAGCACCAGCCCGTGGTGCACTTGGGTCAACGACCCCCGCGAAGACGAACACATCTCCGCCGACTGGCGACCACCCGAACGCGACCCCGACCAGACTCCTGACGAACCACCGTTCTGAGCGGTAGTCCGGCGGACCTGCTACAGCGCGGCGTCGGCGACGTCGAGTGCGGCGTCGAGGATCCGCAGGCCCTCGGCTACCTCGTCGTCGGTGATGTTGCACGCGGGCACCGCGTGGATGCGGTTGAAGTTCGCGAACGGCAGCAGACCGTTCTGCTTGCACTCGGCGAGCACCGAGTTCATCGCGGGGCTCGATCCGCCATACGGCGCCAACGGTTCCCGCGTCTGCTGGTCGGCCACCAACTCGACCGCCCAGAACACGCCGAGCCCGCGGACCTCGCCCACGCAGCGGTGCTTGGCGGCCAGGTCGCGCAGTCCGGGGCCGAGGACGTCGGAGCCGATGCGCTTGGCATTGGCGACCATGCCCTCGTCCTCCATGGCGTTGATCGTGGCGACGGCAGCGGCACAGGCCAGGGGGTGACCGGAGTAGGTCAGCCCGCCCGGGTAGGCGCGGTCGTCGAACGTCGCGGCGATCTCCGAGCTGATCGCGACGCCGCCGAGCGGCACGTAGCCCGACGTGACGCCCTTCGCGAACGTGATCAGGTCGGGGGTCACGCCGAAGTTCTGGATGGCGAACCACTCACCGGTGCGGCCGAATCCGGCCATGACCTCGTCGGCGATCATGACGATGCCGTACTTGTCGCAGATTTCCCGGACACCGGCCAGGTAGCCGGGCGGGGGAACCATGATTCCCGCGGTGCCCGGCACCGACTCGAGGATGATCGCGGCGAACGACGACGCGCCCTCGTGCTGGATCAGGCGCTCGAGGTACTCCAGTGCGCGATCCGACTCCTGCTGCTCGTTCTCCGCGTGGAACGAACTGCGGTACAGGAACGGGCCGTTGAAGTGCACGACGCCGGCGCTCGCGTAGTCGTTGGGGTAGCGGCGCGGGTCGCCGGTCAGGTTGATCGCGGTGTCGGTGCCGCCGTGGTAGGAGCGGTAGCGCGACAGCACCTTGTACCGGCCGGTGTGCAAACGGGCCATGCGCACGGCGTGCTCGACGGCGTCGGCGCCACCGTTGGTGAAGAAGATCTTGTTCAGCTCGCCCGGCGTGCGCTCGGCGATCAGCCGGGCCGCCTCGGAGCGTGCGTCGTTGGCGTGCTGCGGCGCGACCGTGCACAGCTTCGCCGCCTGTGCCTGGATCGCTGCGACGACCTTGGGGTGCTGATGGCCGATGTTGGTGAAGACCAACTGCCCTGAGAAGTCGAGCAGCTTGTTGCCGTCGCCGTCCCACACGTAGGAGCCGTCCGACGCCACGATAGTCATCGGCTTGATCTGCGCCTGCGCCGACCACGAATGGAAGACGTGCGTGCGGTCGAGTTCGTAAGTGCGGGCTGCCTCGGCGCGCGCGTCCTCGACCGACAAGCCGTTGGGCAGGGTCGCGGTGTCCTGGGTGGTGGTCATGGGTCCATCTTTCACTGTGGTCGGCGTCGGCAGGCAACTAGTTCCACGACGAGCGTGCGTGAACTCCGGTCGGAGTCCGGCGTGTCGGCCGCAGACACGCACGCTCGCCGAGGGAGGGGGTCAGGCGTTCTCGGGGAAGCCGAGGTTGATGCCGCCGTGGCTGGGGTCGAGCCAGCGCTGCGTGATGGCCTTCTGGCGGGTGAAGAACTGCACGCCGTCCATGCCGTGGGCGTGGGAGTCGCCGAACAGCGAGTTCTTCCAGCCGCCGAAGCTGTAGTACGCCATCGGCACGGGGATCGGCACGTTGATGCCGACCATGCCGACCTGCACCTCGTTCTGGAAGCGCCGGGCCGCGCCGCCGTCGTTGGTGAAGATCGCGGTGCCGTTGCCGTAGGGGTTGGCGTTGATCAGCTCCATCGCCTCGTCGTAGGTCTCGACGCGCACGACCGACAGGACCGGGCCGAAGATCTCGTCGGTGTAGACGCTCATCTCCGGAGTCACCTGGTCGATCAGCGTGGGGCCGAGCCAGAAGCCCTCGGCGCCGCCGTCGGCGGTGACGTTGCGGCCGTCGACGACGATCTTGGCGCCGTCGTTCTCGCCGGCGTCGATGTAGGAGGCCACCTTGTCGCGGTGGGCCTTGGTCACCAGCGGGCCCATGTCCGAGTCCTTGGTGCCGTCGCCGATCTTCAGCGGCGTCGTGCGCTCGGCGATCTTGGCGACCAGGTCGTCGGCGATCGGGCCGACGGCGACGCAGGCCGAGATGGCCATGCAGCGCTCACCGGCGGAGCCGAAGCCTGCGTTGACCATCGCGTCGGCCGCCAGGTCGAGGTCGGCGTCGGGCAGCACCACGGCGTGGTTCTTCGCGCCGCCGAGAGCCTGGACGCGCTTGCCCGCTGAGGTGCCGGTGGCGTAGACGTACTGCGCGATCGGGGTCGATCCGACGAAGCTGACCGACTTGACCTTGGGGTTGGTCAGCAGCTCGTCGACGGCGGTCTTGTCGCCCTGCAGCACGTTGAATACGCCGGCCGGCAGTCCGGCCTCCGCCCACAGTTCGGCGATCCACAGCGACGCCGACGGATCCTTCTCCGACGGCTTGAGGACGACGGTGTTGCCGGTGGCGATCGCGATGGGGAAGAACCACATCGGGACCATTGCGGGGAAGTTGAACGGCGAGATGATGCCGACGACGCCGAGCGGCTGGCGGATCGAGTAGACGTCGACGTTGGTCGAGGCGTTCTCGGTGAAGCCGCCCTTGAGCAGATGCGGAATGCCGCAGGCGAACTCGACGACCTCCTGGCCGCGGCTCACCTCGCCGAGGGCGTCGGAGAGCACCTTGCCGTGCTCGGCGGTGATCAGTGCGGCCAGCTTGCCCTTGCGGGAGTTGAGCAGCTCGCGGAAGTTGAACAGGATCTGGGTGCGCTTGGCCAGGCTGGTGTCGCGCCACGCCGGGAAGGCGGCAGCGGCGGCATCGATCACGGCCTGCGCATCGGCCACGCTGGCCAGCGCGACCTCGCCGGTGACCTCGCCGGACGCCGGGTTGGTGACGGGGGCGGTGGAGTCGCTGCTGCCCGCGAAGGCCTCGTTGTTCAGCCAGTGGGAGATCGTGCGCATGTAAGGAGCCCTTTGCGGTTGGTTGGGGCCGGACCAGCCGCGGTGCTGGCGGTGACACCGTTGATTCTGACAAAGCGCGACCACCAAGACCGGTGACGAAGCGTCTCGATGACCGCCGATCCGCTTACACTGTGTAAGTGCCCGTGACCATCGCCGACGTCGTCGCACTCGACGTCGTCGCGCGCGGCGAGCCCGAGGTCCTCAGCGACTGCCGCTTCGACGACGAGATCCGCTGGGTGCACGTCGGCGACGTCGCCGACCTCTCGGCACTCCTGCGGGGCGGTGAACTGCTGCTGACCACCGGCGCACCCCTGCGCCGCGCACCGACGTCCTACCTGCGGGGTCTCGCCGACGCCGGTGCCCTCGGCGTGGTCGTCGAACTCGGCGCGTCCCTGCGATCGGTGCCGGCCTCGGTCGCCGCGACCGCGAGGGACCTAAACCTGGCCCTGGTGGTCCTGCACGAGCCGATCAAGTTCGTCGAGGTGACCGAGACGGTGCACCGCCGCATCGTCGCCGAGCAGTACGACGAGGTCGCCTTCGACCGGCGCGTGCACGAGGTGTTCACCGAATTGAGCATGAAGCGCGCTTCGGTCCCCGGCATCGTCGACGCGGCCGCGCGGATGCTCGACGAACCCGTCGTACTCGAGGACCTGACGCACCAGGCGCTAGCGGTGTCGGCCGGCGGGCGCGCCGCTGCGGCGCTGCTCGAGGACTGGGAGCGGCGGTCGCGGCTAGTGCCCCCTGGCGGTGACGAGCAGTGGGTGGTCACGTCGGTCGGCCCGCGCGCCGAGGAGTGGGGCCGGCTCATCGTGCCGAGCCGCCCGGCGGACACCGCCCGGGCCCGGCGGGTGCTCGAGCGAGCCTCCGCGGCGCTCGCGCTGCACCGGATGATCGAACGGGACCGGTCCGGGCTGCACCAGCAGGCGCAGAGCGGGCTGATCGACGACATCGTGCGCGGCCGCATCACCGACGACGCCGAGGCGGCAGCCCGGGCCCACGCGCTCGGACTGCGCAAGGCCGCGAGGTACCTCCCGGTCACGGTGCGGGTGGACCGGACGTCGGATGACACCGATCCCGTTGCGGTGCAACGACGCAACGTCGAACTCCTCGACACCGTCGCGCACACCGTCAACGCAGCAGGCCACACCGCGCTGTTCGCCATCCGGCGTGACGGCGAGATCGGCGCCGTCCTGTCGCTGGGTACCGGCCGCGCCGGAACCGAGGAGAAGGCGCTGACCGCACTGGGCGACGTAATAGGGCAACGGATCCGCCAGGCACACGGCGTCGCCGCTGTCGTCGCGGTCGGGCCACCGGGTGGCGACGTCATCGACGCCGTCGGTGGACTGGCCGAGGCCGCCCACGTCGCGGAGGTCGCCATCGGCATGGGCGCCTCGACCCACGGGCGCTCGTACTTCCGCGCCTCCGACGTGCGGCTGCGCGGGCTGCTGTCCCTGCTCCGGGAGGACCCGCGCGTGCAGAGCTTCGCCGAGACCGAACTGCGCGCACTGCTCACGAGTCCCGACACCGCCCAACCGTCGAACCTGACCGTCCTGCGCGAATTCCTCAGCGCAGCCGGGAACAAGGCCGCGCTGGCGCAGCGACTGCACATCAGCCGCCCGTCGCTCTACAAGCGGCTTGCCGCCATCGAACGCACCCTCGGGGTGGACCTCGACGACGCGGAGTCGATGACCTCGCTGCACGTCGCCCTGCTGGTGCACGACGGGCGCCGCGCCGCCCCGTCGGTCATGGGTTGAGCGGTATGACCGAGCCCGAGGCCTACCGCGCCCCGATGCGGTCCCGCCGCGACGATGTACCGCCGGAGTCGTCGATTCGCCGGGGTCTGGCCCACGGGTTGTGCGGATTCGGCGGTGTCCTAGACGTGGCGCCCGACGGCCTCGACACCGCCATGCGACTGGCCGCCGCCCGGTACGGCAACGGGCTGGCACGACGCATCGCCCGCTTCGCCGACGTGCCCGACGGCGCCTTCGCCTGGACGCGTGACACCGACGGGCTGTTCTGGCTCGGCCGGCTGCGCGGCCCCTGGTTCTACGACGCCGACGCCGACGCGACGGCCGTCGATCTGGTGCACGTGCGCAGCTGCGAATGGCAGCACCGTCCCGTCCCGCCATCCGAAGCGCCCGGAGCGGTGCTGGCGACCTTCGCGCGCGGGGGTCGCAACTTCCAGCGGATCCACGACGACGCCGTCGGCGCGGCGAGCCTGCGGATCTGGGCGCGATAAGTCCCGGGCGCGGGCGCCGAACCGGTTACAGTCGAAGCCAGAAGTGTAATGGCGGTGCTGACGAGGCGAAGGAGTGCGCTGACGTGATCAAGGTGATGGAGGGAGTCCGGGTCCTCGAGGTTGCCCAGTTCACGTTCGTCCCCGCGGCGGGCGCGATCCTGGCCGACTGGGGCGCGGACGTCATCAAGATCGAGCACCCCGTGCGCGGTGACACCCAGCGCGGCTTCCTCTACATGGGCGGCATCCAACTCGACCCGAACCGGCACCCGCTGATCGAGCATCCCAACCGCGGCAAGCGCAGCGTCGGCATCGACGTCTCCACGGCCGACGGTCAGGAGGTGCTTTACGAACTCGCCAAGACCGCCGACGTCTTCCTCACCAACTACATGCCGCAGGCCAGGCAGAAGAACAAGTTCGACGTCGAGCACATCCGCGCGGTGAACCCAGACATCATCTACGCCCGCGGCAGCGCGTACGGCGACAAGGGGCCCGAACGGCTCGTCGGTGGCTTCGACGGAACGGCGTTCTGGACGCGCAGCGGCGTCGGCCACGCTCTGACCCCGGAAGAACTCGGTGGCGCACTGCCGCAGGGCATTCCGGCGTTCGGCGACTCGATCGGCGGGATGAACATCGCGGGTGGCATCTCCGCGGCGCTGTTCCACCGCGAGCGCACCGGCGAGACCGCCGAGATCGACGTCTCCCTGCTGAGCACCGCCTGGTGGGCGGCAGGCGCCAGCGTGACCCAGGGCATGGAGGTCGGCGAGACGATGCGCTCGACGATGCCCAATGCCGTTGGTCCGACGTTCAATCCGTTCCTCGGCAACTATCTGACCTCCGACGGCGGCACCATCAACCTGTGCATCGTCAGCCCCACCGGCTACATCCGGGACGCATTCGAGCACCTGGGTCTGCCGGAACTCGCCGACGACCCGCGATTCTCCGACGTCATGCCGCTCATCGAGAACGCCGCGGCTGCTGCCGAGATGATCGCCGACTCGATCCGCAGCAAGCCGTTCGACTACTGGCGTCAGCACCTCAAGACCATGAAGGGTCAGTGGGCACCGTTCCAAAGCCTGCTGGACCTGGCCGCCGACGAGCAGGCCATCGCCAACGACATGATCGTCGAGGTCGAGGCAGGCGACGGCGGCGAGCCGTTCAAGGTGGTGCGCGGGCCCGTCCAGTTCAACCACGAACCGCTCGAAACCACACGGGCGCCAATGGCATCCGAGCACACCGAGCTGGTGCTGATGGAACTCGGGCTGGACTGGGACCGCATCGAAGCCCTCAAGGAGTCCGGCGCGATCGCCTGACCCCGCAGCCGCGTCGGTAGGGTCACCTACCGTGACGACGAACTGGACCCAGGACCGACTCGGCGACCTGAGCGGTCAGCGCATCATCGTGACCGGCGCGACCAACGGCGTGGGGCTGGGCACCGCCCGGGCGCTCACCCGTGCGGGTGCGCACGTCATCCTCGCCGTGCGCAACACCACGCTGGGGGAGCAGCGCGCGGCGGAGATCGGCGGGTCGACGTCGGTGGTCGAACTGGACCTCGCCGACATGTCCTCGGTGCGAGCCTTTCCCGCCAAGCTCGACGGCGACGTCGACGTCCTGATCAACAACGCAGGCGCGTTGTCCCAGCACCGCAGGGACACCGTCGACGGATTCGAGATGACGATCGGCACCAACCTCCTGGGACCCTTCGCGCTGACGAACCTGATGTTCGACCGGGTGCGGTCGAAGATCGTCAACGTCGGCTCCGACGCGCACCGCTCGGCCAAGCTCGACCTCGACGACCTGCATCTGCGCAACGCCAAGTGGAACGTCATGGGTGCCTACGCCAGGTCGAAGCTGGCGGTGATGCTGTGGGGCCTCGAACTGGACCGCCGGCTGCGCGCGGCCGGGTCACCGGTCATGACTCAGCTGACCCATCCCGGCTGGGTCGCGTCGAACCTGTCCAACGTCTCCGACAACCGCGTGATGTCGCTGGTGCACCGGGGCGTGCAGGCAGTCGGCAGCGTGTTGGCCAACGACATCGAGGAAGGCGCGGCGCCCACGCTGTACTGCCTCAGCGAACCCATCCCGCCGGGGAGCTACGTCGGGGTCGACGGCCGGTTCGGGCTGCGCGGCGGTCCAGTGCTGATCGGCCGGTCCGCGGTGGCGTGCGACTACGAGATCGCCGCCCGCATCGTCGACTTCGCCGAACGCGAGACGGGCACGGCCATTCCGGTCTGACCTCGGTCGGGCGCTACTTGGCCATCCGCTTCGCCAGGCGCGCCCCACCACGGCGCATCCGGTCGGAGATCCGCACGCTGAACACCGCGTTGAACACGTCTTCGCGCAGCCGGGTCAACGTCGAAGTCTTTATGCGCCAGCCAGTTTCGTCCTTCTCGTAGGTTTCGTGATAGTGGCCGTAGCCCGCCAGGTTCAGGGCAGGGGCCAGGCGCACCACGTCCTGCAGGGCCCACACCCCGCGAGCCGTCGTCGCGGACGTCAGCTCGATCTCGGGCGCGTGCACCTGGTGGACGGTCGGCTTGTTCGGCGACCCCAGCGTCTTGCGCAGGAAGGCGACGAAGTCGTCGGCGCCGGATATGACGACACCGCCGGCCTTGCTGGTGTCGCTGACGAAGTCGTCGGTGAACAGCTGCCGCCACGCCGGCCAGTCCTTGGCGTCCAGCAGCCGGCAGTACCGTGCCTTCAGCTGCTTGATCGCCTCGATCTCCATCAGTGCGGCGGCGTCGTCCATCGCTGGAACCTACCGCGCGACGTCACTGGTGGCCACGGCCTCGGCGAGCAGGGTCGGGTCGTGCGCGGACACGATGAGCAGATCCGGGTCGCGGCGCTCGTGCAGTTGCGCGAGGCGGGCCTGGTTCTCGCGCAGCTTCTTCGAGTTGTGGGCGACCATCGCCTCGGACACCCTGATCGCCAGCGGTACCGGTGAGTGGCCGTCGAGGGTGCCGCGGTAGTAGAACGCGTCACCGCAGTGCAGGACCCAGCGGTGTCCCGCATCGACGGCAACGCAGGCGTGGCCCCGGCTGTGCCCCGGCAGCGAGATCAGCACGATGCCCGGTGCGATCTCGTCGAGTTCCTTGGCCGCCGGGAAGCCGCGCCACGACTCACCGTCCGGGTCGTGGGTGACGAGGTCCGGCCCGTGCGCCCACTGGACGGGCCGGTACCGGAAGCGCTCGACCCGGTCGGGAGACGTCATCGCGCCCTCCACCTCCGATGCGGTGACGTGGATCCGGGCGTCGGGGAAGTCGGCCAGCCCGCCGATGTGGTCGATGTCGAAGTGCGTGGTGACGACGTGCCGCACGTCGGCGATCTCGAAACCCATCCGCTGGATCTGCCGCGCGGCGGTCTCCTCGGGATCGAGGCGGGGCCGAAGCAGATGCCGGGTCACGCCGATCCGCGCTGGGTCGGCACAGTCCCGAAGTCCGAAACCGGAGTCGACGAGCACCAGGCCGCCGTCGGTCTCGACCAGCAGCACGTGGCACACGATCGGCGCGCCGGGGGAGTCCATGCTGCCGCAGTTGAGGTGATGAACCTTCACGAGTGTGCGTCGTCCTCCATGACATGGGCGGGGTGGTGCTGGCTCGACCAGAATCGGCGACGAGGCAACGTAGCGCAACATTCGGATCGAAGACGTGCACGTCATCGGCGATCGTGCCGTGGCGAGCCTGGCACGCATCTAGCCTTGCGGAGACGTCCGCGCGAATCGAGGGATTACAGGTGACCGACGACGGCAATGACGGACGGTCGACCGACGTGCGGCCTCGCACTCCCGGCACCGAGGACCCTCGCGAGGGCGAGTTCGGCTTCCCCGCTGCGCTGTGGCGCCGGCTCGGAGCCCTCCGCCTGCCTCGAGCGACTCGTCCACGATGGCGCAGTCCGTTGCGCGGACCGTGGTTGACGTCCGTTCTCGGCCTCACGCTGCTCGTCACGCTGCCGGTGGTCATCCTGACCGGCCTGCTGTCCTACATCGCCTACGGCCCGCAGTTCGGGCAGGCCATTCCGGCCAACGTGGGGTGGTTCAAGCTGCCGACCTTCGATTGGCCATCCCGGCCGTCATGGCTGTACCGACTGAACCAGGGCTTGCACGTCGGGCTTGGCCTGATCCTCATCCCCATCGTCCTGGCGAAGTTGTGGTCGGTGATACCCAGGTTGTTCGCCTGGCCGCCGGCACGTTCGCTCGCGCAGGTGCTCGAGCGGGTGTCCCTGCTGATGCTCGTCGGCGGGATCCTCTTCGAGATCGTCACCGGCGTCCTGAACATTCAGTACGACTACGTATTCGGGTTCAGCTTCTACACCGCCCACTACTGGGGTGCCTGGGTGTTCATCGTGGGATTCGTCATTCACACGACGCTGAAGATTCCCCGGATGATCGCCGCGCTGAAGACGATGTCGTTCCGCGATGTGATGCGTACCAACACCAGTGACACCACGGTGGAGCCCACCGACATCGACGGCCTCGTGTCCGCCGACCCTGCACCGGCCACCATCAGTCGCCGAGGCGCGTTGGCCGTGGTCGGTGGTGGCGCGCTGCTCATCGCGGTGCTGACGGCGGGACAGACTCTCGGCGGCGTCACACGGCAATTCGCGCTTTTGCTTCCGCGGGGCAGCGACAGGGGGCCGGGACCCAACGACTTCCAGGTCAATCGGACGGCATTCGCAGCGGGGATCGAGCAGGCCGCCACGGGTCCGCAGTGGCGGGTGACGTTGCGGGGAGGCCCAACCCCGGTGGTACTCGACCGCGCCGCGCTGCTCGCGATGCCACAGCACACCGCGCGGCTGCCGATCGCCTGCGTGGAGGGCTGGTCGACCACCGAGACGTGGACGGGGGTCAGGTTGCGGGACCTCGCCGCGATGGCAGGGGTTCCGTCGCCGCAGTCGGCGCGGATCGGCTCGCTGGAGCGCCGCGGCGCATTCAACCGAGCCACGTTGCAGGCCAATCAGATTGGTAACCCGGATGCGCTACTCGCGCTTCGGGTCAACGGCGCCGAACTGTCTCTGGATCACGGGTTTCCCGCCCGCGTCATCGTTCCGGCGTTGCCCGGCGTGCACAACACCAAGTGGGTCGCCACCATCGACTTCGAGGCCGCCACGTGAGATCCGCGCTGGCCCGGTTCGCCAAGTCGTACGGTTCGAGCCCCGGTCATCTGCTGCTGATGCTGGCGGGTTTCGCCCTCGTCGCCGCGGTGATCGCGACGATGAAGCCGACCTCGCTATGGAATGCGAACTCCTGGTGGCAGTCGATCGCCGTGTGGTTCGTGGTCGCAGTCATCGCCCACGACTTGATCGCGTTCCCCGTGTACGCGTTGGCCGATCGGATCCTGACACGCAGCACCCGCCGGATCCGCCCGGCAGGTGTACCGACGATCAACTACGTCCGCCTGCCTGCGATGGCCGCAGCGCTCACCTTCCTCGTCTTCCTCCCGGGTATCATCGAGCAGGGCGGACCGGCCTATCAAGCTGCGACCGGTCAGACCCAAGAGCCCTTCCTCGCTCGTTGGTTGTGGCTCACGGCGTCCTTCTTTGCGGTCAGTGCCGTTGCCTTCGGGGTGCGCGTCCTTCTGGTTCGGCTTCGTGGCCCGGGCCAGGGCTTCCGCTAGGGCGCTTTCGCTGCCGGACCGCTTACCCGAGAGGTAATCGAAACCGGTCGCTGCCGTCGGCATACTGAGCCCATGGCCGACGACCGAACCGACCGCCCCAAGCCGCCAATCCTGTTGCTGCACGGCGTCTTCGGGCGCCCCGAACTGCTGCGGCCATGGATCGACCGGCTCGAGGCGGAGGGCTACGTGGTGCACGCGCCGACACTGCCCGGCCGCAACCCGACCGACGATCACGTACTCGCGCGCATGGGGATCGAGGACTGCTTCGCGGTGGCGCTCGACGCCTACGACCACATCGGCGAACCGGCGATCGTCATCGGCCACAGCATGGGCGGTCTGCTCACCCAGAAGATCGCCGCCGCCCGCGCGCCGCTCGCCGCCGTGTTGTTGGCGTCGGTTCCGCCCGGCGTGCTGTGGCCCCGACCGCGGTCGCTGCCGTACCTGGTGCCGATCCTGCCCAGGGTGCTCGCCGGGCGCCCCTTCCTGCCGTCCGCGCGCACCATGCGCGAGGTCCCGCTCACCACGTTGCCCGCCGCCGAGCGGGCCACTCTGATCCCGCTGCTGGTGCGCGACTCGGGCAGGGTGTTCCGCGAGATGTCGATGGGGGCGCCCGCCACGCGGGTCGACGCCGCCAGGGTCACGTGCCCGGTGCTGTGCGTGAGTGCGGGCGCCGATCGCAACGTCGCGCCCTGGCTCTCGCGTCGCATTGCGGCGCGCTACGGCGCCGAACATCGGGTGCATCCGGAGCTGCCGCACTGGATCGTCGCGGAGTCGGCACTGGACGAAGTGGCCGGCGGGGTGCTGGAGTGGCTCGAGAGAACGGTGGGGTAGCCGTTCGACGACGGCCGGAGGTTGGGTGGCAGTGACACGTCGTGGGCGGCACGGGGTCATCACCCGCAGCGCGGTCGGCCCGGGTTCCACCGAGGCCTTCATCATCATCGCGATCGCGACGATCCTGCTGACCCGCGGCTATCTGCAGCTCACCGGCTATCCGCAAATCGGGGGCGGCAACCTGCACATCGCGCACGCGCTGTGGGGCGGGGCGTTCATGATGCTGGCCCTGGTGATCGGATGGATGACGCTCGGCTTCGGCACCCGCGTGCTCTGCGTAGTGCTCGGCGGCATCGGCTTCGGCCTGTTCCTCGACGAGGTCGGCAAGTTCATCACCAAGGACAACGACTACTTCTACGGCCCTGCCGCCGAGATCATGTACATCCTCGTGGTCGTCATCCTGCTCGGCGCCAGGATGGTGCGGGACTTCCGGCCGCTGGGCGCCGTCGAATGCCTGGCGTCCGCGGCGTCGATCGCCGCCGACGGGGTCGCGAGGGGTCTGGCCCGGCGCAGGCGCGAGGTCGGTCTGGTGCTCGTCGAGCGGGCCCGCGAACTCGGAGCCGACGCCGACGACGCCGACCGCATCCGCGGTCTGCTGCTCTCCGCCGACCCCGCGTCCGACCGCCTGCATGCGGCGCAGAAGCGGGCGATCGCGCTCATCCCCGGCTTCCTGCGCAGTCCCCGGTGGATCCCGATCGTCGGCTGGCTGCTGGTCGCCGGTTCCTTCCTCGGCGTGTCACTCGGCATGCTCGGCGTCGCACTCGGCGGCTACTTCTACGAAGACGATCACCTGAAGGTCGACCTCGACGGCCTCAACGTGCCGTCGGTCATCCTGCTGGTGACCGCCGTCCTCACCCTGGCCATCTCGCTGCCGGCGATGGTGGCCCGCAGGCGCACCGACGACATCTGGCCGCTGCGGTGGCTGCGCAACGCCGCGCTCGTCTTCACCCTGCTGACCGCACTCGTGGACTTCGCCACCGAGGGTTTCGGCGCCCTGATCAACCTGTCGATCGGGCTGTTCGCGCTGGCGATCCTGTCCTATCAGCTCGACGTCGCGACGCGGGCGCTGCTGCCCGCCGCACCGGTCGCGGCTCAGACGGCTGCGACGTAGCGCTTGCTCACGATCCGCTGCACCAGCGAGGTGACCGGGCCTGCGAGCCGGCTCCACCAGGTCCCGTGCCGGGAGAATGCCGTGACCTCGGCGTAGACGGCGCCGTCCGACGGGTCGTAGCGCACCGCGAACAGTTCCTCGCCGATCTCCGGGTGCCCGGGCAGGGTGCCGTAGGCGAAGCCGCGGTGATCGGGTTCGGCGAGGACGTAGACGACCCGGCACGGAGCTGGGATCGGCCCGAGGGTCACCACCACCTCCGACCCGACGGCCGCGACCTCCGACGTCGCCCGCACCCGCGCGCCCGCACCGCGCAGCATGCCCCAGCGCATCACCGACGCGGCCGCCTCCTCGAACCGGGCCCTGCCGTGGCCGATCAGCGCCGACTCGTGAACATGGCGGTATCCGGCGGGCAGGGGCCCCGCCGTGGCGCCCACCTCGGGGTAGGTCAGGGGCAGGCCCGAGAGGTCGCGCGGGGACAGTCGGCCGATCACACCGGCCACCTTGCCACCAGCGCCGGGCGGCGAGCCAATACGGTGGAGCGGTGACGATCGACGAGGCCCAGTCCGGTGGCGGGTTCAACCCGCCGGTGCCGACCTCCGGTGGCGGCCCGGACTACGGCCGGTTCATCGAGGCGGTGCGGACGCTGCAGGACCATGCGAGGGCCGCCGACGCACCCGACGACGTCATCACCGAGGCTGCCGACCTCCTCGACGACGTCAACCGTCTGCTTGAGCCGTTCGACGCCGACGAATGGCATTCGCCGTCGGGACGGCGGATGGACCTGCCGAACCGGGGCAGCATCCTGTCGGTCCCCGTCGACCTGCACGTCGTCGACGACGAGCGCGGCAGGCGCGTCGAGGGCACCGCAGTCTTCCGGCGCTTCCACCTCGGCCGCAACGGCGCCGTCCACGGCGGTTCGCTGGCGCATCTATTCGACTCGCTGCTCGGCTTCACGGCGTTCAAGCTCAGCGAGAGCAAGAAGCAACGCACCGCCTACCTGCACGTGAACTACCGCAGGATCGCGCCGATCGACCGGCAGCTGCGGGTTGAATCGACCATCGAACGGATACAGGGACGGAAGATATTCGTCGCCGGTCGGCTGTTCGACGGCGACGACGTGCTGTGTGAGGCGGAGGCGCTGTTCGTGATGTTGAAACCGGGGCAACCGTGACGTCGGACGAGCAACACACCGACCAGCACGATTCGGACCAGCGGGAGACCGACGAGCCGTCGAGGTTCTCGGACGTCAAGCGCCGGTGGGGCCGTTGGCGCGACCGGCTGCGGGAACGCCCCAGGGTCGAGTTCTTCTACCGCATCGCCGTCGGCGTCATCGGCATGGTCGTGCTCGGGCTCGGGATCCTGGCCATTCCGTACCCGGGGCCCGGTTGGGCGATCGTGTTCGTCGGCCTCGGCATCCTGGCCACCGAGTTCGACTGGGCCCGCAAACTGCTGGCATACGCCAAGGAACGATACGACCGGTTCATGGACTGGTTCCACCGTCAGCCCGCGTGGGTGCAGGTGGTCGGCGGACTGCTGACGGCCCTCTTCGTCGGTGCGACCCTCTGGTTGCTCGGCGCTCTGGATTGGGGCGCGGAACTCGTGGGGCTGAACCCCCACTGGTTCAACAGCCCCATCGGCTTCGGCGACTAAGGACGGGCGAGCGGAGCGACGGGGTGTTTGACTCGAGTCCCCGATAGCATGGTCGCGGTCACCACCCCCCCGACCCGATGGAGTACCGCCGATGAGCGCCGCCGCCAGCACCGCCCCCGCAGCCCTGATCCGGGTGCCTGCCGGGACGACCGCGGCGGCCGCCGTGCGCGAGGCGGGACTGCCCAGCCGCGGTGCCCCCGACGCCGTGGTCGTCGTCCGCGACGCCGAGGGCCGCTTGCGCGACCTGTCGTGGACCCCTGACGTCGACGTCGAGGTGACGCCCGTCGCGGCCGACACCGAGGACGGCCGCAGCGTCATCCGGCACTCCGCGGCCCACGTGCTCGCCCAGGCGGTGCAGAATCTCTTCCCGGAGGCGAAGCTCGGAATCGGCCCGCCGATCACCGACGGCTTCTACTACGACTTCGACGTGCCGCGCGCCTTCACCCCCGAGGACCTGACCGCACTCGAGAAGCGCATGCGTCAGATCGTCAAGGACGGTCAACTGTTCGACCGCCGGGTCTACGAATCCAAGGACGCGGCGCGCGCAGAGCTGGGCGACGAGCCCTTCAAACTGGAACTGGTCGACGACAAGTCCGGCGACGCGGAGATCATGGAGGTCGGCGGCGACGAGCTGACGGCCTACGACAACCTCAATCCCCGCACGCGGGAACGCATCTGGGGTGATCTGTGCCGTGGCCCGCACATCCCCACCACGAAGTTCATCCCGGCCTTCAAGCTCACCCGCAGTTCCGCCGCGTACTGGCGGGGCGATCAGGAGAACGCGAGCCTGCAGCGCATCTACGGCACCGCGTGGGAGTCTCAGGAAGCCCTCGACCGCCACCTCGAACTGCTCGAGGAGGCGCAGCGCCGCGATCACCGCAAGCTCGGCACCGAACTCGACCTGTTCAGCTTCCCCGACGAGATCGGTTCCGGCTTACCGGTGTTCCACCCCAAGGGCGGCATCGTGCGACGCGAACTCGAGGACTACTCGCGCCGCAAGCACATCGAGGCGGGCTACGAGTTCGTCAACACCCCGCACATCACCAAGGCGCAGCTGTTCCACACCTCCGGGCACCTGGACTGGTATGCCGACGGCATGTTCCCGCCGATGCACATCGACGCGGAGTTCAACGAGGACGGCACGGTGCGCAAGCCCGGCCAGGACTACTACCTCAAGCCGATGAACTGCCCGATGCACTGCCTGATCTTCCGCGCCCGCGGCCGGTCCTATCGCGAACTTCCGTTGCGCGCGTTCGAGTTCGGCGCGGTGTACCGGTACGAGAAGTCCGGTGTCGTGCACGGCCTGACCCGCGTGCGCGGCCTCACCATGGACGACGCGCACATCTTCTGCACGCGCGACCAGATGCGCGACGAGCTGACCTCGCTGCTCCAGTTCATCCTCGACCTGCTGGGCGACTACGGGCTCGAGGACTTCTATCTCGAGCTGTCCACCAAGGACCCCAAGAAGTTCGTCGGCTCCGACGAGATTTGGGAGGAGGCGACCAGCACCCTGGCCGAGGTCGCCGCGGCGTCGGGTCTGGAACTGGTCCCCGATCCCGGTGGCGCCGCGTTCTACGGCCCGAAGATCTCGGTGCAGGCCCGGGACGCGCTGGGCCGCAGCTGGCAGATGTCGACCATCCAGCTCGACTTCAACTTCCCCGACCGGTTCGACCTGGAGTACACCGCGGCCGACGGCAGCCGCCAGCGGCCCGTGATGATCCACCGCGCGCTCTTCGGGTCCATCGAGCGGTTCTTCGGCATCCTCACCGAGCACTACGCCGGCGCCTTCCCCGCGTGGTTGGCGCCGCTGCAGGTGGTGGGCATCCCGGTGTCCGACGGGCACGTCGACTACCTGAACGACGTGGTTGCGCAGCTGAAGAAGCGCGGCATCCGCGCCGAGGTGGACGCCAGCGACGACCGGATGGCGAAGAAGATCGTCAACCAGACCAATCAGAAGGTGCCGTTCATGCTGCTGGCGGGGGACCGGGACGTCGAGGCGGGCGCGGTCAGCTTCCGGTTCGGCGATCGCACGCAGATCAACGGCGTCCCTCGCGACGTCGCGGTCGAGGCCATCGCCGACTGGATCGCGCGACGCGAGAACGCCGCGCCGACGGCAGAACTCGTCGAGGTGGGTAGTTCAGCGTGAGTGCCGAGGAAGAGCCCATAGATAGCACCGACGAGCGCTTGCGCGAGGAGTCGACCAACACGGACAGCCAGACGGTCGTCGACCACGGCGTGGGCGCCGGTGACCATCTGCAACGTCTGTGGACGCCGCACCGCATGTCCTACATCGCCGACTCGATCAAGTCCGGTTCGGCGAAGTCGACCGAACCGTTCACGGACATCCCCACCATGACCGACGAGGACGGTCTGGTGGTCGCACGCGGTGAGCTGGTCTACGCGGTCCTCAACCTCTACCCGTACAACCCCGGCCACCTGATGGTGGTGCCGTACCGCCGGGTCGCCGAACTCGAGAACCTCTCCGAGGCCGAGAGCGCGGAGTTGATGGCGTTCACGCAGAAGGCGATTCGCGTGATGAAGAGGGTCTCGCGCCCGCATGGCTTCAACGTCGGGCTCAACCTCGGCACGTCGGCGGGCGGATCGCTCGCCGAGCACCTGCACATGCACGTGGTGCCGCGCTGGGGCGGTGACGCGAACTTCATCACCGTGATCGGCGGTGCGAAGGTGATCCCGCAGCTGCTGCGCGACACTCGCGAACTGCTCGCCGACGAGTGGACCAAGACGCCGTGAGCGACTTCTACCTGATGACCCGTGCCGCCTACGCGAAGTTGAGCGGGCCGGTCGCCAGGGGTGCGCTGCGGCTGGGGCTGACCCCCGACGGCATCACCATCCTCGGTACCGCGGGCACCATCATCGCCGCGCTGACGCTCTACCCGCACGGCCAATTGTGGTGGGGCTCCTTCGCGGTCGCGTTCTTCGTCCTAGCCGACATGCTCGACGGCGCGATGGCCAGGGAACGCGGGTACGGCACCCGCTTCGGCGGCGTGTTGGACGCGACGTGTGACCGGCTCGCCGACGGCGCGGTGTTCTGTGGGCTGCTGTGGTGGGCCGCGTTCGGCATTCACAGCTCGTCGCTCGCGGTGGCCACGTTGATCTGTCTCGTCACCTCGCAGGTGATCTCGTACACCAAGGCACGCGCGGAGGCCAATGGTCTCAAGGGCGACGGCGGCATGATCGAACGGCCCGAGCGGCTGCTGATCGTGCTCATCGGCACGGGTCTGTCGGGCGTGTGGTTCCTGCACGTGCCGTGGCTCGTCCACGTCGCGATGTGGGTGCTCGCCGTCGCCAGCCTCGTCACGCTCGGGCAGCGCCTGCACTCGGTACGCCGGTCGCCGGGTGCGGCGGAACCGTTGCGCACCGACACATCGGCAGGGTCGGCCGAGGAGACGAACGGCCAGTGAGCACGCCGCCGGTACCCGTCGGGGTGCCCGTCGCCCGCGGCGTCAAGCTGCCGTTCACCGATCACCTCACCGACCTCGGTTACGCCGCGGGTTGGCGGGTCGTGCGGGCGATGCCGGAGTCAGCGGCCCGCAACGCGTTCGACGCGGGAGCCCGCTATGCCGCCCGCGGCGGCGGTCCCGACCAGCTGCGCAAGAACCTGGCCCGCGTCACCGGCGTGGCGCCTGCCGACGTGCCCGCAGACCTGATGCGCGCCTCGCTGGCCTCCTACGCCCGGTACTGGCGGGAGGCGTTCCGGCTGCCGTCGATGGATCACGCGACGCTGGCCCTGCGTCTCGACGCCCACGTCGAGGGCAGCGGGAACATCGCCGCGGCCCTCGAGCGCGGGCGTGGTGCCGTGATGGCGCTTCCGCACAGCGGCAACTGGGACATGGCAGGGGTGTGGCTGACCAACACGTTCGGCACCTTCGCCACCGTCGCCGAACGCTTGAAGCCGGAGTCGCTCTACAACCGCTTCGTCGCGTACCGCGAGAGCCTCGGATTCGAGGTGCTCCCGCTGACCGGTGGGGCGCGACCGCCGTTCGAGGCGCTCTCCGAACGACTCCGGGGCAACGGGCTGGTATGCCTGATGTCCGACCGCGACCTCACCCGCTCCGGCGTCGAGGTGGAGTTCTTCGGCGAGCGCACCCGCATGCCCGCGGGGCCCGCGAGGCTGGCGCTCGAGACCGGCGCCGCGCTGATCCCGGCCTTCACCTGGTTCGAGGGCGAGGACTGGGGCACGCGTCTGCACGAGCCGCTGGACACCTCGTCCGGCGACGTCGGCGTCATCACCCAGGCGCTGGCCGATCGCTTCGCGGCGGGGATCGGCGCCCACCCCGCCGATTGGCACATGATGCAGCCGCAGTGGATCGCCGACCTGTCCGAGGAGCGCCGGCGGCGGCTGGCCGGAGGACGGGACGCGGGGACCGAAGGCGCGATCTGATGCGGATAGGGATGGTGTGCCCCTACTCGTTCGACGTACCGGGCGGCGTGCAGGCGCACGTCCTGCAACTCGCCGAGGTGATGCGCGGCTACGGCCACCACGTCAGCGTGCTGGCCCCTTCGTCACCGCACGTCGACCTGCCGGACTACGTGGTGTCCGGCGGCAAGGCCGTGCCCATCCCGTACAACGGGTCGGTGGCGCGCCTGCGATTCGGCCCCGCCACCCACCGTCTGGTCAAGAAGTGGTTGGCGAACGGCGAATTCGACGTACTGCACCTGCACGAGCCGAACGCGCCGAGCCTGTCGATGCTGGCGCTGCAGGCCGCCGAGGGCCCGATCGTGGCGACGTTCCACACCTCGACGACCAAGTCGCTGACCCTGTCGGTGTTCCAGGGCATCCTGCGGCCGTACCACGAGAAGATCGTCGGTCGCATCGCCGTGTCCGACCTCGCCCGGCGCTGGCAGATGGAGGCACTGGGCTCGGACGCGGTCGAGATTCCCAACGGCGTCGACGTCGATTCGTTCGCGACGGCACCGCCGTTCGACGGCTATCCCCGGCCGGGCCGCTCGGTGCTGTTCCTCGGCCGGTTCGACGAGCCCCGCAAGGGCATGAGCGTGCTGCTGCGCGCCCTGCCCGGGCTTGTCGAGGCGTTCCCCGACGTCGAGGTGATGGTCGTGGGCCGCGGCGACGAGGCCGAACTCGCCTCCGAGGCAGGCGATCTGGCACGGCATCTGCGCTTCCTCGGCCTCGTCGACGACGCGGAGAAGGCCTCGGCGATGCGTAGCGCCGACGTCTACTGCGCACCCAACACGGGAGGCGAGAGCTTCGGCATCGTCCTGGTCGAGGCGATGGCCGCGGGCACGGCCGTGGTCGCGAGCGACCTCGACGCGTTCCGCCGGGTGCTCGAGGACGGCGAGGCAGGCCGACTAGTGCCGGTCGACGACGCCGCGGCGCTGGCCGCCGCGTTGATCGAGATGTTGAGCGACGACGAGGCCCGGGCGCGCTACGTGGCTGCGGCGGCGCTCGCGGTGCGGCGCTACGACTGGTCGGTGGTCGCTCGTCAGATCCAGCAGGTCTACGAGACCGTCGCCGGTGCCGGCGTGAAGGTCCAGGTGGCGGGATGACGGTCGGATGGGTCCTCGTCGTCGTCGCGACACTGATCCTGATCGTGCTGGCGATCGGCGGCGTGTGGGCCTACCAGACCGCCAACCGACTGGACCGGCTGCACGTGCGCTACGAACTGTCCTGGCAGGCGCTCGACGGTGCCCTCGCCCGCCGCGCCGTGGTGGCTCGCGCCGTGGCGACCGACGCCTACGGGTCCAGTCCGCCCGGGCAGCGGCTGACCGCACTGGCCGACATCGCCGAACGCGCCCCGCGGTCCAGCCGGGAGGACGCCGAGAACGACCTGTCCGCCGAACTGGCCCTGGTGGACGCGACGTCGGTGCCGCTGCCCCTGGTCGCCGAACTCGCCGACGCAGAGGCGCGCGTGCTGCTGGCCCGCCGGTTCCACAACGACGCCGTCCGCGACACGCTGGCCCTTCGCGAACGCCCGCTCGTCCGCTTCCTGCACCTCGGCGGAACGGCCGCGATGCCGACGTACTTCGAGATCGCCGAACGGGCGACCCGCACCCTCGTCGGGCAGGCCGGCCGCCGCACCTCGGCGCGGGTCGTGCTGCTCGACGAGGACGGCTACGTGCTGCTGCTGCGCGGATCGGACCCCGCGATCGACTCCGCGACGGCGCCGCGCTGGTGGTTCACGGTCGGGGGAGCGGTGCACCCCGGTGAGTCCCTGCGCGACGCCGCGGTGCGCGAACTGGCCGAGGAGACCGGCCTGACCGTCGACCCCGGCGACCTGATCGGCCCGGTGTGGCGACGCGACGCCGTCATCGACTTCAACGGCTCCGTCATCCGCAGCGAGGAGATGTTCTTCGCCTACCGCACGGCCCGCTTCGATCCGTCGACCACCGGGCGGACCACGCTGGAACGCCGCTACATCCACGGCCATCGGTGGTGTGACGAGGCCGTCATCGCCGAGCTGGTGGCCGGGGGGGAGCAGGTGTACCCGGGGCAGCTCGGGGCACGGCTCGCCGAGGTGAACGCGCTGGCCACGGGCCTGGCGTCGGTGGGGGAACGCGAACCCGAGCCGATCCACTGACGTGCGGATCGAATCGATTTGGCCCGGCCACTAGACTGATTCAGTACTCATTTGGAGGAGATAGTTGTGAATACCGCACCTGGAACGAACGGGTCGGTGAACGGCCAGACCGGCACTGCCCGGGTGAAGCGCGGCATGGCCGAAATGCTCAAGGGTGGCGTCATCATGGACGTCGTCACCCCCGAGCAGGCCCGCATCGCCGAAGCCGCTGGCGCCGTCGCAGTCATGGCGCTCGAACGCGTCCCGGCAGACATCCGCGCCCAGGGCGGCGTCTCCCGGATGAGCGACCCGGACATGATCGAGGGCATCATCTCGGCGGTCACCATCCCGGTGATGGCGAAGGCCCGCATCGGCCACTTCGTCGAGGCACAGATCCTGCAGAGCCTCGGCGTCGACTACGTCGACGAGTCCGAGGTCCTCACACCGGCCGACTACGCCAACCACATCGACAAGTGGAAGTTCACCGTGCCGTTCGTGTGCGGTGCGACGAACCTCGGTGAGGCGCTGCGCCGCATCAGCGAGGGCGCGGCCATGATCCGCTCCAAGGGCGAGGCAGGCACCGGCGACGTGTCGAATGCGACCACCCACATGCGCAAGATCGGCGGCGAGATCCGTCGACTCACGTCGCTGTCGGAGGACGAGCTGTACGTCGCGGCGAAGGAACTGCAGGCGCCGTACGACCTGGTGGTCGAGGTGGCCAGGGCCGGCAAGCTGCCGGTCACGCTGTTCACCGCGGGCGGCATCGCGACCCCGGCGGACGCCGCGATGATGATGCAGCTCGGTGCCGAGGGCGTGTTCGTCGGATCGGGCATCTTCAAGTCCGGCAACCCGGAGGAGCGCGGCGCGGCGATCGTCAAGGCCACGACGTTCTACGACGACCCCGACGTGTTGGCGAAGGTGTCGCGCGGGCTGGGCGAGGCCATGGTCGGCATCAACGTGGAGGACATCGCGCAGCCTCATCGGCTCGCCGAGCGCGGCTGGTAATTCACGGGTGTCGATCGAAGAGATCCTCGACCTGGAGAAGCTCGAGGTCAACATGTTCCGCGGGGGCGTGTTCAGCCCCGAATCAGGCTTTCTGCAACGGACTTTCGGCGGTCACGTCGCAGGCCAGTCGCTGGTGTCGGCGGTGCGGACGGTGGAGCCGCGCTATCAGGTGCACTCACTGCACGGCTACTTCCTGCGTCCCGGCGACGCCAGGGCGCCAACGGTGTACCTGGTGGAACGCCTGCGCGACGGCGGCTCGTTCAGCACTCGCCGGGTCAACGCCGTCCAGCACGGCGAGACGATCTTCTCGATGTCCGCGTCGTTCCAGACCGACCAGAGCGGCATCGAACACCAGGACGCGATGCCTGCCGCCCCGCCTCCGGACGACCTCCCCAGTTTCCGGTCCGGCGGTGCGTTCGACGATGCGGGTTTCGCGCAGTTCGCCGAGTGGGACGTCCGGATCGTTCCGCGCGACCAGGTGGTCGAGATCCCTGGCATGGCGTCGCAGCAGCAGGTGTGGTTCCGCCACACCGACCCGCTGCCCGACGACCCGGTGCTGCACATCTGCGCGCTGGCCTACCTCAGCGACCTGACGCTGCTCGGGTCGGCGCAGGTGCATCATCCCGATGAGCGCAAGCACCTCATGATCGCCTCGCTCGACCACGCCATGTGGTTCATGCGGCCGTTCCGGGCCGACGAGTGGCTGCTCTACGACCAGTCGTCGCCGTCGGCGTGCGGTGGTCGAGCGCTGACCCACGGCAAGCTGTTCAACCAGTACGGCGAGATGGTGGCTGCGGTCATGCAGGAAGGTCTGACCCGCTACCAGCGCGGCTTCACGCGGCCCGGTACGTGAGCGCGCCCTGGCCCGCCGGCCGCCCGGCTCCGCGAGTCGGAGTGCTTGCGCTGCAAGGTGATACGCGCGAGCACCTGGCGGCGCTGCGCGAGGCGGGCGCCGATGCCGTCGCCGTGCGGCGCCGGTCCGAACTCGACGCCATCGACGGTCTGGTGATCCCTGGCGGCGAGTCCACCACCATGAGCCACCTGCTGCGGGAATTCGACCTGCTCGAGCCGCTGCGCGCGCGGCTGCACGAGGGCCTACCCGCCTACGGTTCGTGTGCAGGGATGATCCTGCTGTCCAGCGAGATAGTCGACGCCGGCGTTCCCGGGCGCGAGGCGCTGCCACTGGGTGGCATCGACATGACCGTGCGCCGCAACGCGTTCGGCCGACAGGTCGACTCCTTCGAGGAGGACGTCACGTTCTCCGGGCTCGACGGGACGGTGCACGCCGTGTTCATCCGCGCCCCGTGGGTGGAGCGCATCGGCGAGGGCGTCGAGGTACTCGCCGAGGCGGCCGGACATCCCGTCGCGGTGCGACAGGGCCGCGTCGTCGCGACCGCCTTCCACCCGGAGATCACCGGCGACCGACGGGTGCATCACCTGTTCGTGTCGTCGCTCTAGCAGGCCCACGTAGACTGGCCGATCGGACTTTCTCGGTAGAGAGCAGCAGCAGCACACGAGCAGCAGATGAGAACGAGGTAGCACTGCATGAGCGGCCATTCCAAGTGGGCGACCACCAAGCACCAGAAGGCCGTCAAGGACGCGCGTCGCGGCAAGGAATTCGCCCGGCTGATCAAGAACATCGAGGTCGCGGCCCGTACCGGCGGCGGTGACCCGTCGGGCAATCCCACCCTCTACGACGCCATCCAGAAGGCGAAGAAGACGTCGGTGCCCAACGACAACATCGAGCGCGCCCGCAAGCGCGGCGCAGGTGAAGAGGCCGGCGGCGCCGACTGGCAGACCATCATGTACGAGGGATACGGCCCCAACGGAGTCGCGGTCCTCGTCGAATGTCTGACCGACAACAAGAACCGGGCCGCCGGCGAGGTGCGCGTGGCAATGACCCGCAACGGCGGCAACATGGCCGACCCGGGCTCGGTGTCCTACCTCTTCTCCCGCAAGGGCGTGGTGACGCTGGAGAAGAACGGGCTCACCGAGGACGACGTGCTCACCGCGGTGCTCGAGGCCGGCGCCGAGGACGTCAACGACCTTGGCGAGATGTTCGAGGTCATCTCCGAGCCGACGGATCTGGTGGCCGTGCGCACCGCACTGCAGGATGCGGGCATCGACTACGACTCGGCCGATGCCAGCTTCCAGCCGTCGGTGTCGGTGCCCGTCGACGCCGAGGGTGCCCGCAAGGTGTTCAAGCTCGTCGATGCGCTCGAGGACAGCGACGACGTGCAGAACGTCTGGACCAACGTCGACATCTCCGACGAGGTGGCCGCTCAGCTCGACGAGGACTGAGTCCCCGTCGCTTCGCTCGCCCTAGTGAGGAACGCGCCGATCTCGTGCGCGGTCTGCTCGGGTTGATCCAGCATGATCAGCACCTTGGCGTCGTCGATCATCCGCAGCGTGCCGCCGGTGAGGTCGGCGAGCCGCTCGGCATGGGCCACCGGCATCACGCGCTGATCGCTCCACAGCACCAGGACCTCGCCCTGGAACTCGGCGAGCCGCTCGGTGGCGCGGACCAGGTCGCGCTTGGAGAACCTGGTCCTGGCGTACTTCAGCAGGTCCCTGCGGATTCGCACGTCGGCGATGCCGGGGTCGGTCCACGCCTCCATCACGTCCTGGGGGATCGAGGTGGCGGCCATCATCCCGAACATGAAGAACCGGTTGCGCAGCCACGGGATTCGCATCTGGCTCAGCGCGAGCTTGACGGTGCCCGTGGTCCGGGTGGCCAGCCAGGTGACCTTGCCGGGGAAGCCGGGCGGGAAGTTCTCGAACGCCTCCGCCGGGCAGATCACCATGCGCGACACCCGCCCGTCCCGGCCGAGGTCTGTGAGGAACAGCGGGCCGCCCCAGTCGGTCACCACCAGGACGACGTCGGTGAGGTCGAGGGCGTCGAGGAAGTCGGCGACCACGCTCACCATGCCCGGCATCGTGAGGTCTGCGTCGTCGCGCATCGGGATCCGGTGCCCGCCGATCGGCAGCACGGGCAGCAGGTAGCGGAACCCGGGCGGGAGGTGGCCGAGGGCGCGGGCCCAGACCGTGTCGTTCATCAGCAGGCCGTGCAGCAGGACGACGGGCGGGCCGTGGGGATCGCCCTCCTCGCGGTACTCGATGGTGCCTGCCGGGACGTCGATGGACTGCATTGGCCACTCCTTTAGAACGCCGGTTCTAGAATGTATGCTCTAGTCTGTCGGTAGGAGGCGACGATGGCAAGGTCCACGCGGGAGACGATCCTGACGGCGGCGGCGGAACTGATGCGGCACAAGGGCTATGCCGCGGTGGGGATGAAGGACGTCGTCAAGGCGTCCGGCGCGCCGATCGGCTCGCTGTACCACCACTTTCCCGGCGGGAAGGTGCAGATCGCCCGGGAAGCGTTGGTCAACGCCGGCATCGCCTACGGGATGCTGATCCCCACCCTCGTCGACCCGCACGACGACCTGGGCGAGGCAATCGAGGCGGTGTTCGCGCAGGCTGCCGACGACATGGCGGCGACCGGGTTCGCCAACATGTGCCCCGTCGCCAGCGTCGCCTCCGAGGTGGCCGACACCGTCGAGGAACTCCGCACGACGACCGCCGCAGTCTTCGACGGATGGCTGGACGGGGGCACCGCCTACTTCGTCGAGCGCGGTATCCCCGACGCCGCTGCCCGCGACGTCACCGTCGCGCTGGTCGGTGCGCTCGAGGGTGCCTTCGTCCTCGCGCGCACGCTGCGCAGCACCGAACCGCTGCTGGTGGCGGGGCGGGTGCTGGCGCCTGCGTACCGCGGGCAGCGGCTATGCGACCGGGGCAGCGATCAGCCGCGGCCGGAGGACCGGACGAGTTCACCGTTCGACTCGGCCGTGCGGTCGTCGAAGTCCCGGGCGCGCTGATCGGCTTCCGCGCTGCCCGAGAACAGCCCGGGGGCCGACGGGCGGGCGGCCTCGGCGTCCACCGCGGGACGATCGTCTTGCTCCGGCGGCGTCGCAGTCGGTTCGATGCGCTGGATGGGAACCACTCCGCCGGTGCGGCGCACCCAGTCGACCATGCCCTCGCGGACGGCACACCGGAGATCGAACAGCGCGCCGGCATTCGGGGCGCTCACCACGATGCGTACTCGCACCACGCCGCCGACGGCGTCGGTCACCTGCAGGACGCCGCTGCGGCCGTCCCACTGCTCGCTCGCGGCCAGTAGCCGGTCCAGTTCGGCGCGCATGTCGTCGAACGGCACCGAGAAGTCGACGTCGAACTCGACGGTCCCCATGATCTGGGTGGCGTTGCGCGTCCAGTTCTCGAACGGCGTGGTGGTGAAGTACGTGCAGGGCAGCACCAATCGCCGCTCGTCCCACAGGCGGACCACGACGTACGTCAGCGTGATCTCCTCGATGCGGCCCCACCAGCGGCCCTCTTCGAGTTCGACGACGTCGCCCACGCGGATCGCACCGGAGAAGGCGATCTGCATGCCGGCGAACACCGCACCCAGCGACGTCTGCGCCGCCAGGCCCGCGACCACCGACAGCACGCCCGCCGAGGCGAACAGCGTCGTACCGATGTCGGAGAACTTGGGGAAGGTCATGAGGATCGCCGCGACGCCCATCACGACGACGATGGCCGTTGCCAGCCGCTTGAGCACGGTGACCTGCGTGCGGATCCGGCGCCACTGGCGGTCGGCGTCGGTGATCTCGTCGTCACCACCGCCGTACAGTGCGATCGCCCGCCGTTCGGCGACTTCGACGAAGCTCGCCAGCAGCCAGGTCAGCGTCGCGATCAGCAAGATGAGCAGGGTGTGGTCCACCCAGGCACGCCACGAATCGGCAGGCGTCGAGGCCCGTTGCACCGCCACCGTCGCGGCGAAGACGATCAGCGAAGCTCGCACCGGCAGGCGCGTCAGCTCGGCGATGTCGCACACCATGGCGCTGCGTCGACCCAGGCGTCCGACGACCCAGGTGAGGACCACCCCCAGCAGATAGGCGAGCACCACGGCACCTGCGACCCAGGCGAGCGTGACGGCGAGATTCGTTGCGGAAGCGAGTTCGTTCTCGTCGGGCATCGTGTGAAAACAGCCTTAGGGGTTGGGGTCGGGACCCGTTCGACGGTAGCGGCGCAAACCCACGCCGTCACATCGCCTTCGGTGTCCGAGTCGGTGATTGCCGCGCGAAAACCGTGCTCTGACAGCGAAGATGGCGCCGTGGCCGTCGTCGTATCCGATCCTGGTGTGTGCAGTGGAGTGTGCGTCGGAAGTGGTGGCCGTTCCTCGGCGCCGAGATTCCTCGGCGCAGGCATCAGTACGGGCGATTCGTCCTCTGAACCGGGCCCTCTCAACCGGGGCGCGTGTCCTACCCGATGCGCCGCGCGGGACCGACTACGCTCTCGAACAACTGTTCGGGGACGAGGCGCGTAGGAGAGTCGAGTGCGGGTGATGGGCGTGGATCCCGGCTTGACGCGATGCGGCCTGTCCATGATCGAGACCGGGCGCGGCCGCGACGTCACCGCGCTCGACGTCGACGTGGTGCGGACGGCGGCCGACGAACCGCTGGCGCGGCGCCTCATGGTGATCAGCGACACCGTCGAACACTGGATGGACACCCACCTGCCCGACGTCATCGCGATCGAGCGGGTCTTCGCCCACCAGAACGCCAACACGGCGATGGGCACCGCGCAGGCCGGCGGTGTGATCGCCCTGGCCGCGGCCAAGCGCGAGATCGACGTGCACTTCCACACGCCCAGCGAGGTGAAGGCGGCGGTCACCGGCAACGGCAGGGCCGACAAGGCCCAGGTCACCGAGATGGTCACCAGAATCCTCAAGCTGCAGTCCAAGCCGACCCCGGCCGACGCCGCCGACGCCCTCGCGCTGGCCATCTGTCACTGCTGGCGTGCGCCGATGATCGCGCGGATGGCCGCGGCGGAGGCGATGGCCGCCGAACAGAAGCGCAAGTATCAGGCCAAGCTGAAGGCAGTGCGATGATCGCCTCGGTACGTGGCGAGGTGCTCGACATCGCACTCGACCACGCCGTGATCGAGGCCGCCGGGGTCGGGTACAAGGTGATGACCACGCCGGCGACGCTCGCCACGCTGCGCAGAGGCACCGAGGCCAGGCTGATCACCGCGATGATCGTGCGTGAGGACTCGATGACGCTCTACGGGTTCGCCGATCCGGAGTCGCGTGACCTGTTCACCACGCTGCTCGGGGTGTCGGGTGTCGGTCCGAAGATTGCACTTGCGACGCTCGCGGTGTACGACCCGCAGACGTTGCGTCAGGCCCTCGGCGATGGCGACGTCACCGCGCTGACGCGGGTGCCGGGCATCGGCAGGCGCGGCGCCGAACGACTGGTGCTCGAACTCCGCGACAAGATCGGGCAGATGACGTCGGGTGCCGGAGCGGTCGTCGGCGGCCACGCCATCCGCGGCCCGGTCGTCGAGGCGCTGATCGGGCTGGGCTTCGCGGCCAAGCAGGCCGAGGAGGCCACCGACAAGGTGCTCGCCGAGGACCCCGACGCCACCACGCAGAGTGCGCTGCGGTCCGCGTTGTCGATGCTGGGCAAGAAGTAGGCGGTGAGGTGACATGGGGCGGTTCGAATTGGACCCAGAAGACGGCGCTGCGGCCGAGGACGAAAGAGACGTCTCGGCCGCACTGACCGTCGGCGAAGGCGACGTCGATGCCAGCCTGCGCCCGCGGACCCTGCGGGAGTTCATCGGTCAGCCCCGGGTGCGCGAGCAACTGCAGCTGGTCCTCGAGGGCGCCAAGAACCGCGGCGGCACGCCAGACCACATCCTGCTGTCGGGTCCGCCCGGCCTCGGCAAGACGTCGCTGGCCATGATCATCGCTGCCGAACTCGGTACGTCGCTGCGGGTTACGTCGGGTCCGGCTTTGGAACGCGCCGGGGACCTCGCCGCGATGCTGTCCAACCTCGTCGAGGGTGACGTGCTGTTCATCGACGAGATCCACCGGATCGCGCGGCCCGCCGAGGAGATGCTGTACCTGGCGATGGAGGACTTCCGCGTCGACGTCGTCGTCGGCAAGGGGCCCGGCGCCACGTCGATACCGTTGGAAGTCGCGCCGTTCACGCTCGTCGGCGCCACCACGCGCTCGGGCGCGCTGACCGGCCCGCTGCGCGACCGGTTCGGCTTCACGGCGCACATGGACTTCTACGATCCGATCGAACTGGAGCGAGTGCTCACCCGATCGGCGGGCATCCTCGGCATCGAGGTCGGCGCCGACGCCGGTTCGGAGATCGCGCGGCGCTCGCGCGGCACGCCCCGCATCGCCAACCGGCTGCTGCGGCGGGTCCGCGACTACGCCGAGGTACGCGCCGACGGCGTCATCACCCGTGACATCGCCAAGCTCGCACTGGAGGTGTACGACGTCGACGAACTCGGCCTCGACAGGCTCGACCGTGCCGTGCTCTCCGCGCTGACCCGAAGTTTCGGCGGGGGACCGGTCGGGGTGTCGACGCTCGCCGTCGCCGTCGGCGAGGAGGCCACCACGGTCGAAGAGGTGTGCGAGCCGTTCCTGGTGCGCGCCGGGATGATCGCCCGCACGCCACGCGGCCGGGTCGCGACCAGTCAGGCCTGGCACCATCTCGGCATGACGCCGCCCGCTGGCGTCACCAGCCTCGGGCAGCCCGGCCTGTTTGAATGATCGTCTTGCGCAACATGACTGGGAGATTTCGATGATCACCGCGGCATCGTCGTTCGCAGCCCTTGCGGCACTGCTGCACGTCTACGTCTTCGTACTCGAGTCGTTTCAGTGGACGTCGCCGCGCACGAGGGCGACGTTCGGCACCACGGCCGAGGAAGCCGAGACCACCCGGCTGCTGGCCTTCAATCAGGGGTTCTACAACCTCTTCTTGGCCATCGTCACCGGCGTGGGCGTCGGGTTCACGATCTCCGGTGGCACCGCGGTCGGGGCGGCCTTGATCTTCGCGGGAGCCGGCTCCATGCTGGCCGCGGCGCTCGTCCTGTTCGCCTCCGATTCCACGAAGGGGCGCGCGGCGATCGTCCAAGGCACCTTGCCCGGGGTCGCGGTCGTCCTCCTCGGCATCGGGCTGGCGACAGGCGCGTCCGCGTAGTCGTCCATCGGCGTCCCCGAGACGTGGACCTGGTTCCCCCCGGAACGCTTGGCGGTGTACATGGCCCGGTCGGCCGACTCGATCAGACCCTGTAGCAGCCCGCGGATCCCGTCGGGCGGCATCCGGCGCAGCGGCACCGTGGCCACCCCGACGCTGGCGGTGACGTTCCACGGCATCGCCGCAATCTCGCGGCGCAGACGCTCGGCGAGGCCGGTGGCGTGGTGCCTGGGGCCGACGATCCCGACCACGAACTCCTCGCCGCCCACGCGGCCCAACACCGAGTCACCGCGGCGGGTCTTGCGCAGGATGTCGGCAACGGCGATCAGCGTCTGGTCACCCGCCGCATGGCCGGCGGTGTCGTTGACGCGCTTGAACGCGTCGAGGTCGATCATCACGGCCGACAGCTCGGCGGCGCGGCTCCCGATCGACTCGGCGGTCAGCGTGCGCATCGAGCGGTGGAAGCCGCGGCGGTTCGGCAGATCGGTCAGCGGGTCGACGTCGGACTTCAGGGCATCGACGCCGAGGACGTGCACCAGGACATGGGCTGAGTAGGGCACCGCCAGAACGCCGACGGTCAATATCAGCAATTTGCTGAGCGCTGCGAACGGATCGAGGTGCGTCGCTATCTGAACTGCGCAGATCGTGGCGGTCGTCGCTGACACCGCCAGGGTGAGCAACAGCGCTCGGCTGGTGTGGAAGAACGCCACGTATCCGGCGAGCGCGGCGAACGCCGTTGCACCCTGCAGCCCGGCCACGGGGGTGGACTGCACCAGGCAGCCCGCCGCGATGCAGACCGCCAGCACTCCGGTGAAGACCAGCGACTGGCGCCGGGTGGGCCACTGGGTGGCCCACATGACCGCCATGATTCCGCACACGGCAGCGGCGAAGATCGAGATCAGCCGACTCGTGATGCTTTGCGGCCCGACCGGACTCAGTAGCATCAGCAACGGTGCAACAGCGAGGAGGAGCACGACTGCCGCGACGATGAAACGAGTGAAGCGCAGCAGATTGCGCGCCCCGAGGTACGCCGAGAGCCAATCGAAATGATCGGGTTGTCGCCACCATTGGCGAATCCAGTCCACTGCGATGTGCTCACTCTTCGTGGTGGTCGACCACGCCGCCGCGACCCCACGGGATCGGACATGGTCGGGCCCCGCTGCGATTTTCGAGTCCCCGCTCCGGATCGTACAAAACTCCGAAGCAGTTTGCTGATCAACGCCTGTCTCATACCCGGGGTATGTGTCATGCCCCTCGAGGTGCCAGTTGGTCACGAAATGGTGGAGGACGCCGGGCGCTGGTTGGTTCCGCCCTGGCGGGGGTACCTAACTGCGAGAAAGAGGAGGCTTCCATGACCACGATGAACGAACCCGAACCCCGCGTCCGCGGTGGACGCATGAGGATTCCACGCAGCCGCGGCGCCCTGAGCGGCATCGTCCTGATCCTGCTCGGCATCTGGGGGGCCGCGGTGCCCTTCGTGGGCCCGAGCTTCGACTTCGCGTACAGCCTGCAGGAGTCGTGGTCCGTCGGACGCGGCTGGCTGGAGGTACTGCCGGGCGTCGTCGCAGTGATCGGCGGCTTCCTGCTGCTGACGTCGCGCAACCGTGCCACCGGCATGCTCGGCGGCTGGCTGGCCGTCGCCGCCGGAGCCTGGTTCGTCGTCGGGCGGGCATTCGCCGGGCCGCTTGGCCTCGGCAACGTGGGTACGCCGGTCGCCGACACGGACACCAAGCGCGTGTGGCTCGAGCTGACGTACTTCTACGGTCTCGGCGCGATCATGATCTTCTTCGGTGCGATGGCGCTGGGCAGGCTGTCGGTCCGTTCGGTGCGCGACGTCGAGTTCGTCAATCGCCCGGTGGCGCACGACCGCGGCATGGTCACCACGCAGGACTCCGTGACCACCGATCCGACTGGAGCCCCCGTGGTGACCGACGGACGTCGGCCGGGGCTGAAGGACAAGTTGTTCGGCTCGCGCCGCAACCGCGGCACCCGCCGCGACGGCACCCTGGTGAATCGCTAAGCACCGACGCTCTCCTCGCAGGCGCGTGACCCAGTCACCTGGGTCGCGCGCCTGTTTTGCGTTCTGTTCCCTCCGTCACAGGTAGTGGTCGTGGATCGCCGCGGGGGGTAGGTGCGAGGTAGACACGGTGGATACCTCGACGATGGGACGCACGGCATGACGGACGCACGACGGTGAGCACCCTGATCCGTTCGGGGCCCGACACCGACGCCTTCACCGTGCAGAGCATCCGCGCACTGCGCACCGACGTCGTCGCAGCGCTAGACGGTGGCGCCACCGCGATGCACGACATCGGCGCTCGCTCGTCGATGCGGTTGAAGTGCGCGAGTCTCGGTGTGCCGCGCAAGGATTGGGCTTTGGTCTCGCGCTGGGCGTGGGTGAACGACGCCGAGTCGATGCGTGCGCTCGACTCCTACGTCGACCTGATGATCGCCGACCGCTGCTGGAAGCTCACCGACGATCTGATGTCGGACCTCGTCCTCGCCGACGTCGACGGTGACGGGCTCACGGCCGACGACCTGCGCGCCGTCGTCGTCGCCCTCGTGACTACCTAGCGCAGGTCCGCGAGCACCGAGGCCAGGACGTCGAGGCCCTCCTCGAGCAGCTCGTCGCTGATCGCCAGCGGCGGCAGGAAGCGCAGCACGTTCCCGTAGGTACCGCACGACAGCACGATCACGCCCGCTGCGTGCGCGCCTGCCAGCAGGGCCTTGGTGAGATCGGCGTCTGGCTCGACGGTTCCGGACTTCACCAGCTCGACGGCGATCATGGCGCCCCGCCCGCGGACGTCGCCGATGCGGTCGTCGTCGGCCTGCAACCGTCCCAGCCGGTCCTTCATCAGCGTCTCGATCTCGCGGGCGCGTTCGACGAGTCCGTCGCTCTCGATGGTGTCGATGGTGGCCAGGGCCGCGGCGCACGCGAGCGGGTTGCCGCCGTACGTGCCGCCGAGCCCGCCGACGTGCGGTGAGTCCATGATCTCCGCCCGACCGGTCACCGCGGACAGCGGGAGACCGTCGGCGATGCCCTTCGCGGTCACGATCAGGTCGGGATCGATGCCCTCGTGCTCGCAGGCGAACATCGCGCCCGTGCGGGCGAACCCGGTCTGCACCTCGTCGGCGATGAAGACCACGCCGTTGTCCCGGCACCACTGCAGCAGCGTCGGCAGGAATCCCTCGGCGGGGACGATGAAGCCGCCCTCGCCCTGGATGGGTTCGATGATGACGGCGGCGAGGTTGTCGGCGCCCACCTGCTTGTCGATGATCGACAGCGCGCGCCGGGCCGCCAGTTCACCGTCGGTGGCCAGTTCCTTGCCGAACTCGGCATCCCGGAACGGGTAGGACATCGGGGCGCGGTAGATCTCGGAGGCGAACGGCCCGAACCCGTGCTTGTAGGGCATCGACTTGGCCGTCAGCGCCATCGTCAGGTTGGTTCGACCGTGATAGGCGTGGTCGAACGACACCACCGCCTGCTTGCGGGTGTACGCCCTGGCGATCTTCACCGCGTTCTCGACGGCCTCGGAGCCGGAGTTGAACAGTGCCGAGCGCTTCTCGCCCGCCACGGGGGTGAGCCGGTTGAGGTGCTCGCAGACCGCGACGTACTGCTCGTACGGGGTCACCATGAAGCAGGTGTGGGTGAATTCGGCCGCCTGCGCCGAGACGGCGGCGACGACGCGGGGGGAGGCGTTGCCGATCGTCGTGACGGCGATGCCGGAGCCCAGGTCTATGAAGCGGTTGCCGTCGACGTCCTCGACGATGCCGCCCGCGGCCCGCGCCGCGTACACCGGCATGGTGTTGCCGATGCCGCGGGCCACCGCGGCGCCCTTGCGGTCGATGAGCGCCGCCGACCTCGGGCCGGGGATCGCAGTGGCCAGGTAGCGGCTCTGTTCGAGGGTGCTCACGTCTGACTCCAGATTGTTCGCGGTGGTGGGTCGGTCGACGGGATGACTACCCCGTGTCGGCGCGGTCAAGCCTAGTCCCGCACACGCCCGAAGCAACGATATGGTCGACGAAAAGGCATCGGCGCCACGCATCGAGTACCGATAGCGGCCCATCGCCACGCTTTCGGTCGTCGGACGCCCGCGGGCCCGGCTCGTGCTTCGGGTGGATCGGCGGGCCGTCGGACGCAGCCTTCGTCGGAATCGGCCGTGATGGCACACTAGGGGCTGACGAGGCGACCCCGATGACTCCCGCTCGGGCGCCGAAATACGCAAGACCGACACGAAAGACAAGTGCTGCGATGGATCTGGTCGTCTTCCTTCCCCTGCTCATCATCCTCGGCGCGTTCATGTTCTTCGCCTCGCGCCGCCAGAAGAAGGCGATGCAGCAGACGATCGACCTGCACAACTCGCTGGCCATCGGCGACCGGGTGCACACCACCTCCGGCCTGGAGGGCACGATCGCCGGCATCTCCGACGACAGCGTGGACCTCGAGATCGCCCCGGGCGTCGTGACCACGTGGATGAAGCTCGCCGTGCGGGACCGCATCGACGCCGCCGACGAGCTCGACGACGACGAGTACGAGGACGCCGAGTACGAGGATCACGACGGTGCCGTCGAGGCCGTTCAGATCGAGAAAACCGACCCCGACCAGGTCAAGAAGGACTGACAGCCGGGCACTCAGCCCGACCCCGTACCCTGTGCGGTTGCTGACGTACTGACCTGAGGAGATTCGAGCAACGTGGCATCGTCTTCAACGCCGGTGCACCCGTACCGCTACCTGACACTCTTCCTGGTCCTCCTGATCGGTGCCTATCTGCTCGTCTTCCTCACCGGGAACAAGCAGCCCGAGCCCAAGCTCGGCATCGACCTGCAGGGCGGGACCCGTGTCACGCTGACGGCGCGCACCCCTGACGGATCGCCTCCCACCCGGGACGCGCTGATGCAGGCCCAACAAATCATCGGCGACCGCGTGAACGGCCTCGGCGTGTCCGGGTCCGAGGTCGTCATCGACGGTGACAACCTGGTCATCACGGTGCCGGGCAATGACAGCAGCGAGGCCCGCAATCTCGGCCAGACCGCTCGGCTGTACGTGCGTCCCGTCATCCACGCCATTCCCGCCGAGGGCGAGCAGCCCGCCGGCGCACAGCCACCCCAGGGAGCACCGGGCCTGCCCGGGCTGCCGGGCGGCGCCGGCCTGCCGGGGTTGCCGGGCGGCGCCGGACTTCCCGGCGCGCCGGGTCAGCCGCCGCTGATCGCGCCCGCCGAGCCCGAGGCGCCGATCGTCGCGCCGACGCCGGGGCAGCCGCCCCGACCGGCGCCCGCATCGCCGGCTCCACAGCCGCGGCCGTTCCCCGAGGAACCCGCACCGTCGCCGAGCCCGGCGCCGCCGTCGACGCCCGCTCCGTCCAGTCCGGCGCCCTCGCCAGCTCCGACCAGTGGCACGCCGCCGCCGGGGCAGCCGAACACGGGCAACACGCGCGCCGACCTGGCCCAGCGCATCTCAGACGAGAAGGCGCTGCGGCAGAGCGCAGATCAGCAGATTCAGCTCCTGGCGCTGCAGTTCCAGGCCACCCGCTGCAACGACGAGGACGTCCTGGCGGGCAACGACGACCCGAACCTGCCCCTGGTGACCTGCTCGCAGGATCACAAGACCGTCTACCTGCTGGACAAGTCGATCATCAACGGCGAGCAGATCGCAAACGCGACGTCCGGGTTGGACTCCCAGCGCGGTGAGTACGTCGTCGACCTCGAGTTCAAGGGTGACGCCGCCACGATCTGGGCCGACTTCACCGCCGCCAACGTGGGCACCCAGACGGCGTTCACGCTCGACTCCGAGGTGGTCAGCGCACCGCAGATCAACGAGGCGATCCCCGGCGGCCGGACCCAGATCACCGGGTCGTTCAACGCCGACTCGGCACGCGAGCTGGCCAACGTGCTCAAGTACGGCTCGCTGCCGCTGTCGTTCGAGTCCTCCGAGGCCGAAACCGTCTCGGCGACACTGGGATTGACCTCGCTGCGCGCGGGTCTGATCGCAGGCGCCGTCGGCCTGGCCCTGGTGCTGGTCTACGCGCTGGTGTACTACCGCGTGCTCGGTGTGCTCACGGCGCTGTCGCTGGTGGCGTCCGGCGCGATGGTGTTCGCCATCCTCGTGTTGCTCGGGCGCTACATCAACTACACCCTGGACCTCGCGGGCATCGCAGGTCTGATCATCGGCATCGGCACCACGGCGGACTCCTTCGTGGTGTTCTTCGAGCGCATCAAGGACGAAATCCGCGAGGGCAGGTCGTTCCGTTCCGCCGTGCCCCGAGGCTGGGCGCGCGCCCGCAAGACGATCCTGTCGGGCAACGCGGTCAGCTTCATCGCCGCCGCGGTGCTCTACGTCCTCGCCGTCGGCCAGGTCAAGGGCTTCGCGTTCACCCTCGGCCTGACCACCATCCTCGACGTCGTCGTGGTCTTCCTGGTGACGTGGCCGCTGGTGTACCTGGGCTCCAAGTCCACGTGGCTCTCGAAGCCGAAGTACAACGGGCTCGGCGCCGTCCAGCAGATCGCCAGGGAGCGGCGGGCCGCCGCCGCGACGGCGGGGGTGAAGTGAGCATGTCCAAGCATGGGAAATCCGAGGACCAGACCATCGACGACACCGCCGACGTAGACGTGGCATCCACCGGAGCCGAGCAGGGCGCTGCGGGAGCTGCCCCCAAGCACGGCTTCTTCATTCGGCTCTACACCGGTACCGGCGCGTTCGACGTCGTCGGCAAGCGCAAGATGTGGTTCATCATCAGCGGCGCCCTCGTCGCGATCGCCCTGGCCAGCATCCTGCTGCGCGGCTTCACCTTCGGCATCGACTTCGAAGGTGGCACCAAGGTGTCGATGCCGGCCCAGGGCGCCCAGGGGCAGGTGACCACCGAACAGGTCGAGACCGTCTTCGACGACACCATCGGCACGCCGCCGGAGTCCGTCGTGGTCGTGGGCAACGGCGCATCGGCGACCGTGCAGATCCGTTCCGAGACACTCGACAACAACCAGACCGAAGACCTGCGCAACGCACTGTTCGACGCATTCGCGCCCAAGGGCGGCGACGGTCAGCCCAGCAAGCAGGTCATCAGCGACTCCGCGGTGTCGGAGACGTGGGGTGGGCAGATCACCCAGAAGGCCCTCATCGCGCTGGTGGTCTTCCTGGTGATCGTGACCATCTACATCACGCTGCGTTACGAGCGGTACATGGCCGCCGCGGCGCTGGCCGCGCTGGTGTTCGACCTCGTGATCACCGCAGGCGTCTATTCGCTCGTCGGGTTCGAGGTGACGCCTGCGACGGTCATCGGTCTGCTGACCATCCTTGGCTTCTCGCTCTACGACACCGTGATCGTGTTCGACAAGGTGGAGGAGAACACCAGCGGGTTCGAGCACACGACCAGACGCACGTTCGCCGAGCAGGCGAACCTTGCGATCAACCAGACGTTCATGCGGTCGATCAACACCAGCGTCATCTCGGTGCTGCCGATCCTCGCGCTCATGGTGATCGCGGTGTGGCTGCTCGGCGTCGGCACGCTCCAGGACCTCGCGTTGGTGCAGCTGGTCGGCGTCATCGTCGGCACGTATTCGTCGATCTACTTCGCGACACCGCTGCTGGTGACGATGCGGGAGCGCACCGAACTGGTCCGCAACCACACCCGACGGGTGATGAACCGCAGGAAGGGCGCCTCGGCCAAGGCAACTGCGGCGGCGGAGTCGGGCGGCGCCGTCGAGCCGGCGTCGGTAGCGGTGTCCGCACCGGTCGCGATCGCCCCGGACAAGCCGGCGCCCGGCGTCAAGCCGACTCGTCCGACCGGACGTCCCTCGGGCAAGCGGAGCCCCAGGCGGTAGGTGGCGATGGCTGCCCGCTTCCGGCGAACTGCGATCCTCGCAGCCACGCTGTCACTCGTCGCCGGGCTGACCGCGTCGTGCTCGGGAAGCACGGCCGATCAGATCGACTACGCCGTCGACGGCACGCTGGTCACCTACAACACCAACACCGTGGTGGGCGCCGCGTCCGGTGGGCCGCAGGCGTTCTCGCGGGTCCTGACCGGGTTCAACTACCACGGGCCAGAAGGCCAGATCGTCGGTGACCGCGACTTCGGGTCCATCTCGGTGGTGGGACGCAGCCCGCAGGTGCTCGACTACGAGATCAGTGACAGTGCGGTCTACTCCGACGGCAAGCCGATCACGTGCGACGACATGGTGCTCGCCTGGGCCGCGCAGTCCGGCCGGTTCCCGGGCTTCGACGCCGCCAATCGGGCGGGCTACGGCGACATCGCGTCCATCGACTGCGCGCCGGGGCAGAAGAAGGCCAGGGTCACGTTCGCCCAGGATCGGGCCTTCGTCGACTACGGGCAGCTGTTCGCCGCGACGTCGATGATGCCGTCGCACGTCCTCGCCGACGAACTCGGTCTCGGCGACGGTGGGGTCACGGCGGCGCTACAGGCTGGGGACCAACCGACAGTCGACCGCATCGCCACCGCCTGGAACCAGACGTGGAACCTGACGCCGGACGTCGACCTGAAGAAGTTCCCCTCGTCGGGTCCGTACAAGCTCGACGCCGTGACCGACGACGGCGCGGTGGTCCTGGTCGCCAACGACAAGTGGTGGGGCGCCAAGCCGGTCACCGCGGAGATCACGGTGTGGCCCCGCGGCGCCGACATCCAGGACCGCGTCAACGAGGGGTTCTACGACGTCGTGGACGTCGCGGCCGGTTCCTCGGGCACGCTCACGCTGTCCGACGACTACGCCCGCACCGATGCGCCGTCCGCCGGCATCGAGCAGATCATCTTCGGCGCAAGGGGATCGGTGGCCGACCCCGTGGCGCGGCGGGCGCTGGCGCTGTGCACGCCGCGTGACGTGATCGCGCGCAACGCCGAGGTGCCGATCGCCAACAACAGGCTCAACCCCGCGGCCGAGGATTCGATTACCGCAGCCGAGAACGGCGGCGGCGCAGAGCAATTCGTCGTCGCCAACCCGGGTGCCGCACGCGACGCCATCGGGGGCAGACCGCTCACCGTGCGTCTGGGCTACCAGACTCCCAACGCCCGCCTGGCCGCGATTGCCGGGACGATCGCCAAGGCGTGCGAGCCGGCAGGGATCGTGGTGGAGGACGCCGCGGGCGACGGGGTCGGGCCGCAGGCGCTGCGCGACGGTCAGGTCGACGCGCTGCTGGCGAGCACCGGGGGAGCAGTGGGCAGCGGCTCCACGGGATCGTCGGCGATGGATGCCTATGAGTTGCACACCGGCAACGGGAACAACCTCTCGGGATACTCCAACGAACAGATCGACGGCATCATCGGCGCGCTGGCCGTCACCGCCGATCCGAAGGAGTCCGCACGCCTGCTCGGCGAGGGAAGTCGCGTGCTGTGGGACGGCATTCCGACGCTTCCGCTGTACCGCCAGCAGCGCATGCTGCTGGTGTCGACCAAGATGGACGCCGTGAGTAGCAATCCGACCCGTTGGGGCGCCGGCTGGAACATGGACCGTTGGGCGCTGGAATCGTGAGCGACGAGGGGACGGGCGCCTCGGCGGCGGCCCAGGCCATCGCGTCGCTGACCCGGGAAGTGGCCGACTTCCCCGAGCCGGGCATCCAGTTCAAGGACCTGACGCCCGTGCTCGCCGACCCTGCCGGGCTGGCCACGGTCACCGACGCGCTCGCCGAGGTCGCCGACGGCTGCGACATGGTGGCAGGAATCGACGCCCGTGGCTTTCTGCTGGGGGCGGCGGTGGCGATCAGGCTCGGCACGGGCGTGCTAGCGGTGCGCAAGGGCGGCAAGCTGCCGCCGCCGGTGTTCAGCGAGACCTACACGCTCGAATACGGCACCGCCACGCTGGAGATCCCCGCCGATGGAATCGAACTGACCGGCAGGCGTGTTCTGGTGATCGACGACGTGCTCGCGACCGGCGGCACGGTCGCGGCGACGGTGAAGCTGCTGGAGCGGGCGGGGGCGGTCGTCGTGGGCGCCGCGGTGTTGCTCGAGTTGGCGGCGCTCGGCGGGCGCGAGGTCGTGGGTGCGTTGAAGGTGACGAGCCTGACGGTGGTGCGATGAGCGCTCGCGCGTAGAGCAGCGCAGACTGAGGGATATCCTCGAGATGCCGGCAGAGGTCAGGAGGTGGTGACGTGGCTGACGATCATGCCCTGACACAGACGCAGCCGATGCCGGTCATCCCGGCCGACGCCGTCGACCCGCCCAAGTCGACCTCCAGCGCGTCGCGGCGCGTGCGGGCCCGGCTGGCACGACGCATGACCGCGCAGCGCAGCGCGGTGAACCCCGTGCTCGAGCCGCTGGTCGCGGTGCATAAGGAGTTCTACCCGAAGGCCGACCTCACGCTGCTGCAGCGTGCGTACGAGGTGGCCGAGCAGCGGCACGCCGATCAGATGCGCCGCTCGGGCGACCCGTACATCACCCATCCGCTGGCCGTCGCGAACATCCTCGCCGAGTTGGGCATGGACACCACCACGCTCATCGCGGCGCTGCTGCACGACACGGTCGAGGACACCGGCTACACGCTGGAAGCGCTGACCGCCGAGTTCGGCACCGAGGTCGGCCACCTCGTCGACGGCGTCACCAAGCTCGACAAGGTCGCGCTGGGTTCGGCCGCCGAGGGCGAGACCATCCGCAAGATGATCATCGCGATGGCGCGCGACCCGCGCGTGCTGGTGATCAAGGTCGCCGACCGGTTGCACAACATGCGGACGATGCGATTCCTGCCGCCGGAGAAGCAGGCCCGCAAGGCGCGCGAGACGCTCGAGGTGATCGCTCCGCTGGCCCACCGGCTCGGGATGGCGACGGTCAAGTGGGAACTCGAGGACCTGTCGTTCGCGATCCTGCACCCGAAGAAGTACGAGGAGATCGTGCGCCTGGTCGCCGACCGGGCGCCGTCGCGCGACACGTATCTGGCGAAGGTGCGGGGCGAGATCATCGCCTCGCTGAACGCCTCGAAGATCAGCGCGGTCGTCGAGGGCAGGCCCAAGCACTACTGGTCGATCTATCAGAAGATGATCGTCAAGGGCCGCGACTTCGACGACATTCACGACCTGGTCGGCGTGCGCATCCTGTGCGACGAGATCCGCGACTGCTACGCGGCCGTCGGCGTCGTGCACTCGCTGTGGCAGCCGATGGCGGGCCGGTTCAAGGACTACATCGCCCAGCCCCGGTACGGCGTCTACCAGTCGCTGCACACGACCGTGATCGGCCCCGAGGGCAAGCCGCTGGAGGTGCAGCTCCGCACGCAGGAGATGCACAAGACCGCCGAGTTCGGCATCGCCGCGCACTGGCGGTACAAGGAGGCCAAGGGCCGCAACGGTCAACCGGCGACCAACGCCGCCGCCGAGATCGACGACATGGCGTGGATGCGCCAACTGCTGGACTGGCAGCGGGAAGCCGCCGACCCCGGCGAGTTCCTCGAGTCGCTGCGTTACGACCTTGCCGTCCAAGAGATCTTCGTGTTCACCCCCAAGGGTGACGTCATTACGCTGCCCACGGGTTCGACGCCGGTCGACTTCGCCTACGCCGTGCACACCGAGGTGGGGCACCGCTGCATCGGAGCTCGGGTGAACGGCAGGCTCGTCGCGCTCGAACGCAAGCTCGAGAACGGTGAGGCGGTCGAGGTGTTCACCTCGAAGGCGCCCAACGCGGGTCCGTCACGGGACTGGCAGACGTTCGTGGTGTCGCCGCGGGCGAAGGCCAAGATCCGGCAGTGGTTCGCCAAGGAGCGCCGCGAGGAGGCGCTCGACTCGGGCAAGGACTCGATCGCGCGTGAGGTGCGCCGCGGCGGACTTCCGTTGCAGCGGTTGGTCAATGCCGAATCGATGGCCGCGCTGGCGCGCGAGCTGCGGTACACCGACGTCTCGGCGCTCTACACCGCGGTCGGCGAGGGGCACGTCTCCGCGCGGCACGTGGTGCAGCGCCTGGTGGCCCAGCTCGGTGGTGACGAGGAGGCCGAGGACGAGATCGCCGAGCGGTCGACTCCCGCGACGATGCCGGTGCGCCAGCGCACCAGCGACGACGTCGGCGTGTCGGTTCCCGGTGCGGCAGGCGTGCTGACCAAGCTGGCCAAGTGTTGTACGCCGGTGCCTGGCGACAACATCATGGGGTTCGTGACGCGCGGCGGTGGTGTCAGCGTGCACCGCACCGACTGCACGAATGCCGAGTCGCTGCAACAGCAGTCGGAACGCCTCATCGACGTGAAGTGGGCGCCGGGCCCGTCGTCGGTGTTCCTGGTCGCCATTCAGGTCGAGGCGCTGGACCGGCACCGGCTGTTGTCGGACGTAACGCGGGTGCTGGCCGACGAGAAGGTCAACATCCTCTCGGCGTCGGTCACCACGTCGAATGACCGCGTGGCGATCAGCCGGTTCACCTTCGAGATGGGCGACCCCAAGCACCTCGGCCACGTGTTGAACGTGGTGCGCAACGTGGAGGGCGTGTTCGACGTCTACCGCGTGACGTCGGCGGCTTGACCGCTCGGATCGACCTTCGCCGCGCGTCGCGTACTGACGGCGCCGACCACCGCAGCGGCGACGCAGGCCACGCCGACGGCGCCGGCGAACCACGGGAACACGGCGCCGAGTTCCCACTGCGTGGCCGCCCAGCCCGCGACGAGCGTCGGGACGGCCATCGCCGTGTAGGCCAGCAGGTAGTACGCCGACATGGTCTCGCCACGGCGGTCGGCGGGCACGACGTTGGACAGATGTCGCAGCGAGCCGCCGAAGCTGAGCCCGAACGTCGCGCCGAGCAGGGCCGCGGCGCCCAGGACGAGGTGCCACTGGTGGGTGGCCAGGGCCGGGATCGTCAGCCCCAGCGCCACCGCCATGCCGACGTCGCCGATGATGGCCGCCCGCCGTGCGGGCACGCGCGTCGCGAACAGCTGCGCGATGGCCGCCGAGAAGGCCGTGGCACCGACGACCGCGCCACCGAAGACGAGGTTGTGCACGCCGGTCTGCGCCGATGCCAGCGCGGGGTAGAGCGAGAGCAGCACGCCCAGCACCGACCACGACGCGATGACGCCGAGGGCGGAGAACCAAAAGTCGCCGCGGATCTCGCGCGGCACTGAGGGTTTGGCGATGCGGATCGGTCCCGACGACCGCGCGGAGTGCGGTTCGCGCAGGGCGATCACGCCCACCCCGACGACCGCGCAGACGACGGCGACCACCGCATACGGGGTGCGCATGGGGTGGGGCACGTACTGGGCCAGCAGCGAGGAGCCGAGGATGGCGACCGTCATGCCGATGTTGAAGGCGACGCCGCTGAGCTGCCCCGAGCGCACGCCGTGGTCGGGTCGCAGGTCCAGCAACGCCGCGGCGCCCGCGACGACGATGGAGCCCACGGCGGCGCCGTGGATGGCCCGGGCGACGATGAGCAGCGCCATGTTGTCGGCGATGAGGAACACGCCGAGGCCGACGATCATCGCGGCGAGTGCGCCGAGCAGCACCGGCTTGCGGCCGATGACGTCGGAGATACGTCCGGAGACCAGGACCGCACCGAGCGCGGCGACGGCGTAGACGGCGAACACGATGGTCGTGGACAGCGGCGAGAGGTGCCAGACCTCTTCGTACATTCGGTATAGCGGGGCAGGCAGCCCCGAGACGCCGAGCGCGACGCCGGACAGCACCAGCAGCAGCGAGTACGCCCAGCGCTGCGACTCACCGGCGAGCCGGTCGGTCGGGGCCACTGTCACGGTGCCTCCTGTGCAAGGTTTGACGGACGTCGAACTCGATCGAGAGTACGCTCGGGTTCGATGGTCATCAAACCGGTTGTGACGGAGGGCACGCAGTGACGGGTGGGAACCTCGACGCCGCGCCCGTCGCCGGCGTGCACCGGATCCTGTCCGCCCTCGCCGACCCGGTCCGGCTGGAGATGGTGCGCAGACTGATGAACGCGGGCGAGCCGACACCGTGCGCGCTGCTCTACGACGGCATCAACAAGTCGACCGCCACCCACCACTTCAAGATCCTGCGCGAGGCCGGTCTCACCGAACGTCTGGTGCACGACGGCCAGATCCATCAGCGGTTGCGGGTCGACGACGTCGACCGCGCGGTCCCCGGTCTGCTGGCGTCCGTCGTGGAGAAGGCGAACCGGGAGGTCGAATCGGCCTAGGTCTGGCGCTGCGCTTGTGTGCCGCTCAGTTTCATGCGCTCGTCGCCAAAATCACGTGTCGCCAGGGGTGACGCTTCTAGGCTCTGCAAGTGCAGTTGACGTGGCCGTTGACTTGTCGCTCGCAGGAGATGGGCGCTATTGAAGCCGCCATCTCGACTTCGGATGTCTTTGGGGTCGTCGTTAGTGGTGCGGCGGGCGTGGGGAAGAGCACGATCGCCCGCGCGGCTTTGTCGGTAGCGGCGTCGCAGGGATGCGAGGTCCGGTGGGCGGTGGGCACGTCGTCGGCGCGGTCGGTTCCACTGGGTGCCTTCAGCGCGTGGGCGGAGTCGGGCGTCACCGACTCTGTGCAGCTCCTTGGCGGGGTGATCGCGTCGCTGACCACTGCGGCCGCTGGCACCACTGTGGTTGTGGGTGTTGATGACGTGCATCTGCTCGATGACCTGTCGATATTCGTCGTGCAGCAGATCGTGCACCGCGGCCTGGCCAAGCTCGTGCTCACCGTGCGCGACAGTGAGCCGGCGCCCCCAGCAGTACAGGAGATCTGGAAGGGCGGCCGGTTCGATCGGCTCGAGGTGCAGCCGCTGTCGCTCGAGGCGACGACCGCCCTGCTGTCGGCGACACTAGCCGGAGCGGTGGATCCGGACACCGCGCAACGGCTGTGGCAGCTGACTCTCGGCAACACTCTGTACCTACGCAACATCGTCGAGCAGGAGTTGGCCGATGGCCGGATCGCTCGCCATCTCGGCCTCTGGCGGTGGACCGGCGACCCGATCATGCCACCGGGCCTCGTCGAGTTGATCGAATCCCGCATAGGCGCCCTACCCATGCCGGTCGGCGAGGTGATCGACGCGGTAGCTGTGGGTGAGCCGATCGAGTTGGCCGCGTTGCAGCGAATCACCGATCCGGCGGCCGTCGAGGAAGCTGACAGCCGTGGCCTCATTACGGTCGAGCCCGCGGTTGGCGGGGCGCAGGTGCGGGTGGCGCATCCGCTCTACGGTGAGGTACGCCGCAGGCGGGCGCCGGCCACCCGGCTGCGGCGGTTGCGCGGACTGGTCGCCGCCGAACTCGCGGCATCAAGGGATCACGACGACATGCGAGTCGTCGTGCGTCGCGCGACGTTGAGCCTGGACTCCGACCTCGCCCCGGAACCCGACCTGCTGGTCAGAGCTGCGAACGGGGCCGTCTGGCTGGCGGATCTCCCTCTCGCCGCCCGGATCGCCGAGGCGGCAATTCGTGCAGGAGCAGGGTTGGACTCCAGATTCATTCGCGCACATGCACTTTCTTGGGTGGGTCGTGGTGAAGAGGCTGAGGCGATTCTCGCCGAAATCGACACCGGCCAGCTGACCGTCGACGACCGTGCCAGGCTCGCATTCTTGCGTGCCAGCAACATGCTCTGGGCGCTCGGCGATCCCTCGCGGGCAAAGGCGATCATCGATGACGCGTCACCCGTCACGACAGCTCGCGCCCGCAGTTATGTCGACGCCTTCCTCACGGTGTACTGGTTCGCAGTGGATCAACCGGATCTGGCGATGCAGGCGTCGCAGGGCCTCGCATTGGACGAGCTGCCCGAAGTCGTTGGCGCTGAGATGGCCAGCGCGCTCGCCGTCATATCAGGGGACGCAGGGCGCTCCACCGAGGCATTGGCGATCGCCGAAGCCGGATACACCGCGGCGACTCGCTCACTCGACGCACCGCACATGCGGTTCAACATCGCCGACGCGCACGTCAGTGCGCTGCTGTTGGCCGGAAGGATTGGGGAAGCCCTCAAAGCGGCTGAGCGCACGCGCCAGCAGGCGGCGGATCTACCCGGCGCGGCCCACTTGCTGGGACCTGCTGTCGCGGGCCGCGCCGCACTCGGTGCCGGCGACACGGAAACCGCGAGTGTGTCGTTGGAACAGACAGCCCTTGCGCTGTCCGCTGCCGGCTACGCCATCGGCTGGGGGTTCCGGTATCGCGTCTCAAGCGTGACCGCGCTCGCGATACGCGGTTCATCCGCCGAGGCCGCCGCTGGACTGTCGGTGATCGACACGGTTCGGCGTCCGTTTCGATCACTGGATTATGAGCGCAGCCTTGCCAGGGCATGGGTGGTTGCCTGCCAAGGTGCCGTCAGCGAGGCGATCGTCGTCTTGCTGTCGGCGGCCGAAAGAGCCGCCGGCAAAGGCAGATTCGCCGCCGAAGTGATGTGCCTGCAGACCGCAACTCAGTTCGGCGATCGGTCATGTGCACCTCGGCTGTGCGAACTCGAAGCGGTCGTCGAGGGACCGCGCGTCGGTCTCGCCGCTCGGTTCGCCGTGGCGATGCGAGACGGTGATGCCGACCAATTGGTTCTCGTTTCTGAGGATTACGAGGCTATGGGTGACCTCGTCGCGGCCGTCGATGCGGCCGCGCAGGCCGCACTGGTGCACCGCAGCAAGGGCCGGCGGGGATCGGCATTGAGCTGCTCGGCGCGCGCGTCGGCCATCGCCGAAGATTGGGCCATCAGCACCCCTGCGTTCCGTCACGCCGCCGAACCCTTGCCACTTACCGATCGCGAACTCGAAGTCGTGAACCTGATCCGCCATGGGTTGCACAACAACGAAATCGCCGCACGGTTGATGCTGTCCCCCCGCACCGTCGAGAGCTACGTCTACCGGGCCATGGCGAAGACCGGAACCAGGAGCCGCGAAGAACTCGCCGCTCTACTACCGCGCCAAAGCGACAGGTAGTACGACGCAGGGGCCTGCCCCGTCAGATTGCAGTGGTGCGCTACTGCGCTCGTGCGACTGAGCGCGAGCGACGATTCCAGGCGCGGAGCGTGACACCAAACTCATTTTCCGCGTTCCGCCATAGGCATCTTGAAAGGAACGATGATGGGATACGCAAGCACGACACTCGCACCTGGGCATTGCCCGTCGGTCCTCCACCCTGTCGCCAAGGGGGTCACGGTTGCCAGCGCTGGCATCCTCGCGTTGGGTCTCGTGACGGCACCGCCGGACGTTCGTCGCGCGGGGACTGAAGTCCGTCAGGTACAACTGGCGGCGTTGGCGGCGCCGTCCCCGCCCGTACTCTTGGGTGCGCTGGAGAAGTTCACGAGCGAGCAGGGGCACACCTTCGCACCCGTCGCGGGCTTGGTCTCCGCTGACGCCGAGGACATCATCACCGCGTTCGCGAGGGCTCGGTTCACATCGTCTCGGGTCTCACAACCGACCGGCTCGGTGCCGCAAGCGATCCGCGCAACCGCCGAATCGGTCCTCGCTCCGGCGATATCGACCCCACAGGTCGTGGCGGCCGCAGTTGTCGAGAACGTGTACAAGACCATTGTCACTGCGCTGTTGATACCGTTCGCCTTCGCGTTCTTCGGCATCATCTTGGTGGTTTCGGCAATCCAGAACTACTTCTACAACGCAGGAAACGCAATTGCCGGCTCAGCGCTCGCCAGCGAGCCAGCGTTGAGTGATGTTGAGCCCGTCACCCCGGTGGCAGGGGGACCGGTGGAAAACGGGCCGGGCGAGGCGGCGGTCTCTCCTGCGGTGACGCCCTCTGAACCCGCGACCGGCAATGAACAGACGTCGACCGACACAGTGGCCTCGGCGCATCAGGTGACGGGGACGCACCGGGCGACCGAAACACCCGACGCGGAGCGACAGTCTACGGGTCCGGTGGCCGCCGGTGTCCCCGAGCCGTTGTCCACCGAACCCGCGTCCGTGCCTGTGAACAAGACCGAACCGAGGACGGCCACCGGTGCCGTGGTGCGCGATTCGCTCGGCGTGGAGAACTCGCCGACCGATCGGCCGCATAGTGGCAACGGCGGCGATGCGACGAGCGAGCCCGCCGGTGGCGGCGATGGAGAGGCAGCGGCCGGCGACTCGTCAGACAGCAGGTCCTCGGGCGCGGACTCCTCGGGCGGGGACTCCGGCGACTCCCGATGAGGTTGAAATGCAGTGTCGCGCCACTGCGCGCGTCGAACGGTACGGGGGCGACGATTCGGATCGCGGAACCCGACCGAACCACCGGTAGCGATCGTTCCGCCACGACAGGCATGGAGGAATGACAATGGTCAACGCAACGCACATCGGTCGCGTCGGGGCGCTCGCGGTCGCGCTGGGAGTAGGGAAAGTTCGGCGCGCCTCGACTCGGATGACGGTGTCGATTGGCGTCGCGGCACTGGTGGTGACGGCCGCGTCGGCGCCGGTATCAACGCAGTCGCAGGCGGTCGAACTGTCAGCCGATTCGACCGCGCTGATCGTGTGCGGGACGACTTGCCCGACGCCCGACGCCATCTGGGTCGAGCGCATCATGAACCAGTTCATCGCACCCACCCATCCGGGCCAGACCACCACGCCGGTCGCGGTGACCACACCACAGGAGTACTGGCCCATCACCGGTCTATTTCGCCTCGTCGGATTCGCGGTCGGTGATCCCACCATCTGGGGGCCGGGTGGTCCGGGGTGGCCGGATGAGCCGTGGTGGAAACTCACCGGGCTGTTCGATCTCACGATCGATCGGTCGATCCGGGCCGGGGTCGCCGATCTCGAACAAGCCATGGCCCAGCATGGCAACGACCATCTGGTGATCTACGGACTCTCCCAGGGCGCTACCGTGGCGAACACCGAGAAGCGCAAGCTGGCCGAGCAGTATCCGGCGGGGACCCCAGCACCCGATATCGACTTCGTGTTGCAGGGTGACCCGAATCATCCCAACGGCGGCCTAAGTTCGCGGTTCCCGGGCCTTTACATTCCAATCCTCGACCTCAGTTTCGACGGGCCCGCGCCAACCGGCACCCAATTCGACACCATCGAAATCAACCGCCAGTACGACGGGGCGTCCGACTTTCCCCTGTATCCGCTCAACGTGGTCGCGTCCCTCAACGCACTGCTGGGTTTCGTGTACCTGCACACGCACCCGTTCGACGTCAGCCTGCCTGCCGATCCGACGACGTCGCAGGCGTACCAGGGCACCCATGGCGACACCCGCTATTACTTCTTTGAGACCGAGAACCTGCCGTTGTTTGCACCACTGCGCAGTCTTGGGGTGCCCGAGGCGTTGATCGATGTTGTCGAGCCGTTCTTCCGGGTGCTGGTTGAACTGGGGTACGACCGCAGCATCCCGCCGTGGGAACCCACCCCGGCACGGCTGATACCGACCCTCAATCCCGTGACTGTGACGAGCGATCTCGTCGCGGCGATCGGTGAGGGCATCAACAACGCCGCGACCCTCATCAGCTCGCCGCCTCCGAGGATTCCTGCGCCGGTCGCACTTGGGGCGGCGACCAGAGACACGGCCGACGCCGACACCTCCGACCGGGTGACGTCGACAGACCCGTTGACCCAAACCGAACAGGTCCCATCGAGGGAATCTGTGGTCGACACGGGCCAGACATCGACGGACACCGAGACTTCGACATCAACGCCATCAACGCCATCGACGACATCGGTGACCGAAACCGACCTGCCAACGTCACCGCCACCAGACGCCGATGCTGAGGCATCCGAGGGTGCGGCGTCTAACGCATCGACGTCCAAACCGGCGAGGCCGCTGGTGCGCGATTCACGCCGGGCGGACCCGCTCTCCGCCCGGTCCAAGCCCGGCGAAGACGACCAATCGACCACCCGGATCGCCACTGCGGGCGACGAGGCCGCGACCGGTGAATTCTCCAAGGCCACTGAATCGTCATCAGCCAAATCGTCGTCAGCCAGCAGCCCCTTGAGCGGTGGCTCGTCGGACGGCGACCGTTCCTAGTGGCTCTCGCCAGACTGCAGGGCGTCGACCATCGCCTCGGCCCAGGCGATGTGTCCCTCGAAGCCAAGCGATTTCGCCATCGCGCGATAGCGACTCAGCAAGCCCCGGTAGGCGTCGTCGTCGGCGAGGGCCCCGGCCAGCAGCGCGCGCAGCCGCAGCAGCGTGATATCGAGCATCGCAGAATCTTGATCGGCCCGGAGGTTCGCCACCCATTCGATCGCTTCTTGGGCTTCGGCCAGATCGCCCTGGGCGCCGCGCTCCAGGAGCGTCTCCACCAGAACCCCGGAACTCCAAACGCCATAGCAGGGGTATCCCTCGCGCAGCTCACCGACGGCTTGGCGTATCACTGGTATGGCAGCATCGCGGTCACCGCTCCTCGCCGTTTCGCGGGCGGCCCACACGTCGGTCACCGGGATGAGGAAGAGGACGCTCCTGCGCAGCCATACGTCGCGGGTCTGCATCATGAGTTCGAGCCCACGGTCACGAGCGGCCGCAGCGTCCTGGTTGAGCAGCCAGACGGCCAACGTGTACCCGGCCAGTCCCAGCGCGCGATCGTTGCTCGCTCCCCGGGCGGTCTGAAGCGCCTCTTCACTGGCGCCCAGGAGGGAGAGATCAGCGCGGAGCGCTCCGTACTGCATCGCGATACCGTAGGCCCACGCGATGACACTGGAATATGTCTCCGCGTTGCTGCCACGAGCCATCGCGACAGCGTCATGGAGGTCTCTACGCCACCCGGGATAGCCCAGGCACCACCGAGCGGTGCCGCGCCATGCCAACGCGATGGCCAGCGGTGATCCCACGCCGTAGCCGGCGCCCTTGACAGGGTCACCGTCCGCCAGGTCGACGATCGACTGCGACCAGCGCACGACTTCGCCGAAGTCGAGGACACCGTGCCAGCTGCAGAAGGCGACGGCAGCCAACCCCATCGTCGGGGTGGGATCCTCAATCGACTCGAGCAGCACCACCTGTTGGGATGACAGTCGCGCGGCCTCACGCGCTCGCCCGAAATACAACGCCTCGGTGGCGATCGCGCTCATGCCGATGGCCAGCGAGACCTTGTCGCCGGCCGCGTTGCACAACTCTCGCAATTGCGCGAAGCGGGCCCGGCTCTCTCGGATCTCTCTGGCCTGAATGTCGGTGGCGCACAGCATGGTGCGCGGGGCGATGCGCATCGACAGTTGGTCGGATCCTTCGCCCGGTAGCCCATCGGCGATGTCGCTTGCCCGCACCCAACTGAGCCGGGCGGCGGCGAGATCGCGATTAGTCAGCCACGCGCCGGCTTGCATGTGCCAGCCATACGACGCGTAGTGATCGCCGGCGGCCTGCAGATGTTCGGCGATCATCGCTGCGTTCTCTTCGATCGAGTCCGGCGCTTGCTCTTGAATCGCTGAGGCCAGGCGCCGGTGGGCCTCGGCGCAATCGGACTTCAGCTGCGATTCGTACGCCACCGCGCGAATCAACGGGTGTCGGAACGCGTACTCGGCGCTCGGGGTGAACCGCACCTGATCGATCAGCTGCGCGCCGAGCAACTCGTCGAACGTCGCGTCCATGCCCAATGCGAACAACAGGTCCGCGCTGAAGCGGTTCCCAATCACAGACGCGGCATTCAGCGTCCGCCTCGCCGGGCCGCTGAGCCGATCGACGCGTGCCGCGATGGTGGCCTGCACCGTGGCAGGCACGTTCACCTCGGCGACATCCACCCCGCAGACATAGTCACCAATCTCGCCGGTGAGCACTCCGCGCTGCACCAACTCGCGCACCATCTCCTCGATGAAGAACGGGTTGCCTGCGGCACGCTCGGCGATGACCCGCGCCAGCTCGCCGACCGATGGACTCGGCCCCAGCAGCTCATCCAGCAGCGCGGTGCTATCCGAGTCGTCCAATGGGGCAAGCGTTATCGCTTGGGCGCCACTCATCTGCAGCAGCGCGCCCTCATACTCGGGTCGGGAAGTGATCAGCACCATCGACGCCGTACGCGGGATCACTGCCAGAAAGTCGGCCAACATCGACTCGCTGACCGCATCGATCCAATGCACATCCTCGATGATGAACAGCGCCGGCCTGTTTCGGGTCAGCGCCCTCGTGTTGACCAGTTCAGTCAACCGGCGCCGCCGCCTTTCAGGGTCTATTTGAGGCGGAGGCACTTTCGGGTCGGCGATGCTCAACAGGTCATCGAGCAGTAGTAGGTCTCGTGGATCGGCATTCGGATATTGCTGACGCACTTTCGCGCGTGCGGTCTGGTCGTCGAGGTCCCTCACGTCGGTGGTCGCCCGCAGCAGCCTAGTGACAGTGTGGAATGGGATGTCCCGCGTATGCGACTCGCAGAACTCCCACACCACCTCCACCCCGCGACCGGCGGCCAAGGCCGCGGACTCCCTTGCCAACCGGCTCTTACCGATTCCGACCGGCCCCACCACATTCACCACGCCGCCCCGGCGGGCCATCGTGCGTTCCAACATCGTGTCGAGCACTGCCATCTCCGAACGTCGACCAACCAGGCTGGCCTCCGAGCGCCCGGCCAGGGGGTCTCGGGGCTTGATGCCGGTCAGTCGCCGGGCGCGCACCCGTTCGTCGGCGCCCTTGACGTCCACCCACTCCGGTTCACCGAGCACTACCGTGTGCTCGACCAACCGTGTCGTCGACTCCGAGAGCATGACGCCGCCTGGGGGAGCCGCCGATTCCATCCGCTGCGCGAACCCGACCGGCTGGCCGGTCGCGGCGTAGCCCAGTGTCCCCGAGCCGATCTCGCCGGCGATGACCCGGCCCGAATTTAGGCCCACCCGCAGCCGCAAAGCCACACCATCACGGCGGTGCACGTCGGCGGCCAACTGTTCGGCCTCCTGCTGGATGTCCAGCGCGGCCAGACAAGCGCGGAAAGCGTGATCCTCCAGTGCAACTGGGGCGCCAAACAGTGCCATCACCCCGTCGCCGTTGTATTCGACGGTGCCGCCGTAGCGGCGTACCACTGTCGCTAACCGCTCCACGAGCGCGTTCATGATCTCGCGCAACCGCTCGATGTCGAGGCTGGCCGCGAGGTCCATCGAGCGCACCACATCGGCGAACAGCACCGTCACCTGCTTGTACTCGGCTGCTTCACCCGGCTTCGGAATCGCGGTACCGCACTGCCCACAGAACTTGGCTTTCTGCCACAGGCTGGTGCCGCATGATCCGCATGCCAGTCCCGTTGTCATCCAAATACCGCCGATCTCGGGGGGCATCCACCTCGATTGGCCAAGAGTAGGACGTTCAACAGCAGCTGGCGGGGTTATCGACCCGCATGCAAACGGCTCAGCGCTGACCCCAATTGGCGGTGGCGGGGGAGACGGGGCACCTAATCCAGACGCACGGATTCGACGGTCACTGCCGAATTAGGCGCACCGTCGTCCGACCCGTCCTCCACCCCGTCGGCCGCGATCCGGTCGACCACCGCGAGACCGGTCTCGTCGACCGTGCCGAACACCGCGTACGTCGGGGGCATGGCCGAGTCCTCGTAGACGACGAAGAACTGACTGCCGTTGGTGCCCGGACCGCTGTTGGCCATCGCGAGCGTCCCGCGCGGGTAGCGCACGGGTTGCTGCAACGCGGGATCGGTCATCCGGTACTGGTTCGTGGGGTACTCGTTGGGGAAGCGGTAGCCGGGCCCGCCGCTTCCGGTGCCCGACGGGTCACCGCATTGCAGCACCCGTAGCGACTCCGAGGTGGTGAGCCGGTGGCAGGGGGTGCCGTCGAAGTACCCCTGCTGCGCGAGGCTGACGAAGCTGTTGACCGTGCACGGCGACTTGGCGTTGTCGAGCCGCAGGCCGATCGCACCCGAGTCGGTGATCAGCGTGGCGTCCACGACCGCGGGTGCGGTGGGCACCCTTCCGGTGCGCGGCGGCCGATTGGGCCTGCTGGCGTCCTCGGTGGTCGCCGGGTACTGGCAGTTGGAGCCCAGCGTCGCAGGCGGTTTGAACGGCGGCAGACCGTTCTGCGGGAGCGGGCCGGCCGTGGTGCCAGGAAAACCGGGGTCCTGGGCTCGGTAGTCGTCGACTGCCCGGATCGCGAGGCTCGCGACGACGATGGTCGCGACCAGGAACAGGATGCCGAGAGCGGTCAGGACGTACCCGAGGATCAGGCCTGCCAACGCCAGGCCGTGCCCCTGCTCGCCGGTGCGCTTGATCTGGGACAGCGAGAGGTGGCCGAACAGGATGCCGAGCGGCGCGAACAGGAACGCACAGATCAGCGACGCGATCGCCAGACCGTTGGTTCCGGTCGGCGGTGGTGGTGGATAGCCATACCCGGCCCCATACCCGTAGCCACCCCCGTACGGCTGTGGGTCGCCGTACGGGGCTGGCTGCGGAGGTCCCGGTGGTGCCGGGGGCGGAACGGTCACGGGGTCGACACCGGTGGTGTCAGTCCAGCCCGAGGGTCTTGATCTGCACCGGCTTCGCGGGCGGTCCGTCGCCCCCGCCGCCCTGCACGCCCGCGGCCGCGATCTTGTCGAGCGTGGCCAGGCCGGTCTCGTCGATGGTGCCGAACACGGTGTAGTTCGGCGGCAATTGCGAGTCCTGGTAGACCAGGAAGAACTGGCTGCCGTTGGTTCCGGGCCCGGCGTTGGCCATAGCCAGCGTGCCGCGCGGGTAGATCACCGGCTGCTGCAGCGCGGGGTCGTCGGGCTGGAACTGATTGGTCGGATACTCGTTGGCGAACTCGTACCCCGGGCCGCCGGTGCCCTTGCCGGTCGGGTCGCCACACTGCAGCACCGCGAGTCCGCCGGTGGTGAGCCGGTGGCACGGGGTGTCGTTGAAGTAGTCCTGCTGCGCCAGGCTGGCGAAGCTGTTGACCGTGCACGGTGCCTTGCCGTTGTCGAGCTGCAGGCCGAGGTTGCCCTCGCTGGTGGTCATGCTGGCGCTGACCTGGGCGGGGTCGGTCGGCACCTTGCCCGTCCGCGGCGGGTTGTTCTTCTTGCTCGCCGCTTCCGCCGCGGGGTACTGGCAGTCCGCGCCGAGATCGGCGGGTGGCTTGAACGCGGGCAGCGTGGACCCGTCGGCGGGCGGCTCCTGCGTCGAACTGGCCGCACCGCTGGTGGTCGTGGCGGCCGAGGCGGTGGTGCTGCCGGAGTCGCGGTTGGTGATGACGACGGTGGCCACCACCGCGGCGACCAGGGCCACCGCACCGACGGCCGAGCCGATGATCGTCAACTGGCGTCGCCGCTTGGCCTGTGCTTCTCTGCGTTCCAGCTGCCGTTCGAGCTTGCGCTTGGCCGCTGCTCGCCGCTGTTCGTTGGTCGGCACCGCCGCTGTCCTCCTGGTGATCGCTTCGTTCTTCGGTGAACGGGGTGTCGCCGGGACGGCGACCTCACTCGCATTCGGCACCGAGTGTGCCAGGAATGCCTGAAAAGGGGTCCCGCGACCCGCACGACCGGCAGCTGACCACGAGGTGGGAAACTGGACTCCGTGTTGATCACCGGTTTCCCTGCGGGATGGCTGCAGTGCAACTGCTACGTCCTGGCCCCCAGTCAGGGCGCTGACGCGATCATCGTCGATCCCGGTCAGAAGGCCATGCCGCGGCTGCGCAAGATCCTCGACGAGAACCGGCTGACCCCGGCGGCGGTGCTGCTCACCCACGGCCACATCGACCACGTCTGGTCTGCGCAGAAGGTGGCGGACACCTACGGGTGCCCGACGTACATCCACCCGGAGGATCGCGCGATGCTCTCCGACCCGATCAAGGGCTTCGGTCCCCGGCTGGCCCAACTGGCGGTCGGAGTGATGTTCACCGAGCCGCGGCAGGTCGTCGAACTCGACCGCGACGGCGACAAGATCGCACTCGGCGGCATGACCGTCACCGTCGACCACACCCCGGGGCACACCAGGGGGTCGGTGACGTTCCGGGTTGCCGGCGGGCAGGAGCGAAGCGACTCGGGGATGTCGTGGGCCAACGGACCGGCGGAGATGGCGTTCACCGGCGACACGCTGTTCAAGAAGTCGATCGGCCGCACGGATCTCGAGGGCGGCAGCGGTCGCGACCTCTACACGTCGATCGTCGAGAAGCTGTTGGTCCTCGACGACTCCACCGTGGTGCTGCCCGGGCACGGCGAGAAGACCACCATCGGCGCCGAACGTCGAACCAACCCCTTCCTCGAAGGTCTGTGATGAGCGAATTTCAGGCGCCCAAGGGCGTCCCGGATTACCTGCCGCCCGAGTCCGCCCAGTTCGTCGCGGTCCGCGACGGTCTGCTGGAGTCGGCTCGTCGTGCCGGCTACGGCTACGTCGAGCTGCCGATCTTCGAGGACACCTCGCTGTTCGCGCGCGGCGTTGGGGAGTCCACCGACGTCGTGTCCAAGGAGATGTACACCTTCGCCGACCGCGGGGAGCGGTCGGTGACCTTGCGGCCCGAGGGCACCGCGGGCGTGATGCGTGCGGTCATCGAGCACGGCATCGACCGCGGTGCGCTGCCCGCCAAGCTCTGCTACTCGGGTCCGTTCTTCCGCTACGAGCGCCCGCAGGCCGGCCGCTACCGGCAGCTGCAGCAGGTGGGCGTCGAGGCCATCGGCGTCGACGACCCGGCGCTCGACGCCGAGGTGATCGCCATCGCCGACAGTGGGTTTCGCGCACTCGGGCTCGACGGCTTCCGCCTGGAGATCACCTCCCTCGGCGATGACACGTGCCGGCCGCAGTATCGAGAGTTGTTGCAGGACTTCCTGTTCAAGCTCGATCTCGACGAGGACACCCGGCGGCGGGCCGAGATCAACCCGCTGCGAGTGCTCGACGACAAGCGGCCGCACGTGCGGGAGATGACTGCCGACGCACCGGTGATGATGGACCACCTGTCCGACGTCGCCAAGCAGCACTTCGACACCGTGCTGGCACATCTCGACGCGCTGCGGGTGCCGTATGTGATCAACCCGCGGATGGTGCGCGGGCTGGACTACTACACGAAGACGACGTTCGAGTTCGTCCACGATGGCCTCGGCGCGCAGTCGGGTATCGGCGGCGGTGGTCGCTACGACGGGTTGATGCGCCAGCTCGGCGGGCGTGACCTGTCCGGCATTGGCTTCGGGCTCGGCGTGGACCGGACCATGCTCGCCCTGGCGGCCGAGGGCAAGACGGTCGGGCAGACCAGCGCGGTCGACGTGTTCGCGGTGCCGCTGGGCGACGCGGCGAAGCTCGAGCTGGCGAAACTGGGTGCGGCACTGCGCGACGCGGGCGTCCGGGTGGACCTGGCCTACGGCGACCGCAGCATGAAGAGCGCTATGAAGGCGGCCGACCGCTCCGGTGCGGCGATGGCACTGGTCGCCGGTGACCGCGACTTCGAGGCCGGCACCGTTGGCGTCAAGGACCTGGCCACCGGCGAGCAGGTCGACGTGGCCATCGACGCCGTCGTGGGCAACGTGCTCGCGCGCCTCGGCCGCGTCCGCCTCCTCTAGCCCCTTTCTGGCGAGCACTTCCCGCGAGCGTGCGTGTTTGCGGGCGACACGCCGGGTGGAAACCCGAGTTTGCGCACGCTCGCAGAGGGTCGAGTGGGGCGTCCACGCCGAGTGTCGGGTTGAGTCACGTAAAAATGCGAAACGCGTGACACAAGGCGACACTCGGCAGCACCCAAGGATGGCAGCATCGTTGCCCATGCGGGTACTGGTGCAACGGGTGACCTCGGGGCGAGTCGTGGTCGATGGCGACGTGGTGGGGGAGATCGCTCCGGAGGGTCAGGGGCTGGTGGCGCTCGTTGGTATCACGCACACCGATGATGCCGACGTCGCCGCGCGGATGGCCGAGAAGTTGTGGCGTCTGCGCATTCTCGACGGTGAGCGCAGCGCTGCCGACGTGGCGGCGCCGGTTCTCGTGGTCAGCCAGTTCACGCTCTACGCCGACACGGCGAAGGGGCGGAGGCCGTCGTGGAACGCAGCCGCACCCGGCGTCGTCGCCGAACCCCTCGTCGACGCGATGTGCGACGCGCTGCGCGGTTTCGGCGCCGACGTTCAGACGGGCATCTTCGGCGCCGACATGAAGGTCGAGCTGGTCAACGACGGTCCGGTGACCGTGCTGCTCGAACTGTCCTAGATCGCCATCGCGGCGCGCACGTCGGCCTCCGACGCGGAACCGCCGGTGCCACTGGACGTCACGCGCCCCGACTCGAGGATGTAGTAGCGCTGCGCCGACTCGAGCGCGAACCCGATGTGCTGCTCCACCAGCAGCACGCCGAGACCGCCCCTGCGGGTGAGCGCCGTGATCGCCGCCTCGATCTCGGCGACCACCGAGGGTTGAATGCCCTCGGTGGGTTCGTCGAGGATCAGGCACGTGGGCGTGGTGATGAGTGCCCGCGCGATCGCGAGCTGCTGACGCTGACCGCCCGAGAGCAATCCGGCCCGCCGGCCCAACAGCTCCTTGAGCGCCGGGAACAGGTCCAGCTGCTCGTCGATCAGTTGCTTACCGTTCTTACGGCCGTCGGCGACCACCTGCAGGTTCTCCGCGGTGGTGAGCTGCCCGAAGGACTGCTGGCCCTGGGGCACGTAGGCCAGCCCGCGCGCCACCCGGGCGCTCGGCCGCATCTTCGTGACGTCCTCGCCGTCGAACATCACCCTGCCGCCCGAGCACTTGAGCAGTCCGACCGCAACGCGTAGCAGCGTGGTCTTGCCTGCACCGTTGTGGCCCATCACCGCGGCCACGCCGTCCGAGGGCACCTCGAGGTTCACTCCGTGGATCACCTCCGAGCGGCCGTATCCGCTACGGACGTCGACGAGTTCGAGCATCAGGACTCCTCCACCAGAGCGTCGGTGCCCGCCGCGGCCGTGCCGAGGTAGACCTCCTGCACCTTGGGATTGGCCTGCACCTGCGCGACCGTTCCCTCGGCGATCACTTGTCCGCGTGCCAGGACCGTGACCGACGTCGCGAATGCCCGCATGAAGTCCATGTCGTGTTCGACCACCACCACGGTCCGTTCACTACCGATGCGCCGCAACAGGTTTCCCGTCTCCTCGCGTTCGTCGTGGCTCATCCCGGCCACGGGTTCGTCCAGCAGCAGCACGTCGGCGTTCTGGACGAGGAGCATGCCGATCTCCAGCCACTGCTTCTGCCCGTGCGCGAGCACCCCCGCGGGCCGGTCCGCCAGGTCGGCCAGACCGGTGATCTCGAGCGCCTCCTCGATGGCAGGCAACACCCCGGATCGGCGCCGCAGCAGCGTCCACGCCGACCGCCCCGCGCCTGCGGCGATGTCGAGGTTCTGCAACACCGTCAGCTGTTCGAACACGCTCGCCGTCTGGAACGTGCGGCCCACCCCGAGCCGGGCGATCTGATGCACCTTCTTGCCGAGCAGTTCGACGCCGGACTTACTGACCGACCCCGTGCCCGACACCAACCCGGTGATGGCATCGATGACGGTCGTCTTGCCCGCGCCGTTGGGCCCGATCAGGAAGCGCAGGTCACCCTGGAAGAGCGTCAGATCCACGTCGCTGACGGCCTTGAAGCCGTCGAAGTCGACGGTGAGCCCGCGCACTTCGAGGTACTGCGTGCCCATGCCGACGTTGCCGCCGGCCACCGGCGTCGTCGAGCTACCCAAGGTCTCGGTCATCGGCTGGCTCCTGCCTTCTCGGGCTCGGGGTCGGGGTCCGGTATAGCCACCGGTTCCGGGTCCGGTTCCGGCTTGCCCTTGCGCCGGCGGCGCAGGAAGACGCCGAGTCCCGCGAAGCCGGCGGGGAAGAACCCGACGACCACGATGAACAGCAGGCCCTGGGCGTAGGTCCACTCCGACGGAAAGCGTTCGGAGAACACGGTTTGCGCCCAAGCCACGCCGATCGCGCCGAGCACGGGTCCCAGCAGCGTCGTCCTGCCCCCGATCGCCACGCCGATGAGGAACGCGATCGACGGCAGGATGCCGACCTGCGACGGCGCGATGAACCCGACGATCGGGGCGAACAGCGCGCCCGCGATGCTCGCGAACAACGCGGCCACCGTATAGGCGACGACCTTGACGTTCGCCGGGTCGTACCCGAGGAAGCGCACGCGCTCCTCACCGTCGCGCACTGCGACCAGCAGTTCGCCGTAGCGGCTCTGCATCAGCTGGCGCACGATCGCGACGACGATCAGCAGGACTGCCGCGGCGATGAAGTAGAGCATCTGCTTGTTCACTGGGTCCTTGAGCGCGAACCCGAAGAACGTGCGGAAGTTGTTCAGCCCGTTGCTACCTCCGATGCTGGTCTGGCCGATCAGCAGGATCGCCAGCGCGGCGGCCAGCGCCTGGGACAGGATGGCGAAGTACGCGCCCTTGACGCGGCGCTTGAACACGCCGAGGCCCAGCAGGGCGGCGATCGCCGTCGGGACGAACACCACCGCCAGCAGCGTCACGATGGGCGACGCGAACGGCTGCCAGTAGGCGGGCAATTCGCGAACGCCCGCGATCTGCATGAAGTCCGGCACCGCCTGCTTGGTCAGTGCGGCGTCGGAGATCTTCAGGTGCATCCCCATGATGTAGCCGCCGAGGCCGAAGAAGACGCCCTGGCCCAGGACGAGCATTCCGCCACGGCCCCAGGCCAATCCGATGCCGACGGCCACGATGGCGAAGCACAGGAACTTCGCCAGCAGGCTGAGCCGGAAGTCCGACAGCAGCGCGGGGGCGACGCCGAACAGCGCGACGGCGGCGATGCCGAACCCCGCCCACGTCTGCCAGCGGCCGAGTACGCGTGTCATACGAGGCTCCTGGTCCGAACGGTGAACAGTCCCTGCGGGCGAACCTGCAGGAAGAACACGATGATCACGAACACGATCACCTTGGCCAGCGAGGCGGTGGTGTTGTATTCGATGAACGAGTTGAAGAACCCCAGGCCCAGCGCCGCGATCACCGTGCCCTTGATGTGGCCGAGACCGCCGACGACGACGACGAGGAACGCGTCGATGAGGTAGCTCTGCCCGGTGGTGGGGCTCGTCGAGCCGATCAGCGTCAGTGCCACCCCGGCCACGCCCGCCAGACCCGATCCGATGAAGAACGTCGTGATGTCGGTCTTGCGCGACGAGATGCCGCTCGTCTCTGCCAGATCACGGTTCTGCACGACGGCGCGGATGCGCCGTCCCATCGGGCTCGTCTTGAGCGCCGTGGCCAATGCCGCCACGCACACCGCGGCGAGGATCAGGATGAAGATGCGGGTCTTGGGCACCACGGCGCCGAAGATCTCGACACCACCCGACAACCACGACGGGGCGATGACGTTGACGGCGGGGGCGCCGAACACGTCGCGCGCCACCTGCTGCAGGATCAGGCCCACGCCGAACGTCACCAGCAGGGTGTCCAGCGGCCGGTCGTACATCCGCTGGATCAGCGTGACCTCCAGAACCACTCCCATGAGGCCACCGACGAAGAACCCGATGACCAGTGAGAGCAGCAGTGAGACACCGGCATTCGAGAACACCTGCTGCACGACGTACGCGGTGTAGCAGCCGGCCATGATGAATTCGCCGTGCGCCATGTTGATGACGCCCATCTGACCGAACGTCAGCGACAGGCCCAGTGCAGCCAGCAACAGGATCGAGCCGAGGCTCAATCCCGTTGCCAGCTGTCCGATCAGGACATCCACGGGTGAATCAGCCGGAGAGGCCGGCGGCCCACGGGTAGGACTTCAGGTAGGGGTCCGGCTCGATCGGGCCGGGGGACTCCCACACCGTGTAGATCAGTCCGTCGGGCCGGATCTCGCCGATGCGTGCGGTCTTGGTGATGTGGTTGTTCTCGCCGTCGATGGTCACCAGACCCTCGGGCGCGTCGAACGTGACTCCGCCCGCGTTGTCCTGGATGGCCTTGACGTCGAACGACTTCGCCTTCTCGACGGTGTTCTTCCACAGGTAGACCGAGACGTACGCGGCCTCCATCGGATCCGACGTCGGCTTGTTGGCGCCGTAGGCCTTCTTGTACGCCTCGACGAACCTCTGGTTCACCGGGGTGTCGATGGTCTGGTAGTAGTTCCAGGCCGTGAGCTGGCCGGCGACGTTCTGTACGCCAATGCCGCCGACCTCTTCCTCGGCGATCGACACCGAGACCACCGGCATCTGCTGCGGGGTCAGGCCGACGTTGCGGTACTCGCGGAAGAAGGCGACGTTGGAGTCTCCGTTGAGCGTGTTGAATACGGCGTCGGCGTCCGCGCTGCGCACCTTGTTGACGATGGTGGAGAAGTCGGTCGATCCGAGCGGGGTGTAGTCCTCGCCCTTGATCTCGATGCCGTTGGCATTGGCGTACGCCTTGATGATCCGGTTCGCCGTCTGGGGGAACACGTAGTCGCTACCGACGAGGTAGAGGGACTTGACGCCCTTCTCCTTCAGGTAGTCCAGCGCGGGCACGATCTGCTGGTTGGTGGTGGCACCGGTGTAGAAGATGTTCTTGCTCGACTCGAGGCCCTCGTACTGCACGGGGTAGTAGAGCAGCGCGTTGTTGCTCTCGAAGACCGGCAGCATGGCCTTGCGGCTCGACGACGTCCAGCCGCCGAACACCGCTGCGACACAGTCACTGCTGATGAGCTTCTCGGCCTTCTCCGCGAACACCGTGGGTTCGGACGCGCCGTCTTCTCCGACGAGTTGGAGTTGCTTCTCCATGACGCCGCCGGAGGCGTTGATCTCGTCGACGGCCAGCTTGATGGCGTCGCGGACGGTGACCTCGGAGATCGCCATCGTGCCCGACAGGGAGTTGAGTGATCCCACCTTGACGGTCGAGCCGGAGGTGTCGACGCACGACTCGGCTGCGGCGCCGTCGGTTTCGCTCGCCTTGCTGCCACAACCGGCCAGCAGGAGGCTGGTCGTGGCGATCAGGCTCCCGGCCGCCAGGGCGGTTCTGTTGAGCCGCGAGCGGGTGGTACCCCCATTGGACAACCGCATGAACAACCTTTCGTCGTGCCGCGAGGCGCTGGCGCGCGGATGCGAATCCGCTGCGAGCGCCGAGGTTCGACGCTCGTCGAGCGTCGATGCGGGACGTTAGAGACGCTTTGTTTCTGTGGAATTTCTGTACGTGACGAATGAATTAACGACGCGTTCGCACGGTGTTCACCCGACGATCGGCGGGTACACGCGACGGCTTCGCGCTCCTGGATGCGCCGTGTAACGGTGCGGTACGGTCCGTCGATGTGACGATCATGCGTAAGACAGCAGTGGTTGGAACCGCGTTCGCGCTGGCGGCCGCGTCGCTCGGACTAGGTCAGACAGCGAGTGCGGAACCCGCCGCACACCAGGTCAGGTACACGCTCTCGGCGTTGGGGCCCGGAGACTTCAATCTCTACTACTCGTTCGCGGCGCCGCCGAGTCTCGAGGCGTACCACGCCGACCCGAACGCGTTCGTCAAGAGCGAGAAGGTGGACCTGGCGCCGGGTGCCCCGTGGGTCTTCGAGACCACTTTGGCCGATTCGCAGTGGGCGTTCCTCTCCGCGAGCGGGGCCGCGCACGCGATGCAGGCCGACCCGAACGTGCGCTGCGAGATCGCCGTCGACGGTCAGGTGGTCGTCGAGCAGACCGGCCCGTTCACCACGCAGTGCCAGCTGCGGTCCTGGAACTGACGTCGGTGTAGCGGCGCCGGTCCAGGGCGCCGACCGCGACCGCCGACGCAGTGAGGGCCGCGGCGGCCAGGAACGCCGTCGTGAAACCCGACCGGGGGATCGCGAACCCCAGGGCTGAGGCGCCCGCGGCCTGGCCAAACGTCAATGCCACGAACAGCATTGCGGTACCGGCCGCGGCGTTGGCGGGGTCGATGCGGGTGGTCCACGCGATGAGCGCGGAGGTGGCTGCCACGAACGCCCAGCCGAAGGTGAGGCATGCGGTCGCGACGAGGGTGGCTCGCTGAGGTGCGAGGGCGAGCACCACCACCGCGCACGTCACTAGTGCGCAGGTCAGCATCCACGCGTCGGTCGGGTGCATCCTCGCCAGTGGCCGGGCGGTCGCGGCGACCGCGGTGGCGCCGACGCCGAGCAGGATCCAGGACGTGACGGTGTCGCGTTCCGATCCGCCCCCGGTCTCGACGAGCAGGCTGCGACCGTAGGTCCATACCGCGGCCGATCCCGCGCCCAGCAGAACGGCTGCGGCGATGGCGGTCGCGTGACTCCTGATCCACGTCGTCGGAAGTCGTTGCGCTCGAGGCGTACTGGTGGTCGCGCCCCTGTCGACGGCCAGCACCACTGCGCCGAGGACTGCGGTGACCACGCCGACCAGGACCCAGCTCGTGCGCCACTGCGGCAGCAGCAGTAGTGCCAGCGCTCCGGCGCCCACCAAGCCCGGTCCGGTGCCCGAGTTGACCGCGGACTGGGCGCTGTCGAGGCGGCGGGGGCCCACGTTGCGCGCGACGATGGCCACCAGCGCCGGTGAGGCGAAGCCGGCGCCGGCCGAGCTGAGTACCGCGCAGGCGGCAAAGGCGACGACGCTGGTGGCCGCAGCCATGCCGAACACACCGAGGCACGCGGTGGCGACGGCTGCCAGTACCAGTGCACGCGGCCGACGGCTGCCGAGGAAGAAGCCGACCAGGGCCGCACCGCAGTAGGCCAGCGACGAGCCCGACGAGACGTACCCGGCGCCGGCCGCACCCAGCCCCAGATCCCGCTGGACATCCGGGAGGAACAGTCCGTAGGCCAGCCGGACCAGCCCGTAGGTGGCGGCGATGAAGCACGTCCCGAACACCACGACGAGACTTGGGCGGACGCCATTAAACGAAAACGATCGTTTCACCTTTGCGAGTCTAGGCTGATCGTCATGCCGGTGCGCAAGGGCTCGGAGGAGAAGCTGCTCGACGCGGTCGACGACGTCGTGTTCTCCCGCGGTATCGAGTCAGCCCCCGTCGACGCGGTGCTGGCCAGGGCCGGCGTTTCGGCGGCCACGCTGTACCGGGGCTTTCGGAGCAAGGAGGCCTTGATCGCCGCCGCGCTCGAGCGCCGCCATGAACGCTGGCGGCAGGTGTGGGACGACGCCATCTCCGCGGCGAGCGACGACGAGCAGCGTCTACTGGCAATCTTCGATGCAATCGATGCATACGCCGACCGTCCGGACGGGGCCAGGTGGTGTGCGTTCCTCGGCGCCGCCGCCGAGTACGCCGACCCGCCCGCGGAGATCGCCGCGGCCATCGAGCGGGACACCGATCACCTGCGCGACACGCTGCGCCGGCTCGCGAATGCGCTGCCGTGTGACGCACCCGACGACCTCGCCGAACAGATCCTGCTGGTGGTCACGGGTGAACTCGGGATGCGTCTGCGCGACGACCGCCGTCGCCGCAGCGCAACAGCACGCCGGGTCGCCGCCGCCGTGGTCGCCGCAGCCACCCGTTCCTGACCATGCCTTGACAGATCATCGAACGCACGTTCGAATGGAGAAGTGCGATGGGACGGTCAAGGCATCGAGGTCGACGACGGAGCGCTGCCCGGACTGCAGCGCCTCGGCTTCGTCCGGTCGGTGCGCACGCCGCAGTTCGACGGCATTACCTTCCACGAGATTCTGTGCAAGACGGCGCTCAACAAGGTGCCCGAGGCCTCGGGCCTGCCGTTCCGGTTCACCGTCAACGGCTATCGCGGGTGCAGCCACGCCTGCCGCTACTGCTTCGCCCGACCCACCCACGAGTACCTCGACTTCGACTCCGGCGTCGACTTCGACACCCAGGTGGTGGTGAAGACCAACGTCGTCGACGTGCTGCGCCGGGAGGTGCGGCGCAGATCGTGGACCCGCGAGACGGTCGCTCTCGGCACCAACACCGACCCGTATCAGCGGGCCGAGGGCCGCTACGCGTTGATGCCAGGCATCATCGACGCCCTTGCCGGGTCCGGAACGTCGATGTCCATCCTGACGAAGGGCACACTGCTGCAACGGGATCTGCCGCTGATCGCCGAAGCGGGCAAGACCGTCGACGTCACCGTCTCGGTGTCGCTGGCGATCGGCGACGCGGACTTGCACCAGCAGATCGAACCAGGGACGCCGACGCCGCGCGCCCGGTTGAACCTGGTGCGGGCCATCCGCGACGCCGGCCTCGACTGCCACGTCATGATCGCGCCGGTGCTGCCGCACCTCACCGATTCCGTCGAGCACCTCGACGCGCTGCTCGCCGACGTCGCCGCGGCGGGAGCCACCGGCGTGACGGTGTTCGGTCTGCACCTGAGGGGGTCGACGCGCGGGTGGTTCATGAACTGGCTTGCCGAGGCCCGGCCGGACCTGCTGCCGCAGTACCGCGAGCTGTACCGACGGGGCGCCTACCTGCCACAAGGCTATCGGGACGCGTTGCGCGACAAGGCCGCTCCGCTGGTGCACCGCCATGGGCTGGAGGCGCGGAACCGACCGTTTCGCGTGCGGACCGCGCCCACCGCGGTGGCAGAACTGCAGCCGACACTGTTCTGACCCGAGGTCGTCGACGCGTCGTCACCCGTCGGAGGTAGGTTGCGACACGTTGCTCGTGATCGACAGGAGAGCGCATGACCGTCGTCTTCGTCCATGGAGTGCCCGAGACGGCCGCGGTGTGGGACCTGCTGGTCGCCTCGCTCGCGGATCTCGGTGAGACCGACGTCCGCAGGCTCTCGCCGCCGGGCTTCGGCGCGCCGGTGCCGGACGCCTTCAGCGCCACGATGCACGGATACCGCGATTGGCTGGCCGCCGAACTGGAGGCCATCGGAGAACCCGTGGACCTCGTTGGCCACGATTGGGGTGGCGGCCACGTCCTCAACGTCGCGATGACGAGACCCGACCTGCTCCGCACGTGGGTGTCCGACATACCTGGCGTGTTCGACGCCGAGTACGTGTGGCACGACCTCGCCCAGCAGTGGCAGACGCCCGAGGTGGGGGAGCAGGTGGTCGCGGGACTGGCCGCCATGCCGGTGTCCGATCGCGCCGCCTTCCTCACGGGAGCCGGGATGGCTGCCGAGATCGCCGAACGGGTGGCCCCAGGCATCGACGAGGCGATGGGCCGGTCGATCCTCACCCTCTACCGCTCGGCCGCACAACCCAACGCCGCCAAGGCCGGTGAGCACCTCGAAGCGGCTGCCGCACGACCGGGTCTCGCGCTGCTGCCCACCGAGGACGACTACGTCGGAACCCCTGAGCAGAAGCAGCGTGCGTCGGCCAGGACAGGCGCACGAATCGAGGTACTCGACGGACTCGGGCACTGGTGGATGACGCAGGACCCCGCGTCGGCGGCCGCCGTGATGGTCGACTTCTGGCGGGCACACCGGGGCTGACCGCCCCGGGTCCGTCAGTTTTTGTTGCGCTTCACCTGGTTGAACGGCACGCCCCGGTCGGGTGCGGGTTCGCGAGGGAAACCGAGGACGCGCTCGCCGATTACGTTGCGCGCGATCTCGGTGGTACCGCCGCCCAGCGACGCGGCCTGCCGCGACGGATAGCGGCTGCCGAAGGAGAACAATCCGCTGCCGTCGTCGACGACGCCTGCGGGCCCGGCGATTTCGAGCGCGGTGTCGATCTCGAACTGCACGGTCTCGGCATGGGTGATGCGGATGATGGAACCGGCGGCCGACGGCAGCGAGCCGTCGAGTACCCCGTGGTACACGTGGTCGACGAGTTGTTCCTGAACGGCCCGGCGCACCAGCGCACGGCCCGCCATCGCGCGGATCCGCTCGTTTCCCGTCTGCCCGGTGGCGCGCAGCAGTTCGACGTAGTCGACCAGCTGGTCTGTCGACCCCTCGGCGCCGATGCCGCTGGCGAACTCGGAGCCGCCGCCGACGGCGCGACGTTCGTGGAACATCTGCCGCGAGGCCACTTCCCAGCCCTTGTCGACCTCGCCGACCACGGCGTCGTCGCCGAGTTCGAGGTCGTCGAAGAACTCCTCGCAGAACTCGTTGCCGCCGTCGACCTGCTTGATCCTGCGCATCGTGATGCCGTCAGCAGCCAATGGCGCCAGGAACATCGTCAGCCCCTCGTGCTTCGGGACGTCCCAATTGGTGCGCGCGAGCAACAACCCGTAGTCGGCGGCGAACGCGCTGGTGCTCCACGTCTTCGCGCCGTTGACGATCCACTTGTCGCCACGCCGGTCCGCGCGCGTGATGACGCCGGCGAGGTCGGACCCGCCGCTGGGCTCCGACAGAAGTTGGACGAGGACTTCCTCACCGCTGATGGCCCCGGCGATGTGGGTGCGCTTCTGGTCCTCGGTGCCGGTGTCGAGAATCGTTGCCGCGCAGATCGTGAACGTCGGGGTGTTCAGGATGAGCGGTAGTTCGTACTCGCGCGACACCTCGTTGAACGCGCGCTGGTAGGCAATCGGCAGGCCCAGGCCGCCGTACTCCCGGGGGAAGCAGATCCCGGCGAAGCCACCCGAGTGCAGCAGCTTCTGCAGTTCGCGAGCGCGTAACCACGGACCCTCCTCGCCGCGGTCGACGTAAGGCGGGTCGGCCGGGTCGACGCGAGGCATGTTGTCCGCCAACCAGGTTCGTGCCCGATCGGCGAACTCCGCCACCGTCTCGGTGCTCACCGGAGCGTCAGTCGTGGTGTCGGTCATGATGCGGACTCCAATTCTTCGGTGAGCGCATAGACGCGCAGGTCGTGTTCTTCCGGAGTGCCCAGCATGGCTCGGTTCAGGGTCGCTCGCCGCAGAAACAGGTGCAGGTCGTGTTCCCAGGTCACGCCGATGCCGCCGTGCAGTTGCACGCAGTGCTGCAACATGTCCGGTGCGTGCTCCCCGACGTAGGACTTCGCGACGCTGACCAGCCGGTCGGCGTCGTCGGAGCGGGCGCTCACCGCGGCGACCGCCGCACGCGTCGTAGCGCGGCAGGCCTCCAGCCAGATCTTCATGTCCGCGTACCGGTGCTTGAGCGCCTGGTACGACGCCAGCGGCCTGCCGAACGAATGCCGGTCGAACGCCCACTGCACCGTGAACGCGAAGACCGAATCGAGTATCCCGACGACTTCGGCGCACTGCAGCACCTGGGCGATCTGGGCCTGCCGGGCGATCAGGGCCGGCGTCTGCTCGGCCGTGCCGACCGCCGCGTCCTGCGCCACCTCGACGCCGTCGAACGTGATGCGCGCGTACCGCTTGACGAGGTCGAGGGAATTCTGCGCCTCCACGTGGACGCCTTTGGCGTCGGTGGGAACCAGGAACTGCCTCGGCACGCCGTCGGCCACGGCCACGAGCAGGACGATGCCGCTCTCGGTTCCCGCCTCGACGCGGTCCTTGACGCCGTCGATGCGCCACCCGGACCCCGTCGGGGTGGCGGTGACGGTGGACTCCGTCGGCGCCCAGCTCCGCCCGGGCTCGTACACCGCCCAGGAGGCCACCAACTCGCCGGCGACGAGCGATTCGATGACGGCCGAGTGCCTTTCGGCGTCGTCCGCGTCGACCAGGCCGGCGAGCACGGTGCTCACCGGATGCAGCGGGCCGGGAGCAACCGAACGCCCGATGAGTTCGGCGACCAGCGCCAGGTCCGCCACGCCGTCACCCGAGACGCTGCCGCCGCCGAGTTCCTCGGGCACCAGCAAGCTGGTCCAACCGAGTTCGGCGGCGCGTTGCCACCACTGCGGGTGAAAGGTCTCACCGGCGGCATGCAGTTCGCGCACGTGCGTCAGCGAGCCCTCCCGCTGCAGGAACTCCTCGGCCGTCGACGCGAAGAGTTCTTGTTCCGGGTTGGCGACTCGTGTCATGAGATCGGTTGCGCCTCTTCTGTCGTGGGTTGGGGGAGCGGCAGGATCAGGCCAGGACGAGCGCGGGCACGCCCGGCTCGTAGACCTTCTGGTTGGGCACCTTGAAGAGGTCGACCATGTTGCGCCCCATCACCTTCTTGACGCCTTCGTCGTCGAGGCCCTGTGCCTCGAGGTCGCCGACCAGGTTGATCGGGTCGGCCAAGCCCTCGGGATGCGGCCAGTCCGAGCCGAAGATGATCCGGTCGATACCGCAGAGGTCCGCCATCTTCTTGAAGTCGTCCTCCCAGAACGGTGCCACGTACACGCACCGTTTGAAGGCCTCGATCGGGTCCTCGGGGAACGCGTCGGGCATCTTCATGTAGACGTCCTTGAACTGGTAGAAGAGGTACGGCACCCAGGAGGCACCGTTCTCGACCGACAGGATGCGCAGATCGGGATTGCGGGTCAGCGCGCCGTGGCAGACCATCGCGGCCATGGTGTCCTCGATCGGGCGCTTGCCCATGGCGACCATCCGAAAGGCCGTCGGCGCGAACGGCTTGAACTCGTCGCCGGGTTCCCAGTCGTTGAGGTACTGCGAGTAGCCGCTGTCGCTGGCGTGCATCGAGACGGGGATGCCAGCTTGAACGCAGGCGTCCCAGAACGGGTCGAACTCGGGCAGGCCCATCGACCGGCTGCCGCGGTACCCGGGCACCGGCGCAGGCCGGACCAGAACGGTCTTGGCGCCGCGCTCGAGACACCACTGCAGTTCCTCCAGCGCCCGGTCGACGTTGCCGAGGTTGATCACCGGGGTGGAGAAGATGCGGTCGGCGTAGTTGAACTGCCACGTCTCGTACATCCACTGGTTGAGTCCGTGCACGATGTCGAGGATGAGGTCCGGATCGTCCTTCAGCCGCTCCTCGACCAGGCTGGCCAGGGTGGGGAACATCAGCGTGTAGTCGAGTCCGAGCCCGTCGAGCACCTCGATGCGGGCCTCGGGGTTGCGGAACGCGGGGATGGCCTTCATGGGCTTGCCCATGACCTCGCGGTAGCTCTTGCCGCCGCTGCCGTGCCGGAAGTAGTCCTCTTGCGCGCCGGGGCGTGCGACGACCTCGAAGGTCGGGTTCGGGATGTAGTCGCTGACCTGGTTGCGCACCATGATCTTGGTGCGGCCGCGGACCTCGATGTAGTCGATGACGCCCTTGCGGTGTTCCGGCAGGAACTGCGTCAGTGCTTCCTTCGGCTCGTAGAAGTGGTTGTCGGCGTCGAAGACCGGATAGGACAGTTCGCGTGAGGGCATTTCCGCCTCCTGGAAGTCTCGTAGGCCCGATTTGGTAATGACGTTACCACCAGGCGAGCAGCGTAGACACCCCCGAATCGTCGAGACTTTGGCGGCCGCTCAGCGCAGGTCGGCGCCCTGCCGGGCGGGGCTCACTTCCGCAGGGCGCGCAGGCAGAAGTCGTAGATGTGCTTGCCCTCGAGTGGGGTGCCGTTTAGTTCGGCGCCGAGCACCCGCAACCGCATCGCGCCCATCGCGGACTGCATGATCAGCGTCGTGGAGGCGTCGACGTCGAGGTCCGGTGCGAAGACCCCCTCGGCGATGCCGCGGTCGATGATGTCGCCGATGAGCACCTTCACCGGGGCCAGCACCCTGGCGTACTCGGCGGGGACGGTCTCGGCCAGGTGGTCGTTGTAGAAAGTCAGACCCCTGTTGATGCTGTCCTGGGTGGTGGACGACGCGGGAGCGCTGACCTTTTCGATCAACAGGAGCAGGGCCTCGGCGGCCCCGAGGTCATCGGTGTCGGCGCGCCAGCGCAGTGTGGACTCCGACATGATCTTCTCGATCAGCGCGAGTAGCAGCTCGTCCTTGCTCGCGAAGTGCTGATAGAACGACCGCAGCGATGTCTTCGACCGCTCGACGACTTCGAGGACGGTGAAGTCCGCCCTGCCGGTCTCGCCGAGGATCGACAACGCCGATCGCATGAACCGGGTGGCGCGCGATTCCTCGTCGACCGTCCCGGCATTGGCCGGCACGGCGCTCGCGCGCCTCGTCGGCTCACCGGGCTGGGTCTCTCCGCTCCGGGCCACGAGAACGACGTTACCGTTTCTCGCGAGTCTGTGGTGTGCTTGGCGGCGAGTTTCGGCAGCCCGAGATTCGTATAGCGGAGCATCCGACAGCGGAAGGGGCGTCATTCCATGACCACGCAGCCCGATCAATCGCAGTGGACCCTCGCGGGGCTACTCGAGCTGTTCGACGTCGAACCCGACGGCGAACGGTTCATCGGCCAGACCGGCCTCGCCGGGGCCGACGAACGTCAGGTCGTCGAGGGCACCCAGGTGCTCGCGCAGGCGATCGTCGCGGTCGCGAAGCGCTTCCCGGAGAAGTCCGTTCGTTCCGCGACCGCCGTGTTCGCGCGCGCCGTCCTCGTCGGGCCACCGGTCGAGCTGACGGTCGACGTCGTCGCGGAGGGACGGACCACCGCCACCGCCGTCGTGTCCGCGAGCCAGAACGGCAAGCGTTGCATCACGGCGACTGTCTTCACCGACGTCCCGTCGGCTGACGTCATCCGGCACCACCTGCCGCGGCCCGACGTCACCGCACCCGCGGACGCCAACCCCGGAGACATGCCGATGGTGGGGCGCGAGCTGAAGCTGGTCGACGTCGTCGACGTCAACAGTCCCGACGAGGTCGGACCGCCGGAGCTGCACGCCTGGCTGCACTACGACCCCGTTCCGACGCGCGACGACCTCGCCAAGGCGCTCATCGCGTACTTCACCGGCCACCTTGGCATCTCGACCACCATGCGGGCGCACGAGGGCATCGGCACCGCCCAGGCCCACCTGACGGTGTCGACGGCGCCGATGACGATCGTCGTCAGCTTCCACGAGCCGTTCGCGTGGTCGGACTGGATCCTCTACGGCCACGAGAGCACTCAGGTGGGCGCGGGCATGTCCTACATCCGCGGCACCGTGCACACCGAGGCGGGTGAACTCATCGCCTCCTTCTCCCAGGACGCGATGATCCGGCCACTGCGCACAACCGACACGTCGATCGACGCGTCCGCCCGGCTGTAGGCCACCGGTGAGCCTGGTCGCCGGTCACGGACCGCTCAGCTCGCAGCGCGCCGGCCGGCTGTCACCCCCGGTCGACGGGTCCATGGTGCTCGTCGAGCCGCATCCACGGCGGGTCCGGGCCGTGCGGGGCGACGACGTGGTGCTCGACACCGAGCGGTGCCTGCTGGTGCATCGCGAAGGGCACCCGCTGAGCTACGCGTTCCCGGCGGAACTGGCGGGCGATCTCCCGGCCGCACCGGTACCGGAGGCGCCCGGGTACGTCACGGTGCCGTGGACGGCGGCGGACGCGTGGTTCGAGGAGGGGCGCCGCCTGGTCCACTATCCGCCGAACCCGTACCACCGCGTGGACTGCAGGTCGACGAAGCGGCGGCTGTGCGTCACCGTCGGGGGCGAGACGCTGGTGGATACCGACGAGACCGTGATCGTGTTCGAAACCGCTTTGGCACCAAGGTTATACGTGGACCCGGCGCACGTGCGTACGGATCTGCTGCGCGCGACCGACACGTCGAGCTACTGCAACTACAAGGGCGTCGCCACGTACTGGGCGGCGGTACTCGGTGAGACCGTCGTCCCGGACGTCGCGTGGAGCTACGCCGAGCCGTTGCCGGAGACCGAGCCGATAAGGGGCTTCCTCAGCTTCGACGGCGTCGGGTTGTCGGTGTCGGCCGAACTGCCTGCCGCCGATCAGACCTTCAGATAGCCCTTCTCGGCGGGGATTTGGGCCGCGGTGACCAGCGACGACCCGTCGCCTGCAAGCCATACGACGATGTCGGAGACCAGATCCGGGGCGGCCAGCGAGTCGGTAGGCAGCGCGCCGGGGGAGAAGCTGTGGATGAACCTCTGGTGGTCGGCGAACATCTGATACATCGAGACGTCGTTGCCCATTGGGGTGTCGGTGCCGTAGGGATGAACGGAGTTGACGCGAATCCCGTACTCGCCCAACTCGACCGCCAGTGAGTTGGTCAGACCGACGACGCCGAACTTCGACGCGCAGTAGTGGCCGCACCCCGGCACGGCCTTGACGCCCGCCGCCGAACTGATGGCGATGATCGAACCACCGTTGCCCGCGTCGATCATGGCGGGGACCGTCGCCTTCACGGTGTTCCACACACCGGTGAGGTTGGTGTCGATGATCTCCTGCCACTGTTGCGCCGAGATCTCCCACAGCCGGCCCCAATTGAGCACGCCCGCGTTCGCGACGACCACGTCGAGGCGGCCGAACTGCTCGATCGCCTCGGCGACCACCCGCTGCTGCCCATCGAGGTCGCGCACGTCGATCTCCTTGGCCAGGATCTTGCGGCCCTCGCGCTCGACGAGGCTCGTCGTCTCGGCCAGGTCCTCGGGTGTCGCGTGGGCGTAGCCGTTGTGCTCGGCGACCGGACCGCACGCGTCGATGGCGACGATGTCGGCACCTGCCCGTGCGAGTCGCACGCAGTGCGAACGGCCCTGGCCGCGGGCGGCGCCGGTCACGTACGCGACGCGTCCGGCCAGCGGGGTGTCGGTTTCGGTCATGCGGGTTGCTCCTCGAGGTCGGACGTGGCCGGTCGCGCGAGGGCGGAGCGGCGGGAGAACTGGTAGTCGCGCAGCGGGGAGCGGCGTGCGAAGCGTCGTGAGCCGGTGATCGTCTGGGGCCGGTGGTAGACGGTGTCGCTCTGGGAGTTGATGAAGTAGGTGTTGAGCCCCGGATTGCATTCGGTGAAGTACAGGTGGGCGGTCTTGCCCCGCTTCGCCATCGTCGCGTTCCATCGGTTGAAGGCGTCCTGCGACACCTCGACGACGTCGTCACCCCGCCGCCTGGTCTCGTCGATGATCCGCACCGCATGCGCGGCGATCGTCTCCACGAAGTCTGGCCAGGCGAACCCGACGAAGCCGTTTGGTCCGACGATCTCCCACCGGTTGGGCAGCCGCGGGTGGGCGGTGCCGGCGTAACTCTGAAGCCCGTGCGCGCGGTAGTAGGTGGCGAGGTCGAAACCGTTGCTGCCCAGAATGGTTCCCTCGCGGTAGGTCTCGGGGTCGGTCCACAATTCGTAACCGGTGGCCAGCACCACCAGGTCGGCCGGGTGCTCCCGGCCGTCGCTGGTGCGGATGCCGTCGCGGGTGATTCGCTCGATGGGCGTGGTGACGAGTTTGGTGTTGGGGCGGTTGAGCGCGGGGAGGAACGCACTGGAGATGACGGGGCGCTTGGCCATGATCCCGTACTTCGGCACCAGCGCCCGGCGCGTGCGCGCATCCCGCACGGTGGCGAGTAGCAGCAGCCGGTAAAGGGCGCGGCAGTAGGCGTCGTACCACGGCATCACGCGTTTCAGCACAGCGTTCGGAAGTCGGGAGAACAGGTGCACGATCGGCGCGATCATGGCCGCGTCCATCAGCATTCGTCCCGCCACGTTGATGGCGGGTACGACACCGGGCAGGCGCAGCACGCGCCGCATCGACGGCGGGATGTCGAAGTCGACCTTGGGAAGCACCCAGGCCGGCGTGCGCTGGTAGACCTCCAGGCTGCGGGCGACGGGCGAGAGCGCCGCCGAGATCTGCACGCCGCTCGAGCCCGTGCCGATCACGGCAATCCGCTTGTCGCGGGCGTCATAGGAGTCGTCCCACGCGTTGGGGCGCAGGATCGTCCCGGCGAAGTCATCGAAGCCCGGGATGTCCACGGTCTCCTTGGCGTTGACGTACCCGCCGACGGAGCTGATGAGGAATCGCGCCGAGATGGTACGGCCGTCGCGCGTACTCAGCAGCCATCGGCCCGCTCGATCGTCCCAGCGCTGCGCGGTGACTTCGGTGTGCGGTCGGAGGAGGGGGTAGAGGCCCAGCGCGGTCGCGGTGTCGCGCAGATAGCGGTGTATCTCCGGGCCGGGTGCGAACAGGCGGCTCCAGTTGGGGTTCGGTGCGAACGACAGCTGGTACCACAGCGTGGGGATGTCGACGGCGAGGCCGGGGTAGTGGTTGTCGCGCCAGGTGCCGCCGAAGTCCGCGCCGCGCTCCAGGATCACGACGTCGTGAATACCCCTCTCGCGCAATAGGTGTGCGGCAGCGATGCCGCCTGGCCCGGCGCCGATGACGACGACCTCGTGGTGGGCTTCAGTCATGCGTTCCTCCGGTGAGTCCAGTGACGACGTGGTCGGTGACGAATCGCCGCACCGCGCGGGGATTGTCGAGGTTGACGCCCATGGGAGGCAGTAGCTCGAAGCTGAACAGGATGCGGACGATCCACTCGCCTGCGCGTTTGGCGTCGACGCCTGGGCCGACTTCGCCGCTGCTCTGGGCGGCCTTGACCAGCGGCTGCCACAGTTCGATGGCGCGGTGGACAAGGTCGTCACCGCTGTGGCGCAGCAACAGCACCAGGATGGGTTCGTTGATGCCCCCGGGCGCGACGTGATCGGAGCGCTGCCGGTGGGCACAGATCAGCTGGGCCGCCGCCGCCACCTGGTCGGCCAGCGTGCCGGATCGGTGCACCTCGTCGGCCATCGTGTCGACGAACGCCGAGGCGAGGTGGTCGAGCGCGACCTTGATCGCCCGTTCCCGACTGCCGAATGCGTTGTGCACGGTGCCGCGGGACACCCCGGCGGCGTCGGCGACCGCGGTCAAACTGAAGCGGCGGGGGCCCAGGTGGCGCAACGTCTCGGCGGTGGCCCGAAGGAGAGCGATCGACGGTGTCCGAGGCGGCGGGGCGTCGTCGGGCACTTGAACACATTAACGATATGTGTTCAACGTGGTCAGCGCTTTGGGATTACTGGCCGATCCGAGGTGAATCGACGTCCCACCCGTGGTGGACGACGTCGTGCAGGTGGTAGACAGCGATCGTCGACACCGTGAACCTGCTGCCGTTGCTGCGCAGCCCCGGTCGCGACCATTCGTCGGCGGACACCGACGCGTAGGTGTCCGCGACCCGGTGCGCGGCCTGGACGAGTTCCTCGGTGACCACTGCGGCATGCTGGGAGGCGTAGTCGTCGGCCGCCGCGGTGCCGTCTTGATCCCAGTTGGGGAAGAGCGGTTCGGCCTCGGCGAGCATCAGTCGGACCCTTCCGTCGAACATGCGGTGTACGTCCCGGACGTGACAGCCGTACTCGAGCACCGACCACACCGCGGGATCCGACCGCTCGCGGACGGTGGGCCCGGACAGTCGGAGGACCCAATCGGCGGCGTCGCGGCGGATGGCCGCGGCGACGTCGTGGTGTGAGATCGACGCGGCGTCGAAACCGCATTCCGCACAGGGCCGTTCGAGGACCCACGTCCAGTCCTTCGTGTCCGGCTCGATGCCGTGCGGACTATCGGTGTCGGCCGTCATCCCTGGTGCAGGTCTTGGGCGGCGAAGGTGTCGCACGCGTTCACGTCACCGGTGCGGTACCCCTCGGTGAACCAGTACTGCCGTCCGGCGGCCGAGCCGTGCGTCCACGCCTCGGGGCTGACGCGACCCTGGGTCTTCTCCTGGATGCGGTCGTCACCGACCGATGCCGCTGCCGACAGCGCGTCGGCGATGTCCTCGTCGGTCAACGGTTGCAGGAACGGTTGACCGGTGCTCTCCTGCTTCGTGATCGACGCGTAGTGCGCCCAGAGGCCCGCGTAGCAGTCGGCCTGCAGTTCGGTGCGGACGCCGCCGCCTTCGGGGCCGGTCGCGTCCTGCTGGGCCCTGCCCAGGGTGCCCTGCAGGTTCTGCACGTGGTGGCCGTACTCGTGGGCGACGACGTACTCCTGCGCGAGCGGGCCGCCGCTGGAGCCGAACTCAGTCTTCAGCGTCTCGAAGAAGTCGACGTCGAAGTAGGCGGTCTGGTCGGGCGGGCAGTAGAACGGCCCCACGGCTTCGGTGGCCGGGCCGCACTGCGTGTCGACGCTGTTCTGGAACAGCTCGATGCTGGGGCGCCGGTAGTCCGGAAGCAGCTGCGACCAGACGGCGTCGACCGAGTTCCCGGTCGCGATGACGCGGCACTGAACGATGTTGTTGGCGTCCGCGCCGGTCCGACACTGGCTCACGTCGAAGCCGGGGGTTTGTACGCCCTGCGAGTCGTACTCGCTGGGGCCGGCGCCCATGGTGCTCGGGTCCACCCCGAGGAACAGCGCGACCACCACGATGATCAGGCCGCCGAGACCGCCGCCGACGGCGATGCCGCGTCCGCCGCCGCCCCCGCCACCGCTGGATCGGGTGGTGCTCGTGTCGATCTGCATGCCCTCGTTGAAGGTCATTCGAACTCCATCCATCGACACGTGAGGGGTGGCTGCGCCGCAGCCGCGTTCAGCTTCGCACACTACGATTTGCCCGTGACGGCTCAGCGCGAAACCGCGGCAGATCGAACGATCGCGCAGACCCGCCACGGGGCCCTGCGCGGCGCCGTCGAGGGCGGGGTCAACGTGTGGCGGGGCGTGGCGTACGCCGAGCAACCGGTGGAGGAGCGCCGGTTCCTCGCGCCCGTTCCGCTCGAGCCGTGGTCGGGCGTACGCGACGCCGTGGAGCACGGGCCGCTGCCACCGCAGGGCCGGTCGTTCGTGGGCGGCGGACGCGACGACCCGAAGATCCGCGACGAGGCGTGCCTCACGGTGACGGTGTGGTCGCCCGATCCCACCAGATCCCTCCCCGTGATGGTGTGGATTCCCGGCGGCGCCTTCGTCTACGGGGCAGGCCAGCTGCAGCTGTACAACGGCTCGCGGCTGGCAGCCAACGGCGGCGTCGTGGTGGTGAACGTGACCTACCGGCTGGGCGTCTTCGGCGGCTTCGACCTGAGCGCGCTCGGCGACGGGTTCGACGACAACCTCTGCCTGCGGGATCAGCTGGCGGCGCTGTCCTGGGTACGCGACAACATCGGGGCGTTCGGCGGCGACCCCGACCGGGTGACGGTATTCGGCGAATCTGCCGGTGCGACATCGGTGTTGGCGCTGCTCGCCACTTCCGCAGCGCGCGGCCTGTTCACCCGCGCGATCGCGCAGAGCCCCGCCCTACCGCTGATCGCCGACCGCGAGACCAGGGCAAGGCGCGCCTGGCAATTTCTCGAGCGTCTCGGCGTCGGCGTCGACGAGGTGAAGGCGCTGCCGCAGCGTCGACTGCGCCGCGCGGCCGGCGAGCTGCAGGGGGAGAGCGCGGCGGACAGTCCGCACCTCGCCTACGGGCTCACCCACGGCGTCGACCTACTGCCCCAGCACCCGATCGACGCGGCACGGGCGGGCGCGGTGGCGCGCATCCCGCTGATCGTCGGCACCAACACCCACGAGGCGTCGATGTTCGCCTGGGGCAAGCCGCCCATGCTGCCGACGACCCTCGACGGGATCGAGTCCTACTTCGCCCGCACCGCGCCGCACGCCAAGGACGACGTGCTCGCCGCCTACCCGGCGTACCCGCGGCGCAGCGCGCTGGTGGCCTTCGGCGCCGATGCGATGTTCGGCGCGCCGACGTGGGCGTTCGCCGACGCGTACAGCGCGCTCGCGCCGACGCACGTCTACCGGTTCGACCACGCCACCTGGACGCTGCGCGCGTTGGGTCTCGGGGCCACCCACGGCAGCGAGATCGTGCACGTGCAGCACAGCTACTCGTCGTATCTCGGCCGCAAGATCCACCCGCTGGGCCGCCGCGTCCAACCCGCGGTCGGCCGCCGCATGCAGCGGACCTGGCTGGACTTCGCCAAGGGCCGCCTCGGCGTGCAGGAGGGCGGGGAGTGGCCGATCTACGACGACCGCGACCGACGCACCCGGGTGATCCGGTCCACCCGGGACGAGACCGTCGCCGATCCCGACCGAATCAGGCGTTCGGCGTGGGAGGGGCTGTACTGAACCGCTCGTCGGCATAGCGCCGCAGGTTGTGCAGGAAGCGCTGGAACAGCCAGGCCATCACCGGCTTGAACAGGGTCATGCCCAGCCGGCCCGCGGACCCGTTCGGCTTCATCGCCATGACCCACGTCAGGTGGCAGCCGCCCGCCGTCTCGACCACGCGGTAGTCCTCGGCGAACGCCGAGATCGCGTTCGACGTGCTCTGGTTGAAGCGAAAGGCCATGTGCGTGAACGGTTCCCAGGCCAGGAACTCCTCGTCGCCGACGATGTTGCCGCGCATCGTGACCGTCCGCGTGGTGCCCACGCCGCGCGGTTCGGGACTGGTCCATTCCACGTGGGTGATCACCGTGGCCCAGTGCGGCCACGACTCGGCGTCGCCGAGGACTCCGAAGAGCTGCTCGGGCGTGATCGGGAGGTCGACGGTGCTGACGAATCGGAACGGGGCCGACTCGATGAAGTCCAGACCGACGCGGTCACACGGGTAGGTACGTGCCATGGGTAGACACTCTAGGCCCAGGTGTCTACCCGGGTCCGTCACTCGCGGCGGCCAGCAGCGGCACGAGCACGTCGCCGATCGGCGTCGGTAGACCGTGCGTCGCCGCCCGGCGCACCACCACCGCGTTGCGGACGTCCCACTCCAGCGGCCTGCCGTGCTGGCGGTCGGTCAGGATCGACGTCGTCAGGTCCTCCGGCAGCTGCGCGAACAGCGCCACCGTCTGGTCGATCACCTCGTCGCCCAGCTGCGCCCCCTCGGCACGTGCCACCGCCAGACACTCGGCGAGGTAGGCCCGCGCGAGGGCAGCCACGTCGTCGCGGCGGAATGTCCCCGACGTGCGACCCGTCAGCACCATCACGGCGCCGACCGCGTTGACGAGCAACTTGTGCCACGCGGCGGTGGGGAAGTCCGGATCGGCCTCGACCGACATCCGTGGGCCCGTCAACCGCGCGACGAGACCGCGTCCGGCGGGATCGTCGGGCAGGACCAGTCGCACCGGGGTGCGCAGCCGCACCCACCCGTCGGGCTGTATCTCGGCCGAGAACCACACCACGCACGGCACCACCGTCGAACCCGGGCAGTACCGCCCCACGCGCTCGACCTGCTCGACGCCGTTCTGCAGCGCGCACACCACGGTGTCCGGGCCGCACAGCGCACGCAGCCACCCGGCCGCGGCCTCGGTCTGGGTGTCCTTGACCGCCAGCAACACCACGTCGACCGGACCGTCGACGTCGGCGGGATCGGTGCACACCGGACGGGGCACGACGACGGGGTCGCCGTCGTCGGGGCGCACCTCCGAGGTCGCGCGCGGCGTGCGCCCGCAGACCAGGACGTCGTGGCCCGCCTCGTGCAGCAGCGCTGCGACGGTGGTGCCGATGGCGCCGGGCCCGACCACGGCGATCCTGCTGACGTCGGCTTCTTCGCGAGGGCACTGGTCCACGGGGCGAAAATACCCCCGCACCGCCCGCACTAGACTCATCACTCGGTTCGTTCCCAGTACCCACCCCCCAGGACGAGGAGTCTTCGTGTTGCGCAGTCACGCCGCCGGATCGTTGCGGTCCACCGACGCCGGGCAGACGGTGACACTCGCCGGCTGGGTGGCGCGCAGGCGCGACCACGGTGGGGTGATCTTCATCGACCTGCGTGACGCCTCCGGGGTGTCACAGGTCGTGTTCCGCGATGCCGGCGTGCTTGAGCAGGCGCATCGGCTCCGCGCCGAGTTCTGCGTCGCCGTCACCGGCGTCGTCGAGGCCCGGCCCGAGGGGAACGCCAATGCCGACATTGCCACCGGCGACATCGAGGTCAACGCGACGACGCTGACCGTGCTCGGCGAGAGTGCGCCGCTGCCGTTCCAGCTCGATGAGACCCCCGGCGAGGAAGCGCGCCTCAAGTACCGCTACCTGGACCTGCGCCGCGAGGGTCCCGGTGCGGCGCTCCGGCTGCGGTCCAAGGTCAACGCGGCGGCCCGCGGGGTGCTCGCCGGCCACGACTTCATCGAGATCGAGACGCCCACGCTGACGCGGTCGACGCCGGAGGGGGCCCGCGACTTCCTGGTGCCCGCCCGCTTGCAGCCGGGTTCGTTCTACGCCCTGCCGCAGAGCCCGCAGCTGTTCAAGCAGCTGCTGATGGTGGCGGGCATGGAGCGGTACTACCAGATCGCGCGCTGCTATCGCGACGAGGACTTCCGCGCCGACCGTCAGCCGGAGTTCACCCAGCTCGACATGGAGATGAGCTTCGTCGACGCTGACGACGTCATGGCCGTGTCGGAGCAGGTCCTCAAGGCGCTGTGGGCGCTGATCGGCTACGACCTGCCGCTGCCGATCCCGAGGATCACCTACGCCGAGGCCATGCGCCGATTCGGCTCGGACAAGCCGGACATGCGGTTCGGGCTGGAACTCGTCGAGTGCACCGAGTACTTCGCCGACACGACGTTCCGCGTCTTCCAAGCGCCGTACGTTGGCGCGGTCGTGATGCCCGGAGGTGCGTCACAGCCGCGGCGCACGCTCGACGGCTGGCAGGAGTTCGCGAAGCAGCGCGGCCACAAGGGCCTGGCCTATGTGCTGGTCGGGGAGGACGGCGAGTTGGCTGGCCCGGTCGCCAAGAACCTCACCGACGCCGAGCGCGAAGGCCTCGCCGCGCACGTCGGCGCCAGCCCCGGTGATTGCATCTTCTTCTCGGCCGGTTCGGTCAAGGCCGGCCGCGCCCTGCTCGGCGCGACCCGCATCGAGATCGCCAAGCGCCTCGATCTGATCGATCCGACGGCGTGGGCGTTCACCTGGGTGGTGGACTGGCCGATGTTCGAGTCCGCCGAGGAAGCGGCCGCCTCCGGTGACGTCGCGGTGGGCGCAGGTGCCTGGACCGCGATGCACCACGCGTTCACCTCGCCCACGCCGGAATCCGAGGACACCTTCGACACCGATCCCGGCAACGCGCTGTCCAACGCCTACGACATCGTCTGCAACGGCAACGAGATCGGCGGCGGATCGATCCGCATCCACCGCGGCGACCTGCAGGAGCGGGTATTCGCCATGATGGGCATCGATCACGACGAGGCCCGGGACAAGTTCGGCTTCCTGCTCGACGCGTTCAACTACGGCGCGCCCCCGCACGGCGGTATCGCGTTCGGCTGGGACCGTATCGTCGCGCTGCTCTCGGGCATGGACTCGATCCGCGAGGTGATCGCGTTCCCGAAGTCGGGCGGCGGAGTCGACCCGTTGACCGATGCGCCCGCGCCGATCACGCCACAGCAGCGCAAGGAGTCGGGCATCGACGGCAAGCCCAAGCAGGCAAGCGCGGACGTCAAGTCGTAGCGATCGGGAATAGTCGTCAGCCGAGCCGACTTACGATGTGACATGACCGACATCGACAAGGCCAAGCTGGTTTCCGACACCAACGCACTCGAAGAGTTCAACCGCAACGTCGTCGAGGAATTCCGCGCCAATGGCGGCAAGGTCGGCGGGCCGTTCGCGGGAGGCCAGATCCTGCTGCTGCACACCGTTGGCGCCAAGTCCGGTGCTGCGCGACTGTCACCGCTGGCCTACCTGACCATCGACGGCAAGATGGTGATCATCGGGTCCTACGCGGGTGCGCCGAAGGACCCCGCGTGGGTGCACAACCTGCGTGCGAATCCGCGAGCACGCATCGAGGTGGGTACCGAATCCGGTGAGATCACGGCCTACGACGTCGTTGCGCGTGAATTCCCCGACGACGAGCGCGACGCGGCCTACCCGAAGGTGATCGAGCAGGCCCCGGTGTTCGCCGACTACCAGGCGAACACCACGCGTCGCATCCCGTTGTTCGAACTCGTCCGCGACTAGTCGTTGCGCTGAAACTGCACTGAGGGCTGCGATCCGGCGAGGATCACAGCCCTCAGTGCAGTCTCGACGACTAGTGCAGTCGTTAGTTGTCGTCGCCGGGCGTCCCGGGCTGACCCTGGGGTCCGGCGTTCTCGCCGGGCAGATTGTCGCCGGTCGGCGCCGTGGCACTGCCGTTCACCGGCGGAGGAGCCGCCGAGATGCCGCCGCTGACAGTCTGGCTGGGGCCGCTCGAGCCCCCGTCATCCGCCGAACCGCTGCCCGATGCGCCACCCGTCGGGGAGGGTGCTGTGCCCGCTGGGTCCTGGCTGTCGAGGCCGGGGGAGCCGGACGTGGTGGGAGGCGGAACGGCTGACGGCGTGGTGGCCGGCATCGTGCTCACCGAGGTGCCGGTGTCACTCGGCTGCTCGGTCTCGCCGTCGCTGCTGCAGCCGACGAGGAAGCCTGCGGCCGCGATCGCCGCCACGCCCGAGACGAACATCGAGTGGTGGAGTTTCTTCATCCGGTTGCGATAACCCGTTGGCACATGGGCGAACCGCGATCACCGGCCGCGTCACGAAGGCGTCATGCGGGTGGGGGCCAAGTCAGCCGAGCCGCTCGATGATCGTCGCGTTGGCCATGCCGCCGCCCTCGCACATCGTCTGCAACCCGTAGCGGGCGCCCCGCTGCTCGAGCGCGTTGACGAGCGTGGTCATGATCCGCGCACCGCTCGCGCCCAACGGGTGACCGATCGCGATCGCGCCGCCGTTGACGTTGGTCTTCGCCAAGTCGGCTCCGGTATCCTTCGCCCACGCCAGCACCACGGGCGCGAACGCCTCGTTGACCTCGAACAGGTCGATGTCCGCCAGGCTCAGTCCCGAACGGGCGAGCACCTTCTCGGTTGCCGGGATGACGCCGGTCAGCATGTACAGCGGGTCGGAGCCGACCACCGTCATGGTGTGGATGCGGGCCAGCGGTGTCAGCCCGAGCTTGCGCGCCCTGGCGGCGCTGGTGATCATCACCGCGGCGCTGCCGTCCGACAGCGGCGACGAGTTGCCGGGCGTGATGTTCCAGCCGATCTGCGGGAACCTCGCGCCGACTGCCTCGCTGAAGAACGCGGGCCGCAGGCCTGCCAGCGTCTCGACGGTGGTGCCGGGACGAATGATCTCGTCGGTCGAGAGCCCGGCGATCGGCGCCAACTCCTTGTCGAACGAACCGTCCTTCGTTGCGCGAGCGGCCTTTTCGTGGCTACCGGCGGAGAACTCGTCCAGCTCGGCGCGAGACAGGCCCCACTTCGCGGCGATCAGCTCGGCGCTGATGCCCTGGGGGACCAGCCCGTCGGGGTAGCGGGCCGCCATGCCCGCACCGAACGGGTCGCTGCCGGGTAGGACGCTCGACCCCATGGGTACGCGCGACATCGACTCGACGCCCGCGGCGATCACGATGTCGTAGGACCCGGAGATCACGCCCTGCGCGGCGAAGTGGATCGCCTGCTGGCTGCTGCCGCACTGGCGGTCGACGGTGGTGCCGGGGACCGTCTCGGGGAACCCCGCGCCCAGCAGGGCGTTGCGGGCGATGTTGACGGACTGGTCGCCCACCTGGGTCACCGCGCCTGCGATGACGTCGTCGACCAGGGCCGGATCCACCCCGGTGCGTTCGACGATTTCGCGCAGGCTGTGCGCCAGCAAGTCGACGGGCAGCACGTCGTGCAGTGCGCCGTTGGCCTTGCCCTTGCCGACCGGTGTGCGCACCGCGCCGACGATGACGGCGTCACGATCTGAAAACGACCCGCTCATGGTGTCCTCCTGAACTCATCGCTGGGTATCCTCGTATGTACCCAGAGATATACCACCTGGGTATAGTTGGAACAACTCAGATGGGGAGTTCATTCCGTGAACCTGTTGCAGGGACCTCTCGCCGACCGCGATGCGTGGTCCGCCGTCGGCCGCTGCCCGATCGAGAAGACCATGGCGCTGGTGGGTACCAAGTCGGCCATGCTGGTGATGCGCGAGGCGTACTACGGCACCACGCGCTTCGACGACTTCGCCCGGCGCGTGGGCGTGACCAAGGCTGCGATGTCCGCGCGGCTCGCTGAACTCGTCGAGGTGGGTCTGCTCGAGAAGCGGCCCTACCGCGAACCCGGCCAGCGCAGCCGCGACGAGTACGTGCTGACCGACGCGGGCACCGACTTCATGCCGGTCGTGTGGGCGATGTTCGAGTGGGGCCGCAAGCACGTCGACGACGACACTCCGCTGCGGCTCACCCACCTCGAGTGCGGATCCGATGCGACGGTCGAGATCCGTTGCGCCAAGGGGCATCTGGTGTCGCCGGACGAACTGGGCGTACGGCTCGACCGGCGCGCGTCGGCCTGACGCGCGCCGGCGGCGAACCGGGTCAGGCCAGTTGCTTGCGGAACTCCCTGGCCTGGGTCATCAGCTCCTCGACACGTGACCGCTGGGCGCGGTTCTCGAAGACGCCGTCTTCCTTGAAGTAGGTCCCCACGATGGCGCCGTCGGCGAGGTCGAGCTGGGTCGCGACGTTCTCGGCGCGCACGCCGGTGTTGACGAACACCGGTACCGAACCGGCTGCCTCCTTCACCACCCGCACGGCCTGCGAATCCGTAGGCGCGCCCGCCGTCGCGCCGGACACGCAGATCGCGTCGGGCAGGGTGGCGAACACCGTCGTACGGGTGATCGACGCCAGATCGCGCGCGGCCAGGTAGGTGGCGGACTCGGGCACGATGTTGAAGAACAGCTTGACGTGGCTGCCGCCGACGCGGGCGCGGTGCCGCGCGGTCTCGCCGACGTTGGTGTTCCACAGGCCGAAGTCACTGGCGTACACCCCGGTGAAGATCTCCCGGACGAAGCTCGCTCCGGTGGCCACGGCGAGGTCGATCGATGCCCGGCCGTCCCACAGCACGTTGACGCCGAACGGAACGGCGATCTCGGGCAACAACTCTCCGATGATGCGCGCCATCGTGATCGCCGTGATCGGCTCGGTCTTCGTGAGGTAGGGCAGGCTGAACTCGTTCGAGATCATCACGCCGTCGACGCCGCCGGACTGCAGCGCGTCGAGTTCCTCGCGGGCGCGCGCGACGACCGCGGCGATGCCCGCGGCGCTGTCGTAGCCGGGATCACCGGGTAGCGCCGCCAGGTGCAGCATGGCGATGACGGGTTTGCGGACGATGAAGACCTCGTCGAGCCAGGTCGTGGTCAAGGTCGTGCCTTTCGTTGCAGGTGTGAGCGATGAGTCGTGGAGGCTTGCTTGGGCTAGTCCATGAAGGCGCCACCGTTGACGGCCAGCGCCTCGCCAGTGATGAAGCGCGAGTCGGGGGAGAGCAGGAAGGCGACCGCGGTGGCCACGTCCTCGGGCTGCTCGAGGCGGCGCAGCGGAGTGTCGTCGAGCATCATCTTTCGCACGCCGTCGACCGTCGTGCCGCGCAGCTGCGCCTCCCACTCCAATTCCCTTGACTGCATGGGGGTCTCGACGTAACCCGGACAGACGCAATTGACCCGGATGTCGTGCTCACCGAGTTCATATGCCATCGCCTGGGTGAGGCCCACGACGCCGAACTTCGACGCCACGTAGTCGCTGAGGAACGGCACGCGCCCCTGCTTGCCCGCCATCGATGCGGTGTTCACGATGGCGCCGCCGGTGCCGGTGCGCAGCATGGCCCGAGCCGCGGCCTGGCCACATACGAAGACGCCCTTGAGGTTGACGTCCATGGTCTGATCGAAGCGTTCGACCGGCGCGTCGAGGAAGCGGTGCATGAACGAGATGCCCGCGTTGCTCACCCAGGCGTCCAGGCCGATCCGGTCGGCGGTCGCGAATGCCAGCGCCGTGGCGTCCGACGGTGACCTCACGTCGAGGGAGGCCGACTCGTGCGGAGCGCCGTCCACGGCGGGAAGATCCGCTGCGACGGCACCCGCGGCGTCGGCGTCGACGTCGGTCACCACGACGCTCCATCCGCGTTCGGCAAGGGTGCGTGAGATCGCCCGTCCGATACCGGATCCCGCGCCGGTCACTACCACTGTCCTGGTCATCTCTGAGGTTGTTTCCCATCCTTGGTGTCGCCGACGAGTCGTCGGCCGGTCTCTGCGTCGAAGACGTGTGCTGCACCCGGGCGCACCGAGAGGGCGACCGATGCGCCCTCGGCGATTCCCGACATGCGTTGTGTCTCGACCACACTGGTCAGGTTCGAGCCGCCCCCGGCTATCGTCACGATGGCCCTCGGACCCAGTAGCTCGACGAGCGTCACCCGGGCATCGGCGTCCGCGTCCGGGGTGACCAGCAGGTCGTCGGGCCGCACGCCCAACGTGACCCGGCCCGGCGCACCCGCGCCGTCGAGCGCCAGCCGTAGCCCACTCGGCGCGGTGAAGGCTCCGTCGGCGATCTCGCCGTCGACGAGGTTCATCTTCGGGCTGCCGACGAAGGACGCCACGAAGCTGTCGACCGGTGACCCGTACACCTCCAGCGGCGTACCGACCTGGGCGGCGCGGCCGTCGCGCATCACCACCATGCGGTCGGACAGCGTCATCGCCTCCTCCTGGTCGTGCGTGACGTAGAGCGAGGTGATGCCGAGCCTGCGCTGGATCTGCAGCAGTTCGGTCCTGGTCTCCACGCGCAGCTTGGCGTCGAGGTTGCTCAGGGGCTCGTCGAACAAGAACACCGAGGGTTGCCGGATGATCGCGCGGCCGATCGCGACGCGCTGTTGCTGACCTCCGCTGAGGTCCTTCGGCTTTCGCGCCATGAGATTGCCCAGGCCCAGGGATTCGCCGACCTCGTCGGCACGCGCGAGCGCCTCGGCGCGGGGGGTCTTCGACGCCCGCAGCGGGAACGCGATGTTCTCCCGGACGGTCAGGTGCGGGTAGAGCGCGTAGTTCTGGAACACCATCGCGACGTCGCGCTCCCGCGGCTGCAGGTGGGTGACGTCACGCCCGTCGATGGTGATGGATCCCGACGTCACCGACTCGAGGCCGGCCAGCATGCGCAGTGACGTCGACTTGCCACATCCCGACGGACCGACCAGAACGGTGAACGACCCGTCGGGCAGCTCCAGGTTCAGGTCGTCCACCACGGAGGTCGAGCCGTAGGACTTCGTCACGCCCGAGAAGTGAACCGTTGCCATGTAATGCCTTTCAGAACTTCACCGCGCCGCCGCTGATGCCCTGCACCAACTTGCGCTGGATGAAGAAGCTCGCGATGACGACGGGTATGACGGCGATCAGGATCGCGGCGCTCATCGACCCGATCTGTACGCCGCGGAACGTGTTGAAGCCGGCGATCGCGACCGGCAGGATCGCTGCCTCGCCGGGGGCCAGGATGAGCCCGTAGAACAGGTCGTTCCACGACAGCGTGAAACCGAAGATCGCCGCGGCGCCGATGCCGGGCAACACCTGCGGCAGGACCACCAGCCGGAAGGCTTGCCACCGGGTGAATCCGTCGACCTGCGCCTGCTCTTCCAGCGAGCGGGGGACCGCCTCGAAGAAGCCGATCAGGAACCAGGTCACTACGGGCAGAACGAAACTGAGGTGCGCGAAGATCACCGGAACGAGGGTGTCGTTGAGCCGCAACGCGTACGCCATGCTCAGGAAGGGGAACACCAGCACCGCCGGCGGCAGCACCTGGGCGGCCAGCATCCCGAACCGCGTGGCGGTGCCGCCTGCGCGATAGCGGGCGATCGCGTAGGCGCCGAGGCTGCCGACCACGACGCTGATGCCGACGGTGGTCAGCCCGACGATCGCGCTGCGGCCCGCGGCGGCGAGGATGTCCGACGACAGCACCGTGCGCCACGCCTCGAACGTCGGCGTGAACCGCAGCAGGAACGGCTCGTTGAGCTGTTGCGGTGACTTCACGCTGGCCAGTGCCACCCACGCCAGCGGGAACAGCACCGTGATCCCGGCAGCCCACAGCAGCGCCACCCGGCACACCGTCAGCACCGGGGAATCCTTGATCGACGACGTCACGATTGCTCCCCTCGCCGGGTGCGCTCCAGCCGGCGGAACGCGACCACGATGATCGTCAGCACCACGACGAGCACGACGAAGGCCATCGAGGACGCCGAGCCGAGCCGGAAGAACTGAATTCCCGTCTGATACACGAAGTACTGCAGCGTCTCGGTCTCGGTGCCCGGCCCACCGCGAGTGGTGGCGAAGACGTACTCGAACACCTTCATGGCGTCGAGGCTCCGCAGCAGGATCGCCACCACGAGCACCGGTGCCAGCAGCGGCAACGTCACGCGGCGCAGCACGTACCACCCGCGCGCACCGTCGACCCGCGCCGCCTCCAACGGTTCCGAGGGGATGGACTGCAGCCCGGCGAGCAGCAACAGCACCATGAACGGCGTCCACTGCCACACGTCCATGAACGCGAGCGTGAAAAGTGCGCGGCCTGGACCGAAGAAGTCGTAGTCGATCCCGATGGCCCGCAACATGTGTGGGATCGCGCCGAGCTGATCGTTGAGCAAGAACCGGAAGATCAGCCCGACCGCGATCGGCGTGATGAACATCGGCGCCAGCAGCATCGAACGCGTGACGTCGCGCGCCCAACGCTGCTTGTGCAGGGCAAGCGCCAACGCGAGCCCGATCACCAATTCCAGGCCCACCGCCACGCCCACGAACGTGGCCGTGGTGCCGAACGAATGCCAGAACGAGGCGTCGCCGAACGTCGCGACGTAGTTCCCGGCGCCGACGATCGACGGCGTGCCACGGTCGGTCAGCTTGTAGTCGGTGACGCTCAGATAGAACGCATACAGGAGCGGGAACCCGACCACCCCGAGGAACAGCGCGATCAGTGGCGCGACCATGCCGTGCTTGAAGGTCATGAACTTCATCGACGCACTACTCCTCTCCTCGGGGTGGCCGGTGTTCTACTTAGCCCTGGATCTTCTCGGCGGCGGCCTGCGCGGCGGCCAGGGCGTCGTCGACGCTCTTGGTGCCCGCGACGGCCTCGTTGAGTTCGGTGCCGACGGCCTGGATCATCTCCTCGCCGCTCGGTCCCTGGCTCAGCGGCGACGCGTCGGCCAGGAGCTGCTCGACGGTGCGGTAGTAGTCGGCGCCGAAGCGTCCGCCCAGAACTGCCGGATCCTTCAGGGTGCTCTGCCGGATCGCGGCGCCGCCCTTCTCGGTGCGTGCGACGTCGTGCTGCTTGGAGGTCAGCCAGGACGTGAACGCCCATGCCGCGTCGGAGGATCCGGAGTTGGCGGGGATGGCCCAGCTCCACGACCCCAGCACCTGCTTGCCGCCGGGGATGGGCGCCAGCTTGAACTTCCCGGCCGAGGGGCCCGAACCCGGCTCGTTGAGCGCGGGCAGCTGCCAGTTGTAGTTGATCATCGCCGCGGCCTGGCCGGCGGCCACCGAACGCTGTGCCTCGTCCATGCTCCAGTTCAGGCTGTTGGGCGGGGCGGCCGTCTCGTACGTGTCGATGTAGGCCTCGAGCGCACGCTTGGCCTCGGGGGTGTTCAGCGTGACCTTGCCCTCGTCGTCGTAGATAGAGCCGCCGGCGGCGAACAGCCAGTTACCCCACTCCTCGAAGATCTTGTAGCCGCGCTGCGGCTGCATCGCCAGGCCTGCCCGGTCACCGACCTTGAGCGCCTTGGACGTGCTGACCAATTGGTCGAGCGTCGTCGGCACCTGCTGGTTGGCCTGCGCGAGATCCTCGGAGTCGTAGACGTATCCGAGCGCGTAGTTGTAGAACGGCACCGCGTAGCGCACGCCGTCGACGGTGGTGATGTCGGTCAGCGACGGGAAGAAGTCCGCAGCGTCGTAGTCCGTGGTGCTGTCGATCCGGGAGTCCAGCGGCTGCAGGAACTTCGCGTCGGCGAAGTCGACCATCCACGGGTTGTCGACGACGATCAGGTCGTACGTCGCCTCGGGCGACTGGAAGGACGACACCAGCTTGTCGCGCATCTGGTCGTAGGTCAGCGTCTCGACGTCGATCGCGACGTTGGGGTACTCGGCGTTGAAGTCACCCACCATCGACTTGACGATGTCCGTGTCGGGGACGTTCTCCATCAGGATGCGGACGGTGCCCGACGCGTCCTTGCCGACGTCGCCGGTTCCGGTGGCCTCTGCCTGTTCCGGTCCTCCGCTGCCTGCACAGGCGCTGAGCGTCAGCGAGACGGCGGCGAGCACGGCGACGGTCGCCGACCCGAGGGACGGCCGCCTCCGCCGAGGTGTCGTGGATTTCGTGAACTTCACTGCGGCACTTCCCTTCATTCCTTGGTGTGGATCATGCGGTGTGTCAATCGTTGGTGCGTCAGGGCGTTCGTCGTGCCAGGGCGTGCGAGACGGGCGTGACCGCCGCGCCGAGGTCGAGCCAGGTCCGGTACGCGTCGTCGTAGATCGCCCGGCGGGACTCATCGGGCACCACCGGCGGATCGAGGGCGACGAAGCGGGCGGCATCGGACCAGTCGTCGAGCGCGCCGATCCCGATGGCGGCGATCACCGCGGCGCCCAGCGACGCGCCGGGGTGCCCACGGACGGGACGCAACTCGAGGCCGAGCACGTCGGCGTGGATCTGCTTCCACAGCACGGACTTCGACCCGCCGTTGGTGATCATGACCCGCGTCGGTGCGATGCCGATGTCGGTGAAGACATCGACGTGGTGGCGGAACCCGAAGGCGATGGCCTCGAGCACCGACCGGTACACGTCGGCCCTGCCGTGCCCGAGATGCAGCCCGGCGAACACTCCGCGCAGATCGGGATCGTGCAGCGGACTCTTCTCGCCGAGGAAGTAGGGCAGGCACAACACCTCGGCGGGAGCCGCGCGCATCGCCTCGTCGTCCAGCGTGGTCAGTTCTGGGCCGCCGATCAGCGCCTGGAACCACCGGATCAGGCTGCCGCTGGTGGCCATGCAGCCGTTGGGCAACCAGTGGTCCGGTACGGGGTGGGCGTCGAGGTAGAGCCGCTCGTCGACGACCTTCGTGTCACTGGCGACCAGGATGTCGCCCGCGCCGCCGAGCTTGACCAGCGCGTCACCTGGCCGGTTCACCCCGGCGGCGAAGGCCGACAGGACGTGGTCGGCGCCCCCGACGACGAGAGCGGTACCGGGGCGCAGGCCGGTGAGTTCGGCTGCGGTCGCGCTGAGTTCGCCCACCTGGGTGCCGGGCCGGTACACGGGCGGCAACGTCGCGACGTCGAGTCCGGAGGCCGCCACCACCCGTCGGGCGACCTCGCCGTCGATGGTGAACAGGCCGGACTCCAGCGCCCAGTTCTGTTCGACGTGCGCGTCGGCGCCGAGTGCCATCAGCACCCAGTCGTAGGAGCCCACGTAGTGCGCCGTGCGCCCGTAGACGTCGGCTTCGTGCTCGCGCAGCCACATCGTCGTCGGCGCGACCGACTGTTGCGTCAGCGCCGAACCGGTCAATGCGACCAGGTCGACGTCCGTCAGTGCCTCGGCCAGCAGGCGCACCTCGTCGGTGGCCCTGGCGTCGTTCTGAAGGATGGCCCGGCGCAACGCGTTTCCGTGGGCGTCGACCGGGATCACCGCGGGCACCATGCCGGATACCGCGACGGCGCCCACCGCGTCGGAGCCGACACCGCTGACCCGCAGGACCTCGCGGATGGTGTCGACGACGTTGGCGTGCCACTGCGCGGTGTCGGCCTCGGCGCCACCGGGTACGGGGGAGTGCAGGGTCGACTCCCGGCCGGCTTGGGCGACGATGCCGGCCGATGGGTCGAAGAGCACCGTCTTGGTGCCGGTGGTACCGATGTCGATGCCGATCGTGTGCGTGCTCACCGCGAGCCGGCCCCGCGCGAGCGGCAAGACGGCGAATCCGCTTCGTGGCTCGCCACGGTCACGACCTCGACCCCGAGCGAGCGCGCCGCCACCAGCGCCGGATGGTCACTCGGGCCGTCGGTGATGATCACGTCGACCTCCGCGAGCGCCGCGATGCTCACGAACGTCACCCGGCCGAGCTTGCTCTTGTCCGCCGCGACGACGACCCGGTCGGCGCGTCGGCTGGCCGCGCGCTTCACCCGGCTCTCGGACTGGTGGTAGTCGGAGATCCCGCGATCGCCGTCGATGCCCGCGACACCCATGACGAACGTGTCGCAGTTGTAGTTGCCGAGAGTGTCCTCGGCCGCGGGCCCGATCAGGCTCAGCTCGCCGGGGCGCAGTTCGCCGCCGGTCAGCACGACGGTCGTGTCGGCCTCGTCGACCAGTTCCAGGGCCGCCAGCAGGCTCGGCGTCACGATCGTCAGGCCCAGTCCGCGGCCGCGCAGCGAGCGGGCGACGGCCAGGGCAGTGCTGCCGGAGTCCAGGATCAACGTCTCGGCGGGTCCGATCAGGTCGGCCACGGCGTCGGCGATGTGGCGCTTCTCCTCCGCGGCGTTGGCGACGCGGGTGGCGAAGGAGGGCTCGGAGTCCTTGCGGGACAGCGCGATCGCACCGCCCACCACGCGACGGACCAGTCCGAGCATCTCGAGGGACTCGACGTCGCGGCGGATCGTCATCTCCGACACGTCGAACTCAGCGGCGAGTTCGGCGAAGCCGACCTCGCGATCGGTGCGCACGCGTTGCGCAATGCGATCCCGCCGGGACTTGGCATCCACCGTCGACCTTCACCGGCCCTTCCAGCACTTGGATGTGTTTGAAATTCACATATTGGTCGCGAAACATGTTCAAAACATGCACTTCGCGGTGCGATGGATGTGAATCTATAACAGGTCGGTGTGCAATGCCCACACTTCCGCGACGATTTCTCCGAATTCGTGCTCGGTGCGGGTGGCACGCCCACCGGGATACGGCCCGGGATGATCGCGGGCACGTCGCTACCCGGGTCGAGATCGGGTAGGCGACACACCGAACGGTTTGCCGATGGCGGCGCCCAACACCGCTTCGCCTCGATACCGTGCGAGCGTGCTGCACTTGCGCGTCATCGCACCCGAGGACCTCCGTGACGACGTCATCGGGATCCTCCGCGGCGAGGTCGGGGTTGCGAACCTCCTGCTGCACCCGGGGGTGGCGATCGAACCCGAGGGTGACGAGATCACCGCCGACATCGCGCGCGAGTGCGCCAACGACGTAATCAAGCGTCTCAAGGACCTCGACGTGCAGCATCGCGGCGCGATCACGCTGGAAGTCCTGGACACCGTCCTGTCGACCCGCGCGCACCACGCCGAGAAGGAGGCGGACGGCGACCCGGCCGACGCCGTGATCTGGGACGAGCTGATCGGCCGCACCCGGGAGGAGGCGACGCTGAGCGTCACCTTCGTACTGTTCCTCACGCTCGCGTGCTTGCTGACGGCCATCGGCGTGGTCACCGACTCCACCGTCACGGTCGTGGGTGCAATGATCCTCGGCCCGGAGTTCGGTCCACTGGCGGCACTGTCGGTCGCGCTGGTGCAGCGCAGGGCCAACCTCGCCCGGAGGGCCGCCGCCGCGCTGATCGTTGGATTTCCCATCGCGATGGGGATCACCGCGCTGACCACCATGGCGGCCGAGGCCGTCGGCTGGCTGAGCCCCGACAGCGTCGAGCACGTGCAGGAGGTCGACTTCATCTTCCAGGTCGGCCCGTTGTCGTTCGTCGTCGCACTGCTCGCGGGCGCGGCGGGCATGCTGTCACTCGTCTCGTCGAGGTCCGCGGGCCTGGTCGGGGTGTTCATCTCCGTATACACCATCACCGCAGCCGGTTTCGCGGTCGTCGCCGCCACCGTCGGACAGTGGGACGTCGCGGCGAAGTCCGCTCTGCAGCTCGTGGTCAACCTCGTCGGCATCGTGGTGGCCGGTGTCCTGGTGCTGATGCTGCGCCCGAGCGGCCGGTTGGTTCACCACGAGATGCGCAAGTAGCGGCCGGGTGCGTACGGTTCTGCGTTGATGGTGCTTCGAGCCGGCGGCCTCCCAGAGCCGATGTCGACGATCGGCGGTGCGGGTGCGTCCGCCGCCGACGTCGTCGGCGCGTACCAGACCGCCATCGCGCAGCGGGCGCTGTTCGACGTCCGCGACGGTGCGGACTACGACGAGTTCGTCGACGAGACCGGTGGCGTCCGACCCGCCTGGCGGGAACTCGCCGAGTGCGTGTCCGACCGCGGCCACGGAGGTCTGGAACGGCTGCGGACCACGGTGCGCGGCCTCGTCGACGACTACGGGATCACCTACGTCCAGGCCGACCGATACGGGTCGGTGATCGGCGCCGCGGGCGGCGACGGCGTGGCGGCGACGCCCGGGCCCTGGTACCTCGACGGTCTCCCGATGGTCGTGTCGGCGGCGGACTGGGCCGTCCTCGAAGCCGGTCTGGTGCAGCGGTCGAGGCTCCTCGACGCCGTGCTGACCGACCTGTACGGCGACCGCAAGTCGATCACCAGCGGCGTGCTGCCTGCGCAACTGCTGTTCGCACATCCCGGGTACGTCCGCGCGGCGCGCGGCATCGAGGTGCCAGGACGCCACCAGCTGTTCCTGCACGGGTGCGACGTCAGCCGCAGCGGATCGGGTGAGTTCGTGGTCAACGCGGACTGGACGCAGGCGCCCTCGGGTGCCGGCTATGCACTGGCAGACCGACGCGTCGTCGCCAATGCCGTCCCCGACCTCTACGAGAGCATCGGCCCGCGCCCGACGTCACCATGGGCGCAGGCGCTGCGGCTCGCGCTCGTCGACGCGGCGCCGGAATCGGCGGCGGAACCGGTCGTCGTGGTGCTGAGCCCAGGCATCTACTCCGAGACCGCGTTCGATCAGGCCTACCTGGCGGGCGTTCTGGGCTTTCCGCTGGTGGAGAGCGCTGACCTGGTGGTGCGCGACGGCAAGCTGTGGATGCGCTCGCTGGGCACGCTCAAGCGGGTCGACGTCGTGTTGCGCCGCGTCGACGCCGAGTTCGTCGATCCGTTGGATCTGCGCGCCGATTCACGCCTCGGCGTCGTCGGTCTCGTCGAGGTGCTCCGCCGCGGCGCGGTGACGGTCGTCAACACACTGGGCAGCGGCATCTTGGAAAGCGCAGGAGTGCAACGCTTCCTGCCCGAACTCGGGCAACTGCTCCTTGGTGAGACCCCCGCACTGCGGTCGGCACAGGCGTACTGGGGTGGCATCGACGTCGAACGCTCGTATCTGCTCTCGCATCTGGGTTCTTTGATGATCAGACCCGTCGACGGGACCGCGCCGATCGTCGGACCCGAGCTGTCCAAAGCCGAACTCGACCGCCTCGGCGCGCGAATCTCGGCCACGCCGTGGCAGTGGGTGGGGCAGGAACTACCCGAATTCGCCACGGCCCCCACCGATCAGCGACGCGGCGGACTGTCCGCGGGCAAGGTGGGGATGCGGCTGTTCTCCGTCGCGCAACGCAGCGGTTATGCGCCGATGGTCGGCGGTCTCGGCTACCTCGTGGCGCCTGGCAGCGCCGCCCACCGATTGAATACCGTTGCGGCCAAGGATGTCTGGGTTCGCACCCCGACCCGGGGCACCGCCGAGCGGACGCCGTCACCGGTCGTCGACCTGCCCGTCCTGACGCCGAGCGCCACCCGCGCGGTCAGCTCACCGCGCATGCTGGCGGACCTGTTCTGGCTCGGCCGGTATGCCGAACGCGCCGAGAGCATGGCGCGCCTGCTCACCGTCACCCGCGAGCGCTATCACGAATTCCGCTACCGCCGCGAGATGGCGGGCAGTGAATGCGTTCCGGTGCTGCTGACCTCGCTCGGCGACATCACTGGGACCGATACCGGCGCCGACGGCGACCACGCCGAGATGGTCGCCACGACACCGACCACGCTGTGGTCGCTGACCGCGGACCGGCATCGCCCCGGGTCGCTCGCGCAGTCGATCGACCGTCTCGCCCAGGCGTCCCGGGCGGTGCGCGACCAGTTGTCCAACGACACGTGGATGGTGCTCGCCGCCGTGGAACGTGCCGTGCTGCAACCGACGGCGCTGCCACCCGACTCCCAGACCGAGGGCGAGACGTACCTCGCGACGGCACACAGCCAGACGCTGGTGGGCATGCTCGCGCTGTCGGGCGTGGCGGCCGAGTCGATGATTCAGGACGTCGGCTGGACCGTGATGGACATCGGCAAGCGCATCGAACGGGGATCCTGGCTGACGGCGTTGCTCGGTGCGACGCTCACCACGGTGCGCGGGCCGGGCGCGGAGCAGACGATCACCGAGTCGACGCTGGTGGCTTGCGAGTCGTCGGTCAGTTACCGGCGGCGGACGCTCGGGAAGGTCAGCGTGGCCGCAGTGGCGGACCTGCTGCTGTTCGACGACGGGAATCCCCGGTCGCTGGTCTACCAGTTGGAGCGAATCCGGGCCGATCTCAAGGCACTTCCGTCCTCGTCGGGGTCGACGCGTCCGGAACGGTCCATCGATGACGTCATCGCCCGGCTGCGCCGAACGGACCCCGCCGACCTGGAGAACGTCACACCCGACGGTCGGCGCGCCGACTTCGCCGAACTGCTCGACGCCCTGCACTCCGACCTGCGCGACCTGTCGCGCGTCATCACCGCGACGCACCTGTCGGTGCCGGGGGAGATGCAACCGCTGTGGGGACCCGCCGAGCGCCGGGTGATGCCATGACCCCCCGCGAACCGGCATCGCCGGGCGGGAGGCTCTACGAGATCACCCACCGGACCACCTACCGCTACTCCGACGACGTGACGAGTTCCTACGGCCGAGGCTTCCTCACGCCGAGGAATTCCGACACGCAGCGCTGCCTCTCGCACGAGTTGGTCGTCGATCCCGAGGCCGCCGACCGTTCGACGAGCCGCGACGGCTACGGCAACGTCAGCTCGTACTTCCACGTCACCGAGCGGCACCGCACGCTGTCGGTGACCAGCCACTCCGTGGTGGCGGTCGACCCGCCACCGGCGGAGTCCTACGGGGCCGGCTCGGCACTGGCGCCGTGGGAGATCGCCCGGCCCGTCGGGGCGGACGGCGCGCTGGCCACCGAGTTCACCCTCGATCTGCGGCCTCCGGAGGTCACCGAGGCACTACGTGCCTACGCGGCACCGACTTTCGTGGCCGGGCGGCCACTGATCGACGTGCTGACCGAACTGAACGCCCGAATCAACGCCGACTTCACCTACCGGTCCGGATCCACCACGGTGTCGACCCAGGTGGCGGAGGTTTTGGTGGCCAGGGAAGGGGTATGTCAGGACTTCGCTCGGCTGGCGATCGCCTGCCTGAGAGCCAACGGTCTCGCCGCCAGCTACGTATCTGGATACCTGGCAACCGATCCGCCTCCTGGAAGGGAACGCATGGTGGGTGTCGATGCGACACACGCGTGGGCCGCGGTGTGGACGCCGCAGAACCAGTGGCTGGGGCTGGATCCCACCAACGACACGATGGTCGACGAACGGTACGTGGTCGTGGGCTTCGGTCGCGACTACGCCGACGTGCCACCGCTGCGCGGGATCATCTACACCGACTCCGAGAGCAGCGTGATCGACGTCTCGGTCGACGTGGCGCCGCTGCAGGGTGGCCTGCTCCGTGCGTGACTTCATCTGTCCCAACTGCGGTCAGCGGCTGGCGTTCGAGAACTCGGTGTGCCTGTCCTGCAAGAGCAAGCTCGGCTTCTCACTCGACGACATGGCCTTCCTGGTCATCGCCGAGGGGTCCGAGAGCGAACACGGCGGTGCCGTGGACGCCAGCGAATACCAGCTGTGCGCGAATCTCCATCTGGCCAAGTGCAACTGGCTGGTCGAGGTGGCGCCCGTGCGCAAGCTGTGCACGTCGTGTGCGCTGACCAGGACGCGTCCCCGGGACGGGGACAAGGTGGCGCTGGCCTCCTTCGCCGCAGCGGAGAAGGCCAAGCGCCGGTTGATCGTCGAGCTGGTGGACCTGAAGCTGCCCATCGTCGGCCGCGACGACGATCCCCACTTCGGCCTGGCCTTCGACCTGCTGTCCAGCGCCGACGAGAAGGTGTTCACCGGTCATGCGAACGGCGTCATCACCCTCGATCTGGCCGAGGGCGACGACGTGCACCGCCAGCAACTCCGCATCGCGATGGACGAGCCGTATCGCACACTGCTCGGCCACTTCCGGCACGAGATCGGGCATTACTACTATTACCGGCTCGTCGGTACAGCCCCCGAGTACCAGCAACGGGCACGGGAGCTGTTCGGCGACGCCGACGCCGACTATCAGGCCGCGCTCGACCGGCACTACAGCCAGGGCGCGCCCGCGGGGTGGAACAAGGACTTCGTCTCGTCCTACGCCACCATGCACCCCGCCGAGGACTGGGCCGAGACGTTCGCTCACTACCTCCACATCCGCGACACCCTCGACACCGCAGCGGCGTTCAGCTTCGCACCCGCGGCTGCCACCTTCGACCGGCGCAACCTCGGGCCCAGCGGCTTCGACGCCATCATCGAGATGTGGCTCCCGCTGTCCTGGGCGCTCAACATGGTGAACCGCTCGATGGGACACGACGACCTGTATCCGTTCGTCCTACCGCCTGCGGTGCTGGAGAAGATGCGCTTCATCCACACCGTGATCGACGAAGTGACCTCGGACCCCGCCAAGCTGGCCGCAGCGGCGGGCGGCTAGCGGTCGGGCATCCGGGCGGCTAGCGCGCGGCGTGTCCTTTGACCTTCGACAGTCCCGTGCAGCAGCATTCGGCATCATGAGTTCCACCCGTGGCGCCCGCATCGGCGTCAGCCTCGTCCTCGGCGCAGCCGCTCTCACGCTCGCCGCGTGCGGTGAGTCCACCATCGAGTCCGGGCCGACCGCGCAGTTCGTCTCGGACCTCGTCTCCGAGCAGACGCAGTTCACGCCCGAGGACGTGACGTGTCCCGACGGCATCGAGGCGCAGGTCGGCGTCGAGTTCGAGTGCGCATTCACGGGCCCCGAGGGCACCCGCTATCTCGCACACCTGAAGGTCGTCGAGGTGAACGGCAAGGACGCGACATTCGATCTCCAGGAACTCGAGCCGACCGGCTGAAGACGCCGTCACGCCACGGTCGAGTCACGGTGCGTGGCGGTGCCGCAATCGGCGGGCATACCTTCCTAGGATCGCTCGGGTGAACGATCGATACGGCTCCGACGTGCTCGCCAGCGACCCACATTCGCGCAGGCGGCCGAAGTCCACCGAACGCGTGGCCGAGATCGGCCTGGTGGTCGAGGACGCACAGAGCGGCTACGTCGGCGCGATCGTCGGCGTCGAGTACGGCGCGATCAAACTCGAGGACCGGCACGGCAGGCGCAAGTCCTTCCCGCTCGGCCCGGGATATCTGCTCGAGGGCAAGCCGGTGATCCTCAACCCGCCGCCGCGACGGCCCGCACCCAAGGCGCCGACGCGCACGGCGTCGGGCTCGGTGGCGGTCGCGAACGTGCGCGCCCGCACCGCGCTCGCCAGCCGGATCTACGTCGAAGGGCGTCACGACGCCGAACTCGTCGAACAGGTGTGGGGCGACGACCTGCGCATCGAGGGCGTGGTCGTCGAATACCTCGGTGGCGTCGACGATCTGGCGGCGATCGTCGCGGAGTTCCGCCCCGGGCCGGGCCGGCGACTCGGCGTGCTCGTCGATCACCTGGTGCGGGGATCGAAGGAGGCCCGCATCGCAGCCGACGTGGCGCGTGGACCCGGGGGAGCGCACACCCTCGTGGTCGGGCACCCGTTCATCGACATCTGGCAGGCCGTCAAACCCGCCCGGATCGGGAAGACCGCGTGGCCGGTGATCCCGCGCGGCACCGAGTGGAAGCACGGGGTCTGCGACGCGTTCGGCTGGCCGCACCGGGATCAGGCCGACATCGCCAGGGCCTGGCAACGCGTCCGCGGGAGCGTGCACGACTGGACCGATCTGGAACCAGAGCTGATCGGCCGCGTCGAGGAACTGATCGACTTCGTCACGCAGCCCGCCGACTGACCGGCGTGGTAAGCAGAAGTCGTGTCCGACGACGCCGACTCCTCGGCTCCGATGTCTGACGGACTGTTCGACGACCCGGTCCCCGAACGCAGTTCGGGCATCACCGCGACGTCGCCGCTCGCGGTGCGCATGCGGCCCGCCCACCTCGACGAGGTGGTGGGCCAGGACCATCTGCTCCGGCAGGGCTCACCGCTGCGGCGTCTCGTCGAGGGGTCGGGCGCCGCGTCGGTCATCCTCTACGGTCCGCCTGGCACGGGGAAGACCACGCTGGCGTCCCTGATCTCGGGTGCGACGGGACGGCGGTTCGAGGCACTGTCCGCGCTGACCGCGGGCGTCAAGGAGGTCCGGGCGGTCGTCGAGCAGGCCAGGGTGGCGCTGCTGCGTGGCCAGCAGACCGTGCTGTTCATCGACGAGGTGCACCGCTTCTCGAAGACCCAGCAGGACGCCCTGCTCGCAGCGGTCGAGAACCGCATCGTGCTGCTCGTCGCCGCCACGACCGAGAACCCGTCGTTCGCGGTCGTGGCGCCCCTGCTGTCGCGATCGCTGATCCTGCAGCTCCAACCGCTCGGCGCCGACGCCATCCGGGTTGTGGTGGAACGAGCGATCACCGATCCACGGGGCCTGGCGGGCGCCATCGAGGTCGACGCCGACGCGGTGGACCTGCTGGTGTCCCTGGCCGCAGGGGATGCCCGGCGCGCCCTGACCGCCCTCGAGGTGGCCGCGGAGGCGGGCGACCACCTGACGGTCGAGACCATCGAGCAGTCACTCGACAAGGCCGCCGTGCGCTACGACCGCGACGGCGACCAGCACTACGACGTCATCAGCGCCTTCATCAAGTCCGTGCGCGGCTCCGACGTCGACGCCGCGCTGCACTACCTCGCCAGGATGATGACCGCGGGGGAGGACCCGCGATTCATCGCGCGCCGACTGATGATCCTGGCCAGTGAGGACATCGGCATGGCCGATCCGACGGCATTGCCCACCGCGGTGGCCGCGGCGCAGACCGTGCAGCTGATCGGCATGCCGGAGGCGCAGCTGACGCTGGCGCACGCCACCGTGCACCTGGCCACCGCGCCGAAGTCGAATGCCGTCACCACCGCGCTGGCTGCGGCGATGGGGGACATCAAGGCGGGCAAGGCCGGTCTGGTTCCGCCGCATCTGCGCGACGGGCACTACTCGGGTGCCGCGGCGCTGGGCAACGCGCAGGGCTACGCCTACCCGCACGACGACCCGGGAGGCGTGGTGCCGCAGCAGTATCCGCCCGCCGAACTCGTCGGCGTCGACTACTACCGGCCGACCTCGCACGGGGCCGAACGCGAGATCAGCGGCCGGCTCGAGAAGCTCAGAGCGATCATCCGCAGGAAGCGAGGCGACCGATGAAGGTCTTCGGTGACGACGAGATGGCGGCCATGCTGGCGACGGCGAAGACCTACACCCTGATGGTGCTGCGGACCGGGCCGAACTTCGGCGGGCCCGACACCGAGTCGGTGATCTGGGAGCACGGCCGCCGCAACTTCGGGCTGCGCGACGACGGTCGGCTGGCCCTCGTGCTGCCGGTCACCGACGACTCGGGCACCTGTGGCGTCGGGGTGTTCTCGGCCACGGTCGAGGAAACCAGGGAGATCATGGACGGCGATCCCGGCGTCCAGTCCGGTGTGTTCGTCTACGACGTGCATCCGTGCATGGGGTTCCCGGGCGACGCATTGCGCTGAGCCCACCCCACCTCCGTAACCGTCTGAAGAACTCTTGACACCGCCGAATACCACTCCTACCATTGTAGTCAATCAATTGGTTGATCAAAGAGAAGGTTGACGATTGAGGGGTGATGGCGATGCGGACCGACTCGACCGGGCCTTCCTGGCCCTGGCCGATCCGGTTCGCCGGGCGATCGTGGCGCGCTTGTCTCGGGGTCCGGCGACGGTCAACGAGTTGGCCGAGCCGTTCGACATCACCAAGCAGGCGGTGTCCAAGCACATTCAGGTGCTCGAGCAGGCCGGCCTGGTCACCCGGAGCCGGGAGGCCCAGCGCAGGCCCGTTCATCTCGACGCAGCGGCACTCGAAGCGCTGACGTCGTGGATCGACCGGTATCGGCTGGACGCCGAACGCAACTACCGCCGGCTGGACGGGCTGCTGGCGGCGATGACGGAGAACGCGACGACCGAGAACACCAGAGAGAACGAGGAGAGGGACCGATGACCAACGCACTCGACCTGATGGCGCCGGTGGACACGCTGGCGATGGACTTCACCCGCGAGTTCGCGGCGAGCAGTCAGGCGCTGTTCCGCGCGCACGCCGAACCGGATCTGGTGGCGCAGTGGCTCGGCCCGGGCGACCTCAGGATGACGATCGTCCGGTGGGACTTCCACACCGGCGGCGGATACCGCTACGTCCACGCCGACGCCGACGGCGAGTACGCGTTCAACGGCGTCTTCCACACCGTCCGGGAGAACGAACTCATCATTCAGACATTCGAATTCGAGGGCGCACCGGACATGGTCAACATCGAATTCCTGCGGTTCGAGGACCTGGGTGCCGATCGCAGCCGGCTCCGCGGCCGATCGATCTGCCCGAGCCTCGAAGCTCGCGACGGTCTGCTGTCGTCGGGCATGGAGGCCGGCATGGTCGAGGCGTACGACAAGCTGGATGCCCTGCTCACGGCGTGACATTGGAGCCAAATGGGCGTTGCCGCCGGGTGATCGGCTTCCGCGACGGGTCGTGAACGGGAGCACGACGTCAGCGGAGCCGAATCCGGCGGCAACGCAGGGGCACAGCGGGCAGGGGATCGAGGGGATCGCCCGCTGCACTGAGGTTCTCCGGTTCTAGCGGCGCACGACCCCGGTGCGGCGACGGCCCATGAGTGCGGACACGAGCGCGACGCCGATCGCGGCGACGACGACCTGGACCAGGAGCTCGATCCAGTCGATGCCGTTGGTGGCGGTGGGCAGGCCCAGCGCGCGAGCCAGGGCGGTGCCCAGGAACGCCGCGACGATGCCGACGAGGATCGTCACGATGACGGAGATGTTCTGCCTGCCGGGTACGACGAGTCGGCCGAGCACGCCGATCACGATGCCGATCAGGATCGCGGTGATGATGCCGGTGATGGTCATTTCTTCCTCCAGCCGATGAATGGTGACAGAGCAGTACCCAAGGGCGTCGGTCTAATAAACCCGCGCGTCAAAATCGTTGCCGCCCGTAGGCTCGAATCGTGCATACCGACGTGCTCGACGTAGACACCACCAGGCAGCGGACCGTGGATCTGACCGACGAGGTCCGGTCGTTCTGTGCGGGCCGCGGCGACGGCCTGTGCAACGTGTTCGTGCCGCACGCGACGGCAGGCGTGGCCATCCTCGAGACCGGAGCGGGGTCGGACTCCGACCTCGTCGACACCCTCGAGCGCCTGCTGCCGCGCGACGACCGCTACCGCCACTCGCACGGTTCCCCAGGCCACGGCGCGGACCACGTACTGCCGGCCATCGTGTCGCCGTCGGTCACGGTGCCCGTGCAGGACGGCAAGCCACTGCTCGGCACGTGGCAGAGCGTCGTGCTCGTCGACCTGAACCGCGACAATCCCCACCGTTCGGTCCGCCTGAGCTTCGTCGACGGTTGATCACCGCGTCTGCCCGGTGGGTCGGGACCGGTACTGTGATGCGGTCGACGGGCATCGGCCCCGTCGCAGGAACGGCCCGCGCGGACCACCCATGAACCATTAAGGACGAACAGCACGTGCAGACACACGAGATCAGGAAGCGCTTCCTCGATCACTTCGTGAAGGCGGGACACGCCGAGGTGCCCAGCGCATCGGTCATCCTCGACGATCCGAACCTCTTGTTCGTCAACGCAGGCATGGTGCAGTTCGTCCCGTTCTTCCTCGGGGCGCGCACCGCGCCCTGGAACCGCGCGGTCAGCGTGCAGAAGTGCATCCGCACCCCCGACATCGACGAGGTCGGCATCACGACCCGGCACAACACCTTCTTCCAGATGGCGGGCAACTTCTCGTTCGGCGACTACTTCAAGAAGGGCGCCATCGGGTTCGCCTGGACCCTGCTGACCAACCCGCAGGACCAGGGCGGCTACGGCTTCGACCCCGAAAAGCTCTGGGCGACGGTCTATCTCGATGACGACGAGGCGATCGAACTGTGGCAGGAGGTCGCCGGGCTGCCGCTCGAGCGGATCCAGCGCCGCGGCAAGGCCGACAACTACTGGTCGATGGGCATCCCCGGACCGTGCGGTCCGTCGTCGGAGATCTACGTCGACCGTGGTCCGGAGTACGGCGTCGACGGTGGCCCGGAAGCCAACGAGGACCGCTACATCGAGATCTGGAATCTCGTGTTCATGCAGAACGAGCGCGGCGAGGGCACCTCCAAGGAGGACTTCGAGATCCTCGGCCCGCTGCCGCGCAAGAACATCGACACCGGCATGGGCGTCGAACGCGTCGCGTGCCTGCTCCAAGGCGTCGACAACGTCTACGAGACCGACCTCGTCCGCCCCGTCATCGACCTCGTCGCGAGCATCGCACCCCGCGGATACGGCGCCGGGAACCACGACGACGACGTGCGCTACCGGGTGATCGCCGACCACAGCCGCACGGCGGCCATCATCATCGGCGACGGCGTCAGCCCCGGCAACGACGGTCGCGGTTACGTGCTGCGCCGCCTGCTGCGCCGCACCATCCGCTCGGCCAAGCTGCTCGGCATCGACACGCCGATCGTCGCCGACCTGATGGCGACCGTCCGCGACGCGATGGGCCCGTCGTATCCGGAACTGGTCTCCGACTTCGACCGCATCCAGCGCATCGCGGTCGCCGAGGAGACCGCGTTCAACCGGACGCTGGCCTCGGGGTCCAAGCTGTTCGACGACGCGGCCCGCACCACCAAGTCCTCCGGTGCCACCGTGCTCTCGGGCACCGACGCGTTCGCCCTGCACGACACCTACGGCTTCCCGATCGAGCTGACGCTGGAGATGGCGGCCGAACACGGCCTCACCGTCGACGAGGAGGGCTTCCGCGGCCTGATGGCCGAGCAGCGGCAGCGTGCCAAGGCCGACGCCGCCGCGCGCAAGCACGCCCACGCCGACCTGAGCGCCTACCGCGAACTCGTCGACGCCGGCCCGACGGAGTTCACCGGCTTCGACGAACTCACCTCGGACGCAACGATACTCGGGATCTTCGTCGACGGCAGGCGTGTCCCGGTCGTCGCCCACGGTGCGGCAGGCCCCGAGGGCGCAGCGCCCGAACGCGTCGAACTCGTCCTCGATCGCACCCCGCTGTACGCGGAGTCCGGCGGTCAGATCGCCGACGTCGGCACCATCTCCGGCACCGGGTCGAGCGGTACGGCCAAGGCCGCCGTCACCGACGTGCAGAAGATCGCCAAGACGCTGTGGGTGCACCGGGTGAACGTGGAGTCCGGCGAGTTCGTCGAGGGTGACACGGTGTCCGCGGCCGTCGACCCCAAGTGGCGGCACGGCGCCACCCAGGGGCACTCCGGTACGCACATGGTGCACGCCGCGTTGCGACAGGTATTGGGGCCGAACGCCGTTCAGGCCGGGTCCCTCAACCGACCCGGCTACCTGCGATTCGACTTCAACTGGCAGGGCTCGCTCTCCGACGAGCAGCGGTCGCAGATCGAAGAGGTCACCAACGAAGCCGTCGAGGCGGACTTCGCGGTCAACACCTTCAACACCGAACTCGACAAGGCCAAGGCGATGGGCGCCATGGCGCTCTTCGGCGAGAACTACCCAGACGAGGTGCGCGTCGTCGAAATCGGCGGACCGTTCTCCATCGAACTGTGCGGCGGTACCCACGTGCACAACTCGGCGCAGATCGGGCCGGTCACGATCCTCGGCGAAGCCTCGGTCGGATCCGGCGTGCGCCGCGTCGAGGCCTACGTCGGGCTGGACTCGTTCCGGCACCTCGCCAAGGAACGGGCCCTCATGGCCGGTCTGGCGGCGTCGCTCAAGGTGCCGTCGGAGGAAGTACCCGCACGCGTCGCCAACCTCGTCGAGCGGCTGCGGACCGCAGAGAAGGAACTCGACCGCATGCGGCTGGCCGGCGCGCGCGCCGCGGCAGCCAACGCGGCAGCCGGAGCGGAACTCGTGGGTAGGGTCCGTGTCGTGGCACAGCGGATGGCCGGCGGCATCTCGGCGGCAGATCTGCGCAGCCTGGTCGGCGAGATCAAGGGCAAGCTGGGCGCCGAGCCCGCGGTGGTCGCGCTGATCGCCGAGGGTGACGACGACGCCGTGCCGTTCGTGGTGGCCGTCAACGCCGGAGCGCAGGACCTCGGGCTCAGCGCCAACGACCTGGTCAAGGTGCTCGGTGCACCGGTGAACGGGCGCGGGGGCGGCAAGGCCGATCTCGCGCAGGGCTCGGGCCGCGGTGCCTCCGGTATCGACGCGGCGCTCACCGCGCTCCGCGCCGAGGTAGGCCGGAGCTAGCTGGGTGAGCCGTACCGACCGTCAACCCGACCGCCCCGGGAGTTCCGACCCTGGCCGCGGGCGACGGCTCGGCATCGACGTCGGCACGGTGCGCATCGGCGTCGCGACCTGCGACCCCGACGGCATCCTCGCCACGCCGGTGGAGACGGTGCGTCGGGACAAGTCCGACAAGCACATTCGCAGGCTCGCCCGACTGACGGCCGAACTCGAGGTGGTGGAGGTGGTCGTGGGACTGCCCCGCACGCTGGCCGACCGGGCCGGGACGTCGGCACTCGACGCCATGGACCTGGCCGACACACTGGCCGCGCGCATCGAACCCATCCCGGTACGGATGGCCGACGAGAGACTGACCACGGTGACCGCACAACGCTCGCTGCGCGAGGCCGGGGTGCGTGCCAAGGGTCAGAAGACGATGATCGACCAGGCTGCCGCCGTAGGCATCCTGCAGAACTGGCTGGATCAACGACGCCACGTGCTGGCGGAACACGGCGGAGCCGACGATGAGTGATGACCGCGGGCGCGGTTACGGGTACGACGACCACTACGGTCGCGACTACGAGCCACTGGACCGTGGCGACGAGCACGTCGACCACGGCGGGGCGACCGACGAGGGCTTCTCCTCCTGGGGCCATGACCGGCCGGGACCGGAGGCGGTCGGTGCCCCCCGACGCGCGATGAGTCGTACCGAGCGGGCCAGGGCCAAGCGCAATCGCCGCAAGCGCCGCAACATCACCGTCTTCTCGATCGCTGCGCTGGTCGTCGTGGTCGTCGGTGCGGTGTTCCTCGGCTCGCAGCTGTTCAGCGGCATGTTCGGCGGCACCGACGACGACTATCAGGGGGCGGGCGTCAAGGACGTCGTCATCGAGGTCAACAACGGCGACTCGACCACGGCGATCGGCGAGACGCTGAAGAACGCCGCGGTGGTGGCGACCCCGGCCGCGTTCGTCACCGCTGCGTCCGGCAACGACGCCATCACCTCCATCCAGCCCGGCTTCTACAAGGTGCGCACCGAGATACCCGCGGCCGACGCGGTGAAGCGGCTGGCCGATCCGTCGAACAGGGTGGGTCGCCTCGTCATTCCAGAAGGCAGGCAGCTCGACGACAGCGCCGACGTCAAGACCGGCTCGGTGACCGACGGCATCTTCTCGCTCATCTGGAAGGCCACGTGCGTGGACCTCGACGGGGCCCAGCAGTGCGTATCGGTGGACGACCTGAAGAACGCCGCGGCCACCGCCGACCCTGCGGCGCTGGCGATCCCGCAGTGGGCGCTGGAACCGATCGCCGCACTCGCCGACGACCACCGGCGCATCGAGGGGCTGATCGCGCCCGGCACGTGGAACGTCAACCCGTCGGCACCCGCACCGGAGATCCTGCACACGCTCGTCGCCGCGAGCGTCGCCCAGTACGAGGCGGGCGGATTGCTGACCGCCGGTGCGGCAGGCAACCTCTCGCCGTACCAGATCCTGATCGTGGCCTCGCTGGTGCAGAAGGAGTCGCTGCCCAACGACTTCGCCAAGGTCGCCCGCGTCATCTACAACCGGCTCAACGACCCGGTGTATCGGCGGCTCGAGTTCGACTCGACGGTCAACTACGCGCTGGACCGGCAGGAGGTCGCGACCACCGACGCCGACCGCGCCAGGCAGACCCCGTGGAACACCTACGCGCTCGAGGGCCTGCCCGCGTCGCCGATCTGCTCACCCGGACAGCCGGCGCTGGTCGCCGCGGAGAATCCCGAGCCGGGGGACTGGTTGTTCTTCGTGACGGTCGACATGCAGGGCACGACGCTGTTCACCCGCGACTACCCACAACATCTCGCCAACATCGAGGTCGCCCTGCGCAACGGGGTGCTGGACAGCGCACGGTAGTGACCGTCCGCAGGGCCGCGGTACTGGGATCGCCGATCGCGCACTCCAGGTCACCGCAGTTGCATCTGGCCGCCTACCGCGCGCTCGGTCTGACCGACTGGACCTATGAGCGCATCGAGTGCACCGCCGAGCGGCTGCCGTCCCTCGTGGCGGGTTTCGGGCCGGAATGGGTCGGCGTGTCGGTGACGATGCCCGGCAAGTTCGCTGCGCTGCGCTTCGCAGACGAGCGCACCGCTCGCGCCGAGCTGGTCGGCTCCGCCAACACCCTGGTCCACACGGCGACCGGGTGGCGCGCCGACAACACCGACGTCGACGGCGTGGCAGGCGCGCTGGGACCGGTCACCGGCTCCGCGGCCGTGATCGGGTCGGGCGGGACCGCACCCGCGGCCGTCGTCGCGCTCGCAGGCCTCGGCGTCACCGAGCTGTCGATCGTGGCGCGCAGCCAGGAGAAGTCCGCGCCGCTGGTCGCGCTGGGGGAGCGCCTCGGCGTCGCCACCCGCTGGGTCGGGCTCGGTACACGACTGCCCGGTCTCGCCGCCGCCGTCAGCACCATCCCGGCCGACGCCGCGGCCGCGCACGCCCCCTCGATCGTCGGCGTGCCGCTGCTGCTCGACGCGATCTACGACCCGTGGCCGACCCCGCTGGCGCTCGCCGTGGAGGCCGGCGGTGGGCGCGTGGTCGGCGGACTGCAGATGCTGCTGCACCAGGCCTTCGCCCAGGTCGAGCAGTTCACCGGGCGTCCGGCCCCCAAAGAGGTGATGAGGGCGGCGCTTTCGCGGGATTAGCCTTCGAGGGTGGGGGTGTGGTCCGGATGCGCGTGCGTGGCGGTGCTCGCCTGGCTGACGGCGCTGAGCCTCCACGACGTCCGGCGCCGCAGGCTGCCCAACGCGTTGACGCTGACCGGCGCCGTGCTGATACTCGCGTTCGCCGCGGCGCACGGCCGTGGCGCGGCGGCCCTGGCGGGTGCGGCGGCGCTGACCGCGACGTATCTCGTCGTGCACCTCGCCGCCCCGTCCGGCATGGGCGCCGGGGACGTGAAGCTCGCCATCGGTGTGGGAGCGCTCACCGGGGCGTTCGGCCCGGACGTGTGGCTGCTGGCCGCGCTCGGCGCCCCGGTCCTCACGGCGGCGGCGGGCATCCTCGCCAGACGTCCCGCCATACCGCACGGCCCGGCGATGTGCGCTGCCACCGCCGGGGCGCTCGCGCTGGCGGTTCTCTAGCCCCGGCGCACCGTCCGCCCATTGCGAGATGCGCCTTTTGGCGGGACCCACTCGCACTTCTCCGCCAAAACGCGTGTTTCGTCGATGCAGCGCAGCCTCGCGTGAGGGGACAGCCCGGCGTTTTCGCCGGGCGGGGGCGGGCGTGGGAGAATCGGACGCGTGTTGCGATGGACTACTGCAGGTGAATCCCACGGACGGGCCTTGGTCGCCGTGGTCGAAGGCATGGTTGCGGGCGTCCACGTCACCTCCGGCGACATCGCGTCCGAACTCAAGCGGCGCAGGCTCGGCTACGGCCGCGGCGCCCGGATGAAGTTCGAGGCCGACGAGGTGACGATCCTGGCCGGCGTGCGCCACGGCGTGACGCTCGGCGGCCCGATCGCCATCCAGATCGGCAACAGCGAGTGGCCCAAGTGGGAGACGGTGATGGCGTCGGACCCGGTGGACAGTCGGGATCTTGCCGAAACAGGCGCAGCGCGGAACGCCCCGCTGACCCGGCCGAGGCCGGGGCACGCGGACTACGCCGGGATGCTGAAGTACGGGTTCGACGACGCCCGTCCTGTGCTCGAGCGAGCCAGCGCGCGCGAGACCGCTGCACGCGTCGCCGCGGGCACCATCGCCAGGGCCTTCCTGCGCCAGGCGCTCGGGGTGGAGGTGCTCTCCCACGTGGTGTCCATCGGCGCATCGACGCCCTACGACGGCCCCCCGCCGCGGCCCGAGAACCTCGACGCCATCGACGACAGCCCGGTGCGTGCCTTCGACAAGGACGCCGAAGCCGCGATGATCGCCGAGATCGAGGCAGCCAAGAAGGACGGTGACACGCTCGGCGGCATCGTCGAGGTCGTCGCCGACGGGCTGCCCATCGGCCTGGGCTCCTTCACCAGCGGTGACAGCCGGCTCGACAGCCAGCTGGCCGGCGCGGTGATGGGCATCCAGGCCATCAAGGGCGTCGAGATCGGCGACGGGTTCGAAACCGCCCGCCGCCGCGGCAGCGTCGCGCACGACGAGATCTACCCGGGACCCGACGGCGTCATGCGCTCGACCAACCGGGCAGGCGGCCTCGAAGGCGGCATGACCAACGGACAGGCCGTGCGGGTGCGCGCCGCGATGAAGCCCATCTCGACCGTGCCCCGGGCACTGGCCACCGTCGACATGGCCACCGGCGACGAGGCCGTCGCCATCCACCAGCGTTCCGACGTGTGCGCGGTGCCCGCGGCAGGCGTCGTGGTCGAGACCATGGTGGCGCTGGTCCTGGCGCGCGCCACGCTCGAGAAGTTCGGCGGCGACTCGCTGACCGAAACCCGCGCCAACGTCGACACCTACCTGCGTTCGGTCTCCGCGCGCGGCGCTCACACCGAGTCGGCCAGGGCGCTGGGCTGATGGCGCCCCGAGCGGTGCTGGTGGGCATGCCCGGCTCGGGCAAGTCCACCATCGGCCGACGTCTGGCGAAGGCGCTGGGCGTCCCACTGCTCGACACCGACGCCAAGATCGTCGAGACGACCGGTCGCAGCATCGCCGACATCTTCCTCGACGGAGAAGCCGAGTTCCGTCGCATCGAGGCCGAGGTCGTGTGCGCGGCCTTGGCCGAGCACGACGGCGTCGTGTCGCTCGGCGGCGGGGCGGTGACGACTCCCGCGGTGCGCGAGGCACTGGCCGGCCACACCGTCGTGTACCTGGAGATCAGTGCGTCCGAGGGCGTGCGGCGGACCTCCGGCGGCGGCAGGCCGCTGCTCGCGACCGATGACCCCGACGCCAGGTTCCGCGCGCTGATGTCCGACCGGGTGCCGCTGTACCGGGAGGTGGCCACGTTGCGGGTGAACACCAACCGGCGCAATCCAGGCGCCGTGGTGCGGCACATCGTCCACCGCCTCGAGTGCGCCGCAAGCGACCACCCGCTGCGCCGACGTCGCCGATCGGCATGGCGCAGACTGCCCACCGTCCTCAATCCCGGACCCACCACCGAGGCCCCGCCGAGTCCCGCGGCACTGGCCCGCAGAGCGGAAGCGCGCAATGACTGAACCCGTCACCGTCGACGTCCACGTCGATCGGCCATACCCGGTGATCATCGGGCGCGGTCTGCTCGAGGACCTCACCCGTGTGCTCGACGGCAGGCACCGGGTGGCGATCCTGCACCAGCCGACACTCGCCGCGACGGCTGAGGCGATCCGGGATGCATTGGCCGCCAAGGGGATCGACGCCCACCGCATCGAGATCCCGGATGCCGAGGCGGGCAAGGAACTGCCCGTCCTCGGATTCATCTGGGAAGTGCTGGGCCGCATCGGAATCGACCGCAGGGACGCCGTGGTCAGCCTCGGCGGAGGTGCGGCGACCGACGTCGCAGGATTCGCCGCAGCCACCTGGCTGCGTGGCGTCGACGTCGTGCACGTGCCGACCACGCTGCTCGGCATGGTCGATGCGGCAGTCGGCGGCAAGACGGGCATCAACACCGACGCGGGCAAGAACCTGGTCGGCGCCTTCCATCAGCCGCTGGCAGTACTCGTCGACCTCGCGACGCTGGAGTCGTTGCCGCGCAACGAGATCATCGCAGGCATGGCCGAGATCGTGAAGGCCGGCTTCATCGCCGACCCCGTGATCCTCGACCTCATCGAGGCGGACCCGCAGGCCGCGCTCGACCCCACCGGCGACGTGCTGCCCGAGTTGATCCGTCGCTCCATCGCGGTCAAGGCCGAGGTGGTCGCCGCCGACGAGAAGGAATCGGCACTGCGCGAGATCCTCAACTATGGGCACACGCTCGCCCACGCCATCGAGCGTCGCGAGCGCTACCGCTGGCGGCACGGTGCGGCGGTCTCGGTGGGGCTGGTGTTCGCCGCCGAACTGGGCCGCCTGGCCGGGCGGCTCGACGACGCGACCGCCGACCGGCACCGCACGATCCTGACCTCGCTGGGACTGCCGGTGGACTACGACGCCGACGCCCTTCCGCAGCTGCTGGAGTACATGGCGGGGGACAAGAAGTCCCGCGCGGGCGTGTTGCGGTTCGTCGTGCTCGACGGGCTGGCGAAGCCGGGCCGGTTGGAGGGGCCCGATCCGGCCCTGGTGGTAGGGGCTTATTCGGAGATCGGTACCCGATGAGCGCTTGCGCGAAGAGAATCGAGTTCCGATGAGCGCTTGCGCGAAGAGAATCGAGTCCCGCCAGTGACCACCGCCGCCACCGTCAACGTCATCAACGGACCCAACCTCGGCAGGCTCGGCAAGCGCGAGCCCGCGGTCTACGGCAGCACCACCCACGACGACCTCGTCGCGCTGATCGAACGCGAGGCCGACGAACTCGGGCTGACGGTGCGGGTGCGCCAGTCCAACAGCGAGGCCGACCTGCTGGGCTGGGTGCACGACGCCGCAGATGCCGGCGAGGCGGTCATCCTCAACGCAGGCGCGCTCACGCACACGTCGATCGCGCTGCGGGACGCCTGCTCGGAGTTGACGGCACCGCTGATCGAGGTGCACATCTCGAACGTGCACGCTCGCGAGGAGTTCCGGCACCACTCGTACCTGAGTGCCGTCGCCACCGGCGTGATCGTCGGGCTTGGCGTGCAGGGATACCTGCTCGCGCTGCGCTACCTCGCCGCCGCGTCCTAGCCCGGCACGGCCCGCGTCAGGGCTGCTGGCGGCCTTCGGTGGTCGTGGGTGCCGTGCCCGCTTCCTCGGACTCGCGCGGGCTGGTCACGGTGGTACCGATCTGGTCGGTCCTGGCCGCCTGTGCGCCCTCGGCCGTCGAGCCATCGTCGGGGTAGTCACGTGCACCGACCGCCGCGAACACGTCGGTGTCGGCACGGTCGTCCTCTGCGGAGCGGCGCTGCAGCGGTGGCGCCTTGCGGTCGACCAGCACGCGGCCGATCGTGACGCCCGCGATGGCGGCGACGAACGTCAGCAGGGCGGTGAACGCGGCGAACGTCGTCAGTTCGTTCAGCAGTCCCTCGGCGTAGAGGTTGTCGTAGAACAGCGAGATGAGCCACGCGACGAAGCCGCTGACGACGCCCGCGAACAGCCCGGCGAGCAGCCAGGTCATCGCGAGGTCGCCGCGACGATCGGGGTCGGGGTTGGCGCGGGCGTCGGCGCGACCGTCGATGTTGCCCCAGATGAACGCGGCCACCGCGTACACGACGACCAGCGAAATGCTGATGATCAGAGCACTTGATTCGAACGCGTTGATCAGTGCGCCCTGAAGGAGCCGGACGACGACCATTAGGGCGGCGAAAACCAATCCGCGCAGCAACCACTTACTCATGAGGGCACAGCGTAGCGAGTAGCGTCATGCGCCGTGACGATTTCCCACCGCAGGGACCGGTTGCGTCGCCGTCTGCATGCGGCGAATCTCGACGCGATGTTGGTGACGGACCTGGTCAACGTGCGTTATCTGTCCGGATTCACCGGATCGAACGCCGCACTACTCGTGCTTGCCGACCACGACGTGCCGGTGCTGGCGACCGACGGGCGGTACGTCACGCAGGCCGGCGCCCAGTCGCCCGACGCCGAGCTGGTCATCGAGCGGGCCTGCGGGCCCCACCTCGCGGCGCGGGCGGCGGCAGGCGGGATCGGGCGGCTGGGATACGAGAGTCACGTCGTGACCGTCGACGGGTTCGCGCAGCTGCAGAAGGCGGCCGACGGGGTCGAGTTCGTCCGGGCGGCGGGAACCGTTGAGGCGTTGCGCGAGGTCAAGGACGCCGGCGAGATCGCGCTGCTCCGGTTGGCCTGCGAGGCCGCCGACGCCGCGCTCGCCGACCTGGTCGCCGCGGGTGGGCTGCGGCCCGGCCGCACGGAGAAGGAGGTTGCCCGCGACCTCGAGTCGCGGATGCTCGACCACGGCGCCGACGGCGTCTCCTTCGAGACGATCGTGGCGGCGGGCACCAACTCGGCGATCCCGCATCACCGTCCGACCGACGCCGTGCTGGCGGCGGGCGACTTCGTGAAGATCGACTTCGGCGCGCTGGTGGCTGGTTATCACTCGGACATGACCCGCACGTTCGCATTGGCGCCGGTGGCGCAGTGGCAGCGCGACGTCTACGACCTGGTGGCCACCGCGCAGCGCGCCGGCCGCGAGGCGCTCGCGCCGGGAGTGTCGCTCAGCGCGGTCGACGGTGCATCGCGCCAGGTCATCGCCGATGCCGGCTACGCGGAGAACTTCGGCCACGGGCTCGGGCACGGCGTCGGCCTGCAGATCCACGAAGCGCCGGGAATCAGCGCGTCATCCGCCGGTACACTGCTTGCTGGCTCTGCGGTCACCGTGGAGCCCGGTGTCTACCTGCCCGGCTACGGCGGCGTCCGCATTGAGGACACGTTGGTCGTGGGCGGGGATCACACACCCGAACCCGAGTTGCTTACCCGGTTCCCCAAGGAACTTGCAGTTCTCTCGTGACAACGAGGTAGGCCGCTCACGGACATGCTGAGGAGTAGTACCCAACGTGGCTTCGACCGCCGACTTCAAGAATGGGCTCGTCCTGAACATCGACGGCCAGCTCTGGCAGATCACCGAGTTCCAGCACGTCAAGCCAGGCAAGGGACCGGCCTTCGTGCGGACCAAGCTCAAGAACGTGCTATCGGGCAAGGTCGTGGACAAGACCTACAACGCCGGTGTGAAGGTGGAGACCGCCACGGTGGACCGCCGCGACGCCACCTACCTGTACCGCGACGGCGCCGACTTCGTGTTCATGGACTCCGAGGATTACGAGCAGCACTCCCTGCCCGAGGCGCTGGTCGGCCGCAACGCCGGCTTCCTGCTCGAGAGCATGCCGGTGCAGATCGCGTTCCACGACGGCGTGCCGCTGTACCTGGAGCTGCCGGTGACCGTCGAGCTGCTGGTCGCCAGCACCGAGCCGGGGCTGCAGGGCGACCGGTCGAGCGCGGGCACCAAGCCCGCCACCCTCGAGACCGGCGCCGAGATCCAGGTGCCGCTGTTCATCAACACCGGCGACAAGCTGAAGGTCGACTCGCGTGACGGCAATTACCTGGGAAGGGTCAATGCCTGACTCGAGCCGGGGCGAGCGAAGCGACGGGATATCGAGCCGGGGCGAGCGAAGCGACGGGATATCGAGCAAGGGCGAGTGGAGTTACTCGGGCGACGAAGGCAGTCGCAAGGGTCCGGACAAGGGCAGGCATCAGGCGCGCAAGCGCGCGGTGGACCTGCTGTTCGAGGCCGAGGCCCGCGGCATGACGCCCGCCGAGATCGCATCGTCGCGAAACGCGTTGGCGCACACGGACATGGACGTGTCGACGTTGAACCCGTACACGGTCACCGTCGCCAAGGGTGTCACCGAGCACGCCGCCCACGTCGACGACCTGATCTCGGCTCACCTGCAGGGCTGGACGTTGGAGCGGCTGCCCGCGGTCGACCGCGCGATCCTGCGCGTCGCGGTGTGGGAACTGCTGCACGCCGAGGACGTGCCGGAACCCGTCGCCGTCGACGAGGCGGTCGAGCTGGCCAAGAAGCTGTCGACCGACGATTCGCCCGGCTTCGTCAACGGGGTGCTCGGCCAGGTCATGCTGGTGACGCCACAGATCCGTGCGGCTGCGGCGGCCGTCCGAGGCACTGCCGGGCCCGCAGAGGACGCCTGAGCGTGGGCGTCCCGCAGGACTGGGCGCCCTACACCTCGGTGGACGAGGCGGCCCGGGTGTACCTGCGGGATCCCGACCTGGCACTCGAGCAGCTCCGCTCCGTCGTCGACTTCTCGGCGATCACGTCGTTCATCATGTCGCGCGGCGAGAGTGACGAACCGTGGGGCGAAGCGGTGTGGCAGGAGGTCGTGGCCACCGACGGCAGGCGTCTGATCCTGTGGAGGGCCGACGACGACGCGTCCGTGACCGCGGGATCGGAACCGCGCCGGATCCTCGACGCGTCGGTGCGCACGATCCTGCTGTCGACGGTCACCGACCACATCCTCACCACTGAGTTCGAGATCCTTCCCGACGGCACCCGCAGGCTCGCCGAGGTGCGACTGCGGATGTACACCCAGCTCCTCACGCGCGCGCGTCGGAAGTCGGTCGTCGACACCGATCTGTTCTGCGAGTCGTTCCGCTACACCAAGACCGTCGACGACGGTGGTCTCGCACAGATGCAGCGGCTGATGCAATTCGGTCGCGTGCTGTCCCGCTCGGCCTAGGAGCCGTCAGCTCGTCGTACGGACGAACTCGACGACGATCTCGCCGAGTTCCTCGCCGCGCTGCTCCTGGACGAAGTGGCCTGCCCCAGTGATCACCCGGTGCGGCATGCCCGCGGCGCCGGGGATGCGGCTGCGGAAGACGCGATCCCAGCCTGCGGTGGCGGGGTCGCCGTCGGAGTACGCGGTCAGGAACGGCCGGTGCCACTGCTCGAGGGCGGTCATCGTGGCCCGGCCGATCGCGGCACCTGGGTCGTTGCGCGTCAGCGGGACCAGCGCGATCATCTGGCGCAGCCCCGCCTTGTAGGTCCGGTCGGGAAACGGTGCGTCGTAGGCGGCGAGGACGTCGGCGGGCAGTGGCCCCGCGACCGCGTCGAGGAAGAAGCTGGGCGTGATGTCGGGGGCGCGCTGGTAGAAGCTGACGTAGTCGAGCAGTGTCTCGGCGTGCAGCACCCGGTCGTCGCCGACACCGTGATGCGGCCAGGTCAGCAGCCCGGCCAGCGCGGGGTCGCAGGTGTGCAGGATGGTGTTGGTGGCGACGATCCTGGCGAAGCGCTGCGGGTGGCGGGCCAGCACGCTGAGCCCCAGCGGACCGCCCCAGTCCTGCACCACCAGGGTGACGTCGGCCAGATCCAGCCGGGTGACCAGGCTCGTCAGCCACTCGACGTGCCTGACGAACGTGTAATCCGTTGCCTCGGTGAGCTTGTCGGAGCGGCCATACCCGATGTTGTCTGGGGCGATGACGCGCATGCCTGCGGCGGTCAGCACGTCGATGACCAACCGGTATGCGTACGACCACGTGGGCTGCCCGTGCAGGAGCAGCGCGACGGGGCCGTCCTCGGGACCGGCATCGACGTAGTGCATGCGCAGCGGCGGGATGCCGCGGGCCTCGACGTCGACGTAGCTCGGCGCGTGGTCGAAGCCAGGCAGTCCGGCGAAACGATCGTCCGGAGTCCTCAACGCGGTCATGTCTGGGCTCGTTCCATAGTGGGGGTTTCGCCGATTCGATCGCTGGGCAGTCTAGGCGCCTGCGCGCGCACTGACGCTCAGCTCGCTGGAACGGGGGGGGGCAGGTTGATGACTGACGACACCACGGTGGCACCGGAGCCGGCGGTAGGGGAGCAGCGAGGTCTCGGCACGAGCCTCAAGCCACGCCACATCACGATGATCTCGATCGCCGGGGTGATCGGCGCGGGCTTGTTCGTGGGCTCGGCGAACGCGATCAAGGAGGCTGGGCCCGCAGTCTTGATCTCCTACATCCTGGCGGGCACGCTGGTCGTGCTGGTGATGCGCATGCTCGGCGAGATGGCGACCGCGAATCCGGACACCGGATCGTTCTCGGTGTACTCGGAGCGGGCGCTCGGCCACTGGGCGGGGTTCTCCGTTGGTTGGCTCTACTGGTGGTTCTGGGTGTTGGTGATCCCCGTCGAGGCGACTGCTGCCGCAGCGATCCTCACCGACCTCATCGGTGGCGCGCAATGGATCTGGGCATTGGCCGTGACCTTGCTGCTGACGATCACGAACCTGGTGAGCGTCGGCAACTACGGGGAGTTCGAGTTCTGGTTCGCGCTCATCAAGGTGGTCGCCATCGTCGCGTTCATCGGCATCGGCGTCGCGGCGATCTTCGGTCTCATTCCCGACTCGGGGGTCAGCGGCATCGAGAACCTATGGCAGCCCGACGGATTCATGCCCAACGGCTTCGGCGCAGTGATCGCGGGTCTGCTCATCACGATGTTCTCGTTCATGGGCACCGAGATCGTGACCATCGCCGCGGCGGAGTCGCCGAACCCCGTGAAGGGCATCGGCAAGGCCGTCAACTCGGTCATCTGGCGCATCTCGCTGTTCTACGTCGGCTCGATCTTCGTGATCGTCGCCCTGATGCCCTACGACCAGCTGGCCGACGGCTCCTACCAGTCGACGCTGGAGGCCATCGGCATTCCCGGGTCCAAGCTCATCATGGACCTCGTCATCCTCACAGCCGTGGCATCGTGCCTGAACTCGGCGCTGTACACGGCTTCCCGGATGCTCTACTCGCTCGGCGAGCGTCGTGACGCGCCCCAGGCCGTGCGCAAGGTCGCAGGCAACGGCGCGCCGTGGGTGGCGGTGCTCGCGTCTATGATCGTCGGATTCCTCGCCGTCGCAGGCAATTACCTGCTGCCCGAGAAGATCTTCGGGTACCTGCTGGCCACCAGCGGGGCCGTCGCACTGTTCGTCTACCTGTCGATCGCATCGAGCCAACTGGTGCTCGGCCGCAAGATGCGGGCCGCAGGCGAGCGGGCGCCGGTGGCGATGTGGCTGTTCCCCGGCCTGACCATGGTGACGATCGTCGGCATCGTCGCGATCCTCGTGCTGATGGCGTTCGACGCCGATCAGCAGCAGGCGATCCTGCTGTCGGCCATCTCCGCGGTCTTCATCGTCGTCGCGGGGCTGATCGTGCAGCGCAGGCACCGATCGACCCGCGCCGCCGACATCGCGAAGGTCTGAGGGTCAGTCCTCGAGCGCCTGGTAGGTGTGGCGGACGAACTTCGGTTGCGCCGCTTGGAGTTTGAGCATGGACGTATTGCCTGCCACCGCTGCGGCAGCACTGTCGGGGCTGAGGTCGGGAAGGTTCTGGATCAGGTAGATCATGATCCGGTCGACCGACGGATCGGCCTGCCACCACGTGCCGAACGCACCCGGCCAGCTGAACGTGCCGAGGCCGCCAGGGCCGTAGAGCTGACGCGACTGGGCGGGATCGGTCACCACCGAGAGGTTCAGGCCGAACCCGCGGCCGCGCCAGAAGGGCATGCCCAGGAACGGGATCCGCTTCTGCTCGTCGGTCAGCCGGTTGGTGCGCATCGCGGCGATGGACTCCTCGGACAGCACCCGCACGCCGTCGACGGTGCCGCCGTGCAGCAGCATCCGGGCGAACGTCAGGTAGTCGTCGGCGGTCGACCAGAGCCCCGCGCCGCCTGCGCAGAAGGGCGGCGGCGTCAACGGTGCCGGTCCCATCGCGTCGTCGCGCAGGGTGAACCCACCGGAGCCCGACTCCTCGAGCTTGTACATCGTCGCCGCCCGGCTGCGGCCCTCGCGGGTGACGGAGAACCCGGTATCGGTCATGCCGAGCGGCTCGAAGATCCGCTCCGCCAGCACCTCCGAGAGCGGCTTGCCCTCGATGCGCGACAGCGCGATGCCAAGGACGTCGGTCGCATGACTGTAGGTCAGCCGGTCACCGGGCTGGTGGGCCAGCGGCAGCTTGACCAGTTCGGCCAGCCAGCGGTCCTGGTCCTGACGGAACATCAGCTTGCCGTAGCCCCGGTTGAGCGGCGCTCCCACCGAGAACGCATACGCCAGACCGCTGCGATGGGTCATCAGGTCGTCGAACGTAATGGGGCGGCGCACCGGCACCGTCTTGTCGAGCGGCCCGGCCGGATCCGCCATCACCCGGAGGTCGGCGAGTTCGGGCAGCCACGGCGTGACCGGGTCGGTCAGCGCGAACCGGCCCTCCTCCACCAGCGTCATGGCGGCGGCGACGGTCACCGGCTTGCTCATCGACGCGATGCGGAAGACCGTGTCGCGCTGCATGGGGACGCGTGCGGCGACGTCGCGGTAACCGAGTTCGTTGACCTGCAGCACGCGGCCGCCCTGCCAGACGAGGGTCACGGCGCCGGCGAGTACCCCGGCGTCGATCACCTCCTGGATGGATGCCTGGTTCCCGTCGAGATTCATCGCGTTTCAGCGTAGGCCGTCGATTCGGGCCCACCGCGCCGGTGGTAAGGTTCGGCGCAGTTCGACGTCCTTTAACGATCCGTCCAGCGAGGCGGAGAAGGAGGTCCGGGTACGTCATGCCCAATGCCTCAGCCGGCTCTGCCGACGCCAGTCCCGATCGGGAACTGATGTCCGCGGCAGACGTGAGCCGAACGATCTCCCGCATTGCCCATCAGATCATCGAGAAGACCGCGCTCGGCGGTCCCGATGCGCCGCGCGTCGTGCTGCTGGGCATCCCCACCCGCGGCGTCACCCTCGCCACCAGGCTGGCCCGCAACATCTCCGACTTCTCCGGCGTCGACGTGGCGACCGGCGCGCTCGACGTGACGCTGTACCGCGACGACCTGATGTCCAAGCCGCCACGTGCGCTCGCAGAGACGACCATCCCCGACGGTGGCGTCGACGGAGCGATCGTCGTCCTGGTCGACGACGTGTTGTACTCCGGCCGCACCGTCCGCGCTGCCCTCGACGCACTGCGCGACGTGGGCCGCCCCCGGATCGTGCAGCTGGCGGTGTTCGTCGACCGCGGCCACCGCGAACTCCCCATCCGTGCCGACTACGTCGGAAAGAACGTGCCCACCTCACGCCTGGACAACGTGAAGGTCCGGTTCGCCGAACAGGACGGCGCCGACGGCGTGACGATAGCGAACACGGGAGGGCCCCCGCGATGAGCGCTTGCGCGAAGAGCAAGGATTCCCAACGATGACCAGGCACCTGCTGTCGGTGGCCGATCTCGGCCGTGACGAGGCCGCCGCGATCCTCGACGACGCCGACCGGTTCCGCGAGGCCCTGCTCGGCCGCGAGGTCAAGAAGCTGCCGACGTTGCGCGGTCGCACCGTCATCACGATGTTCTACGAGAACTCCACGCGCACCCGGGTGTCGTTCGAGGTCGCAGGCAAGTGGATGAGCGCCGACGTCATCAACGTCAGTTCCTCGGGCTCGTCGGTGTCGAAGGGCGAGTCGCTGCGGGACACCGCGCTGACCCTGCGCGCCGCGGGCGCCGACGCGCTGATCATCCGGCATCCGGCGTCGGGTGCGGCGCAGCAGTTGGCGGAGTGGACGGCCGAAGGCTCCGGCGGCCCCTCGATCATCAACGCTGGCGACGGGATGCACGAGCACCCGACCCAGGCGCTGCTCGACGCGTTGACGATTCGGCAGCGGCTCGGGGGAGTCGAGGGCAAGCGCGTCGTCATCGTCGGCGACGTCCTGCACAGCCGCGTCGCCCGGTCGAACGTGCTGCTGCTGGCCACCCTTGGCGCGGAGGTCGTGCTCGTCGCGCCGCCGACCCTGCTGCCCACCGGGGTGTCGTCGTGGCCGGTGACGGTGTCGCACGACCTCGATGCCGAACTGCCCGGCGCCGACGTCGTGCTGATGCTGCGGGTGCAGGCCGAGCGGATGAACGGCGGCTTCTTCCCCTCGGCGCGCGAGTACTCGGTGCGCTACGGGCTGTCGGAGAAGCGCCTCGGCAGGCTCGCCGAGGGCGTCGTCGTCCTGCACCCCGGCCCGATGCTGCGCGGCATGGAGATCGCGTCGTCGGTCGCCGATTCGTCGCAGTCGGCTGTGCTGCAACAGGTTTCCAACGGCGTACACGTCCGGATGGCGGTGCTGTTCCACCTTCTGGTCGGCAGCGGAGCGGAGGTCAGCGCATGACGTCTCGAGTGCACGGGTCCCGACCCATCCTGATCCGCGGCGTCCGCCCCTACGGCGAGGGAGAGCCCGTCGACGTCCTCGTGTCCGGCAGTCAGATCGCCGACATCGGAACCGACCTCACGGCGCCCGACGACGCCGACGTCGTCGACGCCCGGGGCCAGGTCCTGCTCCCTGGCTTCGTCGACCTGCACACGCATCTGCGCGAACCGGGCCGCGAGTACGCCGAGGACATCGAAACCGGTTCGGCGGCAGCGGCACTGGGTGGCTATACCGCCGTGTTCGCCATGGCCAACACCGATCCCGTCGCCGACACCGCCGTGGTCACCGACCACGTGTGGCACCGCGGCCAGCAGGTGGGATTGGTCGACGTGCACCCCGTTGGGGCGGTCACCGTCGGGCTGAAGGGCAAGCAACTCACCGAGATGGGCCTCATGGCAGCGGGCGTCGGCCGGGTGCGGATGTTCTCCGACGACGGCGTCTGCGTCGACGATCCGCTGGTGATGCGCCGGGCGCTGGAGTACGCCACCGGACTCGGGGTGCTCATCGCCCAGCACGCCGAGGAGCCGCGGCTCACCGTGGGCGCCGTCGCGCACGAGGGACCCAACGCCGCCCGGCTCGGGCTCGCGGGCTGGCCCCGCGCGGCCGAGGAGTCGATCGTCGCGCGCGATGCGCTGCTGGCCCGCGATGCCGGCGCCCGCGTGCACATCTGCCATGCGTCGACGGTCGGCACGGTCGAACTCATCAGATGGGCCAAGGAACAGGGCATCTCGATCACGGCCGAGGTCACGCCGCACCACCTGCTGCTCGACGACGCGCGCCTCGCCGACTACGACGGCCGCAACCGGGTGAACCCCCCGCTGCGGGAGGCCGACGACGCGATCGCGCTGCGCCAGGCGCTCGCCGACGGCGTCATCGACTGCGTGGCCACCGACCACGCACCCCACGCCGAGCACGAGAAGATGTGCGAGTTCGCCTCCGCGCGGCCGGGAATGCTCGGACTGCAGACGGCACTGTCGGTCGTGGTCCAGACGATGGTGCAGCCGGGACTGCTCACCTGGCGCGACGTGGCACGGGTGATGAGCGAGGCGCCCGCCGCGATCGTCGGACTGCCTGATCAGGGGCGTCCGCTCGAGGTGGGGGAGCCGGCCAACCTCACCGTGGTGGACCCCGACACCGAGTGGACCGTCACCGGACGGACGCTGGCCAGCCGCTCGGACAACACGCCGTACGAGGCCATGACCCTGCCCGCAACCGTGACGCTGACGCTGTTGCGCGGCAAGGTGACTGCGCGCGAGGGCAAGAGCGGACTCCCGGATGAATGACTCCACGCTGGTCACCTCGCTGATCATGGCCGCCGTGCTGGTCGTGATCATCGCGCTGCTGATCCGGCAGATGATGCGCGGCTGGTTGCGACGCGCGCAGCGGCAGGTGGAGCAGATCGGCAAGCTGCCGCCGATGCCGGACACCGTCGGGCCCGCACTGATTCCCGCCACCCGCGGCCTCTACGTGGGCAGCACCATCGCCCGATCCGAACCGCTTCCGCAGGGCGGCCCCGGTCAGGAGTCCGAGTCGCCTTCTGCCCGCGGCTCGTCGGCCTGGCTCGACCGGGTCGCGGTCGGCGACCTGGGTTTTCGCAGCAAGGCGGTGCTGACCCGGTACCCCGAGGGGATCATGTTGCAGCGCACGGGCGCCAGCCCGATCTGGATCCCCGACGAGTCCATCAGAGCGATACGGACGGAACGGGCCATCGCAGGCAAGGTGGTGACGCACGACGGCATTCTGGCGATCCGCTGGACGCTGCCGTCGGGCACCGAGATCGACACGGGGTTCCGCGGCGACGACCGCCGCGAACTCGCCAATTGGGTACAGGAGGACGCCGGATGAGCAGGCAAGCCGGTCGGGCAGTGCTGGTGCTGGACGACGGTCGGGTATTCACCGGCACCGAGTTCGGGGCCGTGGGACAGACATTGGGCGAGGCGGTGTTCTCGACCGGCATGTCCGGGTACCAGGAGACGCTGACCGACCCGAGCTATCACGGTCAGATCGTGGTCGCCACGGCACCGCAGATCGGCAACACCGGGTGGAACGGTGAGGACGCCGAGAGCCGCGGCGACAAGATCTGGGTCGCCGGCTACGCCGTGCGGGACCCCTCGCCGCGCGCCTCCAACTGGCGCGCCACCGGCACGCTCGACGACGAACTGGTCCGCCAGGGAGTCGTTGGGATCGCGGGCATCGACACCCGCGCCGTCGTCCGGCACCTGCGCAGTGCGGGGTCGATGAAGGCGGGCGTCTTCTCGGGCGACGCCCTGGCCGAGGTGGACGAGCTGCTTGCCCGGGTGCGCAGCCAGCCGTCGATGCTGGGTGCCGACCTCGCCGGCGAGGTGAGCACCGACTCGACCTACGTGGTGGAAGCCGAAGGGCCTCAACGCTTCAGAGTGGCCGCGCTCGACCTCGGCATCAAGACCAACACCCCGCGCAACTTCGCCAAGCGGGGCATCCAGACCCACGTGGTGCCGTCGAACGCCACCTTCGACGCCGTCGCCGCGCTCGATCCCGACGGGGTGTTCCTGTCCAACGGTCCCGGTGACCCGGCGACCGCCGACCACGTCGTCGAGGTGACCCGCAAGGTCCTCGAGGCCGGAATACCGCTGTTCGGCATCTGCTTCGGCAACCAGATCCTGGGCCGCGCCCTGGGGCGTTCGACGTACAAGATGGCCTTCGGTCACCGCGGGATCAACGTTCCGGTGGTCGACCACCTGACCGGACGGGTCGCGATCACCTCGCAGAATCACGGCTTCGCCCTCGAAGGGGAGGCCGGCGAGGAGTTCGACACGCAGTTCGGCCGGGCCGTGGTCAGCCACACCTGCGCCAACGACGGAGTCGTCGAGGGCATCAAACTCCTCGACGGAAGGGCGTTCTCGGTGCAGTACCACCCCGAGTCGGCGGCGGGACCCCATGACGCCGCATACCTGTTCGACCAATTCGTCGACCTCATCTCCGAAGCCAAGGAAGGGAGGGTCGAGCGCTAATGCCGCGCCGGGAAGACCTCAAGCACGTCCTGGTCATCGGATCGGGCCCCATCGTCATCGGGCAGGCCGCCGAGTTCGACTACTCGGGCACGCAGGCCTGCCGGGTGCTCAAGGCCGAAGGCCTGCGGGTGACGCTCATCAACTCGAATCCGGCGTCGATCATGACCGACCCGGAGTTCGCCGACTCCACCTACATCGAACCGATCACCGCGGCGTTCGTCGAGAAGGTGATCGTGCAGCAGGCCGAGCGTGGCAACGAGATCGACGCGCTGCTGGCCACGCTCGGCGGGCAGACCGCGCTCAACACGGCCGTCGCACTGTACGAGAACGGGGCGCTGGACCGCCACGGCGTCGAGATGATCGGCGCGGACTTCGAGGCCATCCAGCGCGGCGAGGACCGGCAGAAGTTCAAGGACATCGTCGCCAAGGTCGGCGGCGAGTCGGCCAAGTCACGGGTGTGCTTCACGATGGAGGAGGTCCGGGACACCGTCGACGAACTCGGCCTGCCCGTCGTCGTCCGGCCGTCGTTCACGATGGGTGGCCTCGGGTCCGGCATGGCGTACTCGGTCGAGGACGTCGACCGGATGGCCGGCGACGGCCTGTCCGCATCGCCGACGGCCAACGTGTTGATCGAGGAATCGATCTTCGGGTGGAAGGAATACGAGCTCGAACTGATGCGGGATCACCGCGACAACGTGGTGGTGGTCTGCTCGATCGAGAACTTCGACCCGATGGGCGTGCACACCGGTGACTCGGTGACCGTGGCGCCCGCGATGACGCTGACCGATCGCGAGTACCAGACGATGCGCGACCTCGGCATCGCGATCCTGCGCGAGGTCGGCGTCGACACCGGCGGCTGCAACATCCAGTTCGCGATCGACCCGGACGACGGGCGACTCGTCGTCATCGAGATGAACCCACGCGTCTCCCGGTCGAGCGCACTGGCGTCGAAGGCCACCGGCTTCCCGATCGCCAAGATTGCCGCGAAGCTCGCCATCGGGTACACCCTCGACGAGATCGTCAACGACATCACCAAGGAGACGCCGGCGTGCTTCGAGCCGACGCTCGACTACGTCGTCGTCAAGGCGCCCCGGTTCGCCTTCGAGAAGTTCCCCGGCGCCGACCCGACCCTGACGACGACGATGAAGTCCGTCGGCGAGGCAATGTCGCTGGGGCGCAACTTCATCGAAGCTCTCGGCAAGGTGATGCGGTCGCTGGAGACGCCGGGCCGCGGCGGCTTCTGGACCGGCGTGGATCCCGAAGTCACCGTCGAGGAGCTGTTGACACGGCTCAAGACGCCCACCGACGGTCGCCTCTACGACATCGAGCAGGCACTGCGCCAGGGTGCGTCGGTCGAGGACGTCGCGAAGGCCTCCGGCGTCGACCCCTGGTTCGTCGACCAGATCGCCGGGCTGGTGCACCTCTCGAAGGAGCTGCGCGCCGCACCCGTCCTCGACGAGGAACTGCTGCGCGCCGCCAAGCACAGCGGCCTGTCGGACCGTCAGATCGCGGCACTGCGGCCCGAACTCGCCGGTGAGGACGGTGTGCGGACGCTGCGGCGGCGGCTGGGAGTTCATCCCGTCTACAAGACGGTGGACACCTGCGCCGCGGAGTTCGAGGCCAAGACGCCGTACCACTACAGCAGTTATGAAATCGACCCGGCGGCCGAGACGGAGGTGGCCCCGCAGACCGACAAGCCGAAGGTGCTGATCCTCGGGTCGGGTCCCAACCGGATCGGTCAGGGCATCGAGTTCGACTACAGCTGTGTGCACGCGGCGACCACGCTCAGCGAGGTCGGCTTCGAGACCGTGATGGTGAACTGCAACCCCGAGACGGTGTCGACCGACTACGACACGGCCGACCGGCTGTACTTCGAACCGCTGACCTTCGAGGACGTCCTCGAGGTCTACCACGCCGAATCGGCCTCCGGCGCGGGCGGACCCGGCGTCATCGGCGTGATCGTGCAGCTGGGCGGGCAGACGCCGCTGGGCCTCGCCCAGCGTCTCGCCGACGCGGGCGTCCCGATCGTCGGCACCAGCCCCAAGGCGATCGACCTCGCCGAGGACCGTGGCGAGTTCGGGGAGGTCCTGAAGAACGCGGGCCTGCCAGCACCACGGTTCGGCATGGCGACCAGCTTCGAGCAGGCCCGACGCATCGCCGCCGACATCGGTTACCCGGTTCTGGTACGCCCGTCCTACGTTCTGGGTGGGCGCGGCATGGAGATCGTCTACGACGACGAGACGTTGCGCGGGTACATCACTCGCGCCACCCAGCTCTCGCCCGAGCACCCCGTACTGGTGGACCGCTTCCTCGAAGACGCCATCGAGATCGACGTCGACGCCCTGTGCGACGGATCCGAGGTCTACATCGGTGGCGTGATGGAGCACATCGAGGAGGCAGGCATCCACTCCGGCGACTCGGCGTGCGCGCTGCCGCCGGTGACCCTCGGCAAGCAGGACATCGCCGCCGTACGGCATGCGACCGAGGCCATCGCCCACGGCATCGGCGTCGTCGGTCTGCTCAACGTGCAGTACGCGCTCAAGGACGACGTGCTCTACGTGCTGGAGGCCAACCCGAGGGCCAGCCGGACGGTCCCGTTCGTCTCGAAGGCGACGGCCGTGCCGCTGGCCAAGGCCTGCGCCCGCATCATGCTGGGCGCCAGCATCGCGCAGTTGCGCCGGGAGGGCATGCTCGCCGCGACCGGGGACGGTGCCGACGTCGCACCGAATGCGCCCATCGCGGTCAAGGAGGCGGTGCTGCCGTTCAACCGGTTCCGCAAGGCCGACGGCTCGCAGGTCGACTCGCTGCTCGGCCCGGAGATGAAGTCGACCGGCGAGGTGATGGGCATCGACCGGGACTTCGGCACCGCGTTCGCCAAGAGCCAGACGGCGGCCTACGGTTCGCTGCCCGCCGCCGGTACGGTCTTCGTCTCGGTGGCCAACCGGGACAAGCGCTCACTGGTGTTCCCGGTCAAGCGGCTGGCCGATCTCGGGTTCCGGGTGCTGGCCACCGAGGGAACCGCCGAGATGCTGCGGCGCAACGGCATTCCGTGCGACACGGTGCGCAAGCACTTCGAGGCGCCCAGCGCGGACCGACCGGCGACGTCGGCCGTCGACGCCATCAAGGCCGGTGAGGTCGACATGGTGATCAACACTCCCTACGGGAACTCCGGTCCACGCGTCGACGGGTACGAGATCCGCTCGGCAGCGGTCGCCATGAACATCCCCTGCGTGACCACCGTGCAGGGAGCGTCCGCGGCGGTGCAGGGCATCGAAGCCGGCATCCGGGGAGACATCGGCGTCATGTCGCTGCAGGAGTTGCACAGCAGCATGGGAGCACGCGAGCAGGCGAACGGCCGGACGTGACCACGTTCGGGGCGCGGCTGACCGAGGCGGTGTCCGCGCGCGGCCCGCTGTGCCTCGGCATCGATCCGCATCCGCAGCTCCTCGAGGCGTGGGGTCTCGGCGCGGACGCCGCCGGGCTGCGGGCGTTCGCCGACGCCTGCGTCGAGGCGTTCGCCGGATTCGCCGTGGTCAAGCCGCAGGTGGCGTTCTTCGAGGCGTACGGGTCGGCGGGCTTCGCGGTGCTGGAGGACGTGATCGTCGCGCTGCGCAGCGCCGGGGTGCTGGTGCTGGCCGACGCCAAGCGCGGTGACATCGGCACCACGATGGCGGCCTACGCCGCCGCGTGGGCGGGTTCCTCGCCCCTGTCGTGCGACGCCGTGACGGCGTCGCCATACCTTGGGTTCGGATCGCTGCGTCCGCTGTTGGACCTGGCTGCGGCCAACGGGCGCGGCGTGTTCGTCCTCGCGGCGACGTCGAACCCCGAGGGTGCCGACGTGCAGCGCGCCACCGCCGACGGCAGGACCGTCGCGCAGGCGATCGTCGACCACGCCGCTGCGGAGAACGGCGCTGCGGTCGGCCTGGGATCGGTGGGAGTGGTGGTCGGCGCCACGCTGACCGCGGTGCCCGACCTAACGGCCCTGAGCGGCCCGGTGCTGGTGCCGGGCGTGGGCGCCCAGGGCGGACGGCCCGAGGACTTGGCGGGCCTCGGCGGTGCCGCCCCGGGCACGCTGCTGCCCGCCGTCTCGCGCGAGGTGCTGCGAGCCGGGCCCGATGTGGCGGCGCTCCGCACGGCGGGCGAGCGCATGCGGGACGCCGTCGCACACCTGGCGCGCTAGCTAGCGGGTGCCTGCTAGAGCCGGATCCACTGCCCGAGGAACCAGAAGCCCCAGCCGTCGCCGTTGCCCGCCCGCATCGGGTTGACCTGCTGACCGTTCCAGTTGAAGGGCTGGTGATCCTGGCGGGCCTGGTCGGCGCCGCGCTGCCGCCAGTCGATCGGCGCGTTGCCGCGGTTCTGATCGCCAGCTTGGCGCTGGCCGTCGCGCTGGTCTTGGCATGCCGGGGCGCCCGGTGCGTTGCACGGCTGGCCCGGATTCGCCGCGGCGGTGCCCATCCCGGCCACCGCGCCGAGGCCGATGCCGATCGCGATCGTCGATGCGCTCAGGGCTGTCTTGAAGGTCATGTCGTCGACTCCGTCTTCGTTCGCGAGGCGCGTGTTCGCCGCACGTACCGGTGACGCTAGGAAGCGGGGATGGGTCGGCTCTGTGGTCGGCTTAGGTGCGCGCTGTGCGTCCGTTGACCAGTCGAGAACCATTGATGCCGAATGTCTTACGGACAATGGCGTGCGGCCGGCGGTGTGATCACTGCCGGCCGCACGCGCCGTGACTGGTTCGGGTGGGCCGGCTTCGGTGGGATCGGCGATCCCCGGCGAACGGCTGATGGCCGGCGTTGGCGGCGGCAGCCGGTCGTCGCCTCGGGCGCCCCAGCGGCCCGACCTTTGCACGCTATGGCGCCCGACTGTGCACGGGCTTCGGGGCGCGTGTGAGTGCCTGGTGAGGGAGGGATGTGACGCCTGTCACGGGAGTGACGGGGGTGACGCCCGTGGTGGAGAACTGCGCGTTCCGACACGCCCGACACGCGGTGACCTGGGAAAATTTCTCTCCGGCGGGGGCGCCGCCGCCCGGCATCGCCGCGCCCGCTGGGTCGGGCGTGCCGCCCCGTCTGGGGGCGATGCGCCAAAACCGCTGGTGAACAGGCACATCCGACGTCGACAGGGCCTCGTCGCGCCGGTCGAGGGGCAGATTCGTGCGCGCCGGGACGGTTCGCTGGCGTCCTACACGCTGGGAAAACGGCTCCTCGAGCCGGGGGTGGGGTTAGCTTTCGTCAGTCAGCGTGGGTACGGTCGTCCCCGCTGGCTGGTTGTCTAACCAGTCAAGACACAACAGATGACGGCAAGAGACGGAGGAACCCCGTGGCCCTTCCCCAGTTGACCGACGAGCAGCGCGCGGCAGCGTTGGAGAAGGCTGCTGCCGCACGTCGAGCGCGAGCCGAACTAAAGGATCGACTCAAGCGCGGCGGCACCAACCTCAAGCAGGTTCTCAAGGACGCCGAGACCGACGAGGTCTTGGGCAAGATGAAGGTCTCCGCATTGCTGGAGGCCCTGCCCAAGGTCGGCAAGGTCAAGGCTCAGGAGATCATGACCGAGCTGGAGATCGCTCCGACCCGCCGCCTGCGCGGCCTCGGCGATCGTCAGCGCAAGGCCCTCCTGGAGAAGTTCGACTTCACCAGCGATTAGGCATTACGTGTACGCCGGCCGAGGGGCCGGACGGCCATGACACGCGTCGTGGTGCTGTCCGGTCCCTCTGCTGTCGGTAAGTCCAGCGTCGTGCGATGTCTGCGCGAACGGATCCCCGACCTGCACTTCAGCGTCTCCGCCACCACCAGGTCCCCGCGGCCGGGTGAGGTGGACGGCGTCGACTACGCCTTCGTCACCCCCGATCGGTTCCAGCAACTGATCGACGACGGCGAACTCCTCGAGTGGGCCGACATCCATGGCGGCCTGCATCGCTCGGGCACGCCGGCCCGACCCGTCCGAGAGGCCGCCCGCGCCGGGCGCCCCGTGCTGATCGAGGTCGACCTTGCCGGGGCGCAGGCGGTCAAGAAGGCGATGCCCGAGGCGGTATCGGTCTTCCTGGCTCCACCCAGCTGGGACGCCCTGGAGAGCCGACTCGTCGGCCGCGGCACCGAGACTCCGGAGGTCATGGCCCGCCGACTCGACACCGCGCGAGCCGAACTGGCCGCCCAGGACAGCTTCGACACGGTCGTCGTCAACGCTGAATTGGAGTCGGCGTGCGCTGAATTGGTATCCTTGCTGGTGGGCCGTTGACCGTCCGGGCGCCTGAACGTGTTGGAGAGGCCGCCGGACAAGCCCATCAGACATCCAGCAGCTACTCCGAAACACCGGGAGATTTCTTCGTGAGCAACCCTGTCGAGAGCCTCGACTCCGACGCCGCCACCGCCTACGACACGCCGCTGGGCATCACCAACCCACCCATCGACGAGCTGCTCGACCGCGCGTCGAGCAAGTACGCGCTGGTCATCTACGCCGCCAAGCGCGCGCGCCAGATCAACGACTACTACAACCAGCTCGGCGACGGCATCCTCGAATACGTCGGCCCGCTCGTCGAGCCGGGTCTGCAGGAGAAGCCGCTGTCGATCGCCATGCGCGAGATCCACGCCGACCTCCTCGAGCACACCGAGGGCGGCGAGTAGCGGCCAGCGGCGGGGTCCCGGGCGAGCGAAATGACTGAGCGCAAGCAGATCATCGTCGGCGTCGCCGGGGGCATCGCCGCGTACAAGGCGTGCACCCTGGTGCGCCAGCTCTCCGAGGCCGGGCACTCCGTTCGCGTCGTGCCCACCGACTCCGCGCTGAAGTTCGTCGGCGCCGCGACGTTCGAGGCGCTCTCCGGCAACCCGGTCCGCACCACGGTCTTCGAGAACGTCGACGAGGTGCTGCACGTCCGCATCGGCCAGGAGGCCGACCTCGTGGTCGTGGCACCGGCGACCGCGGACCTGATCGCACGCGCAGCCTCCGGCCGCGCCGACGACCTGCTGACCGCCACACTGCTGACCGCGCGGTGCCCGGTGCTCTTCGCCCCGGCGATGCACACCGAGATGTGGCACCACCCCGCCACCGTCGACAACGTGGCGACGCTGCGGCGTCGGGGTGCCATCGTGCTGGAACCGGCCGCGGGCAGGCTCACCGGTGCCGACAGCGGCTCCGGGCGCCTCCCCGAAGCCGAGGAGATCAGCACCTTTGCCCAGCTGCTGCTCGAGCGACCCGACGCGCTGCCCTACGACCTGTCCGGGGTGAAGGTTCTCGTCAGCGCCGGTGGCACCCGTGAGCAGATCGACCCTGTGCGCTTCATCGGCAACCGCAGCTCCGGCAAGCAGGGATACGCGGTCGCGCGCGTCGCCGCCCAGCGCGGCGCCGACGTCACGCTGATTGCCGGCCACACCGCCGGCCTCGTCGACCCGGCCGGCGTCGAGGTCGTGCACATCGGCTCGGCGGACCAGCTGAACGACGCGGTGTCCAAGCACGCCCCCGAGTCGCACGTCCTGGTGATGGCGGCGGCGGTCGCCGACTTCCGGCCGACGCACGTTGCGACCAGCAAGATCAAGAAGTCGCACGAGCCAGGCCACGCCTCCGACGCACCCGCGATCGAACTCACGCGCACCGAGGACGTTCTCGCCGCCGCCGTACGGGCGCGGACGGACGGGCAACTGCCCAACATGAAGGCCATCGTCGGCTTCGCGGCCGAGACGGGCGACGCCAACGGCGACGTGCTGTTCCACGCCAGGGCCAAGCTCGCGCGCAAGGGCTGCGATCTGCTGGTCGTCAACGCGGTCGGCGAGGGCCGCGCCTTCGAAGTCGACAACAACGACGGATGGCTCCTGTCGGCCGACGGCAACGAGGTCGCGTTGGAGCACGGTTCGAAGACCCTGATGGCCAGCCGTATCGTGGACGCGATCGGAGCATTCCTGCGCCTGGGGTGACGCGCGCACTCCGCGGCCTGAGTGCAAGGGTTGCGCGCGCATGGGTTGCACGCTTGCCTACAACTGACGGCTATATCATTCGCATGACTAAGCAATGGAGAGGGACTACACCGTGAGCAAAGCTCGGCTGTTTACCAGTGAGTCGGTAACCGAGGGCCACCCCGACAAGATCTGTGACGCGATCAGCGACTCCGTGCTCGACGCTCTGCTCGCGCAGGACCCGAAGTCTCGCGTCGCCGTCGAGACGCTGGTGACCACGGGCCAGGTGCACGTCGTCGGCGAGGTCACGACGATCGCCAAGGAGGCGTTCGCCGACATCACGAACACCGTGCGCGCCCGCATCCTCGACATCGGGTACGACTCGTCGGACAAGGGCTTCGACGGCGAGACCTGCGGCGTCAACATCGGCATCGGCGCCCAGTCACCCGACATCGCCCAGGGCGTCGACACCGCCCACGAGACCCGCGTCGAGGGCGGCGCCGACCCGCTGGACCTGCAGGGCGCAGGCGACCAGGGACTGATGTTCGGCTACGCCATCCGCGATACCCCCGAACTGATGCCGCTGCCGATCGCACTGGCGCACCGGCTGGCCCGCCGCCTCACCGAGGTGCGCAAGGACGGCGTCCTTGACTACCTGCGTCCCGACGGCAAGACCCAGGTCACCGTGCAGTACGACGGCGTCACCCCGGTCCGGCTCGACACCGTCGTACTGTCCACGCAGCACGCCGAGGGCACCGATCTCGACGCCACCCTGGCGCCGGACATCCGCGAGAAGGTCGTCAACACCGTCCTCGCCGACCTGAATCACGCCACGCTGGACACCTCGGACTTCCGCCTGCTGGTCAACCCCACCGGCAAGTTCGTCCTCGGCGGCCCCATGGGCGACGCCGGGCTGACCGGCCGCAAGATCATCGTCGACACCTACGGCGGCTGGGCCCGCCACGGCGGCGGCGCGTTCTCCGGCAAGGATCCCTCGAAGGTCGACCGCTCGGCTGCCTACGCGATGCGCTGGGTGGCCAAGAACGTCGTCGCCGCAGGCCTCGCCGAGCGCGTCGAGGTCCAGGTTGCCTACGCCATCGGCAAGGCTGCCCCGGTCGGACTGTTCGTCGAGACCTTCGGCACCGAGACCGTCGACCCGGAGCGCATCGAGAAGGCCATCACGTCGGTGTTCGACCTGCGCCCCGGTGCGATCGTGCGCGACCTCGATCTGCTGCGCCCGATCTACGCGCCGACCGCCGCGTACGGCCACTTCGGTCGCACCGACATCGACCTGCCCTGGGAGCGGACCGACAAGGTCGAAGACCTCAAGGCCTCGGTCTAGCACCCCGGCCCAGACACCGAACGCACGCAGCGGCCCCCATTCCCAAGCGGAATGGGGGCCGACTGCGCTTCGTGGGGCGCGAGGGCGGCGCTTCCACCAGGATGGTGGTCATGGACCAGGTGACCTTCATTCCCACGACGGACCAGCTGACCTACACCTTCGGCGGTGCGGCCCCGGTGCTGCGCGTCAAGCCGGGCACCGTGCTGTCGCTGTGGACCGAGGACGCCTACGGCGGGCGGATCACCAGCCGCGACGACGTCGCGAGCACCGCGTTGAACACCGAGGACCTCAATCCGCAGACGGGACCGTTCTGGATCGAGGGCGCCGAACCCGGCGACACGCTCGCCGTGCACCTGGTCGACCTCACCCCGGCGCGGACGTGGGGCGCCTCCACGCTGATCCCATTCTTCGGCGGCCTCACCAGCATCCCCGTCAGCCCGACGCTGCAGGACCCGCTGCCCGAGCGCACGTACGTCTACGACTACGACGCCGGCACGCACACCGTCGGCTTCAACGCCCAGGCGAGCGACTTCTCGGTGCGGCTGCCCGCCAACCCGATGCTGGGCACGGTGGGCGTCGCCCCCGGCCGCCGCGAAGTGCGGACGTCGCTGGTGCCGAGCGACTTCGGCGGCAACATGGACACCCCGGAGATGACCGCGGGCGCCACCTGCTACCTGCGGGTCAACGTGGAGGGAGCCCTGTTCTCGCTCGGTGACGGCCACTACCGGCAGGGCGAGGGCGAGTCGTGCGGCACCGCAGTCGAGGGTGCGATGCACGTGACGGCGATCGTCGACCTGGTCAAGGGCGGCGGTCCGGCATGGCCGCGGCTGGAGACCGACACGCATCTGATGTGCATTGGATCCGGGCGGCCGCTCGAGGAGGCGTGGCGCGCCAGCCAGGTCGAGATGATCGGCTGGCTGGGGGAGTTGTACGGGCTCGACCGGCTCGACGCCTATCAGCTGCTGACCCAGATCTCACAGGTGCCGATCGCCAACGTCGTCGACACGAATTACAGCGCCGTCACCAAGATCGACAAGCGGCTGCTGCCGCCCGCACCCGCCTACGCCGGTCTGCACGCCGAACTACGCGGCGCCGCAAGCTCACTGGGCTCCATCAACTACTGATCGGAACGGACGACCATGGATCTGGGACTCGCAGGCAAGCGCTTCCTCGTCACCGGGGGCACCCGCGGCATCGGACGGGCCGTCGTCGACGGTCTACTGGCCGAGGGTGCCGCAGTCGCCTACTGCGCCCGCACCCCCGACGCGGTGGCGACCGCCCAGACGGAGTTGGCCGCCACGGGGTCGACCGTCATCGGCAGCGCCGTCGACGTCGGGGACCGCACGGCGCTCGCGGAGTGGGTGGCCGCCAGCGCTGCGGCGCTCGGCGGCATCGACGGCGTGGTGGCGAACGTCAGCGCCCTGGCCATCCCCGCCAACGCGGAGAACTGGCGCACGAGTTTCGACGTCGACCTGATGGGCACCGTGGGCCTGGTGGAGGCGGCGCTACCGCACCTGCTAAAGAGCGGATGCGGTTCGATCGTCACCATCTCCAGCGTGTCAGGACGCGAGATCGACTTCGCCGCAGGGCCGTACGGGACCATGAAGGCCGCCATCATCCACTACACCCAGGGCCTGGCGCTCGACCTCGCGGGCAAGGGCGTCCGCGCCAACACCGTCAGCCCCGGCAACACCTACTTCCCGGGTGGGGTATGGCCGTCCATCGAGCGCGACGACCCCGAACTCTTCGCGACCGCGCTCGGCCTCAACCCCACCGGGCGCATGGCAACCCCCGGCGAGGTCGCGAATGCCGTTGTCTTCCTGAGCAGTTCGGCCGCCAGCTTCATCACCGGCACCAACCTCCTGGTCGACGGCGCGCTCACCCGCGGCGTGCAGTTCTAGGCGCTGAACGAATAGTCCCGCAGCGGGAAGCGGCGACTGCGCAGATAGGCCTCGAACGTGGTGGCGGGCCGCAGCGGGACGTCGCCGTTGCGGTCGAAGTAGTAGCTGTTGGCCTTGCTGCAGCTTTCCTGCCAGAAGATCTGGCGGTGCCGCTTGCGCATCATCTCGGCGAAGTAGCGGTCGTTGGCCTCCTGCGACACCTCGACGCGCGACGCCGACTGGTGCGCGGCCTGCGACAGGCACCGCACGATGTGGCGGGTCTGCGCCTCGATCAACGCGAAGTAGGACGACCCGACGTAGCCGTACGGGCCCATGACGGAGAAGAAATTCGGGAACCCCGGGATGCTGACGCCCTCGTAGGCCTGCATCCGATTGCGTTCCCAGTAGTCCGCCAGTTCCACGCCGCCGCTGCCGGTGACGTCGAACGTCACCGCGTCGACGTCCATCACCTTGAAACCGGTGGCAAGGATCAGCACGTCGACCTCATGGGTGGTGCCGTCGGCGGTCGTGACGCCCGACGGCGTGACCTCCCGGATGGGCTCGGTGACCAGGTCCACGTTCTCGCGGTTGTACGTCGACAGGTAGGTGTTGTGGAACCCCGGCCGCTTGCAGCCGACGGCGTACCGCGGGGTCAGCTTGTCCCGGGTGACCGGATCGTGCACCTCGCGCTTCAGATACGCCCGGCACAGCCGCTCCGCGCGGTCGGCCAGCGGGAACACGGTGTAGTACTGCGCGGAGATCGGGAACGTCAGTTCCACGTAGGCCTGGCTGATCAGCCGGTGCAGGGTCTTGCCGCCGGGAATCCGCATGGCCAGGCGCGCCGCCGCGGGCAGCGGGACGTCGAACTTGGGCAGGCACCAGATCGGCGTGCGCTGAAAGACCGCGAGGTGCTCCACCTTCGGCGCGATCTCGGGAATCACCTGCACGGCCGAGGCGCCGGTGCCGATGATGGCGACCCGCTTGCCCGACAGGTCCTGGGTGTGGTCCCAGCGCGCGGTGTGCATGGTGACGCCTGCGAAGGTGTCGACGCCGTCGATGTCGGGCAGCTTGGGCACGGTGAGCACGCCGCTGGCGTTGACGAGGAAGCGTGCCGTCAGTGACCCGGCGTGGTGATTCCCGCCGGACGCCAGATCCACCCGCCACAGGTCGTTCTCGTCGTCGAAAACCGCCGCGGTGACGTGCGTGTCGAAGCGAATCCGGCGGCGCAGCCCGTACTTGTCCACGCACCGGTCGGCGTAACCCTTGAGTTCGCCGCCCTTGGCGTATGTGCGCGACCAGTCGGTGCTCTGCTCGAACGAGAACTGGTAGGAGAACGACGGGATGTCCACCCCGATGCCGGGATAGGTGTTCCAGTACCAGGTTCCGCCGGGCTCGGCGCCGGCCTCCAGGATGACGTAGTCGTGCAGACCCGCCCGGTCCAGGGCGATGGCCGCGCCGATGCCCGAGAACCCTGCGCCGACGATGATCGTGTGATGGTCGGGCGTGGTCATCGAGCGTCGCCTCCGGCCGGATGCAGCGCGGCCCGCAGTGCCGCGAGCCCGCGTTGGGTGGCCTCGGCCGCCGCGGGCGCCACCAACGCGAGGCTGACGAATCCGTGCACCATGGTGGGCTCATTGGACAGCTGAACGGAAACGCCTGCGGCGTCCAGCAATTCGGCGTACCTGCCGCCGTCGTCGCGCAGCGGATCGTGCTCGGCGGTGCCGATGTATGTGGGCGGCAGACCCGCCAGCGTTGCGGCGTTCGCGGGCGCGAGGTCGGTCGGCAGTGCGGCGGGATCGGTCATGTCCATCCCAGGCAGGTACCAGGTGAGGAAGGCCGCGGTCACGTCGCGGTTGAGGATCGGCGCGTCGGCGTTCTCGGTGAACGACGGCGCCGACAGGTCACCGACGGCCACGGGGTACCAGAGCAGTTGGAACGTCAGTGGCGGCCCGCCTGCGTCGCGTGCCCGCAACGCCATGACCGCGGCGAGGTTGCCGCCCGCGGAGTCGCCTGCCACGGCGATGCGTGCAGGGTCGCCGCCGAGTTCGGTCGCGTGGTCGGCGACCCACTGCAGTGCGGCCCACGCATCCTCGACGCCCTCGGGGAAGGGATGCTCGGGCGCTAGGCGATAGTCGACCGACACGACGATGGTCTCGGCGCCGACGGCGTGTGCGCGGGCGACGTGGTCGTGGGTGTCGAGATCGCCGATGCACCAGCCGCCACCGTGGAAGAACACGACGACGGGCAGGTCGGCGTGCTGGTCGACCGGCGGCCAGTAGATGCGGACGGGCACGTCGGTCAGGTCCCCGTGACCGATGGTCCGAGCCTCGATGCGCAGGTCCGGCAGCATCTCCGGCGGCGGCTTGACGGCCCGGAACTTCTCGCGGGCCACGTCGACGCCGTCGGCGATCGTGAACTCCAGCGGCACCGCGTCCAGCACCATCTTCAGGATCGGGTCGATGTCGGGCCGCTGCCCGGGCGTCGTGCTCGCCGAGGTGTCCGTCACGGGTTTCAACCTAGCGCGGCGCGCAGTGCGGCGAGCCCACGTTGAGTCGCCTCGGTGGCTGCCGGGACGACGCCGGCGTAGCCGAGGTAGCCGTGCACCAGGTTCGCGGCATTGTGCACCTCGGCGGGCACCCCGGCGGCGGTCAGCAGTTCGCCGTAGCGGATGCCGTCGTCGCGCAGTGGATCGTGGCCCGCCACCGCGATGTAGGCGGGTGCCAGGCCCGCCAGCGATTCGGCGCGGCCCGGGATCAGGGTGGCCGGTGCGTCGGACAGGTCGACGTGGCCGGCGTACCACCGGGAGAAGCCGGCGACCGAGACGGTGTCCAGGATCGGGGCGTTCGCGTTCTCGGTGAACGAGGGCAAGGTCACGTCCCACGTCGTGGCCGGGTACCAGAGCAACTGGAACCGCAGCGCCGGGCCGTCGGCGTCACGGGCCAATTGCGCGACGACCGCCGCGAGGTTGCCACCCGCGGAGTCGCCGGCCACCGCGATGCGCGTCGCGTCGGCGCCCAGTTCGTCGGCGTGCTCGGCCACCCACCGCGTTGCCGCCCACACGTCGTCGACGGCTGCCGGGTACGGGTGCTCCGGCGCGAGCCGGTAGTCGACGGCCACGACCAGCGCGCCGGTCTCGGCGGCGTGGACCCTTGCGGCGCCGTCGTAGGTGTCGAGGTCGCCGACCACCCAGCCGCCGCCGTGGAAGAACATGACGATGGGCAGCGGCGACGTGCCCACGTCGGCGGGCCGGTACAGCCGGATCGGAAGCGGGCCGCCGGGCCCGCCGATCTCGCGGTCTTGCGCCGTCACCTCGGGATGGACCTCGGGCCGTGGCACGTCGCGGAACCGCTGCCGGGTGGCCTCCGGACCGCCCTCGGTCGTCAGCTGGAAGGGAACTGCTTCCAGTACCTTCTCCAGGATGGGGTCGAGTGGTGTCGGGCTGACGGGAGCGTCGTCTGCGGGCATGGGCACAAGGTACGCATCGTCGCAATCGCGCATCGCGTGGGTCACCGCCGGCGTGGTCGGCGCGGCGTACGGCGTGTTCCTGATCGCGACCGCAGCGCGGCTGCCGTCGGGCGCCGACCTCACCGGCCAGTTCGCGCTGCAGCCCGCGGCCAAGGCGCTGACCGCCGTGCTGCTCGCGGTCGCCGCGCTCGGTCACCGGGTGGCGCGCGAACGTCGTTGGCTCGTCGCTGCTTTGGCGTTCTCCGCCGCGGGCGACGCCCTGCTCGCCGTCCCGTGGTGGGAGCCGTCGTTCGTGCTCGGCCTCGGTGCGTTCCTCGTCGCGCACCTGTGCTTCCTGGCCGCGTTGCGCCCGCTGGCCCGCCGCACCACCCCGCGGGTCGCGGCGTGCGCCGTCCTCGTCGCCGCCTGCGTCGCCCTTCTCGTCTGGTTCTGGCCGCGCCTGGTCGCCGAGGGGATGGCCGTGCCGGTCACCCTCTACATCGTCGTGCTCGGCGCGATGGCCTGCGCGGCGCTGCTTGCCGACCTGCCGACGCCGTGGACGGCGCTCGGCGCGGTCTGCTTCGCGGTGTCCGACGGCATGATCGGCATCGGGAAGTTCGTGCTCGGTTCCGAGGCGCTCGCCGTCCCGATCTGGTGGGCGTATGCCGCGTCGATCCTGTTGATCACCGCGGGATTCCTGTTCGGTCGAGGACCTACGGCGTCGGCGGGCGCTGCTACACCGGCCGAGTGAGCACGACCAGACAGGCCGCCGAACACGAGCCGATCGCACGCGTGCTGCCCATGCTGTCGGTGCCGCATCTCGATCGCGAATTCGACTACCTGGTCAGCAGCGAGCAGTGCGACGACGCCCAACCGGGCGTGCGCGCCCGCGTCCGGTTCCACGGCAGGCTCGTCGACGCCTTCATCCTGGAACGGCGTTCGGACACCGACCACGTGGGCAAGCTGGGCTGGCTCGACCGCGTCGTGTCGGCCGAGCCCGTCCTCACCCCCGACGTCCGGCGCCTCGCCGAGGCCGTCGCGACCCGGTACGCCGGAACCCGGCCCGACGTCCTGCGGCTGGCCGTGCCGCCACGCCACGCCAACGTCGAGAAGCAGGCCGTCCCCGAGCTGGTCCCGCTGGTCACCACCGACGTCGATCCGGCCGGGTGGTCGGTGTACGGCCGGGCCGAGGCCTTCCTCGGTGCACTCGCCGAGGGGCGGGCGGCGCGCGCGGTGTGGCAGGCGCTGCCGGGGGAGCAGTGGGCCGATCGGCTGGCCGAGGCGGGGGCTGCGGTGGTCAACTCCGGCCGGGCCGCGCTGGCCGTCCTGCCCGACCAGAGCGACGTCGACGCGCTGCACGCCGCCGCGTCCCGGCACGTCGACCCGACCAGGGTGGTCGCGCTGTCGGCGGGGCTGGGCCCCGCCGAGCGGTACCGGCGCTGGCTGGCCGTGCTGCGCGGCGGCGCCCGCTTCGTGATCGGCACGCGCAGTGCGGTGTTCGCACCGGTCACCGACCTCGGGCTCGTCATGGTGTGGGACGACGGCGACGACAGCCTCGCCGAACCGCGCGCGCCGTACTCGCACGCCCGCGAGGTCGCGATGCTGCGCGCCCACCAGGTGCGCTGCGCGGCGCTGATCGGCGGGTACTCGCGGACCGCCGAATCCCAAGCCCTGGTGCGGTCCCGGTGGGCACACGACCTGGTGGCCCCCCGCGCCCAGGTGCGGGCCAGGGCGGCGCGGGTCGTCGCCATCGAGGACAGTGCCTATGCGCAGGAGCGCGACCCGGCGGCGCGGACCGCCCGACTGCCGACGATGGCGCTCGACGCCGCCCGCTCCGCGCTGACGGCGGGCGCGCCCGTGCTGGTGCAGGTGCCGCGCCGCGGGTACGTGCCCGCTCTCGCATGCGGACGCTGCCGGGCCATCGCGCGCTGCAGACACTGCACCGGGCCGCTGTCACTGCCCGACCGGGACACGGCCGGCGCGGTGTGCCGCTGGTGCGGCCGACACGAACCCGCACTGCGGTGCGCCCGATGCGGGTCGGACGCCGTGCGGGCCGTCGTGGTCGGTGCCCGGCGCACGGCAGAGGAACTCGGCAGGGCCTTCCCGGGCACCACCGTCGTCACCTCGGGCGGGGACGCCGTGCTCGTGACGGTTCCGGACACCCCGGCCCTGGTCGTCGCGACGCCGGGCGCCGAACCCGTTGCGCCCGGCGGGTACGGCGCCGCGCTCCTGCTCGACGGATGGGCGCTGCTCGGCAGGCAGGACCTGCGGGCGGGAGAGGACGCGCTGCGCCGGTGGATGGCAGCGGGTGCGCTGGTGCGGCCGCGGTCCGAGGGCGGCGTGGTCGCCGTCGTGGCCGAGTCGGCGATCCCGACGGTGCAGGCACTCGTCCGGTGGGATCCCGTCGCGGCGGCCGAGGCCGAACTCGACGCGAGGACCGAGGTTGGGCTGCCGCCGGCCGCGCACATGGCGGCGATCGACGGCGAGGTCGCATCGGCGGCCGCCCTGATCGACGCCGCGACGCTGCCAGAGGGGGCCGAGGTGCTTGGGCCGGTGGACCTGCCGCCCGGCGCTCGCCGCCCAGCGGGCGAACCGGTCGACGGTCCCGTCATCCGCATGCTCGTCCGGGTGCCGCGCGAGCAGGGCCTCGAATTGGCCGCGGCGTTGCGCAAGGCCACCGGCGTGGCCAGTGCCCGCCACGACGGATCGCCGGTTCGCGTACAGATCGACCCGCTGCACATAGGGTAAGGCGTCCAAACCCGGGAGGTGACGTGCGCAGGATCCTCGGATGGTTGCTCCTCCTCGGGCTGATCGCCCTGGGACTGCTGTGGCCGCTGGTATTCAGGTCGGCCTCCGCCGGCGGCCCCGCCGACGACCCGGTGGTGATCACCGACTACCGCGCCGACTTCACCGTCGGCGCCGACGGCGCCCTGACCGCGGTCGAGACGATCACCGGTGACTTCCCGCCCGGACGGCACGGCATCTTCCGGTACTGGGACGTCGCCAATCCCAACGAACCGTCCGTGCGGCAGATCCCGGAGATCACGTCGATCCTCCTCGACGGCGAGCCGGTGCCCAACCAGATGCTCTGGGAGGACGCCGACCGGTTCCGCGTCGCCAAGATCGGCGACCCCGACAGCACGTTGTGGCCCGGCGCCCACACCTACGAGATCCGGTACACCATCGACGGGGTGCTCGACCCCGGCTCGACGGGCGCGGATCGCCGTTTTGCCTCCGAAGTGGGCCGACCCGAATCGGAGTCCACGTTCTTCTGGAACGTCGTGGCGCCGTCGTGGAACAACGAGATCGAGCGCGTGCGCATCCGCGCCACCCTGCCCGGCGACGTGACGGGTGCCCGGTGTGCCGTCGGGTTCGGGGTCGGGCGCCCGTGCACCGGCCTGACCCTCGACGGCGACACCGTCGAGTTCTCGGCGACCGACCTGCCACCGCGCACACCGGTGACGCTGCGGGCAGGCGTGGACGTGCCGACGCCGCAGCGCGTCGAGCTGCCGTGGTCGCAGTCCTGGGACCGCGTGTTCGGCCAGTCCGTCGTCACCGCGGCGTGGGTGCTCGGCATCACGGTCGCCGCGGGCGCGGCGGGCTACCTCTGGTACCGCACCACCGTCGAGCCGGTGCCCGGGTCGCCCGTGCAGTACGAACCTCCGCCCGGGCTCGGACCCGTGCAGACCGAGTTCATCCGCACCGAGAGCGTGCCATCGCATGGGTTGACGGCCACGCTCTTTCACCTCGCCGAACGCAATATGGTCGAACTGCGTCAGGTGACCGACGAGCAGTGGAACGTACGGGGCATCGCCGAGCGCAAGGACTGGATCGACGTCGACCCGGTCGGCGTTGCGGTCGCATCGACGCTCGACGTCATGGGCCCTGGAAAGGTGTTCGAGGCCAGGAAATCGGCCAAGGCGGGGGCGAAGCTCGACAAGGCGAAGAAGGAACTCGCCGCTGCAGCGAAGGAGTGGGCGCGCGACGAGGGCCTGACGGAGCCGCGCAGCAAGGAACTGTGGGTCCGTTCGGCCAACGCCGTCGCGGCGATCCTCGCGCTGTGCGGCTTCTTCCGGTGGGGCTTCCCCGCCACGATGTGGGGGCTGCCGTTCGCGGCGTTCTTCGCGCTCACCATCGGGGCGTGGGCCGCTGGCGTCGGCTCCAGACGCACCGAGGCGGGCCGCCAACTGTGGTCGCGTGCAGAGGGTTTCCATCGGCTGCTGTCCACGGACTCCGCGGAGACGCGCTTCGACTTCGCCGCGCGCAAGGACCTGTACGCGGCCTACGTCCCGTACGCCGTGGCGGCGGGTACCGCGGCGGCATGGGCGGAGAAGTACCGGGCCAGCACGGGAACCGTTGCACCGCAACCGGTCTGGTATCACTCCGCGTCGAATTCGGGCGACGGTGACTCGTCCATCGGCTCGGGCGGGGGGGCGGACTTCGACGGCTTCGAGTCGGCGCTGTCGTCGTCGATCGGCGCGTACACCGCCTCGCAGGCATCGTCGTCCTCGAGCGGCGGCAGCAGTTCGAGCAGCAGTAGCAGCGGTGGTGGCGGTGGCGGCGGCGGCGGAGGAGGTGGCGGCTCGTGGTGACCGCGGTACTCGTCCTCGTCCTGGTGCTGCTATCGCTGGTGCTCGTCGGATTCGTGGTGGGCTACAACAAGATCCGGACCGCCGACGTCCGAGTCGCCGAGGCGCTGGCGGGCATCGACGTGGAGCTGACCCGGCGCGCGTCGCTGATCCCGAGCCTGGTGCACACGGTGGAGACCTTCGCCGTGCACGAGCGGACGCTGCTCGACCGGGCCGTGACGGCGCAGAACGCACTCACGTCCGCGACCGGCGGCACCTCGGTGGCCCAGCGCAGTGCCGCCGAACGCGACCTCGACGACGCCGTGGACCGGCTGCTGGCCGCCAGTCGCGGGCAGCCGCAGTCCGCGGCGTCGGAGAACTTCCTGAACCTGCAGGAGAACCTCGCGGACACCGAGAAGACGCTGGCGTTCGCCCGCCAGTACTACAACGACGCCGTCGCCACCCTGAACCGGTTGGTCGGCACCATCCCGTGGATGCTCGTCGCCCCGCTGGCAGGCGTCGGTGAACGCGAGTACTACCAGATGCCACGCTGAGAAGCGCACGGCCGAGACATCCACACTCCAGACCCGAGGACTAAGACCACCCATGCGAATCGTGTTCGCAGGCACACCCGAGCCTGCACTGCCGTCCCTGCGCCGCCTGCTCGACTCGTCACGCCACGACGTGGTGGCCGTGCTGACCCGGCCGGATGCGGCGTCCGGCCGACGCGGCAAGCCCGCCCCGTCACCGGTCGCGGCGCTTGCACTCGCGGAGGGCATCCCGGTGCTGCGTCCCGAGCGGCCCAACTCCGAGGAGTTCGTCGCCGAGCTGGCCGGCTACGCGCCCGACTGCTGCGCCGTCGTCGCCTACGGCGCGCTCCTGCGTGATGGGCTGCTGGCCGTGCCCCGCCTCGGGTGGATCAACCTGCACTTCTCGGTGCTGCCCGCATGGCGGGGCGCCGCGCCCGTCCAGGCCGCGATCGCGGCGGGCGACACCGTCACCGGAGCAACGACGTTCCAGATCGAACCGAGCCTCGACTCGGGGCCCGTCTTCGGCGTCGTGACCGAGACGATCCGGCCGACCGACACCGCAGGCGACCTGCTGGGACGTCTGGCCACCTCGGGCGCGGGCCTGCTCGAATCCACCCTCGACGGAATTGCCGACGGATCGTTGACCGCCGTGCCGCAACCCACCGAGGGCGTGACCGTCGCCCCGAAGATCACCGTCGAGGAGGCGCGCGTGCGATGGGACCTGCCCGCCCACGTGGTCGACCGCCGGATCCGGGCCGTGACGCCCAATCCGGGCGCCTGGACAACCATCGGCGAGCTGCGCGTCAAGCTGGGACCGGTGACCCCGACCGAACGGGACGCCCTGTCGCCCGGCGACATTCGGGCCGACCGGGAGGGAGTGCACGTGGGTACGGCCTCGTCGCCGGTGACGCTCGGGTGGATACAACCGCCGGGCAAGAAACCGATGGCTGCGGCCGACTGGGCCCGTGGCGCCCGCCTCGACGACACGGCGCGGGCCTCGTGAGCCGGCCGGATCGGGGACGTGGCCCCCGCCGCCCCACCCGTCGCACACCGCTGGATCCCGCGCGTCGGGTCGCCTACGACACCCTGCGTGCGGTGTCCGAGCGGGACGCATACGCGAACCTGACGCTGCCCGCACTGCTACGCGAACGGAATATCACCGGTCGCGACGCCGCGTTCGCCACCGAACTCGCCTACGGGACCTGCCGCAGCCTCGGCGTCCTCGACGCGGTCATCGCCTCGGCGTCGGGGCGGCCCGTCGATCAGATCGACGGCGTCCTGCTGGACCTGCTGCGGCTCGGCGCCTACCAGTTGCTGCGCACCCGGGTCGACGCGCACGCAGCGGTCGACACCACCGTGGAGCAGGCGGCCATCGAAGTCGACACGCCCCGTGCGGGTTTCGTCAACGGCGTGCTGCGGTCGATCTCCAAGCGCGACGAGCAGTCCTGGATGGCGGAGTTGGCGCCGTCGGCCGAGAAGGACCCGGTGGGGCATCTGGCGTTCACCCATTCCCACCCGCGGTGGATCGCGCAGTGCTTCGCCGATGCGCTGGGCGCCGATGCGGCCGAACTCGAGGACCTGCTGATCAGTGACGACCAGAGGCCCGTCGTACACCTCGCGGCCCGGCCCGGGGTCCGGACCGCCGAGGAGCTGGCGGCCGCGGTGGACGGGACGCCCGGCCGCTACTCGCCGTACGCGGTGTACCTGGCCGGTGGTGATCCCGGTCTGCTGGCGCCGGTCCGCGACGGCGAAGCCCTCGTGCAGGACGAGGGCAGCCAACTCGTCGCGCGCGCACTGACATTGGCGCCCGTGGAGGGGGATGGCGGCCGGTGGCTCGACCTGTGCGCGGGCCCGGGCGGCAAGACCGCGCTGCTGGCGGCGATCGCCGCGGGCTCCGGCGCGCGCGTGACGGCCGTGGAGCCGACCCCGCATCGCGCGGACTTCGTCGAGCGCAACACCAAGGGTCTCGACGTGGAGGTGCTGCGCGTCGACGGCCGCGACACCGGGTTGCCCGCCGCGTCCTTCGACCGCGTCCTGGTCGACGCGCCGTGCACCGGTCTCGGCGCGCTGCGTCGCAGGCCAGAGGCACGCTGGCGACGCCAGCCCGGTGACGTGCCGCCGCTGGTCAAGCTGCAGCGGGAGCTGCTCGCCTCGGCCATCGCGCTGACCCGCCCCGGCGGCGTCGTGCTCTACGCCACCTGCTCGCCGCACCTGGCCGAGACGGTCGGGGTGGTCGCCGACGCGGTGCGCCGTCATTCCGTCGAGCCGATCGACACCTGGCCGCTGTTCGACCCCGTGGTCGGTCAGGGCAGCCACGTGCAGCTGTGGCCACATCGCCACGGCACGGACGCGATGTTCGCCGCGGCGCTGCTTGTAGGGTGACCGCCATGGCTGGCCAATCTCCCGTCGCTTCGCTCGCCCAGGCACCCATGATCGCGCCGTCCATTCTGGCTGCGGACTTCGCCCGACTGGCTGACGAGACGGCTGCCGTGCACGGCGCCGACTGGCTGCACGTCGACGTCATGGACAACCACTTCGTGCCGAACCTGACGCTGGGCCTGCCGGTCGTCGAGAGCCTGCTGAAGGTCACCGACATCCCGATGGACTGTCACCTGATGATCGACGACCCGGCACGGTGGGCGCCGCCGTACGCCGAGGCGGGCGCCTACAACGTCACCTTCCACGCCGAGGCCACCGACGATCCCCGCGCCGTGGCGCGCGACATTCGGGCGGCGGGCGCGCGGGCAGGCCTGAGCGTGAAGCCCGGTACGCCGATCGAGCCCTACCTCGAGATCCTTCGCGACTTCGACACCCTGCTGGTGATGTCGGTCGAGCCGGGCTTCGGCGGCCAGAAGTTCATGCCCGAGGTCTTGGCGAAGGTGGCCGCCGTGCGCGCGCTGGTCGACGCGGGGGAGTTGACCGTGGTGGTCGAGATCGACGGCGGCATCAACGCCGACACGATCGAGGCCGCTGCGGAGGCTGGCGTGGACTGCTTCGTCGCGGGATCTGCGGTCTATGGCGCGGCGGACCCGGCCGAGGCCGTGGCGTCGCTGCGACGGCGGGCTGCCGCCGCGTCACCGCATCTGTCGTGAGCGTTGCCGAGGCCGCCATGCGGCGCGCCATCGAGCTGTCCGAGCAGGTCAAGGGGTCGACGTACCCGAACCCACCCGTCGGTGCCGTGATCCTCGATCGCGACGGCGAGATCGCCGGTGTGGGCGCCACGGAACCGGTGGGTGGTCCGCACGCCGAGGTGCTGGCCCTGCGCCGCGCGGGCGAGCGGGCGGCCGGGGGTACCGCAGTGGTGACGCTCGAGCCGTGCAACCACCACGGGCGGACCCCGCCGTGCGTCGACGCGCTGCTCGCGGCCGGGGTGTCGAGTGTGGTGTACGCCATCGCCGACCCGAATCCGGCGGCTGCCGGCGGCTCCGCTCGGCTGACCGACGCCGGCGTCGCGACCGAGGCGGGGCTGCTTGCCGACGAGGCCGCCGGGGGTCCGCTGCGCGAATGGCTGCACAAGCAGCGCACCGGTCGCCCGCACGTGACGTGGAAGTACGCCACCAGCGTGGACGGCCGCAGCGCCGCGGCGGACGGCAGCAGCCAGTGGATCACCAGCGAGGCGGCCCGCGCCGACGTGCACCGGCGCAGGGCCGTGGTCGACGCGATCGTGGTCGGCACCGGCACCGTCTTCACCGACGACCCGACGCTGACCGCCCGGCTGCCCGACGGGAGCCTCGCCGCCCGGCAACCGCTGCGGGTCGTCGTCGGCCAACGTGAGGTGTCGTCGGAGGCGCGGGTCCTCAACGACGATTCGCGCACCATGGTGATCCGCACGCGGGATCCGTGGGAGGTCGTGCGGGCGCTGTCCGACCGCACCGACGTCCTGCTCGAGGGTGGCCCCACGCTGGCCGGTGCGTTCCTGCGCGCGGGCGCGATCGACCGGATAGTCGCCTATGTCGCCCCGATCCTGCTTGGCGGGCCGATTGCGGCCGTCGACGACGTGGGCGTGCTCAACATCAGCAACGCGCAGCGGTGGCGCTTCGACGGCACGGAGCGGATCGGTCCGGACCTGCGGTTGAGCCTGGTGCCGAACTGAGCTGACGCCGCCCCGCGGGGTGACGTGGAATTCCTTTGTGCCCCACTGTGACTGGCGTCACTCCAGGATGGCTGCGAGTTGGGGGACTCGTTACCAGTTCGAGACTCCATCCGGCTTCGGCCAGACCCATCGGCCGAGTAGGGCTCGGTAGAATCGAAGGCGTGTTCGGATGCACGTCACCGACACTGACATCGCGCCTTACCGACGACGTTGCGCGGACGTAAGCACGAGAAGAGGACGACGAGCATGACTGCTCTGCAGGACTGGATCACCCTTCGCCCGGTCGATCAGGGCGCCATCATGGAGATGGTGTGCCGCCCATTGCGCGCAGTGCTGCACTCCTCGGGTCCGGTGGACCCGAGGGAGTTCAAGCTGCAGCAGCCGGGCATCGAGCGCTGCTGAGAGCGGCGCCCGACTCCTAGCGGGTGGCTCGGACGGCCTCGGCCTCGTCCGGGTTCGCATCCGGGTCATCCGCCGGAGTCTCAGCGGTCTCGTTCTTGCCGCTGATGAACAACCCCAGCAGCGCACCCACTACGCAGACGACCGCGGTGATCGCGAAGATCTCGCCGTACTGCATGGCATAGGCCAGTCGATAGTTGTCGGCCTGAATCCTGATGGTGTCCAACAGGTTTCCGCCGGGAGCGGACTTCGGCAGGCTCTGCAGGTGCTGGTTGAACCGGTACAGACCCCACGCCGACAGTGCGGCGACGCCGACCAGCATGCCGGTCATGCGGGCCACGACCACCAGCGACGACGCGATGCCGTGCTGTGGCGCAGGCACCACGCGCAGCGCCGCCGAGGTCAACGGTCCGATCACGATGCCCAGCCCGAAGCCGGCCAGTGCGAGGTCGACGTCCATCGTCGGCAGCGTGAACACCCCGAAGTCGTGGCGCGCGGCCAGCAGGTCGACGGGCCACTGCGAGATCAGCCAGTAGGCGAACGCCGCGATCACGAGACCCGCGAACGCCACGACGCGGTCGCCGATGCGTGTCGCGATCCATCCGCCGAGCAGGGCGCCGACGGGGAGGGCGACCAGGAAGCGCATGAGCAGGAACGCCGCCTGGTTCTGGTCGAGGGACAGCACGGCCTGGCCAAAGAGTTCGACGTTGACCAGCGTCACCATCAGCGCGGCACCAGCGGCGAACGACGCACCAAGCGCGCACAGGAACGGCCGGAAGTGCACGCCGACGGGATCGATCAGCTTGGTCTTGGCGATCTTCTCCCAGACGAAGAAGGCGACCGTCGCGACGGCGGCACCGCACAGCAGGATCCAGCCGCCTTCGGGCAGGACCTGCTTGCCGTCGGGGGCGGGGTTGTAGAGGCCGAACACGACGAGCACCAGCACGATCGCCAACAGCACTCCGCCGATGACGTCGATCTTCTCGGGTGGGCCCTGCGCCTTCTGCTTCGCGGGGACGCTGAAGTGGATCATCACCATGGCGACGACCGCCATCGGCACGTTGATCCAGAACACGTCGCGCCAGCTGTTGAGCGCCCACACCACGGCGATGCCGTAGAGCGGGCCGAGCACGCTGCCGAGTTCCTGCGCCGCGCCGATGCCGCCCAGGACCGCGGCGCGCTTGCGTTCGGCCCACAGGTCGGCGGCCAGCGCGAGAGTGACCGGCAGCAGCGCGCCGCTGGCGATGCCCTGGACGACGCGCCCGATGACGAGCATCGTGAGATCACCCGACAGCGCGGTGATGATCGAGCCGACGGCGAACCCGGCGAGGCTGATCTGCAGCAGCAGCTTGCGCCCGAACCGGTCGGACGCGCGGCCCAGCAGCGGCATCGCCGCGATGTAGCCCACCAGGTAACCGGTGATGATCGGCGCGACCCGCTGGATCTGGTTGATCGGGATCTGGATGTCGATCATCACGTCGCGGATGATCGTGATCACGACGTAGGTGTCGAGCGCTCCGAGGAGCACCGCGAGACCGCCTGCGCTGATGGCGATCCGGCGGCTGGTGGCCGATCCGGACGGCTCGGTGGTGGCTTGGTGTGCCATCACACCGCGGGCTTGGTGACGGTGACCGGCTTACCCCAGTCCGACAGCGTCATCTGCACGCTCTGTCCTGGCTTGGGCTCCAGCTTGGCCTGGATCAGCTGATGGTCGCCCTCTTCCTGGATCCAGGCGGTGCCCGGGACGGGACCGGTCGCCGCGAGCTGCGGGGCGATCTTGTTGACGGCGTCCGCGCTCACGTTGCCGGACACCTTGACCGCGTCGACGCCGTTGACGTTCTCGCGGCCGTCGGTCTTGGCATCGGAGAAGTTGGCGAGCAGGTTGGCCAGGCCTGTGTCCGGGTTCAGGATCGCCGACACGTCGTAGATGTCCGCCGCGGGACCGAAGTCCTGCCAGCTGTCCGGCGTGATGGCGCCGTAGAGGATGTTGTCGGCGACCACGAAGTCGACGCCCTCGAGCTTCTGGCCGAGGAACACGATGTCGGCCTTGCCGGACGCGGCGACGGCCGGCGTCTGGGTCAGATTGCCGGTCAGCGAGGCGATCGGCAGTTCCGGGATCTCGCCCGTGGTGGTGAGCTGCAGGTGAACGCTCTGCTGGGCCTTGGTGGTCTCGTTGGACTCCGTCAGCAGCGTGGCCGCCTCGGGAAGTGGGGCATCGGACGCCTTGTCGGACGACGAACACCCTGCGACCAGCAGGGTGGCGGTGACGAGGGCGGTGAACAGGGATTGGACGGCAAGCCGGGGGCGCGTCTGCATGCGCCCATCGTAGAGGGTCGGGCTCGGTGATCAGGTGCCCCGGGCTACGGGTCCGGCGGTTGCCACGGCCCGTGATCTGCGATTCTGACTAGCCTGGAGACGTGTTCACGGGAATCGTCGAAGAATTGGGTGAGGTCGTCGGCAAGGAGGAGTTGGTCGATGCCGCGCGGTTCGTCATCCGCGGGCCGCTGGTGACCGCCGATGCCGGTCACGGTGATTCGATCGCCGTGAACGGCGTCTGTCTGACCGTGGTGGAGGTGCGGGCCGGCGGCGAGTTCACCGCCGACGTGATGGCGGAGACCCTCAACCGGTCCAGCCTCGCCGGCGTCGACGTCGGCAGCCGGGTCAACCTGGAACGCGCTGCAGCCGTCAACAGCAGGCTCGGTGGACACATCGTGCAGGGCCACGTCGACGGCACCGGCCACGTCGTCTCCCGGTCGCCGTCGGAGAACTGGGAGGTCGTGCGGATCTCCGTGCCCGCCTCGCTGTCCCGCTACGTCGTCGAGAAGGGCTCGATCACCATCGACGGCGTTTCGCTGACCGTGTCGGCACTGGGCGACGACTGGCTCGAGGTGTCGCTGATCCCGACCACCCTGGATCTCACGACCCTCGGACGGGCGGAGGTCGGCACCCCGGTCAATCTGGAGGTCGACGTGATCGCCAAGTACGTCGAGCGTCTGCTCAACAGCCGGGACGCGTAGCGGGTTCCCAACCCGGTGGTCGGGCGCGGCAATAACTCACCCGTCTCAGTGGTTCATACTGATGTCGGTTCACAAGGTCCAGGACGCCCCGGACGGCACTGCGCAATCGACGCGGTGGGCACCCGGTGGCGGCCCCTTCGAAGTAGGTGACGTAGATGACGAGGCTTGATTCCGTCGAGCGGGCGATAGCCGACATAGCTGCCGGCAAGGCCGTGGTCGTCATCGACGACGAGGACCGCGAGAACGAGGGCGACCTGATCTTCGCGGCCGAGAAGGCCACGCCGGAGCTGGTGGCGTTCATGGTGCGCTACACCTCGGGTTATCTCTGCGTGCCGTTGTCGGGCGAGGTCTGCGACCGGCTGGGCCTGCTGCCCATGTACGCGGTCAACCAGGACAAGCATCAGACGGCTTACACCGTCACCGTCGACGCCAAGCAGGGCGTGGGCACGGGCATCTCGGCGTCCGACCGCGCCACCACCATGCGGCTGCTGGCCGATCCGTCGTCCAAGGCCGACGAGTTCACCAGGCCCGGTCACGTCGTGCCGCTGCGCGCCAAGGACGGCGGCGTCCTGCGCAGGCCCGGCCACACCGAGGCCGCCGTCGACCTGGCCCGGCTGGCCGGACTGCAGCCCGCGGGCACCATCTGCGAGATCGTCAGCCAGAAGGACGAGGGCGCGATGGCCCAGACCGACGAGCTGCGCGTCTTCGCCGACGACCACGATCTGGCCCTCATCTCGATCGCCGACCTGATCGAGTGGCGCCGCAAGCACGAACGCCACGTCGAGCGCATCGCGGAGGCCCGCATACCCACCCGCTACGGCGAATTCCGCGCCGTCGGCTACTCCAGCATCTACGAGGACGTCGAGCACGTGGCGCTGGTCCGCGGCGACATCGCCGGACCCGACGCCGACGGCCACGACGTGCTGGTCCGCGTGCACTCCGAGTGCCTGACCGGCGACGTGTTCGGATCACGCCGGTGCGACTGCGGCCCCCAGCTGGACGCGGCGCTGGCCATGGTGGCCCGCGAGGGCCGCGGCGTCGTGCTCTACATGCGCGGCCACGAAGGCAGGGGTATCGGCCTCATGCACAAGCTGCAGGCCTACCAGCTGCAGGACGCGGGCGCCGACACCGTCGACGCGAACCTCAAGCTGGGGCTGCCCGCCGACGCACGCGACTACGGCATCGGCGCGCAGATCCTCGTCGACCTGGGCATCCGGTCGATGCGGCTGCTCACCAACAACCCGGCCAAGCGCGTCGGGCTCGACGGGTACGGACTGCACATCATCGAACGGGTGCCGTTGCCGGTGCGCGCCAACTCGGAGAACATCCGGTACCTGATGACCAAGCGCGACCGGATGGGTCACGACCTGTCCGGGCTCGACGACTTCGACGAGTCGGTCCGCATGGACGGCTACGACGAGGCGGTCTACATGCTGGGGGACCGGTTGCCCCCGACGGCCGACGAGACGGGTGGCGCGCCGTGAGCGGCCACGGAGTGCCGGACATGCCGGCCATCGACGCCTCGGACGTGAGCCTCGCTATCGTCGCCAGCACCTGGCACGACACGATCTGCAACGCGCTCCTCGACGGCGCGGTGCGCACCGCGAAGGGTTCCGGTGTGGTCGACCCCACCGTGGTCCGCGTGCTCGGCGCGATCGAGATCCCGGTGGTCGCGCAGGCTCTCGCCGCCAAGCACGACGCCGTCGTGGCGCTGGGCGTGGTAATCCGTGGCCAGACCCCGCACTTCGACTACGTGTGCGATGCCGTCACGCAGGGACTGACCCGGGTGTCGCTCGACGAGTCCACCCCGGTCGCCAACGGCGTATTGACCGTGAACGACGAGCAGCAGGCGATCGACCGTGCCGGCTTGCCCGGCTCCAGCGAAGACAAGGGCGCGCAAGCGGCGGCCGCGGCGTTGTCGACCGCTGTGACACTGCGGGAGATCCGCGGCTCGTGACCGACTCCGGCCGCTGGGACCTGGAGGTGCGTCCGCACCTCACCCCCTACTTCGCCTACGGTGCAGCGTTTCTCATCGCCGCGGCTCACATCACGGTGGGGTTCCTGCTCAAGATCGGCTCGAGCGGCGTGATCTTCCGGACGGCCGACCAGGTGGCCATCGCCCTGCTTGGCATCATCATCGGCGGTCTCGTCCTGCTCTTCGCCCGGCCAAGGCTGCGGGTGGGCAGCGAGGGCATTGCGGTCCGGAACCTGTTGGCGTACCGACTGATTCCCTGGTCCGAGGTGGTGGACGTGTCGTTCCCGCCGGGGACGCGGTGGGCCCGGGTCGACCTCCCCGACGACGAGTACGTGCCGGCGATGGCGATCCAGGCAGTCGACAAGATGCGTGCCGTCGAGTCGATGGACCGGGTGCGCGAACTGATGGCGCGATACCGCACCGATGTCACCCGACGTTCAGACGCATCGTGACCTCGTCGGGGTTGCCCGCGGTGACGGTGGCGTCCATGGTGAACCCCAGGTCCTGATACACGCCGAGCGCGACGTCGTTGTCCTCCTCGACCCGCAGCGTGACGGTGCGCACCCGCTCGGCGCGCGCCCAGTCGACGGCCGTGGTGACCAGCTCGTGGGCGAGCCCGCGCCTGCGGGCGGACGGTTCCAGCCACAGCGAGTACAGGTACGCCGAGTCGGCGCTCTCCCGCTGCACGCCGATCAGGCCGACCATGCGGTCGCCGAGCACTGCCGCGAACTGGGTGTGCGCCCGCAACCTGCGCCGCCACTGCGCAGCCGTGAAGGCCTCCTCGCTGCGGTACTGCCGGTCCTGGGCGCCGAGGGTGTCGCGCAGTGCCCGCAGGCGCAGGGCCGCGAAGGCGCGCCACTGTTCCTCGGTCAGCCTGACCACGCTCGGTGCCGTCACCAGGCGCCTATGCGCCTGCGCTCGTCGGGTTGCCCGGCCGCATTCGTCGCGTGCGATAGAATGCCCTGATAGTGAGGGCTTTTCGATCGGACGCGGGCATGACGGCGGCAATGGACGTGTCGTCCCCGTCTGGGTCCCGCTCGACGCACTCGATACCCGAGATCGTTACTCCGCTTCTGCCTGTGACGCAAGTCATCACCCACCTCGGCACCAACCCGACGCTGACCGTGCCGGTCGTCGTCGGCGTGGAACCCGACGTCCGCGGAGCGTGGCACCGGCTCGCCGAGGTCGCCGACTTCTTCGGCATCGCAATGCCGGGGCTGGACGACTTCCGGGTCGCGGTGCTCGAACAGCTGGCGGCCACCCGACCCGTCGGCACGATGCTGGCGGTCACCGTCACGGTGTTCGACGTCGACGGGCGGAGCCGGGTGGTCGTCGGAAGCGAACCGGTCGAGCCCGTTCGACCGGCGCCCGTGCGCATCGGCCGCTGCGACGCCGTCGGCCTCGTCCCGCGCTCGGCCGACCCGGTGTGGCGCCGGATGGCGGGACGCACCACCAGCAGGGGTCACATCGACCAGTTCCAGCGGTGGCTGGCCGATCAGGGCTGGGTCGACGCCGTTCCCAGTGCCGAACCGTCCGACGCGCCGTACCTCGGTGCCCTGGTCGTCGAGACCGCCAACGGGCTGTTCGGGATCGAGGACCCGGAGCCCGCATCGCTGCTGGACCAACTCGCCGCCTGCGGCGTCACTGCCCACGTCGAGCGAACCGGGCGCGTGCCCGCCGACGTGACCCGGGCGTGGTGGGTCTCACCGCGCTTCCTCATCCATCCCGTGGCCGACCTCGACGGTACGAGCCTCCCGGCGCACGGCGCCCCGCCCTTCGTGGAGCAACGATGACCGAGCACTTCGACCCAGACGCCTACCGGGCGTTCAGCATCGACGGTTACGACCTGACCGACGGCAGGTTCACGGCGCGGTACGCGCTACGCGGCCGCGACGGGACCGATGACGTCCACTTCGCCGAGGTCGTGGACTTCGGGACCGACCTGCCGAGCCAGGCCGACGACCGCCTCCTCCGTCTGCTCACGCTGACGTGCTCCCCGAGCTACTACAAGGCAGCCGTCCCGCCCACCATCGAGATCGGCTTTGCGACAGCGGAGTTCGAGAAGCAGTATCTGCGCGAACTCATCGCGGGCGGACTCGGCGAGTTCGCCTACCGCGGGTCGCTGCCGTCGGCGTTGACGCCCGACGTCATCGGACCGGATGCGCCGGCGGCTCCGGCGGGGCCCAGGGGTTCGGACGGCTTCGACGCCGCGGCCAGGCCGCTGGTGCCCGTCGGTGGCGGCAAGGACTCCGTGGTCACCATCGAACTCCTCAAGCGTCACGGCTTCGACCCGATGCTGTTCAGCGTCAACGAATTCGACCCGATCGATAGGTGCATCGAGATCAGCGGTCTCGACAGCACCCGGGTCCGGCGCTCGATCGACCGGACACTCATCGAGCTCAACTCCCGCGGTGCGTACAACGGGCACGTCCCGGTGACCGCGATCAACAGCGTGATCGGGTTGATCGTGGCCGACGCCAGGGGATTGGGCCCCGTCGTGTTCTCCAACGAGCGGTCCTCCAACGTCGGCAACGTGCAGTGGCTGGGCCGCGACGTGAATCACCAGTGGTCCAAGAGCATCTCGTATGAGACGCTGCTGCGCACGACCCTGACCGAGCACGGGATGAACCCCGACCGGTACTTCTCGCTGCTGCGGGCACTCTCGGAGTCCGAGATCGCCGACCGGTTCCGCGACTTCCCCCAGTACTTCGGCGCGTTCATCAGCTGCAACCGGCCGTTCGCGCTCGATCCCGGCCGGCGGGCCGCATCGTGGTGCGGGCACTGCCCGAAGTGCCTGTTCGTCTTCCTGCTGATGGGACCTCGGCTCGGCAGGGTCCAGTTGGAGAAGATCTTCGGCCGCAACGTCCTGCAGGACACGGACAATCAGCCAGGGGTCGAGGACATCGTCGGCCTCGGCGCGCACAAGCCGTTCGAGTGCGTCGGCGAGTACTACGAGGCGGCCGAGGCGATGCTCGCGATCCTCGACGACGGCGAATGGGGCGGTCTGCCGCTCGTCGAGGCCGTGCGGCCGCGTCGCGCCGAGCTGATGACGGTCGCGACCACCGAGGATCCGACGGCATCGGACGTGCACTACGTACCCGACCGGTACGCCGCGACGCTGGACTGAGCCGACGCACGTGACCGGAGACTCGAACACCGCAGGGGCCCGGCTGGACCTGACCGACCGCGTCGTCGGGATATGGGGTTTCGGCCGCGAGGGAATCTCGATGGCACGCACCGCATCCGCAGCGGGTGCGGCGCGCGTCGATGCGGTCGACGACGTCGGCCGGCGGCCGTTCGAGACGCCGGACGGCATCGACCGACTCACCGTGTACCGCGGACCCGAGCACCTGGACCGGTTGCGCGACTGCAACGTGGTGTTCGTCAGCCCCGGCGTGCCGTGGCACCACCCCGTGTTCGCGCAGCTGCGGGAGTCCGGGACGGAGATCTCCAGCGCCGCAGACTGGTTCGTCAGCCGCTTCGGCGCCCAGACCATCGGCGTGACGGGCACCAAGGGCAAGTCGACCACCGCGTCGTTCCTGGGCCGCCTGCTCGGCGAACTCGGGGTCGAGAACGTCGTGGCGGGCAACATCGGCACCCCGCTGTCGGACCTGTCGCCCCGGCCCGGTCAGGTGGTGGTCGCGGAGCTGTCCAGCCAGCAGGCCGCGCTGCTCACCGCCTCGCCCGCCGTCGCCGTGATCACCAACCTCTACGAGGATCACCTCGACTGGCACGGCGACACCGCGTCGTACTACGCCGCGAAGGCCAACGTGTTCCGCAGGGGCGCCCGCGCTCTGGTGTGTACACCGGAGGTCGTCGAGCGGCTGCGCGGCATCGGCGTCACCGACCTCCCGGCCACCCTGCACCTCGTCGATCCAGCCGCGGTGCCGCCGATTCCCGGTGGGTCGGTGATGTCGTTGCCGCACAACGCCGTCAACGCCGCGCTGGCGGTCGCGGCCGCACGGGCGGCCACCGGCCGCGAGATCGACGCGGAGATCGTGCACGCCGCCGCCGCGGTGTTCGAGGGGCTGCCGCACCGCCTCCAGACCGTCCGCACCACGAACTCCGGGGCCAGGCCGATCCGGTGGGTCGACGACACCCTGGCCACCACGGGGGAGAGCGTCGTCGCCGCGCTCCGGTCGACTCCCTCCGACGCCACCGTCGCGCTGATCGTCGGCGGCATGGACCGCCAGCTCGACTACGCGCAGGTCGACGACTACCTCTGCAGCGGCGCCCGCAGGGTCACGCTCATCCAGTCGCCGAGCAACGGGGCCATGATCGGCCGCCGCTTCGCCCGAACCCACCCGGATGACACCCGCGTCGTCGCGGACCTCGGCGAGGCCGTGCGGATCGCCGCCGCCCTACCCGACGTCGACGTCGTCCTGCTCTCGCCAGGCGCGGCGAGCTACGACCTGTATGCGAACTACGAGGCCAAGGGTGCCGCGTTCCGCGGCCTCATCGACGCCCTCACCGGCCCCACCGGCAGCGCGTCCGCCGACGTCGCCCCACCCAACTAACCTGGAACCCGTGCCCGATCCACAGACGTACCGACCCGCCGTCGGGTCCATCCCGCTGCAGCCGGGCGTCTACCGCTTCCGCGATCCTCGCGGGCGGGTCATCTACGTCGGAAAGGCCAAGAGCCTGCGCAGCCGGCTGAACTCGTACTTCGCCGACGTGTCCGGGCTGGCGCCAAGGACCAGGCAGATGGTCACCACCGCGAGCAGCGTCGAGTGGACCGTCGTCAACACCGAGGTCGAGGCACTTCAGCTCGAATACAACTGGATCAAGGAATTCGACCCGCGGTTCAACATCCGCTACCGCGACGACAAGTCCTACCCGGTGCTGGCGGTCACGCTCAACGAGGAGTACCCCCGGCTGTTCGTCTACCGCGGGCCGCGACGCAAGGGCGTCCGCTACTTCGGGCCGTACTCGCATGCCTGGGCCATCCGCGAGACCCTCGACCTGCTCACCCGGGTGTTTCCGGCGCGGACCTGTTCCAACGGGGTCTTCAAGCGGCACAGCCAGATCGGGCGACCCTGCCTGCTCGGATACATCGACAAGTGCTCGGCGCCGTGTGTGGGCAACGTCACCGCCGAGCAGCACCGCAGGATCGTCGAGAACTTCTGCGACTTCCTCGCCGGCAAGACCGACCGCCTCGTCCGCGACCTCGAGAAGCAGATGAACGCCGCGGCCGAGGAACTCGACTTCGAGCGGGCAGCGCGGTTGCGCGACGACATCGGTGCGCTCAAGCGGGCGCTCGAGAAGCAGACCGTCGTATTCGGCGACGGCACCGACGCCGACGTGGTGGCGTTCGCCGACGACGACCTCGAGGCGGCCGTGCAGGTGTTCCACGTCCGTGGCGGCCGGGTGCGCGGTCAGCGCGGCTGGGTGGTCGAGAAGTCCGGCGAGCCTGGCGAATCCGGCCAGGAGCACCTCGTCGAGCAGTTCATCACGCAGTTCTACGGCGAGCAGGCCGAACTGGGCGGGTCGGCGGACGAGGCGAATGCGCCGGTGCCACGCGAGGTGCTGGTCCCGTGTCTGCCGGAGAACGCCGAGGAACTGACCACCTGGCTGACGGGTCTGCGCGGCTCGCGGGTGCGGTTGCGCGTGCCGGTCCGTGGCGACAAGCGGGCATTGGCCGAGACGGTGCACCGCAACGCCAAGGAGGCGCTGACGCAGCACAAGCTCAAGCGCGCGGGTGACTTCACCGCGAGATCGGCTGCACTGCAGAGCATTCAGGAATTCCTGGGTCTGGCCGACGCGCCGCTGCGGATCGAGTGCGTCGACATCAGCCACGTGCAGGGCACCGACGTGGTCGCGTCGCTGGTGGTGTTCGAGGACGGTCTGCCCCGCAAGTCGGACTACCGGCACTTCGCGATCAGGGAGGCCGCGGGCGACGGTCGCAGCGACGACGTGGCGTCGATCGCCGAGGTGACCCGGCGACGCTTCCTGCGCCACATCGGCGAGGCCGACCGTCCGCTGATCGAGGACGGCAAGGCGCGCCGCTTCGCCTATCCGCCGAATCTCTACGTCGTCGACGGCGGCGCGCCCCAGGTGAACGCCGCGGCCGCCGTGCTCGAGGAACTCGGCGTGACCGACGTGGCCGTCATCGGCCTGGCCAAGCGGCTCGAGGAGGTGTGGGTCCCCGCCGAGGCAGACCCGGTGATCATGCCGCGCAACAGCGAGGGCCTGTACCTGCTGCAGCGCATCCGCGACGAGGCGCACCGGTTCGCGATCAGCTACCACCGGAGCAAGCGGTCCAAGCGGATGACGGCGTCGGCGCTCGACTCGGTGCCCGGCCTCGGCGAGCACCGCCGCAAGGCGCTGGTGACGCACTTCGGCTCGGTCGCCCGGCTCAAGGAGGCCACCGTCGACGAGATCACCTCGGTGCACGGCATCGGCGTCACGACGGCAAGGGCCGTGCTGGAGGCCCTCGGCGTGGAAGTGCCGGGCGCGGAAGCCGTGGCCGCACCGGCCGAACCGGTCCCAGAGGAGCCGCTGATCGACCATGATCGGACGAGGGCATCCGGATGACAGAACAGAACACGAGCGACGAACTGCACGACGGCGGCATCGCCGGGGGGGACGGCATCGACGTCGTCCTCGTCACCGGGCTGTCCGGGGCAGGACGCGGCACGGCCGCCAAGGTGCTCGAGGACCTCGGCTGGTACGTCGCGGACAACCTGCCGCCCGAACTCATCGCGAGGATGGTGGAGCTGGGGCTGGCCGCGGGTTCGCGGATCACCCGGCTGGCGCTCGTCATGGACGTGCGCTCGCGCGGGTTCACCGGCGACCTCGACTGGGTGCGCAGCGACCTGGCCACCCGCAACATCACCCCGCGGGTGCTGTTCCTCGAGGCGTCCGACGACATGCTGGTCCGGCGTTACGAGCAGAACCGGCGCAGCCATCCGCTGCAGGGCAATCAGACGCTGGCCGAGGGCATCGCCGCCGAACGCGCCATGCTCGCCCCGGTGCGGGCGGCGGCCGACCTCGTCATCGACACGTCGAAGCTGTCGGTGCACGACCTGCGCGCGAGCGTCGAGCGTGCGTTCGGGACGGAGGCCGTCGCGCACACCAGCGTCACGGTCGAGTCGTTCGGCTACAAGTACGGGCTGCCGATGGACGCGGACACCGTGATGGACGTGCGGTTCCTGCCCAACCCGCACTGGGTCGACGACCTGCGGCGGCATACCGGCCAGCATCCGGGGGTAAGGGACTACGTGCTGGGGCAACCCGGCGCGATGGAGTTCCTCGACACCTACCATCGCCTTCTTGAAGTCGTCATCGATGGGTACCGCCGGGAGGGGAAGCGCTACATGACCGTCGCCATCGGCTGCACCGGCGGCAAGCATCGCAGCGTCGCCATCGCGGAGGCACTCGCGGCCCGGCTGGAGGACGGCGAGCAGGTGACCGCGCGGGTGCTGCACCGCGACATGGGGCGCGAATGAGTGCACGCATCGTCGCGCTCGGCGGCGGGCACGGTCTCTATGCCACGCTGTCCGCCGCGCGCCGGCTGACGCCGCACGTGACCGCGGTGGTGACGGTGGCCGACGACGGTGGGTCGTCGGGCCGGCTGCGCAACGAACTCGACGTCGTACCGCCGGGAGACCTGCGAATGGCGTTGGCGGCGTTGGCAGCCGACACCCCGCACGGTCAACTGTGGGCGACGATCATCCAGCACCGGTTCGGTGGCAGCGGCGCGCTGGCGGGCCACCCCATCGGGAACCTGATGCTGGCTGGGCTCAACGAGGTGCTGGCCGATCCGGTCGCGGCACTCGACGAACTCGGCCGCGTCCTGGGACTGAAGGGCCGGGTGCTGCCGATGTGCCCGATCGCGCTGCAGATCGAGGCCGACGTGGGTGGGCTGGAGACCGATCCGCGGATGAGCCGCGTCATCCGCGGTCAGGTCGGCATCGCCACCACCGTCGGCAAGGTGCGCCGGGTGCGCTTGCTGCCGGGCAACCCGCCCGCCACCCGCCAGGCCGTCGACGCGATCATGGCCGCGGACCTCGTGGTGCTGGGCCCCGGCTCGTGGTTCACCAGCGTCATCCCGCACGTGCTGGTCCCGGAGTTGGCCGCCGCCCTGCAGGCGACGCAGGCGCGCCGCGCGCTGGTCCTCAACCTGGTGTCGGAGCCGGGGGAGACGGCAGGCTTCTCCGCCGAGCGGCACCTGCACGTGCTGGCCCAGCACGCGCCGGGATTCCGGGTGCACGACATCGTCGTCGACGCCGCCAGCGTGCCGAGCGAGCGGGAACGCGAGCAACTCAGACGGACCGCGGCCACCCTGGATGCCGCCGTCGAGTTTTCCGACGTGTCCCGACCTGGTACACCATTACATGACCCGGCGCGGTTGGCCGCGGCTCTGGAGCGGGTGCGGCTGCGGGGGAGCACCGCCGCGCCCACCGTGGAGCCGACGATTCCCACGCCCACCGTCCGATCGGTCGACGAGAGGTGACAGTTACGTGGCGATGACTGCCGAGGTCAAGGACGAACTGAGTCGGCTGGTGATCAATTCGGTGACCGCACGGCGCGCCGAAGTGGCGTCGCTGCTCCGGTTCGCCGGGGGACTGCACATCGTGGCGGGACGCGTGGTGGTGGAGGCCGAGGTCGACCTCGGGATCATCGCGCGGCGGCTGCGCAAGGACATCCACGATCTCTACGGCTACAACGCCGTCGTGCACGTGCTGTCGGCGACCGGCATCCGCAAGAGCACCCGCTACGTCGTCCGGGTCGCCCAGGACGGCGAGGCGCTGGCCCGGCAGACCGGTCTGCTCGACCTGCGTGGCAGGCCGGTGCGCGGGCTGCCAGCGCAGGTGGTCGGCGGCAGCGTCGGGGACGCCGAAGCGGCTTGGCGCGGTGCGTTTCTCGCGCACGGATCGCTGACCGAGCCCGGCCGCTCCTCGGCGCTGGAGGTCAGCTGCCCAGGACCCGAGGCGGCGCTGGCACTGGTCGGCGCGGCGCGGCGACTAGGGGTCAGCGCGAAGGCCCGCGAGGTCCGCGGTGCCGACCGGGTCGTGGTGCGCGACGGCGAGGCCATCGGCGCGCTGCTCACCCGGATGGGCGCCCAGGACACCAGGCTCACCTGGGAGGAGCGCCGGATGCGGCGCGAGGTGCGGGCCACCGCGAACCGTCTCGCGAACTTCGACGACGCGAACCTGCGCAGGTCGGCGCGGGCCGCCGTCGCCGCCGCCGCACGCGTGGAGCGGGCGCTGTACATCCTCGGCGACACCGTGCCCGACCATCTGTCGACCGCGGGCAGGCTGCGCGTCGAGCACCGCCAGGCATCCTTGGAGGAACTCGGCCGCCTCGCCGACCCGCCAATGACCAAAGACGCTGTGGCCGGCCGCATTCGGCGACTGTTGTCGATGGCCGACCGCAAGGCCAAACAGGACGGCATTCCGGACACCGAATCCGCGGTGACGCCGGATCTGCTCGACGACGCCTGAGTTCACCTCGCGTTCTGACCAGGCTGCACGCGCTCGACCGCCCGCTACTAGGCTGGCTGCGGGCAGTCCATCACCGACTAAGGAGACATGCGTGACCATCCGGGTAGGCGTGAACGGCTTCGGCCGCATCGGGCGAAACTTCTTCCGCGCGCTGGATGCGCAGAAGGCAGAAGGCAAGAACACCGACATCGAGATCGTCGCGGTCAATGACCTCACCGACAACGCGACGCTCGCTCACCTGCTCAAGTTCGACTCGATCCTGGGTCGGCTGCCCTACGACGTGAGCCTCGAGGGCGAGGACACCATCGTCGTCGGAGGTCACTCCATGAAGGCGCTCGCCGTGAAGGAGGGCCCCGCCGCGATTCCGTGGGGCGATCTGGGCGTCGACGTCGTCGTCGAGTCCACCGGCATCTTCACCGCGCGCGACAAGGCGCAGGGCCACCTCGACTCCGGCGCCAAGAAGGTCATCATCTCGGCGCCCGCGAGCGACGAGGACATCACGATCGTGCTGGGCGTCAACGACGACAAGTACGACGGCAGTCAGAACATCATCTCCAACGCGTCGTGCACCACGAACTGCCTCGGCCCGCTGGCCAAGGTGCTCAACGACGAGTTCGGCATCGTCAAGGGCCTGATGACGACGATCCACGCCTACACCCAGGACCAGAACCTGCAGGACGGTCCGCACAAGGACCTGCGTCGCGCCCGTGCCGCCGCCATCAACATCGTGCCCACCTCGACCGGCGCCGCCAAGGCCATCGGCCTGGTGCTGCCCGAACTCAAGGGCAAGCTCGACGGCTACGCGCTGCGCGTGCCGATCCCCACGGGCTCGGTCACCGACCTGACCGCCGAGCTGGCCAAGCCGGGCACCGCCGCGGAGATCAACGCCGCGTTCAAGGCCGCCGCCGACGGACCGCTCAAGGGCATCCTCAAGTACTACGACGCGCCGATCGTGTCGAGTGACATCGTCACCGACCCGCACAGCTCGCTGTTCGACTCCGGTCTGACCAAGGTCATCGACAACCAGGCCAAGGTCGTCTCCTGGTACGACAACGAGTGGGGCTACAGCAACCGCCTCGTCGACCTGGTCGCACTCGTCGGCAAGTCGCTGTAGGTCCGTCCAGCAGCCATGGCGCTCAAATCCCTGTCCGACCTGCTGTCCGAAGGCGTCGACGGTCGGGGCGTGCTGGTGCGCTCCGACCTGAACGTCCCCGTCGACGACGATGGCAACATCTCCGACCCCGGCCGCATCATCGCGTCGGTTCCGACGCTCAAGGCGCTGGCCGACGCGGGTGCCAAGGTCGTCGTCACCGCCCACCTCGGCCGCCCCAAGGGCGGGCCGGACCCGAAGTACTCGCTGGCGCCGGTCGCGACCGCGCTCGGCGAGCACCTCGGCAGGCACGTCCAGCTTGCCGGTGACGTGGTGGGAACCGACGCCCTGGCGCGAGCCGAGGGCCTGACCGACGGCGACGTGCTGCTGCTGGAGAACATCCGCTTCGACGAGCGGGAGACCAGCAAGGACGACGCCGAACGCCTGAAGCTGGCCAAGGCCCTGGTCGAACTGGTCGGCGACGATGGGGCATTCGTCTCCGACGGCTTCGGCGTCGTGCACCGCAAGCAGGCGTCGGTGTACGACGTGGCGACGCTGCTGCCGCACTATGCAGGCAACCTGGTCGCCGCGGAGGTCGAGGTGCTCAGGCAACTGACCAGCTCGACGGAGCGTCCGTACGCCGTCGTGCTCGGCGGGTCCAAGGTGTCGGACAAGCTCGCGGTGATCGAGAACCTGGCGACCAAGGCCGACAGCCTCATCATCGGCGGCGGCATGTGCTTCACCTTCCTTGCCGCCCAAGGTGTTTCGGTCGGTTCCTCGCTGCTGCAGGAGGAGATGATCGACACCTGCCGCCAACTGCTCGAGGACTTCGGCGACGTCATCCACCTGCCCGTCGACATCGTCGTGGCGGAGAAGTTCGCCGCCGATTCGCCGCCGGAGACCGTGGCGGCGGACAAGATCCCCGACGGCAAGATGGGGCTCGACATCGGCCCCGAGTCGGTGAAGCGCTTCACGGCTCTCCTGTCGAACGCCAAGACGGTGTTCTGGAACGGCCCGATGGGCGTGTTCGAGTTCCCGGCGTTCGCGGCGGGCACCAAGGGCGTTGCGGAGGCCATCGTCACCGCGACCGGCAAGGGCGGCTTCAGCGTCGTCGGCGGCGGCGACTCGGCCGCGGCTGTCCGCCAGCTCGGGCTGCCCGATGACGGGTTCTCGCACATCTCCACCGGTGGCGGTGCGTCACTGGAGTACCTCGAGGGCAAGGAATTGCCCGGCATCCAGATCCTGGAGTCTTGAGACACATGGCGCGCAAACCGCTCATCGCAGGCAACTGGAAGATGAACCTCAACCACTTCGAGGCCATCGCCCTGGTGCAGAAGATCGCATTTTCGTTGCCGGACAAGTACTTCGACAAGGTCGACGTCACAGTCATCCCGCCGTTCACCGATCTGCGCAGTGTGCAGACGCTGGTCGACGGCGACCGGCTGCGGCTCACCTACGGCGCGCAGGACGTGTCGCAGCACGACTCGGGCGCCTACACCGGCGAGATCAGCGGGGCGTTCCTGGCGAAGCTGGGCTGCTCGTTCGCCGTCGTGGGCCACTCCGAGCGGCGCACGTACCACGGCGAGGACGACGCGCTGGTCGCGGCGAAGGCGGCCGCGGCCATCAAGCACGGCCTCACCCCGATCGTCTGCATCGGCGAGGGCCTCGACGTCCGCGAGGCGGGCGACCACGTCGCCTACAACGTCGAACGGCTCAGGGGCTCGCTGGCGGGGCTCTCCGCCGAGCAGCTGAGCAAGGTGGTCATCGCCTACGAGCCGGTGTGGGCGATCGGCACCGGCCGGGTGGCCAGTGCTGCCGACGCCCAGGAGGTGTGCTCGGCCATCCGCAAGGAGCTGGCGGAACTCGCGTCGGTCGACGTGGCGGCCACGGTGCGCGTGCTCTACGGCGGCTCGGTGAACGCCAAGAACGTCGGCGAGATCGTCGGTCAGACCGACGTGGACGGCGCCCTCGTCGGCGGTGCGTCACTGGACGGCGAGCAGTTCGCGACGTTGTCGGCCATCGCGGCCGGCGGCCCCCTGCCGTAACCCCCTGGCGGGGAACGGTCGGTTCACCCGTTATTCTGGGAGCCATGTACCTGGCCTTGCAGATCACCCTCATCGTCACCAGCTTGTTGGTGGTGTTGCTGGTGTTGCTGCACCGCGCCAAGGGTGGCGGCCTGTCGACGCTGTTCGGCGGCGGTGTGCAGTCCAGCCTGTCGGGATCCACCGTGGTCGAGAAGAACCTCGATCGGCTCACGTACTTCGTCACCGGCATTTGGCTGGTGTCGATCGTCGGCATCGCGCTGCAGATCAAGTACGGCGTCTAGGAGACTTCTCACCCTGCGTCACCGTCGGTGCCCATCGATACTGGACGCATGGCAGACGGAACGGACACCGCGCTCGAACCCATTGGCCCGGTGCGCCGAACACAGGTGGGCCGTGAGGCGACCGAACCGATGCGCGAGGACATCCGGCTCCTCGGCGCCATCCTCGGTGACACGGTGCGCGAGCAGAGCGGCGATGACGTCTTCGACCTCGTCGAGCGGGCCCGCGTCGAGTCGTTCCGGGTCCGCCGCTCCGAGATCGACCGCAGTCAGCTCGCGGCACTGTTCGACGGCGTCGACGTCCACCAGGCCATCCCGGTCATCCGTGCCTTCACCCACTTCGCGTTGCTCGCCAACGTCGCCGAGGACATCCACCGGGAACGGCGCCGGGCCGTGCACGTGGCGGCGGGGGAGCCACCGCAGCGCAGCAGCCTGGCGGCGACGTACCTGAAACTCGAGTCGGCCGAACTCGACTCCGCGACGGTCGCGGACGCCCTGACCGGCGCCCTGGTCTCGCCGGTGATCACCGCGCATCCGACCGAGACGCGGCGGCGCACGGTGTTCGACACCCAGCACCGCATCACGGAGTTGATGCGGCTGCGCGCCAGCGGGCTCACCACCACCGGGGACGGCCGCGACATCGAGCGGGAACTGCGCCGCTGCATCCTGACGCTGTGGCAGACGGCACTGATCCGGTTGTCGCGGTTGAAGATCCAGGACGAGATCGAGACAGGTCTGCGGTACTACCCGGCGGCGTTCTTCGACGTCATCCCGAAGGTGAACGCCGAAGTGCGCACCGCGCTGCAGGCCCGCTGGCCCGACGCCGACCTGCTGTCCGAGCCCATCCTGCGGCCCGGGTCGTGGATCGGTGGGGACCGGGACGGCAACCCGAACGTGACGGCCGAGGTGGTTCGGCTCGCGACCGGCAACGCCGCCTACACAGCCTTCGACCACTACTTCTCCGAGATCACGGCCCTCGAGCAGGAGCTGTCGATGTCGGCGCGGCTCGTGAAGGTCACCGACGAACTGACCGCACTCGCCGAGATCTGCGCTGAACCCGCCCGCGCCGATGAACCGTACCGGCGCGCGCTGCGGGGGATCCACGGCAGGCTGACGGCCACGGCTCGGTCGATCCTCGACCGCCAGCCGGAACGCGAACTCGACCTGGGGCTCGACCGGTACGGCTCACCGGACGAACTGCTGGCCGACCTCGACGTCGTCGACGCCTCGCTGCGGGCCAACGGCAGCGCGGTCGTTGCCGACGACCGGCTGTCCCGACTGCGGGAAGCGGTGCACGTCTTCGGCTTTCACCTGTCGGGCCTGGACATGCGGCAGAACTCCGACGTCCACGAGGAGGTCATCGCCGAGCTGCTCGCGTGGGCGGGCGTCCATCCCGACTACCGGTCGCTGCCCGAGGACGACCGCGTGGAGATCCTGGTCGCGGAACTCGGCACCCGCAGGCCCCTGGTCGGCGAGAACGCCGAACTGTCCGACCTGGCCCGCAAGGAACTCGACATCGTGGCAGCGGCGGCGCGCGCGGTGCGGGTGTTCGGGCCGCAGGCCGTACCCAACTACATCATCTCGATGTGCCAGTCGGTCTCGGACATGCTGGAGGCGGCGATCCTGCTGAAGGAGGCCGGCCTGCTCGACGCGTCGGGAGAGCATCCCTTCGCCCCCGTCGGCATCGTGCCGCTGTTCGAGACCATCGACGATCTGCAGCGCGGGGCGTCGATCCTCGAGGCCGTCCTGGACCTCCCGCTGTACCGCGCGATGGTGCACGCCAGGGGCGAGCAGCAGGAGATCATGCTCGGCTACTCCGATTCCAACAAGGACGGCGGCTACCTCGCGGCGAACTGGGCGCTGTACCGCGCCGAGCTGGATCTGGTCGAGTCGGCCCGCAAGACCGGGATCCGGCTGCGGCTGTTCCACGGCCGCGGCGGAACCGTGGGACGCGGCGGCGGCCCGAGCTACGACGCCATCCTGGCGCAGCCGCCGGGCGCGGTGAAGGGGTCGCTGCGCCTCACCGAGCAGGGCGAGATCATCGCCGCGAAATACGCCGAGCCCCGAACGGCCCACCGCAACCTGGAGACCCTGCTCGCGGCGACGCTGGAATCCACGCTGCTCGACGTCGAAGGGCTCGGCGACACGGCCGAGCCGGCCTACGAGGTGCTCGACGACCTCGCGGCACGGGCGCAACGCGCCTACGCCGACCTGGTGCACGACACCGACGGGTTCGTCGAGTACTTCAAGGCCTCGACGCCGGTCAGCGAGATCGGAGCGCTCAACATCGGCAGCAGGCCGACCTCGCGCAAGCCCACTACCTCCATCGCCGACCTGCGGGCCATCCCGTGGGTGCTGGCGTGGAGTCAGTCGCGCGTGATGCTGCCCGGCTGGTACGGCACGGGAACGGCCGTCGAGGAGTGGATCAACGGTGGCCCAGAGAGCCCGGACGAGAAGCTCGCCGTGCTCCGCGACCTGTACGAGCGGTGGCCGTTCTTCCGCTCCGTGCTGTCCAACATGGCGCAGGTGATGGCGAAGGCCGACATGGGTCTGGCAGCGCGCTACTCGGAGCTGGTCGAGGACGAGGCGTTGCGGCACAGGGTGTTCGACAAGATCGTCGACGAGTATCACCGCACGGTCCGCATGCACGAGATCATCACCGGCCACGACGACCTGCTGGCCGACAACCCCGCGCTGGCCCGGTCGGTGTTCAACCGCTTCCCGTACCTGGAACCGCTCAACCACCTTCAGGTCGAGCTGCTGCGCCGGTACCGCGCGGGCGACGCCGACGAGCTGGTGCAGCGGGGGATCCTGCTCACCATGAGTGGGCTGGCGACGGCGCTGCGCAACAGCGGCTGAGGCTCAGCGCACGGCGTAGCGCATCGCGGCGGCGTCGGCCGATCGCGCGACCCCGCCGATCTGTGCGGCCACCGGCCGCGGGTGGTCACGCCACCGGGCGCTGACGTCGTAGCGGCCCAGCAGGCGCGTCATCGCAGTCGTCATCGCCGCGAGCGAGAACGGCTGCGCCGGACAGGTGTGCCTGCCGTGGCCGAACGCGGTGACCAGCATCGGTGATGCGAGGCCCGCGACGTCGGCGAGCCGGTACCCACGCCAGCGGTCGGGGTCCCATCCGGTGAGACCCGGCCCGGCCGAGGTGTTGAGCAGCGGCAGCAGCGTCGCGATGGTCCAGCCCGCCGGCACGTCCACGACGCCCGTGCCCGTGCGGAATTCGACGGGTGTGAGTACCGCGCGGGACATGATGGAGCGCTGCGCCATGCGGGTGCTCTCCAGGGCGCAGCGCCGGGCGAGGTCCTCGTCACCGTTCGCGACGGCCCGTAACGCATCGGGGTGCTCGACGAGATCGACGATCGCCCAGCCCAATGCGGCCATCAGGTTCGACATCGACGCGATGTGGATGAGTGCGACGTCCATGGCGACCCCGCGGGCGCGGGCGTCTGGTTCTTCGTCGGCCCACTCGCCGACGATGCGGGCGAACAGTGACCCCGGTGCCGGATCGTGCCGTGCGAGAGCGCCTTCGACGACGTCGGCGACCTCGGCGAGCGCAGCCCGTTCCACTCGTTTCCCCGATGCGGCGACCGCGGCCATCGCGTCCGGATGCACGAAGGCGTCCGACCCGTCGAGTGCGTCGAACGCGCGGACCAGTCGCTCGAACGGCTCCCCGTCGGCACAGCCCGGCGCGGCCCACGACGCCAGCCCCATCCGGTGACCGAGCCTGCGGGTGAGCGCGAAGACGTCGACGTCGCCGCGGTCGCCCAACTCGTCTCCGGTGACGTCGAGTGCGTGTTCCAGGTGGGCGAGATAGGACGTCACGTCGTCGCGCCGGAACAGCGAACCGGGCAGCGTGCGCCTGCCCGCGAAGATCTCGTCGGGCAGCTTGCGGCACAGCATCCGGAAGTCGGCAAGCCCCTTGCTGGCGGTCTCCTCCGGCAACGCGTAGAACGACTCGACGCCCGTGGGGGAGAACGTGAACACGTAACGGTCGCCGCCGGTGATCACGACGAAGTCGTCGCCGTGTGTACCGCGTGCGTCTGCGATGGCGGCCACGGCGTCACCGACAGCGACGTCCCAGGGCAGTCCCACGCCGTGGGCGACCGGAAGCACGTCCTCCGGTGCGGGCACCTACAGGCCGGTGCTCTTGCGGACGGCGTTGAGCGCGCCGCGCACCACGTGTTCGGTGGCCGCCCATGGCGCGACGACCGATTCACCGAGACCCACGATCCGCTCGACCCGGTCGACGATGCGTTCGAGACGCTCCACGACGGCGATGAGGCGCGGCGCCAATTCGTCGATGCGGGTTATGGTCTCGTTGAACCGCTCGAGTGTGACGTCCAGACCGCTGGTGGACCTGTTGAGGTCGACCAGCGTGTCACCGAGTTCGGTGAGCAGGGTGTCGACCTGTTCGACGGTGACGTCGGCGTTCAGCGCTGCCTGCGTCAGCGTCTTGATCCGCTGCCGACCATGCGCGGCCCTGCTTCGTCCGTCACCTCTGTCTGCCATGAGGTGAGTATGCGGCGTGCTACAGCTTGGCCGCGGCGGCTTCGTCGAGAAGCCACACGGTGGCCTCGGTGCCCACGGCTCCCGCCGCGGGGAAGTCCTCGGCGCTGGCGCCACCGACAGCTGCTGCGACGGCGTCGGCCTTCTCGCCCCCCGAGACGACCAGCCACACCTGACGGGACTTCGTGACCGCGGGGAAGGTCATCGTGATGCGCTTCGGCGGCGGCTTGGGGGAGTCGGTCACGCCGACGACGAACCGTTCGGTCTCCCGCGTCGCCTCGGTGTGCGGGAACAGCGAGTTGACGTGACCCTCACCGCCCATGCCGAGTAGGTGCACGTCGAACTCGGGTACCGGACCACCGCCCGAGGCATTGGCGGCGAGCACGTCGGCGTAGGCCGCCGCGGCCGCGTCGATGTCGTCGCCGAACTCGCCGTCGCTCGGCGCCATCGGGTGCACGTTGGCCGGCGGGACGTCGATGCCGTCGAGCAGCGCCTCGCGGGCCTGCTTCTCGTTGCGCTCGTCGTCGTCGGCCGGGACGAACCGCTCGTCACCCCAGTAGACGTGGACCTTCGCCCAGTCCACCTCGGCCGACCTCTCGGCGACGCGCTTGAGCAGCTTGACGCCGGTGCCGCCGCCGGTCAGGGAGACGTGCGCCACGCCGCGCGCGTCGATCGCCGCGGCGATCGCGGCCACCAGACGGTCGCCCGCGGCCGTCACCAGTGCGTCGGTGTCGGCGTACTTCTCGATCACGGTCTCAGACATAGGTCACCTCGTCGATGCCGCGCAGGGCGGCCAGATAGATCTCGTCGGCGTCGAGACGTCGCATGTCCTCGGCGAGGCACTCGCGAGTCTCCCTGCGCGCCAATGGCACCAGGGCGTCGGGCTTGCCGGTCCGGGTCAGGGAGGCGGTGACGCCCTCCTGCGGCCGGCTCAGCGTGATCGTCTCGCTGACGCGGACCAGTTCGACCTTCAGCTCGCCGACCCCACGTGTCACCGGGCCGTCGATCTTGCTGGCCAACCAGCCGGCCAGGATGTCCAGCGCCGGTTCGTCCTTGAGGCCCGACACGTGCGCCGACTGGATCTCCTCGAATGGCCCCTGGTCGAGCGTCGAGGTCAACAGCGCACGCCAGTAGGTGATCCGGCTCCACGCAAGGTCGGTGTCGCCCGGCGAGTAACCGGCCAGCCTGCCCTTGATCGCCGCCAGCGGATCCTCGCCGTTCGTGGCGTCGGTGATGCGGCGCAGCGCCAACTGACCCAACGGGTCTCGCGCAGGCACGTCCGGCGCGACGTCCGGCCACCACGTCACAACGGGGGTGTCCGGCAGCAGGAACGGCATCACCACGCTGCTGGCGTGGTTGGCCAGCGGACCCGAAAGGCGGAGCACCACGACCTCGTTCGCGCCCGCGTCGCTGCCGACGCGCAGCTGCGCGTCGAGCCGGGCATCGGTGGCGAGGCGGTCGCCGGGGCTGACCACGATCACGCGGCACGGGTGCTCGCGGCTGGCCGCGTTGGCGGCCTCGATCGAATCCTCCAGCACCGCTTCGGTGTCCGGGGCGATGACGAGGGTCAGCACGCGACCCAGCGTGATCGCGCCGCCCTCTTCGCGCAGCGCCTGGATCTTCTTGTTGATGGCGCCGGTGTTGGTGTTCGGCAGGTCGACTATCACGGTCTCCTCCAGGCGCGCCCGGTCCGATTCATCATCTCGAACGCCGAGTCCGGACCCCAGCCGCCGGACTCGTATGGATCCGGCTTGCCGTGCGACTCCCAGTACCGAAGCGCAGGATCCAGGATCTTCCAGGCCAGTTCGACTTCCGCGTTGACGGGGAACAGCGACGGTTCGCCCAGCAGCACGTCGAGGATCAGCCTCTCGTAGGCCTCCGGGGACTCCTCGGCGAACGCCGACCCATAGGAGAAGTCCATGCTGACGTCGCGGACCTCCATCGCGTTGCCGGGCACCTTCGAGCCGAACCTCAGCGTGATGCCCTCGTCGGGTTGCACGCGGATGACGAGTGCGTTCTGGCCGAGTTCCTCGGTCATGGTCGCGTCGAACGGCAGGTGCGGAGCGCGCTTGAAGATGAGTGCGATCTCGGTCACCCTGCGGCCCAACCGCTTTCCCGTCCGGAGGTAGAACGGCACCCCGGCCCACCGGCGGGTGTCGACGTCGACGGTGATCGCCGCGAACGTCTCGGTCGTGGACGTCTCCGAGAAACCCTCTTCCTCAAGGAGTCCGACGACCCGCTCACCGCCCTGCCAGCCCGCCGTGTACTGGCCGCGGGAGGTGGTCTCGTCCAACGGCTCGGCGAGCGTGCTTGCCGAGAGCACCTTGATCTTCTCGGCCTGCAATTCACTGGGCGAGAAGCTCACCGGCTCCTCCATGGCGGTCAGCGCCAGGAGTTGCAGCAGGTGGTTCTGGATGACGTCGCGCGCCGCACCGACCCCGTCGTAGTAGCCGCCGCGGCCGCCTAGACCGATGTCCTCGGCCATCGTGATCTGCACGCTGTCGACGTAGTGCGAGTTCCAGACCGGTTCGAACAATTCGTTGGCGAACCGCAGCGCCAGGATGTTCTGCACCGTCTCCTTGCCCAGATAGTGGTCGATGCGGAACACCGACGACTCCGGGAAGACGCTGTTCACCACGCCGTTGAGCGCCTCGGCACTCTCCAGGTCGTGGCCGAATGGCTTCTCGATCACCACCCGCGACCAGCATCCCTCGGGCTTGTTCGCCAACCCCGACTTGGAGAGCTGCTCGCACACCACCGGGAACGCCTTGGGTGGGATCGACAGGTAGAACGCGTGGTTGCCGCCGGTGCCGCGTTCGATGTCGAGGTCGTCGAGGGTCGCCTTGAGCCGCTCGAACGACGACTCGTCGTCGAACGTGCCCTGGACGAAGCGAATTCCCTCGGCGAGCCGGTCCCAGACCTCCTGGCGGAACGGCGTCCTGGCGTGCTGCTTCACCGCGTCGTAGACGACCTTGCCGAAGTCCTCGTCGGCCCAGTCCCGGCGTGCGAAGCCGATCAACGCGAACGACGGCGGCAGCAGCCCACGGTTGGCGAGGTCGTAGATCGCGGGCATCAACTTCTTGCGGGCCAGGTCGCCCGTCACGCCGAAGATCACCACGGCGCACGGCCCCGCGATGCGCGGCATGCGCTTGTCGCGCTTGTCCCGCAGTGGGTTCACCCAGTCGGCCGGACGGTTGGCCTGATCGCTGCCCACCAGCGTCAGGACTTCTTCTCGTCGAGCTGCTGTTGCGTAGCCTCCATGAGTTCGCTCCACGACTTGTCGAACTTCTCGACGCCTTCGTTCTCGAGCGTCAGGAACACGTCGGTGAGGTCGATGCCGATGGCTTCGAGCTCGTCGAACACCTGCTGCGCCGCGTCCGCGGTGCCGGTGACGGTGTCGCCCTTGATCTCACCGTGGTCGGCGACCGCCTCGAGCGTCTTCTCCGGCATCGTGTTCACGGTGTCCGGCGCCACTAGCTCTGTGACGTAGAGCGTGTCGGAGTAGTCCTCGTTCTTCACCCCGGTCGACGCCCACAGCACGCGCTGCACCCGGGCGCCGTCGGCCTTCAGCGCGCCGAAGCGCTGTCCGCTCTCGAACACCTTCTGGTAGGCGGCGTAGGCCAGCCGCGAGTTGGCGACACCGGCCTGCCCGCGCAGCGCGAGTGCCTCGTCCGAGCCGATCGCCTCGAGCCGCTTGTCGATCTCGGAATCCACGCGCGACACGAAGAACGATGCGACGGAATGGATCTTGGTCAGGTCGTGGCCGGCTTCCTTGGCCTTCTCGAGGCCGGCGAGGTAGGCGTCCATGACGGCCTCGTGGCGTTCGACCGAGAAGATCAACGTCACGTTGACCGAGATGCCCTCTGCGATCACCGCGGTGATCGCAGGCAGGCCTTCCTTCATCGCCGGGATCTTGATCAGCAGGTTCGGCCGGTCGACGATCTTCCACAGCTCGATGGCCTGGGCGATCGTCTTGTCGGCGTCGCGGGCGAGCCTGGGGTCCACCTCGATGGACACCCGCCCGTCGACCCCGCCACTCGCCTCGAACGTCTTCGTGAACAGGTCGCAGGCGTTGCGGACGTCGTCGGTGGTCACCGTGCGGATGGTGGCGTCGACGTCGGCGCCGCGCTCGGCGAGTTCGGCGATCTGCCCGTCGTAGGCGTCACCCTTGGACAGGGCGGCCTGGAAGATCGACGGGTTGGTCGTCACGCCGACGACGCTGCGGGTGTCGATGAGGTTCTGCAGGTTGCCGGACTGCAGTCGCTCACGCGAGAGGTCGTCGAGCCATACGGATACTCCTGCGGCACTCAGCGCCGCGAGGTTCGGGTTCTGAGTCATGCGATTGCCTCTTCTGCTAGTCGTCCGCGCGGGGGCCGCGCTAGTTGTCCATTGATCGTTCCGCGGCGGCCACCACTGCCTCTGGGGTGAAGCCGAACTCCCGGAACAACGTCTTGTCGTCGGCCGATTCGCCGTAGTGCTCGATCGAGATGATCTCGCCGGTGTCACCGACCAGCTTGTGCCAGCTCTGCGCGACGGCGGCCTCGACCGCGACGCGCGCCGACACCTCGGGCGGGAGCACGCTGTCGCGGTACTCCTTGGGCTGGCTCTCGAACCACTCGACGCACGGCATGGAGACCACGTACGCGACGATGTCCTTCTCCGCCAACTGCTTTCGTGCCTCGACCGCCAGCTGCAACTCCGAGCCGGTGGCGATGATGATCACGTCCGCGTCGTCGGCGGGCTTACCGCCGCCGAGCACGTAGCCGCCCTTCGACACGCCCTCGAAGTCAGTGCCCTCCAGCACCGGGATGCCCTGGCGGGTCAGGATGAAACCGACGGGGCCGCTGCCGTTGCCGCGCGCGATGATGCTGCGCCACGCGTAGGCGGTCTCGTTCGGATCGCCCGGCCGCACGACCGACAGGTTCGGGATCGCGCGCAGCGCGGCTAGGTGCTCGATCGGCTGGTGGGTCGGACCGTCCTCGCCGAGGCCGATCGAGTCGTGCGTCCAGATGTAGATGGTGTCGATGTCCATCAACGACGCCAACCGCACCGCGGGGCGCATGTAGTCCGAGAACTGCAGGAACGTACCGCCGAAGGCGCGGGTCGGTCCGTGCAGCACGATGCCGGACAGGATCGAGCCCATCGCGTGCTCGCGGATGCCGAAGTGCAGGACGCGGCCGTACCAGTCGGCCGTGAAGTCCTCGGTCGAGATCGACGGCGGGCCGAACGACTTGACGCCCTTGATCGTGGTGTTGTTGCTGCCCGCGAGATCGGCGGAGCCACCCCACAATTCGGGCAGCTTGGGCGCCACGTCGTTGAGCACCTGGCCGAACGCGGCACGGGTGGCCACGGCCTTGGATCCCGGCTCCCAGTAGGTGATGTCGGAGTCCCAGCCCTCGGGCAGCTCCTCCGCGGTCAGGCGGTCGAGCAGCTTCTTGCGCTCCGGCTCGCGCTCGGCCCAGGCGTCGAACTCGGGCTGCCACTTCTCGTGCGCCTCGCGGCCGCGTTCGACGAGCTTGCGGGTGTGCTCGAACACCTCGGGCCGCAGTTCGAACTTCTTGTCCGGGTCGAACCCGAGCACCTTCTTGGTGGCTGCCACTTCGTCGTCGCCGAGCGCCGAGCCGTGCACGCCGCCGGTGTTCATCTTGGTGGGTGCGGGATACCCGATGATGGTGCGCACCGCGATGAACGACGGCTTGTCGGTGACCTTCTTGGCCTCTTCGATGGCGGCTTCGATGCCCTCGACGTTCTCGCCGCCCTCGACCTCCTGCACGTGCCAGCCGTAGGCGCGGTAGCGCGCGGGCACGTCCTCGGACAGCGCGATGTTGGTGTCGTGCTCGATCGAGATCTGGTTCTTGTCGTAGAAGACGATCAGGTTGCCGAGCTGCTGAGTCGCCGCGAGCGACGACGCCTCGCTGGTCACGCCCTCTTCGATGTCGCCATCGGAGGCGATGACGTAGATGAAGTGGTCGAACGGGCTGGTGCCAGGTGCGGCGTCGGGGTCGAACAACCCGCGCTCGAACCGTGCCGCCATCGCCATGCCCACCGACGAGGCGAGGCCCTGGCCCAGCGGACCGGTCGTGATCTCGACGCCCTTGGTGTGCCGGAACTCCGGGTGGCCCGGCGTCTTGGACTTGAACGTACGCAGCGACTCGATGTCCTCGAGTTCCAGGCCGAACCCGCCGAGGAAGAGCTGCAGGTACAGCGTCAGGCTGCTGTGCCCGCACGACAGGATGAAACGGTCGCGACCCAACCAGTGCACGTCGCTCGGGTCGTGGCGCATCTGCCGCTGGAACAGCGTGTAGGCCAGCGGCGCGAGACTCATGGCCGTGCCGGGATGGCCGTTGCCGACCTTCTGCACGGCGTCGGCGGCCAGGACGCGGACGGTGTCGACGGCGGCGGAGTCGAGGTCCGTCCAGTCGTCGGGATGGTGGGGTTGGGTGAGTGCGGAAATCTCTTCCACGGTGGTCACGAACTCACTCCTCAGGTAGGAAAGCCAGACGAGTCCACCCTAGTGCTCGTGGGTCTCCCGTCGCAGACGGCGGGGGAGAACTGTTGGTCACCGGGCCTAGTCGGGGTGGTGAACCGACCCTGCGGTTCGGCCGTGGCCGCGAAGCGGTCTACCATCGTCTGTAGTAGAAGCTGCGCGCTGCCGCGAAGAAACCGAGGAGTCAACTGCGTGAGCATTCGCGAGCGCGGGGCGCCGAGCCGGATTCGCACCACGTTCATGGCCTATGTCGGGCTGACCAAGCCCCGGGTCATCGAACTGTTGCTTGTCACTGCGATCCCCGCCATGTTGTTGGCGCATCGCGGCACCGTCGACCCGCTGCTGATTCTCAACACCCTCGTTGGCGGCATGCTGGCCGCGGCGGGCGCGAACACGCTCAATTGCGTGGCCGACGCCGACATCGACAAGGTGATGAAGCGCACTGCGCTCCGTCCGCTGGCCAGGGCCACCGTCCCGACCCGCAATGCGCTGATCTTCGGTCTGGTCCTGTCCGTGGGCTCGTTCTTCTGGCTGTGGACGACCACCAACCTGCTCTCCGGCGTGCTGGCCGTCGTGACGATCGCGTTCTACGTCTTCGTCTACACCCTGCTGCTCAAGCGCCGCACCTCGCAGAACGTCGTGTGGGGCGGGGCCGCCGGCTGCATGCCGGTGATGATCGGCTGGTCCGCGGTGACCGGCACGATCGAGTGGCCCGCGCTGGTGATGTTCGCGATCATCTTCTTCTGGACGCCACCGCACACCTGGGCGCTGGCGATGCGCTACAAGGACGACTACCGCGCCGCAGGCGTGCCGATGCTGCCCGCGGTCGCCACGGAGCGCGAGGTCACTCGGCAGATCCTCATCTACACGTGGCTGACGGTGTTCGCGACGCTAGCGCTGGTGCTGGCCACCGGATGGCTGTACGCGATCGTGGCACTGCTCGCCGGGGCCTGGTTCCTCGTGATGGCCCACCAGCTCTACAGCGGCGTCAAGCGCGGCGAGGCGGTCAAGCCACTGCGCCTGTTCCTGCAGTCGAACAACTACCTGGCGGTGGTGTTCTGCGCGTTGGCCGTCGACTCGGCCCTGGCGCTGCCGACGCTGCTGCACTTCTGACCGTCGGCTAGCTCGCGTCCCAACCCGCGCGGCGACCCTGCTTCGTCTGGCCTCGTCGCTTCTTCTCCGCGATCCGGCGCTCCTTGGCACCCCTGGTGGGCCTGGTGGGGCGGCGCGTCGGCGGCGGTGCCGCCGCGGCGTCTTTCAGGAGTTTCGCCATCCGTTCGCGAGCGGCCTCGCGGTTCTGCAGTTGCGCGCGGTGCTCGCTGGCGGTGACCGTCAGCACGCCGTCGACGAGCCGCCCGCGCAGCCTGCACAGCATCCGGTAGCGCAGCGTCTCCGGGATCGACGGCGAGTGCGCCACGTCGAACGACAGCTCGACGCGACTGTCGGCCGTGTTGACGCCCTGGCCGCCAGGTCCCGACGATCGGGAGAACCGTTCGCGGAGCTCGGACCCGGACACGACGAGCGTCCGCGTCACGTTCAGGTCCCTGGCCACGCCGACCAGCGTGGCACGAGGGGGTCCTGACGTCAGGGCACCAGGACCACCGAGCCGACGGTCTTGCGGCCCTGCAGGTCGGCGTGCGCCCGGGACGCCTCAGCAAGCGGGTACCGCTCGCTGACCGTCACGTCGAGCGTGCCCGTCGCGATCGCGTCCAGCAGTTCGCCCGCACGCCAGGAGAATTCGTCGGCGGTGTAGGTGTAGTGCGCAAGGGTCGGCCGGGTCAGGAACAGCGATCCGGCGGCGTTGAGCCGCTGCGGATCGAACGGGGGCACCGGGCCGCTCGCCGCACCGAACAGTGCGAGCGTGCCCCGGATCGCCAGGCTGGCGAGGCTCGCCTCGAACGTCGAGGCGCCCACGCCGTCGTACACCGCGGCGACTCCGACACCGCCGGTCAGGTCGCGCACCTTCGCGCCGAACTCCGCCGGGTCGTCGCCGGGGTAGTCCAGCACCTCCACCGCGCCCGCGCGCCGGGAGAGTTCGGCCTTGGCGGGCGTCGAGACGGTGGTGATGACCTTCACCGCCATGCTGGTAGCCCACTGGGTCAGGATGAGCCCCACGCCGCCGGCGCCGGCGTGCACCAGCACGGCGTCGCCCTGCTGCACCGGGTAGACCGACTTGATCAGGTAGTGCGCCGTCATGCCCTTGAGCAGTGCGGAGGCGGCAACCTCGGCCGACACCGCGTCGGGCACGTAGGCGACGAAGTCGGCAGGCGCCAGGCAGTACTCGGCGTAGGCGCCCACGGCCTGGGCGGTGACGACGCGGTCGCCCACGGCCAGCGCGGCGACGTCCTCGCCGACCTCGGCGACCGTGCCGCACACCTCGGTACCCACGACGAAGGGGAGTTCGCGCGGATACTGACCCGAGCGGAAGTAGGTGTCGATGAAGTTGACGCCGATGGCGTCGGCCTTGATCAGAACCTGGCCCGGCCCGGGTGCGGGCTGAGACTTCTCGACGTAGTTGAGGACTTCGGGTCCGCCCGTTTCGGCGACTTCGATGGCGTGCATGCCACCTATCATTCCAACAGTGAAACTCGCACGGCCCGACGTTCGGCATCCTCGCATCGTCTTCGCAGGTTGCAAGGCCCTCGTCGAGGGTGACGGTGACGACGCGGGGCTGGCTGGTGCGCTGCGGACGCGCGGTCTGCACGCGCGCTGGCTCGCCTGGGACGACCCGGAAACGGAGCGGGCCGACCTGGTGATCCTGCGGGCGACGTGGGACTACACCGAGCGTCTCGACGAGTTCCTGGCGTGGACACGGCGGGTGCCCAACCTGCTCAACGGTCCCGACGTGGTGGCGTGGAACAGCGACAAGCGCTATCTCGACGATCTCGCGACGGCCGGGGTCCCCACGGTGCCCAGCCTGTTCTTCGCACGGGGTGACGCGGTGCGGGTGCCCGACGGCGAGGTCGTCGTCAAACCAGCAGTGGGTGCGGGCTCGGTCGGCGCCCGACGGTTCACCGATCCCGACGCCGCTGCCCGGCATGCCGCCGCCCTGCAGGCGTCCGGCCGCACCGCTCTCGTGCAGCCGTACGACCCCCGGATCGAGGCGGGCGAGACGGCGCTGGTGTTCCTCGCCGGCCAGCAGTCGCACGCGTTCACCAAGGGCCCGCTGCTGCCACCGCCGGGCGGTGCCCCCGCCATGGACGAATCCGGCACCTACGCCGAGGAGTCACTGCGTCCGGCCGAACCCGACTTCGAACTGTGGGCCGTGGGGCACGCAGCGCTCGCAGCCGCAGCGGACCGTCTCGGCAGGGCGCCGTCGGACTTCCTCTACGCCCGCGTCGACGTCATCGGCGAGCGCGACGATCCGCGCCTGCTCGAGCTGGAACTCGTCGAGCCGTCGCTGGGGTGGCGGCAGTTGAACGACGAGGACCGTCGATTACGGCAGCGAGAGTTCGCGCTCGCCGTCGAATCGGCTCTCGACGGGTTCGGCCTGGGTCCGCTGTCGCATCGACGCCCATAGCGCGGCCGTCGCACCCGTACAGATCGCGGCACCCGCGACGTGCACGGCCACCAGGGCTGCGGGCACGCCGGTGAAGAACTGCACCGTTCCGACCATGCCTTGCAGCGCCACGAGGATCACCAGTACGACGAGCCGCATGGTGACGGGACGCGGTGCGCGCACGGCCAGCAGCGCGAACGCGAGGCCGATGAGCAGGCAGAGGTAGGCGGTCACCAGCGCGGAGTGCCGGTAGACCAGCGTGACGATGTCCAGACCCAACCGCGGGATGGGAGCGTCGATGCTCTTGTCGCCGGCGTGCGGGCCTGCACCGGTGACCATGGTTCCGGTGACGAGGACCACCGACAGCGCCATCGCGCTCAGAAAGGTCAACTGGCGCAACGGCTTCGGGACCATCCGCTGCGGGACTCCGTCGTCGGGCTCGCCGATCTTGACGTACAGCAGCACGGCCAGCCACACCATCGCCATCGACACCAGCAGGTGGATCGCAACCGTCCACCACAGCAGCCCGGTGAGGACGGTGATGCCGCCGATGACCGCTTGCGCGACGGTCGAGGCCGGCATCAGCCAGGCGTAGACGAGCACTTCGCGGCGACGTCGCGCGCGGAGGACGGCGAGGACGGCCAGCGCGGCGGTCAGCACCACGAGGAACGTGATCAGGCGGTTGCCGAACTCGACGGCCTGGTGGATGCCGGGGACCTCGGCGTGCGGGACCGGAGTGAAGCTGCCGGGGAAGCACTGGGGCCACGTCGGGCAGCCAAGGCCCGAGGCGGTGACGCGGACGATCGAGCCGGTCACGGCGATGCCGCCCTGGGTGAGCACGACGACCGCCGCGATGATGCGCTGGACGCGCAGGCTGGGTAGGGGCAGCAGGTCGACGCCCTTCATGAACAAGCGTCGGATGGCCACGGTTCGATGGTAGGACAAACCGAACTACAAGCCGTAGTAGGGGGCCGTGCGGCTTAGGTGAAGCGGAACCACCGCAGTGCGCACAATGCGGCGACCACACCCCACGCGGCCAGCACGGCCACGCCGAACCAGTCCACCGACAGCGTCATCGCCTGGGTCAACGCCTCGGTGAGCGCGCCCGAAGGCGTCAACCGCGCGACCCAGTGCAGGGCGTTCGAGACGATTCCGCCCTCGAGCGTCAGCGCGCCGAAGCCCGCGAAGATGAACCACAGCAGGTTCGCCACCGCGAGCACGATCTCGGCCCGCAGCGTCCCGCCCAGCAGCAGTCCGAGTGACGCGAACGCGGCCGTGCCGAGCGCGATGACCAGTGCCCCGAGCGCCAAGCCCGCGGGTTCCGGGCGCCAGCCGAGCCCAATGCCGATCGCGCCCAACAGAACCGACTGCAGGAACACGACGGTGACGACGGCCAGTGACTTGCCCGCGATGATCCCCCACACCGGTAGGGCCGTCGCACCGAGACGCTTCAGCGCGCCGTAGCGCCGGTCGAACGCCACCGCGATCGCCTGGCCGGTGAACGCCGTGGAGATGACGGCCAACGCCATGATCGCCGGAACGAATGTCGCGGCGCGGTTGGGACCGAAGTCGCCCAGCGGCAGCAGCGTCATCCCGACCAGCAGGGTGATCGGGATGAACATCGTCAGCAGTAGCTGCTCACCGTTGCGCAGCAGCAGCTTCAGTTCCAGGCCGAACTGGGCGGCGAGCATCTTCGGCACCGTCGCGGGCCGGGGGTCCGGGGTGAACGTGCCCGGTTCGAACCTGTTCGTGGTCATCGCAACCCGCCGATCGTCGTCGACTCTGCTGTGAGATCGCGATTCGGGCCGGATCGGTGATCTCCCAGCAGTCTCGGCGGTGTTGCCGTAGCGCTCGTCATGACCGAAGCTCCCGTCCGGTCAGGTCGAGGAACACGTCCTCGAGGCTGCGCTGCTCGACCCGCATGCCCGTCGCCAGCACGTCGAGCCGGGCGCACCAGGAGGTCACCGTCGACAGCACCTGCGGATCCACGTGGCCCTCCACCAGGTACTCGCCGGGGGCCACCTCCGTCGCGCGGTACGTCTCGGGCAGGGCGGAGATCAGCAGTGACAGATCGAGTTTCGGGGGAGCGGAGAACCGGAGCTGGTTCTCGGCGCCACGCTGCATCAACTCACTCGGCGTGCCCGTCGCCACCGCCGCGCCGCGATCGATGATCATCAGCCGGTCGGCGAGTTGCTCGGCCTCGGTCAGCTGGTGGGTGGTCAGGACCACGGTCACGCCGTCGCGGCGGAGCCCGTCGATCAGGTCCCAGACGACGATGCGCGCGTGGGCGTCCATGCCCGCGGTCGGCTCGTCGAGGAACACGAGTTCGGGCCTGCCGACGATGGCGCAGGCGAGAGCCAGCCGCTGCTGCTGACCGCCCGAGAGTCGCCGGTAGGTGGTGCGGGCCGAGTCGGTGAGGCCGAGGACGTCCATCAGCCAGGCCGGGTCCAGCGGCCGCGCGGAGTACGCCGCGACCAGGCCGAGCATCTCGCCTGCCCGCGCCGCCGGGTAGCCGCCGCCGCCCTGCAGCATGACTCCCATCCGCTCGCGCAACCGCGCGTTGTCCGCGACCGGATCCAGTCCCAGGATTCGGATGCTGCCCGACTCCGGCTTGAGGAATCCCTCGCACATCTCGATCGTCGTGGTCTTGCCCGCGCCGTTGGGGCCGAGCAGGGCGAACACCTCGGCCCGCCGCACGTCGAGGTCGAGGCCGTCGACCGCAACGGTCGTGCCGTACCGCTTGGTGATGCCGCGCAGCCGGACGACGGCGTCCCCCGAGTCGTCGACGTCCGGGGAACCCTCGCGCGCGGAGCCGGGAACGTCGGAACGGGAGGTCACGGAGATTCAGCGTAGGCGTCGGGCCGCGCGGTCGGCGGCGGCGGTGGCTTCGACCCGGCGCTGGGCAGCTCGGGCGGGCCTACGTCGGCGCCCTCGGGCTCGACCGGCGGGCGCCACGGCAGCCTGCGGTAGGTGAACGCGATGAGCAGGGCCACGATGATCGCGCTGGCACCCGTGGCGTCGACGATCTGGAACAGCGCGAAGCGGTCGCCGTTGGCGGTCGGCCCGAAGATGCCCACGACCAGCGACAACACGATCGTCGTCCCGCGGAACCCAGGCCGCGACGCCCAGGTGGCCAGGGGGATGATCGCCCACAGCAGGTACCAGGGCTGGACGACGGGGAACAGCAGCACCGTCGCGCCCAGTGCGACGCCGAGGCCGCCGACCGGGTTGAGGCGCCCGCGCAGGACTGCGAGCAGCAGCCAGGTGACCAGAATCGCGATGATGATCACACCGATGGCACGGGTCAGGCCAAGGATGGCCGTCGTGTGGTCGCCGAGTCCCAGCAGGATGCCGACCTGACCGGTGCCGAGCGCCACCAGCGTCGGAGGCGACATCCATGACCGCACTACGTTGGCCGTGCCGAGGGTGAACAGCCACCCGAAGCCCAGTCCGCTCGCCCAGCCGACCAGCGCCATCACGGCCACCGACACGGCGGCCAGCGATCCGCCCGCGAGGAAGAACGCCTTGACGGTCCCGCCCCACCGACACGCCAGGGCCATCGCCACGAATCCGACCGCGAGCAGCGACGGCAGCTTCACTTGAGACGACAGTGCGATCAGCACCGTGCCGAGCAACAGCATCGCCATGGGCATCCACTGCACCCACTCGTCCCTGCCGTGCGGCCACCGCAACGGGCGGGGCAGCAACCGGCCCGCGGCCTGCACGCCGCGCAGCGCGAACTCGGTGCCCGCGAGCATCAGGCCGAGCATCAGCGCCTCGTTGTGGATGCCCGCGACCAGGTGCATGAACAGCAGCGGGTTGCACGGTCCCAGCCACAGCGCGCTGACCTCCGCGACGCCGCAGCGACGCGCCAGGCGGGGCGTGGCCCAGACGATCAGGCCGACGCCGAGCAGCACGACCAGGCGGTGCAGCAGCACAGCGAACACGATGTCGTCGCCGGTGAGTTCGGAGATGCCCCGCCCGATCCAGAGGAACAGCGGTCCGTAGGGCGCGGGTGTGTCCCGCCACAGGCTCGGCACGGACAGGGTGAAGACGTGGTCGAGACCCAGGCCCGGCGCGGGGCCCACGACGTAGGGATCCAGCCCGTTGCGGGCAATCCGGCTCTGCGCGAGGTAGGAGTAGACGTCCTTGCTGTACATCGGGGGAGCGATGAGCAGCGGCAGCGCCCACAGCAGCAGGGTGCGGTCGATCTGGCTGCGCGACATGCGCCGGGGGCCGAGCGCGAAGCGGCCGAGCATCAGCCAGGCCAGCGCCATGATGACGGCGCCGGTGGTGGTCATCGTCAGGGACACGGTCTGGATGCGCGACGGCAGGTTCAGCAGTCGGACGCCGAACGTGGGGTCCTGGACGACCGGCCGCGCACCGGCGCCGAGCGCGCCGATCGCCATCAGCACCGTGCCCGTCGCGCCGAACACGCGGGTGCGGCGCATCAGCGCGACCTCGTCGGCCTTCAGCGGCGACCCGATCGCGACCTCGTCGGCGTGCCAACGGGCAACGGCCGAGCTGAGAGACTGTAGGCGGGCTGCCATCACAGCAGCGTAACCGGCGTCGTATTCCCGTCCGGAGGTGTGATTGTTCTCCCCGCTAGCTAAGGGTCACCTTGCTAGACCGACCCCTGGAATTGCGTCACACTGGTGTTGTGAAATTCGGTTCCGAGGTCGCGCGCGGGCATGACGCCATGCCTGCGACCCAGGACGGGCACACCAGGAAGGCGATCATCCGGCTGCTGCTGGAGTCGGGCTCCATCACCGCGAGCGCGATCGGCGACAGGCTCGGGATCTCGGCGGCAGGGGTGCGTCGTCACCTCGACGCCCTCATCGAGGCCGGTGACGCCGAGTCAGTGGCTGCCGCGAGTTGGCAGCACAGCGGCCGTGGCCGTCCCGCTCGTCGCTACCGCCTCACCGCCGGTGGCCGGGCCAAGCTCGAGCACGCCTACGACGACCTCGCCGTCGCTGCGATGCGGCAGTTGCGTGAAATCGGCGGCGACGACGCAATCCGCACGTTCGCCAGGCGTCGCATCGACACCATCCTCTCAGGAGTATCCGACGGCCCCGCCGACGTTGCCACCAGGGTGGACCGCGTCGCGGGCGCATTGACCGAGGCGGGTTACGCCACCACGACCGCTCCGGTCACCGGGCCGCTCAGCGGTGTGCAGATCTGCCAGCATCACTGCCCGGTGTCGCACGTCGCCGAGGAGTTCCCCGAACTCTGCGACGCCGAGCGCGAGGCGTTCGCCGAGATCCTGGGCACCCACGTCCAACGGCTGTCGACGATCGTCAACGGCGACTTCGCCTGCACCACGCACGTTCCCGTCGACCCAGGCAAGCAAGCCGCCGGCGGGAAAGCCCCAGACACGCAGTTCCCTCGGCATCCAGCCCTCGCCGAGTCCACCACCACGAATGAGCAAGGAGCGTCGACATGACGACCACCCCCGAGGCACCACAGCTGACCCAGGAAGAGACCATCGCGTCGCTGGGCACCTACGGCTACGGCTGGGCGGACTCCGACGTCGCGGGCGCCAGCGCCCAGCGTGGCCTCAGCGAGGCAGTCGTGCGCGACATCTCGGCCAAGAAGAGCGAACCGCAGTGGATGCTCGACATGCGCCTGAAGGCTCTGCGCACGTTCGACAAGAAGCCGATGCCGAACTGGGGTTCCGACCTCGAGGGCATCTTCTTCGACAACATCAAGTACTTCGTGCGGTCCAGCGAGAAGCAGGCCGCGACGTGGGACGACCTGCCCGCCGACATCAAGAACACCTATGACCGGCTCGGCATCCCCGAGGCGGAGAAGCAGCGCCTGGTGTCCGGTGTCGCGGCGCAGTACGAGTCCGAGGTGGTCTACCACTCGATCCGCGAGGACCTCGAGGCACAGGGCGTCATCTTCCTCGACACCGACTCGGCGCTCAAGCAGCATCCGGAGCTGTTCGAGGAGTACTTCGGCACGGTGATCCCAGCCGGTGACAACAAGTTCTCCGCGCTGAACACCGCGGTGTGGTCGGGCGGCTCGTTCATCTACGTGCCCAAGGGCGTCCACGTGGACATCCCGCTGCAGGCCTACTTCCGCATCAACACCGAGAACATGGGCCAGTTCGAGCGCACGCTGATCATCGTCGACGAGGACGCCTACGTGCACTACGTCGAGGGCTGCACCGCGCCGATCTACAAGTCGGACTCGCTGCACTCCGCGGTCGTCGAGATCATCGTCAAGCCCGGTGGACGCTGCCGCTACACCACCATCCAGAACTGGTCGAACAACGTCTACAACCTGGTCACCAAGCGGGCGCGGGCCGAGGCCGGCGCCACGATGGAGTGGGTCGACGGCAACATCGGCTCCAAGGTGACCATGAAGTACCCGGCGGTCTGGATGACCGGCGAGCACGCCAAGGGCGAGGTCCTGTCGGTGGCGTTCGCGGGCGAGGGCCAGCACCAGGACACCGGCGCCAAGATGCTCCACCTCGCGCCCAACACCTCGAGCAACATCGTCTCGAAGTCGGTGGCGCGTGGCGGCGGCCGGGCGTCCTACCGTGGCCTGGTCCAGATCAACAAGGGTGCGCACGGATCGCGGTCGAGCGTGAAGTGCGATGCGCTGCTGGTCGATTCGATCAGCCGCAGCGACACCTACCCGTACGTCGACATCCGCGAGGACGACGTCACGATGGGTCACGAAGCGACCGTCTCCAAGGTCAGTGCGGATCAGCTGTTCTACCTGATGAGCCGCGGCATGACCGAGGACGAGGCCATGGCGATGGTCGTTCGCGGCTTCGTCGAGCCCATCGCGAAGGAATTGCCGATGGAGTACGCGCTCGAACTGAACCGGCTCATCGAACTGCAGATGGAAGGCGCAGTCGGTTGAGGGCGAGCGAAGCGACGGGAAGACGAGCATGACCCAGAACAATCTCACCGAAGCGGCCGAGGCCGCCAAGAACGGCGGGTCGACGCTGGCGGCCCTCAACAAGGGCGAGCTGTTCTCGTCCTTCGACGTCAACGCCTTCGAGGTACCGGGCGGTCGCGACGAACTGTGGCGGTTCACCCCGCTGAAGCGACTGCGCGGCCTGCACGACGGATCGGCTCCCGCCACCGGCTCGGCGACGATCGCGGTCACCGACCGCCCCGGCGTCACCGTCGAGACGGTCCAGCGCGGCGACGCACGCCTAGGCCAGGGCGGCGTGCCGTCGGATCGGGTTGCTGCGCAGGCATTCTCGTCGTTCGAGCAGGCCACCATCGTCACGGTCGCGCGTGACACCGAGGTGTCCGAGCCCATCGAGATCACCGTCGACGGACCCGGCGAGGGCGCAGTGGCCTACGGCCACCTGCAGATTCGCATCGAGGAACTGTCCCGCGCGATCGTCGTGGTGGACCTGCGGGGCAGCGGCACCTACGCCGACAACGTCGAGATCATCGTCGGCGACGCCGCCGGCCTCGGCGTCATCTGGATCGCCGACTGGGCCGACGACATGGTGCACGTCAGCGCCCATCACGCGAAGCTCGGCAAGGACTCCGTGCTGGGCCACGTCAACGTCACCCTCGGTGGCGACGTCGTGCGTACCGCGGCGAGCGTGCGGTTCACCGCGCCCGGCGGCGACGCGCAGATGCTCGGCACCTACTTCGCCGACGACGGGCAGCACTTCGAGTCACGGCTGCTGATCGACCACGCGCAGCCGAACTGCAAGTCCGACGTGCTGTACAAGGGTGCGCTGCAAGGCGATCCGGACTCCAAGAAGCCAGACGCCCACACGGTGTGGATCGGCGACGTGCTGATCCGTGCCGAGGCCACCGGCACCGACACCTACGAGGCGAACCGCAACCTGGTGCTCACCGACGGTGCCCGCGCCGACTCGGTGCCCAACCTCGAGATCGAGACCGGCGAGATCGCCGGCGCCGGACACGCCAGTGCGACCGGCCGGTTCGACGACGAGCAGCTGTTCTACCTGCGTGCCCGCGGCATCCCCGAGGAGCAGGCCCGTCGCCTGGTGGTGCGCGGTTTCTTCGGCGAGATCATCGCCAAGATCGCCGTGCCCGCAGTGCGTGAGCGACTGACCGAAGCCATCGAACGAGAACTAGCCATCACCGAATCGAGAAGTAGCTGACATGACCACTCTTGAAGTGAAAGACCTCCACGCCTCCGTCATCTCCGCCGAGGGCGGCGCCGACATCGAGATCCTCAAGGGCGTGAACCTGACCGTGCGGTCGGGGGAGACCCATGCGGTCATGGGGCCCAACGGATCCGGCAAGTCGACGCTGTCCTACGCCATCGCCGGCCACCCGAAGTACACCGTCACATCGGGATCGATCACGCTCGACGGCGAGGACGTCCTCGAGATGAGCATTGACGAGCGCGCCCGTGCGGGCCTGTTCCTGGCGATGCAGTACCCCGTCGAGGTGCCCGGTGTGTCGATGTCGAACTTCCTGCGCACGGCAGCCACCGCGGTTCGCGGCGAGGCGCCGAAGCTCCGGCACTGGGTCAAGGAGGTCAAGACCGCGATGAGCGATCTCGACATCGACCCGGCGTTCAGCGAGCGCAGCGTCAACGAAGGCTTCTCCGGCGGCGAGAAGAAGCGCCACGAGATCCTGCAGCTCGGTCTGCTCAAGCCGAAGATCGCGATCCTCGACGAGACCGACTCGGGCCTCGACGTCGACGCGCTGCGCGTCGTCAGCGAGGGCGTCAACCGCTACGCCGCGACCGAGAACGCCGGCGTCCTGCTAATCACGCACTACACGCGGATCCTGCGCTACATCCAGCCGCAGTTCGTGCACGTCTTCTTCGACGGTCGGATCATCGAGTCCGGCGGGCCGGAGTTGGCGGACGAACTCGAGGAGAACGGCTACGAGCGCTTCACGCAGTCTGCCGCTTCGGGAGCCTGACGTGACGGCCACGCGGACTTCTGACGTCGACGTGGCCGTGGACGTCGACCGGATTCGCGCGGACTTCCCGATCCTCGACCGGGTGATGCGTGGCGGAAACCGGTTGGCGTACCTCGACTCCGGTGCCACGTCGCAGAAGCCGCTCGCCGTCCTCGACGCCGAGCGCGACTTCCTGCTGACCTCCAACGGTGCGGTGCACCGCGGGGCCCATCAGTTGATGGAGGAGTCGACCGACGCCTACGAGCAAGGGCGGGCGGACATCGCTCGCTTCGTGGGGGCAGGCACCGACGAACTCGTGTTCACCAAGAACGCGACGGAGGCGATCAACCTGGTCGCCTACACGATGGGCGACAGTCGGTTCGAGCGCGCAGTCGGCCCGGGCGACGTGATCGTCACGACCGAACTCGAACACCACGCCAACCTGATTCCCTGGCAGGAACTGGCGTTGCGCACCGGCGCGACGCTGCGTTGGTATGGCGTAACCGACGACGGCCGCATCGATCTGGACTCCCTCGAACTCGACGAGCGAGTCAAGGTCGTGGCCTTCAGCCACCATTCGAACGTCACCGGTGCCGTGGCGCCGGTCGCGGAACTCGTGTCGCGCGCCAAGGCGGTCGGAGCGCTGACCGTGCTGGACGCCTGCCAGTCGGTGCCGCACCAGCCCGTCGACTTCCACGCCCTCGACATCGACTTCGCCGCCTTCTCCGGGCACAAGATGCTCGGTCCCACCGGGATCGGCTTGCTCTACGGCAGGCAGCAAGTGCTGGAGCAGATGCCGCCGTTCCTGACCGGTGGATCGATGATCGAGACCGTCACGATGGAGGCGACCACCTACGCCCCGGCGCCGCAGCGCTTCGAGGCAGGCACCCCGATGACGTCGCAGGTCGTCGGACTGGGCGCAGCCGCACGGTATTTGGACGACATCGGCATGGCCGCGGCGCACCAGCACGAGGCGCGGTTGGTGGCTGCGGCCCTCGAGGGCCTCGGGGGCATCGACGGCGTCCGCATCATCGGGCCGAGCACGCTCGAGAATCGGGGTTCGCCGGTGTCGTTCGTGGTGGACGGCGTGCACGCCCACGACGTCGGGCAGGTACTCGACGACGAGGGCGTGGCCGTGCGGGTCGGCCACCATTGCGCGTGGCCGCTGCACCGTCGGTTCGGCATCGCGGCGACTGCGCGCGCGTCGTTCGCCGTCTACAACACGCTCGACGAGGTCGACAGACTGGTCGCGGGCGTTCGGCGGGCGATCGACTTCTTCGGGGCGGGGGACTGACCGTCGTGCGCCTGGAGCAGATGTATCAGGAAGTGATCCTCGATCACTACAAGCGCCCCCACAACCGCGGGCTGCGTGACCCGTTCGCCGCGGAGGTGTCGCACGTCAATCCGACTTGCGGCGACGAGGTGACGTTGCGCGTGACGCTGTCGGGTGACGGCGAGACGGTCACCGACGTGTCCTACGACGGTCAGGGCTGTTCGATCAGCCAGGCCTCGACGTCGGTGCTCACCGACCAGGTGATCGGCCTGACGGTGGGGGATGCGATGAAGACCGTCGCGTCGTTCACCGAGATGGTGTCGTCGCGCGGAACCATCGACGGTGACGAGGACGTAATAGGCGATGGCATCGCCTTCGCAGGGGTAGCCAAGTACCCGGCGCGCGTGAAGTGCGCGCTGCTGGGCTGGATGGCGTTCAAGGCGGCGCTGGCGGAGGCCATGCCATCAGATGAAGCGCTGGCCGAGGCCATGCCACAAGACCAGATCGAGGCGCAAGCCAGTAAAGGAGACGCCGGATGAGCGACACCGCGGTGCCCAATGAGGAGTTCCAAGCCGACCTCGAGGAGGCGATGCGTGACGTCGTCGACCCCGAACTCGGCATCAACGTCGTGGACCTGGGCCTCGTCTACGGCCTGGACGTCGAGGAGGGCGACGCCGGCAAGGTGGCGCTCATCGACATGACGCTGACGTCGGCTGCCTGCCCGCTGACGGACGTCATCGAGGATCAGTCGCGCAGCGCGCTCGTCGGTGCCGGCCTGGTCAACGACATCAAGATCAACTGGGTGTGGAACCCGCCGTGGGGACCGGACAAGATCACCGAGGACGGCCGCGAGCAGCTGCGCGCGCTCGGCTTCACCGTCTAGGTATTCGTCTGCCGCCTTCTCAGGCGGCGCGGCGGAACACGACTCGGAAGCGTGCGACGTCGATGCTGGTGACGTGGTCGCTGTTGCGGCCGGGCAGTGGTGGGGCCTTGCCGGTGTAGGTGGTTCCGGTGGGTGTGATGACTTCGGTTGTATGACAACCAAACCTCTTCGACGTGCGGACGCGCCAGCCGGGTGCTTCCTTGGCGTAGTTGCACGCTTCGCACATGCCGTTGCCGTTGAGTGCGGAGGTGGGTCCGCCGCGCGCGTTGGGTTGGGCGTGGTCGGTGTGGCGGATCGGTGCGTTGCAGTAGGGGGTGCGGCAGGTGTCGTCGCGTAGCGCGATGAACGCCGTCAACGCCTTCGGGAATCGTCGGGCGCGGGATTCCATCGTCACCAGTGTGCCGGTCTTGGGGTGGCGGTAGAGGCGGCGCAGGGTGGCGCGGGATCGGTCGTCGCCGACGGCGTCGGAGATGAGGTGGCGGGCGACTGCTGCGGGGATGGGTCCGTGGCCGGGGATGCGGGCGGGTTCGGTGTCCCCGCCGAGGAGGGTTTCGTCGGTGATGACCAGGTCGACGGTGACCGGGATGGGGGTGTCGGCGGGGCGGCCGGTGATGCGTTCGACGGCGGTGTCGGCCATGACCTGGCCGCGGCTGCGGCCGTCGCTGGTGGTGTCGGCGGCCTGCTTGAGGGCGGCGTAGACCGATACGCCCTGGGCGACGGGGAGCAGGATGCTCACCCAGGCCATGGCGTCGGGAGCGGGCCGGACCCACACACCGCGTTCCGTCTCCGCCTGGCGGGCGCGTTCGACCACGGCGTGCGGGTCGAGGCGGTAGGCGATGGCCCTGGCGTCGGCTGTGATCCGCTTGTCGCCCTTGCCGATCAGCGCGGTGGGGTCGGCGCACATCTCGGCATCGAGGGTGCGGCGGTCTTCGACCTCGAGGCAGGCCGATTCCTTGACCAGCAGCGTCGCCCGCCATTCGGAGAGCGCGCCGGTTTCGAGGGCGGCGAGGGTGTGGGGCATTTCGTGGACCAGGGCGCGGGCGAACCCGAGGTGGCGGCCGCCCTGGTTGGGTGACTCGCGTCGGGCGAGGCCGATCTCGGAGGCGAGGCCTTGGCCGCGCTTGCGTAGTGGGATGCCGGCGTCGGCTTCTGCGGTGCGGCGCATCAGGTCCAGGGCGGCGGTCATCCGGGCCTGGGCTGCGGCGGCGGTGGACTTGAGCCGTTCCAGCTCGGTGATGCGGTCGATCAGGCCGGCCTCGTCCACCGTGGTGGGGTCGAAGTCGAGCGTGTCGAACACGTGTTCGAGTATGCCACCTCGGTCTGACAAACCACGCGCGGAAGTCGGCCTCCCTACGCCTGCTGCAGATACCCGCCGCGGGCGAACGCGTCGCTGCCCGCGCGCTCGATGCCGTCGGCGCCCTGCACCCGCGTGATGACCAGGGCACGGTTGGCGCCCCGGTGGGCGTTCGGGCCGCACACCACGGCGCCGCCGCCCTCCTGCACGATCACCCGTCCGACCGTGCCGCCGAACCGCGCCTTCGACGTGTGCGCCTCCAGCACCTCCAGGCGCTCGCCTCGGTAGAACGTGAACGCCCGCGGATACGGAGCCGACAGCGCACGCACGAACCGCTCGAGATCCTCTGCGGGCCAACTTGGTTCGAGTAAGCTGTCCCGCTCCGAACGCTTGTGGAAGTACGTCTGCTCGTCCCTGTTCTGCGGCCGCCAGACCGGCGTCCCCGATTCCAGCGCGTCGAGCGCGTCGCGAAGTACCTCGGGAATCAGGTCCATGGTCCGCAGGACCAACTCGGTGCCCGTATCGGTGCTTCCGATCGGCAACGACCGCTGGACGAGCACGTCGCCGGTATCCAAGCCCTCGTCCATGCGATGAACGGTCAGGCCCGTGTGGGTCTCCCCGCTGATCAACGCCCACAGCACGGGCGAGAACCCGGTGCCCCGCGGCAACATCGAGTCGTGAAAGTTCAAGGTGCCGTGCGGCGGAAGGTCGTACAACTCGGCGGGCCACTTGGTGTACCAGCTGTTGACGACGTTGACGTCGGGCTCGGATCGCTTGACGAGATCGATGGTCTCGGCATCGATCCGGTCGGTGAGATGCACCGGAATGTCGTGCTCGCGGGCGAGTTCCTCGACCGAGTCCGACCAGATCGCCTTGTAGGACTGCGTGCTCGCGGGGTGCGTGACCACCAGCGGGACGTCCTGATCCAAGTCGAGCAGGGCCTGCAGGGTGCGGCGGCCCCACGTCTGGAAACCGAAGAAGACGACGCGCATCGCTGAGTTCCTCCATGGAGTCGGGGCCGGACGGGTGGGGTCCCGATCTTCGGGGACGTTGCTGACGCGGCCGTGGGTTACCTTAGCCTAAGCTCACTTGCGATGGTCAAATCGACTTCGCTGACGGGCCGATGGTTCCATCGAAACCCCTCCACCAGGAAATTCTCCTACGTGGCCCCCACTAAGGTGTCAGAGTTTGGTAAGACTCTGGACATGACCTTGATGATGCGTTGTCGATGACTGAGTTGCTGAAAACGGAGGGTCTGGTCCAAGTCGCCGATGGGCGACCGAGGCCCCAGCGACCGAAGCGGTCGATCGAGGCATTCGTGCGTTGGGTGGAGCGGGCGGTGCACGCGTGGACGGCTCGGCTGGTGCCGACGCGGCTCCTGCGCCACGTCCTCTACCTGGGGATGATTCGCAAACCCGGCAACTTCCGTCGGCCACGCACCTTCAACGAGAAGGCCAACTGGCGGATCTTCAACGACCGGCGGGACCGCATCGTCGCCGCGTGCGACAAGACTCGGATGAAGGAGATGGCCCGAGCGGCCTACCCGGGGCCGAAGTTGCGGATCCCGCAGACCTACTGGTTCGGAACCGACTTGCGTACTGCGCCAGACCTATTCGCGCTGCCGCCGTGGGTGTTGAAGCCCAACCACAGCAGCGGGCAGGTGCTCTTCGGGCCCGACCCGGGGACCGACCTCGACGGGCTCGTCGATCAGACGCGGCACTGGGGAGAGCAAACCCCGGTGGCGCTCGGCGAGTGGGGTTACGAGGAAGCGAGGCCGGGCCTGCTGATCGAGGAACGCATCCCGACCCCCGACGGCGCCGCGCCGACCGATTACAAGTTCTTCGTCTTCGACGGCCGGGTCGAACTCATTCAGGTGAATCGAGGCCGGTTCACGTCCCAGACGGCCACTTTCCTCGACACCGACTGGAACCGGCTGGACGTGTGCTGGCGGATCATGCCCGTCGCCGACGAACCTCGCCCACCGGAGCTGGAGACGATGCTCGAGATCGCCAGCGCCTTGGGCTCGGGCTGGGACTTCATTAGAATCGACCTCTACGCCGTCGGCGGGACCGTCTGGTTCGGCGAGTACACGCCATACCCGGGTAGCGGACTACTCCGTTACCGGCCGATGAGCTTCGACGTCGAGCAGGGCAAGCACTGGAAACTGCCGACACTCGAGCAGGTGCGGCGCGGGCGACCCTGATCGAGCCCGCGGGGGTAGGTTGGCCGCGGGCCCGGCTTCGGGTGCTCGTGGATGCACCGTGGGAGGCAGCGTGGCTGGGACGAAGGACGCCATCGAGGTCTACGTGTCGACGCGCCGGCACCTGCGCGGCGTCGCCGAGAGCCTGGTCGCGGGACCGCAGTACCGGGCCGCCGGCACGGTCCGCCTCGCCGTGCGCCCCGACGGCTTCGCCGCCACCGCGCTGCCGCTGTCGGTGCACGCCACCGAGTTCACCTGGCAGGACGACTCGGCGCCGCTAGCCGGTCCGGTCGGGGCGCTCGCGGCGGCCGCAGGCGTCGACTACGGCCCGCCGGCAGGGTTGTACGACCTGCGCGATCCACTGCCAGCCGATGCGGAACTCGCCATCGACCCCGGTGCGGCGGAACTGCTGTATCGCTGCCTCTACGCGGGCGGATTCGCGCTCAAGCAGGCGCTGCCGGAAGAACATCCGGTGTTGTGGCCCGAGCACTTCGACGTCGCCGTCACCGAGGCCGAGGTGAACTACGGCGTCTCGGCGGGAGACGAGCACCACCCGCTGCCGTATGCGTACGTCGGCCCCGGGACGCCCCGCACGGGCGCGTTCTGGAACGCTCCCTTCGGCGCGCTGCGCCCCCTCGATCCCGGCCACGACGTCGACCGCCTCGCCGAGGAGATCGCCAGGTTCTTCGCCGAGGGCCGCGCCACCTCGTGATCGCGACGACCACGACGGAATCGCTTCGAGTCGAAGGGTGTTGCACGCTTACATGACCTCCGACCCCGGTGAGTTGTTCACGCCATTGACCGTTCGATCGATGACGATCCCGAACCGTTTCGCGATGGCGCCGATGACGCGACAGGCGTCACCGGGCGGCGTCCCCGGACGTGACGTCGCCGACTACTACGCACGTCGGGCGGCCGGGGGAGTCGGCCTCATCGTCACGGAGGGTGTCCGGCTGGGCGCTGCCGAATCGGCCTATCCCGATTCGGTGCCCACGCTCGTCGGCGACGACGCCGTGAACGGGTGGCGCGTCGTCACGAACGCAGTGCACTCCCACGGCGCGGTGATCGCCGCGCAGCTCTGGCATCAGGGCGGCGAGCGTCACCACGCCGACGGAGTCATCCCTGTCAGCCCGTCCGGCGTCGGCGGCACCGGCAAGCCGCGCGGGCGAGCGCTCACCGCCGACGAACTCGTCGACGTCGCCGCGGACTACGCCACTGCCGCCGCGAACGCCAAGGCGGCGGGTTTCGACGCCGTCGAGTTGCACGGTGCGCACGGCTACCTGCTCGACAGCTTCCTGTGGGAGAGGACCAACCTGCGGACGGACGCGTACGGCGGCTCCGCCGTCGAGCGCACGAAGTTCCCCGCCGAGGTGGTCGCCGCCGTGCGGGCCGCCGTAGGGCCCGACTTCCCTATCGTGTTCCGCTTCTCGCAGTGGAAGGGGACCGACTACGCCGCATCGATCGCCGACGACCCGACCGAACTGCAGGCGATCCTGGCCCCGCTGCTCGACGCAGGCGTGGACGTCCTGCACCCGTCGACCCGCAGGCACTACGCGGCGGCCTTCCCCGACCTCGATCCGGCGCTGAGCCTCGCGGGGTGGACGAAGAAGGTGACCGGAGCGCCGGTCATCGCCGTGGGATCGGTGGGCCTGCAGACCCAGTTCCGCAGTGAGAAGGACGGCGAGATCATCAAGCCGGCGTCGGTGGAGACCCTGATCGATCAGTTCGCAACCGGGGAGTTCGACGTCGTCGCGATCGGGCGGGCATTGTTGGCCGACCCCACATGGGTCAACCGGCTGCGAACGGGAACCCTGCAAGGGTTCGATGGCTACGACGCCCGCACCGCACTGGCTGCTCTGACCTGAGAACACCCAGCCGACAGCCCGTTCGCGCACTGGAACAACGGGATGGACCACGACGTTAGGAATCACGTGAGCACGCAAGACATCACTGCCGAGAAGTTCAACGAGACCATCACCGACAACGAGATCGTGCTGGTCGATTTTTGGGCGGAATGGTGCGGTCCCTGCAAGGCCTTCGCGCCGACGTTCTCCGCCTCGTCGGACAAGCACCCCGACGTGGTGCACGCCAAGGTCGACACCGAGGCGGAACCAGGACTCGCCCAGGCGGCCGAGATCCAGGCGATCCCGACCCTGATGGCGTTCAAGAAGGGCCACATGGTGTTCCGCCACTCGGGGATGCTTCCCGCGAAGGACCTGGACGCCGTGATCTCCCAGATCAAGGATTTCGACATCGAAGCGGCCATCGCCTCGCAGGGCGAAGCCGACCAGGCCTGACCTCCCCAAGGTCTGCGGAACGGGGGCGCGCACGCGATAGCGTGCACGTCGTGAGCGAGCAGAACGACGCGCCCCTCGTCCTCGTCGACCGGCCGCGACCAGAGGTCGCCGTGATCACCCTCAACCGCCCCGAGCGGATGAACTCGATGGCGTTCGACGTCATGGTGCCGCTGAAGGCGGTCCTCGACGAGGTGACCCACGACAACTCGGTACGCGCGGTCGTGCTGACCGGGGCGGGGCGCGGGTTCTCGTCCGGAGCCGACCACAAGTCCGCCGGATCGGTCCCGCACGTCGCCGGCCTCACCAGGCCGACGTTCGCGCTGCGGTCGATGGAGGTGCTCGACGACGTGATCCTCGCCATACGCAAGCTGCACCAGCCCGTCATCGCGGCGGTGAACGGCGCGGCCATCGGCGGCGGGTTGTGTCTGGCACTGGCCTGCGACATCAGGGTCGCCGCCGATGGCGCCTACTTCCGCGCGGCGGGCATCAACAACGGCCTCACCGCGAGCGAACTCGGCCTGTCCTACCTGCTACCACGTGCGATCGGCACCTCGCGAGCGTTCGAGGCCATGCTGACCGGGCGGGACATCGACGCCGCCGAGGCCGAGCGCATCGGACTGGTGTCCCGCACCGTCCCTGACGGCGAGCTACTGGACACCTGCTACGAGATGGCCGACCGCATCGCGGGGTTCTCCCGGCCGGGTATCGAGTTGACCAAGCGCACGCTCTGGAGTGGACTGGACGCCGGTAGCCTGGAAGGTCACATGCAGGCCGAGGGTCTTGGTCAACTCTACGTGCGTCTGCTCACCGCCAACTTCGAGGAGGCGGTTGCTGCGCGCGCCGAGAAACGGGACCCGGTCTTCACCGACGAGCGCTAGCGCGAGGAGTCGACTGCTAGTGACGAGAAGTAACGACGACGACGAATACACAGAGGGGTAGGTCAGCAGCGTGATCACCGCAACGGACCTGGAGGTCCGCGCCGGCGCGCGCACGCTGCTGTCCACCGAAGGCTCGGCACTGCGCATCCAACCGGGCGACCGCATCGGTCTGGTCGGCCGCAACGGCGCAGGCAAGACCACCACCATGCGCATCCTGGCGGGGGAGGGCGAGCCCTACGCGGGCAGGATCGAGCGGACCGGCGAGATCGGGTACCTCCCACAGGATCCCAGAGAAGGCGACCTCGACATGCTGGCCCGGGACCGCGTCCTGTCGGCGCGCGGGCTCGACATGCTGCTGTCCGACCTCGAGAAGCAGCAGACGATCATGGCCGAGGTCGCCGACGACGCCGCCCGCGACAAGGCGGTCCGTCGCTACGGCGAACTCGAGGAGCGCTTCGCCGCGCTCGGTGGATACGCCGCGGAGAGCGAGGCTGGCCGCATCTGCGCGAGCCTCGGCCTGCCGGAGCGCATCCTGACCCAGTCGCTGCGCACGCTGTCCGGTGGTCAGCGGCGTCGCGTCGAATTGGCCCGCATCCTGTTCGCGGCGTCGGACACCGGTTCGGGTTCAGATACCACCCTGCTCCTCGACGAACCCACCAACCACCTCGACGCCGACTCGATCGGTTGGCTGCGGTCGTTCCTGCAGAACCACGCCGGTGGACTAGTGGTCATCAGTCATGACGTGGAACTGCTCGCCGACGTCGTCAACCGCGTCTGGTTCCTCGACGCGGTGCGCGGCGAGGCGGACGTCTACAACATGGGCTGGCAGAAGTACCTCGACGCCCGGGCCACCGACGAGCAGCGCAGGCGCCGCGAACGGGCCAACGCCGAGAAGAAGGCGGGTGCGTTGCGCACCCAAGCCGCCAAGATGGGGGCCAAGGCCACCAAAGCCGTTGCCGCACAGAACATGCTGCGACGGGCCGAGCGCATGATCGCCGAACTCGACGACGAGCGCGTTGCCGACAAGGTCGCCAAGATCCGGTTCCCGACGCCAGCGGTATGCGGTCGCACGCCATTGGTGGCCAAGGGCCTGACCAAGACCTACGGCTCGCTCGAGATCTTCACCGGCGTAGACCTGGCGATCGACAAGGGTTCCCGCGTCGTCGTGCTGGGATTGAACGGCGCGGGCAAGACCACGCTGCTGCGCATCCTCGCGGGCGCCGAGAAGGCCGACGCCGGGGCGATCGAGCCCGGGCACGGCCTCAAGCTCGGGTACTTCGCCCAGGAGCACGACACGATCGACGGCCTCGCATCGGTGTGGGAGAACATCCGGCACGCGGCGCCCGACACCGGCGAACAGGAGTTGCGCAGCCTGCTCGGCGCCTTCATGTTCACCGGGCCCCAACTCGATCAACCGGCGGGCACGCTGTCCGGTGGTGAGAAGACGCGTCTGGCGCTGGCGGGTCTGGTGGCGTCGACGGCCAACGTGCTCCTGCTCGACGAACCGACCAACAACCTGGATCCGGCGTCTCGTGAGCAGGTGCTCGACGCCCTGCGCAGCTACGCCGGCGCGGTCGTTCTGGTGACCCATGATCCGGGCGCCGCCGAGGCGTTGGAACCGCAGCGGGTGGTGCTGCTTCCCGACGGCACCGAGGACTTCTGGTCTGACGAATACCGCGAACTCATCGAATTGGCCTGACGGCAGAGCCGCGTCGGGCCGTCTCCTCCGCAAACTCAGTTCTCGCCCACGGCGATTGAATCCGGATGGGCAGGGTATTACAACTCCCGCACACATCCGGAAGAGCTGCCGGGAGGGTATTGATGAGAGACACCAAGTCGCGCGATCAACTGCTCGACGAACTGCGAAGCGCTTACGAAAAAGGCGCGAGCATCCGATCACTCGTAGCGAGCACGGGACGGTCCTACGGGTCCATCCACGCGATGCTGCGCGAATCCGGCACCACCATGCGTAGCCGAGGCGGACCGAACCACCGCACGCGAAGCTAGTCAGACCCGATTCACCGTTGGCGGACGGACGCCTCCACCAGATCGAGTACTGCGCCTAGGCGTTCGGTGTCGTCGCCCGACGCGAGTCGGGCGACGAGGCCGTCCAGCACCAGATCGAGGTAGGTCTGCAGCACCGCGCTCGGCACGTCCTCACGCAACCGGCCTGCCTGTTTCTGTCTACGCAGCCGTTCGGTGGTCGCAGCCGACAACTCCGCCGAGCGTTCAGCCCAGCCCTTGTTGAACACCGGATCCGTGCGTAGTTTCCTGGCGATCTCCAGCCGCGTGGCCAGCCAATCGAACTGCTCGGGCGCGGCCAGCATGTCCCGCATGACCTGAACCAGTCCTTCACGGGCGGCGACGTCCGCCATGCGCTCGGCATCTTCGTGGGCCAACTCGAAGAACAGGGTGTCCTTGTCCTTGAAGTGGTGGAAGATGGCGCCGCGCGACAGCCCGATCGTCTGTTCGAGCCGCCGCACGGTCGCCTTGTCGTAGCCGTACTGAGCGAAGCACTTCCTTGCACCGTCGAGGATCTCGCGACGGCGCGCCGCGAGATGGTCCTCGGTCACCCGGGGCAAGGAAGCGCCTCGTCTTCTCTGCTTCTTCTGCCTGCGGTCAGTTCGACTTCAGCATGTTGCGCAGCACGTACTGCAGGATGCCGCCGTTGCGGTAGTAATCCGCCTCGCCGGGGGTGTCGATTCGGACCACCGCGTCGAACTCGACCTTGTCGCCGCCGGACTTGGTCGCCGTCACGTGCACCGTCTTGGGCGTCTTGCCCTCGTTGAGTGCCTCGATGCCCGAGATGTCGAACACCTCGGTGCCGTCGAGCTTGAGCGACGCCGCGGACTCGCCCTCGGGGAACTGCAGCGGGATGACGCCCATGCCGATCAGGTTCGACCGGTGGATGCGCTCGAACGACTCGGTGATCACCGCGCGCACGCCGAGCAGCGACGTGCCCTTGGCCGCCCAGTCGCGCGACGAGCCCGAGCCGTACTCCTTGCCGCCGAGCACGACCAGGGGAGTGCCCTGGGCGGCGTAGCTCTGCGCTGCGTCGTAGATGAACGCCTGCGGCGCGTCATCCTTGGTGAAGTCGCGCGTGTAACCGCCCGAGACGTCGTCGAGCAGCTGGTTCTTGAGGCGGATGTTCGCGAACGTGCCGCGGATCATCACCTCGTGGTTGCCACGACGCGACCCGTAGGAGTTGTAGTCCGCCTTGTCGACGCCGTGCTCGTCGAGGTACTGCGCAGCAGGCGTACCCGCCTTGATGTTGCCTGCAGGCGAGATGTGGTCGGTGGTCACCGAGTCGCCCAGCAGCGCCAGCACTCGAGCGCCGCTGATGTCGGTCACCGGCTGCGGCTCGGCGGGCATCCCGTCGAAGTACGGGGGCTTGCGCACGTAGGTCGACTTGGAATCCCACTCGAACGTGTCGCCACTCGGCGTCGGCAGGTTGCGCCACCGGTCGTCGCCCTTGAAGACGTCGGCGTAGTTCTTGCGGAACATCTCCTGGTTGATCGACGAGGCGATCGTCTCGGAGATCTCCTGCTGCGTCGGCCAGATGTCCTTCAGGAAGACGTCGTTGCCCTGCTCGTCCTTGCCGAGCGCGTCGTTCTGGAAGTCGAAGTCCATCGTGCCTGCCAGCGCGTAGGCGATGACCAGGGGCGGGGACGCCAGGTAGTTCATCTTGACGTCCGGGTTGATCCGGCCCTCGAAGTTGCGGTTGCCCGACAGCACCGCGGTCACGGACAGGTCGTTCTCGTTGATCGCGGCCGAGATCTCGTCGGACAGCGGTCCGCTGTTGCCGATGCAGGTGGTGCAGCCGTAACCCACCAGGAAGAAGCCCAGCTTCTCCAGGTACGGCCACACGCCGGCCTTGTCGTAGTAGTCGGTGACCACCTGCGAGCCCGGTGCCATCGTGGTCTTCACCCAGGGCTTGGCGGTCAGGCCCTTCTCGACGGCCTTCTTCGCCAGCAGGGCAGCGCCCATCATGACCTCGGGGTTCGAGGTGTTGGTGCACGACGTGATCGCGGCGATGGCCACGGCGCCATGGTCGAGCACGAACTCGCCGCGCTCGGCGGAGCGCACGGTGACCGGCTTGGTGGGCCTGCCCTCGGCGTTGTTCGCCGCGGAGTGCAGCGGCGCGGAGTCATCGTCGGCGAAGGAGAGCGTGACGGGATCGCTGCCGGGGAAGGTTCCCTCGACGGCCTCGTCGAGCTTGGTCTCCGGCGCGGGTTCACCGTTGGTGACGTAGTTGTGGATGTCCTTGCGGAAGGCCGACTTCGCGTCGTCGAGGGCGATGCGGTCCTGCGGACGCTTGGGTCCGGCGATCGACGGCACCACGTCGGACAGGTCCAGTTCGAGGTACTCGGAGAACTTCGGCTCACGGCTCGGGTCGTGCCACATGCCCTGCGCCTTGGCGTACGCCTCGACCAGTGCCAGCTGCTGCTCGTCGCGACCGGTCATGCGCAGGTAGTCGATGGTCACCTCGTCGATCGGGAAGATCGCTGCGGTGGAACCGAATTCGGGGCTCATGTTGCCGAGGGTGGCGCGGTTGGCCAGCGGCACCTCGGAGACGCCTTCGCCGTAGAACTCGACGAACTTGCCGACGACGCCGTGCTTGCGCAGCATCTCGGTCACGGTGAGGACGACGTCGGTTGCGGTCACGCCCGGGCGGCGCTCGCCGCTGAGCTTGAAGCCGACGACACGGGGGATGAGCATCGACACGGGCTGACCCAGCATCGCGGCCTCGGCCTCGATGCCGCCGACGCCCCAGCCGAGCACGCCGAGGCCGTTCTCCATCGTGGTGTGGGAGTCGGTGCCCACGCAGGTGTCGGGGTAGGCCACCCCGTCACGCAGCATCACGACGCTCGCCAGGTACTCGATGTTCACCTGGTGGACGATGCCGGTGCCGGGCGGGACGACCTTGAAGTCGTCGAACGCGCCCTGGCCCCAGCGCAGGAACTGGTAGCGCTCGCCGTTGCGCTCGTACTCGATCTCGACGTTGCGTTCGAAGGCGTTGGCGGTACCGAACAGGTCGGCGATCACCGAGTGGTCGATGACCAGGTCGGCGGGGGCGAGCGGGTTGACCTTCTGCGGGTCGCCACCGAGGTCGCCGACGGCCTCGCGCATGGTGGCCAGGTCGACGATGCACGGCACGCCGGTGAAGTCCTGCATGATCACCCGGGCCGGGGTGAACTGGATCTCGACGCTGGGATCGGCAGACGGATCCCACTTCGCGATCGCCTCGATGTGATCCTTCGTGATGTTCGCGCCGTCCTCGGTGCGAAGGAGGTTCTCGGCGAGCACCTTGAGGCTGTACGGGAGCTTCTCCGTGCCGGGTACGGCGTCCAGCCGATAGATCTCGTAGCTCTCGTCGCCGACCTTCAAGGTGTCGCGCGCGGAGAATGAATTCACGCTGCTCACATCAACTCCCGGTGTAGTAATCGCCGCGACGGGGCTGTGTCGGCGGCGCTTCCGATTCCTACAGTACGCTTGTCCTTTTAAGCGACCAAGGCCGGGGTCCAGTCTTGTCCCGATCCGTGTTCGATGCCAGTCGATCCCACTCATGGGGTGCCCGATCCCGTACCCTGCGCGTGTGACCGGACCACACGTCATTCCGTTCCCGCCGGCCTACATCCCGCCGGACGTGGACATCGTCGCCGTAAACGCCGCGGTGAGCAGGGACGGCGTCAGCGCGCCTGCGGCCGACGTGCCGGGGCTCAAGGCGGTCGTGGCCGATGCCAAGGCCAACGGCATCGACCTGAAGATCGTGGTGGTCCCGACCAATCCGCCGATCGACACCCCATTGCGCGACATCGCCACCGAGGTGGGGCAGGCACACCCGGGGTCCACGGTGCTGACGATCAGCCCATCCTTCGCGGGCACCTACAGCGAGGAATTCGACCGCGCCACCCTCGAGGCCGGCCAAGACGTCGCGAAGACCGGGAATCCGGTGCAATCGGCGACGAATTTCGTCGGCGAACTGGAAGCAACGCACTTCCCGTGGACCGCATTCACGGTCGTGCTCGTGATCGGTGTCCTGGCGGCGGCCGTTGCGACCCGGCTGCTGCAAGTTCGGGCCAGGCGTGCGCCCGCCGGTTCCGCCGTCGCGGAAGACGCTGCGCCGCCTGCGAACTGACCCGTTCTTCGCATTTCGGAAAAGGCTTCATAACCTTTCGATAACGCCGGTTTCAATTACAAGTTTGTAATTCGTTACTGGCGTTTCTTTAGCGCTTTTTGTGACGTACGGTGCAGAAGGTGCTCGATGTTGCAGGTGCGTTCAATGTGACTCATGTGACTCGGCACTCGACGGACATTCCGGCGCGTTCGCGCGCTGCCCTAGGAGACCGGAGACCCATGAGACGCATCACGAGCGCCTCTGCCTACCGCCTGTCGGGCCGGGTCGGCGCAAGCTCACTAGTGCTCGGAGTCCTCGTCGCCACGGTGTTCAGCCACGGCCCGGGGATCGCCGTGGCTGAACCGGGCGGCCCAGAAGGCATTTCCGCACTGGTGGCAGAGGTCGCCGATGCCAATCAGAGGCTCCAGAACCTCGGCAGTGAGATCCAGGCCGAGCAGGAGAGCGTCAACCAGGCAATCGTCGGCGTGCAGAGCGCCAGGGAAGCCGCCGACAAGGCCCGCGGCGAGGTGGAGGCCAGCAAGTCGGCACTCACCGAGGCCGATGCGGCAATCGCCTCCGCGCAGCAGCGGTTCGACCAGTTCGCGGCGTCGGCCTACGTGAATGGCCCGTCCGCGTCCTACCTCACCGCGGACGATCCGCGCGAGATCATCGACACCGCAGCCACCGGGCAGACGCTCGCCGTCAGTTCCCGGCAGGCGATCGACGACCTGATGCGCGCCCGCACCGAGCAGGCGAATCGCGACTCGGCCGCCCGCATGGCCCAGCAGAAGGCCGACCAGGCCCTCGCCGACGCCCAGTCCAGCCAGGACGCGGCGGTCAAGTCGCTCACCGACGCGCAGCAGACGTTCAAGGATCAGCAGCGCGAACTCGACCGCCTCAGCGCCGAACGGGCCTCGGCCCAGGCCAAGCTGGCGGAGGTCCGCAAGATGTCGGCATCGGCTCCGGCAGGCAATGCGTCCGCAGGCACTGCGTCCCCGCCCGCTGCGCCGGCCGGAAATGCGGTGACGCCGTCGGGCCCCTCGGCCGACTGGGACCGCAGCCCCGGGGCGCCTGCACCGGCCGGCGGGAACTGGGCGACGCCGTGGGACCCGACGCTGCCCGCCATTCCGAGCGCGTTCGTCAGTGGCGACCCGGTCGCGATCATCAACGCCATCCTCGGTATCGCGACCACGTCGATGCAGGCGACGCAGCAGATGGGTCGCAGCTTTCTGCAGAAGCTCGGAATCCTGCCCACGCCAACGGGAATCACCAACGGTGCCATCCCGCGGGTTTACGGACAGCAGGCCACCGAGTACGTCATCAAGCGCGGCATGGCCGTCATGGGCACGCCCTACTCGTGGGGCGGCGGCAACGCTGCCGGCGCCAGCCGCGGGATCGACTCCGGCTCGGGCACAGTCGGCTTCGACTGCTCGGGTCTGATGCTCTACATGTTCGCCGGCGTCGGCATCAAGCTCGACCACTACTCCGGCTCCCAGTACAACGCCGGCCGCAAGGTGCCGACGTCGGAGATGCGGCGCGGCGACATGCTGTTCTGGGGTCCCAACGCCAGCCAGCACGTCGCGATGTACCTCGGTGGCGGCCAGATGCTCGAGGCGCCGTACACCGGTTCGGTGGTGAAGGTCTCACCCGTCCGGACCAGCGGCATGACGCCGTACGCAACCCGACTCATCGAATGGTGATCTCCTTGGCTCCCAAGTCCTCTCGCATCGCCAAGGCGCTAGTGCCGCTGCTCGGCGCGCTGTCGCTGATGATCGGGCTCACGGTGCCCGCGGCGGCCGCGCCCGACGAGGGTGCCTGGGATCCGACGCTGCCGAAGGTGGCCAGCTCGGGGGCGCCCGGTGACCCGGTCGCCATCGCCAACGCGTCGTTCCAGGTGAGCCAGATCGCGTTGCAGACCACGCAGAACCTCGGACAGCAGTTCCTCTCCAGCATCGGTCTCGGCGGCAAACCCGCCGCGGCGGCACTGCCCGGCGGGCGCGTCCGCGGACCCGCGGCCATCGAGTACGTCATCAGGCGCGGCGGCTCCCAAATGGGCGTGCCGTACTCCTGGGGTGGCGGTGCGCTCAACGGGCCGAGCGCAGGCGTCGACTACGACGCGGGCAAGGTCGGCTACGACTGCTCGGGCTTCACCCGCTTCGCCTTCGCAGGCGTCGGCGTGCAGATCCCGAAGTACTCGGGCGACCAGTACAACACCGGTCGCAAGGTGCCACAGTCCCAAGCCAAGCGCGGCGATCTGCTGTTCTGGGGCCCCGGCGGCAGCCAGCACGTCGCCATCTACCTCGGCGGCGGCAAGATGCTCGAGGCGTCGGGCAGCGCCGAGAAGGTGACGGTCAGCCCGCTGCGCACGGCAGGTCTGCAGCCGTACCTCACGCGCATCATCGAGTCCTGAATCACCCGGGTCGCGACACTCGCCCGAACCGGGCAACGTCGACGGATCTCGAAGTGCCTGGAATAGTTGGGGACTAGCGCCCGCCGTCTGGCTGGGCGAGTCGGACCGGTAGGTCTGACGCGAGCGATGTGGAGGGTGCTTGATGACGTCACCGAGTGGGCCGCAGCAGGGCGCCGGAGGCTTTCCCGGTCCCGGCCCGGCGCAGGGCTACGCCGGCGGACCGCAGCAGACGCCGCCGCCTGCCAGCGCAGGTCTCCAGTCGGAGGTGCACACGCTGGAGCGCGCGATCTTCGAGGTGAAGCGCATCATCGTCGGCCAGGACCAACTCCTCGAGCGCATGCTCGTCGGCCTGCTCGCCAAGGGACACGTCCTGCTCGAGGGCGTCCCCGGTGTCGCGAAGACCCTCGCCGTCGAGACGTTCGCCAAGGTGGTCGGCGGAACGTTCGCCCGCATCCAGTTCACGCCCGACCTGGTGCCCACCGACATCGTCGGCACCCGGATCTACCGCGTGGGCAAGGAGGAGTTCGACACCGAGATCGGTCCGGTCATGGTGAACTTCCTGCTCGCCGACGAGATCAACCGCGCACCCGCCAAGGTGCAGTCGGCGCTGCTCGAGGTCATGGCCGAGCGCAAGGTGTCGATCGGCGGCAAGACGTTCCCGCTGCCCAACCCCTTCCTGGTCATGGCGACGCAGAACCCGATCGAGCAGGAGGGCGTCTACGCGCTCCCCGAGGCGCAGCGCGACCGCTTCCTGTTCAAGCTCAACATCGACTACCCGTCGCCCGAGGAAGAGCGCGAGATCATCTACCGGATGGGCGTCACCCCGCCCACGCCGAAGCAGATCCTCAACCCCGACGACCTGCTGCGCCTGCAGGGCGTGGCCTCCGGCGTCTTCGTCCACCACGCGCTCGTCGACTACGTGGTGCGCATCGTGACCGCGACGCGTGAGCCCGAGCGCTTCGGGATGCCCGACGCCAAGGCCTGGATCGCCTACGGTGCATCGCCGCGTGCGTCGCTCGGCATCATCGCAGCGTCGCGCGCGCTGGCGTTGATCCGCGGGCGTGACTACGTCATCCCGACCGACGTCGTCGAGATCATCCCGGACGTGCTGCGTCACCGCCTGGTGCTGACCTACGATGCGCTCGCCGACGAGGTGTCCGCGGAGACCGTGGTCAACCGCATCCTGCAGACGGTTGCGCTGCCCCAGGTCAATGCCATTCCGCAGCAAGGCCATTCGGTGGCGCCCGCTGTGCCCACCGCGGCAGCGGCGGCAAGCGGTCGGTGACCCGGTCCGAGGGCCGGGCAGTCGATCTGCCGTCACTGCAACGGGGTCAGATCCGTGACCCCGAACTCTCGGCGGCGCTGCGCAAGCTCGAACTGACGGTGCGCCGCAAGCTCGACGGCGTGCTGCACGGCGACTATCAGGGATTGATCCCGGGCCCTGGCTCGGAGCCGGGGGAGTCCCGGGTCTACCAGCCCGGCGACGACGTCCGTCGCATGGACTGGTCGGTGACGGCACGCACCACGACCCCGCACGTGCGGCAGATGATCGCCGACCGCGAACTCGAGACGTGGTTGGTCGTCGACGTCTCGGCGAGCCTCGACTTCGGCACGGCGGGCTGCGAGAAGCGCGACCTCGCAGTGGCCGCGGCCGCGGCGGTGGCGTTCCTCAACAGTGGTGGCGGGAACCGGCTGGGTGCCGTGATCACCAACGGTGACGCCACCAAGCGGGTGCCCGCCCTGTCCGGCCGGTTGCACGAGCAGGAGATCCTGCGGACCATCGCGACGATGCCCAAGGCGCCGGTGGGCGTGCGCGGTGACCTCGCGGCGGCCATCGATGCGCTGCGCAGGCCGGAGCGGCGCCGCGGCATGGCCGTGGTCATCAGTGACTTCCTGGGGCCAATCACGTGGATGAAGCCGTTGCGCGCCATCGCCGGTCGGCACGAGGTGCTGGGCATCGAGGTGCTCGATCCCCGTGACGTGGAACTGCCCGACGTCGGCGAGGTGATCCTGCAGGACACCGAATCCGGTGTGACGCGCGAGTTCACGATCGACGCTCAACTGCGCGAGGACTTCGCGAAGGCGGCAGGCGCACACCGCGCCGAGGTGGCCAGGACGCTGCGCCGGTGCGGTGCACCGCTGCTCACCCTGCGCACCGACCGCGACTGGATTGCCGACGTGGTGAGGTTCGTGGCGAACCGCCGTCTGGCTCTCCGGTAGCGAGGATTCGGGCTGAAATGGCAAGCAACACATGACATTACCCCTGCTCGGGCCGATGAGCCTGTCCGGCTTCGAACACCCCTGGTATCTGCTGTTCCTGATCGTGGTCGCCGCCGTGGCCGGGCTGTACGTCGTGGCGCAGCTGGCCCGGCAGAAGCGCATGCTGCGCTTCGCGAACATGGAGCTGCTCGAGAGCATCGCACCGAAGCGCAGCACGCGCTGGAAGCACCTGCCCGCGATCCTCCTCGTCTTGTCGATGGTGCTGTTCACCGTCGCGATGGCCGCGCCGACCAACGACGTTCGCATACCGCGCAATCGCGCGGTGGTCATGCTGGTGATCGACGTTTCGCAGTCGATGCGCGCCACCGACGTCGCACCGAACCGCCTGGTGGCCGCACAGGAGGCGGCGAAGCAGTTCGCCGACCAGCTGACCCCGGGAATCAACCTCGGTCTCATCGCCTACGCGGGTACGGCGACGGTGCTGGTGGCTCCGACGACGAACCGCGAGGCGTCGAAGGCTGCCATCGACAAGCTGCAACTGGCCGACCGCACCGCGACGGGCGAGGGCATCTTCACCGCGCTGCAGGCGATCGCCACCGTCGGCGCGGTCATCGGCGGGGGTGAGGACGCGCCGCCTGCGCGCGTCGTGCTGATGTCGGACGGCAAGGAGACGGTGCCCTCGAATCCAGACAACCCGAAGGGCGCCTACACCGCGGCCCGTACGGCCAAGGACCAGGGCGTGCCTGTCTCGACCGTGTCGTTCGGCACTCCGTATGGCTTCGTCGAGATCAACGGGCAGCGCCAGCCGGTGCCCGTCGACGACGAGATGCTGAAGAAGATCGCCGACCTCTCCGGGGGCAGCGCGTACACCGCGTCCAGCCTGCAGCAGCTCAAGGACGTCTTCACGACCCTGCAGGAGCAGATCGGGTACGAGACGATCAAGGGTGACGCGAGCGTCGGTTGGCTCCGGCTGGGCGCGTTCCTCCTGGCGTTCGCCGCACTCGGCGCCCTGCTGTTGAACCGCCGGCTGCCGGGCTGAGCCGGCCCTCGTGCCCGTGCCGCACCGCGGATCCGATTTCGATCACGCCCAGCCGAGGCGATAGGTTGGCCAGCATGCCGGAGTTCGTATCGCGCTCAGTCCTCGTCACCGGTGGCAACCGAGGCATCGGTCTCGCCATCGCCCAGCGCCTGGCCGCCGACGGACACAAGGTGGCCGTCACCCACCGTGGCTCCGGAGCGCCCGACGGCCTGTTCGGCGTCGAGTGCGACGTCACCGACAGCGCTGCCGTCGACCGCGCCTTCACCGAGGTCGAGGAGCATCAGGGTGCCGTCGAGGTCCTGGTCTCCAACGCCGGTATCTCCCAGGACGCGTTCCTCATCCGGATGACCGAGGAGCGCTTCGAGAACGTCATCGATGCCAACCTCACCGGCGCGTTCCGGGTGGCCCAGCGAGCCTCGCGCAGCATGCAGCGCAAGCGGTTCGGCCGGATCATCTTCATCGGCTCCGTCTCCGGCATGTGGGGCATCGGCAACCAGGCGAACTACGCGGCCGCCAAGGCCGGTCTGATCGGCATGGCGCGGTCGATCTCCCGTGAGCTGTCCAAGGCAGGCGTCACCGCCAACGTCGTGGCCCCGGGCTACATCGACACCGAGATGACCCGCTCGCTCGACGAGCGGATCCAGACCGGCGCATTGGAGTACATCCCCGCCAAGCGGGTCGGGACGGCCGAGGAGGTCGCCGGAGCCGTGAGCTTCCTGGCGTCGGAGGACGCGAGCTACATCGCCGGAGCCGTCATCCCCGTCGACGGCGGCATGGGCATGGGCCACTGATCTACGGGCTTCGGCTCGCCACCACTTCCCCCACCAAGGAGTCAGCAGAATGACAGGGTTTCTCGAGGGCAAGCGCATCCTCGTCACGGGCATCATCACCGACTCGTCGATCGCGTTCCACATCGCCAAGGTCGCACAGGAGGCGGGTGCCGAACTGGTGCTCACCGGCTTCGACCGCATGAAGCTGATCCAGCGCATCGCCGACCGGCTGCCGAACCCGGCGCCGCTGCTCGAACTCGACGTGCAGAACAGCGAGCACCTCGACAGCCTCGCCGGCCGCATCACCGAGGTAATCGGCGAGGGCAACAAGCTCGACGGCGTCGTGCACTCGATCGGGTTCATGCCGCAGACCGGAATGGGCATCAACCCGTTCTTCGACGCGCCGTACGAGGACGTGGCCAAGGGCATCCACATCTCGGCGTACTCCTACGCGTCGCTGGCGAAGGCGACACTGCCGGTGCTCAACTCCGGCGGCAGCATCGTCGGCATGGACTTCGATCCGACCCGAGCGATGCCCGCCTACAATTGGATGACCGTCGCCAAGAGCGCGCTCGAATCGGTGAACCGCTTCGTCGCCCGCGAGGCGGGGCCGTTCGGCGTCCGCTCGAACCTCGTTGCGGCCGGCCCGATTCGGACCCTGGCGATGAGCGCGATCGTCGGCGGAGCGCTCGGCGCCGAGGCGGGCGACCAGATGCGACTGCTCGAAGAGGGCTGGGATCAGCGCGCTCCCGTCGGCTGGAACATGAAGGACCCCACCCCCGTGGCCAAGACGGTGTGCGCGCTGCTGTCCGACTGGCTTCCCGCAACCACCGGTACCGTCGTGTACGCCGACGGCGGCGCACACACGCAGCTGCTGTAGATACTGCGCTGCAATGGAACTCGGCGGCGGTAACCAGCAGGACTTCGACGCGCTGCTCCTGCTCTCGTTCGGTGGCCCGGAGGGGCCCGAGCAGGTGCGTCCGTTCCTCGAGAACGTGACCCGGGGACGCAACATCCCGCCCGAGCGACTCGACGGCGTCGCCGAGCACTACCTGCACTTCGGTGGCGTGTCACCGATCAACGGCATCAACCGCGCGCTGATCGAGCAGATCGAGGCCGAACTGGCCGACCGCGGCATGACGCTTCCGGTGTACTTCGGCAATCGCAACTGGGAGCCCTACGTTGAGGACACCGTCGCGCGGATGCGTGACGATGGCGTCCGGCGCGCGGCAGTGTTCACGACGTCCGCGTGGGGCGGCTACTCCGGATGCACCCAGTACCAGGAGGACATCGCCCGGGCTCGTAGGGTGGTCGGAGACGACGCGCCCGAACTCGTGAAGCTGCGCCAGTACTTCGACCACCCGCTGCTGATCGAGATGTTCGCCGAGTCGATATCCGACGCCGCGGCAACGCTTCCCGACGATCTGCGCGCCGAGGCACGGCTGGTGTTCACCGCTCACTCGATTCCCCTGCGCGCGGCATCGCAGTGCGGACCCGACCTCTACGCTCGTCAGGTCGGTTACGCCGCAGCGCTGGTCGCCGCGGCGGCGGGGTTCGCCTCCTACGACCAGGTGTGGCAGTCGCGCTCCGGCCCGCCTCAGGTGCCGTGGCTGGAACCCGATGTGGGGGACCACCTCTCGGCGCTGGCAGCGGCGGGCACCAAGGCCGTCATCGCCTGCCCGATCGGATTCGTCGCCGACCACATCGAGGTGGTCTGGGATCTCGACAACGAGGTTCGCGACCAGGCCAGGGACGCCGGGATCGCGTTCGCGCGGGCCAGTACGCCGAACGCCCGCCGACGCTTCGCGCGCCTGGCGGTCGACCTGATCGACGAACTGCGTCTCGGCGCCGAACCCACCAGGGTCGCGGACCCGTCACCGGTTCCCGGCTACGGCTGCACGGTCAACGGTGCGCTGTGCACGCCGCAGTGCGTGTCCCAACGGCCTGCTGCGGGGGCAGCTGCCGGCAAGCCGCCGGGCTAGTCGCGCCAGGCCGACTGCAGGATCGCGCCCACCGCCGCCAAGCGCGCGGAGCGCACCACACCGGTCAGGGGCCGCAGCGCGTCGTTGGCGATCTGCATGTCATGGGTCGTCTGCAGACCGATCGGCATCAGACCGGAACTCACCGTGATGATCGCGTCGACGCGCGCAGCGTTCTCGAGCACCCGCAGCGCCCGGGCGGGGGCGTGCTCGGGTGCCATGTGAGCGCTCCCGGACTCGAGTATCTGCTCGACGAGTCCGCGTGGATCGGCCACGTCCGCGCCGACGGTCCCGGCCCGCAGAGTGCCGAGGGCATCGGCGGCGGAACGCACCGCCGACCGCAGGTCGAGTTCGGCCTGGCCGAGGTCGTGGTAGTCGGCGATGGGCGCGGTCGGCAGCGAGTAGACGGTCCAGGACAGCGCCAACGGGTCGCCGTACTCGGCCTCCGCGTCGTAGTCCGCGTCGTCGTCGTAGAGGAAGTCGGGTACCAGCCCGACCGCGTCACCGCGCGCCGACGTCACGACGATGGCCTCGCCCGCGGTGATGGCGTCGGTCTGGAACTGCGTGCCCGGTGCCAACCCGCGGACGTCGCCCGGCACGGGCAGGACGACGTGGAATGCCGGCTCACCCGTCGTAGGGCCTGCCGCGGTACGCAGCGTCTGCAGCATCGACACCGCACCCGCGTCGGTCAGGTCTGGCCATGGCAGACCGGTTCGGCCGGCGGCGACCGAATCGTAAGCGGTCACCGAATGTCTTGGCGCCCATAAGGATAGCGCATCGAGAACGTCATCGGGCGCCGCGACGCCTGCGAGCCAGGCATTGGCCCACACGGAGAGGGAAACACTGGGACACCACATGATGACCGCAGTGTAATAGTTGACGGCCGCACGGGCCGCCGACGCGATACGCTGGCCACATGCCCGTCTGGTTGCTCTGGCTGATCGCCGCGGTGGGGTTGGCCGGGGCGGAGGCCCTCACCGGCGACCTGTTCCTGCTGATGCTCAGCGGCGGCGCCCTGGCTGCAGTCGGATCCAGCCTGCTGATCGACAACTTCGTTGTCGACGGCGTTGTCTTCGCGGTGGTGTCGATCCTGCTGCTGGTCCTGGTGCGACCGGCTCTGCGGCGTAGGTTCGCGGCAGGCACGGGACTGCCGGACTTCGCCAAGGCGCTCGAGGGCAAGAGCGCACTGGTGCTCGATCGGGTGGCCCGCCACGAGGGACAGGTCAAGCTCGACGGTGAGGTCTGGACGGCGCGTCCACTCAGCGACGACGACGTCTACGAACCCGGGGACCACGTGACCGTCGTGCGCATCGACGGCGCCACCGCAGTCGTCTTCAAGTCCGTCTGAGTAAGGGGAAACCGAAATGGAAGGTGCTGTCGCCGGACTCGTACTGGTTGCCGTGCTCGTGCTGTTCGCCATCATCGTCGTCGCCAAGTCGGTGAAGGTGATCCCGCAGGCCGAGGCGGCGGTGATCGAACGACTCGGCCGATACAGCAAGACGGTGTCGGGGCAGCTGACCCTGCTGCTGCCGTTCGTCGACAAGATCCGCGCCAGGGTCGATCTGCGGGAGCGGGTGGTGAGCTTCCCGCCCCAGCCGGTCATCACCGAGGACAACCTGACCGTCAACATCGACACCGTCGTCTACTTCCAGGTGACCAGCCCGCAGGCCGCGGTCTACCAGATCAGCAACTACATCGTCGGCGTCGAGCAGTTGACCACCACGACCCTGCGCAACGTCGTCGGCGGCATGACGCTGGAACAGACCCTCACCTCGCGCGACCAGATCAACGGTCAGCTCCGCGGCGTCCTCGACGAGGCCACCGGCAGGTGGGGACTGCGCGTGGCACGCGTCGAACTCCGCAGCATCGACCCGCCTCCCTCGATCCAGGACTCGATGGAGAAGCAGATGCGCGCCGACCGCGAGAAGCGCGCGATGATCCTCACCGCGGAGGGCAACCGCGAGGCGTCGATCAAACAGGCCGAAGGGCAGAAGCAGGCCCAGATCCTGTCGGCCGAGGGCGCCAAGCAGGCGGCCATCCTCGCGGCCGAGGCCGACCGGCAGTCCAGGATGCTGCGGGCCCAGGGCGAGCGCGCGGCGTCCTACCTGCAGGCGCAAGGCCAGGCCAAGGCGATCGAGAAGACGTTCGCCGCCATCAAGGCCGGGCGCCCGACACCCGAGATGCTGGCCTACCAGTACCTGCAGACGCTCCCGCTGATGGCCAAGGGTGAGGCGAACAAGGTCTGGCTGGTGCCCAGCGACTTCGGCTCGGCGCTGCAGGGCTTCACCAAGATGCTCGGAGCGCCCGGCGAGGACGGTGTGTTCCGCTATCAGCCGTCACCGGTGGAGGGCGATCTGCCCAAGCCGGAGGACGATTCGGCCGAGGTCGCCGAGTGGTTCAACACCAAGACCGACCCGGAGATCGCCGAGGCGGTGGCCAGGGCCGAGGCAGAGGCGCGCAAACCCGTCGCCAGCGCGATCGACGCCCCACCGCAGTACGCACCGCTCTCGCAGCAGGCGCAGCCGCCCGCCACGAACTTCGGTCAGCCGGCCCAGGCGCCGCGGCACGGGTCGCCCGAGTCATGAGCGTCCTGACGGCCAAGCGGACCTACGCCGTGTTGGCCGCCATCCAGGCCGGTGACGCCGTCGCATGCGCCATCCCCGTCGCGCCGATCGAGAAGGCGTTCGACGACGTCAACCTGGCGCCCGAACTGCGCCCGCTGATCCCGGTGGTGAAGAGTGCGGCTGCGATCGGCCTGCTGTCGGCCTACCGCTTCCCGGCGCTCGCGCGTCTGACCACGTTCATGCTGACCGTCTACTTCGTGCTGGCCGTCGCGGCCCACGTGAAGGCCAGGGACTGGAGCCCCGGGATCGTCGCGGCGTCGGGGTTCCTCGGCCTGTACGCGACGATGACGGCCAAGGGCCCGCCGCGAGCCTGAGAAGCGCCGGTCAGGACGTAACCGCGGGTTCGGCGTCGGGAGTCGGCGTCTGCTCGTCGGCTGCGGACTCCGACCTGCGGTGCGTCCGGATCTCGTACAGCAGGCCCGCGACTCCCAGCGCGGCCGTGCACGACGAGACCAGGAACAGCAGCGGGCTGACGTTGCCGGTGAGCGCGTCGCCCAGGATCACGATCGCGGCCGTGCCCGGCAGCAGACCGACGAACGACGCGAGCGTGAAGGGGAGCGGGCGCACCGCCGACGCACCTGCCGCGTAGTTCAGCACCGAGAACGGCACCGCGGGAATCAGCCGCATCGACAGCACGGTGGCCCAGCCGCGGGCCCGTAGACGCTTGTCGACCATGCCGACCCGGGGGTGTGACACCAGCCGATCGAGTTGCAGGCCGGCCGCGCGAACCAGGAACAGTGCCGCGACGGCGCTGATGGTGCTCGCCGCCACCGCGATGGTCACCCCGAGCAACGGGCCGAACAACAGCCCGGCCGACAGGGTGAACGCGGTTCGGGGGAACGGCAGCACCGTCACCACGACGTGCGCTGCGAAGAACGCCAGCGGGAACCACGGGCCGACCGAGGTGGCCCAGTCGCGCAGCTGCAGGGCAGAGGGTAGAGGCACCAGGAGCGCGATTGCGACGAGAATCACAATCGCCGTCACGATGGCTGCGAGCTTGCGGCGCGGTACCTGGGTCGCGGTCGATGCAATTGCGCCCCGGACCGTGCGCAACGTGCTCACGACGGACTTCACGTCTTCCAAGGGTACGGGGCTCTGCGCCGCCGCCCGACGCGACGCGGCCGACCTACCCGTCAGTAGCGTCGGCCTGCTGGTTCGCGCCGTGACGCCGATCATTTAGCCTGATGGACGGTTGTCAAGTCACACGCTGCATCAGGGTCGATAGCAGGGGAGTCATCGGTGTCCGAACAGGTGTCCAGTTCGAAGCTCAGCATTGCTGAGTCGGACCGCGACCAGTGGCGTGCGGCGGTCGCCGGCGTCCTCGCCAAGAGCAGCCGCAAGGATCCCAGCGATCTCGGCGCGGAACCGGAACACCTCCTGGACTCGGAGACGTACGAGGGCTTCCCCATCCGCCCGCTGTACACGATGCTCGACTCGCAGCCCGAACCCCCGCTGCCGGGCCGGTGGCCGTTCGTCCGCGGCGGCGATGCCCGCCGGGACGTGAAGTCCGGGTGGAAGGTCGTCGAGACGTTCCCGCTGCCGGGACAGGTGTCGGTGGACGAAGGCAACGGAGCGGTGCTCAGTGCGCTGACCGAGGGGGCCAGCGCGCTCGCCCTTCGCGTCGGGGCGAGCGAAGCGACGGGGAATGGATCAGGCCGGCAGGCAGTGTCCCCAGCCGAACTCGACCGCCTCCTCGAGGGCGTCTTCCTCGAACTGGTGCCGGTGATCCTCGAGGCGGGCGCGGACTACACCGCCGCGGCGGACGCGGTGCTGGCCCTGGTGACCGATCTCGACGACGACCGGCGCGCACGGCTGTCGATCGATCTCGGCGCAGACCCGCTGACCGCAGCGCTGACTGGCCGCGCGGCACCGTCGATCGGCGACGTCGTGTCGACCGCAACCAAGGCGATGGGCTACGACGGCGGCGTCCGTGCCATCACGGTGGACGGGCCGACGTTCCACGGTCTCGGGGCGAGCGCGTCCTGGGAGCTGGGTGCGGCCATCGCGGTCGGCGTCACCTATCTGCGTGCGTTGACCGACGGCGGCGTGCCGACGCCCGATGCTTTGCGCCAGATCAGCTTCCGCTTCGCTGCCGACGACGACCAGTTCATGACGATCGCGAAACTGCGTGCGGCACGCCAACTCTGGGCGCGAGTCGCGGAGGTGGTCGGGGCGCCCGACGCCGGTGCGGCGACCGTCCACGCCGTCACCTCCATGCCGATGATGTCGCAGCGCGATCCCTGGGTGAACATGCTGCGCACCACGCTCGCCGCGTTCGCCGCGGGCGTCGGGGGAGCGGACACCGTCGGGGTGTACACCTTCGACAGCGCCATCCCCGGCGGATTGCCCGGTGTGGCAACGACGTTCGCGCGGCGCATGGCACGCAACACCCAGCTGCTGCTGCTCGAGGAGTCCCACGTCGGACGCGTCCTCGACCCCGCAGGCGGGTCGTGGTTCGTCGAAGACCTCACTCAGGCGCTGGCCGAGCAGGCATGGGCGCACTTCACCGACGTCGAGGCCCGCGGCGGGTTCGACCGCTCGGCCGACTACGTGACCGCCCAGATCGCCGAGGTCCGCGATCGCCGTCGTGCCGACGTCGCGCACCGGCGGACCTCCGTCACCGGCGTCAACGAGTACCCGAACCTCACGGAGGCTCCGCTGCCTGCGAACGTGCTCGCGAACTCGGAGCCGGCGGTGGTGCGCTGGGGTGCCGACTTCGAAGCGCTGCGCGACCGCTCGGACGCCTTCCTCGCCGCCCGTGGGTCCCGCCCCACGGCGCTGCTGCTGCCACTGGGCCCGCTCGCCGAGCACAACGTCCGGACCACGTTCGCCGCGAACCTGCTGGCATCGGGCGGCGTCCTGACCCTCAACCCCGGCACGGTGAGCGCCCCCGGCGTCGCCGCCGCGGTGACCGAGGCCGGCGACCCCAGCGTCGTCGTCATCTGCGGCACTGACGCCCGCTACGGCGACGAGGCGTCGGCCGTCGTCGCGGCCGCCCGCGCCGCGGGTGTCTCGCACGTGTACCTCGCCGGACCCGAGAAGGCCGTCGCCGGCGCCGAGCACGGGCCCGACGAGTACTTGACCGCCAAGATCGACGCGATCGCCGCGCTGTCGACCCTGCTCACCAGATTGGGGGCCTGACATGGCCGTATCCGATGTAGCCGCGTCCGACACGACGGCCACGGCCATCGCCAGCTTCGCCGACGTGCCGCTGCGCGGCGACAAGACGGGCGAGCCGGCCACTCCAGCCGCGGTGGACGCGCAGGTTGCCGAGGCCGCGGAGGCGCACGGCTACACCGCCGACCAGCTCGGCTGGGCCACGCCCGAGGGCATCGACGTGAAACCGGTGTACATCGCCGCCGACCGCGACGAGATCGTGGACGCGGGCTATCCGCTCGACGGCTTCCCGGGCGCACCGCCCTTCGTCCGCGGCCCGTACCCGACGATGTACGTCAACCAGCCGTGGACCATCCGCCAGTACGCCGGGTTCTCCACGGCCGCCGAGTCGAATGCGTTCTACCGGCGCAATCTCGCCGCCGGTCAGAAGGGCCTGTCGGTGGCGTTCGACCTGGCCACCCACCGCGGCTACGACTCGGACCACCCGCGCGTCGCCGGTGACGTGGGCATGGCGGGCGTGGCAATCGACTCGATCCTCGACATGCGACAGCTATTCGACGGGATCGACCTGTCGACGGTGTCGGTGTCGATGACCATGAACGGCGCCGTGCTGCCGATCCTGGCGCTGTACGTCGTGGCCGCGGAGGAGCAGGGTGTGCCGCCGGAGAAGCTGGCGGGGACCATCCAGAACGACATCCTCAAGGAGTTCATGGTCCGCAACACCTACATCTATCCGCCCAAGCCGTCGATGCGGGTGATCTCCGACATCTTCGGCTACACCAGCGTGAAGATGCCGAAGTTCAACTCGATCTCGATCTCCGGCTACCACATTCAGGAAGCCGGGGCGACAGCCGATCTCGAACTCGGCTACACGCTGGCCGATGGTGTCGAGTACCTCAAGGCCGGTCTGGACGCGGGCCTCGACATCGACAAGTTCGCGCCCCGGCTGTCCTTCTTCTGGGGCATCGGGATGAACTTCTTCATGGAGGTGGCCAAGCTGCGTGCGGGCCGGCTGCTGTGGAGCGAACTCGTCGCGCAGTTCGAACCGAAGAACGAGAAGTCGCTGTCGCTGCGCACCCACTCGCAGACCTCCGGGTGGTCGCTCACCGCGCAGGATCCGTTCAACAACGTGGCGCGCACCTGCATCGAGGCGATGGCCGCAACCCAAGGCCACACCCAGTCGTTGCACACCAACGCACTCGACGAGGCCCTGGCACTGCCCACGGACTTCTCGGCTCGCATCGCCCGCAACACCCAATTGGTACTGCAGCAGGAGTCGGGTACCACGCGACCGATCGACCCGTGGGGTGGCTCCTACTACGTCGAATTCCTGACCCACCAACTGGCCGAGAAGGCCCGCGCCCACATCCGCGAGGTCGCCGAGCACGGCGGCATGGCACAGGCGATCGGCGAGGGCATCCCGAAGCTGCGCATCGAGGAGGCCGCCGCCCGCACCCAGGCGCGGATCGACTCTGGCGCTCAGACGGTGATCGGCATCAACAAATACCAGGTCGACGAGGACCAGGAGGTCGAGGTCCTCAAGGTCGAGAACAGCCGTGTGCGTGCCGAGCAGATCGCGAAGCTGCAACAGTTGCGCGCCGACCGCGACGAGGCCGCCACGCAGGCTGCACTGGCCGAATTGACCAGGGCTGCAGCGGCTTCCGGCAACTCGGGGGTCGATGGCCTGGGCAACAACCTGCTGGCGCTCGCGATCGACGCGGCACGCGCCAAGGCGACGGTGGGGGAGATCTCCGACGCGCTGGAGAAGGTCTACGGGCGGCATCAGGCCGAGATCCGCACGATCGCAGGGGTCTACCGGGACGAGGTGGGTAAGGCGAGCAACGTCAGCGCTGCAACGGAACTGGTCGAGAAGTTCGCCGAGGCGGACGGTCGCCGGCCGCGCATCCTGGTGGCCAAGATGGGCCAAGACGGGCACGACCGCGGCCAGAAGGTCATCGCGACGGCGTTCGCCGACATCGGCTTCGACGTCGACGTGGGCTCGCTGTTCTCCACGCCCGACGAGGTGGCGCGGCAGGCCGCGGACAACGACGTGCACGTCGTCGGCGTCTCCTCCTTGGCGGCAGGGCATCTCACGCTGGTGCCCGCGCTGCGCGATGCCCTCGCGGCGGTCGACAGGCCCGACATCATGGTCGTGGTGGGCGGCGTCATCCCGCCCGGCGACTTCGACGAGCTGTACGCCGCGGGGGCGGCCGCGATCTTCCCGCCGGGCACCGTGATTGCCGATGCAGCCATCGGTCTGCTGGAGAAGCTGGCCGAGCGGCTCGGTTACGACCTCGGCTAGATGACCGACGGCGTGGAGGACCTCGCCAGGGCCGTGCGCGGCCGCGACCGATCCGCGTTGGCGCGTGCCATCACACTGGTCGAGTCGACGCGGTCCGATCACAGGGATCGGGCGCAGGCACTGCTGCTGGAGTTGATGCCCGAGGCGGGCAGCGGCCACCACGTTGGGATCACCGGTGTGCCCGGAGTTGGGAAGTCGACGACGATCGAGGCGCTGGGCATGCACCTCATCGAACGGGGACACCGCGTGGCGGTGGTCGCGGTGGACCCGTCGTCGACCAGAACCGGCGGCTCCATACTCGGCGACAAGACACGAATGGCCCGCCTCGCAGTGCATCCCGACGCCTACATCCGACCGTCCCCGACGTCGGGGACGCTCGGCGGGGTGGCCAGAGCCACTCGCGAGACGATCGTGCTGCTGGAGGCGGCCGGTTACGACGTCATCCTGGTCGAGACCGTGGGGGTCGGTCAGTCCGAGGTGACCGTGTCCAACATGGTCGACTCGTTCGTGTTCCTGACCCTGGCGCGCACCGGTGATCAGCTCCAGGGCATCAAGAAGGGCGTGCTCGAACTCGCCGACGTGGTTGTGGTCAACAAGGCCGACGGCCCACACGAGGTCGAGGCCAAGGCGGCCGCCAGGGAACTCGCCGGCGCCATCCGTCTGATCTACCCGCGCGAAACCCTATGGCGGCCACCGGTGTTGACGATGAGTGCGCTGACCGGTGACGGTCTGGCGAAGTTGTGGGAGACCGTGCTGGAGCACCGGCGCGTGCTGACCGACGCCGGGGAATTCGAGGCCAGGCGCCGCAGGCAGCAGGTCGAGTGGACGTGGTCGATGGTGCGCGACACCGTGCTCGACCGCGTGCTGTCCCATCCGAAGGTCAAGGCCATCCGGGCGGACGTCGAGCAGCAGGTGCGCGACGGAGAACTCACCCCCGCGCTCGCCGCCCAGGCGATCCTCGACGCGTCCGACGGCTAGCGCCCTCACGGCGGCCTGGCGCGTCAGGCAACGGTGTCACCGTCGAATCCTCATCGGATCGATAACGGGTGGTCCCTTACTGGACACCCGTCTGTAATCTTGTGAACTGTGACCCCAGCAACACTTCGGGAGCGCAGCGAGGCGCTTCCGCATGGCGTTCAGGGCGCGGCGGATCCCAATTTCGCCTGTGCCGTGCGCGCGTTCGCGACGCTGTTCCCGCATCCCCGTCTCGGCGGCGGCGCGCTCGCCATCTACCTCGACGGCGAACCCGTCGTCGACGTGTGGACGGGCTGGGCCGATCGGCGTGGCAGGCGACACTGGGTCGCAGACACCGGAGCCATGGTGTTCTCGGCGACCAAGGGTGCGGCCTCGACCGTGATCCACCGGTTGGCCGATCGCGGTCTGATCGACTACGACGCCCCGGTCGCCGAGTACTGGTCTGCGTTCGGCGCGAACGGCAAGTCACGCGTCACGGTGCGGGAGATGTTGCGCCACCGTGCCGGGCTGTCCCATCTCAACCGCGCCACGTCGGTGGACATGATGGACCACGTGCTCATGGAGGAGCGCATGGCCGCGGCTCCGATGGGCGTGCTGCGAGGTCGGCCCGCCTACCACGCCATCACCTTCGGCTGGTTGGTGTCGGGTCTCGCGCGAGCCGTCACTGGACGCGGCATGCGCGACCTGTTCCGCACCGAACTCGCCGAACCACTCGACACCGACGGCATCCACCTCGGCCGCCCACCTCTGACGGCGCCCACCCAGCCCGCCCGGATCATCGGGCCGCAGAGCCGGCTGCAGAACCCGATCTTCAACCTCCTCGCACCGCACATCGCGGCGCTCCCCATCGCCGGTGGTTTCGGGTCGCTCTACTTCCCGGGCATGAAGGCGACCGTCCAGCGCGACATACCGCTGCTCGACGCCGAACTGCCTGCGGCCAACGGCGTGGCCACCGCCCGCGGTCTCGCCCGGATGTACGGCGCCATCGCGAACGGCGGCACCGTTGGAGGAACGCGATTCCTGTCGCCGGAGCTGACGGCGAGCCTCACCGGACGTCGCAGCCTGCACCCCGACGGCACCCTGCTCATGCCGATGTCCTTCCATCTCGGGTACCACGGGCTGCCGCTGGGCGGCATCATGCCGGGCTTCGGACACGTGGGTCTCGGCGGGTCGCTGGGCTGGGCGGACCCCAGCAGCGGCCTGGCGTTCGGTTTCGTGCACAACCGCCTGCTAACTCCGATGGTCGTCGGGGACCAAGCGGGCTTCGTGGCGACGGCTGCGCTGATTCGACGTGGGGTGGCCAGTGCCCGCAAGCATGGACACACCCCGATCGGTCATTTTGGATCGTCGTTCGACGGCCTCGCGGAGGATGCCGTCTGACGGACTGGCTACGTTCCTGAAACCGCGTGATCACGTACCGCGAATACGCGATTAGCTTGTGTAGCAGCGGTTTTGGTGCAAAGACGTTGAGGCAGTACGGTTTGCCGGGCCAAAACCGACCTTTGGCCTGATCGGTTGCCGATACGACGGTGCCGACAATATGCGTTACTCCGCTCACGATTGCCAGTCAGGGTGACCCCTACCGCTGGCGCCAGCCGAGCCGGAATGCGCAGGTGTCACACCCGGCTAACACATACCTTTGGTCCCATGGCTCTCATCAGGCCGTTTTCCCGATAGTCATGATCACTCAGCAAACATAGTATTTCGATGCGTACGGTCCTGGCACACGCAAGGAGTTACGTACGTCACTCCCAGAGCGGCGTCGTTTTGACGCCTGTTTAGTTTGCTAGATTGACGCGAAGCGAATCTATTGGGTCCCCCCGTGAAGGTAACCAGATTTGACCAAGATCGTTAATTTTGCTTATTTGCGCAGGCCAGGGGCATGATCCTGGTAGACAAGACGGATTGACCTGGCGGGGTGTAACCTTTCCGCCGAGCAAAGGTTGGGGTGAATGAGCGGATGTAGGTTTGCCGAGGTATCTCGGGTTTGGCAGGTTGCATTCGCGTCGTTTGAACCGAAACAGGCGAATGTCGGCGGGAAGCGAGGGACTGCAGCACACATGCGGCGAACCCACGTTTGACGCAGGCTGCACCCCCAGCGAGTCGGGCTCCGAACGTTCGTGAAAGAGGTTGAAGTACGTGGTTGACACTCTGGTTACTCCGGTTGCCGTGATCGGCATGGGGTGCCGACTGCCCGGGGGCATCGACTCACCGGCGGCCCTCTGGGAGGCGCTGCTGCGAGGCCAGGACACCGTGACCAAGGTTCCCCTGGACCGCTGGGACGCCGAGGAGTACTACGACCCCGAGCCAGGTGTTCCCGGTCGCTCCGTGTCCAAGTGGGGCGCGTTCATCGACGACGTCGCTGGGTTCGACGCCGACTTCTTCGGCATCAACGAGCGCGAGGCCACGGCCATCGACCCGCAGCACCGCCTGCTGCTCGAGACAGCCTGGGAGGCGATCGAGCACGCCGGTATCGACCCGGCCACCATCGCCGACTCCCTGACGGGCGTATTCATCGGCATGACCCATGCCGACTACCAGCTACTCGCCGCCGACGCGCATGCCGTCGAGGGCCCCTACGGCTTCACCGGGAACAACTTCAGCCTCGCGTCCGGTCGGATCGCCTACCACCTCGGCGTGCACGGCCCGGCCTACACCGTCGACTCGGCCTGCTCGTCGAGCCTGCTGTCGGTCCACATGGCCTGCCGCAGCCTCCACGACGGCGAGAGCGACCTTGCGCTGGCCGGCGGCGTGTCGATCATGCTCGAACCCCGCAAGATGTCCTCCGGCTCCGCCCAGGGCATGCTGTCGCCCACCGGCAAGTGCCACGCGTTCGACGTCAACGCCGACGGCTTCGTCAGCGGCGAGGGTTCCGCGGTCCTGTTGCTCAAGCGGCTCGACGACGCCCTCGCCGACGGTGACCGCATCCTGGCCGTGGTGCGCGGCACCGCCGCCAACCAGGACGGTCACACGGTGAACATCGCCGTGCCGTCTCGCCCTGCCCAGGTGAACGTCTACCGCTCGGCGCTCGCCGCCGGTGGCATCGACCCCGAGACCGTCGGAATGGTCGAGGCCCACGGCACGGGCACGCCCGTCGGCGACCCCATCGAGTACGCCAGCCTCGCCGAGGTCTACGGCACCGCTGGGCCGTGCGCGCTCGGATCGGCCAAGACCAACCTCGGCCACGGCCAGTCCGCGTCCGGCGCCATCGGCCTGATGAAGGCGATCCTGTCGCTGCAGCACGGCACCGTGCCCAAGAACCTGCACTTCACCGAGATGCCCGACGAGATGGCCCGCATCGAGACCAATCTCTTCGTGCCGGTCGAGACGACCCCGTGGCCGACGAACGGCCACCACCCCCGTCGTGCCGCGGTGTCCTCGTACGGCCTGTCGGGCACCAACGTGCATGCCGTGCTCGAGGCCGCCCCGGAGGGGCAGTCGACGCGACGCGTCGAACAGAACGATCTGGCCGACGCCGTGTCGCACGGCCCGAAGCTCTTCCCGCTGTCGGCCACCTCGGTCGAGGAGTTGCGCCGTACGGCCGGCCGGCTGGCCGACTGGGTTGCGACCCAGGACGCCGACGAGACGACCGGACTGTCCGACCTGGCGTACACGCTGGCGCGCCGACGGGCCCACCGACCGGTGCGCACCGTCGTCATCGCCGCGGACCGCGCACAGCTCGTGTCCGCGCTGCGCGAGATCGCCGACGGCGACGGTCCCATCGAGCCTGCCGTCGGCAACGGCGACCACGGCCCGGTGTGGGTGTTCTCCGGCCAGGGCTCGCAGTGGGCTGCCATGGGCAAGGGGCTGCTCGCCACCGAACCGGTGTTCGCCGCCAAGATCGCGGAGATCGAACCGCTGATCGAGGCCGAATCCGGCTTCTCCGTCACCGAGGCGATGTCCTCGGCCGACGTCGTCACGGGCATCGACCGGGTGCAGCCGACCGTCTTCGCCGTGCAGGTGGGCCTAGCGGCCACGCTGGCGGCCTACGGCGTCACCCCCGGGGCGGTCATCGGGCACTCGATGGGCGAGGCGGCTGCTGCCGTCGTCGCAGGCGCCCTGTCGCTCGCCGATGGCGTCAAGGTCATCACCCGCCGGTCGCGCCTCATGGCGACGGTCTCCGGCTCGGGCGCGATGGCGTCGGTCGAGCTACCGGCGCAGCAGGTGCTCTCTGAACTCGCCGCCCGCGGCGTCACCGACGTCGTGCTGTCGGTCGTGGCATCGCCGTCCTCTGCCGTCGTCGGCGGTGCCAAGGAGTCGATCCGCGCGCTGATCGCCGAGTGGGACGCCCGCGGGATCATGGCGCGCGAGGTGGCCGTCGACGTGGCGTCGCACTCGCCGCAGGTCGACCCGATCCTCGACGACCTCACCGAGGCGCTCGAGGACATCGAGCCGATGGAACCGACCGTTCCGTACTACTCGTCGACGCTGTACGACCCTCGCGATCCGGCCGACTTCGACGCCTACTACTGGGCGGACAACCTCCGGCACGCCGTGCGCTTCGCCGCGGCGGTCCAGGCGGCGCTGGAAGACGGCTTCCGCGTGTTCGGCGAGCTGTCACCGCATCCGCTGCTCACGCACGCCGTCGACCAGAACGCCCGCAGCCTCGACATCCGCCTGGCGGCGCTGGCGAGCATCCGTCGCGAGCAGGAGTTGCCGCACGGCATGCGCGAGTTCGTCGCCGATCTGCACGGCGCGGGCGCGGCGATCGACTACTCGGTGCTCTGGCCGGACGGGGACCTCCTCGACGTGCCGCTGCCCACGTGGACGCACACCCACCTGATGCTGACCCGCGACGAGCAGGGCCACAACGCCGCCACCGTCGCCATCCACCCGTTGCTCGGCGCACACGTCCGGCTGCCGGAGACACCGGAACGCCACGTGTGGCAGTCCGACGTCGGCACCGTGGCGCAGCCGTGGCTCGACGATCACCGGGTGCACGACGTGGCCGCACTGCCCGGCGCCGCGTACTGCGAGATCGCACTCGCCGCCGCCCGCCAGGTCCTCGGCGACGGGGCATCGGTGCGGGACGTGACGTTCGAGCAGATGCTGCTGCTCGAGGAGCAGACCCCGCTGTCGGCCGTCGCGTCCGTGACGCCGACGGGCGTCGTCGAGTTCACCGTGAAGACCCACGCCGACGACGAGGAGGTGCAGCGCGCCTCAGCCGTGCTGCAAGCCGCCGACGACGGCGATCAGCCCACCCCGTACGACGTCCCCGACCTCCTCGCCGCACACCCGGTGCGGGTCGAGGGCCAGGAACTCCGAGACTTCTACGCAGCGCGCGGCATCGGCTACGGCGTGGCGTTCGGCGGGTTGACCGCGGCCCACACCGCCGACGGCCCGTCCGTCCTCGCCGAGGTCGCGCTGCCCGGTTCGATCCGCTCGCAGCAGGGGTCGTTCGTGGCGCATCCTGCGCTCCTGGACGCCTGCTTCCAGGCCGTGGGTGCCCATCCCGAGCTGTTCTCGGACACCAGCGGTGCGCTGATGCTGCCGCTCGGCGTGCGCGAGTTGAAGGCATACGCATCCACCCGCAACGCCCACTACTGCCTGGTCCGGTTGACCAGCGTGGCGCCGACGGGGGTCGAAGCCGACATCGACGTGCTCGACGAGCACGGCAACGTGCTGCTGACGGTGTCCGGTCTGCGACTCGGAACCGGGGTCTCGGAGCAGGGGCAGCGCGAGCGTCGTCTCAACGACCGGCTCCTGACCATCGACTGGCGCCGCCAGGACACTCCCGTCGCCGACGTGGCGGGGACCGGGGCGTGGATGATCATCGACACCGGCGTGGACTCCGACCCGATGGCCGCTCGACTGGCCGACGTGCTGAAGTCCCGCGACGCGGACGTCACGACGCTGACCTGGCCGGCGGACGGCGATCACGCCACCGTCGCCGCAGGACTGCGGGAGACGTTGACGGCCCGCCCGTTCGCCGGTGTCGTGATCGTCGAGGATCCGCAGCGCGCGGACGGCGACCCCGTCGCCGACGGCGCCGACCACGTCCGCCACCTGGTGCGCATCGCCCGCGTCATCCCCGAAGTGCCCGGCGAGCCGCCGAGGTTCTACGTCGTCACCAGGGGAGCGCAGTCCGTGCTGTCCGGCGAGGTGCCGCATCTCGCTCAGGGCGGTGTGCGCGGCCTGGTGCGCGTCCTGGGCATGGAGCAACCGTCGATGCGACCGACGCAAATCGACGTCGACGACACCACCGACGCGGAATCCATTGCCGCCGAACTGCTCTCGGGTTCCGACGAGGATGAGACGGCATGGCGCGAGGGGCAGTACTACGCGGCCCGACTCAACGTCACGCCGCTGCAGGCCGAGGAGCGGCACACCACCGTCGTCCACCCCGAGCGCGACGGCATGCGCCTGCAGATCCGCACTCCCGGTGACCTGCAGTCGGCCGAACTCGTGTCCTACGAGCGGACCCCACCTGGCCCCGGCCAGATCGAGGTCGCGGTGTCGGCGTCGAACCTCAACTTCGCCGACGTCCTGGTCGCGTACGGCCGCTACCCGTCCTTCGAGGGCCGGATGCCGCAACTCGGCGCCGACTTCGCAGGCGTGGTGACCGCGGTCGGTGCCGGCGTGACCGATCACCAGATCGGCGACCGGGTCGCGGGCATCTCGGCGACCGGTGCGTGGTGCACGTTCGTCACGTGCGACGCGAACCTCGCCGTCCGCATCCCCGAGGACCTGCCGGACGCCACCGCGGCGGCCGTGCCGAGCGCGCACGCCACCGCGTGGTACTCGCTGCACGACCTGGCCCGGATCACGGCCGGCGACAAGGTGCTGATCCACTCCGCCACCGGCGGCGTCGGTCAGGCCGCGGTCGCGATCGCACAGGCAGCCGGGGCGGAGATCTACGCCACCGCCGGCAGCCCGGAACGTCGGAAGATGCTGAACGACATGGGCATCGACCACGTCTACGATTCGCGTACGGTCGAGTTCGCCGACCAGATCCGGCGCGACACCGACGGCTACGGCGTCGACATCGTGCTGAACTCGCTGCCCGGTGCCGCGCAGCGGGCGGGTCTCGAACTGCTGACCTTCGGCGGTCGGTTCGTCGAGATCGGCAAGCGCGACATCTACGGCGACACGAAGATGGGCCTGTTCCCGTTCCGCCGGAACCTGTCGTTCTACGCGGTCGACCTCGCACTGCTCACCCTGGTCACCCCGGACACGCTGCGCAGCCTGCTCGAGACGATCTATCAGCAGATCGCCGACGGCAAGCTGCCGCCGCCGCAGACGACGCACTACCCGCTGGCCAACGGCGCCAACGCGATTCGCGCGATGGGTGCTGCCGAGCACACCGGCAAGCTGGTGCTCGACGTGCCGCGCGCGGGGCAGTACGCCGCCGTCGTGCCCGCCGACCGCGCGCCGGCCTTCCGCAGCGACGGCGCGTACGTCGTGACCGGCGGTCTCGGCGGGCTCGGTCTGTTCCTCGCCGAGATGATGGCCAAGTCGGGGTGCGGGCGCATCGTGCTCAACGGTCGCTCCACGCCGAGCCCCGAGGCGCAACGCGTGATCGACAGGATCCGGCGCAAGGGCACCGAGATCGAGGTCGAACTCGGCGACGTGGCGGTTCCTGGCACGGCCGACCGGCTGGTCGCATGCGCCACCGCGACGGGCATCCCGCTGCGCGGCGTCCTGCACGCCGCGGCGGTCGTCGAGGACGCGACGCTGGCCAACATCACCGACGATCTGCTCGACCGGGACTGGGCGCCGAAGGCGCTGGGCGCCTGGCGTCTGCACGAGGCCACGACGACGGCGTCGCTGGACTGGTTCTGCGGATTCTCCTCGGCGGCGGCGATGGTCGGTTCACCCGGCCAGGGTGCGTACGCGGCGGCCAACAGCTGGCTCGACTCGTTCGCGCGCTGGCGCCGGTCCAAGGGACTGCCCGCACAGGTGATCGCCTGGGGCGCATGGGCTCAGATCGGTGCCGGCCAGGCGATGGCCGACAACGACGGCATGGCCATCGATCCCGAGGACGGTGCGTACGCGTTCGATGCCCTGATGCGGCACACCAGGGTGTATAGCGGCTACGCGCCTGTCGCGGGAGCCGCCTGGCTCACCGCGTTCGCGCAGACCAGCCCGTTCGCCGAGGCGTTCGCATCGTTGGGCCAGGACCGGTCGGGGACGAGCGAGTTCCTCGAGGAACTGCGACTCCTGCCGCGCGAGGACTGGGCGGCGCGGGTGCGTCGCTTGATCTCCGAGGAGATGAGCCTGATCCTGCGGCGCTCGGTCGACGCCGACCGGCCGCTGTCGGAGTACGGCCTCGACTCACTCGGGACGCTCGAGCTGCGCACGCGGCTCGAGGCCGAGACCGGGGTCCGCATCGGCTCGACCGACGTCACCACGGTGCGTGCGTTGGCCGAGCGTCTGAGCGAGACGATCGCCAGCGCCATGAACATCGACAACGAATCCACGACGGTGTCGTCGTGATGGCCCGATCAGCGCCGATGACGTCGCTCATTGCCAGACAACGAGCGGGGAAGAGATAAATGGTTGCGATCAAGGCGATCCACGACTGGATAGGGACTTCGGGTGACGTCGTGTCCTGGCACCCGTCGCCCGCGAGCCGTGCGAAGGTGGCCAAGGCGCCGGTGAGCGACGTGCCGGTGAGTTATCAGCAGGCACAGCACATCCGGGGTTACCTCAGCCATCTGGCCGGTGGCACCGACATGGCGCGACTCAACATCCCGGCCTGGGACATGCAGGGTCAGTGCGACGTGCGCGCGATGAGCCACGTCATCAACGCCTACCTGCGTCGTCACGACACGTACCACAGCTGGTTCGAGATGACCGACGACGACCAGATCGTCCGGCACACCGTTGCCAACCCCAGGGACATCAACTTCGTGCCGACCAAGCACGGCGAGATGACGGCGTCGCAGTGGCGCGAGCACGTGCTCAGCACGCCGGATCCACTGCAGTGGGACTGCTTCTCGTTCGGCATCATTCAGCGTGCCGACCACTTCACGTTCTACATCAGCATCGACCACGTCCATACCGACGCGATGTTCATGGGGATCGTGCTGGTCGAGATCCACATGATGTACGCGGCGCTCGCCGCAGGATCCGCGCCGATTCCGCTGCCGGCCGCCGGTAGCTACGACGACTACTGCGTCCGTCAGCGCGACTACCTCGCCGCGCTCACGGCGGAGACGCCCGCCGTTCGGGAGTGGGTCGAGTTCGCTGCGCACAACGACGGCACGTTGCCGCACTTTCCCTTCCCCCTCGGTGATCCGCCGTGGTCGGTGTCGGGTGACCTCCTCACCGTGCGGTTGCTGGACAAGCAGCAGTCCGATCGCTTCGAAGCCGCGTGCACCGCGGCGGGTGCGCGGTTCATCGGTGGCGTATTCGCTTGCGCTGCAATGGCGCAGCAGGTGCTGACCGGCTCCACGGAGTACCACGTCATTACCCCGACCACGACGCGGCAAACGCCCGAGGAGTTCCAGACCACCGGGTGGTTCACCGGCGTGGTGCCGATCTCGGTGGACGTCGATCCGGCGTCGTTCGGGGACACCGCCCGTGCTGCGCAGAAGTCGTTCGACGGTCGCATGTACATGGCGGACGTGCCGTTCGACCGGGTACTTGAGTTGGCCGATCCCGAGCTGGGGCTGCACAGCCCGCCGCCCGGCGTGCCCATGGTGTCGTTCCTCGACGCCGGTCTGCCCCCGCTGTCCGCCAGCATCATCGCGGAGTGGGAACGGATGAACGGCAGGGTGTTCGGCGATGCGCGCTCGGCCTACCAGATCGGCCTGTGGGTCAACCGCGGTGAGCGGGAGACCACCGTCACGGTGGCGTACCCGAACAACCCGATCGCCCGCGAGTCCATCGACCGGTACCTCGAGGCGATGACCGCCATCTACGTCGGTGTCGCCGACGGCGCCGTGCACGGCCGCACCCGCGGGCACGTGGGTCACGGAGACTCCAAGCACCACAACGGTGTCCGCGACCGCGAGCCGGTACCGGCGGCCAAGAGCTGAGCATGGCAGTTCCGCAGACTCGGGAGCAGCCCGACCATCTGCTCGAGTTCGTCGATCAGGCGTTGTTCCTGGGCTTGCGGGCCACGGGGCAGGCCGCCGCCATGCAGATGGTGTGGGTGTACGACCATCCGGTGGACTGGGACGAACTCCGGCGATTCCACCGCGACTTCGGGTATGGCATGGCGGGCAGGCTGATCGAGCCCTCGCCGCTGCCGTTCGGTCGGCACCGGTGGGTCTCCGCACTCGGTCCGGCGGCACCGCTCGAGGTGGTCGCCGACCCACGGCCGCGCTCGGAACTCAGCGACTGGCTCGACGAGCACTCGCAGCGGCCCATCGATCCCGAACACGGACCGGCCTGGCACATGGGCGTCCTGCCCATGACCGACGGGTCGACCGCAGTGAGCCTGGTCGGATCGCACTGCATCGGTGACGGTGGCGCCGCGTTGCTCGCGGTCTTCGAGGCGGTGGCGGGGACCCGTCGCGACCTCGGGTATCCGCCGCCCCGATCGCGGGCCAAACGGGCGGCGATCGTCGAGGATCTACGCCAAACTGCAAGGGACGCACCGCAACTGGGACGGACGCTGGTCACCGCCGCCAAGTTCCTCAACGGCAGGCGCAAGGAGCGCAAGGAGTCTGCGGGCGCGTCCAAGCAGAAGTCCGAGCAGCGCCACCCGGACACCCCGGTCGTGGTGCCGGTCGTGTCGGCGTTCGTGTCCCTCGATGACTGGGATGCCCGTGCGGCCGAGCTGGGTGGCAACAGTCACTCGATGCTGGCCGGGGTGGCAGCGCGGTTGGCCATCCTGCAGGGCAGGGAACTCGCCGACGACGGCACGGTCGGGCTCATCGTCCCGATCAACGACCGCACGCTCGAGGACACCCGTGCCAACGCGGTCACGCTGGCCTACGTGCGCGCCGACCCCACATACGTCACCAAGGACCTGTCCGAGACGCGAACGGCGATCCGACAGGCTTTGCAGGTGATGCGCGAAGGGCCGGACACGACGTTCGAGTTGCTGCCGCTGACCCCGTTCATCCCGAAGGTCGCCGTGCGCCAATCGGCCGACCTCGCTTTCGGTTTCACCGCACAACCCGTGTCGTGCTCCAATCTCGGCGACCTGCCCGTCGACGTCGCCCGCCCGGACGGAACCGTCGCCGAGCGGGTGATGCTGCGCGGCATCGACCAGCACGTCACCCGCCGGGTGCTCGAGGAGCGGCAGGGGCTGCTGACGGTCGTCGGCGCGAGAATCGACGGCAAGGTGACGCTGACCATCGTCGCCTACCAGCCCGGGTCGGAGAACACCAAGGCCGCTCTGCGCGAGCGCGTCACCGCTGCGCTCGCGGAGTTCGGGCTCGGTGGGGAAGTCCTGTGAGCCGAGGTCGTCTCAGCGGCAGTGACGACCGTCTGGCCTACATCGACCAGGCGACGTACCTGTCGTTCGAGGCCACCGGGCGTCAACAGCTGGCCCAGTTCGTCTGGGTGTACGAGCGCCCAGTCGACATGGCCGGCATCCGGCGCTTTCACGCCCACTTCGGCCAGGGGTTGGCGGCTCGGCTGATCGAGCACTCCGTCCTGCCCTTCGGCCGCCACCGCTGGGTGTCGGCAGCCGGGGCGCCCGCGCCACTGGACGTCGCCGACACGCGGCCACCGGGCCAACTCGGCGCGTGGATCGAGGAGCGGTCGCAGACCCCGGTCGATCCCGTGCACGGCCCCGGGTGGCATCTCGGCGTGCTGCCGATGAGCGACGGCACGTCCGCGGTGACCCTGGTGCTGTCGCACTGCCTACTCGACGGCGGCGGTTCACTGCTGGCCATGGCCGAGGCCGTCGAGGGCAGACGCCGCGACTTCGGCTACGACATGCCCGCGCGGCGGCCCCGGCGGAATCGTTTCACGTCCGACGTTCGGCAGGTCGCGCGCGATCTCCCGGACTTCGGTCGGACGGTCGTGCACGCCGCCAAGTTCGCCTACGGCAAGCGCGGCGAGATCTCCTCGTCCGGCGCATCCCGGCCGCCGGCTGCGCACGTGCCCGACGGCGACGTCGTGCTGCCTGCGGTGTCCGCGATCGTCGACGCACGGGATTGGGATGCGCGCGCCGAAGCGCTTGGTGGTACGACGTATTCGCTGCTCGCGGGGTTCGGGGCGTTGCTGGGCAAGCGGCTCGGCCGGGTTCGCGACGACGGTGCGGTGACCACCCTGATCGCCATCAGTGACCGGGCCGGCGACGACGACCTGCGCGGCAACGCGATGAAGATCGCCACGGCGACGATCGACCCGTCCGACGTGACCACCGACCTCGCCGGGGCCAGATCTGCTGTGCGAGAGGCCTTCGCCATGGTGCGCGACGTCCCCGACGACACCCACCTGCTGCTGCCCATCACGCCCTACGTGCCGAAGCGGGCAGTCCGGCGCACCGCCGACGTGTTGTTCGGTGACCTCCCCGTGTCCTGTTCGAACCTCGGCGAGGTACCGGCGGAGATGACGCGAATCGACGGCAGCGCTGCCGATTACGTCCTGTTCCGGCCCATGGACCAGAACGTCTCGCGCGCCACGATCGAGCGCACCGGGGGCCAGTTGGTCCTCGCGGCAGGCCGCACGGCGACCTTCATCTCGATCGGTGTCGTCGGCTACGAGGTGGGTGCCGACAACACGCGAGAGTGGCTGGGGGACCGGGTGACCGAGACGCTCGCCACGCTGGAGCTCAAGGCGACGATCATCTAGTCGCGCCCCCGGCCTGCCGCCTCCTCGAGGAGGTCTGCCGTGGTCGACGCGGCACGCGCGGGCGATGTCATCCTGGTGGCGGCCTCGCGTGCGCGCTCCTGACATGCCGGGCTCAGCGCGGTCCGCAACGCCTTGGTCAACGAGCGGGCATCGGTGCTCGAGAAGCGCCGGGCCACCCCGACTCCCAGGCGATTGAGCTTCCCCGCCCACACCGGCTGATCGGCGGACACCCATAGCACCACCGTCGGCACCCCCGAGCGGACGCTCGCGGCCACGGTGCCTGCGCCACCGTGGTGCACCACTGCGCGGCAGGCCGGGAAGACCTTCGAGTGATTCACCGCGCCGACCAGTTTGACGTGTTCGCTGCGTGGCAGGTCGGCGACGTCCCACACGCCGCTGCTGATCAGCGCACGTTCGCCGAGATCGGCACACACGGCGGTGATCATGGCGACGGCGTCGGCGGGTGACTCGACCGGCATGCTGCCGAAACCGAAGTAGATCGGTGGAGTGCCCGCGGCAATCCAGGCCAGGACGTCATCGTCGTCGGCAGCCGGCAGTTCGAGCGACAGCGACCCGACCAGGGGCCGAACGCCCCGCCACTCCTCGGTGAGTCCGGGGAAGAACACCTCGTCGTAGGCCTGGATTTCCAGCGCGCCGCCCTCGACGATGCGGCGGATGGCGCGCGTCTTTGCCGGCGGTAGCCCGAGCGCCATGCGCTGGGCGTTCTCCGCCTTACTCAGGACCTTCCAGTGCGCCCATTCCGCAGTCGACCAGCCGGCGTGCAGCACCGGCCGGGGTAGCGGAACCGGGAGCACCTGGCCGTTCTCACGGCACGGGAAGTAGTGCAGTGCCGCGAGCGGAATGTGCAGCGCTTCGGCCACATTGGCCGCGACCTCCTGATACGTGGTGCCGGTGAGGATCAGATCGGCGTCCTTGGCGTTGGCCACCAAGGTTTCGTTCATCTCCGACCAGCCCTCGGTGACGTACTCGCGACTGCGCCGCAACACCGTCATCGGGTTCTGAAACTTCCACCAGTCCTTGAAGATGTCGGCTTCCAGCTGCTGCTGCGAGTCGACCCCGTACGTTGCCGCAGGCCCGAGGCCGACGGACTCGACGAACGCGGTCAGGTTGGGGGGCACGGCCATGCGCACGCGGTGCCCCCGGCGCTGGAGTTCGAGTGCTGCGGCCGCGCACGGCTCGACGTCGCCGCGAGTGCCGTGCACTGCGATCACGAACGTCTTCGGCGTCACCGCGCAGCCGATCCGGGGCTGAACACGGATTTCGCCGATTGGTATGAAAGAGCGTTGTTTTGGAACGACTTTCCCGATTTCGCACGAAGCACACACGATTACAGCACGTCCCGACAATGCACGTTGCTGAGAGACGCCTGAGGCGACACGTCAACCGCGGACTGACGGTAGCTGGTCGGTGTAACCTCACATGGTGTTCAGCCGCGCCGATAGCCGTGGCGCCTCTGTACATGGGGCGTTCGAATCGCTTGGGCGATTCGTGGTTCGGCGACCCATCGCGATCCTCGTCTTCTGGGTGTCGCTGGCCGTCGTGCTCTTCCTGACGATCAGCCCCCTGCTCGTGGTGTCGCAGAAGAATCCGCCCGCCCTCCTGCCGGAGGGTTCACCGATGCTCGCGTCGACCGCGCTGATGAAGGAGGCCTTCAAGGGGGCTGATGGCGGCAACGTTGCGGTCGTCGTGCTGTCGAAGGACGACGAACTGACCCCCGCGGACGAGGAGGTGTACCGGCGGCTCGTCGAGGCACTGGCCACCGACAAGACCAACGTGAAGTCGACCCAGAACTTCGTGGCGATCCCCGAACTCCGCCAGGCGATGACGAGCGAGGACAAGCAGGCCTGGACCCTGCCGATCAGCTTGGCGGGAACGATGGGTTCCGGGTCGGGCCAGAAGGCGTACCGCGCTGCCCTGAAGATCGTCGAGGAGTCGACGGCAGGATCGGCGCTGCAAGTCAACGTCGTGGGCGGAGCGGCGACGTTCGACGACCTGAACGAGATCGGCGCCCGCGACCAGCTGATCATCGAGATCTCCACGGTCGTCACGATTCTGACGATCTTGATCATCGTCTATCGCAACCTGGTCGCGATGTTGATGCCGCTGATCACGATCGGCATCTCGATGGCCGTCGCGCAGCAGGTGGTCGCCGGGCTGGGTGAGTTGGGCCTGCCACTGGGCCCGCAGACGATGATCTTGATGACCGGCATGATGATGGGCGCCGGGGTCGACTACGCGGTGTTCCTGTTCAGCCGATATCAGGAATGTCTGCGCAACGGGATGGGCTCGGACGAAGCCGTCATCCGATCGATCGCGACGATCGGCGAGGTGATCACGGGCTCGGCGGCGACGGTTGCCCTGACCTTCATGGGCCTGTCGTTCGCGACCCTCGGCGTGTTCCTCACCGTGGGTCCGTCGCTGGCGGTCACCATCCTGATCGGCGTGCTGGGTTCGCTGACGGTCCTGCCTGCCCTCATGGTGCTCGCCGGGCGGCGCGGCTGGATAAAGGTCAAGAAGGACCTCACGGGGCGCTTCTGGCGCAAGTCCGCCGTGCACATCGTCCGACGGCCGAGGATCCACCTCGTTGCGAGCCTGGCGGTGCTGCTGGCGCTGGCTGCCTGTACCGCCTTCGTGCAGTACAACTACGACGACCGCAAGAACATCCCGGCCGACGCGGCGAGCAACAGGGGCTACGACGCCCTGACCAAGCACTTTCCGGTCAGTACCACGATGCAGCAGTTCATCATGGTCCACGACCCGAACGTCGACCTCCGGTCGCCGAAGTCGTTGGCGGACCTGGAGCAGATGGCGCAGCGGGTCTCCCAGGTGCCGGGCATCGACATGGTGCGCGGTATCACGCGTCCCACCGGCGAGATGCTGAACGAGGCGAAGTCCACCTATCAGGCCGGCGAGGTCGGCTCCAAGCTGGCCGACGCGTCCGGGCTGATCGAGGACAACAACAACAACCTGAACCTGCTGAGCAATGGCGCGCGCCAACTCGCCGACGTGCACAAACAGTTCCGCGACCAGGTGCTCGGCTCGTTCGCGTCGATCCGCGAAGTGGTCGGCGGGCTGATCGCCATCAAGGAGGCCATGGGTGACGACGTCACCTTCGCCGAACTCGAGCAACAGGCGGGCCTGCTGGCGAACATGCAGTCGGTGGGCGATTCGCTGGGCGACAGCCTCGAGCAGGTCACCGACGCCTACCGGTCGTCGAAGTCGATGCTCGTCGCGCTCAACAACAACGTTGCGTGCAACATCGATCCAGCGTGCGTGGCGGCTCGGGCCGAGCTGCAACGCCGGGTGGACGGCTACAACGAGGCCGACGTCGCCTACCTGGAGGCGCTGAGCAGGGGCCTGAAGGAGACCAAGGGCACCGATCGCGTCGACGACGTCATCCGCGACGTCGGATCCAACCTCGAACGCGCGCTGGGGGGCCTGCAGCAGCTCGGGATCGAGGACGAGGACGACCTCGACCGCAGGTTGGGCGAGCTGCGTACCAGCGTGAATCAGCTCGCTGACTCGAGTAATCAGCTGGCGGACGGCGTCAAGCTGTTGGTCGATCAGACGCGGAACATGGGTGGCGGCCTCGATCAGGCCTCGAGCTTTTTGCTGGCGATGAAGCGCGATGCCGCCGACCCGGCCATGTCCGGCTTCTACATCCCACCGCAGATCCTTACGCAGAAGGAGTTCCAGAAGGCGGCGGAGCTCTTCGTCTCCGAGGACGGGCACACCGTCCGCTATCTGGTTCAGACGGCGTTGAACCCGTTCGGCGTCGAGGCGATGGACCAGGTCGATGACATCGTCGACGCTGCCAACAGTGCGCGGCCGAACACGAGCCTGCAGAACGCCGACATCAGGATGGTCGGGTTCTCGGCGTTCAACAACGAAATGCGCAATCACTACAACGCGGACCTGCGCTACATCATCATCATGACGCTGGTCGTCGTCTTCCTGATCCTGGCGTTGATCCTGCGGGCGGTGGTGGCGCCGGTCTACCTGATGCTCTCGGTGGTGCTGTCCTACGTGTCCGCGATGGGCATCGGCGTGCTGTTCTTCCAGGTCATCCTGGGTCAGGACATCTATTGGAGCGTCGGGGGGATGGCGTTCCTCGTGCTGGTCGCGGTGGGTGCCGACTACAACCTGCTGCTCATCTCCCGCATCCGCGACGAGGCGAAACTCGGTGTGCCGTCCGCGGTGATCAAGACCGTGGGCGCCACCGGCGGTGTGATCACGTCGGCCGGGCTCATCTTCGCGGCGTCGATGCTGGCGTTGACGGTGAGCAGCCTTGCGACCGTGGTGCAGCTTGGTTTCATCATCGGCGTCGGGTTGCTGCTCGACACCTTCATCGTGCGGACGATCACGGTGCCTGCCCTGGCCGTGATGGTGGGCGACGCCAACTGGTGGCCGTCGAAGACCCCGCGGCAACTACTGGCTCTGGCGCGTGCCAACCACGCCGCGGCCGCAGACGACGTGGACCACGAGTGGTTCGACGAGCACGGTGACGCCGACACGGGACCGATCCGGAGCGGCCGTGTTCCCGACGACGGCGACGACGACGTCGTGGACACCGACGACGGTTACGCGACCGCGGTCCGGACGGCGAGTTCGGTGCGGCTGGCGTGGGGCGATCGGGACGACAACCCCTAGCGGCCGAGAAGGCACGCGCTGGCGCTCTATTCGACGAACCGGAATCGTTCCCGCTGCGGTGGCGCTTCCTTCGCCCCGACAAGGGCGACCGCTACCAGTGCGGGACTGATTCGACCCAACTCCGGCGCGATTGATACCAAAGTTATGTTCTCGTCGACGAATTCGCTCCACTTGCAACCGCCAGCGGGTTGAGCGTGGCAAAGCTGCGACTCTGACGTTCAGTTCCCAGGTGAGTGCCTATTGAGCACATCCTGCGCCCCGCATATGCGCTACGAGATTCGTTTGCTCGAATCCCATGTACTTTGCAGTCCTCGCCGTGCGAGGCCGAAAGATGCTGAGCCGATATGCAACTGGCCCCGATCTTCGTTATGGTCGGTCGGTGTCCGCAGACGAAAATCGGCCACCGTCGCGATGGCGCCGCCATGCTCGAGAAATGATCTCGGCGTGGCGCGTTAGGGTAAGCATGGTCAATTGGCGGCCCATCGATTGCCAAACGGTCTGGAGTGCAGGACACGTCACGCACAACACCGGGACATACCCGTCATCGGTTCTGAGTTTCCTACGAGCCCTGCCGGAGTACTTGATGCTCTGGCCAAGATTGTTGCTCACGAACCATCGGTCGACGCGATCGATCGTCGGCGATGGCGGGGCCAACGTTTCGCTGACCACGTATGGCAAGCGGACTGCCACGGTATGGAAGACCATCGAAACAATCGGCAGCGGTACGGTTCGGCCGCGTCGAGTGATCTTGTGGCTCGACGACGCCGCAGCGGTAGCGAATCCGCCTGCGACGCTTCGACGTCTGGTGTCACGGGGTCTGGAAATTCGGCATTGCCATGACTTCGGTCCTCACAAGAAGTACTTCCCCTACGTCCAGGAGATCTTGTCGAGCGAGCCCAGCACGACGCTGGTGACGGTGGACGACGACGCCTACTACCCGCCGACATGGCTCGAGGAACTGCTCGACGCGCACCGACCTGACGAGGTCACTGCCTTTCGGGCGCGCATTCGGGGTGCCGGTCCATACGGTTCTTGGCCGACATGCGAGTCACGCGAGCCCTCCCCGCGGGTCTTCGCCACCGGCGTCTCCGGCGTCGCCTATCCACCACGACTGCTTCGCACACTGAGGGAACGCGGCGACGAGTTCATCGAAGTGTGCCCACGGGCTGACGACTTCTGGTTGCACTATGCCGCGGTTGCAACAGGGGTGCCGGTACGGCAGGTACGAGAATCTGCCGCTCTTTGGTGGGAGATGCCGATCGCTTCGAATTGCGGTCTGTGGGATCGTGACGGGACTGCGAATGACGCCATTGCGGCCAAAGCGGAGTCCGCCTGGCTCGGGAGTCGCTCGTCGCATAGAGCTATGAATCCGCAGAAACGGACCAAGGTCGGCTGACGTCGGGTCCTGGATGTTGCAAGTGGCCTGGACCTACCTGTGCTATTCCGGCGCATTTTAGTACCAATGGAATGCGTTGTTTTCCAGTATTCCGCTAGATGATCGAGGGCCGAATGCTACGGTGTTCGCATGGGGGACTTGTTATTTCGTATCGGGCAATCGCTTGTCGCGCCGCGAATTGATCGGGCAATTCCGCGAGTTGCGTTGAAGCAAGAGAACATTGACCGTTGCCAACTCTTGTTGAATCGTCGGGTGCTCCTCGACCACTTACCCGCTGGCGGGACATGTGCCGAAATTGGGGTCGACGAGGGTGATTTCACCGAAGAAATCCTCGCCAACTGCCACCCCTCCGAACTCCACCTGATCGACATGTGGGGTACACGACGGTACTCACAAAAGAAGTTCCAAGGTGTCACCGAGCGGTTCGCCGACCAGATTGCAGATGGCTCTGTCGTGGTGCACCGACGGTCATCCCTCGAAGCAGCTTCGGAGTTCGACGACGGCGTGTTCGATTGGGTGTACATCGATACCACTCATGCGTACGAGTTGACTGCCGCGGAGTTACGGGCATACGCCCCAAAGGTGAAGCCCGGCGGCTTCATCGCAGGCCATGACTACGTCATGGGTAATTGGTCCAAGGTTCTGCGATATGGCGTAGTCGAGGCGGTACACGAATTCTGCGTGGAGTGTGATTGGGAGATCGTCTTCGCGACGGCCGATCCGATCGAGAATCAGAGTTTCGCGATCCGTCGGATCCAGACCTGAGCGGCGTTGCGCAAACGTCTCCAACAGAGGAACTCGCTCGATCAGCAAAGGGGGAGCAATGCTTGACAACGAAATGTTGCGTCGGGTGCGTGGGTCCAACGGCGTCTTCGGTCGACTGTCGAAGGCCCTCGGTCGGCCCCCTCGGTTCGATAATTCAGCCGACTATTGGGAGAACCGATACCGTTCGGGTAAGAACTCAGGCGCAGGTTCTTACAACCGCCTCGCCGCGTTCAAAGCCGAAGTGCTGAACGACTTCGTCGTGCGCAACGACGTCGCGAGCGTCATCGAGTTCGGTGTCGGCGACGGTGCACAACTAAGTCTTGCGCAGTATCCCAGCTACATCGGTGTCGACATTTCCGAGACAGTGGTCGAGGCGACCCGTCGGAGGTTCGCCGCCGACGACTCTATAACCATCCTTCACACATCGCGCGTATCCAAACTCCATCGTGCCGAGCTGTCCTTGTCGCTGGACGTCATCTACCACCTGGTGGAAGACGAGACCTTTGATGCATACATGACCCAGCTCTTCGACGCGGCGACGCGACACGTCATCGTCTATGCCAGCGACTTCGACTCGGATTGGCCGGACCCGCACGTTCGTCACCGCAAGTTCACGCGCTGGATCGAGGCCAACAGCACGGACTTCGAATGGGTGGAGACGATCGAGAACCGGTATCCCTATTCGCCCAAGGATCCCAGCAACACCAGCTTCGCCAATTTCCATGTCTTTTCGAGGGCGTCGGTCGGGTAAGCAGCTAGCGAGCGCTCCGTTGCCGGCTGGCGGGGCGCGTCGCGCTGGGTGTTCGAAGACCTCATGCGGGTCGATGAGCGTGCATTGATGCCCTCGCATCCTCGCGCGGCGTGATCGGTGTTCGCGCCGGCGCTGCTCTGGGTGCGTATCGGCGACACGCGGCAACGCCGCGTCGTGTGATGTACTGGCACCCGACGACTCGGCGACCGCGAACACGGTGCGTGACGTGCGCTGGGAGATAATCGACCGACGGCCCGTGCGTGGTCCGAACTCAATGGTAGAGCGTGGAGTTGAGCTGAATGAGAATGAGCGTGATTGGAACGGGCTACCTGGGTGCCGTTCACGCCGTCTGCATGGCGCACCTCGGGCACGACGTGGTGGCCTACGACACCGATGCCTCGAAGATCGACATGCTGTCGGCCGGCTCGTCGCCGTTCTACGAGCCGGGTTTCGACGAGCTGCTCGCCACCGTGCTGGCCACGGGGCGGCTGCGATTCACCAAGTCGCCCGCAGAGGCGGTGGCTGGCGCATCGGTGCACTTCGTGTGCGTCGGGACGCCGCAACTGCCAGGCTCTGATGCGGCCGACGTCCAGTACGTCGACGGGGCATTCCGGATGGTCGCCGAGAACGCCGACTGCGACGGTCTGATCGTCGGGAAGTCGACCGTGCCGGTCGGCACGGCGCAGCGCCTCGCGGCGGAACTCGCGACGTCGCCACTTGGTCTCGAACTGGCGTGGAATCCGGAGTTCCTTCGTGAGGGCAAGGCGATCGAGGACACGTTGCGGCCGGATCGGCTCGTCTTCGGCGTGACGTCCGAACATGCCGAGAAGACGTTGCAGGAGGTCTACGGCCCGATCATCGACGCCGGAACGCCCCACCTGACGTCGGATCTCGCGACGTCGGAATTGGTGAAGGTCGCTGCCAACGCCTTTCTGGCTACCAAGATCTCGTTCATCAACGCCATGGCCGAGGTATGCGATCTCGTCGACGCCGACGTCGTCACGCTCAGCCGCGCACTGGGGTACGACGACCGCATCGGCGCACGATTCCTCAACGCGGGCTTGGGCTTCGGCGGCGGATGCTTGCCGAAGGACATCCGCGCGTTCAGTGCCAGGGCAGGCGAGCTGGGTGCGTCGCACACGCTGAGGTTCCTGCACGAGGTCGACAAGATCAACATCCGTCAGCGCGAGAAGGCCGTCGAGGTGGCCCGCGCAGCCGTTGGCGGAGAGTTCCTCGGCAAGAGCATCGCGGTGCTGGGTGCCGCGTTCAAGCCCAACAGCGACGACGTCCGCGATTCGCCCGCGCTGAACGTGGCCGCAGCCATGCACCTCAAGGGTGCCGACGTGCGGGTCCACGACCCGAAGGCGATCGAGAATGCCAAGGCGCGGTTCCCGACGCTCGGTTACTTCGACAGCGCCGAAGCTGCCTGCAGGAACGTCGATCTGGTCGTGTTGGCGACTGAGTGGGAGGAATACTGCACCATCGATCCGGTGGCCTTCCGGTCGGTCGTGAGAGAGCCGCGGCTCCTCGACACCCGCAATGCGATCGACCGTCAGTACTGGTCCGACGCCGGATGGCAGATGTTCGGCCTCGGCCGTGGTGGACCGAAGGCCTGACGTAGGCCAGTTCGGCGGTGCCGGGCGATCAGCAGTCGCGACGAGGAGGGTGAGTCATGGTGGGGCAGACGATCGAGGTGATCATCCCGGTTCGGGACATGGCCGATCACCTACCGAAACTGCTCGTGCCCATACTCGATCAGCTCGCCGACGGTGATCGCGTGACCGTCGTCGACGATGCGTCCACCGACGACACCGCGGCAGCGGCGCGGTCGCTGGGCGCCAACGTCGTGGGGGTGACGAATGGTCGCGGCCCGTACTACGCCCGCCAGCTCGCCGCCAGCGAGTCCCGCGCCGACATCCTCCTCTTCACGGACGGGCGGTGCCGACCGTTGCCGGGGCTGCTCGACGCGCATCGCGAACTCCAGCAGCAGCCAGGAGTCACACTGTCCTGCACCAACGTTCGCACCGTGACCGGGCCCACCATCGCGGCACGGATGGCGGCCGCGATGCAGCCGTTCATGCTTCCCCGCGGGGGTGGGGCGATGAAGGCGACCATCGGGATGGTGCCGCCCAAGCCCGATTACTACCCGACGGCGAACCTCGGCATCGATCGGATCGCGTTCGCCAAGGTCGGTGGATTCAGGCAGATGCGTGGCGGTGGAGACCTCGACATCTGTTGGCGGATTCAGGAACAGGGGCTCGGGACGATAGGGACCGATACCCGCGTCCTGATGGAGTGGGAGCCGCGTACTGCGATGCGCGACATGGGTAGTCAGTGGAAGCGCTACGGGCACAGCAATGCCTACCTGCGCTGGGTGCACCGCAACGACGCCACGAGCAGGGGCGAGCACTCGTCGGCGCGCCTGTCGGCCGGTGAGGCCTGGACGACCGTGCGCGCCGAATTGGGGCGACCGGTGAGCGAACTGGCAGCCAATGCGTTGGTGGGCCTCGCGTTCCAGTACGGCTTCATCTCCGCATGGTTGAAACGATCGGAGTTCGAGATGCCCGTGCCCTTCGACGTGCTCCCGACATTGGACCGCGGGTAGCACCCGGCCGGTCAGCCGCCTAGCTTGCCGCCTTCGGCGGCAGTCCGATAGCCGCGAACCGTCATCGGCAGGAACAACGCTCCAATCACCAGCGCCCACAGCGCCGTCAGCACCACGGGCAGCCAGATCTCGCCGCCCGAGGACAGCGCACGCATCGCTGCCGCCGCAGGTGCGAGCGGTTGATACTCGGCGATGGGGCGCAGCAGCGCCGGAAGCTTCTCGACCGGAACGAGAGTCGCGAAGGCCAACCCCGTACACACGGTGTTGGTCCACATCAGGATGATGCGTCCCTGCGGTCGCAGCGCGAGCGTGATCACGATGGTGGCGAAGACCATGACGACGACGACGGGGATCAGCAGGTAGAGCAGCAGCCCGAAGGCGTTGCCGCCGAACCGGAAACCCATCGCGTACCCGATCGCCACGACGAGCGCGGACGCGACGAACGTGCGCACCGCCTCTGCGATCAGAGCGCCGGTCAACGGAGACGTTCGGTGTACCGGCATGATCCACAGCCGGGTGAGCAGACCGCTGTCCCTGTCGTAGGGCACCGCGAGCCCAGCGCCGACGGCGCCGGACATGGCGCCGGCCAGTGTGCAGACCGGTATCAACAGGTCCAGGCCGCTGTTTCCGGTGAGACGGGTCATGGACTTGCCGACCAGCACGCCGTAGATGATCAGCAACCCGGCGGGGAACAGCAGGGCCTGCATCGGAACCACGGGATACCGTCGCCACTGGACGAACAGTCGCCCGGCGAAGATCCAACTCTCGGCCAGCAGCGAATGCGATCGCTCGGACGTCGACGTCATGCCCTACGCCCTTGGATGCGAACGGCGATGGCGCCGAGCACGATCAGGAGACCGAGGCACCAGGCCAGGCTCGTCACGACGTTGCCGGTCTCGACCTGGCCGATGGTGAACCCGCGCAGCGTCTCGATGATCTGCGAGACCGGCTGATACTGGACGAAGGGGTGCAGCCAGTCGGGAAAGGCGTCGACCGGCGCGAGACCGGTCGACAACATCACCAGCAGCACCTGGGGGACCAACAGCAGTTGGCTGGCAACCTCGGTCCGCGCGGCCTTGTTGCCGGTCGCGTCCGCGCCGAGTGACAGCGCCAGTGTCAGCGTCAGCGACATCACGACGAACGCCGCGGCGTACCAGAAGCCGCTCGTCAGTCGAAAGCCGAAGAAGTACGCGCCCAGGACCGAGGCGGCCAGGGCCAGCACGCCGCGGATCAGGCAGTACGCCATCCGGGCCATCAGCGGGGTGTAGGGCGAGATGGGCAGGGTGCGCATCCGCGCACTGATACCGCTGATCTTGTCCCACGCCGCCCGATCCGTGGTGGTCAGTGCGCCGAACAGCATGGCCTGGACCACCATTGCGGGCAGGACGTACTGCGCGTAGCTCATCTGGCCGGTGGGTATGACGTCGCGCAGCAGGAACGTCAGCCCGACCAGACCGAGTATCGGCACCACGACGGCGAAGACGAGATCCAACCGACCGCGTCGCAACGTACGGGCCGTCAGAAGTGCGAATGCCGTCACGTCGACGTGGCCGGCGTGGTGGTGAGGTGCAGGAACACTTCGTCCAGCGAGGGGCGGCGCAGCGAGATGTCGAGGAGTTCGACGCCGAGTTCGTCCATCCGCCGAGCGATTTCGGACAAGGTGGCCACGCCCTGCTGTGCGGGCACGGACACCGAACTCGTCTCTGCGTCCACCTCGACCTCGGCGAAGTCGGCCAACGCGTTCGCAATCCGTGGCAGATCCTCGGGGTCCAATGCCGTCATCTGGCAGTAACTGCTGCCGGTCTGCCGCTTGAGTTCGTCTGCAGTGCCCTTCGCGACGATTTGACCCTGGTCGAGGATGACGATGGAATCGCTGAGGATGTCGGCTTCTTCGAGGTACTGGGTGGTCAACAGGACGGTGATGTCCTGAGCCGCCATACCGGACACCAGATTCCAGACGTCCCGCCGACTACGCGGGTCCAGTCCTGTCGTCGGCTCGTCGAGGAACAGCACCTTCGGTGGCACCACCAGCGACACCGCGATGTCGATGCGGCGCCGCATGCCGCCGGAGTAGCCGCTGACCTGCCGATCGGCGGCATGGGCCATGTCGAACTGCTGAATCAGTTCCTCAGCGCGTCCTCGCGCCGCGTCCCGGCGCAAACCGCGCAGCCGACCGAACAGCACCAGGTTCTCCCGGCCGGTGAGCCGGAGATCGAGCGCGGCGTCCTGGCCCGTGACGCCGATGTTGCGGCGGACCTCCGTCGGTTCACTGGCGACGTCGTAGCCGGCGACGATCGCTCGCCCTGACGACGGCTTCAACAGCGTCGAGAGGATGTTGACCGTAGTGGTCTTGCCGGCGCCGTTGTGGCCCAGCAACGCGCATACCGAGCCGGTGGGCACCGAGAAGCTCACGTCGCGCAGCGCGGGAACACTCTGGCCGAATGTCTTGGCGACATTGATGAGCTCGATCACGGGCTCACACGATACAGAGCGGTGACCGATCGTGGACCTGCGCTTGATCCCATGTGGCGGAGTCCAATCGTGCGTTGTCGGTGGGGGATCGACGCTGCGCCGGCAATCACGAATCCAGTCGGGCGAAGCGTCCCTCGCGGTACAGCTCGGCGGAGGCTTGCCTGCGGATCTTGCCGCTCGTGGTGATCGGGATTGAGCCGCGGCCCACGAACACCAGATCGGCTGCGTTGATCCCGTGCGCCTGCGAGATCGCAGAGATCACATCGCTCTTCACGCTGCGCAGGCGCTCCTGAGTCTCCTCGGGGGTGGCGCGCTCCTTCATCTCGATGATCGCCACGAGTTGTTCGGTGGTGCCGTCCTCCACCGAGATGGCAGCGACCCGACCGTTGGACACCGCGCTCACGGTCGCCTCGATGTCGTCGGGGTAGTGGTTGCGGCCGCGGACGATCAACATGTCCTTGATGCGGCCCATGATGAACAATTCGTCGTCGTCGATGAACCCGAGATCGCCTGTGCGCAACCACTTCTGCTCGTCGGCGGCATCGGACGATCCTGCGATCGCGCCACCGAAGGTGTGCTCGGTCTCCTCGGCCTTGTTCCAGTAGCCCGCGCACACGTTGTCGCCGCGGACCCAGATCTCGCCGATCCGTCCGGCAGGCGACTCCTGCCGGGTGTCCGGGTCGACGATGCGCAGAGCCGGCGACTGCGGCACGCCATAACTGATCAGGGACGTGCCGGTCGTACTGCGCTTGGCCATGCCGGCCGTGAGCTTCTCCGTGTCGAAGGTCACGACGACGGGAGGGACGGCCGGGTCGTCGGTGGCGACGAACAGGGTGGCCTCCGCGAGGCCGAACGACGGTCGGATCACCCGACCGGGGAATCCGAACTTGCCGAAGCGCTGCGTGAACCGCTTCACCGAAACGGGCTGCACGCGCTCCGCTCCGCAGATGATGGCCAGGACGTTGCTCATGTCGAGGCCGGTCAGGTCGTCGTCCGTCGTGCGCGCCGCGGCCAGGTCCAGCGCGAAGTTCGGGGCGGCCGTCAACGCGCGCCCCCTGGTCGCCATCTGCTGAATCCACCGCGCCGGGCGCTGCAGGAACGCGATCGGGCTCATCACGACCGAGTGCCAGCCGCCGAGGATCGGAGCGCAGATGCCGAGGATGAGTCCCATGTCGTGGTAGAAGGGCAGCCACGACACCGACGTCGTTCCCGGTGGTGGCACCTTGCCGTACTCGATGAGCAGCGCGGCGACCTGCTGCTCGAAGTTCGCGAACAGGTTCCGCTGGGACACCATGACGCCCGCGGGGGTGCGCGTGGACCCGGAGGTGTACTGCAGGTAGGCCGTGGCGGGCGGCGTCTCGCGCCGCGACGTCGATCGACGGCGCACGCTCAGGTCGAGTGCGTCGACCTCCATCACCACCGGTGCCGGGTTCCCGTCCTGGGACGTGGCGTAGCGCGCTACCGCGGCTGCGGTGTCCGACGTGGTGAGCAGAACGGTGGGTTGGGCGTCGCGCATCACGGCCGCCACCCGCTCGTCGTGCGAATCCGCCGACGGTGGCGAGAGCGGCACGGCGATGACGTTGGCCTCGAACGAGGCAAGGAAGCCGAGGATGTACGACATGTTCTGCGGCGCCAGGATCGCGACGCGGTCGCCGATCTGCGCGTGGGTGCGGATCTCGGCCGCCAGCGCGACGACCTGCTGCTGCAGTTGGGCCCACGTGAGCGTCTCCTCGACGCCCTCCCACTCCTGGTCGTAGTTCAGGAACGTGAATGCCGTGTCGTTCGGTTGAAGGCTGGCTCGCTCGCGAAGAATCGCGGGAATCGACGAGTCGAGCATGGATCTGGCCCTCTCTGCGGCGGAAGCTAAAGCGTTGTGTCGAGCTTAAGGAATGAAACCACGCGCTGCGCAGCATAGCGAAAACGACTTAGTCGCAGTGTGTTAGCTGAACCGGCTCTGTCAGGGCGGAATTCGAGCGGCCACGTTCGGCCCGCAAACTGACTGTTGTTCACCAAGTTTCGATACCTTTCGGCGGATTGGACATGCGCTAGGTGGACATCGGCGTCCGAACAGGGCTTCGTCCGCCTTGAGATCGGAAACGGTTCGGCTCGGCGGCGGCTCGTGACGGTAGCCAGCACCCGTATCGGTTCACGACGCGCGGGAAGGGCTCGTCTCCGGCGATGGCGATGGGCGATCGTCGCCGACGGCGACTCAGCTACCCGTTGGCGGAAGCCGGAACGTCAGCGATCGGCCGTCGAGAACCACTTGGTCTTGATGCGCCATGAATGCGCGGAGGTCAGTGCGAATGCCGCGCCGCACATGCAGGCGAAGATCCAGACCAGCGTGCCGTTCTCGACCGGCTGCAGCGCCGGTACGAAGGAGGTGACGATGCGCACGACGCAGGCCATGATCCCGCAGAACGACGCGAACAGGTAGATGTTCGCGATCTTGCGCGAGCGTGGGTCCTTGCGCAGGATCAGCAGGGCTCGGGAGCCGTATCCGAGCAGGTAGATCAGCGTGCCGCAGAGCAGCACCCAGTAGGAGCCGAGCCAGAAGTCGGTCGGCACCTTGAAGAAGTCGGGGCGGTAGATCGCGGCACCGTTGCCCAGCGAGAAGGCGACCAGCAGGAGAGGAATGCAGATGGTGGCGGGGAGTTCGACGTACTGCTTGAACGTCCGCTGCAGCGCATGGTCGTCCTGCAAACGGCCGAGTGCGTTGTAGACGACGGCCGACGCGGCGACGATGTAGAGGTCGTGGCCGAGGTAGTCCTCGAGGTTCCACTTGCCCGTCAAAGCGTGCAGCCAGTGGCCGAGCGTCTCCGACGCCAGCGGCGACATCAGCAGCACTGCACCGCCCTGAAGTGCGACGTTGAGCGTCGCGGCGACTTCCCAGCGGCAGGACCACGTCACCCGGCGAATCCACAAACTCCATGCCACACACGCGATCGTGATCGCGATGAGTACTGCAAGGGCCATGGAATTCGCCTTCGAGCGGAATTGCTGTTCAGCAAAGCCTATCGCTAAAGCGGCGGCGCGTCTTGCCGTGGCACCAACTGCGACAACTTCTGTCGCCGAACGGTGCGTTGTGAAGTAACTGGCTCGGTGACGGTGGCCACGGTGAGCGGGGCGGAGTCGAGATAGCTCCAGACCTCTTCGCGGCTCATCAGGCCGAACCGAACCTGCAGGTCGGGATAGCTGAGGTCGAAGCGGTCCGCCACCCGCCGCAACTCCTCGGCGTTCGGGTAGTCCGGCTCCTTGATGCGTCGGTAATACGTGCTGCTCGACGTGCCCAAGGCGTCATAAATCGCCTTGGCGTCGATGTCGCCATCCAGCAGGTAGTCGAGCAGTGCCTTCAGCTGCCGGCCGTTCTCATCCGTGCGGGGCATCGCTACACCATAGCTGGCCATCCCGGATTTGGGCAGCGCGAGCCAGATCCTGGAGTGGTTGCTCTTAATTGACATGGTCGTCACGGTTTTGGCAGAGGTATCCCAATTCTGGGAATGACCCTGTACCGTTCCCCGCATGATGTGCGCAAACATGCAGCTGACTGATTACGACGCCGACGGCCGGCCGGTGCGCGACGACCTCGCGCGGCACACAGCGACCCTGTCCGATGTCCTCACCATGGAACTCGACGGGGCGTGCGCCGCGCTCGGGCTGACGGCGGAGGAAGTCCTGCTCGCCGCGCTCGGTCGTGCCATCGACCGGACCGTCGGGGCCGGTGTCGTCGCCGTCGACCTCACGGGGATCGGGACCTCGGTGCACCCGGTGGCCCTGTCGTGCGCAGGCCCGTCGGTCCTCCCGGCAACCGACATGCTCGCGTCCGTGCACCATGCCGTCGCCGCTCTCTCGCTGCATCGCGCGCTGCACGAGTTCGCCGACCACGTCGCCGTCGCCAACGTGCTGCTCGCGGTTGACGACGTCACCCCCGGCCCGGCCGGCTGGGGACACGGTCTCGAGTTGCACGCACGCCGCCGCGACGGCGTCGTGGTGCTCGAGTGGTGGTACGACGCGCGCAGCTTCGAGCCCTACACGATCGAGGAACTCGCCGAGCAGCTGCCACTCGCGCTCATCGAACTGACCTCCGAGGCATCGGCGCCCATCTTGATCAGCGCCGAACTCGCGATGTCCTACTAGTCACCTCGCGACCAGTTGGGAACCCGACGTCACGAGTGCCTAGAATCTGGGAGTGCCTAGAATTCAGGCACGCGGCGTCGATCCGGCCATCACCGGGGAGTCTTCGGAAGAACCGCGCTTCTCCGAGCGCTCAGTAGAACCGAACGGGTGGGCCCGTCATCGCCTCCACGAGCGGCGCACCTGGTGCGCAAGCGGGGTGGTACCGCGGTGTTCGCGCACGTGCGCGACGTCGTCCCCGTGCCTGAACCTTCGGCTTCCGAGGCCGTTGGCCTCAATTCGGCACAGGAGACGACGCACCAGTGAGCGCTTACCCAAAGCCTGCCGGCGGCACGCCGGACTTTCCCGCGCTGGAACTCGACGTGCTCGAGTTCTGGGCCGCCGACGACACCTTCCGCGCCAGCATCGACCGACGCGACGGTGCGCAGGAGTACGTCTTCTACGACGGGCCGCCGTTCGCGAACGGCCTCCCGCACTACGGGCATCTGCTGACCGGCTACGTCAAGGACATCGTGCCGCGCTACCGGACGATGCGCGGTTACAAGGTCGAACGCCGATTCGGCTGGGACACCCACGGCCTGCCCGCCGAACTGGAGGTGCAACGCCAACTCGGCATCACCGACAAGGCCCAGATCGACGAGATGGGCATCGAGAAGTTCAACGACGCGTGCCGGGCGTCGGTGTTGAAGTACACCGGTGAGTGGCGCGACTACGTGACCCGCCAGGCCCGCTGGGTGGACTTCGACAACGACTACAAGACGCTGGACCCCGGCTTCATGGAGTCGGTGATCTGGGCGTTCAAGCAGTTGTGGGACAAGGGTCTGGCGTACGAGGGCAACCGCGTCCTGCCGTACTGCTGGAACGACGAGACCCCGTTGTCGAGCCACGAGCTGCGCATGGACGACGACGTCTACCAGAGCAGGCAGGATCCTGCGCTGACGGTCGGGTTCCGGATCGCCGACGAGCGCTTGCGCGAGGAGCGCGACCGAGGAAATGGCGAGGCGGCGGATGCCGACCTCGACGGCGCGTACCTACTGGTCTGGACGACGACGCCGTGGACGCTGCCGTCCAATCAGGCCGTCGCGGTCAATCCGGAGGTCGTGTACGCGGTGGTCGAGGCAGACGGTCGTCGTCTGGTCATCGCCCAGTCCCGGCTCGGGGCGTACGCGCGCGAACTCGGCGATGAGCCGACCGTGGTCGCCACCTACACCGGGCACCAGCTGCTCGGCCTGCGCTACCTGCCCCCGTTCCCGTACTTCGTGGACTCCGAGCAGGCTGCCAACGCCTTTCAGGTGTTGCCCGCCGAGTTCGTCAGCACCGAGGACGGCACCGGGCTCGTGCACATGTCGCCTGCCTACGGCGAGGACGACAAGGCCACTGCGGACGCCGCGGGCATCGTCGCGGTGACCCCGGTCGACGCCAAGGGGCGGTTCGACGCGACCGTGCCCGACTACGTCGGCCTGCAGGTGTTCGAGGCGAACCCCGACATCATTCGCGACCTCAAGAACGGCACCGGACCGGCCGCGGTGAACGCGCCGCTGCTTTTGCGGCACGAGACCTACGAGCACTCCTACCCGCACTGCTGGCGGTGCCGGAATCCGCTGATATACCGCGCCGTCTCGTCGTGGTTCGTCAAGGTGACTGCATTCCGGGACCGCATGGTCGAGCTGAACCAGCAGATCACCTGGTACCCCGAACACGTGAAGGACGGGCAGTTCGGCAAGTGGCTGGCCGGCGCACGCGACTGGTCGATCTCGCGAAACCGGTACTGGGGCACGCCGATCCCGGTGTGGAAGTCCGACGACCCCGCCTACCCGCGCATCGACGTCTACGGCAGCCTCGACGAGCTGGAGCGCGACTTCGGCGTACGGCCGGACGATCTGCACCGTCCCTTCATCGACGAGCTGACTCGACCCAACCCCGACGACCCCACCGGTAGATCGACGATGCGCCGCATCGAGGACGTCCTCGACGTGTGGTTCGACTCGGGGTCGATGCCTTATGCGCAGGTGCACTACCCGTTCGAGAACCGGGACTGGTTCGACGGATCCGGGAGCGAGAAGGCGCACTTCCCAGGCGACTTCATCGTCGAGTACATCGGCCAGACGCGCGGGTGGTTCTACACCCTGCACGTGCTGGCCACCGCACTGTTCGACCGACCGGCGTTCGAGACGTGCGTCGCCCACGGCATCGTGCTGGGCAACGACGGCCAGAAGATGAGCAAGTCGCTGCGCAACTACCCCGACGTCAGCGAGGTGTTCGACCGCGACGGGTCCGACGCGATGCGGTGGTTCCTGATGGCGTCGCCGATCCTGCGCGGCGGCAACCTCGTCGTCACCGAGCAGGGCATCCGCGACGGGGTCCGGCAGGTGCTGCTGCCGTTCTGGAATGCCTACACGTTCCTGTCGCTGTACGCGCCGAAGAAGGGCACCTGGCGGACCGATTCGCCGCACGTCCTGGACCGGTACGTGCTCGCCAAGCTCGCCGTGCTGCGCGACGACCTAACGGCCTCGCTCGACGTCTGCGACATCTCCGTCGCCTGTGACCAGCTGCGGCAGTTCACCGAGGCCCTGACCAATTGGTATGTGCGCCGGTCACGTTCGCGGTTCTGGGAGGAGGACCCCGATGCGATCGACACCCTGCACACCGTCCTCGAGGTGACCGGCAGGCTCGCGGCGCCACTGCTGCCGTTGGTCGCCGAGGTGATCTGGCGGGGCGTCACCGCGCAACGATCCGTGCACCTGACCGACTGGCCGGAACCCGGTGTGGTGCCTGCGGACCCAGAACTGGTGGCCGCCATGGACCAGGTTCGCGACGTCTGCTCGGCCGGGTCGTCACTGCGCAAGGCCAAGAAGCTGCGGGTGCGGTTGCCGTTGCCCAAATTGACCGTGGCCGTTGAGGATCCGGAGCGGTTGTGTCCGTTCGTCGACCTCATCGCCGACGAACTGAACGTCAAGACCGTCGAGCTGACCGACGACATCCCGGCCTACGGCCGCTTCGAACTCACGGTCAACGCACGTGCTGCGGGACCACGGATCGGCAAGGACGTGCAGGCGGCGATCAAGGCCGTCAAGTCCGGTCAGGGCGTCGTCAACGCCGACGGCACGCTGACGGCAGGCCCGGCGACACTGCTGCCCGAGGAGTACAGCTCGCGGCTCGTCGCGGCCGACCCCGACTTCACCGCAGCGCTACCCGACGGCGCCGGACTGGTGGTGCTCGACGGCGAGGTCACCCCCGAACTCGAGGCCGAGGGCTGGGCCAAGGACCGGATCCGCGAACTGCAGGATCTACGCAAGTCGTCGGGTCTCGACGTGTCCGACCGCATCCGCGTCGTCGTCGCGGTGCCCGGCGAACGCGAGGAGTGGGCGCGCACGCACGCCGACCTGATCGCCAAGGAGATCCTGGCCACCAGCTTCGACTTCGGTGACCCGGTCGACGGCACCGAGATCGGCGACGGCGTCAGGGTTTCGTTGGTGAAGGCGTGACGGTCATTCGACGATGCCGGTGAGCTGCATGTCGGACATCGCCTGACCGACCGAGTCGCGCAGGGCTGCACGGGTGTTCGTTCCGCCGGGCACCCATCCGGCCACCGACACCGACATGCGGCCGTGAAGGCGCGTGCAGCCCAGGAAGAGTGAACCGCCCATCCGGTCGAGGACCTTCGTCGTGACCTTCGGCTCGATCAGCCTGGCAGCGAAGTAGTCGGCATCGGTACCGTCGGGGCGGTTGACCTCCGCCGCGAACTCGCCGAGGTTCGAGCATCCGATCGGACTGCCCACCTGCTGCACCATGCCCTCGAGGCGGCGCACCAGCGGCGCCGGGGTCAGCGGTACCAGCGCCAGGGGGCCGAGCAGTTCGTTGGGCGCCTCGGCCAGCGCGGTCAACGCCCGCTTGATGTCTCGACGCAGATCGGCGAGGTCGGTGACGACCTTTGCGGGGTCGGCGACGACCGACGCCTCGGTGAGCGCGTTGGCGCGGGTGTCACCGGGTGCGCGCTCGCTGACGGGCAGCGACAGCCTGACGAACCCGTCGTCGCCCACCCGGCCGAGGAGCTGCCCGAGCCGGGCTCCGAAACCGGCGAACAACGCATTGCTGGTGCCGTTGAGGCTCTTTGCCCGCTCGTCCCAGTGCTCGAGGTCGATGAACACCGTCGCGTTGGGCACGACGATCTCCTCGGCCGTCCCGCGTCCCCGCTGCTTGGAACCCGACTTGGCCGACGTCGCCAGATTCTCGCGCTCCGCCCGCGCCACGCGAGCGGCCGACGCCACCGCCCTGGCCATGTCCGGCACGTCCCGCACGGTCTGCCGGGCGTCCTCCCGCACCGACCGCGCCCGGGTACGGGAACCCGGCGGCGGGTAGCCGAGGTCGCGCCGCACGCCACTCACAGCGTCGGAGATCGCCATGTGGATCGCCATCGCGTCGCCGACCGAATGCGACACGACCAGCGTCACCGCCGCCCCGCCGTTGGTGAGGGGCTGCACGCCGAGATGCCACGACGGACCGGCCTGCGGGTCGATGGGGACCCGGACGCGCTCGTCGGCCCACAGCCAGACGTCCTCGCGGCGACGGTCCTCGGCCGCGATCTCGATGGCCGCGGGACCCGGTGCGGCGACCCACCTGTCGCGGCCGAAGGGCAGCGGCGAACGCTCGATGCGCCTGCCCAGCAGGCCGAATCCGAGGTTGGCGTGGAACCGCCGCAGCCCCTGCAAGTCGATCGGACGGTCGTAGATCCAGGTGAATTGAATCAGCGGGCCGCGGCCCAGTGCCCTCAGCGCGAGGAACGAGCCCTGGTCGATGTAGGCGAGCGTGTTGTCCACGCGGTCATGCTATGCACGGGCCACCCGCGCCGTGGACCCGCCGATGGTCACCTCGTCACCGGGGTGCAGCTGGCGGCCGCGGCGCACCTCGATCTCGCCATTGACCGTGACGAGACCGTCGGCGATCGCAGCCTTCGCGTCCGAACCGCTGTCGATGAGCGACGACAGCTTCAGGAACTGGCCCAGACGGATGGATTCGTCGCCGATCGGCACGTCGTGGTCCATGGCCGTCAGGCTAGTCCCGGGCAAGTCGGCAATGGCCTCTAGCATCGCCACCATGGACGGCCGCTGGGTCCTGCACTTCGACATGGACGCGTTCTTCGCCTCCGTCGAGCAGCTGACGCGTCCGACGCTGCGGGGCAGGCCCGTGCTCGTCGGCGGACTCGGCGGACGCGGGGTGGTCGCCGGGGCCAGTTACGAGGCAAGGGTGTTCGGCGCCAGGTCGGCAATGCCGATGCACCAGGCGCGCAGGCAAGTCGGTGCCGCAGCGGTGGTGCTGCCTCCGCGCGGCGTCGTCTACGGCGTCGCCAGCCGCAGGGTCCTCGAGACGGTGCGGGCAGTGGTTCCCGTCCTCGAACAGCTCTCCTTCGACGAGGCGTTCGGGGAGCCCGCCGAACTGGTCGGTGCCACCGCGGCCGAGGTGGAGGCGTTCTGCGAGGACCTGCGCGCCAGGGTGCGGTCGGAGACCGGCCTCGTGGCGTCGGTGGGCGCGGGCTCGGGCAAGCAGATCGCGAAGATCGCCTCCGACCTCGCCAAGCCCGACGGTGTCCGCGTGGTGGACCGATCCACCGAGAAGGCCGTGCTCGCCGGCCTGCCGGTGCGGCGGCTGTGGGGGATCGGACCGGTCGCCGAGGACCGTCTGCACCGGCTGGGCATCGACACCATCGGTGCCCTTGCGGCACTTGCGGATTCGGAGGTGGCCGACGTACTCGGCGGAACCGTCGGGCCTGCGCTGCACCGGTTGGCCCAGGGGATCGACGATCGTCCCGTCGCCGAGCGGTCGAGTTCCAAGCAGATCAGCTCGGAGTCCACCTTCCCGGAGGACCTCACCACGATCGGCCAGCTCCGCGAGGCCGTCGGCCCGATCGGCGACCACGCGCACGGGCGTCTGCTCCGCGACGGCCGCGGCGCGCGCACGGTGACCGTCAAGATGAAGAAGTCCGACATGAGCACGCTCACCCGGTCCGCCACGCTCCCGTACGCCACCGACGACGCGGCCACGCTGACCGCCACGGCCAGGCGGCTACTGCTCGATCCGATCGAGGTGGGGCCCATCCGACTGCTCGGCGTCGGCTTCTCGGGACTGTCGGACGTGCAGCAGGAGTCACTGTTCCCCGACCTCGAGCAGACCCTCGAGACCGCCGATGGCGTGCCCGCCACCCACGAAGCGGCGACGGCGTCCTCCTCGGCGTCTGCGTTCGCCGCCGCGGCGTGGCGGATCGGCGACGACGTGACGCACGAGTCCTACGGCCACGGCTGGGTGCAGGGAGCCGGTCACGGCGTGATGACCGTGCGGTTCGAGACGCGGGGCACGGGTCCCGGCCCTGCTCGCACGATGCCCGTCGACACACCCGAGGTGCGGCGCGCCAATCCCGTCGACAGCCTCGACTGGCTGGACTTCGTCGGTGCGCTCACCGACGACGACCAGTCCTAACCGACCAGCCCCTAGCCGGCCGGCAACTCGCCCCACTCGGCGAAGACGTCGCCGACGTGCGCGCCGGAGGCCAGCGCGGCCATCAGCAGCACGCGCGCCTGCGGTGTCCGCAGCATCGGCACCGGGACTGCGCCCGCCTCGGCAAGTGCCAGCCCGGGGCCGTACCGCGCGGACACCCTGGCCCCCGGCACGCGGGTGCTGACGACCACGGTCACGCCCCGGGCGGTGGCACGCCGGACGCCGTCGACCACGTCCGGCCCGGCGTTGCCCGCGCCCATCGCCTCGAGCACGATGCCGCGCGCCCCAGCGGCCAGGCAGGCATCGAGCGCCACCGCGTCACTGCCTGCGTAGGTCGCCACCACGTCGACGCGCGGCGGCGGCCCGGCGAGGTCGTCGGCGAACGACGGCCGCCGCTTGGCCCGGTCGAGCACGACACCGTCGTGCGACGCCGACCCGAGGGCGATGCCGGTGAACCCCGATCCGGTCTTGGTCAACCCCAGCGGCTGCCACACGGTGCCCGCCATGCACACCGTGACGCCGGTGCCCGTGGCGAGCGAGTCGCCGGCCACCGCCAGCGCGTCGCGCAGGTTGCCGGGACCGTCGGCGTCGGGGGCGTCGGCGCTGCGCATCGCACCGGTGAGCACGACGGGCTCTGGCCCGCGGTGGACCAGGTCGAGCCACAGCGCGGTCTCCTCCATGGTGTCGGTGCCGTGCGTGACGACCACCCCGTGCGCACCATCGCCGATGGCCGAGGCCACGGCACGGCCGATCCGGTGCCACTCGGGCGGACCGATCTCCGAGGAATCCAGTGCCAGCAGGTCGACGACCCGACGATCCGCGGCGGTGCCCGCGGTCGACAGCAGATCCGTGCCGCCATGGGTTGGCCGCGCCACTCCGTCGGCGTCGGTACTGGTGGCGATGGTGCCGCCGGTGGTGACGACGACGACGCGGCTCATGCCAGACGGATTCGGTGGCACGGTTCGCACGCTTGTCTCATGCGCCGATTGTTCACCACGACGTCTTTGGGATGATGGGAGCGTGACTGATGAAACGTCGGGTTCGGTGGAGCCCGTGACCGCGGACGGGGACCCCGTACCGCCGTCGCCCCGCCGTCGCCTGCGCCTCCTGCTGTCGGTCGCTCTGGTGGTACTCGCGCTCGACGTGGTGACCAAGGTGCTGGCGGTCAGGCTGCTGACGCCCGGCCAACCCGTCTCGATCATCGGCGACACCGTCACCTGGACCCTGGTGCGCAACTCGGGCGCGGCGTTCTCGATGGCCACCGGCTACACCTGGGTGCTGACCCTGGTCGCGACCGGCGTCGTGTTCGGCATCGTGTGGATGGGCCGCCGGCTGGTGTCCCCGTGGTGGGCGCTGGGGCTCGGCATGATCCTGGGCGGCGCGCTGGGCAATCTGGTGGACAGGTTCTTCCGGTCGCCGGGACCGCTGCGCGGACACGTCGTCGACTTCCTGTCGATCGGGTGGTGGCCGGTGTTCAACGTCGCCGATCCCGCAGTCGTCGGGGGAGCGATCCTGCTCGTGGGACTGTCGTTGTTCGGCTTCGACTTCGACACCGACGGACGGCGTCCGGCTGATGAGGTAGACGGACGGCGTCCGTCCGATGAGGTAGAGACCTCGGCGCCCGCACCGGTCGTCGACGAGCCGGGCACCGGTGCCGCATCGGACGAATCCGACACCACCCGATGACCCGGTCGATGCCGGTCCCGGAGGGGCTGGCCGGGATGCGCGTCGACGCGGGTCTGGCGCGACTGCTCGGGCTGTCCCGAACCGTCGTCGCGACGTTGGCCGAGGACGGCGGGATAGCCGTCGACGGCGTCCCGGTCGGCAAGTCCGAGCGCTTGACCGCGGGCGCCTGGCTCGAGGTCACGTTGCCCGAACCGCCTGCGCCGCCGGAGAATCCGACCGTCGACGTCGAGGGCATGACGATCCTCTACTCCGATGACGACATCGTGGCCGTCGACAAGCCCGCGGGCGTGGCAGCGCATGCCTCGGTCGGCTGGACCGGACCCACCGTCCTCGGCGGCCTTGCTGCCGCCGGGTACCGGATCACGACGTCGGGCGTCCACGAGCGCCAGGGGATCGTGCACCGTCTGGACGTCGGCACCTCCGGGGTGATGGTCGTTGCGATCTCGGAGCGGGCGTACACGCTGATGAAGCGGGCGTTCAAGCAACGCACGGTCGACAAGCGGTACCACGCCCTGGTGCAAGGGCATCCCGACCCGTCCAGCGGGACCATCGACGCCCCCATCGGCAGGCACCGGGGAAACGACTGGAAGTTCGCCGTGACCGAGAACGGTCGAGACAGCGTCACGCACTACGACACGGTCGAGGCGTTCGCCTCCGCGAGCCTGTTGGACATCCACCTGGAGACCGGCCGGACGCATCAGATCCGGGTCCACTTCGCGGCGCTGCACCATCCCTGCTGTGGCGACCTGACCTACGGCGCCGATCCGACGATCGCGAAGCGGCTCGGCCTGGAACGGCAATGGCTGCACGCGCGCTCGCTGGCCTTCGCCCACCCTGCCGACGGCCGTCGCATCGAGATCACCAGCCCGTACCCGGCGGACCTGAGCCACGCGTTGGACGTGCTGCGCCGGCACCAGTCGTGACCGCGGACGCCGCAGCGGCGCAACGCCGTTCGGGCGTGCTGTTCGGCGTGGGCGCCTTCGTGTGGTGGGGCCTGTGTCCCGGCTACTTCCCGCTGCTGCTGCCCGCGGGGTCGCTGGAGGTGCTGGCGCACCGCATCGTGTGGAGCGTCGTCTGCATGGTCGGCGTCCTCGCGGTGGCCCGCAGGCTCGGCGACCTGCGTCGCCTCAGCGGCCGCAGCTGGCTGCTGCTCGCCGCCGCGTCGGCGCTGGTGTCGGCCAACTGGGGGACCTACATCTACGCGGCGACGCACGGCCACGTCGTCGACGCCGCGCTCGGGTACTTCATCAACCCGCTGGTGACCGTGGCACTGGGCGTGGTGGTGTTTCGGGAACGGATCGGGCGTTGGCAGCTGGCGGCCCTGGCCCTCGCGGTCGTCGCGGTGGTGGTCCTGACGGTGGGCGTCGGCACCCCGCCGTACGTCTCGGTCGTGCTGGCGTTCACGTTCGCGCTGTACGGACTGGTCAAGAAGGTCGTCGACGCGGACCCTCGGGTCAGCGTGGCGGTCGAGACCCTGATCGCCCTCCCCATCGCCGCCGGCTATCTGATCTTCCTGCAGTCGGCCGACCAGGGCCACTTCCTGGGGTACGGCACCGGGCATGCCTGGCTGCTGGTGCTGGCCGGTCCGGTCACCGCGGTGCCGCTGCTGCTGTTCGCCGCCGCGGCGCAGCGACTCCCGCTCGTCACGATGGGTCTGCTGTTCTATCTCAACCCGGCCCTGCAGATGGCATGGGGCGTCGCGATCGGCCACGAGCCGATGCCGCCCGCGAGGTGGGTGGGGTTCGGGCTGATCTGGGTCGCACTGATCGTGATGACGTTCGGCGCGTTGCGAGGCAGGTCGGCATCGAAGGCCACCGCAGCCGCGTCGACCGCCGCTCCCTGAGTCACGCAAACGCCTCCGGCCTGACGGACTCGAGTTCGCGCCGCGTCGCCCAGTTTGCCGCAAGCCTGCGGTTGACCGGTCGATAGCAATGTCATACTGTTTGCTGAACGAGGAGCGCCAATCTCCTCGTCGGTGAGGTCAGGACCATGTCGCAAACCGATGAGAGACCACTGCCGGCCACCAGGCGCCGGGGTCGACCGGTTGGCTCCGACTCGGTGGAAACGCGCAACCGCATCCTCAAGGCCGCACGGTCGGTGATCAACCAGCGGGGCTATCCCGCGGCCACGTTCCAGGCCATCGCGCTCGAGGCCGATCTCAGCAGGCCCACGCTGCACTACTACTTCTCCACGCGCGACGAGATCTACGCAGCCCTGGTCGAAGAGGCGGGCGAACTGGTCGGCAACTGGATTGCGCGGGCGGGAAGCCGTGACACGCTGGCGGAATCGCTGTCAGCGTTGGTCGCAGTCATGTACGAGACCGACCGTCGGGACCGCTCGCAGGTGTCGTTCCTGATCAGCGCCCGGCTGGAGGCAACCCGGAACCCGGAGTTGCGCGACGACCGGCACGACGCATTGCGGTGCTACCTGATCACGCTCGTCGGCGACGCGGTGCGGCGCGGGGAACTGCCGTCGGACACCTGTGCCACCCCGATCGCGGACATGCTGCACTCGGTGCTCTGGGGGGTCGGCCTGTGTGCAGGCTTCCCAGATCGCGGCGCGACGATGAGCGCGATAACCAAGCAACTCCAGATTCTCTTCTCGCACGGATTGCTGGACAGTCCGTCGATCGGGTCGGTGTCCGAAGACACGTGCCGCGACACGCCGAACGCCGTCGGAGGTCGGCCATAGACTGACGACCCTATGAGCGGATCCTTCGTGCACCTGCACAACCACACCGAATACTCCATGCTCGACGGTGCGGCGAAGGTCAAGCACATGTTCGCCGAGGCCAATCGGCTCGAGATGCCCGCACTCGGGATGACCGACCACGGCAACATGTTCGGGGCCAGCGAGTTCTACAACGCGGCGATCGAAGCGGACGTCAAGCCGATCATCGGCGTCGAGGCGTACATCGCGCCGGCGTCGCGATTCGACACCAAGCGCGTGCAGTGGGGCGATCCCAGCCAGAAGGGCGACGACGTCTCCGGCAGCGGCGCCTACACGCACATGACCATGGTCGCGGAGAACGCGACCGGGCTGCGCAATCTGTTCAGGTTGTCGTCGATGGCGTCGTTCGAGGGCCAGCTCGGCAAGTGGTCGCGGATGGACGCCGAGCTGATCGCCGAGCACTCCGCGGGCATCATCGCCACCACCGGCTGCCCGTCCGGCGAAGTGCAGACCCGGCTCCGTCTCGGCCACCAGCGTGAAGCGCTCGAGGCCGCGGCCAAGTGGCGCGAGATCTTCGGGCCGGAGAACTTCTTCCTCGAACTCATGGACCACGGCATCGAGATCGAACGGCGGGTGCGTGACGGCCTGCTTGAGGTGGGTCGCAAGCTCGGCATTCCGCCGTTGGCGACCAACGACTGCCACTACGTCACCAAGGAGGCGTCGCGGAACCACGAGGCGCTGCTGTGCGTGCAGACGGGCAAGACGCTGTCGGACCCGGCGCGGTTCAAGTTCGACGGTGACGGCTACTACCTCAAGTCGGCCGCGGACATGCGCGCACTGTGGGACGACGAGGTGCCCGGCGCGTGCGACTCCACGTTGCTGATCGCCGAACGCGTGCAGCCCTACGCCGACGTCTGGGCCCCGAAGGACCGGATGCCGGTCTTCCCGGTGCCCGACGGCCACGACGAGGCGTCGTGGCTCGCCCACGAGGTCACCGCCGGTTTGCAGCGACGGTTTCCCGCCGGTGTGCCAGGCGAGTACACCGACCGGGCCGCGTACGAGATCAAGGTCATCTGCGACAAGGGATACCCCTCGTACTTCCTGATCGTCGCCGACCTCATCAACTACGCCCGCTCCGTGGACATCCGGGTGGGGCCCGGCCGTGGGTCCGCCGCAGGTTCGCTGGTCGCCTACGCCATGGGCATCACCAACATCGACCCGATCACCTACGGGCTGCTGTTCGAGCGATTCCTCAACCCCGAGCGCGCCTCGATGCCCGACATCGACATCGACTTCGACGATCGCCGCCGGGGCGAGATGCTGCGCTACGCGGCGAACAAGTGGGGCAGCGACCGGGTGGCCCAGGTCATCACGTTCGGCACCATCAAGACCAAGGCCGCGCTCAAGGACTCGGCCCGGGTGAACTACGGCCAGCCGGGGTTCGCGATCGCCGACCGGATCACCAAGGCGCTGCCGCCGCCGATCATGGCCAAGGACATCCCGCTCTCGGGCATCACCGACCCGGCACACGAGCGGTACAAGGAGGCCGCGGAGGTCCGCGCGCTCATCGACACCGACCCCGACGTGCGGACCATCTACGAGACCGCGCGCGGCCTCGAGGGCCTGGTACGCAACGCCGGCGTGCACGCCTGCGCGGTCATCATGAGCTCCGAGCCGCTCGTCGACGCCATTCCGCTGTGGAAGCGGCCCCAGGACGGTGCGATCATCACGGGCTGGGACTACCCGTCGTGCGAGGCCATCGGCCTGCTCAAGATGGACTTCCTCGGGCTACGGAACCTGACGATCATCGGTGACTGCATCGAGAACATTCAGGCCAATCGTGGCATCGAGCTGGACCTCGACGCCGTCCCGCTCGACGACCCCGCGACCTACGAGCTGCTCGGCAGGGGCGACACCCTCGGCGTGTTCCAGCTCGACGGTGGGCCGATGCGAGATCTGCTGCGGCGCATGCAGCCGACGGTCTTCGAGGACGTCGTCGCCGTGATCGCGCTGTACCGTCCCGGACCCATGGGCATGAACGCCCACAACGACTACGCCGACCGCAAGAACGCCCGCCAGGCGATCAAGCCGATCCATCCCGAGCTCGAGGAGCCGCTGCGCGAGATCCTCTCGGAGACATACGGCCTGATCGTCTATCAAGAGCAGATCATGCGCATCGCGCAGAAGGTCGCCGGCTACTCGCTCGCCCGAGCGGACATCCTCCGGAAGGCGATGGGCAAGAAGAAGCGCGAGGTCCTGGAGAAGGAGTTCGAGGGCTTCTCCGAGGGCATGAAGTCCAACGGCTTCTCCGCGGCGGCGGTCAAGGCGCTGTGGGACACCGTCCTGCCGTTCGCCGACTACGCGTTCAACAAGTCGCACGCCGCCGGCTACGGCCTGGTGTCGTATTGGACGGCCTACCTGAAGGCGAACTTCCCCGCGGAGTACATGGCGGGCCTGCTCACCTCGGTCGGCGACGACAAGGACAAGGCGGCGGTGTACCTGGCCGACTGCCGCAGGCTCGGCATCACCGTGCTCCCGCCGGACGTCAACGAGTCGGTGCTCAACTTCGCGTCCGTCGGCGCCGACATCAGGTTCGGGCTGGGGGCGGTGCGCAACGTGGGCGCCAACGTCGTCAGCTCACTGATCAACACCCGTACCGAGAAGGGCAAGTACACCGACTTCTCGGACTACCTCAACAAGATTCACATCACCGCCTGCAACAAGAAGGTGACGGAGTCGCTGGTCAAGGCCGGTGCGTTCGACTCGCTTGGGCACTCCCGCAAGGGGCTGTTCCTCATCCACACAGACGCGGTCGACTCGGTCCTCGGCACCAAGAAGGCCGAGGCGATGGGGCAGTTCGACCTGTTCGGTGGTGCCGACACGGCGACCGACGCGGTGTTCACGATCAAGGTCCCCGAGGACGAGTGGGAGGACAAGCACAAACTCGCACTCGAGCGGGAGATGCTGGGTCTCTACGTGTCTGGGCACCCCCTCGACGGGGTCGCGCACCTGCTGGCCACACAGGTCGACACGCAGATCCCCGCTATCCTCGACGGGGACGTCGCCGCGGACGCCCAGGTGCGCGTCGGCGGGATCCTGGCGTCGGTGAACCGCCGGGTGAACAAGAACGGATTGCCCTGGGCCTCAGCTCAATTGGAGGACCTCACCGGTGGCATCGAGGTGATGTTCTTCCCGAAGACCTACGCCACCTTCGGCGGTGACATCGCCGACGACGCCGTGGTGATCATCGGCGCCAAGGTCAATGCCCGCGACGACCGGTTGTCGCTGATCGTCAACGACCTGGTGGTCCCGGACTTCTCCAGCGCCCAGGCCGACCGCCCGCTGGCGGTGAGCCTGCCGACCAGGCAGTGCACCGTCGAGAAGGTGACGGCACTCAAGCACGTGCTCGCCAATCACCCCGGCACCTCACAGGTGCACCTGCGGTTGATCAGCGGCGACCGGATCACCACGCTCGAGCTGGATCAGACGCTGCGCGTCACGCCGTCGTCGGCGTTGATGGGCGATCTCAAGGCGCTGCTCGGACCGGGCTGCCTGGGGGGCTGATGGACCAGCCAGAGCCGTCCCGGCACATCTCCGTGTGGATCGACGCCGCACCCGAGGCGGTGTACGCGTTCGCCTCCGATCCGCGCCAACTGCATCGCTGGGCGGCCGGTCTCGCCGACCCCACGCTGGCGACCGCGACCGTGGAGTTCGCCCCGGTCAATGCCTTCGGCGTACTCGACCACGTGGTGACGCTGCCGACGGGGGAGTCGACGTACAACCCGATGCGAGTGCTGGCTGCCGGAACGGGTGAGGCGCGCTGCGAGGTCGTCTTCACGTTGCGCCGCCGACCCGGCACCCCGGATGCGGAGTTCGAGGCAGACGCGGCTGCGGTGGCCGCGGATCTGGCGACGCTGCGGGATCTCCTGCAGGACTAGCGGCAGGACGAGCAGTAGGCGCTGAGCCCGAGCCACGTGAGTGTGCCCACGGCGGCGCCGGACAGCACGGCCGTCGATGCGGTCATGGTGAGGACGCCGACGACGAGCAGCACCACCGCCCCTACCAGCAGGGCGATGAGCTTGTATGCCGGCCACGGGACGCCTGCGACGGGCACGTCGCACGTCGCGCGGGCGACGGTCGAGTGGAAGTTCCCGGCGGTGGTCATGTGTTCGACGATACCTCTCAACCATGGTTTCGGCTAGCCGAAACTCCGGATCAGGACTATGTGGACCTACCCGTTCGTCTGCGCTTTCACGCGTCCGCGGAAACGGAGATTTCTGCTAGTGCGCGACGCAGTGGCACCATTGACCGGTGACTGCTGAGCTGAGCCAGGGAACGAAACGGTCGCCGCTCGAATCACCCCTTTCGGCGGCCGACATCGATGCGGCTGCCCAGCGAATCTCGGGCGTCGTCGCCAAGACCCCCTTGCAGTTCAGTGATCGGCTGTCGACGCTGACCGGTGCTCGGGTCTACCTGAAGCGCGAAGACCTCCAAGCCGTCCGCTCGTACAAGCTGCGGGGCGCCTACAACCTGATGATGCAGCTGAGCCCAGCCGAACTCGCCGCGGGCGTGGTCTGCTCGTCGGCAGGCAATCACGCTCAGGGCTTCGCGCTGGCCTGTCGCTCGATGGGCGTGCATGGCCGCGTCTACGTGCCGGCCAAGACGCCCAAGCAGAAGCGCGACCGCATCCGGTACCACGGCGGCGAGTTCATCGAGGTCATCGTCGGCGGCAAGACCTATGACATCGCCGCCACCGCAGCGGTCGAGGACGTCGCGCGGACCGGCGCCACACTGGTGCCGCCGTACGACGACCTCCGCACGATGGCCGGTCAGGGAACGATCGCCGTCGAGATCCTCGAGCAGCTCGGCAGCGAACCGGATCTGGTGATCGTCCCCGTCGGCGGTGGCGGGTGCATCAGCGGCATGACGACGTACTTCGCGGAACGGACCACCGACACGTCGGTGCTGGGCGTGGAACCCGCGGGTGCCGCGGCGATGGTCGCTGCCCTGGCGACCGGGGAACCCGTCACGCTCGAGAACGTCGACCAGTTCGTCGACGGTGCGGCGGTCGCCCGGGCGGGGGCGCTCCCGTTCGCAGCGCTGACGGCCGCTGGCGACATGCTCTCGATCACAACGGTCGACGAGGGCGCCGTGTGCACTGCGATGCTCGATCTGTACCAGAACGAGGGCATCATCGCCGAGCCGGCCGGGGCGCTGTCTGCGGCCGCGTTGGTGGAGGCCGACATCACGCCGGGGTCGACGGTCGTGTGCCTCGTGTCGGGCGGCAACAACGACGTGTCGCGCTACGGCGAGGTGCTCGAGCGCTCACTGGTGCACCTCGGCCTCAAGCACTACTTCCTGGTCGACTTCCCGCAGGAGCCGGGCGCGCTGCGCCGGTTCCTGGACGAGGTCCTCGGCCCGAACGACGACATCACCCTGTTCGAGTACGTCAAGCGCAACAACCGCGACACCGGCGAGGCGCTCGTCGGCATCGAGATGGGCTCGGCGGCCGATCTGGAGGGCCTGCTCGCCAGGATGCACGAGTCGGACTGTCACGTCGAACTCCTCGAGCCGGGTTCGCCGACCTACCGCTACCTGGCGTAGGCTGCCAGCGATTGCGGCCCGACGAGCGCGATGTCGTGATCGTGGGCCCGGAAGATCGGCTCGATCGCCACGCCGCGCTCGGCTGCGCCGGCCACTAGCGCATCCGCCCACTGCCGGTCCCAGCGTGACACCGAGCCGAGGCCCGGGCGGGTGAGCAGGAAGGCCACGGTTCCGCCATCGGCGACGTCGTGCAGCAGTACCTCGAGGGCGGACATCAAGTCGTCGACCATGGCCGGTGTCGGACTTCGGCCGATGGGGACGTCGCTCAGGAGCTTGACGAGCCTGCGATCGGTCCCGACGAACGAAAACCGCAGCAGGCGTTCGCCGAAACCCAGGGGGCCCATCAGTGCCCGCCATCGCTGCCTCAAGTCGGCAGGTGTGACGATGGGGTCGGTGGCGGTGTCGATCGGCGGGATCGGAAGCAGGCTCATGCGTGTCATCGTGGGCGTGGCCCACGATCGACTCAACCAGTCATCCACAGGCGCGAGGCCTGGGGACGACTGGTTGACGGGCTAGGCCGCGGAGGTACGCACCACCGCGAACGAATGACCCGGCAGCTCGGTCGTCTCGCCGGCACGCGGCTCGCCCCACGCCAGCAGGACCTCACCGCTCACCGGTACGGACACGGCATCGGCGCTCAGATTGCAGGCGATGGACAGTGCCCCGCGACGGAGCACGATCCATCCGGCGTCCTCGTCGTAGTCGACCCCGAGGTCGTCGAGCCACGGATCGGCCATGCCCGGTTCGTCACGACGCAACGCGATGAGCCCGCGGTAGACGTCGAGCAGTCGGTCGTGGTCGCCCTCGCCGACCTCGTCCCACTTGAGCTTGGACCGTTGGAAGGTCTCTGGATCCTGCGGATCGGGGACCTCGTCGGCGTCCCAGCCGTGCTCGGCGAACTCGGCCTTGCGGCCCTCGGCGGTCGCGCGCGCCAGCTCGGGCTCGGGGTGGCTGCTGAAGAACTGGAACGGGCTCGACGATCCCCACTCCTCACCCATGAACAGCATTGCGGTGTAGGGCGATCCGAGCACCAGTGCGGCCTTGACCGCGAGCTGACCGGTGGTCAGATTCTGTGACGGCCGGTCGCCGACCGCACGGTTGCCCACCTGATCGTGGGTCGTCGTGTAGGCGAGCAGTCGGGTCGCCGGGATCGCCTTGGTGTCCAGCGGACGGCCATGGCGCCGACGTCGGAACGACGAATAGGTGCCGGCGTGGAAGTACCCGTTCTTGAGCGTGGCGGCGAGCGTCTCCATCGAACCGAAGTCGCCGTAGTAGCCCTGGCGTTCGCCAGAGACCGCGGTGTGGATCGCGTGGTGGATGTCGTCGTCCCACTGCGCCGTCAACCCATACCCACCCTGATCGCGAGGCGTGATGAGCCGGGGGTCGTTCTTGTCGCTCTCGGCGATCAGCGACAGTGGCCTGCCCACTTCCTCTGCCAGAGCGTCGGTTTCGGTCGACATCTCCTCAAGGATGTGGACGGCGGTGACGTCGACGAGCGCGTGGACGGCGTCCAGTCGGAGTCCGTCGGCGTGGAAGTCGCGCATCCAGCGCAGCGCACAGTCGATGATGTACCGGCGCACCTCGTCGGAGTCCTCGTCGGCGATGTTCACCGACTCGCCCCACGGGTTGCTGCCCGACGAGAGGTAGGGGCCGAACTTCGGCAGGTAGTTGCCCGACGGGCCGAGGTGGTTGAACACCGCATCGATCAGCACGCCGAGGCCGCGCTGGTGGCAGGCGTCGATCAGCCGCACCAGACCGTCTGGGCCGCCGTACTGTTCGTGCACGGCGTACCACAGCACGCCGTCGTAACCCCAACCGTGGGTGCCGCCGAATGCGTTGACGGGCATCAACTCGACGAAGTCGATACCGAGGTCGACCAGGTGGTCCAGCTTGGCGATCGCCGCCTCGAAGGTGCCTTCGGCGGTGAAGGTTCCGGTGTGCAGTTCGTAGATGACCGCGCCCTCGATCGAGCGTCCTGCCCAGCCGTCGTCGTTCCACCGGGCGGTCGCCGGATCCCACAGCGCCGACCGCTCGTGCACGCCGTCCGGCTGGCGCGGCGAGCGCGGGTCCGGCAGCACCTTGGGGTCGTCGTCGAGCAGGAAGCCGTAGCGCGCGTTGGCGGGCACGTCGACCGTTGTTCGCCACCACCCGTCGTCGGACCGGGTCATGTCGTGGACGGTGCCGTCGACGTCGAGGCGGACCAGTTCAGGCCTCGGCGCCCACACCGCGAATTCGTGGTCAGTCAACGTTTCTCTCCAGGAGTGCGACGGGCAGGTCGCCGTACAGGTCGGCGATCGCGACCCGTCCGGTGAACTCGCGATCGGTGAGCCGGTCGGTCCAGCGACCGGCAGGAAGGTTCAAGGTGGTGTCGCCCCAGCCGGATTCGGCGAGGCGCACGGTCCACCTGCTGGCCACGACCACGACGTCGTCGCCCCGCTGGAAGGCCACGACGTGTTCGCGGGCAGCCCCGTCGGTGAGCACCGGCCGGTAGCCGCCCGAGACGAACGTGTCGGGTCGCTCGCGGCGCAGGTGCAGCGCGGCGGCCGTGACGCGCAACTTGTCGTGGTCGCGGGTGTTCAGCGCCTGCCGGTGCATGGCGTAGTCCACCGGCCTGCGGTTGTCGGGGTCGACGAGGCTGTCCTCCCACAGTTCGGTGCCCTGGTAGACGTCGGGCACGCCGGGGAGGGTCAGCTGAAACAGTTTCTGCCCCAGCGCATCGTTGCGGCCGTACTCGTCGAGGCGGCCCACCAGCGACGTCAGCTCCGTTGCCACCGGGCCGTCGACCACGGCGTCCAGCCACGCGTGCACGGCGGACTCGAAGTCGCCGTCCGGGTCGTTCCACGTGGTGTGCGTGGCCGCCTCCCGCATCGCCTTCTCCGCGTAGGCGTGCAGCCGTTCCCGCAGCTCCTGGGTGACGTGGCCGGTGACCGGCCACACGCCGAAGACGTTCTGCAGGAGGAACAGCGCGGTGCCCGTGTCGGGCGCCGGTATCGCCGCCAACCAGGCGCCGACGAGTTCGCCCCACAGTGACGGCACCTGGGACAGCACGCCGATCCGCGCCCGGACGTCCTCGCCGCGCTTGGTGTCGTGGGTGGTGAGCGTGGTCATCGCCGACGGCCACAGCTTGGCGCGCACCGCGTTGCGGTCGTGGAACTCGGCCTTGCCGACGCCGAACCACTCCGGTTCGCCACCGACCTCGTTGAGCGACACGAGGCGCGCATCGCGGTAGAAGAGGCAGTCCTCCATCGACTTCGCCGTCGCCGCCCCGGACAGCTGCTGCAGTCGGGCGGCAGCCTCGGCACTGACTGCCACGGCCGCGGTGACGATCGCGAGTGCTTCACCCAGTTCTGGCGCTTCGCTGAGGGTCTCGGCGACCGCGACCGGCATGATCGACGACAGCGACAGGTAGTCCGACCGGTACACGCCGACGTGGGTCAGCAGGCCCGCCACGGCGGCCGGAAGGTCGGGATGGTCCTCCCCAGTGGCCGCGACGATGGTCCGGCACAGCCTGGCGAGTTCGCTGCCGAGGGTGTCGGTGACGGCCCGGGACTTGAGTTCGCTTGCCATCGTGGTCATCTCGCCGTGCTCGACGCCAGAGGTGTCGACGAGTTCGGTGAGGGCCCGACGACCCGTCGGGTCGACGAACAGGCCGCCGACCTCGCGCAGGACGTCGTATCCGGTGGTGCCCTGCACGGGCAGCGTCGGGTCCAGCGGCTCGGTGACGGCGAGGATCTTCTCGATGACGATCCACGCCTCGGGACCGGTGAGTTCACGCAGCCACTGCAGGTACAGGGTGGGGTTCGACAGACCGTCGGGGTGGTCGATGCGAATCCCGTCGACGATGCCCTCGTCGAACCAGCGCTTCACCTCGACGTGGGTGGCATCGAAGACGGCGCGGTCCTCCTGGCGTAGCCCCGCCAGCGACGTGATGGAGAAGAACCGCCGGTAGCCGCACACGTTGTGGCGCCAGCCGATCAGCTTGTAGTGCTGTTGGTCGTGCACGTCACGCCCCGACCCCGAGCCGGTCCCGGGCGCCAGCGGCCAGGTGCGGTCGCCGAGGCGCAGCACGTCGCCGTCGACGGTGAGGTCGTCGAGGTCGTCGTCGGAGCCGAGTACCGGCAGGACGATGCGACCGTCGGGGTCCAGGGTCCAGTCGACGTCGAAGTACGAGGCGTACGCCGAGTCGCGCCCGTGGGCGAGCAGATCCCACCACCACGCGTTCTGGGTGGGGTCGTCGACGCCGACGTGGTTGGGCACGATGTCCACGATCAGGCCCATGCCGCGCTGGTGCACGGCGTCGGCGAGGCGCGAAAGGCCCTCGGCGCCACCGAGTTCCGGCGACACCTTCGTGGGATCGGTCACGTCGTAGCCGTGGGTCGAGCCCTTGGCGGCGGTGAGGATGGGGGAGAGGTAGACGTGGCTGACGCCGAGGTCGTCGAGGTAGTCGAGCAGCGCCTCGGCATCGGCGAAGGTGAACTGGTCACCGCGCATCTGGAGACGGTAGGTCGACAGGATGGGGCGTTTGGTCGTCGGGTTGGTCACGGCCGTCACGCCGTCTTGCGCAGGACGAGGACCGACCGGCCGGGCAGCGACGTGGTGTCGCCGGCCGACAGGGAGTGGTCACAGGCGCCGGTCGGATCGGCGGTGTCGAGCGCGCCCACCCAGTGGGCGGCGTAGCTCGCTTCGGGTGCGACGAGGTCGACCGGGTTGCGGTGGGCGTTGAAGCACAGCAGGAAGGTGTCGTCGACGACCCTCTCACCGCGTGCGTTCGGCGACGGGATGGCATCGCCGTTGAGGAACATGGCCACGAATTTGAACCCCGAATTCCATTCTGTTGACGTCATCTCGGTCCCCGACGGGGTGAGCCATGCGATGTCGCGCACCTCGTCGCCGGTGCGCAGCGGCTTGCCTTCGAAGAAGCGGCGGCGGCGGAACACGGGGTGCTTCTTGCGCAGTTCGGTGACCCGGCGGGTGAAGGTGACCAGATCGGCGTTGGTCTCGCACATAGTCCAGTCCATCCAGGAGATCTCGGAGTCCTGGCAGTACACGTTGTTGTTGCCGTGCTGGGTGCGGCCGAACTCGTCGCCGTGGCTGATCATGGGCGTGCCCTGGCTGACCAGGAGGGTGACCATGATGTTGCGCATCTGCCTGGCGCGCAGTGCAAGGATCTCCGGATCGTCCGTCGGGCCCTCGACACCACAGTTCCACGACCGGTTGTGGCTCTCGCCGTCGCGGTTGTCCTCACCATTGGCCTCGTTGTGCTTCTCGTTGTACGACACCAGATCCGCGAGGGTGAACCCGTCGTGGGCGGTGACGAAGTTGATGCTCGCGCTCGGCCGCCGACCCGTGGCCTCATAGAGGTCCGACGAGCCGGTCAAACGAGATGCGAATTCGCCTAGGGTCGCGGGCTCTCCCCGCCAGTAGTCACGCACTGTGTCGCGATACTTCCCGTTCCACTCAGTCCACAAACCCGGGAAGTTGCCGACCTGGTAGCCGCCCTCGCCGACGTCCCACGGCTCGGCGATCAGCTTGACCTGACTGATCACGGGGTCCTGCTGCACCAGGTCGAAGAACGCACTCAGACGGTCCACGTCGTGCAATTCCCGGGCCAGCGTGGAGGCCAGATCGAAGCGGAACCCGTCGACGTGCATGTCGATCACCCAGTACCGCAGCGAATCCATGATCAGTTGCAGCGTGTGCGGATGGCGGACGTTGAGGCTGTTGCCGGTGCCGGTGAAGTCCTTGTACAACCGCGGGTCGCCGTCGAGGAGGCGGTAGTACGCCGCGTTGTCGATGCCGCGGAAGTTCAACGTGGGGCCGAGGTGATTGCCTTCGGCGGTGTGGTTGTAGACCACGTCGAGGATGACCTCGATGCCGGCATCGTGGAACGAGCGGACCATGGTCTTGAACTCGCCGACCACGCCACCCGCGCTTTGGTTCGACGCATACTGATGGTGCGGGGCGAAGAAGCCAAAGGTGTTGTAGCCCCAGTAGTTTCGCAGGCCGAGGTCGATCAGTCGATGATCGTGCAGGAACTGGTGCACCGGCATGAGTTCGATGGCCGTGACGTTGAGCGACTTGAGGTGCTCGATGATCGCGGGATGCGCCAGGCCGGCGTAGGTGCCGCGTTGCTCTTCGGGGATGGCTGGGTGGGTCTGGGTCATGCCCTTGACGTGCGCCTCGTAGATCACCGTCTCGTGGTACGGCGTGTTCGGCGAACGGTCGGACGCCCAATTGAAGAACGGGTTGATCACGACGCTGGTCATGGTGTGGCCAAGCGAGTCGCTCCGCGGCGGGGTGCCACCCGAGGCGAGGTCGTCTGCGTCGAGGTCGTAGGAGAACAGCGCCTGGCTGAAGTCGAACTCGCCGTGGAACGACTTGCCGTACGGATCGAGCAGCAGCTTGCTGGCGTCGCACCGATGGCCCGATGCCGGGTCCCACGGCCCGTGCACGCGGAAGCCGTACCGCTGCCCGGGGCTGACGGTGGGCAGATAGCCGTGCCAGACGAAGCCGTCGCACTCGTCGAGGACCACCCGCTCCTCGGTGCCGTCCTTCTCGATCAGGCACAGTTCGACCGAGTCGGCGACTTCGGAGAACACCGAGAAGTTGGTGCCCGCACCGTCATAGGTGGCGCCCAGCGGATAGGCCGTTCCCGGCCAGATGGCAGAGACCATGTGTCATTCGCTCCCTACGTGGGCCGTGCCGGTCGGTGTCCTCACGTACGCGGGAGTCACCACCACCCGGTGATCTCGGCGATCTGGCGCCCCAATTCGTTGGTCATCGTGCGCATGTACGTCGTGGTGAAGTGGTGAGAGTCGTGGTATATCAACACGTTCCCCTCGACGGCGCGGCACTGGTCCTCACGGCAGACCGCGTCGCTCATGTCGAGCGGTTTCAGCAGTGGGAACTGCTTGACGAAGTCCAGCGTGGGGTTGTGATCGGACAGTACCTCCGAGCGCTTGATGCCGCAGGTGCTGGCGTCGCCGCCCCCGGCCAGGCAGTCGGCGGGGAAGAACGGTTCGCCGTCGCGGACGTTCCACGGCGTGTCCCGCATGGCCAGCACCGGGATGCGCGCCCTTGCGAACGCCTGCCAGATTCCGACGTATGCGCTGGGCATGACGTCGCCGTCCCTGATGTTCCACGGCCGGGTCGAGGTGGTGAACACGTAGTCGGGATGGTCGGCGATCAGGCGGGGCATCACCTTGAGGTTCCATTCCCGGCACTTCGGATACTCGCGGTTGTCGCCCATGACGAGCGGCATCTCCTCGGTGGTCAGCGGGCACCCCATCTTGAGGTACGTGACGACCTTGAAGCCGTGCAGCCTGCCCAGCAGGTCGAGCGCGGTGATCCAGTGTTCGGCGTGCGAGCCGCCCGCGAGGGCGATCGTTCGGGTGGCCGATTCGTCGCCGTAGGCACAGCTTCTGATGCTGGCGTCGTCGAAGTCGCTGATGCACTGATCGATGGTGGTCTGCGGCAGGTCGTCCTGGGCTTCGAGGACCGTGGGCCGCATCGGGAGCTTGGGCACCCTGGCGTTGTTGATCAGCGCGCGGGCACCCGGGTAGTCGCGCGAGGACAGGCCGCTGAGTTCCTTGCCGTTGGCCCGCTGAATGGTCATGTGCTCGCGCCACGTGAACGACGTTGCCGTCAGCGCGACACCGAGCAGCGTGACGATCGACCCCAGGACGATCGTGGGTCGGCGCAGCCGCTTGCGCAGAGGTACCGACACCGTCGGCCGGGTGGCCACCGGTGCGCGCAGCCGCAACGGTTCTTCGACGTAGCGCATGGTCAGCCACGCCAGCACGCCCGAGAGCAGCAGGATGATCGCGCCTTCGAGGAAATTGGCGCGGGTGTGGCCGCTGTAGGCCAGCCAGAAGATCAGCAGTGGCCAATGCCACAGGTACAGCGAGTAGGCGATCGTGCCCAGCTTCACGAACGGCGCCGTGGCCATGAGGCGGTTCGGTGCGGGCATCCGGGCACCGGCCTTGGCGACGTGCGGGTCGGCTGCCCGGTTGGCGGCGCTCAGGATGAACAGGATGGTCGCCCCGACCGGGACCAGCGCCCATGGACCGGGGAACTCCTTGACGCCGTCGATGAACGCGCCGCAGGACAGGATCGCGGCCAGGGCGATCACCGACACCACCGTGCGGAGCCACATCGGCCAGCGCACGTACGGAACCAACGCTCCGGCCAGCGCGCCGAGCAGCAGCTCCCAGGCCCGGGCGAAGCTGTCGTAGTACGCGGTGGAGGGGTTGTCGCCGTGCGCGATCACCGCGTACACGAACGACGCGATGGTCAGGGCCGTCAGCAGCACGATCAGCAGTGCGCGCATGTGCCTGCCGATGATGCGCCGCAGCAGGAAGGCGACACCGAAGATCAACGCGAGGAACGCGATGTAGAACTGGCCCTGCACCGACATCGACCAGATGTGCTGCAGCGGGCTGACCGACTCGCCTGCCCGCAGGTAATCCGATGCGGTCCGCAGCAATTCCCAGTTCTGGTAGTAGCCCAGGCTGGCGAGGCTCTGATCGGCGAACGTCTCCCACCGGGTCTCGGGCTGCACCAGGATCGTGAGCACCGCCGAGGCCGCCAGCACGACGACGAGCGCAGGCAGCAGCCTGCGCACCAGGCGCTTCACCTCGGGCAGCGGTGCCAGCGAGGCGGTCGGGGTCAGCGCTGCCCGCAGCAGGCGGCCGCCGAAGAAGAACCCCGACAGCGCCAGGAAGACGTCGACGCCACCGGAGACCCTGCCGAACCACACGTGGAACACCGCGACGAGCGCGATTGCGACGCCCCGAAGACCGTCGAGATCGTGGCGGTAGAAGCCCGACGCCCGTGTGCCCATGGCGGCAGGCGAAGTGGACCCGGAGTCGGTACGCGACGCCGTCCGGGCAGGGGCGAGGGTCAGCATGGTCGTCGGACAATCTACCGTGCGGCGGGGTGTGCGCTCATCTCGACGATGGGCCCCCACGTGAAGGGAGCGATGGACCGTGGCTGCGTTGACGCCCGACCAGATCAGTGCGATCGATGCCGCTCACGTCTGGCACCCGTACAGCACGATCGGCGCCGAGGCGATGGCACCGGTCGTCGCCGTCGGCGCCAAGGGCACGTCGCTGACGGTCATCCAGGACGGCCACCCCATCGAGGTGATCGATGCGATGAGCTCCTGGTGGACCGCCATTCACGGCCATGGCCATCCGGTGCTCGACGCCGCCGTCACCAACCAGCTCGCGACGATGAACCACGTCATGTTCGGCGGGTTGACTCACGAGCCCGCTGCCCGGTTGGCCCAGCTGCTGGTCGAGATCACCCCCGAGGGCCTCGACACGGTGTTCTTCAGCGACTCCGGGTCGGTGGCGGTCGAGGTCGCCGCGAAGATGGCGCTGCAGTACCAGGTGGCGCGCGGCAGGCCCGGCAGGCACCGCCTCATGACCTGGCGCGGTGGCTACCACGGCGACACGTTCACGCCGATGAGCGTGTGCGACCCCGACGGCGGGATGCACACGCTGTGGCGCAACGTGCTGAGCCCCCAGGTCTTCGCGCCGCAGGTGCCCTCGGAGTACGACCCGGCCTATGCCGAGGCCTTCGCGCGCCAGCTCGCCGAGCGGGCGGACGAGGTCGCCGCCGTGATCGTCGAGCCGGTGGTGCAGGGCGCCGGCGGCATGCGATTCCACGATCCGCGCTACCTCGCCGACCTGCGCGACGCGTGTTCGCGACACGACGTGCTGCTGATCTTCGACGAGATCGCCACCGGGTTCGGCCGCACGGGTGCGCTGTTCGCCGCCGACCTGGCGGGCGTGACCCCGGACGTGATGTGCGTTGGCAAGGCCCTGACGGGCGGCTACCTGACGCTGGCGGCGACGCTATGCACCGGCGAGGTGGCCGGGGCGATCAGCGCCAGCGACGAGGGTGCGCTGATGCACGGGCCGACGTTCATGGCGAATGCGCTGGCGTGCTCGGTGTCGGTCGCGTCGGTCGAGTTGCTGCTCGGGCAGGACTGGCAGGCGCGGGTGCGCGAGATCGAGGCGGGGCTGCGCGCGGGACTGGCGCCTGCCGCGGGCCTCGACGGCGTCGCCGACGTCCGCGTACTCGGCGCGATCGGGGTGATCGAGATGGCGCAGCCCGTCGACGTCCCGCGGGCAACGGCCGTGGCGCTCGAGCACGGCCTGTGGCTGCGTCCGTTCCGGAATCTGGTCTACGCGATGCCGCCGTTCGTGTGCACTCCCGACGAGGTGGCCCGCATCGGGTCGGGGATGGTTGCGGTCGCGCGTGCACTAACCTGAACGGTGTTCAAGTGTCGGAGGGAGTTCGGGTGCCACGGTCGTTTCCGACGTCTGCGCTGTCACCGCTGTCCTGGCTGGAGGACGTCGAGCGCCAGCGCCGCGCCGCCGGCCTGCGCAGGTCGCTGCGGGCACGTCCGCCGGTGGGCACCGAACTGGACCTGGCCTCCAACGACTACCTCGGTCTGGCCGCGCACCCCGCGGTGATCGACGGTGGCGTGGAGGCGCTGCGGACGTGGGGCGCCGGTTCGACGGGGTCGCGTCTGGTCACCGGCAACACCGAGTTGCACGAGGGCTTCGAGGACGCGTTGGCGGAGTTCGTCGGCGCGGAGTCTGCCCTGGTGTTCTCGTCGGGCTACACCGCCAACCTCGGTGCCGTCGTGGCGCTGTCCGGGCCCGGCTCGCTGCTGGTGTCCGACGCGTACACCCATGCCTCGCTGGTCGACGCGTGCCGACTGTCTCGCGCCAGGGTGCTGGTGACGCCGCACCGCGACGTCGACGCCGTCGACGAGGCGCTCGCCGCGCGCAGCGAGGCGCGGGCCGTCGTCCTGACCGACTCGGTCTTCAGCGCCGACGGTGCGAGGGCCCCGATGCGCAGACTGCACGACGTGTGCCGCCGACGCGGCGCGCTGCTGATCGTCGACGAGGCCCACGGTCTCGGGGTTCGTGGTGACGGCGGTCGGGGGCTGCTGCACGAGGTCGGGCTGGCCGGTGCGCCCGACGTCGTGATGACCACGACGCTGTCCAAGGCGCTCGGCAGTCAGGGCGGCGTCGTGCTCGGGCCGAGGCCGGTGCGCGACCATCTGATCGACGCCGCCCGGCCGTTCATCTTCGACACCGGCCTGGCGCCGGCCGCCGTGGGTGCGGCGTGGGCCGCGCTGAACGTGTTGATCGCCGAACCGTGGCGCGCGGACGCCGTGCTCGCGAATGCCGGTGCCCTGGCGGAGGTTTGCGGCGTGCCCGAGACGCCGGGGTCGGCGGTGGTGTCGGTGATCCTGGGGGAGCCGGAGGTCGCGCTCGCCGCTGCCAACGGCTGCCTGGAACGGGGTCTGCGGGTGGGCTGTTTCCGGCCGCCGACCGTGCCTGTGGGCACGTCGCGTCTGCGCCTCACCGCGCGTGCGTCCCTGACCGACGACGACTTGGATCTGGCTCGCCGGGTGCTGACGGAAGTGCTGGCGGCGGCACGATCATGAGCGTCGTCGTCGTCACGGGAACCGACACCGGCGTTGGGAAGACGGTGGCGACCGCAGCGTTGGCGTGCGCGGCCGGCATCGCGGGCATCGACGTCGCAGTGTGCAAGCCCGTACAGACGGGATCGGGCCCGACCCTGGTCGAGGGTGACGACGACCTCGCGGAGGTCGGCAGGCTCGCAGGCATCGACCGGCTGGTTCGCGGGTGGCGTTATCCCGAGCCGCTGGCGCCCCGTGCGGCGGCGCTGCGCGCAGGCGCCGTGCTGCCCAGTCGGGCCGAGCTGGGTGACCTGATCCTGGGCTCCGATGCGCCGGATCGGCTGGTGATCGTCGAGGGGGCGGGTGGTCTGCTCGTCGAACTGTCGTCCGACCGAGCGACGCTGCGCGACCTCGCGGGCGACGTCGGCGCCCCGGTGCTCGTCGTGGCCGCCGCCGGGCTGGGGACGCTCAACCACACCGCTCTCACGGTGGAAGCCCTTGGCGTGCGCGGTGTCCCGTGTGCTGGTGTGATCGTCGGTGCGTACCCCGCCGCCCCCAACGTCGCAGAGGCGTCGAACCTCGACGCGCTGGGGGAGATCGCGCCGGTGCGGGCCGTGCTGCCCTCGGGTTCGGGCACGCTGGACCCGGCGTCGTTCGCCACTCTCAGTGCGCAGGCGTTCTCGCCGGACTGGCTGCGGAGTCTGCTGTAGTGGCGCACTCGATCGAGCTGATCTTCGACGACGTCACCGACGACGCGCTGCGCAGCGACTGGACCGCGCTCGCCGAGGCGGGGCTGCCCAGTCAGGCCAACCACCGCTCACCGACCAATCGCCCGCACGTCACGCTCGCGGTGTCCGAGCGCATTGCGCCGGCCGTCGACGGGGAGCTGGCGGAGTCCGCGCGGTCGCTGCCCATGCGGTGTCGCATCGGCGCGGTCATGGTGTTCGGGCGGCGGTCGCTGACGGTGGTCAGGTTGGTGATTCCGAGCGAACCCCTGCTGCGGCTGCATCGGGACGTGCACGAGCACAGCGTCGGCCATCAGGATCCTGGGCCGTTCCCGCATGCGCTGCCTGGCCAGTGGACGCCGCACGTGACCGTGTGCCGCCGTCTGCCGCCGGGCGACCTTCCTGCCGCGCTGGAGGTGTTGGGCGCCGACGACGTGGCCGGGACGTTCTCGGCGCTACGGCGCTGGGACGGCGACGCCCGGATCGACACCGTCATCGGCGTCTGACGCCTGCCGGGCGGCCATACCGTCGGTGAGCAGTCGCAGTCCGAACGTGAAGCGTGCGTTGGGGTTCGACGTGAGAACCGACTGATCCTGGGGCAGCGCGCCCGCGGCGTCCCACTGCAGCCGGGACTGCTCGTCGGCGGTGAATCCGAGGACGTAGTAGACGATCGTGCGAGCGGCGAGTTCGGCGTTGGTGGGCACGAAGCCCGCGTCACCGGCGGCCTGGACCAGTCGCTCGAGGATGCCGCGCAGGGCCCGGGACGTGCCGGACGCGAAGGTGGCCGACACCAGTTCGGCACCGTCGGTGCTCGACAGCAGTGCGTCGCGCAAGCCCGATCCGATGGCGACGATGCGCACCGCCCACGGCGCGTCGACGGGTTCGTGGCAGGTGGGTTCGAGGATGCGGTCGGCGACGGCGCCCAGCAGTTCCTGCTTGTCGGCGAAGTGCCAGTAGAGCGCTCCGGGCGTGACGCCGAGTTCGCGCGCCAGTCGTCGCATGGTCAGGTCGGCGAGGCCGTACTCGTCGAGCAGGTGAGCGGCCTTGGCGACCACCTCGGCCCGGCCGTGGCGGCGGTGCGTTTCCACGCCTGTATCCTAAACACCGTTCAAGTCCGATGTGAGAAGGAGTGCCGGGTGACCGTAGCGGCGACGAATGTCCTTGACGAAGCCCGGGAGCAGGTGCTCGAACGGGGCGAGGGTCTCGATCAGGCGCAGGTGCTCGCGGTACTGCAGCTCGACGATGACCATCTCGAGGATCTGCTCGCCCTCGCGCACGAGGTTCGGATGAAGTGGTGCGGCCCGGAGGTCGAGGTCGAGGGCATCATCAGCCTCAAAACCGGCGGCTGCCCCGAGGACTGTCACTTCTGCTCGCAGTCGGGTCTGTTCGCATCGCCCGTGCGCAGTGCGTGGCTGGACATCCCCAACCTCGTCGAGGCCGCCAAGCAGACCGCGAAGTCCGGTGCCACCGAGTTCTGCATCGTCGCCGCCGTCCGCGGACCCGACGAGCGACTGCTCGCACAGGTCGCCGCGGGCATCGAGGCCATCCGCAACGAGGTCGACATCCAGATCGCCTGCTCGCTGGGCATGCTGAACCAGGAGCAGGTCGACCGCCTCGTCGCGATGGGCGTCCACCGCTACAACCACAACTTGGAGACCGCGCGGTCGCACTTTCCGAACGTCGTCACCACGCACTCCTGGGAGGAGCGCTGGGGCACCCTCGAGATGGTTCGCGAGGCCGGCATGGAGGTCTGCTGCGGCGGCATCCTCGGCATGGGCGAGACCCTCGAGCAGCGCGCGGAATTCGCCGCGAACCTCGCCGAATTGAACCCGCACGAGGTGCCGCTGAACTTCCTGAACCCGCGCCCGGGCACGCCGTTCGGCGACCTCGAGGTGCTGCCGGCATCGGAGGCGCTCAAGGCCGTCGCGGCGTTCCGTCTCGCGCTGCCGCGCACTATGCTGCGGTTCGCGGGTGGGCGCGAGATCACTCTCGGCGACCTCGGCGCGAAGAAGGGCATCCTCGGCGGCATCAACGCCGTGATCGTCGGCAACTACCTGACGACGCTGGGCAGGCCCGCCGAGGCGGACCTCGAACTGCTCGACGATCTGCAGATGCCGATCAAAGCGCTCAACGCCACCATCTGAGCGCCTGCGATGCCGCAGAAATTCAACGTCTACACCGGTCAGCCCGAGGACGGCGCGGGGTCGTCCGACATCCCGGCGGCTGCTCGGCTCGGTCTGGAGCCACCGCGGTTCTGCGCGCAGTGCGGCAGGCGCATGATCGTTCAGGTCCGCCCCGACGGGTGGTCCGCAAGGTGTTCGCGCCACGACGCCCTCGACTCCAAGGATCTGGAGAACCGATGACCAACGCCACCGAACCCGCCGTGATGCTGCCGGAGGATCCCGCGGCACCGCGCGTCACGCGTCGACGCGCTGCGGCGACGGTGGTGCTCGGCCTGGCGCTGGCGGGCGTCGCGGTCGGCGCGTCGTGGGCGGTGCTGGCTCCTCCCGTTGCGGGAGTCGTCGGGCTGACCCGCGCCGGTGATCGCGTGCGCGGCTTCGTCGGCGATGCGGCCGATCAGTTGTTCCTCGGTGCGTTCCTGATCCCAGCCATGGTGTCGGTCGTGGCGATCGTGACCGCGGCAGCGGTGTGGCGGTGGCGTGCGCATCGCGGTCCGGTGCTGGCCGGGGCGCTGGTCGTGGGTTCGATGATCGCGGCCGCCGCGGCCGCAGGAGTCGGTGCGGCACTGGCTCATTGGCGCTACGGCGCGGTCGACGTGGCCGGTGCGCCGGTGTCGCCCGAGCATCGCGTGCACTATGTGACGGAGGCGCCCGCGGTGTTCTTCGGGCACACCCCGCTGCAGATCGCGCTGACGATCGTCTTCCCGGCGGGCTTGGCGGCGCTGGCGTATGCGCTGTGCGTGCTGTCGACGCCGCGCGACGACCTGGGTGCGTGGCCGCCGGTGGTCACTGATCCAGCACGGACAGCGGCCGACGTTCCACCCGTCGACCCAGGATCACCTTCGCGCTGATCAGGCTCAGTCGGAGCATGCCTCGGTAGGTCGAGGGGTTCAGCATGGTTGGCCATGCCGTGCGCAACCGGTGCTCCGACAGCGGCCGATCGTTGATGCGGTCGCGCAACCACCGCAGCGCCATGGGCGCCGACAGCGGGTGCAGCAGCATGTGCTCGCTGAACATGTCGCGGTGGTAGGTCACGTGCGCGCCGCCGCGCTCGTAGGTCTCGGTCAGCCGGTCGATGTCGTCGACGGACACGATCTTGTCGTGGACGGCCTGCACGATGAGCACGGGCGGGGTCGGCGCGGTGTTGCCCAGCCGGATGCTCTCGAAGACGTGCTGCACCTCGGGTGAGTCGAGGATCTGCTGGAGCGGTTGGTCGACGAGGTCGTCCATGTCCTTGCGGATCAGCCACAGCACGGCGTGGGCGGTGGTCATCCGGTGGACGCGATCGAGCATCTTCTTGCCGTCGGGCGTGGCGTGCTCGGCGATCACCCGGTCGAGGTCCGGGTAGACGTGGGTGAGCGCGGCGACCACCATCGCGGGCAGGCCCGAGAAGATGCTGCCGTTGAGCCGCCGGTAGGCGCTGCCGAGGTCGGCGACGGGCGAGCCGAGCACGGCGCCCACGACGTTGAGTTCCGGTGCGTAGTCGGCGTAGACCTCCGACGCCCACGCCGTGGCGAGTCCGCCGCCGGAATAGCCCCACAGGGCGACCGGCGCCTCGTGGGACAGCCGCAGTGACTCGGTGTTCAGCGCGGCCCGCACGCCGTCGAGGATGTGGTAGCCGGGCTCGCGTGGGGCGCCCCAGGTGCCGTCGGACCCCTCGTGGTCGGGTACCGAGACCGCCCACCCCTCGGCCAGCGCGGCGGAGATGAGGAGGAACTCGAACTGGGCAAGCGCGCCAACGGCCCTGGCGCCGCGTCGCAGCGCGTAGGACGGGAAGCACCGGCCGGCGATGGCGTCGATGGCGCACTGGTAGGACACGATCGGGCAGGGTCGGACGGTGTCCCGCTCGGTGGGCACCAGCACGGTGGTGACGGTCGAGTCCGGATTGCCGTTCATGTCGGTGGTGCGGTAGAGCAGCTGTGTTGCGGTCAGCTTCTGACGCACCACGCCCATGAAGGCCAGCGACACGTCCCGTGATCGCAGTACGGTGCCCGGCCGGGCGTGCTCGAAGCCGTCCGGTGGCTGGTAGAACGGATCACGCTCGGGCAGCAGCGGCCGCTCGTGCGGCTGAAGGTCCTGGTGAGGGACCTGGCCGATCCACTCCGCACCGGTTGCCTCGGCTGCGTTGCCAAAATCCATCCGGCCAGTCTCTCACGGATCCCTTAAAGACGGGTCAGGCGCCGACGCCGGGTGGCCGCAGCGCGGCGAACTCGTCCGTCACGCGGTAACGCGATTCGGTGAAGCGGTAGAGGGCGGCAGGCCTGCCTCCGCTGCGTCCGGACTTGGCGGTGGTGCCGGTGGGGGTGATGACTCCGCGCCGGACCAGGACTCGTTGCAGATTGGTGGCATCCACCTGGTAGCCCAGCGCGGCGCCGTAGACGTCGCGCAGGGTTGACAGCACGAATTCTCTTGGCGCCAGGGCGAATCCAACGTTGGTATAGGACAGCTTCGCGATGAGTCGGGTATGGGCGTTGGTGATCATGGTCTGGTGGTCGAATGCCAGTGGGGGCAGGGCGTCGACCGGATGCCAGCGCGTGTCGGACGGCAGTTCCGGCGTGGCGGGGGAGGGCACCAGGCCGAGGAAGGTCGAGGCGATCACCCGCGAGCCGAACACCGCATGCGGGACGCGACCGGGGTCGCTGAACACGGCGAGTTGTTCCAGGTGGGCGATCTCCTGCAGGTCGACCTTCTCGGCCAGTTGCCTGCGCACCGACGTGAACATGTCCTCGTCGTCGCGCAGCTGGCCACCGGGCAGCGCCCAGGCGCCGCGCTGAGGCTCCATGGCGCGTTCCCACAGCAGCACGGTGAGCTGGGGATTTCGCGTGTCGAGCTGGCGCACCTGAAACACGACGGCGAGGACTTCGTGCGAAGTGCTAACATGAGCCATGTTTTCGATCATAAGTCGAAAACCTCTTGAGTCAAAGGAGACAACCATGACGGTTCTCGACCTCGCGGCAGGTTCACGGGGCGGCTGGGCCGCACGGATCACCAACGGACCCGCCGGCTACGGCGGCGTCGTCGCCGACGAGGAGTGGGCAGGCGAGATCCGCCGCCGCGTCGAGGAGCGCAACGCGACACTGCTCGCGCACAACTATCAGCTGCCCGCCATCCAGGACATCGCCGACCACGTGGGCGACTCGCTGGCGCTGTCGCGCATCGCGGCCGAGGCGTCGGAGGACACCATCGTGTTCTGCGGTGTGCACTTCATGGCGGAGACCGCCAAGATCCTCAGTCCCGACAAGACGGTGCTGATCCCCGACCAGCGGGCCGGTTGCTCACTGGCCGACTCGATCACCGCCGACGATTTGCGGGCTTGGAAGGACGAGTATCCCGACGCCGTCGTCGTCTCGTACGTGAACACCACCGCGGCGGTCAAGGCGCTCACCGACGTGTGCTGCACCTCGTCGAACGCCGTCGAGGTGGTCGCCTCCATTCCCGAGGACCGCGACGTGCTGTTCTGCCCCGACCAGTTCCTCGGTGCGCACGTCCGCCGCGTGACCGGCCGCAAGAACCTGCACGTCTGGGCCGGTGAGTGCCACGTGCACGCGGGCATCAACGGCGAGGAGCTGGCGTCTCAGGCGCGCAGCCACCCCGACGCCGAGCTGTTCGTCCACCCCGAGTGCGGGTGTGCGACGTCCGCGCTCTACCTCGCGGGCGAGGGCGCGGTGCCCGACGACCGGGTCAAGATCCTGTCGACCGGCGGCATGCTCGACGCCGCCCGGGAGACGCGTGCCCGGCAGGTGCTGGTGGCCACCGAGGTCGGCATGCTGCACCAGTTGCGCCGTGCCGCACCCGATGTCGAGTTCCTCGCCGTCAACGACCGTGCGTCGTGCGGGTACATGAAGATGATCACGCCCGCAGCGCTGCTGCGCTGCTTGATCGAGGGCGCCGACGAGGTTCACGTCGACCTGGATGTCGCAGCCGCGGCTCGACGCAGCGTGCAGCGCATGATCCAGATCGGGCAGCCCGGCGGCGGAGAATGACCACCCCGGCCGCATGCGGCGGGGCCGGCTTCTGGCAGCAGCGGGCCGACGTCGTCGTCGTGGGCACCGGCGTCGCGGGGCTCGCCGCCGCGCTCTCCGCGCATCGGCGTGGCGCCCGGGTGGTCGTGCTCGGCAAGGCGGGCGACACCGCGACGTTCTACGCCCAGGGCGGCATCGCCGTGGTGGTGCCGCGCACCGACGACTCGGTCGAGGCCCACGTGGCCGACACCCTGGCCGCGGGCGGCGGTCTCTGCGATCCCGCAGCGGTCACCTCGATCGTGGCCGACGGTTACGCCGCCGTGGCCGACTTGGTCTCCGGCGGTGCCAGATTCGACGAGGACGGGCGCGGAGGCTGGGCGCTGACCCGCGAGGGCGGTCACTCCCGCCGGCGGATCGTGCACGCGGGTGGTGACGCCACCGGAGCCGAGGTGCAACGCGCGCTGGACCGCGCCTCGGCGATGCTCGACGTCCGTCGGAACCACGTGGCGCAGCAGGTCCTGCATCGCGACGGCGCGGTGACCGGCGTGCTGGTCCACAACGGCGACGGCCCCGGCGTGATCCACGCACCGTCGGTGATCCTCGCGACCGGGGGGCTCGGCCACCTGTATCCCGCGACGACCAACCCAGACGGCTCGACCGGTGACGGTCTGGCCCTTGCCCTATGGGCTGGGGTGGCCGTCAGCGACCTCGAATTCGTGCAGTTCCACCCCACGATGTTGTTCGACGGTTCCGCCTCCGGGCGGCGCCCGCTGATCACCGAAGCCCTGCGCGGCGAGGGTGCGGTGCTGGTCGACTCCAGGGGTGCGCGCGTCACCGCCGGCGTGCATCCCATGGGCGACCTCGCGCCTCGCGACGTGGTGGCCGCGGCCATCGACACCCGATTGCGCGCCACCGGCGACCCGTGCGTGTACCTCGACGCCCGAGCGGTCACCGACGTCGCGACGCGCTTTCCGACGGTCACCGCCGCGTGCCTCGCCATGGGCGTCGACCCCAGCCGTCAGCTCATCCCCGTGGTTCCCGGCGCGCACTACAGCTGCGGTGGCGTCGTCACCGACGTCACCGGGGCCACCGAGATGGCGGGTCTCTATGCCGCGGGCGAGGTGGCGCGCACCGGGATGCACGGCGCCAACCGGCTGGCGTCCAACAGCCTGCTCGAAGGGCTCGTCGTTGGCGGCCGGGCGGGCCGCGCGGCAGCGGCACACGCCGCCGAGGCGGGCGCGGTGCGTGCCCAGCCGGACCTGGGCGAGCGTCGAATTACGTTGCCACGCAGGGACTTGCAGGCGGCCATGGGGAGACATGCCTCGGTGATCCGCGATGCGGCCGGACTGCACGCGTTGACCGAGGCGCTGCGGACGGCGTCGCCGGCGCCGATGCGCGGCCGCGCCGCGTTCGAGGACGCCGCGCTCACCGCGACCGCGCAGGCGGTCACCGCCACGGCGTTGGAGCGCACCGAGTCGCGGGGATGCCACCACCGATCCGATCACCCGGACGCCGACCCGGCCAAGGGCTTGAGCAGCACCGTGCGTCTGCGAGGCGGGCGCGTGACGGTCGACCAACCCGAAGGGGTGTGCTGATGCGACTCACCGATGACGAATGCGTCGAGGCCCGAGAGGTCATCCGGCGCGCCCTGTCCGAGGACCTGCGCTACGGCCCAGACGTGACGACCGAGGCCACCGTGCCCTCGGACGCGACGACCGTCGCGGCCATGGTGTCCCGTGAACCCGGCGTGGCCGCCGGCGTGGACCTGGCCCTGATGGTGCTCGACGACGTGCTCGGCAGCGGTGGCTACCGCGTCGTCGACCGCGTCGAGGACGGCACCCGCCTCGAGGCGGGCGCCTCGCTGCTGACCGTCGAGGCGGCCACCCGCGGGTTGCTCACCGCCGAACGCACGACCCTGAACCTGGTGTCTCATCTGAGCGGCATCGCCACCGCCACGGCGCTCTGGGTCGAGGCCGTCGAGGGCACCGGCGCGGCGATCCGGGACACCCGCAAGACCCTGCCAGGGCTGCGGATGCTGCAGAAGTACGCCGTGCGGGTCGGTGGTGGCGTCAACCACCGGATGGGCCTTGGCGACGCCGCGCTGATCAAGGACAACCACGTCGCCGCGGCCGGGGGAGTGCTGCAGGCCCTCAAGGCCGTTCGCACCGCTGCCCCGGACCTGCCCTGCGAGGTCGAGGTCGACTCACTCGAGCAGCTCGACGAGATCCTCTCGGAGAACGTCGAACTGGTATTGCTCGACAACTTCCCCGTGTGGCAGACGCAGATCGCCGTACAGCGCAAGAACAATCGCTCGCCGGCAACCAAGCTGGAGTCCTCCGGCGGGCTGTCCCTCGAATCGGCTGCTGCCTACGCCAGTACCGGTGTGGACTACCTCGCCGTCGGTGCCCTGACGCACTCCGTCCGGGTGCTGGACATCGGCCTCGACGTCTAGGGGTCAGTCCTCGCCTGCACCCGCGTCGGACGAGTTCGACGTGCTGCCGTCGGTGTCCTTGGCGGTGTCCTTGGCCGTCGTCGACGTGGTGTTGGTGGTCGCACCGTCGCCGCCGTCGCGACCCGGCGCGCCGGACACCGTGCCGCCGCTGCCACCGAGTCCGCCCGAGCCACCGCGCGTGTCGCCGACGCCGGTCGCCGACCCGCCGGTGCCGCCGTCTCCGCCGTTGCCCACGGTCGTAGCCGCGCCGCCGTCTCCGCCCCGTCCGCCGATGGCCGACGACCGCGGGCTCTCGGCGATGCCTCCGGTGCCACCGTCTCCGCCGTCGCCGGACAGGAGTCCGCCGGTTCCTCCTGCGCCGCCCTGACCGCCTGTGGCGACACCGTCGGCCGTGTAGGCAACGCCGCCGTCACCCCCTCGGCCGCCGGTGCCGACCAGCATCCCGCCATTGCCCCCGCGGCCGCCGTTGCCTGCGGTGGCGGTGCCGAATCCGGTGATGCTGAACGATCCGGTACCACCTTTGCCGCCGTTGCCGAAGAGCCCGGCGTTGCCGCCGGTGCCGCCGTAGCCGCCGCGTACCCCGTAGCCGCCGTCGCCACCGTTGCCGAACAGGAGGCCACCGTTGCCGCCGTTCTGGCCGGCGAATCCGTGGCCGCCGTTGCCGATGAGCAGACCGGCGTTCTGGCCGGGGCCGCCGTCACTGATGAAGACCTTGACCATCGACCCGATGAACGTCCCGAGATCCGGTGGCGGGGTACCGGGCAGTGAGGGCGCGACGGCGGCGAAGGCCGCCCCGGACCCGGCCGCGACGGACGACCGGCCGCGGTCCGCGGGGTCGTCGTTCCCGACATTCGCCGCGGTCGTGCGCTGAGTCGGTGTCGCGGTGATGGCGGAGTGGCCTGCCGAGGTGGCGTCGCCGCCGATGCTCGCGCCGTTCGTCGTCGTGGCAGTGGCCACCGGACTGCTGACGCCCGATGCGACGGACTCCGTGGCCACGGCGCCCCTCGATGCCGGCTCGCCGCCGAGCAGGATGGCCGCGAGTAGGGGAGTGGGGGTGGAGGCGGCTGCCAGCGCCGGCGCGTAGGCCTGGTGCTGTAGGGCGGTCGACGGCACCTGGGACGTTATGGGTTGCGAACCGCGATCGCTGCCGGTCGGCACGGCACCAGCGGCGACGGCGATGACGCCGACGGCGATGGCTGCAGTGACCATGGTCGGTCGGCTGACGTTGCTGCTCGAAGATGGCATCCCGAGGTCTCCCCTGTGAGTCGATGGTGGCGCTGAGCGCCCTGGTCGTTACCCACGAACGACACCTGGTAAACGCTCGTTCACGCTAGCAGCAGATATTAGCCAACATCTACCCAGCCGTCATTTCTTCGTGGTGAGGTTACCTGCGGCACTGCCGCGCTGCTTTACCACGGCGTCGATTCGCTGACGGAAACGGCGGCTGCGACCAGCGGGGCAGGAAGTGGTCAGGCCGTGGCGCCGCGCCGCACCAGGGACAGCACCACCGCTGCGGTGGCGAACAATCCCGAGAACGTGCGGTTGACGATCTTCTGCTGACGAGGCGTGTTGAGCCAAAGCAGCAGTCGCGCCGACAGGCTGGTGTAGAGGCCCATGACGACCAGGTCGACGACGACCATGGTGGCGCCGATCGCGAGGTACTGCGGAAGCAGTGGGGCCGTCGGCACCACGAACTGCGGCGTGACGGCGAGGAAGAACACCAGGCCCTTCGGGTTGGTGGCGTTGACGAGGAACCCGCGCAACACCAGCGCGCGCCGCCCTCCGACGGCGGACGTCCCCACCTGCTCCTGAAGGTCCGTGGTGGCCGAGCGCCACTGCCGCACGGCGAGGTAGAGGAGGTAGGCGACGCCGAGCCACTTCACGACGTTGAACGCGACGATCGAGTTGGTGACCAGGGCGCCCAGCCCGATCGCCACCAGCGTGAGTTGCAGCATGAGGCCGATCTCGAGCCCGAGGATGCTCCAATAGCCGCGGCGGACGCCATGGCTCAGGCCCGTCGCCATCGATTGGATCGCACCCGCCCCCGGGGACACCGCTATGAGGATCGCCGCACCGAAGAACGCCAGCCACGCCTGGAACGCCATGCCCGAAGTGTGGCAGGCGCCCGGGGTCGGCTCAACCGGGTTTCCTGGCGCTATTCAGGAGGCGACGTCGGCGACGAACACTGCGACGTTGCGCGCCTGCTTTCGCGCCATGCCGGGCAGCGCGACCACACCGTCGCCGTTGGGTTCGATGCGTGGATTGACCAGGTGAACGGTCTCACGGGACATGCGGAGGTCCGCCTCGTTGGCGGCGAGGACGTTCTTGACCCAGTCGGTCTTGCCGTGCCCCAGCACGATGGCCACCTGGTCGCCCTTGCGGTAGGCCGTGACGATCGTCTCGTAGGTGCGGCCGGAGGTCCGGCCGCGGTGCTCGATCTTGGCCAGTCCCGGCACGCGCCCGGCGAGGGGCTTGATCACCGGGTTGAAGTACTTGATCTGGATGCGGTCGAGCCAGGGCGGGAACATCCTGGGCAGGTCGGACATGGCGGCTCCAATACGATTTGTACTGCTCTGGGACAATAGTCAACGTGAGTGCTCCATCGCCGAAGTTGGCCCGCATCGACCTGCGTGGCGAGCGGCTGTCCGTCGCCCATCTGCGCGCCGCGTTGCCGCGCGGTGGGGTCGACGTCGACGCCGTGGTGCCGGTCGTCCGGCCGATCATCGATGCCATCGTGGAACGCGGCGCCGAGGCCGCACTCGAGTACGGCGAACGCTTCGACGGCCTGCGGCCCGGGGCCGTCCGCGTGCCCGTCGAGAGTCTCGCCGCCGCGCTGCGGAGCCTCGACCCGGAGATCCGCGAGGCCCTGGAGGTCTCGATCGACCGGGCCCGCACCGTGCACGCCGATCAGCGGCGCACGGACACCACCACCACGCTCGCTCCCGGGGCGACGGTCACCGAGCGGTGGCTGCCGGTCGAGCGAGTGGGTCTGTACGTGCCGGGCGGCAACGCCGTCTATCCGTCGAGCGTGGTCATGAACGTCGTACCCGCGCAGATCGCGGGGGTCGACTCGCTGGTCATCGCGAGCCCGCCGCAGACCGACCCATCGGGCCCCTTCCATGGACTGCCGCATCCGACGATCCTCGCCGCGGCAGCGCTGCTCGGCGTCGAGGAGGTATGGGCGGTCGGCGGAGCGCAAGCCGTGGCGCTGATGGCCTACGGGGGCACCGACACCGACGGCGCCGACCTCGCACCGGTGGACATGATCACCGGTCCGGGCAACATCTACGTCACCGCGGCCAAGCGGATCTGCCGGTCCCAGGTGGGGATCGACTCCGAGGCCGGCCCGACGGAGATCGCGATCCTCGCCGATCACTCCGCGGACCCGGTCCACGTGGCCGCCGATCTGATCAGTCAGGCCGAACACGACGAGATGGCCGCCTCGGTGCTCGTGACCACCAGCGCCGAGCTGGCCGACGCCACCGACGTCGAACTCGCCGCGCAGGTGGAGACCACGGTGCACCGCGAGCGGGTCACGGCGGCGCTGAGCGGCAAGCAGTCGGCCATCGTGCTCGTCGACGACCTCGATGCAGGCCTGCGGGTCGTCAACGCCTACGCCGCGGAGCACCTCGAGATCCAGACGGTCGACGCCTCCGCCGTGGCGGGCAGGGTCCGTTGTGCCGGAGCGATCTTCGTCGGGGCGTGGTCGCCTGTCAGCCTGGGCGACTACTGCGCCGGGTCGAACCACGTGCTGCCCACCGCCGGCTGCGCGCGGCACTCGAGCGGTTTGTCGGTGCAGACGTTCCTGCGCGGCATCCACGTCGTGGACTACAGCGAGGCTGCTCTCAAGGACGTGGCCGGCTACGTCGTCACGCTCGCGAATGCGGAGAATCTGCCCGCACACGGCGAGGCCGTCCGGCGGAGGTTCTCCAAGTGACGAAGAGGATCACCCTCGACGACCTGCCGCTGCGCGAAAACCTGCGGGGCAAGTCGCCCTACGGCGCCCCGCAGTTGTCAGTGCCGGTGCGGCTGAACACGAACGAGAACCCGCATCCACCCACCCAGGCCCTCGTCGACGACGTGGCGGCATCGGTGCGCGACGCGGCCGCGGAGTTGCACCGGTACCCCGACCGGGATGCGGTGCTGCTGCGCACCGACCTCGCGGCGTACCTCAGCGGTCAGATCGGCGTGCCGGTCACGGTCGAGAACGTCTGGGCCGCAAACGGTTCCAACGAGATCCTGCAGCAGTTGCTGCAGGCCTTCGGTGGGCCGGGCCGCAGCGCCATCGGCTTCGTCCCGTCGTACTCGATGCACCCCATCATCTCCGACGGGACGCAGACCGACTGGGTCGAGGCCAGCCGGGCCGACGACTTCGGGCTCGACGTCGAGGTCGCCGTGGCGGCCGTTCGCGACCACCGGCCCGACGTCGTGTTCGTCGCGAGCCCGAACAACCCGTCGGGGCAGAGCATCCCGCTCGACGATCTGCGCCGACTGCTCGAGGCGGCACCGGGAGTCGTGATCGTCGACGAGGCCTACGGCGAGTTCTCGTCACAGCCGAGCTCGGCGCACCTGCTGGCGGACTTCCCGGCGAAGCTCGTCGTCACGCGCACCATGAGCAAGGCCTTCGCCTTCGCCGGGGGGCGGCTGGGCTACCTGTTGGCCGACCCGGCAGTCATCGACGCGCTGCTGCTCGTCCGGCTGCCCTACCACCTGTCGGCGGTGACGCAGGTCGCCGCGCGTGCCGCCCTGCGCCACGCCGACGACACGCTCGGCAGCGTGGCGACGCTCATCGCCGAACGCGACCGCGTATCGGATGCTTTGCGCGACATGGGTTTTCGCGTCATCCCCAGCGATGCGAACTTCGTCCTGTTCGGCGAGTTCGCCGACGCACCCGACGCGTGGCAGCACTACCTGGACGCCGGCGTACTGATCCGCGACGTGGGAATCCCCGGTTACCTGCGCGCCACCACCGGCCTGGTCGACGAGAACGACGTCCTGCTCGACGTCAGCGCGCGCCTGGCCGACACGGAACTCACCACCAGCAGCCCCATAGGAGCCTCATGACGAACCCGGCGAACCGCCGCGCGAGAGTCGAACGCAAGACCAAGGAATCGGACATCGTCGTCGAGATCGACCTCGACGGCACCGGTCAGGTGGACATCAGCACCGGCGTGCCGTTCTTCGATCACATGCTGACGTCGCTGGGCAGCCACGCCAGCTTCGACCTCACCGTGCACGCCAAGGGCGACGTCGAGATCGAGGGGCACCACACGGTCGAGGACACCGCGATCGTCCTGGGCCAGGCGCTCGGCGAGGCGCTCGGCGACAAGAAGGGCATCCGCCGCTTCGGCGACGCGTTCATCCCGATGGACGAGACCCTGGCGCACGCCGCCGTCGACGTGTCGGGCCGGCCGTACTTCGTGCACACCGGCGAGCCGGAGTTCATGGTGCACTTCACGATTGCGGGATCCAGCGCGCCGTACCACACGGTCATCAACCGGCACGTCTTCGAATCGCTGGCCTACAACGCGCGGATCGCCCTGCACGTGCGCACGCTGTACGGCCGCGACCCGCACCACATCACCGAGGCTGAGTTCAAGGCCGTTGCACGCGCGCTGCGTCAAGCCGTCGAGCCCGATCCTCGAGTGACGGGTGTGCCGTCCACGAAGGGCAGCCTGTGACGAAGAAGTCCGTGGTCGTCCTCGACTACGGTTCCGGCAACCTGCGATCTGCCCAGCGCGCGCTGGAACGCACCGGTGCCGAGGTCGAGGTCACGTCCGATCCGGACGCCGCGGCCGCGGCCGACGGCCTCGTGGTTCCCGGTGTCGGCGCCTACGAGTCGTGCATGGTCGGTCTGCGGGCGGTCGGTGGCGACCAGATCGTCGCCGATCGGCTGAGCAAGGGACATGCCGTCCTGGGGATCTGCGTCGGCATGCAGATCCTGTTCACCCGCGGGGTCGAGTTCGGCGTGGAGAGCGAAGGCTGCGCACAGTGGCCCGGCGCCGTCGTCCGGCTGGATGCTCCGGTCATCCCGCACATGGGGTGGAACGTCGTCGACGCGGCGCCGGGCAGTACGCTCTTCCGCGGTCTGGACGCCGACACGCGGTTCTACTTCGTGCACTCCTACGCCGCGCAGAAGTGGGAGGGCAGTGACGACGCACGCCTCACGTGGGCGAAGCATCACGTGCCGTTCCTGGCGGCCGTCGAGGACGGTGCCCTGTCCGCCACGCAGTTTCATCCGGAGAAGAGCGGCGACGCAGGTGCGACGCTGCTCACCAATTGGGTCGAGGGGCTCTGACGACATTGAATGACGCACCGCTGATCCTGCTGCCTGCCGTGGACGTGGTCGAGGGCAAGGCCGTTCGACTCGTGCAGGGCCAGGCAGGCAGCGAGACCGATTACGGCTCTGCGGTCGACGCGGCCCTGGCCTGGCAGCGCGACGGCGCCGAGTGGATCCACCTCGTCGACCTCGACGCGGCGTTCGGCCGCGGGTCGAACCGGGAACTGCTCGCCGAGGTCATCGGCCAACTGGACGTGGCGGTGGAACTGTCGGGCGGCATCCGTGACGACGAGTCGCTGCGCGCGGCGCTCGAAAGCGGTTGCGCCCGAGTCAATCTGGGTACCGCGGCGCTGGAGAACCCGCAGTGGTGCGCGCGCATGATCGCCGAGCACGGCGACAAGGTGGCCGTCGGCCTCGACGTCAAGATCGACCCATCGATGCCAGGCGGCGGGTACCGACTCCGCGGCCGTGGCTGGGAGACCGATGGTGGCGACCTGTGGGAGATCCTGGACCGGCTCGACGCCGAGGGGTGCTCGCGCTACGTCGTCACCGACGTGACCAAGGACGGCACCCTCAATGGCCCGAACCTGGAGTTGCTCTCCGCCGTCGCTGCGCGCACCGAGGCTCCCGTCATCGCGTCGGGCGGCGTGTCCAGCATCGACGACCTGCGTGCGATCGCCACGCTGACCGGCGAGGGCGTCGAGGGCGCGATCGTCGGGAAGGCGCTCTACGCTGGGCGGTTCACGTTGCCCGAGGCACTCGACGCCGTGAGTCGGTAGCCGCGGTGGCTCTAGACGATGCGGACCTCGACGGTCTGGTGGCCGCCGCTGCCGCGGTCCTCGACGACGCGGCCAAGCCGTTCATCGAAGGCCACCGGGCAGACTCCGCCGTGCAGAAGAAGGGCAACGACTTCGCGACCGAGGTCGACCTCGCCATCGAACGTCAGGTGGTGGCCGCGCTCGAGTCCACGACCGGGATCGGCGTGCACGGTGAGGAATTCGGCGGTGCCGACCTGAAGTCGCATCACGTGTGGGTGCTCGACCCGATCGACGGAACGTTCAACTACGCCGCGGGACTGCCGACGGCGGGGATCCTGCTGGGCCTGCTGCGCGACGGCGAGCCGGTGGCCGGGTTGACGTGGCTGCCCTTCACGGGCCAGCGGTACACGGCGGTGGTCGGTGGCCCGTTGCGCGTCAACGGGATCGAGCAGCCCCGCCTGGAACGCACCAACCTCGACGACGCCGTGGTGGGCAGTGGCTCCTTCAACATCGACTCCCGCGGCAGGTTTCCCGGCGCCTACCGGGTGGCGTTCCTGGAGAAGTTGAGCCAGAAGTGCTCCCGGATGCGGATGCACGGCGCCACGGGCGTGGACTTCGCCTACGCGGCGGCCGGTGTCCTGGGTGCCGCCATCAGCTTCGGTCACCACGTGTGGGATCACGCTGCCGGTGTGGCGCTCGTCCGCGCGGCGGGCGGCGTCGTGACCGACCTCGCAGGCGAGGAGTGGACGGTCGAATCGCAGTCGGCCCTGGCCGGGTCGCCGGGTGTGCACGGCGAACTGCTCGAGGTCTTCGGATCGATCGGCGATCCGGGGGACTATCGATGAACCACCATGGCGAAGGTCTGGCGGTACGGGTCATCCCGTGTCTGGACGTCGACGCTGGACGCGTGGTCAAGGGCGTCAACTTCGAGAATCTGCGCGACGCCGGGGATCCCGTCGAACTGGCGGCGGTCTACGACGCCGAGGGCGCCGACGAACTGACCTTCCTCGACGTCACGGCGTCGTCGTCGGGTCGGTCGACGATGCTGGAGGTGGTGCGGCGCACCGCCGAACAGGTCTTCATCCCGTTGACCGTCGGTGGTGGGGTGCGCTCCATCGAGGACGTCGACACCCTGCTCCGTGCGGGTGCGGACAAGGTCTCGGTGAACACCGCGGCGATCGCGCGGCCCGACCTGCTGGGGGAGTTGTCCCGGCAGTTCGGCTCGCAGTGCATCGTGCTGTCGGTCGACGCGCGCACGGTACCGGCGGGTGCGGCGCCGACGACGTCGGGCTGGGAGGTCACCACGCACGGCGGGCGTCGCGGTACCGGCATCGACGCCGTCGAATGGGCAAGGCGGGGGGCGGAACTCGGCGTCGGCGAGATCCTGCTCAACTCCATGGACGCCGACGGCACGAAGGCCGGCTTCGACCTCGACATGTTGCGTGCGGTGCGGGCCGCGGTCACCGTGCCCGTGATCGCCAGCGGCGGCGCCGGCGCGGCAGACCACTTCGCGCCCGCGGTCGATGCGGGTGCCGATGCGGTGTTGGCCGCCAGCGTGTTCCACTTCAAGGAGTTGAGCATCGGCGAGGTGAAGTCGGCGATGGCGGAGCAAGGGATCGTGGTGCGATGAAAGGCTTGGACCCCGCAATCGCGGCACGCCTCAAGCGCGACGCGAACGGCCTGTTCGTGGCGGTGGCGCAGGAGCGCGCGACCGGTCAGGTGCTGATGGTCGCGTGGATGGACGACGAGGCGCTGGCGCGCACGCTGGCCACCCGGAACGCGACGTACTACTCGCGGTCCCGCGCCGAGTACTGGGTCAAGGGGGAGACGTCCGGGCACACCCAGTACGTGCACTCGGTGCGTCTGGATTGCGATGGCGACACGGTCCTGCTCGAGGTGGATCAGGTGGGGGCGGCCTGTCACACGGGGGCGCACGCCTGCTTCGACGCGGACGTGCTCCTCGCGGCCGACGGGTAGCGCCTCACCGAACACGGCGGCTTCTCACACGTCGTAGCGCGTCGCCTTGGCCCGCGCGGACCAGCGGCCCTCGGAGTAGCCGACCCGAACGGGATGCGAGAACGCCGTGGTCACGTTGTCGGTCGTGACGACCTCGCGGGCGCGGCCCGACGCCACGGTGCTGCCGTCGGCGATGAGCAGTGCGTGCGTCGTGGTGGTCGGAAGTTCCTCGAGGTGGTGGGTGACCAGAATCGACGCGATGTCGGGATGCGTGTCGTCGAGGCCGTCCATCGTCTCCAGCAGTTGTTCGCGGGCAGCGACGTCGAGGCCGGTGGTCGGTTCGTCGAGGAGCAGCAACCGGGGCTCGGCGACGAGCGCTCTGGCGATCAGTGCCCGGCCGCGCTCGCCTTGCGAGAGCATCGGCCACCGGTCATCGGCCTTGTGCGACAACCCGACCGAGTCCACCATCGCATCCGCGCGCGCCAGTTCGTCGGGGCCGGGTGCCCATCGGATCGGCAGGTCGATCGTGGCGGTGATTCCGGTCAGCACCACTTCCCGCACGGTCAGCGGGGATTGCAGCCGGTGCCGGGGGTTGACGTGCCCGATGTGGCGTCGCACGGCTGCCAGGTCCACCCGGCCCATCTGCTGGCCGAGGACCCGGACCGTTCCCGTGGTCGGAAAGGTCACCGCCGCACAGAATCCGAGCAGCGTGCTCTTGCCCGCCCCGTTGGGGCCGAGCAGCGCCCAGTGGTCGCCGGGTTCGACGGTCAGGGAGATGCCGTCGATGATCTGCTTGCCATCGCGGCGGAACGTGACGTCCGCCAGTTCGAGGACGGGCGTCACGCCGACTGACGCTGCCGCAGCACCTCCAGCGCCTTGTCGGCATGGGTGTCCATGCTGAACTCGCTGGCGATGACGTCGAGCACCGTGCGGTCGGTGTCGATGACGAACGTGGTGCGCTTGACCGGCATCAGCTTGCCGAGCAGGCCGCGCTTGACGCCGAAGGCCGTGGCGACCGTGCCGTCGACGTCCGACAGCAACGGGTAGTCGAAGTTCTGTTGCTCGGCGAACTTGGCCTGCTTGGCCACGGCGTCCGCGCTGATGCCGACCCGGGCCGCGCCGACGGCGGCGAACTCGGCGGCCAGGTCGCGGAAGTGGCAGGCCTCCTTCGTGCACCCCGGCGTCATCGCGGCGGGGTAGAAGAAGAGGACGACCGGCCCGCCGGCGAGCAGGCTGGTCAGGCTGCGGGCCGTTCCGGTCTGATCGGGCAGCTCGAAGTCGGCGACGCGGTCGCCCTGCTTGATCGATGTCATGGGCAGTCACGCTACGCCCCGGTCGTGCACCTCCGCGGCCGTGCACGACCGCACCGGGAAAACCGTTGGCGTCCCCGGTGTTCGGGGTGACAAGCTCACGGCGATGGTCGAACTCGACGCCTTCCTGGCCAACGGATATGCCCGCATCGAGCAGGCGGTGCCGCGCGCGGTCGCCGACGATGCGCGCGACCGGTTGTGGCGCCAGCTCGGTGCGTCACCCGACGGTCCGTGGACCGAACCCGTGCGGTGGGCAGCCGACCTGACCGGAGATGGGTCGTTCGGCGAGCTGGTGGCGAGTCCGGCCCTCGCGGCGGCGCTCGACGGGATTTGTGGCGTCGGTCGGTGGCGTCCCCGTGGATCGCTGGGCAACGTCCCGGTCCGGTTTCCGGTGCCGCCAACGGCCGACGATCGGGGCTGGCACGTCGACGCGAACACCCCGAGCGCCGACGGGTCGTGGTCGGTCTCCGGCAGGCCGCACGCCGTGCTGCTGCTGACCCTGCTCTCCGACGTGGGACCCGACGATGCGCCGACCAGAATCCGGGCGGGTTCGCACCGCGACGTCGCCAGGGTGCTGGGTCCCGAACCGCTGAACCCGTTCGTCGCGGGGCCCATCGTCGACGCGGCGAGCGCGGGCCGACCGGTGCACCGTGCGACGGGTGGGCCGGGCGACATGTACGTGCTGCATCCGTTCACCGTGCACGCGGCCGACGAGCACCGCGGCCGCACCCCGCGGTTCATGGCGCAGGCGCCGATCATGCTGACGAGTCCGGTCGAGCCGGGAGCCGCGACACCGCTGGCGTCGGTGTTCGACTAGCTGAGTCGCGGCACCCCGCCCGCGATCTGGGAGGATCGACGCGTGCAACACGCCACCAGTCCTTCGCGCGAGCGCTCGTCGGCCGCTGCGGATTCGTCGCTCGCCGTGACCACCTCGCGTGAGACCTTCCGCGCGCTGGCCGCCGAGCACCGGGTGGTTCCGGTGACTCGCAAGGTGCTCGCCGACAGCGAGACGCCGCTGTCGGCCTACCGCAAGCTCGCGGGCAACCGCCCCGGCACGTTCCTGCTGGAGTCCGCCGAGAACGGCCGGTCGTGGTCGCGGTGGTCGTTCATCGGGGCGGGCGCCCCGTCGGCGCTGACAGTGCGCGACGGGGAAGCCGCCTGGCTGGGGGTCACGCCGAAGGATGCGCCGAGTGGCGGCGACCCGCTACAGGCGTTGCGGTCCACGCTGGACCTGCTCGCGACGGCCGCGGTTCCCGGGTTGCCGCCGCTGTCGAGTGGGCTGGTCGGGTTCTTCGCCTATGACATGGTCCGCCGCCTGGAGCGGCTGCCGTCGACGACCGTCGACGACCTCGGACTCCCGGACATGCTGCTGCTACTGGCGACCGACGTCGCCGCCGTCGACCACCACGAGGGCACGATCACACTGATCGCCAACGCGGTGAACTGGAACGGCACCGAGGAACGCGTCGACTGGGCCTACGAGGACGCCGTGGCGCGTCTCGACGTGATGACGGCCGCGCTCGGCCAACCACTCGGATCGACCGTCGCCACGTTCAGCCGCCCGCAGCCCCAGCACCGTTCGCAACGCACCGTGGAGGAGTACACGGCCATCGTCGACAAGCTGGTCGGCGACATCGAAGCCGGTGAGGCGTTCCAGGTGGTGCCGTCCCAGCGGTTCGAGATGGACACCGCGGCGGACCCGTTCGACGTCTACCGCATGCTGCGGGTCACCAACCCGAGCCCGTACATGTATCTGCTCAACGTTCCGAACGACGCGGGCGAACTCGACTTCTCCATCGTCGGGTCCAGCCCGGAGGCACTGGTCACCGTCAAGGACGGCAGGGCGACCACCCATCCGATCGCGGGGACCCGCTGGCGCGGGGAGACCGAGGAGGAGGACGTCCTGCTCGAGAAGGACCTGCTGAGCGACGAGAAGGAGCGCGCCGAGCACCTGATGCTCGTCGACCTCGGACGCAACGATCTGGGTCGGGTCTGCGTGCCGGGGACGGTCCGGGTCGAGGACTACAGCCACATCGAGCGCTACAGCCACGTCATGCACCTGGTGTCGACCGTCACCGGGGAACTCGCGTCGGACAAGTCGGCGCTCGACGCCATCACCGCGTGCTTTCCCGCAGGGACGCTGTCGGGGGCGCCGAAGGTCCGCGCCATGCAGCTCATCGAGGAGGTCGAGATGACCCGGCGCGGCCTCTACGGCGGCGTCCTTGGCTACCTCGACTTCGCGGGCAACGCCGACTTCGCCATCGCGATCCGGACTGCCCTGATGCGCTCGGGCACCGCCTACGTGCAGGCGGGCGGCGGCGTGGTCGCGGACTCGAACGGCCCGTACGAGTTCGCAGAGGCGTCGAACAAGGCGCGGGCAGTGCTGGCGGCCATCGCCGCCGCCGAGACACTGGCCGAGCCGTGACCCGGATCGGCCAGCTGCTCCTGGTGACGGCCGCCCTGGCGCTGTGGGGAGCGTCGCGTCTGACGTGGGTGACCCTCGAGTCGGCCGACGGACTGGGTCAACCGCGTATGACGACGTTGTCCGGGGCGGATTGGTCTGCGGCGATGGTGCCCGTCGCGCTCCTGCTCGCCGCGGCTGCGCTGGCGCCGCTGGCCGTCCGCGGCTGGCCGCTGCGGGCCGTGGCGGTGCTGCTCGCGGTGGTGAGCGCGGGGCTCGGCTACCTGGCCATCTCGCTGTGGGTGGTGCCGGACGTGGCCGCCTATGCCGCGTCCGCCGTCGACCTGCCGGTGCATGCGCTGGTCGGGAGCGACCGCCAGTACGTCGGTGCGATCCTCACGCTGCTCGCCGCCGTCATGACCCTGGTGGCGGCCGTGCTGCTCCTGCGATCGGCGAAACACCCACGCGTGACGAGCACGAAGTACGCCGCGCCCGCGGCCCGGCGCGAGGTGGCGGCACGCGAGCCGGCTGCGGAATCCGGTGACGAGAAGTTGAACGAACGCTTGATCTGGGATGCGCTCGACGAGGGCCGCGACCCGACCACCGATCACACCGAGGGTCGGTGACGGTAGGTGGCCCGCTGGCGGTTACGCTTTGGTTCTGAACGATCCGGTTGCATCCGGGTCCCCGGACTTGCTCGGAAGGACATCGACGGCACATGAGCCCGGCTACCGTGCTCGACTCCATCATCGAGGGAGTCCGCGCCGACGTCGCCGCGCGCGAGGCCGCGCTCAGTCTGACCGACGTCAAGGCCAAGGCGAAGGCCGCGGCTCCGGCGCGTGACGTCCTCGCCGCGCTACGCGAACCCGGTATCGGCGTCATCGCCGAGGTGAAGCGGGCGAGCCCGTCGCGCGGTGCCTTGGCGAACATCACCGATCCCGCCAAGCTGGCCAGCGCCTACCAGGACGGCGGCGCCCGCGTGATCAGCGTCTTGACCGAGGAACGTCGGTTCAACGGGTCGCTCGACGACCTCGACGCCGTCCGCGCGGCCGTGTCGATCCCGGTCCTGCGCAAGGACTTCATCGTGGGCCCGTACCAGATCCACGAGGCCCGCGCGCACGGCGCGGACATGCTGCTGCTGATCGTCGCCGCTCTGGAGCAGCAGGCCCTCGAGTCGATGATCGACCGCACCGAATCCCTCGGCATGACGCCGCTGGTCGAGGTGCACACCGAGGAAGAGGCCGACCGTGCGCTGCAGGCCGGTGCGCGCGTGATCGGGGTCAATGCAAGGGATTTGAAGACCCTCGAGGTCGACCGTGACTGCTTTGCGCGCATCGCACCGGGCCTGCCCTCGAATGTGATCCGCATTGCCGAGTCCGGTGTCCGTGGCACTGCCGATCTGTTGGCCTACGCCGGAGCCGGCGCCGATGCCGTCCTGGTCGGTGAGGGTCTGGTCACCAGTGGTGACCCCCGGAGTGCCGTGGCCGATCTCGTCAACGCAGGCAATCACCCGTCCTGCCCCAAACCGTCGCGCTGACCTGGCGCGAACCGCTCGCGCGATGAGAACGATGCGATGAGCCGCCTGCGCGAAGAGAAGAAGATCCGATGAGCCGTTTGCGCGAAGAAGAGAATGCCATGTCCGATCTCGCCGGTCCGGAGCTGCCGCGTTCGAGCGCAGCCGTCGCGGAACCCACCGTGCACGACCCCGACGCCCGAGGGCACTTCGGTGCCTACGGTGGCCGGCTGGTGCCAGAAGCGCTGATGGCCGTCATCGAGGAGGTCACCGCCGCCTACGAGAAGGCGCGCACCGACCAGACGTTCCTCGACGAACTCGACCGCCTGCAGCGCGACTACAGCGGGCGACCGTCACCGCTGTACGAGGCCACGCGCCTGTCGGACCACGCCGGGGGAGCGCGGCTGTTCCTCAAGCGAGAAGACCTCAACCACACCGGGTCTCACAAGATCAACAACGTGCTCGGCCAGGCTCTGCTGGCGCGTCAGATGGGCAAGACGCGCGTCATCGCCGAGACCGGCGCGGGTCAGCACGGCGTGGCAACGGCCACGGCGTGCGCCCTGCTCGGCATGGAGTGCGTGGTCTACATGGGTGCCGTCGACACCGCGAGGCAGGCGCTCAACGTGGCCCGGATGCGGCTGCTCGGCGCGCGCGTGGTCTCGGTGGAGTCCGGCTCGAAGTCGTTGAAGGACGCCATCAACGAGGCGTTCCGCGACTGGGTGAGCAATGCCGACGCGACGTACTACTGCTTCGGCACCGCCGCCGGCCCGCACCCGTTCCCCACGATGGTGCGCGACTTCCAGCGCGTCATCGGTCTCGAGGCGCGCGCCCAGATCCAGCAGCGGCTGGGTCGTCTGCCCGACGCGGTGACGGCCTGCATCGGTGGCGGTTCCAATGCCATCGGCATCTTCCACGCCTTCATCGACGATCCCGGTGTTCGGCTGGTCGGTTACGAGGCCGCCGGCGACGGCGTCGAGACCGGTCGGCACGCCGCGACGTTCACCGGCGGCACGCCCGGTGCGTTCCAGGGCTCGTTCTCCTATCTGCTGCAGGACGAGGACGGGCAGACCATCGAGTCCCACTCGATCTCGGCTGGTCTGGACTACCCGGGCGTCGGCCCCGAGCACGCGTACCTCAAGGACATGGGGCGGGCCCAGTACCTGCCCATCACCGATGCCGAGGCCATGGACGCGTTCGCGCTGCTGTGCCGCACCGAGGGCATCATCCCCGCGATCGAGTCCGCCCACGCCATCGCCGGGGCGCTCAAGCTGGGCGTCGAACTCGGTGCAGGCGCGGTGATCCTGGTGAACCTCTCGGGCCGCGGTGACAAGGACGTCGAGACCGCTGCCAAGTGGTTCGGTCTCTTCGACGACGAGGGAGCCGCGACGTGACCAGTCGACTGACCGACCTGTTCTCCGCCTGCCGCGCCGAGGGGCGTGCGGCGCTGATCGGCTATCTACCCACCGGCTACCCCGACGTCGCGACGTCGATCGACGCCATGGTCGCGATGGTCGAATCTGGTTGCGACATCATCGAAGTCGGCATCGCCTACTCCGACCCGGGGATGGACGGACCGACGATCGCCGCGGCGACCGAGATGGCCCTCCGCGGAGGCGTGCGGGTGCGCGACGCGCTGTCCGCGGTCGAGGCGATCAGCAACGCAGGCGGCAACGCCGTGGTGATGACGTACTGGAACCCCGTGCTGAAGAAGGGCGTCCAGCCCTTCGCGCGCGACCTCGCGTCGGCGGGCGGACTGGGCCTCATCACGCCGGACCTCATTCCCGAGGAGGCCGACGAGTGGATGCAGGTGTCCGACGAGCAGAACCTCGACCGGATCTTCCTGGTCGCACCGTCGTCGACGCCCGAGCGGCTGGCCGCGACCGTCGAGGCCTCTCGCGGATTCGTCTACGCCGCCTCCACGATGGGCGTGACCGGCGCACGTGACGCCGTGTCGAACATGGCGCCGGAACTGGTCGCCCGCGTCAAGGAGGTATCCGACATCGCGGTCGGGGTCGGTTTGGGCGTGCGCTCGCGTGCGCAGGCGGCGGAGATCGGCGCCTACGCGGACGGGGTCATCGTCGGCTCGGCGCTCGTGACCGCGCTGGCCGACGGCATCCCGGCGGTCAGGGCGCTGACCGAGGAACTGGCCGACGGAGTGCGACAGAGGATTTCCGCGTGACCCTGACTGTTCTGGCCTACCTGCCCAGCCCCGACCAGGGAGTGTGGCATCTCGGCCCGTTCCCGATCCGGGCCTACGCGCTGTGCATCCTGGCGGGCATCGTCGCCGCTCTGATCATCGGCGACCGTCGCTGGTCGGCGCGCGGCGGTGAGCCGGGCGTCATCTACGACATCGCGCTGTGGGCGGTTCCGTTCGGTCTCATCGGTGGTCGGCTCTATCACGTGCTGACCGACTGGTCGACGTACTTCGGCGAGGGTGGCAAGGGTTTTGGTGCGGCGCTGCGGATTTGGGACGGTGGCCTCGGGATCTGGGGTGCCGTGGCGTTGGGTGGCGTCGGTGCGTGGATCGGATGCCGTCGGCGGGGGATACCGCTGCCTGCGTTCGGCGACGCGATCGCGCCCGGGATCATCCTCGCGCAGGCCATCGGCCGACTGGGCAACTACTTCAACCAGGAGCTGTACGGCAGGCCGACGACGCTGCCGTGGGGGCTCGAAGTCTACGAACGGCGCAACGCCGCGGGCTATCCCGACTCGCTGAACGGCGTGTCGACGGGGCAGCTGGTCGACGTCGTGCACCCGACGTTCCTGTACGAACTGCTGTGGAACCTGCTGGTCTTCGGACTTCTCCTGCTGGTCGACAAGCGGTTCCGCATCGGTCACGGCCGCCTGTTCGCGCTGTACGTGGCCGGCTACTGCGTCGGCCGGTTCTGGATCGAGCTGATGCGTAGCGACTACGCGACGACGATCGGCGACACCGGAATCCGCGTCAACACCTTCACGTCGACGTTCGTGTTCATCGCGGCGGTGGTCTACGTCATGGTCGCCACCAAGGGCCGCGAGGAGCCGTGGACGCTGCGCGGCAAGGACACCGAGGCGGGCGGCGAGTCGGTGGTGGACGAGGCCGGGGAGAACTTGACCGCGGCCGCCGCGACCAGTGGACTGGTCGCCGCTGCGGTCGTGGCAGGCAAGGAAGACGAACGCGCCGCGTCCGAAGCTGGTGATGACGCCGACGTGGACGACTTCGACGGCAAGAAGTCGGAGGCTGCTGCGGAGGCAGAGGATCTGGTCGAACAGGTGGAGACCGCCTCGTCGGAGGACATCGCCGAGGCTGAGGCGTTCGCCGAGGCAGCCGAAGAGGCCGACGATGCCGCCGTAGACGACGCTGCAAACGGCGACGAAGACTTCGACGGCATGAAGTCGGAGGCCGCTGCGGAGGCCGAGGATCTGGTCGAGCAGGTGGAGACTGCCTCGTCGGAGGACATCGCCGAGGCTGAGGCGTTCGCCGAGGCAGGCGAAGATGCCGACGGCGATGAGAAGCCGGAAGCGGGCCTCGGTTCGGTCGATGGCGACGAGGTCATCGCTGCCGAAGGCGATGCCGCCGAGGTTCAGGAAGCAGCCGCAGAAGGTGCGTTCGAGGCCGAGACGCTCGCCGCCGACCTGGGTGCCGAGGCCGACGCCGTCGCGTCGACCGACGATCCTGCCGATGACGCGGAATCGTTGGTCGAGGACGTGCCGGCCGAGGCTGATTCTGCGGCGCCCGAAGAGGGGCTCGGCTCGGTCGACGGTGACGAGGTCACTGCCGCTAAGGGTGACGCCTCTGAGGTGCACGCGGCAGCGATCATTGGTGCCGACGATGCGGAGACGCTTGCGGACGGGATCCGCGACGAATCCGAGACGGGCGACGATGGTGGTGCCACCGCTACCGACGCCGCTCCTGAGGAGGGGTTGGGTTCGGTCGAGGGCGACGAAGTGGCTGCTGCCGAGGGTGACGCTGATGAGGTGCACGCTGCTGCGGTGGTCGGTGCCGATGAGGCCGAGTCGTTGGCTGATGACGTGTCGGAGGAGACACCCGACCCGGCAGCGTCATTAGATGTTGACGACGCTGAGTCGAGTGCCGCTCCTGAGGAGGGATTGGGTTCGGTCGATGCTGACGAGGTGACTGCCGCCGAGGGTGACGCCGATGAGGTCCATGCGGCTGCGGTGGTTGGTGCCGATGAGGCGGAGTCGTTGGCTGATGACGTGTCGGCTGAGACGGTCGACGCGGCAACGTCATCAGATGATGACGGCGCTGAGTCGAGTGCCGCGCCTGAAGAGGGTCTGGGTTCGGTCGAGGGCGACGAAGTGACTGCTGCCGAGGACGACGCCGCAGAGGTGCACGAGGCTGCCGTGGTCGGTGCCGGTGAGGCGGAGTCGTTGGCTGATGACGTGGCTGCCGAGCCCGCGTCGGAGGAGACACCCGACCCGGCAGCGGCATCAGATGTTGACGACCCCGAGTCGAGCGCCGCTCCCGAGGAGGGGCTGGGTTCCGTCGACGGTGACGAAGTGTCTGCTGCCGAGGACGATGCCGCAGAGGTGCACGACGCGGCGGTGGCCGGGGAGGAAGACGCCAGGGCGCTTTCCAACGACACCACCACGCCTCCCCCCTCCACGACGCCCACGACCGGACGGACCCGTCGGCGTTGGTGGCAGCGCAACCGCAGCTGATCGATCATCGCCCCCTGAGCGCCACCCCGGTCTGGCATGCTGGCCGCATGACTGAACCGCAGTTCGGGGGCCGCGAGGATGGAATTCCGTCGACCCCGCCCCCGCCGCCGCCGGGTTACTCCCAGCAGGATCAGACCCAGCAGGGTTTCTCCCAGCCCGGTTACCCGCAGCAGGGCTACCCGCAGCAGGGCTACCCGCAGCAGGGCTACAGCCAGCAGTACCCGCCGCCACCGGGCGGCGGCTACCACGACCCGTTGGCGCCATACGGCAGGCATCCCGTCACCGGTGAGCCGTACTCGGAGAAGTCCAAGCTCGTCGGCGGACTGCTGCAACTCGTCGGGCTCATCGGCCTCGTCGGAATCGGCCGGATCTACCTGGGCTACACCAAGCTCGGCGTGATCCAGCTCGTCGTCGGCCTCGTCACCTGCGGCATCGCTGCGGTGGTGTGGGGAATCATCGACGCCGTGCTGATCCTGACCGACAAGGTCCGCGACCCGGAGGGCCGCCCGCTCCGCGATGGCACCTAGGGCCAGCACACGACCCACGCGGGGTCACGTCGCCGTCGGCGCCGCGGCGCTGGTCACCGGCGGGCTCGCCTACGTTGGGCTGGCCGATCCGCACCGTCCCGGCTTCCTGTTCCCGCCGTGCCCGTTCAAGGCGTTGACGGGACTGGAGTGCCCCGGCTGCGGTGGCATCCGGATGACCCACGACGTCCTGCACGGGGACTTCGCGGCCGCGGTCACCGACAACGTCTTCGCGCTCGTCGGGTTGCCACTGCTGGCGGTGTGGCTGCTGGTGCGGTGGCGCCGCGGCCAAACGCTGATGCCCGTGGCGGCCATGGTGACGATCGCCGTCGCTGCGATCGCGTGGACCGTGGTGCGCAATTTGCCCGGGTTTCCCCTGGTACCAACGTTCGTCACAGGGTAGATCTGACAGTGCGCTGATAGCATCGGCACTCGGGCCGCTGTAGTCCCGGAAATCATTTTCCGGACTGCGGAGGTACTCCTCGATGCTGTTCTCGGCATTGCCCCAGGCGCAGGGTCTCTACGACCCGGAGCACGAATCCGACTCGTGCGGCGTCGCCATGGTCACCGACATCAAGGGTCGCCGCTCGCACGGCATCGTCGCCGACGGCCTGCTGGCACTCGAGCACCTCGATCACCGCGGGGCTGCCGGCGCCGAGACCAACAGCGGTGACGGCGCGGGCATCCTCATGCAACTGCCCGTCGACCTGCTGAGGGAGGTCGTCGACTTCGAGCTGCCGCCACCGGCTGCCGACGGCACAAACGCCTTCGCCGCGGGTGTCTGCTTCCTCCCGATGGACCCCACCCAACGAGCCGCGGCGATGCGGCGCGTCGAGGGGATCGCGGAGGACGAGGGCCTGATCGTCCTCGGCTGGCGCTCGATGCCGGTCGACCCCGACGGCGCAGACCTGGGGGAGACCGCCCGAGGATGCATGCCGCACATGGCGCAGTTCTTCGTCACCTCGCCCGAGATCGACGGAAAGCGGCTCGGCGAAATCGATCTCGACCGGCGCGTGTACCCATTGCGCAAGCGGGCCGGCCACGTGCCGAGCGACGAAGACGCCGGAACAGGCGTCTACTTCACGGGTCTGTCCAGCCGCACCATGACCTACAAGGGCATGCTCACCACGAAGCAGCTGCCCCTGTTCTTCACCGACCTGCGCGACGAACGCTGCACCAGCGCCATCGCGATCGTGCACAGCCGCTTCTCGACGAACACGTTCCCGTCGTGGCCGCTAGCCCACCCGTTCCGGTTCGTCGCGCACAACGGCGAAATCAACACCGTCCGCGGCAACCGCAACCGGATGCACGCCAGGGAGGCGATGCTGTCGAGTCCCCTCATCGGCGGCGACCTGGCGCGGCTGTCGCCGATCTGTACGCCGGACGCGTCCGACTCCGCGTCGTTCGACCAGGTGCTCGAGCTGCTGCACCTCGGTGGTCGCAGCCTGCCGCACGCGGTGATGCTGATGATCCCCGAGGCGTGGGAGAACAACACCGCGATGGACCCCGCGCGCCGCGCGCTGTGTCAGTTCAACGCCTCGATCATGGAACCCTGGGACGGGCCCGCCTGCGTCACGTTCACCGACGGCACGGTCGTCGGAGCGGTGCTGGACCGCAACGGATTACGGCCCGGCCGGTGGTGGCGCACCATCGACGACAGGATCATCCTCGCCAGCGAGAGCGGCGTGCTGCCCATCCCGTCCGCCGAGATCGTCGCCAGGGGCAGGCTCGAGCCGAACACGATGTTCCTCGTCGACACCGCAGCTGGACGGATCATCTCCGACGCGGAGATCAAGGCCGAGATCGCGGCCGACCATCCGTACGACGAATGGCTGCACGCCGGGCTGCTCGACGTCGCGACGCTGCCCGATCGCGGCCGGATGCAGCCCGATCACGACTCGGTGGTGCGTCGCCAGATCGCCTTCGGCTACAGCGAAGAGGATCTGCGAATCCTCCTGACGCCCATGGCCGCATCGGGTGGTGAACCGCTCGGCTCGATGGGCACCGACACCCCCGCGGCCGTGCTGTCCCAGCGGTCCCGGCTGCTCTACGACTACTTCGTCGAGATGTTCGCCCAGGTCACCAACCCGCCGCTGGACGCCATCCGCGAGGAGATCGTGACGTCGATGGCCCGGGTGATGGGCCCCGAGCACAACCTGCTCGAGCCGACGCCCGCGTCGTGCCGGCAGATCCTGCTGCGCTGGCCGGTGCTCGACAACGACGAGGTGAACCGGATCGTCCACATCAACGACGACGGCGACCACCCCGGATTCCAGACCGCGGTGCTGCGTGCGCTGTACGACGTCGAACGCGGCGGCGAAGGCCTGACCGACGCGCTGGAGGACCTCCGCCTGCGTGCGTCGGAGGAGATCGCCCGTGGCGCCCGCACGTTGGTGATCTCCGACCGGGATTCCGACCACACCCGCGCGCCGATTCCGTCCCTGCTCGCAGTGTCGGCCGTGCACCACCACCTGGTGCGGACCAAGGAGCGCACCACCGTCGCCCTGGTGGTCGAGAGCGGCGATGCCCGCGAGGTCCACCACATCGCGCTGCTCATCGGCTTCGGTGCGGCAGCGGTCAACCCGTACCTGGCGTTCGAGTCGATCGAGGACCTCATCCGCGAGGGCGAGCTGACCGGCATCGAGACCAAGACCGCGGTCCGCAACTACCTCAAGGCGCTCGGCAAGGGCGTGATGAAGGTGATGAGCAAGATGGGCATCTCCACCGTCGCGTCCTACACCGGCGCACAGGCCTTCGAGGTGGTGGGCATCGACCGCGAGGTGGTCGACGAGTACTTCACCGGTACCCCGGGCAGGCTCGGCGGCATCGGTCTCGACGTCGTCGCCGAGGAGGTCAAGCTGCGGCACCGGCGCGCCTACCCGGAGAACCCGACCGAGCGCGTGCACCGGCGGCTCGAGGTCGGCGGCGAGTACGCGTTCCGGCGTGAAGGCGAACTGCACCTCTTCACCCCCGAAACCGTGTTCCTGCTGCAACATTCGACGCGGACCGGCCGCGATGAGGTGTTCGCGCAGTACACCGACGAGGTCGACCGGTTGTCCCGCGAGGGCGGGACGCTGCGCGGGCTGTTCGAGCTGAAGAAGGGTCAGCGGCCCCCGGTGCCGCTCGAGGAGGTCGAGTCGGTGGAGTCGATCTGCACCCGGTTCAACACCGGCGCCATGAGCTACGGGTCGATCTCCGCAGAGGCGCACGAGACCATGGCCATCGCGATGAACCAGATCGGCGGCCGCTCCAACTCCGGGGAGGGCGGCGAGGACGTCGACCGGCTCTACGACCCGCGGCGTCGCAGTGCGGTCAAGCAGGTCGCGTCCGGTCGATTCGGCGTGACCAGCGACTACCTCGTCAACGCCTCGGACATCCAGATCAAGATGGCCCAGGGAGCCAAACCCGGTGAGGGCGGCCAGCTCCCGGGCTACAAGGTGTACCCGAGCATCGCCAAGACCCGGCACTCCACGCCCGGCGTCGGACTGATCTCGCCGCCGCCGCACCACGACATCTACTCGATCGAGGATCTGGCACAACTGATCCACGACCTGAAGAACGCCAACGATCAGGCCCGCATCCACGTGAAGCTGGTCAGTTCCGTCGGCGTCGGAACGGTCGCGACCGGGGTGTCCAAGGCGCACGCCGACGTCGTGCTCATCTCCGGCTGGGACGGCGGCACCGGTGCGGCTCCGCTGACGTCGCTCAAGCATGCGGGCCTGCCATGGGAGATCGGGTTGGCCGACGCCCAGCAGACTCTGGTGCTCAACGGTCTGCGAGACAGAATCACCGTGCAGGCCGACGGCGGCATGCGCACCGCACGCGACGTTATCGTCGCCGCCCTGCTCGGGGCCGAGGAGTTCGGCTTCTCCACCGCACCCCTGGTGGTCGCCGGCTGCATCATGATGCGGGTCTGTCACCTCGACACCTGCCCGGTGGGCGTCGCCACGCAGAACCCAGAGTTGCGGGCCCGCTTCAACGGCAAGCCAGAGTTCCTGGTCAACTTCTTCCGGTTCATCGCCCAGGGCGTGCGGGAGTACCTCGCGGATTTGGGCTTCCGCAGCATCGACGAGGCCGTCGGGCAGGCCGACGTGCTGGACACCGCTGTCGGCGTCGCGCACTGGAAGAGCAAGGGCCTGGACCTCAGCCCCATCTTTGCGATGCCGAAGAACGCGCACGGCGAGCAGCTCACCCAGCGCCGCAAGACCAAGGACCAGTACCACGCACTGGATCAGGCGCTGGACAAGACGCTGATCGCGCTCGCCGAGGGCGCACTGGAGGACGCCCACCCGGTGCGGCTGGACCTGCCGGTCCGCAACGTCAATCGCACGGTGGGCACCATGCTCGGTGCCGAGGTCACGCGGCGCTACGGCGCGCAGGGGCTGCCGACCGACACCATCCACGTCACGCTCAGCGGGTCGGCGGGGCAGTCGATCGGTGCCTTCCTGCCGCCGGGCGTCACGATCGAACTGATCGGCGACGCCAACGACTACGTCGGCAAGGGACTCTCGGGCGGCCACATCGTCGTCCGCCCGCCCGAGGACGTGCTGTTCATCCCCGAGGAGAACGTCATCGCGGGCAACACCCTGCTCTACGGTGCGACCTCGGGTGAGGTCTACCTGCGCGGTCGGGTGGGGGAGCGCTTCTGCGCCAGGAACTCCGGCGCGGTCGCGGTCGCCGAAGGCGTCGGCGACCATGCTTGCGAATACATGACCGGCGGCCGCGTGGTCGTGCTCGGCCCGACCGGCCGCAACATGGCGGCGGGCATGTCCGGCGGCATCGCCTACGTGCTCGGGCTGGACCCGGCCGACGTCAACCCGGCAATGGTCGAGCTGCAGCGTCCCGAGTCCGAGGACCTCGAGTGGCTGTGCCAAACCGTCACCGCCCACGCGCACCTCACCGGCAGCACGGTGGCCAGGTCGCTGCTATCGGATTGGCCAAGGCGCAGTGCGCAATTCACCAAGATCATGCCCACCGACTACCAACGCGTGCTGCAGGCGACCCGGATGGCGAAGGCCGAGGGGCGCGACGTGGACGCGGCGATCATGGAGGCGACCCGTGGCTGACCCCACCGGATTCCTGAAGGTGCCCAAGGTCGAGGCGCCCAAGCGCCCCGTCGACGAACGCGTCGGCGACTGGCACGAGGTCTACGAGCGCCAGGACCCCAAGGACCGTGCGCGGGAGGTGTCGGAGCAGGCACGTCGCTGCATGGACTGCGGAATCCCGTTCTGCCACTCGGGTACTGCCGGTTGTCCGCTGGGCAACCTGATCCCCGAGTGGAACGACCTGGTGCGGCGGGGCCGGTGGGACGCCGCGAGCGACCGCCTGCACGCCACGAACAACTTCCCCGAGTTCACCGGGCGGCTGTGCCCCGCGCCGTGCGAGTCGGCGTGCGTGCTCTCGATCGGCGAGGACACCACAGGCGGCGCCGTCACCATCAAGCGCATCGAGAATACGATCGCCGACCAGGCGTGGCGGCTGGGTCTGGTGGAGCCGCAGCCCGCCGCGATCGCGACCGGCCGCAGCGTGGCCGTCGTCGGTTCGGGCCCCGCCGGTCTGGCTGCCGCGCAACAACTCACGCGCGCAGGCCACCATGTCACGGTCTACGAGCGTGACGACCGGATCGGTGGGCTGCTGCGCTACGGCATCCCGGAGTACAAGCTGGAGAAGTCGACGCTCGATCAGCGTCTCGCCCAGATGCGCGCCGAGGGAACCCGTTTCGTCACCGAGTGCGAGGTCGGCGTCGACTTGCGCGTCGATGCGCTGCGCAGCCAGCACGACGCGGTGGTGCTCGCAGTCGGTGCGCTGCGGGCACGCGACAACCTGGTCGAGGGCCGCGAGTTGCGCGGTGTGCACCTCGCGATGGACCACCTGATGCCTGCGAACAAGGAGTGCGAGGGCGACGGCGAATCGCCGATCTCCGCCAAGGGCAAGCACGTGGTGATCATCGGCGGCGGCGACACCGGGGCCGACTGTCTCGGCACCGCGCACCGGCAGGGGGCCATCTCGGTGACCCAGCTCGACTACAACCCCGAGCCGCCCGGACAGCGCGACGAGTCCCGCTCACCGTGGCCCACGTGGCCGCTGGTGCTCCGCACTCGGCTATCCCCGGCACACGCCGAAGGCGGCGCCCGTCGCTACGAGGTGGCGGTGCAGCGCTTCGTCGGTGACGACGACGGGAACCTGCGTGCGCTCCAGATCGCGGAGGTCAAGGTGCAGCGAGACGCGGAGGGACGCCGGGTCGTCACCCCGGTCGGTGAGCCCATCGAGATTCCGTGCGACCTGGCGTTGCTGGCCATCGGCTTCGAGGGCGTCGAGCACATGGCGCTGCTCGAGGGACTGGGCTTGACCCTGAACCGGCGCGGCGCGCTGCCGTGCGGGTCCGATTGGCAGACCGAGGCCCCCGGGGTGTTCGTATGTGGGGACGCCCACCGTGGGGCGTCGCTGATCGTGTGGGCCATCGCGGAGGGCCGCAGCGCGGCGCACGCGGTCGACGCGTACCTCATGGGCGAGTCGGAGCTTCCTGCGCCGGTCAGGCCTGGCGCGCTTCCGCTAGCCGTCATCTGAATCGATTAGGGACTATGCTCACCAGACGTGAGTAGACGCGGAAAGATCGTCTGTACCCTTGGTCCGGCCACTGGCTCCGAAGAGATGGTGAAGTCCCTCGTCGAGGTGGGCATGGACGTTGCCCGGCTGAATTTCAGCCACGGCGACTACGCCGACCACGAGGCCAATTACAACTACGTGCGCAGCGCGTCTGACGCCACGGGGCGTGCCGTCGGCGTGCTCGCCGATTTGCAGGGACCCAAGATCCGGCTGGGCCGGTTCGCTACGGGCGCCACGCTGTGGACTGCCGGCGAGACGGTGCGGATCACCGTCGATGACTTCATGGGCACCCACGACCGGGTGTCCACCACCTACAAGCAGCTCGCCAACGACGCGTCGCCGGGTGACCGGCTGCTGATCGACGACGGCAACGTCGGATGCGTCGTCGAGCACATCGACGGCAACGACGTGGTGTGCACCGTCACCGAGGGCGGACGGGTCAGCAACAACAAGGGCCTGTCGCTGCCCGGCATGAACGTCTCGGTGCCCGCCATGTCGGAGAAGGACATCGCCGACCTGGAGTTCGCGCTGCAGCTCGGCGTGGACCTGGTCGCGCTGTCGTTCGTCCGCTCGCCCTCGGACATCGAACTCGTCCACGAGGTCATGGACCGCGTGGGCCGCCGCGTGCCCGTCATCGCCAAGCTGGAGAAGCCCGAGGCCATCGCCGACCTCGAGGCCGTCGTCCTCGCGTTCGACGCGATCATGGTGGCCCGCGGCGACCTCGGCGTGGAGCTGCCCCTGGAGGCGGTCCCGCTGGTCCAGAAGCGGGCGATCCAGATGGCGCGCGAGAACGCCAAGCCGGTGATCGTCGCCACCCAGATGCTGGAGTCGATGATCGAGCACTCCCGCCCCACCCGCGCGGAGGCGTCCGACGTCGCGAACGCCGTCCTCGACGGTGCCGACGCGGTGATGCTGTCGGGCGAGACGTCGGTGGGCAAGTACCCGCTGGAGGCCGTCCGCACGATGGCCCGCATCGTCACCGCCGTGGAGGAGAATTCGACGGCCGCTCCGCCGCTGACGCACGTGCCGCGCACCAAGCGGGGCGTCATCTCGTACGCGGCCCGCGACATCGGCGAGCGGCTCGACGCCAAGGCGTTGGTGGCGTTCACCCAGTCCGGTGACACGGTCAAGCGGCTGGCACGGCTGCACACCCCCCTGCCGCTGCTGGCGTTCACGCCGTTGCCCGAGGTGCGTAGCCAGCTTGCGCTGACGTGGGGCACCGAGACGTTCATCGTTCCGCACATGCACACCACCGACGGCATGATCCGGCAGGTGGACGAGTCGCTGCTGTCGCTGGGCCGCTACAAGCGCGGCGACCTGGTGGTCATCGTCGCAGGTGCCCCGCCCGGCACAGTAGGCTCGACCAACCTGATCCACGTGCACCGGATCGGCGAGGACGACCACGCGTAACGAGTGATCCGAGGAGGCCCTTCGCTTGTCTGGCCCTTCGTCGTCCGGCCGTGGGGCCCCCGTCGGTGACGCGTCGCATCCGGACTTCCTGGAGTTGCTGCGCGTCCTCGACCTGACCCGCGTCGGTGACGACGCGTTCACCGGGTCGCACCCCAGCAAGAACCCGATTCGGACGTTCGGTGGCCAGATGATGGCGCAGGCGTTCGTGGCTGCGAGCCGCACCGTCGATGCCCGGCTACCGCCAAGCGCCCTGTCGATGCACTTCATCGCCGGTGGCGATCCCGAGGTGGACCTCGAGTTCTCGGTGGTCCGACTGCGCGACGAGCGGCGCTTCGCCAACCGTCGAGTCGACGTGACCCAGGATGGCCTGCTGCTGGGGTCGGCGCTGGTATCGCACCTGTCCGGCGGCCGCGGCCTCGAGCACGACGTGGACGTGCCCGACGTCGCGCCCCCGCACGACCTGCCGGGGATCGACGATCTGCTGCGCGGGTACGAGGAGACCGTGCCGCACTTCGCGAACGCGTTGCGGCCGATCGAGTGGCGCTACACCAACGACCCGGCGTGGGTCATGCGGGACCGCGGTGGGAGCCTTGCGCACAACCGCGTGTGGATGAAGTCGCAGGGCAGTATGCCCGCGGACCCCGTGCTCCACGCCGCGGCGCTGGTGTACTCGTCGGACACGACCGTGCTGGATTCGATCATCACCACCCACGGGCTGTCATGGGGCTTCGACCGCATCTTCGCCGTCACGATGAACCACTCGGTGTGGTTCCACCGCCCGATCCGGTTCGACGACTGGGTGCTCTACTCGACGGTGTCGCCGGTGGCCGCGGAATCCCGGGGACTGGGCACAGGGCACTTCTTCGACGAGTCCGGACGCGTGCTCGCCACCGTCGTCCAGGAGGGCATCGTCAAGTACTTCCCCGAGCGTTAGCGCGACGGGGTGGTGCTGAACTGACCGTCGACCCGATCGGTGAGCTGGTCGATGCACCCGTCGAGGGCCTGCTGGTCCGAGCCGGCGCGGGACACGCAGTCGAGGTAGTCGGTGCCGCCGACTTCCCGGAACACGCCGGCCCACACCGCGATGAAGGCGAGCGAGACGACGACGGCCACGGCGCCGAGCACGATGCCGGCCACCGCGATTCCGCCGTTGTTCGCCTCGCCCCGCTTGACGCGGCCGCGGGCGACGATGCCGACGATGACGGCGGCGACGCCGAACACGACGCCGCCGAGCACCGACCAGAACGACAGCAGCCCGACGATGCCCAAGGCCAGTGCGGTGATCCCCAACCCGTTGCGCGGCGCCACCGGCGGCGGTCCGTACTGGTACGGGTAGCCCCCGTAGCCGGGATATGGCTGTTGCGGCGGTGGCGGCGGCGGATATCCGCCCGGATACCCGGTCATGTCTGCCGAGAATACGCGTCGCGGCCCACCGTCACGACGGGACAACGTGCCTCGTCGGGCGGTTGATGCGTCGCGACAACCACCGCGCGGTCGGCGGAGAACAGCGCCCCCGGTGTCAGCAGATCCGTCGCGATGCGCTGCGCGGCGGCGGCATCGAGGTGCTCGGTGGGCTCGTCGAGCAGCACGATCGGGAAGTTCGACACCAATGCCCGGGCCAGCAGCAGTCGCCTGCGCTGTCCGGCGGAGACGGCCGCCGCGCCGCCGTGCAGCACGGTGGCGAGCCCATCGGGAAGGCCGTCGACCCACGCCCGGAGTCCGACGGCGTCGAGCGCGGCGTGCAGTTCGGCGTCGGTCGCGTCGCCGCGGGCGACGAGCAGGTTGTCCCGGACGGTCGTGTCGAACAGGTGGGCGTCCTCGGGGAAGAAGCCCGCCTCGCCGGAAGCACGGTGTGCTTCGGCGATGGTCAGCAGCAGCGTGGTCTTGCCCGCACCGCTGGGACCGACGACCGCGAGGCGGTCACCGGCGACCACGTCGGGTGCCGCGACGGCGGGCCGCTGACGGGTCGGCCCGGGTGCGGTGAGGTCGGCGAGGCGCTGCAGGGCGATGCGTGCCCGCACCAGGTGGACGGCGGCGGCGGGCAGCGCCGTGGTCGCCTCGAATGCCGACAGCGGCAGCAGGACGAGGATCGCCGCCGTGGTCGGTGGCAACGTGGACCCCAGCGACAGCGCGGCGACGACGGCGCCGAGCACGCTCGCCCCAATGGCGAGGGTCGGCGCAGCGGCAGCCGCGGCTGCGGGCAGGGCGGCGCGATCGGAGGTAGCGCCCCATTCGCGTTGGCTGCGTGCGCATTCGGCGACGACGTGGTCGAGTCGGCCCGCCACCCGCAGCTCGGGCCCGTGGTCCAGCGCGAGCATCGCCGCGGTGTCCCTGGCCGACCGGTGCCCGGCCGCGACGTTCTCCTCGGCTGCAGTGGCGCGGGCGGCCAGCCACGGTGCGAGGCACCCCGCGACCGCGAGGCTGACGGCCAGCACCAGCGCTGCGCCGAGGGAGATCAACGCCAGCGCGGCCACCGCGGCCGTCGAGAGGACGGCGGCGACCACGATCGGAAGCACGGATCGGACCAGGACGTCGGACAGTTCGTCGACCGACCCGCCCAGCCGCGACGCGAGTTCACCGCCGTGCCAGCGCATGGCCGTCTCGCCGGGCGCGTTGGCGAGTCGGCGGTACAGGCGGGTACGTGCTGAGCCGGCGGCACGCAGCGCGGTGTCGTGGGTGGCGAGTCGCTCGCAGTATCCGAGGACTCCGCGTGAGATGCCCAGTGCGCGTACGGCGACCACCGCCACCGTGAGGTCCAGCACCGACGGCATCTGCCACGCCCTGGCGATGAGCCAGGCCGATACCGCTGCCAGCCCGAGCGCGCTGCCGAGCGACGCCACGCCGAGTGCGGCGGCGGCCGCCAGCCGGGGCAGCCGGGGCCGTAGCAGGTCGAATGCCGTCGCGGTCAAGCGGATCGGGGACTCGTCAGTGGTGGACAAGGACCGCACCTCCGACCTGGACGACGTGATCGCCGATGGCCTTGACCTCGTCGCGATGGCCGACGACGACGACGGTCGCTCCCGCCCGAGCGCGGTCCACGATCGCGGCCAGCACCCGCGCCTCGGAGGCGGCGTCCAGGTGTGACGTCGGTTCGTCGAGCAACAGCACCGGCGCGGAGGAGCCGAGCGCTCGGGTCAGGCCGAGCCGCTGGCGCTGCCCGAGTGACAGTCCGACACCGTTGCGTCCGACGACGGTGTCGAGCCCGTCCGGCAACTCGGTGAGCACCTCGTCGAAACCCGATGCCGTGCAGGCGGTCTCGGCGTCTTCGAGCGGGCCGAACAGTTCGAGGTTCTCTCGGATCGTGCCCGGGATCAGTACGGGTCGCTGCGCGAGCCAGGCCACCTTGGCCCACCACGAGGCGTGGTCGAGTGTGGTGACGTCGCACCCGTCGATCAGCACGCGGCCCGAGGTCGGCGGGGTCAGTCCCAGGATCGCCTGCAGCGCGGTGCTCTTGCCCGCACCGTTGGGTCCGGTGAGCACGGTCACCGCCGCGGGTGGCAGGTCGGCGTCGAGGCCGTCGGGGGCCAGTCCGTCACGGCCGGCAACGCTCGATGCCTCGAGGCGTACGTGCACCCCGTGCGCGGCGACGCGGCAGTCCCCGGCGGCGGGGTGGGGGAGTTCGGCGAGCAGGGCGCGGGCCCGCTCCAGTGCGGTCTTGCCGTCCTGGGCGGCGTGGAATTCGGTGCCGACGCGGCGCAGCGGCCAGAAGACCTCGGGGGCCAGCAGCAGCGCGGTGAGCGCGTCGGCAAGCGCCACCTCGCCGAACACCAGACGCAGCCCCACGCTGACCGCGACCAGTGCGACGCCAAGGGTGGCAAGGAGTTCGAGGACGAGTGACGACAGGAACGCGATCCGCAGGGTGGCCAGCGCCGAGCGTCGGTGAGCATCGCTCAGTTCCGCGATGCGCACCGCAGGGCCGTCGGCGCGGCCGAGCGCACGCAGCGTGGGGATGCCGGCGACGAGGTCGAGCAACCGGGACTGCAATGTGCCCATCGCGGCGAGCGACGCCGTCGACCGGTCCCGCGTGACCAGGCCGATCAGCACCATGAACAACGGAATCAGCGGCAGCGCGATGAGGACGATCACCGCGGATTGCCGGTCGTACCAAGCGATCGCGACGACCGCGGCCGGCGTGACGATCGCCGCCAGCACGACGGCCGGTAGGAAGCGGGTGAAGTAGGGACGGAGGCCGTCGAGGCCGTGCGTCACCAGGAGCGCGGCGTCGTCGCGAACCTCGGCGAGGCGTCGGGGTGGCAGGGCAGTGACCCGTTCGAGCACGTCGCGGTTGAGTTCGGCGATGGTCGCCGTGGCGCCGTGCTGGCTCAGCCGGGCCTGGGCCCACTGGGCGGCCGCGCGGACGAGCCACAGCGCCGCCAGCAGCGCCATGGCGGGCCACCAGTGCTCGAGGGTGCGGCTCTGAGGGTTTGTGACGATCCCAGCGACGAGGTGTGCCAGCGTGACGGCGCCCGCGATGGCGCTGGCCGCGATGACGGTCCCGCAGCCCACCGACGCGGCGATGTGTCGTCGCATGGCGGGGGAGGAGGTCGACGGTGTCATCGCATGCGCCGTGACAGCCCGATGGGGTCGGGTATCCGCTCGGCCGAGATCCGTTGCCGGAACACCCAGTACGTCCACCCCTGGTAGCCGATCACCAACGGCGTGATGAACAGTGCCGCCCACGACATGATGGTCAGCGTGTACGGCGCCGACGACGCGTTGTCCACGGTCAGACTCCACGCCGGATCGAGTGACGAGGGAATCACGTTCGGGTAGAGCGAGCCGAACAGCAGGATCACGACGGAGGCGACCACGGCGGCCGTGCAGGCGAATGCCCAGCCGTCGCTGCCGCGTCCCCACACCAGCATCACGGCGATCAATTGCGCGGCCACGGCGATGCCGAATGCCAGCCAGGTCCAGTCCTTGCCGTAGAACACCTGCGTCCACAGCCCGAAGCCGGCGACGACGATCGACACCGGGAGGCCGAGCAGCGCGGCGAAGTGCGTGGCCCGAACGCGTACGGCACCTTCGGTCTTCAGGCGGATGAACACGGCACCGTGGAAGGCGAACAGGCCCGCGGTCGCCAGTCCGCCGAGCAGCGTGTAGCCGTTCAGCAGGTCGGTGATTCCGAGGTGCATCTGCTCGTCGGCGTCGACGGGTAGCCCCCGCACGATCGCGGCGAATGCCACGCCCCACAGCACGGCGGGCAGCCACGAGCCGGCGGCGATGGCGCCGTCGGCCCAGCTGCGCCAGCGGGGGTCGTCGATCTTGCCGCGCCACTCGATGGCGCAGACCCGCACGATCATGCCGAGCAGGATCAAGAGCAGGGGCAGATAGAGGCCCGAGAACAGCGTGGCGTACATCGCCGGGAACGCGGCGAACATGGCGCCGCCCGCGGTGATCAGCCACACCTCGTTGCCGTCCCACACCGGTCCTATGGTGTTGAGCACCGCCCGCTGGTGCCGTTCGCGGTCGTCGTCGGCATCGCCGCCGAACCACCGCATGAGCATGCCGACCCCGAAGTCGAAGCCCTCGAGCACGAAGAAGCCGAGGAACAGTGCGGCCAGGGCGATGAACCAGAAGTCCTGAAGTGCCATGTCGTGCTCCTAGTACGCGAACGACAGTGGGGCGACGGCGTCGTCGCCCGGTGGCGCGGGCGGGGTGGGTTCGGCATCGTGCTCGAGCGGACCCTCGACCACGTAGCGGCGGATGAGCCAGAACCAGATCACCGCGAGCACCGCGTACAGGGCGGTGAACAGGATCAGCGACGTCAGCACCAGGCCCACCGAATGTCCCGACACGCCTTGGGCGACGGTCAGGCGCAGGTCCTGGTCGCCGGTCGGGTTGGGCACCACCACCCAGGGCTGCCGTCCCATCTCGGTGAAGACCCAGCCTGCGCTGTTGGCGAGGAACGGCGTGGGCAGGGTGAGCAGTCCGAACGTCGCGAACCACCGCTGCCGGGGGAGGCGCCCGCGGCGGGTGAGCCAGAGCGCGACGACCGCGAACAGCGCAGGGACCGCGAGCAGGCCGATCATTGCGCGGAACGACCAGTAGGTGACGAACAGGTTCGGCCGGTAGTCGCCGGGACCGAACTGGGTCTCGTAGCGCTCCTGTAGGTCCTTGACGCCTTCGAGCGTGACGCCCTCGAACTGGCCCTGGGCCAGGAAGGGCAGCACGTAGGGCACCTCGATGAGGTGGGTGACGCTGTCGCAGTTGTTGTGCCTGCCGACGGTGAGGATGGAGAACGCCGGGTCGGTCTCGGTGTGGCACAGCGATTCCGCCGACGCCATCTTCATCGGTTGCTGCTCGAACATGAGCTTGCCCTGGACGTCTCCGGTATAGGCGAGCGCACCCGCGGAGACGAGGGCGACCAGGCAACCCATGATGGTTGCGGGCCGGTACATGGTCCGCGCCTGCTCGGGGTCGGGTGTGCGCACCAGCCACCAGGCGCACACGGCGGCGACGAATGTCCCGGCAGTGAGGAACGCACCTGCCACTGCGTGCGAGAACGCCGCCGTGGCGGTGTTGTTGGTGAACAGCGCGACGATGCTGGTGAGTTCGGCTCTGCCCGTCTCCGGGTTCACCCGGGCGCCGACGGGGTGCTGCATCCAGGAGTTCGCGGCGATGATGAAGAACGCGGATGCGTTGACCGCGATGGCGACGATCCAGATGCAGGCCAGGTGTACGAGCCGGTGTAGCCGGGTCCAGCCGAATATCCAGAGTCCGATGAAGGTCGACTCGAAGAAGAACGCGACCAACCCCTCCATCGCCAGGGGCGCGCCGAAGACGTCGCCGACGAACCGGGAGTACTCGCTCCAGTTCATCCCGAACTGGAACTCCTGCACGATGCCGGTGGCGACGCCGAGCGCGAAGTTGATCAGGAACAGCTTGCCGAAGAACTTCGTGAGCCGGTACCACGCCGGGTTGCCGGTGATGACCCACGCGGTCTGCATCGCCGCGATCAGCGGTGCCAGTCCGATGGTCAGCGGAACGAAGACGAAGTGGTAGACGGTCGTAATGCCGAACTGCCACCGTGAGACGTCGAGCGAGTCCATGTGCACCTCTTCCGGGGCCCCGTTGCCCTACCTACGACACATCGTAGTAGTTACGGACCGCAGGCCCCAGGAAAGTGGCGAACGCCTCTTCTAGCTGGTGACGTCCCTGGCCGGCGGCGCCTCGGGGCCGGGTGCGATCGGGTCGGAGGCCACCGGCGTCGACGTCGTGGGGGCAGTCGTGTGGGCTCCGATGTGGTCGTGCAGTGCGTTCGTCGTGCGCCGGATGCCGACGGCCGCGACCACTTCCAGCAGTCCGATGGCGATGAGCCAGATGCCGACGACCAGCGCCAGCGTCTCCATCGACGTCAGGGGTGAGGCGAGTACGACCACGCCTGCGATCAGGCTGATGACGCCGACGAAGACATTCCAACCACGCCCGGGCAGCGTCGGGTCGCTGATCGCCGAGATCGTCGTGGCGACGCCACGGAAGATGAAGCCGATCGCGATCCAGATCGCCATCAGCAGGACGGCGTCGTACAGGTGCCGGAATGCCAGCACGGCGAGGATCAGCGATGCTGCGCCGCTGATGAATAGCAGCACGCGCCCGCCCGCCGCCACGTCGAGGCTGAATGCGAACACCACCTGCTGGATGCCCGTGATGAGGAGGTAGGCGCCGAAGAAGATCGCCGCGACGGCGATCGAGATGTCCGGCCACGCGACCACGGCGATGCCGAGGGCGACTGCCAACACGCCCGAGACGAGAGCCGATTTCCACAGGTGGGGCAACAGACTTGGGCCCGCGTGGGTTGTCATGCCCGCAGTGTTCCACAGGGTCATCGACCGGGGGCCGATTCACGTTCGTACACGCCCGTAGCGCGCGATAACGCCGTCACCGACTACCGAAGGTCGTTAATGTTCCGTTACCGGCCATGCGTGCTGGCTCAACGGTCGTTAACCTCCTCCGCTGGAGGGGACGACGACGGCCCGACGAAGAAAGAAGAGGCAACTCGTGTCAGTTGGAAAGATGTGGCGCCTTGCTGCGGCGGTCGCCGCGAGCGGCGCACTGATCGTTTCCGGGTGTTCGTCGAGCACCGACAGTGCAGGACCGTCGACGAGCACGACTGCGGCGAATGCCAGCAAGGTCGACGAGATCGCCAATACCGTTCCGGAGGACATCAAGTCGTCGGGCAAGCTCATCGTCGGCGTGAACATTCCTTACGCGCCCAACGAGTTCAAGGACGAGACGGGCAAGATCGTCGGCTTCGACGTCGACCTGATGAACGCGATCGCCGCCACGCTCGGCCTGACCCCCGAGTACCGCGAGGCCGACTTCGCCAAGATCATCCCGTCGATCCAGGGTGACAGCTTCAACGTGGGCATGTCCTCGTTCACCGACACCAAGGAGCGCGAGGCGTCGGTCGACTTCGTCACCTACTTCTCGGCGGGCACCAGCTGGGCGCAGAAGCCCGGCGCGGGCATCAACCCGACCGACGCCTGCGGCAAGAAGGTCGCGGTCCAGGCGACCACCACCCAGGAGGTCGACGAACTGCCCGCCAAGAGCAAGGCGTGCACCGACGCCGGCAAGCCCGCCATCGAGATCATCCCGTTCGACGGCCAGGATGCCGCCACCAACGCCGTGGTCCTGGGCCAGGCCGACGCCATGTCGGCGGACTCACCGGTGATCTCGTATGCGATCAAGCAGAGCAACGGCAAGCTCGAGCAAGCCGGCGAGATCTTCGATTCGGCGCCCTACGGCTGGCCCGTGAAGAAGGGCTCGCCGCTCGCGCAGTCGCTGCAGAAGGCGCTCGAGCACCTCATCGAGAGCGGTGACTACAAGACCATCGCGTCGAACTGGGGTGTCGAGAACGGCATGATCGACAAGCCGGTCATCAACGGCGCGGTCAGCTGACCCGTTCGATGACTTCTGACGCATCGTCGCCACCCGGCGGACCCGCGGCGATCGACGCCGTGCCATTGCGGCATCCGTGGCGCTGGGTGGCGGCGATCGTCATCGTCGTCGTGGTCGGGCTGTTCCTGTACGGGGCGGCCACCAACCCGGCCTATGGCTGGAAGACCTATCTGCAGTACCTCTTCAACGACCGCATCATGCTTGGGGTGTCCAACACCCTGCAGCTGACCGTCTACTCCATGGTTCTCGCGATCGTGCTCGGCGTGCTCCTGTCGGTCATGCGGCTGTCCCCCAACCCGGTGTTCCGGTCGGTGTCGTGGGTGTACCTCTGGATCTTCCGTGGCACCCCGGTGTACGTGCAGTTGGTGTTCTGGGGCCTGATTCCGGTGATCTACCAGAAGATTCAGATCGGGGTGCCGTTCGGACCGACGTTCTTCCAGCTGGACGTGCAGAGCCTGTCGATCCCGTTCCTGCTGGCGACTCTCGGGCTCGCGCTCAACGAGTCGGCGTACATGGCCGAGATCATCAGAGCGGGCATCACTTCTGTTCCGGAGGGGCAGAGCGAGGCGTCGACCGCGCTGGGCATGTCGTGGGTGATGACGATGCGCCGGACGGTGCTGCCGCAGGCGATGCGGGTGATCATTCCGCCGACGGGCAACGAGGTCATCAGCATGCTGAAGACCACGTCGCTGGTCACCGCGGTGCCCTACTCGTACGACCTCTACAGCATCGCCAGCCGCGAGATCGCCGCGCGTACATTCGAACCCGTGCCGATGCTCCTGGTGGCTGCTACCTGGTACCTGCTCGTCACCAGCGTGCTGATGGTCGGGCAGTTCTACCTCGAGCGGTACTTCTCCCGTGGTGCGTCGCGCAAGCTCACCACCAAGCAACTCGAGGCGCTCGCCAAGGCGCAGTTGGGAACGGGTGCGGCATGACGCCGATGGTGCGCGCCGAACAGGTGTGCAAGAACTTCGGCGCACTCAACGTGCTGAAGGGCGTGACGCTCGAGGTCGAACGCGGGCAGGTGCTGTGCCTCGTGGGTCCGTCGGGGTCTGGCAAGTCGACGTTCCTGCGGTGCATCAATCACCTCGAGCAGGTGAACGCGGGCCGGCTGTACGTCGACGGTGAACTCGTCGGCTACCGGGAGCGCGGCGGCAAGCTGTACGAGATCTCGCCGAAGGATGCGTCGAAGCAGCGGCGCGAGATCGGCATGGTGTTCCAGCACTTCAACCTCTTCCCGCACCGCACGGCTCTGGGCAACGTGATCGAATCGCCCGTCCACGTCAAGGGGCTGAAGAAGGACAAGGCGCTCGCGCGTGGTCGGGAACTGCTCGACCGGGTGGGCCTGGCCGACAAGGCCGAGGCCTATCCGGCTCAGTTGTCCGGCGGTCAGCAGCAGCGGGTGGCGATAGCCAGGGCACTGGCGATGGACCCCAAACTGATGCTGTTCGACGAGCCCACCTCCGCGCTGGACCCCGAGCTGGTCGGCGAGGTGCTCGAGGTCATGAAGGAATTGGCGACCGAGGGCATGACCATGCTGGTGGTCACCCACGAGATGGGCTTCGCGCGCGAAGTCGCCGACGACCTGGTGTTCATGGACGCAGGCGTCATCGTCGAACGGGGTAATCCACGCGAGATGATGGCCGACCCGAAACACGAACGCACCAAGGCATTCCTGTCCAAGGTTATGTAGCCGGGTGGTATAGCCGGGTGGTGTAGTAGGAGCCATGCGCGAACCGGCGGCACCCGACCCGGCGGCGCCGCTGTGGCGTGCCGCGCAGGGCTTCCGTCTCCTCAGCTGTGGCTACGCGGCGTACTTCCAGGTCGTCGTCAACGACGACCTCCAGCACCCCGGGTTGGCATGGGCACTGTTTGCCGTCCTGCTCGTCTGGAGTGCGGCGTGCGGGTTCGCATACCTCGAGGGCTTTGGCCGTCGGCCGGCGTGGGTCGGCGCCGAACTGCTGGTGGTCGCCGCACTAGTGCTGTCGACGAAGCTGGTGGCATCGGATCAGTGGGTGCTGGACAACCAGTCGTGGCCGACCACGCTGTGGGCCACGAACGCCACCATCTCGGCGGCGATCCTGCTGGGACCCGTCGGAGGAATGCTGGCCGGGCTCGTGGTGATGGCGGCCAACGCGGCCTACAAGGGCTACGTCAGCATCAACCTGGGCCGCAACGCGACCATCGTCATCGAACTCGCCGTGGGTCTCGCGGTCGGGATGGCAGCCTTGACCGCCCGCCGGGCCCACGCCGAACTCGAGAAGGCGGCTCGCTTGGCCGCGGCACTGGAGGAACGCGAGCGGCTGTCGCGCGAGGTGCACGACGGCGCCATGCAAGTGTTGGCGCTCGTCGCTCGGCGCGGCCGTGAGATCGGCGGAGACACCGCCGAACTGGCCGAACTCGCCGCTGAGCAGGAGCGTGCGTTGCGTCGGCTGGTCAGCAACGGGAGCGCGGAGACGCCGGGCACGGGCGAGACCGTGGACGTGGCCGCGCTGCTGCGGTCACGGCAGACCGACCGGGTGTCGCTGAGCCTGCCCGCCGAACCCGTGCCGCTGCACGCGGCCGTGGCAACCGAGTTGGTCGCAGCGGTGGCCAACGCGCTCGACAACGTCGCAGCACACGCCGGGCCGGACGCCCGGGCGTTCCTGCTGCTCGAGGACCTCGACGACGAGGTGGTCGTCAGCATCCGAGACGACGGCGTCGGCATCGCCGAGGGCAGGCTCGAGCAGGCGGCCACCGAGGGGCGTATGGGCATCGCGAAATCCATTGTCGGTCGGCTACATTCGCTGGGCGGCACGGCGGTGCTGACGACCGAACCCGGCGCCGGTACCGAATGGGAGTTGACCGTGCCGCGACGGGGAGGGCGCAATGACCGAGGCTGAGCGGACACCCACCGTGATGGTCGTCGACGACCACCCGATCTGGCGCGACGCCGTGGCGCGGGACCTCGAAGAGCAGGGCTTCGATGTGATCGCGACCGCCGACGGCGTCGAGTCCGCGCGCAGACGGGCCGGGGTGGTCAAGCCGGACGTCGTCGTGATGGACATGCGACTGTCCGACGGCACCGGAACGCAGGCGACCGCAGCGGTCCTCGAGGTGTCGCCCGGCAGCAGGGTGCTGGTGCTCTCGGCGTCCGACGAGCGCGACGACGTCCTCGAGGCAGTCAAGGCGGGTGCGTTGGGCTACCTCGTCAAGAGCGCTTCGAAGACCGAATTGGCACGAGCGGTTACGGCCACTTCGGAGGGCCGGGCTGTCTTCACGCCAGGGCTGGCCGGTCTGGTGCTGGGGGAGTACCGGCGGATCGCCCGCACGCCCGACGCCGGCCCGTCGACGCCGCGGTTGACCGAACGGGAGACCGACGTCCTGCGATACGTCGCGAAGGGGCTCACCGCCAGGCAGATCGCCGAACGGCTGTCGCTGAGTCATCGCACGGTGGAGAACCACGTGCAGGCGACTTTCCGAAAGCTGCAGGTGGCCAACCGCGTCGAGCTGGCCCGGTATGCGATCGAGCACGGCCTCGACGACTGACCGACGCACCGCAACGGCGCAGTCTTTGAGGTAGTACTACTCATCCGCAGAGGCACCGCAGACTGAAACGATGGCGGTATGACCGAATCGGACCAGGTCGTGATCGGCAGACTGTCCTCGGACTTCGCCGTCATCGCCAGTTACCTCGCCCGGGCTTCTGCCGACCTCGCTGAGTTGTCCCGCATCGTCGCCGAGCGTCGCGTCGACGCCGTCGGCTCGTATGCGCCGCCGGTTGCGGTGCCGGTCGCACCGTACTGGGCGCCGCCTCGCGCGGCCGGTCCGCCGGTTCTGCCCGCGCCCGGGCCGCCCCCGCCCGAGAAGCACCCCGCAGCAGGGCGTTCCGAGGGATGGATCGGCAAGGCGCTTGCCGTCGCGGGAGTGGCGGTGACACTGATCGGCATCGCGCTGCTCCTGGTACTGGCCGCCCAGGCGGGCATCCTCGCGCCGGGCGTCCGCGTCGGTGCCGGTGCCGTCCTGGCCGCGGGGCTGGTGGCCACCGGCTGCCGACTCATCCGCAGGCCTGGTGGTCGGGTGGGGGCGATCGCGTTGGCGGCAACGGGTATCGCGGCCGCGTACATCGACGTCGTCGCGGTGACCACCATCTACGGGTGGGTGCCGCCGCCGGCGGGCCTCGTGGTCGCAGCACTGGTGGCGGGCGGGGGACTCACCCTGGCCCGGCGGTGGAACTCCGAGCATCTGGGCCTTCTGGTGCTCGTACCGCTGCTTGCCTTGGCGCCCGTGGTCGCAGGGGACCTGACTCTGCTGGTGGTCGCCTTCCTCCTGGCCTTGTCGGCGGCAGCCCTGCCGGTTCAGCTGGGCAGGAACTGGACGGCGATGCACGCCGCCCGCATCGCGGTCGCCACGCTGCCCCTGCTGATCGTCTTGGTCGCGGCGGCGCCGTCGTCGGCGGGCTGGCTCTCCGCAGCGTGTGCGATCGCTGCGATTCTCGCGATGGTGGGAGCGCTGCTTCTGCTGCCGCACAGCAGTCGTCCCGTGGGTACGGCGGTACTTGGCGCGGTGGGTACGTTGCCCGTGCTGGCCCTGCCCCTGGTCGTCGATCGGGTGACGTCGGCCGTCCTGGACGCCTCGCTCGCAGCCGTCGTCCTCGGCATCGTGCTGTTGGGCCGCGAACTGCCGGGAGTGACGCGATCGGTCCGCCGGGTCTGGACGGCGTTGGCGGCGGTTGCGGGTCTGGTTGCCGTCACCGCAGCGTTCGACGGCCCGATCGCTGCGCCCGTGCTCGTCGCGATGGCGTGCGTCATGGCCGTGGCCGGACGGCACAGCGGGCTGGCCGGGGGTGCTGCCCTCGCCTTTGCCTCGGTGGGTGGGCTCTACTACCTCGACTACGCATCGATCGACGCTCTGGTGACGCCCACCGAGGTCACCACCGCGATCGCGGTGTCGACGCTGATCACCAGCGTCCTCGTCATCGCGTGCGCATCGGTGATCGTCTGGTCGCTGGCGCACCGGCCCGATCCCGGTACCGACGTCACTCGAATCGTTTGGGGCGGTTGCGGCATCGCCGCGCTGTATGCGAGCACCGTGCTGTTCGTGACGGCGGGCGTCCTCGTCGGGGGTGAGGGTGCCGGGTTCTACGCGGGCCACGTCGCGGCGACGATCGTGTGGATCGGCGTGGCGGCCGGTCTGCTGTGGATCGCCGCTCGGATGCCGCGCACGGAGCGTTCGGCGGCGCTCGCGGGCGGTCTCGCCCTCGTCGCGGCGGCGATGGCCAAGCTGTTCCTCTTCGACCTGGGCACTCTCGACGGCATCTTCCGCGTAGTGGTGTTCATCGTCGTCGGGCTCGTCCTGCTCGGCATGGGAGCCGGGTACGCGCGGATGCTGACGCACCAAGACCAGCGCGTGTGAGGACTCTCACGGCGGCGATCGCTACCACCGGCAGCGGTGGCGCTGTTGAACCTGGCGGACGAGTTCTTACTCGACGGAAGAGGGGAGAGCAGACGATGGTCGACACCACCACCAAGCGCCGCGACGAGGCCGACGTGACCGGATTCCGGGCCTCGGAAGGCCTGGCCGAGAACCTGCAGCGCGTGCTCGTGGACTTGATCGAGCTGCACCTGCAGGGCAAGCAGGCGCACTGGAACGTAGTGGGCACCAACTTCCGCGATCTGCACCTGCAGCTCGACGAATTGGTCGACTTCGCCCGCGCAGGCAGCGACACGATCGCCGAGCGGCTTCGCGCCCTCGACGGCGTGCCCGACGGACGGTCCGACACCGTCGCGGCCAGCACCTCGCTGCCCAGATTTCCGGCCTACGAGGTGAACACCGCTGAGACCGTCGACCTGGTGACCACTCGCGTGTACGCGGCGGTCGACACCATGCGCGCCGTCCACGACGACGTCGATGCCGAGGACGCCACGACGGCGGACATCCTGCACCAGCTCGTCGACGGGCTGGAGAAGCTCGCGTGGTTGATCAAGTCGGAGAACCGCAAGGTCTAGTCCAGAGACCCATACGTACGGCCACGCCGCCCGCTGACATAGCGGGCGGCGTGTCTTCGTTGGGGATGTGCCTACCGTTCAACGCCCCGTGATCGGGGCGTGATGGGCGTAACTATCAATTAACCAGATGCTTGCCATCGTTATTGGCGGCTAAGTCAATTAGGGTTTGCCTTCCCGGTGCGATCAGAAGCTACCTAAGAGTAGTTATTGCCGATAGCCATTGCGCTGCCTCCAAGGTGGCTGCGTAGCCGCCCCGAGGGGTTGCAGCCAATTTCGCTGCATGCCCGGTGAGCTGCGGCTATAGCGGGATTTTTGATCCTTGCGTCTGTAAACAGCACCCTTTTGATCCCATTCGTCGGTATTTGCTATATCTGCACTTGGAGGCCGTAATCAACGCGGTTTCGATCTTGTGCTGGGAGCCGTCGAGCAAACTCGGCGAGAAGTTCTGATCAATAGCTGTACAGCTTTGCTGTGGCGTGATTAGGTTTGGGCAACACCACGTTGACGCGGTCGATGAATCACGAATGTGCATAGGAGCCTCGATGAGCAAGAAGAAGGCTGGGTTGCTCCGCAACCTCGCGACGCGGACGGTCATTGCCGCGCTTCCCGTCGCGATGGTCGGCGCGTATGCCAGTGGCATATTCACCTCGCCGCCCCGGCTCGCCGCCTACGACTACCTTCCGGTGGCAGAGATATCGGTGTCGCCGACGACCGTCGGCATCGCCACCTCGCCGCTCTACGGGCAGACGCTGGCCCAGATCAACCAGCAGCTCGACGAGATGCAGGCGATCGGCGTGCAGAACATCCGTGTCTTCGTGCCATGGGGACTCGTCGAACAGGTGGACGACACCTACGACTGGAGTCACATCGACGACATCATGACCGCCGCGGCCGCGCGCAACATGGGTGTGCTGGCCGAGGTGAACGCGACTCCGCTGTGGGCCGGGCCCAACCCGAACGCTCCCGGTTTCCCGTTGGGCGCAGACACTCCGAACGTCGGGGCGTTCACCGACTTCATGCGCGACTTCGTCAACAGATACGACGAAACGGTCTCGGCGTACGAGATCTGGAACGAGCCCAATTACGTGCAATTCTCCAACCCGATCAATCCGGAGGCCTACGCGGCGCTGTTGCAGGCCGTCTATCCGGTGATCAAGAACCTCGACCCCACGGCCACCGTGGTCGCCGGCGCCGTCGGAACGACGCAGACGTCGTCCTTCACGATGGACCCCGTCCAATTCGTGCAACGCATGCTCGCCGCAGGCGCCGGAAATTACTTCGACGCACTCTCGGTTCACCCGTACGGCGAGGAGATCGCGTACTCGGGGTCGTGCCCGACGTGCCAGCCGACCGTGCTGACGCCGCGCGAGCAGGTCGAGTCGATCATGGACATGCTCAACGGCAAGAAGGTCTGGGTCACCGAGTACGGCTTGCCCACCACCCCCGGCGGACCCTTCACGCAGGAACAGCAGGCCGCGTGGATCAAGGATCTGCTGGATCACTGGCAGACCTACGACGAGGACCTGGTCGGTCCGATCTTCCTGTACACCGGGCGCGACACCCCGAATGCCCTGAACCCGACCAATCCGCACGACTACTACGGACTCTGGACTGAGGCCGGCGCCATGAAGGCCGCCGCCGAGATGCTCAAGAAGTGGCTGGCGGCGAATCAGCCAGGGGGCCCTGGTAATCCGGGAAACCCCGGCAATCCGGGAAACCCGATCGATCCGATCGCGCAGTTCTTCGCCGCGGTGGCGCAGGCGGTGGCGCAAGCCATCGCGCAGGCGATCGCGAACTTCTTCGCGCAGTTCGCCGCTCCCACGTCTGCCGCGACGCTCGTCACCACCGAGACCGTGACGTCCGACGTGCAGGCCAGGCTGGCCAGTCTGGCGGCAGTCGTCGAAGACTCCGAAGCAGGCACGGTCGAAGGGGCCGAACCGGCTTCGACGGTGACGGCGGGCGATTCGCCGATCGAGGGAGATGGGACCACCGAGGCCGGTGTGGATCCGATCGCCGCCGACGCCGAGGTGGCGCCGGAGGCCCCGGCGCCGACCGTGACCGAGCCTGCCGTCACCGAGCCCGCCGTCACCGAACCCGCCGTGACCCAGCCGGTCGTGGTCGAGCCGGAGGCCACCGATCCCGAAGTCACCGAACCGGCGACGACACAACCGGATACGGACCCGACGGTGGCCGAGCCAGTGGCCGAAGAAGCCGGACCCAAGCCGTCCTCGGGCACTTCGGATCCGTCGGATGACACCAAACCGGCGGCAGGCGACCCGTCGACCGAAGATGATTCCGCCAAGCCGGCGAAGGCGGGGGATGCCACTAGCAAGCCTGCCGGATCCGATGAGGCTGGGACCAAGTCGGTGCAGAAGTCGACGCCTAGATCCGGGACGTCGCAGCCGGGGCACCGGCACGACCGACGCACCGGCACCGCCGAGAACTCGGGATCCAGGTCGGGATTCGTCTCGGCCGAAGCCGGTGTGGCCGCGTCCGACCCGGGTTCGGAAGCGGAGGGTTAGCCGCCCTAACCGACGCGCCGACTGCGCCACGGCCCCTGCCTCGCAGGGACCGTGGCGCTTCGCGTTTGCCAAGCGGACTTATGTTATTTGTGACGGTGGCTGTCACAATTTCTCGCTGCCGCGTAAAGCGTGGGGTCTACAGGCCGTCATTCATTGCTGAAAACGGGTCCGGTAGCGGCAATATCGAATTCCAAGCGACCGGTCGGCACAAAATCACGAAGCTGTGAACTGGCCATACAGTCGCCCGAGTCACTTCCGTAACAGGTCATGTGAAGACCGGGCGAACGTCGCCAATTTCGCCATAGCAGCCATTCTTTGCGTCATTCCAGGAAGCAAAGTCGGCCAGTTTCAAGACCATTTCCCTGTTTTGATTTTGATTATGCAAATTTGCTGACGGAGTTGTAAATTCAGCCCATCGGCTGACGGTGCCGACAATTCGGAACCTCTACGACAAGGGGAAACAGGGAATGGCCAAGTCCAAGGAGCGTCTGCTTCGCCGCATCGCGACCCGCAGTGTCCTCGCTGCGCTGCCCGTGGCGATCGCGAGCGCCTACGCCAGTGGTCTCTTCATAGAGCCGCCTCGTCTTGCTGAGGCGAAGTTCCAAACCGTCGCCGAGATCTCAACGACGCCAAGCACAGTCGGGATCGCGACGTCGCCGCTGTACGGCCAGCCCAAGGCGGCGATCGAGAAGCAACTCGACGACATGCTGGCCATCGGCGTCACCAACATTCGCGTCTTCGTCCCGTGGGGTCTGGTCGAACCGATCGACAACTTCTACAACTGGTCGAGCATCGACGACATCATGACCGCAGCTGCGGCGCGCAACATGGGCGTGCTGGCGGAAGTGAACGGCACCCCCGTGTGGGGTGTGGCGAACGGACCCAATCTGCCGTTCGGTTCCGGTGTGCCCAACGCCAACCTCTTCAAGGACTTCATGTCCGCCTTCGCGACGAGGTACAAGGGCACGGTCTCGGCCTACGAGATCTGGAACGAGCCCAACTACTTCCAGTTCCTCAACCCGATCGACCCGGTGGCCTACGCCAACCTCCTCAAGGCGGTCTATCCCGTTCTCAAGGCGATCGATCCCACCGCGACCGTGGTCGCCGGCGCAGTCGGGGCGACGCAGACGTTCGCGGGTCTCACCATGAGCCCCGTCGAATTCGTGCAGAAGATGCTCGCCGCAGGGGCCGCCGACTTCTTCGACGCTCTCTCGGTGCATCCCTACGGCGACCAGATCAAGTATTCCGGTTCGTGCCCGTCCTGCCCGGCGACGGTATTGACCCCTCGCCAGCAGGTCGAGGCGATCATGGCGCTCGTCACCGGCAAGAAGGTGTGGATCACCGAGTACGGCGTAGCGACGGGGCCGGCCGGGGTGAGTGAAGCGCAGCAGGCAGCCTGGATCAAGGACCTGCTCGATCACTGGCAGACCTACGACCCCGACGTCGTCGGTCCCGTGTTCCTGCACACCGTCCGCGACTTCCTCGTCAACCCCCAGAACCCGGCCGATCTCGAGAACTTCTTCGGACTGTGGGACATCCTCGGCAACCCGAAGGACGCGGCCCAGATGCTGAAGGACTGGATCGCCGCCCATCCCCCCGGCACGACCACGCCGCCGCCGGTCACGGGGACGCCGACCAACCCGCTGGCGCAGTTCTTCGCCGCCATGGCGCAGATCGCGCAGTCGTTCCAGTCGGCGATCGCGAACCTGTTCAACCCGGGCGGGTTCATCCAGGGGTTCGTCAACGCGATCTCGAATCTGTTCGGCTTCCTGCGTCCCGCGGCCCCGGCCGCCACGGTTGCGACGCTGGCGCTGACCGAGCCCGAACCGACGGTCGCGAGCAAGCTGGCCGCCACGGTCGAACAGGAGGGGGACGCCACCGTCGTGGCGGACGAGGGCGTCGACACGGTGTCGGCCGAACCCACGACCGAGCCGGTGGCGGAGACGCCGAACGCTGTCGAACCCGTTGTCGCGGAACTCGATCCGGTACCGGTCGAAGCGCCTGCGGTCGTCGAGGTGTCGGTGCCGGAGGTGTCGCTGCCTGAGGTCGTGGCGCCCGAGATGGCCGTTCCCGACGTGACGGCGGAGGAGCCGGCACCGGTCGACGAGGAGCCGGACGAGCCGACGTCGGTCGACGGCAGCGAGGGGAAGCCGTCGACCGAGTCGGCGACGTCGACGAAGTCGGGTGCCGGCTCGAGTACGACGAAGTCGGACGACTCTGATTCGACCAATGACTCGACCACCTCGTCGACGAAGTCGGACGACTCTGATTCGACCAGCGCGTCGAAGACCAGCGTGTCGAAGACGGAAGCCAAGACGACGAAGTCCACGACCGATAGCGGCGCGGACAAGACCAAGGCCGGCTCCACGAGTTCCGCGGGCTCGTCCTCGGATTCCTCGAGCAGCGGGTCGGACGACTGATAGTCGGTCCCGCCTGGTTACGTACCGCCGCGATCTCCCACGGGGGTCGCGGCGGTACTGCGTCGGGACGTCACTGCCCGGCCGTCAAGCGAGATGGTGCCCTCGGTGAGATTCGAACTCACACTGGACGGGTTTTGAATCCGTTTCCTCTGCCAGTTGGGATACGAGGGCCTTCGCTGGTGCGGTTTCCCACCATAGATGATGAGGTGAAGCGTTCGTCATGGCCCCGAAGTCGCTGATCTGCGCGCGCCACGCCACAATGGCGTCATGACCACACCCGATGCCGTCAGGCCGCGACGTGTCCTCATCGCCGAGGACGAGGCGCTGATTCGCCTCGACCTCGCCGAGATGCTCCGCGAGGAGGGGTACGACGTGGTCGGCCAAGCGGGCGACGGGCAAGAGGCCGTCGAACTCGCCGAGAGCCTCAAGCCCGACCTCGTCATCATGGACGTCAAGATGCCGCGGCGCGACGGCATCGACGCCGCCTCGGAGATCGCGGCCAAGCGCATCGCACCGATCGTGGTGCTCACCGCGTTCTCGCAACGCGAACTCGTGGAGCGGGCGCGTGACGCCGGAGCCATGGCGTATCTGGTCAAGCCGTTCTCGATCACCGACCTCATTCCCGCCATCGAGGTCGCGGTCAGCCGGTTCGGCGAAATCGCCGCTCTGGAACAGGAAGTCGCGACGCTGTCCGACCGACTCGAGACGCGCAAGATGGTGGAACGCGCCAAGGGTTTGCTGCAGCAGAAGCAGGGCATGTCCGAGCCAGAGGCGTTCAAGTGGATTCAACGTGCCGCGATGGATCGACGAACCACGATGAAGCGGGTGGCCGAAGTGGTGCTCGAGACCCTCGACGAACCGGGCGAGGCGTAACGGCCAGGTTTCGAAATCGCCCATTCCAGCGGGTTGTTCAGCCCCTTCAGGTGCGGCATTTCTCAACACCACGCACTATGGCCATGCGTTGGCTATGTTCTACCCGAAGCATCGCCGAGCCGGCCGATCCGCGCCGTGACGTCGATGTCGATGAAAACCCTGACCCGGAGGTGAAACGTGCACGGTCGCGTGGCACGGAGTGCATTTGCTCTCGGCGGCGCGGGCTTGCTTGTGCTGGCCATGGCCGGCTGCAATCAGTCCGCACCCGAGGAGAGTTCGTCGCAGTCCGACTTGAAGATCGTCGAGCAGGTCCAGATCGACCAGAACGGCGCGGAAGTCAAAGCCGCCGAGGGCGCGGCTCCCGCTGACCCCGCGGGCGACGGCAAGGCAACGTGCCCACCGGTGTCCATCGCGATGGCCGGGGCCCTCAACGGGCCGGACGCCGCTCTTGGCATCAACATCGTCAACGGCGTGCAGATGGCCATCGACAAGCACAACGCGGCGAACCCGGGCTGCCAGGTTCAGCTGAAGAAGTTCGACACCGAGGGTGACCCGCAAAAGGCCACCGCCATCGCGCCGCAGATCGTCGACGATCAGTACACGATCGGTCTGGTCGGTCCTGCCTTCTCGGGTGAGACCAAGGCGACCGGAACGGTGTTCGATCAGGCAGGCCTCGCATCCGTGACTGCATCGGCCACCAACCCGACGCTGAGCGAGAACGGGTGGAAGACGTTCTTCCGCGGACTCGCCAACGACGCGGTGCAGGGTCCGTCCGTGGCCAACTACCTCAAGAACACCATGGGGCTGAAGAAGATCTGCGTTGTCGACGACAGCACCGACTACGGTCTCGGCCTCGCCACCGCGGTGCGCGAGACGCTTGGTCCGGTCGCCGATTCGCAGTGCAACATCTCGGTCAAGAAGGGCGACAAGGACTTCTCCGCCGCGGTGACGCAGATCAACGGAGCGGCTCCCGAGGCAGTCTTCTTCGGCGGCTACTACTCCGAGGCCGCGCCGCTGGTCCAGCAGCTCAAGGACGGCGGCGTCACCGCGACGTTCGTCAGCGCCGACGGCACGAAGGATCAGCAGTTCGTGGATCAGGCAGGTGAGGCGTCCAAGGACGCACTGCTGTCCTGCCCGTGCGGTCCGGCGACGGGTTCGTTTGCCGAGGAGTACAAGCAGAAGTTCAGCGCCGACCCGGGCACGTACAGCACCGAGGGCTATGACCTGGGCACCATCCTGCTCAAGGGCATCGACTCGGGTGCCATCACCCGCCCGGCCCTGCTGGACTTCGTCCGGAACTACAACGGCCAGGGTGTGGCTCGCAACTATCAGTGGACTCCGAATGGGGAGCTCACGACCAATCTGATCTGGATGTTCAAGGTCCAGTAGGACATTCGACGACGGGGACGCGTCCGGAACAGTACGGTTCCGGACGCGTTCTCGTTCACGACGCGAACACCACCGTCACGAGGAGCCGCCGCCGGATGCCGTCCGACTGTCTTGGCGAGTACGCATGTACTGCCGCCAACATCAACTTCAACGTCGACAATCTGCTGAATGGCTTCTGGCAGTTCACGATCGACGGGCTGTCCTGGGGTGCGATCTACGCGCTCGTCGCGGTGGGCTACACCCTGGTGTTCGGCGTGCTGCGGCTGATCAACTTCGCCCACTCCGAGATCTTCATGCTCGGCATGTTCGGCGCGTACTTCTGCCTCGACGTGATCCTCGGGTTCACCCCGAGCGGCAACGCCTACAACAAGGGCATCGCGCTGACGGTGCTGTATCTGGCGATCGCGATGATCTTCGCGATGCTGGTGTCGGGTTCGGCGGCAGTGGGATTGGAGTTCGTCGCCTATCGGCCGCTGCGCAAGCGCAATGCGCGTCCGTTGACGTTCCTCATCACCGCGATCGGCATGTCGTTCGTGCTGCAGGAGTTCGTGCACTTCATCCTGCCGCAGATCATCGACGGGTACGGCGGGTCAAACGCTCAGCAGCCGGTCGTGCTGGTGCAGCCCAAGACTCAGTTCACGATCTTCGGCGCCGCGGTGTCGAACGTGACGATCGTGATCGTCGTGGCTGCGCTGATCCTGGCCCTGCTCACCGACATCGCGATCAACCGCACCAAGTTCGGCCGCGGAATCCGTGCAGTCGCACAGGATCCGACCACCGCGACGTTGATGGGCGTGTCCCGCGAGCGGATCATCATGACGACGTTCCTGATCGGTGGTCTGCTCGCCGGTGCCGCCGCGCTTCTCTACACGTTGAAGGTGCCTCAGGGCATCATCTACTCGGGCGGTTTCCTGCTGGGGATCAAGGCGTTCTCCGCCGCAGTCCTTGGCGGCATCGGGAACCTGCGCGGCGCTCTGCTGGGCGGGTTGTTGCTCGGCATCATGGAGAACTACGGCCAGGCGTTGTTCGGCACCCAATGGCGTGACGTGGTGGCGTTCGTCCTGCTGGTGCTGGTTCTGCTGATCCGCCCGACGGGCATACTCGGCGAGAGTCTGGGGAAGGCGCGAGCATGAGTGCGCACGACGACACCGACACGAAGAAGACGTCGACCACGGCGTCACGCCTGCTGGCACCCGGAGATGGGTTGCGGCAGTGGTGGGACGGGCTGGGCCGGTCGCACAAGTGGGTGGTCGGCGCGATCGGCTTCACGCTGCTGGCCTTCCTGCCGCTGTACACCCCGGCGTTCCTGGACACCCCCGGCATCAGCTTCGGTGGCACCATGGCCCAGTTCGCGATGATCGCCATCATCGCGATCGGGCTGAACGTCGTGGTGGGCCAGACGGGTCTGCTGGACCTGGGCTACGTCGGCTTCTACGCCGTCGGCGCCTACACCGTGGCCCTTCTGACCAGTCCGGACAGTCCGTGGAACCAGATGAGCCCTAGCGGATTCTTCAGCTCGGACTGGGCATGGCTGACCTGCGTGCCGCTGGCCATGGCGGTCACGGCGCTGGCGGGACTGATCCTTGGCACGCCCACGCTGCGACTGCGTGGCGACTACCTGGCGATCGTGACGCTCGGGTTCGGCGAGATCATCCGGCTGATGGCCGACAATCTCTCCGACGTCACCAACGGCCCGCGTGGGCTCAACCAGATCGCGTACCCGCACGTGGGGGAGAAGGAGGGCCTGCCCGACGGCGTGTTCTCCAACGGCAACTCCGCCGGCGACGCCAACTACGGCACCTGGTGGTTCTGGCTGGGCCTGCTGTTCATGGTCGGCATCCTGCTGCTGGTGGGCAACCTCGAGCGCAGCCGCGTCGGCCGTGCCTGGGTGGCGATCCGCGAGGACGAGGACGCCGCAGAGGTCATGGGCGTCAACACCTTCCGCTTCAAGCTGTGGGCCTTCGTGATCGGCGCCGCGATCGGCGGTCTGTCCGGTGCGCTGTACGCGGGGCAGGTGCAGTACGTCGCACCGCCGACGTTCAACATCATCAACTCGATGCTGTTCCTGTGCGCCGTGGTGCTCGGTGGGCAAGGCAACAAGCTGGGCGTGATCTTCGGTGCGTTCATCATCGTCTACCTGCCCAACCGCCTCCTGGGCGTGGAGTTCATGGGCATCAACATGGGCGACCTGAAGTACCTGTTCTTCGGCCTGGCGCTGGTGGTGTTGATGATCTTCCGTCCCCAGGGCCTGTTCCCGGTGCGCCAGCAGCTCCTGGCGTATGGCAAGTCGGCCAAGAGGCTGCTGCGCAGCGCCGACGAGACGAAGGCGGCGGCATGACCGATCAGCCCGCTAACGACGAACCGTTGATCGACGAGGATCTCGCCGTCCTACACCGCGACGTGCTGGTCGCCGAGGGCGAGACGCTGCTGGCCACCCAGGACCTGACCGTTCAATTCGGCGGTCTGACCGCACTGGACTCGGTGACGTTCGACATCAAGCGCGGGGAGATCCTCGGGCTGATCGGCCCCAACGGCGCGGGCAAGACCACCTGCTTCAACGCGATCACCGGGGTCTACCGGCCCACGTCGGGCACCGTGCTGTTCGACGGCGCTCCGCTGGGCAAGATCAAGCGCCACGAGATCACTCGCCGCGGCATCGCCAGGACCTTTCAGAACATCCGCCTCTGGGGTGAGATGACCGCGCTGGAGAACGTGGTGGTCGGCACCGACGCCCGCCACAAGACGTCGGTACCCGGGGCTCTGGTCCGCACGCCGCGTCACCGGCGCGAGGAGCGTGACGCGATCGAACGTGCCGCTGCGCTGCTGCAGTTCGTCGGCATCGCCCATCGCGGCGAGGAGAAGGCGAAGAACCTGCCCTACGGTGATCAGCGGCGGCTGGAGATCGCCCGCGCGTTGGCCACCGAACCCAAGCTGCTGTGCCTGGACGAACCGGCTGCGGGGTTCAACCCGAGCGAGAAGTCCGCGCTCATCGAACTCATCCAGGCGATCCGCGACGACGGTTACACGGTGTTGCTGATCGAACACGACATGCGCCTGGTCATGGGAGTCACCGACCGCATCGTGGTCCTGGAGTTCGGTCGCAAGATCGCCGACGGCCTGCCCGCGGACATCCGCGAGGACCCGAAAGTGATCGCCGCCTACCTTGGAGTGCCCGATGACGAACTCACCTGACACCATCCCGGCGACCGACTCCGACCCGCGGCCGATTCTGCTCGAGGTCCGCGACGCCGTGGTCCACTACGGCCGCATCCAGGCGCTGCACGGGGTGTCGCTGACCGTCCGCGAGGGCGAACTGGTCACGCTGCTGGGCTCCAACGGCGCAGGCAAGACGACGATGATGCGGGCCATCTCCGGACTGCGGCCCTTGACGTCGGGGTCGGTGTGGTTCGACGGCCAGGACGTCTCGCGGATCAAGGCGCACCGCCGGGTCACCGACGGCCTGATCCAGGCACCCGAGGGGCGCGGGGTGTTCCCCGGCATGACCGTGGTCGAGAACCTCGAAATGGGTTGCTACGGCCGGAAGTTCCCGAGCCGCTCAGAGCATCGCGAACGGTTGGACTGGGTCCTGGAGACCTTCCCGCGTCTGGCCGAGCGCCGCAGTCAGGTCGGCGGCACGCTCTCCGGCGGCGAGCAGCAGATGCTCGCGATCGGGCGCGCGTTGATGGCGCGGCCGAAAGTGCTGCTGCTCGACGAGCCCTCGATGGGGTTGGCGCCCATGGTGATCTCGCAGATCTTCCGGATCATCTCCGAGATCAACACCCAGGGCACGACCGTGCTGTTGGTCGAGCAGAACGCCCAGCAGGCGTTGAGCCGCTCCGACCGGGCCTACATCCTGGAGACCGGCCGCGTGACCCGCGAGGGCGTGGCCCGCGACCTGCTCTCCGACGACAGCATCCGCGCCGCCTACCTCGGCGTCGCCTAGCGATTCGTGGAACATTTCCTGCGCGCACCGCGGGAAATGTTCCACGAATCGCTAGCGGGCGACGATCACCGACGAACCGTGGCCGAACAGGCCCTGATTCGCGGTGATGCCGACCTTCGCACCCTCGACCTGCCTGCCGGTGGCCTTACCCTTGAGCTGCCAGGTGAGTTCGCAGATCTGCGCTATCGCCTGAGCGGGAATGGCCTCGCCGAAGCATGCCAGCCCGCCGGACGGGTTCACCGGCACGCGGCCACCGATCGTGGTCGCCCCGCTGCGCAGCAGCTGCTCCGCCTCGCCCCTGGCGCACAGACCGAGGTGCTCGTACCAGTCCAGCTCCAGCGCCGTCGACAGGTCGTAGACCTCGGCCAGGCTGACGTCCTCGGGCCCGATGCCCGCCTCGGCATAGGCCGCGTCGAGGATCTGGTCCTTGAACACTCGGTCGGGGCCCGGCACCACGGCGGTCGAATCCGTTGCGATGTCCGGTAATTCGGGCAGGTGCTGGGGGTAGCGCGGCGTCACCGTGGACACTGCGCGCACCGACGGCACGCCTTCCAGTGAGCCGAGGTGCTTCTCGGCGAAGGACTTGCTCGCGACGATCAGTGCAGCCGCTCCATCGGACGTCGCGCAGATGTCGAGTTGTCGCAACGGGTCCGAGACGACGGGGCTGGCCAGCACGTCCTCGACCGCGGATTCCTTGCGGTAGCGGGCATTTGGGTTCTGTAGGCCGTGGCGGGAGTTCTTGACCTTGACCTGCGCGAAGTCCACTGACGTCGCGCCGTAGAGGTCCATCCGGCGGCGAGCCAGTAGTGCGAAGTACACCGGGTTCATCGCGCCGATGAGGTGGAAGCGTTGCCAGTCCGGGTCGTTCTTGCGCTCTCCGCCGACGGGCGCGAACGCTCCCTTGGGCGTGGTGTCGGCGCCGATCACCAGGGCGACGTCGCAGAAGCCGGCCAGGATCTGAGCGCGCGCGCTCTGCAGCGCCTGCGAACCGCTGGCGCAGGCGGCGTAGCTCGAGCTGACGGGCACGCCGTTCCAACCGAGCTTCTGGGCGAACGTCGACCCGGCGATGAAGCCCGGGTAGCCGTTGCGAATCGTATCGGCGCCTGCCACCAATTCGATCTGGCGCCAGTCGAGTCCGGCCTCGGCCAGTGCGGCGCGGGCGGCGACGACGCCGTATTCGGTGAAGTCGCGTCCCCACTTGCCCCAGGGGTGCATGCCGGCGCCGAGGATGTAGAGCGGTTCCGGCGGGCCGGAGCGCAGCGACTGGGGGGATGTATCCGGCGTCATGCGATCCTCCAGGCGTAGACGCTGCGCACGAAGCCGTCCTCGTCGGTGTACAGCGGCATCGTGGTCAGCTCCATCTCCATGCCGACCTTCAGGTCGGCGGCCAGCGTCCCGTCGACGACCTTGCCGAGGACGATCAAGCCCTCGTCGGCGAGTTCCACCGCGGCGATGGCGAAGGGCTCGAAGGACTCCTGTGCGGGATACGGGGCGGGTGGCGGATAACGGTTCTCGGTGTAACTCCACACCGTGCCGCGCCGCGAGATCGGCACTTGGGCCAGGTCGTCGCCGTCACATCCGGGGTTCGGGCAGTTGTTGGCCCGCGGGGGGAAGACGTAGGTGCTGCACTGTGTGCACTTGCCCGCGATCAGCGAGGTGGCGCCTGAATCGTCCTGACTCCACCAACCGTCGATGGCCGGTAGTTGCGTTGCGGCATCGGTATCACCTGGCACCCGGTCAGCGTAAACGATCATGGGCGCGGAACTGAAACGTGTTGCAGTTTCACCGGCGGGCGACGTCGAGCAGGATCTGCAGCAGATCGTCGGGCTTGTCGCGCATCAGGTTGTGCTTGCCGTTCAGTTCGTGGCAGTTCCATCGGGGGTCGTCGCGCACCCGGTCATACGAGCGCCGAAGCGGGGACTCTCCGGGCCAGTCCAGGGCGTAGACGTATTCGAGGCGGCGGAACCGGTCGAGAGTGCCGCTCACCCGCAGTCGCTGGAGCACGCTCGCCAGGGGGTGGGCCGTGGCCCGCTCGTCGAAGAAGGGCAGGGGAGGCACGCCGAACCCGCTGTCGTCGAGCCCGACGTACCACCGTCGTTCGTCCTCGTCGACGACGTCCCAACACGACTCGCCGTCGTGCGCCACCACGGCGTCGAGGAAGACGAGCGCGTCGACGCGGCACCGGCGTCCCGACGCGTCGTCCGCGCGTGCGATCCGGTCGGCGGCCCCGGTGATGACCATTCCGCCGTAGGAGTGCCCGACCAGGACCAGGTCGCCGTCCGGCGCGTCGTTCTCGATGGCTGCGACGACGTCGGTGACGTGGGTGTCGAGGTTGACCCCGCCGTGGAGCAGGTGCGCCCGCTCGGCCACGCCGCTCAGCGTCACCGCGAGTACCCGGTGACCCGCCTCGCGTAGAGACGCCGCCAGGTCGTCGAAACACCAGGCCCCGTGGCACATTCCGGGGACCAGGACGAAGGTGCTGCCGTTGGGGTTCGTGGACATGACTTCAGCGTGGAAGCGTCCGCATCATAAGTCCAATAGCGGTTGTCTCCTCAAACTATAATCAACGATTATGGAGCTGCGTCAGCTCGAATATGTGGTCGCCGTGGCGGAAGAGGCCAACTTCACCCGCGCGGCAGGTCGCGTCCACGTCGCGCAACCGGCGGTGAGTGCGCAGATCGCCCGCCTCGAGCGCGAACTCGGCGAACCGCTCTTCGATCGGGGCAAGCGCGAGGTGCGACTCACGGCGGCCGGCTCGGCGCTGCTGCCGCATGCCCGCGCCGCGCTCGCTGCGGTCGCCGCCGCGCGCACCGCAGTCGACGAACTCGGCCAACTGGTCCGTGGCTCGGTCGCGATCGGTGCGGTGACCGCACACGACGTCGACCTTCCCGCACTGCTGGCGGAGTTCCACGTCGCGCACCCTGGCGTCGACATCTCGCTGGGCAGCGACGACTCCGACGCGCTGATCGATGGCATCCGCACGGGGCGACTCGACGTGGCCATCGTGTCGGTCTCCGACCACCTCCCGGACGGGCTCGCGGCCGAGGTGGTGACAGATCAGCGCATCGTCGCAGCGGTCGGCGCGGCAGACCCGTGGGTGCGACGGCGCACCATTGCCGTCGAAGACTTGGCGGAACGGCCCGTCATCGCCTTGCCGCCGGGCACGGGCATCCGCCGTCGGTTCGATCAGGCGTGCGCGGCGGCAGGCGTCTCGGTCCGGGTGGCGTTCGAGGCGTCGACGCCGGCTGCATTGGCCGACCTTGCGGAGCGTGGCCTGGGCGTCGCGCTGCTCCCGGAGATGGCCGCGACGGCGCGACCCGGCCTGCACGTGCTGCCGATCGTGCCGGAACTACGGGGCCGCCTGGTCTTCGCCTGGCGTGCAGACGGGCCGATGAGCCCGGCGGCGCGGGTTCTGGTCGAGATGGCTCGGCGTCGACTGCGCGTCGGACCCGATGAATAGAGTGAGGGCGTGAGCCCCGCCAAGACCGCGCCGCAGCGCGCCGCCGGAACCCCGTCGGCCGACACCAAGCCGACTCTGATGCTGCTGGACGGCAATTCGCTGGCCTTTCGGGCGTTCTTCGCCCTGCCTGCGGAGAACTTCAAGACCCAGGGCGGTCTGACCACGAATGCGGTGTACGGATTCACCGCCATGCTCATCAACCTGCTGCGCGACGAGCAGCCGACCCACATCGCGTCGGCCTTCGACGTGTCGCGGCAGACGTTCCGCATGGAGAGGTACCCGGAGTACAAGGCGGGCCGCTCGGCCACGCCCGACGAGTTCCGGGGGCAGATCGACATCACCAAGGAGGTGCTCGGCGCCCTTGGCATCACGGTGCTCGCGGAACCGGGTTTCGAGGCGGACGACATCATCGCCACGCTGGCCACCCAGGCCGAGAACGAGGGGTACCGCGTTCTGATCGTCACGGGGGACCGCGACGCGCTGCAGCTGGTCAGTGACGACGTGACGGTGCTGTACCCGCGCAAGGGCGTCAGTGAGCTGACCCGCTTCACGCCCGAGGCCGTCGTCGAGAAGTACGGTCTGACGCCCACCCAGTACCCGGACTTCGCCGCGCTGCGCGGCGACCCCAGCGACAACCTGCCGGGCATCCCGGGGGTGGGGGAGAAGACGGCGTCGAAGTGGATCGTCGAGTACGGCTCGCTCCAAGCCCTCGTCGACCAGGTCGACACGGTTAAGGGCAAGGTCGGGGATGCGTTGCGCGCCAACGTCTCTCACGTGATCCTCAACCGCGAGCTGACGCAGCTGGTCAAGGACGTCCCGCTCGCGCAGACCCCCGACACGCTGCGCATGCAGCCCTGGAACCGCGATCAGATCCACCGCCTGTTCGACGACCTCGAGTTCCGGGTGCTGCGCGACCGGCTCTTCGAGACGCTCGCGTCGGCGGACCCCGAGGTCGAGGTCGGCTTCGACGTCCGCGGCGGCGTCCTGGAACCGGGCACCCTGGCGGCATGGCTGTCCGAGCACAGCCTGGGCAACCGCTTCGGGCTGGCCGTCGTCGGGACCCACCTGGCGTACGACGGTGACGCGACGGCGCTGGCGATCGTGGCCGCCGACGGCGAGGGCTGCTACATCGACACCAGCACTCTCGGCCCGGAGGACGAGGCGGCGCTGTCGTCGTGGCTCGCCGACCCCGGCCCGCCCAAGGCGCTGCACGAGGCGAAGTTGGCGATGCACGACCTCGAGGGACGCGGCTGGACGCTGCGCGGAGTGACGTCCGACACCGCGCTCGCGGCCTACCTGGTCCGCCCGGGTCAGCGGAGCTTCGCCCTCGACGACCTCTCGGTGCGCTACCTGCGCCGTGAACTCCGCGCGGAAGGCCCCGAGCAGCAACAGCTCTCGCTGCTCGACGATGCCGACGGCGTCGACGATCAGGCCGTGCAGACGCTCCTGCTGCGGGCATCGGCCGTGATGGACCTGGCCGACGCGCTCGACGAGGAACTCGCCCGCATCGACTCCTCGTCGCTGCTCGGCCAGATGGAGCTGCCGGTCCAGCGGGCGCTCGCTGCGATGGAGTCCCGCGGCATCGCCGTCGACCTGAACCTGCTCGGCGAACTGCAGAGCCAGTTCGCCGACCTGATCCGGGACGCGGCAGAGGCGGCCTACTCGGTGATCGGCAAGCAGATCAACCTCGGCTCGCCCAAGCAGCTCCAAGTCGTGCTGTTCGACGAACTCGAGATGCCGAAGACCAAGCGCACCAAGACCGGGTACACGACTGATGCGGATGCGCTGCAGTCGCTGTTCGACAAGACCGGGCACCCGTTCCTGCAGCACCTGCTGGCCCACCGCGACGCCACGCGGCTGAAGGTGACCGTCGACGGTCTGCTGAACTCGGTGGCCTCCGATGGCCGCATCCACACGACGTTCAACCAGACCATCGCCGCGACCGGACGGTTGTCGTCGACCGAGCCGAACCTGCAGAACATCCCCATCCGCACCGAGGACGGCCGCCGGATCCGCAACGGGTTCGTGGTCGGCGAGGGCTACGCCGAGCTGATGACGGCGGACTACAGCCAGATCGAGATGCGCATCATGGCGCACCTCTCCCGCGACGAGGCGCTGATCGAAGCCTTCAACACCGGCGAGGACCTGCACTCGTTCGTGGCGTCCCGCGCCTTCGACGTGCCGATCGACGAGGTGACGCCCGAGCTGCGTCGCCGGGTCAAGGCCATGTCGTACGGCCTGGCCTACGGGTTGAGCGCCTACGGGCTGGCGGCGCAGCTGAAGATCTCCACCGAAGAGGCCAAGGTCCAGATGGACCAGTACTTCGCCCGGTTCGGCGGCATCCGCGACTACCTGCGCGACGTCGTCGATCAGGCTCGCAAGGACGGCTACACCTCGACGGTCTTCGGTCGCAGGCGCTACTTGCCGGAGTTGGACAGCAGCAACCGCAACGTCCGCGAGGCCGCCGAGCGGGCCGCGCTCAACGCGCCGATCCAGGGCAGCGCCGCCGACATCATCAAGGTCGCGATGGTCAACGTCGAGAACGCCATCGCAGAGGCCGGTCTGACGTCGAGGATGCTGCTGCAGGTTCACGACGAGTTGCTGTTCGAGGTGGCCGACGGTGAGCACGACGCGCTCGAGGAGCTGGTGCGCAAGGAGATGGGTGGGGCCTACCCGCTCGACGTTCCGCTCGAGGTGTCGGTGGGATACGGCCGCAGTTGGGACGCCGCGGCGCACTGAGGGGCCGCGACGTCACGGCGCTGGAGAGCCTCACCCTCCGGGAGCGTGGTAACCGGCCAGCCACTGCAGCGTCGGGGCGGCTGCTCGCGACGCGTGCACGGCGTACGCCTCTTCGGCCAGCAGCGCGTGCACGCGTTGATCGCCGAACCCGCGGTCGATCCTGTCCTTCACGAAGGCGAGTTCGACGACCTGTGCGGCGAAGGCACTGGTTGCGGTGGCGCCGGGTTTGCCGTGGATCCCGCGGGCCTGGGCGACGGCGTGCTTGCGGGCTCGCATGGAGCCGAGCCAGGTGGCCTCGGCTGGCGTGATGAGGCCGGCGGCCACCATGCCGGGCAGCTTGGCGGAAACGATGCGCTGCTCGCGGCGGCGGCTGTTGACCCCGAGGACGATCGCGAGCGCGAAGATCGGCACCATCCACAGCACGTAGACGCCGAAGTATGCCTCCGGGCCGATCAGCGACGAGGCGTTCCACAACCCGTGCATGACGACCGCGCCCGCGTACCCGAGCAGCAGGAAACCCGCCTTGGCCAGCAGGCCGCGTCGTTGCATCGCGAAGTAGACGCCGATGCCGAACATCGTGGTGAACAGCGGGTGGGCGAACGGCGCCATGATCAGCCGCAGGGCGGCGGTCACCAGCGCGTCGCCGAGCGACTCGCCGTTCGCGATGTACAGGATGTCCTCGAGCCAGGCGAAGCCTGCTCCGGTGAGCCCGGCGTAGACGAGGCAGTCGGTGAGCGAGTTCATCTCGTGCCGTCGGCGTCCCGTGAGCATCACCAGCAGGAACGCCCCCTTGGCCGCTTCCTCGATCAAAGGCGCCCCCAGGGCGACGGACACGAAGCTGACCGACGCGGTCTCCACCGCGCCGGGGTTGACCAGCGTCTCGAACCACAGGCCGAGCACGATCGACACGATGACGGCGACCGACGCACCCCACAGGAAGGCGAGGATCAGCAGACGCGGAGGCTCGGGTTCCCAGCGGTCGAGCCACACGTAGGCCAGTACGACGACGGCGATCGCGACCGTGGACAGGACGAACCCGATGGCGGTGCCGACCGGGTTGAGCGCGGTCAACCCGATGACGATCAGTCCGGCGACGAGGCCGAGCAGGATGAGGACGCCTATCGGTGCACCGACTTTGCGGATTCGCCGTGCCAGTGCCGGCATCGGAAGGTGCGGCGGCAAGGCAGGCGGAGGGTTGTGCACGGGTGCAGGGTAACGGTGCGTGGGACCGGGTTTGTCCAGCGTGTCCTCAGTCGAGTACCCTCGATGGGTACTCGTATGTGCATGATCACGGGTGCTGTGTGACATCTCGGCGCACCCGCGCCGGAGCAATGAATACGTCCCTACTATTAAACCTGTCCGGAGCCATCCACCATATGCCAAGTCCCTCCATCACCTCGCCGCAAGTAGCCATCAACGACATTGGCTCGGCTGAGGACTTTCTCGCCGCGATCGACAAGACCATCAAGTACTTCAACGATGGCGACATCGTCGAGGGGACCATCGTCAAGGTGGACCGCGACGAGGTCTTGCTCGACATCGGTTACAAGACCGAAGGCGTCATCCCTTCCCGCGAACTCTCGATCAAGCACGACGTGGACCCCTCAGAGGTTGTGTCCGTCGGCGACGAGGTCGAAGCGCTGGTCCTCACCAAGGAGGACAAGGAAGGCCGTCTGATCCTGTCCAAGAAGCGGGCTCAGTACGAGCGCGCCTGGGGCACGATCGAAGAACTCAAGGAGAAGGACGAGGCCGTCAAGGGCACCGTCATCGAGGTCGTCAAGGGCGGCCTGATCCTGGACATCGGCCTGCGTGGCTTCCTGCCCGCGTCGCTGGTGGAGATGCGTCGCGTCCGCGATCTGCAGCCGTACATCGGTCGTGAGATCGAGGCGAAGATCATCGAGCTGGACAAGAACCGCAACAACGTGGTGCTGAGCCGCCGCGCCTGGCTGGAGCAGACCCAGTCCGAGGTGCGCAGCGAGTTCCTCAACCAGCTGCAGAAGGGCGCCATCCGCAAGGGTGTCGTCAGCTCCATCGTCAACTTCGGTGCGTTCGTCGATCTCGGCGGCGTCGACGGCCTGGTGCACGTCTCCGAGCTGTCCTGGAAGCACATCGACCACCCGTCCGAGGTCGTCCAGGTGGGCGACGAGGTCACGGTCGAGGTGCTCGACGTCGACATGGACCGCGAGCGGGTTTCGCTGTCGCTCAAGGCGACTCAGGAAGATCCGTGGCGCCACTTCGCCCGCACCCATGCGATCGGCCAGATCGTGCCCGGCAAGGTCACCAAGCTGGTGCCGTTTGGTGCGTTCGTCCGTGTCGAGGAGGGCATCGAGGGCCTGGTGCACATCTCCGAGCTGTCCGAGCGCCACGTCGAGGTCCCGGACCAGGTGGTCCAGGTCGGCGACGACGCGATGGTCAAGGTCATCGACATCGACCTCGAGCGTCGCCGGATCTCGCTGAGCCTCAAGCAGGCCAACGAGGATTACACCGAGGAGTTCGATCCGTCGAAGTACGGCATGGCCGACAGCTACGACGAAGCGGGCAACTACATCTTCCCCGAGGGCTTCGACGCCGAGACCAACGAGTGGCTCGAGGGCTTCGAGAAGCAGCGTGACGAGTGGGAGGCCCGGTACGCCGAGGCCGAGCGCCGCCACAAGATGCACACCGCGCAGATGGAGAAGTTCGCCGCTGCCGACGCGGAGGCGGCCAGCAGGCCCGCCAACGCCGGCACGACGTCGTCTTCGTCGTCCTCCCGCCCGGAGGAGTCGACCGGCGGCACGCTCGCCAGCGACGCTCAGTTGGCAGCGCTGCGCGAGAAGCTCGCAGGCAACGCCTAACCACGGCCAGTACGACGAACGCCCCGGCTCCTGGAGCCGGGGCGTTCGCCGTTTCGGGACCCCTGACAGACTGGTGCCGTGCTGCGAATTGGTCTGTCTGGCGGTATCGGTGCCGGCAAGTCAACGGTGTCCAAGACGTTCGCCGAACTCGGCGGCATCGTCGTCGACGGCGACGTCATCGCCCGCGAGGTCGTCGAACCCGGGACCGAGGGGCTCGCGAAGCTGGTGGAGGCCTTCGGCGAGGACATCCTTCGCCCTGACGGCGCGCTGGATCGGCCCGCGCTGGCGGCGGTCGCGTTCAGCGACGAGGCGAAGCGGGCCACCCTCAACGGCATCGTGCACCCGTTGGTCGGCAGGCGACGTCAGGAGTTGATCGACGCCGCACCGGCGGACGCGGTGATCGTCGAGGACATCCCGTTGCTCGTCGAATCGCAGATGGCGCCGATGTTCCCGCTGGTGATCATCGTCCACGCCGACGAGGACCTACGGGTCTCGCGGCTCATCGAGCACCGGGGATTCACCGAGGCGGACGCCCGAGCCCGCATCGCCGCCCAGGCGACCGTGGAGCAGCGCCGTGCCGTCGCCGACGTGTGGCTCGACAACTCCGGTCCCGCCGAGGACTTGGTGGCGGCCGCCCGGGCGCTGTGGCACGACCGGATCGTACCGTTCGCGCACAACCTTCAGGCCGGGAAACCGGCCCGCGTGGCACCGGTCCTGGTGCCCGCCGACCCGTCATGGCCGGAGCAGGCGACGCGAATCGTCAACCGGCTCAACACGTCCTGCGGTCACCGGGCGCTGCGCATCGACCACGTGGGATCGACTGCCGTGCCGGGCCTCGATGCCAAGGACGTCATCGACGTACAGGTCACCGTCGAATCGCTCGACGTCGCCGACGAACTGGGCCCGGCACTGACCACGGCTGGCTACCCCCGGGTCGACTCGGTCGTCGCCGACGTGGCCCACACCGACGAGCCGGCCATGTGGCAGAAGCGCTTTCATGCATCAGCGGACCCCGGCAGGCCCACCAACGTGCACCTGCGCGTCGAGGGCTGGCCGAACCAGCGGTTCGCGCTGCTGTTCCGGGACTGGCTGCGGGCCGAGCGCGACGTGCGCGCCGAGTACCTCGAGCTGAAGAGACGGATCGCCGACGCCGGACACCAGACGTCCGGCGACTACGCCGACGCCAAGGAGCCGTGGTTGGCCGACGCCTACGGTCGCGCGGTTTCCTGGGCCGAACGGACCGGCTGGTCTCCCTCCTAGTCCGTCAGGCGACGGGTGCTGGCGGAGCGACGGCGGGGTCGGCCTGCGGAAGCGGCGGCGCGGGTGCTGGTGCGTCGACCGGTGCGGTGTTGCCCTGCGGGAAGTTGCCCACCGAGCCGCAGCTGAGCACGCCGTAGCCGGGGTCGTTGCGCTGGGGCGTGAAGCGGGGCGCCACGAACTGGTCGGCCTGGGCGACGATCTGGTCGTCGACCAGGATCTCGCAGTGCAGGCTCGCGGAGTAGGGCCACTGGATAGCGACCTGCATGCCGGCCTGCTGAGGATCGGACACCACGCCGGTCGTCTCGAAGGTGCGTCCCGGCACCATCGTCGGATCGGCGGTGTTGAACTCGGTGTCGGAGAGCTTGTAGGTGATCGTGGCGCCGCGCGAGACGCCGTCGACCCGTGCGCGGTAGACGACGTTGTGCGGTCCCTCGCCGAACTGCGGTGCCGCGGCTTCGGCTGGGGGCGTGACGCCTTCGGCCGGGGTGGCAGCGGACTCCTGCTGCACGTCAGGCAGCGGGGGTGCCGCGGGGTCTGCCAGCGCGACGGGCGCAGCGAGCTGCGCACCCACCGCGAGGACGGTCACGACGAACGCCGCGTGCCGTCCGCGCTTGCTGAAACTCATGACAGCAGACTTTACGCCGAGCGCCACGTGAGGACCATTTCACGCTGATCAAGCCACCGCTCCAGGTCATAGCCGTGCCGGGCGAGACCGTCGACGGTCGCGACCGCGGTGTGGATCGCCCGGTCCGCCGTTTCCTGGTCGAGCAGCCCGCCGCACGCGGCGGCCACCAGTTCGTCGGCGTCGACCAGTTCGACGCCGTGCCCGGTCTGCACGACGAGGTCCAGGTAGTGATCCTCGGTGCGCCACACGTCCCCGTCGACCGAGATCCGGCCCACGTCCAGGTAGAAGTCCTGGTCGCGCTCGTAGCCCGGGTTGAAGTGGAACACCGTTGCCCGGAGGTCGAGATCCGGTAGCAGCCACGACTCCAGGTAGTGGAACTGGGCCCGGCCTGGAGCCGGCCGGGCCATGTACAGGCCCCACGGGGTGACGGTGTAGACCTCGACCTCGCGCACGATGCCCTTCGGGTCGGTGTTGGTGCGGTGCCGTACGTCGAAGGTCTCGCGTTTGGGGGGATGGATCGGCGGGGTCACGAGCGGTACTGGCGAAGATCGATGACGAGCGGCCGATGACCGTCGGGCCGGGTCAGCATCCGCAGGACGAAGCCGGCGAGCAGGCCCCCCGCGAAGCCTGCCCACAGTAGGCTGGCGGCATCGAGCCAACCGCACTGGCTCGACGGTCCGAGACCGTCGTCGCCGCAGGTCACGCCCATGAGGTCGGCCACGCGTCCCGGCCCGGGCCAGATCAGAGCGACGGCGCAGCCGAGGCTCGACAGCAGGAGGAGTAGGCCGAGTAGTCGTAGGGCGACTCGCAGCGGTTCGCGCACGGCGTCACGCTAACCCGTCGCGGGGTACGGCGGGAATGAACTTGTCGGGGTGCGCGCTTAATCTGGTGATATGGCCTTCGCTACCGAATACCCTGTGCTGGCGCACTCCGAGCATCGCCCCGTCGATGCGATGGTGCGTGCCGGCAATCGCTTCGAGGTGGTCAGCGAGTACGAACCCGCCGGCGATCAGCCGGCAGCCATCGAGGATCTCGAACGTCGCGTCAGGGCAGGGGAGCGCGACGTCGTGCTTCTCGGCGCGACCGGCACGGGCAAATCGGCCACGACTGCGTGGCTGATCGAACGTCTGCAGCGCCCCACGCTGGTGATGGCGCCCAACAAGACGCTCGCCGCACAGCTGGCCAACGAGCTTCGGGACATGTTGCCGCACAACGCTGTCGAGTACTTCGTCTCGTACTACGACTACTACCAGCCCGAGGCGTACATCGCCCAGACCGATACCTACATCGAGAAGGACAGCTCGATCAACGACGACGTCGAACGGCTCCGGCACTCGGCGACGTCGAGCCTGCTGTCGCGCCGCGACGTCGTCGTGGTGGCCTCGGTGTCGTGCATCTACGGCCTCGGCACGCCGCAGTCGTACATGGACCGCTCGGTCGAACTCCAGGTCGGCCAGGAGGTACCCCGGGACGGCCTGCTGCGCCTGCTCGTCGACGTGCAGTACACCCGCAACGACATGTCGTTCGTCCGCGGGTCGTTCCGCGTGCGCGGTGACACCGTCGAGATCATCCCCGCATACGAGGAACTGGCCGTCCGCATCGAGTACTTCGGCGACGAGATCGAGGCGCTCTACTACATGCACCCGCTGACAGGCGACGTCATCCGTAAGGTCGACTCGCTGCGGGTGTTCCCGGCCACGCACTACGTGGCGGGGCCCGAACGCATGGCGCAGGCGATCGAGAGCATCGAGCGGGAGCTCGAGGCCCGGTTGGCCGAACTCGAGGGCCAGGGCAAGTTGCTCGAGGCACAGCGGTTGCGGATGCGCACCAACTACGACCTGGAGATGATGAAGCAGGTCGGGTTCTGCTCGGGCATCGAGAACTACTCGCGGCACATCGACGGGCGCGGTCCGGGAACTGCGCCTGCGACGCTGATCGACTACTTCCCCGAGGACTTCCTGCTGGTCATCGACGAGTCGCACGTCACGGTGCCGCAGATCGGCGGCATGTACGAGGGCGACATGTCGCGCAAGCGCAACCTGGTGGACTTCGGCTTCCGGCTGCCGTCGGCGGTCGACAACCGCCCGCTGACGTGGGAGGAGTTCGCCGACCGCATCGGCCAGACGGTGTATCTGTCGGCGACGCCGGGCCCGTACGAACTCAGCCAGACCGGCGGCGAGTTCGTCGAGCAGGTCATCCGGCCGACCGGTCTGGTCGACCCGCACGTCATCGTCAAGCCGACCAAGGGCCAGATCGACGACCTCATCGGCGAGATCCGCAAGCGCACCGAACGCGACGAACGCGTTCTGGTGACGACGCTGACCAAGAAGATGGCCGAGGACCTCACCGACTACCTCCTCGAGACGGGCATCCGGGTGCGGTACCTGCACTCCGAGGTCGACACGTTGCGCCGCGTGGAGTTGTTGCGGCAGCTGCGCCTGGGGGAGTACGACGTCCTGATCGGCATCAACCTCCTACGCGAGGGTCTCGACCTGCCCGAGGTGTCGCTGGTCGCGATCCTCGACGCCGACAAGGAGGGTTTCCTGCGGTCGCCGCGAAGCCTCATCCAGACCATCGGTCGCGCGGCGCGCAACGTGTCGGGTGAAGTGCACATGTACGCCGACAAGATCACCGATTCGATGCAGCAGGCCATCGAGGAGACCGACCGGCGCCGCAGCAAGCAGATCGCGTACAACGTGGCGCACGGGGTCGATCCCCAGCCGCTGCGCAAGAAGATCGCCGACATCCTCGACCAGGTGTACCGCGAGGCCGACGACACCGAGGCGACCGTCGACGTCGGCGGATCGGGACGCAACTCGTCCAGGGGACGGCGTGCCCAAGGCGAGCCGGGCCGGGCGGTCAGCGCGGGAATCTACGAGGGCCGCGACACCAAGTCGATGCCGCGGGCCGAACTGGCCGACCTGATCAAGGATCTGACGGCTCAGATGATGACCGCGGCGCGGGATCTGCAGTTCGAACTGGCAGCCCGCATCCGCGACGAGATCTCGGACTTGAAGAAGGAACTGCGCGGCATGGATGCTGCCGGCCTCAAGTAGCTTGACCTCAACCGCGGTTCAGTTCCTACCGTGAGCGCATGACGGAACTCGAGGTGGCCCGGAGCGGTTGGCGCGAGCTGTTGGGCCCGAAGCACATCGGGGCCTCGACGGTCCTCGCCGGTGGCGTCGCGCTGTACGCGACCAACGAGTTCCTCACGATCAGCCTGCTGCCGAGTACGGTCGCCGAGATCGGTGGGCAACGCCTCTACGCGTGGGTGACGACGGTGTACCTGGTGTCCTCGGTCGTCGCCGCCACGACGGTCAGTTCCACGCTGTCCCGTCTCGGGCCGCGACGGTCCTACGTGGCGGCGCTGTCGGTGTTCGGTGCGGGCAGCGTGCTGTGCGCCGTGGCGCCAACCATGGAACTCCTGCTGGCGGGGCGGGTCGTGCAGGGCGCCGCGGGCGGTCTGATGGCCGGGCTCGGCTACGCCGTGATCAACGCTGCCATGCCGCAGTCGTTGTGGACCAAGGCGTCGGCCCTCGTCTCGGCGATGTGGGGGGTCGGCACCATCGTCGGTCCTGCGGCCGGCGGTCTGTTCGCCCAGTTCGGTTCGTGGCGTTGGGCATTCGGGGTGCTTGCCATCCTCACCGCGGCGATGGCGGTCCTCGTCCCATTCGCTCTACCCCGGCGTGCCGGACATGGACCGGTCGTGCAGCGAATCCCGGTGTGGTCGCTGGTGCTGCTCGGTGCGGCCGCACTCGCGATCAGCGTGGCGGGAATCGCGAAGCACGCGGCGTTGACGGCAGGCCTGCTCGGCGTCGGCGCCTTGCTGATCGGCGTGTTCCTCGTCGTCGACCGGCGTCTCGCGGCATCGGTGCTGCCGCCCACGGCATTTCGACCCGGCCCGCTGAAGTGGATCTACCTGACGCTCGGAATGTTGATGGCGGCAACGATGGTGGACATGTACGTGCCGCTGTTCGGGCAGCGCCTGGCGGGGCTAGTTCCTGTGGCCGCGGGATTCCTGGGCGCGGCGTTGGCCGTCGGATGGACCGTCGGCGAGATCTCCAGCGCCTCGGTGACCGGTCCCCGGAACGTCAGGCGGCTGGTGATGGTCGCGCCGTTGGTGATGGCGACGGGCCTCGCGGTGGGCGCGATGACCCTCGTGGACGGAGCCACGGCGGGAATCGTCGCGGTGTGGGTCGTCGCGCTGGCGATCACCGGGACCGGGGTGGGCATCGCGTGGCCGCACCTGTCGGCGTGGGCGATGGGCTCCGTCGACGACCCGGCCGAGGGCGGTACGGCCGCCGCCGCGATCAACACCGTGCAGCTGATCTGCGGTGCGTTCGGCGCGGGCCTGGCCGGCGTCGTGGTGAACATGACCGATCGCGGCGACGAGACGGCCGCTCGGTATCTGTTCGCGACGTTCGCCGCGTTGGCCGTCATCGGCGCGGTGGCGTCCTACCGTGCGAGCCGGGAACGGGCCTAGTCCGGGTCGGGGTCGTCGTCGAGTCGACGGATTGCCGTCACGCCCTCGATCGTCGCCAGCACGCCGGGGGCGTTGACGATTCCGTTGCCCGACAACGTGACCACGATGCCGGACTGTCCGTGCCCGGCGCCGAGCGGTTCGCCTGCGGGGTCGCTGGCGAGTTCGGCGAGCTGCCAGCCGCGGCGCTCGCATGCCTGCAACAGTCGGGTGAGCACGCCGCGCCCTTCGTCGTAGACGACGTGCATCCGGATCGACCCACTGAGCCGTGATGCGAGCCGCCTGGCCACCGGCATGAACCCGAGCACGATCAGGAAGTGCATGGCCGTGACGGTGCAGGCCAGCAGAAGCAGGCCCGAGCCGGCGGCCATCCCGATGGCCGCCGATTCCCAGACCGCCGCCGCCGTGGTCAGTCCGTGGACGGAGCCGCGGCGGAAGATGATGATGCCGGCTCCGAGAAAGCCGATACCCGAGACGATCTGGGCCGCGACGCGGGACGGGTCCACGACGACGAGGTCAGGCTGCAGGACGTCCTGGAACCCGTACTTGCTCACCAGCAAGATCAGCGCAGCGGCGGTGCCGACGATCGTCTGGGTGCGCAAGCCGGCGCTCTTGCCCTGCACCTCGCGTTCCAGGCCGATGAGCGCGGTCAGCCCGAAGGCCACGAACAACTCGACGATCTGGCGGGTGCCTTGTCCGGGGCCGCCGAAGAACGGTGGGTCGGCGAGCAGCTGCAGCATGCCGACAAGGTATCGCGAGGCAGTCGCATCGACGATCAGTTCCCGGCTGCCGGGCGGTCTGCATTGGTGACCGTTCGAGAGGGGACGCCATGACCATCGATTCGACCGCCTGCCCGGAGGTCGTCAGCCGCGACGAGTGGCTGACGGCGCGCCGGGAGCTGCTCGCGCGGGAGCGGGAGGCGACGCATCTTCGCGACGCGGTCAACGCCCAGCGCAGACGGCTGCCGATGGTGAAGGTGGAGAAGGACTATGCGTTCGAGGGTGCGGATGGCGTGGTCGGCCTTGCCGATCTGTTCGAGGGCCGGCCGCAGCTCTACGTCCACCACTTCATGTGGATCGACGCGACCGACCGTGGCTGCCCGAGTTGCACCGCGGCAGCGGACCTCACGTTCACCGAGCGGGACCGAGCCCTGCTCAATGCCCGCGGCGTCACGTTCGTCGCGGTGTCGAGGGCGCCGTACGCCACCATTGCCCGCTATCGGGACGAGCACGGCTGGACGTTCCCGTGGTACTCCTCGCGCGACGGGGACTTCACCTACGACCTCCACGTCACGCTCGACCCGGATCGCGCGCCGGTGGAGTACAACTACGAATTGCTGGCGGAACTGCACGCCGACGGCTGGTCCGACGACGACCTGCGGGGCGACTGGCCGGGAGCCAGCGTGTTCCTGCGCCGCGGTGACGAGGTGTTCCACACCTACACCACCTACGCGCGCGGCCTGGACCCATCATCGGCGGGCTATCCGTTCCTCGACATCACGCCCTACGGGCGCCAGGAGGCCTGGGAGGACTCACCCGAAGGCTGGCCGCAGAACGGACCGGCGGTCGGGGTGCCGCTCCAGTAGCGATCACGGGGAGCGAAACCCTGGGCGCGGGCCGGCCACGCTGGCATCGTCATGGACAACGCGGGTGTGGCTGAGTGGCTAGGCACCGGCCTGCAAAGCCGTTTACACGGGTTCGAATCCCGTCACTCGCTCGCGTGCAAGACCGTCGACGCTAGAGGACGGCGGTGACCGGCCCCAGCAGCTGCCAGTTCGGCTCGGAGGCATCGTTGAACACGGCGCCAAGGCCCCTGCCCGTCGAGGTGTAGGTGGCTCCCGGTGCGTGGGGCGTGAACACCTGAGTGGTGCCCGATCCTCGCCCCTGACTGCATTGGGGAGTGGTGTCGCTGCGCTGGATGCACACGACGCTCAGGCGGGGACTGAAGGGGCCCATGCACCCGGCCGGCGCCACCGTGGCGGTGACGACGTCGCCGTCGGGGGATGGCACCACGTGCGGCGGCGACAGCGCGAAGGAACATGGCGTGCCAGGTGGTGGGAGTTCTGCGTGTGCGGTGAACGGACCCGCAGCGACGCCCGGGGCCAGGGCCAGCAGGGCGGTGAGAACCACGACGGTCCGGTTCATTCCAGGATGGTAGATCGCCGCGGGGCGCGATGAGCCGGGAACAGCTGGAGCGGGTTTCGCCGAGCGGCATCCGATCCCCAGGTCCAGCCCTAGGCTTCGAAGGTGTTGCGGATCGGGCGGTGCTGGTCAGCTGTGGCTCGTCGACTCCGTCGGCGGCGGCCGAGGCTGCACGGGTCAACGGTCCCGTGGACGTCGGCAACGGTCGGACCATCCATCTCGAGTGCAGCGGTTCGGGTTCGCCGGCCGTGATCCTGGTGCTGGTCGACCCGGCCTCCGAGTATCTGGAACCGACGCTGGGAGAGGGATCGTGGCAGCAAGTGGGTCGCTGACATCGCCGCCGCGGCAGAGCGCACGCCAGACGCGGAGCGCCCCGACTATCCCGAATCACTGGCGAACCTGACCACCGCACCGCCCATGCCTGACATCCCGAGCGTCGTCCTGAGTTCGGACGAGCCGTTCGGTTACCTCGGCCGAGGCGATGCGAATGCGTTCTGGCCCCAATTGCTGGACGCCGGTGTGCGATTGGCCGACGCGCTCGATGCGGCTCACGTGACGAGGACGGCCAGTGGGCACTTCATCGAGAACCAGAACTCAGCGCTGGTGGTCGAACGCATCTGTTCGGTGTTCAGCCCGGCGAAGGCTTGTTGATCCGAGTTACCGACCCGACGTCGGGACTACTTCAGCCACTTCCATGGCTTGTCCCAGTGACCGGGCGGCACACCCACGAACTGGCCGACGTGTCCGGGCGGCACGCCGATCAACTGACCGACCTGTCCGGGTGGCGGTGGCTCGATCCACCAGTAATCGGGATCGGCCTGGGCGGTCGCGGAACCGAAGCCGAGCGCTCCCACGGAGAGTGCGGCGGCGGCGGCCGAAGTTGCTGCGAGCTTCTTGACTTTCATCTTCATGCTCCTTCGATTCATTGCGCACCGCCGATATGCCCTGACTCGATGAGATGGCGCATTCGGCCATTCCGAGATCGACGGCATGCAATCGGTCTATCGAGTCGGCGCAGGCGCCCGTTACCCACACATCCGTCGCCGTTTCGGCGACTCTGCCGATCTCTGCTGCTCAGCGACCTGCGCGAAGATCTTCGGAGGATTTCTTCGATGGTCAGTAACGATCATGATTGGCCACCCGACGTACCGATCAGAGTCTGACGTGGAGTGATGAAGATCGAAAGTTACGCACTAGTTAATTAGCTGGCCGCATTGTACGCGTTGCTCATTAACATTTCCTGTGATTTCGGTTTGAGTATCCGCACCCTGGGCAATTTCAGTAGCTGGTAGCAGAAGGTGCACCTAGCGCTGGCGGGCCATTCCCGCCTCCGGTATGCAGCACGACTGGTCGGGGGGCCGGCTTACTGCTTCCGCTCACCAAAGGAGTTACCCATGAAGAACACGCTCGTGAAAGCAGCAGCAGGCGCCGTCTTCGGCGGGTCGTTGATGTTCACGGGAGGGCTCGGCCTCGCGAGCGCCGCTCCGGTCCAGGTTCAGGACGGACTGGTCAACCTTGCGCTCGGCGACATCACCGTCCTCGAGGACGTCAACGTCGGCGTGGCGGCGCAGATCACCGCACTGGTCTGCGACGTCGTGGACGTCGGCAACGTGACGGCGCTGGCCACGGCCGTCGACGCCGGATCGGACGATCAAGAGGTCCTGTGCGAGAGCGCTGCAGGTCCGGTCACCGTGACGCAGAACGGACCCGGTGGGTCGGAGAACGCTCCCGGCCGCCAGCAGTAACCATCGCGTAGACGCCGCCCGCATCGAATGTGATGCGGGCGGTGTCGCGTTGGTCCGAGCCGGACTAACCCGGTGGGGTGGGGCCGGCCGCCGGTGGCGGCGCGGCGGGCGGCGCACCTGCTGCCGAGCCGAGCTGGGAGCCGAGGATGCTCAGGATCGGGCCGATGGCGCCGGACGGTGGGCCAGGCGGAGGCGGGCAGACGGACTGCGAACAGTCGGTCAGCTGCCACGTCTGGCAGTCATTCGTGGTGAACGAGGTGTCCGAGGGGTCGATCGTGACCACCGGTGAACGTTTCGTCAGCCCGTTGTCGACCATCTTCTCGCCGCTGGTGCGCTTCCAGTAACAGGCGCCGCCGTCGATGGGGCCTGCGGACTTGTAGACGCCGGGCGCGATGTCGGCGCCCACGGCATAGGTGCCGTCGGAGTCGATGGTGTTCTTGGGGGCAGGCGGCGGCGCGGGTGCCGGGGCCGGCTCGGCGACGGCCACGCCCGCCGACGCCCACATGCCGACGAGTGTGATCGCCGCAGCGACCGATGCCTTCGTGGACCTCATGGTGATCCAGCTTAGCTGCCCTAACCACCGGGTCCCAGCCAGTGCAGCGGTGCAGGGTCGACCGGGCAAACGCCGTCCGTCAATTCGATTCGCCGACAACGGTTCTCGCAGCAAATTCGGGCGTACCCGGACGTGGTCTCCGATCCGACTCTACGCGGCAACGGTTCGGTAACCGCGTCTTCGTGACCACTTGCGCCACACCAGTCACGCGTTAGGTTTCTCAGGACGCACGTCCGTAGCGGACTTCCCGCGTCGACATACTTTCGGGGAAGGCACGTTGAGCGCGACGAATCGGGTGGCTGCGGCGGCGTTCACGTCCGGTCTGCTCTGGCCTGCACTGCTGGTTTGTCCGAGTGCCTGGGCTGAACCCGGAGTGAGCCCCGGTGTGCCGTGCATGGGCATCGTGCAGGATTTCGCCGCGTCTCCGCCGAGTCAGGCCGAGGTGCACGACGCAGCCGCAGCTGCGTTGGTGAACGCGGTGCCGCCGCCGCCAGTGCCGCCACCTGCTCCACCAGTTCCACCGGCCGCCACGGTGCCGCTCGACCTCGTCACGCCGGCGTTGGCCTCGGCGCCGACGGCAGCTCCGCTGGTCGACGCTGCGGGCGCCCTCCCGCCTGCGGCGGCCGCGGCAGCACCGGTCGTCGACGCTGCGGCCACCGCGATCCCGTTGGGCACTGCTCTACCCGCCGCCGTACCTGCTGCCGGAGTGCCGGTACCCCTTGTCCTTCCGCCTGCGATCGCGCCACCGGTCGCGATTCCGCCCGCCGTGCCTGCGGCCCCGGTTGCGGACATGGCCGCAGCTGCACCGGCCGGATCGCCGGTTCCAGCCGCAGCGCCAGTATTGGAAGCCGCTGCCGCCGCACCGCCCCCGGCTCCGGTCGAGCCCCCACCACCGCCATTACCGGTTCCCGCAGAGCCGCCGCCGCCGCTACCACCTCCAGCGGCCGAGCCACCGCCACCCCCGCCACCACCGCCAGCGTCCGAGCCCCCGCCACCACCACCGGCCGAGCCGCTCCCACCACCGGCGACCGCCACACTGACCGAGGCCGCAGCACCGATCCCGGCGCCCGCCATCGCGCCCGAAGCGGCGGCCGCCGCAGCGGCACCAATCGTCGACGCCGCCGCGCTCGCGGTGCCACCCGTGCCCGTCGTCCCTGCACCGCCGGGCATTCCGATCGGCAGCGCGCTACCCGACATGGGTCTGCAATTGCCGAGCACGCTTCCCATACCGACGGACCTGGTGTGCGAAGGCACCGCGTGGTCGGCCGAGCGGTAGCGGACGGGCTTGCGGCATGATGCCGCCGTGAGCTTTCCATCGCCGTCGCTTGCCGACGTGATCTCCACGCTGCAGGTCGAGCAGGTCGGCGACGGGCAGTTCGTCGCGACGCAGCTGGACAATCCGGCGCATCACATCGTCGGTGGACACATCGCCGGGCAGGCGCTGATGGCGGCCAGTCGCACCGCACCGGGGCGCATGCCGCACAGCGTGCACGTCTACTACCTGCGCGCCGGCGACGCCCGGCTTCCCGTCGACTTCGAGGTCGTGAGGTCACGCGACGGCGGAACGCTGTCCACTCGTCGGATCACGGCGATGCAGGGTGACCAGGTGCTGTTGGAGGCGCTCGCGTCGTTCAGCACCGAGGTCGGTGGGCCCGAACATCAGAGCGCGATGCCGGACGCGCCGGACCCGGAGACGCTGCCTGCCATGCAGGACCAGCTGGCGGAGTACGTCGACGAACTCAACGGCTACTGGTTGCGGCCGTTGCCGTTCGATCTCCGCTACGTCGACGCGCCACCACGCCTGGCGCTCGAACGCCCGGATCCGTCGCCGCGCCTGCGGATGTTCTGGCGGGCAACCGATTCCGTGCCTGCCGACCCCGTACTGCACAGCTGCCTCCTGACGTACCTGTCCGGCACGACGATGCTCGAGACGGCCCTGGTCATGCGACGGGCCACGCCCATCACCACCTTCAACGCGCTCATCGACCACGCCCTGTGGTTCCACCGGCCGTTCGATCCCGCCGAATGGGTGCTCTCGGATCAGTTCTCGCCGAGTGGAATCGACGGACGGGGCCTGGCCACCGCGACGATGTACGACCGGTCGGGACGGGTCATCTGCATCGCCACGCAGGAGCTGTACTTCGGTCGGAAGTGAGTCCTGCCCTGCTCACGTCTCCTCGGCGACGGCCGAGCCGCCGTCCCAGCGCTTGATGCCGGGCACCACGACGTCGAGCAGCTCGAGAGCGCGCGACACGCTCTGATGCACGATGTCGTCGATGCTCGTCGGCAACGCATAGAAGGCGGGCACCGGCGGCATGATGATGGCACCGTTCGTCGTGGCGCGCGCCATCAGATCGATGTGGCCGGCGTGAAACGGTGTCTCGCGCAACATGAGAACGACGCGTCGACGCTCCTTGAGGCAGACGTCCGCCGCCCGGACGACGAGCCCCTCGCCATAGCTGTTGGCGATTCCGCTGAGGGTCTTCACCGAACACGGCGCGACGAGCATGCCTGCCGACACGAAGGAACCCGACGAGACGGCCGCGCCGATGTCGCGGGGATGGTGAAGGTGGTCGGCCAGTGTGCGGACGTCGTCGGGGGAGTACGACGTCTCGTGGGCGATGGTGCGCTGAGCCGACGGCGTCACGATCGCGTGCGTCTCGACGTCGGCGACCTGTCTCAGCAGTTCGAGGGCGCGGATGCCGTAGATGGCACCGGACGCACCGGTGATGGCCACGATGACTCTTCGCACGGGCTACGCCGCGCCATACCGGGCCGCGGCCGACGCGATCACGCCCACCGCGTCGGTTTCTCGGCCTCGGGGCGCGGACGTCCCCGTGACGCGCAGGACCACGTCGATCGCTGCGGCGGCGCGTTCGGCGGCACCGCCTTCGCCGTCAGCGATCCCGATGTCGTGGTCGAGGGTGGCCAGTTCTGCGAGTTCGAGCATCTCTGCCTGTAACTCGGCGTCCTTCACCTGCTTCCGCAGGGCTTCGGTGTCCTCGGTCGGGGCGGGCGGGGGCCCGTCGCTCAGTCTGTTGCGCAGATCCCGCAAGGGCGCCACCACCTCTCGATTCCAACGCCGAACCCGACCCGCGGCCCGGTCGACGTCCGACGCGGTGATGGTCCTGCCCCGGCGGGCGCCGAGGTAGGCCGCGAAAAACACGAGGTTCACGTCTACCGAACACCGGTCCTGCAGCGTCAGGCAGGCGGCCGAGACGCCGTCGGCCCCATAGACGCCGAGAGCGAACTCGACGAACTCGGAGCGCTCCGTCATCGGTGGCACTGGTAGCGCCTACCCCTTGCCTCCGTGATCTTGGCACGGTAGTTCTTGTATTTGCTCGCCACCTTCACGCAGAGAGTATGGGGCATCCCACCATGGCGTTCCAGGATTTCCGGGAGTTCCTGCACGCGCTGCGTGTAGACGGTGAACTCATCGACGTCGATCGGCCGGTCGCCTTGGAGTTGGAGGTGGCCAAGGCGATGCGCAAGAGCGCGTCCGTGGCCGGACCCGCGCTCGTATTCACCGACAACGGAACGGACTTCCCGTTGGTGGCGGGGGTGTACAACTCACGGGCGAAGGCTTTGATCGCCTACGGCTGCGACGAGAACTCGGTCGTCGCGCACATCCTCGACGGCTTGGCCCATCGGATCGCGCCGGTGCTCGTCGACGACGCGCCGGTGCACGAGAACGTGATCCTCGGCGACGACATCGACCTCACGACGTTGCCGGTGCCGCGGTACAGCCCGGACGACGGCGGACCGTACATCACCCCCGGCATCGTGGTGAGCCGCGATCCCGAGACCGGCGTCCCGGACATCGGCCACTACCGCTTCGAGATCATCGACGCGCACACGCTGTCGTTCATGGCCCAGCCATTTCACCGGTTCGGCAAGAACATGGCGAAGGCAGTCGCCCGCGGCGACAAGACCTTCCATGCGGCACTGGTCATCGGCGTCGACCCGATGCTGGCCTACACCGGTCCCATTCAGGTGCCGGACGACACCAACGACTTCGAGGTCGCCGGCGGACTCCGCGGCGCACCGGTCGAATTGGTGAAGTGCCGGACGATCGACGTCGAAGTGCCCGCCCGCGCGGAGTTCGTCATCGAGTTCGAGGTCGTCTTCGGTACCACGGTCATGGAGGGACCGCTGGGGGAGTACACCGGCTACTACACGCCGGCGTCGATGAAGCCGATCGCGCGACCGACCGCGATCACTCATCGCAATGGCGCCTACTTTCAAGCGCTGCTCACCGGTGTGCCGCCGACGGAGAACCACACGCTCAAGCAATTGGCCTTCGAGGCGTCGTTCCTGCAGATGATGCGTCACCAGTTCCCGACGATCGAGAGAGTCGCCATCCCGCAATCCGGGGGCGTCTCGTTCTACGTCGTGATCGCGATGCGGCCGAGGTACGCAGGCGAAGCGCGGGCGGCGATCCTCGCGGCGATGGCGACCAACGTGCGGCCCAAGACCGTGATCGTCGTCGACCCCGACATCGACGTGCAGAACTCCGAACAGGTGGAATGGGCGGTGTCCTTCCGCAGCCAGCCCGCGCGCGACGTGATCGTGGTCGACGGCCTGGGGGCAGGCCCGCTGGATCCGTCGATAGACGAGTCGATTCCGCTGGATCAGCGCACGGGGTCCGCCCTCGGCATCGATGCGACCTATCCGTACGGCACCGTGATCAAGATCGCCGGTGACGCATGCGGCCCCTCGGTCGCCGAACACGGCAAGGAGTTCGTCGAGGTGGCCGACGTTCCCGGCTGGCAGCAGTACGACTTCCCCGAACTCGACAACCACGGCAGGTAGGAGCACCTCGTGCCCGACATCGACCACGAGATCAAGATCGACGGACCACCAGACCGGGTGTTCGCGGCACTGACCACCTTGGACGGCGTCACGGGTTGGCACACGCCCGGCAGCCGTGGGAGCGGTGAGGTGGGAAGCGTTTGGGTCTTCGCCTACGCCGGGCATCCCGAATTCCGTTGGGAGGTAGTCACGTCGGACGCCCCGACCCGCGTGGTCTGGCGCTGCGTCCAGGGTCCCGGAGACTCGGTGGGCACCACGGCCACCTTCACGGTGGGCTCGGCCGACGGCCGCACGGTCGTGGAACTCCAGCACGGCGGGTGGCCCGGCACCCACGGCAACTTCCGCAAGTGCAACACGACGTGGGGCGTGCTCCTGCACCACCTGCGTGACTACGTCGAAACCGGCCACCCGGCAGCGGCCTTCGAGTGATCGGCCCCCGTCCAACCAAGGGAAGAACATGCCCCAGCAGAGCCTGAGCGACTTCGTCGACGACATGGAGAAGGCCGGCTTGCTGGTCCGCATCACCGAGGAGAAGCGCGTCGACGAACTCCCCGCGGTGATGGAAGCGAATCCGCTGACCGCGGTACTGGTGGAGAAGGTCACCGATTGCGAGTTCCAGTTCCTCGCCAACGCGTACTCGAACCAGGACCAGACGGCATGGGCACTCGGATGCGACAAGAGTGAAACCGGGCGCCGGATGGTCGAACTCGGCAAGGGCCGCATCAAGCCGGAGATCGTGGACACCGCACCGTGCAAGGAGGTCATCCTCACCGGCGACGACGTGGATCTCACCCGCCTGCCGCTGTTCCTCCATCACGACCGCGACGGTCATGCCTACACCAACGACAACATGGTGGTGAGCAAGCATCCCGATACCGGCGTGTACGACTGGGGCATCTACCGCAGCATGTTCCGGACGAAGAACGAGAAGCTGTTCGACATGACCTGCACCTCGCACCGGGCGCGACTGAACGCCCAAGCGGCACAGGCCAAGGGGCAGAATCTGGAACTGGCGATCGTGCTCGGCGGACCGCTCGTCGACAAGGTGGCCGCGCTGACCGGCGTGCCGCCCGGCACCGACGACTTCGAGGTGCTAGGCAGCTTCTACGGTCACCCCGCGAAACTCGTCGCGTGCGAGACGATCGACCTGCTGGTTCCAGCCAACGCCGAAATCGTCATCGAATGCGAGCTGATGGCCACCGAGGGCCTGACGCACGACGAGGGTCCCTACGGCGAGTTCACCGGAATGTACGGCGGTGGCATCAAGGCCAACTTCCGGGCCGTCGTGAAGGCGATGACCTTTCGCAAAGGCGGCATCTTCCAGCACGCGACCATCGGCGGCGACCATCCCTGGTACACCGACAACATGCTGCAGTTGCCGATGATCGAGTCCGATCTCTACGGCGGGCTCGCGATGGCAGGCATCGACGTCAAGGAGGTTCGCGCCCCGCTCGGCGGACTGTCGAACATCGCCTACGCGAAGATCAACACCCGCGGTGCGGGGGACTCCAAGCAGGCGCTCGGGGTGATGCTGACGTGTTCGAAGCAGGGGCTCCCGAAGATCGCGATGGTCTTCGACGAGGACGTCGACATCTGGGACGACAACGCCGTGCAGTGTGCGATGGCGTTCCGCTACATGCCGCACCTGGACACCGTGACCATCCCGAACTGCAACACGATGACGGTCGACCCGATGATCGGCGATGACGCCGCGCCGGGCACGGCGTCGAAGATCGGGCTGGACTGCACCATTCCGATCAGCCCCAACTTCGTGCGATCCCACTTCGATCGCAGCACTGCCTTCGTGCTCGGTGACCCGCCGGCCGACGTCGTCGCGCTCACCGAGGAGGAGTTGACCAGGGACATGGCGGCACTGATCCGGGAGGCGCCGCGAACGTGGAAGGAGATCCTGCAGCACTTCAACGGCCAGCCGTACAAGGTCGTCTACCGCGCGTTCAGCAATCTTCGACATGAACTGGGGCGATGCGACGACGCGCCGTGGTACCGCTACACGTTCTCCGACACCGACTTTGCAGTCCCCGTCGGAGAGTCCGAGCCGCACGACTTCGACCCGCGTCACCGCAAGTAGGTTGGCGTGAAGGACGAAAGCCGTTGACGGCGGCGACGATTCCGTGGCGGTCACCACGACCATGACTCAGGTCACGACGACCCGTCTGTTGCGACGCGGGCACCGACCCGCGACACGGGTACGGTTCATCACCACTCGCCCGCGAGCCGACGCCCTCCGGTTACCATCAGTGCCGGTAGAACGCTCGCCATCCGGCGAATCGCACCCCGCTCGCGGGTCGAGCGGTTACTGTTCGGCGGTGGCGTTGGAATCGATACTTGGAGGGCATGCATGAGCAGCTACAAGACCGTGGTTGTCGGAACTGACGGCTCGGATTCGTCGCTGCGCGCAGTGGATCGCGCAGGCGAGATCGCTGCCGGTTCGGGCGCCAAGCTGATCGTCAGTACCGCCTACTTCCCGCAGAACGAGGACGCACGCGCCGCCGACCTGCTCAAGGACGAGGGCTACAAGATGTCGGGCAACGCCCCGATCTACGCCATTCTTCGTGAGGCTCGGGATCGTGCCCACGCCGCAGGGGCCACGGACATCGAGGAGAAGGCCATCGTCGGCGCTCCCGTCGACGCGCTCGTCGAGCTGGCCGAAGAGGTGAACGCCGACCTGCTCGTCGTCGGCAACGTCGGCCTCAGCACGATCGCCGGGCGTCTGCTCGGATCGGTGCCCGCCAACGTCGCGCGCCGGTCGAAGACCGACGTGCTCATCGTCCACACGTCCTGATCCGGCGGGCTACCAGCCCATCGAACCCGGGATGCCCTTGAACGGGCCGACCACCCAACTGGTGATCCAGCCACCGTAGAAGCCCCCGGGCTGCGACTGGACCTGCTCGCCGTTGACGGTGCAGCGGTCGGTCTGCGCCGCCATGACGGCGATCGCTCCCGCCAGCGGCTCGAACCCGCGCGTCGGCGAGTGGTACGTCCACGCGGCGCGTGTGGCCGTCCGCGTCGGGGTCACGAGGTCGTAGTAGCTGGCCCGGCCCTTCCACTCACACCACGACGAGCCGTCGGCCTCGCGGAGGACTCCGTCGGCGAAGGCCGAGGCCGGCAGGTAGTAGGTCGGCGGGTGGCTCGTCTCGAGCACCCGCCAGCCACGTTCGGTGGAGGCGACGGTCTGACCGCCCAGCTCCACGGTGATCGAGCCGCGGAACTCCTCGAGCCGGGGCGGTCGCGGGTAGTCCCAGACCGACTCTTGGCCGGGTCCGGGCTTGTCGGGGGTGGGCCAGCCGCTCACCACCCACGCTCCCGCCACTCGCCGAGGTGCGGGCGTTCCGCCCCGACGGTGGTGTCGTCTCCGTGGCCGGGGTAGACGACCGTGGAATCGGGATAGACGTCGAACACCTTGCGGCTGACGTCGCCGAGAAGCCGCTCGAAGTCGCCGTCCCGCCAGGTCTTGCCGACGCCGCCGGGGAAGAGGCAGTCGCCGGTGAACAGTTGTACGACGCCCCCGGTCGCGTCTCCGCCGAGTGCGAGCGCGACCGATCCCTCGGTGTGTCCCTGCAGGTGCACGACGTCGAAGACGAGGTCGCCGACCTCGACGGTGTCGCCGTCGGCCAGTAGGCGGTCGGGGCGCACCGGCAAGGGCTCGGCGTCGAGTTGGTGCGCGGCGGTCGGGGCGCCGGTCTTGCCGGCGACCTCCTCGAGGGCGAACCAATGGTCGGGATGCTGGTGCGTCGTCACGATCAGCGACAGCTTCGGGGCGTGGGTCGCCACGAGGTCGAGCAGGACGTTCGCATCGTTGGCGGCATCGATGAGTAGGGTCTCGCCGGTTCGGGAACACGTGACCAGGTAGGCGTTGTTGTCCATCTGGCCCACCGAAGCCTTGACGATGGTTGCGCCGGGCAGTGTTCGGCGCGCGGCGGCGCCGGGATCGACGTGGCCGGTGTAGTCGTCGGTGACCAAGATGTGTGAGCCAGTCATGGAGGCCACGGTATCGGGCTCGGCTGAGACTTGTCGGAGGGTGCACATAGCATGGGCGCCGGACGGCTTTCTGCGATGTAGGAAGCGGTATGGGACCAGGAAAGGGATCAGTTGGCTGACCGCCTGATCGTCAAGGGAGCACGCGAACACAACCTTCGGGGCATCGACCTGGACCTGCCCCGGGACGCGATGATCGTCTTCACCGGCCTGTCGGGGTCGGGCAAGTCGTCGTTGGCGTTCGACACCATCTTCGCCGAGGGCCAGCGCCGCTACGTCGAGTCGTTGTCGGCGTACGCCCGGCAATTCCTCGGCCAGATGGACAAGCCCGACGTCGACTTCATCGAGGGTCTGTCGCCCGCGGTGTCGATCGATCAGAAGTCGACCAACCGCAACCCGCGCTCGACCGTCGGCACGATCACCGAGGTGTACGACTACCTGCGCCTGCTCTACGCACGCGCCGGCACCCCGCACTGCCCGGTCTGCGGTGAGCGGATCGCCCGCCAGACCCCGCAGCAGATCGTCGACCAGGTGCTCGCGATGGACGAGGGCATCCGCTTCCAGGTGCTCGCGCCGGTCGTCCGCACCCGCAAGGGTGAGTTCGTCGACCTCTTCGAGAAGCTGAACAGCCAGGGCTATAGCAGGGTGCGCGTCGACGGCGTCGTGTATCCGCTGACCGAGCCGCCGAAGCTGAAGAAGCAGGAGAAGCACGACATCGAGGTGGTCGTCGACCGCCTCACCGTCAAGGCCTCCTCCAAGCAGCGTCTCACCGATTCCGTGGAGACGGCGCTCGGCCTCGCCGACGGCATCGTCGTGCTGGAGTTCGTCGACCAGGAGGAGGACACGCCGCAGCGCGAGCAGCGGTTCTCCGAAAAGCTGGCCTGCCCCAACGGCCACCCTCTCGCGGTCGACGACCTCGAGCCCAGGTCCTTCTCGTTCAACTCCCCGTACGGCGCCTGCCCGGAGTGCACCGGCCTGGGCATCCGCAAGGAGGTCGACCCCGAGCTGGTGGTCCCCGACGGCGAACTCACCCTGGCCGAGGGCGCCATCGCGCCGTGGTCGATGGGTCACAACGCCGAGTACTTCACCCGCATGCTCACCGGCCTCGGCGACGCGCTGGGCTTCAGCGTCGACACGCCGTGGAACAAGCTGCCCGCGAAGGCGCGCAAGGCGATTCTCGAGGGCTGCAACGAGCAGGTGCACGTGCGCTACAAGAACCGCTACGGGCGCACCCGCTCCTACTACGCCGACTTCGAAGGCGTGATGGCGTTCCTGCACCGTCGCATGGAGCAGACCGATTCCGAGCAGATGAAGGAACGGTACGAGGGCTTCATGCGCGACGTGCCGTGCCCGGTCTGTCAGGGCACCAGGCTCAAGCCGGAGATCCTGGCCGTCTCGCTGACGGCGGGGAAGTACGGCCCGAAGTCCATCGCCGAGGTGTGCGAGCTGTCCATCGCCGACTGCTCGGGCTTCCTCAACGCCTTGACCCTCGGCTCCCGCGAGACCGCAATCGCGGGCCAGGTGCTCAAGGAGGTGCAGTCACGGCTGGGCTTCCTGCTCGACGTCGGCCTCGACTACCTGTCGCTGTCGCGCGCCGCGGGCACGCTCTCCGGTGGCGAGGCGCAGCGCATCCGGCTGGCCACGCAGATCGGCTCCGGCCTGGTCGGCGTGCTCTACGTCCTCGACGAGCCGTCGATCGGCCTGCACCAGCGGGACAACCGGCGCCTCATCGACACCCTGGTGCGGTTGCGCGACCTCGGCAACACGCTGATCGTCGTCGAGCACGACCTCGACACCATCGCCCACGCCGACTGGGTGGTCGACATCGGTCCCGCTGCCGGTGAGCACGGCGGCCAGATCGTGCACAGCGGCACCTACAAGGACCTGCTGAAGAACACCAAGTCCATTACCGGTGCCTACTTGTCGGGCAAGGAGAGCATCCCGGTCCCGGACATCCGCAGGCCGATCGACCGCAAGCGTCAGATCACGGTCGTCGGCGCCCGCGAACACAACCTGCGCGGCATCGACGTGGCGTTCCCGCTCGGGGTGCTGACTTCGGTGACCGGCGTGTCGGGGTCGGGCAAGTCGACGCTGGTCAACGACATCTTGGCGTCGGTGCTGGCCAACAAGCTCAACGGCGCCCGCCAGGTGCCGGGTCGGCACACCAGGATCAACGGGCTGGATCAGCTCGACAAGCTGGTCCGCGTCGACCAGTCGCCGATCGGCCGCACGCCGCGGTCCAACCCGGCGACCTACACCGGTGTCTTCGACAAGATCCGGACGCTGTTCGCCGCGACGACGGAGGCGAAGGTGCGCGGCTACCAGCCGGGCCGGTTCTCGTTCAACGTCAAGGGTGGACGCTGCGAGGCCTGCTCCGGTGACGGCACCCTGAAGATCGAGATGAACTTCCTGCCGGACGTCTACGTCCCGTGCGAGGTGTGTCACGGTGCCCGCTACAACCGCGAGACCCTCGAGGTGCACTACAAGGGCAAGACGATCTCCGAGGTCCTCGACATGCCGATCGAGGAGGCCACGGGCTTCTTCGAGCCCATCTCGTCGATCCACCGGTACCTCAAGACGCTCGTCGACGTGGGTCTCGGGTACGTGCGGTTGGGGCAACCGGCGCCGACGCTGTCGGGCGGCGAGGCCCAGCGCGTGAAGCTGGCGGCCGAACTGCAGAAGCGGTCGACCGGCCGCACGGTGTACATCCTCGACGAGCCCACGACCGGTCTGCACTTCGAGGACATCCGCAAGTTGCTCAAGGTCATCAACGGTCTGGTGGACAAGGGCAACACCGTCATCGTCATCGAGCACAACCTCGACGTCATCAAGACCTCGGACTGGGTGGTCGACATGGGACCCGAAGGTGGCGGCGGCGGCGGGACCGTCGTCGCGATGGGAACCCCGGAGGACATCGCCGCCACTCCGGAGAGCTACACCGGTCAGTTCCTCGGCGAGCTGCTGTCCGTACCGCCCGCCGCTCCGGCGGTTGCGCCGAAGCGGCGGCGCAAGGTGAGCGCGTAGCCGGCGGTTCAGGGGTCAGCCGACCCTCGACAGCGGTGACGGGAAGCGGGGCTTGATCCGGACGCCGTCGAGCCACTCGGTCAGCTCGTCGGCCTTGCGTTGCAACGACTTCCGGGCGGCGGCACCGACGTCTTCGAGTAGTTGGACCTCGACGCGGCCATCGGCGTCCTGGCGCCACCCGCCGACTACCCGGCCGTCGGACCACGCCGTCGGCCCAGCGTTGCCGTTGCGGTCGAACACCTGCTCGCGGTGAGCGCCCAGGTACCAGTCGCGCGCCTGCCAGCCCATCGTGGTGACGTCGAGCCCGGGCAGCAGTGCGCACCACGGCTCGACGGCGGGTTCGGGGTCCAGGTCGTCGGGCAGGGCGTACCCGATGGTTCCCTGCGGATCGATCTCCACCTCCACCGCGCCGGTCTCGCCGACGGCGGCCCGCGCCCAGGCCTTCGTGTTGCCGAACCACCAGGTGATGTCGGTCAACGTGGCCGGTCCGAAAGTATGCAGCCAGTTGCGGACCAGCGTGGCGCGCGCCGTCTCCTGGGCCGACGGCTGCGGGACCGTGGGCAGCCAGTCGGGCGTCAGCGCCCATCGTGGTCGCGACGTGGTCCACGTCCCGTCGTTGGGTCCGCGCATGATGCGGCCCTGCGCGCCAAGCACCGTGAGTACCCGCGGTGCGACCGGCGTCGCTCCGCCCCAGGTCTTGCCGGGAGCCGGGTCGTAGTGACCCGCCAGCTGCGGTAGCGCATCGCGCAGACCCTTCGCCCCGGTGGCGCCGTGCTCGGCGAGGTGACCGAGCACCGCGGCCGATGCGGCGGCGAGCCAGGCTCCGCCGTCGTCGGTGACCCCAGACTTCTCCAGGTCCGCGATCAGCCGCCTGCGCTCGTTGTCCGCCACGCGATCGCTGCACGACGGCTGCACGAGCCCGAGATCAGCGGTCGCGAACACCCACAGCGTCCGCCGCATCGCCAGCTGCTTGGCCACCGACCGAGCCTCGTACAGTGCGTGGTCGAGGTCGCAGACGCCGAACTCGGGAAGGCGAGCCCACAGGGTCAGATACGGCGTGGCCGGGTCGGTCGCGTGCAGGCCGACCAGCTGGGCGGTCGCGCCCGCAACGTCCGGTTTCGTACCGTCGGCCAGCAGGTGCCGTCGCGCCAACCGGGCACGCCGCTCCTCGACGGTGAAGCGCCGCACCGGTTCTAGGATTCGTCGGTGGGCTTCATCGACGCCCGGATCTGTGCGAGCCGCTCGGCCGCCGCCTTCTGCCGCGCCTCGTACTGCTCCTCGACGCTGCGGCCCTCGGGGGTCTCGGCGGCGAGTTCCGCGGCACCCATCGACGTGCCGAAGCGGGTCTCGATCTTCTCGCGCACCGCATCGAAGGTCGGCACCCCACTGGCGGTGTAGCCGGTATCGGCCGGTGCCGGCGGGACGACGGGCTCGAAACCTGGCTCGACCGGCGCGGTCTCGACCACCTCCGCGTCGACGGGAGCCTGCTCGTCAGCGGGCGGTTCGGCCGCGTTCGTGTCGGACACCCAGTCACCGTACCGGCCCGATAGTTGGGATCGGTAGCGATCGCAGCCCTCTGTACTGATCACACGACGACGCCATCGGGGCGACGCGAACGAAGGAGCAGACATGTTGATCGGCGTGCAGCGAGTCATCACCGCAGGGGTCGGACTGGTTGCGGTCTCCCTGATGGTGGTCGGGTGTTCCGACGACAAGGGCGAGGCCACACCGGCTTCGAGCGCGGTGGCGGGCAACGGAACCAGCGAGGTCAGCACCAACGGGAGCAGCGAGGTCAAGGTCGAGGGTCAGGACCTCGCCGGCCTCGACCTCGAGTCGGTGACGTGCGTCAAGCAGGCAGGCAAGATCAACGTCGCCAGTGCACCCATCGGGGGCGGCGCGCAGGGGCTGGGTGTCGTGATGACCGACGAGGAGACGCCGAAGGTGGAGTCCCTCGGCCTGGTCGTCGACGGCAGCGCGCTCGCGGTATCGGAGATGGGCGGTATGAAGACCGGCTCGGCCGCGGTGGCCGTGGACGGCAGCACCTACACCATCACCGGCGAGGCGCAGGGCGCCGACATGGCGAACCCGATGGCGGGGATGATCACGAAGAAGTTCGAGATCAAGGTGACCTGCTCCTGACAGTTCACCCCGCAGGCGGCGGACGTGCACGGCACGTCCGCCGCTTTCCCGTCTGTGCACGGGCTCGCGCGACCTATCATCGAGCCGTGTCCATCCCCGGCGACCTCGAGCGGGCCCGCCACCTTGCGCTGGCGGCCGACGAGACGTCGGCCAAGGAGTTGCTGCTGTCGCTGATGCCTGAAATCGAAGAGGCCGACCGCGACGACCTGATGCTCGAGGTGCTCGCTCAACTGGGCGAGCTGTACCTGGTGCGCACCGCGTACGAGGGTGTGCGCGAGGGAATTCGGCGAATAAGGGAGTGCCTGGCGATCTACGCGTCGGTGCTCGACGGCACCGCGGCGCCCGACGTGGTCGACCGCACCACGATGTCGACCGATTCGATCCTGCACATGACGTGCCGCTACGGCCGGCGTGCTCAGGGACTCGAGGTCGGTCTCCTGGCGGCGCTCGGCGATCACGAGGGTGCGGCTGCGGCCTTGGCGGTGCTCGACGGCATGGCGTCGGGGGAGTGGAGCGCTCCCCAGTTCGCCGATCTGACGTCCGAACACACCTACCTGCGGACCCTGGCGCGCATCCAGTGCGCGGCCGCGCTGTGCGAGGACGACATGCACGTCAAGTCGATCCCGCTGTGGCGCAACGTGATCGAGGACGTCGACGGCGGTTCCACGGGTGAGGCCGACGACAACCTGTTCGTCCTCGGTGCCGTCGGCTACGCCAGGTTCTGCATCGAGACGGGGCGGTTGGCCGAGGCGGAGCCCTGGCTGCAGCGTGCCGGTGCACGGGCACAGGCCAGGGGATGGGACCTACCCGTGTCGCGTACCAAGCTCGAGCGCGCCACCGTGTGCTGGGCCCGCGGTGATCAACTCTCCACCGAGCGATTGCTCATGGAGGCGTACCCGGTGATCGCAGAATACGCTCGGGCGCATGATGTCTCGCGGTGCTGGTTGTACTTCGGCCTGACCCGAATGGGGGCGGGGGCGTTGCAGGCCGCCGACGAGAGCTGGGAGCACGCCGAACGGCACTGGCGCGAACTGGGCCGGCCACTGCACATCCACCGGATACTGTTGCAGCGCAGCTGGATCGCGATCATCCGCGGCCGCTACCAGGAGGCCATCGACATGGTCGAACGCGCCCGCGCCTGCCTCGACGAGTCGCCACGAAGCAGTTGGGTCGCCTACGCCCGTCTCGACGACCACCTCGGCACGGTGTGGCGGTCCGACGCGCTGGCCGACCTCGGCTTCGACGGTGCCGGCCACGCCGACGACGACTGGGCCGAGTTGGAGGCCCGGTATCGGGCGTCGCTGGGCGCCACCCATGCCGAACCCGGTAGCCCCCGGTTCGCCTCGGCGATGGACAAGCTCGCGCGGGCCGCCGAACTGAAGGTCCCTGCTGCGCTGGCGGTCGACTCCGTGCGCTACTCGATCACCGATGCCGAGGCCAGGGCACAGTGGGCCGAGTGCATCTCCGCGCCGATGCTGGCCGGCGCGTTCGCCGTCGCCTGGGAGTCGGAGAACACCGAACTCGTCGGCGAGTTGATCGAATACCACAGTGCGCGTGGCACCTTCGCGACCGCGGAAGCACCAGTCGAGGTCGACTGGTCGCGCGTCACGACCGCCCCCGCGCCCATCAGCGACCTGGAGGAGCTGGCGCAGGTCGCATCGGGGCCCAGGATCGACACGGGGCCGTCGCTGACGCGGCTGGGTCCGCTTCCTCCGCTGGCGATGGACCCGACGAGCGGTCCGGTGCTCGGCCGCTACCGCCGGCTTGCGCTCGATCGTTACGGGCAGCACGTCACGACCGACGAGAACGCCTGGACGACGTGGCCGTGAGCCGGCCGACTCTGGTGCTGCGGTTCGCCGACGTCGGGATCGCCACCTACGCCAGCCTTCGCGTGGTCGGCGATCCGTCCCGCACGGTTACGTGGGTGGTCGAGGAACCGCTGCTGCTGGCGGCGCTGGCCGAACTCGACGTCGGCCTGCCGGAACCCATCGGCGACGAGTCGGTCGCCGACGGTCTCGAGCGTGCGCTCGTCACGGGGCCGCTGGCGAAGCCCGAGACCGAGGCGGTACTCGCCTACCGGCTGGGGGTGCTCCTGCTGTCCGATCCGGCGTGGCAGCTGCTGATCGCGTGCGCCTCCGATCCACGTGCGGTGCTGTTCGTGTCACCGAGTGCCCGGCTGGGGCGGGTGCCCTGGGGCCTGCTCGCCGTGCCGTCGGCGCGGCCATCCGCTGATTCCCTCGTACGTGCCCGCGCCGCCGCGGTCACGGTCGCGGGAACGGCGGCGGCCCTCGTGCCGTGGGACGAGGGCGAAACGGCGTCGTCCACCGAAGGCCGACGGTTGATGGAACTCGTCGACGTGTTGATGGCGGTACCGGCGAACATCGCGAACGCGCAGCGGCCGCGGCGGTCCTGGGCCGAGGCGGCCGGTGGTCCACCGCTGCTGATGCTGGACCCGCGGGTGCCAGGCCAGCGGGCTGACTCTTCGTTGGGCTCGGTGCTGGGGCGGCCGGATGCCGACATGCCGCTGGCACGGCACTTCTCGCGGCTGCTTGCCGACGGATCGGTGCTCCCACCCGTCGACGGCGTGGTGGAACTGTTCCGTCGCAGCGACGGCAACCGATGGTGGCTCGCCGACATGCTCGGGCGGCGGCCGTCGCGTCTGCTCTACGTGGGGCACGCCACGGCGGCGGACTCGGGAAGCGCAGATCAGTCGGCGCTGCACCTGGCCGACCCACGGCCGCTGACGGCGGCCGACGTGATGGCGCTGGAACTCGCGCTTCCGCCCCGGGTCGCGTTGCTCGCGTGCGCGTCCGGCGGCGACTACCGGTTCGACGAGGCCACCGGGCTGGTGGCGGCAGCCGTGCTCGGTGGTGCTCAGCTGGTCACGGCCACACTGTGGTCGCTGCCGACGACGGCGGGTTACCGGCAGTTCGTCGGCGGCGACGCCGACCCGATGACCGAGGTCGTCGTGGCCGTGGACCGAGCCCACGTCGATGAGCACGCGGGTTGCGCCCTAGATCAATGGCAACGAGAACGTATGCGCCAGTGGCGATCCGGTGATACCACCGCCAGCCCGCTGTACTGGGCGGCGGTGGTGTCGTTCGCGGTGGACGGAGCGCGGTGACCGCTCAGATGGGCGGCACGCACACCGCGACGGCTCGTTCGTCACCGTGGCGGTAGTAGGCGTCGACGACGCTTCCGGGCTTCACGGCGTCCAGCGCGGTGGCCGGCAGCAGCGCGGTCTTGCGGGCCGGGAACTGACCGCCCTCGGGCTTCTGCACGATCACGTCCAGCTCGACCTCGCGATAGTCCTCGCGCCCGGGGCGGACTGCCGTGACGACGCCGGACGACTTGGTGCCGTGCCTGATGAGGTCCTCGGGTGCGACGCTGCCTGTGCGCACGGCGAGCAGGTCGTCGGCGAGGGTGAGCTGCTCGCGGGCATCGGGGTCGAACGAGACGAGCAGCACGACGCCTGGTCGCAGCCGTGCCGCGACGTCGTCGTCGGCCTGCTGCAGCCTGCCAACGAAGGTCTGCCCGGACACGCTCTCCACCTCGACGGTGATGCGGTCGGCGACCGTGCGTACCGTGCCGATCCCCACGGCGACCTGATTCTCCGGGGTTGACTCGGGTCGGTGGGGTCGGCGGCGCCTGAGTGCGTTCGGGACGACGAGTGCGATCAGGAGTAGGACGAGGGCGAGCAGCGGGGGCGCGATTGCGTAGGACATGCCGATCAGATTCCTCGCCATGGCGCGCTACCGAACCCAACTTTCTCGGCGACCAAACCGGCGCTGGCCACCTATCCTGATGCGATGAGTACCGGGAACGTCGCGGCGTCCGTTGCCGTCGCCGTGCCTCGGCGCGCGGCGATCGACCAGGCGTGGCGGGCAATCGGCGACGGCGTCGAGGTGCTCAGCAGCGCCGACGGCGGGCCGCTGCGTCGAACCGTGAAGCGGATCCTGGACCCGCTCGTGTTGCGGCTGCGGTCCAATCCGCATTTCTCCGCACCGATGCTAGAGCCCGACGTGGCCGCGCAGCTGATCGATGCCATCGTCGACAACGCCGAACGGTTGCGTTGTGCGGCGGCGTGGTTCGCGCTGCTGAAGGCCGAGCGGCGGCGGCTGCGCATCACCACCGGCAACGCCCAGGAACTCTACTTCCCGGTGTGCTTCGAGCTGGCGGTCACCGATGGCCATCCCTCCCAGCGGGATTCGCAGGGCGAGTTCGTCGAGTCCGTACTGCGCGGCCTGCACGACGATCGGGACCGCACGGCCATCGAGGTGCTCAACCGCTACGTCGACGACGAACGCGTGATCGACGCGCTTGGAGCACAGTTGGAACGCAGCTGGCGCGACGTCCAGCCGGGCGACGCGATCGCGGGTCCATTCCTGGCGGGGCTGACCACCGTGCTCGGGACGGCCGACGACCACAACGGGCGAATGGCGCGCCAGCGCGTGTGGTCGGCGTTGATCGGCGACGCCACGGCCTACAACTTCGGCGCCAGAGTCAGGGTTGCCCCGCAGGGCATTCCGTGGTCGATCGTCGACGTCGGCCTCAGTTCGACGGAACCGCAGCGACCGCCCGCGGTCCCGCCGGGCTCCGAGGCCGCCCGCCCGCTGGACCGCAGCGTGGTCGACAGAGTGCGTGCGACGCTTCGCAGGGCGTTGGACCGCGACGAGCTGCCGGACATCCCGTCGCTGTGCGCCGAGGAGGTCGACCGTGCCTGTGCGCCATGGGGTTTGATGTCGGAGGACATTCAGGCGACGCTGGTCGCGGGCATCGAGATCGCGGTCGACCTCGCGCCGTTGAGCGACTCCACGCCCACCCGCTACGACCTCGGCCGCAGCATCCAGGCCAGGCTTCGCAAGGAGGCCTACGTGATGCACGCGCGCCGGTACCTCGTCGAGGGGGAGGCCCTGCACCCGCGGCAGAGGCAGGTGGTCGACGACCTCACCTGCTTCGCGCGGCCGTATCTGAGCCGGCTGTGGGCGCGCCTGCACGGCCGCGACGTGTGGCAGGAGCCGTGCGACGACGTCGACGACGTGCGCGCCCTCCTCGAGGGCGTGGCACGGTCGGTCAGCCTCGACCACCGGCAACGGATCAAGGCGATGCTGGAAATGGAGGTGGCCCGGTGAGGATCGACGCGAGAGCCGGACTGTGGAGCTTCGGGCCCACCCCCGCGCAACCGCCTGCGGTGGCAGTACTCGAGGTGGCGGGGGCGGTCCTCGAGTGGACGGTCGACGATCCCGCCGGCCTCGCAGCCACGCTCGTCACGGTGACTGATATCGCTGCGGCACAATGGCTTTGGCGCCTGGTCGGTGCACGGGGACACAATGCACTGGTCGACGCGCTCGGGGGCGAGGTCGTCGACGATTCCGTCGATCTGCCCGGCATCGAGCTGGACGCCGACGCGCTGCTCCCGTTGCGCCGTCTGGCGGTCGGCCACTGGGCGCGGCGGTGGTGGCCGGGAAGTCTGCGTGACGGTATCCCGACTCTCGATGCCGCACTGCTCGACGCCGAGGTCGCGCTGCTCGCCACGGCGGCGCAGGACTACTTCGACGACGACGCCCTCGACGCCGACGTGGCGGGTCTGCTCGCCCCGCACCAGGCCGCGCTGCTCGCGCACCGGCGCGACGGCGATCCGCGGGTCGTCGAGTTGGTCGATGCATGCGCCGAGGTCGCCGACGACGCAGGCGTGTGGGACGTGGATGCCGCGGTACCGGCTTCCGCGCGCCGCGCCGACTACGCGCTGGCGGCGGGTGGACGTGGCGGCCGCACGCAGCCGTCGGTGGCCAGCGGGGTCGGCTCGATCGACTGGGCGGCGGTTCCGGCGGGGCTCTTCGATGCCGCGGACGACACCGTTCAGTGGCGGGTCGACGTCACCGACACCGGCGCCGTCGCGACGGTTCGGGTGGCGACCGCTGGCACCCGCCCTGCTGCCGGTGTGCCGGTGCGCCTGCGATCGGGTGGCGTCTCGGGGGCCGGGGTCCTGGACGACGACGGCCTGGCACGCTTCGACTTGGCCGGCGACACCGGTCCCGTCGTCGAAGTGGTGGCATGGACCCACGATTGGGCGCCGACCACGGTCAGCGTCGGTGCCGACGTCGATCCCGCTCCCGATGCCGACGTCATGCGGCGGCGCATCCGGGACTACGCCCGGGGGCGACTCGCACGTCCAGGCGCCGACGCGTTTCTCGCGGAGATCCTTGCGGCCGAGGCCGATTACTGATCGCGCTCAGCGCTCGACGGTGGCCCACTGCTCGAGTCGAGCGCTCCGCGCGATCGCTTCGCCGATGAGTGCCTGCTCGAGGCCGTCGTCGAAGGTCGGGTATCCGGGTTCGGCGGGCGCTTCCCCGGATTCGACCGTGGTGTAGACGGCGTGGTGCAGCGCCTTGAAGGTGTCCGGATATCCCTGCGCATGCCCAGGCGGGTAGTCGCCTTCCGTGCGCATCCGGATCTGGCTGGGATCGTCCCGGTGACCGATCCACATCCGCTCGGGGTTCTCCAACCCCCAGTCGAGCGAACCGTCGGAGCCGCTGAGGTCGAAGGTCAGGTGGTTCTTGCGGCCCGGGGACACCTGCGACAGCGTCAGAACCCCTCGCGCACCCCCGTCGAATCGGAGCAGGATGCCTGCGATGTCCTCGGTGGTGACCTTGGTGGGCTCGGTCTCCTGGTCCACCGCTTGGGCGAAGGTCTCCACGGAACGGAGCGGTCGGTGGCGGGTTGGAATCGTCGTGGTGAGATCGGCCATCACGGACTCGACGCGTTGGCCGGTGACGTAGCTCGCGAGATCGAGCCAGTGCGAACCGATGTCGCCGACGACGCGCAGCGACCCGCCGAGTCGAGGATCGAGACGCCAGTTCCAGTCGGTGTCCTTCGACAGCCAGTCCTGTAGGTAGCCGCCGGTGACGAGTCGCACCGCACCCAGTTCGCCGGCACGCACCCGAGCCGCGGCCTGCTGGCACAGTGGGTAGAAGCGGTTGATGAAGCACACCGCGTTCACCAGACGTAGTTCGCGGGCGGTGTCGCGAAGTTCCCGGGCCTCCGCCGGCGTCATCGCGAGCGGCTTCTCGCACACCACGTGCTTGCCCGCGCGCAGGGCGGCGAGTGCCTGTTCGTGGTGCAGATGGTTGGGCGAGCAGACGTGCACCACGTCCACCCGGTCGTCGGCCAACATCTCGTCCATGCCGGCGTAGGGCTGCGCGATCCCCGCCGCGGCCGCCCGCTCGGGCGTGGAACCGACGATCCCCAGCACGCGAACCCCGATGCGGGCCAGCGATTCCGCGTGCACCCGGCCCATGAACCCGGTGCCGACGATGGCGGCTGCTGCTGTGAAGTCGGCCATGCCCGACAGACTATGCCTACCTCGCCGTGGCCTGAAGTCCTGCGGCCGTCGTCGGCAGCGGCGTCGACGGGACCCCCGGTGTACCGATGCGGCCGGCCATCCACGGCAGGGCAGCGGCGAACGCCTGCGAGGCGAAGGGCCAATCGTGCTTACCGGGTTGTTCCACTACGGCACAGTCGATTCCGTGGCTGCCGCCGAGGGCGCACAACGAGTCGGCCGCTGCCTCCTGGTCACTGGTGTGTCCGGTTGCCATGCCGCCCGCGGCGCCGTTGCCCACGTCGTCCCTGACGTCGACCACTGCCGGCGCCGACGGCATGGGACCGTTGACGTCGAACCAGCCGGCCACCCCGTGGTAGGAGCCGTGGCGGGTGATGACGGTGGTCGGGTCGAAGCTCGCGTACTTCGCTTCGCTACCGCCGAACAGCCGGTCGATCGTCTGCTGCTTCGTGCCCGAGTTGGGGCTGAGATCGCCCGCGATGTCCTCGAATGCGCTGAACAGGTCGGGGTGCATCACGGTCAGGTCGACGGCGCACGTGCCGCCCATCGACCACCCCACGACGCCCCAGCTGGCGCTCTCGGCGCTCACGCCGTAGGTCTGCTCCATGTACGGAACGACGTCCTTCGTCAGGTGATCGGCGGCATTGCCGCGCGCACCGTTCACGCACTCGGTGTCGTTGTTGAAGGCTCCGCCGGAGTCGACGAACACCAGCACCGGTGCCTCGCCCGCGTGCTGAGCGGCGAAGTCGTCGACGGTCTTGATGGCGTTGCCCGTGCGCAGCCAGTCGGCCGGCGTGTTGAACTCGCCGCCGATCATCATGATCGTCGGCAGCGCAGGCGGTGGATCGGATGCGAACCAGGCGGGCGGCAGGTAGACGAGTTCACCGCGGTGCTTGAAACCCGATGCGGCAGAACCGATGGTCACCGGGACGACGGAACCGCGGTCGGGAATTTTGCGCTCCTTCTGCATCGCCACGACCGCGGCTTGATCCACCTGGTCGGGCAGCGGGCCCGCGGTCAATTGGCTCCACGCGGTCTGCACGGTGGGGAAGTAGCCCACCCACAGGTTCAACGCCAGCGCGGCACACACCAGACACAGCGGAACCGCGAGCATCGACGCACTTCGCCGCCACCATCCCGCACTGCGCCACCCGGCGACTAGCACCACGAGTGCCGCGCCGGTCACCGTCGTCCACGCCCACAGTCGTCGTGGCGCAGGATCGCCGGCGAGCCCCTGGGTGGTCACGTACCAGTAGGCAACCGCCGTCAGGATCAGGCCACCGACGACCGCGACCGGGAGCCACACGAGCCGCCAGCGTCGGTGCCGCCACCCGACGGCCAGCGCCAGCAGTGTCACGGCGATCAACTGCACCACGAGCGGCAGCCAGCCGTGCATGAGCGAAAGGTGCTCGGCGATCCTCGGCGTCGACGTCGTCACCGCATCATCGTGGATGCCGTTCCTGGGGACCGGCTGTGAAGTGGGTTCAGCGTGGCTTGGCGAGCGGGAACGGTAACGTCTCGCGGATGCTGCGACCGGTGATCAGCATGACGACGCGGTCCACGCCGACACCCAGCCCGCCGGTCGGGGGCATGGCGTACTCCATGGCCTGCAGGAAGTCCTCGTCGAGTTCCATCGCCTCGGGGTCGCCACCGGCGGCCAACAGCGATTGTTCCTGCAACCGCCTGCGTTGTTCCACGGGATCGGTCAATTCGCTGTAAGCAGTGCCCAATTCAACACCCCACGCGACGAGGTCCCACCGCTCCGCGACGCCCGGAATGCTGCGGTGCGGTCTCGTCAGCGGCGACACCGACGTCGGGAAGTCCTTGTAGAACGTCGGCTGCAGGGTCTGCCCCTCGACGAGCCGTTCGTAGAGTTCGAGCACGACGGCGCCTGCGTCCCAGTGGGTCAGGTAGGGCACGCCCACGCGGTCGCACAGCGCGCGCAGGGTGGCGAGGTCGGTGGTCGGGTCGATCTCCTCGCCGAGCGCCTCGGACACCGCGCCGTGCACCGTCTTCACCGGCCATTCACCGGAGATGTCGACGGCCTCCAGCGTGCCCTCGGTCTCGCCGGGTCGCATGACGACCTGGGCGCCGTTGGCCGCCTGCGCTGCGTTCTGGATGAGTTCGCGGCACCCGTGCACCCACACGTTGTAGTCGGCGTGCGCCTGATACGCCTCCAGCAGCGTGAATTCGGGGTTGTGGCTGAAGTCGACGCCCTCGTTGCGGAACGCGCGGCCCAGTTCGAAGACGCGCTCGACGCCACCCACGCACAGTCGCTTGAGGTACAGCTCCGGGGCGATGCGGAGGTAGAGGTCGAGGTCGTAGGCGTTGATGTGGGTCATGAACGGTCGCGCGTTCGCGCCGCCGTGGATCTGTTGCAGGATCGGCGTCTCGACCTCGAGAAAGCCCTTGCCGACCAGGGTCTCGCGAATGGCGTGCAGGATCCTGCTCCGTGCGGTGATGAGGTCACGCGACTCCGTGTTGATGGCCAGGTCGACGTAGCGCGTCCGCACCCGGGCCTCCGGGTCGGTGAGTCCCTTCCACTTGTCCGGCAGCGGCCGCAGACACTTGCCGATGAGGCGCCAGTGGTCGGCCAGCAGCGACGGCTTCCCGGATCGGCTGAGGCCCATGGTCCCCGTCACCTCGACGAGGTCACCGAGATCGATTGCGTTGGTGACGTCGGCCGTGCGGCCCTCGGTCAGGCGCGAGTCGTCGAACAGGATCTGAACCTCACCCGACCAGTCGCGCAGTTGGGCGAACAGCACGCCGCCGTAGTCGCGCATTCGGAGGACGCGACCGGACACGCTGACCGTCACGCCGCTGGTCTCGACGGCCGTGGCGACGGTGTGGCTCGGCGGCCGACCGACGGGGTACGCGTCGATCCCACTGTCCTGCAACGCCTTCAGCTTGGCCATCCGGACCCGGACCTGCTCGGGCAACCGGGGCCCGCCGGCACCCTCGCCGTCGTCGGTCGCGATGCCACTGAGGTCGGGTGCGGTGCCGTCACCGTGCAGCAGGCCGGACTTCGCCAGCGACTCGGGAACCGCCGAGTGGTGGCCGGTGTGCTGCTTGTTGCGTCTGCTGAACGGCAGCACCAGGAAGCCCTCGGCGATCACCGATGCCACGCCGACCCTCGGCACCAGGCGTGCGTCGTCGTAGCAGGCATACCGGGGGACCCACTCGGGCTGGTACTTCATGTTCGAGCGGTACAGCGTCTCCAGCTGCCACCACCGCGAGAAGAACACCAGCAGCGCACGCCACAGTCGCGCGACCGGGCCTGCGCCGAGTTGCGCGCCTTCCTCGAAGGCCGAGCGGAACATGGCGAAGTTGAGCGAGATGCGGCTGATGCCGATCTCCTCGGCCTGCAGGCACAACTCGCTCACCATGAGTTCGTTGGTGCCGTTGGGGGATTGGGGTGAGCGGCGCATCAGATCGAGCGAGACGCCGTTGGTGCCCCACGGCACCAGTGACAGCATGGCGACGACCTCACCATCCCCCGTGTCGCTTCGCTCCTGCACCGCCTCCACCAACAGGCAGTCGCCGTCGGCCGGGTCGCCCAGCCGACCGAGTGCCATGGAGAAGCCGCGCTCGGTCTCGGTGTCGCGCCACGCATCGGCGCGTCGGATGACGTCGGCCATCTCGTCGGGACTCAGGTCGCGGTGCCTGCGCAGGCGCACGGTGAGACCGCCGCGGCGTGCCCTGGTAACCGCTTGGCGCACCGGCTTCATGTCGGGGCCCGACAGCTTGAAGCGGTCCGGGTGCAGGATGGCCTCGTCGCCCAGTTCGATCGCGTTGAGGCCGGCCGCGCTGAACGCCTGCGCTGCCGTCGAACTCGCACCCATCACGCCCGGCGCCCAGCCGTAGGACTGGCACAGGTCGAGCCACGCGCCGATGGCGGCGGGCCACGCCTTCGGGTCTCCCAGCGGGTCACCGCTGGCCAGGCAGACGCCCACCTCGACCCGGTACGTGACGGCCGCACGGCCGTTCGGCGCGAACACCACCGACTTGTCGCGGCGGGTCGCGAAGTACCCCAGTGAGTCGTTCTTGCCGTACAGCTCGAGGAGTCCACGGATCGCGGACTCGTCCTCGCCGGTGAGCGCGTTCTCCGCGCGCTGCGACCGGAACAGCACGATCGCCGCGACCATCAGGGCCAGTGCGCCGAACAGGCCAAGCAGGGCGTTGACGAACACGTGCGGATGGCCTGCGAAGTTCTCCGAGGCCGCGCCTGCGAACGCGCTCACCCGGTTGAGCGCGTAGAGCAGGCGGTCGCCCCTGGCCAGCGATCCCGGGAACAGTTCGAGCAGGCCCCATCCGACGAGGGTGCCGATCGCCATGCCCGCCACCAGCGTGAGCGCCGCCTTGATCAGTGCGCCCCGGCGTACCTTCGCCCAGAACTCGTGGCGGGCCAGGATCAGGAAGGCAATCGCCGCGACGTGGAAGACGAGCCCGACGACCTCGCCGATGTCCTCCATGATCGACTCGTCACCGTCGACCAGATCGAAGACGTTCCACCCGACGGCAGCGACCATGTACAGGACGAGGATCCACCACGCGACGCTCTTGCGGGCCGCGAGCGCGGCCGCGAGCAGTGCGAGCACGAAGGCCCAGGCGAAGCTCGTGTCGGGAAAGTTGAAGATGTAGTCGTTGACGAATTCACGCGGAATCCGAATGGCCCAGCGGATCAACGGTGACACGCTGGCGAGCAGCGACAGCGTGGCGATGATCCCGACCGTCCACCCGGCCGCAGCGGGAACCCACCAGAAGGCGGAGCGGTGCTTGGTGTTCGCCGGCTTGCTTGCCGCGGCCAGGGTCATAGGGCGCGAGGATATTCGGTCTACCGGGGAAATGGGTGGGACTGCGGGGGACCGTGTGTCACCAAACGGGTCCGGTGAACCATTCGCCCGGACCCTTGCCCGGCTCCTCGGGGAACGCACTGGCCTCCTTGAACGCCAGCTGCAAACCCTTGAGACCGTCCCGGATGGGTCCGGCGTGCAGTCCCAGGTACTCGACGGAACCCTTGAGCAGGCCAGCCAGGGCGTTGATCAGGCGGCGAGCCTCGTCGAGGTCCTGGTGTGGGCTGTCCTCCGGGTTGCCGTCGGCCAGGCCCAGCTTCTCGGCCGCCGCACTCATGAGCATGACTGCGGCGCGGGTGATGACCTCGACCGCGGGGATCTCGGCCAGTTCGCGGACGGGCAGTTCGGCCGCCTCGTCGGGGAGTTCGGGATCATCGGTCATGCCTGCTAGACTTCCATGCGCGACCGTCTCGGCATTGGCCGGGACAGCAAGTGGAGTCCCGCTCCCACCGTTGGCCTCACGGCTCAGCGGTCCGGTCACGAACATCGCGAGGTGTTCGTTTCGTGCTTTGCACGGGCGACGTACGTCGCGACCGGTCGGCATTCGGGCCCTGCATCTACGTGCGGGGCCTGGCCCTTTTTGGGCGCCGATGGCGTTGGCCTCCTCGAAGACTACATAGGAGGCCCCATCAGCACTGAGACACGCATCAACGAGCGCATTCGCGTACCTGAAGTCCGCCTGATTGGACCGGGCGGTGAACAGGTAGGAATCGTGCGCATCGAAGATGCCCTTCGCGTCGCCGCGGATGCCGATCTCGACCTCGTCGAAGTAGCTCCAGATGCCAAACCGCCGGTTTGCAAGATCATGGACTACGGCAAGTTCAAGTACGAGACGGCTCAGAAGTTGCGCGAGTCTCGCAAGAACCAGCAGCAGACCGTCGTCAAGGAACAGAAGCTGCGGCCCAAGATCGACCCCCACGACTACGAGACCAAGAAGGGTCACGTCGTCCGCTTCCTGGAGGCGGGGTCGAAGGTCAAGGTCACGATCATGTTCCGCGGCCGCGAGCAGTCGCGGCCCGAACTCGGTTACCGCCTGTTGCAGCGCCTGGGCGCCGACGTCGCCGACTACGGCTTCGTCGAGACGTCCGCCAAGCAGGACGGCCGCAACATGACGATGGTGCTGGCACCGCACCGCGGCGCGAAGACTCGCGCCAAGGCGGCGCACGACGCAGACACACCCGCCGGCCAACGCGGCAGCGCGCAGGCCGACGAAGCACCGACCGATCCACCACAGAACTGAGGACTCTCATGCCCAAGGCCAAGACCCATAGCGGCGCATCGAAGCGGTTCCGCAAGACCGGAACCGGCAAGATCGTGCGGCAGAAGGCCGGCAAGCGCCACCTGCTCGAGCACAAGGCGAGCAAGCGCACCCGCCGCCTCGACGGGCGCACCACCGTCGCGGCGAACGACACCGCCCGCGTCACCAAGATGCTCAACGGCTGACCTTGCCTGCAGGCCTTCGTGGCCTCCCACCTGACCGATCGAGAATAGGAACACCCCCATGGCACGCGTGAAGCGCGCACTCAACGCCCAGAAGAAGCGGCGTACCGTCCTCAAGGCCTCGAAGGGCTACCGCGGCCAGCGGTCACGCCTGTACCGCAAGGCCAAGGAGCAGCAGCTCCACTCCTTGACCTACGCCTACCGTGACCGCAAGGCGCGCAAGGGTGACTTCCGCAAGCTGTGGATCTCCCGCATCAACGCCGCGGGCCGCGCCAACGGGATCACCTACAACCGGCTGATCCAGGGTCTCAAGGCCGCGGGTGTCGAGGTGGACCGCAAGAACCTCGCCGAGATCGCCGTGAGCGATCCGGCCGCGTTCACCGCCCTCGTCGAGGTCGCCAGGAAGGCGCTTCCCGAGGACGTCAACGCTCCGTCGGGCGAAGCCGCCTGACACCGCTGACCGAGAAGTCCAATCGGGTAGCTGCGGCGATCAAGCTGCAGCGTCCCGTTGGACGCCGCCACGCCGCACGCTTCCTCGCCGAAGGTTCCAACCTCGTCGAGTCGGCGTTGCGGCGTGGTCTCGTTGACGAGGTCTTCGTCACCGAGGTCGCCGCCGACCGGTTTCGCGACCTCCTCATCGACGCCCCGGTTCACCTGGTGACAGATCGCGCTGCAAAGGCGTTGTCGGACACCGTCACACCGGTCGGTCTGGTGGCGGTGTGCCGCATGCCGGAGGTGACGCTCGCCTCAGTGCTGGCAGCGCCTCGACTGGTGGCCGTCGCGGTCGACACCGCCGACCCTGGCAACGCGGGAACGCTGATCCGGCTCGCCGACGCCCTGGGCGCCGACGCCCTCATCCTGGCCGGCGACAGCGTCGATCCCTACAACGCGAAGTGTCTTCGCGCGTCGGCGGGCAGCATCTTCTCGGTGCCCGTCGTCGACGTGCCGGACACCCTCGCGCTGATATCCGAACTGGTGCACGCGGAGCTGGTGGTCATGGCCGCGACGCTCGACGGCGAGACGTCGCTCGACGACGTGAGACTCGACGTGCCGACGGCGTGGCTGTTCGGCTCCGAGGCGCACGGTCTGCCCGTCGAGGTCGCCGCAGCGGCCGACGTCCGCGTGCGGATCCCGATGGCCGGTGGCGCCGAGAGCCTCAACGTCGCGGCCGCAGCGGCGATCTGCCTGTACCAGAGCGCCAGGGCTACCCGCTGAGCAGTCCTCGCGCCACGTGCGTGATCTGAACCTCGTTACTGCCTGCATAGATCATCAGCGACTTCGCGTCGCGCGCGAGCTGTTCGACCCGGTACTCGGTCATGTAGCCGTTGCCACCGAAGATCTGAATGGCGTCCATCGCGACATCCGTTGCCGCCTGCGAGCAGTACCACTTCATCGCAGAAGCCTCGGCGAGCGAGATCGGGGTGCCGGTCTGGGCGGCCTCGATGACGCGGAAGAGCATGTTGCGCACGTTCATCCGCGCCACTTCCATCGTCGCCAGCTTGAGCTGAATGAGCTGGAACTGACCGATTTCCTGGCCCCACAGCTTGCGTGACTTCGCGTAGTCGACAGACAGTCGCAGACACTCCTCGATGACGCCGAGCGCCATCGCGGCGACTCCGATGCGCTCGGAGGAGAAGTTCGACTTCGCGCTGTCGCGCCCGTCGCCGGAGGCGTTCTGCTCCGTCTCACCGAGGAGCCGGTCGCGTCCGAGGCGCACGTCGGTGAAGAACAGTTCACCGGTTCGCGAGCTGTGAATGCCCATCTTGCGCATGGGCTTCGACTGCACGAAGCCGTCCATGCCCTTGTCGAGGACGAAGGTGAGGACCTTGCGCTTGCGCTTGTCCACGCTGCGGTCGCCATCGTCGAGCTTCGCGTAGACCACCGTCACGTCGGCATCGGGACCGTTGGTGATGAACGTCTTCTGCCCATTGAGGACGTAGTCGCCCGACCCATCGGTGGCACGAACCACATTGGTCGTCATACCGCCGAACGCATCGGAGCCGGAGTCGGGTTCGGTGATTGCCCAGGCGCCCACCTTCTCGTAGGTCACCAGTTCAGGCAGCCAGCGCTCCTGCTGCGCCAGGGTGCCCCGGGAGGCGATGGTGGGCACGGTGAGTCCCAGGCTGACGCCAAGGCCGGTGACGACTCCCATGCTGACCCGGCACAGCTCGCTGATGAGCACGAAACCCATGCCTGCCTGGTCGCCGCCGCCGCCGAACATGCCGCCGGATGCCGACTTGCCTTCCGATTCCGACCCATCGCGCATCTTGGCCAGCCGCCGCTCGAGCGATTCCTTGGCCATCGCGTCGATGCCGAACGTGCTGAACAGCTTTCGGATGATGGGGTAGGGCGGCATGTCGCCGCTCTCGAGGTCGTCGAGGTGCGGCCTGATCTCCTTGTCCACGAAGTCGCGAACGGCGTCGCGTACGGCGAGGTCGACCTCGGACCATTCGAGCATGTGTCAGGCTGCCTTTCGTCGGTCATTCGTATGTCGGTCGCGCGCGGGCCGCAGCCCGGCGAGGGAGAACGTGGTGTGCACCAGTGACCCGGCTCGTTCCATCATCGACCTGGACGGCGGTACGTAGTGCACCGGCAGTCCGCGACGGTCCCGGGGTGGGGCGGTGAACGATGGTGCCTCGGCCAACGGCGCGTCGGCGGGTAGCCGGCCTGCGGCGCGGCGGTAGGCGGCCAATGCTCGCGGATGCAGCCGGATCTCGTCGGGCACTGCGACGAAAGCGAGTTCGATCGCCTTGCCCAACAGGCGTAGCAGCACCTCGTCGCCGGGCGTCCACCGCAAGCCGGCCTTCTCGCGCACCGCGGGGTCGAACAGGCCGGCGGCGATCCAGCGTTGTCCGGCCACCAACGGTTTGAATGCCTGGTCCCACAAAGTGGTTGGCACGGGAACGAAGGCCGGTTTGGGGATGCGGATGTTCAGCACGTCGCGTGCGGCGCGACTCAGTTCGAGGTCGTCGCGGCAGGTGCGGTCCCAGTACTCGCAGAACTCCTCCCACGTTCCGGGTACCGGTCTCGTGCTCATGCCGTACATCCGGTACCACTGGACGTGCTCGTCGAACAGTTGCCGCTTCTCCGCGTCGGTGAGACCGCCGCAGAAGTACTCGGCGCACTTGACGATCAGCATGAAGAACGTGGCATGCGCCCAGTAGAACGTCTCGGGGTCGAGCGCGTGATAGCGCCGGCCGGCGGAGTCGACGCCCTTGATCGTGTCGTGGTAGCCGCGGATCTGCGCGCCCGTGTCGGCCGCTCGCTCACCGTCGTAGACGACCCCCATGATCGGGTAGACCGACCGTGCAACGCGTTGCAGCGGCTCGCGCAGCAGGATCGAGTGGTCCTCGACGCCCGCGCCGAGCCCCGGGTGCATGTTCTGGATTGCGCCGATCCACACGCCCAGGAGCCCGGTGCGCAGATCGCCGAAGTACTTCCAGGTGAGGGACTCGGGCCCGAGTGGGGCAGCGGTGTCGTCGACCTTCGTTGCGGTCATGTGTCCTCCGCCGGTGCCCAGGGTGCCTGTCGGTCACACTATTCCTGACAACGGGCGTTGTCCACGGCCCTCGGGCACTGCTGCGCAACGGTGGCTGGACCGATGCCAGGTTGCGACGTCGGGGTGTGAGCTGGGTCTAGCCCCTCGCGAATCAAGATCGCCTGACCAGCGCCTTCGCTAGTCGCCAGGGTGCCGGGCGTCGACGTCGTTGCCGGTCGATCCGGGCGCCACCTAGGGTTGAGTAGTGGATGTCGAATCGTCGGATGACCGGTCCGACGGGCATGAGTGCGTCGGATCGGGTTATGGCGCGAGCGGTCCGCTGGGTTGGCTCAAGTCCACCAATCACAGCCCCGGCGTCGTCGACTTCGTCAGGCGGGCCCGTCGCGCGCTGCCCGGCGACCCGGATTTCGGTGATCCGTTGTCGGCGGCGGGGGTTGGTGGCCCACGTGCGGCAGCGCGTGCAGCCGACCGCATTCTGGATCGGCATGCCGCTTCCCGCGAGGTGAGCCTCGGCGCGCTGCAGGTGTGGCAGGCCCTCACCGAAAGGGTGTCGGGACGTCCCGCCTACCGCGAGGTGACCCTGGTGTTCACCGACCTCGTGGGTTTCTCCGACTGGTCGCTGTCCGCGGGTGACGACGCGACGCTGCGATTGCTGCGACGCGTGGCCCAGGTGATGGAGCCGCCGCTGCTGGCGGCCGGTGGCCAGATCGTCAAGCGGATGGGTGACGGCGCGATGGCGGTATTCGCCGACCCGACGACCGCGGTACGCGCCGTGGTCGACGCGCTGGAGGCCGTCAAAACCGTTGAGGTCGAGGGATATACGCCGCTGATGCGCGCGGGCGTACACACCGGCCGACCGCAGCGCATCGGTTCCGACTGGCTCGGCATCGACGTGAACATCGCTGCGCGCGTCATGGAGCGCGCCACCAGAGGCGGGCTCGTGGTGTCGCAGACGACTCTCGACGAGATCTCGGAGGACGATCTGCAGGCACTCGGGTTGACGGTCAAGCGGATACGCAAGCAACTCTTCGCGCCGAAGATCTCCGGCGTGCCAGAGGATCTCGCAATGTACTGGGTGAAGACCCGCAGGGATCTGCCAGCTGACGATGCCCGGGAACGAAGGCCACCGGGGGCATAGTCGACCCGGTGGTGCGTGCACGCATGTCCGGGTGGCGGCGGCTGCGGTCGTTGGGACGGCTGCGGGCGACGCTCCTCTACGGAACGATCCTGGTCGCCGTCACGTCGGCACTCGTCGCGCTCGGGCCGCAGGCGCAGGCCCGTGCCGTCGAGCGCGCGAGCACGAACCTCCACAACCTCAGTCATGGTCATGTGGGGACGCTGCTCGGTAGCGCGTTCGTCGTTGACGCCGGACCCATCGCACTGTGGCTGCCGGGTCTGCTGTGCCTACTGGGCCTGGGTGAGTCGATATGGGGGAGTAAGCAGTTGATCTACGCCTTCGTGACCGGACACGTGGGCGCCACACTGCTGGTGGCCATCGGGCTCACGACCGCGGTCCAGTCCGGTTGGACGTCGGCGGACATCACCCGCGCCACCGATGTCGGCACCAGCTATGGCGCGACCGCGGTGCTCGGCGCCTTGGCCGTCGCGGTCCCGGGGCGGTGGCGAGCCGCCGTGATAGGAGCGTGGCTGGGCGTCGGCGTGGCCGCGGTCGCGGTAGGTCGGGACTTCACGGACGTTGGCCATGGCCTCGCCCTGCTGCTGGGAATGGCAGTGGCGACCAGGTTCGGTGCGCCAGGTGCCTGGACCGGCTGGCGGTTGGTGTTGCTGGGTGTCGCGTCGTGGTTCGGGTTCCTGATGCTCGCCGGCACGGTCGAGGCGATGGCGGCGGCAGCGGCTTGCGGCGCGACGGGAGCGGTCGTGGCCTGCGCGTTGACGGCCGCTCGTCGTGCCCACCTGGGAGCAAGTCATGACCGCTGCGGCGCTACACCTCGGGTCTGACGCAGCGGCAGTCTGAGGGCCCGTTCATCCCCAGTGCCGTGTTCGTCCACACCCTGGTCAGCACCGGTTTTCGTTGCGAACTCTTGTCGTACACGAGTTGTCTTGAGTCAAGGAGTTGGCAGGATTTCCAGGTTAATGGGGTTCAGGTAGGCCTGTTGTGGGGTGCGGTCCTGGATGGCTTGGTGTGGTCGGATGGTGTTGTAGATGACGCGAAAGCGGTGGGCT
>NZ_JAKCFC010000006.1 GCF_021916785.1 Mycolicibacterium lacusdiani
GCCAACACATACCGAACCTTGTCTTCAGCCGATATCTTCGACCGCCGCGACCTGGTCATCTGACACTCCTTCCGACATGTCACCAATCTTCACTCGGCGACCGTGACAAGAAGTCTGAGTCAGTGCAAGGTAGTAGATTCGCAAGTATGTTCGAACAGTTGGCCACTGAGGCTCAGACCTCTCGCACGGTCGCGGGGTGGGCCCGTGTGGAGGCCGCGGTTACGGCGCGCCGGCTCGCGGCGATGGTCGTTCTCTTGGACCAGGCCTACGCCGCGGACGGGTCAGCTGATCGGGAGCAGTGGTACCTGGACAACTGGGGTGCCGTGGCCGCGGAGATTGGGGCCGAGCAGAACATCACTCCGGGGGCGGCGTCGCATCAGTTGTTGATCGCGACCGCGCTGCGCGATCGGCTGCCTCACGTGGCGGCGTTGTTCGCCGACGGGCTGGTGTCCTTCCGCGTGGTGTCGGCGATCACGACCCGCACTGCGCTGGTGCGAGATCGCGACGCGCAGCGCGCAATCGACAAGGCGTTCGCCGACGTGCTGACCGAGTGGGCGCCGCTGTCGGAGGAGAAGCTGAACACCGCCATCGACGCGATCGTCGCCGAGCACGACCCGCACGGTGTGTATCGCACGAAGCTCAGCGGCAAGGGCCGCAACGTTCAGTTCGACTACGACGGTTCGGGCATGGCGACGATGTTCGGCACGCTGTTCGCCACCCATGGGAAGGCCGTCGAGAAGCGCCTGAACCTCTTGGCTAGGACGGTCTGCCCGGGCGATCCGCGGACGGTCGAGCAGCGCCGCGCCGACTCGATCCACTCCGTTCTTCACGGCTTGGACTACCTGCCGTGCCTTTGTGGCAGCGAGGACTGCCCCGGGCCCACCACGCCTGCCAAGGGCGATGCGGTGGTCTACGTGGTGGTCAACGAGGACACCCTCGACGACGCGTCCGATGCCGCGAAGGCTCAGGACGCCGCACTTGACGGCGACCCAGAGCCGCTGTTCGACAAACCCCTGTCCGAGATCACGACGTGGGATGAGTTGGGCGGCAACGCCGGGGACGAAGCCGGCGCCGACGTCGACGCCGACGTGTCGGAACGACTCGAGTTGAGGACCGACCTTGACGGGGCCGCCGACTGTGCCCCCGCCGGCTGCGATGCCGGCGACGACGCAGCGGATGACACACCGCGCTCGGGTAAAGCAACGGCTCACAACAACCGCGAAGCCCCCGCCACTCGCCCCGGCGCCATCATCGGCGGCCCGTTCCTCCCCGGAGCCCTCGCGCGCCGGTTCGCGCGCACCGCGAAGACCTGCAAGCTCTGCCACCCCGGCGACAGTCCACCCGAACCGCGCTACGCCCCATCGCGCAAGCTTGCCGACTTCGTGCGCTGTCGAGACCTCACGTGCCGGTTCCCGGGCTGCAGCGAACCTGCGGACCACACCGACATCGACCACACCATCGCGTGGCCGATCGGGCCGACCTGCGCCTCGAATCTCAAATGCCTATGCCGTCGACATCACCTCTTGAAAACCTTTTGGGGCGGGCCCAACGGTTGGCGGGACCGACAGCTCCCCGATGGGACGATCGTCTGGACCTCACCACGCGGCAAGACCTACATCACCGAGCCGGGCAGCAAGCTGCTCTTTCCCAGCCTCTGCGTGCCCACCGCGCCAGTGACGATCACCGCTGACGAAGCCGAACGAGCACGCGCGCAACGCAACCAGGGCCTCACCATGCCCCGACGCCAACGCACCCGCGCCCAAGACCGCGCGCAACGCATCACCGACCGCCGACTCAACCAAGAAGAGGCCCGACTACGGGAAGGTGGCCCGCCTTGGTAATCACCAGCGCGAGACCTCGTCAGTGAGTCGCGCGAGCAGTCGTGCTGCGCCGGCCCGAGCGGCCTCAACGTCAGCCGCGCAGCCGTCGTCCGCACGCGCCAAGCGAACCTCGATGTAGCACTTCAGTTTTGGTTCTGTTCCAGAAGGCCGGGCGACCACCCGGACCGACGTCGCATCGTCGCCGCCCGACAGGATCACCGCATCGGTCTTCTGCTGCCCGCGCCGTGTCGAGAGGTCCTCGACGGTCACCGCGAAACCCGCCAGCTCGCGCGGCGGCGACTTCCGCAGACCGGCCATCGCCGAGCGCGCCGCATCGACGTCGGGGAAGCGGCGCGACACTGCCCCCGTCGCGTGCACGCCATGCCGGCCGAACAGGGTGTCCAGCGCCTCCGGCACGGTGCGGCCCTCCTCGCGAAGCGTCGCCACCAGATCGCACACCAGCACCGCCGCGCTGATGCCGTCCTTGTCGCGCACCGCCGACGGATCGACGCAGTGTCCGATGGCCTCCTCGTAGGCGTAGACGAGCGTCTTGCCGGGCAGGTCGGCATCAGCACGCGCCAACCACTTGAAGCCCGTCAACGTCTCCACGTGCTCGGCCCCGTATGCCGCGGCGATCGACGCGAGCATGCGCGACGACACCACCGTGCTGGCGACCACGCAGCGAGCCGCCTCATCCGAGTCGACGCGAGACAAGACGTAATCGCCAAGCAGCCAACCTGTCTCGTCACCGGACAGCATGCGCCACCCATCGGCCGTCGGAATGCCGACGGCGCACCGATCGGCATCCGGGTCCAACGCGATCGCGACGTCGGCATCCACGTCGGCGGCCAGCGCGAGCAGCAGATCGGCAGCGCCGGGTTCCTCCGGATTGGGGAAGGCGACGGTGGGGAAGTCCGGGTCGGGCGCGAACTGCTCGTCGACCACGTGCACGTCGGTGATCCCGGCCTCGCGCAGGACCTGCAGCGCCACCTCGCCACCGACACCGTGCATCGCCGTCAAGGCCACGCGGACGTCGCCCGTGCCACGCCGCACCGTCGCCGCGCGATGGACGTACTCGTGGATCAACTCAGTGCCGACGGGGAACACCTCGACGCGTTCGGGCTCGGCGGGCGCGATCGCCATGGCGGCTTCGACCTCGCGGTCGGTCGGGCTGATGATCTGCATGCCGCCGTCGCCGAACAGCTTGTAGCCGTTATCCGCAGGCGGGTTGTGCGATGCGGTGATCTGCACACCCGCCACGGCGTCAAGAGAGCGCACCGCGAACGCCACCACCGGCGTCGGCACCGGATCCGGCAGCAGCATCACCGAGAATCCGCCGGCCGCAAGCACTTCTGCCGTCGCAATGGCGAAGTCGTCCGACTGGTGACGCGAATCCCGACCCACCACCACCATCGACCCGCCCAGGCATCGGTCCTTGAGCACCTTCGCCAGCGCCCACGTGGCCCGTGTGACGGTCCCGACGTTCATGCCCCCGGGACCCTCGCGCATCGGCCCCCGCAGGCCCGCGGTGCCGAATGCCAGTGGCTGCTCAGTCATGGGTTCATTGTGCGGTCTCGCCGTCGGCGAGCTTGCGCAGCACGGGTGCCACCAGCATCAACAGATCGAACTCGAGATCGGTCAACGTGTCCCGCATCGCCGAGTGCAGCCATTCGTCGCGCTCGGCCCGGTCGGTCTCCAGGAGTGCCATGCCGTCGGGCGTGATCTCGATCAGCTGGCGCCTGCGGTCCTCGGCATCGGTTCGCCGGGCCACCAGCGCTCGCCCCTCGAGGTGATTGATGCCGTCAGTCAGCGACTGCACCCGCACGTGCATGCGCATAGCCAGTTCGGCGGGCGTGGTGACGCCGGCCCGGCTCACCTCGCCGAGGATCTGCTGCTGACTGAGGGTCAGCCCGTTGTCGGAACGGTGTCTGCGCAGCTGGCGGGTCAGCGCCATGATCGACTCGCGCAGCTCGGTGGCGTTGGCTTTCTCGGGGGATGGAGCCTTCCCGGGCGATGAAGCAGTAGATCGCATTACCAAGTTATACCTTGGCATTGTCGTGATGAATGCCAGTTTGAGATCTTGAATTCACAAGCGCATACTTGGCTTCGTGAAGCGTTGGATGTTGTTGGTGGTGGCCACGGTGGCGGTGACCGTGCCGCTCACGCTGCTCGGGGTTCCGTCCGCGGCTCTCTTCGCCGCGCTTCTCGTCGGCATCGCCCTGGCACTGACGTCGCTCGCACCCTCGGGCGTACCGCGCAAGGCGGGCATCGCGGCACAGGGTGTCCTCGGCGTCTACATCGGGACGATGGTCCACCGCGACGCACTCGACGCCCTTGGCTCCGACTGGGGCATCGTGGTAGGGCTCGCACTCGCCACCCTGGGCCTGAGCCTCGCGGCGGGCGCACTGCTCGGCCTGCACCGCGACGTCACCCCGCTCACCGGCGCCCTCGCCCTCGTCGCAGGCGGCGCGTCGGGCCTGGTCGCGATCGCACGGGAACTCGGTGGTGACGACCGGGTGGTCGCCGTCGTGCAGTACCTGCGCGTCGCGCTCATCACGGCTTCGATGCCCATCGTCGTCACGCTCGTCTACCACGCCGAGAGGACCGGCCAGACGCGCGTTCCGGTCGAAAGCGCCACGCTGCCCTGGTATCTCAGCGTCGGCATGCTCGTCGTGATCGTTCTGGTCGGCGCGACGGTCGGCCGGTTGGTTCGGCTCCCCGGCGCCGGACTACTCGGCCCGATGGCCATCACGATCGCCCTGGAGTTGACCGGCACGTCGTTCGGTCTGGCCGTACCGCTGGCCCTGGTGCAGATCGGTTACGCCGTGATCGGGTGGCAGGCCGGGGTTGCGTTCACCCGCGCGTCGATCAAGTCCATCGGTCGTGCGCTGCCTGCGGCGCTCGCGCTCATCGTCTTCCTCAACGTGGCCTGCGCGGGCCTCGGCGTGCTGCTCGCCCGGTTCACCGGCATCAGCCCGCTCGAGGGCTATCTGTCGACGAGTCCCGGCGGCATCTACGCCGTGCTGGCCACCGCGGTCGAGACCGGGTCCAACGTGACGTTCATCGTCGCCGCGCAGGTCGTCCGGGTACTGCTCATGCTGTTCGCCGCTCCGCTGATGGCACGCGGCTTCGTCAAGTACGCCTACAAGCGGGCCAGCACCTCGCCGAGCAGGGAACCCATCTGCGTCGCCGACTGACGGCCGGCCTCCAGCACCTCGGCGTGCGACAGCGGCTGGCCCGTCATCCCCGCGGCCAGGTTCGTCACCATCGACAGCCCGAGCACCTCGGCGCCCGCAGCGCGCGCGGCGATCGTCTCGTGCACCGTCGACATGCCGACCAAGTCGGCTCCCAACACCCGCAGCATGCGGATCTCGGCAGGCGTCTCGTAGTGCGGCCCCGGCAGACCCGCATAGACGCCCTCGCTCAGCGACGGGTCCACGGTCCGGGCCAGCGCCCGCAACCGCGGCGAATACGCGTCGACGAGGTCGACGAACTCGGCACCGATCAGCGGCGACCTGGCCGTGAGGTTCAGGTGATCGCTGATCAGCACCGGCTGTCCCACCGAGAAGTCCTCGCGCAACCCGCCTGCCGCGTTCGTCAGCACCACGGTCGCGGCGCCGGCCGCGCAGGCCGTGCGCACCGGGTGCACCACGTGCCGCAGATCGTGCCCCTCGTAGGCGTGGATCCGGCCCAGCAGCACCAGCACCTGCTTGTCACCGACGCTCAGCGCCACGACCCGCCCGCCGTGACCGGCCGCCGTCGGCGGGGTGAAGCCCGGCAGGTCGGCCATCGGGACGACGGCGCGCGGCTCGCCGAGGCCGTCGGCCGCGGGCGCCCATCCCGAGCCCAGCACGACAGCCACGTCGAACCGATCGATGCCGGTGGCCTGGCGAATGGCAGCGGCTGCCGCATCGGCTGATTCCCGAGGGGACTGGACATCGTTCGCACCGGTCACAGTGAGGCAGCGTACGTGCGGAAGGGGCCGGGTACCGCCGCGAACGCGGGCGTCGGGCAAGCGGTGAGATACTGCCTCAATGCCCACTGCCAGCGCGTCGACCACCGTGGAGGACGCCGTCCGGCGCCGCCGCGGCGACCTGATCGAGCTGTCGCACAGCATCCACGCCGAGCCGGAACTCGCGTTCGCCGAGTTCCGCAGCTGTGCGAAGACCCAAACTCTGGTCGCCGAGCGCGGATTCGAGGTCACCAAAGCAGTCGCCGGACTGGACACCGCCTTCCGCGCCGACTTCGGCAGCGGCTCGCTGGTCATCGGCGTGTGTGCCGAGTACGACGCGCTCCCCGAGATCGGCCATGCCTGCGGGCACAACGTCATCGCGGCCTCGGCGGTTGGCACGGCACTCGCGCTCGCCGACGTCGCCGACGAACTCGATCTGACGGTCGTCCTGTTCGGTACGCCCGCCGAAGAGGCAGGCGGCGGCAAGGTGCTGATGCTCGAGGCCGGGCTGTTCGACGACGTCGCCGCGGCCGTGATGCTGCACCCGGGTCCACTCGACATCGCCCGCGCCCGGTCGCTCGCGCTGTCGCAGGTCGCCGTCACCTACCTCGGTCGCGAGGCGCACGCCGCCGTCGCTCCCTTCCTCGGCCTGAACGCCGCCGATGCGATCACGGTGGCACAGGTCGCGATCGGCCTGCTGCGGCAGCAGATGGCGCCGGGGCAGATGGCCCACGGCATCGTCACCAACGGCGGCCAGGCCACCAACGTCATCCCCGGGCACGCCGAGATGGCGTACACGATGCGGGCCAACGACGCCGCGTCGCTGCGCGAACTCGAGGCCCGGATGTCGGACTGCTTCCTGGCCGGGGCGATCGCCACCGGGTGCGAACACCGCGTCGAGCCGACCGAACCCGCCTATCACGAACTCGCACCCGACCAGTGGCTCGCGGAGGTGTTCCGCGACGAGATGGTGCGGGTGGGCCGTTCACCCGTCGGCGCCGACGTCGAGGCCGCGCTCCCGCTGGGCAGCACCGACATGGGCAACGTCACGCAACTGCTTCCCGGCATCCACCCCATCGTGGGCATCGACGCGGGCGGAGCGTCCGTCCATCAGCCCGGTTTCGCGACGGCGGCCGCGGGCCCCAGTGCCGACGACGCCGTCATCGAGGGCGCGATCATGTTGGCCCGCACCGTGGTCCGCCTCGCCGAGTCGTCGACCGAACGCGAGCGCGTGCTCGCTCGACAGCAGCGGCGGGTCGCCTCGTGAACATGCAGTCCTACACCGATGCCTGGCTGGCCGCGCACGCCGACGACCTGGTCGCGTGGCGTCGGCACATCCACCAGCACCCCGAACTGGGCAGGCAGGAGTTCGCGACGACGCAGTTCGTCGCGTCCAGGCTCGCCGACGCAGGCCTCAACCCCAAGGTGCTGCCCGGCGGCACGGGGCTGACGTGTGACTTCGGTCCCGAACACGGCCCGCGGGTCGCGCTGCGCGCCGACATGGACGCGCTGCCGATGACCGAACGCACCGGGGCGCCGTACTCGTCGCTGGTGCCCGGCGCGGCGCATGCCTGCGGCCACGACGGCCACACGTCGGTGCTGCTGGGTGCGGCCCTGGCGCTCGCGTCGGTGCCCGAGCTGCCGATCGGCGTGCGGCTGATCTTCCAGCCCGCCGAGGAACTGATGCCCGGCGGCGCCATCGACGCGATCGCGGCAGGTGCGCTCAGCGGGGTGACGCGGATCTTCGCGCTGCACTGCGATCCGAGGCTGGCGGTCGGCAAGATCGCCACCACGCCCGGCCCCATCACCTCGGCGGCCGACCAGATCGAGATCACGCTGCAGTCGCCCGGCGGGCATACCTCGCGCCCGCACCTGACCGGTGACCTGGTCTACGCCCTTGGCACGCTGATCACCGGCGTTCCCGGCGTCCTGTCTCGTCGGGTCGACCCGCGGCACAGCACCGTGATGGTGTGGGGCGCTGTGAACGCCGGGGTGGCCGCCAACGCGATTCCGCAGTCCGGCTCAATCGCGGGCACCATCCGCACCGCGAGCCGCGAGGCGTGGGTCGTCATGGAGGACCTCGTCGGCGAGATCGTGTCGTCACTGCTGGCGCCGCTGCAGGTCGACTACGCCGTGCACTACCGCCGCGGCGTGCCGCCGGTGGTCAACGAGGAGATCTCGACGCGCATCATGACCCACGCGATCGAGGCCATCGGCATCGATGCGCTGGCCGACACCCGGCAGTCGGGCGGCGGCGAGGACTTCTCCTGGTACCTCGAAGAAGTGCCGGGCGCGATGGCCAGGCTCGGCGTGTGGTCGGGCCACGGCCCGCAGCTCGATCTGCACCAGCCGACGTTCGACCTCGACGAGCGCGCGCTGGCCGTAGGCGTGCGCGTGCTGGTCAACATCGTCGAGCAGAGCGCGCTGATCTGACCGCGCAAATCTAGGTGCCGGGGCCGACGTTGCTCGACGGCCTGGTGCGCAGATCGTGCACGTACTCGGGCGGTGCGCCCGCGATCTCCGCGGCCTCGGCCATCACGCCGAGGTAGCGGGCCGACGGGATGCCGCCCTCCCACGCGTCGACGACGTAGAGCCACGCCAGCACGGGGTCGGTGTCGGTGTCGGAGGTCTCGCGATGCACGCGGCAGCGAATCTTCTTGTGGAACCCCAGCTCGGAGCCCTCCCAGCGGTCGAGGGTCTCCTCGTCCTCCTTGGTCATGTCGTAGAGCACGACGAAGACCTTCGAGTCGGGATCCTCGACGAGGGTTGCCAGCGCGCCCTCCCAGCCGATGTCGGCGCCGCCGAACGTCAGCCGCCACCCGTGCAACCAGCCCGTTCCCGCCATCGGCGAATGCGGGGCACGCTGCAGCATCTGCTCCGGATGCATGTTCGATCCGTAGGCGGCATAGATCGGCACGGAGGAAGCCTAAGGGGTAACGGCCCATCGACATGCCCGAGTGGCCGATCGGTGAGCGGGCGTCGGTCACACCGGGTTAGATGGTCACCGTGGCTACCCGCATCGTGATCATCGGCGGCGGTCCCGCCGGCTACGAAGCCGCGCTCGTCGCGGCGGGCCGTGGATCGGACGTCGCACAGGTCACCGTCGTCGATTCCGACGGCATCGGAGGCGCGTGCGTGCTCTGGGACTGCGTCCCGTCCAAGACGTTCATCGCCTCGACCGGCGTGCGCACCGAACTCCGCCGCGCCAACGGCCTGGGCTTCGACATCGCGATCGACGACGCCAAGATCTCGCTCGAGCAGATCCACAACCGGGTCAAGACGCTCGCCAGGTCGCAGTCGGCCGACATCGGCTCGAACCTGCTGCGTGAGGGCGTCAACGTGGTGCAGGGCCGCGGTGAACTGGTCGACGACGTGCCAGGCATGGCGCACCACAGGGTGCGGGTGACGACGAGAGACGGCAAGGTCGGCGTGCTGAAGGCCGACGTCGTGCTGATCGCGACCGGCGCCAGCCCCCGCGTGCTGCGCAATGCCGAACCCGACGGCGAGCGCATCTTGAACTGGCGCCAGCTCTACGACCTCACCGAACTGCCCGACCATCTGGTCATCGTCGGGTCGGGCGTGACGGGCGCGGAGTTCTGCAGTGCCTACACCGAACTCGGCGTGAAGGTGACCGTGGTCGCCAGCCGCGACCAGATCCTGCCGCACGAGGACTCCGACGCAGCTGCGGTGCTCGAGGAGGCGTTCGCCGAACGCGGCGTGAAGCTGGTCAAGAACGCCCGCGCGGACTCGGTGGTCCGCACCGGGGACGGCGTCCGGGTGACGCTGGCCGACGGTCGCATCGTCGACGGCAGCCACGCCCTGATGACGGTCGGCTCGGTGCCGAACACCAGCGGGCTGGGTCTCGACCGCGTCGGAATCGAACTCGGCCCCGGCAACTACCTGCCGGTGGACCGCGTGTCCCGGACGACGGCGGCCGGCATCTACGCGGCTGGCGACTGCACGGGGCTGCTGCCGCTGGCGTCGGTCGCCGCCATGCAGGGTCGCATCGCGATGTATCACGCGCTCGGCGAGGGCGTGTCCCCGATCCGTCTGCGCACGGTGGCCGCAGCCGTGTTCACCAGGCCAGAGATCGCGGCGGTCGGCGTCCCGCAGACCAAGATCGACAGCGGTGAGGTGCCTGCCCGCACGCTGATGCTGCCGCTGACGACCAATGCGCGGGCCAAGATGTCGCTGCTGCGGCGCGGCTTCGTCAAGATCTTCTGCCGACCGGCCACCGGCGTGGTCATCGGCGGCGTCGTGGTGGCGCCGATCGCGTCGGAGCTGATCCTGCCCATCGCGTTGGCCGTGCAGAACAACCTCTCGGTGACGGACCTGGCCCAGACGTTGTCGGTGTATCCGTCGCTGTCCGGATCGACGGTCGAGACGGCCCGCCGGTTGATGGCGCACGACGATCTGGACTGATCACGGCTACGCTCGGACCCAGCAACGCTACCGACGAGTAACTACCTGAGGAGTGCCGGCGTGAGTTCCCCGATACCCGGTCCGGGCAACGGGCAGACCCTGCTCGGCCCCGAGCAGCGCGCGAGTGCCTGGGAGCGGCTCGGCAGCGAGCAGTTCGACGTGGTGGTGATCGGCGGTGGCGTCGTGGGGGCCGGTGCCGCGTTGGACGCGGCCACCCGCGGTCTGAAGGTCGCGCTCGTCGAGGCCCGTGACTTCGCCTCTGGCACGTCGAGCCGGTCGTCGAAGATGTTCCACGGCGGGCTGCGCTACCTCGAGCAACTCGAGTTCGGTCTGGTCCGCGAGGCGCTGCACGAACGCGAGCTGTCGCTGACGACGCTGGCGCCCCATCTGGTCAAGCCGCTGCCGTTCCTCTTCCCCCTGACCAAGCGCCTGTGGGAGCGGCCGTACGTGGCCGCCGGCATCTTCCTCTACGACCAGCTCGGTGGCGCCAAGTCGGTGCCGCCGCAGAAGCACCTGCTGCGGGCGGGTGCGCTGCGGCTGGCGCCCGGGCTCAAGCGCAGCGCGCTCATCGGCGGCATCCGCTACTACGACACCGTGGTCGACGACGCGCGGCACACCATGACCGTCGCGCGCACCGCCGCGCACTACGGCGCCGTGGTCCGCAACTCCACCCAGGTCGTCTCGCTGCTGCGGGAGGGTGACCGGGTCACCGGCGTCAAGATCCGCGACTCCGAGGACGGCCGGGTTGCCGACGTCCACGGACACGTCGTCGTGAACGCGACCGGCGTGTGGACCGACGAGATCCAGGCGCTGTCGAGGCAGCGCGGCCGGTTCCGGGTGCGGGCGTCGAAGGGCGTGCACATCGTGGTGCCGCGCGACCGCATCGTCAGCGAGGTGGCGATCATCCTGCGCACCGAGAAGTCGGTGCTGTTCGTGATCCCGTGGGGCACGCACTGGATCATCGGCACCACCGACACCGACTGGAACCTCGACCTTGCGCACCCCGCCGCGACCAAGGCCGACATCGACTACATCCTCGGCACGGTGAACACCGTGCTGGCGACACCGCTGAACCACGACGACATCGACGGCGTCTACGCCGGGCTGCGGCCCCTGCTGGCCGGCGAGAGCGAGGAGACGTCGAAGCTGTCGCGCGAGCACGCCGTCGCCGTGCCCTCGCCGGGGCTGGTCGCCATCGCGGGCGGCAAGTACACCACCTACCGGGTGATGGGGGAGGACGCGATCGACGCCGCGGCCGAGTTCGTGCCGACGCGGGTGGCGCCGTCGATCACCGAGAAGGTGCCGTTGATGGGCGCCGACGGGTACTTCGCCCTGGTCAATCAGACCGAACACGTCGGCAAGCACTACGGCCTGCATCCCTACCGGGTGCGGCATCTGCTCGACCGGTACGGCTCGCTGCTCGGCGAGGTGCTCGACATGGCCGACGGCAGGCCCGACCTGCTGGCGCCGATCACCGAGGCGCCGGTGTACCTGAAGGTGGAGGCCTGGTACGCGGCGATGGCCGAGGGTGCGCTGCACCTCGAGGACATCATGGCCCGCAGGATGCGCATCTCGATCGAGTACCCGCACCGCGGGGTCGACTGCGCACGCGAGGTCGCCGAAGTCGTTGCGCCCGTGCTGGGTTGGAGTGCCGAGGACATCGACCGCGAGGTCGAGACCTACCGGGCCCGCGTCGAGGCCGAGGTGCAGTCGCAGACCCAGCCCGACGACGAGTCCGCCGACGCGCTGCGGGCCGCGGCGCCCGAGGCACGCGCCGAGATCCTGGAACCCGTGCCGCTGTCGTGACCCGGGGAAAAATGAAGGCGCCCTTGCCCGTGCGCGACGGCCTGGGGCCGGCCCGGGTGCGCGTGCAGGGCGGGTCACTGGTCGACGAGTTCGAGCGGCGGTTCGCCTCCGGCGCCAAAGTCGTTGCTGGTGAGGTCTTCTCGGTCAGTGGTGAGCCGCTCGACGGCACCACGGTGCTGCCCGCCGGCGCGTACGTCTACCTCTACCGAGACTTGCCCGACGAGGTCGAGGTGCCGTTCGAGATGCCGATCCTCCACCGGGACGACGACGTCGTCGTCGTGGACAAGCCGCACTTCCTGGCCACGATGCCGCGGGGTGCGCACGTCGCGCAGACCGCGCTGGTCCGGCTGCGGCGGTCGCTGGGTCTGCCCGAGTTGAGCCCTGCGCACCGGCTCGACCGGCTGACCGCCGGAGTGCTGCTGTTCACGGCCCGGCGTGAGGTCCGCGGCGCCTACCAGACCATGTTCGCCCGGGGCGAGATCGGCAAGACCTACCTGGCGCGCGCCCGCGTGGGCGACTCGTTGACCTTTCCGCTGACGCTGTGCAATCGGATCATGAAGGAGCGCAGCCGGTTACAGGCCTTCGAGGCGCCGGGCGTACCGAACGCGGAGACGTTGATCGAGCACCTCGGTGAGGGCCGCTACCGGTTGACACCACGCACCGGGCGCACGCATCAACTGCGGGTGCACATGGCGTCGCTCGGCTTGCCGATCCTCAATGACCCGCTCTATCCCGACGTCATCGAGGTGGCGGTCGACGACTTCACCAAACCCCTTCAGCTGCTGGCCCACGAGTTGACGTTCGACGACCCGATCACGGGGGAGCGCCGACGGTTCGTCTCGGCGCGGACGCTTTGATTTGGTCGTTCCGCACTATGCGCTCCGTCGATGGGCGCACCATGAGTTCATGATCACGAAGCTGGTACTGGCGGGGGCAATCGCCGCTGCGGCGGTGGGACTCGTGCAGGCGCCGACCGCCGACGCGGTGTGCGGGTCGATCGGCGGCAGGCACGTCGACGTCAGCGGTTGCTCGGATCCGCTGTACGAACTGAACGACGCGTTGCAGCCGCCGCCACCGCCTCCGCCACCGCCACCGCCGCCCGGTGCGGCGCCTCCACCGCCTCCACCGCCTCCGCCTCCTCCGCCGCCGGTGTACATCCCACCGGCGCCGAACGTGAACGTGTGCGCCAGCGTCGGGCGGCGGGTCAGCGTCAGCGGTTGCATCTGATCTACTGAGCGCATGGATCGTTCGTCGTTCGACCGGCTCTTCGACATGTCCGGCCGCACCGTCCTCGTCACCGGCGGCACCAGGGGGATTGGCCTCGCGCTGGCGGAGGGATTCGTCCTGGCAGGCGCACGGGTCGTCGTGTCCAGCCGCAAACCCGACGCGTGCGAGGAGGCGGCCGGACACCTGCGCGGGCTCGGTGGCGAGGCCGTCGGCATCCCCGCCCACGCCGGGGACGTCGACAGTCTCGCGGCGCTGGTCGACGGCGCGGTCGCCGAATACGGGGGTCTCGACGTCGTGGTGAACAACGCGGCCAACGCGTTGGCGCAACCGCTGGGCGAGATGACCGTCGAGGCGTGGGCCAAGTCCAACGACGTGAACGTCCGGGGGCCGGTGTTCCTCGCCCAGGCCGCGCTGCCGCACCTGAAGCAGAGCGCGAGTGCCGCGGTGCTGAACGTGGTGTCGGTCGGGGCGTTCAACTTCGCACCGAGCCTGTCCATCTACGCGGCGGGCAAGGCGGCGATGATGTCGTTCACGCGGTCGATGGCGGCCGAGTGGGCGGGCCACGGGATCCGGGTCAATGCCATCGCGCCCGGGCCGGTCGACACCGACATGATGCGCAAGAATCCGCAGCAGGCGATCGACCACATGGTGGGCGGCACGCTGATGAAGCGGTTGGCTTCGCCCGACGAGATGGTCGGTGCCGCACTGCTTCTCTGTTCGGATGCGGGTAGCTACATGACGGGGACCGTCGTCATCGTGGACGGCGGCGGGACGCCGCGCTGAGTTCGGTACGGATGACGTCGACGAAGCGGTCGACGTCGGCTTGCGTGGTGTCCCACGAGCACATCCAGCGCACCTCGCCGCGCGCACGGTTCCAGTCGTAGAAGCGGGCCTGCTCGCGGATGCGGTCGGCGGCCACGGTGTCGAGCGTCGCGAAGATCGCGTTGGCCTGCGTGGGTTGGGTGAATGCCAGCCCGCGGATCGAGCCGTCGCCGACGCCCGTCTCGAGCGCATCGCGAAGCCGGGCCGCCATCTCGTTGGCGTGGGCGGCGCTGCGTAGGCCGAGGTCGTCGTCGAACAGCGCGAGCAGTTGAGCGGACACGAAGCGCATCTTGCTCGCCAGTTGCATCGTCAGCTTGCGTAGGTAGACCAGCCCGACGGCGCGCGCGGGGTCCAACACGACCACCGCCTCCGCACCAAGGCCGCCGATCTTCGTGCCGCCGAAACTGAGGACGTCGACGCCTGCGTCGGTGGTGAACGCGCGGAACGGAACGTCAAGTGCCGCAGCGGCATTCCACAGCCGGGCACCGTCCATGTGCAGCGCCATGCCGTGCTCGTGGGCGAAGTCGGCGATGGCACGGATCTCGTCGGGCGTGTACAGCGTGCCCAGTTCGGTGGTCTGGGTGATGCTGACCGCCAGCGGCTGCGCCCGATGCTCGTCGCCCCACCCGAACGCCTCGGTCGCGATCGCCGCCGGGTCCAGCTTGCCGTTGTCCGTCGGGACGGTGAGCAACTTGATGCCCGTCATCCGCTCGGGCGCGCCGGCCTCGTCGGTGTTGACGTGTGCGGTGGTCGCGGTGATCACCGCGCCCCAGCGGGGCAGCATGCTGGTCAGCCCGACGACGTTTGCCCCGGTGCCGTTGAAGACCGGAAACGTTTCGGTCCGTTCGCCGAAGTGCTGCTGCATGACCTCGCGCAGGCGCGCGGTGTACGCGTCGCCGCCGTAGGCGGTCTGGTGACCGCCGTTGGCCGCGGAGATCGCGCCGAGCACCTCGGGGTGGACGCCCGCGTAGTTGTCGCTGGCGAAACCACGCCAGTCCGGGTCGTGGAGCACGTCGGTCAACCCTTCTTGCGATTGGCGAACGCCGCTGCGGCCTCGCGCAGTTCGCCGCTGGTCGACGCGAGGATCTGGCTGCGATTCTCCACCTGCAGGGCTGCCTCGAGGCTCGGCGCCTCCAGGTTCGCCCACAGCACCTGCTTGGTGGACTCCACGCCGAATTTGCCGAAGCCGCACAAGGTCTCGGCGATGGCGAGTGCATCGTCGAGTACCGGGCCGTCCGAGATGCGCGAGACGAGACCGAGGCGCAAGGCCTCCTCGGCGTCGACGGTGCGGGCGGTGAGGATGAGGTCGAACGCCTGTCCGGCGCCGACGATGCGCGGCAACGTGTAGCTCACGCCGATGTCGCAGCCGCCGAGGCCGAGCTTGATGAATTGGGTGCAGAACCTGGCGTCGGCGGACGCGATGCGGATGTCGGACGCCAGGGCCAGGGCGAAGCCGCCGCCGTACGCTGGGCCGTTGACAGCGGCGATCACCGGCTGGCGCAGGTGGACGAGCTTCGTGGTGAGTTCGGCGATCCGTTCCTGCCACCGCATGCTCGACCGCGGGAACTCCAGCCCGTCCTTGGCCTCCTCGGGGAACGGTTCGGTGAGGTCGAGGCCCGAGCAGAATCCGCGTCCGGCGCCGGTCAGGACGACGACGCGACATTGGTTGTCCGCCTTGACGTCGTCGAGGGTCCGGTGCAGGTCCTCGACGAGTCCGTAGCTCAGCGCGTTGAGTTTGTCGGGCCGGTCGAGGGTGATGAGGACGACGTCGGGACGGGGGCGGGTCACGTGCAGGTTCGCCATGAGGCGACCCTATTCGCGAGTCAGGCCGTCGCTGTTATGGGGGATGGTGCTGCGCCACCCCGTGATGCCGACGACGATCAGGCGCAGCTGCTTGACGGCGGTGCGCCGGACTTCCTCGAGGGCGGCGCTGTCGTTGGCGTCGTCGATGATCTCGGCGATGGAGATCATGGCGTTGACGAACAGCGTCGCGAGGATGTTGAGGTCTTCACTGCTCCAGGTGTTCAGGCCTGGGAAGCGCGCAAGGTCGATCGCCAGCTCGGAGGTGATCAGCCGGATCTCGGTGCGGATCGCGTACCGCAGCACCGTGACGCCGCTGTTGCGTTCGCGTCCGATGAACCGCCAGTGCTCGCGGCGTTCGTTGACGCCCGCAATGAGGATGTCCACCGACGACTCGATGACCCGGTTGGGGTCGAGCTTGCCTGCGCGGGCACCACGCAGCATGTCGCGCAGGGCGCGGAACGACTCGTCGATGAGGACGAGACCGAGCGCCTCCATCGATTCGAAGTGACGGTAGAACGCCGCGGGCACGATGCCCGCCTCCCTGGTGACCTCGCGCAGGCTCAGACCGCTGAAGCTGCGGGATTCGAGGAGGCGGAGCGCTGCCGCGACGATGGCCCGGCGGGTGGCTTCCTTGCGCTCCTCGCGCGACGTCCCGTCCCGCGCCGAACGGGACGAGTGTGACTTTGGAGTACGACTGTTCACTGTTTGTGAACCGTACCACAAGCAGCGGAAACCCCTTGACGATCAGCACCGATGAGGCGCACGGTATACACATGTTCACTCAACCACCGAAGCTGCGCCTCCGCGATCGAGTGCTGCGCTCGTCGCTGGTAGACCTCCTGACCGGCCCCCATGGCGTCGACCGTTTCACCGAGCTGGTCGAACCGACGTGGACCCTCGGTGACGCCCGCGCCAAGGTCGTCGCCGTTCGCCGGGACACCCCGCGCAGCGTCACGCTGACGCTGGAACCGAATCACGTGTTCACTGGCGGGCAGCCCCTGAGGGCCGGCCAGCACGTGAACCTCACCGTCGAGGTCGACGGCCGGCGCCAGATGCGCTGCTACTCGCCGGCCAACGCCGAGAACACCCGCCTCGTCGAGTTGACGGTGGGCGTGCACGACGGCGGCACCGTGTCCGAGCACCTCTACCGCAACGCTCGCCCCGGCATGGTCGTCGGGCTGGAAGCGGGCGGCGGCGACTTCGTGCTCCCGGCCGTCCGGCCGAAGCGGATCCTGTTCGTCTCGGGCGGCAGCGGCATCACGCCGGTGCTGTCGATGCTGCGCACGCTCGTCGCCGAGGGGCACCACGAGCAGGAGGGGGCACAGATCGCCTTCCTGCACTACGCCCGCAGCGCCGAGGAGGCCTGCTACCGCGACGAGCTGGCCGAGCTGCCCGCCTCGGTGCGGGTCGTGCACGGCTACACCCGCACCGCCGATGCCGGCGACGTGACGGGCCGATTCGGAGCCGACCACCTGGCGGCGGCGATGCCGGATGCGGACGCAGTGTTCGTCTGCGGACCGCCCGCGCTGGTGGACGCCGTCCGCGAACTCCGCCCCGACGCGCTGTGGGAGAGCTTCGTGCCACCGGTCTTCGAGGTGCCGGCCGAGGCCTCCGGCGGGCGGGTGACGTTCGCCGAGAGCGCCGTCGAGGTCACCGACGACGGACGTTCGCTGCTCGAGCAGGCCGAGGCCGCCGGGCTGACGCCGAAGAGCGGGTGCCGAATGGGCATCTGCCACACCTGCACCCGTCGCAAGACCAGCGGCGCGGTGAAGAACCTGATCACCGGTGCCGTGTCGACGTCCGTCGAGGAAGACGTGCAGATCTGCGTCACCGCACCCGTCGGCGACGTCGACGTCGCGCTCTAGACCATCCCATCCATCCGTACGAGAGAGGATCAGCCATGACTGCCATGCTCGACAGGACCACCGACGAGACCACCCCCGAGGTCACCCGCAGGGGCGGCGTCAGCAAGACCGTCAACGGCCAGACCATCAGCCTCACGCCCGAGCAGGTCGAGGCGTTCGGCAAGGAACTCGACGCGATCCGCGAGCGGGTCGTCGCCGACCTCGGCGAGCGCGACCTCACCTACATCCGCAACGTCATCAAGGCCCAGCGTGGCCTCGAGGCCGGTGGCCGCGCACTGCTGTGGGCCGGCGTGCTGCCGCCGGCGTGGCTGGCGGGTACCGCGATGCTCGCCGTGTCGAAGATCCTCGACAACATGGAGATCGGCCACAACGTCATGCACGGCCAGTACGACTGGACCGGCGACCCGGCGCTGGCAAGCCGCAACTTCGAGTGGGACTCGGCCTGCCCGAGTGACCAGTGGCGGCACTCACACAACTACATGCACCACACCTACACCAACATCGTCGGCATGGACCGCGACGTGGGCTACGGCATCCTGCGCATGAGCGAGGACCAGAAGTGGGTGCCCTACTACCGCGGCAACCCGATCTACGCGTTCCTGCTGATGGTGTTCTTCCAGTACGGCGTGGCCCTGCACGAACTCGAGACCGAGCGCATCCGCTCCGGCGAGATCTCGATCGTCGACAAGCGCGAGATCGCGGCGGGCATCTGGAACAAGGTCAAGCGTCAGACCTTGAAGGACTACGTCGCGTTCCCGCTGCTGTCCGGCCCGTTCGCGCCGTTCACGTTCGCGGGCAACGCAACTGCCAACCTGATTCGCAACGTCTGGTCCTACGCCATCATCTTCTGCGGTCACTTCCCCGAAGGCGTGCAGGAGTTCTCGATCGAGGAGACCAAGAGCGAGTCACGCGGGCAGTGGTACTTCCGGCAGCTGCTCGGTTCGGCGAACCTGACCGGCGGCAGGCTGTTTCACATCATGAGCGGCAACCTGTCGTTCCAGATCGAACACCACCTGTTCCCGGACATCCCCGCGCACCGGCACGCCGAGCTGGCCCCAGAAGTCCAGGAGATCTGCGAGCGGTACGGCCTGCCCTACAACAAGGGCCCGCTGCCCAAGCAGTTCGCCACCGTCGTGAACAAGATCTTCAAGCTGGCGCGCAAGCCCTTCTGAGACTGACCGTCAGGTCTGGCAGACCGGACACCAGAACGAGATCCGCTCGCTGCCGGTGACCTCGGCCCGATCCGACAGGACCGTCGTCCCGCAGCGTCGACACGGGCGCCCGACCCGGCCGTAGATCCACAGATCACGGCCGGGTCGGGTATCTCCGGTCGTGGTGCGGTTCACTCGTGAGCGGTTCAGCCACAGCATGTCTCGCGCCCGCTGCACGACGCGCAGCGGGTCCTTCAGATCACCGACCGGGGTGGTCGGCAGCCGCCCCATCACGAAGCACAGTTCGTTGGCGTAGACGTTTCCGACGCCTGCCATCACCCGCTGGTCCAGCAGCGCCTCGGCGAGTGGCCGTGCGGGATCGGCGGCCAGGTTGGTCGAGGCCACCCGGGGTTCCCAGTCTGGGCCGAGCAGGTCGGGGCCGAGGTGGTCGACGACCGCCATGTCGTCGGCACGCTTGAGTATCTCGAGCACGCCGAGGTCGACGCCTGCCGCGCGGGAGTCGGCAGTCTCCAAAAGGATTCGCACCTTGTACTCGGGTACCCGGCGGATCTGGCCGCCGATCAGCCAGGCGCCGTCCATCTTGAGGTGCGAGTGGATGCTCGCGTCACCGGCCCGGATGAACAGGTGCTTGCCACGGCTGAGCACTTCGTCGACCACGCAGCCGGTGAGGTCGACGGTCGCGAACTTCGGCACCCGCACGTCGCACCGGGTGAGCGTCTTGCCTTCGAGCGCCTCGCGCAGTTTGGCCGCGGCGCGGAAGACGGTGTCGCCCTCGGGCATCAGGACCCGCCCAGGTTCGCGTGCACGGCCTCGATCACGCTTGCAGCCTCGCCGGCGATGCGCTCGACCAGGTCGGTCGCACCGTGCACGTCGGTGACGAGGTCGACCGCTTCGCCTGCCCACACCGGCAGGTAGTCGGGGTCGCCGCGCTCGACGCCGTCGCGGTACTCGGCCTTGGCACTGGCGTCGAAGCGCAGCGCATCCTCGTGGCCATGCCACGCGTCGGTGAAGCGGTTGCACAGCGTGCGCGCGGTGAAGCGGTGCGGCCACGGTGAGTCGACGACGATGTCGAGCACCCTGTCGCGAGTGGTGCCCGCAGCCGATGCCTCGGTGATCGCGGTCCGTTCGCCGTCGCCGAGCAGCGCCTCGGGCGTCGCCTCGAATCGGGTGCCGATCATCGCGCCTGCCGCGCCGAGCATCAGGGCCGCCGCCAGTCCGCGGCCGTCGGCGATGCCGCCCGCGGCGACTACTGGCGTGGTTCTGGCGGCATCCACCACTGCGGGGACGAACGGCAGAGTGCCACGGCCCTCGCCGTGGCCGCCTGCCTCGGCGCCCTGGGCCACGACGACGTCCGCGCCGACCTCGAGCGCGTGGATCGCGTCGGGCAGCGTGGTCACCTGGACGAACAGTGGGATCCCCGCGGCGCGCACGGCGTCGGCGTAGGGCGTGGGGTCCCCGAACGACAGCATGATCGCCGACGGCCGCTGGTCGATGACCCACTGCAGCACGTCGTCGTCGATCGCCCACGCCAACAGCCCGACACCCCATGGCTTCTCGGTACCCGCCCGAGCCAGGGCGCACTCGCGCTGGAGCCAGTCGAGGCCGCCGCTGCCGACCATGCCCAAGCCACCGCCGTCGGACACGGCCGCGGCCAGCCGACCACCGGCGACACCGCCCATCGGGGCCGAGACGATCGGGTGGTCGATGCCCAGCAGTGACGTCAGCGCGGTGTGCAGCCCCATGCCTGCACTGTAGGCAGTCAGGCCGGGATGGAACTCAGCCCCTGCCCGGCCTTCTGGTGGCGGTGCTGGCGCTCGACGACGGCGAAGTAGAACGCGTACGCGAAGGCGCAGCTGGTGAACAGGCTCGACACGAAGAACAGCCACGGCCGGCGGATCCCCCGTCGGTGGCCGTCCCAGATGGTGAACAGCGGCAGCAGGATGACGTTGATGATGGTGTAGTCCTGGCTCGCCGACGCCGCGGCCGGGTTCGCGTAACCCAGGACGATGAACTGCTGCCAACTGCCGGGTCCCCAGATGGGATTGCCGCCCTCGACCGCGTACTGGGCGACGAACTGGTGGTTGAAGTAGTAGCCGAGTGCGATCGAGGCCACCCCGACGACGTACAGCACGATCTCCATCGCGGAGAAGGCCGGACCGCCCGCGGGCTTGGCGAACACCAGGGGATTGGCCCGGACGATCCAGGCGATGACGGCGACGCCGAGAACGAAGTGGACGATGAGGGAGACCATGCGGCCAGTATCGGGTAGACCGGCCAGTGTTTTGTCATTTTTGACATTTGACGTGGAACTCAGCGCAAGCGCAGGCCTCGGGGCGTGCGCGAGAAGCCCGCTGCCACCAATGCGTCGGCCACCGACGAGCCGAGCGCGTCGACGGCCGGATCGAGTACGGGCGTGCCGTTGACCTTCTCGACGAGCAGGGCCTGCAAGCGTCCCGATCCCACCAGCTCGACAAGGGCGACCGCGGCGGCCCGATGTGTTTCGGCGTCCTCGGAGTACGACAGCAGGGTTCTGCCGCCGCGTTCGAGGAACCACACGAGTTCGCCGTCGACCAGCACGATGAGGGCACCCGCCTTGCGTCCCGGTCGGTGCGATCCCTGCGACGGCCACGGCAGAGCGGCGCCGTACGGGTTGGCCGGGTCGGCCGCGGCCAGCACCACCGACTCGTAGGCACGGGTTCCGGAGTCGACGTCGTCGAGATAGGTGCGCAACCGGTCGACGGTCGACGCGACGGCGAACTGCGCGCCGCCGAGGGACTCGACGAAGTAGCCGCGCTGGCACCGGCCGGCCTCCTCGAATGCGCTGAGCACCTTGTAGAGCATCGCGAAACCGCCGGGCAGTCCCTCTGCGGCGCCCTTGGTCAGCACGCCGTACCGGTTCAGCAGGAGGTCCGCCGAGAAGTGGCTGCGGATGGTCGAATCCGGCTCCGGCATCGGTAGCGCCGACCAGCGGCCCGCCACCGTCGGATCCGTCGTTCGCGTCTGGGCGTGCGCCACGCTGTAGCGGCTCAGCCGCGGCCGCTGCGGCCGCTGCCGGTGCGCACCGCCGGCCCGGCGGCGCGTGCCGCCCAGCATCGCGCGGACCGGACCGAACGTGTCACCGGTGACCCAGCCTGCCCAAACCAGTTCCCACAGCGCCTGTTTCACCGTGTCGTCGGCAGAGCCGAGCTGACGGAAGAAGTACGCGCCGCCGTTCTCCAGCGTGGCCATGATCTCGCGGTGGGTGTCGGTGAAGTCGATCTCGGCGGGCTGCGTGAGCGTCAGCGGCGCCGAGTCCGCGGTGTGGAAGGCGATCCAGCCGTCCGAGCCTGCGATGGGTCCGGCACCCGACCAGGTCACCTCGCCCGCCGCGAGCAGTTCGTCGAGCATGGCGGGCTGGTAGTCGCGGACGCGTTGGCCGAACACCAGTGGCTCCACCGCGGAGGCGGGGACGGGCACCCCGGAGAGCTGGTCGATGACGCCGGCCAGCCCGTCGACGCCGGAGTTGCGGGTCGACCCGACGTGCTGCCAGGCCGAGAGGAACCGTGCGAACGCCGCGGTGCTGACGGGCTCGACCTGCGCGCGTAGCGCGGCGAGCGAGCGTCGGCGCAGGATCTTGAGAACGTCCGAGTCGCACCACTGTTCGCCCGGCTCGTGACCCGATGTCGCCGCCGGGGCGGCTCCGAAAGTGAACTCGCCCTTGACCAGCTTGCCGTCGACCGCCATCCGGCCCAGCACGTCGGAGGTCACGCGCAGCCCGAGGCCGAACCGGGTGGCGGCGTCGGCCGTGGTGAACGGTCCACGAGTGCGGGCATAGCGGCCCAGCAGTTCGCCGAGCGGGTCGGCGACCGATTCGGTGAAACTCGCGGGCACCCCGACGGGTACCGCGATGCCGACGCCGTCGCGCAGCAGCCCGACGTCCTCGATCGCCACCCACCACGTCTGTCCTGCGAACGACACCGTGAGCGCGCGGCGCGCCGTGCGCAGCCCCTCGAGCCAACCTCCGACGTCGTCGGTCGTCGATCGTGCCACGATCTCGGCCTCGGTCAGCGGACCGAGGAGGCGCAGCAGGTCGGCGACGGCTTCGGCGTCGCGCGCCGCGCGGTCCTCGGTCAGGTGCTGCAGCTGTTTGATGGTCGACTCGATGACGGCGGGCTCGAGCAGTTCGCGCAGCTCGACGCGACCCAGCAGCTCGGCCAGCAGCACGCTGTCGAGTGACAGCGCGGCGGCGCGGCGTTCGGCCAGCGGGCTGTCGCCCTCGTACATGAAGGCCCCGACGTAGCCGAACAGCAGCGATGCCGCGAACGGCGACGGGGTGGAGGTCTCGACCTCGAGGATCCGGATCTGGCGCGAGCTGATCCGGTTCATCAGGTCGATCAGCGTCGGAACGTCGTACACGTCCTGCAGACACTCGCGCACGGTCTCGAGCACGATCGGGAAGTCGGGGTACTTGCGGGCCACGTCGAGCAGCTGGGCGGCGCGCTGGCGCTGGTGCCACAGCGGTGACCGCTTGCCGGGATGGCGGCGCGGCAGCAGCAGTGCTCGCGCGGCGCACTCGCGGAACCGGGAGGCGAACAGCGCCGACCCGCCGACCTCCGCGGTGACGATGGGTTCGATCTCGTCGGCGTCGAAGACGAACAGCTCGGCGCCGGGAGCGGTGTCCTCGGTGTCGGGCAGCCGAACGATGATGCCGTCGTCGGATGCGGTGGGCTTCTCGTCGATCCCGTAGCGCTCCCGCAGCCGGCGTCCGACGGCCAGGGCGAGTGGGCCGTGCACGCGCAGTCCGTAGGGGGAGTGCAGGATCACCCGCCAGTCGCCGAGTTCGTCGCGGAACCGTTCGACGAGGAACGTGGTGTCGGTCGGCACCGTTCCGGTGGCGTCGCGCTGCTCGGTCAGCAGCTGGTACAGGTTGTCGGTGGCGAAGTCGTTGAAACCCATGGTCTGACAACGCTCGTCGAACTTCGGCCGCTTGAGGCCGGCGAGTTGGCCGGTGAACGCACCGATGGCGGCGCCCAGTTCGGCCGGTCTACCGACGCCGTCGCCGCGCCAGTAGGGCAGCCGCGCAGGCTGGCCGGGAGCCGGGATGACGAGCACGCGGTCGTGGGTGATCTCGGTGATCCGCCAGCTGGTTGCGCCCAGGGAGATGACGTCGCCCGGCCGCGATTCGTAGACCATCTCCTCGTCGAGTTCGCCCACGCGCGAGGGCTTCTCGGTGTCGGCGTTGGTCGCCAGATAGACGGTGAACAAACCCCGATCGGGGATGGCACCGCCCGAGGTGACCGCGAGCCGCTGCGCACCCGGCCGCGCGGCCAGCGTTCCCGCATCGCGGTCGTAGACCAGCCGCGGCCGCAGCTCGGCGAACTCGGTCGACGGGTACTTGCCGCTCAGCAGGTCGAGCGTGGCCTCGAAGGCGCTGCGCGGCAGCGTCGCAAACGGTGCGCTGCGGCGGACGACCTCGAACCACCGGTCGGCGTCGATCGGCTCCAATGACGCGGCGGCGATGGTGTGCTGGGCGAGGATGTCGAGCGGGTTGGCAGGCACCCGCATGGTCTCGATCTCGCCGGTGAGCATGCGCTGCACCGTGACCGCACAATCGATCAGATCGGTGCGGTGCTTGGGGAACAGCACGCCGCGGGACACCTCGCCGACCTGGTGGCCCGCGCGTCCCACCCGCTGCAGGCCGCTGGCCACCGATGGTGGTGCCTCGACCTGGATGACGAGATCGACCGAGCCCATGTCGATCCCGAGTTCCAGGCTCGACGTGGCGACGACGGCGCGCAGCCGACCCGACTTGAGATCGTCCTCGACGATCGCGCGCTGCTCCTTGCTGACCGACCCGTGGTGGGCCTTGGCCAGCAGCGGCTCGGCGCCCGAGGCCTGGCCGCTGGCCATCACGTGGGCGGGCGCACCGCCGGCGACCTTCGGGTTCTTCTCCTCGGAGAGTTCGGTGCCGGTGCGTTCGGCGTAGATCTCGTTGATGCGCGACGTCAGCCGCTCTGCGAGCCGGCGGGAGTTGGTGAAGACGATCGAGCTGCGGTGCGACTCGATGAGGTCGACGATGCGCTCCTCGACGTCCGGCCAGATCGTGTTGTTCTCGAGGTTCGCCATGTCGGGCACCGGCACCTGGACGGCGAGGTCCCAGGACTTGCCGGAGGCCGGGGCGACGATGGACGTGGGTGCCGCTCCCGACAGGAAGCGCGCGACGTCCTCGGGTGGGCGGACGGTGGCGGACAGTCCAATGCGCTGGGCCGGCCTGTCGAGCAGTTGGTCGAGCCGTTCGAGCGACAGTGCGAGGTGCGCTCCGCGCTTGGTCCCTGCCACGGCGTGCACCTCGTCGACGATTACGGTTGTGACGTCGGTCAGCGACTCCCTGGCCGCGGAGGTCAGCATGAGGAACAACGATTCGGGCGTCGTGATCAGGATGTCGGGCGGCTTGTTGATCAGCTCGCGACGGCGGGCCGGGGACGTGTCGCCGGAGCGGACGCCGACGGAGATGTTCGGCACGGGTGAGCCGAGTCGCTCGGCGACGCGGGTGATGCCGATCAGCGGTGTCGACAGGTTGCGTTCGACGTCGACGGCGAGCGCCTTGAGCGGCGAGACGTACAGGACCCGGGTGCCCGGCTTGGGTTCGCCGGCAGGGGTCGGCTCCGCAGAGGCCAGCCGGTCGATCGCCCACAGGAACGCGGCCAACGTCTTGCCGGAACCCGTCGGGGCGATGACCAGGGTGTTGTCACCACCGGCAATGGCGGCCCAGGCCTGCGCCTGGGCGGACGTGGGTTCGACGAACGTGCCCGCGAACCAGTCCCGGGTCAGCGCGCTGAACGGCGCGAGCGGGTCGATGGTCGTGGCCATCTGACCATGTTGCCTCGCGGCACCGACAAGCCGGGCATCCGCCCAGCTCAGCGACGCTCGGACGCGACGGCGTCGGCGAGTTCCGGCGGGATGTTGGGCACCCTGGCGATGGCGTCGAGCAGCGCGTGGGCGCAGGAGTCGGCGACCCATTCCCCGTCGATCGTGGGGTCGAGCACCCGCTGCCTGCACAGTTCGAACGTGTAGGCCAGCCATCCGTAGACGATGACGCGCAGGTCGCGCTCGAGCTTGGGATCCAATGCGTCGCCGATGGCCTCGGTGATGCGTGCGGAGATGCGGTTGGCCTGGCGGTCGTTGTCGAGGTCGTCGATGCCGCGCAGCACCGGGTCGGACCGGCCCATTCCCACGTAGGCAGCCCATGCGCCGTGCGGGTGGTCGTCGTCGTAGTGGACGTAGGCCAGCACGCCGGCGCGCAACTGGTCGAACAGGCTCTGCCCGGGCTGCGGCGGGGTGTTGGTGGCCTCGAACAGGCGCTCGCCCTCAGCGCGCACGACCGCGGCGAAGAACGCCCGCTTGTCCGGGAAGTAGTGGTACATCAGCGCCCGTGAGACGCCAGCCCGCTCGGCGATCTCGTCGATGCGCACCTCGTCATAGGGGCGCTGCCCGAACACCTCGGCCCCGAGCGCGAGGAGTTCGTTGCGACGGTCACCGGGCGAGAGTCGCCTACGCCCCGGTGCTGCCATGCGCCCCATCCTATTGATGGGCGTGCGTGGAACGGTGCGCGGCATCTAGTGCGGGACGAACTGACGGCCGACGTGCGCTTCGGACAGTTCCCAGAGACGCACGGCGTCGGCCGCATCGCTGGCGGGTTGGTAGACGTCTTGTTCGGCGGGAGCACCTGACGTGTGCTGGAATCCGCTGGGTCCATAGAACTTGCCGCCCTCGGATCGGGGGTGGGTGGCTGCATACAGCGCGGGCAGCAGGCCTTGGTCGACGGTTTGGGCCAGGATGCCCATGCGCGCCAGCGACCGGATGACGCGCACCGAGAGAGTGTCGGCGGCGCGGCCCATGTGGGGTTGGGCGGCGAGGAGGTTGGTGGCGGTAACCCCGGGGTGGGAGACGTTGCTGGTGATTCCCCAGCCGGCGACCTGGCTTCGGCGGTTCAGCTCCAGCCCGAACATCAGGTTGGCGATCTTGGATTGGCTGTAGGCCTTGCCGGAAGAATAGGACTTCTCGAAGTTTGGATCCTCCCAGTTGATGGCGTTCGAGCGTGCCGCGACGCTGGACTGGGTGGTGACGCGGGCGTTGCCGGCGGACAACATCGGTAACAGTCGGGCGGTCAGCGCGAAGTGCCCGAGATGGTTGGTGCCCCATTGCAGTTCGAAGCCGTCACTGGTCGTTTGGCGGGTGGGCGGGTTCATCACCCCGGCGTTGTTGATCAGGATGTGGATCGGTCGGTCCTCGGCGACGAGCATGCCGGCGGCGTCGGCGACGGACTGCAGTGACGACAAGTCCATCTGCCTCGTGCTGATCCGGGCGCCGGGGTGGGCGGCGCGGATGGATTCGACGGCGTGTTGGCCCTTGGCCGGGTTGCGCACCGGCAGAATGACTTCGGCGCCGGCAGCTGCCAGTCGTCCCGCCAGCGCGAGGCCGATGCCGTCGCTACCGCCGGTGACGACGGCCAACTTGCCCGTCAGATCCGGTACTGCCACTTCAGCCTTGCGCGCCATGGTCTTCTCCTCAGATTCGCTGAAACGCTCGCGGTTTCGAGCGTGCCAGGATCATCGGAAGGCATTCAGGGGCCGGCTATCCACTGATCGGCGATCCCCCCATGGCGCTGCACCCGAGGGCGGCTCGATCTCCGTCACCACGGGTAGATGGCACCGGTATCGCCGAGGAACTGAGCGGTCGGCCCGTCGTCGTCGATCATCGCCATCCGCACGGCCACCCTGGCTCCGTCAGCCGGGTCGCCTGCCCCGGGCGTCGGTAGTCCGCCGTTGAGTTCGGTCGCTCGGTAACCCGGGCAGACCGCGTTCACCTTGACGCCTTCGTCGCGCAGTTCATTCGCGTACAGCACGGTCAACGCGTTGAGCGCCGCCTTCGAGGATTGGTAGGCGGCTTGGTTCATCTTCGTCAGTTCGACGTCGGGGTCGGCCATCATGCTGATCGAGCCCATGCCGCTCGACACGTTCACGATGCGCGGGGAGCGCGATCTGCGCAGCAAGGGCAGGAACGCGTTCGTGACGGCGGCAACGCCAAAGACATTGGTCTCGTAGGTCCGTCGGAGGTTTTCGGTGGACATTGCCGACGCTGGCTCGAGCCCGCTGGTGATGGCGGCGTTGTTGACGAGGACGTCGAGTCGGCCATCGGCTTCCTCGACCTGCTTGGCTGCCGTGGCGACCGACGCGGCGTCGGTGACGTCGAGTCGAACGAAGTCGACGTCGAGGTTCTGCTCCCTGAGGAGGTCAGCGGCCGCTTGACCGCGGCGTTCGTCGCGGGCCGCGAGATACACGTGCGCTCCCTGCTGCGCGAGTTGGTTGACGATGTGGTTACCGATCCCCTTGTTCCCGCCGGTGACGAGGACGATATTCGACGTCGTGTTCATACGACCACCATCGTCCGGGCGCCGTCGGACTGCCAGACACGAATTGTGTCTGTCAGCGATCGCGGTCCAGCGGCATACTGGGGTCATGGACCAACGGCCGCTGGCGCGTTTCCTGCGAAGTCGCCGGGCTCTGCTTCGGCCGACCGACGTCGGTGTGGCCGATGTTGGACCGCGTCGGACCGGCGGTTTGAGGCGGGAGGAACTCGCAGCGCTGGCGCACATCTCGGCGTCGTACTACGCCCGCCTGGAGCAGGCCCGTGGCCCCCGCCCATCGGCGGCGGTGATCGGCAGTCTCAGCAATGCGCTGAGATTGAGCGACGAGGAACGAACGCTGCTGTTCACCCTGTCGGGACGCTCACCCGAGCGCGACGATAAAACCCTGCGAAGCGACGTCACGCCAAGTGTTCTCGATCTCATCGACCGCATGCCCGGGACCGCCGCGATCATCCTGAATGCGAAGTTCGACGTACTCGCGTTGAACCCGCTGGCGCACGCGCTCTTCGAGGATTTCTCGGCGCAGGTGAATCCCGAGCGGAACCTCGCGAGAGCCTTCTTCCTGACGGCCGACCCGTCACGTCGCCACTACGGGGTCACCGCAACCGAGGACTTCGCGGAGTTCGCGGTCAGCCAGCTTCGTGCGGCTGCCGAGCGCTACCCCGGTGACCGCGGGTTGGGCGGGCTCATCACTGAATTGCGTTCACGGAGCGTCGAGTTCGAGCGGCTATGGCATGAAGTCGACAACGTGCTACCGCGACACCAGATGAAGTTTTTGAACCACTCCGTGGTCGGGCCGGTCGAATTGCACTGCAACGTGCTGTCCATTCCGGACCGGGATCAGTCGGTCGTGCTCTTCACGGCCGACCCCGGTACGACGTCGCACCGCGCACTGTGTTCGTTGATTGCCATCGGTTCTCATGACTTGGAATCGGCTACATACCAATGACGTTCAGTGGCGGGTGTCCGCTTCTGTGCGCCGCCGCGCTTGACGATATCGCTCAACACTTCGGCCGCGGCCAGTTCGTCGCGTGCAGCGAGGCGATCTAACCCGTTGACTGCGGGATACGTGTAGCGGCCGAGGGTTGCGATGCAGAAAGCGCCGACGATGAGGATGCCCATCAGGACCGGTATGACCGGGTCGTAGGAACCGAACTCGTCGTAGCTCAGCCCGAGGAGGAGCGGACCCAGAGCGCTGCCGAGGATGAATACGGCCTGAACGGGTCCGAAGATGCTGCCGAAGTTACGAGTGCCGAGATAGCGGGTGATCAGGAGCGCGAGCAGGTCGCCCTCGATCCCGAATGCAATGCCTATGAAGGCGACCGCGACCGCCGCGGTGGAGAAGGGCGGGTGCAAGAAGAACATGCCGAGGATGGGCGCCAGGATCACGATCGGACCGACGATGGAGCCATGCACGCGATCGATGACGAATCCGCCGCTGACCCGGCCGACCAGAGAAGCCAGACCGAAGATCACGAGCAACGAGCCGGCCTGGTCGGCGCTCAGGCCACGGTCGGTCATCATCGGCACGAGGTGGACTTGGAGGCCGTACACCACGACGCCAACCATGCTGAGCCCGATGGCGATACCCCAGAACTGGCGAGTGTGGAGCGCCTCCCGGATCGTCGCACCCGGTAGTTCGAGACTGACGTCGCGGTCGCCGACGTGGGCCTTGTTCACCAGCCGCCCACGAACGTGTCGTTCTACTCGCCTGCGTACGAACACTGTGATCATGGTGACCGATACCGACGCTGCCATGACGCCCATGAAGACGTAGGCAAGCCGCCAGCCCACGCTGTCGATGAGTGCACCCGCCAAAAGAGGACCGAGCGCGGCACCGAGCCCAATGATGCCCGTGACCACTCCTACGGCGAGGGCGCGATTGTTGTCGAACCAGCTGACGACGACTCGGGTGGCGGGCACGGTGGTGCCTGCGCCGAAGAACCCGACGAAGAAGCAGGGTATGAAGTAGACAGCCTCGACGGGCGGTACCAAGCCGATCGACGCAAGGGACAACGAGAAGAGCAAGAACGCCGGTACGAGAACGAAGCGCGCGGCATAGCGATCGACGAGCCGCGAGACGATGACTAGTCCGACGACCATCCCGACGGCCGCCACCGAGAACGAACCGGTAATCGTCGTGCGCCCGAAGCCGGTGTCTTGCGCGATCGGCGCGACGAATACGCCGATCGTGGCGAGATACATCTGAGGCCCTACGGCAGCGGCCGTGCCCGCGCCGAACACCACACCCCACGGGCTTCGCGTCCAGGCAGGCTCGGCGGCTCGCAGATGGGCACGTGGCATGGGTTGTGCTCCTTGTGTTCTCACGATTGGCGCCCCGCGGACGAGAGCGGCGGTGGCCCCCATCCTCGGCGGCGGGCACGGGTCCATCCACGACCTATCAATCACAGGCTGACCAGACCACCGCAGGGGTCGTAAGGGGGGATTGGTAGACCGTGACTACTTCGGCCAACAACCGGTAGAAACGACGGAGTGCTCTGACATGGAAGGTGAGCAGCGTGATCGATCGAACCGGGCTCGCGGGATTCCTCCGCAACAGGCGTGAGGCGTTGCAGCCCGAAGACGTCGGCCTGCCACGCGGGCAGCGGCGACGGACCAGCGGGCTGCGACGCGAGGAAGTCGCTTCGCTTTGCAACATGTCCAGCGATTACTACTCCCGGCTGGAACGCGAGCGTGGCCCGCAGCCGTCACAACAGATGCTGGCGTCGATCGCCCAGGGATTGCATCTGTCGGTCGACGAACGCGACCACCTGTTCCGCCTTGCGGGGCACAACCCGCCGGTACGGGGAACGTCGAGCGAACACATCAGCCCGGGCATGTTGCGCATCCTCGATCGGCTCGAAGACACTCCCGCGGAGATCGTCACCGAACTCGGCGAGACGCTGCGGCAGACGGCGATGGGTGTCGCACTCAACGGCGACACCACCCGATACACCGGACCCTCCCGCAGTAGCGGCTACCGATGGTTCACCGACCCGGCGGCGCGGGCGAGGTATGCACCCGAGGAGCATCCGTTCATGTCTCGGATGTACGCCTCGGGATTGCGCGAGTTCGTAACGCTCCGCGGGCCGAGTTCGCGAGCCGCGCAGCTCGCCAACCTGCTCCTGGAGAGCAACGAGGAGTTCCGTCGCCTGTGGGGGGACCACGAGATCGGTATACGACCGCACGACGTCAAGCACTTCGTCCACCCCGAGGTCGGCGCTTTGGAGTTGAACTGCCAACGGCTCATCGACCCCGCCCAGGGTCACTCCCTGATGGTGTACACGGCGACTCCGGGGAGCGAGAGCTACGAGAAGCTGGAGGTCTTGAGAGTCATTGGGGCACAGTCGCTCTGATGCCGAAGAGGTCCAGATCACCCCTGCACGGTTGGCCGGATGGACATTTCGCCGATCTCGACCTCCCAAGGTTGGTCGACGGCGAACTCGATCGCCCGTGCGACCGCGTCGGGGTCGAGTGCGAACGCCTCCATGCCGCGGCCGATCTCGTCGCGTATGGCGGGGTCGGTGATGGAGTCGCCGAACTCGGTGCGCACGTAGCCCGGCGAGATCGCCGTGGTCTTCAGCGTCCCGTCGGTGGACTCCTGACGCAGCCCCTCCAGGACGGTGCGGACGGCGTTCTTGGTGGCGCCGTACACCGCCATCGTGGGCACGATCTTCAGTCCGGCGGTGGAGACGATGGTGACGAAGTGACCGCGACGCTGTGCTTCGAAGATGGGCAGCGCGGCGTCGATGCCGTGCAGGACGCCGCGTAGGTTCACGTCGATCATCGCGTCCCAGTCCGTTCGGCGACGAGCCGACATCGGTGAGATCGGCCCGATGCCTGCGTTGCTCACCAGCACGTCGAGCCGGCCGTACGCTGCAACGGCGGTTTCGACGAGCCGCTCCAGGTCCTCGGCGCGGGTGACGTCCACCGTGACTCCAATTGCCCGACCCCCGGCCGCCCCGATCTCCGCCGCAAGGGCGTCGAGGCGGTCGGCGCGGCGGGCCCCGAGTACGACGGCGGCCCCCCGGGTTGCCAGCCGCCGTGCGGTCGCGGCGCCGATGCCGCTGCTGGCGCCGGTTATCGCCACCACCTTGTCGTCGAGTGGACCCATGACTAACCTCCAGAAGCGATGCGGACGACTTGTCCGCTTCATCAAAGCGGACAAAATGTCCGTTTGCAAGTCGGCTAGTGGGTCGAACGTCGGGGGAGGGCATGGCGGAACGGAGCGACGCGGCTCGCAATCGAGCGTTGATCATCGAGGCCGCACGGGAACTCATCACCGAGCCGGGCGAACTCAAGCTCAGTGCGGTCGCCAAGCGGGCGGGGCTGGGGCAGGGCACCCTCTACCGTCACTTCGCCACCCGCGAGGACTTGGTGCGCGCCCTCTACGACCGCGAAATCGACGAACTCGTCGCCCTGGCCGACACGCTGCTCGACGAGCACTCGCCCGACGAGGCACTCAAGCGGTGGTTCACCCAGCTGGCGGCATACGCGCGGGTGAAGTTCGGGGTCATCGCCGCCGTCGAGGCCTCGGCGTGGCAGGACATCGGGGCGCAGACTCCTGGCAAGCTCGGCGAGGCGCTCACCGCGCTGCTTGCCGCGGGCCGCGCGGACGGCGTACTGCGCGACGACGTCGACTCGCGCGACGTGATCCTGCTGTCCTGGTTCCTCGCCCACGTGGAGGAGGAGGAGTGGGCAGACCGGACCCCGCGCCTGCTGGCCGTCCTGCTCGACGGCTTGACGACCCGTTAGAACTGACTGCCTCCGCCATCCACGTAGACCTCGGAACCGGTCATGAACGAGCTGCCGTCGGAGGCGAGGAAGGTGACCACGCTGCCGATCTCCTCCGGGCGTGCCCGGCGCTTCATCGGTATCGACGAAGTGAGGTCCGCGAGGCCGGCGTCCGAGCCTGCGAAGAGATCGATCAGCCCCGGCGTCTCCGTCACCCCCGGGGCGACGACGTTCACGCGAATCCCTCGGTCGACGAGTTCGGCGGCCCAGCTCCGGGCCAGGGACCGGATCGCGGTCTTGGACGCGGCGTAGACACTCATGCCGGGAGATGCCTTCACGTCGCCGCTGGAACCGCACAGGATCACCGACGAGCCTTCGTTGAGCAGCGGGAGAGCGGTCTGCACGGTGAAGATGATGCCGCCAACGTTGGTGTTGAACGTGTTGGTGTAGTGCTCCCAGGTGAGACCCCCCAGTGCTGCGACCTCGCCGACACCCGCATTGGCGAAGAGGATGTCGAGCCGGCGTCCCGTGGCTTCGATGGTCGACGCGACGCGGTCGAGATCCGACTGCTCGGTCACGTCGGCACGAATGAAGCTGGCGCGGTCGGCTCCGATCCCGGTGACGGCGTCTTCGAGGGCGTCTTGGCGGCGACCCACCAGGAAGACGTAGGCCCCCTCCCGTGCGAGAGCGCGTGCCCCGGCCAGGCCGATTCCCGACGTAGCTCCGGTGACGAGTGCGGTCTTGCCTGCGAGGTTCGACACGTGTTCTCCTAATTTTGTACCGATCGGTTGGATGTCCACGCTAGCAGATTTGTACCGTTCGGTAGAATTGGAGAGTCGTTGTCGCCGAGGGGACTAGGATCACGTGCATGAGCGCAGAGCGACGGGCCGCCGGAGGCCGGCCGCGCGCGTTCGACGAGGATCACGCGCTCGATGGAGCGATCGACGTGTTCTGGCGTCTCGGATACGAGGGCGCGTCACTGACCGAACTGACGCGGGCCATGGGCATCAACAAGCCGAGTATGTACGCCGTCTTCGGTAGTAAGGAAGAGCTCTTCGTCCGTGCGCTGGAGCGTTATGGCCTGTTGTATCGAGTACGCCTCGATGCGGTGCTGGCCAAGTCCACCACGTACGAGGTCCTCGAATCGTATCTGCGGTCGGTGGCGGAGTCGGCTACCCGGGGGAGCGTGGCGGGATGCCTGTCCATCCAAGGTGGGCTATCGTGCGCGCCAGACAACGCGCGCATTCCGCTGCTTCTTGCCGAGTATCGTCAGGGCCTTGAAGATGCTGTGGCGAAGGCACTCTCGCAGACGGTCGACGCCACCCAGCCCGGTGTCAACACCGCAGCCCTGGCGGGTTACGCCGTGACGGTCGGACAGGGGATCGCCGTGCATGCCGCCGCGGGAGTGGACTCGGCGAGGCTGGACGCCGTGGTCGACGTGGCACTGGCGGGGCTCGCGAGTCACCTTGTCGCCAAGGAGCCTGGGGACGGGTCTACCTCGAGCCCGAAGCGGGTTCGTGGCCGCAAGACCGCGCCGCGGAATCGATGAGCAGCCAATCCGGTTGCACATCAGATGCCCCAACGGAGCCCGAACGTGACGACCCGAGCCATCCAGATCCCCCGCGGCACATTCGCCCTCGCGGCGAACCTGCACCTGCCCAACGACTTCGACGAATCGCGGTCGTACCCGGCGGTCGTGCTGTCGACACCCGGTAGCAGCGTCAAGGAGCAGATCGGGGCGAACTACGCCTCCCGGCTGGCCGCGCACGGCATCGTTGCGGTGGCGTTCGATCCGGCCCACCAGGGTGAGAGTGGGGGTGCTGACAGGGATCTCGAGGACCCGTATGAGCGCAGTGAGGACATCTCATACGTCATCGACGCCCTGGACGTCATGCCGGGCGTCGATGCCGATCGCATAGGCGTGCTCGGGATCTGCGCCGGTGGCGGCTACGCCGTGCACACCGCCCGGACCGATCACCGCATTCGTGCGGTGGGCACCGTGGTGCCCGTCAACATCGGCGACGCGTGGCGCTCGGCGGGGTTCCACCCCGACGGACCCGCCGTAGCCCTCGACGACATGGCGACGGTACGGACCCGCGAGGCCCAGGCCGGAGAATCGGGTCGCGTCCCGTGGCTTCCCGACACGCTCGAGGACGCAGCAGCGGCCGGGATCAGTGACATCGACAACGTCCAGGCAATCACCTACTACCGGACTCCCCGTGGGGCGCACCCACGTTCGACGAACCGCCGGCTCGTGCGCAGTGACGCGCTATTGATGGGTTACGACGCCTTCCACCTCGTCGATCAGCTAGTGACCCAGCCGCTACAGGTCGTCCTCGCGGGGCGTGAGGGGGTCACCGGGTCGTACCAGGCGGGCCTGACCCTGTGGCAGATGGCGCCCAATCCAGTCGACCTGATGGTCCTGGAGGGCGCCGGCCACTACGAGATGTACGACGTCCCCGAGTACGTCGACCGAGCCGTCGACCGCCTGGCCGGTTTCTTCGGCGAGCACCTCGCCGCCCGATGACCCGCGGGGTTGGTCAGCGATCCCTGGCGAACAGTTGATTCAGTTCGTCAAAGCTCGCCGCGTCGCCGAGGCCCATGAACGAGCCCGTGTCGGCCACCTCGCGCGCAGTCCGCAGGAACGCACCCCATGCCACCCTGGTGAGCGCAGAGCCCAGACTGATCCGCCGCACGCCCAGCTCTTCGAGGTCGCTGACCCGCAGACCGGTATCCGATCCCATCAGAACGTTGACCGGATGCGGGCGCAGCGCATCGACCAACTCGGCGATGTCACTTCGCGATCGGACACCGGGTGCGTACAGCACGTCGGCGCCGGCATCGGCGAATGCCTGCAGTCGCGTGATGGCTTCGCGCAGTGGGTCCGGATGTCCGTAGAGGAAGCACTCTGCACGGCCCGTCAGCAGGACGTGCGGATTCGACGCGTCGATGGCGGCTCGTGCGACGCGCACCCGCTCCGTCGCGACCTCCAGCGCATACACGGGATCATCGCCGTGGCCATGCACGTCTTCGATGGAGAGCCCGGCCACACCGGTCTCGACGCATCGCCTGACGTTTGGCGGCTAGCCCATCGAGGTCCTCGGCGTAGCCGGACTGGAAGTCGGCGTTCACGGGAAGCGGTGTCGCCTCGACGATCGCTGCGACGTTGGCCAGTACGTCGTCGACGCCGAGCGCCGTCAGGTCGTCGGGAAGTCCCCGTGCGAAGGCCGCCCCGGCGCTGGTCGTCGCCAATGCTGGGAAACCGATGCCGGCCAACGCAATCGCCGTCCCGGCATCCCAGGGGTTCGGGATCACGAAGCAGCCCTGCTCGTGCAACCGGCCGAAGGGTGTCGCGCTCTTGCCGGTGTGCGGTTCGTCGGTCACGAGCCTCATTCAACGGCTCAGTGCCTACTTAGATCAAGGGATTAGAAGCGGGCACTTAGAGGTAGGCGTCGTCGTCGACGGCTTGACGGACGATGGCCAGCGTCTCGCGAAGGGTGTCGAGGTCGGTGGATCCCAGCGCCAGCCGGATGGCCTGCGGCTGGTGCGTCGAGGTGGTGAAGGGTTCGGCCGTGGACACCGAGATGTTCTGTTCTGCAAGGGCGGCCACCAGGCGGTCTGCCCGCGACTCTTCGGCGAGCGGGAGCCAGAGGAAGTACGACGACCTGTGGCCGACATGTGCTAGCCCGGCCATGGCTTCGAGGGCGAGAGACTGCCGCTCGCGGGCGTCGAGTCGCTTCTCCCGCTCGAGCCGGGTGACGACACCGTCGTCCAGCCACCGGCAGGCGATCGCAGTGGTGATGGCCGGGGTGTTCCAGGTGGTGGCGCGGATCGCGCGTTCGATCGCCGGAACGAGTGTCGGTGGTGCTGCGATGAACCCGACGCGCAGGCCGGTCGCCACGTTCTTCGACAGTCCCGACACGTAGACGGTGATGTCCGGCGCAAGCGCGGCGAGCGGTGGCGGTGGCTTCTCGACGAGGTAGGCGTACGCCGCATCTTCGATGATCAGGAGTCCGAATCTGCGCGCCGTGTCGACCAGCCGGGCACGCGCGGCGGCGTCCATCACCCATCCGAGCGGATTGTGCAGAGTCGGCATGGTGTACACGGCGGTGATGTGCCGCTGCGCGCAAAGCCGTTCGAGGGCATCGAGATCCGGCCCGCCCGGGGTTATCGGCAGCGGAGCGAGTTCGAACCGCAGTGATTCGGCGAGCACCTTGAACCCGGGGTAGGTGAGGGCGTCCACCGCGACGACGTCCCCCGGTTGCAACAGTGCCAGCGCGCTCACGGCCAGGCCGTGCTGCGCGCCGGAGACCAGGAGAACTTCGTCGGCGCCGACGCGGAGGCCGCGTCGACGCAGATGCCGGGCGACGGTGGCCCTCTCGTGGGGACGGCCGCCGTGGGGCTGGTAGCGCAGCAGCGACTCTAGGTCGCCCGACGTGGCGAGGTCCCGCAGTGCGTGCCGCAGCAGGTCGGCTTGGCCGGGCAGTGCCGGATAGTTGAAGTTGAGGTCGATGGCGTCGGCTGCCACGGCGTGCTGGTCGATGCCGTGTCCGGCGGGCAGCGCGAGGTCGCGGACGAAGGTACCGCGGCCCTGCTCGCCACTGACCAGGCCCATCGATCCCAACTCGGCGTAGACGCGGGTCGCGGTGGCCACGGCGATGCCCTCGCGAACTGCCAGTTGTCGGTGCGTGGGCAGCCTCGTTCCGGCCGGCATTCGTCCCGTGCGAATGTCGGCCGCCAGCGCGTCGACCACGCGCTTGTACCTGGCCACGGCCATGGGGCCGATTGTATGCAGGACAATTCTTTGACCGTCCTGCGTGGTCGTCCATACGGTGATCGGCACAGGCGAAAGGACTGACCGTGCACATCGCGATCCTCACCTTCGAGGGCTACAACGAACTCGACTCACTGATCGCCCTCGGCGTGCTCAACCGCGTGCAGCGAGACGACTGGCGCGTCACCATCGCGACCCCGTCGCCGCGAGTGCGGTCGATGAACGGCGTGGTCGTCGAACGGATGGCCGATTTAGACGAAGCGTGCGACGCCGACGCCGTCATCGTGGGCAGCGGCATCGCCACCCGTGACGTCGTCGAAGACCGCACCATCATGAACACGCTGCGACGTTTGGACGCGTCTCGCCAGCTCATCGCCGGACAGTGTTCTGGTGCGCTGGTCTTGGCGAAACTCGATCTGCTCCAAGATGTCCCAGCGTGTACGGATCTGACGACCAAGCCGTGGGTCGTCGCCGCGGGCGTCGAGGTGCTCAATCAGCCCTTCTTCGCCAGAGGGAACGTCGCGACCGCAGGCGGCTGCCTGGCCTCCCACTATCTGGCTGCGTGGATCATCGCCCGTCTCGCGGGTAGGGACGCAGCCAACGACGCGCTGCACTACTTCGCACCCGTCGGAGAGAAGGACGAGTACGTCGAGCGCGCGTGGCGCAACATCGCGAATTACCTGCCGGCCGTGCACGTCTGAGTGCTCGCGGGTCAACCCCTGGGCAACGGAAGATGCATGACGTGCAGTCCCACCATCCCGTGGGTACGTGACCGGAACGCGCCAGGCACGGTGCCCACGATGGTGAAGCCGAGGGACTGCCACAGGGCGACCGCCCGGTGATTCGTCTCGACGACGGCGTTGAATTGGATGGCGGCGAAGCCGTTGCGCTCGTGCCAGTCGATGACCCACTCGGCCATGGCGCGCCCGACGCCGCGGGTGCCCGCCCGCGGGTCCACCATGAAGCTCGCCGTCCCGACATGGCTGCCGCGCCCCGGTCGGTTCGGCCCCATCTTCGCGGTGCCGACGATGCCTCCGTGGTCGTCGACGGCGACGATTGCGTGCGCGGGAGGCGGTTCCAGCCACAACCGCTCGACGTCGTCGTCGGACAGGGGTTCGGGGCATGCGTAACTCTCGCCGTCGGCCACGATCAGGCGGAAGAACTCGGCGATCTCGGGAATGTCGGGCCGTTCGGCGGTACGGATCTGCACTAGCGACCTCCAAGACGTGAGCTGATCACCGTGGTCGCCGTCCCATCTTTCCCACTGTCAGTGCGTCGCGAAGCACGTCGGCGACGGTGACCTCCCCGAGTCGTGCCTCGACGGCGTCGGCGAGTTCGCGATCCAGCGCGGCCAATGCTCGGTTTACGCCGAGGCCGGTGGGGCACCGAGGGTTTGGGCCGTGCAGCCCCAGCACCGGGTCGTCGCCCTGGACTAGTCGCCAGACCTCGGCGAGGGTCATCGTCTCCGCCGCCCGGCTGAGCACCCAGCCCCCACGGGCGCCAGGTGTGGAAGCCACGAGGCCCGATTCCCGTAAGGGGGTGAGCACCCGACGCACATAGACGGGGCTGGCGTTGACGCTCGCGGCGAGTTCGTCGGAGCTGACCGGGCCTGGAACGTCGGTGCCTGCCAAGTAGGTCAGAACGTGGACCGCCACGGCGAACTGCGTATTGGTCGGTGTTGCCACCATTCAAGCTTGCCATATCGCAACCGACATGACTACAGTTCGGGTCGATATTCGCAATCAGCGTGATTGCGAATCAAGGAGGTAGTCACGTGTTGATCCGGCAGAGGTCGTGCTGATGAGCCGGACGGTTGAATCGCTGTCCAGCTTCACCGCTCGTGGAAGCCGGGGTGCGTCACGGCGTCTACACGTCGGTCCCGAATCCCCTGCCAGCCAACCCCGCCCTCGCCGCACCGGACCACCTCGCGAGGGCTACCTTGCCGACGTCACCACGGCCGTGCGCGACCTGACCGGGCGACGGCCGACATCACTCGAAGAACTCGCGCTGCCGGTCGCCCCGTGAGGGTCAGACGCCTCGGCTGGGCCGGCATCGAGGTCATCAGTCACCGGGGGCCTTCGCTCGTGGTGGACTTCGTGCGGGACTTCTCCCTCCTGCGTGTCACCCAGCCGGATGGCGCCTTCGCCGAGCCGGAGGGTACTGCGCTTGCGGCTCTGGTCACCCACCTGCACGAAGACCACACCGACGTCGCCGCGATCCAATCGGTCGTAGGCGATACGGGTTTGGTGCTGCGTCCCGCACCGTTCGTCGCCGCATCCGACGAAGCCGTGTTCACCGACGGTGCGGAGACCGATCTCGAGACCAGCGCGCTGAACGTGCGAATCGTCGACGAATGGCGTCGGATTCAGTTGCCGCCGTTCACCATTACGGCGGTTCCGGCGGTCGATGGCCTCGGCGACCCGCAACTCAATTGGGTCATCGAGGCGGACGGTCAGCGCGTGTTCCACGGCGGAGACACCATCTTCCACGGCTACTGGTGGCTCATCGCCAAGCGAGCCGGGCCCATCGACCTCGCCGTGCTGCCGATCAACGGAGCAGTCGTGAACGTGCCGCACCTGCAACCGTCTAGCCCACTGCCCGCGGTGATGACACCGGAGCAGGCCGCGCAAGCCGCACTGATACTGGGTTCGAGGGCGGTCCTGCCCATGCACTTCGGAGTCCACCAGCCGCCGGTCTACGTCGAGGCGGCCGACGCGGTCGCGAGGTTGGCCGATGCAGGCCGGCAGTTCTCGTTCCGGGTGGTGAACCTCGAACCGGGGGATGGTTACGACATTCCGCCCGCACGCTGACCCACATCTAGCCGGCCGACCTGCCGGACGCTCAGAAGTTGGTCGCAATAGCGCGTTCGCGCCACGGGGCCAGTTCGGCCGCGTCGTCGGCAACCCGCTGCGCGGTGGCTGCGACGGCGTCGGGCCCGATGGGCAGCCTGGTGGGCGGGGAGCCCGCGGTCACGACGTCGTAGACCAGCGCGGCCAGCTTGTCCGGATCGCCCTCCTGTGTCTGATCCATCGGCCCGATCTGCTCGAGTTGGCGGTGCGCGGGCGTGCCTGCGTAGTCGTCGATCGAACCGTGGTTCGCTGCCACCCACACGGTCGAGGGATCGAGGAAGTTCGTCCTGAAGGCGCCGGGCTCGATCGCCATGACGGAGATGCCGAGCGGGGCGAGGTCCTGGCGCAACCCCGCAGTCAGCCCCTCGACCGCGAACTTCGACGCGTTGTACATCGACGACGAGGGGAAACCGATGACACCACCCATCGAGCTGAGGTTGACGATGGTGCCCGACCGCTGCGCCCGCAGCGTGGGAAGTGCTGCGCGGATGACGTCGATGGTGCCGAAGACGTTGAGGTCGAACTGATTCCGAACCTGCTCGTCCGTCATCTCCTCCAGCGCGCCCATCAGTGGCCTGCCCGCGTTGTTCACGATCACGTCGATGCGGCCGAACCGTTCCACCGTCGCGTCGACGGCGGCGCGCACCTGGTCGGGCGACGTCACGTCGAGCGGTAGGGCGAGCAGTCGGCCGCCGTCGCCGAGCGCGTCGGTGACGGCCTGCGCATTGCGCGCGGTCGCCGCGACGTCGTCGCCGTGCGCGAGCGCGTGGCGCGCGATTGCCGCGCCCAGGCCCTTCGACGATCCGGTGATGAACCAGGTGCCCATGTCGTTCTCCCTATGTTAGTGGCCTCTTACATCTCAATGTAAGAGGTTTCTCACTTCCGGTCAACCAGTGCCCGTGAGGTGCTAAGAACTAGGGATGGCGCGCACCGGGTACCACCACGGCGACCTGCGCGCCGCGTTGATCGCCGCCGGACGCGAGATGGTGGCCGAACACGGGATCGCCGCACTGTCCGTCGCGGACGCCGCCAAGCGGACCGGCGTGAGCGCCGCCGCGCCCTACCGGCACTTCCCGAATCGCCGAGCATTTCTCGCTGCGGTCGCGACGGCGGCGGCACGCGAGTTCGACGACCAGGTGCGTGCGGCGATTCCGCCGCGTCCCGACGGCGACCCGGGCGAATGGGCGATCGAGGCAATGGCCGCGACCGCGGGGGCCTACGTGCGATTCGTGGCGCGCACGCGCATCGGGTGGGACGTCATCTACGGCACCGACGTGGGTGACGCCGGCGACGAGGAACGCCTCGACGTGGCGCGCTCGCTCAACGATGCGTTCCTGGCACCGGCGCTGGCCGTCACCGGCGGGGACGTCCGTCGGGCCTTGCGCCTGCTCGAACACGAGGTCGCCGCTGCGCACGGGTACGCCAGCCTCTTCGTCGCGGGCCTGTTCGACCGCAGGTATCCCGAAATCGACCGCGCAGCAACGCAAGCCGCGGCCATCACGCGAACGCTGGCACTGGCCGCCCGGGCGGATGCCGCGACCACGTGACCGGGGCGCCGAGCCCGGCCAGATCGGATCGCGGCACTCGCACCATCGGACGGGCGCGTTCTGTCAGACTCCAGTCATGATCCAGGGCTTCTCCCACATCGGCATCTGCGTGACCGATCTCGATCGTTCGATCCGCTTCTACACCGACGTGTTCGGGTTCGCGCAGCTCTACCAACTCGACTTCAACGACAACGAGGTCGCCGCGACCATGGAGCAGGACGGCCGCTTCCGGTCCGCGATGCTGATCCGCGATGACATCCGGATCGAACTGCTGCAGTGGGTCGACGTCCCGACGACCGGGTCGGGGGAGCGCAAGCCGATGACCGAACTCGGCTTCACCCATCTCTCGTTCCGGGTGGAGGACGTCGATGGTCTGACCGACGCGATCGTCGCCGCGGGCGGGACGTTCGTGGAGTCGACGCGCACCGTGCTCGGTGACGTCGAGGACCCGACGTCGGGCCGGTTCATCTACCTGACCGATCCCGACGGCACCCGCATCGAGTTGATGCAGAACGTGCCCGACCTCTCCGGCATCAGCGCCGCTGACATCGCGGCGTCGACCTCCGGCTAGACCTTGCCGCCCGGGAACATCGTCTTGACGGCCTGGGTCATGTGCTCGCGCGCAGCAGCGGCGCCGGTGGGGTCCAGGGAGCCTATCGCGATCACGTAGCGGCGCTCGGGGCCGATCGCCCCGGTGGTCACGTGCAGTTGGTTGCCGCCGTTCCAGCAGCAGAACCAGCCTTGCTTGACCGCCACCTGCTCGGCGTACAGCCCCTCGGGGATGCCGAACCGCTGTGGATAGCCGTCGTTGCCCGTCGGTGTGGATTGTGCGAGATTGCCGATGATCACGTTCGTCTGCTCCGGAGGCAGCCCGCCTGCGCCGTCCAACAGCATGTCGTAGTAGCGGACGAGGTCGGCTGCGGTGCTCGTGGTGACGTCCCAGTGCCCGTTGGAGGGCGCCGTCGTTCCCCCCAACCCGTACCGGGCCTTGATGCGCGCGATGACGGCGTTCCCGCCGCTGCGGTCCCAGAAATTCTGCGCCGCACTGTCATCGGAGGAACGCAGCATGACGTCGAGTGACTTGCGGTCAGCCGGGGAGATGGTCGTCTTGCCCTCCGACTCCTGCAGCAGCAGGTCGTCGGCGATGAACAGCTTCACTACGGAGGCGATCGGGAACGGCCGGTTGGAGCCGTTGGAGACGACCTGGCCGGTAGTGCGGTCCATCACGGCGATCTCGAGGTCGGCCCCCGACCCGGCCGCGTCGGCCGTCGCTTGACGAACGCGGGCGTCGAGGCCCTCGAACGATGCCGGTGGGCCGGCGGGCGGGGCCTGGGGCGCCGCGGACTGTGGCGCCTGCGGGGCGGCGACTGGCGCTTGCGGCGCATTCGACGCGGCCGGCGGCGTACCCCAGACCTGCGCCTCACAACCGCTTGCTAGTAGCGCCGCCACGCAGACGATCGCCAAACTGGTCATCGCCGTTCCCGGCCGCCGCTGACGCATGAAACTCCTCCGAGCTGAAAACTGAACCAGGCTCAACGCTGCGCCCACTGATTACCCAGCGTAAACGCTTTGACGCACCAACCCCGGGGCGAGTTCCTTGCGCGGTGACCTTAGACGCGGTCGCCGAGCGTCGAGTTCAACAGCTCGTAGCGTCGTGGTGACCGGGCCTTGATGACGTAGGCGCCGATGACGCCGATGGCCAGCGAGGCAAACAGCATTGCGGTGAAGGAGATCTGCAGCCAGCCGCCGCCGCCGAGTAGCACGTCCATCCCCGTGACGGCATACCAGAGGAAGGGCATGAGACCGGCGATGCCGAGCAGCGGTGCGATGAACGTGTTCCATGGCCGCTTGTCGACGTCGGAGCGGCGGAAGAACACGAAGATGGAGATGCTGGCGATGGTCTGCAGCAGGATGATTCCCGCGGCGCCAACACCGGTCCACCAGGTGAACAGCGTGGTGTAGGGGTCGAGGCCCAGGATCGCGAAGATCGCGACGACCGCAGCCACCATGGCGATCTGGACGTAGCAGGCGATCGCGGGTGAGTGGCGGGTCGGGTGGGTGGTGCCCAGGCGTGACCAGATGACGCCCTGACGTCCCAGCGAGTACAGGTAGCGGGCCACGTTGTTGTGGAACGTGAGGATGGCCGCGAACAGGCTGGTGATCACCAGGAGTTGGAAGGCCTCTGTTCCCGCTCGGCCGAGAACGCTGTCGCTGACCGCGAAGACGAGATTGCCGCCCTCGGTCTCCGCGAGGCCGGCGACATTGCCCACGCCGACGGCGTTGACGATGAGGAAGGCGGTGACGGCGTAGAAGACTCCCATGAAGATCACCGACGCGTAGGTGGCGCGAGGCACCGTCCGCTTGGGGTCCTTGGCTTCCTCGCCGTAGATGGCGGTGCCCTCGAAGCCGATGAACGAGGCGTGGGCGAACATCAGGGCGACGCCGATGGCACCGGCGAACACCGCTGACGGAGCAAACGGTTCGAAGGAGTAGTCACTGATCGGCGTTGGCGAATTGAAGAGGATACCGACGTTCAGGATCAGGATGATCGCCGTCTCCAGCGTCAGGAGCACGGCCAGCACCCTGGCGCCGGCATGGATCTGCCTCACGCCGAGGAACAGCGCGGCTCCCATCGCGATGAAGGAGAACACCCACCACGGAACGTTGGTGCCACTGTGCCTGGAGACGAATTCCGCTGCGTAGTAGCCGAACCCGCCGATGACGCCCAGCTGGATGGCGTTGTAGGCGAAGATCGCCAGCGACGCAGATCCGAGCCCGAGCGGTCGGCCGAGCCCTCTGGTGATGAAGGCGTAGAAGGCCCCGGCGTTGGTGATGTGCTTGCTCATGGCGACGTAGCCGACTGCGAAGACCGTCAGCACCAGAGCGACCAGCACGAATGCTCCGGCGATGCCGATCCCGTTGCCCGCGCCGATGATGACCGGGAACAGTGCCACCACCACGGTCAGGGGCGCGGCCGCGGCGACGACGAAGAACACGATGCCGAGCACGCCAATCTGATTGCGCGCCAGACCCGTCGAACCGTCGGGTGAGTCCTTGGCGATGACCAGTGGCTTGGGTTCATCTTGATGGAGCATGGCGGTCCTTTTCGGTGAGGGTCAGCGACTGGTGTTGCTTCGGGCGGCGAACTTGACGACCTTGCGCAGTGCGGGGCTGGTCGCGACGGTGTAGCCGAGCTTCTTGCCCGTCTTGGTGCCCATCACCGTCTCCATGGCACGGTCCACGACACCAACTTTCGGCCCGGGACCGACGCGCGCAGCGGTGGGTGCAGCGGTGCCGTCGAGGTCGGCGATGACCACCTGGGCGGCGTTGTGCCCGTTGGCTCCCATCACACCGCCGCCCGGGTGAGTGCCCGACCCGCAGAGGTAGTAGTCGGCAACGGGGGTGCGATAGTCGGCCAGCTCGGGGGTCGGGCGGTTGTTGAAGAGCTGGTCGAAGAACATGGCTCCGTGGAAGATGTTGCCGCCCGTCAGGCCGTAATCGCGCTCGAGGTCCTTGGGGGTGATGATGACCCGCTCGAGGATGTGGCCGCGCAGGTTCGGGGCGTAGCGGAACAGCACCTCGAGCACGCGATCGGCCCACTCGTCGCGGATGGTGTCCCAGTCGGTGCCTGCCAGCTCGAACGGGAGCTGTTGCACGCCAAGGGTCATGGTGTGCTTGCCCACGGGCGCCAACGACGAGTCGTGGGTGGACTGGATGACGGCTTCGATCACGAAGTCGTCGGGGATCTCGCCGCGCCGCTCCGCCTCCCAGGCCCGCTCGAAGTTCTCGATCGAGGCGCCCATGATCGCCTGCGCCTGGTGCTGCGGCCCGAATTCACCTGCGGGAAAGCCGATGTAGTCGGGCAACTCGTCGATGAGCAGGTGGATGCGAGCCATTGAACCGCGGGCGTCGTAGTCTTCGAGCTTCGCCGTGAGTTTGGCATCGATGGCACCGGCGGGCAGGAGCTGCAGCATGGAGCGCTGCGGGTCGGCGTTGGAGATGACCGTGCGTGCGGAGATGATCTCGCCGCTGACCAATTCGACGCCGGACGCCCGACCCCGTTCGACGACGACCTTCCGGACTGGCGAGTTCAGCCGGATCTCGGTGCCGTGGGCCTCGGCGCTGCGGGCCATGGCCGCGGTGATGCCACCCATGCCGCCCTTGACGAAGCCCCACTGCCCGAGGGTGCCCTTGAACTCTCCGACGGAATGGTGCCCGTAGACGTAGCCGGTGCCCGGCGTCGACGGCCCGCCCCACACCGAGATCATCCCGAAGAAGGTGAAGAGGCCCTTAATGTGCTCGTTCTCGAAGTACCGGTCGAGCAGGTCCTTGGTGGACAGCAGCACCATCTCGTTGAACAGGTCTTCGGCGCCGGCGGCCTCGAACGCTGCGAGCACCTGCGAGCGGCTCGGCGCCGGAGACATCAGGAACGGCGTGAGGATGGAGGCGAACTTCTTCACGCGCAGACCGAAGTCCAGGAACGCGCCAGCGTCGGTCTTGGAGAACTTCTCGATCTCCTTGAGCGTCTTGTCCATGTCCTTCCAGACGAACAGATGGCTGCCGTCGGGGAAGATGCTGACCTCGTTGGCCTCGGTCTGATACATCTCCAGGCCGTACCGCTCCAGTTCGAGGTCGGCGATGATCTCGGGTCGCAGCAGGCTGGCGATGAACGCGCACGACGACCAGGTGGCACCGGGGATGAGTTCCTCACTGGTACAGGCGCCGCCGACGACGTCGCGGGCTTCGACGACGAGGACCTTCTTGCCGGCACGGGCGAGATATCCAGCGGTGATCAGGCCGTTGTGCCCGGCTCCGATGACGATCGCGTCGTAGGTGGTGGTGTTGGTCATCGAGATTCTCCAGGGACGAGGTGGGTGAAGTAGGTCCGTACGGTGGCCGGGTCGACGAGTTCGTCGAAGCCGTCGGTGACGGGCTTCATCGTCGGGTGGGTGTCGCGTAGCTCCTCCCACGCGGCCCAGTCGGTGACCTCCATGACCTCCAGGATGTCGGCGGGAGCCCCGTCGGGTGCTTCGTCGACTCGATAGGCGTCGAACCGCCGGACGACGTCGCCGTGGGCCAGGCACGTCGGCCGGTCGACTTCGGTGGAGAAGCGTTCGAAGTCCGCCGGATCCACGCCGGGCAGCATCGAGAACAGGTTGACCGCCACTACCGGGCGGTTGGTTGACGTCATCGCGGGGACTCCAACGTGGTTGTGAGAACGGGGTTTTGGTCAGGACTCGAGGTTGATCATGATGTGCTTGATCTCGGTGTACTCCTCGACGGAGTAGATCGACATGTCGTTGCCGTGGCCGGACTGCTTGAAGCCGCCGTGCGGCATCTCCGACACGATCGGCAGGTGGTCGTTGATCCATACTGTGCCGAATTGGAGCTTGCGGGCGGCGCGCATCGCGCGGCCCACGTCCCGGGTGAACACCGAAGCGGCCAAGCCGTATTCGACGTCGTTGGCCCAAGCGAAGGCCTGTGCCTCGTCGGTGAACCGGGTGGTGGTGACCACCGGGCCGAAGACTTCCCGCTGCACGATCTCGGAGTCTTGTTCGGCGTCGACGACCAGGGACGGCTTGTACCAGAAACCCGGGCCGGTACCGAGCCCGCCGACGGCGAGGGCGGCCGGTCCGGTGGAAGTGGCCCGGTCGACGAATCCTGCGACGCGGTCGCGTTGGCGTTCGGAGATCACCGGGCCCATTTCGGTGGACTCGAGTGTGGGGTCGCCCATGGCGACCTTCGAGACCGCGCGGGTGAGTTCGGTGACGAAGTCGTCGTAGATTCCGTCGGCGATGTACGCCCGCGAGGCGGCCATGCAGTCTTGCCCGGAGTTGCCGTAGCCGCCCTCGCAAATCTTGGTGATCGCCAGTTCGACGTCGCAATCGTCGAACACCAAAACCGGTGCCTTGCCGCCCAATTCGAGGTGCAGGCGCTTGAGGTTGTCGGCGCCGGCACGGGCGACGAGTTTGCCGGTGTTCGTGTCGCCGGTCAGCGAACTCATCCGTACCCGCGGGTGTGACGTCAGCGCGGCACCGACGGTGTCGCCGTGGCCGGTGACGACGTTGAAGACGCCGGGCGGGAAGAGGTCTGCCGCGAGTTCGGCCAATCGGAGCGTCGTCAGTGGGGTCTGCTCGCTGGGCTTGAGCACCAGCGTGTTTCCGGTCATCAAGGCCGGGCAGATCTTCCAGATCGCCATGACCAGTGGGAAGTTCCATGGTGCAACGCTGCCCACGACGCCGAGCGGATCGCGCCGAATGATGCTGGTGTGCGTGGGGGAGTACTCACCGGCGGCGCGGCCCTCGAGCACGCGGGCGGCGCCTGCGAAGAACCGCATGTTGTCCACGCCGAACGGGACTTCGTCGCGGGCCACCGCAATGGGCTTGCCGACGTTCTTGGACTCCAGCTGAGCGAATTCCTCGGCGTGGGCCTCCAGCCGGTCGGCCAGCTTCAGCAGCAGTTCCGCTCGTTTGCCTGGCGGTGTGGCGGCCCATGCGTCGAAGGCCTCCTCCGCTGCGGCGACGGCACGGTCTACGTCGGTAGCGTCACCCATGGGGACCGTCGCGATGCGTTCGTTGGTGGCCGGGTTGATGACTGCTTCCGTTGCACCGGTGGCGGCGGCGACGTGCTCGCCCGCGACGTACATGAGGTGGCCGTCTGCCATGTGAGGTAACTCCCGACTGGAACCGGCGACCTCTGTGGCCGTTCGTGTCCAAGTGTTGAACAGTTGACATGGAGGACTTAAGCACAGGCCAACGGAGTGCGCAAGACAACGGGGCGAACCCGTAGCGGGGCTGGGGTTGGAACCGCGCGGCGGAAAGCGGTGGCTAGCCGGCCGTGCGAACGGCCAGGATCTTGCGTACCTCGTCGCGATTCTCGGTGATGATCTCGGCGATCGTCGTGCGTGCCAGCTCGGGGTCGCGTGACGCGAACGCCGTCACGATCCGCTGATGCTCTTCTTCGAGGGCCGAGCCGCTCTCGTACTCGTGGTGGTCCAAGGACAGGATGAGCAGGAAGTACCGGAGGTCTCCGAGGAGTTCGTCGTAGAACTTGTTCAGCCGCGGACTGTTCATCAAGCCGACGATCGCGCGGTGAATGGCCAGGTCCTTCTCGACGATGGTGCGCGGATCCTCGGTCTTCATCGCCACTTTCAGGGCGTCCATCGCCTCGGTCAATGGCGTCAGGTCGGTGTCGTAGTTCACCGACGCGGCGGCGGCCGTCTCCAGGTGGAGTCGCGCTCGGTAGATGTCGAGGACTTCCTCGTCGGAGGGGTCCCAGACCGCCAGGCCGCGGTTGAAGACGTACCGGACCAGCCCCGTTCCCTGCAGGAGTCGCACGGCTTCGCGAACCGTGTTGCGCGAGATCTTCAGTTGATCGGCGATGACGCTCTCCCGGATGCGCTCACCGGGCTTGAGTTCTCCCTCGAGGATCATGTCCATCAGGCCATCGGCGATCTGCTGCGCACTGCTGCGCCCGACTATCTGGATGCGATCGGCCACGGACATGGTGGCAGCGTACAACTGTTCCACAACGCGTATGGCTGACATGCTCCGAAGGACCCGCGTCTGGACTCGGACTGCCCTAGTGTTCTACAGTTCGCCTAGCTCGACAGCGCGCACCGTCAGCCGGCGCGTGCTCCCCGATCGCAAAGGATTAGGTCCGCCGATGCCGAACGCCGCCCACGACTGCGCCGCCGCGCAGCGCTGCTCCACGCGGTTGGGGCCGATGCAGGAGCCGACGCCGTGACGGCCAGTTCGGATCTCCTTGCGCAGATCGCTCAGGAGAGCGCACTGGAGGCCGGCGGCCAGGCGTTCCCCGAGCATCGGGTCGCCGCCGAACTCCGCAGGCACTATCACCTGACGGGGCGATTGGAACGCATCCCCACCGAGAAGGACGACACGTTCCGTCTGGTCACCAACGGCGATCGATTCCTCGTCAAGATCGCCCCGGCGTCGGAGAGCGCGGAGATCGTCAATCTGCAATCCTCGGTCATGCTGCACCTGGAGGACGCCCCTGCGCCGATCCCCGCCCAGCGGTTGATTCGCGGGGTGCATGGCCAGGTCGAGACCACCGTCGTCGATCCCGACGGCAACGACCGCATCATGCGGGTGCTGAGCTATCTGAAGGGCAGTCTTCTGGCCACCGTCAGGCCGACGCCCTCCCAGTTCGCCGGAGTCGGTGCGATGCTGGCCCGGCTCGATTGCGCGCTGGGGGAGTTCCGGCATCCGGATGACTCCCGGCTGCTGATCTGGGATCTGAAGAATTTCTCCCATACCAGGCCACTGCTGCAGTGGGTCGTCGACCGCGACGACGTGGCGATGGCCACCTGGGTGTTCGATCGATTCGACGCGCTCGTCGCACCCAGGATCAACGATCTGGACACCCAAATGATTCACGGTGACTTCAGCCCCTTCAACGTCGTCGTCGATCCGGCGTCCGAAGGATTCGTTACGGGAATAATCGATTTCGGCGACGTGGTGCGGAGCCCCACCGTGTTCGACCTCAGCGTCGCGGTGGCGAACCAGATCGGCGCCGACGAACGGCGACCGTGGGCCAGTGCGCTCGACATCGTGCGCGGCTACCGGGCGCAGCGACCGCTGACCGACGGTGAGGCGGCCCTGCTCGCCATCACCGGTCCTGCGCGACTCCTGTTGCGCGCCTTGGTCTACGGATGGCGATCGAGCACGCACGCACACACCCGAGACTATGGACTGTCGCACTCTGCGCTCGACTGGACCAGACTGCGCTGCGCGCTGTCGGTCACCACGTCCACCGTCGAAGCCATGATTGCCACCACCACCGACCCACTGCGTCCGAACGAAGGGAACCGAACGTGACCAAGGGCTTCACGCTCAAGGCGTCCGAACCGATGGTGAACGGCTTCGACCCGTCCGACATCGAACGGTTGCCGCCCCGGACGCGTCAGCAGGTCGGTGACCGGGAACGGCTCCTGGGGCCCGGTTACCGACTGTTCTACGAGGAACCGGTCGAGATCGTCCGCGGCGCGGGCACGCTGCTTTACGACGCCGACGGCAATGACTATCTCGACGTCTACAACAACGTCACGAGCGTCGGCCACTGCCATCCCTACGTGGTCGAGGCGATCCACCGACAACTTACGACTCTTAACACCAACACCCGCTACCTGCAGCAGTCGATCCTCGCCTATAGCGAGCAGTTCCTGGGCACCATGCCAGACGAACTCGGGCACGTCATGTTCACCTGCACCGGCTCGGAGGCCAACGATCTCGCAATGCGAGTGGCCCGCTACTACACCGGGAACCAGGGCGTCATCGTTACCTCCGGCGCCTACCACGGGCTCACGGCCGACGTGTCGTCGTTCTCGCCGTCGTTGGGGGTCGGCGTCCCACTGGGGCCACACGTACGCACGATCACCGCACCCGACCGGCTACGGCATGGCGGTGACGACGACCTGGTCGCCACCATGGTTCGCGAGATGCGGGAGGCGATCGCCGATCTGCAGCGCCATGGTTTCGGGATCGCGGCATTCATCGCCGACACGATCTTCTCCTCCGACGGCATATACGCCGATCCCGCGGGGTTCCTGCAGCCGGTCGTCGACGCAGTCCACGAGGCCGGCGGCCTGTTCATCGCCGACGAGGTCCAACCGGGTTTCGGGCGTACCGGACGGCACTGGTGGGGCTTCCAACGACACGGTCTGGTGCCCGATATCATGACCACCGGCAAGCCGATGGGCAATGGGATCCCCATCGCCGCGGCCGCCTTCCGCCCGGAGCTGCTCGTCGAGTTCGGCCGCAACATCCGCTACTTCAACACCTTCGGTGGGAACTCGGTATCGATTGCAGCGGCGCAGGCAGTCCTCGACGTCATCAATGACGAAGGACTGATCGGCAACGCCGAGAAGGTCGGCAACTACATCCAGTCGGAGATCGCCTCGCTGGCAGGCAAGTACGAGCAGATCGCCGAGGTACGCGGCGCCGGGTTGTTCGTCGGTGTGGACGTCGTGACCGACCGTGACTCTCACACTCCCGATGGGGAGGCGACGCTGCGAGTGGTCAACCACATGCGCAGACGCCGGGTTCTGCTGTCCGCGTCAGGGCCACGGGGGAGCGTGCTCAAGATCCGCCCGCCGCTACCCTTCTCGATCGAGGACGCGGACCGCATGCTGGAGAACTTGGCGGTCGTCCTCGACGAGGAGCTTCATTGAGCGGCGCCGAGATCGTCGGGCTGCTCGCCGCCAGCGGAGTGGAGATCGACGACGGCAGTAGACGGCTCGCCGAGTACAGCTACGACGCATCGAACTACCGCGTCCCACCGCTGGCCGTCGCGTTCCCCCGCGACGCCGGCGAAGTCGGCCGCATCGTGGCGGCCTGCCACCGCGCGGGCGTGCCCATCGTGGCGCGAGGGGGTGGAACGTCGATGGCGGGCAACGCGATCGGCGGCGGAGTTGTAATCGACATGTCGCGATACATGAATGGCATCGTGTCGATCGACGCCGCGAGCCGGACCGTCGTCGTCGAGCCGGGGGTCGTCCTCGCCGATCTCACCGAGGCGGTCCAGCACGCCACGGGCAACCTGCTGACGTTCGCGCCGGACCCCTCGAGTAGGAACCGCGCGACCGTCGGAGGGTCGATCGGCAACGACGCATGTGGCAACCACTCCGTCCGCCATGGCCGCACCGGCGATCACGTGCAGTCCCTCGACGTCGTCCTCGCCGACGGAACTCGGCTGACTGCCACCCAGACCGCGCTACGCGCCACCGATCCCGAGGACGAGGTCGCCGCCGGGCGGGCCGCAGCGCTCTCCGCCGGCCTCCAAGCCCTTGCCACCGACTACATGTCTGTGTTCCGTCTCGAATTGGGTCGCATACCCCGGCAGGTCTCGGGCTTCCATCTGGCGAACCTGTTGCCGGAGAACGGCTTCAACGTTGCGCGGGCACTCGTCGGCAGTGAGGGAACGTGCGCGATCGTCGTGGGTGCCACCATGCGGCTGGTCGACGTGCCGTCGTCGGCGCTGCTGCTGATCGTGGCCTACGACGACATCGTGGACGCCGCAAGGGACGTCATGACCATCCTGCGGTACTCGCCCGCCGCAGTGGAGGGCATCGACGAGCAGATCGTGGCGACCATGAAGGTGCGGCGCGGCGCGGACTCCGTGGCCGACTTGCCCACCGGCCGCGCCTGGCTCTACGTCGACCTCGACGGAGACGACGAAGCGGCCGTCGCCGCGCAGGCGGAGCAGCTCCGAGGTGACCTCGAGGCCAACGGGCGAGCGCTGGACTGCCGCGAAGTCCGCGACCCCACTGAGCGAAAGAAGCTATGGCGCGTTCGCGAGGACGGGGCAGGACTGTCGTCCCGGCTGGAACTGGCCGACGGATCCAGCGTCACCTCTTGGCCGGGCTGGGAGGACTCGGCGGTCGCCCCGGAGCGCCTCGCCGACTACCTTGCCGACTTCCGGCTTCTGCTCGAGCAGCACCACCTCGTCGGCGTGATGTACGGCCACTTCGGGGCCGGCTGCATGCACATCCGGATTACCTTCGACCAGCGAACTACACGGGGCCGCAACGTGATGTCGACGTTCCTCACCGCGGCCGCACGTCTGGTGGTCGAGCACGGTGGGACCCTGTCGGGAGAACACGGCGACGGCAGGGCCCGCTCAGCGCTGCTGTCGGAGATGTACTCCCCGACCATCATGGCGGCCTTCGCGAGCTTCAAGCGCCTGTTCGACCCCGCAGGTGTCCTCAATCCCGGCGTGATCGTCGATCCGGCGTCGGTGACCGAGCAACTGGCGCTCGCGGACATTCCGGCGTTGCCGTGGCAGACGACGTTCGTACTGCACGACGCCAATGCCTCAGAACACGGGGCCTTCGCCGACGCCGTCCAGCGCTGCATTGGTGTGGGCCGGTGCCGCTCGCACGGCAGCGGCGTGATGTGTCCCAGCTTCCGGGCGACCGGGGACGAGAAGGACTCCACTCGCGGTCGCGCCCGCGTGCTGCAGGACATGATTCGTTCAGCGCCCACCGTGGAGCAGGGGTGGGCATCCGAGGACGTGCGCGAGGCACTGGACCTGTGCCTGTCGTGCAAGGCGTGTGCGACCGACTGCCCGACCGGTGTGGACATGGCCACCTACAAGGCCGAGTTCTTCGACCACTACTACCGCGGGCGAATCCGCCCGCTGGCGCACTATTCGCTGGGCTGGCTCCCGCGCTGGCTGGCGGTGACGACACGGATCGCACCGGTCGTCAACGGGGTGCTCGCCAGTCCGCTGCGAGGGATCGCACTGCGTCTGGGCGGCTTGACCAATGAGCGGCCCCTGCCGCGCTTCGCGTCGAAGCGCCGACTCCGCCGCGAGCTGAAGCCCCACCGCAGGGGGGGTGGCGACGTGGTGCTCGTGGTGGATTCCTTCACCAAGGGCTTCCGGCCCGAGGTCGCCGGGGCAGCGCTGCGCGTCGTCGAGGACGCCGGACACCGTGCCGAGGTGCGCACAGACGTCTGTTGCGGCTTGACCTGGATCTCGACCGGGCAATTGCGGCAGGCGCGAAAGCGGTTGCTCCGTGCGGCATCTGCCCTCGACGACGGCTCGGACCGCCCGATCGTCGTCACCGAGCCGAGCTGCGCGGCAGCTCTGCGCAAGGATCTGCCGGAACTCGTCGACACGCCTGCAGCGCACCGGGTGGCTCGACGCGTCCGCAGCTTCGCCGAACAGGTCAGCGCTCAACGTGACGGCGGCTGGACTCCAAGTGCGGCGCTGCCTTCGTCGGTCACCGTGCAGACTCACTGTCACGAGTACTCCGTGTTCGGCGCGGCAACGCAACTCCGTGCGCTCGAGGCGGTTGGCATCGAGAACGTCCGCGAGGCAACGGGGTGCTGCGGCGTGGCCGGGAACTTCGGCTTCGAGCGCGAACACTATGACGTCAGCATGGCCGTCGCCGAGCAGGCGCTCGCGCCGGCGCTGCGGGCCGACCCCGACGCCGTCGTGCTCACCGACGGGTTCAGCTGCCACATGCAGGCCCGGCAACTCACCGACCATCACGCGCCGAGTGCGTCCCTGCACCTCGCGCAGATCCTTGATCCCGCTACCCGACAGGAGTCTTCCCGATGACCGCAACGACCGCCCGTGTCGACTCGGCTCAGCCTGCCATCGCCTCGATACCCACCGGACTCCTCATCGGAGGGCAGTGGCAAGACGCCGTCGGCGGACGCGTCTTCGACGTCGAGAACCCAGCCACGGGTGAGGTGCTGGCATCCGTCGCCGACGCCTCCCCGACCGACGGGGACGACGCGTTGGCGGCTGCGGTCGCGGCACAGAGTTCGTGGGCCCGCACCGCGCCGAGGCGCCGCAGTGAGATCCTGCGCCGCGCCTACGAATTGGTGATGGAGCGCCAAGACTGGCTGGCCGAGGTGATGACGTCGGAGATGGGCAAGCCATTCGCCGAGGCGAGGGGTGAGGTGGCCTACGCCGCGGAGTTCCTGCGGTGGTTCTCCGAAGAGGCCGTCCGCGTCTCGGGTGACCACACCACCACCGGGGACGGAGCGAATCGGATCATCGTGACCCGCGAACCCGTCGGCCCCTGCGTGCTCATCACCCCGTGGAACTTCCCACTTGCCATGGGGACGCGCAAGATCGCACCCGCGGTCGCCGCCGGATGCACCATGGTGCTCAAGCCGGCACCGCAGACTCCGTTGAGTTCGTCGGCCTTGGCTGCGATCCTGCAGGAGAGCGGCCTGCCCGACGGCGTCCTCAACGTCGTCAACACCACCGACGCGGCAACCGTGGTGGGCCGCTGGATGGCCAGTGGCAAGGCCCGCAAGGTGAGTTTCACCGGCTCGACCGGCGTCGGCAAGATCCTGCTGCGACAGGCCGCCGAGACGGTGATGCGTTCGTCGATGGAATTGGGCGGGAACGCGCCGTTCATCGTCTGCGCGGACGCCGACGTCGACACGGCCGTGGACGGTGCCATGGCAGCCAAGATGCGCAACATGGGCGAGGCGTGCACGGCGGCCAATCGCATGTACGTGCACCGCGACGTCGCCGCTGAGTTCTCCGAGCGGCTCGCGGCTCGGATGGCGGCGCTGAAGGTCGGCAATGGACTCGACGACGGGACCGACGTGGGGCCGCTGATCGACTCGGCAGGACGCGCGAAGGTGCAGCGGCTCGTCGACGACGCGTTGGCACGCGGCGCAACGGCACTCACGGGCGGACGACTGCCCGACGGACCGGGCTACTTCTATCCGCCGACCGTCCTGGCGGACGTGTCCGAGGAATCCGACGTCATGACGACCGAGGTCTTCGGGCCCGTGGCCCCGATCATTCCCTTCGACGACGAAGACGACGTCATCAAGCGCGCCAACGACACCGACTGGGGTCTGGTGGGTTACCTGTTCACCCAGGACGTCGACCGGGCGTTCGACCTGAGCGAGCGTCTCGAAGTGGGCATGGTGGGCGTGAACACTGGAGTGGTGTCGAATCCCGCCGCACCGTTCGGTGGGGTGAAGCAGTCCGGGCTGGGACGCGAGGGCGGCAAGGTCGGCATCGACGAGTTCCTCGAATACAAGTACCTCGCGGTGCCGCGCCGCCAAGGCCGCTGATGGCTAGGCGCTCGTGACCGTCGACGACGAGCCGACGATCAGCGAGTGGACGGAGTCGACGTACGCCGAGGTGTTGACGATGCTGTCGGCCAACCCTCGGCAAGCGGGGATCGTGCTGATCGGCGTCGATGGACGCAGCGGCTCCGGAAAGTCTACGTTTGCAGCGCAATTGGCCAGGACACGCGAGCGCGTCGCGGTAGTCCACACCGACGACATCGCCTGGCATCACTCGTTCTTCGACTGGCACGAACTCTTGGTCGACGGCGTGTTGTCGCCGTTGCGTCGTGACGGACCGCCGGTTCGCTACCGGCCGCCGGCGTGGGAAGCGCGCGACAGGGCAGGCTGCGTCGAGATACCGGCTGACGCGGAAGTGGTACTCGTCGAAGGCGTCGGCGCGTGCCGCAGGGAACTCGAGCCGTGGTTCGATGCGACGGTGTGGGTGCAGTCCGACCCACACCTTGCCTACCGCCGCGTCGTCGCCCGAGGTGACGATCCCATCGAGTTCGTCGACGAGTGGACGGCCCAGGAGATTCCCTTCCTCGCGGACGATCGGCCATGGGCGCGAGCGACGGTGATCGCATCGGGGGACACGCCGTCGTTCACCGACGACGGCGATCAACCGATGCCGTACTGCGCGATCTTCCGGTAGAGCGTTGCCCTGCTCATGCCGAGTTCGCGGGCGGCGGCGGCCATCGTCTGTCCTTCTACGCCGAGCACCCGTGCGATCTCGCCGCGCTCGAAGGCCTCGATGCGCGACAGGTGACGGGTATTGCCCGCCAACACTTCTGACGGCAGGTTGCCGATGTCGATGGAATCGGCGCGACCCGCCGCGCGCGTGATCACGGCAGTCAGCTCCGCCACGTTGCCCGGCCAGTCGTGGTTGCGCAACGCCCTGCCCGCGCCTGGATGGATGTCGACGTCGCGTCCCCGCACGCGGCGGGCGACGTGGTGCGCCAGCGGCAAGACGTCCTCGGGTCGCTCGCGTAGTGGTGCGACGTCGACGACCGTGTGAACCAGGCCGGCCAGCGCCGGCGGAATGTCGGCGAACCGTTCGGCGGTGATCGCGAACGGCACCGTTGCGGTGTCACGGCTACGCAGCACCAGGTCGCGCATGCGTTCGGCCACCCAGGTCGGCAACATGTCGACCGAACGCACGATGACTGCGGTGTGGGACTTGCCGAGTTCTGGTGCCCACAGCCCGAGCCAGGTCTGCACGTCGCTGGGCGCAGGTGCTGCGGCCGACAGGATGCGGTCGCGTGGATACGCGTGCCGCGCTGCCTGCGCCAAAGCCGTCGCGCGTCCGGAACCGCGCTCGCCGACGGCAGCCACGATGCCGCCCGCCGCCATCCCGACCTCCGCGCGGCGCACCGCGCCGTTCCAGGCGTCGGACAGCTCGTGCAGCGTGCCCGACCCGGGTTCGAGCCGAGGCACCTCCACGCGGAACACCTGGCCCCGCGGGGTCGGTCGGCTGGTCCTTCCGGTGGTGCGAGCCAGCATTAGCGCCGTCGTCGTGCTCGCCGCCGACCGGGCGAGGGCCAGGAGCAGATCGCTCGACGACCGCGACCACGTGGTCAGGTTGACGCTGCCCTCCAGCCGGCCAGACTCCGGGTCCAGCACAGGTACGGCAGCGCAGGTGAACGTGCACAGGCTCTGCGAGTAGTGCTGCTCGGCGCGGACCAGCGTCGGCACCCGGTCGGCCAGCGCCAGACCGAGGCCGTTGGTGCCGACTTCACGCTCCGAATAGGCGAAACCAGGGGCGAGGTGCACGTCGTCGAGCGCCTTGAGCAAGCTGCGGTCACCCGACAGCCGAGACAGGACCACGCCGTCGGCGTCGGTCAGCATCATGCTCACCGGCTCGTTGGCGAGCGTGCGGTGCAGGTCGGCGAGGACCTGGTTGCCGCACTCGTAGAACAGTGAGCCCAGGTCGTCGGTACCGGTGAACACCGGCTCCACCATCTCCGGCGAGATGCCGTAGTCCTCGCTGCGCTGCCAAGAGGCCAGCAGCCGGCCCGGGACGCCGCCGTGGCCGTCGACGCCTGCGATCCGCTGCTGTTCCCGGTGCACGACCACCCGGTCCTGGGCGTCAGCTCCCATGCCGAACCTCCTGTGGCCCACGTTACAAAGCGTGCCAGGAGACGGCGGCCGATTCACCACCTCGAGCGTCTCAGATTGAGACGCTCGGCCCCTCGGTATGGGCTCCGCACGCTCGTAGGCTCGGCTCGCAGCCTGTGACAGCCGTCACAATCCGGGCCCCGCACGCCTTCATCGAACGAGGACAGAGCATGTACCGCAAGGACGACACCACCTACTTCATCGTCGACGCCCACGTAGCCCTCTGGGACGCTCGGCCCGAGAACCAGCGCAACGTCCACGGCAAGCAGTTCATCGACTGCTTCTACGACTACCACCGCAACCTGTCACCGGAGTCCGAGGTGTGGGACTACGACGACTACCTGTACCAAGGCGGTGACCGGTTGATGAAGGACCTGTTTACCGACGGCTACGTAGACCACGCCATCTTCCAGCCGGCGCACCTCGGCGAGTTCTACTACAAGGGCTTCGGGCAGGCCGACGAGGCGTCTGAACTCGCCGCCAAGCACCCCGACAAGCTGACCTACAACCACCACTTCGATCCGCGCAACGGCGAGGTGGGCCTCGACCAGTTGCGCATCGACGCGGAGCGGTTCGGCCTGAAGGGCGTGAAGCTGTACACCGCCGAGTGGCACGGCGAGTCGCGGGGGTGGAAGCTCGACGACCCCTGGGCGTACCGCTACTTCGAGGCCTGTCGCGAGCTGGGCATCCGCAACATCCACGTCCACAAGGGCCCGACCATCCGCCCGCTGGACCGCGACGCGTTCGACGTGGCGGACATCGATCACGTGGCGTCGGACTTCACGGACCTGAACTTCATCGTCGAGCACTGCGGCCTGCCCCGACTGGAGGACTTCTGCTGGATTGCCACCCAGGAGCCGAACGTCCACGCCGGCCTTGCCGTGGCGATGCCGTTCATCCACACCCGACCCAAGTACTTCGGCCAGATCATGGGCGAGCTGCTCTATTGGATCGGTGAAGACCGCATCCAGTTCTCGTCGGACTACGCGATCTGGACGCCGCGCTGGCTGATCGAGGCATTCGTCGACTTCCAGATCCCGGACGAGCTGTCCGAGTACGCCCCCATCACCGCCGAACAGAAGAAGAAGATCCTCGGCCTCAACGCGGCCAAGATGTACGACATCCCGGTGCCCGCGGAGTTGTGGCTGCCCGACGCCGACGAGACCGCCGTCGGGCCGCGTGGCGCCGACGACCTGGTGGGTGCCTGATGGACCGACGCGACTCCGTCCTTCGTGCGATCGACGCCGTCATCGACCCCGAACTCGACGAGCCGATCACCGAGCTGGGGTTCGTGCACACGGTCGACGTCACCGCCGATGGTGACGTGACGGTCCATCTCCGGCTGCCGACGCCGTTCTGTTCGCCGAACTTCGCCTACCTGATGGCATCGGACTCCAAGGACGTTCTCACGGCACTGGACTGGACCCGCCGCGTCACCGTCGAACTCGACGACCACCACGACTCGGCGATCATCAACGCCGGGCTGGCGGCCGACGCCGGATACCGCGGCACGTTCCGGCACGAAGCGGAGGACTCGCTCGACGAACTCCGGGAGACGTTCCGCCGCAAGGCGCACACCGCTGCGATGGAACGCTGCCTGACCGCCCTGCTGCGCGCCGACCGAACCAGGACCGAGGAGTCGATCGGCTCGGTGCGCCTTGGCGACCTGCCCGACGATCATGCGACCACATCGCTGCTCAAACGGCGCGCCGGCATCGGATTGTCCACCGGCCCGCATGAATTGGTGATGGTCGACCATCACGGCAACGGCTACCCGCCAGACACGGTGCCGATGGCGCTCCGCCGGGCGCGATCGACGCGAATCTCCATCGACGGCAACGCGCACTTCTGCCGAGGGTTACTGCGCACCCGCTATACCGACGGCGGAAGCGAAACCATCACCGCGACCGAACCCAAACTCACCCTCGTAGGAAGGAATGCACAGCGATGAGCACCATGAGAGCCGTCCAGGTCGTCGGCTACCACCAGAACCTCGAGATGGCCGACCTTCCCGTGCCGACGCCGACGGGCCCGTTCGACGTCGTCGTCAAGATCGGCGGCGCGGGCGTCTGCCGTACCGACCTGCACATCCTCGAAGGGCAGTGGGCCGAGAAGTCACAGGTCCAGCTGCCGTACACGATCGGCCACGAGAACGCGGGCTGGGTGCACGCCGTCGGGTCGGCGGTGACCAACGTCGCCGAGGGTGACAAGGTGATCGTCCACCCCCTGATCACCTGCGGGCTGTGCCGCGCGTGCCGCTCGGGCGACGACGTGCACTGCGAGGCGAATGCGTTCCCTGGGATCGACACCAACGGTGGTTACGCCGAATTTCTCAAGACCTCGGCGCGCAGCGTCGTGAAGATCGACGACGCCCTCGAACCGTCAGACGTCGCAGCCCTTGCCGACGCCGGGCTGACCGCCTACCACGCAGCCGCCAAGGCCGCGAAGCGGCTGACCCCGCGCGACCGATGCGTGGTCATCGGCGCTGGAGGGTTGGGGCACATCGGGATTCAGGTCCTCAAGGCGCTGACGCCCGCGGAACTCATCGTCGTCGACCGCAATTCCGACGCGCTCAAACTCGCCGAGGCGATCGGGGCCGACCGCGGCGTCGTCGCCGATGGCACCCACGTCGAGCAGGTGCTCGAACTGACCGGCGGGCACGGGGCCGAGGCAGTCGTCGACTTCGTCGGTGAGGGCGGGGCGACCAGCGAAGGCGTCGCCATGCTCCGCGGGGCGGGGGACTACTACGTCGTGGGCTACGGCGAGAACATCGACGTGCCCACGATCGACATCGTCTCCAGCGAGATCAACTTCATCGGCAACCTCGTCGGTTCGTACAACGACCTGTGCGACCTGATGGCGCTGGCCGCCCGCGGCTCGGTGAACCTGCACACGCAGAAGTACGCCCTCGACGACTTCCAGACCGCCATAACCGATCTCGATAACGGCAACGTCCGCGGCCGAGCCATTCTCATCCCCTAAGGAGTAGACACCCGTGATCTTCATCGTGGTGAAGTGGACGCCGAAGCCGGAGCACGTCGAGGACTTCCCGAACCTCGTGGCCGACTTCACCAAGGCCACCCGCGCCGAACCGGGCAACCTGTTCTTCGAGTGGTCCCGCAGCCTGGAGAATCCGTACGAGTACGTGTTGGTGGAGGGCTTCCGCGACGGTGACGCCGGCGGCGAGCACGTGAACAGCGAGCACTTCAAGACGTTCGTCGCCGAGGCCCCCAACGTCCTGGCCAGCACGCCGCTGATCATCAGCCAGTCCATCGACGCCGACGGATGGTCGGAGATGAGCGAGATCGCGGTGAGGTGAGTCAGGGCGGAACCGCGCACTACTTGACACACGTTCAATAGCGGCGGACGCTGAACTCATGACGCTGATCGACTCCGCGACCGTATGCCGCACGTCGAGGCTGCCGCATCCACGCCGCAGAGTGCCCATCCTCGGCGACGTCTTGGCGTTCGACATGGACACGCCATCGCAGTCGGCCGCCGCGCTCGCCGCGGAGCTGGGTCCGCTCTACGAGATGCGGGTGCTCGGCTCGCGTTACGTGGTGGCGGCCGGCGCGGACTACGTGATGGACCTCAACGACGAAGCACGGTTCTGCAAGTACCTCGGCCCCGACATGGAGGCGCTGCGGGTCATCGGCGGTGACGGCCTGTTCACGGCGTTCAACGACGAGCCGAATTGGCAAGCAGCGCACGACGTGCTGATGCCCGCGTTCAGTCAGGCGGCCATGCGCCGCTACCACGCGACCATGGTCGAGATCGCCGGTCGGCTCACGGCACGGTGGGATGCGAGCACCAGCGTGGACGTGTCCGCCGACACCACCAACGTGACACTCGAGACCATCGGGCGGTGCGCGGCGGGCTACTCGTTCGGCGTGCTCGACGATCCGTCGGAAACGACGAGCCATCCCTTCGTCGGCCACATGGTTGCCGGCCTCAAGGGCGCGGACCGCCTCGGGGCCCTGCGCGCGAGCTTCCTGCCGAAGGCGCTGGCCGACCTCGTCGAGCGTCGGGTGCGCAGACACGCAGAGGCGATGGCGGCCGTCGCCGATGACGTCATCGCCACCCGGCGCGCCGACCGCGCCCGCGGCCGCGAGGCTCCCGACGACCTGCTCGACCTGATGCTCGACTCGGACCTCGACGTCGCCAACATCCGCTACCAGCTGATCAACTTCCTGGTGGCAGGCCACGAAACCACCTCGGGCGCGCTGTCGTTCGCGCTGTACTACCTGTCACGCGAGCCCGAGGTGTTCGCCCGCGCCCGCGCGGAGGTCGACCAGGTGTGGGGTGCGGCCGAACCGGAGTTCGAGCAGGTGGCGAAGCTGCGCTACGTCCGCCGTGTCCTGGACGAGTCGCTGCGGTTGCAGCCCACCGTGCCCGGCTATTACCGCGCCGCACGCGAGGACACGATGCTCGCCGGGGTCTATCCAATGCGCAAGGGGGACTGGGCGCTGGCGTTGACCTCCACGCTGCACCGAGACCCGCGCTGGGGCGCGGACACGGACCGGTTCGATCCCGACAGGTTCGCACCGGAGCACGTGCGTGCCCGGCCCGCTGGGCTGTACAAGCCGTTCGGCACCGGTCCGCGATCCTGCATCGGGCGGCAGTTCGCGCTGCACGAGGCGGTTCTGATCCTCGGCGCCATCGTCCGTCGGTACGACCTGATCGCCGATCCGGGGTACGAGTTGGCCATCACCGAGCGACTCACCATGATGCCGAAAGGCTTTCGGCTGGCGGTGCGGCGGCGCTAGCCGTCAGCCGTGTTCCTCGATGTAGGCGTCCGCGTCCTTGTCGGTGTTGTCGATGCCCTTCGTCGTGTCATGCTCGGCGTAGAACTGCAACCACCGCATACCGAGCTCGTGGCGGAGTTCCAGTGAGGCGCTCTTGATGAAGTCCGGCATCGCCTCGCGTTCCTCCTCGTCGAGGTGCTCGCCGTTCTCCTTGCGCGCCTCAAAGACCGCTTCGAACCACTCCTCACTGCCCGTGGCCAGCCGACGAGATCGCCGGACGGCGTCGCGGATCGAGTTGTGGTCGGTGATCGCGTCCTCCGTCTCGTCCTCGGGATCCCCCTCCGGATTGCCGGGGTCCTCGCGGCCGCCGTGCTTCAGCAGCGCAGGGTAGAAGACGGTCTCCTCAGCCTCGGCGTGCGCGTCGAGCCGGGCACTGAGCTGACCCCAGATCGCAGCGAGTTCCTGGCTCGTCCTCGCATCGTCGAGCCGGAAGAACTGCCGCCGCAGCCAGTCGTGGTCGGCGTAGATGAGGTCGATGATGTCGGCCATGGGTGTACCTCCTACGCGCGAGGTACCCCACTTCCGCACGACTCACGCGTGGCGGGCTTCAGAACAGGGGAACTCGCGGGTTGGTGCCGTCGTAGACTTCCTGGCCGTCGTCCCGACCGTCGAAGTCGGTGTCCGGGCGATCGGCGTTCGTTCCGTACACGTCTCGTTCATCGTCGTCGAACAGGCCATCGCCGTCGGAGTCAGGACGCTCGTCGTCGCTCCCGGACTGGCTGTCGGCGACCAACGGGTTCGTACCGTTCTTGATCTCCGATCCGTCATTGGCACCGTCGCCGTCGCTGTCGGGCACGACCGGATTCGTCTTGGTGACGTTGAATTCCTCGGGGTCGGACAAGCCGTCGCCGTCGGTGTCGGCCTTGTACGGGTCGGTACCGATCTGATCGATTTCGGTGCTGTTGGCGAATCCGTCGCCATCTTCATCGGACGGTGAGGCCTCCGCGAGCGCTGGCCACGCGATCGTCGACAGGACTAGCGCGCTGGCCGCGAGCGCGGTCATCACTCGGTGGCGCGAGCCGTGGGTGAGGAAGAAAGCGTTGCCAATGCGCATGATGAGCCCGTCGTCACAGTGTTGAACAGAAGGCTCAACACAATCAGACCCCGCTCCGCGGACATATCGGGTGTTTCCCGACCTTCCGCGGCGGTGTCGATCTTGCGGCACTAGGCCGCGGCGGTGCCTGGTGGTCCGCGTTCACCGGTGTCGAGTGCGATCCTGAGACGGATGCATCCCGCGTCGGCGAGGCCGATGTCCCGCAGTGTGCCGGGATCGGTGGTGTCGGCGTCGCACGAGGGGGGTGGTAGCGAGACGGCGTCGACCAGGCGGCACAGGATGGTCGCCAATGCCCGTACGTCGACGACGGAACCCGTTGTGGGCACTACGGTGTCGGGGTCGTCGGTCTCGGGATCGTCGGGTGGGCGTAGGAGCAGTTCTGGGCGGTGGTGGTAGTTGAGGCGGGCTTGGCCGTGGTCGAGGTCGGGTGGGGGTTGCCACTCCACGTCGCCGCGGGCCGTGATGGTGGTGGTGTAGCCGCCCTCGCCGACGAGCCGATTGTCCGCCCCGCACGCCAACGCCATCTCGTCCACGTTGGTGTTGCCGCCCCGAGCCCAGTCGGTTACGGCGTGGTGGACTTGGCAGCCATACGCGCCGACAATGCAGCCAGGTTTCGTGCAGCCGCCATCACGGGCGATCAACATCAGCCGCTGCGCGGGGGAGGCGGTACGGCGGGCCCGGAACAACTCCAGTGCCGATCCGGTCGCGCGGTCGAACACCGCCAGATAGTGGTTGGCGTGCGCACCCATCCGCACGACGTCGGAGATCGGCACCTTGGTCCCGCCGCCGGTGACGCCGACCCCTGCTCGGGACTCAAGATCCTGGAGGGTGGTGCGGACGATCACCGACACAGGCAGGCCGTTGAGCTGGCCGAGATCTCCACTCATCAAGGCGATCCGCCCGATCACCACCAGGGCGTCGTGCTGACGTTGGGCCAGGGTGCGGGTATCGGCGTCGATCTGGGCTTGGGTCGGGGTGCCGGAAGTGCAGGGCTCGGGGTCGGCGGGGTTGCACATCCCGGGTGCGGCGTACTTGGCCAGCAGGGGTTCGAACACCGCAGCCGCCTCCGGGGTCAACCTGGCAGTAAAGGTGGTCATGCCGTCGCAGCCCTGCGGGCCCATGTCGGCACCGCGCGACTGTTCGGGCTCGGTGTCGTCGGGTTCGGGGCCGTCTTGGTCGAGCAGGTACAGCCGGAGGTCGGCCGCGTCGCGTAGGTCCTTCGGGCCCACCGTGATCGCGACCCGGACCAGGTCGACCTCGACCTGTGCGCGCGTGACCGTGTCCACCCACGCCGGCATCTTGCCCATCGCCTCGCGCAGCACTTTGACGTGCTCGGCGGTAATCGCGCCTGCGGCCTGTGCGGCTGCGACCGCGGGTAGCACCGGATCGAGCGGTTCCCCGGTCAAGCTCTGCCGTGGTCCGAGATCAGCGGCCTCCGACAGCCGGCGACTGGCTTCACCGGAACTCAGCCGCCACCGGGTGCGTAGGACCTCGTTCCAGGACTTCGCACCCATCTCCCGTGCCGTCGTCTCGTCCTGCAGTCGGGCCAGCAACCGGTGCCGCTGGGCCGGCAGCTGGCTGCTCAGCGTCTCCAAACCGTCCAACACCGCTACGATCTCGTTGCGGCTCAACAGATCAACGGACAGGTCTGCCAGCGCGTCGTAGGCCGCGAGCAGTCCCGCGACCGCCTCCCGCACCTCGTCCGCCTGCATGATTCGAACATACATTCGACCACTGACAAGTCGGTTCGGCAGTCAGCCTCCGAGGCTGGCCTGATATCGCCGCATCCCGGACAGCCAGCGGTCGTAGTCGGCGCCCTTCTGCCGATACATGTCGAGCACTGCCGGATGCGGCAGCACCAGGAACGTCCCGGCGCGCACCGCCTCGACGGCCAACTCCGCGACGCGCTCGGGGCCCACCACCTCGCCTGCGTTGCGGACGGCTGCCGCCGACATCCGCGCCGTCGGGTCCGACGACTCGGTGATGCCGGTGAGCAATGGCGTGTCGACACCCATGGGGCAGACGCACGAAACCCCGATGCCCTTGTCGCCGTATGTGATCGACAACCATTCGGCGAAACCGACCGCCGCGTGCTTGGTCACCGAGTAGCCCGCGGCGCCGACCTGGGTCAGCAGGCCCGCCGCCGATGCGACCGCGACGAAGTGGCCGCGGCCGCGCTTCAGCCACTCCGGCACGACGACCTTCGCCGCCCGCACGTGCGCCCGCAGGTTGACGTCGAGGATGCGATCCCAGTCGGCCTCGTCGTCACCAAGTCCGGGCGCACCGATGATCCCGGCGTTGGCGACGAACACGTCGACCGGTCCGAACTCGGCACGAGCCGCGTCGACCAGGCTGGTGATGCCCTCGGTCGTCGAGGCGTCCGCCACCACGCCGACGGCCTTGCCGCCGACGGCCTTGCCGCCGGCGGACCGGACCTGCTCGGCGGTGTCCCGTACGCCACCGGGGGAGACGTCACCGGCAACCACTGATGCTCCGGCCGCGGCGAACTCCCGCGCCAGCGCCCGGCCGATGCCGGACCCGGCTCCCGTGATGACGGCGACACTGCCTTCGATCTGCATGCCGCCATTGTCGCCGATGAGTGCAGTCGTCTTGCGATTGCCTGATGAGCAAAGTCGATTGCGCATTACGGCCGGCCCGGAGCACGCTCTATGACATGCCGAAGACAACGGAAGCCGGTCAGGTCCTCGCAGCCGAGTGGGATGGGCGATACGCCGGCTGGTCGATGGAAATGCTGCCCGCCGAACCGAATCCGGCCCTGCTGGCAGAGGCGGCCCGACTGCGACCGGGCCGGGCGCTCGACATCGGATGTGGCGTCGGCTCCGACGCCATCTGGTTGGCCGCTCGGGGCTGGGACGTCACGGCGCTCGACGTATCCCAGGTCGCCCTGGATCGCGCAGCCGCCCGCGCCGAACAGGCAGGGGTGAGCGTCGCGTGGCAGCAGTCCCGGCTGGAGGACGCCACGGTGCCGCCCGAGGGCTTCGACCTGGTGACCGCGCACTACCCCGCCTTGCTGCACTCCCCGGGCGGCGACGCGGAACGGGCGCTCCTGGCGTCCGTCGCCGTAGGGGGAACGCTGCTGGTCGTGCATCACTCCGACGTCGACGTGGAGACGGCCAAGGCACACGGGTTCGACCCCGCCGACTACCTCGGCCATGACGACGTGGCCAGACTGTTCGACGACAACTGGGAGGTTCGGATCGATCGGGGCCGACTCCGCAGCAGGCCCGCCGGTTCGGAGGGCCAGCACACGCACGACGACGTCCTGGTCGCGCGTCGTCTGCAGTATTAGCGGGCCAGCCGATCCCGCAGCGCCCGCCTGAGCACCTTCCCGTAGCTGTTCTTCGGCAGCTCGTCGACGAACTCGTAGCGCTTGGGCCGCTTGAAGCGTGCGATGCGCTCGAGCAGATGCGCGTCGAGATCCCGCTCGTCCGCGGAGCCGACGACGAACGCCACCACCACCTCGCCCCACTCCTCGTCGGGCTCGCCAACCACGCACGCCTCCTCGACACCGGGGTGGGTGATCAGCACCTCCTCGACCTCGCGCGGATAGACGTTGCTGCCTCCACTGATCACGACGTCCTTGGAGCGGTCGCGCAGCGTGAGGTAGCCCCGGTCGTCGAACGACCCCATGTCACCGGTGCGCAGCCAGCCGTTCCGCACCGTCGCGGCGGTCGCCTCCGCGTTGTTCCAGTAGCCGGACATGACGACGTCACCACGACAGACGATTTCGCCGATCACGCCCATCGCTGCCGGCTCGCCATCGGAGTCGACGACCGCGACGTCGACACCCGACCTGGGGTAGCCGACCGAACGGAGCACTGCGTCGTCGGCGCCCTCATGATCGTCGCGGCGCAATCCCGTGATGGTCATCGGCGCCTCACCCTGCCCGTAGAGCTGAACGAAGATCGGGCCGAACGCTGCCATCGCCTTCTTCAGGCTGTCGACGTACATCGGACCGCCGCCGTAGACGACTGTCCGCAGGTTCGCCGGCCGCGATCGGCCCGTGGCCACTAGCCGCGCCACCATCGTCGGTGCGAGGAAGCTGCTGCAGCCCGGGTGACTTTCGCAGAGGTCGAGGAACTCGTCGGGCTCGAATGAAGCCGACGCCGGCACCACCTGCCGTGCGCCGCGCAGGACGTACGGTGCGATGTAGAGACCCGATCCGTGCGACATCGGTGCACCGTGCACCAGGCTGCAGTTCTCGTCGGGATCGTCGAAGTCGGCGAGGTGGGACACGGTCATGGCCATCAGGTTCCGGTGTGAGAGCATCGCGCCCTTGGACCGGCCGGTGGTTCCGCTGGTGTAGAACAACCAGGCAAGCGACGCCGGGTCGGTCTCCCGAGGCGGGGCGAGCGGAGCGGTAGACAGCCGGGCCGCGTAGGCATCGTCCGCGATGACCTCGATGGGTACGTCCGCGACGCCCACCAGCCGCTCGGCGATCTTCGTCGATGCGAACACCGTTGCCGCACCGGCGTCGTCGAGGATCTGGGCCATCTCCAGCTCGTGCAGCTTGTAGTTGACCGGTACCACGACGCACTCGGCCGCCCACGCCGCGAACATCAGCTCGATGATCTCGGTCCGGTTCTCACTGGTGACGGCGATGCGGGTGCCCGCGGGGTGCACGGCTCGCAGCGAGGCGGCGAGTCGCAGTGCGCGGTCGCGTAGTTCGCGCCAGGTTAGTACCCGACGCGTGCCGAGATAGACCGCGCCGCGGTCACCGTGCCGTGCTGCCGTCTGGTCGAGGACGGCGAACAGATTCACCTGGCGACCCACTCGGCGGACAGCGCGAAGTCCGACAGGTACTTGGTCGAACTCCAACCGCCGTCCACGACGATCGTCTGGCCGTTGATGAAACCCGCTCCGGGCGAGCAGAGGAACGCGATGGTACTGGCGATGTCCTCGATGCGCCCGAGCCGCGGATACGGTGTCATCTCGGTGTTGATCTTGCGGAACCGCTCGTCTTCGAGGCGCTGCTCGACCATCGGTGTGACCGTGACACCGGGAGCGACCGCGTTGCACCGGATGCCCTGCGGCCCGTACTGGCATGCGATGTGCGACGTGAGCGACGTCAGCCCACCCTTTGCCGCGGAGTAGGCACCGCCACGCAACCCGCCGACGACGGCGAACGTCGACGTAACGTTGACGATGCCCGAGCCATCGCGCATGTGCGGCAACACGTCTCGCGCCAGCCGGAACGGTGCCCGCAGCATCAAGCCGAGGAAGTAGTCGAGCGATTCGTCGTCCGTCTCGTGCAGCGGCTTCGGGCTGCCGACGCCTGCGTTGTTGACCAGGAAGTCGATCCGGCCCCACCGTGACACGGCGGCATCGACGACGCGCGCCGGTCCGTCGTCGGCGGTCAGGTCGACGGCGACCGTGGCGACGAGGTCGGGATCCGCCCCCGCGGCCGTTGCCGCGGCCGCCCATTCCGCGAGCCTCGCCTCGTCGCGGCCGGTGCCGAGCACGGCCATGCCAGCCTCGGCCAGCTTCACCGCGGTGCCGAAGCCGATGCCGCTACTGGCGCCGGTGACGATCGCTACCTGCATGCCGTGTCTCCTCTGCTGCCGACCAGCGCATCTCTCATCCGGTGCTTGAGCACCTTGCCCGCATCGTTTCTGGGCAGTGCATCCCAGACGACCACCTGCTCGGGCACCTTGAACCTGGCCACGCCCTGCTGGGCGAGGAAGTCGCCGAGGTCGGTGACCGTGGGGGCTTGCTCGCTACCGGCGGCGAGTACGACCACCGCACAGGCCCGTTCGCCCGTCCGGGCATCGGGCACTCCGACGACCGCCACCTCGGCGATGCCCAGCTGGCCGACGAGCAGGTCCTCGATCTCCTTCGGGGACACGTTCTCGCCGTTGCGGATGATCAGGTCCTTCACGCGGCCGGTGACCACCAGCGCACCGTCGGCCCACTGCCCGATGTCGCCGGTACGGAAGTAGCCGTCGGCGTCGAACGCGTCGGCCTCGTCCTCTTCGTGCAGATAGCCGACGAGCATCTGCGCGCCCCGCACGCGGATCTCGCCCGTCTGACCACCCATGCCACCGGGATCGCGGGCCACCAGCCACACGTCGGCGATGCCCGGCCTGCCGTCGGTGTCCGCCGCCACGTCGGGCTCTCCGAGAGCACCGACTGTCGTGACCGGCACCTCGGTGGACCCGTACACCCGCGAGACGTCCGCCCGGGCGAAGTAGGCAGTCGCCCTGCGGATCAGCGATGGCGGTACCGACGCCCCACCGCAGATGAACACCTTCAAGTCGGGTAGAGCGGATCCCGCGCGTTCCGCGGCGCCGAGCAGACCGTCGAGGAACGGGGTCGCGCCCGCCATGTGCGTGCAGCGCTCGGCGAGCATCGTCGCAACCGCGTCGTCGGCGTCCCACCGTTCCATCAGCACGGCCGTCGACCCGAGCAGCAGCGGGCATTCGAAGGCGTAGATCGACCCGCCGATGTGCGCGATCGGAGACGGCACCAGGAACCGGTCACCCGGATCGACCGACCAGTGCGCGCCGATCTGCGAGATCAGCGCATGAATCGAATTGTGCGTGTGCAGAACGCCCTTCGGGCGACCCGTGGTGCCCGAGGTGTACATGATCATCCGGACGGCGTCTGGATCCAGGTTGACCGCGGCAAGCTCGGCAGATGCCTCGCCCAGGTCGTCGAACGAGGTGTGCGCGCCCGCGTCCCCGCGCAGCACCACCACTTCCGGTGGCTCGTCGAGGGCGCGGGCGACCCGGTCCAGCATCGCGGCGTAGTCGTGGCCGCGGAAGGTGCTCGGTATGAAGATCATCCTGCAGTGCGCATCGGCCAGGATGAACCGCAGCTCGTGGTCGCGCAGTGACGGCAGGATGGGATTGACCACCATGCCCGCGAGCGTGGCGCCGAGATACACGACGGCCGCCTCGTGCCAGTTCGGCAGCATGAAAGACACCACGCTGCCCACGGGCATCCGGGCGGCGAGCGCCCCACCGAGGGCCTCGGCTCGCCGGTGCAGGTCCCGGCAGGTGAGCCGTATCGCGTGGTCCACCAGCACGATTCGATCGGGAGTGTCCTGCGCTGCCCGCCGCAACGCGCCGGCGAGCGTCGACTCGACCCACATGCCGGCCGCGTACGCCCGGGCGGCGAACTCGTCGTCCCACCGGATGGTCCGGCCGGACACCGTCCGTCGCCCCGGGTGGGTCGTGCCCACGCGGGCGGTCAAGCCTTCACTCGCCGCATGGTCATCGAGTGCCGGAATCGCGACGAGGGGTGGGTGTTCACGGTGACCTGGGCGACCTCGCCATCCGAGGTCGTGTAGGTGCGGCGCATCTCCAGGGCGGCGCTGCCCTGGTCGACCTTGAGGCGATCGGCGAGGTCGGCCGACACGCTGACGGCCGAGATCTCTTGATGCACTTCCACGACGCTGACCCCGAACAGGTCCTCGATCAGCGGGAAGATCGGCCCGTCGTGGCGGTGCAGCAGCCTCCCGACGGCGGCGAACGCGCGGTTGACATAGTACTCGGTGCGGCAGATGGGCACGGGATCGCCGTCGACCTCGCGTGTCCCGAGGACGGCGAGCCACTGAGTGCCGGAGGACAGGCCGGTGTGGGCGGCGAGGTCGTCGTCGACGGTGACCATGGCGTTGGAGTCGATCGCGAACCGAGCCCCCGCGGCGAACGCCAGCAGATCGTTGATCGACATGACCTCCTGGGCATACGAATTCGACGCGTCGCGGGCGACCACCATCGTGCCCGCGCGCGGTCGCGATGAAACGAGGTTGTCGTCGCGCAGCCTGCGCAGCGCCTCGCGCACGGTGTAGCGGCTGACGCCGAACCGCTCGCGCAGCTCGTGCTCGGTGGGCAGTTGGGTGCCCACCGGGTAGACCCCGTCGACGATCTCCTTGCGCAGCGTGCGCGCCACCTGCAGGTAGCGGTGGTCCACCGAGGTCCCCAACTCGGTACTCACTAGACGTCCCTGCGCAGCGCCAGCACGCTGCCCTCGCCGTCGGCCGACACGTACAGCGTGCCGTCCGGACCTTGGGCGATACCCGCGAACGGGCCCTGCGGACCGGAGAATGGCGGCATGCCCTTCAACGGCTTGGGCACGACGCCGGGCGGCGGCCCGACCGGAAGGCCCGCCGCGATCGTCTCGCGGGCGCCGGTGGTCGGGTTCACGGCGAGGACTGCCTTCTGCCCGGCGTCGACGACGTACAGCGCACCCGCCGTGGCCAGCAGACCCTGCGGGCGAACCAGGTCGTCGACGACGGTCTCGACACCGGAGGAGGTCACCTTCACCACCCTGCCCAGCTCGCTGACCAACACGGTCCCGTCGGCGGTCACGGTGACGCCGACCGGTTCGTCGAGACCGCTCGCCAGCACGTCGACGCCGCCTGCGCCGACCGACAGCACCCGACCCGTGCCCTGCTCCACGGCCACGACGTCGGACCCGACGACTGCGACGCCATACAGCTGGTCGAAACCGTCTGCGAGGTAATCGGTTTCGTCACTGCCGGGGCGATAGCGAGCGATCTGACCACCAGACGTCGTGACGACGAACTCGCCAGTCCCCGACGGCACCAGGCCGCGCAGGAAGCCGGGGTAGCCGGGTGAGAACAGCATGCCGACCGTGCGAAGCGAGCCGTCGGGCGCCACGGCGTAGAAGTAGGTGCCGTCCGCGACGTAGACGGTGCCGTCGTGACCGACCGCCAGATCCAGCGGCCAGTTCAATGCGCCGGGCAGTGTCGTCGAGGTTCCGCCGCCGGCCAGGATCTCGGTGATCTCACCGGTGAAGTTCGAGACGAACAGCCGCCCGTCGACCAGGGTGCAGTTGTCCAGCCCCGGGTTGAGTTGAGCGAGCACGGTCTGGTCGCCGGTGCGCGGGTCGATGCGCAGCACCTGACCCGAGGCGACCTGGGTGGACACGATCATGCCGTCGGCGTCGAACTTGACCGAGTCCGGTACGCCGAGCCCGGCTGCGACAGTTTCTGCCTGCGCCCCCTCGGCGAAGGGATCGATGCGCCAGATCTCGTTGGCGCCCATGACGGGGAAGTACAGCAGCCCGTCCGGTCCGACCTCCATCGCATTGGGCGACGGGACGTTCTCCAGCAGGATGCGTGGCGGTCCGCCGCCGAGATCGAATTCCATCAGGCGGCCGCCCTCGCGGCACTCGCCGATGAAGAGCCGATCCTGGTGAAACGTGATGCCGTTGGCCGAGGGCACGTCGTCGCGCAGCACGCGCGTGGTGCCGTCGACGTCGCGCAGGCTGACGCGGCCGTCCATCACCTCGGTGGCGACGAGGTTGCCGCGGGAGTCGAACGCCACGTCGTCGGGCGCGACGATGTCACCGCCCTTGGCGCTGATCGTCTCCACCTCACCAGACGAGACGTCGAGTGCGCTGATCTGGCTTCCGGTCACCTGTGCGACGTAGATGCGACCGTCGGGTCCCGTGCGCAGACCGTTGGCGCCGAACAGCCGGCTCGGCGCCGTCAGTCGGTCGAGTCGCCAGCCGACGGCCACGTCCGGCGTGGTCGCGACGCCATAGCGGGTCGGGGGAGTACCGGTGGTCGTCATCGGAGGCACGATAGCAAGCCGTATTAGTCCAGACAATAAGTTCGACACATCTCGATCGGGCCTTGACGTGCGGCTCGCCATAGGAGAATCATGCTCTCCAAATGGTGCAACACCACTGCCTTGTCCGGACAATTAGTTTGGCGAGGCGACGCGGTCCGCCTCGGCGGATGCCGCAATCTACGGAAATGGAGAGGTCGACAGTGGCCGTGAAGGTTTACGAGCGAATCCTGCAGCTGTTCGAGGCTGAGGGCATCAACACGCTGTTCGGCATCCCCGACCCCAACTTCGTCCACATGTTCCACGCCGCCGAGGAGCGGGGGTGGACCGTCGTCGCGCCACACCACGAGGAGCCCGCGGGCTTCATGGCCGAGGCGGTCTCGCGGATGACCGGGCGGCCCGGCCTCGCGATCGGCACGCTCGGCCCCGGCCTGGCGAACCTGGCAGGCGCGATCATGTGCGCCAAGGTCGAGAACTCGCCGGTGATCTTCCTGGGGGGTCAGCGGGCCCGCATCACCGAGCAGCGGGTACGCCGCGGACGCATCCAGTTCGTCTCGCAGGCGCCACTACTCGCGCCGTCGGTCAAGTACTCGGCGAGCATCGAGTACGCCGATCAGACCGACGAGATCGTCCGCAACGCGCTGCGCGTCGCGCAGACCGGCACCCCGGGCCCCGCCTACATCGAGTACCCGTCGCACGTGATTCTCGAAGAACTCGACGTACCAGAGCCGTTGGCGCCGGAGGCCTACCGTCTGGTCAACCAGGGTGCCAGTGCACAGTCGATCGAGAAGGCCGTCGAACTCGTCCGCAAGGCCGAGCAGCCGATCCTGCTCGTCGGCCACGCCGTCCACACCAACCGCGCAGGCGAATCGGTCGAAGCGCTCGCGAAGCTGATGAACTGCCCGGTGATCCAGACCTCGGGCGGCACGTCGTTCATCAAGGGCCTCGAGGACCGCACCTTCCCCTACGGCTTCTCGCCGTCCGCGGTCGACGCGGTGGTCAAGTCGGACCTCGTAATCGCGATCGGCACCGAACTCGGCGAACCCGTCCACTACGGCCGCGGCAGGCACTGGCTCGACAACGAGGCCAACCGCAAGTGGATCAGCGTCGAACTCGATCCGACCGCCATCGGGGTCAACCGTCGCATCGACGTCCCGCTCGTCGGTGACCTGCGGGCCATCGTCCCGCAGCTCGTCGATGCCCTGAAGGACTTCCCGCGGCAGGCGACGGCCGAACTCGAGCGATGGATCTCCGACGACGCCGCCCGTATCTCCGATCTCGCCGAGAGCGCACCCGGCGGAACCCCGCTGCACACCGCGCGTTTCGTCGTCGAAGCGACGAAGGCCTTCCCCGAAGACGGCATCATGGTCCGCGACGGTGGCGCCACGGTGATCTTCCAGTGGACGTACTCACAGGCCAAGCCGCACGACGTCGTGTGGAACCAGAACTTCGGACACATCGGCACCGGGCTGCCGTACGCCGTCGGCGCCTCGGTGGCCGACGGGCGCAAGCGCCCGGTCATGCTGCTCACCAGCGACTCGTCGTTCATGTTCGCGATCGCCGAACTCGAAACGGCTGCGCGGCTGAACCTTCCGCTGGTATGCGTGGTGGGTGTCGATCACCAGTGGGGCCTCGAGGTCGGCGTATACAAGCGGACGTTCGGTCAGGGCTCGCTCGAGACCGGCGTGCACTGGAGCAAGGACGTCCGCTTCGACAAGATCGCCGAGGGCTTCGGCTGCCGCGGCGAGTACGTCGACGACGCAGCCGATCTCGGCCCCGCGATCGAACGCGCCTACGCGAGCGGAAAGGTCACCGTGATCCACGTCCCGATCGACCCGAAGGTCAACTCGGAGGAGATGCCGAGCTACGACGAGTTCCGCACCTGGTACGCCGAAGGGACGCAATAATGCGCGACTACTTGAAGTTCTACATCGACGGACAGTGGGTCGACCCGGTCGAGCCGAGGACCGTCGACGTCGAGAACCCGGCGACCGAACAGGTGGCGGGACGGATCTCGCTGGGATCCGCCGCCGACGTGGACAAGGCCGTCGACGCCGCCCGACGGGCCTTCGCGACGTGGTCGGTGACCACCCGCGGGGAGCGGCTCGACGTGCTCAACGCCATCCTCGCCGAGTACCAGAAGCGTGCTGGCGATCTCGCCGAGGCGGTCACCGAGGAGATGGGCGCACCCGCGGGGCTCGCGGCCGGCCCGCAGGTCGGGCTTGGACTCGGACATCTGACCACGGCCATCGAGTCGTTGAAGACGTTCCCCTTCACCGAGGACCGCGGCGGCCTCACCATCGTGAAGGAGGCCATCGGGGTCTGCGGCCTCATCACCCCGTGGAACTGGCCGCTCAACCAGATCTCGGTCAAGGTGTTCCCGGCGCTCGCGACCGGCTGCACGTCGGTGCTCAAACCCTCTGAAGTAGCACCGTTCTCGGCTCAGGTGTTCGCCGAGATCCTGCACACCGCAGGGGTTCCCGCGGGCGTGTTCAACCTGATTCAGGGTGACGGACCCGGCGTCGGCGTGGCGCTGTCCAGCCACCCGGGGGTCGACATGGTCTCGTTCACCGGGTCCACCCGCGCCGGCATCGAGGTCGCGCTTAACGCCGCCCCGACGGTGAAGCGGGTCGCGCAGGAACTCGGCGGCAAGAGCCCCAACATCGTCCTCGACGACGCGGCGTTTGCCGACAGCGTGTCCTCGGGCGTGGTCACCATGATGGGCAACTCGGGTCAGACTTGTAGTGCGCCATCACGCATGCTGGTGCCCAACGGCCGCATGGCCGAGGCGAAGGAGATCGCCGCGGCCGCTGCGGCAGGCATCACCGTCGGTGATCCCAACGGCGGATTCGACGTCGGGCCCGTGGTGTCGGGCACCCAGTTCGAGAAGATCCAGGCGCTGATCCGCAAGGGGATCGAGGAGGGCGCGACCCTGGTCGCCGGCGGCACCGGCAGGCCCGACGGTTCGGACACCGGCTACTACGTCAAGCCCACCGTGTTCGCCGACGTCACCAACGACATGACGATCGCCCGCGAGGAGATCTTCGGCCCGGTGCTCGTCATCCTCGGCTACGACGACCTCGATCAGGCGGTGGAGATCGCCAACGACACCGAATACGGCCTGGCCGGATACGTCTCGGGCGAGGACCTGGATACGGCGAGGACCGTTGCGGGACGCATACGCGCCGGCTGGGTGGCGATCAACGGCGGCTTCGACTTCAACTCCGCGTTCGGTGGCTACAAGCAGAGCGGCAACGGTCGCGAATGGGGCGACATCGGCTTCCACGAATACCTGGAGACCAAGTCGATCATGGCGCCTGCGGCGGCTGGATAGCAGTGCCGGACCTGATCGACCTCACCGGTCGCATCGTCGTCGTCTCAGGTGCGGGCGGCGGCGGCATCGGCACCACCGTGACGGAACTGGCGGCCCGCGCCGGGGCCACGGTGGTGGCGGTGAGCCGTCGGCAGGACAACCTCGACGAACACGTGGGTCCGCTTGCTGCCCAGGGCCTGTCGGTGATTACCGTCGCAGCCGACGCATCCACCGACGACGGCATCGCCACCGTCATGAACCGGGTACGCGAGATCGACGGCACGCTGTACGGGCTGGTGAACGTCGCGGGCGGCGCCGCTCCCGCGACGTGGATGCCGTCCACCCGGGTGACCCGCGACGACTGGCGGGCGCTGTTCGCGGCGAATCTGGAGACCGCGTTCTTCTTCAGTCAGGCCGTCGCCGCCGAACTGCTCGCCACCAACAGCCCGGGCTCGATCGTCTCGGTGTCGTCGATCAGCGGGATGAACACCGCGCCGTTCCACATCGGCTACGGCACCGCGAAGGCGGCGGTCGTGGCGATGACGCGCACCATGGCCGTCGAACTCGCCGCCTCCGGCATCCGCGTCAACGCCGTGGCACCGGGCGTCACCGCGACGGCGGCGTCGGCGACCTACGTCGACGACGATCCCGACCGCGACCGCACGGCGATCGCGATGCGGCGACGCGGCACCCCGGAGGAACAGGCAGGCGCGATCCTGTTCCTGCTGTCGGACCTGTCCGGATACGTGACGGGCCAGACCCTGCTCGTCGACGGCGGACTGAACCTCAAGTGGACCCACCTGGGCGCCGACAACACGTCGCTCTTCCTGAAGGACCAGTCCTTCCGCGAAGCGATCACACGGCCCTGAACGGCTCCCGATTTCGAAAGGCACGGTATGACCCACACCGAATCCGACCTCGACGCTTCGATCGAAGTCGAAGCCGATCCCGACGACTCGACGGGCGCCGTCCCCGAAGACCTGTCGGACCCCATGACGATCCCGGTCGAGGCGTACGTCTCCCACGAGTACGCCCGCGCTGAACGAGACAAGCTGTGGCGCAAGGTGTGGCAACAGGTCGGCCGCGTCGAGGAGATCCCCGAGGTCGGGAGCTACCTGACCTACGACGTGCTCGACGACTCGATCATCGTCGTCCGGACCGGCCCCAACGAATTCGCAGCGCACCACAACGTCTGCATGCACCGCGGCCGCAAATTGGTCGACAACGCCGAGGGTGCCAAGAACGCCATTGGCCGGGCGCGCAAGTCGTTCGTCTGCGGATTCCACGGCTGGACATATGGTCTCGACGGCACGTGCACCCACATTCGGGAGCAGGACGACTGGAAGGGCACGCTGTCGGCACGCAACACGCATCTGGCGCCCGTCCAGGTCGACGCCTGGGGCGGCTGGCTGTTCGTGAACATGGACCCCGACTGCGAATCGCTGGCGGACTACCTGATGCCTGCCGCCAAGATCCTCGACCCGTTCGGGCTGGAGAACATGCGCTACAAGTGGCGCAAGTGGCTGTACTTCGACTGCAACTGGAAGGTCGCGATGGAGGCCTTCAACGAGACCTACCACGTGTTCACCACGCATCCGGAGTTCAACCGGTTCGGTGAATTCAAGGGCTGGGCGAAAGCGCAAGGGCGGCACAGCAACATCGGCTACGACGCACCGAAGGGCATGGAGGAGACGAAGTCCAAGATCCGCCTCGGCACCGGCGACGACCCGCGTGTCTCCACCGCCGAGATGCAGATGTACACGTGGGAGCAGACCAACGCGACGACCACCGCGACGCTGGTGAACGCGGCCAAGCGGCTCGTCGACGAGCTACCCGAGGGCACGCCCGCGGACAAGGTGCTCCAGCATTGGCTGGCCTCGGCGCGTCGGGACGACGAGGAGCGCGGCGTGATCTGGCCGACCATCCCGCCGGACATCCTCGGCCAGAGCGGCACGGCGTGGCAACTCTTCCCGAACCTCCAGATCGGCCCGGGCCTCACCAGTGCACTGTGCTACAGCGCGCGCCCCGACCCGAGCTACGACCCGAACAAGTGCATCTTCGAGGTCGCGGTGTTCGAGCTGTATCCCAAGGGCGAAGAGCCGCAGACGGAATGGCAGTACACGCCGAAGGACTCACCGAACTGGCTTTCGGTGCTTCCGCAGGACTTCTCGAACATGGCCGCGGTGCAGCAGGGCATGAAGTCGGCGGGCTTCCCCGGCACGATGCCCAACCCCTACCGGGAGCGCAGCACGGTCAACCTGCACACCCAGCTGGCCAAGTACATGGGCACCGGAGCCCCGCGAGAACTCGAAGGAGAAGCGTGACGACCTGTGGTCCGACTGACGTCCCGACCGACGTCGACATCTCCGCAATGCGGGAGAAGTACGCCGCCGAGCGGGCCAAGCGCGTGCGACCCGAAGGCGCCTCGCAGTACCTGGAACTCGAAGGCGACTACGCCGACTTCTACGAGGTCGACCCCTACACGACGGTGACCGAGCGCGACCCGATCGTCGAGGACGCCGAGGTCGTCATCCTCGGAGGTGGCTTCGCCGGGCTGCTCGCCGGCGCCTACCTCAAGAAGGCAGGCGTGCAAGGGATCCGCGTCGTCGAGATGGCGGGTGACTTCGGAGGCGTCTGGTACTGGAACCGATTCCCCGGAGTCCAGTGCGACAACGACGCCTACTGCTACGTCCCGCTGCTCGAAGAACTCGACTTCATGCCGAGCAAGAAGTTCGCCGACGGTGCCGAGATCTTTCAGCACTGCCGCAACATCGGCAAGCACTTCGGGCTGTACGACGGCGCGCTGTTCTCGACCCAGGTACGCGACCTACGTTGGGACGACTCGTCCGAGCGCTGGCAGATCGGTACCGACCGTGGCGATCAGATCCGGGCCCGCTTCGTGGTCATGGCGCAGGGCTCCTACAACCGCCCGAAGCTGCCCGGCATTCCGGGGATCAAGGACTTCGCGGGCCACGTGTTCCACTCCGCTCGTTGGGACTACGACTACACCGGAGGCAACGCCGACGGTGGACTGGCAGGGCTCGCCGACAAGCGGGTCGCCCTCGTCGGCACCGGTGCCACCGGAATCCAGCTGGTGCCGCACCTTGCCCGGGACGCGCAGCAGCTCCTCGTGTTTCAGCGAACGCCGTCGTCGGTGGACCAGCGCACCAACCCGGGCACCGATCCCGACTGGGCCGCCTCGCTCCAGCCGGGATGGCAGGAGGAGCGCAAGCGCAACTTCCACAACTGGTCGCCGTTCGTCGGCGTCGTGTTCGGTGAGCCGGACCTGGTGTGCGACTTCTGGACCGAACTCGGCCGCAACCTCACCAACCGGATCGCGGGCCTCGACGATCCAGCGACGGTGACGATCGAACAGATCATGGCGTTCCGGGAGGAAGAGGACTACAAGATCATGGAGCGGCTTCGGCGCCGCGTAGCCGAGATCGTCACCGACCCCGACACCGCCGAGGCGCTCAAGCCGTACTACCGCTTCATGTGCAAGCGGCCGACGTCCAGCGAGCACTACCTGGCCTCGTTCAACCGCCCGAACGTGACGCTCGTCGACGTGTCGGCGACCAAGGGCGTCGAGCGGCTCACGGCCAACGGCATCGTCGCCAACGGCGTCGAGTACGAGGTCGACTGCGTCATATTCGCAAGCGGCTTCGAGATTTCCACCGAGATCAGCCGCAGGTATGCGATCGACTCCATCACCGGCCGAGATGGGCTGTCGCTCTTCGATCATTGGAAGGACGACTACAAGACGTTGCACGGCATGACCAGCCGAGGGTTCCCGAACCAGTTCCACATGGGCTTCATCCAGGGCGGGGTGTCCGCGAACACCACGGCGATGTTCGAGCAGCAAGCCAAGCACATCGCGTACATCCTCGCCGAGGCGCAGAGCCGCGGCGCCACCACGGTGGAGGCCAGCCAGGGCGGCCAAGACGCGTGGGTGTCGACCGTGCGAGAACTGTCGATCGACAATTCGGCGTTCGAACTGAGTTGCACGCCTGGCTATTACAACAACGAGGGACGCGGCGGCGCAGAGGGCAACGGCTCGTTCCTCGGTGACTTCTATTCGCCGGGCTTCTACGCGTTCGACGACCTGCTGGAGGCGTGGCGCGACAAGGGGGACCTGGAGGGACTGGAATTGGTCCTGGGCGACGGGGGATCAGGCCAGTGACCACGTCGATCGACGCGCTGTGCGCACGGGAGATTCACCCGCGGATCGGTAGCGAGATCCGCGCGGACAAGGCGACGCTGCTCTCCGGTCACCACGCCACCGCGATCCGCGAACTGCTCGAGCAGCGCGGGGTGCTGGTGTTCCCGAAGATCGGGTTCACCGACGACGAGCAGGTGGCCTTCACCGAGACGCTGGGCACCATGGCCACCGAACGCAAGGGCGAGAAGCTCTATCAGGTCACCCTGGACACCACGATCAACAAGCAGGCCGACTACCTGCGGGGGTCGCTTTACTGGCACCTCGACGGCACCATGAACGAGGTCCCGATCCTGGCGTCGCTGTTGTCGAGCAAGGCGCTGGGCAACGAGGGCGAGGGCGACACCGAGTTCTGCAACACCTACGCCGCCTACGAAGACCTGCCCGACGAGGACAAGGCCGGCCTCGATGAACTCCAGGTGACCCATTCGACGTGGACGACGCTGCTCTACTACGAGCCGGAGCCCGCGCTCGAGACCCTGCGGCAGATGATGTCGATCGGGGAGCGCGACCTGCCCCTGGTGTGGACGCACCGCTCGGGCCGCAAGTCACTCGTGCTCGGCTGCACGGCCGGCCACGTAGTCGGACTGGACCGCCGCGCGAGCACCGAACTGCTCGTTCGTCTCCGCGAGTGGGCCACCCAACCCCAGTTCACCTACCGGCACACCTGGTCGGTTGGCGATCTGGTCATCTGGGACAACACTGGGACCATGCACCGAGCCACGCCATACGATCCGACGTCCGGGCGACTGTTGCAACGGACGAAGCTCGCAGGCGAGGAACCGTTCGCCTGAGATGGCATCTCCTTCCAGTTTGAACTTCGACGAGCGCGTCGCCGTCGTGACCGGTGGCGGACGCGGACTCGGCCGCGAGTACGCGGTGCTGCTCGCCGCCCGCGGCGCCAAGGTGGTGGTGAACGACGTCGGGGGCACCCTCACCGGTGAGGGCACCGACGTCGGCCCGGCGCAGCAGGTCGTCAACGAGATCCGTTCGGCGGGAGGCGAAGCCGTCGCATCGAGTGACTCGGTGGCCACTGCCGAGGGCGGTCGTGCGATCGTCGACACCGCGCTCGAGCACTTCGGCCGCATCGACGTGCTGGTGCACAACGCAGGCAACGTCCGCCGCGCGCCGCTGGCGGAGATGTCGTACGAGGACTTCGACGCCGTGCTCGACGTGCACCTGCGCGGCGCCTTCCACGTGGTTCGTCCGGCGTTTCCGGTCATGGCGTCGGCCGGCTACGGCAGGGTGGTGCTGACCTCGTCGATCGGAGGTCTGTACGGCAACCACGGCGTCGCGAACTACGCCGCCGCCAAGGCAGGCATCATCGGGCTGACGAACGTCGTGGCGCTCGAAGGCGCGGCCGACGGTGTGACGTGCAACGCGATAATCCCCGGCGCCGTGACGAGGATGGCCGAGGGGCTCGACACCTCGGCCTACCCGCCGATGGAACCGGGACTCGTCGCACCGATGGTGGGCTGGCTCGCGCATCAGTCCTGCACGGTCACCGGCGAATTGTTCGTCGCGATCGCGGGACGCATGGCGCGCGCGTTCGTCGCCGAGACCCCGGGGGTGTACCGGCCGTCGTGGACGGTCGAGGACGTGGCGGAGGTCATCGACGCGATCCGCGACGACACCGTGCCGCTGGTGTTCCCGCCCGTGCCGAACGGGCACACCGACCACATCCGGTACAGCTTCGGCGCGTCGCAGGCGTCCGATCTGTGACCGGTCCGCTGGCGGGCATCCGCGTCGTGGACCTCACCGCGGTCGTGATGGGGCCCTATTGCACCCAGATCCTGGCCGACATGGGCGCCGACGTCGTCAAGGTCGAGCCGCCCGACGGTGACAATGCCCGCTACATCTCGGTCGGGCCTGCTTCCGGCATGAGCGGCGTGTTCGTCAACGTGAACCGCGGAAAGCGCAGCGTCGTACTCGATCTCGTCACCGACGAGGGCAAGGCTGCACTGCGCGGCCTCATCGCGGAGGCGGACGTCTTCATCCACTCGATGCGAGCCAGGGCCATCGCCAAGCTGGGGTTCGCCTACGACGACGTCGCCGCGATCAACCCGGCCATCGTCTACACCAACTGCTACGGCTACAGCCGCCGCGGACCAGAAGCCGACCGTCCCGCGTACGACGACATCATCCAGGCCCAGTCCGGGGTCTCGGCCGTCCAGGAACTCCTCACCGGCGAGACGACCTACGTCGGGACCATCGTCGCGGACAAGGTCGGCGGCCTCACGGCCACGTACGCCACCATGATGGCGCTGTTCCACCGCGAGCGGACCGGCGAGGGGCAGGAGGTGGAGGTCAGCATGTACGAGACCATGGCGTCCTTCATGCTCGTCGAGCACGCCAACGGCAGGATGTTCACGCCGCCGCTGGGACCCGCGATCTACCCGCGGACGGTGGCGCGCGACCGCAAGCCGTATCCGACGAAGGACGGCCACGTCGCGGTGCTGATCTACAACGACAAGCACTGGAAGGCGTTCGTCGACAACGTCAAACCGGCCTGGATCGAGGAGTACGGCGAGGCGTTCGCGACCCTGGAGCTACGGGCCAAGCAGATCGACCGCATGTACGGGCTGATCGCGCAGACGTTGCTGGAACGCACCACCGCCGAATGGCTGGAGCTGTTCCGCGAGTTGGAGATTCCCGCAGCGCCGATCCAGACGCCCGACGAGCTGTTCGACGACCCGCACCTGAACGCGGTGGGGATGTTCGAGACGATCGACACCCCGCACGGCCCGACGCGCTTCCCCGGAGTGCCGACCTGGTTCTCGCGGACGCCTGGCCGCGTCGCCGGACCCGCGCCCGAGTTGGGCGCCGACACCGCCGACGTACTGGCGGAACTGGATGGCCGCCGGACGGATGGCTGAGGCGGTCGGCTAGACGGTCCGCGCCAGCCGGTCGGCAAGCAGCGCGGCGAACCGGGCCGGATCGTCTAGCGCACCACCCTCGGCGAGAAGCGCCGTGCCGTACAGCAACTCGGCGGTCTCGGCCAGTCCGTCCTTGGTCTCGGAGTCGGCCAGAGCCTGCCGCAGACCGGTGACGAGCGGATGGTCGGGGTTCAACTCCAGAATGCGCTTGCCGACCGGCACCTCCTGACCCGACGCGCGATACATCCGCGCCAACTGCGGGGTGATGCCAAAGGTGTCGGTGATCAGGCAGGCCGGCGACGACGTCAGCCGGGTCGACAGGCGCACCTCCTTGACGTGGTCGTCGAGCGTCTCCTTCAACCACGCGAGCAGATCCGCGAAGTCGCCCTGCTCGGTGGTCTTCTCGTCGGCGGCGCCGAGGTCGACCTCGCCCTTGGCCACCGACTGCAATGCGTGGCCGTCGAACTCCGGCACCGACTCCACCCAGACCTCGTCGACCGGGTCGGTCAGCAGCAGCACTTCGTAGCCCTTGGCCTTGAACGCCTCCAGGTGCGGCGAACGCTCCAGCAGCTGCCGTGACTCACCCGTCGCGTAGAAGATCTGCTCCTGGCCGTCCTTCATCCGGGCGACGTAGTCGGCGAGCGTGGTCGACTGCTCGTCACTGGCGGTCGACGCGAACGACGACAGCCTCAGCAGCGCATCGCGGTTGTCACCGTCGGAGATCAGGCCCTCCTTGAACACCCGGCCGAACTGGGTCCAGAAGGTCGTGTAGTCGTCCTGGCGGTTCGCCTGCAGGTCCTTGAGCGCCGAGAGCACCTTCTTGGTCAGGCTGCGCCGGATCACCTTGATCTGGCGGTCCTGCTGGAGGATCTCGCGAGACACGTTCAGCGACATGTCCTGTGCGTCGACGACGCCCTTGACGAACCGCAGGTACTCGGGCACCAGCTCGTCGCAGTCGCCCATGATGAAGACGCGCTTGACGTACAGCTGGACCCCGGCGCGTCCGTCCCGGTTGAACAGGTCGAACGGCGCCTGTGACGGGATGAACAGCAGCGCCTGATACTCGAACGTGCCCTCGGCCTTCATCGCGATGACCTCGAGCGGCTCGTCCCACGCATGCGCGACGTGCTTGTAGAACTGCGCGTACTCCTCGGCGGAGACCTCGCTCTTGGGCTTGGCCCACAGCGCCGTCCGCGAGTTGACCGTCTCGGTCTCGATGCTGACTCGGACATTCCCCGAGTCGCTTCGCTCCTGCCCGCCGGCAGCCTCGCCACCTTCCTCCTGCGCGGGAACCGTCTTCTCGACCTGCATCCGGATAGGCCACGAGATGAAGTCCGAGTACTTCTTGATCAGCTCCCGGATCTTCCACTGCGAGGTGTAGTCGTGCAGCTCGTCGTCGGCGTCCGCGGGCTTGAGGTGCAACGTAACCGACGTGCCCTGCGGCGCGTCATCGACCGCCGCGATGGTGTAGCTGCCGTCACCGCTCGATTCCCAACGCGTGCCGGACGTCTCGCCCGCCTTGCGGGTCAGGAGTTCGACCGCGTCGGCGACCATGAACGTCGAGTAGAACCCGATGCCGAACTGACCGATCAGTTGTTCCGCATCACCGGGCTGCGCCGCCAACTTCTGGCGCAGCTCGGCGGTGCCGGACTTGGCGAGGGTGCCGATCAGGTCGACCACCTCGTCGCGGCTCATGCCGATGCCGTTGTCCCGGATGGTCAGCGTGCGGGCATCCGGGTCGACGTCGATCTCGATGTGCAGATCCGACGTGTCGACGTCGAGGTCCTTGTCGCGAAACGCCTCGAGGCGGAGCTTGTCCAGCGCGTCGGAGGCGTTCGAGACCAACTCCCGCAGGAACGAGTCCTTGTTGGAGTAGATGGAGTGGATCATCAGCTGCAGCAGCTGACGGGCCTCGGCCTGGAATTCTCGTGTTTCGACCTGCTCGCTCACGGCGCCGATGATAATCCTTCGCGACTTCGGCGCGGAAAGCCGCGGTCACCGCGGGCCAGCGCGCCGAAACCGCTCAGCCGAACGTCACGCCCTGGGCGAGCGGCAGCTCGGAGGAGTAGTTGACGGTGTTGGTCGCTCGGCGCATGTAGGCCTTCCAGGCGTCGGACCCGGACTCGCGGCCACCGCCGGTCTGCTTCTCCCCGCCGAAGGCGCCGCCGATCTCCGCGCCCGAGGTGCCGATGTTGACGTTTGCGATACCGCAGTCGGACCCGTCGGCAGCCATGAAGCGTTCGGCCTCCCGCATGTCGGTGGTGAAGATGGCCGACGAAAGACCCTGCGGGACGGCGTTGTTCATGTCGATGGCCTCGTCGAGGTCGTCGTAGGCCATGACGTAGAGGATCGGCGCGAACGTCTCGTCGTGCACGACCGAGGTCTGCGACGGCATGCGCACCACTGCTGGCCGCACGTAGTAGGACCCCTCACCCAGGTCGACCCGCTCGCCGCCGATCACCTCGCCGCCGTCGGCGCGGGCCTGCTCGAGGGCCCCCACCATGTCGCGGTAGGACCGCTCGTGGATGAGCGGACCCACCAGGGTGCCGTCCGCCGACGGGTCGCCGACCGGCAGGCTGCGGTAGGCGGTCGCGACGCGCTCGATGACCGCGTCGACCACCGAGCGGTGTGCGATGACCCGGCGCATCGTGGTGCAGCGCTGGCCCGCGGTGCCCGCGGCGGAGAACACGATGCCGCGCACCGCGAGATCGAGATCGGCCGACGGCGTCACGATCGCGGCGTTGTTGCCGCCCAGTTCGAGCAGCGCCTTGCCGAACCGCTGGGCCACCCGCGGCCCGACCTTCTGGCCCATCCGCACCGAACCGGTGGCCGACACCAGCGCGACGCGCGGATCGTCGACGAGGCGTTCGCCGATCTCCCTGGCGCCCTGCACGAGCCGGCTCACGTCCCGCGGCGCGCCAACGTCGTCCGCCGCGCGCTCGATCAGCGCCTGGCAGGCGATGGCGGTCAGCGGAGTGAGTTCCGACGGCTTCCACACCACGGTGTCACCGCACACCAGCGCGACCGCGGTGTTCCACGCCCACACCGCGACCGGGAAGTTGAACGCCGTGATGACGCCGACGACGCCGAGCGGGTGCCACGTCTCCATCAGCCGGTGCCCGGGCCGTTCGGAGGCGATCGTCTTGCCGTACAGCTGACGCGACAGCCCGACGGCGAACTGGCAGATGTCGATCATCTCCTGGACCTCGCCGAGCGCCTCGGAGCTGATCTTCCCGGCCTCCACCGTCACCAGCGTCGCCAGATCCGCCTTGTGCTCGACCAGCAGTTCGCCGAGCCGAGCCACCAGTGCGCCACGCACCGGGGCCGGCGTGGTGCGCCACGCGACGAACGCGCGGGACGCCGCGGCGATGGCCTCGTCGGTGTCCTCGACGGTGGTCTCGGCGACCGCGAACAGCACGTCTCCGGTGACCGGCGTGCTGGCGGCGAGCCCGGGTGCTCCGGGCTCGCCGAGCGTGACGTGGGCGCCGATCGCCTGCAGCGCGGCCCGTACCCGGTCGCGCAGGTCGTCGGCGGTCGGCTGCGAACCGGCCGCGGGCTTCGAGGTGTTCATGGTGGTCATGATGTCGCTTTCTCGTCGTGGTTCTGCAGGTTCGAAGTGTCTTCTGAAGTGTCTGGGTGTCTCGGGGTTCGGCGTGAGCGTCGGCGCCCGCGATAGTCTCCGGCCATGAGCGACGCGCCCGACGAACTCGACGAGATCGACCGGAAGCTGGCCCGGGCACTCGTCGCCGACGGTCGCGCCACCCTCGCGCACCTCGCGGCGTGCGCCGGGCTGTCGGTCTCGGCGGTGCAGGCGCGGGTCCGGCGACTCGAGTCGCGGGGCGTGGTGACCGGGTATCGCGCCAGGATCAGTCCCGAGGCAGTCGGCAACATGCTGTCGGCGTTCGTCGCCATCTCCCCCCTCGATCCGTCGCAACCCGATGACGCGCCGGCCCGGCTCGAGCACATTCACGAGATCGAGTCGTGCCACTCCGTGGCGGGGGACGAGAGCTACGTCCTGCTGGTGCGCGTCCCTTCGGCGCGTGCGCTGGAGGGGTTGTTGCAACAGATCAGGACGGCGGCGAACGTCCGCACCCGAAGCACGATCATCCTACAGACTTTTTACGATGGACGTGACTACGTACCGGAATGATTCCTGTCAGAGTCACGTAGACCGTAAATAATGCGTTAGTATTTCCTGCATGACCGCCGTCCTGCCTGCCCGCTCCCACTCGACCGGACCCGTTGTGCGACCCGACCAGGTCCACGAGGTGCTCGGTCGGAGCATCCTCGCCGACGGACTCGACATCGTCCTCGACGTCGAGCGCTCACGGGGTTCGCATCTCGTCGACGCCCGCACCGGTGCGCGGATGCTGGACATGTTCACGTTCTTCGCCTCGTCGGCGCTCGGGATGAACCACCCTGCGCTGGCCGAGGATCCCGACTTCCGCGCCGAACTCGCGGCCGCCGCCGTGAACAAGCCGAGCAACTCCGACGTGTACAGCGTCCCCATGGCGCGCTTCGTCGAGACGTTCGCCCGCGTGCTCGGCGACCCCGCGCTGCCGCACCTCTTCTTCGTCGACGGCGGCGCCCTGGCGGTCGAGAATGCCCTCAAGGTCGCCTTCGACTGGAAGAGCAGGCTCAACGAGTCCCGCGGGCTGGATCCCCAGCTCGGGACCAAGGTCCTCCATCTACGGGGCGCCTTCCACGGGCGCAGCGGTTACACGCTGTCGCTGACCAACACCGATCCGAACAAGGTCGCCCGGTTCCCGAAGTTCGACTGGCCTCGCATCGACGCCCCGGTGCCCAGCCCGGGTGCCGACATCGCCGACCTCGAGGCGGAGTCGCTTCGACAGGCCCGCGCCGCCTTCGAGGCCAACCCGCACGACGTCGCGTGCTTCATCGCCGAGCCGATCCAGGGGGAGGGCGGCGACCGTCACATCCGGGCCGAGTTCTTCGCCGCGATGCGCGACCTGTGCGACGAGTTCGACGCGCTGCTGATCTTCGACGAGGTCCAAACCGGTTGCGGCATCACCGGAACCGCGTGGGCCTACCAGCAGCTGGGCGTACGGCCGGACGTCGTGGCGTTCGGGAAGAAGACCCAGGTTTGCGGTGTGATGGCGGGTGGGCGCGTCGACGAGGTCGCCGACAACGTCTTCGCCGTCAGCTCCCGGATCAACTCGACATGGGGCGGCAACCTGACCGACATGGTGCGCGCCCGCCGCATCCTCGAGGTCATCGAAGCCGACGACCTGTTCGCCCACGCCGCCGACGCGGGCAGGCACCTCCTGGACAGGCTCACCGAACTCGCCGACGAGTTCCCGACCCTGGTGCTTGCGCCTCGGGGGCGCGGCCTGATGTGCGCGTTCAGCATGCCCTCGGCCGCGCAGCGTGACGCGTTGGTCGCGCGGCTGTGGGACGCCGGGGTCATCATGCTGGCCAGCGGGCACGACAGTGTGCGGTTCCGGCCCGCGCTCACCGTCACGCGTGCCGACCTCGACGCCGCCGTCGACGCGGTGCGAGGCGTGCTCGCTCAGATGCGCTGACCGCCCTGGGGCACCGTCAGCGCGCGGATCGTCGAGGCCAGCCTGGTGAGTTCGGCGCCACCGACCAGCACACAGCCGTGTAGCTCGGCCAAACGCCGTGCGGCGGGGGTGAAGTCGTGGTTGGTCACGACCATCGTCTGAGTGCAGTCCTGCATCGGGGCGCCGGCGACCACCTCCTGGACGGCGCCCGTGCCGACGGGCCGGGACTGGCGTTTGCACTGGATCGCCAGGCGGTGCGGCCGCTTCCCGACGATGAGGTCGACACCCCAGTCGCCGGATAGCGGCGTCATGATGACTGGGACGCCGCACGTGCGGGCGATGCGCGCGACGTAGTCCTCGAACTCGGTGCCGGACATGGCTTGCTTGTCGGCGGCAGGGTGCTCGCGCGGGCTCTCGGTGCGCGCCCCACGCGCGACACCCACCAGGAACGCGGGCACGGCCGGGCTCAGCACGCCGACGACGACGCTCCACATGGGGTCCAGCCCGCTCAGGTAGGCGGCGATGCCTGCGAGGACGCCGACGGCGCAGATGACCTTCCACACGGCCCGAACTCTAGGGCGGGGTGCCGACAGCCGGGTCGGACCGCAACGCCCGCCACACCCGCGCGGGGGTCATCGGTAGATCGCGCAGCCGTGCGCCACATGCGTCGGCGATCGCGTTGGCCAACGCCGGCGCCACAGGGTTGTACGGCGATTCGCTCATCGACTTGGCGCCAAGCGGTCCCAGCGCGTCGACGGTGTCGGCGAAGTAGACCTCCGTCACGGGCACGTCGGCCAACTGCGGGATGTGGTAGTTGCGGAGGGTGGTCGTGGTGACCGCTCCGTCGTCGCCCACGTGCATCTGTTCGTACAGGGCCGATCCGATGGCCTGGGCCACCCCGCCCTCCACCTGCCCGCGACACTGCTCGGGGTTGAGCACGACGCCGGCGTCGGCGGCGTGCACCGACTGCAGTATCCGCACGACGCCGGTCTCGACGTCGACGGCCACCCGGAAAGCCTGGACGTTGAAGGCGACCGACCGCGGCGTCCCGTCGTGGCGACCGTGCCCGACCCCGGCCGCCGATCCGGTCGCCGACAACTGGCCGCGCAGGTCGCGGCACGCCGCCTGCACCGCCAGCCCGGCGACCACCGTTCCCGCCGACCCGAACGCCCCGGTGTCGTATGCCGTTGCGTCCGTGTCGGATTGCCGGATCCGGACCCGGTCCACGGGGACGTCGAACTCGGCGGCGACCAGCTGAGCGTGCACGGTCGACGTGCCGTTGCCGAACTCCGCGGTGCCCACCGACAGGGTGTAGTCGCCGTCGGCATCCCGTTCGATCGACGCCTCGGCGTAGTGCCCGCGCGGCGGAATGGTGGCGATCATCGCCACCGCCATGCCCTCGCCGACCCGCCATTGCGGACCCTCGGGCGGCGCGACGCCGTTGCCGGTCCGCATCGCCTGCTGCGCGAGGTCGAGACACTGGTCGAGCCCGTAGCTGCCGAAGGTCAGGTCGTCCTCGACGACGTGCGCGTCGGTGAACTGGTCACCCGGCACCACGACGTTGCTCCGACGCAGGTCGAACGGGTCGATCCCGAGTTCGGCGGCGAGCTGGTCGAGCGCCGACTCGACCGCGAACATCACCTGTCCGAGCCCGTAACCGCGGAACGCACCGGAAGGAATGTTGTTGGTGTACACCGACTCTGCGTCGACGCGCTTGTTCGGGCAGCGGTACACCGACATCGACTCGCCACACCCGTGGAACATCACGCCGGGGCTGTGGTTGCCGTAGGCGCCGGCGTCGACCAGCACGTCGACGGCGAGCGCGGTGAGTACGCCGTCCGGGCCGGCCGCCACCGTCGCGTCGACCCGGAAGGGATGACGGCACGGAGCGGCGACGAACTCGTCGGACCGGCTGAACTCGTAGCGCACCGGTTCGCCCAGACGCAGCACGGCCAGCGCGACGACGTCCTCGACCAGCATCTCCTGCTTGCCGCCGAACCCACCGCCGATCCGGCGGGTGAACACGTGCACCCCGTCGCGGTCCAGGCCGAAGAGGTGGCACAGTTCGTCGCGCACCAGGAACGGCACCTGCGAACTCGTCCGGATCACCAGGCGACCGTGCTCGTCGCGCCAGCCGGTGCACCCATGGGTCTCCAGGTGCGCGTGCTGTACGCGCTGGGTGGTCCACCGACCACTGACCACCGCCCCGCCCGCGGCGCGCGCCGCCGCCACGCCCGCATCGACGTCGCCGAGGCCGCCGTGCAGTTCGGCGACCACGTTGCGCGAGACGTCGCGGATCCGCGCCTCGGGCCCCTTGTCCGCGTGTATCACTGGCGCGCCAGGGGACCGAGCAGTGTCGGGATCGAATACGGCTGGCAGCACCTGGTATTCGACGGCGATGGCGCGGCAGGCGGCCGTGGCGGCGGCGGAACTCTCGGCGACCACCGCGGCGACCCGCTGGCCGGCGAATCGGACGGTGTCGTCGAAGATCAGGGTGTCGTCGGGGTCGTCGTTGCGGTCGTCGTGCCGGGCGGTGGAGAACGCTACGGGCGGGCTGTCGTGGTGGGTGAGCACCAGTCGTACGCCCGGGATGCACTGCGCGGCAGCGGTGTCGATCGACGTGATGCGAGCGTGGGCAACGGGGCTGCGCAGCACGGCCATGTGCAGTAGTCCCGGGGGCGCGAAGTCCATCGTGTACTGCTCGGTGCCGGTGACCACCCGTAGTCCCGCGGGTGCGCCGATGGATCGGCCGGGATCGGCTGCGCCCTCGGACTTCTCGACGTTCCTGCGGCCGGCGACCGCGTCGGCGATCGCCCGGTAGCCGGTGCACCGGCACAGGTTGCCCTTGAGCTGCTCGGCCAGGTCGTCGGTGTCGGACAGGGTCGAGGCCGTGGTGACCATGCCCGCGGTGCAGAAGCCGCATTGGAAGCCCGCGGCCTCGGCAAACCGTCGCTGCACCGGGTGCAGATCGTCGGGGGTGCCGAGGCCGGCGACGGTGGTCACGGCCCTGCCTGCGGCACGGAACGCCGGGAACACGCAGGAGTGCACGGCGGCGCCGTCGACGAGTACCGAGCAGGCACCGCAGTCGCCGGCGTCGCACCCCTTCTTCACCTCGAAGTGGCCGTGCTCACGCAGATAGGTGCGCAGACACTGACCGGGACACGGATCATCCTGCAGCGCATCGCCGTTCACCGTGACGGTCATGTCAGTTCCGCACAGACCTGCTGAGCCAGCGTCAGCGTCATCGCCGCTCGCCAGTCCGGGTCCCCGTGCGCGTCGACCGTCCAGTCGTCGGCGGGGATGGTGGCGTGCGCGGCACGCAGGTCCTCGGGCGTCGGGGAGTGGGCGAAGGCGAACACGTGGGGCCGCACGGTCGCCGCGGTCACCGACAGCACGACACGCCCACCGTCGACCGCGGCGTCACGACGGCCGATCACGACGATCCCGGAGCGTCCGAGTGCCGACGGTGCGAGCTTGCGATAGGCCGTGCGTGCGCGCAGTGCCCGCGCTGGGAGGTGCGCGGAACGGATCAGTTCGCCCGGTCGCAGCGCATTGGCCGAGTCTCCCGTCACGAAGTCGGCGATCGGAAGCCGGTAGTCGGTGCCGTCGGCCCGCCACACGGTGACGTCGCCGTCGAGGGCGGCCAGCAGCGAGATCATGGCCCCGGCGGGGTAGGCGAGGCAGAGGTTGCCGCCGACGGTGGCCGTGCGCCAGATCTTGGACGACGCGAGCAGTGCGGTGCAGCACTGATGGAACAGCGGCGCCGCGGACCAGTCGGGCCGGTCGAGTACGAGCGTGGTGGACAGCGACGACACGTCGGCGAGCGTGCAGGTGGCGGCCAGGTCGATCCCGTCGTCGGTTGCCTCGATCGGTGGCCACCGCAGCGCGGTGAGGTCGACGAGTCGGCGCACCTGCGGTTGAGGTTCGGAGAACAGCCACGTGCCGCCGGCGATCATGGTGTCGCCCGGTCGCAGTGGCCACACGTCGTCGCGGCACGTCGGTGTGATGACCGCTTCGACGCTGTCGAGGTCCATCACTAGACGGTAGGCACCGGGGACGCTGGACGCACCTCGATCGAATCGTGCAACTCGGGGGTTGCATGACGCTGGCAGGGCATGCAACCATGAAGTTGCACATCATCGACCGAAGGAGAACCCCATGGCGACACTCGAGATCACCAAGTCCATCGACATCGATGCCCCAGTCGAGAAGGTGTGGGCCGCGCTCACCGAACCGAAGCTCATCGCGGAGTGGTTCGGCGACCGCTGCGAATTCGACGCCCGCCCGGGCGGCAAGGGTCTGTTCGGGTGGACCGAGCACGGAGCGGAATCCCGCGTCACCATCGAGCACGTCGACCGGCCCAAGACGCTGATCTACCGGTGGGCCCACGTGGCGGGCGCCGACCCGGCGCCCGGCAATTCGACCGTCGTCCGGTTCGACCTGGCCGAGACCGCGTCGGGCACCCGCCTGTCCCTACTCGAGACCGGCTTCGAGGAACTCGACGACCCCGCGGGCAAGCACGAGGGCAATGTCGGTGGCTGGGAGGCCGAACTCGGCGAACTGGTGGCGTTCGTCGAGTCGCGATGAGCGGCGACGAGGGGGTGGTCGGTGAGGTCCCCGCCGTCCTGGCAGCGCTCGCCGACGAGACCCGCTGGCGGATCCTGACCGAGGTCGGGCGTGACGATCTGTCCGCGAGCGCGCTTGCCGCCCGGATGCCGGTGAGCAGGCAGGCGATCGCCAAACACCTCGCGGTGCTGGCCGACGCCGGGCTCGTCGAATCAATCCGGTCCGGACGCGAGGTGCGATACCGGGCGCTGGGCGCGCGGCTGAGCGCACTCGCCACCGAACTCGAGACGATCGGACGCCGCTGGGATCAACGCCTGGCTGCGATCAAGCGCATCGCCGAACGCCTGGACTAGGCACCCGACCGGCACGACGAAGGGCCCGACCGGATCACTCCGGCCGGGCCCTTCGCCGATCGACTACTGGTTGGCCTGCTGGCGCTTCTCTGCCGCGGCAGCGCCGGCGCGGGCGGCGTCAGCCTGGGCTTCCTTCTTGGCAGCCTCACGCTGAGCCTCGGCCTTGTCCTGCTGGGCCTCGCCCTCGTTCACCAGGTCGCCGCGCCCCGTGACGGTGCCGACGGCTTCCTTGGCCTTGCCCTTGACGTCTTCGACGACGCCCTTGATGCCCTCAGCGGGTCCACTGTTCTGATCGCTCATGACTGCTGTCTTCCCGTCAAGATCGGTCGCCAAACGCACCATCGGGCCGCTCGGCGCAGGGGACCGTGGCATCCGACGCACGGACCGGGCCGGGTTTAGCCGACCCTAAAAACGGTTATGAAAGCCGGGTCATGGCGTCCCTCGTCGGTCCTGCGCGCATGCCGCGAAGGGGCCGCCAGGTCAACGACATCGACGTTGCGCCCCGCCTCCGGTGGGGCAACGGATAGTTCGTGAGTAGTCGGAAATCCCCCGGGGGTAGTCTCTCGGGAGGTCGGCAGGAGGACGCGTGACAGAAGTGGACGACAAGGTCGAATTCAGGGTCGCCGCCAGGTTGGAGAACCTGGCGCTCCTGCGCACCCTCGTTGCGGCGGTGGGCACCTTCGAGGACCTGGATTCCGACACCGTCGCCGATCTGCGGCTCGCCGTCGACGAGGCATGCACCCGTCTGATCCGCTCCGCCGTTCCCGACGCCACGCTGGTGGTCGTCGTGCGCTCCGAACTGGAAGAGGTCGTCATCGACGCATCGACGTCGTGTACCACGACCGACATCATGGAACCAGGAAGCTTCAGCTGGCACGTGCTCAGCTCGCTGACCGACGACATCAAGACCTATCAAGACGGCCAAGGGCCGGGCGACGGGCAGATCGTAGGCATCTCCATGTCGACGAGACGAGTGAGTTCTCTTCGGTGACGGCGTCGTCCTCCCAGGGTTCGCCGGCACGATCGAACTCGGAGTACGCGGACGTCATCGACATGTTCCGCACCTTGGCCGACCTCGAAGAGGGCTCGCCCGCGTTCAGTCGCCAGCGTGACCGGATCGTCGAGCGCTGCCTTCCTCTCGCCGATCACATCGCCCGCCGATTCGACGGTCGCGGCGAGTCACGCGACGACCTGGTTCAGGTCGCCCGCGTCGGCTTGGTCAACGCCGTCATCAGGTTCGACGTGAACGCCGGCTCGGACTTCGTGTCGTTCGCGGTACCCACCATCATGGGCGAGGTCCGGCGGCACTTCCGCGACAACAGCTGGTCGGTGAAGGTGCCGCGGCGACTCAAGGAACTGCACCTGCGCCTCGGCGCGGCGACCGCGGAGATGTCCCAGCGGCTCGGCCGGGCGCCCACGCCGACGGAACTCGCCGCCGAACTCGAGATGGACCGCGAGGAAGTGGTCGAAGGCCTCATCGCGGGCAGCTCGTACAACACCATGTCCATCGACGGCGGCGGCAGCGGCACCGAGGAGGCGCCGGCGATCGCCGACACGCTCGGCGACATGGATAGCAACCTCGACCGGATCGAGAACCGGGAAGCGTTGCGTCCCTTGCTCGCATCGCTGCCGGAACGCGAGCGCACGGTGCTGGTGCTGAGGTTCTTCGAGTCACTCACCCAGACCCAGATCGCCGAGCGGGTCGGCATTTCCCAGATGCACGTGTCGCGTCTGCTCGCCAAGTCGCTGGCGCAGCTACGCGATCAGCTGGAGTAGCGCCGCTCAGCCGAGCCAGCTGCGCTGGGCGTCCCACGCCGGGCCTGCCGGGGGCGCGTCGTCACGGGTGACCGTCGCCTGGATCAGTCCGTACGGCCGGTCGTCAGCATGGAACACCTCGTTGTGGTTGTCGATGCCGAATGGCGCCAGATCGTAGGGGAAGTGGTGCTTGTTGGGCGCCGACAGCCGGATCTCTACGATCTCGGGATGGTGCTCCAGGACCGCCCTGCCCATGTGAAACAGCGTCTGCTGCAGGGCCAGTGACCGAACGACGGCGAACTGCTCGATCAGCCGGGCCTTGACGTCGGCGTAGGTGGGCTCCCACGCGACCTCGGTGGTGTCGAAGCGCCACTGTGCGACGAGCGAGGTCGCCATCACGCGATCGCGCGTCGGTTCGAGGACGGTGTAGGGGTCGGTGAGGAACCCGGCGAACTCCGACCCCGTCGACTTCAGGATCACCAGATCCTTGAACCCTGCCACCACCCATTCACCATCGGCGTCCACCGTGACGGCAGCGGTGCGCACCTCCTGGCCCTTGCGCACCCAGGTGTGGTCGTGCTCGGCGCCGTTGACTTTCGCTCGCTCCCATGCGTATTCGTCGATCTCGATGCGGGCCGCGGTGACCGGTGCGACGTCACCGACGAAGTGGCGGGCCAGCGCAAGGCCGTAGTCCTCGATCGACCGCAGACCCTTCTCCTTCGCGTAGGCGTAGGCGGTCTGCTTCTGCGTGTCGGTGGGCAGGACGTCGGACTGGTCGCCCTCGAGGTGGGCGGCGCTGAAGTCGCCACGCAGGCAAGTCGACACGCTGACGTCGTGAATCTCGTGCCGGGGCGTGTCGCGGTAGATCCTGACGATGCGGTTCTCGGCCTTGCCGTACTGGTTCTCGCCCAGAATGATGCCCGACACGTCAGCTCCCTCGGTAGGTCGAATAGGCGTACGGCGACAGCAGCAGCGGCACGTGGTGATGCGCTGTGGCGTCGACGATCTCGAACGTCACGGTGACCTCCGGATAGAACGCCGGCGTACCGAGACGTGCGAAGTAGGCGCCGGTGTCGAACCGGAGCCGATACACACCGGTGGGCAGCGCCTCGGCCACCCGGGAGATGCGGCCGTCGTCGTCGGTGAGGCCCTCGGAGCGGACGGCGTAGCCGGCGTCGAGGAGGGTGACGGCGACACCCGCGGCTGGTGTGCCCGTGACGGCGTCGAGGACGTGGGTCGAGATCGTCATCCCTTCAGCCTGCCAGGGGAGGCAAGGAGTCGCTCCAGGCGCAGCCGATTGATCTTGGCCAGCTCGTTGCGCATCACACGGCGCTCGGTCTCCGGGTCGTTGCCGAGCCGCTCGGTCAGGATCGCGAGCAGTTCCTCGGCGGACCGCCCGCTGGCGCACACCAGATAGACGTACCCGAACCGCTCCTCGTACTCCCGGTTCTTCGCTGCCAGTTCGGTTTTCACCTCGGCGGCGGCGTCGGCGACGCGAGCCTGCTCGCGGGCCGACGACGGGTTGTCCGCACGCGCCCCGATGCGCGGATGACCGTCGAGCGCCGCGTCGATCTCGGCGTCGGGGAGCTCGGCCAGCACCCGGTCGGCGCGGTCGAGCAGCGCGTCGGCGTCGGGGAAGGGACCGCCGGCGAGCACCCGCCTGGCCCAGATCGACGAGGAGCACACGCCGAACAGCACGTGCATGCGCTGCCGCTCGCTCATCCGGTTGAACTCGTCGACGCCGGACATCTACTGGAATTCGTCGAGCCGGCCGAACCGGGCCGCCGCGATGGGATTCGCGTCGGCCACCAGGTCGCCGAACCGGTAGTTGGCGATCTTGGCGACCTCGATCAGCGCGAACGCCCGTTCCACGGCCGCTGAGTTGTCGATTCTCGACCAGCCGTTGCGCAACACGCGGTCGAAGCGGGCGGTCTCGCGGGCGCAGATGATGAGCGGAAAGCCGAAGTGCTCCCGGTACGCGTCGGCGAGGTGCACCACGTCGTCGTGGTCGTCTTCGTCCAGGTTCGACAGCGCCGCGTGATCGACGGCCAGGGCGTGCCCCACCTCGTCCTCGGCGCCGAGATCGGGGAACGCCCGCAGCAATTCGGTCTGCTGCTCGGGTGAGCCCGTCAGCACGGCGTCCTGGAATGCCTCCCGCAGGGTCCTGGTGTCGGCGAACGGGCGGGCGGCGTACGCGCGCTCGATGGCCCAGGGGACGTCCTGGACCACGTGGCCGAACACCTCGGTGAACCGGTCCTCGGTCATGGCGTTCACTTCGTCGAGGGTGATGGACCCGCCACCGGCGACGCGTGGCCCCCGCGAGCCGAGGTGGAAGAACACCACGTTCAGCAGTATCGCGCTGATCGCGCCGATGCTGATGCCGCTGCCGAAGAGCAGGTCGATGCCGGGCGGAAGTGCCTGTGCCACATCGGGATAGCTCGTCACCCACAGCGCCAGGGCGACGCTGGTGGTCACGATGATGAGGTTGCGATGGTCGGTGAAGTCGACCTTGCCCAGCGTCTGGATGCCGACGACGGCCACTGTGGCGAACAGGGTCAGTGCCGCCCCACCCAGCACGGGTTGCGGGATGGAGGACACGATGGCGGCGACCTTGGGCAGGAAGCCGAGGGCGATCATGATGGCGCCCGCGGCGGCGACGACCCAGCGGCTCTTCACCCCGGTCAGCCGGACGAGCCCCACGTTCTCCGAGAACGCCGTGTAAGGGAACGAATTGAAGATGCCGCCGATGGTGGTGGCGATGCCGTCGGCGCGCAGCACGTTGCCGATGTCGGACGGCTTGATCCGCTTGCCGACGATCTCGCCGGTCGCGTACGTGCTGCCCGTCGACTCCACTGCGGTGATGAGCAGCACGATGATCATCGTCAGGCACGCGACGAAGTCGAACTTGGGCATGCCGAACAGGAACGGCGGGGTGAAGCCGAACGCCGACGCCTGACCGACCGCGTCGAAGTCCATGTCGCCCAACGCGAACGCCACCGTGCAGCCGATCACGAGGCCCAGCAGCACCGCGATGGTCGAGAGGAAACCGCGGAAGATGCGTTGGATCGCAACGATGATCGCGATGGTGCCGAGCGCGTAGAGCAGCCATCGCACGTTGGTCGGGTCGGTCTCGCCGGTGTGCGGGTTGACGACGGCGTCGTGCGCACCGACGGGCACCAGACAGAGCCCGATGATCGTGATGAGCGTGCCGGTGACGACGGGTGGAAAGAAACGCAGCAGCTTGATGAAGATCGGCGCGATGAGGAACGTGAAGACGCCCGCCACGATGACGGCGCCGTACACGTAGAGCAGGCTGGGTGCGCCGCCACCGTGGGCGAGGCCGATGGCGATGATCGGCGACACGCCTGCGAACGTCACGCCCTGCAGCAGTGGGAGCCGCACGCCGACCTTCCAGAACCCGACGGCCTGGATGATCGAGGCGATACCGCACGTGAACAGGTCCGCGGTGATCAGCTTGACCAGGTCCGCAGGAGGGAGGTCGATGGCGCTGGCGATCAGGATCGGCACCAGCACCGCGCCTGCGTAGAACGCGACGACGTGCTGGAAGCCGTAAGTGGCCAGCTGGGGGATGGGCAGCACCTCGTCGACCGGGTGCACGCGCTTTCGGGCGGTGGCCTCCGAGCGGGCCGGAGTCTGGGCCGTCATCGGTCAAGAATCGGGCAGGAGGACGATATCCGCATGTCGAATCGGGATCTGGTCACGGGCATCGTGCTGGCCGCCGGCGCAGGCACCCGCTTCGGCATGCCCAAAGTGCTTGCCGAAGACGGGGATTGGCTGCGCCGCGCGGTCACCGCGCTGGCCGACGGCGGCTGCGACGACGTGGTGGTCGTGCTCGGTGCCGCGGTGGTCGACGTTCCCGCACCGGCACGCGCGGTCGTCGCCGACGACTGGGCCAGCGGCGTCAGCGCGTCGGTCCGCGCCGGAGTGTCGGCCGCAGACGGCGCCGCGCTGGCCGTGCTGCACACCGTCGACACCCCCGACGTCCGTGCCGACGTCGTGGCGCGCGTGCTGGCCCGATCGGCGGAGACCGGCCTGGCGCGGGCCACCTACGGGGGCCGACCGGGACACCCCGTGGTGATCGCTTCCCGGTTCTGGCCTGCGCTGCTCGCCACGTTGTCCGGGGACGAGGGTGCCCGGCCGTTCCTGGCTTCGCGCGACGACGTGGTGCGGGTGGAGTGTGGGGACGTGGCGACCGGGTTGGACGTCGATGAGCGCTTGCGCGAAGAGCAAGGGCCCGATGAGCGCTAGGTTTCGACCCGTAGGCCGAGCACCTCGGAGGCGTACCGGCGGACCGTGTCCTCGGACATCGCCGCGGCGTCCTCGTGACCGGGGCGCGCCCGGCTGCTCATGAACGACGTCTTCGGGTCGAGCGTCACCTCGGCGAGCAACTCGCCCGTGGTCGGCTCGCAGACGGCCCAGGTGTAGCGGGTGTCGTCCGCCCAGCCGTCCTCGGCGTCGTGCACGTAGTCGAGGTCGGTCTCACCGAGTTCGGCGAGCGCGGGACGGTCGTCGACCCGGTCGTCGTAGCGCAGCCCCCTCAGGTACCACGTGCCGTTGTTGATCTCGACGGGATCCACGGGTCCCCACCTCCTTCCGAAACGCCGAAACTGCGGGGAGAGCGCGAAAGTCGAGAGAATCGCGATCTCCCCGCAGTCTCGGGGATGGTCGTGCCGGTCGCTAGTCCTTGATCTCGGCGAGCACGGTGCCCTGCGTGACGGCGGCGCCGGGCTCGACGGCGAGTCCGGTGATGGTGCCGTCCTTGTGGGCGGTCACCGGGTTCTCCATCTTCATGGCCTCGAGCACCACGATCAGCTCACCAGCGGCGACCTGCTGGCCCTCCTCGACGGCGACCTTGACCACGGTGCCCTGCATCGGTGCGGTGACCGAGTCGCCCGACGCGGCCTTGTTGCCGCCTGCGCCACGCTTGCGCGCCTTGGGCTTCTTGCGGATGACGCCGGGGCCACCGGCGGAAGCCGTGCCCCCGCCGCCGAGCGCCAGATCGCCGGGCAGCGATACCTCGACGCGGCGGCCGCCGATCTCGACGACGACCTTCTGACGCGGCAGGTTGTCCTCGTCGTCGAGTGCCTCGCCACCGGTGAACGGCTCGACGGTGTTGTCCCACTCGGTCTCGATCCAGCGGGTGTGGACGTCGAAGCCCTCACCGTTGCCGATGAACGCGGGATCGGACACCACGGCGCGGTGGAATGGGATGACCGTGGCGAGACCCTCGACGGTGAACTCGGCAAGGGCTCGGCGACTTCTCGCCAGCGCCTCGTCGCGGGTGGCGCCGCTGACGATCAGCTTGGCCAGCATCGAGTCGAACTGGCCGCCGATGACCGAACCGGTCTCGACGCCGGAGTCCAGGCGCACGCCAGGGCCGGTTGGCGGGACGAAGTTGGTGACGGGGCCCGGAGCGGGCAGGAAGCCGCGGCCGGCGTCCTCGCCGTTGATGCGGAACTCGATCGAGTGGCCGCGGGGCGTCGGGTCCTCGGTGATGTCCAAGGCCTCGCCGTTGGCGATCTTGAATTGCTGCAGCACCAGGTCGATGCCTGCTGTCTCCTCGGTGACCGGATGTTCCACCTGCAGGCGGGTGTTCACCTCGAGGAACGAGATCAGGCCGTCCTGGCCGACCAGGTACTCGACGGTGCCCGCGCCGTAGTAGCCGGCCTCCTTGCAGATGCGCTTGGCCGACTCGTGGATCTCCTTGCGCTGCGCATCGGTCAGGAACGGCGCGGGCGCCTCCTCGACGAGCTTCTGGAAGCGGCGCTGCAGCGAGCAGTCGCGGGTGCCCGCGACGACGACGTTGCCGTGCGTGTCGGCGATGACCTGTGCCTCGACGTGGCGCGGCTTGTCCAGGTAGCGCTCGACGAAGCACTCACCGCGGCCGAAGGCGGCAACGGCCTCGCGGGTGGCCGAATCGAACAGCTCGGGGATCTCCTCGAGCGTGCGGGCGACCTTCATGCCGCGGCCACCGCCACCGAACGCCGCCTTGATGGCGATCGGGAGGCCGTACTCCTTGGCGAATTCCAGGATCTCGTCGGCGTCCTTCACGGGATCCGACGTGCCTGGCACCAGCGGGGCTTCGGCGCGCGCCGCGATGTGGCGGGCGGTGACCTTGTCACCCAGGTCGCGGATGGACTGCGGGCTCGGCCCGATCCAGATCAGGCCGGCGTCGATCACGGCCTGGGCGAACTCGGCGTTCTCGCTCAAGAATCCGTAGCCGGGGTGGATGGCGTTCGCGCCGGACTTCGCGGCGGCGTCCAGCAGCTTCTCGAAGACCAGGTAGGACTCCGCCGAGGTCTGGCCGCCGAGGGCGAACGCCTCGTCGGCGAGCCGGACGTGTGGCGCGTCGGCGTCGGGGTCGGCGTACACGGCCACGCTGGCCAGCCCAGCGTCCTTGGCGGCCCGGATGACCCGGACGGCGATCTCGCCGCGGTTGGCGACGAGCACCTTGGAGATCTTCGAGCTGGCGTGACTGGGCACTGCGCCTCCTGGTGGCGTGTCTAAGAAACGTCTTTAAGAATCTATCTGGGGCAGTTTAGGCGGCGCGATTTCCGTCCCGGCGAGCCGGTGCTGGTTACCGGCGGGTAAGTCCGCTGGAGGCCGCCCGGCCCTGGTGATCTCGTGCTGCCGCTGGGGAATCCGAACGGCCGCAGCGACGCTCAGGCGTCGCGCAGCCGGCGTTTGATGCGCGTCAGCATCGCCGACATCCCGCGCAGGCGCAGCGGGCTGATCAGCTTCCCGAGACCGAGGTCGGAGTAGAAGTCATCGGGCACGGCGAGGATCTCGTCGGCGGACAGTTCGTCGAGGCCCGCGGCCAGGATCGCGGCGAACCCGCGGGTGGTCGGCGCCTCGGCGGGAGCACTGAAGTACAGCCGGACCCGATCGCGGTCGGCCGCGTCGACGTGCAGGAACAGCGGCGACTGGCACTCGGGCACCGGCTCCATCGCGGCTTCCTCGAGATCGCTCGGCAATGGCGGGAGCTCGTTGGCGAACTCCAGCAGCAGCGCCAGCTTGTCCTGGCCCTGCATCTCGTTGAAGTCGGACACCACGTCCGCCAGGGCGGCGGGCATGGTCATGACGCGCCGGGAGCCTCACCCGGCTCGTCGCCGACCGCGACGGGTACGCGCACGGCGTTGCCCCACTCGGTCCATGAACCGTCGTAATTGCGCACGTTCGGCAGTCCGAGCAGGTGGGTCAGCACGAACCAGGTGTGGCTGGAGCGCTCCCCGATGCGGCAGTAGACCACCGTGTCGTCCTCGGGGGAGAGGAAGCCGTACAGCTCTTGGAGTTCGGCGCGCGTGCGGAACCGGCCGCTGTCGTCGGCGGCCTTGGCCCACGGGATCGACCGCGCCGTCGGGATGTGCCCGCCGCGCAGCGCGCCCTCCTCGGGGTAGTCCGGCATGTGCGTGCGTTCACCGGTGTACTCCAGCGGCGACCGCACGTCGATGAGCGGCTGCGTGCCCAGCGCACCGAGCACGTCCTCCTTGAAGGCGCGGATCGGCGCGTCCTCGCGCTCGACGACGGGATAGCCGGTCGTCTGCTTGGACGGCACGTCGAGAGTGGTGTCGCGGCCGTTGGACACCCACATGTCGCGGCCGCCGTCGAGCAGCCGAACGTCGGGGTGGCCGAAGAGGGTGAACACCCACAGGGCGTAGGCCGCCCACCAGTTGCTCTTGTCCCCATAGATGACGACTGTGTCGTCGCGGCTGATGCCCTTGCGGTTCATCAGGTCGGCGAACTGTGCGCCGTCGATGTAGTCGCGGACGTTCGGATCGTTGAGGTCGACGTGCCAGTCGATCTTCACCGCACCGGGGATGTGGCCGGTGTCGTAGAGGAGGACGTCCTCGTCGGACTCCACGATGGCGAGGCCCGGACGGCCGAGGTTGCCGGCCAGCCAGTCGGCGGTGACCAAGCGCTCCGGGTGCGCGTACTCGGCAAGGGACGGATGCGGGTCTGCAGGCAGTGGCACAGTGCGAGCCTACCCACCTGGAAATGCGGACACGACACATCGGGATCAGACTCGACGTGGAGTTGGCGGCACCATACCCACTGCTGTAAGAATCTCAGGAATGAGCGCTTTGCCAGCAAAGTTTGACGTCGGGATCGTCGGCCTCGGCTACGTCGGTCTCACCTTGGCCACGGTGCTCGCAGAAGCGGGTAACTCGGTCATCGGCGTGGAGAAACGGTCCGAGATCGTCGACATGACGAACTCCGGAATTCCGCATTTCACCGAAACGGGCCTTCCCGATGCCCTTTCCGGGGTCACCAAGTCGAAGAAACTGGTCGCCGCCGAACGGTTCGACGACGGCTTCAGCTGTGACGTCTACATCATCACCGTGGGCACGCCGCTGTCGCCCGAGGGCGTTGCCCGAGTGGACATGATCGAGGCCGCAGCCCGCGACATCGCCTCCAACATGCAGGATGGGGCCCTGGTCATCCTGCGCTCGACGGTCAAGATCGGGACGACGCGCGACGTCGTGTCACCGATCCTGGCGGCCAGCGGCAAGACGTTCGACATCGCCATGTGCCCCGAGCGCACCCTCGAGGGCAAGGCATTGCAGGAATTGCGCGAGCTACCGCAAATCGTGGGCGCCGACGATCAGGCGACTGCCGACCGCGCCGCAGCGGTCTTCCGCAAACTCACCAATTCGATCGTTCTCGTTTCCAGCATCGAAACCGCCGAGATCGCAAAACTGGTCAGCAATACGTTCCGCGACGTCCAGTTCGCATTTGCCAATGAGGTCGCCCGAGTGTGCGACGCGTTCGGCGTCAGCGCACACGAGGTCATTTCGTCGGGCAAGCTCGGCTACGACCGGACGAACATTCCGCTACCCGGACTCGTCGGCGGCCCGTGCCTCGAGAAGGACCCGCACATCCTGATGGAGAGCGCGCGCAGCCGCGGCATCGAGCTGGAGATCACCTCGGCGGGCCGCGTGGTCAATGAGCGCCAGCCCGAGGAGACCGTCGCGTTCATCAGCAGCGAGATCAAGCGCCGCGAGCTGCCCAGCCCGCTCAAGATCAACCTGGTCGGCATGGCGTTCAAGGGTCTGCCGGAGACCAGCGACCTGCGCGGCTCGATGTCGATCAAGGTGCTCGACGCCCTGAAGAAGGCCCACCCCGAGGCCGAGATCGGCGTCTACGACCCGGTGACCCCGCAGGAGCTGCTGGCCAGCGAGTTCCCCGACGAACGCAACTTCAGTCGGCTCGGTGACGCGGTGAGTGGAGCGTCGGTCGTCGTGATCGGCAACAACCACCCGTCGCTCAAGACCATCTCGCCGCGCGCCATGAAGGAGTTCATGAACCCCGAGGGCTTCGTCTTCGACTACTGGAACCACTTCAGCCACCTGCCGCCGTCGGAGCTGGGTGACTCCTACTTCGCGGTCGGAAAGTCGGGCGCCGTGGGTGCCGCGGAGCCGTTCCGTGGGTAAGCGCGTCGTCGTCACCGGGGGCGGTGGCTTCATCGGCGCGTACCTCGTCAAGCGTCTGGTGCACGACGGCTGGGACGTCGTGGTGGTGGACAACATGGTGCGCGGCGATGCCAGCCGCTTCGCCGAGGTCGCCGACGACGTCGAGCTGCACACCTGCGACGTGCGCGATCAGGCAGCGCTGGAGAAGGCGTTCGCCGGCGCCGAGGTCGTCATGCACCTCGCGGCGATCAACGGCACCGAGAACTTCTACACCCAACCCGAACTCGTCCTCGAGGTCGGCATGCTCGGGGCGATGGCCGTCGCGAACGCCGGCCGCGCCGTGGGCGTGCCCGACCTGGTGTTCGCGTCGACCGCCGAGGTCTACCAGACACCTGCGGTCATCCCGACGCCTGAGACCATTCCGCTGATGCTGCCCGACAGCCTCAACCCCCGGTACTCCTACGGCGGCGGGAAGATCGTCAGCGAGTTGATCGCCTTCAACTACGGCCGCGAGCACTACCGGCAGGTGCAGGTATTCCGGCCGCACAACGTCTTTGGACCGAACATGGGCTGGAAGCACGTCGAGCCGCAGTTCATCATGCGTGCCCTCGCGGCCCAGGACGCCCACCCAGAAGGCAAGGCGCCGTTCGACATTCAGGGGGACGGCAGCGAAACGCGTTCGTTCTGCTACGTCGACGACGTCGTCGAGGGCATCCTCACGATGTACGACAAGGGCGGACACCGCGAGATCTACCACATCGGTAGCGACGAGGAGGTCTCGATCCGGGACCTCGCGCACCGCATCGGGACGATCGTCGGCGTCGACCTGGACATCCGCCCGGGCCCCATCCAGTACGGCGGCACCCCGCGGCGCTGCGCCGACATCACGAAGATGCACGGCCTTGGCTGGTCCCCGGTGACCAACCTCGACGAAGGGCTCGAGCGCACGGTGGCTTGGTACCGCGAGCACCGGAACGACAAGCCCGCCAACGACTTGATGTAGCCCGCTTGGCCCGCGAGCAGACACCAACTCGCACTCGAGTGGCCTCGTGCGTGCGAGTTGGCGTCTGCTCGCGGTAGGGCAGTTATCCACAGGCCGGCACGAAGGGTCTGGCCGACTGCACTGCCGTTGCGCAGGATTCGGGCATGCACTCGACTGCGTGCGACGTCATCGGCCGATTCGGCGGCATCGCGACCACGGCGCAACTGCTCACCGTGATGACGCGGCAGCAACTCGACGTGCAGGTGCGCAACGGCGGCCTGGTGAAGGTGTGGAAGGGCGTCTACGCCGCTCGAACACCTGACCTCGCCGGCAGGTTGGATGCGCTCGATCTGTTCGTCGGTCGGCCGGTCGTCGCGTGCATGGGCACGGCGGCGGCGCTCTACGGTTTCGACTTCGAGAACACCACCGGCGTCCACGTCCTCGACCCCGGTATTCGACTGCGGTCGAAGGTCGGCCTCACCGTGCACCAGCGCACGGGTGCCCCGCTGCGGCGCGTTGCGGGCAGGCTGGCGACGTCGCCCGCGTGGACCGCTGTCGAAGTGGCCCGGCAGCTGCCAAGGCCCCGGGCATTGGCGGTTCTGGACGGGGCCTTGGCATCCGGGTCGTGTACCCACGACGACCTCGAGCGCGCCGTCTGGGAACAGGTGGGGCGACGCGGGATCGTGCAGGTACGTGACCTGCTGCCGTTCGCCGACGGGCGAGCGGAGTCGGCGATGGAGAGCGAAGCACGCCTGGTGTTCATCGACTACGACCTGCCGATACCCGAATTGCAGTTCGAGATCCGCGGTCCCCGCGGTGAGCTCTGGCGCGTGGACTTCGCCTGGCCGGAGCAGCACGTCGTCGCCGAGTACGAGAGCGTCGCCTGGCACGCCGGCCGCGCAGAGATGCTTCGCGACAAGAGGCGTTCGGCAGGCATCCAGGAGATGGACTGGACCTACGTTCCGATCGTCGTCGACGACGTGCGAGTCGAGCCATGGCGCTTGGCCGACCGGGTCAGCCATCATCTCGCGCGTCCCGCACGGGCCAGTTGACCCGCGAGCAGACACCAACTCGCACTGGAATGGCCTCTGGCGTGCGAGTTGGTGTCTGCTCGCGGTGGGAAGTCGCTAGTTGTCCCGCCAGAGGTCGGCGATCGTGAGGCCCACGCGGTCGAACAGGCGCCGGGTGAGCGGCAGGCCGATGCCGATCACCGCGGACGGGTCACCGTCGACGCCCTCGACGAACCAGCCGCCGAGACCGTCGAGCGTGAAGCCGCCCGCGACCGCGACGGGTTCACCGCTACGGACGTAGGCGGCCAGATCGTCTGCCGAGGGGTTGCCGAAGTGCACGGTCGTCACCGTGTGATCGGCGGCCTGCCCATCGATCACGTCGTCGCGCAGGCGAATCACGCTGTGACCGGTATAGAGCTGGCCCGACCGCCCGGCCATCGCTCGCCAACCTTCGATGGCCGCCGACTCGGTCGCGGGCTTGCCCCAGAGTTCGCCGTCGCGGAAGAGCATCGAATCGCAGCCGATCACCACGCAGTCCGCCGCGACCGACGGGTCCACGACCGCCGCGACGGCCTCTGCCTTCGCGATCGCCAGCGCGGTGGTGACGGCGGCGGGTGTCGAATCGGTTGGCAGCGCGGCCATCACCGCGTCCTCGTCCACACCTGAGACGACCACCAGGGGATCGATGCCCGCACTGCGCAGCACCTTGCGCCGGCCGGAGGAGGCCGACCCCAGCACGACCCGCGTCATCGACGCAGGTGCAAGCGCTCCACCAAGGTGACCTTCTGCCAGCTGAAGATCGAGTAGCGCAGCCGGTCGACCGGATGGCCCCACAGGTCCCGCTCGTGGGCCTCGAGGTCGGCGGACGTCACGCCGTTCGACGCGCCGGCAAGCACGGCCACCAGTGCCGCGACCTCGTCGTCGGTGGGCTGACCCTTGAGGACCTGGATCACGGGTTCGCTTGCGGCGGAGTGCTGTTCGGGGGCACTCGCGTCGGTCACTGGAGCCTCGTCGGTCACGGAACTCTCCTCGGTCACTGAGTCTGCTCGGTCACAGCGGCTGAATCGTTCGCTCCGCTCACAGCGGAATGTTGCCGTGCTTCTTCGGCGGAATCTGGCTGATCTTGCGCTCCAGCAGCCGCAGCGAAGTGGCGACGTAACCGCGGGTGTGCGACGGCGGGATCACGGCGTCCACGTAGCCGCGCTCGGCGGCGATGTACGGGTTCACCAGCGTGTCCTCGTACTCCTGCTGCAGCTGCAGACGGAGCGCGTCGACGTCCTGACCCTCGGCCGCGGCCTGCTTGAGCTGCTGGCGGTAGACGAAGCCGACCGCACCCGAGGCGCCCATGACGGCGATCTGCGCCGACGGCCAGGCGACGACCACGTCGGCGCCCATGTCCTTGGACCCCATGACGCAGTACGCGCCGCCATAGGCCTTGCGGGTGATGACGGTGACCTTCGCGACGGTGGCCTCGCCGTAGGCGTACAGCAGCTTGGCTCCGCGGCGGATGATGCCGTTGAACTCCTGGTCGGTGCCCGGCAGGAACCCCGGCACGTCGACGAGCAGGACGATCGGGATGTTGAAGCAGTCACACGTGCGGATGAACCGCGCGGCCTTCTCGGAGGCGTTGATGTCCAGGCAGCCAGCGAACTGCGTCGGCTGGTTGGCGACGATGCCCACCGGGCGACCGTCGACGCGGCCGAAGCCGACGATGATGTTCTGCGCGTAGCCCTCCTGCACCTCGAGGAACTCGTCGTCGTCGAGGATGCGCGAGATGACCTCGTGCATGTCGTACGGCTGGTTCGGCGAGTCGGGGATCAGCGTGTCGAGTTCGAGGTCCTCTTCGTTGAGGTTGTCCTCGATGGCGCCCGGGTGCGGCGGTGCGGGGTAGCGCGGCGCATCGGCGTAGTTGTTGCTGGGCAGGTAGGAGAGCAGGTCCCGGACGTAGTCGAAGGCGTCCTGCTCGCCCGAGGCGACGTAGTGCGCCGTTCCCGACTTCGCCATGTGGGTGTGCGCGCCACCCAGCTCCTCCATCGTGACGTCCTCGCCGGTGACGGTCTTGATGACGTCGGGCCCGGTGATGAACATCTGGCTGGTCTGGTCGACCATGATCACGAAGTCGGTCAGCGCGGGGGAGTAGACGTGGCCACCGGCCGCGGCGCCCATGATCAGCGAGATCTGCGGCACGACGCCCGAGGCGAGGATGTTGTTGCGGAAGATCTGGCTGTACAGGCCGAGCGAGACCACGCCCTCCTGGATGCGTGCGCCTGCTCCGTCGTTGATGCCGATCAGCGGGCGGCCGGTCTTGATGGCCAGTTGCTGCACCTTGACGATCTTCTCGCCGTAGACCTCGCCGAGGCTGCCGCCGAAGACCGTGGCGTCCTGGCTGAAGATGCAGACGTCGCGGCCGTCGATGGTGCCGTAGCCGGTGACGACGCCGTCGCCGACCGGACGGTTCTGCTGCAGGCCGAAGTTGGTGCTGCGGTGCCGTGCCAGCGCGTCGAGTTCGACGAACGAACCCTCGTCGAGCAGGGCGAGGATGCGCTCACGCGCGGTGAGCTTGCCCTTTGCGTGCGTCTTCTCGACGGCTGTCTCGCCGACCGGGTGCAGCGCCTCTTCGGCGCGCTTGCGCAGGTCGGCCAGCTTGCCCGCGGTGGTGTGGATGTCGATCTCGTGGCTTTCGGCCGGCTGAGAAGTCCCCGCAACGCTCGTCATGACTAGGGATGCTATCGACTGGCTCCGGCGATGACTCAATCGGCTGCAACCGCACGCCGCTGGCGACGCACCGATCCCACCTGCGAGAGTTTGCCGGGAGTTGTCGTCAACCCCTTTTTGCTGTTTCATGTATCCAGCATTCGGCGCGCCTGGACGGACACGCCGTGACGCCTACAGAAACAAAGACATTCGGAAGGAACTCCGCCGTGCGTCAAGACCGTGCTTCCCGCGGCTCTGACGCACCTCGCGTGGCGATTGCGCACGATTATCTGACGCAGCGCGGTGGTGCCGAGAAGGTCGTGCTATCGATGAGCCGCGCCTTTCCGGATGCGCCGATTTACACGTTGCTGTACGACCCCGCGAACACTTATCCGGAATTCGCTGAGCGCGACATTCGCGTATCCCGCATCAACGGAATCGGGCTCTTCCGCAAGTACCACCGCGCAGCGCTGCCGATCCTGCCGCTGGCCGCGAACTCGATCAAGATCGACGCCGACGTGGTCGTGACCAGTTCCAGCGGGTGGGCGCACGGGTTCCAGACCACCGGCCGCAAGCTCGTGCACTGCCACTCGCCGGCACGCTGGCTGTACTTCCAGGACAAGTACCTCGGCGACGACGCGGGACTGGCAAAGCGCGCCGCGTTGGCCGCCACGTCGGGATACCTGCGAGCCTGGGATCGTCGCGCCGCCGCATCGTGCGACCGCTACCTTGCGGTCTCGACCGTGATTCAGCAGCGCATCGCCGACGCCTACGGAATCTCCGCCGACGTGCTGCCGTCGCCGGTCGCGATGACGCGATCCAGCGCCACCGAGCCGGTACCAGAACTCCTCGACTGGCTGGGCGGTCAGGATCCCGACGAGGCCTTCTACCTCTGCGTCTCGCGTCTGCTGCCCTACAAGAACGTCGACGCGGTGGTCGGGGCATTCGCGGGTCGACCCCAACGCCTCGTCGTGGTCGGACGCGGTCCGGACGCCGAACGCATCGCGGCGACGAAGACGCCGAACGTGCTGATGCTGTCGGATCTGACCGATGCGCAGATGTCCTGGCTCTACCAGCACAGCCGCGCGTTGGTCGCCGCGAGCTACGAGGACTTCGGCCTGACGCCCATCGAGGCGGGGGTCTGGGGCAGGCCCAGTGTCGTGCTGCGGTGGGGCGGCTTCCTCGACACCGTGGCCGAGGGCATCACCGGCGTCTACTTCGACAGTCCGGAGTCCGCATCGATCTCCGAGGCACTCGATCGGTTCGAGAACTCGTCGTTCGACCCGGACAAGGTCAAGCTCCACGTCGAGCAGTTCACCGAGGAGCGCTACTCGGCGGCACTGCACGCGGCGGTAGACGAGCTGGCGGCCCGTCCCTCATGACGGTCAGGACCGCCGTCGTCACGGGCATCACCGGACAGGACGGCCATTACCTCACCGAACTGCTCCTGGCCGAGGGCGTCCGGGTGCACGGAGTCACGCGCTCGCTCGCCAACGCCGCCGGGGTTCGCCCCGAGGTGACCATGCACGAGGCGGCGTTGACGCGCACGGATGCGGTCGCCGCCCTGCTCGACGCCGTCGAACCCGACATGGTGTTCCACCTCGCGGGGATGTCGTCGGTCGCGGCGTCCTGGGCTGACCCCGTGCAGGCGACCGAGGTCAACGCACTCACCACGGCCGCGATCCTCGACGCCTGCCTGCGCACCCAGGATCGCACCGGCGAGCAGATCACCGTCGTCAATGCCTCGAGCCAGGAGATCTTCGCGGGATCGCCGGGCGGCGTGGACACCGAGACCACGGCCGTGGCGCCCACGTCGCCCTACGGTGCAGGCAAGGCGCTGGGGCATCACCTGTGCCAGATCTACCGCGCCCGCGGACTGCAGGCCGCCAACGCCATCCTCTTCAGCCACGAGTCGCCGCGGCGGCCCGAGCGATTCGTGACGCGCAAGATCACCAAGGCCGTCGCGCGGATCGCCGCGGGCAGGCAGACCAGCTTGACCCTGGGCGACGTCAGCGTGCAGCGCGACTGGGGTTGGGCCCCGGACTACGTCGATGCGATGTACGCGATGGCACTGCGGGGCGTCGGTGACGACTACGTCGTCGCCACCGGGCAAGCACATTCGATAGCCGACTTCGTCGCAATTGCCTTCGCCGCAGCGGGCATCAGTGACTGGCAGGACATGGTGGTCAGCGACGAGAGTCTGATCCGCCCTGCCGACCGGCCCGCAATGGTCGGTGACGCGACGAAGGCGTGGGACCTCCTGCACTGGAAGCCCACCAAGTCCTTCCACGACATCGTGGTCAACATGGTCGATTCCGACTTACTCCAGGAGCGAGACGCGTGATTCCAGAACCGTTCAAGGCAGATCCCGAAGACCGTGCGAGGAAGCTGGCGGCGGCGCCGGGGCTGAAGTTGCCGCCGGACCCCGAGTGGGAGGTCGGCCCGGACGGCCGCGTCGTGGCCTACAAGATGCAGGGCATGACGTTCGGGCGCAAGGCCCGAAACCGCATCGCCACCATCCTGTTCAACATGCTGGTCACCTACATCCCGTCGCACTTCGTGCGGCAGAACTTCCTGCGCTGGGTCGGTGGCACCACGATCGGCAAGAAGTCGACGCTCATGCGCGGCGTCACGGTGTTCGATCCCGAGTTCCTCACGATCGGCAACTACACCACCATCGGGTTCCGCTGCTTCCTCGATTCGCGGGCAGGCATCTCGATCGGTGACAACGTCAACATCGCCAGCGACACCCACATCCTCGGCGGCGGTCACGACATCAACCACCCGGACTTCCTCCCCATGCCGATCCCGACCGTCATCGAGGACTACGTGTGGATCGCCAGCCGGGCGATGATCCTGCCGTCGCACATCAAGCGCGGCGCGGTGGTGGCGGCGCACGCCGTGGTCACCAAGGACATCGAGGAACTCGAGGTCGTCGGCGGCGTGCCCGCCAAGGTGCTGACCAAGCGCAACCCCGAGGCGCTGAAGTACAGCAGCCCTTACCGCCCGCTGTTCTTCTGATGGCGGTCGACCTCGAGGAGTACCGCCTGATCTACGTCGGGCCGCGCAACCACGTCACCGCCATCGGTGATTACACCGAGGACCTGATCGCCGCCTTCCGGCCGCACTTCGGTGACGTTGCGGGCGTGCGGGTCTCGGGACCCGGTGACGAGACCTGGGCGGACGTTCGCAACGTGCGCAGGCAGATCCGCAGCCTCGTCGACTCGTGGCCGGCAGGCAAGGTGCTGGTGCACTCCGAGATCGGGTGCGGCATGTTGTCGCCGTTCTGGTCGATCGCCGGCCTGAAGGGCATCCCGGTGACGCTGACGGCGCACGACCCGCCCCAGGCGCTGTGGTTCATCGCCAGGACCCGGTTCGTGGGGAAGCACAAGCTACTGATGCACGGCTTCCACTACCCGCTGCGGCCCTTCTCGCGGTGGCTCGAGGGACGGGTCAACGGACGACGGGACATCTTCGCGCTGAGCAAGACCGGCCAGGCGTCGATCGACCGGGTGTACCCGAACTCGCACACCCACTACGTGCCGTACCGGGTCGCCGAGAAGCCGACCGTGAAGCCTGCCGAGGACCGGCCGAAGGCCATCGGGTTCTTCGGACTCGTCTACCGCGGCAAGGGTTTCGACCAAATCGAGCAGATCCGCAAGGAACTGCCGGACCACATCCTGATCCGGGTCGCGGGGCGCGGCACCGAGGCGCTGCCACGCATGGACGGGGTGGAGATCGTCGGCGGCGTCGACGGAGCCGAAGAGGACGCGTTCTTCGAGTCCGTGCGTGCCATCGTGATTCCCTACGGCAAGCGGCACTTCTACGCAGACACCTTCCCGGCGTCGTCGGTGGCGGCGCACGCGCTGGCGTACCGCACCCCGATCATCGCCACCGGCTACGGATCGCTGGCCGAGTTCGGCCCCGAGACCGGCGCTGTGGTGGTGCCGATGGGCGACGGTGACCCGAATGCGTTGCCGCCCGGCTTCACCGAGGCGATCGCGTCGTTCGTCGACGACGACGCCCGGGTCACCGAACTCGGCAAGCACGCCGACCGCACGCGTGAGGAGCGGTCGACACCGCGGACGGCCGAGGCGTTCGTGGCGGCGTGGTCGAAGATCCTGGGCCGTCAGCACGGAAGTGACTGACACCTCGACGCCGGGCGCGGCTGCCCCGCGCAACATCTTCAAGACGCTGATCGCCGTGGGATGGATGTACGGCGGCCGCGGCATCGGCATGCTCTGGACACTGGCGCTGGTCGGCAAGCTCAGCGTCGGCGACTACGGCAGGTACGGCATGGGTTTCGCGCTGTCGGCCGTCGTGGGTCCGCCGCTGGACAACCCGTTCAACGTGCGTGCGATGCGCGAGGCCGACGAGCACTTCCAGGCAGAGCGCACCAGTAGGTTCCTGCTCGGGCTGACGCTGATGGTCGCAGGCGCCTGCCTGATCGAGGTCAACTACATCGCCTGGTTCGGCCTCGCCATCGCCGGCGGCGAGATGGTGTTCAAGTCCTATCAGAGCCAGCACTTTCGGGACGGGCATCCCCAGCTCACCTGGCGCATGGACACCATCCGCCAGATCACCAGCGTGGCGATCGCGGGCAGCTACCTGTTCGGGGTCGACGACCCCAGCCTGCAGGTGGCCAGCCTGCTCTACTGCTCGCCCTACCTCGTGGTGCTCGTGCTCGCCGCACGCCGCGTCTGGGGTCACCGGCCGGGCGTTCCCGGCCCGCCGAAACTGATCCTCGCGCTCGTGGGCGAGATGCTCGGCATGTGCCTCTACCTCCAGGGCGACGTGCTGCTGCTCGGCTTCCTCACCGACGACACGACGGTCGGGTACTACGCGCTGACGGTGACGGTGACGGTCGCGCTGGCAGCCATCGGGCAGTCGTTCGCGATGACCTACAACGAGCCGTTGCGCCGCAGCGGCGGCGACCTCTCGACCGGCCCGTCGCTCAAGCACATCGTGGCGCTCGGGCTGGGCACCGGGGGACTGGTCGTCATCACCGGCATCGTGCTGCTGCTGACCCCGGCTCCGACCGAACTCGGCGTCGCGATGCTCATCATGTCCGCGTTCTGTGCGATGCGGACGATGAGTTCGGTGCTGGCGGTGATTCTCTACGCTCAGCGGCGCGACGTCGTGCGGCTGAGCGCCAACCTGGGTCTGGTGCCGGTGAAGCTCGGCGCGGTCGCGGCACTGGCCCAATTCGGGGCGATCGGTGCAGCCATCGCGACGGTGGCCACCGACGCCATCCTGCTCGTGATCTATCTCTTGGCGATCTACCGACGAAAGGCGGATGCATCAGCATGAATTCCCAGCGAGAAGCGGAGCGGGATCGCGCATGACTTACCAGCGAGAAGCGGAGCGGGATCGCGCATGACGAAAGTCGTATTCCTGGTGTCGAAGGACCCGGTGACCGAACACGGCGGTGACGTCGAACTCGCGCGAGTGGCACTGCGTTTGGCGGCGGAGTCGTTCGACATCCGCGCCATCTGCCTGTCCGACGAGCCTCCTGGCGACTCGGTTGTCGACGTCGTCAAGGGTGGGCTCAAGCTGCGGCGCATCGTGCAGCATCCGGTGAACAAGGTGGCGCTGCTGACCGGCGCGCTCCGGCACCGGCGCAGCCTGGTGCACGTGCGCTTCGACACCGACGAACTGCTCACGGCGATCGAGGCCAGCGACGACGACGTGTTCTTCTGCGAGCACAACTACATGGCCGAATCCTTCATCCGCAGCAGGCACTTCGGCAAGAAGGGCATGGTCATCAACACGATCAACACCGAGTCGCAGGTGTGGTTGTCCACGCGTGGGATGCTCGGCAAGATCGAGGCTCCGCGGCTGCTGCGCGACGAGCTGCGGGTGGCGAAGCAGGCGAACGCGGTGGGGTGCTACGAGATCGAGGAAGCCGAGATGTACCGCGCCAACGGCGTTCCCGGCGCGCGCTTCATGGAGGTGACGCTGCCGCCGATCGAGCAGATCGACGTGTCGCAGACCGGCCGCCGGCTGGTGTTCCTGGGTGGCCGGGATTGGCCGCCGAACCAGGAGGCGTTCCTGGTCGCGCTGAGGTTGTGGCCGCGGATCTCCGAGGGCATCCCGGATGCCGAACTGGTCATCGTGGGTGCGAAGAAGACCGGGTCCACCGACCCCGTCTACCCCGCCGGGGTACGGGATCTCGGCTTCGTCGACGACCTGCCCGGATTCCTCAAGACGTGCCGGGCGTTGATGGCACCCATCAAGACCGGCGGCGGCGTGCGGGTAAAGCTGCTCGATGCTGCGAGCCAGGGCCTGCCCGTGGTCGGAAGCGGTCCGGCGGTCGGATCACTGCGCACGCTCTTCGGGATGCCGACGTTCGACGACGACGACGACTTCGTCGCCGAGTGCCGACGCATGCTGCTCGACCGTGACGCCGCCGTGAAGGTCGGCAACGATCTCTACGAGGTCAATCGGAATCACTGGGAGCAGAAGCGTCCGCAGAAGGCGGTCGAGGACCTCGTCCACGCCGGCCTCGGCCGCTGAGGGCGGCCGGGTCGGACGTCAGGTGTAGAACGCCTTCGCGCCGACCCACGGTTGCCAGGTGATGTAGCCGTGTTCGAACGTCACCCGGACGCCCCAGCCATCGCGCACCTCGTCGGACAGGGCGAGCCCGAGCCGGGGCGTCCACGCCTCGACGATGCCGCCGCCGACGGCGAACGCCCCCGTTGCGGCTGACCACCACACCCGCATGCCGGACGGCGAGTCCATGTCCTGGTATCCGTTGGCGAACGGGGTCTTCGGCACGACGCCGTACTGTCGGGCCTTGTCCGCGACGGCGTTTGGCGAGGCGATGATGCCGGTGGGGGTCTCGTACAGGGTGCTCGCGGTTCGTGCCTGTGCCCAGACCGCAGGCGTCGCGCGGTAGACCGGGCTGAGCACCTCGCCGTACGACGGCTCGGTGATGGCGCTGAACCGCTGGAACTCAGCGGTTTTCGGGATGCCGGTGGTGGCGGCGTCGGAGATGACCTTTCGGCTGGGCTTGGCGGACCAGTCGGTGCGGTACACGCCGAACACGTCCTCCGGATCGGTGCTGCCGGTGTTCCGGTCGCGGGTGGTGTGGATCATGATCGGTCCCGCGTACGGCATCTCCCGCCACTTGGTCAGCAGGTCCTGGATGAACGCGGCCTGCGTGGCGTCGTCGGCGGCGGTCATCGGTTCGCCGTACTCGGTTCCCCAAATCTTCTTCGCCGCATCGCCGTTGGCGAGCATGAGTTGACGCATCGCGATCACCTGGTTCATGGGGGAGTTGGCGATCGGGAAGCCCTCGGAGAACTTGAGCGTGTACTGGTAGGGGTGGAACGACAGTGCGTCGAACGATCCCTTCGCACCCGCGGCGTACATCTTCTGCAGGAAGGTGACGGGGTTGACGAGCCAGGTGCCCCAGTCGATGACCGAGCCCAACACGCCGCCGATGACGGTGGCGTTCGGGTCGACGTCCTTGATCTTCGGGTAGGCCGCCTTCAGCAGTTCGGTGTAGCCGGCCGGGTCGGGCGTCGGCGCGTAGAACTGAGAGCCGTTGGGTTCGTTCCAGATCTCGTAGGCCGACACCTTGCCCACGTACCGGGTCGCGACCTGCTCGCAGAAGGCGGCGTACTGCGCCGCCGAGGCGGGACGGCCGGTGATGGGCGGGGCACCCGGTGCGACGGCCCACGCCGGTGTCGAGTTGATGATCCCGAGCACCGCCATGTTCCGCTGCTGGGCGGCGTCGATCGTGCGGTCGACGTTGGTCCAGTCGAACCGGCCCTGAACCTGCTCGACCCCGGCCCAGGGAATCATCAGACGTACGGTCTTCACGCCCGCGTCGACCATCTTGTCGAAGGTCTGGGCGACCGTGGCGTCGGTGCCGAAGTAGATTTCGGGGTCGTGGAAGCCAATGGTCTTGGGCGACGGGGTGATTCGGCTCGACCCCGCGACCTCGACGATGCGGGGGTGGGGCGTCGACGGCGCCGACCAGATCCCTGCCACGGTCAGGAGTGCGATCGCCAGCGTCGCCACACTCCGGAGAACGATTCGGTGTCGCGGTCGGCGGGTGGGGCGACGCACGGATCACCTCAGGCTTCCTGGCGCAACCCGCCTCTGCGAAACCCCGTGCGAATCAACGGAGCAATGGAGAGTATGACCGGTTCGTGACGGGTTCTTCGGGCGCGGTCTGCGCGTGTCGTGAAGATTTCTGATCTTGATCTACGACGACCAGGAACACCAGCAGGATCGAGAACATCAGGGTCACCTGTTGGATGGTTGCAACCATGTGGTCGAGCTGAAGGGCCACCAGGCACACGCCGATGAAGATGCCGCCGTAGAGAGCACGGGCCCCGGAGTCGCCGCGGATGGCGCGCCCGCTCATGATGCATCCGATGGCCAACACCACGAGGAAGGCGAACCCGACGATCAGTCCGGCGCGGTAGATCGTGATCAGCGGGACGTTCGCGACGAAGTTGAGCGTGAACGCCGTGTTGCCGTCCTTGAACTCGGGCCGGCCCCAGCCAAGGCCGAACGGCCAGTGCCCCGCCATTTGACCCGGGAAGGCCCGCAGCGCGTCACCGCGTGCCGAACTGCCGACGTCGTCGGAGCTGAACGAGCTGAACAGGCGCGTACGCACGGCGGGCGTGAGCATCGCCCCCGCTGCCACGGCCCCCATGGCGCCGAGGACGAGCGCGCGGTTGCGGGCGCGCATGCCGTGGAAGAGCAGCACCAGGATGACGCCGACCAGCACGCTGAAGATCGCCGCGCGGCTCAGCGTCAGCAGGATGGCCACCGACAGGATGGTGACGACGCCCACGCGCAACGGGCCGGTCAGCAGCAGCACCCCGACGGCGAGCGCGATCGTGAGCCCGACGCCTGCCATGTTGGGGTCGACCCAGAGACCGCCGAGGCGGGCGAAGCGTTGCGCGCCCTCCTCGGTGTAGACGAACCGGCCGGTCTCGACGAGGCCGTAGCCGAAGGCGCTGAAGGCCTTGATGAACCTGTGCGTCGGGTCGGCGGCGACGACGACGATGCCGAAGAGGCCGTTGAGCGTCGCAAAGTAGACGTAGATGCGGCCGAACTTCGCCAGCACGTCACGGGGGAACCTCAGCAAAGCCACCACGGTCAGCGTGGCAACTGACCATTTGATGAATTCTCCGACGTCGACGACAGTTCGCCCGGTGAAGATCAATGACACGCCGGAGACGAGCACGAAAACGATTAGGGCCTTTTCCAAGGGGTGAAAGACCGCGGGGCCGCCACGGTGGACGATCGCCGCCAACACCACCCCGCCCGCAAAGGGCAGGTACATGGGCAGATGGATGCCGGGGAAGTAGCCGAAAGGCATGAAGCCCAGGGCCGCAGCAAGCCCCCAGGCGAGCCACTGGGGGTGCCGGATGCCCACGTAGACGCCGATCGCGGCAGCAGCGAGCCCGCCCACGGCAAGCATCGCCTTGGTCCCACCGCTGATCGCCAGAGCTGCAACGATCGGCACCGCGACTACAATGGCTATGCCCGTCAACAGTTCTGAATGCGACTGCACCGGCCATCTCACGGAATCAATAGTCGACGTTGTGTTCGCTGAATGCAACTAGACGTGACGAGCCGGTGGTGTGCTTTATGCCGCCTCTGCGGCTATGGTGAGCGGGTTGCGGCAAACTACTAAGGGAATGGAGATCCCGTTGGCGATCGGGGATTATCTACGGGCCTTTCGGCGGTTCTGGTGGCTCGTCCTGGTCGCCGTCCTCGTCGGGGCAGGCGTCGGCTACGCCACCACGCTGTTCAGTACTCCCGAGTACCAGTCGACCGCACGGCTGTTCGTCACGACGCAGAGCGGTACCTCCGTCGGCGACGCCTACCAGAACAACCTATTCTCGCAGGAGCGCGTCGTTTCCTACGCGGGCCTGGCCACCAGTGAGCAGGTCGCGGCTCGTGCCGTCGATCAGCTGAAGATGCCGATCAGCCCCGAGGCGCTGCGCTCCAAGATCACCGCGACGCCGCTGCCGAAGACCGTGCTGCTCGACATCTCGGTCACCGACGCGGACCCGGGGCTCGCGCAAACGTACGCCAACGCCGTCGCCGACCAGCTGGTGCAGCTCGTCAGCGAACTCGAGACCTCGCGCCGCGGCGGCACGCCCGCTGCCGGAGCGATCCTCCTCGACGACGCGAACTACCCGACCGAAGTGGCGGGCATGTCTTTGCTGACGCTCATCGGACTCGGCGCTGCCGGCGGTCTGGTCGTCGGACTCCTCCTCGCCACGCTCCTCGGTGCCACCGACTCCCGGCTGCGTGCCCGCGACAACGTCGACGCGATCGCCCCGTCTCGGACGCTTGGCAACCTGGTCGACGATCCACGCCGCGCCGACGTGCCCGTGACGAACCTTCAGGCGGGCGGTCTGGCCGCCGAGCGGCTACGGGAGCTGCGGACCAACCTGCAGTTCGCGCGCACCCCGGCAGGCAGGCGCCCTCAGGTCATCGCCGTCACCAGCCCGTCGCACGGCGACGGCAGGTCCACCACCGCGATCGACCTCGCCGCCACCTTCGCCGAGTCGGGCCGGTCGGTGCTGCTGGTCGAGGGCGACATGCTCAACCCCACGCTGGTCACCACCCTGGGGCTGTCCGACGACGACCGGTCCCGCGCCGCTCAGCGCGGCCTCGGCACGGCCCTCGCCGGTGACCACGACGTGGCCGCCGCGGTGATCGCATCACCCGGTGGAGCACCGTTCGCGCTGCTGCCCGCCGGACCCTCGCCGGCCTCGCGCCGCCAGCTGTGGGGTGACGAGAACGCCGCGCGGCTGATCGACGAACTGCGCGATGCCTACGACTACGTCGTGATCGACACCCCGCCGCTGACCACGGTCTCCGACGGCGCTGCCGTCGCTGCGATCGGTGACGGTGCCATCGTGCTGGCCCGCATCGGACACACCAAGACCAAGCCGCTGCGCACCGCGCTGCACGTGCTCGAGGCCGCGAACGCCGCGCTGCTCGGCACCGTCGTCACGTGCGAGCCCGGCCACAAGCGCGAGTTGTCGAAGCCGGCCTCTGATGCTCCGCGGAACCTGGTGTCGCCCAAGCCCGATCGTCAGCAGCCCGCGGCCGATGCGCCCAGCCCGCGGGGGAACGGCGACGCCGCCACCGAGACGTTCAGCCAGCCCGGGGCCAGCAATCAGGCGGGGGTGCACCGGGTGTCCGGTGCCAAACGCGAAGGCAGGTGACCTCGTGTCCCGGCGAATCCTGACCACGGCCGTCGTCGCACTGACGGTGGCCGCGGGCTGCGCACCCGTCACCCGCGAGGCCTCCCCGCCGCCGGCGGAGCAGACGCCGAAAGTGAAGACGTTCGAGCCCGCGTTCGGTGGCGCCGTCGAACTCGGGGCCCCCGATCTGACCGACGACGGGCCCGGATCCCTGGTGTCGGTCGAGGTGATGCACGGCAGCGAGGAACTCGAGGACGCGAACGCGACCTACGCGCGCGTGGTGTACCGATCCACCTCCGGCATCGACGACAGCCCGACCGAGGTGTCCGGCGTCGTGGCCATCCCGCCGGGAACGCCGCCCAAGGGCGGCTGGCCGGTGATCTCGTTCGGTCACGGCACCACCGGCGTGCTGGAGAAGTGCGCGCCCAGCCGCTTTCCGACGCTGCCCGGCAACGGCTTCATGATGCAGGCGATGATCCTCAACGGCTTCGCCGTGACGATGACCGACTACCAGGGCCTCGGCGTGGCGGGTTACTACCATCCGTTCCTCGACTCGAAGACGTTCGGCAACAACATGATCGACGCCGTGCGTGCGGCCCGCCGCGTGGGCGCCGACCTCAGCACGCAGTGGGTCGCGTTCGGTCACTCCCTCGGCGGCATGGCCGCGTGGGCTGCCGCCGACCGTGCTGGCGTCTACGGCCAGGGCCTCGATCTGATGGGCACGCTGTCGATGGCACCCGCCGCCGACATGGCAGGCATGGCCGACTCGGCGTGGAACGGGACGTTGACGGCCGACCAACGCGTGGCCATGGTGTTCGTGCTGCAGACGCTCAAGTGGTCGCACCCCGAACTCGACCTCGACCGGTACCGCCGCGGCTACACCGCTGCCAACTGGGATGCGCTGCTGGACTGCCTCCCGCCGGACATCGACGACATCCTGCGGGTGCGGTCGAAGATGCAGAACTCCGATCTGCGTCCAGAGACCCCGGCCGACCGTGACCGGTTGCGGGACCTGTTGGCGCAGATGGCCCTGCCGCAGAACAAGTTGACGACGCCGATGATGGTCGTCTACGGCACCCAGGACACGCTCGTCGACGTCGCGTGGTTCGAGCAGGCCGTGTCGCGGGCATGCGCGCAGGGCGATCACATCCAGATCGAGAAGAGCATCGGCCAGGGGCACAGCGACCTCGACAGCACCTACGGGCTCCCGTGGCTGCGCGACCGGCTCACCGGCCAGGACATCCCCAACTCCTGCACGGGTCAGGCGTGAAGTCACCCGTCGGCGTCCCGCGCATTCGCGACTACCTGCGAATGCTGGCCCGCGGGTGGGTCGTGATCGTGTGCGCGACACTGCTGTCCGCCGGTGCGGGCATCCTCGTCGCGCGCTACCTGCAGGAACCCGAGTACGTCGCCACCAGTCGGGTCTTCGCGGTGGTGCCCGGCGACGCCCAGACGCACGCCGCCTACGAGGGCAACCGTGGCGCGAGCGTCCGCATCCAGACCTACGCGCAGTTGGCCACGTCGACGATCGTGACGCAGCGGACCATCGACGAACTCGGGCTCACCGAGACTCCCGAGGAACTGGCCGAGCACATCACCACCACGTCGACCCCGGACACCCTGTCGCGCTTCTCGTATCCGCTGTCGGTGCTGCTCGACGTCAAGGTCAGCGGTGACGACCCCGACCGGACCGTCGACGTCGCCAATGCCGTGACGCGCAACCTCATCGCGGCCTCGGAGGAACTCGAGTGGGACGAGTCCGAATCCGGGCCCGGGCTGGTACTCGTCGACGAGGCGAAGACGGCGCCACGGGTGACCGAGTCACTGCTCTCGGCCGCAGGCGTCGGTGCGGCCTGGGGTCTGGCGCTCAGCGCGCTCGCCCTGCTTGCGGTGGGCGCGTTCAGCGACCGCGTCCTCAACCGGGATCAGATCGAGTACGTGGCGGGGGACTCGGCGATCGAAGAGGCCACGCCGTGACGATCATCAGGTCATCGGCCGTCGTCGTCGCCGCCGTGGCGCTGTGCGCCTCGCTGGTGAGCGGATGCACCGAGGCCGCCGCCCCGCCGCCGCCTCCACCACGGTCGGAGGGTCCGAGCATGTCCGGCGTACCCGTGGCAGGCGACTTCGGTGGCTCAGGTGGCGGCACGCTCGAGAAGGCCACGACGTTGCCGACCGTCGACCGGCGCATCCTCAAGGTCTCCTCGCTCGCCGCCCGCGTGGAGTACGAGTCGAAGTCGGGCATCGACGGCAGCCGCCAGGTGGTCTCCGGCTCGGTCTTCGTGCCCAAGGGTCAACCGCCGCCAGGTGGCTGGCCGATCATCGCCATGGGCCACGGCACCACCGGCATCCAGCACGACTGCGGCCCCTCGCTGTGGCCCAATCTGCTCGGCGCATCGGAAGCCGTTGCCACGCTCATCAATTCCGGCTTCCTGGTCACGCTGCCCGACTACCAGGGCCTGGGGATGTACGACACCTACCACCCGTACCTGGACTCGACGACCGTCGGCTACAACATGATCGACGCGGTACGCGCCGCCAGGAAGCTGGTGCCCGACGCCTCGAGCCGGTGGCTGGCCTTCGGTTCGTCGCAGGGCGGCCAAGCGGCATGGGCCGCCAACGAACTCTCGGGCAGTTACGGTGCCGGCCTCGACCTGGTCGGGTCGGCCAGCGTCGCACCGGCCGCCAACGTCGTGGGTCTCGCGGACTCCGCGGCGGCAGGCGTGCTCACACCCGAGCAGGCCTCGGCGCTGCAGTGGGTGCTGGTGGCGCTCAAGGAGGAACACCCCGACCTCGACCTAGACGACTACCGTCGCGGCGTGGTCGCAGAGAAGTGGGACGTGCTGTCCGCCTGCGTCGGTCCGCTCGTCGCCGAGCGCACCGCGGTCACCCTGCAGGTGACTCCCGACGATCTGCGACCCTCCAGCGAGGAAGCCACCAACCGGCTCCGGGAGTACCTGGCCGAGATGAGCCTGCCGAAGGTCAAGGCCAACGCCCCCATGCTGGTCCTGTTCGGTGACATGGACAAGGTCGTTGCACCCCAGTGGACCGTCGACGCCGTGCGGCGGGCATGCGAGATGGGCAACGTCATGGAGGCGTACTCCGCACCGGGACGCGGCCACGACGACATCGACGGCGCCGTCGCCCTCGGGTGGGTGAACCAGCGCTTCGCGAACGTCGCGCCCAACGACTCCTGCACTGCTCCCGATGGACCGGTGCTGCCGCTGAGTCCGAAGCAGTGGTACGAGCAGTGACGGCGGGCGCCCCCGGGCCCGGTGCCCGGTGACGCGTCGGAGCGTCCTGCTGATCGCGGTGCCGCTGCTGCTGGTGATCGTGGTCGCCGTCGCCGCGATCCTGCTCGTGGGGCGCAGCGGCGGGAAGGGCACGGACACAACGGCAGTGAGTGCCCCGGAACCGATCAGCACGGCCGACCTCACCGACGCCGGGCCGGGCTCCCTGGTGAGCGCCGTGAAGATGCCGGACTTCGACCGCACCAACTTCGGCCGGTCGATTCGCTCCGCGCGGGTGCTGTACCGCTCCACCTCGGGTGACGACGGCGCGCCGACGGTGGTGTCGGGCACCGTGTTCACCCCGATCGACCCGCCACCGCCCGGCGGGTGGCCGATCGTGTCGTTCGGCCACGGGACGCTCGGCTGGCAGGAGCGGTGCGGCCCATCCCTGTCCACCACGCTGCTGGGTCAGGTCGACGCCGTGCAGGGGTTCATCAACCGTGGCTACGCGGTCGCGATGGCCGACTACCAGGGCCTCGGCGCGCCCGGCGTCCACCCGTACAGCGACGCGAAGACCGCGGGGCTGAACATGATCGACGCCGTCCGCGCACTGCGCCGCACGTTCGACGGCGTGTCCGATCGCTGGGCCGCCATGGGCGGATCCCAGGGCGGGGGAGCGGCGTGGGCCGCCGACGAACAGGCCGCCGTCTACGCACCGGAGCTGAATCTGGTCGGAGCCGTTGGCCTCTCACCGGCAGCCGACGTCGCCGGGCTCGTCGACAAGGCCGTCGCGGGAACGCTGACCGTAGACCAGGGCCCGGTGCTGCAGGGCATCCTGTACTCGCTGGCCCGCCTGCACCCCGACCTCGACCTCGACGAATACCGGCACGGTGCGGCCGTCCGCTACTGGGACGTCCTCTCGTCGTGTGGTGGTCCCGACGTCCACGACCGCACCGACGCCATGAAGGCGCTGGGCCCGAACGACTTCAAGCCCAGTTCCGACGCGGCGGCAGACCGGCTCCGCGGCTATCTCACCGCCTGGGCGCTCCCGCAACGCCCACTGTCCGCGCCGCTCTACGTCGAATTCGGGTCCGACGACACCTTCATCGACCCCGCGTGGACGCGGGCCGCGATAGCGAGCGCGTGCGCGCTCGGCGGGGTGGTCGACTGGCGCGAGGATCCGCTCGCCGGTCACGGCGACGTGGACTGGGCGAACGGACTGACATGGCTCGACGATCGATTCGAGGGAAGGCCGGTGGCCAATGAATGCGCGTAGGAACCCCGACGGCGACGGCCCGCTCCGGCAGCGGCTGCTGATCCAGGCCAAGTGCATCGTCAAGCGCCGCATCGCCAAACCCGGGGTGCCGGTGGACCCACCCGCGGCGCCCTACCTCGTGGTGCCGATCCTTGGGCAGTCCAACGCATTCGGGATGGGTCTGCCGCTGGACCCCGATGGCCTCGACCGCCCGCACCCCGCGGTGCACCAGTGGGCGATGTCCGGTCCGTCGAAGGGCACGGCGGTCATCGGCGTCGACCCGCTGTTCCATGAGATTCCCTCTCGCCGAGTCGGTTTCGGCGTCACGTTCGCCAAGCGACTGGCCGACGAGACCGGCCGCGCGGTGCTCCTCGTTCCCGGCGCCCGCGGGGACACCTCGTTCACGCCGAAGAACTGGTACACCTGGGACGTCGACGACACCAAGACCCGGGTCAACCTGTACCGGAAGGGCGTGGCCGCCATCGACGCGGCCCTGGCCCGCTACCCCGGTAGCGAGGTCGCGACGATCCTGTGGCACCAGGGCGAGACCGACGTTCCCCTGATGGCACCGTCGACGTATCGCGAGAAGTTGGATCGACTGATCGGCGACCTGCGCTCGAGGTACGGCGCCGGGACACCCGTGCTGCTCGGCCAGATGGTCGCCGAGGAGATGGAACGCAGCGGCAAGCCGTACGCCGGCATCGACGCCGTGCACCAGGACACCCCGAACCGGCACCCGCGCACCGCGTTCGTGCCTGGGCCGCGCGGCGCGATCAACAGCGACGAGGACCGGCACTACAACGCCGCCGGGCTGCGCGAACTCGGCGAACGCATGTGGACCGCCTACCGGACCCTGTGCGCGGACGACCTGGCCCGCTACCGGGCCGTCGGCGTCGGGGAAGGCCGGTAGATGCGCGCTCGCGCGCTGTTCGCCTGCATCGCCGCGGTGTCATTGCTCGCAACCGGCTGCGGCGACGACGCCCCGGACCGGTCGTCGACGCCCCCGACCGGCCTCGAGCTGCCCGGGCAGTTCGGTGGCACCGAAGCCGGTTCGCTGCTCTCGGCGACCACCATGCCGACCCTCGACCGCCGTCTCAGCGCTGCCTCCTCGGTCGCGGCCAGGATCACCTACCTGTCGACGTCGGGCATCGACGGAAGCATCCAGGAGGTGACCGGGACGGTCTTCGCCCCAGGTGGCACCGCCCCCGAGGGAGGCTGGCCCGTCATCGCCTACGGGCACCCGACCACCGGCACGCGCCCGGAGTGCGCACCCTCGCTCGACCCCATGCTGCTTGGCATGTCCCAGACGGTGACGGGCCTGGTGAAGGCGGGCTACGTGGTCGCGGTGTCCGACTATCAGGGCCTGGGCACGGACGACACGTACCACCCCTACCTCGACGCCACGACCGAGGGGCAGAACCTCATCGACTCGGTAAGGGCCGCCCGCAAGCTCGTGCCCGACGCCTCCACCAGGTGGGCGGCATTCGGTGGATCGCAGGGTGGGCAGGCCGCGTGGGCGGCCAACGAACTGGCAGGCGGCTACGCCCCCGAGCTGCAGCTGGTCGGAACGGCCAGCTACTCCGCGCCGTTGGCGATCGACGGGTTCGTCGATGCCGCCGTCGATGGCACGCTGACCTCGGAGCAACGGCTTGCGTGGTTGCAGGTCCTCAATGCTCTCGCGGCGGAGTCGCCCGACTTCCCGTTGGACGACTACCGACGCGGCGTCGCGAAGGACGAGTGGGACGTCCTCATGGCCTGCAAGGGACTTCCGACCGTGGAGCGGGATCGGCTAGCGAACGAGGTAACCAGCGATGACCTCCGCCCGTCAGATCCTCAAGCTGCAGAAGCACTGCGGCTGCGTCTTCAGGCCATGTCTCTTCCGCGGGTTCCAGCTACCGCACCGATCCTCATCGTCTATGGTGGTCAGGATCAACTGGTGCCGCCCGTGTGGACTGATCGAGCCCTCGACGAGGCATGTCGGATGGGGGACGTCATTCAAATCGAATTGCAGCCCGACAGAGGCCACGCCGACGTGGACGGCGGATCTGCCTTTCCATGGATCAACCAGCGGTTTGCTGGTGAATCGGCGCGCAACGATTGCCCTGCGTTCATCGGGCCGGTCGAGCCGACGGTAGTGCTCGAAGCGCCGCAATGACTGCAAACGCCACCCGCTACGCCGTCGCCACGGAACGGCCCGTCCCCGGCAAACGGCGGATCATCGGTCTCGACGGTGCCCGTGGGCTGTCGTGCCTCGGCGTCGCGATCATGCACATCAGCGCCCACTACTCACCGGACACCGCCTCGACGTACAAGACCAACCTGTTCGGCATGGGGCTGATCTTCTTCTACGTTCTGAGCGGGTTCCTGCTCTTCCTGCCCTACGTCCGCAGTCTCGTCGCCGACCGCGCCACCGCCGCGCTGCCGAGCACCAAGAACTTCGCCATCCACCGGATCGCCCGAGTCATGCCGGGTTATCTCGCGATCTTCCTGCTGGTGAACTACGTATTCAGCGTCGCCTACGTCGAGAACGCCGCGATGCAGCCGCCGCGCAGCGATTCGGGCACCGGCACGATCACCGACCCGTGGCAGCTGATCGCGAACCTCACCCTCGTGCACTCCTACCTGCCGCAGTACTTCCAGACCGGGTTGAACCCGTCGTGGTCGTTGACCCTGGAGTTCGCCTTCTACGCGTCGCTGCCCGTACTCGGCGTGCTGCTGTTCGCACTTCGCAAGCGCACGTCGATGCAGCCGTACCGCATCGCCCTGGTCGCGCCGCTGCTGCTGATCGCCGTCGGCTTCGCGGGCAAGCTCGCAGTGCCCCTGCTGATGGCGCGCTTCGACGTTACCGATCCGCTGCTGGTCGACTGGGGGTCGAACTGGGTGGCGGTGTTCCTGCGCAGCTTCGTCGCCAGCGCCGACAACTTCGCGTTCGGCATGCTGGCCGCCGTCGTCGTGGTGGCCATCGAGCGCGGCGCGCTACGGGAATCGCTGAGCAGGCGGGTGCTAGCGGCCTCCTGGACCGCCATCGTCCCCGCTTGCGTGGTGTGCGCCGGCCTGCTGGGCGCTGGCGGCGTCTTCGCGCTCTTCGGCGTGAGTGCCGTCGCGGTGCTCGCCGCGCTGGCGATCCTGGTGATCGTCGTGCCGCTGATGCGCGGGGAGAAGTCCGCGATCGCGAACCTGCTGGAGACGCCGCCCTTCCGATTCGTCGGTAAGGTTTCCTTGTCGGCGTATCTGTGGCACTTTCCGGTGATGCTCCTGCTCGGTCGTTGGGGCCTGATGGGCAGTGACAGCCTCGGCGGGATGCTCTACAACGTGGCGATCGGGCTGTGCGTGACCCTGTTGGTCTCGACCGTCACCTATTACGCCGTCGAACAGCCAATCGTCAACTGGGCGAGGCGATACCGGTACGGAATGGGATGATGCGCAAGACGCTGCGGACGGTCACCGTCGCACTGACCGCAGCGGTCGCCATCGTCGCAGTCGGCCTCTCACTTCCCGTGTCGTGGAACGTGGCGACCGACTTCATCGGCACGCTCTCGCGTTCCGGGGCGCAGACGGTGCCGATCGCCAACGCCGACCTCTCCGGGACCGGGCCCGGCTCCCTGGTGAGCGCGGTGACGATGCCAGGGCTCGCCGCCAGTCCCGAGGGTCTGCGCCAGCAGTCCGCGCGCGTCGTCTACCGATCCACCTCCGGCGACGACGGATCCTCGACCGTCGTGTCCGGTGCGGTGTTCGTCCCGCTCGGACCACCGCCCGACGGCGGCTGGCCGGTCGTGGCGTTCGGTCACGGCACCACCGGCATCGACGAACCGTGCGGACCGTCGGCGTCGCCGAACCTGATGGGCACCGCAGGCGTGGTCGCGGGGCTGACCGGCAAGGGCTTCGCCGTCGTCATGCCCGACTACGAGGGGCTCGGTGCGCCGGGCGTGCACCCGTACACCGACGCGAAGACGGCAGGGCTCAACCTCATCGACGCCATACGGGCCCTGCGCCACACCTTCGGCAACGTCTCGACCCGCTGGGCGGCGCTCGGCCATTCGCAAGGCGGTGGCGCAGCCTGGGCCGCCGACGAACAGGCCAAGCCGTACGCGCCAGAACTCGATCTCGTCGGCGCGGTCGCGCTCGCACCCGCCGCCGACGTCACCGGGTTCGTCGACAAGGTGCAGGCGGGCACCCTGACCCAGGACCAGCGGTTGGCGTTCACGCTGCTGGTCGAGTCGCTGGCGCGCAGGTTCCCCGACGTCAACCGCGACGACTACCGGCGAGGCGCGGTGGCGCAGTCGTGGGACGTCCTCACCGCGTGTTCGGGCCCCCTGGTCGAGCAGCGGCCTGCGGCCTCGGCGAACCTGGCGCCCCAGGACGTCAAGCCGGCGACGCCGGAGGCCGCGGACCGGCTGCGGGGGCACCTGGCTCGGTGGGCGCTGCCGCAGGAACCGCTGTCGGCACCGATGTACGTGGTGTACGGCGGTGCAGACACGCTCATCGACCCGCAGTGGACCACCGACGCGATAGCGCGGGCGTGCGCGCTGGGCGGAAACGTGGAGTGGGAACTGCAGCGGGGCAAGGGCCACGGCGACATCGACTTCGCCCGGGCGCTGTCATGGATCCTCGAACGCTTCGCGGGCAGGCCGGCGACCAACGATTGCCGCTGATCGAGCCATGTCGTGGCGAAGGAGGTGGTTGACGGCGGTCCAGGCGTCAGTCCTGGTCGTCGCCGTGATCGCCGTCGACGTCGCGGTGAGCGGCTTCCTGGTGTTCGCCAACGCCAGGACGGACGACCTACGGCAGGCGGACGCGATCATCGTGCTCGGCGGTGAGCACGACGGGCGGGAGGACTACGGCATCTCGCTCGCGCGCGAGGGCTGGGCGCCCACCGTCGTCATCTCCAACCCCTACGACGACTGGGACCCGGTGATGAAGCGGGTGTGCCGTCCCGCCGCCGACGTCGAGGTGATCTGCGCCCGGCCCGACCCGCTGACCACGCGCGGCGAGGCGGTCTTGATGCAGCGGTTGGCACTCGAGCGGAATTGGTCGACAATCATCGTGGTCAGCTGGCGGTATCACCTACCGCGGGCTCGCCTGGTCTTCGATCAGTGTTTCTCCGACCGCCCCGGCTCCTCGGTCATGGTGGCGGTACCGCGGCGCTATCGTTATTCCCTATTCCGGTGGGAGTTCGTCTTCGCATACCAATGGGCTGGACTCGCGAAGGCTTTAGCGCAAGGCGAATGTTCCTGAACTGGGGTTTCCCTGAATGTGTAGCGTAGTCTGGCAAACAGTGTCATAGTGTTATCGAACTTAGGCCGGAGATGAAAAGCATTAGCTGCCAGCAAACAGGAGGTGTGGCGATCAGTGTCGGTAGCTGAAGAGGTTTTCACTCCCGCCCAGACGCCGTTTCGCGGAGTCGCCCCGGCGAATGGTCCGCAGTGGCAGCAGCGATACGTCCGCGCCCTGATCGCCACCGACGTCGTCGTCGTCGCCCTCGCACTCGTATGCGCCCAGACGGTCAAGCTGGGACGCCCCATCACCGCTGGTGACCCGGCGTCGGTCTACTTCCTGATGCTGTCCTGCTTCGTGGGCGCCATCTGGCTCACGTTGCTCGCCGCGTACCGCACCCGCTCGCCCCGAATCGTTGGCGCGGGCGTCGAGGAATACCGCCGGGTGGTGTCGGCGACGCTGGCCACCATCGGCTTCATCGCGGTTGCGCTGATGATCTTCCGGCCCGAGTACGCGCGCGGGTACCTCGCCGTCGCGTTCCCGCTGGGCCTGGCGGGACTCGTCGTCGGTCGCAATCTCTGCAGGCTCTACCTCGCCAGGCAGCGCAGGCGCGGACGTTGCGTGGTCAACGTGCTCGCCGTCGGCGACGCCCGTGCCGTGCGCAGCCTGGTCCAGTCGCTGACCCGAGGCTGGGGCTATGGGTACCTCGTCGTGGGCGTGTGCCTGACGGGGCGCAGCAGCGGCGGCACGATCGACGTCCCCGAGGTGGGCACGCTGCCCGTGCTCGGCGACGAGGGCAAGGTGCACGACGCCATCCTGAAGACCAACGCCGACACCGTAGCGCTGACCACCACCGACCACCTCGGCCCAGAAGGCGTCCGCGAACTGTCGTGGGACCTGCACAAACTCGGTGTCGACCTCGTCGTCACCCCCGGCGTGGTCGACGTCGCAGGCCCGCGCCTGACGATGCGCCCGGTCGCCGGCCTGCCGCTCATCCACGTCGAGAAGCCGCAGTACAGCGGCACGAAGAAGATCCAGAAGCTGGCCTTCGACTACTTCGTCTCGATCAGCGTGCTCATCGGCGCACTGCCGGTGATGCTGGCCTCGGCTATCGCGATCAAGCTCACCAGCCGCGGCCCGGTCTTCTACCGGTCCGAGCGCATCGGCCTCGACGGCAATCCCTTCCAGATGATCAAGTTCCGGACCATGGTCGAAGGCGCCGACAAGCAGGTCGACAGCCTCAAGGACGTCAACGACAGCGTCGGCGGCGTCTTGTTCAAGGTCAAGAACGATCCGAGGGTGACCGCGGTCGGCAGGTTGCTGCGGAAGTACAGCATCGACGAGCTGCCGCAGTTCTTCAACGTTCTCCGACGGGACATGAGCGTCGTGGGCCCGCGCCCGCCGCTGCGCCGCGAGGTCGACACGTACAACGATCAGGTCCGCCGTCGACTGCTGGTCCTACCGGGCATCACAGGCCTGTGGCAGGTCAGTGGCCGGTCCGATCTGTCGTGGGAGGACTCGGTCCGCCTGGACCTCTCCTACGTCGAGAACTGGTCCATCACCAATGACCTCCTGATCGCGGTGAAGACCGTCCGCACGGTTGCCACCGGCTCAGGCGCGTACTAGCAGCAAACTCACGGGGAGTTGATCTCCGGTGTAGTGACGGCCGTCACAATGGGGCGCCGCAAATGGTTTCGAGTCGATGTTCGCGGGGGACTCGACGCTCCCATTGCTGGTGTCCCTAGGCTGCTGACATGGTCGATGACGTCACCCGCGAACCGCTCGACGGGAACACCCTGCACGAGGCCGTAATCGCCGAGGACTCCGAGTGGCGCCGCCTCGACGTGGTGGAGGAGACCGGCTCGACGAACGCCGACCTCATCTCGCGCGCCGCTGCCGGCGAAGACGTGGCAGGTGCGGTCCTCATCGCCGAGAACCAAGTCGCCGGACGCGGTCGCAACGGCCGCGTCTGGTCCGGGGTGCCTCGCGCCCAGGTGACGATGTCTATGAGCATCCCGACCGCAGGCTTGCCTGCAGCGACGTGGGGCTGGGTTCCGCTGGTGACGGGCTTGGCAGTCGTCGACGCCGTCTGGGACGTGGCCGGGGTTCGAGCGGGACTAAAGTGGCCCAACGACGTCCTCGCAGGTCCGGAATCCGGCAAGTTGGCGGGCATCCTCGCGGAGGTGTCGGTCCCGGCGGGCGTGATCGTCGTCGGCGTCGGGGTGAACGTGTCGCTGCGGCAGGAGGAACTGCCCCACCCCGGCGCCACCTCGCTGCTGGCACTGGGCGCCGCCGACGCCGACCGGACCGCCCTCGTCGCGGCAATGCTGCGGCAGATGGCGCGCCGCGTCGACGCACTACGGCAGGCGGGGGGAGTGGACCCCGACCTGGTCGACGAGTACGTGGAACGCAGCCTGACCGTGGGCCGCCGGGTGCGCGCCACGCTGCCCGGTGACCGCGAGGTGGTGGGTCACGCGCTCGGCGTCGACGAGCAGGGGCGCTTGCGCATCGACACCGGCGGCACCGGGACGGCGAGCGACGTCGTGGTCGTATCGGCCGGAGACATCGTGCATCTTCGGCCCGTCTAGCCAGATGTGCTGGGTACAGTGCCAGCGTGGGTTACCCGGACAACGTGCTCGCGGCCGACGAACGCGTCGTGCTGCATCGTCACCCGCACTGGAAGCGACTGATCGGCCCGGTCCTGGTGCTCCTGCTGACGACGGCCCTTGCGGCCTTCGGTGCGGCCGTCGTGAACACCACCGGCTGGGATCAGACCGCCAAGAACATCGTGATGCTCGTCATCGGGGTCATCTGGCTGATCGTCATCGGATGGCTGACGGTGTGGCCGTTCATGGCCTGGCGCACCACGCACTTCGTGATCACCGATCGCCGCGTGATGTTCCGGCACGGCGTGATGACGCGGGCGGGCATCGACATCCCGTTGGCGCGGATCAACAGCGTCGAGTTCCGGCACGGGTTGACCGACCGGATGCTGCGCACCGGCACGCTGATCATCGAGTCCGCGGCGCAAGATCCGCTCGAGTTCCACGACATCCCTCGCGTGGAACACGTGCACTCACTGCTGTATCACGAAGTCTTCGACACCCTCGGTTCCGAGGAATCGCCCAGCTGACCGTTGCGCGTCGGCTTCTGCGTCGGACGGCGCAGGGGTGTCACGGTGTCGCCGGTCGCCCCGTCGGTGGTGGAATGGCTCTCGATGCGGTCCTCGAGGATTTCGGCGATGCCGCCTGCGGTGACCGTCGCCTCGATGACCTTGTCGGGGCTGCGGCCGAACTCGTCGGGGAACACCCAGCGCCGGAACGCCCAGAACCGGAAGCCCATCTGCAGCAGGTTTCCGATGATGTAGGCCGAGACGAAGTCGGCGATGTTCTCGATGGTCAGCGACACTTCGGGAACGCGCAGACCCAGCACGTAGCTGGAGAAGTACAGCGGCGCCATGCTCAGCACCACGCCGACGCCGCTGACGCCGAAGAACAGCAGCGCCTCGTGGTGGCGCTCGCGTCCGCCGCGGTCGCGGAAGCTCCATTCGCGGTTCAGGATGTACGACGCGATCACCGCGACGATGCCTGCGATGATCTTCGCGGTCACCGGCTTCGGCTCGAGAATCGTCAACTTGAGCGTGAAGAAGATCGCGGAGTCGATGACGAACGTCGTCGCGCCGACGATGGCGAACTTGATGAGTTCGTGATGCCGTTCGGCGTAGGGCCGGATCACGCGGGGCAACCGCGCGATGGTGGCGTCAGCGAAGGACATAAGACGCGAGTGTACGGAAATTGGGTGCCAGACCCATACCCGTGCAGGTCGCGGCCGGTCCAGGCGGGGCCAGCGGGCGTGACACCATATGCACCGTGAGCGCACCTCCCGTCGTCGCCATGATCGGTGGCGGCCAACTGGCCAGAATGACCCATCAGGCCGCGATCGCCCTCGGTCAGACGCTGCGCGTCCTGGCCGCCGCACCCGGCGACCCCGCAGCTCAGGTCAGTCCCGACGTCGTGATCGGTGCCCACACCGACCTCGACGCACTGCGACGGGTGGCGGCAGGGGCGTCGGCGCTGACGTTCGACCACGAGCACGTCCCCACCGAGCTGCTCGACACGCTGGTGGCCGAGGGCGTCACGGTGGCGCCACCGCCGCAGGCCCTCGTCCACGCCCAGGACAAGCTGGTGATGCGCCGGAAGCTGGAGGTCCTCGGGGCGCCGATCCCTCGGTTCGCAGAGATCACCGACGCCGATCAGATCGACGACTTCGCCGCGCGGATCGGCGGGCCGATCGTGGTGAAGACCGCCCGCGGCGGCTACGACGGCAGGGGCGTGACGCTGGCCCGCGACGTTGCCCACGCCCGGGAGACGGCACGCCGGTACCTGGCCGACGGCACGGCCGTGCTGGTCGAGGAGCGGGTCGACATGCGCCGCGAACTGTCCGCGCTCGTCGCCCGCTCGCCCTTCGGGCAGGGTGCGGCGTGGCCGGTGGTGCAGACCGTGCAGCGCGACGGCATCTGCGTCGAGGTCATCGCGCCTGCACCCGCGCTGGATCCCGAGCTCGGATCGGCCGCCGAAGAACTCGGGCTGAGGCTCGCCGGTGAACTCGGCGTGATCGGCGTACTGGCGGTCGAACTGTTCGAGACGGTCGACGGTCGCCTGCTGGTCAACGAACTCGCGATGCGTCCGCACAACTCGGGCCATTGGACGATGGACGGTGCTCGCACCAGCCAGTTCGAACAGCACCTGCGCGCGGTGCTCGACTACCCGCTGGGCGCGACGAGCCCGATCGCCCCCGTCACGGTGATGGGGAACGTGCTCGGTGCGCCAGAGGCGCCGACGATGACGATGGACGAGCGGCTGCACCACCTGTTCGCGCGGATGCCGGATGCGAAGGTGCACCTGTACGGCAAGTCGGAACGGCCGGGACGCAAGATCGGTCACGTCAACGTGATCGGTGCGGCCGACGGCTCGCTCGACGACGCCGACTACGTGGCAGGCGTGCGCGAGCGCGCAACGAGGGCGGCGCACTGGCTGTCGCACGCCGAGTGGACGGACGGATGGGACGAACATGACGGCTGACGAGCGCTTGCGCGAGGAACCGACTGCTGGGGCCGCACTGTCGGCACGGGTCGGCGTGATCATGGGCAGCGACAGCGACTGGTCGGTCATGGAGGACGCGGTGCTCGCGCTTGCCGAGTTCGAGGTGCGGTTCGAGGTCGGCGTCGTTTCGGCGCATCGCACACCCGGCCGGATGCTGGACTACGCGCGCACCGCGGCGAGCCGCGGTATCGAGGTGATCATCGCGGGCGCGGGCGGCGCGGCTCATCTGCCGGGCATGGTCGCCTCGGCCACACCGCTTCCGGTGATCGGCGTCCCTGTGCCGCTGGCGCGGTTGGACGGGCTGGACTCGTTGCTGTCGATCGTGCAGATGCCCGCGGGCGTGCCGGTGGCCACCGTGTCGATCGGTGGGGCCAGGAACGCGGGACTGCTCGCGGTGCGCATCCTCGCCTCCGCGGATCCCACCCTGCGGGCCAGGATGGAACGCTTCCAGGCCGACCTCGAGGCGATGGTGCTCCGCAAGGACGCCGCGCTGCGAGACCGACTGCTCGGCGACGCGTCCGGGCAGGGTAAAGTTACCGGCGAGTAGCAAGGAGCAGATTTCATGGCGATCGGTAACCCGTCGTTCGACGTTTTCAAGCTGTCCGACGAGCACGAGGAGTTGCGCTCGGTCCTGCGCGATCTGTGCGAGAAGGAGATCGCGCCGTACGCGGCCGACGTCGACGAGAAGGCGCGATACACCGACGAGGCGCTGAAGGCGCTCAACTCGTCGGGTTTCTCCGCCATCCACATCCCCGAGGAGTACGGCGGCCAGGGCGGCGACTCGATCACCGCCTGCATCGTGATCGAAGAGGTCGCGCGCGTCTGTGCGTCGTCCTCGCTGATCCCGATCTGCAACAAGCTCGGCACGATGGGCATGCTGCTGCGTGGGTCCGAGGACATCAAGAAGCAGGTGCTGCCGTCGATCGGCGCAGGCGAGGCCACCGCCTCCTACGCGCTGAGCGAGCGTGAGGCCGGTAGCGACGCGGCCGCGATGCGAACCCGCGCGAAGGCCGACGGCGACGGCTGGGTGCTCAACGGATCCAAGTGCTGGATCTCCAACGGCGGCAAGTCGACCTGGTACACCGTGATGGCCGTGACCGATCCCGACAAGGGTGCCAACGGCATCTCGGCGTTCGTGGTGCACGCCGACGATCCGGGCTTCAGCGTCGGTCCCAAGGAACGCAAGATGGGCATCAAGGGCTCGCCGACCACCGACCTGTACTTCGAGGACTGCCGCATTCCGGGTGACCGGATCATCGGCGACCCCGGCACGGGCTTCAAGACCGCGCTGGCCACGCTGGACCACACCCGCCCGACGATCGGCGCGCAGGCCGTCGGTATCGCGCAAGGTGCGCTGGACGCGGCGATCGCGTACACCAAGGAGCGCAAGCAGTTCGGCAAGTCGATCAGCGACTTCCAGAACACCCAGTTCATGCTCGCCGACATGGCGATGAAGATCGAGGCTGCGCGGCTGATGGTCTACAGCGCGGCGGCGCGCGCCGAGCGCGGCGAGCCAAATCTCGGGTTCATCTCGTCGGCGTCGAAGTGCTTCGCGTCCGACGTCGCGATGGAAGTCACGACCAACGCCGTGCAGCTCTTCGGCGGCTACGGCTACACGGTCGACTTTCCGGTCGAGCGCTACATGCGCGACGCCAAGATCACCCAGATCTACGAAGGCACCAACCAGATTCAGCGCGTCGTGATGTCGCGCGCGCTGCTCAAGTAGTCGACAGGTCCCTGCTGATCTTCTCGGTCACCCTGCGCCGCTCCTGAGCGGCGGGGTCCGGGTTGGTCACCTGCACCAGCGACGCTCCGGCGCGGAACACCGCCAGCAGGTTGTCGACGACGGCCTCGGCGGTGTCCCACCCCGCGGTCGACAGCACCCGGTCGCCTGCGGTCAAACCCCTTGCGGCGGCTGAGGACTCGGCTGCGACCAGCACGTCGGCGGGGCTGCGTCCGGCCAGTGCGGCGCCCGGTGCGCGCTCAGGGGAGATCTGGTCGCCGTGCACGCGGACCGACGTGGCGTAGTCGGTGACGCCGAGCGGTAGGCCGGCGGCCGGCTTGCCGAACGGGTCGAGCGACAGCGCCACCACCTCGCCCATCGGCACCACCGCGGTGTCCGCCTCGTCGAGGCGGTCGACCGTCGTGCACGCCAGGTCGCAGTCACCCTGCCAATCAGACTGTCCGACGACGACTTCGGCGCCGATGTACCAGATGCCGAGCAGGACGCCTGCGGTCTGCCAGTGTGCGGGCAGCAACACGGCCACCCGGCTGCCCGGGCCGATGCCCAGTTCGTCGCGCAGCAGGTTGCCGGTCTTGGCGGCCCAGTTGGCCAGCGTCACCGCCGACAATTCGATGCGCTCGCCGGTCGCGTCGTCGTAGTAGGTGATGGCCGGTGCGGTGGGGCTGGTGCGCAACCGGTCGTCCAGTAGCGCCGCGCTGACGGTGGTCAATTGACGCAGGCGGGGTCGTCCGAGCCGGCAGTGAGGATCGGCGAGATGAGCGGTGCCCCTTCGGTGTCGACTGCCGCCGGATCGACGGTGTCGCCGGTGTCGAGCCCGATCGTCGACGGGTCCTCGTTGCCGAGGCCCGAACCCGGACCGGTGTAGTCGGCGCCGAGCACCACCCGCACCGTGCCTGCGGGAAGCGAGGGTTCGACCACGATCGGGAGGTTGCCGAGTTCCCTGGCGATCGCCTGCGCGCCGAGATCGTCGGGCTTGAGCGCCTGCACCTGGCTGCGCTCGACGTGGGCCGACTCGTTGTTGCCGACGGCGCCCTCGGTGAAGCCCTTCTGCGACAACACCTGTGAGACGGACGCGGCGAGGCCGTTGATGTCGGTGTCGTTGGCGACGTCGGCGATGGTCTTGTCCGGGGAGTACGCCAGCTGCTCGGTCTTGCCCTCGTCCTGGTCCTGCAGCAGGCCCTCGACCCAGTCGTTGACTGCAGTGGGGTCGACGCGCACCACGCTCTGCATGCCGTCGTCGCTCCACCCGTCCTCCTGGAGAACGGGAATGGTGGCGAAGGCGACGTTTCCGGCCGCGAGGTTCTGCAGCTGCTCGATGAAGTCCATGATGTCCCAGCCATCTGACAGCACCACCGACCGCTGGACCGCGGCCTGCAGCCGGTTCAGCGTGGCGGGGCTCGACAGTGTCTTGCTCGAGATCACCTGGTGAGCAAGGGAAGCCATGACCGCCTGCTGGCGGGTCACGCGGTCGAGGTCGCCGCGCGGCAGGTTGTGCCGCTGCCGGACGAAGCTCAGCGCCTGCGGGCCGTCGAGTTTCTGCCAGCCGGCGGGAAAGTCGGCGCCCGAGAGTTCCTCGTAAACCGGCTCCTTGAGGCACACGTCCACGCCGCCGAGCGCGTCGGTGATGAGCGAGAAGCCGAGCAGGCCGATCTCGGCGTAATGGTCGACCGTGACGCCCGTCAGATCGGCGACGGTCTGGATGAGTGCCTCGCGGCCCTTCTCGACCGCCTTGGGCTCGGCCGTCGCCGGATCCTCGCCGTCGATCTCGACGAGCTGCTTCATCTCCTCGAGCTTCACCGCACCGAAGACGCCGTTGATCTTGGTCTTGCCGAATCCGGGTGCCGCCACGTACGAGTCGCGGGGGATCGAGATGGCCGTCGCCGACTTACCGTTGTTCGGGATGCGCACCAGGATGATCGTGTCGGTGTTGGTCGCGACGTCGTCGCCCGCGCGCAGGGTCGCGAGTTCCTCGGCCGACAGCGGGTTGCCGTGCGCGTCGGTGCGGCTGTCCATGCCGACGAGCAGCACGTCGATCGCGCCGTCCTCGCCGCCGCCGCCGAGCGCCTCGGCACTGATGTGGTTGATGCCCTCTTCGAACGACCGGATCTTGCCCCACGCCAGCCCCGTGCCGACGACGACCACGAGCGCCGAGATCACGGCGATGCTGCGGGCGAGGTGAGCGGGCATCAGCCCAGGCTACTGGCGAGAAGCCCTCGAACCGGGTAGCGCGAGTCGGCGTGCCAGACTCTTCAACCATGTCGCAGCGATTGGTGATCACCGGCGCCGGCGGGCTCCTGGGAACGGTTCTCGCTGCTCACGCACGCCGTGCCGGCCGCGAGGTGCTCGCGTTGACGTCCGCGCAGTGTGACGTCACCGACGCCGCTGCCCCCGCGCGTCACGTCGGGCCGTCCGACGTCGTGATCAACTGCGCGGCCTTCACCAAGGTCGACGACGCCGAGCGCGAGGCCGACCGGGCCCACGCCGTGAACGCGACGGGCGCCGGCAACGTCGCCCGGGCGTGCGCCGAAGCCGGTGCCCGAATGATCCACGTGTCGACCGACTACGTGTTCGACGGCGACTTCGGCGGCAGCGAGCCCCGCCCCTACGACGTGGACGACGAGACCAACCCGCTGTCGGTGTACGGCAGGTCGAAGCTCGCTGGCGAGCGCGCCGTGCTTGCCGAATTGCCCACCGCGCACGTGGTCCGCACCGCGTGGATCTACGAGGGTGGCGACGGCGGCGACTTCGTGGCGGAGATGCGCCGCAAGGCCGCCGACGGTGCGACGGTCGACGTGGTCGCCGACCAAATCGGGTCGCCCACGTACGTCGGCGATCTGGTGGGAGCACTGCTCCAGGTCGCCGACGGCGGCGTGTCGGGTCCCGTCCTGCACGCCGTCAACGACGGGCCGGCCAGCCGATTCGACCAGGCGCGGGCGGTCTACGAACTCGTCGGCGCGGACCCGGAGAAGGTCCGGCCAGTCGGGAGCGATCGGCATCCCCGACCCGCGCCCCGTCCGCCCTACTCCTCGCTGAGTCCGCGGCGGTCGACCGATGCCGGGCTGACGCCCTTGCGGCCGTGGCGGGATGCCCTGGTCGCCGCCCTCGGCGCCGGCTGACTCGTATTCGGGTAGCGAACAGCCCGTCCGGTAGCTTTGTCGCATGAGTCGATGGGCCAAGACCGCCTTCACACGCCTTTCCGTGGGCCTCGTCGCCCTGCTGGTGGCGGTGTTCGCGCAACCAACGGCGCACGCCGCGCCGCCTGCGGTTCCCGCGGCGGGCTACGGTTTCGGCGACGGCGCGCAGATGACGTGGCTCGGCTCGGCAGACGTCAACCGCGAACTCGACGCGGTCGCCAACACCACGGCCAGCTGGCTGCGCGTCCTGATCCCGTGGACCAAGATCGAGACCGCCAAGGGTCAGTACGACTGGGGACAGACCGATCTGGTGATCAACGCCGCGACCGCTCGCGGGCTGAAGGTCCTCGGCGTCATCGCCTTCTCGCCGGATTGGGCACGCCCCGGCGGCTCCTACTTCACCGCCCCGCCGAACAACGTGGCGGACTACGCCGACTTCTCGTCGGCCGTCGTGCAGCGGTACGGCAGCCGGGTGTCGAGCTGGCAGCTCTGGAACGAGCCGAACCTGCCGCTGTTCTTCGGGTTCACCCCGCACAACGCCCCGCGCTACACCGAACTGGTGAAGGCCGCCTACCCGGCCATCAAGGCCGTGCAGCCGAACAGCACCGTCGTGTTGGCGGGGCTCAGCCGACTGCCCGGTGACGAGTCGCCGCCTGCCTTCATGGAGAAGATGTACGCCGCGGGCGCCAAGGGCAGCTTCGACGCCGCGGCCGCACACCCGTACGTCTTCCCCTCGGGCTTGGCGGCCAACCCGGAGAACGGGTGGTCCGACGTCGGCGCCGTGCACGACGTGATGGCGGCCAACGGCGACGGTGGCAAGCGCATCTGGATCACCGAGCTGGGTGCGCCGACGAGTGAGGGCGGCGACGGCGTGAGCCAGCAGGAGCAGGCCAAGCAGATCACCGACGTGCTCTCGGCGGTCGCAGGCTTGCCCTACAGCGGCCCGGCGTTCATCTACAGCATCCGCGACACCGACACCGGGAAACGCGGCGACCGCGAGTCCAACTTCGGCGCGCTGCTGACGTCGGACTACCAGCCGAAGTACGCCGCCGGAGTCTTCGCCCGTTGAAGAGGTCCCAACTCGAACGGCGGCTTGGGGCAGTCGGCCGGTTACCCTCTACGCCGTGGGTGACGAATCGGTAGTGGTCGCGTGAGCGACGAGTTGGTGGTCGTGACGGTGACGTACTCGCCGGGTACCCACCTCGACCGATTCCTCGCGACCCTGTCGCACGCCACCGAGCGTCCGGTCACGGTCGTGATGGCCGACAACGGATCAACCGACGGTGCGCCGGAGGCGGCCGTGCAGCAGCATTCGAACGTCCAATTGCTGCACACCGGAGCCAATCTCGGCTACGGCGGCGCGGTGAACCGGGCGGTCGAGCACTACCTGCACGACCCGTCGTACTCGGGCGACGCCGAGTTCTTCGTGGTCGCCAACCCCGACGTGCAGTGGGGTCCCAACAGCATCGACGAGTTGCTCGAGGCCGCAGCGCGCTGGCCGCGTGCCGGGTCGCTCGGACCGTTGATCCGCGATCCCGACGGCTCGGTCTATCCCTCGGCGCGCCATCAGCCGAGCCTGGTGCGCGGTGGCATGCACGCGGTGGTCGGGCCGTTCTGGAAGTCGAACCCGTGGACGACGGCCTACCGCCAGGAGCTATTGGAGCCCAGCGAACGCCCGGTCGGCTGGCTGTCCGGCTCTTGCCTTTTGCTGCGCAGGTCTGCCTTCGATGGGGTGAACGGCTTCGACGAGCGGTACTTCATGTACATGGAGGACGTGGACCTGGGTGATCGGCTGCACCAGGCCGGTTGGCTCAACGTATACGTGCCGTCGGCGGAGGTTTTGCACGACAAGGGGCACAGCACGGGTCGCGACCCGGCCCGCAACTTGGCGGCCCATCACGTGAGCACCTACACTTTCCTCGCCGACCGGCACCCTCGCTGGTGGCAGGCTCCGCTTCGGTGGAGCATCAGGTCGGCCCTCGCGGTACGCGCGCGGCTGGTCGTGGGCAATTCTCGACGAACACTGGCGAAGGGACGGCGCTGATCGTGGGAACTCCGGTGGATCCAGCGCACACGGACGCCGTCATCCTGGTCGGGGGACAGGGCACCCGATTGCGGCCGCTGACGCTGTCGGCGCCCAAGCCCATGCTCCCGACGGCGGGGCTACCGTTCCTCACCCATCTGCTCAGCCGCATCGCGGACGCGGGCATCAAGCACGTCGTGCTCGGAACCTCCTACAAGGCGGACGTGTTCGAGAAGGAGTTCGGCGACGGTTCGGCGCTGGGACTCGACATCGAGTACGTGTTCGAGGAGGAGGCGCGCGGAACGGGTGGCGGCATCGCCAACGTGGCGCCCAAGCTGCGCTACGGCACGTCGCTGGTGTTCAACGGCGACGTCCTGTCCGGCGCCGACCTCAAGGCGCTGCTGGCCAGCCATCACGAGCGTCAGGCCGACGTGACCCTGCACCTGGTCCGCGTCGGTGATCCGCGTGCATTCGGTTGCGTGCCAACGAATTCCGAGGGTGTCGTCACCGCATTCCTGGAGAAGACCCAAGACCCGCCGACCGATCAGATCAACGCGGGCTGCTACGTGTTCCAGCGCGAGGTGATCGACCGCATTCCCACCGATCGCGCCGTATCGGTGGAACGCGAGGTGTTCCCGGCGCTGCTGTCCGACGGTCTCAAGGTGTGCGGCTACGTCGACGCCACCTACTGGCGTGACATGGGCACGCCCGACGACTTCGTGCGTGGCTCGGCCGACCTGGTCCGCGGCATCGCGCCGTCGCCCGCGCTCAAGGGCCACCGCGGCGAGGAACTGGTGCACGAGGGCGCGGCCGTGGCACCTGGCGCGCTGCTGATCGGTGGCACGGTCGTCGGCCGTGGTGCCGAGATCGGCGCCGGCGCACGGCTCGACGGCGCCGTCATCTTCGACGGGGCGCGCATCGAGGCAGGCGCGGTGATCGAGCGGTCCATCATCGGGTTCGGCGCTCGCATCGGCCCGAGGGCGCTGATCCGCGACGGCGTCATCGGTGACGGCGCGAACATCGGCGCTCGCTGCGAACTGCTGCGCGGCGCCAGGGTGTGGCCGGGAATCACGATTCCCGACGGCGGGATCCGCTACTCCACCGACGTCTAGACGCGAGCCGCGGCGGCCGCGGCGAGTTGGCGCAGGCCGAAGTCGGCGTCGTCGGGAAGACCGTCGAGCGGCCACCATCTCAGGTCGAGCGATTCGTCGCTGCGGGTGATCTCGACGCCCGGCGGGGCGTGCGCCACGAACTGGACGTCGAGGTGACGGGTGGCGACGCCCAGCGAGCACGTCAGCGCGTGCACGTGGATTGCAGCGGGGACGGGTTCGACCACGACCCCCTCGATGCCCGATTCCTCGGTGGCCTCCCGCAGCGCGGCCGACGCGATGTCGGTATCGGTGTCCTCGCAGTGGCCGCCGAGCTGAACCCAACGGCCTATCCGTGGATGCAGCGTCAGCAGCGCCTGCATGCCGGTGTGGTCGAGCAACAACGTCGACGCGGTGACGTGGCCCGGCTCGCAGGACCTCGAGCACGCATCCGGCCGGGCGAGCACGAACGCCAGCACCGCGTTGCGCACCGAGTCCTGCGCGGGATCGATTGGGCGCCACGTGCTCAGGGTCTCGACGACGGAGGCGTGCGGGCTCACAGTTCGACGAGCAGGTCGGTGGTCGGTACCGGCGGACGCGGGCCGTCGGGCACCGAGCCCTCCGCGGCGTGGCCAATGGCGATGGCGCCAAGTGGTTCCCAGTCGGCGGGCAGTTCGAGCTGGCTCCGGACGAGGTCGGGGGCGAAGATGGTCGACCCGATCCAGCAGCTGCCCACGTCGCGGACCGCGAGCGCGACCAGCAGCGCCTGCACGGCGGCGCCGACCGCGACGGTGAACATGGTGTGTTCCGCGGCGGTCCGCTCGGCGTCGGGATATTCGTGGGCGCCGTCGGGGACCATGAACGGGATGATCAATTCGGGCGCGTCGTAGAGGATCCGGCCGCGCGCGACGCGGCGCTCGACGGCGTCGGAGGGCCTGCCGTCACCGAGCAGGTCAGCGCGCCACCTGTCGGCCATCGCGTCGAGCAGCCGGGTTCGGCGATCCCGGTCGCGCACCCACACGAACCGCACGGGACGGGTGTGGTGTGGTGCGGGGGCCGTCAGTGCCTCGCCGACCGCTGCCTCGATCACGGCCGGATCGACCGGGTCCGAAGCGAAGTCTCGAATCGACCTGCGGAGCAACTGGGCCTGGGTGCGGCCGAGTTCGATCGCCTCGGCGGCCCCTAGCCAGAACAGGTCTTCCTCGCCTGCGCGAACCAGCGAGTGTCCGTTCGAGCCGTCGTCGCGTGGGGACAGGCCGCGCACCACGGCGACGGGGATGGCGGTCAGCTTGCCCTTCACCAGATCTGCGGCAGCGGCGATCTCGTCGGCGACGGCCACCTCGGTGACGATCAGCTCGTTGCCGTGGCCGTCCTGGGCGCCGGCATAGCCGTGCAGCACGGCGAGGCCCGCGGCTCCGATCGCCACGTCGGTCTGGCCGTTGCGCCAGGCGCGGCCCATCGTGTCGGTCACGACGACGGCCACCGTGACGCCGAGCAGTTCGCGCAGGCGGTCGCGCAGCGCCGAGGCGCTGCCGTCGGGGTCGACGGGCAGCAGGGCGAGTTCGGCGGAGTCGACGTTGGATCCGTCGACGCCGGCGGCGGCCTGGACGAGCCCGATGGCGTTCTCGGTGATGAGGGTCCGGCCCTTGCGGGCGAGTACGCGGACGGCCTCGTCGTCGATCAGGCGACGACGCAGGGCATCTCGTTCGTCCGGGTCGGTCGGGGCGGAGACGATGCGTCCCTCGCTCTTGGACAGCACCTTGCTGGTGACTACGACGACGTCGTCATCGCGCAGCCATGGCGCCGCACCGGCGATGGCGGCGGCGACGTCGTCACCGGGCCGGAATTCGGGCAGGGCGGGCACTGGCAGGATCTCGACCGCCCCCGCCGAACCGTGGTCGACGCTCACGCCAGGCCCGCCAACTGAAGTCCGCTGCGCACCATCTCGGCGGTGGTCGGTGGATCGGACATCAGCAGGGGTATGGAACGGACCTCGAGGCCCTCGACCGTCGCTTCGTCGTCTTCGTCGATCAGCCAGCCGTCGAGGATGCCGACGCCGCTGCGCGCGCCGTAGTGCGCACCGACCGCCTCGGAGGAGGTCTCGACGCCGATCACCGACAGGCATTCGTCGGCCATGCCGCGCAGTGCCCGTCCGGCGACGATGGGGGAGTAGCCGATCACCGGGGCCGGTGTCGAACGCAACGCGGCCCGCACGCCCGGCACGGCGAGGATGGCGCCGATGCTGACGACGGGGTTCGACGGCGCGACGAGCACGACGTCGGCCCCAGTGATCGCCTCGGTCACCCCGGGACCCGCGGTGGCCTTCTCGGCGCCGACGAACGCGAAACCGTGGGTGGGGATCTTGGCGCGGTAGCGGACCCACCACTCCTGGAAGTGGATCGCTCGCCGGCCTCCATCCACGTCTGGGTTGTTCTCCCCGTCGCTTTGCGCGCCCTGGCTGGGATCCGTTACGACGACGTGCGTTTCGCTCCGGTCGTCACTCGCTGGCAACAGCCGGGCCCCGGGCTGCCACCGGTCGCACAGTGCTTGGGTCACCTGGGACAGGGGATAGCCGGCCCGTAGCATCTGGCTGCGCACGAGGTGGGTCGCCAGGTCTCGGTCACCGAGGCCGAACCAGTCGGGCTGCACGCCGTAGGCCGCGAGTTCCTCCTTGGCATGCCAGGTTTCGTTGCGGTGTCCCCACCCGCGCTCGGGATCTATACCTCCACCTAAGGTGTACATGCAGGTGTCGAGGTCGGGACAGATGCGCACGCCGTGCATCCACGCGTCGTCCCCTACGTTCACCACCGCGGTCAATTCGTGCTCGCCTGGCAAAGGGGCCGGGGGCGTAGCGCTGAACTGACCAAGCCCCAGCAACCGCTGCACTCCAAGGAGGAAGCGGGCACCACCCACTCCACCGACCAGAACCGTCACCTTCACACCGATCGACACTAGGCTTTGGCGTGCGATGGTGTCGCTCGCGGGTGGGTGTGACCGACACGCCGGATGTCCGACGCGCCGCGTTTTGATCACGGGATGATATGAAATCCTGCTCTACCGCTTGACCGGTGCAGCTAACCCGTGTCTAATCACATCAGTGTCATTTCGCGGTTGGCCCTCCGGTTCCGGTGTCGCAGACCGAGATTCGATCACTTGTTCGAATTGAGTTGGCGCCACTTGCAGGGGTGGGGCTCCAGTGAGCGATCTACGAGACAAGTGAGGAGGCGGAATATGTCTTATGAGCGTGTCGATTTCGACGGCGTCGTACAGTTCGATGGACGGATGCTCGGCTCAGTAGGCAACGTGCCGCACACCGACACGGGGCCAGCCCAGTTCGCCGCGCCAGCGCGGCCACAGCTGAGCTTGGTGCCGTTGCACGAGCGGTTCGACGTGGAGTCGGACGACGAGGACGACGATCAGTGGCAGGAGCGCGGCTTGTGCGCTCAGACCGACCCCGAGGCGTTCTTCCCCGAGAAGGGTGGCTCGACCCGCGAGGCGAAGCGCATCTGCCAGGGCTGCGAGGTCCGCGACCGGTGCCTCGAGTACGCGCTGGCCAACGATGAGCGGTTCGGCATCTGGGGTGGGCTGTCCGAGCGGGAACGCCGTCGCCTCAAGCGCGGCATCATCTGACAGACCCTTCGCGCGACCTACCTGAGCCCCGCGCTCAGTCGTCGTCGATCGTCGGATCGATGACGTTGGGCTCAACGCCCAAGAAGGTGGCCACCTGGGCCACCAAGATCTCGTGCAAGAGATCGGCCAGTTCGTCGGCGTCCTTGACCCGACGCTCGATCGGCTTGCGGAACAACACGATTCGGGCTCGTGTCGAATTGCCCCGAACATCTACTCCCGCCGGGATCAGCCTGGCCAGCGCTATCGGACCGTCGGCGATCACCTCGGGCGGCCACTGCACGCTCTCCGGGTCCTTGGGGGCTATCCGCGGAATCTCGTCCACCGCGACGTCGAGGGCCGACACCCTTTCCTGCCACTGTCGCTCGATCGGCTCATAGGCCTCGAGCACCGCCATGTCGAAGCGCTCCGCCCTGCTGCGCCAACCGGGGACGGTGCTGGGCAGCAGTGGTCCTCGCATCCCCCGTCCTCGGCGCGAGCCCCATCGACGCTGTGCGGGCATCGGTAGATCGTAACGGTTCGGGATCGGCGGTCGTCCGACGCGCGTGTCCGTCACCGGGTGACGGTGCCGCGCGATAGCCTCTGCTCCGTGAACGTTCCTCGTCGCTGCTGCCGGCCTGGGTGCCCGCACTACGCCGTGGCGACGCTGACCTTCGTCTACAAGGACTCGACCGCGGTCGTAGGACCCTTGGCCACCGTGTCGGAACCGCATTCCTGGGATCTGTGCGTCCTGCACGCCGGGCGCATCACGGCGCCGCGTGGATGGGAGCTGGTCCGCCACGCCGGGCCGCTGCCGTCGCACACCGACGACGATGATCTCGTCGCCTTGGCCGACGCCGTGCGTGAGGCCCGCGACGGCGTCATGCCATCGAGTGGTGCGGTCGCAGGCTTCTCCGACCCGACCACGGGGATCCAGGGTGGAGCGCTGATGGCGCCCGCTGCTCGTCGCGTCGAGCCGAACGGCCGCCGACGGGGACATCTGCGGGTCCTGCCCGATCCCTCGGACTGAGCGAACGGATGGCTGACGGACCGGTGTGAGCGGCGACGCGAGAAATCGCGAGCCGATAGGCTGGAGTCACGAGCATTCTGCGAGGGGATGCGGTGACCGTTGATGGGATCTAGGAGTTCTATGTCTCGGCCCGCTGCCGCTGTCCAACGAGTCATCAAGGCGTATGACGTACGCGGGCTAGTCGGTGAGCAAATCGACGAGGACTTCGTGCGCGACGTCGGCGGCGCCTTCGCCCGCCTGATGCGCGACGAGCAGACACCCGGAGCCAGCCAGGTCGTCATCGGCTACGACATGCGGGAGAGTTCGCCGTCGCTGGCCGCGGCGTTCGCCGACGGGGTGGTGGCCCAGGGGCTCGACGTCGTCCGGATCGGCCTCGCCTCGACCGACCAGCTGTACTTCGCCTCCGGCCTGCTCGACTGCCCCGGCGCGATGTTCACTGCGAGCCACAATCCCGCCGCCTACAACGGCATCAAGCTGTGTCGCGCCGGCGCGAAGCCGGTCGGCAAGGACACCGGCCTGACGACCATCAGCGACGAGGTCATCGGCGGGGTGCCCGAGGGCGGTGGAGCGACCGGTTCGATCGAGGATCGCGACGTCCTGGCCGAGTACGGTGACTTCCTGCGGTCACTGGTCGACCTGCGCGCCAGCAGGCCGCTGCGCGTCGCCGTCGACGCGGGCAACGGCATGGGCGGGCACACTTCGCCCGCCGTGCTCGGTGCGATCAGCGGCATCACGCTCCTGCCGCTGTACTTCGAACTCGACGGCACCTTCCCCAACCACGAGGCCAACCCGCTCGACCCGGCCAACCTCGTCGATCTGCAGAAGCACGTCCTCGACACCGGCGCCGACATCGGCCTGGCGTTCGACGGCGACGCCGACCGCTGCTTCGTCGTCGACGAACGCGGCATGCCCGTGTCACCGTCCGCGGTGACCGCCCTGGTGGCCGGTCGCGAACTCGGCCGCGAGATCGGCGCCACCGTCATCCACAACCTGATCACATCGCGCGCGGTGCCCGAGCTGATCGTCGAACGCGGCGGCACCGCCGTGCGCTCGCGCGTCGGCCACTCCTACATCAAGGGGCTGATGGCCGAGACCGGCGCCATCTTCGGCGGCGAGCACTCCGCGCACTACTACTTCCGCGACTTCTGGGGTGCAGACTCCGGCATGCTGGCGGCGCTGCACGTCCTGGCCGCGCTCGGCGAGCAGGAGCGGCCGCTGTCGGCGATCATGGCCGACTACCAGCGCTACGAGGCGTCCGGCGAGATCAACTACACGGTGTCCGACGCGGCCGCGTGCGTCGACGCGGTGCTCAAGTCGTACGAGGGGCACATCCACTCGATCGACCACCTCGACGGTGTCACCGTCGACCTGGGCGACGGGCGCTGGTTCAACCTGCGCACCTCCAACACCGAACCCCTGTTGCGGCTCAACGTGGAGGCCCGCACGGCCGCCGAGGTCGACGAGATCGTCGGCCACGTCGGCACCCGGATACTCGCCACCTCGGGAAGCGGCGAGCCCGTCCCATGAGCGCTGAACCGCGCGCCGGCGCCGCGACCATCGACCTCGACGACGTCGAAGGTCTGCTCGACGCCGACCGCGACGGACTGCTCCGTGCCGCATCGATGGCCGGGGCTCAGATGCGGTCCACCGCAGCCGCATTCGATGAAGGCGTATTCGAACCGATGCGCTCGGACCATCCACCGCGCACCGTGATCTGGGTGGCAGGCAGCGGTACCGCAGCCGCAGCGGGCGCACTGCTGGTCGCCGCTCTCGGCGCCTCCACGGTCGCGCCGATCGTCACCGCGTCGGAGGTGCCCCCGTGGGTGGGTGCCCTCGACGTCTTGGTCGTGGCGGGCGACGACGCCGCCGATCCCGCGCTGGTGACCGCGGTCGCCACGGGCGTCCGCCGCGGCGCACGCGTGCTGGTGGTCGCGCCGGAGGAGGGACCGCTGCGCGATGCCGCCGCAGGCCGTGCGGTGCTGCTCGGCCCGCGCCTGCCCGTGCCCGACGACTTCAGCCTCGCCCGGTACCTCGCGGCGGGCCTGCTCCTGCTGCACGTCGTGGACCCCGGCATGCAGGTCGACGTGGCGGCCCTGGCCGACGAACTCGACGCCGAGGCACTGCGCAACAGCGCGGGCCGGGACGTCTTCACCAACCCCGCCAAGGCGCTCGCCGACCGGATGTCGGACGCGACCGTCGTCGTGGCAGGCGAGGGCGCGCCGATGCTGGCGCTGGCCCGGCACGTGAGCGCCGTGCTGCTGCGCGTAGGTCTTCGCCCGGTGACGTCGGTCGGGTTGGCCGACGTGCTCGTGTCCCTGCGCGGTGGGCTCAACCGGCAGACCAGTGACTTCGAGACGTCGATCTTCCACGACGAGGAACTCGACGGCCCGCTGCCATCGCGCGTCCGCGCCATCGTGCTGACCGCCGATCAGGACCGGCCGACCACGCTGTCGCGGCTCAGCGGATACGACGACGTCACCACCACAAGCGCAGGCGACGTGGGGGACACCGCGGCGCCTCCGCCAAGTGGTCGGCTCGAGCAGCAGTTGGCGATGTTGGCGGTACGGCTCGAGATGGCGGCCGTCTATCTGCGATTGGTTCGGGGTTAGACGCATGAACCTTCTCAAGGGCGCATTGCGGACCTACGCCTGGGGTTCGCGCACGGCGATCGCGGAGTTCACCGGAAGGCCAAGTCCCACACCGCATCCCGAGGCCGAGCTGTGGCTTGGCGCGCACCCCGGTGACCCCGCCCGGTTGATGTCCGACGACGGCGAGACCTCACTGCTCGACGTCATCTCGAGCGATGCCGAAGGGCAGCTGGGCGCCGCGACGCGCAACCGCTTCGGCGATGCGCTGCCGTTCCTCGCCAAGGTGCTCGCCGCCGACGAGCCGCTGTCGCTGCAGGCGCACCCGAGCGCCGCGCAGGCCGCCGAGGGCTACGCAAGGGAGGACCGGCTCGGGATCCCCATCAACGGGCCGGCCCGCAACTACCGCGACCGCAGCCACAAACCCGAACTGATCGTCGCGCTCGGCCCGTTCGAGGCGCTGGCGGGGTTCCGGCCCGCGGCGGGCAGCGTCGAACTCATGCAGGCGTTGGACGTCCCCGCACTCGACCCGTACATCGGTCTGCTGTCGGGCCAGTCCGACGCAGACGGACTGCGCGCGCTGTTCACCACGTGGATCACTGCGCCGCAGCCCCAGCTCGACGTGCTGGTGCCGACGGTCCTCGACGGCGCGGTGAACTACATCCGCTCGGGGCAGACGACGTTCGCCGCCGAGGCGAAGACACTGCTCGAACTCGGCGAGCGCTACCCCGGTGACGCCGGGGTGCTCGCGGCGATGCTGCTCAACCGCATCAGCCTCGACGAGGGCCAGGGCATCTTCCTGCCGGCGGGCAACCTGCACGCATATCTGCACGGCATGGGCTTCGAGGTGATGGCCAACTCCGACAACGTCCTTCGCGGTGGGCTGACGCCCAAGCACGTCGACGTCCCCGAACTCCTGCGCGTGCTCGACTTCACGCCGAACGCGGAGGTGGTCATCGAGCCCCGGGTCGTCGGCGACGGGCTCGAACTGGTCTACGAGACTCCCGCACCGGAATTCGCGGTGTCGGTGCTGTCACTCGACGGTGAGCACCTGGGCCACGAAGTCGACGCGCCTGCGCGCCACGACGGGCCGCAGGTGCTGCTGTGCACAGAGGGATCGGTTGCCGTGCACGCGAAGTCGAACACCTTGACCCTCGAGCGCGGCGCGTCGGCGTGGGTCCCCGCCGACGACGGCCCCATCCGGCTGGTCGCCGAGCGGCCGAGCAAGCTGTTCCGCGCGACCGTCGGGATCTAGGACGCCGACACCCGGTCCCGCTGCGGCGCCGACCGCAGGGACCGGCGCTTCTCGGCGATCAACAGGCCCATGTTGTGCCGGATCGTGCGGCCGAGCGTGCGGGCATCCGGAACCATGTAGAGGCTGTCCAGCAGGCTGAAGCGACGCAGGAACCACTCGGCCAGATCGGCCTCCGTCTCGGCCGCACCGAGGAACTGGTCGAACAGCTTGCCCACCCTGACGTACCACCAGGGCACGTGCTCGGCGGTGGCGTTGTGCAGCGCGAGGTCGCCGACGGCGTTCATCGTCCACACCGGCCACGTCGTCTTCTTCGTCGCCCGGAACAGCCTCGCCGCCATGTCCTGCTCGCCGGACTCCAGCACCGCCCGCAGATTGCGCGCCTGGATCGACGTCATCGTCATGCCCTGGCCGTACGTCGGATTGAAGCTCACCACGGCGTCGCCGAACGGGATGATGCCCGCCGGGAAGCGGTCCATCTTGTCGTAGCGCCGCCACCGGCTGGTCGGGTACTTGTGGAAGGCCATCTCGCCGATCGGCTCCCCGCTGCGCAACGCCGCGCTGATGTGCGGCGGCAGCAGGGTGTCGGCGAGTTCGTAGATCTCGGCCAGATTCTGCGGCGGCGGGACCTTGCCGGTGCCGAACGTCGTCACGCTCCAGTTGCCGTCCTCGTAGAGGAGCATGCCGAGGCCGACGGGATGATCGTGCGACGCCCCGGCCACCACGACCTTCTCCTTGATGACGCCTTCGGGTATGTGCACCTGGTGGGTCGCGTAGTCGATGCCGACGTCGACGGTGTCCTCGGTCGGACGGCCGAATCCCCACTGGTCCAACCAGACCGGCAGCCGGGTGCCGCGGCCCGTCGCGTCGACCACGAGATCGGCGGGTACCGCGCTGGACTCGTCGCCGGCCTGCAGCAGTACACCGGTCACGCGCTCCCGCGCCGCGTCGTACCGAGGTTCGGCGACGCTGGTCTTGACCAGCTCGACGTTCGGTATCGCCAACGCGCGCTTGCGGATCTGCCACTCCAGGTGCGGCCGGCTCGGCACGTACGCGGTGAACTCGCGCTTCAGCGTCGTCTTCGTACCGAGCACGTGGCCTGCAGCGCCGAAGTGGATGCAGTCGGGCCGGTTCTCCAGCATCGGCACGCCCGCGGCGACCATGTCGTCGAGCAAACCCGGGAACAGATCCTCGAACTCGGCGGCCCCGCGTGCCATCAGCAGGTGGACGTGGCGGCCCTGCGGCACCGCGGTGCGGTTGGCCGGGCCGTCGGGCAATTCGTCGCGTTCGTAGATGGTCACCCGCTCGTAGCTGTCTGACAGCACTCGAGCCGCGCACAGTCCCGCGAGGCTCGCACCGATCACAATCGCCTGTTTGCCCATGGGCTCGACGGTACTGGGTATGGTCCCCGTCACACGAACCATGGAGGGGCTCTGAATATGACGGATCGGTGGCGCATCAAGTCGGTCGAGCAGTCGATTGCCGACACCGACGAGCCGGACACCCGTCTACGAAAGGACCTCACGTGGCGTGACCTCACGGTTTTCGGGGTGTCGGTCGTCATCGGGGCGGGCATCTTCACGATCACCGCATCGACGGCGGGCGATCTCACCGGCCCAGCGATCTCGATCTCGTTCGTCATCGCCGCCATCACCTGCGGGCTGGCGGCGCTCTGCTACGCCGAGTTCGCCTCGACCGTGCCGGTGGCAGGCAGCGCCTACACGTTTTCCTATGCCACCTTCGGTGAGTTCACGGCCTGGATCATCGGCTGGGACCTGATCCTGGAGTTCGCGGTCGCCGCAGCCGTGGTGGCGAAGGGGTGGTCGTCCTATCTCGGCACGGTCTTCGGCTTCTCGGGTGGCACGGTCGATCTGGGCCCCGTCACGTTGGACTGGGGCGCACTGATCATCATCGGCGTGCTCTGTCTGCTGCTGGCGCGGGGCACGAAGCTCTCGTCGAACTTCAGCGCCGTCGTCACCGCGATCAAGGTGACGGTGGTGCTGCTCGTGGTGATCGTCGGCGCGTTCTACGTGAAGGCGGCCAACTTCAGCCCGTTCATCCCGCCTGCGGAGTCCGACGCCGATACCGGATCGGGCATCGACCAGTCGGTATTCTCGCTGATCACTGGCGCCGAGGGCAGCACCTACGGCTGGTACGGCCTGCTGGCGGGTGCGTCGATCGTGTTCTTCGCCTTCATCGGCTTCGACATCGTCGCCACCACCGCGGAGGAGACCAAGAACCCGCAGCGCGACGTGCCGCGCGGCATCCTGTACTCGCTGGCGATCGTCACGTTCCTCTACGTCGCGGTGTCGGTCGTGCTGTCGGGCATGGTGCCCTACACGGATCTGACGACCGGCCCCGACGGTCAGGCGAACCTGGCCACGGCCTTCACCGCCAACGGGGTCGACTGGGCAGCCACGATCATCTCGATCGGTGCCCTCGCGGGTCTCACCACCGTGGTGATGGTCCTGCTGCTGGGGCAGATCCGGGTGCTGTTCGCGATGTCCCGCGACGGTCTGCTGCCGCGTCAGTTGGCGAAGACCGGGTCGCACGGCACGCCTGTGCGGATCACGGTGGTCGTCGGCCTCGTCGTCGCGCTCGCCGCCTCGGTGTTCCCGATCGAACGCCTCGAGGAGATGGTGAACGTCGGCACGCTGTTCGCGTTCGTCCTGGTCTCGGCCGGGGTGATCGTGCTGCGGCGGACGCGGCCCGACCTGCCGCGGGGTTTCCGTGCCCCGTTCGTGCCGGTGCTGCCGATCGTGTCGATCCTCGCCTGCCTCTGGCTGATGCTGAACCTCACTGGCCTCACGTGGATCCGGTTCGGCATCTGGATGGTCATCGGCGTCGTCGTCTACCTGCTCTACGGCCGCAGGCATTCACTGCTCGGCCGCCGCGAGGCCGCCGCCTCATCTGAGTAACCCTTTTCCCGGGGCTCCCGCCCCCGCCCACCGCCGAGACTGCTGGCAGATCGCCTTTCACCTCCGAAACGCGATCTCCCAGCAGTCTCGGCTTCGTCATGGGCCCAGTGTGGTTTACAAAACATGGTTGCGTGTATAGACAAGAGACAAATCAGCTCCTATAGTCAACGTAGACAGTGATGGCTCTCACATGGAGGTGAACTAGCTGTGACTACGCAGATCGATCCGAATGCGAACGTCCCGGTGGACCAGTGGCGCGACAAGAAGCGCTACCTGTGGCTGATGGGGCTCATCGTGCCGACCGCGGTGCTGGTGATGCTGCCGATCGTCTGGGCGCTCAATCAGCTCGGCTGGCACGCGGCGGCGCAGGTCCCGTTCTGGATCGGGCCGATCCTGGTGTACGTCGTGCTGCCGCTGCTCGACCGGAAGTTCGGACCCGACGGCGAGAACCCGCCCGACGAGGTGGTCGCGCGGCTCGAGAACGACAAGTACTACCGCTGGTGCACCTACAGCTTCATCCCGTTCCAGTACCTCACCGTCGTCATCGGCGCCTACCTCTTCACGGCCTCGGACCTTGGCTGGCTCGGGTTCGACGGCTCACTGAGCTGGCCGGCGAAGATCGGCCTCGCACTGTCGGTGGGCATGATGGGCGGCGTCGGCATCAACACCGCGCACGAGCTGGGCCACAAGAAGGACTCGCTCGAGCGGTGGTTGTCCAAGATCACGCTGGCCCAGACCTGCTACGGGCACTTCTTCATCGAGCACAACCGCGGGCATCACGTCCGGGTCGCCACACCGGAGGACCCCGCGTCGGCGCGGTTCGGCGAGACGTTCTGGGAGTTCCTGCCCCGCAGCGTGTGGGGCAGCCTCAAGTCGTCGTGGGAGCTGGAGGCGCAGCGGTTGCGACGGCTCGACAAGAGCCCGTGGCACTGGTCGAACGACGTGCTGAACGCCTGGGCGATGTCGGTGGTGCTCTACGGCTCACTCATCGCGGTGTTCGGTCTCGCGCTGATCCCGTACGTGGTGATCTCCGCGGTGTTCGGGTTCGCGCTGCTGGAGACCGTTAACTACCTCGAGCACTATGGGCTGCTCCGGCAAAAGACCGCCAGCGGGCGGTACGAGCGTTGCGCGCCCCAGCACAGCTGGAACTCCGATCACCTGGTGACCAACCTGTTCCTCTACCACCTGCAGCGGCACAGCGATCACCACGCGAACCCGACCCGCCGCTATCAGACGCTGCGCAGCATGGAGGGCGCTCCCAACCTTCCGAGCGGCTACGCGTCGATGATCGGACTGACGTACTTCCCGCCGCTGTGGCGCAAGGTCATGGACCACCGCGTGCTGGCGCACTACGACGGCGACATCAGCCGCGTCAACGTCCACCCGAGGGTCCGCGACAAGGTGCTCGCCAAGTACGGGGAGGCCAAGTGAGCGCCTACCGCTGCCCGGGTTGCGACTTCGTCTACGACGAGGCCAAAGGCGCACCGCGTGAAGGGTTTCCGGCCGGCACGTCCTGGGACCAGGTGCCCGACGACTGGGCCTGCCCCGACTGCGCGGTCCGCGAGAAGGTCGACTTCGAAGAACTGAGGGAAGTGAGCTGACATGGACTACAAGTTGTTCGTCTGCGTGCAGTGCGGTTTCGAGTACGACGAGGAGAAGGGCTGGCCGGAGGACGGCATCGCTCCGGGCACCCGGTGGGACGACATCCCCGACGACTGGAGCTGCCCGGATTGCGGTGCGGCCAAGTCCGACTTCGAGATGATCGAGGTCGCCAGGCCGTGAACGCGTCCCGGCGGTGACGACGTCCCTGGCGCGCGAAACCGATACTGTCGCCCGTGTGAGCGCAGACCGTGACCGCCGTTCGGCCCAGAGGGTGCCGTACGCCGAGGCGTCCCGGGTGCTGCTGCGCGACTCGATCCTGGATGGCATGCGGGAGCTGCTGCTGTCCCGGGACTGGTCGTCGATCACGCTGTCCGACGTCGCCAAGGCGGCGGGCATCAGCAGGCAGACGATCTACAACGAGTTCGGGTCGCGGCAGGGGCTCGCCGAGGGGTACGCCCTGCGCCTGGCCGATCGCCTGGTCGACGCCGTCGACCACGCGATCGACGGCAACGTCGGCAACATCCACACCGCGTTCCTCGAGGGTTTCCGTGCGTTCTTCGCCGAGTCCGCCTCCGACCCCCTGGTCATCTCACTGCTGACCGGTGTCGCCAAGCCGGACCTGCTGCAGATCATCACCACCGACAGTGCGCCGATCATCACGCGCTGCTCCGAACGGCTGACGTCGACCTTCATGCACAGCTGGGTGCGTGCCAGCGAGGAGGACTCCGGCGTCCTCGCCCGCGCCATCGTCCGGCTGGCCATGAGCTACGTGTCGATGCCGCCGGAAGCCAACCACGACGTGGCTCGTGACCTGGCCAGATTGATGACACCGTTCGCCGAACGCTACGGTGTCATAGATACCCCTTAGCCGGCAGAGCGCTTCAGTCGCCTGTCCCGCGAGCCCGCAGGCCGAGGGTGTCGACTTGCTGTTGCCGTTGCACGCTTCCGCGCGCCCACGGCACGACTCACGAACAAAAGGGACGAATACATGACTGCATCAGAATTGACCGTCGACGTCCGGAACGGCATCGACTACAAGGTGGCCGACCTCTCGCTGGCCGAATTCGGCCGCAAGGAGATCCGCCTGGCCGAGCACGAGATGCCCGGGCTGATGGCGCTGCGTCGCGAATACGCCGACGTCGCACCGCTCAAGGGTGCCCGGGTGTCGGGTTCGCTGCACATGACCGTGCAGACGGCCGTGCTGATCGAGACCCTGGTGAGCCTCGGCGCGGAGGTCCGCTGGGCCTCGTGCAACATCTTCTCCACCCAGGATCACGCCGCCGCCGCGACCGTCGTCGGGCCGCACGGCACCGTCGAGGAGCCCAAGGGCGTTCCCGTCTTCGCGTGGAAGGGCGAGAGCCTCGAGGATTACTGGTGGGCCGCCGAGCAGATGCTGACGTGGCCGGGTGAGCCCGCGAACATGATCCTCGACGACGGTGGCGACGCCACCATGCTGGTGCTGCGCGGTGCCGAGTTCGAGAAGGCCGGCGTCGTTCCGCCCGAGGACGACGAGCACTCCGACGAGTACAAGGTGTTCCTGAACCTGCTGCGTCGCTCGATCGAGGCCGACAACACCAAGTGGACCAAGGTCGCGGAGTCGGTCAAGGGCGTCACCGAGGAGACCACCACCGGTGTCCTGCGTCTGTACCAGTTCGCCGCCGCCGGCGAACTCGCCTTCCCGGCCATCAACGTCAACGACTCGGTCACCAAGAGCAAGTTCGACAACAAGTACGGCACCCGCCACTCGCTGATCGACGGCATCAACCGCGGCACCGACGTCCTCATCGGCGGCAAGGCCGCGCTGGTGTGTGGCTACGGCGACGTCGGCAAGGGCTGCGCCGAGGCGCTCAAGGCTCAGGGCGCGCGCGTCGCGGTCACCGAAATCGACCCGATCAACGCCCTGCAGGCGCTGATGGACGGCTTCGAGGTCAAGACCGTCGAAGAGGCCATCGGCTGGGCCGACATCGTCATCACCGCCACGGGCAACCAGGGCATCATCACCCTCGACCACATGCGGAAGATGAAGCACCAGGCGATCCTGGGCAACATCGGTCACTTCGACGACGAGATCGAGATGGCTCGCCTGGAGCGCGACAAGGACATCCGTCGCATCAACATCAAGCCGCAGGTCGACGAGTTCATCTTTCCCGATGGCCACTCGATCATCGTGCTGTCCGAGGGCCGTCTGCTGAACCTGGGCAACGCGACCGGACACCCGTCGTTCGTGATGAGCAACAGCTTCTCGAACCAGGTCATCGCGCAGATCGAGCTGTGGACCAAGAACGACGAGTACGACAACGAGGTCTACCGCCTCGCCAAGCACCTCGACGAGAAGGTCGCCAAGATCCACGTCGAGGCGCTCGGTGGATCGCTGACCAAGCTCACCAAGGAGCAGGCCGAGTACATCGGTGTCGACGTCGACGGCCCGTACAAGCCGGAGCACTACCGCTACTGATCGTGTCGCCGTACCACTGGCGAGCGCCGTCTCACGGAAAGCCCCTGACACACATCGTGTGCCGGGGGCTTTCCCGTTGGGTGGGTAGATCGACCATCGGATGCGGACGATTCGACCTCGCAGCCCGGAATGATCATTAACATAGCGGGTCAGTCGAGAGTCGGGGGAGACGTCGTGGACGCATACGAGAGTGCGCGCGCACTGCTGCGCACGGAGATGACGATCGCCGAGTGGATCGGTCTGGCGGTGATCGTCAACGCGCCGTATGTGATCCTGGGAATTGCGTGGATGCTGTTCCACGCCGACCGCTTCGCCGGATTGAACGGCATCCACCTGGTGGTGTCGGTCGTGGGCAGCGTGCTGGCGTGGCCGTTGCTGCTCGTCGGCGCCTGCACGGTGTGACGACTCGTGTCCGTTGATCCCGTCGATGACGAATCATCATCTGCGAGGCAGAAACTCGCGCTCGAACAGTGCCGCATCACGATCGGTCGCCGCACCGCCCGTTGGACGGACGACGACGTCACCGCGTCCGACGCCATGGACTTCTGGGCCTTCGCCGCCGGCGCCGCCAACGTGGTCATGCAGTTGTCCCGCCCGCAGGTGGGATACGGCGTGGTCGAGAGCAGAGTCGATTCCGGCAACCTGCTCGTGCACCCGTGGAAGCGGGCGCGCACGACGTTCCAGTACCTCGCAGTGGCGCTACTGGGTTCCGACGGCGATCGGGTCGCGTTCAAGGCTGCGGTCGACGGCGTCCACCGGGAGGTCACGTCTACAGCGGCGAGTCCGGTGCGCTACAGCGCGTTCGACCGCGAGCTTCAGATGTGGGTCGCCGCATGCCTGTTCGTCGGCCTCGAGGACACCCATCAACTGCTCCGGGGGGCGATGACGGCCGAGCAGTCCGAGCAGTTCTATCGGTCGGCATGGCCACTGGGCACCACGCTGCAGGTCACCGACGACCAGTGGCCGGCCACCCGTGCCCTGTTCGACGACTACTGGGTGGATGCCTGTCGGCGCGTCACCATCGACACCGTCGTGCGGGGTTACCTTCGGGACCTGGTGAACCTAAGAATGATCAATCCCGTTCTGCGGCTATCGATGCGGCCGTTGCTGAAATTCCTCACCGCGGGTTTCCTTGCGCCCGTCTTTCGCGATGAGCTTGGGATGGGCTGGGGGAGGGGACGGCAGTTCGTCTTCGAGCGCCTGTTCCTGACCGTCGCCTTCGCGAACAGATTCCTGCCCGCGTTCGTCCGTCAGGGTGGCAGCTACGTCCTGCTCGCGGACGTACGCCGTCGAATCCGAACCCATCGACGATTGGTGTGACACATGGAGACTCGGGAAGTGCGTCAACCGGTCCGCGGCCGGGCTCGTCGATTGCTCGGCCGCAAGGTCAGCGTCGAGGCGATGATCGAATTCGGGCTATGGTTGGCGATCCCACACATTCTGATCGGCCTGGGCTACTCGTTGCTTCGCTACGAGACCATCACCGCGCTCGAGGATCGACTGCAACCGCTGCTCCCCGCAGCCGCCGATCTCGCTGCGTTCGGAATGGTCGCGTTGCTCTGGCCGTTGTTCGCCGTCGTACCGGACCTGTGCTGACTGCGTAATGGCAAATTGGTCACAACGTCGTTCGACGACAACGACTTTCACGGTTCAGACACGGAGCAGTGCAACGAAGCCGTTACACGAGCGACGTTGTTTGTTACGGTTCGGCCATCATGGGTCGGTTACTGGGGGTCGTCGTCGTCGCGCTGCTACTCGGAACTCTGGGGGTACTGCCCTCGGCGTACGCGGAGCCGGACCCGACCAACGACGTTCGTGACCCGAAGTACAACGAGGACGAGTACCTGGCGTTCTACACGCCGCCGGATCCGTTGCCCCCCGGCCGACCGGGAGACGTGGTGCGCTCGGAGCCGTCGCGCCTCGTGCTCGAGCCGTCCGGTCAGCTCGGTGCCATCATGGCCACCGGTACCCGAATCATGTACCGCAGCACCGACGCCCGCGGCAACCCGATGGCGGTCACCGGAACGTACTTCGAACCGTTCAACGACTGGCCGGGGCAGGGTCCGCGGCCGCTGATCGTCTACGGCCCCGGCACCCAGGGCCAAGGCGATCAGTGCGCGCCGTCGCGGCAGTTCAATCAAGGCATTCACTTCTCGCCGTGCCTCGACATCGCATTCAACTACGAGGAGCTGTTCGTCGCGACCATGGTGGCGCGTGGCTTCGCGATCGTGATGACCGACTACCAGGGTCTCGGCACCCCGGGCCTACACACCTACGTCAACCGCGTCGCGCAGGGCAATGCGATGCTCGACGCGGGCCGAGCAGCCCTGCGTCTGCCGGAGACCTCGTTGAACCCGGATGGGCCGCTGGCATTTTGGGGCTACTCCCAGGGCGGCGGTGCGGCGGCGTCCGCCGCGGAACTCGCGTCGTCTTACGCGCCGGAGTTGCACGTCGTCGGAACATACGCGGGTGCGCCCCCGGCCGATCTGAAGGAACTGTTCCCCTACGCCGACGGCAGCGCGCTGGTAGGCGTGGTCGGATACGCGCTGAACTCTGTCATCACGACGTATCCGGAGTTCGCGCAGACGATCCGGGACAAGCTCACCCCGCGTGGCGCCGACATGCTGGCGAAGGTCCAGGATCAGTGCGTCGCCGAAACCGCCGCCAAGTTCATGTTCCGGCACCTGCAGCCCTACTTCGAGGACGACATCTTCGCGACGGTGGAGAAGGAGCCGTTCAAGACGCTGTTCGACATGCAGCGCATCGGCAAGCTCACGCCGAATGCGCCCGCGCTGATCCTCAGCAACCGGTTCGACCCGCTCGTGCCGTGGACTGCCTCCAATCAACTCGGCCGCGACTGGTGCGGCCACGGCGCCGACGTCCAGTTCTGGACCAACGAGCAACCGCCGTTCCTCAACAAGGCCGTCGTCAACCACGCCCTGCCGATGCTGGTCGACGGTGAACGTGCCATGCAGTGGATCGCCGATCGGTTCAACGGTGTGCCGACCACGCCCAACTGCGGTCAGTTCTAGGGCGCGCCCGTCAGCACGAGATCCACTGCGGCCTCGATGACGTCGTCGTCGGGTAGCGCGCCGAACATCATCGTCGGGCAGGCCACCACGCCGGAGAGCATCGAGGTGGCTGCCTGCAATCGCGACCCCTCGAAGACCTGGCCCAGCATGGTGCGGATAGGCCGCTGGCCGTCGCCGTTGATGCGATCCCGGATCGTGGCCATCTCGTCGACCGAGGCCCACTGGGCCATCACCGACAGGATCTGGTCGAGCCGGAAGTCCGTCACGGCCTGCCGGAAGATGCGCAATTCGCCGATCAGGTCAGTGCGCAGGTCGCCGGTGGGTTCCTGATGGGGGAAGTCGCCGATGGCGTCGAGCGCGAGCATGATCAGCTCCACCCGCGACGGCCAGTGGGTGTAGAGCGTGGTCTTCGAGTAGCCGGCTATCTCCGCGACGTGCGCGTGGGTCAGGGCGTCGGCGCCCTCGCTGGTGAGGACCTGCAACGCGGCCCGAGACACGTCGGCGCGCGTACGCGCCACCCGGGCGTCCTGTCCTGAATCGGCCGATTCGGATCGGTCTGGAGGTGTCACGGGCCACCTCCTCGCCGTCGTGTGCACCGAAGGGCACAAAGTATCTAATGAACGCCCCGTTCAATAATGACATGAATGTTCACAAATGTACGTTTAGCGCAGTATTGGACGGGGGATCCACCGCGCGGGATGCGGGTCGGGTGAGTGGGTTCGCGTCGCGTCAACCGTCAAAAGACGCCATGCGTCGAGCGAAAGGCCATCAATGTCCGCAATCCTCTTCGGCTCCATCAGCACCCTCGCCGACACGTCCGAACTACAGCGACGCGCGTTCAACGAGGCGTTCGCGAGCCACGGCCTGGACTGGGACTGGTCCAGGGACGACTACGTCGCGATGCTCGGGTCCAACGGCGGCGCTCAGCGCGTAGCCGACTACGCGTCGTCACGCGGGCAGGACGTCGATTCGTCGGCCATCCACGCCACCAAGTCCGAGATCTTCCGGAAGCTGCTGGGCAGCGAGGACGTCGCACCGCGCCCAGGTGTCGTCCCCACGATGGAGCGGGCCAAGCAGGAGGGCTACAAGCTCGGGCTGGTCACCACCACGTCGACCGAGAACGTCGCAGCGCTGCTCGCCGCACTCCAGCGGACGCTCAATGCCGACGCCTTCGACCTGGTCGTCGACAGCTCGTCGGTCGACGAGTCCAAGCCGGACCCGGCGTCCTACCTCTTCGCCCTCGAGAACCTCGGCGAGGACGCGTCGAGCGCCGTTGCGATCGAGGACAACGTGGGCGGCGTGCAGGCCGCCGCGAACGCCGGCGTCACCTGCGTCGCGTTCCCGAACGAGAACACCAGCGGCGGTGACTTCAGTGCGGCCGCCGAGACCGTCGACGCGCTCGACGCCGACCGCATCGTCCAGCTGACCCGCGCCTGATCGCGGACCGACCAACCGAGACTAGGAGAACCCGATGAGCAACATGCAGGCGCGAGTGACGAGTAGCGACAGGGCGTTTCACGTCGAAGGCTACGAGAAGATCGAGTACGACCTCCTCTACGTCGACGGCATCTTCGCACCCGATCAAGAGGCCCTGGCCGACTGCTACCGGCCCTACGGCCGGGTCCTGATGGTCATCGACGAGGTGGTGTACGACCTCTACGGCGAGCAGATCCGCGCCTACTTCGACCACCACGGCCTCACGCTGACGGTCATACCCGTGCAGATCCGCGAGACCGCCAAATCGCTGGAGACCTTCGAGCGCATCGTCAGCGAGTTCGACGCCTACGGTCTGGTGCGCACCGAGCCCGTCCTCGTCGTCGGTGGCGGATTGACCACCGACGTCGCGGGTTTCGCGTGTGCGAGCTACCGGCGCAACACGCCCTACATCCGCATCCCGACCACGCTGATCGGCCTGATCGACGCCAGTGTGTCGATCAAGGTGGCGGTCAACCACGGCAAGCACAAGAACCGCCTCGGTGCCTACCACGCCTCGCAGAAGGTCTTCCTCGACTTCTCCTTCCTGCGCACGCTTCCCGAGGATCAGGTGCGCAACGGCATGGCCGAGTTGATCAAGATCGCCGTCGTCGGCAACGCGGAGATCTTCGGACTGCTCGAGGACCACGGGGCGGACCTGCTGCGCACCCGATTCGGCCACCTCGACGGGACCGAGGAGCTTCGCCGGGTCGGGGACCGCCTCACCTACCAGGCCATCGCCACGATGCTGGACCTCGAGGCGCCGAACCTGCACGAGATCGACCTGGATCGGGTGATCGCATTCGGTCACACGTGGAGTCCCACATTGGAACTCACGCCGCCGGCGCCGTTCTTCCACGGCCATGCGATCAACATCGACATGGCGCTCTCGACCACACTCGCCGAACAGCGAGGACTGCTGTCGGCCACCGACCGCGACCGGGTGCTCAACGTGATGAGCGCACTCGGCTTGGCACTCGACAGTGACTACCTCACCGCCGACCTGCTCGCCTCGGCCACCGACTCGATCCTCAAGACCCGCGACGGCATCCTGCGTGCCGCCGTCCCGGATCCGATCGGAACGTGCCGGTTCCTCAACGACGTCACCGTCGACGAACTCGCCGACACGCTCACGTTGCACAAGAAGTTGTGCCTCGAGTTCGATCGTGGCGGGGACGGTGTCGACATGTTCACGCCTGCCACACCCGCCGCGTCCCATGCCTGACGCCATGGCTGCGCAGGAGACCCTGCCGGCACCACCGCGTGCCGTGACGCCGACGACGATCGTCGCCGCCGAACTGGTCGACCTGTGTGCGGAACTGGAGGCGTGGGGCGGGGCGCCGGCGGACCTGCTGGACCGGATGCGCCGCGTGCGCGGTCTGGCAGGCGGACTGGACCCGTACCTGGATCACTGCACGACCGCCGAGTCGCCCGCATTGGCGCGACTGGCGCAGCGGACGCGCGAGACGGATTGGGCAGGCCAGTCCTCCGGGCAGCTCGAGCAGGAGATGCTGTCGGGCCACGTCGAGGGGCAGGCGCTGAAGTTCCTGGTACGACTGTGCGGTGCCAGGCGAGTGCTCGAGGTCGGGATGTTCACCGGCTATTCGGCACTCGCAATGGCAGAGGCGCTGCCGGACGGCGGATCTCTGGTGGCGTGCGAGGTCGATGCCGGCGTCGCGGAGTTCGCGAGGGGCTGCTTCGACGACTCCCCGGTGGGCGACCGCATCAGCGTGGAGGTGGGTCCCGCCATGGACACGCTGCGCCGATTGGCAGCCGGCGTGCCGGAGACCGGGCCGTTCGACTTCGTCTTCATCGACGCGGACAAGTCGGGCTACCTTGGCTACCTCGATCTGCTGCTCGACGGCGACCTGCTGAGCCCGGACGCCGTCATCGCGGTGGACAACACCTTGATGCAGGGGCAGCCGTACACCGGGGTGGGGGTGACGCCCAACGGTTCGGCGATCGCCTCGTTCAACGAGGCCGTCGCCGCCGATGCCCGGGTGGAGCAGGTGATCCTGCCGCTGCGTGACGGACTCACGCTGATCCGGCGCATCCCGACGTGACGACGTCGACGATGACCTCGACCCCGGCGCCGATCACCGCGGGGGCCGAGGTGCGCCCGGGTTCGGCCGTCCGCACGCTGCTCGCCCTCGCCGGGCTGTGCGTCACCGCGCCGATCAACCTTGCGGTGGTTGCACTCGCGCTCGCGACCAGGACGCCGCAGCCCCGCCACGGCGACGGAACGGGCCGTGCCAGAACGGTTTTGATCAGCGGCGGAAAGATGACCAAGGCGCTCCAACTCGCGCGGTCGTTCCATACCGCAGGGCACCGGGTGATCCTCGTCGATTCCGCGAAGTACCGGCTGACCGGCCACAGGTTCTCCCGGGCCGTCGACCGATTCCACGTCGTGCCCGAACCCACTGCGCCCGGGTACGCCGAGGCGCTGCTGGACATCGCGCGCCGTGAGGGGGTCGACGTCTTCGTGCCGGTGTCGAGCCCTGCGTCGAGCGTGCACGAATCCGATGCCCGTCGCCTGCTCGACGAGGTGTGCGAGGTGGTGCATCTCGACTCCGAGATGGTGCGCAGAGTGGACGACAAGTCAGAGTTCTCCCGCACGGCGGAGGCGATCGGTCTGCGGGTTCCCGACTCCCGCCGCATCACCGACGCGCGGCAGGTCGAGGAGTTCGAGTTCGGTGAGGGTCGCAGCTACATCCTCAAGCGGGTCGCATACAACCCCGTCGGGCGGATGGACCTCACGCGTCTGACACGCGAGACGCCCACGCAGAACGCCGAGTTCGCGCGGCGGCTGGACATCACCGCCGATGACCCGTGGATCCTGCAGGAGTACGTCACCGGTCAGGAGTACTGCACGCACGGCACGGCCCGCGACGGCCACCTGCAGGTCTACTGCTGCTGCGAGTCGTCGGCGTTCCAGATCAACTATGCAGCGGTCGACAAGCCCGAGATCGAGGACTGGGTGCGCCGTTTCGTCGCAGCCCTTCGACTCACCGGACAGGTGTCGTTCGACTTCATCGAGGCCGCCGACGGGCACGTCTACGCGATCGAGTGCAACCCGCGCACCCACTCGGCGATCACGATGTTCTACGACCACCCGGACGTCGCAGCGGCCTACCTCGAGGACGCTCACCCGACGATCACGCCGAATCCGTCAGCGCGGCCCACGTATTGGCTCTACCACGAAGTGTGGCGGCTGCTGACCCAGTCCGGTCGACGAGACCGGATCGCCACCATCCTGGCAGGCAAGGACGCCATCTTCACGCGCTGGGATCCGCTGCCGTTCTTCGCCGTCCATCACGTGCAGATTCCGTCGCTGCTGTGGCGGAACCTGCGGCGCGGCACCGGATGGACGAAGATCGACTTCAACATCGGCAAGCTCGTGGAACCGGGTGGGGACTGACGTGACCGGACCGCGCACCGTGCTACACCTCGTCGGATCACCAGTCGACGACTTCCACGCCGAACTGTCCCGGTTGTACGCCGGCGCCTGCCTGACCGCGTTGGCCGACCCAGATCGATACGACGCACGAGTGGCCTACGTTGCGCCGGACCGGAGCTGGCGGTTCCCGGCCGATCTCTCGGACCGGGCACTGGCCGCGGCACCGCCGATGTCCGTGGCCGAGGCGATCGCTCACGTCGGCACCCTCGACGTCGACGTCGTGGTCCCGCAGATGTTCTGCCTTCCCGGGATGACGGCCTACCGGTCGCTGTTCGAGACGCTGGGGATCCCGTATGTCGGTAACTCCGCCGAGGTGATGGCGATCGCCGCGGACAAGGCCAAGACGCGCGCCATAGTCGCCGCTGCCGGAGTTCGCGTCCCCGACGGCCGTGTCGTCCATGACGACGCGCCCTGCGACGTCCCGTTGCCCGTGGTGGTCAAGCCGGTGGGGGCGGACAACTCGGTGGGTGTCTCGCTGGCCCGATCCGCGTCCGAGTACGGGCCCGCCGTACGCTCGGCGCTGGCCCACGGGGGCCGCGCCCTCGTCGAGTCCTATGTCGAACTCGGGCGAGAAGTGCGCTGCGGCATCATCGTTCGCGACGACCAGTTGGTGTGCCTGCCGCTCGAGGAGTACGCCGTGGACACCGCGACCAAACCGATCCGCGGCGGCGACGACAAGCTCGCCCGTTCGGCGGACGGCGAGCTGTTCCTGGTGGCCAAGGAGGGCAGCCGGGCCTGGATCGTGGCGCCCGACGACCCGGTGAACGAACGGGTGTGGGCTGCCGCCCGTCGCGCCCATCGGGCACTCGGATGTCGGCACTACAGCCTCTTCGACTTCCGCATCGACCCCGAGGGCAACCCGTGGTTCCTCGAAGCCGGACCGTACTGCTCGTTCGCCCCCACCAGCGTGATCGCGGTTATGGCAGCGGCCACCGGGACCCCGGTGGATCAGCTCTTCGCCGACACCCTCGAACAACTCGACCGCGAACGGAGCGCCGCGTGCACGTCACGTCACTGAACCCCGTCGGGGCCGTCGTCGAGGGCATTCGCGTCGACGGTCTCGACCATGCCACCGCGAACCGACTCCGGGTGCTTCTCGGCGAGCACGGAGTGGTGATCATGCCGGGCCAAGACGCCGACGACGACGGCTTCCTGAGGTTCCTGCGGAGCTTCGGAGAGTTGATGTTCACCGCCGGTGAGACGCCCGTCGACGGCTTCGCCGACCTGAACGTCATCAGCAACGTCGGCCGAACGACGCCGCCACGCTCGACGTTTCACGTCGACACCACGTACGTGCGAAATCCACCTGCCTACACGGCATTGCGCGCGGTGGAGGTGCCCGAACTGGGTGGTCACACACTGTTCACGAACCAGTACCGCGCTTTCGACACGCTTCCCGAGCACGTGCGGCACGACCTCGAGGGCCGGGTGATCGAGCACGTGGTCACCGGCGTGGAGGTGGGCGACGACGACGAGACGTCGGCCCGCCACCCCGTGCTACGTCCGCACCCGGTCACCGGTCGCACCGCGTTGTTCCTGACCACGCCGAAGCGGTGCGCGTCGATCAACGGGTTGGGGCCGCAGGAGGCCGCCGCGACGGTGGATTACCTGTTCGAGCATTCGACCCGGGACGACAACGTGACCAGGCACGCGTGGTCGGCGGGGGACGTGGTCATGTGGGACAACCGGTGCGTGATGCACAAGGCCGACCACTCCGGCGTCGTAGGGCGGCGCGTGATGCACCGCGGGATGGTGGCGGACGTCGCTTGATGCCGACGTCGGCGTGACGGCATGATCGTGGCCGTGACGTCGATGGGTGGCTGGCTGCGCACCGTCCGGTTCGCCGTGTCGCGGCGCCGGGTCGGCGTTCCGATCCGCGCCTACGACGCGACGACCGGCCAATGGCGCGACGTCGATGTCGAGAAGACCGATACGACGCGCGACGAGTTCACGGTGGCGACGTTCAACGTCTGGTTCGATGAATACCACGCTCGCCGGCGTTACGCCGCCATCGCCGACGAACTCAAGCGAGATGCACCGGACGTCATGGTGTTTCAGGAAGTGACGACGCCCGCGCTGGACGTCCTGCTCGCTCGACCGTGGATCCGCGCGGAGTACCGGAGCGCTACCGTGACGGGTCGACGCGTGGGCAACTACGGCATGTTGATCCTGTCGCGACTGCCGCTCGAAGACGCCGTCTACAGCCGGCTGCCGACCGCGGCGGCGAGGGGACTGCTCACCGCGGGAGTAGCGGTCAACGGCGCTCGTCTGACCGTCGGTTGCGTCCATCTAGACAGCGGGAAGGCCTCGGCGCGGCTACGCGAGCGTCAACTGGCCGCAATCTTCGAGGCGACGGCAGACGACCGCGACGTGGTCCTGCTCGGAGACTTCAACATGCGCGATCACGAGGATGGCGGGATCGAGCCCCGGTACCGGGACGTCTGGCCCAGCCTGCGACCGGATGATCCCGGATACACCGAGGACACGTCGATCAACCTGATGCGCCTCGACAGCACGCAGAAGGAGCGTCACGTCCGGTTCGATCGCGTGCTGCTCAAGGGCGACGGCTGGGTGGCCAAGGACATCGAATTGCTGGGTACGGCGCCGATCTCGCCGACGTTGCCGCGGGTGTTCCCGTCGGATCACTTCGGTGTCCGCTGCCGCCTGGTGCGGGCGGGGACGGCCGGCCACTGATCCGGCTCCGACCGGGCGTCGTTTCCCAGGTCGACGTGGCATGATCAACATCGTCCCAGGGTGCAGACCGGCCGCCCTCCCTCCACGATCGGAGAGGTTCGGGTGTGGGACCCGTTGCACCCTGGCACCGCTTGTGCCTCCTCGTGGCAGACGCCGACACGGACTCGGCCGCCCGTCTCCGCGGACTGATCGCCGAAGCGCTCTCCGACGCCGACGTCGTGTGGACGACGTCGATGGCGAGCGTCGAACGGCATCTGACCTGGCTGCGGCCGGATTGCGTGCTACTCGACTTGGATCTCCCCGATGGCCGGGGTCTGGCAGGGCTCGACCGCATGACGGCGGCGGCGCAGGCCATCCCCGTGATTGCGTTGACCGCGTCGGACGACGTCGACTTCGGCATCCTCGCGGTTGCCTCCGGTGCGCAGGACTTCCTGGTCAAGCGTCGCACCGACGCCGACTCGCTGCGCCGCGCGCTGATGTACTCGATCGAGCGCAAGCGCGGGGAACTCGCGGCACTGGAACTCGAGTCCATACGCCTGAACGCCGATGAGAACTCCCGCCTGGAACGAGGCTTGCAGCCCACCCCGCTGCTGCTGCCCGCGCCGGGCGTCGACGTCGTCACCTCCTACCGGCCCAGCCGCGCAGGCACGCTGCTGGGCGGCGACTTCTACGACGTGGTGCAGACGCCCGATCGCGTGACGCACGTGGTGATCGGCGACGTGTCCGGCCACGGCCCGGAAGCGGCAGCGCTGGGCGTGGCCCTGCGGATCGCCTGGCGCACGCTGGTGGCGTCCGGGGTGCACGGCGCGGCCGTCATGCCCAGACTCGAGTGGCTGCTGCGGGCCGAGAGGGACGGCCCGAGCAGCTTTGCGACGGCACTGTCGCTCTCGATCCAGCCCGACGGCTCCGTCGACGCCGTCTGCGCGGGCCATCCCGGCATGCTGTGGCACGGGACGTCGGATGTGCACTGGGTGGAGCCACGCAGGGGGCCGGCACTGGGCCTGGGCGGCGTCGAGTGGCCGGTGGAGTCCTTCGCTCTGCCCGACGGCGTGGGCCTGATCCTGTTGACCGACGGGCTCTTCGAGGGGCACAGCGGATCCGGCAACGACAGGCTGGGCGAGGACGGTCTGCTGGAGATTGCCAGGGGCGTGTCCGCGCTCGAGGCCGGGGACTTCGTCGAGGCGCTGATCGGCGGTGCTGAGCGACGGGCTAGCCAGCACGGTGGTTTGACCGATGACGTTGCGGTGGTGCGCATTGCGCGCTCGGCCGAGCTGATGGCTGCCAGGCCCGCCGGTTTCGGCGCGGCACGGGACGGGTACTGACGCGTCGAACGTCGACGAAAACCTCATCACCCACGCGACCGTCCGCTCGGCAGTCGATCGCCTGCAGAGCGAACATCGGAATATCGACGCCGACAACGCCTTTCGTGCGCTGTACCACGTGGCGAAGCGTCACGACGTGAAGCTGCGGCACCTCGCGGCCGCGGTCGTCGACATGGAGCCACGGTCCAACGTCCGCCAGATGGACGAGCCGGAGCTGCCGTTTGCGCCTGGTCGCCGCGCAGGCCTACCCAGCCGCACCGACGTCATGGCCGACCTACTCGCCGAAGCCGTGGAGTTGACGTCGGCCGACGCCGCGGCTGTTCACCTGCGCCACGCCATGCGCGGGGGACTGTGCATCGAGCGCGACTCCGGGTTGGGCGAGGGGTTCCGGCGACAGTTCAGTTACGTCGACGACGGAGGCTCCGCCGCGGGCCGCTCCAGCGCGCGCTGCGAGGTGGTCCGCATCGACGACGTGAGCACGTCGCCGATCTACACCCGTGCCGACGTCGCCGTGCTGGCAGACGAGGGCATCCGGGCGCAGCTGGCAGTGCCGATGTGCGACGAGACCGGATTCAATTGGGGTGCAGTCGATGTGCTGTTCACCGAGCGGCATCCCCGCATCGATCCATTCGGAGTCGACATGCTGCACGGCCACGCGGATGCCTGCGCACAGTGGCTGCGGTGGTACGACCTGACCGTCATGCCGAAACTGGTCGCGGCCGTGCACCGGTCGGTGCAGGCGACGGGTTTGGTCGACGTCGCTTCGGCATAGCGGGTGACTGGTCACCGGGCCGACCCCGCTCGCCGATGAGGTGGCCCGGGCTGGGTTGGTGATGAGCCGAACCGTCCGCGGGCTCCTGACAGTCCGTGCATGAACTCAAGGGCGACTCCCGCACGGTGGGGGATCTCTGGTGAGCGCAACAGATTCAGGCGCGGCGCGTCTCCTCTACGCGAATGTCCTGCAGAACCGCAGGATCGACCAGGCCTGTCCATCCCATGTACTGATCGCCTTCTAGGCCCAAGTCCTTCGCCACCGAAGGAGGACCGATGAACTCCACCAGAATGCGCCCGTCCGGCAGAGTCCGCTGAAGCGAGACTTCGTGCCCCTCGAGAGTCCCCCTTGTGCGAAGGTGAAGCACACCGTCAAGAGCTGACCTCGGCACCTTCACCCAGGGGCCGCGCTGACCCATCGCAACCGGAGACTCTCCCGACTCGAATCCATGGGGCACGTCGGGTCCGGGCCGTGCACGAATGGCCACCCAGTCATCGCCACTGAAGACGATGTCGAACCGCTCACCTCGGTACTCGGCGACCGCACCAGTCATGGGTATGTCAGCCATCAGTATCCTGCGCTATCCATGGGTTGCCTGTGAGGGCAGCCGAGACTGGCGTCCCTCCAACTCGATGCTGCCGCGTTCAGAGCAATCTCGCACCAACACATCCTGTGCGAACAGCCGTCCGAGACAATCGGTTGACGATCCAGAGAGTTCATCCTTGGTCGATTGGCGCTGGCCGTCGCACTCGACCAAGCGCGACTTGGGGATGGTCGGCTAGGCCGGACCGAAACGCTTCTCCGCGGAGATCTTCTCTAGGGATGACATCTCGGAGCACGAACGGGCAACCCTGTCTTCTGCGAACAACGTCTCGATGCGTTCCAGATTGCTCTCCATCCATGCGGCCGACTCCTTGGCGGACGTTGCACTCGCTTCCGCCAGCCCCTCGAGGTACTGACGAACAATGGGTATGCGGAACCAATTCTTCTGCGAGTCAAGCTGGGTGGGTGCCACATCGCAAAATAGTCGGCCCCGCTCGTTACTGAACCAGAAGCTGGCCGACGGGCCCGTCAATCGCAGAGAGGCGTCACCCGTGGGTCTTCCGTCGGTGCTCGAGTCGGTGATCCGGTATCGCGGGTTCGTGTAGAGGAACTCGAAGTTGTTGTATAAGTGCGCCAGTAGAGTCTTCACGCATTTCTCCTATGGTGGTGGTAACAGAGTACGGTCGCCCGATCGCCTGTACCCATGTTCTTCGAGGTATCGGAGTTCGGCTTCGGTGTAACTGCCTTCTCGAATCTTCTCGAGGTCCACTGAGAACGTGATCACGTCCCCGTTGGCGATCGCGACGTCGAGAACGTGTTGGTTGGCTGCGAGTTGCTCGATCGGCGAGAACTCCTCCCACCTGTCTCCGAGGCTGAAGTAACTCGCACCGCGGTCCTCGGCCACGGCAATGTATGACGGCCCTCCGCCAGGTGGATTGAATGGGCCGAGCACCGTCTCGCCGCTGCCGGTGAGGAACTGCTCTGACAGCACGCGCAGTTCTGGCGACATATGGCTCAACGGTTCGTCGAGATTGAATCTCGGCCCATCGACAGCGGTGTCGTCGTCGGGCTCCGGGAGCCGGTCTGGGGGCTCGTCCGCGGGGTCGCCTAATAGACCGTCCCCTGTCGCCGAATGATGCTGATCTGCGTCGAGAGGGACGTCGTCGGGTGTGGTTGCTGGCGCGGTCGCGGCTGGCTCGGTTGCCTGCTGGTCGACGCCCTCGCCGGTACTGGCACCATCCGCCCGTGGCGGCTCCCCACCCGCGTGTGCGGCCGCTGACGTGCCGGGGTCGGATCTCGTTTCGCCAGAACCTTTTCCGCTCGCCGAGTCGGGGACTGGTGATCCACCGGGAGCGGCGGATGGGGCCGCGTCGGCCGGCGAGGGGCCGCTGCTGGCAGCAGGCGCACCCGAGTTCACCGGCGCAGAGCTGTCCCCACGTCCCGGTCCGGCAGCAGCGCCCGTTTCTGGGTCCGGTGATCCGGTGGTCGGCTCCGGCGATGCGACCGGTGGGCCATCCTCGCCGCCAGTACCCTGACCCCTGCCGCCAGGAGGCGTCGTCCCGGTCGAGTCACCCGACCTGGCGGGTCCACCGGGAGCGCTCGGACTCGTAGGCGTGCCAGCACCATTGGGCGCGAACGGTCCGATGACCGAGTCGGGCACGGTGCCAGGCCGGAACTCGGGCATCTCCGGGAGACCCCGTCCGCCGCCCGGTACGTCGTTCAGATCGGGCAGGCGGTCGCCGCCGCCAAGGCCTGGGACGTCCGACAGTCGGGGGAGCCGCCCTTCGTCGAAGAGTCGGGTCGTGTAGCTCAAGCCCTTCGCCACCGAGCCAGTCTTGGACAGCGCGCCGCCGGGAACGAACAGCGACCCGATGTTGAACGCCGCCTCTCCGGCGGCTCTGCCGGGGTGGTCGCCCGACCACTTGTCCCACGCCACGAACTCCTTACCCATGTTCGCAAGCACGCCGGGCAACGTCGACGGATCCTCTGCCACCGACTGGGCGAGTTCCGCCATGCCCTTCCAGGTGTCAACGTCGGCCATCGACACCACACCCGACACGGTGTTGATCAGGCCGGTGGTCAAACCCACCTGAAAGTCGGTGTAGAGGGTGACCGAGTCGGCGAGCGCATTGCCCACGTCATCGCCGAAGGTCTCGACCAGGATGGGTCGGATCCATCGTTGGAACGCGTCCGCTGCCAGGCCGAGGGCGATCGTGAGTTCCTCGAGCAGTCCGACGACACCCTTGACCTGGTTCTGGAAGTTCTCCAGCACCTCGCCGACGTCATGGGCGATCTCGCGCAGGATGTCATCGCCCTCGCCGGTGAGGAACCCGGTGACCGTGTCCCACAGCCCATCGAGTGAAATCCGATCCATCAGGCGGCGGATGGCGTCCTGGGTGTCCTGCACGCCGCCGGCGAAGTCGTCGACCGATTGACCGATCGTCTTGGCCATGTCCGCCAGCGTGGTCACGCCCTCGTCGAGGTCGGACAAGGCCTGGCCGATCTTCCCACCCTCGGGGATTTCCTGTTGTGCCACTGCGCTTTCGAGTGCCGCCATGTCGCCGTCGAACGCCGACAGTCCCGTTGCGAGGTTGCGCCACTGCGCCGCGGTGACGCGCAGGAGCGATGGGTTGCCCGACGGCCAGGACATCATCGGGCCGAGGAAGGGCTGGAGGATGGCCCACTTGGTCGGCGGGGGGACGACCGCACCGCTCGGACCCATCGGAACGTCTGCAGCCGTCGTCTTCCCTGGTTGGCCGCCCACGCCACCGGTTGGCCCCGGTCCGCCGATGGTCGATGCGGCGTCGGCGTTCTGGTAGTTGTAACCGGTCGCCTCCAACATGAAGCCGACCACCTCGTGGGCCTCGACGGCCTTCGCCAACGCGTCGGCGAACTGCTGAGCTTGGCGCCCGTACTTGATGCCGAAGTTCAGCCCGGCCGGATCCATGCCCGAGGCGATGCCACTGCCCACGGCCGCGCCCAGCGCGTCGGACAGCATGCCCAGTTGCGAGCCGATGGAGCCGAGCCGCCGCCCGGAGTCCGCCAGAACTTGCGGATCGACCTCTATCCGCACGATCGCGCCCCCGCCGCTCTACCGCCTGCGCCGACTACCCCCACATCTGGCCGTTCTTGCTCACCGCGTCCGAGTAGTTCTCCCGCGCGGCCCCGGCGATGGTCTTCAGCTGTTCGAGCGCCGCCTTCATCTGATCGGCGCCCTCGTCCCACTGCCGCTGCGCCTGGGCCTGCTGATCCGAGGCCTCGCCGTGCCACGTCGAGCGCAACGCGGCCATGGCCACGTCCACGTCGTCGAGGACCTCGGTCACCTCTTGCCCGAACTTCGCCATGTGATCGATGGCTGCCTGCAACTGCGCGAAATCCACCACCAGCATCGTCAGGCCTCCCGGCTTCGCGGCTGTTCGACGGAACGCGTCGGTGACCCGCCGGCGCCCTGCACGGTGGTCCCGAGAGCCCCCGACGCCGACTCGTCGGTCTTGGCGTACTCCCTGCCTGCGATCGTCAACAGCTCCGACATGCGCTGCAGGCCTTCGGCGACCTGCTGCGCCCCGTCGTGCCACTTCTCCCAGGCCGGTGCGTAGGCCGACGCCGCGCCGCCCATCCATCCCGACCCCAACAGCCGCGTGGTCTCGTCGTCGACACCCGACAGCCCATCCCGAAGCCGCTGCGCGGCGTCGTCCAGACGCGCTGCCGCCGAGTCCAACTCCGACACGACGACTTCGACGGACTGCCCCACCCGACGGACCTCCAGCCTCTCGACGGTCAGCTGAGAAAGAGCCTATCGGCGGTCGGAGGGGGTCGGATGCACCAGTTACTCTCGCCGCACGGCAGTCCACGCACCGTGGCTCCGGCGCAGCGACCCGGGAGAAGTGACAGCGTGCTCATCACGATCGAGGGCGTCGACGGCGCGGGCAAGCGCACCCTGACCGACGGGTTGCGCGCGTCGTTCGAGGCGGACGGCAAGACCGTCACCACCCTCGCGTTCCCGCGCTACAAGCAGTCGGTCCACGCCGACGTCGCCTCCGAGGCCCTGCATGGCCGCCACGGCGACCTCGCGGACTCGGTCTACGCGATGGCGATGCTGTTCGCGCTCGACCGGGCAGGCGCGCGCGACGACATCGAGCGGCTCCGCGCCGACGTCGACGTCGTGATCCTCGACCGCTACGTCGCCTCCAACGCCGCCTACAGCGCCGCGCGCCTGCACCAGGGCGTCGACGGCGAGGTCGTGAGCTGGATACGCGCGCTGGAGTTCGACCGGTTCGCGATGCCGATGCCCGACTGGCAGGTTCTGCTGGCCGTGCCGACCGAGTTGGCCGCCCAACGGGCGCAGCGACGCGCCGAGACCGACGCCGACCGCGCTCGCGACGCCTACGAGCGCGACGACGGTCTGCAGCGCCGCACCAACGAGGCGTACGCCGCGCTGGCTGCGCAGAACTGGTGCGGCCCTTGGCACGTCGCTGGCCCGGACACCACGGCCGCCGAGCTGGCGTCGGCGCTGCGGGCCTGAGCGCGGGGCGCGCTGCCCGCCCAACGGCAAAACGCCCGGTGTGGTAACCGGGGTTTATCGCGCATCGGTGACACCATGGTCACCATGAGGCAAAGGATTCTGGTCGTCGACGACGATCCATCGCTGGCCGAGATGCTGACGATCGTGCTGCGCGGTGAAGGATTCGACACGGCCGTGATCGGCGACGGCAGCCAGGCGCTGACCGCAGTGCGCGAACTGCGGCCCGATTTGGTGCTGCTGGACCTCATGCTGCCCGGCATGAACGGCATCGACGTGTGCCGCGTCCTGCGCGCCGACTCCGGTGTGCCGATCGTGATGCTGACCGCCAAGACCGACACCGTCGACGTGGTGCTCGGCCTGGAGTCCGGCGCCGACGACTACGTCATGAAGCCGTTCAAGCAGAAGGAACTCGTCGCCCGCGTGCGCGCCCGTCTGCGCCGCAACGACGACGGCCCCGCCGAGATGCTGTCGATCGCGGACATCGAGATCGACGTGCCCGCGCACAAGGTCACCCGTGCCGGGGAGCAGATCTCGCTGACGCCGCTGGAGTTCGACCTGCTCGTGGCGCTGGCACGCAAACCGCGCCAGGTGTTTACTCGAGATGTGCTGCTCGAGCAGGTCTGGGGCTACCGGCACCCCGCTGACACCCGGCTGGTGAACGTCCACGTGCAGCGGCTGCGCGCCAAGGTCGAGACCGATCCGGAGAACCCGCAGGTGGTGCTCACCGTTCGAGGAGTGGGATACAAGGCCGGACCCCCATGATCTTCGGCTCCAAGCGCATCCGGGGCGGCTGGGGGCAAGGCCCCGTGCTGCGCGGGCTTGGAGCGCTGACCCGGGCACTGTCCTTCGCGTGGCGTCGTTCCCTGCAATTGCGGGTGGTGTCGCTGACCCTCGGACTGTCGCTGGCCGTCATCCTCGTGCTGGGGTTCGTGCTCACCAGTCAGGTGACCGACCGCATCCTCGACGTCAAGGTGCGTGCCGCCACCGAGGAGATCGACCGCGCCCGCACCACCGTCAGCGGCATCGTCGGCGGCGAGGAGACCCGCTCGCTCGACAGCAGCCTGCAGCTCGCGCGCAACACGCTCATCGACCGCAAGGCCGACTCCGGCGCCGGTCTCGCAGGCGCGTTCGACGCCGTGCTGGTGGTGCCGGGCGACGGGCCGCGCGCCGCGACCGCCGCAGGCCCGGTCGGCCAGGTGCCGGATACGTTGCGCGACTTCGTGAAGGCCGGTCAGGTCAGCTACCAGTACGCGACCGTCCGCACCGACGGCTTCAACGGGCCCGCCCTGATCGTCGGCAGCCCCACGTCGTCGGCCGTCACGAATCTCGAGCTGTATCTGATCTTCCCGTTGAACAACGAGGAATCCACCATCGCGTTGGTGCGCGGGACGATGGCCACCGGCGGCATCGTGCTGCTGGGTCTGCTCGCCGCGATCGCACTCCTGGTGGCCCGGCAGATCGTGCTGCCGGTGCGCTCGGCGTCGCGGATCGCCGAGCGGTTCGCCGAAGGACACCTCACCGAGCGCATGCCGGTCCGCGGCGAGGACGACATGGCCCGCCTGGCGGTCTCGTTCAACGACATGGCGGAGAGCCTGTCCCGCCAGATCACCCAGCTCGAGGAATTCGGAAACCTGCAGCGCCGCTTCACCTCCGACGTCAGCCACGAGCTGCGGACGCCGCTGACCACGGTGCGCATGGCCGCCGACCTGATCTACGACCACAGCGACGACCTCGAGCCCGCGCTGCGCCGGTCGACCGAGTTGATGGTCAGTGAACTGGACCGGTTCGAGAGCCTGCTGAGCGACCTGCTCGAGATCTCGCGGCACGACGCCGGCGTCGCCGAACTGTCCGTCGAATCGGTCGACCTGCGGTCGACCGTCGAGAGCGCGCTCGACGACGTCGGGCACCTGGCCAAGGACGCCGACGTTGACCTCATCGTCGACCTGCCCGGCGAGCACGTCATCGCCGAGGTCGATCCCCGCCGCGTCGAACGCATCCTGCGCAACCTCATCGCCAACGCCATCGACCACGCCGAGCGCAAGCCCGTGCGCATCCGGATGGCCGCCGACGACGACACCGTCGCCGTCACCGTGCGCGACTACGGCGTCGGTCTGCGGCCCGGTGAAGAAAAGCTCGTCTTCAGCCGGTTCTGGCGCTCGGACCCGTCGCGCGTGCGGCGCTCGGGTGGCACCGGACTGGGCCTGGCCATCAGCATCGAAGACGCCCGACTGCACCAGGGCCGCCTCGAAGCCTGGGGCGAGCCGGGCAAGGGCGCGTGCTTCCGCCTGACCCTGCCGCTGGTGCGTGGTCACAAGGTGACGGCCAGCCCGCTGCCGTTGAAGCCGGCGGGACCCGACCGGCCGCCGCGCCGACCGGCGCGAGAGCGCGAACCGGCGGGGGACCGGGCGTGAGACGCGCCGTGGCCGCCATGGCCGCGATCGTGATCGGCGCCAGCCTGGTGGGCTGTGCCGGCGTGCCCAGTTCCTCTGCGCCACAGGCGATCGGCACCGTCGAACGCCCCGCGCCACCGAGCCTGCCCACGCCGAACCCCGGCATGGATCCCGACGTTCTGCTGCGGGAGTTCCTCAAGGCGACCGCCGACCCCGCCAACCGCCATCTGGCCGCGCGCCAGTTCCTGACGGAGTCGGCGTCGCAGGCGTGGGACGACGCGGGCAGTGCGCTCCTGATCGACCGTGTGGTGTTCGTCGAGACCCGCGGGCCCGAGCGTGTCACCGTCACGATGAAGGCCGACATCCTCGGCTCGCTGTCGGACATGGGCGTCTTCGAAACGGGGGAGGGCGCCCTGCCCGACCCCGGCCCGATCGAGCTGGTGAAGACCCCGGCCGGGTGGCGCATCGACAAGCTCCCCAACGGAGTGTTCCTCGACTGGGCGCAGTTCCAGGCCACCTACAAGCGCAACACGCTGTACTTCGTCGACCCGACGGGCCAGACCGTCGTGCCCGACCCGCGCTACGTCGCGGTGTCCGATCCCGAACTGCTCGCCACCGAACTCGTCACGAAGCTGGTGTCGGGACCGCGGCCGGAGATGGACGACACGGTCCGCAACCTGCTCGGCTCGCCGTTGCGGCTGCGCGGTCCGGTGACGCGCGCCGACGGCGGCAAGACCGGCGTCGGCCGAGGGTACGGCGGGGCGCGGGTCGAACTCGAGAACCTCTCGACCACCGATCCGCACAGCCGCACACTGCTTGCCGCGCAGTTGATCTGGACGTTGTCGCGGGCCGGTGTCAACGGGCCCTACGTCATCAACGCCGACGGCGCCGCGCTCGACGACCGGTTCGCCGAGGGCTGGAGCACCTCCGACGTCGCGGCCACCGACCCCGGCGCCGACCCCGGCGCCGCTGCCGGACTGCACGCCCTGGTGGGTGGCTCGCTGGTGGCGCTCGACGGACAGCGCGCCCCACGGGTGTCAGGATCGTTCGGGCAGTTGCCCGGCCAGACCGCGGCGACGCTGTCGCGCAGCGGGCAGGAGGCGGCAGCGGTCGTGACACAGCGTCCCGGTGCGCCGGACATGGCGTCGGTGCTGTGGGTCGGACCGCTGGGCGGCAACGCCGCACAAGCCATCGACGGACGAATGCTGACCCGGCCGACCTGGTCGCTGGACTCGGCGATCTGGGTGGTCGTGGACGGCGTCAACGTGGTGCGCGTCATCCAAGAGGCGGCATCGGGGCAGCCCGCCCGCATCCCGGTCGACTCGGCGGCCGTGGCGACGCGCTTTCCCGGCCCCATCACCGACCTGAAGTTGTCGCGCGACGGGACCCGCGCGGCGATCGTCGTCGAGGGCCAGGTGATCCTGGCGAGCGTCGTGCAGACCCAGGGCGGGCAGTACGCGCTCACCTACCCGCGGCGGTTGGGGTTCGGTCTGGGCGACACCGCGGTGTCGCTGGCGTGGCGCACCGGCGACGACATCGTCGTGACGCGGACCGACGCGCAGCATCCGGTGTCCTACGTCAACCTCGACGGGGTGAACTCCGACGGACCCAGCCGCAACCTGCTGGCCCCGGTGACCACCGTGGCGGCCAACCCGTCGTCGGTGTACGTCGCGGATCAGCGTGGCGTGCTGCAACTCTCGGGTGCCGCCGCCGAGGGCGACCCGGTCTGGACCGAGGTGCGGCCGTTGATGGTGGCCGGTGCGATGCCGGTGCTACCGGGCTGACTGCGCCGAGCGCTGGCGCTCGACGAACTCGATCGACATCCGCTGCATGAAGCCAGGGGCGAAACGCGCGACCCGCCAGGCGGTGCGGGCCTGCCGCGGCCACACCAGCAGCGCCCTGTTGCGTTCGATGGCGATCAACGTGTCACGGGCCAGGTCGTCGGGTGAGGCGAACGTCGCGCTGCGCTGACCCATTCGGTAGAAGTCCCTGCCGACGAACCCGCCGACCGCGCCCTTGTCGAGGATCGGTGTCTCGACCGCCGTCGGGCAGATGGCCAGCACGCCGACGCCGCGACCAGCTGCCTCCGAGCGCAGGGCGAGGGACAGCCCGACGACGGCGTGCTTGCTCATCACGTAACTGGTGATCTGGCCCGCCGCCGCCAGACCTGCCATAGACGCGGTGTTGACGATGTGGCCGTGGCCCTGGCGAACCATCTGCGGATAGGCGGCGGCCACCCCGTGGACGACGCCGCGGATGTTCACGTCGATCACGGCGTTCCACTGGTCGAGCGTCAACAGTTCCGTGTCGCCACCGAAGGTGATGCCCGCGTTGTTGAACATCAGGTCGAGTCGGCCCGCCGCGGCCACGACGTCGTCGACGCACGCCTGCACCGCGGCCGCGTCGGTGACGTCCAGTCGCGCGGAGCGGGCACCCAGCGCAGTGGCGGTGCGCTCCGCGGCGTCACCGTCGACGTCGGTGCACAGCACGCGGGCGCCCACGCCGGCGAGGGCCCGACACAGCGCGGCGCCGATGCCGGACCCCGCGCCGGTGACGATTGCCGTCTTGGCTGACCAAAATCCCCGGTCGCTTCGCTCCTGCCCGCCGGACCAGAACCCCCGGTCCCTCACGCCGTGCCCATCAACCGGTTCAGGTGACCCATCACGTCCGGGTAGCGCTTCATGTGGGCGCCGCCGTTGATGTCGAGCACCTCACCGGTGATCCACGATGCCTTCTCCGAGCAGAGGAACACCACGGCGTCGGCGATGTCCTCGGGCGTGCCCGCCCGGCCGAGCACGGTGTTCTCGACGTAGTCCTCGACGACGCCGGGCACCAGTGCTGCGCCCTCGGTGAGTGGGGTGCGGACGAAGCCCGGGGCGACGGCGTTGACCCGGATCCCTCGCGCCGACAGCTCCATGGCGGCCACCTGGGTGAGCATCGACAAGCCGGCCTTGGCCGAGCAGTAGGCGCTCATGCCCGCCGCGGGCTGGCGGCCGTTGAGCGACGAGATCCACAGCAGCGCACCGCCGTCGCGCAGATTGCGGCCCGCGTGCTTGGCGACGATGAGCGACCCCGTCAGGCAGACGTCGATGACGGAGCGGAACTGGTCGACGGGCATGTCGACGATGAGGCTGATGTTGCTGAAACCCGCCGTGGTGACCACGACGTCGAGGGGGCCCGACGCTTCGAACAGCGCGGCGACCGAGTCCTCGTCGGTGACGTTCACGGCAGCCGCCGCGTGCGGCTCGCCCAGTTCGGCAGCGCGCACCGACGCACCGTCGGCGTCGAGGTCGGCGACCAGGACCCGGTAGCCCTCGGCGGCCAAGGCCTTCGCCGATGCCCAGCCGATGCCCGACGCGCCCCCGATGACGAGTGCCGTCCGCCCGCCGTCGTCTTCAGTCACTGTGCCTCCAGATCTAAGGATCGGCCAACTGTAAGTGACTCGACACCGCGGGCGGCCGCCTTCGCGACCAGCGGTGTCGGAGGCCCGCCCCAGACTGGTCGCGTGCTGGCCGATCTCGTCCTCCCGCTCGAATGCGGCGGCTGCGGCGCACCGGGGGTCCGGTGGTGCGGGCCCTGCGCGGACGCGCTGATGACCAGGGCCGCCGAGCCGCTACTGGTCTCGCCGCGGCTCGACCCCGGCGCGCCGGTGTTCGTGCTCGGCCGCTACGTAGGCGCCCGCAGGCAGGCCATCGTCGCGGTCAAGGAACGGGGACGCGCCGACCTCGTCGTTCCGCTGGGGGCGGCGCTCGAGATCGGCCTGGGCAGGCTGGTGACCTGGGGCGTGGTGCCGCGAGGGCCGGTGCTGGTGCCCGCACCCACCCGTGCCACGTCTGCGCGCCGGCGCGGTGGCGACCCGGTGGCACGCATGGCCAAGCTCGCGGCGGGTCCCGATGGCGTCGTCGTCGAAGCGCTGCGCATGCGCGCGTTCACCAGGGATTCGGTCGGCTTGTCCGCCGCGGAGCGACAACGCAACGTCGCCGGTCGGGTCCGGCTGCGACGGCCGGTCGACGGTGAGGTGGTCCTGATCGACGACGTCGTGACGACCGGTGCCACCGCAGCCGAATCGGTCCGCGTCCTGCAAACAGCAGGCGCGCGCGTCAGCGCGGTCCTCGCGATCGCCCACGCATGACCGTCGGCCGGTGTCACGCCGAGGTGAACGGGAACGAACAGTTGGCGACCGGTCTGCGAAATTTGTGGCACGAACCGGTGAACTCGGACTACCTTCGAGGACAACCGATCGTGAGTTCCTCACGAGGGCGCTGATTCAACCAGCGCCACATCGCCTGGCAGCGGTAGGAGGTGAGTCCTCGACACCTTGCGCCGGTGGGTGGCGACTTGCAGGTCCCGTCGGCGCGTTTCCCGACCAGCCGGCACGCCTCGATGCGTGCGACGCGAAGAGAAACGAGATGCCAAGTATGTCAACAAAATCCGTGCAACCCGACCAGTCGACCATGGTCGTCGACGGGGAACGGCCAGCAGCGCCGAGCGCCGAGGTGGTCGTCAAGGGCCGCAACGTCGAAGTCCCCGACCACTTCCGCACCTACGTCTCAGAGAAGCTGGCTCGCCTCGAGCGCTTCGATCGCACCATCTACCTGTTCGACGTCGAACTCGACCACGAGCGCAACCGTCGTCAACGCAAGAACTGCCAGCACGTGGAGATCACGGCGCGCGGCCGCGGCCCGGTGGTTCGCGGAGAGGCCTGCGCCGACAGCTTCTACGCCGCGCTCGAGGGCGCGGTAAGCAAACTCGAGAACCGACTCCGTCGCAGCAAGGACCGACGCAAGATCCACTACGGCGACAAGACGCCGGTGTCGGTGGCCGAGGCGACCAAGGTCGTCGACCCCGATGCATTCCTTCCTCCCGTCCCCGCCACGGAGGAGGCCGCCGACCAGAACGGCGCGGCCACCGAACACGAACCCGGTCACATCGTGCGGACCAAGGAACACCCCGCCAACCCGATGACCGTCGACGACGCCCTCTACGAGATGGAACTCGTGGGTCATGACTTCTTCCTGTTCCACGACAAGGAGAGCGACAGGCCGAGCGTCGTCTACCGACGGCACGCCTACGACTACGGGCTGATCAGACTGTCCTGACCACCCCGGCCGGCACGGGGTCCCCGAACGGGGGCTCACGTGCCGGTTTGGGCGGTTGTCTCGGCGAGTCACCTACGATGGGTGTCGTTTGACGGAACACCGGTCAATCGAAAGATCCATCGAACCCGCAGGGGATGCAGCGTGCTGACGAGATTGCTCCGCATTGGCGAAGGCCGCATGGTCAAGCGCCTCAAGAAGGTCGCCGAATACGTCAACTCGTTGGCCGACGACACGGAGAAGCTCTCCGACGCCGAACTGCGCGCGAAGACCGACGAGTTCAAGAAGCGCATCGCCGACGGCGAGTCGCTCGACGACCTGCTGCCAGAAGCATTCGCGGTGGCCCGCGAGGCCGCGTGGCGCGTGCTGGGCCAGCGGCCCTTCGACGTGCAGCTCATGGGTGGCGCCGCGCTGCACTTCGGCAACGTCGCGGAGATGAAGACCGGTGAGGGCAAGACCCTGACCAGCGTGCTGCCCGCCTACCTCAACGCGTTGAGCGGCAAGGGCGTCCACATCGTCACCGTGAACGACTACCTGGCCAAGCGCGACCGCGAGTCCATGGGCCGCATCCACCGCTTCCTCGGGCTCGACGTCGGCGTGATCCTGTCGCAGATGACGCCCGACGAGCGCCGCGTCGCCTACGCCGCGGACATCACCTACGGCACGAACAACGAATTCGGCTTCGACTACCTGCGCGACAACATGGCGCACTCGACCGCCGACATGGTGCAGCGCGGCCACAACTTCGCGGTCGTCGACGAGGTCGACTCGATCCTGATCGACGAGGCCCGTACGCCGCTGATCATCTCCGGACCCGCCGACGGCGCGTCCAACTGGTACCTCGAGTTCGCCCGTCTGGCTCCGCTGATGGAGAAGGACAAGCACTACGAGGTCGACATCCGCAAGCGCACCATCGGCGTGCACGAGATCGGCGTCGAGTTCGTCGAGGACCAGCTCGGCATCGACAACCTCTACGAGGCCGCGAACTCCCCGCTGGTGAGCTACCTGAACAACGCCATCAAGGCCAAGGAACTGTTCCAGCGCGACAAGGACTACATCGTCCGCAACGGCGAGGTCCTGATCGTCGACGAGTTCACCGGCCGCGTGCTGCTGGGCCGCCGCTACAACGAGGGCATGCACCAGGCCATCGAGGCCAAGGAGCACGTCGAGATCAAGGCGGAGAACCAGACCCTCGCCACGATCACGCTGCAGAACTACTTCCGCCTCTACGACCGGCTCTCCGGCATGACGGGCACCGCGCAGACCGAGGCGGCCGAGCTGCACGAGATCTACGGCCTCGGCGTGGTCAGCATCCCCACCAACAAGCCGATGATCCGCGCCGACCAGTCGGACCTGATCTACAAGACCGAGGAAGCCAAGTACATCGCCGTCGTCGACGACGTCAGCGAGCGCTACGAGAAGGGCCAGCCGGTCCTGATCGGCACGACGAGCGTCGAGCGCTCGGAGTACCTGTCCAAGCAGTTCACCAAGCGCCGCATCCCGCACAACGTGCTGAACGCCAAGTTCCACGAGCAGGAGGCCGGCATCATCGCCGAGGCCGGCCGACGCGCGGCCATCACCGTCGCGACGAACATGGCCGGTCGCGGTACCGACATCGTGCTCGGTGGCAACCCCGACTACCTCGCCGACAAGCGGCTGCGCGACCGCGGGCTCGATCCCGTCGAGACGCCCGAGGACTACGAAGCCGCATGGGATCAGACGATCGCCGACGTCAAGGCCGAGGTGGCGAAGGAGGCCGAAGAGGTCATCGCCGCGGGCGGCCTCTACGTGCTGGGCACCGAGCGTCACGAATCGCGCCGCATCGACAACCAGCTGCGCGGTCGCTCCGGCCGTCAGGGCGACCCGGGTGAATCCCGCTTCTACCTGTCGCTGGGTGACGAACTCATGCGTCGTTTCAACGGCGAGACGCTGGAGTCGCTGCTCAACCGGTTGAACCTGCCCGACGACGTGCCCATCGAGGCCAAGATGGTGTCCCGCGCGATCAAGAGCGCGCAGACCCAGGTCGAGCAGCAGAACTTCGAGATCCGCAAGCAGGTGCTCAAGTACGACGAGGTGATGAATCAGCAGCGCAAGGTGATCTACGCCGAGCGCCGCATGATCCTCGAGGGCGAAGACGTGCAGGCCGAGGCGCGCAAGATGCTCGTCGACGTCGTCACCGCCTACGTCGACGGGGCCACGGCCGAGGGCTACTCGGAGGACTGGGACCTCGAGGCGCTGTGGACGGCGCTCAAGCTGCTCTACCCGGTCGGCATCGACCACCACGACCTGATCGACGGCGACGCCGTCGGCGAGCCCGGCGAACTGACCCGCGAGGAGCTGCTCGAGGCGCTGATCGCCGACGCCGAGCGGGCCTACGCCGAGCGCGAGGCGCAGCTCGTCGAGATCGGCGGCCCGGACGCCATGCGGTACCTGGAGCGCAGCGTGCTGCTGTCGACCATCGACCGCAAGTGGCGCGAACACCTCTACGAGATGGACTACCTCAAGGAGGGCATCGGGCTGCGCGCCATGGCGCAGCGCGACCCGCTGGTCGAGTACCAGCGCGAGGGCTATGACATGTTCATGGCGATGCTCGACGGCCTCAAGGAGGATGCGGTCGGCCTGCTGTTCAACGCACAGGTGCAGGCGGCTCAGGACCCGGCCAGCCAGGTCGCCCCGGTCGCTGCGCCCGCCAACCTCGCGCAGTTCGCCAAGGACGCTGCCGCCAAGGCCCAGGCCCAAGGCGGCGGAGTCGCGACCAAGGAAGCCCCGCAGGAGCCCGCGCCCGCGTTGCGGGTCAAGGGCATCGACGACGACGAAACACGTCGGCCCATGACCTACGTCGGACCGTCCGAGGACGGCTCGGCCGAGGTGCAGCGCCAGGGTGGCGCCGGTGGCAGGCACTCCGCAGGGTCGAACGGCGGGACCCGCAAGGAGCGTCGGGAGGCTGCGCGCAAGCAGAACCGTGGCGGTCCCAAGGCTCGCCGCGGCTAGCCGCGAGTTCAGCCTGGGCGGCTAGCCGATCTGCAGCGCCACCACCTGCCAGCGGCCGCCGACCACTTCGACGCGGCCGGCGATCGCTCGCACGCGCTTGCCCCTGGTGTAGGTGGCGAACACCTCGGCCGCACCCGGTTCTCCGGGGCACCCCGAGACGGCACGCAGTCGCACGCGCTTGAGCGCGGCGGCGCCCTCGGGTGACGGCGTACGCGTCAGCACGGACACCGCGTCGACCAAATTCGGCCGCAGCACCGCACGCAACTGGCCGGCGGGTCGACGCCGGTCGACCACCTCGAGCACGCGACGCAGCGCGGCGTCCGCGAACACCGCGGCTGCCCGCGGGACCGGTGCCTCGCGCCGAGGCCTCGTGGCGGGCGTCATGGGCCGCGGGGTACGCCGGTGCATCGTGGTTTGCGTCGGCATCGGACAGGGCACCGTGGTGCCGACCGGCGGCGGCTCGTAGTCGATGACCGGCGCGGTGAGGCTCTGACGTGCGGGGGCGATGAGTGATGCGCTCATGGTGGGTCTCCAGCGGTCGACACGGTGTGGTGGCATCTGCTGGAGAGGCGCAGATGCATTCATGATCGCACGGCGGGAAGACACCTCCATGCACCCGTGATGCGGGACCGCAGAATCGGCGGTTACCGTGACGGGGTCCGCGCACGTCGTGGCGATGGCTCGAAGGGGGAGGGGTGCGGCGTCATGGTGACTCGGCTGTCAGCAGCTGACGCGTCGTTCTACCACCTCGAGAACACCTCCACGCCGATGTACGTGGGGACGCTGTCCATCCTGCGCAAGCCGCGCAACGGGCTGAGCTACGAGACCCTGCTCGCCAACGTAGAGCGGCGGTTACCGCAGATCCCGCGCTACCGGCAGAAGGTGCGCGAGGTGTCGTTCGGCCTGGCCCGGCCGGTGTGGGTCGACGACCGCGACTTCGACATCACCTATCATATCCGGCGCTCGGCGCTGCCGTCCCCGGGCAGCGATGCCCAGCTACACGACCTGGTCGCCCGACTCGGGTCCCGGCCGCTCGACAGGTCGCGCCCGCTGTGGGAGATGTATCTTGTCGAGGGTCTGGCCAAGAACCGCATCGCGATCTACACCAAGTCCCATCAGGCGCTGGTGAACGGTATGACGGCCCTTGAGATCGGCCACGTGATCGCCGACCGCACGCAGAAGAGCCCGGAATTCGGCGAGGACATCTGGATTCCCGCCCGCGAACCCAGCGACAGGCAGCTGCTGCTCGGCGCGGCGCTCGAATGGATCGCGCGCCCCGGTGCGCAGCTCTCGGCCGCCCGCAACGCGGTCACCGAGGTCGTGACGAACACGTCGCAGGCCGTGGAGACCGCACGCCGGTTCGCCGACGTCGCCCGCACCGTCGCCAGGGGCACGGCGCCGAGCAGCCCGCTCAACACCACGGTGTCGCGCAACCGCAGGTTCACCGTCGCGTCCCACGATCTCGACGACTACCGCACGCTCCGGGCGCGCTACGACTGCGACGTGAACGACGTGGTGCTGGCCGTCGTGGCGGGCGCGCTGCGGAACTGGCTGATGTCGCGCGGCGAACCGGTGACGACGTCGTCCACGGTGCGCGCCATGGCCCCGATGTCGGTCTACCCGGACGGGGAACTCGACGCCGCCGGGCCGGGGCAGGCGATCAGCGAGGTGTCGCCGTTCCTGGTCGACCTGCCCGTCGGCGAGGGCAACGCCGTCGTCCGGTTGTCGCAGATCGCCCACGCGACCGAGTCGGCGTCGACGGCGGCGAGCCTGGTTGACGCCCGAACCATCGTCACGCTGTCGGGGTTCGCGCCACCGACGTTGCACGCCATGGGAATTCGAGTCGCGACGAGCTTCTCGGCGCGCCTGTTCAACCTCCTGATCACCAACGTTCCGGGTGCCCAGAAGCAGATGTACGTCGCGGGCACCAAGCTGCAGGAGACGTACGCGGTACCCCCGCTGCTGCACAACCAGGCGCTGGCGATCGGCGTCACCTCCTACAACGGCATGCTCTACTTCGGCATCAACGCCGACCGCGACGGCATGAGCGACGTCGACGTGATGCCGAGCCTGTTGCGCGAATCACTCGACGAATTGCTGGATTCCGCGCGCTGATCGCTACAGTCGCTGCTGTGCGCGTCTACGTTCCGGTGACCCTGGCCATGCTCGCCGGACTGGTTTCGGACCACACGTTGCACGCCCGCAGCGGGACGGCATTCGCGGTGACGCCGACGCTGCGCGAGTCCTACGCCGAGGGCGACGACGACGAACTCGCCGAGGTTGCTCTGCGCGAGGCGGCGATGGCGTCGCTACGGCTGCTCGCCGCCGAAGGCGAGGTCGAGGGCTTCCCGCGGCGCCGTGCGGTGCTGGTCGCAGACGTCGACGAGGTGACTGCGCGACCTGATCTCGACGACGCCGTGGTGCGGCTCGGGGGGCCGCTGGCGCTCACCGACGTCGTCGCTGCCTTCGTGGACAACGCCGGTGCCGAGGCTGCGGTGGCCGCTGCCGTGGACGTCGTCGACGATGCCGACCTGGGGGACGAGGACGCGGAGTTGACGGTCGGCGACGCCCAGGACCACGACCTGGCCTGGTATGCCGCCCAAGAGCTGCCCTTCCTGCTCGAACTGCTCTGACGCACTAGCTACGCGAGCGTAGGTTACGGTACCGTAGGTTGTAGATCCTGCGGTTGGACTCCGCACAGCCCGAACGCGAGCAGGAGCCGTCATGGCCAAGAACACCATCAAGGTATCGGCCCAGGTCGCCGACACCGTGCGCCCCGAGATCGCGGGCGCCAAGGAGCGGCCGGGCTGGCATGCAGTCCGCCGAATCGTCCAGCGCATCACTACGCCGCTGCTGCCCGACGACTATCTACAGCTGGCCAACCCACTGTGGTCGGCGCGCGAACTGCGCGGCCGGGTACTCGAGGTGCGGCGGGAGACCTCCGACTCGGCGACCCTGGTCATCAAGCCGGGCTGGGGCTTCTCCTTCGACTACGAACCGGGGCAGTACATCGGCATCGGCGTGCTCGTCGACGGACGGTGGCGGTGGCGGTCGTACTCGCTGACGTCGAGCCCGGTGTACGAGACGACATCGCGGCCCGGAGCCGCCCCGGCGGCGACATCGCGGCCCGGAGCCGCCCCGGCGGCGACATCCGGCAGGGGCGAGCGCAACATCGCCATCACCGTGAAGGCCATGCCCGAGGGCTTCCTGTCGACGCACCTGGTCGACGGCATCGCCGCGGGCACGATCGTGCGCCTGCAGGCACCGCAGGGCAACTTCGTGATGCCGGACCCGGCGCCCGCATCGGTGCTGTTCCTCACCGCTGGCTCCGGCGTCACTCCGGTGATGTCGATGCTGCGCACGCTGGTGCGGCGCGGGCAGATCGGCGGAGCCGGCCACATCGTCCACGTGCACTCGGCCCCCTCGGCGTCCGAGGTCATGTTCGCCGACGAGCTGGATCGGCTGGCCGAGGAGCACGAGGGTTACCGGCTTCGTCTGCGCGCCACGCGCACCGAGGGTCGCCTCGATCTGTCGAAGCTCGACGAGGTCGTGCCGGACTGGCGCGACCGGCAGGTCTGGGCGTGCGGCCCCGAGGGGATGCTCGACGACGCCGACCGCATCTGGGGTGAGGCCGGCCTCAAGGACAAACTGCACCTCGAGCGGTTCGCCGCCAAGAGGGCAGGCGCGCACGGCGCCGGCGGCACGGTCACGTTCGAGCGGGCAGGCAAGACCGTGACGGCGGACGGGGCGACGTCGCTCATGGACGCCGGCGAGAGCGTCGGCATCCAGATGCCCTTCGGCTGCCGAATGGGTATATGCCAGTCGTGTGTGGTCGGACTGGTCGACGGCTACGTGCGCGACCTGCGCAGCGGCGACGAGCACGAACCGGGAAGCCGGATTCAGACCTGCGTCTCGGCCGCCTCGGGCGACTGCACGCTCGACGTGTGAGGTTTACTGACTGGTAACCTACGGGTACGTAGGTTACGGTAGCGTAGGTAGAAAGGAGGCCGAGAAATGGCGATCACAGACGTACCGGAATTCACGCATCTCACTGATGCGGACATCGAGAATCTGGCGAACGAGCTGGATGCGATCCGACTCGACATCGAGGACTCCCGAGGTGAGCGCGACTCGCGCTACATCCGCCGCACCATTGCCGCGCAGCGCGCGCTCGAGGTGGCAGGCCGGCTGATGCTGACCGCCAGCTCGCGACGCTCCGCGTGGTGGGCAGGCACCGCGACTTTGGGCGTGGCCAAGATCATCGAGAACATGGAGATCGGCCACAACGTCATGCACGGCCAGTGGGACTGGATGAACGATCCCGAGATTCACTCCTCGACGTGGGAGTGGGACATGAGCGGGGCGTCCAAGCACTGGCGGTTCACCCACAACTTCATGCACCACAAGTACACCAACATCCTGGGCATGGACGACGACGTGGGCTACGGCGTCATCCGCGTCACCCGCGATGCGAAGTGGAAGCCGTTCAACCTCTACGGCAACCTGCTGTTCAACACGCTGCTCGCGATCGGCTTCGAGTGGGGCGTCGGCCTGCAGCACTTGGAACTCGGCAAGATCTTCATGGGTCGCGACGACCGCAAGGGGACGATGGTCCGCGTGCGCGAGTTCGGCATCAAGGCAGGCCAGCAGGTCGCCAAGGACTACGTTGCATGGCCGGCACTGACCTCGCTGTCCCCGGGGGCGACCTACCGGTCGACCCTGACGGCGAACGCGGTGGCCAACGTCATCCGCAACGTCTGGGCCAACGCCGTGATCTTCTGCGGCCACTTCCCCGATGGCGCCGAGAAGTTCACCAAGACCGACATGATCGGTGAGAGCAAGGGTCAGTGGTACCTGCGCCAGATGCTTGGCAGCGCCAACTTCAACGCAGGCCCGGCGCTGCGGTTCATGAGTGGCAACCTGTCCCACCAGATCGAACACCACCTCTTCCCGGATCTGCCGAGCAACCGGTATGAGGAGATCGGGGTGCGGGTGCGCCAGATCTGCGACAAGTACGACCTGCCGTACACCACGGGAAACTTCCTGCTGCAGTACGGCAAGACGTGGCGCACCATCGCGAAGCTGTCGCTTCCGGACAAGTTCCTCAAGCACACCCGCGACGATGCGCCGGAGACGCGCAGCGAGCGGATGTTCGACGAACTCGCGCCCAGTGAGCGTCGCGGCCTCAAGTCGTCGATCGCCGCAGTGCGGGCGCGCCGACGCGAGAAGCGAGCACTCGCAGCCTGATTCACGAAATTCACCAACGAGACTGCGGGCAGATCACGAATCCTCGAGGATTCACGATCTGCCCGCAGTTTCGCGTTGTGGGGAGTGTCAGTCCGGGATCATGTCGAACGTGTCGGGGTTCGGGCCGGTGCGGCCGTCGGCGCCCTTGTCGAGTTCGGTGAGCGCGTCGACGTCGTCGGGGCTCAGCTCGAAGTCGAAGATGTCGAAGTTGTCCTGAATGCGCTGCGGCGTCACCGACTTCGGGAAGATGACGTCACCGCGCTGGATGTGCCACCGCAGCACGACCTGCGCGGGCGACTTGCCGGTGGCCTTGGCGATGCCCTCGACCACCTGATCGTCGAGGACCTGGCCCTGTGCGATCGGCGACCACGCCTCGGTGACGATGCCGTGCTGGGCGCCGTACGCGCGCACGGCCTCGTTGACGAAGTACGGGTGCACCTCGATCTGGTTGACCGCGGGCACCGTGTCGGTCTCGGCGGCCAGCCGCTCGAGGTGCGGCACCTGGAAGTTCGAGACGCCGATGCTGCGGGCGCGGCCGTCGGCCTTGAAGCCCTCCAGCGCCTTCCACGTCGAGACGAAGTCACCGCCGTACTTCGTGGGCAGCGGCCAGTGGATGAGGAACAGGTCGACGTAGTCGTCCTCGGGGGCGTCGAAGCCCAGCTTGGACAGCGTCTCGTCGAAGGCCTTCCGCGCCGCGTCGGGTTCGTGGAAGCCGTTGTTCAGCTTGCTGGTGATGAAGACGTCACCGCGGGCCAGGCCCGCGTCGCGGATCCCTTGGCCGACGCCGGCTTCGTTGCCGTACATCTCCGCGGTGTCGATGTGCCGGTAGCCGATGTCGAGCGCGGTCTTCACCGCGGCCGCGGTCTCGTCGGGGTCGATTTGGTAGACGCCGAATCCGAGCTGCGGGATTCGGGCGCCGTCATTGAGGTCGATGTTGGGTACTGTGCTCACCGCCTCAGCGTGCCCGGTGCGAGGCGGGTGCAAACGGATCAGCGGGTGACGTCGGTGACCCGTCTGGCCAGTAGGAACGCCTGTGGTGTCGACTCGATGCCGCCGGGCTCGGCCGCCCGAACGGCTTCGGCGAACACCGTCAAACCGGCAGATTCGAGCGCAGCGGTGACGAAAGCCGGAGTGCGACGCCGGAATTCGAGGTCGACTGCCACGCCGAACGCCTCGGTGAGCAACCGGGAACCCGCGCCGGCCTGAAATGCCAGCAGCACGACCCCGCCCGGCACCAGTACGCGACGGAACTCGGCGAACACCTCGGGCAGGACGTCGTCTGGGACGTGAATCGTCGAATACCACGCGCAGACCCCACCGACCGAGGCATCGGGCGAGTCGACCGCGGTCATCGAGCCGACCGCGAAGCGAAGGTGAGGATTGAGTGCGCGAGCCTGCGCGATCATCCCGGGCGACAGGTCACTGCCGGTGGCGTCGATCCCGAGGTCGTGCAGGATCGCCGTGGTGGCGCCGGTTCCGCACCCGACGTCGGCGACCCGGTCGTTCCCGGTCGCCTGCACGTAGCCGGCGAACGCGGCGAGCATCGCTGGTTCGAACGGCTTGTCGTTCAGGTGGTGGTGGAACGCGTCGGCGTATTCGCGGGCGGTCGCGTCGTACCCGCGCCGCGTCGCATCGAGGAAGTCCACGTCAGCCCGCCCGCATCGCCGCCAGCAGCCGTCGGGCGGCGACCACGCGGTCGGCTGCCGAGCCGGTCAATCCGTCCAGCGCGCACTCGGGGTCGGCAGGCGGGCCGAGGTGGGTGCAGCCGCGCGGGCAGTCCTGGATTGCCTCGGCGAGGTCGGAGAACGCCATCATGACGTCGTCGGGGGCGATGTGGGCCAGGCCGAACGACCTCACGCCGGGGGTGTCGACCACCCAGCCGGAATCGGCCAGCGGCAAGGCTACCGACTGCGTGGACGTGTGCTTGCCCTTGCCCACGCCCGACACCACGCCGACCGCTCGATGCGCATCGGGGAGAAGACGGTTGACGAGAGTCGACTTGCCGACGCCGGAGTGGCCGAGCAGTACCGTGACCCGGTCCGCGAGCAGCGCCGCGACGGGTGCCACGTCACCGCCCTGGCCCGTCGCGATCACCGTCAGGTCGAGGCCCTTGAACTGTTCGGCGAAGGGCTCCGGCGGCGCGAGGTCGGTCTTGGTCAGGCACAGGATCGGCGTCAGCCCGCCCGCGTAGGCGGCGATCAGCGCGCGTTCCACGAAGCCGGTGCGGGGTGGGGGATCCACCAGCGCCACCACGATCAGCAGCTGATCGGCATTGGCCACGACGACGCGTTCGGTCGGATCGGTGTCGTCTGCGGTGCGGCGCAACACTGTTCGACGTTCACCCCGGCGAACGATGCGGGCGAGCGTGTCGGGCTTGCCGGACAGGTCCCCGACGATGTCGACCTCGTCGCCGACGACGATCGGGGTCCGGCCGAGTTCCCGCGCCCGCATGGTGGTGACCACCCGATCGGGGTCACCGCCGAGCGCGCAGCCCCACCGGCCGCGGTCCACGGTGACCACCATCGCCCGCTCGGCGTCGGCATGGTCGGGACGGATCTTGGTGCGCGGCCGCGAACCACGGCCCGAGCGCACCCGGACGTCCGATTCGTCTAGCTCGCGTCCGCTCAATGCCGCTCGCTCGTCCCGGACAGCATGTCCGCCCACATGCCGGGGAAGTCGGGCAGCGTCTTGGCGGTCGTGCCGATGTCCTCGACCTCCACGCCGGGCACCTTCAGACCGATGATCGCGCCCGCGGTCGCCATCCTGTGGTCGGCGTAGGACCGCCACGCCCCACCGTGCATCGGGCGCGCCACGATCGCCAGGCCGTCGTCGGTCTCCTCGCACTGGCCGCCGAGCCGGTTGATCTCGGCGGTGAGCGCGGCGAGCCGGTCGGTTTCGTGGCCCCGCAGGTGGGCGATGCCGCTCAGCCGCGATTCCGAACCCGGCTCGGCAAGGGCCGCCATGGCTGCGACCGACGGTGCGAGTTCGCCGATCTCGCCGAGGTCCGCGTCGAATCCGGCGTAGCCGTCGGGGCCGGCGACCTCGAGGTGGCCGACACCCAGATGCACCGAGGCGCCGATCTTCTGCAGTAGCTCGATGATGGCGGCGGCGGGTTGGACGCTCGTGGTCGGCCATCCGGCGATCCGGACGGCGCCGCCGGTCACCAGCGCCGCCGCGAGGAACGGCACCGAGTTCGACAGGTCGGGCTCGATCGGCCAGTGCCGCGCGGCCACCGGTCCGGGACTCACGTGCCAACGGTTGCCCTGGCCGTCGTCGACGTCGACGCCTGCCTCGCGCAGCATCGCCACCGTCATCGCGACGTGCGGCGCCGAGGGCACCGCGGCGCCGGTGTGCACCACGGTCAGTCCGTCGGCGAACGTCGCGCCCGACAGCAGCAGACCGGAGACGAACTGCGACGATGCCGACGCGTCGATCTCCACGGTGCCGCCCCGGACCGTCCCGGCGCCCCGCACCTGGAACGGCAGACCGTCGCCGTCCAGTGCCACGCCCAGGTGGCGCAGCGCAGCCAGCAGCGGCGCGATCGGCCGGGATCGGGCCTGCTCGTCGCCGTCGAAGGTGACCACTTCGGTTCCTAGTGCTGCCAGCGGCGGGACGAAGCGCAACACGGTGCCCGCGAGGCCGCAGTCGATCCTCGCATCGGCCGTGGGCTCGATGGCGCCGCTGACGGTGAGGTCGGTGCTGTCGCCTGTCACGGTGACGCCAAGTGCGCGCAGGGCGCCGATCATCAGATCGGTGTCGCGACTGCGCAGCGCGCCGGTGACCGTCGACGCACCCTGGGGCGTGGCCAGCGCGGCCAGGATCAGAGCGCGGTTGGTCTGCGACTTCGATCCCGGCACGGTGACGGTCGCCCGGATGGGCACCGGTGCGGTCGGTGCGGGCCAGAGCTGCCCTCGATCGTCGGGTGCACGGTCTGTCACGGTCACCATCCTGCCTTGTCGCCGGTTTCTGCCACCATGGACGTATGTGCGGGCGATTCGCGGTGACGACCGATCCGGCGCTGCTGGCCGAGAAGATCAAGGCGATCGACGAGGCGACCGAGAGCGCCAAGGACGCGCCGAGCGCCAACTACAACGTCGCGCCGACGACCACGATCGCCACCGTGGTCAAGCGGCACACCGAGCCCGACGACGAGTCGACGCGGCGGGTGCGGCTGATGCGCTGGGGCCTGGTTCCCGCGTGGACCAAGGCTGCCGACGGCGGCACACCGGACACGAAGGGGCCACTGCTGATCAACGCGCGCTCGGAGAAGATCACGTCGTCACCGGCCTTTCGCTCCTCGGCCAAGGGCAAGCGCTGCCTGGTCCCGATGGACGGCTGGTACGAGTGGCGCGGTGAGAAGGGCTCGAAGACGCCGTTCTTCATGTACGCCGGCGACGGTGAGCCGCTGTTCATGGCTGGCCTGTGGTCGACGTGGCGGCCCAAGGACGCCCCCAAGGACGCGCCGCCGCTACTGAGTTGCACCATCATCACGACCGACGCGGCCGCCAAGCTCGCCGACATCCACGACCGGATGCCGCTGACGATCAGCGAAGCCGATTGGGACCGCTGGCTCGACCCCGACGCGCCCGTCGACGAGGGATTGCTGCGCGGCCACGGCGATCTCGACCGCATCGAGATCCGGGAGGTCTCGCGTCTGGTCAACAGCGTGCGCAACAACGGCCCGGAACTCATCGAGCCTGCCGAGCCGCAGGCCGAGCAGGGCACGCTGCTTTGACCCACCCTCTGTCGGACCCCGCGGTGGTCGACGCCCTCGCCGATGACCTCCGCGCGGCGGCCTACACGACCGATGGCGTCGCCGGACTGCTCGGTGCCGAAGCCGGCGCGGCGTTCAGCAGGGGATCGTGGTGGTCGGCACTGCGCGCCACCGATCGCGCGACACCGGAACGGCAGGCGCTGGCCATCCTGGTCCGGTTGTTCCTGCTCGGTGCGGAGGAGCCGCGCGACCGCGCCGCCCACGCGATGCCCACTGCGGGCGTCGACGCGCTGGTCGCCAACGACGTTCTCGAGGTCACCCCGCACGGGACGCTGCGCGCTGCTCTCGACATCCGGCCGCACGGCGACGGGGTGCGCGACTTCCTCGTCGTGTCAGATCTGGACGCCGCGGTCCGGCCCGGGGCGGTGGCATTCGACCACGTGCTCGGCATCGGCAGTGCGTCGGTCACCCTGGCGCACGCCGTCGTCCGCGAACCCGTGCGCCGGGCGCTCGACCTCGGCACGGGCTGCGGCATCCAGGCACTGCACCTCGATGCGCATTGCGACGCCATCGTTGGCACGGATACCAATGCCCGTGCGCTCGCACTCGCCGCGGCCACCGCCCGTCTGAACGGCATGTCGTGGGACCTGCGGCCGGGCAGCCTGTTCGAGCCGGTGGCCGGTGAGCGCTTCGACCTGATCGTGTCGAACCCGCCGTTCGTGGTGGGCACTGGCGCGCTGGACTACGAGTACCGCGACTCTGGCATGGCCGGGGATTCGTTGTCGGAGAAGCTGATCCGGCAGGCTCGCGACCATCTCGAACCGGGTGGGACCGCCCAGATCATGGCCAATTGGATCGTGCGTCGAGGCGACGAGGACGGTGCCTGGCGCGACCGCGTCAGGGGCTGGCTCGCCGATACCGGCCTGCATGCGTGGGTGGTTCAGCGCGAGTTCGCCGATCCGATCAGCTACGTCTCACTGTGGACCTCGGATGCGGGGGAGCCGCCGGAGGAAGCGGCTCGCCGCGGCGGAGTGTGGCTGGACTGGTTCGCCGACCAGGACATCGCTGGGATCGGCATGGGCATGGTGACTCTGCGCGCCCCTCGCCGCGACGAGAGCCGCCCGCCCGACCAGGTGCTCGAAGAGATCACCGGAGCCGACGAGGGATTGACCGGCCCCGAGGTGGCGGCGTTCTTCGCCCGCCGCGAGTACCTCCACGACACCGGTGACGACCAGCTGTTGGCGGCCCGGCTGTCGACGGCGCCGGTCTTCCTCGAGGAACAGTCGCTGCCCGGTCCCGACGGCTGGCAGACCGTCGGGGCCGCAGTGCGCAGGCCCGGCGGACCCGGTGCGGTGCTCGGCGTCGACGAGGTGTCGCGGGCGCTGCTCGCAGGGTGCCGTGGCGAGGTGCCGCTGGGCATGCTCATCGACCTGCTCGCATCGGTGCACGGCGTCGACGGCGACGCCCTGGCCGAGGCGGCGCTGCCCGTCGTCCGCGAGGCCATCAGTCGCGGAATCCTCTACGAGGCGGAGTGATTCACGCCCGTCGCGTCGCGCTGGCCACCACGTAGGGCGCCTCGAACCGGACGCCGTCGGCGGTGGCGTGCTCGCTCAGCGCCTCGCGGAACGCGTCGCGCAGCCGGTCGCGCTGGCGGGCGTCCGCGCGACCGAAGGCTCCGACGTGCATCGGGGACTCCTCGGTGACGAATGCCAACGCCGCGTCCAGGGAAGCGAACTCCCACCCATGCCGGCCCTCGGTGATCTCGACGCCCTCGAAGTCGGCGGCCAAACGCTGGGCCACCACCTCGGAGTTGCCCCACTGGTCGGGCGAGTAGCCGGTGTCGGGTGGCGCACCGAGGACCGCGACGATCGGATCGAAGAACGGGTTCCGATCGCTGCGCACCCAGGACGAGAACACCAGCACGCCAGCGGGTTTGACCAGCCGCGCGATCTCGGCGACCTGGCGGCCCGGCTCGACGAAGATGATGCCCATGTTCGACACGACCACGTCGAAGGCGTCGGTCGGCAGCCCGGTGTCCGCGGCATCGGCCGCCACCCACGCCACGTCGAGGTTCTCGGCCGTGGCCTTCTCCCGGGCCTGGGCGATCAGTTCGGGGGTGAGGTCGACGGCCGTGACGCGTGCGCCACGCCGAGCTGCTGCCAGTGCGGCGCTACCGGTGCCGCAGGCCAGGTCGAGCAGCGTCGCATCCCGCAGTGGCCGACGCCGGTCGGCGAACTCGACCGTCTGCCAGGCGATGTCCGAGATGCGCTCCGCCACCGACTCGTATCGCCCGGCGGACCACGGTGAACCCATCGTGTTCAGCCCTGATATCCGGGCGGGTTGGGGGTGTCGACCCACAGGTCGACCCCGAGGTCGGAGCCGGGCACGCAGTCGTACACCGACAGGTCCGTGACGCCGTTGGCGAGCAGCACGTCCTCGCACAGCAGGCTGTGACCGGTGTACGTCGAGGGCTTGGTCAGGATGGCGTATGCCGCGTCGGCGTACACCGCGGGCTTGCGCGCCTTGGCCATCGCCTCGTCGCCGCCGAGCAGGTTCTGCACGGCAGCCGTCGCGACCAGGGTGCGCGGCCACAGGGTGTTCGACGCGATGCCCGCGTCCCGCATCTCCTCGGCGATGCCCAACGCGCACAGAGTCATTCCGAACTTCGCCATCATGTAGGCCGTCGGCTTGAGCCATTCCGACTCGAGCCGGATCGGCGGCGAGAGCGTCAGCACGTGCGGGTTCTCGCGGCCCTTCATGTGCGGGATGCAGGCCTGCGACACCGTGTAGGAGCCGCGCACCTGAATGCCGTTCATGAGGTCGAACCGCTTGAGTGGCACCTCCTCGATGGAGCCGAGGTTGATGGCGGAGGCGTTGTTGACGCACATGTCGATCCCGCCGAACGCCTCGACGGCCTTGGCCACCGCCGCGGTGACCGAGTCGCCGTCGCGGATGTCGCCGACGATCGGAAGGGCGTTGCCGCCGGCCTCCTCGATCTCCTTGGCTGCGGTGTAGACCGTGCCCTCGAGCTTCGGATGGGGTTCTGCGGTCTTGGCTACCAGCGCGACGTTGGCGCCGTCGGCGGCGACGCGCTTGGCGATCGCCAACCCGATGCCCCTGCTGGCGCCGGAGATGAACATGGTCTTCCCTGATAGCGACATGGGGCCACCCTAGGACGATCGGCGGCGGCAGGGGCCTATCCGGGTGCCCGTATGTCGGCGACGGCGGCGTCGGTGAGCCGGACGAGGTCGTCGGGCACGAGGGCCACGTCCCAGCCGCGCTTGCCTGCACTGCACAGCACCCGGTCCCACGCCAGCGCGGAGGCGTCGACGACGGTGGGCAGCGGCTTGCGCTGACCGAGGGGTGAGATGCCGCCCAGTACGTAGCCGGTGGACCGTTCGGCTGCCCGGCGGTCGGCCATTGCGGCCCGGGGTGCCGACAGCGCGGCCGCGGCGGCCTTGAGCGACAGCTTGGCCGGAACCGGGAGTACGGCGACCGCCAGACCCGTCGGCAGCTCGATGATCAGCGTCTTGAGGATCTGATCGGCCGCCACGCCCTCGGTCGCGGCGAGTTCGGCGACGGCCTCGTCGCCGAAGGACTCGACGCGCGGGTCGTGGTGGTAGCGCAGCACCTCGTGCGGCACGCCTGCCGTCACGAGCGCGGCGATCGCAGGGGTCGCAGCACGTGGCATTCGGCCACCCTAGCCAGCCGGCGTCACCGGCGGCCCGGCTCGGCCACCGGGAACAACCCCTGCGTACGGGCTGTTGTTCGAGGCGATCACGACGGTTCGGCGCGTTGTCGGACTCAGCAACTAGGATCGGTGGAAGGGGACCTTGGTGCCAACGGCCTGCCTGGAACGTCCAGTCGATGTGCTGGACCCGTTCGGTGCCGCAATCGAAGGGACGGTGTCCACCGACATGACCGACTCGACTCTGTCAGCCGGGACAGTTCCCGATGCGCTGACCGACGAACCGCCGAAGCCCGCGGAGACCGACGCCGAACTCACCGCACGGTTCGAGCGCGACGCCATTCCGCTGTTGGATCAGCTGTACGGCGGCGCGCTGCGGATGACCCGCAACCCCGCCGACGCCGAGGACCTGCTGCAGGAGACCATGGTCAAGGCCTATGCCGGATTCCGGTCGTTCCGCGAGGGCACCAACCTCAAGGCCTGGCTGTACCGGATCCTGACCAACACCTACATCAACAGCTACCGCAAGAAACAGCGGCAGCCGGCCGAGTATCCGACCGAGGAGATCACCGACTGGCAGCTCGCGGCCAACGCCGAGCACTCGTCGACCGGTCTGCGCTCGGCCGAGGTCGAGGCGCTGGAGGCGCTGCCCGACACGGAGGTCAAGGCTGCGCTGCAGGCGTTGCCCGAGGAATTCCGGATGGCGGTCTACTACGCCGACGTCGAAGGCTTCCCATACAAGGAGATCGCGCAGATCATGGACACTCCGATCGGCACGGTCATGTCGCGACTGCACCGCGGACGCAAGCAGCTTCGTGAGCTGCTGGCCGACGTGGCGCGTGATCGCGGGTTCATTCGAGGTCCGGAGTTCAGCAAAGTGGAGGAGGTCACCTCATGACCGCCGATTTCTCACGCCCAGAGGGTCACGACTTCGAGCCGCCGCTCGGCCCGGTCGATCCGGAGCATCCCGAATGCGCCTCGGTGATCGCCGAGGTATGGACGCTGCTCGACGGCGAGTGCACCACCGAGACCCGCGACAAGCTGCGTCACCACCTCGAGGAATGCCCCACCTGCCTGCGGCAGTACGGGGTCGAGGAGCGGGTCAAGAACCTGATCGCCAGCAAGTGCAGCGGCGAGCGTGCCCCCGACAGCCTGCGTCAGCGACTCCGCATCGAGATCAGCCGCACCACCATCATCCGAGGCTGAAACGCAAGACGGCGGCCCAATGGGCCGCCGTCGTTGTGTGGGGGTGAAGGTCAGGCGTTGGGACGCTTCCCGTGGTTGGCCTTCGAGTGCTTACGATCGCGCTTCTTGCGGCCTCGCTTGGCCATGGTCGGTCTCCCGTCGAGTCTTGTGAATCAGGTGCTTACTCCCCAGTGTCTCACGATCGTGCCGGTGAGTTCCAATGCGTTGTCAGCCTGCCGGTGTGGTTCGATGGTCCGGTACGTCAGACCCCCTGGGTCCCCATGAGGCAAGCGTCGAGACGAGCGGAGTGAAGATGGCCGAGGACGTTCGCGCCGAGATCGTGGCCAGTGTGCTCGAGGTCGTGGTGAGCGAAGGCGATCAGATCGGCGAAGGGGACACCCTGGTGCTGCTCGAATCGATGAAGATGGAGATCCCGGTGCTCGCCGAGGTCGCGGGCACCGTCTCGTCGGTCAACGTCTCCGTCGGCGACGTCATCCAGGCCGGCGACCTCATCGCCGTCATCAGCTAGGCGCCCACCGGAGGAACCCCACCGTGTCGACCCTCGGTGACCTGCTCGCCGAGCACACGATGCTGCCCGGCAGCGCAGTCGATCACCTGCACGCCGTCGTCGGCGAGTGGCAACTCCTGGCCGACCTCTCGTTCGCCGACTATCTGATGTGGGTCCGCCGCGAGGACCTCGGACTGGTCTGCGTGGCGCAGGTCCGGCCCAACACCGCTCCGACGGTGGTGCTCGCGGATGCCGTCGGCACGCAGAGCGAGGCCGACGCGATGCCCGTCGTCACCGCCGCGTTCGTCTCGGGCCACATCGGCAGGGAAAGCGATGTCTCGCCCAATGATTCGCACTACGAACACTGGCTCAACGTCGAAGCCGTACCGGTCCGGCACGCCGACCAGGTGGTGGCCGTGCTCACCCATCAGACGGCGCTCGCCGACCAGCGCAAGGCCAGCCCGCTCGAACGGGCCTACCTCGACTGCGCCCGGAATCTGCTGCACATGCTGTCCGAGGGGACGTTCCCCAACGTTGGCGACGTGGCGATGTCGCGGTCCAGCCCACGCGTCGGTGACGGCTTCATCCGGCTCGACGGTGACGGCGTGGTCGCCTTCGCCAGCCCCAATGCGCTGTCGGCATACCACCGCATGGGTCTGGCCGCGGAACTCGAAGGCCACAACCTGGTCAGCGTGACGCGACCGCTGATCTCGGACCCCTTCGAGGCCCAGGAGCTGGCCACCCACGTGCGCGACTCGCTGGTCGGCGGGTCCAGCATGCGGATGGAGGTCGACGCGAACGGCGCGGCCGTGCTGCTGCGTACGCTGCCGCTGATCGTGCATGGCGCCGCGGCGGGCGCTGCCGTGCTGGTGCGCGACGTCACGGAGGTCAAGCGCAGGGACAGGGCGCTGCTGTCCAAGGACGCGACCATCCGCGAGATCCATCACCGCGTGAAGAACAACCTGCAGACCGTGGCCGCCCTGCTGCGCTTGCAGGCCCGGCGCACGAACAACGCCGAGGGCCGCGAGGCCTTGAACGAGTCGGTGCGGCGGGTGTCGTCGATCGCCCTGGTGCACGATGCGCTGTCGATGTCGGTCGACGAGGAAGTCAACCTCGACGAGGTGGTCGACCGCATCGTGCCGATCATGAACGACGTCGCGTCGGTGGACAGCCCCATCCGCATCGTGCGGCAGGGCGACCTTGGCGTGCTCGACGCCGATCGAGCGACCGCGCTGGTCATGGTGGTCACCGAACTGGTGCAGAACGCCATCGAGCACGCCTACGACGGCGACACCGCCCAAGGCTGCGTGACGATCCGGGCCGAGCGGTCCGCACGCTGGCTCGACGTGGTGATCAGCGATGACGGCCGCGGGCTGCCGCCGGGTTTCAGTCTGGAGAAGTCCGACCGCCTCGGCCTTCAGATCGTACGCACGCTGGTCGCGGCCGAACTCGACGGCTCACTGGGCATGCACGACGGGCCAGGGGGCGGAACGGAAGTGGTGTTGCGGGTGCCGATCGGCCGCCGCGGGCGGAGCGCGCAGTAGACGTCAGCGGGCGGAGCGCGCAATAGACGTCAGCGGGGTCGCTATCGAAAACAACCCCGAACGTCCGCAACAATCGCGCATAGCCGTTTCATCGGCCCCGAAACGCGCTTACGGCCCCGGTTTTCACCGGGGCCGTAAGCGAAATGTCGAAGCGGGCTAGACGCCGGTACGCGCCTTCGTGCGGGCGTTGCGACGCTTGAGCGCGCGACGCTCGTCCTCGCTCATGCCGCCCCACACGCCGGCATCCTGACCGGACTCCAGCGCCCAGGTGAGGCACTCGGTGGTCACCGGGCAGCGGTTGCAGACGAGCTTCGCGTCGGCGATCTGGGCGAGCGCCGGACCGCTGTTCCCTACCGGGAAGAACAGTTCGGGATCCTCGTCACGACAGACTGCCTTGTGCCGCCAATCCATTTCTTAACTCCTAGTCAGATCACTCGCTGTGTGCGCAGCAAAGCGCACTAGCTTTTTGTTCGGCTGTTAACGCATGCACACGAAATGTTTCAGTGCTGTTGCATCCGATGCTTTCACAGGCTGAACAGATGTCAATAGAACCGAGTTCACACGTGGGCAATGTCACTGAGACGTTCGATTGAGACCGCGTTGACGATCCCCTCATACGTTCGTACTACACTCAACGTACCTGCGCCCTGAGTTCGTCGCAGTGATAACAACGTCACAGTTCAGAGGCTTTTGGCCGCCGGCGCCACTACGGCGAGCGCATCCGGAACCGACGTGAACGTCATCGTTTCCCTCGGTCCGACGAAATCCCCGTCGATCTGACACGCTGCCGGCGCGTCGGCCGTCACGGTGATCCACGACAGGTCGTCTTCGCGAATCAGGTGCTTGGCCTCGATGTTGGGCTTGCTCGACAGCATCCGTCGCACCAGACCCAGGTTGGCCCAGACGTTCATGCTGGTGATCGCGAACACGCCGAGACCGGTCTCGAACGTCGTGGCCGGGTTGGTCCACACCGGGCGGGTGTTTGCGTAGGTCCACGGGCTCGAGTTCGACACGAACGCGAAGTGGACGCCGGACACCGGTTCATTGCCGGGCGTGTGCAGCGTCAGCCCGGGTTCCCTGCGGGCACTGGCCAGCATCTCGCGGACCGCGACCCGGATGTAGCGGCTCGCCGTCACCTTCCGCCCGCGTGCGCGTTGCTCCTCGACCGCGGCGACGACGTCGCCGTCGACGCCCATCCCGGCGGTGAACACGGCCCAGCGCTCACCGCAGTCCATCAGCCCGATCCGCCGCCAGGCCGCACCGCTGCGGCGCACGCTGAGCAGGTCGATGAGCTGATTGGTGGCGTCGACCGGGTCGGGGCTGATGCCGAGTGCGCGGGCGAACACGTTCGCCGATCCGCCGGGCACGACGCCGACGGCCGGAGCGGTCGGACTGGGGATCGCCCGGTTGGGTCCGCACTCGCCGAGGATGCCGTTGACCACCTCGTTCACGGTGCCGTCACCGCCGTGCACGATGACGACGTCGATGCCGTCGCGGGTGGCGTCGCTGGCGATCTCGACCGCGTGGCCACGGTGGTCGGTGTGCACCACGGTGAGGTCTACGCGGCTCTCGAGCGCATGGGCGAGCAGGTCACGCCCGGCCGCGGTGGTGGATGTCGCATTGGGATTGACGATCAGCACGGCGCGCACGGAAACCCAGCCTAGCCATGCGCCGTGGCGATGCCTCTACGCTTGGTCTCCGTGATCGATCCCAGGATGGTCCGATGACGGTTCCCTCACCGACGCCGGTGCGCCAAGCCGGTGCGGCGGTGGCCTTCGAAGGCGTGGCGGCGCTGGTGGTCGCCGTCGTTCTGGTGGTGCTGTACCTGAGCGAGTCCCAGCACCTCGCCTGGCTGAACGGGCTGGGCACCGCCATCTGGTTCGCGATCATGGGTGCCGGCGTGCTGACCGCGGGCTGGGCCCTGTGGACGGGGCGCCGCTGGGGGCGCGGCATCGCGGTCTTCGCGCAGCTGCTGCTGCTGCCGGTGGCGTACTACATGGCCGTCGGTTCCGGGCAGTGGGCGCTCGGCGTGCCCGTCGGGCTCATCGCCGTGATCGTGTTGGCCCTGTTGTTCAGCCGGTCGGCCCTCGAGTGGGTCGCCGCTCAGCCCGGCCCCGCCAGCGCCGACAACTCCGGCCCCGACACGCGGTAGGTGATCCAATCGGTCTGCGGCCGTCCGCCGACCGAGTCGTAGAGCGCGATCGCGTTGGTGTTCCAGTCCAGTACCGCCCACGACAGCCGGCTATAGCCGTTGTCGACGCACACCCGCGCGAGGGTCGCCAGCAGTTCGCGCGCCAGGCCGCGTCTGCGGAAGGCGGGCCGGACGTAGAGGTCTTCGAGGTAGACCCCGGCCACCCCGTCCCACGTGGAGAAGCTCAGGAACCACAGCGCGCCGGCTGCCACCTGTCCGTCGACCTCGACGACGTGCCCGTTGACGGTCGGCGACTCGCCGAACAGTGCTGTGCGCAAGCCGCTTTCGGTGAGCAGGCATTCGTCGGCGGCGTGTTCGAACTCGGCGAGTTCGTGCACCATGGCGGTGAGTTCGGCCTCGTCGCCCGGCTCTGCACGGCGGATCAGCACGCTCATGGACGTACCCCCAATGCGGTCGTGATGGTCTTGAACTTCGTACTCGTCTCGGCGACTTCCTCGTCGGGGTCCGACTCGGCGACGATGCCGCCGCCGGCGCGTGCGTCCGCGGTGCGGCGGTCGGCCGACAGTTCCGCGCACCGGATCGACACGACCCAGGTGCCGTCACCGGAGTCGTCGCACCAGCCGACCGCGCCGGCGTAGAACCCGCGGTCGCCCTCCAACTCGTTGATCAGGTCGGTGGCCGCGGCGGCGGGTACGCCGCCGACGGCTGGGGTCGGATGTAGCGCTATCGCGAGATCCAAAGCAGTGGTCGTGGTTTGGCGGATCCGGCCGCTGATCGGGGTGTTGAGGTGCCACACCGCCGCGGTGCTGCTGAGCTGAGGCTCGGCGGCGATGCGGAGGTCGGTGCACAGCGGTGCCAGCGCATCGCGCATCTGATCGACGACGAGTTGGTGCTCGTGCCGGTTCTTCGCAGACGCCGCCAGCGCGGCACCGTTGGCGCGGTCGATGGCGGGGTCGGGGGAGCGGGCCGCGGAACCCGCGAACGGACGGCACGTCACGATGTCACCCCGGCGCGCGACCAGCAGTTCGGGGCTCGCACCGATCAGACCGGTGCCCACGTGGCGGCCTCCGGCGGGGCTCAGGTCGGCGAAGTACACGATGGCCGTGGGGTCTTCGGCCAGGCGACGCATCACCGCGGTGACGTCGAGCGGTTGGTCGGCGACCAGACGCAGAGCGCGCGCCAGTACGACCTTGTGCAGTGCCGAACGCGGATCGTTGAGCCTGCTCAGCGCTTCGCAGATGCGCGCGCGATGCACCTCGGGCGACGGGAGTTCGCCGTCCACCCGCACGCTGGGCAACTCGGTCACGGGTCCGACCGGCAGTGCGTCGACGAACCGGAACGCGCTGGGCCGCATCAGGGCGGCGGGCCGGGTGAGGTCGAACGGCAGGGCGCCCAACACCATCGGCGCGGCACCCGAGGCGAGCGCGGCGCGGGCGGCGGAGACCTCCGGATACGGGGTGTGGATCCCGTCGGCGACCAGAGTCCGGTCGGGCCCCGAGAGGACGAACGATGGTTCTGGCATCAGGCGGGCAGGCATGGGTTCGTGTGTCCGGTGAGACCCAGTGCGGTGATCTGGCGGACACCGTGTTCGAAACCGCACACCGCGATCGACGCCGCCACCATCGACACGCGGATGCCCTCGGACACGGGCAGTTCGATCCAGCGGGTCAGCATCGAGCGGGAGAAGTGGCCGTGGCCGATGAACACCACGTCGCGTTCCGCCATGTGCGACAGCGCCAAGGCCACGGCGCGGTCGGCCCGCACGGTCACCGCGTCGATGCTCTCACCGCCGGGACAGTCGTGCGTCCACACCGTCCAGCCGGGCACGTGTTCGCGGATCTCCGGGGTGGTGAGTCCCTCGTAGTCGCCGTAGTCCCACTCGGCCAGCAGCGGCGTCACCTCGTCGACCCGCAATCCGGCCAGTTCGGCGGTGGCCAGCGCGCGGTGGCGGGGGCTGGAGACGACCAGCGGGTCGTCCAGCTGCAGGTCGGCGATGGCTTCGGCGGCCAGTCTCGCCTGGTCCCGACCGTCGTCGGTGAGCTCGACGTCGGTGCGTCCGGTGTGACGTCCCGTTCGCGACCATTCGGTCTCGCCGTGACGCAGCAGCAGCAGGCGGTGCCGTTCGACAGTCACACCGCGATTGTGCCGCACGCCCGGTTCGGCGCGAGTCGTGCTTGGATGGGGGCGTGACGCGGGTACTGGCGGTCGCCAATCAAAAGGGCGGGGTGGCCAAGACGACGACGGTTGCGTCGTTGGGCGCCGCGATGACGGAACTGGGCAAGCAGGTGTTGCTCGTGGACCTCGATCCGCAGGGTTCGCTGACGTTCTCGCTCGGTCAGGATCCCGACAAGCTCCCGGTGTCCATCCACGAGGTGCTGCTCGGCGAGGTGGAACCCGACGCGGCGCTGGTGTCGACGCCGGAGGGCATGACGCTGCTGCCCGCCAACATCGACCTCGCCGGCGCCGAGGCCATGCTCCTGATGCGCGCCGGTCGCGAGTACGCGCTCAAGCGCGCGCTGGCCAAGATCACCTCTGGGTACGACGTCGCGATCATCGACTGCCCGCCGTCGCTGGGGGTGCTGACGCTCAACGGGCTCACCGCGGCCAACGAGGTCATCGTTCCCCTGCAGTGCGAGACCCTCGCTCACCGTGGCGTCGGTCAGTTCCTCCGCACGGTCGACGACGTCCAGCAGATCACCAACGCCGACCTGGTTCTGCTCGGTGCGCTGCCCACGCTGTACGACTCGCGCACGACGCACAGCCGTGACGTGATCTTCGACGTCGCCGACCGCTACCAACTGCCGGTGCTCGCTCCGCCGATCCCGCGCACCGTGCGGTTCGCCGAGGCGAGCGCCTCGGGGTCGTCGGTGCTGGCCGGGCGAAAGAACAAGGGCGCAAACGCCTATCGCGAGCTGGCGGAGGCTCTGCTCAAGCACTGGAAGAACGGCAAGGGGCTGCCGACGTTCACCCCCGAGGTCTAGCCACCGGCTCGATGGGCGGCTCAGTCGCCGCCGGCTCGATGGGCGGCTCAGTCGCCGCCGGCTCGATGGGCGGCTCAGCCGCCACCGGCTCGATGGGCGGCTCAGTCGCCGCCGAGCGCCACCAGGTTCGCACCCCGCTGCTCGAGCACCATCGACCCCGCAACCGCGGGCACCACGGGCCCCTGCCCGGCGTCGCGCGCCAGGTCGATGTGCCGCTCACCGGCCCCGGTCTGCGGATCGAACACGTCGTAGCCGCCGGTGACCGGCACCAGCAGGCGGCCCGCCATCACGACGCCCGGGCCCACCGGGGCCTGGCCGTCGACGGGATTGACCGTGAACCGGTAGCGCATGCCGTTGGCCTCGAAGACCAGCAGTTCGTCGCCCGTCCACCACGTGAGCAGGTCGCCTGAACTGGTTGCCGTGGCGTCCGGTGCGGCGCCGCGCGTCAGCATCGTGCTCGCGATCGTGGTGCCGGTGTCGTCGACGACGTTGACCACCGGCTTCGGCGTCGGCAGGTACACCGCGGTCAGCGTGTCCGACACCGCGATCACCCGCGCGTCGGACTCGGCGGACACGCCGGGCAGCTCGACGAACTTGGTCTCGGGCTGGTCCTCTTCGTCGGCGGGCTTGAGGAGGGTCAGGCGCATGTCGGCCTGGCCGGGGCAGGCTTCCATCACCGCAACCAGCGCGGTGCTGGCCGCGGCCGAGGTGAACGTGCAGAGCGGTTGGGCCGGCACGTCCGGTTTGATGGGTGCGTCCAGCGCCCCGTAGCTGATCATGCGGACCATGTCCGATCGCCACAGCTCGAGCCGGTTGGCTCCCGCCGAGAGCACGGTGGTGCCGTCGGAGGAGAGCTTGACGGTGGGATCGGCGTACGCACTGCGGGTGGCGCCGCGCTTGCCGGTCTTGCCGTCGATGGTCGTCACCTGGCCGCAGCCCCGCGGGTCCGGATAGACCGCGACGGCGTTCTGGTACACCGCCGTGACGCCGCACAGTTCGACGTCGCGGGCGTAGGTCCACAGGACGTCGCCGGTTGCGGGATCGCGGCCGTCCATCTGATCGCCGTCGCCGGTCACCACGCTGCCGCCCGCGATCACCGGCTGCCTGGTCTTCGGGCTGGGCGCGGTCCACAGTTCGCGCAGGGCGCCTGGCACGTCGCGCGCCGACTTCAGCGCGGGAACCGGTTCGGCAGCGGGACGGCTCACCGTCGCGCGGGCGTCACTGGTCCACCAGATCATGGCGGCGACCACGGCGACCACGGCGGCGATCGCAACGGCGACCAGGACGTCGCCCTTCGTGCGGCGTTCGGGTGTGACCATCGGGTGGCGGCGGTCCCGCTAACCGGTGGTGGGCGCTGCGTTGCTGTTAGTGCGACGACGGCGACGGCGACGGGGAGCCGAGCGGGCACCCGACGGTGCGTCTGACGACTCGTCGGCCGGTCCGTTCTGCGCCGGTGCCTCGGAACCCTCGACGTGGCCGGACGCCTCCTGGCCACCGCGCGTGCGCTGGCGGGTCCGGTTGCGGCTGCGGGGCGGCCGCTCACCGCTACCGTCGCCCTCGGTGTTGCGGGGACCACGGTCGCGATCACGGTCACGCGGTTCGCGCTTCGGCTTGTCGGTCGTGCGCGTCGCCTTGCCGATCGAGCCCTTCGCGTCGGTCGGGATGCGCATCTGCTCGTAGAGGTGATCCGAACTCGAGTACGTCTCGACGGGGTCGGGGTTGTCCAGGCCGAGCGCCTTGTCGATCATCGTCCAGCGGGGCAGCTCGTCCCAGTCGACGAGCGTGACGGCGATGCCGGTCTTGCCCGCGCGCCCCGTGCGGCCGATGCGGTGCACGTAGGCCTGCTCGTCCTCGGGAATCTGGTAGTTGATGACGTGGGTGATGTCGTCGATGTCGATGCCGCGGGCGGCGACGTCGGTGGCGACGAGGACGTCGACCTCACCGTTGCGGAAGGACTTGAGCGCCTTCTCGCGGGCTCCCTGACCGAGGTCGCCGTGCACGGCACCGACCTTGAAGCCGCGCTCTGCGAGTTCGTCGGCGACCTTCTGGGCGGTGCGCTTGGTGCGCGTGAAGATCATCGTCGCGCCGCGGCCCTCGGCCTGCAGGATCCGGGCGACCATCTCGACCTTGTCCAGCGCGTGGGCGCGGTAGGCGAACTGCTCGGTGGTGTCGTGGGTCTGCGACGACTGCGCGGACTCGGCGCGAATGTGCGTCGGCTGCGTCATGAACGTGCGGGCCAGGGTGATGATCGGATCCGGCATGGTCGCCGAGAACAGCATCGCCTGCCGCACGTCGGGGATCTGGCGCAGGATGCGCTCGATGTCGGGCAGGAAGCCCAGGTCGAGCATCTCGTCGGCCTCGTCGAGGACCAGCATGCTGAGCCCGCCGAGCTGCAGGTGACCCTGCTGGGCGAGGTCGAGCAGACGGCCGGGGGTGCCGATCACGACGTCGACGCCCTTCTGCAGAGCCTCGATCTGCGCCTCGTAGGGGCGGCCACCGTAAATCGAGGTGACCGACAGCTTGCGGTCGCCCGCGCGCAGGTATTTCGCGGCGCCTGCGATGTCCTCGAAGACCTGCAGGCACAGCTCGCGGGTGGGTACGACGACGAGCGCGCGGGGGATGCCGCTGAGTTCGCGGTCGGGGTCGGTGGTGATGCGCTGCAGCATCGGCACGCCGAAGGCCAGGGTCTTGCCCATGCCGGTGCGGGCCTGACCGATGAGGTCGTCGCCTGCCAACGCCATCGGCATGGTCAGTTCCTGGATGGCGAAGGGGTGTTCCTTGCCGTCCTCGGCCAGTGCCCGGACGATCTCCTCGCGGACGCCGAGGTCGGCGAACGAGATCTTCGCGGGTTCGGCCTCGACGATCTCGGTGATCTCGACGATCTCGGTCGTGGTGGTCTGTTGAGTCGATTCGGTGGATTCAGTCATGCGTTGTGGACGGTGCCTTTCGGGGTCGATCCTCGTAGTCATCGCGGATGTTCACGCGCGCACGAGTTTCGACGAAGTAGCACCGGGGCCCGGGCCTCATAGGTAAGGCAGACCGACTGCGTGCACGCACATTATCTCTGGTCACGACTGCCTGAGCAGGTAAACCACTAGCCATGCTACCCGCTGGCGTTCGGAAACCGACGGTCGCGGTGTCGCCGTCTAGAGTCGACGCATGACTCCGACCCAGCCCGCGGCCTCTCCCGAGCAGGCCGCAGCCCCCGGTGTTAACGGCGTGTCGGTGGACCACCCGGGGGTCACCGAACTGTTCGCCCTACTCGCATACGGGGAGGTCGCGGCGTTCTACCGGCTCACCGACGAGGCTCGCATGGCGCCGAATCTCGCGGGCCGGATCAACATGGCCAGCATGGCCGCGGCCGAGATGAACCACTACGAGGTGCTGCGCGAAGCACTCGAGAGTCGGGGTGTCGACGTGGTGCGCGCGATGACCCGGTACGCGTCGGCGCTGGAGAACTATCACCGCCTCACGACGCCGAGCACGTGGCTCGAGGCCTTGGTCAAGACCTACATCGGCGACGCTCTCGCCGCGGACTTCTACCTCGAGATCGCCGACGCGCTGCCCGACGACGCGGCAGGGGTGGTGCGCGCGGTGCTGTCGGAGACCGGTCACTCCCAGTTCGTGGTCGCCGAGGTGAAGGCCGCTGTGACGGCCAGTGACAAGCAGCGGCACCGACTGGCACTGTGGTCGCGTCGCCTGCTCGGCGAGGCCATCACCCAGGCCCAGTTCGTCCTTGCCGACCACGACGAACTCGTCGACCTGGTGATGTCCAGCGGTGGGCTCGCGCAGCTCACCGAATTCTTCGACCGGCTCCAGAAGACCCACGGCAGGCGGGTCGAGGAACTCGGACTCGTCTGATCGCTATCTGGTGCAGGTCGTGATCATCGAATTGGAGTTCTGAACGGCGATCGTGGCCCCCGCGCCATCGATGATCGAGCAGTTGAGCTGCCCCGTGACGCTCGTCGCCGTCACCGAACTCAACGTCACGCCGGGGTCGAGGACCACGGTCTTGTTCCACGGCAACGACACGTTGAGGTCGGTCTTCAGGGCGCCCTGGGCATCGGTGTAGATCACGGTCACCAGGTCGATCAGTGGGCGGGTGCCGGTGACCGAGTAGGTCACCGTGTTGGCTGCGGGTGCCGGCGGCGGTGCTGCCGCGACCGGTGGCGGCGCGACGGTGGCGCTCGGCGACGGGGACACGGTGGTGACGGTCTCGGGCGGCAGTGATGCGACCGGCGGGAGCACCCGCGGCGTGCTGGCCGCCGGTGGCTTGGAGGTCGTGGCCGGCGCTTGGCTGGTCGCGGGCGGAGGAACGACGGTCGCCGAGACCGAACCGCTGTCGCCGCCGCCGAGGATGACGACCGTGCAGATCACGGCGACCAGCAGCACCGCACCCGCGACGCCGCCGACCCAGACCCAGCGGCGGTCGAGCGGTTCGTAGTACTCGTAGATCTCGTCGTCATCGGCATAGTCGTCGGCCGCGTGGTCGTCGGCGCCGCGGTCGTCGGTGCCGTAGTCGTTGGTGCCGTGGTCGTCGATGCCGTGGTCGTCGATGCCGTAGTCGTCGCGGGCCGCGTAGCGGTCGTCGTCACGTGCGCCACGGCGGGAGCCGTACTGGGAGCCGTACTGGGACCTGTACCGGGAGCCGTAGCCGGCCTCGTCGCCGGCGCCGTACCCGCGGCGGTCATCGCCGTCGAGCACCTGCGTGCGGGGATCCGAGCCACCGTAGGTCGACGAATACGGAGGCTCGTAACCGGAGCCGTAGCCGTATCGGCGGTCCCGGCCGTAGTCCCCGTAGGTGCGGTCGGGTCGCCACGACTCCGCACGCGGCGACCGTCCGGATGACGGCGAATACGGTCGATTCTCCCTGCTCATCACGCTTCCCAAGGTCTCGGCGGCATGTCTTCTCCGATGCTAGCGAGACAGAAGTGACGGAAGTGGCTCAGACGCCTGCTGCGGGGTCACGGTCGGGACTCAGTTGGATCAAGCGCCCGTGTTCGCCGACCGCGTAGCCACCGGCGCACCGCCGGTGTCCCGCGTCCACTAGCCTCAGTGCAGTCAACGCTTTCGAATGAGAAGAGGGTCAGCGGTGGAGGTCAAGATCGGTGTCGCCGACAGCCCGCGCGAGTTGGTTTTCAACAGCGCGCAGGTTCCGAGCGAGGTGGAGCAGCTGATCGCCGACGCGCTGAACCAGGACTCGAAGCTGTTGAGCCTGACCGACGAGAAGGGCCGCCGCTTCCTGGTGCAGACCGCGAAGATCACCTACGTGGAGATCGGTGCCGCCGATACGCGCCGCGTGGGCTTCGGCATCGGCACCGTTGGCTCCGAGGCGGTCAAGAACGCGTAAGCGGCACGTGTGACAGTCCGCCCCAGGCGAACTGCACGGTGCCGTCGACCGCGGCCTCCTTGGAGATCGGCCGGTCGGCGTTCAGCCAGTACCGAGCGCTGTCGACGCTCACTGCCACCAGGCCGACGGCGATCATCCGGGCGCGGTGCGCCTCGAGGCCGGAGTCGATGCTGATCAGGTCGAACACCGCGTCCGTGCAGGAGTCGGTGGCCGCCTTGACCTGTTCTGCCACCTGCGGTTCGGTGACGTAGTCGTTCTCGAAGATCAGCCGGTAGCCCTGGCCGTCGTGCTCGATGAAGTCGAAGAACGCGCCGACGGCGGCGTGCAGTCGCTGCCGGTTGTCGGTGGTGGTGCGCAGTGCCTGCCGCACGCCCGAGACCAGGTTGTCGACGTGGCGCTGCAGCACCGCGAGATAGAGTTCGAGCTTCGACGAGAAGTGTTGGTAGAGAACCGGTTTGGACACGCCGGCACGATCGGCGATCTCGTCCATGCCAGCCGCGTGGTAGCCCCGGTCGACGAACACCTCGCTGGCGGCGATGAGCAGCTGGCCACGACGTTCGTCGCGTGGCAGCCGATTGCCCCGCCGATTGCCCGCCGGCCGCGCCGAGGGGCCGTCGCCGTTCGCCGGTTGCCCGCCTCTCCTCTCGGCGGCGTTGGCGAGTTCGCTCATCACGTCCTCAATCTCCGACCGCGAGGGACTGACCCCCCGAATGGTCACTGGTTGGCCGGACATGGTCCGGCAGTTCATCGGAACGACACTACTACTCTCGCTTGGGGCATCGCGTGATGCGCGGCCCGGGTGATCCGGTGGCGCGCCAAAGCCGATCACGCGCCGCGCTGTGCCATTCTGGTCCGGTGACCTACGACCCGGGGCGTCGAGGGGGTGATCGCGGCGACGGAGGATATAGAGGCGGCGGTCGCGCCCCCGTGCTGCGCAATGAGTGGCGTGAGCCGCTGCGCGCGCAACGGGATCCGGTCGCAGGCGACACGGGACGGCCGCGTTCCAACCGCGACGAGCACAGGCAGTGGCGCAAGCAGACGTGGCTGGGCCGCTTCGTCTCCACCTACGGCTGGCGTGCCTACGCCCTCCCGATCCTCGCCGTCCTCACGGCCATCGTGCTGTTCCAGACCGTCACGTCACCGTCGACGGTGGAACCGGTCGATGCCGCAGGCCCGGTGCAGGGCCCGCCGACGTTCGACGCGTCGAGCACCGCGATCATCGGTGCGCCGCCGAAGGGGTTGACCCAGTTCGACGCGAACCTGCCGACGGGCATCCTGCCCGAGGGCGGGGCGTTCACCGAGGCGGGCGCCAAGACGTGGCACGTCGTGCCCGGCACCTCGCCGAGGGTCGGGGAGGGCACCACCAAGACGTTCACCTACACCGTCGAGGTCGAGGACGGCATCGACACCGCGGCCATCGGTGGTGACGAGGCGTTTGCGCGAATGGTCACCGAGACGCTGGCCAACCCCAAGAGCTGGACGCACAACCCGCAGTTCGCGTTCGTCCGCACCGACGACCCCGCGCAGGCGCCCGACTTCCGGATCTCGCTGACCTCGCCGATCACGGTCCGCGAGGGCTGCGGGTACGACATCCAGCTCGAGGCGTCCTGCTTCAACCCGGCCTACCTCACCGACCAGCCGCGGGTGTTCGTCAACGAGGCACGCTGGGTGCGCGGCGCGGTGCCCTTCCAGGGCGACATCGGGTCCTACCGCCAGTACCTGATCAACCACGAGGTCGGCCACGCCATCGGCTACCAGCGCCACGAACCGTGCGCCGAGAACGGCGCCCTGGCGCCGATCATGATGCAGCAGACGTTCTCGACCAGCAACGACGACGACGCCAAGTTCGATCCCGAGTCGGTGCAGGCCGACGGCAAGACCTGCCGCTTCAACCCCTGGCCCTACCCGATCGCCTGATCACCCCTCTTCTCTTTCCGCGAGCGTGCGTGTCTGCGGGCGACACGCCGCGCCAAAACCCGAGTTCGCGCACGCTCGCAGGAGCCGGGACTGCGATCCCCGCTCCCGGGGAAGGTCAAGAAGGCGATTGTCGTTGAACCTCTGAGCCTGGTGTGATGGTCATCAGGAACAGACTTCGATCGAGGGAGTACCGGTGTCCTCACCGCTGCCGCCGCTGGTGGAACCCGCCGCGTCACTGACGCGCGAAGAGGTGGCGCGCTACAGCCGCCACCTGATCATCCCGGACCTCGGCGTCGACGGGCAGAAGCGCCTGAAGAACGCAAGGGTGCTGGTCATCGGCGCGGGTGGGCTCGGCTCGCCGACGCTGCTCTACCTCGCCGCCGCAGGCGTGGGCACCATCGGCATCGTCGAGTTCGACGTCGTCGACGAGTCGAACCTGCAGCGCCAGATCATCCACGGTCAGTCCGACATCGGCCGGTCGAAGGCGCAGAGCGCGCGTGACTCGATCAAGGAGATCAACCCGCTGGTCGACGTCCGGCTGCACGAGGTGCGCCTGGAACCGGACAACGCCGTCGAACTGTTCGAGCAGTACGACCTGATCCTGGACGGCACCGACAACTTCGCGACCCGGTACCTGGTCAACGACGCCGCCGTGCTGGCGGGCAAGCCCTACGTGTGGGGCTCGATCTACCGCTTCGAGGGCCAGGTGTCGGTGTTCTGGGAGGACGCGCCCAACGGGCTCGGCCTGAACTACCGCGACCTCTACCCCGAGCCGCCGCCACCGGGGATGGTGCCGTCGTGCGCCGAGGGCGGCGTGCTCGGCATCCTGTGCGCGTCGATCGCGTCGGTGATGGGCACCGAGGCCATCAAGTTGCTGACCGGCATCGGCGATCCGCTGCTCGGGCGGCTCATGGTGTACGACGCGCTGGACATGACGTACCGCACGATCAAGATCCGCAAGGACCCGGCGACGCCGAAGATCACCGAACTCATCGACTACGAGGCGTTCTGCGGCGTGGTGTCCGACGAGGCCGCCCAAGCCGCGTCCGGCGCCACCGTCACCCCGCGCGAGCTGCGCGAGATGCTCGACTCGGGCAAGAAGGTCGCGCTGATCGACGTGCGCGAACCGGTCGAGTGGGACATCAACCACATCGACGGCGCCGAGCTGATCCCGAAGTCCGCGCTGGAGGCCGGCGACGGGCTGGCACGTCTGCCGCACGACCGGGTTCCAGTGCTGTACTGCAAGACCGGTGTTCGCTCCGCGGAGGCGCTCGCAGCGGTGAAGAAGGCAGGTTTCGCCGACGCACTGCACCTGCAGGGCGGGATCGTGGCGTGGGCCAAGCAACTCGAACCCGACATGGTCATGTACTGACGCCGAATCTGCCGGTCAACGCCTTAGGCTGTGGCCGTGACTGTCGACGGGCCGCCTGAACACGTGCTTGCGGCGTTCGGCCTGACCGGACTGCGGCCGGTCGAACTCGGCCCCAGTTGGGAGGGTGGCTGGCGCTGCGGCGAGGTCGTGTTGTCGATGGTGGCCGATCCCGCCCGTGCTGCATGGTCGGCCAAGGTGCGCGAGACGCTGTTCGTCGACGGCGTGCGACTGGCCCGGCCGGTGCGGTCCACCGACGGCCGCTACGTCGTGGCCGGGTGGCGCGCCGACACCTTCGTCGCGGGCAGCCCCGAACCGCGGCACGACGAGGTGGTGTCGGCCGCCGTCCGGTTGCACGAGGCCACCGCGAAGCTGGAGCGGCCGCGGTTCCTGACGCAGCCGCCAGGTGTGCCGTGGAACGAGGTCGACGTGTTCACCGCCGCGGACCGCGCGGCGTGGGAGGACCGGCCGCTGCACTCGCTACCGCCCGGGGCGATGGTCGCACCGGGTGCCGCCGACGGGCAGCGCTCGATCGATCTGCTCAATCAGCTTGCCGGACTGCGCAAGCCCACCCGTGCCCCCAGCCAACTGGTGAACGGCGACATGTACGGCACGGTGCTGTTCGCAGGCACGGCCGCGCCCGGCATCACCGACATCACCCCATACTGGCGGCCCGGATCCTGGGCGGCGGGCGTCGTGGTCGTGGATGCCCTGGCCTGGGGTGAGGCCGACGACGGCCTGGTCGAGCGCTGGGCGTCGCTGCCGGAGTGGCCGCAGATGTTGTTGCGAGCGCTGATGTTCCGGCTCGCCGTCCACGCCCTGCACCCGCGGTCGACGGCCGCGGCCTTCCCCGGTCTGGCGCGCACCGCGGCGCTGGTCCGGCTGGTGCTCTAGAACTCGTGTCGCACGTCGCGCAGCGGCACTCGGCCGTCGACGGCCAATACGCCTTCGGCGCGAAGCCGTTCGAGCTGGACGGTCGCCAGATGCGGAGCCGGGCGGCCGGACGCGGTGATCACCCGGTGCCACGGCAGGTCCGAGGAGTCGGTGCGCATGATCCAGGCGACGATGCGTGGACTGGAAAGGTCTGCCGCGGCGGCGATGTCGCCATAGGTCGACACCCTACCCGCCGGGATGGCGGCGACCAGCGCGCGGACCCGCTCGACCTGGTCGTCGGTGATCGGGGCCATGGTCAGCCCAGTCGGTCGCGGATCACCAAGGCCGTGTCAGCCGGTTTCGCCAAGGGCACCATGTGGTCGCAGTCCCACTCCAGCAGCGTGAAGTCGGTGCTGGCGTCGAGGGCGGCGACCAACTCGTCGGTGGCATAGGGCGGTTGGGTGCGGGTCGCCCGGATCAGGGTCGTCGGGGTGCCGTCGCGCGGAACGGGCACCGGCCGGGTCAGTTCGCTCCAGTACGACAGCATCGCGGGCACGCTGATGCGCCACCCGACGCGTCCGTTCGGCAGGTCGATCAGGTGTTCGTCGAGTTCGCGTTCGAGTTCCGCGTCGTCGACCTCGCCCCAGGAGCCGTCGAGCTTCTCGGCCCTCGCCTCGGCGCGGTCGGCGTAGTCGGGCGAGGAGTACATCTGGTCGGCGATCTCCCGCATCCACGCTCCGTCGAGCCCGACGGCGGGATCGAGCAGCACCAGCGAGCCGATGAGATCCGGCCGTGCCGCAGCGAGATTGAGTGCGACGGCACCTCCGAACGAGTGACCGACCACCACCACCGGTGCGCCGCCCTCGGCGTCGAGCAGGGCGGCCAGCGCGGCCACGTTCGCCTCGATGGTCCACGGCGCATCCCACGACGAGCGGCCATGGCCGAGCAGGTCCGGAGCGAGCACGCCCACACCCGACAGGTGGTTCTTCGCCAGCGATTCCCACCGTCGGCCGTGTCCGGTCAGACCGTGGACGAGCAGGACGCGGGCGGGCTCGGGCGAGCCGAAGCGATACACGTGCAGCGGTGAGGTCACCCCCCGATGCTGCCAGCCCGAGGTAAGGGCCTCTTGTCGGACCCCCGTGGTGTCATTTCACCGTGCCCGCCTCACACACCGCGTTGACGCCCGAGTCGCTGACCGAACCCGGCCTGCGTGGCACCGTGCGGCTACTCGGCGGTCCCGGCACCGGCAAGTCGACGCTGCTGGTGCACACGGCGGCGGCGCACGTGGCTGCCGGGACCGATCCGGAATCCGTTCTCCTGCTGACGGGTTCCGCGACGCTCGGCGGCCGGGCGCGCGCCGCTGTGACGGCCGCGCTCCTGAGCACCGGCGGACCCGTCGCGGTGCGCGAACCGTTGGTGCGCACCGTGCACTCCTACGCCTTCGCCGTGCTGCGCCTCGCCGCCCAGCGCAACGGGGACCCGCCGCCGCGGCTCGTCACCAGCGCCGAGCAGGACGGCATCATCCGCGAGATGCTGGCAGGCGACGTGGAGGACGGCGCGGCATCGTCGGTGGACTGGCCGGCCTCGCTGCGTCCGGCGCTGAGCACGGTGGGCTTCGCCACCGAACTGCGCGACCTGCTGGCACGGTGCACCGAGCGTGGCGTCGATCCCGTTGCGCTGCAACGCCTCGGCAGGCGCATGAGTCGCCCGGAGTGGATCGCCGCGGGTCAGTTCGCGCAGTCCTACGAGCAGATCATGCTGCTGCGCTCCGCCGTGGGCATGGCGGCGCCGCAGGCCACGGTCCCGGCGCTGGGTGCGGCCGAACTCGTCGGCGCCGCGCTCGACGCGCTGGCCGCCGACCCCGACCTGCTCGCTGCCGAGCGAGCCAGGATCAAGCTGCTGCTCGTCGACGACGCGCAGCACCTCGACCCGCAGGCCGCCCTACTCGTCCGGGTGCTGGCCGCAGGCGCCGAACTCGCCGTCATTGCAGGCGATCCCCACCAGACGGTGTACGGCTACCGCGGCGCGGACCCGGCACTGCTCGAGCCCGGCGACGAACCGGCGATCGTGCTGACCCGGTCGCACCGCTGCGCCCCGGCCGTGGCCCGCGCCGTCGCGGGCGTGGCGAGTCGGCTGCCCGGCGTGGACGAGGTCAGGCACCTCGCCGCGGTCGACGACCGACCCGGGTCGGTGGCGGTGCGCATCGCGGCCACCTCGCACGCGGAGTCCGCCCTCATCGCCGACGCGCTGCGACGCGCACACCTCGTCGACGGCGTGCCGTGGTCGCAGATGGCGGTCATCGTCCGGTCGGTGCCGAGGGCGGGCACGGCACTCGCCCGCGCGTTGACGGCTGCGGGCGTGCCGGTGGAGCAGCCGTCCCCCTCCTCGCCGCTGGCCGAGCACCCGGTCGTCGCGAGTCTGCTGCTGGTGCTCGACGCCGTGGCGGACGGCCTGACCGGTGCGGCCGCGACGGCGTTGCTCACCGGCCCGCTGGGCGGGGTCGACCCGGTCTCGCTGCGCCAGTTGCGTCGTACGCTGCGCCGCGCGGACGGCAGCACACCGCCGCGGGAATTCGCCGACCTGCTGCTCGACGCGCTGGAGGGCCGCGGGCCGGAGCTGCCAGACCACCTCGCCCGGCCCGTTCGGCGCGTCCGGTCGGTGCTGACGGCGGCCCGCCGCAGCCAGCGCGACGACCTCGATCCGCGCTTCGTGCTGTGGCAGGCGTGGCACCAGTGCGGTCTGCAGCGTCGGTGGCTCACCGCCGTCGAGCGTGGCGGTTCCTCGGCCGGGCAGGCCGGCCGCGACCTCGACGCCGTCACCGCCCTCTTCGACGTCGCCGAGCAGTACGTCACCCGCACCACCGGTGCGTCGCTTGCCGGCTTGGTTGACCACGTGCGTGCCATGACGCTGCCCGCTCCGGCGCGCGGTGAGGTGGCGCCGGGGGAGACGGTGGCAGTGCTCAGCGCGCACTCCGCGCTCGGCCGCGAGTGGGAGTTCGTGATCGTCGCGGGCGTGCAGGAAGGGTTGTGGCCCAACACCGTTCCGCGTGGCGGCATTCTCGGCACGCAGCGGCTGGTCGACGTCCTCGACGGTGTCGTCGACGGACCGGACACCCCCGTCTCGAGCACGGCGCCGCTGCTGGCCGAGGAGCGCCGTCTGCTGGTCGCCGCGCTCGGACGGGCACGCAGCCACGTCCTGGTCACCGCGGTCGACAGCGACGAAGGCGACGAGGCGATGCTGCCGTCGACGTTCTGCGACGAGGTCGCGGCGCTGGCCACCGAGCGGCCCGACGCCGACGCCGCGCCGCTGCTGGCTCCCCGCGTGCTCGCACCCACCGCTGTGGTCGGCCGCCTGCGCGCGGTGGTGTGTGCACCCGCCGAGGCTGTCGACCCGCGCTCACGTGCCTGTGCGGCAACGCAGTTGGCACGCCTCGCCGCGGCGGGCGTGGCGGGGGCGACCCCGGACCAGTGGCATGCCACCACCACGCCGTCCACCGAGGCGCCGCTGTGGGAGGGTGACGACCACGTCGTCACGATGTCGCCGTCGACGTTGCAGACGCTCACCGATTGCCCGCTGAGGTGGCTGCTGGAGCGCCACGGTGGTCAGGACGGCCGCGACGTGCGGTCGGCGCTGGGCTCCGTCGTGCACGCGCTGGTGTCGGACTCGTCCAAGAGCGAGGACCAGATGCTGGCCGACCTCGAAACGCTCTGGACTGCACTGCCCTTCGACGCCGAGTGGTACTCCGCCAACGAGCTGGGCAGACACCGGACCATGCTGTCGGCGTTCACCAAGTGGCGCGCCCAGACCCGTGGCGAACTGACCGAGGTGGGTACCGAGATCGAGGTCGACGGGGTCGTCGCGCCCGTCGACGGGAACGGTCCGGCCGTGCGGGTGCGCGGGCGCGTCGACCGGCTCGAGCGCGATGCCGAGGACCGGCTGGTGGTCGTCGACCTCAAGACCGGCAAATCACCGGTCAGCAAGGACGATGCGCAACGGCACGCCCAGCTCGCGACCTACCAGCTGGCGGTGGCCGAGGGACTGGTGCCCCATGGCGATCAGGCGGGCGGCGGTCGGCTCGTGTACCTGGGCAAGATCGGCTCGGCGGGCCCGGCCGAGCGCGAGCAGGATCCGATGACCGACGACGCCCAGGCGCAGTGGCGCCAGACCGTGGGGGAGGCCGCCTCCGCCACGCAGGGCCCGCACTTCACCGCGCGGGTCAACGACGGCTGCGCGCACTGCCCGGTGCGCGCGATGTGCCCGGCGCAGGCCGCGATGGAGGGACGCCCGTGACACCGCGTTACAGCCCAGCAGAACTCGCCGACGCGCTCGGCATCTTCGCGCCCACCGAGGAGCAGGCGGCCGTCATCGCCGCGCCGCCTGGGCCGCTGGTCGTGATCGCCGGTGCCGGCGCGGGCAAGACCGAGACGATGGCCGCCCGGGTGGTGTGGCTGGTCGCCAACGGGTATGCCACGCCGGGGCAGGTGCTGGGGCTGACGTTCACGCGCAAGGCCGCAGGCCAACTGCTGCGCAGGGTGCGCACCCGGCTGTCGCGGCTGGCGGGCGTGGGCCTGGCTGCCGGCGCGCCGAGCATCGAGGAGCACGCCACCGTGAGCACGTATCACGCGTTCGCCGGAACGCTGCTGCGCGACCACGGGCTGCTGCTTCCCGTCGAGCCCTCCACCCGGCTGATCACCGAGACGGAGCTGTGGCAGTTGGCCTTTCGGGTGGTGTGCGAACACCCCGGCGCGCTGGACACCGAGAAGTCTCCCGCTGCGATCACGGCGATGGTGCTGCGGCTGTCGGGTCAGCTCGCCGAGCACCTCGTCGACACGGGGCAGCTGCGTGACACCCACCTGGAGCTGGAACGGCTGGTGCACACGCTGCCTCCCGGTCCGCGGCAACGCGACACCGGCCCGAATCAGTCGCTGCTCAAGATGCTCGGCACGCAGACCGAGCGCACCGTTCTGATCCCGATGATCGACGCGCTGCACGAGCGCATGGGGGCCGAGAACGTCATGGACTTCGGCATGCAGATGTCGTCGGCCGCGCGACTGGCGGAGCGCTTCCCGCGGGTCGGGGCGGAATTGCGCGCCCGGTACCGCGTCGTCCTGCTCGACGAGTACCAGGACACCGGGCATGCGCAGCGCGTCGCGCTCTCGTCGCTGTTCGGTGGGGGCGTCGACGACGATCTGGCGCTGACCGCAGTGGGCGACCCGATCCAGTCGATCTACGGGTGGCGGGGGGCCTCGGCCACGAACCTGCCCCGGTTCACGACCGACTTCCCGCTGTCCGACGGAACCCCTGCCCCCACCCTCGAATTGCGCACCAGTTGGCGCAATCCGCCCAGCGCCCTGCACCTGGCCAACGCCGTGTCCGCGGAGGCCCGTCGCCGATCGGTCGAGGTGCGCGAACTGCTGCCGAGGCCCGACGCGCAGCCCGGCACGATCCGCGCCACGCTGCACTCCGACGTATCGGTCGAACGCGACTGGGTGGCAGACCAATTGGCGCGTGCCCACCACGCCGCGCTCGAGGCGGGCGAGGCTGTGCCGACCGCCGCGGTGCTGGTGCGCCGCAACGCCGACGCGGTGCCCATGGCCGACGCGCTCACCGAGCGCGGCGTGCCGGTCGAGGTCGTCGGTCTCGCGGGGCTGCTCGCGATACCCGAGGTGGCCGACGTGGTCGCGACGCTGCGGCTCGCCGCCGAGCCCATGGCGGGCGCCGCGGCGGTGCGCGTGCTGACCGGGCCGCGGTGGCGTCTCGGCGCCGCCGACCTGGCAGCGCTGTGGCGGCGCGCGGTCGAACTGGACCGGCTCGACACCGCTCGGGATCGCAGCTCGATCGGCGACATCGTCGCGTCGGCCGCCCCTGACGCCGACGCCGCGTGCCTCGCGGACGCCATCTGCGATCCCGGCCCGGCCGACCGCTACTCCACCGAGGGCTACCGCCGGATCGTCGCGCTGAGCCGTGAGCTGACGATGCTGCGCGGCCAGTTGCATCACCCACTGCCGGAACTCGTCGCGGAGGTGCGCCGGACGATGGGCGTCGACACCGAAGTCCGAGCGGCGCAAGCCGTTTCGGCCGATTGGACGGGGTCCGAGCACCTCGACGCGTTCGCCGACGTGGTGGCCGACTACGCCGCGCGCCCCTCGGCGACGGTCGCAGGACTGCTCGCGTACCTCGACGCCGCGGCCGAGGTGGAGAACGGTCTGGCCCCGGCCGACGTCTCGGTGTCGCGCGACCGCGTGCAGATCCTCACCGTGCACGCCGCCAAGGGCCTGGAGTGGCAGATCGTCGCGGTCCCGCACCTCAGCGGCCGGGTGTTCCCGTCTTCGGCGATGGCGCGCACCTGGCTCAGCGACGCGGGCGACCTCCCGCCCCTGCTGCGCGGTGACCGGGCCACGCTGTCCGAACACGGCGTCCCGGTGCTCGACACGTCCGACGTCAACGACCGCAAGGCACTGTCGGACAAGATCACCGAGCACAAGCGCACCCTCGATCAGCGCCGGGGCGACGAGGAGCGACGGCTGCTGTACGTGGCCCTCACCCGCGCCGAGGACACCCTGCTGCTGTCCGGTCACCACTGGGGCGCCACGGAGTCCAAGCCCCGCGGGCCGTCGGAGTTCCTGCTGGAGATCAAGGACGTCATCGACGAGGCGGCCGCCGCGGGTCAGCCGTGCGGCGTCGTCGAGCACTGGGCACCGGCACCCGCCGACGGGGAACCCAATCCGCTGCGCGACGAGGTGATCGAACGGCAGTGGCCCGGCGGCCGGTCCGGCGCCCACGACGTCGAAGCGGGCGCCGCACTCGTCGCGCGCGCACTCGCGGGGGATCTTGCGCAGCCGGTCCCCACCGAGCCCAGAGGGGAGATTCCGGACGTCGACGACGCCCAGGCGTGGGAGGCCGACGTCGACGCGCTGCTCGCCGAGCGGCAGAAGGCCGCGCACCGGCCGCCGCCCGCCCTGCCCGCCCACCTGTCGGTCAGCGCGCTCGTCGACGTGGGACGCGATCCCGACGGCGCCCTGCGTCGGCTGCAGCGCAGGCTGCCCGCGCGTCCCGACCCACATGCCCTGCTGGGTACGGCGTTCCACGACTGGGTGCAGCGCTTCTTCCACGCCGAGCGGTTGTTCGACCTCGAGGACCTGCCCGGTGCGGTCGACGGCGAACTCGGTCGCGTCGAGTCCGACCGGCTGGCCGAACTGCAGGCCGCGTTCGCGACGTCCGCGTGGGCGTCGCGAACGCCCACCGACGTCGAGGTGCCGTTCGACATGGTCGTCGGCGCCACGGTCGTGCGGGGTCGCATCGACGCGGTGTTCGCCGACGACGACGGCGGGTTCACCGTCGTCGACTGGAAGACCGGCGACCCCCCGGCCGACGACGAGGACCTGCGCCACAACGCCGTTCAGCTGGCCGTGTACCGGTTGGCGTGGGCCGCCACCCACGGCATCGAGCCCGCGATGGTCAGGGCGGCGTTCCACTATGTGCGCAGCGGTGTCACCGTGACGCCCGACGAACTGCCCGACGCCGCGGAACTCGCGACGCTGCTCGAGGTCGCCTAGCGCGGGGTGTTGCGGTAGACCTTCAGCGCCTGCATCACCATCGGCACCTGCAGCGGCAGACGGGCGATGGCGCCGATGCGTGCCGGCCAGCCCTTGCTCCACCACAGGCGGACCATGTTGACGTTGGCGGGGAAGACGGCGAGGTACAGCGCGATCGCGGCCAGTGCGCCGAGGCGGCGCGTCCTGGGCACCAGCAGCAGTGCGCCGGTCGCGACCTCCGCGACGCCCGAGGCGTGCGTGTAGACCCGTGCGCTGCCGGGCAGTTCGGCGGGAACGATGGTGTCGAACGGCTTGGGAGCCACGAAGTGCAGGGCGCCCATGCCGACCAGCATCGCTCCCATTCGCTGCGCGGTGGCCTGGCTACTGGTGTCGACGCGCGATGGCGTGAGGGAGGTCATGGTTACATTGTGCTGTGCAGCGCCTTCGGCTAGTGATGGGGCCTCGTGGCGAGGGGTAAGTTGCGTCGCCGCCTCCAGCGGCTCGACCAGGAGAACCTGGACGCACGACATGACGCAGCCCTTGGCGACGTGCTGTCGATCCCCGAGGACTTCGTCAGCCCGGCGCGCAGGATCGCGATGCGGGTCCTGTACGCGCTGGCGGCATTGGTAGCGGCGGTCCTGATCGTGTACTTCGACCGGCACGGTTACCGCGACATCGCGTCGACGCCGGAGGAGAGCGATCCGCTGTCGTTCCTGGACTGCCTGTACTACGCCACCGTGTCACTGTCGACGACGGGTTATGGCGACATCACCCCGTACACGGAATCGGCGCGGCTCATCAACGTCCTGGTGATCACACCGCTGCGGGTGGCGTTCCTGATCGTGCTCATCGGCACCACCGTCGAAACGCTGACCACCCAGTCGCGGCAGGCGTTGAAGATTCAGCGTTGGAGGAAGAGCGTGCGCAATCACACCGTCGTCGTCGGATACGGCACCAAGGGCCGCACCGCCGTGGCCGCGATGATCAGCGACGGCGTCGCGCCGGGAAACATCGTGGTGGTCGAACAGGACGACTACCCGCTCGAGCGGGCGAAGGCCGCAGGCCTCGTCACCGTGCGAGGCAACGCGACGAAGGCGGAGGCGCTACGACTGGCGAGCGTTCAGCACGCCGACACCATCATCGTGGCGGCCAACAGTGACTCCGACGCCGTGCTGGTCACCCTTACCGCCCGCGAACTCGCACCGAAGGCCAAGATCATCACCGCCGTTCGTGAGTCCGAGAATCAGCACCTGCTCAAGCAGTCCGGCGCCGACACCACCGTCGTGACCTCGGAGACGGCGGGCCGGCTGCTGGGCATCGCCAAGCAGACCCCCAGCGTGGTCGAGGTCATGGAAGACCTGCTGACCCCTGATGCCGGCTTCGCGATCGCCGAGCGTCCGGTGACCGCCAAGGAGGTCGGGGCGTCGCCGCGGCACATGAAGGAGATCGTGCTCGGCGTGGTCCGGAACGGGAAACTACTGCGGGTTGATCTGCCGGAGGCCGACGCGGTCGAACTCGGCGACAAGCTGCTGGTCATCAAGACCGCCAATTCGGAGGACTGACCGCCGCATGACCGACTTCACCCTGCGCAACGTCCCGCTGCTCTCACGCATCGGTGCCGACCGCGCAGACGTCCTACGCACCGACGTCGACGCCGCCATCGCGGGCTGGCCGGATGCGCTGCTGTTGCGCGTCGACCGGCGCAACCAGGTGCTGATCTCCGACGGCCGCGTGGTGCTGACCGCCGCCGCCAAGTTCGCCGACCACCCCGACGAGCACGCGGTGTTCCTCGGCCGCATGCCCGACGGCAGGCACGTCTGGGGCGTGCGGGCTGCGCTGGAGGCGCCCGAGGACCCGACCGCGGAGACCGAGGTGCTCGACCTGCGCCGCGCGGGCACCGTCTTCGACGACGTCAGCGCGCAGCTGGTCTCGACGGCCACCGCACTGCTCAACTGGCACGACCACGCCCGCTTCAGCCCGGTCGACGGGTCGCCGACGAAGGCGATCAAGAGCGGCTGGGGCCGGATCAACCCCGGCAACGGCCACGAGGAGTTCCCGCGCATCGACCCGGCGATCATCTGCCTGGTGCACGACGGTCACGACCGCGCGGTGCTGGCCCGCCAGACGGTGTGGCCCGAGCGGTTGTTCTCACTGCTCGCCGGTTTCGTCGAGGCGGGCGAGTCGTTTGAGGCCTGCGTGGTCCGCGAGATCAACGAGGAGGTCGGGCTGTCGGTCACCGACGTCCGCTACCTCGGCAGCCAGCCGTGGCCGTTCCCACGCTCGCTGATGGTCGGGTTCCACGCCATCGGTGACCCGGAGCAGGAGTTCTCGTTCAACGACGGCGAGATCGCCGAAGCAGGCTGGTTCACCAGGGCCGAGGTCCGCGACGCCCTCGAGAACGGCGACTGGAGCAGCGACTCGGCGTCACGACTGCTGCTGCCCGGGTCGATCTCGATCGCCAGGGAGATCGTCGAGTCCTGGGCCGCGCTGGACTAACGCCTCGTCGGACCTCAGGCGCCGAGCTTGGCCTTGACCTGCTTGGCGCTCGGGTTCGTCAGCGTGGATCCGTCGGGGAACTTCACGGTCGGCACGACGTGGTTGCCGTTGTTGACCGATCCGACGAAGTCGGCGGCCTTGGGGTCGGCCTCGATGTCGACCTCGGTCCAGGAGATGCCTTCGGACTTCAGCGCGGTCTTGAGGCGGGAGCAGAAGCCGCACCACGACGTCGTGTACATGGTCAGGCCCGAAGAAGTTGAAGTGCTCATGGGTTTCACAACGTATCGGAGCTCCCGAAGATGCCCGATGTCCGATCGCCCTGCCAAGATGGTCGGCATGCCCAGTCCAGGTTCTGCGGCGCCGACCGAAGGGCTCCTCGACGATCTCGACGAGGAGCAGCGCGAGGCCGTCCAGGCGCCGCGTGGTCCGGTGTGCGTGCTCGCCGGCGCGGGCACCGGCAAGACCAGGACCATCACGCGACGCATCGCGCACCTGGTCGCCTCCGGCCACGTCGCGCCCAGCCAGGTCCTGGCCGTCACCTTCACCTCGCGCGCTGCGGGGGAGATGCGCCTGCGGTTGCGATCGCTGGATCAGCAGGCCGGTGGCGTGGGCACCGGCTCGGTGCAGGCCATGACCTTCCACGCCGCCGCCCGCCGCCAGTTGCAGTACTTCTGGCCGCGTCTGGTCGGCGACACGGGCTGGGAACTGCTTGACAGCAAGTTCTCGGTCGTCGCCCAGGCCGCCAACCGGGCAGGCATGCAGACCGGGACCGATGACGTCCGCGACCTCGCGGGCGAGATCGAGTGGGCCAAGTCGTCGCTGATCAGCCCGGAGACCTATCCCGCCGAGGTCGCCAAGGCGGGCCGCGACATCCCGTTCGACGCCGCCAAGGTCGCCGCGGTCTACGCAGGCTACGAGGCCGCCAAGGCGCGCCGCGAGGGTACGACGCTGTTGGACTTCGACGACCTGCTGCTGCACACGGCCGCCGCGATCGAGAACGACGCGGCGGTGGCGCAGGAATTCCGCGACCGCTACCGCTGCTTCGTCGTCGACGAGTACCAGGACGTAACGCCACTGCAGCAGCGCGTGCTCGATGCCTGGCTCGGCGAGCGCGACGACCTGACCGTCGTCGGTGACGCCAACCAGACCATCTACTCGTTCACCGGCGCGACTCCGAACTACCTGCTCGACTTCTCGCGCCGGTTCCCCGAGGCCACGGTCGTCCGCCTCGAGCGTGACTACCGGTCCACCCCGCAGGTGGTGTCGCTGGCCAACCGCGTCATCGGAGCGGCGCGCGGCCGGATGGCCGGCAGCCGGCTGCACCTGGTGGGTCAGCGCCCGCCGGGTCCGGAGCCGTCGTTCAGCGAGAACACCGACGAGGTCGCCGAGGCCACCGCGGTGGCGAAGAGCATCAAGAAGCTGATCGAGGGGGGCACGCCGCCTGCCGAGATCGCGGTCCTCTACCGGATCAACGCCCAGTCCGAGGTGTACGAGGAGGCGCTGACCGCGGCGGGGGTGGCGTTCCAGGTGCGCGGCGGCGAGGGCTTCTTCAGCAGGCAGGAGATCCGGCAGTCCCTGCTCGCACTGCAGCGAGCGGCCGAGCGGGGCGCCGACGTGTCCGGCCCCGAGTTGGCGGCGGGCGTGCGCGAACTGCTCGAACCGCTGGGGCTGACGGCCGAGGCGCCTGCGGGCACCCGGGCCCGCGAACGCTGGGAGGCACTGACCGCGCTCGCCGAACTCGTCGACGAGGACGTCGCCCAGCGTCCCGAACTCACCCTGCCCGCCCTGGTGACCGAGCTGCGCCAACGCGCCGACTCCCGGCATCCACCGGTGGTCCAGGGCGTGACGCTGGCGTCGCTGCACGCCGCGAAGGGCCTGGAGTGGGACGCGGTGTTCCTGGTGGGCCTGGCCGACGGGACGCTACCCATCTCGCATGCGCTGTCCCACGGCGCCGACAGCGAGGCCGTGGAAGAAGAACGTCGGCTGTTCTACGTCGGAATAACAAGGGCGCGTGTGCATCTCGCGCTGAGCTGGGCGCTGGCCCGTGCGCCCGGCGGGCGGCAGGGGCGCAAGCCGTCGCGGTTCCTGAACGGCGTCGCACCGCACACCGCAGCCGACACCGGCGGTGCCAAGCCGCGTCGGCAGCGCGGCCCCGCCCCGCGGTGCCGGGTCTGCAACGCAGCGCTGTCCACGCCGGCGTCGATCATGCTGCGACGGTGCGAGAACTGCCCGTCGGACATCAACGAGGACCTGCTGGCCGAGTTGAAGGACTGGCGCTCGCGCACCGCCAAGGAGATGAGCGTGCCGGCCTACGTGGTGTTCACCGACAACACGTTGATTGCGATCGCCGAGACCCTGCCGACCGACGATGCGGCGCTCGTCGCGATTCCGGGCATCGGGGCACGCAAGCTGGAGCAGTTCGGGCCCGACGTCCTGGAGTTGGTCCGCAGCCGTTCGTGAAACTGCCACGAATCGCAAAGATCACGCCAAAAGTGCTGGTCAGAAAATCGCTTGTGGCTTTTTCGTGTTAGCGTCTAGCCTCGTAGACGCCTTCACGGGCGCCCCAATGACAGGCATGGAGAGGAGGTCCGGCGACATGATCAGCATTCCATTTACCGGCGTAGTCGCTTCTGGCGGCCTCCTCGGCGTCGCATGGGCCGACCGTACCCACCGGGCCCACCATGCCATTCCGAATGCCGCCGTCGCGGCCTACGCCGCTGCCGCGCCCGCAATCATGCGCAAGCGCCGCACCGCCGCTGCGACCCTCGCGTCCGTGAATCGGGGCACCTGCTAGGACAGCTCACGACACGCCTCATGGCCACGGACCCGACATCGGATCCGTGGCCATTTTCATCGGGAGAGCCCGAGAACCTGGTCGAAGGATCCATCTAAGACAGATGACCGAGCAACACGACCAGGAAGCAGGAGAGACATGTCGGACCGGACATGCCGCGAGAGGCTGACGGTGCCCTGTCACGAGGAATCGCCGGATCTGTGGTTCGCCGAGAGCCCCACGGAGCTGGAGCGCGCGAAGGAACTGTGCGCGGATTGCCCGATCCGCCGCGAGTGCCTGGACTCCGCGCTGGAACGTCAAGAGCCGTGGGGGGTCTGGGGTGGAGAGATCCTCGACCGCGGAACCATCGTGGCGCGCAAGCGGCCACGTGGTCGCCCCCGCAAGAACCCGCAGCCGAGCCCTGCGGCAGCATGAGGCGAGGCCGCCCGGCGTGATCCGCTGGGCGGCCTCGTCGTGCTCAGCCGAGTGCCGGGTCAGTCGGCGAAGCCCGGAATCAGTTCCGTCGCAAGCGCTCTGGTGGGGATGTGCGCGTCGAGCTGACACGAGATCGCGACGTTGGAGGCGATGACCCGCATCGGGATCGCGAGCTTGGCCGGGATGTCCATCTGACGCGCGGTCTTGATCTGGTCGACCGAGAGGTCCATGTTCCTGGCGGCCATCTTCTGCAGCCACTTGCGGGTGTAGTGGAAGACCTCGACCTCGAGCGGTTCGACGTACTGGCGCAGCATGTCGTCGAGTTCGCGGGTCGACACCTGCTCGCCCTGCTGGATGAAACCCAGCCGCTCCATCGCGGGAAGTAGGTGGTCGTAGTCCTTTTCGAGTGAATAGCGCACCACGCGACCGAGTTCGACGGGGATGCCGCCCGGCAGCGGCGCCACGGCACCGAAGTCCAGGACGCCCATCTTGCCCTCGGGCAGCAGCATGAAGTTCCCGGGATGCGCGTCGCCGTGCATCATCTCGAGCCGCCGCGGCGCGTCGTAGGTGAGTTCGAAGAGCCGCGTGCCCATCAAGTCGCGCTGCTCGGCAGTGCCCTCGCGGATGATCTTCGCCATCGGGATGCCTTCCATCCACTCGGCGACGACCACCTTGGGGGCGCTCGCGACGATGGCGGGCACCACGAAGTGCGGGTGGTCGCGGTAGGCCTTGGCGAACGCCCGCTGATTGTCGGCTTCGAGCCGGTAGTCCAGTTCCATCTCGGTGCGCTCGATCAGTTCGTCGACCACGCCCTGCACATCGGCACCGGGGGACAGCTGCTTGAACACCGAGACCATGCGCTTCATGGTCTTGAGGTCGGCGCGCAGCGCTTCGTCGGCACCGGGGTACTGGATCTTCACGGCGACCACGCGGCCGTCGGCCCACACCGCCTTGTGCACCTGACCGATGCTGGCCGAGGCGATCGGTGCGTCGTCGAACGACTGGAAGCGTTGCCGCCACTTGGTGCCCAGCTGTGCGTTGAGCACGCGGTGCACCTTCTCGGCGGGCAGGGGCGGTGCGTCCTTCTGCAGCTTGGTCAGCGCTTCGCGATACGGCTCGCCGAACTGCTCGGGGACGGCGGCCTCCATCACCGACAGCGCCTGGCCCACCTTCATTGCGCCGCCCTTGAGTTCGCCGAGAACGGTGAACAGCTGATTGGCGGCCTTCTCCATGAGCTCGGCGTTGACCTCGTCCCGCGACGAGCCGGTGAGTCGCTTGCCGAAGCCGAGCGCAGCACGTCCGGCGAACCCGACGGGAAGCGAAGCCAACTTCGCGTTGCGCGCTGCCCGACCACGCTTGATGTCTGCCACCACTCCATCATCCACGACTGCGCCACACCGGTTCCTGTGACGTCCCGAACACCGCGGGAAGTGGCAGCAACCGTCAGCAACCGCACCGTGGATGGCGCGACCAGCGTCGGCTGATCGTCGATCCGGTGTGCACGTCGAACTCGAGCGTGGTGTCCAGGGTGGGCGGTGGTGCGTCGCGCAAACCGGGACCGCCGCAACCCTGCACGGCCTTGACGACGCGCTCGACCTGATCGAGCGCGAGTGCGGCGGTGGCCAGCACCGTGGCGCGGTCGGCGTTGCCGACGGTGCGGCGCAACTGCGCGGCGACCGCAGGCCAGGCGGCGTCGCGGTCGCTGCGGTGGAGGTCTGCGCACCGCAGGCAGCTGGTTTGGCCCGGCACCACCAGCGGGCCGACGAGTCCGGTGCCGTCGCGCACCCGGACCTGTAGGTGCGGCACACCCGCGTCGTGCAGGTCGTGCACCACCTGCGGGTCGGTGACGAGGTAGTCCGAGAGCACCACCAGGTCGGTGTTGCGCGGGTTCACGCCGGCGTGGCTGAGCCTGCTGATTGCGATCCGGTTGCCCGAGCACCGCAGCGCACCGGTCAGCAGGTCCGACAGCGGACCGCGGCCGTGCACCCGCACCGAGGCCGACCGGGTACGGGGAACGTCGATGCTCAGGACCTTCGATCGGGTGAGGCACTCGACGAGTTCGGCCGCCGCTGCGGCGTCGTGGGCGCCGCGGTTGAGCAGCAGCGAGGTGAAGACGGGCAGCGTCATTCCCGATTGCAGCGCCCGGAGCAGATCGGCGAGCGCGTCAGGCGTCAGCCCGGCGGGCGGGGTGACGAGTACGGCGCGGCGCGGATCCCAGCCCACCTGCACGGTGTCGTCGGGCCGCATCAGCACCGGCATCGCCGGGTCCAGCGTGTAGCGGGTCACGCGCCGACTCAATCACGGTCGGCGGATGTGGCGCTCTAGTTATCCACAGGGGGACGGCCGGGGTCGTCGCCGCCGTTGGCGTCCCTCTCGAGGTCGGCGATCGCCTGGTCCATGCCGTCGGTGTCGCCGCCGATCATCCGGTCGATGAATCCGGCGGGCTCGTCGAGGTCGCCGGCCGAGGGCAGCAGGTCGGGGTGCTGCCAGACGCCGTCGCGGGCATCGGCGCCGATTGCGTCGGTCAGCTTCTCCCACAGGGCGGCCGCCTCGCGCAGCTTGCGCGGGCGCAGTTCCAGGCCGACCAGCGTGGCGAAGGTCTGCTCGGCGGGCCCACCGGTCGCACGGCGCCGCCGCAGCGTCTCGCTCAGCGCCGACGTCCCTGGGATGCGGTCGCCGAGAGCGGCGGTGACGACGGTCTGCACCCAGCCCTCGATCAGGGCCAGCAGGGTTTCGAGCCGTTCGAGCGCGGCGGTCTGCTCGGGGGTGGCCTGGGGTTCGAACATGCCCTGGCTGAGCAGCTGCTCCATCTTCGCCGGGTCGGTCAACGCCGACGGGTCGATGCCGCGGGCGAGTTCCTCGATGCCGCTGGAGTCGACCTTCATGCCCCTGGCGAACGCCTCGACGGCGCTCATCAGCTGGCTGGACAGCCACGGCACGTGGGAGAAGAGGCGGTGGTGGGCGGCCTCGCGCGCGGCGAGGAACGTCATGATCTCGCTGCGGGGCTGCTCGAGTCCCTCGGCGAGGGCTTCGATGGCGTCGGGCATCAGCGCGGCGACCCCCTTGGGTCCCAGGGGCAGGCCGATGTCGGTGGAGGTCAGCACCTCCTTGGACAGCGTGCCCAGCGCCTGGCCCAGCTGCGAGCCGAAGGCCATGCCGCCCATCTGCTGCATCATCGCCATCAGAGGGCCGGCCATCGCGCGGGCTTCCTCGGGGAGCGCCGAGGTCCACACCGACGACATCTGCTCGGCCACCGGGTCGCACAGCCGCTTCCAGGTGTCGAGGGTGTTGTCGATCCAGTCGCTCGGCGTCCACGCCGCCGTCCTGGTCGTGCCGGCGGGCAGCGGCGTCACGCCGTCCAGCCACGTCTCGGCGAGCCGCACGGCGTCGGCGATGGCCGACGTGGTCTGTTCGGGGACGGGCTTGACGAAGCCGATCGAGCTGGACGCCAGCTGGCGCGCCAGGTCGTAGTTCACGGGCCCGGTCTGCTTGCCGCTGCCCATGTTGCCTGCGCCGCTGAACATCTCGCCCAGCTTGGAGAAGATCTGGCCGAGGTCACCCATGTCGAACCCACCGCCGCCGAAGCCGAACGGGTCGGATCCGGGCGGACCGGAATTGGGGTCCTTCTTGGACTTGTCGCGGTCGGGGTCGTCTCCGGAGGAGAAGCCGAAGGGCAGGTCGGACATGCTTCAACGGTACTCACCTCAGGCGTTCACCGTGGGTCGGCGGGTCACGCTGAGAGCTAAGCCGACCCGGAGCCCTACTGTGGGCGGCGTGAACAGGCGGATTCTGACCCTGCTGGTGGCGTTGGTACCCATCGTGGCGTTCGGCCTACTGCTCTCGGCGGTCACCGTGCCGTTCGTGGGGCTGGGTCCGGGACCGACGTTCGACACCCTCGGCGAGGTGGAGGGCAAGGAGGTCGTCGACATCGAGGGCACCGAGGTGCACCCCACGACGGGTCACCTCAACATGACCACCGTCGCCCAGAGTGACGGCATCACGCTTGGCCAGGCCCTTGCACTATGGATCTCCGGGCGCGACCAGCTCGTCCCGAGGGCGCTGGTCTACCCGCCCGACAAGTCCAAGGACGAGATCGACGAGTCCAACACCAAGGACTTCAAGCGGTCCGAGGACAGCGCCGAGTACGCCGCGTTGGCGTACCTGAAGTACCCGAAGTCGGTGACGGTCGAATCGGTGACCGAACCCGGCCCGTCGGCGGGCAAGCTCGAGGACGGCGACGCCATCGACATGGTGAACGACAAGCCGGTGGCGAGCCTCGAAGAGTTCACCGCGATGCTCAAGACCACGAAGCCGGGCGACCAGCTCGTCGTCGACTACCGCCGCAAGGGCGGTGACCTGGGGACCACGACGATCACGCTCGGCGACAATCCCGACCGCGATTACGGATTCCTCGGCGTCGGCGTGCTGGAGGCGCCGTGGGCCGACTTCACCATCGACTTCAACCTGGCCAACGTCGGCGGACCGTCGGCCGGGCTGATGTTCAGCCTCGCCGTGGTGGACAAGCTGACCACCGGCGACGTCAACGGCGGGAAGTTCGTCGCGGGCACCGGCACGATCGACGACGCGGGCAAGGTCGGGCCGATCGGCGGCATCACCCACAAGATGGTCGCGGCGCGCGAGGCGGGTGCAACGGTGTTCCTGGTGCCCGCGGAGAACTGCGTGGAGGCGAACACCGGGGACACCGACGGCCTGACCTTGCTCAAGGTGGACACGCTCGCCACAGCGGTGGAGTCGTTGAAGACCTATTCCGCCGGTGGCGAAGCTCCCGGTTGCTGAGAGATCTCTTGGGGCCTGGTGCGTAGAGTTGGGGCACGTCGACTCGTCGACGTCACCGAAGAACGAGCACTCAGACTGGAGTTGACGAGTGGCAATGCGGCCTGCGGCACGGATGCCGAAGCTGACTCGACGTAGCCGAATCTTGGTTGCCATCGCGGTGGCCTTCGTGCTGCTGTTGCTGATTGGGCCCCGGTTCATCGACACGTACGTCGACTGGCTCTGGTTCGGCGAACTCGGCTACCGGTCGGTGTTCACGACCGTGCTGACGACCCGGCTGGTCGTGTTCCTCGTTGCGGCCCTGGTGGTGGGTGCGGTCGTCTTCGGCGCTCTGACGCTGGCCTATCGCACGCGGCCAGTCTTCGTCCCCTCGGTGGGGCCGAACGACCCGGTGGCGCGCTACCGCACCGCCGTGATGTCGCGGATGAAGCTGTTCACCATCGGCGTGCCCGCGTTCATCGGCGTGCTCGCAGGCATCGTTGCGCAGACCTACTGGGTGCGGATTCAGATGTTCCTGCACGGCGGCGAGTTCGGCGTGACCGATCCGCAGTTCGGCCTGGACCTCGGCTTCTACGCCTTCGACCTGCCGTTCTACCGGCTGATCCTGAGCTACCTGTTCGTGGCGACGTTCCTGGCGTTCGTGGCGAACCTGCTGGGCCACTACCTGTTCGGCGGCATCCGGCTGGCGGGTCGCACGGGGGCGTTGAGCCGCGCGGCACGCATCCAGCTGATCTCCCTGGGCGGCACGCTGATCCTGCTGAAGGCATTCGCCTACTGGCTCGACCGCTACGAGCTGCTGAGCCACACCCGCGGCGGCAAGCCGTTCACGGGCGCCGGCTACACCGACATCAACGCGGTGCTGCCCGCCAAGCTCATCCTGCTGGCCATCGCCGTCATCTGTGCGGTCGCCGTCTTCTCCGCGATCTTCCTGCGCGACCTGCGCATCCCCGCCATCGGCGTCGTGCTGCTGCTGCTGTCGTCGCTCATCATCGGCGCGGGCTGGCCGATGATCGTCGAGCAGTTCAGCGTCAAGCCGAACGCGGCGGCCAAGGAATCCGAGTACATCGGCCGCAGCATCACCGCGACCAGGCAGGCCTACGGGCTGACCGACGAGACGGTGACCTACCGCGACTACAGCGGCAACTCCCAGGCCACCGCGCAGCAGGTCGCGGCCGACCGAGCGACCACGTCCAACATCCGTCTGCTCGATCCGACGATCGTGGGGCCTGCGTTCACGCAGTTCCAGCAGGGCAAGAACTTCTACTTCTTCCCCGAGCAGCTGTCGATCGACCGGTACGACGGGCCGGATGGCCGCCTGCGCGACTACGTCGTCGCCGCGCGCGAGCTGAACCCCGACCGCCTGATCGACAACCAGCGCGACTGGATCAACCGCCACACCGTGTACACCCACGGCAACGGCTTCATCGCCTCGCCGGCCAACACGGTGCGCGGCGTGGCCAACGACCCGAACCAGAACGGCGGCTACCCCGAGTTCCTCGCCAGCGTCGTGGGCGCCAACGGCGAGATCGTGTCGCCCGGTCCGGCGCCACTGGACCAGCCGCGCATCTACTACGGCCCCGTGATCGCGAACACCGCCGAGGACTACGCGATCGTCGGCCGCAACGGCAACGACCGCGAGTACGACGTCGAGACCAACACCGAGACGAAGAACTACACCTACACCGGCTCCGGTGGCGTTCCGGTCGGCAACTGGCTCGCACGCAGCGTGTTCGCCGCGAAGTACGCCGAGCGGAACTTCCTGTTCTCCAACGTGATCGGCTCGAACAGCAGGATCCTGTTCAACCGGGATCCCGCCAAGCGCGTGCAGGCCGTGGCGCCGTGGTTGACCACCGACAACGGTGCCTACCCGGCGATCGTCAACAAGCGCATCGTGTGGATCGTCGACGGCTACACCACGCTGGACAACTACCCGTACTCCGAGCTGACCTCGCTGTCGGATGCGACGGCCGACTCCAACGAGGTGGCGCTCAACCGGCTCGCGCCCGACAAGCAGGTGTCCTACATCCGCAACTCGGTCAAGGCCACCGTGGACGCCTACGACGGCACGGTGACGCTGTACGCCCAGGACGAGGCCGACCCCGTGCTCAAGGCGTGGATGGCGGTGTTCCCCGACACCGTGAAGCCGAAGTCGGACATCTCGGCCGAACTGCAGGAGCACCTGCGGTACCCCGAGGACCTGTTCAAGGTGCAGCGTGCGCTGCTCGCCAAGTACCACGTCGACGACCCGGTGACGTTCTTCTCGACGTCGGACTTCTGGGACGTGCCGCTGGACCCGAACCCGACGGCCAGCAGCTACCAGCCGCCGTACTACATCGTGGCGAAGAACCTTGCCGCGAACGACAATTCGGCCTCGTTCCAGCTGACCACCGCGATGAACCGGTTCCGGCGTGACTTCCTGGCCGCGTACATCAGCGCTAGTTCGGATCCGGACTCCTACGGCAAGATCACGGTGCTGACCATTCCCGGTCAGGTCAACGGTCCGAAGCTGGCGTTCAACGCGATCAGCACCGACACCGCGGTCAGCCAGGACCTCGGCGTCATCGGCCGCGACAACCAGAACCGGATCAGGTGGGGCAACCTGCTCACGCTGCCGGTGAGCGACGGCGGACTGCTCTACGTCGCTCCGGTGTACGCGTCGCCGGGTGCCAGTGACGCCGCGTCGTCCTACCCACGCCTGATCCGCGTGGCGATGCTCTACAACGACAGGGTGGGCTACGGGCCGACGGTGCGCGACGCGCTCGACGAACTGTTCGGCGCGGGTGCGGGTGCGACTGCCACGGGGCCGGCGCCCACTGCGGGCCAGCCGGCAGCCAACGGCAACGGCAATCCGCCTGCGGCACAGCCGCAGCCGGGTGGCACGCCGCCCGCGGCGACGCCGCCTCCTGGCCAGAACCGGGCAGCCGAGGTGCCGACGCCACCGGTTGCGGTGCCGCCTGGCGGGCCGGTGCAGTTGTCGCCGACCAAGGCCGCCGCGCTGCAGGAGGTCAACACCGCGCTCGACGGGATGCAGCAGGCTCAGCAGAGCGGCGACTTCGCCGAGTTCGGCGAGGCGCTGCAGCGGCTCGACGATGCGATGAACAGGTATCGCGAGGCGCAGTAGCTTGCGGATGCGCCCATCGGGCTGGCGCAGTAGCTTGCGGATGCGCCCATTGGGTGAGGCGCAGTAGGCCCGGGCAGGCGCAGTAGCTCGTCGCTCGGCAGGTCCCCAGACGTCGTCTCGGGGATCTGCCGAGCGATTACTCGTTGCGGCGAACGCCGATGATCTGCGATACCTCGTGCGGGTCCCCAGGCGGCCGTAGCGGCCTCTTCGGGTACCGATCGCGGGTAGTCGGTCGTCCGTGACGAGGACCGCCCGCATGCCGCCTGAGCAGCCGATTTGGTTTTAGCCCAACGCCTTCGGTAACGTTGCGTTCACCCGACGCGGGGTGGAGCAGCTCGGTAGCTCGCTGGGCTCATAACCCAGAGGTCGCAGGTTCGAATCCTGTCCCCGCTACTAGGTAGGACGGCCCTCGGAGATCTCTCCGGGGGCCGTTTTCATGCCTCTTGTGAACGGATTTGTGAACGTCGGGATTCCTGGCTCGTGAGAGCTTGACGCGTAACGAGCCCTCCCTGACGCTCAGGGCATCGCGCGCTTCTGTACGGCGTCGCCTCGGGGTAGACCGACGCCCGTATGCGGGGCTCCAAATCCTTCTTGGTCCACGGGTGCTTCGACAAAAGGCGGCTTCTTAGTAGGGCGCGAAGCAGCAAAGGCGCCATGTCGGGGCTGCTCACCGTGTGACCACGGTAGTTAAACGAGGGATTCGTTTTCACCTTTCCGTGCGCAATGTCCGAGCGGTGGTCGTAGATTTTCTTTGCAAGGTTGAAGACTCCCTCAGGGTCATGGTCATCGGAAAAGGGCTGCTGCTGCACGGAGTGCCGTGCGATATTTCAATTCGGCATTCTCATCGAGCAGTAGAGCCTCAATGCCGATGGTTGCGTCCAAGGTGCGGTCCTCGTCGTTGGTTCGCATCAGCGCACGTACGGCTCTTCGAGCGGACAGCTTCACATCGTCCGGAGCCGACGTTAGCGCCAAAAAGGCCGCTCCTATCTCGCGACCATGGTCGGGATCTATGGGTTGGGGGGAGGAATGCCAGGGCGCGACGGGACGGACTCGCAGGTGGGCAGACTGCGACATGTCACGGAGTTTGGCAATCAACACGTCGGCTTCGGTTGTTGCTGCCGTTGTTGGCGTTGCGTCGTTTATTGCGGGCTGTGTCGGTTGGTTGTGTTGCCGTGGCCTGTGTTAGGGAGCGTCGCTGAAACTCACTTGATTAGCGTATGCTGCAGCTGCACAACACAACTCGGCGGACATCATCGTTGCAGCTGCTGACCGCCGCGCAACGGACGCAGGTCGGCTGGAGCTGGCCGAACTGTTGTCCGGGTCAGGTTGGCTGGTATTTCAGCGCCTCCTGTCAGGCCGGGACTCGACCACCCCCGGCGAAGTCCCACACCCACTGCGGGTAGGACCCACCCGGGTCACTGACCGCCTCGAGTTCGGTGACGTCCTGCGCCGACAACGTCAGATCGGCGGCGCCGGCGCTGTCGGCCAGCTGATCCGGACGCTTTGCGCCGACGACAACGCTGGTCACCGCCGGCCGGGACAGCACCCACGCCAAGGCGACCTGCGCCGGGCTGACCCCGTGCCGGTTGGCTACGGCGCGCAAAGCATCCACTACGTCCCAGGCGCTGCCAGGGTCGACCGGGGGGAAATCCGGGTAGTCCGCGGCGGTCCGGCGGGATCCAGGTTCGTCGGACCCGGAGCGCCCGTACTTGCCAGACAGGATGCCTCCCGCCAAAGGGGCCCACACTAGTAGTGAGAGATTCTGGTCGAGTGCCATCGGCACGATCTCCCGCTCGACATCACGGCCTAGCAGTGAATAGTAGGACTGTGAAGCCACGAACCTGGTCCAGCCGTGGCGCTCAGATGCGGCCTTCGCCTTCATCATCTGCCACGCGGCCAGGTTGGAACAGCCCACGTAACGGACTTTGCCCTGGCGCACCGCGTCGTCGAGGGCGGCCAGCGTCTCCTCGATGGGGGTCACCGGGTCGATGCTGTGTAACTGATACAGATCGATGTGGTCGGTCCCCAGACGGCGCAGGCTGTCCTCCAACGCCCGCATCAGGTGCAGGCGCGAGGAACCGATCTGGTTGGGCCCCGGTCCTGTGCGCGCGCTGAACTTAGTCGCCAGGATCACGTCGTCTCGGCGGGCCCCCAGCGCTCTGCCCAGCAATTCCTCGGACTCGCCGCCGGAGTACACATCGGCGGTATCGACCAGGTTGACACCGAGGTCGAGTGCCTGTCCGACAACGGCTTCGGTAGCACTCAGGTCAAGGCCACCCAAAGCATCGCCGAGGGTGGTGCCTGCGCCGCCGAACGTCATCGCTCCCAGGCTGACGGTGGATACATAGACACCGGTGTTTCCGAGCATGCGATATTTCATGGATTCGACGTTAGGACGCCTGGGTCGGCGTTTCTATAGCAGGATGCCCGATTTTTGTGCTTGATCGTCTACATTTCAGCATACTGGTGTGATGGATCCGCTTTCAGACATCGTTTCGATGGTTACCGTCGACGCGGCCATCACCTCGCGGCTGGAGGCCTCGGGCAGCTGGGGCCTGCGCTTCGCCGGGGTGCCCTACGCGAAGTTCGGTGTGGTGCACCGGGGTGAGTGCTGGATCTCTGCGCCAGGACACGCGTCCGTGCGTCTGGCGGCCGGGGACTGCTATATGTTCATCGCCGGCGGCGAGTACACCATGGCCAGTGCCGCCGACACGCCCGGCGAGGCAATGGATGACGCCGAGGCGCGTTACGCAGCCGACGCGATCGACGGTTGGCTTCAGCTCGGACAGGCCAAGGATGCCCCGGACGTGATCGTCACAGGCGGCCGGTTCGTGCTCGACGCCGATCACGCGGCGCTGCTGCTGGACCTGTTGCCGCCGGTGCTACCCGTCTACGCCGGATCACAGCCGGCGCCGGCGTTGCGGGCGGCAATGGACCTGCTGGTGGCCGAAACCGCCGCGGGAGCGCGGCAGCCCGGTGGTGACCTCATGCGCACGCACCTGGCGCACATCGTCGTGACTGCGGCACTCCGCGCTCACGCCGCCGGACCCGCCGTCAACGGGTGGCTTGCCGCACTGACGGACCCGCAGCTGGGTCCCGTTCTGCGCGCCGTGCATGACGACCCTGCACATCCGTGGACCGTGCGAGAACTCGCCCAGCGCGCCCACCTCGCCCGCTCCACCTTCGCCGCCCGATTCCGCGAACTCGTCGGAGTGCCCCCGCTGGAGTATCTGCTCCGTCTGAGAATGCATCACGCGGTCGAACTGTTGCGCCGGCCGGACGCCTCTGTCACCGCAGTCGCAGAACGGGTGGGCTATGCCTCGCACAGCTCGTTCTCCCACGCCTTCACCCGCGTGATGGGTGCGCCGCCGGGCCGGTTTCGATGCAGGGCCGCCGACCAACCGGGTTAGCCGGTCAGCGCTCTTCAGGAACTGCAGCACACGCTTACGCGCTTCGTATGCTGGGTGTCCGTCCACCTCGGGGACGTGATCGATAAGCGCCGGTTGCGCCGTCCTGAAAAGCCACCGCAATGCCTTGAGCCCGAGGTGATCTCAACACTGACCAGAGCATCACGGCGTGTTCTCCGGTGACCATGGCGTCCATCGCGCCCGCCAACTCCAAACCTACGTACGGATTGCGCATGTCAGCACCGGTCTCGGAGCCCGATCGGTGTCCGGGCTGCCCTGTGTTGCAGCCGTTCGGCACGGCAGGGTGCGTAAGCCCGGATTCGACCGGCAGCGTTCTGTCGCCGGGTCGTGAAGGCGTGCGGCGCTCACCAGGAAACCGGCTACCGGAGCCACTGAGGTCAGAGAACGAGGCAGCGCCGATCAGGACCCGCGGTCCAGAGAGACCGCACGCGCAGAGGATCGTCGACGCCTGCACGACCGGTCGTCACGCTCGCGCACTATCGAAGAACGGGGGCGAGCGCCGGCACCACCGCTCGGCATTTGCACCGACCAAGTACCCGGCCCGCCGGAGTTGAACGGAATTGTCAGGTTCTGCACCGGGCGGCACGTCAGCGGTCCAGAAAAACGACGTTCTGCGAGACGGGGTTCCGGGGCACGTGCAGGTTGTTTGCCGGGAAATCCTTATCGGCATAGCCGATACACACTCCGCACAGAACCCTGAGGTGATCGGGAATTTCTAGGTGTTCGCGGACGACTTCGGGGTAGAGAGCTGTGGATACCTGGACGCAACTGTCCAGGCCTCGCGATGTCAGAGCCAGCAGCAGCGTCTGCAGGAACATGCCGACCCCGAGGGCGTCAGCGAGACCCAGATCGCGGTGCATGCAGACGATCCCGGCCATCGGTGCGGAGAAGAAATCCCAGTTACGCAGTTGCGCTTGCCAACGTCCTTCGCGGTCCTCCCGAGCGACGCCCATCGACCCGTAGAGAAGCGCCCCGAGTTCGGCCCGCAAATACTGGTGCGACTCGGGCAGCCCCATATCGACTGGCGGGTGGAGGCGAACCTCCGCCGCGAAGGCTGCCGCTAACCGGTCGCGGCGGGCACCGGTAGCCAGGAACACCCGCCACGGTTGGACATTCGAATTAGACGGTGCCCGCATCGCCAAGGTCAGCGCCTGCTGCACCGGTTCATGGGGTACTGGTCTATCTGGTAGAAACCTTCGGCAGGAGTGCCGGTGCAGGACCACATCGTCAAGTAGCTGCGAGTCTCCATCTAGGGGGTTGGCAGCCTGATTGCGCCTGGAAGGCCCCGGAAGCGCATCCATTCGAGTCACGTCGGACATGTGCATTCCTTTCGTTGTTGTGCGCCGATACTGCGGTCAGGTAACGGCTTTCGGTGGCCGGGTCAGCGGGGTTGCGGGGCGCCTGACCCCTCATTGGGGGAGGGGGCAGCACCAGAAGAATGTAAGAGATCTCGGGTTCGGGAGATACGCCGCGAACGCTGACATCGGCCGACGATCGCGCTGTTTTTCGACCCACAGCGACAAACGGATGCGGCTCCGGGCAACCCTGCGGGGATGCTCGACGTCGGCACGGACGCGGCGGCAATACACCTGCCCCATTCGATGACGGTGGGCGCTGAGGTGACCGAAATCCGCTGGTGTCTGCTTCAACCGGTCCTGGGGCCGCTGGTGCAGAATCTGACGTGGCCAGCCTTCGTCAGCAGTGAGATCGGCGACTGCGAATTCCACGTCGTGCGGATCAAGGCCTTGCGACGCAACGGTGTCCAGAACCTCCTGCGCACGTCGCTCGCTGCGGGTTGCGGCACGCACGGTATAGCCGCTGCGGAGTAGCTGGTTGACAACATGGCTGCCTACGTAGCCGGCCGCGCCGGTCACAAGAATTCTCGGTTGGTCAGCATGTGAGGTCACTAATGCACTCTCGCACCGCCGTGCCCGCCCAGGCACCCTGGAGAATCCGTAGTCTCGAACAGTCCGGACCGCGAGTGACGGTCCGGCACCATGAGGTGGCGACGGGTTCAGTGGGGTTGCAGCAGCTTTGAGACGATGGTGCGGCAGCCGGGTAGGACCAGCCGCACGCACCGTTTGGAGTTGTGCGAGGGAACAGAGCTGATGCGGCGACCGGCTGGCCCTTCGCGTGTGGCTGCGCAGCGCCGATCTTCCGTCTGATAGCCGGCTAATTGCATATTGCGCGCCGGACCACGGACTTTCCGGGGTCCTTTCCTCGCCAGGAGAAACGAGGCTGGAACTCATGCCCGATCACGTGCTCGAACCTGCCGCACAAGCGTTCGCCGACGCCACCGCTACCCCACCGTTCCTCTATGAACTGGGCCCCGAGGGCGCCAGGAAAGTTCTCGACGACGTGCAGGCCACACCCGTCGCCAAGCTCGACGTCGAGGAACGCTGGGTCACCGTGGCGTGTGACCACGGCGACGTCGCCGTGCGCATCGTCACCCCACCCCAGGCGAGTGGCCCGCTACCGGTGGTGCTCTACATCCATGGCGGCGGCTGGGTGCTGGGCAACGCCGCCACTCATGACCGCCTGGTGCGCGAGCTGGCTGTCGGCGCCCACGCCGCCGTCGCGTTCGTCGAATATGACCGCTCCCCGGAAGCCCACTATCCGGTGGCTATCGAACAGGCCTACGCCACCGCCCAGTGGATCACCCGCCACGGCGCCGGCGAGGGGTTGGACGCGACCCGAATGGCCGTCGCCGGCGATTCGGTCGGTGGCGACATGACCGCCGCAGTGGCGATCATGGCCAAGCAGCGCGGCGACGTCACCTTCGTCCACCAGTCGATGTACTACCCGGTCACCGATGCCGCGCAAAACACCGACAGCTACACCGAATTCGCCAACGGACCCTTCCTGACCGCCAAGGCGATGGCCTGGTTCTGGGACTGCTACCTACCCGAGGTGGCCCTGCGGTCCGAAATCACCGCGTCACCGCTGAGAGCCAGCATCGAAGAACTCCAGGGGCTGCCGCCGGCACTGGTGATCGTCGACGAAAACGATGTACTGCGCGACGAGGGCGAAGCGTATGCCCGCAAGCTCACCGCCGCCGGAGTGCCCACCACCAGTCTGCGAGTCAATGGCATCATTCACGACTTCATGATGCTCAACCCGGTTCGAGAAACTGCCGCTGCCACCGCGGCAATCGAGTTCGCCATTCACACCCTGCGAAAGGTATTCGGACAATGACGATCACCGTTGTCGCCGAGAAGTCGACTTTGGTCCATCTGTGCTTGATTGTGACGACGGCTCAAGGTCTGGACACCGGCATCGTCACCGATCCTGGCGCGACGTGCCATGGAACCACCGTCGCCCAGAATAGTCCTGTAATTAGGCATGTTTCGGTGATTCCCGACGTGAAGTTCGGAGACAGGGTGGCAGCCCAGTGAGCAATGAACTGATCGGCTATCGAGCCCTGGTCACCGGTGGCACCGCCGGCATCGGCCTGGCGTGCACGCGCCTGCTCGCTCAGGCAGGGGCCAGTGTGGTTTTCACCGGCAGAGACCGCCGACGTGGGGAATCCGTTGCCGCGCAACTCGGAGCGGCGCAGTTCCGGGCTGCTGATATGGCCGATCTCGACGAGGTGAGAGCCATGGCGCAAGAAGTCGGTCCGGTCGACATCCTGGTGAACAACGCGGCCTACTTCCCAGGTTCGCTCACCGTAGATCAGGACCCTGCGGCTTTCGATACAGCGTTCGCAACCAACGTTCGTGGCGCCTATTTCTTGGTTGCCGCCCTCGTCCCTCACATGCTCGCCCAAGGCGGCGGCAGCATCGTCAACATCACGTCGATGGTGGCGTTCAAAGGTGTGCCGGGCGCCTCCACCTACAGCGCCTCCAAAGCTGCGCTGGAATCACTGACGCGGTCATGGTCAGCCGAATTCGGCGGCTCGGGTGTCCGCGTCAACAGCGTCGCACCCGGCCCCACCAACACCGAGGGTGTCCGGGCGGAATGGGGAGACACTAACGACGAACTTGGGCGCGCGCTGCCGCTGGGGCGTACCGCTGAGCCTGACGAGATTGCCGAGGCCGTTCTGTTCCTGTCCTCCCCGCGTGCGAAGTTCATCACGGGGTCGACCCTGCACGTTGATGGTGGAGGCAGCGCTGTATGACGAATCGAAATACGCCGGGCTGACGAACACCCTCACGGTGGGGCAGAGCGTAACTTCACCACAAACCCCCGGAGATGCCGACGTTATGACCGTGGTCATCAAGTGACCGCCAGGAGGCTGCCGCGCTCCTCCACACCGACTCCGCGGAGCAACGGCGCTGACGTCCTAAACGGGAGAGGGCTTCAAGAAACGCTCAAAGCACCGACGTACCGGCCGCAATGGATGCTCCATCGCGTCGTGCGCGGCGCAGTGCCCAACCCGGCATCTGACAGCCAGGTAGCACAACGATGTAGTCGTCCGTATCGCCACCGTTCAATACCGCTGCCATGTGTCGGCGTCGTACGAAGGGGTTTCAATGATTGACCAACCAACGGTTCTTGTCACCGGTGCTGCCGGCTACGTGGGAAGCCACGTAGTCAGTCAGTTACTCCGTCAAGGGCACACCGTTCGTGCTGCCGTCCGTAGCGAGCGACGCGCGCAGGACGTCCGCGACATCCTTGCCGCTGAGCACCTCGACGCTCGCCGCGTCCAGTTCGCGCTGGCCGATCTTACGAGCGACGAAGGCTGGGGTGCGGCGTCAGATGGGGCACGTTACGTGCTGCACATCGCCTCGCCGTTCCCGGCCGAAGCGCCGCAAAGCGACGACGAAATCATTGTGCCGGCGCGCGACGGAACGCTGCGGGTCTTGCGGCATGCACGTGACGCTGGCTGCGAGAAGGTCGTGCTCACCTCATCATTCGCGGCAGTCGGCTACTCCCCGAAAGCCGGCGACCAGTGGTCTGAGCAAGACTGGACCGATCCCGCGAGCGAAAACACCGCCTATATCCGCTCTAAAGCGATCGCTGAACGCGCAGCGTGGGATTTCATTGCTCACGAAGGGGGTGGCCTGCGGCTCACCACACTCGCTCCGGTCGGCATCTTCGGCCCCACTATCGGAACTCACCTTTCGACCTCAGTGAAATTCATCCAGTCCATGCTCACCGGAGAACTTAAACGTGTGGTGCCCCAATACTTCGGCGTGGTTGATGTCCGTGATGTCGCCTCGGCGCACCTGCAGGCGATGATCAACGACGGTGCATCCGGGGAACGGATCCTCCTTGTCGCAGATGGGCCGCCGCAGAGCTTCCTTGGACTCGCCCACATTCTGCGCGACGGTTTGGGCGAAGCTGCGTCGCAGGTCACCACGGATGAGTACAGCGACGAGGAAGTACGCCAACTCGCCACGACGGTGCCGGCACTTCGTGAGGCGCTCACGCAGCTGGGACGGCGCCCACAGATCACAAACGCGAAAGCCAAGTCCGTGCTCGGATGGTCTCCACGCCCGGTGAGCGAGACGATCATCGACACTGCTCGTTCGCTGTTCGAAAGAGATTTTGTTTAGCACGCCCCAGATCGCCGACGGCGCAACCCTGCTTCGGTCCGGTGCGCACCGATGGTTTTCTTGGTGAGCCAAACGAGCACTAGTCATGCGGTGATTGCATGTCCCGGGGATCACCTCAGATACTCCGACTAGGGGAGATGGCGAGTCGGCGCTGGAATCAAACCAGAGGGCTCCGGACCAAGCCGGAGCTGGACCTGGCGTGCACAATTGCTGTGGGCCGGCCGGGCCATGTCTTGGCGAAAGCCCTGCTGTTGGCGCGCGCTGCTTTGCGAGCCGTCTCCGCGTCGAAGGTCGGCTAACTGAGCTTCTGGCGTAGTGCGCGCCGCGAGCGAATCCCCAACTTGGTGAATACCTTTCGCAGATGCCATTCCACTGTATGGGCGCTGAGGAATAACTGGCCGGCAATCTCCTGGTTGGTCAGGCCTTGCTTCGCCAGTTCCGCGATCTGCTGTTCCTGTGGACTCAGCTGGTCCCCTTTGGTGGTGGGCTGTTTGCGGGCTTTCTGACCGGCGGCCTGCAATTCCCGGCGGGCCCGCTCTGCGAAGGCCATTGAACCGAACTGGACGAACTGTTCATGGGCGATCCGCAGCGGTTCACGTGCAGCGGTCGCAGGACCGTTACGGCGCAGCCACTCCCCGTACAGCAGGCGTGCACGGGCCAGAGCCACCGCATGCGAAGTTGCTTCGAAGTGCCGGATCGCTTCCTCGTATAGCGATTTCGCCTGCTCCCCGTTGCACAGCAATGCCTGCGATCGCGCAAGCGAGCCCAGAGCGCGCGGTGTGCCGGCCGCCCGTGTCCGGTCCTGGAGGGATTCGAGAGCCTGCTCGGCAAGCAGTCGGTCATCGGTTCGCACTGCGGCCTCGATGATCTCGGTCAGTAACTCAGGATGGAAGCCCAGATCGTCGTACTCGAAGGCGCTGCGTGCTGCGGCCAGAGCCTGCGGGTAGCGGGCCAGTCCGTTGTTCACCACTGCGGTGGCGTAGTGCGCCAGCCCGACGAACCGCCCCTCGCCCCGTGCCCGTCCGGACGCGATCGCCGCCGCAGCCAGTCGTGCGACCTCGGGTTCGTCGCCCTTCCATGCCGTCACGATCATCCGGTGATACTTCAACGGCGCATAGCCGATGGCGATCGACAGGTCGTTGGCTTCGGCGACAAGGCCACTGGCCGTGGCTAGTTCACCCATTTCGAAGTGTGCGCCGGCACGGGACAGCAGCGCCGCAGGCATCAGCGCTAGCGCACCGGCGTCGGTGGCCACCTCTACGGCGTGCAAGGAGATCTCGCTCCAGCCGTCGTCCCAGGTTTCGTGGATCAATGATTCGTGGACGATAGGAAACGCCCGCCAGAACCATCCCGATTCGGTCGCCTTTGCGCGGGTCGACTCCTTGAGCGCATCCACCGCACGGCGCATGGCGGGCATCGCTTGCACCGCACCGACGGCCAATCGTTGGGCCAGCGCGTGGGTGACCAGCTCCAGCGGGCCGTGTGGTGTCAGCTCGTTGAGTGCCGCCCAGGCCGCCGTGGCGACCTCAGTCGTCAAGCCATCTGCGCTGCGACCGACATACATCGCGGTGCTCAGCGCCTCCAGGTAGGCCTCGACGGCCAGGGTTCTGTCGTGTGGCGCCAACTGCTCGGCTACTGCGATGAATTGCGTGACGGCCTCGGCAAGGGCGGCAGGGTCGCCGTCTGCGCGAGCTGAGGCGAAGGACAGCCGGGTATGCAGCTGGGCCAACCGTGCCCGCTGAAAGCAGGTTAACGGGCCGCGCTCGGCCGTCGACAGCAGGCGATGAGCGGCGGCGAAGGAGGCCAGTTCGCGGTGCGCCTCGGCGGCGGCCAGCGCCCGCTCACTGCGGATGGAAGGATCCGGAGTTAATTCGACGGCGCGTGTCAGAAACGCTGCCACCGCGGCGGTTCCACCGCGCTGCCGGGCCCGCTCTGCAGACACGACCAGTTCAAGGGCGACCTGCTCGTCCCCGGAATCGGTAGCCAGCGCGCGATGCCAGGCCCGCCGATCGGGGTCGATGGCAGGGTCGGTTACCGCAGCCAGCGCGCCATGGGCGGTGCGCCGTTGCTCGACGGACGCCACCCCGTAGGCCGCAGATCGTGCCAGCGGGTGATGAAACTGCACCCGGGTGTCGAACTCGACGAGACCAGCGTCTTGGGCGGGAGTCATGCTCGTCGGTTTCAGATCCAGATGCGCCAGCGCACGCAGCAGCAGCGCTGGGTCTCCCACCGGTTCGGCGGCCGCGACCAGGAGGAATGTCCGCGTCTCGTCGGGCAGGTTCTCGATCAATCGTCGGTAGCGCTGCTCGACTCCGAGCCCGGGCGAACGCATCCGGCTGCGCTGCACGCCGACGGTGGCGTCGAAGGCATCGACACTCTTCGGACTCTCCAGAAGCGCCAAAGGATTTCCTCGCGACTCGGCGACGATTCGATCGCGCATCGCCGAATCCAGACGCCCCGGGAACGTCGACTCCAGCAGCCTACGAGCATCGGCGTCGTCGAGCCCTCCTACTCTTAGAGTGGGCAGATCCGCAGTGCCGTCGATTGGTGTGCGCAGCGCGAACACCAACCCGACAGACTCTGCATGTAGTCGACGCGCGACGAAGAACAACGTCTGCGTGGACACCTGATCTAGCCACTGCACATCGTCGACCATGCACAGCACCGGCCGGTCCTGTGCCGCGGCGGCCAGGAGTCCCAGGATCGCCAGCCCCACCAGGAAACGGTCCGGCGGTGCACCGGTGTCGCTGAGACCGAAAGCCCTCTCCAATGCCTTCCGCTGAGGGTGCGGCAGGCCCGATCGGAACTCCATCACCGGTGTGCACAGCTGCTGGAGCCCGGCGAATGCCAACTCCATGTCCGATTCCACACCGACCGCGCTCAACACAGTGCAGTCCAATGCAGATTCCCGGAGGTGGTGTAGCAACGCCGTCTTGCCGATACCGGCCTCACCGAGCAGCACCAGCACCTCACTGCGCCCCGACCGAAGCGAGACCAGCATGTCCTGCAGTGTGTGGCTCTCAGCGGCGCGACCGGGCAACGCGGCACTGCTGGGATCGGAGATCGCCACGATCGAGTTGGCCGCCTCATCGGAACGTCGGATGCGGCCAACGCCGCTGGCCGCGGTACGAGCAAATTATTTCATGCCGAGTCTGGGGCTGCAGAGCTACCCGCGCTCGGCAGGGACTACGGGTTTTCCGTGGTCCCTGCCGTTGACGTACCTGTCACTGTCGACACGCGGTGCATGAGCCCGACGCAACCGATCCACAGATTGAGGGCACGTGATGAGCGAATTAGAACTCTCGGGACTAACCGCGCTGGTAACCGGCGGGACCTCAGGCATCGGATTGGCCACCGCGCGGTTGCTGCGGCAGGCCGGCGCCCACGTCATCATCAGCGGCCGCGACGCCCGTCGTGGAAGTGTCGCCGCCTCCGATATCGGAGGCGGCACCCGATTCATTGCTGCGGACATGGCCGACCTGGAATCCGTCGACTATCTGGCGGGCCAGGCCCCCATCGACATCCTGGTCAATACCGCGGCCGCCGCGCCCCGGGCACTGTCGGTCGACCATGACATCGACTGCTTCACCAAAACCTACGACACCAACGTGCGCGGCCTTTACTACCTGGTGGCCGAGGTCGCTTTGGGGATGATCCGCCACGGCGGCGGAGTGATCGTCAACGTCACCTCGGCGCCCGCGTCCAAAGGGACACCGGGCGCATCCACCTACAGCTCCACCAAGGCAGCCGTTGAATCCCTGACACGCACCTGGGCCGTAGAGTTCGGTAGCCACCGCATCAGAGTCAACAGCGTGGCACCGGGGCCCACGGCCACCGACATCGTGCTGAGTCCGGAGATACCGCTGGGCCGCCTCGCGCACCCCGCCGAAGTCGCCGAAGCCATACTTTTTCTCGCTTCACCGCGCGCGAGCTTCATCACCGGGGTCACCCTGTTTGTCGACGGCGGAGCAACTGTGGCCTAAGTCCGGCACGACCAACGTCTCCAAGCAGACTTGGCTAGATAAATCGCCCGGCCATGTGCCGGTACTGCCGCCCGGTTGCGTCGGTAGGCGCACACTCCGACAAGACCCTCATCCCGCACTGCGTAGTCGGTATACCCGCGGAGCTACGCCGGAACTGGCGGGGACAGTCGGGGCGCCTCATCGCGCTGATTCGCTCGGATCGGCAGTCAGGCTGCGCTCTCATCGTCGATCGTCCATAAAGCGTCGATCTCGGCGTGGGCGCGCAGCAGGCTTTCCTTGGCCAGCGGCTGCAGGTGTGCCATCGCCGGTTCGGTGGCGGACAGGGTGAGTTCGGCGGTGATGATGCGCGGAACGAGGCCGGTCATCGAAACACCGTGGGCGAGCCAGGATTCGGCGTGGTCCCAGCCGTGCCGCGGGGTGCCGGGCCCGTAGCCTCCACCGCGGCTTTCCAAGACGATGAACTCGGTGTCACCGAGCAGACTGGTGCCATCGGGGGCGTATGACACTCCGATGGCGATGATGTGGTCGACCCAGGTCTTGATCAGGCTCGGTGCGCCCCAGTTGTAGACGGGCATGCCCAGGATCACGGTGTCGGCGGCCTTGATCTCGTCGATCAGCGTCTTGCTCAATGCGTAGGTGCGGGCCTGGGCTGGGGTGTGCTGTTCGGGCGGTGTCATCAACGCCAACCCGTTCTCGGCGTCCAAGTGCGGCACCGGGTTCGCCGCCAAATCTCGATAGGTGACGGTGCCTTCGGGGTGGGCCGCACGCCACTGCCCGGCGGCGCGGGCGGTGAGTGCACGGCTCACCGAGTTCTCGGCGCGGACGGAGGAATCGATGTGGAGGAGGTGGTTCATAGTCGTCCTGTCGGCTGAGGGTTGCTGATCAGAGGAAGAAGCTGTCATGACGTTGGTTCCATTCGATGCGCTGTTCGTCGGTCAGCTCCGCAAGATGCTTGAGGCCCTCGAAATAGGCCTCACGTGGTGCGCCCGGCGCAAACAGAATCAGGAACTCAGCAGCGTCGTCGGTTTCATTGCGGAAGCCGTGGATGCCACCGGGCGGGACGAAGAGGAAGTCGCCCTGTGTGGCATCGATCCATTTGTCGCCGTCGTACAACCGCATGCCGCCGGTCAGGACGTAGAACGCCTCAGAAATAGCTTTGTGGTAGTGCGCGGCGGCACCGGCAGCACGTGGGCCCAGTTCGACGCGGTACAGACCGTAATCACCCGCTGAGGTTTTCTGATCGACCAGATAGTGGAATTTCGATGTTCCTACGGCGTAATCCTCGGGGGCATCGCCGCGGCGCACGATCGCGCTGATCTCCCGATCCCCGTCAAACCTCGCCGGCGGGTATGGCGGGACGTCCATGATGGTTTTCGGGCTCCATAGTGACATGACTTCTCCTTCAAGTCTTTTCGTGGGTATCGGTCATTCGCTTGGACCCGCCCCGGTCAGGCTGAAAGCAAAGGGCACCGACCGCGAGACTGCGCAGCTGCTCCGGACAGGGATCGCGTGTCATCTGGCCTTCCTCAGGCCGGCAACTGTCGGGCCGCGAAGGTGGCCGCCTGCTCGGCCATGCCGTTGACCGCGTACAGACTGTGCGCGGCCCGGTCGAGGCTGCCGGCCTCACATACTGGGTCCTGCGGCGCGCATAGATCGAGCGTCTTGTCCACGAAGGCGGCGCCCATGGTGATCGGCGGGGCGGTTCGGTTGACCAGGCCGACGACGGCCGCCGATGGCTTGCCGAACAGCACGACCGCCACAATGCGGTCGCGTTGAGATGCGCCAAGGGTTTCCGTGATACCAGGGGGTAGAACGACCCCCTCGGGGATCGAGTCCATGGTCACATAGGCGTTGACCGCTGCGCCTTGAGAGTAACCGCCCAGGATGATCTGGGTACTCGGGCACGAGTCGACCACGGCGCGGATCCTGTTGCTGGAGTCGACAATTCCATCGACGGCACGCGCGAAGTCCAGTGATGCGGGGTAATTCACCGCGTAAACACCGAGCGTTCGATCACCGATTCGCGGACGTAGTGAGTTCACGAATGCGTCCCCGGTTCGGCCAATGCCCGGGGCTTCGAAAGTGCCGCGCGCGAAGATCACTTCGACGTCCTCGCACGAGGCGGCCGCAGCGGGCGCGACAGCCGGGCCGACCGGCACCAGCGCCAGCACGCCCGCGGCAACCGCGGCGCCGATATTCCGCCGCATCAGCGCCAGCCTCCCAACGTCCGGTGGGTCTTGGCCGTCAGAGCGTTGTCGTGGGCAATCAGCCCGCAGCTCGATTCGGCACGGGGCCGGCCCTGCACGTTGCCTGCCGTGGTCATCTGCAAGTCCCGATCGAGCCTGCGCGCAGACGAATTGGCCTTCGTGCCGGTTCTACCGACGAGGTGGGCCATGGGCAGACCTCCGACCGCAAGCACCCGCGATCGGGCATCATCGTTGCACGGGCCCGGCCCGGCTCGCCAGACTGTGTGACGCGCCGCCGAGTCACCGAGCCTGTGTAACTCAACCAGCGTCTCCGCTCGGCCCGCGCAATCACCCGATAAAGCTACGAGCATTGCGTTCTCCTAGGTTCGTAGCGTCGTGGATCAGGTCGGTAAGAGGGCTGTGCGAGAACGGGTCTGATGCGCGACGAGAGTGACGTGCATCGGAGGAGTCACCGGCGGCGAGGAACAACGTGGCTGCAGTTGCTCACCGATGTTGTAACCACTCCGCGAGGCGCGTGCCGCCCAGCTCAGCGTCATCTGAGGTGACCAAGCTTTTCTGCTGCACCGCGACACCGAAGTAAGTGGCCTCGGGGTCAACCACGATGGGCAGCTCTTTGCCTTGATGTGTGAAGACGGTACGGGCCAGGTCTGCGAATGACATCTGTTCCGGGCCAACGAGGTTCAGCACATCGTTGCGTGGTGTCTCGGTGGCGACACGGGCAATCACTGCGGCGACCTCGGCGGCGGCAATCGGCTGAATCAACGCATCCGGTGCGTGGACTTCGCCGTCGACGAGCAGCGATCCGGCGATGCCCTCGGTGAATTCGTGGAACTGGGTGGCCCGAACGATGGTGTACGGGACGCCGGAGTTCGCGACCAGTTCTTCCTGCAGGTGCTTACCGTTCAGGTATCCCTCGGCCTCGACGCTGCCGACACCCACGATGGACAACATGAGGTAGTGCTTCACGGCGGCCTTCTTGGCCGCGGCGAGCAGCGTGGTCGCCGAGCCGGTGAAGAAGTCCACGGCGGGACCGGGTTCCATAGTGGGGGAATTGAGGACATCGACCACGACGTCCGCCCCGTCGAGGGCTGCGGCCACGCCGTCACCCGTAACCGCATCCACCCCGCTGGCACGCGAGGCGGCGGTGACCTCATGGCCTGCAGCAGTGAGCAAGTCGACTACGCGGGCGCCTATCTGTCCGGTGGCGCCGACAACGGTGATCTTCATCGATGTTCCTTTCAGTTCTTCGGTACGCGACGATCTTTGCGCTGTTCGAGTTCAGCGTCGTCGACCAGAACGAACATGTCGACACCGGGCTGGCAGAGCATGGTCACCAGGAATCGCAGCGTGCTGTCGTCGCGGTTGTTGCCGTCGGAGTAGTGGATGACATCGCCGCCGGGCTCCCAGAACGCTTCGCCGGCCTTGATCACCCGTGGTGCTTCGCCTTCGAGTTCGAAGAGCATCTCGCCCTCCAGGACATAGCCGAAGCACGGCCCGCCGGGGTGGCGGTGCGGTGGTGCGCCGCGGTCCCCGGGGCCCCATTCGATGATCGCGGTCATCGCGTGGGCGCCATCGGGAATCCGCGGCGGTTCGACGGACTGGATCACCGTCATGGCCTTCATCAGCCGTTGCATCACATCAGACATCAGTGTCCCTCTCAGACTGGGGTTTTGGTGAGATTCTTCTGGCGCTTGCCGCCCTGAGGCCAGAAGTAGCTGCCCGGTTTACGGGCCTCCTTGGCCAGGAATGACAGTGTGCCCTTGCAGACGGACTCCTTGATGGAGGCGGCGAGGTTGCCGCCGATGTGCATCGGCAGGGCCTGGTCGTTGAAGTGCGACATCTGGATGGTGCCGGCGTGGCGGCCCAGACTGATGCACTGCCCTACCGAGGCCGGGTTCAGGTTCTTGGGTTCCTTGCCGTCCAGGCGCGCCAGCAGGGTGTCGGCGGCGTGCGACGCCAGTGGCATGGCGAGCTGGCAGCTCATCCGCAGCGGCTGCGCTGAGGGGGAGGCCGAGTCGCCCGCAGCGATGATCGAGCGGTGGTCGACGCTGGTGAGCGTCTCGTCGGTAAGCAGTCTGCCGAGCCGATCGGTGGACAGTCCGCTGTCGGAGGCCAGGGTGGGCACTGCGAACCCGGCCGTCCACACCGTGACCGAGCTGGGCAGTGCGGTGCCATCGCCCAAGGTGATGCTGTCAGCTTGCACCTGCGTGACGGTGGCGTTCTCGACGACCGTGACACCCAGTTTCTTCAGGCGCTTGGCGACCGACCGGCGTCCCCCCTTGGCCAGCGAGGGACCAAGTGCGCCCGTGACCAGGGTGACCGACCGTCCGGCCTCGCCGAATTCGGAGGCAGCTTCGATACCCGTCAGCCCGCCGCCGACCACCACAATCGGCGCCTGCAGCGCCGTGTCGGCCATGCGGGCGGTCAGCCGCTGCGCTGCTTCCAACTCGCCCAACGGGTAGGCGAATTCAACTGCGCCCGGCACGCTGATTGGTACCGAGGCGGTGCTGCCGACGGCATAGATCAGATAGTCGTAGTCCAGGGTGGTGCCCGAGGCCAGACGCAGCACCTTGGCGTCGGCGTCGATACGTTGCGCGGTGTCGACCACCAGCTTCGCGCGGTCGGTCAGAATCGCCGAGTAGTCCTCAACGGCATCGTCATTGCCGGCGACGAGTTGATGTAGACGAATGCGTTCCACGAATTGAGGCCGCGGGTTGATCAAGGTGATGTCGATGTCGGTGCGCTGGCTCAACCGGTTGGCGGCCAGGACGCCGGCATATCCGCCGCCGACGACCACGACGCGGGTGGTGGATGTCATGTGCTGCTCCTCAATTCAGGCGCCGTTACTGCCGGCGTTGGCCAGATGCACTTCGGCTGAGTCGGTGGGCGGGTAGACCCTCTGGATATTGATGGACTAGTCGATACCATTGTTCGGCTGGGCATCGCCCACGCAGCGGGCCAGACGGACCGAGCCCGCTGCGCTCCACGAACCGGCAAAGCCGCCGCCGAGGACGAGAACATTCGTCATTCCGCCCTTCGCGTCACCATCGTTGTTGGCCGTCTCGATGGTTGCATTCACGGCACCATCCAGGGACCACGGAAAACCCGTAGTCCGCGGACAGCCACGCGGGCGGGGTACGACGTCGACGTTTGCCGGTGGACTCGATTCAGTAGGCTTGCGCAGACGCCATGGGCACACGGCCGATCGTTACGCTGTGGGGTCACGGAGTCGATTCCAATAGATCGACGCAGGTCATCGATGCCCGATTGAGGCGACTTCGCCGAAGTGCCGGATTCGTCTGCGCTAGTGCATTCCAATGGTCAGGGAAGAGGGGAAGATGAACCAGTCGCTTCGCAGCGATCTCGCCGGCCGCGCCGAGGTGCTGCTAGGACTGCACCGGCCGGGCGACCCGGTGGCGATGCCCACCGTGTGGGATGTGTGGTCAGCCCAGGTGGCTGCCGACGCCGGATTCGCGGCGCTGACGGTGGGAAGCAAACCCCTCGCGCATTCGATGGGCAAGACCGACCACGAGGGGATGCAGTTCGAAGACGTGCTCGATCGCGTCGCGCAGATCACTGCCGCGGTCGATGTTCCGGTGTCGGTCGATGTTGAGTCGTGCTACGGCGTCAGTGCCGACAGGATGATCGGCCGTCTACTCGAGGTCGGGGCGGTGGGCCTGAATGTCGAGGACACGGTGCACAGCGAGGCTGGCCGACTTCGCACTTCCGCTGAACAGGCTCAACTGGTGGCTGCGCTGCGCACCGCCTCGGACAAGTCCGGCGTGCATATGGTGCTCAACGCCCGGACCGACGTGATTCTGCATGAACTCGGCGACGCGTCCGACAGGATTGAGCGCGCGATCGCCCGGTTGCGCGATGCCGCCGACGCCGGGGCCGACTGCCTCTACCCCATCGGACTCCATGATGAGAACACCCACCGGCGTCTGGCGGACGAATTGCCCTTGCCTGTCAATGCCGTGGCGAGACCAGACGAACATGATCCGGGCGTGCTGGCGGCGCTGGGGATAGCGCGGATCAGTTTCGGTCCCTTCTTGCAAACGGCATTGACTGCAAATATGCAGGACATTCTCAAGCGCTGGGGTTGAAATCGACTGACAGTTGCGAACCGCCGGTTCGTCATGTCCGTTCCGGCCCAAAAAAAATCGGCCAGTAAGCCACTGACCGCTAGCCGGCACGAAGAAAGGCAATAGCCAATGGCCGTAACAGCTTTCACCGTCACCATCCCCGCCGACCGCATCGACGGCTTCCGGTGAACTCCTTGCCGAAGTGGAGAAGGACGTCTTCGGACTGGCTGAGCGAGCACGAGCGGTGGGCTATTACCGAGAGCGGATGTTATTGCAGCCGCGTCCTGACGGTGACGCGCAACTGATCGTGTTCCTGGAGTTCGACGACGCGATCATCGCCTAGGAGTTGATCGGCGCGGTGGTGGCGTACGAAAGCGAGTTCACCAAATGGTGGAATCCGCGATACTACGAATTTATCGGGTCCCCGCCGCTGATCGCAGAGACAGTATTCTCCTGGGACGACAACGCACGCTGAACCCGACAGGGGACTTACCTGGCTTCGACAACCTTCGGCGCACATGCAGCGCCAGCTGAGCGGCGAGCGTCGAGGGGGGAGCATTTAAGGGTCCACGTCCCTCTGGGTTACCTGCGAGCGGCGAGGTGAGGGACACGACCGTCGCGGCGACTGGTGATCACTGTTTCCCGTCAGGCCGGTCGCATCGTGAGATACCAAGTACTGCAACGTATCGGGAGGCCCCTGCCCCAGGCGCGCAGCGACTTCCTGGCCTTCGTCGGCAGACGGCTGATCCTGCCCTCCGATGCGAAGCCCTCGGCGCTGACCCCCCTACCCGTCCTTCCCATGAGGTTATTTCGGGGACTCTTATGGCGCAGAAGCTGTGATGATCCCCAGGACGACAGCCGATCCGCGGGCCAAAAACTCGGTGCCCTGGGCGGCGACGTCGTGCATCTGAGTTCTGGCGGGGCGTTCGGGCCCGAGCAAGGCGGTCACCGCGCGGGCCAGGACGCTCGATGAGTCTGGCGAGGCTGCCTTGCCCGATGTCTCACTCCCGAGCACAAGAAAGCCACGGTAAAGGGCCATGAGTGCGTAGGCCTGCTCGTCGAGCAGCCAGTCTGTGCGCGCTAGAGCATTCTTGCGCCAAGCGGGCAGCATGGTGTTCATCAGGGCATCGGGGCCGAGCGCGTCGACCAGTGCAGCCGAACGGGGGTCGCCGGCGAGTGTTCCCAGCAGTCCGTCGTCGTTGCGGAGTATCGCTCTGACGAACGGTCGGTGGGCCGCTCTGCGCATCAGGCTTGGAAAGAGCTGCGAGGGCCGGGCCAGATCCGGGTCTGCCTGTAGGTCGGTGGTGAATTGTTCGGCCAGGTCGAGGAAATCCCGGCCTATCAGCCCCAGGAGAAGATCGGACTTACTGGTCCAGTACAGGTACACCGTGCCTTTGCCCACCCCCGCCTTTTCCGCCACGGCAGCCACCGTGACCGCCTTGCTGCCGCGGGCCTGCAACAGCTCGTCGGCGGCGGCCAGGATGCGCGCTGCTGTTGCAGACTGGCGTTCGGGGAGTTCACTCATCACGCCTCCTTTCATACCCTGGCTGCGGGCAGCGGATGGGAGGACCGTAGACGCTGCAACGCCTTGGCGGTGATGTCGGTGGTTCGCGCCTCCACCGCACCTTCGAGCGCCTTGCTCAGCAGGCGTCGGCCCAGGGCGAAGCGCGTGACCACCGACATGGCGCGGCGCACCCGGATCTGCCGCAGCGCATCTGGGACGAAGAATGCGCGCTGTTTGAGGCCCACCGCTTGGTACTCCTCGATGTAGGGGCGCAAGCCTTGCTCCCATTCGCTCAGGGCTGTGGGCACATCCCCAGGGTGGCGTTCGAGCAACTCGCCGAGAAGGTCCGCGCCGATGAGGCCGGCCGACACGCCCATGCCCGCGTACAGGGTGACAGACCAGGCGGAATCGCCGAGCAGCAGTACCCGTCCCTGGTGCCACGTGTTCAGGTGAACTTGCTCGGCGGAATCGAACAGCACGTGTTCGGCGTGATCGAGTGCATCGAGGACATCGCTGAGCGTGGCGCCCAGCGGCTGGTCGGCGAAGACCTCCCGAATGCGGTCCGCCGCGCGGTAGGTGAACTCGGCGTCCACGTCGTCGGTCCGGTAGGAGATCATGATCGTCGGGTCGTGGTCGGCGAACGCGAACACCCACATCGCCCGGTCGGGTTCGACCAGCTGTACGCTCACGCCCGGTTCGAGACCAGCTGGCGTGCCAGGGAATTCGAACGCGGCCACCATGTAGCCCAGGCGATGAAGGTACTGCTTGTGCGGGCCGAAGACCAGAGACCGCACTGTCGAGCGCAACCCGTCGGCCCCGACCACGAGGTCGAACCGTTCGGTCACCGATTGCCCAGTGACCGAGTTCGCCAAGGTGACATCCACCCCGTCGTCGTCCTGCACGATCGAGGTGGGCACCGTGGAGTAGCGCACCTCGACATCCGCGGGAAGGGCCGCGAAGGTGGCTTGTTCGACGTCGCCGCGCAGCATCAGCCACGGCCGGCCCGGCAGATCTTTCATGGAGAAGGTGCGGAAGTTGCGGCCGCTGCGGTCGACGAGATAACTGAGTGAGTATGGATTGCGGTCGTGTAGGTGGCTGAGGATCCCCAGGCGGTCGGCGGCGATCAATCCGGCTTCGAACAGTCCGACGAAATAGCCACCGCGGCGCCGCTCGGCGGAGCGTTCGACGATGACCGGTGTCCAGCCGGCTGCGTGCAGACGAGTCGCCGTGGCGATGCCGCTGACGCCCATTCCGACCACCAAAACCCGCCCTGCGTCGGCTACCCGACCTTGCTGTAATGCCTCTTTGTTGTTCATACTGACCATAACTGAAAAGCGGTCAGTTTGATTCCGCAGTTCGAGATGCCGACTCTGGCAAATAGTGACCGTTTGGGACTATCTAGTCAGTACGAGTGGTTGCAGGGAACAGCACCGCTCCGCGCGGGAAGACAACGAAAGGAACGTTGATGAATATCAAACGGATGTGCCGTGACGGATCGCTCACCCAGGCCGACATGGCGGTCACCTTCGACACCCTGAATCCGGTGAGCATCGACATGCTGATAGGGACCTGGAAGGTCGACCCCAGTTACGCCGAAACCCTCGGCGGCAAGATGCTTATCGAAAGTGGCTGGTGGGGAGCCCGATTCGTCGATGCCGAAACTGTTGACCCGCTGCTCTACCCGAAACCCGACGGGAACGGGGTGTTCGCCGCCGACCTTCCATCGGTGCTCGCAGTGCTCAGCACAGGCGAACGGGACATCTCGGCGAGGAGAAACGAGGTAGAGACCTCCGCGCCGATCGGGCGACTCCGCATGGTCGAGTATCGCGGCGTCCTCACGGCCACGTTGGTCTACGACCAAGTGCCGGTGCTCGACTATCTTCGCGCCATCGACAGCGGCACCATCGTCGCTGCGGTGGAGCACCGCGGTCTGGTGCATCACCCCGACTACGCGCTGCTGCGTCGCTGCCCTGCACCGCAGTGAATGATGGATTCTTCAGGATTAAATACAGCTCATCGACGCCTGTGGAAACAGTCGCCTTTGTTCAACCGGCCCAGCGTCGAGTCCACTCAGCATTCCGGTGCCCTCGCGCTCAACCTATTCGAAGTCGGCCGTGGTCGATGCTGAGTCGGCCTTCTCGCGGAGAGCTACATGGTGGCGGAGTTTAACGATCCCGCCTTCACGAACGCGATCGATGGAAACCAAACACAGAAGCTCTTCCAAGCGTTCAAGAGCAGAGGACACGGAACGCCGGGAAGCCGCGACACACTTGATGGGGTCGTGCTCATGACCCCCGAGAACATCCATGTGAATTCGTTCATGTATGAACCGATTATTGACATGTCCGACGCGGCGCTTCGAAGCCTGTACGCCGATATCAAGAGCCTCAGTCCAGGGTTGAGCTGACCGCGTTCTGTCGCCCTCCAGCTGTACGTCCATCCTCGACGATGACGATGAGTCGGAGCCTCGGCCTGCTTTGTACCCGCAGGCGCCGAGGTGATCCCATGCGCCAGCATTCCGCGAACGTTGTGAACGGATTTGTGAACGAAACCGTGCGCAACGGGGCCGACCACTTCGACACCGCGTGACACGCAAGACGTAAGAACGTAGCCGACCTGCACGTTAGCGACGTAGGTAGAAGGGCGAGAACGCAACCGGCCGGCTCATAACCCAGAGGTCGCAGGTTCGAATCCTGTCCCCGCTACTAGGTAGGACGGCCCTCGGAGATCTCTCCGGGGGCCGTTCTCTATTCCTGGACGAACTCGCAACCCCCCGGCGCGGCCACGCACCCGCTATGGTCACAACGTCTTGACACCTGCGTCAATCGCGGCAGGTCTGGACTCGGCACCCCGGCGACTCGATGCAGGGGACGTGAACGGGGAGTGCGGGATGCTGGCGAATGCGGGGAGCGTCGCCGTATTCGGCCGTCTCGTCCGCCAGTGGTGGGGTGAGCCAGTCGACTACGCGGCGCAAGTGCAGTACTTCGCCAAGCGCTCGATGTCCGGGGCCGTCCAGTACCTGATCGGGTTGGGCACCGGATTCGACGGCGTGATCTCCCTGATCCTCCTCCTGCCGTCGGCCAACTCGCGCGCGTCTCAGGTCGCCGTGGTCGGTTTCGCGGCCCTGCAACTCGCGTGGGGGTGGGCGTGGTGTGCACGGCCGTGGCCGTCGCGGAGGATGTCGCTCGCGTTCGTGGTGTCGGCCGACATCGCGATCACCGTGATGGTGCTGCTGGACCCGAGCTGGGTGCTCGGGTCGTTCGGGTTCAGCTTCTTCACCATGCTGTCGGTCTATCTCGTGTTCTTCGACGGCCCGAAAGCCCTCGTGTGTCATGTGCTGTGGATCCTGTTGACGACGGCGGCATTCGCCGTGCACGTCAGCACCGCCGCGCAATTCGACGTCGTCGAGTTCACCGCGAAGACCTTGATGTCGGTGGCGCTGGTGGTCGGCACTCCGTTGGGCATTCAGGCCGCGATCTGGGCGCTGCGCAACGACGCCAACGAGTCCATCACCGATCCGCTCACCGGCCTGCTGAATCGGCGCGGTCTGCACCTCCACGTCGGCGACCTGCTGCGCTCGAACGTGAACGATGCCGCCATCGTGATGGTCGTCGACCTCGACCGGTTCAAGGACGTCAACGACACCTTCGGCCACACGGTCGGCGACGAGGTGTTGATCCGCACCGCACGACGGATCAAGTCCGCGGTGCGCGGCACGGCCCTCGTGGCGCGGGTGGGTGGCGAGGAGTTCGTGGTCGTCGACCCGGGCCGTGCCCACCGCGACGTCGACCGCGTCCGGTACGCGATCGCCGCACCCGCCGAACCCCCGATCACTGCGAGCGTGGGCGTTTCCAGCGTTGCCCTCGGCGGAACCGCCCTAACCGGAATGGAGCCGGCGACCTGGCTCGACCGGATCATCGAACGGGCCGACCACGCGATGTTCGACGCGAAGCGCCAAGGTGGCAACGCGACGATCCACGTACCGCCAATCGATGGGCATGGATGACGGCGGTGTCGACGGCCGCCCGCGTTCTATTCACCCCGTTACAAAACTGCTAGGGTCCCGGTCGTGGCGTGTTGCCAGGCCCGCTGTGCAACGTCGTCCGAGACCAAGAGGGAAGTGCCATGGCAGACGCGATCGACCAGTTGATGGTCGCCAACCTGATCGAGGTGTTCAACGAGCGCGACGGCGACACGCGCGCGGCGGCGATCGAGCGGACGTATGCGAAGGACGTGCGCTGGACCGACGACGAGGGCGTCACGACCGGGCATGCGGCCCTTGACGCGAAGTGCGTTGGGCTGCAAGAGAACCTGGGTGATATGCAGTTCGTCGCGGATGGCCCGGTCCGACGCCTGCAGGGTTTCGGATATCTCGCCTGGCAGCTCGTCGACCCGGCAAACGGTCAACCGTCGATGTCGGGCTTCGACGTCGCACTCATCGCAGACGGTCTGATCACCGATTTGTGGACGGTCCTGATCCCGCCCAACGGATGACCTGATGTCCCGCGGCGCAGTGCCGCATCGGGCAACATGGCCACCGTCACGCCACGAAGGAGCGCCATGCCCGAGATCCGCTTCTCCGCCCCGGCCGGGCCACTGCCCGGACACCTCGCCGCACCTCCGTCGTCGGAGCCGGCGCCCGGCGTCGTCGTGATCCAAGACGCCTTCGGGCTCACCAAGGACATTCGCGCCATCACCGACCGGTTCGCCGCACAGGGGTACCTGTCGCTGGCCCCCGCGTTGTTCCGCCGCGGCTTCAAGCCCGGCTGCGTGGTGTCGACGATGCGGGCGCTGTCGACCGGTCGCGGCGCCGCGATCGACGACATCATCGCCGCGCGGGACCACCTGGCAGCCGATGAACGCTGCACCGGCAAGGTCGGGATCGTCGGGTTCTGCATGGGTGGCGGATTCTGCCTGTTGCTCGCGCCGCGCGGGGTATTCGACGCCGCCGCACCCAATTACGGCGTGCTGCCCAGCGAGGACCTGTCTGCGTTGACCCAATCCTGCCCGCTGGTCGGCAGTTACGGCGCCAAGGATCGGATGCTGCCCGGTGCCGCCGCCCGACTCGAGACCGTCCTCACGGAGGGCAACGTGCCGCACGACGTCAAGGAGTACCCGAACGTCGGCCATTCCTTCATGAACGACTGGGGTACACCGTCACCGGTGCGCGTCGTCGAACGGGTGACGGGCTTCCACTACTCGGAACCGGAGTCCGAGGACGCGTGGCGCCGCATCCTCGCGTTCTTCGCGACGCATCTGAGCTGACCGATTACGCGGACTCCACGGTCGCGGTGAACTCACCGGTGTCCCGAAGGACGGCTGGGATGTCGCCATCGACCTCGCCGATCCGCGAGATGCCCCTCCAGTAGCCGACGTCGCCGTAGTAGATCACCAGATCGCCGTCGGGCGACCAATATCCGAGGTCGCCGACGCGGGGGTCGTCGCCGTCCGGCATGCCGTCGACCGCCAGCTTCCGGGGCAGCGGTGCCGTCTTCTCCACGCCGTTGAGGTCGGCGAACGTCAACGTCACGGGCAACAGTGTTCTCAGGTCACGGGCGGTCGAGTTGTCGAACAGTCGACCCGTCAACTCGACCTCACCGACGACGATGCGTATGCGGGTGGAGTCGCTCGGTGACTTGTTGGAGGCCACTGGTGTCGGATCGCCGGACTGCGCGGCGGGCGACGGTGCGGAACTGCAGCCCGTCACCAGCACCCCGGCCAGCGCGGCGACCAATGCGTTGAGCGGTCTCACGTCGAATGCTGCCCGGACTCGGCCTCGACCGGCTGATTCGCCGTCCACGACGCCAGCAGGTCGAGCGCATGCGCAGTGGGGGAGGCGGGTTCGGCGACGTAGAGCGTCAGGGTGAGTCCTGGGTCGGAGATCATGTCGACGCTCTCGTAGAACAGTTCGAGATCGCCGACGACGTCGTGGTGGAACGTCTTCGCCCCGGCCCCGTGCGTCCGGACGTCGTGGGCTCCCCACCGCCGCCTGAACTCCTTGCTGCGGGTGGACAATTCGCCGACCAGATCTTGGAGCGCAGTATCGTGCGGGTCGCGGCCTGCCTCCGTGCGGAGGATGGCGACGCAGATGTCGGCCGCCTCGTCCCAGTGCGGATAGAACGTGTGCGAATCCTCGTGCAGGAACGTGAACCGGGCGAAGTTGGGCGGTCGGCCGGGATCGCTGTCGTACAGCGCCGCGTGCATGCCCCTGCCGAGGTGATTGACGGCAAGCAGATCCATCCGACCGTTGCGGACGATCGCCGGAGCGGTGAAGTGATCGAGCGCCCACTGCAGGCTCGGGCGCGGGACCCAGCGCTTGGCAGGTCGTCGTCGCGGCCGCATGCCTGCGCTGGTGCCGTCCGCCGCGTGCGCGAGGTGGAACAGGTGAGCGCGTTCGGCGTCGTCGAGCTGCAGGGCCCTGGCGATCGCATCGAGGATCGACGCGGAGACGCCGGCCAACCCGCCGCGCTCGAGCTTGCTGTAGTACTCGATGCTGACCCCGGCAAGCGAAGCGACCTCGCCGCGGCGCAGCCCCGGGACGCGGCGCTTGCCGTATTCGGGAATGCCCGCCTGCTGCGGTGTGATCTTGGCCCGCCGCGACATCAAGAATTCGCGAACCTCGGCACGGTTGTCCATGCCGACCACGGTACGAGGGCTCCACCCGAGATGGGACGTACTACCGATACACCCTTCGTCAGGGACTCCCAGGCGGCGTGGCGCCGGTGTTTCCTCGAATGAGCAAGCGCGGTCGCCGATTGCATCGCACCGCCCCCATCACTTCCCCCGAAAGGAGGCTCGAATGACCAGCGCCACAACGGATGCCGACACCCGCCGACTGCCGTTCGTCACCTACGTCTTGGCGATCGGCACGTTCCTGATGGGAACCACCGAGTTCATCATCGCCGGACTGCTGCCGGAGATCGCCAACGACCTCGACGTCACGCCCGCCCGCGCGGGCGGGCTCATCACGGTCTTCGCCGTCGGCATGATCGTCGGAACGCCAGGCATGGCGATCCTGACCTTGCGGCTACCCCGCCGGACGACGCTGGCCCTCGCACTGTGCGTGTTCGCCGTCGGGCACCTGGTGGTCGCCTTCGGCTCGGGCTTCACGCTGCTCCTCGGTGCCCGCTTCGTCACCGCACTGGCCACCGGGGCGTTCTGGGCGGTGGCCGCCGTCGTCGCGAGCCGCGCCGCAGGCCCGGCGGCGAGTTCACGGGCACTGGGCATCGTGCTCGGCGGCGGCATGCTCGCCAACGTCATCGGCGTCCCACTGGGTGCCTTCGCGGGCCAGCTCATCGGCTGGCGCGGGCCCTTCTGGGTGCTCGCTGTACTCGCCGCTCTCGCCTTCGTCCTGGTCATCCGGTACGTCCCCCACGACGATCCGACGCAGCCCCGGGCTTCCGTGCGGTCGGAGTTCGCCAGCCTGCGTTCCGCGCGGCTGTGGCTCGTGCTGGCGTCGGCCACGATGATCATGGGCGGCACGCTCGCCACCTACAGCTACATCGCGCCGCTGCTGACCGGTCGCGCCGGGCTGCCGGCGAATCTGGTTCCGCTGGCGCTGGTGGGGTTCGGCGTCGGTGCCCTCGCCGGTTCCTTTCTCGGCGGCCGTCTGGGCGACACCAGCCCGTATGCCACCACGCTCGTGGCGGCCGGTGCCACGGCGGCCATCCTGATTGCCATCTGTCTCGTCTCTCGCCACACGTTGCCGACCGTGGTCCTCGTTGCGCTGCTGGGACTGACGTCGATGACCGTGAACCCCATCCTGATCGCCCTGGCGGTCCGCTTCGCCAAGCAGGCGCCCACGCTGGCGTCGGCGCTGAGCACCTCCGCGTTCAACCTCGGCACCGCGGTCGGATCGTGGATGGCCGGGCGTGCCCTGGAGTCCCCGCTCTCAGAGCTGGGGCCTCCGGTCATCGGCACGGTGATCGCCGCGCTGACGCTCGTTCCGCTCGCTGCACTGGCGCACGCACATCTGAAGCGCAAGGCCATTGAAAGTTCATTCCAACAATCGATTTCACGTCACACGAAGGAGTACTCGTCATGACCGCACTCGACACCACGGGATCCAGCAGGCGCCGCCTGATGAAGCTGGCCGGGGGCGCAGCCGCGCTAGGCGTGCTGGCCACGGCGGGCTGCGCTCCGTCCGCACCCGAGGCCGCCCCGTCCGCGCCGTCATCGGCGCCCCCGTCGTCGACCCTGGCCGCGGGTGACACGTCCAACGGAGCGGACAACTTCTACACCAGCGACCGGGTGACCGTGCAGAAGGTGACGTTCAAGAACCAGTACCAGATGAACGTGACCGGGAACCTGTTCGTGCCCAACGATCTCGATCGCAACGTCAAGAACGCCGCGATGGTCGTAGGACACCCGATGGGTGCGGTCAAGGAGCAGAGCGCCAACCTGTACGCGACCAAGATGGCCGAACAGGGGTTCGTCACGATGTCGCTGGATCTGTCGTACTGGGGTGAGAGCGACGGTCAACCGCGCAATCTCGTCGCCCCCGACGTCTACACCGAGGACTTCAGCGCCGCGGTGGACTATCTGCGCACCCAGTCGTTCGTCGACACCGAGCGGATCGGAGCGCTGGGCGTCTGCGGCAGCGGCAGCTTCGTCATTAGTGCCGCGAAGATCGATCCGCGGATCAAAGCCGTTGCCACCGTGAGCATGTACGACATGGGCGGCGCCAATCGCAATGGACTGCGCAACTCGGTGACCCCGGAACAGCGCCAGCAGATACTCGCCGCGGCCGCTGCCCAGCGCGACGTCGAGTTCGCCGGCGGGGACGTCGAATACACCGGTGGGACGCCGGAGGAACTCACCGACCAGTCGACGGCCATCGACCGGGAGTTCTACGACTTCTACCGCACCGCACGGGGAAACAGTCCGGCGACCACGACGCATCCCACCCTCAGCAGCAACGTGCGGTTCATGAACTTCTACCCGTTCGAGGGCATCGAAACGATCTCGCCCCGCCCCATGCTGTTCATCACCGGCGACCAGGCCCACTCGCGGGAATTCAGCGAGCAGGCCTACCAGCTCGCCGCTGAGCCCAAGCAACTCGTCACGGTGCCCGGTGCCGGCCACGTCGACCTCTACGACCGCGTCGACCTCATCCCGTTCGACACGCTCACCACGTTCTTCGAGAACAGCCTGAACAGCCAGGAATGATCCCCGCCCCGAGAGGAATCACGATGAAGAAGATCCTGTCCGTCACCGCCGCGTTGGCGGCCGTCGTCCCGCTCGGCCTGTGGAAGGCCACGCCTGCCGGTGCCGAACCGACCATGGAGGTCTCGCGCAGCGACGCCCGGCCGGCCGGGAAGGGCCCTGCGGACACCTTCACCGGCGCCGTCAGCGTCACACCCCTGTTCGACCCCAACGACGCCCGGCAGTCCGGGGCGGCCGAGGTCGGCTTCAGCCCGGGTGCGCGCTCCGCATGGCACAGCCATCCCGGCGGCCAGACGTTGATCGTCACCGAGGGCACCGGCTGGGTCCAGCAGTGGGGTGGCGGCAAGCAGCAGATCAATCCTGGCGACGTCATCTGGACGCCGCCCGGGGTCAAGCACTGGCACGGTGCCGTCGACACCGCGGCCATGACGCACATAGCGATCCAGCAGGTCGTCGACGGGGAGGTGGTCGACTGGATGCAACACGTCACCGACGAGCAGTATCTGGGCTAGGCCGAGGTGCCGTCGCCCCCGGTGTGACGGCAGTATGAAGGCAAGGCGTGCCTTCCGTTTACCGATCGCCTTCGGTGGCAATCCACGCGGCACCGCGCCCGGAGCAGGTCACTCCTGCTCAACTAGCCCGGTGCGGCCCGACGAAGGAGATTTTCATGGCGATCAACGACGACGACATCACCACCTCGGCCGGCGGCGGCGAGGGCACGGCTGACGGCGGCTCGAATCCCGAGGGTCATGACGGCGGTGCCGACGGTTCTGCCGGTGGCGAGGGCACCGCGGACGGCGGCTCCAACCCCGAGGGTCACGACGGTGGTGCCGACGGATCTGCCGGTGGCGAGGGCACGGCTGACGGCGGCTCCAACCCCGAGGGTCATGACGGCGGTGCCGACGGTTCCGCGTAACGCTCGATGCTGAGCCGCTGCATCTCGATCGACCCCCAGGAGTTCGCCCGAACTCACTGGGGGCGTTCGCCGTTGCTCAGCCGCTCGGACGCGCTGCCCCGCGACTTCGACGATCTGCTCTCGGCCACTGCCGTCGACGAGTTGCTCGCCGAACGCGGGGTGCGCGCGCCGTTCATCCGCGTCGCCAAGGAGGGCGGCGTCGTGGCCAAAGACGGCTATCTCGCGCCGGCGGGCTTCGGCGCCGAGATGCCCGACCAGGTCGACTCGGCGAAGGTGCTCGCCCAGTTCGCCGCTGGCGCGACCATCGTCCTACAGGGCCTGCACCGGCTGTGGCCGCCCGTCATCGACTTCGTCCGCGGCATGGTCGACGACCTCGGCCACCCCGTCCAGGCCAACGCGTACGTCACGCCGCCGCAGAACCGCGGCTTCGACCCGCACTACGACGTGCACGACGTCTTCGTGCTGCAGAGCACCGGCCACAAGCACTGGACCGTGCACGAGCCCGTGCACCTCGATCCACTGGCCGACCAACCGTGGACCGACCACCGCGCCGCGGTCGCTGAGCGCGCCAAGGACGATCCGGTCATCGACACCGTGCTCGGACCGGGGGACGCGCTCTACCTACCGCGCGGCTGGATCCACTCCGCGCAGGCGCTGGGCGGGGTGTCGATCCACCTGACCATCGGCGTCGCCGCGATGACCGGGATCGACGTCGTGCGGGCACTGGTCGACCAGCTGGCCGATACGGCGGACCTGAGAAGATCGCTTCCCATGGGGATGAACGCGACCGACCGCGACGAGATGACGGCCACCGCCACCAAGGTCATCGCCCAGCTCGCCTCGACGCTGCGCGACGGCCCGCCCGGTCTGGACGAGGGCGTGGCCGCCCGACTCACCCGGCAGCATGCGCAGCGCACGCGGCCCGTCGCCGTCCGGCCGCTGGCATCACTGGATGCCGCCGCGCGCGCTGCCGCGGTGAGCGTGCGGTGGCGGCACGGGTTGATCGCGTCCGTCGAACGCGGCGCCGGGAAGGTACGGCTTCGTCTCACCGACCGCACGATCACCTTTCCGGAGTCGTGCGCCGACGCTCTGGCCGCGCTGCACCGTGGCGCCACGCTCAGTGCCACCGACCTGCCCGGCCTGGACGCCGCCGACGGCGAGGTGGTGCTCCGCCGACTACTGCGCGAGGCCGTCGTCATGCCGGTGACAGCGACGGCAGGCGAATGACCGCAGTGGTCAAGCGGGTGCCGTGCAGCGACCAGAGTCTGGCCCGCAACGACCCGATGTACGGCACCGCCTCGGCGGGCTTCTCCTGGCTGATGCTCGAATTGTCCGGCCCCTGGGGCCATTCGGCGTTCCTGCAGTCGCCGACGGTGATCGACCCCGTCCTGGGACGCGCCATCGTCCGCCGTGCCGAGATGGCAGGCATGCGCATCGCGGCCATCCGCAGGCACGGACGCAGACCCGGCGCGCCGCGATGGCGATGGTTCGTCGCGCGCGCCCGCCCCGGCGAGGAGGCGCTGTACGGCGGCGAGGTGGACGGCCCGACGGGTTATCTCGACCTCGCGCTCGACGGTTCCGACGGCGTCGCGGTCGCCGGCCCACTCGTCACCGTGTGCGCACACGGCAAGCACGATCAGTGCTGTGCGGTGCGTGGTCGCAGTGCGGTCGCGGCCATCGCCGCCCGGTATCCCGAATTGGTCTGGGAGTGTTCGCATCTCGGCGGCGACCGCTTCGCCGCCACGATGCTCGTCCTCCCCGAGGGCCTCTGCTACGGGCGGGTCGACACGACGGATGCGGCCGGCCTGGTGCGGCGATACCTCGACGGCCGTCTCGTCGACTCGCACCTGCGCGGGCGCACGTCGCTCCCGCACGTCGTGCAGGCCGCGCAGCACTTCGCGCGTGAGGCGTTCGGCGACGATCGCATCGATGCCCTGCCACCGCTTCGCGTGGAGCGCGACCACGCCACCACGCGCGTGACGCTGGGCACCGACGCGGGCAGCATCGAGGTCAGGCTGGGGGAGCAGATGTCGGCTCCGCTGCTATCTCAGTGCAGCGCCACCGTCGAGGGGCAGGTGCGCACGTTCGTGCTCGAGGCCATCGAGGCTCAGCGGCCGGTGTAGGTCGCGTTCCCCGGGCCGGTCTCGAGGAAGCTGACCACGGCGCGCTGCAGGTCATCGGTGTCGAAGAGGGCTCCGGACACCTCTGGCGTCACCGAGTCGGCGTGACGTACGCCACCGGAACGCCACGCGCCGACGATTTCCTTGGTCGCGGCGTGCGCCTTCGTCGGCCCGTCCGCGAGGCGGTGGGTCATCGCCCGGGCGGCGTCGGCGAGGTCGTCGTGCACGGCGTTGACCACACCCCACTGGTGCAGTGTCGCGGCGTCGTACAGGTCGCCGGTCATCACCAGTTCGCGAGCGCGGCCCGAGCCGGCCCGCTCGGCGAGTCGCTGCGGCCCGCCCATGGACGGGGTGAGGCCGACGACGGTCTCGACCAGGCCGAACTTCGCCTTCGGCGCGGCGAGGATCACGTCGCACGCCAGCGAGATCTCGAACGCCGCGGTAAGCGTCAGCCCGTGCGCCGCGAACACCACCGGGCACGGCAACGCCTCCAGCGGATCGATGATCTTGGTGAACAGCCTGCGCCAGAGGTCGGCGCCCTGTGCGGCGGTGAGCCCTTGGAAGACGTGAACGTCGACGCCTGCGGAGACCACCTTGCCCTCGGCCCGCAGCAGCAGCGCGCGCGGCGGGTTCGCGGCCAGGTCGACGAGGTCGTCGATCAGGGAGTCGAACATCGCCTGGTCGAAGAGGTTCAGTGGCCCGTTGTGGAAGGTGAGGACGGCGACGTCGGCTCCCGCATCGGTGGTGGAACGCTCGATGGTGGTCGGTTCGGCTGGCACGGACCTCAGGGTGCCATACCGCGTGACCGGCCGTGCCGACCGTTGTTACTGGCCGGTATATATGCTGGACGGCGAGCACGCCGGCATGGAGGAAGACGATGAAGCGCACCCTGTACGAAGCCGACCACGAGGCATTTCGCGAGTCGGTTCGCGAGTTCGTCACCCGCACGATCGAACCGGCCGAAGAGAAGATGATCGAGCAGCGGTTCGTCGACCGGGACAGCTGGCTCGAGGCAGGCCGCAACGGCTTCCTCGGTCTCGAGGTCCCCGAGGAGTACGGCGGCAGCGCGGCCGAGGACTACCGGTTCAACGCGATCTTCAACGAGGAGTTGTCCCGCTCGAGCGCAGCGATCGCCTCGGCGTTCAGCATTCAGTTCGACATCGTCGCGCCGTACCTGGTGAAGTTGACCACCGAGGAGCAGCGGCAACGGTGGTTGCCGAAATTCTGTGCGGGTGAGCTGATCACGGCGATCGCGATGACCGAGCCTTCCGGCGGTTCCGATCTGGCCGCGCTGAAGACCACGGCGGTCAAGGACGGCGACGACTACGTCATCAACGGCTCCAAGACCTTCATCACCAACGGCACGCAGGCCGATCTGATCATCGTCGCCACTCGAACGTCGCCGGAGAAGAAGGCCAGGGGCATCACGCTGTTCGCCGTCGAGGCCACCGACAAGGGGTTCTCGCGAGGTCGCAAACTCGACAAGGTGGGGCAGCCCGAGGCCGATACGGCCGAGCTGTTCTTCGAGGACCTGCGGGTGCCGTCGTCGCGGATGATCGGCGAACTCGACGGTGGATTCATCCACATGATGCAGCTGCTGCCGCAGGAGCGGATCAGCGGTGCCGTGCAGAACATCGCCCACGCCCGACGCAACCTCGAGGACACCCTGCAGTACGTCCAGGAGCGCAAGGCATTCGGCCAGCAGATCGGGTCGCTGCAGTACAACAAGTTCCTGCTGGCCGAATTGGTCACGAAACTCGATGTGGCACAGGCATTCATCGACAACTGCGTCGTGGCGCACACCCACGGCGAACTGTCCGCGATCGATGCCGCCAAGGCCAAGTGGTGGAGTTCGCAGGTGCAGAACGAGATCCTGGACCACTGCGTGCAGCTCTACGGCGGATACGGCTTCATGAACGAGTACCGGGTGGCCCGCGCGTGGAAGGACGCCCGCGTCACCAAGATCTGGGCCGGCTCCAACGAGATCATGAAGGAACTGATCGGCCGCGATCTCGGCCTCTGAACCGGATTCAGGCGGTTGCGTCGCGTGAGCGTTCGTGGGCGTCCATGAAGCACCGGTCGTAGACGTCACGGGGCAGCGGTACCGCGGCGCTCAACCGCCGGAACTCCGCCACGACCTGTTCGGCGAGCACGCGCAGTTTGACGTTGCGGTCCTGAGACCGCCAGCGCAACAACTCGAACGCGGCGTCTGCATCGAGATCGTGCAGCAGCATCAACATGCCCTTGGCCTGTTCGATCACGGCCCGGTGGTTCGAAACCTCTTGCACTGCTTCGGATAACTGATCTTGAAAGTCGCGATCGGTGGCGCGGTCGTCACCCCGAATGTCATCGCGCGCTTGCAGCATGACCCAGAAGTATACGAACTAACTGAACATTCTGTCCAACACTGGCGTATTCGGCCAGCAAGGCGCGGGTTGTTGGGATCGGTAGCCGTCGTCGCGGACTTTCATCAACGCATGCCGGTGCCGCAGGGGCAGCGCATCACGAGAGGAAGACCACGCATGAAGATCCTGCCGACCCCCGTCGAGGAATTCGTCAACCGCACCGACCGCAACCGCAGCCTGGCGTTCGGCATCTCCGGTGCGGTGCTCGCGTTCTGGAGCCTGTACCGGGTGTTCTGGGCGCTGTACGTCTCCATGACGTTCTCGGGCATCGGGTGGTCGCCGGTGTCGCTGATGGTTCCGATCGTCCTGTGGGGCGCCATTGGCGTGGTGTCGGCGGTCGCGGCGTTCGCCTTCCTCACCCGGTACGCCAAGCAGACCTGACGCCAGACGACGAACGGCTCCCGGAGTGTCTCCGGGAGCCGTTCGGTCGTCCGTCAGCCCTCCTTGCGGATCAATCGCTGCAGCGCCGCGCCGTCGGAGGCCAGCAGTTCGTCGATCCGGTCGTGGTTCACGTCGGCCACGACGATCTCGCCGACGTCCTGGTGGACGTCGCGGAAGATGCCGTGCGACTTCATCTTCTGCGTCTGGTAGACGTTGTCCTCGGTCGGCGTCACGTAGTAGACGGCGTCGGCCTTGAAGCGGTGGATCAACCACAGGTGGATCAACGTCATGAGGCGCTTCTGACGTAGCCGCTCGTCGAACGTGTTCTGGTCGCGCACCGTCAGGATGCTGCGCCCGTTGCGATCCTTGATCGGGTCGACGAGCACGTTGGCGAGCTTCTCCTCGTCATCGCCCCGCTTGCCGTAGATGCCGAGTTCGAGCACCTCGCCGCCCGGTCGCAGCGGCCGGAACTGGATGCGGAACTTCTCGCCCAGCTCGTAGTACTCGCCCCACATCGCCAGCCAATCCTGCAGCAGCTTCTTGGGCACCTCGGTCTGGACCAGGTGCTGGTGCTGCGTCGACCCCTTGCCCATCGACTTCGTGGTCGCCGTCCGGCCCGACGACGCAGCCAGCGCGGCATCGCTGCGGGGGCCGCCGACGAGGGTCTGCGGCGTCCGGTAGGGCGATTCGACCAGCCGCATCTTGCGCTGCAGGCGGGCCAGAGCCAGCATGCCGTCCTGACGCAGAGCACCGGCGAACTCCTCGGCGGCGACGCCGTCGATCTGGTGCCCGCCGTAGGTCATGAAGTTGAAGACGAACCCCATCTTCCCGATCTCCTCGGGGAAGGCGCGCATCTGATCGTCGCTCATGCCGGTGGTGTCCCAGTTGAACGAGGGGGACAGGTTGTAGGCCAGCATCTTGTCGGGGTAGACGCTGTGGATGGCGTCGGCGAACTGCCGGGCGTCCTCGAGGTCGGCGGTCTTGGTCTCCATCCACAGGATGTCGGCGAAGGGTGCTGCGGCAAGCGACTTCGCGATCGCGTAGGGGATGCCGCCGCGAACCTGGTAGTAGCCCTCCGGCGTCTTCGCCCGCTCGCAGTCCCACGGGGCGTCGACGCCGAGTTCCCTCGCCTTCTCCCGTGCGGCGTACAACGACGCCCGCTCGGCGAACCGGCGCCACTCCGCGGCGGTCATGTCGTGCGGTTCGCCCTCGCGCTCACGGAACTCGAGGAGTTCGCCGACCGCCTCGCCGTAGGTCTGCAGCCCGGCGTCGACTTGCCAGACGTCGACGAACTGCGACTCCACGTCGTCGAACAACTCGTCGACCGACCGCGCCGTCGGGTCCTTCCGCCACGACGCCACCGTGTCGGACACCGTCTGCGCGACACCGTGCCGCTGCAGCCACGCGTCGGCCGCGGCGTACTCGCCGTCGGGCAACGCGTACAGCAGGTGTCCGTTCAGCTCGGTGAGCCCCGCGTCGTAGAAGCTGCGCACCATGGCCAGGAAGCACGACTTGTAGGGCGGGATCTTCAGATTGGTGACGCCGAGCAGGAAGGGCTGGTCCCGCTCGTCGGCCCGGCTGTCGATCAGGCTGGCGGCCTCGGCGTCGGTGCGCGCCACGATGATGCCGGGTACGCGCATGATGTCGAGCTGGAACCGGGCGGTGTTGAGCCGCTTGATCTGTTCGTCGGATGGCACCAGGACCTTGCCGCCCTGATGGCCGCACTTCTTGGTGCCCGGACGCTGGTCCTCGATGTGATAGCCCGGCACACCGGCCTCGACGAATCGCCGAATGAGGTTGCGCACGTGCGGATCTCCGCCATGGCCGGTATCGGCGTCGGCGATGATGAACGGCCGGAAGTCGACCGCCGGGGTGGCGGCCCGCTCGGCTTCGGTCATCTTCAGGCGCAGGTACTGCTGATTGCGGTCCGCGGTGAGCAGCGCGCGCACCAGGCCTGCGGCCTCGTCGGGCACCTGGCTGAGGGGGTAGCTGGCGAGGTCGGGGCCGGGATCCTCGTCGAGCGATCCCTTGGCCGACGTCGCCCAGCCGCCGAGGTAGATCCCCTCGATGCCCATCCGCTTGATGGTGACCGCCTGACCTGGCGAATACGGACCGAACGTCGTGATGCTCTTCTTGGCGGCGAACAGTTCCCGGAGGCGGTCGAAGAACGCTGCGGCTACTTCGCGCGCAACGGTGTAGTCGACCGGGATGGTGCCGCGCTGCTCGGCGACCTGGCGTGCGGAGTACAGCCGGATGATGCCGTCGAATCGCGGTCCGTCGAAGTACTGCTGGGTGTCGTTCACGTCCTGTTCGATGGGGCCGTGAACCGGGACGTCCGCTTCGGTGATCGACATGGTGCGCTCCTCGCTGAGCATGGTCGTCGCTGATGTGCCAAGTGGCTCGAGTGTATGACCGCAGCGGAGGGCGGAGGTTGGGATTGCCCCAAGGGTCCTGGAGGCGCGCTACCGCTCGCCGAGGCCCATCATCTCGGTGACGTGGTGGTCGCGGCCTGCGAGGTAGCCGCCGTCGACCGCGATGGCCTGACCGCTGACGAACGAGGCGTCCCCGGAGACTAGGAAGGCCGCGACGGCTGCGACCTCCTCGGCGCGGCCGAACCGGCGCAGCTTGTGTTCGTGACGCAGACCCTCGCGAGCCTGCTCCATCCCGGGAAGGCCGACCACCGAGTCGAACAGCGGGGTCTCGATGAACCCGGGGCAGATGGCGTTGGCGCGAATGCCGCTCGGCCCGTAGTCGATGGCGGTGTTCTTGGTGAGCAGCACGACACCGCCCTTGGACGCGTTGTACGAGCTGCCGCCCGCCGTGCCCTCGAGTCCTTCGATGCTCGACAGGTTCACGATGGCGCCGCGTTCGCCGTCCACGCGATCCTGCTCGAGCATCTGAAGGAGCGCCGCGCGGGTCACGGTGAACGTGCCCTTGAGGTTGACGTCGACCACCCGGTCCCACTCCTCGTCGGGCAGCAGGTGCACGGGTCCGCCGCCGGCGACTCCCGCGGAGTGCACCACGCCGTCGAGTCGGCCTGCTGCTGCGACGACGTCGGCCACCGCGGCGGCGATGGCCGCGGCGTCGAGCACGTCGGCACGTCGGTAGTCGAATCCTGCGCCGCCGAGCCCCGCGGGTGCGTCGTCGGCGAGGTCCACCCCGACGACGTTGGCGCCCTCGGCCAGCAGCCGCGCCACGGTGGCCGCGCCGATACCCGAGGCCGCTCCGGTGACCAGGACGCCCTTGTCCCTCAACCCATTCATGTTCTGCTTCTCTCAGCCGGGATTTCGCGGAATCTAACACTGGCTATCGTCTGACCCGTGCACCTCGAGGATCTGCAGTGGTTCGTCGTGCTCGCCGAGACCGAGCACGTCACTGACGCCGCTGCCGTGCTGGGCGTCAGTCAGCCGACGCTGTCGCGGGCGCTCGCCCGGTTCGAGGACGAGGCAGGCACGGAGCTGTTCGACCGCGTCAACCGCCGGTTGCGGCTCAACGCGTATGGCCGGATCATGCTCGAGCACGCGCGGCGCAGCATCGCCGACATGGCCCTCGCGATGGAGCGGATCGGGGCGTTGCGCGACCCCGACTCCGGTCGGGTTCGCCTCGCCTTCCTGCATTCACTTGCCAACTGGTATGTGCCAGAACAACTCCGACGCTTTCGCCAAGCCGCTCCCGCCATCGGTTTCGACCTCTTCCAGGGCCCGGCGCACGAGATCGCCGAGCGTGTGCGTACCGGCGGCTTCGACATCGGCGTCACCTCGCCGCGTCCCGAACCCGCGGACTTCGTCTGGCACCGGCTGTACGTCGAGCGCCTGTGCCTGGCGGTGCCGCGCGGGCACCGGCTTGCCGCGCGGACGCGCATCCGCCTCTCCGCAGCCGCCGAGGAGCCCTTCGTGGCGCTCGAGGACCCATTCGGACTGCGGCAGCTCACCAACGACCTGTGGGCCGAGGACGACATCGACCCCGACATCGTGTTCGAGGCCACCGAGATCCCCACGATGGAGGGCCTCGTCGCCGCCGGATTCGGCGTCGCCGTGGTCCCGGTTCCGCGCGAGGGCACCGACGCGAAGGTCGTCCACGTCCCGCTGACGAACACCCGGGCCAAACGCGAGGTCGGCCTGATCTGGGACGGGCACCGGGCCCTGTCGCCGCCCGCGCAGAGGTTTGCCGACTTCCTCGCCGATAGTCGCAATGCTCATGCGCTAGGTGAATGACGCAGCAGCAGATCATGCATTGGACACATTGAACCGACGCTCCTAGCGTCGTCGCGGTGTCCATCGACCAGTCCTACGCCGCTCCCTGGAGGGGCCACGCACGCGGGTCGACGGCGTACCGCAGGCTGCTCGCGGCACTGTTCTGCGCAGGCGTCGCCACGTTCGCCCAGCTCTACTCGCCGCAGGCGGTTCTGCCGCTGATCTCGGCCGACCTCGGCGTCGGCGCGGCGAGCGCGGCGCTCACGATCTCCGCGTCCACGGTCGGCCTGGCCATCGGCGTCATCCCGTGGTCGATGCTCGCCGACCGAATCGGCCGTGTCCAGGCCATCTCGCTGTCGGTCACGATCGCCACCTCCGTCGGGCTGTTCGTCCCGTTCGCACCAACCTACGACGTCCTGCTGCTCGGACGCTTCGTCGAAGGCCTGATGGTGGGCGGAGTGCCCGCCATCGCCGTCGCCTACCTGACCGAGGAGGTCGAGCCCACCCACGCCGCACGCGCAGCGGGCACGTTCGTCGCGGGCACGACCATCGGCGGTCTGCTCGGCAGGTTGGTGGCAAGCCCCGTCGCCGAGGTCGTCGGATGGCGGATCGGCGTCTTCACCGTCGCAGCAGTGTGCGGGATGGCTGCGCTGGCCTTCGTCAAATTGGCGCCTGCACCCCGGGGCTTCACACCGTCACGTCACCGCGGCGCCAACCCCGAGGGCAGCGTGGCCCACCGGTTGGCTGCCAACCTGCGTTCGCCACGTCAGCTGACCCTGTTCGCCCAGGCATTCCTGCTCATGGGCGGCTTCGTCGCGCTGTACAACTTCCTCGGCTTCCGGCTCACCGGTGCGCCCTTCGACCTGGCGCCCTCGGTGGTCAGCCTGGTGTTCCTCGCCTACCTCGCCGGGACGTGGGCGTCATCGCGCGCGGGCGCGGAGACCACCCGCTTCGGCCGCAAGCCGGTGCTGCTCGCCTCGATCGTCGTGATGGCGGTCGGCGTCGCGATCACGTTGAGCGACAACGTCGTCGCGGTGCTCGCCGGGCTGGTGATCGCAACGGCAGGCTTCTTCGGTGCGCACTCCGTCGCCTCGGGTTGGACCGGGCAGTCAGCCCCGGCGGGCAAGGCCCAGGCGTCGTCGCTGTACAACCTCTTCTACTACGGGGGATCCAGCGCCGTCGGGTGGTTCGGCGGCGTCGCGTTCGACGCCCACGGGTGGACCGCCGTCGCGGTGACGATCCTGTCGCTGACCGCCGTCGCCGCGGTGCTGGCGGCCCTGTTCCTGCACGACGACCAGGGGCCGCGGCGCCGCGTCAGCGGATCTTGACGACGACCTTGCCGCGCGCCGAGCGGTCCTCGAGCGAAGCGATGGCGTCCCCGGCCCGCTCCAGCGGGTACACCACCGGCTCGGGCGGGACCACCAGGCCGGATGCGAGCAGCGGTTCCAGTTCGGCCCACTGCTCCTGCAGGTAGCCGGGGTGGGTGGCCGCCCAGGCGCCCCAGCCGACGCCCACGGCGTCGACGTTGTTGAGCAGCAGACGGTTGACCTTCACGGTCGGGATGTCGCCTCCGGTGAACCCGATGACCAGCAGGCGACCTCCGGGGGCCAGCGAGCGCAGCGAGTCGGTGAACCGGTCGCCGCCGACGGGGTCGACCACGACGTCGACGCCCCGGCCGCCGGTCAGTTCCTTCACCGCGTCCTTGAAGCCCCCGGCGAGCACGACGTCGGTGGCCCCGGCGGCGCGCGCGACGGCGGCCTTGTCCTCGGTGCTCACGACGGCGATCGCGCGCGATGCGCCCCACGCGGCGGCCAGGCGCAGGGTCGAGGTGCCGATACCGCCTGCGGCGCCGTGGACGAGCAACGTCTCGCCGGGAGCGAGCCTGCCGCGGGTCCGCAGAGCGCAGTGCACCGTCAGGTCGTTGAACAGCAGCCCCGCGCCCGCCTCGAACGACACGTTCTCGGGCAGGGTGAACACCCGATCGGCAGGCAGCGCAACGACTTCGGCCATCGCACCCGAGAGCATGGTGAGAGCGGCAACCCGGTCGCCGGTCTTCACGTGGGCGCCCGCGGGCGCACTGCGCACCACGCCGGCCACCTCGGCGCCGGGGATGTACGGCAGCTCTGGCCTGTGCTGGTACAGCCCGCGGGTCTGCAGGGCGTCGGGGAAGGCCACGCCCGCGGCGTGGACGTCGATCACGACGCCGCCGTCGGTGGGCTCGTCGATCTCCACCAGCTCCGCGGACTGCGGACCGTCGAGCCGGGCTACGTGAATGGCGCGCATCCGAACCATTTAACATCCCCGCGTGATCGATGCCCGTGCCGCGGTGCTGCTCGACGAGGGCTCCACCCCCCGAGTGGTCGACGTCCAGATCCGGCCGCCGGTCGACGACGAGGTGCTGGTCCGCATCGACGCCGTCGGCATCTGCCACACCGACGTGAGCGTCTCGCGGCGCTGGCCCGCCGCCCGGCTGCCCGTGACGTTCGGGCACGAGGGCGTCGGTACGGTCGTCGCCACGGGGCCCGCCGCCCGCGCCCGCGAGGGTGAGCAGGTGGTGCTGACCTTCGACAGCTGCGAGCGGTGTGCCGAGTGCGCGGCGGGCGCTCCGGCGTACTGCGTCCGCTCGACGGCGCTCAACCTGCGTGGTGACGGCGGCGACGACGCCAGTGCGCTGCGCCTCGACGGCCGACCCGTGGTCGGCGGCTTCTTCGGACAGTCCAGTTTCGCCACCTACGCTCTCGCCGGCTCGGCGAACACAGTGGTGTTGCGCGAGCCGATCGACCCGGCGCTGGCCGCGCCACTCGGGTGCAGCGTGCAGACCGGGGTCGGCACGGTGTTCAACGCGCTGGCCGCCGGACCCGGTGATGCGCTGGTGGTATTCGGCGTGGGCGGTGTCGGCTCCTCGGCCGTGATGGGCGGTCGGGTGGCCGGCTGCCGGGCCATCGTCGCGGTCGATCCGGTGGCCGAGCGCCGTTCGCTCGCAACCGAACTGGGCGCCACCGCCGTGATCGACCCGGCCGATGGCGACGTCGCGGCGGCCGTCGTCGAGGCCACGTCCGGGGGAGCGACGATCGGGATCGACACCACCGCGGTGGCCGACGTCATCTCCACCGCACTCGCATCGCTGCGCGCTCGGGGGATGCTCGCCCTGGTGGGGCTTGGCGCGATGACCGCAGACCTGCCCGTCGGTCTGATCATGGGCCGGGGTCTGCGGGTGGTGGGAGTGGTCGAGGGCGACAGCGACCCGCACGTGTTCATCCCACGCCTGGCCGACCTGTATCGGCGGGGCGACCTGCCGCTGGAGAAACTCGTCACCCGCTTCGACTTCGACGCCTTCGACGTGGCGTGGACGGCCGCGCAGTCCGGCACGGCGGTCAAGCCCGTCGTGACGATGTCGTCTGGCTGAATCGCGACCGTCCTGGATCAAGATCATCTAGAGTCACTGGCGTGGATGCGCAGGTAATCGTGGTCGGAGCAGGGCCGGTCGGTCTCACGGCCGCAATCGAATTGCGGCGCAGGGGAATCGACGTCCTCATCATCGACAAGCGGGACGGCGTCGCGCCCTGGGCGAAGGCCGTCGGAGTGCAGCCGCGCACCTTGGAGATCTGGGACCAGATCGGCGTCCTTGGCGCTGCGCTCGACGAGTCGATGCTCATGCGCGGTCAGCTCACCTACGTCAACGGCGAGCCGGCAGGTCGACTCGAACTGAGCCTCCCGCAACAGGTTCCGTACGGCTTCGTCTGCATCCCGCAGTACGCCACCGAAGAGGTCCTGGGATCGCACCTGGTCGGCCTCGGCACGAAGGTGCGGCGCGGGGTGGAACTGACCGGCTTCGCTCAGGACGACGCAGGCGTAACTGCCACGCTGCGGGACGCCGACGGTGAGCGTCAGGTCACCGCGCAATACCTCGTCGCCGCCGAGGGCGCACACAGCCTGGTGCGCAAATCGCTGGGTCTGACGTTCGAGGGCGACGCCTTCCCCGAGGAGTACATGCTCGCCGACGTCGAGGTGGACTGGAATTTGCCACCGGGCTACGCGCTGCGCAGTTCGCGCGTCACCGACGGCACCGTCGACGACCTCGCGGTGTGCATACCGTTGCCCGGCCGCGGCCGGTACCGGATCTCGATGCTCGTGCCGCCCGAGTTGTCACAGGCCGACGCCGGTTCGGACGACGGCGTCACCCACGGCATCGCAACCGAGGCGGCCAAGCCGCAGATGCATCACGTCCAAGCCGTGCTCGACCGTCTCGCCCCCGAACCGACGACGGCGCGGAACATGCGGTGGTCATCGGTGTTCCGCATCAGCCATCGGCTGGTCAACCGCTACTCCAGTGGTCGCGCCTTCCTCGCAGGCGACTCGGCGCACATCCACCCGCCGACCGGTGCGCAAGGCATGAACACCGGCATCCAGGACGCCTACAACCTGGGCTGGAAGCTGGCGCTCGCGGTACGTGGCGCGGCTGCACCCGGGCTGCTCGACAGCTATCACGCCGAACGTCATCCGGTCGGAGAGGAGGTCGTCGGCAGGACCGTCCGCGCCGCGCGCGAAGGGCTCACCGCGGGTGACGACTTCGAGACGACGATGCTGCGCCAGGCGCAGCTGCTGGTGAACTACGTCGGTAGTCCGATCGTCGCGTCCGATGGGGGTGACGCGCCTGCCGGACCTCTACCGGGGGAGCGGGCTCCCGATGCGACGGGGTTGCGGCGCAGGGCCATCGCGGGGCCGGTGCGGTTCCACGAGTCACTGCGGCACACCGGGCACACGCTGCTGCTCTGGGCCACCTCGCCGTCGGCGTGGCAGGCCGCGGTCGACCTGGCTGAGACCATGACACGGAAGGTCGCCGGTGACCTGCGGGCCGTCGTCGCGGTGCCCGCGACGCTCGAGGACGAGGCGGCCTTGGGCACCACGCTCGTCGACGGCCAGGCCAATCTCGCGGCTGCCTACGGATTCGGCGCGGCCGACGAGGTGCCCGAGGCATGCCTGATCAGGCCCGACGGGTACGTGTCGTACCGATCGGCCGCCGTGGACGTCGGTCGGCTCGTCGAGCACCTCTCGACGACGACCATGCATGTCGGCGCGGAGTAGTTGACAGGCGTCAACCCCACCTAGTTAGACTTCTCCCGCCGCGGCAAGGGTGCCGTGGCGGATCGGAGTTGCCGTGCCAAGGCGTCTGCTGCCCTACGCGCCGGTCGAGACGCTGCCGAAGGGCACGCCCGTGCTGGTCCGCTCCGCGGACGGCACCCGGCTGCACACCGAGGTGTTCGGTCCGGCCGACGGCTACCCGATCGTGTTGGCCCACGGCATCACCTGCGCGACGCGCGTGTGGGCCAACCAGATCGCGGACCTGTCGACCGACTACCGCGTGATCGCCTACGACCACCGCGGCCACGGCCGCAGTGCCGTCCCGAAGCGCGGCCGGTACAGCCTCGACTTCCTCGCCGCCGACCTCGACGCCGTGCTCGACGCGACGCTGGCGCCGGGTGATCGCGCGACCATCGCCGGCCACTCCATGGGCGGCATCGCGATCCAGGCGTGGTCGCAGCGCTATCCGGCCCGGGTGCGCCGCTGCGCCGATGCGGTCGCGCTGATCAACACGACCTCGGGCGAAATCCTGCACCACGTGAACTTCCTGCCCGTCCCACGCGCACTGGCGGCAGGCCGCGTCAGGGCGGGCGGTCAGCTGCTCAAGCGGCTGGGGTCCGCGCCGCTGCTTCCCGGTTCCATCCAGCAGAGCCGACGGCTCGTCTCGACGCTCGCGGTCGGACCGAACGCCGATCCGGCCATCGCCGACTTCGTCTTCGACCTGTTCGCCAAGACGCCTCCCGCCGGCCGCGGTGCGTGGGCGAGGGTGTTGGTCGACTCGATGAGTTCGCGCCATCTGTCGCTGACCAATCTGACCGTGCCGACTCTGGTCATCGGAAGCCGCCAGGACAGGCTGCTCCCGATCCGCGCGTCACGCCGGATCGCGGCCGACGCCCCGAACCTGGCGTCCTTCGTGGAACTCGACGGCGGTCACTGTGCGATCCTCGAGCGCCCCGACGAGGTGAACGCCCACCTGCGCACCCTCGTCGAGTCGGCGCGCGAGTCGCGGCTCAGTTCCTAGCCCGCCGCCAGGAAGTCGCCGACCTCGCCCGCCGCACGGCGTCCCGAGCGCACCGCGCCGTCGAGGAAGCCCGTCCACGTGTCAGCGGTCTCGGTGCCCGCCCAGAACACGCCGTCGACCGGTCGGCGCAGCCACTGGCCGTACTGGGTCCACGACCCCGGCGGCACCGCGGCGGTCGGGCCGCCCGGCGCGAACTCCTCACTGCCCCAACGATAATCGAGGTAGTCGATCGGGTGCAGCGCCTTGGCGCCGAAGAGTTCGGCGAAGCAGGCCAGGACCCTTTCGCGACGCTCCTCGGCGGACAGCGGGTCGAAGGTGCGCGCGTCGGTGAAGCCGAGGAGCACGCCGGGGCCCTGCGCGGACCCGGACTCCTCGGGGCTCGTGTCGAACGTGATGAACACCGGTCCCTCGTCCGACAGCGCCTCACCCGAACGGCCGTCCGCCCGCCAGAACGGCGTCTCGTAGGCGGCGTAGGCCTTGCTCAGCCTGCCCTGGGGCCAGTGCTTGGCCAGCGCGGCGTAGCCGGGCGGCAGCGCGGGCTCGAACGCGATCGCGTCACGGTGCTGCGGTGGGATCGCGACCACGGCCGCGCGGGCCTGCGTGGACGTGTCACCCGCGTGGACCACGACACCGTCCGCCGTGCGCTCGATCCGGGTGACCACCGTGCCCAGGCGCACCTTGTCGCCCAGGTCGGCGGCCATCCGCTCGGCGATCTGCTGGGTACCGCCGGGGAAGCGGTCCTGTTGGGCACCGCCCTCGACGTCGAGCATGGGGCCGATCCCACCCGCGGCCTTTACGTACCGCACGGCGTGCAGCATCGACACCTCGTCGGGCTCGCAACCCCACGTCACCCGCGACATGATCGCCATGAGGTCCCGGGTCGACGCACCCGCGTGCACCGAGCGCAGCCACCGGTCGAGCGACTGCGAGTCGAGTCGGTGCGCACCCGGCGCCGTCCACGGCTCCGCCAGCGGAACCTGCTTGGCGAGCCTCTCGAACCGCCACTGGATCCGCGACACGTCGACCAGTTCGAGCAGCGACAGCTTCGGGATCGTGCTGCGGTAGGAGCGCACCCGGCCGCGCCACTGGATCAGGTTCTTGCCCTGGCCGTACGTCGGCACGGTCGGGCAGCCCAGTTCGGCCGCCAACGCGTTGACCTCGGTCTGGGTGGGGCCGACGAAGGTGCCGCCCAGGTCGACCGGCACCCCGGCGATGGTGTCGGTGAAGGACCGCCCACCCACCCGGTCGCGGCCCTCGAGCACCACCACCTCGTGACCGCGCTGGGTCAGCAGCCGCGCCGTCATCAAGCCCGCGAAGCCAGCCCCCACCACCACCACGTCCGCCATCCACCCAGTGTGGCGATTCGTGCACGCGGAGGAGCGTGTACCGCACCTTTTCGTGCACGAGTCGCGCCCTGGCCCCTAGGGTGGTGGTACGCGACAGGACCATCATGCTCCACGAGTGGTCCTCGACAGCCAATGGAGGTTCGCCATGAGTGTCACCGAGCACGACGCCGCCGGAGCAGACACCGAGATCACCGAGACCGTCGACGTCCTGATCATCGGCGCCGGGATCTCCGGCATCGGAGCGGCGTACCGGATCGCCGAACGCAACCCACAGTTGCGCTACACCATCCTGGAGCGCCGGTCCCGCATCGGCGGCACCTGGGATCTGTTCCGCTACCCCGGCATCCGCAGTGACAGCGACATCTTCACGCTGAGCTTTCCCTTCGAGCCGTGGACGCGGCGGGAGAACGTGGCCGACGGCGGCGACATCCGCGACTACCTCGACACGACGGCCCGCAAGCACGGCATCGACCAGCACATCCGGTTCGACACCCACGTCACCTCCGCCGAGTGGGACCCGGCCACCGACACGTGGACGGTCCGCGCCGAGCAGGACGGTCCCGATGGCCGACGGGCCACCACCTACCGGGGCCGGTTCGTGTTCTTCGGCACCGGCTACTACAGCTACGACGAGCCGCACCGCCCAGACTTTCCAGGCATCGACGAATTCGGCGGCCAGGTCGTGCACCCGCAGTTCTGGCCCGAGGACCTCGACCACTCCGGCAAGCGCGTGGTGGTGATCGGCAGTGGCGCCACCGCCATCAGCCTGATCCCCGCGCTGGCGCGTACCGCGGCGCACGTGACGATGCTGCAACGCTCACCCACCTACATGATGTCGATGGCGCGCATCGACCCGATGGTCGAGGCCATCCGAAAGGTGCTGCCGCCCAAGCCGTCGCACGCGGTGGTCCGGCTGCGCAACGCGCTGTTCCACGTGCTGTCCTACTTCATGTTCCGCAAGGCTCCACGGTTCGGGCGATGGCTCATCCGCAATCGGACCATGGCCGCGCTGCCCAAGGGCTACGACGTGGACACCCACTTCAAGCCGCGCTACGACCCGTGGGATCAGCGCATGTGCCTGATCCTCGACCGGGACCTGTTCAACGAGATCGGTGCCGGGCGAGCGGAAGTGGTCACCGACCACGTCGACCACTTCGACGCCACCGGCATCGTGCTGAAGTCCGGGAAGCACCTCGACGCCGACGTCGTGGTGACCGCGACCGGGCTGCAACTGCAGGCGCTCGGCGGCATCCGGATCGTCGTCGACGGCCAGGAGGTCAATCCCGCCGACCGGTTCGTCTACAAGGAGTACCTGCTCGAGGACGTCCCGAACATGGCGTGGTGCATCGGCTACACCAACGCGTCGTGGACGCTGCGCGCCGACATGACCGCCCGCGCCTTCGCGAAGTTGCTCGCCTACATGGACTCGAAGGGCTACACGCACGCGTACCCGCATCTCGGCGACGGCCCCATCGACGAGAAGCCGACCTTCGACCTGCAAGCCAACTACATCAAGCGCTCACCGCACGCGCTGCCGCGATCGGGCACGAAGCGGCCGTGGCACGTCCGGCACAACTACCTGCTCGACGTCGTCGACCACCGCTTCGACCGGATCGAGGAGTCGATGGTCTTCGGCCGTACGCACGGTCGGGCCCCCGCCCCGACTCCGGCGAACCGGGCGGCGCAGACGGCCTAGCCGCTCACTCGGTCAGTGGGATCCTGGCGACCTCGACCAGATCGCCTGTCTCCGAGGGCTGTTCGAAGACGACCTCGGCCTTCCTGCCCGCGGTGTTGAGCGCCGCGATCGTGTTGCCGAACAGCGGCCCGCTCAGGTTGCGCCACTCGATCGGTAGGTCGGGCGACCCACTGTGGCGGGCCAGGCGCCGGGTGACCCGCGCTGCGCGCGGTGACCAGCTGAGCTTGAACGCGGGTTTGACGAACATCGGCACGTAGTTGTGGACCGGTGAACACACCAGCTGGTGCACCCGCGCCGAGGTCGACCCGGGCACGACCGCGCGTGCGGCGTAGCTGTGGTGGACGTCGCCGGAGAGCACCGACACGGTGGCGGGACCGCCCTTGCCGTCGGACGCGCGCGATGCGGCCCGGACGATGGTGTCGGTGAGTCGCAGGAACGACTGCAGGAACGCCGCCCAGTGCTCGAAGTCCGCTGCCTGACGGAACTTCTCGGCCAGCTTTCCGCGGATGCCGCTGCGGTTGGCCGCGATCTCGTTGATGGTCTGCAGGTCGCCGATGGCCGGCGGCAGCAGCCACGGCAGCGAGGAGCCGAGCACGAGGTGGTCGAGGTCGTCGAGCCCCTCGTCGACCTGATCCTCCAGCCACTTGAACTCACGGTCGCCCAGCATCTTGCGATCGCCGCTGTCGAGGATCCGGGCGTTGCGCGAGTCGACCATGATGAGCCGGCTGCGGCCCAGATCCCACCGGTAGCTGAACCGCAGGCCCTTGTCGCCGTCGACCTCGCTGTCGGCACGGTCGGCGAGATCGGACAGATGCGGCCAGGTGTCGGACTCCGCGGTCAGCACCTTGCGGTAGTCCTTGTCGGCCGACAGTTCGGCCGGGCTGAGGTTGCCCAGGTGCTGATACACCCAGTAGGAGGCCAGGCCGGCCCGGATGCGGTCGCGCCACCACGGCTTGGCGTTGACCTCCTTGCGCCACGCGGCGGAGGTGTTCCAGTCGTCGCGGATGTCGTGGTCGTCGAAGATCATCGCGGTCGGCAGCGTCGAGAGGATCCACCGGATCTCCGGGTCGCCCCACGTGTGCCGGTACAGCGATTCGTACTCGCCGTAGCTGACGACCTCGTCGGGCGGCCGCTGGCCCGAAGTTCGACGGCCCGACCGGCGACCCGCCAGCTTGCGGCGCGCGTCGGGCGTCAGTTCGTCGGCGTAGACCTGGTCGCCGAGCAGGATCAGCGCATCCGGCCACTGGTCGACCGGCAGTTCGGTCAACCGCTGGGCGTAGCAATCCAGCGCGTCCTGGCCCAGCTTGTCGTCGAGCTTGGCGTCGCCCGTCTTGGGGTAGCGGCACGACCCGAAGATGGCGCGCAGCCGGTACGCGGACTCCGGCCCGCGGGTGCGGATGACGCTGGGCGGGAAGGCGGAGTCGGCCTCCGGCCAGACCTTGGCGCCGTCGATCCGGACCTCGTACTCCGTGGTCGAATCCGGCGTCAGGCCCTGCACCGGGACGATGGCGTAGTGGAAGCCCTGTACCTCGAACGTGGGCGCTGAACATCCGAGTACCTCGACGGTCGCCGAGTGCTCCGTTTGGACCCACACCTGGGCTGTGGTCGCGCCGACGTGGCGCAGGACGGGACCGAGTAAGAGGCTCACCAACCCAGCCTAGGGGTAGTGGATTCCTGCCACTCGGCGATCAAATGCTGCCACCGGAATTAAACCCCTGACCTGCAGGTTCTAGCTATCAGACCGGCCGGAGAACCTCCCCCCGGCCACCGAGAACCAGAGCAGAAGAGAGATCATCATGAAGAAGTTTGGATTCGCCAGCGTCATCGCGACCGGTTTCGCCGCTGCTTTGCTGGGCTTGGCAGGACCTGCCGCCGCCGACAGCACCCACCACGGATGGATCCAGGACATCCAGCAGCAGGCCACCGTGGGCGTGGTCTCCTCGACCATCGGCAACGGCCGCTAGTAACCGACGACGAGGGGCACCCGAGCGATCGGGTGCCCCTCGTCGCGTTCGGCTGTCAGTCGGCGACGGTGAGCCAGTCGGCGAAGCCGGAGGGGTCGTGGCGACCGAGCGCGCCGTGTTCGAACAGACCCCACCCTTCGACCGGTGGCGCATCGCCCTCCGTGCAGAGGCCGCGACCGACGTGGTCGATGACGCCGAATCCGGCCCGCCCGACGATCGCGGGGTCGGTCATGTCGTAGGTGAGTCGTTCGGTGAACTTCTCGCCCTTCCAGAGCCCATGCACCCAGTCGGAGTCGCCGCCGTACCCACCGCCGACGTGGATCGGCACTGGGAGCTTGCTCTCCACCTCGAACCGGACCGGTGAGCCGTCGCCTGCGGTCGCGTCGATGGTCGCCCCGGTGGGGATACGGGTGCCCGAGCGGTAGTGAATCTTGATGCGCGGCCAGCCCAATTGCTCGATGCGACCGTCCTTCCAGATGCGGGTGCAGTCGTTGAGCGAGCGGAACCCCGTCGGCTCCTCTTGGATGATCAGCACGATCGAGAAGTCGTCGAACGCCATCGGCACGTACAACCACCACATGCCTTCGAACGGCGGATCGGCAGGCCGCCCGGCGGGCTCCGACTCGCCGATCGGGCGGATGCCCCAGGACCGGTCCCGCGACCCGATCCACGTCTGCGGGTCGACGGTGATCTCCTGACCATCGATCGCGAGACGACCGCTCCACGAACCCAGTTGGGCGAAGCGCTGGGCGTCGAGCGTGACGCGGTTGCCCGCGCGCAGGACGTGGCGTTGCTCCTGCACGACCGGGAACAGGCCGGTCCAGGTGAGGTCGGCGGCGACGCCCTCGGTCTCCTCGAGCACGATGCGCAGTCGGTGCAGGGGCTCGTCGACCTCGACGCGGTAGTTCACCACCTTCTGGTTGAGCCGGTCACCGTCGATCGCATCCGAGAGGTGCACTGCCGTCTGCTCGTCCCCGCGTCTCACGAGCACGAACGCGTCCTTGACGCCCAAGTTCGGGTAGTAGCCGATTCCGCTGATGAGGAAGACGTCGCCGGTGCGGTCGTGGGCGTTGAAGTACGACCGGTCGTAGAAGTTGCGGTCCGACGACCCGGGTGACGCAATGGGCTGCGGCAGTTGGTGAACGGGGAATTCGTCCATGGGGCCAAGCATCAGGCGATTCCTCCTTCCCGGGTCGCTGCGCTCCTGCCCTCCGCCTCTCCGATGAGCCGCTTCAGCAGGCCGACGTGATAGAACGTCGACTCCACGTCGTCGGGCTGGTCCATCTCGCCGAAGCGGACGCGCCGGGCAGTGGTGCGCATGAACACGCAGCACCAGATCACCCCGGAGTAGACGTAGAACCATCGCAGGTCGCCGAGCGTGACGCCGGTCAGTGCCTCGTAGGTGGCGCGCACGTCGTCCTCGCGCATCACCTCCGGCAGGCCCGGGAGCCCCGCCATCCCGGCCAGCTCCTGAAAGACGTCGTGCGCGAACACCATCCACGCGACGTCGAGTTCGCGCGGTCCGACGGTGGCCATCTCCCAGTCGAGTACCGCGACGGGGCGGAAGTCCTCGTAGAGCACGTTGCCGATTCGCGAGTCGCCCCAGGCGAGTACGGGCGGCTGCGCGGCCACGTCGTCGGGGAAGTTCTCGTCGAGCCATGCCAACGCCCGCTCGACGGTAGGGGAGCGGCCGATGTCGGGGACGGCGAACTCGTACCAGTCCTTCAGCCAGCCGAAGTGCCTGCGCAGCGGGTTCTCGCCGGGCGGGTCCATCTCGGCGAGGAACCCAAACCGCTGCTGTGGGTCGGAAATCGAATGCAAGTCGGCAAGCACCCGAACCGTTGCGTCCTGCAGCTCGCGCTGTCGCTCCAAGGGAGCGTCGAAGAACCAGTTGTCCCCGAACGTGTAGGGCATCACGTCGGGCGGCACCAGGCCGTCGACGTGGTCCATCAGGAAGAACGGGGTGCCGAGCACGGTGCCCACGTCGTCGATCCACCGGACGCGAGGCACCGGGACGTCGGTCAGTTCGCCGACCTGGCGTATCACCTCGAACTGGTGGTCCAGCCGGTAAGACGGGAACACCGGCACGTCCTCGGTGGTCGGCGCCACCCGCGCCACCCACTTCTGCTCGACGGGTCGACCGTCCTGTTGCCATCGTCCGGTGAGGATGATCGTCTCCGACGACATGCCGTTGGAGTCGATGCCGCTCTCCACTGTGACGTCGGGCGCGATTCCGCCCGGCATGACCGTCGAGAGCCATTCCGACAGCACGGCGGGAAGGGCCGTGGTGTCGCGGGATGAGTGCTGCAGGCGGCTGACGTCTTCGACAGCCGGTTCGTTGGCCACGGTTCACCTTTCCGGAGAATAACGCTACGGTGAGTAGCGTTATGAAAACAGACTCGGGTGCCGATGTCGAGACCCGCGAGGATCAGGGGCGAAATTCGGGCGCCGGTCGACCACGCGACCCACGCATCGACGCTGCCATACTCGAGGCCACCGCGGACCTTCTCGTCGAAATCGGTTATGCCAACCTCACGATGGCCGCGGTCGCCGAGAAGGCGGGCACCACCAAGACCGCGCTGTACCGCCGCTGGTCCAGCAAGGCCGAACTCGTCCACGAAGCCGCGTTTCCCGCTGCGCCGACGGCGTTGAGCGCCCCCGAGGGCGACATCGCAGGCGACGTGCGGGCGATGATCGCCGCGACGCGCGACGTCTTCGTGACCCCGGTGGTGCGGTCGGCACTGCCCGGCCTCATCGCCGACATGGCCGGTGACCCCGAGTTGAACGCCCGCGTCCTGAACCGCTTCGTCGGGCTGTTCGACCTGGTCCGCGAACGGCTCGAACACGCGATCTCCCAGGGCGAGGTGCAACCCGACGTCGACCCGGTGCGCCTGATCGAGATCGTGGGTGGCGCAACGCTTCTTCGCCTGCTGCTCGACCCCGGTGGCGGACTCGACGACACCTGGGTCGATCAGACCGCCGCCATCATCAGCCACGGCGTCAAGGTCTGACCAGTACCGTTTACGGCATGTACGTGCAGCTGACCGTGAACGACGAGGACGGGGTGCCCGAGGTCTACTCCACTCCGCCCTGGACAGACGATGCGGATGGTCGCGCCGAGACCGCCAGGGTGGTCGTCGACCCCGTCGGCAGGCCCGACGGTGACCGCGCCGGGGTGTTGCTCACCATGACCATCGGCGAAGCCCTGGTCCTGGGTCGCAGGATCACCGAGATCGCCGAGCTGGCCGCCGAGGGGCAGTTCTCCAGGCGCGGCACCCAGTGGCGCAAGGAGGTCCAGGACCGCAAGCGGCGGGAGGCTTGGAACGTTCTGATGGCGGGCTCCGACGACGAGACGCCGGACTAAGCCAGGGCGCCCAACAGCTGATTGAACGCCTCGGTCATCGAGGGGTGGGTGTAGATCTCGTCGCGCAGCGTCGAGGCCGTGATGCCGTGGCGCATGGCCAGGGCGACGGTGTTGATCACCTCGTGCGAGTCGTAGCTCAGCAACGCGGCGCCGAGGATCTCGTCGGTGTCGGCGTCCACGACGGCCTTCATCATTCCCTTGGCCTGGTGCACGATGCGCGCCCGCGGCACGGTCGCCATCTTGGCCACCGGCAGTGCCGCCACCTTGACGCGGTGACCCGCGGCCCTGGCCTCGCGCTCGGTCATGCCCACCCGCGACAGCGGCGGCGTCATGAACAGCGAGAACGGCACCGCCCGCCGGTCGGCGGTGGAGCGGGATCCGGAGCCGGAGAGTTGATCGGCGACGATGCGGTAGTCGTCGAGCGAGACGTACGTGAACTGCGGGCCGCCGTTGACGTCACCGACCGCGAACACGTGCGGCACGTTGGTGCGCAGGTACTCGTCGACCTCGATCGAACCGTCGGGCCGCGTGACGACGCCGGCGTTCGGCAGGCCCAGATCCGCCGTGACGGGATGCCGGCCCAGTGCCACCAGGATCAGGTCGGCGTCGACGCTCGTCGGCGCACCGCCCATCTCGTAGTGCACGGTCCCGCCATCGACGGCCGTCACCTGCGCCGACGTGACCACGCGGACGCCGGCTTCGCCCAGCAGTTCGGTTGCGCACGAGGCGATGTCGTCGTCCTCGCGACTCAGGACCGCGTCGTGACGTTCCAGCACGGTCACCTCGGCGCCGTACGCGGCGTACATCGCGGCGAACTCCAGTCCCACGTATCCGCCGCCGAGCACAACCAGCCGTGCGGGCAGGTCCTCGGTGGACAGCAGGTCCGTGCTCGTCACGGCACGCGGGTTGTCGCGCAGGCCGGGGACGTCGGGCCACGTCGGCTCCGATCCCGTCCCGATCACGATGGTGCGACCGGTCACGGTCACCGTGCCCTCGGCGGTGTCGACGGCCACGGTGTGCGGATCGACGAACGACGCGGCGCCGGTGAGGACCTCGACGCTGGGAATGGTGTTCAGCATCGCGAAGTTCTCCGCGCGCAGCCCCGTGGTGAGGTCCGCGGTGGCCCGCACTGCGGCGGTGTAGACCACGGGCGTCGGCGGGTGCACCGACACCTCCTCGGCCTGGTAGACCATCGACTTCGTGGGGACGCAGCCGATGTTGATGCACGTGCCGCCGTACATCCGAGCCGAGCGTTCGATCATCACGACGCGCTTGCCCTGCTTGCCGAGTGTGGCCGCAAGAGTCTTGCCGCCCTTGCCGAAGCCGATGACGATCAGGTCTGCGTCGATGGTCACGGTGCCGCCTTTGGGTTGATCTGCGCCTTGTTGTTGGCGACGACGTCGCGGCGGCGTTGATCCAGCCCCGCGAGGTCGTAGTCGTGCGCGCCTGCGATGTCGCCTTCGGCGGCCAGTGCGGGTTGGGTCACGGTCGCAGCGCCGCGCACGTAGATCTCCTTGAGTCCCAGCATGGTCGGACGCGGCACCTCGGCGATCCTGCTTGCGAGTTCGACCGCGTGGGCGAGCAACCGCTCGTGCGGGACCACCTCGGTGACGAGCCCGATGTGCTCGGCGCGTGCGGCGTCTACCACCTCGCCGGTCATCGACAGCCGCCGTGCCATCGCCACACCGACCACCTGAGGGAGCCGTGCCGTCATGCCGCCGCCCGGCAGGATGCCCACCCGGGCATGGGTGTCGGCGAACACTGCGCGGTCGGAGGCGATCAGGAAGTCGCAGCCCAACGCCATCTCCAGACCACCGGTGAAGGTGGCGCCATTGACCGCACCGACGACGGGTGTCGTCATCTGGGCCACGGCCGCGATGCAACTCTGCGTCTTGAACTCCTCGAAGTACTTCAGGCCGTCGCGCGCGGCCTCCTTCAGGTCGATGCCCGCGCAGAACGCCGGATCCGTGCCGGTGAGCACGACGGCCCGCACGGCGTCGTCGACGTCCGCGGTCCGAAGTGCGGCGTACAGCGCGCGAATCAGCTCGCGGTTCAGAGCGTTTCGCGACTCGGGCCGGTTCAGGGTCAGCACCCGGACGTGCTCGTGGTCGGCGACGAGCACCAGTTCGCTCATGGCGGGCACGCTAGCGCACGAACTGACTCGCGTCGTTGGCCAGGTCGAGCAGCGGCTGGGGTAGCGCGCCCAGGGCCAGGGTGATCGCCGCGGATACGACGACCGCCGCCATGCTCAGCGAACTCGGCACCACCACCGTCGGCGCGTCGTCGGGCGGGTCGGTGAAGAACATCAGCACGATCACGCGGACGTAGAAGTACGCGGCGACCGCGCTGGCGCACACGCCGACGATCACGAGTGCCGACGCGCCACCCTCGGCCGCCGCCTTGAACACCGCGAACTTGCTGACGAAGCCACTGGTCAACGGGATGCCTGCGAACGCGAGCAGGAACAGCGCGAAGACCACGCCCACGAGCGGATGTCTGCGCCCCAGGCCCGCCCACCGGGCCATGTCGGTCTCCTCCTCGCCGGCGGCGTTGCGCACCACGCTCACCACGGCGAACGCGCCAAGCGTGCTGAAACCATATGCGGCGAGGTAGAACAGCGTCGCCGACAGCCCACTCTCGTTGAGCGCGACGACGCCGGTGAGGATGAAGCCGGCGTGGGCGACCGACGAGTACGCCAGCATGCGCTTGACGTTGCTCTGCGACACCGCGGTGATGGTGCCCACCACCATCGTGAGGATCGCGACCGCCCACATCAGCGGGCGCCAGTCGTCGGCCAGCCCGGGCAGCGCCACGTAGAAGATGCGCAGCGTCGCACCGAACGCGGCGATCTTGGTGGCCGCGGCCATGAAGGCGGTGACCGGCGTCGGCGCTCCCTGATAGACATCGGGGATCCATGAGTGGAAGGGCACCGCACCAACTTTGAACAGGACGCCGACAGCCAGCAGCGCGACGCCGACGAGCGCCATCGTGGTGTCGCCCGTGCCTGCCTCGACCGCGTCGCCGATTCCACCGAGGCTCAGCTCGCCGGAGTAGCCGTAGAGCATGGCGATGCCGTACAGGAAGAACGCCGAGGAGAAGGCGCCGAGCAGGAAGTACTTGAGGGCGGCCTCCTGCGACAGCAGCCTGCGGTGCCGGGCAAGACCGCACATGAGGTAGAGCGGCAGCGACAGCACCTCTAGCGCGATGAACATGGTGAGGAGGTCCTCGGAGGCGCCGAAGAGAAGCATGCCGCCGAGGGCGAACATGGTCAGCGGGAAGATCTCGGTCTGTGCGACACCGGCTTTGGTGGCCTGGATCTCGGCGACGCTGCCCGGCACGGCCGATGCCTGCGGGGTGAAGGCGTCGAGCCCGGCCGCGCCCTCGTCCGCGTCGACCTCGGAGGCGATGCGGCGCTCGGCGATCAGCAGCGTGCCGAGTATCCCGATCACCAAGAGGGTGCCCTGCAGGAACAGTGCGGGCCTGTCGATCGCGACCGAACCCATCACCGCGGTCCTGCCGATCGAGTCGCCGAGGTCCAGCCACACCTTGACCGCGGCGACCAGTGCCGCCGCCTGGGCGACCACCGCGACCGTCAGCTGCGCCGGGTAGCGGCCACGGCGCGGTACGAAGGCCTCGATCAACACGCCGACGATCGCCGCGCCCAGCACGATCAGCAGCGGCGACACCAGTCCGTATTCGACCGTCGGCGGCACGAGGTTCATCGAGCGGGTCCTTCCTGCGCCACGCGCGGTGCCGGATCCTGCCGGCCGATGGTGGTCAGCGTGTGGCCCACGGCCGGGTCGATCACGTCCAGCGCAGGCTTCGGGTATACCCCCAGCACCAGCAGGATCGCGATCAGGGGCGTGATCACCAGCAGTTCGCGAGGCACCAGGTCGGGGATGGCCTCGTTGCCGACGGTGACCGGCCCCGTCATCATCCGCTGATAGGCCCACAGCACGTAGATCGCCGAGAGCACCAGGGCCAACGCGGCGAACACCGCGAACACGGGGTAGACCGTGAACGTGCCGATCAGCACGAGGAATTCGCTGACGAACGGGGCGAGACCCGGTAGCGACAGCGTCGCGAGACCGGCAACGAGGAACGTGCCGGCCAGCACCGGCGCCACCTTCTGCACCCCGCCGTACGCCGCGATGGCTCGAGTGCCCCTGCGGGACACAAGGAAACCGGCGACCAGGAACAGCGCGGCGGTCGAGATGCCATGGTTGACCATGTAGAGCGTCGAGCCCGACTGCCCCTGACTGGTCATCACGAAGATGCCAAGGATGATGAACCCGAAGTGGGATATCGACGTGTACGCGATCAGCCGCATCACGTCGGTCTGCCCGATCGCCACGATCGCGCCGTAGACGATGCCGATCACCGCGAGCGTGATCACCAACGGGCGGAACGTCATCGACGCGTCGGGGAACAACTGCAGGCAGTACCGCAGCATGCCGAACGTGCCGACCTTATCGACCACCGCCATCATGAGCACCGCGGTCGCGGGTGTCGACTCCACCGCCGCGTCGGGCAGCCACCGGTGGAACGGCCACAGCGGCGCCTTGACCGCGAACGCGAACATGAAGCCGAGGAACAGGGCGTTGAGCACTGCCGGATCGACGTCGAGCGCACCGCTCGACATCGCGTCGACGATGGCGCGGAAGTCGAACGTGCCCGAGGCGAACGCGTCACTGCCCGCGGTGGCCACGTACAATCCGATGACCGCGGCCAGCATGATCAGGCCGCCGAAGAGGTTGTACAGCAGGAACTTCACCGCGGCCTTGCTCTTCTCCTGCCCACCGAAGCCGCCGATGAGGAAGTACATCGGGATGAGCATCGCCTCGAAGAAGACGTAGAACAGCAGCACGTCCAGCGCGGTCAGCGAGATCAGCACCATGCCCTCGACCGCCAGCGTCAAGGCCATGTAGGCGTGTACCGAACGGGCGTGGCCGCCCGCGTCCGCTTGATTGCGGGCTCCGCCCGCGTCGTTCCAGCCGGCGACGATCAGCACGGGGACGAGTACCGCGGTCAGCACCACCAGCGCCAGCGCGATGCCGTCGATGCCCAGGATGTACCCCGTGCCGAACGAGGGGATCCAGTCGTGGTCCTCGACGAACTGATACCGGGCGCCGCCGGGCTCGAACCGCACTGCGAGCAGCGCGGTCACGGCCAGCACCACCAGCGACACCGCGAGCGCGGCGTACTTCGCCAAATGCCTTGCCCCGGCGGGCAGCAGCATCACCAGGGCGGCACCGACCATCGGCACGGCCCACAGGATCGTCAACCACGGCATGCTCGTCACCAGACCCTCGCCGCCAGGATCGCCGCCACCACGACGGCAGCCCCGCCCAGCATGGACAGCGCGTAACTGCGGGCGAAGCCCGTCTGCAGACGCCCGAGGCCACGCGAGGAACCGCCGACGACGGCGCCCATCCCGCGGGACACCCCGTCGATGCCCTCGTCGTCGATCTCGACGAGACCGGCGGTGAGCAGCTGGCCGGGTCGCATCAGGAATTCCTCGTTGGCGGCGTCGCCGTACAGGTCTCTGCGGGCAGCGACGGTCAGGGCGGAGACGTCGTCGGGAGCGGTCTCGAGCACCGGCCGCCTGCCGTACATCCGGTAGGCGATGAGTGCTCCGACGGCGATGACCGACATGGTGATCACCGTCATCACCCATGCGGGGACGACGTGGTGCGCCTCGTGCGCGCCGACGACCGGTTCGAGCCAGTGCTCGAGCGTGCCGCCGATCGCCAGCAGCGCACCGGCGCCGACCGAGCCCACCGCGAGCACGATCATCGGCAACGTCATCGTGGCAGGCGACTCGTGGGGATGGCTGTCGGGTTGCCAGCGCCTCTCACCAAAGAACGTCATCAACATGACTCGCGTCATGTAGAACGCCGTGATGCCCGCGCCGAGCAGTGCCGCGCCGCCGAGCAGGATGCCCTTGAGACCGCCTGCGCCGAAGGCGGTCTCGATGATGGGGTCCTTGGAGAAGAAGCCCGACAGCGGTGGCACGCCGATGATCGCGAGGTAGCCGAGCCCGAACGTCACGAACGTGATCGGCATGTACTTGCGCAGCCCGCCATAGCGGCGCATGTCCGTCTCGTCATTCATGCCGTGCATGACCGAGCCCGCACCGAGGAACAGCCCCGCCTTGAAGAAGCCGTGGGTGAGCAGGTGCATGATCGCGATCGCGTAGCCGGCCGGGCCGAGGCCCGCGGCGAGCACCATGTACCCGATCTGCGACATCGTCGACGCGGCGAGCGCCTTCTTGATGTCGTCCTTCGCGCACCCGATGATCGCGCCGAACAGCAGTGTGACCGCACCGACCACCACGACGCCGGTGCGGGCCGCGGGCGCCAGGTCGTACACCGGCCCGGACCGCACGATCAGGTACACGCCCGCGGTGACCATGGTGGCGGCGTGGATCAGCGCCGAGACAGGTGTCGGACCCTCCATCGCGTCGCCCAGCCACGACTGCAGCGGCACCTGCGCGGACTTGCCGCACGCCGCGAGCAACAGGAGCAGGCCGATGGCGTTGAGTGCGCCCGGCGACATCTGCCCGGCGGCGTCGAACACGCCTGCGTAGGAGACGGTTCCGAGTTGGGCGAACATCACCATGAGCGCCAGCGCGAGGCCGATGTCGCCGACCCGGTTGACGACGAACGCCTTCTTGGCGGCAGTCGCCGCCGACGGCTTGTGCGACCAGAACCCGATCAGCAGGTACGACGCCAGGCCGACGCCCTCCCACCCGACGTAGAGGCCGAGGTAGTTGTCGGCGAGCACGAGCAGCAGCATGGCGGCCACGAACAGGTTGAGATAGGCGAAGAAGCGCCTGCGTTCGGGGTCGTGCGCCATGTAGCCCATGGAATACACGTGGATGAGGGAGCCGACGCCGGTGATCAGCAGCACGAAGCAGATCGACAGCTGATCCAGCTGCAGCCCGAAGTCCACCCGGAGTTCGCCGACCGGGACCCAGGAGAAGAGATTCTGGTGCATCGCGCGGTCCTCGGCGCCGCGGCCGAGCAGATCGACGAACAGCACCACCCCCACCGCGAACGAGGCGACGGCGGTCGCCGTGCCCAGCAGATGCCCCCAGGCGTTGGTAGCTCGCCCGCCGAGCAACAGCACCACCGCACCGGCCAGCGGTAGCGCGATCAGCAGCCACACCGGAAGTGTCATCTACTAGTGCCTCAACAGGTTCGCGGAGTCGACCTCGGCCGACCGTCTGGCCCGGAAGATGGCCATGATGATCGCCAGCCCGACGACGACCTCGCACGCGGCGACCACCATCGTGAAGAACGCGACCACCTGGCCGTCGAGATGGCCGTGCATGCGGCTGAACGTGACGAACGCCAGGTTCGCGGCGTTCAGCATCAGCTCCACACACATGAACATGACGATCGCGTTGCGGCGCAACAGCACTCCGGCCGCCCCGATGGTGAACAACAGCACCGACAGATAGAGGTAGTTGGTGGGATTCACGTCCCGCTCCTGGGCGTCAGGATGGCGCTGACGGACAGCTCCGAGTCGGACCCGTCGGGAAGCCGCGCGGAGATGTCGACGGCGTTGTGCCTGGCGTAGACGCCAGGGTTGGGCATGGGCGTCGGGTGACTGCCCGCGGCGAACCGTTCGATGGCCATCTCGCGCTGCGTCTTCCGGCGTCCGATCCGTTCCCGGTGCGCGAGCACCATTGCGCCGAGTGCCGCCGTGATCAGCAGCGCGCTGGTGAGTTCGAACGCCCACAGGTAGCGGACGAAGATCAGCGCGGCGAGGCCCTCGACGTTACCGCCGGCATTGGCCTGCGCGAGGCCGGTGAACCCGCCCGCCGACGCGTTGCCAACACCGGCGATCAGCAGCAGTCCGAACGCCACGCCCGAGACGATCGCGGCCACGCGCTGTCCGCGGATGGTCTCGACGAGCGAATCTGCCGAGTCGACCCCGATGAGCATGAGGACGAACAGGAACAGCATCATCACCGCGCCGGTGTACACCACGATCTGCACGACGCCGAGGAAGATCGCGCCCTGGGCGATGTACAGCACGGCCAGGATGATCATGGTGCACGCGAGGAAGATCGCCGAGTACACCGCCCGCGGTGCGGCGACCATCGCGATTGCGGCGATGACGGCGAGCGTGCCGAAGGCGTAGAACAGCACCGCCTCACCGGTGGACGTGCGGAACGCGGCGTCGGCGGCGAGTACGAGTTCCGCCGTCACAGCACGGGTTCCCTCGGTGTGGCGAGTCCGTCGGCGGTGACGTTGCCGCGGTAGTAGTCCTCGTCGGTGCTGCCCTCGGCCATCGCGTGCGGCGGTGGTGTCATGTCCGGCTGCAGCGGTGCCAGCAGCTTGTCCTTGCCGTAGATGAGGTCGGACCGATTGTCGTCGGCCATCTCGTAGTCGTTGGTCATCGTCAGCGCCCGGGTGGGGCAGGCCTCGATGCACAGGCCGCAGCCGATGCACCGCAGATAGTTGATCTGATAGACGCGGCCATACCGCTCACCAGGGGAGAAGCGTTCCGCCTCGGTGTTGTCGGCACCCTCGACGAAGATCGCGTCGGCCGGGCAGGCCCAGGCGCACAGCTCGCAGCCGATGCACTTCTCCAGCCCGTCCTCGTACCGGTTCAGTTGGTGGCGACCGTGATAGTGCGTGGCGGTCGGGCCCGGCTGCTCCGGATACTCCTCGGTGATCGGCTTGTGGAACATCGCCTTGAACGTGACGCCGAAACCGGCGACCGCGTCGATGAAGTTCGGTTTGCTAGGCACGGGTGACCTCCTTGCTGGGGATCGGGGGAGTCGGGAACGAACCCGAGTCGGGACTCGGTCCAGGGTCGAGCCTCAATCGTCTGCGTCGCAACTGTTTTCCCATGTACACCAGTAGGCCGACGCCCACCACCGCGCTCGCGATGACGAGGAAGACTGCGAGCCCGCCGTACCCCTCGGCGCGCAACGTGCGCACGATCGCGACGGTCATGATCCACACCAGCGAGATGGGGATCAGGACCTTCCAGCCCAGATTCATGAACTGGTCGTAGCGCATCCGTGGCAGCGTGGCCCGCAGCCACATGAAGAAGAACAGGAACATCCAGACCTTCGCCACGAACCACAGCAGCGGCCACCAACCAGTGTTCGCGCCGTCGATCAGGCTGATCGGCCAGGGTGCCTGCCAGCCGCCGAGGAAGAGCGTGGCGGCCAGTGCCGACACCGTCGTCATGTTGACGTACTCGGCGAGCATGAACATCGCGAACTTCAGCGACGAGTACTCCGTGTGGAAGCCGCCCACCAGTTCGCCCTCTGCCTCCGGCAGGTCGAACGGCGCACGGTTCGTCTCGCCGACCATCGACGTCACGTAGATCAGGAAGGACGGCAGCAGCAGGAAGACGTACCACAGGTCGCGCTGTCCGGCGACGATCTCCGAGGTCGACATGGTGCCCGAGTAGAGGAACACCGCGGCGAACGACAGCGCCATGGCGATCTCGTAGGAAACCACTTGAGCGCTGGAGCGAAGCCCACCGAGCAGGGGGTAGGTCGATCCGGATGCCCAGCCGGCCAACACGATTCCGTAGACCCCGATCGACGTGACCGCCAGCACGTAGAGCACGGCGACGGGCAGGTCCGTCAGCTGCAGTGGCGTCTGATGGCCGAAGACGCTGACCATGCCGCCCATCGGGATGACCGCGAACGCCATGATCGCCGGCACCACCGAGATGACGGGCGCCAGCAGGTAGATCGGCTTGTCGACACCGGCCGGAACCAGCCCTTCCTTGAGGGCGAGCTTGACCCCGTCGGCGAGGCTCTGCAGCAGGCCGAACGGACCGACGCGGTTGGGTCCGTACCGCATTTGCATGCGGCCCAGCACCTTCCGCTCGACCAGGATCGCGACCAGCACCGTCAGCACGCAGAACACGAAGACGCCCAGCGCCTTGGCGAGCACCAGCCACCAGGGGTCGTGCCCGAACGACGAGAGGTCGGGATAGGTCACGACGGGTCACCCGCCCTGGCGATGTCGACGACTGAACCCGGCTGCGCCGCAACGAGGCCCAGCGGCGCCCACACCACGCCGTCGGGCATCGCGGTGATCTCCAGGGGCAGCGTGACCGCACCCGCCACGACCACCGGATCGCCGTCGACCGCGCCGATGGCTTCGGCGCTCGCCGGCGACAGCCGCGCGATGGCGGGCCGGGCCGTTCCGGCCAGGTGCGGCTCACCGTCCTGGAGGCGGCCGCGGACGGCGCCGGTGCCGAGCAGCATGCGCCATCCGGTGAGCACTGCGGTGCCCGCCGGTGGTTGCGCAGGCGCCTGCGCCGCGACGTCGGGACCCTCCGGCGTCGATCCCTCCCACGCTCCGAGTCGCATGATCTCGGCGCGGGTGCCCGCGGCGTCGCGCAGGGTCAGGTCGATGCCCACCTCGTCGGCGAGTGCCGCCAGGACGCGCATGTCGGCGGTGGCCTCGGGCGGCAGCGCGGGCTCGAACGGCCGGAGCCTGCCCTCCCAGTTGACGAACGAACCCGCCTTCTCGGCGACGGGTGCCACGGGGAACACCACGTCGGCGCGCTCGGTGACGTCGCTGTGCCGCAGCTCCAGGCTGACCACGAACCGTGCGGCGTCCAGGGCGAGGCGCGCTGCCTCCGGATCGGGCAGGTCGGCGAGTTCGACGCCGCCGACGAGCAGTGCATCGAGCGACCCGTCGAGTGCGGCGGCCAGTATCGCCGACGTGTCCCGCCCTGCCTGCGAGGGCAATTCGTCGACGTGCCATGCCGCGGCCACCTCGGCGCGGGCGCGGGTGTCTTCGACCGGGCGGCCGCCAGGCAGGAGATTGGGCATCGCGCCGGCCTCCAGTGCGCCGCGGTCGCCCGCGCGACGTGGCACCCAGCCCACCCGGGCGTCCGCGGCTCGTGCGAGTCGGAGCACCGCGGAGTAGGCGCCGGGTGAGCACGCGAGCCGTTCGCCGACCAGCACGACCGTCCCGGGTACCACGTCGGCGGCCAGCGCGTCGAGCGCCTCGGCCTCCGCGCCTGGTGGGGTACTGATGAGCGCTCCGCCCAGCTTGGTCAAACCCCGACTGGCGAACGGCGCGACGGCGGTGACCGCGAGGCCGCGCTTGCGCACGGCCTTGCGCAACCGCAGGAAGACGATCGGCGACTCCTCCTCGGGCTCGAATCCGACGAGCAGCACGGCGGGCGCGGTCTCCAGATCGGCGTACGTGACCGCCATCGAACGGCCCGCCACGGCTGTGGCCAGGAAGCGCGCCTCCTCTTCCGAATGGGCGCGGCTGCGGAAGTCGACGTCGTTGGTGCCGAGCACGATTCGCGCGAATTTGGCGTAGGCGTAGGCGTCCTCGAGCGTCGCGCGGCCACCGACCAGGACGCCGGTGCGGACGGACGCCGACGTCAGACCTCGGACCGCGACCGCGACGGCCTCCGACCACGACGCCGGGCGGTGGGTGCCCTCTGGCGTGCGGATCAACGGGGTGTTGATCCGGTCGCCCTGCCTGGCGTAGGTGAACGCCCAGCGGCCCTTGTCGCAGTTCCACTCCTCGTTGACCTCGGGATCGTCACCGGCAAGACGGCGCAACACCTTTCCGCGGCGGTGATCGGTGCGCTGGGCGCACCCGGAGGCGCAGTGCTCGCACACGCTGGCCGACGACACCAGGTCGAACGGTCGGGCCCGGAAGCGGTAGGCGGTCCCGGTCAGTGCGCCGACGGGACAGATCTGCACGGTGTTGCCGGAGAAGTACGAGTCGAACGGCTCCCCGGCCGCGATGCCGACCTGCTGCAGCGCGCCGCGCTCGATCAGCTCGATGAACGGGTCGCCCGCGATCTGATTGGAGAACCGGGTACACCTCGCGCACAGCACGCACCGTTCGCGGTCGAGCAGTACCTGCGACGACAGATTGATGGGTTTCGGATAGGTCCGCTTGACGTCGGTGAAGCGAGAGTCGGCCCGGCCGTTGGACATCGCCTGGTTCTGCAGGGGACACTCGCCGCCCTTGTCGCACACCGGGCAGTCCAGCGGATGGTTGATGAGCAGCAGTTCCATCACGCCGTGCTGCGCCTTGTCGGCGACCTCCGAGGTGAGCTGTGTGCGCACCACCATGTCGGGGGTGGCGGTGATGGTGCACGAGGCCATCGGTTTGCGCTGGCCCTCCACCTCGACCAGACACTGTCGGCAGGCGCCGACGGGGTCGAGCAGCGGGTGGTCGCAGAACCGGGGGATCTGGATGCCCATCAGCTCGGCGGCGCGAATCACCAACGTGCCCTTCGGCACGCTGATCTGGTGGTCGTCGATGGTCAGCGAGACCATCTCGACCTCGGGCGGGGCCGGTGCCGCCTTCTGGCCGGCCTCGTTCTTCGCCGTCGTCATACGCCAACCCCTTCCGGCGCTGCGAGCATGGATGCAAGAGGGTCGAACGGGCACCCGCCTTCGAGGTGGGCGAGGTACTCGTCGCGGAAGTACTTGACGGACGACACGATCGGGCTCGCGGCGCCGTCGCCGAGCGCGCAGAACGACTTGCCCAGGATGGCGTCGGAGACGTCGAGGAGCTTGTCGATGTCGGCCTCGTCGGCCTGCCCGGCTTCGAGCCGCGCATAGATCTGCGCCAGCCAGTACGTGCCCTCCCGGCACGGCGTGCACTTGCCGCACGACTCGTGGGCGTAGAACTGCGTCCACCGCCGCACCGCACGCACCACGCACGTGGTCTCGTCGAAGATCTGCAGCGCCTTGGTGCCGAGCATCGATCCCGCCTTGGCCACGTTCTCGTAATCCAGTGGTACGTCCAGGTGTTCGGCCGTCAGCAAGGGCGTGGAGGATCCGCCTGGTGTCCAGAACTTCAGCTCGTGCCCGGCCCGTACCCCGCCGGCGTACTCGAGCAGCTCGCGCAGCGTGATGCCGAGCGGCGCCTCGTACTGACCGGGACGCGTGACGTGACCGGACAGCGAGTAGAGCGTGAAGCCCGGTGACTTCTCCGACCCCATCGACTTGAACCAGTCGACGCCGCCGGACACCACCGCGGGGACGCTGGCGATCGACTCGACGTTGTTGACCACCGTCGGACACGCGTAGAGGCCCGCGACGGCTGGGAACGGCGGCCGCAACCGGGGCTGACCGCGCCTGCCCTCCAGGGAGTCGAGCAGCGCGGTCTCCTCGCCGCAGATGTAGGCGCCCGCCCCGGCGTGCACGATGAGGTCGAGACCGAAGCCCGAACCCATGACGTCGCTACCCAGATACCCCGCCGCGTAGGCCTCCGCGACGGCGGACTGCAGCCGGCGCAGCACCGGCACCACCTCACCGCGCAGGTAGATGAACGCGTGCCGGGCCCGGATCGCGTACGCGGCGATGATCGCGCCCTCGACCAGGACGTGCGGGTTGGCCATCATCAACGGCATGTCCTTGCACGTACCGGGTTCCGACTCGTCGGCGTTGATCACCAGGTACTTCGGCTTGGCCCCCGGTCCGTCGTCACCCTGGGGGATGAACGACCACTTCTGGCCCGTCGGGAACCCCGCGCCGCCGCGGCCGCGCAATCCCGACTCCTTCACCAGGGCGATGACCTCGTCGGGCGTCATCGCCAGGGCCTTGCCGAGCCCTTGATAGCCGTCGTGGCGACGGTAGGACTCTAGGGTCCAGGACGACGGCTCGTCCCAGTAGCGGCTCAGCACGGGTGCGAGGGTCATGGCCGGCGACCGTTCGTTGGCGGCGCCTCGGGTGCGGGCGCCGGTTCGTTGCGCGCCGACTCCGCGGCGATGTGCTCGTCGTCGGGTGCCTCTGCCACCGGGCGTTTCTCGCCAGGCGATGGCGCACTCATGCCGCGTTCCCGGGCCACCTCGAGACCGACCAGCGTCGCCGCGCCGGGCATGCCGTCGTTGGCGCCGGGGCGGTCGTCCGGGAAGCCAGCGAGGATGCGCGCCGTCTGGCGGAACGTGCACAGCGTTGCCCCGCGGGTGGGGGTCACCGGTTGGCCTGCCCGTAGGTCGTCGACGAGATCGCGGGCCGACGAGGGGGTTTGGTTGTCGAAGAACTCCCAGTTCACCATCACCACGGGCGCGTAATCGCAGGCGGCATTGCACTCGACGTGCTCGAGCGTGACCCGGCCGTCAGGCGTCGTCTCGCCCGCGTGCACCCCGAGGTGCTCCTCGAGCACCTCGAGGATCGCGTCGCCGCCCATGACGGCGCACAGGGTGTTGGTGCACACGCCGACGAGGTACTCACCGGTCGGCGTGCGGCGGTACATCGAGTAGAAGGTGGCGACGGCGGTGACCTCGGCGGGGCTGAGCGCCAACCGGTCTGCGCAGAACGCGATCCCCGCGGGGGTCAGGTAGCCGTCCTGCGATTGCACCAGGTGCAGCAGCGGCAGCAGGGCCGAACGCGGGTGCGGATACTTGGCGACGATCACCGCTGCGTCGTCGGCCAGCCGGGCTGTGACGTCGGCGGGATAGGCCTGCGGGCCGGCCGTGATCGGTGGCCCGGCTTCGTCGGGTCGCTGCCCCAACTGGAGTTCTACGAGACTCACCTGTCCACCCCGCCCATCACCGGATCGATCGACGCCACCGCCGCGATCGCGTCGGCCACCATGCCGCCCTCGCACATCACCGCCACCGCTTGCAGATTCGTGAACGACGGGTCGCGGTAGTGCACCCGGTACGGGCGCGTGCCGCCATCGCTGACCATGTGCACGCCCAGCTCGCCGCGCGGCGACTCGACCGCGGCGTACACCTGCCCGGCGGGCACGCGGATGCCCTCGGTCACCAGCTTGAAGTGGTGGATCAGCGCCTCCATCGAGCTGCCCATGATTTTCGCGATGTGCTCGGGGGAGTTGCCAAGGCCGTCGGGGCCGATCGTCAGATCCGCGGGCCATGCCAGCTTCTTGTCGGTGATCATCACCGGCCCTGGGCGCAGGCGGTCGAGGCACTGCTCGACGATCTTGATCGACTCGCGCATCTCGTTGACGCGGATCATGTAGCGCCCGTAGGCGTCGCACTCGTCGGTGGTGACGACGTCGAACTCGTAGTTCTCGTAGCCGCAGTACGGCTGCGCCCGGCGCAGATCGTGGGGCAGCCCGGTGGAACGCAGCACGGGGCCCGTGATCCCCAGCGCCATGCAGCCGGTCAGGTCGAGGTACCCGACGCCGACGGTGCGCGCCTTCCAGATGTAGTTCTCGTTGAGCAGGTTCTCCATGTCGTACAACCGCTTCGGCAGCAGGACCAACAGTTCCTGCAACTGCGGGATGGCCTCGTCCGGCAGGTCGGCGGCCAGCCCGCCGGGCCGGATGTAGGCGTGGTTCATCCGCAGACCCGTGATGGTCTCGAACATCGAGAGGATCAGCTCGCGTTCGCGAAACCCGAAGAACATCGCAGACATCGAACCCAGCTCCATGCCGCCGGTGGCCAGCGCGACGAGGTGGCTCGAGATGCGGTTGAGTTCCATCAGCAGCACGCGAATGACGCTGGCGCGCTCGGGGATGTCGTCGGTGACGCCGAGCAGCTTCTCGACGCCGAGGCAGTACACCGTCTCGTTGAAGAACGGCGAGAGATAGTCCATCCGGGTGACGAACGTGACGCCCTGGGTCCAGGTGCGGTATTCGAGGTTCTTCTCGATACCGGTGTGCAGGTAGCCGATCCCGCAGCGCGCCTCGGTGATGGTCTCGCCGTCGATCTCGAGGATCAGCCGGAGCACGCCGTGCGTCGACGGGTGCTGCGGCCCCATGTTGACGACGATGCGGTCGCCCGCCGACGACGCGTCACGTGCCGCCGCGACGACGTCCTGCCAGTCTTGCCCGCCGACGGTGACGAGTGTCTCGCGGCGGTCGGTGTCGTGATCGGTCATTAGTTGTAGGCCCTCCGCTGGTCGGGCGGGGGAATCTTGGCCCCGTGGTACTCCACGGGGATGCCGCCCAACGGGTAGTCCTTGCGTTGCGGATGCCCGACCCAGTCGTCCGGCATCTCGATTCTGGTCAGCGCGGGATGTCCGTCGAAGACGAGCCCGAAGAAGTCGTAGGTCTCCCGTTCGTGCCAGTCGGTGGTCGGATATACCGAATACAGTGACGGCACATGGGGATCGGCGTCCGGTACGGCCACCTCCAACCGGATCCTGCGATTGTGCGTGATCGACATCAGGGGATACACGGCGTGCAGCTCCCGTCCCACGTCACCGGGGTAGTGCACGCCCGACACCCCCAGGCAGAGTTCGAATCGCAGCCCGGGCTCGTCGAGCAGCGTGCGCGCCACGGCGACCAAATGCTCGCGGCGCACGTCGAGGGTCAGCTCGTCGCGGAACACCACCACGCGCTCTATCGCGGTGGCGAAGGCGTCGTCACCGAGGCTGGCGGCAAGCGTGTCGACCACCTCGTCGAAGTAGCCGCCGTAGGGCCGAGGCGAGCTGGCCGGCAGCGCCACCTCCCGGATCAGTCCGCCGTACCCGGACGTGTCGCCGCTGCCGTGGACGCCGAACATGCCCCGCCGTGCGCCGATCACCTCACGGCCGTCCTCGGCGCCGGTGGCGCTGCCGTTCTCCACGTTGGTCATGGGCGCAGCAACCCGGTGAACTCGATGGTCGGCCGCGATGCCAGTGCCGCCTGCTCGGCGGCCGCGATCGCCTCGGCGCGGTTGACGCCGAGTGGCATCTCCTGAATCTTCGCGTGCAGCTTCAAGATCGCGTTCATCAACATCTCGGGCCGGGGCGGGCACCCGGGCAGGTAGATGTCCACCGGGACGATGTGGTCGACGCCCTGCACCACGGCGTAGTTGTTGAACATCCCGCCCGAAGAGGCGCAGACGCCCATCGCCAGAACCCATTTCGGTTCGGCCATCTGGTCGTACACCTGGCGCAACACCGGTGCCATCTTCTGGCTGACGCGACCCGCGACGATCATGAGGTCCGCCTGGCGTGGCGTTGCCGAGAACCGCTCCATGCCGAACCTGGCGATGTCGAAGCGCGGTCCGGCGGTGGCCATCATCTCGATGGCGCAGCAGGCCAGTCCGAACGTCGCGGGCCACAGCGAACCCTTGCGGACGTAGCCCGCCACCTTCTCGACGGTGGACAGCAGGATGCCGCCCGGCAGACGTTCTTCGAGTCCCATTCGTCCTCAATCCCAGGAGAGTCCGCCGCGGCGCCACACGTAGGCGTAGGCGACGAACACGGTCAGCATGAACAGCAGCATCTCGACCACGGCGAACAGTCCGAGCGAGTCGAACGACACGGCCCACGGGTAGAGGAAGACGATCTCGATGTCGAAGACGATGAACAGCATCGCCGTCAGGTAGTACTTCACCGGGAACCGCTGACCCGTCGCCAAGCCGTTCACCGACCCTCGTTCGATCGGCTCGATGCCGCACTCGTAGGCCTCGAGTTTGGCGCGGTTGTACCGCCTCGGTCCGATCAGCAGCGCGATGCCCACCGAGCCGACCGCGAAGAGCGTCGCGATCGCGCCGATGACCAGGATGGGTATGTATGCGTTCATACCGCCGCCGCTCCCTCGTTGGGCTGTCGATGTGAGCTACGACACAGCTTAGTCACGTTAACGGATGGCATGACGGGTTTTGGATAGGATCGAAATCAGCTGATCGACGGCTGAGTCACTCGCCGGTCCGCCGCGATGAGCGGCGCGAAGATCAAACGCCCACAGGCCATTTCGTGCTGGTCACTTGACCAGCGTGCGCAGCAGAGCCGCGACTGCCTCCCCGAGTGCGATCGGGTCGATGGGGTGCGGGACGGCGGCCTCCGCGCGGGACCAGGAAGCCAGCCAGGCGTCGTCGGGGCGGCCGGTCAGCACCAGGATCGGCGGACAGGCGGCGACTTCGTCCTTGAGCTGCTTGGCCAGCCCCATGCCGCCTGCCGGTGCTGCTTCGCCGTCCAGAATCGCCAGGTCGATGCCACCGCCGTCGATGGTGGACACCACCACGGGCGCGGTCGCGACGTCGAGGTACGTCAACTCCGGAAGATCGGGATGCACCCGCGTGCCGAGCGCGGACCGGACCTGGTCGCGGACGTGTGCGTTGTCGCTGTACACGAGGATCCGGACGTGGCCCGAGGAACTGGCGGCCGACTCTTGCGCTGAGGGCACGTCGCCGATGCTACGACAGCAGCGGTGCCATGTCCGCGGGGTCGAAGTACTCGTCTATTCGGGTGATCAGGCCGTCGGTGCCCACCTTGATCACGATGCACACCCGCAGGGCGATCGACGCGCCCGTCGTCGCGTCGGCATGCAGCACGTGCTGCTGGACGAAACCGCCGTCGAACGTCTGGCGGTCGAGGACCTCGTAGCGCCGCGACACGGTGGCGTCGATGAACCACCGGATCACCTTGAGGGCGCGAACCCGGTCGTTGTCGGACCGGTCGCCGCTGTGCCACACCGTGACGTCGTCGGCCCACATCGCCTCGACGTCGGCGTAGGCGCCGCGTGCGATGGCGTCGAACAGGCGACGGGCGACAGCCTCGGTCATCGGTCCTCCTCGGCTCTTGACCTCGAGTTTGGTTCAGGTACGACACTGGCGCCATGACCACACCAGCAATGCAACGCTTCGACGACGCCTACAAGACCCATACCGCCCCATGGGTGATCGGCGAGTCGCAGCCCGCGATCGTCGGCCTGGAGCAGACCGGCCGGATCCGCGGCAGGGTGCTCGACGCGGGATGCGGACTCGGTGAGCACACCATCCTGCTCACCGCGCTCGACTACGACGTCCTCGGCATCGACTTCGCGCCCAGCGCCGTCGCGCAGGCCCGCGCCAACGCCGAGGCGAAGGGCGTCCCCGCGCGCTTCGAGGTGGCCGACGCGACCGACCTGGGCGGCGAACCCGAATACGACGCCGTGGTGGACAGCGCGCTGTTCCATCTCTTCGGCGACGCCGACCGCGAGCGCTACGTTCGGAGCCTGCACGCCGTCGTGCGCAGGGGCGGACTGGTGCACCTGCTCGCGCTGTCGGACGCGGGTCGCGGTTTCGGCCCGCAGGTCAGAGAGGCAACGATCCGCGAGGCCTTCGGGACCGGCTGGGAGATCGAGGCCCTCGACGTCACGACCTACCGCGGCGTCGTGACCGAGGCTCGTGCCGAGGCGCTCGGGTTGCCGGTGGGCACCACGGTCGACGAGCCGGCGTGGCTCGCGCGAGTTCGCCGGATCTGAGCCCCTCACTCGTCCTCGTACCCGGGGTGCGCGACGGCGAGCCGCCGCATGACCAGTGTCCGCAGCACGGGCAGGACGTCGGCCGGCCGGTCGTCGAGTTCGCCCGAGCGGATCGCCGCCGCGAGCGCGCGTTCGTCGCCGTGGCCGAGGAAGTCCGGATCGGGTGCGGTGTCGAGCAGTTCGCGCTCGACGATCCGCAGCGCGTTGGCGGCGACGCGGGCATGGAAGTCGACCGCCCCCGCGAGTCGACCATCGGGTGCGGTCGACTTCCCCCGCACCTCGGTGTCGAGGAACTCGGCCACCGCCGCGACGAGTTCGGCGGCCGTGGGCCTGCCATGGAGTCCGGTCACGTGTGCTCCTCGAGGAGGGTGAGCAGGTCGAACTCGGTCTCGCACACCCGGCGCCCGATCGCCGCCAACTCGACCGACCGGGTCTGGCCCGAGAGGTGCCGCTCGGCTTGGTACCGGCAGATGACCCCCCACCGCAGGGTTGCGAGTACCAACCACCAGTGCACGGCAGCGCGATCCAGGTCGACGCCCGACGCCGCCTCGTACGCGAGCAGGAAGTCCTCGACGCTGCCGAGCCCACCGGCGCCGAGTGACCTGGGTGCGCCGAATCGCCACGCCCTGATGCAGAACCAGGCGATGTCCTCGTAGCTCTCGCCTGCGTGGGTGAGTTCCCAGTCCAGTACCGCCGCCAGCCGGGCCGGCGAGGCCTCGGTGTCGATGATGAGATTGCCCATCCGGAAGTCGCCGTGGACGAGCACCGTCGGTGACACCGGGGGCCGGTTTGCGGCCAGCCAGCGGAATGCCCACTCGAATGTGGCGGTGGTGTCACCCATCTCGTCGAGCTGGCCGTGCCACTCCTCGAGTTGGTCGGTGGCCGGGAGGCCGATGCCGTCGGCGTCGGCGCGGTGGATCGTCGCGAGCGCGCCTGCGCACTGGGTGAGCAGCTCGGCCCGCGAGGCGTCGTCGAGCGCACGCTGGATGCGCCGCACGATCGTCTCGCCGCCGATGAAGTCGCACACCAGGAACGGATTGCCCAGCGAGGTCGTGGCGTCCTCGGCGACCAGGACGTGGGGGACCGGCGCACCGGCCGCAGCAGCCCGGGTCAGCGCCGCCGCCTCGAGCGTCATGCCGGCGTGCACCTCGTCGGGCGGGCCGATGCGCAGGATCAGCGGCCGAGATCCGCTACCCGACACCGCATTGAACGCCCACGTCGCCCTGCTCGCGCCACCGGTCAGTACCCGCAGGTCGTCCACCCGGACATCGCCGAGCGCGGGTGCCAGCACTGCGGCCAGTGCTGGCGCGAGGTCCTCGGGGCTCACGGTGCCTTCGGCTCTTCGCGCCGCGAGCCGAACTTGAACATCCGCTGCGCGACCCGGCGGATCTGGATCTCCTCGGCTCCCTCGGTGATCCGGTAGCGCCGATGATGGCGGTAGATGTGCTCGAACGGTTCGTGGCGGCTGTAGCCGATTCCGCCGTGCACCTGCATCGCGCGGTCGGCGGCCTCGCACACCAGCCGGTTGGCGCGGTAGTTGGCCATCGACACCTTGTCGCTGACCTCCATGTGGTGATTGCGGTCGAGGTGCCAGGCGGCGTAGTACACCAGCAGCCGCACCATCTGCGCCTCGGTCTGGAGTTCGACCAGCGGCCACTGCACGGCCTGGTTCACCGACAGCGGCTTGCCGAACACCACCCGCTCACTGGCGTACTCCGCGGCGCGGTCGATGCAGAACTGCGCTGCACCGAGGCTGCTCGCGGCCTGCCGGATCCTGTTCTCGTGCAGGAACGTTTGCCCCACCTCGAGTCCGCGGCCCCCACTCCGAGCACGGCGTCGGTCGGCACTCGCACGTCCTTGAGCTCCACCTCGCCGTGGTCGGTGGGCATGTTGAAGGTCCACCAGTAGAACGGGACGGTGAATCCAGGGGTGTCGGTCGGAACCAGGAACGCGGTGATGCCGCGCGCCTGGCCCGCCTCGCCGGAGGTACGGGCGAAGACCAAGTCGTGGGTGGCGCGATGGACGCCGGTGTTCCACCGCTTGGTCCCGTTGATCACCCACCCATCCCCGTCGGCGACGGCCGTGGTCTCCAGCCAGGTGGCGTCGGATCCGTGGCCGGGTTCGGAGAGACCGAAGGCCATCGACCGCGTACCGGTGAGCAGGGCTTCGATCCAGTCCTGCTTCTGCTCGTCGGTACCGAACCGGTCCATCATGATGACCTGGGGGAAGTTGCCGACGATCGACGACTCGTCCTGTAAGTCATTGTGCAGACCGAGACCTTTGTGTGCCAGGTGTTCCCGGATGACGGCCATGTCGAGGTTCGTGCCGTCGCGCCCGCCGAATCGCGACGGCAGCCCGTACCGCAGCCAGCCGGCGGCGTCTGCGCGCCTGCGCATCTCGTCGAGCAGGTCCTCCCACTCCCGGCGCGGGATGCCGTCGTTCTCCCAGTCGGTGCGCGCGTATTCGCGGCGCCGGTCGAAGTACTGCATGTGTTCGGCCTCGAGCGGTTTGATCTCCGCGTCGATGAAGGCGTCCATCTCGGCCAGCAGGCCGGGAAGGTGTTCGGGCAGTGCGAAATCCACGTTGATTCCTTTCGGCGACCGGGTCGCTAATAGCCGTACAGCGTCTTCTTCCAAATCGTCGAGAGCGTTGTGATGGCGTCGGCGTCGCTGATGTCGAGGCCCAGCCCGGACGGGCGCAGCGAGACCACGGTGAAGTTCTCGAACAACAGCGCGATCGCCGCACCGGTGTGCTCGGGATGGACGTCGGCGGCATAGCCCTGCTCGTGGGCGCGGCGTACCGACGCGGCGACCATGTCGATGCCGAAGCGCCGGAACTCGTTCTGCACCTGGGCGAAGCGCGGTTTGGTGTCCGCGAGCTGGTTGACCGCGACCATGATGCCGAAGTTCTGCTTGAACATGTTCCAGTACCCGGTGACCACCTCGGTGAAGAACGCGGTGTCGTCCGGTGACTCGGGCAGGTGCACCGTCAGCCCCGACGGCATCACGACGTCATGCAGGAACGACTCAGCCAGCGCGTACAGCAGGTCTTCCTTGTCGGTGTAGTACCGGTAGAACGCGGCCGACGACTTGCCTGCCGCGGACGTGATGTCCGCCAGGGTGGTACCGTGGAAGCCGCGCTCGGCGAACAGCTTTCGTGCCGCGCGTTCGATCGACTCACGGGTTTGCCTGCCCTTGGCGGTGAGGACTGTCATTGGGTGGTCAGCCCAGTTTCCGGTCACCGGCGCGCAGCAGCGCGCTCGGCAGATCGTGGCCGACCACCCGGCGGGCGACGTCGGCCGCGCGGATGGCGGCTTCGAGATCCACGTCGACGCCGATGTCGCTGTCGCGCAGCATGTACACGAGGTCCTCGGTGGCGATGTTGCCGCTCGCGCCGGGTGCGAACGGGCAGCCGCCCAGCCCTCCTACGGACGCGTCGAGCCGGGTGACGCCCGCGCACACCGCGGCGTACGCACTCGCCAGCCCGGCGCCACGGGTGTTGTGGAAGTGGGCGCCCAGCGGGACGTCGCCCACGACGGGTGTGAGTGCCTCGACCAGGGCGGTGACGCGCCGCGGCGTGGTGGTGCCGATGGTGTCCGCGATGGCGAGCCGGTCTACACCGATCTCCATTGCCGCCGTTGCGATGTCGAGTACGCGGCGGGTATCGGTGGGTCCGTCGAACGGGCAGTCCCACGCCGTCGCGATGATCACCTCGATGGCGGCGTCGTGCTCGTGCGCGATCCTCGCGATGTCGGCGATGAGGTGGGTCGAGTCGGCGGTCGAGCGGCCGACGTTGGCCTGGCTGTGGCCGTCGGCTGCGGAGACCACGTACTCGATGGAACCGATCCCGGCCGCGACGGCGCGGCCGGCGCCGCCCGCTCCGGCGACCAGTGCGGAGAATTCCACGTCGTACGACTGGCGCAGCCGGGGCAGTTCGGCCGCCAGTGCGGCGGCATCGGCCAGGGCGGGCACCTTCGACGGTGACACGAATGCGGTGGCCTCGACCTCGCGCACCCCGGTGGCGAGCACGGCCTCCAACAGTTCGAGCTTGGCCGACAACGGGATCGGGGCCTCGATCTGCAGGCCGTCGCGCATGCAGACCTCGCGGATCGTGACGTGTCCCGGCGGGCTGGAAACCCCGGTCACAGCACGCCCTCCGCTCTCAGCTCGTCGAGTTCTTCGGCCGACCGGCCCAACAGGTCGCGGTACACCTCGTCGTTGTGCTGCCCCGGCGTCGCGGAGCCTGCGTAGCGGATGGTGCCCGGCGTCTCGGACAGCACCGGCACGACGCCGGGGCCCTTGACGTTGCGGCCGATCCGTTCGTCGAAGTGGTCGGCGATCATGCCGCGCGCCTGCAACTGAGGGTCGGCCACCACCTCGGCGACGGTGTTGATGGGGCCGCTGATCACGCCGGCGGCCGACAGCGTCGCGATGATGTCGGCGGGCAGGCGTTCGGCGGCCCACGCGCCGATGATCGCGTCGATCTCGTCCTGGTTCCGGCCCCGGCTGACGTGATCGGCGAACCGCTCGTCGGTGGCCAGCTCGGGACGGTCCATCGCACTGCACAGACGGCGGAACACGGTGTCCTGGTTGGCGGCGATCACCACCCAGCTCCCGTCGGCGCTCTGATAGATGTTCGACGGTGCGATGCCTTCGAGCCGGGTGCCCGACGGGCCGCGGACGACGCCACCCACGTCGTAGTCCGGGATCGTCGATTCCTGCACCGCCAGGCAGGCCTCGGTGAGGGCGGCGTCCACCACCTGACCCTCGCCGGTGACGCTGCGCCGGTACAGCGCAGCCAGTGCGCCTTGGGCGGCGAACATGCCTGCCAGGCTGTCGCCGAGGGAGAGGGCCAGGCGTGGCGGCGGGCCGCCGGGGAAGCCGTTCATGTGTCGCAGGCCGCTGGCAGCTTCGGCGACCGAGGCGTAGCCCGCCTTGTGCGAGTCGGGTCCGGTCTGGCCGTAGCCCGACACCCGGACCAGGATGATGCCTCGATTGCGTTGCCGCAGAACGTCGTAGCCGAGACCCCACTTCTCCAGCGTGCCGGGCCGGAAGTTCTCGACGATGACGTCGGACTGCTCGACCAGATCGAGGAAGAGGTCGCGGCCCTTGGCTTCGCGGAGGTTGAGGGTGACGGCCTTCTTGTTGCGGGCGTGCACGGTCCAGAAGAAGTGGTGCCCGTCGAGTTCGGCCTGGCCCCAGGTGCGGAGCGGGTCGGGCGCGCCGGGCGGCTCGATCTTGACGACCTCGGCGCCCATGTCACCGAGCAACCTGCCGGCGAACGGCCCCGAGATGAGCGTGCCGACCTCGATGATCCGAATCCCGTCGAGCGGGCCGGACACATTCCCCGGGTCGCTACGCTCCTGCCCGCCGGACACATTCCCCGGGTCGCTACGCTCCTGCCCGCCGGACACACTCACTCCGAGAACCCGTGCCGCTGCAGCCAATCGGTGCAGATCCCGACGGCCCGTCGCAGCGTGTCGCGCTGGTCCGGCCCCGCGTAGTAGTGGTTCGCGCCCGGAATCTCGTGCATCTCCTTGTCGGGATGCCCGATGGCCTCGAACAGCCGGCGGGTGTGGCTCGGCGTGCAGGCGTCGTCGGCGAGGTTGCCGATGACCAGCGCGGGTACCGCGATGTCGGGCCCGGCCTTCACGGCGTCACCGTTGGCGTCGTCATAGCTCCATTGTGAGAGCCAGCTGCGCAACGTGCAGAACCTCGCGAGGCCGACGGGGGAGTTGTTCACCACCTGAGGATCGCCCAGATAGCAGGTGCCCGGGGCGCGTTCGTTGGGATCGACGGTCGGATCGAGCCAGCGCGGGTCGGCCATGGTGCCGTGCACGACGAACGCGAACTCGTCATCCGGGCGGCCCGAGGCTCGCAAGGCTGCCAGCTTGTCCTTGACCCAGGCGGTGATCCGGCGGTTGCGGGCGATCTGCGCCGCGCGGTAGCGGTCGAGGAACTCGGCCGTGTACGGCGGCTGATTCGGGTTCGCCGGGTCGTAGAGGTCCAACTCGGGATCGCGGCGGGACGGGTCGGACTCGTCGAGGATCGACGCGTCGAGCCATTCGGTCATGGTGCCGTGCCTGCTGACGTGGGCTGCCAGCAGCATGATGCCGTCGGCGGGGATCAGGCCGAGCTTCGTCAGGTCGGGGCCGTCGCCGGACGGACTCGCGGTGACGGTCGGGTGTTGCGCCTGCTGCTGATAGAACGCCGACAGCGACCCGCCGCCGCTCCAGCCGGCGAGCACGACCTTGGCGTAGCCCAACCGGTTCTTGGCGTCCTTGATGCACTCGCCGAGGTCCTCCACGACCTTCTCCATCAGCAGAGCCGAGTCGGTGCCGCGGAATCGGCTGTTGCAGTAGATGACGTGATGACCCGCGCGGGCCAGGGCGTTGATCATCGGCAGGTATGCACCCCCGCCGATCGGGTGCATGAACACCAGCACGGTGTCGCTCGGGGTGTCGGGCCTGAGCAGATAACTCTCCAGCACGACGAGTTCGGCGACGCCGCCGTAGACGTCGCGCACGCCCGAGGTGTTCTGGTAGGCAACGAGATACGGGATGCGATCGTAGGCGTGCTTCGTCGGGGCGCTCACTGGTGCTGTCCGAGGTCGTTGGCCAGAAGCTCCGGCGACGGGATGAGCCGGCGCCGGGTGTCCACGGCGATCACCGACCAGTCGACGCGGTCGTATTCGCCGAACTTGCGGCGGGCACGTTCCCGCGCCTTCTCCGGTGCGCCATGGTGAACGCCCTGCGGCGCATGGGAAACCAGCCCCGGCGGCATCGGGATGCCGTAGAGCGAGCCGCTGTGGAAGAACGCGATTTCGTCGAAGTCGACGTTGCGGTGGTACCAGGGTGTGCGCTCGGTACCGGGCCTGCTCTCGGCGGGTTTGGGCAGGAAGTTCATGACGTAGACGCCGGTGGCCTCCATGAAGAGGTGCACCGTCGGCGGCAGGTGGACGCTGTCGGAGGTGACGACGTTGTAGTCCTCGATGTTGAACGTGAACGCGAAGTTGTCGCCGCGCCAGCCCTCGACGTCGAGCGGATGGTGTTGATAGAACAGCGATGTCGGGCCGCCGTCGTGGATCAGTCGTACCTCGTACTCGCCGTCGACCAGAGGTCCGTCGCCGTCGTCGATGGGCTGCGGGTCGGGGATCTCGGTCTGCGACGGATCGAAGGGGAAGTGCCTGCCGAGCGTTCCCGGCGGTGGCACCCGGAACTCGTCGGTGGCTTGCACCATCAGCCATGTGCTCGGCGAACTAGGTATCTGGCGCCACGTGCACGCCTTCGGGATGTAGACCCAGTCGCCGGTGCGGTAGCGCAGCGGACCGAACTCGGTCTCGAGCAGTCCGGAACCCTCGTGCACGAACGACAGCAGGTCGCCGTCGACGTAGCGGACGAAGAACGGCATCGGCTCGCTGCGCCGCGAGAGCAGCACCTGGCAATCGGCGTTGGAGAACATCAGCATCGGTCCGCCGTGGGCGTCGGTGGCGTCGCTGGGCTTCAGCTCGGAGGACAGCACGTCGACCGGGCGCAGAGGGCCGACCGACCGGTACGCCGTTGGGTCGTTGCGGCGGTACATGTTCGCGGTGCGTCCGACGAAGCCGCCGCGGCCAAGTTCGTCGTCCTTCAACCCGTCGAGATCCGCGTGCAACCGCCTCGGCGTGGTGCCCTTGCGGAGGTGGACGAACGATTCCATGGCGACTCCTTCGGCGCAGTGAACTAAAAGTGACATTAGTTTTACTTCTGGAGTGCGTCAACACCCGTCAACGGTCGAGGTGGACCCGAATCGTCAAGAGGTTGGTGCCGAACGTGCGCACGCCGAAGCTGTTGAACGAGGGGAGCGATTCGAGGCGCCGCCGAGGATCGTCGTCGGGCACCGGGTGCGCCACGCCGGAATGCCAACGTCCACGTAAGCGCACCCGAACCCGGGGATTCGCCTGGATGTTCTTGACGTACTGCGACTGGTCGCCGAACTCGGAGACGAACCAGAACTCGTTGCCGATCCGGCTCCCGCCGAGCGGGGTGCGCCGGGGCTGACCGGACTTGCGCCCCGTCGTCTCGAGCAGCGTCTGAAGGGGATTCCGTCTCATCACGGGGTTGGCGACGTTCTTCTGGAAGAAGGCGGTGAAGCGGTCACGTACGTGGTCGGCCATGCACCGCAGCCTTCCTCACACCATCGCCGTGCGTGGGATCTTCATGCCGAGCGTCAGGGCGCCCGCCAACTCGCGGCTGGTGTCGTAGTCGAACACCACGTGGCCGGACAGGACGTCGACGTCGCGCTTGAAGCGTTGCAGCGGGCTGTCCAGGAAGTGCACGCTGGCGCCCGACGCCTCGAACAGCATGGCGATGACCGCTCGGGATTCGTGCACGACGTGCGCGGCCGCCATCCGCGCATCGCCACGGACCGGGCGCCCAACGACCTCGCCCGCGGTCACCGTGGCCTCGATCTGGTCGACGGTGGAGCGGAGCAGCCCGTGCAGTGCGCGCAATCGCACCCTGGCCTCCGCGAGCCGGGCCTGGGCGATGGGCTTGTCCTTCTGCATCACACCCTCGTAGGCCAGTACGCGTTGGCCCACCCGGTCGGCGTACAGCTGCGTGACGCGCTCGGCGCTGCCCAGTGCGGGCATGGCCGCGAGGAGGGCGAGTGCGGGCACCAGCGGCCACCGGTAGGTGGGGCTGTCGTGCAGCTGGGCGCCGGGCGCCGTGCCGCCGTAGATGTCGGCGACCCGCACCATCCGGTGGTCGGGCACGAAGACGTCGGTGACGACGGCGTCGTTGGAGCCGGTCGCGCACATGCCGTCGGTGTGCCAGACGTCCTCGATCGTCACGTCGTCGATGGGGAGCAGCGCCAGCGCGGGGTACAGGGCCGCCGGGTCGTCGGGGCCGCAGATGCAGGCCACGATCATCCAGTTGCCGCCCATCGCGCCGGTGGCCCACGACCATCTGCCGGTCAGCCGGATGCCGCCGTCGACGGGCGCGCCGCGGCCGGTGGGTGCCAGCGGGGCAGGCGCCAGGAAGGGCCGCGTGCGGAACGCCTCCTCCTGGGCCTGCTCGCCGAACAGCGCGAGCATCCAGTTGTGCAGGGCGTAGAAGCCGATGGTCCAGGCGCTCGACGTACAGCCGTGGGCCATGCGCCGCACGGGGTCGAGCACCTCCGGGAACGCCGCCTGGTCGCCACCGAAGCGCTTCGGCACCAGCAATTCGGTGAAGCCGCTCGCCGCGAGGTCGTCGAGCGTCTCATCGGGCAGGCGCCGCATCCGCTCGGCGCTGCGCGCGCGATCGGCGAGCCGTGCGACGAACTCGTCTGTGATGGCGTTCGGCATGGCCGAAACCTAACATACTTTTTAGTATGGGAGCTGACTGCTGGAGATCAGCGGGCGAGCATCAGGTCGAGGAAGCGTTCCGCCTGGGCGGCGTCGCGGGGCGCGGGCGCGCTACCGGACAGATGGAGGAGGCCAATGCCTGCGGCGAACGTCGCGTTGGCCCGCACGTCGGCCTCCTCGTCGTCGAACCCGAAGTCGACGAACGCGTCGCGCACCGCCCGCAGCACCCTGCGATCGGCCGCCCGCACGCCCACGGCGACCGACTCGTCGGTGCGGGCCCACTCGCGCATGGCCCGCTCGAGCGTCCAGTGCGTCGGGCTCACGAGCGACGCCATCATCCGCGTCAGACGTTCGCGGGGCGGCAACACGCCGAGTTCCTCGAAATCGCGTCGATCCCGGTCGCGAAGTTCGCCCCAGGACGTCACGAGCGCCGATCGGTAGCCGGGCATCCCGGTGAAGTGCCAGTAGAAACTGCCCTTGGTGACCCCGAGGCGGGCGCACAGCAAATCGACCTTCAAGGCCTTGATGCCCTGCTCAGCGAGGATGGCGAAGCCCGCCTGCAGCCAATCGTCGATGCCGAGGCGCGCCGCCGGACCGTCGTCCGGGCGGGCCCGCGAAGTTGCCATGGCGGCACTCTACGGGCGGTCGAAATGCCGTTTCTGACGACGCCGTCACCGGCCCTGGACTTTCTGAAGGCGACGGCTACATGTTTTACTGCCTTCACCACAACTGAATGCTTACGGTCTACTCGACTATGCCCGTGGCGTGGTTGAGTGGGCATATCGCGGGGCATTGGCGCCGCCGCGGTGCTAGAAGCGGTCATCCGGCCGCAGGATGCACGGCCTCATGCCGTAAACGGAACTGAATGGGAAACTCTTTGATGTTTGACAGAATTGGCGGCCGATGGGCGCGCCGGTTGTTTGTGTCGGTCATGGCGGCGGTCATGCTGCCTGCGGTGATCGGCCTCACGGGCGGTAGCGCGACCGCGGGGGCGTTCTCACGCCCCGGTCTGCCGGTGGAGTATCTGATGGTGCCGTCGCCGAGCATGGGCCGCGACATCAAGGTGCAGTTCCAGAGCGGTGGCCCGAACTCGCCGGCCATCTACATGCTCGACGGCCTGCGCGCACGCGATGACTTCAACGGCTGGGACATCGAGACCGCAGCCTTCGAGTGGTACGTCGACTCGGGCATGTCCATGGTCATGCCGGTCGGTGGCCAGTCCAGCTTCTACGCCAACTGGTACAAGCCCGCCTGTGGCAAGTCGGGCTGCTTGACCTACAACTGGGAGACGTTCCTGACTCAGGAACTCCCCGCCTACCTGGCCGCCGAGAAGGGCGTCCGGAGCGATGGCGGCGCAGCCGTCGGTCTGTCCATGGCGGGTAGCGCGGCGCTGACGCTGGCTGCGCACCACCCCGGCCAGTTCATCTACGCCAGCTCGATGTCCGGGTTCCTGAACCCGTCCGAGGGCTGGTGGCCCTTCCTGATCAACATCTCGATGGGCGACGCCGGTGGCTACAAGGCCAACGACATGTGGGGCCCGGCCGAGACCGATCCCGCCTGGAAGTACAACGACCCGATGGTGCAGCTCCCGACCCTGGTCGCGAACAACACCCGCCTCTGGATCTACTGCGGTAACGGACAGCCCAACGAGCTCGGCGGCGGCAACCTGCCCGCCAAGTTCCTCGAGGGTCTGACCGTGCGCACCAACCGCACCTTCCAGGACAACTACATTGCTGCCGGTGGCAAGAACGGGGTCTTCAACTTCCCCGATGCCGGTACCCACGCCTGGGCGTACTGGGGTCAGCAGCTTCAGCAGATGAAGCCCGACCTCCAGCGCGTGCTGGTCGCCTGATGTGAGTGGGGTGGCGGGCGCTTAGAAACCGCCCGCCACCCTCACCACACCCCGGCCCGAGTAACGGCCGGCCCGCACCTCGTCGATCACGGACACCACGTCCTTGACATCGACGGGGTGTTTTACGTTGTCCAGGTGCTGAGGCCGCATCGAGTCGCCCAGCCGCCGCCACAGCTCCCGCCGGGCCTCGATGGGAAGCATGACCGAGTCGATGCCCAGAAGCGCTACTCCGCGCAGGATGAACGGCATTACGGTGGTGTTGAGTGCCGGCCCGCCCGTCAGCCCGCTGGCGGCCACGGCGCCGCCGTAGGCGACGGTGCTCAGGACGTGGGCCAGCGTGGCGCCGCCGACGCAGTCCACGGCGCCGGCCCACCGCGTCTTGTTCAGCGGCCGGGGCTTGGCGTCGGGGTCCTCGGGCAGCCGGGGGATCACCTCGCTGGCGCCCAGCGCCATGAGGTGGTCGGCGGCATCCTGTTTGCCGGTCGACGCCACCACCGTGTAGCCAGCGGATGCCAGTAGGTCGATCGAGAGCGATCCGACGCCGCCCGTGGCGCCGGTGACGACGATCTCGCCGTCGTCGGGTCTGATGCCACGGTCCACGAGCGCCTGAACGCTCATCGCTGCGGTGAAGCCGGCCGTGCCGATGGCCATGGCGTCCTCTGCGCTCAGCGCGCCGAGATGGACCACCTGGTCGGCGGGCAGCCGGGCGTACTCGGCGTAGCCGCCGTGCTTCGCGGTACCGATGTCGTAGCCGTGCGCCAACACCTGGTCGCCGACGGAGAAGTCCGGCGACTGCGAGTCGACGACCTCGCCGGCGAGATCGATGCCCGCCACGATGGGGTAGTCACGCACGACGCCACCCTTGGGGGTGACGGCGAGCGCGTCCTTGAAGTTCACGCTGGAGTAGGCAACCCGGATCGTGACGTCACCCGGCGGCAGATCGTCGTGGCTCAGTGTCTCGACGGACGTGGTGATCCGATCGCCGTCCTGCCGGGCGACGAGAGCGTTGAAGGAATCCATGTGTTTCTCCTATGTCAAGCCGCTGCGAGTTGGCGTGGCTTTGGTCGGGTTTTCTGGTCGGTATGGAGGTGGTTGAAGACCACGCGGGCTAAGCGGCGTTTGAGGCAGCGCAGGGCCTCGGCGCTCGAG
>NZ_JAKCFC010000007.1 GCF_021916785.1 Mycolicibacterium lacusdiani
ACCAGCGACGCCGAACGCTGCGCCGAATACCCACGATGGCTGCACACCTACAATTACCACCGCGGCCACACAGCACTCGGGGGTCAACCACCCGCCAGCCGCGTACCTAACCTCTCAGGTCAGTACACCTAGTCGCGCGCCAGCAGCGACTCGGTCGCGGCGAGCAGCGCGCACGTCGCCAGGCCGTCGATCGCCTCGCGCAGGTCCGGCAGCGACGGGAACGTCGGGGCGATCCGAATGTTCTTGTCGTCCGGATCCTTTCGGTACGGGAACGAGGCTCCGGCCTCGGTCACCGCGATACCCGCGTCCTTGGCCAGCGCCACCGTGCGCTTGGCCGTTCCCGGCCACACGTCGAGGCTGACGAAGTACCCGCCCTTCGGGTCGGTCCAGGAGGCGATCTTCGACTCCCCCAACCGATCGGCGAGGATCTCCGCGACGAGCGCGAACTTCGGCGCCAGCAGCTCCTGGTGGCGCTGCATCTGCAGGCGTACGCCGTCGGCGTCCTTGAAGAACCGCAGGTGGCGCAACTGGTTGACCTTGTCGGGGCCGATCGTCTTCTTCCCCGCGTGCTGCAGGTACCAGGCGATGTTGCCCAGCGAGCCGCCGAAGAAGCTCACGCCCGCGCCCGCGAAGGTGATCTTCGAGGTGGAGGCGAACACCAGCGGCCGGTTCTGGTTCCCGGCGGCCGCGGCCAGGCCCAACACGTCGACCTGACGGTCGAAGTCGTGGGTCAGCGTGTGCACGGCGTAGGCGTTGTCCCAGAAGAGGCGGAAATCGGCTGCGGCGGTGCGCATCTGAACCAGGCGGCGCACCTTCTCCCAGGAGTAGGTCGCACCCGTCGGGTTCGCGTACATCGGTACGCACCACATGCCCTTGATGGCAGGGTCCGCCCCGACGAGTTCCTCGATGAGGTCGACGTCGGGACCGTCCTCGTGCATCGGCACGGGGACCATCTCGATGCCGTAGCTCTCGGTGATCGCGAAGTGCCGGTCGTAACCGGGGGACGGGCACAGGAACTTGATGCCGGTGCCGTCGCGCTGTTCCTCGATCCACGGCCGGGGCGAGTCGACGCCGCCGTGCAGCAGGGAGAACACGACGACGTCGTGCATCATCTCGAGGCTCGCGTTGTTGCCTGCGATGAGGTTGGGCACGGGGATGCCCAGCAGCTCCCCGAAGATCGCCCGCAGCTCGGGCAGTCCGTGCAGACCGCCGTAGTTGCGGGTGTCGGTGCCGTCACCGTCGCGGAAGTCCTCGCCGGGCAGCGTCAGCAGGGCGTTGGACAGATCCAGCTGCGCGGGCGATGGCTTGCCCCGGGTGAGGTCGAGGACCAGTTTCTTGGCCTGCAGTTCGGCGTAGTTGCGTCGTTGCAGTTCGTGCTGCGCCTGCAGTTCGTCGCGGCCGAGGGATTCAAACGACACGGCGCGCGCCTTTCACCGAAACCGGGCCTGGCGGCCCTGAAGAGAAGGGGACCCCGCGCACCCGCCAGAGCCCATTGACCCTTGCTGCCTTCCGGCCCTGGGGGAGTTCACAGGATGGACGCCGCGCGGGGTCCGCAGACGAGTGTAGTACCCGGGCAGATCGGGCTCGACGGGTGCAGACGCCGTCGACTGGTGGGAGCGACCGGCGGGGTCGGCTACCATGGCCCGCGGAGGATTCGCCTAGTGGCCTATGGCGCTCGCCTGGAACGCGGGTTGGGTTAATAGCCCTCAGGGGTTCAAATCCCCTATCCTCCGCACTCGGATTCGGGGTGCGATCGGCGGACTCGCCGGTCGCACTCCGGATACCGAACGACACCTGACTCGAGGAGGAGCATGCGGCGCTGGATCGCGATCCTGTGGCACGCATCGTTCCTGGTCATTGCAGGTGGGTTGTACTTCTTCTTCGTGCTGCCCCGCTGGTATGAGCTGACCGGTGAGTGGAACTCCACGCTCGGCACGGCGATGCGGATCCTGTGCGCCGTGCTGATCGGCCTGGCCGCGCTGCCCGTCGTGTTCACGTGGCTGCGCTCCCGCAAGCCCGAGTACGGCACCCCGCAACTGGCCCTGACCTTGCGCGTCGGGTCGATCGCACTGCACGTGCTCGCCGCACTGCTCATCGCGGGAGCGGCGGTCAGCGAGATCTGGCTGAGCCTCGACGAGGTCGGCCAATGGCTGTTCGGCGTCTACGGTGCGGCCGCCGCCATCGCCCTCCTCGGTGCGCTGGCCTTCTACCTGGCTTACCTCGCTGAGCTGCCGCCACCACCGCCGAAGCCGCTCAAGACCAAGCCCAAGGCGTCGAGCCGCGGCCGCGGCCGGGGCAAGGACGCGGCGTCCGCCCCAGTGATCGAGACCGCGGATACCGAGACCACCGAGGTCACCGATGCATCAGCCGACGAGACGCCGGCGGAGACCGAATCCGCCGACACCGAGGCCGACGCGACCGCAGTGACCGCAGCGACCGATGGGTCTGATGAGACGGCGCCCGACGCCGACGGTAACGCCGGGGAACTCGAGAGCGACAAGGACTCCGGGGAATCCGGTGGCAGGCTGCGCAATCGCCGCGCGACCGGTAAGCCCTCGTCAGGGCTGTTTCGCCGCAATCGCGGCGGGGTAGCCCTCGACGACTGACCAGCCGAGACGCCCTCGTCGACAGCTGGCCGTGCTGCCTGCACCATGGAGTAGGCGCGGGATCCAGCGAGTCGAAGGCGGCGCATGACCAGAATCCTCTTCCGATGGCAGCTCGTCCTCGGTGCACTGTTGGCGATGACCCTGTCGCTGGTGGCACCGACGGCGGCCCATGCGGAACCGGCAGACCTCACCTCGGCCATCCTGGCCGTGGAGCCTGCGACGGTCCGCATCGACACCACCATCGAGTACCAGGGGGCGATCGGTTCCGGAACCGGTTTCGTCATCGACCCGAACGGTGCGGTCGTTACCAACTATCACGTCGTCGCGGGCGCGGACACCATCACGGCCACGGTGGCCGGCCGGTCGTTCACGGCTGACCTGGTCGGTTACGACAGGACCAGGGACATCGCCGTCCTGCAGCTGCGTGGCGCCGGCGGCCTGCCCACCGCCGCCATCGGCGACTCCTCGACGTTGAGGGAGGGCGAACCCGTCGTTGCGCTGGGCAATGCCCGCGGCAGCGGCGGCCCGCTGACCAACGAGGCAGGCACTGTCACGGGGTTCGGCCGCTCGATCAGCGCCAAGGACGAACTCACCGGCAGCTTCGAGCAGATGACCGGATTGATCGAATTCGCGGCACCCGTGCGGGCGGGCGACTCGGGCGGACCGGTGGTCGACTCGTCCGGCCGCGTGGTCGGCGTGACGACCGCCGCGACCGTGAACTTCCGCATGGGCCCCGGCGGTGCCGGTTTCGCGATCCCGATCAACGACGCGCTCGCGACGGCCGGTCAGATCAGGGCAGGCGTGCGCTCCGACAGCGTCCACATCGGGCGCCCGACGCTCCTCGGCGTCGGCGTCAGCACAGGCGACCAGGATCCGTCGGTGAACGGCGTGATCGTGCGCGAGGTGATCCCGGGCGGGCCTGCCCAGGCGGCCGGACTGCAGAACGGCGACGTGCTGATCAGCCTCGACGGCGCGCCGGTGGACTCCGCGACGACGCTGACCAACGTGCTGGATCGGCACTACCCGGGCGACGTCGTCGACCTGGTGTGGATCGACCGGGCGGGTCAGCAGATCAACGGCAAGGCGACGCTCACCTCGTAGTCGGGGCCGGGTTCGGAGATCTCGCGGATTCCCGTTCGTCGCCACACCGCGTCCCTATGCTGAGCGAGTGCCAAACAACACTCCCCTCCGCGTCGTCCAATGGACGACGGGCAACGTCGGCAAGAGTTCCGTCGCGGCGATCGCCGCCAACCCGGGCCTCGAACTCGTCGGCCTCTACGCGTGGTCGCAGGACAAGGTCGGCCGTGACGCCGGCGAGCTGGCCGGTATCGAGCCGCTCGGCGTCGCGGCGACCAACGACGTCGATGCGTTGCTGAAACTGCAGCCCGACTGCGTGGTCTACAACCCGATGTGGATCGACGTCGACGAACTGGTGACGATCCTCTCCGCTGGCGTCAATGTCGTCGCGACGGCCTCGTTCATCACCGGACACAACCAGGGCGAGGGTCGCGATCGCATCGCGGAGGCCTGCGCGCGCGGCGGCTCGACCATGTTCGGGTCGGGAATCAGTCCCGGCTACATCAACTTGCTGGCGATTCTGACGGCAAGTATCTGCGACCGGGTCGACAAGGTGACGATCGACGAAGCGGCCGACACCACCTTCTACGATTCGCCCGCCACCGAGAAGCCGGTGGGCTTCGGCAGGCCGATCGACGATCCCGAACTCCCGACGATGACGACTCGGGGCACCGGCGTATTCGGCGAGGCAGTGCGTCTGATCGGAGATGCGCTCGGCGTCGAACTCGACGAAGTGCGCTGCGATGCGGAGTACGCGCAGACCACCGCCGACCTCGACCTCGGCTCCTGGACCATTCCCGCGGGCTGCGTCGCCGGGGTGTACGCCAGCTGGAAGGGCGTCCTCGCAGGTAAGACCGTCGTCGAAATCAACGTTCGCTGGCGGAAGGGTCAGACGCTCGAGCCGGACTGGAAGATCGAGCAGGACGGCTGGGTGCTCCAGGTCGACGGCAGGCCGACGGTGAAGAACGTCATCAGCTTCCTACCTCCCCCGGATTTCGAGGCGACGACGCTCGAGGAATTCATGGTCCTCGGGCACATCATGACCGCGATGCCGGCGATCAACGCCATCTCCGCGGTCGTGGCCGCCGAGCCGGGCATCGCGACCTACAACGATCTGACGCTGACGCTGCCCCGCGGCGTAGTTGCTGCCAGCTAACGAATAGCCCGTAGCCAGGGCGTTTGCCGACGCTCGACATGGCCGGCCGGGCGAGGGAACCTGCTTGTTGAGCCCCTGACCCGTGGTTACATTGCATGAGACGGAGATCACTCGGCAAGGGAGTTGGGTCTTGATGGCGACGTGGGTGCTGGCTTACCTGGGTGGGTGGACGGTCAGCACAGCCGTCGCCTACCTGGCGGCACGACGGCTGTGCGAGACCGGCATCCCGGCGGGGCGAACCTTTGCTCTGGCCGTCGCCGGCGGACTGTTCTGGCCGCTGTTGCTGGTCGGCGTCATCGAGATGAGTTCGGTGGCCGTGTGGTCTGCCGCGAGGTCATGGCGCAAGCCGGCCACGGTCCCCGAGTCGTGGATGACCCGCACGCCGGACCGCATGCTCCTCGCGATGCGCTAGGCGCCTATTTGACGGCGTTGCCGTCGCTGCCTATTCGACGGCGTTGCCGTCACTTGCCTACTTGACGGCGTTGCCGTCACCGCTTATTTGACGGCGTTGCCGTCAGCGTCCCAGTGGGCGTCCACCTTCTTGCTCGGCTGCACGCGCGGCGGCTCGCCGGGCATCTTCGGATAGCTCGGCGGGTACGGCAGGTCGCCCAGCCCGCGCTCCTCCTCGTCGGCCTTCACCATGTCCAGCAGCCCGTCTATCGAGTGGGCCACGTCCTCGATGTTCGCCCAGGGGTTGGGTCGCCCCGCCACGAAGTCGGGCACGGTGACGATCGTGTAGTCGTCGGGGTCGGCGTCGGCGAGTTCGTCCCATGACAGCGGCGTCGAGACGGTCGCGAGTTCCGTGCGCCGCGCCGAGTACGCCGACGCGAACGTCCGGTCGCGGGCGTTCTGGTTGTAGTCGATGAACAACCGCTCCCCGCGCTCCTCCTTCCACCACGACGTCGTCACCGCGTCCGGCGCCCGCCGTTCCACCTCGCGCGCCAACGCGATGCCCGCTCGCCGGACCTCGATGAAGTCCCAGTCGGGTTTGATCCGGATGAACACGTGCACGCCGCGACCGCCGGAGGTCTTCGGGTAACCGACCAGGCCCAGCTCGTCGAGCAGCGGTTTCAGCACGTCGACCGCGATCTCTCGGGCCTCGACGAAACCCGTGCCGGGCTGCGGGTCGAGGTCGATCCGCAGCTCGTCGGGGTGTTCGGTGTCGGGGCAGCGCACCTGCCAGGGGTGCAGGGTCACGGTTCCCATCTGCGCCGCCCACACGATCGCCGACGGGTGCGTCACCTTCAGTGCGTCGGCGGTGCGGCCCGACGGGAACGTGACGGTGCAACTCTCCAGGTAGTCGGGGCGCTTCACCGGCAACCGCTTCTGGTAGATCTCCTCGCCGCCGATGCCGTCGGGGAAGCGCTGCAGATGCGTCGGACGGTCACGCAGCAGCGCCACCATCGGTTCGGCGACGGCGCGGTAGTACTCGACGAGCTTGCCCTTGGTTCCCGCGGCGCCGAGCTTCGGGAAGTAGGGCTTGTCGGGATTGGTCAGGCGCACCATCACACCGTCGACGTCCACTTCGGTTGCAGGCGTTGCCATCAGGACTCCAAGACGTCGGCGAGGTCGTAGTTCAGCGGTGTGTCCAACTGATCGAAGGTACAACTCGCCGGGTCGCGGTCGGGGCGCCAGCGGACGAACTTCACGGCGTGCCGGAAGCGCTCGCCCGCGCTGCCTGCGCCCTCCATCTGGTCGTAGGCCACCTCGCAGACCTTCTCGGGCCGGATCGGTATCCACCGCTTGTCGGCCGCAGAGTTCCAGCGCGACGGCTCGCCATCGTGGACCTGGTCGCCCTCACGCAACGGCTCGAGTTCGGCCAGCATCTTCAGCCGGTCCTTCGTGGTGAACGACGCTGCACCACCGACCATTTGGAGTTCACCGTCGGGGCGGTAGAGCCCGAGCAGAACCGATCCGATGCCTTCGCCGCTCTTGTGGATGCGGTAGCCGATCGCCACGCAGTCCGCGTCGCGGGCATGCTTGACCTTCACCATCTCGCGCTTGCCGGGTAGGTAGCGGCCGTCGAGGCGCTTGGCGATCACGCCGTCGAGGCCTGCGCCCTCGAACGTCGTCAGCCAGTGCGCGCCCTGCTCGGCCTCCTCGGTGATGCGGGTGACGTGACACCACGTCTTCTCGTGCACCGACTCCGACAGCGCCTGCCGCCGCACCCGGAACGGTTCGGCGAGCAGCGACCGGTCGCCGGTGGCCAGCGCGTCGAAGCCGATGAAGTGGGCGGGCGTCTGCTGCGACAGCAGCTTTACCCGGCTCGCGGCGGGGTGGACGCGTTGACTGAGTGATTCCCAGTCCAGCCTGGTACGGCCGTCGATCTCGCGGGGCACCACGATCTCGCCGTCGAGGACGCAGCGTGGCGCCAGTTCCTCGCGCAGCGACTCGAGCAGTTCGGGGAAGTAGCGGCCCAGATCCTTGCCGTTGCGCGACTGCAGCATCACCTCATCGCCGTCGCGAAACACCAGCGCGCGGAAACCGTCCCACTTGGGCTCGTACGACCAGACGCCGGGGTCGTCGGGCACCTTGGCAGCGGCCTTGGCCAGCATCGGTTCCACGGGCGGCATGACCGGCAGGTCTGCGGTGAAGGGCACGGTGTCCATCCTGATTCACGAGTCAACACATCCGCGAGCAGACGCCAAATCGCACGGGTTGCCCCTGCTGAGTGCGAGTTGGTGTCTGCTCGCGGTAGGTGGACTACCCATCGCGGGGAAACTCATCACCAGGGCGCGACAATGGGCCGGTGCACCTTCCCGTCATGCCCCCGGTGTCGCCGATGCTGGCGAAGTCGGTCCCGCACATCCCCACCGGCCCGCCCGCGCTCTCCTACGAGCCGAAGTGGGACGGGTTCCGGTCGATCTGCTTCCGCGACGGTGACGAGGTGGAGTTCGGCAGCCGCAACGAGCGGCCGCTGACGCGCTACTTCCCCGAACTCGTCGCCGCAGCCCTCGCCGAGCTGCCCCCTCGCTGCGTGGTCGACGGTGAGATCGTGGTCGCGGGTGCCGAGGGCCTCGACTTCGACGCGCTGCAACTGCGCATGCATCCGGCGTCGTCACGCGTGCGCATGCTGGCCGAGAAGACACCGGCGGCGTTCATCGCGTTCGACCTGCTGGCGATCGGCGACGAGGACCTCACGGCACGGCCGTTCGGCGAGCGGCGCGCTGCGCTCGAGCAGGCGCTGGCGGCTTCGGGGCCGTCGTTTCACCTGACGCCGGTGACGATGGACCTGGAAACCGCACACCGCTGGTTCGACGAGTTCGAGGGCGCGGGCCTCGACGGCGTGATCGCCAAGCCGCTGACCATCACCTATCAGCCCGACAAGCGAATAATGTTCAAGATCAAGCACGCTCGCACCGCCGACTGCGTGGTGGCGGGCTATCGCCTGCACAAGTCGGGTGCCGATGCGGTCGGTTCACTGATGCTGGGGCTGTACGACGACGCGGGCGACCTCGCGTCCGTTGGCGTCATCGGCGCGTTCCCGATGGCCACCCGGCGCACGTTGTTGGCCGAATTGCAGCCGCTGGTAGTGCCATTCGACGAGCACCCGTGGAACTGGGGCGGCCATGCGGTCGAAAGTCCGACACCGCGGAATGCGGGATCGCGGTGGAATGCCGGCAAGGATCTGTCGTTCGTGCCGTTGCGTCCCGAGCGCGTCGTGGAGGTGCGCTACGACCACATGGAGGGCCAAAGATTCCGGCATCTACCGCAATTCAACCGGTGGCGGCCCGATCGCGATCCGCGGTCGTGCACCTTCGAGCAACTCGAGCAGCCGGTGGTATTCGACCTCGACGACATCGTGCCGGGGCTCGGGTCGACCAGGCGGTGAGGGCCTCGACGGTGCCCCGCGCGCTGCCCAGCATCTAGGGTGGGCCACGTGGCTCCGGCCGAGGTGCTCGCCGCGGCGCTTGCGCTGTTGCAGGACAACGGTTACGAGCGGCTGACGCTGGAGGCGGTGACGGCCAGGCGGCGCGCATGACGATCACCCACGAGGCCAATCCGGCCACTCCCGACGGCATTTCGCACATCGACGCCACCAAGAAATCCGCGTTCGGCGCGATCAAGGCGACGCCGCTGTCCGATGCCAGCATCTACGTGGCCGGTACCGCGTCCTCCTACAAGGACATTCAGGACGGTGCGAAGTACGACCTGATCATCTGTGCGCTGGCGGCATTGGCGCTGATCCTGCTCATCATGATGTTCATCACCAAGAGCATCGTCGCGGCGTTGGTCATCGTGGGAACCGTCGCGCGGTGCGTCGATCGGGCTGTCGGTTCTGGTGTGGCAGTAGATCTTCGGCATCCCGCTGTACTGGATCGTCGTGCCATTGGGCATCATTCTGCTGCTCGCGGTCGGCGCTGGCTACAACCTGCTGCTGATCTCCCGGCTCCAGGAGGAGGTGGGTGCTGGACTCAAGACCGGCACCGCGGGGCTGGTGTTCGCCGCGACCATGTCGTCGTTCGTCTTCAGCAATCTGGTGGTGCTCGGGCAGATCGGCACCACCATCGGCCTAGGCCTGCTGTTCGACACGTTGATCGTGCGATCGTTCATGACGCCCGCCATCTCGACGCTGCTCGGCCGTTGGTTCTGGTGGCCGCAGATCGTCCGCACCAGGCCTGCCAGCCAGATGCTGCGCCCCTACGGGCCGCGACGCGCGGTGCGCGATCTGCTGGGCCGGGAACCGGACGACAAGCCGGTGTGACGCGCCGCGTCACACCAGCCACAGAAGTCCCTGAACGGCTTGGCCCGACCGAACTACGACTGTCCCGCCTGACGAGCGAATTGCCGACTGCCATGGTCATCGGCAGTCAACGATCGTGATCGATTCGCTGGCCAGGTGGAACAAGTGCGGGTCGACGAGGCCGGCCCGCGCGGTGACTGTTGTGACTCGTGTGACGGGCGCGCTGTGCCGAGTGGGAGGCTAGCCACTGCCCGCAGCGTAGAGGTGCACCAAACCGCTTGCCACGGCGTAGCGGGGACCGTGCACGCCGTCGACGTCGGCGCGCCCCACCGCGATCGGCACGCTGCGCAACGCCTCGGCGACCGCACGCAGCAATTCGTCGTCCATCGCGCCACCGCCGGCGAGCACCAGTGCGGTCGGCGGGGTGTCGAACGCCCGTAGACACCGGGCGATGTTCGCGGCGATCGTCTGCCGCTTGATCGCCAACCGCAGGCTGCGCCACTCCTCGGCGGCCAGCCGATTCGAGAACGGCACCAGGCCCGCGCTGCCGCGGGTGCACAACCTGCCGATCGCCTCGGACGCCGCGGGCGAGTCGAGGAAGACGCGGCGGCCATCCTCCTCGTGCGCGACGTGCGGACCCTCCACCCGGATCGCAGGCGTGCGCTTCACCTGCTCGGCGAGCGCCCGCGGGATCCCGAGCACCCGGGCGACGGCCACCGTGATGGTTTCCCCCGCTCCCGCGGCAACGACCGTGCCGCTCTTTCCGACGAGATCGATGGTGCCGCCGCCGATGTCGCACACCACCGAATCCGGCGGCAGGCCCGGCGTGGTGCGGGCGCCCCATGCCGCGGCCTCCGGCTCGGTGGCGAGCGTACGGGCGGGCCGACCCGTCAGCTCGGCGATCGTGACCGCCGCATCGGACACCTCGTCGGCGGCGAGCATGGCGACGACGGTGCCGCGCGCGTCGGCGACGCCGCGCCGCAGCCAGGCCCCGTCGTCGATCGTCGCGAGGTCGGTGAAGAACGCGTCGGAGACCGCGATGCCGTGTTCGGCGGTCGGCACGGCGCGCAGCCTGATGTGCGTCACGCAGCCCGGCGGTGCCAGGCGCAGGACCGCATGCGCCTGGGCCGGGGTGTAGCGCACCACCTCACCGTCGACCAGGCAGTCGACGTAGTCGTCGTCGACGGCGGGCTGCGGTGGCGGCTCGGTGCGAAGGGTGACGGCGATGGCCGAGGCATCGGCCAGTTCTCGGCAGAACTCCGCGACGTCGTGGATCGCGCCGTGCTCGACGCCGAGCGCGGCCGACAGCGCGATGGGGTCGGCCATCGCTCGGTAGGAGCGCCCCTCCTCGACCACCTCGACGGCGATCAGCGCACCGGCAGGCACATTCACGTCCGCTTCGTCGACGACGGGGACGTCGACCGGGATGCGGTTGCGGATCAGCACGGCGTCGTCCTGGGCGACGACGACCCCGACCACGCGCCTGCCACGTCGCACCGCCTCGGTGATGGTGCGGGCCGCATCCTCGAAGTCCGTTGCGTCGTCGACGGATACGACGATCGGGCCGGCGGTCACGTCGTCGGCGAGCTCGGCCAGCGGTACGTGCCTGCCCACCCCGTATCCCGCGCCGGCCGGGGTGCTGGCGTCCGGTCTGCGCAGGCTTCGCACCGGCGCACGTGGCGAGGTGGCCGGTGGCAGCGGTGCGGTCGAGGTGTCGACGGGACGCAATGCCGAAAGCACCAGCTCGTCGGCGGCGATGCCCGCGTCCACTTCGATCCTGTGCAGCAGCGCTGCGGCGCCGTGCAACGAGTCCCGCGACCCCTTGCGACCGCGCGTCGGTGCCTGGCCGTGCGCGAGCGGTGTCACCGACCCGTCGACGACGCGGGCGAGGACGATCTCGGTGGTGTGGTTGCCGACGTCGATGCCGGCCAGCACGGTCAACGCAACAGGCCCCGCCGGGCGTACACCGTCGCGGCCTGTTCGACCAGCGCCGCGCAGCGGGCCGCGCCCCGCGCCTCCAGCGACGCTCTCAGCTCGTCGAGCTGGCTCGCCGTCGACCGGTATGGACGCAGCGCCTCGTAGAGCGCCATGACGTCCTCGTCGTCGATGGTGGCGAGTTCGGCTGCGCGCAGGAAGTTCTCGGCGAGCTGCGGATTGCCGCCCTCCTCGGCCACCACGGCCTGGTGTGCCAGGACCGCCGGGTCCATCCGCAGGTCCGACAGGCCGAGCTTGCCGTCGACGGCGTTCTCGACGGTGATGTCGACGCGTTCGCCCGTCATGGCCGGCGCACCTCGATGGTGACGGGTGGTTCGCCGGGCTCGCACGCCTGGCGTTCGAGGGACACCAGTGCGACGGCGCGGGCGTGGTACCGCGCCGAGATCGACTCGTCGGTGCCGCCGGTGAAGATCGGCACGGGCGCCATCCCCTTGGCGTGGCGGGCCGCGTTCTTGCCCAGATCGCGGTACATGCCCGCCGTCAACAGCGGTGCCACGCTGAACAATTCGAGATTGGCCAGCGGCGCCAGGTCGCGCCGGTGGATCAGCGACGTGCCCTTGCCCTGCAGGCCGATCCCGATGCCCGAGCCGGACAGTCGCGCAGCGGTCAGCCCGATGAGTCCGACGTCGATGGTCGAGCGCACCCGCACCAGGCGGGGCACGCATCCCTCCTCCTCCAGACCGGCCGAGATCTGCCGGAGCACCTCGCCGACGGTCAGCCCGCACAGCGTGAGCCAGACGCTGCGGCCCCACGCCGGCGACAGTCCGATGCAGACCTCGCGAGGGTCGCTGCCCTGGCGTGCGGGTTCGACGTCGGTGACGATCACGTGCCCGTGGTGCTCGGCCTGATCGGCGGTCAGCTCCGACGACGTGCGGGCCTGCCGGATTCCGTCGATCTCCGATTGCCGCTGCGCGGTCGGCGCGTAACCCGTTCCGGGACCTGCGTAGTCGTTGGGGTCGGTCAGCTTGGACAGCACGCGGAACTCGTCGTCGAAGATCGCCGAGGTCTGCAACTGGTCGCCGCGCAGCCGCTCCTCGGTGAGCCGCGTGATCGCCTGGGCCTCGTCGCCGAAACCGGTGCGGTGCAGCGAGGCGATCACGTCGAAGACCGTCAGCTGCCGGGCCTCGATCGAGGCGGCTGCCTCGGCCACGATCTTCGGGTGCCCGGGCGGTAGATCGCGGGACCCGTTGGCGAACACCACCTCCTCGACGCGGTCGTCGTCGTAGTCGGCGAGCCCCAGGTCGCGGTAGACGGCCTGCACGGCACGCGCCGCACGGCGGCGCACCGCCTCGAGGTGGTCGGCCGAGACGGTGCGCAGGCCGCCGTCGGCGCCCCAGTCGCGTTGCAGGACCAGGAAGTCGTCCATGTCGTCGGAGTTGAAGTTGGACAGCGCGAAGGCGTTGTCGTAGCGCGGGATCGACCCGAATCCGGAGAAGACGAAGTCGGCACCGGCCAGCAGCACGGGCAGGGTGTGCGCGCTTCGCCGGATGTCCGACTCGGAGATCAGGTTGTCGTTGCCCGCACACGACTCGAGGTCGCGCATCATGACCATCAGGTTCTCGGCGAGCAGTTCCTTCATGCCCTCGGGCACCGATGCCACGACGCCCACACCGTCGATGCCGCCGTTCTGCACGCCCTGGGAACCCAGTGCCCGCGCCAGCGACACGCACCGCGATTCGAGGTAGAGGATCGAGCACCGCTCGGCCGCGCCCATCAGCACTTCGGCGCCACCGCCACTGGTGACGCGCATCTTGAGGCCCCGGGATGCGTACGCGGACGTCAGGATCGCCTTGCTGAACGGGGTGTCGTCACCGTCGACGAACACCTGCTCGGTGCCGTAGATCGAGATGGTCTCGGCGTAGCTGGTGAGGCCGCGCAGACCGAGTCGTAGTTCGAGCGCTTCCTCGATGGAGCACTGCGCCATCGCCCCCGGCGTCCCGACCTGGCTGCCGATCAGCAGTGCCACGGCGTTCGACGGAGCGTCACCGAGCACGGGCACCGTCGTCTCGACCTCGCGGAAGCCGTAGGCCACTGCGCTCGCAGCGTCGGCGGCGATCAACAGCGGATCGTCGAGCTGGTTGGTGACGTGGGCCTGGTTGCTCGGGGTACGCCTGGCACGCAGCTTGGTCATGGCCATCTGCATCTCGACGGGGCTGAGCAGCGCCACGACGTGAGCGAGTTTGGCCGGGGTGGTGCCGCCGATCAGCCGCACCACCTCCGCCCGCGACACGTTGACGTCGACGGCCATGCGGGCCAGCACGGCGTCGTCGAGTGCCATCGCCTCGTCCGCGACCGCGAGATCGATGCCGTAGCGGGCGATGAACTCGTCGATCACGTCGAACTCGGCGACGGACTTGCCGTCGAGTTCAAGCACCTCCCCGTCGCGCACGAGCAGCGACGGGGAGGGGTCTTGGGGACTGCGCATTGCGATCAGGCCGAGGTCGGCGTCGGCGACGCTGAACCCGTCGAGGTTGACCGGTTTGGCGTTGAGCACCTTCATGCGGCCCAACTCGCTCACGGCGAACCCCTTCCCTGATCGACGACGATCAGTCGCGGATCTCGTTGTCCTCGAACACGACCCGGCCGATCAGGTCGTAGCGCCGCGGGTCACGCAGCTTGAAGTACAGCGACATGCCCGCACCGAAGACGAACAGGCCGACCACGATCCACGGCGTCAGCTTGAACAGCAGGGTGCCCGACGCCGCGCCTGCGGCAGCGTCCTTGTGCTCCCACAGCAGGTACACGACGTACAGCATGCCGAGGCCACCGAGCAGTGGTGCCAGGAACGTCTTGAACCAGTGCGCGCTCGACGGGTGGTTCTTGTGGAAGTGGAAGTACGCGATCACCGCGAAGGCGCACAGCGACTGCACGATCAGGATGGCCATGGTGCCGAGGATCGCGAGCAGCGTGTACATGTGCACGTACGGATCCATGCCCGCGGCGAAGAACGCCAGGATCAGCACCAGCGTGATGCCGCTCTGGACGAACGACGCGATGTGCGGCGACCCGTGGGTCGGATGCGTTGCGCCGAGCGTCTTCTGCAGGCCCTTGGACAGACCCTCGCGACCGAGTGCGTAGAGGTAGCGCGAGGCACAGTTGTGGAATGCCATGCCGCAGGCGAACGAACCGGTCACCAGCAGGATGTTGAACAGCGTGATGGCCCACTCGCCGTAGGTGTCGCGGACCGGTCCGAAGAATATCTCCGAGGAGGTGTCCGCGCTCTGGGCGAGTTCGATCGACTGCTGCGGGCCGGTGCCCGCGATGGCCATCCACGACACGAACACGTAGAAGAGGCCGACGCCGAGGACGGCGATCATCGTGGCGCGGGGGATGATCCGCTTCGGGTCCTTGGACTCCTCGCCGTACATGGCGGTCGACTCGAAGCCGACCCACGACCAGAACGCGAAGAACAGGCCGAGGCCGGCGCTGGCGCCCGCGATGGCCGCAGGGGTGAACGCCCCGATGGGGTTGAGCGTCTCGGCGATGGCGAAGCCGTCGGGCCCGCCACCCTTGACCAGCACCGCGATGGCGCCGAGCGACAGCATGATGATCTCGGTGACCAGGAAGACGCCGAGCACCTTGGCGGTCAGGTTCACGTCGAAGTAGGTGAGGATCGCGTTCAGCGCCAGCATCAGCAGCGCCGGGATGATCCAGTGGATCTCGACGTCGAACTGCGACGACAGGAAGTTCTTGAAGAAGAACGAGAAGATGCCGATCAGCGACGCCTCGAAGACGATGTAGGCCATCGTGATCAGCAGGCCGCTGGCCATGCCGACGACGCGGCCCAGGCCGTGGGAGATGTAGCCGTAGAACGCACCGGTCGTGGTGATGTGCTTGGCCATGGTGGCGTAGCCGATGGCGAAGAGCCCCAGCACGACGGTGGCGACGATGTATCCGGCCGGCGCGTGCGAACCATTTCCGAAGCCGACTGCGATCGGCACGTTGCCGACCATTGCGGTGATGGGGGCGGCCGTCGCGACGGCCATGAAGATGACCCCGAGGGTTCCGACGGCGTTCCGCTTGAGCCGTTGGACGGAGTCACCCGTGTTTTCTTCGCGCGAAACGACTTGATCGGTCATGGATTCCGGATGCCTTCCAAGTGAACGGTAGGAGTCGGGCATGGCTCTGGTGTGGTCCAACCCACAACCGACCAACGTATATTGGCACTACCAAATAGACTCCGCAACCGGAACGGCGACCTTTTTTCGGCCAATGGTATCCATTGACATAAATGGTCCGACCATTTTAGGGTGAGTTCGACGCAGCCCAACGAACTCACCACAGGAGTCTCGTGTACGACTACGGCACATTCTCGTTCGAGTCCAAGACCCAGGTGTTGGAACGGGCGAAGACGTTCTGGAACCCGGACAAGACGCAGTTCTGGACCGACGCCGGGGTCGATCTGGTCATCGACCGCCGGGAGGGCTACTTCCTCTGGGACATGAGCGGCCGCCGGCTCATCGACATGCACCTCAACGGCGGCACCTACAACCTCGGTCACCGCAATCCCGAAGTGATGCAAGCACTCATCGACGGCATGGCGCACTTCGACGTCGGCAACCACCACTTCCCGTCGGTCGCCCGCACCGCGCTGGCGCAGCGGCTCGTCGAGTCCGCACCGGCGTCGATCAGCAAGGTGGCCTTCGGCTCCGGCGGTGGCGAGGCCATCGACATCGCGCTCAAGAGCGCCCGCCACGCCACCCAGCGCCGCAAGATCGTCTCGATCGTGAAGGCCTATCACGGGCATACCGGGCTCGCGGTGGCCACCGGCGACGATCGGTTCGCGAAACTGTTCCTCTCCGACCAGCCCGACGAGTTCATCCAGGTTCCATTCGGCGACGTGGACGCGATGGAACAGGCCGTGCGCGGTCGCGACGTCGCCGCCGTGATCATGGAGACCATCCCGGCGACGTACGGCTTCCCCCTGCCCCCGCCGGGATACCTCGAGGCGGTCAAGGACCTATGCGTCCGCTACGACGCGCTCTACATCGCCGACGAGGTCCAGACCGGTCTGATGCGCACGGGCGAGATGTGGGCCATCACCAAGCACGGCATCGAACCGGACATCATGGTCGCGGGCAAGGGCCTCTCGGGCGGCATGTACCCGATCACTGCGGCGATGCTCGGCGACCGCGCCGCCCAATGGCTCGACCAGGACGGGTTCGGCCACATCTCCACCTTCGGTGGCGCCGAACTCGGCTGCGTCGCAGCGATCAAGACCCTCGAGATCAGCGGTAGGCCCGAGGTGCGGTCGTCGGTGCACTACATCGCCGACATCTTCGCCAAGGGACTGGCCCGCATCCAGGCCGACTACCCGGACTGGTTCATCGGCATTCGACAGAACGGCGTGGTGATCGGACTCGAGTTCGATCACCCCGAGGGCGCGAAGTTCGTGATGCGCGAACTCTACGAGCGGGGGGTGTGGGCGATCTTCTCCACACTCGATCCCCGTGTGCTGCAGTTCAAGCCGGGTCTACTGCTCAGCCGTGACCTGTGCGAGGACGTCCTGGATCGCTTGGACGTGGCGGTCGGGGCGGCGCGCGAGTTCGCGCGCAACTCGGCGGGCAGGAGCGGAGCGACCCGGGGAATGACCCCGCCCACTGGACGGAGGAAGTCGTGAGCACCATGCCTGCGGTGAGCCACCTGCTCGAGCGTGCGCGCTGGGCTGCGGCCGCATACGCCGAGTACGACCAGACGGCGGTCGCTGCGATCGTGACGGCAGTCGCCGACGCCGCCTACGCCGAGTCCGAACGCTTCGCCGCAGCCGCGGTCACCGAGACCGGCATGGGCGTCGTCGCCGACAAGGTGCGCAAGAACCGCGCCTGCTCGCGCGGCATCGTCGACTACTACCGCGGCGAGGACTTCGTCTCCCCCACCGTCGACCACGCCCGCAAGATCGTCGAGATTCCCCGTCCCGCAGGCGTGGTCCTCGCGCTGACGCCCACCACCAACCCGGTGTCGACGATCTACTTCAAGGTGATCCTCGCCCTGATGACCCGCAACGCGGTCGTCGTCGCGCCGCACCCCCGCGCCCGGCAGTGCTCCGTCGACGCGGTGCGCGTGCTGGCCGAGGCCGCAGTGAGCGCCGGAGCCCCCGACGGCATCGTGTCGGTGGTCGAGGAACCGTCCATCCCCCTCGTCGAAGCCCTCATGGCCGACGAACGCACCGACGTCATCGTCGCCACCGGCGGCACCGGGGTCGTGCGGGCCGCGTACTCGTCGGGCAATCCCGCGCTCGGGGTCGGGCCGGGCAACGTGCCGGTCTTCGTCGACGCCAGTGCGGACGTCGAGGCCGCGGCCCGTCGCATCGTCGACAGCAAGGCGTTCGACAACTCGGTGCTGTGCACCAACGAATCCGTGCTGATCGTCGAGGAGGCGGTCGCGGGCAAGCTCAGTGCGGCACTCACCCGCAATGGCGCGCACATCCTGGACGATGACGGCGCACATCGGTTGCGGCAGTTCATGTTCCCCGGCGGGAAGCTCAACACGGACGTGGTTGGCCGGTCGGCAGCGTGGATCGCCGAGCAATTCGGCCTACGGGTGACGCCGAAGACCCGGCTGCTGATCGCGCCCTTCACCGACGTCGTCGGCGAGGAGGTGCTCACCCACGAGAAGCTCTGCCCCGTCCTCGGCATGACGACCGTGGTGGGACCCGATCGCGGCATCCGCGCCGCCCGCGCCGTGGTCAGGATCGCCGGAGCCGGGCACTCGGCGGCGATCCACAGCGAGGACCCGCGCGTCATCACCGACTTCGCCGCGCAGGTGCCGGTCCTGCGGGTGTCGGTCAACGTCGGAAACAGCACCGGAAGCTCTGGACTGGACACCAACCTCGCGCCGTCGATGACGATCGGCACGGGTTTCGTCGGACGCAGCGCGATCGGTGAGAACCTGCAGCCGCACAATCTAATCAACCACACCCGGATCGCCTACAACGCCGACGCCGGCGTGGTGATGCCGAGCTTCTCGGGTATCTCACCATGGCGGACACCCGCCGGTCGGGTTCCCGCATACCCGTTGGCGTCCAACGACTCCGGTGCCGTGCCACAGCCGGTGCGCCGCGACGCCCGTCCGACCGCTGCCCGGTCCAACGACCCGGGGATCGAGGCGCTGCGGGCCGAACTGCGCGCGCTGGTCGTCGAAGAACTCGCTCAACTGATCAAGAGGTGACCCGTGGCTGAACTACGTTCGTTCATCTTCATCGACAGGCTGCAGCCGCAGACGATGTCGTACCTCGGCACCTGGATCAAGGGTGCCCTGCCCCGCGCCGACATGGCGGCCCAGATCATCGAGGTGGCGCCGGGTCTGGACATCGAGGGCGTCACCGACGTCGCCCTCAAGCACGCCGACGTCATGGCCGGTGTCCTCGTAGTAGAGCGCCAGTTCGGCTACCTGGAATTCCACGGCGAGACGGGATCGGTCAAGGCCGCCGCCGATGCGGCCCTCGACGAACTGGGCGGCAGCGCCGACTCGGCCACGTCCCCGACGATCCTGGCCTCGCGCATCATCTCGAGCGTCGACCGGCAGCACGCATTCCTGATCAACCGCAACAAGATCGGGTCGATGGTCCTGGCCGGCGAGTCGCTCTACGTACTCGAGGTGGCCCCCGCGTCGTACGCGATCCTGGCCACCAACGAGGCCGAGAAGGCAGCTGACGTGAAGGTCGTCGACTTCCGGATGATCGGTGCGACCGGCCGGGTCTACCTGTCCGGCACCGAGGCCGACGTCCGGCAGGCGGCCGCCGCCGCCGAGGATGCGCTGCGACGGAGCGGGTCGTGACGTCCTTCGACCGCGAGCAATTGCGTCTCCTGGTCAGGGAGGTCGTGCGCGACGCCGTCCGCGATCTGGCGCCGCAGGCACCGAAATCCGCACCACCGCCGAAGGCGCCGACGCCGGTCGCCACCCCGGCCCCGGCACCGGTCGGGCCCGTTCCGACGGGCCCGCTGGCCGCCGACGAGCGCCGCCGCACCGAGACCGTGCGGATCGGCTCGGACGCCGATCTCGACGCCTTCGTGCGGACGCTGCTGCGACTGTTCGAGAACCCCAAGACGCGAGCCGACCTGCGCAACGGCAGGCTCGACTTCCGCCTGGCGGGCACGCACCGGGGCTCCGGCGGGTCGACGCGCCGGATCGAGCGCGGCGCCGTCACCGAACGCCACGTCGCCGAAATCGCCGACACCGGGGCAACGCTGGTACTCGGGCCGCGGGCCGTGCTCACCCCGCTCGCGCGGGAACGCGCCCGCGCGCTCGGCCTCACCATTCAGAAGGAGCGCACATGATCACCGAGGAGCCACGATGATCCGGGGAACCGTCACCGGCCAGGTCTGGTCGACCCGCCGCATCGACGGCGTACCTCCCGGCGCATTCCTCGAGGTCGAGGTCGATGGCGCCGGGTCTCGCCTCATCGCGTTCGACGTCCTCGGCAGCGGCGTCGGCGAGCAGGTCCTGGTGGCGCAGGGCTCGGTGGCGGCCGGCTGGTTCACCGGCACACCGCCCCCGGTAGATGCCCTCATCATCGGTTCCATCGACCCCGATTCCACCAAGTAACCACCACCACGAAGGAGAAACACCATGGCCAGCAACGCGATCGGAATGATCGAGACCAAGGGCTACGTCGCGGCACTCGCCGCCGCGGACGCGATGGTCAAGGCAGCGAACGTGACCATCACCGACCGCCAGCAGGTGGGCGACGGCCTGGTCGCCGTCATCGTCACCGGCGAGGTGGGCGCGGTCAAGGCCGCCACCGAGGCAGGTGCCGAATCCGCCTCGCAGGTGGGCGAACTCATCAGCGTGCACGTCATCCCGCGCCCCCACAGCGAACTCGGCGCGCACTTCTCGCTCGCAGCCCAGTAGTCCTGCTCGATGGCCGCGATCGACACCGCGACCGGCACGGGAACGCGGACCGACATCCGCGTCTACCTGTTGGTCGAGGATCTCCAGCAGCAGTTCGCCGCGTATCTCGGGACTCCGACCCGGGCCCGCGGATATCCGCCGTACGCCGGTGAGCACGCACTGATCGTCGAGGTGTCCCCCGCCCTGGCGATCGAGCGGGTGATCGACCTCGCGCTGCGGGAGGTGCCCGGCATCTCACCCGGAATCCTGTATGTGGAGCGGCAATTCGGCGTGCTGGAGATCCACTCCGCCGATCTGTCCGACGTCCGTCGGGCCGGTGAGGCGATTCTGGCGGGCACGGGCAACGCGGCTGCCGATCAACTGCGTCCGCGAGTGCTCTACCACGACATCATCGAGGACATCACCGATCAGCACGCGGTGATCATCAACCGCACCCGGCAGGCATCCATGGTGCTGCCCGGCCAGTCGCTGCTGGTCTACGAGATGACGCCTGCGCTGTTCGCGGCCGTCGCGGCGAACGAGGCCGAACGGGTCGCCCCCGGCCTCACACTCGTCGACGTGCAGATGATCGGTGCGGCGGGCAGGCTGTACATCGGCGGAAGCACCGGCGACGTCACCGCGGCCAGGGACCGCATCACGGAGGTGTTGGCCGGCATCGAGGGACGGGACCACTGATGGACGCACCAGAGATGGAAGACCCTCGACCCGAGGCGACCTTCGTGGCCGACGACGTCGAGGTCGCCGAACTCGCCCTGGCGTCCTACGACATCTCGCCAGAGTCGAGGCTGCGGCTGCTCAACCTGTCCGAGAACGCCACGTACGCAGTCGAGGACGCGACCACCGGGGACAAGTCGATCCTGCGGGTGCACCGCAAGGACTACCACCGGCGCCACGAGATCGAGTCCGAACTGGACTGGCTCGAGGCGCTGCGGCGCGACAGCGACGTCACCGTCCCCACGGTGCTGCCCACTCGCGACGGGCAACGCGTCGTGACGGTCGAGCACGATGGCACCGCTCGCCACGTCGTGCACTTCGACATGGTGGCAGGCGTCGAACCCGACGAGGAGACGCTGACGGTCCACGACTTCCACACGCTGGGCTGCATCACCGCCTCGCTGCACGACCACTCGCGGTCGTGGACGCGTCCGGAGAGCTTCGGCAGGTTCTCCTGGGACTGGCAGCACAGTCTCGGCGATACCCCGCGCTGGGGCCGCTGGCAGGACGCCGTCGGCGTCGGCGAGTCCGAGGCCGTCACGCTCGGCCGTGCCGCGCAGCTGCTCGGGCAGCGGCTGGCCGACTACGGAACGGGCCCGGACACGTTCGGCCTCGTCCACGCCGACCTGCGCCTGGCCAACCTGCTCGTCGACGGTGACACCATCACCGTGATCGACTTCGACGACTGCGGATTCGGTTGGTACTTCTACGACTTCGGCACCGCCGTGTCCTTCTTCGAGGACGACCCCGCCGTGCCCGAGTGGCAGGAGGCCTGGGTGTCGGGTTACCGATCACGGCGCCCACTCGCACCATCCGACGAGGCGATGCTCCCGAGCTTCGTGTTGCTGCGCAGACTGCTGCTGCTGGCGTGGATGGGCTCGCACAGCCATTCGCGTGAGTCGCAGGCCATGTCGATCACCTACGCCGAGGGCAGCTGCGCCCTCGCCGAGCGGTACCTCACCTTCAACGGCCAACGCCTGGCCTGACCCACCCGCCACGAATCGAAAGAGGGACCCATGTTCACCTCACTGCAAGGCCGTACCGCCGTCATCACCGGCGGCAGCAAGGGAATCGGGCGGGGCATCGCCGAGACGTTCGCCGATGCGGGCATCAACGTCGTGCTCACCGGCCGCAATCAGGCCGACGTCGACTCCTGCGTCGATGCCCTCGCGGGCAGGCCCGGCGCAGTCAGCGGCGTGTCGGCCGACGTCGCGAGCCCCGAGGAATGCCGTCGTGTCGTCGCAACCGCCGTGGAGCGGCACGGTGGGCTCGACATCGTGTGCGCCAACGCGGGCATCTTCCCGTTCGGGCGGCTGGAGGACCTGACGCCCGACGACCTCGAGCAGGTGCTCGGCGTCAACTTCAAGGGCACCGTGTACATCGTGCAGGCGGCGATGGAGGCGCTCACCGCCAGCGGCCACGGCAGAGTGATCGTCACGTCGTCGATCACCGGACCCGTCACTGGCTACCCCGGCTGGTCGCACTACGGTGCCAGCAAGGCCGCACAACTGGGTTTCCTGCGCACCGCAGCAATGGAGCTCGCACCGAAGAAGATCACGGTGAACGCGGTGCTGCCCGGCAACATCGTCACCGAGGGCCTGATCGGAAATGGCCAGGAATACATGGACCAAATGGCCAAGGCGATCCCGGCAGGCCGACTCGGCAGCGCGACCGACATCGGCAACGCCGCGCTGTTCTTCGCCACCGAGGAGGCCTCGTACGTCACGGGTCAGACCTTGATCGTCGACGGTGGCCAGATCCTCCCGGAATCCGCCGAAGCACTCGCCGAGATGTAGTTGCCCCGCGGATGGCGAGCCATCCCCTAGAATTGGTCGTACCAAATCGTTCGGGAGGGGGTTCGGTGCCGACGCCAACCGAACAACTGCGGCGCCGGATCGTTGCCGACATCAATGCCGGGCAGCCGGGCACCAAGCTCGGCAGCGAACGCGAACTGGCCGACCGCTACGGCACCAGCCGGTCCAGCCTCCGGCAGGTGCTCGCCGCGCTGGAGGAGGCGGGGCTGGTCGACCGCGTCATCGGCCGGGCAGGCGGGATCTTCATCAGCCACGCCCAGGTGCAGCGCAGCCTCTCCGACGTGGTCGGGGTGCCGGCGTTCCTGGCCAACCAGGGTTACGTGGCAGGCACCCGGGTGTTGTCCACGAAGATCACCGCGCCCGAGCGCGCCACCCAGCAGGCACTGCGCGTCGGAGCAGACGACTTCGTCGTCGAGATCCAGCGGGTACGACTGGCCGACGGGTCGCCGATCTCGCTCGAACTCGCGCAGTTTCGCGCCGACGCGTTCCCCGGGCTACTGGAACAGCAGCTGGGTGGTTCTATCTACGAAATACTGGAGGAGCGTTACGGGTTGGTGACCGCGCGGGCCGACGAGCGGATCGAGGCGGTCAACGCCACGGCCGAGGAGGCCACGCTGCTGGGCATCAAGCCGCGCTCGGCACTGCTACTCATCACCCGCATCACCTACGACCAGCACGGCGCGCCGTGCGAGTTCTCCCGCGACCTGTTCCGTGGCGACCGGACCCGTCTCGCGGTCACGGTGCAGGGGCGCGGCGTCGGCGTGCAGTCCTCGGTGGACACGGCGACCGTCGCCCTGCAGAGCCAGGAGACGCGGAACAAGGCCAGTTGACCTCGACCGCGGTTGAGGTTGCAGGGTGAGGGCATGAAACCGATACGAGCAGATCTGTGGGAGACCCGGATCGACAATCCCTTCCCCGGCCTGACCACGCACGCCTACCTGTGGACCGGCGGTCCCGCGGGCAATGTGCTGTTCTACGGCACCGCAACGGAAGACGACTTCGACGGCATCGACCGGCTCGGCGGCGTCAGCCACCAGTACCTCTCGCACCGCGACGAGGCAGGCCCGATGCTGGCGCGTCTCGGCGCCCGGTTCGGCGTCCGATTGCACGCTCCCGCAGCTGAACTCGCCGACATCGGCGCGCATGCCCACGTCGACGTGCCGCTGTCCTCGCGTCACGTCGACGCCAATGGCATCGAGGTGATCCCCACTCCGGGGCACACGCCGGGCAGCACCTGCTACCTCGTGCCAGGGGCATACGGCCAGACCTACCTCTTCACCGGCGACACGATCTTCCTCGGCGACGACGGCATCTGGACGGCCGGATACATCCCGCCCATCAGCGACGCCGCGACCCTGGCCGACAGCCTGCGCACCCTGGCCACGCTGACGCCGGATCTGGTGATCTCCAGCGCCTTTCCGAGCGAGACGGCCGTCCACGTGACCGGCGGGGAGTGGGCGGACTGCGTGGCCGAGGCGCGGGAGCGGCTGTCGTCGTCGGCGTCCGCCTAGCGGGCGACTAGATTGCGGGCATGGCGCCCGACCCCGCAGGCAGGTTCGCCCCCAGCCCGTCGGCCGACCTGCACGTGGGCAATCTGCGCACTGCCGTGCTGGCATGGCTGTTCGCCCGTTCCACCGGCCGCCGGTTCCTGATCCGCATCGAGGACCTCGACGACCGGACCTTCCCCGAGGTGGCGACGCGCCAGGTCGCCGACCTCGCCGCGATCGGACTGACGTGGGACGAGCCGCCCGAGCACCAGACCGCTCACGCGGCCCGGTACCAGGCAGCCGTCGACGAGCTGGCCTCGCGTGGCCTGGTCTTCGAATGCTTCTGCAGCAGAAGGGACATCCTCGCGGCGCCTCGCGCACCGCATGCTCCCGAGGGTGCCTACCCCGGCACCTGCCGCGACCTCACCGCCGCCGAGCGGGCCGAGCGTGCCGCGGCGTCGGGCCGCCCCCCTGCGCTGCGCCTGCGCTCGTCGGTCGACGCCTACACGGTGACCGACGTGCTGCACGGCGAGTACACCGGCGTCGTCGACGACTTCGTGCTGCGCCGCGGTGACGGCGTGTTCGCCTACAACCTGGCCGTCGTCGTCGACGACAGCGCCCAAGCCGTCGATCAGGTGGTGCGCGGTGACGACCTGCTGTCCTCGTCCCCGCGGCAGGCCTACCTCGGCACGCTGCTGGGGCTGCCGACGCCGACGTACGCCCACGTTCCCCTCGTCCTCAACCCCGACGGCAAGCGGCTGGCCAAGCGGGACGGCGCCGTGACGCTCGCCGAGATCGACGCCGACCGCGCGACGGCTCTGATCGCCGAATCACTGGGCTACTCCGCGACCACCGTGGCCGGCATGCTCGCCGAGTTCGACCCGGCACGGTTGCCGCGCGAGCCGTGGGTATATCGGGCTGGGTGAGCAGAACCCTTCGCGAATCGGGCGAGCATTGCTACCGTCCGCCCGTGACAACCATCATCCGCCGGGCACTGCTCGCGGTCTTCCTCGTCGCGGCCGGGGTCCTGGGCGCGGCCGCGTGTGGGTCGTCCGACGAGGGCAGCGGCGACCCGATCAAGTCGGCGGGCGTTTTGCGCGTCGGCACCGAGGGCGTCTACGCACCGTTCAGCTACCACGATCCCGCCACCGGTGATCTCGTCGGCTACGACGTCGACGTCGCCAAGGCCGTCGGGGAGAAACTCGGCGTGCGCGTCGAGTTCGTCGAGACACCATGGGATTCGATGTTCGCGGCGCTCGAGGCCAACCGCTTCGACGTCGTCGCCAACCAGGTGACCATCAACGCCGAACGCCAGGCCAAGTACGACCTGTCGCAGCCGTACACCGTCGGCGAGGGCGTCATCGTCACCCGCGCAAACGACGACTCGATCAAGAGCCTCGACGACGTCAAGGGCAAGACCGCCGCCGAGAACGCCACCAGCAACTGGTCGGAGGTCGCCCGCAACGCCGGTGCCCGGGTCGAGGCCGTCGAGGGCTTCACGCAGGCCATCACGCTGCTCAACCAGGGCCGGGTCGACGTCGTCATCAACGACAGCATCGCCGTCTACGCCTACCTCGCCGAGACGGGCGACAAGTCGGTGAAGATCTCCGGCACCGTCGGCGAGAAGAGCGAGCAGGGCTTCGCCGCGCGCAAGGACAGCGGCATGCTGCCCGAACTCGACGGCGCGCTCGGAGAACTCCGCGCCGACGGCACCCTGACCGAGATCTCGAAGAAGTACCTCAAGGCCGACGCGACGGGAGCCCCAGCGTCGGCCCCGATTCGGTCGGCCGGGGTGCTGCGGGTCGGCACGGAGGGCACCTATTCGCCGTTCAGCTACCACGACCCTGCGACCGGTGAACTGACCGGATACGACGTCGACGTCGCGAGGGCCGTCGGCGAGAAACTCGGCGTGCCAGTCGAGTTCGTCGAGACGCCGTGGGACTCGATCTTCGCCGCGCTCGAGGCGAACCGCTTCGACGTCGTCGCCAACGAGGTCACCATCACCCCGGAACGCCAAGCCAAGTACGACCTGTCCAGACCCTATTCGGTCGGCGAGGGCGTGATCGTCACCAGAGCCGACGACGACTCGATCACCTCGCTGGCCGACCTCAAGGGCAAGACGACGGCCCAGTCGACCACCAGCAACTGGGCGCAGGTCGCCCGCGACGCCGGCGCCAACGTCGAGGCAGTGGAGGGCTTCGCGCAGGCGATCACCCTGCTCAACCAGGGTCGCATCGACGCCACCGTGAACGACAGCATCGCCGTCTACGCCTATCTCGCCGAGACCGGTGACCAGTCGGTGAAGATCGCCGCCGAGACCGGCGAACGCAGCGAGCAGGGCTTCGCCGCGCGCAAGGACAGCGGCCTGCTGCCCGAACTCGACGGTGCCCTCGACGAGCTGCGCGCATCGGGCACGCTGACCGAGATCTCGCAGCGCTACCTCAAGACCGACGCGACCGGCACCGCCGCGGGCGCACAGCAGAGCGGGCAGGACCCTCAGGACGTGCCGCAGGTCCGCTCGGCCTGGCAGCTGGTGCTCGACAACCTGTGGCCGCTGGCCAAGGCGGCGTTGACGATGACGATCCCGCTGACGATCATCAGCTTCGTCATCGGCCTGGTGATCGCGCTCGGGGTCGCGCTGGCGCGCCTGTCGTCGAACGTGGTGCTGAGCAACGTGGCCCGGTTCTACATCTCGATCATCCGCGGCACGCCGCTGCTGGTGCAGCTGTTCATCGTGTTCTTCGCGCTGCCGGAGTTCGGGGTGAAGATCGACCCGTTCCCCGCCGCGGTCATCGCGTTCAGCCTCAACGTCGGCGGCTACGCGGCCGAGATCATCCGCTCGGCGATCCAGAGCATCCCGAAGGGCCAGTGGGAGGCGGCCGAGACCATCGGCCTGAACTACGTGGGCGCGCTGCGCCGCATCATCCTCCCGCAGGCCGCGCGCGTCGCCGTGCCACCGCTGTCCAACACGCTGATCTCGCTGGTGAAGGACACGTCGCTGGCGTCGACGATCCTGGTGACCGAGCTGTTGCGGCAGGCGCAGATCATCGCGGCGCCGACGTTCGAGTTCTTCGCTCTCTACGGCACTGCCGCCGTGTACTACTGGGTGATCTGCCTGGCCCTCTCGTTCGGTCAGAATCGCCTGGAACACCGACTCGAAAGGTACGTGGCGCGATGACCGAGCCCGGCGACAGCACGGCAGCCGAGAACGGACCCGAGTACCGGGTCACCGCCGACGGCATCGAGAAGGCCTTCGGCGACAACAAGGTGCTCAAGGGCGTGTCGTTCCGCGTCGCGCGCGGCACCGCGACGGCGATCATCGGGCCGTCGGGTTCCGGCAAGACCACGCTGCTGCGCGCGCTCAACGCGCTCGACGTGCCGGACTCGGGCGTCATCCGCGTCGGGGAGGAGGAGATCGACTTCTCCCAACCCGTGCCCAAGGACCGCCTCCGCCGCTATCAGGCCCAGAGTGGGTTCGTGTTCCAGAGCCACAACCTGTTCCCGCACAAGACCGTGCTGCAGAACGTCACCGAGGGGCCGGTGTTCGTGCAGAAGCGCCCGAAGGAGCAGGCCGAGGCCGAGGCACTCGAACTGCTCGAACAGGTGGGGTTGGCCGAAAAGCGCGACCAGTACCCGTTCCAGCTCTCCGGTGGTCAGCAGCAGCGCGTCGGCATCGCGCGGGCGCTCGCGCTCAAGCCGAAGGTGGTGCTGTTCGACGAGCCGACCTCGGCGCTGGACCCCGAACTCGTCGGCGAGGTGCTGTCGGTGATCAAGGACCTCGCGGTCGAGGGCTGGACGCTGGTGATCGTGACGCACGAAATACAGTTCGCCAGGCAGGTTTCCAACCAGGTGCTGTTCACCGACCAGGGCGTCATCCTCGAGCAGGGGGCGCCTGCCGAGGTGCTCGAGAACCCGAGGGAAGACCGCACCCGACAGTTCCTGCAGCGCATCCTCAACCCGCTGTAGGCGGTTGTAGACCTGTCGCGAGCGTGCGCGAACTACGGTGAAAGCTCGGTGTGTCGGCCGCAGACACGCACGCTCGCGGAGGGGAATGGGCAGCCACATGGTGCAGGGACGCGCACGGGAAGCAGACGTCGTCATCGTGGGAGCGGGGCTGTCGGGGCTGATCGCCGCGCGGACGGTGCTCGAGGCGGGGCTGACACCGCTGATCCTCGAGGCCGACGACCGCGTGGGTGGGCGCATCCTCACCGAGGAGGCACTGCCGGGCATACCCCTCGACCTGGGCGCCCAGTGGATCGGCGACACCCATCACCGGATGTTCGCGCTCGCCGCCGACCTCGGCGTCGAGACGTTCGCCCAGTACGACGAGGGTGAGACGTCCTACGACCTCGCGGGCAGCGGCGTCATGCGGCAGAACGACTTCCACGCCCGCTACGGCGAGGAGCTGACCCACCTCGAACGCGTCCTGCGCACGCTCGACGAGCTAGCCGCCGAGGTCCCCGCCGACGCGCCGTGGCTGGCGCCCCGCGCAGCCGAGTGGGACGCGATCACGGCCGCGGCCTGGTACGACGCGCAGGGGCTGTCGGTCGTCGCGCGCACGCTGCTGGAGATCTGCACCGTCGGCATCCTCGCGGTTCCGACTGCCGAGGTGTCGTTCCTGCACCTGCTGTTCACGATCCAGACCTGCGGGGTCACCTCGGAACTGTTCGCCGAATCCGAGGGCGGCGCCCAGACCACGCGGTTCGTCGGCGGGACGTCCGAGATTCCCCGTCGCCTCGCGGCCCTGCTGTCCGAACACATCGTGCTCGATGCGCCGGTGCAGCTGATCGAACACGCGGCCGACGGCGTCACCGTGCACTGCCGCGGCGCACGCACGTTCCGCGGCCGCCGGGTGATCGTCGCGATATCGCCCACCCTCGCGGGCCGGATCGCCTACGACCCACCGCTGCCCGGCGACCGCGATCAGCTGACCCAGCGGATGCCCAACGGTTCGGCGATGAAGGCGTTCTTCGTCTACGACGAACCCTTCTGGCGCACAGACGGTTTGAACGGCCAGCTGATCTCCGACGTCGGCCCGGCCCGGATGTCGAACGACACCTGCGTCCCCGGCGACGACCACGGCGTCATCCTGCTGTTCCTCGAGGGCGATCAGGCCAGGGCCGCCAACCGACTCACCCCGGCGGAGCGCCAGGCTGCACTCACCGACGAACTGGTGCGCCACTACGGCAGCAGGGCAGCGCGGCCGCAGTTCTACGTCGACGGCGAATGGTCGGACCGGCAGTGGACGCGCGGCTGCTACAACGCCAACATGGGTCCGCTGGTGTGGACGACCTTCGGCTCGACGCTGGCCGCACCCATCGGCGTGATCCATTGGGCTTCAACGGATACCGCGTCGTCGTGGAGCGCCTACATGGAGGGTGCGGTCGAGGCGGGCGAACGGGCCGCCCGCGAGGTGATTCGTGCACGCTGAGGCGCGCTGACCGCGCCTGAACGTGCACGAATCGCTCAGGCCCGGGCCGCGGCCGCCAACAGCTCGTCGCGGAACCGGGGGTGGGCGATCGCGGCGAGCGCCTCACCGCGTTCGCGGACGGTCCTGCCCTCCAGTTCGGCGACGCCGTACTCGGTGACGATCATGTCGACGTGGTGCCGGGGCGTCGTGATCACCGCGCCCGGGCCGAACGACGGCACGATCCGCGACTGCAGTTCACCGTCGGAGCTGAACGTGGCGGGCAGGCAGATCAGCGAGCGATCGGACATCTGCAGACCGGCGCCGGCCACGAAGTCCTCCGCACCGCCGATCCCACTGAACTGCTTGCCCGAGATCGTGTCGGCGACCACCTGGCCGTGGACGTCGATCGCGAGCGCGCCGTTGATCGAGATCATGTCGTCATTGGCGCCGATGACCTCCGGTGAGTTGACGACCTCGACGGGCAGGAACGCGACGTCGGCGTTGTCGTCGAGCCACTGGTAGAGATCCGCCGACCCGAACGCGAACGTCGTGACGCTCACCCCGTCGTACTGACCCTTGCCCGCATTGCTGATCTTGCCTGCGCGGTGCAGTTTCATGCAGCCGTCGGTGAACATCTCGCTGTGCAGGCCGTAGTCGCGGCCGTCGCCGTCGGCCAGCAGCGTCGCGATCTGGTTGGGGATCGAGCCGATGCCCGTCTGCAGCGTCGCACCCGAGGGGATGCACGCGACGGCGTACTTCGCGATTGCCTTGTCGGCGTCGGTGGGTTCGGCGTCACCGCCCGGCAATTCGAGCGGCGCGTCGGTCGAGTGCACCAAGACGTCGATCTCGTCGACGTGCAGTGCGTGCCGGAATGTCTTCCCGGGTCGCTCCGCTCCTGCCCGCCGGTGTGTCTCGCCCAGCCCGTGGGTCCTGGGATAGGCATCGGACACCTCGACGACGAGCAATCGGTCGGGATCGGCTCCCGCGCGGCGCAATTCGCCGATCGTCCCGCCGGCGTGCAGCGACAGCGAGCACCAGCCGTCGGCGTCGGGTGGCGTCGCGACCGTCGTCATCACGCGCGGCGCTTGTCGTTGGAGCAGCGGGCCGAAGCGCCGGAAGTCCGCAGGCGTGAACCCGACGTCCGCACCCGCGCCCAGCAGCGCGCGCTCGAGCGGGCCGAAGAACCCGGACAGGTAGTGCACGCCGGGGCGGGTGAACAGTTCGGTGAGGACCGCGAGCAGCGCGCCGTAGACGCGCAGATCGGTCCAGTCCTCACGCTCGCCGAGTGCCCGCAGGAATGCGGGCGGCTGGCCGGGTCCGAGCGGTATGCCGAGAGTGTCGTCGGGGTTGAGCCGCGCGGCGGCCTGCTCGGCGGTCAACTCGGTGGGCATGGCGCCACCTTATCCGGGACTTCGGCGCGTCCTCCCGCGCTCACCGCGGGTTCGCGCGCCGAAATCGCTAGAGCGTGACGGGCAGCGACTCCATGCCGCGCAGCGTGAGGTTCGGCTTGTAGACCGGCTCGCCACCGATGCTCGCGTCGGGGAAGCGAGCCGTCACCGCGCGCAACGCCACCGACGCCTCCAGCCGGGCCAGCGGCGCGCCGAGGCAGAAGTGCGGCCCCTTGCCGAAGCCGAGGTGGCGGATGCCGTCGCGGTCGGGGTCGAAGACGTCGGGTCGGTCGAACGCCTCGGGGTCGCGGTGCGCCGCGGCGAGCAGCATCATCATCGTGTCGCCCTTGGGGATGGGCACCCCACCGATGTCCATGTCCTCCCCCGCGATCCGCATCGCGAGCTGCACCGGCGGGTCATGGCGCATGGTCTCCTCGACCACCGCGGCCACCCGGCTCGGATCCTCAGCCAGCGCCGTCCACTGCCCGGGCTGGCGCAGCATCGCGAGCACGGCGTTGGCGATGAGGTTGACCGTCGTCTCGTGGCCGGCGATCAGCAGCAGGTTGCACGTCGCGACGATCTCGTCCTCGGTGAGCTGGTCGCCCGCCTCCTCCGCCGCGATCAGTCCCGAGATCAGGTCGTCGCGCGGTGCGCTGCGACGCAGGTCGATCAGTTCCCGCAGGTAGCCACGCAGCCAGTCGCCCGCCTGGAGCCGCTCGTCGACATTGTCGGGCATCTCGCCGGTGACGGTGATGAAGGGGTCGAGGGCCTGGGCGAGCACGGCCGAGGCGCGGCTGAACTTCGGTTCGTCCTCGAGCGGCACCCCGAGGAGGCGGCAGATCACCGCGACGGGCAGCGGATACGCCAGGTCGGCGATCACGTCGAGGCGGCCGGCGTCGGCCACGCGGTCCAGCATGTCGTCGACCATGGCGGTGATGTCGGGCTCGAGCGCCTTGACCACCTTGGGCACGAACGCCTTGCTGACGAGCCTGCGCAGCCGGGTGTGGTCGGGCGGGTCGAGGAACAGGAACCCGGGCGTCCCGAGCGGTCGCACCACCTCGCCGTCGGCCATGCGGCGCTGCACCATCGTCGACTTGGTGCCGTCGCTGGCCGAGTCGGGATGCCGGAACACATCGTCGCAGTCGCGGAACCTGGAGAACACGGTCAGGTGCGCCTCCGGCATCAGCAGTGGGCCCGCCTCGCGGATCCGTTCGTAGACCGGGTACGGGTCGGCGCGGTTCGACGGGTCGAGCAGCTGCATCAGCAGCGTCTGCGCTTGCGCTGTCGTCATCCCTTTATTGTGCACGCGTGGAGTAGTACCGGCCCAGCACGTGATCGCGGAGGTCGTCGAACCGACCGTCCCGGATCGCTTCGCGGATCTGGTCGACCAGCCGAATCGTGAAGCGCTCGTTGTGGATCGTGCACAGCGTCGAGGCCAGCATCTCCTTGGCCTTGAACAGGTGCCGGACGTAGGCGCGCGTGTAGTTCGCGCAGGTGTAGCAGTCGCACTCGGCGTCCAGCGGGGTGAAGTCGCGTTTGTAGCGGGCGCCGGTGATGTTGTACCGGCCGTCGGCGGAGTAGATCGACGCGTTGCGCGCCACCCGCGACGGCGACACGCAGTCGAACGTGTCCGCGCCCGCGGCGACCGCGGCGAACAGGTCGTCGGGCTCGCTGATCCCGAGCAGGTGCCGGGGCTTGTCGGCGGGTAGCTCGTCGGTGACCCAGCCGATGATCGTCGCCAGGTTCTGCTTCTCCAGCGCGCCGCCGATGCCGTACCCGTCGAAGCCCCTGCCCTCGTCGTCCACGATCTCGGTGAGCCCGCGGGTGGCACTGCGCCGCAGATCCTCGTACTGCGCGCCCTGCACCACGCCGAACAGCGCCTGGTACGGCTTGTCGACGCGCTCGACGGTGAGCCGCCGATGCTCGGCCAGGCACCGCACGGCCCAGTCATGCGTCCGCTGCACCGACGTCTCCTGATAGCCGCGGGTATTGACCAGCGTGGTGAGTTCGTCGAACGCGAAGATGATGTCTGCGCCGAGCTGGTGCTGAATGCCGATCGACACCTCCGGGGTGAACCGGTGCTTCGACCCGTCGAGATGCGACCGAAACGTGACGCCGTCGTCGTCCACGTGGGCCAGCCGTTCCTTGCCCTCGGCGATGACGTCGTCGGTCTGCAACCGCCCCGCGTCCATCGAGAGCACCTTCTTGAACCCGACGCCCAACGACATCACCTGGAACCCACCGCTGTCGGTGTAGGTGGGGCCCGGCCAGTTCATGAAGGCGCCGAGTCCGCCCGCCTCGTCGACGACGTCGGATCCGGGCTGCAGGTAGAGGTGATAGGCGTTCGCCAGAACCGCTTGCGCCCCAACGTCCTTCATCGTCTCCGGCAGGACGGCCTTGACCGTGGCCTGGGTGCCGACGGCGATGAACGCCGGGGTGTGGATGTCGCCGTGCGGGGTGTGGATGACGCCGACGCGTCCGGCCCGGCCGGACAGCTCCGCCTCGACCTCGAAGAATGGGCGGGTGGGAGCGGTCACGGTCGTTGATTCTCGCATCCCCGCCGATGCGACCGCCGCCGCCGACGTCCGCGGGAATGACACCGACTGCCGAATTTTTCCCAAACCCGAGACCCCGGGTCAACGGAGCGCCATCATACGGAGGATGACCCGCCGATCTTGATGGGTCGCGACAACCGAAGGAGAACACTCGTGAAGCGTGGGTTGCTGATTGCCCTGAGCGGCGCGGCGTTGGTCGCCGGCCTGTCCGGCTGTTCGTCGAGCGAGGAGGCGTCGCCGAGTTCCTCGTCGTCCGCCTCGTCGGAGTCCAGTTCGTCGGCCTCGTCCTCCGCGTCGGAGTCGGCAAGCGCCGCTGCCGGCGGCTCGAAGGTCACCATCGACGGCCAGGACCAGCAGATCGACGGCCAGGTGGTCTGCCAGGCGATGGGCGGCAACCTCAACATCGCGATCGGACAGGGCGGCTCAGGCATCGCCGCAGTCATCAGCGAAGGGGACGCGCCCACCGTCACCTCGGTGGGTCTCGGCAACGTCAACGGCGTCACGCTCGCGATGGGCATGGGCGCGGGTGACGCCACGGCGGTCAAGGATGGCAACACTTACAAGATCACTGGCAACGCCACCGGAATCGACATGGCCAACCCGATGTCACCGGTCACCAAGCCGTTCGAGATCGAGGTCACCTGCCCATAGCTCCGGTCACAGGCCAGCGACGGCGGCGTCCCGGCTGGGGCGTCGCCGTTTGCGTTGCCGCACCCGCCACGCGGCCTCATCGAAACCGGTCTGGACCTGCCGGGCACGCGGTAGCGTCCATGGCGCGCGGACGTTGCGCAGCACACGGAATCGGGGGAATGCGTGGCTCGACATCACCACATTCGGCAACGGAGGACCAAGACAGCGGTACTGACCGCTGTCGCCACGGCGAGCGTCTGCAGCACCCTGGTGCTCGGTGCGGGGCTCTCTCCGAGCACACCACCGGTGAGTTCCGCGGTGACGCTCACCAGCACCATGATCGGTGCCGGGGGACGTTCGGACGTGTTCGGCGAGAGGGTCCAGGCGAAGCTGTCCGGCACGGTGCAACCGCCTGGCTACGGGTACGCACCGGTCGTCTACCCCGCCAACTATGACCTCGCAGGCAGCCGCGACGCAGGCGTCCCGGTGATGCTCGCGGAGATCTCGTCGCGGTCGGCCGAGGCACAGCTGACGGTCGTGGGTTACTCCGAGGGCGCGCTGGTCGCCGAGCGGGCACGACGGGAACTGCAGGCGCTCCCGCCCACCGCCTCGCCGCCACCGAATTCACAGCTGACGTTCGTGATGATTGCGTCGCCGTTCGCCCCGAACGGGGGCATCTACGGCCGGTTCCCCGGCCTGAGCATTCCGTTCGTCATCGACCCCGTAGCGCCCAGTCAGCCGACGAGGTACGACACCACCTATCACGCACTCGAGTACGACCCCATCGCCGACTTCCCTGCCTACTTCAACCCGCTGTCGGTGCTCAATTCGCTGTTCGGGATGCGCTACGCCCACCCCGACCGGCACTACAACCCGATCGACCCGGCCACCGCGCCCAAGGTCACGACGACGGTGGTCAACTCTGCGGGCGGTACCGACACCTACGTGCTGTACCGAAATGCGCACCTGCCACTGCTGGGACCAATTCGGGAGATCTCCGCGAACCTGGGCCTGACGCCGCTGACGAGGCCGCTGCTCGCCGTGATCGAGCCGCTGCTGCGCCTCGTCGTCGACATGGGCTACACCGACCGCACCTACGCGACGGCAGGCGAACACGTCCCGTTCTCGCTCATCACGCCGCCGGGCAAGATCATCGAGGCCCTGCTCGGCGTCCCCGGTGCGCTGATCCAAGGCGTCACCGATGCGGTGACCGGCGGTGCGCCGGCCGTCACCGCGCCCGCCTCGGACAGTGCACGCACCACCTCTGCCCCGTCCAACTCACCCGCCGTCGAAACCCGCACTCCGTCAACGGCAATGGACGACGACGAGTCGCCGACGGCTGAGGCACCAGCCGCCCCCGAGGATGACGCCGACGCCCTGCGCCCCACCCTGGTGTCGGACGGCAACAAGGTGACGCCCGGCGGCGTCGACCCGGGACCCACCACCAGCGTCGGCACCACGGGCACCGCCGAGACGTCGGCCCCGGAACCCGAGACCGAGACCACCGATCCCGAGACCGAGACCACCGATCCCGAGACCGAGGCCCCCGACCCCGAGACACCAGCGGACGCGCCGGCGGAGGACCCGGCGACCGACGACTCGGCGGACGACGCAGCCGCCGCGTAGCGCGAACTACGCTGCACCCATGGCCGATCCGCGACGCGCGACCCATGCCGACGTCGCCGCCGTTACGACGCTGGTCGCCGATGCGTTCGCGATGTACGTCGAGCGGATCGGCAAGCCACCCGCGCCCATGCTCGCCGACTACGGCGCGCTGCTCGACGAGGGCAGGATCTGGGTCATCGACGGCGCGGACGGCCCCATCGGCATGATCGTCACGCTGGCCCGGCCCGACCACCTGCTCCTCGACACCGTCGCCGTCGCGGAGTCGGCACGCGGTGGCGGGCTTGGCCGGATCCTGCTGGACCGAGCCGAACTCGACGCCGCCGAACTGGGTCTGACCGAGGTACGGCTGGTCACCAACGAACTCATGACCGAGAACCTCGAGTACTACCCGCGGCGCGGATACGCCGAGACCGGCCGCGGCACCCAGGACGGCTACCGCCGGGTCTTCTTCAGCAAGGCCGTCGGCGGCGCTACTGCGCGCTCGCCGCGGGCCGCACGATGATCTCGTTGACGTCGACCTCCCGCGGTTGCCCGACGGCATAACCGATGGCGTCGGCGATGGCCGAGGCCGGCAACGCCACGGCACGGTAGGCCTTCATCGCGTCGCGGGCCCCCGAATCCGAGATCGACTCGGCCAGTTCGGACTCCGTGACACCGGGCGAGATCAGCGTCACCCTGATGTCGCCGCCGGACTCCTGGCGGAGCCCCTCGGTGATCGCACGCACCGCGAACTTCGTCGCGCTGTACACCGCCGACGTGGGCACCACCTCGTACGCACCGACCGACGCCACGTTGACGACGTGCCCGCCGCCCTGTGCCGTCATCACCGGCAGCACGGCGCTGATCCCGTGCAGGACACCGCGGACGTTGACGTCGATCATGCGGTCCCACTCGTCGACCTTGCGCGCGGACAACGGCGACAGCGGCATCACGCCTGCGTTGTTCACGATGACGTCGACCCGTCCGAAGTGCTCCTGCGCCGCGGCGACGAAGCGCTCGACGTCGGCGGCATCGGTGACGTCGAGACGCCGGAACGCGGCCTGCCCGCCGGTAGCGGTGATGCGACCGACCAGTTCCTCGAGCCGGTCTGCGCGCCTGGCGCCCAGGAACACTCGGTGGCCATCACGTGCCAGTCGCAGTGCGGTGGCTTCGCCGATACCGCTGCTGGCACCGGTGATCAGAACGACCTTCTCGTCGTTGGACATCTTCTTACTGCTCTCTCTCTGCCGTGGTGGCGATTCTCAAATGGCTTGCTGGGTGGGCAGAATGGTGATCTCGGTCAGGTTCACGTGACGCGGCACCGACGCGATGAACGCCACGGTCTCGGCGACGTCGGCCGGGCTCAGCACGTCGATCTCGGTGAGCAGGTCGGCCATCAGCTTGCTGGCGTCCGGGTCGGTCACGTGGTCGGGCAGTTCGGTGTCGACCATGCCCGGTTCGACGGTCGAGACGCGGACCATCTTGCGGCCCAGCTCGACCCGGAGCAGCCGCGTCAGCTGGCTCAGGTACGCCTTCGTCCCGGAGTACACCGAGAACTTCTCCAACACGCGCGTCGCCGCGATGGACGACGTGGTGACCAGGTCGGCGGGACCACCCGCCGCGGCCGCCGCCACGAGTTGCGGCACGAACGCCCCGATCGTGTTCATCACGCCGGTCACGTTGAGGTCGATCTGACGCTGCCAGTCGTCGACCCGAAGGTCGTCGATGGCCGAGACGAGCTGCACGCCCGCGTTGGCGAACACCAGGTCCGCGCGCCCGAGTTCGGCCGCCACCCGCTCGGCCGCGGCGGTCACGGCGTCGCGGTCGGTCACGTCGAGCGGAACCGCCAGTGCGGTGCCGCCGTCGGCGGTGATGCGCTCGACCAGCGCGTCGAGGTTGTCCTTGCGGCGGGCCGCGACCGCGACCTTGGCGCCGAGTTTGGCCAACCGAATCGCGGTGGCCTCGCCGATTCCGCTGGACGCTCCGGTCACCACGGCGGTGCGGCCGGTCAGCGGGGTGGCTGCGATGACTGTCGACATGACGTGTTCCCTTCTCTGGTGGATGTGCAGGTGGATCACTGCACTCGAACCAACCACCCGAAGTCCCGCCGAAAGGGGCCCAAGGGTGCCCAGCCGATCGGGGGACAGAATGGGCCACCCTCGAAGATGCCGAGGCCCGCATCGCACGTCAGACTGGTGTTCGTGGACGACCACCGCAACGACCTCGCCGAGTTCCTCAGTAGTCGACGCGCCCGCATCAGCCCCGAGGAGGTCGGCTTGCGCGGCGAGTTCGCCCGCAGGCGGGTACCGGGTCTGCGCCGCGAGGAGCTGGCGCAGTTGGCAGGCGTGAGCGTCGACTACTACACGCGGCTCGAGCAGGGCCGCAGCCGCAGCGCGTCGGTCGACGTCCTGGACGCGCTGGCGACGGCGCTCCGGCTCAACGACGCCGAACGCGATCACCTGCACCGGTTGGGCCGCCCGCAGCCGGCCAAGCGCAGGAGTCGCCCCCGCCCCCAGCACGTCGACCCGACCACGTTGCACCTGATGGAGCGCCTCGACGACGCGGCGTCACCGGCCTTCGTCCTGGGTCGTCGGCTCGACGTCCTGGCGCACAATCGACTGGCAGGCGCGCTCATCACCGACTTCCTGCGTCTGCCTGCGCCGCAACGCAATCAGGCCCGGTTCGTCTTCCTCGACCCCCACGCCCGCGAGCTGTACGAGGACTGGAAGCAGGTGGCGATGGACACCGTCGCGATGCTGCGCGACGACGCGGGCAGACACCCCGACGACCCGAAGCTCTCCGAACTGGTCGGCGACCTGTCCATCCACTCCGAGGAGTTTCGTACCTGGTGGCCGCGCCACGACGTGCAGCGCCGCACCACGGGAACCAAGGGCTACCACCACCCGGTGGTCGGCGACCTCACCGTCCGCTACCAGGCGCTGAACCCCGGTGGTGACGAAGACCAGACGCTGATCGTCTACACCACCGACCCCGGTTCGGCCTCCGACACCGCACTGCGGCTCCTCGCCAACTGGCACGAGCCCGATCCCGAGACGCCGCCCGAGCGGGCGGCCACGACCCGCGAGGACGCAGGCCGATGAGCCACGACGACGTAGGCGAGCAGGCGATCGCCGTGGTGCGCCGCAACACCGAAGAGGTGCAGGGGCGCGGGAACTTCGAACTGTTCGAGGAACTGTTCGCCGACGACTTCGTCGACCACACTCCGCAACCCGGCACCACCGCCGACAAGGACGGCGTGCGGGTGCTGTATCACCGTCTACGCGATGCCTTTTCGGACTTCCACCCGGAGATCCACTGGCAGACGGTGGACGGCGATCTGGTCACGACCTACAAGACCTACCACGGGACCCACAGCGCTGACTTCCTCGGCATCGCGCCGACCGGCCGCACCGTACGGTTCGACACCGTCGATGCGATGCGGGTGCGCGACGGGCGCATCGTCGAACACTGGGGCGTCGCCGACCTCTACGGGGTCGTCGGTCAGCTCCGGGCATCCGGCGACGGGCCCGGCTAGACGGGACCGGCTAGACGACGCAGGGCCGGCCGAACCGGGTGAACGTACCTGGGGAGAACAGGGCCCGCAGCCGCTCACCGGCTGGCGTGACACCCGCCGCGGCCACCAGTTCGTCGGCGATTCCTCCGACCTCGGCGGCGCGAAACATCCACGGCGCGTGCTCGTTCGGCACCCACCACGTCCGGCCTGCCTTGCGGGTGTGCGCGCCCCACCGTGCCGTCAGCCACGTCTCCAGTAGCGTGGCCGTGACGGGTGCGCCGACGTCGACGGTGATCTCCGAGCGCAGCCCGCGGTCCGGCCACCGGCGCGTGGTGACGTAGGTGATGCGATCGCCGTTGCGGGTCAAGCGCATTCGCGCCCACGTGTACGGAAGGCCCAGCGCCGCGCGGGAGATCCCGACCATCGCGAGGCGTTCGGTCTCCAGAGACCGGAACAGCACGCCGTGCCTGCCATCGTCGTCGGTGGAGTACAGCCGGACGTTGGTCTCGAGGAAGTCACCGAAGTACGGAACGGGCGTCGGCGCGACGAACGACAGGTCGCGCATCGCGAACGGGATGAGACCGACGTAGGTCATGCCGTCGGCGAAGACGTCGGGGCGGCTGCCGGGAGGGAACAGGTGGGCGACAGCGGCGGGATCGACGGGCCAGTGCAGGAACACGAGGTCACTCCACCGTTGGGTGGTGAAGACCGGCGACGGGAGCGACGGCGCGACGACCGGGAAGTTCGTCAGCGGGTCGGACGCGGTCGGCACACCTCGATCGTGCCACGCGGGCGGGTCAGCCCTGCGACGGCGACCAGTAGGCGAGCATCTCGGCAAACGTGTCGAACGCCGGGCGCGAGACACCGTAGGTGGCCTCGAGGTGGATGCTGAGCGGGAACCCGAGATCGGCGACGCCGTCGACCACTCGCTTGTAGAGGTCGACCAACGCGGTCCGCTTGTCGCCGGGTTCCATCCCGGCGAGGCTGCGCACGAAGTCCTGCTCGGCGGCGACGGCGGCGTTCCCGGGGTCCTGGATCAGCCAGTTGATCAGGCCGACCTTGGACTCCATCTTGGGGACGAACCCGAACGACAGCAAGATCTCCGGACGGTGATCGGTCTCCCGCGCGAACTGCTGGAGGAAGTCGACGATCGCGTCCGAGTAGAGCAACTGGGTCATGCCGTAGGTGGCGCCCTGCTTGCACTTGAAGTTGAACCGGCCCTGCTCCCCGTCGCGGGTGGGGATGAGGATGGCACCCCGGTTCGGCACCAGCTCGTCGTAGATCGACAGGGCGTCGGTGGGGGCGACGCCCGCGCCTTCGCCGTCGCTCATGGTGCGCGGCACGCCGACGAACGCGATGCCGTCGAAGCCTGCGGAGCTGAGTTCGGTCAGCCGCGTGCGCAGTGCCGGTTCGTCGAGGAACGACGTCACCTGCGTGCACAGGCCGCGGACGCCGGGCAGCTCCGGCTTGATCGTCGACCAGTAGTCCAGCACGTCGAGCTTGGGCTTCATCTCGATCGGACGGTCGTCGTCCTCCTCGATCATCCCGGGGATCATGACGTGCCCGATCCGGCCCTCGATGCCCGACTCTGCAGAGAGAGCGACCACCTTGCGGGCCTCGTCGATCGCGAACTGTGGTCCACGCTCGACGTTGGACGGTACGAGTTCGAGCGCAATGGTGTTCAAGGCCACGGGGCCGCTCCTAGACGTGTATGTGCGCCGCGCTGCCGCGGCGGCGGCCCGTTCACCTCGTCGTGAGCGGCACCGGAATCGCATTCACCCCGTGCTCGACGTCTGACGCCGCCGCTGGGATGTCTGCCGCCATTCTCGCAGGTTGGCGTCGGCATCGACTAATGGCCCGTGACGTGCACCGATGCCCCCACAGCCCGCAACGTGACCCAGGCAACACCGCATTGGCGGTTGGGCCTCACGGGGACCCGGGTAGCCAACAGACCGAGGCGCACTACGGCGTCGGAAGACAATCCAAACACGAACGGGGATGAGATAGATGTCCAACACGGACACCACCAACCTGCTCGCGCAGCTGCGTGCGGTACTCGAATTGACCAACACCGAGGTGCAGGTCGCAGAGACCCGCATCACTCAGGCCCGCACCGAAGCCGTCGAGCGCGAACTCACCGAGAACGCCCGCCACGGCCGTGAGCGTGCGTTGAAGATCCAGGCCGCGATCCGCGCACTCGGGGGTTACCCCGACGTGATCGCACCGTTCTTCGGTCGCGTCGCGGCATCGTTGAAGGCCCTGACCGAGCAGGCCGGGCCGTTCGACGAGGCGCTGCTGGGCGACCTGGCCCTGGAGCACCAGTTGCTCGACCGGTCGCGCTACCTGAAGGCGCTCGCCGTGGCTGCCAGCAACAAGGACGTCGAGAAGTTGGCTGCCGAGCTGATCACCGCTCACACCGCGACCGTCGACTGGCTCACCACCGTGCTGGCCGAGGACGCGCTGGGTGGCCCGGCCGCATTGCGCCGGACCCCGACGCAGGCCGCTGCCGGTATCGCCGTGAAGATCGCCAACCTGCCGCTGACCTGGTCGACGCGTGGCATAGACCGTGCACTCGACGCGATCCGCAACACGCAGCCCGCACTCGAGGACCTGGCCGACCGCGGCGCTCAGGCCGGCTCCGTCGCCGCAAAGGCCTTCTCGGCCTCGCGTGACGCGGCACTGCAGACCGCTGAGAAGGTGACCCGCGACGCGGGCGCCGACGATGCTGCCGACGTACTCCACTCGCTGCGTAGTTCAGCAGGCGTGGTCGACTCCGGAGAACTCCCGATCGCCGACTACGACGAGCTGAACGTCAGCTCTGCCGTCGCCGCGGTCAAGGACCTCACCGAGCCGGCCGACATCCGCGCCGTCATCGCGTACGAAGAGCAGCACAAGAACCGCGCGAGCGTCGTGTCTGCCGCGCAGACGCGCGTCGCCGAAATCGCTCGCGAGGTCGTCGGCGTCTGATCACCTGACCGACGACTGACCGACCAAGCGAAACCCCGGCCACTTCGGTGGCCGGGGTTTCGTGTGTCTGCTGCTGTCGTGTTAGCCGCGACCCGTGCTGGATTGCAGTTCGTCGATCATCTCCGACGCCTGCGCCTTGGTCAGGTCCTCGGGCACCTCGCGCTTGGCCTCCTGGGCCAGCGTGTGTAGATAGCTGCGCTGCGCCCCGGTCATCGGCTCGTCACCGGTGACCCAGTCGGACGGATCCTTCTCGGCATTCTCGTTGGGCGCCTGCTGCGCCTGGGTGTTCTCTTCGCTCATGCCACCTTGATACCCAGGCGAACAGGCGTTCGAAACCTGTCGATTCTCAGACCCACGCTCCCCCGTCGACGCGCAGGATCGCACCCGTCACGTACGAGGCGCGATCGCTCAACAGCCAGGCTGCGGCCTCGGCCACCTCGGCCGGGTAGGCACCCCGCCGCAGCGGTGTGTCCGCGTTGAGTCGCTCGATCACGCCGGGACTGGCGGTCTCCCACTCGCGGATCATCTCGGTCAACGTGGTGCCGGGCGCGATCGCATTGACGCGGATGTTCTCCGGGCCGTAGGTGACGGCTGCGGACTCGGTGAGGCTGTTCACCGCTCGCTTCATCGCGCCGTACGCGGGGAGTTCGGGGTTGCCCCGCAGGCTTCCGACGCTGGAGGTGTTGACGATCGCCCCCGCTCCCGTCGTGGCGCGCATCGCGGCGACCTCTGCGGCCATCGCGACGTACACGCCCCGCAGGTTGACGCCGTACACCAGATCGAAGTCCGCCTCGGTGACCTGGTCGAGGGGACCGGGCGGGACGATCGTCGCGCCGTTGTTGAACGCGGCGTCCAGCCGCCCGAAGACCTTCACCGTCTCGTCGACCGCGGCTCGCACCGAGTTACCGTCCGCCAGGTCGCAGACGACGAACTCCGCATGCCCGCCGGCCGCGGTCACCTCGTCGACGACCGCGGCGAGTTGCGCCTCCGTTCGTGCCGCCAGCATCACGCGGGCTCCCTCGCGGGCGAAGAGTCGCGCCGCAGCCGCGCCGATGCCGCGGCCTGCGCCCGAGATGAAGACGACCTTGTCGGTCAGCATTCCAATGCCGTTCGTGGTGTTCACGTCGTCGAGTCTCACCAGGGTGCGGCGCATCATCTAGGTACTCGCCATACCTGGCTATCCGGTCGGGACGCAGCAGAATGGAGTCGTGGACAAACGCGAACTGGGTGCCTTCCTGCGCAGCAGGCGCGAACGCATCTCGCCCGCCGACGTCGGGCTCCCCGCAGGCCCGCGACGTCGCACCCCCGGTCTGCGCCGCGACGAGGTGGCCCATCTGGCGTTCATCTCCACCGAGTACTACACCCGGCTGGAGCAGGCCCGCGCCCCGCATCCGTCGCGCGAGGTGGTCGGAGGGCTTGCGCGGGCACTGCGCCTGACCGACGCCGAACGCGTGTACCTGCACCGCCTCGCGGGCGTGGAGCCCGCGGCCGCGCCCGGACCGCCGCGCCAGGTCCGGCAGAGCATCCTCGACCTGCTGCACCGGCTGCCGAACGCGGCGGCGATCGTGATCTCGGCGACGTACGAGGTGATCGCCTGGAACGACCTGGCCTGCGCGATGATGGAGGACTTCTCCGCGCTGTCGCGCCGCGACCGCAACCTCGCCCGCCGCGCGTTCCTCGGGCAGCATCCCGACGGGCGGCGGCTGTACGGCGTCTCCGATGCCGACGAGTTCGCCCGCACCTGTGCGCTGCACCTGCGTGCGACCGTCGTCCGCTACCCCGACGACCCCGAGACCGCGCAGTTGATCGACGAACTGCGCAGTGGGAGTGCGGAGTTCGCGCGACTATGGGACGACCACGACGTCACCGCCGCGACCACGCTGTGCAAGACCTTCGACCACCCGCTGGTGGGGCCGGTGTCGGTCAGTTGCGACGTGCTCGACATCGCCGACCGCGATCAGCGGGTGGTCGTCTACACCGCCGAACCCGGGTCGCCATCCGACGAGGCAATGCGATTGCTGTCGGTCGTCGGAACCCAGCGGATGGACGTCCCGGGCTGACCATCGCCTGAGCCCCGGGGCCCGATCCCCATCAAAGCGCCACCGGGCGCTGCGTTCACTGTCAAGATCGGGGCCGTGACCGGGAGGCCAAAGGGGGTCGGCGTGGAGCAGTTGTCGGTTTGGGTGAGCACAGGCCTCGTCACGGCGGGCCTGTCGGCGGCGATGCTTGCCGGGGCCGGCGTGGCGGGGGCCGATACCGATGGCGAGTCTGGCGGCTCCGAGGGAACGTCAGCGGAAAGTTCGTCGACTGACTCGTCTGGGTCGACGTCTGCTGGTTCTTCGGCGGCTGGTTCTTCGGCGGCTGGTTCTTCGGCGGCTGGTTCTTCGGCACCGAAGGCATCGGACCCGGACACCGCGACCAAGCCCGAAACCAAGCCGGACGCGTTGGACTCCGAACCCGACGTCGGGCCCGAACCCGAGCCCGACGTCGACGACGCCGAGCCCGAAGCCCCCGCAGAGCCTGCACCCACCCCGGAAACCGAGGTCGACGTCGCGACCCCGGCGCCGGAAGCACCGAAGAACGACTCCACTCCCCCGGCGGACCCGACCGCTCCCGCCACGAAGCCCGACTCGGTCGTCACACCGCCACGGGTCACCGAGCCCGACCCAGTGGCGTCATCACGTGATGACACCGGCGACACCGACGCCCCCGCCACGCCCGCGCAGCCGACCGTCGAGGTGACACCCATTGCCGCGCAATCAGTCACGGACAGCGCTCCGGCTCCGGCAGCCCGGGTCACGCAGTCGATCACCGCGGTGAAGCCGCCGTCCCCGCCGTCGCTGCTCGACGTCGTGGGCTCGGTGATCGCATCCGTGGTAGTCAACCTCGGGTCGCTAGTGATCAACACGTTGCAGGCGCTCGAGGCACTGGTTCAGGGTCCTCCAGTGCTACCGCCGGGAAGCACCGTCACCGTGCGCAGTTCGACGATCGAGCTGAACACCGGGCAGCGCGTCGCCGCGAACTGGTACTACCCGGAGGGTGACGTCCCGCCGACGCGAATGATCCTGCTGCAGCACGGGTTCCTCGCGCAGGGTCCGATGTACAGCTACACCGCGGCGAACCTCGCTTCCCGCACGAACAGCATCGTGGTGACGCCGACACTGCCGTCGAACATGTTCGCCGGTGACGACGCCTGGCTCGGCGGATCGGGCATGGCGTCGGCCATTGCCGACCTGTTCGTCGGCGACCGTGCCGCGCTCACCCAGAGCGCCATCGCAGCCGGATACGCGACGCGCTACGGCCTGAACCCTGAAACAGCCGCGCTGCCTACGAAGTTCGCGATGGCAGGCCACTCACTGGGCGGTCACCTGGTGGCGGGAGCCGCAGGGTTCCTCGCCGAGAACGGCGCCGCCCGCGACTTGGTCGGCGTCATCACGCTCGACGGCGTGCCGCTGGGAACGACGATGCCCGACGCCCTGGTGAAGCTCGACGCATACGAGCTGGCGTCCGGACACTACGTACCGATCCGCGAGATCGGCGCACCCGCCAACTACCTGAACGCGTCGAGCAACGTGAAGCAGGCCCTGTCGGCGGCACGACCCGACCGCTTCAACGGCGTCGTGCTCAAAGGCGGCGTGCACATGGACTCGATGCAGGGCGGCAACCCGCTGATCCAGTTCGCAGCCTTCGTCGCCGCAGGCTTCCCGCAGCCGCAGAACCCGGCAGCAGTGCAGGAACTGGCGGTCAGCTGGCTCGACGACTGGTTCGAGGGACGGACGGACGTCGGCGACGACCTGACGCCCGGTGCGACGATCATCATCCCGACGCCCAAGGGCACCGCACGGGGCGCGGTGATCGGCACTGCACCTGCGCTCGCGGAGATCCTGGAGTTCGCCCCGTCGGGTCCGGCAGCGGTGCCAGCAACCGACGCCCAGCTCACCCGGCTAACTGCGTGAGGTTCGGGAGGCCGGGCACGGGGACGTGGTGAGCGGTCGTATCTTGTCCTCATGGCTGAGCTACCCGGCTTCGACGAGCAACTCGACCGCGCGCTGCGGGCGCAGGCCGCCCGTGCCGGCGAGTCGATCGACGTCTACGTACAGCGAGCGGTCGCCGCTCGATTGCGCAGCGACCTCGAGTCGTCTGGCGACCCGGAGCACGGGGTCCTGCTCGACCTGCTGACCCGCATCGCCGAGAACACCGCGACCGGCACCGTCTCGAGCCTGCATCCCGTGCTCGACGATCCGGCCCGCCTGAAGGCGTTGCAGGACACCGGCCTGCTCGACTCCGATGCCGACCCGTCCTACGACCGGATCGTGTCCATGGCCGTGGAGGCGCTTGGTGTGTCCGCGGCGGCGATCTCGTTGGTCGACGACCACCGCCAGTTCTTCAAGAGCGTCCTCGGCCTGCCCGAGGGGGTGCGGGAGACGCCGATGTCCCGCTCGGTGTGCCGTTACGCCGTCGCCACGGGCGAGCCGCTGGTGGTCGAAGACGCCCGCACCCACCCGATGCTGCACGACCACCCGGCCGTCACCGACGGCACCCTGGTCTCCTACGCGGGCATCCCACTGATCGACCCGGCCGGCCTGGCCATCGGCACGTTGTGCGTGTGGGACGACAAGCCGCACCAGTGGAGCACCAGCCACGTGCAGATCTTGGACGACCTCGCGCACATCGTCAGCGAACGCGTCTTCTCCGCGAAATAGCGCGGTGAGACGCATTATTCACCGCTAACGTAAATGTTACGGGACCCTCGCGAATACGGGTTTGCACAATCGCCGAGCAAACTGCTGCATGATCTTCACGGGTACGGGGTAGTTTCAACCTCGTGAATGGCTGTGTGAAGTAGGTCACCGTGGCTACGCCCGTAATGTCACCCCGCGCCGGCGTCCGGCTCCCCGATGTCGTACCCGAGCCCAAAGCCGCCAGGCGGTCGCTGCCCGACCTGCTCCGTCGCGACCCGCTGCACACGGTCGTCACGATCCTCATCGACCTGGCAGCAGCCGTCGCGGCCGTCGCCGCCGCCCTCGCACTGGGCCGCGGCAGTGAGACCCAGGCGCTGGTCGGAGCGCTGCCATGGCTGTTCGTGCCAATGGTTCTCGCGCTGCTGGCGTCGCACGCGATGTACCGCCGTAGCCTGCGCAGGAACTTCCTCGACGAGATCGGACCGGTCGAGACGTCGATCGCCCTGACGACGCTGGTGCTGCTCACCATCATGCTGGCCGCCGGCTCGGAGGGCAGGCCCGGCGAGGTGGTGGCCCGGATTTGGGTGTGCGCGGCGGTGCTGCTGCCCGCCGCGAGACTCGTCCGTGCCGTCCTGCAACGCATGTTGCGCCAACGTTTTCGCTCCGCTGCGCCCACTCTCGTCATCGGCGACGGACCGATATCGCATCAAATCATCTCCCGCATGCAGCAAATGCCCGAATACGGTTTGCTGCCGGTAGGCATATTGCGCGCAAGTTCCTACGTTCCGCGTGAGCGCGACGATCTTCCGGATTTCCTGAACGTCCCCCACCTCGGCGCTCCACTCGACCTCGAGGACGTCGCCCGCGCCACGCACGCGGAGGAGCTGATCGTCGGATTCTGCGACGACGTCCACTTCGACGACATCGTCGGGGCCGTCCGCGCCGCACAGCGCCTCGGCATGCGGGTCTGGGTCGTACCGCGACTGCACGACGCGGTCGGCAACCGAGCGCGCGTTGAACACCTCGGCGGCCTGCCCCTGCTGGTGCTGCCGCACGTCAACCCGCTCGGCTGGCAGTTCTGGGTCAAGGGCTTCTTCGACCGGGTGCTGACCACCATCGGGCTGATCCTGATTTCGCCGATCTTCCTCGGGCTTGCGCTGTTGGTGCGCCTCAGTTCGCCCGGGCCGATCTTCTTCAAGCAGAAGCGAGTGGGCCGCGACGGCAAGGTCTTCGACTGCTACAAGTTCCGCTCGATGCGACCGCCACGGGAGTCCGACGCTGCGTTCGAGCTGAAGTCGGGCGCCGCACCGGGCGGCGTCGAGGGGATCGATCGCCGAACCCGGATCGGCAAGATCATGCGGCAGACGTCGCTCGACGAACTGCCACAGCTGCTCAACGTCATCAAGGGCGACATGAGCCTGGTGGGCCCCCGACCCGAGCGGCCCGAGTTCGTCGCACTGTTCGAGGCGCAGATCCGCCGCTACGGCGAACGTCACCGGGTCAAGGCCGGCGTCACGGGGTGGGCGCAGGTGCACGGTCTACGCGGTCAGACGTCGATCGCCGACCGCGCCGAGTGGGACAACTACTACATCGAGAACTGGTCGATCTGGCTCGACGTCAAGATCCTGTTCCTCACCGTGCGCGCGGTGCTGAAGCGCGCCGAGGACTGAGCGCGACGCCATGACCCTGCTCGTGCTGCTCGTCCTGGGCACGGTCGCGGCCGCCATCGCAGTGTTCACCACCGCCGCGATCTACCGCAGACCGCAACGCGGACTTCTGATCCTGGCCGCGCTCACACCGCTGCACGGCCTGCTCGGCATCCTCCCGCTGCCCGGGATCGCGGCGGGCTGGAAGGAAGGCCTGCTGATCCTCACCGCGGTGTGCGCGTGGCTCCGGCGCGCCCGCACGCCCGTACCCCACCGCCGAGCACCCCTGCACCTGCCCTGGTGGCCGGCCGCCGCGCTGTGGCTGGTCGTCGGGAGCATCTCGGCGATCGTGGTCTTCGGCTGGTTCGGCCTGTTCGCCATCAAGGTGACGTTCTTCTTCGTCGCCGTAGTGGCCGTCATGTGGTTCGCCCCGTTCGACGCCCGCGACCGCGACCACTTCGTCAGCATCCTGATGGGGATGGCGGTGCTGACGTCCTTCGTCGGCATCGGCCAATTGATCGTGGGCCCAGGAACTTTGGTGTCACTCGGCTACGAGTACGGCCGTGAGGTCAGAACCTCGGGCGGACTGCTCAGAACGTTCAGCACCTTCGTCCAGCCGTTCCCGTTCGGGCTGTACGTGATGCTCGCACTGCTCGTGGGCGGCGCCGTCGCGCTCGCCGAGCCCTGGCGCCGGCGCAACCTGGTGTTCCTGTCGCTGTCGCCGATCATGGTCGTCGCGATGGCCAGCTCCATCGTGCGCGCCGCCATCCTCGGGCTCGTCGTCGGCATGCTGTGGCTGGCCGTGTTGCGATTCCGATCATTGTTCCTGCCGTTGGCGGTGGGCGCCGTGGCCGTCGCGGTGGTCATCCCGTTCGTGCCGTCCATCTCCCGGGTGTTCCTGTCGTCGAGCAGCCTCGGGGAACGGGGCGCCGGGTGGAGCGACATCATCGACAGCATCCTGGTGCACCCGGTCGGACTGGGCCTCGGCGCGAGCGGGGCTGCGGCGGACCGGATGTCGACCGCGCAGGGCGTGACGTTCAGCGGCGTGTCGACGAACTATCAGCCCGACAACTACTACGTGAAGATGCTGCTCGAACTCGGCCCGGTCGGGCTGTGGCTGGTGCTGGCGATCTTCATCACCGCGGTGACGTGGACGACGCGTCTGGCATGGACGCTGCCCGGTCGCGACGGCGCGCTCGCACTGGGTATCAGCGCATCGCTGATCGCCGGCATGGTGGCCAGTCTGGTCGCCACCTATCTCGAGATCTTCCCGATCGACGTCTACTTCTGGCTCTTCTTGGGGGTGATTGGATGCGCAGCAGCGCAGCACGATGCGTCTACGGAGCGCTCGCTCTCCGGCCCGGCGGCAGCGGGGTACAGACCTACATCCGCGAGTATCTGAGGGAGGTTCCCGCGCTCCTGCCCGACGCCGAGATCGCTGCCGTCGTGCAGCGCGACGCCGTCGACGACCTGCCCAGCGAGGTGCGCCCGTTGCCGCGGCCGGTGTCCTCGGGCGCCGTCCGTGCCGTCCTCGGCGGCGTGCCGACCTACTCCTGCAACGCCTTCCACGCGCTCGACGTCGACCTACCCGTAGCCACCCGCGCGTTCACGGTGGCGACTGTGCACGACATGTCGGTGTTCGACATGCCGTCGGCATCGACCCGGATCCGCGCCGCAGGCGAGCGGCGACTCGTCGCTCATGCGCTGCGCAAGGCCGATCTGCTGCTCGCGGTGTCTCAGTTCACCGCCGAACGCATCAAGGCGATCAGCGGCCGCGACTCCGCCGTGGTCGAACTGGCCCCCGCGTCCTGGGCGCGGCCACCGGAGGCGAACGTGGTCGCCGGGGTGCGGGCGAAGTACGGCCTACCCGAGCGGTTCGTCCTGCAGGTGGGCACCGTCGAACCGCGCAAGGACGTGGCACTGGTCGCCGAGGCCGCCGCCGCGCTCGACGTTCCCTGCGTGCTTGCGGGCGCCGGATCCACCGGACCCGCCGCGCCTCGCACGGCGGTCGGGCTGGGCTACGTCGACGTCGAAGACCTTCCTGCGCTGTACCACATGGCCACGATCACGGCCTACGCCTCGAAGTACGAGGGGTTCGGACTACCCCCGGTGGAGGCCATGGCGTGCGGTGCCGCGGTGGTGGCCAGTGCAGTGGGTGCGCTGCCACAGGTGGTGGGTGACGGTGCCGTCCTGGCGAAGTCGTCGCGCCCGGCCGACTGGGTGGCGGCGATGCGTCCGCTGCTGTGCGACTCCGCTGCGCGAGACGGGTTGCGTACCAGGGCCTTGCAGGCCGCCGCTGCGATGACGTGGCGCCGCACGACGGAACTGTCCATCAAGGCCTGCCGCAATGCCGGGGCGCCCCTGTGACCGACGACCCGATCGCCGAGGGCGCCGAGCCGGTCACCGACTACCGCGAGGTCGCCGCCGATCCCCGGGCTGCCGCGCGCGCCACGATGGTGGTCCTGGCCAGCCGCGTCGTCGTGGCCGCGCTGGGTTGGGTGGGCAGCGTGGTCGTCGCCCGCTCCCTCTCGTCGGAGGAATGGGGTCAGTTCAGCTTCGTCTTCGCGCTGCTCGGCGTCATGTCGATCGTCACCGATCTCGGCGTCGGCCGCGTGGTGCTCGCCCACCTGATCGGTGCCGACCGCGACGAAATCGTCCGTACGGCATCGTCGTTCATCGCCCTGCGCACCGTGCTCGGCCTGGTCGGCTACGTCTTCGCCGTCGGCTACGTGGTGCTGCTGCGCTACCCCACCGAGGTCGTCGTGGCCACCGCCGTGGCGGGTCTCGTGGTGGTGCTGGCCACGCCCAGCCATGCGCTGACGGTGCTGTTCCAGAGCAGGCACCGCATGTTCCTGGTCGCCGTGGCCGAAAGCCTGGGACAGGTACTGCAACTCGCGCTCACCATCGCCGCGGCGGTCTTCGCCCCGGCCCTGCTGATCTTCGTGCTTCCCGTCGTCGCCAACGAACTGTTCAAGCTCGTGGTCAAGGGCTTCGGCGTGACTCGCGACTCCGTCGGCATCCACCCGTCGCGCCATCTGGACGTGCGGCGGTGGAAGCCCATGCTGGTCGAGGCGGTTCCGCTGGCGATCGGCTTCGCGCTCACCGTCGCGATGATGAAGATCGACATCCTGATGCTGAGCCTCATGGACACCTACGACGCCGTCGGCCTCTATTCGATCGGCTACAAGTTCTCCGACGTCATCGACACCTTCGCGCTCGCGGCGGCCGCGCCGATCAGCACGCTGCTGGTGGCCGCGTGGCCTGCGGACCTCGATGCCTTCCGGGAGCGGACGCGCACCGCGGCAACGTTGTTCGGCCTCGGTGGCGCCGTCTGCGTGGTGGCGTTCTGGCCGTCGGCCGAGCCGCTCATCCGGCTCCTGTACGGCGAGCGCTTCGCGCCATCGGCCTCGGCCGCGCGCCTGCTGGTGGTCGGGGCCGCACTCACCGCGCTGATCATCCTCGGCATCTTCCTGCTCACCGCGGCTGGCAAGCAGCGCAGCTACCCGTGGGTCGCCGTGGTGGGCCTCACCGTCAACGTCGCGCTGAACCTGGTCCTGATCCCGCGACTGTCCTACGACGGCGCGGCGATTTCGACGGTGGTCACGTGGGCCGTGGCGGTGACCCTGCTGTGGGTCGTCATCCACCGGACGCTGCCCGTCGGTGGGCTGCTACCGCTACGACAGCTCTCGGTGCTCGTCGCACTCGTCGTGGTGCTGTCGGCGGCGGGCACCGCCGTGGTGGACCGCCTCCCCGGGCTGTGGCCGCTGGTGTCCGTGGTCGCGGTGGCCGTTCTGGTCGGCCTGGCCTACGCGCTGCGCCTGCTGGTGGGAGTTCCGCTGCCCGTGCGGAGGAAGTCGACGTGACCGATTCGGCTCTGCTGTTCGTCGCGCACACCGGCAACGTGTCCGGAGCGGAGAAGGTGCTGCTGCGCCTCGTCGCGGCAGCCGTCGGCGAGGGACGGCCCATCACGGTCGCCTGCCCGACCGGCCCGCTGGCCGACCGGCTACCCGACGCCGTGACGCACGTCGAGCTGCCGCCGCTGGGTCTGGGCGGCGAGTCGGGCGCGGCCCGCGTCGTCGGCGCGGGTCGACTGCTGGGGCGCTGGGTCCGGGCAGGCCGGATCCTGCGGCCGCTGATGCGTCGCGGTGGCACCGTCACCATCGTCAACTCCCTGTTCGCGCTGCCCGCGGTCCGCATCGGCGGCGGTCGGTCCAGCGCGTCCTGGCTGGTGCACGACACGGTGGTGAACGGCAAGCAGCGGGCCGTCACGACCATCGGCAAGCCCGCGATCCGCAAGGCCGTCGCGGTGTCCGAGGCGACCGGAGACCCGTTGCGCGCCATGGGCTTTCCCGTCGTGGTCGCCCACAACGGGGTGTCGTGGCCGGTGCCCCGCCTCGGCGGCGAACTGCACTCGCCGCCGGTTGTCGGCATGCTCGCCCTGCTGACGCCGTGGAAGGGCCACCGCGTACTGCTCGATGCCGTCGCGCGGCTGCCCCACGTCGAACTCGAGCTGGCCGGGGGCAGCTTCCCGGGCGACGCAGGCTACGTCTCCGAACTCGAAGCGCGAGCCACCGCCCCCGACCTGGCGGGGCGGGTGCGCTTTCTAGGCCACGTCGACCCGGCGGCCGCGATGGCAGGGTGGGACGTCGTGGTGTCCGCCAGCGTGCTCCCCGAGGCCGGTCCGCTCAACGTCCTCGAGGCGATGTCCCACGGGCTGCCCGTGGTGGGCAGCGACCACGGCGGCACCAGCGAGTTCCTCGCAGGCGGTGCGGGTGTGCCGTACCCACCCGGAGATCCGGTGGCGCTCGCGGCCGCGATCCAGCGGGTGCTCGACGACGCCGAACTGCGCAGCTCGGTAGGCGACGCGGCACGTGCGTACGTCGCCGCCCACCACGACGTCAACGCGACCATCCCGGCGATGCTGCATGCGCTGGCGTCCTGATCTCCGGCGCGCGGCGCTGGCACTGGGTCTCGGGCTGGCCATGGTCGTCGGCCTCTTGCTGCTGACCGTCGCGCGGGCCGACGACGCGTCGGACTGTCGCGCCGCCACGGCCAAGGGACGCGTCGGCGCCGCACAGGGCTCCGACGTCCTCACCATGTCCGACGACGACCTGGCGACGCTGCTGGATCGCGTGACGGCGGCGGGGATGTGGTCGATGCGCATCGACGTCGACTGGACCCGTGTCGAACCCCGGCAGGGCAGCATGGACTGGTCCGACGTCGACAGGGTGGTCGACGCGGTCAGTGCCCGTGGCCTCTGCCCGCTCGGCCTCGTCACCTACGCTCCCGACTGGGCGTCGGACCATCCCGATGCCAGCGGCGGATACTTCGCCCCGACCGACCCCGAGTCCTTCGCGGCGTTCGCGGCCGCGGCGGCGCGGCGCTACGGATCCCGCATCTCGGTGTGGGAGGTGTGGAACGAGCCGAACACCGTCAACTACTTCAGGCCCAAGCCCGATCCGGCCCGGTACGGCCTGTTGCTCGCCGCCACCTACCGCGCGATCAAGGCCATCGACCCGGACGCGACGATCCTGTCGGGCGGGCTGGCACCGGCCGAGGACAACGGTCGCGACATCGCGCCCCTGACGTTCCTACGGGGGCTGTACGCGAACGGCTCGAACCGGTACTTCGACGCGTTCGCGATCCACCCGTACACCTACCCCGCACTGCCCGACGATCCCAGCACGGCGGAGTGGAACACCGCGCAGCGGATGTGGGACATGCGCACCGTGATGGTCGACGGCGGCGACTCGTCGAAGACGATGTGGATCACCGAGTGCGGTGCACCGACCGGAACCGGCCGACGCGCGGTGTCCGACGCGGTACAGGCCGACACGTTGCGTCAGTTGCTCGCGGTCGCGGAGAACACGCCGTGGATCGGTGCCGCATACGTGTACGGCATGCGCGACAGTGGATCCGACGCAGGCGACACCGAACAGAACTTCGGCATCCTGCGGCGCGACTTCACTCCAAAACCCGCCTACGACGTGGTCCGCGGGTTCGGGGAGGCGGGCACGTGAGAGTTTGCGAACCGATCCATGCGGTTAGCCATATCCCGCGGACGATCTCGGTAGCATCGGGATCCCACGTCGACGACACCTCGGGTCGCAATACTGCGCCCGGGCAACCGAAGGAGTCCGGTTGGTGACCGTGGAGGACCCGGTGCACCGGGGTGACGTACCGCCGCCCGTCGACTTGGCAGGACACCTGCGCGAGTTCGCACGCGCACTGGTGCCCGCGCTGGTCGTCGCACTGATCGTCGGCGGGCTCGTCTTCGCCTTGCGAACGATGTTCGCCGAGAAGGAGTATGCCGCCAATCTGGTCACCGAGATCACGCCATCGGGCGAACTGGTGCCCGGTGACGCGTTCGTCGAGCAGATGCGCGCTCCGTTCATGGGTCTCGCCCAGGACACCACGGTGCTCGACCAGGTGCTCTCCGAGGTGGACACGGACTGGGACGCCCAGACGCTGAGCGAGCACGTCGAGTTGTCCAAGGGACCGGCGCCGCAGATCCTCGTCTTCACGGCGACGGCCGGTTCACCCGAACTCGCCGAGCAGATCGCCCGGTCCATGGTCGTGACGGTCAGCCAGGCCGCGTTCGCCAACCACAGTCGCGAGATCAGCGCGCAGCTCGACCAGATACAGGCGTCCATCGGTGCCGAGGAGGCGCGCAACGCGACGCTGCTGCCCGAGGACCCGGCCAGGCCCGAGTCGGACCGCCAACTCGCCGAACTCCGAGGACAATTGGCGACGTTGCAGAACTCTGGTGGCGACACGCTGACGCTGCTGGCGAGCCCCGCCCAGGACACGTCGCCGGTATCGCCACAACCCGTGTCCGAAGGGCTCGTCGCGGGTGTGGTGACCCTGATCGTCGTCGCCGAACTCATCGTGGCGTGGCGCAGCCGGATCGGGAAGAAGCCCAACCGAACCTGGGCGAGGCGGGTCGCGCGGCGCTACGGCGCACACTTCGACCCGTCCTCGGTGCCTGCCGGAGAACTCGACCCGCTGACGTCGGCCAAGCTGGTGCAGGCCATCCGCGACGGCAGACCCGCACTGCTCCTCGTCGGCGAACACGCCGCCGCGCCACCGTCACTCACCACGGCTCGAGATGCCGACCGCGGTCGGTTCCGCACGCTGTTCGACGCGCCGCTGGCCAGCCCGTGGTGGCAGCGGGTGAATGCCGGGGCCGCGGGCACCGCCGTCGTAGTGGTGTCCGTCACCGGAACCGACCGCGCGGCAGCCGAACGCGCACTGCGCCAGTTGGCGGACCTGCGCGTGCCGCGAAACCTGGTGCTGCAACGCGCGCCGGCACGACCGGCGCCACGCGAAGCCCTCGCCCGAGGCGTCCCCGACCGAGACCACCGAACTGAATCAGGCCCAACACCATGACCGCTGAGCGCATCGCCATCGTCCACGAACGCTTCACGGAAGTGGCGGGGTCCGAGCACGTCGTCGAGCAGCTGGCGCTGCAGTGGCCCGACGCCGAGGTCTACGCCAGCATCGTCCGGCCGGAAGGCGTCTCCCCCGGGCTGAGCCGGCCCCCGAATGCGACGTGGCTCAATCCGATCTACCACCGCGTGCTGCGGGAGAAGTCCTACGCGCCGGTGATGCCGTTGATGCCGAGCGTCTTTCGGCGACTCCCGATCGGTGACGTGCAAGCCGTGATCGCCAGCCATCACGCCTTCGCCACCCAGTCGGTGTTCGCAACCGACGCACCAGTCATCGGCTACGTGCACAGCCCCGCCCGCTGGGCGTGGGATGCCTCGCTGCGCGCGGGTGAGGGCGGCGGAGCGCTGGGGGCGGCCATCCTGACCGGGCTGGCGGCGATCGCCCGCCGCGGCGAGACGAAGGCGGCCCCGCGGCTGCACACCGTCGTCGCGAACTCCTCGGCGGTGGCGCAACGCATCTCGGAGTGGTGGAACCGCGAGGCGGTGGTGGTGCACCCACCCGTCGACACCCACGGGTTCACGCCCGACCCCGGCATCGAACGCGAGGACTTCTTCCTGCTCGCCGGCCGTCTGGTGGCCTACAAGCGGCCCGATCTGGCTATCGAGGCAGCGCGGCTGGCCGACGTTCCGCTCGTGGTCGCCGGCGACGGCCGCGCCATGAAGGCGTGCCGCGAGATCGCTGGGCCCAAGACGACGTTCCTGGGCCGTGTCCCGCACGAGCAGCTGCTGGACCTGCACCGCCGCACCCGTGCCCTGCTGATGCCCGGCGTCGAGGACTTCGGCATCGTGCCCGTCGAGTCGATGGCCACCGGCACACCGGTGATTGCCCTCGACGAAGGCGGTGCCGTCGACACCGTCGTACCGGGCGTCACGGGACTGCACGTGGCCGAGGGTTCGGACCGGCAGGTCGCCGACGGCTTCGCTTCCGTCATGCGCGATTTCGACCCGGCGCAGTTCGACGCGACGCGAATCCGCGCCTGGGCGGAGGGCTTCTCCCGCGACACCTTCCGCCGTCGGATGCAAGAGGTCGTCGATGCCGCCGTCTGACCGCTGGTACCGCTCGACGGTGCTCGACCGGGCGCTCGCCCCGAGTCGCACCGTTGCCACCGTCGGTCCCGTGGCTGGCCTCGACGTCGACCGCGCGCGCGCAGTGCTGACGGCAGCGGAGGCACACCCGCGGGCCCGGCTCGCACTGCAGCCGTCGCCGACCGATCGAAAGTGGTTCGGTGACAACGGCGTCGGTCAGTGCGTGCGCCACTTCGACGACCTGCCGACGGCGGACCTGGGCGCACTGCTGACCACGGTCCGGCATCAACCGGGCCCGCAGCGACCACTCGATGCGCTGATCACCGGCGACCACGTCGTCGTGGACTACTCGCACGGGATCGGCGATGGGCAGTTCGGGGTTGCGCTGCTGTCTGCGTTGAGCGGCGATCTCGACGAGGCGCGGTCGGCATCGCTCGCGCAGGGCCTTCCACCGGGGGCCACGCGGCGTGCGGCTTTGCGGCACTTCCGCGCCCACCCCGGGGCGACGCGCGACATCGCCCGCCTGCGCGCCGAGAACAAGCCCGACGCCGGCGATCGGCCCACCCGGTCGATCGAGGGGTGGCAGGAACACAACCGAAGCGCCACTGCGTATCTGCCGCCCTCGGCGGTGGCCGACGTACGCTCCTGGGCGAAGGCGAACGCGCCCGGTGCCACCACCGCCTCGGTGACCCTCGCGCTCTGGCGGGCAGCGCTGCGTGCCGCCGGGGCGCGGATCGACGACCGGTTCATGGTGCTGATGAACTGCAGGCGCTACCTCGCGCCCGAGTTCCAGCAATCCCAAGGCAACTTCGCGGTGGCCATGCCGATCCGCCTGCCGTTGTCCGCCTCCCCCGCGGAGATCGCCGCGCTGGTGCGCCGCGTCTACGACTCCGGGTGGCCGATCGTGGTGCTGCTGATGGCCGCGGCCAAGTCGCTGATCGGCAGGGGCGAGACGGGTCTGTTGCCGTCGACGTACGACGCGTCCGGCCGAATCCGCTTGTCCGTCAGCGATCTCGGCCGCCTGCCATCCTTCGATCACGTGACGTGGGCGGCCGGCGACCGGCCTCCCCAACTGGCCGCGTACCTGGAGCCCGACGGACCGGATGCGGTCACCCTCCTCATCAGTGAACTCGCAGGCGGGCGCACCTTCACCGCGACGTTCTGCAGCGCAGTCGTCGAGCCCGATCTCATCGACGCTGCGCTGACCCGGATGTGCAGTGATCCGCTGGGCACACTGCTGGCCGCCAAGCACTGACGTGACCGGCCACGCGGGCAGGCACCACGGCCGGTCGGTGGCCGCGCTGCTGATCGCACTGGCGCTGGCCGTGTCGGGCTGCACCTCCGACCCGTCACCCGAGACGACGCCGTCCGCCGCGCCGATCGGGGCACGCGGAACCCTGCTCGGCGAACCGAGCCCGCTGCCCGTCTTCCCTGCGCTCGACCGGTTGTCGCAGCGCGCGATGAAGGTCCGCTACCAGTCCACCTCCGGGATCGACGGGTCTGCCACCACGGTGTCCGGCGTGGTGTTCGTGCCCAATGGCGATGCACCCGAGGGCGGCTGGCCGGTGGCCTCCATAGGTCATCCGACGGCCGGGCTCGGCAGCAGCTGCGCACCGTCGGCCTACCCCGGGTTGATGGGCAACGCAGGTACCGTCGCGGCGTTCCTGACGTACGGCTTCCTGGTCACCATGTCGGACTACCAGGGCCTGGGCACGCCCGGTCCGCATCCCTACCTCGAACCGAAGTCGGCCGCCTACAACGTGATCGATGCGGTGCGGGCCGCACGGGAGGCCGTACCCGAGGCCTCGACCTCATGGGTGGGATACGGCGTCTCGCAAGGCGGACAGGCGGTCTGGGCGGCCAACGAGCTGGCCGCCGAATACGGCTCGGGCCTGAACCTGGTCGGCTCGATCAGCGTCGCGGCTCCCACCGACCTGCGGCCGCTGGTCGATGCGATGGTCGACGGCACGCTCACCGTCGAGCAGCGCGTCCTGATGCCGAGCATCCTGCGCGGGCTTCGGGCTGCTCACCCCGAGCTGCGCATCGAGGACTACCTGCACGGCACGATGCTCGAACGGATGAACGCGTTCGCCGGATGCGAGAACGAGAACTCCGAGGTGAAGGGTTCGATCGCTCAGGCTGCGCCGACGAGTGACTTCACCCCGTCCAGTCCGGAGGCGGCAGACGTGCTGCGACGGATCCTCGGTGACGACGCGCTGCCCCGGCAGCGGGCGAGCGCACCGATGCTCGTGGCCTACGGCGACGAGGATCGGGTGGTGCTGCCCGCGTGGACCGCGGCGGCCGTGGCGCGTGCCTGCGGGATGGGCGACGTGGTCGACACCGTGGTGGCGCCGGGCCAGGGCCACGGTCAGTTGGATCTCGGCGCCGTGCCTGCTGAGTGGACCAGTGCGAGGTTCGCCGGCCTGCCTCCGACGAGCACGTGTCCGCCACCCTGACGTGACACTTTTCACCGGCCATGTAAGGCAATCCTTGGTCGACACTCTAATGTGACGGTGAACAGTGCCCGCGATCCTCGAGGATGGTCTGCAGTGAGTGGTGAACAAGCCGGACTCCGTCTACTGGTCGTCGGAGCCTCGTCGGGCATCGGGCATGCCGTCGCGACCAGCGCGGCGTCACTGGGCGCCAAGGTGGCGGTCGCCGCACGGCGGATGGACCTACTGAACGAACTGGCGACGGCGATCGGCGGGTTCGCGTTCGAACTGGACGTGGCCGACACCGCCTCGATCGGTCCGGTCGTCGATGCGGCGGCCGTGGCGCTCGGCGGGCTCGACGCCGTGGTGTTCACCAGCACCGTCATCCCGTTCGCCCACATCGAGGACACCGACGTCGTGACGTGGATGCACGCGTTCACCGTGAACACAGTCGGTGCCAACAACGTGCTGCGCGCGGCGTTGCCGCACCTGTCGGAGGACGGCGTCGTGCTGGTCGCCTCCAACAACGACGTCGGCCGTCCCAGGGCGGGCGTCGCGGCCTACGGTGCGAGCAAGGCCGCGCTCGACGAGATCCTGCTCGCCTGGCGCAACGAGCATCCCGAGCTGTCCATCGTGCGCGTCGGGATCGGTCCGACGCAGGACACCGAGATCCTCCGCGGCGCCGACCGGGAGCTGCTGTCCCAGTTGATGAAGTCGTGGGTCGAGCACGGCCAGCTGCCCGAGCAGATGTCGCAGTTGCAGGACGTGGCGAACACCCTGGTGTCGCTGGTGATGGCGGCCGTCGCGAACCCCAGCGTCGTGCCGGAGGTCGTGCAGTTGGCACCGCGCATCCGTCGGGGCGTCAAGCGCCCGTAGCTCCGGGAAGATTGGCGTCGTGACGACCTACCGCACCGTCGACGTCGACGGCATCGACGTGTTCTATCGCGAGGCCGGGCCCGCGGACGCTCCCGCACTACTCCTCCTGCACGGCTTCCCGTCGTCGTCGCGGATGTGGCAGCCGCTGATGGACCGGCTCGCCGATCGCTTCCGGCTGATCGCCCCCGACTATCCGGGCTTCGGGCACAGCGCCTGGCCGACGGACTTCGAGTACACCTTCGACCACGTCGCCGACGTCGTCGAGCAGTTCACCGAGGTGGTCGGCCTCGGGCGGTACGCGCTGGTGGTGCAGGACTATGGCGGGCCCGTCGGCATGCGTCTGGCCGTCCGCCGGCCAGAACGGGTCAGCGCACTCGTCGTGCAGAACGCGGTCAGTCACGAGGACGGCCTCGGCCCCCTCTGGGAGACGCGCCGGGCGTTCTGGGCAGACAGGGCCGCTCACGAAGATGCGCTACGGGCCAACTTCTTCTCCCCCGCCGCAACGCGTCAGCGTCACGTCGGCAACAGTCCTCGTCCCGAAGGCTATGACCCCGACCTGTGGACCGACGAACTCGCGTTCTTGAATCAGCCTGGGCAACAAGACATTCAGACCGATCTCTTCTTCGACTACCGCACCAACGTCGCGTCGTACCCGGCATGGCAGCAGTGGTTGCGCGACACCCAGCCGCCACTGCTGGTGGTGTGGGGTCGCTACGACCCGTCGTTCCGCGTGGAGGAGGTCGCGGCCTATCAGCGCGACGTGCCGGCCGCCGAGGCACACGTCATCGACGCGGGTCACTTTCCGCTCGACGAGCAACCGGATCTCGTCGCACGGCTCACGGGCGACTTCCTCGGGCGGCTCTGAGGACCGTCGCGGGTTCGCTTGACCCCAGCACGGTTCGGGCTCGTCCATTTTGCCGGGGGTCCTAGGACACCGGTTTGGGCACCGCTCGCGACGAGGTCTCGCGGGGGCGCCGAGTGACGCGCGCGCAATTTTCGTGGCCGGCACGGCGGCGGTTTCCGAGGGCGGGCCAGATCTGACGCCTCACCTGCGGAGTCGGCCCATTGGACGTCGCGTCAAGATCGTGGCGTTCACCGGCAAGGGTCGCCTTAGTTAGGCAAGGCGTACCTATTGTTTATTAGGTAACCCTCAGCTAATCTTCACGAGCCACACAGGTAACCCACCCGCACCACAGGAGACACCGTGCAATTAGCCCTACCTGCCGACTCGCCGGCTCGCGACTACTCGCCGAGCCGCACGACGCCGACTAGCCGCACCAAGATGATGGTGGCCAGCGTCGCGATGGCGAGTGCAGGCGCTCTCGTCGTCACACCCGTGACGCCGGCGCTGCCCGAACTCATCGAGCAGCGTGCCGTCGAGCTGGCCGCGTTCACCAACCCGCTGGTCACGCTGCAGCAGACGATCGCCAACACGTTCAACAACCTCGGTGCGCTCACCACCGCGTCGGCGGGTGTGACCGGCAACGCGGCAGCAGCCCTGACCAACCCGGCCGTCTACGCGCAGATCGCGAACTTCATCGCGGCCAACGCCACGAACCCCGGGCCACTACTGGCTCAGCTCGCCAACTTCAACACGAACTTCGGTTCGATCATCGGCAACGCCACCGCAGGCTCGAACGCTGCGCTGCAGGATTCGCTGGAGCTGCTGCCCGCCACGCTGACCAACGCGTTCAACTTCCTGCGCACCGGTCAGTTCGTCGAGGCGTTCAGCGAGCTGAACATCTACTTCCTGGTGCGACTGATCGAGCGGCCCGGCAACCCGCTGGTGCCGATCTTCAGCATCCCCGGTGACATCGCGGCAGCACTGCCCGGTGGGCAGATCGTGGCCAACGTACTGGACTCGCTGCTTACCCGCGGCGTGTTCTCGGGCCTGACCCGCGCGCTGTTCGTCGCGCCGATCACCGCGACGCTCCAGGTGGCGGAGATCCTCGACGCCGTGCGCGCCTCGGTCGTCGTCGGCGACTTCGGCACGGCTCTCAGCGAGCTGATCAACATGCCGATCAAGGTGGCCAACGCCTTCGTCAACGGCTACGTGCCGAACTTCCCGACGCGCTCGCTGTTCCAGGGATTGCTCAGCCCGAATGGTCCGCTGGACTACTTCCTGAACGATCTGCCGAACGCGATCTTCACCGCGCTCAACGCATCGGTGGCACCTCCCGCGGCGCCGACGGTCACGACCGCGGCACTGACGACGACGTCGCCGACCGACATCCCGGCCGCCAGCGCGTCGCTGATCTCGGTCGAGGCTCCGGCCGCCGATGCCAGCGAGACGGCACCCGTGGTCTCCGAAACCACGGAGACCGAGACCGGCGCCACCGCACCGGTTGTCGAGACCCCTGCCGTCGAGACCTCAGCTGCCGAGCCGGTTGCCGTCGAGACCCCCGCGGTCGAGACGCCTGCCACCGAGACGCCTGTGGACGAGACCCCGGCTGTCACACCGGTTTCCGACGAGACCGAGACCGAATCGGGCAGCAACAAGCCCACCAGTACCTGGGGCGGCGACAAATCCGACATCAAGGCAACCGACAGCGGGACGGGCACCGGCACCTCGGGTAGCACGGGGGGCAGCACCGCCGGCGGCACCGCATCGGGTGGCAACGCCGCCTCGGGCAGCGACGCCACGGCCGGCGACGCCTCCGGCAGTGGTTCCGATAGCACCTCCTCGGACAGCGACAAGTCCGGCGGCAGCGACTCCGACAGCTCGGGTGGCGACGAGTAAGCACGGAAACGATGTGACGAACGGCCCCCTCGGCGACGAGGGGGCCGTTCTCCGTTTGGGCCACTGGCGCCAAGATTCGTCGGCCAAAGAAAACCGCCCCTGACTGCCGTGGCAGCGGGGCGGTTATGGCGGTGGCGGAGGGATTTGAACCCTCGGACGGGGGTTACCCGTCACACGCTTTCGAGGCGTGCTCCTTAGGCCGCTCGGACACGCCACCGTGTGGCAGCTTACCGGCAACCGGGCCGCGCCCCTAATCGCGTCCAGACTGCGGGGAGATCGCTCTTGACGCCGATTTCGCGATCTGGCAGCAGTCTCGGCGGAGAAAGCTGCGTCACCGCATCCGCGCGAAGAACGCCTCGAGCGGCGCGGCGCACTCCTGCGCCAACACCCCACCCCGGACCTCCGGACGATGGGTGAGCCGCCGGTCCCGGACCACGTCCCACAGCGACCCGACCGCACCGGTCTTCGGCTCCCACGCCCCGAACACCACCCGCGCGACGCGGGCCATCACCAGCGCCCCTGCGCACATCGTGCAGGGTTCGACGGTCACCGCCAGGGTCGTGCCCTCGAGTCGCCACCCGTCGCCCAACGCCTTGGCCGCGGCGCGCATCGCGATGATCTCGGCGTGCGCGGTCGGGTCGCCCAGTTCCTCTCGGGCGTTGGCGGCCCGGGCCAATTCGGCACCGTCGGGACCGAACACGACCGCCCCGATCGGCACGTCGGCCGGCCCTGCCGCCGAGGCGGCATCGAGCGCGAGGCGAATGGCCTGCTCGTCGGTCAGGGTCAACGATCGAGTTTGTCGAGCACCGCCGCCAGTTCGTCGGCGAAGCCCATCTCCTGGGCGATGCGGCCGAGCTGCTCGTCGGCGTACTCGTCGTCGGAGAGGATGATGCTCAACACGCTGTCGGACAACCCGAGGTCGGACAGCAGACCGAGGTCGCCTTCCTCGAACGGGTCCTCGTCCTCGAGGTCGTCGAGATCCATGTTCGCATCGAGCTTGCGAAGCACCTCTTCGGCGATGTCGTAGTCCAGGGCCGCGGTGGCGTCGGACAGGAACAGCCGGGTGCCCGCGGGCGCTGGCCGGACGATCACGAAGAACTCGTCGTCGATGTCGAGGAGCCCGAAGACCGCTCCGGCGCTGCGCATCTCGCGCAGCTCCGTCTCAGCGGCCTTGAGGCTCGTCAACGCTGCGCGTGCCATCGACGTACAACGCCACTTGCCATTCTCGCGAACGACGGCGATGCCGAAGCCGTCGGGGAGGTCTGCGGCCTGGTTCTGCGCCTGCGCACGCTGTGCTCCCATGAGCTAGACGCTAGTCCTCGACGACGCCCTTTGACCAGCGGTGAAGGCCAAGCCCTGCGCCACCTCGGCGAGGCCGTATGCCAACCTAGATTCATGGGGAGTCCACGGAGCGGACCGCAGGTCTGCGTACTCGGCTTGGGATTGATCGGCGGATCACTGATGCGGGCCGCCAAGGCCGCCGGCTTGGACGCGTTTGGCTACAACCGGTCCATGGACGGGGTCGAGGCCGCGCGCTTCGACGGCTTCGACGCCTCCAACTCCCTCGACGGCGTACTGGATCGCGCCGCTCGGAGTGACGCGCTGATCGTGCTGGCCGTGCCGATGCCTGCGCTGCCCATCATGCTCGACCACATCCGCAGCACGGCACCCGACTGCGCGCTGACCGACGTCACCAGCGTCAAAGGCGCTGTCCTACAGGCAGTGCGCAAGCACGGTCTCGCCGAGCGCTTCGTCGGTGGCCATCCGATGGCCGGCACGGCGCACTCCGGTTGGGCGGCGGGCGACGCAGAACTCTTCGTGGGCGCTCCGTGGGTGCTCAGCGTCGACGACGGCGTGGATCCGTCGGTGTGGGCGACGGTCATGCACTTGGCGTTGGCCTGCGGCTCCTTCGTGGTGCCCGCGCGATCCGACGAGCACGACGCCGCGGCCGCCGCCATCTCGCACCTGCCGCACCTGCTGGCCGAGGCGCTGGCCGCCACAGCAGGCCACGTGCCGCTCGCGTTCGCGCTGGCCGCCGGTTCCTTCCGGGACGGCACGCGGGTCGCGGCCACCGCACCCGACCTGGTGCGCGCGATGTGCGAGGCGAACTCCGAGCAGCTGCTCGGGTCGTTGGACCAGGCCATCGACCTGCTGACGAGGGCGCGCGCCAGCCTGGCCGGGTCGGGATCGGTGGCCGAACTCGTCGAAACCGGCCACGCGGCCCGGATGCGCTACGACAGCTTCAGCAGGCCGCAGATCCTGGCGACGACGATCGGCGCCCCCGACTGGCGCGACGAACTCGCCGCAGCCGGGCGGGCCGGCGGGGTGATCAGATCCGCTCTGCCAGTCCTGGGTAGTCCAGGATGAAGCCGTCGTCGTCGACGCTGATGGCGGTGTTCGCCAACGGCGACGACAGTTCGATGGCGCCGTCGACGCTCGCATAGCTGATGGTCTCGAGTTCGACGGTCAGGTCGGGCAGGCGGACGTAGACCACCGGCAGCGACACCGACTCGCCACTGCGGTGCACGCCGGTGCGGCGGATCGGCAGGGCGTTGAAGAACGGACTGAACGCCACGTCGACGTCCAGCGCGGTCTCGAACGCCGAGCGCTTCGTCTGATTCTGATGGTCCTGGACCAGCCACATGTTCTCTTCATCACGGGCGATCGACAGTTGGCGCTCGCGTTCGGCCAACGTCACCGTCACCGACAGCCGCTTGGTGGCGCCTGCGTCGTTGGTGACGAGGTCGTACGACGCGCTGAACGCGGGATGCGTGTCCGACGCGGCGGCGACGATGCGGCCATACGCCTTGATGCGGTTGCCCGACACTTGAACCCGGACCGACTCCATCCGGGTGCAGTCGTGGGCACGCCACGTCAGCACGGACGGCCAGGGGCCTGGGGTCTCCTCGGAGCGGTCTGCTGCACTCACCCCTCTACCGTAGGCGACGGACCCTCGCGTTCGTAGCGAGCTGGTGAACTGGCTCCAGATCGAGACGAACTCGCGTTCGACAGTGCGATCTCGTCGCTCAGGAACGGCTGCGGCAGGTCGCCCGAACGACGGAAGCGGTCCGCGCCCGGTTCGGCCGCCCACACCGCGAATGCCAGCAGCGCGTCCAGGATGAGGGCGAGCGCCGTGACCATCAGCGCACCGACGAGCGCCAGGTAGAACTCCCTGACCTTGATGCCGTCGATGAGGTACCTGCCGAGTCCGCCGAGGCTGGCGTACGCGGCGACGGTCGCCGTGGCGACGATCTGCAGCGTCGCCGTCCGGAGCCCGCTGAGGATGAGCGGCAGGGCGTTGCGCACCTCGACGCGCAGCAGCACCTGCATCTCGGTCATGCCCATCGACCGGGCGGCGTCCACCACCGCGCGGTCGACGTTGGCGATACCGGAGTACGTGCCAGCCAGCAGTGGCGGGATGCCGAGCAGCATCAGCGCCACGGTCGGAGGGATCAGCCCGAGACCCCACAGCAGCACGCCGAGCAGCAGGACGCCGAGCGTCGGTAGCGCGCGCAAGGCGTTCACACCGGTGACCACGAAGAAGGTGCCGCGCCCGGTGTGACCGATCGCCATGCCGATCGGGATCGCGATGAGCGCCGAGAAGAGCACCGCGATCGCGGTGTACTCGAGGTGCTCGACGATGCGTGCGCCGATTCCCGCAGGGCCCGCCCAGTTCGCGGCGGTGAAGATGTACGACAGCGCCTGGGAGAGGAAGTTCACCGGGCACCCGCCTTCGCCTTGCGGTCGGTCCGCACCCACGGTGTGGCGAGCTTGCCTGCCAACATGATGAGCGTGTCGATCACGATCGCGAGGACGAAGATGGCGATGATGCCCGCGATGATCTGATCGCTCTTGTCGGCCTGGTAGCCCTCGGTGAACCAGGTGCCGAGGCCGCCGATGCCGATCACCGAGCCCACCGACACCATGGAGATGTTGGTGACGGCGACGACGCGCAAACTGGCGACGAGCACCGGGACGGCGAGCGGCAACTCCACCTTGATGATTCGCTTCAGTGGCGTGTAACCGACGGCGGTGGCCGCGTCGAGCACGGCGGGCGGAAGCGCGTCGAGCGCCTCTGGCACCGCCCGCACGAGCAGCGCGACCGTGTACAGCGTGAGCGCCACGATGACGTTGGCCTGGTCGAGGATTCGAGTCGGGATGACGAGCGGCAGGACGACGAACAGGGCGAGCGACGGGATGGTGAAGATGATGCTCGCCGTGATCGTCGTGATCCGCCGCAGCGCCCTCGTCCGTTGCACGAACGCACCCAGCGGCACCGCGATCACCAACCCGAGCAGCAGTGGGAGCAGCGACAACCACAGGTGGATGAGCGTCAGCTCCCACGCGTCGTCGAGATGGGTGAGCAGATAGTTCACGCGGTCTGCTCACCCCAGTGGTCGCGCGGGCGGTTCTTGAGTGCAGCGAGTACGTCGTCGGCCCGGACCCCGCCGATCACCTGTTTGTTGGCGTCGACGGCCACTCCAAGGCCCGACGGCGACGACAGCGCGGCGTCGAGCGCCAGCCGCAGCGAACCACCCGGCACGAAGAGGGAGCCACCGGCAATCGTGCTGTCGTACAGCGACTTTCCGTGCCGGTGCAGACCCACGCCGCTGGCGTCGATCCACGCGTACGGCGACCCGTCGGGCCGGATGACCAGAGCCCACTCACCCGGCTTCAGGTCGAGCGCGTCGACACCCGGCTCACCGACGGTGCGCACGTCGTGCAGCGGGAGGTCCCTGGCATCGGTGAACTGCAGGCCGCGGTAGCCGCGATCGGCGCCGATGAAGCCGGCCACGTCGTCGCTGGCCGGGTTCGACAGCAGCCGGGCGGGTGCGTCGTACTGCAGCAGCACGCCGCCGCGGCCGAACACCGCGACCTTGTCGCCGAGCTTGAGCGCCTCGTCGATGTCGTGGGTGACGAAGACGATGGTCTTGCGCAGTTCGCTCTGCAGTCGCAGGATCTCGGTCTGCAGTTCCTCGCGCACCACCGGGTCGACCGCACTGAAGGGCTCGTCCATCAACAGGATCGGCGGGTCGGCGGCCAGTGCGCGCGCCACGCCGACGCGCTGCTGTTGTCCGCCTGAGAGCTGCGCCGGGTACCGGTTGGCCAGCTTGGGATCGAGCCCCACCCGCTCCATGACGTCGCGGGCATTCTTGCGGGCGTTCCGCCGTGACTCGCCCATCAGCACCGGGACCGTAGCCACGTTGTCGATCACCCGAAGGTGCGGCATCAAGCCTGCGCTCTGGATGACGTACCCGATGCCGAGACGGAGCTTGACGGCGTCGACCTTGGTGACGTCGTTGCCGTCGACGGTCAGCGTGCCCGACGTCGGGTCGATCATCCGGTTGATCATGCGCATGGACGTGGTCTTGCCACATCCCGATGGACCGACGAACACCGTGAGCGTGCCCTCGGGCACGGTCAGAGTGAGGTCGTCCACGGCGACCGTGCCGTCGGGGTACGTCTTGGTGACGTTCTCGAACGAGATCACGCGCTCATCCCTACTCTTCTGGTCTTCGCGCGAGCGCTCATCCCATAGCCTTGTCGAAGCCGTTGTCCTGCACCCACTTCTGCGCCGCCTCATCCGGGTCCATGCCGCCGTTGCCCGACGTGGCGGTGTTCATCTCGATGAGCGCCTCGGTGGTCAGCTTTGCCGATACGGCGTTGAGCACCGACTTGAGCTGGTTCGACATCTTCTGCGACGCCACCAGCGGCACGACGTTGGCAGCCAGGAAGTTGTTCTTGGGATCCTCGAGGACCACCAGGTTGTTCTGCGGGATGGCCGGCGACGTGCTGAAGATGTCGGCGGCCGTCACCGTTCCATCGACGAGCGCGCGAACCGTTGCGGGGCCGCCGCCGTCGCTGATCGAGACGAAGTTGGCCGGGGGGATGTCGAGGCCGTACTTGGCCTTCAGCCCGGGCAGTCCCTCGGCGCGGCTGATGAACTCCGACGGCCCGCCGAACTTCACCTCCGCGGAGTACCTGGCGAGATCGCCGATCGTCTTCAGGTTCCAGCGCTGTGCGGTCTCCGACGTCACCGCGACTGTGTCCTGATCGTTGGCGGGCGACGGCGTCAGGATGGAGAGGTCACCGGGGATCTTGTCGTAGAGCGCCAGCAGCACGGCCTGGGGGTCGGTGACCTCGTTCTCCTTGTCGAAGTACTGCAGCAGGTTGCCGGTGTACTCCGGGATCAGATCGATCGAGTGGTCTTGCACTGCCGGGATGTAGGTCTCGCGACTGCCGATGCCGAACTGGCGGCTTATCTCGAAACCGTTGGCCTCCAGCGCCTGGGCGTAGATCTCGGCGATGATGTTCGACTCCGGGAAGTCCGCGGAGCCCACCTTGATCGACTTCAGGTCACCGGATATCTCGCCTCCGCCCAGCGGATTCGAGCTTCCACAGGCAGACAGCAACAGCATGACGAGTGCGGCGAGGGCGATCGGCCCCCGGTAGCGCACTGCTCCTCGCGCCGATTTCATTCCCAACGTCCCTTCGACGTATCCCCCACCAAACAGCGACAGTAACGGCCCACACGGCGCGTCGCCCGCCTTTGGATCGTCATGGTCAAGCACAACGGGTCCGTCATATTTGTTTCATTCCGATGCCAGAGGGGCAAGGATGCACCTATGAGTACCGACCCGCACGTGCCGCCCGTCAACACGGGGTCTTCGGCGCCATTCGATCCCCCGGCGCACGCGTCGGCGTCGGACTCGCCGGCGCCCAACCCCCCGCCGCCCGCCAGCGAGGTCAAGTTCACCCGCGCGGGTGCGCTGTGGTCGTCGCTGATCGTCGGCTTCCTGGTGCTGATCGTGCTGCTGATCTTCATCGCGCAGAACACCGAGTCGACCGCCTTCCAGTTCCTCGGCTGGAACTGGAGCCTGCCGCTGGGCGTGGCGATCATGTTCGCCGCCGTACTGGGCGGTCTGATCACCGTGCTCGCAGGCGCGGCGCGCATCTTCCAACTGCGACGTGCGGCCAAGAAGAACTACAAGGCCGCGATCCGCTAGCTCAGCGGATCGAGACCAGTTCGTCGATCGAGTCGTTCGGCAGGTTGCCGTCCACCACGGCCCGCACCACGGCCGAGTTCAGCGTGATCGACCCGTTGTGGTTGTCGAGGAATGCGGTGTCGGCCGCGTCGCGACCGGTGCTGATCCGCACCAGGGTCTGCCGTGGCGCCAGCAGCGTGGCGTCCACGACGCGCCAGACGCCGTCGACGTACGCCTCCGCGACGGCATGGAAGTCCATCGGGTCGCATCCTGGCGCGTACACCGCGACGAGCCTCGCGGGCACGTTCACCGCGCGCAGCAGCGCGACGACGAGGTGCGCGTAGTCACGGCACACGCCCGCACCCGCGAGCAACGTGTCGGCGGCGCCGTCGATCGGATCCGACGAGCCGGGCACGTAGTGCAGCCGCGTGCCGACCCATGACGACACCTTCGCCAGCACCGTCGCCGAGTCGACGTACCGGCCAAACTCGGTGGCGGCGAAGCCGAAGAACTTGTCGGCCTCCGCATAGCGGCTGGGCCGGAGATAGGTCGACAGGTCGATCTCGGTGACGGGCGCCGGGTCGGCCTGTCCGATGACCGTCGCGCTGTAGCTGGCGAGCAGCTTGCCCTTGCCCGCGTCGAACTTGTGGATGCGGTTGCCGTGGTCTCCGGTGATCTCTTCTGCCTCGATCTCCTTGCCGTTCAACGTGAACGAGAGCGACTCGGTGATTTGGGCTCCTGGATGCGGGGCGACGGCGATCTGGAACTCGAGCGTCGTCGGCGCGTCGATCCAGACGTCGAGGTCGACGCCGACGTCGCGCTTGAGCGTCGTCTCGGCACCGGACTCCGGCGCAGCCGCCTCTGCGGTGGCGTGCGGGGTCACTGACGGCATGGCGACCGCCTTTCCTGTTCGTGGGAGTCTCGCCACGGGCGCGAGCAGCCCCGTGCCTACCCCATCACGACGAGCGCGAAACCGCACGTCGTGCGGGTGTGAGCGGACTTACCCCGCCGGTCCGTTGCCTCAGCGCAGCTCGGCGAGTCCCATCGCGATGCACGGGCCGACGGCCTCTCCGACCTCGACGCCGTACTCGGTACCGCCGCCCATGCGGTCACGGAACTGGATCCCCGCGGCGATGATGCCCAACTTGAAGTACGCCAACGCCATGTAGAAGTCCCAGTGCGCCAGGGGCTGGCCGGCAGCCACCGAATACTTCTGCGCCAGTTCGTCAGCCGAGGGAATCAACTCCGACGCCCATGCCGCGTCGGCGTGCACGTTGTGGAACGTGGGGTGCCGGTAGACGCACATCAGTGCGGCATCGCTCAGAGGGTCGCCGAGGGTCGACATCTCCCAGTCGAGCACGGCGCGGACCTTGGTGGCGTCGTCGGCATCGAGCATGGTGTTGTCGATCCGGTAGTCGCCGTGGACGATCGAACTCCCGCTCTGCGGCGGGATGCGTTCGCCGAGCTTGGCGTGCAGCAGGCGGACGTCGGCGTCGCGCGGGTCGTCGTCGGTCTTGATGAGGTCCCACTGCGAACCCCAGCGGCGCACCTGCCGCTCGAGATAGCCGGTCGCCTTGCCGAAGTCGCCGAGACCCACCGAGTCCGGATCGACGGCGTGCAGGTTGGCGAGTACCTCGATGAGCGCGTCGACGCAGGCGTCGATCTTGGCCTGATCGCCCAGCGCCCGTAGTTCGTCGGTGTGCCGCACGACCCGGCCGGGGACGTACTCGACCATCTGGAAGGTGGTGCCGATGGCCGAGTCGTCGTCGGCCATCGCCACCGCGCGTGCGACGGGCACGTTGGTTCCCGCCAGCGCGGCGACGACCTTGAACTCGCGGGCCATGTCGTGGGCCGACGGGGTCAGACCGTGCAGGGGTGGCCGGCGCAGGACCCACTTCGACGCGTCGTCGGACACCAGGAACGTGAGATTGGACCGTCCACCGGCGATGAGCTCGGCGCGCAGGTCACCCGTGCGCGGAACGTCGATGGACCGCAGGTGCCGGTCGAGGGCGGTGAGGTCGAGGCCGTCCGGGCTCGCGGTTGCGTCGGGGGGAACGTCCGTTGTCACGGCACTTGTCTACCACCGCTTGTTTCGCGGCAGCAGATCCCATACGTGTTCGGTGCCGTTGATGGAGGCCACGCCGAGCTTGCCCTCGCGCGATGCGAGCAGCCGGGTGATTCCCGCATAGTCCACCTGCACGCACAGCAGCCGCTCGGTCTGCAACATATCGTGCACCAGCGCGTTGATCACGCCGCCGTGGCTGAACAGCGCCACCGTGTCGTCGTGCTCGGCGGCAGCGACGATGTCCTTGACGCCGTCGAGCACTCGGGCGATGAAGGCGTCTTCGTCTACCCCGCCGGGCAGGTGGCCGTCGATCAGGCGCTGCACGTCCTCCTGCGACGCCTCCTCGATCGGCGTGTAGTGGGTGAGGTCGCGGTCGTACTCGGCCAACCGGTCGTCGACGTCGATGGCGAGGCCCAGTGCGTCGGCGACGGGCTGGGCCGTCTGCATGGCGCGGCGCTGCGGACTGCTCACCAGCCGAGTGATTGGAAACCGCTTGAACGCCTCCGGTAGTCGGCCGGCCTGCTCGACGCCCTCGGGCGAAAGGTCGGGGTCCGATCCTTGACCGGGTTCGCTGCGCAGCGGCAGCGCGTGCCGGATGACGAGGAGTTGCATGAGCGCCTTTCTCGATCTTGCCCGTGCCACCCTATGGCCCGTGCAAGCATCACCGGAGAACGGGACCGGGGCAGGAGGATGACATGGGTTACGCCGACGACCTGTTCGACCTGACCGACAGGGTGGTGCTCGTCACCGGCGGTAGTCGCGGGCTGGGACGCGAGATGGCCTTCGCCGCAGCCGAGTGCGGCGCGGACGTCGTCATCGCAAGCCGTGACCTGGAGTCCTGCGTGATGACGGCAGAGGAGATCTCGTCGTCGACGGGCCGGGCGGCGTTCGCCCATAAGGTGCACGTGGGTCGGTGGGATCAGCTCGACGGGCTCGTCGACGCGAGCTACGACCGGTTCGGCAGGGTCGACGTCCTGATCAACAATGCCGGCATGTCACCGCTCTACGATTCGCTGACATCGGTGACGGAGAAGCTGTTCGACGCGGTGGTGAACCTCAACCTAAAGGGTCCGTTTCGGCTGTCCTCGCTGATCGGCGAGCGCATGGTTGCCGACGGCGGCGGGTCCATCATCAACGTCAGCTCCACCGGCTCGCTGCGGCCCGACCCGCACATGCTGCCGTATGCGGCGGCGAAGGCAGGGCTCAACGCACTCACCGAGGGGCTCGCCAAGGCCTACGGGCCGACCGTGCGGGTGAACACGCTGATGGCCGGGCCCTTCCTGACCGACATCAGCAAGGCCTGGGACCTGGGCACCCAGAGCGAACTGCCGTCCAATCCGTTCTCCGGTCTGGACCTTCAGCGCGCCGGGCGGCCGGCCGAGATCATCGGCGCCGCACTGTTCTTGGCGTCGGATGCTTCGAGTTTCACCACCGGGTCGATTCTGCGCGCCGACGGCGGCATCCCCTAGAGATCAGGGGGTGACGATGTCGAAGGCGGGGTTGGGCCGATCGAGCGTCCCGAGCAGCGCGGGAAGGACGCCGGAGTCGCCGAGGACCTCGAAGCCGGGCGAGGCGAGGTCGCCCGCGGCCAACCGAACGAGGCGGTTCTTGCTCTCCAGCCGCAGGGTGGCGTCGGCGGTCGACTCGTCCGCGGACACCTTCCGGTACACCAGTACCCCGTTGCGCAGCGTCAGCCGATAGTTCGCCGCCGAGTCGTCGAAGGTGACGTCGATGGCGAGGTCGAGATCCCAGGCGCGTGGACCGTTGACGCTGATGGCCAGTACGTCGAACATCTGCTCCGGGGTGAGCTGAGCCAGCAGTGACGGTGAGGCCGACTGGGTCGGGGTGCCGAAGTTGCCGTCGCGCAGTTCGGTGGCGCCGGAGAGGTAGAAGTTCCGCCACACGGCGTTCTCGCTGCCGTACGCGAGCTGCTCGAGGGTGTCGGCGTACAGGTCGCGGGCGGCGGCGTGGCTCTGGTCGGTGAAGATGGCGTGGTCGAGTAGCGTTGCGGCCCAACGGTAATCGCCGTCGTCGAATGCGGCGCGGGCGATCTCGACCACGCGGTCCAGCCCGCCCATGGCCTCGACGTATCGCGGCCCGATCGCTTCCGGCGGGTGCGCCCACAGTCGGGCCGGATTGCCGTCGAACCAGCCCATGTAGCGCTGGTAGACGGCCTTGACGTTGTGGCTGACCGAGCCGTAGTAGCCGTGGGTGTGCCAGGCCTTCTCCAACGCAGGCGGCATCTGGAAGGTCTCGGCGATCTCGATGCCGGTGTAGCCCTGGTTCAATTGGCGCAGCGTCTGATCGTGCAGGTACGCGTACAGATCCCGTTGGAGCGAAAGGTATTCGACGATCCGCTCTCGTCCCCAGGTCGGCCAGTGGTGCGAGGCGAAGACGACGTCGGCGCGATCGGCGAACGAGTCGATCGCCTCGGTCAGATAGCCCGCCCAGCCGTGCGGGTCGCGCACCAGCGCCCCACGCAGGGTCAGCAGATTGTGCAGATTGTGCGTGGCGTTCTCCGCCATGCACAGCGCCCGCAACGCCGGGAAGTAGAAGTGCATCTCGGCGGGTGCCTCGGTGCCCGGCGCCATCTGGAACTGAATCTCGACGCCATCGATGGTGTGCGTCTCGCCGGTCTCCCGGATGTCGAGCGTCGGCACGATGAGGGCGACCTCGCCCTTGGACGTGGTCTGGCCCAGCCCGCAACCGACCTGACCCTGCTCACCCCGCGGCAGTGCGGCGCCGTACATGTAGCCCGCGCGGCGAGCCATTGCCGTTCCGGCGTAGACGTTCTCCTGCACCGCGTGCTCGGTGAAGCCCTCGGGGGCGATGATCACGACCCTCCCCGCGTCGACGTCGGCCTGACTGGTCACCCCGAGGACGCCGCCGAAGTGGTCGACGTGACTGTGGGTGTAGATGACGGCGACGACGGGCCGCTCGCCGCGGTGTCGCCGGTAGAGCCCGAGTGCGGCCGCTGCGGTCTCGGTGGAGACCAGCGGGTCGATGACGATGACGCCGGTGTCGCCCTCGACGAACGTGATGTTCGAGAGGTCGAGTCCCCGAACCTGATAGATGCCGTCGACCACCTCGTAGAGCCCCTGCTTCGCGCAGAGCGCGGACTGCCGCCACAGGCTGGGGTGCACGGTCGTGGGGGCGTCGCCCTGCAAGAACGCGTAGGCGTCGTTGTCCCACACCGTGCGTCCGTCGGCTGCCGTCACGACACCGGGTTCCAGTGCTCCGATGAACCCGCGGTCGGCGTCGGCGAGGTCGCGGGTGTCGTCGAACGGCAGATTGGCGCGATGCTCGGCGTGGGCGGCGGCGATGGCGGCAGATGCCAGGTGAGACTCCATGACGTCGAGGCTGCCACCGCGATCTCCGCCACGGAGCGAATTGGTGGTCATGTTGTCGGTGGGTGGTCGTAGGATCGAACACGTGTTCGACCTGCTGGACTTCGACCCCGCCACGGTGGACGAGGCCGGCCTGATCGACCGCATCACCGAGTTGGAACGGTTGAAGTCCACCGCCGCAGCCGCCCAGGCCCGGATGACCGCCGCCCTGGACCTGATGCGCCGCACCGCCGAAGCCGACGCCGGCATCCCGATGCGCAAGCGCGGACAAGGCCTGGCCTCCGAGATCGGGCTGGCCCGCCGGGAGTCACCGAAGCAGGGTGGTCGCCACCTCGGGTTCGCCCGCGCCCTGGTCCACGAAATGCCCCACACCCTGGCCGCCCTGGAAACCGGCACGCTGTCGGAGTGGCGGGCGACGCTGCTGGTCAAGGAATCGGCCTGCCTCGAGGTCGAGGACCGCCGCACCCTGGACGCCGAGATGTGCGCCGACCCCACCAGCCTGGTGGGCAAGGGTGACAAGCGGATCGAAGCCGACGCGAAGGCCATCGCCTACCGCCTCGACCCGCACGCGGTGGTGGAGAAGGCCCGCCGGGCGGAGACGGAACGCGGTGTGTGGGTCCGGCCCGCTCCCGATGTCATGACCTACGTGACGATCCTGCTCCCGATGGCCCAGGGGGTGTCGTTCTATGCCGCCCTCAAGCAGGCCGCTGACACCACGTGTGATGGGCGCAGCCGTGGCCAGGTCATGGCCGACACCGCCGTCGAACGCATCACCGGCCGCCCCGCCGACGTCCCCGTCCCGGTCACCGTCGATCTGGTGATCACCGATGAAACCCTGCTCGGCGGGGACACCGAACCCGCCCGGATACCGGGCTACGGACCCATCCCCGCAGCAGTCGCCCGCCACCTCATCTCCAATACGGTCGGCGACGACCGATCCCGAGCCACCCTGCGCCGGCTCTACCGCCACCCCAAGACCGGCACACTCGTGACGATGGAATCCCGCGCCCGACGATTCCCGAAGGCGTTGGCGGCGTTCATCGCGTTACGCGACGACACCTGCCGCACTCCCTACTGCAACGCCCCCATCCGCCACACCGACCACGCCCAACCCAAGGCACGCGGCGGACCCACCTCCGCACTCAACGGCAACGGCATGTGCGAAGCGTGCAACTACGCCAAGGAAGCACCCCGCTGGCGCGTCCGCACCCACCACGACGACGGCTGCCACACAACCGAATTCACCACACCCACCGGCACCACCTACAGCTCGAAAGCCCCGCCGCTCCCCGGCCGTCGGCGCTTCGACCTCAGCGAGGTCGAACGACGCGTGAGCATCGCCATCACGGGACACGCTGCGTGACTACAGGTAGGACGTCACCCGGCTGACCTCGTCGTCGCCCTGCCCGGCGGCCACGGCTGCGTCGGCGGACCGACGAAGCGCCTCCAGCGCAGCGGTGTCCGCGCCGGCGTCCCGGGACGCGTCGATCAAGTGGCGCAGCGACGACCCCAGCGACGACACCGACGCGTCGCTGTCGCCGTGGCGGTCGGCGCCCACGCGTTCGGCGACCTCGTCGAGAATCGGGGGCAGGATCCCCACGATCCCGTGAGCGTGTGGGAGCAACTCGGCCGGGCCGATCCCGTTGGCTCCCGCGACCTTCAGTGCGTGCATGAAACCGCCGACCGACGTCCAGAACAGGTCGAGCAGCGCCATGTCGAAGCCGGCGGCCCGTCCCACCTCGTCACCGACCCACGTCGGCGTCGCCAGCGTGTCGAACGTGGCGTGGTGCGCGTCGTAGAGATCACGCGGTCCTGCGAACAGGATGCTGGCGTCCGGCGTCCCGATGGTCACCGTCGGCGTCATGATGGCACCGTCGAGATACCGGCCACCGAGCTTCTCGACCACTGCGGCCGTCCCCGCACGCGTTCGGGTGCATCCGAGGACACTCCGACGATGGTGCGCCCGGCGACCGCTCGCCCTGCGGAGTCGACGATGGCGTCCAGCGCTGCGTGGTCCACCACGTTGATTAGCGTCAGATCGCTCGCGGCGACGGCCGCGGCTGGGCTCGACGCCCACTCCGCACCACGCGCCAGCAGGCCGCGGGCCTTCGACTCGGTGCGGTTCCACACGGACAGGGACACATTCGCGTCGAGCAGGGCACCCGCGAGCGCCTGCCCCATCGGTCCTAGCCCGATGGCGGTCAGATGGGTCACGCTGCCACCTCGGGGTGCTTGATGCTCTCGATCACGCGGGCGAACCCGTCGCTCCCGTGCCCGGCGTCGATCTGCCGGTGGATCAGCCGCTGCACCACGTCGACCACTTCCGTGCTGATGCCTTGCTGTCGGCTCGCGTCGAGGATGTCGGTCAGGTCGGAGAAGTTCAGGCTCTGCTGACCGGGCAGTGAGTAGTCGCCGCCGTCGATGACCTCGGCATACTCGGTGAGCGCAGGGAGCACGGCCTGCAGCCACGCGACCGCGCGGATTGCGAACTCCTTCGCGGGAACTCCGGCGGCACCCACCATCGCAGCGCCGTGAAAGAAGCCGGCGAACATGACGTACATGCCCGACAGCAGCGCCAGGTCGTACATCGACGCCATGCCGGCGTCGTCACCGAAGTACTCTGCGGCACCCCACGTCTCGAGTAGTTCGCGCGAGCCGTCGAAGCCGTGTTGGGAACCGCTGTACAGCACGCTGGAGTGCGGCGTCCCGATCATCGGTGGGGTCGCCATGATGCCGCCATCGAGATACTCCGCTCCCGCGGCGGCGGCCCACGCCGCCAGCTCACGCGCACCGTCGGGCGAGGTGGTCGTCAGATTGACCAGCCGACGGCCGGCGAGCCCGTCGACCACCGGGTCGAGCACCTCGCGCACCGACGCGATGTCGAATAGGCACACCACCACCGTCGGCGCCGCCGCGATCGCGTCGGCAGCGCCGTCGACGACCGAAACACCGCTCAGCGCATCGGCTTTGGAACGGTCCCGGTTCCATACGGTGACCGGAAACCCGGCGGCGGTGGCGGCTCGGATCAGGGCCGCGCCCATCTCGCCGACCCCCAGGAACGAAACGGGTGAAAGTCGTGGGTTGTTCATGACACCATCGTGAAATCGCGCATCCCCTTCGACAAGTACCCACTAATGAGTGCGGTACTTACCTAGACGAAAGCAATGGCGGTGACCAGCAGTGACTCAACTCGGTAGATACACCTGCGGCCTGGACGCGGCGATGGACGTCGTCGACGGGAAGTGGAAGCCACTCATTCTCTGGGAGCTGCAGGACGGGCCCAAGCGGTTCAACGCGCTGCATCGGAGCTTGACCGGCATCTCGCAGAAGATGCTCACCCAGAATCTCAAGGAACTGCAGCGTCACGGCGTCGTCCACCGCGAGAGCTTTCACGAGGTACCACCGCGGGTCGAGTACTCGATGACGCCCGCGGGCCGCGAACTGCTCGATGCGCTTGAGCCGCTCGGCGATTGGGCGACCAAGCACATCGGACTGATCTGCGCGGCAGACGCCAGCTAGCCGCGGCTCTCCAACCACTGCTGAGCGCGCCGCTTCGACGCCTGCGACATCCAGGCGTCCTGAATGAGTTCGGTCAGTTCGTCTAGCCCGACCCGGTGCAGTTCGCTGGCGCGCACCAGCACCGACCTGTGGCCGTTGAAGTGGTCGGTGGTGAAGAAGGGCGACGACTCGTCCTGCACCAGTGCCAACTTGTCGGCGTCGGACTCCACCCACAGCACGATGACGTCGTCGAACGGCGCGTCGGGACGCTTGGTCCGGAAGAACACGAACGACTTGCCGCCCACCTGATAGATCGAATTGCCCTTCGAACCATCGATCCGGGAGACGTGCGGCATGGACGACGCGATCCGGTGCACGTCGGCCGCGGTGGCCGGACGGTCAGACACGATGCAGCACGACGTCGTCGAGCGACCCGTCCGCCACCGTCGCCGTCATGTACGTGCAAAACGGCTGACGGCGCCGATCGGTCGGCGAACCGGGATTGAGCAGGCGCAGCCCCGTGTCAGCCGTCGCATCCCACGGAATGTGACTGTGGCCGAACACGAGTACGTCGGTGTCCGGGTAGAGCCGCGCCATGCGCGCGTCGCGCCCGGCCGACTGCCCCGTCTCGTGCACGACCGTGAACCGCACGCCCTCGAGCGTCTCGTCCGCACGCTCGGGCAACCGCCGGCGCAACTCCTCGCCGTCGTTGTTGCCCCAGCAGCCGATCAGCCGGCGGGCACGTCCTTCGAGATCGTCGAGCAGCGAGGGTTCCACCCAGTCACCCGCATGGATCACCACGTCGACGCGCGCGACTTCGTCCCACACCGCGGCAGGCATGTCCTTGGCGCGCTTGGGTACGTGAGTGTCGGCGATCAGGAGCAAACGCATCGAAAGCAGAATAACGGACGCCAAATCGCGACCGATACCGTCGGTTGGTTGCTGACGACCTATCTGGCCGTCGTTTGAACAAAGGTCAGGCTTGCTTGACAAAGAGTGGCAACATGCCCAACGATGGCCTCGATCTGGGGGTTCGCGTCCTGAAGAACAGAGTTCAGCCGGTGATCTTGGCCGCGGGCATCGCCGTCGTCGTGTTTGCCACCTGGCTCGGCGCAGGATGGGGTGGACCGGACGTCACGGCGGCCGTCAGCGCGCTGGGCTCGCTCGGGTTCTCCGCACTCGCCTTCGGGTGTGCGCTCACCGCGGCGCTCCGCACGCCGCAGTTGCGCGGTCGCGCGTGGATGGCCGTCGCGGTCGGACTGTTCGGCTGGGTCATCGGCGATGCCATCTGGGCCTGCTACGGGCTCGTCGTGCACGCCGAACCACCGTCGCCGTCGATAGCCGACGTCGCCTACCTGGCCCTGCCGGTCGGCACCATCGTCGCGTTCATCATCACTGCGTCCGCGCGGCGACTGGTCGGCTTGCGACCGCTCATCGACGGCCTCATCATCACGTCGTCGCTGTTTTTGGTCTCCTGGGTCCTGGTGCTGCGACAGATCTTCGCCGCCCATCAGAAGAATGGCGCGGAGCTGGCGACGTCACTCACCTACGCCGTCGCCGACGTGTTCATGGTGGCGATCTCGGTACTGGTACTGACCTCCGCCCCACCGAGCCATCGGCGGGTCCTCGCCCTGGTGACCGCCGGCCTGTCGACGCTGGCGATCACGGACTCGCTGCTGGTGTACCTCAATGCCAGGGGCATCCGCAGCAGCGACCTGCTCGTCGTCGGGTGGGCCGTGGGACTGGTGCTGCTGAGTTCGGGCGCCCTGCTCGCCATCCGCAACCTAGACCACGAAGCGCCCGGCAAGCCGCACTCGTCGCGACTGTGGCAGTGGCTGCCCTACGTTCCGATGGCCATCGCCGCCGCCGTCGGGCTGATCGATCTGTCGTCGACGTCCGCGGCGATACCGGTGCTGGTCTCGGGTGGGATCCTGGTGGGTTCCGCACTGGTCCGGCAGCTGATCATGCTGCTGGACAACAGAACCCTGCTGGAGGCCGTCGCGGATCAGGCGCTGCGCGATCCCCTGACCGGCCTGGCGAACCGCCTGCTGTTCTCTGATCGCCTGAACCACGCGATGGAGATGCGCGACCGCGACGGCCGCCAAGTGGCCGTGCTCTCGCTCGATCTCGACGAGTTCAAGCTCGTCAACGACAACCTCGGGCATCCGGCCGGTGACGCGCTGCTGCGCGCCGTCGCCGAACGACTCGTCACCGTCGTGCCCACCGGCGACACGGTCGCACGCCTCGGCGGCGACGAGTTCGCCATCCTCATCGAGGATGGGCCGCAGCCCGCCGAGACAACGGCGCAACGCGTTGTCGAGGTTTTCGACAAGGCGTTCTTCCTCGAGGGTGAGGAGGTGTTCATGCACCCGAGCGTCGGACTGGCCGTGACACCCGGCCTCGAAGACGACGAGGTGAACGCCGACGAACTGATCCGCCGGGCCGACATCGCGATGTACGCCGCCAAGCGCGCCGGCGTCGGAGGCGTGCAGACCTTCACCGCCGACCTGCGCCACGTGGACCGCACCGAGACGCAGAGTCCGTCATGGCATGCGGGCAAGCGCCGGCGCTCCCCCGTGGCGGGGATCCAACTGCTGGGACAACTCCGGCGGGCCATCGACGACTTCGAACTGGACCTCGTCTACCAACCGAAGATCAGCCTCAGCACGGGCAACACCGTCGGGGTCGAGGCGCTGGTGCGGTGGCCGCACCCCGAGTTCGGCGTGCTGACCCCCAATCAGTTCCTGCCGCTGGTGCGCCAAAACGGTTTGATGGGTGCGGTCACCGACCTGGTGCTGTATCGAGCGACGCACGACGCGGTGACGTGGTACGACTCCGCCGAGTGCGAGATACCGGTCGCCATCAACCTGTTCGCGCCGACGCTCAACGACCTGGCCCTGCCCGACCGCATCGCCGCCGCGCTCGACCGCACGGGCCTCCCCCCGTCGGCGCTGTCGGTCGAGATCACCGAGCACCTGCTCCTTGCCAACATCCGGCGGGCCGGCGGGGTCATTCAACGGCTGCGAGCCAACGGGATTCGCATCGCCATCGACGACTTCGGCAGCGGATACGCCACCATGAGCTACCTGCGTGATCTACCGATCGACGAGCTGAAGCTGGACCGCCAGTTCATCGCACCCGTGCTGCGCAGCGAGCGGGCCGCGGCGATCGTCCAGTCGGTGATCGACCTCGCCCACGCGCTTGGCATCGCCTGCGTCGCCGAGGGCGTCGAGAACGAGGCCACCGCCAGCTGGCTGCGCGAGGCAGGTTGCGACGTCGCCCAGGGCCACTACTTCGCCCGGCCCATGGCGGCCGAGGCGCTACGAGAACAGTGTCAGCTCGGCTGCAGCAACTCCGCCATCTTCCCCATCACCAACTGAAGGGCCGAGAACGGCCTAATCATCACCTTGAACGACGTGATCAGCTCATCGTCGTTCCACGCGATCATGTCGATGCCGTTGACGTACTTGCCGTCGATCGTCGCGGCGAACTCCAGGACGGCAGACCGCTCCGCGAACCACTGGCCCTCGTAGCGAAAGTCCGTTCCGCCGAACACCTTCGCCGCCGCCGTCAGGTACATCGCCGTCTTCTCCCGTCCCTCCTGCGGCGAGAACAGCGCAGGCGAGTGGAACACGACGTCGTCGGCGAGTAGGGCGTCGAGCACGGCGGGGTCGTGCCCGCCGGAGATGAAGGCGTGCCAGCGTTCGATCGCGGGAGGTGTCATGCCTCCATCTTCGCAAGCGGCGCCTTCCGCGTGCGACGAACCACGATGAGCACCATCGCGGCCATCGCGACGGTCGATGTCTGCGGAACGACGGTGTATCCGAGATCCCTGAGGATGCCCAGCTCTACCTGGCTGAGGACCCTGATACCGAGACCGGTGTCGGTCTTGGCGTTCATCATCTTCTGATTCGCCCCGGTGAAGGTCGCGTCGTCGAGGTGCGAGCCCGAGCTGCCGCTCTCCCACGGATTCGGGGTGAACAGCGGCACGAGTCCGCCGTAGGCGGCGACGGCGTGGGCTCCCCCGAAGAAGAGGCCACCCTTGGCGCCGGTCAGGTTGCCGTCGTAGGCGGTGTTCCAGCGGTACCCCGACCCGATCGGCTTAGCGCCCGTCTGCGTGACGATGAAGCCGTCCATGGACGTCCACGACCGCCCGGTGTTCTTGCCCCGCTCATCGATGTAGGACAGGAATCCGAACGAGTGCAGCAGCTCGTGCATCGCGGTGGACGCGAAGTCGTACTCGTCGGCTCCGACGGTGTCGCCAAGCCCCCACCCATACGCGAAGTTCCACTCGATCTCGCCGTCGGCTGCGGATCCGTTCGCGTCGACACCGGTGATGAGCTTGTTCTGCACCACGGTCCGGAGGAAGCCGGCCGCCTCGCTCACGAGGTCGCTGCCCGCGGCTGCGAGCTTGCCCGACGTCGACGAGTTCTCCGCGGTGACGTCATAGGTGATGACAACCGGTGCGGTGACCAGGAATTGGGTCGCCATCCCGTCGGCGACTGAGCGCAGGGCGTCGCGGGCCTCGGTGGACCAGTACTGTGCGCCGGTCGTGTAGTTGAACGAGAACGTGATGGCGCCCTGGTTCACCAGCATGCCCGCCGAGGTGCCCACTCCCCGGAAGGGATTGAGCAGATTGACGTCGGTCCCCATGTCGTCGGCGGTGATCACGAAGGTGTCGACGCCGTTGAAGTCCGCGCCGGGCGTATAGACATAGGTGCCGTCCGGGTTGACGAGCACGCTGCCTCGGGTCGGCGCCTTGGAGAGCCGGTAGACCAGCCTGTCGCCTTCGGGGTCCACCGCGTCGACGCGGCCCGCGATCGGCCCGCCGGACGAACTCACCAGGACCGGCGCCACCGTCGGCGCCTGGTTGAGGAACGTGCGCCGCGCCGTCCACAGCGCGCCTTCCAGGTGCACCTTGAAGACGGGATGCAGCGGTAGGGCGTCGATCAAGGACCGGACCGACGAGGTGAACGCGTTGAGCTGAGCGGTGATGGTCTGCTGCCGCGCGTCGTGCGAGCTGACCGCCTGCAGCGCCCAGGGCGGCGTGGGGGCTGCGACGGCCTGGGCGATCTCCGGTGCCGCGGCGGTCGTGACGATCGGCTCGCTGAGGGTGGGGGTGCTCACGGGGGCGGCCGCTGCCGTGCGAGCGGGCGTGGGGTCGGGGTCGGGCGCCGGCTGGGGCTGGGGCTCGGGCGCTACGGGTGGCGCATCGTTAGCGGGCTTCGAGACCTTGTCCGGCTGTGGGTCGGCGGTGGGCTCCGACTCTTTGGTGGGCTCGGCTTCTTCGTCTTCTGCCTCTGGGGCCTCTTCGTCGTCCTTGGCGGGCGCATCGTCGGCGGAAGAAGGAACGTCCTTGTCGTCGTCCTTGGCGTCCGTAGCGCTGTCGTTCTGCGACGGGCCGTCGTCCTTCGACGTCGGCTTGTCGTCCTTGGAGGACGTGGAATCCGACGAGGCGGAGGACGACTGGTTGGAGTCGTCAGCAGCCGCGATGCCCACGGCCCCCGTCGCCGACCAGCCAAGCAGCGCCGCGCTGATACCGGCCGACGCGGCTCCGACCTTGAGCCAGCGCACGACCGCGAAACCGCCCGCCCGACGAGGATTCGACCGTGTGTTCGAACGATGCGCTGCCATTTTGTCTCCTTCGTCAATATCTGACGGTGACGGTATCCGGCAGCTCGGCGCAACGCAGCAGTTTGCGGTCGGCGAGTCTGTGATCGCGCTTCGTTTGGCGATTGGCCGGGCTGGGCAAGCACCGGTCGGGTCGATCGACCCGCAGTCGACTGGGAAGGTCGTAGACCGTTGAGCATTGTTGACGACGTACTGGCAGATCTGTCCGAGGCGTACCCGCGCATGGGCCGGGACGACTTCGACAAGATCGTCACGCTGGCCGGCGCGGGCCCGAGCGAGGGCAGTGGGCTCAGCGTCGCCGTGGCGCTGGAGCCGATCGTGCCCGCGATCGGCGACCGCCTGAAGAACTCGAGTGCCAAGGACACGACGGAGTACCTGCGCCTACTGCGGGGAGCAGCCAACCACGTCGTATCGCTCTGGGAGGATCCGGCCGCCGACGCTCCCGCGTTCGGCGAGGTCGAGCGGTTCGTGAAGACCATCGAGAGCTGAGTGCCAGCTCGTGAGTGCGCCCGAAGGGATTCGAACCCCTAACCTTCTGATCCGTAGTCAGATGCTCTATCCGTTGAGCTACGGGCGCTTGCATATTCAGTTGTCACGCTGGCGCGGGCCAGTGTGGCGGAGGCGAGAGGATTTGAACCTCCGGTCCGCTTTAAGGCGGACAACTCATTAGCAGTGAGTCCCATTCGGCCGCTCTGGCACGCCTCCCGAACGATCCGAGGGGCAAGCGTACACAGGCCAGCCAGACGAAGGCAAAGCCGGTAGAGCGAAGCCGATATCGGCGTTCCCTAGACTGACCGGGTGACCGCCCGCCTGCGCCCCTTGCTGGCCGATCTGCCCGCCTATACGCCTGGCCGAACGGTGCCGGGTGCCATCAAGATCGCCAGCAACGAGACCACCGACGGTCCGCTGCCCAGCGTGCGGGCAGCCGTCGCCGCCGCGATGGACACCATCAACCGCTACCCGGACAACGGCTACCTCGAACTACGCGACGTCCTCGCCAAGACGCTCGACGGCGGATCGTTCGCCCCCGAGCACATAGCCGTTGGCTGCGGATCGGTCAGCCTGTGCCAGCAGCTCATCCAGATCACGTCCTCGGTGGGCGACGAGGTGCTGTTCGGCTGGCGCAGCTTCGAGATCTATCCCCTGCAGGTGCGGACCGCGGGCGCAACCCCGGTTCAGGTGCCGCTGCGCGACCACACCTTCGACCTCGACGCCATGCTCGCCGCGGTCACCGATCGCACCCGGCTCATCTTCGTCTGCAACCCAAACAACCCCACCAGCACGGTCGTCGACCCCGCGGCGCTGGCCCGGTTCGTCGCCGCGGTGCCCAGCGACATCCTGATCGCCATCGACGAGGCCTACGTCGAGTACATCCGCGACGACATGCTGCCCGACAGCTTCGGCCTGGCCCGCGAGCACTCAAACGTCGTCGTGCTCCGCACGTTCTCGAAGGCCTACGGCTTGGCAGGCCTGCGCGTCGGCTACGCCGTCGGCGATCCGGACGTCATCACCGCGCTCGGCAAGGTCTACGTGCCGTTCACGGCGACCAGCGTGTCCCAGGCCGCGGCCATCGCGTCGCTGGAGGCCGCCGACGAACTGCTGGCCCGCACCGACGTCGTGGTGGCCGAGCGGACCCGCGTGACGACGACGCTGCGCGAGGCCGGCTTCGAGGTGCCGCCTTCCCAGGCCAACTTCGTCTGGTTGCCGCTGGCCGAGCGGACCGACGACTTCGTCAACAGCGCCGCCGACAACCGTCTGCTGGTCCGGCCCTACGGTCAGGACGGCGTGCGGGTGACGGTCGCCGCCAAGCACGAGAACGACGCGTTCCTTGAGTTCGCCACCCACTGGATAGGACGAGAATGAGCCCCGCGCAGAAGACCTTCGCCGACTTCGTCGGGCGCACCGACGAGATCTCCGATACCGACCTCGACGCGTTCTGGGACACCCTGGAGCCGACGACCATCGACTTCATGATCGGCGAGTGGCAGGGCGGCGAGTTCCAGACCGGGCACCGCGCCAACGGCTTCATGAAGCGGCTCAACTGGTTCGGCAAGACGTTCGTCTCCGCGGCCGAGGCCAAGCCGCTGGTGTGCCTCGACGCCGAGGGCAACAAGTTCTCCAACACCGAGGCGATGAACGGCGAGGCGAGCCTGTGGCTCGAGGAGTTCCGCGGCGAGGTGACGGCGTCGATGGTCTACGACGGCAAGCCCGTCCACGACCACTTCAAGAAGGTCGACGACGACACCGTGCTGGGCATCATGAACGGCAAGGGAGCCATCGACACGTCATCGGGCGCCCCGCGCTACCTGTACTTCTACCTGCGTCGCGTCTAGCGCCTATCGTGGTCCAGATGAGGACCCGAGTTCAGGTTGCGGCGGCGGCACTGCTCGTCGCCGGCGCAGTCGGCGGCTGTAGCCAGACCGTGCCGGGCACCGTCGCGATGACGACCGAACCGGGAGCCCCGATCGGCGGATCGTCGCCCTCGACGTCACCCCGCACCACGACGCCCGGCACGCCGGGCGCACCGGGTGTGGCTCAGACCATCACGTGCGGCGAGTTCATGGACATGACGCCCGAGGATCAGGCCGCCGTCATCGGCGAGATCTTCGGCAACTACGGCGACATGGTCGGCACCGACGAGATGGACACCATGCGGATGGCCGCAGATGCGATGTGCCAGTTCCTGCCGAAGGACATCGCGCTCAACGACATCCTGCTGGGCGGCTCGCCTCCCTAACCGGTTAGCCTCCCAGCCATGGCCGACACCTACGAATCCCTGACCGTCGACGTCGACGAGTACGTCGCCCGGGTCACCCTGACCGGCCCCGGCAAGGGCAACGCGATGGGCCCGGAGTTCTGGGCCGAACTGCCAACGGCGTTCGCCGCGCTGGACGCCGACCCGGACGTGCGCGCGATCGTGCTGACCGGGTCGGGCCGCAACTTCAGCTACGGGCTGGACCTGACGTCGATGGGCGGCACGCTCGCGCCGGTGCTCGCCGAGGGCGCGCTGGCCCGGCCTCGCGCCGAGTTCCACCGCGACCTGAAGAAGATGCAGGGCGCGATCACCGCTGTCGCGGACTGTCGTACGCCGGTCGTCGCCTCGGTGCACGGGTGGTGCATCGGCGGTGGCGTCGACCTCATCTCGGCGGTCGACATCCGCTACGCCAGCGCCGATGCCAAGTTCTCCGTGCGGGAGATCAAGCTGGCCATGGTCGCCGACGTCGGCTCGCTGGCCCGCCTGCCGCTGATTCTCAACGACGGCCACCTGCGCGAGCTGGCCCTCACTGGCAAGGACATCGACGCCGCACGGGCGGAGAAGATCGGCCTCGTCAACGACGTCTTCCCCGACGCCGAGGCGTCGCTGGCCGCCGCGCACCAGACCGCCCGCCAGATCGCGGCCAACCCGCCCCTGGTGGTGCAGGGCGTCAAGGACGTCCTCGACGAGCAGCGCACCGCGCAGGTCGCCGCCAGCCTGCGCTACGTCGCTGCGTGGAACTCGGCCTTCCTGCCGAGCAAGGACCTCACCGAGGGCATCACGGCGATGTTCGCCAAGCGTCCACCCGAGTTCACGGGCGAGTAGCCGAAACGCACGCATCGTGCTGTGCACACGCTTAGCATCACGGCGTGCAGGTACAGCCCGCCGCGTTCCTTCGAACCACGCTGCCCATCGACCTCGACGCCCTGGCGCGGGTCGACGACGGCAGGTACCACTCGGTCTGGCTGCCCGACCACATGGTCAGCTTCTGGCCCGACACGATCTGGACGCCTGAGTTCACCGACCTCGCCGAGGCGTCGCCGTCCCCGCACCGCCACCTCGACGGCATGGCCGTCGCAGCCGCAGCGGCGGTCCTGACCCAGCGGGTCCCGCTCGCCACGAGTGTGGTCGACACCGTCCGGCGCCACCCCGTGATGCTGGCGCAATCCGCGCTGACGATCGACCACCTCGCCAAGGGCCGGTTCATCCTGGGCCTCGGCAGCGGCGAGACCGAGAACGTCGTGCCCTACGGTTTCGACTTCGCCGCGCCCGTCAGCCGTTTCGAAGAGGCACTTCGGGTGATCCGCCTGCTCTGGGAAGGCCAAGGGCCGGTCGACTTCTCGGGCCGGTTCTACCAACTCGAGCACGCCCGCCTCGACACCGAACCGTACGACGGACACTTTCCCGAGATATGGATCGGGGCGAGCGGGCCCCGGATGCTCGAGATCACCGGCCGCTACGCCGACGGGTGGTGGCCGGCGGGCGCCTGGACGCCCGACCACTACGCCGAGATGCTGGGGGCCGTGCGTACGTCGGCCGAACGCGCGGGCCGCGACCCCATGGCGATCACGCCGTGCTTCATCCAGGTGTGTCTGATCGGCGACGACGACGAACTCGCCGAGATCGTCGCCGCTCCGCTGGTGCAGGCCTTCCTGCTGCAGGTGTCGGCGAAGACGTTGGCGGACTTCGGGTTCGAGCACCCCTGCGGCGACCAGTGGCGGGGCTTCCAGGACATCGACCCTGCCACCATGACTCGCGACCGCATCCTCGACTTCCTCGACCGGGTCGACCCGGCGGCCATCCTGGCCGTAGTGCCGCACGGATCGCCGCGTCGGGTCGCCGCCCGGATCAAGGAGTTCGTCGACGCCGGACTCCGCGTACCGAAGATCCTCGACTACGGCGCCATGGCCGGACGTCGCCATGCCGCTGCGTCGGCCGAACGCGTCCGCGCCACCGAGGATGCCCTGCTCGAACTGTGCGGGCAGTCATGAACACCGCACTCGACGCCGCGGAGCTGCTGGCCGCCGCCCAGGCCGCCACGGGTCTCGCCGACTTCGACGATCCGACTCTGCCACAGCGCTTCTCGGTGGCCATCGATCACCTCAACGCCATCCCGATGGACGACGACGGCAGGCGTCGCGCGGCCGAGACGTGCCACTGGCTGCTGACGTCGCGCCTTCGACTCTTCGGCGATCGCAGCCGACTGCCCATCGCCGACGAGGTGATCGACCGCCCGATGTTCGCCACCGGCGAGCCGCGGTCGGGAACGACGCTCGCCCACGCGCTGATGGCCGCCGACCCGGAGTCCCGTGCCCTGCGCTTCTGGGAGGTGATGTACCCGTCACCGCCACCAGGGCTCGCGGATGCCGCTGACGAGCGTCGAGCCCGGGCCGACGACGACTGGCGCGAGATCAACGCGAAGATGCCGAAGTGGTTGCACAGCCACCCCTACAACGACATGCTCGGCGACGGCCTGCCCGAGGACGAACGGACGTGGGCGTTCGACTTCCGGGTCATGACGCCGACCGCGTGGTGGCGGGTGCCCATGCCGACCGTCGTCGGCGGTCTTCCCACCGACGCCGCAGCGCAGTACCGGATCCACCGCGCGATGCTGCAGCAGTTCCAGTTCGCCACGGCGCCCAAGCGGTGGGTGTGCAAGGGCTTCCACGGTTTTCGCCTCGCCGAGTTCTTCGAGGCCTACCCCGACGCCACCCTTCTGTGGCTGCACCGCGATCCGGTACAGGTCGCCGCATCGCGGACCATGATGATGGCCGACATCCTCGACGGCATCGTCGGACCGATTGACCTGCACGTCGAGGCCCGCAGGCATCTCGAGATGACCAGGGCGGGCGTCACCAACACGATGACCAATCCCCTGGTCGACGACCCGCGGATCCTGCACGTCCGCTACACCGACTTCGTCGCCGATCCGGTCGGCACCGTCGAGCGGTTCTACGCCTTCAGCGACCGGACGCTCACCTCCGACGGCGAGGCGGCGATGCGCCACTACCTCGCCAACAACCGCGGCGACCGGCACGGCAAGTTCCGCTATTCCACCTCGCTGCTCACCGACATCGGGGAGGACCTCGCGGCACTGCACGAGGAGTTCCGGCCGTTCCGCGAGCGATTCGGCGTCCCAATCGAGAACCGTGGCTGACGTCGGACGGCTCTCGGTGCACGGCGTCGGCATGCTCGGTGCCGCACCAGCCGAGTACGACGCCTATTGGCAGACACTGGGTCTCGGCCGGGTGAGCCTGGTCGACGACCACCTCCGCGACCCCGCCCTGGTGCCGCTGATCGCCGACCGAGGGTACGTCGTCGACACCGTCTTCCACCTGTTCCGCACCGCGGAGGCACTCGACGCCGTCGTCGACGCCGCGGCGGCGATCGGCGCCCGGTGCGTGTACATGCTGACCGGCGGTCGCGACGGACTGACGTGGGAACAGGCCGCCGAGCGGTTCTGCGACGCGGTCGCGCCGTGCCGCGATCACGCCAGGAACGTGGGCGTCGCGCTGGCGATCGAGAACGCCTCCGCGCTGTACGCCGACATCCACATCGCCCACTCCCTGCGCGACACTGCGACGCTCGCCGAGATGGCCGATCTCGACGTCGTCGTCGACCTGTTCCACTGCTGGGCGGAGGCGGACCTGGCCACGCTGGTCGAGCGGGTCCTGCCGCGCACGCAGTCGATTCAGCTCAGCGACTACGTGCTGGGCGACCGATCGCTACCCGCCCGCGCCGTACCCGGTGACGGCGCGATCCCCATCGAACGATTCATTCGGCACGCCATCGAGAACGGCTACCGCCACGGGTTCGACCTGGAACTCATCGGCCCACGCATCGACCGCGAGGGACCACTGGATGCGGCACGGCGCGCCTGCGTGACCGTGGCGGCCATGCTGGCGCGGATTGGCTGAGGCGGCAATGGCATTCGGCGACGGCGAGGACGACCAGGCACTGCGCGACGCCTGGGCGTCGTTCTGCGACCGCCTCAAGGAGGCAGGCGGGCAGGCGTTCAAGGACCGCAACCCGGCGTCGGGACCGCACCGCGCCGACGCCTTCCGGTTTCTCGCCCAAAACCTGGGGCAGGCCTTCGATCTCGGGCTCGAGTCCAAGGACCCCCGGTACCCGCTGTTGCACGCGTTCAGCCACCCGACCCGCAAGCTCGGCGGCGACTGCGGCGACTTCACCTACCACCAGGCCTGGATCGACGGGCGGTCGAGCTACCGCATCACCGGCACGCGGGGCACCGCCCCGTTCTTCAACGTCACGGTCCAGGGCGCCCGGCCCGACGGACCGGGTGTCCTGCACGAGCCGTTCGGTGACGTCCCCGAGGCCAACCTGACCGGCGATCGGCTGACGACGACGGCTGACGGCGAACTCGAGTTGTTCGTCGGCGGCCCGCAGCGCGACGCGAACTGGCTCCCCACCACGACTCAGTCGCGAAAGTTGTTCATCCGAGAGGGTTTCGACGACTGGAACGAGACGCCGGCGCGGCTGTCGATCGAACGCATCGACATGGACGCCCCCAAACCGGTGCCCACTCCGGCGGCGATGGTCGACGCCATGGCGTGGGCAGGCGACTTCGTCACCGGCCTGATGCGGGACTGGCCGGAGTTCCCGTTCACCTACGGCGGCGTCGACGAACACCGGCCGAACGCGTTCCCCGCGCTCGAGTCCGCCGATGGCGACGAAAGGCGTGGCCGCGCAGCGACGAACATGCACTGGAGGCTCGGCCCTGACGAGGCACTGATCGTCGAGTTCGATGCTCACGACGGGCTGTGGATGCTGACGAACATGGGGCCGTTCTTCACCAGCATGGACTACCTCTACCGACCGGTGACCTACACGCCGAGCAGGACCGCGGTGGACGCGGACGGCAAGGTGCGGATCGTCCTCGCCCACGACGACCCCGGCGTGCACAATTGGATGGACAGCCAGCGCTTCGAACGCGGCAACCTGACCTACCGGCACATGCTGAGCGGCAATCCCGTGCCACTGCATACCCGCCTGGTCCACTCGACCGATCTCGACGCGGCCCTGCCCGCCGACACCGCGCGCGTCAGTCCCCGGGAGCGCGTCGCGCAGATGTGGCAGCGGTTTCACGGCATACGCCGGCGCTACGGGATGTAGCCGTCATTCGCGGCATCCTGCCAGGGGATCGTCGGGTGACTCCCAGAATCGTTGTGCCACTGCTTATTCCCTGATATCGGCGAATGTCTACTATCTCACTTCGAGGCGTGTTTCCAGACTCGACGCGGATCATCCGATTCCATGACCAATACAACGCACCGCACCACCACCGAACCGCCCGCCCGCCATGGGACGGGCTCGCCGCGCATCGCCGGCACCGCCGTGGCCTTCACGCAGCACCGCCACACCCAGGACGACGTCGCACGCGAACTGATCGGCGTCGCCCCAACAGGTTTCGAACGCTTCGTGCGCACCAGCGGTGTCGACACCCGAAACCTCGCCTTGCCACTGTCGCGCTACCCCGAGCTGAACGGCTTCACCGCCGCGAACGACGCCTACATCGAGGTGGCGGTGGATCTGGGAACGCAGGCGGTGCGAGCGGCTCTCGACGCAGCACACGTCGACCCCCGCGAGGTCGACGCGATCGTCTCGGTGTCGAGCACCGGCGTCGCGGTGCCCACCATCGACGCGCGACTGGCGTCGATGGTGGGACTGCGTCGAGACGTCAAGCGCATCCCCCTGTTCGGGCTCGGTTGCGTCGCAGGCGCGGCAGGCATGTCCCGCGTGCACGACTACCTCCGTGGCTATCCGAGCCACGTCGCCGTGCTGCTGTCGGTCGAACTGTGCTCGCTCACGCTGCAACGCGACGACTCCTCGATCCCCGCACTCATCGGGGTGTGTCTGTTCGGGGACGGGGCGGGTGCCGTCGTCGCCACGGGTGCAGACCGCGCTCCGACGTACGCGACCGCGCCGAGCGGCCCGGCCGTCCTCGCGACGCGCAGCGCACTGTTCCCCGGCACGGTGGACGTGATGGGTTGGAAGGTGGGCACCGGCGGCTTTGGGCTGGTGATGTCGCGCGACGTTCCCCGCATGGCCGACGATCACCTGCGTGGCGAGGTCGACCGGTTCCTCGCCGACCACGGTCTCACCACCGCCGACATCTCCACGTGGATCTGCCACCCCGGCGGACCCAAGGTGATCGACGCGATCCAGAACGCGATCGAGTTGCCGCCCGCGGCGCTCGCACACAGCAGGCAGTCCATGCGCGAACACGGCAACGTGTCGTCGGTGTCGGTGCTCGACGTGCTGGGGCGGACCTTGGCGCAGCCACCCGCGGCAGGCGATCTCGGCGTCATGCTCGCGATGGGCCCGGGATTCAGCTTCGAACTCCTGCTCCTGAGCTGGTGAGCGCGACCGTGTACTACCTGTTCATCCTGGCCGTCGGCGCCGAACGGCTCGTCGAGCTGGTGGTGTCGAGGCGCAACACCGCGTGGTCGATCAGCAACGGCGGCAGGGAGTTCGGCCGTGGACACTACCCGGCCATGGTGGCCATGCACGGGCTGCTGCTGGCCAGTTGCGTGATCGAGGTGGCCGTCGGGCACCGGCCGTTCGTCGGTTGGCTGGGGTGGCCGATGGTGGCCCTCGTCGCGCTCAGCACCGCGACGCGGTGGTGGTGCGTCGCCACGCTCGGCAAGCACTGGAACCCACGGATCATCGTCATCCCCGGCGCTCCACTCGTCGCACGCGGACCGTACCGCTGGCTGCACCACCCGAACTACACCGCAGTCGCCATGGAGGTCGCGGCCCTGCCGCTGGTGCACTCCGCGTGGGTCACCGCGATCGTGTTCAGCGCGGCCAACGCCGCCATGCTGAACGTGCGCATCCGCACGGAGAACACCGCGCTGGGGTACGCCTGACGGCGTGCGACGGTTTGGGAGGACTGGCGGTGGCGGAGGGATTTGAACCCCCGGTCGGTGTTAGCCGACTCTCGCTTTCAAGGCGAGTGCAATAGGCCGCTCTGCCACGCCACCGTGGGACAGCCTAAGGCCTTCAGACCCGACCCATCCTGGCGGGCGGCGCGGCATCGCGCAGTCCGGCGCCGATGCGTCGGCAGTTCTCCCCCATGGCGGCGATCTGCGTCCGGGACAACCTGCCGAGGAAGTGGGTGCGCACCCCGTCCCCGTAGGTGACCAACGCGTCCTTCAGCAGTGCCCGGCCCTCGGGCGTGATGGTGGCCAGCACGCCGCGGCCGTCGTCCGGACTCGAACAGCGACCGACCAGGCTCTGCGATTCGAGCCGGTGAATCTGACGGGTGACCCGGCTGGGCAACGACATCAGTTCCTCGGCGAGATCCCCCATCCGCGCTGAGCCCGTCGGTGACCTGTCGAGCAGGTCGAGTAGTCGCACGTCGTTGAGCGTCAGGTGGTGCGATTCCACCAGTTGTTTGTTCAACGTGGCGTACAGCCGCAACGCGGCATCTAGAAAGTTTTGCCAAGATCGTTCCTCGGCAATGTCGAGCCCAGGCATGGCGCTCGCGGTTCGCCCTGCAATCATCCCCTCCATGGCGTCATAGTAGAACTCTCGACCGCAAGTAGTAGCGTTATTGACATGCGTGCTATCCCTGCTGTCTCGGCCGACGATCTGCGCTGGGTGGAGGTGCCGGACGTCGCAGCTCAGCCTGGTGAAGTGATCATCGAAGTGGTGACCGCAGGGGTGAACCGAGCCGATGTCCTGCAGGCGGCGGGCAACTATCCGCCGCCGCCCGGCGCGAGCGACGTCATGGGGCTGGAGGTGTCCGGGCGGATCGCCGAGATCGGTGAGAACGTTGCCACGTGGTCGGTCGGCGACGAGGTGTGCGCTTTGCTGGCAGGCGGCGGCTACGCCGAGCGGGTCGCCGTTCCCGCGGCGCAGGTAATGCCCGTGCCCGACGGTGTCGACTTGCACAGCGCGGCGGCCCTGCCCGAGGTGGCGTGCACCGTCTGGTCCAACCTCGTGATGACCGCCGGCCTGACCGAGGGCCACCTCCTGCTCGTCCACGGCGGCGCGAGCGGCATCGGCACCCACGCGATCCAGGTGGCCCGCGCGCTCGGCTGCCGCGTCGCCGTCACGGCGGGTTCGGCGGAGAAGCTCGCGTTCTGCGGGGAACTCGGTGCCGACGTCGCGATCAACTATCGCGAGGACGACTTCGTCGAGGCGATCAAGCGCGAGCCCGACAGCCAGGGGGCCGACGTGATCCTCGACATCATGGGCGCCTCCTACCTCGACCGGAACGTCGATGCGCTCGCTCCGGACGGGCGCCTCGTCGTCATCGGATTCCAGGGTGGCGTGAAGGCCGAACTCAACATCGGCAAGCTCCTCGCCAAACGGGCAGGCGTCATCGCGACGGCGCTGCGCTCACGGCCGCTGGACGGCCCATCCGGCAAGGGCGCGATCGTCGACGAGGTGGTGGCCAACGTGTGGCCGATGATCGCCGCGGGCAAGGTGCGCCCGATCGTCGGAGCCGAGCTGCCGATCACCGAGGCCGCTGCGGCCCACCGCATGCTGACGGCCGGCGAAGTGACCGGGAAAGTGCTGCTGCGCGTACGGGATTGACGCTAGCCGAGCGAGGCGAGCGCACGGACCAACTGGTCCACCTCGGCCATCGTCGTGTAGTGCGCGAGGCCGACCGTGACGGCACCGCCGATGTCGCTGACGCCGATCACGTCGAGCACCCGCGACGTCGTGTTGGACACTGCCAGCACGCCGTTGTCGGTGAGACGCTGGATCACCCGCTCCGCCGGAACGCCGTGCACGGCGAGGCTGAGCACGGGGATGCGGGCCTCGGGCGCTCCGATCACCATCACCAGCGGCAGCGAGCGCAACGCCGCCAGCAGGTACTCGAACAGCCGGTCCATGTAGGCGCCGGCGGATTGCATTGACAGCGCCAGTCTTTCGCGGCGGGTGCCGGACGCGGCCTCGTCGAGGTTCGCGAGGTACTCGACGCTGGCGACCACGCCGGCGAGCATGCCGTACTGGTGTGCGCCGACCTCCAGTCGCGCGGCACCGGTGGCCAGCGGGTCCAACGCGACCGACCCGAAGGTGTCGATGAGCGAGGGGTCGCGGAACACCAGCGCGCCGATCGGGGGGCCGCCCCACGCCACCGCGTTCACAGCGACGACGTCGGCCTCGACCTCGTCGATGTCGATCAGGCGGTAGGGAGCGGCAGCCGAGTGATCGACCACGACCAGACCGTTGTTCTCGTGCACGAGCTTGGTCACGGGGCGCAGGTCCGTCAGGGTGCCCAGCGAAGACGACGCCGACGTCAGCGCAACCAACCTCGTGGGCTTGGTGATCAGGCTCTCCCACTGCCACGCGGGGACGTCACCGGTCTCGATGTCGACCTCGGCCCACTTCACCTTCGCGCCATACCGATTCGCTGCGCGCAGCCACGGCGAGATGTTGGCCTCGTCGTCGAGGCGACTGACCACCACCTCGTACCCGAGGCCCACCCGCGACGAGGACGCGTCAGCCAGCGAGGCGAGCAGGATCGCGCGATCGGCGCCCAGCACGACGCCGCGGGGATCGGCACCGACCAGATCGGCAACGGCCTGGCGCGCGGCCGCCAGCACCGCGGCACTGCGCTTGGCGGCGGGATGCGGGCCGACGTCGGTGGTCATCGAGCCGCGGAAGGCGGTCGACACGGTCGTCGCGACCGAGTCGGGAAGCAGCATGCCGTAGGGGGCGTCGAAGTGCACCCAGCCGTCGCCCAGCGACGGGTGTAGACCACGCACCCGGGCGACGTCGTATGCCATGCCACCCACCTTCGAGCGAATGAAAACCGCAATTTCCAACGATCTCGGGTGACCGACGGCATCTTCCGACGCCCGTGCCTTGATCAGACGGGGCCACCTCGGCAGCCATACTAGTGCAGTGAGCTTGGCCTTCGGCGTGCTAGTGGCTTGGTCGTTGCTAGTCATCCCCGGAGCAATCGTCGCCCGCACGGCTCAGCTAACTTGGCCCGTCGCCATCGCGGTCGGGGCGCCGCTCACCTACGGGGTCGTGGGTCTCGCCATCCTGCCGTTGGGCGCGGTTGGCATTCCGTGGAATGGCTGGACGGCCCTGGGGTCGCTGCTGGTGATCGTGATCGCCATCACAGCGCTGCAGGTTTCGCTGTCGCGGTTCCGCGACCGTCCTCCGCCGGGAACTGTGATGTCGACCGGGCCGGCACTCGTCGTCGCAGCCGGGGTGATGCTGGGCGCGGTACTCATCGGGTACGCCGCCGCGCGAGGACTTCCGCAGTGGCAGTCGGTGCCGAGCAACTGGGACTCCGTGTGGCACGCGAACACCATCCGCTTCATCGTCGACACCGGCCAAGCCTCACCCACCCACATGGGCGAGCTGCGCAACGTCGAGACCCACGCGACGCTCTTCTACCCGTCGGCGTTCCACGCGCTCGCCGCCCTGGCGTGCCAGCTCACCGGCATCGCGGCAACCAGCGCATACACGCTGTCCTCGCTGATCGCCGCCATCTGGCTGTTCCCGGTCAGCGCCGCCGCACTGACGTGGTTCCTGCTGCGCGATCACGACCGGTGGCGGGCGGCGGGCTGCGCGGCGGCCGCCGCGGCGCTCACCGCGTCGTTCACCGCCGTGCCCTACGTCGAGTTCGACACGGCGTCGATGCCCAACCTCGCCGCCTTCGGTCTGGCAGCGCCGACCGCCGTCCTCGTCGTCTCCGCCGTGCGGCACCGCACCCTCGTCCCGATCGCCGTCCTCGCGCTGGTGGGCATCTTCTCGGTGCACATCACCGGCGGCGTGGTCGCGGTGACGTTCGTCGCGGCGTGGTGGCTGATCGAGGGACTCTGGCGGCCGATCCGGGGCCGGGGGGCCGACGCCGTCACCCTCGCCCTCGTCGCGGTGCCCGCCGTGCTGCTGCTGCTCCCCCAGTTCCTGGGCGTCCTCGCCCAAGCCGAGATCATCGCCGGCCATGCCTACGTCACCCATCAGGGACGCAGGCGGGTGCTGTTCGAGGCCGTGGCCCAGCACACCCGCCACCTCAACGACTACCCCATCCAGAACGCGATCCTGCTGCTGTCGGCGCTCGGCTTCCTTTACCTCATCGTCCGGCGGATCTGGTGGCCGCTGGCGGTGTGGCTGCTCCTGATCGTCTCGATCGTGCACTCCGCCGCCCCGTTCGGCGGCCCCATCGGCGCGGTCACCGGCGTCTTCAGCGACCTCTTCTACAGCGACCCCCGGCGGTTGTCGGCGGTCGTCACGATGCTGCTGGCACCCATGGCGGGCATCGCAATGTTCACCGCAACGGCCTTCGTCGTCGACCGCGGCCGCAGGCTCGCCCCCCGCGTGCCGCCGCGGGCGTGGCACGCCGTGACCGCCGTCGTGCTCGTCGGCGTGACGGTCGGCCTGGCCTGGCACTACCTGCCCCGGCACCGGTACCTGATCGGCGAGAAGTACGACTCGGTGATGATCAACGCCAAGGACCTGGAGGCGTTCGCCCACCTCGCGACCCTGCCCGGCGCCCGAGACACCGTGATCGGCAACGCCAACACCGACGGCACGGCGTGGATGTACGCCGTTGCGGGATTGCACCCGCTGTGGACCCACTACGACTTCCCGCAGCAGCAGGGCCCGGGGTATGAGCGGTTCAACTTCTGGGCGTACGCCGATCAGGCCGACACCGATCCCCGGGTCGCCGAGGCGGTGCGGGCGCTCGACATCCGCTACGTCCTGACCAGCACACCGGTCGTGCGCGGGTTCGTCATGCCCGACGGACTAGTGTCGCTAGACGAGTCACGGTCGTGGAAGAAGATCTACGACAACGGCGAGGACCGCATCTACGAGTGGCAGGGTTCCGTTGGGGCCGGCCAGCGGTAGGTCGCGGCTGAGAGGGAATGCAGAGGGCATGACACAGGACGACAGCGACTTCGAGATCATCAGCAACATCCCCGACGAGGAGGGTGACGGCGATGGCGGCGGCGACGGCAAGTCGCTGACCGATCTGGTCGAGCAACCCGCCAAGGTGATGCGCATCGGCACGATGATCAAGCAGCTCCTCGAAGAGGTTCGCGCCGCTCCGCTCGACGACGCCAGCCGCACCAAGCTGCGTGACGTGCACCGCACCAGCATCGCCGAACTCGAGGACGGGCTGGCTCCGGAACTTCGCGAGGAACTCGAACGCCTGACGTTGCCGTTCAGCGACGACACCGTTCCCTCGGACGCCGAACTGCGCATCGCCCAGGCCCAGCTCGTCGGCTGGCTCGAGGGTCTGTTCCACGGCATCCAGACCGCGCTGTTCGCCCAGCAGATGGCCGCCCGCCAGCAGCTCGAGCAGATGCGCCAGGGCGCGCTGCCGCCGGGCGTCGGAGCGCCGGGCCCACGCGGCCCCGGACACTCCACCGGGACCGGTCAGTACCTCTAGGCGCTGAGCGGAAACTGACACAGGTGGAACCTCGCATCTCGACCCAGAACGCCTGGGTCGAGTTCCCGATCTTCGACGCCAAGTCGCGATCGCTGAAGAAGGCCTTCCTTGGCAAGGCGGGCGGCACCATCGGCCGCAACGCCTCCAACGTCGTGGTCATCGAGGCGCTGCGCGACATCACGCTTTCGCTGAAGATGGGCGACCGCGTCGGGCTCGTCGGGCACAACGGAGCGGGCAAGTCGACGCTGCTGCGGCTGCTGTCGGGGATCTACGAACCCACCCGCGGATCGGCGACCGTCACCGGCCGGGTGGCGCCGGTGTTCGACCTCGGCGTCGGGATGGATCCCGAGATCTCGGGCTTCGAGAACATCATCATCCGCGGGCTCTTCCTCGGGCAGACCCGCAAGCAGATGATGGCGAAGGTCGACGAGATCGCCGACTTCACCGAACTCGGCGAGTACCTGTCGATGCCGCTGCGCACGTACTCGACCGGCATGCGGGTGCGCCTAGCGATGGGCGTCGTCACCAGCATCGATCCGGAGATCCTGCTGCTCGACGAGGGCATCGGCGCCGTCGACGCCGAATTCATGAAGAAGGCCCGGACCCGGCTGCAGGACCTGGTGGCACGCTCGGGAATCCTGGTGTTCGCCAGTCACTCCAACGAATTCCTGGCCCAGCTCTGCGACACCGCCATGTGGATCGACCACGGCACCGTCCGGATGGCCGGCGAGATCGAGGACGTCGTGCGCGCCTACGAGGGCGAGGACGCCGCGCGGCACGTGCGCGAGGTCATCGACGAGCACGATCGCTGGGATGCCCCGGGTGGCTAACGCCGACGGTCTGGTGATCGCGGTGGTGGTCACGCACCGCCGCGTCGACGCCCTCGCCCGCTCGTTGACGGTGGTGTCCGGGCAGACCCGGGCGCCTGACCACCTGATCGTCGTCGACAACGACTTCCCCGACGGCAAGGGCGACCCCCGCGTCCGCGAACTCGTCGACGCGCTGCCGGTGCCGACGACGTATCTCGGCTCTCTGCGAAACCTCGGCGGCGCAGGCGGTTTCGCGCTCGGCATCCTGCACGCACTGGCACTCGGCGCCGACTGGGTGTGGCTCGCCGACGACGACGGCCGCCCCGCCGACGAGACCGTGCTGGAAACGCTGTTGGCTTGCGCCGCACGGCATTCGCTCGCCGAGGTCTCGCCGATGGTGTGTGACATGGACGACCCCGCGCGCCTGGCGTTCCCGCTGCGGCGCGGCCTGGTGTGGCGGCGACGGGTGTCCGAGCTGCGCGTGGACGGCGCAGGCGACCTGCTGCCCGGCATCGCGTCACTGTTCAACGGCGCCCTGTTCCGCGCCGCCACGCTGGAAGCCGTTGGCGTACCGGACATCCGACTGTTCATCCGGGGCGACGAGGTCGAGGTGCACCGCAGGCTGGTGCGCTCCGGTCTCCCGTTCGGTACCTGCCTGGACACCGTGTACCTGCATCCGCAGGGCTCCGACGAGTTCAAGCCGATCCTGGGCGGGCGCATGCACACCCAGTACCCCGCGGACGAGACCAAGCGGTTCTTCACCTACCGCAACCGCGGCTACCTGCAGTCCCAGCCCGGGCTGCGCAAGCTGATCCCCCAGGAGTGGGTGCGATTCGGCTGGTTCTTCCTGGTGTCACGCAGGGACCCGGCCGGCCTGCGGGAGTGGATCAGGTTGCGACGGTTGGGTAGACGCGAGAGATTCGGGAGGACGAGTCGAGCATGACCTTCACCGACGCCGCCGCGCAGTCGAAGACGATGGCGCGCGCGTGGGGCGACCTGACGGCGGGCTTCGCCAAGCGCGAGCTATGGCTGCACCTGGGTTGGCAGGACATCAAGCAGCGGTACCGGCGCTCGGTGCTCGGCCCCATCTGGATCACCATCGCCACCGGCACCATGGCCGTTGCCCTGGGCGGGCTGTACTCCAAGCTGTTCAACCTCGAACTGTCCGAGCACCTGCCCTACGTCACGCTCGGGCTGATCATCTGGAACCTGATCAACGCGGCGATCCTCGAGGGCGCGGACGTGTTCGTCGCCAACGAGGGACTGATCAAGCAACTGCCGACGCCACTTTCGGTGCACGTGTACCGCCTGGTGTGGCGGCAGGTGCTGCTGTTCGGGCACAACATCGTCATCTTCGTCGTGATCGCGATCATCTATCCGCAGCCCTGGAAGTGGACCGATCTGATGTTCATCCCTGCGCTGGCCCTGATCGTTTTGAACTGCGTCTGGGTGGCGCTGTGCTTCGGCATCCTGGCCACGCGCTACCGCGACATCAGCCCGCTGCTGTTCAGCCTGGTCCAGCTGCTGTTCTACATGACCCCGATCATCTGGAACGACCAGACGCTGCGCGATCAGGGCGCAGGCGGCTGGGCGAAGATCATCGAGTTCAATCCGCTGCTGCACTACTTGGACATCGTTCGTGCTCCACTGCTGGGCGCCGATCAGCAACTGCACCACTGGGTGGTGGTGATCGCACTGACCATCGTCGGCTGGATCGTCACGGCGTTCGCGATGAAGCAGTACCGTGCGCGCGTGCCGTACTGGGTGTAACCCGGCGCGGCCCGCTCAGCGGCGCGGCGCCTTCATCCGCGTCGCCACGTTGAACCGGTTCCAGGTGTTGATGGTGACCGCCATCGCGATCACCTGCGCCAACTCCTTCTCGCTGAACACCTCGGCGGCCCTGAAGTAGACATCGTCGGAGACGTGTCCGTGGTGCAGTTCGGTGATGGCCTCGGTCAGTTCCAACGCGGCGCGTTCCCGGGCGCTGAACAGATCGCCTGCCTCCTCCCATGCGGCGATCAGCGCGAGGCGCTGCTCGGTCTCGCCGTGCTTGCGTGCGTCGGCGACGTGCATGTCGAGGCAGAACGCGCAGTGGTTGATCTGGCTGGCGCGGATCTTGATCAGTTCGCCGATGGTCGGGTCGACGTCCTTGGCCGAGGCGTTGGACAGCTTCATCATCGCGTCGTACAGCTCGGGGGAGACCTTGTAGATGCTGAGTCGGTCGATGGCGGTGGGGTGTTCGAGTGTCTGCGTCATGACGACGACGCTAGGCGGCAAAGGACCGCTGAGATGGATCAATTCTGGGCGGTGTTCATGGGCCAATCAGGACGAGGCGTTGCGGCCCGTCACCGCGTCCAGCGCCAAGGCCAGGGTGGGGTACAGGCCGATGTGCTCGGTCACCCCCGCCATGACGAGCGGTCGACTGGTGCCGGGTCCATCGGCCGCCACCGCATATCCGACGTCGGGCCCGAGCATCCGCATGGTCGTGATCAGGACCTGAATCCCGTCCGAGGTCAGCAGGTCCACCCCGGTGAAGTCGAAGACGAAACCGTCCGGCTTCTTTTGGACGGCCACCGCGGCCGCGCCATATAGCGCGGGTGCCGTCGTCGTATCGACGGTCCCGGTCGCCACGAGCACCACGACACGGCCGTGCCACGTCTCGGATACCGCGAAGTCGGTGATGCGCTCCTCCTCGGGTCGGCAGTCCCAGCCCAGCGTTAGTTTCGCAGAGCCGCCGAGCGAAGAAGCCGGCCGAAAGGCAATTGGGACCCTTCGGTGACCCGGTTGAGGCCACCCCGAGCCATCACCGGAGTGCTTCAATTCGACGGTGACTTCATGGGCCAATACCGGCGCCCGCGACCTGCACCTCGAACTGCGCGACGCCATCACACCGGGCACCCGGGGCGTCCGTGAGCTGCTGCTCGACGCGCTGCGTGACACGGTGCGCAGCGGTCGGCTGGCTCCCGGTCTCATGTTGCCGCCGTCGCGCACGCTGGCCGCAGACCTCGGATTGGCCCGCAACACCGTCGCCGAGGCCTACGCCGATTTGGTCGCAGAGGGCCTGCTCGGCTCACGGCAGGGCGCGGGCACGTGGGTGCTCGACGGCCGCCCCACGCCGCTGCCCGCCCGACCGCGCGGCGCACCGGGCACGCCGACGCACAACCTGATGCCCGGCTCTCCCGACGTCGCCGCATTCCCCCGCAGCGCCTGGCTGGCCTCGACCCGGCGTGCGCTGTCCGCCGCCCCCACCGAGGCGCTGCGCATGGGCGACCCCCGGGGGCGCATCGAGCTGCGCGAGGCACTCGCCGAGTACCTCGGTCGCGTCCGCGGCGTCCGCGCCTCGCCCGAGGAGATCGTGATCTGCGCAGGCACCCGGCACGCCGTCGAGATCCTGGGACGCGCGCTCGGCGGGCCGTTCGCCGTGGAGGCCTACGGCTTGTTCCTCTTCCGCGACGCGCTGGCGGCCATGGGCATCGGGACCGTCCCGACCGGCGTCGACGACCACGGCGCCATCATCTCCGACCTCGACCGCGTCTCGGCGACCGCGGCGCTGCTGACGCCGGCACACCACTTCCCCCACGGCGTCCCCCTACATCCCGCTCGTCGCACCGCGGTCGTGGAGTGGGCGCACCGCACCGGCGGCCACCTGCTCGAGGACGATTACGACGGCGAGTTCCGCTACGACCGGCAGCCCATCGGCGCCGTGCAAGGACTGGACCCCGACCGCGTCGTGTATCTCGGGTCGGCCAGCAAGAGCTTGTCCCCCGCCCTGCGCATCGGGTGGATGGTGCTGCCCGACGACCTGGTCGACCGCGTGGTGGCTGCACTCGGCGGCCAGCAGTTCTACGTCAACGCCATTGCGCAACTCACCATGGCCGACTTCATCTCGACGGGCATGTACGACAAGCACATTCGTCGCGCCAGGCTGGCCTACCGGCGTCGGCGCGACCGCTTGGTCGAGGCGCTGGCCCCCTTCGACGTCGGCATCAGCGGCATGTCGGCGGGGCTGCACCTGATGCTGACCCTGCCCGACGGCACCGAAGGCGAAGTCCTGCGCCGCGCCGGAGAGGCCGGCATCGGGCTGTCCGGGCTGGCACTGCTCCGACACCCCGACGCGACACCCGAGACGCCGCGCACCGACGGGATCGTGGTCAGCTTCGGCACACCGGCCGAGCACGCCTTCACTGCCGCCGTCGACGCACTGTGCGGTGTGCTGGGCGGCGTGGAGGGCCTGCGCGGGTCCACTGGCTAAGCTCCGTGCGTGGCCGAGCCCCCGATGTCGCCGAACCTGAGTCTGACCACCCAGATCTGGCGGTTCCTGGCCACCGGCGGGCTGTCTGCGATCGTCGACTTCGGCTTGTACGTGCTGTTCCTGCGACTGGGTCTACACGTCAACGTGGCCAAGACGCTGAGCTTCATCGCGGGCACCACCACCGCGTATCTGATCAACCGGCGCTGGACGTTCCAGGCGCCGCCGAGCCGGTCGCGATTCATCGCGGTGTGCGTGCTGTACGCCGTCACCTACGCCGTGCAGGTCGGCATCAACTACGCGCTGTACACGCTCTGGGACGACAAGCCGTGGCGGGTGCCGGTCGCCTTCGTCATCGCGCAGGGCACGGCCACGGTGATCAACTTCGTGGTGCAGCGGGCGGTGATCTTCCGGTGGGCAGGAGCGTAGCGACCGGGGGATGTTCCGGCTGAGGTGAGCGGTGGGGCGGGCGCGGTACCCTCGTCACGATGTTGGAGACCACGACCCGCCGGCTCACCGGCTGGGCCCGCACTGCGCCGACCGTGGCCCGGGTGTTGTCGACACCCGATCCCGAGGTGATCGTCAAGGCCGTCACCGAGGCCGACGGCCGCGGCGTGATTGCGCGCGGGCTCGGCCGCTCCTACGGCGACAACGCGCAGAACGGCGGCGGGGTGGTCGTCGACATGACCGCGCTGCACCAGATCCACTCGATGAACCGCGACAGCCACCTGGTCGACGTCGACGCAGGCGTGAACCTCGACCAGCTGATGCGCGCGGCCCTGCCACTTGGCCTGTGGGTGCCCGTCCTTCCCGGCACCCGCCAGGTCACGGTCGGCGGCGCCATCGCGTGCGACATCCACGGCAAGAACCACCACAGCTCGGGCAGCTTCGGCAACCACGTCCGCGCCATGGACCTGCTCACGGCCGACGGCAACGTGCACCACCTCACCCCGGACGGCGACGAGGCGCCGCTGTTCTGGGCGACCGTCGGCGGCAACGGACTGACCGGCATCATCCTGCGCGCCACGATCGCGATGACGCCGACCGAGACGGCCTACTTCATCGCCGACGGCGACGTCACGTCCGGCCTCGACGAGACCATCGCGTTCCACAGTGACGGCACCGAGTCCAACTACACCTACTCGAGTGCCTGGTTCGACGCGATGAGCGCGCCGCCGAAGCTGGGCCGCGCGGTCATCTCCCGCGGCTCACTGGCCACCATCGACCAGCTCCCGCCGAAGCTTCGGAAGGATCCGCTGAGATTCGATGCGCCGCAGTTCTTCACCGCGCCCGACGTGTTCCCGAACGGATTGGCCAACAAGCTGACGTTCGGCCCCATGACCGAAGTCTGGTACCGCATGGGCAAGACCTACCGCGGCAAGACGCAGAACCTGACGCAGTTCTACCACCCGCTCGACATGGTCGGAGAATGGAACCGCGCCTACGGTTCCGACGGTTTCACCCAGTACCAGTTCGTGGTCCCCGTCGAGGCGGTCGACGAGTTCAAGCGGCTGCTGGTCGACATCCAGCGCTCCGGACACGTCTCGTTCCTCAACGTGTTCAAGCTCTTCGGGCCCGGTAACCAGGCGCCGCTGAGCTTCCCCATCCCCGGATGGAACGTCTGCGTCGACTTCCCGATCCGGCCGGGACTGGGCGAATTTCTCGACGGCCTGGATCGCCGGGTGCTCGAGTTCGGCGGCAGGCTGTACACCGCCAAGGACGCGCGCACCACGGCCGACATGTTCCACGCCATGTATCCACGCATCGACGAGTGGATCGCCGTGCGCCGCAAGGTCGATCCGGACGGCGTCTTCGTCTCCGACATGGCCCGACGTCTGGAGCTTCTGTAAATGGTCTTCGATGCCACGGGCAACCCCCAAACCATCCTGCTGCTGGGCGGCACCTCCGAGATCGGCCTCGCGATCTGCGAGCGCTACCTGCGTGACGCGTCGGCACGGGTCATCCTGGCCGACCTGCCGGGCCACCCGCGCAAGGACGCCGCCATCGCCGCGATGACCGCGGCGGGCGCGAAGTCCGTCGAGTGGATCGACTTCGACGCCGTGGACACCGACGCGCACCCCGCGGTGATGGATGCCGCCTGGGGCGAAGGTGCCACGAAGAGAGACGTCGACGTCGCCATCGTCGCGTTCGGACTGCTCGGCGATGCCGAGGAACTGTGGCAGAACCAGCGCAAGGCCGTGCAGATCGCCGAGATCAACTACACCGCAGCGATCTCCGTCGGCGTGCTGCTTGGCGAGCGGATGCGCGCCCAGGGGTCGGGCCGGATCATCGCGATGAGTTCGGCCGCCGGTGAGCGGGTGCGGCGGTCCAACTTCGTCTACGGCTCCACCAAGGCCGGCCTCGACGGGTTCTACCTCGGACTCGGAGAAGCGCTGCGCGAGTTCGGCGTTCGGGTGCTCGTCATCAGGCCCGGCCAGGTGCGGACGTCGACGACGATTGCGCACTGGGAGGCGACCGGGGCCAAGGAGGCACCGTTCACCGTCGACAAGGAGTACGTCGCCGAACTGGCCGTGAGCGCCTCGGCCAAGGGCAAGGAGTTGGTGTGGGCTCCCGGTGCCTTCCGCTACGTGATGATGGTGCTGCGCCACGTGCCACGGCCGATCTTTCGGAAGCTGCCGATCTGACGTGCTAGTCGTAGCCGGCCGGGCGGCGGCCGCGATGGTCGGCGCCGCGGCCGTCGCGGTGGTCGTCGCCGTCGTCGCGTTGGCGGCGATCGCCAGGGTGGAATGGCCCGCGTTCAACTCCAGCAACCAGCTGCACGCACTGACCACCGTCGGCCAGTTCGGCGCCCTGGCAGGCATCTTCGCCGCGGGATGGCTGTGGCGTCGAGGCAGACAGTGGCTGGCCCGCGCGGCCGGCGTGACGTTCCTCGCCGCATTCGCCGTCGTCACCCTCGCCATGCCGCTCGGCGCCACCAAGCTGTATCTGTTCGGCGTCTCGGTGGATCAGCAGTTCCGCACCGAGTACCTCACGCGGCTCACCGATTCCGCCATTCCGCACGACATGACCTACATCGGACTGCCGCCGTACTACCCACCCGGCTGGTTCTGGCTGGGCGGGCGAATGGCCGCGCTCACGGGCATGCCCGGCTGGGAGGCGTTCAAGCCCTGGGCCATCATCTCGATCACCGCCGCCGTGGCCGTCGCACTGGGGCTGTGGGCGTTCATGATCCGGTTCGAGTACGCACTGGCCGTGGCAACCGCCACCACCGCGACGACGCTGGCCTATTCGTCGACCGAGCCCTACGCGGCCATCATCTCCGTGCTGCTGCCGCCGGTGTTCGTGCTGGCGTGGTCGGGGCTGCGGGGTAGAGGCCGCGGGAATCGGCAAGCTGGGTGGGCGGCCGTGATCGGGGTCGGGCTGTTCCTCGGCGTCGCCGCGCTCTTCTACACCTTGCTGCTCGGGTACGCGGCGTTCACGATCGTGCTGATGGCGCTGGTCCTCGTCCTCGCCGGACGGGGTCGCGCCAGGTGGGACCCGCTGCTGCGGTTGGGGGTGATCGCCGTGATCTCCGGTGCGATCGCGCTGATCGGCTGGGGGCCGTACCTGCTGGCCGCCGCCAGGGGCGCACCCGCCGACCGCGGCACCGCCCAGCACTACCTGCCCGACGACGGTGCTCAGCTGACCTTCCCGATGCTGTCGTTCACGCTGCTCGGCGCACTCTGCCTACTCGGCACGCTGTGGCTGGTGGTGTACGCCCGCAGCTCCACCCGCGCGGGGGCCCTGGCCATCGGCGTGCTCGCCGTCTACGCGTGGTCGCTGCTGTCGATGCTGACCACGCTCGCGGGCACCACGCTGCTCTCCTTCCGGCTGCAGCCGACGCTGACCGTGCTGCTGACCGCCGCAGGAGTGTTCGGATTCATCGCGACCGCCCGGATGCTCGCGTCCCGCGTCACCCCGACGACGGGCAGACGCGTGCTCGCAGGCGCCACCGTGGTCGGCGCCATCGGGGCGATGACGTTCAGCCAGGACATCCCCAACGTGCTGCGGGGCGACATCGCCGTGGCCTACACCGACACCGACGGCTACGGCCAACGCGCCGACCGGCGACCGCCCGGCGCCGAGCGCTACTACGCCGACGTCGACGCACGCATCACCGCGGCGACCGGTAGGCCGCGCAACGAGACCGTCGTCATGACCGCGGACTTCGGCTTCCTCGCCTACTACCCCTACTACGGCTTCCAGGGTCTGACGTCGCACTACGCGAACCCGCTCGCCCAGTTCGAGGAGCGGTCGGCCGTCATCGAGGATTGGGCCACGCTGACCGACGCCGACGACCTCATCGCCTCGCTCGACGGACTGCCGTGGCAGCCACCGACGGTGTTCCTGATGCGGCACGGCGCCAACGACACCTACACACTGCGGCTGGCCAGCGACGTCTACCCCAACCAGCCGAACGTCCGGCGCTACCAGGTCGCGCTGGACGCCGCGCTGTTCGACGACCCGCGCTGGGAGACCACCGACGTCGGCCCGTTCGTGTTGGCGATCCGCAAGTGAGCGACGAGCGCCAGACGCCTGCGGAACCCGGACCACTAACATCTAGCCCCGTGAGCCGACAGGGTGCCGCGGGGGTGTCGAACCACCGGACCGTACGACTCATCGCCATCGTCGCCGGCCTCCTCGGCGCGCTGCTCGCCGTGGCCACCCCGCTGCTGCCGGTCGAGCAGACCACCGCAGAACTGAACTGGCCGCAGAACGGCGTCCTCACCAGCGTCGACGCGCCGCTGATCGGCTACGTGCCGACCTCCATGGACGTCAGCATTCCGTGTAGCACCGCCGCGGGCCTCACCAGTGCGCGCAACGTGTTGCTGTCCACGGTGCCGAAGCAGGCGCCGAAGGCCATCGACCGCGGCCTGCTGATCGAGCGCGTCGGCGACGACGTGTTGATGATCGTGCGCAACACCCCCGTCGTCAGCGCACCGCTGGACGAGGTGCTCAGCCCGGCGTGCGAGCGGCTGACGTTCACCGCGGGCGCCGACGAGGTGACTGGCGAGTTCGTCGGCCTCGAGAAGGGCCCCGAGTCCGACGACCCGGGCGCACCGCTGCGCGGCGAGCGCGGCGGCTACGACTTCCGGCCGCAGATCGTCGGCGTCTTCACCGACCTGTCCGGCCCCGCCCCGCCCGGCCTGACGTTCGCCGCCACGATCGACTCCCGCTACAGCACGTCGCCGACCCTGTTCAAGACGCTCGCGATGGTGATCGGCGTCGTGATGACGCTCATCGCTCTCGGCGCCCTGCACCGCCTCGACGTCGCCGACGGCGTCCGGCACCGGCGCTTCCTGCCGCCACGCTGGTGGTCGCTGACGCCGCTGGACGGTCTGGTCACCGCGGTCATGGTGTGGTGGCACATCGTCGGCGCCAACACCGCCGACGACGGCTACATCCTGACCATGGCCCGGCTGTCGGACAACGCCGGCTACATGGCCAACTACTACCGCTGGTTCGGCACACCGGAAGCGCCGTTCGGCTGGTACTACGACCTGCTCGCCCTGTGGGCGCACGTGAGCACCGCGAGCGTCTGGATGCGGCTGCCCACCCTGCTGATCGGGCTGGCCTGCTGGTGGGTGATCAGCCGCGAGGTGATCCCTCGGCTCGGGCACGCCGTCAAGCACTCCCGGGTGGCGGCCTGGACCGCCGCCGGACTGTTCCTCGCGTTCTGGCTGCCACTGAACAACGGACTGCGCCCCGAGCCGATCATCGCGCTCGGGATCCTGCTCACGTGGTGCTCGGTGGAACGCGGCGTCGCCACCAGCCGGCTGCTCCCGGTGGCGATCGCCGTCATCATCGGAGCGCTGACACTGTTCTCCGGACCCACCGGCATCGCGGCGATCGGTGCGCTGCTGGTGGCGATCGGCCCGCTGAAGACCATTGTCGGCCAACACGTCTCGCGCTTCGGCTATCTGGCACTGCTGGCGCCGGTGCTCGCCGCGTGCACGGTCACCGTCATCCTGATCTTCCGCGACCAGACGCTGATGGCCGAACTGCAAGCGAGTTCGTTCAAGTCGGCAGTGGGTCCCAGCCTGAGCTGGTTCGACGAACACATCCGCTACGAACGACTGTTCACCACCAGTCCCGACGGCTCGGTCGCCCGGCGTTTCGCCGTACTGACCCTGCTGCTCGCGCTCGCGGTGTCGGTGGCGATGTCGCTGCGCAAGGGCAGGATTCCGGGCACCGCGCTCGGACCGAGCCGCCGCATCATCGGCATCACGATCATCTCGTTCCTCGCGATGATGTTCACCCCGACCAAGTGGACGCACCACTTCGGCGTGTTCGCCGGTCTCGCAGGGTCACTGGGTGCGCTGGCCGCGGTCGCCGTCACCGCCGCCGCCATGAAGTCGCGGCGCAACCGCACGGTGTTCACCGCGATCGTGCTGTTCGTCGCCGCGCTGTCGTTCGCGACCGTCAACGGCTGGTGGTACGTGTCGAACTTCGGCGTGCCGTGGTCGAACTCGTTCCCGGAGTGGCAGTTCGGCTTCACCACCATGCTGCTCGGGCTGTCGGTGCTCGCGCTCCTCGTGGCGGCCTGGCTGCACTTTTCCGGCCGGTCGGACACCCCGCCCAGCAAGCCGCGACGATGGTCGCGCGTCGGACAGGCGCCGCTCGCGGTCGCCGTGTGGCTCGTCGTGATGTTCGAGGTCGTCTCGCTGACGCTGGCGATGATCGACCAGTACCCCGCGTGGTCGGTCGGCCGGTCCAACCTCGACGCGCTCACCGGGAAGACCTGCGGACTGGCCAACGACGTGCTCGTCGAACAGGACCCCAACGGCGGTCTGCTCGAGCCGATCGGCGTTCCCGCCGCTGCCGCACTGGGTGCGACGACCACGCAGGGCTTCAGCCCCAACGGAATTCCCACCGACGTGTCGGCCGACCCGGTGATGGAGCCCCAGGGCAGCGACAACTTCGCCGACACCGACGACTCCGCGGCCAGCGGCAGCGAGCCCGGCACCGAGGGCGGCACCACGACCGCCGCGGGCATCAACGGCTCACGCGCCCGGCTGCCCTACGGCCTGAACCCGCGCCTGGTCCCCGTGATGGGCAGCTGGCGGTCGGGCAACCAGCAGCCGTCCCGGCTCCGGTCGGCGTGGTACCGGCTCCCGCCCGTCGACGAGCGCGGGCCCCTGCTCGTCGTAGCTGCGGCAGGCCGCTTCGACCCGGGCGAGCTGACGGTGCAGTGGGCCACCGACGCCCAAGCCGCCGACGACGAGCCCGGCGGTGGCCTCGGCCTCGCCGACGTGGGCGCGGTGCCCGCATGGCGCAACCTGCGCGCCCCGATGTCGGCGATCCCCGACGACGCCACCCAGGTCCGCATCGTCGCCTCCGACGAGGACCTCGCACCCAACCACTGGATGGCGATCACGCCGCCACGCATCCCCGAACTGCGCACGCTGCAGGACGTGGTCGGCTCGACCGACCCCGTGCTGCTCGACTGGCTGGTGGGCCTTGCCTTCCCGTGCCAGCGACCGTTCGGGCACAACAACGGCGTCACAGAGGTGCCGAAGTGGCGCATCCTGCCCGACCGGTTCGGCGCCGAGGCCAACTCCCCGGTGATGGACTACATCGGCGGCGGACCGCTCGGCATCACCGAACTCCTGGTGCGCGCCAACCCCGTGCCGACCTACCTCGAGAACGACTGGTTCCGCGACTGGGGCGCGCTGCAGTCGCTGACGCCCTGGTACCCGAACGCGGAACCGGCGCGCATCGATCTTGGGACCGAGACCCGCAGCGGGCTGTGGAGCCCGGGACCGCTCAGATTGTCGTGACCGCGCCACCCGCATGGCGGCGCAGAGCACACGAGTGCGTCCCTTACCCTTGAGCGTCGTGCCCGCCCGGACCATTCGACTCATCGCGATCATCGCGGGCATCAGCGGGATCCTGCTCTGCGCTCTGACCCCGCTGCTCCCCGTCCGCCAGACCACCGCGACCATCCTGTGGCCGCAGGGCCCCGGCGCCGACGGCCTCGTCACCGATGTCACAGCGCCACTGGTGTCCGGCGCGCCCCTTTCGCTCGACGTGTCGATCCCCTGCCGGGCGGTGGCCACGCTCCCCGAGTCGGGCGGCGTCGTCTTCTCCACCATTCCCGCGGGCGGCATCGACGCCGGACGCAACGGGCTGTTCGTGCGGGCCGACGCCGAGTCGGTCATCGTGGCGTTCCGGGACCAGGTGGCCACCGTCGCGTCGCGGCCCGCCGTCGAGAGCGGCGCCTGCAGCACGCTGCACGTCTGGGCCGACCCGGACGGCGTCGGCGCCGACTTCATCGGCATCCCCGGTGCGGCCGGCACCGTCCCGGTCGAGAAGAAGCCCCAGGTCGCAGGCGTCTTCACCGACCTCGAGGTGGCCGCGCAGCCCGGGCTGAACGCGCGCATCGACGTCGACACCCGCTTCATCACCACGCCAACGCCGATGAAGACCGTGCTGATGGTCCTCGGCGTGCTCGCGACCGTGGCGTCGATCGTCGCGCTGGTGCTGCTGGACCGGACCTCGGGCAGGCGCATCCCGCGGGCCGGGCGGCGGTTCTGGCGGGCCGGCCTGGCCACCTGGATCGCCGACGCGATCGTGGTCGGCACGCTACTGCTGTGGCACGTCATCGGCGCGACGTCCTCCGACGACGGCTACAACCTCACCATCGCGCGGGTCTCCGACGAAGCCGGCTACGCCGCCAACTACTTCCGCTTCTTCGGTGCCACGGAGGCGCCGTTCGACTGGTACCAGTCGGTGCTCGCCCACCTCGCCGCCGTCAGCACCGCGGGCGTCTGGATGCGGCTACCCGCCACGCTCGCAGGCATCGGGACGTGGCTGCTGCTCTCGCGCTGGGTGCTGCCTCGCCTCGGCCGTCGACTCAACCGCAACCGAGTGGCGGTGTGGACCGCGGGCGCGGTGTTCCTCGCGGCATGGCTGCCGTTCAACAACGGCCTGCGACCCGAACCGCTGCTCGCGTTCGGCGTCGTCGCGGTGTGGATGCTGATGGAGACCGCGATCGGCACCCGCCGGCTGTGGCCGGTGGCGCTAGCCGTGGTCATCGTCGTGTTCAGCGTGACGCTCGCACCCCAGGGCCTGGTGGTGCTGGCACCGCTGCTGGTCGGTTCGCGCGCGGTGTCGCGCATCATCTCCGCCCGTCGTCCCGTGGACGGACTACTGGCGCAGCTCGTCCCGCTGGTCGCCGCCGCTTCCCTCATCTTCGTGGTCGTGTTCCGCGACCAGACGCTGGCCACGGTCGCCGAATCGGTCCGCATCAAGTACGTCATCGGCCCGACCATCCCCTGGTACCAGGAGTTCCTGCGGTACTACTTCCTCACGGTCGAGGACAGCGTGGACGGCTCGCTGCCCCGCCGCTTCGCCGTGCTGATCCTGCTGCTGTGCCTGATCGGTCTGCTGATGGTGCTGCTGCGGCGCAGGGGCGTGCCCGGCACCGTCAACGGACCCGTGTGGCGGCTGGCCGGATCGACCGTCATCGGTCTGTTCGTGCTCGTCCTCACCCCGACGAAGTGGGCAGCGCAGTTCGGCGCCTTCGCAGGCCTGACCGGCGCGCTCGGCGGGGTCACTGCCTTCGCGTTCGCCCGCGTCGGACTGCACAGCCGACGCAACCTCGCGCTCTACGTGACGGCGCTGCTGTTCGTGCTCGCGTGGTCGACGTCGGCGATCAACGGCTGGTTCTACGTCGGCAACTACGGCGTGCCGTGGTTCGACAAGCAACCGGTGATCTTCGGCCAGCCCGTGACGACGCTGTTCCTGGTGCTCGCGATCGCCTGCGGCCTGCTCGCGGGCTGGCTGCACTTCCGCATGGACTACGCCGGGCACACCGAGGTCGCCGACACCGGACGCAACCGGGCCCTGGCGTCCACCCCGCTGCTCGTGGTCGCCATCATCATGGTGCTGCTCGAGGTGGGATCGATGGCCAAGGCCGGGGCCGGCCGCTACCCCGCGTACACCACCGCCAAGGCCAACGCCGACGCGCTCGCCTCGGGACTGTCCCGCGACAGCTGCGCCATGGCCGACGACGTGCTCGTCGAGGCCGACACCAATGCCGGGATGCTGCAACCGGTCCCGGGCCAACGCTTCGGCGAGTACGGACCGCTTGGCGGCGAGGACCCCGTCGGATTCACCCCCAACGGCGTGAGCGACACCCTCGAGCCCGCCGAACCCGTGGCGGCCAACCCCGGGCTGGCCAACTCCGACGGCCCCGTCGACAAGCCCAACATCGGCATCGGTTACGCGGCCGGTACCGGCGGCGGCTACGGACCCGAGGGCGTGAACGGCTCCCGCGTCTACCTGCCGTTCGGCCTCGACCCCGAGCGGACCCCGGTGATGGGCAGCTTCGACGAGAACACCGTCGCTGCGGAGGCGACCTCGGCGTGGTACCAGCTGCCGCCGCGTACGCCCGACCGGCCGATCGTCACCGTCGCCGCCGCAGGGGCCATCTGGTACTACGAGGAAGACGGCGCGTTCAGCTACGGCCAGTCCCTCAAGTTGCAGTGGGGCGTGCACCGTCCCGACGGCTCGTACCAGGCGCTGAACGAGGTGCAGCCGATCGATATCTTCGAGCAGAAGGCATGGCGCAACCTGAGATTCCCGCTGACCACGGCACCCCCGGAGGCGAACGTGGCACGGATCGTCGCCGACGACCCGAACCTGTCCGAGGACCAGTGGTTCGGCTTCACGCCGCCGCGGGTTCCGGTGCTGACCACCGCGCAGGAGTTCCTCGGTACGCAGACCCCGGTACTGATGGACATCGCGACGGCAGCCAACTTCCCGTGCCAGCGGCCGTTCACCGAGCACCTCGGCGTGGCGGAACTACCCGAGTACCGCGTGCTGCCGAACTTCAAGCAGATGGTGTCGTCGTCCAACCAGTGGCAGTCGGCCGACGACGGCGGACCGTTCCTGTTCATCCAGGCGCTGCTGCGCACGTCGGCGATCCCGACCTACCTGCGCGACGACTGGTACCGCGACTGGGGATCGATCGAGCGCTACATCCGGGTCGTCCCGCGCGATGACGCGCCGAACGCCGCAATCGAGGAGGGCTCCACCCAGGTGTTCGGCTGGAACCGCCGCGGCCCGATCAGGGCGCTGAAGTGACCGTACTGAAGGACGGCGAACGAGCCGCTGACGTGAAGCCGGGCAACGACACGAAGGTGGCCCGCTGGGTCGCCACGATCGCCGGGCTCATCGGCTTCGTGCTGGCCGTCGCGACCCCACTGTTGCCGGTCACCCAGACCACCGCCACCCTGAACTGGCCCCAGCAGGGCCAATTCGACGACGTGACGGCACCGTTGATCTCGCTCGCGCCCGTGAGCCTCACCGCGTCGGTGCCGTGCTCGGTGATCGCGTCGATGCCGCCCGAAGGTGGCCTGGTATTCGGCACCGCGCCGCCGAGAGGCCGCGACGCGGCGCTCAACGCGATGCTCGTCAACGTCACCTCGGGCAGGGGCAGCGGCCCGGCGAGCGGCAACGCCCGCGTCGACGTGATCGTCCGCAACGTCGTGGTCGCCAGCGTGAGCCGCGACCGCATGGCCGGCTGTAGCCGCCTCGACATCACGTCGTCGCTGGACGGCACGTTCGCCGACTTCGTCGGCCTGACCCAGGTCTCCGGTGACGACGCGGGCAAGCCGCAGCGCACCGGCTTCGCCGACCCCAACCTGCGGCCCGCCATCGTCGGCGTGTTCACCGACCTGACCGGACCCGCGCCGCCCGGCATGCAGTTCTCGGCAACCATCGACACCCGCTTCACCACGCATCCGACCGCGCTGAAGCTGACGGCCATGCTGCTCGCGATGGTCTCGACCGTCATCGCACTGCTGGCGCTGTGGCGCCTCGACCGCGCCGACGGGCATCGGATGCACCGGCTGATCCCGTCGCGCTGGCGCACCCTGTCCGCCGTGGACGGCGTGGTCGTAGGCGGCTTCGGCCTCTGGTACGTCATCGGCGCCAACTCGTCGGACGACGGCTACATCCTCGGCATGGCCCGTGTCGCCGACCACGCCGGCTACATGTCGAACTACTTCCGCTGGTTCGGCAGCCCCGAGGACCCGTTCGGCTGGTACTACAACGTGCTCGCGCTCATGACGCGCATCAGCGACGCCAGCATCTGGATCCGGCTGCCCGACCTCATCTGCGCGCTGGTCTGCTGGCTGCTGCTGTCGCGGGAAGTGGTGCCCCGCCTCGGGCCGGCCGTCTCCGCGAGCCGTCCCGCGCTGTGGGCGGCGGGCCTGGTGCTGCTGGCGGCGTGGATGCCGTTCAACAACGGCCTGCGCCCCGAAGGCCAGATCGCCACCGGCGCACTGATCACCTACGTCCTGATCGAGCGGGCGATCACCTCCGGTCGGCTGACACCGGCCGCGCTCGCGATCATCACCGCCGCGTTCACCCTCGGCATCCAGCCCACCGGTCTCATCGCGGTCGCGGCGTTGGTCGCCGGCGGCCGCCCCATCCTGCGAATCCTCATGCGCAGGCGCCAGCTGTTCGGCACCTGGCCGCTGATCCTGCCGCTGCTGGCCGCGGGCACCGTCGTGCTGACCGTGGTCTTCGCGGATCAGACCTTGGCAACGGTGTTGGAGGCCACCAGGATTCGCACCGCGATCGGGCCCAGCCAGGAGTGGTACACCGAGATCCTGCGGTACTACTACCTGATCCTGCCGACCACCGATGCGGCCATCTCGCGACGCGTCGCGTTCCTGTTCACGGTGCTGTGCCTGTTCCCGTCGCTGTTCCTGATGTTGCGGCGCAAGCGGGTTCGTGGCGTCGCGCGCGGGCCCGCCTGGCGTCTGATGGGCGTCATCTTCGCCACGATCTTCTTCCTGATGTTCACCCCCACCAAGTGGATCCACCACTTCGGGTTGTTCGCGGCCGTGGGCGGTGCGATGGCGGCGCTGGCGACCGTGCTGATGTCGCCGATCGTGCTGCGCTCGGCCCGCAACCGGATGGCGTTCCTCGCCCTGGTGATGTTCGTGCTGGCGATGTGCTTCGCCTCCACCAACGGCTGGTGGTACGTCTCGAACTTCGGTGCGCCATACAACAACTCGGTGCCGCAGCTCGGTGGCGTCACGGTCAGCGCGGTGTTCTTCGCACTGTTCGCCGTCGCGGCACTGTGGGCGTTCTGGCTGCACCTCTCAGCGCGACACTCCTCGCCCATCGTCGACAAGCTGACCGCGGCGCCGATCCCGATCGCGGCCGGTCTGATGGTCCTCGTCGGCGTGGCCTCCATGGTGATCGGCGTGGTGCGGCAGTACCCCACGTACTCCAACGGCTGGGCCAACGTCCGGGCCTTCGCAGGCGGCTGCGGGATGGCCGACGACGTGCTCGTCGAACCGGATTCGAATGCCGGATTCCTCGCTCCGCTACCCGTCCGTTACGGGCCGCTCGGGCCACTCGGCGGCACCGAGCCAACCGGCTTCTCCCCCAACGGGGTTCCGGACCGGATCATCGCCGAGGCCATCAGACTGAACAACCCCCAGCCGGGCACCGACGCCGACTGGAACCGGTCGGTGCGGTTGCCGCGGCCGGGTGTCAACGGGTCGACCGTGCCGCTGCCCTACGGACTCGATCCGAGGCGGGTACCGGTCGCGGGCACGTATTCCACTGGGGCGCAGCAGGAGAGCCGGCTGGCGTCGGCCTGGTACGGCCTGCCCGCCGCGGACGACGCACATCCACTCGTGGTGATCACCGCAGCCGGAACGATCAGCGGGCGCAGCGTCGCCGACGGCGTCGACGCCGGCCAGACGGTCGAACTCGAGTACGCGACCGCAGGACCCGACGGCGCGCCGGTGCCTGCGGGCCGGGTCAGCCCGTACGACGTCGGCCCCACCCCGGCGTGGCGCAACCTGCGCTTCCCGCGCGAGCAGATTCCCGCCGACGCCGTCGCCGTGCGGGTCATCGCCGAGGATCTCTCACTGGGACAGGGCGACTGGCTCGCCGTCACGCCGCCGCGCGTGCCGGAGGTGCGGTCCGTGCAGGAGTACGTCGGCTCCGAACAACCGGTCCTGATGGACTGGGCGGTCGGGCTCGCGTTCCCGTGCCAACAGCCGATGCTGCACGCCAACGGCGTCACCGACGTGCCCAAGTTCCGCATCTCACCGGACTATTCAGCCAAGCTGCAGAGCACCGACACCTGGCAGGACGGTCTCAACGGCGGCCTGCTCGGCATCACCGACCTGTTGCTGCGGGCATCGGTGATGTCGACTTACCTGTCCAACGACTGGGGTCAGGACTGGGGCTCGCTGCGCCGCTTCGACACCATCGTCGACGCCTCGCCCGCCCGGATCGATCTCGGCAGTGAGACGCACAGCGGGCTCTACAGCCCGGGTCAGATCCGGATCGCACCCTGACCGTCAGTGCGGCGTGCCCAGGTATGGCATGTGATCCAGGACGTCGTCGTGCGGGCTCAGCCCGGTCGGCGGGCACTCACCCTTGGTGAGGAACGCGAGCCGGTAGTCGATGACGTCGTCGGTGAACACACGACCGTTCGGGTACTTGGCAGGCTTGGTCGGGTCGTAGGACAACATGTCCGGTAACGTGCCCTCCTCCTCGATGGCGGCGATGGCCTCATCCCGCGTGTAGCCACCCGTGTGGCCCATCAGGTGGACGAACAGGTCGGTCCAACGGTCCCTGTCGTTGCGGGGCACACTGGCGTTGTACTCCTCCTTGGTCTCGTCGGTGTTGAAGAAGCTGCTCACCGACGGATGCCCGGCACGGTCGACGTGCAGCAGGCGGTCCCCGCTGCGGACGCTGCAGCGCCCCCAGATCCGAAGGTCGGGCGCGGCACCCAGTTCGGCCGTCGGTAGCTCGAGGGCCATCGAGAACACGTTCGCCTCGGTGTTGGAATCGACCCCCGTCCACGGCGAGTCGCTCCCCAGGTGCGGAGCGGTGAAGTTACGGCCGCCCGAGGTGTCGAACAGATTCTTGATGCCGTCGAAGTCGAAGAAGAACGCGTCGCTGCGGACGCCTGCGAAGAACGCAACGTCGCCTGAGGTCACGATGTTCGGGTCCTTGCCGAACGACACCTCGACCGCCTCGAAGATCTTCCTTCCCACGGCCTCCGGTTGCTCCGCCTCCTCGCCGACGGCCATGAAGACGTCCACGGTCTGCCTGCCGTCGCGCGGCTTGGAGTAGACGAAGCTGAACGCCACGTCGTCGAGGAGATCGCCGTCGTTGTCGATGGCGAGGCGGTAGATGGCGTCGGGGTGCATGGCGTCGGCGTTCGGATTGGCGTTGAGGATCAGGACGGTCCGGTTCGGGTCGGACGGGGATGCGAACGCGTAGAGATCGCAGAGGTCGAGGCGCTGGTCGCCCATCGGCGGGCCGAGGCTGAGCCCCGTGAAGTGATTGGACACCTCGTGATCAAACGCGCTACGCGCCTTCGCCCGCAGCAGTTCGGCCCAGGAGTTACCGTCGCATCCGTGAACAGCGTGCGACTCGGCGACGCCATCGTCACCCGGGTGCCCGAGTGGGAGTTCGACGTCGCCGCGGCGATGTTCGGCCAGACGCCACCGCATGCGTGGGACGAGCACGCCGACCTCCTGGTGCCGTCGTTCTACGACCCCGCCGCCGGGCGGTGGCGCGTGGTGATGCAGACCTGGGTGATCGAGGTGGACGGGTTGACGGTGCTCGTCGACACCGGCGTCGGCGATGGGCGGGAGCGGCCCAGCATCCCGGTCCTGAACGATCTGGAGACCGGCTTCCTGGCGGCACTGACCGACGCGGGATTTCACCCTGACGACGTCGACGTCGTGGTCAACACCCATCTGCACACCGATCACGTCGGGTGGAACACCAGATCGCGCGACGGCCAGTGGGTGCCGACGTTCCCCAACGCGCGATACGTGATGCCGGAAGCGGACTACCGGTTCTTCGCCCCCGACGGCGACGGCGCCTCCGATGCCATGCGAATCGTGTTCTCCGACAGCATTCTTCCCGTCGCCGACCAGACCCGGCTGTGGGCCGACGACCTCCAACTCAGCGCGTCACTGCGGCTGCGACCCGCGCCCGGCCACACCCCCGGTTCGTCGGTGCTGTGGCTCGACGCAGGCAGGCCCGCGGTGTTCGTCGGGGACCTGACCCACTGCCCCATTCAGATTCCCCGACCCGCCGACCCGTGCGCGTTCGACGTCGATGCCGCGGCCGCCGCGGTCACGCGCAAGCGGGTGTTCACCGAGGCCGCGCGCGCTCGCGCCGCCGTGATCCCTGCCCACTACCCCGGGTACGGCGGAGCGACCATCGTTGCTCGCGGCGACGGGTTCGTCGTCGACGACTGGCTGGACCTGCCCGCGCGGTAGCCGGGGCTGCTCCGCGAGCGTGCGCGAAGTCGTGTTCTGCGCCGGCGTGTCGCCCGCAGACACGCACGCTCGCCGGAGGAGGTAAGGAGGGAGGGCTAGATCGGGGTCAGGCCGTGCTTGCGGAGCACCTTGTTGGCCTGCTGCTTGTCACGCAGCAGACGCAGCGAATTGCGCAGTAGCAGCCGCGTCTCGTGCGGCTCGATGACGCCGTCGATGTAGCCACGCTCGGCGGCGATCCAAGGCACGGCGAGGTTGGCGTTGTAGCCCTCGATGAAGTCGGCGCGGATCTTCTGCACCTCCGGCGCAGTGGGATCCGGGAAGCGCTTGACCAGCAGCTGGGCCGCACCCTCGGCGCCGATCACGGCGATCCGCGCGGTCGGCCAGGCGAAGTTGAGGTCCGCGGACAGCTGCTTGGAGCCCATGACCGCGTACCCGCCGCCGTAGGCCTTGCGGACGACGACCGTCACCTTCGGCACGTCGGCCTCGACGATCGCGTTGAAGAAGCGCCCGCCGCGCTTGATGATGCCGTCCTTCTCCTGCTCGACGCCCGGCATGGCACCGGGGGTGTCCACCACGAACACCAGCGGCAGGTTGAAGGAGTCGCAGAACCGGATGAAGCTGGCCGCCTTGTCGGACGCGTTGGTGTCGACCACGCCGGACAGGTGCATCGGTTGGTTGGCGATCACGCCCACCGGCCGACCGTCCACACGGGCGAACGCCGTGATCATCGCCGGGCCCCGCTGCTCGGCGATCTCGAAGACGTCGCCGTCGTCGAAGATGCGCAGCAGGATCTCGTGCATGTCGTAGGCCTGGTTGTCCGAGTCCGGGACGATCGAGTCGAGCTCGAAGTCGTGCTGCGTCAGTTCGGGCTCGAGTCCCGGGTTGACGATCGGGGCGTCGTCGAAGTGGTTCGACGGCAGGAAGCTCAGGTACTCGCGCACGTACTGGTATGCCGCGGCCTCGCTCTCCACCACCTGGTGGATGTTGCCTCGCTGCGCCTGCACGTCGGCGCCGCCGAGTTCGTCGAACGTCACGTCCTCACCGGTGACGTCCTTGATGACGTCGGGTCCCGTGATGAACATGAAGCCCTGGTCGCGGACGGCGACGACGAGGTCGGTCTGGATCGGCGAGTAGACCGCGCCACCCGCGCACTTGCCGAAGATCAGCGAGATCTCGGGCACCAGGCCACGCAGCATCTCGTGCCGACGCCCGAGTTCGGCGTACCAGGCCAGCGACGTCACGGCGTCCTGGATCCGCGCGCCTGCGGAGTCGTTGATGCCGATGATCGGGCAGCCGACCATGGCCACCCACTCCATCAGCTTGGCCACCTTGCGACCGAACATCTCGCCGACCGAGCCCTGGAACACGGTCTGGTCGTGGCTGAACACGCCGACCGGGCGGCCGTCGATCATGCCGTGCCCGGTGACGACGCCGTCGCCGAACAGCGCGTTCGGATCGCCTGGCGTCTTTGCCAGCGCGCCGATCTCGAAGAACGTGCCAGGATCGAGCAGCGCGTGGATGCGCGCGCGGGCCGACGGAATGCCCTTGCGGTCGCGACGGCTCTTGGCCTTCTCGTCGCCGGGATCCTTGGCCAGTTCCAGCTTTTCGCGCAGTTCGGCGAGTTTCTCCGCCGTCGTGTGCGCCCGGACCGGAGTGGGTGCTGCTGCGTCTGCCGTCACGTCGCTACGACCTCTTCTCGTCCCTGCGTCCCGCCTGAATGCGGTTGAGCGCCTCGCTCATGTGCGCTCCGACCTTCGCAATGTACGGCTCGTCGATGGCCTGGATGTGCTCGCCCCCGATCGGCACGATCTCGAGGTCCGACGCGAACTCGCCCCAGCCGCCGTCGGGCTTGCGGGTGGCGTACGCGGGCTCGAACGTGATCGCGTCGTCGTGGTAGCGGTCGGCCATGTAGAGCACTACGTGGCCGTCGTACGGCTGGATGTCCACGGTGTCGAGCGCGCGGTTGTCGAGGTACGACGTCCGCTGGTGCTCGATGATGCCGCCCGGGATCTGCACGCCGGCCTGGCTGACGATGTCGAGCACGTACTGCACCTGCTCGCCGTCGTCGAGCTTCTCGAGTTCCTCGTAGGGGATCTCGGGGATCTCCACGTTGAACGTCTTCTCGGCGAAGCGAGCGTAGCGGTCCCAGCGCTTGCGGGTCTCCTCCTTGGTGTGCAGGATCGGCTCACCCGGGCGCACGCAGTCGATGAGGCCGACGAACGGGACGTCGGCACCCGCCTGCTTGAGCCCGATCGCGCAGGCATAGGCCAGCGCACCGCCGAGCGACCAGCCGGCGAGCACGAACGGCTTGTCGCCGTTGATCTCGAGCAGCTTCGGCACGTAGATCGCCGCGCGCTCCTCGATCGACCCCTCGACGCGCTCCAGGCCGATCATCGGGGTGGCTCCGGGCAGCCGCTTGAGCAGCGGCTCGTACACCACCGTCGAACCGCCCGCGGCGTGGAACACGTACACGGGCACGTCGTCGTCGGCGTCCGACTTGCGGATGGTGCGCACGAAGCCGTCGAGTTCACCGGCCTCGAGGTATTCGCGCACCGTGGTGGCGAGTTCCTCGATGGTCTGCGCCTTGCGGACGTCGTCGGCGGTGATCGTGCCCTCGGCGCGTTCGGTCAGGCGCTGCGCCATCTTCTCGGCCGCCGCGTCGTCGAGTGCGGGCAGCGAGTTGAAGATGCCGCCAGGCGACTTGCCCGTGACGATGGCCCACGTCGCGAACGCCACCCGCTCGGCCGCATCGCGTGGCGGCACGTCGGAGTTCAGCGCCGCGGCGACGGCCTGCTGGTTCAGCACGCCCGCCGCCGCAGCGGCAGCGGACTGAGCCGGCTTGGCGGGACCCGACGGGTTCGTCGGCGGCGCAGGCACTGTCGGGCCGGACGGGTTCGTCGGCGGCGGAGGGGGCGGGACCAGCGCGGCGTCGGTCGCGATGGCGTCCGGCGTGATCTCCTGCACGGCCGCGTGCTCCGTGGCTATCGGATGACCCGCCTCGGCCAGCTTGGCCTCCAGCTCGGCGACCGTGGACGCGCCACCCAGCAGCTCGGACTGCGCCGCGGCGATCTCCTCGGCCGTCTTGCCCTTCTGGTCCTCGGCGATCTGGTCGACCTCGTCGCGGTGCTCGATCGCGTACTGGATCAGCTTCTCCACGGCATACAGGTTGGCGTCGCGGACCGCGGTCAGCTGGATCGGCGGCAGGTCGAAGTCGTACTCGACCCGGTTCTTGATACGCACGGCCATCAGCGAGTCGAGGCCCAGCTCGATCAGGGGCACCTCCCACGGCAGGTCCTCGGGCTCGTAGCCCATGGCGCTGCCGACGATGGTGCCCAGGCGTTCGCCGATGGTCTCACCGGACTCGGGCGACCACTTCTTGAAGCCCGCGGCCAGCCCCGCACCCGCAGCGAGGTTGTCCTGCAGGATCGCGGCGTCGTCCTCCTCGGGCTCGGCAGGCGCCTGCGCCCCCGCGGAATCCGTTGCGACGGAACCGAGGTCGACCTTCGCCCCGGCGCCGACGGCCGCCGGCAGCGCACTCGCCGCACCGCCGCGGGACACGATGGCGTCGTACACCAGCGTGAAGGACTCGTCGATGCGAGCGTGCACCTGGATCGTCGCGCCACCGGGATGCCGCGACAGCGTCGTCACCAGCTTCGCACCCTCGGCCGGGACCGCGCGCTGCTCGAACGCCGTCAGCTGCGCGTCCGAAAGGACCTGCGTGGCAGCAGCCTTCACCAGTGCTGCCAGCGCAGCGGCGTCGACCGCGCCTCGCGCCTGGTACTCCCACACGTGCCTGCCGTCCGGGGTCGCGACGTGGTTGCCGGGGATCACCGCGGAGCTGTCACCGGTGAAGTGGGCGTCGAGCCAGTGCGGCTTGCGCTTGAACCGAGTCGGCGGGATATGGGCGAACTCAGTGCCCTTGCCCGACGTTCGAGGGAACAAGGTGCGGAAGTCGAGGTCGTGGCCGTAGACGAACAGGTTGGCCATGGCAGAGGTCATCGAGTCGACCTCGTCCTGCTTGCGGGCCAGCGTGGGGATCAGCTGACCGTCGTGCAGTCCGGCACTGGCCGTCGTCAGCCCAACCTGCATGAGCGCCACCGGATTCGGGGCCAGCTCCAGGAACGTGGTGTGCCCGTTGTCGACGGCGTTGCGGATGCCGTGCGTGAAGTACACGCTGTGCCGCAACCCCTTCTTCCAGTACTCGACGTCGTGGATCGGGTCGGCGCCGGCACGAACCAGGCTGCCCTCGTGGACGGTCGAGTAGTACGCGACGTCCAGCGGGCGGGGCTCGATGCCCTGGATCTCGGCAGCCAGCTCCCCGAGCAGGGGATCCATCTGCTGGGTGTGGCTGGCGCCCTTGGTCTGGAACTTGCGGGCGAACTTCCCCTCCGACTCGGCGCGGGCGATGATCGCGTCGACCTGCTCGGGCGGGCCGCCGATCACCGTCTGCGTGGGTGCGGCGTAGACGCACACCTCGAGGTCCGGGAAGTCGGAGAAGACTCCTCTGATCTCCTCGGCCGAGTACTCGACCAGTGCCATCAGGCGGATGTACTCGCCGAACAGCATCGCCTCGCCCTCACCCATGAGGTGCGCGCGCGAGCAGATGGTCCGAGTGGCGTCTTCGAGCGACAGTCCACCCGAGAAGTAGGCGGCCGCGGCCTCGCCGAGCGACTGACCAACCAGTGCACCGGGTTTCGCGCCGTGCGCCTTGAGCGTCTCGCCGAGGGCCACCTGGATCGCGAAGATCACGGTCTGGGTGGTCTCGATGCCGTAGTCCTGCGAGTCGTCGAGGATCAGTTCGACCACCGAGTAGCCGCGCTCGTCTTGGACGTAGGCGTCGACCTTGTTGATCCACTCGGCGAAGATCTCATCGCGCAGGTACAGGCTCTTGCCCATCTTGCGGTGCTGCGCACCGAAACCGGCGAGCACCCACACTGGGCCGTTGGTCACGGGACCATCGGACGAGATGACCAGCGGGCTCTGCTTGCCCTCGGCGACGGCCCGCAGGCCCTTCACCGCTTCGTCCTTGTCGTGCGCCAGCACCACCGAGCGCGACCGGCCGTGGTTGCGCCGCGACAGCGAGCGACCGATGTCCTCGAGCGACGACGCCTGCCCCTGCGGGCTCTCGATCCAATCCGCGAGTTCGGCGGCCGTCGCCCGCTTGCGCGAGGTCAGGAAACCCGAAACCGCAAGCGGCACGATGGGAGTCGTCGGATTCTCCGCCTCGGCGGCCTCGAGTTCCTCGCGGGCGACCTCGAGCAGGCGCAGAGCCTCGTCGGTGAGGCCTGGCAGCTCGGGTTCGACCTCGCCGTTGCTCGCGGTGACGCTGAACTCGTCGTCGCCGGGTTCGTCGTCGTGGATGAACTCGCCGTACTCGTCCATCCGCACCCCGCCGACGTAGACGACGTCGGCTTCGTCGGTGGCCGGCTTGACCACGACGAGGTCGGGCTCGGCCTCGGGCTCGACCAGATCGCTTGGCAACACCTCGCGCACCACGAGGTGCGCGTTGGCGCCGCCGAAGCCGAAGCCGGAGACACCGGCCACGGCGTACCCGCCGTAGCGCGGCCAGTCGCTGACGGTGTCGACGACCTTGAGGTGCTCGCGGTCGAAGTCGATGTAGGGGTTGGGACCCGCGTAGTTGATCGACGGCGGCAGCTTGTCGTTCTTGAGCGACAGCGCGACCTTCGCGAGGCTCGCGGCGCCCGCGGCCGACTCCAGGTGACCCACGTTGGTCTTTACCGCACCTAGCAGCGCCGGACGGTCGGCCGCGCGGCCGCGGCCGATGACGCGTCCGAGGGCGTCGGCCTCGATCGGGTCGCCGAGGATGGTGCCCGTGCCGTGCGCCTCGACGTAGTCGACGGTCTTGGGGTCGATGCCGGCGTCGTGATAAGCCTTGCGCAGCACCGCTTCCTGCGCGTCGGGGTTGGGTGCCAGCATGCCGTTGGATCGGCCGTCGTGGTTGACCGCGCCGCCGGCGATGACCGCCAGGATGTCGTCGCCGTCGCGGCGGGCGTCCTCGAGCCGCTTGAGTACGACCATGCCGCCGCCCTCGGAGCGCGCGTAACCGTCGGCGTCGGCGGAGAAGGACTTGATCCGACCGTCGGGTGCCAGCACACCGCCGACCTCGTCGAAGCCCAGCGTCACCAGCGGGGTGATCAGCGCGTTGACGCCACCTGCCACCACGACGTCGGCGTCGCCTGCGCGCAGGGCCTTGATGCCCTCCTGGACGGCGACGAGCGACGACGAGCATGCGGTGTCGATGGCCATCGACGGTCCGCGGAAGTCGTAGAAGTACGACACCCGGTTGGCGATGACGGCGCTCGAGTTACCGGTGATGGCATACGGGTGCGCCACCGCGGGATCGGCGACCGACATGAACATGTAGTCGTTGACCGAGCTGCCGACGAACACGCCGACGTTGGCGCCGCGCAGGCTGGACGCGGGAATCCTGGCGTGCTCCAAGGCCTCCCAGGTCAGCTCGAGCGCCATCCGCTGCTGCGGGTCGATGTTGTCGGCTTCCATCTTCGACAGGGCGAAGAACTCGGCGTCGAAGCCCTTGATGTCCGTGAGGTAGCCGCCCCGGGTGCGGGCCTTGGCCACGCGCTCGGCGATCCGCGGTTCGGACGTGAACTCCGACCAGCGCCCCTCCGGCAGATCGGTGATCGCGTCGCGGCCCTCGAGCAGCGCCGCCCACATCTCGTCGGGGGTGTTCATGTCGCCCGGGAACCGGGTGCCGACGCCGACGATCGCGATGTTCGTGCGGCCCTCGTCGACCTGACGGGACCAGTCCTCGTCGCTGGCCTCCGCGGGCTCGGGTTCGCCCTCGACGATCAGCGTGGCGAGGGCCTCGATCGTGGGATGCCGGAAGGCCATCGTGGCCGTCAGCGTCACGCCGCAGTAGTCCTCGATGTCGCTGGCCATCGCGACCGCATCGCGCGAGGCCAGGCCCAGCTCGATCAGCGGCGCGTTCTCGTTGATGCTGTCGGGCGCCTGACCCGTCGCGTTGGCCACCCAGTTGCGCAGCCACTCCCGCACCTCGGGCACCGAGACGTCGACGCGGTTCGGCTGGTCCTTCTCGGCCGCGACGGCCTCGGAGAGCACCGGTGAGGGTTCGACTGCCGCCTCCGGCGAAGGAATCGAGGCGTCCTGGGATTCAGACATGTTCACTGTTCACTTTCGCCGTCGGACGGCTCGATGACCGTCGGTGGTTCTCGCGTTAGTCGGTCGCGTCTGGGAAGTCGTTGGCGACCTTCCCGGCGCGCAGGCTGCCGTCGAGGTAGGCAGCCCGGCAGGCGCGCCTGCCGATCTTGCCGCTGGAGGTCCGGGGGATGGCACCGGCCGGGGTGAGGAGCACGTCGCGGACCGTCACACCGTGCCGCACGGCGATCGCCGCGCGGATGTCGTCGATGACGGGCCCGGGATCGAGCTTGTGGGCACCCGGTGCCCGCTCCCCCACGATCACCAGCTGCTCGCTGGAGTCGTCCGGGTCGCGCTTGAGACCCGCGTGCGCGTTGTCGAAGACGTGGTCTGGCAATTGGTTGGCCGGCACCGAGAACGCCGCGACGTAACCCGTTCGCAGGGCCTTCGTGGCCTCCTGCGCCGAGTACTCGAGGTCCTGCGGGTAGTGGTTGCGGCCGTCGATGATGACCAGGTCCTTGACGCGGCCGGTGATGAACAGCTCGCCGTCGTGGAAGGCGCCGTAGTCACCGGTGCGCACCCACGTCGCGTCGTCCGCCGCACCCTGTGCGTGCGAGGGGGTGGTACGCGACTTCAGGATGTTGTGGAACGTCTCGACCGTCTCCTGGGGCTTGCCCCAGTAGCCCTGGCCCATGTTCTGGCCGCTGATCCAGACCTCGCCGATCTGGCCGTCGGGCAGTTCCGTCGCGGTCTCCGCGTCGACGATGACGGCCCACTCGGCGATGCCGACCTTGCCCGCACCGGCCTGTGCGACGGCCGTGGGCGAGTCGTCGGGGACCTCGACGAACGTGCCGGTGTTGAGCGCCTCGCGATCCACCGACACGATCTTCGGGTGGTCGCCCATCGGCGTCGTCGACACGAACAGCGTCGCCTCGGCGAGACCGTAGGACGGCTTGATGGCCTGGGGCTTGAAGCCGTACGGGGCGAACGCGTCATTGAACCTGCGCACGGTGGCGGCCGAGATCGGCTCGCTGCCGTTGAGGATGCACTTGACCTTGGACAGGTCCAGCGGCGGCTCGTCGTCCTTGGGCAGTCCACGCGCGGCGGCGTGGTCGAAGGCGAAGTTGGGCGCCACCGAGATGACGCCGCCGGTGTCGTCGGGGCGGGCCGACATCTCACGCAGCCAGCGGCTGGGCCTGCGGACGAACGCGGCAGGGGTCATGAACGTGAAGTAGTGCCCGATCATCGGCGCCAGCAGCGTGGTGATCAGACCCATGTCGTGGAAGAACGGCAGCCAGCAGCAGCCGCGGTCGCCCTCTTCGCCGTCGAGTGCCTCGATGATCTGCACGACGTTGGTGGCGAGGTTCAGGTGCGTGATCTGCACACCGGTCGGGATGCGCGTCGAACCCGAGGTGTACTGCAGGTAGGCAACAGTGTCGAACTCGACGTCGGTCTGCACCCATGTGGCGCCGACCTCGTCCGGGATGGCGTCGACGGCGATGACGCGGGGACGCTCCTTGGCGGGGCGGCTGCGGAAGAACTTGCGGACGCCCTCGGCTGCCTCGGTGGTCGTGAGGATCGCTGACGGTTGGCAGTCGTCGAGCACGGCGTGCAGACGGCCGACGTGGCCCGGTTCGGACGGATCGAACAGCGGCACCGCGATGCGGCCCGAGTACAGCGCGCCGAAGAAGGCGACGATGTAGTTCAGGTTCTGCGGGCACAGGATCGCCACCCGGTCACCGGGCTGGGTCACCTGCTGCAGGCGCGCACCCACGGCGCGGTTGCGCGTGCCGAAGTCGGCCCAGTTGAGTTCGCGGGCGACGCCGTCACGCTCGGTCGAGAAGTCGAGGAAGCGGTAGGCGAGCTTGTCGCCACGCACCTTCGCCCACTTCTCGACGTGCTTGACCAAGCTGCCGTTGTCCGGGAACTTGATCAGCCCGTCCTTGAGGAACGGATTGTGGAATCCCATCAAACTCTCCTGTCAGACCGCATGGTCGCGAAGTGCCATGTCTCGCGGCGGCTCGTCCGGGGCGGCCATCGACCGAATCGTCGAAACACAGCCAGGCCCGCAGATGCCAAACCTTGGAAATCCTACCGGGCATTGCCGGCCGGTTCCCCGATCGACGGATCGACACGGGCGCAGTTCGGCGAACCGCTTGGTTCTTACGTTTCTCTTAATGTTAGGTGACCTGCGGGACGCTGGCCAAATCCCCCGACCGATGGTGCCCGATCGTGACTCAACCGTGCTTGGGCCGCGGAGCGTTCTCGATCAGGTTCCGAGCCCAGTTCTGCGTCCACTGCGTGGACGTCTGGCCGTCGAGCTGCCAGAAGTCAGGCGTGTTGTAGAGCGCGTGCACCGGGCGGCCCGCGGCGCCGATCAGCGTCTCCAGCGTCTTGGGCAGGTTGAAGACCGAGAACGCCTCGGACGGGGCGGCGCAGATTAGGTCCCCCTTGGCGCAGATCTCGTTCGTACGGTCATTCAGCGCACCGAAGCCACCCGGCCGCGGCCCGGTCATCTCCAGCCCGAGGCCGTCCAGGATCGGCACCTCGTGCAGCGTGATCTCCGCTCCGTGCCCCGGCGGGTTGGGGCCCACTTCCTTGCCGACCCCCTCCTGGCGCCTGCCGTCGGCGATCAGCGTCACGCCAAGCACCAGGTCCTGGTCGATCGGTCCGCGACCATTGCCGATGTCACTGGCGATGTCACCGGCGATGATCGCGCCCTGGGAGAACCCGACCAGCACGAAGCTGGTCAGCGGGCAGGCCTCGTTGACCCGCTTGATCTCGTCGACGGTGGCGCGCATGCCCTCGGCGCGGCTGTCGTCGTAGCTCATCTGTCCGTCACGCGAGAACGGGTTGTGGAACTGCGCGGTGTACGGCGTCGTCCACACCGCGAGCCTGCCGTCGTCGAACGCACTTCGGACCGGGTTGCTCACGTTCAGCAGCAGCGCGATCGGGAACTGCACCGGATTCAGCGGATCCATCTGCGGCGACGACTCCCACGTCCCGGGTACCGAGATCATCTGCACGTCGGGGCAGCTGGCGTCCTGGAACTCCGGACGCGGCTTGGACGGGCTGGACGGTGCGCCGGTGGGTGGGACCCCCGTCGGCGGCACAGCGGTGGGCGGGGTGTCTGGCGCGCGCAGCCACACGACGACGGCGGCGATGACGACCGCGACGAGCACGGCGACGGCGCCTGCTGCCGCCAGGGCGAGGATGCGGTGGCGGTTACGACGGGGGGCGGCCATGGGCTGGTGGATTCTCCTGCTAGCAGAGGCGTTCGGTGGCGATGCGAATGTAGTCGGCGGTCACGGTGTCGACTTGCCCGGCAGGCGGGGCCTCGTCACCCGGCAGCGAATCGTGCACGTCGTCGCGCACCATCGGCAGGACGAAGTCCCACACCGCCTGATCGCTTTGCTCGGCGGCATGGGCCTGGCAGACGTAGGAACCGATGCTGAGCGCCACCAGCTCGTTGGAGGTGTGCACGCCCGCATCGTCGAGCGCGTCCAGATAACCGCGCTGCTCCGGCGTGACGTGCAGCGCCGTCGCGGAACCGTCGGCGCGTGGCGGCCGGGGTGGCAGCCCCTGCACCTCCACGTCGGGGCCCGCAGTCTCCGTGGACGGCAACCCGATCGTCGCGATGACGTCGCCGCTGGTCATCCCACACGCGCCCGTCGAGACGGCGGCGAAGGCGACCATCAGCGACATCGGGAGCGCAGCACGCGACCGTGGACGACGCCGAGAACGGCATCGTCGCTTAGCCGGACCCGTGATCGGGCCTACCGAGGGAGGCACGGATTCCAAGGTACCGGCTACCCGACCGGCCCCCGCCGAGCCGTTTGCCGGCGCCGGTACTACCGGATGGTGGCGACCAGTTCGCCCGACATCGCGGCGAGCTGCGGTGCCCAGGTGCCCCAGTCGTGCTGACCGTCGGGCGGGAAGTCGAAGTGGGCGTTGTGACCACCGTTGGTGCGGTAGCTCTGGTAGAAGAACCGGTTGCTGCCCTGGGCCAGGCTGCAGTGGCCGATCATCGCGGCCGGGTCACTGCACTCCTGCGTCGCCGGGCTGAAGATCCACAGCCGAGTGTTGTTGTTGGCCAACAGTTGTGAGTGCACGTTCGGCGAGTGCCACTTCCACCGGCCGAGCTGCGGCAGGCCCCACATGTTGCGGATGTCGACGCCGCCGAAGCGGGCCAGCCCGTCGGTGATCGCGCCGTCGTAGCCGGTGCGCTCCGGCGAGAGGAAGCCCGACAGGGAACCCGCGTACCGGTACCGGTCGGGGTGGAACGTCGCCAGCGCCACCGCGCCGTAACCGCCCTGGGCGGCACCCACCACACCGTGGCCGTTGGGTGCGAGACCCTTGTTGGCTGCCAGCCAGTTCGGCAGCTCGTCGGCCAGGAAGGTCTCCCACTGCCTGCTGCCGTCCTGCTCCCAGTTGGTGTACATGCTCCAGGCGCCGCCTGCCGGCGCGACCACGGAGATGCCCTTGCCCGCCAGGGTGTTCATCGCGTTGCCCGCGGTGACCCAGTTGCTGACGTCGGGCGCGGCGTTGAACGCGTCGAGCAGGACCACCGCGTGCGGACCGCCGCCCTGGAACGCCACGGGAATGTCGCGGCCCATCGCGCCCGAGGGCACCATCAGCATCTCGACGCCCTCGGCCCTGGCGACCTGCGGGCCGGCCATCCAGAGGCCCGCCGTCAGAGTCATGGCGCACATCGCGCGGAACAGGACAGAAACGACCCTCATGCCAACCTCGTCTTCGTTCGTCTGCTGTGCTTTGCCACACCCCGCTGACCCGGGTTGTAGTGAATCACATCACGGCAGGGGCTGGCGCCGGATCACGGTCCCGTTGCCGGTAGGCCGGTGTACGGCGGCGCCTTCAGCGGCGGCACCGGCAGCCCGCAGCGTGCCAGCTCGTACAGCGGCACGCGGTCGATCCGGTAGGAGTTGAACTCGAAGGAGTTCGCGATGTTCGACAGGAATCGGCGAGGCCCCATCGGGGCGCGCACCGACGTCAGCATCGCCTCGGTCTCCGGGCACTTCAGCGCCGCCTCGGCTTGGATGATCCAGTCCTCGTCGAGGTAGGACGGGATGAAGGGGCGCTCCTTGAGGAACGGCCCCTCGGCCACCACCCAGTCGGGGTAGAGGTTCTTGTCGTGCCCGATCCGGCCGTCCTCGATGCGCGCGGTGTGCGCGGCCAGTGGGTTGGCCAGCCCGATCTGGTCGATGACGCGGACGTCGAGGCCGACGTTCATCCCGACCATGCCCAGGTTGGTGAAGTACACCCACTGCGGGCCGCGGTAGTCCCGCAGCGGCGGCTCCCCCGGCGGCGGGGGCGGCGGCGGAATGGCAGGCACCACGTCCCACTGGTCGTAGTTGCCCGACGGCAGCCACAGCGCCCCGTCGGGAGTGTTCTCGATCGCCTTCAGCACGGCCCTCATGCGCGGGTAGTCGAGATAGTCGGACGCGGTCAGCGGGTGCGCGTGGCCGGTGGCCTGGGCGTAGAAACGACGTTCGTCGACGATCCCGGTTGCCGTGACGCGGGTGGCGTCTGAGCCCATGCCCGACGAGTTGGCCGCCCACAGCGACCATCCGACGACGGCCAGCCACATCGCGGTGGTGGACCCGGCGAGCAGGTAGCCACCCACCCGGGTGAACCGGGTGCCGTCGGGCAGCACCACCGGGACCACCGCGATCGGGATGAGGAGGCAGAACAGCGGGGTGAGGAGCACCCTGCCGTGCATGAAGTCACCGCCCTGGCGCACCCAGTAGACGGCCTGCAGCACGCCGCTGACGAGCATGAAGACGACGACCGCGGGCGGGCTCTGCACCGTGCGGGCGAGCCGGCTCACGCCCTGGGGCGGCTGGTGGGTGGTCCACCACGGCATCGTCCTCGTCGCGAACATCACCAGCCCGACCGCAGCGAGCAACATGAGCGGAATGAACAGCAGATAGGGCTGATTGAAGTTGCCGAGGTAGGTCAGGCCCTGACCCCACTTGGCGCCCGTCGCGTCCTTCGCGATCGCGGTGTTCGGGACCAGCAGCCCGTAGTAGCCCATCCGGAACACCTGGTAGCCGACCGGAACCAGGCCGCCGGCGCCGACGATCAGCATGCGGCGTCGCCAGTTGGGTGCGGCCACCAGCATCATCACCAGCGCCACGCCGCCGATCAGCGCCAGCTCCGGACGCACCAGCACGCTGAGCCCGGCGACGAACGCCAGTGCCAGCTCGAACGGCCTCCCGATGGTGCTGACGTGGGGCCGACCCCGCTCGGGCTGTGACCGCCAGCCCTGCGACCAGCACACCATCATCCACCACAGCAGCCCGAGATAGGCCAGCACCAAACCGTTCTCGAGGCCGGACGTGGCGAAGTCGCGCGCGGGCGGGATGGCGATGTACACCAGCACCCCGGCCGGCAGGAGCAGTGCGCGCCGACCGCGCAGCCCCGGCGCGTAGAGCCGCCCGGTGCCGAGCATCGCGAACACGACGCCGAGCACGCTCAGCGTCAGCGCGAGCGCGAGCGCGACGTACTCCAGCTGCACCGAGCCGCCGACCCACGCGAACAGCGTGACCAGGTAGCTCCACACCGTCGAGGTGTTGGCCTCGACCCGCTCGCCTGCGTTGAACACCGGGCCGTTGCCCGCCAACAGGTTCCGCACGGTGCGCAGGACGATCAGGCCGTCGTCGGCGATCCACCGGCGCTGCCACCCGCCCCAGGCGAACAACGCGGCCACGACGATCACGCCGAGCCACAGGCTGAACCGCACACCGGGGCCGTAGGGAAAGGCCGCTCCCCGCGTCAGTCTGTCCGCGACGCCGGCTAGGCGCCCGTCAACTGAAGATGACTGCCGCACCGATGGTTCCGATCCAAGCCACGGCGAGCAACTGCAAGACGCGGTCGCCGAACGCGATCTCCTCCGGCTCGCCTGCCAGGCCGCCGTCGACGTCGACCGCGTAGCGCAGGATCGCGATGGTGAACGGGATCATCGAGACCGCGAACCATGACCCGCCAGCGGGTCCGTCGCGGTAGAAGGCCCACAGCCCGTAGCAGACGACCACCGCGGTGGCCGACAGCGTCCACACGAAGCGCAGGTACGTGCTGGTGTAGCGCTCCAACGACTTTCGGATCCTGGCGCCGGTGCGCTCGGCCAGCTGCAACTCGGCGTACCGCTTGCCCGCCGCCATGAACAGCGAGCCGAACGCCATCATCAACAGGAACCACTGCGACAGCGGGATGCCCGCCGCGACGCCACCGGCGATGGCGCGGATCAAGAACCCCGACGACACGATGCAGATGTCGAGGACGGCCTGGTGCTTGAGACCGAAGCAGTACGCCAGCTGGATCGCGATGTAGATCGCCATCACGATCGCCAGGTTCGGCGTGGACAGGAACGACACGCCCAAGGAGGCCAGCGCCAGCACCACGGCCAGCGAGTAGGCCATGGTCACCGGCACGACGCCCGCGGCGATGGGCCGGAAGCGCTTGGTGGGGTGCTGGCGGTCGGCCTCGACGTCGCGGGCATCGTTGATCAGGTAGATCGACGACGCCGCGAGGCAGAACGCGACGAACGCGATGCCGACGTTGCGCAGCACCTCGGGGTAGTCGAGATCGGCCTCGACGCCGAGCGCGGCCAACGGCGCAGCCAGCACCAGCAGGTTCTTCACCCACTGCCGCGGGCGTACCGCCTTGACCAGTCCGCTGGCGAGGCTCTTGGGCGGGCCTGCGACTTCTTGGGCTTCCTCGCTCACGCAGTCGTCTCCTTCGACGCCATGGCTTCCTCGACGCGGTCCGCGACGACGCCGACGGTCTTGGCGACCGCGGCACCGACCACGACCCCGGTCAGCACGTCGGTCGGATAGTGCACGCCGAGCACCAGGCGCGACAAGGCCATCGGCGGCACCACCAGCAGCGGGATCCGCGACCCCGTGGCGCGGGCCAGCAGCAGTGCGGCCGCGGCGGTGGAGGTGGCGTGCGCGGACGGGAAGCTCAGCTTGCTGGGCGTGCCGACGTTGACCGCGATGTCCGGATGGTGCGGACGCTTGCGCCGAACGATCCGCTTGATGACGACGGCGGCCGCGTGCGCGGCGAACGCTCCTGCTCCTGCGGTCAACCACTCCCGGCGGCGGCGCGGCACGACCAGGGCGCCGAGCAGCGCGACCCCGACCCAGCCTGCGCTGTGCTCACCGAAGTGCGACAGCGCCCGCGCGCCGGGCAGAACGCCCGCTCGCCCGGCGATGCCGTGCTGCACGGCGACCAGCACCGCGTCCTCGCCGCGCGGCGCCTGGTAGGTGTCGAGATTCATCGGGCAGGTCTGCTCTTCGCGCAAGCGCTCATCGGGAGGAAACTTCGGCGGTCGGCAGCAGGACGGTCTCCCACTTTTGCTTGCTGGTGAGCACCGGCATGGCCTCGCGGTACACGCGGCGCATGCGCTTGAACTTGCGGGCCAGCGTCAGGTGCTGGCGCAGCGACGTGCGCAGCAGGTCGAACATCTGCGCCCGGTCGCGCTGGCGGTACACGACGCCGCGCCCGTCGGCCGTGGTGACCGTGACGCCGTCGACCCGGCACAGCAGGAACCAGCGCGCGTCCTGGGTGGCCACGTTGAGCTGCGGCCGCTGATGGTGGGCCGGATCCTCCCTGCGCAGCTGGTGAAGCACGCCGCGCGCGAGGCGAATGCCAATGGCGGGCAACGACACCGGCGGCTTGTGCACCTTGCGCCGGCCCGACGGGGTGGGCAGCGAGGTGGCACCCGGCAGCACGACGGCATCGGGGAACTCGGCGCGCATCGCGCGCACCTCCGGCAGCGCGCTCTCCAGGATCGAGAAGATGTGCTCGGGCCCGGCGAGGAAGTCGGCGATGGCCTTGTTCTGGATGGCCACGGTCGAGTACTCGAGGCACAGGAGGTGCTTGACGGTCGCCTTCAGCGAACTGCGGAGCAGGCCCTTGGTGTCGCCGTCCCAGTGCATCGCCGAGACGACCAGTCGGTTGCGCAGGTGGAAGTACGCCTGCCAGTCGATCGCGTCGTCCTTGTCGCTCCAGGCCATGTGCCAGATGGCCGTGCCCGGCATGGTCACCGTGCCGTAGCCGTGCTCGGCGGCGCGCAGACCGTACTCGCAGTCGTCCCACTTGATGAACAGCGGAAGCGGCTGCCCGAGTTCCTCGGCAACGGCGCGTGGAATCATGCACATCCACCAGCCGTTGAACTCGGCATCGATGCGGCGGTGCAGGATCGTGCTCCGCGGATTGTCGTCCGCCAGTGGGTACTTGGCGAAGTCGTGGTCGTACTCGGTGTACGGGGCGTTGGTCCACATGAAGTCGGAGCGGTCGACGACCTCGCCCATCACGTGCAGGTGCGAAGGCTCCTGCAGGTTCAGCATCTGACCGCCGATCAGCGTCGGCGTCTTGGCGAACCTGTTGAGCGCCAACGCCCGCAGGATCGAGTCCGGCTCGATGCGGATGTCGTCGTCCATGAACAGGATCTGTTCGCAGTCGGTGTTCTTCAGCGCCTCGTACATGACCCGGCTGTAGCCGCCGGAACCGCCGAGGTTGGGCTGGTCGTGGATCGACAGCCGGTTGCCCAGAGGTGCTGCGGCAGCGGCGAAGTCGGCGTGGTCGCGTGCCTTCTTGTTGCCCTGATCGGAGACGATGACCGCACCGACGACCTCGTCGACCAGCGGGTCGGACGTGAGTGCGGCGAGCGCGTTGACGCAGTCGGAAGGGCGGTTGAAGGTGGGGATGCCGACCGCGATGTTGGCCCGGCCCGGCGCCGGCGTCGGGGCGTACCAGCCCGCGCTGTGCACCGTCACCTTGGAGTCGGTCGTGATGTCGAACCAGATCCAGCCACCGTCCTCGAACGGGTCGAGGCCGATCTCGAACTCCGCCACCGCGGTGGTCGACGCGTCCTTGCTCGACACCTCGTCGCCGCTGACGGTGATCCGAGCACCCGTGGCCTTGGACCGATAGACGTCGACCCGTGCGCTGCCGGTGATCTCCACGCGCAGCACCACCGAGTCGAGTACCGACCAGCGCCGCCAGTAGCTCGCGGGGAACGCGTTGAAGTAGGTGGCGAACGACACCTCGCTCTCGGCGCCGATCTCCAGGGTGGTCCTGCTCGGTGCGTGCGCGCGTCGGGAGTTGGTGGTGGACTCCTCGATGTAGAGCTTGCGCACGTCGAGCGGCTCGCCCGGGCGCGGCAGGATCACGCGCGACAGCAGGCTGACCGCTCTGGTCTGGCCGGCGTCGAGCGCTCCGGACGGAATGTCACTCATGCTCGGTCGCTTTCGTCTCGCGTCAGGGGCGCACCGTCTCGCAGGTGCGGCGCCAGGGTGTTGTCGTACGTATTCAGGGCACTGGCGATCGCCATGTGCATGTCCAGGTACTGATAAGTGCCGAGCCGTCCACCGAACAGCACCTTGGCCGAGGCGGTCTCGGCCTTGGCGCGGGCCCGGTAGTCCGCGAGGGTCTGCCGGTCGGCCTCGGTGTTGATCGGATAGTAGGGCTCGTCGTCGTTCTCGGCGAAGCGCGAGAACTCACGCATGATGACGGTCTTGTCCGTCGGGTAGGCCCGTTCCGGGTGGAAGTGCCGGAACTCGTGGATGCGGGTGTAAGGCACCTCGGCGTCGTTGTAGTTCATGACGGGCGTGCCCTGGAAGTCGCCGGTGTCGAGCACCTCGAGTTCGAAGTCGAGCGTGCGCCAGCCGAGCCTGCCGTCGGCGTAGTCGAAGTAGCGGTCGAGCGGTCCGGTGTAGACGACCGGCGCGTCGGGGCTCTGTGCCCGCAAGTCGTCGCGCACGTCGAACCAGTCGGTGTCCAGCCGGACCTCGATGCGGTCGTCGGCGGCCATGTTCTCCAGCCACGCGGTGTAACCGTGGACCGGCAGACCCTCGTAGGTGTCGTTGAAGTAGCGGTTGTCGAATGTGTAGCGGACCGGCAGCCGGGCGATGTTGGCGGCCGGCAGTTCCTTGGGATCGGTCTGCCACTGCTTGGCCGTGTAGTCCTTGACGAAGGCCTCGTAGAGGGGACGGCCGATCAGGGAGATCGCCTTCTCCTCGAGGTTCTGTGCGTCCTCGGTCTTGATCTCGGCGGCCTGCTCGGCGATCAGCGCCCTGGCCTCCTCGGGCGTGAAGTACCTGCCGAAGAACTGCGACACCAGACCGAGGCCCATCGGGAACTGGTAGGCCTGCCCGGCGTGCATCGCGAAGACGCGGTGCTGGTAGCCGGTGAAGTCGGTGAACTGCCGCACGTAGTCCCACACCCGCTGGTTGGACGTGTGAAAGAGGTGGGCGCCGTAGCGGTGCACCTCTATACCCGTGGTGGGTTCGGGTTCGGAGTAGGCGTTGCCGCCGATGTGGGGCCGCTTCTCGACGACGAGGACGCGCTTGTTCAGTTGCGTCGCCACGCGCTCGGCGATCGTCAGGCCGAAGAATCCGGAGCCGACGATGAAGAGGTCGAACGGGCCAGACGCGACCGGGGTATCAGGCGCTCCGGAGGGCTGGAGCGAAGCGACCGGGGTATTAGGCAAGGTCATCGGCAGCAAGGGTATCCGACGAGGCCGTCGCGACCCGCATTCGGCTGCGTGCCGGGTGAGCCGTGCGACGGTGCTGCTCGGCACGCTGGGAGACCTCACGGCAGGTCGCGATTAGCTCACGATTGCGCATCGTCACTCCAGTCTCACCTGTCACGTACGTACCATCGACCTCGTCGGTATTGGCGTATTCGAACCCGAGTTCAGCCGCCGCCGGCAGACCGAAGACCTAACACACGTACTTGATGTAGCGGCATTACATCGAATGGAGACTTCAGTGCCAAACCGACGTCGACGCAAGCTATCGACGGCCATGAGCGCAGTCGCCGCCCTGGCCGTCACGGGTCCTGTTGCAGTGGCCGCCATGTCCGATGTGGCCACCCAGGACGCCCAGCCCCAACAGCGTGAGTTCGTCCAGGCCGCGCTGGTCACCGACCTACCCAACGAGCTGATGTCCGCGCTGTCGCAGGGCCTCTCGCAGTTCGGCGTCAACCTGCCGCCGCTGCCCACGGGCCTGCTGACCGGATCGGGCGCCGCACCGTCGGCGCTGACGGCACCCGGACTCGGAACACCGGGTCTGACCTCTCCGGGCCTGACCGCTCCGGGACTCACGACACCGGGGCTCACCGCACCGGGGCTGACACCGCCGAGCGGCCTGACCACCCCTGGATTGACCGCTCCCGGACTGACGCCTGCGACCGCCACCACTCCGGGCCTGACGGCGCCGGGCCTGACCGTGCCGGGGGCGACGGCGACCACGCCGTCGCTGACCGACGCCGGCCTGACCAGCCCCTCGCTGACCACACCGGGGCTCACGACGCCGGGCCTGACCACGCCGGGGCTGACCACGCCAGGGCTCAGCACTCCCGGTCTGACGACTCCAGGCCTCACCACGCCCGGACTGAGCACGCCGGGGCTGACCCCGGCGTCGAGCAGCACGGGACTGGGCCTGCCGGGTGAGATCCCGATCGCCGATCCGATCGGGCTCGATCCCCTGGGCGGCACCTACCCGATCCTCGGCGACCCGTCGCTCGGCCTGCCCGCAGCGGCCCCGGCCAGCGGAGGGTTGCTCGGCGACCTGTCGAGTGCCGCGGAGACGCTCGGCGCCGGCCAGGCCATCGACCTGCTCAAGGGCATGGTGATGCCCGCGATCATGTCAGCCGTCCAGAAGGCAGGCCCGGCGGCAATGGCCGCAGCGCCCGCCGCCGCGGCGGCCGCACCCACCCCCTAGTCCCTGCACGAAACGGCACCGCAGAAGCACTCGATGCTCTGCGGTGCCGTTGCGTGGCGACGGCCCGCGATTTGCCCGACGTGTTTAGTGTGTCGAAACACTGGTAACACCCGACTCATACGTAACATCGGGCCGTGCCGAGTCTCGGGTCTGTGCCGTCGCTGCTGTTTTCAGCGGTGCTAGCCACGATCATCGTGTTGCCGTGGGCCGTCGACGGCTCACTCGACGGATCACCCGATCAGCCGCGGACCCAGGCCGTCGATCCACTCCTGCTAGTGGAGAAGCCCCTCGTCGGCGTCGGCGGCGGCGAGACCGTCCGCGACGTCCACCAGGAAACCCCCTTCTCCATGGTCGCGCTGACCGCGACCGACCTCGCCGGAACCTCCGCCCGGGTCCGGGCGCAGAAGGCCGACGGCTCCTGGGGCCCCTGGTACGAGGCCGACCCCCTCGAGGGCGAGGGTGACGGATCGTCGAACACGCACGGCACCGAACCCGTATTCGTCGGAGAGACCACGCACGTACAGATCGCCGTCACCCGTCCGGTCGGGGCCAGCCCAACCGGCACCCGCACCGAGGGCCGAGGCAAGGCCGGGCTGGGCTACGTCCCCGCCAACGTCGAGGCGCCGACGGTACCCAACTTCAACGCCATCCTGATCAGCCCGCCGGAAGCCCCCGTCGACGTGCAATTGCCCGCCGCCGCAGCCGCGCCCGGCCAGGCCCCCGCCATCATCGACCGCGGACTGTGGGGCGCCGACGAAAGCCTCAAGTGCGGAAGCACGCGGTACGACAACGGGGTTCGCGCCGGGGTCGTGCACCACACGGCCGGTAGCAACGACTACCGCCCGGAGGATTCGGCGGGCATCGTCAGGTCGATCTACGAGTACCACACACGCACGCTCGGCTGGTGCGACATGGCCTACAACGCACTGGTCGACAAGTACGGCCAGGTGTTCGAGGGCCGCGCCGGAGGAATCGACCGGCCGGTGCAGGGCGCACACACGGGCGGGTTCAACGAAAACACCTGGGGCGTCGCGATGATGGGCGACTTCGGGACCGTCCCGCCGACCCCCATCCAGCTACGCACGACGGGCCGGCTGCTCGGCTGGCGGCTCGGTCTCGATCACGTCGACCCCAAGGGCACAGTCGTACTGGCGTCCGAGGGCGGCAACTTCACGAACTTCCCCCGAGGCGCCGCACCGACGCTGCCCACGATCTTCAGCCATCGCGACGTCGGCAACACCGAGTGCCCAGGCAACGCCGCCTACGCCGAGATGGACCTATTGCGCGACACCGCCGCGCGGTTCAGCGCTCCCCCGGGACCCCGAACGCTCGCCGACACGCTGCGCGGCGGCGCGATCTTCGCCAAGTGGTCCTCGATCGGCGGCGACGCCAGCGCGCTCGGATCACCGCAGTCACCCGAGGCGTCCGGCGCGGGCAGCTCGCGGTACGTCAACTTCGCCAACGGCGCCATGTACTGGTCGCCCGACAGCGGTGCGGAGCCGGTGACCGGAGCGATCTACGAGGCCTGGGCCGGACTCGGATTCGAGCGCGGGGCGCTAGGATTGCCGACCAGCGGCGAGATCCAGGAACCCCTGTGGATCGTGCAGAACTTCCAGCACGGCACGCTGAACTTCGACCGGGAGAAGGGCACCGTCACGCGCGTGATCGACGGCGTGCCGATCGAACTGCCCAAACCGGAGCACCCAGGCACGCCCGTGCAGCTCGAGCGGTTCACGCCGATCGGGCTCTCCCGCTAAAGCCACCACCGCTCGAGCACGCGCGCCAGGCCGTCGTCGGTGTTCGGCGCCGTCACCTCGTCGGCGGCCTCGATAGCCTCCGGGTGCGCATTGCCCATTGCCACACCGAGCCCGGCCCACCGCAGCATCGGCACGTCGTTGGGCATGTCCCCGAAGGTCACGACGTCCTGGGCGGTGATGCCGAGTGGCTCGGCCACCTCGGCAATACCCGTCGCCTTGCTGATGCCGATCGGCACCACCTCGATCAGACCGTTGTTGGTCGAATACGTGAGATCGCCCAGCAGCCCGACGTGCGGGGCGAGCGCGGCCAGCATGTCCGAGCTGCGACCACCCGCCTTGCGGATCAACAACTTCACCGCAGGCGCGCTCAACAGGTCCACGAGCGACACCTCGGTGTTGTCCGGGTTGAGCCACGCATGCTCGTAGCCGGGCGAGCTGACGAACTGCGGGGTCGCGGCGTCGTGCGCGCTGCGCCCCACCCGCTCGACCGCGAGCCCGGCCCCCGGGATGACCCGGGCGGCGATCTCCGCCAGCTCACCGAGTTGGTCGGCGGTCAGCGTGCGGGCCGACACGATGCGGTCGGTTGCGGCGTCGTACACCACTGCGCCGTTGGCGCACACGGCCATCGGCGCAATCCCGAGCGCGTCGACCACCGGCGAGATCCAGCGCGGCGGCCGCCCGGTCGCGAGGATGAACGCGATGCCGGAGTCGACGGCCGCGTGCACCGCGGCACGGGTTCGGGGGGTGACGTTCTCGTCCGCGTCGAGCAGGGTGCCGTCGACGTCGGTCGCGATCATGGCGGGCAGCATTCAGCCGTTCTCCGTCTGCCTGCGTGCGCGCTCGGCCCGTTCGGCCTCCTCGCGCACTCTGGCCTCGTGGGGCGTGGGTGCGGTGCCGCCGAGCCTGTGCGGCACCCAGTAAGCGCCCGCGGGATGCGGGTACTCCTCCTGCACGCGGTGCAGGATGTCAGTCATCTCGGCGCGCAGATCGACCATCACACGATCGACGGGCTCCGCCACGACCATCGGCCTCTCGACTGCGACAGTGATTGGAATTCTGTTGCGGCCCAGGTGCTTCGGGTGGTCCTTGGTCCAGATCCGCTGCGCCCCCCACACGATGAGCGGGACGATCGGAACCCGAGCATCGATGGCCATCCGCGCGGCGCCGGTCTTGAACTCCTTCAGTTCGAAGCTCCGGCTGATGGTGGCCTCGGGGTACATGCCGATGATCTCTCCGGCACGGAGCTGGTCGACGGCCGCGGAGTAGGCGCTGCCGCCCGCGGCGCGGTCGACGGGAATCGCTCCGGAATGCCTGATCAGGTAGTCGACCGGTTTGATCTTCTGCATCTCGGACTTGATCATGAACCGCATGCGTCGACCGCGGTGCATCGCGGCGAGCGCCGCGGGCAGGAAGTCGACGTAGCTGGTGTGGTTGATCGCGATCACGGCGCCACCGGTGGCGGGGATGTTGTCCAGCCCCTGATAGTCGATCCGAGTGCCGGTGGCCCGCACGACGGTTCGGGCCGCGATCTCCAGACTGCGGAAGACCGGTTCCATCAGACCTGTCCCGGCTCCTCCGGCCGCTGCGCCCGGCGGGCCGCCTTCTCTGCGGCCTCGTCGGCGTCGAGCTGGTTCGCCTCGGCGAGCGTCGGCGCCGCCCCACCCAGACGGTGCGGCACCCAGAATTCGTTCGCCGGGTGCGGGCCGTACGCGTCCTGCGTGCGCTCGAGCAGATGCTGCATGCGGGTGTGCAGCAGCGCCGTCAGCTCCGCGGCGGGAAGCGTCGGCTGAATCGGTTCGCCGACGGTCACGAAGATGGGCACCTTCGGTCGCCACATCTTGCGCGGGTGCCCCTTGGTCCAGATGCGCTGTGCGCCCCACACGATGTGCGGGACGATCGGCACGTCGGCGGCGATCGCCATCCGCGCGGCCCCGGACTTGAAGTCCTTGATCTCGAAACTGCGGCTGATCGTGGCCTCGGGATAGACGCCGACGTAGTCGCCCGCCTTGAGCCGCTGACATGCCTCCGCGAACGACTCGGCGCCACTGTCGCGATCCACCGGGATGTGTCGCAGGCTCCGCATGATCGGACCGGACACCTTGCTGTCGAACACCTCGCGCTTGGCCATGAAGCGCACCTTGCGGCCGTGGCCCTGCAGGTACGCCGGCAATCCGGCGAAGGTGAAGTCGAAGTAGCTGGTGTGGTTGATCGCGATCACCGCACCACCGGTGGGCGGCAGGTTCTCGACTCCGGTGACCGTGAACTTCAGCCCCTGCACCTTCCACACCAGGCGAGCGGCCTGGATGACGGTGCCGTATACGGGTTCCACGTCAGTCAGCCTAGTGCGTGGCCTCGACCCGAGATCCTGCGGAGCGTGACCTTCCCCACCGGACCCGTGACCGTGCCCGACGTGGTCGGGGTCGCCCGTGGGACTCCGCCGATGACGGCGAGCCCGCGTCGGCGGGCTAGACTTGACCCGAGCGCAACACCGTGGGGAAGGCGATAAGTGCAGGTCACGAGTGTCGGACACGCCGGCTTCCGAATCGACACCCAGGCTGGGAGCATCCTGTGCGACCCGTGGGTGAACCCGGCGTACTTCGCATCGTGGTTCCCGTTCCCCGACAACAGCGAGCTGGACTGGGACCGCCTCGGCGACGTGGACTACCTCTACGTCAGCCACCTGCACAAGGACCACTTCGACCCGGCGAACCTGGCGGCGCACGTCAATAAGGACGCCGTGGTGCTGCTGCCCGACTATCCGGTGCCGGACCTGCGCCGCGAACTGGAGAAGCTGGGGTTTCACCGCTTCTTCGAGACCACCGACTCCGTGAAGCACCGCGTGTCCGGGCCCAAGGGCGACCTCGACGTGATGATCGTCGCGCTGCGCGCACCCGCCGATGGACCGATCGGCGACTCGGGCCTCGTGGTGTCCGACGGCGAGACCGTCGCGTTCAACATGAACGACGCGCGTCCGGTCGATCTGGACATGGTGGCCGAGGAGTTCGGTCACGTCGACGTCCACATGCTGCAGTACTCGGGCGCCATCTGGTACCCGATGGTCTACGACATGCCCGCCCGCGCCAAGGAAGCGTTCGGCACGCAGAAGCGGCAGCGCCAGATGGACCGTAGCCGCCAGTACATCGCCCAGGTGGGTGCGACGTGGGTGGTGCCGTCCGCCGGGCCACCGTGCTTCCTGGACTCGGCCCTGCGCGACCTCAACGACGATCACGGCGATCCGGCGAACATCTTCCCGGACCAGATCGTGTTCCTCGAGCAGCTGCGGAACAACGGTCACGACGGCGGGCTGCTCATGATCCCGGGCACCACCGCGACGTTCACCGGCAGCCGCCTCGACTCGCTGGTGCATCCGGTGCCCGACGACGAGGCCGAAGCCACCTTCACCACCGGCAAGGCCGACTACATCGAGGCGTACGCGCAACGGATGGCCCCGGTACTCGCCGCGGAGAAGGCGGCCTGGGCGCCCGCCGAGGGCGACCCGCTGCTGGAGCCGCTGCGGGCGAAGTTCGAGCCGATCATGCTGCAGACCGATCAGATCTGCGACGGCATCGGATACCCGGTGGAGCTGCGGCTACGTTCCGGAGACCGTGAAGAGATCGTAGTGCTCGACTTCCCGAAACGGGTAGTGCGCGAGTCGATTCCGGACGAGAAGTTCCGCTACGGCTTCGAGATCGCACCCGAACTGGTGCGCACCGTGCTGCGCGACGACGAACCGGACTGGGTCAACACCATCTTCCTGTCCACGCGATTCAAGGCGTGGCGGGTCGGCGGTTACAACGAGTACCTGTACACGTTCTTCAAGTGCCTGACCGACGAGCGCATCGCCTACGCCGACGGCTGGTTCGCCGAAGCGCACGACGACACGGCCTCGATCACGATGGACGGCTGGGAGATGCAGCGGCGCTGCCCGCACCTGAAGGCGGACCTGTCGAAGTTCGGTGTCGTCGAGGGCAATACGTTGACGTGCAACCTGCACGGGTGGCAGTGGAACCTCACCAACGGCCGGTGCCTCACGTCGAAGGGCCACGAGTTGCGAAGCCGTCGGACATGACCGCCCAGCAGTACGACGACGGGCTGATCCAGCTCGACCGGCACGCGATCACGTTGCGCCGCTACCACTTCCCGTCGGGGACGTCGAAGGTCATCCCGCTGTCGTCGGTGCGCGGGTACCGGTCCGAATCGCTGGGCCTGCTGAACCGCTTCCGGCTGTGGGGCAGTTCGGACCTGAGGCGCTGGCTGCCGTTGGACGTCGGACGTCCGCTGAAGCCGACGCTGGTCACGCTGGACGTGCCGGGCACCAAGCTGGCACCCGCGTTCACGCCCGAACGGGCCGAGGAGTTCCTGGCCGTGCTCGGCGAGCTGCTGCCCGACTAGCTCCGGCCCGGATATGCCGGCAGGAGCCCTGGAACCGATTCGATGGCCTGCGCGACGCGGAACGCCATTGCTTCGTCGTTCGGGTGACCGACCACCTGTACGCCGGTCGGTACCCCTTCGTCGGACATTCCGCTTGGCACCGACAGCACCGGGCAGGCATTGGCGACGTTGAACGGCACCGTCATGTGGGATTCCCAGTAGTGGGTGAGATGTCGCTCAGGCGTGTCGATTCCATCGAGGTAGTCGCCGTCGGCGGACAGCGACGTCACCGCCGACGTCGGACACAGCAGCACGTCAGCCCCGTCCATGGCCGCCGCGAGGTCGCCACGCATCCGGGCGTCCATCGCCAGCGAGTCGACGAGTGAATACCGCTGCGCGGCAGCACCAGCGTCGGCGATGATCCGTCGCAAGTAGGCGGACACACGGTCCTCGGTGCCCGCGATCTCCCGCGCCACGGCCGGACCCAGGATGTGACCGAAGTGCGCGAAGCTGGTCTCGCGGATCAACCCGGTCGTCCACGGCAGGTCGACTTCGACGACCTCTGCGCCCGCTGCCGCCAATGCCTCCGCGACCGCGCGGGTGTTCGCCACGATCTCGGGCGCAACGGGGTAGTCACCGAGTCGGACGGAGAGCGCGATTCGCAGGCCTGCGACACCTCCGTCGAAGTCGATGGGCTGACCATTGGGTCCCCACGAGTCGTGATCGACAGGGTGGCGTCCCGACATCACCGCGGCCAGCAAGGCCACGTCGGCAACGGTGCGTCCCATCGGACCGTCGCCGCGGTACCAGTCCGCCGCCAGTGGCGGCAGCCCGGGCACCCGGCCGAATGGCGCCTTGTAGCCGACCACGCCGGTGAATCCGGCGGGGATCCGGGTGGATCCGGCGATGTCGGACGCGGTTGCCAGCGTGGTGAAGCCTGCCGCCAGCGCGGCACCGGCGCCGCCCGAGGAACCACCGGGCGACGTCTGCGGGTTCCACGGGTTGCGGGTCACTCCCCACATCGGCGAGTGAGTAACCGTGGCGCAACTGAATTCGGGGCTAGTGGTGCGGCCGTGGATGATCCCGCCGGCAGCGCGGATCCGCTGCACCACCGGGTGATCGCGGTCGGCCAGCCGTCCGCGCTTGGCCTCCAACCCGTATTCGAGGCGGTGGCCGGCGATGCCGTGCTTCTCCTTGGTCGCGACCGTCAATCCGAGCAGGGCGGGCGGTGTCTCGCCGTCGGTCGCGCAGCGTGCGTATTCGTTCTCGGCGTGGCGCGCAGCCGACCTCGCGGTGTCGAACATGGTCTCGGTGAACGCGTTGATGCCCGTGGTCGTGTCACCGTTGCGGGCGTCGATCTCCGAGATCTGCGCCTCGAGCACGTCCAACGGCGAGCATTCGAGTCTGCGGAATGCGGCCAGTGCCTCGACGGCGCTCAGATATGCCAGCCCGGTTGCGGTCGTCGACGTCATCAGGCGGCCGTCTCGGCGAGGGCGCCGTGCACCATCTCCCAGGCCACCTTGGCCAGTGCCGCCAGACCCTTCGCCATGTCTTCGTCAGTGCTGAACTCCCGCTCGCAGTGACTCACCCCGTCGATCGACGGAATGAACATCATGACCGTCGGAACGATCCGGTTCATCGGGACCGAATCGTGCCCCGCCATGGTGCGGATGGGTCGCACGCTCAGTCCCAGGTCGGCGGCCAGTTTCTCGGTCAGTTCCACGCCGGCTCTTGGGAAGCGTTGAATGTCGCGGACGTCGAAGTCACGGACGTTGATCGTGATGTCGTGCGCTTCGGCAACGGCAGCGATGTCGTCGAGCAGGCTGTCCCGTGCGGCTGCCACGACATCCGGTGAGGCCGAACGTAGGTCGGCAACCAGGTGCACGCGACGGGCCACCACGATCGGGGAGTTCGGCTCCACGGTGAATCGACCGACCGAGGACACGATCGCGTCCCCATCGGCGCCGTCCTCGGCGACGAACTTCGTCGTCACGTCGTGCACCAGCAACACCACCTTGCTGGCGGCGACCAATGCATCGTGACGGTCGGCCATCGCCGTGGCACCGGTGTGCGACTGCTCTCCGACCACTTCGATGTCGAGTTTCTGGGTGTACCAGGAATAGTCGACTGCACCCAGATCGGTGCCCTCGCGCTCCAGGATGCGCCCCTGCTCGATGTGGATCTCCGCGTATCCGGCGACCGCAGGGCGTTGGTCGTCGCCGCGGTAGCCGATCGCATCCAGGGCCTCGGCCACCGAGACCCCCGTCAGATCGCGCACCTGCAGCATCTCCTGCTCGTCCATCAAGCCGGCGAAGACCGACGACCCCATGATCGACGGCGGGAACCGGCCGCCTTCCTCGTTGAACCAGTTGACGACCCCGAGATTGAACATCGGTTGGGCACTCCCACCGCTGATTCGGGTGGCCACTTCCTCGGCGGCATGCAACGCGGCGATCACGCCGTAGGCGCCGTCGAAGCGCCCGCCGAGCGGCTGCGAATCCAGGTGCGATCCGATCAGTACGTAGGGGGCGCCTGGTACGAACTCGATCAGTGCGAACATGTTGCCGATACCGTCCACCCGCAGTTCCCATCCACGGTGGGCCGCGAACGCAGCGAACCAGTCTCGGCTCAGCTTGTCCTCGGGGGTGGCAGCTTGGCGATCCACGCCGTCGTTGGCGGTGGCGCCGAACGTGGCCACGTGGTGGAAGTCGGCGAGGAACCGGGAAGCGTCCAAGTCAGCGATGCGCATGGTGGAATTCCTTTCGAGGAGTCGATCAGCCGACGCGGTGGCGGGTTTCGGGGATCTTGGTCAGAAGCAGGAACAGCAGCACCACCAGCGCGGCGGCGGCCATGTAGAAGCCAGGTGCAGAATCCCTACCCGTGCTCGAGACCAGCATCGTGCCGATGAACGGTGCGGACCCGCCGAACGCGGCGTAGGCGACGTTGTAGCTGATCGCTGCGGAGGTGAAACGCGTTTCCGTAGTGAAGATCTCGACGAAGAAGGTGTAACACCCGCCGCCGTAGATGCACATCGGTACGACGAACAGCAGCTGCCCGGCGATCGCGAGGGCGAGTGAACCACTGGTCACCAACATGAAGCATGGGATCGACAGCACCGCGAGCGCAGCAGCGCCGGTGATGAGCATCGGCCGGCGCCCGACCCGGTCGCCGATGATGCCCCCGACGGGCAGGAGGATGGCATAGAGCGCCATCGCAAGGGCATTCGCACCGAGGGATGCCTCGCGGCTGAGATTGCCGGTGACCTGGACGTAGGAGACGAAGTATCCGGACAGGAAGTAGAAGCCCATGGCCGTCAGCCCCATCACGCAGATGACCTGAAGCATCCGGGTCCTGTTTTCCCGGAACGCTTCTCGGATCGGGCTGTACTCCTTGTGCTCGTGCTTGGCCAGGACCTGCTTGAACGCCTCGGACTCCTCGGTCTTGGAGCGGATCCACAGGCCGAAGAATGCCAGCGGCAGCGCGAGCAGGAACGGAATGCGCCAGCCGTAGGAGTCGAAGGCCTCCGCAGGCATGGTCGACGAGAGCACCAGGATCAACGAACCACCGATCACCGACGGCAAGGCGGTGGCAGCCAGGGTTACGTTGATCCAGAATCCGCGCCGTTCCAACGGAGCATGTTCGAAGACGAAGGCAGGAGCACCAACGGATTCGCCGCCTGCGGAGAAGCCCTGCACGAGGCGACACAGCACCAGCAGGATCGGCGCGAACACGCCGACGGTGGCGTAGGTCGGCAGCAGTCCGATCGCAGCTGTGGCGACGCCGATGGACATCAGGGTGATGAACAGGACCTTGCGTCGACCGATGCGGTCCCCGAGCGCTCCGAAGAACATTCCGCCCAACGGTCGCACCAGGAAGGCGACCCCGAACGTGGCGAACGTGGCGAGCAACCCTGCCAACGCGTTGTCGCCGGGAAAGAACAGGTGCGACAGCGTTACCGCAGACAATCCGTAGAGGGTGAAGTCGTAGAACTCGATGAACTGACCGATACTGCCGCCGGCCAGGACCCGCTTCTGCATGCCACTGCTCTTCTTGGCGGTGTCCCCTGCCACGGGCGGGTCCGCAACGGCATGTCCATCCGTCGTGTTCATGGACGCTCTTTTCTGATCGGTCGAGTCAGCCGTAATCGAAGGCTCGGCTCTGGAAGTGATCTCAGTGTGTCCCGCGTCACCCGAACGAGTCCAACGAAAGTAGCCGCACATGCTGATCGACGAAATCAATCAGTCCTGTTCAGGAGACTACTGCGCCAGTAGATCGACGCAGATCTGCTGGAAGGCCAGGGACTTGCGGGTCGGGCGCCCCTCGGGCAGGCGTACCAGGACGAGTTCGGTCGGGGGCAATTCGTCGGCGAGCTCCAGCGCGACGACCCTGCCGCCCGCATACGTGAGGTCGCGCGTCAGCCGCCAGTTCAACAGTGAGTAGCCATGCCCCATGCTGACGTAGGACCGCACCGTCTCGTACCCCGACACCAAGTGGCGGATGCGCGGACGCACCCCTAGTCGCTTGAAGATGTCGAGGTAGTACTCGCGACTGTGCTTGAGGTCCAACAGGATGAACGGCTCCGCCTCGAACTCCCGGAGGTAGACGGGCTCGTCCGGCGTCGCGGCGCGGGGATGGCCTTCCGGCACCAACAGGTGCGGCGGAACCGTCTGCAGCACTTGGTATTCGTACTCAGTGCCGAGGCCGAGGTCGTACATCAGCGCGATCTCGCAGACGCCTTCGGCCAGCGCGCGAATGAGCGACTCCTGGTCGGCCTCGAGGAAGCTCAGCTTCACCTCGGGATGCCGCTCCTTGAAGGCGGTGAGGATGCTCGGCGCCAGGAACGGAGCCAGTGGCGAGAAGATGCCGGCCACCAGGTCGCCCGCGAGTTCCTCCCCCTCAGCCCGCACCGAGTGGTGGAGTTGGTCTGCGTCCTCGAGGACCGTCCGCGCGCCGACGAGTAGGCGGCGGCCCGCAACCGTCAGTCGCAGACCGCGATTCGAGCGACGGTGGAACAGTTGGACGCCCAACTCGCGCTCGAGCTGGCCGATGGCCGCCGACAGGGTCGACTGCGTGACGTTCAGTTCGAAGGAGGCCGCACGCATGTTCTCCAGACGAGCAACGGCAGTGAAGTACCTCAGCTGCACCAGTGTGAACGACTTCGCCATGATCCGACCCGGCGCGCTTGGTTCAGCTCTCCCGCAGCAGCGTCTTCTCGAGCAACCGCTGAACGCCCTTCGTCGCGGCCTTGGTGGCCGCGCTTGCCGCACGCTGCGCCGCATTGGGTGGTGACGCAACTCGCACGGACACGGTGTCGCCCACTCGCACGACACCCGGCGTCGTCACGTCGGCATAGATGCCGAGGAACCGGTTGGTGCGCTCGGCCAGTTGGCGGGTGAGCGCGCGGTCCAGGTCGAGGTCCGGCTGTGGACGCGTCGGCACCACGCAGCGGATCGTCGGATTCGTAACGCGCAGAACCGCTTTGCCGACCGTCACGTCGCCACCCACCCACGCGGATTCGGGGAACTCGCGTTTGGGTGGGTCCACGTCGACCAACACGTTCGGCCGGAACCGGCGCACGTCGTAGGGCGCGCCACCGGCGGCCAGGTCACGCAGGCTGGCGGTACTCAGCACGTGCACCGGGCTGAGGTCGACGAACGTGCCCGGCGGAGTGGAATACCTTGCCAGCGTGATGATCTGGCGCGTCGAGAAGACCGACGTATCGGGAAGCTCCTCGGCGTCTCCGAGGCCGAAGTCCTGCCGAACCACGGCAGGCGAGAAGTTGGCCAGCGAGTCGTTCATCGACATCCGGTGCTGGCTGGTGTCGTCGTGCGGCGGCAATGCCGTCAGGTGCATCTCGCGGCCAACCAATCCAGACAGGGCGTCGTGCACGGCGGGATCGTCGCCAGTCAACTCGCGGCCGTCGGGGAACGTGATGACCACCTTCGGCGCATTGCCCGGTCCGGCGTCGGCATCGGGTTCGGTGACGTACCGCGCGGAGCAGCCCAGCAGCGCGGGAACCCTGCGCGCCGACGCGGTGACGCCCTTCTCGACGTCGCGCACGGCCCACAGCCGGTCGGCGTGCACCCCGCGGCGGTCGATGCGCAGTTCGTCGACCTGGTTGCCGCCCATCGACTTCACCGGGAAACGCCACAGCTGGCTAACGGTCACGCTGGACACCAAGGACCCCCGTTCCGCCGAGAGTCGTCGCTGCTCCGGCGCTGATCAGTGGGCTCATCGTACGCGCGAGATGGTCGCCGTCCGGGCAGTTCGCCGATGAGGACGCGATCGGCGAGCGTGCGTGAAGTCAGGTTCACGACCGGCGTGTCGCCCGCAGACACGCACGCTCGCGGGTGGAAGGTCAGCGCGCTGCCGACACCGTCTGACGGAGTTCGGAGTAGGCGTCACTGGCGGTGTCGTAGACGCGCACGATGGCCTCGTCGCCCGGCTGCAGATAGGTCGACTCGCCGAGTTCGGTGTAGCGCGTTGCGCCGATCCCGATGAGGACCTTCGACGGTCGGCCGCTCGCGACCATCAACGCACCGACGTCCTCGAGCGGGGTGTCCGCTGAACCCTTCTGGTTGGCCAGCCGCTCGGTGATCCAGTCGAGCAGCACCTCGCCGTAGTACGAGTAGCCGAGCAGCGGGCTGTCGACGCCGTACTCTTGCTCCTGACCGTCCGCGGTGCGCAGGTGGCACAGCAGCCGCAGGGTCGACGTGGGACCGTCCGGGGTCAGGTCACCGACGTCGAAGAACTGCCGTGCCACACCCTTGGATGCGGGACCCCAGTTCTTCTTGTGGCTGATCTTCAGCGCGTTCGGCCGCCGGATCGAGCAGTCGTTGAACGCGCCGAGCGCGAACGGCTGCAGCGTGACCACGGTGTCGCCGTCCCACACCACGTGGCACGCCAAGCCGACCTCGGGTTCGATCTGCAGGTTCAGCGGGGTAGCGCTCTTAGGCAGCGCCACGGCGTCGTGCGACAGCGGGAACTCGCCAAGGAAGCCGTCGACTCCCGGTGCGTACCAAGGGAAGATGCCCTTTGGCGCCGCGCCCTCACTCGTGACGTTGACGAAGTCCGCAGCCTCGCCCGCCTGCTCGAGGTGCCCGGCGAAGTTGCCTGCGACGCCGAAGCCGAACCACGTCCGCAGTTCGGCCTCGTCGAGTTCGAACGTCCTCAGTTCCGTCTTACTCATGATTCGCTCGCACGCTCGCTCATACTCATGGAGTCAACACCGACCTTCCGACGTAGGGCACCAGGGCCTCGGGTACCCGAACGCTGCCGTCGGGCTGCTGGTGGTTCTCGAGGATGGCCACCAGCCAGCGGGTGGTGGCCAGCGTCCCGTTGAGCGTCGCGGCGATCTGCGGCTTGCCGTTCTCGTCGCGGTACCTGGTCGACAGCCGGCGGGCCTGGAACGTCGTGCAGTTCGACGTCGACGTGAGTTCGCGATAGGTGCCCTGGGTCGGCACCCACGCCTCGCAGTCGAACTTGCGGGCCGCCGACGATCCGAGATCCCCTGCGGCGATGTCGATCACGCGGTACGGCACCTCGATCGCCGCGAGCATCTCGCGCTGCCAGCCCAGCAACCGCTGATGTTCGGCCTCGGCGTCCTCGGGCTTGCAGTAGACGAAGCCCTCGACCTTGTCGAACTGGTGTACGCGGATGATGCCGCGGGTGTCCTTGCCGTAGCTGCCCGCTTCACGCCGGAAGCACGTCGACCACCCGGCGTAGCGCAACGGACCGTCGGACAGGTCGACGATCTCGTCCGAGTGGTAGCCCGCCAGCGGCACCTCCGAGGTGCCGACCAGATACATGTCGTCGGCCTCGAGCCGGTAGATCTCGTCGGAGTGGGCGCCGAGGAACCCGGTGCCCGCCATCACCTCGGGACGCACCAGCACCGGCGGAATCATTAGCGTGAAGCCGGCATCGGTTGCGAGGCGCACCGCGAGCTGCATGATGCCCAGCTGCAGCAGCGCCCCGTATCCGGTGAGGAAGTAGAACCGCGACCCGGAGACCTTGGCGCCGCGCTCCATGTCGACCAGGCCGAGCGCCTCACCGAGTTCCAGGTGGTCCTTCGGGTCGTCCAACGTCGGCGGGTCGCCAACGGTCTCGAGCACCACGAAGTCGTCCTCGCCGCCGGCGGGCACGCCGTCGACGATCACGTTGCCGATCGCCATGTGCGCTGCCGTCATCGCCTGCTCGGCAGCGGCCTGATCGGTTTCCGCGGACTTGACCCGTTCGGCGAGTTCCTTGGCGGTGGCCAGCAGCGCCGGCCGGTCTTCGGGCGACGCCGAACCCACCCGCTTGCTGGCTGCCTTCTGTTCGGCGCGTAGATTGTCGGCGGCTGAGATGGCGGCCCGCCGTGCGGTGTCGGCGGCCAGCAGCGCGTCGACGAGTCCGGGATCCTCGCCACGGGCCCGCTGCGAGGCGCGCACCCGGTCGGGATCCTCGCGCAGGAGCTTGAGGTCGATCACGGGCTTGACCCTACTTTCGCCGCGTCGGCGACGACATCCGGCATGCCCCTCGACAGACCCGTGAGGCACAACCACATAACTTCACAAGCGCAACTCTTGTCACAGGACTCGACGCGCCTGTCACAATGGACTCGATGTTGGATGCACTGGACGGCCAAGACCAGCAACCCGAGGACGGCGCGCAGGCGTCGCGTCGGCGCGCGTGGTGGCTCAGTCTGCAGTCCAACGGCACCCGGCGCGGACTGCTCCTGACCGCCCTCGGCGGCCTACTCATTGCAGGTCTGCTCACCGCGCTGCCCACGTCCCCCGGCAAGAACGGGCCGATCGGCCTCACCACCGGCACGGCGCTCGGCGCGCGGACCAACGACACGTTCGACAACGCCAAGAGCGGCGACTGCCTGAACTGGCCCGAGCGCACGCCGGACTCCGCCGAGGTGGTCGACTGCGCCTCTGATCACCGCTTCGAGGTCGCCGAGGCGATCGACATGAGCACGTTCCCCGGCAGCGAGTACGGCCCCGACGCGGCGCCGCCGTCGCCCGCCCGCATCCAGCAGATCAGCCAGGAGCAGTGCAGCGCGGCCGCCCGGACCTACCTGGGCCCGAAGTTCGACCCCAACGGCAAGTTCACCGTCAGCCTGCTCTGGTCCGGTGACCGCGCGTGGCGCCAGCTCGGCGAGCGCCGGATGCTGTGCGGGCTTCAGCTGCCCGGGCCCAACAACCAGCAACTGTCGTACAAGGGCAAGGTCGCGAACCTCGACCAGTCGCAGGTCTGGACCGCGGGCACCTGCCTGGGCATCGACCCGACGACCAATCAGCCCACCGACGTCCCGGTCGACTGCGCGGCGCCGCACGCCATGGAGGTCACCGGGTCGGTGAACCTCGCCGAGAAGTTCCCGGGACCGTTGCCCGCCGAGGCCGACCAGGACGCGTTCATCAAGGACGAGTGCACGCGGATGACCGACGCCTACCTGGCGCCGATCCAGCTGCGCAGCACCACGCTGACGCTGATCTACGGCACCATCTCGCTGCCGAGCTGGAACGCAGGCAGCCACCAGGTATCCTGCAGCATCGGCGCCACCCTCGGCAACGGCGGCTGGTCGACGCTGCTGAACAGCGCCAAGGGCCCGCTGATGATCAACGGCCGCCCGCCCGTCCCACCGCCGGACATCCCCGAGGAGCGGCTCAATTTGCCGCCGATCCCGATGCCGGATTCGACGCAGATGACCTCCGAGATCGACCTGAGCGATCAGAGTTCGTCGTCGCAGAGCACGCAGGACGACTCCCAGCACCTGCCGAACCAGCAGCCGCAGCAGACGTCGACCGCGAGCACCCCGGAGACCTCCGCGCCGCAGACCCCGCCGCAGGGCAATACGTTCCTCAACGGCCCACCGCCTCCCCCGGGCCCCCCGCCCGGTGAGGCCCCGCCGCAGGACGGTGCCGCACCACCGCCTCCGGGTGCCGCTCCTCCGCCGCCCGCCGACGTGCCGCCTCCGCCTCCGGGGGCACCGCCAGCAGGACCGCTGCTGCCTCCGCCTCCCCCGGCCTGACCAGCGGCGTGACCTGATGTCCGTGCGGATGACCCCGCAACGGTTCGACGAGTTGGTGTCCGACGCGCTCGACCTGATCCCGCCCGAACTCGCCAAGGCCATCGACAACGTCGTGGTGCTCGTCGAGCCGCGGCACGCCACCGAACCCGACATCCTCGGGCTCTACGAGGGCGTCGCGCTCACCGAACGCGACTCGTCCTATGCGGGCTCCCTGCCCGACGCGATCACGATCTACCGGGACGCGCTGCTCGACGTGTGCGATACCGAGGCGGACGTCGTCGACGAGGTCGCCATCACCGTGATCCACGAGATCGCCCACCACTTCGGCATCGACGACGAGCGGCTACACGAACTCGGCTGGGGCTGAAGCCGGAGTCCATGCGCGGCGACCTTGATTCGTCGGTGCATGGTGCTACAAACGAGACATGACCGGTGAATGCGCACACTGCGCGAGCGGGCTGTGGCACTGCCATGGCACCGTCATCGAGCACGTGACGTCGCGGCCGGAGTGCACGGAGCCCGACTGCGACGCACCCCACCTCGAACACGTCTACGTGATCGACTGCGTCGCCATCGGCTGCGAATGCTCGGCCGAGGACGCGGACCTCAACCCATCGGGTCGGCGGTTTGCGTGATCTCCTGGCCGGGCTGAGGGTCGGGTTCGGGGTGGAACGGCGGTAGCAGCTCGCCCCACTGCAGGCAGCTCCACCGCCCGTCGGTGATCGGGGTCAACACCACGCTCTGCGCGTTGGCCAGGTGGTGTTCGAGGGCGAAGCCGCCGTCGACTCCACCGAGCACCGCGCCCACGAGCCGGATCGCCGCACCATGGCTGACCACGACGACGTCGTCGCGCCATGCCGCGTCGTCGAGGTAGCGGACCCGCAGCTCCTTGATCACCGGCAGGTACCGCTCCAGCACCTCGGTGCCGGTCTCCCCGCCGGGAACGCGCTCGTCGAGATCGCCCCGGTGCCACCGCCCGTAGACGTCGTGGAACAGGTCGATGGACGGGTCGTCGTTGCGGTCCTCGAGGTGGCCGGCCTGAACCTCGTGGATCCCGTCGAGTGGGACCGTCGACAGGCCGAGGCGCTCACCGATCCGTTCGGCGGTCTGCACTGCGCGCACCGCCACCGAATGGGCGACGAGCCCGACGGGGTGCGCCCACCCCTCGGCGAACCCGTGCGCCTGCTGGTGACCGAGATCGGTCAGCGCGGCGCCGGGCGGCCGGGTATCGAGCCGTCGTTCGACGTTGGCATGCGACTGACCGTGCCTGACCAGGACGAGACGGCCGCTCATGCGCCGCTTCCCCTGGTCCGGGCGCCCTCGCGCAGTCCGATGAGCCAGCGTGAAGCATCGTCGTCCGACGGCGGCACTGCGCCTGCCGCGGTCCCCGTGGGCCATGATCCGAGATATCGCACATCCCTACAACGACGGTGCAGCGCCTTGAGTGCCTGCGCCACCGAATCGTCATCGATGTGTCCCACGCAGTCCAGGAAGAACACGTAGGTGCCCAGTTCGGTTCTGGTCGGGCGGGATTCGATGCGGGTCAGGTCGATGTCCCTGACCGCGAACTCCGTCATCGCCGCGACCAGGGCGCCGGGGGTGTTGTCCAGGCGCAGGATCACCGACGTGCGGTCGGCACCGGTGCGCTGCGGCGGCGGCCCCGGCGGGGCGGCGAGGACGAACCGGGTGCGGGCGTTCGGCTCGTCGACGACCTCGGCGGCCAGGACGTCGAGCCCCCACCGCTGCGCGGCGAGCGCCGTGGAGACCCCCGCGTCGGCGCGACTGCCTGCCACGTCCTGGGCCGCGCCTGCGTTGGAGCTGGCGGGCACCAGGGTCGCCGACGGCAGGTGTTCGGCGAGCCAGTGCCGGACCTGGGCGGCGGCGACCGGGAACGCGGCGACGGTCGAGACCTGGTCGATGCCCACGCCCGGCCGGACCACGATGCTGAACGCGACGTCGAGTGTGTGCTCGGCGTAGATCTGAAGGGGCGTACCCGTCGAGAGGCTGTCCAGGGTCGGGATGACCGATCCCTCGATGGAGTTCTCGAAGGGCACGCACGCGTAGTCGGCGTCGCCCGCACGCACCATCGCCAATGCCGCGCCGGGCGATTCCGCGGAGCGGGGTTCGACGTCCCCGGCCAGCGCACCCGAGCCCGCGATCTGCCACAACGCCGCTTCGGTGAACGTTCCCTCGGGCCCGAGGTAGGCGACGCGCGGCACGGCCCAACCCTATCGGCTGCGATCCGACCGTCGGTGTCGAAATCGGCGGGTACGCCTTGCGCCAGTGGTGAGCCGTAGTTAAGTTAGGCTTACCTCAGTAACTGGAAGGCACTCGCGATGACCACCTCGAAGACACTCGTGGCCCCTACGACCGCCGAGCGCATCCGCAGCGCCTGCGTCAGGTCCGGCGGTGCGATGGTGGCCGTCGAGGGCGTCGAGCCGACGCCGACTCCGGTGCACCACCTGCTCGACGACGGATCGTTCGCGATCACGGTGCCCGCGAACGGCCGGCTGGCCGCGATGGTCGTCGCATCCGGATCCGCAGGCATGCAGGCCGTGCTCGAGATGACCGACTATGCCCCGCTGCCGCTGCGCGAACCGGTGCGGTCGCTGGTGTGGATGAGCGGACGACTGCACCACGTCCCCACCCGCGACGTCTCCGGCCTGCTCGACCTCATCGCGACCGCCAACCCCAATCCCGCTCTGCTGCAAGTCAATACCGGTAGCGACGACGCCTCGAACGGCGACACCCCCTACGCCCTGGTCCGGCTGGAAATCGAGTCGGTCGTGGTGGCCGACTCCACCGGCGCCGAGTCGGTGGGGCTCAGCACGCTGCTCGAAGCGGAGCCGGACCCGTTCTGCACGCTGGAGTCCTGCTGGCTGCAGCACCTCGAGTCCGCGCATCGCGAGGTCGTCGACCGGTTGGCCGAGCGCCTTCCGACCCCGCTGCGCAGCGGCCGCGTTCGCCCGCTGGGGCTGGACCGCTACGGCGTGCAGTTGCGCGTCGAGGACGTCGACGGCGATCACGACGTGCGGCTGCCCTTCGCCAAGCCCGTCGACGACGTGACCGGGCTCAGCCAGGCGATCCGCGTCCTGATGGGCTGCCCCTTCCTCAACGGGCTGCGCGCGCGCCGCATCTAGGCCCGATTCTCGCGGCACTACCGTGGCTGCGGTGACCGAGCCGTCCGACGACTTCATCGCCCCGCCGCGGCGCGCGATCCGCATCGAGATCGCCGTGGTCCTCGCGGTGACGTTCGGTCTGTCTGCCTACACCGCACTGCTGCGCCTCACCGAGGCCGTGATCCTCGGCCTGTCCGGCCAGACCGTGGCACTGAACCCCCGCCGGTCGCCGATCGACCTGATCGACCTCGGCCTCAACCTGGCATCGGTCTTCCAACTGCTCGCGTGGGGGTGCCTCGGGCTGTTTCTATTGTGGCGCAGCGGAATCGGGCCCGCGACGATCGGGCTCGGTCGGTTCCGGCTGAAACCCGACCTGCTCGGCGGCCTCGGCCTCGCCGCGCTGATCGGACTACCCGGGCTCGGCCTCTACGTCGTGGGACGCATGCTCGGCATCGGCGTCGAGGTCGAACCCGCCGAACTCAACGACACGTGGTGGCGGATTCCGGTGCTGCTTGCCGTGGCGTTCGCGAACGGATGGGCCGAGGAGATCATAGTCGTCGGCTTCCTCATGACGCGACTGCGACAGCTCGGCATGACGCCCGTCGTCGTCCTGGTCGCATCGAGCGTGCTGCGCGGCCTCTACCACCTCTATCAAGGGTTCGGCGCGGGCGTCGGCAACATCGTGATGGGCCTGGTGTTCGGCTTCGTCTGGCAGCGCACCGGGCGGCTGTGGCCGTTGGTGGTCGCCCACGGGGTGATCGACGCCGTGGCGTTCGTCGGCTACGCGCTGGCCGCGGGTCATCTCGGCTGGCTAGGTTCATCCTCGTGACCCGTCCTCCCGACCCACGCCGGCCGAGGCCGCCACGGGAGGAGCCGCAGGTGATCCGCCGCGACCCCCGGTTTCCCGCGCGGCCCGACGCCACGCAGCCGATCGCCCCGCCTCCGGCTCGGCGGCCACCCCCGCGCCCCGTGCCCACGCCGCCGCCGCCACCACCTCCGCCCAGGCAGCCGCCGCCGAGGCAACAGCCGCCCCGCCACCTTCCCCCGCCCGCGCAGCCGCCGCGTCGCCCCCCGCCACCCCAGCCACCGCGCGCCGCAGCGCGTCCGCCCGCGCGGCCCGTCCCCCCGCCGCCTGCCCCGCCGAAGTCCAAGCCGAAGCGCAAGCGGCACTGGGGCCGGATCGTGCTGACGCTGCTGCTGGTCTTCGTCGCGGCCTTCGTGGGCACCGGCTTCTGGATCGACACCCATTTGCGCCGCATTCCTGCGCTGGCGAACTACGCGGAGCGCCCCGCCGCGGGCAGCGGCACGACGTGGCTGCTGGTCGGATCCGACAGCCGGCAGGACCTCAGCCCCGAGCAGCAGGCGGAACTGGCCACCGGCGGCGACGTCGGCAACGGGCGCACGGACACGATCCTGCTCGTCCACGTGCCCGGGTTGATGTCCAGCGCGCCCACGACCATGGTGTCCATCCCACGCGACTCCTACGTATCGATCCCCGGCTACGGCGAGGACAAGATCAACGCCGCGTTCTCCGTCGGCGGCGCCCCGCTGCTGGCGCAGACGGTCGAGGAGGCCACCGGGATGCGTCTGGACCACTATGCGGAGATCGGGTTCGACGGGTTCGCCGACATGGTCGACGCGGTCGGTGGCGTCACCATGTGTCCGCCCGAGCCGATCAGCGACCCTCTGGCCGGGATCGACCTGCCTGCCGGCTGTCAGGAACTCGACGGGCGCAACGCGCTCGGCTACGTCCGGACGCGCGCGACGCCGCGGGCCGACCTCGACCGCATGGTCAACCAGCGCGAGTTCATGTCGACGCTGATGCAGCGCGCCGCCAGCCCGGGCGTGCTGGCGAACCCCCTGCGCTGGTACCCGATGGCGTCGGCCGCGTCCGGCGCCGTGACCGTCGACGAGGGTGCGCACGTGTGGGATCTCGCGCGACTGGCCTGGGCCCTGCACGGTTCCGTGACCACCACCACCGTCCCCATCAGCGACTTCACCGACGGTGGCGCGGGGTCGGTCGTGGTGTGGGACGACGAGGCGGCAGGCAGGTTGTTCGCTGCACTGGCCGCCGACGACGCGGTGCCGCAGGACGTTCTCGATGCCGGGCAACCGTGACGCCTGCGATCAGTGAGCAAACTCACCCGCCGGCAGCAACTTACCCTCACCTGACTTAGGCAAAGCTCGCCTGAATTAGGCATACCTTTGATGACAATGCCCTCTGACCTGCAGTATCTTCGGGATCATGGCTGACTCGACCACACCCGACACCAAGTTCCACCACCTGCTTCAGGAGCAGATCCGGAACGAGTTCAGCGCGTCACAGCAATACATCGCGATTGCCGTGCACTTCGACGGTGACGACCTGCCGCAGCTGGCCAAGCACTTCTACGCCCAGGCGCTCGACGAGCGCAACCACGCCATGATGCTCGTGCAGTACCTGATCGACCGCGACGTCGCCGTCGAGATTCCGGGCACCGAGCCGGTCCGCAACACGTTCGGCTCGCCCACCGAGGCGCTGCGACTGGCACTCGACCAGGAGCGCACGGTCACCGAGCAGATCAGCCGGCTCGCGGCCGTCGCACGCGACGAGGGCGACTACCTCGGCGAGCAGTTCATGCAGTGGTTCCTCTCCGAGCAGGTCGAGGAAGTCGCTCTGATGACGACGCTGGTGCGGGTCAGCGAGCGTGCCGGCGCCGACCTCTTCCACCTCGAGGACTTCATTGCACGCGAGATCCCTTCGGCGGCAAGCGATCCGACCGCGCCCAAGGCGGCGGGCGGCAACCTCTAGCCGTCCGGCTGGTCCACGCCCGCTCCGGTCAGGCCCGACTTGAGCCAGCCCTTCGTGCGCCCGGGATGGTTGGTGGCCACCCACGCAACGCCGACGTCGCGGCAGTAGCGCACGTCCTCGAAGTGGTCGACCGTCCAGCAGTACATCGCTCGCCCGTTGGCCGCAGCGCGGTCGACGAGTTCGGGGTGTTCGCGCAAGGTGGCGATCGACGGACCGACGGCGGTGGCGCCGACCGTGGTGGCCGCACTGCCGCCCAGGTAGCGGGACGTGTCACCCAGTAGCACCGTGGGCAGCATCGGCGCCGCCCGGCGGATCCGCCACACCGCCGCGGCGGAGAACGACATCACCACCGCCCGGGACAGATCGGCCGACGCCGGCGACGCGATGCCGTAGCGGTGCAGCAGAGCCAGCACCTTGCTCTCGACGAGCGCGCCGTAGCGCACCGGGTGCTTGGTCTCGATGAACATCTTCACCGGGCGGTTCCAGTCCAGGACCATCGACACCAGGCCGTCGAGTGTGAGCAACCCCGTCTCGCCGGCCCCGCCGCCCGGGTGCCAGCCGCCGTAGTCCAGTTCGCGCAGTTCGGCCAGCGTCATGTCGCTGACCAGGCCGGTGCCGTTCGACGTGCGATCCACCTTGCGGTCGTGCACGCACACCAGGTGTCCGTCGCGGGTGAGCCTCACGTCGCATTCCACGCCGTCCGCGCCTTCGCGTAACGCGAGATCGTACGCGGCCACGGTGTGCTCGGGACGGTCGGCGGACGCGCCTCGATGAGCAACCACGAAGGGGTGGCCACCGAGCGCGCCGTCGCCCGAGTTCATGAGCCTATGCTGCCGGTTCCCGCTGCTTTTGCTCAACCGGAACCGCCGCGTCCCGCTCGACCGGCCCGTCGTCGGGCACCACGATCCAGCGCCGAGAAGGCCGGTCCACGGGGTTGCGTTCGAAGCCCTGAACCACCCGATACGCCAGTATCAGGGCAGCCAGCCCGGCCAAGTAGGCGACGATCGTGGTGACCGTGTTGTCGGCGATGCCCTGCGGGTCCCGGGTGAAGCTGGTGGCGAATGCCCAGATCACCAGGGCGTAGCTCACCACCCAGGTGCACCACCACGCCACGATGTCGGTGCGCAGCCGGCTCAGCCTGCCTTCGGTGCGTGCCAGCTCGAAGACGAAGACCGGCGCCCACACCAGGTTCGCGATCGGCACCAGGGCGCCGGCGCGCAGTTCCCACACCGAGCGTGGATCGGTCGCGCCATCGACGGCGTACGCCGAGGCCCGCCGGGCGATGAGCCAATTGGTCAGGACCACTGCGCTGCCGACGACGGCAAACGCGGCGAGCACGCTGAGTGCGACTCCGAACCAGGTTGCGGCGCCTGCCACTAGGGGATGCAGCAGCACCGAGCGGTTGACGAGCAGCAGCACGTAACGGATCAGGTGGATGAACACGGCGGCGCCGACGACGATCGCGGTGCCGATCAGGGTCTTGCGGACGGTCGCGGCCGACGGCCCGTCGCGCTCCTCGGGTGCGTCGGTGGCGGCCAGCGGGCCGTCGAAGTGGTCGGTCAGTCCCCAGCGCGGGATGACCGAGTAGCGCGGCGTCGGACCCAGTTGGCGGGGGCCGTGACGTGGCGGTGGGGCGGCGCCAGGGCGAACCGCGATCCAGCGGTAGCCGGGAGGCAGTCTGGGCGGCTGGCCGCCTGCGGTACCCGTGGTGGGCCGTTGACCCCAGCCCTGGTCAGCCGGCTTGGCTGCGACGGGTGACGCACCCGGAGCGACGGCGGACGGTTCGACGCTCGGTGCGAGCAGCGCGCCCTGACAGCGCGGACACCAGCTTCGCTGACGGTCGCGGACGTTCCACCGCGTCCCGCACCGCGAACAAACCTGGATCACGCGACCAGCCTACGGCTCTCAGACCGTGCCCACGCGGCCGTCGTCGGTGACGACGGGACGACCGGCCGCGGCCCAGGCGGCCATGCCTCCGGTGACGTTGATCGGCTCGAATCCATTGCGGGCGAGGTACTGGGCGACGCGCTGCGAGCGGCCGCCGAGGTGACACATCACGTAGAGCTTGGCGTCGCCGTCGATCTCGGCGATGCGGGCGGGCACGTCGCCCATCGGAATGTGCTGGGCGCCCTCGACGTGACCCTGCTGCCACTCGTCGTCCTCGCGAACGTCGAGCAGCACCACCGAGTCTCCGAACGTCAGCGGAACCTCCGCGATGTCCGCCTGTGCGACCCCGTCACTCATCACGCGTGTCCCATCTCAGTCGTCGGCACTCCACTGTCCGGCCGATGCCAATGCTGGCACGAACGACATCCGCACGAGTCTCCGGAGCCAGCAATGTCGAGGCTATCCACAGTTTCCACAGGTTCATCCACAGGGCCTTGATCGGTGTGGGGCCCCCTGAACCGCGCAATCCGTGACTTCGGCGTGACCAACTGGGGATAAACGTCACCCTCTACCCACATGTGATCCAGCTCAAACGCACCGGCCGAGCGAATCATTCCCGGCCATCTCGAGCCCACCCTGCGCGGCGCGGGTTCCGCGCAACGTGATTCGATCGTGCGGGGCTGCGCTTCGGGTACCGCCGGATGGGCGTTCTACGTGCGCGAATCCCGGCGCCGAGGTCGGCATGCCACGGCGATTTCGCGACGCGCCGGCAAGCCGCTATGATCGTCGTCACAGAGTCGCGTTGTGACAGATCTCACTGGGGGACGACATTGCTCGTGCAGGTCAGGAGTTCGTGATGGCATCACATCCCATGGGGCCCAATCCCGCCATGCCGCCGTCGGAGTGGAACTCCCCTGCGCACGTCTACACACGCAGCCAACTGATGGCGTGCCTACGCGCCGGCATCATCGCCCTCGCGCTGCTGGCCGTCCTGGCCCTGATCATTCTGTTCTGATCCCGCTCCGCCCGATAGGACTTCACCTCGACCGGGTATGACTTGGGGTATGCGCACGCATCCTTGCGGTGTGCGCACCCATGGAGCAATGTGGACGACGATCTTGAGATCCACGCGCTCCACCGATCACCTAGGGAAGGAAACCCGTGGCTGAATACACGCTGCCTGATTTGGACTACGACTACGGTGCGCTCGAACCGCACATCTCCGGTCAGATCAACGAGATCCACCACAGCAAGCATCACGCGACGTACGTCAAGGGCGTCAACGACGCGGTCGCCAAGCTCGACGAGGCCCGCAGTGCCGGTGATCACGCGGCGATCTTCCTCAACGAGAAGAACCTCGCATTCCACCTCGGTGGCCACGTCAACCACTCGATCTGGTGGAAGAACCTGTCCCCCAACGGTGGTGACAAGCCGACCGGCGACCTGGCCGCCGCCATCGACGACCAGTTCGGGTCGTTCGACAAGTTCCAGGCGCAGTTCACCGCCGCCGCCAACGGGCTGCAGGGTTCCGGCTGGGCCGTGCTGGGCTACGACACGCTCGGCGGCCGGCTGCTGACCTTCCAGCTGTACGACCAGCAGGCGAACGTCCCGCTGGGCATCATCCCGCTGCTGCAGGTCGACATGTGGGAGCACGCCTTCTACCTGCAGTACAAGAACGTAAAGGCCGATTACGTCAAGGCCTTCTGGAACGTCGTCAACTGGGCGGACGTCCAGGAGCGCTTCACCAAGGCGACCTCGTCGGCCAACGGCCTCATCTTCGGCTAGCCGCCACCGCTCGACGAAGGGCCCCGCGCACCGCGCGGGGCCTTTCTGTTGCGTTCTGGCAGTCGTGTCCTCTTGCGTGCCAGTGCCTGGCTACCGCATCCTGACGTGATCGACCCACAGCCGTGTCGGGGCAACCAGCTGGCTGTCGGCGAATGGAGGCGACATGGACACGGGTTCGAGCAAAGCCGTCGAGATCTCCCCCTTCCACGCGGGAGGATCACTCAAGGGATTCGTGGTGTCCGGTCGATGGCCGGACTCGACCAAGGAGTGGGCGCAGCTGCTGCGGGTCGCGGTTCGCGTCGCGTCGCTGCCTGGACTGCTGGCCACCACCACGATCTTCGGAGTGCGGGAGGAATTGCCCGACGCCCCGGCCCCCGGGACGATCGGATTGGTGCTGGCCGAGGGCACGGTGGTCGGCGAGTCCGCGATCGCCCCTGGTCACTTCGCAGATCGTCAGCCGCCCGCGCTGCTCATGCTGCACCCGCCGTCGGAGACGACGCCGTCGCTGCCCGAGTGCATGGGCGCAGCGTCGGGATGCGTCCTGCTGCCGGGCATTCCGCACCTCGGTCTCGAGCACCGCGCGGCGTGGGTGGAGGCCGAGTCCGACGGAACCGTCACGTCGATGGTGAGCCGCGTCGGCGTCGACCCGATCAGCCACCCCGACACCGCGATCCTGGCCATGCTGCTTGCCGCATAAGGGTTTTCGCAACGCCTGACGCCGGTCTACGAAACCCGGAATACGGGTTCCCGAAACCGGCCCCAGGACTGGCGCCTTGACGGAAACGCCATTACCGTCGTGGTATCAGCGAAGGGGAGTAGCCCCCAATCGTCGTGTCGACATACTGGCGTCAAGCCCGGCAGGCGAACCGCATCCGACGCGGTGGGCGAGACCTTCGACCGAATGCCCGAGCAGTGTGAGCCGCTGCGCGGGTGACGTGTCGAGAGGGTCCCTCGTGTTCAGCGCCGCTCTGCTCAGCCTCGGTGTCGTGTTCCTCGCCGAACTCGGCGACAAGTCGCAGTTGATGACCATGACCTACGCGCTGCGCCACCGCTGGTGGGTGGTGCTGTCCGGCGTGGGCATCGCCGCGTTCCTGGTGCACGGCCTCTCCGTGCTGATCGGCCACTTCCTCGGGCTGACGCTGCCCGAGCGTCCCATCGCCTTCGCCGCGGCGATCGCGTTCCTCCTGTTCGCGGCGTGGACGTGGCGTGACAGCCGCTCCGGACACGACGACGACGCCGCGCCCGTGGTTGAGCCGCGCTTCGTGATCTTCGCGGTCATCTCGTCGTTCGTGCTGGCCGAACTCGGCGACAAGACGATGCTGGCCACCGTCGCGCTGGCCAGTGACAACGACTGGGCCGGCGTGTGGATCGGCGCCACGATCGGCATGGTGCTCGCCGATGGCGTGGCGATCGTCGTCGGCCGGATGTTGCACCGCAGGCTGCCCGAGCGGTTCCTGCACCAGATGGCCAGTGTGCTCTTCCTACTGTTCGGGCTCTGGCTGCTATTCGAGAACGCCCTGAAGTGGCATGTGATGGCACTGACGTCGACGGGCCTCGTCGCGGTCGCGGCCATCGCGGCGGCCTCGGTGAGCATCGCGCGTGCACGCAGGACGCGGCACGAGGCGCCGGCACAACGGGAACCGTCGCCAGAACCCACCACCCCGGGTGCTGGCTATCCCGGCGTCCGCGACTGATCGACGTCAAAGCGCGGCCCGTCCACTGAACCGACTGCGTGCGGGGCATGACGTAGCTATCGAGGTCATAAAGTTGTCACATCCTGAGCAAATGACGATCTCAGTACGTTCACCCGTTACCGCCGGTTGCGGCGCGTGATCCGCGAGCCGGATGCGACGCACACTTCGGCCCCTGCGACTTGGGCAAAACAACGACCCCGTTAGTATTTGCTTAGCCAAGATGCTCGTCGACGCGGGCGTGGCCCGGACAAAGTCCTGCTAGACGGTATGGCAGGCCGGAGCCGCGGAGGGTAGTGTCGAGTTTCGGGTGGTTTGCACTTGGCTCTCGCGGCTTCAATCGCTACGATGATCAGCAAATACGGAACCGAGACGCCCGACCGTACTGTTTAGTGGAGGATTTTTCGATGAGCATGACGTTTTCCGCGCGGCTGAACCGCCTCTTCGACACGGTCTACCCGCCCGGACGCGGCCCGCACACGTCGGCCGAAGTGATTGCTGCCCTCAAGTCGGAGGGCATCACGATGTCGGCTCCGTACCTGTCGCAGCTCCGCTCGGGCAACCGGACCAACCCCTCGGTAGCCACCATGGCCGCACTTGCCAACTTCTTCCGCATCAAGCCGGCGTACTTCACCGACGACGAGTACTACGAGAAGCTCGACAAGGAGCTGACGTGGCTCGCGAGCATGCGCGACGAGGGCATCCGTCGTATTGCGGCGAGGACCGTTGGTCTGTCACCCGAGGCCAAGCAGGACCTGGTGGAGAAGGTCGACGAACTCCGCCGCCAAGAGCACCTGGACGATTAGCCCGGTCGGCACCGCCCTGCGGTGCCCCCTCGGCGTCCGGCGAAAATTGACGGATCCGCTGCTTACGGCGCGGCAACCTCCACCGCGACGTTCAGCCGTCGATATTGATCCGCGATGGCCAGAATCCACTCACGATCCGAGTACGTCGGCGGCTGACGCAGCCACGTAGGGCCGGGAAACTCGTCGTTTGCCGACGATTCCGCTCCACCGTCTCCGGCATGAATCCACTCGGCGATTCGACGTGCCTGCGCCTCCGGTGCGACGTCGGGGCCCGGCTCGTCGAACGCGTGATGGTCCGCATCCTCGAGCACACGGGTGGCTTCGAGATACAGCGCATCCGAGATCAGCGACATCTGCTCGGCGACCCGGAACAGCAGTGGTCCACGCGGCCGCACACCGATCCCGATGTTCGGCTGCCGTCGGCTCAGCTCGTGGAGCAGTGGCTGAATGATGCGCAGTTCGCGTCTGGCACCGAACCAGTCCTCCACGCTCGGCAGCAGGGAGCCGCTGGCAACCACCAGCATTGCGCAGCCCAGCAGAGTCGCCGCCGAGCCCACGCCGATGAAGCGGGTGTTGCCCACGGCGCGCAGCAGGAAGAACGCACTGGCCATGACGATCAGCGCGATGCCGACGGTGAACAGGAACAGGGCGCGGCCCCGCCGCGTGCGATTGGAGTGCCGCACACCTGCCCACGCCACCAGGGTCAGCGCCAGCAGCACGTAGAGCAGAGGCAGCAGCCACGTGAACGCCGTACCGCTGGACCCCAGGTTGCGGCGCAAGTACTCCTCGGGCGACATCTCCGGCTGCTGCGGTGTGGTGAAGAAGGCGACCAGCGTGACGACCGCGATGAAGGCGGCCACCGAGTACTGGATGATCGCGATGCGCCGGACCGTCGTGGGCTTGCGGGCCGACGACGCCGAGGTGATCATCACGCAGCTACCGGCCGCGCACGCCACCAAGGCGACGTGGCTCAACACCGTGGACACGTTCGGCCAGCGCAGCAGGGTGTCGATCAGCAGAGTGAGCGGCTGCCAATTCAGCGCCGCCACCAGCCCCAGACTGCCGAGAGCCAGGATCATCGCCGCGCTGACGAGCGACTGCTTGTTGACGAGCGCCCAGCCGATGCGAAGGCCGGTCGCCAGACCGAGGAGACCGGCGATGACCCAGACGATCAACCAAACGCCTCTCCGAGCCGTACCTGCACGATCGAAGAGCGGTCCGACGGCAGCCGGCCCAGGCGGTAGATCAGCAGTGCGGCGAAGTCCTCGGCTTCCTGTTCGGCGTCCTCGCCCGCGGGGCCCATGCAGCCCGTGCGCTGGTTGAGCATGTAGCCGATGAGGTCCGAGCTGGCCAGTTCGACGGTGTCACGGGCGGCTTCGACGACCGAGATGCCCTCGTGGTCGAGCACCAGGTGGCCGAGTTCGTGCGCCAGGGTGCGGTCGCCGGCGGGCAGCCCGCGCTGGATGAGGAAGACGTCGCGGTCGGTGTACTGCCGCCATTGGCCGCAGACACCTGCAGGGAGGTCGGACATCTTCAGTTCGATCGGACGGCCGCGATGATCGGCGACGGCGTCGACGAGACGAGCGAGCGAGACCTCACCACGGCGAGGTGCGAGGTCGAGGACCTCGTTGACCGCGCGGGTGACACGGCGGCTGGCGGGCAATTCGACCCCCTCTCCACGGTTCGACTATTGACGTCTCTACCTCCGCTTGCGCGGTCGACTCCGATCAGCCCATGAAGCGCGCTGGGCCCCCCGCGTGCACCGCGCGCCCGGCCCGTGCCTGGCGATACCCGATGAGACCACCGGCGCCGGTCAGGACGAGGATACCGGTCACGCCGGGCACGGCGACGGCAGCGACCTGACCGAGCCCCGCAGCACGCAGGTATTCGACGTAGCCCATCCGGTACGTCGGTGCGGGAAGGAGTTGGTTTCCGGCAGCGGTGGCGGCGGGGGTCGTCGGTTGCTGCTCCGGCAGGGGAAGCTGCTCGGCCGGCTTGCCGACGTCCGGGGTGCCCTCGGGACGAGGAGCGGCCGCGGGCGGCGCCAGCCTCGGCACACCGGGGATGGTGGCGCCACCGGCGTCGGTTCCGCCACCGCCGCCGGCACCGGCGCCCGCGCCGGTTCCCGGGGGGAAGACGGGCAGGGTGATCGGCTGGAACGGCAGTTGAGAGGCAGCGGTCGCCAGACCGGTCACGGCATCCAGCCAGGGCTGCGCGAACGTGGTGAAGTCGGTGACCCACTGCCCGGGGATCTGCGTCAGCGTGCCTGGCAATTGGGTGAGGTCGGGGAACTGCAGCCGCGGCAACTGCATCTGCGGCAATTGCGGCGGGCTGAACACCGGCTGCTCACCGGTGCTGCCGCCACCGCCCGACTCATCGCTCGGCGGCTGTGCATTGAACCACCACGACCACGGCCACTGGAACGCCGGCAGCACCTCGGGGTCGGTCGGGTCGGCCAGGGCCACGAGGCCTTCCTGCCCGGGAAGGATGATGACGGGGTCCGGCGAGACGGCCGGCTCCGTGACCGGCGCCTCGATGGCGGCCGCGGGAGACGGCGTGCCGGTCGCGGACGGGTCCGACTCACCCTTCGCAATTGCCTCGGGATCGGCTTCGCCGAGTTCGCCGGTGGGCTCTTCGCCAGTTTGCGGTTCGCCGCTGAGCGGAGGCTCCGGGGGTTTGCTGGCCGTCGGGGTGCTCGGGCTTCCCGTCACCGTGCCGGAGCCTGGAGCGGGTTCGACGTCGGTCCGCCCGTTACCCACGGTGGACGTCGGGCCGGTCGAAGGGCCGGAGGTTCCGGTCGAACCGGTGGTCGTACCGGTGGTCGTACCAGTCGTCGGAGCGGTGCCGGTGGGGTCCGCAGCCTGCCCCGTCCCGGTGCCGGTGGTACCGCCGGCAGCGTCGCCGGACGTACCGTCTTCAGGACTGGCAAAGGCCAATGACGCACTGCCACCCGTCACGAGCAGGCCGGACGCCACCAGGCATGCCGCCGCGGCGATGCGCGCTCGCGTAACCACGCCACCACCACCTCTCTCGGGGTCGCCGGTCGGCAAACATCGATTACCTCGATTGTTGCACAACCCGGGGCCGCTGTTTGCTGGTGCGGCGAACCATTCCCTTACGGAAGGGCCGAGGCGGTGCCCCGGGGGTTCCGGCGATAGTGTGGTCGCACACAGCACAGCCAGGTCGCTGGACCTCGATTGACCAACCAGGAGGCAGCCGGGATGGGCCTGTTCAAACGCCGCAAGAGTCGCGCCACCCGCCGCGCGGAGGCCAGTGCCATCAAGGCCAAGGCGAAGCTGGAGGCCAAGCTCTCGGCCAAGAACGACTTGCGGCGCATCAAGGTCGAGAACAAGCGGGAGACCAAAGCGCTCAAAGCCGAGCTGCGGGCCCGCCGGGAGAGCGACCGCACCGCGCTGAAGGTTGCTGAGACCCAGCTGCGGGCAGCCCGCGAAGGTAAGCTGTTCAGCCCCGGGCGAATTCGCCGGTTCCTGACCATCGCGCGCCTGCTCGCCCCGATCGCGGTGCCCGTCGTCTACCGCGCATCGATCGCCGCACGGGGCACCCTCGACCAGCGGCGCGCAGACCAGCTCGGCGTTCCGCTCGCCCAGGTCGGCCAGTTCTCCGGCGTCGGAGGGGCACTGTCCGCTCGCATTGCCGGGGCCGAGCAGTCCCTGCGCAAGGTCGCCGACAAGAAGCCGAAGGACGCCGAGACCAAGCAGTTCGTGTCCGCCATCACCGACCGCCTGACCGACCTCTCCGCCGCCGTCGCGGCTGCGGAGAACATGCCCGCCACCCGCCGCCGGTCGGCGCACGCGGCGATCTCCGAGCAGCTCGACGGGATCGACGCCGACCTGATGGCACGGCTGGGTCTGGTCTGACCCCTCCGTGACCCCCCGCCCGACCTCGCCCGCCACGGTTCTCCGCGGCGCGGCAGTCGGCACGCTCACGGCAACGCTCGCCGCCGCAGCCCACGCGGGTTCGGGTGGCGGGTTGCCGTCGGGTGCGGGTGCCGTCCAGCTAGCCGTGCTGGCGGTGGTCGTCGGGGGTTTCGTGGTCGTCGTCCGCGGCGGTCACCGCTTCCTGGTCCTGACCGCGGCCATGGGTGCCGGCCAGTCATTGGGGCACGTGCTGCTGTCGGCGTCGGGACACCACCACGGCGCCGCCGCCTCGGGTGCCGACGCCGCGATGCTGGCCGCACACGTCGGCGCGCTGGTGGCCGTGGCCGCGTTGGTGACCGTCGGCGAACTGTCGTGCCGCGCGATCTCGCGCACCGTCCGCGCCATGGTGCTGCCGCCGGCCATCCGGGTGCCAACCGGCCGCAATGCAGTGTTCCGCCGCTGCGACCACCCCCTTCGCTCCGTCCTGCAGCTCGCCGCGTCGTTGTCGCATCGAGGGCCACCGGTCAGCGCCAGCTGACCCCACACCCCCGACGACCTCGAAAAGGCAACCAACGCAATGCTATTCACACACCGGGCGACCTCGCGCGCCCTCATCACGGCCGCCGCCACCGGCGGCGTCATGACCCTGTCCCTGCTCACCGGCGCAGGCGCTGCCGCCGCGCACGTCCACGTCGACGCCGACAACGCGGCGCCCGGCAGCACCGCGGTACTCGAGTTCCGGGTACCTGGCGAGTCCGAGACCGGAACGCTCACCACGCAGTTCAGCGTGGCCCTCCCGAACGTCGCGTCCGCGCGCGCCGAGGTCATGCCGGGATGGACGTCGCGGCTCGACCGCGACGCCGCCGCGGGAACCGTCCGGTCGGTGACGTGGACGGCCGCCCCGAACACCGGCATCTCCGCCGAGCAGTTCGCGCTGTTCCGGGTCTCGGTGGCCCTGCCCGAGGAGGAGTCGATCAGCATCCCCGCGACGCAGACCTACTCCGATGGACGGGTGGTCCGCTGGGATCAGCCGCCGCTGCCCGATGGCGGCGAGCCGGAGTACCCGGCACCGGTCCTCGAGCTGACCGGGACGGCGACGGGCGGGCACGACCATCAGGCCCCGACCGGGACGGCCACGCCGTCAGCGCAGGCGGCCGAGTCACCCGCGGCGGCGGCCGAGTCAGCGGGGCCGGGCGCGGACGACACCGCCCGCTGGCTGGCCGGAGGTGCGCTGGTGCTGGCCGCAGGTGCGCTGGTGGTGGCCCTGGTGCGCCGGAGGACCTCGTGATCCGCCGCGTCGCCGCAGCGGCCATGGTGTTCGCCCTGATGACGGCCACCGCCCTGCTCGGTGCCGGACCTGCGGCAGCCCACGCCACGCGGACCGGGGCCGATCCGGCGCCCGCGGCGGTCCTCGACCGCGGCCCGCAACGCGTCACCGCCACCTTCAACGAGGCCATGCAGTCGGACTTCGCCGCGATGACCGTCGTGGGCCCGGACGGCAACCTCTGGTCGACGGGTCCGGTGACGGTGGCCGGGGCCGTGGTCGGAGTCGACATGCTGCCCACCGGACCGGCAGGCACGTACACGGTGAACTACCGGGTGACGTCTGCTGACGGCCACCCGGTGTCGGGCAACTGGACGTTCCGTCTCGACGTCGCAGGCACGGGCACGCCGGGTCCGCCGGTCGCGTCCCCCTCGGCTACGGGCGGCGCCGCCGCCGACGACGGTGGCCTACCGGTGTGGCCATTCGTCGGGCTCGCCGCCGTGGTCGTGGCGGGCGGGGCGTGGTGGGCGGTGCGGCGCCGGCCGTGACGCGGCTACGAACGGGGCTCGGGGGCGCCGCCGTCGTCCTGGCGGCGGCGGTGCTGGCCTGGGCGTTGGCGTTCCCGCAGAACCCGTTCGGGACCAGTCTCGTCCGGGCGATCGCCGACTGCGGCGCCGTCGTGACGCTCGGGCTGACCATGGTCCCGTGGCTCGACGTCGACCGCCACCGCACGCAGCTCGCCGACCATGCCGCGCGGCCGCTGATCGTCGTCTCCGCGCTGTGGGCGGTGAGCGAACTGGTCCGGCTCCCCATGTCGGCGGCGGACGCCGCGGGCGTCCCGGTATTGCGGGTCGGCGTGGGCACCACGGTCGAGTTCGCGATGGACACCGCGGCGGGCCGGGCCGGGCTGGTGTGCGCGGTGGCGGCGGTGGCGGTCTGTCTGCTCGCCGTGGTCGCTCCACGCTCGTCCGCGGGCGTCGTCATGGCCGGTGCGGCGGCCGTCGGCCTCACCGGCCGCACGCTCGTCGGGCACCTGTCCGAGGATCCGTTGGGCGGTGCCGCCGTCGCCGTGCACGCCTTGGCCGCGGCGGTGTGGTGCGGCGTGCTGGCGGCGCTGGTCCTGACGGTTTCCCACCGCGGCCGGTGGGCGAGGGTGCTACCCCGCTTCTCGCAGATGTCGCTGGTCTGCGTGGTGGTGCTGGTGATCGGCGGGCTCGGTGGCGCCGTGGCCGCGCTGGGGTCGCCGGTGGACCTGTGGGCGACCGGTTACGGCCGCCTGTTGTCCGCGAAGGTCGTCCTGACCGTGGTTCTGGTGACGCTGGCATGGCGGAATCGGACGGTGTGGCTGCCCGCGGCGCGCACTCATCGGGCGGCGGCGGACGTGTCGGGACGCCGTTCACGGGTCGAATTGGCGGGCATGGCCGTGGGGCTGACGTTGGCGGCAGCGCTGGCGGTCACGGGCTAGCCGGTCGACGCCTGCTGGCATGATGGGTGCACTGCCGGCCCCGCGCCGCATGCCGTCGAGCGTTGGACCGGAACTGCAGAAGGAGCAGCTACATGGCAGATCCGCAGGATCGTCCCGGCCAGGAGAGCCAGGGCCAACCCACGCCGCCTGCCGCCCCGCAGCCGGGCGCGAAGGCGTCGGCCAAGAAGGCACCCGCGAAGAAGGCGCCCGCCAAGGCCGCCGCGAAGACCCCGGCCAAGAAGGCTCCTGCCAAGAAGGCAACGCCGGGCAAGGCCCCCGCGAAGAAGTCTCCCGCGAAGGCACCGGCGAACAAGGCGCCCGCCAAGAAGGTGCCGCCCGCCCCCACGCCGCCGGCCCCCCAGGCTGCGACGACGACTCCCCCGCTCGTGCCGCCGATCGTCGAGAACCCGAACGCGGCCAAGGAGACGGCCGCACAGGCGAAGTCGACGGTGGCCGCCGCCCCGCCCATCCCGGCTCCGGTGACACCCGGTCCGGACGCTTCCCGGCTGCCCGTGGTCGCCGGTGTCGCGGCGGGACTGCTTGCAATCCTGATCGTGCTGCTCATCCGACGGAACTCGGACGACTGACCGCTCGCTAGCATTCGTCGGGTGACCATCGAACCCAGGGCGACGGCCGATCTCGTCGACGACATCTATCCCGACGTGCGCAGCTGCGATCTGCAGCTGCGGGATCTGGGCGGGGTGACGACGTTCGCGGGCCCCATCACCACCGTCAAGTGTTTCCAGGACAACGCCCTGCTGAAGTCGGTGCTGTCCGAGCCGGGCAACGGCGGCGTCCTCGTGATCGACGGTGACGGGTCGCTGCACACCGCGCTGGTTGGCGACGTCATCGCGGGCATCGCGAAGGACAGCGGGTGGGCCGGGCTGATCGTGCACGGCGCGGTACGGGACGCGTCGACGTTGCGCACCATCGAGATCGGCATCAAGGCGCTGGGCACCAACCCGCGCAAGGGCACCAAGACCGGCGAAGGTGACCGCGACGTCGCGGTCACCTTCGGCGGTGTGACGTTCAATCCCGGCGAGATCGCCTATTGCGATGAGGACGGGATCGTCGTCGTCAGTGCGTGAGGGGCTCAGGCGTTGACGGCGGCGCGGTGCTTGCTGAAGTGCAGCGCCTCGTCGTCGACCTTGCCCTGACGGATGGTCCGGATGTCGAGGAAGTAGTTCTGCTTCAGCTTCCACGGGGCGCGTGATCCCGCCTTGGGCAGCTCGTCGAGGGCGCGCAGCACGTAACCCGGGGTGAAGTCCATCAGCGGACGTTCGTCGACGGAGTCACCGGGATGCTCGGGAACGTAGGTGTCGAAGCCGTGCTCGTCCATGTAATTGAGGACGCGGCAGAAGAATTCGGACACCAGGTCGGCCTTGAGCGTCCAGGACGCGTTGGTGTAGCCAATCGTGAACGCCATGTTCGGCAGACTCGAGAGCATCATGCCCTTGTAGGACATGGTGGTGGTGAGGTCGACCGGCTTGCCGTTGCGCCGGATCTCGGCGCCACCGAACAGGCGGAGGTTCAATCCCGTTGCGGTGACGATGATGTCGGCGTCGAGGTGCTGACCGGAATTCAGTTGGATGCCGGTCTCGGTGAAGCGCTCGATGGTGTCGGTGACGACGTCGGCCTTGCCGGAGCGGATGGTCTTGAACAGGTCGCCGTTGGGCGCCAGGCAGAGTCGCTCGTCCCACGGGTTGTACTTCGGATTGAAGTGCTTCTTGACGTCGTAGCCCTCCGGCAGCCTGCGCTCGGCCATGGTGAGCAGGGTCTTGCGCATGAAGTCGGGGAAGCGCCGCGCCAGCTGGTACTGGGCCGTCGCGAAGAAGATGGCCTTCCACCGGTTGGCGACGTAGGCCGCCTTGGTGGGCAGGTACTTGTTGGTCTGCACCGCGAAGGGGTCGACGTCGGGCAGTGCGCCGATGAACGTCGGCGAGCGCTGCAGCATGGTGACGTGGCCTGCGCCCGACTTGATCAGCGCCGGGATGAGCGTCACGGCGGTGGCGCCGGAGCCGATGACGACGATCTTCTTGCCCGCGTAGTCGAGGTCTTCCGGCCAGTGCTGCGGGTGGATCTTGGTGCCCTTGAAGTCGTCCTGGCCGGGGAACTGGGGTGAGTAACCCTGGTCGTAGTTGTAGTAGCCGCTGGCGGCGAACAGGAACGAACTCGTCATCTCGACGGTCTCGTCGCCCTTTCGCACGGTGAGGTTCCAGCGGTTGTCCTCGTCGGACCAATCCGCTGCGACCACCTTGTGGCCCGTGCGGATGTTCTTGTCGATGCCGAACTCCGCGACCGTCTCCTTGAGGTAGGCGAGGATGTCCGGTCCGTCGGCAATGGCCTTCTCCGACGTCCACGGCTTGAAGCGGAAGCCGAGGGTGTACATGTCCGAGTCCGAGCGAATGCCCGGGTACTTGAACAGGTCCCAGGTTCCGCCGAGGTTGTCGCGGCTCTCCAGGATGGCGTAGCTCTTGGACGGGCTGCGGTCCTGCAGATGCCATGCGGCGCTGATGCCGGAGATGCCGGCGCCCACGATGATCACGTCGAGGTGTTCAGTCATGGCGACACGCTATCAACACCCTGTCGAATAGGTCAACAGTGTGTTGAGAAATTCGACATGCAGTAAAGTGAGCGCCGTGACCACCACCAGCACCAGCCGATCCGGACGCGGCCGTCGTTCGACGCGCCCATCCGGCGACGACCGCGAAGCGGCGATCCTCGCCACCGCGGAACGGCTGCTGGCGGACAAGAAGTTCGCCGACATCTCCGTCGACGACCTGGCCAAGGGCGCCGGGCTGTCCCGACCGACGTTCTACTTCTACTTCGCCTCGAAGGACGCGGTGCTGCTCGCACTGCTCCAGCCCTTGATCCACCAGGCCGACACCGGGTTCGACGGCGCAATGGAGGCGCTGCCGAGCGATCCGCGTCGCGCCTTCCGCGAGGGCATCCGCACCTTCTTCACCGCGTTCGGTTCGCACAGCGTGGTCGCCCGCGCGGGCACCGAGGCCATCGCGGGCAGCCCCGACGTGCGGGCGGTCTGGTCGACTTTCATGGCGAAGTGGATCACTCAGACTGCGTCGCTGATCGAGTTCGAACGGTCCCGTGGCGCCGCGCCGGACACCATCCCTGCGCACGACCTGGCGACGTCGCTGAACCTCATGAACGAGCGGGCGATGACCGCCACGCTCGTCGCCGAGGACGGTGCGGTCGCGCAGGACCGCATCGTCGAGACTCTCGCCCACATCTGGCTGACCAGCATCTACGGCGACTCGCAGTAGCCACGTCACACTCGCGTGCGAACATGTGTTCGTGTCCGCCGTAGGCGCCAGCGCGACGATCCTGCACGCCGACCTCGACTCGTTCTACGCCTCCGTCGAGCAGCGTGACGACCCCGCGCTGCGCGGCAGGCCGGTGATCGTCGGCGGCGGCGTGGTGCTCGCGGCGAGCTACGAGGCGAAGGCGTTCGGGGTGCGCACCGCGATGAACGGGCGTCAGGCCAAACAGCTGTGCCCGCACGCGATCGTCGTACCGCCGCGAATGGCCGCGTACTCCGATGCGAGCGCCGCGGTGTTCGAGGTCTTCCACGACACCACCCCCCTGGTCGAACCGCTGTCGGTCGACGAGGCATTCCTCGAGGTCGGCGGCCTCGCCCGGGTGTCGGGCACCCCGGTCCAGATTGGCGCGCGGCTGCGGGCTCGCGTCAGCGACGAGGTAGGGCTGCCCATCACGGTCGGCATCGCGCGGACCAAGTTCCTGGCGAAGGTCGCGAGCCAGGAGGCCAAGCCCGACGGTCTGCTGCTGGTGCCGCCCGACCGCGAGCTGGCGTTCCTGCACCCGCTACCGGTGCGACGACTGTGGGGCGTCGGCGCCAAGACCGCGGAGAAGCTGCACGCCTACGACGTCCACACGGTCGCCGACGTCGCAGAGCTGAGCGAGTCCACCCTGGCGTCCATCGTGGGCGGTGGCATGGGCCGCCAGCTATACGCACTCGCCCACAACATCGACCGGCGCCGGGTCGTCACCGGCGTTCGCCGCCGCTCGGTGGGTGCGCAGCGGGCACTGGGACGTGCGGGAAACACCATGTCCGACAGCGAGATCGACGCCGTGGTGGTCAACCTGATCGACCGGATCACCCGACGCATGCGCAAGGCCGACCGCACAGGTCGCACGGTGGTCCTGCGACTGCGCTTCGACGACTTCGGCCGTGCCACGCGGTCGCACACCCTGTCGCACGCCACCGCGGGCACCGACGAGATCCTCGCCGCAGCACGGCAATTGATCGTCGGCGCGGCGCCGCTGATCGCCGAGCGGGGGCTCACCCTGGTCGGTTTCGCAGTGTCCAACATCGACCGTGAGGGGGCCGCCCAGCTCGAGTTGCCGTTCCCCACGCGCGCCGACGCCGGTTCCGTCGAGCGGGACCCCGTCGACCGCAAGGCAGTCGACTCCGCGGTCGACGAGGTGCGGCGCCGCTTCGGCAACGCGTCGCTGACCCGCGGCGTACTCCTCGGCCGCGACCCGGGGCTCGAGATGCCGACGCTGCCCGAGTGACTCAAGGCCGCGAACCAGTCCACTCCAGGAGCCGCTCGACCGACCATGTGTTGACGATCCGGTCGACCGGCACGTCGTTGTCGAGGGCGCGCTGCGCCCCGTAGCCGAGGAAGTCGAGCTGACCTGGCGCGTGCGCATCGGTGTCGATCGAGAAGTCGCAGCCGATCTCGAGCGCGAGCGCGAGCAGCCGGGTGGGCGGATCACGACGTTCGGGCCGGGAGTTGATCTCCACGGCGGTGCCGTGGTCGCGGCACGCCGTGAACACCTTCTCGGCGTCGAACTGAGATTCGGCCCGCGTCCCGCGGCCGCCGGTGACGAGCCGGCCGGTGCAATGCCCCAACACGTCGGCGTAGCCCTCGGAGACCGCGCGCACCATCCGCCGCGTCATCGCAGGCGCGTCCATCTTCAGCTTCGAGTGCACGCTGGCGACCACGACGTCGAGACGCTCGAGCAGCTCCGGTTCCTGATCGAGTGACCCATCGTCGAGGATGTCGACCTCGATGCCGGTGAGGATGCGCATCGGCGCGAACCGCTCGCGCAGTTCGTCGATGACGTCGAGTTGCTTGCGCAGCCGCTCCGGCGACAGCCCGTTGGCGACCGTGAGCCGCGGTGAGTGGTCGGTCAGCGCGCAGTACTCGTGGCCGAGGCGCACGGCGGTTGCCATCATCTCGTCGATCGGCGCCGAGCCGTCCGACCAGTTCGAGTGCAGGTGCAGGTCACCCTTGAGTGCCGCGCGTATCTCCCCGCCCCCGAGATCACCCGCCGCCTTGCGCAGTTCGGCCAGGGTGTCGGGCTCGCGGCCCGCCCATGCCTGGGCGATCACGGTGGCCGTCTTGGGACCGACGCCGGGCAGCGTCTGCCAGCTGTTGGCCCTACCGTGCTTCTCGCGCTGCGCGTCGTCGAGTCGCTCGATGACGTCGGCGGCGTTGCGGTAGGCCATCACCCGGCGGGACTCCTCGCGGGCGCGGTCCTTGTAGAACGCGATCTCACGCAGGGCGGCGACAGGATCGATTGGGTCCATGACCCCTAGTTTGCGCGCATGCGGGGATCGCGCCCACTGGCGGCCAGCGCCCGGTCGAACGTCGAGGCGTCGGCGGCCACCGGCACCGAGGGCCCGAACAGGCCGTCGACCGGGCCATCGGCCGCGAAGGACTCGACGTATTCGAGCACCGCCCGCGCCTCGTCCTCGTCCACCGCGTAGTCCTGGCCGGTCGCGACCGCGATGTCCCAGCCGTGGATGGTCACCTCGCCGAGCGCGATCATCGCGACCGTCTCGCCAGGCATGTCCATGCCCGCGATCCGGGTCATCCCCTCCCAGGCGGCGGGCTCGCGCCACGCGGCTGCCAGCTCGGCCAGGTTATCCGGGTACCGGTCGCGCCAGTCCTCGTCCAGCACGAAGCCGCCCTCGGGTGGCGCGTCGGTGAGTTCGCCGCGGTCCTTGCGGGCCGCCGCGGCGAACGCGAGTCCGAGCAAGCCAACGTGGGCCACCACGTCGGACAGCGGAAATCGTTCGCACGGGGTGGCCGCGTCCAGTTGGTCGTCGCGGATCGCGCCGAGCAGCGCCGCGGTCCGCCTGCATGCCGTCGTCATGTCGATCATGGTGTGTTGACCCGAGTCGAGCACGAGACTCATCGGGGCGACTGCCAGTTTCGAGGACTAACGTCGAATCCGTGCGATTCGCGTTCAAGACCTCCCCGCAGAACACCACCTGGGCTGAGATGCTCCCGATCTGGCAGACGGCAGACGACATCGACGTCTTCGAGTCCGGCTGGACGTTCGACCACTTCTATCCGATCTTCTCCGACTCGACCGGGCCGTGCCTGGAGGGGTGGATCACGCTGACGGCGCTGGCCCAAGCCACCAAGCGGCTACGCGTCGGCGTGCTCGTCACCGGCATCCACTACCGCCACCCCGCGGTGCTCGCCAACATGGCGTCAGCTCTGGACATCGTGTCGAACGGCCGCCTCGAACTCGGCATCGGCGCGGGCTGGAACGAAGAGGAGTCCGGCGCCTACGGCATCGAACTCGGCTCGATCAAGGAGCGCTTCGACCGGTTCGAGGAGGCCTGCGCGGTCCTCACCGGCCTGCTCACGCAGGAGACCACGACGTTCGACGGCAAGTACTACCAGCTCAAGGACGCCCGCAACGAGCCGAAGGGCCCGCAGCAGCCGCACCCGCCCATCTGCATCGGTGGCAGCGGCGAGAAGCGCACCTTGCCGCTCACCGCTAAGTACGCCGACCACTGGAACTTCGTCGGCGGGCCGCCCGACGAGTTCGCCCGCAAGCGCGACGTGCTGGCGGCGCGGTGCAAGGACATCGGCCGCGATCCGAAGGAGATCACGCTATCCGCGCACGTGCGCCTCGGCGAGGACCGCGATTACAGGAAGCTGATCGAGGACTGCGTCGCGCTCGGCGCCGAGGGTCTCGACCTCGCGATCGTGTACCTGCCGCCGCCATACGATCCGGCCGTGCTGGAACCGCTGGCCGAGGCGATCAGGGACAGCGGTCTGCTCGGCACGCCGTAGCTCAGGCGTCGCCGACCTCGACTGGGTCAGGCGTCTCCTACGTCGACGACGTGCACGCGGACCCCGTGGTCGGCGATCCGCTCGAGCTGCCGCGCGTCGGCGGTCGAGTCGGTCACCAGGTGATCGAGCTGACTCAGCGCCGTCATCCGCGCCAGCGTGACCTTGCCGATCTTCGACCCGTCGACCGCGACGACGACGCGCTGGGCGTTGGTGGCCATCGCGATCGCGGTGCGCGCCTCGGCTTCGTCGAAGGTGGTGGCACCGACCTCTGCGGACATGCCGTCGGCACCGAGGATCGCGGTGCCGACGGTGATGACCTGAAACGCGTGCTCTGACATCGGACCAACGGCCTCAAGGGAATTCGCGCGCACCAGCCCTCCGGTGATGATCACCTTCATGTGTGCGTCCACCGCGCAGTCGGCGGCGATGGTCAGCGAGTTGGTCACGATCGTCATGTTCGGTCTGCCCTTGAGCGCCCTGGCCGCCTCGCCGGTCGTGACGCCACCGGTCAGCGCCACGGCCTGCGGGCCCGCGGGGACCAGCGCGGCCGCGTGCTGGGCGATCCGGCGTTTGATCGCGATCATCCTGTGGTCGCGCAGCCGGACCGGGATCTCGCTGCCGCTGGGGTCGAGTGCCCGCGCGCCGCCGTGGGTGCGCAGCAGCAGGCCCTGCTCCTCGAGTTCGCCGAGGTCCCGGCGCAGGGTGGCGGGCGAGACGCGCAGTTCCTCGCACAGCACCGACACCGAGACGTCCCCGCGGTCACGGAGCAGCGAGAGCACCTCGCGCATGCGATCGGTCCGCTTGATCGACATCGCCGACACTCCTTGGGCCAGGGTTGAGACGCTCAGTTTTCCTGATCGTTTCGCCCGTTGCATTGCGCGCTTTGAGCGAGCTTCTCATGATCGATGAATGTTGACGCCTTCGGAGTACGTCAGCGGGAATCGGGAGACAGCGTGACACCGACCATCGTCATCATCGGGGCGGGCAGCGTGGAGTTCACCCGCGAGCTACTCGGCGACGTCTTCTCGTTCCCCGAACTGGCGTCGGTGCGAATCGTCCTGCACGACATCGACACCGAGCGGCTCGAGACGGCCGAGGCCATCGCGCACGCCACCGCCGCAGCCACCGGCGCCCGGCCCGAGATCGTCACCTCGCTCGACCGGCGCCGCGCCCTCGACGGCGCCGACTACGTCATCAACGTCATCCAGGTCGGGATGCACGAGGCGACGGTGCGCGACTTCGGCGTTCCCGCCGGGTTCGGGCTGCACCAGACCATCGGGGACACCATCGGCGTCGGCGGCATCTTCCGCGGCCTGCGGACGTTCCCTGTGCTCGCAGGCATCGCCCGCGACATGACGGAGATCTGCCCCGACGCCTGGCTACTCAATTACACGAACCCCATGGCCATGAACGTCACCTACCTGCATCACGTAGCACCCGACCTCAAGGTGCTCGGGCTGTGCCACTCGGTGTACTGGACCATGGCCGGCCTGTGCGAGATCGTCGACGTACCCCTCGACGATGTGTCGTGGTGGTCGGCCGGCGTCAATCATCAGGCATGGGTGCTGAAGTGGGAGCACGCAGGCCGAAACCTGTATCCGCTGCTCGACGAGCGCATCGCCGCCGACCCCGAACTGCGGCGGCGGGTGCGCGTCGACATGTACCGCCGACTGGGCTACTACCCCACCGAGACCAGCGAGCACTCCAGCGAGTACGTGCCGTGGTATCTGCGGCATCCCGACGAGGTCGAGCGGCTGCGGATCAACGTCGGTGAGTACGTGTCGATCAGCGAGGCGAACCTCGCCGAATATGCCCGCGTGCGCGCCGAACTCGCTCGCTCGACCTCGCTCGCGATCGACACCGAGTCCACGGAGTACGCCCCGCAAGTCATCCACTCGCTGGAAACCGGTGCGGTGCGGGTGATCTCGGCGAACGTCGTCAACGACGGATTGATCACCAACCTGCCCTCCGGCGTCGCCGTGGAAGTGCCCACGATGCTCGACGCACTCGGCGCCCACCCGATGAAGGTCGGTGACCTGCCTCCGCAGTGCGCCGCCCTCAACCGTGGCTTCCTCGGCCCGGTGGACTGCGCCGTCCGCGCCGCAGTGGACGGTGACCCGCGGCTGGTGCGGGCGGCTGCCATGGTCGATCCCAATACGGCGGCCACGTTGACCGTCGACCAGATCTGGGAACTGTGCGACGAACTGACCGTCGCCCACGGCGACCTGCTACCCGAATCGCTGCGCACGAAGATGACGCCGTGACGACCGCTCAACGCACCAGAGAAGTCCAACAGTCCAGTCGAACAAGAGGAGTGCACAACGTGATTCGCTCGGTGTTCCACCAACGTCTTCGCATCGCGCTGGTCGCGGTTCTCGCGTTCGTCCTGGCCGCCTGTGGCGGCGGCGGATCCTCGTCGTCGGGACCGGTCGAGATCGCCGTGTGGCACGGCTACCAGGACACCGAGGGTGACGTGTTCAAGGAACTCGTCGCCAAGTACAACCAGGACCACCCCGACGTGAAGGTCGCCGAGCTGTACTCCAGCAACGATCTCGTGCTGCAGAAGGTGCTGACCGCGGTGCGCGGCGGCAGTGCCCCGGACGTCGCCTACATGTTCGGCTCGTGGTCGCCCAACATCGCCCAGATCCCCCAGGTCGTCGACATGGCCGAGGAGGTGTCGAAGCCCGAATGGCAGTGGGAAGACTTCTATACCGCCGAGCGCGAGGCCGCGACCGTCGGTGACAAGGTGGTCGGCGTGCCCGCATTGGTGGACAACCTGGCGATCGTCTACAACGAGCAGCTGTTCGCCGACGCCGGCATCGCACCGCCGAGCCCGGAGTGGACGTGGGACGACTTCCGCGCGGCAGCCGCCACGCTCACCGACCCGGCGAAGGGACAGTACGGCTGGCTCATTCCCGCCGACGGCAGCGAGGACACCGTGTGGCACTACGTGCCGATGCTGTGGGAGGCCGGCGGCGACATCCTCGATGCGGACGATCAGCGCGCGGTGTTCAACTCCGAGGCGGGCGTGAAGGCGCTGACGGTGCTGCAGCAGATGGCCGTCACGGACAAGTCGCTCTACCTCGACACCACCAACGAGAACGGGCCCAAGCTGATGAACAGCGGCAAGGTCGGGATGCTGGTGACGGGCCCGTGGGATCTGAGTCAGCTGTCCGACATCGACTACGGCGTTCAGGTGATGCCGACCTTCGCCGGCTCCAGCGGCGGCCATCAGACGATCGCAGGCCCCGACAACTGGGTGACGTTCGACAACGGCGACCGCAAGAAGCAGGCGGCGATCGACTTCGTCAAGTGGATCTCCGCACCGGAGCAGGTGAAGACGTTCTCGCTGGGCACCGGCGATCTGCCGATCCGCACCTCGGTGGGCCAGGACCCCAGCGTGCTCGCGACGCTCGATCAAAACGTCCCCGGTACCGGCGTGTTCGTCGAGAACCTGTCCAACGTTCAGAAGGTGCGGCCGACGGTGCAGCAGTATCCCGAGGTCTCCGAGGCGCTCGGGCAGTCGATCGTGTCGGTGCTGCTCGGCAAGGAGCAGCCTGCGGACGCGCTGAACGCCGCAGCCAAGGCCGCCGACGCCGCACTGGCCGGGAAGTAGGCCGATGGCCCGGCAGGTCTCCGTACGGCAGCCACAGTCCTTCCTCCGACGCGTCGGCCGCTCGGAGACCGTCAACGGCTGGGCCCTGATCAGCCCCGCCATCGTGCTGATCGGCATCTTCGGCCTGCTGCCGGTGCTGATGTCGCTGCAGCTGTCGTTCCAGCAGTCCGACCTGTTGACGCCTGAGACGCCATGGGTGGGTCTGGAGAACTACCGGAAACTGGCCGACGATCCGGTGTTCGTCGAATCCATCCGGCACACGATCGTCTACACCGCACTGTTCGTCCCGGGCACCATGCTGGTCGGGCTGTTCGTGGCCGCGGCGATGAACCGGTCGGTGCGCTTCATCTCGGTCTACCGCACCGCGGCCTACATCACGATGGCGGTGTCGACGATCTCCCAGGGCATCATCTTCATGTGGCTGACCGACCGGGACTACGGCCTGGTCAACGCCGCGCTCAACGCGGTTGGGGTGCCGTCGCAGGGTTTCCTGGCGTCGCCGTCGCAGGCCCTGTTCGTGATCGTAGCGATGACGATCTGGGGCTGGACCGGTTTCTCGGTGATCGTGTATCTCGCTGCGCTGCAGGGTGTTCCCGCCGAACTGAACGAGGCCGCGGCCATCGACGGGGCCAGTGCGTTCACCCGGTTCCGCACCATCACGGTGCCCCTGCTCGGCCCGGCGAACCTGTTCCTCGTCGTCTGGCTGACGATCAACGCGCTGCAGCTGTTCGACGAGGTGTACGCCACCACCCGCGGCGGTCCGCTGCGCGCGACCACCGTCATCGTCTACTACCTGTGGGACCGCGCCTTCGTGCACTTCGACGCCGGCTACGCCGCGGCGATGGCCTACGCGCTGTTCGTCGTCATCCTCGTGATCACCGCGGTGCAGTTCCGCATCGCCCGGCGATACGTGCACTACTCGTGACGCGGCTTCGACTGCCGTTCAGCCCGTGGCACCTGGTGCTGATCCCGTTGTCGTTCCTGCTGATCGTGCCACTGCTGTGGATGCTGATCACCTCGCTGGAGACCGAGGGGGAAGCCAACCGCTTCCCGCCGGTACTGCTGCCGGACACCCCACGGTTCGAGAACTACGTGGAGGCATGGGCTTCCGCGCCGTTCGGGCACTTCTTCGTCAACAGCGCCCTGGTGACCCTGGTCGTGCTGGCCAGCAACCTGATCGTGTGCAGTCTGGCCGGGTACGCGTTCGCCCGCATCCGGTTCCTCGGCCGCGGGGCGCTGTTCGTCACGTTGATGGCGACGCTGATGGTGCCGTTCCAGGTCACGATGATCCCGGTGTTCCTGATCGTGAAGTGGTTCGGCGACAACGTCTCCGAGGTCCTCGGCATCGACCACATCGGCGCCCTGATGCTGCCGAACCTCGCGACGGCGTTCGGGATCTTCTTCCTGCGCCAGTTCTTCATGACCGTCCCGGTCGAACTCGAGGAGGCGGCGCGCGTCGACGGCACCTCACGGCTCGGGGTGCTGTTCAAGATGGTGCTGCCGCTGTCGCTGCCCGCACTCTCGACGCTCGCCGCGCTGACGGTGCTGACGTCGTGGAACGACTTCCTGTGGCCGTTGATCGTGATCACCTCGCAGGACCAGATGACGATCCCGTTGGGGCTGAGCTACTTTCAGGGCGCCCATCGCGTGAATTGGCCGCTGCTCATGGCGGCCAACGTCATGAGCCTGCTGCCGATGCTGCTGGTATTCATCGGGGCGCAGCGGTACTTCGTGCAATCGGTCGCCAGTACCGGAATCAAGGGTTGAGAGGGAGACGTTGGCAGAGGTCGAGTTCCGCGACGTGACGCGGGAGTACCCGGGTGGGCGCTCAGGCACCATGGTGGCCCTCAAGGGCCTGAACCTGACGGTCGCCGACGGCGAGTTCCTGATCCTGGTGGGACCGTCGGGCTGCGGCAAGAGCACCGCACTGCGGCTGCTCGCCGGTCTGGACAAGCCGACGTCGGGCGAGATCAGGATCGGCGGGGAGGTGGTCAACGGGCTCAGCCCGGGCGCGCGGGACATCGCGATGGTGTTCCAGAACTACGCGCTGTACCCGCACATGACCGTCTACCGGAACCTGGCATATGGGTTGCGGCAGCGCAGGACTCCGCGCGCCGAGATCGCCCGCCGGGTGCGGGAGACCGCCGACCTGCTGCAGATCGGAGAGCTGTTGGACCGCAAGCCGGGCCAGCTCTCCGGCGGGCAGCGGCAGCGGGTGGCGATGGGCCGCGCGCTGGTACGCCAGCCGCAGGCGTTCCTGCTCGACGAGCCGCTGTCGAATCTCGACGCGAAGCTGCGCAATCAGGTCCGCGGCGACCTCAAGCGGTTGCACCGCGAGCTGCCCGTCACCTCCATCTACGTGACCCACGATCAGGTCGAGGCGATGACCCTCGGCGACCGGCTGTGCGTGATGTCCGACGGCGAGGTCCAGCAGATCGGCTCGACCGACGAGATCTACAACCGCCCGGCCAACACGTTCGTCGCCGCGTTCATGGGCAGTCCGCCGATGAACCTGATCCCGGGTGATGTGCGCGGTGGACTGCTCCACGTCGGCGGTGCTCGGGTGACGGCGGTGTCGGAGCCCGAGGGCCCGGTCGTCGTCGGCGCGCGGCCCGAGCACCTCGAGCTGCGCACCACCTACGTCGACGGCATGGTGCCCGCGCGGGTGGACTTCGTGGAGCCGCTGGGCAGCCACGTGCTGGTGACCGCGCTGGTCGACCCGGTCGACGAGCCGGATGCCGGTCCCACGCGGGTGATCGTGCAGGCGCCCGCAGGCACCGACCTGGACTCCGGCACCCGCATCGGCCTCGAGCTACCGCCGGAGCGCACGCACTTCTTCGACGTGGAAACGGGAAAGGCACGGCAGCGACGCGAACGCGTGGCGTACGGCGGACCGCGGGTTAACTGACGGCGAGGTAGATAAATCGGCTAAGCAAACAACTGGCGGCCGCACACGCGACGCCGGTCGGGGCTCAGTAGCCGTATCGGTACATCTCGGCCGGGGTGATGAGGCGTTCGTGCTTGGCCGGGAATTCGCGGCTCTTCACGGGGTGGCGGAGGTATGACCAGGCGATACGCCTCATCCGCGATTGTGACAGCGGGTTCATGTGCACGGTGTTGACTCCTGGGTCGTATGGCTGCACCGTAGGGCCACAGTCTCGCGACCCCCGCAGCACTATTAGACACCTGTGACGTGGCTAACACCAAACGGCACGCCGAATAAAAGGCTGATGTTTTTGGAGTGACTGTTGTTACGGATGTGACTCACCTCGGGCGATCTCCAAGCGCCGTCATCCTCGCGAGAACTACTCCAGCGTCGCGATCACGCGTCCGGGCACGACAGTGGTGTAGACCTCGCGAGAACTAGCGCTGCGGCGCGGCGGTCGGCCGGATCGGAGCCGGCAGTGCCGAATGACCCATCAGGTACTTGTCGACGCCTGCGGCCGCGGCACGGCCCTCGGCGATCGCCCACACGATCAGCGACTGGCCACGTCCCATGTCGCCCGCGACGAACACCCCGGGAACCGAGGTCTGGAAGTCGTCGTCGCGCTTGACGTTGCCGCGGTCGGTCAGCTCGACGCGCAGGTTGTTGATCAGGCCGGACTTCTCCGGGCCCACGAAGCCCATGGCGAGCAGCACCAGGTCGGCCTCGAGTTCGAAGTCGCTGCCCTCGACCTTCTCGAACTTGCCAGCCTTCATCTCGACCTCGTTGACCTTCAGCGCGACGACGTGGCCGTCCTTGCCGATGAACTCCTCGGTGTTGACGGAGAAGACGCGTTCGCCGCCCTCCTCGTGGGCCGAGGACACCCGGTACATCAGCGGGTACGTCGGCCACGGGGTGGTGTCGGCGCGGGTCTCCGGCGGCCGCGGCATGATCTCGAACTGGTGCACGCTGGCCGCCCCCTGGCGGTGCGACGTGCCCAGGCAGTCGGCACCGGTGTCGCCGCCACCGATGATGACGACGCGCTTGCCCTTGGCGGTGATGGGCGGCTGGCCGTCCTCGCCGACGACCGAGTCGCCGAGCTGCACGCGGTTGGCCCACGGCAGGAACTCCATCGCCTGGTGGATGCCGTCGAGTTCGCGGCCGGGGATCGGTAGGTCGCGTGCATCGGTGGCGCCACCGGCAAGGACCACGGCGTCGAAGTCGGAGCGCATCTGCTCGACGGTCAGGTCGACGCCGACGTTCACACCGGTCTGGAACTTGGTGCCCTCGGCGGCCATCTGCTCCAGCCGACGGTCGATGTGGCGCTTCTCCATCTTGAACTCGGGGATGCCGTAGCGCAGCAGCCCGCCGATGCGGTCGGCGCGCTCGAACACCGTCACGTCGTGTCCTGCCCTGGTCAGCTGCTGCGCGGCGGCCAGACCCGCGGGACCCGACCCGACGACGGCGACCTTCTTGCCGGTCAGGCGATCCGGGGGAAGCGGGACGACCCAGCCCTCCTTGAAGGCGTTGTCGATGATCTCGACCTCGACCTGCTTGATCGTCACCGGATCCTGGTTGATGCCAAGAACGCAGGACGCCTCGCACGGCGCGGGACACAGTCGGCCGGTGAACTCGGGAAAGTTGTTCGTGGCGTGCAGCCGCTCGATGGAGTCGCGCCACCGGTCCCTGAACACCAGGTCGTTCCACTCGGGGATAAGGTTCCCGAGCGGACAGCCGTTGTGGCAGAACGGGATACCGCAGTCCATGCAGCGGGCGGCCTGGTTCTGCAGCGTCTCGTGGGAGAAGTCCTCGTAGACCTCTTTCCAGTCGCGCAGCCGCAGGTCGACCGGCCGGCGCTGCGGGGTCTCGCGGTGGGTGTGCTTGAGGAAGCCGCGTGGGTCAGCCATTTGCGGCCGCCATGATCGCCGTGCCGACGTCTTCGCCCTTGGCTTTGGCCTCTTCGATCGCGATGAGCACCCTCTTGTAGTCGCGCGGCATGACCTTCACGATGTGCTTGGTCTCCTCGTCCCAGTCGGCCAGAATGCGCTGGGCCACGGCGGAATCGGTGGTGTCGACGTGCGCGACCAGCATGGTGCGCAGCCACTCCAGGTCCTCGTCGTCCAACGCGTCGAGTTCCACCATCTCGGTGTTCAGGTTGTCCTTCAGCGCGTCGTGCGGGTCGTAGACGTAGGCGATGCCGCCGGACATGCCTGCCGCGAAGTTGCGCCCGGTGGGGCCGAGGATCGCGACCTTGCCGCCGGTCATGTACTCGCAACCGTGGTCTCCGACGCCCTCGACCACCGCGTGGGCGCCCGAGTTGCGCACGGCGAACCGCTCACCCACCTGGCCGCGCAGGAACGCCTGCCCGCTGGTGGCGCCGAACAGGATCACGTTGCCCGCGATGATGTTGTCCTCGGCGACGTAGTCGGAGGGGGCACCCTCGGACGGCCGGACCACGATCCGTCCGCCCGACAGGCCCTTGCCGACGTAGTCGTTGGCGTCGCCGTACACCCGCAGCGTGATGCCGCTGGGAACGAATGCGCCGAAGCTGTTGCCTGCCGAACCGTTGAACGTGATGTCGATGGTGCCGTCCGGAAGCCCTTGCCCGCCATGCGCCTTGGTGACCTCGTGGCCGAGCATGGTGCCGACCGTCCGGTTCACGTTGGCGATCGACGTCGTGAAGCGCACCGGCGTGCCCTGGTCGATGGCCTCGCGGCTCTGCACGATGAGCTGCTGGTCGAGCGCCTTGTCCAGACCGTGGTCCTGACGCGAGCTGCAGTACAGATCCTGGTTCATGAACGCGGATTCGGGCTCGTGCAGGACGGGCGCCAGGTCGAGCTTGTGAGCCTTCCAGTGCTCGGCGGCCTTGGTGGTGTCCAGTGCGCCGACCTGACCGACCATCTCGTTGATGGTGCGGAAACCCAACTGCGCCATGAGTTCCCGGACTTCCTCGGCGATGAAGAGGAAGAAGTTCTCGACGAACTCGGGCTTGCCGTTGAACCGCTCGCGCAGCACCGGGTTCTGGGTGGCGACGCCGACGGGGCAGGTGTCGAGGTGGCAGACGCGCATCATGATGCAGCCCGACACCACCAGCGGTGCGGTGGCGAAGCCGAACTCCTCGGCGCCGAGCAGCGCGGCGACCACCACGTCGCGGCCGGTCTTGAGCTGGCCGTCGACCTGCACGACGATGCGGTCGCGAAGTCCGTTGAGCAGCAACGTCTGCTGGGTCTCGGCGAGGCCGAGTTCCCATGGCGCACCGGCGTGCTTCATCGACGTCAGCGGCGTCGCGCCGGTGCCGCCGTCGTGACCGGAGATCAGCACCACGTCGGCGTGCGCCTTGGACACGCCCGCCGCAACGGTGCCGACGCCGTTCTCGCTCACCAGCTTCACGTGCACGCGGGCCGACGGGTTGGCGTTCTTGAGGTCGTGGATCAGCTGCGCCAGATCCTCGATCGAGTAGATGTCGTGGTGCGGCGGCGGGGAGATGAGCCCGACGCCCGGCGTCGAGTGCCGCACCTCGGCCACCCACGGGTACACCTTGTGTCCCGGGAGTTGGCCGCCCTCACCGGGTTTCGCGCCCTGGGCCATCTTGATCTGGATGTCGGTGCAGTTGGTCAGGTAGTGGCTGGTGACGCCGAAGCGGCCCGAGGCCACCTGCTTGATGGCACTGCGGCGCCAGTCGCCGTTCTCGTCGTAGGCGAAGCGGTTGACGTTCTCGCCGCCCTCGCCCGAGTTGGACCGCGCACCGAGGCGGTTCATCGCGATGGCTAGCGTCTCGTGCGCCTCGGCCGAGATGGAGCCGTAGCTCATCGCGCCGGTCGAGAAGCGCTTGACGATCTCGCTGGCGGGCTCGACCTCGTCGATCGAGATCGGCTCGCGCACGCCTTCGCGGAACTTCAGCAGGCCGCGCAGCGACGCGATCCGCTGGCTCTGATCGTCGATCAGCTGGGTGTACTCCTTGAACACCGCGTACTGCCCGGTGCGCGTCGAGTGCTGCAGCTTGAACACCGTGTCGGGGTTGAACAGGTGGTACTCGCCCTCGCGGCGCCACTGGTACTCACCGCCGACCTCGAGTTCGCGGTGTGCGCGCTCGTCGGGGCGGTCCAGGTAGGCCAGCGCGTGCCTAGCGGCGACGTCGGACGCGATGTCCTCGAGGTCGATGCCGCCGACGGGGCAGTGCAGTCCGGTGAAGTACTCGTCGAGCACCTGCTGGTCGATGCCGATGGCCTGGAACAGCTGCGCACCGGTGTAGGACGCCAGCGTGGAGATGCCCATCTTGGACATCACCTTCAGCACGCCCTTGCCTGCGGCCTTCGAGTAGTTGGCCTTGGCCTGGTCGCTCGAGATGCCGGTGATGACGCCGCGGTCGACCATGTCCTCGATCGACTCGAACGCCATGTACGGGTTGATTGCGGCCGCGCCGAACCCGACGAGCGCGGCCATGTGGTGCACCTCGCGGGCGTCGCCGGCTTCGACGACTAGACCGACCTGGGTGCGGGTGCGCTCGCGGACCAGGTGGTGGTGCACGGCGGCGACGCTGAGCAGCGACGGGATGGGTGCCATCTGCTCGTTCGACTCGCGGTCGGACAGCACGATCAGACGTGCGCCTTCGCGGATCGCGGCCGAGGTCTTGGCGCGGACGTCGGCCAGGGCTTCCTTGAGTCCCTGCCCGCCGCGGGCGACCGGGTACAGGCAGCGGATGACGGCGGCCCGCATGCCGTGCTTGTGGCCGCGGATCTCGTGGTCGGGGTCGACGCAGATGAGCTTCGACAGTTCGGCGTTGCGCAGGATCGGCTGCGGCAGCACGATCTGGCGGCACGACTCCGCGGTCGGGTTCAGCAGGTCGCCCTCGGGGCCGACGGTGCCCGAGAGGCTGGTGACGACCTCTTCGCGGATGGCGTCCAGCGGTGGGTTGGTGACCTGGGCGAACAGCTGCTGGAAGTAGTCGTAGAGCATCCGCGAGCGCGCCGACAGCACGGCGACGGGGGTGTCGGTGCCCATCGAGCCGAGCGCCTCGGCTCCGGTGCGGGCCATGGGGGCGACCAGCAGGTTCAGTTCCTCGTAGGTGAAACCGAAGACCTGCTGCCGCAGCACCACGCGGTGGTGCGGCATCCGGACGTAGTCGCCGGGCGGCAGGTCGTCGAGGTGGAACTGGCCTGCGTCGAGCCACTCCTGGTAGGGCTCCTGGGCAGCCAGGTCGGCTTTGATCTCCTCGTCGGAGACGATGCGGCCCTGGGCGGTGTCGACCAGGAACATGCGGCCGGGCTGCAGGCGCATCTTCTGCACGACGTCGGCCGGGTCGATGTCGAGGACGCCGGCTTCCGACGCCAGGACGACGAGGCCGTCCTTCGTGATCCAGATGCGCGAGGGGCGCAGGCCGTTGCGGTCGAGGACGGCGCCGATGACGGTGCCGTCGGTGAAGCACACCGACGCCGGTCCGTCCCACGGCTCCATCAGCGACGAGTGGTACGCGTAGAAGGCCCGCCGGGCGGGGTCCATCGACTCGTGCCGCTCCCACGCCTCCGGGATCATCATCAGCATCGCGTGCGGCAGGCTACGGCCGCCGAGGTGCAGCAGTTCGAGGACCTCGTCGAAGCGTGCGGTGTCCGATGCGCCGGGCGTGCAGACCGGGACGATCTTGTCGAGCGCGCGCTCGGATCCGAAGACGTCGGTCTTGATGAGCGCCTCGCGGGCCCGCATCCAGTTCTCGTTGCCGGTGACGGTGTTGATCTCGCCGTTGTGGGCGACGCGGCGGAAGGGGTGCGCCAGCGGCCAGGACGGGAACGTGTTGGTGGAGAAGCGGGAGTGCACGATGCCGAGCGCACTCGTCATCCGCGGGTCCTGCAGGTCGAGGTAGAACGCCTTGAGCTGCGGCGTGGTGAGCATGCCCTTGTAGACGAACGTCTGGCCGGACAGGCTCGGGAAGTAGACGGTCTCGCGACCGGGTCCGTCCTGGCCGGGACCCTTGGTGCCGAGTTCGTGCTCGGCGCGCTTGCGCACCACATAGCAGAGGCGTTCGAGGTCCATGCCCGATGCACCGGCGATGAACACCTGCCGGAAGGTCGGCATGGCGTCGCGGGCGAGTGCGCCAAGCGATGATTCGTCGGTCGGCACGTCGCGCCAGCCGAGGACGCGGAGGCCTTCTGCCTCGGCGATCTTCTCGACGGCCTCGCACGCGGTGGCGGCATCGCGCGAGGACTGCGGGAGGAACGCGATGCCGGTGGCGTAGCTACCGGGTTCAGGCAGGTCGAAGTCGACGATCGCGCGGAAGAACTCGTCGGGGACCTGGATCAGGATGCCCGCACCGTCGCCGGTGTTGGGTTCGGCGCCCTGGGCACCGCGGTGTTCCAGGTTCACCAGTGCGGTGATGGCCTTGTCCACGATGTCGCGGCTGCGGCGACCGTGCATGTCGGCGACCATTGCGACACCACACGAGTCGTGCTCGTATGCGGGGTTGTAAAGCCCGTTGGGTGCTGGACCCATTGGCGTCCCACCTGACCTTTTCTCTCACGCTTGCGCGCAGCAAGTCTGTGTGGCAGCCAACAACCGTGCTCGTCGGCGGGCGACTGCCTACTGGGCGATGGGGGTGCCTTCGTGCAGCACTGAACGACGGGCTTTCGTCCCATCCGCCTCGAGTGGTGAAACGATATGACAATCACCGCCTGACATGCCAACTTAGTATCACCTAACCAGGGGCGGGAACTGGCCTTTTCCGCCTGGACCACGCACCGGTTCTCCGAGGGCAGAAACGTTGAGCGCCTTGCGGTTTGGCAGTGCCGGTCCCAGCGGCGCGAGCGGGGGGTGCGACGCACGTCACTGGGCCCGCGGTCAGCCGTGTTTGCGGTCGCCCGACGGGCCGCCCAGAACGTGCACGAATGCGGAATCCGTCGTTTGCCAGAAAGCCTGGTCGGATTCTTAGGATTCGCTACCCCCTGGGGGTATGGCCCGCAAAGCCGGGCCGCAAGCTCGTAGGCAATGTCCCCACACGCCCTCAACACCCCGATCGGCCGCTTCGACATCGACACGCTCGAGGAGGGCCCCACCGGCTGCCGCGCGACGATGCCCATCCGCGACATGGTCAACCCGGTCACGGGCCTCCCCAGCCTCGCCTCGCTGGCCATGCTGCTCGACCACATCGGTGGCGTCGTCAACTTCCGCCGTCAGGCCACCGACGAGTGGACGGTGTCGAGCGAGTTGGCGCTGGAGGCAAGCCCCGACGCGGCAGCGGTGATCGCCGCCGCAGACGATGCACTCGTGCTCGGAACGTCGCTGCCACTGGGCGCCAAGACGGCGACGGCGCTCGCCGAGTGCGTGTTCCGGATCGGCGACGCGGTGATCGCCTCGGGCACCGTCCGCTCGTTCTACATCGAGTCGCCCGAGACGTTCGCCGAATCGCCCTTCGATGCGGGGTCGATGGAGCCACGCACGGGTCTGGCGGCCAAGGCGAGCGTCGGCCCCGCCCGCACCGACGGCACGACGGTCGTGTTGGCCCAGTCCCATGACCGCGTGCTCGAGAACACCATGGGCGTCGTCCACGGCGGCGTGGCATCGGCGGGCCTGGAGATGGCCGCGTCCGCCGCCGTGAACGCCGGGCGCACGGACGACCCGCTGACTACTGCATCACTGCGGGTGAACTTCCTGCGACAGTTCCTCGCTGGCGACGAATCCCGTTACGAGGCAACGCCCTTGCGCGTCGGACGGCGCAGCGGGGTGGCCGACGCCCAAGCCGTCGGCGTCGACGGCAGGGTGGCGATCACCGCCCGGCTGACCGCCTACCGCTGCTAGCATCCGGCCATGTCGCAGGCGCGTGAGTCCACCGGTGGAGTAGGCGCCTTCGTCCGGAACTCCGGCTATCTGCGCAAGTGGCTCATCCTCGGCGTCGCGATCGGCGTGATCGCCGGCCTTGGAGCCGTCGTGTTCTACCTGGCGATGGAGTACACCGGCCGGTTCCTCCTCGGATACCTGGGCGGCTACGACGTGCCCACCGCGGTGGGTGACGGTGGCGACGCAGGCAGCACGGGCTTTCCGCGCTGGTGGGCGATACCCCTGATCACGATGGGCGGCGCGCTGGTCTCGGCGTGGATCGTCGCCAAGCTCGCCCCCGAGGCCGAGGGCCACGGCACCGACAGCGCCATCGAAGCGGTGCACAGCGACCCACGGGCCATCCGCGCCCGGGTGGTGCTGGTGAAGATGGTGTCGAGCGCACTCACGATCGGTTCGGGCGGTTCGGCGGGACGCGAGGGGCCCACGGCGCAGATCTCGGCGGGCTTCGGTTCGTTGCTCGCCCGCCGCCTCGACCTCGCCGACGCCGACGGACGCGTGGCCGTGTCGATCGGCATCGGCTCGGGCATAGGCGCGATCTTCGGAGCGCCGCTGGGCGGGGCCGTGCTTGCCGCGTCGATCGTCTACCGCTTCGACTTCGACTACCGCGCACTGATTCCCGGGTTCATCACCTCCGGTACCGCCTATGCCGTGTACGGGTCGATCCTCGGATTCGACCCGCTGTTCGGCTTCGTGGTACCCGATTACCGCTTCGATCCCGTCGATCTGCCGTGGTTTGCGGTGATCGGAATCGTCGCTGCCGCAGTTGGTTACCTGTACGCGCGGACGTTCTACGCGACGGTCGCGCTGACGCGGCGGCTGCCGGGCAACAAGGTGGTCAAGCCGGCGGTGGGTGGACTGCTGGTGGGCCTGATGGCGCTGGCGATACCGCAGATCCTGTCCAGCGGCTACGGCTGGGCACAGGCCGCGTCGGCGCGCGAGACGCTGCTGATGATTCCGGTGTGGATCGTGATCGTGCTGCCGTTCGCGAAGATCGTCGCCACGTCACTGACCGTCGGCACGGGTGGCTCGGGAGGCATCTTCGGGCCGGGCATCGTGATCGGGGCCTTCGTCGGCGCTGCGATCTGGCGCCTCGCCGATCTGTCCGGCCTGCCCGGAATCCCGGACGGCCCAGGGGTCTTCGTGGTCGTCGCGATGATGGCCTGTTTCGGCAGCGTCGCACACGCACCGCTGGCGGTGATGATCATGGTCGCCGAGATGACGGGGTCGTTCTCGGTACTGCCGGGGGCGATGATCACGGTCGGGATCGCCTACATGCTGATCAGCCGGACCGACGTGTCGATCTACGAGGCGCAGCGCTACGACCGCAGCACGGAGTTCGTGCCGCCCGACCGCTGACCCCGCGCACGCAAAGGGCCCGCGCCAACACGGCACGGGCCCCTGCGTGGTTGCTACTTGGACTTCTTCTTGGCCTTGCTCGCCGCCTGCTTCTCGGTCTTCGCGTCCCCGGTGGTGATCTCACCACCGGAGTTCTCCAGGTGGGCGCGGACGAACCACTGAAACTTCTCGAGTTCGCCGAGCTGTCCGATCACCATGTCCTGGGAGACCGGGTCGAGGTCGTCGAGGCGTTCCATCGACTTGCGGGCGTCCTCGATCACGCCGTTGTAGACCAGGTTCAGCGCGGCCAGGTGGGCCGGGACGGTGTCGCGGCCGACCGAGTAGTCGTCCCAGGTGCGGTCGTTCAGGATCGCGCCTGGCGTGCCCTGTGGCGACGCTCCGAGGGCGGCGATGCGCTCGGCGACCTCGTCGGCGTATCCGCGGACCAGGTCGACCTGCGGGTCGATCATCTCGTGCACGCCGATGAAGTTCGGCCCCACGACGTTCCAGTGCACGTGCTTGAGCGTGAGGTGCAGGTCGTTGTAAGCACTCAGCAGCCGCTGCAGCAGCTCGGTGACCTCGCGACTGTTCGCATCGGTCATACCGGGCACGGTGAATCCACTCATCTGTAGCTCCTTCGGCTCATGGTCTCCAAGGGCCTACCCACCTGCGTCGACGGCTAATCACGGCCCCGGCTCAGAGGGAGCGCAGGTCCGGGATCGCCAGCCGTGCGCCGAACCGCGGGTTGCGTGCCAGACCACTGACCTCCAGCAGCCGGACCGCGCGCTGGCGGTGCGGCCGCAGCGGCTCGAGGAGGTCGAGCATGGCGTCGTCGTCGATGCGATGGCCGAGGAGGGTGGACCCGACCATGTTCGACAGGTGGTAGTCCCCGACCGAGAGCGCGTCGGGGTCGCCCCACGCGCGCTGGGCTGTCTCGGCGGTGGTCCACTCACCCACACCGGGAAGGGATTGCAGCGCCGTGCGGGCCTGCGCGCTGGGCCGGGCGGTCAGACGCTCGATGGAGTCGGCGCGCGCGGCGCACAGCACGATGGTCCTCGCGCGTCCTGGATCGACGTTGGCCAGGTGGAACTCCCAGGACGGAATGCGGCGCCAGACTTCCGCGGGCGGCGGTACCCGCATCCGCGCGGGCGCGGGCCCTGGCGCCGGGCTGCCGAACTTCGTGACCAGCAGGCGCCACGACCGGAACGCGTCCTTGCCGGTGACGCGCTGTTCGAGCACGGCGGGTATCAGCGCTTCCAGCACGCGGCCGGTGCGGCCGATCCGCAGGTGCGGTACGCGCCGGTGTGCGGCGGCGATCGTCGGCTCGTCCGGCGCGAACCCTGCGGTGTCGTCGTCGAGCCCGAGGAATGCGGGCAGGTGCTCGATGAACTCCGCTGCGCCGTCACCCCACGCGTCGCACGCCACGGTGTCGCGCCCGGTCTTGACGATGCGGGCGGTGACGGGACCGCTGGCCTGCAGGCTGGTCTTCCAGATCGCGCCGTCGACCGTCTGGTAGCAGGGGTCGCCGGGACCGCGGCGCTGCGGGGAGAGCGTCATCGCCGGGCCGGCAGGGCCGGGGAACACCACGGTGCGGCATACCGGTCCTGCGTTCACGCCGACCATCCTCCCAGGAACGGCCGACTACCCGGTCAGGAGACGGCTACGTCGGCCTTGTCGGGGTAGAACGCCACGTGGCCTGCGATCTGGGCGACGGCCGGGTACGGCTGCTCGTAGGTCCAGATTGCGTCGTCGATGGTCTCGTCGCCGATGCCGAGGTGGTAGTAGTTCGCCTCGCCCTTGTAGGGGCAGTAGGTCGTCGTGTCGCTGCGTCGTAGCGCGCTGGCGTCGACCGCGTCGATGGGGACGTACTGGACGACGGGGTAGGTCGACTCCCGAAGCGACAGGGCCGCGTCGGTCTCGGCGACGACCTGGCCGCGCACGCGGACCGTGACGTGTCCCTTGGTCGGGGTGACGGTGATCGGATGCTCGGCGGTGGGCTGGCGTACCTCGGGCTGGGTCATCTGTAGAACCAACGTGCACGGACCGCCCCGGGATTCCTGATCGGCTCGATAGCATCGCGTCATGACCCTCGCCGAACCCGCAACCGCACGTGCCTCGGTGACCATCGCCGCGCCGCCCGAGGCGGTGTACGCGCTTATCACGGACCTGCCGACGATGGCGGCGATCGGTGAGGAGGTCACCGAGATGCAGTGGCGATCGGGCGATGGCGCCCGCCCCGGTGCGGTGTTCAAGGGCCGCAACCGCAACGGGCGCAGGACGTGGACCACCACCTGCACGGTCACCGACGCCGAGCCCGGCCGCACGTTCGCGTTCGACGTCAAGAGCGTCGTGATCCCCGTCGCGCACTGGCGCTACGACCTCGCCGCCACCGACGGCGGATGCACGGTCACCGAGAGCACCTGGGACCGGCGGCCCGGCTGGTTCCGCAAGCCGGGTGGCATGGCGACCGGCGTGATGGACCGAGACTCCGCCAACGCCGAGCACATCCGGCTGACGCTGGAACGGCTGAAGGCCCGAGCCGAGGGCGCGGCCTGAGCTAGCCGGGTGCTCGACCCGCATCACGGGTCACGGCATCGACGAGTTGCTCGAGGGCCCAGGCCTCGTGGCCGAACAACGTGCACGACAGGTAGGCGGTGCCCGCGGCCTCGTCGTGGTGCACGGTCACTCCGCGACTCTTGGCGCCGCGCTCCGTCCGTTGGATCGCCTCGGGGTCGAGTGCGTCGACGAAGGCATCGACGGCCATGGCGAGCCCGTGCTCTGACAGGGGCGCCCGGGTCACCAACGCGTCAGCCATGGCTGCGTCGACCGCGGCCAGCGCAATGGGATTCGCGATCGGCATGGTCCGCCAGACGATGACCTCGACGGCGCGGTAGCTCACCCGGCCGTCGGCGAACACCGCCGCCACCCGCGGCAGGCGGTCCCGCAGTGCGACGGCGATCAGCAGTTGGTGGGAGGCGGCGCTCGCGGTGATGTTGGCCTCCGCGCCCACCTGTGCGGCAACCGCAGCCCAGTCGTCGAGGTACCACCGTTCGCGTTCGACGGCTCCGTCAGCGGCCCGGCAGGCGTCCAGCACGGCGACCATCGCCGCGAGCCTCCGCGCCCGGGCGGCCGCCTCGATCCGCGCGAAGTCCTGCACCGTCGTGAAACGTGTTGCGTCGTTCAACCATTCGTCGATCACGCTGGCGACGCTAGACAGCCGATCCGACACATCGAGCCGGCCGGCCACCTGGTTGTGGATGAACTCGCGACTGTGGATGAATGCCTAGTCCGGCCGCCCGAACGCGTACCGGTGGAACTGAGCCATCGTGCGCAGTGCCGGTATGCGGTTCATCGCGGCAGCCATCACGCGGTAGGCACCCGGCAGCGCCGAGAACGCGTCGGACTCGAAGACCGGCACCAACGCCAGCAAGCGGGTACCCGGCACCGCGTCGAGGATGTCGCGCGGCCCGTCGATCCCCCAGTGCAGCGTGGCGCCGGACCTGCGCACCACGGCGTTCATCCACTGCGACCGGATGCCAAGGCGGTTGAACGCATCGAATTGCAGCTCCCCCGAGGGGAATCGGTCGACGACCCGGCGCATCAGGTCGAGTCCATCCTCTGCCTCGAGGTACATGGTGAGTCCTTCGCCGAGTACGAGCGTCGGGCGGTCGGCGGGTACGTCGGCCAGGTATCCCGGATCGGTGACCGACGTCGCGACCACGTGATGATGCGCTCGTTCCGGGTAGAGCTTCCCCCGCAATGCGGCGACGTCGGGATAGTCGACGTCGAACCACTCGACGTCGGGCCCGGGGTCGATGCGGTAGCAGCGGCTGTCGAGTCCGCAGCCCAGGTGCAGCACCGTCGCACGGGGATGGACGGCGAGGAATTGCCGCGTCCACGAATCGAAGTGAGCCGATCGCAGGCTCACCGACGGTGAGTTGCGCGGTGTCATCGACGTCTGCGACCAGTCGTAGTCGATGCGGGCGACGACGTCGCGGGCCCACGTGTCGTGAAGCACGGAGTTCGGCAGGTCGGCGTCGAGCGCCTTGGCGTACAGCGTCGCGAGCATCGTCTGCGGTGCCCCCGACAGGTCGACGCGCACCTTCTCGGTCACGTCACCAGGGTAGGCGCGTCGGTCAGCCGGCTTGGGCGCTCTTGCGCTTGGCTTCGCGCAAGCCCACCCAGAACTTCGCCGCGTCGCGGATCGATTCCTCGACCGGCGTTGGCTGCCAACCGAGTTCGCGGCGCGCCTTGCCGCAGTCGACCGGCGCCTCGGCGCGCATCAGCCGCAGCGAGTTGATCGACAGCCGCTCGTCGGTGCCCTTGAGCCGGCCCTTGACGCTGCCGAGCGCAGCCATCGCGTACGACACGGGCAGCGGAATCGATCTCGACGGCGCGGGTACGCCGGCGGCCTCGGCGGCGATGCGCACCACGTCGGCGTTGCTGATCATCTTCTCCGAGATCAGGTACCGCTCACCGACGCGGCCCTTCTCGGCGGCCAGCACGAGGGCGCGGGCGGCATCGTCGACGCCAACGGCCTCCAGTGAGATGCCGCCCATCACGAATGGCAGCTTGCCGAACGCCGCGCCGGCGATGATCGCACCGTGCGGGGTGCGGCCCCAGTCCCCCGCGCCGTAGGTGGTCGACACGCACATCGCCACGGCGGGCAGTCCCCGCTCGCGGGCGTAGCGCAGCACGAGGTTCTCCGCCTGCACGCGCGACCGGACGTAGGCGGTGAGGCGCTTGTCGTTCACGTCGGCGATCACGTCGTCCTCGGTGGCGACCCGGCCTCGCTTGCGTGCGACGGTGGCGTAGCTGCTGGTGAACACGAACCGCCGCAGGCCGGCGTCGACCGCGACGTCCAGCACGTTGCGCGTGCCCTCGACGTTGGTGCGGAACAGCGGCGCCGGGTCGCGCAACCACCCGCGGGTGTCGACCACGCAGTAGTACACGTCGTCGACACCGTTCATGGCGGCGCGCAGCACGTCGTCGTCGAAGACGTCCCCGACGAATCGCGTCACCTCGAGATCGTCGATGCCGGTGGTCTTCGCACCCTCGCGCACCATCACGCGCACGTCGTCGCCGTCCTCGACTAGACGGCGCGTCACGTGCGACCCGAGGTAGCCGTTGGCGCCGATGACCAGCGCGGTCACTTCAGGCCTTCCATCTGGTGCATCCACGCCTGCGCCTCGTCGGGCAGCGTGCCCAGTTCACTGGCCTTCCTGCACCACTTCATGGCGGCGGACACGAAGCGCAGCGGGTTGTAGACGTCTTCCTGTCGCTTCCACTTCCCGCCGCCGGCGTAGGTGACGATCGAGATGTTGGTGGCGCTGATGATCGTGCCGTCGCCGGGATCGCGCATCGGGTTGTCCAGTTCGCACAGGACGCGGCCGGTGGCCTCGTCGTACACCGTCCACAGCGACGGGAACGACGTCATGTAGCTGCCAGGGAAGTTCTCCATCGTCTTCCAGATCCACGGGCGCACCGCTTCCCGGCCACGCATGGTGCCCGCCGCGTGCTCCACGTAGACGACGTCATCGGTGTACTGGTCGACCCACGGATCCCAGTCCCTCGTCTGCGCGGCGCGGTCGACCGTCTGCTCGAAGACCGCGAACGCGTCGACCAATTCCGCCCGGCTGAAAGTGCTACCCGTCACACCCAGAACTAGAACACGTTCTACCCGTGCTTGTCGAGGGCGGCGTATCGTCCGATCATGACCAAGCTGCTGGTCGGCGCGGTGGCGGCCATGTGCGCCGTCACGTGGGCGCCGCCCGCTGCGGCAGACGTTCCAGGCCTGGTCGACATCGGCGATGGACGCGGCCTATTCCTCGACTGCCAGGGCGAGGGGACGCCCACGGTGTTCGTGATCCCCGGCAAGGGCAGCTACGCCGAAGCGTGGAACGCAGCGGTCGTGCCCGACGACCCCGTCCGCTCGTCCCCGTACGACGTGATCGATCGGGCGAACGTCGCGCCCACGCCGGAGTCGGTGCAACCGATCGTCGCGCGCAGCACCAGGATCTGCGTCTACGACCGTCCCAACACCCGCCCGGACGGCCCCGACAAGTCCACGCCGGTCACCCAACCGCACGCCGTGCAGCAGGACGTCGACGACGTAGTCCGGCTGATCGCAGCGGCCGGCCTTCCCACGCCGATGGTGTTCGTCGCCCACTCCTACGGCGCCCTCGTTCTCGACCTGCTCGCACGACAGCGCCCCGACCTCGTCAGCGGGCTGGTGTTCACCGAACCCACGTCCGAATTCCTGCGGGTCGTGGGACGACCCGACCAGAACGCCGCCTTCAACGCCGACGCGCAGACTGCCGCTCCTGGCGAGGAGGCCGTATTGCCCGACGACGCGTTCGCCGCGATCGGCGCCGCTCCCCCACTGCCCCGGGTGCCTGCGCTCGTGCTCAGCGCTGACCGGTTCGCCGACCCCGCCGCATTGAAGCCGGACAACTACACCCAGGCGCAGATCCGCCAGGCCAACGACATGCTGGCCGAAGCGCTGGGCACGGTCGACGTCGTCATCCCGGGCACCGGGCACAACCAGATGCTGTATCAGCCGCGAGCCATCGCCGACCAGATTCTGACGGTCGTCGACGAGGTGCGCGCCACGGGGTGATGTCAGGAACTTTCCGCAGGCCGTCAGGGGTTGTACTAGTGCCAACCCTTAGGAGGACCAGTGGCGAAGGAGTACATCAAGAACCCCGCGGCCGTGAGTGCGCTCTCACCCGAGCAGTACCAGGTCACGCAGAAGGACGGGACCGAGCGCCCGTTCACCGGTGAGTACTGGGACAACCACGAAGCGGGTATCTACGTCGACGTGGTGTCCGGTGAACCGCTGTTCGCGTCCGTGGACAAGTTCGAGAGCGGCTCGGGGTGGCCCAGCTTCACCCGGCCGATCCAGACACCCGACGGCACGAACTACGTGCAGGAGAAGCGCGACTTCAGCCATCTGATGATGCGCACCGAGGTTCGTTCGACCCACGGCGACAGCCACCTGGGCCACGTCTTCAAGGACGGCCCACGTGAGGCCGGAGGGTTGCGCTACTGCATCAACTCGGCTTCGCTGAGATTCATCGCGCTCGACGACCTCGAGGCAGAGGGCTACGGCGAGTTCAAGACGTTGTTCACATCTGAGGAGGCACAGGCATGACGACCCAAACCGCGATCCTGGCAGGTGGATGCTTCTGGGGCATGCAGGACCTGATCCGCAAGCAGCCCGGTGTGGTGTCCACGCGCGTCGGCTACACCGGCGGCCGCAACGACCACCCGACGTACCGGAACCATCCGGGCCACGCCGAGGCCATCGAAATCGTCTACGACCCGTCGCAGACGGACTATCGCGCGATCCTGGAGTTCTTCTTCCAGATCCACGATCCGTCGACGAAGGACCGGCAGGGCAACGACGTCGGCTCGAGCTACCGCTCGGCGATCTTCTACGTCGACGAGGAGCAGAAGCGCGTCGCCGAGGACACCATCGCCGACGTCGACGCCTCAGGCCTGTGGCCGGGCAAAGTGGTCACCGAGGTGACGCCTGCCGTCGACTTCTGGGAGGCCGAGCCCGAGCACCAGGACTACCTGGAGCGCTACCCGAGTGGCTACACCTGCCACTTCCCCCGCGCCGGGTGGACGCTGCCCAAGCGCGCGAAGGTCTAGGCGCCTAGGAACTCACCGAGAGCGGAGTGGCGCGTCGTCGCAGGACGGCGCGTCCCCCGCTCTTCGGCGTATAGGCCACGCCACGGGAGTGCGACTTCTCGTCGGGCGCCGTGGTGGGTTCGATGACGAAGTGGCGCAGCACGGTTCGCAGAACGACGTCCATCTCGACGTTGGCGAACACCGCACCCACGCAGCGCCGCGTGCCGCCGCCGAATGGAATGAAGGCCAGTGGCGGACGGTTGCCGACGAATCGCTGCGGGTCGAAGCGGTCGGGATCCGGGAAGTCCTGCGCCCGGTGCTGCATCTGGTTGATCGCCACGGTCACCGAATAGCCTTCGGGTATCACCCATTCGCCGAGTTCGAAGGTCGGCGAGTACACGTGCCTGCCCGCGAAGTCGATCACGGTGCGCGACCGCTGCGTCTCGAGGATCGTGGCCTGCCGGTACTCGTTGTCCTCGGTGGCGGCCTCCGCCTCGAGTTTGGCCAGGACCTCGGGATGACGGGTGATCCGCTCGAATGCCCACGCCAGCGTGGACGCGGTGGTCTCGTGTCCGGCGGCGAGCAGCGTGAGCAGTTCGTCGGCGATATCGCGCTGGGACATCGCCGATCCGTCTTCGTAGGTGCTGCGCAGCATGAGCGCCAGAACGTCGTCGCGGCTGTCGAAGTCGGGATCGGCGCGGACGTCCTCGACGAGCCGGTCGATGACGGCGTCGTACTGGCGGCGGTAGTCCGCGAGCTTGCTCCACGGGGAGAAGCGGCCGAGATCCCGCGAAGGTGCGGGCAGCACAGCCAGTTTCGAGCCGAGCGTCACCCAGGGCGGGATGATCTCGCGCAGTTCGTCGAGGCGTTCCCCGTCGGCGCCGAACACCGCGCGCAGGATCGCGTTCAGCGTGATCCGCATCATCGGCTCGAGGGTCTCGAATTCCGTTCCGGACGGCCAAGATTGCGCCTCGCGCAGCGTCTCCTCTTCGAAGATGCGCTCGTAGTTCTTTATGCTCTTGCCGTGAAACGGCGGGGTGAGCAGCTTGCGCCTGCGGCGATGCTCGGCGCGGTCGAGCGCGAAGACCGACCCGGAGCCGAGCACGCGGCTGAGGTTGGGCTGGATGTTGCCGACGTCGTCGGTGTTGGCGCTGAACAGTTGCTTGGCGAGCTGCGGGTCGGCGATCACCACGGCGGGGCCGAACACCGGCAGCGTCATCGTGACCGCGTCGCCGTAACGGCGCATCATCCGCTCGATCGTCCAGGTCCGCGAGACGGCGTAGGCCACTCCCTGCACGAACTTCGGCCACTTGGGGCCTGGTGGCAGTTTGATGCTCGCTGCCGTCATGGTCGAGGCATCGCCGACGGTCGCATGGCTCACGCGAATCTCCAACCCGTGTCTTGGTACCGCGATGTACCGGACGTTGTGGGGTACGGTACCGCTTGGTACCGGACATGCGCAAGGGCTGGAGGTGACGCAGTGAGCACGGCTCTCGCCCACACGGATCCCACGGGTCCGCAGGGCTTCCGCACCAGACTCCTCGACGGGCTGACCAGGGCCATCGAAGAGCGCGGTTACCGCGACACCACGGTCGCCGACATCGTGCGCAACGCCAAGACCTCCAAGCGCACGTTTTACGGTGAATTCGACAGCAAGGAAGAGTGCTTCCTCGCGCTGCTGCGGTCCAACAACGACGCCATGATCACGGGCATCGTCTCCGCCGTCCAGCCGGAGGACGAGTGGCACGTTCAGATCCGCAGCGCAGCAACGGCTTACGTCGACCACATCGCATCGCGGCCGGCGGTCACCCTGAGCTGGATCCGCGAGGCGCCCGCCCTCGGTGCCGCGGCGCTGCCCCTGCACCGGCTCGCCATGGGCGATCTGACCAACATGCTCGTCGACCTGACCGACAGCCCCGGCTTCCGACGCGCGAACCTCCCGCCGATCTCGCGGCCACTGGCCCTCATCCTGCTGGGCGGGTTGCGCGAACTCACCGCCCTGACCGTCGAGGACGGCAGCGACCTTCGCCAGATCCTCGAACCGGCCGTCGTCGCGGCGACGGCGATCCTCGGCCCGCGGATCAGCTCAGCATGAGCCGCGCGGACTTCTCCAGCCGCCGCGCGATGTCGGCGTAGGACGCCTGACCCATACCGGCCCGCACCAGCGCGCCCGAGTAGAGCATCTCGAGCGAGTCGACCACCTCGGGATCGGTGTCGGGCGCCAACGCGGCGGTCAGCCGGTCGCGGATGTCGCGGCCGATCCGCTGCCGCAGCACGTCGACGTCGGGATCCCGACCGAGCAGGGCATTGGTGACGGCGCCCGCGAATTCCGGCTCGTCGGCGACCAGCGCCGCGATGTGACTCAGTACGTCGACCACGCGGGTCGCGGCGTCACCCGACTCGTGCGCGACCGGGGGTGCGGCCGCCAGCCTGCGCCAGAACACCTCGGCGACGAGGTGCTCCTTCGACGAGAAGTACGTGTACGCGGTCGCGGCGCCGACCCCTGCTTCGGCAGCCACCCGTCGCACGGTCAGACCGGCAAATCCCTCGCGGGTCAGGAGATCGACCGCGGCCTTGCCCAGGCGGTCGACGGTGTCGGCCTGTTTGGCGGTCAGACGGCGCCGAGTCGACTCCAAGGCCGGATCGGACACGTGTCTGGACGCTACTACAACACCGCTACACCGGCAACGGTAGGTTGGTCCGCGTGAGCCCCACCGACAGCCCTGCCGACACCGCATTGCCACCTGTCCTTTCGCCGGCCCTTCCACCCGAAGCCGAGCGCCTGTTCGCCTACGCGGAGCAGATCATCGGGTTCATGCCTGCCGACGAGGGGCGCGCCCTGTACGACGCAGCCGTCCGCTACCTCGGCGACGGCGTCGGGGTCGAGATCGGCACGTACTGCGGTAAGTCGACGGTGATGCTCGGTGCTGCGGCCCAGGCCGGCGGCGGGGTGCTGTTCACCATCGACCACCATCACGGGTCCGAGGAGCACCAGCCCGGCTGGGAGTACCACGACACCTCGATGGTCGATCCCGTCACCGGCCTGTTCGACACCCTGCCCACGCTGCGGCACACCCTCGACGGCGCGGGCCTCGACGAGCACGTGGTCGCGATCGTCGGCAAGTCGACCGTCGTGGCGCGGGGCTGGCGTACGCCCGTGCAATTCCTGTTCATCGACGGCGGCCACACCGAGGAGGCCGCGCAGCGGGACTTCGCCGGCTGGGCCCCCTGGGTCGTCGTCGGCGGCGGACTGGTCATCCACGACGTCTTCCCCAACCCCGACGAGGGCGGCCAGGCGCCGTTCCACATCTACCGCCGCGCACTGGACTCCGGCGAGTTCCGCGAGGTGTCGGCGATGGGCTCGATGCGGGTGCTCGAGCGGGTGTCCCCACCCGCCTGACGGGGCTCGCCTCCCCCCGCGAACGTCGATTACCGCCACGGTTTTCGGCGGAAAGTGTGGCGGTAACCTACGTTCGCGGGGAGTAGTAAGGGTGGGTTGTCCCCAGTCGTGACTTCATCCCCAGGAACGCCGATGTCGTAGCGATCGACGCCTCGAACGTCGTCCTCGGGCGTTGTGGTGGATCCATGACACACGTACCCGGGCCGTTCGTCGGCACCGAAGCCGTAGCGCAACAGCGCTACACGCGAAGGACTCTCGGCAGCCGCGCCCAGCTGATCTACCGCAACGTCTACCTGCCAGCCGGCGAGGAGTTGACCGCTGCCACCCGCGCCGAAGCAGCCTGGTTGTGGTCCGGGAGGAATGCGACGGTGGCGGGGCTTTCTGCGGCAGCCCTGCATGGAACGAAGTGGATCGACGCCGGCGAACCCGCCGAACTCACCAGAGCCATGGCCGGCGCCAACGACATCGTCATACACCGTGAGGTCTTGACCGGCGACGAAGTCTGCACTGTCAGGGGCATTCCCGTGACGACGCCTGCACGCACGGCATTCGACCTCGGCAGGCGCGGCGAGTTGTCCGCAGCCCTGATGCGTCTCGATGCGCTCGCCCACGCCACCGGCCTGACTGCCGGCGACGTGGCGCCGGTAGTGGCAGCGCACCGCGGGGCGCGGGGTATCAAGGGATTGCGTACCGCCGTAGCTCTGATGAACGGTGGGGCCGAGTCGCCACAGGAGACGCGCACCCGACTGCTGCTTCTCGAAGCGGGCTTGCGGCGGCCGGCCACGCAGATCCCGGTGCTCGACGACTACGGACGGGTATTCGCTCGGATCGACATGGGCTGGCCCGACCTCAACGTCGGCGTCGAGTATGACGGCGCACAGCACTGGACCGATCCGCGGCAGCGATCGCATGACATCGACCGGTATGCCGCACTCGCAGCGCGGCGATGGATCATCGTGCGCGTCAGTGCCGAGATGCTGCGGTACCGGCCGTGGGTGATCGTGGAACGCGTCGTCGACGCATTGCGGGCTGCGGGGTGCTCGTGGCTCGACGAATGTGGCGTTGTGCCACGGTTTTCGCGACGAAGCGTGGCTTGAGCCAACACTCGGCGCAATCGAAGCCAGAGCTAGCGGCGGGTCTCCGCACACGCGCAGTCGAAGTCGCCCTCGAGGCCGCGCGGCAGGTCGTCGCCCCGGAAGATCCCGCTGCCCGCCGTGGTCGACGAGAGTGCGTCGGCGGCGAGGATCATCGCCGCGCCGGTCCACGTCGTGCGCTCGACGGGCCAGCGCTTGCCGTCGGCGAACACCAGACCCGTCCAGTACGAGCCATCGGTCTCGCGCAGGTGGTGCATGGCCGCGAATTGTTCGTGGGCGCGGGCGCTGTCGCCCATCGCGTCGAGGGCCATCACCAGTTCGCACGTCTCCGCGCCGGTCACCCATGGCCGGTGGTCGATGCAACGGATGCCGAGGCCCGGAACCACGAACTCGTCCCAGCGGGCGTCGATGCGAGCACGTGCCGCGTCGCCACGGATCGCCCCTCCGAGCACCGGGTAGTACCACTCCATCGAGTGAGAGTCCTTGACCAGGAACGACTCCGGGTGTGCGGCGATCGCGTGGCCGAGCTGTCCGACCGCGACCTCCCACTCCGGCTGCGGCTGGTCGAGGTAGTTCGCCAGCGCCAGCGCGCAGCGGATCGCGTGATAGATGCTCGAGCTGCCGGTCAGCAGAGCTTCGGCGAGGATGCCCGCCGGGCTGGCACCCCAAGAGATCTCGCCGCCAGCGAGCTGCAGCGTCAGCACGAAGTCGATGGCCTTGCTCACCACCGGCCACATCGCCTCGGCGAATTCGCGGTCCTCGGTGATCAGCACGTGGTGCCACACCCCGGTCGCGACGTAGGCGCAGAAGTTGCTGTCGCTGTTGGCGTCTTCGATAACGCCGTTGCGGAACTGGATGGGCCACGAGCCGTCGGCCCGTTGCGTGTCGCGGCACCAGTCGTACGCCGCACGCGCAGGCTCCCTCAGCCCCGCGACGGTCAGCGCCATCGCGTTCTCGACGTGATCCCACGGGTCGGTGTGCCCGCCGACGAACCACGGCAGCGCACCCGAGGATTCCTGGGTTGCCGCGATGGACTCCGCCGTCTGCAGGCACTGCTCAGGCGTGAGAACGCCTGGCACCCCGGGAATCTGGTGATCCAGCACTAGGCCGCCAGGGGCTTCCGGAAGTACAGCGCGATGCTCTTGCCGATCACCGGGTTCAGCACCGCCTCCGCGTTCCGCGTCAGCCAGGGGCGAGACATCATGTCCCACACCAACAACTTGTGATACGCCGTCACGGCCGGGTGATTCGGCTTGTCGACGCCCACGGCGCACTTGAGCCACCAGAACGGCGCGTGCAGCGCATGCGCGTGATGGCGGTGATCGAATTCCATTCCGCGAGCGGCGATCTTGGCGTGCAACTCGTCGGCGCGGTAGATCCGGATATGCCCGCCCTCATTGGCGTGGTATTCGTCGGACAGCATCCAGCAGACCTTCTCCGGCAGCCACCGCGGCACGGTGACGACGAGCCGGCCACCGGGCTTGAGCACCCGGACCAGCTCGTCGATCGCGCGCTCGTCGGCCGGGACGTGCTCGAGGATCTCCGAGGCGATCACGAAGTCGAACGAGCCGTCGTCGAACGGCAGGTCCAGCGCGTCGCCCTTCACGGCCTCCGCCTTGGCCGACGCGGGCGCCTCGCCCTGCTCGGCCATCGCCTGCAGGATCGCGTCGACGTCGTTGAGGTCCGACGCGCTCTGATCGAACGCGACGACGTTGGCGCCGCGCCGGAACGCCTCGAACGAGTGACGTCCCGCGCCGCACCCGACGTCGATGACGGTGGAGCCCGCGCCGACGCCAAGCCGGTCGAAGTCGACGGTCAGCATGCGCCTGCCTTCTTCCTGTCTGCCTTCTCGATTGCCCGCTCGTACACCGCAACGGTCTGCGCGGCGACGGACTCCCAGCTGAACACGTCCAGCGCCCGGCGCCGACCGGCGGCGCCGAGGCGGTGCAGGTCCAGCGGCGAATCGAGCAGTTCGCCAAGGGTTTTGGTGAGGTCGTCCACGTCGCCGGGGTTCACCAGGCGCGCGCACTCGTCGTCGGCGCCCACCACCTCGGGTAGCGCACCGGCCCGGCTCGCGACGATCGGCGTGCCGCTGGCCATCGCCTCGACGGCGGGCAACGAGAAGCCCTCGTACAGCGAGGGGATGCAGGCGACCTCGGCCGACGACAGCAGCGCCGCCAACTCGGCGTCGGTCACGCCGCTGGACACCGTGACGATGTCGGAGATGCCGAGTTCGGCGATGAGCTTCTCGGTCGGGCCGTTCGGCTCGAGCTTGGCCACCAGCTGGACGTCGACGTCGCGTTCCACACGCAGCCGGGACACGGCGTGCAGGAGGTGGCTCACGCCCTTGAGCGGCACGTCGGCACTGGCGATGGCAATGATCCGGTTGCGCACCCGGTTCGGGGCGGGTGTGAACAGCTCGGTGTCGACGCCTAGCGGCACCACGTGCAGCTGGCTCGGGGAGACGCCGAAGTCCTCGGCGATGTCGGCGGCCGACGTCGACGACACCGTCAACAACTCGGGGATGCGCCGGGCGACGGTCTTCTGCATCTCCGCGAAGCCGTACCAGCGCCGCACCAACGGCTTGCGCCACCACTTGGCGGCCGCGACGTCGAGCACCCGGTCCCGCGTGATCGGGTGGTGCACGGTGGCGACCACCGGCATGCCGGAGTCGGCGATGTCGAGCAGGGCGGTGCCGAGGCTCTGGTTGTCGTGCACGACGTCGAAGTCGTCGCGGCGCTCGGCGAGGATGCGTGCCATCCGCAGGCAGAAGGTCTTGGGCTCGGGGAACGCGGCCGTCCACGTGCTGAGCAGTTCCAGCAGGTCGATGCGGTCGTGGATCTCGCTCGGCCGCGGTATCCGGAACGGGTCCGGCTCGCGGTAGAGGTCGAGGCTGGGCACCTCGGTGAGCCGGACGCGGGGATCGAGACCGCCGGGATAGGGGGGCCCCGAGAACACCTCGACCTCGTGACCGAGTTCTACGAGGCCGCGACTCAGGTGCCGGACGTAGACGCCCTGGCCGCCACAATGCGTCTTGCTCCGATAGGAGAGCAGGGCGATCCGCATGGTCAGTTCACCGCGACCAGAGTCGACTTGAAGGCTCTGGACATGTGTCCAGACTATAGTTTGACGGGCTAGCCGCCGCAACGCGGCCATTCCGCGCCCTCACTCGGGCGGGAACCCGCCGGTGGCCACCGGGCCCCACCGCACCGGCGTTACCCGGATCAGGCACTTGCCCTGTTCGACCATGGCCTTGCGGTACTCGTCCCAGTCGGAGTGCTCACCCGAGATCACGCGAAAGTACTCGACCAGCGGTTCGACGGCGTCCGGCAGGTCGATCACCTCGGCCTCGCCGTCGACCTGCACGTACGCGTCGTTGAACTCGTCGGACAGCACGGTGACGCTGGCCCTGGGGTCGCGCCGCAGGTTGGCGGCCTTGGCGCGCTGGGGGTAACTCGCGATCACGATGCGGCCCTGCGCGTCGACGCCGCCGGTGACGGGCGAGGATTGCAGCGAGCCGTCGGAGCGGTACGTGGTCAGGACCATGCGGTGGCGTGGCCGGACGAAGTCGAGCATCTCGGTGCGGGCGACGGTGTCCGCCGTCGCGTACTTGCGGGCCATGCGACCAACCTACTGAGTCGGCCTACTTGCGCTTCAGCGTCCAGGCCGGGACCCAGTGGGCAACCGACCGGCGATTGGGGCCGTACGCCACGTCGTACCGGACCCAACCCCACCAGTGGCCCTGCTCGCACATCCCCCAGCACGACAGCACGCCGTCGACGATCGCGTGCATCTGCAGGCCGGCCGGGTGATAGCCGCCGGCCCGGTGGGGTTCGCGCGGAAACACCGCACCCAGGTCGACCAGGACCTCGATCGGCGGATCGACGTGTCGGAAGGCCGGCGGCGTGGGCTGCCCGTTGTGCCCGATCGATTGCATCTGCCCCACTGTTCGATCATATGTTCGAACGGTGGTCGTCCGCTAACCCTTGGGCAACCCTCGCGGCGGCAGCACGAAGGCGAACGCCCACGGGTAGCCGAGGCCGGTCAGTCGGGCGGATCGGACGTCGGCAGCAGTCACCCGCCGCACGTCGCCCGAGGACGGCTCGTAACACCGCAGCTCGTCCCGCTCCACGTCGACGATCAGCACCCAGTGCCGCGGGATCACCCGTCCCACCAGCATCGGCACCGGCTTCCCGGCGCGGACCGCGGCCAGCACGTCGTCCAGGGGATCTCGGCGCCGCCAGAGCCCACGCCAGAGCCGCCAGTGGTACCCCGCGCCGATCGCCGCGACCATCCCCATCGGCGTCGTGCCGAGCGCCCGCGGCCACAAGAGGTTGACGCGGCCGTGCACGCGAGCCTGCTCCGCGGCGAACCAGGCGAGATCCGCTGGCCCCGTGCCTGCCAGCCGATGGGCCGGCTCGAGCATTGCTCGGGCCACCACTGCGACCGCGGGTCCGCAGCTCACGCCGTCGCGTTGCCGCAGCCGCATGCCCGCGAGCCTCATCGCTTCAGGCTAGGCCGATTTCGGGTGATTCCAACGATGGGCAAGTGGGTACTTGAGTGAACACACGTCCACTCAACCCGGGAGCCGCCATGAGCTTCGACCTCACGCCGACGGTCGCTCAGCACGACCTCGCCCGACGTGCACACGACTTCGCCGAGCACGTCATCCGCCCCGTCGCGCAGGACTACGACAAACGCCAGGACTTCCCGTGGCCGGTCCTCGAGGAGGCCGCCCAGCAGGGGTTCTACAGTCCGCTGTTCTACCGCGACCTGATCGGCGACCCGACCGGCCTGTCGCTGCCGATGTTCATGGAGGAACTGTTCTGGGGCTGCGCCGGGATCGGCCTGGCCATCGTCATGCCCGCCCTCGCACTGTCGGCCATCGGACAGGCGGCCACCCCCGAGCAGATGCTGGAGTGGGCGCCGCAGTGCTTCGGCTCGCCGGGCGACCTCAAGCTCGCAGCGCTGGCCATCTCCGAACCCGAGGGCGGCAGCGACGTCCGCAACCTGAGGACCACCGCCCGCAGGGACGGTGACGACTGGATCATCGACGGGCACAAGATGTGGATCGGCAACGGCGGCATCGCCGACGTGCACGTCGTCAACGCCGTCGTCGACCAGGAACTCGGCCACCGCGGGCAGGCGTTGTTCATCGTCCCCGGCGGCACCCCGGGCCTGCAGATGGTCCGCAAGCTCGACAAGCTGGGCTGCCGCGCATCGCACACCGCCGAGCTGAAGTTCGAGGGGGTCCGGGTGCCCGCCGCGAATTTGCTTGGCGGACAGGACAAGCTGGACCACAAGCTGGCCAAGGCCCGCGAGGTGGTCGAGGGAGCGAAGCACTCGGGGTCCGCGACGCTGGGCACCTTCGAGCAGACCAGGCCGATGGTCGCCGCGCAGGCGCTCGGCATCGCGAGGGCTGCGCTGGAGTACGCCACCGAATACGCCAACCGGCGTGAGGCGTTCGGCGCACCGATCATCGACAACCAGGGCGTGGCCTTTCCACTCGCCGACCTGGCCACCCGCATCGACGGGGCCAGATTGCTCACCTGGCGCGCGTCGTGGATGGCCGCCACCGGCGTGCCATTCGAGCGTGGCGAGGGCTCCATGGCCAAGCTCGCCGCCAGCGAGGCGGCCGTCGCGACCACCGAGCGCGCCATCCAGACCATGGGCGGGTGGGGCTACATCACCGACCACCCGGTCGAGAAGTGGTACCGGGACGCCAAGCTCTACACCATCTTCGAGGGCACCAGCGAGATCCAGCGCGTCGTCATCTCCAACGCCCTCGGCGCCGCAGACGGCCGACCGCCGATGCACGTCGACCTGGAGCCGACCGGCGGGCCACTCAACGCGTGGTTCGGTCGCGGCACACCGGCGCGGACGCGGGCCGCGAACAAGGCGCTCGACGCGAGGGACCGGGTTCCGGCGCCGGTGATGAACCTCGCGATGAAGGTCCTGCGCCCCCCGACGAAGAAATAGCCGGTAGCCGATGAATAAGAAACCGAAAATGCGGTACCCCTGGTATCGCCTCGAGTCTTCTGGCAACATTACCGGCCAGTAAGGTTCCTTCGACCAGTACTACTCGACAGGTGGAAATGACAGTGGAGTCGCTGCAGTCGAACGTCTCGTTCCTCGCCGCTCAAGGAACCGAAGGCGGTGGCGCCGCCATCGGTGAGGTGATCGGCATGTCCGTGGTCGGCATGATCGTCGGCCTGATCCTCATCTACATCGGCTATCTCCACCGGTCTCGCAAGATCACCTGGCTGAAGAACCTCGCCGACCGCGTCGGCACGAGGTTCAAGCGGCCTGCGTGGGTCGCGCTGCCCATCATGATGTTCATCAGCACGATCATCACCGCGCTGTTCGGCTTCATCTGGGACGTCAGCCTGCACATCGGCAACGGCCGCGACTCCGGCCCGCTGGCGAACCCTGCGCACTACTTCATCCTGTTCGGGCTGTTCATCCTCTTCGTCGCAGGCTGCACCGCATGCGTGCTGCCCTACGACAAGCCCGGCCCGTACGCGGTGCGCATCACGCGCAACTGGTACGCCCCCGTCGGCGGTCTGCTGATGGCCGGCTGCGGTCTGTACGCCCTGCTCGGCTTCCCCCTCGACGACGTCTGGCACCGGATCTTCGGCCAGGACGTCACGCTGTGGGGCCCGACCCACCTCATGATGATCGGCGGCGCCGGATTCTCGACGCTCGCCGCCCTCTACCTCGAGCACGAGGGGCGCCGCTCGGTGGGCGAGGAGGCCCCCAAGGACGGCATCGGCCTCAAGTTCGTCCAGTACCTCGCATTCGGCGGCATCGTCATCGGCCTGTCCGTCTACCAGATCGAGTTCGACTTCGGCGTGATGCAGTTCCGCCAAGTGTTCGAACCGATGCTGATCGCTGCCGCTGGTGCGTTCGCACTGGTCGCCGCACGGATGCTGATGGGCCGCGGCGCCGCGCTGATCGCGGTGCTGCTCGCCATCGGACTACGCGGCCTGGTGTCGCTGATCGTCGGCCCCGTGCTCGGCGCCCCGATCAACTGGTTCGCGCTGTACCTGGGCGCAGCCCTGGTCGTCGAGGTGCTCGCACTGACCCCGCTGCTGAAGAAGCCGCTCCTGTTCGGTCTCGCCAGCGGCGTCGGCGTGGCCACCATCGGCCTGTGGATCGAGTCCCTCTGGATCAACGCCGTCTACGAGTACTCCTGGCCCACCAGCATCTGGCCCGAGGCGCTCGCGATGGCGGTGCCCGTCGCCGCCCTCGTCGGCGTGTGCGGCGCGATGGTCGGCATGGTGCTGACCGACCAGAAGTTGCCGAGCCGTGCGATCGGCATCGGCATCGTCTCGCTCGCGGTCATCGCGATCGGCGGAGCCACGGCCAACGGGCTGCGCTACGACGTGCCGCAGAACGCGACCGCGTCCTTCACGCTGACCGAGGCGCCCAGCGTCGGCGACCAGCGCATGGCAACCGCCGACATCCGGATCAACCCGCCGGACCTGATCAGTGAAGACCCCAACTGGGTGTCGATCCTCGGCTGGCAGGGCGGACTGGCCAACGATCGAGGCAAGTTCGTCGATCACCTCGAGAAGGTCGGCCCCGGCCACTTCCGTTCCACCACACCGATGCCGGTGTCCGGGACGTGGAAGACGTTGCTGCGCGTGCACGACGGCCGCACCATGGCCGCCGTCCCGATCTACCTGCAGGGTGACCCCGGGATCGGCGCAGAAGAAGTGCCCGCCGAGGCGTCGATGACACGGCCGTTCGTCTCCGAGATCACCATCCTGCAGCGCGAGCGCAACCCGGAAGTCCCAGAGTCCCTGTGGCTGATCGGGTGCCTCATCGTGCTGGCCTGCACGCTCACGATGATCGGCGGACTCGCCTGGGGCGCAGGGCGTCTCAACAGGAACGAGCCGACGAGCACCGTCACCGAGCGGCAGCCGGAGCCCTCCGGGCAGGCATGACCGGAGCCGCCTCGGTCGAGATCCTCGCCGATCACCCGATCCTCTACGCCATCCCGGCGTTCGCCCCGGCGATCGTCGTGGTGGGCGTGGTGGTGTTCATCGCGATGCGTGACCGCCGCCAGGGTGACGACGACGATGACGAGACTCGCAGCGATTCGTCAGCGAAGAACGGAGAGGATGGCTGACCGTGACCACATCCACGATCGCCAAGACCCTTGCCGCACTCGTAGCCATCTCGTTCCTTGCCGTGGGCTGCGGAGGCTCGGCCGAGACGTCCGAGAGCAGTAGTGCGGCATCGACCACCCCGTCGGACACCGCCGCGCCGCCGCTGACCGATCAGCAGGAGGCGCCGGCACGGCTGAACGTCGACGTCACGATCAAGGCGGGCGAGGTGACGCCCGCCAACGCCGCACTCGAGGCGCGGGTCGGTCAGCCCATCGTGATACGCGTCAACAGTGACGTCGCCGACGAGCTGCACGTGCACTCCAACCCGGAGCACTCGTTCCCGATCGAGGCGAAGCCCGGCCAGGCGTTCCAGTTCACCGTCGAGGTGCCCGGGAAGGTGGACGTCGAACTGCACGACCTGAACAAGACCATCGCCACCATCGCCGTACAGCAGTGACGGGGGCGCACACCGGTTACGACGTCCAGGTTCTCGCCCACGGTTTGGGCGGATCCTCGGACCTCCCCATCCCGTTCACCTACGCGCTGCTCGGCGGGGCGTGGGCGCTGACGTTCACGTTCGCCGTCGTCGCGCTCGCGTGGAAGAACCCCCGGTTCGATCCGGCCCGCCAGGGCAGACCCCTGCCCCGGTGGGTCACCACGGCCGTCGACGCGCCCGCCGTGCGGTGGACGGTCGCACTGCTCGCGCTGCTGCTGGCTGCCTGGGTCGCCGTCGCCGCGGTGTTCGGTCCGCAGACCGGCGAGAACGCGCTGCCCGGCGTCTTCTACGTGCTGCTGTGGGTCGGCCTGGTCGCCCTGTCGGTGCTCATCGGCCCGGTCTGGCGACTGCTCTCCCCCGCGCGCACCCTGTACCGGCTGCTGCCGCTGTCCCGGCGGCCCCCGCCGCTGACGTATCCGGAGCGGCTGGGGTACTGGCCGGCGGTGTTCGGGCTCTTCGCGTTCGTGTGGCTGGAACTGGCCAGCCCCAACCCCGGGTCGCTGTGGGCGGTGCAGGTCTGGCTGCTGATCTACCTAGTCGTCACGCTGGCGGGCGCGGTCGCCTTCGGCATCAGGTGGCCCGCCCGCGCCGACCCGTTCGAGGTGTACGGCATCTTCGTGTCGCGGCTGGCACCGTTCCGTCGGAACGACGACGGCCGCATCGCCGTCGGGAACCCGTTCGACCACCTGCCGTCACTGCCGATCCGGGCGGGCGCCATCGGCGTGGTCGCGGTGCTGCTCGGCTCCACGGCGTTCGACAGCTTCTCGGCGCTGCCGGGGTGGCGCACCTTCGTCGACGACACCGCGGGCGGGTCGGCCGCACTCGCCGTTCTCATCCGCACCGTCGGCCTGCTGACGTTCGCGCTGATCGTCGCGGTCACCTTCTGGCTGGCGGCCCGGGCGACCGGCGGCGTGGACCGCGCGACGCGCCGCCAACTGCCCGGCCTGATGGCCCACTCGCTGATCCCCATCGTGGTGGGCTACATATTCGCCCACTACCTGACGTACCTCATCGAACGCGGCCAACAGACGATCCTGCGCCTCGCCGACCCCTTCGGCACCGGCTGGCTGGGCAACGTCGAGGTGTCGTACCTGCTGTCGATGCACCCGGGAGTGCTGGCGACGCTCAAGGTCGCGTTCGTCGTGCTGGGCCACGTGGCGGGCGTCGTCGCCGCGCACGACCGGGCACTGCGGGTACTGCCCAAGCGCCACCGGCTGACCGGCCAGCTCGCGATGATGCTGGTCATGACCGGCTACACGTTCATGGGGCTGTGGCTGCTGTTCGGCGGCTGAGCCCTTCGCCCCCTGGTACTGCGAGCGCAGCGATAGCCTGGACGGCATGCGCGCGCTGATCGTCGTCGACGTCCAGAACGACTTCTGCGAGGGCGGATCGTTGGCCGTCGAGGGCGGCACCGAGGTCGCCCAGTCCATCACCGCGCTGCTGGAGCACCACGACTACGACCACGTCGTGGCCACCAAGGACTTCCACGTCGATCCGGGCACACACTTCTCCGACACGCCGGACTACCGCGACTCCTGGCCGCCGCACTGCTTGGTGGGCACCTCGGGCGTGGAGTTCCATCCCGCGTTCGACCCGAGCGCGGTCGAGGCGGTGTTCCACAAGGGCCACTACTCGGCGGCCTATAGCGGATTCGAGGGCAAGCACGCCGACGATGAGACGCCGCTCGCCGACTGGCTGCGCGCCCGCGACGTCGACGCCGTCGACGTGGCGGGCATCGCGACCGACTACTGCGTGAAGGCCACTGCGGCAGACGCCGTGGCCGCGGGATTCGCGACCCGCGTGCTGCTGAACCTGACGGCGGGCGTGGCCGCCACGACCACCGCCGAGGCCGTCGACGCGCTGCGCGAGGCCGGCGTCGAGGTGGCCGACTAGCGCGTCGGGTCGACCGGCCTGCCCGACCAACGCGGGGCACGACGCTCCAGGTGCGCGCGGATGCCCTCGGCGGCGTCGTCGTGGCCCATCAGCGCGACGTGAATCGCGGTCTCCCTGGCGCCGACCGCCGCGGGGTCGAGGTCGAACGCGTCCCACAGCAGCCGCTTGCTCGCCGCGACCGACATGGGTGCGGTGTTCGTCGCGATGTCCGCCGCCAACGCCTGCGCCGCGGGCAGCACCTCCTCGGCGGGCACCACCCGGCTGCCCAACCCCAGCTCCACGGCGCGGTGCCCGTCGAACGTCGCGCCGGTGAGCAACACCTCCGCGGCCCGTGCGACGCCGACGAGCCGCGGCAGCACCCAGTGCGAGTACGCGTCGCCGACCACCCCGCGCCGCACCTGGACGACGCCGTAGGTGCCCTCGGCCGCGAAGATCCGGATGTCGCACTGCAGCGCAAGCGTCAGCCCCAGGCCGATCGCGTGGCCGTTGACGGCGGCGATCACCGGCTTGTTCAGCGTGAAGGCGGGCACGTCGACCCCGGCCGCACTGAACCCTGCCCCGGGTGCGGCGAACGTGCGGTCACCGGCGGCGAGGTCGGCCCCCGCGCAGAACGCAGGCGGGGCGCCGGTGAGCACGATCACCCGGACGTCCTCGGCCGCGTCGCAGCGGCGGTAGGCGTCGGCGAGTTCGTCGCGCATGCCGTCGCCGACGGCGTTGCGCCGGTCTGGCCTGTTCAGGGTGACCGTAGCCACACCACCCGCAATGCTTGTTTGCAGAGTCCGATAAACGGGCAGATCAGCGTGTGCATTCAAGCGGCTTACCTCCGATTCGGGGTTCTCGCCCAGCATGCTCTCGCACCCCGGCGCACCGTAAGGTCGCTGTGTTCGGGCTGAGGCCATCGAACGCCGCGAGGCGTTCCCTGACGGAAGGCGAATCTTGACACAAGCCGCCAGCACCACTGCTCCCACATTTCAGATCTGGCGCGGGAAGGCGTATCCACTCGGTGCCACCTACGACGGTTCGGGCACCAACTTCGCCGTGTTCAGCGAGGTCGCCGAGCGCGTCGAACTGTGCCTGTTCGACGCCGACGGATCGCAGATCGACTGCCTGACCCTGCCCGAGGTCGACGGCTTCGTGTGGCACGGCTTCGTGCCGAACGTCGAGCCCGGCCAGCGCTACGGCTACCGCGTTCACGGACCTTACGACCCGGCCAACGGGCACCGCTGCAACCCCAACAAGCTCCTTGTCGACCCGTACTCCAAGGCGATCGACGGCAGCTTCGACTGGAACCAGTCGCTGTTCGGCTACAACTTCGGCGACGAGGACAGCCGCAACGACGACGACTCGGCCGACAGCATGCCGAAGTCCGTCGTGATCAACCCCTTCTTCGACTGGGGCACCGACCGCCCGCCGAACCACGAGTACGCCGACTCGGTCATCTACGAGGCGCACGTCAAGGGTCTGACCGAGACCCATCCCGACATCCCCGAGCAGATTCGGGGCACCTACGCCGCGGTCGCGCACCCGGTGATCATCGAGCACCTCAAGTCGCTCGGCATCACCGCCATCGAACTGATGCCGGTGCACCACTTCGCCAACGACTCGACGCTGATCGACAAGGGCCTGTCGAACTACTGGGGCTACAACACCATCGGGTTCCTGGCACCCGACTCGAAGTACGCCAGCAGCCCCAACCCCGGTGGCCAGGTGCAGGAGTTCAAGGCGATGGTGCGCGCCCTGCACGAGGCCGGCATCGAGGTCATCCTCGACGTCGTCTACAACCACACCGCCGAGGGCAACCACATGGGCCCGACGCTCTCGATGCGCGGCATCGACAACGCGGCGTACTACCGGTTGGTCGAGGACGACAAGAAGTTCTACATGGACTACACCGGCACCGGTAACAGCCTCAACGTCAGCCACCCGCACTCGCTGCAGCTGATCATGGACTCGCTGCGCTACTGGGTGACCGAGATGCACGTCGACGGGTTCCGCTTCGACCTCGCCTCCACGCTGGCGCGCGAGTTCTACGAGGTGGACCGCCTGGCGACGTTCTTCGAACTCGTACAACAGGATCCGACGGTCAGCCAGGTGAAGCTGATCGCCGAACCCTGGGATGTCGGCCCCGGCGGCTACCAGGTCGGCAACTTCCCGCCGCAGTGGACGGAGTGGAACGGCAAGTACCGCGACACGGTCCGCGACTTCTGGCGCGGTGAGCCGGCGACGCTCGACGAGTTCGCCTACCGCCTCACCGGATCGGCCGACCTCTACGAGCACACTGCGCGCCGCCCGGTCGCGTCGATCAACTTCGTGATCGCGCACGACGGGTTCACGCTGCGGGACCTGGTGTCCTACAACGAGAAGCACAACGAGGCCAACGGCGAGGACAACAGCGACGGCGAGAGCCACAACCGGTCGTGGAACTGTGGCGTCGAGGGGCCGACCGACGACCCCGAGGTGCTGGCGCTGCGCGCGAAGCAGGAGCGTAACTTCCTGACGACTCTGCTGCTCTCGCAGGGTGTTCCGATGATCTGCCACGGCGACGAGTTGGGTCGCACCCAGGGCGGCAACAACAACGGGTACTGCCAGGACAACGAGATCACGTGGATCGATTGGGACACCGCGGACGCCGACCTACTCGAGTTCACCAAGGTCGTCTCCGCGCTGCGCGCAGCGCACCCGGTGTTCCGGCGCCGCCGGTTCTTCAGCGGCAAGCCCGTCGGCCGCCGCGGCGAAGCGGGCCTGCCCGACATCACCTGGTTCACACCCGACGGCACCGAGATGTCCGGCGAGGACTGGGGTTCCGGCTTCGCCAAGTCGGTCGGCGTCTTCCTCAACGGCCAGGGCATCCCGGACCGCGACACCCGTGGTGAGCGCGTCGTCGACGACTCGTTCCTGCTGCTGTTCAACGCACACCACGAGCCGATCGACTTCACGCTGCCGTCCGACGAGTTCGGCGGCAGCTGGCAGGTGGTGCTCGACACCAGCGTCGGCATCGCCGACGAGACACCGGACCCGGCCGCTGCGGGCAGCACGTTGACGGTCGACTCCCGCTCCACCGTCGTGCTGCAGGCGATCGCCGAGGATGCTTCCTGACGTCGTCCGGGCGACCGTCGGCGCGGCGCTCGGTGACCTCGGCGGCCTGTTCGATCAACGGGGCGCGGTCTTCGACGCGACGCTGACGTTCGACGACGACGCGCGCCTGCCGGGTGGGACGACGCTGCTGCGGCCCGGCACGCACGACGCCGTCGTCCGGTTCGCGCCGGACGGCGCCGAGTCAGTGCCCCGCACGCTCTGCGTCAAGGTGCCCGGCGCCTACGGCCCGGGTCGCGATCAGGACTTCTTGTTCGCGACCTCGGGCGACGGTGCGCCGCTGCATCATGCGGTGTTGTCGTCGACGAGTGCCGAGGGCCTGTACTCGTCGCTGTGGCTGTATCTCGCTGGTGTGCAGCCGGTGGCGTTCGGCACACGGGTCGCCACCGCAGAACCGAAGCGGGGCGACACCGTCGAGTTCCTGCTGGGCGGGGTGCTGTCGCGGTTCCGCCGCATCGGCACGCTGACGCTCGGCGAGCGGGCTCCGGATGGCGACGTCGAGTTCTCGGCAGGCCATGCCGGCGGAGGGCTACGGGCGCTGCCGCCGGCACTGCTCTACCGGGGCTGAGCCGGGCTCACTCGACCGGGCTCACTCGACGACGTCGAAGAACGACTCACCGTCCTCCGGCGTGCCGTCGATCTGCCCCCGGGTACGGCCATGCTCCTCGGGGTCGATGCGCTCCAGCGCATCCTCACCCGTGAGGCCCAGCCCGCCGCCCGCGTCGGCGTCGTGCGCGTCGGTGGGTGACTCGCGATCGTCGGCGGAGACGTCGGGCTCCTCCTCGGCCAGCCGCTCGTCGAGCGTCTCGTCGTCCTTGGCCTCGATCCACCGTTCCGGCGGATCGACCACTTCGTCGCCGTCGTCGTTGCGGATCTCGTCGGAGTCGAGTTCCTCGGCGGGTTCCAGGGGGTTGTCGTCGAAGCCGTCTGTCGTCATCTGATCAATGGTGCCCGACGGCCGTGCGGACCGTGCGTCAGGGCTCGCGCGGCGGCACGGTCAGGTCGAAGACGAGGGCTGTCCCCACGCGTCGCGCGACGTAGTTGAACGCCACCCACCTGGCGATGTCGTTGTGGCTGCGGGCGTTTCGGCCCAGTTGGCTACCGGTGCTCGTCGCCACGTAGTAGGAGACGCGGTGTTCGGCCACGTCACGCTGGAACTGCGCGAGCGTGGGCGTCGGATCCAAGCCGGAGAAGCCGCCGATCGCCATCACGGCCGTGTGGGTGGCCAGTTCCAGGGCAGCGGCGTTGCTGGACCGGTCGACCGCCGCCGACCAGTCGGTGTGCGTGGCCTCGAGCAGCGCGTCGAGTTCGGGGGCGACGACGCCGCGGACCCGCGGTGCGGTGAGCACGCCGCGGCGGGCGGGCCCGACCGACGGGCCGCCACCGTGGTGCGGGGTGACGGCCGTGGCGAACGCATACGCCCCGCTGCCTGCCAGCGCAGCGGCGACCGCGACGGTCGCCACTGCGGTCGCCGCGAGTCGTCTACGGGCGGGCACCCCGAGCGCTGCCAGTCCTGCGAGCACCGCCACCGCCAGTACCGCCCACCGTAGGGGAGGCAGCCAGTGGGCATTGCGCCCGAGCACCCACCAGCTCCACACGCCGGTGCCCAGCGACATCGCGACGAAAGCAGCGCGGTAGGAACGGCTTTCGCGGCGCACCCACGCCTGCTGCATTCCGAGTCCGAACATTGCGGCGACCGCGGGCGCGATCGACAAGCTGTAATACGGGTGCACCGTGCCGTGCATGTAGCTCAGCAAGAGGCCGTCGACCAGCAGCCACCCGCCGAACAGGATCGCCGCGGCCCGCACCGCGTCGGTGCGCGGCGCACGACCCCGGGCGACGACCACGACGACGACTGCGACCACCGACGCGGGCACCAACCACCCGATTTCGTAGGCGAACTCGCCGGTCAGCAGTCTCGACCAGCCGTGCACCTGCGTGCCTAGGTCGGGCACGTCGGCCAGGTCGGGGAGGGCCACTTCGTGGTTGCGGCCCAGGATCCGCGCCATCCCGTTGTAGCCCAGCACCAGGTTCATGAAGTCGTTGTCGGTCGACCCGGCGAGGTAGGGCCGCGACGACGCCGGCCACCACGTCGTCAGCAGGACGAACCAGCCACCCGACGCCACCATCGCGGCGGCGGCCGCGGCGAGGTGGCACAACCGCGCCCGCACCGCCACCGGCGCCGCGATCAGGTAGGTGGCGGCCACTGCGGGTGCGATCAGCAGGCCCTCGAGCATCTTCGCGAGGAACGCGAACCCGAGGGCGACGCCCGCCAACGCCAACCAGCGGGCGCCGCGGCCGGGTTCGAGTGCGCGCAGGGTGCAGTACGCGGCCGCGGTCATCAACAGCGCCATCGCGGCGTCGGGGTTGTTGTAGCGGAACATCAGCACCGCCACCGGTGTCAGCGCCAGGGCGGCCCCGGCGAGCAGCCCGGCACGCGGCCCACCGACCCTCGCGACCGCCGCGTACAGCAGCGCCACGGTGCCGACCGCCATCAGCGCCTCGGGGACGAGCATGCTCGCGCTGCCGAAGCCGAACAACCTGCCCGACAGGCCCATCACCCACTGCGACAGCGGCGGCTTGTCGACGGTGATGAAGTTGTGCGGGTCGAGCGAGCCGAAGAGCAGCGCCTTCCAGTTCGCCGACCCGGATTGCGTTGCGGCGGCGTAGAACGCGTTGCCCATCCCGTTGATCGTGATGTGCCACGTATAGAGCGCGGCGGTGCCGAGCAGCAGCGCGCAGACGCCCAGCCGACGCCACCGCAGCGGGTTCTCGGTCGTCACCGGAACAGTGACGCATTGCTACCGTGGGCCCACCTGTGAGCTGGCCGAGAGTGGCCTGCGAAAGGCTAGCCGACGAGCCGTTCGATCGACGCCATCGGGATCTTGAGCCACGCGGGCCGGTAGCGCGCCTCGTAGCCTGCCTCGTACACGGCCTTGTCCAGCTCGTAGGCCGCCAGCAGGTCACCGGAATCACGCGGATCGGTGCCCATGGCCGAGGCGTAGCCGTCGCAGAACGCGCCGCAGTTGCGGTCCACCCACTCCCTGGCCCGCACCGCCAGCGGCTCGTCCCCGCCCGGCTCTTCGCCGCCCTCGATCAGCTGCTGGTAGGCGGCGTACTCGTAGGAGCGCAGCACGCCTGCGACGTCGCGCAGAGCGGAGTCGGGCCTGCGGCGTTCGGGCAGCGGTTGGCCGGGTTCCCCCTCGAAGTCGATGACGAGCCACGCCTCCGGCGTCCGCAGCACCTGTCCGAGGTGCAGGTCGCCGTGGACGCGCTGCAGGACGGTCGACTGTTCGGCGAGCTTGCGGTACCGCTCCTCGATGGCCGGCGCGTACTTGGCCAGCCCGGGCACGGCGTCGGCCAGTGCGCCGAGTCGGGTGAGCAGGGTGTCGACGGGAAACGGTTCCTCGGTGGTGCCCAGTTCGGCCGCCAGCGTCTGGTGCACCGTGGCGACGGCCTCACCGAGGCGGCGGGATTCGGCGACGAAGTCCGAGCCCCCTTCGGGATTGGTGACGAGGTCGCGGGTGCTGGCAGTGGCCATGTCCCACCCCTCGACCGAGTTCGCGGCGAAGGCCGTGATCATCCCGAGCGCGTAGGGATCGCCGTCGATCTCGGTGTCGAACGAGCCGAGCAGCCGCGCCACGTGCCCGTTGCCCGCGCGGGCAAGGACGCGATTGAGTTCGATGTCCGGGTTGATGCCGGGGGTGACCCGACGGAACACCTTGAAGATCGCCGAGGTGCCGAAGACGACGCTGGTGTTGCTCTGCTCGGCGCCGATCACGCGGGCGGTGGCACCCACCGGGAGGTCGGCCCCTGGCTCCTTCGAGAACTGCAGCCCGCCCACGGTGGCGTCGCCGTCGACCAGCGACAGCAGGTGCTGCGCGGCGTTCGGGTCGTACAGGGCGTCGTAGGCCGTGCGGGCGCCGTCGTGGCCGATGGTCGCAACCTCCGGGTAGCCGTCGACCGGACCGTCGGTCCACCGGATCAGCACCTGGTAGCGGTCCCGCGTGCCGTTGTCGTACTTGGCATCGATCAACTTGAGGTCGAGGTCGTCGCCAAGGCGGACCGACGTCGACTCGTAGAGGCTCGACAACACCCGGCCGCGGCCCGCGTACCACCGCTGCGCGGTCAGCCAGTTCTGCAGTGACAGCGTCACGATCGCTCTCCCAACCGGTCGCGCGGCGCGGAAGTCATCACGGCGCAGACCAAAGACTTTCGACGCCAGACCTTTTCGCTCGGCTTGTACCCACGGCGCCGTGAGACGGGCAAGATCCACCGCTGGTCCGGCCCATCCGCCCCTAAGCTACCCATCACCGCCGGAGTTGAATCACGGCGGGAGTGGGCGTGGCTGCGGTGCAGGTAGGGTGCCGTAGTGGCCACCCGCGACTCCCGTCCCCGAGATCACGGCGACCCCGGCGACGCCCCGACCATCCCGCCGCCGCTGGCACCCGTCGTGAACTCCGTCCGCCCGTCAGCCGCCGAGGAGGCACGCACGATCGCGGCGTCGACGAATACCGGGACCCTGGCCACGCTGACGGCAACCGGCGACCCGTGGGCGTCCCTGGTGACCTACGGGCTGCACGGCGGAGCGCCGGTGCTGTGCGTCTCCAACCTCGCCGAACACGGACGCAACCTCTCGGGCGACCAGCGCGCGAGCCTGGCCGTCGTCGCCCCCGCGACCGACACCGACCCGCTGGCCAACGCCAGGATCACGCTCGCCGGGATGGTCTACGAGCCGACCGGCGCCGAGTACGACGAGGCGCGCCAAGCCCATCTCGACGGCGTGCCCGCCGCGAAGTACTACGTCGACTACAGCGACTTCACGCTCTGGGTGCTGCGCGTCGACCGGGTGCGCTGGGTCGGTGGCTACGGCCGCATGGACTCCGCCACCGGCGCCGACTATGCCGCGGCCCAGCCAGACCCCGTCAAGCCTGCCGCCAGCGGTGCCGTCGCACACCTCAACGCCGACCACGCCGACGCGCTGGCCGCGATGGCCAGGACCCTCGGCGGCTACCCCGACGCCACCGCCGCGGTGTGCACGGACCTCGACCGCTACGGCCTCGACCTGCGGGTCACCTGCGAGCGGGGAATCGCCTACACCCGGGTCGGGTACGCCCAGCCGATCGACTCCGCCGACGAGTTGCGCGCTGCGGCGGTCGAACTGACCCGTCGCGCCCGAGAGGGCTGACGACCCGGCGGATACGATTCCGCCATGTTCAGCGACCGACCCAATACGTGGCAAGCCGCGTTCGACCTGATCCGCACCCGCGGTTACGAGCGCCGCGAAGAGCCATTCACCCTGGCCAGCGGTCAACTCAGCCACGACTACATCGACGGCAAGTACGCCGTCGACACCGGTGAGCGGCTCTCGATCGTCAGCCGTGCGGTGGCCGACCTCGCCGAGCGCACCGGCATCGAGTTCGACGCCGTCGGCGGCCTGACCATGGGCGCCGACCCGCTGGCGCACGGGGTGGCGATGGTGGCCGGCAAGGCATGGTTCTCGGTGCGCAAGGAGCAGAAGAACCGTGGCCGCGAGCAGTGGATCGAGGGCACCCGAATCGAGTCTGGCACCCGGGTGCTGCTCGTCGACGACGTCATCAGCACCGGCGGCTCCACCGAGATCGCGTTCGACCGGGTGACCGCGGTGGGTGCCGTCGTCACCGGCGTGATCCCAATGGTCGACCGCGGTGACGTCGCGGCAGGCCGCTTCGCCAAGCGCGGCGTCCCGTTCGCCGCGTTGGTGACCTACCGCGATCTGGGCATCGAGCCGGTCAAGGACGTCTAGGACGTGCGATTCGTGGAATATCTCCTGCGGTGAGCGCGGGAGATGTTCCACGAATCGCTCAGGACACCACCAGCAGGCGGGTCGGCTCGACGCCGACCGTCACGCGCGCGCCGGGTTCGAACGCCCGGGCCGCGGCGCTGCTGAGCTGGGCGTCGAGCACGGTGGCGTCGGGCAGTTCGACGTACACCCTGGAGATCGGCCCGAGGAACGCGACCGACTTGACCGTCGCGGTCCCTGCCGGGTCCGCGGTCACGGTCACCGACTCGGGGCGCAGCAGCGCGGTGCCCTGACCGTTGGCGATCGAGCCGTCGAGCGTCGGCACCGTCGCGCCGAGCAGCAGGGCGCGGCCGGCCTCGACGCGGGCGGGCACCCGGTTGTTGAGCCCGACGAACTCCGCGACGAACGGCGTGGCCGGGTTCGCGTAGACCTGGGCGGGCGGCGCGAGCTGCTCGAGCCGTCCCTGGCTCATCACGCCGACGCGGTCGGCGACGGCGAGCGCCTCCTCCTGGTCGTGCGTGACGAACAGCGTCGTGGTGCCCACTTCGAGCTGGACGCGCCGGATCTCGTCGCGCAGCTGCGAGCGCACCTTGGCGTCCAGCGCGGACAACGGTTCGTCGAGCAGCAGCACGCTGGGCTCGATGGCCAGCGCGCGGGCCAGCGCGACGCGCTGCTGCTGACCGCCGGACATCTCCGCTGCGTACTTGTCGGCGTGCGCGGAGAGCCCGACGAGGTCGAGCATCTCCGCGGCTCGGGTCGATCGCTTCGACCTGTCCCTGCCGCGCACCTTGAGCCCGAACTCCACGTTCTGCAGCGCCGTCAGATGCGGAAAGAGGCTGTAGGCCTGGAACACCATGCCCATGTCGCGCTTGTTGGCAGGCACCGAGGTCACGTCGCGACCGCCGACCGACACCGTGCCCGACGTCGCCTCGTCGAGGCCTGCCAGGATGCGCAACGCGGTGGTCTTGCCGCAGCCCGACGGTCCGAGCAGCGCGACGAATTCGCCGGGTTCGATGTGCAGGGTCAGGCCGTCGAGCGCCTTCACCGTGCCGTAGACCCTGGTGAGGTCGGTCAGCTCGACGCCCACACCCACCCCGGTTCGCGCGCTCGTCACGTCTTGCGCCTCCGCCGGCTCAGTAGGGAAAGTGCCAGCAGCAGAACGAAACCGAACAGCAGCACGGCCAGCGAGGCTGCCACCGACGTCGGTCCGTTGGTCTTGCCGATCGCCACGATCTGCACCTGCAGCGTCTCGAAGCCCGAAAGCGAGGCGATGGTGTACTCGCCGAGCACCACGGCCACCGAGATGAACGCGGCGGACAATACGCCAGAGGTGATGTTGGGCAACACGACCCGCACGATGGTCGTGGTCCACCCCGCACCGAGGGAGCGTGCCGCCTCGGCGAGGGTACGCAGATCGATGGCCGACAGGGCGGCGTCGAGCGCCCGGTAGGCGAACGGCAGCACGATGACGACGTAGACGAACGTCAGCGTGAGCGCCGACTCCCCGAGCAGGTACGTGACCCACAGGTAGACGTTCTTGAGGCCGACGACGATCACCAGGGCCGGGATGGTCAGGGGCAGCAGGCACAGGAATTCGACGATGCCCTTGGCCCACGGTGTGCGCAGCCGCACCCAGATCATCGTGGGGACCAGGATCACCAGCATCGCGACGACCGTGAGCAGGGCAAGCAGTAGCGACGTCACGATCGCCTGGTACAGCGCGTCGTCGGCGAACAGGTTGGTCCACGCCGCGCCGGTTCGCCCGCCCTGGATCAGGTTTCGGGTCGAGAAGTCCGCCATCGCGTACAGCGGGAAGAGGAAGAACGCGGCGAACACCAGCCAGAGTGCGCCGCGCGCAACGCGTCTGGCGATCACCGCAGCCACCTGGCCGTCCGGCGCATCAACAGGTTGTAGGCCACCATGACGATCGCGACCACCACGATCATCTCCAGCGCCAGCGCGTACGCGAAGCCGGACTGCCCCAGCACGACCTCACTGGTCAGCGCGGAACGAATGAGCAGCGGCACGATCGGGCTGCCCTGGCTGACCAGTGCCGCGGCTGTCGCGTACGCGGCGAAGGCGTTGGCGAACAACAGCAGTGCCGATCCAAGAAACGCCGGGGTCAGCAGCGGCACCGCGACCTCGCGCCAGTACTGCCACGTCGACGCGCCAAGGCTGACCGCCGCCTCGCGCCACTGCTCGCGCAATCCTTCCAGCGCGGGCAGGAACACGATGACCATCAGCGGGATCTGAAAGTACGTGTACACCAGGGTCAGACCGGGCAGGCCGTACAGCCATCCCGATCCGGCCAGGTTCCACCCCAGGTGCTCGGCGGCCCACAGCGTCAGCACGCCGTTCAGGCCGAGCGTCGCGAGGAACGCGAAAGCCAATGCGACGCCGCCGAACTGGGCCAGCACGCTGCACAGCGACAGCACGGTGCGGCGCACCGCCGACTCCGGCGGTCGGGTGACGATGAGCCAGGCCAGCAGTGCGCCGAACACCGCGCCGAGTGCCGCGGTGCTGCCCGAGAGCAGCACGCTCTTGCCGAGGGCGGCGAGCGCGGTGTCGCCGAACAGTGCCTCGATGCGGGCGAGGGAGAACCCGGTCTCGTCGACCACGGCGCCGATGAGGACCGTCACGGTCGGCACGATCAGGAAGATCGCGACGATCGCGAAGAACGGCAGCAGCGGCAGGGACTCCCTCAGTCGTCGCAGCAGGATCAGCCGACCGCCTTCGCCCAGTTGGCCTCGAGGTACTTGGTGGCCGCCTGGTTCTGTTCCACGGTCACGATCGTCGCGGCGCCGTTGACCGGCGGCAGCAGGTCGAACGCCGCCTGATCGATGGTGCCCTTGCTGACCATCGAGTCGGCGCGCACGGGACGGGCGCCGCCCTGCAGGTACAGGTTCTGGCCTTCGTCGCCGAAGAGGAACTCCTGCCACAGCCGGGCGGCGGCGGGATGCGGCGCGTCCTTGTTGATCGCCTGGTAGTAGTAACCCGCCACCGCGGCGTTGGGCGGGATCGCGACCTTCCACGACGGGAGCTTCTTGGTCTGGGCAACATTCAGGTAGTCCCAGTCGATGACGACGGGCGTCTGACCGGACTCGATGGTCGCGGGCGTCGGGTCGACGGGCAGGAAGTTGCCCACTTCCTTGAGCTTTCGGAAGAACTCGACACCGGGCGCGATGTCGTCGGGGGTGCCGCCCTGCGAGATCGCGACCATCATGACGCCGGAGAACGCAGCACCGGCCTGGGTCGGATCGCCGTTGAGCGCAACCTTGCCCCTGAACTCGGGCTTCAGCAGGTCATCGACGCCCGTGATCTCGGGGACCTTCGACGAGTCGTAGCCGATCGACATGTAGCCGCCGTAGTCGTTGACCCACTTGCCGTCGGCATCCTTGAAGTTGTTCGAGATGTCGCTGAAGGTCTCCACCTGGTACGGCGCGAACAGGTCGGTGTTGGCCAGCGCCACCGACTGGCCGAGGTCGAACACGTCGGGGGCGGTGGACTTGCCCTTCTGCTGGTTCGCGGCGTTGATCTCGTCCTGGCTGGCCGCGTCGGGCTGCGCGGAGTTGACCTTGATGCCGTACTCGTCGCCGAACGCCTTGATGATCGCGCCGTAGTTGGCCCAATCCGGCGGCAGCGCGATGACGTTGAGTTCGCCCTCGGCCTTCGCGGCCTCGACGAGGCCCTCCTTGCCGCCGAAGTCGGCCATCGAGGTCGCCTCGCCTGCCTTCACGCCGGATTCGGTCTCTGCACCGCCGGAGTCGTTCTCGGGTGGAGCACACGAGGTGAGCGCGCCGGTGAGGACGAGCAGTGCTGCGCTGGCGGCCGCGGTGAGCCGGAAAGTCTTCATTGCCGAACCTTCTTATGAGCGGGCGGCGCGACGGTGGCGACGACACCAATCGACGGTGACGAAACCGGGTCGCCGGGGTGAACGGATCGACCCCGTCGGGAACCTTACCGGCGGGTCCCATTACCGGCTGAGGTTCCGGTGACCCGAACTCGTCAGCACTGCAGAACGCGTCACGATTGGGTATCGGCCGCGACCCGATGCACGTTTGTGCTGGTCGCCGCCTAGCATTGTGCGGGTGGCTGACACGGAAGCCCCTGGGGACTCCGAGTACGACGGCGACGTTCTCGCGGAGGACGGTGCCGGCGCGTTCGACGATCCGACGCCGACCGGGCCGGTGTGGGTCGAGGGCGACGTCCAGCCGACGAGCCCGTACCCGGGCGGCATGGCGTGGAGCGAGGCGGGCCCTCCCCCCGGCCACTTCGACGCGTTCGACGCGAACACCTGGCACTTCAAGGCCGCGCCACCGCCGTGGTACGCCTCGACGGGGGCGAAGCTCGGCATCGTGGCGGTCGCACTCGCGGTGATTGCCATGGTGGTGGCGATCGTGCTGCTCCTGGTCAGCGGGTCCTCGGACGACGAGCCGGCTCCCGCGCCGCAGACGTCGACCGAGACCACGACGGCCACCACGACGACGCCGTCGAGTGCGCTGCCGCCGCCCCCACCGCCTCCCCCGCCGCCGCCTGCGGCCGAGGCACCCGCACCGCAGGCGCCGGTTTACCAGCGGCCACGCCAGCAGCAGCAGCCGTCGAAGAAGCCGGAGATCGGGGTGACCCGCACGCCGGTGACGCGGTCGCCGATCAGCGTGGCCCCGCAGCGGCCGTCCAACCGGAACTGACTGTGACCGACCCCAACCAGACGGACCTCGCCCGTCGCTTCGCCGCGGCTCGCGTCGCCGTCCTGACCACGGTCCGTCCCGACGGCACGCCGCACGTCGTGCCGGTCGTGTTCGCCGTGCACGACGATGTCGTGTTCACCGCGGTCGACGCCAAACGCAAGTCGACGCAACGGCTTCGGCGCCTGGCGAACATCGAGGCCGAACCGCGGGTGAGCATGCTCGTCGACCACTACGACGAGGACTGGAGCCAGCTGTGGTGGGTCCGCGCCGACGGCACGGCCCAGGTGCACGAAGCGGGTGAGGACATGGCGTACGGCTACGGGCTGCTGCGCGCCAAGTACGCGCAGTACGACCGGATCGCGCTCGACGGCCCGGTGGTGACGGTGGCCGTGCACCGGTGGAGCGGCTGGCACGCCTGAGCGCTTTCCGGGGACACGGGCACCCGCGCCGTGCGACTGTGACCCCATGGCATTGCGCATCATCCAGTGGGGCACCGGCGCCGTCGGCCGCGAGGTCATGGCCACGACACTCGATCCGCGCAGCGGTCTCGAACTGGCCGGGGTCAAGGTCTACTCCGACGACAAGGACGGTGTCGATGCCGGTGAGCTGATCGGCCGCGAACCCGTCGGGGTGACGGCGTCCAAGGACTCCGCCGCGGTGCTCGCCATCGACGCCGACTGCGTGGTCTACACGCCGCGCCTCACAGACGTCGACGAGGTGTGCTCGATCCTCGCCGGCGGCAAGAACGTCGTCACGACCGCGTTCCTGTTCCATCCCGCGCGCATCGCACCCGCCGACCGCGACCGCGTCCTCGCGGCCTGCCACGAGGGCGGCACCACCGTGCACGGCTGCGGACTCAACCCCGGCAACCTCTCGGGCGCACTGCCGTTGGCGATGACCGGCATGAGCCGCACCATCGAGAAGCTGACGCTGCAGGAGCGCGCCGACTGGTCGGTGTACGACAGCACCGCGATCACGTTCGACAACATGCGATTCGGCGCGCCGGTCGACGAGATCAGCGTCACCGCCAACGACTTCCTCGCGTTCAACAGCTCGATCTTCGTCGAGCAGGTGTGGCTGCTCGCCGACGCGCTGCGCGCCGGCATCGACGGGGTGACCGCCGACGTCGAGGCCGTCCCGGCCGAGCACGACCACGAAATCTTCGATCACGTGCTGCGGGCGGGAACCACTGCGGGACAACGGTGGAACTGGGTCGGCAGGCGCGACGGCGAACCGCTCGTCGAGATCGAGACGCTGTGGACCGTCGGCAACGAGTACCCGAAGCACTGGCCGAAGCCACGGCACGGGTGGACGCTGACCATCGAGGGCGACCCGTCGATGCAGACGCACTTCATGTCGCTGGCCAGCTTCCGCCGCGACGCCACGATGTTGGAGCACGTCAACTCCGCCAACGTCGCGACCGGCATGCAGGTGCTCAACGCGGTACCCGCGGTGTGCGCCGCGCCGCCGGGTTTCGCGACGATCGCCGACCTGCCCCAGGTGCGCAGCCTGATCGGCTTCGGCAACTAGCGATTTGGGCGCGATTTCCCGCGGTGACCGCGGGAAATCGCGCCGAAATCACGCGTTCTAGAGCAGCCCGAGCAGCTCCAGATCGGTGACGTACTTGACGATCACCTCGGCGCTGACGTGCGGGATGTCCTTGTCCGGACCGATCTTCGCGTCCTGCACGGCCGCCCGGAACCGGTCGGTCGACGCCATCGCACCGTTCACCGGGTGTTCCGGCTTCTGATAGTTGTGCAGCAGCGGCAGCAGTGACGCCTGCCGTTGCGCATCGGGCAGGGCCCGCAGCGTGGTCTCGAACCGTTGCAACCACGAGCCGTAGTCGTCCATCCGCGCGATCGGGTAGCCGGCGTCGATGAGCCAGTCGACGAAGGTGTCCATGCTGATGCCGTCGTCGTACGGGTTCATGACGTGGAACGTCTCGAACCCGGTCGCACTCGCCCCCAGCGTCGAGATCGCCTCCGCGATGAACTCCACCGGCAGCCCGTCGTAGTGGCTCCGCTGCCGGTTGCCCTCGGCGTCTGTCTCGTAGAACGACGCAGGCGCGACACCGGTGGCGACCAGGCTCAGCATCATGCGCGTGAACATGTCGGGCAGGTTCAGCTGGCCGGCGTAGCTGGTGTCGGCCAGGATCATGTCGCAGCGGAATACCGATGCGGGCAGCCCGAATTGGTCATGCGCCTCGCGCAGCAACACCTCGCCGCCCCACTTGCTGTTGCCGTAACCGTTGGCGTAGCTGTCGTCGATGCGGCGGGTCGCGCTCACGACGCGGACGTCGGCGTCCTCGACGTTGTCGGCCGGGTTGATGCCCGCACCGACGGCCATCGTCGACACGTAGACGAACGGCTTCTTCCGGGTGGTGAGTGCGATGCGGATCAACTCGGCGGTGCCGAGCACGTTGGGCGCGAACAGCTGGCTGTACGGCAGTACGTGGTTGACCAGGGCCGCCGGATCGACGATCAGGTCGACTTCGTCGGCGAGGCGCTGCCAGGTGGCGTCGTCGAGGCCCAGGTTCGCCTCGCCCTTGTCACCGGCGAACACCTCGAGGTGGTCGGCGGCCAGCTCGCGGTAGTGGGCCAGCAGCTTCGGGTCGGCACCGGCGGGCAGGAGCGAAGCGACAGGGGAATCAACGGCGCCGAACGTCTTGTCCAGGCGGGCCCTGGCATCGGCGTCGGACTTGCCGCGGACGAGGCAGATGACCTTGCCGTCGACGAGGTCCATCCGCTCGAGCCACTCGAGTGCCAGGTAGCGGCCGAGGAAGCCGGTTGCGCCGGTGAGCAACACGGTGCGAACCTCGCTGCTCGGCTCCGGCAGCGATGCCGCGGCGTGCAGCAGCTCCGAGTCGAAGAACCGGTCCAGGGTCAGGTCGCGGGCGTGCACCTCGGTGGCGTCGCGGCCGTGCACGGCGGCATAGGTGGGCCGCTTCGATCCGCCGGCACGCTCGGTCTCGACGTAGGCGGCGATGGCCGCCAGGTCGCTGGCCGGGCTGACGATGACACCGACGGGAACGTCGACGTCGAAGATCTCGTGCAGCAGGTTGGCGAACGTCAACGCGGACAACGAGTCTCCACCGAGGTCTGTGAAGTGCGCATCGCCGGTCACGTCACCTGGCGCCGCACCGAGCAGCGCGCGGGCGGCACGGGCAACGGTGTCGAGTACCGGGCCGTCGGCACCGTCCTGCCGCAGTGCGCGCAGCTCCCCCGCCTGCCCATCGGCCAGGTCGACGTAGAGCTGTTCGAGTTCGGGGCCGTAGCGTTCCTTCAGCCGCGGCCATGCCAGCTTGCGGATGCCGGTGAGCAGACCGTTCTCGACGGTGAACGGGGTGGTCTCGACGATGAAGTCGCGCGGGATCTCGTAGGACTGCAGGTCCGCGGCGCGAGCGGCGTCCTTGAGCGATGCGCTGATGGCGGACTTGAGTTCGCTTGCGTCGTAACGTGCTATCACGTCGTCGGTCGGAACCACGACGGCCAGCAGGTAGGGGCGAGCACTGTTGCCGTACAGGAAGATCTGGCGCACCAGCGGGCTACCGCCGAACGCGGCCTCCAGCTTGGAGACGGTGACGAACTCGCCCTGGGACAGCTTGAGGACGTTGTTGCGACGGTCGACGTAGCGCAGCTGATCGGGTCCGGTCTCGGCGACGATGTCACCGGTGCGGTAGTAGCCGTCGGCGTCGAACACCTCGGCGGTGACCTCGGGGCGCTTGTAATAGCCGGGGAACAGCTGCTCGGACTTGACCAGGAGTTCGCCGCGCGGGTGGGGCACGTCGCTGCCGAAGTAGCCGAGTTCGGGTACGTCGACGAGCTTGTAGTCGATCACCGGCGGGCGGCGGACCTGGCCGTCGACGAACACCGCGCCCGCCTCGGTGGAGCCGTAGCCCTCGATGAGGTGCATGTCGAGCAGCTTCTCGACCCAGGTCTTCAGTTCGGGTGCGATCGGGGCCGAACCGGTCAGGGCCGTCACGAAGCGGCCGCCGAGCAGGTTCTGGCGCAGCTCGCCGAGCACGGCGTCCTCGTCGTCGGCGCTCGAGGCGTTCCTGCGCGCCAGCTCGCTGAGGCACTCCTGGTGCAGCATGTCCCAGATGCGCGGGACGAAGTTCATCTGCGTGGGCCGCGACAGCGCGAGGTCCTCGAGGAAGGTGGACAGGTCGCTGCGCGCCGCGAAGTAGACGGTGCCGCCCGCGGCCAGCGAGCCGTACAGGACGCCGCGGCCCATGACGTGGCTCATCGGCAGAAAGCTCAGCGTGATCGACGGGATGGCGCCCTGCTTGTCGTCCCAGTGGCCGAGTGCGGCGGCGCGCCACATGTCGGCAACCTTGTGGGCGGGGTACATGGCGCCCTTGGGTGCGCCGGTGCTGCCGGAGGTGTAGATCAGCAGCCCGAGCGGCTCGTCCTCGCCGGAGTCGGCGACGATGACCTCGGGCAGTTCGGCGCCGCGGGCGATGACGTCGGCGAGGGTCTCGACGACGACGCCCGAGTCGGCAAGGCGGGCGGTTGCGGACGCGAGCGCGTCTCGGTGGTCGTCGAGTTCGGGTCGGACGTCGAAGACGACCAGGCGCTTGGGTGCGGGACCGTCTGAGATCAGCGCGACGGCGTCATCGAGGTAGTCGATGCTCGACGCGAGCACCGTCGGCTCGGTCTCGGCGACGATCGGCGCCAGCTGTGCCAGTGGCGCGCTGGTCTGCAGCGGCACGGATACCGCGCCCATCTGCGTCAGTGCGGTGTCGACGACGGTGTAGTCGACGCTGGTGAAGCCGAGGATTGCGACCCTGTCACCGCTGGCGGCGTCGGCGGCGAGCGCGGCGGCGACGGCGCGGGTGCGGTCCCACAGCTCGCCGTAGGTGATGGTCTCGAAGCGTGGCTGGAGGGCTGCGACGGTCCGGCCGGCGTCGTCGGTCACGAATTCGACGGCGCGCTGACCGAGCGCGGGCCGGTTGGCGTAGGCCTCCATGACGGTGCGGACGACGTCGGGCAGGCGCAGTCCGTCGACCGCAGCTCCGACCGATGCGTCGGGGCGTGCCGCGGCGAACTCCGGATCGCTCGCGTACAGATCCGCGATGCGGCGCTCGAGGCGCGCTTCGCTGGTGTCGAGTGGCTGGTTCTCGGATGACATGCGTGTCCTTAGTCTGCGGTGCTGTTCGTCGGGAGGGAGCGTCGTCGGTCTCTCGAACTGGAACAACGTTAGCAAAACTAAAGATATGCCCCGCGTCGCTGAGCTGGGAGTTTGCTGTGAAGGAATGCGCCACAGCCGCTGTTCGTTATGCTAGCTAAATATCTGCCGAGCCCTGGAGGACTGATTTATGGCACGTACTGAGGACGACACCTGGGACCTCGCGACCAGCGTGGGAGCGACCGCGACCATGGTCGCCGCCGCACGCGCGATCGCGACCAGGGCCGACGAGCCGTTGATCGACGACCCGTTCGCCGAGCCCCTGGTGCGTGCCGTCGGTGTGGACTTTCTCACACGGTGGGCGTCCGGTGAGATCACCGGCGCGGAGGTCGACGTCGACGGCGCCGGTTGGGGCCTGTCGCACATGCCGGCCGCGATGGCCGCGCGGACCCGCTACTTCGACCGGTTCTTCACCGACGCCGCCGAGGCGGGCATCCGCCAGGCCGTCATCCTGGCTGCCGGGCTCGACGCCCGGGCCTACCGGCTCGACTGGCCCTCGGACATGGTCGTCTACGAGATCGACCAGCCCCAGGTCGTCGAGTTCAAGCGCGTGACGCTGGCCGAGTTCGGCGCCGCACCGACCGCGGAACTGCGAGCGATCTCGATCGACCTGCGCGACGACTGGCCCGCCGCGCTGCGGGCAGCCGGCTTCGATCCGACCGCGCCGTCGGCGTGGATCGCCGAGGGACTGTTCGGCTACCTGCCGCCCGAGGCGCAGGACCGCCTGCTCGATGCCGTCACCGAGCTGAGCGCGCCGGGGAGCCGGCTGGGCTCCGAAGCCGTGCCGAATCAGGCGAACACCGACCTCGAGGCCGCTCGGGAGAAGATGCGCGCGGCCACCGCGAAGTGGCGCGAACATGGCTTCGACCTCGACTTCAACGAGCTGGGTTTCGACGGCGAACGCAACGACGTCGGCGAGTACCTGGACGCCAGGGGCTGGACGTCGGTCGGCACCCCGATGAGCCAGTTGTTGGCCGACAACGGCTTCCCGGCGATCCCGCAGGCGAGCGACGACGACGTCACGATGAACGGGGTCGTCTACTACACCTCGACGCGCCGCTGAGTCAGGGCCCCCCTGAGCGAGCCACCTGCAGTTCGAGTTCGGCCTCGTAGGCACCCTCGTCGCGGCCGAGCGCCACGGTGGCGGCCGTCATCGCCGCGATGGCGAGGGTGAGCGCGATCGCCTCGTAGCGTCCGGCGTTCAGCTCCTCGCCGAGCAGGATGGCGCCGAGGAACACCGCGACGACGGGTTCGAGCACCAGCATCGTCGGCACCGACATCTGCAGTGCGCCTGCGTGGAACGCCGACTGTTGCAGGAGCACGGCGAACACGCCGAGGAAGACCAGCAGATACGGCGCCGGCGTGGCCAGCATGTGCAGCAGGCCGCGCTCGTCGAGGGTGTGCATCACGATCTTGGTGAGGACCGCGACCACGCCGAACAGCACGCCGACGGCGACGGCGACCGCGACCGCGCGCTGCCATCCCGCCACCCGCACCGCGATGACGACGCAGACCACGACGATCAGTGTGCAGACCGCCGCGACGATGGCGGTCACCGGCAGCGTCGCGGTAGCCGCCTGCGGTCCGGGCCGGGCGAGGAGGACGAAGACGGCGAGCGACGTCGTGAGCAGGCCCGCCCACAGCCACTCCGAGCGCCGGACCCGGCGGTGGGCCATCCGCGCGCTCAGCGGCAGCGCGAACAGCAGCGCCGAGACCAGCAGGGGTTGAACGAGCAGCAGTGAGCCCTTGATCAGCGCGAGCGCCTGGAACACGTAGCCGAGGATGGCTACGGCCGTGCCTGCCCACCACAGCGGACGGCGCAGCAGGGTGCGGAACATGACGACGCTGACGCCCTGTTCGGACGGAACGTCGAGGGTGGCGCGCTGGCGCACGACGATGCCGATGGCCATCGCGATGGCGGCGCACAGTGACAGGAGGACGACCAGCCCATGGGTCAGCAACGTCCTCGGCATCCCTTCATCGGTTCTGCGACAAGCCCCCTCACCTACACGGTAGAGGAGGCGCCGCTAGACCGCTTCGAGCCGAGCGCCCTTCGCAGGTTGCGGTGCCGCATCGTCCTCGGGCGTACCCGCGGGGTCGATGCGGTCGTTCACGCGGTCGACGACGGTGTCGACTCGTTGTACGGCCGCGCCGCAGAGGTCGCGAACCTTCTCGCCCGCGGTGTCGACGTCGTCGGCGGCGCTGAGGAGATAGGACCGCACGTTGAGGCGCACCCTGTCCGCGACGCGGCGTACCCGGCGGCGCAGACGTTCGTCGACCTCGACCGTCACGTAGGGCAGTATCCGAATCGCCATATGTCGCTCCCCGTTCGATTGCCGTCGCGTTCCAGGCTAACGGAGAAATGGCGTGGCTCACGAGGTGACGTCGATCGCCCGACGTAGGCCGAGTTCGCCGTCGTCACACGAGGTCGGCGATCGCGGCCGCGGTCTGCAGGTCCTCGTAGGCGGCGGAGTACCGCTGGGCGAGCGCGAGCGCGATGTCCGGCCGCTGCCACAGTTCGCCCGCGCTCGCGGTGCACAGCCACAGCGTCAGCCCGTGCGCCACGGACGCGCGGTAGCGCAGCCACACCTCGTCGAGCGACGGCAGCTCGTCGGCGGGCAGGTCGAGCGCGTCGCGGTACGCCTCGAGGATCGCGCCTTCGTGACGCCTGCGGTCCTCGGTGATCAGCGCACCCTGCAGGAAGTAGCCGAGGTCGAGCGCGAAGTTGCCGCGCCGGGCCACCTGCCAGTCCAGGAATCCGACGGTGGACTCCTTCCCGTCGGGCACGACGTAGGTGTTGCCGACGTGGGCGTCACCGTGCAGCAGCGTCACCGGCCCGATGGTGAGCGTGCGGACGTATGGCTTCCACACGTCCTCGATCAGCGCGTCGATCGACAACGCGCGAACCGACGCGGGCGCGTCGTCGCCAAGGCGCTCGAGCGCCGCGGGCAACGGGGCGTACTGCATGCCGTCCCACGGCACGAACGGTTCCAGCCAGCCGAGTTCCGGACGGTCGAGGCGGTGGCCCCAGAACCGGCCATGCATGCGGGCCAGCCCACGCACGCCGTCGGTCGCCTGCTCGACGGACAGCGGCCGGGTGGCGTCGCGGGGGTCGGCGCCGCGCGCGGCGAGGTCCTCCATGACGAGCAGGAAGTCCTCCTCGGCCTCGTCGATCACCGCGGCGTAGACCAGCGGATGCTCCAGTGGCAGTTCGAGATTCGAGTTGAACAGCCTCGGCTCGTGCAGCAGCCCGCTGGTCATCTTGATCATGGCCTTGTGGTCGGGGTCGACCGCCTTGACGAACACGCTCGCCGGTCCGGACCCGGACGCGTACGTGACGGCCAGACGTGCGCGCCGGTTGGTCCCGTCGTCGCGCATGTCGACGGTCACGCCGTCGACGACGGCGTCGGGATGCGTGTCCGCCAGCGCGGCGGTCATCCACTCACGCGTGATCTCGGTCCAGTCCCTCGGGACGGCGAGCGCGGTGGTCATCCGATGATCGCGGGCATGGATTCCCAGCCCCGGATGGTCGAGGTGGTCGAGAACACCGCGTTGGGTAGGTCGACCTCCCACTCGGGGAACCGCTTCAGGATCTCCTCGAGCGCGATCCGGCCCTCCAGTCGGGCCAGCGAGGAGCCGAGGCAGTAGTGCGCGCCGACGCTGAAGCCCAGATGCGCGCGTTGTTCGCGGTGGATGTCGAAGACCTCGCCGTCGGGCGGGAACTGGCGCGGGTCGCGGTTGGCGGCGCCGATGAGCATCATCATCACCGCGCCCTGGGGCACGGTCTGGCCGTGGATCTCGACGTCGCGGGTCACGTACCGGGCGACGTGGGGTGCGGGCGGCTCGAAGCGGACCAGTTCCTCGACGGCCTTGGGAATCAGTGTGGGGTCCTCGACCAGCTGCCGCCGTTGGTCGGGGTGTTCGGCCAATACCTTTGCGGCCCAACCGATTAGCCGCGTCGTGGTGTCGTTGCCAGCGCCTGCGACGACGTTGAGGTAGATGAGCAGTTCGTCGCGGGTCAGGCGGCGGGTCACGCCCTGCTCGTCGACGAACTCGACGTTGAGCAGTTCGGTCATGATGTCGTCGGACGGGTTGTCGACGCGCCAGTCGATGTAGTCGGCGAAGATGTCGCCGGAGACGAGCCCCTCCTCGGCGGCCTTCATGGGCTTGCCCGCCTCGGTCTTCATCTGGCCGGTGACGTGATCGCGGACCGCCACCTGGTCCGCTTCGGGGATGCCGATGAGCGCGCTGATGGTCTTCATCGGCATGACCGCACCGAAGTCGGTGACGAAGTCGAACCGGTCCGAGCCGATCACGGCGTCGAGGCTCTCGACGCAGTAGTTCCTGATCTTCTGCTCGAGCAGCGCGATCTTGCGCGGGGTGAACATCCGGGCCAGCAGTTTGCGGTGGATGTCGTGGATCGGCGGGTCCTCGAAGATGAGGACGCCGGACGGAATCGGGAAGTCGGCCCGGATGAGTTCGAGGATCGCGCCCTTGGCCGAGCTGTACGTGCCGTGGTCGACGATGCCGCGGTTGACGTCCTCGTAGCGGCTGACCGCGTAGAAGTCGTGCTGCGCGTTGTAGTACAACGGCGCCTCTTCGCGCAGGCGGGCGAAGACCGGGTAGGGATTGGCGTTGATGTCGACGTCGTACGGGTCGAAGTAGACGTCGCTGGTCGCGTCGAGCGTTGCCGAGTCGGTCACGTGGTCCGCCTCTCTGGTCGAACTGGCGGGATTGCTTACACGCGTAAGTTACACGCCGCGGACGCGCTCGGACAAGGATTCGACGGTTACGACTCGAGCGGTCGGTGTAACGGTGTCAGGTCGATTCGCGCAGGATCAGGTGCGCGACGTTGGCGCTGCTCGGCTCGCGCACCGACGGGTAGCCGAGTTCGGTCATCATGGCGGCGACCGACACGTCGACGATGGTCTCGGCGTCGAAGCCGACCGAGGTCAGGGGCGGTGCGCTGACGGCGCCCAGCGGCCTGGCGTCGACGCCCATCACCGCGAGGTCCGCGGGACAGGTCAGGCCGGCCCGCCGGATGCCGTGGAGCACGACCATCGCGGTCTCGTCGCTCTCGGCGCACAGCGCCGTGACGCCGTCGGCCACCCAGCCGCGCACCACGTCGGCGGCATCGGTGCCGTCCGACCTCACCGATCCGGTGACGATCTCGGGCAGCCCGCGCGCGGCGGCCGCCGCGCGCAGACCCTCGAGCCAGTACTCGCCGAGCGGTCGCACGGGTTCGACGTCGGAGAAGGCGAACGCCAGCCTGCGGTGACCACGCTCGACGAGGTGCGCGACGCGCATCTCGCCGATCGTCAGGTGCAGCGCACCCATCGCATGCAACTGCGCGCTGCCCAGGTGGATCTGCGGGATGCCCGCCGCGGTGACGGCGTCGAGTGCCGCACCGCCGAGCGGGAACACGGTCGTCACCGCGATCGGGTTGAGGTCGGCGATCGCGTCGACGACGTTGCGACCGTCCTCGGTCTCGAACTGCAGCGACAGCACCACGCCGTGCCGCGCCAGCGCCGCGGTCAGCCGACTGCCCACCTCGATCAGCAGATCGCCGAGGGAGATGCGCGGCACCACGTAGAGCATGACGCCGCTGCCACCGCGGGCCAGATTGCGCGCCGCGAGGTTCGGCCGGTAGCCGAGTTGCTCGGCCGCGGCCTGCACGGCGGCCCTGGTCGTAGCCGAGATCGTCTGCCCCGCAACGTCGTTGAGGACGTAGGTGACGGTGGCGGCGGAGACGTTGGCGAGGCGCGCGACGTCGGCTTTCGTCGGCCGCGCCGACTTTTCCGCCGTCGTCGGCCGCGCCGAACCCTTTACTCCCACGTGCTCATCGTGGCACGTCAGGCGGCTACCGTGCTGCTGCGCCGAGCACCCGCGGTCTCGCGCAGGCCCAGCACGGTCAGCAGCGACAGCGCTGCGGCACCCATCAGGTAGAACGCGGGCGCCATCACGCCGGTCTCACCGGTCAGCCAGGTGACGACGTAGGGCGTCGTGCCGCCGAAGCCGGCGACGGCGACGTTGTAGCCGACGGAGAAGCCGCTGTACCGCACCCGGGTGACGAAGAGTTCCACCCCCGCGGTGACGGCAGTCGAGATGTACACCGACTCGATCGCAGCGAGGAGGCAGTGCGCGGTGATCGCTGCGGTCAGCGAGCCCGAGTTCGCCAGCAGGAACAGCGGATACGCGAACACGACGAACAGCGCCGACCCGGCGATCAGCATCGGCTTGCGGCCCACCCGGTCCGACAGCGCGGCCAGCGGGAGGATCAGCACCAGCGCCACCAGGCTGGCCAGCGTGATCGAGGTGAACGACGCCGTCTTGGAGTAGTGCAGCGTCTTGATGAGGTACGTCGGCAGGAACGTGAACACCACGTAGTAGCCGACGTTGAAGATCAGGAACAAGCCGATCACCTGCAGGATCGACCGCCATGACGTGGTGATCGCCTCGCGCAGCGGCTTGGCGGCGACGTCGTCGGACCGGCTGAGTTCGGTGAATTCGGGCGTGTCGTCGAGCCGCAGCCGAATGTAGAGCCCGACGAGGCCCAGCGGCGCGGCGATCAGGAACGGGATGCGCCAGCCGTAGGAGTCCATCGCCTCCGCGGGCAGTCCGGCCTGCAGCAGCGTGACCGTGATCGAGCCGAGCAGGAATCCCACGACACCCGACCACGCCATGAAGGTGACCGTGAAGCCGCGGCGTTCGGCCGACGCGTACTCGGCGAGGTAGACCGCGCCGCCGCCGTATTCGCCGCCGGCCGAGAAGCCCTGCAGGCACCGGAAGAACAACAGCAGCAGCGGTGCCGCGACGCCGATCGCCTGATACGTGGGCAGCAGGCCGATCGCCAGTGTCGCGGCCGACATGAGCAGGATGACGATCGCCAGTACGCGTTGACGGCCGACGCGGTCACCGAGCGGCCCGAACACGAACCCGCCGAGCGGCCTCGCGAAGAACGCCGCGGCGAAGATCGCGAAGGTGTTGAGCAACGCCGCGGTGTCGTCGCCGGACGGGAAGAAGTTGGCGGCGATGTACGTCGCGAGGAATCCGTAGATCGCGAAGTCGAACCACTCGACGGCGTTGCCGATCGATGCGCCGACGATCGCCTTGCGCACCGCGGCCGCATCCGACATGCCGCCCGAGATTAGTCAGCGTCGGGTTGCCGCGTGGCAGAACGGATTTGAGCAAGACGCTTAGCTCTCAGTCCTCGCCGAACGTCGGTTACCGCCACGGTTTCGGCGTGCAGGCGTGACACGACGCGACACTCGGCGTGTGGTGAGCCGTCGGGAGGCGCACAGTATGGGCATGGACATGCACCTCGCAGATCAGACTGTCGTCGTCACCGGCGCGAGCAAGGGCATCGGTCTGGCGATCAGCCAGGCCTTCGCCGCCGCAGGGGCTCACGTCATAGCCGGCGCCCGCCACGATGGCCCCGAACTCCGCGATCTCGTGGCCGCCGGATCGGCCACGTTCGTCGCCGCAGATCTGTCGACCGCGGAGGGCCCCAAGGCGCTGATCGATGCGGCCGCCGAGCGCGGCGGGGTCGACGTCCTGGTCAATAACGCCGGCGCAGTCCAGACCCGATTCGACGGCATCCTCTCGGTCACCGACGAGGACTGGGCGGCGTCGCTGTCGATCAACTTCCTCTCGGCGGTGCGGACCACGCGCGAGGCGATCCCCCACATGCTGACTCGCGGCGGCGGCAGCATCGTGATGATCGGGTCGATCAACGCGACGCTGCCCGAGTGGAACATCGTCGACTACAGCGCCACCAAGGCCGCCCTGGCAAGCTACGCCAAGAGCCTTTCGAAGGAGTTCGGCCCCAAGGGCATTCGGGTCAACACCGTCAGCCCGGGTCCTGTCTCGACCGACCTCTGGCTGGCCTCCGATGGCGTGGCCGCCAAGTTCGCCGATGCCAGCGGCGCGACTGCCGACGACGTCGTGGCAACGGTGTCCGCAATCGCACCGACCGGTCGGTTCACCACCCCGCAGGAGGTCGCCGACCTCACCGTCTTCCTGGCCAGCAGTCGCTCGGCCAACACCACGGGCGCCGACGTCCGCATCGACGGCGGTTACGTCACCACCCTCTAGCGAAACGGACCCCGCTCCCCCACAGTTACGCGCCGACGCACTGAGCTACCGCGCCTAGCGCTTGACCTGTAGCGACGCGAGGTTGCGCACCGACCGTTCGACGTCGGAGCGCAGGACGCGCGCGGTCAGCGCGCCGACGGGTCCGCTGAGCAGCCCGCCCTTGAACTCGGCGAGCACGTGGAACGTCGTCCCCGGCTGGTCAGGGGTGACGGTCATGTGCAGCGAGATCCGCACCCCGCCGAACCCGTGTCCCTGCATCGCGATGCGACGGGGCGCGTCGTACTCTTCGACCTCCCAGTGAATGGTGTTCCGGAAGCCCTTCACCTTGATGCACGACGACACCCTGGTGCCCTCGTCGATCACCTCGGGCACCGGGCTCTTCCATCCTCCGAAGATGGTCAGCCACTCGTCGAAGCGATGCAGGTCCGAGGCCATGGCCCAGGCCTGTTCAGGGGTGAGTTCCGAGGTTACGGACACGTCGACGTTCGCCATGCCTCACTTCATACCCGACTCGGGCCGAATCGACGCCTCCAGCGACCTAGGGCACCGGCACCGGGGCCGGAGCAGGCGCGGGGACCGGCGCTGCCGGCGGGGGCGGAGGCGGCGGCGGCGGGGCGCCGGCGCCGAGCACCCGCTGCAGGTCGGGCTTCATCGCCGCGAGCTGCGCTCCCCAGTAGCCCCAGCTGTGCGTGCCGTTGGCCGGGAAGTTGAAGATCGCGTTGCGGCCGCCTGCGGCCAGGTACCGCTTCTGGAAGTCCTTGTTGGTGTTGATGGTGATGTTCTCCAGGAACTGCGCGCTGTACATGGTGCCGAAGTCGCCACCGGGCGCGTCGAGGTCCGAGGACCGGCCGTTGCCGCAGTACACCCACACCGCGGTGTTGTTGGCGACGAGCGTCGCGATGTTGACCGTCGGGTCGTTGCGCCGCCAGGCCGGGTCGCTGGTGGTGCCCCACATGTCGGTCGCGTTGAATCCGCCCGCATCCTTCATCGCGAAGCCGATCATGGTGGGCCACAACCCTTGTGAGGGGTTGAGGAACCCGGACAGCGAACCCGCGAAGATGAACTGCGCCGGGTGCCAGATCGCCAGTGTCAGCGCGGCGCCGCCTGCCATCGAGAGCCCGACGACGGCGTTGCCGGTCGGGGCGATGCCGCGGTTCGCGGCCAGCCAGGCGGGCAGCTCCTGGGTCAGGAAGGTCTCCCACTTGTAGGTGACGGTGCCTGCGCCGCCGACGGCCGGTCGGTACCAGTCGGTGTAGAAGCTGGACTGCCCACCGACCGGCATGACCAGGGACAGGCCCGAGTCGTGGTACCACTCGAACGCCGCGGTGTTGATGTCCCAGCCGCTGGCGTCCTCCTGGGCGCGCAGCCCGTCGAGCAGGTAGACCGCGTGCGGCCCGCCACCCTGGAAGGTCACCCGGATGTTGCGGCCCATCGACGGCGACGGGACGTCGAGCTGCTCGATCGGCAGGCCCGGGCGCGAGTAGGCCGCGGCCGTCGGCGTCTGCGCCGTGATGCCCATCAGCCCGGGCAGCGCGAGCACCGCGAGCAGGGCTGCGGACAGCCGCTTCACCTTGGCGAACACCGGTGGTACTCCATTCGTCAGACGTCGATTCGTGGCCGAACCTAACAGCGGCCCGGTCACTGGTTCCGCGCCCACGCGGCGCTTGATGCGCTCGTTATCAAGGCGTTTCGCGATCGTGGCGGACGTGGCGCCTGTGTAGGCGGAGGGAGGTGGCTGTGAATCACCTTGGGCGCGGCCCTTCGGTTAGCTGGAGTCGGCAGACTCTCCTGAAACGACGAAGGAGCGACGGTCATGGAACTCTCGGCATTCACCACCCGACGGCTGGTCGGCGGCACCGTGCTCGCCGGCGGGCTGCTGACGGCGACACTGTTCGGCGGCATCGCGCCCGCGTTCGCCAACGAAGATCCCGCGGCGAACCCGCCCAACTGCAGCGCCGCAGACCTCGAGGGGGTGCGCGCCGGCGTGTCCGCGTCGACCTCGGCGTACCTGTTCACCCACCCGGACCTCAACGCCTACGTGTCGACGCTCGGCGGGCTCAGCCGCGAGGAGGTCGCCAGCAAGACGATGGGCTACCTGGCGCAGCACCCCCAGGAGCAGGCCGAGATGACCGGCATCCGGCAGCCGCTGGTGGACATCAAGAACCGGTGCGGCGCGCCTGCAACTCCCTGAGAAGAGGGGCTCCCTGACCGGCTGGGCTACCCCACGCCGGTGAGGATCGCGCCGGTACGCCACCAGATGATCGCCACGAACACCACGACGAGGGCGACCGAGAACCCCGCCTGGATCAGGGTTCGGTTGGCCCGCGGGGCGTAGCCGTAGACCCACGCGACCAGCGCGCCGGTGAGGAGGCCGCCGATGTGGCCCTGCCAGCTGATCGACGGCACCACGAACGTGATGACGAGGTTGATGACGATGAGTCCGATGAGCGGGCGCATGTCGAAGTTCAGCTTCTTGGCGAGGACCAGGGTCGCGGCGAACAGGCCGAAGATCGCGCCCGAGGCGCCAAGGGTGCCCTGGTCGACGGGTGAGAACAGGTAGACCATGACCGATCCGCCGAGCGCGCTCAACGCGTAGATGCCGAGGAATCGGATCCGGCCCATCGCCAATTCCAGTGCGGGGCCGGTGAAGTACAGCGCCACCATGTTGAACAGGACGTGCGTGATGCCGACGTGCAGGAAGGCCGACGTCGCGAGTCGGTAGTACTGGTCGCCGTAGGCGATGCCCTCTGGCCACAGCACGAACTGGCGGTAGACCTCGTCGTTCGCCATCTGCAGTACGAACAGCGCCACGTTCAGCGCGATCAGCACGTAGCTGACGAGCGGCACGGTGGTGGGCCTGCCGCCGAAGGCCGTGGTCGGCTGACGTATCGACTTCGCCGCCGCGTCGATGCAGTCCGGGCACTGGTGTCCGACGGGCGCGGTGCGCATGCACTCGGGGCAGATGAACCGCCCGCAGCGGGTGCACTGAACGTACGTCGGCCGGTCGGGATGCCGGTAGCACGTCGGCGGCGGCGCGCCCTGCGGCACGGGCTGGTACGGGTAGCTCACGTCACCACTCTTCCAGGCGGCACCGCACTAGAGGCGCCAGAGGGCTTCCTGTGTCGTGCTGGCGACCAGTGTGTCGTCGGCGGAGTAAAGAGAACCGACGACCAGGCCGCGCGAGTCGCTGTTGTTGAGCGACCGCACCTCGTAGCGATGCCACTGCCGCGGATCGAACGGGCGGTGGAACCACACTGCGTGGTCGAGGCTCGCGGCGTAGCCGGCCTCGGGGTGCAGCGGGGTGCCGGGCGGCCTGGCGACGGGCACCGGCCCGAAGTCCGACATGAACGTCAGCGTGCAGGCCCGGATCAGCGGGTCGTCCTCGATCTCGTCGCGCGTTCGGATCCAGAACGGCGGCACGGCGAACACCGAGTCGTCGCCGGGGGTGACCCGGATGTCGAAACGCTCGGCGAAGCCGAGGTTTGGCACCTTGTGCATGGCGTCGTCGAACTCGAGTGCGGGGACGACCGGTGGCTGCCAGTCGGCGGCGTCCTCGGGACGGTGGAACGACGCGATCATCTCGAGGATGACCTTGCCGTGCTGGACGGCGGTGACGCGGCGGGTGTCGAAGGACCGCCCATCGCGCGTCCGCTCGACGTGCAGTTCCACGTCGACGCCGTACTGGCCGCCGCGGACGAAGTAGAGGTGCAGCGACTGCGGCAGCTTGTCGGGTTCGACGGTGTGACCCGCCGCGGCCAGGGCTTGGGCCGCGATGAGTCCGCCGAACAGCCGGTCGCCGGGACCGCTGCGGGGGTTGGGGGCGACGAACACGTCGCCGTGCTGCTCGAAGCCGAGCAGGCGGGCGATCCAGCTGCGGTCCCCGGCCGAGTTGACACGTGTCATAGAGCGCTGACCCTAGCCGAGGCCCGTCGGCCCGGCGGCGTCAGTCGGCGCGCACCTCGGGTCCGACGATGGCGCTCACCTTGATCTCGATGCGCATGTTCGCCGCGCCCAGCACCGGCACCGCGATCTCGGTCCAGATCGGCGCCCGGTCACCCATGCGCTCGCGGAACTGCTCGACCATCACGGAGTTGTGGGCGTCGCCGATCGTCGCGGGGTCCTCGGTGACGTGGAAGGAGTCCACCGAGATCACGTCGCGCCAGGTCGCTCCCGCGGTGGCCAGGGTCCGCTCCACGTTGTCGAAGGCGGCCACGATCTCCTCGCGCAGGTCGGCGGGGAACTCGAACTGGTCGTTCCAGCCGCCCTGTCCGGAGATCTCGACGCGGTCGCCGACCCGGACGGCCTGGCTGTAGCGCATGTTCTTCAGCTGCGTGTCGCCGTAGCCAGGGGTGACGAAGAACTCTGGTCGTGCCATGGGGCTCTGCCTTTCGTTTCACTTCACGGTTGAAGTCAACCCTAGCACGGTTTCAGTTCATGCGTGAAGTGAGTATGGTGCCGGGAATGGCCGAGCGACGTGACGGGTGGTTGAGCGCCGACGAGAAGGAGGCCTGGACCGGGCTCATCTCCCTGCTGCTGCTCATGCCCGGCCGGCTCGAGGCGCCGCTGCGGGACGAGTCGGGCCTGACGCTGTTCGAATACCTCGTACTGAGCCACGTGTCCGAGGCGCCCGAGCGGCGGATCAGGATGAGCGAACTGGCGTTCCTAGCGAACGGGTCACTGTCGCGGCTGTCGAACGTCGTCACCCGTTTGGAGAAGCGGGGCGCGATGTCCCGTCATCCCGATCCCGACGACGGCCGGTACACCCTCGCCGTGCTGACCGACGCCGGCTTCGAGATCGTTCGCGCCGCCGCTCCCGTGCACGTCCGCGCCGTGCGCGAACTCGTGCTCGACCCGCTGAGCGCCGCCGATCAGCTAGCGCTGGTGCGCATCGCCGCGAAACTCAAGGCGCGCCTGCCGGGCTGACCGGCGCTCAGTCCGCCAGGAACGGACGCACGACGACGACGTAGGCCGCGAGCACCGCCACGGGTACGGCCAGCGGCAGCCAGGCCACCTCGACCGGCACGATCGCCGCCAGCAGCGCCACCGCCGACAGGCCCAACGCGGCGGCCACGGTCGGGCGGGCCACCGCGTCGTCGGGCCGCTCGACGAACCGGGTCACCAGGTATGCCGTCGCGGCGATTCCCGCGATGGCGGCCACCGTCGGTGGCGGATCGGTGCGCACGATCAGCACGACGACGCACCCCACCGCGAGCGTGGCGGCGCCCGCCCACCGCACGCCTGCGACCACCGCGACGACCGCCACCGCCACCGCCGCGACGTCGGCGCCCACGGCGCCCAGCGCCCCGGCGGCGATCATCAGCAGGGCGAAGGCGGGTGAGAGCGCGCGCACGTCAACGCCGCCGAGCGACGCGGCGCCGGTGGTCGGGCGTCAGGTGCATCACCTGGTCGAGCGTGCTGTCGGGCAGCCACGACACCACGTCGACGCCGATCATCGCCATGTCGCGGTACATGAACGACCGCTGCATCGACCACATCCGGTGGATCAGCGGGTCGTGATCCTCGCGCAACGGCGCGCGGTCGAGCACGTCGACGGCCACCACGACGTGTCCGCGCCTGCAGAGATCGATGAGCGCGAGCGCGAAGTCGGTGTCGAGCAACGTCGAGAACGCCACCACGATCGCACCGGTCGGGATCGCGGCCGCAGGCGCGAGAGTGCCCGAGGTGCGCTCGAATTCGTCACCGACGGCGAACGTCGCGTCGAGCACCCGATAGAACTGCCTGCGCCCGATGTCCGGCTGCAACCACCGCGGGCGCGCACCGAGCGCCACCACGCCGGCGCGGTCGCCGCTGCGCAGTGCGCTCTGCACCACCTGCACCGCGCCCGCGACCGTGCGCCGAGCCGCCTCGGTCGCAGGGCCCGGCGGCTGATCGTGGGTGTCGACGAGCACCACGACGTCGGCGGCGCGCTCACTGAGCCGTTCGGTGACGTGCAGGCTCCCCCGGCGGGCGCTGACCGGCCAATTCACCGTGCGCAGTTGATCACCCGGCACGTAGGTCCTGATTCCGCCGAACTCGATGCCCCTGCCGATGCGCGCGGTGATGTGGGTGCCGAGCCGGTCGAGCAGCTCGGTGCGCGGCAGCGCCGTCGGCTGCGCGGGCACCACCGGGAACACGAACACGTCGGCGGCACGGACGGTCGCGGTGCCCTCGACGAGGCCGCCGCGAGCCTGCAGGCCCACCCTGACGGTGACCGGATAGCGGCCCCACTGCTGCGCACTCGCGGTCACCTCGAAGCGGCCGTCGTCGCGTGGGATCGCCTCGTGCCGCAGACCCGTCGCGCCGAGGACCTCGAGGCGAACGGCCGAACCGTCCGAGGCGCTCGCCCACACCGTCAGCCGCACGTCCTCGGTCTCGAAGCAGCGCACCGTCTTTCGATCGGCGGACACCGTGACCGCGGGCGCCCGGCGCTGCCACCGGTAGGCCGCCAGCACCCCCAGCAGCGGTGCCGCGAAGACGGCCAGCTGCCACGCCGATGCGGCCACCGCCACGATGAGCGCCACCGCGACGGTGGTCGCCAGCGCCTGCGTCAATCCCGATGCACGCCAATTCGGTTCGACGTCGGTGGCGTGCTCAGTGGTCACGGTGCGCCGGTCACTCGCCGGCACCCGACGTGCGCGGGACGGGAACCCGCCGGAGCAACTCCTCGACGACGTCGACGCTGCGCACCTGCCGCACCCACATCTCCGGTCGCAGACTGATGCGATGCGCCATCGCGGGAACGGCGAGCGCCTTGACGTCCTCTGGGATCACGTAGTCCCGACCGAGCAGCAGTGCGCGGGCGCGGGCGAGTTGCACGAGGTCCAGCTCGGCGCGCGGACTCGCGCCGACCGCGACCTGGGGATGCTGCCTGCTGGCCGTCGCCAGCGACACGATGTAGCGCAGCACGTCCTCGTGCACCGTCACCTGCTCGACCGACTCCCGCATGGCCAGTAGCTCGTTCGCGTCGACCACCCGGTTCACCACGGCGTCGGGCGAGCCGCGGTCGATCCGGCGCCGCAGCATCGAGACCTCCTCGGCGCCGGTGAGGTACTGCAGTTCGAGCCGGACGGTGAAGCGGTCGAGCTGCGCCTCCGGCAACGGGTAGGTGCCCTCGTACTCGATCGGGTTGTCGGTGGCGAGCACCACGAACGGCTCGCTGAGCCGATGCGTGACGCCGTCGATGCTGACCTGCCCTTCCGCCATGGCCTCCAGCAGCGCGGCCTGGGTCTTGGGCGGGGTGCGGTTGATCTCGTCGGTGAGCAGCAGGTTGGTGAAGATCGGGCCGGGCCGGAATTCGAAACGACCCGAACGCATGTCGTAGATGGTCGACCCGAGCAGATCCGCGGGCAGCAGGTCGGGGGTGAACTGCACGCGGGTGAACTCCAAACCCAGCGCCGCGGCGAAGCACCGGGCGATCAGCGTCTTGCCGAGCCCGGGTAGATCCTCGATGAGCGCGTGCCCGCGGGCCAGCACGGCGATCAGGATGAGGGTCAGCGCCGGCCGTCGCCCGACCACCACGCGCTGTACCTCGTCGAGCACGGCGTCGCACCGGGCGGCCGTCGTGGTGGCACTCGTCGTGTCGGTCATATCCGCTCCAGCCGTTTCAGCAGTTCGTCGAGGACGTCGCGACCGGGCCCCGGTTTCTCCCGCTCGTTCAGCGCGACGTCGTCCGGGTCGACCCATCGCCATAGCTCGTCACCGAACACCATGCGCGCCGTCGCGCGGTACGCCTCGGCGTTCTTCGACTTGCGTTGTCCGGTGGCGAGTTCGAACTGCCGGGCCAGCATCGGGCGCAGGTGCTTGTCCCAGTCCGCGCGGCTGGAGTCGGCCCAGCTGACCAACGTCTGCGTGCGGGCGACCCAGCGCCGCAGCGTCTCCTCGGGGTCGCGGGCCCTGGACTCGTCGACCAGCACCGCGGGCTCCCGCGTGACGTGCCACCGCAGCGCCAGCAGCGCGACCGCGAGCGTGGCACCGGCCATCCACGGCAGCGGCGACCGATCCGGCAGTGTCAGCACGGCGGCCTGCACTCCGAGGATCAGCAGCGCGGCCGCGGCGACGATCCGGTTCACGCCGTGACCCGCAGCTCGTCGAGGACCCGCCGAAGCACCGCGACGGCGGCGTCGCGGTGCGCCTCGGTCATCACGTGCGGGCTGAACCGGGCCTCGTCGAACAGGTCGACCAATTCGATTGCACTGTCGGGCTGCAACGCATTCTGCGCCACCGCACGATCGAGTACCTCGGAGGCCGTGTCGAAGTCCCGTGGCATCGCGCCCGGCACGCGGGCCAGTTCGCGTTCCATCGCGGCGTAGCAGGCGATGATCGCGTGGCGCGGGTCGCGGCTGGTGTCACCCACTTCGGCGAGACCGACCTCGGCGGCCCGGGCAAGCGTCTCGGACTCGTCGGTCTGGGCCCGAGGTCCCCCCTCCCCCGCCGCGGCGGACTGGTCGGTCACCCCTGGGCGGCGGCGCATGCCCAGCACGCTTCCGGCGACGAGCACGACGAGGAAGACCGCAGTCGCCACGTAGAGGTAACCCAATGCGTCCCAATCTCGTTCAACCGCGTCCGGTGGCGCCGATGCCGTGTCGGCGGGCTCGACCGGCTCCGGGGCGGCGGACTGATCTCCGGCAGGCTCGGGCAGCGTCGGGTCGGCCGACCCGCCGAAGTCCCACCTGCTGAGCAGCACGAAGATCAGCAGCCAGCAGGCGATGACACCGAAGGCGATCATCGCGACCCGCCAGGTCGGGCGGGCCCGGTCGCTACGCAGCCAGGCCGGTCCGGTCGACGTCGGCGCGGCGGCGGGCACGGGCCTGCGCAGCCGGACGATCACGGCCGTCACCACCACCGCGACGGCCACCGCGAGCAACCCGAGCACGATCACGGTCGACGCCGGGTCGTCAGGTGGCCGCTCGGTAGCGGGCGCCTCGGCCCCTGGCACGTGGCCGCGCAGGCCGACGGTCACCACGATCACCAGGAGAGCCACGACTGCGGCAGGCGGGATCGAACGTCGTGTCGACGTCTGCGAACCGGCCATCGGCGGACCTCCCGGCGACCGTCCGCGGCCGCGCCTGTCTGGTCGATGGTAGGCCGGTCGTCAGGGCCCCTGGCCGTGTTCGCGCAGCCAGGCCGCGGTGAGTTGGCGGTACGCCTGCTGGCCGATGCTGCCCTCGCGTTCGTCGAAGACGTGATCGGCGTACGGGACCGAGACCAGATGCACGTCCACGCCCGCGGCGGCGGCCCGGTCGGCGAACTCCTCCGCGCCACGGGTCGGCACCAGGTGATCGGCGGCCCCGAGCACCAGCAGCGTGGGCGGTGCTGCCGGACTCACGTGGGTAGCCGACGCGACGGCGGCGTAGCGGTCGGGGACGTCGACGGGCGATCCGCCGAGGTAGGCGGTGGCGAAGCCCTTCGCCGTGCCGCCCAGCGCGACGTCGTCGTTGGCGAAGACCCCTGCCGGGTCGACCGCTGGGTACAGCGCCGATACCGCGCCGACCGCGGGTACCACGGTGCCGCACGACGGCCGCAGCGTCCCGGCGGAAGCCATGTAGGCGGCGTTGATCGCGAGGTTGCCACCCGCGGAGTCGCCGGTCAGCGACAGCCGCGCCGGGTCACCCCCGAAGCGCTCCGCATTGTCGGCCACCCACGTCATCGCGCAGCCGATCTGACCGGTGACCACGTCCCAGAGATGGCGTTGCGGCGACGACAGCGCGTAGTCGACGGAGACGACGAGCCATCCTCGGTCGGCGAACCAGCGCAGGTCGGTGGCGTGGGCGTTGCGGTCGCCGGCCACCCAGCCGCCGCCGTGCACGAACAGCAGCACCGGCGCCGGTCTCGAGCCGGGTGGCGGGCGGAAGACGCTCAGCCGCAACGGCTCTCCATCGAACGACGAGTAGGTCTCCTCGACGTCGGGCACTGCGGCCGGTGTCGACCACACGTCCAGCGTGTCGACCAGGTCGACGTCGGCGCCCGCGTTCTCGACGACGGTCACCTGCCTGGCGACGACGTATGCCCCCGCCGCCACCGTCAGCGCGGCCACGACCACCACCGCGAGCAGTGCCCGGCTACGCCCGCGCAGCCAGAGGACCATCGCCAGCAGGGCGATGGCCGCGGTCACCAGGACCACCCACGACATGACCGGCGGCACGAAGCCTGCGGCGAGTCCGATGACGGGAACCCCGTGTAGCAGCGTCGCGAGAACACCGAGCGCGGGAAGCGCGACCAGCGCCGCGAGGACGCCCGCCCAGATTCTCAGCGGTTCAGTTCCTCAGTGCCCCGGCGCGGCGGCGGCTTCGCGTTCGGCCGCCCGGATCAGCTTCAGAGAGATGACCTGGATGGCCCCACGCAGCAGGGCCTGCATGACCGGGCCCGTGCCGCGGACGCCCTCGGTGAACCAGCCGCGCCAGCGTATGTCCGTGCCGCCCGACGCATTCGGGGTGAACAGCGCCTCGCCGTGGTAGTCCAGCGCGGGCGTCTTGGGCGCGATGAGTGCGTAGACGTGCCTGCGGTCCTGCTCGTACTCGACGGTCTTCTCGAGCATCATCATCGGCCACATCCCGACCTTGCGGACCGCGCCGATGCCGCCCGGCTCCGGATGGCCCTGGGTCTCCCAGCTGGACTGGAACACGATGGGCTTCGCCCATTCGCTCCAGCGAGCGCCATCGGCCTCGATCCGGAACAGCGTCGCGGGCGGCGCGCTGCTGGTCCGGTTGACCTCGAAGGTGAACTTCCGGCCCGACATGTCGCCTCCCGTGCGTCTCGGCGTGGATCAGTGCCGAACCCTACCGGAGTGCGGCATCGCGTTAATTCCGTGTTACGTCGCTGTTACGCCTATGCTGGCGGTATGCGCAACGAGGACGTGTTCCGCGAGGTACTGGCACTGCGACGCCGCCCGGACACCGCCGGTGTGACTGCCTCCGCGCTCGACGTACACGCACGCGCCGTTGCCCGCAGCAGCGAGTCGATCCGGCCGTCGTTCGTCTCCGACGCCGACCTCGACGCCGTCGCCCCGCCCCCCGTCACGACGATGGCCGCGATCGAGTTGTGTCTGGCCGGTCTGTGGCGCCGGACCGACGGCGGCTACGTGGTCACCGACGTCGACTACGTCGCCGACGTCGTCGCGCACGGCTTCCGGTCGCGCAGGCGGTGGCGCCACCGGGCGTCCGCAGCCCTCCGTCGGCTGTGGACCGAGTTGAACGGCGAGCGGTTCATCCCGCTGTAGCGCTGGGCCAGTCCCCGTCCTCGACCCATCGGCAGAGTGCCCGGGCGTCCGTCCGATCCGAGATCGGGCCCACCCACGTGGCCGCGCCCACCGGGGAGCGATCCACCGCGCACGGCTGCATGACCACTAGCGTGCCGGGGCGGTCGTGGCGTGCCGCGCACGCCGACGGTCCCACCAGGCAACCGGCTGCGACCAGCATGCCGTGCGGAGAGCGGCGGACCGTCCCACGCAACTCCTCGAACACGCCGTCGGGCGTGTGGCACCCGGTGCAGACGACGAGCGTGAACGGCCGCGGAGCGCCCGCACTCATCGCGGCCGGCCCGCGGGGTACGGGAGCAGGGCCATCTCGCGGGCGTTCTCGATGGCGTTGGCGACCTGGCGCTGCTGTTGCACGGTGAGCCCGGTCACGCTGCGGGAGCGGATCTTTCCGCGATCGGAGATGAACTGCCGCAGCGTGCCGGTGTCCTTGTAGTCGACGGTCTCGACGCCGAGGCCCGCGAGCATGTTGCGGCGCGGCGGCTTGCCGTCGCGCGCGTCCCGGCGGGCGGGGGGCTTCCTGGTCTTCGCCATCAGCGCTCCTCCCTGAAGTCGACGTGGCACCGCAGCACGGGGTCGTACTTGCGCAGCACGAGCCGGTCCGGGTCGTTGCGCCGGTTCTTCCTGGTGACGTAGGTGTATCCGGTGCCTGCGGTCGACTTGAGCTTGACCAAAGGCCGGATGTCGGTACGGCTGGCCACTAGATCCGCTGCCCTTCGCGTCGCAGGCGTGCGACCACGGCCTCGATGCCGTCGCGGTCGATGACCTTGATGCCCTTGGCGCTCACCCGCAGCCGCACCCGACGGCCCTCCGACGGCAGGTAGTACGTCTTGACCTGGATGTTGGGACGCCAGGTGCGCTTGGTGCGCCGATGTGAATGGGACACGTTGTTCCCGAAACCGACTGTGCGACCGGTGATCTGGCACGTAGCCGACACGGTGCACCTCCTTCGCTATTGAAAACGATTTTCGACAACCGTCGTCACGGAGGCTAGCGTAGGCCGCGCCCTAATGAAAATGATTGTCGGAAGGAGGATGGTGCGCACACCACTGCTACTGGTCGCCGGGCAGGGCGACACCGAGGCCGTGACAGGCGTGCTGACGCGGACGCCCGGCACGCTCGTCGTCGAACACCGCTTCGACGGCCACGTCGTCAGACGCACGGTGACCACCCGGGACCAGGATGAAACCAGCACGGCCGAAACGATTCTCGAACTGGCGCACGGCTGCCTGGCCTGCACCGTCCGCAACGACCTGCTGGTCCTGCTGCGCGTCCTGCATCGCCGCTGCGACATCGGGCGCATCGTCGTGCGGCTCGGCCCCTGGCTCGAGCCGGAGCCGATCGCCTGGGCGATCAACCACGTCCGCGTCCGCGTCGGACCCGGCTTCACCGACGGCCCGGCCGCCAGAGACGTCGAGATCGCCGCCGTGATCACGTGCGTCGACGCGACGGTGTGGCTGCCGCAGGCGCTGTCGGACGACGAACTGCCCGACGGGCGGACCGTCGCACAGGTCGTCGTGGGTCAGGCGGAGTTCTCCGACGCCCTGGTGCTCACCTCGCCGGACCCGCGCACACTCGACGTATTGCGCAGACTCGCGCCGCGGGCCAGGATCACCGTCGGCGTCGACCGGCTCGAACTGGGCCTGTCGCACCTCGAACCCGACGCTCGCCGGGGACGCAGCGACGACCCGCACGGCCCGCTGCTCGCTGGGCAGCCGCCACTACGCACCGACGGCGACGTGTTCCTGCTGGAGTTCAACGCGGACAGGCCATTTCACCCACACCGGCTGCACGACGCCGTGGACGCGCTGCTCGACGGCGTCGTCCGCACGCGGGGTCGGCTGTGGCTGGCCAGCCGGCCGGACCATGCCATGTGGCTGGAGTCCGCGGGCGGCGGCCTGCGGGTCAACTCGGCGGGCAAGTGGCTAACCGCCATGACGGCTCGCGAGCGTCCCTACGCCGATCCCGAACGCGCAGCGATGGCAGATCTGATGTGGCACGACGACTTCGGCGACCGGCACACGTCGATGGCCATCCTGATCTGCGGCGCCGAACCCGCCGAGGTCCACGGCGCGTTGGCAGGCGCGCTGCTCACCGACGCGGAGATGGCCGCCCGCGACGAGTGGAGCCGCTACGGCGACCCGTTCGGCGACTGGCACGCCGACCCGTGCGGCCACGAGCCCAGCACAACCACCGACGTGCCCGTGCACGGCACGGGAGAAGGAGAATTACGATGAAGCCAGGCGTCCACCCCGACTACCACCCGGTCGTCTTCCAGGACTCGAACACCGGAGCGGCGTTCCTCACCCGCTCGACGGTGACGAGTTCGCGCACCATCGAGTGGGAGACTCCGGACGGCGTTCGCACCTACCCGCTGGTCGTCGTCGAGGTCAGCGCCGACTCGCACCCATTTTGGACGGGGCGCCAGCGCGTTCTCGACTCCGCCGGGCAGGTCGAGAAGTTCCGCCGCCGCTACGGGACGCGCGGCTGACGGTCAGGCGCCCGCAGGCACCGGATAGCGGTCGTTGACGTCGGCGTTGCTGTCCTTGCGCGCGCAATGGGCGCAGCAGAAGATCGCGTCCTCGGTCTCGATGCCGTGGCCCAGGATTCGGCAGCCGCAGTGCGCGCACTCGGGCGCCAGTTGCGCTGCTGCGCACTCCACGCTGTCGAAGTCGGCCGTGCGGCCGTCCGGCCAGGTGACGGTGAACGCCTTGTCGTAGTCATTCCCGCAGGTGGCACAGATCGTCATGTCAGACCTCCCATTCGTGTCGGCGAATGGGTTCCCGGCGCACGGGTCCACAAACCCCGGGACCGGCGGTCAGGAGTGCGGGAGCCGCACGACCTGCACGAAGAACTCGTCGATCTGACGCACCGCGCTCATGAACTGGTCGAGGTCGACGGGCTTGGTGACGTAGGCGTTGGCGTGCAGCTTGTAGCTGCGCAGGATGTCCTCCTCGGCCGACGACGTGGTCAGCACGACGACCGGGATGTGCATCAGATCCGGATCGGACTTGATCTGCTCGAGCAGCTGCCTGCCGTCGTACTTGGGCAGGTTCAGGTCGAGCAGGATCAGGTCGGGCCGCGGGGCGTCCGGGTAGGCACCGCGCTTGTAGAGGAAGTCCAGTCCCTCCTCGCCATCGTGCGCGACGTGCAGGTTGTTCTTGATCTTGTTGTGCTCGAAGGCTTCCCGGGTGATCAGCTCGTCACCGGGATCGTCTTCGACCAGGAGGACGTCGATGGGTCGGGCAGAGGAGGTCATTCGCGTGTCCCTTCGAGGGCTGGCTCGGGCTCGGCGCCGGTGTTCTCCAGGGCCTCGTCGGTGCCGCCGGTCTTGGCGGCGGGCACGGGCAACGTGAACCGGAACCGCGTGCCCTCGGCATAGTCGGTGTCGATCCAGATGGTGCCGCCGTGATACTCGACGATCTTCTTACACAGTGCCAGACCGATGCCGGTTCCCGTGTATGCGTCGCGACCGTGCAGCCGCTGGAAGATCACGAACACCTTGTCGACGAACTCGTCGGCGATGCCGATGCCGTTGTCCGAGACGCTGAACGCGTACCAGCCGTCCTCGCCGGGCTCGCACTCGACGACGATCCGGGGTGGGACGCCCTCGCGGCGGAACTTCACGGCGTTGCCGATCAGGTTCTGCCACAGCATCGTCATCAGGGTCGGGTCGCCGGTGACGACGGGAAGCCCGTGCTCGGGGAGCACTAGCGTCGCGCCGCTCTCCTCGATCGACGTGGTGAGGTTGCCGCGGGCCGCCTCGATGGCCTCGCCGAGGTCCACGTCGGCCTGCGTCGAGTTCAACCGTCCGACACGGGAGAAGGTCAGGAGGTCGTTGATCAGCACCTGCATGCGCTTGGCACCGTCCACAGCGAACCGGATGTACTCGACGCCGCGTTCATCGAGTTGGTCGCCGTAGCGCTTCTCGATCAGCTGACAGAACGACGCCACCTTGCGCAGCGGTTCCTGCAGGTCGTGCGAGGCGACGTAGGCGAACTGCTCGAGTTCGGCGTTGGAGCGCCGCAGTTCGACCGTCTGGTCGTCGAGCAGCGCGCGGGCCTGCTGGGAGATCTCGAGTTCCCACACGATCCGCTGGCGCATGTCCTCGACGTCGGTCGCGATGGCGCGGATGTCCTTCGGCCCGCGCGGCACGATCTTCTTGTCGAACTCGCCCTCGGTGATGCGCCTGCACGACTCCGCGAGGTAGGACAGCGGGCGCGTCACCGCGTTGCGCACCAGGATGGCCAGCAGCACGGCGGCAACGAAGAACGCGACGATCATCGCGATCAGCACCCTGTCGCGCCAGTCCCTGACGGTGTCGAGTTCGGCGACCGCGTCGTCACGCGTCGTCATCAGGTTGGCCGACTGGACGTCGAAGACTCGGCGGATGTCGTCGAACTCGGCCTTCCCGCGTTCGATCACCGACTGGTCGACCGGCGCCGCGGCCTGCGGCACGACACTGGCGATCAGCGGTTCGGCGTACCGCGTCCGCCACTGGTCGGCAGCGGCTTCGACGGCGTCTAGATCCGCCATCAGGTCTGGCCGGTCATCCAGTCGCGCGCTCATCGCCTCGACCGCGGCGTCCTCGGCCTGCTGTCCGTCGTAGTACGGCTGGAGGAACTGCCGGTTGGCGGTGATCGCGTACCCGCGGGTGGCGGTCTCCTGGTCGCGCAGGGCCGTCTGCAGGCGGTAGGACGCGACGCGTGCGGGCTGGATGTCATCGATCAGGTCGCGGGACACGTCGTCGGTGCGGTCGACGAGGACGCCGCCCGTGATCGCACCTGCCAGCACGACCACGCCCATCGCGGACAGGACGAGGTTCTGCCAGCCCTGGACGGTGAGCTTGCGGCTCTTGGTCCCGGGCTCCCTTGGTGGTTGCGTCATGTCGCGGTCCGCTCCACCCGCACGACGGCGATGTCGTCGGACAGCCCGCCGTGTGCCTGCGCGCGTTCACCTGCGCCGTCGATGATCGCCTTCACGAACTGCCGACCCGGCAGGTCGGCGACCGACCGGGCGAGTTCCAGCAGCCCTTCCTCACCGAGGCGCTCGTTGCCCCGGCCGGCGTGACCCTCGAAGATGCCGTCGGTGAGCAGCACCAGGCCATATCCGTGCGGCAACTCCAACTCGCTCAGCGGCCAGTTCTGCCCGTTGAGGCCGAGCGCGGGGCCAGCGGGCGGCTCGAGCCATTCGACGGTGGACGCGCCGTGCAGCAGCATCCCGGGGTGCCCGGCCCGGACGACGGTGAAGTGCCCGTCGGGTGCGAGGGCCACGCTGAGCACCGTCGCGAACACGCCGCTGCTCACCGGGCTCTCGGCCCGCAGGATCCGTTCGAGCTGGCGCATGCGCTCGTTGCCGCGCAGGCCAGCGAACGTCAGCGCCCGCCAGCCGATCCGCAGGGCCACCCCCAGTGCGGCGGCGTCCGGCCCGTGCCCGGCCACGTCGCCGACCATGACGTGGACCGTGCGGTCGGGGGTCTGGACGAAGTCGTAGAAGTCGCCACCGAGGAGGGCGTTCTGGTGGCTGGGGCGGTACTGGGCCTCGATCTCCACGCCCGGGTTCTCGTGCAGCAGCGGCGTCGGCAGCAGCCCGCGGGCCAACCGGGCGTTCTCCAGTGCGGTGAGCTGGCTGGCGCGCAAGGCGACGGCGGTGAGTTCGGCACGCTTGCGTTCGATTGCGTAGAGCAGGGCGCGGCGCAGCATCTCCGGCTCCACCCGGCCCTTGACCAGGTAGTCCTGGGCGCCCGACGCGACTGCCGACACCCCGAAGTGCTCGTCGAACAGGCCGGTGAGCACGACGACGGGAACGTGATCGTCACGCTTGGTGATGCGGTCCAGCGCGCTGATGCCGTTGGCGTCGGGCAGGTTGAGGTCCAGCAGCACGCAGTCGGGCCGCGACTTGGAGAGTTCACGCTCGGCGTCGGCCATCGACGGCGCCCACACCACGGCGATGTCCGCGTTCGTGTCGGCGATCAGTTCCTCGACGAGGATCGCGTCGGCCCGGTCGTCCTCGACCAATAGGACTGACAGCTGCTGGCCAGGAGCAGCTGGGTCGAATTCAGGTTTGAGCACGGGCTTCCGACGCATGTGGTGGTGGACGGGTGAACGATGCAATGACAATACCGACGACCGGCGGCGTCGTTGTGCTGGTTCGGAAGTTGACTAACGCGGGGTCGAGTCGCGCACGCCGCGGTAGATTCCGCGCCGCACGATCACGGGCATCAGCACGCGCTCGAACGACCACGCCGGGAACCGGAACGCGCGGCCGTTCGGCGCGAACACCTCGAGCCCGTCGCGCTGGATGCCGATGATCGATCCCCACCTGGACTTCGGCGGGCGGTAGGAGCGCAGCGGGCGGCCCTCGAAGTAGGCGAGCAGGTTGTCCGCGAGCAGCCCGTCGGCCCGGTTGCGGGCCGAGCTGCGCTGCGGGTCGGTCGCCGCGACGTCGCCGAGCGCGAACACGCCGCGGCGGCCGGGCACCTGCAGTTCGGGCGTCACGCGGACGAAGCCGTCGTCGTCGAGCAGCGCGGACGGCAGCCACGCGGTGTTGGGGCTGACCCGGCCGATGGTCCACAGCACGGCGTCGGCCCACGCGTCGGGCTGGCCGGTGCTCCACCGGACCGGCCCCGTGGTGATCTCGTCGCCGGTGAACTCGTCGGGCAGGACGGCGCGGTGCCCGGGGCGCAGTTTTACGCCTGCGTCGACGAGCCTGCGCTCGATCCGCGACCACGTCCTCGGGTGGTACTGGGTCAGCGCGCGGTCGCCGGGGAAGTACAGCTCGACGCGCTTGGCGGGCCAGGTCCTGGCGATGTTCGCGGCACTGCTGACCGCGGCCGCGCCGCCGCCGACGACGATCACCGACGCCGACGCGGACAGCCGGTCGTGCGCCGCGTGCAGGTCGGCGCCGATCTCGGTGTGCGACTGCAGGGTCGGCTGCCGCCAGAAGCCGTTCGTGACACCCGTGGAGATCACCAGTGCGTCGTAGCCCACGGTCGCCGTGTCCCCGTGGGCCGTGCGCACGGACACCGTGCGGCCGTCGAGGTCGGCGCCGGTGAGGGTGCCGTGCACGGTGCGCACCCGGTCGAGACCGCGGAACCGGTCGAATGCGATCCAGTTGTGCTGAGCCCAGTGGTCGGGTCTGCTGATGCGCCAGCCGAGTTCCTGCCCGCTCACCAGCCCCGGCTTCGACGAGATGCCCACGACGTCGACGTCGGGCCGCTTGGCGAGCTTGATCGCGGTCAGCACGCCGCTGTCGCCGAGACCCGCGATGACGATGCGCTTCACGATCGGCCGCGCTTGGGTGGGCGGGGCACGAACGTGGACACCCGGTCGATCACCTGCTGGTACTCGGGGCGGCGCTGCAGGCTGCGTTCCTCCATCATCGGGATGCTGGCGCCGAGGAACAGCGCGAGCATCACAGCCGCGCCTGCCATCAGCCACCAGGCGTCGGCGGGTGCCGCCGCCACGCCGAACAGGCCGAGGGCGAACCAGAACCCGAACTCGCCGAAGTAGTTGGGGTGCCGCGACCACGACCACAGCCCGCGGTCCATCGCCTCGCCCGGCTTGCGTACCCGCGCGAAGCGGTGCATCTGGACGTCGGCGACGAGTTCGAGTGTCACCGCCGCGACGCCGATGACGAACGCCACGACGGCGAGCCAGGCGATCCCGTCGCCGGGCCGGGTCACCGCGACGTACACCGGCACCATGCCGAGGAACACCTGCAGCGTCGGGATGACGTGGATGGCGACCAGGTCGGCGAAGAACTCCCACTTGCCCGCCCGGTCGCGGAACATCGGGTAGCGCCAGTCCTCGTGGTGCAGGCCGGGAAAGGCGTACACCCAGTTGCCGGTCAGGCGCACGGCCCAGAGCACCACGACCGTGGCGACCAGCACGGCGCGCAGGTCGTCGACGCCCGGGCCGGCCTGGCTCCACCAGTAGAAGAGCAGCAGCGGCGGGATGACGCTCCAGTACGCGTCGTAGAAACTCGAGTTGCGGTAGGCCCGGCTGAACGTGAAGACGACGAGGGTGGCGAGCACGTCCGCGATCAGGGTGTCGAGCCACAGCCGGCCTGTGGTGGGACCCCAGATCAGCCATGCCGCGGCGACCGCGATCGCGATGACGTAGGCGAGCGTGACGATGGCGAGCGACGCCGCCTTCGATCTGGTCTGCAACGCCGCCTCGGCCATGGTTCCCTCCGGCTCGAAAGTGGCCGAACTGTAACACGTTCTAATTCGGTCGCGGGGCGGGTTTCGGCTCGGGCCGTAACCTGTCGACGTGACCGACCAGATGGCTGCCGAGGGCCGTATTTGCGTTCCCGCCGACCTCGATGCCGTCACCGCGGTCGGCGAGGAGAACGACACCGTGCTGCCCGCGGGCGCAGCCGACCGGATCTGGGAGAAGACCCGGCACTGGTACCGGGCTGGCATGCACCCGGCAATCCAGGTGTGCCTGCGCGTCGACGGCGAGGTGGTGCTCAACCGGGCGATCGGGCACGGCTGGGGCAACGGACCGGCCGACTCGCCCGACGCCGACCGCGTCGCGGTCACCACCGACACGCCGTTCTGCGCGTACTCGGCGGCCAAGGCGATGACGAGCACCGTCGTGCACATGCTGGTCGAGCGCGGCGCGTTCTCGCTCGACGACCGGGTGTGCGAGTACCTGCCCAGCTACACCAGCCACGGCAAGGACCGCACCACGATCCGGCACGTGATGACCCACAGCGCGGGCGTCCCGTTCGCGACCGGGCCCAAGCCCGACGTGAAGCGCATGGACGACAGCGAGTACGCCCGCGAGATGCTCGGCAAGCTGAAGCCGATCTACAAGCCGGGTCTGGTGCACGTCTACCACGCGCTGACGTGGGGGCCGCTGGTGCGCGAGATCGTCTCGGCCGCAACGGGCCGCAACATCCGCGAGATCCTCGCCACCGAGATCCTCGACCCGCTGGGCTTCCGCTGGACCAACTACGGCGTGCTGCCCACCGACGTCCCACTCGTCGCGCCGAGCCACGCTACGGGCAAGCCACTGCCGCCGCCGATGGCCAAGGCGTTCAAGACCGCGATCGGCGGGACGACCCACCAGCTCATCCCGTTCACCAACACAGAGCGTTACCTGACCGGTGTGCTGCCGTCGTCGAACACGGTGTCGACGGCCCACGAGCTGTCCCGGTTCGCCGAGATCTGGACCCGCGGAGGCGAACTCGACGGCGTCCGGGTGATGTTACCCGAGACGTTGCGCGAGGCGACCCGGCAAGCCCGCCGGTTGCGGCCCGACGTCGCGACGGGCATGGTGCCTCTGCGCTGGGGCACGGGTTTCATGCTGGGCTCCAAGCGCTTTGGTCCGTTCGGCAGGGACGCCCCTGACGCGTTCGGGCACACCGGGCTGGTGAACGTCGCGGTATACTCCGACCCGTCGCGCCGGCTCTCGGCGGGCATCATCAGCAGCGGCAAGCCGGGCGGCCACCGCGAGGCCAAGCGGTACCCGGCGCTGCTCGACGCCATCGCCGCGGAGGTCCCCAGGGTCCGCTAGCTCGGCCCAAGCACGTACCGGCCGTCGTCGGGGTGGTGGTACCAGCCGCCCGCCGCAGCGGTGCCGCCGTCGACGTGCAGCGTCTGCCCGGTGACGTAGGAACTCAGGTCGGACGCGAGGAACACTGCGGCGCCTGCCATCTCGTCGACGTGCCCGACCCGGCCCATTGGGATGGTGTTGCTGGTGCGCGCCTCCCATCCCGGTGGCGCCATGTTCGCCAGCCCCTCGGTGGCGGTGACGTCGGGCGCCAGGCCGTTGACGCGGATGCCGTGCGGCGCGAGTTCGAGTGCGGCGGTGCGGGTGTAGTTGACGACGCCCGCCTTGGCCGCCGAGTAGGCGGCGTATCCCGGTGCGGCCCGGAACCCCTCGATGGAGGTGACGTTGACGATGCTGCCGCCGAGTTCGGCGGCGACCATCGCCTTGGCGACGCGTTGGGTACACAGCAGCACGTGGGTCAGATTCGATCGGATCAGCGCGTCCCACCCGTTGGGTGAGGTGTCGAGGATTCCCGATGCGAAGACGCCGCCGGCGTTGTTCACCAGAATCGTTGGTACGCCCAGTGTCTCGATCGTGGTGGCCAGCGCCTCGTCGACCAGGTCCGTATCGCGGACGTCGACCGTGCATGCCAGCCCGCCGCACTTCTCGGCGACCGCGGCGGCGGTCTCGCCGTCGCGTTCCCAGATCGCGACCTTGGCGCCGTAGGCGGCGAAGCCCTCGGCGATGCCGCGCCCGATCCCCGACCCGCCACCGGTGACGACGGCGACCCGCCCGTCGAGGAACGCGGCATCGCGTCTGAGCACCATGGCCTCACCGTAAGCGCAGTCGGTGGCGTCCTCTAGTCCCATCCGTCACTCGAGCCCCCGCGCGAGTCGGCGTGGTCGACCGCCCAATGTTCCACCTGGTGAGCGAATTGGGCCGGATTCACCCCCCGCCCTTTCTTGACGGGTGTCGACTTCCTATCGTGGGCAGATGAGCAACGACGCTGATGTCGACCGGGTGGCCGACCTCGCCCACCGGGTGGTCGCCGAACACGATCCGAAGTCCGTTCCGATTCCCGAGTACCTCGCCGCCTGCTACGACGCAGGCCTGTCCTGGGTCCACTTTCCCGAGGGTCTCGGCGGCCTCGGCGTCTCGCGGCGCCTGCAGGCGGTCGCCGACGGCATCCTGCAGGGCGCGGGCGGCCCGGTCCCCCTGGGCCTGAACCCGATGGGCTACGGCATGGCGGCGCCCACCATCCGCGAGCACGCCCAGGACGACGACCTCAAGAAGTCGTGGCTGCGCCCGCTGGCCAGCACCGAGCACATCTGGTGTCAGCTGTTCTCCGAGCCGGGCGCCGGTTCCGACCTGGCCGGGCTCGCGACGTCCGCGGTGCCCGACGGTGACGAATGGGTCGTCAACGGACAGAAGGTGTGGACGAGCCTCGCCCACCGCGCCCGGTGGGGTCTGCTGCTCGCCCGCACCGACCCCAACGTGGCCAAGCACAAGGGCCTCACGTACTTCGTCGTCGACATGCACGGGCCCGGCGTCGAGACGCGGCCGCTGCGGCAGCTGACCGGCCAGGCCGAGTTCAACGAGGTGTACTTCTCCGACGCCCGCATCCCCGACGCCCACCGCCTGGGTGCCGTCGGCAACGGGTGGAACGTCGCGATGACGACGCTGATGAACGAACGCAGCGCACTCGGCGGCAGCGGTAGCAGGCGCGGCGCGGGCACGATCTCCGAGGCCGTCTCGCTGTGGGCGGCGCGGCCCGATCTGCAGACCCCGGTGCTCCGCGACCGGCTCACCCAGCTGTGGTTGCGGTCGGAGGCGCAACGGCTCACCTCCGAGCGGTCGCGCGCGGCGGCCACGATGGGCGGACCCGGGCCGGAGGGCTCGATCGGCAAGATGGTCGGCGCCGAGCTGAACCAGCTGATCTACCAGTTCTGCATGGACCTGCTCGGCCCGGAGGGCACGCTATACCACGGCTACAGCTCCGGTAGGGATCCCGAGAACGAATCCGATTGGCGCGGACCGATTCAACAGCGGTTCCTGCGCAGCCGTGCCAACACGATCGAGGGCGGCACCTCCGAAGTCATGCGAAACATCCTCGGCGAGCGCATCCTCGGCCTGCCAGGCGACCTGCGTGCCGATGCCGGCATGCCCTGGAAGGAGATTCCCCGTGGCTGAGCCATTCATCTTCACCGACGAGCAGGCCCAACTGCGCGAGGCGGTGAGCCGGTTCTGCGCCGATCACTTCGACGAGGCCGCCGTACGACGGCTCATGGAGTCCGACCCGCCGTTCGACCGCAAGGCATGGGCGCGACTCGGCGGGGAGCTGGGCGTGCTGGGCCTGTCCGTGCCGGAAACCGATGGTGGCGTTGGTGGTTCGCTGATCGATCAGGCCGTCGCCGTCGAACGGCTCGGCGCCGCACTTGCCTGCGGGCCGCTGTTCGGCACGGTGTACCTGGCCATCCCCGCTCTCGTCGCCGCACCGGGCGGTGCGGTCCGCGACGCTCTACTGCCCGAACTCGTCGAGGGCAGGCGCACGGCGGCCTTCGCCGTTGGCGACCGAGCAGGCGCGTTCGATCCGGCAGCGGTCACCGTCACCGCGTCGGCGTTGGGCGAGGACTGGACGCTGACCGGGACGGTGCCGCGCGTCGTGGACGCCCCGTCAGCGGACGACCTGCTGGTCGCGGCGACGGGACCCGACGGGGTGGCGCTCTACGCCGTCGACGCGGGTTCACCAGGTGTGCAACGCATCTCCCTGGCCACCCTGGACCTGACCCGGCCGCAAGCCGACGTCGAGTTCACCGATGCGCCCGCGAAGCTGGTGGCGGGACCGGACGAAGCGGTGCGCGTCATCGAGCACGCCCTCCAGGTCGGGTCGGCGCTGCTGGCCGTCGAACAGGTCGGCGCCGCACGGCATCTGCTGGATTTGTCCGTCGAGTACGCCAAGACCCGGCTGCAGTTCGGCAGGCCCATCGGGTCGTTCCAGGCCGTGAAGCACAAGCTGGCCGACCTGCTCGTCGAGGTCGAGCACGCGCAGTCGACCGCGTACCACGCGGTGTGGGCGTTGGCCGATGGCACCGGCGACCCGGCGCTGGAGGCGAGCATCGCCCAGGCGGTGTGCTCGGCGGCCTTCGCCCGCGTCGCGACCGACACCATCCAGGTGCACGGCGGCATCGGGTTCACCTGGGAACACCAAACCCACCTCTACTACAAGCGCGCGACCACCGACGCCGCACTGCTTGGCAGTCCCGAACAGCACCGCAATCGCGTCGCCGAGCTGGTGCTCGACGTCGCGACCGCGGACCGTCCGCCGCGGGTAGCCGACGGGAGGAGCGCGTAGCCATGAGCACCTTTCATCCCGCCATGCAGAAGGCGCATCTCGCCGACATCGACAGCGACGTCCACGGACTCATCTCCAAACGCACTGCCGAACTCACCGGGGTGTCGGTGACCGAGGTGACGTTCGACCGGGGCGCCCGCTGGTCGAACGACCTCAAACAGTACGCGGGCACCGAGCTGTGCGAGCTGCCGCACGTCGCCCTCGTCCTGCGCGGCGCCCTCGGCGTCCAGATGGCCGACGGGTCCGAGGAGGTCTTCTCCGCGGGCGACGTCATGCTGCTGCCGCCCGGCCACGATGCCTGGTGCGTGGGCGACGAGGCCTGCACGTTCGTCGAATTCTCGCGCGGCGCAGACTATTACGCCGGCTAATACCTGACGTCACTGGCCAGCAGCGGCGGGTAGACCGCCGACGGTCGCCCGTCGACCGTGGCGCCCGCGAACTGCAGCATCGTGGCCATGTCCCCGTTGAGCGCGGCGGGGTAGCTCAACGCGGGGGCCGACGCGTCGTCGAGCCGGGCGACCTGGTCGGAGGTGAGCGCCACGTCCAGCCCGGCGAGGTTGGCGGTGAGGTGCTCGAGGCGCCGCGCCCCGATGATCGGCACCACGGTGCCCGGTCGCGCCCGCAGCCAGGCCAGCGAGACGGCGGCCGAGGAGACACCGGCCTCGGCTGCCACGTCAGCGACCGCCTCGATGACGCGGAACTCGTCGTCGGACGGCCCGCCCACGAATGCGACGCGGGCGGAGTCGGTGACCGCCGCCCCGCGCCGGTACTTACCCGACAGGAACCCGTTCTTCAGTGGACTCCACGGCACCAGCGCCATGCCGGTGTCCAGCGCCAGCGGTGCCAGTTCACCCTCGACGGTGCGGGCGAGCAGCGAGTACTCGACTTGCAGCGCGATCAGTGGCGCCCAACCCTTCAGCAGCGCGGTGGTCTGCGCCTGCGCGGTGACCCATGCCGGGGTGTTCGAGAACCCGACGTAGCGGATGGTGCCTGCGCGGACCAGGTCGTCGAGGGTCGACATCGTCTCCTCGATCGGAGTGTGCCTGTCCCAGTTGTGCATCCAATACACGTCGAGGTAGTCGGTGTTCAGCCGGCGCAGCGTCTCGCGCAACTGGGCGCGGATCGAGGACCGGCCCGCACCGCCGCCGTTCGGGTCACCGGGGTGCATGTTGGTGAAGAACTTCGACGCCAGCACCACGTGCTCGCGCCTGCCGGGCCGGGCTGCGAACCAGTCGCCGAGGATCTTCTCGGAGTGGCCGTTGGTGTAGAAGTTCGCGGTGTCGACGAAGTTCCCGCCGAGGTCGAGATACGTTTCGAGGATGCGCTCGGACTCCTCGACGGACGTCCCTGCACCACCCGGGTCGTTGCCGAACGTCATCGCGCCGAGCGCGAACGGGCTGACCCGAAGTCCGGACCTACCGAGGGTGACGTAGTGATCGAGTGACATGAATCCATCTCCTAGCGTTGCGTTTTGGATGGCTCCATTCAATGCGCGAATGAGCGGCCGCGGTAGATCGATCGCTGCGGGCTCTTGCACGATCCTCTTCGATCGGAGATGATCGGACAGTGCACACTCGCGCCGTACTGCTCGCCGAGATCGGTGACCGCATCGCGCGCCACGCCCGCCCGGACATGACCACCGCGATCGACGGCGTGCTGCTGTCGAAGGTGGCGACCGACGGTTCCACACCCGACTACACGCTCACCGAGCCCCTGCTGGTCGTCATGGCCCAGGGCGGCAAGCGCCTGCTGCTGGGCGACCGGGCGTACGAGTACCGCGCGGGCCAATGCCTACTCGTCGCGGCCACGGTGCCCGTCACGGGCCACTACGTCGACACCAGCGCGGCATCGCCGTCCCTCGGCTTCGGCCTGGCACTTCGGCCCGCCGAGATCGCCGCGCTGATGCTTCGCGCGCCGGGCGAACGACGCAGGCGCACCGACGATCCCGAGTCCGCGATCACCACCGGTGACGCCGACGTCGACCTGCTCGACGCCGTCGCTCGCATGCTCCGCCTCCTCGACCGGCCCGACGATGCCGCAGTCCTGGCACCCCTGATCGAACGGGAGATCCTGTGGCGGGTGCTGACCGGTCCGCAGGGCGCGACGCTGCGTCAGATCGGTTCGGCGGACGGCAATCTCGCGTACGTCAGCCGGACCATCAGCTGGCTGCGCGACAACTACGCCCAGCCGCTGCGGATCGACGACCTCGCGAGCATGGCCGGCATGAGTTCGTCGGCCTACCACCGCCACTTCCGCGGCGTGACCGCCATGACGCCGCTGCAGTTCCAGAAGTGCATCCGGCTCCAACATGCCCGGTCGCTGCTGCTCGCCCGCCCCGGTGACGTCGCGGGCATCGGTCACGCCGTCGGCTACGACAGCCCGTCGCAGTTCAACCGCGAGTACCGCAGGCTGTTCGGAGTTCCGCCCGGCCGCGATGCCGAGCGCCTACGGGACCAGCCGACGCACGCCGTCGCCCTGGTGTGAGGGCGGCGCGCTAGAAGAGCGCCCGGTAGTTCAGCAGCGCACCCACCACCAGCACCACCCCGACGACGAGGAACAGGCCGCGGATGACCGGCGGCCCGTACCGGGTGATCGCGCGGACGAGGTGGCGCTGCACCCGTCGCGCCCGCATCGTCCGCACCGTCGACAGCGCCAGCACGAACACCGAGAACGACAACGCGACCGCGCAGTAGCCGAGCACCAGCACCGGCCACGCCAGTGGCATGGGATCGTGCGCCGAGATCAATGCCAGCGCGCTCAGGTACGGCACCGACGTAGCCGACTGCCCGAACCCCACCGCCAGCCCCACGATCGCGAAGAGCCAGGGATTGCGCCGTGCAGCCGCAACCACCCGCTCCGGCGGCGCCACACCACGGGCCTGCCCCGACGCGGCAGCGAGCACGATGAGCACCAGCCCGACCGCCAGCTGACCCCAGTACCGGACCGTCGGCGTCACCTCGAAGCCCACGCGGTCGGTCAGCAGGTTCAGGCCCACCACGGTGAGCACGCCGAACACCGTGGTCGCGGTGAGCACGCCGACGATGAAGCTCACCCCGGCGGGAAGGGGTGACCTGCGGCTCAGTCGGCTGTCGTACACCACCGCGGTCGTCACGCCCAGGTTCAGGACGTTGAGCGAGTCGAGGAACGCGAACCCGACCAGCGGAAGGAGGAGAGCCAACATGACAGTGGAGAACCTACCGTCGATCGGGTACCCGAACCGGATGCAGACGTTCCTGCCGTACCCGGACTTCAGCGAATCGGCCGCCCACCTCGATCGCAAGCGGCTCGGCAAACAGCGCGCGGAGACGGTCCAGGTGCTGCGGGCGCTGACGGTTCCCGGCTACGGCTGGCGTCGACACCCCGCTGCGGCGATGTGGGCCGGCTACGAGGAGGCGCTGGTCCGCTACGGCTTGGTGACCAGCGAGGCGTGGGTGCGGCTGGGCCACGCGGACACCACGGCGCCGACGCTGCTGGCCGACCTGCACGCCACCACGGGCATCGACGAGGTCCGTGACCAGCGGAGACTGGCCGAATCAGGCGACCTGCCGCCGTGGCTCGGCGACGCCGACTTTCACCTCAGCCACCAGTCCGCCCTGGTGCGCAAGGACCCCGAGTTCTACCGCCCGCTGTTCGGTGACGTACCCGACGATCTGCCGTACGTGTGGCCGGGATCCGACCGCGAACGGCGGGTTCCGCTGGACGCGCGGGCATGAAACTAGCCTGGTCGGGTAAACACGGGCGTCGGGCAAGCCACCTTCGGAAGGATTCATGACCGCAGCACGCACGCAGCTCGAGCGAACTGACCTGGATGCGGCGTTGCGCACGGTGGATGCCGTCGCCGCCGCCTTCTCCGCGAAGGTGGTGGGCCAACTCCACCTGCGTGAGTCGATGCTCGTCGCCCTGCTGGCGGGCGGTCACCTGCTAATCGAGAGCGTGCCAGGCCTGGCCAAGACCACCGCCGCACGCGTGGTCGCCGAGTCCATCCGCGGCGAGTTCCGCCGCATTCAGTGCACGCCCGACCTGCTGCCGAGCGACATCGTCGGCACCCAGATCTACGAGGCTGCCAACAACGCGTTCGTCACCCAGCTCGGCCCGGTGCACGCGAACGTCGTGCTGCTCGACGAGATCAACCGCTCGAGCGCCAAGACCCAGAGCGCGATGCTCGAGGCGATGGAGGAACGCCAGACCACGATCGCCGGCGTCGAATATCCCCTGCCAGACCCGTTCCTCGTCATGGCCACGCAGAACCCGGTCGACCAGGAGGGCACGTATCCGCTGTCCGAGGCCCAGACCGACCGCTTCATGCTCAAGGAGTTGGTGCGCTACCCGTCGGCCGACGAGGAGGTCGAGGTGATCTCCCGGATGGACGCCGGACTCTACGAACGCGCCCACCGCACCCCGCCCGCGGTCGAACTCGACGCCATCCGGCACGCCCAGCGCGTGGCGGGCTCGGTGCACATGGACCGCGCCCTCATCCAGTACGCCAGCCGGCTCGTCGAGGTGACTCGCGTACCCGAGGAGTTCCTGCCCGGCGAGATGGCCCGCCTCATCGAGTACGGCGCAAGCCCCCGCGCGACGATCGCCTTCTGCCGCAGCGCGCGGGCGCTGGCGCTGCTACGCGGCCGCGGTCACGTCATGCCAGAGGACATCGCCGCGCTGGCCCACCGCGTGCTGCGGCACCGGCTGATCCTGGGCTTCGAGGCCGTGAGCCAACGCATCACGCCGGACCTCGTCGTCGACGCGGTGCTGCGCGCGGTGCGGGTGCCCTAGGGCGCGTCTCGTGGGTAGACATCTCGACCGCGCCAAGGCGTCCTTCGGCCGCGACACCAACGGGCTGCTCGAGGGCGGCCGCTACTCGCTGTTGCATTCGCGCAGCCTCGAATTCGACGATCTGCGGCCCTACGTCCCTGGCGACGACGTCCGCGACATCGACTGGAAGGCGACGGCCCGATCCGGCGACGTCCTGATCAAGCGCTTCGTGTCGGAGAAGCACCACAAGATCCTCGTCGTCGCCGATGGAGGACGAAACATGCTGGGGCTCAGTCCCTCCGGTGAGCGCAAGGCCGACGTCGCGGCGAACGTGATCGGCGCGCTGGGCCTGATCACGCTGCGCCGCTCCGATCAGATCGGGATGGTCTTCGGCGACTCGAGGGGCTGCGTCGACATCCGCTTGCGCCGCGGTGAGACACATCTGGAGTACATGCTGACCCGGTACCTCGACCACGTGCGCGATCACCCCGGCCGCAGCGACGTGCTGACCCAGTTGCGCTGGGTGTGCGAGCACTACCGGCATCGCCACCTCGTCGTCGTGGTGTCCGACGAACCCGACACCGGTGAACGCCTCGACGCCATGCTCTCTCGGCTCACGCCTCGCCACGACGTGATGTGGGCGATGACGGCCGACCACCCCGTCGTGAGTTCGACCGACGACGACACCGGGGGCTACGACGTCGACGGCGGCGCCCACGTGCTGAGCGGGTTGGATCTCGGATTCGACGTCGTCACCGCTTACGAGGAGGCCGAAGGGGTTCGCCGCGAGGCACTTTGGGAGGCGATGACCACGCGCGCGGTCCCCTACGCCGTGTTCGAGGGCAGTCGCGGCATCCGATCCGGCCTCGTCGGCATGACCGGGGTGTTCGCCCGTGCCGGATGACCTGCTGCGCTTCGTCATCGGCCCGGCGCCGACGTCGTCGACGTGGGTGTGGGCGGCGGTGCTGCTGACGCTTCTCGTGATCGGCTGGTACGTCGCGGTGTTCCTGACGACGATGCCGCCGGAGCGCAACGCCGGTCCACGCCTGGTCGCGTCCGCACGCGCCGCCCTGGTCAGGCGCAGGTTTGCGCGCGAGGCCCGCCGGATCGACGAACGCAGGCGCAGCGGTGAATTGCCAGCCGCCGCGGCCGGTGCCGAGTTGAGCCGCACGCTGCGCGAGTTCCTGCACGAATTCACCGGCGTGCGAGCGCAGTACATGCAGGTCGACGAGGTCGCCAAGGGCAGCCTCGCGCCTGCCGCGCCAATCCTGGCCCGACTCAACGACGTTGCGTTCAACGAACGGTCGGCCGAGGACGTCGGCGAACTCAGCGGCGCCACCGAGGAGTTGATCCTCACGTGGAGTTGACCTGGTGGCTCGTCGTGATCGTGGCGTGCGTCGCGCTCGCCGCGGGCATCGTCGTCGCGCTGGCAATGCCTGGCGACGACGGTCGCCGACTGCGCCCGCTGGCCAACGTGGACCGGCTCACCCAGCTGCCCGCGTACGTGCGGGCCGTGCGGCGCCGAATGATCGCGACGATCGCCGTCCTGATGCTGCTGGTCCTCGCTTGCGGCGCCTCGGTGCTCGCGGCGGCGCGTCCGACGGGGTTGCCGACCGCCGCGCACGACGCCGACACCGGCCAGCCCGAGGACGTGATGGTCTGTGCCGGTTCGCCCGTCGACGATCCGCAACTGGCCGCGGCGATGCGCTTCTTCGCCGGGCACGTCCCGACCTTCGACACCCAGCGCATCGGGCTGACGTCCCCGAATCGCCGAGTGATCCCGATGACCCGCGACCACCAGTACGCCGCGGCCCGCTTCGGCGAGTACGCGGGATCCGACGCCGCCCGTCGCGGGGACTTCTCTCCCGCGGTGTCCTACGCCAACTACGCCGAGAGCACCGAGGACGTCCTCGCCCTGTGTCTCACGGGCTTTCCCGACTTCGACGAGGCCGGGGCACAACGCCGTTCGCTGATCTACGTCGGACCGGGCACGCTGCGGGCGCCCGACGAGACGCGGCCGTCGGTGGTGGGTGCCGAGCAGTTGCGCGAGCTGGCCACGACCGCCGGGGTGCAGGTGAACGCCGTGGTCACCGGTCCGAGCAACGCCACCCTCGACGACCTCGCCCGCACCACCGGGGGCAAGTCCGCATCGGCAAGCGGTGACGTCGCCGTGCGGCTCGCCGAGATCCGCGACGCCCCACCGCCCCCGACACCGGGGCAGACGGTGCGCGTGTCGACACCCGAGTCCCCCGACGTCCCGCTCGCCGTCGCGGTGCTGGCACTGGCGGCGCTGTCACTGGTGCCTCTGGCGGTGAGGCACCGATGAGCTTCTATCCCGTGCTGCCCCCCATCCTGCTGGCGATCGTGGCCGCCGTCGCGGTGGTCGCCAGGGTCGCGTCGCTGCGGCAACTGCTCTCGGCCCGCCGCCGCACGCGGACGCAGGTGTGGCGCTGGGCGGGGGTGACGGCTGCGGTCGTGCTGCTGCTGATCGCCGCGGCCCGGCCCGTATTCGGTGACGACCTGCAGACCACGCCCGCCGGTGCGGCCGACGGACAACCGAACGTCTTCCTGGTGGTGGACCGCTCACCCGAGATGGGCGTCGGCGACCTCCCCGATGGCAGGACGCGAATGGACGCCGCGCGTGAGGACATCGCCGCGGTGGTAGACCGCTACCCGGACGCCCGATTCGCCGTCATCGCCTTCGCGTCGGGCCCCTCACTGGAATGGCCGCTGTCGCAGGACACCTGGAGTCTGCGTTCGGTGCTGGCGGCCATGGAGCCGTACGGCGACGCCGACGTCGCGCTCACGAACGTCGCGGCAGCGGGAAACGTGCTGCGCTATCAGCTGATCGGAGCGCGCCAGCAATTCCCGCGCGCCAACAACCTCGTCTTCTACGTCGGCTCGGGCGCCAGCGCGTCCGAGGCTCCGCAGCGTCGCTTCGACGTGGCCGAGGGTTCGGTCGACGGCGGCGCGGTGCTGGGCTACGGCACCACCCGCGGCGCACCGCTGTCGGGAAGCCAGGCGGAACGCTCGATCCTCGACGAGCCGCGGTTGCGCGCGGTTGCCGAGCAGCTGGGCGTGCCATTCGTGCAGCGCGACGGCACGGGCGATACCTCGGCGATGTTCGGTGATGCCGGTCCGCCGCCGCAGGAGTCGGGCGTCACCGCATCGGCGCGGCCGACCGAGATCTACTGGGCACCTGCGATGCTCGCCGCTGCGCTGCTGCTGCTCGAGCTGTCGCTGACGCTGCGCGACCTACAACGGTCCAGGACCAGGGCGGTGGTCACGTGACCCGGCCCGCCCACCTGGCTCGTCGCCGACGCCTGCTGCTGTGGTCGGCGCCGGCCGTACTGATCGTCGTGCTGGTGATCGCCAAATTGGTGTCGATGGTGATCGCGGGCAATGCCGCGGCCGACGACTTCGCCCGCGGCGACACCGAGGCGTTGCGCGGCGACGTCTCCACCATGGAGGTCTTCGACGTCGTCGACCCCGGTGCCACGTCGTTCGCAGCGGGGGCGCTCGCCACGCTCGAGGGCCGGTTCGACGAGGCCGAGCGGCGCTTCGCCGAGGCAGGCGGCGACTGCCCGGCGCTGGTGAACCTGGCTCTGGTGCGCGAGGCGTGGGGCGATGCGTTCGTCGGCGCGGGCGACGGTCCCGCCGCGTTGCTCCGCTACCGGGCAGCGTTGGGCACCGTGACCGGCGCGCCCGCAGGCTGCTTCGCGGGCAACGACGATGCCGACCCCGAACGCCGCACGGTCCGCGAGCAGGCGACCGACCGGCTCGCCAACAAGATCGCAATCCTGGAGCGGCCGCTGGCTCCTCCGCCGCCCGCCGCGGCTCCTCCCCCACCGCCGCCCGCTGGCGCGCCGCCGCCGGGAGCCGGCACGTCGCCCGACCAGACCGACGACGAGCGGCTGGTGCTGGGCCCGGGGCCGCCGCTGGACCGGTTGCGGCAGCTGCTGGAGGACGGCGCGGCGGTGCGCGGCGCGCCCTGAAGCTAGCCTCGACGTCGTGGCCAAGGTGTTGACGGTGAACAGTGCACACGTCGGTCCCGGCGTCCGCGCCGCGACGACGGGGATCGACAAGCGGCCGGTCGACGGGCCGGTCCAGGTGCGTCCCCCCGGCGCGATGCGGGGCGGGCTGGGCAGCGGTCTCGTCGGCGACTCGATCGGAAACTCGAAGTTCCACGGCGGCGACGATCAGGCGGTCTACGCGTACGCCCGCGAGGACCTCGACGTCTGGCAGGGCCAGATCGACCGCGAGATCACCAACGGCATGTTCGGCGAGAACGTCACCACCTCGGGTGTCGACGTCACCAACGCCGTCATCGGCGAGCGCTGGCGCGTGGGCTCGGGCGGACTGCTGCTGCAGGTGACCCGCCCCCGCACGCCGTGCAAGACATTCGCGATGCGCATGGGCATCCGGGGCTGGATCAAGACGTTCACCAACGGCGGGACGCCCGGCGCCTATCTGCGAGTGCTCGAGTCCGGGCCCGTTGCGGCCGGTGACGAGATCGAGGTGTTCGGCCGGCCCGAGCACGGCGTGACGATCGCGACGGTCTACCGGGCGATGATGCTCGAGCCCGACCTGATGCCCAGCCTGCTCGCGGCCGACGAGCTGCCCGAGTCACTCAAGCGCCAGGCCCGCAGGCGCGCTGCGTCGTAAGGCCGCCCCCATGTGTCCTGCCGCACAGCTGGAATCAAACGACGTAACACGGCGGTTACAACAGGCAGACCGGCTCGACGTCTCGCGCCTGTCGACACAGCGTTCGATCCGCGACATCAGCGCCACGGTTCGTACAACTCAATAGATCGAAAGAAGTGACACACGCAATGAAGAAGTTCGGATTCGCCTCGATCGTCGCCAGCGGTATGGCCGCAGCGGTCCTCGGACTCGCAGCGCCAGCTCAGGCAGGCATCGACCACCACACGTGGCTCGACGAGATTCAGCCGACGGCCACCGTGCCCTACACGGACACCACGGTGCACCAGAGCCGCTGACCCCCGCACGATCCTCGAGGGGCACCCGCCAAGCGCGGGTGCCCCTCTTGCGTGTCCGGACGGTCGACGCACAGGCGGTCGGGCTTACGATCGCGCCGTGCCCGCGAATTCCGCACCGCCCTCGCACGCGCCACGCCTGTCGACGGGCATAGTGGTCGGCGCGCTGGGCATCGTGTTCGGCGACATCGGCACCAGCCCGATCTACACGATTGCGACGGTGTTCGATCCCGACGATCCCCACCCGGTTCCCGTCGCCCGCGACCACGTCTACGGCATCGTGTCGCTGATCTTCTGGTCGGTCATGGTGATCGTCACCCTCACCTACGTCAGCCTGGTCATGCGGGCGGACAACCACGGCGAGGGCGGCATCATGGCGCTCATCACGCTGCTGCGTCAGCGCACGCACGGCCGCGGTCGCCGCACCTCGCTCATGCTCGCGGGTCTCGGGATATTCGGCGCCGCACTGTTCTTCGGCGACAGCATGATCACCCCGGCGATCTCCGTGCTGTCCGCGGTCGAGGGCCTCAAGATCGTCGAGCCCGAACTCGCGCCGTGGATCGTACCCATCACGGCCGTCATCATCGTGCTGCTCTTCTCGGTCCAGCGCCGCGGCACGGCCGCCGTCGGCCGCTTCTTCGGTCCGGTGATGATCGTGTGGTTCCTGGCGATCGGCGCGTGCGGCATCGGCGGCATCGTCCGCGAGCCCGAGATCCTCACGGCCCTATCCCCCACGTACGCACTGGGATTCATGGCCGGCCACTTCCACATCGGCTTCTTCGCGCTGGCGGCGGTCGTGCTGGCCGTGACCGGCGCCGAAGCGCTGTACGCCGACATGGGCCACTTCGGACGCAAGGCCATCACCATCGGGTGGCTGGGCCTCGCACTACCCGCGCTGACGCTGAGCTATCTCGGCCAGGGCGCGCTGCTGCTCGGCGACGAGAGCAAGGTCGAGGCGCCGTTCTTCCTCCTGACGCCGGACTGGGCGCTGGTGCCGATGGTCGTACTGGCCACCGCCGCAACGGTGATTGCCTCCCAGGCCGTCATCACCGGCGCGTTCTCGGTGGCCTCGCAGGCGGCTCAGCTCGGCTACCTCCCGCGGCTGCGGATCGCACACACCTCGGCCTCGACCATCGGACAGATCTACGTCCCGTTCATCAACGGCGTCCTGCTGATCGGCGTGCTGATCCTGGTGTTCGCGTTCCGGTCGTCGGACGCCCTGGCCTACGCGTTCGGCATGGCGGTCACCGGAACCATCACGATCACCACGACGCTGTTCCTGTACTACGCGAGGACCCGCTGGCACTGGCCGCTGTGGGCGGTGCTGGGCGGCGGCGGCCTGCTACTGGCCGTCGACCTGATGTTCTTCGCCGCCAACCTCACCAAGCTCGTCCACGGCGCGTGGCTGCCCCTGCTGATCGCCATCTCGGCGTTCACCGTGATGACCACCTGGCAGCGGGGGCGGGCCATCGTCACCCGCAAGCGCGCCGACGTCGAGGGACCGCTGCGACCGTTCGTCAGCGGGTTGCTCCACCGCGACCCGCCGCTGGTGCGCGTGCCCGGAACCGCCATCTTCCTCAACCGCGGCGACGACACCGCGCCGCTGTCGATGCGGGCCAACGTCGAGCACAACCACGTCCTGCACCGGCACGTCGTCATCCTCTCGATGGAGGTCGAACCCGTTCCGCGCATACCAGATTCGGATCGCGTGACGGTCGAGGACCTCGACCTCGTAGGTGACGGCATCATCTTCGTCCGGGCCCGCTACGGATATCTCGAACGACCCGACGTCCCCGCGGCACTGCGCCTCCTCGACCCGAACCAGACCGAGGGACCGATCGACCTCGACGACGCGTCCTACTTCCTGTCGAAGCTCGAGTTGGTCGTCTGCGCCAAGCCGACGATGCCGCCCTGGCGCACCAGGCTTTTCGTCGCGACGTCGTACATCACCGCCGACGCTGCCGCGCACTTCAGGCTCCCCGTCGATCGGACCGTCATCATCGGTGCCCGCCTCGAGGTCTGACGTCAGCCCAGCACCGCGTCGATCGCGCGGTAGATGCGCTGCTCGCTGACCGGCCGCGGGGTGCCGAGCTGCTGCGCCCACAGGCTGACCCGGAATTCCTCGATCTGGCGGGCGATGTCGGTCACGTCGGACGCCGCAGCGCGGGCCGGTGACAGCGCCGCAACCAGTTCGTCGTAGGCATGCTGCACGGCATGCACGCGGGCCATCCGTTCGAGGTCGGCGTTGACGCCGTGCGGCAGGCGGTCGAGCCGCCGCCCGATCGCGGTGAGGTACCGCGTGAGGTCGGCCAGATGCGCGATCCCCGTCGCCGTCACGAACCCCGCCGGGAGTAGCCCCGCCAGTTGTGCGCGGACGTCGGCGATCGACGCGGCCTGCGCGGGCACCGGCCGCTCGAGCAGGGCGAGACGGACGTCGTGCGCCGCGCCGAGCACGTTCGACACGCGACTGACGACGTCGATGGTGCTGGACGCCAACGTCTTCGACACCTTGGCGCGCAACGCGGCGAACTCGGCCTTCGTCCACGCGGGTGTGGTGATCAGGGTGTCGGTGACGGCGTCGGCGCAGTCGTCGATCAGCGCGGACAGCGAGCCGTCGGGATTGTCGGCGACGACCAGCCGCGTGCGCAGGTCGAGTGCGCGCTCCACGGCCTTGACCGGTGACGGGACGTCGAGGCGCACCAGCCGCCGCAGGCCCGGCGCCATCCTGGCCCGCTGCTCGACCTCGGAGGCGAACACCGTCAGGTCCACCGCCTTGCCCACGTCCACGAACGCCGGGTAGCCGCGCACGGTGTTGCCGCCGCTGGTGCTGTCGATCGCCCGTGGCACCTCGTCGAGGTCGTCGGGCCAGCCGCGCAACCCCTTTCGCGCCAGACCACCCGCGACCACGTCGGCGACCGCGCGCTGCATCGGTGCGTCGAGCCGCTCCTTCAGTCCGTCGAGGTCCTTGCCGCGAGCCACCTCCGAGCCGTCGGAACCCTCGACCGCGAACGTCACGCGCAGGTGGGCGGGCACCTTCTCCACGTCGAAGGCGTCGATCGGCACCAGAACGCCTGTGCGCCTGCGCAACTCCTGCTGTAGCGCGTCGAGCAGCGGCCGGTCACCGGGATCGAACGTCGACAGCAGGGCCCGAGCCGTGTCCGGGACCGGAACGAAGTTGCGGCGCAGCTCCTTCGGCAGCGACTTGAGCAGCGCGGCGATCAGTTCCTCACGCAACGCCGGGACGTGCCAGGCGAACTCGTCGCCGCCGAGGCGGGCCAGCACCTCGACGGGAACGTGCACCGTGATGCCGTCGTCCTCCGCACCAGGCTCGAACTTGTAGGTGATCGGCAGCGAGAGGTCGCCTGCCTCCCACCGGTCGGGCTGGTCGAGGGCATCGTCGCCGCGCAGCAGGTCGGCGCGGGTGAACGTCAGCAGGTCAGGCGTGCGGTGCCGCTGCTTCTTCCACCAGGCGTCGAAGTGCCTGGCCGACACCACGTCCGCAGGGATGCGGGCGTCGTAGAGGGCGTAGATCTCGTCGTCACCGGCCAGCAGGTCGCGGCGTCTGGCACGCTCTTCGATCTCGGCGAGTTCCTCGAGCAGCTGGCCGTTGTCGCGGAAGAAGTGGTGACGGGTCTGCCAGTCCCGTTCCACCAGTGCATGCCGGATGAACAGTTCGCGCGACAGCACGGGATCGATTTGCCCGTAGCCGATCCGGCGCCTCGGCACCAGCGGCAAGCCGAACAGCGTGACGCGCTCGAAGGCCATGACCGCTCCGCGGTTCGCGTCCCAGTGCGGTTCACTGTGGGTCCGCTGCACCAGGTCTCCCGCGACGCGCTCCACCAGCTCGGGTTCCACGCGAGCGGCGACCCGGCCGAACAGGCGGCTGGTCTCCACGAGGTCCGCGACGACGATCCAGCGCGGCGGTCGGCGCGTCAGCACCGAGCCCGGCGCGAGCACGAACCTGGTGTTGCGCGCACCCTGGTACTCGCGGGAGTCACCCTCGCGCAGTCCCACGTGCGACAGCAGCCCGGCGGTCAGAGCGGCGTGCACGCTGGCCGGGTCGGCGGGCTCGTCCTGTTCGTGGATGCCGAGATCCTTGGCGATGCTGCGCAATTGACCGGCGAGATCCTGCCATTCGCGGATGCGCAGGTAGTGCAGGAACTCCTCACGGCACATTCGGCGGAACGAACTGCCGGAGCGTTCCCTGCGCTGTTCCGACACGTACTGCCACAGGTTGAGGAACGACACGAAGTCGGAGTGCTCGTCGGCGAAGCGGGCATGCTTCTGGCGCGCCGCCTCCTCCTTGTCGACGGGCCGCTCCCGCGGGTCGGGGATCGACAGCGCCGCCGCGAGGATCAGCACTTCGCGCACGCAGCCCTCGGTGTCGGCCTGCAGGATCATGCGTCCGATGCGCGGGTCCAGCGGCAGCCGGGCCAGCCGGCGCCCCACGTCGGTGATCGCCCCAATGCGGTCGAAGGCACCGAGTTCCTGCAGGAGCATCACGCCGTCGCGGATGCTGCGCGCCTCCGGCGGGTCGAGGAAGGGGAACGCCTCGACGTCGCCAAGCCCCAGCGCGGCCATCTGCAGGATCACCGCGGCGAGATTGGTGCGCAGGATCTCGGGATCGGTGTAGCGGGGCCGAGTTTCGAAGTCTGCTTCGGAGTACAGGCGAATGCACACGCCGGGGGCGGTCCGCCCGGAGCGGCCCGCACGCTGCGACGCCGACGCCTGAGAGATCGGTTCGATCGGCAGCCGCTGCACCTTCGTCCGGCGGCTGTAGCGCGAGATGCGCGCCGTGCCGGGGTCGACGACGTAGCGCACGCCAGGCACGGTCAGTGACGTCTCGGCCACGTTGGTGGCCAACACGACCCGTCTGTTGGTGTGCGGTGCGAACACCTTCTGCTGATCGGCGGTCGGCAGCCGGGCGTAGAGCGGCAACACCTCGGTCGGGAACCGGTCGCCGCGCATCGCGTCGCGCAACGCCTCGGTGGTATCGCGGATCTCGCGTTCTCCGGAGAGGAACACCAGCACGTCGCCAGGCGGTTCGGACTCGAGTTCTCGGACGGCGTCGACGATGGCCTCGGTCGGGTCGCGCATTTCGGATGAGCCGCTTGCGCGAAGACCAAAGGCCGGAGTACGGACGATCTCGCGGTCGGGGTCGTCCGGATCGTCGTTGTCGGCGTCATCGGTGACCTCGACTTCCAACGGGCGGTAACGGATCTCGACGGGATAGGTGCGGCCGGAGACCTCGACGATGGGCGCGGGGACGCCGTGGCGGTCGGAGAAGTGCGCGGCGAAGCGTTCGGGCTCGATGGTCGCCGACGTGACGATCACCTTGAGATCGGGTCTACGGGGCAGCAGCTCGCGCAGGTAACCCAGCAGGAAGTCGATGTTGAGGCTGCGTTCGTGGGCCTCGTCGAGGATCAGCGTGTCGTAGGCGAGCAGCCGGCGGTCGCGCTGCATCTCGGCGAGCAGGATGCCGTCGGTCATCAGCTTGACCAGGGTGCGGTTGCTGGCTTGGTCGGTGAACCGCACGGTGTAGCCGACGACGTCGCCCAGCGGGGTGCCCAGTTCGTCGGCGACGCGCTGGGCCACCGTTCTGGCGGCGAGGCGTCGCGGCTGGGTGTGACCGATCGTGCCGCGCACGCCGCGGCCCAGCTCGAGGCAGATCTTCGGCAGCTGCGTCGTCTTGCCCGAGCCCGTCTCGCCCGCGACGACGATCACCTGATTGGCCGTGATCGCGGCGGCGATGTCGTCACGGCGGTCGCTGACCGGCAGATCCGGGTAGGTGACCTGGGGTACGGCGGACTCGCGGGTGGCGACGAGCGCTTCCGCCGACGCGATCTGCTGGGCGATCCGCTCCACCTGTTCCGGCGTGACGTTGCGCATGGAGCGCAGCCGGCGCCCGAACCGGGCGGCGTCGCGGATCGTCAGGTGGTCTAGCCGCCCGCGCAGTGCTCTCAGCTCATCGCGGGACGGTTCGGACACTCAGCCAACTTTAGGCCGTCGGAGCCGACTCAGTTCGCGCCGACCGTGGTGAGACAGAACGGGTGGCCCGCGGGGTCGATGAGCACCCGCCACCGCCCGGGGTCGCGCTGGTGTCCGGCCTCACGCGCACCGAGGGCGACGGCCCGCGTCACCGCGTCGTCGAGGTCGGTCACCGACACGTCGAGGTGCATCTGCTGCAGCTGTCCGGGCTCCGGCCAGGTCGGCGCGACGTAGCCGTCGACGCGCATCAAAGCGAGCGTCTGCGCGCCGTCACCGATCGCGATGACGCTGCCGTCGGGGGCCTCGACCAGGCGACGCATGCCCAGGAGAGCGCTGTAGAAGTCGGCGAGCCGGGCCGGATCGGGGCAGTCGATCGAGGTGGCGCCCAGGCGGCCGACCGGCGCGGGGGTTTCGGCGTCAGAGGCACCGTCAGGGGCAGTGGTCACGTCACCGATTCTGCCCGCCGCGGCGATTTCGGCTTACATGGGAGTCGTGAAGAAACGACATCGAAGCATTCGCCTTGCGGTGTCGTCGATCCTTGCGGCCGTCGCCTGCCTGGTGGCGGCCTGCGGTACCACGACGGCACCACCCCCCGAACCCAGCGGACCGCTGCTCGCCTACCGCGCGGCCTCCGAGATCGGTCTGGTCGACGGAACGACGGTGGTCGCGACGGCGCCGGGCAGTTTCGCGCCATCGAGCGACCCGCTGGCGACCGAGGACGGCAGGTACGTCTTCGCGCGGTCATCCGACGGCGGCGTCACGGTCCTCGACGTGGCGGCCAGGACCTCGAGAGCCGTTGCGGTATCGATCGATTCGGCATTGGGCACCGGTGGCGGCAGCACGATCGTGTGGTGGGAGCAGCCCAACCGGCTGATGCAGCTCGACCTCGCCGATCCCACCGGTCAGCCGGCGCTGCGCCAGGAGATCGACCTGCCCCGTCAGGCCGGGGCGTCCGACGCCATGCTGCTGACCGCCCGCAACGGCACGGTCGTCGTCGCACGCACCGAGTCGGAGCCGTCACCATTCGGAGGTCCCGACACCCTCTACGCCGTGCACGGCGACGCGGAGCCGACGGCGCTGGGCACCGCCGACGCGAACACCCCGGTCGTCTCGGCGGTACTGAGCCCCGACGGCAGCCGGCTGGCCTATGCGCTGTACCGCCGGACCAGCAACTCGTGCGGCACGGCCGCGGTGGTGGTGTCCGGCGCCGACGGCTCGCAGGAGACCTACGACGTGGCGGCCCCGAACTTCGTCATCGGCTCCCGGGTGCTGGAGATGTGGTGGCCCGACGGCAAGCCGATGTCGCTGAGCCTCGCGACGTGGCAGTGCGAGACGGAGAGCTACTACTCACCGCTGACGTGGCAGCTCGGCGACGCGGGACTCGTCGAGGCCGCTCCGCGGACCGTCGCGCTGGAGGCCACCGAGGTCGTGCCGGGTCAGCGTGCGCTGATCGTGCCGAAGGTCGGGGTCGCTCCTGAGCCGTCGGGGACGCTGGTGATCGAGGACAGTGGCAGGCGCTTCCCGCTCGGGCCGCCCGCGGTCGACGCGATCGCGGTGGTGGGGCCCTAGCGGGTCAGGCGGCGCCGAGCCTGCGGGCCGTGCCGCGGCTGCGGTGAGCCAGTACCGCCACGGCGACGATCACCTCGACGACGGCGATCACCGTGGCCACCGCCATGGCAGCGGGCAATGCGGGAGCGGGGCCCGAGGTCACGTCGCCGTGTCGGTGCGACGCGGTGGGCATGTGCAGCGCGATCATCGCGACGTTCATCGTGGCGACCAGCACCCAGGCGCGGGACGTGCCTCGCGTCCACAGGTCGTGCGCGCAGAACAGGCAGGCCGCGATCATCCCGGCCATCACGATCGCCATGGCCGGATTGCTCGCGTGGCCGAGCGAGAGCGCGTGCAGCACGGCGGAACTGGCGGCGAGCAGCGCGCACGCCCGCCTGCCCGAACTCCGACGCGCGTCTTGCCAGTTCATGGTTGACCTCCGTGCACGTGATTGTCGTCGATCGGACGACCATCGGCAGGGCGAGCGTGCTGCCCCGTCGAGGTAGACCACTCGCGGGTGCTGATGTCATCGCGGGACCCCAACCCCACAGACGAAGAAGGGGCACCCGAATCGCTCGGGTGCCCCTTCGAAGTGGTCTTACTAGCGGCCGTTGCCCACGGTCGAGGTGGCGCTGCCGACGGTGGCCGACTGCTGGATGTCCTGGACCCAGTCGTGGTGCACGATGTCGGCCGATGCGGGGGCGGCGAGCCCGAACAGTGCGGCGGCGAAGCCGGTGGCGACGAACCCTGCGACGGTGGCGAAGGCTGACTTCTTCATGATGATCCCTCTTCCTGGAGTGCTGCTCTTGAAGTTCTGCTGGTCCGGGAGGAGGTTTCTCCAGCCGGTCTGACAGGTAGAACTCACAGGTCAGACGGTTCATTTCCAGTGGCAGAGATTGAACGACGGGTGGCAGGATCGGCTCGACGCCGAGACGTCACCCAACCTTTTTCGAGCGTTTTCTTGAAATGTTCCAATAAACGCGGGAGACTCGATCCGATGACCGACGATCCGGACTACCGGCTGCTGCTGCGGGGGGCCAAGCTCCGCATCACCCAGCCACGCCTCTCGGTGATGAGCGCAGTCAGCGACAACCCGCACGCCGAGACCGAGACCATCATTCGTGCCGCGCGGGAGTCGACGCCCGACGTGTCGCACCAGACCGTGTACGACGCCCTCAACGCCCTCACCGCCGCGGGCCTCATCCGCCGCATCCAACCCAACGGGTCCCTGGCCCGCTACGAGACCCGCGTCGGCGACAACCACCATCACGTGGTCTGCCGTTCGTGTGGCGTCATCGCCGACGTGGACTGCGCCGTCGGCGACGCGCCATGCCTCACCGCTTCGGATGATCAAGGCTTCGTCATCGACGAGGCCGAGGTCATCTACTGGGGCCTGTGCCCCGATTGCATTGAAGTCCGAAGTTCCTAGATCACAGCCCGTGATCGACAGCCCCACCGAAGAATGAAGAAAGGGAAGTACGTGTCGTCAGATACCTCCGATGCCCGCCCGCCCCACTCCGACGCCAACACCGCCAGCCACAGTGAGTCGGAGAACCCGGTCATCGACTCCCCCAAGCCGCAGTCGCACGCGCCGCGGACCAACCAGGACTGGTGGCCAGAGCAGGTCGACGTCTCGGTGCTGCACAAGCAGCCGGCCAAGGGCAACCCGCTCGGCGAGGACTTCGACTACGCCGCAGAGTTCGCCAAGCTCGACGTCGACGCGCTCAAGGCCGACGTCCTGAACGTCATCACCACCTCCCAGGACTGGTGGCCCGCCGACTACGGCAGCTACGCAGGCCTGTTCATCCGCATGAGCTGGCACGCCGCGGGCACCTACCGCATCTTCGACGGACGCGGCGGCGGCGGCCAGGGCTCCCAGCGGTTCGCGCCGCTCAACAGCTGGCCCGACAACGCGAACCTCGACAAGGCGCGCCGCCTGCTGTGGCCCGTCAAGCAGAAGTACGGCAACAAGATCTCCTGGGCCGACCTGATCGTGTTCGCGGGCAACGTCGCGCTCGAGTCCGCGGACTTCGAGACCTTCGGCTTCGCGTTCGGCCGCGAGGACATCTTCCAGCCCGAGGAGATCCTCTTCGGCCAGGAGGACACCTGGCTGGGCACCGACGCCCGCTACGGCGGCACCAACGACAGCGACCGCAAGCTGGCGGAGCCCTTCGGCGCCACCACCATGGGTCTGATCTACGTCAATCCCGAAGGCCCCGAGGGCAAGCCGGATCCGCTGGCCGCCGCCCACGACATCCGCGAGACCTTCGGCCGCATGGCCATGAACGACGAGGAGACCGCCGCACTGATCGTCGGCGGCCACACGCTGGGCAAGACCCACGGTGCCGGTGACGGCGACCTCGTCGGCCCGGAGCCCGAGGGCGCCCCGATCGAGCAGCAGGGTCTGGGCTGGAAGTGCGCGTTCGCCTCCGGCAAGGCCGGCGACACGATCACCAGTGGCCTCGAGGTCGTCTGGACCGACAAGCCGACCAAGTGGAGCAACCGCTACCTGGAGATCCTGTACGGGAACGAGTGGGAGCTGACCAAGAGCCCCGCAGGCGCATGGCAGTTCGAGGCAAAGGACGCCGAGGCGATCATCCCTGATCCCTTCGACCCGACCAAGAAGCGCAAGCCCACGATGCTGGTCACCGACGTCTCGATGCGCGTCGATCCCATCTACGGCAAGATCACCCGCCGCTGGCTCGACCATCCCGAGGAGATGAACGAGGCCTTCGCGAAGGCTTGGTACAAGCTGCTCCACCGCGACATGGGCCCGGTCAGCCGCTTCCTCGGCCCGTGGGTCGCCGAGCCGCAGCTGTGGCAGGACCCGGTGCCCGCGGTCGACCACCCGCTGGTCGACGAGTCGGACATCGCCTCGCTGAAGAGCAAGGTGCTCGACTCCGGCCTGACGGTTCAGCAGTTGATCAAGACGGCGTGGGCGTCCGCCTCGAGCTTCCGTGGCACCGACAAGCGCGGCGGCGCCAACGGCGCACGCATCCGTCTCGAGCCGCAGCGCAGCTGGGAGGCCAACGAGCCCGCCGAGCTGGCCAAGGTGCTGCCCACGCTGGGTCAGATCCAGCAGGACTTCAACGCCTCGGCCTCCGGCGGCAAGAAGATCTCGCTGGCCGACCTGATCGTGCTGGCCGGTTCCGCAGCGGTCGAGAAGGCCGCCAAGGACGCGGGTTACGAGATCAACGTGCACTTCGCGCCGGGTCGCACCGACGCGTCGCAGGAGCAGACCGACGTCGAGGCGTTCCAGGTCCTCGAGACGCGGGCCGACGGGTTCCGCAACTACGTCCGCCCTGGCGAGAAGACGGCATTGGAGCAGCAGCTCGTCGAGAAGGCGTACTTCCTGGACCTCACGGCTCCGGAGATGACCGTCCTCGTCGGTGGTCTGCGTGCGCTGAACGTCAACCACGGTGGCTCCAAGCACGGTGTCTTCACCCAGACGCCGGGTGTGCTGACGAACGACTTCTTCGTCAACCTGCTCGACATGAGCACCGAGTGGAAGCCGTCGCAGAACTCGGAGAACGTCTACGAGGGCCGCGACCGCGCCACGGGCGAACTCAAGTGGACCGCCACGGCCAACGACCTGGTGTTCGGCTCAAACTCGGTGCTGCGCGCCCTGGTCGAGGTCTACGCCCAGGACGACGGCAAGGGCAAGTTCGTCGAGGACTTCGTCGCAGCGTGGGTCAAGGTCATGAACAACGACCGGTTCGACCTCGAAAAGTTCTGATCTGATTGACGAGGACACCCGCGTGCCGATCGGCGCGCGGGTGTCTTCGTGTTCGGGGGTCTCAGCCGCCGGTGAGCAGGCGCTGCGCCGCGCGGGTGAGCCGACGCCTGGGCCAGCCGAACGCCCCGTCGGACGCCAGCGCGGCTCGGGCGGCGTTGCGTCCGCACACGCCGTGCACGCCGCCGCCGGGGGTGGCGCCGGCGCTGCCGAGGAACACGTTCTCCACGTGCGTCTCGGCACGGCCGAGCCCGGGAGCGGGCCGGAAGATCAACTGCTGGAACAACTGTGACGTGCCGCCGTTGACGGCTCCGGTGTGCAGGTTCGCGTCGCTGGCCTCCAGGTCGGACGGCCGTTGCACCAGCTTGCCGACGATGTTGTCGCTGAAGCCGGGGGCATGCTGCTCGAGCACGTCGTCGACGCGGGCGCCGAGTTCGTCGGCCGACGCGTCGTCGGACAGTCCGCGCGGCAGATGCGTGTAGGCCCAAGCACTCTCGGTGCCCGCAGGCGACCGCGTCGGGTCGGCCGTCGTCATCTGACCGAACAGCATGAACGGCAGCTCGGGCAGCGTCCGCGTGTTGAGGTCCGCCATCCAGCGGATCAGCCCGTCGTGGTCGGCGCCGAGGTGCACGGTACCGGCGCCGGCCAGGCTCTTCGAACGCCACGGGATCGGTTCGCGCAGTGCGTAGTTGATCTTCAGCACCGGGGTGTCCCAGACAAAGCGGTCGAGGCCGTCCGCGAATGCCCGCGGCAGTCCCTCGGCGGGTAGCAGCTTCTGGTACAGCTGCGGCGCAGAGGTGTCGGCGACGACGGCCTTGCGGCAGCGCACCGTGCGGCCGTCGGCGGTCCGGACGGCGACTGCACGGCCGCCGCTGACCTCGATCGCCTCGACCGGCCGACCGCACTCGACACGCGCGCCCGCCGCCTCGGCGCGTCGCACCATCGCCGCGGTGAGTTCGCCGGCTCCGCCCACCGGAACCGGGAAACCGCCGTCCTGGGCCATCATGATCAGCAGATAGCCCATCACGCCGCTACCGGGTGCGTCGATCGGAACGTCGGCGTGCATGGCGTTGCCCAGCAACAACAGTCGGGCCGCGTCGCCATCGAACAGGTGCTGCGCCATCACGCCCGCGGGCATCAGCAGCTGGTGCACCAACCGCAGCGCGTCGGCGGTGCCGAGCTTGCGCAGCAGACCGGTGGCGCCGCGTACCGGAGGGAACGGCGCGAACAGGGCGGCCAGGAGCGGGTCCTTGATGCGCTGATACTGCTCGAAGAGGTCGCACCAGCGTCGTCCGTCGCCGGGCTGGTTGCGGTCGAGAAGTGCTGCGGTGGAGTCGATGTCGCGGTAGATGACGGGCGCGTCCTCGTCGTCGGCGTCACGCGCGTGCCCCACGACGGCCGGTGAGTGTGCCCATTTCAGCCCGTGGTCTTCGAGGTTGAGGTTGCGCAGCGCGGGAGAGGCGACCGACAGCGGGTAGAACGCGCTGTAGAGGTCGGTGACGTACCCGGGTACGACCTCCTTGCTCTTGATCGCGCCGCCCGGTTCCTCCTGCGCTTCGAGCACGGTGACGTCCCACCCCGCTTCGGCGAGCAGGGTCGCGGCCACCAGCCCGTTGTGTCCTGCGCCGATGACGACGGCGTCGACGGTTTCGGTCACGCCGCGTCACTCGTCATTCGGGAGGTCCTTGGGCAGCTTGCGCTCGGCGAGAGCCGCGAGCCGCCAGGTGCATTCGCGGTTGCGTGGGAACGCCGCGGCGAGCGACGCGCGCTTGGGCAGCCAGTTCAGGGGCGGGGTGATCGGGACCTCGGCCATCTCGATGCGGCAGCCGCCGCCGTCGACGTCCGAGAGGGTCAGAGTGATCCGGGCCTTGCCGAACGGCCTGCCGTTGGCGACCATCACCAGCTTTTCGCCGGGGATGCACTCGACGCTCACCGTGCTGTCGTCCAGGAGCACCGGCCACACGCCGACGGAGTGCCGGATGGTGCTGCCCGGCTGCGGCCACTCCGGGTCCACCGCCCGCATGCGGCTGTTGCCGACCACCCACTGCGAGTAGGTCCAGCCGTCGGCGATCACGTCCCATACCCGGTCGCGGCTGGCGGTCGTGGTGCGCTTGACCGTGAGGCTGCTCTCCAGTTCCTCGGGTTGCGCCATCAAAGCATTCCTTTCCTGGTCACCGGCCAGTTAGCTACCCGGCGGGCTGATCATCAAACACCGGTACCGGCCAGTACCGGAGCCCACGCCTCGGGTGTGACGGGCGCATCACTGGGTATCGGGAGGTCATGGAGTTCCACGGCACGGCCGTCGGTGCGGCGGCCCCTTCAGTACCGTCGATGACATGAGTACGCCCGCACCGACGTTCGTCCTCGACGACCTGTTCGCGCGCGATCTGCCCGAGATGTCGGTCCCGTGGCAGGCGGCCGACGCGCCCGACGCGCGACTCGTGGTCCTCAACGAACCGCTGGCCGCCGACCTCGGTCTCGACCCCGGGTGGCTGCGCAGTCCCGACGGCGTCGGCTTCCTCATCGGCACGTCCGTTCCCGACGGCGCGCGCCCTGTTGCGCAGGCCTACTCCGGGCACCAGTTCGGCGGACTCGTCCCGCGTCTGGGTGACGGCCGCGCACTCCTGCTCGGCGAGATCGTCACCGCCGACGGCCGCCGTCGCGACATCCATCTCAAGGGCTCGGGGGCGACGCCGTTCTCGCGCGGCGGGGACGGACTCGCGGCGGTGGGGCCGATGCTGCGCGAGTACGTGATCAGCGAGGCCATGCACGGGCTCGGCATCCCCACCACCCGCTCGCTGGCGGTCACGGCGACCGGCCAGCGGGTGTTCCGCGAGACGCCGTTGCCGGGTGCGGTGCTGACCCGCGTTGCGAGCAGTCACCTGCGGGTCGGCAGCTTCGTCTACGCCGCGCTCACCCGCGACGCCGGACTGTTGCGCAGGCTCGCCGACCACGCCATCGCCCGTCACCACCCCGAGGCCGCGAACGCCGAACGGCCGTACCTGGCGCTGTTCGAGTCGGTGGCCGCCGTGCAGGCCGAGTTGATCGCGCGCTGGATGCTGGTCGGATTCGTGCACGGCGTGATGAACACCGACAACATGACGATCTCCGGCGAGACCATCGACTACGGCCCGTGCGCGTTCATGGATGCGTTCGACCCGGTGACGGTGTTCAGCTCGATCGACCACGCCGGGCGCTACGCCTACGGCAACCAACCCGCCATTGCGGCATGGAATCTCGCGCGGTTCGCCGAGACGCTGCTGTCGCTGATCGACGACGACCAGGACAGGGCCATCGAGCTGGCCACCGAGGCGCTCGGCGGTTTCGGCCCGCGCTACGAGGCGGCGTGGACCGCGGGCATGCGGGCCAAGCTCGGCCTGTCTCACGTCGACGAGGCCGCGGCGGGCCCGCTGGTGACCGATCTGCTCGAGCTGCTCGCCGGCAGCCACGTCGACTACACGTCGTTCTTCCGGTCCCTCGGCGCGGCAGCGCGCGGTGACTCCGAGCCTGCGCGCGGGGTGTTCATCGACCTCGCCGGCTTCGACGCGTGGCTGGGCCGGTGGCGGGCACTGTCACCCGACGTCGACGCCATGGACCGGGTCAACCCGATCTACGTCCCTCGCAACCACCTGGTCGAGGAGGCGCTCACCGCTGCCACGAATGGTGACGTGGAACCGTTCACGCGGCTGGTCGACGTCGTCGCCTCGCCGTACGAGCAGCGCGAGGGTCTGCAGCGCTACGCCGAGCCCGCGCCGGAGGACTTCGGCGCCTACCGGACGTTCTGCGGCACCTGACCCTCAGCCGTGCGCGGTGAGCATCACGTACTGGGCCGCCACCCGCTGGTGTGCGTCGGGTAGCTCCTTGCCCTGCACCTCGATGGCGTACCTGCCGGCGGGGGCCACGCAGTAGAACCCCGCGGGGAACTTCAGGCAGCGGCTGTCGGGCAGCCCGGGCACCGGGTCGGCGGCCTCGACGCCGTTGGTGGACACCTCGACGCCGAACGCGTCGGCGACGTTGGCCGCGGCCGACTCGTCCCTGGCCTGGTAGACGTTGGCGTCCGCCATCGCGACGGCGTCGACGCCGTTGTCGGTGAACAGCTCCTTCGAGCCCACCGGGTTGCTCTGGAAGTGCAGGGCGCCGCGCAGCGAGTACACCGCGTTCTTCGTCGTCGGCGTCTCGGGCCCACCGGGAACGGTGCGCGCGAGTAGCCCAGTCGGGTCGAGTGGGACGTCGGCCATGGCGTCGATCGCCCCTGGCGTGAACTCGTCGATCGCCGGGCGCTGCTTGTCGATGGCCGAGGCGACGGCCTTCGCCGCGGCCTCCACGCCGTCGACCGACTGGGCCACCTGCATCAGCACGTACGTGCCGTGCGGGGTGAACGACCGGACGGCGGCCCACGTCTTGCCAGAGCCGTGCGGGGTGAAGGGGTAGGTGGAGGCGAGCGCATCGGGATGGTCGGGGATCTCCGTGGGCGTCGGGGCCTTGCCCTGGATCTGCTGCTGCGCTCCCGCGCCGTTCATGTCGGCGCTGGCCGCCTTCGCCGCCTCGGCGTCGGGGAAGCGCAGGACGGCGTTGACGAGCACCAGTTTCTCCGGTGCCTGCCGCGCGGAGGCGAACCCGTTGACCATGCCGCGCTGGTCGGCTGCGGCGGCGATCTGCGGCGGCCCGAGCTGTTCGAGGGCCTTGCCGCTGTTCAGCAGGAAGGTGCCCCCGAGGTACGGCGCGATGGCGGCCTCGTCGACGTCCCATGGACCGACGACGTAGTCGGCCATGTGCTGGGCGTCGACGACCACGCCGGTCGCCGGTAGACCCGCGTTGCCCAGGGGCGGACGCGGCGCCGTCGGGTACCTCCCGGCGTCCAATCGATCCGGGCTGACGACCGAGGGTTTCGGCGATGCGCCAGTGCTCTCGGCGCCGGAACTGCCGTCGGCGTTTTGCGAGCCACCACCACACCCGGCCAGCAGCAGCGCACAGGCCACCAGGGCCCCGAATCTCAGTCTCTGGCTAGACACGGTGCCAATCTAGCGTTCGGAGAGCGTCTTTCGCGTTGTTTCGTGTCAGGCGCGTGACGCGCTGCCGCGCAGCCATTGGTCCCAGGGCACGCTCCAGTCGCCGTTCTGCCACTGTTCGAGCGGTTTGCCACCGGTGTTGCGGATTTCGACGACGTCACCGGGCTGGGACAGTTCGTAGAACCACTTGGCGTTGTCCATGCTCAAGTTCAGGCATCCGGCCGAGACGTTGCGGTTGCCCTGTGCCCACACCGTGGCCTCGCGCTCGTGCAGGTAGATCCCGTCGGGGCTGATGCGCGTGGCGTACGGGACGCTGATCCGGTAGCCGGCCGACGACGAGACGGGCAGACCGTAGGTCGAGGAGTCCATCAGCACCGGATTGGCCTTGTCCATCACGGTGTAGACGCCCGGCTGGGTCCAGAAGTGGATGCTCTTCCCGCCGACGTTCGTGGTGCCGCCGCGGCCCATCGACGTGGGCATCGTCCGCGCCAGCTTGCCGTCGATGAACACACTGACCTGCTTGGTGACGTCGTCGGCGATCGACACGTGGGAGCGGCCGATCCGGAACGACACCTGCCGGTCCTCCTGCCCGTACACGCCGTCGCCGAGGTCGACGCCGTAGACGTTGGCCTTGACCGTCACCTGGGTGCCCGACGGGAAGTACTCGCGCGGCCTCCAGTGCGCCTTGCTGTCGCTGATCCAGGTCCACGCGCCCTCCACGGGAGGCGACGTCTCGACGACGAGCCTGCGCTGAGCTGCTGCGCGGTCGCCAACCGAGGCGTCGAACTGGGCCACCACGACGGTGCCGACGCCGTAGGTGCCGCCGTTGGAGAGCCGGGTTCCGGCCGTGGTGTTCAGCGAGACGTCGAGCAGCAGGTCCGGGTCGACGGTCGAGAAGTCCGACTTCTGCGTCGTCGTGGTGCCGTCGGTTCCCCTCGCGGTGACCGCCAGGGTGTAGTCGCGGCCGTAGCCGAGTGGTTCGGTCGGCCGCCACGTGCGCCGGTCCTGCGAGAGGGAGCCCTGCACGGTGCGGCCCGCAGCGTTGGTCATGCGCACTTCCGTCAGCGTCCCCGAGGAGGCCCTTACGCCGACGCCGTCACCGGGGGCGACGTCCTCTGCACCGGATGCGGGTGTGATCTCGACGGCGGCCGGTTCGCGCGCCGGCAGCAACACCCCGTTCTTTGCCGCCGCGACGTTCGACGCGGCGGTATCCGAGGGGACCGCCGCCGTCGACGATCCGCTCTGCGACGCCATCACCAGGGTGGCGATGACGCCGACGACCATCAGCATCAGCAACCGATGTCGGGGGTGCGCAGTCAACTCAAATCTCCGAAGGTCGGTAGGTAGGACGAGCGTACCGGCATCACGGCGTCCCCGCAGACACGCTGGACCCGGCGACGCCGAATCGTGATGCAGCGAACGGAGATTGGGCCGTTCAGCGCAACGGAAGCACCGAGGCCCCGCGCTGGCGCAGCATGTCGGTCAGCAGCTCGCTCTCGGCGGACTGGGTGGCCGACATCCGTCGGGCCAGGTCGCGCACGTAGCCCGTCTCGGCGTGTTCGGCGCCCACGGCGAGCATCTCGGCGCCACCCTGGTGGTGGCGCAGCATCAGCTGCAGGAACAGCACGTCGCGGTCGGCTGGCGTGGCGGCGCGCAGACGGGCGAGTTCCGTTGCGTCGGCCATCCCCGGCATCGTGGCCACCGGCCCGTGCGCAGCCCCGTGCGAGCCGTGCCCACCGCCCATCCACGCCATGTGTCCGCCGGTCGGCAGCAGCGGCTCGTCCCACGCCGTCAGCCAGCCCTGCATGCGGCCGATCTGGTTCTGCTGCGTGGTGAGGATGTCGAACGCGAGGTTCTTCACGGCGGGGTCGGCGCCGCCGGTCAACTCGGTGGCCGCCATGTCGACGGCTTGGTCGTGGTGGACCGACATGTCCTGCAGGAATCCGACGTCGATCAGGCCTGCGGCGGGCGGGTCGGCGTCACCGCGCAGCAGGAAGCCGAAGCCGACGCCCACGGCGACCAGCAGCACGGCCCCGAGCGGGAGCCACCTCACCTGCTATTCCGTGACCGGCGCGGCGTCCGGTCCCGGCGGGTTGGGGTCGAACGGCGGCGGGTTGTTCACGTCGAAGGACGGCGATGCGCAGCTGGCCCCGGGCTCCGGGTAGGCGCTCTCGTTGAGCCGCAGCGCCTCGATGAACTCGACGAGTCGCGGGTCGCTCGGATCGTCGAGCTTGAGCTGATGTCCCCAGGACTGGATCGAGATGGGGGTGTCGAGGCCCGGGTAGGGCGACATCAGCGTGTACGGCTGGCCCTCGACCATCGCCGAGAGCACGTCGATCTGGTCGGCGGTCGCTACGTCGGGGTTGTACGTGATCCACACCGCGCCGTGCTCGAGCGAGTGCACGGCGTTCTCGGATCGGATGGCGGTCGGGTAGACGACCCCGGTGCACGTCGCCCAGATCTGGTCGTGCGTGCCGCCGAACGGCGGCGACTGGTCGTAGGCGACCCGCTTGGGCGCCTCGACGTGATCGCCCGCGGGGTACTCGATCTCGACGACGCCCGGGATGTCGCCGGCTGGATCGGAACTGGCGTCGGAGGCGGCCTGCTGGTCGTCGCCCGAGGACCGCGAACCCAGCGTCACCCACAGCACCGCGCCGATGACCGCGACGACCACCACCGCGATGATCGTGCCCCAGGGCATGCCTGCGAACATCCGCGACGTGGGTCGGTCCTCTGCCATGCGCCCACTGTATCGAGCGGATTTACCAGAGGGTTCCGGTCGCAGGCGAGATCAGGAAGCCGTGCGCGTCGTTCGCCGTCTCGCAGTGCACGGTGGGGCCTGCCTTCACCGCGCACCGCGTCGCACCGTTGGTGAGGCGGTGTCCCTCGGGGAGAACCGCCACGTCGCGGGTGAAGCTGGGCGACGCGGCGCGGACGTAGGACGCAGGCTGGTTGCCCTCGATCGCGGTCTGGTTGGTGCCGGGCGGCGCGTCGCGGGGCACGATGTCGCAGCCGACGATGCGGCCGATCGGCCCGATCCCGCAGCCCTGTCCCGCGCTGACCCTGAAGAACACCCAGCCCGGGTCGCTCTCGACGGTGTGGGGGCCTTCGCCCAGCGGGTACTTGTCGACGCCGTTATCGCGGCCCGGCGTCGCCTCGGCGCTGGCGGTCCCGGACTCCGACGACGGCTCCGATGACTCCGCGTCGTTCGGGCCACCGCACCCGCTCAGCGTCAGCGCGACCGCCAGTGCCGTCAGTAACAGCCCCGGGTGAAGGAGCCGTCGCATCTAGCCGATGCCGATCGGCGTGACGTCACCCGTCTGGTCGCGCGGGTCGATCAGGATCTTGGCGTGCGTCTCCGGGTCGCCGAGCGCGTCGAAGGCGGCGGCCACCCCGGCCAGACCGACCGTTCCGGTGACCAGCGGGGTCGCGTCGACCTTGCCGTCGGCGAGCATGTGCAGCGTGTCGCGGAACTCGAGCGGCGTGTAGCCGAAGACGAACCGCATGTCGATCTCCTTGCCACTGGCCATCGCGGGCCGCAGCTGGTCGGCGCCCATGCAGACGCCCACCACCACGACGAGCGAGGCGAGCGGCGCGGCGGCGATGACGCCGTCGAGCATGCCTGGTACGCCGACGCATTCGAAGATCACCGGGCGGCTCGGCCCGGCCGCGCCGAACCTGTCCGCCACGCGGTACAGGTGCGACCAGCCCGGCACCTTGCGCAGCTTCTCCATCGACCCCACGCCCAGTTCGTAGAGCGCGGGCGCCGACGTCAGCACGCCGCGCTTGCCGTCGAGCGCGGCGTAGGGCGACTCCGACGCCGGGTCGACGACGACGTGCGCGCCACATCTCGCGGCCAGCGCCCGGCGGCCTGCCGAGAAGTCGCTGGCGACGATCGTGCCGACGCCCATCGCCGCGAGGTGGGCGATCACGGCGAGGCCGACCGGACCGCAACCGATCACGACGGCCACGTCGCGCTTGCCGATGTCGCTGCGCCGCACTGCGTGCAGGGCCACGGCCATTGGCTCGGTGAGGGCCGCGACGTCCGGCGACAGCCCGTTGGGCACGACGAACGACATGGCGGCCTCGGCGAGCACCTGTTCGGCGTAGGCGCCGGGCGCCTTCGGCGACAGCCCGGTGAGGTGGACGCCGCCGGCGGCACGCACCAAGGGGAAGGAGACGACCAACTTCCCCGGTGCGAACTCCTTGGCCGCGCCGCGTCCGCGCTCGGCCACCTCGCCGCAGAACTCGTGGCCCATCACCACCGGCGTGTCCCCACGCATGAAGTCCTCGTACCGGACGGCGCTCATGACGTCGGTCAGTTCGTCGGCGTGGTCCTTGGCGTGCAGGTCGGAGCCGCAGATGCCGCACCGGCGCACGTCGAGCAGTAGTTGGCCTGGCGCCGGGCGGGGTGCCGCGACGTCGACGACGGACAGTTCCCCGTGCACACAGCTGACGGCCTTCACGTCGTCAGTATCCATGCAGCGACGTCCGCGCGGTTCAGGTCTGGGCGGCTCGGGGCTCCGTACGCGGCAGCGCCCGCACCGCGGTGCGGATCGCGAAGTAGATCAGCGTCGAGGTCACCAGGAACACGGGCCACCCCATGGCGATGCGCGCGACGGCGAGCAGCCCCGCCTGGTCGGTGTCGTAGAGGTAGTACTGCACCGAGAAGCGCGTCCACGAGACGACGGCCATGACCACCGTCGCGATGTCGAAGGCGGTCCGCACCCGGGGCAGCCGCCGCCACGAGTCGTCGCGACCGGTGAGCCACGCCCACCCGACGCCGACGAGCGGTCTGCGGATGACGACCGACGCGGTGAACAGGATGGCCAGCGCGAGGTACATCCAGATGCCCGGCAGGTAGAAGTCCTTCGCCCGGCCGGTGAGGAGGGCGAACGCCCCGCACACCACCACGCCGACGAAGCCGAACAGCGCGGGCCGCAGCGTCTCCTTGCGGAACAGCTGCCAGGCGAACACCAGCCCCGCCACGCCGAGCGCCGCGGCGATCGCGTGCGGCAGTCCCAGTGCGGTGTTGGTGGCGGCGAACGTCGTGACCGGCAGCGCGGTGTAGAGCAGCCCGCGGATCCCGCCGCCGCGGGCCAGCAGCGCGTCGACCGGCGCCCGTCCTTCGCTCACCCAGCCGAGCGTACCGGCGGGACGGGTCCGCCCATCCCGTCGAGCAGGGCCAGGACCTTGGTGGTGGTGGCCCAGTTCCGGATGGTCATCAGCCGGTACTCGCGGGCCGCGAGGATCTTGTTCATCAACGTCTTCGTGCGCTGCGCCTCCAGCCGGGAGAAGTACACGACGTCGGGTCCCGGCCAGGCGTGGTCGACGCCGTCGCGCAGCCGCACGATCTCCATGGTCTGCTCCGCGGTCAGCGGTTGCTTGAGGAAGACGCAGTCCCGCAGGTGGGTGTCCGCCTGGGCCAGGAACTCGGGCGGAGCCTGCTCGACGACCGTGCGGAGCTGGCGGTGGGATCGCACCACGACGACGGGTGGGGTCTGGAGGCGGTCGTCGAGAAGGCGTTCGATGCGATGCTCGAGCGTCCGCTGTGGCGCGGTCGTCTCGAACACGACGTTGCCGGACTGAATGTAGGTGCCGACCCGCTCGAAGCCGTCGTCGGTGAACGCCGTTCGCAGCTCTGACATCGAGAGCTTGTTGCGTCCGCCCACGTTGATGCCGCGCAACAGCGCCGCGTATCGCTTCGGCCCCACCAACCGGACGCTACCTGAGGCACCGGTACGCGACACGTGCCGTGATACTGAGTGACATGGCGGATCGCAACGTGCTGGGTGGCCCTCTGGAACCCTGCGGCACGGAGCCGATGACCGGCTTCTACCGCGACGGGTGCTGCAGCACCGGGCCGCAGGACGTCGGCCTGCACACCATCTGCGGGGTGGTGACGACGGAGTTCCTGTCCCACCAGCGCTCGATCGGCAACGACCTCGCCACGCCGATGCCGCAGTACTCGTTTCCCGGCCTCGTGCCGGGCGACCGTTGGTGCGTGACCGCGGTGAACTGGTTGCGCGCCCAGCTCGACGGTCACGCGTGTCCGGTGGTGCTGGCCTCCACCCACGAGCGGACCCTCGAGGTGGTCCCGCTTGAGGTGCTCCGTCAGCACGCGGTCGACGTGCCCGACGACGCGGCGGGCTTGTAGTGCAGGCAATCCCCGTGATTGCACTGACCGGTTACCTGGGCGCGGGCAAGACGACGTTGCTCAACCACGTGCTGCGGGCGCCGGGAGCACGAATCGGCGTGGTGATCAACGACTTCGGGGAACTCAACGTCGATGCCGGCCTGGTGACGGGGCAGGTCGACGAGCCCGCTTCGATCACCGGCGGCTGCATCTGCTGCCTGCCCGACGAGGGTGGGCTCGACGAGGCGCTGGCGAAGCTCGCCGAACCCAAGCTGGGTCTCGACGCCATCATCGTGGAGGCGAGCGGCCTGGCCGACCCCATCGCGATCTCGCGGATCATCCGGTTCAGCGGTGTCGAGCACGTCCGCCCGGGCGGGGTGGTCGACGTCATCGACGCTGCCACCCACTTCGACACCGTCGACAAGGTCGACGCGCCACCTGCCAGGTACGGCGCCGCGTCGCTCGTCGTGGTCAACAAGCTCGACCAGCTGCCGGAGGAGTCCCGCGATGCGGCGCTCGCGCGCATCGAAGGCCGTGTGCGGGAACGCAATCCGGACGTCCACGTCGTGGGAGCAGTCGCCGGGCGCGTCGACCCCGCGCTGCTCTACGACATCGGCGGCGACACCGACGGCTCCGGCCAGCTCTCATTCCGCGAACTGCTGATCGACGGCGAGCGCGCCCACGCCCACGCAGGCGAACCCGAACACGTCCACGCCGACTCGGTGACGGTGATCGGGGACGGCTCCGTCGACCCCGGCGCCCTCGTGGACCTGCTCGAGCATCCACCGGCCGGGGTGTACCGGCTCAAGGGCACGGTCGCGGTGCGGTATCGCGCCCGCGTGCGGCACTACGTCGTCAACGTGGTCGGAACGTCGATCCACGTGATGACCGCACCGCCGCGCTCGCGCGGCAACAACCTGGTGGCGATCGGGACGCACCTCGACGTCGACGACGTGCGGCGCAGGCTGGAGCTGGCACTGGCGGCGTCCGACGAACACTCCGCCGTCGGCGTGCGGCGGCTGCAGCGCTACCGGCAGCTCAGTATCTGAAGTCTAGCGATGCAGCGGCTCCCGGCCCGGTGGCTGCTGGGGCGGCGCGAGCAGCGGCTTGCGCTTCTCCAGCGCGACGGTCGTCGGCGCGTGCGTGGTCAGCTCGAGGTCCTCGCCGTCGTGGCGGATCGTCAGCTCACCGTCCGGGCCATCCCGCAACGTGTAGGTCACCTCGTCGGAGGTGACGTCGATGATCAGCCGGAAGTTGCGCCAGCGCAGACGGAATCGCAGACGCGTCACCGCAGATGGCAGTTGGGGCGCGAACGCCAGCACGCCCTCGTCGTCGCGCAGTCCGCCGAAGCCCGCGACCCACGCCGTCCACGCGCCTGCGAGCGAGGCCATGTGCAGCCCGTCGCGGGTGTTGTGGTGCAGGTCGCGCAGATCGATCAACGCGGCCTCGTAGGCGTAGTCGTGTGCGAGTTCGAGATGCCCGACCTCGGCGCACATCACGGCCTGCGTGCACGCCGACAGCGACGAGTCGCGGGTGGTCCGGCGTTCGTAGTAGTCGACGTTGTGCGCCTTCTGCTCCGGCGTGAATGCGTGTCCCTGCCAGTGCATCGCGAGGACCAGGTCGGCCTGCTTGATCACCTGCGCGGGGTACAGCCGGACGTAGGGTTCGTGCAGCAGCAGCGGATACTCGGTGTTCTCTTCGAACTTCCACTCCCGCAGCGTCGTGAAGCCCTCGCACTGCTCGTGCACGCCCAGGTCTTCGTCGAACGGGATGTGGACGGCCGCAGCGGCATCCCGCCACGCGACGGTCTCCTCGGTGGTCACGCCGCGGTCACTCGCCTGCACGGGATGGCGCAGGCACGCCTCGGCGGCGATGCGCAGGTTGTGCGCTGCCATGAGATTGGTGAAGACGTTGTCGCGGACGACTGCGGTGTACTCGTCGGGCCCCGTGACCCCGGCCAGGTGCCAGATCCCGTGACGGTCGCGGTGGCCCAGCGACATCCACAGCCGGGCGGTGTCGATCAGCACGTCGAGACCGCACTCGGCTTCGAGCGATTCGTCACCGGTCACCAGGCGGTAGCGGTCGAACGCCATCGCGATGTCGGCGTTGACGTGCCAGCCCGCGGTGCCTGCCGGCCAGTACGCCGAGCACTCCTGCCCGCGAATGGTCCGCCACGGGAAGCTCGCGCCGTCGAGGTCCAGCTCGGCGGCGCGCTCGCGGGCGAGGTCGAGCGTGGAGGCCCGCCACCTCAGCGCATCCGCCGCGGCCTCCGGCGCGGTGTAGGTGAGCAGCGGGAGCACGTATCCCTCGGTGTCCCAGAAGGCGTGCCCGTCGTAACCGGTGCCGGTCAATCCCTTGCCGGGGATGGCGCGGCGCTCGGCGCGGGCACTGGCCTGCAACACGTGAAAGATGCCGAAGCGCAGGGCCTGCTGCGATTCGGGGTCGCCCTCCAACTCGACGTCGGCGCCGTCCCAGAACTCGTCGAGGTACTTGCGTTGCGCGTCGAGCAGTCCCTGCCAGCCCGTGTACCGGGCACCAGCGATGCCGCCTGCCACCTGGTCGCGAAGTGCGGGCCGCGACCGCAGGCTCGACCACCCGTATGCCAGGAACTTGACGATCCGCAGCTTCTGTCCGGGACGCAGGCCGCAGATGACGGTGGTCCGCGCCCAGTCCTCCCCCGCATCGGTGTCGACCTCCACCCGGCCCGGCACCTCGACGAGGTGGTCCATCGCGGCAGCCATGGTGAGTCCGCTGGACTTGGTGCGGTGCAGGAGAACCGCACCGCGCTCGGCGATCTCGAACCCGACCGACTCGAGCGGCTTGCGCAGTACGGCGGACACGCGGGGGTCGTCGGACGCCTCCGGCTGGTCCTCGTTGGCGACCAGCTCGGATTGCACTGTGACGCGGGTGAATTCATCGACCGCTTCGACGGTGTACTCGATGGCGGCGATGCTGCGCAGGGTGAGCGACACCAGACGCGTCGACGTGATCAGTATTTCCTTGCCGGCGGGCGAGCGCCAGCAGGCCTTGCGGGTCAGCGTGCCCGCGCGGAGGTCGAGCACCCGTTCGTGCTCGCTCAGCTGTCCGTACCGCACGTCGAACGGCTCGTCGTCGACGATCAGCCGCAGGATCTTGCCGTTGGTGACGTCGATCAGCGACTGACCGTCCTCGGGGTAGCCGAAGCCCGCCTCGGCGTACGGCAGCGGACGGGTCTCGTAGAACGAGTTCAGGTAGGTGCCAGGAAGTCCGTGCGGCTCACCCTCGTCGAGGTTGCCGCGCAGTCCGACGTGACCGTTGGACAGCGCGAAGATCGACTCCGATTCGTCGATGTGGTCGAGGTCCAGCGCGGTCTCGCGGACGTGCCAGGGTTCGACGGGGTATGCGTCGTGGCGGGTCACGCGGTGGCGTCCATCAGGTCGGCGAGGTCTGTGACGACGACGTCGGCACCGTTGTCGCGCAACGCCTCCGCCTGACCCACGCGGTCGACGCCGATCACGATCCCGAAGTGTCCGGCCCGGCCGGCCTGAACCCCGGCGATCGCGTCCTCGAAGACGGCGGCTTCGCCCGCAGGCACGCCGAGCAGCTCCGCGCCCCGCAGGAACGAGTCGGGCGCCGGTTTTCCGGGGATGCCCTCGGCCCGCATCGTGATCGCGTCGACGCGCTGTCCGACGTACTGCGCCAGGTCGGTGATCCGCAGCACCTCGGCGGTGTTGGCGCTCGACGATACGACGGCGATCGCCAGGCCGGCCGCGTGCGCCGCCTTCACGTAGGTGCGCGATCCCTCGAAGACCTCGACGCCATCGCCGTGCAGGACTTCCTGGAAGAGGGCGTTCTTGCGGTTCCCGAGCCCGAAGACGGTCTCGGCGTCGGGCGGATCGTCAGGCGTGCCGTCCGGCAGCGTGATGCCGCGGCTGGCCAGGAACGAGCGGACGCCGTCCTCGCGCTTCTTGCCGTCGACGTAGGTCCCGTAGTCCGCGCCGACGTCGAACGCCTGGAACGGGTCGCCGCCGTCGGCGGCCCGCGCCCTGAGGAATTCGTCGAACATCGTCTTCCACGCGCGACGATGCACGCTGGCGGTGTCGGTGAGCACGCCGTCCAGATCGAACAGACACGCACGAACTCCCTCGGGAAGACCCAGCATGGCAGGGCCTATACCCACTTCGGCTGATCTTTAGAGGGCTAGCCGTTTGCTCTGGTCCGCCGGGTGACTGTTTCGTGCGCGTCGAACGTCGCCCTGTCGTCGGGACCCGTGCCGAAGAAGCAGTACACGCCACCGTCGGCGTTGGATACGAAGCGGATGCTGGTGACCACCATCCAGCGCGCGCCGAGTTCGTCGGCGATCTCGTCACCGGTGGCGACCTCCGCAGGCGAGATTTGCTCCGCGGTCGTCGTCGTTGCCATTGACGTGTGATACCCAGCGGCGACGCGCTGACACGTGCCTGATTTCCCCGTTCATTTCCATTGATCTTTCTCAGGCGTTAATTTTTAGGTCTTAGCTTGCCGGGAGGGTATTGGTGAACGTGTCGACACCGCCGTGGCGGTCATGGCTGCTCAAGACGCTGACGATCGTGGCGTGTCTTGCAGTCGCGTGCGCCGGGGCCAGTTTGCAGGCCTCGGACCGTCCCGCCGCCCCGCCACGGCTCGCGTCGGCTGCGGTGGTGCACACCGCGGCCATCGTGCCGACCAACGTCACCGTCGGGCTGGCCGACCCCATGCTGGGCTTCCTGTCCGATGCGGATCTCCACCGGCAACTGGATCTGATGGTCTCGATCGGTGTGACCAGCCTGCGGATCGACGTCCCATGGGTGGCCGTGCAGCCGACGCGCTTCGGCGGCTACGACTGGTCCAAGGCCGACCGCGTCATCAACGCCGCGGCGGCTCGCGGGATCGGCGTACTCGGCATCCTCGGTCAGCCGCCGGCCTGGGCGGCCGCGCCCGGCACCCCGGAACTGAGTGGCAGGCCAGCCTCGGCGACGGCGTTCGCGCAGTACGCGAAGGCCGTCGCGACGCGGTATCGCGGCAAGATCTCCGCCTACGAGATCTGGAACGAGCCCAACATGCTGTCGTTCTACAAGCCGTATCCGGACCCGGTCGGCTACACGGCGCTCCTGCGGGCCGCGTACCCCGCGATCAAGGGCGCCGATCGCAACGCCATCGTGGTGGGCGGCGTCCTCGCGGCAGCCGTGGACACGGCTTACTCGATCGACCCGGTCACGTTCGTGCAGCGGATGTACGCCGCAGGCGCGAAGCCCTACTTCGACGCGCTGTCCTACCACCCGTATCAGCACGGTCTGAAGTTCTCCGAGGGTGGACCGTGGGTCGACGCCCCCTTGAACCAGGGCCTGCGCATCCGCCAGTTGATGATCGACTACGGCGATTCGGGCAAGAAGATCTGGGCCAGTGAGTACGGCGTGCCCACCGCCCTGCAGGACGAGGCGACTCAGGCCGCGTTCATCGCCGATCTGATCTCGACGTGGCGGACGGTCGACTTCACCGGACCGGTCTTCGTCTACACGATGCGCGACAAGCTCACGGGCAGTACCGATCCCGAGGACACGTTCGGCATCTTCCGCTCCGACTGGACGGCCAAGCTTGCGGTCGACGTCATCCGGCAGGCGGTGGGCGGGTCCCCCGCGGCGATCGCGATGGTGACCCGTGCGGTGCTCGGCGACCAGGTTGCCGGCGCGGTTGCCGAGCCGGTTCCGTCGGTGTCCACGTTGGTGCGAGAAGCCTTGACCGCGGCCGTATCGGCGATCGTGCGCGTCGTCGCCGACGTCGTCACCCGCGTCGTCGCCACCATCACGCGATTCGTCCCGGCACCCGCCGCGCCCGCACCCGCGGCCCCCGCATCCGCCGCCCGACGGGCGGTCGAGTCCACGGCCGTCGCACCGATTCAGGCGCCTCGGGAGGCTTCGGCTGAGGACGCGTCGAGCGACGAGTCCGAGCCGGAGGCACCGCGGAAGTCCCGGCACGAGACGTCAACCTGGGGGTCGGAGACGACGCGGGACTCGAAGGCTGCGGATTCGGAGAAAGCGGACACTGAGACTGCGGACTCGGAGACGCCGGACGAGCCGGCTGCGGACACCACCGCCCAGGAAGCCGCGACAGAGGATTCCGCCAGCGCTGATCCGGCTCCGGCTTCGGACACCGCCGCTTCAGACTCTTCCGGCTCGGATTCCGACTCGGGCTCAGATTCGGGAGACGGCGCGGCCTAGCCGGTCAGTCCGATTCGCCGTACTCGTCGAACCAGTACGCCAGTTTGCCGCGGCGGCTGACCGCGCGCAGCCGCGATTCGGCGGCGGGACGCGTCGAGCTGGTGGTGACGATCAGCAGTTCGTCGCCCACCTCGATGCGGGTGTCGGGCAGCGGCACGAACGTGTGGCCGTCGCGGATGATCAGGGTGATGACGGCTGGGTCGGGCAATCGTAGTTCGAGGATCGTCACGCTGTGTAGACGCGACTCCGGCTGCACGGTCATGGTGAGAAGTTCTGCGTCGAGCACGTCCAGGGGCGCCGCCTCGACCTGGATCTCCCGGGTCGATTCGGGGGTGATGAGGCCCAACGCGCGGGCGAGGGGTCGCAGGCTCGGGCCCTGCACGAGGGTGAAGACCACTACCAGGATGAACACGATGTTGAGCAGCCGGGCGCTGTCGGGGACGCCGGCGACGATCGGGAACGTGGCGAGCACGATGGGCACCGCGCCGCGCAGCCCGGCCCACGACAGGAAGGCCTGCTCGCGCCACGGCAGTCGGAAGCCGACCAGCGAGACGACGACCGACAGCGGCCGCGCGACCAGCAGCAGGACGAGGCCGATGACGATTGCCGGGACGACGTCGGGCGCCAGTTCACTCGGGTCGACGAGCAGCCCAAGGAGTACGAACAGCCCGATCTGTGCCAGCCAGCCGAACCCCTCGGCGAATGATCGGGTGGCCGATCGGTGTGGCAGCCCGGAGTTCGCGAGTACGACGGCGGCCAGGTAGGCGGCGAGGAACCCGCTGGCGTGCACGGTCCCCGCGGCGGCGAAGGCGACCAGCCCGAGGCCGAACGTCGCGATCGGGTACAGGCCCGATGCGGGCAGCGCTATCCGGCGCAGCGTGGCGGCGCCCAGGAAGCCGAACGCCAGGCCGATCGCCGCGCCCGCGACCAGCTCGTAGATCACGTGGGAGATCAGGCCCTCGGGATCGAACACGAACGGCACGACGCTGAACATCAGCACGAGGATCACGGCGGGCGCGTCGTTGAAGCCGGACTCCGCCTCGAGCAGACCGGCCACCCTGCGCGGCAGCGGCAGCACGCGCAGCACGGAGAACACGGCGGCGGCATCGGTCGACGAGACGATCGCGCCGACGAGGAGCGCCAACTGCCAGTCCATGGCCAGCAGGAAGTGCGCCCCGACGGCGGTGATGACCGTGCTGGTCAGGATGCCTACGGTGGCCAGCGCGCCTGCGGGCGCCAGCACCTTGCGAATGTCGGAGAAGCGGGTGGTCAGACCGCCTTCGACGAGGATCACCGCAAGACCAGCCGTGCAGACGTTGCGGGCGAGTTCGACGTCGTCGAAGTCCAGCCCGAGGCCGTCCTCGCCGACCGCGACGCCGACGAGCAGGAAGAACAGCAGGCTGGGAAAGCCGACGCGGGTCGCAACGCGCGTTCCGACGATGCTGGCCAGCAGCACCAAGCCGCCGATCAACAGCGCCAGGTACAGCTGCTGCAAGGTCAAGTGGCATCCCGGCTAGACGTGGTCGCGTTCGAGGGTGTCAGTAAATCAGCACGACGGCCGTCGAGCGTGGTCGTCGTCCGCGCCAGTGCCGACTCGTACCGGGTCGCGATGCGGGAGGATGGGCGTGTGGCGGAGCGCAAGATGCGAATCGGTATCGCCGGCGCGGGCAACGTCGGCCGCTCCGTCGCGCGCGAACTGCTCGAGTACGGCCACAAGGTGCTGCTGATCGAGCGTGAGCGACGGCGGTTCGAACCCTCCACCGTGCCCGGTGCGGACTGGCTCAACGCCGACGCCTGCGAACTCACGGCCCTGCAGGAGGCAGGCGCACAGACGTGCGACGTGCTGATCGCGGCGACCGGTGATGACAAGGCCAACCTGGTGGTGGGGTTACTCGCGAAGACGGAGTTCGGGGTGCCGCGGGTGGTGGCGCGGATCAACGAGGTCCGCAACGAGTGGCTGTTCAGCCAGGCGTGGGGCATCGACGTGGCGGTGTCCACGCCGGGCGCTCTGGTCGCGGGCATCGAGGGCGCGATCGACGTGGGCCACCTGATCCGGCTGATGGGCCTGCGCGAGGGCCGGGCGGATCTGGCGAAGATGACGCTTCCCGCGACCAATCCGCTGGTCGGTCAGCGAGTGGGCGACCTCGAACTACCGGGCAACACGGCCCTGGTGACCGTGGTCCGCGCGGGCGAGGTGATCCTGCCGCAGCCCGAACACGTGCTCGAGGCCGGCGACGAGATGTTGTTCATCTCAGACCACTCGGTACAGCGGTCCATCCAGGAGGCGATCCACAGCGCTGAATCGCCCTAGCGATCGCCGTCAGTACTTGCCGACGAGGTACATCACCAGGAACACGGCGATGACCAGGAAGACGATGCCCCCGACGACGGCGATGGCGATGCCGGTGACGCCGCTCGCGGTGAAGCGATTGCCCTTCGGAATCGGGTCCTTGTTCGCCGATTGCGACGTCGTGGCCGCGATCGGCGGAGTGTCACCGGGGGCCACGCCGCCACCCGGCTCGAGGCCCGGGATCTTCGCGTCCTCGGGATCGGGGTTGGTTGGTCGTCCAGCGGTGGTCATGGCGGGCGAGTACCCCGCTGCTCGACCGCCACACCTGGACTCGGCTCAAGTACTGCGCAGGGTGAGCACCGTGATCTCACTGGGAGCGAAGACGCGGAACGGCGGACCCCAGAAGCCCGTGCCGCGGCTGGTGTAGAGCTGCGTCCGTTCGCCGTGGCGGCTGAGGCCGTGCACGACGGGTTGATCGAGCCGGACCAGGAAGTTGAACGGCCAGATCTGTCCGCCGTGGGTGTGGCCAGAAATCTGCAGGTCCACCCCTGCCGCCACGGCCTGGCCGATCTGCTTGGGCTGGTGCGCGAGCAGCAGCACCGGCAGGTTGGGGTCGGTATTGGCAAGCGCTGCTTCGTGATTCGCACCGTGGCCGGGCTGACCCGATCCCCTGGCGGTGGCGTCGTCGACACCGGCGATCACGAGGCGGTCGCCGTCGCGTTCGACCACGATGTGCCGGTTGTGCAGTGTGTCCCAACCGATGTCGGCCATGTAGTCGACCCAGCCCTGGGCTTCGCCGATGTACTCGTGGTTGCCGGTGACGTAGACGCGGGCCAGTCGTGCGCGCGCATGCTCCAGCGGCCTGGACTGCGGCTCGCGGACCTCCGCGCCGCCATCCGCGATGTCGCCGACGTGGCAGAGGACGTCGGCGTCGAGTTCGTTGACGCGGTCGATCGTCCTTGCGGACCAACGGGATCGGTCGATCGGCCCGTAGTGGGTGTCGGTGATCATCACGACTCTTAGGCCGTCGAGCCCCCGGCCGAGCCGATCGATGTCGACGTCGACGTGCTTGACCCGCGGCACGCGCATCGCCTCGGCGTAGCCCCAGACGAGCAGCGTGGCGGCGACGACGAGCACCGACAGCGCGACGATGCGCGACCTCGCCGGATCGTCGACGCCGAACGCGAACAGTGCGAGGCGCAGCACCTGACCCAGCAGCGACCAGACGAAGAACACCCATACCGCACCGAGCAGGACGTCACCCGTGACGGCGGCCCAGTCGCGGTGCCGACGGCCGTGCCCAACGACCATCATCGTGGGCAGGGCCACCATCGCGCCCACGATGATGACGGTGCCCAGCGCGACTACTGCCGTGGGCCAATGGGTTCCGGCCGCGACGAGCGTCCACCACGGGAGCCCGAACAGCAGCAGCATGATGACCGAGACGACGACGAGGCGACGCCAGTGCCTACGCGGGCGGGCCTTCGCGACGGATTCGACCTCCGAGGCCGGGGTTTCCTGCATTTTCTCGAGCGTACCGGGGGTTTGGGTCGTTGCCGTTGCGCTGGTGGCGAAGGGTTGGCAGGCGACGAGTCGCGACGGTGTGGCGCTTGGCTGGATCGGCCGGGCACTACACGCTGGGTCCGACAAAGTGGGCGTTGTCGTATGCAGTCATCCCCAGTGCTGACTTCTTCCACAGCCTGGTCAAGGCAGCTTTTTGGTGCGGACTCGTGTCGTACCGGGGTTGTCTTGAGTCAAGGAGTTGGCAGGATTTCCAGGTTAATGGGGTTCAGGTAGGCCTGTTGTGGGGTGCGGTCCTGGATGGCTTGGTGTGGTCGGATGGTGTTGTAGATGACGCGAAAGCGGTGGG
>NZ_JAKCFC010000008.1 GCF_021916785.1 Mycolicibacterium lacusdiani
CCCAACGAACTCACCCGCCGCTCGGCCCTGCCGGCCTGGCTGCACACCTACAATCACCACCGGCAACACTCAGCAATAGGCAAGACCTCGCCCATCACCAGGTTGACCAACGTCCCTGGGCAGTACACCTAGGACTCGACGACGGCGTAGAGCCGGTGGGTGCCGCTGAAGCCCTTGAGTTCCGCGTCGCGGCCGTCGTCGAACTCGATGTCGTCGTGGCCGCTCACGGCGTCCCGGACGGGTTCGCTCACCAGGATCTCGCCGCCGTCGGCTGCCGCGGCCACCCGGGCCGCCATCGCGACGTTGCGGCCGAACAGGTCGTCGCCGCGGCGCACCGACTTGCCGACGTGGATGCCGATGCGGACCCGAATTCCGTTCGGCCGCTTGCTGAGCGCGTGTTGCATGCCGATGCTGCATCGCACTGCGTCCTCCGAATCGGCGAACGCGATCATGAAGCCGTCGCCCTGGCTCTTGACGACGTGACCGGAGTGGCGCTTGACGTGGCGGCTGACCATCTTGTCGTGGCGGCCGATGAGCCGGACCCACGCCCGGTCGCCGATCCGCTCGTTCAGCGCCGTCGATTCCTCGATGTCGGAGAACAGGATTGCGATGCGGCCGTTCGGTGCGAGCCGCGCGAGGTCCGGTCGTTCCACCTCGGCCCAGTCGGCGAGGTCTTCGATGGAGGTACGCACCGCGGCGCCGAGGCCCTCCTTGCGGATGATGTTGGCCGTCTGCCAGACCTGCTTGACCGCTTCGCGCCCGCCGGACAGGAGGTTCGCGCGGGTGTTCAGCCGACGGGTCAGCGCATCGATCTCCTCGTCGCGGGCCCGCAGTCGCAGGGCCAGCACGACGAGCGCGACGCCCTCGGCCACCGCCAGCGCGGCGAGGACGTAGACGGCGATCATGGCTCCCGACACGGGGTCAAGTATTCAATGCCGGGTCTTCGCCCGGTGGCCGAGGTCTTGTTCGCTGGATTGCTGGGTTGCCTCCTCCGGCGAGCGTGCGTGTTTGCGGGCGACACGCCGGGTCAAAACCCGAGTTCGCGCACGCTCGCGGTGGACGTCAGACGCCGGTCGAGCTACCCGGCCGCACGATCATCAGCACCGTGACCGTCACCCACAGGAGGTTGAAGATGCCGGTCGTCATCGCCAGCCGGCCGAAGCCCGCACCGGCGAGGGCATTGCGTTGCGCCGGGAGGATGCTCGCCACCAATACGACCGCCGCCGCGACCGTCAGGGCGATCGACACCAGCACCCACGCGTCGGTGAGAACACCCATCGACGCCGCGGTCGCGATCCCGAACAGCGGCACCGCGATCCCGACGGCCGCGTACGTCACGCAGATCCGGTGCAGCACCGAGGCGACGGCGGGGGCGTCGGCGTAGCGGGGAAAGACGCTGGCCGCCACGGTGATCGGGCCGATGGCGAGGATCGCGAGGATGACGTGGGCGCTGAGCAGTAGTGCGGACATCGCCACCGACGGTAGGGCACCCGTCGCCGTGACACTGCCGTCGATCGGGCCATGCTGCGCTGGAATTCGGACACGAGCGTGCGTGAACTCGCGTCTGAGACCGGCGTGTCGCCCGCAGACACGCACGCTCGCCGAAGAAGGGGAGCCCGCACTACCAGCCTGAGGTACGAGCCCGCGCTACCAGCCCTCGGTGAGCACGCGGTCGAGGGTGTCGACGTAGAAGTCCGCGCCGGCGAGGTCGATGCACAACGGGGGCTTGGTCTTCAGGATGTTCTGGTGGTCGCCGGTCGGCTGAATCACGACGCCGAGGTCGAGCATCCGGTTGCAGATCGCCGTCGTCTCCTCGGGGGCGGGCTCGAGCGTCTCGGGATCGCGGACCATCTCCACGCCCAGGTACAGGCCCATGCCGTGCACGGTCCCGATGATCGGGTGCCTGTCGCGCAACCCGAGCAGGCGCTCCTTCAGGTGAGTCCCGACGCGCTTCGCGTTGCCCTGCAAGTCCTCGTCGGCCAGCACGTCGAGCACGGTCAGCCCGATGACGCACGACAGCGGGCTGCCGCCGGTCGACGAGAAGAAGTAGCCCTGCGAGGCGAACGCGTCGGCCACCGCGCGGCTGGTGATGACCGCGCCCAGCGGGTAGCCGTTGCCCGTCGACTTCGCCACCGAAACGATGTCGGGCACCACCTGCTGCTGGTGAAAGCCCCAGAACCATTCGCCAAGACGGCCGTAACCGACCTGGACCTCGTCGGCGATCGCGTACCCGCCGGCGGCCCGGACCGCCGCGTAGACGTCGGCGAGGTAGCCGTCGGGAAGCGTCATGCCACCGGCGTTGCCGTACACCGTCTCGCAGATGAACCCGGCCGCGGGCCTGCCCTCGGCGGCCAGGTCGGTGATGCAGCGCACGGCATCGGCGGCGTACCGGGGAACGTCCGCACCGCGGTACTTGCCGCGGAAACTGTTCGGCGACTCGACGGTGTGCACCCAGTCCGGCCGGGTGGACAGCGCGTTGGGGTTGTCGGCCGTCGACGTCGACACCGCGTCGGTGCCGTAGGTCCAGCCGTGATAGGCCTCGCGCACCGCCACCACGTCGCGCCTGCCCGTCGCCGCGGTGGCCAGCCGGATCGCGAGATCGCTTGCCTCCGAACCGGAGTTGACCAAGAACACCGTGTCCAGCGGCTCGGGCAGGGTGGCCGCCAGCCGCTCGCTGTACTCCACCACCGCCTCGTAGTTGAAGCGCGAGTTCGTGTTCAGGCGCCGCAGCTGCCGCGACGCCGCGTCGGCCACCCGCGGATGGGCGTGCCCCAGCACCGCCACGTTGTTGACCATGTCGAGGTACACCCGGCCGGACGTCGACATCAGGTGGTGCCGCCAGCCACGCTCGATCTGCGGGGGATCGGCGTAGTAGTGCTCCTGCACCTTGGCGAAGCTGTCGTCCCTGCGCGCCAACAGGTCTCGGTCCGCCGAGTCGGACGCGGTCGGCAGGCCGAGTAGCGGCGCGGGATCGCGGGCGAGCGCCAGCCAGCCCGGCGCGAGTTCGGCAGTGGTGAAGGCGGGCGCCGGCGGCGCGCCGACGGGCTTGGCGGCGACGGCGAACCACTGTCCCGGTGCCGCGGTCGCCAGCGGTGCCCCGGCGTCGACGGAACCGGTCACCGTCACCTCGACGCCTGCGACGGAGACCTCGTGTTCCGTCGAGTGCAGTACGAACCCGTTGTCGACGCGCTCCACCTCGCCCGACCACGGTGCGGTGATGATGACTTCGCGACCGGGCCACAGCGCGATGCCGGTGGGGACGACGGCGGGACTGCTCTGGCTCAAGGCAGGCGCGCGGGTCAGGCGTGGGTGGCCGAACCCGGTGGCGACGAGCGCGGCACCGTCGCGCACGGCCTCGTCGGCGAAGCGGTTCTCGACGCCAGGCGGCAGCCAGCCGCCCGGCTCGAACGCGTCGTCGAACAGCGCGGAGGTGGAGGAGAGGTCGAGTACGGCGATGGCGTCGGCGGACACGTCGGCGACCAGGGGGAGACCGGTCAGCGCCGCGGGTGGATCGTCCAGACCGAGCGCGTGCCGGATCACGCCGGGCATCACGTCCATTGGCAGCGAGGTCGCCAGCTCGAACATCCGGGCCTCGGCGTCGGACTGCTCGGTGAGGTAGGCGTTGTCGGGATCGAGCGTGGCCTGCTGCGCGCCACTGGCGATCAACACCGCTGCGCGCAAGACGACCAGCGGCCACACCGCGTCCGCCTCGGCCAGGGACAGCGGGCGGATCGCGTGAAAGGCCCTGATGCCGGGCAGGATCGAGGTCGGTGACGCGCCCGGGTGCCCGAGCACCGAGGACAGCCCGACGGCGAGTTCGGACACCGCCCACGTGTCGGAGAGGTCGCCGAAGTCGATGATGCCGTCCGGCAATCCCGTCCCCGCGGACGCAATCACGTTGGCGTCGGTGAGGTCGAGGTGCACGGCTTGGCGCGGCAGGTGGTCGGCCAGCGCCGCGACCCGTTCACCGGCCAGCGTCGCCGCAACGGTCAGGCGTGCCCGCACGTCCGGATCGGCGACGTGACCGGCCAGCGCGTGCACGACGTCGGCGCCGAAGCGCAGATCCCACTGCAGCGCCCGGTCGAGCCCGGGGTGGGTGAAGTCGCGCAGCGCCCGGCTCACCCGACCCGCGAGTGTGCCCATCGCCGAGACGATCTCGGGGGAAAGATACCCGGTGTCGACGTACGTCCCGCCGTCGACGAACGGCAGCAGACGCACGTGCGCCGGGCCGTCGAGCAGGTCGTGGACCGTCGTCGACCGCGCACCCGCCAGGTTGGGCCGGGGGACCGCGACGCGCAGCGCCGGCTCGGCGTTGGCGATGAGGTCGGCGGCCTGGTCCTGGGCGTCGAGTTCGGTCGCGGTGAAGGCCGGATTGGACACCTTCAGCACCCCGAGCGTGACACCGTCGGCGCCGCGCACCAGGAAGTTCTTGTCCTGTTGACTGCCAAGCGATTCCGCGCGCGCCTCCACGCCGTAGTGCTCGCGGAGCAGCTGTTCGGCCTGAGCCTCGCTGACCTGCGGCGCGGGGAGTTCGGGCTGCTCGAGGAAGTTGAACCCGGCGCTCACGGGTTGACGAACCGAACCACGACGTCGGTGAAGGCGTCGTTGTCGTCGCCCGCCGCGGTGTGCCCGGCGTCGGACAGCTCGACGAACTCGGCCGCAGGCACCTTGGCCAGGAAGTCCTCGACGCCCTCGGTGCTGACGACGTCGGACAGCTTGCCGCGGATCAGCAGCAGCGGGATCTCGAGGTTGATCGCCGCCTGCTCGAGTTTCTCGACCCGCACGAACGGATCGTCCTCGGGCTTGGTCAGGAACGCCGGGTCCCAGTGCCAGTACCACCGTCCGTCGCGCAGGCGCAGGTTCTTCTTCAACCCCTCGACGTTGCGCGGCTTGTCGCGGTGCGGCAGGTAGGCGGCCACGGCGTCGGCGGCGTCGTCCAGCGAGTCGAAGCCATGGATGTGGCTGAACATGAAGTCGCGGATGCGGGCGCTACCGTCCTTCTCGAAGCGCGGCACCACGTCGACGAGCACCAGCTTGGTGACCAACTCGGGCCCGGCCTCGTGGGCGGCGGCGATCCCGGTCAGCCCGCCCATGCTGGCGCCGATCAGGACGACCGGCCTGCCGATCTGATAGAGCACCGCGAGCGTGTCGCTGCACAGCGCCTCGACGGTGTACGTGGCCGTCGGCGAACGGTCGCTGTCGCCGTGCCCGCGGCTGTCCAGGGCGATGACGTGGAAGCCCGCATCGGCCAGTATCTGCCCGGTGTTCTTCCAGGAGTACCGGTTCTGGCCACCGCCATGCAGCATCACGATGGTCGGCCGATCGGCCGCCGACGGGGCGTCGCGGTTCCACTCGTCGGCGACCAGGGTCAGGTCGTCGACGCCGCGAAACGTCACGGTCTGCACTGCGCCCACGTTGGTCACGGCCATGTACTCCGTCTTCTGTCGTCGCCAGCGCTGATCGCAGGCGACCTCACGTTACTAATGCGGCTGCCCCGATCGGAGCCGACCCGGAAAGTCCGCGATGAGTTTCGTAGCCCGCGCCGGTCGATACGACATGCCCAACATCACCCCTTCACTCTGGTTCGACGGCGACCTCGAGGCCGCCGCCGCGTTCTACACCTCGGTGTTCCCCAACTCGTCGATCGAGGGATTCGTCCGCGCCACCGAGGCCTGGCCGAACGACGCGGGCGACGTCGTCTACGGGACGTTCGTCCTCGACGGTCAGCGCTTCCTCGGCATCAACGGCGGCCCGCAGTTCCCCTTCACCGAGGCCGTGTCCTTCGAAGTGCTCTGTGCCGACCAGGACGAGGTCGACTACTACTGGTCGGCACTGGTCGACGGCGGCGAGGAATCGCAGTGCGGCTGGCTCAAGGACAGGTTCGGGCTGAGCTGGCAGATCGTGCCCAAGCGGCTCTACGAACTGACCGAGGACCCCGACACCGCGCGGTCCGATGCAGCCGTCAAGGCCATGATGGGCATGCGCAAGATCGTGATCGCCGACCTGGAGGCGGCCGCCGACGGAGTCTGATCCCCGCGAGTCGCCGCACGTGACGCTCCCACGGGCACGTACTTTGGACCGGACCCACACGCGTACACGCGGGCCGCCCCGGTTCGTAGCGCCACGGAGGAGCACATATGGCAGACGACGATGCTGCCCCGACGGCCGAGGTGACCGGCCCCGACGAGTCGACCCCGGTCGGTGAGCCGACCGAGAGCGCGGAGGCCGAGACCGCGGAGGCCACCGAGGCTGAGACCGCCGAGCCGGTGGCCGCAGCGCCGACGTCGCACGTACGGCTGGCCCTGATCGCCGGGCTGGTGCTCGTGCTGGCGCTGAGCGGGCTCACCGGGTGGCTCGCCTTCCGCGCTCATCAGTCGAGCGAACTCGCCGACCAGCGGGAGGTCTTCCTGCAGGTGGGCAAGCAGGGTGCCATCAACCTGACCACCATCGACTACACCCGGGTCGACCAGGACGTGCAGCGGATCCTCGACTCGGCCACCGGGGCGTTCTACGACGAGTTCGAGCGGCGCTCCCAACCGTTCGCCGAGGTGGTCAAGCAGGTGAAGTCGAAGTCCGTCGGCTCGGTGACCGAGGCCGGCATCAAGGACCAGACCGCCGACGGGGCCAAGGTGCTGCTCGCGGTCACCGTCGACACCGCGGTCGAGGGGCAGCCCCCGCAGACACCGCGGTCCTGGCGCATGCTCATCTCGGTGCAGCAGGTCGGAGCCGATGCGAAGGTGTCCAACGTGGAGTTCGTGGCGTGACGGACAGAGACGAGACCGAGACCGCCGCCGTGGAGCCCGAGAGCACGGCGATCGAGCCCGACACCGCGCCCGAGGCGGAAGACACCACACCCGCACCCGAGACGGAGACGGCCACCACCCAGGGGACACCCGGGACCGACTGGACCCGCGTGCTCGCCTACGGAATCCTGCCGGGGCTGGTGCTGCTGCTCGCCCTCGCCGCGGCGTACCTGAAATTCGTCGACGACTCGGTGCGCACCGACGACGCCGTGCGCACCGAGACGGTCGCGGCCGCCACCGACAGCACCATCAAGCTGCTCTCCTACACCCCGGATCAGGTGGAGCAGCAGCTCGGTGACGCCCGCAACCTGATCACCGGCCCGTTCCTCGACACCTACACCGCGCTGATCAACGACGTCGTGATCCCCGGCGCCAAGGAGAAGCAGATCGCGGCGACCGCGAGCGTTCCGCAGGCCGCGGCGGTCTCGGCCGATCCGGACCGGGCCGTGGTGCTGGTGTTCGTCAACCAGAGCGTCGTCGTGGGTACCGAGGCTCCGACGAACACCGCATCGAGCGTGCGGGTGACGATGGACAAGGTGGGCGACCAGTGGCTCATCTCGGGCTTCGATCCGGTGTGACGGGCGTGACCGATCCGCGCATCCTCGACGTATCGACGCCCGCCGTCGACGTGAAGGCGCTGGTGTGGGGGCCTGAAGATGGCCCGATCGCCCTGTGCCTGCACGGTTTTCCCGATACCGCGCACGGGTGGCGCAAGGTGGCCCCGGCGCTGGTGGCGGCCGGCTACCGCGTCGTCGCCCCGTTCCTGCGCGGCTACGCGCCGACGTCGCTGGCGTCGGACGGCAGCTATCACGTCGGCGCTCTGATGGACGACGCGCTGCGCGTGCGCGACGCGGCAGGCGGCACCGATCGCGACGTCGTCATCGGACACGACTGGGGTGCGATCGCCGCCACCGGGCTCGCCGCCATGCCCGACAGCCCGTTCACCAAGGCCGTCATCATGTCGGTGCCACCCTCGGCGTCGTTTCGGGGCAAGGTGCCCGACGTCGGCAGGCTGCTCGCGGGGATTCCGCGCCAGCTGATGCGCAGCTGGTACATCGCCTATCACCAATTGCCTTATCTGCCAGACCGTTCCGCGTCCTGGCTGATCCCGCGGCTGTGGCGGCAATGGTCGCCGGGTTACGACGCCACCGAGGACGTCGCGCTGGTCAAGGCCGCCATCGGGTCGCCGGACAACTGGCGCGCTGCCCTGGCCTACTACCGGCAGACGGTCCGCGCGAGCAAGCCGCCCGCGAGTTATGCGGAGTTGCACGGGCATTGGCTGTCGCAGCCTGCGCTGCCGACGCTGTACCTGCACGGGACCGACGACGGCTGCGCGTCGGCGGACTACATCCGCTGGGTGACGCGTGCACTGCCCGAGGGCAGCCGGACCGCACTGGTCGACGACGCCGGGCACTTCCTGCAGCTCGAACAGCCCGACGTGGTCGCCCGGCTGATCGTCGAGTTCGTCGGGAGCTAGCGCTTCTTCAGCGACGGATGGCTGCGCGCCAGGATCGGCAGCAGCAGCCTGCGGGGCAGCGCCTTGTACGCCGCCGCGCCGATGCGGTTGAAGACGCCGGGCACGATGACGGTCCGGCCGGCGTCGAGACCGTCGATCGCGGTCCTGGCGACCTCGGCCGCGTCGACCCACATGACCTTCGGCAGCGACGCCTCGGCGTCGGCGTCCGAAATGCCTGCCGCCGCACCGAAACCGGTCTTCACCGGTCCCGGGCACAGCGTGGCCGACGTGACGCCGGTGCCGTGCAGCTCCTGGCCGAGCGCCTGGGTGTAGGACAGCACGAAGGCCTTGGCGGCACCGTAGGCCGCCTGCCCGGGCAGCGGGCCGAACGCACCGACCGAGGCCACGTTGAGCACCGCGCCGCGTCCCCTGGCCACCATGCCCGGGACGAACCTGCTGCACAGGTCGACCACCGCGCACACGTCCACCTCGACGAGGTTCAGCTCGGCTTCGGGATCGGATTCGGCCACCGGGCCCGACGTGCTGAGACCCGCGTTGTTGACCAGGACGTCGACCACCAGGCCGAGGTCGGCGACGCGTCGGGGGAGTTCCGCGCGGTCCTCGGCGCTGGACAGGTCGGCGGGCAGCACGTGCGCCGACGAGCCGAGCGCGTCGGCGAGGGCTTGCAACTTCTCGGCCCGACGCGCCACCAGGATCACCGTGCGCCCGCGCCTGACGAAGTCGCGCGCCAGTTCGTCGCCGATGCCCGACGACGCGCCCGTCACGAGCACCGCGCCGCCGTCACTTGCCGCTGGAAGCATCGCTGCAGCCTAGCCTTGGTCCATGACCGCCCGACCACTCGCGCCCGCCGATGCGCAGACGTTGTGGCTGGCGGAGAAGATCCCGAGCGACCAGGTCCTGATCTACGGGTTCGACGGAGTACCCGGCGACCTGCCCGACGCGCTCGCCACCGTCGCCCGACGCGCGCGGGCGTGTGACGATCTCGCGGTGCGGGTCGAGAACCGCAGTCGCGGAGGGTATCCCGCGTGGGTCGGCTCCGGCGTCGACGACCGGTTCGTCGTGCACGAGCAGGAGCAGTGGGCCGGGTGTCTCGCCGCGGCCGTCGCGCTGAGCGAGGCGCCGCTCGACCCCTACGTCGCGCCGTGGCGGCTGCACGTGTTTCCCGGCGTCGACGGGATTCCCGGTTCGACCGGACGGGGCACCGTGGCCGCGTTCCACGTCGTCCATGCGCTCGGCGACGGCACCCGGTTGGCGGTGCTGGCGGCCACGCTGTTCGGGCGCCGGGGTCCGATACCGCAGGCCCGTCCACCCCGGGGCGGACCCGCCACGCTGCCCTGGCGCGGTGTGCGCGCCGCCCTCGCGCACCGGGAGATGGTCCGCGACGAGCGGGCGGGCGTCGTGCCGCCGCCCGCCGGGCAGTACCCGCTGCGGCGGACCAACGAGTGGTCGGCGGGCACGACGCTGTTGCGCACGGTGGTCCGCAGGCGTGACCAGTGGCGCGCGGGTCCGGTCACCGTGACCGCCCTGGCGGCGGTGTCCGAGGCGCTCGCCCGGCTGCTGCGCGACTTCGGCGACGACCCCGTGCCGCTCGGCGCCGAGGTCCCGATGGCCCACCGCGGCCCGCGCCTGGCCGACAACCACTACGGCAACGTCGCCGTCGACCTGCATCCGGACGTGCCGCTCGAATCTCGCGGCGCCCGCATCGCCGCCGACCTCGATGCCCGCAGGCGCCGCGCGGAGCACCCGGCGAACCGGGCGGGCGATCTGGCCTTCGCGGCCACGCCCGCACCGCTGCTGCGCTGGGGGGTGGGGAAGTTCGACCCGGCCGCGCGGTCGTCGAGCGTCACCGGGAACACCGTGGTGACCAGCGTCAACCGCGGCGCCGCGGACCTCGAATTCGGCGGTGCACCCGTCGTCGTCACCTCCGACGTACCGGCGCTGTCGCCGATGATGGGGCTCGTCCACGGCGTGCACGGCATCGGCGACGCGATCTCGGTGAGCGTGCACGCGCGCGAGTCCGTGATCGGCGGCGAGGCAGGTCTGGACGGCTACGTCGAGCGGCTGGCGGCGGCACTCGGACCGTCGGGGGCTTGACCATCCGCGTAACAGATGGCCTAGATTCTGTTACGTGGAAGCCTACGATTTCGCCCTGCTGGTGCTGCGCGTCGTGCTCGGTCTCACGATGGCCGCGCACGGTTACAACAAGTTCTTCGGAGGCGGACGGATCCCCGGCACCGCCGGATGGTTCGACAGCATCGGCATGAGGCCCGGCATGTTCCACGCCCGGGTGGCGGCCACCACCGAGGTCGCCGCGGGCCTCGGTCTGGCGGTCGGTCTGCTGACGCCGGTCCCCGCCGCGGGCTTCGTGGCGCTGATGCTCGTCGCGGCGTGGACGGTGCACCGCAGGAACGGCTTCTTCATCGTCAAGGAGGGCTGGGAGTACAACCTCATCCTGGCCGTCGCGGCGGTGGCGATCGCAGGCCTCGGCGCGGGCAAGCTCAGCCTGGACTACCTGCTGTTCCGCGACACCGGCCTGTGGGACTACGTGCAGGGTTGGGGTGGACTGGCGATCGCGCTGGTGCTCGGGCTCGCCGGCGGCATCGGCCAGTTGGCGATCTTCTTCCGCCCGCCCGCGCCGAAGGACGCCTAGCCCGCGAGCAGACGCCAACTCGCACGCCAGGCGCCCGTTTAGTGCGAGTTGGTGTCTGCTCGCGAGGGAAAGTGGTTCTGCAAAACGAGAACACGTTCTAATCTGACCCGCATGGGTTTTCTCAAGCAGACCACCCCCGAGATCGACTTCGAGCAATGGAGCAAGGGCAGCCGCGCCGAGAAGATCGTGCCCATGGCCCGGCACTGGGCCGAGGTCGGCTTCGGCACCCCGGTCGCCCTGCACCTGTTCTACGTCGTCAAGATCCTGCTCTACGTCCTGTTCGCCTGGCTGGTCGTCCTGACGACCACCGGCGTCGACGGCTTCACCAACGTCGGGCAGTGGTACGACGAGCCCATCGTGTTTCAGAAGGTCGTGCTGTACACGATGCTGTTCGAGGTCGTGGGGCTCGGCTGCGGGTTCGGCCCGCTGAACAACCGGTTCTCCCCGCCGATGGGATCGATCCTCTACTGGCTGCGGCCAGGCACCATCCGGCTGCCACCGTGGCCCACCCGCATCCCGCTCACCCGCGGTGACGCCCGCACGCCGTTCGACGCGCTCGTCTACGGCGCGCTGCTGGTGGCGCTGCTCGTCGCGATCTTCTCCGACGGCACCGGCCCGATTCCCGCGCTGGGCACCGAGGTCGGCGTCCTGCCGGTGTGGCAGACGGCGACGATCCTGGGCCTGCTCGCCGTAATCGGACTGCGCGACAAGGTGATCTTCCTGGCCGCCCGCGGTGAGGTCTACGCGTCGCTGGCGGTGTGCTTCCTGTTCAGCGGCCCCGACATGATCATCGCCGCGAAGCTGATCTGCCTGGTCATCTGGATCGGCGCCGCGACGTCCAAGCTGAACAAGCACTTCCCGTTCGTCATCTCCACGATGATGAGCAACAACCCCGTGTTCCGCCCGAAGTGGATCAAGCGGGCGTTCTTCGAGCACTTCCCCGACGACCTGCGGCCAGGCAGGCCGTCCCGGATCCTGGCCCACATCAGTACCGCGATCGAGATGCTGGTGCCGCTGGTGCTGTTCTTCAGCCACGGCGGATGGCCGACGGCGATCGCCGCATTCGTGATGCTTTGCTTCCACTTCGGCATCTTGTCGTCGATCCCGATGGGCGTGCCGCTGGAGTGGAACGTCTTCATGATGTTCGCCGTGCTGGCCCTGTTCGTCGGGCACGCCGACATCGGTCTGGGCGACCTGCAGAGCCCGTGGCCCATCGTGCTGTTCGCCGTCGTCGCGGGAACCGTGGTGCTGGGCAACCTGTTTCCGCGCAAGATCTCGTTCCTGCCCGGTATGCGGTACTACGCGGGCAACTGGGACACGTCGCTGTGGTGCCTCAAGCCCTCGGCGTCGGCGAAGATCGAGGCGAACGTCGTCTCGATCGCGAGCATGCCGCAGGCTCAGATGGAGAAGTTCTACGGCAGCCCCGAGACGGCGCAGATGTACCTCTACATGGGATACGCGTTCCGCTCGTTCAACACTCACGGCCGTGCGATGTTCACGCTCGCCCACCGGGCGATGGCCGGCCTCGACGAGGACGACTACGTGCTGACCGACGGCGAGCGCATCGTGTCCACCGCGATCGGCTGGAACTTCGGCGACGGCCACATGAGCAACGAACAACTCGTCGCGGCGCTACAGCAGCGCTGTCACTTCGAACCCGGCGAGGTCCGCATCGTGATGCTCGACGCGCAGCCCATCCATCGGCAACGCCAAAAGTACCGCCTCGTCGATGCGGCGACGGGGGAGTTCGAGCGGGGCGTCGTCGAGGTCGCCGACATGGTGACCCGGCAGCCGTGGGACGACACCGTGCCGGTTCAGGTCACCTGGTCGAAGTCCGTCACTGCTTGAGACGTAACCGCTTGAGACGTCACTGCATGACGTCGCGGACCTTGATGGTCTCGAAGCCCTCGAGCAGCAGCTCGCGTGCGGTGTCGAGGTGCCTGCGCCAGTGCGCCTCCGCCGCGGCGCCGTCGCCGGCCCGCAGCAGCGTGAGCAGACGGCGGTAGGACCGCAGGAGCTTGTCGTACTCCGCCTTGGACACCTCGCGGTGCTCCTTGATGGCGAAGGCGGTGTGCCGCACGGTGATCTCCTGCAGCATCCCCGCGATGATGGTCAGGGTCGAGTTGCCCGACATCTCGACCATGCGGAGGTGGAAGTCGCCGGTGGCCTCGGCCAGCCGGCCCGATTGCCAGCCCGCCGGGATGTGCTCGGCGAGCATCGATTCGAGTTCCTCGAGCGCCTCGGGGGTGGCGTTCTCGGCGAGCAGCCGGGCCGCCATCGGCTCGATGCCCGACCGGGCGACCAGGACGTCGGCGATGGTGGCACCCGACAGTTCGAGCAGCAGACCCGCGGGGCGGGCGACGATCTCGGGGCCGGGCACCCGTACCCGGGCGCCGGTGCGCGAACCGCGCCGCACCTCGACCAGCCGCTCGGACTCGAGCACGCGGACCGCCTCGCGCAGCGTCGGCCTGCTGACGCCGAAGTGCGTCATCAGCTCGGCCTCGTTCGGCAGGAAGTCGCCTTCCTTGAGCTGACCGTCGACCACCATGCGGCGTAGCGTGCCTGCGACGAGTTCGGCGGTCTTGGGGGAGCGCACGGGTGCACCGCTGAGCGACGCCACCGACTCCGGCCCGATCATGGGCGCGAGTGGGGTGTTGCGGGCCAACGCGCCTCCTCGAATACGACCGTGGCCGGGTTGCCAGCAGGTCAACTCAGTAAAACATGTGAGCGACGACCGGGCAGCCGACGGCCGCCGCCAAGGTCTACCAACCAGTAGGTTGACCTAGTAAACCTACTCCTTTACCGTCGATGAGGATCATTCTGGCGCGCTCGAGCGTCGTCACCCCACGTCGAAGGAGAATTCCATGGCTGAAGCCGTCATCGTCGAGGCGGTTCGCTCGCCTGTCGGAAAGCGCAACGGCGGGCTGTCCGGCGTACACCCGGGCGAACTCTCCGCGCAGGTCCTCAACGGCCTCGTCCAGCGTGCGGGCATCGACCCCGCCCTCGTCGACGACGTCATCTGGGGCTGTGTCATGCAGGCAGGGGAGCAGGCGCTCGACATCGCGCGCACCGCGGTGCTCGCAGCCGGCTGGCCCGAGAGCGTGCCCGGCGTGACCGTCGACCGGCAGTGCGGATCGAGCCAGCAGTCGGTGCACTTCGCCGCAGCCGGCGTGGTCGCAGGACACTACGACGTCGTCGTCGCCGGTGGCGTCGAGTCGATGTCACGCACCCCGATGGGTTCGTCACTGGCCAACGGTGGACACCCGTACCCGGAGGCCTTCCGCAGCCGCTACAGCCAGACCCCCAACCAGGGCACCGGTGCCGAGATGATCGCCGAGCAGTGGGGCTTCGACCGCACCGCGCTCGACCAGTTCTCCCTCAGCTCGCACGAGAAGGCCGCGGCCGCGCAGGACGCGGGTGCGTTCGACGACCAGATCGTCGGCATCAAGGTCACCGGTGAGGACGGCGAGTCCGTCGTGCTGAAGGACGAGGGCATCCGCCGCGGCGGGACCATCGAGAAGATGGCCACCATCAAGCCCGCCTTCAAGGAGGACGGTGTCATCCACGCGGGCAACGCCTCTCAGATATCCGACGGCTCCGCAGCACTGCTGTTCATGTCCGCCGAGAAGGCGAAGAGCCTCGGCCTCAAGCCGCTGGCCAAGGTGCACACCGCGGTGCTGGCGGGCGCCGACCCGGTGATCATGCTGACCGCGCCGATCCCGGCCACGCAGAAGGCACTCAAGCGCTCCGGCCTCTCGCTCGACGAGATCGGCGTGTTCGAGGTCAACGAGGCGTTCGCACCGGTTCCGCTGGCCTGGCTCAAGGACATCGGCGCCGACGAGAAGCGGCTCAACCCCAACGGCGGGGCCATCGCGCTGGGTCACCCGCTCGGCGGCTCCGGTGCCCGCATCATGACCACGATGCTGTACCACATGCGCGACAACGGAATTCAGTACGGCCTGCAGACCATGTGCGAGGGCGGCGGCCAGGCCAACGCCACCATCCTCGAGCTGCTGTGACGGCGGAGACCGAGACGGCTGCACCCGGCGCTCTCACCGAGCGCCGGGGCAACGTCCTACTGATCACGCTCAACCGGCCCGAGGCCCGCAACGCGATCAACGCATCGGTGAGCATCGCCGTCGGCGATGCCCTGGCCGAAGCGCAGAACGACCCCGAGGTGCGGGCCGTCGTCATCACCGGCGCGGGCCAGACCTTCTGTGCGGGTGCGGATCTCAAGGCCATCGCGCGGCGGGAGAACCTGTACCACCCCGAGCACGGGGAGTGGGGTTTCGCAGGCTACGTCCAGCATCTGATCGACAAGCCGACCATCGCCGCGGTCAACGGCACCGCGCTCGGTGGCGGCACCGAACTGGCGCTCGCCAGTGACCTGGTGGTGGCCGAGGAGCGGACGAAGTTCGGTCTGCCCGAGGTCAAGCGCGGTCTCATCGCCGCCGCAGGCGGCGTGTTCCGCATCGTCGACCATCTGCCCCGCAAGGTCGCGATGGAGATGATCTTCACCGGCGAGCCGATGACGTCGGCCGACGCGTGCAAGTGGGGTCTGATCAACCAGGTGGTGCCCGACGGCACCGTGGTCGACGCCGCGCTGGCGCTGGCCGAACGGATCACCGTCAATGCACCGCTGGCGGTGTGGGCGAGCAAGCGCGTCGCGCTCGGCGTCGACGAAGGCGCCATCACCGGCGAGCAGGCGGGCTGGACCAGGACGATGCGCGAAATGGGCGCCGTCCTGCGATCGGCGGACGCCAAGGAAGGGCCGATGGCCTTCGCGGAGAAGCGCCCACCGGTCTGGCAAGCGAAGTAGGAAGGGGCACACCCATGAAGAGACTCGTCTTCGAAGAAGAGCACGAGCAGTTGCGGCAGACGGCGCGTCAGTTCCTCGAGAAGGAGTGCGCGCCGTATGCCGAGAAGTGGGAGAGCGAGCGCCTCGTCGACCGCGAATCCTACGTAGCCGCAGGCAAGTACGGCCTGATCGGCTTCAACCTGCCGGAGAAGTTCGGCGGCGGTGGCGTCGAGGACTTTCGGTTCAACGCCGTGATCGTCGAGGAGTTCGCCCGCTACGGGGCGGCCACCCCCGGGCTGAGCCTGCAGAACGACATCGTCGGGCCGTACTTCGCCAACCTCGCCAACGACGAGCAGCAGGCGCGGTGGCTGCCCGGCTACATCACCGGTGAACTCATCGGTGCGGTCGCCATGACCGAGCCCGGCGCGGGCAGCGACCTGGCAGGCATCAAGACCACCGCGGTGCGCGACGGCGACGACTGGATCCTCAACGGCTCCAAGACGTTCATCTCCGCGGGCATCAACTCCGACCTGGTCGTGGTGGTGGCGCGCACCAATCCCGAGGCGGGCCACAAGGGCTTCTCGCTGCTGGTCGTGGAGCGCGACATGCCGGGCTTCACCCGCGGCCGCAAGCTCGACAAGATGGGGCTGCACTTCGCCGACACCGCCGAACTGCACTTCGAGAACGTGCGCGTGCCCCATGCGAACCTCCTCGGCGAGGAGGGCAAGGGCTTCTACCACCTGATGACCAACTTGCCGTCCGAGCGGCTGTCGATCGGCATCGCGGCCATCGCGGGTGCGCGTGCCACGTTCGACGACACGCTGCAGTACGTGAAGGACCGCAAGGCGTTCGGCAAGCCGATCGGCAGCTTCCAGCACAGCCGGTTCGTGATGGCCGAGCTGGACACCGAACTGGAGATCGGCGAGCAGTACATCGACCGTTGCCTGCGCGCCGCGGTCGACGGCGAGCTGACGGCCGTGCAGGCGTCCAAGGCCAAGTGGTGGTGCACCGAGCTGAACAAGCGGGTGGTCGACGCCTGCGTCCAGCTGCACGGCGGCTACGGCTACATGAACGAGTACAAGGTGGCCCGCGACTACGTCGACGTCCGCATCCAGACGATCTACGGCGGCACCACCGAGATCATGAAGGAGATCATCGGCAAGGACCTCGGCCTCTAGTACGGCGGCCTCTGATACGGCGGCCTCTAGGGCCCCACGAACCAAGAACGGCCCGGGACAACGTGGTCCCGGGCCGTTCTTTCGCGGTGTGTCAGCCGACGGCGGGCGCCGCGCTGGAGGTCGTGGTGGTGGTCGACGACGTCGGGGTGAGCGGCTTGCCGGTGTTGTCGAAGGACGTCTTCGGCGTCAGCGGCGCCGGCGGCGCGGCCGGATCGAGCACCGTGTCGATGATGTAGATCCGTGCGTTGGCCGCCTGGATGCCGCCGCAGATCACCTTGGCGGTGTCGTTGACCTTGATGTCGCCGTCCTTGCCGGTGACCAGCACCTCTTCACCCTGCTGAGTGGGCCGCTGGCCCGCCACGTCGCCGGGGTTCAGCAGGCCGAGGAAGACGTGGTAGTAGTCCAGCTTGCTCAGCGCGGCCGGATCGGTCCGCAGCGCCTCGAGCTGAGCCGGGTCGAGCTTGGCGAACGCGTCGTTGGTCGGGGCGAAGACGACGTAGGGGCCGTTCTCGAGCACCGGGACGATGTTCACCTCGGGGTTCAGTCCGCCGGAGATGGCCGACGAGAACGTGCTCAGCGACGGGATGGCCGCGATGACCTGGCCGACGGGCTGCGACGCCAGGTTGGCGAGGCTGGTGCCCGCGGTGGACAGCTCGCTGCGCACCGGGTCGCAGTTGCCCTGCGGATCGGCGGGCGGCTTGACGGTGGTGGTCTCGGTGGGCGTCGGCTCGGCTTGAGCGGTGATCGCCATCGGCAGCGACACTGCGAGAGCGGCGATCGCCGCCGTCATTCCCAGGGCCTTGCTGGTTTGAGTCTTCACGTTCGGCTCCTCAGCTCGTGCGACGTGTCGGTCGTTGAATGGGGCGAAGAAACTGCATCCCCCGACGCATCGCCCCTCGAATGGTATGTGGACGGTCACGCCATCCGCCAAATCGGAGTGACCTGGGCCACGAGGTCACACCGGGGTGCGGGACCGGCGCCACGTCGGCGGTGCCTACGATCGCGGCATGCCAGAGCCCCTGATCCTGACCGTCAACGGCCACTCGCCCCAGCTGCACGCCGACGCGTGGGTGGCGCCGAACGCCGCCCTCGTCGGACGAATCTCGTTGGGCGCCAAGGCCAGCATCTGGTACGGCGCCACGTTGCGCGCAGAGATCGAGCCGATCGAGATCGGGGATGGCTCCAACGTCCAAGACAGCGTGACCATCCACGTCGACCCCGGCTTCCCCGCGTCCATCGGCGCGGACGTCAGCGTCGGCCACAACGCCGTGCTGCACGGGTGCACCATCGAGGACGGATGCCTGATCGGCATGGGCGCGGTGGTGCTCAACGGCGCGCGTGTCGGCCGCGGCTCGCTGGTCGCGGCGGGTGCCGTCGTGGCGCAGGGCGTCGAGATCCCGCCCGGCTCGCTGGTCGCGGGCGTTCCCGGCAAGGTCCGCCGCGAACTCAGTGAAGACGAGGTCACCAACAATCGCAACAACGCGCTGCTCTACCAGCACCTGATCGACATGCACCGCGGCGCGGCCGGCTAGCCCCCGGGCGGCGGGCTGAGAAGCGCGAAGCCCTCCTGCCGGTAGTAGGGGAAGTACGGGTAGGGCGCCTCGGTCCGGCTGACCGCGTGCAACCGATCCAGCTGGTCGGCGGTCAACCGCCAGCCCACTGCGCCGAGGTTCTCGGCCAGTTGCCGCTCGTCGCGCGCGCCGACGATCACCGACGACACCGTCGGCCGGGTCAGCAGCCAGTTCAAGGCGATCTGCGGCACGGATCTGCCGGTCTCCGAGGCGATTTCGTCGAGCACGTCGACGATCGCGAACAGCCGGTCGTCGTCGATCGGCGGACCGGCGTCCGCGGTGGCGTGCAGGCGGCTCCGCTCGGGGAGCGGCGCGCCGCGACGGATCTTGCCGGTCAGCCGACCCCAGCCGAGCGGACTCCACACGATCGCGCCGACGCCCTCGGCCGCGGCCAGCGGCATCAGTTCCCACTCGTAGTCGCGCCCGGCCAACGAGTAGTAGACCTGATGCGCGACGTAGCGGGGGCGATGGGCGGAGTCGGCAAGCGCGAGGGACTTCATCAGCTGCCAGCCGGAGAAGTTCGACGCGCCGACGTACCGGATCTTGCCGGCGGTGACGAGGACGTCGAGTGTCTGCAGCACCTCGTCGATGGGCGTGCGGGCGTCGTAGCCGTGCAGCTGGAACAGGTCGATCCGGTCGGTCTGCAACCGGCGCAGCGCGTCGTCGACGGCGCGCAGGAGCCTGGGACGCGAGGTTCCCCAGTCGTCGGGCCCCATCGGCAGCCCGGCCTTGGTGGAGATGACCACCTCGTCGCGCCTGCCCCGCAGGGCAGCGCCCAGGACCTCCTCTGAGGCGCCGGCGGAGTACACGTCGGCGGTGTCGAACAGGGTGACACCGGCCTCGAGGCACGCGTCGACGATCCGGCGGGCGGCCTCGACGTCGGTGTCACCCCAGGCGCCGAAGAAGTCGCCGACGCCGCCGAAGGTCGCGGCGCCGAAACCGAGTTCCGACACCACGAGTCCGGAGTCGCCCACTCGTCGATAGTCCACGTTCACTCCTTATAGAGAATTCGTTCCCGTTAGCGGTCGTCTGCCGCAACCGCGACGCAGTGGGAATTCATTCCCGTTAACGTGGAATCGTGACGCCCACGCCCGCCCGTCGGCCCGGCGGCCGCACCGCCGCGGTCCGCACGGCCGTGCTCGACGCAGTGGCCGACCTGCTGGTCGAGTCCGGCCTCGCCGGAGTCGAACTCACCGCGGTCGCCGACCGCGCCGGGGTCGGCAAGAGCACCGTCTATCGGCGGTGGGGGACCATCGGCGCCCTGGTGGCGGACCTGCTGCACGACATGGCCGAGACCTCTGTCCCGCGGGCGGACACCGGCACGCTCCGGGGCGACCTCCGCGCCAACGCCGACCTCGTCCGTCGCACGCTGTCCGACCCGCGCAGCGGCGGACTCTTCTCGGCGATCATCGCCGCAGCCACCTTCGACGCCGACACCGCGGACGCGCTGGCGATGTTCTACGGCCGCCGCATCGCGCAGTGGTCAGGCTGCGTCGACGACGCCGTCGAACGGGGCGAGGCCCCGGTCGGCACCGATGCCGCAGCCGTCGTCCGCGCCGTATCCGCCCCGCTGTACTACCAGTGGCTGATCGTGCGGACGCCGCTGACCAGGCGAGACGCCACGCGTGCCGCCGACGCGGCGCTGGCCGCCGTCGACGCCGGTGTGTTCACGGTGCGAAGCCGACCACACCACGGTTCCCCGCGGACCGGCCCGGGTACAGCGGTATCGTGAAACCCATGCGAGCGCTTGTAACGGGCGCTACCGGCTATGTCGGTTCCAGGCTCGTCACCGCACTGCTCGCCGAAGGCCACGACGTCACCGTCGGATCCCGCAATCTCGCCAAACTCGGGATGTTCGGGTGGATCGACGACGTCAGCGCGGCCTACCTCGACGCCGACGACCCCGACTCCGCGACCAGCGCGTTCAAGGTCGCCGGTGACATCGACGTCGTCTACTACCTACTGCACGGCATCGGCCAACCCGGCTTCCGCGAGGCCGACAACCTCGCCGCGGCCAACGTCGCGCGGGCCGCGAAGGCCGCAGGCGTCAAGCGGATCGTCTACCTGGGCGGGTTCGTACCCACGGACGGCGAACTGTCCGAGCATCTCGCCAGCCGGGCCGAGGTGGCCGAGGCGCTCACCATCGACGGTGGCCCCGAGGTGGTGTGGCTCGGCGCCGCGATCATCATCGGCGCCGGCTCGACGTCGTTCGAGATGCTGCGCTACGTGGCCGACCGCTTCCTGGTCATCCCGCTGCCGTCGTGGGCGAGCAATCCGCTCGACCCGATCTCGATCCGCGATGCCCTCTACTACCTCGTCGCCGCGGCCGATCCCGACCGCGTGCCACCGGGCTCGTACGACATCCACGGCCCGGAGACCACGACCTACGGCGAACTGCTGCTGAGCTACGCGCGGGTGGCGGGCCTGTGGCGTCCGGGGCTGCCGCTGTTCGGCATCGACACGTCACTCGTCTCCGCGGTGACCGGGCTGATCCTGCCGGTACCGGGCGGCCTGTCCGGCGACCTCGTCGAGTCGCTCGACCACCCGATGAAGGCGTCGTCGAGAGGGCTGACCCATCTGGTGCCCGATCCGCCAGGCGGGCTCGTCAACACCGACGACGCACTCGCCCGGTCACTGGAGCGACACCGTCCGCTGCCCGTGAACGAACTGGCCGACCCGCACCACCTCGCCGACACCGACCCGCAGTGGGCGGGCGGTGACGCGTTCCGCATCCGCGGTCTGGCGTCGCGCGTGACGCCCTCGGCGGCCAAGCCTGCGCTGTGCCTGATCGACAACGTGCCGGGCCCGGTGGCGGCCTGGGTGCGCACCGGATTGGATGTCATGATCGGACTCGTGCCCCGGGGAGCTGGCTCTTGAACCTCTTCAGCGAATTCGGCGACATCGTCGGCTCGCGGGCCGCCCCGTACCAGGAGACCGAGAAGCTGGTTCGGCGCAGACGGATCATCGTCGGCGTCGTCCTCGTCATCGGTGCGGTGCTGCTCGGCTTCTCGCTGACCCGCGAGCCGGGCGACGCGTCGTTCTACGGCCTGACCCTGGCGCTGGCCGGCGTGTGGGCTGCGGGCGCGCGGTTGTCCGGACCCGTGCACTTCGGCCACGTCGAGTTCCGGTCGAAGAACCGGCGACCGATCCTCACCGGAACGATCATCGGGTTGTCGCTCGGTGCGGCGTTCATCGTCGGTGGGCTGGTGGCACGCGAGATCCCGCCGGTGCGCGACTACATCGTGCAGGTCCTCGAGTACACCAACTACGGGCCGATCTTCCTGGTCACCTTCATCACCCTGATCAACGGCCTCGCCGAGGAGATGTTCTTCCGCGGCGCCCTGTACAGCGCGCTCGGCAAGTTCCGGCCCGTGCTGATCTCGACGATCGTCTACGCGATCGCGGTGTCGGCCGCAGGCAACCCGATGCTGGGCTTCGCCGGCCTGATCCTCGGCTACGTCTGCGCCTACGAGCGCCGCATGACCGGAGGGGTGCTCGCACCGATGCTGACCCACTTCTTCTGGGGGCTGGTCATGGTGCTCGCACTACCCGTGATCTTCGGCGTCTGACGCCGCCTCACCGCAGCGGGTTGGCAATCTCGTCGCGCGGCATCCGCGCGGCCGTGACCGCCACCGCCGCGAGCAGCACCGGCACGATGCCGGCGGCGGCGAAGATCGTCTCCATCGAGACCACCTTCGACAGCGGGCCGACGATCGCGAACGACACGGGCATGAACGCCAGCGACACGAAGAAGTCCAGGCTCGACACCCGGCCCAGCATCGCCCGGGGCACGCGCCGTTGCAGCAGCGTCCCCCAGATCACCATCCCCGCACCGTCGGTGATGCCGACGACGAACGTGGCCGCCGCCATCAACGGGAACGACGACGTCACGCCCACCACGCTCAGCGGTAGGGAGCCCAGGCCCCACATCGTCATCATCACCGACAGATAGCGCCGCGGCAGGCGCACCGACGACACCGCCAGCGCACCGATCGCACTGCCCACGCCGAAGAACGCCAGGATGAACCCGTAGGCGCGGGCGCCGTCGGCGAACCGGTCCGCGGCGACGAACGGCAGCAGCACCTCGATCGGGCCGAGCACCACCAGCACGAACATGCTCGCGAACAGCAGCGTCCACAGCAGCCACGGCGTGCGCACCATGAACGCGAAACCCTCACGTAGATCACGTACGACGTGCGGACGCTCCGCCTCCGGCGACGGCTCGTCACGCACCGGCCGCGTGGTGACCAGAAGCATCAGACCCAGCGCGAACAGCCCGGCGACCACGTACGCGCCCACGGCGGGGAACGTCGCGCCGACCAGCACGCCCGCCACCGCAGGCCCCACCGCGCGCTGGAACACCGGCCGCACGACGCCCTCGACGCCGTTGGCGGCAAGCAACTGCTCGGCGGGCAGGATCCGGGGCAGCAGTGCGCTGTAGGCGGGGAAGAAGAACGCCGCAGCGATGCCCAGCACGCCCGCGGCGACCGCCATGTGCCAAATGTATAGTGCGCCAATCATTCCGAGCGCGGCGACGACGACCACCGCGACGACGTTGACGCACTCGACGACGATGATGATCGCGCGCTGGTCGATGCGGTCGGCGGCGATGCCGCCGACGAGCACGAAGGCCACCAGTCCCGCTCCGAGGCAGGTCGCCACCAGTGACAGCGACGTGGGATCGTCGTCGAGTTCGATCACCTGCAGCGCCATCACCACGGCCCACATGCCCTCAGCGAAGATCGACAGGGACACCGCCGCGATCAGCAGGCGGTACTCGCGGATCCGGAACGGTGCGAGCACGCGCCAACCGCCGGTTGACACCGGCTCAGTCTCGACGTGCGCGCTCATGTAGACGATGCTCGTCTACGAGCAGCCCTGCCGTCGAATGGTTTTCGGCAGGGCCGGCGTGCCGTGCGGCGCTAGTGATCGCCGAAGTGGGGAGCCCGACGCTCCTGGAACGCCCTGGTGCCCTCGCGGAAGTCGTGACCATCGAGGAGGTCCAGCTGACCCTCGGTCTCGCGTTCGAAGGCGCCGTCGAGTTCGGTCAGCGTCGCTGCGTTGATGGCCTGCTTGGTCTTTCGCAGTGCCACGGCAGGGCCGGACTTCAGCGTCGTGAGCACCGCATCGACGTGGGCGTCGAGTTCGTCCGCGGGGTAGACCCCGCTGACCAGACCTGCGGCCAGCGCGTCGGCCGCCGTCAGTCGCTCGGCCAGCAGCGCCATCCGCATCGCCCGGGTACGGCCGATCGATGCGGCCACCAGCGCCGAGGCGCCGCCGTCGGGCATCAGCCCAATCTTGGTGAACGCCAACAGGAAATAGGCCTTCTCCGAGGCGAGGATGACGTCTGCGGCGATGGCGAGGGAGACGCCGACGCCTGCGGCGGGTCCGTGTACGACCGACACCACCGGCTTCGGCAGGCCGACGATGGCCGCGATGGCCCGGTTGGCCGCGGCCAGCACGTCGGCGGGGGTGCCACTCGCGCCGGGGTTGGCGTGGTCCTCTGCGCTGATTCCGGCCCCGCTGCTGAACCCGCGGCCTGCGCCGCCGATGCGGACCACCTTGACCTCCGGGTCGGTCGCCGCGCGGTCCAGCGAGTCCCCGATGGTGTGCAACATCGCGGCGGTCAGGGAGTTCAGGCTGTCGGGGCGATTGAGCGTCAGCGCAAGCACGCCGTCGTCGAGGGACACCGCGAGATGGTCGATTGCGGCATAGGGCGTCGGATCGGATGCAGTGGTGGTCATGTGCCTCGCCTCGCGTCGGGGCGAGCTCTGAGGCCCGCAGCGGATCGACTTGGTTATACAAGTAAGCTTTGTCGGCGGTCAACCTAGGTCTATTGGTGGAGGCATTGCGATGGCGGGACCACTGCAGGGATTGCGAGTCGTTGAACTGGCCGGCATCGGCCCCGGACCCCACGCGGCGATGATCCTCGGCGATCTTGGCGCGGACGTGGTGCGCATCGAGCGGCCGAAGAAGGGCGGGGGCGTGCAAATGCCCAGCCGGGATTCGATGTTGCGCAACAGGCGTTCGGTGGCGGCCGACCTCAAGAGCGACGAGGGCCGCGAGTTGGTCCTCAAGCTGATCGCCAAGGCCGACGTGCTGATCGAGGGCTACCGCCCCGGCGTCACCGAGCGCCTCGGGCTCGGACCGCAGGACTGCGCGAAGGTCAACGAGCGACTGATCTACGGCCGGATGACCGGATGGGGACAGGACGGCCCGCGCGCACTGCAGGCCGGCCACGACATCAACTACATCTCGCTCAACGGTCTGCTGCACGCCGTCGGCCGCAAGGACGAGCGGCCCGTCCCACCTCTGAACCTCGCCGGTGACTTCGGCGGCGGCTCGATGTTCCTGCTCGTCGGCATCCTCGCCGCGCTGTGGGAGCGACAGACCTCCGGCAAGGGCCAGGTCGTCGACGCCGCGATGGTCGACGGGTCCAGCGTGCTGATGCAGATGATGTGGAGCTTCCGCGCCACCGGCATGTGGAGTGACGTCCGAGGCACCAACATGCTCGACACCGGTGCGCCGTACTACGACACCTACGAGACGGCCGACGGGCGGTACGTCGCGGTCGGCGCCATCGAGCCGCAGTTCTACGCGCTGCTTCTCCAAGGGCTTGGACTCGACACCGCGGACCTGCCGGACCAGAACGACATGGCCCGCTGGCCCGAATTGCGCGAGGCCTTCACCAAGGCGTTCGCCGAGCACGACCGCGACCACTGGGCCGGGGTGTTCAACGGCACCGACGCCTGCGTGACGCCGGTGCTGAGCTTCGCCGAGGTCGAGACCGAAGCGCACATCACCGACCGCGGCACGTTCTACCGCGACGTCTCCGACGCCGGGGAGCACCTGCAGCCCATGCCCGCCCCGCGGTTCTCCCGCAGCGCTCCCGAGCGGCCGAGGCCGCCCGTCGTGCCGGGCGCCGACACCGGAACCGTCCTCAACGAGTGGGTATAGTCCCAACCAACCAGTAGGTCGGCCCTGGGTCGACATCACGAAAGGAATGCATCTGTGCTGATCAAGGACGCCGTTGCCGTCGTCACCGGTGGCGCATCCGGTCTGGGTCTCGCCACGACCAAGCGGCTGCTCGACGCCGGAGCCAGCGTGGTCGTGATCGACCTGCGTGAAGGCGACGAGCTGGCGAAGCTGGGGGACCGGGTGCGGTTCGCCTCCGCCGACGTGACCGATGAGGCCGCCGTCACCCAGGCCCTCGACCTCGCCGAGTCGCTCGGCCCGCTGCGCATCAACGTCAACTGCGCGGGCATCGGCAGCGCGATGAAGACGCTGAGCAAGAACGGCCCGTTCCCGCTCGACGTGTTCAGCAAGACCATCCAGGTCAACTTGATCGGCACCTTCAACGTGCTGCGGCTGTCGGCCGAGCGCATCGCCAAGACCGAGCCGGTCGGCGAGGAGCGCGGCGTCATCATCAACACCGCATCCGTCGCGGCGTTCGAGGGACAGATCGGCCAGGCTGCCTACTCGGCGTCCAAGGGCGGCGTCGTCGGCATGACGCTGCCGATCGCGCGTGACCTCTCGCGTGAGCTGATCCGCGTGTGCACGATCGCCCCCGGCCTGTTCAAGACTCCGCTGCTGGGCTCACTGCCCGAGGAGGCGCAGCGCTCACTCGGTCAGCAGGTGCCGCACCCCGCCCGCCTCGGCGATCCCGACGAGTACGGCGCGCTTGCCGTGCACATCGTCGAGAACCCGATGCTCAACGGTGAGGTCATCCGCCTCGACGGCGCGATCCGCATGGCTCCGCGGTAGACGGGGGTTGCGCAGATGAGCATCACGACGAAGTTCACCGAGGTCTTCGGGGTCGAGCACCCCATCGCCCAGGGTGGCATGCAGTGGGTCGGGCGCGCGGAGTTGGTGGCAGCCGTCGCCAACGCCGGTGGCCTCGGCTTCATCACCGCGCTGACACAGCCCACCCCTGCCGATCTGGCCCGCGAGATCGCCAAGACGCGTGAGCTGACCGACAAGCCGTTCGGCGTGAACCTCACGATCCTGCCGTCGATCAACCCACCGCCGTACGACGAGTACCGCCAGGTGATCGTCGACGAGGGCGTGAAGATCGTCGAGACGGCGGGCTCCAACCCGGCGCCGCACCTGCCGATGTTCCATGACAACGGCATCAAGGTGCTGCACAAGTGCACGTCGGTGCGGCACGGCGTGAAGGCCCAAAGCCTCGGCGTCGACGGCATCAGCATCGACGGCTTCGAGTGCGCAGGCCATCCCGGCGAGGACGACGTGCCCGGGCTGGTCCTGATTCCCGCTGCTGCCAAGCAGATCGAGATCCCGATGATCGCCTCGGGCGGCTTCGGCGACGCGCGTGGCCTGGTCGCCGCGCTGGCCCTGGGTGCCGACGGCATCAACATGGGGACGCGGTTCATGTGCACGCAGGAGTCGTGCATCCACCAGAACGTCAAGGATGCGATCGTCGCGGGTGACGAACGCGGTACCGAGCTGATCTTCCGGACCCTGCGGAACACCGCGCGCGTGGCGAGCAACACCGTCTCCCGCGAGGTCGTCGAGATCCTGAATCGCGGCGGTCAGTTCGAGGAGGTCAAGGACCTGGTCGCCGGGGTGCGTGGCCGTCGGGTGTTCGACGACGGCGACCTCGACGCGGGCATCTGGACCGTCGGCACCGTCATGGGTCTGATCGACGACATCCCGACGTGCGACGAGCTGATCTCGCGCATCGTGCGCGAGGCCGAGGACATCATCACCGGGCGGCTCGGCAGCATGGTCGCGACCGCGGCGGCTGTCAGCGCCTAGATCGGATCAGGACCGGACCTCGAGACGGAGAAAGCCGCCGACCATGGGTCGGCGGCTTTCTTCACGTTCGGCTCGATCAGGCGTCCAGGATCCCGGCGCGCAGGGGTGTTGAACCCGGGCGCCGGCTACTGGATCAGACTGCGGCGGCGAGATCCGGGAACTGTTCGGCGGTGTCACCCTCGAAGAGGATGTCGCCGTGGTAGAGCGCTTCGAAATCAACCTTGATCACGTTGTCACTGCTGTCGTCGATCCACATGTACTGAACAGTAACCACGGGGATTGAGAGAACTCTGAGCCCATCTTCTGAAATTGGTGGCAGCTCTTACCGCTGAGTAGGTTGCGGCGCTCCGGCAAAGCCGCGCGAGACCTGGGAACTCCCCCCGGAACGCGGAGAGCCGCCGACGGCATGCGTCGGCGGCTCGCGTCATGCCCGGACCGCCCTCGTCGCGCCTCGCGACGCTCGACCGCAGTCGCGCAACGCGCATCCGCGCTGCTCGCAGCAGTCATGCCGAGCGGGTGGACCCGCTTCGGTCAGACCGCGGCAGCGAGGTCGGGAAACTGCTCGGAGGTGTCACCCTCGACCAGGACGTCCCCGTGATAGAGGGCCTCGAAGTCGACCTTGATGACATCGGCACTGGTGTCGTCGATCCACATGTACTGGACAGTAACCATCACCATTAAGAGGACTTTGAGTCACGATTCTGAAAACCATGGCAATTCTTACCCACGGGTAGGTTCCACCGGCCGGCAACGAGCTGCAGCGCGGGGCGAAGCCATTGACCGCTCTTGGTTACCGCTGTTAAGTTAACGCTGATTTCTCAGGGGGAGGGAACCACCTTGCTGCGTCGAATTGCCGTACTTGCCATCCATGCGCCCAGGCGGGTGCTGGCTGCCGCCGCGGTCGTGATGGTGGCCGCAGCAGTGTTCGGCATCCCCGTCGCCAAGAGCCTGTCCGCGGGCGGCTTCGCCGACCCCGCCTCCGAGTCATCCCAAGCCACCCAGCTGCTGACCGACGAGTTCGACCAGGGCGACATGCAGATGCTCGTCGCCATCACCGCACCCGACGGCGTCGACAGCCCCGCGGCCAAGGCGGCGGCCGCCGACATCGTCGCTGAGATCGAGCAGTCGCCGCACACGTCCACCGTCACGTCGGCCTGGACCGCGCCCCCGGAGGTCGCAGCCGGGTTGACGAGCCGCGACGGCAAGTCGGGTCTCATCGTCGCCGGCATGACCGGTGGCGAGAACATGGCCCAGAAGTACGCCAAGGCACTCGCCGACGAGGTCGTCCACGACCGGGACGGCGTCACCGTGCGCGCCGGTGGTGTCGCCATGGTCTACGCGCAGATCAGCGCTCAATCCGAGCGCGATCTGCTGCTCATGGAGGCGATCGCCATCCCGCTCAGCTTCCTGGTGCTGGTCTGGGTGTTCGGCGGTCTGATCGCCGCTGCGCTGCCGATGATGATCGGCGCGTTCGCGATCGTCGGCACCATGTCGGTGCTGCGGCTGATCACGTTCGGCACGGACGTGTCCATCTTCGCGCTCAACCTCTCGACGGCCATGGGCCTGGCGCTCGCGATCGACTACACGTTGCTGATCATCAGTCGCTTCCGCGAAGAACTGGCCGACGGCGTGCCGCGCGAACGGGCGCTGATCCGCACCATGTCGACCGCGGGACGCACGGTGCTGTTCTCCGCCGTGACCGTCGCCCTGTCGATGGCGGCGATGCTGCTGTTCCCCATGTACTTCCTCAAGTCGTTCGCCTACGCCGGCGTCGCCACGGTGGCGTTCGCAGCCTTCGCGGCGGTGGTCATCACCCCCGCCGCCATCTGGTTCCTCGGCGACCGGCTGGACTCGCTGGACGTGCGAAAGCCGTTGCGGCGCCTGTTCGGTCGTCGGGAACCGGCGCCGAAGCCCGTGGACCGGCTGTTCTGGTACCGGTCGACCAAGATGGTCACGCGGCGTGCACTGCCGATCGGTCTGGCCGTCGTGGTGCTGCTGCTCGCTCTCGGCGCACCGTTCCTCTCGGTGAAGTGGGGGTTCCCCGACGATCGCGTGCTGCCGAAGTCGGCGTCCGCACACGTGGTCGGCGACGAGCTGCGCAACGACTACGCCGAGGACTCGGCCACCGCGGTCTCAGTGGTGATCCCCAATGCGGACGGGTTGACGCCGAACGTCATCGAGCGCTACGCCGCGGACCTGTCGCGGGTCGCGGACGTGGCGGCGGTGTCGGCGCCCACCGGCACGTTCGTCGCGGGGAACCGGGTCGGCCCGCCGAGTGCCGCGACAGGCGTCGCCGAGGGCAGCGCGTTCCTCACGATCAGCAGCAAGGCACCGCTGTTCTCGGACGCCTCCGAGGCCCAGCTCGACGCGTTGCATGCTGTCGCAGGCCCGGACGGACGTGCCGTGCAGTTCACCGGCGTGGCCCAGATCAACAGGGACAGCGTCGATGCCATCACCGAGCGGCTGCCGCTGGTGCTCGGTCTGATCGCGGTCATCACCTTCGGGCTGCTGTTCCTCCTGACCGGCAGCGTGGTGCTCCCGTTGAAGGCGATCGTGCTCAACGTCCTGTCGCTGGGTGCGGCGTTCGGTGCGCTGGTGTGGATCTTCCAGGAGGGTCACCTGAGCGCATTCGGCACGACGCCCACCGGAACCCTGGTGGCGAACATGCCCGTGCTGCTGTTCTGCATCGCGTTCGGGTTGTCGATGGACTACGAGGTGTTCCTGGTCGCGCGGATCCGGGAGTACTGGCTGAAGATGCGCGCCGACGGGCCCGCGACGCTGACGCGCGTCGAGGCCCGCGCCGTCAACGACGAAGCCGTCGCGATGGGCCTGGCCCGGACCGGCCGCGTCATCACCGCTGCCGCGCTCGTCATGTCGATCTCGTTCGCCGCGCTCATCGCCGCGCAGGTGTCGTTCATGCGGATGTTCGGCGTCGGACTGACCCTCGCCATCCTCGTCGACGCGACGCTGGTGCGCATGCTGCTGGTGCCGTCGTTCATGCACCTCATGGGTGGCTGGAACTGGTGGGCGCCGAAGCCACTGACCCGGCTGCATCAGCGCATCGGGATCAGTGAATCCGGACCCGAGGTCGCCGCGGGGCGCCATCGGCTGGTCGATGCCACAGAGGGCAGCGGGACGTGACCGTCGAGCACCTCAAGCGACGGCGCGCGCCACGCGGGTCGGGCGACCAACTGCGCGAGGAGATACTCGACGCGACCACCGACCTCCTGCTGGAGACCGGGCACGCCAAGGCCGTCCCGATCCGCGCGGTGGCCCACCGGGTGGGCGTCACGCCGCCGTCGATCTACCTGCACTTCGACGACAAGGACGCCCTGCTCGACGCCGTGTGCGCGAGGTACTTCGAACGACTGGACGTGGTGATGCAGCGGCTCGCCGCCGACCAGCCGACCACCATCGAGCGACTCCGCGCACAGGGCATGGCCTACGTGCGCTTCGCGCTCGACAACCCGGAGCTGTACCGCATCGCCACGATGGGCGATCCGATGCCCGGCAGCGACGTCGACGCGACGCTGAACAGCTCGGCCTTCGTGCACCTGCGGGATACGGTGCAGGCTCTCGTCGACGAGGGCATCTACCCGCCCGGGGACGCCACTGTCATGGGCCTCGAGCTGTTGACGGTCGCCCACGGGGTGGCTGCGCTGCTGATCGCGCGGCCCCACATGCCGTTCGGCGACGCCGAGGAGTTCGCCGACCGGGTGCTGCGCTCGGCGTGCTTCGGGCGGATCCTGTTGGGGACGGTCGGCACCGACACCGAGCCGCAGCACGCCGTCGAGTTCCTGAAGGGAATGTCCGATGACTGATCCTGACACCGTCGACAACCCGTTCTTCGCGAAGATGTGGGCGCGGATGTCGGCCCGCGAACCCGAGTCGATCGTGCGGCTGCGCCGGGAGAACCTCCGCGGCCTGACCGGGCGCGTCCTGGAGGTCGGCGCGGGAACCGGCACCAACTTCGCGCTCTACCCGACGACGGTCACCGAGGTGGTCGCCGTGGAACCCGAGGTGCGGCTGGCCGCCCTGGCCCGCGAGGCCGCTGCCACGGCGCCCGTGCCCGTCACCGTCTCCACCGAGACGGTCGAACGGTATGCGGGTGCTGAGCCGTTCGACGCCGTGGTGTGCTCACTGGTCCTGTGCTCGGTGGCCGACCCCGATGCCGTTCTGCGGCAATTGTCGTCGATGCTGCGGCCGGGCGGCGAGCTGCGCTACCTCGAGCACGTCGCGGGCACGGGCTGGCGATCGCGGTTGCAGCGCGTGGCCGACGCGACGGTGTGGCCACGCCTACTCGGCAACTGTCACACCCATCGGCACACCGAGGCGTCGACCGTCGCCGCGGGCTTCGAGGTGGCCGACTCCCGCCGCGAGTGGGTGCTGCCGTCGTGGGTGCCCGCGCCGGTATCCGAGGCGGCCATCGGCCGCGCGGTCAGGCCGTCCTAGGAGCGCGCCGACGCTACGGTTGTTGCTCGAATATCGGCAAAACCCGTCGACAACCGTCGTCTCGGCGTCAGCCGAGGAGTGCGGGCAGGCGCTGGAGCAGCGTCGGCAGTGCCGTGGCAGCGGTCTCGCGCAGGCTGAGCGTCGCGGACGCCGACAGCGCGGTGGCCACGGGGTTCACCTCGATCACCGGGACGCCGTTGGCCAGCGCCATCTCCGGCAGGCCCGCGGCGGGGTAGACGACTGCCGACGTCCCGACCACGATCGCCACGTCGGCATTGGCGACGGCCTCCACCGACCGGTCCCACGCCTCCGACGGCAGCGCCTCGCCGAACCACACGACGTTCGGCCGGATCATGCCGCCGCACGCACACCGGGGTGGGTCGACGGTCTCGACCGGCTCTGGCATGGCGGGGAGTTCGCCGTCGTAGGCGGCATCGCAACGGTCGCAACGGAATTCGAAGAGGCTGCCGTGCAGGTGGTGCACCCGCTGACTACCCGCGCGTTCGTGGAGGTCGTCGACGTTCTGGGTGACGACGTGCACCTCGGCGTAGTCCTGCCAGGCCGCGACGGCGCGATGGCCGTCGTTGGGTGCGACCCCCTTCATCATGTAGTGGCGCCACAGATACCAGGCCCACACCTTCTCCGGATGACGCTGCCAGCCGTCGGTGCTGGAGATTTCGTACGGGTCGACTTTCGCCCACAGTCCGGTCTCGACGTCGCGGAACGTCGGCACTCCACTCTCGGCCGAAATGCCGGCTCCGCTGAGCACGGTCACTTGCACGTTCACCAAACTAGCCGTTCTTGGCCATACTGTGCAGGTGACCGATTTGGGGGAATGGGTTCGCGTCGATCCGCACGCTGCGAGACCTCTGTTCGATCAATTGCGGGTGCAGATCATCGAGGGCGTTCGGGAGGGCAGGCTGACGCCGGGGACGCGGCTGCCCACCGTGCGCGAACTCGCCACGCAGCTGTCGATGGCGGTGAACACCGTCGCGCGGGCCTACCGGGAGCTGGAGTCCGCGGGCATCGTCGAGACCCGGGGGAGGTTCGGCACCTTCGTGGCCAGGGCCGATCCCGCCGACTCGGCGATGGCCAGCGCAGCTCACGCCTACGCGGCAACCGCCCGCTCCCTCGGCGTGGACAAGGCTGCGGCGCTCGAGTACGTCGAAGCGGCGTTCGGTTAGCCGAATTCGAGCAGGGTGAACGCCGGCCGCACCGGATCGAACAGCGGGATTCGCTGGATCGCCCACAGCGCCGCGTTGAACACCCGGCCGCGGCCAGCAGGCAGCGCCACGTCGTGCACGGCACGGATGCCGGGCACCACGTCGACGAGTCGGGCGGCCTCGGATGCCGACATGCTGAACGGCATCGGGGGCACCTTGTAGCGCATAGACGTCCGCATGCCGCGGCGCGCGATCCAGGCGAACCACGACGGCGGCAGGTCGAACATCATCGCGCCGCCGGGGAAGCGCTTGGCGCACTCGGTGATCAGCGCCATCGCCTCGGTCGGCTGCAGGTACATCAGCAGCCCCTCGGCCGTGATGAACACGCCGTCGGTCGGGTCGACGCGGTCCATCCAGCCGTAGTCGAGCGCCGACTGGGCGGCGACCTCGACGCGGTCGGACTCCGGCAGCAGCTTGTTGCGCAGTTCGACGATCGGCGGCAGGTCGACGGTGAGCCAGCGGAACTTCCCGCCGGCGTCCGTTGAAAGCCGCCAGAAACTCGTCTGCAGTCCCTCGGCCAGCGCCACGACGGTGGCCGCCGGGTGGTCGCGCAGATACGTGCGGGTCGCGTCGTCGAATGCGAGCGCGCGGATCGCCATGTCCTGGCGGCGGGCGTACCCGAACTTCGCGAAGTCGTAGTCGATCTTGTCGACGAGCGTGACTGCCATCGGATCGTCGATGATCGCGTCGGGCCTGCGCGCCTCGCTGGCGCGGACCTGCAACGTCAGCAGCGCAGTCTCCGAGACGCCGGACAGGACGGCGTCGACCTTGGATTCCGGGCGGGGTGTCGAACTCACCTTCGCGAATGTACCGAAGGCCTGGAAAGTCAGCGGAACTCGAGCAGCGTGATGCTGGGCCGTGCCCGGCGCAGCGGCCCGACGTGGTCGAACGCGGGCCACGCCTTGAACACCCCGCGACCCGACGGGTAGGCGACGTCGCGAGCGGCTGCCACCCCGGGGATGCGGCCCGCCAACTGCAGCGCTTCGTCGGCGCTCTGGCCGAACGGCATCGGGGGTGCGACGTAGCGGTCGGAGAGCTTGAAGCCCTTGAGCGTCCGCCTACTGAACCAGCGAGGAATCGAGTCGAACATCATCTGACCGCCCGGGAACCTGGCGGCGCACGCGCGGATCAGTCCGATGGCATCGTCGGGGTCCAGGTACATCAGCAGACCCTCAGCGGTGATGAAGGCGCCGTGCGTCGAGTCGACCCGGTCCATCCACGAGGTGTCCAGCGCGGACTGTGCGAGTTCGACGATCCGGTCGTCGTGGGGGAGCAACCGACGGCGCAGGTCCATCACCGGTGGCAGATCGATGGAGTACCAGCGTGATTCACCGACGACCCCCGCCCGGTCGAGGCGCCAGAAGCTGGTCTGCAGCCCCTCGGCCAGCGCGACGACGGCCGCCTTCGGATGGGTCGCCAGGTAGTCGCGTGCCGCGGCGTCGAATGCGACCGCGCGCAGGCCGTGCGACTGGTTGGGCTTGCCGAACTTGAGGTAGTCGTAGGAGATCGCGTCGAACAGCGTCACCGCCCACGGGTCGCGGATCACGCCGTCGGACCGCTTGGCCTCGGAGGCGCGGTTGTGCAGGGTCCACAGCGTGGTCGCCGACACGCCTTCCAAGCCGTTGCCATCGATCACGCTCATGCCAGTCATCGTAGGTACCGTCGCGGAAACGAGGTCGGCTCCGTTGCATGCGGTCGTAGGCTGGCGTCATGACCCGTCACGTGATCGACGACAAGCTCCTGGCAGTGATCGCCAACAACTCGCTGGGAGTGCTCGCGACCATCAAGCGTGACGGTCGGCCCCAGTTGTCGAACGTGTCCTACCACTTCGATTCGCGCGAGGTGGCCATCAAGGTGTCGGTCACCGAACCGCGGGCCAAGACGCGCAACCTGCGGCGCGACCCGCGGGCGTCGATCCACGTGGCGTCCGACGACGGCTGGTCCTATGCGGTCGCCGAAGGCGATGCCACCCTGACGCCACCCGCTGCGGCGCCCGACGACGACACCGTCGAGGCGCTGATCGCCCTGTACCGCAACATCTCCGGCGAACACCCCGACTGGGTCGACTACCGGCGGGCCATGGTCGACGATCGGCGAGTGGTGCTCACGTTGCCGGTCGCGCACCTCTACGGGCTGCCGCCCGGGATCCGCTGACCGGCCGCACCGAAAAAGGTCGCGCCGACGCCCCGTCCGGCAGGCTACTGTTCGTCCATGGCCGAAGAACCCGAGGACGACAACAAACGCAAGTTCCGCGAGGCGCTCGAGCGCAAGAAGGCCAACTCCGGCAACGGGTCGGCGCCCGCCGCGGGCGGGAACAAGCAGCCGCGTTCGCACGGCCCCGCCGAGAGTCGACGTGAGTTCCGCCGTAAGAGCGGCTAGCGAACCGAGGCCCGCACCGACGGGGTGACCGAAGCGGCGATCCTCGCCGCCGCCAGCGCGCCGACCATCACCGAGACGCAGTACACGCCTTCGTCCTTCAGCCCCCAGCCGACGGACGCCAGCGTTGCCGCCGCGGCGATGCACAGCAGCGTGCCGACGAACGTGCTGCACGGCCCGGGCGCCGTGACGCTGCCGCCGTCCCAGAGCGGCAGCGGTTGGTTCTCCAGCGGCCGCAGCGCGACGAATGCTGCGAACACCAGCGTCGCGACCAGCGCCAACTGGATGACGCTCAAGACCACGAAGTGCGGCTCGCCTGGGAAGCGGGGCAGGCCGAGGTAGTCGAAGACCAGGTGCACGGCCAGCAGGACCGGCATGTGCCAGAGGTAGAGCGTCATCGCGCCGGTGTTGCCGATCACCGCGAGCTGCCACACCCGCGGCCGCCTCGCCCACCGGTCGATGGCGGGTGCGAGCGCGATCGCGAACGCGCACAGCATGATCGAGTGGCCTGCCATGAGCAGCGAGGGCGGCGACATGTTCTTCAGCTCTTGGGTCTCGATGCCCACCAGGCTCAGTTCCCAGGGCCCCAGCCACAGCAGACCCACGTTGACCACGAAGGCGCAGACGCCGAGGGTGAACGCCCGGTTCGTGCCGAGGAGACCGCGCCGGTAGGCGACGCCAAGCATGCCCGGGATCACCCATGCGACGAGGTTCACGTAGCCGAGCGCCACGCCGACGTGCCCGGCCACCCGCAGGAGATCGACGACCGCGACGAGGCCGTACGCCGCGGCGATCGCCACGGCCAGCCATGCCCCCGTCGTGATGCGCGTCAGCAGGGGCATCGCCGCGAGGACCAGCACGTAGGCGCCGAGGAACCACAGCAGCTGGATCGAGACGCCCGCGACCGGTTCGTACACGTGCTCGGGCAGTACGTGCCGGAGCACGACGAGCGCGACCGTCCAGAAGGCGAGGTAGTAGAAGACCGGCCGGTAGAGCCGGGTGCACCGCTTGAGCAGCCACCCGCCCCAGCAGTTGGACCCGTAGGACTCGACCGACGCCGCCACCCCCGCGAAGAAGAACAGCGGCATGATCTGGAAGATCCAGGTCAGCGCCTGGAACACGATGGACGTGGTGAGCAGGTTGTCCCAGATGAAGACGCCGTCGACGATGGCGCTGGTGGCCATCACCGTATGGCCGGCGACCACGCCGACCAGGGCAACGATGCGGATGACGTCGATCGCCCGGTCGCGATCCGGCGGGGTCCGCTGCTCGACCTCGATCGCGGTCGGAAAACCCAGTGCCATGCCTAGAAACCTAGGCGGCCGAGGCGTTCTCGGCCCTAGGTAGAACCACTCAATTCGCGGCGGGGGCCAGCTTGCCGGCCCGTTCCTGCCACAGGATCGCGGCCAGGCAGAGCGCCGAGAGCACTGCGACCGCGATCGCGAACGTAATGCCCGCGGTGCGCAACCCCCAGTGCTCGGCGGCGACGCCCGCGCCGACGACAGGCAGCGAGATCGCCACGTACGCCACCACGAAGTACGTCGAGCTGACCTCGGCGCGGCGCTCGGCAGGGGTGCCCTCAACGACGGCCGCCAGCCCGCGACTGAAGCTGATGCCCTGCCCGATGCCCGCGATCACGGCCGCCGCGATCAACGTGGGCAGCGACGAGAAGTGCAGCGCCAGAGCCAACGTCGCCATGCCGAGCACGAGGATGCCGCACCCGACGGCGACTGCGCGCTGGGCGTTGGTCCGTCGCGCGCAGATCTGGGCGATGGCCGAGGCGACGAAGATCGTGCTCGCGACCAGCCCGGCGACGGCGTGGTTGCCGATCCCGATCACGGTCGACAGGAACGACGGCGCGACGGCCATGAACAGCCCAGTCACCGTGAAACCCGCGAAGGCGGCCGTCGCGGCGGTGATGAACACCGGGCGCACCACCGGGGGAATCGACAGGCGCTGCAGGCCGATCCGGCCGGATCGGGACGCCGTCTCCGGCACCAGCAGCACCGCGACCGCCGCGACGAGCATCGCGGCGATGTGCACGACGAACGGGAGGATCAGCGGGTGCGGCGCGTACTGGACGAGCAGTCCCGCGACCACCGGACCGAGGCTCAGCCCGCCGATGTTCGCGATGGTGGCCACCACGGCCGCGAAATCGCGGCGGGACTCCGGGGCGGCTTCGACGATCGCGGCCGTCGCGGTCCCGGTGGCGATGCCCGCCGAGAACCCCGACAGCAGCCGTCCGATGAGCAGCACCGGAACGGTGTCGGCGAACAGGAACACCACCGCGCTGGCGATGGCGAAGCCGACGGCCGCCAGCAGCATCGGGCGACGGCCGATCGCGTCGGACCACCTGCCGAACACCAGCAGCGCGGTGAGCACGCCGACCGCGTAGGTCGAGAAGATCACCGTCGTGGTCAGCACGTCGAAGTGCATGCGCTCGGCGTACAGCGCATAGATGGGCGTCGGCAGCGTGGTGCCCATCATCGCGGCCGCGAACAGGTAGGCCAGCAGGGCCAGCCCGTAGCGCCGGGTAGCGGTCGGAGACGTCACACGTCGAGTGTCGAGCACGAACCCACACAACGCTGGCCGGGGGCGCGGGCTTCCCGGGCCCTTGCGGCAGTCCCCAGACGTCGAGATAGCGCTGACGGCGGTGAACTGCGAGTGGCAGTGGCCGTCAGCGCTATCTCGGTTGCGACCGCTAGTGCGAGACGGCCTTCTCCGCGCCGATGCCGGTCAGCGAGCGGACTTCCATCTCGGCCGCCACCTTGGGGTCCTCGTCGTCCGGCGACGTCAGGGTTCCGACGATGCCGAGGATGAACGCCAGCGGGATCGACACGATGCCGGGGTTGGCCAGCGGGAACCAGGCGATGTCGACGCCGGGGATCATCGCGGTCTTCGAGCCGGTCACGGCCGGGGAGAAGACGATGAGCACGATCGTCGAGATCAGGCCGCCGTACATGCTCCACAGCGCGCCACGGGTGTTGAACCGGCGCCAGTACAGCGAGTAGATGATCGTCGGCAGGTTGGCCGCCGCGGCGACGGCGAACGCCAGCGCCACCAGGAACGCGATGTTCTGGCCGTTGGCGAGGATGCCGAGGCCGATCGCCAGGATGCCGAGCACGACCGCGGTGATGCGGGAGACGCGCACCTGCTCGTCCTCGGTCACCTGGCCACGCTTGATCACGCTGGCGTACACGTCGTGGGCGAACGACGCCGACGCCGTGATGGTCAGCCCGGCCACCACCGCGAGGATGGTCGCGAACGCGACCGCGGAGATGACGCCGAGCAGGATGACCCCGCCGAGTTCGAACGCGAGCAGCGGTGCCGCGGAGTTGACCCCGCCCGGCGCGCCGAGGATGCGGTCGGGCCCGACGATCGCGGCGGCGCCGTAGCCCAGCGCGAGGGTGAACAGGTAGAACGCGCCGATCAGCGCGATCGCCCACACCACCGAGCGACGGGCTTCCTTGGCCGTCGGCACGGTGTAGAAGCGCATCAGCACGTGCGGGAGGCCCGCGGTGCCCAGCACCAGCGCGAGCGCCAGGGAGATGAAGTTGATCTGCGAGGTCAGCGACCCGCCGTACTGAGCACCCGGTGCCAGGACGTCGCGGTTGGCGACGCCTTCGGTGGTGGCGCTGGAGATCGCGGCCTGTGCGGAACCGAGGATCTCGGAGAAGTTCAGGCCGAACTTCGCCAGCACCATGATCGTCATGACCGCGGCGCCGGTGATCAGCAGGACCGCCTTGATGATCTGCACCCAGGTGGTGCCCTTCATGCCGCCGACGAGTACGTACACGATCATCAGCACGCCGACGACGGCGATCACGACTGCCTGGCCGGACTTGCTGGTGATGTCGAGCAGCAGGGCCACCAGGCCACCCGCACCGGCCATCTGGGCCAGCAGGTAGAACAGCGACACCATCAGCGTGGTGGTGGCGGCGGCCATCCGGACCGGACGCTGCCTGAGCCGGAAGCTCAGGACGTCGGCCATGGTGAACTTGCCGGTGTTGCGCAGCAATTCGGCGACCAGCAGCAGCGCGACGAGCCACGCGACGAGGAACCCGATCGAGTACAGGAAGCCGTCGTAGCCGTACACGGCAATGGCGCCCGCGATGCCGAGGAAGCTGGCGGCCGACAGGTAGTCGCCGGCGATCGCGATGCCGTTCTGCGGTCCGGAGAAGCCGCGGCCGCCGGTGAAGAACTCGTCGGCGGTGGCGTTCTTCTTACTGGCTCGGATCACCACGATCATCGTGACGACCACGAACAGCGAGAAGATGCCGATGTTGGCTACGGGGTTGCCGACGGTCTCGGCGGCGAGGTAGGTCACTTGACCCGTCCTTCCAGTTCGGCCTCGAGGTCAGCGCGGATGGCCGAGGCCCGTGGATCGAGGTTGCGGTTGGCGAAGCGGACGTAGATGCCGGTGATGATGAACGTCGTCAGGAACTGACCGAGGCCGATCAACAGTCCGACGTTGACGTTGCCGAAGACCTGGGTGGCCATGAAGTCGTGGGCGAAGGCGCCCAGTAGCACGTAGAGGCCGTACCAGATCAGGAAGAACGCGGTCATCGGGAACACGAAGCGGCGCAGCCTGCTTCGGAGTTCTTGGAATTCGGGGCTGGCTTGCACTTCCAGATACCGCTCGCCGCTGATCGCGGCCGCGGGATCGGAAGGGATGGTCTCGGGCACCGCATTACTCCTGACGACGTGTGTGATTCCGAACTGGTGTCTGAGCCTATTGAGACTCACGTCACATGTGGGGGCTTTCCCCGGGGTCGACGCCGAAACCGGGTGGACGTGCGCTGAGCGGTGCCTGCCCGGCGACGAGCGGTCAGCCGCGGGGGAGGCGCTCGACGCCCATGCCGAGGCGCTCGGGCAGATGCATCCGCGCAAAGATTTGGGCCACCTCGGCAGGGCGGGTCGACGCGGTGACCCTGCTGACCACCACCATCGTCAGGAATGCCAGTGGCACGGTGACCGCGGCCGGATAGCCGACGATCGCCGCGGGCCAGCCGCCGAGCAGGTCCTCGTCGAGACCGCCGGTGACCGCGAGCGTCGTCGCCAGGCCCGAGGCGATGCCGCCGACCACCAGGCCGACGGCTGCGCCGGCGGCGGTCAGACCCCGCCACCAGATTCCGAGCACCAGCAGCGGGCACAGAGTCGACGCGGCGACGGCGAAGGCCAGGCCGACACTGCGCGACAACTCGAGTGAAGATGCCAGCAGCGCAAGGGGAATGGGGATGACGCCGCCGACCAGGGCCGAGATGCGGAAGTCGCGGACCCGGCCCCGCAGGACGTCCGTCGACAGCGCGCCCGCGATGCTGACTAGCAGGCCCGACGACGTGGCGAGGAACGCGGCGATGGCCCCTGCCGCGACCAGCGCGGCCAGCACGGCGCCTGCCACCCCACCCACCGCGGCGCTCGGGAGCAGCAGCACCGCGGCGTCGGCCGTGCCGGTGATGAGCAGCTGCGGCACGAACTGGCGCGCGAACACCCCGAGCAGCGTGGGGAACAGATAGAACAGCGACAGCAGCGCAATGACGGCCAGCGCTGTGCGACGGGCCGCCCTGCCGTCGGGGTTCGTATAGAACCGCACCAGCACATGCGGCAGGCCCATGGTGCCCAGGAACGTCGCGACGATGATCGACAGCACCTGGTACGTCGGGTGACTGCCGCCGAGGCCGCCGCCCGAGGCCATCCAGTCGTCGCCTGCGCCAGGCGCCCCGGCGACCACCGGTGTCGCCGAGCCGGCGGCCAGCGTCAGCGTGGTGCCTGCCCGCAGCGTGTACTCGCCTGGCGCGGTGAACGGCGCGTCGGCGACCGGTGCGCCGTTCACCGTCCCGGTCACCGAGATGCCTTGCGGCGCGGCCACTTGGACCACGACGTCGGTCTCGACGGTGACGGTGGTCTGCTCGCCGATCAGCGGGGGCAGCGGCCCGCCGAGATCGGTGCCGTCCCGCATGACCAGCGTCAGCAGCGCCAGCGCGGGGACGGCGATAGCGGTCAGCTTGAGCCAGTACTGGAAGGCCTGGACGAACGTGATCGAGCGCATGCCGCCGCCGACCACGTTGACGATCACGATGGCGCCCACGGCCACCGGCCCCACCCAGACCGGCAGCCCGAGCAGGGTCTTGAGCGCCAGGCCTGCGCCCTGGTATTGGGGGACCAGGTAGAACACGCACACCACGACCACGACGAGCATCGCGACCTTGCGCAGCCGCGGCGAGCCGAGGCGGAACTCCGCGAAGTCGGGCACCGTGTACGCCCCTGAGCGCCGCAGCGGCGCGGCCACGAACAGCAGTAGGCCGAGGTATCCGGCGGTGAACCCGACCGGGTACCACAGCGCGTCGGCGCCGTACTTCGCGATCAGGCCCGCGACGCCGAGAAAGGATGCGGCGGAGAGGTACTCGCCCGACACCGCGGCTGCGTTCCACTGCGGGCCGATGCTGCGCGACGCGACGAGGAAGTCGGACGTCGTGCGGGACAGCCTGATTCCGTAGAACCCGATGACGATGGTGGCCAGCGCCGAGATCGAGAGGGCGGCGGCGGTCAGCGGTGCTCCGGTCACGGTTCGCCGTCGACGACGTGGACGAAGTCGCGCTCACCCTGCTCGGCCAGTCGCACGTACAGGCGTCCCACCCCGTAGAGGACGGGGTAGACCAGCACGGCGAGGACGAGCCAGTTGAGCCGGATACCGCCGACCCGGACCTCGGAGAGTTCGGGAAACGCCCCGACCAGTAGCGGCACGGCGGCCACCGTGAACACGACGACGGTCGCCAGGCGCAGAGCCAGGCCGAGTTGCGCTCGCACCAGCCCGCGCACCAGCGCGTCGCCGACCTGCGTCTGTTCCTGCACCTCCACGCGCGTCCTGATCACCCGCGCACCGCGCCGCTGGGACAACACGACCCGCTCGCGGTGCGGCCTCGTCACTGCTCGGCCCCCTCGCCAGGCCGCAGGTTGCGCATCGGGTCGCGAACCAGCCGGTCCCGCAGTTCCTTGGCCTGCCTGCGGCTCACGGGTAGCTCCACCGCAGGCGATGCGCCGTTGGCGCGCAACCGGACCAGCATCGAACCCTCCGTGCTGCGCAGACCGGTGACCTGCCGCAGCGCCACCAGGTACGAGCGGTGGATGCGCTGGAAACCCCGCTCACTCCAACGGGATTCGAGCGTGCTGAGCGGGATGCGGACCAGGTGCGCGCCGGATGCCGAGTGCAGTCGCGCGTAGTCGCCTTCGGCCTCCACCCAGCCGATGCTGTCCCGCGGGACGAGGTGCGTGATGCCGCCCAGTTCCGCGGGGATGACGTCGGCGTCGGCTACCGCGATGTCGGCAGACGGTTCGCCGTCGGCGGTTTCGCGCCGCGCCTCCGTCGTCGCGGCCTGCACGCGTCGCACCGCCTCGTCGAGCCGGCTCTGCCGGATCGGCTTGAGCAGGTAGTCGACCGCGCCCACGTCGAACGCCTCGACCGCCTTGTCGTCGTGGGCGGTGACGAACACGACCGCGGGCCGGTCGGAGAAGTTGGCCAGCACGCCTGCCAGTTCCAAGCCGCTGAGGCCCGGCATGTTGATGTCGAGGAACACCGCGTCGAACGGCCGGGCGTTGAGTTCGCGCAGCGCCGAGGTGGCGTCGGCCGCCGTGACGACCTCGCCGATGCACGGGTGTTCGCCGAGCAGGTAGGCCAGTTCGTCGAGGGCGGGTGCCTCGTCGTCGACGGCCAGCACGGCGAGATGGCGCTTCACGTCATGCACCTCCGCCGGCTCGCACGCCTGAACGGAACTTCGGCACCCGCATGATGACCTTCGTGCCCGCCCCCATGGCCGTCTCGACCACCAGACCGTAGTCGTTTCCGAACGCTGCGCGCAGGCGATGGTCCACATTGGTTAGCCCGACGTGTGCCGAATGCCCAGCCGAGGCGTCGGCACCGTCGGCCAGGGCGTCGGCGGGCCCGGAGCGCAGGGCTTCGGGGTCCATGCCCGAGCCGTCGTCCTCCACGGTCACGACGCAGTCGGTGCCTTCGTCGAGTGCGACGATCTCGACCGTCCCGCCGCCGCGACCGGCCAGCCCGTGGCGAACGGCGTTCTCCACCAACGGTTGCAGGGCCAGGAACGGCACGACGACGTTGAGCATCTCCGGGGCCACCTGCAGCCTGACCGTGAGCGCCTCGCCGAACCGGGCGCGTTCCAGGGTCAGATAGCGGTCGATGTTGCGCAGCTCGTCGGACAGCGTGGTGTACTGCCCGGCCGCGCGGAACGAGTACCGGGTGAAGTCGGCGAACTCGAGGATCAGCTCGCGGGCCCTAGCGGGGTCGGTGCGCACGAACGAGGCGATCGTGTTGAGCGCGTTGTAGATGAAGTGCGGGCTGATCTGGGCCCGCAACGCGAGCACCTCGGCGCGGTCGAGGCGCGCCCGCGATGCGTCGAGGTCGGCGAGTTCGAGTTGGCTGGCGGCGTAGCGGGCCACCTCGCCGATCGCGCCGAGCGTGCCGGGGCCCGGTTCCCGGGCAGTCACCACCACCAGGACGCCGAGGGTGTCGCCGCCATCGGTCACCAGCGGCTGGGCGATCATGGCGCCCGCCCGGTGCGCCGCCATGGTCCTGCGCTGCCCGGACAGCGCGCCGGCCGCGGCGGTGTCGGCCGCGGCGAGCGCGTCAGGTGGCCAGGCGTCGGTGTCCGGCGGATCGTGAGCGAGCCGTTGGCCCGCCTCGTCGGCGACGACGACGGCGTCGGCACCGGTGAGCCGCCGGAGGAAGGGCGCCGCACGCTGGGCGGAGTCGGCGTTCAGGCCGTCGCGCAGCGCGTGGGCGGCCAGGGACGCGGTGTGCAGTGCCTCGTGGGTTGCGCGCTCGGTCGGCGTGGCGACCACCCGCCGGGTCCGCACGACGACGACGGCCGCGACCACGGTGGCCAGGATCAGCGCTGCTGCGAGCGCCAACGCGATCTCGCCCGGCATGTCACCTCGCACGGTCGTGTCTGGGCTGGTCATGGTGACCGGGGCTCACCTTAGACTGGCCCGATGGCGAAATTGCAGCTCGTGCAAGATCCGGCCGCCGATGCGCTGCTGGAGTCGAACCCGTTCGCGCTGCTGGTCGGCATGCTGCTCGATCAGCAGATCCCGATGGAGGTGGCGTTCGCCGGCCCCCGCAAGATCGCCGACCGCATGGGCGACCTGGACGCCAGAGAGATCGCCGACTACGACCCGGAGAAGTTCATCGCCCTGGTCTCCGAACGACCTGCGGTGCACCGATTCCCTGGCTCGATGGGCAAGCGGGTGCAGGACCTCGCCCGGGTGATCGTCGACGACTACGACGGCAACGCCGCCGCGCTGTGGACCGTCGGCGACCCCGACGGGCCCGAGGTGCTGCGCAGGCTCAAGGCGCTGCCCGGCTTCGGCGACCAGAAGGCGCGCATCTTCCTGGCACTGCTCGGCAAGCAGTACGGCGTGACGCCAACGGGCTGGCGCGAGGCCGCGGGGGACTACGGCAAGCAGGGCACGCACATGTCGGTCGCCGACGTCGTCGACGCGGGGTCGCTGGACAAGGTGCGGGCGTTCAAGAAGGCAACCAAGGCCGCAGCGAAGGCCGCCAAGGCCTGACCCACAAGCGCCGAGCCTGCTGGGAGATCGCGTATGCAGGTGAGTTCGCGATCCGTCCGCAGTCTCGGCGGCGGTGGCGGGCCCGCTCGTGGGATCGTGAATGCATGGCGAAGACACACTTGAACTGCCCGTGCGGCGAGGCGATCACCGGCTCGGACGAGAACGATCTGGTGGAGAAGGCTCAAACGCACCTTGCAGAAGCACATCCCGGTCGCGAGTACGACCGGGAGATGATCCTGTTCATGGCGTACTGACCGCGACCTAGGACTCGAAACCGAAGCCAAGAGCCGCGAGCGTGCGCGTCCCGCCGGTGAATCAGGCCGGCGTCAGGGGTGGGCGCGCACGCTCGCGGATTGGGACGGAGGCGTTCAGGGCACCACCGTCGAGCCAATGGTCGGCATGAACTGGCACTGCTTCTCGGTCGTCGTGACCTGACCGAAGATCGTGGACATGATGCTGCCGGAGCCGGTGTTGGCGATCGCCGTCAACGTGGTGGGGCCCTCGGGGTTGATGTCGGCCTGCGGCTTGAGCGTCGCCGACCCGGACTCGCCCGTGGTGAGGTTGACCCAGGTGACGTTCAGCGGCAGCTTCTGCTCGGCCGCCGGTCCGGGTGTGCCGACCGCCGTGAAGACGTAGGCGGTCTGACCCGCGGCCGGTCCCGGGGCGGGGATCTTCGCCGGCCCCGCGACCGAGATCGCCGTCGCGAGAACGTTTCCGCCGTCCTTGGTGCACCCGTTGCTGATCGACGGGTACATGAAGTCCTGCGTGACGGGGGCGTCGGGTCCGAAGGCCGGGTTGGCTCCCGGCGCGGGCGCGGCACCGGGGGTGGCGTCCGGCGCGGGTGCGGGAGCAGCGGCCTCGGGTGCGGGCGCGGGGGCAGCGAGCGGAGCCGCCTCCGGTGCGGGCGGCGCCGGGACGGGCGGGGCGTCGGGTGCGGGAACCGGTGCGGGCGCGGCCGCAGGTGCCGCCACCGCCGCGACCTCCGGCGCAGGAGCACCCTCGGGAACCGGGATCGGCCCGACGACGTGTTCCGGGTTGACGCCTGCGGGCAGGTGCACGTCGGCACCTGGCGCCGCCTGCGCCGCCGGCGTGTGTGCCACCTGTGAAACCGCGGGATCGGCCACGAACTGGTTGACCGCCGCCGCCACGTTCTTCGAATCGGTCGGTGCCGCGGAGTTGCCCGCGAACGCCGCCGCGGCGGCCATGAGCATCGATGCGGCGTTGGTCGGGTCGGCGGCCGCCTGCTGAATGGCGGGCCCCAGACTTTCCATCGCCGGCAGGCCCGGTGCCTGCAGGCCGTTGATCGGCGCGGGCACCGGCTGCACGGGTTCGGCGTTGGCGGGCGCAGCGATGGCTTGGCCTCCCAACGTCAGTGCGGCCGACGCGCCCAGCGCGACGAACAGCGTCCTCATCGATGTCATGACTCTCCCGGGATAGATGGCGGTACGCGGCTAGTCAGCGGTCGATCAGGGCAATGCGGAAGTCGGGAAGACCAGCGGCGCAAGGCCTTCCAGGCTCTGGACCGGACCGGCGGCTGCCGGAGCACCCGCAGCCGGTGCAGCAGCCGCTGCGGGAGCGGCCGCTGCGGGCGCAGTGACGGCCGGAGGCGGCGACTTCGGCAGGAGGTTCGCCAGCGGGGTGCCCGCCGGCATCAGCGACGCCAGGTCACCGGGGAAGGCAACCTGCTGCGGCAGGGGCGTCGTACCGCCCGGCAGCTGCGGCAGGTTGACCTCGGCCGACGGCAGCAGGCCCTGTGCGGGCGCCGCAGCAGCGGTGGCGGCCGCGGGTGCTGCGGCAGCGGTGGTGGGCAGGTTCAGCGGTCCCTGACCTGCGGGCAGGCTGACCGACGCCGTCGCGGCGGCGGGTGCTGCCGGGGCAGCTGCTGCCGCTGCGGGGGCGGCTCCACCGCCGGACAGTGCCGAGGCCAGGCCCTGCAGCATCATCGGCGCGTTGGCGGGGTTGAGGAAGTTCTGGAGTCCCGGGATCGCAGGCATGGCGGGCGCGGGAGCCGGGGCGGGCGCGGGCTCGGCGGCGGCCGGCGCGCTCAACGCCAGCGCGGCACCGATCGTGCTCGCTGCAGCAATCATGCTGGTAGCGAAGAGTTTTCTGGCGAAGTGCATGAATCTTCCAATCCGTTGGCGGCAGGTCTGTCACCGAAGCTACGGAGTTACTGGAGTTACTCAAGTGACACGTGTGGCATTTATGCAACCGTTACGCATACGACGGCACATGGTGACCGATCGCTAGAGTCGTGCGGATAGACGAGCACTCCCCGGCCCCGCCGGTAGCGACGACGGCACCGGCCCGCCTGGCTCGGCTGGCGCCGTGGCTGCTCGCGCTCAGCGTGGCCGCCCGGTTCGCGTGGACGTACCTGGTGCCCAATGGCGCGAACTTCGTCGACCTGCACGTCTACGTCGGCGGCGCGGCGACCATCGGCACCGGGCGCCCGCTGTACGACTTCGTCTACGCCGACCAGACGCCGGACTTCCCGCTGCCCTTCACCTATCCGCCGTTCGCTGCCGTGGTGTTCGAACCGTTGCACCTGCTGCCGTTCGGCGTGTTGTCCTTCGCGTGGCAGGTCGGCATCATCGCCGCGCTCTACGGCGTGGTGTGGGTGGCGCTGCGACTGCTCGGCCGCGCCGAGCGCCGGCTGGCCATGCTCTGGACTGCTGTCGGCATCTGGACCGAACCGCTGCGCAGCACGTTCGACTACGGCCAGGTCAACGTCATCCTGGTGCTCGGCGTGCTCCTCGCCGTACTCAGCTCGAGGTGGTGGTTGTCTGGCCTGCTGGTCGGGCTGGCCGCCGGCATCAAGCTCACGCCTGCGGTGTCGGGGCTGTACTTCGTCGGGGTCAGGCGCTGGGGCGCCGCGCTGTTCTCGGGTGTCGTCTTCTTCGGCACCGTCGGCGTGTCGCTGCTGGTGCTCGGCGATCAGGCCCGGTTCTACTTCACCGACCTGCTCGGCGACGCCGACCGGATCGGCCCGATCGGCACGTCGTTCAACCAATCCTGGCGCGGCGGCATCTCACGCATCCTCGGCCACGACGCCGGCTACGGCCCGATCGTGGTCGCCGCACTCTTCGTCACCGCCGTGCTCGCCGTGCTGGCGTGGCGGGCCGTCGACGTCGGATCCGACCGCCTCGGTGGCATCCTCGTCGTGCAACTGTTCGGGCTGCTGCTCTCGCCCATCTCGTGGACCCACCACTGGGTGTGGCTCGTCCCGCTGATCGTGTGGCTCCTGCACGGACCGAAGCGGGAGCGGCGCGGCGCCCGGGTGCTCGGCTGGGGCTGGCTGGCCCTGATCCTGATCGGCGTGCCGTGGCTGCTGAGCTTCGCCCAGCCGACCATCTGGGAGATCGGCAGACCCTGGTACCTCGCCTGGGCCGGCCTGATCTATGTCGTCGCCACGCTGGCGACGCTCGGATGGATCGCGGCTACCGGCCGACGATCCCGTTGATGTCGCGCGCCATGTCGACGTCCTTGGGGGTGATCCCGCCCTCGGAGTGCGTGACGAGCGCGAAGGTCACTGTCCGCCAACGGATGTCGATGTCGGGATGGTGATCCTTGGCCTCCGCGTGCTCCCCGACGCGACGGACGGCGTCGATGCCGTCGAGGAAGGCGCCGAATTCGATCGAGCGGCGCAACGCCCCGTCGGTGCGTTCCCACCCGTCGAGATCGGCTAGTGCGGCATCCACCTGATCATCGGTCAGCACGGCCATGAATCGACGGTATACCGTCGGTGCGTGCCGAACCAGATCGTCGTCGCGGGGGCACTGATCGCCGGAGCGACGCTGCTGGTGGCCCAGCGCGAACGACCGGCGGAACTCGCGGGGTTGTGGGAACTGCCCGGCGGCAAGGTGGCGGCGGGGGAGAGCGACGCCGAGGCGCTCGCACGCGAACTCGACGAAGAACTCGGCGCCGTGGTGACCGTCGGCGCGCGACTGGGCGCCGACGTCGCACTGGGTGGCGGAATGACGCTGCGCGCGTACCTTGTCGAGCACGTGAGCGGCACGATCCGAGCGCGCGATCACCGCGCGTTGCGCTGGGTGACCGCAGACCAACTCGGCGATGTGGCGTGGGTGCCCGCAGACCGCAGCTGGCTGCCCGACCTCGCTGCCGCGCTCGGCGGCCGCTAGTTCAGGGCAAAGACTTTCCGCCGCAACGGCTTACGTGCCGTAGCGCTGTGGCCTCGAGTGCTCAGTACCGCAGTCGGTCGCCCACCACGCGCACCCGTGACGGGTCGCCGTGGTGGCGCGCCGCATACATCGGGTGCAGCAGCGCGGGATGGCGACAATGTGGGCAAGAGGCCGGTGCCTGGTTCGCCGACGAACTCGTCAGGTGGTGACATGCGGCACACCGCACGACGTAGAACCCGCCCATCCAATTCAGCATGCCGAGGTAGATGGCCGCGGTCGCGGCGCCAGCGAGCACGACCACCAACAGGATGGTTCCTGCTTCGAAAACCGTCATAGTCGTTACCTCCAACCGGCGACGGACACCTCCACCGTACGCCGACATAAGGCGAGGTCGTTAGGCTTTTCTCGCGCGTTTGAACACCTTCTCCAGGTCCTTGCCGCGGACGCCGGCCAACTCAGCCTTGTGCACCTTGTGCAGCACCAGCGGACACCGCTTGCAGCGGGGCTTGGAACGGCAACACTTCTTCTTGGCCTTAGCCTCGGCGAACTCCGTGCGCTTCACGTGACCTTCCGTCGATGTTCGTCGTTTTCGTGTTTGGTCCCTGCGCTGCGACAATCGGGGACGTGGATTTGCCCCAAGACTTTCGTAACGTAGCCATCGTCGCGCACGTGGATCATGGCAAGACGACCCTCGTGGACGCGATGTTGCGGCAATCCGGCGCACTCAGCCACCGCGGCGACGACGCCATCGAACGCCTGATGGACTCCGGTGACCTGGAGAAGGAAAAGGGCATCACCATCCTGGCCAAGAACACGGCCGTGCACCGTCACAACGCTGACGGCAGCATGACGGTGATCAACGTCATCGACACCCCCGGCCACGCCGACTTCGGTGGCGAGGTCGAGCGCGGTCTCTCGATGGTCGACGGTGTCCTGCTCCTGGTCGATGCGTCGGAGGGCCCCCTGCCCCAGACCCGCTTCGTGCTGCGCAAGGCGCTCACCGCGCACCTGCCGGTGATCGTGTGCGTGAACAAGACCGACCGCCCCGACGCCCGCATCGCAGAGGTGGTCTCCGAAAGCCACGACCTGCTGCTCGACGTCGCCTCCGACCTCGACGAGGAGGCGCAGAAGGCGGCGGAGTTCGCGCTCGGCCTGCCGACGCTGTACGCCTCGGGCCGCGCCGGAATCGCCAGCACGACCGAACCCGCCAACGGCGAGAACCCCGACGGCGAGAACCTCGATCCGCTGTTCGACGTCCTGATGGAGCACATCCCGCCGCCTCAGGGTGACCCCGAGGCGCCGCTGCAGGCGCTGGTCACCAACCTCGACGCGTCGGCGTTCCTCGGCAGGCTCGCGCTGGTCCGCATCTACAAGGGCAAGTTGCGCAAGGGCCAGCAGGTCGCGTGGATGCGCGAGGTCGATGGACACCCCGTCATCACGAACGCGAAGATCACCGAACTCCTCGCCACCGAGGGCGTCGAGCGGACCAGCACCGACGAGGCCGTCGCCGGTGACATCGTCGCCGTCGCGGGCATGCCGGAGATCATGATCGGCGACACCCTCGCCGACACCGAGCACGCCCATGCGCTGCCGCGCATCACCGTCGACGAGCCCGCCATCTCGGTCACCATCGGCACCAACACCTCACCGCTGGCAGGCAAGGTCTCCGGACACAAGCTGACCGCCCGCATGGTGAAGGCTCGCCTCGACAGCGAACTCGTCGGCAACGTGTCCATCAAGGTCGTCGACATCGACCGCCCGGACGCATGGGAGGTGCAGGGCCGTGGCGAGTTGGCGCTGGCCATCCTCGTCGAGCAGATGCGCCGCGAAGGCTTCGAACTCACCGTGGGCAAGCCGCAGGTGGTCACCCGGACCGTCGACGGCAAGCTGCACGAGCCCTACGAGGCGATGACCATCGACTGTCCCGAGGAGTTCGTCGGCGCGGTGACGCAGCTGATGGCCGGCCGCAAGGGCCGCATGGAGGAGATGGCCAACCACGCCGCGGGCTGGGTGCGGATGGACTTCATCGTGCCGTCGCGCGGGCTCATCGGCTTCCGCACCGACTTCCTGACCCTGACCCGTGGCACCGGCATCGCCAACGCGGTATTCGAGGGGTACCGCCCCTGGGCGGGCGAGATCCGCGCCCGCCACACCGGGTCGCTGGTCTCCGACCGCACCGGCAAGATCACGCCGTTCGCGATGACGCAGCTGTCCGACCGCGGCCAGTTCTTCGTCGAGCCGGGCGACGACACCTACGAGGGTCAGGTCGTGGGCATCAACCCGCGCGCCGAGGACCTCGACGTCAACGCCACCCGCGAGAAGAAGCTCACCAACATGCGCTCGTCGACGGCCGACGTCTTCGAGACGCTCGCGCGTCCGATGGAGCTGGGTCTGGAGCAGGCCATGGAGTTCTGCGCCGAGGACGAGTGCGTCGAGGTGACTCCCGAGGTGGTGCGCGTGCGCAAGGTGGAGCTCAACGCGTCGCTGCGTGCCCGCGCGAAGTCGCGTGCGAAGGCGCGCGGCTGAGCGCACGGGTTGCACTTCGTTAACCTGAACACCGTGCCGACGCCCCTGCCACGTTTCCGTCGCGTCGTCGGTTCATCGTTCACCGCCGTCGTGTGCGCGCTCGTGGTCGCGGGCTGCACGGTCAGCCCGCCCCCGGCGCCGCAGAGCACCGACACCTCGGAGTCGACGCCGCCGCCGCCGATGAAGGCATCGCAGATCATCGTGGCGATCGACTCGATCGGCGCGGGGTTCAATCCGCACCTGATGTCGGACCAGTCGCCGGTCAACGCCGCGATCTCGTCACTGGTGCTGCCCAGCTCGTTTCGGCCCATCGCGGATCCGGCGACGCCGACCGGGTCGCGGTGGGAACTGGACACCTCGCTGCTGGAGTCGGCGGAGGTCACCGGCGAGAGTCCGTTCACCGTCACCTACCGGATTCGTCCGGAGGCGTCGTGGACGGACAACGCGCCGATCGCGGCCGACGACTACTGGTATCTGTGGCGGCAGATGGTGGGCGAGCCCGGCGTCGTCGACCCCGCGGGCTACGACCTGATCACCGGCGTGCAGTCGGTGGAGGGTGGCAAGACCGCGGTCGTCACGTTCTCCCAGCCGTATCCGGCGTGGCGTGAGCTGTTCAACGACATCCTGCCCGCGCACATCGTGAAGGACGTGCCCGGTGGATTCTCGGCGGGCCTGGCCCGTGCGATGCCGGTGACCGGCGGGCAGTTCCGGGTCGAGAGCATCGACCCGCAGCGCGACGAGATCCTGCTGGCGCGCAACGACCGGTACTGGGCCCAGCCCGCCGAGCCGGACCTCGTCCTGTTCCGACGCGGCGGTGCGCCTGCCGCGCTGGCCGACTCGATTCGCAACGGCGACACCCAGGTGGCCCAGGTGCACGGGGGACAGGCGGCGTTCGCGCAACTCAGTGCCATCCCCGATGTCCGGACGGCGCGCATCGTCACCCCGCGGGTCATGCAGCTGACGCTGCGGGCGCAGCAGCCGATGCTGACCGATCCTCAGGTGCGCAAGGCGATCCTCGGGTTGATCGACGTCGACCTGCTCGCCGCCGTCGGCGCGGGCAGCGACAACACCGTCACCCTGGCCCAGGCGCAGGTGCGGTCACCGTCGGATCCGGGCTACGTGCCGACGGCGCCGCCGGCGATGACCAGGGAGGCCGCGCTCGCGCTGCTGGCCGGGGCGGGCTACCAGGTGCAGCCGATTGAGCCCGCGCCACCGTCGACGCCGGGGACGCCCGCGCCCGCCGACGACCGGGGCAGGATCACCAAGGACGGTCAGCCGCTGGCGTTGGCCCTCGGCGTGGCGTCCAACGACGCGACGTCGGTCGCGGTCGCCAACACCGCGGCCGATCAGTTGCGCAGCGTGGGCATCGCGGCGTCGGTGATCGCGCTCGATCCGCCCGTCCTCTACGGCGATGCGCTCGCCGACGACCGCGTCGACGCGATCATCGGGTGGCATCAGGCGGGTGGCGATCTCGCGACCGCGCTCGCGTCGCGCTACGGGTGTCCGGCGCTGGAGGCCACCGCGGTGCCGACGGCCCCGCCGAGCGGCCTGCCCTCGACGCCGGTGACCACCACGTCACCGCCGCGCGGTGCCCCGCCTTCGAGTACCAAGCCACCGATCACGAAGCCGCCAACGGCCACGACGACGAGCACCACGCCGACCGCCACCACGACGGGCACGAATTCGGCACCCGCACCCGGTGGCGATCAACTGATCCAGGCGCCGAGCAACCTGACCGGCATCTGCGATAGGAGCATTCAGCCCAGGATCGACGCCGCACTCGACGGCAGCGAGAACATCGCCGAGGTCCTCACGGCCGTCGAACCGCGGTTGTGGAACATGTCGACGGTGATGCCGATCCTGCAGGACACCACGATCGTCGCCGCGGGCCCCAGTGTGCGGAACGTGAGCCTCACGGGCGCGGTGCCGGTGGGCATCGTCGGTGACGCCGGGCGCTGGATCAAGACGCCCCAGTAGCGCGAATCTGGTTGCGCTGCCTCGCGTTCTCGATCAGGTGGGCGGTGTAGGCGGCGACGGCGAAGACGGCGAACAGCCACAGCGGTGGCCGCGCGAGTTCCCACACGAACAGCGCCGCCCACAGCGGGGCGCGTTGCGTGATCGCCAGCACGCCCGCCGCGCAGGTCAGCGAGACCGCCGCGACGTGCAGGTCGGTGCCTGCCCAGTGATTGAGCGCCAGCGTCACCAGCGAGCCGGCCGCCGCGCCGGTCGCCAGCGCGGGCGTGATCATTCCGCCGACCGCACCCGCCCGCAGGAACAGCGCCGTCGATGCGGGTTTGAGGACCAGCAGTACCGCGGCGCCGCCTATGGTCAGGCCCGCGTCCACGCTGACGGTCAGGATGCTGCGGCCGTTGCCGGGCAGTTGCGGCCACCAGATGGAGCAGATGCCCATGACGAGACCGGCGGCGGCAATCGCGGGAACCAGTGTCCACGAACGCATCTGAGGCCGTGGTCGCGCGGCCGCCATCACCCGGTCGAACGCCAGGCCCACGGCCACCGACAGCGGGGCGATCGCCAGTCCCAGAAACAGCAGCAGATAGGACGACTGCGCGTCGGGCCACACCAGCGAGTGCTCGAGGTGGGTCACTGGCGCGGCGACGGCCACGGCAAGACTCGAGGTGATCAGCGCGGTACCGAGTGCCCGAGGATGCCAGGTGCGCAACATGATTCGGGTGGCGAACAGTGCGCCACCGAGCGGGACGCCGTACACGGCGCCGAGACCCGCGCCCGCGGCGCACGCCAGCAGGATCTCCCGATCCCTCGGCGTCAGGGACAGCCGCGACATGCCGAGATCGCCGAACGCCGCGGAGATCTGGCGAGGCGCGCCCTCGCGTCCCAGTGAGGCGCCCGAGCCGACCAGCAGCACCTGCAGGGCCGCGTCGATCGACATCCGCCACCGCGGGATACGGCGATGGTCGCTGATCGTGGCCGACAGGCTGGGCACGTCGCCGCCGCGCCGCAGCGCCCACCAGCCGAGGCCCGCGAGCGCGCCACCGATCATGGGTCCGGCCGCGCGGCGGACCGGGCTGCTGTCGCCGACGCCGGTGAGCAGGCTGCCGAACGAGTAGTGGTAGGTCAGGTGCTCGATGGCGTGCAGCAGCAGGGTGGTCGCGGCGCCCGCAGCGCCTGCGAGCAGACCGACGATCACGATGGCGCACGAATACTCCGCGGTGCGCCGAGACACCGGCTGAATCTATCTTGTCGGGATGGACGTTCCACGGTTTCTGTTCGTGCACGCACATCCCGACGACGAGACGCTGACCACCGGCGCCACGATCGCGCACTATGCGCGCCAGGGAGCGCAAGTGCACGTGGTTACCTGCACTCTCGGCGAGGAGGGCGAGGTGATCGGCGACCGGTGGGCACGGCTCGCGGTCGACCACGCCGACCAACTCGGCGGCTACCGGATCGGCGAACTCACCCGTGCGCTGAACCATCTCGGCGTGGCGCAACCGTGGTTCCTCGGCGGTGCAGGGAGGTGGCGCGACTCGGGGATGGCGGAGACGCCGGGGCAGGACCGGCACCGCTTCACCGACGCCGGCTTCGACGAGCCGGTCGCCGCGCTCGTCGACGTGATCCACGAGTTGCGGCCGCACGTCGTCGTCACCTATGACCCGAACGGTGGATACGGTCATCCCGACCACATCCGGGCCCACGAGGTGACGATGGCCGCGGTGACCGCCGCCGCGCCGACGTGGCAGGTGCCGAAGGTCTACTGGACGGTGTTGGCGCGATCGGCCGTCGACGCAGCTCTGCGTGGGCTGGCCGGCGCGGAGTTGCCACCGCACTGGACGTCGATCCCGGTGTCGGACTTGCCGTTCTGCTACGACGACGACCAGATCGACGCGGTGGTCGACGCGCCTGAGAGCCGGCAGGCGAAGGTCGCGGCGATGCGGGCCCACGCCACGCAGGTGAGCGTCACACCAGGAGGCGAGGCATTCGCGCTGTCCAACGACATCGTGCTGCCCCTGCTGCACACCGAGCACTTCGTGTTGGTCGCGGGCGCATCGGGCGAGCGCGACGACCGTGGCTGGGAAACGGATTTGCTGTCCGGGCTGAACCTGGGATAGCCGGGGCGCGAGGGGGTAAGCTCCGATCGAACCAACGGCCCGATGGAGGGATGGCGATGGACCCGGATCTGGATCCCAACCTGCAGCACTGGCAGGACCGCCTGGACAGCCTTCAATGGGTGGAGGGTTCGCTGATCGCGTTGCTCGACAGCATCCCGACCTGACCGCCGACGTCCCCGACTGGCAGCGGCCAGTCCTCCTCGGTGTGCTCGCATTCGACGGTGTCCTCTCGGCGCTGGTAGGTGCGTTCTTCCTCCCGCTCTACCTCGGCAGCGTGCCGTTCCCGATCAGCGGGTTGCTCAGTGGTCTGGTGAACCTCGCCCTGGTGTGGGCGGCCTCGCAGTGGACGACGACGCCCCGGTTGGCGGCGCTTCCGGTCTGGGCGTGGCTCGCGACGGTGCTCGTGCTGGCGTTCGCCGGTCCGGGCAAGGACATCGTCTTCGGCGGCACCGGCATCATGCAGTTGGGGCCAATAGTCCTGCTGGTCCTCGGCGCTGCGCCGCCGGTCTGGTACGTGTTCCGGCGGATGCAGGTGCGCGTCTAGTTCGGCTGCTCACCGGATGGCGGCGATGCCCGCAAGGATGATGTCGATGCCTGCGCGGAACTGCTCCCTGTCGTCGTGCTCGCGCAGTTCGTCGGCGATCTGCTGAACGAACGGGTACCGATCGGGTTCGTCCTGGGTCCAGCGCGCGACGACGTCGGTGAGGAAGCCCGCCCGGCTCGTGTTCCGTGCGACGAGGCGGGCGCCAGCGGCGTATTGCGCCGCGAGGCCCAGCACGTAACTGACCAGTGACGACGCGGAATCGAACTGCGCTCGCTCGGATACGCCGAGAGCCTGCAACTGTTGGCCGAGGCCCTCGAAGATCCGCCTCGTTCCGGATTGCCATGGCTCGCGCGAGATCTGGGTGCCCACCCAGGGTCGGGCGTGGATCGAGTCGAACACGGCGAGGGCTATCGCGCGGATCGCGTCGTCCGGTGCCGCACCGACCGGCGCGCCGGTCAGCGCTTCGGTGATGACGTGGTCGGTGGCCGCAGCGAGGAGGTCGTCCTTGTTCGCGACGTGCCAGTAGATCGCCCCGCTGCCGGTCGTGAGCCGCGTCGCCAACGCGCGGAAGGTCAGGGCGGCCTCCCCGTCGGTGTCGAGGATGTCGATCGCCGCGGCGATGATCCGCTCCTTCGATAGGGCGTCCGACCGTCGCTCGGTCCGTCGAGGTTTCGCGGGCACGGGGACATCTTGACACGACTGGAACGTTGTTCCATCCTAAACGCACCATTGGAACGGTGTTCCATTCATCGGCGGCAGGAGCGGTATGACGATCACGATCATCGGTGCGGGGCTGGGCGGTCTGACGCTCGCACGGGTACTGCACGTCAACGGGATCGAGTCGACCATCTACGAGGCAGAGGCCTCGGCGGACGCCCGCACGCAGGGTGGTCAGCTCGACATCCACGAGTACAACGGTCAGCCCGCACTCCGGGCCGCCGGGCTGTTCGACGAGTTCCTCGGCCTCATCCACCACGGCGGGCAGGCGGCGCGGGTGCTCGATCGACAGGCGAACGTGCTTCTCGACGAGCCGGACGATGGCACCGGCGGGCGGCCCGAGGTGCTCCGCGGCGATCTGCGACGGCTCCTACTGGACTCGCTGCCGACAGGGACAGTCCAGTGGGGCCGCAAGCTGACCGGGGTCTCGGCCATGGGCGCGGGTCGGCACGAGCTGTCGTTCGCCGACGGGTCGGTCGTGGCGACCGACCTCCTCGTCGGCGCGGACGGCGCCTGGTCGAGGGTCCGGCCGCTGCTCTCCGACGCGCAGCCCGAGTACGTCGGCACGTCGTTCGTCGAGACGTACCTGTTCGACGCCGATCGCCGACATCCCGCTGCGGCCGCTGCGGTCGGGGACGGGGCGATGCACGCACTCGCGCCCGGCAGGGGCATCCTCGCGCACCGCGAACCGAACGGTGTCCTGCACGGCTACGTCGCGCTGAACCGTCCTATCGAGTGGATCGCGGGCATCGGCTTCGACGACCCCGCCGCCGCGACCGCGCGGGTGGCGGCCGAATTCGAGGGGTGGGCAACCGAACTCACTTCGTTGATCACCGACGGCGACACACCGCCCACGCCCAGGACGGTCTACAAGCTGCCCGTCGGGCTGCGCTGGGAACGCGTGCCGGGCGTGACGCTGATCGGCGACGCCGCACATCTGATGTCACCGTTCGCCGGTGAGGGCGCGAACCTCGCGATGTTCGACGGCTTCGAACTAGGACGCGCGATCGCTGCGCATCCCGTCGACGTCGAGGCGGCGCTCGTCGCCTACGAGGAACCGATGTTCACCCGCGCCGAGGACGCTGCCGCCGAGTCGCACCGCAACCACGGCTTCTTCTTCGACGATCGCGCCCCGGCAGGTCTGCTCGAGTTCTTCGCGAGCGCGCTGGCTGGCGAGCGCGGTTAGTCTTCGGCGTCGTTCGCGTCGTTCGCGTCGTTTGCGTCCGGTGCTGTGGCATCGGGTGCGGCGGGCTGCTCTGCCGGTTCGTCGTCGTCGTCGTCGACGCCGGTGGTGGTAGCCCCGGTGGTGGTGTCGGTGTCCGTCGGGGACGTTGTATCCGCCGGAGTCGCCGGGGCCGTGACGCTGCCGCGGACCTCGCCCTGGGCCTGGACCGTGCCGGACGTCGTCGTCGTGGGTGCGTCCTCGACGGCGGGTTCGGTGTCGACGTCGATGTCGGTGTCAGTGGTGGTGTCGACGTCGGTTTCGGTCTCGGTGGTGGTCTCGGGCTCCATCTCGACGGCCGGGTCGGCAGGCTCCTCGGCAGGGGCGTCGACCGGATCGAGTGACTCGGCGGGGGTCTCGGCGGCCGTCGTCAGCGCCATCGCGGCCACCTCCGTCGTCTCCGTCGTCGCGAACGGGATGGGCGGAATCGGCGGGATCAGCCAGCCGAAGAAGTAGTTCAACTCCGCGATGCCCAAGTTGATGAACGACGCCACGGTCGTGGTGGCGACGGCCCCAATGCCATTGATGTACGACCAGATGTTCAACGGATCGTTGACCACCGGGTCGATGAGGTCGTAGACCACGCTGTCGGCGATCGGAACGACCAGCTCGTAGTAGACGATCCCCACCTGATCGCCGATGAGGTAGCCGTACGGGATGAACTGCAGCACGTACTGCGTGAGTTCGACGCCGTAGTTCACCCAGCCCTGCAACCACTGGTAAGCCGCATTGATGCCGTCCGACGCCGCATTGAGCGTGACCGGATCGGCCGGTGGCTCGGGTATCAGCGCGGCGGCTTCGGGGTCGAGCCGCTCGATGACGTCCCGCGCGATCGCGACCTGTTCGGGCCGCAGCGGCTCGAGGACGACCGGCCGGACCGACGAGGCCAGGTCCACACTGCGCGCCACCGCTTCCGGGCCGGCGTCTCGGGCCGGCATGGCCGCCGGGGAGAGGGCCACCGCCGACACGGCGAGAGCGGCCATGCCCGCGGCCAGATGGGAACGCAGATCAACGCTCATGAAGACGGCCTCTCGCCAGGTGGTGCGTCGATGCAGAACTTACGCGGCCGTCGGCCTCGTGCAGGCGGTTCTCGAAGAGATGGCCCGCCACTGCGTCGCGCCGCGGCGGCTACTGTGGCCGGTATGCCGGGGCCAGTGTTTTCGAATGGTGAGACGCCGTGGATGAAACTCGCCGACTGCGGGGTTACACGGGAGTGGCTCTGAACCCCCAGCACGGCACTTCCCTGCCCAGCCCGGTGGTCCCGCCGAAGTCCCTCGCGGGGCCGGAGCAGGGCGATTCGACTCCTCAGCCGAGTGCCGCCGCCATGAGACGCGTCCTGCGCCGAGCCCGTGACGGCGTCGCGCTGAACGTCGACGAAGCCGCGATCGCGATGACCGCGCGCGGCGACGATCTCGCCGATCTGTGCGCGAGTGCCTCCCGGGTGCGGGACGCCGGACTCGAGGCGGCAGGCCTGCGCGGAGCGACGGGCAAGCTGCCGGTGAGCTATTCGCGCAAGGTGTTCATCCCGGTGACGCACCTGTGCCGCGACAAGTGCCACTACTGCACGTTCGTGACGGTGCCCGGCAAGCTGCGCGCCGAGGGCAAGGGCATGTTCATGGAGCCCGACGAGATCCTCGACGTCGCGCGTCGGGGGGCGGAGCTGGGCTGCAAGGAAGCGCTGTTCACTCTCGGCGATCGGCCCGAGGCCCGCTGGGACGAAGCCCGCCAGTGGCTCGACGAGCGCGGCTACGACTCGACGCTCGACTACGTGCGCGCCATGGCGATCCGGGTGCTCGAGGAGACCGGTCTGCTGCCGCACCTGAACCCGGGTGTCATGAGCTGGTCGGAGCTGTCCCGGCTCAAGCCGGTCGCGCCGTCGATGGGCATGATGCTCGAGACCACGTCGCGGCGGCTGTTCGAGACGAAGGGGCTCGCGCACTACGGCAGCCCCGACAAGGACCCCACGGTGCGGCTGCGCACCCTCGACGACGCGGGTCGGCTGTCGGTTCCGTTCACCACCGGTCTGCTGGTGGGCATCGGCGAGACGCTGACCGAGCGGGCCCAGACCGTACACGCGATCCGTCGCTCCCACAAGGAGTTCGGTCACGTGCAGGAAGTGATCGTGCAGAACTTCCGCGCCAAGGAGCACACCGTGATGGCGGGGGTTCCGGACACCGGGATCGACGACTTCATCGCGACGGTGGCCGTCACCCGTCTGGTGATGGGGCCGAAGATGCGCATTCAGGCGCCGCCCAACCTGGTGTCGCGCGAGGAGTGCCTCGCGCTGATCGGTGCCGGCGTCGACGACTGGGGTGGCGTATCGCCGCTGACCCCGGATCACGTCAACCCGGAGCGGCCGTGGCCCGCACTCGACGAGCTGGCCGCGGTGACCTCCGAAGCCGGCTACGACCTGGTGCAGCGCCTCACCGCGCAGCCGCAGTACGTGCAGGCCGGCGCTGCCTGGATCGACCCGCGCGTGCAGGGACACGTCGCCGCGCTGGCCGATCCCGAGACCGGGCTCGCGCGCGACGTCAACCCGGTGGGCAGGCCGTGGCAGGAACCGGACGAGGCCGCCGAGTCGCTCGGCCGCACCGATCTGAACACCGCGATCGACTCCGAGGGCCGCCGCACCGAGACCCGCAGCGATCTGGGCAGTGCGTTCGGTGACTGGGAGTCCATCAGGGCGAAGGTCTCCGAGCTTGCCGCCCGCGCACCGGAACGCATCAACACCGACGTGCTGGCCGCGTTGCGGTCCGCCGAGCGGAACCCCGCCGGGTGCAGCGACGACGAGTACCTGGCGCTGGCCACCGCGGAAGGACCGGCGATGGATGCCGTTGCCGCGCTTGCGGATTCGCTGCGCCGCGACGTCGTGGGTGATGACGTGACCTACGTCGTCAACCGGAACATCAACTTCACCAACATCTGCTACACGGGCTGCCGCTTCTGCGCGTTCGCCCAACGCAAGGGCGACGCGGACGCGTTCTCGCTGTCGACCGACGAGGTCGCCAACCGCGCGTGGGAGGCGCACGTCGCGGGTGCCACCGAGGTCTGCATGCAGGGCGGCATCGACCCGGAGCTGCCCGTCACCGGCTACGCCGACATCGTCCGTGCCGTCAAGGCGCGGGTGCCGTCGATGCACGTACATGCGTTCTCGCCCATGGAGATCGCCAACGGCGTGACCCGCGGCGGCACGTCGATCCGCGAGTGGCTGACCAATCTGCGCGAGGCCGGTCTGGACTCGATCCCCGGTACGGCCGCCGAGATCCTCGACGACGAGGTGCGATGGGTGCTCACCAAGGGCAAGCTGCCGACGTCGATGTGGATCGAGGTCGTCACAACGGCGCACGAGGTCGGGCTTAAGTCGTCGTCGACGATGATGTACGGCCACGTCGATCAGCCGCGGCACTGGGTCGGGCACCTCAACGTGCTGCGCAACATCCAGGACCGCACGGGTGGGTTCACCGAATTCGTGCCGCTGCCGTTCGTGCACCAGTCCTCGCCGCTGTACTTGGCCGGGGGAGCGCGCCCCGGGCCGACGCACCGCGACAACCGGGCCGTGCACGCACTGGGCCGGATCATGTTGCACGGCAGGATCGACAACATTCAGACCAGTTGGGTGAAGCTGGGCGTCGAGCGGACCCAGGTGATGCTCAACGGCGGTGCCAACGATCTCGGCGGCACGCTGATGGAGGAGACCATCTCGCGGATGGCCGGCTCGGAGAACGGGTCCGCCAAGTCGGTCGCCGAACTCACGGCGATCGCCGAGGGCATCGGCCGTCCGGCCCGTCAGCGCACGACGACCTACACCCCCCTCGCCGCCTGACCCACCCCGTTCGTGGGGGCACCTCCTTGGGGGGCCACCCCTCCCGGGGCACCTTTCTTGGGGTCATCTCCTCCGGCGAGCGTGCGTGTCTGCGGGCGACACGCCGGGTGCAGACCCGAGTTCACGCACGCTCGCGCGGCGTCGGTCAGCTGAGCTGTTCGACCTTCACGAGGCAGTTGACGTCCTGACCGTCGTTGGCGACGCCCGAGTCGACGAGGACGTCCTCCTGGATCTCGCACGACAGCGTCGCAGCGGTGCCGATCGCCGGGTCGGCTCCGACCCACCACGTGGGATCCCCGGCAGACTGCGCGAACTCGGCATGACCGCCGCAACGGTTGGCGACCTGTGTGGTGCTCGGATCGGAGTCGACCGGAACCGTTATGTCGATGCAGTCGGCACCGGTCCAGTCGATCACAGTGACGAGGCTGCCCGCGCCCGCGAGGGGAGTGGGTGTAACAGGAGCGGCGGTCGTCGAGGTCGGCGGCGCGGCAGGCACGAAGGGTGCCGGCGCGTAGACGGGCGCGCCCCCGCTGCCGCCGCTCTCGCACGCCACACCGTCGCCGTCGCGGTCGAGCTTGCGGCTATAGCCCGGCTGTCCGGCATACAGCGGCGCAGCCCCCGCGGCTCTCGCCTCGGCGCAGCTGCCGTACGCACCTGCGATTGGTGAGGTGGTCAGCGCGGTCAGTGGAATCGCCAGTGCGCTGCATGCGGCGTAGACGATGGTCTTCTTCATTCAAGGCCCCCCAGGACATTCTTTGGACATCGGTGGCCGAACGAGCCACCGATGATCGATCGGAACCATCGACAAGATCGTTACGCCTCGACGGAATGAAATCGGACCGCGGTCCGTTTGAATCCTTGACGGTGTTGGAGAGTCCGGCGCCCCAGTCCAAGGAGATCGACATGACCGCAGCAGTTGCCACCGACCTGACCGCCGGCACCTGGGCCATCGACCCCGTCCACTCGTCCATCGGCTTCTCCGTACGCCACCTCGTCGTGAGCAAGGTGCGTGGCACGTTTGGGAGCTTCTCGGGCGCGATCACGGTCGCCGAGGACGGCACCCCGTCGGTTTCGGCCGAGATCGCCGTCGACTCCGTGAACACCGGCAACGAGCAGCGCGACGCGCATCTCAAGGCCGCAGACTTCTTCGACGTCGAGAACCACCAGACCGCCACCTTCGTCTCGACGGGCGTGCGCCAGGACGGCAGCGACTACGTGCTCGACGGCGACTTCACCCTCAAGGGCGTCACCAAGCCGATCCAGCTGAAGCTCGAGTACAACGGCGTCAACCCGGGCATGGGCCACGGCGAGGTCGCCGGCTTCGAGGCGTCAGTCGTGATCAACCGCAAGGACTTCGGCATCGACATCGACATGCCGCTGGAGACCGGCGGCGCGGTAGTGGGCGACAAGATCACCATCACCCTCGAGATCGAGGCCCTCAAGCAGGCCTGACCTCCGCTGCGCGAGCGTGCGTGAACTCGGGTTCTGGCGCGGCGTGTCGCCCGCAGACACGCACGCTCGCGGGAGGGGTCCGGGAGGGCTCCCAAGGCAGCTAGAGCCGCGCGGCCAACTCGGTGCCCTGGCGGATGGCGCGTTTGGCATCGAGTTCGGCCGCGACCGATGCGCCTCCGATCACGTGCGATTCGACTCCGGCGCGGCGCAGCTCGTCCTCGAGGTCGCGCACCGACTCCTGGCCCGCGCAGACCACGACGTTGTCGACCTCGAGCAGTCGGGGGTTCGAGCGCTTGGCGCCGAAGGTGATGTGCAGCCCAGCATCGTCGATGCGTTCGTAGTTCACACCCGACAGTTGCTCCACGGCCTTGGCCTTGAGCGACGCGCGGTGCACCCACCCGCTGGTCTTGCCCAGTCGCCGTCCCTGCGGGCCCGTCGTGCGCTGCAGCAGGTACACCTCGCGCGCCGGCGGCAGCGGGATCGGCGTCACCAGCGCCCCGCGGGCCTCCTGCGGGTCGGCGACGCCCCACTCGGCCTTCCACTCCTTGAGGTTCAGCGTCGGCGATTGATCGGTCACCAGGAACTCGCTGACGTCGAAGCCGATGCCGCCCGCGCCGATCACCGCGACCCGCTTGCCCACGGGCCGACCAGCCAGCGCCTCGGCATAGGACAGCACCATCGGGTGATCGATGCCCGGGATGTCGGGCATCCGCGGGGTCACGCCCGTGGCGAGGACGACGTCGTCGAAGCCGGCCAGCTCGTCAACCCCGGCGCGAACCCCCAGCCGTACCTCGACGTCGTGCTTGGCGAGCATCGTCGCGAAGTAGCGCAGCGTCTCGGCGAACTCCTCCTTGCCGGGAACCCTTCGGGCCAAGTCGAATTGGCCACCTATCGTCGTGCCGGCCTCGAACAGCGTGACACGGTGTCCGCGCTGCGCCGCCGATACCGCGGCTGCCAAACCGGCAGGTCCCGCGCCGACGACGGCGATCGTCCTGGTGTGCCGCGTCGGCCCAAGGACGAGCTTGGTCTCGTGGCCCGCGCGCGGATTCAGCAGGCACGACACCGTCTGGTGCTTGAACGCGTGATCGAGACACGCCTGGTTGCAGGCGATGCACGTGTTGATCTCGTCGGCGGCGTCGGCCTCGGCCTTGCGCACCCAGTCCGGATCCGACAGCAGCGGCCGCGCCATCGACACCAGCTGCACATGGCCGTCGGCCAGGATCTGCTCCGCGGATTGCGGCATGTTGATCCGGTTGGACGCCACCACCGGTATCCGGACGTGTTCGGCGACGGCGTTGCTGACGTCGACGAAGGCGCCCGTCGGCACGGACGTCACGATCGTCGGGACACGCGCCTCATGCCACCCGATGCCGGTGTTGATCATCGTGGCACCGGCCGCCTCGACTTCGGTTGCGAGCGCGACGATCTCGTCCCAGCTCTGGCCGTCCTCGACGTAGTCGGCCATCGACATGCGGTAGCAGACGATGAAGTCATGCCCGACCGCCTCGCGGGTGCGACGGACGATCTCGACCGGCAGCCGTCGCCGCTTCTCCGGGGTGCCGCCCCACGCGTCGGTGCGCTTGTTGGTCCGCGGCGCGAGGAACTGGTTGAGCAGATAGCCCTCGCTGCCCATGATCTCGACGCCGTCGTAGCCGGCCTCGCGTGCAAGCAGCGCGCAGCGCACGAAGTCGTCGATGGTGCCGTCGACGTCCCGGAGCGCGCGCGGCCGGAACGGGTTGATGGGCGCCTTGATCGACGACGCGCTGACCGACAGGGGATGGAACGCGTACCGGCCCGCATGTAGCACCTGTAGCAGGATCTTGCCGCCCTCGGCGTGGACGGCGTCGGTCACCCGGCGGTGCCTGCGCGCGTCCGATGACGTCAGCATCTGCGCCGCGAACGGCAGCAGCCATCCCGTCCGGTTGGGTGCGTACCCACCGGTGATGATCAGGCCGACGCCGCCGCGGGCTCGTTCGGCGAAGTACGCGGCCAGGCGGTCGATGTCGCGGGCGCGGTCCTCGAGCCCGGTGTGCATCGAGCCCATCACGACGCGGTTGCGCAGCGTCGTGAAGCCGAGGTCCAGCGGCGAGAGCAGGGTGGGGTAGGCGCTCACGACCGGCCTCCCATCGCGTCGAGGACTTCGTCGAGCCAATCCACCGATCCCTGTTCGGCCCGGATTCCGCCGCGCAGCACCAGGTACTGGTTGAGTGCAGCGCCGGTCAGCGCGGCAGGCGCGGGGAACTGCCGCTTCGCGAATCGCAGATAGGCGTCGAGCGTCTCGGCACGCTGCCTTCGGAGGCCGACGACCTGGTCGAGCAGCGCCGCCGTCGTCGCAGCCGTGCCGAACGACGCGCCGCGGATTCTGACGGCGAGGTCTCGGGTCGACGAGTCGTTGGTCGAACTGCCACGGACCGACAGCGGCTCGGCGATCCACCGACAGAGTTCCGCGCGACCGGCCTCGGTGACGTCGTACACCTTCTTGTCCGGCCGGGCGTCCTGCTCGACGACCTCCACCTGGATCCAGCCGTCCTGCTCCATCGTGCGGAGGGTGCGGTAGATCTGCTGATGCGTCGCGGCCCAGAAGTAGCCGATGGACCGGTCGAAGCGACGGGCGAGTTCGTAACCGGAGCCCGACTGTTCGCAGAGCGACACCAGGATCGCATGGGGGAGCGCCATGGTCGCACGCTATGCGATACCGATGGTCCTATGCAACTAGTTGCAAGGTCGGGCGGGCGACACCCCGCGGAGTGCTTGGCGGGTTTTATCTGCGACGTCTAGTATCAGTAACCGCGCGCCACCCCTGCCGGGGCGGCGCGAAGTTAGGGCACACTGAGACAGCCGTCCAAGTATCGGCAACGCATACTTGCTCCGGCTTCCTCAGGAGCCCTGAGAACAACCCCGACCAGCGGCCCACTGGACAGGAGAGACACCCGTGACGTACACCATTGCCGAACCCTGTGTCGACGTGAAAGACAAGGCATGTATCGAAGAATGCCCCGTCGACTGCATCTATGAGGGTGCTCGGATGCTGTACATCCACCCCGACGAGTGCGTGGACTGCGGCGCTTGCGAGCCGGTCTGCCCGGTCGAGGCGATCTACTACGAGGACGACGTCCCCGACCAGTGGAGTGCCTACACCCAGCACAACGCCGACTTCTTCAGTGAACTCGGCTCGCCGGGTGGTGCGTCCAAGGTCGGCCAGACGGACAACGATCCGGCGGCCGTCAAGGAACTGGCTCCTCAGGGCGAGGGCTGACGCCCCCGTTCTCGATGCCCCGCCGCGTCTCGGCGTCCCTACCGGTCTTCCCGTGGGACACGCTCGCCGACGTGACGGCGGTGGCACGCGCACACCCCGACGGCATCGTCGATCTGTCGGTGGGTACCCCCGTGGACCCGGTCGCCCCGGTGATCCGGGATGCCTTGGCGGCGGCCAGTTCGGCGCCCGGCTACCCGACGACCGCTGGCACCGCCGCGCTGCGGACGGCGATGGCGACCGCGCTCGAGCGGCGGTACGGCATCACGGATCTCGCCGACGGTGCCGTGCTGCCGGTGATCGGCACCAAGGAACTCATCGCGTGGCTTCCCACGCTGATCGGGCTCGGGTCCGATGACACGGTCGTGGTGCCCGAGCTGGCGTACCCGACCTACGACGTCGGCGCGCGGCTGACCAACGCCCACGTCGTGCGGGCGGACTCGCTGACCCAGATCGGCCCCCGCTCGCCCGCGCTGGTCTTCCTCAACTCGCCGAGCAACCCGACGGGCGCCGTGCTCGGCGTCGACCACCTCCGCAAGGTGGTCGGCTGGGCCCGCGACCGTGGCGTGCTGGTGGCCTCCGACGAGTGCTACCTCGGCCTGGGGTGGGAGGCCGAACCGGTGTCCGTACTGCACCCGTCGGTGAGCGACGGCGACCACACGGGTCTGCTGGCGGTGCACTCGCTGTCCAAGACGTCGTCGCTGGCGGGATACCGTGCCGGTTTCGTCGCGGGCGATCCGGACGTCGTCGCCGAACTGCTGGCCGTACGCAAGCACGCCGGGATGATGGTGCCCACGCCCGTACAGGCAGCGATGGTCGCCGCGCTCAACGACGACGACCACGAAGCCTCGCAGCGTCGGCGCTATGCCAACCGCCGCACCCGCCTGCTCCGTGCGGTGCGCGACGCGGGCTTCACCGTCGACAACTCCGAGGCCGGGCTCTACCTGTGGGCGACGCGCGACGAGCCCTGCCGGGACACCCTGGCGTGGTTCGCCGACCGCGGAATCCTGGTGGCGCCCGGCGAGTTCTACGGCCCGCGGGGCAGTCGCCACGTGCGCATCGCGCTCACGGCGACCGACGAGCGCATCGACGCTGCCGTCGCCCGCCTCGCCGCCTGACCGCCTGCCCTCGAAGGACCGTCAGCGAGCCGTCGCCCGCAGGCTGAGCGAGAGCACCAGCCGCACATCGGGATCGGCGAGCGACGTGCCCAGCTTGTCCTCGACGCGCCGGATGCGGTACCGCACGGTGTTGGGGTGGACGTGCAGCCAGTGCGCGGCCGCCGCCACGTCGCCGAAGGCATCGAGGTAGGCGCGCAACGTGTCCGCCAGCGCGGGATCGTCGTCGCGCAGGGCGCGGATGCGCGGATCGACCAGGCGCTCGTCGGCGGCGACCATCGTGACGATCTCGTCGAGGACGACGGTGGTGCGTGCCTCGTCGAGCGTGGTCACGCGACCGAGGGTGCCGGGGTGGCGGACGGCGCTGTCGAGCACGCGGTCGACTTCGCCGCGGGCCGCCGCGACCCCGGCCAGACCCGCACTCGGCGAGGCGATCACGGCGCGCAGTTCGATGCCCAGTTCCGCGTGCAGCGCACCGATGGTGCCGCGGATCCACGACGGCACCGACGCCCGGCCGGTGTCCGGGAACAGGACGTACACCCGCGACCCGGCGCTCGCGACCTGTGCGTCGGGACGAAAAGCACTGGCGCTCAACGACAATGCGTTCGCCAGACGGGCCGCCTGGGGTCGAGCGCCGTCGAAGCCGATGACCGCGGGCCGACCGTCGGTGGCGATGCCGAGATCACGCGCCAGGTCACCAATCCCGGTGTTCGCGGTGCGCAGACCGAGGAGTTCCTGCACCAGCGCTGCATGGGTCGACGGTGCGGCGGCCAGTCGGGCCACGATGCGCCCCGCCAGCACGGCCGCGCCACGCAGCACCTCGTCGACGTCCCCGGCGAGCGGCCGCGACCCCTCCTGGAGCCAGATGGTGCCCGCGAACCTCGGCGCACGGTCTTCGGTGGTCTGACGGTGGATGCCGACCGCCCGGCGTGGCCGCAGCCCCAGCTCGGGGCGCGCCTCGACGCGGACCACGTCGCCGGCTCGCACCGCATCGAACACGCCCCACTGACTCAGCAGGGCAAGGTGATCCGGTGGTCCCGCCCGCCCGAGGATCGAGAGGCGGCGTAGTTCGTCGGCCTCGTCGTTGGACGCCGAGTACGCCAGCACGTGCGAGCCCTCGTCCTCGATGCTCACCATCCCGTGGGTGCGGTCGGCGATCGACTGCGCCAGGCCGAACAGGTCGGTCCCGCTGTCGTGCAACGGGTCGGCGCGGTCACCGTGGTGTTCGAAGACGTGGTCGACGAGGCGGTACAGCCGTTCCCAGCGGGCTCTCGGCTCGACGGCGACCACCGCAGTCCCCGCGGCGATCGCCCGGGCGGTCACGGCGTCCGACGGTTGCTTGACGAAGATCGCGGCGGGCACCCGGGGCGCCGCCTGACGCACCAGCCAGGCCAGCACCTCGTCGTCCCCGACGCCGAGGAGCAGGAACACGTCGGCCGACACCGACGCCGCGGCCACCCCGAGTCGCACGTCGTCCGAGTCGATCAGCGCCGCGGAGGCCACCAGAAGATCAAGACCGCGCGGCGCCTCCACCAGCGTCACCATCGTGGCGTCGAGCGCGAGCACCAACTGGCCGAGACTGACCCCGGACCTTGCCATGTTGTCCGATGCTACTGGCTAAGCGCGTAACCATTGTCCGATCAGCCAACAATTCGAGGGTGCCGATGCGCGATGGTGTGAGCATGACCACATTCACCGCCATCACCGACGTCCCGATGCCGGTCAACGAGCCCGTACGCGACTACGCCCCCGGCAGTCCCGAGCGGGACCGTCTCACCTCCGCACTCGCCGACCTCGCCGCCGCACCCATCGACCTGCCCCACGTCATCGGCGGCCGCCACGTCATGAGCGACGGCGAACGCTTCGACGTCGTGCAGCCGCATCGCCATTCGAAGGTCCTCGGCACCCTGACCAACGCCGGCCACGCGGAGGCCACCGCCGCCGTCGACGCCGCCATCGCCGCGAAGGACTCGTGGGCGGCTACGCCGTTCGACGAACGCGCCGCGGTCTTCCTGCGCGCGGCCGACCTGCTGGCGGGGCCCTGGCGCGAGAAGCTCGCCGCCGCCACCATGCTCGGCCAATCCAAGTCGGCCTACCAGGCGGAGATCGACGCCTCCTGCGAGCTGGTCGACTTCTGGCGGTTCAACGTGGCCTTCGCCCGGCAGATCCTGGCCCAGCAGCCCATCAGCGCGAGCGGCGTCTGGAATCGCACCGACTACCGGCCGCTCGAGGGTTTCGTCTACGCGATCACCCCGTTCAACTTCACGGCCATCGCCGGCAACCTGCCGACGGCACCCGCCCTGATGGGCAACACCGTGGTGTGGAAACCGTCTGTGACGCAGACGTTCTCGGCCTACCTGACCATGCAGCTGCTGGAGGCCGCGGGCCTGCCGCCCGGTGTGATCAACCTCGTCGCCGGTGACGGGTACGCGGTGTCCGACGTCGTGCTCGCCGACCCACGGCTGGCGGGCATCCACTTCACCGGCTCCACCGCGACGTTCCAGCACTTGTGGCGCGAGGTCGGGACCCACGTCGACCGCTACCGCACCTATCCTCGCCTGGTCGGGGAGACCGGCGGCAAAGACTTCGTGGTGGCCCACGCGAGCGCGCAGCCCGACGTCCTGCGCACCGCGCTCATCCGCGGCGCGTTCGACTACCAGGGGCAGAAGTGCTCGGCTGCGTCCCGGGCGTTCGTGCCCCGGTCGGTATGGGCCCGCATGGGCGACGACTTCCTCGGCGCTACCGAACAACTCAGCTACGGCGACGTGACCGACCTGTCCCACTACGGCGGTGCGTTGATCGACCGGCGGGCCTACGACAAGAACGTCGAAGCCATCGAACGCGCTAAGACGGCGCACGTCACCATCGCCGCAGGCGGCGGTTACGACGACTCCGAGGGCTTCTTCGTCCGGCCGACCGTCCTGCTGTCCGACGACCCCACCGACGACGCGTTCAGCCGCGAGTACTTCGGGCCGATCCTCGCCGTGCACGTGTACGACGACGACGCGTGGGACGACGTGCTCGGCCTAGTCGACGGCGGGTCGGCCTACGGGCTGACGGGTGCGGTCATCGCCGACGACCGCGCGGCGGTGCAAGACGCGCAGAGCCGATTGCGTCATGCGGCAGGCAACTTCTACGTCAACGACAAGCCCACCGGTGCCGTCGTTGGGCAGCAGCCGTTCGGCGGGTCGCGGGCGTCGGGAACCAACGACAAGGCCGGGTCGCCGCAGAACCTGCTGCGCTGGACGTCGGCACGGTCGATCAAGGAGACGTTCGTCCCGGCCACCGATCACGTCTACCCCCACATGGCGGTGAAGTGATGGCGGGCGTATTCGGCAAGGTGGCCAGGCCTGCGATCCTGGCGGCGAGTCGTTCGACGGGGCTGCGTCGAGTGGCCGAGCGCCTGCCGGTCACGCGCGACGTCGTGCACCGCTTCGTCCCAGGGGAGTCGACGTCCGACGTCCTCGAATCGGTTGCGATGCTCCGTGATTCGCGGCGGCTGGTCAGCGTCGACTACCTCGGCGAAGACGTCAGTGATGCCGAGGCGGCCGACGCCACCGTGCGGGCCTATCTCGAGCTGCTCGACGCGTTCGGCAGGCGGGACGAGGCGGGGACCGGTCCGCGGCCACTGGAGGTGTCGCTGAAGCTGTCGGCGCTCGGTCAGGCGCTGCCGCGCGACGGGGAGAAGATCGCCTACGAGAACGCCCACGTCGTCTGCGCCAAGGCCCGCGAGGTCGGGGCGTGGGTCACTGTCGACGCCGAGGACCACACCACCACCGACTCGACCCTCTCGATCGTCCGCGACCTCCGTACGGACTTCGAGTGGCTCGGCACCGTCCTGCAGGCCTACCTCAAGCGCACCGAGGCCGACTGCCGCGAGTTCGCCGCCTCGGGTGCGCGGATCCGTTTGTGCAAGGGCGCATACGACGAACCGGCGACGGTCGCGTTCCGGGATCGGGCCGAGGTCACCGACTCCTACCTGCGGTGCCTACGGGTTCTGATGGCCGGCAACGGCTACCCGATGATCGCGTCGCACGACCCGGAGATCGTCGCCGCGGTGCCGGCGTTGACCGCCGAGTTCGGCCGCGGCGTCGACGACTTCGAGTACCAGATGCTCTATGGCATCCGGGATTCCGAACAGCGCAGACTCGCCGATGAAGGCCACCACGTCCGGGTGTACGTGCCGTTCGGCAGCGAGTGGTACGGCTATCTGGTGCGTCGGCTGGCCGAGCGGCCCGCCAACCTGACCTTCTTCCTCCGGGCACTGGTCGACTGACGCGGCTGCACCAGACCGTCGAGACTGCTGAGAGATCGCGAATTTCGTCGTAAACCCGATCTGACAGCAGTCTCGGCGGCTACGGGCACTGCGCGTAGACGTGCCCCGACGCGCCCGGCGGCACCAGGTCGCGGTCCCGCAGGATGGTCAGCGGCGCGCGGTCCGGCGCATCGCACACGTCGTCGAACGGCTCGGGCAGGTTGTCGGCGTACTCGATCTGCAGGACGCGTGGACCGTAGGCGTCGGCGTAGGCCGCGCATTCGTCGTACGCCGCGCACTCCTCGACGACGGCGAAGTCGAAACCGAGGTCCCGGCGCCCCGTCCCAGCCCACTCGGTGGCGTTCTTCTGACCGATCGCCAGGCCGTGCTCGTGGGCCAGTGCGACGTACGCACGGGCGAGGTCGAACGCGCCGGCCCGGTCGATCCCACCGAAGCGGGTGAACGTATCGAGGTTGTCGATCTCGACGGCGTCGAAACCCGAAGCGGCACAACCTTCCACCACCGGACCCAGCACATCGAGGATCGCCGCCCGCTGCTGCGGTGTCGACGGGTCCAGGACGTACTCGTCGGGCCAGTCGGGGTCGACGACCGGTGACCCGGAGGCGTCTCGCAGCACCGCGTCGCCATGCCGCGCCAGCCACTCGTCACCGTCGCCGGGCTGGGTCTGGAACCCGTTGACGTAGCAGATGCCGTAGGCACCCTGCTGGGGCCGCTGCGACGCGTCGCGCGCGACGACCGACAGGCCCGGGACGTCGTACGCGCCGCCGAGCTGATAGTCGAACGACCCGGTCTCCGGCGGCAGCCGCACCGCGTCGGCAGTAGCGCTGGCGCAGCCGGCCAGCACCGCCATCGCGGCCACGGCCGGCCAGAGTCGGTTCACGCCAGGTCTCGCTCCGCGAGCCGCAGCAGCGTCCACGCGGCGAGGGTTTGAGCGTCGGTGATCTCTCCGGACAGCATCATCGCCTCGATCTGTGCGGTCGTGAACCAGGCGCTGCGCATGTCTTGCTCCTCGTGTTCGCGTTCGTGCTCACCTTCGGTGAGGCCCGTGGCGAGCCACACCCAGCCCCGCTGGCTGCTCATCCCCGGCGCGACGTCGAGTTGACCCAGCACGACCATCGAATCGGCCCGCAGCCCCGTCTCCTCCCGCAGTTCCGCGGCGGCCAGGTCGGCGGCGGCGGGTTCGTTCCCGTCGAGCGAGCCCGGCGCGGTGCCCTGCGGAAACTCCCACCGCCGCAACCCGATCGGATACCGGAATTGTTCGACGAGGCGGAAGCGGTCTCCGTCCCGGGCGACGACGAGGGCATAGGTCGGCTTGTCGACCACGCCATAGATGCCGGGGGAGCCGTCGGGGCGGCGGACGTCGTCCTCGCGCACGACCATCCAGGGGTTGCGGTAGACCTCGCGCGTGGCGAGGCACTCGATGGGATCCACCCGATCAGTATCTCGTCCGGCAGCGGATCCGGCGTAGCCTGCACACGTGCTGCTCACTTCGCTGAACCCCGCGGCCGTCGCCGGAGGGGCCGACGTCGACGACGCCGTGCGCATCGGAGGCGCCACCCTGAGCCGCAGCGATCTCGTCGGCGGCGCCACCTCGGTGGCCGAGCGCGTCGCCAGCCAGGTCGGTGCCGCGCAGCGCGTCGCGATCCTCGCCACGCCCACCGCGACGACGGTGCTGGCCGTCACGGGCTGCCTCATCGCCGGCGTGCCGTTCGTGCCGGTGCCCGCCGACGTGGGGGCTGCCGAACGCCGACACATCCTGACCGACTCCGGCGCTCAGGCATGGCTCGGCGAGGTGCCCGCGGAGCCGGAGGGGTTGCCGCACATACCCGTCCGGTTGCACGCCCGGTCATGGCACCGGTACGCCGAGCCGCCGCCGGAGGCGCCCGCGATGGTGATGTACACCTCGGGCACGACGGGTCTGCCCAAGGGCGTGGTGATCAGCAGGCGGGCGATCGCCGCCGACGTCGACGCGCTGGCCGAGGCCTGGCAGTGGACGCCCGAGGACACCCTGGTGCACGGCCTGCCGCTGTTCCACGTGCACGGCCTCGTCCTCGGTCTCCTCGGCTCGCTACGCGTCGGCAACCGCTTCGTGCACACCGGGAAGCCGACGCCCGCCGCCTACGCCGAGGCCAACGGCACGTTGTACTTCGGGGTTCCGACGGTGTGGTCGCGGATCGTCGGCGATCCCGGTGCCGCTCGGGCTCTGTCGTCGGCGCGGCTGCTGGTCTCGGGTAGCGCAGCGCTTCCGGTGCCGGTGTTCGACGGCCTGGTCGCCCTCACCGGTCACGCGCCGGTCGAGCGGTACGGTGCCACCGAAGCCCTCATCACGTTGAGCACGCGCGCCGACGGCGAGCGCCGCCCGGGCTGGGTCGGTACCCCGCTGGCCGGCGTGTCCACCCGGCTGGTCGACGAGGACGGCGCCGAGGTGCCGCACGACGGCGAGAGCATCGGGCGGCTCGAACTCACCGGCCCGACACTGTTCGACGGCTACCTGAACCGTCCCGACGCGACCGCCGACGTGCTGACCTCCGATGGCTGGTACCGCACGGGCGACGTCGCCGTGATCGACGCCGGTGGCATGCACCGCATCGTCGGTAGGGAATCGGTCGACCTGATCAAGTCCGGCGGATACCGCATCGGTGCCGGCGAGATCGAGACGGTGCTGCTCGGTCATCCCGACGTGGTGGAGGTTGCCGTGGTCGGGCTGCCCGACGCCGACCTCGGTCAGCGCATCGTGGCCTTCGTGGTCGGTGCCGCCGAGCCCCAGGCGCTCATCGACTTCGTCGCAGCCGAACTGTCGGCCCACAAGCGGCCGCGCGAGGTGCGCATGGTCGATCGTCTGCCGCGCAACGCGATGGGCAAGGTGCTCAAGAAGGAGTTGTCGTGACGCTTCGATTCAGCGACGTGTGCATCGACGCCCGCGACGTGCGGGCGCTCGCGTCGTGGTGGGCGACGGTGCTGGGCTGGCCCGCCGAGGACGCCGACGACGGCGACGTCGTGCTCCGGTCCCCGGAGGGCGGACCGAATTGGCTGTTCCTCGAGGTGCCCGAGGACAAGACGGTCAAGAACCGCATCCACTTCGACCTCGTGCCCGACGACCAGCAGACGGAAGTGGACCGGGTCGTCGGGCTCGGCGCCCGTCACGTCGACATCGGCCAGGGCGACGAGTCATGGGTCGTGCTGGCCGATCCCGAGGGCAACGAGTTCTGCATCCTCTCCGCCCAGGGCTAGAGGTCCGAGGGCCGTCTGCCCTCGACGAAGAGGCACGTGGGCCAGAGGTCGCCCGGCCCGCCCTGACCCAGAAGCCAACTGTCGCCACACGTTCCGTACGCGGTGTCGGAGTCCATGGCGACGGTGGTGGCGTAGTTGGCCGCGCTGCCCGGACCCTCCGGGGTGACGACGATCCTGGCCGTCGCACCGTCACCGAATTCCCCGCCGTCGAGCGAGAATTCGAAGCTGTCCGCGCCGACGAACCCTTGATTTGGTGTGTAGGTGAACGATCCATCGAGGTTGATCCGAACCGTGCCGTGGCGCGGCTTCACGTACAGCCGTGCCTTCCCGTACTCCGCGTACTGCGTGTTGGCGAGCAGGCCGAGTGAAGCCGAGACCGTGATCGTCTTGTTCTTCCCAACGGTGTACTGCTTGTCGAGTTCGATCGGCGTGGGGTCGTAGACGCTGATGCTCACCGTCGCAGTCGCGACGTTGCCTGCGCGGTCGGTCACGGTGTAGTCGAACTGGACGAATCCTTGATAGCCGGCGTCGGGGGTGAAGACGATGGTGCCGTCCTTCTGGACCGCCGCCGTGCCGCCGGACTCGGGCTGCGAGCCGATCGTGACGGTGAGCCGAGGATCCTCCCAGTCGTAATCGTTGCCCAGTACGTCGATCGCCACTGCTTCGCCGATCGGCGTCGACGCCGAGTCGTCGTTCGCGGTGGGTGGCATGTCTGGCCGGGTGAACGTGATCGTGACCTCGGCCTCGCTGGTCCGCCCGCTCTCGTCGGTGATGCCGTACCAGAAGCTGTCGCCAATGGCGTTCGCGCCGTTGGAGCGATACGTGAACAACCCCGTCTTGGGGTCGTATTCGACTGTGCCGTGGGAGGGTCCGGAGACGACGCTGATCCCCAGGTCGTCCTTGCGGGGGTTCGTGTCGTTCGCCAGGGGATCGATCGTGACGACGCCCCCGTCGACCACCGTCGCCGAGTCCGGGCGCGCAGTGGGTGCGGTCGACGGCAGAACGGTCACGGTGATGGTTGCCTCGACCGTGTCGCGTCCATCGGACACCTGGTAGGTGAAGGTGTCGACGCCGACGAACCCACGTGGCGGAACGTAGTAGACGACGTTGTCCTGGGTCAGTTGCACCAGGCCGCCACTGCTCGCCGGGCCGACTCCGACGATCCGCAACTCGTCGCCGTCGGGATCGGTGTCGTTGAGCAGCGGGGTGAGGTCGAGCAGCAGATCCCCGTACTGTGCCGACCCTTCTTCTCCCTGATAGCTGTCGTCCACCAGGATGGGTGCCCGGTTGGGTGGGGTGTCGACGTACAGATTGACGAAGGTCGTTCTCTCTGCGCCCAAGTCGTCTGCCACGGTGTACTCGAAGTGGTCGAAACCGATGTAGCCGGTATTCGGTGTGTACGTGAAGGAGCCGTCGGGATTGACGGTCAGGGTTCCGTAGCTCGTCGGCGTGAAGGAGACGACGGTGAAGGGATCGCCGTCGGTGTCGAATTCGCCGGCCAGCAGTCCGTGCTCCGCATCGACGACGAGTGGCACGTCTCGCACCGTTGTGTATGAGTCGTTCGTCGCAGTCGGGGCGTCGTTGAGCACGGACACCGCGATGGTTCCGGTGCCTGCCAGTCCCGAGCTGTCCGTGACGGTGTAGGTGAAGGAGTCGTCGCCGACGAAGCCCACGTTCGGCGTGTACGTGAATCCCGTTGCGGCGTCGTAGGACACCGATCCGTTGGCCGGTTGCCCGATCACGGGACCGGTCAACCCCGGACTGTCGTAGTCGTAGAAGAAGACGCCGATGCCGACCGGGACGTCGTGACGCGTGGTCGCGGTCGTATCAGTGACGTACGGGGGGTCGTTGACCGCGACCACGTCGATCGCGACGGTGTAAGTGGACGTCGACGTTCCGTCGGAGACGGTGTACGTGAAGACGTCCGGGCCGTTGGAATCGGCCCGGGGAGTGTAGGTAAAGGTGCCGTCCGCTTCCGCGACCACCGTCCCCAGCTTCGGGGGATCGACCAGTTCGTAGGTCAGCGTGCCGCTGATCCCTGCCGTCGGCAGCGTGCCCGACACCGGGGTGTCTTCCGCGGTGGTGACGACGATGTCGGGCGGCAGGTCGATCGGGTCCGCGTCGGCTGCCTCGTCGGCTTCCCTGCGGGTCCACGCCAGCACGGCCCACAGCAGCGGCGACGCGGCGGGTGCGCCGGGGCCGGGCAGGACGAAGGGGGCGATCGCCGCCGCGAGGAGCGTCGCCACCGCGGGCGGCGGATCGGCAACGGGGGGAGTGGGCTCGGTCGCCACGACTGGTTCGGGCGTGCTGATGGACACCGAAAGCGGCTGTGCAGCAGGGATGTCGACGGTTTGGTCCGCGGTGGCGGGAATCGGGTCGTGGTCGATGACTGGTGTGTCGTCGTGCACGGTGCCTTGGCGGGGTGGCGTCTGCTGCGGTGCGGTGTCGTTCGACTCGTTCTTCGGACGCGCGTCTTCTGATCCGGATCGCTCGACGGGGGCGGCGGCAGGCTCGGTCTCGAGCACCTCCTCGACCTCGGTGTCGGCTTCTGGTTCGGCATCGGCGGTGTGGGCGCCGCCCGTATTGCTGAAGTTCATGTCCGGCACGTTGGGCTGCCCGGAGTCGGTGGTGGTCGACTCGGACGGACTCGACGACGGCGCGTCACCGGCGGCGGCCGCGTCGGTGGACGTCTGGGCACCGTCACTCGACGCGTCCGACGCCGACGGCTGCGACGCCGAGTCCGACGCGTCGGATGTTCCGTCGTCGGCGCGTGCGAGACCCGCCCCGCTCGTCGTCGCAACGGCTGCACCGATGCCGAGGGCGACCGCGAGCGCGCCGATACGGCCCACGTACCGGGCGTACGTGCCGAGGTTCGGCTCGATCGGAACCGCTCGATGTCTGGCTGGTGCGTGCACGACGGGTCCGCCTCTCGGGCGGGTCTGAGCAGGTCGCCCGCGTGTCGCAGAACTTACGCGACGGACAATTGCTTCGCTGGGCAAACGCAGAAAGTTTCCTTCGACAACACTCTGCGGTTGCTCGGCGAGCGCGTCGATGTGGCGCGGCAACTACGGTGGGGGCGCTCAACAGGCTTATCGGACGATTGGTACGAATTGTGAATGGAATCGCGCAGGTGTCTGCCGGTGTCATTCTTCAGTAGGGGCAAATCATTTGCCGAGCTAGGAAAACCTGCGGTTTGTGGCACGTCGAGAGCGAGGGGGGCCCGGCAAGTCGTCATTGCCCAAGCGCTCGCTCGTCGGTCGCGAACGTGACGCTGGGGTCACCACGGCAGCCCTGTGCGACTCCAGCGTCACGCTCGGCCGGGCTAGTCCCGCGTGACTCAGTTGGCGTGCAGGGCTTCGTTGAGCGTGATGCCGGTGCCGTCGCGTTTGACGACCTCGACCGCGCCGGACAGCGAGTTGCGCCGGAACAGCAGGTTGTTGGCGCCGGACAGCTCGATGGCCTTGACCGTCTCGCCGTCGGCGGTCGTCACCTTGGTGCCGCCGGTCACGTACAGGCCGGCTTCCACGACGCAGTCGTCGCCGAGCGAGATCCCCAGGCCGGAGTTGGCGCCCAGCAGGCAGCGCTGGCCGACCTTGATGACTTCCTTGCCGCCGCCCGACAGCGTGCCCATGATCGACGCGCCGCCACCGACGTCGGATCCGTCGCCGACCACCACGCCCGCCGAGATGCGGCCTTCGACCATCGACGTGCCCAGCGTGCCGGCGTTGAAGTTCACGAAACCCTCGTGCATGACGGTCGTGCCCTCGGCGAGGTGTGCGCCGAGTCGGACGCGATCGGCGTCGGCGATGCGAACGCCCTTGGGCAGCACGTAATCCACCATGCGGGGGAACTTGTCGACGCCGTACACCGCGACGGTGCCGCGCTTGCGCAGCCGGGCGCGGGTCAGCTCGAACCCGTCCACCGAGCAGGGGCCCTGGCTGGTCCAGACGACGTTGGCGAGCAGGCCGAAGATCCCGTCGACGTTGGCACCGTGCGGCGCGACGAGCCGGTGGGAGAGCAGGTGCAGCCGCAGGTACGCGTCGTAGGCGTCGACCGGCTTGTCGTCGAGTGACGCGATGGCGGTGCGCACGAGCACGACGTCGACGTCACGGTCCTCGTCGCGACCGGCGAGCGCGGCCAGGTCTTCGGGCACCTCGGCCACGGACAGGCGCGCCGTGCCCGCCACCTCGTCGTCGGACAGCTCCGGGGCGGGGAACCACGTGTCGAGAACCGTTCCGTCGGCGGCGATGGTCGCCACGCCGACGCCTGATGCGCTAGTCACGCTGTCAGAGGCTACTGGAGCCGGTTCCCCAGTCGCTTCGCTCCCGGCCGCCGCGTCTATTCCCAAGTCGCTTCGCTCCTGCCCGCCGGACTACTTTGGGTCCCGTGGCCCTGCAACTCCGTGCCGATCCCATCGCACTGACCGCCGCGCTGGTGGACATCCCCAGCGAGTCGCGGCACGAGCAGCGCATCGCCGACGAGATCGAGGCCGCGCTGCGCGACCAGGCACCGGGCTACGAAGTGATCCGCAACGGCGACGCCGTGCTCGCCCGCACCAACCTCGGCAGGCCCTCGCGGGTGCTGCTGGCCGGGCACACCGACACCGTCCCCGCCGCCGACAACGTGCCCAGCCGGCTCGACGGCGACCTGCTGTACGGGTGCGGCACGTCGGACATGAAGTCCGGCGACGCAGTCTTCCTGCACCTCGCCGCGACGATCGCCGAGCCCGCCCACGACATCACGCTCGTCATGTACGACTGCGAGGAGATCGAGTCCTCGGCCAATGGGCTGGGCCGCATCGAGCGCGAACTGCCCGACTGGTTGCAGGCCGACGTCGCGATCCTCGGCGAGCCGTCCGGCGGCTTCATCGAGGCAGGCTGCCAAGGCACGATCCGCGTCGTCGTCCGCGCGTCGGGAACCCGGGCGCACTCGGCGCGATCGTGGCTGGGCGACAACGCCATTCACAAACTCGGTGACGTCATGACCAGGCTGTCGTCGTACGAGGCCCGCAACGTCGACATCGACGGCTGCACCTACCGCGAGGGACTGTCCGCCGTCCGCGTCGACGGTGGCATCGCAGGCAATGTCATCCCCGACGCAGCGTCGCTGACCGTCAACTTCCGCTTCGCTCCCGACTGCACCGTCGACGACGCGGTCGGCCACGTGCACGACGTGTTCGCCGGGCTCGACGTCGACCTCGAACTCACCGACTCCGCTGCGGGCGCGCTTCCAGGATTGACCAAGCCGGCCGCCGCAGCGCTCGTGGCTGCCGCCGGCGGTCAGGTTCGGGCCAAGTACGGATGGACGGACGTGGCGCGCTTCGCCGCACTCGGGATTCCGGCCGTCAACTACGGCCCCGGCGACCCGAACCTCGCGCACCGTTCCGACGAGAACGTCGACACTGCGCAGATCACGGCGGCCACCGACATGCTGAGGAAATATCTGCTTGCGTGACATCGCTACCCTGTACGGGTAAGCGCCGTCGAGTCAGAGGTGGGCCGCAATCGTGCTGGGAGACGACATCTCCGGGTGATCCCGGAGTACGTCATGCGTCGCTGATCCCTGCCCTGCCGAAGGGCCGCACGAAAGACCCCCGACTTGTCTCCCATCGTCGTATCCAATCTGTCCTTTTCCTGGCCCGACGACACCGTGGTGTTCTCCGGCCTGTCGTTCACCGTGCCCGAGGGTCGCACCGGGCTCGTCGCCCCCAACGGCGCGGGCAAGAGCACGCTGCTGCGGCTCATCGCAGGCGAGCACCGCCCTCTCGGCGGCACCATCGCCGTCGATGGCACGCTCGGCTATCTGCCGCAGACCCTGCCGTTCGAGGGTCGTCTCACCGTCGCCGAGGTGCTCGGTGTGCAGGCTGCCATCGACGCCCTCGACGCGCTGGCCGCCGGAGACTCCTCGGAGTCGGTGTTCACCGCGATCGGCGACGACTGGGACGTCGAGGAGCGTTCACGTGCGCAACTCGCTCGTCTCGGACTCGGGCACGTCGCCCTCGATCGCAAACTGTCGACGCTCAGTGGCGGCGAAGTAGTCTCGGTGGGGCTGGCCGCACGCCTGTTGGCGCGCCCCGACGTGCTGCTGCTCGACGAGCCGACCAACAACCTCGATCACGCGGCGCGGCAGCGACTGTACGACGCACTCGACGCCTTCGGCGGCACGCTGCTCATCGTGAGCCACGACCGCGTACTGCTCGACCGGATGGACCGCATCGCCGAACTTCGCGATGACGAAATCCATTACTACGGAGGCAACTTCACTGCCTACACCGAGGCAATCGAAGCAGCCCAGTCCTCGGCCGAGGCGGACGTGCGCAATGCCGAACAGCTACTCAAACGCGAGAAGCGGCAGATGCAACAGGCCCGCGAACGCGCAGCGCGGCGTTCGGGCACCGCGGCGCGCAACGTCAAGGACGCCGGGCTGCCGAAGATCGTTGCGGGCAAGCTCAAGCGGGACGCACAGGAGTCGGCGGCCCGGGCCGACGACGTGCACGCCAAGCGCGTCGACGACGCACGGCACCGGCTCGACGACGCCGAACGGGCGATCCGCGACGACGACAGCCTGGCCCTGGACCTCCCGGACACCGAAGTCCCGGCGGGGCGAACCCTGCTCACCGTGCGTGGCGTGGACGTCAATTGGTCCGGGCGAAACATGTTCGGCGACAACGGTGTCGACCTCGACGTTCGCGGACCGGAGCGCATCGCGCTGACCGGACCGAACGGTGCGGGTAAGTCGACGCTGTTGCGCGTCATCAACGGAGACCTCGAACCCGAACGGGGTGCGGTGCACCGAGCCGACGGCCGAGTCGCCTACCTGTCGCAACGATTGGACGTGTTGCAGCCGCAGCAGACCGTCGCCGAGAGTTTGGCCGAGTTCGCGCCCACGTTGGATCACACCCGGCGCATGCACCTGCTGGCACGCTTCCTGTTTCGTGGCGAGCGCATCTACCTGCCGGTGTCGGCGCTGTCGGGCGGTGAGCGGCTGAGGGCCACGCTGCTGTGCGTGCTCTATGCCGAACCCGCTCCGCAGCTGCTTCTATTGGACGAGCCGACGAATAATCTGGACCTCGTCAGCGTCGCGCAACTCGAGTCGGCGCTGAACTCCTACCGCGGCGCGATGATCGTCGTCAGCCACGACGAACGCTTCATCGACGCGATCGGCATCGACCGCCGGCTCGAACTGGTCGACGGTCGGCTCACGCCGGGACGGTGACTACTGCGGCCGGGTCTGGGCCGGTTCGGCCTTCTGGTCGGGAACGGCCCCGACGGGCGGGCGGCCCGCGCCCGCGCCGTCGCCGGTCGTCGGGGCCGCGTCGGGAACCGCGCCGGTAGATGGTCGACCCGGTGCGGCGCCGTCCCTCTCGCGGTCCTCGTGCCGCTCGTCGTCTCGCTCTTCGTCCGAGTTCTTCTCGGGCACGGCGCCGGTCGGTGGTTTGTCGCCCAACAGTCCGGCACCGCCAGCTGCGGCGCCGGCCGCGCCACCCGCCGCGCCGGTGGCCGACTGCACGATGCCCTGCACGCCCTGCATCACCTGCTGGGGGAGTTGAGACAGGCCTTGGGCGAGGCCCGTCACGGCCTGACCGACCGACGACGCGGCTTGGCCCACCTGCGACCCGATCTGGCTCACCATCTGACCCGCCATGTCGCCGCCGCCAGCGGGGCCCGGCGCCGCAGCGGGAGCCGCACCGCTGGCCGCCGCACCGGGAGCGCCACCGCCGCCTGGCGCGCCACCACCCTGGCTCGCCATGGTCTCGGCTGCGGCCTTGAGCTTGTCGGCGCTTGCCATGTCGCCCTTGACGTACAACGCCTGCGCCTGCTTGAGCAGGTCGGCGATGGTCTCGCTGGAACTCTTGGTCGCGCCGATGGTTCCGGTGCGGCTCTGCAGGACTCCGTCGAGGGCGTTGTTGACGCTGGACGCGATGTTGCCGAAGGACTGTGCGACCTCCGCGGCCCGCGGCGCGCCCGCGCCCGTCAGCTGCGACAGGCCGCCGGCCACCTCGGCATGGATCTCCGAGAGCGGCGAGAGGCCGGTGTCGTCGAGGTAGAACTGGCCCGACATGTGATCCTCCCCGTGCTGCAGTCGTCGCTGGCTACTGATTCTATGGGCGTTTGGTGGGGGAGGTGGTCGCTATTTCGCCTCAGCCGGACGCCGCGGGCCAGCCGGGTATGGGATCCCCGTGCGGTGGCGGCGCCTTGTGAAAGCCCGTGGCCATGGCGCGTCGGGTGGCAGCATCGTCGGGCATGGCTGCCTCGCATTGCTCGCGGAGTTCTGGGGTTTCCACGTCTTCGCCTTGACCTGATGGACCCCACAATTCCCCTTGCGAGATTCCGGTTATGAACCAGTTCCCGAAGACGTCGTCGACCGGTGCGGGCAGCGGCCCCATCTGAGGCTGTGGAAGTGCGGACGGCGGAGTTGCGGCTCGTGGTTCCCTATCACTCAACTCGATGCGCCACACCTGTACGGCGTCCCTACCACCGGCTCGGAGTTCTCCGGTTGATTCATCGGCTGCCGTCGACACGAACTTCTTCGGGTCGTTTACTGGGTTCTGGTACACCGAGTAAGCCCCAAGGCAGAGAGTCGCGCGGTAGTGGTCACCTAGCGGCTCGAGGCCAAGGACGTGGGTTGGCTGGTACCCGTAAACCTGACGTTCGACGTACTTCCATCCGTTCGCCTCGTACTGCGCACGTGTCTTCGGGCGAACGAATTGCAGTTGAAAGAGGTCGCCTGGACCGGAGACGGGCTGATTCTCAGGGGTTGCATGCATGAAGCCGGGGTAGACCACTGAGGGGTCTCCACCGGCGAAGGCGGCCAGTCGCATCGACTCAAGGTAGGCCCGAAGCGGAACAGCGGGACCACCCGTGAGGTCGATTCCGGGTGCGGCAGACCAGTGAAACCGAAACTCGTTCGCTTCAGCTGGATAGTTGGAGAACAGCGGCTCCGGCAAGCTGGACGGTGTCGGTGTCGGTGTCGGCATCGCGTCTTCGCCTCTGCCCTCGCACGCCGTGAGGGTCACGGCAACGACAGAGAGCAGCAGCGCGCCCACCCGGCGCCTAACCGATGACATCGCGGTACGCCCGATCGTAGTCTCCGAGCGGGTTGCTCAACACGCCATCGAGGCGGTCGAAGTAGTTGGTTAGTGCGGACCCGTAGAGCGTCCAATCTCTACTGCTTGCGTTCTCCTTGGGAATGTCCAACGACGCGTCCCCGTGCAGAAACGGTCGTAGCCGGGCCCAGTCTGCCGGGTCGCCGATACCGTTCTGCATGAAAACGGAAGCCAGCGCTGACTGCATGGCCAGCGAACTCCCGACGGGAGGGTCACCTGGCTGGTAATCGGGCGGCGGCTGCCCCACGATCGCCTCCTTGAGGAGTGCGGAGTTGATGGTAAGTGCATCGCCTGCTACCGGCACGGTTCCGATGACGTCCTTCACGAGGTCATAGTTGGCAGCTAGTCGCGCCTGCGCCTCCACCTTCGCCGTGGCGGCGTCGTGCTGGGTGTCCGAGATGGAGAGGAAGGCGCCGTGATCAGTGATCCCCTTCAGGCGACCGGCAGCTTCCATCGCGTTCGCGTCCGAGAACTGTCCATTGCTGGTGATGACGGAGTTCGCATACTCGTTGATGAATGCCTGCTGAACTGCGATCGATCGGGTATCCATCGATGTAGCTGCGACCGGGTCGGTGCCAAGCACCCCAAAGACATTGGTTGCGCTTGGATAGGACTGGTCTAGCGAGGTGTCGACCATGTTCCAACCCAAAGTGCCGTCGATGTTGCGCCCCGCCATCTCATCTACGTACGGAGACATGGCATTCGCGAGGCTCTGCGTCAGCTCCGGATTCATCTGTCCCAGCGACATGTTCGGCTGAGACCCGGTGGTGTTGTTCAGGAGGGTGTCCTTGTTGGCGGGGTCACCGAGGTAATCCGCTATGGCGCTAGCGGTTTGGCCGGCGCGCTCGTTCACGGCGGGATCCGACGAGTATGCGTCCCGCGAGATCCAATCCGTCAGCGTGCTTGCAGAATCACCGTTGTCCTGCCACTCATGGGTCATCACGTCCTGCAGGAAGTCCTTGTCGGACGTAAGCATGTCGTGGTTGACCACGGTGTCACGTCCCGCCGTGTCGAAGACCCGCTCGACGACCTCGTCACCCCAGTGCTCCTGGTTCGTGCCGTCTGGCGACTCCTGCGCGGCGAGCCATTCCTTCGCGTTCGACATCATTTCGCGGTCTAGCGCCGTGCCCTGCTGGAAGCGTTGGTCGCCGTCGCCGACGATGTCCGCAAGGTTCTTCATGTTGTCGGCCGCGCGCTGACGTTCTGCTCCCTCGTAGTCCGTCTGTGTGCCCGGATACCCGGCGGAAGGATTCGGTGGCCCGTTGAAGTCACCTCGTTCATTCAAGACCTCTTGAACTCCGGCCGGCAGGGCTCCGGTGTCGCCCGGCAGCACCCCATCGTTCGGAAGAGGGCCGCCGGGAGTCGACGGCACGACCTGGGTGCCGCCCTTGTCGTGCCGCGGGTACTCGACATTCGGATTGCTCATCACCTGCATGGCATTCGTGAGCACGCCCCGCTCTTCACCGAGCCGGTCGCGCGCCGCATTCACATCAGCCATAGACATGTCTGACATTTGCGCCTGCATCTGTCCGACGAGTTCCGCCTGCACCGGATCGAGGGGGTGATCCTTGGCGTTGGGACCCAATTGCTGATCATCGATGCCCTGGAGGATTTCATCTGCCTTGGCCGCTGCCTGTTGGTCTCCTTCGAGTGTCTTGCGTGCCAGCTCCTCCATGTCCTCCGGCTTGAGCTCCTCGCTGCCTTCACCGTCGACCTTCTGGGGGTCTTCCTCGCCGTCCTTCTCGCCCGGCTCCTGGCCCTCGTTGAGCGCTTGCCATCCCTTGTTGATGTCGCCGATCTCGCCACCGATGCGCGCAAGATCTGCGTTCGACTTGGTCACTATTTCCGTCACCTGTCCAAGCCCGTTCTTGACGATGGGCACCAGCATCTGTTCGCGCGTCTTGCCCTGCGGGACCGTCGCCGCGGCGTCGTACACCCATTGCCGGACGGTGTCGAGGTTCTGCCGCCCGGTCTGGACGATCTGTGCCGATTCGGTGATCTTGGTGTTCAGTCGCTGGTCGAGCAAGGCCATCTCGCCGAACAGTTGCCCGTGCTTGGTGTTCTTCGCGTCGTAAGCGCTTGCCGCGCTGCCGGTCCAGTTCGACCCTGGGGCCGCCGACTCGACGGTGGTCTGCATCTGCCGCAGTTGACCGCTTTGGTCAAACCGCTCGCCGGTCTGAGGGGCACCCTCACCGAATGTCTCGCGGGCCTTCGACCAGGTCGAATCAAACCCGTCGAGCACACCCATCGCACACCCCCGGCCACCAGAAATTCTCAGCAACCAATCTTAAGGCTGGTGGCGACCCGAATAACGCACCAAACCATGGCGCGCTACTAGTCTCCAACCCATGTGGTCGAGCTTCGCTGGGATCGCACTGATTGCGTTCATCGTCCTTGCCGTGGTGGCCATCGTGACCGTGTTCATCCGCAACTCACGTGCGAAGGGCTTTCCGACGGTGGAGTCGTCGAGTCACTACGAGCAAGCCAGGGGCGCAATGCCGCCGATGCCGAGACCCGAGTGGGCTGACGACGTCGAGCAGGGCGCGCCGAACACCGACTACCGCTGACCCACCGCCTCCGCCTGCCTCGCCGCGTCGGCCGCAACCCCGTTCATGCCGATACCCGCGAACGCCGCAGAGGCGGCCGACAACCCGGACTCGTCGCGGGCGGTCAGCGCCCGGCCGTAATCCAGCGCCAGCTGGCCCACCACGCAGTCGACCTCCAGACGGGCGATGCCGTCGCAGGCTCGAACGTCGCCCAGCCGCACCGCATCCAGGAGCGCCCGCAGCGCGACGGCCGACTGCCCACCCCGCTCGGCAGCACGGGCGGCTTCGCGAGCCGCGTCGATCGCGCCGTGCACGTCTCGGCGCGCGGCTGCGGTCCAGGCCTTCGCCAGTGACAGTTCCGGTGCGAAGAGCATCGACTTCAGGCCGTGGCGCGCCTCGGCCCGTGCGAGCATCCGGCCGGCGTCGGCGGTCCTGCCGAGCTGACCGAGGCCGTACGCCAACGACATCCAGGAGAGCGGCCCCCACGAGTAGCCCGTCGGGGCCAATGTCGCGGCAGCGCCCTCCAGCAGGCTCACGGCACCGTCGGCATCGCCGCGCCACAGCAGGACGTCGGCCACCAGCACGTCGCCGATCGCGCGACTGGGCCCCGGATCGGCGGAGCGGACCAACCCGTCGGCCAGCTCCTGCGCCCGATCCAGGTCGCCCTCGAGGACCGCCGCCGTCGTCTGCCCGAACGCGCCCGTGAACCGCAGCAGTCCGGGGTGACCGGCGGCGACGGCGCGCATCGCCAGGTCGTCGACGTCGTCGAACGACCCCATCCGCGCGTGGCACAGCGCCGCCGCGGCGGCCGCCCAGCCGACGGCCTGATCGTCGGCGTCGGGGGAGGCCAGCACCCGGCCCGAGATCTCCATCGCCCGCGCCGGGCTGCCGGCATTCATCGCGAACGTGCCCAGCAGGGCGTCGATCGTCGCACCGGCAGGTGCGGTCGCAACGCGCGCGCGGGTGGCGCGCAGGAACGCCGTCGCCCGCTCCGGCTCGTCGAGCATCCAGAATTGGTTGGCCGCCCGCGGCAGAGCCCACGACAGCAGGTCGGTTTCGCTCAGCGTGGACGGATCCACCTCGGCGAGCACGGCATCGGCGTCACGTCCGCGACCCTGCCACGCCAACGCCTGCGCCAGGATGAGTCGGGCGGACAGCGGGTTTCCGTCGGCGAGGGCAGCCCGGCCAAGCTCCTCGGCCGAGTCCAGATCGCCCCGGTCCAACGCGTCGGATGCCACGGCGATTCGATCGACCACGGCCGAAGTGTAGGACCGGCCGGCGACCCGCCGTGGCCGTTCACCACCGTTGCCCCGGCCGGTAGGTTGCTCTCGTGGCCGACCACTCGAAGACCTGGGCCGTCTGCGTCTACTGCGCGTCCGGACCCCGACACCCCGAACTGATCGCGCTGGCCAACACTGTCGGCACCGGCATCGCGACCCGCGGCTGGTCCCTGGTCTCCGGCGGCGGCAATGTCTCGGCGATGGGCGCGGTCGCCGACTCGGCACGGGCCAACGGCGGGCACACCATCGGAGTCATCCCCAAGGCGCTCGTCCACCGCGAGGTGGCCGACGTCAACGCCGACGAACTCGTCGTCACCGACACGATGCGGGAACGCAAGCAGGTGATGGAGGACCGCGCCGATGCGTTCATCGTGCTGCCCGGCGGCATCGGAACGCTCGAGGAATTCTTCGAGGCGTGGACGGCCGGCTATCTCGGCATGCACGACAAGCCGCTCGTGATGCTCGATCCCTTTGGCCACTACGACGGCCTGATGGTCTGGCTACGAGGCCTCGCCGACACCGGGTACGTCGGCCCGCGGGCGCTCGATCGGCTCATCGTGGTCGCCGACGTCGAGGAGGCGCTGGCCGCGTGCGCACCGGCCGCGTGATAACCGTCACCCCATCGCTAGGGTGATCCCATGAGCGACCAGAAATCGAACACTCGCAGCAACGTCGGCCTGCTCGACATCGCCCCCCACCTCCCGGGGCTGCTGATGGATACGCCGGCCATCGTGCGTGGCGCAGTCACCGGGTTCCTGGCGCGGCCGTCGGCGAAGACGTCCATCGGCAAGGTGTTCCAGGACCGTGCCGCCAAGTACGGCGACAACGTCTTCATCCGCTTCGGCGACGAGTCGATCACCTACCGCCAGGCCAACGAGACGGTGAACCGCTACGCCGCGGTGCTGGCCTCGCGCGGCGTCGGGCACGGCGACGTCGTCGGCGTGATGCTGCGCAACTCACCGCAGTCGGTGCTGATCATGCTGGCCGCCGTGAAGTGTGGCGCCGTCGCCGGGATGCTCAACTACCACCAGCGTGGCAAGGTCCTCGCGCACAGCTTCGGCCTGCTCGACGCCCGCGCCGTGGTCGCCGAGACGGATCTGATCGAGCCCATCACCGAATGCGGCGCGGAGCCCAACGGACTGATGACCGTCGACGACCTGCTACAGCTCGCCACCACCGCGCCGACGACCAACCCCGCCGCGACCGCCGCCGTGCAAGCCAAGGACAAGGCGTTCTACATCTTCACCTCCGGCACCACGGGCATGCCGAAGGCCAGCGTGATGACCCACTACCGCTGGCTGCGCGCGCTCGCCGGCTTCGGTGGCCTTGGCATGCGGCTGACGAGTGACGACACGCTCTACTGCTGCCTGCCGCTCTATCACAACAACGCGTTGACGGTGGCGACGTCGTCGGTGCTCAACGCCGGTGCGACGCTCGCGCTCGGCAAGTCGTTCTCTGCGTCGAAGTTCTGGGACGAAGTAATCCATTACGACGCAACGGCTTTCGTGTACATCGGCGAGATCTGCACCTACCTGCTCAACCAGCCGCCCAAGCCCACCGACCGCAAGCACCGCGTCCGGGTGATCGCGGGCAACGGTCTGCGCCCTGCCATCTGGGACGACTTCACCAAGCGCTTCGGCATCAAGCGGGTGTGCGAGTTCTACGCCGCCAGCGAGGGCAACACCGCGTTCCTCAACGTCTTCAACATCGACAAGACGACCGGCATCTGCCCGTCCCCGATCGCGTTCGTCGAGTACGACGGCGAGTCCGGCGAACCGCTGCGCGACGACAACGGGCGGGTGAAGAAGGTCAAGTCCGGCCAGCCCGGTCTGCTGCTCTCCAAGGTCAGCAACTTCCAGCCGTTCGACGGGTACACCGACAAGGACGCGACCGAGAAGAAGCTGATCCGCAACGCGTTCAAGGACGGCGACGTCTGGTTCAACACCGGTGACCTCATGCGGTCGCAGGGGTTCGGACACGCGGCGTTCACCGACCGCCTCGGCGACACCTTCCGGTGGAAGGGCGAGAACGTCGCGACCACCGAGGTGGAGGCCGCCGTCTCCCTCGACCCGCAGATCGAGGAGGCCACGGTCTTCGGCGTCGAGGTGCCCGGCGCGGGTGGCCGCGCGGGCATGGTCGCGATCCAGCTCAAGGACGGCGAGGAGTTCGACGGCAAGGCTCTCGCCAAGGCCGCCTACGAACACCTGCCCGGCTACGCCATTCCGCTGTTCGTCCGCGTCGTCTCCGAACTCGCGCACACCTCGACGTTCAAGAGCCAGAAGGTCGACCTGCGCAAGGAGGGCTACGGCGGCAACTCCGGTGAGGGCGACGAGGACGCCGGCGAGATCGAGGATCCGATCTACGTCCTGGCCGGCCGCGAAGAGGGCTACGTCGAGTACTACGACGACTTCGTCCAGGAAATCGTCGACGGAAAGCGTCCGAAGAACTAGTCGTCTCTGGCGCCGAACTGGAGAGTCACGTCGTGAATCGCCCGCGCGGGCGACGTGACTCTCCAGTTCGGCGAGAGCACCCCCGGGGAGAGCCCCACGACGAGCGAGGTCCTGCCTCACTAGCCAGTGGCTAGCCTGGAAGCGTGCAGTACACCTCGACGGGCACGTTCCTGGGACGCCCCGTCGCGGGCGACCGGGCGATGATCATGGCGATCGTCAACCGGACCCCCGACTCCTTCTACGACCGCGGCGCCAACTTCACCGACGAGGCAGCCATGGCCGCCGTCCACCGCGTCATCGCCGAGGGCGCCGACGTCATCGACGTGGGGGGCGTCAAGGCCGGGCCCGGCGAGACCGTCGACGTCGAGGCCGAGGTGGCTCGCGTCGTGCCGTTCATCGAGTGGCTGCGCGGCGAGTATCCGGACCAACTGATCAGTGTCGACACCTGGCGCGCGGCGGTGGCCAAGCAGGCTTGCGCGGCGGGTGCGGACATCATCAACGACACCTGGGGCGGGGTCGACCCGGGCCTGGCCGAGGTGGCCGCGGAGTTCGGCGCCGGCCTGGTCTGCTCCCACACCGGGGGAGCGGTTCCGCGCACCAGGCCGTTCCGGGTGAACTACGGGATCAGCGAACGCGGCGTAGTCGACGACGTCATCGCCGAGGTGACCGCGGCCGCCGAACGGGCCGTCGCCGCCGGTGTCGCGCGGGACGCCGTGCTCATCGATCCGACCCACGATTTCGGCAAGAACACTCATCACGGTCTTACTTTGTTGCGGCACGTGGAAGACCTTGTAAAAACTGGATGGCCTGTCCTGATGGCGCTGAGCAACAAGGATTTCGTCGGGGAGACTCTGGGCGTGGGATTGACCGAACGCCTGGAGGGCACCCTCGCGGCAACCGCGCTCGCAGCGAACGCGGGTGCCGCGATGTTCCGGGTACACGAGGTCGGTTCCACTCGACGCGTACTGGAGATGGTGGCGTCGATTCGAGGCGTGCGTACACCGGCGCGGACCGTAAGGGGACTGGCATGAGCTTGACACCTGATCTCACCGATGCCGTCGCGGGTCACCGCTGGCTGTCCGATCACAGCTGGAGCCGACCGACGTGGACGGTGAGCGAGCTGGAGGCCGCCAAGCGCGGCCGCACGATCTCGGTCGTCCTGCCCGCACTCAACGAGGAGGAGACGGTCGCTTCGGTGATCGACACCATCAGCCCGCTGCTGGGCGGCCTCGTCGACGAGCTGATCGTGCTGGACTCCGGGTCCACCGACGAGACCGAGATTCGCGCGATCGCCGCCGGTGCTCGCGTCATCAGCCGCGAGACGGCGCTTCCCGAGGTCGCGCCGCAGCCCGGCAAGGGCGAGGTGCTGTGGCGCTCCCTGGCCGCGACGACCGGCGACATCGTGGCGTTCGTCGACTCCGACCTGATCGACCCCGACCCCATGTTCGTGCCCAAGCTGCTCGGCCCGCTACTGACCACCGACGGCGTGCACCTGGTCAAGGGCTTCTACCGCAGGCCGCTGAAGGTGAGCGGCAGCGAGGACGCCAACGGCGGCGGACGCGTCACCGAACTCGTCGCCCGCCCCCTGCTGGCCGCGCTGCGCCCGGAACTCACCTGCCTGCTGCAGCCCCTCGGCGGGGAGTACGCAGGCACCCGTGAGTTGCTGACGTCGCTGCCGTTCGCGCCGGGCTACGGCGTGGAGATCGGCTTGCTCGTCGACGCCTACGACCGGCTGGGACTCGACGCCATCGCCCAGGTCAACCTCGGTGTGCGGACGCACCGCAACCGACCGCTGACCGAGCTGGCCGCGATGAGCCGACAGGTGATCGCCACGCTGCTGACCAAGTGCGGCGTCCCCGACTCGGGCGTCGGACTCACGCAGTTCTTCGCCGACGGGAATGACTTCGGCTCCCGCACGTCGACGGTGTCACTCGTCGACCGGCCGCCGATGAACACGCTGCGCCCCTGAAACCCGACCCGGGGTCACGCCCGCGTCGGACGACTCAGGCACTATCGATGCCGTGACGCTGATCCTCCTGTATCTGGTCGTCCTGATCCTGGTGGCCGTCGTGCTGTTCGGGCTCGGCACCGTGCTGTTCGGCCGCGGCGAGCGCCTGCCGCCGCTACCCCGTGACACCACGGCCACCGTGCTGCCCGCATCGGGCGTGACGGGTGCGGACGTCGAGGCCGTCAAGTTCACCCAGGCGCTGCGCGGATACAAGACCAGCGAGGTCGACTGGGTGCTCGACCGGCTGGGCCAGGAACTCGACCTCGTGCGCGGAGAACTCGACGCGGTCCGCGCAGCACACGGCATCGGCAGCCCGCAGGACGGCTTCGAGTCCGACGTGCCCGACGCTGAGGAGCTAGACGAGGCCGACGACCTCGCTGCCGACTCCGACGCGGGCGTGCACGCCGCACACGCACGCGGCGAGCACGCCGTCGACGAGCGATGAACGCACCGGCCACCGAGGACGGCCTCACCCGCTGCGGCTGGGCCGACTTCTCCGGGCCACGGTGGTCCCTGCCGGACTCGCAGCTGTACCGCGCCTATCACGACACGGAGTGGGGCGTTCCGCTGGACGGCACCCGCGACCTCTTCGAGCGCATGTCGCTCGAGGCCTTCCAGAGCGGGCTGTCGTGGCTGATCATCCTGCGCAAGCGGGAGAACTTCCGCGTGGCGTTCGACGGCTTCGACCCCGAACGGGTCGCGTCCTACACCGAGGTGGACGTCGAGCGGCTGATGGCCGACCCGGGCATCGTGCGCAACCGGGCCAAGGTGGTGGCGACCATTGCCAATGCCAAGGCGGTCGCCGAGCTGGCGAGCCAGGGCGTCGACCTCGGCGAGCTGCTGTGGTCGTTCGCGCCGTCGCCGCGCCCACGCCCCGCGACCATGGCCGAAGTACCCGCCGTGACGCCCGAGTCCACGGCCATGGCAAGGGAACTCAAGCGGCGCGGCTTCAAGTTCGTCGGCCCTACCACGGCGTACGCACTCATGCAGGCGACCGGCATGGTGGACGATCACCTGGCATCCTGTTTCGTGCGGAAGGACGCGTGAATGAAGCGTCCAGCCGCCGCGCGAAGGCGCTTCGCCGGGTCTTTGCACACTGAACGGCCGGAATAGGGAACAATGTAGGAAGTTCAGTTGCAGTTCAGAGCCGGGAGCTTCAACGCGTGGGCGGTCCCGGCCCGACCGGTCCGCTACCGCGGGTCGGCACATGCGGAGGAGGCACTCGATGGCGGCGATGAAGCCCCGGACCGGCGACGGTCCACTGGAAGCAACCAAAGAGGGGCGGGGCATCGTGATGCGGGTACCACTGGAAGGTGGTGGACGACTCGTCGTCGAACTGACCCCCGACGAGGCCGCAGCCCTCGGAGACGAACTCAAGGGCGTCACCAGCTAGCAGTTCGAGCGTGACCGGTCGCATCGGCGGCCGGTCACGCTGCTGTGGCTAGGCTGCCGTACCTAGGCTGCTGTGGCTAGGCACCGACCGCGCGGTACACGTCGAGCGTCTGCTCGGCGATGCGCGCCCAGGAGAACTCGTCGATGCACCGCTGCCGTCCCGCGCGTCCGTAACCCGCGGCCCGCTCGGGATCGGCGACCAGGTTGTTCACGGCGTCGGCGAGATCGGACTCGAACGTCGCGGTGTCGGACTTGTCGTAGTGCACGAGTTCGCCCGTCTCGCCCGGTACCACCACCTCGGGGATGCCGCCGACGTCGGAGGCCACCACCGCCGTCGAGCACGCCATGGCCTCGAGGTTGACGATGCCCAACGGCTCGTACACCGACGGGCACACGAACACCGTTGCCGCGCTCAGGATCTCGCGAATCTTCGGGGTCGGCAACATCTCCCGTACCCAGAACACCCCGGATCGTGCGGCTGCCAGCTCCGTCACGGCGCCGCCCACCTCGGCGGCGATCTCGGGGGTGTCCGGCGCGCCCGCGCACAGCACCAGCTGCACCTCTGGGGCGAACCGGTGGGCGGCCGCGACGAGGTGCGCGACGCCCTTCTGGCGCGTGATGCGCCCGACGAACGCCACGATCGGGCGGCTCGGGTCGACGCCGAGGTCGGCGAGCACCGACCCCTCGGCGGGATACCACGCATCGGTGTCGATGCCATTGCGCACCACGTGCACGCGATTGGCGTCCAGAGCGGGGTAGGTGTTCAGCACGTCGTTGCGCATGCCCGAACTCACGGCGATCACCGCGTCGGCGGCCTCCACGGCGGTGCGCTCCACCCAGGACGACACCTGGTAGCCGCCGCCGAGCTGCTCGGCCTTCCACGGCCGCATCGGCTCGAGCGAGTGCGCGGTCAGGACGTGCGGGACCCCGTACAGCAGCCCGGCTATGTGCCCCGCCATTCCGGCGTACCAGGTGTGCGAGTGCACGACGTCGGCGCCCGCTGCGGCGTTGACCATCACCAGGTCGGCCGAGAGCGTCGCCAGGGCGGGATTCGCCCCTGCGAGCGCAGGATCGGGTTTCGCGACGAACGCGCCGGGCCGGTCGGCGCCCATGCAGTGCACGTCGACCTCGCACAGACGTCTCAGCTGCGCGACGAGTTCGGTCACGTGTACGCCGGCTCCGCCATACACCTCGGGCGGATATTCTCTGGTCATCATCGCCACCCGCATGACACTGACGGTAACGGCCGAATTGGCTCACCGCACCAATTGCCTTGACTTGCAATCCGACAGACTCGCCGCCAATAGTGCGAATGGCTGGCCTCCGCCGGTGACGGCCGATAGGTTTGTGTCATGAGGGAAGCCCCACACGTCCTCGGCATCGTCCTGGCCGGCGGTGAGGGCAAGCGCCTGTACCCCCTGACCGCGGATCGCGCCAAGCCGGCCGTCCCCTTCGGCGGCGCCTACCGTCTCATCGACTTCGTTCTCTCGAACCTCGTCAACGCGCGGTACTTGAAGATCTGCGTTCTGACGCAATACAAGTCGCATTCGCTGGATAGGCACATCTCGCAGAACTGGCGGCTTTCGGGGCTTGCCGGCGAGTACATCACCCCGGTGCCCGCGCAGCAGCGCCTCGGTCCGCGGTGGTACACGGGCAGCGCCGACGCGATCCTCCAGTCGCTGAACCTGGTCTACGACGAGGATCCCGACTACGTCGTCGTGTTCGGCGCCGACCACATCTACCGGATGGACCCGGAGCAGATGCTCCAGTTCCACATCGAGAGCGGCGCGGGCGTCACCGTCGCAGGCATTCGGGTCCCGCGCGCCGAGGCGACCGCGTTCGGTGTCATCGACGCCGACGAGTCGGGCCGCATTCGAGAGTTCCTCGAGAAGCCCGCCGACCCGCCCGGTACACCCGACGATCCCGAGCAGACGTTCGCGTCCATGGGCAACTACATCTTCAGCACCAAGGTGCTCATCGACGCCATCAAGGCCGACGCCGACGAGGACCGCTCCGATCACGACATGGGCGGCGACATCATCCCGCGTCTGGTCGCCGACGGAAAAGCCGCCGTCTACGACTTCAAGGACAACGAGGTGCCCGGGTCCACCGAACGCGACCACGGGTACTGGCGCGACGTCGGGACGCTCGACGCGTTCTACGACGCCCACATGGACCTGGTGTCGGTGCACCCGGTCTTCAACCTCTACAACCGCCGCTGGCCGATCATGGGCGAGTCGGCGAACCTCGCGCCCGCGAAGTTCGTCAACGGTGGCTCCGCGCAGGAGTCGGTGGTCGGTGCGGGCAGCATCGTGTCGGCCGCCTCGGTGCGGAATTCGGTGCTGTCGTCGAACGTGGTCGTCGAGGACGGTGCGATCGTGGAGGGCAGCGTGCTGATGCCCGGTGTGCGGATCGGCCGCGGTGCGGTCGTGCGCCACGCCATCCTCGACAAGAACGTCATGGTGGGCCCAGGCGAGATGGTCGGCGTCGATCTCGACAAGGACCGCGACCGGTTCTCCATCAGTGCCGGTGGCGTGGTCGCCGTCGGCAAGGGCGTCTGGGTCTAGGCCTCGGAACGCTTGCGGCTGCGTCGCCGTCTCAGGACGGTGAAAGCGGCCCACGCGATGACGGCAACGACCACCAGCACCAGCACCGGCAGCAGGATCGCGACGAACACCAGGCCGACGCTCGTTACGTCCTCGACGGTGCTCAACACCGGTGCGGCGATGCCCGCCGTGGACGCGTTCGCGACCGGCCGCACCGCGGTCTTCGTCAGATGCACGACGAGCGCGATCGCGATGCCGAGCACCACCGGTATCCACTGACCCGAGCCGGCGAAGGCGCCGGGGTCGGTGACGGCCTGGGTCTGCGCGGCGGTGCCCGATCCGAACACGATGCCCCCGGCGGTCGGCCGCACGAACGTCTGCACGACGTCGTTGACGCTGTCGAGCGCGGGCACCTTGTCGGCGACGACCTCCACGGTCAGGAGCACCGCGACGATCGCCATGACCCAGCCGTTCTCGAGCCAACTCCAGCCCGACGGCAGTGTGACCAGGTCGGTGAACCGCGCCAGCAGACCCAGCGCGAGCAGCGGAATGTAGGCATTGAGCCCCGCCGCCGTCGCCAGGCCGAACCCGGTCAGCAGTTCCATGGGATCAGTATGCGGCGGGTGACGGTTGTTTCTGGCGGTAAGGTCAGACGATCGTCGGCGACGAATTGAGAGGTCCGACATGAGCGAGATGACACCCGAACTGCAGAGCGAGATCGAAGGCATCCTGCAGACGAGCCAGAAGCGCCACGGGGTCGTCTACCGCGAGATGACCGAAGGTCTGGGTCACGAGGAGATGGCCACCCGGCACGGCAAGACCCCGGCCCACATGAAGAGGTTCGTCACCAGCGTCCGGCACATCCTGGACGGGACGATGCCCTCGACGTCGCTGGTGCTGACGAATTCCTACGGCTACCGCGAACTGCTGAATTACCAACCGACACATGACCTCTACGAGCACGTGACGGCGTGGCTCAAGCGCCTGCGGCAGGTCAAGCCCGAGGTGAGCTTCGAGCCGCTGGACGGCCACGCCCTCCCAGAGGCCTTGAAGGACAAGCGTCGCGCCGAGGTGGTCGAGAAGATATGCCCGCAGTGCTACATGGTGCACCCCGGCGAGTGCTACTGACCGTCGGTCACGACCCGGTCCGCCGCGCCGGCCGTTCGTGCGGAGGGACTTTCGGAGTGTCCCGGATCGATCGGCGCTTGCCCGCCACGGTCGGCAAGCGCCGCCTGCAGCGGGGGCAGATTGGCCGGCCCTCAATGTCGACCGTCCAGTCCTTCCCGCCACCGGGGCACGGCTTCTCCGGTGTGGTCATGGCTGGTCGCCGTCCGCGGGTGGCCTGCGATCGACTGAGCGGGCATCGAGTTTCACGCGTCAAGTATGCGACGGCCGGTCGTCACCAGACGCCAGGCACCAGACGCTTCCGTACGCGCGAAACGTATTCGGGGTAGCCGGGCAGCTCCTGGCGGAGCATCTTCTCCTCGTCGAGGATGCGCGCGGCCAGCACCGGGAGCGCGGCGGCGACCACCACGAGTCCCCACAGGGAGTCCAGCGCGGGTGGCATGCCGACCATCATGATCAGCGCCCCGAGGTACATCGGATGGCGAACCACCCCGTACAGCCCGGTGGACACCAGCGGCTGGTCCGCCTCGACGGTGATGGTGGCGGCCGCGTAGGAGTTCTGCACGACCACCAGCTGCGACAGGACGAGGCCACCCACGACGAGGACGTCGCCGACGACGATGAGCCACAGCGGGACCGACGACCAGCCGAACCGGTGGTCGAGCGCCGAGACCACCAGCGTGGCGACGACCAGTAGCACCGTCGCCGACATGACGATCCGCTGTGCCGGCCGAGTCTCCGCCGTCGGACCTGCCTTCATCCTGCGCGCCAGGGCAGCCGGGTCGCGGACGGCCAGATAGGCGCTCGGCACCATCGTCGCGGTCAGGAACACCGCGATGAACACCCAGGCCTGCCAGTAGTCGACCGTGCCCGCCGGGACGAACAGCGCTGCGCCGAAGAATACGACGCTGAACGCCATGGCGGCGATTGTCTTCAACGCGAGCTTCATGGGCCTACGCCGCATCCCGGCGTCGGTAGAGCCAGCCGGCGACGCCTGCCAACAGCCCGGCGACGACCGTCATCACGACCAGCGCGACGACGGGCACGTCGGTCGGGACGGTGGTCCGTCCCACGGGCGACAGGTCGATCAGCCATTGAGGCAGGCGAAGCAGCGCGCCCAGATACAGCGATGTGACGACGAACGTCACTGCGAGCCAACCGATCCACGCATGCCGCAGCGCGACGCCCAGTGCTGCGACACCGGCCAGCACGGCCAGCGCTGGGACGAATGCCACACCCGCCAGGGTCAGCCGCACCACGGTGCCGGGTTCGCCGAGCGCGATGCCTGCGCCCAGACCGTTGCCGAGGCCGGCGAAGAACATCAGCACTGCAGCGCCGAACACCGCCGACGCGACGGCCGTCAGCAGCCAGCGCCACCGCGAAACTGCCCCCGCGAGAACTGTTTCCCCGAGCCCGGACTGCTCGTCGGAGTACACCCGCAGCACCGCCGACACGACGTAGGCACTCGCGGCGGCAGCCAGGAACTGCGTCATCGTCGTGTAGACGCCGTCGGTGCCCTGCGCGGCGAGCACCCGGGCCAGCAGTTCGTTGGTCGCCGCGGCATCGAGCAGGGACTTCGTCATCGAGCCGAAGGCAAGGCCCGCTGCGAACAGTCCGACCGACCAGCCGATCGTCTGCCCGCGCGCCAGCACCAGGTGCAGGCCGAGCACGCCATGGATCCGGCGCGCTGTGGGACGTTCTCCGCTGGAGGCGACCGTGCCGTCGTCGTACTGCCGCCGTGCCTCGAGTACCGCCGCGGCCGCGATCAGACCGGCGGTGAGCGCGAGCAGCAGGGCCAGGGGCCACCACCGGAGATCGACGAAGGGGCGCATCTGCTGAGCCCAGGCGATCGGCGAGAGCCAGCTGACCGCGCTGCCGGAGTCGTCGATCACGTCGCCGACCCCGCGCAGCAGCGCCGCGAGGGCGAGCGTCGCCATCGCCGCCCCGGTCGCGGTGCGGGCCTGCCGCCACATCTGCGCCGTGACGGCGGCGACCGCACCGAACGCCATGGCCACCGCGCTGACGCCGATGCACATCGCCGCGGTGTCGACGACCTCGAATCCGGTGGCCGACATGGCCGCCGTCATCGTGATGGCCAGCACCACGTTCACCGCCGCGACGACGACGAGCGCAGCGCTGGTCCGGGCGTAGCGTCCGACGACCGAGGCCAGGACGAGTTCCGCTGCGCCGCTTTCCTCCTCGGCGCGGGTATGGCGAATCACGGTGAGGATGGCGAGTATCGATGTCGCCACGATCAGCGTGAGCATCAGTTCGTTCGCCATCATCGCGCCGAGGTCGGTCTCGTTGCCGCCGAACATCGGGCCGCCCAGCATCATCCCGGCAGGGGTCTTGAGCAGGTTGACCCTGGCGAGCCGCGACGCCTCGTCGGGGTAGGCCAGCTCGATGGCGTTGGGTGAGTAGGCCATGGTCAGCGTGAGGACCGCGATCCACACCGACAGCCGAATTCGGTGGCGGCGCAACGCATGCCGGATGAGGCGCGCCGTGCCGGTCCAGGGTGACCCGATGGGGGAGGCCTCGTGCCGTCCGTGACGTGTGGCCGTCGAGGCGGCCGTTGCCGGCGCGGTCATCGGTCGGCGCCCTGATACTCGCGCAGGAACATGTCCTCGAGTGATGCCGGTGCGACGGTCAGTTCGTCGATGCCGAGTTCGGTGAGCCGGTTCATCGCCCGGTCGAGGTCACCGCGGTCGACCGCAAAGCGCAGCAGGCCCTCGTCGTCCCGGAGGTCGTGCACGTACGGTTCGCCGTCGAGCCCGCGCCCGTCGCCGCGGACGCGCGCGGTCACCGTGGTCCGCATCAGGTGGCGCAGTTGCTCGAGTGAGCCGGACCTGACGGTGCGTCCGGCGCGCACGATCGTGACCGTGTCGCAGAGCTTTTCGACCTCGGCGAGGATGTGGCTGGACAGTAGGACCGCGGCGCCCTGGTCGGCGACCTCCCGCACGCACTGCTGGAATGCCTGCTCCATGAGCGGGTCCAGGCCCGACGTCGGCTCGTCGAGGACGAACAGTTCGGCGCGGGTGCTGAATGCGGCGACGATCGCCACCTTCTGCCGATTGCCCTTGGAGTAGGTGCGGGCCTTCTTGTGGGGATCGACTTCGAAGCGTTCGATCAGTTGGTCTCGTCGCTTCTCGTCGACCGCGTCGGTGCCGCGCAGGCCTGCGAGGAAGTCGATGGCCTGCATGCCGGTGAGGTTGGGCCACAGCGTGACGTCGCCCGGCACGTAGGCGATCCTGCGGTGCAGGGCAACTGCGTCGCGCCACGGGTCGCCGCCGAGGAGTCGGACGGTTCCGCCGTCGACGCGCAGCAGTCCGAGCAGCACCCGGATGGTGGTCGACTTGCCGGCACCGTTGGGTCCGAGGAAGCCGGTGACGTCACCTGGTGCCACGGTGAGGTCGAGGCCGTCGAGCGCGCGTGTTCGGCCGAATGACTTGGACAGTCCGCTGATCTCGACCGCTGGCCGATTGGCGTTGTCAGTCATCATCTTTCCTCTCTCCGGGGATCAAGGGGGAACCCTGCTCGCGCTGAGCGCGGAAGGCGTCGTACATCGTGGCGTCGGCCATCAGCCCGTTGGTGTAGATCTCGAGCGCGGGCAGGAGCATGTCCTCGCCGTAGTCGTGCAGGACGGCGCGCAGGTTCGTGGGATCGTCGTGCATCTGCAGATAGAGCAGGAAGCACCCGCCCCCGGCCATGGCCAGGAAGCGCGCGCGGCCCCTGGGGTCCGGGCTCGGCTTGACGGTGCCGGCCCGCACGCCCTCTTCGATGTACCGCTCGGCGTTGTCGATCATCCTGCGCCACAGCGCCTTTGCGAGATCGCCACCGGTCTGGAGGCTGCGCATCAGGTACGCCATCAGCGGCGCGTAGGCCTCGATCTCGGCGAGCTGGGCGAACCACGTCGCCGGGTCCGAGGTCTGCATCGCCTCGCTCTTGCTGCCGTACACGCTCTCGGCGACGTAGTCGTCGCACGCCTTGCGCAGGCCCTCTTTCGAGCCGAAGTGGTGGATGACCAGGCCCGGGCTCACCCCTGCGGCCGTCGCGATCGCTCGCACGCCGACGGTGAACCCGTCGCGGCCGAACAGGTCGATGGCCGCGTCGCGGATGCGGGCCGTTGCCGTGAGGTCGTCGACTGAACGCACGTTTAGTAGATTAAACGCGCGTTCAGTCGGCGGTCAAGAGTGCGGCGCGAAGAGGGCTCAGCCGTTGGCGCGAGTGTGCGTGGACTCGGGTTTCGAGGCGGCGTGTCGCCCGCAGACACGCACGCTCGCCGAAGGAGGCGAGGATCAGTCGCGGGCGGCGGCGAGCAGGCCGTCGCCGAGTGGGATCAGCACCGGGGTGAGGCGCTCGTCCTCGGCGATGAGCCGGGCCGCCTCGCGTACCGCGGCGACCTCCTTGTCGGCGGCATTCGCGTCACCGGCACGGCCACCGAGGGCGGCGCGGTGCACGACGATCGCTCCGCCGGCACGCAGCAGCCGCACGCCCTCGGCGACGAACTGCGGCTGATCGATCGGGTCGGCGTCGATGAACACCAGGTCGTACGAGTCGTCGGCCAGGCGGGTGAGCACTTCCTGGGCACGCCCGCCGATGAGCCGGGTCCGCGACGGCCCGACGCCTGCCTCGGCGAAGGCCTGCTTGGCTAGGCGCTGGTGTTCGGGTTCGACGTCGATGGTCGTCAGCACGCCGTCCTCGCGCATGCCCGCCAGCAGCCACAGGCCGCTGACCCCTGCGCCGGTGCCGACCTCGACGACGGCCTTGGCGCCGGCGAGCCGCGCCAGCACGCTCAGCAGCGCCCCGACTGCAGGCGTCACGGCGCCCGCTCCGCTGTCGTCGGAGCGCTCTCGCGCGGCAGCGGTGATCGCGTCCTCGGTGATCGACTGTTCGGCGTGCGTGAGAAGCGACTCCGAGCGACTCGGCCGCGTCTGAGCGTCATCGGAGCTGGCCATGCCCGCAGCGTAGAGGCCGACCGATCGGCGGCACTCCCCGACACGCCCGTGTCCCGACGCCGAGATGAACCCATTTCGAGGCGGTTTGTGCACTTCGCGGCATGGGTAGCCCGCATTCTCAGGAAAAGTTCAGTTTGCTCATATGCCAACCTCACCAGGGTCGGGAACGGTAATCCCCATGACACACGGCGCAGTCCCGCAGCACGGCCGCGATGGCGGGAATTCTCGCGCCGGGGAAGCCGTTGTTCGGCACGTGGCAACGACGCCGGACATTGGCGTCCGCAAGAGCGATCTGGAGGATCCGACGACCACCACAAGCACGTCCCCCGTGTTCATGGCTCACCTCGAGCAGGCAGGCGCTGACGCAGGCCAATCGGGTTGGGTCGAGCCCACCGACGAGTTGACCGGCACCGCGGTATTCGACGCGACCGGCGACCAGGCTTCGATGCCGTCCTGGGACGAGCTGGTGCGCCAGCACGCAGACCGCGTCTACCGTCTGGCCTACCGGTTGTCCGGCAACCAGCACGACGCCGAGGACCTCACCCAGGAGACGTTCATCCGCGTGTTCCGCTCGGTGCAGAACTACCAGCCGGGCACGTTCGAGGGCTGGCTGCACCGCATCACCACGAACCTGTTCCTGGACATGGTCCGCCGCCGCAGCCGCATCCGCATGGAGGCGCTGCCCGAGGACTACGACCGCGTCCCCGCCGACGACCCGAACCCCGAGCAGATCTACCACGACTCGCGGCTCGGGCCGGACCTGCAGGCTGCGCTGGACTCGCTGCCTCCGGAGTTCCGCGCCGCTGTCGTGCTGTGCGACATCGAGGGTCTGAGCTACGAGGAGATCGGCGCCACGCTCGGCGTCAAGCTCGGCACCGTCCGCAGCCGCATCCACCGCGGTCGCCAGGCGCTGCGCGACTACCTCGCCGCGCACTCGACCGCCGAGGACGGCTACGCCAGTCATCAGGTCCGCTCGGCCTGACCCGACCGCACGCCATCGGGTGCCGAACGGTGCTGATGGGTGTTTCACGGCGCCGCTCGCGCTACATTCGAATAGTGCGCGCCGCGCAGTAGCAGCGACTGGAGAGGAGCGTGAGCGATGGCCGACCCGGGGCACGTTTTCCGTCGGGCGTTCTCCTGGCTTCCCACGCAGTTCGCGTCGCAGAGCACCCATCCCGTTGGGCCGCGCCAGTTCGGTTCCACCGAGCACCTGTCGACCGAGGCCATCGCCGCGTTCGTCGACGGCGAGCTGAGCATGAAGGGCCACCTGCGCGCCGCGGGTCACATGTCGCAGTGTCCGGAGTGCGCGTCGGCCGTCGACGCTCAGGGGCAGGCGCGTACGGCGTTGCGCGAGTCTCATCCGATCGCCGTCCCCACCGCACTTCTGGGTGCGTTGTCGCAGATCCCGCACAGTCCGCATCCCGATCCGCACCTCAACGACGAGGAGCACGGATTTGCTGACGACGTTCTGCGTGACCGTCGCAAGCGCCGGTAGGCTGGACCCCGAGTACGACCCCCGCGTGCGCCTGCCGATCATCTCGCCGGCGGGCGCCCCGACCGAGAGTGAACACGGGTGACCAATCAGGACCAGTCCGGCAACACCCCCCGCCTGACACCGCGCCCGGTGACCCGTCCGCCGGTCGACCCGGCAGCGACCCGCACCTTCGGCAGGCCCGCGGGATTCACCGGGTCCTTTCTCGGCGCCGACAAGCAGCAGGACCAAGGCGAGTACGCCCCGAAGAACCAACCGCCGGACCCCGTGCTGGCCGAGGCGTTTGGCAGGCATGGCTCCGGTGAGTCGCTGCAGCGCCACCCCGCCGACACCGGCGCCCTCGAAGCCGAGCGCGACAAGACCGCCGACGCACCCGCCGACCCGTGGCGCGACCCATCGGCGGTGCCGTCGCTCGGCACACCCGCGGTCGCCCAGACCGCGCCGACCGTCAACGCCGCGCCCCCAGGCAAGCTCGGCGTGCGCGACGTGCTGTTCGGCCGTCGCGTGTCGTGGACCGCGCTGGCGCTGCTGGCCATCTTCGCGCTGGTCATCGGGTTCAGCGGCGGCTGGGTCGGACGCAAGACCGCCGAGGTCGTCGAGGCGTTCACCACCTCCAAGGTCACGCTCGAGACCGACGACAACCCCGAAGGCCCCCCGGGCCGGTTCGCCACCGTCGCCAAGGCCGTCGCCGACTCCGTCGTCACGATCGAGGCCACCAGCAAGAACGAGGGCTCGCAGGGCTCGGGCGTCGTCGTCGACGGCCGCGGCTACATCGTCACCAACAACCACGTCATCTCCGAAGCCGCGAAGAACCCGGCCGACTACAAGCTCACCGTCGTCTTCAACGACGGCAAGGAAGTGCCTGCCAACCTCGTCGGCCGTGACCCCAAGACGGACCTCGCGGTGCTCAAGGTCGACAACGTCGACAACCTGACCGTGGCCCGGCTCGGCGACTCCGAAAAGATCACCGTCGGCGAAGAGGTCATCGCGGCGGGCGCCCCGCTCGGCCTGCGCAGCACCGTCACCAGCGGCATCATCAGCGCGCTGCACCGCCCCGTGCCGCTGTCGGGCGACGGCTCGGACACCGAGACAGTCATCGACGGCGTGCAGACCGACGCATCGATCAACCACGGCAACTCCGGCGGCCCGCTGATCAACATGAACTCCGAGGTCATCGGCATCAACACTGCCGGAAAGTCGTTGTCGGACAGCGCAAGTGGCCTGGGTTTCGCGATCCCGGTCAACGAGGTCAAGGAGGTCGTCGACGCCCTGATCAAGGACGGCAAGATCGCTCACCCGTCGCTCGGTCTCACCGCCCGCTCGGTCAGCAACTCCGTCGCCTCCGGTGCGCAGGTCGCCAACGTCACCGTCGGTGGCCCGGCGGAGAAGGCCGGCCTGCTCGAGAACGACGTCGTCGTCAAGGTCGGTGACCGCAAGGTTGCCGACGCCGACGAGATGATCGTGGCGGTGCGTCAGCTCAAGATCGGCCAGGAGTCGCCCATCGAGGTGATGCGCGACGGCCGTCCCGTCACGCTGATGATCACCCCTGGCTCTGACGCAGACCAGCCCAGCCAGTAGCGCCGTGTTCGCCAACGTCGGGTGGGGCGAGATGCTCGTCCTGGTGATCGCCGGGCTCGTCATCCTCGGCCCCGAGAGGCTGCCCGGTGCGATCCGCTGGGCGTCCAACGCGGTGCGCCAGGCCCGTGAGTACCTGACCGGAGCGACTTCTCAGCTGCGCCAGGACCTGGGCCCGGAGTTCGACGATCTTCGCGAACCGCTGTCGGAACTGCAGAAGCTGCGCGGCATGACGCCGCGGGCCGCGCTCACCAAGCACCTGCTCGACGGTGACGACTCGATCTTCACCGGGAAGATCGACACCCCTGGTGGTGACTCGAAGGGCAATGGCTCGGACACGCCCACCGAGAAGCCGGTGTCGGCACCGACCCTCGGCACGCCACCGGCCAAGCCCGCCGGGCCGTCCGGTGGCCCCACGCGGTTCGACACCGACGCGACCTAGCGCATTCCCCCGTCGCTTCGCTCGCCCTAGCGGCCTGCGGGGTCCAGTCCGAGCGACATGCCCGCGAGGCCGCGCTTGCGCGACGACAATGCGTCGGCGACCTTGCGCAGTTCCTTGCCCGCAGGTGAATCCGGGGCACTGAGCACCAGCGGCGTCCCCGAGTCACCCGCAGTGACGAGCGCAGGATCGATCGGTATCTGGCCCAGCAGCGGTACGTCGGCGCCGACGGCCAGAGACAGACGCTCGGCCACCTTCCGTCCGCCACCCTCGCCGAACAGCGCCATGGTGGTGCCGTCGGGCATCAGCAGCCCGGACATGTTCTCGACCACGCCTGCGATGCGCTGACGGGTCTGCAGCGCGATCGCGCCCGCCCGCTCGGCGACCTCGGCGGCGGCCAGCTGCGGCGTGGTGACGACCAGGATCTCGGCGCCGGGGATCAGCTGCGATACCGAGATGGCGATGTCACCGGTGCCCGGCGGCAGGTCGAGCAGCAGCACGTCGAGGTCGCCCCAGTAGACGTCGGCGAGGAACTGCTGCAGCGCACGGTGGAGCATCGGACCGCGCCACACCACGGGCGTGTTGCCCTGGGTGAACATCGCGATCGAGATGACCTTCACGTCGTGTGCGACCGGCGGCAGGATCATCGAGTCGACCTGGGTGGGGCGGTCCTCGGTGCCGATCATGCGGGGCACCGAGTGGCCGTAGATGTCGGCGTCGAGCACGCCGACCGCCAACCCGCGGGCCGCCATCGCCGCGGCGAGGTTGACGGTGACGCTGGACTTGCCGACCCCGCCCTTGCCGGAGGCGACGGCGTACACGCGCGTCAGCGAGCCGGGCTGGGCGAACGGGATCACCGGTTCACGGGAGTCCCCGCGCAGCAGCTTGCGCAGTTCGGCGCGCTGCTCGTCGTCCATCACGTCGAGGCTGACCTTGACCGCGCCGGTGCCGGGCACGTCGGAGACGGCGCTGGTCACCCGGTCGGTGATCTCGGTCTTCTTGGGGCAGGCCGACGTGGTCAGGAAGATCTCGACGTGCACGCCCGACGAATCGTCGACGGTGACGTTCTTGACCATCCCGACCTCGGTGATCGGACGCCGCAGTTCGGGGTCGATCACCTTGTTGAGGGCGGCGCGCACCGCCGTTTCGAGTTCGCTGGCTGTAGAGGACATCACCTGCGAGTCTAGGCCGCGTCGGCGACCGCTCCGGCAGAGGTCAGGCCGGGGGCGGTCCTGGCTGCTGCCCGAGGGGACCCGGCGGCAGCACCGGGGCGGCTTCGGCGGGCAGTCCGCCGGGCGCGGGCGGAGGTGGCGGCGGGGCGAACGGAGCCGCGGGAACCGGGTTCGGGGGCCCGAACAGCGGCGGCGCGAACGGGGCGGGAGCGGGCGGTGGGACGGCGGCCGGCAGCGGTACCGGGGTGCCCTGGATGCAGAACACCTGGCAGTTCTGCTGCGGTGCTGACGGCGCGGGGGCGCCACCGGGTGCGACGGCACCGGGGTTCAGCGGTCCGGGCGCGGCGGCGGGTGCCCCGATCGTGCCCGCGGCGTTGGTGCCGCCGATGTCGAACAGCGGTGTGACGGCCAGCGGATCGGTCGCGGGCAGGCCGGTCGCGTTGGGCGGCAGGCCCGGGCCGAGACCTGCGCCGCGGGTCGTCGTGAGGTGGACGTCGGAGATCGGCGGCGGCGGGCCGCCGATGACCGGCAGATCGACCGGCTCCACGCCCGTCTGGTAGGCGGCCGCCCATCCAAGTACGTTGCGCGCGTAGGCCATCGAGTTGTTGTAGCGCAGGATCGCGGCGAGCACCTGCGACTGGTCGCGCAGGTTGAGGTTGCCGCTGCACAGGTAGCGGGCGGCGGCCAGCGTCGAGTCGAACAGGTTCTGCACGTCGGCCTTGCCGTCGTTGTCGCCGTCGGAGGCGTAGCGCGCCCAGGTGCCCGGCAGGAACTGCATCGGCCCCATGGCACGGGCGTAGGTGACCCGGCCGGACTGCACGCTCTGCACGATCACTTCGTTGCCCGCCAGCGTCCCGTCCAGGGTCGGACCGTAGATGGGCTGGATCGGCGTGCCGCGTGCGTCGGTGGCACCGCCATTGGCGTGTAGCGATTCGATGCGGCCGATGCCCGCCAACAGGTTCCAGCTGACGCCGCACCCGGGGTAGGCCGACGCCATCATGCGCTCGGCGTTGCGGTAGGCGTTGAGCGCCATCACTGGGATGCGCATGTTGCCCATCGTGCTGAACACGATCGGCGGTGGCGGTGGCGACGGGTTGGCCGCGGCGATCCGCAGTGGCTTGATCGGCTTGGCGGCGGCGATCACCCGGACGCCCGAGTCGTCGGCACCGCGCGCGACGGCTGCGAGTGGCATGTAGCCGTCCGCGCTGACCGTGTGCTTGGGCGCGGGTGCGGCCGCCCCGACCGCGCCGATGAGCACCGCGGGGGCGATGACGAGAACGCCGAAAGCTGGTGTGCGGACCACTCGGGCCGCGCGACGACGCACCGTTGCGATGACGTCGCGTCCGCCAATGTGCACTAAGACCGTCCTACCCAAGCCAAACACCGTGTGAACCAGGTCACCATACCGACTTCGGTTTCATACGTTGCAGCAATCCCCACAATGGCTTTCAACACCCTCGTTGGCGAGATCGCACATCACGGATTGGAGGGTTCGGCACGCCCGTCACTTCGGGTGTCACCGCGTGAGGCCGACTTGCCCTTCTTGTCCGACTTCGACTTGCTCCCACCCTCCTTCGGCGGCTGCAATTCGTTGAGCAGGTCGCGTAGGTCCTCGAGTTCGCGGCGCAGGTAGTCGCGAGTGACGACCTCGCCCACCGCGATTCGCAGTGCGGCCAGCTCGCGGGCGAGGAACTCGGTGTCGGCCTTCGTCTGCTGGGCGCGGCGCCGGTCCTCTTCGAGCGCCACCCGATCGCGGTTCTCCTGCCGGTTCTGCGCCAACAGGATCAGGGGCGCGGCGTAGGCGGCCTGCGTCGAGAACGCCAGGTTCAGCAGGATGAACGGGTACGGGTCCCATTGCAGCTGAAGGGCGAACAGGTTCAGCAGGATCCAGATGACGACGAACACCGTCTGCATCGCCAGGTAGCGGCCGGTGCCGAGGAACCGGGCGAACCTCTCGCCGAAGCGGCCGGCGGCCTCCACGTCGAACTGCGGGGTGAGGCGTCGGGACGTACGGGGTGTGTCGAGGCGCTGACGCGCCGTCGCCTCACTCATGACGGCCTAGCGGGGCCCGCGGCCGTCACGTCGGCAACCGGCAGTTCGGGTTCGTCGACGTTGACACGCCAATCGTGCGGTAGGAGGTGGTCGAGCACGTCGTCCACGGTGACGGCGCCCAGCAGATGGTTCTCCTCGTCCACCACCGGCCCGCAGAGCAGGTTGTAGGCGGCGAAGTAGCGGGTGACCGCGGCCAGCGAGGTGTCGGGGGTCAGGTTGGGCAGGTCGGTGTCTACGATGCCGCTGACCAGGGTGGCTGGCGGCTCGCGCAGCAGCCGCTGCAGGTGCACGCAGCCCAGATAGCGCCCGGTCGGCGTCGCGGTCGGCGGGCGCACGACGAACGCCAGCGACGCCAACGCCGGGGTCAGGTCGGGATCTCGGACGCGGGCCAGCGCCTCGGCGACCGTGGTGTCGGGGGCGAGCACGACGGGACCCGAGGTCATCAGACCGCCCGCGGTGTCGGGGGAGTGCTTGAGCAGTCGCCGCACCGGTTCGGAGTCCTCGGGATCCATGCGGGCCAGCAGCACCTCGGCGCGCGAGGCACCCAGTTCGCCGAGCAGGTCGGCGGCGTCGTCGGGATCCATCTCCTCGAGCACGTCGGCCGCCCGCTCGGTGTCGAGCTGTTCGAGCAGATCGACCTGCTCGCTCTCGGGGAGCTCCTGCAGGATGTCGGCGAGGCGCTCGTCGCCGAGGGCGTTGATCACCTCGTATCGCCGCTTGGACGGTAGCTCTCGGATCGCGTCGGCGACCTCTATCGGTCGCTGCCCCTCGAACTGCGCGAGCAGCTGCGCGACGCCCTGGCCGGGCAGCGCGAGCGCCGACGGCGTCAGTCCGATGACGTTCTGCCATTCGACGGCGTGCACCGACGTGCGCCGGCCTAGGCGCCGGTGGTTCCGCACCGCCACGCGGGTGACGACCCAGTCGCGGGAACGGACCTGCTCCATGGCGAGATCGACGACCACGACGTCGACGCCTGCGAGCTGCGGCAGCTCGGGATCTTCGACGCGGACCCGGGTGTCGAGGACCTGGCCCAGGACGAGGACCTCACCGGGCCGCTGGGCGAATCGGCGCAGCGACACGTTGCCGGTGGTCAGCGTGACCGCGCTCGGCTCGATGGCGGTGACGCGCAGGATCGGCACGAAGATCCTTCTGCGCGTGAGCAATTCGACGACCAGTCCCAGTACGCGGGGCTGCTGCTTGACGATGCTGATGCTGATGACGACGTCGCGAACGCGCCCGATGGACTCGCCATCGGGACCGAGCACCACCATCCCCGCTAGTCGGGCCGCATAGACCCTGTTCACCGCCGCCATGTCTCAAAGGGTAGAGAGTGTTGGCGTGTCCAACCCGTATCGCCCCCGTCGAACCGTCCTGTCGGTCCCCGGTAGCAGCGACAAGATGATCGCCAAGGGCAAGCAGCTGCCCGCCGACGAGGTGTTCCTCGACCTCGAGGACGCCGTCGCCCCGGACGCGAAGGGCGCTGCACGTGCCCGGGTGGCCGCCGCGCTCGCCGAACCCGGCTGGGCCGGTCAGCTGCGCGGTGTCCGGGTCAACGACTGGACCACGCCATGGACCCACGCCGACGTCATCGAGGTCGTGGCGAGTGCAGGCGAACACCTCGACCTGGTGGTGCTGCCGAAGGTCGTCGACGTCTCGCACGTTCAGGCGCTGGACTTGCTGCTCACCCAACTCGAGCACACGCACGGACTTCCGGTGGGACGGATCGGAATCGAGGCGCAGATCGAGAATGCCGCGGGCCTGTCCAACCTCGACGCGATCGCCGCGGCCCCGCGGGTGCAGTCGTTGGTGCTGGGGCCGGCCGACATGATGGCGAGCCTGAACATGCGCACCCTGGTCGTCGGCGAGCAGCCCGAGGGCTACGACGTGGGCGACGCCCACCACTACGTCCTGATGCGCATCCTCGTCGCCGCGCGCACGCACGGCATCAACGCGATCGACGGGCCCTACCTGTTGGTGCGCGACACCGAGGCCTTCCGCAGGGTTGCCGCTCGCTCGGCGGCGCTCGGCTACGACGGCAAGTGGGTGCTGCACCCCGACCAGATCGCCGCGGGCAACGAGATCTTCAGCCCCCGCCAGGACGACTACGACCACGCCGAGCTGATCCTCGAGGCCTACGAGTGGCACACGTCCAGGGCGGGCGGGGCGCGCGGTGCGGTGATGCTCGGCGACGAGATGATCGACGAGGCGAGCCGCAAGATGGCGTTGGTGATCGCGGGCAAGGGCAGGGCGGCCGGGATGGCGCGCACGACGGCGCCGTTCGAACCGCCCGCGTAACGCTCGTCAGAAGGTGGTGACGCCGCTCGCGAAGAGCCCGATCATCAGCAGCAGGTACAGGATCATGCCCGCTGTGATCAGCCCGCCGACGATGACGCCCGCGAGCGCCAGACCCCAACCGTCCTGCCCGGTGCGACGGGTCTCGCGCATCGCGATGATCCCGAGCACGACGCCGACGACCGCGGGCAGGCCGCAGAGCAGCCCGGTCAGCGCGCAGACCAGCGCCGCGATCGCCTTGCCGTTGGTGCCCGCAGGCTGGGCCGCTCGATACGGGTCGTACGGGTAGCCGCCGGCGTACGGCGGATAGGGCGGCGGGTAGCCGGACTGCGGATGACCCGGAGCCGGATAGCCGGGAGCCGCATACCCGGGCGGCGGGTATCCGCCCGGTTGCGACCACCCGTCGGAGTAGACCGGCGGCGGCAGCCCGGGGTTGGCGGGGTAGTCCAGCGGCTGCGTCGAACCGTCGGGTGCGGGGAACTCCGGGCCGCGGTAGGGCTGCTCGGGACCGTTGGTCATCAAGCCGCCGCGACGAGGACGAGCCAGAGCATGCTGAACAGCAGTGTGACGGCGCCGACGATGATCCCCGCGAGCGCCAGGCCCCGGCCGGACTCGCCGCTCACCTTGATCTGGTTGATCGCGACGACGCCGAGGATGATGCCCGCGATCGAGCCGATGCCGCACAGCGACACCACGGACGCCACCAGTGAGGCAATGGCCAACGCGTTCGTCTTCGTGGGCTGCGCGCCGTAGGCCGGATAGCCGGGAGCGCCGTAACCCGGAGCCCCGTAACCGGGTGCGCCATACCCGGGTGCGCCATAGCCGGGTGCGCCATAGCCGGGTGCGCCATAGCCCGGCGGCGGGTACCCGGGCGGCGGACCGTAGCCGGGGGCGGCGCCGTATGGCGGGGGAGGCGGGTAGTTGCCTGGGGTGCCGTACTGCGGTGGCGCCTGCTGGCCGAACTGCGACTGGTCGTACTGGGGTTGGCCGTACTCGGGTTGGCCGTACTGCGATTGGTCGTACGAGGGCTGCTCGTACGAGGACTGGTCGTAGCGGGGCTGCTCGTGGGACGGCGGCTCGTAGGAGTTCGCGTACGCCGGCGCCGAGTCGCCGGAATCCCGCTCGTCAGGTCGCGGGGTGTCCTCGATCGGGGGCGATTCATAGCCCTGGGGAGCCGGTTCCGACCCCCCGGCGCCCGAGTCGGGTGACGACGTCTGACCTGGGTTCGAGTCCTCACTCGTCATGGACCCAAACCTAGCGCACCGCCGATACCGAGTGTTCGACGCGCTTTCGGGGCACGATGAGCCATGCCGGTGCGTTGTCGTGAGAGACGCGAACTCACTTCTTCCGAGGAGACGAACATGACCAGCCCGCTTCAACCAGGACAGAAGCAGGGACGTGGAATGCCCCCAGCACTGCCGACCCCGCCCAAGGGATGGCCGATCGGGTCGTACCCCACCTACGCCGAAGCGCAACGGGCGGTCGACTACCTGTCCGACCAGCAGTTTCCGGTGCAGCAGGTCACCATCGTCGGCGTCGACCTCATGCAGGTGGAACGCGTCACGGGCAGGTTGACGTGGCCGCGCGTGCTCGGCGGCGGTGCGCTGACCGGCGCCTGGCTCGGCCTGTTCATCGGTCTGGTGCTCGGCTTCTTCAGCCCGAGCCCGTGGGGGTCGCTGATCGCCGGTCTGGTCGCCGGTGTGTTCTTCGGCTTGATCACCTCGGGCCTGCAGTACGCGATGGCCCGCGGCACAAGGGATTTCAGCTCGACGATGCAGCTCGTCGCCGGACGCTACGACGTCCTGTGCGACCCGCAGGCCGCCGAGCAGGGGCGGGATCTGCTGGCGCGCTTGACTATCTGACGGGTGTCGCGGTGGTCGCCCGCGCGCGAAGTCCGAGGTCACGATTCGGCCCGATATCGGCCGTACGCGGCGGGGAGTGTTGCACATCACGCCCAGATCGCTCTACGGTTTGCGCGCGGGAGGTTTCCCCGCCCGCCGTCGCGCCAGCGGCGACGTGAAGCGACGGAGCTGCCTCGGCGGCCCGTCGGACGCGGATGGAGGCGGGTCGTGCGCGCTCGGCGGCTATGCGCTGCGGCTGTAGCTGCGCTGACGATGACCTCGGTGGCGTCGTTGACGGCGTGCAGCTCCGGCGGTGGCGGGAACGTCATCAACTTCTACACACCGGCCAACGAGATGGCGACGTTCACCGCGGTGGCGAAGCGCTGCAACGAGGAACTCGGCGGCCGGTTCGAGATAAAGCAGGTCAGCCTGCCCAAGGGCGCCGACGACCAGCGGCTGCAGCTGGCTCGCCGACTCACCGGCAACGACAAGACCCTCGACGTCATGGCGCTCGACGTGGTCTGGACCGCCGAGTTCGCCGAAGCCGGTTGGGCGTTGCCGCTTTCCGACGATCCGGCAGGCCAGGCGGAGGCCGACGCCCGCGAGGACACCCTGCCCGGACCGCTGAAGACGGCCGAGTGGCAGGACGAGCTGTACGCGGCGCCCGTCACCACCAACACCCAATTGCTTTGGTATCGCGCCGATCTGGTACCCGAACCGCCCCGGGACTGGGACGCCATGGTGGCCGACGCCACCCGCCTGCATGCCGCCGGTGAGCCGAGTTGGATTGCCGTGCAGGCCAAGCAGTACGAGGGCCTCATGGTGTGGTTCAACACGTTGCTGGCCAGCGCCGGGGGACAGATCCTCTCCGAGGACGGCGAGACCGTCACGCTCACCGACACCCCCGAGCATCGCGCCGCGACGGTAAAGGCGCTGCAGATCATCAAGTCCGTCGCCACCGCCCCGGGTGCCGACCCGTCGATCACCCAGACCGACGAGGGCACGGCACGCTTGGCGCTCGAACAGGGCAAGGCGGCGCTCGAGGTGAACTGGCCGTTCGTGCTGCCCTCGCTGCTGGAGAACGCGGTCAAGGGCGGCGTCTCCTTCCTGCCGCTCGATCAGCAGCCCGACCTCGCGAGCGCCATCAACGACGAGGGCACGTTCTCGCCGTCCGACGAGCAGTTCACCTCGGCGTACGAGGCGAGCAAGAAGGTGTTCGGCTTCGCCGAGTTCCCGGGCGTCGTGCCCGGACAGCCCGCGAAGGTCACGCTCGGCGGACTGAACCTGGCGGTGGGCAAGAACACTCAGCGCAAGGCCGAGGCCTTCGAGGCGATCCGCTGCCTGCGCAACGCCGAGAACCAGCGGTACACCTCGGTCGAGGGCGGCCTGCCCGCCGTGCGCGCGTCGCTGTACGACGACCCCGCCTTCCAGGCCAAGTACCCGCAGTACGACGTCATCCGCCGCCAGCTCGTCGACGCGGCAGTGCGGCCCGCGACCCCGGTGTATCAGGCGGTGTCGACCCGCATCTCGGCGACGTTGGCGCCCATCACCGAGATCGACCCGGAGCGCACGGCCGACGAACTCGCCGAACAGGTGCAGAAGGCCATCGACGGCAAGGGGCTGATCCCGTGACCGCGGTACCCACCGAGTCGACGGCCGCCGTCGCCGCCACCGACGACGAGCGGTCCGAGCGCAAGCTTGCCTTCCTGTTGATCAGTCCCGCGGTGCTGCTGATGATCGCGGTCACGGCGTACCCGATCGCCTACGCGGTGTGGCTGAGCCTGCAGCGCTACAACCTCGCCGCGCCGGACGACACCGAGTTCGTCGGACTGAGCAACTACGTCACGATCCTCACCGACGGCTACTGGTGGACGGCCTTCGCGGTGACGTTGGCGATCACCGTCGTGTCGGTGGCCATCGAGTTCGTGCTCGGCTTGGCGCTTGCACTGGTCATGCACCGGACGATCTTCGGCAAGGGCGTGGTGCGGACCGCGATCCTGGTGCCGTACGGCATCGTGACCGTCGCCGCGTCCTACAGCTGGTACTACGCGTGGACGCCGGGCACCGGCTACCTGGCCAACCTGCTGCCCGAGGGCAGTGCGCCCCTGACCGAACAGTTCCCGTCGCTCGCGATCGTGGTGCTGGCCGAGGTGTGGAAGACGACGCCGTTCATGGCGCTGCTGCTGCTCGCCGGGCTGGCGCTGGTGCCGCAGGATCTCCTCAACGCAGCGCAGGTCGACGGCGCCGGTTCGTGGACCCGGCTGGTCAAGATCATCCTGCCGCTGATGAAGCCGGCGATCCTGGTGGCGCTGCTGTTCCGCACGCTCGATGCGTTCCGCATCTTCGACAACATCTACGTGCTGACCGGCGGGGCCAACGACACCGGATCGGTGTCGATCCTGGGTTACGACAACCTGTTCAAGGCATTCAATCTCGGCCTCGGATCGGCGATCAGCGTCCTGGTGTTCCTGTCGGTGGCGATCATCGCGTTCATCTTCATCAAGATCTTCGGTGCGGCCGCGCCCGGCAGCGACGACGTGGGGGGAGCACGCCGATGAGCGCTCGCGCGAAGAGCGGGGGAGACCGATGAACGAACGAGCAGGCGCCGGTCGCGCCACGGGCTGGGTCGTCGTCAACGTCGCGGTCGTGCTCTACGCCCTGATCCCCGTGCTGTGGATCCTGTCGTTGTCGCTCAAACCGACGTCGAGTGTCAAGGACGGCAAGCTGATTCCCGCCGAGGTGACGTTCGACAACTACACGGCGATCTTCCAGGGCAACGTCTTCAGTTCGGCGCTGGTCAACTCGATCGGCATCGGGCTGATCACCACCGTCATCGCCGTCGTGATCGGCGGGATGGCCGCCTACGCGATCGCGCGGCTGGCGTTCCCCGGCAAGAAGCTGCTCGTCGGCGTGGCGCTGCTGATCGCGATGTTCCCCCAGATCTCGCTGGTGACACCGATCTTCAACATCGAGCGCGCCGTGGGGCTGTTCGACACGTGGCCCGGTCTGATCATTCCCTACATCACGTTCGCGCTGCCGCTGGCGATCTACACCATGTCGGCGTTCTTCAAGGAGATCCCATGGGATCTGGAGAAGGCCGCGAAGATGGACGGGGCCACACCCGCGCAGGCCTTCCGCAAGGTGATCGCACCGCTGGCGGCGCCGGGCATCGTGACCGCGGCGATCCTGGTCTTCATCTTCGCGTGGAACGACCTGCTGCTGGCACTGTCGCTGACGGCGACCGAGCGGGCGATCACTGCGCCGGTGGCGATCGCGAACTTCACGGGCAGTTCGCAATTCGAGGAGCCGACGGGGTCGATCGCGGCCGGTGCCATGGTGATCACCGTGCCGATCATCATCTTCGTGCTCATCTTCCAAAGACGTATCGTCGCCGGGCTGACGTCCGGTGCGGTGAAGGGGTAGTCATGGCCGAGATCGTGTTGGACCGGGTGTCGAAGAGCTACCCGAATGGTGCGACGGCGGTGAAGGAACTGTCGCTGACGATCGCCGACGGCGAGTTCATCATCCTGGTCGGTCCGTCCGGCTGCGGTAAGTCGACCACGCTGAACATGATCGCCGGGCTCGAGGACATCAGCTCGGGCGAGTTGACCATCGGTGGCGAGCGGGTCAACGAGAAGGCGCCCAAGGACCGCGACATCGCGATGGTGTTCCAGTCGTATGCGCTGTACCCGCACATGACGGTGTGGCAGAACATCGCCTTCCCGCTGACCCTGGCCAAGGCGTCGAAGGCCGACATCGCCGCGAAGGTGGAGGAGACCGCCAAGACGCTGGACCTGACCGAGCTACTGGACCGCAAGCCCGGGCAGTTGTCCGGCGGTCAGCGGCAGCGGGTGGCGATGGGGCGCGCAATCGTGCGCAACCCCAAGGCATTCCTGATGGACGAGCCACTGTCGAACCTCGACGCGAAGCTACGCGTGCAGATGCGCTCGGAGATCGCCCGGCTGCAGAACCGCCTGAACACGACCACCGTCTACGTCACTCACGATCAGACCGAGGCGATGACGCTCGGTGACCGCGTGGTCGTGATGCTGGCAGGCGTCGCGCAGCAGATCGGCACCCCCGAGGAGCTGTACAACCGGCCGGCGAACCTGTTCGTCGCAGGGTTCATCGGCAGTCCGGCGATGAACTTCTTCCCCGCCACCCTGACCGACGTCGGCGTGCGGCTGCCCTTTGGCGAGGTGACGCTCACCCAGGAGGCGTCCGACCTGCTGCGCAAACACCCCAAGCCGGCCAACGTGATCGCGGGCCTGCGCCCGGAGCACCTCGACGATTCGTCGCTCATCGACACCTACGCGCGCATCCGCGGGCTGACGTTCGAGGTGACCGTCGACCTCGTCGAGTCGCTCGGCGCGGAGAAGTACGTGCACTTCCACACCGAGGGCGAAGGTGCCCGGGCCAGCCAGCTCGCCGAGCTGGCGGTCGAATCCGGCGGTGCCGACAACGAATTCACCGCCCGGGTGTCGACCGAGTCGAAGCTCGTGGCAGGCCAGACGGCGGAGTTGGCGTTCGACACCTCGCGGCTGGTGCTCTTCGACGCCGACTCTGGCGTGAACCTGTCGATCCCGCCGGCAGAGTGAGCGACGTCCTCACAGCGGTTCGGGCGCGACTGCGGGAACACTTCGCCGCAGCGGGCGTGACGGGTGACCCCGTCGCGGCGAACGTGACGTTCCTTGGCGCGGAGCCGATGGAGGTGCTGAGGTTCGGCGCCGATGACGACGGCGTGTATCACTATGTCTCCGTTGGGTGTTCGCGGCACCCGATGATGGATCCGATGGAGTTCGTGGCGGACGCGTCGACCGGTCCGCGCGCAGAGGTGGTGCTCTCCCAGCGCGGGCCCACCCCGGCCGGGCTGGCGAAGTCGATCGCGGTGGTGGCGTCCACGCCGTCGATCGAGGGCGTGATCCTGGTCGAGGATGCGTTGATCGACCTGGAGACGCCGCTGTGGGAGGGCGCCCCGTTCACCGCGGTGCTCCTGGCAGGCAGCGACATCGAGGACGTCGACGTCGGCGGGGATCATCCGGTGACGGTGCTGTCGGCGACGCCGATCACCGCGACCGAGGCGGCGTGGGTGCGGCTCAAGGGTGCCGACGCAATGCGCGAGGCGTGGCTCACCGACGGTGTGGACGTGCGCGACCCACGGCGCCGCGCCGCCAGCCCCAGCTGACCTGTCACCGGACGTCGTCTACCGCCAATCCTCATGCGTCACAGCGGTTTCAGCATGATCCGCTGAGCCGGTAAATGTCGGTGGTCGAATGTATGTTCGAACCATGCAGGCCGATGTCGTGGCGGAGACGATCGCGCGGTTGCGCGCCGCCCATGATGCGTTGGCCGCCCTGCCGATCGAGACCTTGCAGAGCGCTGAGTTGCTCTCGGCGATGGACGAATTGGAGGGGTTGAGCTGCCAGCTCCCGGCCCAGCGCGAGCGTCTGCTGGCCCGGCTGCAGACTCAGACCGCGCCGCGGGCGATGGGCGCCAAGTCCTGGAATGAAGTGCTACGAGTGCGGTGGCGGATCGGGTCGGCTGAAGCTGGGAAGCGGCTGGCCGACGCGGCGGATCTGGCACCGCGGCGGTCGTTGACGGGGGATCCGATGGCGCCGTTGATGCCGGCTACCGCGGCTGCCCAGGCGGCGGGGCTGATCAATCCCGAGCACGTCGCGGTGCTGCGGGACACGCTGGCGAGGTTGCCGAGGTCTGTTGATGCGTTGACCCGCGATCAGTTGGAAGTGGACTTGGTGCGGGTGGCGTTGGGGGTGGGGCCCAAGGAGTTGAAGGGAACTGCCGAGAGGCGGTTGTTCCTCCTCGATCAGGACGGTGCGGAACCCGACGAGAGCGAACGCGAGGCGCGACGCGGCGCGACGATGGCCAGGCAACAGTCCAATGGCACGAGCCGCATGACCGCCGACTTGACCCCCGAGGGGCGCGCGCTATTCGAGGCGGCATGGGCCAAGCTGGCCGGACCCGGCATGTGCAACCCCGCCGATGCCGAGCCGTGTGTGTTCGGCACCCCGACCCAGGCCCAGATCGACGACGATCAGCGCACGCCGGCGCAGCGGCGACACGACGCGCTAGTGGCGATCGGGCGGATCGCGCTCATGGGTGGGGACCTGGGCCGGCTCAACGGACTGCCGGTCACCGTCATCGTCCGCACCACGTTGCAGGACTTGGAATCCCGTGCCGGTGTGGGAGTGACCGGGGGAGGGACGATCATCCCGATCAAGGACGTGATCCGGATGGGTTCCCACGCGAACCACTATCTGGCGATCTTCGACCGCGCGACGGGGTCCGCGTTGGATTTGTTCCGCACCCGCCGGGTGGCGTCCCCGGCGCAGCGGGTGATGTTGATGGCGCGCGACGGGGGCTGTACCAAACCCGGCTGCACCGTGGGCGCCTACGGCTGCCAGGTTCACCACGCCGCGGAGGATTGGGCCTCCGGCGGTCTCACGAACGTCGACGATCTGGGTCTGGCGTGCGGCGCGGACAACCGCATGGTCGGCGACGACGACCGCGGCTGGACCACCGCGGTGGTCGACGGCGTCGTGGAATGGACCCCGCCCCCGGCATTGGACACGGGACAGTCGCGGGTCAACTACCACCACCGCCCGGAACTGCTGTTGCGGCCACCCGACGACGACCCGCCAACCACTGAACGCGACGCCGGCCACCCCGGCGGACCAGAACCGCCCGACGCCACCGCGGTCTGATCGCCGCGGCCAGCCCGAGGCCTACAGCCAATGGTTGCGCCGGAACGTCACGTACAGCACCGTGCACACCGTCGCCATGACCGACAGCGCCGCCGGATAGCCGTAGGTCCACGACAATTCGGGCATGTGCTCGAAGTTCATGCCGTAGATGCCCGCCAGCGCGGTCGGGACGGCGGCGATCGCGACCCACGCCGAGATCTTGCGCATGTCGGTGTTCTGCTGCATCGAGACCTTGCCGACCGCCGCCTGCACCAGTGAGCTGAGCACCTCGTCGTAGCTGGCGATTCGGTCGGACGCCTTCATGGTGTGGTCGAGCACGTCGCGCATGTACCGCCGCACCTCCTTGGAGACGAGGTCGTTGTAGTCGCTGCCCATCCGCTCGAGGTCCTTGGCCAGCGGGCTCACCGCGCGGCGCAGCTCCACGACTTCGCGCTTCATCAGGTAGATGTGCTCGATGTCGGTGCTGCTGTCGGGGGAGAAGACGTTCTCCTCCATCGCGTCGATGTCGTTCTCGACCAAGTCGGTGACGTCGAGGTAGGAGTCGACGACGTGGTCGGCGATCGCGTGCATCACCGCGTACGGACCCAGCCGGCAGTTCGACGGGGCGCTGTCCATGTGCTTGCGCACGCTTGCCAGGCCACCGTGGTCGCCGTGGCGGACGGTGACAACGAAGTCGCGGCCGACGAAGATCATGATCTCGCCGGTCTCGACGATCTCGCGCACCTTCGCCATCGACTCGTGCTCGACGTAGTTGACGGTCTTCAGCACCAGGAAAAGCGTGTCGTCGTAGCGCTCGAGCTTCGGCCGCTGGTGGGCGTGCACGGCGTCCTCGACGGCGAGTTCGTGCAGACCGAAGACGTCGGCCACCGACTGCATCTGGTGGTCGTCGGGCTCGTGCAGCCCGATCCACACGAACGCGGCCACGCCCTCGGCCTCCAGCTCGCGGACCTTCGACAGCGCGGCGCCGTGGGTGTACTTGCCCGGCAGGCGGCTGCCGTCGGCGTACACCCCGCAGTCGACCATCGCCCGCGCGACCGGCACGTGGATGGCGTGGAAGTCGGCTTCGGGCGCGCGGCGGGCATTGGCCTTGAGCATCGAGGGTTGCAGCGCGCGGAACGACGGCATCGCCAGGTCCCCTCTCCGTGGTGTGCGCCCTGCTCGGGCGCCGAAATGATACGCCTGCCGGCTGGCAGCGGCGTGCTCACGAGCCGGGAGAGCACCCGGGTGAGATGCCGGGGTGCAGTAACCTGACGCGGGTGTCCAACAGTGCTGTTGATTCGTCGAGTGAAACGCCGTCCGATGCCCGCACGCCGCAAGTCGTCATCGACGACGCCGAGATCTTCGCAGCGCACGAGGGCGGCAAGCTCTCGATCGATCTGAAGACACCACTCGACACGCAGCGCGCCCTGTCGATCGCCTACACCCCGGGCGTCGCCCAGGTCAGCCGCGCCATCGCCGCCGACCGCACCCTCGCCGCGAAGTACACGTGGGCCAACAGGCTGGTCGCGGTCATCAGCGACGGCAGCGCCGTGCTCGGTCTCGGCGACATCGGCCCCGCGGCGTCGCTCCCGGTGATGGAGGGCAAGAGCGCCCTGTTCAAGACGTTCGGCGGGCTCGACTCGATCCCGATCGTGCTGGACACGAAGGACCCCGACGAGATCGTCGAGACGATCATCCGGCTGCGGCCGACGTTCGGTGCGGTCAACCTCGAGGACATCTCGGCGCCGCGGTGCTTCGAGATCGAGCGTCGCGTGATCGAGGCGCTGGACTGCCCGGTCATGCACGATGACCAGCACGGCACCGCCATCGTCGTGCTCGCTGCGTTGATGGGCGCCACCAAGGTGCTCGACCGCGACATGCACACGCAGAAGGTCGTGATCTCCGGTGCCGGGGCAGCCGGCGTCGCGTGCGCGAACATCCTTCTTGCCAAGGGCATCAGCGACGTCACCGTGCTCGACAGCAAGGGCGTCGTCCACACGGACCGTGACGACCTCAATCCCTTCAAGGCCGAGCTGGCCACCAGGAGCAATCCGCGCGCGCTCCGAGGCGGCATCGCCGAAGCGCTCGCCGGTGCCGACGTCTTCATGGGCGTGTCTGCGGGGCTGGTGCCCGAAGAGCTGATCGCGACGATGGCGCCTGGCGGCATCGTGATGGCGATGTCGAACCCCGACCCCGAGATCCACCCCGACGTGGCGCGTAAGTATGCCGCCGTGGTGGCGACGGGGCGCAGCGACTTCCCGAATCAGATCAACAACGTGCTGGCGTTTCCCGGTGTGTTCCGCGGTGCGCTGGACGCAGGCGCCCGCCGGATCACCGAGAAGATGAAAGTGGCTGCGGCCGAAGCGATCTTCTCGGTGGTCGGTGACGACCTCGCGGTCGACCACATCGTGCCCAGCGCGCTGAACCCGCGCGTCGGCCCTGCGGTGGCTGCGGCGGTCGCGGAAGCCTCGGGAGTCTGAGCCCTTGACTCGCCGGCTGGTCGTTGCGCTCGTCGCGCTGCTGATCGCCGGATGCGGCGGCGGGTCGGCGCCCCCGTCGATTGCGGTCGGTGCGACCGACGACGCCCAGTCCGCACTGCTGGCCCAGCTCTACGCCGCGGCGCTGCGCTACTACGGCAGTCCTGCCCACGTGGAGACCAGCGACGACCCGGTGGGCGACCTCGACACGCGTGACGTGCTGGTGGCCCCCGGCCTGACCGGCCGGCTGTTGACGCGCTTCGACCCGAACTCGACGGCCCGCGCGCCCGAGCAGGTGTACCGGGCGATGATCGGCGCGCTGCCCGAGGGCATCGCGGCAGGCGACTACGCCCAGTCCGCCGACGACGGACCGGCCGTCGCCGTCACCGAGAAGACGTCCCAGGCGTGGGGTGGCAGTGACGTCACGGCGTTGGCCCGGACGTGCGGGCGTCCGAATGCCGGCGCGGCCGTCGGCGCCGTCACGCCCCGTGCGGTCGGGTCCTGCCGACTGCCCGAGCCTCGCGAATTCCGGGATCAGACGGCAGTGTTCGCCGCGCTCCGGTCCGGCCGCATCGACCTGGGGTGGACGTCGACGGCGGCCGCGGACGTCCCGGACTGGGCGGTGGTGCTCACCGACCGCACCTCGCTGATCCGGGCGGAGAACGTCGTGCCGCTGTACCGGCGCAACGAGCTGACCGAGCAGCAGGTGCTGGCGCTCAATCAGATTGCGGGCGAACTCGACACCGGCGCGTTGGCCGACATGCTGCGTCAGGTGGGCGACGGCAAGGACCCGGCCGCGTTGGCCGGTGACTGGCTGTCGTCACATCCGCTCGGTCACTAGCTCAGTGCGAGCCGGGGAGCGCCTTGGCGATGACGCCGGAGAACAGCTTCTGGTAGCCCGAGCCGGTGAGGCGCACGATGAAGTCGAGAGCCTTGGCGTCGTTGCCGATCAGCACCCGTGCCTTGTTCTTGCGGACGCCGTCCATGATGATCTGCGCGGCCTTCTCCGGTGACGTGCTTGCCAGCTTCTTGTCGAACGTCTTCGCGAGTTCGTCGACGTCGATGCCCTCGGCTGCCGTCATGTTGCGTGCGATGCCGGTCTTGATGCCGCCCGGGTGGATGGTGGTGACCTTCACCGGATGCTTGGCCAGCGCCATCTCCTGGCGCAGCGCCTCGGTGAACCCGCGCACGGCGAACTTGGCTGCGTTGTATGCCGCCTGGCCGGGCACCGAGAAGATGCCGAAGATGCTCGACACGTTGATGACGTGTCCGTCGCCGGACTCGATGAGGTGGGGGAGGAACACCTTGGTGCCGTTGACGACGCCCCAGAAGTCGACGTCCATGACGCGCTCGATGTCCTTGAAGCCGCTGACCTCGACGTCGCCCGCGAACGCGATGCCTGCGTTGTTGTAGATCTGGTTGACCTTGCCGAAGTGGGCCTTGACGGCGTCGGCGTACAGCTCGAAGGCCTCGCGTTCGGTGACGTCGAGCCGGTCGGCCTTCACCGGGGCGCCGATCGCCTTGATGCGCTGCTCGGTGACGGCGAGGCCGTCGGTGTTGACGTCGCTGATCGCGACCTTGGCGCCCGACCGTGCCAGTTCGATGGCCAGGGCCTGGCCGATACCCGATCCGGCGCCCGTGACGACCGCGACCTTGCCCGCGAAGCCCTCCATGCGTACTCCCTCGTCTCGCTTATTCGACTCGTGTCGAGGATAGACGGTACCGGCGGTATCACGGGAAGCGGGTAACGGATCCGCACCGGGGTGCGAAGGACAGTCCATGAAGCGCATCCCCAAGGTGACGACAGCGTCGTTGGCAATGTCCGCAGGTCTCATCGCGGGCGCGACGTTCCTGGCCACACCGGCGTACGCCGACCCGGGCGCCGATGCCTTCGTGGGAGCACTTTCCTCGGCCGGTCTCGGTGGCATCGATCCGGCGACCGCGGTGTCGGTCGGGCAGTCCGTCTGCCCAATGCTGTCGGAGCCCGGTCAGCAGATGGCCGACGTCGCGGCAGGCGTCTCGGACGCGCTGGGCCGACCGCTCGGCCCCGCGACCATGTTCACCGGCATCGCCATCTCGATGTTCTGCCCGGCCGCGGTCACCTCGCTGGCCAACGGTCAGAACCCGATCCCGTTCGGGCTCGCGGGGTTCTGACCCAACGGATTTCTGCGTGAGGGTCGCCGGACCCGGCAGGCTGGCGACCCTCACGCAGCATCAACTCACTTGGCGAACGCCTCGTCGATGATCTCCTGCTGCTCGACGGCGTGCACCTTCGACGACCCCGACGACGGCGCCGACATCGCACGACGCGAGATGCGCCTGATACCGGTCAGGTGATCGGGCAGCAGCTCCGGCATCGACAGCCCGAACGTCGGCCACGCACCCTGGTTGGCCGGCTCCTCCTGTACCCAGAAGAACTCCTTGACGTTCGGGTACTCGTCGATGGTTGCCGCGAGGCGCTTGCGGGGCAGCGGATAGAGCTGCTCGACGCGCAGGATCGCGACGTCGTCGCGGCCCTCCTTCGCCTTGCGGGCAGCGAGGTCGTAGTAGATCTTGCCGCTGGTCAACAGGATTCGCTTGGCCTTCGACCGGTCGCCGACGCCATCGGTGTACGTCGGCTCCTCCATGATCGAGCGGAACTTCTGCTCGGTGAAGTCGCGGATGTCGCTGACGACGGCCTTGTTGCGCAGCATCGACTTCGGTGTGAACACGATCAGCGGACGGTGAATGCCGTCCATGCCGTGCCGACGCAGCAGGTGGAAGTAGTTGGCCGGCGTCGACGGCATCGCCACCGTCATCGACCCCTCCGCACACACCTGCAGGAACCGCTCGATGCGGCCCGAGGTGTGATCGGGGCCCTGACCCTCGTGGCCGTGCGGCAGCAGCAGCACGACGTCGGACAGCTGGCCCCACTTGGCCTCGCCCGAGCTGATGAACTCGTCGATGATCGTCTGGGCGCCGTTGACGAAGTCGCCGAACTGCGCCTCCCACAGCACCATCGCGTCGGGGTTGCCGACCGAATAGCCGTACTCGAAGCCGACCGCCGCGAACTCCGAGAGCGCCGAGTCGTAGACCATGAACTTGCCGCCCGACGGCGTGCCGTCGGTGTTGGTGGCCAGCAGCTGCAGCGGCGTGAACTCCGCGCCGGTCTTGCGGTCGATGATCACCGAGTGGCGCTGGGTGAACGTGCCGCGGCGGGTGTCCTGGCCGGACAGCCGGACCAGCTTGCCCTCGGACACCAGGGTGCCCAGGGCCAGCAGTTCGCCGAACGCCCAGTCGACCTTGCCCTCGTAGGCCATCTCGCGCCGCTTCTCGAGCACCGGCTTCACGCGCGGGTGCACCGCGAAGTCCTCCGGGAAGGACAGGTGCGCGTCGCCGATGCGTGCGAGCAGCGACTTGTCGACCGCCGTGCTCAGCTTGGCGGGCAGCACCTGGTCGGACTCCACCGACTCGCTGGGTTCGATGTCGTGCTTCTCGAGGTCGCGGACCTCGTTGAAGACGCGCTCGAGTTGACCCTGGTAGTCACGCAGGGCGTCCTCGGCTTCCTTCATCGAGATGTCGCCACGACCGATGAGGGCCTCGGTGTAGGTCTTGCGGACGCCGCGCTTGGTGTCGATGACGTCGTACATGTACGGCTGCGTCATCGACGGGTCGTCGCCCTCGTTGTGCCCGCGCCTGCGGTAGCACAGCATGTCGATGATGACGTCCTTCTTGAACTTCTGCCGGAAGTCGATCGCCAGCCGGGCCACCCACTGAGCGGCTTCGGGATCGTCGCCGTTGACGTGGAAGATCGGCGCGCCGATCATCTTCGCCACGTCCGTGCAGTACTCGCTGGAGCGCGAGTTCTGCGGTGAGGTGGTGAAGCCGATCTGGTTGTTCACCACGATGTGGATGGTGCCGCCGGTGCGGTAGCCGCGCAGCAGGGCCAGGTTCAGCGTCTCCGCCACCACGCCCTGTCCGGCGAACGCCGCGTCGCCGTGCAGCATCATCGGCACGATCGTGAAGCCGTCGGGTCCGTCGCCCTTGTCAACCATGTCCTGCTTGGCGCGCACCAGGCCTTCGAGGACCGGGTCGACGGCCTCGAGGTGGCTCGGGTTGGCCACCAGCGACACCTCGATGTCGTTGTCGCCGAACATCTGGATGTAGGTGCCGGTGGCGCCGAGGTGGTACTTCACGTCGCCGGAGCCGTGGGCCTGGGACGGGTTCAGGTTGCCCTCGAACTCGCTGAAGATCTGCGAGTACGGCTTGCCGACGATGTTGGCCAGCACGTTGAGCCTGCCGCGGTGCGGCATGCCGATGACGACCTCGTCGAGACCGTGCTCGGCGGCCTGGTCGATCGCGGCGTCCATCATCGGGATGACGGTCTCGGCGCCTTCCAGTGAGAAGCGCTTCTGCCCGACGTACTTGGTCTGCAGGAACGTCTCGAACGCCTCGGCGGCGTTGAGCTTGCTCAGGATGTACTTCTGCTCGGCGACGGTCGGCTTGTCGTGCTTGACCTCGACGCGATCCCGGATCCACTTCTGCTGCTCGGGTTCCAGGATGTGCGTGTACTCCACGCCGACGTGACGGCAGTACGCGTCGCGCAGCACCGACAGCACGTCGCGCAGCTTCTTGTACTCGGCGCCTGCGAACCCGTCGACCTTGAACACGCGATCGAGGTCCCACAGCGTCAGGCCGTGGGTCAGGACGTCGAGGTCGGGGTGGCTGCGGAAGCGGGTCTTGTCCAGGCGCAGCGGGTCGACGTCGGCCATCAGGTGGCCGCGGTTGCGGTAGGCCGCGATCAGCTCGATGATCCGGGCGTTCTTGTCGGTGATCGCGTCCGGGTTGTCGGTGCGCCACCGCACCGGCTCGTACGGGATGCCGAGTTCGCGGAAGATCTCGTCGAAGAACTCGTCGTCGAGCAGCAGCTGGTGGACGGTGCGCAGGAAGTCGCCGGACTCCGCGCCCTGGATGATGCGGTGATCGTAGGTGGAGGTCAGCGTGATCAGCTTGCCGACGCCGATCTCGTTGATGCGCTCGTCGCTGGCGCCCTGGAACTCGGCGGGGTACTCCATGGCGCCCGCGCCGATGATCGCGCCCTGGTTGCGCATGAGGCGCGGCACCGAGTGCACGGTGCCGATGGTGCCGGGGTTGGTAAGCGAGATGGTGACGCCTGCGAAGTCCTCGGCGGTCAGCTTGCCGTCGCGGGCGCGCCGCACGATGTCCTCGTAGGCGGCGATGAACTGGCCGAAGCGCATGGTCTCGCACCGCTTGATGGCGGCGACGACGAGTTGACGCTTGCCGTCCTTGCCCTGCAGATCGATCGCCAGGCCCAGGTTGGTGTGCGCCGGGGTGATGACGTTGGGCTTCCCGTCGACCTCGGCGAAGTGCCGGTTCATGTTCGGGAACTTCTTGACGGCCTGCACGATCGCGTAGCCCAGCAGGTGGGTGAAGCTGATCTTGCCGCCGCGCGTGCGCTTGAGGTGGTTGTTGATGACGACGCGGTTGTCGATCATCAGCTTGGCCGGGATGGCGCGGACGCTGGTGGCGGTCGGCACCTCCAGCGAGGCGTTCATGTTCTTGACCACCGCTGCTGCGGCACCGCGCAGGACCGCGGCCTCGTCGTCCTCGGCCGGTGGCGGACCCGCCGGGCTCTTCGGCTTCGCCGGCTCGGGGTTGGCCGCGGTCGCCGACGTGGCGGGCTTGGTCGCGGGCGCAGCGGGCTTCTCGGAGGTCTTGTCGGCAGGCTTGCTCTCGGCTGCTGCGGCGGGCTTCGCGGGCGCCTTCTCAGCCGACTTCTCGGCGGGCTTGGCGGAACTCTTCTCTTGCGCCTTCGGCGCGGTCTTGGAGCCGTTCGACGACGAGCCGTTGGCCGGCGGCGGAGCCGGCGCCGGGGTGGGTGGGGAGGAGGGGCCGGTCTTGGCGGTCGCGCCGCTCCTGCCGTTCGCCGGTGCCGAGGCCTCCGTGGTCGGTTCCGGTGAGTAGTCGACGAGGAACTCGTGCCAACTCGGGTCCACCGAGGAGGGATCCTCCCGGAACTTGCGGTACATCTCCTCGACCAGCCATTCGTTCTGCCCGAATGGTGAAGGTGAACTGCTCACGGCAGCTGTCGCCTCGATTCCTCTGCCATTGCAATCGAGCACGAGCCCGCTTGCGTCCGAATGCGGTATTGGCCCACCCTTGCGCCGCCTTCCAGGCTATCCCTCGCGCACCTGGCAGACCACGGCAACGGTCTTATGGTCGTTGTGGTCTCCGACGGACGGCCCTGTTCGGGGAGTCAGTGCTTCGGCGCGGGCAGCACGTGCAACGTCGACTGCCAGCGCGGGGGCGGCGCCCCGAACGCGACACGGGCGTTGTCGACGATCTTCTTGCCCATCATCCGGTTGCCGACGCCGCCGACCACTGCGCCCACCCCGACCGGCAGCATCTTGCCGAACGCGATCGCCCCGCGCTTGAGCGTGTAGCGCTTGACGAAGTACTTCAGCAGCCGGGAGTTGAGCTGCGACACCGCGGGCAGCGGGAGCTGCGCGGCGCCGTCGGCCAGCCAGGCGCCCTTGGTGCGTCCCGGGCCGACCAGATCCATCACGGCGTGCCTGCCGTCCTCGCCCACCAGCACCGCCAGGACCAGCGCGCGCCGGCGCTCGCGATGCTCGGCGGGGATGCCGTGCACCTCGGCGACCGCGAGGACGAAGACGGCGGTCGCCTCCAGGAACACGACGGTCTCACCGGCGACCGCGGACATGGCGACGAGTGTGCCGACGCCGGGGAACGCCGCGGCGGAACCCACTGCGGCGCCGCTGGCCATCACGGCTGCCAGGTAGTGCTTCTCGAGCCTGGCCACGATCTGGGCGGGCGTCGCCTCGGGATCGGCGTCGCGCAGGCGTTGCACGTAGGCCCGCACCGCGGGGGCCTGCACCCGCGCGCCGCGCTCGATGATGGCCGAGAGGGCCTTGACGGCCGTGCTCGGATCGTCTTCGTCCTCGTGGCCGGTGGCTGGCAGCGGCCGGCCCTTGGCGCGGAATCCAGCACCCATGCTCATCGCCTCCTGTGTGCCGATCGCGGAATCCTCAGGTTAACGAACGGCACCCCGCCCAGCGTGCCCGATGGTGACGGCGGTCACCGTTGGGCATCGGTGACGGCGGTCACTTCGGGTGGGCTCGGGAAGAAATGGGTCGTGCGCATTGCTAAAGAGTTCCATGGCCTCTTCCCCGGACGTAGACCTCGGCAGCGGCGTAGACGTGGCACCCGACGGCACTCAGGCACCGGGTCGAACCCGGATGATCCTGGTGCTCGGCCTGCTCGTCGCGCTCGGCCCTCTCACCATCGACATGTACCTGCCCGCACTGCCACGCATCGCCGAGGAATTGTCGGTGTCGTCGTCGGTGGCGCAGCTGACGTTGACCGGCACGCTGGCCGGTCTTGCGATCGGGCAACTGGTCATCGGCCCGCTGTCGGATTCGCTGGGTCGCCGCCGTCCACTGATGGCGGGCATCGTCCTGCACATGGTCGCGTCGGTGATCTGCCTGCTCGCGCCGAACATCACCGTGCTGGGCCTGGCGCGCGGCCTGCAGGGCGTCGGTGCTGCCGCGACCATGGTCGTGTCCATCGCGATCGTCGGCGATCTGTTCAAGGGCAACGCCGCCGCCACGGTGATGTCCCGGCTGATGCTGGTGCTCGGCGTCGCCCCGGTGCTCGCGCCCTCGCTGGGCGCGGCGGTACTGCTGCACGGGTCGTGGCACTGGGTGTTCGCCGTGCTCGTCGTCCTGGCAGGCGCGCTGCTCCTGATGGCCGCCATGGCGCTGCCCGAGACGCTGCCCACCGGACACCGCAGGCCGCTGCGGGTGCGCGGGATCCTCAGCACGTACGGCCAACTGTTCGGTGACGCGCGGTTCGTCATCCTGGTCCTGGTCGCGGCGCTGGGCATGTCGGGCCTGTTCGCCTACATCGCCGGTGCGTCGTTCGTCCTGCAGGGCCGCTACGGGCTCGACCAGCAGTCCTTCGCGCTGGTGTTCGGCGCGGGCGCGGTGGCGCTCATCGGATCGACGCAGTTCAACGTCGTGCTGCTGCGTCGTTTCACGCCGCAGGCGATCGTCGTGTGGGCGCTCGCGGCGTCCTCGCTCTTCGGTGTCGTCTTCATCGGGCTGGCCGTGGCCGGCGTCGGCGGGCTGGCCGCGTTCGTGGTGCCCGTGTGGCTGATCCTGGGCGCGATGGGGTTCGTCATCCCCAACGCCCCCGCGCTGGCTCTGTCGCGACACTCCGAGGCCTCGGGTACGTCGGCGGCTCTGCTCGGCGCCGCGCAGTTCGGACTCGGCGCCGCGGTGGCACCCCTGGTCGGGGTGCTCGGCAACGACGAAGTCGCGCTCGCGGTGGTGATGACCGCCGGTGCGGTGATCGCGCTGGGTGCGCTGCTGGCCGCGCGGGTCGGCGGAGAGTCCCGCTCCGATGACGAGGAGTTCGTCGGCACGGCCGTAGCGGAACCGGTCTAGCCAAACGGCACACCCCGGAGTCGACTCGGCGACGAGGCGTCCGTAGCGTCGTCGGGATAGTTCGACAGGCGCGATCGGGTAGGGGCGTTCGGCATCCCACCGGAGTCCGCTGGGGCTAAAGCCCCTCGCGAGCCCGGTCACCCGCGCGCACTCACGGAAGACACGAGCGTGACCGCAGTACTAGACGCCCTGCACCGGATGCGGGCCACCGACCCGCGATCGGCGGACCCCTGGCGCGTGCTGTGGGCCATGATGGTCGGCTTCTTCATGATCCTGGTCGACGCGACGATCGTGTCGGTCGCCAACCCGTCGATCATGGACAGCCTCGGCGCCGACTACGACGCGGTGATCTGGGTGACCAGCGCCTACCTGCTCGCCTATGCCGTCCCACTGCTGGTGGCCGGTCGGCTGGGGGACCGGTACGGCCCGAAGAACCTCTACCTGGTCGGTTTGGGGATCTTCACCGCGGCCTCGCTGTGGTGCGGTCTCGCGGACACCATCGAGATGCTGATCGCCGCCCGCGTCGTGCAGGGCGTCGGGGCGGCGCTGCTGACACCGCAGACGCTCTCGTCGATCACCCGGATCTTCCCGCCGGACCGCCGCGGCGTCGCGCTCAGCATCTGGGGCGCGACGGCCGGTGTCGCGACGCTCGTCGGACCGCTCGCCGGCGGCGTCCTCGTCGACGGTCTGGGCTGGCACTGGATCTTCATCGTCAACGTGCCGGTCGGCGTCGTCGGGCTCGCGCTGGCGTACTGGTTCGTGCCCGCGCTGCCGACCGAGAAGAAGGGGTTCGACCTCCTGGGCGTCCTGCTCTCGGGAGTGGGCATGTTCCTGATCGTGTTCGCCCTGCAGGAGGGCGAGTCGCACGACTGGGCGCCGTGGATCTGGGGCATGGTCGTCGCGGGACTCGGCTTCGTCGCTGCGTTCGTGTACTGGCAGTCGATCAACCCCGGGGACCCCCTGATCCCGCTGCGGATCTTCCAGGACAGGGACTTCAGCCTCTCCAACCTGGGCATCTCGGTCATCGGCTTCGCGGTGACGGCGATGATCCTGCCGCTCATGTTCTATGCCCAAGCGGTGGCTGGCCTGTCGCCCACGCGGGCTGCGCTGCTGACGGCACCGATGGCGATCTCGTCCGGCGTGCTGGCGCCGTTCGTGGGCAAGCTCGTCGACCGCCATGCGCCGACGCCGATCGTCGGCTTCGGCTTCTCGGCGCTGGCGATCGGGCTGACCTGGCTGTCGGTCGAGATGACCGACACGACGCCGATCTGGCGCCTCGTGTTGCCGCTGATCGTGATGGGCGTCGGGATGGCGTTCATCTGGTCACCGCTGGCGGCGACGGCCACCCGTCACCTGCCGCCGAACCTGGCAGGAGCCGGTTCCGGGGTTTACAACACGACCCGACAGATCGGCGGCGTCCTCGGCAGCGCAGGCATGGCGGCGTTCATGACCTCGCGGATCGGCGCCGAGATGCCAGGGGGCGGCGAGCGTCCGCCCGGTGCCGAGGCCGGCATCACGGAGCTTCCCGACGTCTTGCAGGTGCCGTTCTCCGCGGCGTTGTCCCAGGCCCTGCTGCTACCCGCATTCGTCGCGTTGCTCGGTGTCGTCGCGGCGCTGTTCCTACGCGGGCCGGGTCACCGCGGGCCCGTTCCGGTGCGGCCACCCGTGGGCGGACGGCATGTGCCCGACGATGCGGATTACTTCCCCGACGACGACGAGTACGTCGAATACACGGTGGATTGGGACGAGCCGGAATCGGCGCCGCTGCAGGCGGTCCGCTCGCGTCTGGACGACCCTGGGGCCCCTCCCGTCGACGAGAGCGTGACGACCCCACTCGACGTGCACGTCGAACACCCGTTGCCCGCCCCTGCCGACGAGTGGCGCGGCGGCCCCGTCGAAGCGTGGCAGCACCTGTTCGTCGACGAAGAGTCGGCAGCGGTCACCGACGTGCATCCCGTGTCGGCTCCTGACATCGCCCGCAATGGCCACGCGCACAACGGCTTCCACGTCGACAGCCCGCTCGTCGACGGCCCGGACCGGTTCGAGGTGCCCTCTCGTTCGCCAGCGGGTAGACACAGCCGCCGCGACGACGAGGCGACCGCGGGCGAGGACGCCGGAACCTACGGTCGGCACTCGATGCGCTTCCGCGATTAGCCGTCAGCCGAACAGCACCGCGCGGTTGAGATAGCAGTCGGGGTCGAACGCCGTCTTGAGCGCACGCATCGCCGCGATGTCCTCGGGGGTGCGCGACATCCGAAGATAGTCGCGCTTGCGGCTGCCCACCCCGTGCTCGGAACTGACGTTGCCGCGGTTGTCGGCGATCAGCGTCATCATCGCCGAGTACAGCGCGCGCTCGGCGTCGCCGTCGAGCGCGCAACGCACCAGGTTCAGATGCAGGTTGCCCTCCCCGACGTGGCCGAACAGCACCGGGATCGCGTCGGATGCGTGGTCGGCGACCAGGGCCGTCGCGGCGGCGGCGAAACCCGGCACGTTCGCGAGCGGCAGTGAGACGTCGAACTTCAGCGGCGGCCCGTACCTGCCGAGCACGTCGGCCACCGATTCGCGCACGGACCACAGGCGCTGTGCGGCAGCGGAATCCACGCCGACGGCCGGATCGCCCACCAGGTCGGCCCGGCCGAGCGCATCGGCCAGCCGCTCGGTCTGGTCGGTGTCACCGGCCAGTTCGACCAGCAGCTGCCATGCGCCGTCGACGGGTGCGGCCACGCCGAGGTGCTCGGCAGTCAGCGCGCTCGCCCGCGCATCGATCAGTTCCAGGGCGGCGATGCCGTCGGCGTCGCGCAACTCGCGGCCCAGTGCGATCAGCGCGCCCAGGTCGTCGAACCCGACGACCGCCGTCACGCGGTGGGCCGGCGTCGGGTGTAGTCGCACGTCGAGCGCGGTGATGACACCGATGGTGCCTTCGGCGCCGACGAACAGCGACGTCAGGTCGTAGCCGGTGTTGTCGCGGCGAACCTCGCTGTGCCTGCGCACGATCGAGCCGTCGGGCAGGGCGACGTCGAGGCCGAGGATCTGTTCGGCCATGTTCCCGTACCGCACGGTGCGCAGGCCGCCGGCATTCGTCGAGGCCATTCCGCCGATGGTCGCGGTGTCGCGTGAGGCAAGGTCGACTCCGAACACCAAAGCCGTTGCGCCCGCCGCCTTCTGCAGTGCCGCCGCGGTCACGCCCGCGCCCACCCGCACGCGGCGCTCGGCCGCGTCGATCGGCCCGATGCCGGTCAGCCGCTCGGTCGAGAGCAGCACGTCGTGGTGTTCGGGCACGGTTCCGGCGACCAGTGACGTCCGGCCGCCCTGCACCGTCACGTTCGCGCCCGCGTCACGGCATGCGCGCAGCACGCCCGCCACCTCGTCGGCGTCGCCGGGACGCACCAGCGCGCGGGCGTTCCCCCGGTAACGGCCGGTGTAGTCGACGCAGCGGCCCACCAGTACGTCGGGATCGGTGCTGACGTGACGCGCGCCGACGATCTCGGCGAGGCGGTCGATCAGCGAATCGGTCACGTCGTGGGTGTACCACAGGCGACGGGTCGGCCCGCCGACCCGTCGGTCAGCGCGAGGAACGCCCCGAGCCCGATCAATCCGTCGGGCGTGGACGGCAGGTAGTCGGTGAGGTGGAGCGACCGGACGATCACCGCCGCGTACTTTGCCCGGCTGATCGCGACGTTGAGCCGATTCCGGTTGAGCAGGAACGAGATTCCGCGCGGGACGTCGTCGGCCGAGGACGCCGTCATCGAGACGAACACCACCGGCGCCTGCCTGCCCTGGAACTTGTCGACCGTGCCGACCTCCACCTCTGCCAGTCCTGCCGCGTCGAGCCGGCGGCGCAGCGTCAGCACCTGGGCGTTGTACGGAGTGACGACCAGGACGTGCCGCTGGGTGAGCGCCGTGGGGCCGTCCTCGTCGGTCCACGTGGCGCCGAGCAGGCGTTCGATCTCGCCGACGATCGCGTCGGCCTCCTCCGGGCTCTCGGTGGAGTTGCCGTCGTGGTTCACCGTCAGCACGCGCACCCCCGGCTCGACGCCGTCGAGGCGGCGGGCAGCGCTGACGTCCTCCCGCGAGTGCAGGCGGCCGTCGTAGGACAGCCGCGACACCGGCGCGCACACCGCCGGGTGCATCCGGTACGAGAGGTCGAGGAAGTAGCCGCGCTCGGGCGGGAGCGTGTGCTCGCCGTCGACGAGCCAGCCGAGCGCCGAGTGGTCGACCGGCTCCGGGTGGGTGCCCTGGCTGACCTGCGGTAGCTGCTGCGGGTCGCCGAGCAGCAGCAGGTTCGTCGCCGCGGCCGCCACGGCGATCGTGTTGGCGAGGCAGAACTGACCCGCCTCCTCGACGACGAGCAGGTCCAGGCTGCCCCTGGGCACGCGGCCGTCGTTGGCGAAATCCCATGCCGTTCCGCCGATCACGCACCCGTCGTGGTCGGCGATGAACCCGGGGTAGTCCTTCTCGTCGACGTCCTGCCACGGTCCGCCGGGGCTCTTCTTCTTGCCGACGCGCTGCGGGTCGACGCCTGCCTCGATCACGCACCCGAGGAGGTTCTCGACCACGGCGTGCGACTGCGCGACGACGCCGACACGCCACCCGCGGGCGACGAGTCGAGCGATGACGTGGGCCGAGGTGTAGGTCTTGCCCGTGCCCGGCGGACCGTGCACGGCGAGATACGAGGAGTCGAGGTCGAGCAGCGCCGCGGTGATGTCGTCGACGGTCTGGCCGGTGCGGGGGAGCCCGCCGCCGCTGACGGTGCGCGGCGGGCGCCGCAGCAGGATGTCGGTGACGGCGTCAGCGGGCAGGTTCGGCAGGCTGGCGCCGATGAGGGTCGCCGCCGACTCGATCGCGGTCTGCAGCGGCTTCTTGCCGATCGGCGGGCCGGGCGTGAATGCGAATGGGGTCTCGTCGAAGCAGCCGCCGTCCTTCGGTTCGCGCTCCATGATGACGACCTCGGTCGGCATCGACGGGTCGTCGCAATCCACCGGGGTGGCCGGACCCCACATCCGTCGGTCGGGGTCGCCGGCGAGGCCCGTCGGACCCGGCGGGGCGTACAGCGCGTACAGCTCCCTGCCGAGTTCGCCGGAGGCGAGTTCGCCGGTGACCCGGAGCTGGCGCTGCTGCTTGCGGGCCTTGGCAGGCTTGTGCCAGTCGGCGACTACCTCGGCGGTCTCGACCATGAACACCCCGCCGTCGTCGGCCCACTCGTCGACCGGGTTGTTGATGCGGTCGAAGTGCGCCCACCAGAACGGCTTGTCCTCGCGCTGGTGGTACCCGCGCGCTGCCGAGACCATGGCGACGGCGGTCTGTTCGGCGCTGCGCTCCTCGGTGCCGTCACCTGCGAACCGCAGCAGCGTGCGCTCGAGGTCGTCGGCGATCTCCCCCGTCGCGGCGGCGGCCTCGTCGCGGACCTGCTGTGGTCCGCGGGGAGGCACCTCGGATTCGATCGCGCGGGCCATCAGCCAGTCGCGCAGTCTGCGCGTCGACCGGCAGTCGTAGCGGTTGTAGTCCTCGATCTGCTTGAGCACGACGGCCGCGTCGTCGGCGCGACCGGCGTCGCGCAACGCGGTGAACTCGGCGTACTGCGTGATGGAGTCGGTGGCCGTGGTGACTTCGCCGTCGCGCAGCTCGTTGCCCATGTACAGCGGCTCGAGGTACTTGATGCTGTAGCTCTCGGTGCCGACCCGAATGCTCTTGCGCACCAACGGGTAGAGGTCGACGAGCGTGCCGCTGCGGAGCAGGTCGTCGACCTCGTTCTCGCCGACGCCGTAGCGGCCCGCCAGCCGCAGCAGCGTGCTCTTCTCGTAGGCCGCGTAGTGGTAGACGTGCATGCCGGGGTAGCGCTTGCGCCGCTTGCGCACGAACGCGAGGAAGTCGACGAGCGCCTGACGTTCACTGGCCCTGTCGTGCGCCCAGAACGGGGTGAACTCGTCGGTGACGCTCAAGACGCCCCACAGGTACTCCAGGCCCCACTCGCGGCCGTCGACCGTCCACAGCGGGTCGCCCTCGAAGTCGAAGAACAGGTCGCCCTTGTTCGCGTCGGGCAGCGCCATCAGGGGTTGGGCGTCGATGACCTCGTACGGCGGCTTGCCGTCCACCCGGTCGGCCACCTGCAGTCGCGCCTGGGCGGTGAGCGCCGTGACCGTGCGCGCGGCGAGTTCGTCGACGGCGCCGTGGTGGTCGGCCAGGTCGCGAACGGTCGTGATGCCTGCATCCAGCAGACGTGCGCGCTGGCTCACCCGCATGCCCGCGACGAGCACGAGGTCGTCGTGGGCGCGCACCTGCACCTCGCATTCCGGGCAGCGGAAGCACGCCCGGATCGACTCGTCCTCCCAGGTGACCGGCGCGTTGCCGGCCAGGTGGTCGTCGAGCAGGCGCTGCAGTGCGGCCCGCCGCGGCAGGTACACGGGGAGCAGCTCGTCGATCCGGTAGCGGGCGATCGCGCCGTCGCCGAGCACCAGTTCGACCTCGGGCGCCACGGGCACGCCGCTGCGCTGCAACGTGTCGGCGTAGGCGGCGAGCTGCAGCAGCGCCTCCACCTTCACCGAGCGGGCCAGCTTGGTGTCGCGCAGCCGGTACTGGTCGCCATCGTCGGCGGTCTCGAGGATCAGGAAGTCGGCGAACCCGACGAAGCGACCGTCGAACATGGCGGCCTGGTAGATGGCGGGGGCGCGGCGCTCGACGGCGGCCCGGGTGGCCTCGGCGGCCGCGGTCAGCCCGGCGACGGTGTAGGTCGGCTTGCCGATGACCACCGCGTTGCCGTCGAGTTCGTCGCGGAGTTCGTCGAGGTGACGCTGCTCGTGCTCGTCGCCGAGCTGAGCGGTGCGGGCCAGCAGCGCATCGTCGGTGGTGATCCGCGGGCCCCGGCCGAGCTGACCGTCGAACGACCGCAGCAAGGCGTACTCGCAGCGCGCCGCCGCAGCGAGATCCGAAGCGCTGTAGACGACTTGGCGGTCGGCGCCTCCGGTCAGGAACATCCTGGCCACTCTAGGCCAGCGGTCCGACACGGGGCCGGGATCGGCCGCGCCGCTGCTAGCCGGTGTTGCCGATCAGCTCGACGCCGTTGCCGTTCCAGCGGAACCGCACCACGCTCTTGAGGCCCGTCGAGCCGCTCGAGTACATCAGTGCCACCGTGTCGCCGGTGGTCGCGGTGTCGTCGATGCCGTTGAACCCATAGGTGTCGGGCACGCCGGTCGGGATGAACTTGCCGAGGTGGAACAGCACCGCGCGGGTGTTCGGGTTGTCGGCATTGGTGTTGGCCTTGATCACCACTGCCGAGAGCGGCGCGCACTCGTTGTAGTTGCCCGCAAGTGGCTCGGGGCTCCAGGGCTGATTGCTCCGCGGATCGCGGGGCAGCTCGGAGACCGCCTTCGCGATCTCGGGCGCCGCGAGGTTCACCGCGCACGGATCTGCGGGTGGAGGTGTCGCGGTCGGTCCCGCGGCGATCGTCGGCTCGACGGGCGGTGGTGCACTCGTCGCGGTCGGCGCGACGGATGCGCTGCCCTCCGGGGTCTTGGAGACGGTCGAGTCGCTGGAACCGCAGCCGGCGAGTAGCACGGCCACCAGCACTGCGGGGCCCAGAACCCGTCGCTTCGCCCGCCCCACGAGGCCATTTTCCCGTCGCTTCGCTCGCCCCAGGCGTCTCACATCACCGCACGGTACCCGTCGTCACACGTGCGAGGCGGTTGGCGGTCGCGAGAACCCGTAGACTCTTCACTCGATGACGTCGCCTGATTCGGATGCCCCGAGCACCGAGACCACCTTCGCCGACCTGCAGATACACCCCGAGGTGCTGCGGGCCGTAGCTGACGTCGGCTATGAAACGCCGTCGCCGATCCAAGCCGCAACCATTCCCGCGATGCTGGCGGGCTCCGACGTGGTCGGCCTCGCGCAGACCGGAACGGGCAAGACCGCAGCGTTCGCGATCCCGATCCTGTCGAAGATCGACACCAACAGCCGCATCACGCAGGCGCTGGTGTTGGCACCGACCCGCGAACTCGCGCTGCAGGTCGCAGAGGCATTCAGCCGCTACGGCGCCCACCTGCGCGTCAACGTCCTGCCGGTGTACGGCGGCTCGTCGTACGGCCCGCAGCTGGCAGGTCTCAAGCGCGGAGCGCAGATCGTGGTGGGAACGCCCGGCCGCGTGATCGACCACCTGGACAAGGGCAGCCTGGATCTCTCGCATCTGGACTACCTGGTGCTCGACGAGGCCGACGAGATGCTGCAGATGGGCTTCGCCGAGGACGTCGAACGCATCCTCGAGGGCACCCCGGAGTACAAGCAGGTGGCGCTGTTCTCGGCCACCATGCCCCCGGGCATCCGCAAGATCACCAGCAAGTACCTGCACGACCCGGTGCAGGTGAAGGTCGAGTCGAAGACCGCGACCGCCGACAACATCACCCAGCGCTACATCCAGGTGGCGGGCCCGCGGAAGATGGACGCGCTGACCCGCCTGCTCGAGGTCGAGCCGTTCGAGGCGATGATCGTCTTCGTCCGCACCAAGCAGGCCACCGAAGAGGTCGCCGAGAAGCTGCGCGCACGGGGGTTCTCCGCCGCGGCCATCAACGGCGACATCGCCCAGGGCGTGCGCGAGCGGACCATCGCGCAGCTCAAGGACGGGTCGATCGACATCCTCGTCGCGACCGACGTCGCGGCCCGCGGCCTCGACGTCGAGCGCATCTCGCACGTGCTGAACTACGACATCCCGCACGACCCGGAGTCCTACGTGCACCGGATCGGCCGCACCGGCCGCGCTGGCCGATCGGGCACCGCGCTGCTCTTCGTGTCGCCGCGGGAGCGGCACCTGCTCAACTCCATCGAGCGGGTCACGCGGCAGAAGCTCGTCGAGTCGCAGCTACCGTCGGTCGACGACGTCAACGCCCAGCGCGTGGAGAAGTTCCGCGACTCGATCACCAACGGCTTGAGCAACCCGGGGATCGACCTGTTCCGCAAGCTGATCGAGGCCTACGAGCGCGATCACGACGTGCCGATGGCCGACATCGCCGCGGCCCTGGCGCTGCAGAGCCACGACGGTGGCGAGTTCCTGATGACCGAACCGCCGCCGGAGAAGCGTCGCGAGCGTCCGGATCGCGACGACGGCCCCCCGCGCAAGCGGCGTGACACCCGCGACGACCTCGCCACCTACCGCATCGCGGTCGGCAAGCGGCACAAGGTGATGCCCGGCGCCATCGTCGGGGCGATCGCGAACGAGGGCGGCCTGCACCGCAGCGACTTCGGACACATCGCGATCCGGCCGGACTACTCGCTGGTCGAGCTGCCCAAGAAGCTGTCACACGAGACGCTCAAAAAGCTGGAGCACACCAAGATCCAGGGTGTGCCGATCAACTTGACGCTCGATCGCGGCCCCAAGCCTTATCGAGGCAACAAGCCGAAGTGACGACCCGGGGCGAGCGGAGCGACGGGGGATGACGCGGGGCGAGCGGAGCGACGGGGGATGACGCGGGGCGAGCGGAGCGACGGGGGATGACGCGGGGCGAGCGGAGCGACGGGGGATGACGCGGGGCGAGCGGACGGAGTTCCGGCCGGATACGGCCGAGGGCGGCCTGGAGTCGGCGGGTCCCAGTCGGGTCGACTCCCTCACGGGCATTCGCGCCGTCGCGGCAATCCTGGTCGTCCTCACCCACGCGGCGTACACCACGGGCAAGTACACCCACGGCTACCTTGGGCTGGTCTACTCGCGCATGGAGATCGGCGTGCCGATCTTCTTCGTGCTGTCGGGTTTCCTGTTGTTCAGCCCCTGGGTGCGTGCCGCCGCCCGCGGCGGCGCGTCGCCGTCGGTGTCGCGCTACGCCTGGCACCGCGTGCGGCGCATCATGCCTGCCTACGTCGTCACCGTGCTGGTGGCCTACGCGCTGTACCACTTCCGCATGGCGGGCCCGAACCCCGGGCACACGTGGGTGGGCCTGTTCCGCAACCTCACGCTGACGCAGATCTACACCGACCAGTACTGGATCACGTTCCTCCACCAGGGGCTGACCCAAATGTGGAGCCTCGCCGTCGAGGCCGCGTTCTACGTCGCGCTGCCCGCGCTGGCGTACCTACTTCTGGTGGTGCTGTGCCGCAGGCAGTGGCGGCCAGGGATGCTGCTCGGCGGCCTGGTGGCGCTCGGGTTGATCACGCCGGCGTGGCTGGTGCTGGTGCACACCACCGACTTCCTGCCCGACGGTGCCAAGCTGTGGCTTCCGGCCTACCTGGCGTGGTTCGTGGGCGGCATGATCCTGGCGGCACTGCGCGAGATGGGTGTCAACGGCTACGCACTGCTGTGCATCCCGTTGGCGCTGGTGTGCTACTTCATCGCATCGACGCCGATCGCGGGGGCGCCGACGACCGCCCCGTCCGAACTCCGTGAGGGCCTGGCCAAGGCGCTGTTCTACGCCGTCATCGCCACGCTGATCGTGGCGCCGCTGGCGCTGTCGAATCGCGGGCTGTACGCCCGTGCGATGGCGAGCAGGCCGATGGTCTTCCTGGGTGAGATCTCCTACGAGATCTTCCTGATTCACCTCGTCACGATGGAGTTGGCGATGGTCGAGATCCTGCACTTCGGGATCTACACCGGGTCCATGTTCTGGTTGTTCGTGGCGACGATGGTGATCACCGTGCCACTGGCGTGGCTGCTGCACCGGTTCACGCGCGTGCGTTCGTAGACCAAGATCGCACACTGTTGGAAAGGCCTGCGGACGTTCGTGGCGGGCCCGTAGGCTGAGTCCCTCGCACTCCAGCCAGGGGGTCGAGATCGCCTCCGCGGCGATGACTTCGGCGATCGGACTCCCTTTCGTGAGCACGCCTGACGGATCGCCGGTGGTCCGGCGCGACATCCTCCCCATCCCGGACCCGCAGCACGTCGGATTGACGACGTACGACGCGAAGGACCCCAACACCAAGTACCCCCCGATCACCACGCTGCGGCCGCCCGAGGGGGCGCCCAACGTGCTGATCGTTCTGATCGACGACGTCGGCTTCGGAGCGTCGACCGCCTTCGGCGGTCCCTGCAACACGCCGGTGGCCGATCGGCTCGCCGCGAATGGCCTCAAGCTCAACCGCTTCCACACGACGGCGCTGTGCTCGCCGACGCGCCAGGCGTTGCTCACCGGCCGCAACCACCACTCGGTTGGGATGGGCGGCATCACGGAGATCGCCACGTCCGCGCCGGGGTACAGCAGCATCCGGCCCAAGGACAAGGCGCCGATCGCAGAGACGTTGCGGCTCAACGGGTACTCGACGAGCCAGTTCGGCAAGTGTCACGAGGTGCCGGTGTGGGAGGTGTCGCCGGTCGGGCCGTTCGGGCAGTGGCCCACCGGCTCGGGGTTCGAGCACTTCTACGGATTCATCGGCGGCGAGGCCAACCAGTACTACCCAGGCCTCTACGAGGGCACCAAGCCCGTCGAACCGGAGAAGACGCCCGAGGAGGGCTACACGCTCAACGAGGACTTGGCCGATCGCGCGATCACCTGGGTTCGCCAGCAGCAGGCGCTGACGCCCGACAAGCCGTTCTTCATGTACTACGCGCCGGGCGCCACGCACGCCCCGCACCACGTCCCCAAGGAGTGGTCCGACAGGTACGCGGGGAAGTTCGACGAGGGCTGGGACGTGCTGCGCGAGCAGATCCTGGCGAGGGAGAAGGAGCTCGGCGTCGTGCCCGCCGACGCCGAACTGACCGAGCGGCACGACGAAATCCCGGCCTGGAACGACATGTCCGACGAGTTGAAGCCCGTATTGGCCCGGCAGATGGAGATCTACGCCGGCTTCCTCGAGCAGACGGACCACGAAATCGGCCGCCTGATCGACGCGATCGAGGACCTCGGCGCGCTCGACGACACGCTCATCTACTACATCCTCGGCGACAACGGCGCCTCCGCAGAGGGCACGCCCAAGGGTTGCTTCAACGAGATGGTGACGCTGAACGGTCTTCCCGACATCGAGACGGACGAGTTCCTGCTGTCGAAGATCGACGACTTCGGCACCGCCGACGCCTACAACCACTACGCGGTGGGCTGGGCGCACGCGCTGTGCACGCCGTACCAGTGGACCAAGCAGGTCGCCTCGCACTGGGGCGGCACCCGCAACGGCACGATCGTGCACTGGCCCGCGGGCCTCGCGGACAAGGGATTGTCGCGCAACCAGTTTCACCACGTCATCGACGTCGCGCCCACGATCCTAGAGGCAGCGGGCATTCCCGCGCCCACGATCGTCAACAGCATTCAGCAGGCGCCGCTCGAGGGTACGAGCATGCTGCGCACCCTGCGTGACGGCGACGCGCCGGAGACCCACGACGTGCAGTACTTCGAGATGTTCGGCAATCGTGGCGTCTACCACCAGGGGTGGACCGCGGTCACCAAGCACCGCACGCCCTGGCTGGCGGATCAGCCTGCCCTCGACGAGGACAGGTGGGAACTGTACGGCCCCGACGATTGGTCGCAGGCCCACGACCTGGCCCGCGAGCAGCCCGCGAAACTGGCTGAGCTACAACGGCTCTGGCTGATCGAAGCCGTGAAGTACAACGTTCTGCCCATCGACGACCGGTCCGTCGAGCGCTTCCTGCCGGAGGTCGCAGGTCGGCCGCAGTTGATCCGCGGCACCACGCAGACGCTGTTCGCCGGCATGCGTCTCCTGGAGAATTGCGTCCTGAACATCAAGAACAGGTCGCACACCGTCAGCGCCCGCGTCACCGTGCCAGACTCAGGTGCGAGCGGTGTGATCGTCGCCCAGGGCGGTGGCGTCGGCGGGTGGTCGCTGTACGCGCACGAGGGCAGGTTGAAGTACTGCTACAACTTCTTTGGCATCGAGTACTTCTACGTCACGGCCGACGAGGCGTTGCCGGCGGGCGAGCACGAGGTGGCGATGCACTTCGCCTACGACGGAGGCGGTCTCGGCAAGGGCGGGACGGTCACGCTGCACCATGACGGCAGCGCAGTGGGCTCGGGTCGCGTGGAGCGGACCGAACCCATGGCGTTCTCCGCCGACGAGGCGTGCGACGTCGGTTCGGACACCGGATCGCCTGCGTCGCAGGACTACGGGCCCCACGGCAACCGATTCACCGGCACGATCGCATGGGCGAAGATAGACATCGGGGACGACAGCCATGATCACCTCGTGACCGCCGAGGACAAACTAGCCATCTCGATGGCCCGGCAGTAGGTCACCGAGCGGTCCGGCCGCCGATCACCACCATGGGGAGCACGAAGTCCTCGAGCATGGTGCGCTCGTCGGCCTCGTCGCGCCCCGGAAACACCAGCAGCGAGACCATGATCCGGACCAGCCACCGGGCGCGCCGCGCGACGTCGTCGACGCCCAGTGACGTCAGGTAGGCCTCGGTCAGTCCACCGATCACCTCCGAGCGCTCGGCCATCTCACCACCGATCGGGCGTTGCGCGGGCGCGAACCAGGACGACAGCGCCGGGCTCTGGCGTACCCGGCGTAGCGCTGCGAGGACGACGCCCACGATGCGGTCGCCCGGGTCGGCGGAAGCGACGGGCTCGTCGGCCAGATCGCGGAACACCCGCTGGGCCTCTCGGTGCACGTAGGCGGTGTAGAGGGCGTCGCGGTTCTCGAAGTAACGGTAGAGCGTCGCCCGCGAGCACCCCGACGCCTTCGCGACGTCGTTCATGCCGATGCTCGCCGCGTCCCGGTGGGCGAACAGTTCGTCAGCCGCATCGAGGATGCGGTCGACGGCCGCCTCGCTACGGCTGCCGGACAACCAGTCGCCGGCCATCACCGGGCCGCCCGCGGGAGGACTGAGAACGGAACCGAGAGCGGCCGTCGGACGTAACTGCCGCCCGCCCAGACGATTCGATCCTCGTCGACCTCGAAGTCGGGAATGCGCGTCAGTAGTTCCTCGAGTGCGACTCTGGATTGCATGCGGGCCGCTGCAGCGCCGAGGCAGTGGTGAGCGCCGTGACCGAAGGTCAGGATGTTGCGCGGTTTGCGCGTGACGTCGAGTTCGCCTGCGTCGCCGCCGTATTGACGCTCGTCGCGGTTGGCCGAGCCGTAGAGGAACATGACGCGGCGACCCGCGGGGATCGTGGTGTCGCCGATGGTCACGTCGCGGGTGGCCGTGCGGCCGAGCATCTGCACCGGCGAGGTGAGCCGCAGGAATTCGTCGACGGCGTCGCCGATCAGTTCCGGGTGGCCGGCCAGGAGTGTGCGCTGATCGGGCCGTTGATGCAGCAATTGCACGGTGCCGCCGAGCATCCCGGTCGTCGTGTCATTGCCGCCCGTGACCATCGTGAACGTGAACGCGAGGATTGACAGCACGCCGGTGATGTCGCCGTCGGCGCCGACGCCCGCGGCGACCAGGTGCGAGACGGTGTCGTCCTCTGGTTCGGCGCGCCGGCGTTCGATCAGGGCGGTGAAGTAGGCCATCATGCCGCCGAGCGCATCGCCGAGGCTCGCCAGTGCGCCGCCGACGCCCCCTTCGGAGGTGTTGGCCGCCACGATGGCCTCGGTCCATCCGTCGAACTGGTCGCGGTCCTCCTCGGGCACCCCGAGATAGTGCGCGACGACCATCGACGGCAGCGGTTTGAACAGGTCGGCGACGATGTCCCCGCCGCCGTCGGCGCGCAGGCGTTCGATGCGCCGCACGACGAACTCGCGGACCGTGGGCTCGACGGCCTCGACCTGCCGGGGCGTGAACCCGCGTGAGACCAGCTTGCGGAACTCGGTGTGCACCGGCGGGTCCTGCATGACCATCGGCGGGTTGTCGGCCAGCCCGATGAGGTCGAGTTCGCCGTAGTTGACCGTCAGGCCCTGGGCCGACGAGAAGGTCTGGTGGTCGCGCGCCGCGGCGAAGACGTCGGAGTGTCGGGAGAGCACGTAGTAGTCGTGTTCGGGATCGTCGGCGGGCACGACGTGATGGACGGGGTCGTGGTCGCGCAGGGCGCGGTACATGGGCCACGGGTCCGGCCACGTCGCCGGCGTCGCCAGGTGGGAGGCGGCCGCGCCGTGAGACAAATCCGTCGTCATGTCTCATGACTACGACAAAGGGCGGCAGATGTCAACGGCTCATCATGGGCCCGCCCGCTCCGAAAGCTGGTAAGGCTACCCTTAGTGCTGCGGACGAGCCGTCGTCGAAGGCGCCGCCGCGGGGAGGAGGCACCCGATGGCACGCGGACTGCAAGGCGTGATGATGCGCGGCTTCGGCGCACGTGACCACGAGGTGACGGTGCTCGGATCCGAACCGCTGGCACCGAACTTCCTGCGGATCCACCTGGTCTCTCCGACGGTGTTCGATGACGCCGAGGCAGAACCCACGTCGTGGCTGCGGTTTTGGTTCCCCGATCCCGACGGCTCCGACACCGAGTTCCAGCGGGCGTACACCATCTCCAGCGCCGACACGGAGACCGGCCACTTCTCCATCGACGTCGTGCTACACGAACCGGCGGGGCCCGCGTCGGCTTGGGCGCGGCGCGCAGAGCCGGGAACGACGATCTCGGTCATGTCGATGGGATCGAGGGGCTTCTCGGTCCCCGACGACCCCGTCGACCGGCCCGCCGGTTACCTGGTGATCGGCGACCCGGCGTCGACGCCCGCCATCAACGGCATCATCGGCGCGGTACCCCACGACATCCCGGTCGAGGTCTACCTCGAGCAACACCACGACGAAGACGCGCTGATCCCGCTCGCCGAGCACCCACGCCTCACCGTGCACCGCGTCGCCCGGCAGGGCCCGACGTCGCTCGCCGCGGCCATCGAGTGCAGGGACTGGTCGAACTGGCACGCGTGGGCCGGCCCAGAGGCCGGAGCGCTCAAGCACGTCCGGACGCGGCTGCGCGACGAGTTCGGGTTCCCCAAGCAGGAGATCCACGCCCAGGCCTACTGGACCGAGGGCCGCGCGATGGGCACCAAGCGCGGTGACGACAAGCCCACCGCGGCGCCCGCGGCCGAACCCGCGCCGACGCCCGTCGCCCCGACACCGGCGGCGCCCGCCCGCGGGAGTTGGCGCGCGCAGGCGGCGGGCCGGTTGCTCGCACCGCTACGGACGCCGCTCATCGTCTCCGGCGTCCTGCAGGCGCTGATCACGCTGATCGAACTCGCGCCGTTCGTCCTCCTCGTCGAACTGGCCCGGCTGCTGCTGACCGGCGCCGACGAGGCCCGACTGTGGACGCTCGGCGTCGCAGCCCTGGTGCTCCTGGGCGTCGGCACCACCCTGTCCGCCGGGCTGACGCTGTGGCTGCACCGCATCGACGCACGCTTCGCCCACGACCTGCGCGTCCGCCTGCTCACCAAGATGTCGCGAGTGCCATTGGGCTGGTTCACCGCTCGCGGGTCGGGCTCGGTCAAGCAACTGGTCTCCGACGACACGCTGTCACTGCACTACCTCGTCACCCACGCCATCCCGGACGCGGTCGCCGCAGTCGTCGCGCCGGTGGCCGTGCTGGTCTACCTGTTCGTGGTCGACTGGCGGATCGCGCTGTCGCTGCTCGGGCCGGTGCTGGTGTACCTGGTCCTGATGTCGGCGATGACCATCCAGTCCGGCAACCGCATCACCCAGGCGCCGCGCTGGGCGGAGCGGATGAACGGAGAGGCCGGCGCCTATCTCGAGGGCCAGCCGGTCGTGCGGGTGTTCGGTGGCGCCGCGGCATCGAGCTTCCGCCGCAGGCTCGACGACTACATCGCGTTTTTGGTGGCGTGGCAGCGTCCGTTCGTCGGCAAGAAGACGCTGATGGATCTGGTGACCCGGCCCGCGACGTTCCTCTGGCTCATCATGGTCGTCGGAACGCCCCTGGTGGTCGCGGGACGGATGGACCCGGTCGACCTGCTGCCATTCCTTCTGCTGGGCACGACCTTTGGAGCCCGGCTGCTCGGCATCGGCTACGGCCTCGGCGGAATCCAGGGCGGGATGCTGGCCGCCCGGCGCATGCAGACGGTGCTCGACGAACCGGAACTGGCCGTGGGAACCGATGGCGATTCGTGCGGGTCTGCCGTCGGCGAAACGGTCGAGTTCGACCGCGTCACGTTCGGCTACCGGCCCGAGGTTCCGGTCATAAACGACGTCACGCTGACGCTGCGTCCGGGCACGGTGACCGCGCTCGTCGGACCCTCCGGATCGGGCAAGTCCACGCTCGCGTCGCTGGCCGCGCGTTTCCACGACGTGCAGCGCGGCGCGATCCGCGTCGACGGCACAGACGTGCGCAACCTGTCGGCCGACGACCTGTATCGCAGCGTCGGATTCGTGCTGCAGGACGCGCAATTGGTGCAGGGCACGGTTGCGGAGAACATCGCGCTCGCCGAACCCGGTGCCGACGCCGAACGCATCGAGAGGGCCGCCCGCGACGCCCGGATCCACGACCGGATCACGCGCATGCCCGACGGTTACGACACCGTGCTCGGAGCGGCGTCCGGTCTGTCCGGAGGCGAGCGTCAGCGCCTCACCATCGCGCGGGCCATGCTCGCCGACACCCCGGTGCTGATCCTCGACGAGGCAACGGCTTTCGCCGACCCCGAATCGGAGTACCTGGTCCAGCAGGCGCTCAACCGGCTCACCCGGGACCGCACGGTGCTGGTGATCGCCCACCGGCTGCACACCATCACCCACGCCGACCAGATCGTCGTACTCGACCACGGCACGGTCGCCGAAGTCGGTACGCACGACGAACTGATCGCCAAGGTCGGTCGCTATCGCGCCCTGTGGGAGTCCGGCCAACCCGTCGCGGCAGGCGCGGGGCGGGAGGCGAGCCGATGATCCGCACCCTGCTGGCACTGATGCCGACCGACCGCAGGGGCAGGGTCGGCGGCTACGCCACGCTGACGGTCCTGTCGGTCCTGCTGCGCGCCGCGGGCACCGTCCTGCTGGTGCCGCTGATCGCCGCGCTGTTCAGCGACGCACCACAGCGCGCATGGGCGTGGCTCGGCTGGCTCTCGGCCGTCACCGTGATCGGCTGGATCGTCGACTACGTCACCGCCCGAATGGCTTTCGACCTCGGCTTCGCAGTCCTCGACAGCACGCAGCACGACATGGCAGACCGCCTGCCCACCATCCGACTCGACTGGTTCACCAACGACAACACCGCTACGGCGCGGCAGGCGATCGCCGCCACCGGGCCCGAACTCGTCGGTCTGGTCGTGAACCTGCTGACCCCGCTCATCGGCGCCGTACTGCTGCCTGCCGCGATCGCCCTTGCCCTGCTGGCGATCTCGCCAACACTCGCCCTGGCCGCGTTGGCCGGTGTCGTGGTCCTGCTCGGTGCGCTGTGGCTGTCGGGAAGGCTCAGCCATGAGGCCGACCAGGTCGCCGCCGAGACCAACACGGCGTTCACCGAACGCATCATCGAGTTCGCCAGGACGCAGCAGGCGTTGCGCGCCGCCCGTCGCGTCGAACCCGCCCGCAGTTCCGTCGGCGCGGCCCTCGAGGCGCAGCACGGCGCGACCTTGCGCCTGCTCGGCATGCAGATTCCTGGCCAGCTGCTGTTCAGTCTCGCCAGCCAGGCGGCACTGATCGGCCTCGCGGGCATGACGACCTACTCGACGGTGCGCGGCGAGCTGGGCGTGTCGGAGGCGATCGCGTTGATCGTGGTGGTCGCACGCTATCTCGAGCCGTTCGCCGCGCTCGCCGAGCTGGCGCCCGCGCTGGAGTCGACGCGTGCCACGCTCGGCCGGATTCAGACCGTGCTCGACGCGCCGACGTTGTCCGCCGGTGTCGCTACGGCCGACGACCCGGCCGCGCCGCCCCGCATCGAATTCGAGGGCGTCACGTTCGGCTACGGCGACGAGGTCGTGCTCGACCGGGTGAGCTTCACGCTCGAGCCCGGCGCGACCACCGCGATCGTCGGGCCCTCGGGGTCCGGCAAGAGCACGGTGCTCGCGCTGATCGCCGGTCTGCACCAGCCCACCAGCGGCCGGGTGCTATTCGACGGCGTCGACCTGGCGCTGCTCGACGACGCCGCCCGCCGGGCCGCAGTGAGCGTCGTGTTCCAGCACCCCTACCTGTTCGACGGAAGCATCCGGGACAACGTGCTCGTCGGCGATCCCGACGCCGATCCGGAGACGGTCGCTGGTGCGATGCGACTCGCGCGGGTCGACGAACTGACCGGCCGGCTGCCCGATGGCGATCAGACCGTGGTGGGGGAGGCGGGCTCTGCGCTGTCCGGCGGTGAGCGACAGCGGGTCAGCATCGCCCGCGCTCTACTCAAGCCGGCGCCGGTGCTCCTGGTCGACGAGGCCACCAGCGCACTGGATACCGAGAACGAGGCTGCGGTCGTCGACGCCCTGACCGCCGACCTGCGCCCACGAACCCGGGTGATCGTCGCGCACCGGCTCGCCAGCATCCGGCACGCCGATCGCGTGTTGTTCTTGGAGGCCGGCCGCGTGGTCGAGGATGGCAGCATCGACGCGCTGCTCGCCGAAGACGGCCCGCACCGCCGCTTTCGGGAGTTCTGGACCCAGCAGCGCGACGCCGCCGACTGGCAGATAGCCGCGCGCGGGTAGCGCCGTGGTTTCGGCGGGGCAGCTAGAGCCCGGCGCCGGGATTCAGGATGTCGTCAGGGTCGAGCGCAACCTTTATGCGGCGGTTGAGTTCCATCGCCTCGGGGCCCAGGTAGCCGGCCAGCCAGGGCCGCTTCAATCGGCCGACGCCGTGCTCGCCGGTGATGGTTCCGCCCAAACCGACTGCCAAGTCCATGATCTCGCCGAACGCCGTGTGCGCGCGTTCGGTCATCGCGGCGTCGGACGGGTCGAACACGACCAGCGGGTGGGTGTTGCCGTCGCCGGCGTGGGCGATCACCGAGATCATCAGCCCGTGCTGCTCGGCGAGCTTCTCGACCCCGCTCACCAGTTCGGCCAGTGCGGGTAGCGGCACGCCGACGTCCTCGAGCAGTAAAGAGCCCTTGGCCTCGACCGCGGGGATCGCGTAGCGACGGGCCGCCACGAACGCCTCGCCCTCGTCGGGGTCGGCGGTGGTGAACACCTCCGTCGCGCCGTGCTCGGTGAACACCGACGCCATGTACTCGGTGTCCTCGACGCCTGCGGGCCCGCGGTCGTCGGAGGCGGCGACCATCATCGCCGCGGCGTTGCGGTCCAGTCCCATCTTGAGCTTGTCCTCGACCGCGTTGATCGCGACGGCGTCCATGAACTCGAGCATCGACGGCCGGATGCGTCCGGTGATCTCGACGACGGCGTCCGCGGCGGCGGCGACGGAGTCGAACGACGCCACGACCGTGCAGCCGCGGTGTTGGGCGGGAAGCAGTTTCAGCGTCGCCTCGGTGACGATGCCGAGCGTGCCCTCGCTGCCGACGAACAGCTTCACCAGGCTCAGCCCTGCGACGTCCTTCAGGCGGGGACCGCCGAGGCGGACCGCGGTGCCGTCGGCCAGCACCACCTGGACGCCGAGCACGTAGTCGGTCGTCACGCCGTACTTCACGCAGCACAGCCCGCCCGCGTTCGTGGCGATGTTCCCGCCGATGCTGCAGATTTCGTAGGACGACGGGTCCGGCGGGTACCAGAGGCCGTACTCGGCGACCGCCTTCTTGACCTCGGCGTTGAACAGGCCCGGCTGGGTGACGGCGGTGCGGGTCACGGGGTCGATGGCGATGTCCCGCATCAGTTCCGTCGATAGCACCAGGCCACCGTCGAGCGCCGTCGCGCCGCCCGACAGCCCGGTCCCGGCGCCGCGCGGGACCACGGGCACGTGGTGCGCCGTCGCCCACCGCATGACGGTCTGCACCTCCTCGGTGCGACGGGGTCGCACGACCGCCAGCGGTGTCCCCGCGTCGGGGTCGGCGGCGCGATCCTGACGGTACGACCCCAGGATGTCGGGATCGGTGACGACGGTGCCGTCTGGCAGTTCGGCGATCAAGGCGCTCAGCGCTGAGTCCATCACCCGATCGTAGGCGTCATGCCGAGAGCGCCGCGTCGAACTGCGCACCGTCGACACCCAGTGGCGCGGACCGAACTCGGTGCGGTGCACCTCGAACCCGAAGCCCGGCAGCGCGGCGAACGTCGCATCGGCATCCAGGGCGACGATGGCGTCGGGGTCGCGGGCAGCCCACGCCTCGACGTAGCGTCGTAGAGCTGAGCCAGTGACGTCGGCGCGCTCACAGGACCGCGAACCCGCGATAGTGCACCTCCGACAACGACACCTGATTGATCGCGACCGTGTGCACGGCGTTGATCCAGCGGTACCGCTCGTCGTCGGTGTCGAACAACGGGCTGGATCGGGCGACCATCTCGTCGTGGCGGATCAGTTCGCCCGCGGCGTACCGGGCTGCCGCCTCCGGTCCCATCCGAACGCGGCCGGTGTTCGTGACGTGGACGTATGCGCCGTCGTCGGTGCGGAGTGTGCCCCGCACGTCGAGCCGGGCGACGCGGTCGGTGCCGAACAGGATCCAGTCGCCCCCGCCCGGCAGGATGTCACCTGCGATGCGCGGGCCCTCGCACCGCCCATGTCGCACGACGTAGGTGAAGCGGGTGCCCACGGGTGTCTCGAAGATCTGCACCGGGTCGAAGGCGATCCGGATGTCGAGCAGGTGCTCGAAGGCGGGGCTCGCGTCGATGTCGACGAGATCGGTTGTCATGGCTGACCTTTCACAGTGGGCGGATGGCGGACGTCATCGATGGTGCGAGGCGGGCCGGGTCGGGCACGTCGAGCCGGCGTCGGTGACGTCGATGCGCCGCAGCATCAGCGGCGAGGGAGAAGGTTGGTAGGTGCCATGCGCGACGCTAACTCGTGATACTTGGAAAAAACAAGTACTCGGTTGGATTATCCAATCGGCGGCTAACATCGGGGACGTGGCGTCCCGTTCCTATGGTCAGCACTGCGCCGTCGCGAAGAGCCTCGACCTCGTCGGCGACCGCTGGACGCTGCTCGTCGTCCGGGAATTGCTCGACGGGCCACGCCGCTACGGCGACCTGCTCACTGCCCTCACGCCGATCGCCACCGACATGCTGGCGAGCCGGCTGCGCGATCTCGAGGCAAACGGTCTGGTGTGCAAGCGCGCGATGCCCCGGCCCGCGACCGGCGCCACCTACGAACTCACCGACGACGGACTCGCACTCGAGGACGTCGTGCACGCCTACGCCCGGTGGGGACGCCACCTGATGAGCCGCCGGGCCGCCAGCGACGTCGTCCGGCCCGAATGGCTGGTGCGCGCCGTGCGGGCCTACGTGCTCGACGATCGCAGCGGGCCCCCGGTCACCTTCCGGCTCGACATGCCCGAGGGTAGCGTCACGATCCGTATCGATGCCGACGGGGTCGACACCGTCGACGACGACGCACCGGTCGACGTCACCCTCAGCGGTCACGTCGAAACCCTGGCCACGGCAATGGATCCGGCGCAGGTGGCCGATCTGGTGGCGGCCGGGCGGCTGCGGATCGATGGCGACCCGGACGCCACCCGCAGGCTGGCGTCGATGTTCGCCCCACCCCGGCGCAGGGCGGGTTAGGCCCGGTCGAGTTCGCGCAGCGCAGGCAGGAACAGCGCCGCGAGACCCAGCACCAGCATCGGGATCGACAGCGCGAGGAACGTCACGTGCAGCCCCGCGGTGTCGGCGAGCGGACCCGCGACGATCAGGCCCAGCGGCCCGGCCGCGTAGGCCAGCGAGCCCATCACGCCGACCACCCGGCCGCGCAGGTGCGGCGGCGCCTGGGTTTGCATGACGTAGTTGTAGATCGGCGCGATCGGGCCGTAGACCAGACCGACGATCGCCGACAGCACCAGGATTACCGGCAGCGGCGGCAGGAACGCGATCACCGTCATCGCCACGCCGAGCACGAGCAGCGCGACGAGCATGACCGTCCGCCGCTTGGCGTACTTGGACAGCACGGCGTAACCGAGCGCGCCGATGACGCCACCGATCGCGAGCGACATCAACACCCAACCCAGCTGTGCCGGCTCGTCCTTGTCGGTGAAGTACTTCGGGAACAGCACGCTCTCCATCGGCATGTAGAGACCCGTCGCCGTCAGGTCGACGACGGCCAGCGTGCGCAGGACGCGGTTGCGCCACACGAACCGCAGGCCCTCGACGATGCCCGCCCAGACCTGGGGCAGCTCGTCGCGGTTCGGCGTGCCTGCACCCTCGAGGCGCAGCACGGCGATGGCCGCGATCGACAGCACGAACGCGCCCGCCGTCACCCACATCGTGTCGATGCCACCCACGGTGGCGATCAGGAGGCCGCCGATACCCGGGCCGACGATGTAGGACAGGTTGAAGATGGCCTCGTACGCGCTGTTCGACCGGTCGAGCGTCCAGCCCGCCCGTTGCGCGGCCTCGGGCAGCATGGTCTCGCGCGCCGTCATCCCGGCCGGATCGAAGAAGGCCCCGAGCGCGGCCAGCCCGGCCAGCACTGCCACGTTGATCGCGTCGACGCCGAATACCAGGGCGATCACCGGCACCGCAGCGACCGACAACGCCGACAGCAGGTCGGAGATCATCGACACCACGCGCCTGCCGAGGTAGTCGACCGCCGCACCCGCGATCAGCGTTGCGACCAGCAGCGGCAGCGTGCCCGCCATCGCCACGATCGAGGCCTCGACCGCAGAACCGTTGCGCTGCAACACCAGCCACGGGAATGCCACCAGCGAGATGCCGTTGCCCGCTCCGGCGGTGAGCGCTGCGAAGAAGATCAGGTACAGCGGCCCGTACTTGGTGTTGATCATGGATATCGCGGCTGAATGTAGCAGCGGGGGAGTCCCGGTAGCGACGGGTTTTCGCGCCGCGGGCACAGTGGTGGTGTGCTGCTGCCCCATCCCCGCACGGGCGAGATGTTCGCCTCACCGGTCCCGCCAGGCGTCGGCTGGCCGGGGGATCCGGCCAGGCCGGACACCCGGGTGGCGAAGACCCCTGCAGGCGTGCGGGCGATGGCGAAGCGGATGACCGACGTGGCCGACGTGGACGCCGCGGTCAGCGTCTGCCGGGCCTGCCCACGGCTGGTCAGGTGGCGCGAGGACGTCGCGCTGGCCAAGCGCCGCTCGTATGCGACCGAGCCCTACTGGGGCCGCCCGGCGCCCGGGTTCGGTTCGGCCACGCCGTCGGTCCTGCTGCTCGGTCTGGCCCCGGCCGCGCACGGCGCCAACCGGACGGGCCGGGTGTTCACCGGCGACCGCAGCGGTGACTTCCTGTTCGCGGCAATGCACCGCGCGGGCCTGGCCACGTCAGCGGTGAGCGTCGATGCCGCCGACGGCCTCGAACTCGTCGACACCCGGGTGGTCGCGGCCGTGCGGTGCGCTCCGCCCGACAACGCGCCGACGCCCGAGGAGCGCGCGGCCTGCGCGCCGTGGCTCGACGCCGAATGGCGTCTGATCGCGCCCACCGTGCGGGTGATCGTCGTGCTGGGCGGCTTCGCCTGGCGCGGCGCGCTCGACATGCTGCGCACCGCTGGCGTGAAGGTGCCCAGCCCGCTGCCGAAGTTCGGCCACCTCGCGGCCGCGCGCATCGGCGACGTCACGCTGCTCGGCTGCTACCACCCCAGCCAGCAGAACACCTTCACCGGCCGGCTCACCCCCGCGATGCTCGACGAGGTGTTCGTCACGGCCAAGACCCTCGCCAACGCGTGATTTCGGCGCGCTTTCCCGCGCTCACCGCGGGCGAACGCGCCCAAATCGCTGAGAAATGTGGGGAACGGACCGGCCGCCGAACGCGTTGAACCACTAATGCGACTCTCGGTACTCGACCTCGTTCCCGTCCGTAGCGACCAGACCACGTCGGACGCCCTGGCCGCCACCGTCGGCGTGGCGAAGAAGGCCGACGACCTCGGCTACACCCGCTATTGGCTGGCCGAACACCACAACATGCCCGCCGTCGCGGCGACCAGCCCGCCGGTGCTCATCGCCTACCTCGCCGCGCAGACGGCCCGCATCCGGCTCGGCTCGGGCGGCGTGATGCTGCCCAACCACGCGCCGCTCGCGGTCGCCGAGCAGTTCGCGCTGCTGGAGGCTGCCGCGCCGGGTCGCATCGACCTGGGGATCGGGCGCGCGCCGGGCAGCGACCCCGTCACCTCGATGATGCTGCGCGGCCCCGCGGGCCGCACCGACGAGGACGTCCAGAAGTTCCCGCAGTACCTCGACGACGTCACCGCACTGATGGGCGCGCATGGCGTCGGAGTGTCCATGCAGGGCCGCAACCTGATGGACCAGAACTACGTGCTCAAGGCGACGCCGGCGGCCACCAGCGAGCCGCGGCTGTGGCTGCTGGGGTCGTCGCTGTACTCCGCGCACCTGGCCGCCGCCAAGGGTCTGCCGTACGTGTTCGCCCACCACTTCGCGGGGCAGGGCACCGAGGAGGCGCTCGCCGTCTACCGCGAGGAGTTCCGGCCCAGCGAGAACCTCGAGCAGCCCACCACCTTCATGACGGTCAACGCCTCCGTCGCGGGCACCCGCGAAGAGGCCGAGGATCTGATGCTGCCGAATCTGCACATGATGGCGCTGCTGCGCACCGGTCAGCCGCTGCGCGCGCTCGACCTCGTCGAGGACGCCCGCGAGATCGGGCTGACGCCGCAGCAGCGGGCCGTGGTCGAATCGGGTCGTCGCCAGGCCATCGTGGGCAATCCCGCCGAGGCGGCCGAGCGGGTGCGCGGGATCGCCGAGCACTTCGGCGTCGACGAGGTCATGGTCAACCCGGTGGCCTCGGCCTATCGCGGCGTCGACCCGGCCACCGCGCCCGCCCGTGAGGACACGCTCGAACTGCTCGCCAAGGAACTGTTCTAGCCGTCAGCTCGGCGTCAGCGCGATGATCGGAATGGTCCGGCTCGTCCGCTTCTGGTAGCCCTCGTAGCGGTGGGAGTTGTTCTCGTTGACCACCTTCCACAGCCGCGCGTAGTCCGGATCGTCGTCGCTGATGATTCGAGCCGTCGCGGGCATGCGCTTGGCGCCGACGTTGATCTCCACCTTCGGCTCGGCCTTGACGTTGAAGTACCAGCCCGGCGCCTTCCGATCGCCGCCGTTCGAGGCGACGACGAGGTACGCGTCGCCGTCGCGGGCGTAGCTCAGCGTGTTGGTGCGCGCGATGCCGGTCTTGGCTCCGACCGTGTGCAGCAGCAGCGACGGCGGTGCCCCGGGAATGCGGTGGCCGATCCTGCCGTCGGTCTTGCGGTAGATCGCGTCGTGCACGCGCAGCAGCGGAATGCCGAGGTAGCGCTCCCACAGGGGCATGTCAGTCATGTCAGCCAGTGTGGCAGGCGCGCCGTCAGTCCGGCAGCCCCGCGAGAGCGTCGCGCAGGATGCGGCCGGTCGCCTCGCGGTCGGGGTCGCGGCGCACCACCAGGCCCTTGGCGAACGACAGCTTGTCGCCGCTGTGCCGGGGCGCCACGTGCAGGTGGATGTGGAACACGCTCTGGAACGCGGCCTTGCCGTCGTTGATGGCGATGTTGTTGCCGTCGGCCTGCAGCTCCGACACCCGGGCCGCGAGGCCGATGCGCTGCCCGATGCGGACCAGGTCGGCGAGCGTCTCGGCCGGTGTGTCGGTGAGGTCGACGGTGTGACGCTTGGGCACCACCAGCGTGTGTCCGCGCACGATGGGGCGGATGTCGAGGAACGCGAGGTAGTCGTCGTCCTCGTAGACCCGGATGCCGGGCGCCTCGCCGGAGACGATGGCGCAGAACACGCATGACATCCCGACACCGTAGCGAGTGGGGTCAGACGTTCTCCTCCGCCCACGCGGCGAGCCTGCGGTCGCGCTCGGCGGCATCGACCTCCTCGACGCGCGTCATCACGGCCCAGCGCTGCCCGAACGGGTCGACGATCGACGCGAACCGGTCGCCGGTGACGAACGTCTGAATTGGCTCGCGCACCGTGGCACCCGCGGCCTGGGCCTTCTCGACGACCGCGTCCGCGTCGGTGCAATAGAACACGATCGAGTGGGTGACCGAATCCGTGCGTTCGACGGCCGCGAGGCCGTAGTCGGGGTTCGGGTCCGACAGCTGCAGGCGCCCGTGCGGAAACTCGAGTTCGGCGTGCGCCACCGTGCCGTTCGAGCCGTCCATCTTCTCGAGCACCGTCGCGCCGAACACCGAGACGTAGAAGTCGATGGCTTCGGCTGCGTCGTCGACGACGAGGAACGGGGTGAGGCTGGTGTAGCCGTGGGGGATCGGTTCGACACTCATGCCGCGAGCCTTCCGCCGGCCCGGGTGCGCGGGCTTGGAAAAACGCGTCAGGCGCCGACGTGCTAACGTGTCTGTAACGATCCTTACAGACAGGAATGCCATGGCGGCGTCGATGACCAAGCGTCAGCAGCAGGGGCAGAGTTCCCGCGAACTCATCCTCGACGCCACCGAGCAACTGATGGCTACCCGCGGCTATGCGGGCACGTCGATCAGTGACATCCGGTCCGCCTGCGGGCTGCCAGCGAGTTCCATCTATTGGCACTTCGGCTCGAAGGAAGGCGTCCTGGCCGCGGTCATGGAGCGCGGTGCCGACCGGTTCTTCGCCGCAATCCCCGGCCACGGCGCCGACGGGCCGGATCCGGTGGACGTCGCGGCTCAACTCGCCGCCACCGCAGGGCTTCTCGCTCAACACCCGGACTTCCTCCGGCTGTTCTTCGTACTCTCGCTCGAACGCAGCGACGACCCTGCGGTCACCGCGGTCGTGCGCCGGGTGCGTGACACCGCCATCGCGGGTTTCCGCGCCGTGATCGCCTCCTTGATGCCCGACGACGCCCCACCGGCGCGGGCTGACGAGGTGGTCGACGAACTCACGGCTCTGGCCGTCGCGCTGTCGGACGGCGTGTTCTTCGCCGATCACCTCGAACCCGATTCGACCGACGTCGACCGGATGTACCGGCGGCTGTTCCAGGCCGTCACCGCACTCATTCCGATCCTGCTGGAGGGACCATGAACGACCGCACCGTGATCATCACCGGCGCCAACGCGGGGTTGGGCCTCGAATGCGCGCGGAGCATCCTCGAGCGCGACGACGCGTGGCACGTCGTGCTCGCGGTGCGCGACCCGCGCCGCGGCGAAGCGGCGGTCACCGAACTCGCGGCGACTCGACGGTGCACGGTGATGCGATGCGATCTCGGCTCGCTGGCGTCCGTCGGTGGGTTCCTCGAGGGGTTCGTCGCCGCCGGTCTGCCACCACTGCAGGCCGTCGTGTGCAATGCCGGCCTGCAGGTGGTGGACGGCACGCAACGGACGGCCGACGGCTTCGAAATGACCTTCGGCGTGAACCATCTCGGGCACTTTGCGCTGATTCGCGGTCTGCTCGAGCACCTCGACGCGCCCGCCCGCATCGTCGTCGTGAGCAGCGGTACCCACGACCCGGCGAAGTTCACCGGGATGCCGAAGCCTGTGTACACGTCGGCCGAGGACTTGGCGCACCCGGCGACCCCCGGTGAGGGACGGCGCCTCTACACCACGTCGAAGCTGTGCAACGTGCTCTTCGCCTACGAACTGGATCGCCGGCTCGGACAAGGCGCCCGCGGTATAACGGTCACCGCCTTCGATCCCGGCCTCATGCCGGGGTCGGGGCTCGCTCGCGAGTACGCGCCACTGCAGAAGTTCCTCTGGCGCTACCTCTTTCCGGTGCTGCGCGTGTTGCCCAACGTGAACAGCAGCCGCGGATCAGGCCGGCGGCTGGCCGCGCTCGCAGTCGATCCGTCGTTCGATGGCGTCACTGGCGCCTACTTCGAAGGCGGCAAGGCCATCCGCTCGTCGGAGGACTCCTATGACGCCGCCAAGGCCCTCGACCTGTGGACCACCAGCGAGCAGTTGGTCGACTCGTAGGCTCGGTGTGTGCCATCCGAGCCCACCGCCACCCCGCAGCTCGGCGTGGTCGGCCGCGCGGCCACCGCGTCGACGTTCGACCTCGACCGCTGGGCGCCGTCCGACGAGGCGGCGCGGTGGGTCGAGAACTTCTGGTCGGTCACGTGGGACCGCACCGGCTGCGAGCCATTCGAGAGCATGGTGATCACCTTTCCGAGCATGCATCTCACCCACGAGTGGGGGACCGACGGCATTCGGCATGGCCACCGGCTGCCCGCAACGCTGATCCACGGTGTCGTGGATACGGTCTTCACGACGACGCTCACACGGCGCGGCGCCGTCGTGGGCGTCCGGTTCCGGCCGGGCGGTTTCGCCGCCCGCTTCGACCGCGATGCCGCCGCCTACACCCGGCGGACGGTGCGTCTGGACGACGAGACCTTCGGCGATGCACTACTTCTCGCCGATGACCGCGATGCGGCTGCCGCCGCGCTCGACGAGGCGATCGCCCGTCACGACCCGGTGCCCGATCCGACCTACGACGCGCTCATCGAGCTGATGGACCGCATGCGCGAGGACGGCGGACTGCACCGCGTCGAGCAGGTCATGGCGATCTCGCCGTGGAGTGCGCGCACCACCCAGCGGGTGTTCCGTCGCTACGTGGGCGTGCCGGTGAAGTGGGTGCTGTGCCGCTACCGGCTGCAGCAGGCGGCGCTGGCGATCGAGACCGACCCGGCACTCGACTTCGCCGACCTCGCCGTCGGCCACGGCTGGTACGACCAGGCGCACTTCATCAACGACTTCCGGTCGATGCTCGGCTGCACTCCCGGCGAGTACGCCGCGCGGCACCGCTAGCGAACGCCGAGCGTGCTCTGGATGTCGGGCAGCATCTGCTGCAGCTGCTGACCCCAGTAGGGCCACGAATGGGTGCCGTTGGGCGGGAAGTTGAACGTGCCGTTGGTGCCACCCGCGGCGAGGTAGGCGTTCTGGTAGTCGCGATTCGACCCGAGGGTAAAGCTCTCGAGGAATTGTTGCGGCAGGCCCGCCACCGCACCGGGCAGATCGCTGGGCGTGCCGCTGCCGCAGTACACCCAGATGCGGGCGCCGGTCGCCACCAGCTGCGCGACGTTGACGGTCGGATCGTTGCGTGCCCACGCCGGATCGGTCCGCGGACCCCACATGGCGTCGGCCTTGAAGCCGCCCGCGTCGTTCATGGCCAAGCCGACGAGCGTCGGCCAGAACCCGTCGGACAGGTGCAGGAAGCCCGACAGCGATGCGGCGTAGCGGAACTGGTCGGGGTAGTAGGTGGCCAGGTTCAGTGCGGTGGAACCGCTCATCGAGAGGCCGACGACGGCGTTGCCGGTTCGCGAGATGCCCTTGTTCTCGGCCAGCCAGGCGGGCAGTTCCTGGGTCAGGAACGTCTCCCACCGGTAGGTCTGAGTGGTGCCGTTGCCGACCGCAGGCTGGTACCAGTCCACGTAGAAGCTGGACATGCCACCGACCGGCATCACCGTCGACAGCCCCGAGTCGAGGAACCACTCGAACGCGGGAGTCTCGATGTCCCAGCCGCTGAAGTCGTCGCGCGCCCGTAGGCCGTCGAGCAGGTACACGGCGTTCGGGCCGCCGCCTTGGAACTCGACGCGGACGTTGCGGCCCATTGCCGCCGACGGCACGTCGAGGTACTCGACGGGAAGACCGGGGCGCGAGAACGCCTGCGCAGGTGCCGGACTCGTGACGCCGACGAGTCCGGCCGTGACGACTAGCGCCAGGCCGATGCCCAGCATTTTCTTGACGAAGCTGGTCATGAATCCGTTCTACTCGCCGAAAGCCATCGACGGAACCCCTCGGCACTACCAAGGTGTTGTCAGACCAGCGCCCGCCACTGCTCGAGCTTGGCGTCGAACGCCATTGTCGCCGCCGGGCTGCTCGACGGGACGCGCACGGCGGGCACGCCCACCCGCACGTGACGCTCGAACAACTCCAGCGCGGCCGACCCGTTGACGACGACCCGGCCGATGCCCGGGTGGTCGCCCAGCAGCGCCTCAATGTCGTTGACGACGGCCGTCTTTCGATCGATGCGGGCGTCGAGGCTGCCTGCCCGGCGACAGCTGTGCAACACGTCCCACAGCGCGACGCCGTGCTCGGTGGCGGCCGTGATCCTGGCCTCGTACGGCGCGTCGGCGTCGAAGCCGAGCACCGCGCCCAGCAACCGCCAGAACTGGTTGCGCGGGTTGGCGTAGTAGCGCCCCGTCGCCAACGACTGCTCGCTGGGGAACGAGCCGAGCACCAGCACGCGGGCACGTGGCCCGACGATGGGCGGCAGCCCTATGCGCATCGGCTCCGGGGAGTCCGTCATGTCAGGAGGGTAGATGAGCCAGGATGTCGGGCATGGCACTCTTCGGTGGCTCAGACGACGACCGCCTCTGAACCCGGGATTTCGGCGCGCTCACCCGCGCTGACCGCGGACGAGCGCGCCGAAATCACGCAGTCAGCTGAGGTGATGCACCTCCTGCAACCCGTAGACGGGTGTGGGGATGCCTTCGTGGCGGGCCTTGAGCTGCAGCGCCAGGTACAGCGAGTAGTGCCGGGACTGGTGCAGGTTGCCGCCGTGGAACCACAGGTTCTCCTGCTGGGTCGGCTTCCACATGTTGCGCTGCTCGCCCTCCCAGGGGCCGGGATCCTTCGTGGTGCCCGACCCCAGTCCCCAGACCTTGCCGACCTTGTCGGCGACGTCCTGACCGATGAGGTCGGCAGCCCAGCCGTTCATCGAGCCGTAGCCGGTGGCGTAGACGACGACGTCTGCGGGCAGCACCGTGCCGTCGGCTAGCACCACGGCATCCTCGGTCAGGTGGTCGACCTGGCCGTGGGCGAGCTTGATGGTGCCGTCAGCGATCAGGTCGGAGGCGCCGACGTCGATGTAGTAGCCCGACCCTCGGCGAAGGTACTTCATGAACAGGCCCGAGCCGTCGTCGCCCCAGTCGAGGTCGAAGCCGGCGGCGGTCAGCCGGTCGTAGAAGTCCTTGTCCCGCTCCCGAATCGCGTCGTAGATCGGGGTCTGGAACTCGTGCATGATCCGGTACGGCAGCGACGCGAACGTCAGATCGGCCTTCTCAGTGGTCATGCCCGACTCGACGGCGCGTTCGGAGTAGAGGTCGCCGAGGCCCAGTTCCATCAGCGAGTCGGACTTCACGATGTGCGTCGAGGACCGTTGCACCATCGTGGTGTCGATCCCGTTCTCCACCAATGCCTTGCAGATGTCGTGCGCCGAGTTGTTGGAGCCGATGACCACGGCGCGCTTGCCGACGTAGCCGTCCGGCCCGGGATGGGCGCTGGAGTGGTGCTGGTCGCCGCGGAAGACGTCCTGGCCGGGAAGCGTGGGGACGTTGGGCTTGCCCGACATGCCGGTGGCCAGCACGAGGTGCTGCGGTCGCAGGGTCACGCGTTCGCCGTCGCGGTCGACCTCGACGGTCCAGCGCTTCTCGGCCTCGTCATAGTACGCCGACAGGCACGACGTCTTCGACCAGTACGGCACCTCCATGACGCGGGTGTAGAACTCGAGCCAGTCGCCGATCTTGTCCTTGGGCGCGAACACCGGCCAGTTCTGCGGGAACGGCAGGTACGGCAGGTGGTCGTACCAGACCGGATCGTGCAGGCACAGCGACTTGTAGCGATTGCGCCACTGGTCGCCGGGCCGCTCGTGGCGGTCGAGCACGATCGCGGGCACGCCGAGTTGCCGCAGTCGCGCCCCAAGCGCGATGCCACCCTGACCGCCGCCCACGACGACGACGTAGGGCTGCTCGGCGTAGCCCAGCGCGGCGAGTTCGTCCTCGCGCTTCTGCGCCCACGAACGGGTGTCTTCGTCGCTGCCGTGCACCGCGCCGAGTACGCGGGACGCGCCCTTGCGTTCCTCGTGGCCCTTGAGTTCCTGAAGCGCGGTCAGGAAGGTCCACGCCTCGTCGCCCTTGAGCCGAAGGTGTCCGGTGCCGCGGCCGACGGCGGTGTCGAACTCGATGAATGCCGACGTGACGCCGTCGCCGTCGTCGGTGGCGGGTTCGCGGGTTCGGAAGTTCGTCGCATCGGTGGTCGCCGCGCGCTCGGCGAGCAGGTCGGCGATCGCGTCGCGGCCCTCGACGGTCTTGAGGTTCCAGGTGAAGGACACCAGGTCGCGCCAGTATGAGTCGAGCGCGAACTTGGCCGCGGCACGTTCGACGTCGCGTGACGCCAGGGCCAGTTCGAAGTCGCGCAGCCAGGAGTCGACGCGCTCCTGCGGCGTGAGGTCGGTGGTGGTCTCGAGCGTTGATGTCATGTGAGCCAGGACACACCGTCAGCGCCGACCTCCACAAGGGCTGCAACCCCCTGCAACTCTTACGTCTGTGCGCCAGGTCACATAGAAACGACTGCATGAGAGCAGCTGTGTACTACGGACCGAACAAGCTCGAGGTCGAGGACGTGCCAGAACCCGAACCCACGGCGGGCACCGTCAAGGTCCGCGTCGGGTTCAACGGGATCTGCGGCACCGATCTGCACGAGTACTACGCGGGCCCGATCTTCGTGCCCACCGAGCCGCACCCGCTCACCGGGCAGCAGATGCCGCTGACGATGGGCCACGAGTTCTCCGGGACGATCACCGCGGTCGGGTCGGGCGTCACCGAATGGGCCGAGGGCGACCGGGTGGCGATCATGCCGCTGTACCGCTGCGGGCACTGTCCCGCCTGCCGGGCGGGCAACTACAACATCTGCGCCCAGATCGGTTTCCACGGCCTGATGTCCGACGGCGGCATGGCCGAGTACACCGTCGTCCCGACCGACATGCTGCACCGCCTGCCGGACAACGTGTCGCTCGAACTGGGCGCGCTGGTCGAGCCGATGTCGGTCGCGTATCACGCGGCGACGCTCGGCGAGCCGAACGCCGACGGCACCTCGATGGTGTTCGGGGCAGGCCCGATCGGGATAGGGCTGTGGTTTGCGTTGCGCGGCAAGGGCGTCGAGGACGTGTTCGTGGTCGAGCCGTCGGCGACGCGGCGCGCGGCGATCGAGGCGCTCGGCGCGCGGACGCTCGATCCGACCGGCCTGGACGTGCCGTCCTTCATCGCCGACCACACCGACGGTCGGGGCGCCGACGCCGTGTACGACGCGGCTGGCGTCGCGCCCGCGGTCGGGACGGCGCTGGCGTGCGTAGGCGCCCGCCGGGCGATGGTCAGCGTCGCGATCTACGAGAAGCCGCTCACCACGCCGCTGCTCAATCTGGTCATGAACGAATCCCGCATCCAGGGGTCGCTCTGCTACACCGCACCCGACTTCGCCGCAGTCATCGACCTGATGTCGCGCGGCGTGTACGACACGACGGGGTGGGTGACGTCGATCGCCATCGACGACGTCATCGAGGAGGGGTTCGAGGCCCTGCACGCAGGCACGAAGATGAAGGTGCTCGTCGACCCGGGGGCGTGAATAACCGCACTGCCAAGGAAGATTCAGCGAGAGGTTCGACATGACCAGATCCATCACGCCACCACTGCTCGACACGGTCGCCTTGGTTACCGGCGCCGGTCGCGGTATAGGGCGCGGCATTGCGCTCGACCTCGCCCGCAACGGTGCCGACGTCGCACTGGTCGACGTCTCGGGGGACGCGATCGCCGCCGTCGCCGAGGAGATCGCCGAGATCGGTTCGAAGACGACGTCATTCGTCGCCGACGTGTCCGATCGTGCGCAGGTGTTCGCTGCCGTCGACCACGCCGCGTCCGCACTCGGCGGATTCGACGTGATGGTGAACAACGCAGGCATCGCCCTCGTCGGACCCATCATGGAGGTGACGCCTGAGGACCTGGCGCGGCTGTGGGCAATCAACGTCGACGGGGTGCTGTGGGGGATTCAGGCCGCGGTCGCCAAGTTCAGGGAACTCGGTTCCACCCCGGGTGAGATCACCGGCAAGATCATCAACGCGTCGTCGATCGCCGGCCACGAGGGCTTCGCGATGCTCGGTCCCTACAGTGCGACGAAGTTCGCCGTGCGCGCGCTCACCCAGGCCGCGGCCAAGGAACACGCCGGCGAGGGGATCACCGTCAACGCTTACTGCCCGGGTGTGGTGGGCACCGAGATGTGGGTGGAGATCGACAAGCGGTTCGCCGAGTTGACCGGCGCCGCGGAGGGGGAGACGTTCGAGAAGTTCGCCGCTACCATCGCGCTCGGCCGACCGGAGACACCCGAGGACGTAGCTGGTTTCGTGTCCTATCTCGCCGGCCCCGGCGCGGACTACATGACAGGCCAGGCCGGACTGATCGACGGAGGCATGGTCTATCGGTGACTTCGTGACACCCGCGTTTGGGCCGAACTGTGACGAGGAGCACAATCGAACGTGATGGCCACGTCCTCGGCGGTACCAGAACCCGCTGTCGCGGCAGGTGACGACCCGCGCAGCTACGCCATGCTGCTGTCGGAGGTCTACGACGCCACGATGGCGGGTCACCGGTCGCCCGCCCGTCCGCGCGGGGTGATCGCCGATTCCTGGAACCGGTTGCTGAACAAGGGAATCGACCCCGACCACCATCACCCGCCGGACGTCGACAGCAGTGGCCTCGACGCGCTGCGCCACGCCTCTGGGCTGTTCGCGGTGCTCGACGACGTCTCCCGCGGACTCGACTCGGTGATCGACGGCGGCGACAACATCCTCGTCGTCGCCGATGCCCGTGGCCGGGTGCTGTGGCGTTACGGCTCGCCGCGGGTGCTGACCAACGCCGACCGGCTGGGCTTCGTCGAGGGCGCCCAGTGGAGTGAGAGCGCCGTCGGCACCAACGCCATCGGTACCGCGCTTGCCTCGCACCGGGCGGTGCAGGTGTTCTCCGCCGAGCACTTCCTGCGCAGCCATCACGCGTGGACCTGTGCAGGCGCTCCGATCAAGGATCCCCGCACCGGTCAGGTTGTCGGCATCGTCGACGTCTCGGGTCCCGCGGCGACGGTGCACCCGACGACGGTGGCGCTCGTCGACCTCGTCGCTCGCCTCGCCGAGTCGCAGTTGCGCGAGGTGCACGACCGGACGTTGAACCGGTTGCGCACCGTCGCCGCCCCGATCCTGGCCCGCGTCGGGCGACCGGCGTTGGCGGTCGACACCGACGGCTGGGTCGCCGCCGTCGACTCGCTGCCCCCGCACAACCGGATCCCGTTGCCGCGCAGTGTCACTCCCGGACGTGCCTGGATACCGTCGCTGGGCGCGTGCGATCTCGAGTCGCTGCCCGGTGGCTGGCTGGTCCGCCTCGCCGAATCCGAAGGCGACGAGGCTGCCGTTCCCTCGCGGGTGACGCTCGATTTGCGCGACGGCGCCGCACCGGTACTCGACGTGGTCGGCCAATTCGGCACGTGGCGGCGGGACATCTCGCCGCGACACGCCGAGATCCTGCACGTGCTGGCCACTCACCGGCAGGGCCGTTCGGCGCCCGAGCTGGCCGACGACCTCTACGGCGACCGATCGCGGGTCGTGACCGTGCGCGCCGAGATGTCGCGACTGCGCAGGCAATACGTTGGGCTGGTGCTCGGCAAGCCCTACCGCTTCCCCGAGTCCGCGGTCGTCGACCTCGTCTACCCCGACGACATGGCGACGGTGCTGCCCGCGTCGACCGCACCGGCCATTCGCGCGGTCCGCGGTATACGTTGACCCCGTGACGGCCGACTTCGACATCGAGTCCTTCGACGTCGAGGCGTCCGGCCTCCTCGACGGCCTCGAGGGCACCGCCCGCGCGGAGCGTGCCGAACTCATTCCCTGGCTGCTGCGCAAGGGCGTGACCGTCGAACAGATCCGCGACGCCTACCAACCCATGCTGCTCGCCTCGCGCCGCATCCTCGGCGACGACGGCCACCTGGTGTCCTCTCGCGAGATCAGTGAGCGGACCGGGATGGACCTCGAGCTACTGCAGCGCCTGCAACGGGCGAGCGGGCTGCCGCGGGTCGACGATCCCGACGCCGAGGTGCAGATGCGCATCGACGGCGAGGCGCTGAGCTACGCGCAGCAGTTCATCGAGCTGGGGTTCACGGCCGACCAGATCGTGCTCGTCGTCCAGGTGCTCACCGAGGGTCTGTCCCGCGCGGCCGACGTCATGCGCTTCGCGGCGTTGCAGGCGGTCAGCGAACCGGGGGCCACCGAACTGGACGTCGCCGAGCGCACCGAGTCGCTGCTGTTGAAGGTGGCGCCGCTGCTCGGCCCGATGATCGCGGACATGCTGCGCCTGCAGCTGCTGCATCTGATGGAGACAGAAGCGGTCAGCGCAGGTGAGCGCGCGGAGGGCATTCCGCTGCCCGGCGCGCGCGAGGTGACGATCGCGTTCGCCGACCTCGTCGGCTTCACCCGGCTGGGCGAGGTGGTGCCGCCGGAGGATCTCGAGCAGCTCGCGCACAGGTTGACCGACGTGGCCCGCGAGGTGGCCGAGCCGCCGGTCCGGTACGTCAAGAGCATCGGCGACGAGGTGATGCTGGTGAGCACGGACCCGGCGGCAATGCTCGACGCGATGCTCTCGCTGGTCGAGGCCACTGAAGCCATCGAGGACTTCCCGCGCCTGCGCACGGGCCTCGCGACGGGGCTGGCCGTCAGCCGCGCGGGGGATTGGTTCGGCGGATCGGTCAACCTCGCGGCGCGCGTGACGACTGCCGCGCGGCCGGGCGCGATCCTGGTCGCCGAGGCGACGCGCGAGGCGATCGGCGACGACCCGCGCTTCGACTGGTCCTTCGCCGGCGCGCGGAAGCTCAAGCACATCAAGGACGACGTGAAGCTGTTCCGCGCCAGGCGGGCCGCGCACTCTTCGGATTGAGATGGCGCCGAGGGCGCGAAAGTGCGAGTGGGCATGACTCTGGACGCTCACTCAACGTTCGCACGCGATGCGGGGGCCTAAGGTGGGTGATCGAACGATGGGAGCAGGAAATGAGTAATCGGCCGCAGACCGCCACTGTCGCGGACTTCCTTGCCGCGCGGCCGGTTACACGCGCCGAGGTGTTCGCCGACCCGTGCCCGGTGCCCGAGGCGCCAGGTGCGTACGGCTGGTGGTTTCGCGAGGTACCGGGTTCGATCGACACGTCCGGCTGTCAGCAACGCGACGGCCTGACCCTGCTCTACGTCGGGATCAGCCAGGGACCACCTCCGGCCAACGGCAAGCCGCGGAGCAAGCAGGATCTCCGCAAGCGCATCAGGTATCACTTCGGTGGCGGCAACGCCAACGCCGAGGGGTCCACGTTGCGCAAGACACTTGGTCTGCTCCTCGCCGAAGACCTCGGCATCGAACTGCGGCGCATTGGATCCGGCGAACGCATGACGTTCGCGGGTGGTGAATCGGTCCTCAGCTCATGGATGGACGAGAACGCGCTCGTGTCGTGGGTGGTTCACGCAGAGCCGTGGAAGCTTGAAGCCGAGTTGATGCGAACGCTGGACGTGCCCTTCAACATCCGGGGCAACGAGGGCAACGCATTCCACCCGGAACTGAAGAGGATTCGCCGCGAGGGCGCAGCGCGCGCCAACAAGCAGCGCATTCTCAAGGAGTGGTGACGTCGGCTACCGCCCTGGCGTGAACCGGCGCAGCCGCAGGCTGTTGGTGACGACGAAGACCGAGCTGAATGCCATTGCGGCGCTGGCGATCATCGGGTTCAGCAAACCGAACGCCGCCAGCGGGATGGCCGCCACGTTGTAGGCGAACGCCCAGAACAGGTTGCCCTTGATCGTCCGCCGGGTGGCCCGTGACAGACGGATCGCGTCGGGGACCGCGCGCAGGTCGCCGGTGACCAGGGTCAGATCAGATGCCTCGATCGCCACGTCGGTCCCCGTGCCCATCGCGAGCCCGAGGTCGGCCTGGGCCAACGCCGCGGCATCGTTGACGCCGTCGCCGACCATCGCGACCACCTTGCCGTCGGCCTGCAGCTTCTTGACGTGGTCGACCTTGTCGGAGGGCAGCACCTCGGCGATGACGTCTTCGATGCCGACCGTGGCGGCAACCGTGCGTGCGGCGCGCTCGTTGTCGCCGGTCAGCAGGATCGGGGTCAGGCCGAGGTCACGCAGGCTCGAGATGGCCTGCGCCGCAGACTCCTTCACGGCATCGGCGACGACGAAGACGGCGCTGATGGCGTCGTCGACGGCCAGCCACACCGGTGTCTGGCCGCGTTGCTCGGCGTCCTCGGCTGCCTTCAGCAGGTCCTCGGGTGCGGTCAGCTCGTGCGCGTCGCGCAGCCAGGACAACCGGCCGGCGACCAGGCGCCTGCCCGACACGATGCCCGTGACGCCCAACCCACCGTGGTTGACGAAGTCGGTGACCTCGGACAGCGGTCCGACTGCGTCGGCGGCATGTGCGGCGATGGCGCGCGCGATCGGGTGCTCCGACGCGCTCTCCAGCGCTCCACCCAGTTCCAGCAGCTCGGGGTCGGCGGGGTGCGCCGCGACGACCGTCATGCGGCCCGTGGTGATCGTGCCGGTCTTGTCGAGGACCACGGTGTCGATCCGACGGGTCGACTCCAGCACCTGCGGGCCCTTGATCAGGATGCCGAGCTGGGCGCCGCGGCCGGTGCCGACGAGCAGGGCCGTCGGCGTCGCCAGGCCCAGCGCGCACGGGCACGCGATGATGAGGACCGCGACGGCGGCGGTGAAGGCCGCGCTCGCCGAACCACCCGCCAGCAGCCATCCGACGAGCGTCAGCGCCGAGAGCCCGATCACCACGGGCACGAACACCGCCGACACCCGGTCGGCCAGCCGCTGGACGTCGGCCTTGCCGCTCTGCGCATCGGCGACGAGGCGGGCCATCTGGGCCAGCGCGGTGTCGGTGCCGACGCGGGTGGCGCGCACCCGCAGCAGGCCCGCGACGTTCACGGTGGCGCCGACGACGTCGTCGCCCGGTTCGACCTCGACCGGCACGGATTCGCCGGTGAGCAGCGCGGCGTCCACCGCGGACGTGCCACTGACCACGACGCCGTCGGTCGCGATCTTCTCGCCGGGGCGCACCAGGAACTCGTCACCGACCGCGAGGGCCGATATGGGCACCCGGGTCTCGCCGCCGTCGGAGACGACTGCGACGTCCTTGGCGCCCATGTCGAGCAGCGCCCGCAGTGCCGCACCGGACTGCCGCTTGGCGCGGGACTCGAAGAATCGGCCCGTCAGCACCAGCGTCGTGACGACTGCGGCGACCTCGAGGTAGAGGTGCGGATGGTGGGCCCCGGAGGTGACCAGCTCCCACGTCGACCACAGGTAGGCGGCCAGCACGCCGACCGAGATCAGGGTGTCCATGGTGGCGGCGCCGTGGCGCAGATTCGTCCAGGTCGCGCGGTGGAACGGAAGCGCACCCCAAGCCACGACCGGCGTGGTGAGCGCGAAAGCGACCCAGGCCCAGTTCGCGAACTGCAGCGCAGGCACCATCGACAGCAGTAGTACGGGAACGCTCAGTACCGCCGACACCACCAGGCGGGGCAGGTACGACTCGTCGGTATTGGGCTCGGCGTCCTCGGTGGTCGGCAGCGTTGCGGTGTAGCCCGTGGCTTGCACCGCGGCGACCAGGTCGTCGGGTGTCACGGTGTCGGGGAACCGAACCGCAGCCTGTTCGGTGGCGAAGTTGACGCTGGCCTGCACGCCGTCGATCTTGTTCAGCCGCTTCTCGATTCGAGCAGCACACGACGAGCAGGTCATCCCGCCGACGTCGAGCGTGACGCTGGACGTGCTCATGCTGCTACGTCGTATCCGGCGTCCTCGATCGCCACGGTGACGGCATCCGGGTCGGGCGTACCCTCGACCCGCACCGATCCCGCCTCGAGGTCGACGTCGACTCCCGTGACGCCGGGCAGCGCCGATACCGCCGACGTGATCGCCGAGACGCAGTGGCCGCACGTCATGCCGCTCACTTCAAGAACCATGCTCATGACCCGAGTGTATACCCATAGGGGGTATGGGTACAGCCCTACCTGGTGAGCCCGTCGACGAGCAGTCGCAGGCGTTCCGCCTCGTGGCCCGGGCGTAATCGCCCGGCGCGCGTGAGGGTGACCAGGCCGTGCAGCCCGGCCCAGAACACCTCCGAGCGAGCATCCGCGTCGCCCTCGTCGGCGCCCGCGGTCACGCCCTGACGCAGTTCGGCGAACGCCTCGATCAGCGGCGGCGGCGTGTCCTCGGCGGCGAAGCGCAGGGCGGTGGCCCTGGTGAACATCGCGTCGTAGACGGCCGGGTTGTCGCGAGCAAAGTCGAGGTATGCCCGAGCGAGTGCGAGGGGGACGTCGCCCGGTGCGCCCGCGCCGGTACGGGCGGCCCGCAGCGCGTCCGCGAGTTCGGCGAAGCCGTCGATGGCAACGGCCTCGGCGACGCGATCCATGCCGCTGAAGTGCTTGTAGAGGACGGGCTGGCTGTATTCGATCTCGGTCGACAGCCGCCGCGTGGTGACGGCGTCCCACCCCTCGGCCTCCGCCAACGTGCGGGCCGTCGTGACGATCAACCGCCTGCGGGCGGCTCGTTCCCGCTCGCGGCGGTCGTTGATGGGCATGCCACACGGTAGCACCGCTAGAAGTGCTAGCGGTGCTATTGACGTCGCGGACGCCCGCGGTTAGCGTTGCTAACACCACGACCGAAGGAGTCCGACATGGACCGGGAGATCATCGTTCGCGCCGCCGTGCTGATCGCGGTGCTGGCCACCGCAGTGGCCTACGGGACCGACGTGTTCTGCGCGATCGTGCTGCGGCCGGCACTCGCGGCGGTCGACGACCGCGCTCTGGTCGCGGTGATGGGACGCGTGCATCGGTATGGCGATCGGCGCATGCCCGCACCGGGTGTTCTCGGGATCCTCGCCACCGCAGCGGCCGTGGGGGCGGCCGTCGTGTCCGCGCACTGGGCTCAGGCGATCGCTGCAGCCACCGCGCTGGTCCTGCTCGTGGTGTGGATTGCGCTCTACGCCACGGTGAGCGCACCCATCAACCGTCGACTGACGGCAGCCGCGGAGAGCGGGGATGCGCTGCCGAACGGCCGCGCGCTGCAGCGGGACTGGGATCGGATCATCGGCCTGCGTGCCGCGCTGCAGGGTCTCGCAGTGGCGGCGCTGTGCGCGGCGCTGATCGTCTAACGCACAGGGGCCACGTACTTCTCGCCCATCCACTGACGACCCTGGAGCCACCGACATGACCGTCACCACCATCGCCTACGTACTCGCCGGACTCATCGGCGCGGCCATCGTCTTCATCGGCGCACGATTCGTCGTGGCGCCCGACACCGCCGCTGCCGGTTACGGCGTGCGACTGGATCTCGCCGAGCCGTCGGCGCGCGCCTATGCGAGCGTCAAGGGCGTGCGCGACATCGCATCTGGACTGTTCGTGTTCATCCTGATGGTCGCAGGCGCAACGCACCTGCTTGGCTGGGTAGTGTTGGCCGCCACCACCATTCCGCTCGCCGACACGGCCATCGTGCTCCGCAGCGGTGGCTCGAGGTCGACCGCCTGGGGCGTCCACGGCCTCACAGCCGCCGTCATGCTGGTGACCGCCGCGCTGCTGCTCATCCCGTGACGCCCTCAGGATCCGAACTCGCGGACCAACCTCTTCTTGTCGACCTTTTCGCCGGCCAACGTGGGCAACGGTTCGGTGCGGACCTCCCACCGCGTCGGTATCGCGAAGTAGGACAGGGTGCCCGTCACGTGCGCCGCCAGGGCATCGGGCGTGGGCGCACCCGTGTCGGGCCGGTGCACGACGACGGCCACCAATTCCTCGCCCAGGTCCGGATGCGGCACGCCGAGGGCAGCGACCTCGACGACCGCGGGATGGCTGGCGATGGCGGCCTCGACGTGCGGGCATGCGATGTTCTCGCCGCCACGGATGACGACGTCCTTCGCGCGGCCGTCGATGAACAGGTAGCCGTCATCGGTGAGGTGGCCGAGATCGCCGGTGTGCAGCCATCCTTCGGCGTCGACCGTGTCGTCGTCCCTCAGGCCCGCGTAGCCGTTCATCACGGTGGGTGATCGCGCGAGCACCTCGCCGACGCCCTTGGCGTCCGGACCGGCAATGCGCAATTCGACGACGCCATAGGGTCGCCCGACGGTACCCGGGTGCACGGCCAGGTCGCGGGCGTCGGCCGCGGTCAGGAAGCCGCCCGCCTCGGTCATGCCCCACGTGTTGCTGAGCCCGCGCGACCGCAGATTCGGCAGCCTCTCCCGGATACGGTCGAGCAGGTCGGTCGACACGGGTGCGCCGCCGAGCGGCCACGACTTCAGGCTGCTCAGGTCGAAGGAGTCGAACTCGGGATGCGCGAGCAGCCGAACGGCCATGGTGGGTACCGCACCCCAGATCTGGATGCGCTCGCGTTCGATGAGCCCGAGGATCTGGCCCGCGTCGAAGCGCCCCTGCGTCATAACGATTCGGCCGCCGGTGAGCGTGTGGGTCAGCAGGCTCGACAGGCCACCGACGTGGAACATGGGCGTCGTAGCGAGGCTGACGGCCTGTGGGGAGTCACCGTCGAGCAGGTGGGGGAAGCGCCGGTTGCGAGCGAGGATGTTGTGCTGGTTGGCGATCACCGCGCGTCGCGACAGTTCGACCGCCTTCGGCATCCCCGAACTGCCCGACGTGAACAGCACCAGCGCGGTGGCGTCAGGGTCGGTGTCGGGTACGGATGCGGGGTCGACCGCGGGTTCGTCGAAGGCGGCCGCCAGGTCCGACAGCGGGCTCGTCGGTACGGCGACGTCGAGAGAAGTGTCGGTCAGGACGTGCACGGGCGCCAGAAGCGTGACGGCATGCTCGATCTCGGCGGGGCTCCACCACCGGTTGGCCAGCACGGGCACCGCCCCGGCCAGCCAGGTGGCCCACAGCGCGACGACCCACTCGGGGGAGTTGTAGCCGAACACCATGACGCGGTCACCGACACCGACACCGCGCGACGACAGGATCGATCGGCAGGCCCATACGGCATCGCGGAACTCCGCGAACGACACCCGGTGCTCGCCGTGCACCAGGAAGGTGCGGTCGGTCCACACCTCGGTGCCTGCGAGGAGGTCGTCGAACGTCGACGGGCCGCTCGCGTACACGATGCCGTCGTGCCCGCCGTAGGAGCCGGCGCGGACCTCGGAACTCCAGACTCCGTCCGCCATGGACTACTGCACCGGGATCTGGATGCCCTCGGACGGCTGAACGATCACGAAGCCCTGGCCGTGGAACGAAACCTGAAGCGCCTCACCGGAACCGCGGCCGATCAGGGCGCCGGCCTTGAAGGTCGTCTTGAGTTGTGTCTGCAGGTTGGCCGACCATGCGACGACGGCATTGGTGTCGGCGAACGTCGGAGCCTCGGCGGCGTCGAGCACCACCGGGGGTCCGTCGGTCGTGATCGCCACCCATCCGGTGCCGCGCAGCGTCGTGTTGAACAGGCCGCCGGTGGCGATGCTGCCTCCCTTCACCCGCTCGATGTTCCAGTCCAGGCTCGAGGAGAACGCCAGGACGTTCTTGCCACTGACCGACAGCCCGGAGTTGTTCAGGTTCAGCAGGTGCACGTCGTAGGCGCGCTCGGCGAGGAAGACGTCGCCCTGGCCCTGGCAGCGCATGAGCGGCAGCCCTTCACCGGTCAGCGCCTTCTTGAGGAACTTCCCGGCGCCGCCGCCCTCGAACGCGAAGTCGACGTTGCCCTGATAGGCGACCATCGAGCCCTGCCGCGCCATGAACGGCTCACCGAGCCGCACGCGCAGCAGCTTGGTGTTCTGGTTGGCGATCGCCTTGGCTTCCTTCTCGCTGAAACGGCCGTCGACCAGGTCGCCGGTGATGCCTGCGAAGCCATCTCCCTGCGGCATCGCCTGGGCCGTCGCCTGCGGCTCTTGGCGCTCGTGCTGCCCACCCTGGTGAGCGGCGGGCTGTCCGGCGTGCTGTTCGGCACCCTGCTGTCCCGCGGGCGCACCGCCGCCCAGTGGCGCGGTGCCGCTACGGCCCTGGTGTGACACCTGGTCGGTCCAATTCCGGCCATCCCACCAGCGGTAATCGAATCGACCCTCGGGGTCGGGTTGCCAACTGCCTGCTCCGGGTCCAGTCACCGGTCACTCCTCGAAGATTGATTGCGGTGGATCGAACGTGCCGCTGCGGCACTGATCTAGAACATTAGGGCAACCCGTCGCGACGGTGTCGCTCCTGGAGTTCTTCGCGCCCGGTAGCACCACGTCGACTGGCATGCTGCTGGCATGTCGAATGAAATCGATCCGACCCGCGCCAAGGGTGCTCTCGCGGTCGTCAAGCAGCATCCCGGGATGGTGTTGTTCCTGGCGACACCGGCGCTGGTCGTGACCGGGCTGATCTGGGTGCTCGCCGGTCCCGGCTGGGCGGCGCTGCTGCTGGTCGTGCTGCTGCTCGGCGGCGGCGCGGCGCTCTACGCGGGCCTCAAGCGCCGCTGACGAGGTCGCGTTACGCCGATGGGTGAAGGACGCTCTCTTACGGCTGTAACGGTGTAATCATGTAAGCATGAGAAAGCACGATCATCGCGGCCGCTCCGGCGGCTGGCAACAAGCACAGCAGCCCGACGCGGCGTCCGCGCCCGACTGGATCGCAGGACGCCTGCCCGAGGGCTGGTTCACCGGCGATCCCACCGTGACCGTCGACCGCGAGGAGATCACGGTCGTCGGCCGCCTTCCCGAAGTCGAGGGGGAGGAGAGCGAGGCCAGGGCATCGGGCCGCGCCGCCCGCTTCCGCGAGGAGACCCGGTCGGAGCGGATGCGCATCGCCGACGAGGCCGAGGCCCGCTACGGACGCAAGGTGGCGTGGGGCGTCGAAGTGGGCGCAGGCGACGAACCCGAGCGAATCCTGTTCACCAACATCGCCGTACCGGTGATGACACGGCTACGGCAGCCCGAACGCCAGGTACTCGACACGCTGGTCGACGCGGGTGTCGCCAGGTCGCGCTCGGATGCCCTGGTGTGGTCGGTACGCCTGGTCGGCCAGCACGCCGACGAATGGCTGGGTCAGCTGCGCGAGGCGATGTCAACGGTCGACGACCTGCGCGCAGAGGGCCCGACGCTCTAGGGCTGAGTCCCTAAACGCGCTCGACCCGAACGTACGTCGCGCTGAGTGTCGACGTCTGCGACAGCGGATCCATGCCTTCGGCGTCGACCAGCAGGTTGCGGTTGACTCCGAAGGACTGCGCTGCCGCGCCGCCGCGGGGGTCGAAGATCCGCGACCCCCACCCGTGGTCGACCACCACCAAGCCCCGCCGCAGTCGCGGCGAAAGACGGGTGTCGAGTTCGATCGACCCCACGGGCGAGGACACCCGAACCCGTTCGCCGTCCGAGACATCGAGCGTCGCGGCGTCGTCGGGATGCATCAGCACCTCGTTGCCCTTGCCTGCCGGGTGTAGGCCCGGCAATTCATTGAGCCAGGAGTTCATCGAGTGCCGGTTGCGGCGGTTGCCGAGCTGCAGCGGGTAGCCCGCCGGCGCCGCCGGTGCCGGATGTTCGAGCAGTTCCCGTGCCCTCGCGACGAACTCGGGCGGCGCGGCGTGCACCCGCTTGTCGTCGGTGCGCAGCGCCTCGCGGAAGTGCCCGAACTCGCGCGGCCCGAGGACCAGTCCGTGCGGGTTGCCGACCACGTCGCGCCATTTCAGCTTGCGGCCGTTGATCTTTCGCGACGTGGCGATCAGCAGCCGGTCGATCCAGTGCGGGGTGAACTCCAGCCCGGGCCGACGCGTGAGTGCCGCCACGCGCCGGGTGGCCGCGACGAACCCGTTGACGCCCTTGGCCCCGAACAGCGGCCGCCGCATCGCGAGTGCGAGGTCCACCCAGATTCGCCACTCCTCGCGGGCGCCTGGCGGCGGTTCGACGGCCTTGGCGCCGTACTGGACGAACGGTTCGTCGTGCATGCTGCTGGTGAACGCGGGCAGGTCGTTGCGTTCCAGCCAGTGCACGGCGGGCAGCAGCCAGTGCGCGTGGCGGTGGCTCTCGCGCTGGACGAAGTCGACGGCCACCAACAGGTCCAGCGACTCGAGCGCGGCGTCGAGTTTCGCACCGTCGGGACCCGATACGACCGGGTTGCCGCTATTGATCACCAGCGCCTTGATCTGCCCGCGGCCCGGCGTGGTGATCTCGTCGGGCAGTTCGGCGAGCGCATGTGCGCCCGCGATCATCTCGCGGCCGCGCAGTCGGCTGTAGTGCGGCTTCACCTTCGCCAGCTCGAACATCCGCAGCGCGTCGACGTAGCCCCGCTCGAACCGTCGACCGCCGGGCCGGTCCATCCGCCCGGTGACGACGTTCAGCACGTGGCCAAGCCACTCGGCGATCGTCCCCGCCTCGTGCAGCGAGACCCCGGTGCGGGTCACGACCATCGCTCCGGGCGCGGTCGCGAAACCCCGCGCCACGGACTCGATGTGGTCGCGGGGGATCTCGCACCGGGCGGCGAGGTCGTCGAGATCGGCCTCGGCGACCAGCGTCCGCAGCTCGGGTACGCCGGTGGCGAGATCGGCGCAGTCCTCGCGGTGCTCCAGTCCCTCGTCGAGGATCACCTTCACCATCGCCAGCAGCAGCGCCCAGTCCTGGCCCGGCTTGACGGCGAGGTGGACGTCGGCCTTCTGCGCCGACTCGGTGGCCACCGGGTCGACGACGACGATGGTCGCGCCGGTCTTCTGCCGGTCGAGCGCGCGGCGCCAGCCGCCGGGCACGGTCTCCAGCCAGTTCCAGGCGCTGACGGCGGGGTTGGTGCCGACCAGCAGGAAGTAGTCACACGCGTCGATGTCGGAAACGGGCGACATCAACTGGGAGCCGTACATGGCCTCCGACACCACGTGCATGGCGTTCTGGTCCACCGACCCCACGAAGTACCGGCTCTTCGTTCCGATGGCGTCGAGCCAGCCGTTCATGAAGATGATGTTCGACGACGAGAAGCCGGCCGGGTTGCCGTAGTAGACGCCGATCGCGTCGGGGCCGTCGGCGTCGATCAACGCGTTCATCCGTGTCGCGATGTCGGTCAGCGCCTCGTCCCACCTCGTCTCGACGTATGAGTCCCCGACCCGGCGCATCGGGTTCACGATGCGCCGCGGGTGTTCGACGAGCTGGTTCGCGGTGCGGCCCTTCGCGCAGAAGTCGTGCCAACTGTGGGCGTTGAGCTTGTCCGGCGCTATCTTGGTGACGCGATTGCCTTCGACGGTCACGTCGATGCCGCACGCTGCCAGGCAGTACCGGCAGAAGGTGTGCACCGTGCGGGCGTCGGATGCCGTCGCGATGGTCGGCCGGGTGGTCATGGTGGCATCCTGCCGCAGCGAATCCGCGCCGCACCGGTGAACGCGAATGAGCGCACCGCTTGTTTCGCGGCTCCCATTGCTCGCGAGATCTACACCAGCGTCGTGGGTGACGCGCGGGGCACGACCGTGGTGTAGACCTCGCGAGGACTCCAGGACTCCAGGACTCCAGGACTCCAGGGCTCCAGGGCTAGGCCCGCGTCATCGCCCAGTACTCGCCGTGGCGGGCCAGCAGGTCGTCGTGGGTGCCGCTCTCGACGATGCGACCGGCCTCCATCACCAGGATCACGTCGGCGTCTCGGATCGTCGAAAGCCGGTGCGCGATGATGAAACTCGTTCGGTCGCGGCGCAGTTCGGCGGTCGCCTGCTGAATCAGCACCTCGGTGCGGGTGTCCACCGAGCTGGTGGCCTCGTCGAGGATCAGCAGGTGCGGGCGCGCGAGGATCGCCCGCGCGATCGTGATCAACTGCTTCTCGCCCGCGCTGACGTTGCCGCCGTCGTCGTTGACGCGGGTGGCGTAGCCGTCGGGCAGCGTGTGCACGAACCGGTCGACGTGGGCTGCCGTCGCGGCGGCGATCACCTCGTCCTCGGTCGCGTCGGGCCTGCCGTAGGCGATGTTGTCGTAGATGGTGCCGCCGAACAGCCAGGTGTCCTGCAGCACCATGCCGATCCGGGACCGCACGTCGTGGCGGCTCATCGTGGTGATGTCGACGCCGTCGATCAGGATGCGGCCAGAGTCCACCTCGTAGAACCGCATCAGGAGGTTCACCAGCGTTGTCTTGCCCGCACCGGTCGGGCCGACGATCGCGACGGTGCTGCCCGGCTCGGCGACCAGCGACAGGTCCGAGATCACCGGCGTGCCCGGCCGGTAGCCGAAGTGGACGTGCTCGAACTCGACGCGACCCGCGGCCCGGTCGGGAACCCGCGCGGGGATAGGCGGATCGGGCACCTGCTCGTCGGCGTCGAGCAGGTCGAACACCCGCTCCGCGCTGGCGATCCCGGACTGCATCGTGTTGTACATCGACGCGACCTGCGTCAGCGGCTGATTGAACTGCCGGACGTACTGGATAAAGGCCTGGATGCCGCCGAGGGTGATCTGACCCGTGGCGACCTGCAGTCCGCCGACCACGGCGACGGCCACGTAGCTGATATTGCCGATGAACGTCGTCACCGGCCCCACCAGGCCGGACAGGAACTGCGCCCCGACACTCGCCTCGTACACGTCGTCGTTGAGGTCGCTGAACCGGTCCTCGGCGTGTGCCCGGTGCCCGAACGTCTTGACGACGGTGAACCCGCTGTAGGTCTCCTCGATGTGCGCGTTGAGCCTGCCGGTGTTGCGCCACTGCGCCACGAACAGCTTCTGCGACCGCCGCGCGATCGTGCGGGTGGCCCACAGCGACAGCGGGACGACGACCACGGTGATCCCGGTCAGCAGCGGTGAGATGGTGAGCATCATCGCGAGCACCGCGAAGACGGTCAGGATCGACGTCAGGAGTTGGGCGATCGTCATCGACAGCGACGACTGGATGTTGTCGACGTCGTTGGTGACCCGGCTCAGCACCTCGCCGCGCTGCCGGGTGTCGAAGTAGGACAGCGGAAGTCGATGCACCTTGTCCTCGACGTCGGCACGCATCGCGACCATGGTGCGCTGCACGACGACGTTGAGCAGACGCGCCTGCAACCAGATCAGCAGGGCGGCAACGAGGTACAGGGCCAGTGCCAGCAGCAGTGTCCGGCCCACGGCATCGAAGTCGACGCCACGGCCGGGGACGACGTCCATGCCGGACAGCAGGTCGGCGAAGGTCGTGTCGCCACGCGCCCGGGCCTCCTCGATGGCTTCGGCCTTGCTGAGCCCGGCGGGCAGCTCGCGGCCGATCACGCCGTTGAACAGCAGGTCGGTGGCGTGCCCGAGGATGCGCGGGCCGACGACGCCGAGCGCGATGCCGCCGATGCCGAGCAGCAGCACCGTCGCGGTCAGTCCACGCTGCGGCACGAGGCGCCGCAGCAGGCGTGTCGCGCTGCCCTTGAAGTCGCGGGTGCGCTCGGCAGGCGGCTCCGTCATGGGCCGCAGGGGCCGGGTCACCGGGTCACGCTCTGGGAGTCCGCGAACTCCGCGTACGGCGGACAGTCCTGCAGCAGCGCGGCGTGCGACCCGACGCCGACGACCATGCCGTCGTCGACGACGACGATCTGGTCGGCCTCGGCGATCGTCGAGATGCGTTGCGACACGACGATCACCGTCGCGCCGGCCGAGACGTCGCGCAGCGCGGCGCGCACCCGCGCGTCGGTGCGCACGTCGAGGGCGGAGAACGCGTCGTCGAACAGGTAGACCGAGGGCCGACGGATGACCGCCCGCGCGATGGCGATTCGCTGCCGCTGCCCGCCGGACAGGTTGGCGCCGCCCTGCGCGACGGGCATCGCCAAGCCGTCGGGGTGCGCCGAGACGAAGTCGTCGGCGGCTGCGACGCGCAGCGCCTCCCACATCTCCTCGTCGGTCGCGCCGTCCTTGCCGTAGCGCAGGTTGTCGGCGACGGTTCCGGAGAACAGGTAGCCGCGCTGTGGCACCAGCCCGATACCGGACCACAGCACCTCGGTGTCGTAATCCCGGACGTCGACGCCGTCGAACCGCACCGCGCCGTCGGTGACGTCGTAGAGCCGGCAGATCAGCGACAGCAGTGTCGACTTGCCCGCGCCCGTCGATCCGACAACGGCGGTGGTGGTGCCTGGCCGGGCGGTGAACGAGACGTCCTGCACCACGGGCTGTTCCGCACCGGGGTGGCGGAACGTCACGCCGTCGAGGACGATCTCGCCGGTCCGCGTCGACGGCGCGTGCGGGTGCTCGGGGCTCGCGATGGCCGCGGGCGTGTCGAGCACCTCGCTGATCCGCTCGGCACACACCGACGCCCGAGGCAGGATGACGAGCACGAAGGTCACCAGCAGCACCGACATCAGGATCTGCATGAAGTAGGACAGGAAGGCGATCAGCGCCCCGACCTGCATCTGACCGGCGTCGATGCGCATGCCGCCGTACCAGATCAGCGCGACGCTCGAGACGTTGATCACCAGCGTCGTCACCGGCAGCATCAGCGCCTGCCACCGGCCCACGGTGAGCGCGGTGTCCGAGAGCGCCTGGTTGGCCGCCGCGAACCGGGCCTTCTCGATGGGCTCGCGGGCGAAGGCGCGCACCACCCGCAGGCCCGAGAGCTGCTCGCGCAGAACGCGGTTGATCCCGTCGATCAGACCCTGCATCGACCGGAACAGCGGCAGCAGACGGGACACGATCCAGTAGTTCGACAGCGCCAGGATCGGCACGCTGACGAGCAGCAACCACGACAGCCCGGCGTCGAGGTGCAGCGCCATCGCGATGCCGCCGATGCTCATGATCGGCGCGGTGACGAACATCGTGCAAGTCATCTGGACGAGCACCTGGATCTGCTGGACGTCGTTGGTGGTGCGGGTCAGCAGCGAGGCGGTGCCGAAGCGCGACGTCTCCTCGGCCGAGAGCCCCGTGACGTGGTGGAAGATCGCCGACCGCAGATCGCGGCCGAATCCCATGCCTGCGCGCGATCCGAAGAACACCGCCCCGACGGCGCACAGCACCTGCACGCCGGTCACGGCCAGCATCAGCAGGCCCAGCTCCACGATGACGCCGGTCTGACCCTGGGCCACGCCGTCGTCGATGATCGCCGCGTTGATCGTCGGCAGGTAGAGCGACGCCAGCGTGCTGATGACCTGCAGGACGGACACGATGACGAGCAGACCGCGGTACGGCCGCACGTACCGCCGCAGCAGCGCCCAGAGCATCCCGTAACTGTCGCATACGCTCCGGTGGGGTCCCTGATCGCCCATTTCCCGCGCGAATCGCCGAAAAGTGCTGGTCAATCGGTCTGCTGGTGGTTGCGGATCTGCGCTGCCGCTACAGTTGCGGGCGTGATGGGACGACGGGGCGACCACCGGAACGGGACACGTGGCCGACGCGACGCGAAGGCTTCAGCGGTCAGGCTGGCCGCCGGGATCCTCGCGGTCACCTCGGTGGTCTCGGCGTGCTCGGGCTCCGACGATCCCGCGAGCCCGGAGGTTCCCTCGGGGCCCGCACCGGCGGCCGACGTCAAGCACGGGCCGTTCTTCCCGGAATGCGGCGGGGTCACAGATCAGACCATGGGCGAACTCACCCAGGTGCCCGGTCTGGTCAACACGGCCAAGACGTCGGTCGGCTGCCAGTGGCTCGCCGGCGGTGGCGTGCTCGGCCCGCACTTCTCGTTCTCGTGGTTCCGCGGCAGCCCCATCGGCCGCGAGCGCAAGACCGAGGAACTCTCCAGGACCAGCGTCGAGGACATCAACATCGAAGGACACGACGGCTTCATCGCCCTCAACGACGATCCGACGCTGGGCGTGAGCCTGTGCGAGATCGGCATCCAGTTCGACGACGACTTCATCGAATGGTCGATCAGCTTCGCCCAGAAGCCCTTCCCCGACGCGTGCGAGGTCGCCAAGGAAGTCACCCGCCAGTCGATCGTGAACTCGAAGTGAGCGCCCGCATGCCTGTCCGTCGCCTCCTGACGACCGTCGGCGCCGTGCTCGCAGTGCTGACGGTGCTGCTCGGCGTGCAGGGCTGCACCCGGTCGGTGGAGGGTGCCGCCGTCCGCGCCGGGTCCGGGGAGAACGCGCGCAACGACGACTCCGAGCGCCAGTACCCGAACCTCCTCAAGGAGTGCGACGTCCTGACCCAGGACATCCTCGCCGAGACCGTGGGCGCGGATCCGCTGGACATCCAGAGCACCTTCGTCGGTGCGGTCTGCCGGTGGCAGGCCCTCAACCCGTCGGGTCTGATCGACATCACCCGCTTCTGGTTCGAGCAGGGCAGCCTCGACAACGAGCGGTCGGTCGCCGAACAGCTGCAGTATCAGATCGAGAGCCGGTCGGTGGCTGGCGTGCCGTCGATCGTGATGAAGCCCAACGACCCCAACGGCGCGTGCGGCGTCGCCAGTGACGCGGCCGGCGTGGTCGGGTGGTGGGTCAACCCGCAGGCTCCCGGCATCGACGCATGCGGCATGGCGATCAAGCTGATGGAGCTGACGCTCAACACCAACAACTGAGCCGACTATCGGGGTACGTGGAAGGCGACCAGTGTCGCCCCACCCAACTCCAGGTCGGCCCACCTGACGTCCGTGCGCAGCATCGCGATCGCCGAGGTGGGGAACTTCGCGGCGATCTCGTCGGCAGCGTCCGTCGCGGCCTGGTCGGCGTCGTCGGTTCCCGCCAACCCGAGCGCGAGGCTCGACGTCGTGGGCTCGTGGCCGACCACCAGTAGTGTCCGGACGTCGTCGTCGACGCCGTTGATCGCCGCGAGAACAATTCCCGGCGTGGCGTCGTACAACTCGTCGAGGAACTCGGTCGGCGCCTCGATGCCCGTCCTGGCCAGCGTCTGCCTGGTGCGGGTGGCAGTCGAGCACAGCACGGCCTCGACCTCGGGTGCGTGCGCCCGGAGCCACTCGCCGGCCAGCGGCGCCTCACGGTCGCCGCGCTCGGCCAGCGGCCTGTCGTGGTCGGCGACGCCGTCGGGGTAGCCCGACTTGGCGTGCCGCATCAACACCAGCGTCCGGCTCGGGTTCGTCGCGCTCACGAACCCCAACCTAGGCCGTCGGCGATAGGCTGCCGCGATGAGCACCGCCCGATCCGACGCCGCGCGGTTGCGCGGATCGTTGGTGGGCGCAACATCGACCACGGTCACGGGTGCCGCGCACGGCCTCGGCGGGGCGCCGCTGCCCGCGGCGTCGGCGGTCCTGCTGCTGGTGGCGATCTCGGCAATGGTGGGGGCGATCGCGTCCTCGTCGGCCGACGCGCAGCGGCGTCTGCCCGTGATCGCGTCGTTCCTCGGGGCGGGCCAGGTGATCGGCCACTACGTGCTGGCGTTCGCCTCCGGGCACCATCACGGCGCGCACTGGTCGACGCCGATGATCCTCGCCCACGCAGGCGCGGCGCTCCTGGTGGCCGCGTTGATCTGCTCGGCAGAACGGTCCTTCGCCGCGGTGACCGCGGCGCTGTGGCGGCTGGTGCTCGTCCTCGTGGCGCTGCTCGGCGAACCGTCGGGCCGACGCCCCCGCACGGTGTGGTGGGGCCCGGAATTGGCGGACCGAGTCCTCGCGGGCTCGGGGCACGTCACCCGCGGACCACCTTCGTTGACCGCCGCCTAGCGCGGCTCTTCCGAATACCGGACACGCGCGCGCCGCGGTCCGGTCCTCCGCCGTGCCCAGCACGGAATTCATTCTCAGACAACGAAGGACCCATCATGTCTGCACCTGGATCGACGTCTACTCCACGATCCGAGCCCGAACGGGCATCCAGCCCACCGGCGCTCACCGCACGATCGTCGCCGCACAGCGGGGTTCCGCTGATTCGGCGGCTGCACTTCTACGCAGGCGTCCTGGTGGCGCCGTTCATCCTGATCGCGGCGATCACCGGCGCCCTGTACGCCGTCGCGCCCACGCTCGAACGCGTCGTCTACCGCGACATCCTGGTCGTCGATCCCGGCGAGCAGGCCCTGCCACTCACCGAGCAGGCGGCAGCAGCGCAAGCCGCCCACACCGGTCTGGTCATGGCGGGCATGCGACCCGCAGCCGACCCTCGGGATTCGACGCGGGTGCTGTTCGCCGACCCGGCGCTGGGGCCCGATACGCAGCTGGCCGTCTTCGTCGACCCCTACGCCGGTCGGGTGCTGGGGGCGGAGCCGGTCTGGTTCGGTCACCTGCCGCTCAGCACGTGGCTCGACGGGCTGCACCGCCATCTTCGGCTCGGCGAGCCCGGGCGGCTCTACAGCGAACTCGCCGCGTCCTGGCTGTGGGTGGTGGCGCTGGGCGGGCTGGCCCTGTGGTGGACCAGGCGCCGGTCGGAGCGCCGCCGCGGCGAGCGTGCGCGACTGTTGATGCCGAGCCCGGGCATCGGACGCAGCCGGACGCTGAACTGGCATGCGGCGGTTGGCGTGTGGATCCTGCCCATGCTGCTGTTCCTGTCCGCGACCGGCATCACGTGGTCGACGTTCGCGGGTGCCACGGTGTCGGACATCCGGACGCACTTCGACTGGGAACGGCCCGCGCTCGTCACGGCGCTCGGAGATTCCTCGGCGCAGACGCCAGGCGACGACCACGCCGGCCATGCCGGACACGGCGGCCAGGCTCCGATGCCTGCCGCGCCCGTCGACGTCGACGGGGTGGTCGCGGCGGCGGCTTCCGCGGGGGTGGAGCTGCCGCTGGAGCTGACCCTGCCCGCGGAACCGGGCGAGGCGGTCGGGATGATCGAGGTCGACGAGCCCTACCGGCTCACCACCGACGCGGCAGCCGTCGACCCGGTGACGTTGCGGGTGACCAGCTCGGTCGACTACGCCAACGACTACTCGACGATCGCCAAGCTCGCCGACTGGGGCATCCGGATGCACATGGGGTTCCTGTTCGGCTGGCTCAATCAGCTGGTGCTGTTCGTCGTGGCCGTGGGGCTGGTCACGGTGATCGTGCGCGGATACCGGATGTGGTGGCAGCGCAGGCCCACCCGCGCATCGGACCGGCTGGTCGGCCGTCCACCCGCACGCGGCGTACTGCGCCGCACGCATCCCGGCATCGTCGCCGTGGTCGTCATCGCCGCGATCGCGGTGGGGTGGTTCCTGCCGCTGCTGGGCGTCAGCCTGGTGGCGTTCCTGGTGGCCGACGTCGCGATCGGTCGGGTTCGGGCGCTTCGACACCGCTGAACCGACGCCGGTGAGCCATTGCCGGGTAGGCCGGTCGCCCACATGCCGATCGACGTCCGTCGACTTGTCGGCGGCCGGCCATACACTCGCCTGGCGTCCCGAGATCACGGGGACGCACGACCAGACGAGAGGGGGCGATGGGATGCGATTCCTGCATACCGCCGATTGGCAACTCGGCATGACCCGCCACTTCCTGAACGACGAGGCGCAACCGCGGTATTCGGCTGCCCGCCGTGACGTCGTCGCCGCCATGGGACCGATCGCCAAGGAGGTGGGCGCCGAGTTCGTCGTCGTCGCGGGCGACGTGTTCGAGGACAACCACCTCGCACCGCGCGTCATCAGCCAGTCGCTGGAGGCCATGCGTCGCATCGAGGTACCCGTGTACCTGCTGCCCGGCAACCACGATCCGCTCGACGCCGGTTCCGTGTACACCAGCGCCCTGTTCACCGACGAGCGGCCCGACAACGTCGTGGTACTGGATCGCGCCGGCGTGCACGAAGTGCGGCCCGGTCTCGAGATCGTCGCTGCACCTTGGCGTTCCAAGGCTCCGACCACCGACCTGGTCGGCGACGTCCTCGCCGGCCTGACCGACGACGGCGTGACCCGCATCGTCGTCGGACACGGTGGAGTCGACGTGTTCCAGGCCGACAGGGACAAGCCGTCCTTCATCCGGCTCGCCGCGGTCGAGGACGCCCTGGCCCGCGGCGCCGTGCACTACGTGGCCCTGGGAGACAAGCACTCTCGGACCAAGGTCGGCAACACCGGTCGGGTGTGGTACTCCGGGGCGCCGGAAGTCACCAACTACGACCACGTCGAAAACGATCCCGGCCACGTGCTGGTGGTCGACGTCGACGAAACCGACCCCGCCCGCCGCGTCGAGGTCGAGGCCCGACGCGTGGGGACGTGGCGCTTCGTCTCGCTGTGCCGAACCGTCGACACCAGCCGCGACGTGACCGATCTCGACCTCAACCTCGACCTGCTCACCGACAAGGACCGCACCGTCGTGCAGGTGGGTCTCAACGGATCGCTGACGGTCACCGACAAGGCGGCGCTCGACGCGTGCCTGGACAAGTACATGCGCCGATTTGCCGCACTCTCGCTGTGGGACAGTCAGACCGACATCGCGGTACTGCCTGCCGACGGGGAGTTCGACGATCTCGGCATCGGCGGGTTCGCCGCGGCCGCCGTCGACGAACTGGTCGCCACGGCCAAGACCGACGGCGAAGAGTCCGACGACGCCCGCGCGGCGCTGGCGTTGCTGCTCCGCCTGGTCGATCGGGGTGCGGCGTGAAACTGCACAGGCTGACACTGCGCAACTACCGCGGCATCGCCTTCCGCGACGTCGAATTCCCCGACCGCGGCGTCGTCGTGGTGTGCGGCGCCAACGAGATCGGCAAGTCGTCGATGATCGAGGCGCTCGACCTCCTGCTGGAGGCCAAGGACCGCTCCAGCAAGAAGGAGGTGAAGCAGGTCAAGCCGACGCACGTCGATGAGGGCGCCGAGGTCAAGGCCGAGATCTCCACCGGGCCTTACCGGTTCACCTACTTCAAGCGCTACCACAAGCGCCCGGTCACCGAGTTGACCGTCACCGCACCCGTCCGCGAACAGCTCACGGGCGACGAGGCGCACGAACGGGTGCAGGCCATCCTCAACGAGACCGTCGACGTCCAACTGTGGCAGGCCCAGCGCGTACTGCAGACGTCGTCGACGTCACCAGTCGACCTCTCGGGCTGCGATGCCCTGTCCCGGGCGCTCGACGTGGCGGCAGGTCAGGCGGTGACGCTGTCGGGAAGCGAACCGCTGCTCGTCGATCGCATCGACGAGGAGTTCCGGCGCTACTTCACCCAGACGGGCAAGCCGACGGGGGAGTGGGCCGCAGCGCTCAAGCGCCGTCAAGCCGCCGCAGCGGCAGTCACCGAATGTCGCTCGGCGGTGGCCGAGATCGAGGAGGCCGTGGGTAGGCACGACGTCCTCACCGCCGAACTCGCCGAACTCGACGCCGAGCGGTCGGTGGTCGAGAAGCGCCTCGAGGCCGCACGCGCCGCCGCCGACACCGTGAGCAAGGTTGCCGAACGGCTGACCCAGGCGAAGGTCGTCGCGGACGCTGCACGGTCGACGCAGGTCGCGGCCACGGCCGCGCTCAACGAGCGTCGCAGGCTCAGAACGGAACTCGAGCAGGAGGCCTCCGGGGTCGAGACGCTCGCGGCCGCATTGGACCAGGCGACGCTCGAGGAGACCGAGGCACGCGAGGCGCACGCCAAGACGACCGCCGCGGTGCTGGCCGCGACAGCCGACGTCGAGGCGTGGCAGGCGGAGGTCGACGCGGCGCGCACCGTCGTCGAGCAGATCGCCAGACACGACGAGGCGGGCCGAATTACGCTGCGACTGAGCAAGATCGACGCCGCCGACGCCCGCCTCCGCGACGTCGACGCATTACTCGCCGAGATTCCGCTGTCCGACCGGACGATGCGTCTGATCGAGGCGGCGTCGGCGGCTGTCGACGTGGCTGCGGCCGCGGCGGAGGCCGCGTCGGCACGCATCGAAATCATTGCGACGGAATGCATGTCGGTCACCGTCGCGGGCGAGGTCGTGTCCCTCGACGCGGGTGCCGCGTGGTCGACCAGTGCGACCGCACCGACCGACGTCGAGATGCCCGGGCTGCTGACCGTGCGGGTGGTGCCCGGCACCCCGGCCGCCCACACCGGCGACGAGTTGGACACCAAGGCGCAGGTACTCGCGCAGGTGCTGCACGACGTGGGTGTCGACGACGTCGAGGCCGCGCGTGCCCTCGACGAGCGGCGGCGCGACCTGACGGCGACCCGACAGCAGCTTCGCGCCACGCGGGACGCGCAGGCTGCCGACGACGACGTCGACGCCCTGCGACGCCGGCTGGCGGCCCTGCGCACCGACCTGCCCGCCGACGCCCCCGATGCCGACGCCGCGCGTACCGAACTCGACACCGCAGCGGCTGCGCACCGGCAGGCACTCGCTACCTGCGCCGCACTGCGCGACGCAGCGTCGACGGCATCGACGCGCGTCAACGAGAAGGCCCCGGCGACAACGGTTCTGCGCAGCAGGATCGACGCAAGACGGGAACGCGCGCAGATGCTTGCCGAGCGGCTGGAGCAGGGGCGGGCGTCGATCACCGACGACGAACTCGTGCTGCGGGCCGACGCGGCCGCCGAACGGCTCGGCGAGGCGACCACCAGGGTCGAGGCGCTTCGCATCGAACTCGACGGCGCCCAGCCCGCCGTGGTCGCCGCCGAGCTGACCGAAGCGAATGCGCTGGCAGACCGCCTGGGCCGCCGACACCGTGACGTCGCCGCGCAGTTGGTCGCCACCACGGCGCAGCTCGGCGTGTACGGCACCGAGGGTCGCCACGGTCGGCTCGACGCCGCCGAGATGGAGTGCGCGCACGCCGAGGCCGACTGGGCCCGGCTGCAGCGGCGGGCGAACGCCGTCATGCTGCTGCGGTCGACCATGACGCGCCACCGCGACGACGCGCGGCAGCGCTACGTCGACCCGTTCCGCGTCGAAGTGGAACGGCTGGGCCGCATCGTGTTCGGCTCCGACTTCGAGGTCGGCATCGACGCCGAGCTGCGCATCCAGACCCGGACACTCGACGGCTGCACGGTGCCGTACGACTCCCTGTCCGGCGGTGCCAAGGAACAGCTCGGCATCGTGGCGCGGTTGGCGGGCGCGGCACTGGTCGCCAAGGAGGACGGCGTGCCGGTTGTCATCGACGACGCACTCGGATTCACCGACTCGAATCGCCTGGTCAAGATGGCCGAGGTCTTCGACGCCGTGGGCGGTGACGGTCAGGTGATCGTGCTGACGTGCAGCCCGGAGCGGTACGCCGGGGTCATTGGCGCGCAGCGCATCGAGCTGACCTCTGCGGTTTGACTGAAAAGCGCGGCGGCGGCTCCTACACTCACGCGACGTGAAGGCTGATTACGTCGTCGTGGGAACTGGGTCAGCCGGATCGGTCGTGGCCAACCGGCTCAGCGCCGTTCCGGGCGTGCGGGTGGCCGTCGTCGAGGCCGGGCCGCCCGACAAGGACAAGTTCGTCCACATCCCGGCGGCGTTCTCCAAGCTGTTCCGCGGACCGCTGGACTGGAACTACCTGACCGAACCGCAGAAGGAACTCGACGGTCGGCAGATCTATTGGCCGCGCGGCAAGGTCTTCGGCGGGTCGTCCTCGATGAACGCGATGATGTGGGTGCGCGGTTTCGCGGCCGACTACGACGAGTGGGCGGAGCACGCCGGACCGGAGTGGTCGTGGGCCAAGCTCGTCGGCTACTACGACCGCATCGAGCGGGGACCACTGCACGTCTCCGATCAGCGCAGCCCACGCAGCACGACCGCGGCATGGCTCGCGGCAGCCAAGGAGTGCGGCTTCACCGTGGATCCGACCGATGACGCGACGCCCGACGGCTTTCGCGAGACGCGGGTCACGCAGCGCCGAGGCGCGCGGTGGAGTGCTGCCGACGCCTATCTCAAGCCGGCGATGCGCAATCCGAACCTCAAGGTGTTCGCCGAGTCCGTCGTCACCCGTGTCCTGTTCGACGGCAGTCGCGCCGTCGGCGTCGAGTTCGACTCCGGCGGCAAGCGCGAAGTGGTCGAAGCCCGCCGCGAAGTGGTGCTGTGCGGTGGCGCCGTCAACACCCCGCAACTGCTCATGCTCTCGGGCATCGGAGACCGGGATCGGCTCGCGGAGTTCGGCATCGACGCCGTTGCGCACTCGCCGGGGGTGGGACAGAACCTGCTCGACCACCTGGTGGTGCCGGTGGGCTTCGAGGTGGAGCGCGACTCGCTGCAGACCGCGGAGAAGCCGCTCGAACTGATTGCCTACCTGCTGCGCAGGCGCGGCATGCTGACCTCCAACGTCGGCGAGGCGTACGGCTTCGTCCGAAGCGAGCCCGGGCTCGACCTGCCCGACCTCGAGTTGATCTTCGCTCCGGCGCCGTTCTTCGACGAGGGCATCGGTGAGCCGCACCAGAGTCACGCGATCGTCATGGGCCCGATCCTGGTCAAGCCCAAGAGCACCGGCACCGTGACCCTTGCCTCCGCCGACCCGCTGATCAAGCCGCTCGTCGACCCGGGGTACCTGACCGACCCCGACGGTGCCGACCGGCGAGCGCTGATGGCGGGCCTGCGGATGACGGCCCGGATCGCCGAGGCGCCGTCGATGCGCGGCCTGCTCGGGGCCATCCTGCGGCCCAACGGGGCGACCGACCTGTCCGACGAGACGCTCGAGCGCGCACTGAACACGTGCTCGCACACCCTGTATCACCCCGTCGGCACCTGCCGGATGGGCACCGACGCCGACAGCGTTGTCGACCCGCAGTTGCGGGTGCGCGGCGTCGACGGGCTACGGATCGCCGATGCGTCGGTGATGCCGACGATCATCCGCGGCCACACCCACGCGCCCTCCGTGCTGATCGGCGAGAAGGCGTCGGACCTGATCAAGTCCGCGTCGACCTGAGCAACCCTCAGAAGTAGGCGTTCGCGGGCAGCGGCGTGCCGTGCAGCAAGTTCTCGCCGATGGCCCGCGCCTTGTAGCCCACCGGGTTGTGCAGGGTGATCGTCCTGATGTTGCGCCAGTGCCGGTCCAGATTGCGCTGCCTGCTGGCCGCGCTGGCACCGCCCAGTTCGAGCAGCCGGGTGGCGGCCTGGGGCGCTACGTCGTCGAGGTGCACCTTGACCTTCGCCGCGCGCAACTGCGCCTCCGCGGCGAGGTCCGCGTCGGGTATGCCGTCGACCTCCGAGGCGGTCGCGGCCGCGATGGCCTCGGCGGCGTCGAGCACCACGGCCCGCGCGATCGAGGCGGTGGAGGCGAGTTCGCCCAGCTGACGCTGCAACAGCGGGTCGTCGGTGGGCCGCTCGGCAACGGCATGGCTGAAGCTGCGGTCACGCGAGCGCAGCAGTGCGATCCCGTCGTCGACGACGTTGGCCAGGATCCCGGCGACCACGGCATGGATGAACAGCTGCAGTGACGCGTACTGCACCGTCGGGACGGGCTCGGCGTCGTACGGGGAGTCCGACAGCACCTCGTCAGCCGACACGGCAACGCCGGTGAACGTGGTGGTGCCCGTGCCGGTGCGGCGTTGACCGAAACCGTCCCAGTCGTCGACCAGCTTCACGCCCGCCCGGTTGGCGGGCACCACCACGGTCGCGACCGAGTCGTGGTCGGTGGTCGCCGTGACCGTCAGGTAGTCGGAGAACAGGGTGCCGGTGCTGTAGAACTTCTGACCGTCGAGCCGGAACCCGCCGGAGCCGTCGGGCAGCAGCCGCGTGTTGAACACCAGGCTGCCGACGGCGTTGCCGCCCTTCTCACTGAACGCGTTGCCGAACACCCGGCCCGCGGCGACCTCGGCCAGCCACTGCCGGGAGCCCTCGGAGGAGACGGTCCGCAACCGCTCCTCGACGAACCAGAAGTGCGTCCGGAAGATGTGCGCGACGATCGGATCCGCGCGCGCCACGTCGATCACGGCCGAGAAGAGCTGCGGGACGGTCAATCCCGCACCGCCGAGCGCCTCGGGCAGCCGAAGCGTGCCGAAACCGGCGCGCTTGAGTGCGGCGACCTGATCGAACGGGTTCACGTCCTCGAGGTCTCGATTCTTCGCCCCCGAGCCGATGTCGGCCAGCAGGGTGGTCCACTCGGTCGATCCCGGCAGGATTCTGTTCACGCCTTCGACGGTTGTCATGAGCACCGTTGTACCGACGGGTTGCCGCGCCGGGCACTGCTTTGAATCACCGGGAACCTAAGCGCACGCCGCGAAGGGCACAATGAAGTGCGATGACCGGGCAACGGCGATGACGATGAACGCCAAGCGCAGGCGCGCACACGACAAGCTCGCCGCGCTGCCTGGCGTCCGCTCGGTCCGCAGACCGGTCGGCGACGGACGCGAGTTCGACCTCTTCTACGTGCGCACCGGGCCCCCGTCCGAGCATCCGCTGCTCGTCGTTCCCGGCGGCCCCGGCGCCGCCTCGGTGGCCTTGTACCGGGGCACGAGACGACGCTTCGCCGAGGCGGGTCTCGACGTCATCATGGTCGAGCACCGCGGGGTCGGGCTGTCCCGGCACGACGACGCCGGCGCCGACCTGCCACCCGAGAGCCTCGTGATCGACGCGGTGGTCGACGACCTCGCCGCCGTTCTCGACGACGCCGGCGTGTCGTCCGCCGCCGTCTACGGCACCTCGTACGGCACGTATCTCGCCGCCGGGCTCGGCGTCCGTCATCCCGAGCGGGTGCACGCGATGGTGCTCGACTCACCGCTGCTGTCGGCCGACGACATCGACGAGGTGCGCATCGCCACCCGACGTGCCCTGTGGGACGGCGACGACCCCGACACCTCCGAACTGGCTGCGAAGATGCGCCGCCTGGTCGCCGACGGCGTGCTCACGCCGGCTGCCACGCAGATGGCGGCCGGGCTGTACGGCTACGCCGGTCCAGCCATCCTGCGGCGTCAACTCGACCTGCTACTCACCGGACACGACTGGCTCTGGGGCGCTGTGGGTCTCGGCACCAAGTTCGTCTTCGAGCGCAAGACGCCCTACCACCACGAACCCGACCTCGTCGGCAGGATCGGCTACCGCGAGCTGAATTACGGCGCGGTGCCCGACGGCTCGCCGCTCGACCCGGCGGTCCCACTGCGCGACATGGCCGTCGGCGACGCGGACTTCGTCGCCGAGCCCTATGACCTGATCGCCGCGATGCCCGCATTCACCTGGCCCACCGTCGTCGTCGCGGGTGGTCGCGACCTGACCACGCCACCGTCGATCGCCGCCCGCATCGCATCGCTGATTCCGGATGCCGTGCTGGTGGAGCTGCCCACGGCAGGGCACAGCGTGCTCGACGCCAAGGAGCGCGCCGCACTCGAGATCGCCGCGGCCGTCGTCGCGGGCAAGGCCGACGAACTGCCTGGGCGCGCAGCGGAACTCGACGCCGCGCCGTCGCCGATCGGGTTCCGCCTGCTGGTGTGGGGCCTCGGCGCCGCGGCAGCTGCCGAGTCGGTGGTCCCACCGGTCGTGCAGCGGGCGGTCCGCAACGTCACTGCTTCATGAAGCCGATCGCGGTGTAGTCGACGTCGGCCAGCCCCGCGGCGCCGAAGTTCGCGAGATTGCTTCGTACGGCGACGTTTCCGGGCGACTGGGTCAGCGGCAGGCTGAACCCCTCGGCCCAGATCAGCTCGTCGAGTTCGTTGGCGAGGACGCGAGCCTTGGCCGGGTCGAGTTCCTCGAGCGTCTGCTCGATCTTGGCGTCGATCTCGGGGCTGCCGATCTTGCCGAAGTTGCTCTCCCCGGTGGACAGGTAGATCTGGGTGAGACCCGAGAGCGGGAAGGCGTCGGCGACCCAGCTGAACTGGGCCAGATCGAAGTTCCCGACGGTGATGTACTGGCTGAAGAATCCGTTGCCACCCTTGGCCTGCAGGTCGAGCTTCACCCCGATCTGCGCCAGGTTGTTCTGGGCGATCTGCGCGACCTGGCGGGTGCTGGCCGCGTCGTAGAAGATGTCGCGGATGACGAGCTGTTTGCCGTCCTTCTCGCGAAATTGGCCGTTCATCGTCCAGCCCAGTGCGTCGAGTTCGCGCTTGGCTGCCTCGGGGTCGAAGGCGACGACCCCGCTGTTGTCCTGGTACCCCTCTTGGCCCGCGACGTAGATGTGGTTGTTGAGCGGCACCGGGTTGTCCACCAGGCCGCGCTGGGTGACGCTGGCGATCGTCTGCCGGTCGATGCCCTTCGAGATGGCAACGCGCAGCCCCTTGTCGGCGAGGATCGAGCCCGGCGCACCGTTCATCGTGAAGTGGTACCAGCCCAGCCCCGGCGCGCGGCGGATCGAGATGCCTGCCGTGCGGCGGGCGATCTCCAGCTCGTCGAGGCTGGTGAGTCCCGTCGCGTCCAACGCGTTGCTCTGCAGTGCCGGGATGCGCGCGGCGTCGTCGAGCACCGAGTAGGTGATGGTGTCCAGACGCGGGGTGGCGCCCCACCACTTGGGGTTGCGGGTCAACGTGATTCGCTGCGCGGTCCGGTCGATGTTGGTGATCTCGAACGGCCCCGCCGACGGGCCGGGCTGGCTCAACTGCGCCTTGTTGAATGCCTCGGGGGTGGTGGTCACGCTCTTGGGCAGCAGCATGGTGTTGCCCGCGAGCATGCCGCGCCACTCGGAGTACGGCTTGGCGAACGTCATGACCGCCTGGCGGTCGTCGACGCCGCGGGTGACCGAGGCGACGCGCTCGCTGCCGTTCGGGCTGGCGATCGCGAAGTCCTTGTTCTTGCCGTTGGTGGCGTCGATCTGGGACTTGATGTCCTCCCACGTGATTGGCGCGCCGTCGCTCCAGGTCGCCTTCGGATTGATCGTGTAGGTGACCACCTGCGGATCGGTGCTGGTGAGTTCGACGTTGGTGAAGTAGTCCTGGTTGACCGTCGCCGTGCCGTCGGGAGCGATGCGGAACGCCCGCGGCATCGTGGCGCGCATCATCGCCCCGGCGTCGGCGACGTTGCCGTCGATGTGCAGCGTGTTGAAGTTCTCCGGGAAGCCCGACAGCGCCAGGCGCAGCGCCCCGCCCTCCTGCAGGCTGGCCGGATCCTGCGGGTTCATGTCGCTGGTGCTGCCGACTTCGGCGTCGCCGCCTGCCGGGGGAGGCGTCTGATCGCCGCTGGAGCAGGCCGTGAGGGTCAAGCCCGCCACCACGAGGAGGCTGGCGATGCGTCGGAACGTCATGCCGACCGACTTTAGTGGTCTGCTCACTATTACCTCCGGAAGCCCGCGTCTGTCCGTACCCTGAAGCTCCCCAGCCTGCGGGCTCGCGAGCCGACTCCAAGGGGGCGCACAGTGTTCGTCACCGACGGCGGCATCGAGACCGACCTGATGTTCCGCCGCGGCGTCAACCTGCCGCACTTCGCGGCCTTCGTGCTGCTGGACACGGCCGAGGGCCGATCGGCGCTGCGCGACTACTACGCCGGATACGCCGCCATCGCGTCGGCCGGTGGGCACCCGCTGCTGCTGGAAAGCCCCACCTGGCGGGCCAACCCGGACTGGGGTCGACTCCTGGGCTACGACGCAGGCGATCTCGAGCGGGTGAACTCGGCGGCGATCGAGTTCATGGCCGAACTGCGCCGCGACCACGTCGACGCAATCGGCCACATCCTCGTCAGCGGAAGCATCGGGCCGCGTCACGACGGGTACGCCGCGTCCTCGGAACCGCACCCGGACGCCGCGTTCGACTATCACCGGCCGCAACTGGCCGCGTTCGCCGCCGCTTCTGCCGACCTGGCCACCGCCTACACCATCACCCACGTCGGCGAGGCCATCGGCATCGTGCTCGCCGCCCGGGCTGAGCGACTGCCGATCGCGGTGTCGTTCACGGTCGACGCGGACGGACGTCTACTGAGTGGCATCGGCTTGGCGGAGGCGATCACGACAGTCGACGAGGCGGCACCGCCGGACTACTTCCTGGTCAACTGCGCGCATCCGAGCCACATCGCCACCGCGGTCGGCCCGGAGCAGGCCGACTGGAACCGCCGCATCGCAGGGATACGCGCGAACGCCTCGACCGCCGGCCACGCGGATCTGGACGCTGCCATCGAACGCGACGACGGCACTCCGCGCGAGTTCGCCGCAGCGCAGGCCGAACTCCTCGACCGGCTCCCGCATCTGTCCATCCTGGGCGGCTGCTGCGGTACCGACGAGCGCCACATCGGCGCCATGGTGCGCGAGACTTCGCACCGTTCCTCGGAGTCCACACCTGGGGAGCCGACCACCGAGGACCGATCATGAGCACGGCGCGAGCCACCGTTGGTATCGACGACCCACGCATCCGAGTCACCACGTGGACGTTCGAGCAGTCCGGTGATTCCACCGGACCCCACCGCCACGAGTACGACTACGTCGTCATACCCGTCACCGGCGGAACGTTCACCGTCACGAACGCCGACGGCACCACCCGTGAGATGACGCAACGCGCAGCAGCGCCGTACCACGGCACTGCGGGCACCGACCACGACGTCGTGAGTTCGTCGGACGCCACCGCGGTGTTCGTCGAAGTGGAACTCAAGGACTGACCGGTCGAGCGCCCGCTACACCGTGGGCACTGCGGCCAGCAGCCGCCGGGTGTACTCGTCCTGCGGATCGGCGAACACGCTCTCGGCGCTGCCCGCCTCGACGACGACGCCGCGGTGCATCACCGCCACCTGGTCGGCCAGGTGCTTGACCACCGACAGGTCGTGCGACACGAACAGATAGGACAGCCCGAACTGGAGCTGCAGATCGAGCAGCAGGTTGATGATCCCGGCCTGGATCGACACGTCGAGCGCGGACACCGGCTCGTCGAGCGCGAGAATCTTGGGCTGCAGTGCCAGCGCACGCGCGATGCCGATCCGCTGCTTCTGACCGCCGGAGAACTCGGCGGGGTAGCGGCTGGCGTCCTCGCGCCTCATCCCCACCAGTGTCAGCAGCTCGGCGACACGTTCGTCGATGCGGGACGCGTCGAAGCCGTTGGCGGACAGGGGTTCCGACAGCACCTCGAACACCGGTAGTCGCGGATCGAGTGACGCCACCGGATCCTGGAACACCACCTGCAGGTCGCCGCGCAGCTCGCGGCGCCCCCGCCGGTCCAGCGCCGCGACGTCGCGGCCGAGCACCTCGATCGAACCGCCCTGCGGCGGTGTCAGTTCGAGGATCTGGTGCAGCGTGGTCGACTTGCCGGAGCCGGATTCACCGACGATGCCGAGCGTGTGGCCCTGCCGCAGGTCGAAGCTGATGCCGTCGACAGCGCGCACCTCGCCGATCCGGCGTCGGAACACCACGCCCTTGGTCAGTTCGTAGGTCTTGACGAGGTCGCGTACCTGGAGCACCACGGGCGCGTCGGGATCCCGTCCGGCATCGGGGGGTGCGGTCGACACGCCGTACACGTCGGCCGCCGAGCGGCCCACCACGTGCTCGACGCGAATGCACGCCGCCGCGTGGTCGGGGCCGACGGGCAGCAGTGCCGGTTCCTCGGCCAGGCAGTCGTCGATCGCCAGCGGGCACCGGGGCGCGAACGGGCACCCCGGCGGTAACGCCTCCATCGTCGGCGGGGCACCCGGGATGGGGACCAAGCGGGCGCCCTGCGGCGCGTCGAGGCGCGGCACCGAACCGAGCAGTCCCACGGTGTAGGGCATCACGCGGTCGGCGACGATGACGTCCACCGGCGCCGTCTCCACCGCACGGCCTGCGTACATGACCATCGCGCGGTCGGCGAACTCGTTCACCACGCCGAGGTCGTGGGTGATGATCAGCACTCCGGCGCCGGTGACGTCGCGCGCGGTGCGCAGGACGTCGAGGATCTGCGCCTGCACGGTGACGTCCAGCGCGGTGGTCGGCTCGTCGCAGATGATCAGGTCCGGGTCGTTGGCGATCGCGATCGCGATCACGACGCGTTGCCGCTCACCGCCGGACAGCTCGTGTGGGAACGCCCGCGCGCGCCGGTCCGGTTGGTTGATGCCGACGAGTTCGAGCAGCTCGACGGCTTTCGTCTTCGCCGCCGCGCGGCTCAGGTTGCGCTGATGTACGCGCAGGGCCTCGGCGATCTGGTCGCCCACCGTGTAGACCGGCGTGAGCGCCGACATCGGGTCCTGGAACACGGTGCCGATCGTGCGGCCGCGGACGCGGGACATGCCCGCGTCGTCGAGGCCGATCAGCTCCTCGCCGTGCAGCCGAACCGAACCCGTTACGTCGGCGTACTCCGGAAGCAGGCCCACCACGGCCATCGCGGTCGCGGACTTTCCCGCGCCGGATTCGCCGACCAGTGCGACGACTTCGCGCGGTCGAACGTCGAAGGACATGCCTCGTACCGCGGCCACCTCGGCGGTGTCGGTGGGGAAGGTGACGGTGAGGTCGGTCACCGAGAGCAGTTCGCTCATCGCCGCCCTCTGCTCTTCGCGCAAGCGCTCATCGCCGCCCTCTGCTCTTCGCGCAAGCGCTCATCGCCGCCGCCTCAGGGTCCGCGCACCCGGGTCCAGCGCATCGCGCAGCCCGTCGCCGATCACGTTGGCGCACACGACGATCAGCACCAGCACCCCGGCCGGGAACAGGAACAGCCACGGGAACGTCAGTGCCGATGCCGTGCCGTCGCTGATCAGCGTGCCCAGTGAGACGTCCGGCGGCTGGATGCCGAATCCCAGGAAGCTCAACCCCGTCTCGGCGAGGATCGCGACGCCGACGTTGAGCGCGGTGTCGATGATGAGGATGGAGGCCACGTTCGGCAGCACGTGGCGCACGATGATCTTCCGGTTGGACACGCCCATGTACCGGGCGGCCGTGACGAATTCGCGCTCGCGCAGACTCATCGTCAGGCCGCGCACGATGCGGGCGCTGATCATCCAGCTGAATGCGGCCAGCAGCAGGATCAGCCAGATCACCGTGTCTGCGCCCCTGGTGCGCGGGGTGATGATCAGGATCAGGATGAAGCTTGGGATCACCAGCAGCAGGTCGACTACCCACATGAGGGCGCGGTCGCGCCAGCCGCCGAAGTACCCGGCGATGGCCCCCACGGTGGCGGCGATGACGGTCGAGACGAACGCGACGCAGACGCCGATCAGCAGCGACTTCTGCATGCCGCGCAGCGTCTGGGCGAGCACGTCCTGGCCGAGCGCGTTGGTGCCGAACCAATGGCTCGGGCTCGGCGGCTGCTGCAGGGCGAAGTAGTCGAGGTCGGTGTACTTCCACGGCAGCAGCGGGGGCAGCGCGTAGCAGCCGACGAACAGCACCAGCAGGATGACCAGCGCGGCCACCGAGAGCCGGCTGCGCAGGAAGCGGCGCAGCGTCAGCGTGCGACGGGATGCGAAGGCGCTTTCGGTGGTCACGAGACCCTCACCCTCGGATCGAGTGCGGCGTAGATGACGTCGGACAGCAGCCCGGCGAGCAGCACGGTGGCCCCGGTGAACAGCGTTATGGCGGCGACGATGTTGGTGTCCTGGTTCGCGATTCCCTGCACGGCCCACTCGCCCATGCCGTGCCAGCCGAAGATCTTCTCCACGAACACCGCCCCGGTGACGAGTCCGCCGACGCTGTAGGCGAACAGCGTCGCCATCGGTATGAGTGCCGTGCGCAACCCGTGCCGCAGCAGGGCCTGTCGCCGGGTCAGACCCTTGGCCCGCGCGGTGCGGATGAAGTCCTGACCGAGCACGTCGAGCATCGCGTTGCGCTGGTACCTGCTGTACCCCGCGATCGCGAACAGCGCCAGCGTCAACGTCGGCAACACCAGGTGCTGCAACCGGTCGACGACACCGTTCCAGAATCCCGGCGCTACCGTCGTGGACGTCTCGCCGATGTATTGGAACAGCTCGAATCCGAGAGCGGAGTTGATCGTGTTGGCGGGCAGCATGAGCAGCGGGGCGAGCACGAACGTCGGGGTGCTGATCAACAGCAGCGACACGATCGTGATGACCCGGTCAGACACCCGGTACTGCCGCACCGCACCCCACGCGCCGACGACGACGCCGATCAGCGTGCCGAGCACCGACCCGATGACCACCAGCCGCAGGCTGACCCCGATGCGCCGACCGAGTTCGTCGGCCACCGGCTGGCCCGTGATCGTGGTCCCGAAGTCGCCGCGGACGGCGTGGGTCACCCAGGTGGCATACCGCTGCACCACCGGATCGTTGAGGTGCAGCGCGTCCGCGCGGGCATCGATGACCGCCTGCGGCGGGCGGGGGTTGCGGCTCTCCAGGCTCTCGAGCGGATTGAACGCCCACGCGGTGAGACAGAACGTCAGGAAGGACGCCAGAACCAACAGCACCGCGTAGTTGAACAGGCGACGAGCGAGGAACCGCGTCACGTCGCGCTCTCGGCTACCCGCATTCGGACAGGGTAGGAGATCGCAGGCGATGCAGCTGCGAACGGCCCTCGCGACCCGGCGTTTCGCCCTGACCGAGGGGGAGCCAACTCGTGGCGAGGACACAGCGTTCGCCCAGTTTCGGCGCGTTCACTCGGAGGTGGAGTCGCACACCGCAGGCGGGACGTGCGACGCGATCACGACGACCGGGAAAACACCATGACGAAGCCAAACCGCAGCCATCGGTTCCTCGCAGCGATCATCGGCGCAAGCGCGGTGGTGACCATCGGTACGCTCAGTGCCGCGGTCAACGCGCCAACCGATCACACCGACCTGGCCAAGAGCACGACGATGTCGATCGGCGCCACCAGCACCGAGACCACGCCACCCACCGCGCCGGCAGTCGCGGTCGCAAAGCCGGCGATGAAGGGCCCTGCGCCGTTGCCATCGGAGGAGGAGGCGGCCAAGTAGCGGCGTGCACACTCGCGCGCCTTCGGAGCCGGAGACGACCGTCGCCGTACCGCCCGTGACCGCTACCCCGCCGGACGGATTTGGCCCGCCGGAGTAATCGCCCACCATCACCGATGATCGAGGGGCGCGGGCGGCGGACCATGTACGAACCCCGCACCCGGCCCCTCGTCCGTGGCGGCGTAGACCGCCGCGCCACCGAGTCCGGCGATGACCGCCGCAACGCCCAACGCGGCCAGCGTGCCGCGGATGCCCCAGGTGCTCACGGGTCCACTCTGGCTGCCCGACGTGGGAGCCGGCTGTGCGCGGTGTCTGACGACGGTGTGAGGAGTAGGGCTGCACAGCCCACGCATAGGTCCGGCACAGGTTCGGCCCATCGACGTGGCGAATACTGGTAGCCATGACCACCGCACAGGACAACGGGCCCGGTCGCGTCGTGATGCGGCGCGCCGACGGTAGCCCGATCAACGTCCTGGTGGTCGACGACGAACCCGTGCTGGCCGAACTCGTGTCGATGGCCCTGCGCTATGAGGGCTGGGACATCACCACCGCCGGCGACGGCGCATCGGCGATCGCGGCGGCACGCCACACGCCGCCGGACGTCGTGGTCCTCGACGTCATGCTCCCGGACATGAGCGGGCTCGACGTCCTGCACGAGTTGCGCAACCAGATACCAGGGCTGCCGCTGCTGCTGCTCACCGCAAAGGACTCCGTCGAGGACCGCATCGCCGGGCTCACCGCGGGCGGCGACGACTACGTGACGAAGCCGTTCAGCATCGAAGAGGTGGTGCTGCGGCTGCGTGCGCTGTTGCGGCGCACCGGCGTCGCCGACGAATCGGGTGGCGCACAGCTCGTCGTCGGCGACCTGGTCCTCGACGAGGACAGCCACGAGGTGACCCGCGCTGGTGAGCCGATCTCGTTGACCGCCACGGAGTTCGAGTTGCTGCGGTTCATGATGCGCAACGCCAAACGGGTGTTGAGCAAGGCCCAGATCCTCGACCGGGTGTGGAGCTATGACTTCGGCGGCCGGTCCAACATCGTCGAGCTGTACGTCAGCTATCTGCGCAAGAAGATAGACAGCGGACGCGAGCCGATGATCCACACCCTGCGGGGGGCCGGGTATGTCCTCAAGCCCGCCCGCTAGCGGCGGGTCGGGGACCCGCGTCTTCTCGCCCCGCACCTGGTCGCTGCGAGTCCGGCTGCTCGTCACGCAGATCGTGCTGCTCGCGACCGTCTGCGCCGCCATCGGCGTCGCCACGGAGTTCGCGCTGCAACGCTTCCTCGTGCACCAGCTCGACGAGCAGGTGCTCGAAGCGGGCAGGCGGTCGACGGCGATCTCCGACATGCCGCTTCCGCCGGAATCATTCGGCCCTGGCATGCGGCCCGGACCGCCGGGGGCGATGGCCCCACCGGAACCGCCGCGCATCGTGCTCTTCCCCGCTCCGCCCGACTTTCCCCTGCGCCAGCGGTTCGATCCGGAGGCCGGGCCCGGTCCCGGCTTCCTCAACGCGCCGGGGCAGGCTGCCCGCACGGTCGGCGCGGTCGTCGAGCGCGACGGTGACGTCGACGCCGGGGTCATCACCTCCGACGGCGGCCGGTCGGCGGTCAGCGCGGCGGCCACCAAACAACTTGGCGCGGTGCCGCCCGATCGCCATCCCGAAACCGTGGATCTCGACGGGCTGGGCCGCTATCGCGTCATCGGCATGCAGTCCCGCCGCGGCGGCCAAACGATCGTCACGGGACTGCCGACGGCCGTGGTCGACGACACCCTGCTGTGGGTCCTCGGCATGTTCTGCGTCGTGGCGATCACCGCGCTCCTGGCCGCCACGATCGCCGGAATCCTGGTCATCAGACGACAACTCGCACCGCTGTCGCGGGTCTCGGCCGCCGCGCGCGCGGTCGCCGACCTCGAACTCGACCGCGGTGAAGTGAGCCTGCCGACGCCCATCGTGCGCGTCGACCCGGCGGGCGCGCACACCGAGATCGGTCAGCTCGGCTCGTCGCTCAACCGCATGCTCGACCGGATCGCGGGAGCGTTGTCGGCGCGGCACGCGAGCGAGACCAGGGTCCGCCAGTTCGTCGCCGACGCCAGCCACGAGCTGCGCACCCCGCTGGCGGCGATCCGCGGCTATACCGAACTGGCGCAACGCAAACGCGCTGAGCTGCCCGACGACGTCGCCCACGCGATGAGCCGCGTGGAATCCGAGACGCACCGCATGACCCAGCTCGTCGAGGACATGCTGCTGCTGGCCCGGCTCGACGCCGGACGCGGACTGATCCGCGAGGGCGTGGACCTCTCGCGGCTCGTCGTGGACGCGGTGAGCGACGCGCACGTGGCCGGCCCGGACCACGCCTGGTCACTCGATCTGCCACCGGATCCGGTGGTCGTGGTCGGCGACGAGGCGCGGCTGCATCAGGTGCTGGCCAATCTCCTGGCCAACGCCAGGACCCACACTCCGGCGGGCACCACCGTCACGACGTCGCTGACACCTGGACCCGGCAGCGTGGTGCTCACGGTGGCCGACGACGGACCGGGCATCCCCGCGGCGCTGCGTCCCGAGGTCTTCGAGCGGTTCGCCCGCGGCGACTCGTCGCGCTCGCGGCGCGACGGCGGCACCGGTCTCGGTCTGGCGATCGTTGCCGCCGTCGTCAAGGCCCACGACGGCACGATTGACGTCCACAGCGCACCCGGGGATACCCGGTTCGTCGTGACGCTGCCCGACGGTTCACAGGCCGGCCACAGCTCGGACCAATCGGACGCCTAGCGCCGCGCCCGAGAATCGGGCAGGTGATAGCCGTACTGCCGCGCGCGGCGAACCCGCAGGACCCATCGGTCGACCGACCACGGCGGGTGACGTGGGAGCGGGCCGGTTTCGGCGCGCTGACCGCGGTCACGGCGGTGCTCTACCTGTGGAACCTGTCCGCCAGCGGGTGGGCCAACGCGTTCTACTCGGCGGCCGCGCAGGCCGGGGCCGCGAACTGGACGGCCATGCTGTTCGGGTCGAGCGACGCGGGCAACGCCATCACGGTCGACAAGATCCCCGGGGCACTGTGGGTGACGGATCTATCGGTGCGGATCTTCGGGCTGAACTCGTGGAGCGTGCTGGCGCCTCAGGCGTTGATGGGCGTGGCCGCCGTCGCGGTGCTCTACGCGGCCGTCCGCCGAGCGTCGGGCCCGCAGGCGGCGCTGCTGGCGGGCGCGGTGTTCGCGTTCACCCCCGCCGCCGCGCTGATGTTTCGGTTCAACAACCCCGACGCCCTGCTGGTCTTGATGCTCGTCGTCGGCGCCTATTGCGTGCAACGCGCGTGCGAGCCGGACACCAGCCGCTGGTGGCTCGTCGGAGCGGGTGTCGCCGTGGGCTTCGGCTTCCTGGCGAAGATGCTGCAGGCCTTCCTCGTCCTGCCCGCCTTCGGCGTCGCGTACCTGATGGCTGCTGCGGCGCCGCTGCGGGCCCGGCTGTTCCGGCTGGCCGCGGGCGCCGTCGCGCTGGTGGTGTCGGCGGGCTGGTACCTGCTGCTGGTGGAGCTGTGGCCCGCCTCGTCGCGGCCGTACATCGGTGGCTCCCAGCACGACAGCATCGTCGAACTGGCGTTGGGCTACAACGGGCTCGGTCGCATCACCGGCGAGGAGGTCGGCGGCCTTGGCAACCTCGACTACGACGTCGGCTGGGGCCGGCTGCTCGGCGCGGGCATGGGGACCTACACCGGCTGGCTGCTGCCTGCCGCGCTGGTCTGCCTGGCGGCTGGGCTCTGGCTCACCCGACGCGCGCCGCGCACCGATTCCCGGCGTGCCGCACTCGTGCTGTGGGGCGGCTGGCTGCTGACGACGGCTTTCGTGTTCAGCTTCGCCGGCGGCATCGTGCACTCTTACTACACCGTCGCGCTGGCACCTGCGCTCGGCGCGGTGATCGGCATCGGGTCGATCACGCTGTGGCGCAACCGAGCCACGCCGTGGTGTGCTGCCGCGATGGCGTCGACCGTCGCCGTCACCGCCGTCCTCGCCGTGGTCCTGGCCGCCCGCCACGACGACTGGCTGCCGTGGTTGCGCGCGGTCGTCGCCGTCGTGGGAGTGGGTGCCGCCGTGCTGCTGCTGGTGGTGGCTCGACTGCCGCATCGGGTGGCAGCCGCGGTGGCCGGACTGGCGCTCACCGCCTGCCTGATCGCGCCTACTGCCTACGCGATCGAGACGGCCGCCGCGGCGCACACCGGTGCAATTCCGTCAGTCGGACCGGCACGCGGATTCGGCGGCATGGGCGGGGGACTGCTCGCGTCACCCGAACCCAGTGCCGGCCTGTCGGCGCTGCTGGCTACCGACGCCGACCAATTCGGCTGGGCCGCAGCGGTGGTGGGCTCCAACAACGCCGCGGGCTATCAGTTGGGCAGCGGCGCACCGGTGATGGCGGTCGGCGGGTTCAACGGCACGGACCCCGCACCGACGCTCGCCGAATTCCAGCGCCTCGTGGCCGACGGTGACGTGCACTACTTCATCCGCAGCAGGATCATGGGGCGGGGCGAGCGAAGCGACGGGGTATTGGGAAGCTTCGGCAAGGCGCAGCCAACGGGGAGTCGCGAGGCCGCGAACATCGCCGAGTGGGTCGAGACGCACTATGCGCCGGTGATCATCGATCGCGTGGCGGTCTACGACCTCACCGCGGCGCCAACGGCGTGACTCACAGCCGGCGCATAGCTCGCGCAGAAGGCCACCACACTGCGCGCGGCGACGATGAAGTCATGACGGACATCGACACGGGAACCGAGCGCATCGCGCGCTTCGCATCCCGACCCAATGCGGCCAGGGCCGCGGCCGAGACCGGCGTACCGGTGCTGGACGTGGTCATCCCCGTCTACAACGAGGAGAACGCGCTGGCCGACTCGGTGCGCCGGGTGCACCGCCACCTGCGGGACACCTTTCCGTACCCCGTGCGCATCACGATCGCCGACAACGCCAGCGTCGACGAGACGCCTCGCGTGGCAAGGGAATTGGCGTCCGAACTCCCCGGCGTGCGCGTGGTGCGGCTGGAGCAGAAGGGCCGCGGTAGGGCGCTCCGCGAAGTCTGGTCGCACTCCGATGCGCAGGTCCTGGCATACATGGACGTCGACCTGTCGACCGACCTCACCGCGCTGGCCCCGCTCGTCGCTCCGTTGATCTCCGGGCACTCCGACCTCGCAATCGGCACCCGCCTGGGCCGGGGGTCGCGGGTGGTGCGAGGGGCCAAGCGCGAGTTCATTTCTCGCTGCTACAACTTGATCCTGAAGTCGACGCTCGCCGCGGGGTTCTCCGACGCGCAGTGCGGGTTCAAGGCCATCCGCGCCGACGTCGCGCGGGAGTTGCTGCCGCACGTGTCCGACGCTGGATGGTTCTTCGACACCGAGCTGCTGGTACTCGCCGAGCGCAGCGGCCTGCGCATACACGAGGTGCCGGTCGACTGGGTCGACGACCCCGACAGCCGGGTCGACATCGTCGCGACCGCCGCTGCCGACCTCAAGGGGGTCGGGCGTCTGCTCCGCGGCTTCGCCAACGGCTCGATCCCCGTCAATGCCATTGCGGCGCAACTAGGACCGTCCCAGGCCGCACCGCGTTCACTGTTCCGACAGGTGGTCCGCTTCGCCACGGTGGGGGTCGCGTCGACGGCCGCCTACCTGGCGCTGTTCATGCTGCTGCACGGCGTGATCGGTGCCCAGGCCGCCAACCTCGTCGCGCTGCTCGTCACCGCGATCGGCAACACCGCGGCCAACCGTCGGTTCACGTTCGGCGTCGCGGGCAACGCCGCGCGCCACCACGTCGAGGGGTTGATCGTCTTTGGCATCGCCCTGGCGATCACCAGCGGCGCACTCGCCGGCCTGCACGCCCTCGTCGACCAACCGCACCGGATGCTCGAGATGTCCGTACTGGTGCTCGCCAACTTGCTCGCCACCGCCGTCCGCTTCGTCCTGTTGCGGGGCTGGGTCTTCCACCCGCGGCGCCTCCGCTCGACTTCTGAAGGAGCCCGTTCATGACCGTCACCGCCGACCATCGGACACCAGCGCCCGCCGACCGGACCGACACCCCCGAACCTCGCTGGGCGAGAACGGGTCTGCTGGCGCTGCTCTCGGGTACCGCCGTGCTCTACCTCTGGGGTCTGGGATCCTCGGGCTGGGCCAACAGCTACTACGCCGCGGCCGCGCAAGCCGGTACGCAGAGTTGGAAGGCATGGCTGTTCGGCTCGCTCGACGCGGGCAACGCGATCACGGTCGACAAGCCGCCTGCCGCAATGTGGTTGATGAGCCTGTCCGGCAGGCTGTTCGGCTTCAACGAGTTCACGATGCTGCTACCGCAGGCGCTGATGGGCGTCGCGGCCGTCGCGGTGCTCTACCTCACCGTCAAGCGCACCAGCGGCCCCGGCGCCGCCCTGGTCGCGGGCACGGTGCTGGCGCTCACCCCGGTCGCCACGCTGATGTTCCGCTACAACAACCCCGATGCGCTGCTGGTGTTCCTGCTCGTCGTGGCGGGCTACACCACGGTGCGCGCGGTGGAGAACGGCAGCTACCGGTGGATGGCGCTCACGGGCGCCGTCGTCGGGTTCGCGTTCCTGACCAAGATGTTGCAGGCGTTCCTGCCGGTGCCCGGCTTCGCGCTGGCGTTCCTGGTCGCCGCCCCGCTCTCGCTGTGGCGACGGGTCGGTGGGCTGCTCGTCGCCGGTGCGGCGCTGGTCGTCTCCGCCGGTTGGTACGTCGCGTTGGTGAGCCTGTGGCCCGCCGGATCGCGACCCTACATCGCGGGGTCGACCGACGACAGCCTGCTGCAGCTCGCGCTGGGGTACAACGGTCTCGAGCGCATCGTCGGTGGTGGCGGTCCCGGTGGCGGGGGTGGCGATTTCGGCCCCGGCGGCGGCGAAGGCAGGCCTCCAGGCGGCAACCTCTTCTTCGGCGGAGACCCCGGCATCGGCCGGATGTTCGGCCCGTCGTTCGGCACCGAGTCGTCGTGGCTGCTGCCCGTCGCGCTGATCGGAATGGTCGTGCTGGCGTGGCTGACGTGGCGGTCTGCCCGCACCGACCTGCGCCGTGCCGGTCTGCTGGTGTGGGGTAGCTGGCTCGTGGTCACCGCGGGCGTCTTCAGCTTCATGGACGGCACCGTGCACCCGTACTACGTGGTGGCGCTGGCGCCCGCGATCGGCGCCCTGGTCGGCATGACCATTTCCGAACTGTGGCAGCGCAGGTCGCTCCTCTGGTCGCGACTGGTGTTGGCGGCGCTGCTGGCAGGCACGGGGGTCTGGGCCTTCGTGCTGCTGGGCCGCACACCGGAGTGGCTGCCCGTACTGCGCTGGGTGCTGCTGGTCGGATCGGCCGTGGTGGCCGTCGGAGTCGCCGTCGGCGCTCGGCGCGGCAGCCGGGTGACGGTGGTCGTGGCGGCGCTGGCCTGCCTGCTCGGTGTCGGCGCGACTGCGGCCTACTCGATCGAGACGGTGGCGGCGAACCACGGCGGCCCGATGGCGACGTCCGGTCCCGCCAAGGCAGAGGGCTTCGGCTTCGGTGGTCCCAGTGGCGGTCCGGGAGCTGGATGGGGCGGGCCCTTCGGTCAGTCCGACAACGCCCAGCTGCAGACTCTGGTCGCCGACGCCGACACCCGCTGGGCCGCAGCGGCAATCGGGTCGATGCAGGTGAGCGACCTCGAGCTGAAGACGGGCGAGTCGCTCATGGCGATCGGTGGTTTCACCGGCGGCGACCCATCGCCGACCCTGGCGGAATTCCAGCAGTACGTCGCCGACGGTCAGGTGCGGTACTTCATCGCCTCCGATCGCGGCGGCCCGCCAGGACAGCGCGGCGGCAGCGCGGGGGAGATCACCGCGTGGGTCGAGCAGACGTTCGCCAAGTCCGACGTCGGCGGCACGACCGTCTACGACCTGGAATCACCGCGATCCTGAGGCTGCCCGCACAGGAGGTCCACCATGTCCGTCACCGACGAGTACCTGAAGAACAACGATGCCTACACCCAGTCGTTCGCGTACAGCGAGGAGGACGTGTGCCAATCGCTGCGACGCATCGAGGCGAGCCCGTTCGTCACGAAGCACTCGTCGGCCCGGGGATTCGTGTTCGACGTCGCCACAGGGCGGCTGGCCGAAGTCACCGCTTGACTCTCAGATGCCGGTGCACAACGCCACGAACGGGATCGGCGCACAGATGCCGATCGAGAAGCCGGGCGTCGGGTCGCCGTTCCACGGTGGAGGCGGGGGCGGAGGCGGCGGGGGCGGTGGCGGTGGCGGAGGCGGCAATGCTGCCGCGACGCAGGTGTTGGTCGCCGGATCGAACACCGTGCCGACACCGCATTCGGCCGCATTGCCGGCTGCCGGCGACACCAGGATGACGAATGAGAGCGGCGCGAACGTGGCCGCAATGACGATCGTCAATCGTCGCGCAATGGCTGCCATCGCTGGCCCCCTCCGGGTCCTTCCCCGACCCCGCTTCAGCCATCATAAGACCGCTCCGACCGGGTGTCACTCGCTTTGATCTGGGCACGATGCGGGCCGAAACGTTGACACTCGCGGCGCTCGCATCATAGATTCCTGGGCATGATTGCAATTCTGGCTATCTCTACCAACTTAAAGAGGAAGTCATGACGGCCACCGAACTCGACCATGCCGTCGGCAAGTACGAGTTGAGCCACCTGCGGGTGTTGGAGGCCGAGGCCATCCACATCATCCGCGAGGTCGCCGCCGAGTTCGAGAAGCCGGTGCTGCTCTTCTCCGGCGGCAAGGACTCGATCGTCATGCTGCATCTGGCGCTCAAGGCCTTCCGGCCGGGCAGGCTGCCGTTCCCCGTGATGCACGTCGACACCGGGCACAACTTCGACGAGGTGCTCGCCGTCCGCGACGAACTGGTCGCCCAGAGCGGCGTCCGCCTGGTCGTGGCCAAGGTGCAGGACGACATCGACGCGGGCCGCGTCGTCGAGACGATCCCGTCGCGCAACCCCATGCAGACGTTCACGCTGCTGCGCGCCATCCGGGAGAACAAGTTCGACGCCGCATTCGGCGGCGCCCGCCGCGACGAGGAGAAGGCCCGCGCCAAGGAGCGCGTGTTCAGCTTCCGCGACGAGTTCGGCCAGTGGGATCCCAAGGCCCAGCGTCCCGAGCTGTGGAACCTCTACAACGGCCGCCACCACAAGGGCGAGCACATCCGCGCCTTCCCGATCTCGAACTGGACCGAGTTCGACATCTGGTCCTACATCGGCGCCGAGAAGATCACGCTGCCGTCCATCTACTACGCGCACCAGCGCAAGGTGTTCGAGCGCGACGGCATGCTGCTGGCCGTCCACGAGTTCCTGCAGCCGCGCAAGGACGAGCCGATCATCGAGAAGACCGTGCGGTTCCGCACCGTAGGCGACGTGACGTGCACGGGCTGCGTCGAATCCAAGGCGTCGACCGTGGCCGAGGTGATCGCCGAGACGGCCATCTCGCGGCTGACCGAACGTGGTGCCACGCGCGCCGACGACCGGATCTCCGAGGCCGGCATGGAAGACCGCAAGCGAGAGGGCTACTTCTGATGAGCGCTCGCGCGAAGAAGAGAAGGAACAGCTGATATGGCAACGCTGCTGAGGATTGCCACCGCGGGATCCGTGGACGACGGCAAGTCGACCCTGATCGGTCGGCTGCTGTACGACTCGAAGGCCGTCATGGAGGACCAGCTCGCCGCCGTCGAGCGCACCTCCAAGGAGCGCGGTAACGACTACACCGACCTGGCGCTGGTGACCGACGGCCTACGGGCCGAGCGGGAGCAGGGCATCACGATCGACGTCGCCTACCGCTACTTCGCCACGGCGAAGCGGAAGTTCATCATCGCCGACACCCCCGGGCACGTGCAGTACACCCGCAACATGGTGACCGGCACCTCGACCGCCCAGCTGGCCATCGTGCTCGTCGACGCCCGCCACGGGCTGCTCGAGCAGTCGCGTCGGCATGCGTTCCTGGCCTCACTGCTCGGCATTCAGCACATCGTGCTGGCGGTCAACAAGATGGACCTCGTCGACTGGGACCAGGAGCGGTTCGACAAGATCCGCGACGACTTCCACGAGTTCGCCGCACGCCTCGACATCCACGACGTCACGACGATCCCGCTGTCGGCGCTCAACGGCGACAACGTGGTCACCAAGTCGGACGCGACGCCGTGGTACGACGGACCGGCGCTGCTGAGTCACCTCGAAGACGTGTACATCGCCGGTGACCGCAACCTGATCGACGTCCGGTTCCCGGTGCAGTTTGTGATCCGGCCGCAGACCCGCGAGCACGCCGACCATCGCAGCTATGCGGGCACCGTCGCGAGCGGCGTGCTCCGCCCGGGTGACGAGATCGTGGTACTGCCAGCTGGATTGACCAGCCGCATCACCGAGATCGAGGGCCCCACGGGTCCGGTCACCGAGGCCTTCCCGCCGATGGCGGTGTCGATCAGCCTGGCCGACGACATCGACATCTCGCGCGGCGACATGCTTGCCCGCGAGAACAACCAGCCGCACGTCACCTTGGAATTCGACGCCATGGTGTGCTGGATGGCCGACGGGGCGGCGCTCGAGCCGGGCCGCGAGTACCTCGTCAAGCACACCAGCCGCACCACCAGGGCCAGGGTCACGGCTCTGGACTACCGCCTCGACGTCAACACGCTGCACCGCGACAAGAGCGCTACGGCGTTGAAGCTCAACGAACTCGGTCGCATCACGCTGCGCACGCAGGCCCCGTTGCTGCTCGACGAGTACTCGCGCAACGCCGCGACGGGATCGTTCATCCTGATCGACCCCGACACGAACGGCACCGTCGCCGCGGGCATGGTCCGCGACACGACGCCGGCGTCTTCGCGCGCGGCGAGTCCCAACGCGATCAAGCATCAGAACCTCGTCACGGCGGAGGACCGGCTGTCGCGTGGGTCGACGGTGTGGTTCACCGGTCTGTCGGGATCGGGCAAGTCGTCGGTGGCGATGCTCGTAGAGCAGAAGCTGCTCGAAAGTGGCCGTCCCGCCTACGTTCTCGACGGTGACAACCTGCGCCACGGGCTCAACGCCGATCTCGGCTTCTCGATGGCCGACCGCGCCGAGAACCTGCGTCGCCTGGCGCACATCGCGACGCTACTGGCCGATTCCGGTCAGATCGTGCTGGTGCCCGCCATCAGCCCGCTCGAGGAGCACAGGGAACTCGCGCGCCGAGTGCATGCCGATCAGGGCTACGACTTCTTCGAGGTGTTCTGCGACACCCCGCTGGAGGACTGTGAACGGCGTGATCCCAAGGGGCTGTACGCCAAGGCCCGGCGCGGCGAGATCACCCACTTCACCGGCATCGACAGCCCGTACCAGCGGCCGAAGGATCCCGACCTGCGCCTCACGCCGGACCAGGCGGTCGAGGATCTGGCGCAGGCCGTGATCGACATGATCGACGCCAAGCGGTGACCGGCGGGCAGGAGCGTAGCGACCGGGGGATCGGCACAGCCACCGATCACGAGGTCGCCGCGGCGCTGGCGACTCAGGCGGGCGAGCTGCTGCTGCGCGTGCGCTTCGAGTTCGCCGACGCCGACGCCAAGGAGCGCAAGTCGGCGGGGGACATGCGCTCGCACGACTTCCTGATGCAGGCCCTGGCGGCCGAACGGCCGGGTGACGCCGTGCTGTCCGAGGAAGGTGCAGACGATCCGATCCGCCTGACCAGCGAGCGGGTCTGGATCGTCGACCCGCTCGACGGCACCCGCGAGTTCTCCGAACTCGGCCGGGAGGATTGGGCCGTGCACGTGGCGCTGTGGCAGGCCGGTGAACTCGTCGCAGGCGCGGTCGCGCTGCCCGCCCAGGGCGTCACGCTGGCCACGCCCGACGTCGCGCCGCCGCCACCCGCGCCGGCCGCGCCGCGCATCGTGGTGTCCCGTACCCGCCCGCCCGAGGTGGCGCTCGCGGTGCGCGAGGCGCTGGGCGGCACGCTCGTGGAGATGGGTTCGGCCGGAGCCAAGGTCGCGTCGGTGGTGCAGGGCATCGCCGACGTGTACGTGCACGCAGGCGGCCAGTACGAGTGGGACTCCGCCGCGCCCGTCGCCGTCGCCCGCGCGGCTGGGCTCTTCACGTCCCGCATCGACGGCTCACCGCTGCGCTACAACCAGCCCGACGTCCTGCTGCCCGACCTGATCGTGTGCAGGCCGGAGCTTGCCGATGCGGTGCTCGCGGTCACGACGGCCCGCTGAGTACGCTCGCAGAGGTGACCCGTCCCACGCTGCGCGAACTGTCCGCCTTGCCCAGCCGCCCCGCCGCGTTGGCAGACTCGGCGCTGGTGCTGATCGACTGCCAGAACACCTACACGCGCGGCGTGATGGAACTCGACGGCGTGTCCGCGGCACTCGACGAGGTCGCGACCCTGCTCGACCGGGCGCGTACCGCAGGCATACCGGTCATCCACGTCCAGCACGACGGTGGTGCCGGCTCGCCGTACGACCTCGGCGACGACATCGGCGCGATCGTCCCGCTCGTCGCGCCCCGCGACGGCGAACCGGTGGTGGTCAAGCAGTACCCCGACTCGTTCGTGCAGACCGACCTCGACGAGCGACTGAAGGCGGCCGGCGCGTCGAACCTCGTGCTGACGGGGTTCATGACGCACATGTGCGTGAACTCGACGGCACGTGGTGCGTTCAACCTCGGCTACGCCCCTTCCGTGGTTGCCAGCGCCACCGCGACACGCAGTCTGCCAGGCGTGGATGGCGCCCCGCTGCCTGCTTCAGCGGTTCAGGCAGCAAGCCTGGCGGCGCTGTCCGATCTGTTTGCCATCGTCGTTCCCGACGCGGCGAGTATCGCTGACGCGGAATAGATCTCGTTCGTACCCGTGTTGCCATTGAATGGTGCAACTGCGCCACCATGCAGCACGATCGAGAGAGACAGCAGTGACAGTCGTTATGCAGCAACGCAACTGGACGAAGTCGATCCTCGCGTCCATCGGAGCCGGTGCCGTGCTGGCAGCAGCCGCGATGACGTACGGAGCCGTGGACGCCGACGTGTCGACCAGACTCTCCGAGGCGCCGTCGAGCGAATTCGGCGAGACCACCACGAAGTCGGCCACGCCGTCCAGCCCGGAGGTCCCTTCCGCAGCGCCAACGGTTCTCGCGCCACCGGCGCCCACGTCCGAACCCGGCTGAGATAATCCGGGTGCAGGCCGGGTCTGCGCCAGTTAGCATGAGGCGCATGCCATCCCGGACTGACCTGTGACTCGTCCGCCGACCCGGGTGACCCGGCTCGGCGAGAAGCAGACTGCCTCGCGCGAGGCGTTGGACGAATTGTTGGCCAGCACGCCGCTGGCCACGATCGCGCTCGTCCGCGACGGCCATCCCACCGTGTTCCCGACTGGATTCACTCGCGTGGGTGAGGATTTGGTGGTGCACGGCTCCACGGGGTCGCCATGGCTGCGGGCGTTGGCCGCGGGCGCTCCCGCCGCGGTGTCGGTGACGACACTCGACGGTGTGGTGGTGGCGCGCAGTGGTTTCGAGTCGTCGTTCCACTACCGGAGCGCGGTGCTGTTCGGTGTCTTCGAGCCCGTTCCCGAGGCCGACAAGGTCTCCTACCTCGACGCGCTGACAGATGCGTTCATCCCGGGTCGGGTCGCCGAGTTGCGCCCGAGTACCCGCAAGGAGATCGCCGCGACGCTCGCCCTGCGCATGGCGATCACGGCCGACAACTGGTCGCTGAAGGTCAGTGCGGGCTGGCCCGATGACCCGGACTCCGACGTTGCCGGCGACGCCTGGGCGGGTGTGGTTCCCATGACCGCCGTCTACGGCGATCCGAGGCCGGCGCCCGACCTCACGGCAGGCATCGAGGTGCCGCAGTCGGTGCGCTCGATGACCGACCGCTCAGTCGAGTAGCGACGTCCGGCGGTACAGGTCGGTCCGCCTGTCGCCGTGAACGTCGTTGTGCTGGTTGAACTTCTTGATCCGTGACTGCGCCAGGTCGAGGTCGGCGGTGACGTTCCCGGCGTGCCCGTACTGGGCCATCGCCATCGGGTAGCCGTCGGCGTCGGTGATGACGCTGCCGCCTATCCAGTCGACGTCACGCTCGGTTCCGGTGCGATCGCACACCGCGATCGGCATCCGGTTCATGCCTGCGCCGGCCTGGACCCGCACCACCTCGGTCGGCCGCTCGCCGTCGGGCCGGGGGAGCAGGGGCCAGTTGACCGGTGCGCACAGCAGGTCGGCACCCTGCAGCGCGGCCGCCCGCACCCACTCCGGGAACTCGACGTCGTAGCAGACCATCACGCCGAGCCTGCCGTGCGCGGTGTCGACGACCAGCGGCAGGTCGTCGGAGAGGTCGAAGACGTTGTTCTCGGTATCCCACAGGTGCGTCTTGCGGTAGACGCCAAGCACTCCGCTGCGGTCCACGACGACGGCGCTGTTGTAGATCTTCTCGCCCGCGTCCTCGGGGAAGCCGCCGACGATGGTCAGATCGAAGGCCTCGGCCAGTCCGGCCCACTCCGCGACCGTCGGCCCGTCACGCGTCTCGGCCAGCGACGCCAATTCGGCCCGGTCGGCGAACACGTAGCCCGAGGACGCGAGTTCCGGCAGGACGACGATCTGTGCGCCATCGGCCGCGGCCTGCTCGACGGCGGCCCTCACGGTGGCCCGGTTGCCGGGGACGTCGCCGACCCGAAGGGGGATCTGACAGCACGTGACGCGGGTGGTCATCCTTCGATGCTCCCGCACGCGGGGCCCGTCCGCACCGTGGACGATGGCACAATCTGCGACATGCGGATGTCGGCGAAGGCGGAGTACGCCGTTCGGGCGATGGTCCAGCTGGCCACGGTCGACGACGGCGTCCTGGTCAAGACCGACGATCTGGCCAAGTCGCAGGGCATCCCTGCGCAGTTCCTGGTGGACATCCTGACCGCGCTGCGCACCGACCGGCTGGTGCGCAGTCACCGTGGTCGCGACGGCGGCTACGAACTGGCCAGACCGGCCGCCGAGATCAGCATCGCCGACGTCCTGCGCTGCATCGACGGCCCCCTGGCGAGCGTGCGCGACATCGGCCTCGGCGACCTGCCCTACTCGGGGCCGACGGCCAAGCTCACCGACGTGTGGCGTGCGTTGCGCGCCAGCATGCGCTCGGTGCTCGAGGAGACCAGCCTGGCCGACGTGGCGGCGGGCTCGCTGCCCGACCACGTCGCCACGCTCGCCGGTGAGTATCTCGGTCAGGAGCAGGAGCGTGGCCACGGCTGAGTGATTCCAGTGAACCACCGCCCACGGCCGGGTGGCAACGGTGCAGGATGTACCGATGAGCGGTTTCGATCTGCGATCGCTGGCGGCGCCGGTCATCGCCGCCCCGATGGCTGGTGGTCCCAGCACGCCCGAATTGGCCGCTGCCGCAACGAACGCCGGTGGGCTGGGCTTCCTCGCCGCCGGCTATCTGACGGCCGAGGCGCTTGCCGACCGCATCGCCGCGGCGCGCGCGCTCACGTCGGGTCCGCTGGGGGTCAACCTCTTCGTCCCGCAGCCCAGCGCCGCGAGTCGTGATCCGCTGCACCGCTATGCCATCTCACTGGAGGACGATGCCCGTCGGTACGGGGTGCGCATCGGCGAGCCGCGCTTCGACGACGACCAGTGGGCCGCCAAGCTCGAGGTGGTGCTGGACGCGCGGCCCGAGGTGGTGTCGTTCACGTTCGGGCTGCCCGACGATGCCGAGTGCGCGCGCTTCCGCGATGCCGGGATCACCACCGTCGCAACCGTCACGACGTTGGCCGAGGGCGAGCTGGCGGTAGGCCGCGGTATCGACGCCATCACGGCGCAGGGGCCGGGCGCCGGCGGGCACCGGGGCACGCTCGACCCCATCGCCAGCCCAGCCACGCAGCCGCTGGGGCAGCTGCTGCGGGCGACGACCGTCGGGCTGAAGGTGCCCGTCATCGCCGCGGGCGGTCTGATGGACGCCGTGGACGTCGCCGACGTGCTGGCGTTCGGCGCCGTCGCCGCGCAACTCGGTACCGCGTTCCTGCTCAGCGACGAGGCAGGGAGCAGCCCCGTGCACCGCGCGGCGCTTCGGGATCCCGACTTCACCGAGACCGTCGTGACGCGATGCTTCTCCGGTCGCTACGCGCGCGGACTGCGCAACCGCTTCGTCGACGAGCACGACGCCGACGCGCCGTTCGGCTATCCCGAGGTGCACTACATGACGAGCCCGTTGCGTGCGGCGGCCGTCAAGGCGGGGGACGCGCACGGCGTCAACGTGTGGGCGGGCACCGGATTCAAGAAGGCCAGGACGGGTTCGGTCGCAGACATCATGTCGGCGCTGGTCTGACCGAATTACCGGCGGGACACCGCGAGATCGCTCCGTCCGACCTGGTCACCCACCGTCGCGGCGGGCAGACGGATCGTGAACGTCGTCAGGCCGTCCGCGGATTCGGCGATGATCTCGCCGCCGTGCGCCTCGACGATCGACTGCGTGATGGCCAGGCCCAGACCGGAGTTGCCGTACTGCCGGGACCGTGACCGGTCGGCGCGCACGAAGCGCTCGAACAGATGGGGTAGGAGGTCGGGTTCGATGCCCGGCCCGTCGTCGCGCACCGTCAGACTGATCGATGCGCCGCCCTCGACCGCAGCTGTGACCGAGGTGCCCTCGGGCGTGTGGTCGCGCGCATTGGACAGCAGGTTGGCCACGGCCTGATACAGCTTGGCGCGATCGCCGCAGACCCAGACGGGTTCGTCGGGGACGTGGGTCTCCCAGTGATGCGAGGGTGCGGACACCGCCACGTCGTTGACGGCGTTGGCGACCAGGTCGGCGAGGTCGACGTCGGCGGTCTCGAAGTCCTCGCCCTCGTCGAGCCGCGCCAGCAGCAGGAGGTCGGACACCAGGGCGTTCATCCGCGCGGCCTCGGCCTCGATGCGCGCCAGCGAGTACTCCGTGGTCTCCGGCAGTACCGACGCGTCCTGCCGGGTCAGTTCGGCGTAGCCCTGGATGGCGGCCAGCGGGGTGCGCAGTTCGTGGCTGGCGTCGGTGATGAACTGGCGCATGCGGCGGTCCGACGCGGCCACCTCGGTCAGCGCCCGTTCCACGTGGGCCAGCAGGTGATTCAGCGTGTCGCCAACGAGGCCCACCTCGGTGCGCGGATCGGTGTCCCGGTCGGGGACGCGCGGGGTGATCGCGTAGTGGTCGCGGCTCAGTGGCAGCGCGGTCACCTCGGCCGCGGTGGCCGAGACCCGGCTGAGCGGCCGCAGGGCGACCCGCACGAACGCGAGCGTGCCCGCCGCGGTCACGACGAGCGCCAACGCGGTCAATGCGGTCACGACGATCGTCTCGCGGGTGGCCGCGGCACTGGCCTGTCGCAGCGACGCAGCGGTCAGCAGCACCTCGCCGGGCCCGGCGGTGCGACTGGTCAGCCGGTACTTGTTGAGGTTGGACAGCCACAGGTCCTCGGACCCGTCGAGACGGCTGGAGCGCTCGACGATCTCGGCGAGCGCCTCGGGGGGAGCGGGCGCTGCGTCGCCGTCCCCGAACATCGCGGAGTCCACGACCCTGCCGTTGCGGACGAGTACGACGATGTTGCCCGGTGCCTGCCCGATCAGTTGGGTCAGCGGCTTCATCGCGTCCGGCGCGGGGAGCCGGCCCGTGGGTAGCGGCGTAGCCCGGTACTTGGCGACGGCCTGGCCGAAACCGTCTGCGGCGACGTTCAATTGGGTGTCGACGATGCCGGTCACCGACGCGCGCAGGGTTAGCACCGACATCGTGCCCACCGTGGCGAGCACCGTCATCACGACGGCCGAGACGCCGACCACCAGCTGTCTGCGCAGCGGCCAGGTACGCCAGCCCCGAGGCGCGCGCCCGCTCACGGCGCCGGCCGCAGTGCGTAGCCCACGCCGCGCACGGTGTGGATCATGGGCGCTCGACCGGTGTCGATCTTCTTGCGGAGGTAGGAGACGTAGAGGTCGACGATGCTGGAGCGGCCGCCGAAGTCGTAGTTCCAGACCCGGCGCAGGATCTCCTGCCGGGTCAAGGCCCGTCCCGGGTTGCGCATGAGGAAGCGCAGCAGCTCGAATTCGGTGGAGGTCAACGAGATCGACGCATCGCCGCGGGTGACGGTGCGGCCCGCTCCGTCAAGCCGCAGGTCGCCGACGGTGAGCGTCTCGCTGTCCTCCGGGGTGAGATATGCCGACCGCCGCAGCAGGCCGCGCAGGCGTGCGACGAGTTCCTCGAGGCTGAACGGCTTGGTCATGTAGTCGTCGCCGCCGGCGGTCAGACCGGTGACGCGGTCGCGCACCGAGTCGCGGGCGGTCAGGAACAGCACCGGGGTGTACTCGCCCGACCCCCGCAGTTGCTCGAGCACGCCGAGGCCGTCCATGTCGGGGAGCATGATGTCGAGCACCACGACGTCGGGTGGGTTGGCGCGGTACTTGGCGACGGCTTCGGCCGCGTCGTGCGCGACGTCGACCTCCCAGCCCTCGTACTTGAGCGCCATCTGGACGAGGTGCGTCAGGGCCCGTTCGTCGTCGACGAGCAGCGTCCTGATGGGGGACCCGTCGGCGCGGTACATCCGCGGCAGCTGACCGAGCACGGCCTGCCGCGGCGCCGCGCCGCCGACCTGCAATGTCACCATCTGTTCATTGTGCCCACCGACGCGTCGATGTCCGAGCGATTCATATGCCGTTCACACGTTCGCAGGTCGGGCGGGTTCCTGCGCTAGCGGTGCATCCGATCCTGGCGATCCGACCCCAATCGATCGACGACGGCGCTCCCGTCGTCGGAACGCACCGTGACCTCGGCCGCCGCGCGGTCGGGATCCTCGGTCTCGGAGACCCGGACCTCGGCGGAGTCGCCCGATGCCCGGACCAGGTAGGGCCCGGGATCGGGCAGCAGGACGACGACGTCACCGGTGCTGCTCGACGCGTCGACGGTCCGGGGCGGCGTATCGCCGAAGTCGACGGACACGTCGCCGTCGACGGTGTCGGCGAGGAAGGACTCGGTGACCGAGATGGGGTCGCGCGTCACGATGTCGGCGTCCTGGGTGCGGACCTCGATGCGGCGCGCGGATCCGCGCAGCACCACCGCGCCGTCCTCGTTGTTCGCGACGAGGGTGTCGACGTCCGCCTGCATCATCAGGACCCCGGCGCCCTGCTGGGTCGTCAGGGATAGGCGGCGGGCCATCTCGGGCGGCAGCGTCACGGTGACTTCGCCCGCGCGGCCCCAACCCATGAAGTCCGGCCGTGTTCCGGTGAGGGCGACGCGGGTGTCGGCTCCGTCGCGGGTCACCTCGAGTGATTGTTCACCGGCACGCGAGGAGTTGATGAGCCGCATGGAGATCCGCGGTTCGGTGGCGTCGCGGTCGGTGGTGACGCGCAGTGCCGCCGGAACGTCGCGGGTGTCGATGACGAGTGACCGCGTGTCGGCGGGCAGCGCTGTCTCGTCGGCGACGACGCGGAACTTGCTGAGCCCCCACGCGCTCACGCCAAGTGCGACGAGTGAACCCACGACCACCACCGAGGCGGCGATGACGAGGAAGGCGCGGATGGCGGTGCGGCCGCCCGGTGTGAGCGGCGCGGGCGGCGGGGGAGCGATGGTGGTCACGTTGATCCCTTTCAGCGGTTCAGGATTCGAGGTAGCGCAGGACCGCGAGCACGCGGCGGTTCTCGCCGTCGTCGGGGGCGAGGCTGAGCTTGGTGAAGATGGAGGCGATGTGCTTCTCGGCCGAGCCGACCGAGACGTTGAGCGACGCGGCGATGGCCGAATTCGTGCGGCCCTCGGCCATCAGTTGTAGGACGTCGGTCTCGCGCGGGGTGAGCGCGTCGAGTGCCGAGCGCTGCCGCGAGCGGACGAGGATCTGCGAGACGACCTCGGGGTCGAGCACCGTGCCGCCGCCGCCGACGACCTGCACCGCGTCGACGAATGCCGGGACGTCGGCGACCCGGTCCTTGAGCAGGTAGCCGAACCCGCGGGTGTCCGAGGCGATCAGTTCGGCGGCGTAGCGTTCCTCGACGTAGTGCGACAGCACCAGCACCGGTGACTCGGGATTCTGCTTGCGCAGTAGCGCGGCGGCGCGGATGCCCTCGTCGGTGAACGTCGGCGGCATCCGGACGTCGACGATGGCGAGGTCGGGCCGCAGTTCGTTGACGATGTGCAGCAGGTTCGTCGCGTCGGAGACACCGGCCACCACCTCGTGGCCGAAGTCGGTGAGGATGCGCTCGATGCCGGCGCGCAGCAGCGTGGAGTCCTCGGCGATCACGATGCGCATGGGAGCACCGCCGTCACGATGGTGGGTCCGGTGGCGGGGCTGGAGACGGTGAAGGTGCCCCTCGCCGCGCGTACTCGGTCGGCGAGGCCGCGCAGGCCGGTCGCGTCGTCGGGGGCGGGAGCCTCGGCGCCGCCCACGCCGTCGTCGAACACCGACACGTGCAACACCTGGGCGGACTCGTCGAATCGCACGGTGACGACCGCCTGGCTCGCCTGCGCGTGCGTGGCGACGTTGGTCAGTGCCTCGGCGACCACGAAGTAGGCGACCGACTCGACCTCCTCGGGCAGGCGGCGGGGGAGGTACACGTTGAGCGTGGTCGGGATGCCCGCGTTCTCGGTGCGCTGCACGACCGCCGAGAGTGCGGCGTCGAGACCGCGGTCGGACAGGATCGTCGGGGCGATGCCACGCACCACGTTTCGGAGTTCGACCAGTGCGCTCTTGGCGTCGTCGTGCGCCTCGCCTATCAGCTTGCGTGCCTGCTGCGGGTCGGTGTCGAGTTTGGTCTGGGCCAGGCCGATGGTCATCGCCAGCGAGACGAGCCGCGGTTGCACGCCGTCGTGCAGGTCGCGTTCGATGCGGTGGCGTTCGGCCTGCGCCGAGGACACGGCCCCCTGCCGAGCGTCGCTGAGGGCGCTCACCTCGTACTGCAGTGCGGCGGTGGGTGACGGCGGCAGCAGCCACCGGTCGATCTGGGCGTCCAGGGCGGGGGCGAAGACCAGAATGGCGACGGCCGCCACCAGGGCGACCAGCGCCAGCAGCCACGCCAGGGGCGGCGAGAGGAAGGACAGGTCTGCGGCGTCGTCGCTGTTGTCGATTGCGGTGGCGACCGCGGGCCCGGCGAAGGCGAACACGATGAGCGCGAAGGCGATCGCCGTGGCGAGGATGTCGTAGGTCATGCGGAGGTAGTGGTGACCAAACGACTTCCAGAACCGCGCGCTGCTGACGTCGAGCCAGAGCTGATGCGCCCACCGCTGGAATCCCGTGTAGTGCGACAGTTTTCGCGACGGTTCGGCGATGCCCAAGCCGAACACGGCTTCGCTGCGCAGACGCTCGACGCGGTCGACGCCGCGGATGAGGTAGACGAAGACGACCGCCGCGAGCGCGAATCCGATGATCGACGGGATCGAGGAGATGCCGATGATCAGGAGTCCGAGCGGGATCCAGAACCAGACGAGGCCGATGGCGGCGCCGGTGATCATCGACGCCGAGGGAATCAGGCCGATGCGGCGGACTGGCCTCTCGGTCTCGTCGACGACCGGCGGGGCGGCGATCGGGTCGGTGGGCGTGGTGACTGCAACCATGCACTCAACCTATGGAGTCGTTGGCTCGGGCAACACGGCGATTGCCGGAGAACCTGGCGGGGGATATCCCCCAGTGCCGGTGCGATGAGTTTTCCGTGCCGGCCTGGTCTGCCCGGGTACGTGAACATCGACTCACCCAGGAGAGACACCATGAGCGTCATCGACGACACCAACAGCGCGTCGGCTACCACCCCGGCCCGGCGTTCGACCTCGCACAAGGTCGGCATCGTGATCAGCGTTCTCGTCGGCGCGTTCCTGGTGTTCGACGCGGTGGGAAAGCTGTCGATGGCGGAGCAGTTCAAGGACGGCACCGCCGCGCTGGGTTTCCCGGTGTACCAGGCGTTGGTGATGGGCATCGTGCTGACCGTCTGCCTCGTCGTCTATGCGATTCCGCGCACGGCGGCGCTGGGTGCCCTGGGCATCACGGCCTACCTCGGTGGCGCAGTGACTGCCAACATGAGGATCGAGTCGCCGCTGTTCAGCCATACGCTGTCGGCCGTGTACGTGGGTGTGCTGCTGTGGGTCGGACTGGCGCTGCGCCGGCCCGAACTGTGGCGCGTCGCCGGATTCAAGCGCTGAGCTACTTGAACGGTTCCCGCAGCGCGCCCAGGTCGCCGGTCACGGTGAGCGGGATGTGCGCCACGGGTCGTGCGCTGAGTCACGAGGGATCAACGCTTCTTCTTCGTTCAGGCGGCGGTCGTCGGCGATGCGTTGTGCGCGGCCTTGGGCGCGGGTGCGTTGGCGGCGGGGCATGGTGAGCCCTGGGTTGTGTTGCGCCCGTTCCTGTTCGGCCTGTTCGGTGGTGATCGTGACCGGTGCGGTGGGCGCGCAGAGGCTGGGGAAGAGCAGCTTGCTGCCTGGCTCGGTGACGTAGGTCCGGCCGTGTGGTGAGGTCCAGATCATGGTGCCGTCGGGGAGTTGTCGGTCGCGCCAGCCGGTGGACCCGCCCCAGAAGGTCTTCAACAAGTGGTGTCGACGGCATAGGCACTTCAGGTTCGATGCGCAGGTGGGGCCGATCGGCCAGGCGATGGTGTGGTCGATGTCGGTCTCGGTGGCTGGTTGCGAGCAGCCGGGGAAGCGGCAGGTGAGGTCTCGACAGCGCACGAACTCGGCCAGGCTCCGCGATGGGGTGTACCGGGGCTCGGGTGGGCTGTCGCCGGGGTGGCAGACCTTGCAGGTTTTCGCGGTGCGTGCGAAGCGGCGGGCGAGGGCTCCGGCGAGGAACGGGCCGCCGAGGATAGCGCCGGGGCGGGTAGCGGGGGATCCGCGATTGGTCGAGGCAGCGGTCTGGGCGTTCGTTCCGCTCGAGCGGCTTGCGTCATCCGCTTCGTGGTCGGTGCCGGCGTCGTGGTCGGCAGCCGGCTCTTCGCCTTCTGGCTCGGCTGCTGCCTCGCCATCGCCGCTCGAGCCTTCGGCCTCGTCGGCCTCGTCGGTACCGCCAACAGTATTGTCCCCCAGTTCATCCCACGTCGTGATCTCGGCCAGGGGCTTGTCGAACAGCGGCTCCGGTTCGCCGTCGAGCGCGGCGTCCTGAGCTTTCGCGGCATCGGACTCGGCGTCGAGGGTGTCTTCGTTCACGACCACGTAGACCACCGCATCGCCCTTCGGGGCTGTGGTGGGTCCGGGGCAGTCGTCGCTGCCGCACAGGCACGGCAGGTAGTCCAAGCCGTGAAGAACGGAGTGGATCGAGTCGGCGCGGCGTTGGTCGATCGTCCGTGGATCGCCCGGGCACACCGTCCGAGCCAGGACATTCAACCGCTTCTCGACGGCCTTGCCGTGGGTGGCGAACAGGGTGCCGAACATCGTGGCCATGCCCGAACCGTCGTAGTCGAACTGAACGTTGCGGCCCTTGCCGCTGAGCTTGGTGCGGTAGACCCCGTGCGGATCGTGTTCGGCGACGATCGCGTCGATGGCGTTGTTCAGCTTGTCCTCCGATAGCGGCGCCCACTCGGTCAGCACGTCGGCGAACGCCTTGTCCACGGCTCGCTGCGCGGCCGGGTCGCGCACCAGGGCGGTGCGTGTCGTGATCGCCGACACCACTCGGTAGGACACCAGCCCGTCGGCGAACAAGGCCGCCACGTGAGGCAGCCGATCCCGCAGTGCGGTGGCGATCAATAGCTGATGCGACGCCGCGCCCTGGGTGATGTTCTGTTCGGCGCCGATCTCCGCGCTGACGGCGCCCCAGTTGTCGAGGTACCACTGCTCGCGGTCGGCGGACCTGTCGGCGGCGTAGGCCTGGTCCAAGAGAACGACCATCGCTGCGAGCCGGCGGGCGGTGGCTGCGGCCTCCACGCGTGCCCACTCAGCCACCGTGCCGGTGGCCCGAAGGACCGTCGCGAACTGTTCGAACATACTTTCGAATCTACTACGTGAGTACGACAACAACGCGCACCGAAAACCCACCCTGACCAGGCTGTGGATGAACACGGCACTGGGGAAGAACCGACCGAACAGCGCCCGAAATGTCGGACCCGAGGTGTAGCCGCGTGAGGCCCCGTAGACGCTGCCCGAGCGGACGGGCCGCGCCGAGGCGTTGAAGGTTCCTCCGAAGCAAGCAACTCGTATTGTTGCGACTCGTCGCTCAAAGCCGGGCATTCCCACATGTGCACCCGCGCGCCGGCGAGACCCGCAAACCGCCCACGAACCGGGAGTCGCCCCCAACCGAGCCCCAATCTCATTGCGCCGTGCCAGAATCCCGGAGTGCAAATCGGGATGACGATGCCGGTGATGGAGCCCAACCTCGACGCGGCGTTGTTGAAGTCGTGGGCAAGGATGATCGACGACGGCCCCTTCTCGTCGCTGTGCTGGGGTGAACGCATCTGCTTCGACAATCCCGAGACGCTGACCCTGCTCGGCGCCCTCTCGGCGTGGACCGACCGCGTCCGGCTGGTGACGACCGTGATCGTCCCGCAGTTGCACGACCCCGTCATGCTCGCCAAGGCACTCGCGACCGGCGACATGCTCAGCGGTGGGCGCCTCACCGTCGGCCTCGGCGTGGGCGGTCGGCATGAGGACTACGAATCCGTCGGCGCGGACACCGCCACGCAGACGATGCGCGGCATGGCCGAACGCGTCGCGATCATGAAGCGGGTCTGGGCGGGGGAGAAGGTGACCGACTCCGTGCTCCCGGTCGGGCCGGCTCCCGTGCAGCAGCCTGGACCCCGACTCGTCGTCGGCACCATCGGCCCGAAGACCATCCGCAGCGCGTCGGCCTGGGCCGACGGGCTGGCCGGCACCACGCTCGACCTCAACGTCGCAAGGGAGGCCGAGCTGTTCGACGTGGCCAGGACGGCCTGGTCGGAGGCGGGCAAGCCGACGCCACAGCTGGCGACGTCATTCTGGTTCGCGATCGGTGACGGCGACGCCGCGCGCCAACAGGTACACCGCCACCTGCTCCGCTACATGAACTGGATCCCGTCGGAATTCGTCGACGCCATGGCGCCGACCACCGGCTGGTCGGGTACCGAGGACGACCTCCGAGACGTCCTGCGCCGCTTCGAGGACATCGGCGCCGACGAAGTGCACCTGATCCCGACCAGCTCGGACATCGATCAGCTCAAGCGCGTCGCCGAAGCGGTCGGGGATTACGCCTAGAGGGAACAAATCGGCGTCCCGAATCGTTCGGTGGTGCGTGAGTAACGAAGCCGAACTGAGCCCCACAGACTGGGTGCGCGAACAGACCCAACGCATTCTGGAGCAGGGAACGACCGACGGCGTCGAGGTCTTCGACCGCCCCGTCGTCCTGTTCACGACCACTGGCGCGCAGTCCGGTAAGAAGCGCTACGTGCCGCTGATGCGTGTCGAGGAGAACGGCAAGTACGCCATGGTCGCCTCCAAGGGCGGCGATCCGAAGCACCCCAGCTGGTACTTCAACGTCAAGGCCAACCCCGCCGTGACCGTGCAGGACGGCGAGAAGGTCTTCGAGGGCACCGCCCGCGAGATCGAGGGCGAAGAGCGCGAGCACTGGTGGAAGCTCGCCGTCGAGGCCTACCCGCCCTACGCCGAGTACCAGACCAAGACCGACCGTCAGATCCCCGTCTTCATCATCGAGTAGCCCACTCGTCCGCAGCCGACCGCAGTCACGACTCGTTCGTGGCTGCGGTTTTCTGTCCGTAGCCCGCGAGCCGGCGAGCCACTTCGGCGATCTCGTCGTCCGAGAGCACCCGAACCGGTGCGCCGCTGGCCATCGCACGCAGCTGCACGTCGCACACGTACTCCAGATACGGCACCATGCTCATCACCTTGGGCAGAGCCGCGCCGACGAGTACGGCTCCGTGGTTGCCCATCAGCGCGGCCGTACGGTCCCGCAGTGCCGTGGCGACGTTGTCGGCCAGCTGCGCGGTGCCGAACGTGGCATACGGCGCGACCCGGACCGCACCGCCGAAGAGTGCCGAGTAGTAGTGCGACGCAGGCACTTCGTCGACGACGGTCGACATCGCGGTCGACGCCGGACCGTGAGTGTGAACGACGGCCGTGTGGACGAAGTTCCGGTACACCGCCAGGTGCAGCCCGAGTTCGCTCGACGGTTGCAGCACCGCATCGACCGCCCGACCGTCCAGATCGTGGATCCCCACGTCGCCCGGTGACATCGCCTCGTAGTCCACGCCACTGGGCGAGATGACGACCAGGTCGTCGACCCGGATCGACACGTTCCCCGCAGTGCCGACCACCAGACCGGAGCGGCTCAGCGACAGACACGCCTCGACGACCTGCCGACGTTCGGATTCCAATCGAAGGCTCATGGCTCGAGGATGTACTTCGAACCGCGGCCGGCCGCCATGTCCTCCAGGCTCGGCACCAACTGATCCAGCGGCCGGCGTTCGGTGACGAGCATCGACCCGTCGACCTTGCGGCTCGCCAACAACTCGACGGCGGTGCGCACGTAGTTCGGCGTGTGGTGGAAGACGCCCTTGAGCGTGTACTCCTCGTAGTGCATCGCACTCGAATCGACGGAGAACGGTGCGCCCTTGGGGGTTCCGCCGAACAGGACTGCGGTGGCGCCCGGTCGCAGCGTGCGCACGGTCTGCTCCCACACCTGGGGCAGTCCCACCGCCTCGATGCCGACGTCGGCGCCGCGGCCGTGCGGCGTACGACGCTTGATCAGCGCGACGCGGTCCTCGAAGTCCGGTACGTCGGACAGGTCGATGGTGTCGACCGCACCTGCCAGCTTGGCTTGCTCGAGACGCCAAGGGGACTGGTCGACCGAAATGACGTTCGCACCGCGCAGCGTGGACAGCCGCACGAACATCAGGCCGATCGGACCCGCGCCGTGCACCACCACGGTGTCGCCGAGTTCGATTCCAGTCTCGGCCATTCCGTGCACCACGGTGGCCAGTGGCTCCAGGGGAGCCGCGTCGGCGAAGTCGAGGTCGTCGGGCAGCCGGTAGGTGTTGCGCGCGACGATCGCCGCGGGGATCACCACCTCCTCCGCGAACGCACCGTTGAGGAACTCGAGGTTCTCGCAGAGGCTCTCGCGGTTGCGGATGCACGCCCAGCAGTGTCCGCACGGCACGGTGTTGGCGGCCGTCACGCGGTCGCCCACGGCGAACTGGTCGACGCCGTCACCGACCGCGGTGACCACGCCCGCGAACTCGTGGCCGAAACGCGATGGCAGCGTGGGGAACAGCTTCGGATGGCCGCGCCGGTAGGACTTCAGGTCGGTGCCGCACGTCGCTGCGGCCCGCACCTCCACCAGGATCTCGCCTGGTGCCAGCTCAGTGGACCGGACGTCCTCCAGCCGCAATTCCCCTGGCCCGTAGAACATGGCCGCTCTCATCGGTGGTCTCCTAGCGATAGGTCGTGCAGGTCGTGAAGCAGGTCTCGGGTCTGGGAGTAGATGCGCTCGTACACCGATCGGAGTTCGGCGTAGGCTGCGGCAGCCGACGGCCTGGGCTCCACCACCGCGTCCATGGTCGCGACGGCGGCGGCAGCCTCGGGTAGCGAGGCGTACTCACCGATCGCGGTGAGCGCGATGGCGGCCGCGCCGAGTGCGCTGACCTCACCGGAGGCGCAGACCTCCAGTGGGCGGTCGAAGACGTCGGCCAGGATCTGGATCCACAGCTTGCTGCGCGCACCGCCGCCCATCGCGCGGAGCACGTCGACGCGTTCACCGCGTGCCTGCTCCAAACCGTCGAGCTGCATGCGGAATTCGAACGCGATGCCCTCGAGCAGCGAACGGTAGAAGTGCGCCCGGGTGTGGCAGCCCTGCCAGCCCAGCGTCACACCGGATGCCTGGCTGTCCCAGTGTGGTGTCTGCGCGGCATTCCAGTACGGCAGGGTCAGCAGGCGTTCGCTGCCGACCGGCAGTGCGGCGGCGTCCCGTTCGAGCGCTGGGTCGGGCGCACCGGCGAGTTCTGGGTCGCCGAACTGCTGCCGGAACCAGGTCGGCAGGTAGGTGCCCGACGAGCTGAACGTCTCGACCGTGGTGTGGCCCGGCATCGCCGAGATCATCGACCGGTAGGCACGCGACGGGAGGTATTCGGTTGTCTCGCTGCCGATCACGACGGCCGTGCCGAGGACGAGGTAGGCGCTGCCCGGATCGGTCACGCCAAGACCGATTCCCGCGGACTGCCCGTCACCGGTGCCCGCGATCACCACGACGTCCCGGCCGAGCCCCCACGCGTCGGCGATCTCGGCGCGCAGCGATCCGAGTGACGTACCGGTGGGGACGAGGTCGGGCAGCTGATCGCGTCGAACGCCCGCGAGGTCGAGCAGTTCGTCGGCGTAGTCGCCGGTCGCCTGATCCAGCAGGGCAAGCGGGTCGACCGACGCCGTGCTCGACGTCCAGCGACCGGTCATCGCGTGCACCAGGTAGCTGTGGACGTCGGCGATGCGATCGGCGCGAGACAGCGTCTCGGGCTCGTGATCACGAAGCCAGAGCAGCTTGTAGAGGCCGGGGGTGATGTCGGCGGGCTTGCCCGAGAGCAGTTCGACGCGCTCGGTCCCGTAGCGCCGCGCCTCGGCGTGCGCCCGGCCATCCATCCAGAGGATCGCCGGTCGCAACGGCAGGCCGTCGGCGTCGAGGCACGCGAAGCTCTCGCGCTGGTGGGTCACGCAGATGGCGGCCACCGCCCCCGGATCGCCGACCGCGGAGAGTGCCTGGCGGACAGCGTGGTTCGTGGCATCCCACCAGTCGGTGGCGTTCTGCTCGAACCAGTGCGGTGCCGGGCTGGCGGTGTCGAGGGCGTGCGAGCCAGCGCCGACGACGCGACCCGTTCGGTCGGTCACGATCGCCTTCGCCGCCGTCGTCGAGCAGTCCACGGCGATGACCAGTGGTGAGTTCACGGCGTCACCCCCTCCGAAGCGGTGGCGTCCCGGACCGCGACGACCACGTTCGCGCCGCCTTCCTCAAGACCCCGAACGGCCTCGGGATCGAGTCCGTCGTCGACGACGACGGCGTCGAACAGTTCGAGATCGCAGATCCGGTGCACGGCCCGACGGGTGAACTTGGTGTGGTCGACGAGCAGGACGCTCAGTTCGGCGCTGTCGATGAAGGCGCGCTTGAGGTCGGCCGCCGCGCTCGACGGATGGAAGCACATGCCACGGGAGACGGCGGGCACCGACATGAACACGACGTCGTAGTGCATGTCGCGCAGTGCCCGAACCGATTGCGGCCCGACGAACGACGAGAAGTCGGACACGTAGTCACCGCCGACGGCGTTGAGTCTGACCCCGGGATCGGTCGAGAGTTCGTTGATGGCGGGCAAGAAGTTCGTCACCACGGTCAGCGGCAGGTGCGCACGCAGTGACGGCAGGACGTGGAGGGCCGTGGTGCTGTCGTCGACGGCGACGGCCTGCATGTCGACCCGCTGGGCGGCCCACCCGTAGCCGGCGATCGCGACCGTGCGCTTCTCGGTGAGGTTGAGCGCCCTGCGCAGATCCACGTTGCGCTCGAACGCCTCGCTGGGCGGTGCCTCCGCGCCGGACCGCACCTTGCGGAGCATGCCTTGGGCGTCGAGCTGATCGAGATCGCGGTGAATCGTCATGGTGCTGACGCCGAACCGGTCCGCCAACTCGTCGATCCGGGCGCCGCCGCGGGACTTGACGAACGCCACGATCTCCGAGCGCCGGTGGGCGTGACCGCTGATCCGCGACGACTGCACGATCCCTCACCTCCATTCCACGCTGAACGACTCGTTCCGAAAGTATCACGTAATATCACATTCGAACATCGAATCTGTGATGTCCTTCGAGCCGTGTAGAACTTCAGGCGTGAGCCTTCGTCTCCCCGCCGCCGCCACTGCCGTCGTCGCGCTGGTCCTGGCGGCACTCGCGTTCTCACCGGCCGCGCTCGCCGAGCCGGTCCGCACCGTCGAGCCGATCGTGGTCGCCACGATCCCGCACGACGTCGGCGCCTACAGCGAGGGTCTGGTGGCCGACGGTGCCGCGCTGTACGAGGCGACGGGGGAGTTCGGACGGTCCCAGTTGCGCCAGGTCGATCCCAACACCGGCGCGGTCATCCGTTCCGCCGACCTACCGCCCGCGTACTTCGGCGAGGGCATCGCGGTCGTCGGCGACCGGATCGTGCAGCTCCTCTACCAGAACGACGTCGCCCTCGAATGGGACGAGTCGACGTTGACGCTGATCCGTGAAGTGCCCGCCAAGCAAGGATGGGGCCTCTGCTACGACGGCTCGCGGTTGATCAGCAGCGACGGCAGCGGTCAGCTGTACTTCCACGACGTGAACACGCTGGCCCAGACCTCCAGCATCGCCGTGACCCGCGACGGGCAACCGACGACCGGCCTCAACGAACTGGAATGCGTCGACGGTCAGGTGTGGGCCGCCTCCTGGCCGAACGACGAGTTCGTGCGCATCGACCCTGCCACGGGCGCCGTCAACACCGTTCTCGACGTGAGCAGCCTGTGGCGATTCGGCACCCGCGATGCCCGGCAGGTCATCAGCAGCATCGCCCGGATCGACGGCGACGAATTCCTCATCACCGGCAAGGAATGGCCCGCGAGCTTCCGGGTTCGGGTGCCTGCGTAGCCCTCTCGTGGCTTAGTCGGCAAGGAGGTGCCAAGCCGGTACGCTGCCGATTCGGCTCCTGCGGCTCAGTGCGACCGCCCCGTCACGTGGTGAAATGGAGATCCCACTGCCCGAAGTCAGGCGCCAGCACTTCGTCGACGTCGACGCGGGTGTCCCCGACGGGAACGCCGGGCTCAGAACCGCCGATGACCACCGCCTGATAGAGCACCGCCCTCGGCTCGCGCTTTCCGTCGGACCACGCCTTCGTCTGCCACGCCCACCAGTGCCCAGCCGCGGTCGAGGGTCCGACGACCCCGTCGTCGATCGCCCACGCACACACCCGCGCATGTCCGTAGACGCCCGTGCGTCCCACCCCCAGTACCGAATTGATCCCTCGAAGCCATTGGATCGCAACGCCGTTCCACGTGTCGACGTCGATGTCCTCGTCGATGCTGAAGAAGATCGGCGCCGACTCGGGTCCACCGGCCGCGGCGTGCAGCCGCAGGGCGGTCTGAGCGTCTGCCACGCCGCCGTCGTAGCCACGGGTGTAGTCCGACGGTGTGGGCCAGCCCGGCTTGCCGTACTGGTAACAGCTGACGACGTGAAGTCCCGCGGAACGAAGCCCGTCCGCGTACTCGCGGGTGACGGGCTTGAAGTCGAAGTCGGCACCAGGACGCAATTCGGACACGTAGACCAGCGCCCCGTCGAAGCCGGCCGAGCGGATCTGGTCCGGCGACGCCAACCGGTGCGCGAAGTCGACCAGCCTGAGGCCGTTCGCCGACGCCTCGGGTCCGGACACCGTCGACGCCACCGCACCCAGAACCACGGAGAACGGCACGGCCAGCGCGTAGGTGAAGAACTCACGCCGGGACCTGTTTGGGGGCACGGCGCGATGCTAACAACGTCGACGTCACGAGGGCATCGGATCGATGGATGGGCGTCACTCTCGCCGAGCACGAGGGTTGACGAACCGTGGGTCCGAGCCGAAGCGCTTGGTCAATTCCTATCGAATCGCTTGTAGCGCAACGCGGCTCGCAAGCTCGGCAGTCAGTTGTCGCTGCTCAGCACGACGTCGACGGCCGCCTCGATCACGGCGTCGTCGGGCACCGTTCCGAACATCAACGACGGACAGGCGACCACCCCGGCGAGCATGGAGATCGCGGCTTCGAGGCGGGCGCCAGTGAACGATCCCTCGAGCATGCCGCGAATCGGCCGCTGAGCCTCGGTGTTGATCCGGTTCCGTAGCTCCCGCATCGTCTCGAACGTCGCCCACTCAGCCATGGCCGCGAGCACCCGGTCGAGCTTCCGGTCGATCACGGCTCGGCGGAACATCTTCAACTCCGCGACCAGATCGCTGCGGAGGTCACCGGAGCGCTCCTGGTGCGGCATGTCGCCAAGAGCGTCGAACGCCGTGTAAGCGAGATCCGACCGATTCGGCCAGCGGGTGTACAGGGTGCTCTTCGAGTAGCCGGCGACCTCGGCAACACGGGCGTGCGTCAGCGCCTGCGACCCCTCCTCGACCAGCAGGTGGAGAGCGGCGCGCCCCACGTCGGCGCGCGTGCGTGCGATCCGAGAGTCTTGGCGTCCTGCCTCGGGCCGCTTCTCTCCAGCGGTCGTGTCCACCTCGGTCACATCACTCCTCTGCCTTTTGGGTCGGGTTCAAGCCTGCATTGATGAACAGAATATCCAAAACCGTAAGAATTATCCACTATTGGACAGATGGTTCACTAACGTACGGTTTGTCTACCTATCCGGCTCTCTCACGAGGTGAGGCATGATTCCTGAGGAACTAACGCAAGCCCAGTTCGACACCGTCTACAACTTGTTGTCCCTCGTCATCGCCGCCCAGCTGTTCGGCGCGATATTCCTACTCGCCGCCCAGCCGCGGGTGTTGGCCCGCTACCGGCAGGCGCTGGTGATGTCCGCCATCGTGTGCGGCATCGCGGCCTATCACTACTTCCGAATCTTCGACTCCTTCAAGCACGCATTCGTAACCGAGGCCCAGGGTGGCCGAGGAACCTACGTCCAAGCGGCAGGGCAGTCGTTCAACGAGGGCTATCGCTACGTCGACTGGCTGTTGACCGTGCCACTGCTGTTGGCAGAACTCATCGTGGTGCTGGCGCTAGCACACAAGCTCCGGAACGCACTGCTGTGGCGGCTGATCCCGGCGTCGGCGCTGATGATCGCACTCGGATACCCGGGTGAGATCAGCGCGGACAACTTGACCCGCAACGTCTTCGGCCTGCTGTCGACGATCCCGTTCCTCTACATCCTGTACGTGCTGTTCGTGGAATTGACCAAGTCGCTGGACCGGCAGCCGGCCGCGGTCCGCAGCACGGTGAGCAAGATGCGCATCCTGCTGTTCGCCACCTGGGGGGTCTACCCGATCGCGTACGTAGTTCCGCTGCTGGGCATCGACGGAGCCGCCGCGTGGGTGTGGAAGCAGGGGGGGTACTCCATCGCCGACATCCTGGCCAAAGTGCTCTACGGCCTGCTGATCTACAAGATCGCGCGCTTGAAGTCCTTCGCCGACGACCCATCCTTCGCCGCCACGGAGAGCGAGCACGGTTCCGAGATCGATCAGCCCGTGACCAACGGCAGCAGGTCGTCTTCAGTGGTCCTGGAACCCCAGGACCGGCCCGCGACGACCAGCTGATCGCGTCCGTGGTGGGCGTGCACCCGCAGGCAGGCATCGCCGGGGTGCGGCCCGCCGCGGACGTTGCGGTGACGTACGCCGCAGTGTGTTCGCGATGGCTGGTGATCGGCACGGTGGCGGTGTTCGGTGGGCAGCTGTTCGGGGCGCCCTCCGTCACCGCCGTCGTGGCGCTTGCCGTGGCCGTGGTGGGCATTCTCGCCGGAGTGCCCCACGGTGCGGTCGACCATCTGGTAGCGGTGCGGTTGTCTCGCGGCCGGTCGGTTTTGGCGGTGGGTGCGGTGTACGCAAGTGTGGCCGCCGCGGCGTGGGCACTGCTGAGGTGGACCGGTCCGGTAGCGCTCGTCGCCGTGGTCGTCCTCAGCGCGCTGCACTTCGGGCTCGGCGAACTCGAGGTGTGGCGCCGGCTCACCACATGGCGCCCCGGTCGTCCGGTCGTTGCGGCCCTCGTCGTGGCGGGTGCTGGGGCGGTGCTACTCCCCGTTGCCCGCGCCGGCGATCAATTCGCGGAAGTGGCGCAGGCCGTTTCGCCGGGTCTCGCGGCGGTGATCGGAACGGCTGGGGTGCAGATCGGCCTGTCGACCGTCTGGGTCGGCGCGGCCATCGTCGTTACGGCAGCGGCGCTGCGGTCCGGCCGGGGGACGGTGGTGGTCCTCGACGTGGCACTGATCGGCACGCTGTGTCTCGTGGCGCCGCCGCTGGTCGCCTTCGCCGTGTGGTTCGGCGGCTGGCACGCCCTTCGCCATTCCGCTCGGCTGCTGGCGGTCGACCCGGGCTGTTCGGCTCTGCTCCGCGCCGGTCGGCCCAGGTCGGCCGTGATGCGGCTGGCCCGGCATTCCGCATTGCCGTCGGTCGCGGTGATAGCCGTGTTGGCCGGCCTCTGCTCGTTCACCGTGGCGGCGCCGGATCCCACCGCAGTGCTGGCCGAAGTGCTGCGTGTGCTGCTCGCACTCACGGTGCCCCACATGGTGGTGGTCTGGTGGCTGGACCGCTCCCAGGCGGGCTGAGTTTCTGCGCCACCAGGTCAATGGGTGCCCCCGGCAGGAATCGAACCTGCGGCCTTCTGCTCCGGAGGCAGACGCTCTATCCCCTGAGCTACGGGGGCGCTGGGCTTCACCAGACTGCACTGAAGCTGCGCCGTTGGGCCTCGACAGCCTAACGCATCGCCGGAGCGAGGTTCACCCCCCGGCCGCAGGCTCGTCGGCCGTAAACCGATTCGGGTCGTGACCACCTCAGACCATAGGATGGTGCCCCGTGACCCCCGCCGATCTGGCCGAGCTGCTGAAGACCACTGCCGCGGCGGTACTGGCCGAGCGCGGCCTCGATGCCGCCGCTCTGCCCGAGACCGTCACGGTCGAACGTCCGCGCAACCCCGAGCACGGTGACTACGCCACCAACCTGGCGCTGCAGCTGGCCAAGAAGGTCGGCACCAACCCGCGTGAGTTCGCCGGCTGGCTCGCCGAAGCGCTGACGTCGGCGGACGGCATCGCGGCGGCCGACGTCGCGGGGCCCGGCTTCGTCAACCTGCGGATCGAGGCTTCGGCCCAAGGCGTCGTCATCGCCAATGTCCTCGCCGCCGGCGCCGGCTTTGGGCACTCGACAGCCCTCGCCGGGACCAACGTCAACCTCGAGTTCGTCTCCGCCAACCCGACCGGGCCCATCCACATCGGCGGCACCCGCTGGGCAGCGGTCGGCGACGCCCTCGGCAGGCTGCTGAGCACCCAGGGCGCCAACGTGGTCCGCGAGTACTACTTCAACGACCACGGCGCGCAGATCGACCGCTTCGTCAACTCCCTGATCGCCGCCGCCACCGGCCAGCCGACCCCCGAGGACGGGTACGCAGGCGACTACATCGGCGACATCGCCGCGCAGGTGCTCGCCAAGGCGCCCGACGCGCTCAGCCTGTCCGACGAGCAGCAACGCGAGACCTTCCGGGCCATCGGCGTCGACCTGATGTTCACCCACATCAAGGAGTCGCTGCACGAGTTCGGCACCGACTTCGACGTCTACACCCACGAAGACTCGATGCACACGTCCGGCCGCGTCGACCAGGCCATCGCGAAACTGCGCGAGACCGGCAGCATCTACGAGAAGGACGGCGCAACGTGGTTGCGCACCACCGAATTCGGTGACGACAAGGACCGCGTCGTCATCAAGAGCGACGGCAACCCCGCCTACATCGCCGGTGACCTCGCCTACTTCCTGGACAAGCGCCAGCGCGGTTTCGACCTGTGCATCTACATGCTCGGCGCGGACCACCACGGCTACATCGCCCGGCTCAAGGCCGCGGCAGCCGCGCTCGGCGACGACCCCGACACCGTCGAGGTCCTGATCGGCCAGATGGTCAACCTCGTCCGCGATGGTCAGCCCGTGCGAATGAGCAAGCGGGCGGGCACGGTCATCACCCTCGACGACCTCGTCGACGCCATCGGGGTCGACGCCGCCCGGTACGTGCTGATCCGCAGCTCGGTCGACACGCCCATCGACATCGACCTGGCGCTCTGGTCGAGCGCGTCGAGCGAGAACCCGGTCTACTACGTGCAATACGCGCACGCCCGGCTCTCCGCCCTTGCGCGCAGCGCTGCCGACCTGAACATCGCCGCCGACACCGGCCACCTCGACCTGCTGAACCACGACCGCGAGGGCACGCTGATGCGCACCATCGGCGAGTTCCCCCGGATCCTCGAGACCGCCGTGTCCCTGCGCGAGCCGCACCGCGTGTGCCGCTACCTGGAAGACCTGGCCGGTGACTACCACCGGTTCTACGACTCCTGCCGCGTGCTGCCGCAGGGTGACGAAGAGCCCGGCGATCTGCACGCCGCGCGGCTGGCACTGTGCGCGGCAACGCGTCAGGTCATCGCCAACGGTCTGCAGATCCTAGGCGTGACCGCACCGGAGCGTATGTAATGGCACACCCCGCTGGACCGCGGCACGCGGAGGACAAGCATCACGGCGGCGCCCCCGCACGCCCCACGTCGGTCGACGAGGTCATGCTGATCGCCCCACACGTGTGGCCGCGCAACGCCGTTCGCGGCGACGGTGGCGAGTTGTCCATCGCCGGCGTGCCCGTCAGCACGCTCGCCGCCGACTACGGCACACCGCTGTTCGTGATCGACGAGGACGACTTCCGCAGCCGGTGCCGTGACATCGCCGCGGCCTTCGGCGGCGGCGAGCACGTGCGCTACGCCGCGAAGGCGTTCCTGTGCACCGAGATCGCCCGCTGGATCGACCAGGAGGGACTCTCGCTCGACGTCTGCAGCGGCGGCGAGATGGCCGTCGCGCTCAACGCCGACTTCCCGCCCGAGCGAATGGCGTTGCACGGCAACAACAAGTCGATCGGCGAGCTGACCACCGCCGTAAAGGTTGGCGTCGGCCACGTGGTCGTGGACTCGCTGCTCGAGATCGAGCGGCTGAACGCGATCGCAGGCGACGCGGGTGTGGTGCAGGACGTCCTGGTCCGGGTGACGGTGGGCGTCGAAGCCCATACGCACGAGTTCATCTCGACCGCGCACGAGGATCAGAAGTTCGGGCTGTCGCTGGCCAGTGGCGCCGCGATGGACGCCGTCCGCCGCGTGTTCGCCGCCGACAACCTGCGCCTGGTGGGCCTGCACAGCCACATCGGGTCGCAGATCTTCGACGTGGCGGGCTTCGAGATCGCCGCCAAGCGCGTCATCGGCCTGTTGCGCGACGTCGTCGCTGAGTTCGGCGTGGATAAGACCGCCCAGATCTCCACCGTCGACCTCGGCGGTGGCCTCGGCATCTCCTATCTCCCGCAGGACGATCCGCCGCCGATGGACGAGCTGGCGACCAAGCTGTGGGAGATCGTCCGCAGCGAGTCCGCCGCCGTCGGTCTGCCGTCGCCGAAGCTCGTCGTCGAACCCGGCCGCGCCATCGCCGGTCCGGGCACCATCACGCTGTATGAGGTCGGGACCGTCAAGGACGTCGCCATCGCCGCCGACAGGACCCGGCGCTACGTCAGCGTGGACGGCGGCATGAGCGACAACATCCGCACCTCGCTGTACGACGCCGAATACGACGCCCGCCTGGTGTCACGCGTCAGCGACGCATCGCCCACGCTCGCCCGCATCGTCGGAAAGCACTGCGAGAGCGGCGACATCGTCGTCCGCGACACGTGGGTGTCCGACGACGTCGGCCCCGGCGACCTCATCGGAGTCGCCGCAACCGGGGCCTACTGCTACTCGATGTCCAGCAGGTACAACCTGCTCGGACGACCCGCGGTGGTCGCCGTTCGAGACGGCGAGGCGCGGCTCGTGCTGCGCCGCGAGACCACCGACGATCTGCTCAGCCTGGAGGTATCGAAGTAATGACGGAATTCAACAGGCCCATCGGTTTGGCGGTTCTCGGACTCGGAAACGTCGGCAGCGAGGTGGTGCGCATCATCGAGGCCAGCGCCGCCGACCTCGCCGCGCGCATCGGTGCACCGCTGGAACTGCGCGGGATCGGCGTGCGCCGGGTCGCCGACGACCGCGGCGTGCCGCTCGAGCTGCTCACCACCGACGTCGAAGCGCTCGCCGCCCGCGATGACGTCGACATCGTGGTGGAACTGATGGGTCCGGTGGAGCCGGCGCGCAAGGCGATCCTCACCGCACTCGAACACGGCAAGTCCGTCGTCACCGCCAACAAGGCGCTGATGGCCCAGTCCACCGGCGAACTGGCTCAAGCCGCCGAGCATGCCAAGGTGGACCTGTACTTCGAGGCCGCGGTGGCAGGCGCGATCCCCGTGATCCGCCCGCTGACCCAGTCACTCGCCGGTGACTCGGTGCTTCGCGTCGCCGGAATCGTCAACGGCACCACGAACTACATCCTGTCGGCGATGAACGACACCGGTGCCTCCTACGAGGACGCCCTGGCCGACGCCAGCGCGCTGGGATACGCCGAGGCCGACCCCACCGCCGACGTCGAGGGATACGACGCCGCGGCCAAGGCGGCGATCCTGGCGTCCATCGCGTTCCACACCCGGGTCACCGCGGACGACGTCTACCGCGAGGGCATCACCAAGGTCAGCTCCGAGGACTTCGCGTCCGCCAAGGCGCTCGGCTGCAACATCAAACTGCTCGCCATCTGCGAGCGGCTCACCAATGACGAGGGACAGCAACGCATCTCGGCCCGGGTCTACCCGGCGCTGGTGCCGCTCGACCATCCGCTCGCGTCGGTCAACGGAGCGTTCAACGCCGTCGTCGTCGAAGCCGAGGCGGCCGGCCGCCTGATGTTCTACGGTCAGGGCGCGGGCGGCGCTCCCACGGCGTCGGCGGTGATGGGAGACGTGGTCATGGCCGCACGCAACCGGGTGCAGGGCGGGCTCGGTCCGCGCGAGTCCAAGTACGCCCAGCTACCCATCTCACCGATCGGCTTCATCCCCACCCGCTACTACGTGTCGATGAACGTGGCCGACCGCCCGGGCGTGTTGTCCGCCGTCGCAGCCGAGTTCGGCAAGCGCGAGGTGAGCATCGCCGAGGTCCGGCAGGAGGGCATGGTCGACGAGGGTGGCCAGCCGTGCGGCGCCCGCATCGTCGTCGTCACCCACCGCGCCACCGACGCCGCGCTGTCGGAGACCGTGGACGCACTGGCCGACCTCGACGTGGTGCAGAGCATCAACAGCGTGCTGCGCCTGGAAGGAACCCCCGAATGACTCGTACCGAAGCCGACTCCCGCTCCCGCGGGGCCGTCCACAAGCCATGGCCCGGTCTCATCGAGGCCTACCGCGACCGGTTGCCGATCGGTGACGACTGGACGCCGGTCACGCTCCTCGAGGGCGGCACGCCACTGATCCACGCCAAGCGGATCAGCGAGCTGACCGGGTGCACCGTGCACCTCAAGGTCGAGGGCCTCAACCCGACCGGCTCGTTCAAGGACCGCGGCATGACCGTCGCCGTCACCGATTCGGTGGCGCGCGGGCAGAAGGCCGTGCTCTGCGCCTCGACCGGCAACACGTCGGCCTCGGCAGCGGCGTATGCCGCCAAGGCGGGCATCACCTGCGCGGTGCTCATCCCGCAGGGCAAGATCGCGATGGGCAAGCTCGCCCAGGCGGTCATGCACGGCGCCAAGATCATTCAGATCGACGGGAACTTCGACGACTGCCTGGAGCTGGCCCGCAAGCTCACCGCCGACTTCCCGACCATCGCACTGGTCAACTCGGTCAACCCGTACCGCATCGAGGGTCAGAAGACCGCTGCGTTCGAGATCGTCGACGCGCTCGGCGACGCGCCCGACGTGCATGCGCTCCCGGTGGGCAACGCGGGCAACATCACCGCCTACTGGAAGGGCTACTCCGAGTACCACCGCGACTGCATGAGCGAACGGCTGCCGCGGATGCTCGGCACGCAGGCCGCAGGCGCCGCCCCGCTGGTGTCCGGTGCGCCGGTCAAGAATCCCGAGACCATCGCGACCGCCATCCGGATCGGCGCGCCCGCGTCCTGGACCCAGGCCGTCGAGGCGCAGCAGCAGTCCGACGGCAGGTTCCTGGCTGCCACCGACGAGGAGATCCTGGCCGCCTACCACCTGGTGGCCCGTTCCGAGGGCGTCTTCGTCGAGCCGGCGTCGGCCGCGAGCATCGCCGGTCTGCTGAAGTCCGTCGAGGACGGCTGGGTCGCCAAGGGGTCGACGGTGGTCTGCACCGTCACCGGCAACGGCCTCAAGGACCCCGACACCGCGCTGACCGGCATGCCGCCGGTGACGCCGCTGCCCGTCGACCCCGTCGCGGTGGTCGCCCAACTCGGACTGGCCTAGCGAGTGCCGGAACACCTACCCGTCGGGTTGGCCGCCCGCGCCTCGGTCGCCGCGTCGAGCGCGAACCTGGGGCCGGGATTCGACAGCCTCGGGCTCGCACTCGACCTCTACGACGAAATCGACGTCGAAACAACCGAATCCGGTCTCACCATCGACGTGGTGGGGGAGGGGGAGGGCCAGGTACCGCTGGACTCGTCGCACCTCGTCGTGCGCGCCATCGAGCACGGGCTGCGGGCGGCCGGAGTGTCGGCGCCGGGCCTGATCGTCCGGTGCCGCAACCGGATCCCGCACTCCCGTGGGCTCGGGTCCTCGGCCGCGGCGGTCGTCGGCGGGCTCGCGGTGGTCAACGGCCTTGTCGCGCAGACGGATTCGCCGACGCTGACTCAGGACGAACTCGTCCAACTGTCGTCGGAGTTCGAGGGGCATCCCGACAATGCGTCGGCAGCGGTCCTCGGTGGCGCGGTCGTGTCGTGGACCGAGGGCGAGGCCCCCTCGCCCAGGTACAGCGCCGCGCCGCTGCGGCTGCATCCGGACATCCATCTGTTCCCCGGGATTCCGCAGATCCGCTCGTCGACCGCCGAGACCCGCGTCCTGCTGGCGGACCGCGTCAGCCACGTCGACGCGCGGTTCAATCTCAGCCGCGCCGCGCTGCTCGTGGTGGCGCTGACCGAACGCCCCGATCTGCTGATGCAGGCGACCGAGGACCGGCTGCATCAGCCGCAGCGTGCGCCGGCGATGCCCGCGTCGGCGGAATACATCGCCATCCTGCGCCGTTACGATATTGCAGCGGTGCTTTCAGGGGCTGGACCAGCCGTTATCGCGCTCACCACCGAGCCGCGACTGCCGGCAGAAGCCCTCGAATTCGCCGCCGCCAATGGGTTCGCCGTGGAAGAGATGACCGTCGGACGGCCCGTCAGTTGGACGCCGATCGCATCGGTCTCCAACGACCGTCGGCTCGGCTGAGTCGGCTCGGCCACACGCGGAGCAGGCAGCATTCTTGCTTCCGACTCCGAAGCGGGTTATTCTCGCAATCGTCCAGCAATCGCAGCGTCTGTGCCTGCGCCGAACCATCGGACGACCATTCTTCCCCTTGGTGTTCAACACTTGTACTGACGACTAGCCGCATCGCGGCGAATCCAGGCGATCACCGTTGCGACAGGCATCGGTGGGACCTCGACATTCAGCGGTTCGGCTGAATGCAGAACCCTCGCGTGATCCCCATCAGCGAGGGAAGGAAAGGAAATCCGTGACCGATACGGACCTCATCACGGCTGGTGGAAGCAGCGACGACGTCGCCGCCCCCGAGACCGTGGCTTCACCCCCCTCCGAGACAGCGCCCACCGCTGACGTCGCCTCCGGCGACCCCGCGGGTTCCGCCGCGTCCGGTGGCCGTTCGTCCGGTGGACGCGGCGCCTCGCTCACCGCGATGGTGCTGCCCGACCTCCGCGCGCTGGCCAATCAGCTTGGCGTCAAGGGCTCGTCCGGCATGCGCAAGAGCGAGCTGGTCGCTGCGATCCGCGAACACCGCGGCGAGACCAATGGCGGCACCGCCGCCTCGGCGCCGCAGGCCACGCAAGCCGCCCCCGCGCAACCCGATGCCCAAACTGCTTCGGAGACCGCGCAAGACGGCGCCGCCGACGCACCCGCACAGGCCGCGCCGCCGAAGCGTGAGCGGCGCAGCTCCTCGCGTAGGACCGGTGCCCCGGAGCGCGCAGCCGAGTCCGATGGGGCAGCAGCCCCCGCCGCCGAGCAGAAGTTCGGCGCGAAGGCGGACCAGGCCGTCCAGGACGCCCCCGTCGAGAAGCCCGTCGAGAACGACAGGGCAGACCGGTCCGCGAAGACCGAGAAGGCTGCCGACAAGGCGCCCGAGAAGACCGAGAACTCGGGCTCGAAGGGCAGCGACGCCGACCAGGCGAGCCCGGAGACCGACGACGCCGACGATTCACGTCGCCGCCGCGGAAACGACAACCGGAATCAGAACAACCGGAACCAGAACAACCAGAACCAGAACCGGGGCGACCAGAACAACCGGGGCGACCAGAACCGGAACGACCAGAACAAGAACAACGCGTCGAACGACGGCGGCAACAACCGCAACCGCCAGAACGACGATGACGACGACGATGGCGACGGCCGCGGTGGACGTCGCGGACGCCGGTTCCGTGACCGCAAGCGCCGCGAGCGCGGTGGCGGCGGCGAGGGTGGCGGCAATGACCGCGACACCGAACTCCGCGAAGACGACGTCGTCCAGCCGGTCGCAGGCATCCTCGACGTGCTGGACAACTACGCGTTCGTCCGCACCTCGGGCTACCTGGCCGGACCCAACGACGTCTACGTGTCGATGAACATGGTCCGCAAGAACGGCCTGCGCCGCGGTGACGCCGTCACCGGCGCCGTCCGGGTGCCCCGCGAAGGGGAGAACACGGGTAACAGCAGCCAGAACCCGCGCCAGAAGTTCAACCCGCTGGTCCGCCTGGACACCGTCAACGGTGGTCCGGTGGAGAACGCGAGGAACCGGTTGGAGTTCCAGAAGCTGACGCCGCTCTACCCGAACCAGCGACTGCGCCTCGAGACCACGCCCGATCGTCTGACGACCCGCGTCATCGACCTGATCATGCCGATCGGCAAGGGCCAGCGCGCCCTGATCGTGTCGCCGCCCAAGGCAGGCAAGACGACGATCATGCAGGACATCGCGAATGCGATCACCAAGAACAACCCGGAATGCCACCTCATGGTCGTGCTCGTCGACGAGCGCCCCGAAGAGGTCACCGACATGCAGCGCTCGGTCGTCGGCGAGGTCATCGCCTCGACGTTCGACCGGCCGCCGTCAGACCACACCCAGGCCGCGGAACTCGCGATCGAGCGGGCCAAGCGGCTCGTCGAGCAGGGCAAGGACGTCGTGGTCCTGCTGGACTCGATCACCCGTCTCGGCCGCGCGTACAACAACGCGTCGCCGGCTTCGGGCCGCATCCTGTCCGGTGGTGTCGACTCGACCGCGCTGTACCCGCCGAAGCGGTTCCTCGGCGCCGCGCGCAACATCGAGTTCGGTGGGTCGCTGACCATCATCGCGACGGCGATGGTCGAGACCGGCTCGACCGGTGACACCGTGATCTTCGAGGAGTTCAAGGGCACCGGCAACGCCGAGCTGAAGCTCGACCGCAAGATCGCCGAGCGCCGGGTGTTCCCGGCCGTCGACGTGAACCCGTCGGGCACCCGCAAGGACGAGTTGCTGCTGTCCACCGACGAGTTCGGCGTCGTGCACAAGCTGCGCCGCGTCCTGTCGGGTCTCGACAGCCACCAGGCCATCGACCTGCTGATGAGCCAGCTGCGCAAGACGAAGACCAACTACGAGTTCCTGGTGCAGGTCTCCAAGACCACGCCGGGGAACATGGACAACGACTGACGTCCAGTCGCCTGACACGACACGGCCCCGCACGCTTCGGCGTGCGGGGCCGTGTCGTGTCCCGAGCCGGCGGCTAAGCCTCCGGGCCCGACCGCAGGCCCGGCATGACGTACCGCCTGACGTGCGCCAGCACGGCAGCCGGGTCGCCGACGTCGAAGTGCTCGCCGGGCACGGTGGTCAGGGACAGGATGGCCCGGGCCACCCATTCCGACGCCTCGTCGACCCGCACGGCGGCGTGCACCTCACCGGCGTCGCGCGCCGCGACGAGATAGCGCCTCCAGAACGCCGCAAGGTCGGGGACGAGTCCGTGCACCCCGGCGCCCGCGCAGGCCGCGAAGTCCTCGGGCTCCTCGACCCGCAGCTTCATCAGCAGCGCGCCAGGGTCGTCGTATGCGGACCTGCCATGGGTGATGCCCGCGGCGATCTGCTGGTCCAGGCCGTCGATCTCGGCGAGTAGGGCGTGCGACTCCGACCAGTAGGCGTCGTTGAGCCGCACGATGGCCGCACCCAGCAGCGTCACCTTGTCGGGGAAGTGGCGGTACAGCCAGCCGCGTGACACTCCGGCCACCTCGGCGATCTCGGACACCGTCGTCGACCGGATGCCCTTGGCGCGCAGGCACACCTCGGCGGCGTCGATCAGGCGGTCCCGCACGGTCGCGGAGTGGGCCCCCGAGAGGGCCGGGGTGCTGGTCAACGGCTAGCCCTTCGTCGGCACGTGCTTGGCGGGCTCATTTCGCCGCGCTGGAGATCGATTCGATGCATTCTGCCAATGGCCAGACGCTACCGTGTGTCGACCCGAGGATGGTAGACACATTGCGAGATCTGTTCACTAGCGGCGAGGTGGCCAACGATGACCGACACGCTCCAACAGTTGCTCCGCGAGCGCGCCGACGCCGACGCCACGGCGATCAGGTACGGCGACTGGACCTGGACGTGGCGCGAACACGTGGCCGAGGCCACGGCGCAGGCCGCGTCGCTGGTGGCCATGGCCGCACCCGGCAGGCCGCTGCACGTCGGCGTCCTGCTGGGCAATACGCCCGACATGCTGACCGCGCTGGCCGCCGCGGCACTCGGCGGCTACGTGCTCTGCGGCGTCAACACCACTCGGCGCGGTGACGCGCTGGCCCGCGACGTGGCCAGGGTGGACGTCCAGATCCTGCTGACCGACGCAGACCATCGCCACCTGCTCGACGGTCTCGAACTCCCGGGCGTCACGGTGATCGACGTATCCACCGAGGAGTGGGCGGACCGGGTGGCGCACGCGCCGGAGTTGGTGCCGCACCGCGAGGTCGTCGCCGACGACACCTTCATGATGATCTTCACCTCCGGCACCAGCGGTGAGCCCAAGGCGGTCGAGGTGCCGCACGCGATGGTGCTGTTCGCCGGTACTGCGCTGGTGGAGCGGTACGGGCTCGAGGCGTCCGACGTCTGCTACCTCGCCATGCCGCTGTTCCACTCCAACGCGGTCTACGCCGGATGGAGCGTTGCGCTGGGTGCCGGCGCCGCGATGGCACCCGCGACGTTCTCGGCGTCGCGCTTCCTGTCCGACGTGCGGCGCTACGGCGCCACGTACATGAACTACGTCGGCAAGCCGCTGGCCTACATCCTGGCGACGGCCGAGCAGTCCGACGACGTCGACAACCCGCTGCGCATCGCGTTCGGCAACGAGGCGGCCGACCGCGACATCGAGGAGTTCGGCCGACGCTTCGGGTGCACGGTGTGGGACGGGTTCGGGTCGACCGAGACCGCCGTCATCATCACCCGACCCGAGGACTGCCCGACCGGCTCGATCGGGAAGGGCTTCCCGGGCGTTGCGATCTACGACCCGGAGACCGTTCGGGAGTGCGAGGTGGCGAGGTTCGACGAGACCGGTGCGTTGCTCAACGCGGACGCGGCGACGGGCGAGCTGGTCAACACCGGAGGCAGCGGCCTGTTCCGTGGCTACTACAACGATCAGGGCGCCACCGATCAGCGGATGCGGCACGGCATGTACTGGTCGGGCGACCTCGCCTACCGCGACGCCGACGGCTGGATCTACCTCGCCGGCCGCACCGCCGACTGGATGCGGGTCGACGGCGAGAACCTCACGACGGCGCCCATCGAGCGAATCCTGTTGCGGTTGAACGCAATCAGCCGGGTCGCCGTCTACCCGGTGCCCGACGAGTACGTGGGGGACCAGGTGATGGCCGCGATCGTGCTGCGCGACGACGCCACGCTGTCGCCGGAGGAGTTCGCCGCGTTCCTCGCGGCCCAGCGCGATCTGTCGCCCAAGGCGTGGCCGCGCTTCGTGTGGCTGGCCGACGACCTACCCAGCACGGCGACCAACAAGATCCTCAAGCGCGAACTCGTGGCACTCGGCACCGATGCCGCGGGCAGGGTGCTGTGGAAGCGCGACGGCAAGGCATTTCACGTGCTCGGCGACCGCACGGTCAGCAGTACGGATCGGTGATCTCGCGCAACGACATCAACATCTCGCGTAGTCGGCGGTAGGCCTCTGGCCCGACGTGCGTGCGCCACTCGTCCTCGACCTTGGCGACCTCGGCCGCGGCGGCGGCGCAGAGCTTCTCGCCCCTCGCACTGAGCGTGATCAGGCGGGCCCGTGCGTCCGCGGGATCGGTCGTGCGCACGACGTAGCCGCTGCGTTCGAGTTCGTCGACCAGTGCGCCCGCCGTCTGCTTCGTCACCTGGGCCTGCTCGGCAAGGTCGGTGACGCGGATGCCGCGTGGGCTCAGCCGCTGCACGATGCGGCACTGAGCCACCGTCAGGTCGTCGAACCCGGCCGTGCGGAGCGCCTCGAAGATCTGGGTCTCGGCCGCCCGATGCGCGATGAACAACAGCGTCGCGGTGTTCGGCGGATCGGTCACGCCATTGACTTTAGTACGGATCCCTGTCTAATTTAGACAGGAAACCTGACTATCGGAGGGCCGGCATGAACACCGACGAGACCTGGCACTGGATCGATCAGCAGCGCGCCGACCTCGCGGACTTCCTCGCGACCCTCACCGACGACGAGTGGTCGACGCCCTCGCTGTGCGCGGGTTGGACCGTGCGTGACGTGGCCGTACACCTGACCCACGGGCACACTCCCTTGGCACGGATGGCCTGGGAAGCGCTGCGCTCCGGATTCCGCTTCAACCACATGATCGCCCGGGTCGCACGCGAGGACGCCAGCACGCCGGAGGAGATCGTCGCGGCGCTGCGCGCGATGGTGGGCGGTCGGCGACGACCCCCGGGCACCGCCGTAGCCGACCCGCTGCTCGACGTCCTCGTTCACGGCCAGGACATCGCGGTCCCGCTCGGCGTGGACCGGCCGATGCCCATCGCACCCGCGATCGTCGCCGCCGAGCGGTTGTGGGCCATGGGATTTCCGTTCAACGCCCGCAGACGGTTCGGCAACATGTCGTTCACCGCCACCGACGCGCCACTTCGGCTCGGATCCGGCGACGCCGTGACGGGGGCGGTACGCGACATCGTCCTGGTGCTGGCCGGCCGACGCATCGGTCTCGGCGGGTTGTCGGGGCACACGGCCGCCCTGGCGTCCGCGTTGGATCACGCGGAATAGCGGCCGGTCTGCGGGCGTTTATGACACTGGCGGCTGACCTGGCATAATGGGCCGTCGACCTCGGTTCCGGTTCACGTCTGATGTCTCCCAGGTCAGGGAGCAGGCGACCCGGCGGCCAACGACTGAAGAGGACTTAGAGATGAAATCGGGTATTCACCCCACGTACAACGAGACCACCGTGGTCTGCGGCTGTGGCAACACCTTCCACACGCGCAGCACCAAGGACAGCGGCCAGATCACGGTCGAGGTCTGCTCGCAGTGCCACCCGTTCTACACGGGCAAGCAGAAGATCCTCGACAGCGGCGGCCGCGTCGCTCGCTTCGAGAAGCGCTACGGCAAGCGCAAGGCCGGCAGCGATGCCGGTAGCGAAACCGCAAGCGCCGACAACTAGCTACGTCAACGGCGCCCGATCCGTCGCATCCGCGACGGGTACGGGCGCCGTTCTCGTTTCAATGGACGGTATGGGACGGAGGCACCCGTGAGCGAGAACGCTCCCAAGATCGAGGCACTGTTGGCCGAGCACGCCGACCTCGAACGGCAGCTCTCCGACCCAGCCCTGCACGCCGACGCCGGTGCGGCCAAGCGAGTCGGGCGCCGCTTTGCGCAAGTCGCGCCGATCGCGTCGACCTACCGCAAGCTCGAGACTGCCCGCGGTGACCTCGACACGGCACGCGAGTTCGCCGCCGACGACGAGTCGTTCGCCGCCGAGGTGCCCGAACTCGAGGCGCGCGTCGCCGAACTCGACCGCCACCTCACCGATCTGCTCGCCCCACGCGATCCCCACGACGCCGACGACGTCGTGCTCGAAGTCAAGTCCGGCGAGGGCGGCGAGGAATCGGCACTGTTCGCCGCCGACCTCGCCCGGATGTACATCCGCTACGCCGAGCGGCACGGCTGGACGGTGACCGTGCTCGACGAGACCACCTCGGACCTCGGCGGCTACAAGGACGCCACGCTCACCATCGCCAGCAAGGGCGATTCGGCTGACGGCGTCTGGGCGCGACTGAAGTTCGAAGGCGGCGTACACCGGGTCCAGCGCGTGCCGGTCACCGAATCCCAGGGTCGCGTGCACACCTCGGCCGCCGGCGTCCTGGTGTATCCGGAGCCCGAGGACGTCGCCGAGGTCCAGATCGACGAGTCCGATCTCCGCATCGACGTCTACCGCTCGTCGGGCAAGGGTGGACAGGGCGTCAACACCACCGACTCCGCGGTCCGCATCACCCATCTGCCGACCGGCATCGTCGTGACGTGCCAGAACGAGCGCTCGCAGTTGCAGAACAAGGCGCGCGCCATGGTGGTGCTCGCCGCCCGTCTCCAGGCGCTCGCCGAGGAGCAGGCGTCTGCCGACGCGTCGGCGGACCGCGCCAGCCAAATCCGCACCGTCGACCGCAGCGAGCGCATCCGGACGTACAACTACCCGGAGAACCGCATCGCCGATCACCGGATCAACTTCAAGTCGCACAACCTCGACCAGGTGCTCGACGGCGACCTGGATCCGCTCTTCGACGCGTTGGCCGCCGCCGACAAACAGGCGCGGTTACAGGAAGCGTGAGTTCGATGCGGCACGCCGTCGCGCAGGCCTCGGACGTGCTCGCGGCGGCCGGGGTCGGTAGCGCGCGAGCCGACGCCGAACAGCTCGCCGCACACGTCGCCGGCGTCGACCGCGGGCGGCTCTTCCTGACCGAACCCGACGACGACTTCTACCCGAGGTTCCGGGAACTGGTCGACGCGAGGGCGCGGCGCATCCCGCTGCAGCACCTCATCGGTTCCGCGGCGTTCGGGCCCGTCACGGTCGGCGTCGGCCCCGGGGTGTTCGTGCCGCGACCCGAGACCGAGTCACTGCTCGAGTGGGCGATGGCGCAACCGCTGCCGGAACGCCCGGTGATCGTCGACCTCTGCACCGGATCGGGCGCACTCGCCGTCGCGCTGGCGCGGGCGCTGCCGACGGCCACCGTCATCGCCGTCGACGACTCGCCGGAGGCGCTGGCCTACGCGCGCCGCAACGTCGCCGGGACCGCGGTCGAACTCGTCGCGGCAGACGTCACCGCCGACGGTTTGCTCGCCGGCCGCGACGGCGTGGTCGACCTGATCGTCGCGAATCCGCCCTACATCCCCGACGGGGCGGAACTCGAGTCCGAGGTCGCCGACCACGACCCGCACCACGCCCTGTTCGGCGGTCCCGACGGCATGGCCGTCATCGAGCCGATCGTGGCGCACGCCGTCCGACTGCTGCGCCGCGGCGGATGGTTAGGCGTCGAGCACGACGACACGACCTCCGGCGCGACGGCCGCGGTGTTCGACCGCAGCGGGGCCTTCACCGACGTCACGCCCCGGCGCGATCTGGCCGGACGGCCACGCTTCGTCACCGCGACGCGGGCCGGGTGAGAAGCTGGGACCCGACATGACGACGTTCGACTGCTCCGACCCCGACACCCGCGCGACCGGCATCGCGTCGGCCGTCAGCGCGTTGCGAGGCGGCCGCCTCGTCGTGCTGCCGACAGACACCGTCTACGGCATCGGCGCCGACGCCTTCAACGGATCGGCCGTCTCCGCGCTGCTCGCCGCGAAGGGCCGTGGCCGCGACATGCCCGTGCCCGTCCTGGTCGGCTCCTGGCACACCATCGACGGCCTGGTCTACTCGGTGCCCGGCGCGGCGCGCGAACTCATTCGCGCGTTCTGGCCGGGCGCGTTGAGCCTGGTCGTGCGGCAGGCACCGTCGCTGCATTGGGATCTCGGCGACGCCGACGGCACCGTGATGCTGCGGATGCCGCTGCACCCGGTGGCAATCGAGTTGCTGCGCGAAGTGGGGCCGATGGCGGTCTCGAGCGCGAACATCTCGGGGCAACCCGCCGCCGTCACCGCCGCCGAGGCCCACGAGCAGCTCGGCGATCTGGTGGAGGTCTACCTCGAGGCGGGAACGTCCGCCCGGCAGGCCGCCTCGACGATCGTCGACCTCACGGGGGCCCGTCCGCGCCTACTGCGGCAGGGGCCGATCACCGCGGATGCCATCGCGGAAGTGCTCGACATCGAGGCCGAGTCGCTCACCGACGCACCGGACTGAGCGAACCCGACGGGTTCGTCGCTCTCAGCGAGGTCGAGTACGGTTCAGTCCCGTGGAGGGCCTGCTCGCGTTGTCCGACCGCGGCGCGGGCGTGCCGCTGCGGGAACTGGCGCTCGTCGGGCTGACCGCGGCCATCATCACCTACTTCGCGACCGGCTGGGTCCGCGCGCTCGCCACCCGGTGGGGTGCGGTCGCCTACCCGAGGGAACGCGACGTCCACCTGCAGCCGACGCCGCGCATGGGCGGGCTCGCGATGTACATCGGGGTCGTCGTCGCCGTGCTTCTGGCGTCGCAACTGCCCGCTCTGACACGGGGTTTCGTCTACTCGTCGGGGATGCCCGCCGTCGTCGTCGCAGGTGGGCTCATCATGGCGATCGGCGTCATCGACGACCGGTGGGGTCTGGACGCGCTGACCAAGTTCGCCGGCCAGATCACCGCGGCGAGCGTGCTCGTCACGATGGGCGTGGCCTGGAGCGTGCTCTACATCCCCATCGGCGGCGTCGGCACCATCGTGCTGGATCAGGTGACGTCGATCCTGCTGACGCTGGCGCTGACGGTCTCGATCGTCAACGCGATGAACTTCGTCGACGGCCTCGACGGGCTCGCGGCGGGGCTCGGCCTCATCACCGCGGCAGCAATCTGCATCTTCTCGATCGGACTGCTGCGCGATCACGGCGGCGACGTGCTGTTCTACCCGCCCGCGGTCATCTCGGTCGTCCTCGCGGGGGCATGCCTGGGATTCCTGCCGCACAACTTCCACCGCGCCCGGATATTCATGGGCGACTCCGGCTCGATGCTGATCGGGCTGATGCTCGCGGCCGCGTCGACCACCGCGGCGGGGCCCATCTCGCAGAACGCCTACGGCGCACGTGACGTCTTCGCACTGCTCTCGCCGTTCCTGCTCGTGGTGGCCGTCATGTTCGTCCCCGCGCTCGACATGTTGCTGGCGATCGTCCGCCGCACCCGCGCCGGCCGCAGTCCGTTCAGTCCCGACAAGATGCACCTGCACCACCGGCTGCTGCAGATCGGCCACTCCCACCGCCGAGTCGTCCTGCTGATCTATCTATGGGTCGGAATCGTCGCGCTGGGCGCCGCGAGCACGATCTTCTTCGACCCGCGCTACACCGGCGCGGTGATGCTGGCTGCGATCGTCGTGGCCATCGTCGCGACGCTGGTGCCACTGCTCAAACGCGGGGGAGAAGCTCCCAGCGACTTCGCAGACTAGCTCCGCGAAGGTCGGGTACGACGTTTAGTAGTAGGCCCGTTTTTTGGCTCTCTACCTTGTGGTACGTTACTGGCAGAACCCGAAAAACCTCGCGGGTTGCCGGCCCGGCCCATCGGTCAGAAACACCGATCGGCGCCGACTTACGACCGACAAAGGGAGCTACCCCTTGGGTGATTCCAGCGCGCCGCATGCCCTCCGTTACGCTCGTCGGGCACGGCACCGGAGCATCACTATTCAAAGGGGAATGGTCTCTCGTGAAAGCGGGATGGGGGTGACGCAGTGACGACGCCAGCGCAGGACGCGCCGTTGGTGTTCCCGGCAGTGGCCTTCCGGCCTCTCCGTCTGCTCGTGGTCTGCGTGGCACTCACCGCAGTCGCGATCGCGGCGTCGGCATTCACCGGCAATTTCCTCTTCGGCGTGTTCTTCGGCGTGGGTCTCGGCCTCGGTTTGCTCAACGCGATGCTGGTGCGTCGCGCGGTCGAGGCCATCACCGCCGAGGATCACCCACTCAAGAAGAAGATGGCCGTCAACTCGGCGACCCGACTGCTGGTGATCACCGCAGTCGCACTGACTGTCGCATTCGTCTTCAAGGCACATGGCGGGATCGCGGTGCTCTTCGGTCTGGCGATCTTCCAAGCACTGCTGGTGATGAGCACCAGCATTCCGGTGCTCAGGAAGATTCGCGGCGAGGGGCTCAACGTGGATGAGCGCTCGCGCGAAGACCATCAAGTGGTCGACACGGAATCGAAGGATTGATGACTGAGTTGATGAACCAAACCGTTCTCGCCGCCGAAGAGGGTGGCGCCGCCATCCACGTCGGGCACCACATCCTGGTGTTCGAACTGTTCGGCATGACGTTCAACGGCGACACGATCATCGCAACCGCGATCAGCGCGCTGATCGTCATCGGGCTGGCGTTCTTCCTGAAGTCCAAGGTCACCTCGACCGGGGTTCCCGGTGGCGTGCAGCTCTTCTGGGAGGCGCTGACCATCCAGATGCGCCAGCAGATCGAGGGCTCGATCGGCATGAAGGTGGCGCCGTTCGTGCTGCCGCTCGCCGTGACGATCTTCGTCTTCATCCTCGTGTCGAACTGGCTCGCGGTGTTCCCGCTGCAGTACGGCGGGGCGGACGGCGCAGCGGCCGAGCTGTACAAGGCGCCCGCGTCGGACATCAACTTCGTGCTCGCGCTCGCACTGTTCGTGTTCATCTGCTACCACGCCGCAGGCGTGTGGCGCCGCGGCATCATCGGCCACCCGATCAAGGTGGTCAAGGGTCACGTCGCGTTCCTCGCCCCGATCAACATCGTCGAGGAACTCGCGAAGCCGATCTCGCTCGCACTTCGACTCTTCGGCAACATCTTCGCCGGCGGCATCCTGGTCGCGCTGATCGCGATGTTCCCCTGGTACATCCAGTGGGCGCCCAACGCGATCTGGAAGACGTTCGACCTCTTCGTCGGTCTGATCCAGGCCTTCATCTTCGCGCTGCTGACGATCCTGTACTTCAGCCAGTCGATGGAACTCGATCACGACGAGCACTGACCACACCTACCGAACGACGAACGAACGACCCGAACTCTGATGGCGCGGCCATCAGCTATCAAGGAGGAATAAGGAATGGATCCCAACGCCATCATCACGGCTGGCGCGCTGATCGGTGGCGGCCTGATCATGGGTGGCGGTGCCATCGGCGCCGGTATCGGTGACGGCATCGCCGGTAACGCACTGATCTCCGGAATTGCCCGGCAGCCCGAGGCCCAGGGCCGGCTGTTCACGCCGTTCTTCATCACCGTCGGTCTGGTCGAGGCCGCATACTTCATCAACCTGGCGTTCATGGCGCTGTTCGTCTTCGCCACGCCGGGTCTGCAGTAGTCCGTCGGCATGGGTGAACTGACCGCAACGATTCTCGCCGCGGAAGAAGGCGGCGGGGGGACCAGCAACTTCCTGATCCCCAATGGCACCTTCTTCGCCGTCCTTCTCATCTTCTTGATCGTGCTCGGCGTGATCGCGAAGTGGGTCGTGCCGCCGGTCAGCAAGGTCCTCGCCGAACGTGAGGCCATGCTGGCCAAGACCGCGGCCGACAACCGCAAGTCGGCAGAGCAGGTGGCTGCCGCACAGGCCGACTACGAGAAGACGATGGCCGGTGCTCGGGGCGAGGCCTCGGCGATTCGCGACGAGGCCCGCAACGAGGGCCGACGCGTGGTCGACGAGAAGCGCGCCGAGGCCAGCAGCGAGGTCGCGGACACCGTCCGTGCCGCAGACGAGCAGTTGTCGCAACAGGGTTCGGCCGCACAGTCCGAACTCGAGTCGTCGGTCGACGGGCTGTCCGCCAAGTTGGCCAGCCGGATACTCGGCATCGACGTCAAGCCAGACGTGAACACGAGCGGGAGCCGCTAGATGTCGATCTTCATCGGACAGCTGATTGGCTTCGCGGCCATCGCGTTCATCATCTACAAGTGGGTGGTGCCGCCGGTCCGCAACATGATGCACAAGCAGCAGGAGGCCGTTCGCGCCGCACTCGCCGAGAGTGAAGAGGCCAGCCGCAAGCTGGCCGACGCCGACGCGATGCACGCCAAGGCCCTCGAGGACGCCAAGGCCCAGTCGGCCAAGGTGACCGAAGAGGCCAAGCACGACTCGGAGCGCATCGCGGCTCAGCTGACCGAGCAGGCCGGCGCCGAGGCCGAGCGGATCAAGGCCCAAGGCGCACAGCAGGTTCAGTTCATGCGCCAGCAGCTCATCCGCCAACTGCGCGCCGGTCTCGGTGACGAGGCCGTGCAGAAGGCGAGCGACCTGGTGCGCTCGCACGTGGCCGACCCGGCGGCTCAGGCCGCCACCGTCGACCGCTTCCTCGACGAACTCGACGAGATGGCACCGTCGAGCGCCACGATCGAGACCGGTGCATCGGCGCGTCTGCGCTCCGCCAGCCGGGACGCCTTTGCTGCCCTGAGCAACGAGTTCGACGGCGTGGCCGGTGGCCTCGACGCAGACGGCCTCACCACCGTCGCCGACGAATTGGCTTCGGTCGCACGGCTGATGGTCAGCGAGCCCACGCTCAAGAAGCACTTCGCCGAGCCGACGGACGACGAGTCCGCCAAGGTCCGGCTGGCCGAGCGGTTGCTCTCGGGCAAGGTCGGCGACCCGACCCTGAGCCTGGTTCGCACCGCCGTGTCGCAGCGTTGGTCCGCCGAGGACGATCTGGTCGACGGCGTCGAGCACACCGCTCGGCTGGCGTTGCTCAAGCGGGCCGAGGCCGCAGGCGAGGTCGACGAAGTCGAGGATCAACTCTTCCGCTTCGGCCGGGTCCTCGACTCCGAGCCGCGGCTGTCGAGCATCCTGAGCGACTACACGGCGCCGGTCGATGGCCGAATCCAGTTGCTGGACAAGGTGCTCACCGGTGGCTCGGACGTGAACGCCACGGCCGCAGCGTTGCTCAAGCAGACCGTTGGCCTGCTGCGCGGCGAGCGCGCGGACGAGGCGGTCACCGACCTGGCGGAGTTGGCAGTCGCCCGTCGTGGCGAAGTCGTCGCCCAGGTCGTCGCCGCAGCCGAATTGTCGGATGCCCAGCGCACCCGGCTCACCGAGGTGCTCTCCCGCATCTACGGACACCCGGTCGCCATTCAGCTGACCGTCGACCCCGACGTGCTCGGTGGTCTGTCGATCGCCGTCGGCGACGAGGTCATCGACGGGTCGATCGCATCCCGGTTGGCCGCCGCACAGACCCAGCTACCGGACTGACGAGCGCATGCGCGACGAACCGATGGCACCGACTCAGACGCTTCATCAAAGACAAGGTAGGAAGACGAGAACATGGCAGAGTTGACAATCTCCGCTTCTGACATCGAAGGCGCCATCGAGGACTACGTATCCTCGTTCGCCGCCGACACGGAGCGTGAAGAGATCGGCACCGTGATCGACGCCGGTGACGGCATCGCGCACGTCGAAGGCCTGCCCTCGGTCATGACCCAGGAACTCCTCGAGTTCCCCGGTGGTGTCCTCGGCGTGGCGCTGAACCTCGACGAGCACAGCGTCGGCGCCGTGATCCTGGGCGACTTCGAGAAGATCGAACAGGGCCAGCAGGTCAAGCGGACCGGCGAGGTCCTGTCGGTTCCCGTCGGTGACGCCTTCCTCGGTCGCGTGGTGAACCCGCTGGGTCAGCCGCTCGACGGACAGGGCGACATCGCATCGGACAAGCGTCGCGCGCTCGAGCTGCAGGCACCGTCGGTGGTGCAGCGCCAGGGCGTCGAAGAGCCGCTGCAGACCGGCATCAAGGCCATCGACTCGCAGACCCCGATCGGCCGCGGCCAGCGCCAGCTGATCATCGGTGACCGCAAGACCGGCAAGACTGCAGTCTGCGTCGACACGATCCTGAACCAGCGCGAGAACTGGGAGTCCGGCGACCCCAAGCAGCAGGTGCGCTGCGTCTACGTCGCGATCGGCCAGAAGGGCACCACGATCGCCAGCGTCAAGCGGGCGCTCGAAGAGGGTGGCGCGATGGAGTACACCACCATCGTGGCGGCCCCCGCCTCCGACCCCGCCGGCTTCAAGTGGCTTGCGCCGTACACCGGTTCGGCCATCGGCCAGGAGTGGATGTACGACGGCAAGCACGTCCTGATCGTGTTCGACGACCTCACCAAGCAGGCCGACGCCTACCGCGCGATCTCGCTGCTGCTGCGCCGCCCGCCGGGCCGCGAAGCCTTCCCCGGCGACGTCTTCTACCTGCACTCGCGTCTGCTCGAGCGTTGCGCGAAGCTGTCCGACGAGCTGGGCGGCGGCTCGATGACCGGCCTGCCGGTGATCGAGACCAAGGCCAACGACATCTCGGCGTTCATCCCCACCAACGTCATCTCGATCACCGATGGCCAGTGCTTCCTGGAGTCCGACCTGTTCAACCAGGGCGTGCGACCGGCCATCAACGTCGGTGTCTCGGTGTCCCGCGTGGGTGGCGCCGCACAGATCAAGGCGATGAAAGAGGTCGCGGGTTCGTTGCGCCTCGACCTGTCGCAGTACCGCGAGCTGGAGTCGTTCGCGGCATTCGCCTCGGACCTCGACCCCACGTCGAAGGCTCAGCTCGAGCGTGGCGCCCGCCTCGTCGAGCTGCTCAAGCAGCCGCAGTACAGCCCGCTGCCGGTCGAGGAGCAGGTCGTCGCGATCTTCCTCGGCACCAAGGGACACCTGGATTCGGTTCCGGTGGAGGACGTTCAGCGCTTCGAGACGGAGTTCCTCGAGCACATGCGCGGCTCGCACGACGACGCCCTGAAGCAGATCCGGGAGACCAAGAAGTTCCCCGAGGACGCCCAGGAAGCCCTCGAGAAGATCGTCAACGAGTTCAAGCAGGGCTTCTCGGCCACCGACGGCAGCTCGGTCGTGGTCAACGAGTCCGAGACCGAGGCGATGGACCCCGATGACGTCGAGAAGGAATCGGTCAAGGTTCGCAAGCCCGCTCCGAAGAAGAACTAGGACCGGAGAGGTCTGGAAAAGCTAGATGGCAGCCACACTGCGGGAGCTACGCGGCCGCATCCGTTCCGCCGGGTCGATCAAGAAGATCACCAAGGCCCAGGAACTGATCGCGACGTCGCGGATCGCCAAGGCGCAGGCCCGAGTCGAAGCGGCTCGGCCCTACGCCGGCGAGATCACCAACATGCTCACCGAGCTCGCGGGAGCCAGCGCGCTGGATCACCCGTTGCTCGTGGAGCGTGAATCGCCCAAGCGCGCAGGCGTTCTGGTCGTGTCGTCCGACCGCGGGTTGTGCGGCGCCTACAACGCCAACGTGTTGCGGCGTTCCGAGGAACTCTTCTCGCTGCTGCGAGAAGAGGGCAAGCAACCCGTCGTGTACACCGTCGGCCGCAAGGCGCTGGGCTACTACAACTTCCGGGGCCGCGACGTCGTGGAGTCGTGGAGCGGTTTCTCGGAGCGTCCCACCTACGAGCAGGCCAGGGAGATCGCCGAGGTGCTCGTCTCGGCCTTCATGTCCGGCGCCGACGACGAGGGTGACGACGCCGGCGAAGACGGCATTCTCGGTGTCGACGAGCTGCACATCGTCTTCACCGAATTCAATTCGATGCTGTCCCAGTCGGCGGAGGCACGCCGGATCGCGCCCATGGTCGTCGAGTACGTCGAGGACGCCCCGGACGAGGGCCCGCGCACGCTGTTCTCGTTCGAGCCCAGCGCCGAGACGCTGTTCGACGCGCTGCTGCCCCGCTACGTGGCAACCCGCGTCTACTCCGCACTGCTCGAGGCCGCGGCGTCCGAATCCGCTTCGCGCCGCAGGGCGATGAAGTCGGCGAGTGACAACGCCGACGATCTGATCAAGGCACTGACGTTGGAATCCAACCGTGAGCGCCAGGCCCAGATCACCCAGGAAATCAGCGAGATCGTCGGTGGCGCCAATGCGCTCGCCGACTCCAGATAATTCTTAGAACCACGCCCCGTCAGGAAGCGAAGAAGAAAATGACTGCCACCGCAGAAGACACCAAGACCGCAGGTCGCGTGGTCCGCATCACCGGCCCGGTCGTCGACGTCGAGTTCCCGCGGGGTTCCGTGCCGGAACTGTTCAACGCGTTGCACGCCGACATCACCTACAAGGAGATGGCCAAGACGCTGACCCTCGAGGTCGCGCAGCACCTGGGCGACAGCCTGGTGCGCACCATCTCGATGCAGCCGACCGACGGACTGGTCCGTGGCGTCGAGGTCACCGACACCGGACGCTCGATCTCGGTGCCCGTGGGCGACGGCGTCAAGGGCCACGTGTTCAACGCCCTGGGCAACTGCCTCGACGAGCCCGGCTACGGCGAGGACTTCGACCACTGGTCGATCCACCGCAAGCCGCCGTCCTTCGACTCCCTCGAGCCCCGTACCGAGATGCTCGAGACCGGCCTGAAGGTCGTGGACCTGCTGACCCCGTACGTCCGCGGCGGCAAGATCGCCCTGTTCGGCGGCGCAGGCGTCGGCAAGACGGTGCTCATCCAGGAGATGATCAACCGCATCGCCCGTAACTTCGGTGGCACCTCGGTGTTCGCCGGCGTGGGGGAGCGCACCCGCGAGGGCAATGACCTCTGGGTCGAACTCGCGGACGCCAACGTGCTCAAGGACACCGCCCTGGTGTTCGGTCAGATGGACGAGCCGCCGGGCACGCGTATGCGCGTCGCCCTCTCGGCGCTGACCATGGCGGAGTACTTCCGCGACGAGGCACAGCAGGACGTGCTGCTGTTCATCGACAACATCTTCCGGTTCACCCAGGCGGGTTCGGAGGTGTCGACGCTGCTCGGCCGCATGCCGTCCGCGGTGGGTTACCAGCCGACGCTGGCCGACGAGATGGGCGAGCTGCAGGAGCGCATCACCTCGACCCGTGGTCACTCGATCACCTCGATGCAGGCCGTCTACGTGCCCGCCGACGACTACACCGACCCGGCGCCCGCGACCACGTTCGCGCACCTCGACGCCACCACGGAACTCTCGCGTGCGGTGTTCTCGAAGGGCATCTTCCCGGCGGTGGACCCGCTGGCGTCGAGTTCGACGATCCTGCACCCCAGCGTCGTTGGCGACGAGCACTACCGCGTCGCGCAGGAGGTCATCCGAATCCTCCAGCGTTACAAGGACCTCCAGGACATCATCGCCATCCTTGGTGTCGACGAGCTGTCCGAGGAAGACAAGCAGCTGGTGTACCGCGCCCGCCGCATCGAGCGCTTCCTGAGCCAGAACATGATGGCTGCCGAGCAGTTCACCGGCCAGCCCGGCTCGACGGTGCCGCTCAAGGAGACCATCGAGGCGTTCGACAAGCTCACCAAGGGCGACTTCGACCACCTGCCCGAGCAGGCGTTCTTCCTCATCGGTGGGCTCGACGACCTGGCGAAGAAGGCCGAAAGCCTCGGCGCGAAGCTGTGATGAGCGCTCCGATCCTCCGAAAGGCGGTGTGACGTGGCTGAATTGCACGTCGAGATCGTGGCCGTGGAGCGCGAGCTGTGGTCGGGCGACGCGACGTTCGTGTTCACCCGCACCACGGCGGGCGAGATCGGCATCCTGCCGCGGCACATTCCGTTGGTGGCGCAGCTCGTCGACGACGCGATGGTCCGCGTCGAGCGCGAGGGCGAGGACGACCTGCGCATCGCGGTCGACGGAGGATTCCTCTCCGTCACCGAGGAGGCCGTCCGCATCCTGGTCGAGAACGCTCAGATCGAGTCGGAGATCAACGCCGACGAGGCGAAGCAGGACTCCGAGTCCGACGACGAGCGCACCGCGGCGTGGGGACGCGCGCGTCTGCGCGCCGTAGGCCAACTCGACTAGCCGCCGATGAGCGCGTCCATGATGGTCATGGTCGCGCTGGTCGGTGTGTTGTTACTGGTCGTCGGCGTCCTCGGTTACCGCCTGTGGAAGTTGCGGCAGGTGGGCGGGACGGCCGCGATCATGCGCGATCTGCCCGCGGTCGATGGGCATGGTTGGCGGCACGGGGTCATGCGCTACCGCGGCGGCGAGGCGGGTTTCTACCGGTTGTCGAGCATCCGCTGGTGGCCTGATCGGCGTCTGCCGAGGCGCGGCCTCGAACTGGTGTCGCGGCGCTCACCGCGTGGCGACGAGTTCGACATCATGAGTCAAGAGATCGTGGTGCTCGAGATTCGGGACACCAGCGTCGAACGCCTTCGCGGCTATGAGGTGGCACTGGACCGTGGCGCGCTGACGGCGTTCACGTCGTGGCTCGAGTCGCGTCCGTCGCCGCGCGCCCGCAGGCGGTCGAACTAGCTTCTGTCGCCACCCGGCTGCCAGAGCACGTCGCCGTCGGGATTCGCCACGCGCGACAGGATGAACAGCAGGTCGGACAGCCGGTTCAGGTACTTGGCAGGCAGGACGTTCACCGTCTCGCCGTGCTGTTCGACCGCCCGCCACGCCGATCGCTCGGCGCGTCGCGTGACCGTGCGGGCGACGTGCAGGTGGGCCGACAGTGCCGTGCCCCCGGGGAGGATGAACGAGTTCAGCGCCGGAAGCGCGTCGTTGAACTCGTCGCACCAGCCCTCCAACCGGTCGACGTAGTCCTGCCGGACGCGCAGGGGAGGGTACTGCGGGTTCTCCACCACCGGCGTCGAGAGGTCGGCGCCGGCGTCGAACAGGTCGTTTTGGATCTGGAGCAGCACCGCGAGCATCTTCTCCTCCGGTCGTCCCACCGAGACGGCGACGCCGATGGCGGCGTTGGCCTCGTCGCAGTCCGCATACGCCTCCAGCCGCGGATCGTTCTTCGACACGCGGCTGAAGTCGCTCAGCCCGGTGGTTCCGTCGTCGCCGGTACGGGTGTAGATGCGGGTCAGGTGCACTGCCATGGGGAAACCGTACCCGCGGACACGGTCCGTCCGGATCGTCGGTGGCCATCGGCATGGCCTGAGCTGATTTAAACTGACCGGCGTGAGCGAGCGATTCGTGGTGACCGGTGGCAACCGGTTGTCGGGCGAAGTAGCCGTCGGGGGCGCAAAGAACAGCGTGCTGAAGCTGATGGCCGCGGCTCTGCTCGCAGAGGGCGTCAGCACCATCACCAACTGTCCCGACATCCTGGACGTCCCCCTGATGGCCGAGGTGTTGCGCGGTCTGGGCGCCACCGTCGACCTCGACGGATCGACGGTGAGGATCGACTCGCCGGACGAACTCAAGTACGACGCCGACTTCGCCGCGGTCCGCCAGTTCCGCGCGTCGGTGTGCGTGCTCGGTCCTCTGGTCGGGCGGTGCAAGAAGGCGAAGGTGGCGTTGCCGGGCGGAGACGCGATCGGCTCGCGTCCGCTGGACATGCACCAGGCCGGTCTGCGCCAACTCGGCGCGAGATGCAACATCGAGCACGGCTGCGTGGTCGCCGAGGCGGATCACCTCCGCGGCGCCGAGATACAGCTGGAGTTCCCGTCGGTCGGTGCCACCGAGAACATCCTGATGGCGGCGGTGCTGGCCGAGGGTGTGACGACGATCCACAACGCCGCACGCGAGCCCGACGTCGTCGACCTCTGCGAGATGCTCAACCAGATGGGCGCCCAGATCACCGGTGCCGGCTCGCACACGATGGTCATCACGGGCGTCGACCGACTGCACCCGACCGAACACCGGGTGATCGGCGACCGCATCGTCGCGGCGACGTGGGGGATAGCCGCAGCGATGACGCGCGGCGACATCTCGGTGACGGGCGTCGATCCTCAACACCTGCAGTTGGTGTTACACAAGCTGCACGACGCCGGCGCGACGGTGACCCAGGACGACAACGGCTTCCGGATCGTCCAGTACGAACGGCCGAAGGCCGTGAACGTGGCGACCCTGCCCTTCCCTGGTTTCCCGACGGATCTGCAGCCGATGGCGATAGGCCTTGCCTGCATCGCCGATGGGACTTCGATGATCACCGAGAACGTCTTCGAGGCGCGGTTCCGCTTCGTCGAGGAGATGATCCGGCTGGGCGCCGACGCCAGGACCGATGGACACCATGCCGTGGTGCGCGGTCTGCCGCAGCTGTCGAGTGCACCCGTGTGGGCATCCGACATCCGCGCCGGAGCGGGTCTGGTTCTGGCCGGCTTGGTCGCCGACGGCGACACCGAAGTGCACGACGTGTTCCACATCGACCGCGGCTACCCGTTGTTCGTGGAGAACCTGGTGGCACTCGGCGCCGAGATCGAGCGCGTACCGTAGCCGTATTCCACTGTCTAGCTGTGGTTTTGGCGAACTGGCCATGTGCATGTAAGGTTGTATTCAAGCCCAGCGGCCCGGACCTAGCGGAACGGAAGTTGGGCCTTGACCTCACCGAGTCTGATGTTGTAGGCTGGCGGGGTTGCCTGAAAACCAGGTGTGTTGTTTGAGAACTCAATAGTGTGTTTGGTGGTTTTTGTTTGTTGTTTGGTCATGCCTCTTTTTCTCGTTTAGGGGTGTGATGTTTTTTTGGATGCCAGTTTTGGTGTCTTTTGTCTGATCG
>NZ_JAKCFC010000009.1 GCF_021916785.1 Mycolicibacterium lacusdiani
AGCCCACCGCTTTCGCGTCATCTACAACACCATCCGACCACACCAAGCCATCCAGGACCGCACCCCACAACAGGCCTACCTGAACCCCATTAACCTGGAAATCCTGCCAACTCCTTGACTCAAGACACTCGAATTGCTACCCGCGCAATGACTTCCGCCCCCGTTCTCACGCGAACCGGTGCACGTTCGGCGACGGTTCCCAGCCCGGATCTCCGGTGCGGGCGTAGCCGACCCAGGCGCCGTGCATCTCGTCGGCGAGCCGCGCGGGTGGGTCGACGTCGCCGAGCAGACCACGCGGCCCGCGCAGGGCCGGCACCCCGAGACGGTCGAAGACGAAGGGCAGTTCGACGGTGTGCGCGGCACCCAGCAGCCCACCGAGTGCAGTTGAGCACCAATCGAATTCATAGCGGTGTGTCGAAGCGCTCCCGCGCGAGGCGTGAGCATCGGCCAGCCGGCGCGTGCCGATGCCGAACAGGGCATCGCCCAGGATCGCCGACCGCACGGACCCCCAGCCCGCCTCGGGTCGACGAGCCCGGTACTCCTGCACCACCGCCGCCGGATCGGCGTGGGCCTTGGCGGCCACCGTCAGCGCGTCCTGCTCGGTCGAGTCCACGAAGTCCCCGCCCGGTACCAGGTAGAGGTTTCCCTCGTGCGCGTTCGTCCCCAGCAGCAGCGGAATGTCCGCCGCCGTTGCGTTCCCGACGGACTCGGCAGGCTGCACGTCGAGCACCACGCCCAACGCGCTGAGACCCAGCAGTGGGTCGAACCTCGTCTCCGTGCGCAGATCCAGCCCGGCCAGCTTCGGCACGACCCCGACCAGTTCCTCGACCGGAACGCCCGCGAATTCGGCGGCCGTCGGCAAGACACCGAGTAGTGTCGCGGCGCGGTGGGTGACCCGTGCCGCCTGCTCGCTGGAGAAGGCACCAAGACCATTGCCGCTCTGCATGATCGACCGCCGGACCACACGTGCCGTGTCGGGCATCGCGAGTATCGCGCCAACCAGCGTGGCGCCCGCCGACTGGCCGAACAGCGTGACGTTGTCGGGATCGCCGCCGAAGCTCGCGATATTGGCCCGGACCCAGTCGAGCGCCGCGAGTACGTCGAGCAGTCCCCGGTTGGGTGGCGCATCGGGCACGTCGAGGAAGCCGACGATGCCCAACCGGTAGGTGACGTTGACCAGCACCACCCCGTCCCTTGCGAACGCCGTCCCGTCGTAGAGTGGTGATTGCGTTGCGCCCGAGACGAACCCGCCGCCGTGGACGAACACCATCACCGGGCACCCCACGCCGTCCACCGGCGCGTAGACGTCGACCGTCAGGTAGTCGGGATCGGACATCGCGGCGGCTCCGAAGTACGGCGACATGTCGAGTGTCCCGAACCCGCCGCGGGGGGCTTGCGGCGCCATGGACCCGGACCGGGTCGCGTCCCGAATGCCCGGCCACGGCTCGTGCGGGCGCGGCGCCGCGAAACCGGCGGCACCCATCGGTGCTGCGGCGTAGGGGATTCCGTGAAACGACGTAGTTCGCGCCGTGCCGTGGCCCCGCACCCGGCCAGCCGCGGTGGTGACGACGACCTCAGACATCGGTGACCCTGGCGAACGCCGCCCACTGCGCGATGGTGAACCGGTCTCCGTCGCGGCGCAGTTCCGCGCCGCCGTGACCGCCGAGATGGGCGGGGAACACCAGCGTGTTTATATCGGCGGCCCTGCCGAGGATGCGACGGCGCGTCGCCCTCGACTGCCCGGGGTCGACGCAGAAGCAGCTGTTGACCTCCGGCTCGAGGAACTGCAGCGGGGTGTGCAGCATGTCGCCGACGAACAGCGCTTTGTCCGTGCCTGATTCGAGCGCGACGATCGACGAGCCGGGCGTGTGCCCAGGGGCCAGCTCCAGCCGTAGCCCGGCGTCGATGGTGAAGCCGTCGTCCCACAGTTCGACGAGGCCTGCGTCGCGCACGGGAGCCACGCTGTCCTCGAAGACGTTCTCGTTGCCCCGCCCCCGGCGCGGCACGTGGCCGTTGTCCGGGTTCCAGTACTCGAAGTCGGGTCGTGGCATCAGATACGTGGCATTCGGAAACGTCGGCACCCACGAGCCGTCGTCGAGGTAGGTGTTCCAGCCGACGTGGTCGTTGTGTAGATGGGTGTTTATCACCAGGTCGACGTCCTCGGGGCTGACCCCTGCCCGGCGCAGGTTGCCGAGGTAGTTGGTGTCGAGGTGGTCCCACACCTTGGCGTGCGGCCGTTCCTTGTGGTTGCCGACGCCGGTGTCCACGAGGATCGTCCTGCCCGCACTGCGCAGTAGCCACGTCTGGATCGCGCTGACGCACACGTCGGCCGCGGGGTCGTAGAAGTCCGGGGCGAGCCAGTCCTCGTTGCGCCGCCAGGCGTCGTCGGAGCTGTCCGGGAAGAAGGTCGACGGCGACAACTCGACCGACCCGAAGTACTCCATGACCCGGGTGACGGACACGTCACCCAACACGATCTCGTTCATACCCCCAGGCTGCTGGCGACCCGGCACGCCGACCAGCCCCTGTCGTGCCTACCCCTGCCAGGATCAGGCACGCGCTCGCGAGGAAGCGCATAGTCGAAGCATGAACTCCGCGTCCCTCGGTGACTTCTTGCGCGCGCGCCGCGCCCGGCTCGTCCCCGACGACGTGGGCCTGTCCACGTTTGGCGAACGGCGTCGGGTCAGCGGCCTGCGCCGCGAGGAACTGGCTCGACTGGCCGGGGTCAGCCCGTCGTACTACACCCGCCTGGAGCAGGGGCAGTCCGTCAACGCCTCGGACGCGGTCCTCGATGCGATCGCCACGGCATTGCGACTCGACGAACACGAGCGGCGCCACCTGCACGCGTTGGCGACCAGCCGGCCCAAGCCCCGCCGGCGGCCGCCTGTCGAGAAGGTCGACGACGCGACCAGGGACCTGCTGCGTTCCCTCGTCGACGTGCCCGCGCTCGTCATCGGCCGGCGCACCGACGTGCTCGCATGGAACGACCTGGGACACGCGCTGCTTGCCGGCCACGTCGAGCGAGACTCCGTCGATCGGCCTGCGGACCGCCCCAACCTGGCCAGAATGGCATTCCGCGACCCGCATACCCGCGAGCTGTACGTCGACTGGCACCGCAAGGCCCGCACACTCGTCGGCAACCTGCGACACGTGGCCGGACGCCACGCCGACGACGCGGCACTGGCCGAGTTGATCGGCGAGTTGTCGATGAACAGCCCTGACTTCGTGACGATGTGGAGCGACCACCAAGTGCAGCCATGCGAGGCAGGATCCTACGAACTCCGTCATCCGACCGTGGGGCCGGTGACCATCACCCAGCAGAACCTGGTGCTGGCACGATCGCCCGAGCAGTCGCTGTGCATGGTGACGACGGCCGCGGGCTCGAGTTCGGCCGACTCCATCGGCCTACTCGCCCGGTCGATCCGGGACGCACGGGCGCAGCGGGCGAGCGTCGACGCGTCGTAGCGCGCGCCCTCAACCTGCGCGCGCCGACAGCGCATGCTCACGGCAGCGGTTCAGCACCGGGCAGTCGAGGCAGATCCGTTTCGCGCGTTCCTCCCTCGCCCGTAGACCAGTCCGTTCGTCGACCAGGTGGTGCCGCTGCTGCAGGAGCGCGGCGTGTTCCGCACCGACTACGCCGGCACGACGTTGCGCGATCATCTCGGCCTCGGCCACCCAGCACGGCGGGTCTCGACCGGCGTTTGATCGTTTCGGCCGGTCGCCCGGTGGCAATCCGAACCCCGTGATCGGAAGACTTCGCACCGTCGTCGTGGACTGCCCTGACCCTCGCGCGCTCGCCGACTTCTACGCCGGACTCATCGGCGGAGACGTCGCCGGGGACGACGAGGACTGGGTGGTCCTCAACGAGCCCAACGGGCCGGGTGTTCCGCGATCCCGCGGGGCACACGTTCTGCCTGGTGTGGGGCGTCTAGCAAGACGCGGAGCGTCAGCCCCGCAGCTGCGGTAGGACGTCGCGCTCCCAGCTGGCGAAGAAGCCCTCGAGGTCCGGGCCGATCTGCTGCACGTAGACCTCGTCGACATCGGCCTCGACGTACTGACGCACCTGCTTGACGTGCGCGTCGACGTCCGGGCCGCACGTGACGGACTCCCCGACGGACTCCCGGGTGATCAGGGTCGAGGCGTCGGCGAAGTCCCTCGGCCGCGGCAGCGTCTGAGCGAGCTGACCGGGCAGACTCTCGTTGGCCCACAGGCGGTGGGCGGCGTCGAGGCCCACGTCGGGATCACGGTCCCAGCTCACCTTCGTGCCTGCCTGCACCGGCTTGTCGCCGCCGCCTGCGGTGCGGAAGGTCTTCACCAGGTCCGCGTCCGGCATGGTCGTGCAGAAGCCGTCACCGAGGCGACCCGCGAAATCGGCAGCCTGCGGCCCGAACCCGGACACGTAGATCGGCACGGGCTGCTCCGGCAGCGTGTAGATGCGCGCCTCCTGCACTTCGTAGTGCAGCCCGTGGTGACTGATTTCCTTGCCTTCGTGCAACATTCGGATCACGTCGATGGCTTCCTCGAGCATCTCGAGGCGCACGCCCACCGACGGCCACGGGTCGCCGAGGATGTGCTCGTTGAGGGCCTCGCCGGTGCCGACGCCGAGCACGAACCGCCCGTCGAGCTGCACGGCAGCGGTCGCCGCGGCTTGGGCGATGATCGCGGGGTGAATGCGGACGGTCGGACAGGTGACAGCAGTCGTCACGGGTAGCGACGTCGCCTCGGACAACGCGCCGATCACGCCCCAGACGAACGGGCTCTGACCCTGCTCGTCATTCCACGGATGGAAGTGGTCCGAGATCCAGAGCGCCTCGAAACCGGCCGCTTCGGCCCGCTTCGCTTGGTCGATCAGTTCCTTGGGGCCGAACTGTTCACAGGACAGGAAGTATCCGATCTTCGCCATGCGCGCGGTCTACCCCTTCTTCGGGGCGGTAATCCGGCGGGCCCCAGTGGCGACACGGTACCGTCGCACGGAGGTTGACGACCCAGCCTCAACGCACGTCACGGTGGCGATCCGACTCCCCGCCGATGCGATCGAATCGCATGGACGTGCGTCCCTGGGATTCACAGCGCAACAATCATGCCGCCGGTGCACGGTCGCCGGGCATATCGAGGACCGTGGTGAGCAGTTTCACCGAGACCATGTTCAACAACGCCCGCAACAGCATGAACGGGATGGTCACGGGAGAGCCCGATCAACCGGTGCGGCACACCTGGATTCAGGTGCACGAGCGCGCCCGCCGCATCGCCGGTGGGCTCGCCGCCGCGGGTGTCGGTCGCGGCAGTGCCCTCGCCGTCCTGGCCGGCGCACCCGTCGAGATCGCCCCGACGGCACAGGGCATCTGGATGCGCGGCGCCAGCCTGACGATGCTGCACCAGCCGACACCGCGCACCGACCTCGTCCGGTGGGCCGACGAGACCATGGCGGTCATTCACATGATCGACGCCGCCGCGGTAATCGTCTCGGATCCGTTCATGCCCGCGGCTCCGCTGCTCGCCGGGCAGGGCATCACCGTGCTGACGATCGCCGACCTGCTGGGCCACGACCCGGTCGATCCGCTCCCCACCGATGACGACGACATCGCGCTCATGCAGCTGACGTCGGGATCCACCGGATCCCCCAAGGCCGTTCAGATCACCCATGCCAACGTGGTCGCCAACGCCGAGGCGATGATCGTCGGCTGCGACTTCGACGTCGACACCGACGTCATCGTCAGCTGGCTGCCGTGTTTCCACGACATGGGCATGACGGGGTACCTGACGGTGCCGATGTACTACGGCGCCGAGCTGGTCAAGGTCACGCCGATGGACTTCCTGCGCGACACCTTGTTGTGGGCCAAGCTGATTCACCGGTACCGGGGCACGATGACCGCTGCGCCGAACTTCGCCTACAACCTGTTCGCCAAGCGTCTGCGCAGGCAGGCCGAACCGGGCGAGTACGACCTGTCGTCGCTGAGGTGGGCGCTCTCCGGCGCAGAACAGGTCGACCCGCTCGACCTCGAGGATCTCTGCGACGCAGGCGCCCCGTTCGGTCTGCGACCCGAGGCGATCATCCCGGCCTACGGCATGGCCGAGACCACGGTGGCGGTGTCGTTCTCCGAGTGCGGCGGCGGCATGGTCATCGACGAGGTCGACGCCGATCTGCTCGCGGTGCTGCATCGCGCGGTCCCGGCAACGAAGGGCCACACGCGGCGCCTGGTCTCCCTCGGCAAGCCCCTGAAGGGCATCGAGGTCCGCATCGTCGACGAGGAGGACGCCGTCGTGTCGGCCCGCGGCGTCGGCGTCATCGAGGTGCGGGGGGCCCCGGTCACCAAGGGCTACACGACGGTCGCGGGCTTCATCGGCGCTCAGAACGAGCAGGGCTGGTACGACACCGGCGACCTCGGCTACCTGACGGAGGACGGCGAGATCGTGGTGTGCGGTCGGCTCAAGGACGTCATCATCATGGCCGGCAAGAACATCTATCCGACCGACATCGAGCGCGCGGCGGTCCGCGTCGACGGTGTTCGTCCCGGCTGTGCCGTCGCCGTGCGCCTGAACGCCGGGCACAAGCGTGAGACGTTCGCCATCGCCGTCGAGTCTGCGCAATTCACCGATCACGACAAGGTCCGGCGCATCGAGCGCGAGGTCGCCCACGAGGTGTTCGCCGAGGTCGACGTGCGGCCACGCAACGTCGTCGTGCTCGAACCGGGCATGATCCCGAAGACCCCGTCGGGGAAGTTGCGCAGGGCGCACGCACTGTCGCTCGTCGACTGACTCGCCGACGCGATTGTCCAGGGCCGCCGAGGGGTATGTTCCGACCAGTACACAGCCGATTTCATCGCCTCTCGTCGCGAGGCGTGGGGAGGTTCGATGGTCGACTACGACACACAGCCGGGCCGCGACTCACCCGTCGATGCGGATCTGACCCAGGAACGCCTCGACGCCGACGACGTCGACCTCCGGGACGGCTTGGCCGGGGTCGCAGCGATGGTGGCGTCTGCGCTCGACGCCGGCGACATGCTCGATGCCGTCGCGAAGTTCGCGGCGCACGCGATCCCCAACGTGGACGGCGCAGGTGTCGCGCTCGTGGAGGCGAACCACGAGGCGGGCGGCGTCAGGAGCACGGTGGCGACGGCGGACTTCGTCACCGAGATCGACGCCGTGCAGTACGACGAACTCCGCGAAGGTCCGTGTCTCACCGCGATGCAGTCCGGACGCCCCAGCGTCAGCGGGTCGCTGGGATGTGATGAGCGGTGGCCGCACTTCGGTGGCCGCGTCGCCCGGATGGGAGTGCATTCCGCGCTGTCGCTGCCGCTGGTCGTCGGCGACCGGGTGATCGGGGCGATCAACTGCTACGCGCGACGGCGCGACGTCTTCGCCGAGCATGCCGTCGAGCTGGGCACCCAGTTCGCGGGCCCGGCGGCAGTGGCCGTGTTCAACGCGCAACTGCTCTCGGAGGCGCGGGAGCGCACGGCCCGTCTGCAGCGCGCGCTGGAGAGCCGCGCGATCATCGACCAGGCCATCGGCATCGTTCGCAGCCGCACGGGGTCCGATGGTGACGAGGCCTTCGCACGGCTAGTTCGCATCAGCCAGGCCGAGAACGTGAAGTTGCACGTCGTCGCACAGCGTCTCGTCGACGAGGCGGTGCGCCGGGCGCGACTGCGCAGTCACAGTGCGTAACCGGGTCAGCCAGCCCTCATCGCGGTCAGCGCACTGATCAGGACGGGTCGGCTGTAGCGGTCGGTCATCAACGTCCGCGCGACGTCGCTCAGGTGCTCTCCGTGCTCGCGCGCGTAGTTGCGCAACAGGGTGAAGGCGTCCTCCACGGAGACGTTCATCGTCTCGCGCAAGAAACCCTTGGCCTGTTCGACGACGACCCGTCGGTTCAGCGCTGCCTGCAGCCGCGGCAGCACCGTCGCCGGCGTCGGCGCGTGCTCTTGGAGCACCGCCACGCACGCGACGTGCGCAAGCGTCCGAGCGACGAGGAGATCGGCGTCGTTCAGGCGACCGGGGCGATCACCGAACAGTCCCAGCGCACCCAGCACCGTGCCGGCCGCCCGCATCGGAATCGCGTGGACCGACCTGAAGCCCGCCTCGTCCGCCGCCGCGGCGAATCGAGGCCATCGGTCGGCGACGACGGTGAGGTCGTCGATCGAGACCGGCTCACCGCTGCGGTAGCAGTCCACGCAGGGCCCCTGGTCGGCCTGCAGCTGGAACAACTCGAGTTCCCGCGCCGCCTCGGACGTGGCGGCCACCAGCCGGAGGCGGTTGGTCGGATCGGCGAGGAGGAACCCGGCTGCAGCGACGTCGAGCAGTTCGGCACACCGCTCGGTGAGGCCGGTCAGGAGTTCCACGACGTCGAAGTCGTAGAGGAGGCTGTCGACGAGTGTGACCACGGCATCGAGCACCCTGATCTCACGGGAGGGGTCAGTCATCTTGGTCTCCCGTTCGGTCGGGTTCGAGTCGCAGTCGGCGGTCGAGGATGTCGCGGGCCACCTCGGTCGCGCTGCGGCCGGTCGCGTAGGCGTGGGCTCGGAGGCGAACCAGCGCCTCGGTGGGCTCGAGATTCAGTTGCGCGACGAGCATGCCGGTGGCCTGGCTCACCTCTGCCCTGCTGAGCGCGGTGAGTTCCGCCCAGGCATCGGCGGTGGGGTCGGACGCGGCGGCGAGCAGAGCTCCGTCCATGAGGTCGAGCATCGGCACGCCGGCCATCTCTCCGGCGAGCATCGCGCCCGCGAGCTGCGCTGCAGTCAGATCGCCCGGATCGGAACGGAACAGATCGAGAGCGCCCACGTATTCACCGGCGACGACGACGGGCATGGCGAATACGCCGCGGATGCTCATCTCGAGCATGGCCGGGCCGTAGAGCGGCCACCGGGACTCCCTGCGGTCGGCCAGGTCGAAGACCAGGACGGGCCTGCGGGTGGTGACGGAGTCGAGGCAGGGACCTTCGCCGACGACGAATTGCAGTTCGTCGTATTGAAGAGCCGGGCCGCCGCTGTGGCCCAGTGTGCCTGTGTTCGCGCCATCGAAGACCAGCGAGATGGCTGCAGCGTCGACGTCGAACAGGTCCACGCACGCCTCGCACAGGCGGTTGGCTGCGGCCTCGCCGCGTCGTCCCGCGACCGCGGCGAGCAGTTGCTCGTGGAACGCCACATTCAGCCGGACCGCAGACGCACGGGGGTCGACGTCCCCGACTCACCCGACGCTGTCATCCCCCTAGCTTCCTCCACTCGGGACGCTTTGGCGAACGTTTGGCCGCCCCGGCCTGGCGGCGCCCAGTCTCGAGGTGGCTGTCACGGCGGCCGGTGCGTAGACTGGGCCAAGCTGGCAACCAGCCCGTTCGGGCAGCCTCCACAGTAGGCTGCGAGCGACCGCTCAACGCCGAACATCCGAAGCCTTTCAGCCCTTATCCGCGACGCCAACCGGCGTCACCACTGCCCCTGCCGCTGAACCGACTCGCCCCTTTCACTCTTAGTTTCGCGCGGCCGCTCCGATCGGCTTCGTCCGAGGACACATGACCCCCACACTCGCCCGCACCGGTCGCCGACCGGGCTCGCCGATTGCCAACTCCCACAAGCCATGTCGTGAGTGCACCCGTCGACAGGCGAGGATGCTCCATGGCCATCACTGACGTCGCCGCATACGCACACCTCAGCCCGGCAGACGTCGAGGAACTCGGGAGCCGACTAGACGACCTGCGCTGCGAGATCGAGGCCTCCCGCGGATCGCGCGACGCAAACTACATCCGCCGGACGATCCTGTTCCAGAGGTCGCTCGACGTCGCCGCCCGACTCCTCGTGCATGCGAGCGCGTCACGCACCGGGTGGATGGCCGGGACTGCGGCGCTGGCCCTGGCGAAGTGCATCGAGAACATGGAACTCGGCCACAACATCGGACACGGGCAATGGGATTGGATGAACGATCCCGAGATCCACTCCACCACGTGGGAGTGGGACATGGTGGGGCCGTCCGCCCAATGGAGGTACTCGCACAACTTCCGTCACCACGTGTACACCAACGTGCTCGACATCGACGACGACATCGGCTTCGGGGTCCTGCGCGTCACGCGTGACGAACCGTGGCAGCGACGCAACCTCTTGCAGCCCCTGCACAACCTGCTTCTCGCGGTGACCTTCGAGTGGGGCATCGCCCGCCACGGTCTGCACTCGGAACACGAGCGTGCGACGTCCACCGACGAGCAGGTGGAGCAGTCGACGTCGTTCAAGCAGAAGGTGCGACGCCAGGTACTGAAGGACTACGTGTACCTGCCCGCACTCAGCGGCCGACGATGGCGCCGCACGTTGACCGCCAACGTCACGGCCAACCTGCTGCGCAACCTTTGGGCGTACGCCGTGATCTTCTGCGGTCACTTCCCCGACGGGGCGCAGAAGTTCACCGCCGAAGCGGTGCGCGACGAGAGCCGCGGTGAGTGGTACCTGCGGCAGATGCTCGGAACGGCCAACTTCGACGCCGGCAGGGTGCTGGCATTCACCAGCGGCAACCTCTGCTACCAGATCGAGCACCACCTCTTCCCGGATCTGCCGAGCAATCGCTACGCCGCCATCGCCACGCGCGTGCGTGCTCTCTGCGACGAATACGATCTGCCGTACAACAGCGAGTCGCTGATGCGGCAGTTCTTCCAGGCCCAGCGCACCATCGTGAAGCTGGCGGTACCCGACCGCTTCTTGGTGGCCACGTCCGACGATGCGCCCGAGACGGCGTCGGAGCGGCGGTTCCTCGCCCAACCATCCGCGCCCGGCGCCGGGCTGCGCACCGCGCTGCGGCACGCCGCCGAACGCAAGATGGCGCAACGCCGTTCGAGGCGCAGGCGCGTGGTGTCGAGCCTGCTGGTGCCGTCGACGTTTGTTTGAGCACGGCACGGGTACGCGGCGAGTGTCGCTGGCTTCCAGACCGTGGAGTAGCAGCGACCGCTTCTGATTGAAGGCTGGCTCGTGCCGCTTCGTCATCTCTGCGCACGTCGACGTCCATCGGGCGTCCTGCGCACTCGACGCATCCTGCGGTACGTGGCCGTGACCCCGTCCGGTGCTTCCGCACCGCCGCGCACGCTACTCGAAGGAGACCCATGTACCTGCATACCGAGCAACTGATCAACGAAATCGCCGTCGACGAGCCAGACCCAGCTGCGGCCAACGCTCTGCAGGAGGGTCTTGGCGGTCAGTTCGGCGAGATGCGCACGATGATGCAGTACCTGTTCCAGAGCATGAACTTCCGCGGCGACGTCGCCTCGAAGCCCTACAAGGACCTGCTCCAGGGCGTCGGCACCGAGGAGATCAGCCACGTCGAGCTGATCGGGACGACCATCTCGCGACTGCTCGACGGCTCGCCGAAGTACAACGGCAAGAAGACCGATCCGGTCGACGCGCCCGGTGCCAAGGGTGCGACGCCCCTGAAGATCGCCCTGGACACCAGCAACATCCACCACTACCTGGTGGGCGCCCAGGGCGCACTACCGGTGGACGCCGCTGGCAACCCGTGGTCGGGTTCCTACGTCTACAACAGTGGCAACCTCGTGCTCGACCTGCTGTACAACCTGATGCTGGAATCGACCGGCAGGCTGCAGAAGTGCCGCATCTACGAGATGACGGACAACAAGACCGCCCGCTCCACCATCGCGTATCTCATCGTGCGGGATCAGGCTCACGAGAACGCATTCGCCAAGGCGTTGGAGAGCTTGGGCGTGAACTGGGGTTCGGTGCTGCCGATCCCGAAGACCAACGCCGAGGCATTTCCCGAGGTCAAGAAGCTCCTCGACACGGGTCTGCAGAGCGTGCAGTTCACCTTCAGCGCCGACGACAAGAGCCAGGCCGCCAAGCTCTACCGTGGCGCGTCACCGTCCAACGACGGGACCGAACTCAGCACGGCCGTGATGCCCGAGGGCGTTCCGATCACGATCGCACCCGAGCGCCGCGAGGAGTTCTCCCCCGGTCTGGATCCCGAGCTGCTCGCCCTCATCCAGGCGACGGCCGAGGTCGAGATCGCGTCGAACCAGTAGGTGGCTGGCGACTCAGGGCAGCACCACCCTGAGTCGCTCCCAGCCACGCACCGTCGACGTGGGAGCCAATTGCGCTGTGTCGTAGTCGATCTCCCAATCCGGCCACCGGTTGAGCATCTCGTCGAGCGCGACCCGCCCTTCGAGGCGGGCGAGGTTGGCGCCCAGGCAGTAGTGCACCCCCTTGCCGAAGGTGAGGTGCGTGATGTTCTCCCGGTGGACGTCGAACGCATCCGGATCGGCGTACCGCCGTTCGTCGCGATTGGCCGCGCCGAACAGCAGCAGGACTGCGCTGCCCGCCGGGATGGTGTGGCCGTGGAGTTCGGTGTCCTGCGCCACCCACCGGCCGACGTGCGGGCCGGTGGGCTCGTAGCGCAGCGTCTCGTCGATGGTGCGATTCAGCAGTGACCGGTCCTCGTGGACCATCCGGCGTTGATCCGGGTGGTCGGCGAGGACCTTCGCCAGCCAGCCGATGAGCCGGCCGGTCGTCTCGTTGCCCGCGCCCGCGACGACCTGCGTGTAGTGCAGAACCTCTTGGCGCGTCAGCTTCCTCGTCACCCCGGTGTCGTCGACGAACTCGACGTTGAGCAATGACGTCATCAGGTCGTCGGACGGGTTCTCGGAGCGCCATCGAACGTAGTCGGCGAACATGCGTCCGTCGGCGATCGCCTCGGGGTTCGTCACCTTCATCGGCGTCCCAGGCCTGGTCCGCAGATTGGCGTCGTTCGCGTCACGCACCGCGGTCTGCTCGGATTCCGGTATGCCGAGCAGCATTCCGATGACCCGCATCGGCATCATCGATGCCAGTTCGGCGATCACGTCGAAGCCGCCCGACCCGACGTGTGGGTCGAGGCAGTCGACGCAATAGGCCCGGATCTGGTCCTCGAGCGCCGCCATTCGGCGGGGCGTGAACACCCGCGACATCAGCCCGCGCAGCATCGTGTGGGTCGGCGGGTCCTCGAACATCATCACGCCATCGGGCATGTCGAAGTCGGACTTGATCAATTCGAGGATGTCACTGCGCTCGTTCGAGAAGGTCTGCCAATCGGCCAGTGCGCGTTCGACGTCGGCGTGCCTGGAGATGGCCCAGAAGTCGTAGCGCTCGTTGTAGTAGACCGGCGCCTCGTCCCGCAGACGGGCGTAGACGGGATAGGGGTCACGAACGATCCCGATGTCGTAAGGGTCGTAGTACACCTCGGAGCCGGACGTGCTCATGCGGCGACCTTCCGTGACGGACCTAAAAAAGTTGGGCGATCGCTCAACAGCGCGGTCGGCGTCTTTCTAACAGCGGTGCCGCGCGACAGTCAAGGGTGTGCGACCGTGAGTTCCATGCAGATCGTCGTCGTCGGCGCGGGCGTCATCGGACTGACGGCGGCGATCCGGCTACTCGAAGCCGGCCACGGCGTGCGCATGGTGGCCGCCGAGGAGCCAACGGCCACCACGTCGGCGATCGCGGCGGCCGTGTGGTTCCCCACCCACGTCGGACCGCCAGAACGGGTGTCGTCATGGGGCAGCGAGACATTCGCAGTCCTGGCCGAACACGCGGCACGTGGGGTTCCGGGACTCGTCATGCGTGAGTCGCTGCAGCTCTACCGCACCCCACCCGGCGAACCGGCGTGGACTACGGCGCTCGACACCGTGCGCGCCGCCACGGCCGGGGAACTACCGGAGGGATACCCGTACGGTCTGCGGTTCGCGGTTCCGCTGGCCGAGATGCCGCTGTACCTGCCGTGGTTGCAACGCCGAATGCTCGGTCTCGGTGGAATTTTCAGCCGACATCGGGTGGGGGCGCTCGACGAGGTGGCCGAAGGCTCGGACGTCGTCGTCAACTGCACCGGCCTCGGCGCGCGGCAATTGGTCGGCGACCGGTCGGTACACCCGGTGCGGGGCCGCATCGTCCGGGTGACCAACCCTGGGCTGAGCCTGTCGGTCCGCGACGAGGACCATCCAGCCGGCCGCGCCTACGTCCACCCACGGACCAACGACTGCATCCTGGGCGGCACCCTGGACGAGGGAGCCTGGGACACCAGCATCGACCTCGCGGCCGGCGACGCCATCGTCGAGCGCTGCCGCGACCTGGTCCCCGAGCTGCGGGACGCGCGGGTGCTCGAGCACGTGGTCGGACTGCGCCCCGGCAGGCCCACGGTCCGACTCGAGGAGGACGAGCCACTGGCCTCCGGCGCGCGCGTCATCCACGACTACGGCCACGGCGGCGCGGGCATCACCCTGGGCTGGGGATGCGCGCGCGAGGTGGTGGACCTCGTCGACTCTCGCGACGCGTAGCCCCTCGGGGGATGGCGTTTACCCAGACGTGACACCGCTTTTCACCAGCGACACGGATGGGTCGAGATACTTGAGACCCACAACTCGGCGAACTCAAGAGGATCGATGACCGAACCGAATCACGTTCCTGCCACCGCGCCCGTGCCGGAAATCGTGGACCACCTGCGGCAGGACGGGTACGTCATCGTCGACGACTTGGCATCAACCGAACTGATGGACGTCATCGACGAGGAGTTGGCTCCGTTCCTGGCGACGACGCCCACCGGATACAACGCCATGATCGGCAAGAAGACCCGTCGCACGGGCGCCTTGATCGCGCGGTCGGCCGCATGTCGCACCCTCGTCCAGGACCCGACGGTGCTGGGGGTCTGCAAGGACTTCCTCGGCCACGCCAGTGCGTTCCAGCTGATGCTGACCCAGGTCATCTCGATCGAGCCGGGCGAATCCGCGCAGGCGCTGCACCGGGACCAGAACGCGTGGGACTTCTATCCGTTCCCCGACGACTACCACGTGCAGTGCAACACGTTGTGGGCGATGTCGGAGTACACGGCCGAGATGGGCGCCACGCGCATCGTGCCGGGGAGCCAGGCAGCGGGCCACCTGAAGCCCACCGACTACACCGACGCCGATTGCATACAGGCAGAGATGTCACGGGGGTCGGTGCTCATCTACACCGGGAAGATCGTGCACAGCGGCGGCGCCAACCGCACGGCCGACAAGGTGCGACGGGCCATCAACGTGAACTACTCGGTTGGCTGGGTCCGGCAGGAGGAGAACCAGTTCCTGTCGGTCCCACCCGACGTCGCACGAACCCTCGACGACGACCTGCTCAGGCTGATCGGCTATCAGGAGGGCGCGTGGGCCATGGGCTACTTCCGCGACTTCGAGGATCCCATCCGCGCGATCCGGGGCGACCAGGGTGACTACGGCTTCGATCCGAGCCGGCTGACGGGCAGCTCGGGATCGGCATTCGAGGACATGCTGACGCACAGCGATTGAGAGGTGCGCCTCGGCCCCCTTCCGTGACTGGTGAGGCTGAGGAAACCGGTGCGGCAGATGAGACCCCTCCCTTCCCGACACGCCCTTCGCAACCGACCTCCCCGCCTTTCGGTGTCCCCGCGGTGGCCTATGTTGGACCGTCCGAGCCACCGCACGAGGGCGTCCGAAGGGAGGTAGGTGGACCACCACACCGCGATGTCGGCGACCGACCTCGTCGAACTCAACCGCGAGATCCAGGGTTCCCCGACCATCCGGCTCCTGGCCACTCTGAACCTGGGCGTCTACGCCACGCTCATGGAACGTCACCTCAACGGTGGCGTCGTCGCCGAGACCGACCTGGTGGTCCGCTTGGAGCGCGACCTCGAGGAACTCGGCCGCCCGGGCGGCGAGCAATCGGGACTCGGTCTGATCAAGACGTGGGCCAGCCAGGGGTGGCTACACCGCGTGGCCGACACCCGGACGGGCCACGAACGCAACCTCTGCTACCTCACGCAGGAGGCGCGGCGGGCGCTCGACCTGCTCCGCGGCATGCGCCGGCAGGACACCATCGCCACCGGCGGGTCGATCAACGGCATAGCGTCGCGGCTCAAGCAGATCGCCACGCGCGTCGGCAACGACCCGAACCGGATCCGCGCCGGCATCGAAGCCGAGATCGAGGCGCTGCGCGCCGAACTCGACGACCTCGAGCGCGGGCACGTGCGCCCCGAGACCGAGGTCACCGACATGTACGACGAGGCGCACGCCATCGCATTGCAGATGGAACGGCTCATCACCGACATCGGCCAGTACGGGACCATGATCGAGCAGGCCACCGCCGCGCTCGGGGACCCGATCGACAGCAACGTCGAATACCGCGACCGGCAGCGCCAGATGTACGCCGACTACCAGGCGGCCTGGGATTCCCAGGGCCGTGACTCACACCGCGCCTTCCTGCGCATGATCAACGATCCCGAGCAGCGCGCGGAGTTCGAGGCCGACGTCGCCGCCGTCGCCGAAGCGCTGCCCGCCCTCGATCCCGCGCTGCGCACGGTGATGGCCGGGTTCTTCGAACTCGTCGGCCATCAGATCGACGAGGTCGAACGCATCCAGCAGCGGTGCGCGCAGCGCGTCAAACGGTTCACGGCCTTCGGCACCCTCGAGCAGAGCCGCGGCGTCGCCCGGCAACTCGGCGATGCGATCGGCGCGGCGCGCACCTTGCTCAAGGCGTCGCTGACCGACTCCCGACTCGACATCGAATTGCCGCTGGCCCGCCACGCGATCAGTTCGGTGGGCGCGCTCAGCTTCCGCATCGGCGACCTGTCCCGTCCCCAGCCCGCGCACGCCGCCGAGGGCGAGGTCGACCTGCAGAGCTTCGCAGCGCTGACCACGCAGGTCGACGCCCCCGCCATGTCGGACATGATCAACTGCGCGATCATCGAGGGTCCGCTGGCACTCGCGGACGCGGTCGACCTCGTCTCCACCACCGGACAGGGTGCGTACCTGGGTCACGTCATCGTGCTGTGGTCCTGGGCACTCAAGCAGCCCGCCGCCGGAGCTGCCGACCAACCGACCGAAACGGTCACCGTGCGGTTCCGGTCGCTGGACGGACGCGACCGCAAGATGGAGGTCCCCCAACTCGTGTTCACCGAACCCATCTCGAGCCTGGTCGCGGTGGCGTCGTGACCGTCGACCAATCCCCCGACTACGCGGGTTTCTCGGCACTGCCCGACGTCGACTCGACCGCCCGGACCCCGCAGCGGCGACGGCCGAGGTTCGACGGCGACGTCAGCGAGCTACCCGACCGCGCCTGCTGGGCCCTGCAGCATCTGCTGACCCGGCGCTACATCAGCGCCGAGACCGATCGCGACCTCTACACCTGGGTGCTCGAGTACCGTGCCCAGCTCACCGTGCGGCTGTCCGAACTCGACCTCGTCCTGCGCGTCGTCGAGGGCGCCTTCGAAGACGACGGTGTCGCGTTCGTCGAGCAGGCCCGTTACGAATCGGCAAGGGGCGTCAAGCTGTTGCGCCGGGAGCCGCTCGGCACGTACGACTCGATCCTGGCCCTGCACCTGGCTCAGATGATGCGGGCATCCGGCGACCAGACCGTCCTCATCAGCCGTGACGAGGTGCACGGGCTGTTCTCCGGCGTGCTCAACGACGTCGACCGCGACGCCGTGACGTTCGGTGCCCGCATCGATGCCGCGATCGCGCGGCTCACCGGGCTGGAAATCCTGCGCAAGAGCCGCGACGACGAAGACAGCTACACCGTGAGCCCGGTGATCACCGCGGTGATGACGGCGTCGGTGATCGCCGAACTGCAGCAGCAGTTCGAATTGCTGCTCAGCGGCGGCACACCGGCTCCGCAGGACCAGGAAGCAGACGACGAATGACCGAGCAGTTCCACCTCTCCCGCTTGCAGGTCATCAACTGGGGCGTGTTCGACGGCTACCACTCCATCCCGTTCACCGAGGGTGGAGCGCTGATCGCCGGCGCGTCGGGCAGCGGCAAGTCCTCACTGCTGGACGCCATCTCGCTGGGCTTCCTGCCCTTCAACCGCCGCAACTTCAACGCCTCCGGCGACAACTCGGCCGCCGGGTCCAGCGCAGGCCGCCGCACCGTCGACAAGTACGTCCGCGGCGCATGGGGCCAGCGCAGCGACAACGGCGTCAGCCGGGTGATGTACCTGCGCGGCGACGGCACCGCCTGGTCCGCCATCGCCGTGACCTATGCGAGCACCACCGGCCGCACCGTCACCGGCCTGGTCCTGAAGTGGCTGACCGGTGAGAACCGGTCGGACTCGTCGAGCCGGTTCGTCCTGGCCGACGGTGACCGCGACATCGAGGACGTGTGCAACCGCTGGGCAGCCGGCCGGTTCGATGCGGGCGTGTTCAAGGTCCGTGGCGAGCGCAGCGACGGGGCAGATTCGGAATGGCGGTTCTCCACCAAGGTGGAGTCGCAGTATCTCGCGCAGCTCTACGCGACCATCGGCATCCGCGCGTCCGACGCCGCCCAGCAATTGCTCGGAAAGGCCAAGTCGCTCAAGAGCGTTGGCGGACTCGAACAGTTCGTCCGGGAGTTCATGCTCGACGAGCCCGACAGCCTCGCCAGGCTGCCGGAAGCGCTCAAGCAGATCGACCCGCTGGTGGAGGCCAGGGAACTGCTGGCCGTCGCGCAACGCAAGCGCAAGATCCTCGGTGACATCGAGATGGTCCAGCAGCGGTATGCCTCCGAATCGTCGGACCTCGGCATCATCGACCTGGTCGACCAGGCGATGGTCCGGGCATACACCGACCACGAGCGGTTGGCTCGCTGCCCGTCGCAGATCACCTCGCTGGACGCCACCATCGACCAGCTCGGCAACGAGTACGAGGACGTCACCCGTCAACTGAACCTGGCCAAGGCCGAGGGCGATTCGCTCAACGCCCAGATCAGCGGGTCCAGTGCCAGCATCGGGCCGCTGCAGTCACAGGTGGCAGGCGCCGAAGCCCAAGCCGAGGAGGTGTCGCGCCGGCGCGCCGCCTACGAGACGCTGGTGATCGCGCAGGGCCTCGACGTTCCCGACACCGCCGACGAATTCTGGAATCTGCGTGAGGAACTCGCGACGCAGGCCAACGAGCTGCTCGCGAAACTCGACCGGGGGCGCGAGGCGTCGACCGACGCGGAGTACGCGCAGAAGTCGGCTCGCCTCGTGCGCGACGAGGCCGCCAAGGAACTCAAGCGCGTCGAGCACGTGGGGTCGGCACTGCCGGAGTTCGCCACCACGATGCGCGAACACATCTGCGCCGCAATCGGAATCGATCCTGGCGAGCTGCCCTACGTCGCCGAGCTGATGGACCTGCGGCCCGAGCAGAGCCGGTGGCGCGTCGCCGTCGAGAAGGTGCTCCGCGGCGTGGGGCTGCGGCTACTCGTCCCCGACCGGCACCACGCCGCCGTCCTGCGGTTCGTCAACGAGACCAACATGGGCGGCCGGCTGCAGCTGCACCACGTGCGCTCGAGTCTCGCAGGCGCCGAACCCGCAGAGGCGCAACCCAATACGTTGGCCGGCAAGCTGTTCGTGGTCGACCCGACGCACGTCTGCGCGGCGGAGGCCGCCGACGTGGTCGCCGCAGCGGGCGATCACGTGTGCGTCGACACCCCCGACGTCTTCGCGCGCTTCCGGCGAGCAGTCACCGACGCCGGGCTGTACAAGGACTCCGATCGGCTGGCGATCAAGGACGACCGACGACCGCTGCGGCAGTCCGAGTATCTGTTCCAGGGTGACGTCGCCGCGAAGATCGATGCACTGACCGTCGACCTGGCCGCCGCGGAGGAGGCCTACCAGGCCGCTCGGCGCGCAGCCGATGACATCGCCGCCGAGCGCCAACGGTGGCGGGACCGGGCCGCCGCGTGCAAGGCCATCTGCGAACAGTTCCCGCAGTGGAACCAGGTGGACGTCGAGACCGCCGACGGGCACGCCGAACGGCTGCGCGAGCAGTACGAACTCCTGCTGGCCGATCACCCAGACATCGAGGCGCTCAACGCCCGCGCCGACCAGTGCTGGGAGGAGATCCAGACGCTGATGACCCGCCGCGGCGCGATCCAGACGCGCCGCGACGACCTGGACCGCCGACGGACCAGCCTGCTCGAGTTGCAGGAGCGGTTGGCGCCGGCCTTCGTGTCCGAGCCGCTCACCGACCTGCTAAATCGGTACGCCGACGACGTGCCGGTGACCCTCGACCTACTCGACCCCGAGCCGCATCGCGACGCGGTGTTCACCGCCATCCGTCGCGAGCGCGAACAGCTGCGCGACAGCCGTCGGCGTTCCTACGACGAGCTGGCCCGCATCCTCAACACGTTCGACACGGCGTTTCCGGACTCGGTGCCCAACGACAGCGACGTCTTCGACGAACGCGTGCACGACTACGTCGCACTGTGCAGGCACATCGACGAGCGCGAGCTGCCGGAAGCCTACGAGCGGATGATGCGCCTGGTCACCGAGCAGGCCCCCGACGCGATCCTGACGCTGCACCGGGTGGCCGAGCAGGAGACCCGTCGCATCAGCGACCAGATCGCCAGGGTCAACACGGGTCTGGGATCGGTCGAGTTCAACCGCGGCACCCGACTGACGTTGCGCGCCAACCCCCGCGCACTCACCGCCGTGTCGGAGCTGACCGAGATCGTCAAGGCCATCTCGCGGCGCATCGCCGAGGTCGGGCTCGGCGACAAGCAGGCCATCCTGGACCAGTACGCCGACATCCTGCGGTTGCGCAACCGGCTGGCGTCCACCGCACCCGAGGACAAGGCGTGGACGCGCGACGCCCTGGACGTCCGCAATCGATTCACCTTCGACTGCGCCGAATGGGACACCGGCACAGAGGAACTGATCCGCACGCACAGCAACGCCGGGGACAACTCGGGCGGCGAGCAGGAGAAGCTGATGGCGTTCTGTCTCGCCGGCGCGCTGAGCTTCAACCTGGCCAGCCCCGACAGCTCCGACAACCGGCCGGTGTTCGCGCAGCTGATGCTCGACGAGGCGTTCTCGAAGTCGGATCCGCAGTTCGCCCAGCAGGCGCTACAAGCGTTCCGCAAGTTCGGCTTTCAGCTCGTCATCGTCGCGACCGTGCAGAACGCCACGACCATCCAGCCCTATATCGACAGCGTGGTCATGGTGTCCAAGCGGGAGGCGACGGGCCGCAATGCGCGTCCGGTGGCGACCGTCTCCACCAAGACCATCTCGGACTTCACCGCACTCAAGCAGGAGATGACCACCTCGGCGCGGATACCGGCCGGGGTCTGAGCGGGGCAGGGTAGACCGCGGCAGTGCGTCACGAGGACCATCAACCCTATGTCGAGCCGGCATGACGGTCGAGACTCGAGTCCATGACCACTCCGGGCGCCTCAGGGTATTGCTACCGACGCCGTACCGCCGCGCAAGCTGCCCAGTTCCGCCAATCGCCACACCCCGTCCTCGATTCCGCGCGTGAGGGCGTCGACGTCGGGAGCGCTGTCGTAGTCGGCGGTGACGCCGAAGTAGAACCGGTCGGCGTAGCTGAGCATCGCGATGCCGGTGCGTAGGTGAAGGGCGATCGGCGGTACCGGAAGGATCTCCAGCACCTCGCGGCCAAGCATTCGTCGACGCCCGCGCGGACCCGGGACGTTGGTCGCCAGCGCCGCCACGGAATTCTGCGGGAGACGGGTCAACAGTCGAATCGTCCACGCCGTTAGCGCAAACGGAATGTTGCCCGCTGCGGCGAACACCGCGCTGCCGCCTTCCCGTTGGCCACTTCCCTTGGCCTCTTCGAGCCGCGCATGGACGATCTCCAGTTGCCTGATCGGATCGGGCTCGTCGACTGGCAGCAACGGCAGCATCGCGGACACCCGGTTGTCCGCCACGTCGAGGGCGTCAGCCGAGCGCATGGACACCGGAATCAGCGTGCGCAGGGCGTGGGGGCCCGGGACCTCACCGCGGTCGAGCAACATGGTTCGGTAGCCGCTGGTGATGGCTGCCAACGCGACGTCGTTGAGCGTCACCCCGAAGTCCCTGCACACCCGCCTCATGACGGTCAGGTCCACCCTGGCTGCGCTATAGCGGCGCATCGTCGCGATGGGACCGTTCAATGATGAATCTGCGGTGGCGTCGAGCACACGGACCGTCAGCTCGACGGCCCCCACGACCGCGTGTTCGGCCGCGCTGGTGGCGGCGAGCGTCGCACGCCAGATGTCGCCCATCCAGTCGATCGGGTTCAGCCTCGGCCGCAACAAACCGAGGAGCGAGTCACCCTTGGGTTCCCTGCCCGCGCGGATACTGGTCGCGAACGTGTCACCGGCACCGTCATCACTGAGTTTCGCCAGCATCTCGGCAGTGGCTATGCCGTCGGCAATGCAGTGGTGAATCTTGACGAGCAGCGCCCACCGGTCGTCGCTGAGCCCTTCGATGGTCCAGCACTCCCACAGTGGTCGGTCGCGGTCCAGCCGCCGTTCCATGATGCTCGCGACCATCCCGAACAACTCGGCGTCGTCGCCCGGGTTCGGCAGGGCGACGTGATGAAGATGATGCCCGACGTCGAAGTGTGGATCGTCCACCCAGCCCGGCGCACCCAGGTCGAAGGTGTGGGTGTGCAGTTTCTGGGTGCAACGCGGAATGGCGTGCGCCCGGTCGGCGAGCGCCGATTCCACCTCGCGGTAGTCGGGCATCGGCCCTGCGAGGATCGACACGCCACCGACGGCCAAACTCACGTGGGGATCCGAATCCTCGGCCTGCAGAAAACTCGCATCCAGCGTCGAGAGATGTTCCATGCGGTGACTATGCGCGCCGCATACCTCGACGAAGCAGGGCCGCAGGTCCTCGATCCCATAGCCGAAGGTCGCTCGACGGGCACGTACTGCCCGACGCGAGCCACCGGGGCCCTTGCGTGCGCTCTACATCGTCGAAGCGACGAGGCCGACCAGGTCGACGAGGCGGTGAGAATAACCCCACTCGTTGTCGTACCAACCCACGATCTTCACCATGTCACCGTTGACCTTCGTGAGCCCCGAGTCGAAGATGCACGACGAGGGATCCGTCACGACGTCGGAGGACACGATGGGGTCGTCGGTGTAGCTGAGGAAGCCCTTGAGTTCGCCGTGGGCGGCGGTCGCGAACGCGGCATTCACCGCTTCGACCGTCGCGGGTTCTCGCACCGTCACGGTCAAGTCGGTGGCCGAGCCAGTCGGCACGGGGACACGCAGCGCGTACCCGTCGAGACGGCCCTCGAGTTGGGGCAGCACCACGCTGATCGCCCGGGCCGCCCCGGTGGACGTGGGCACGACGTTGATCGCCGCCGCGCGGGCGCGGCGCAGGTCGCGGTGCGGACCATCCTGCAGATTCTGGTCCGGCGTGTAAGCGTGAATGGTGGTCATCAGCCCGCGCTCGATGCCGAACACCTCGTCGAGGACCTTTGCCATCGGCGCAAGGCAATTCGTCGTGCACGACGCGTTGGACACAATGGTCTGCGTGCCGTCGTAGTCGCGATGGTTGACTCCCATGACGACGGTCAGGTCGGCGCCCTTCGACGTGGCGGATACCACTACCTTCTTGGCGCCTCCGCGTAGGTGACCCCGGGCGTCGTCGGCGGCGGTATAGCGCCCGGTCGACTCGACGACGACGTCAACGCCCAGATCTCCCCACCGGACTGCCGTGGGTCCGTCGGCGATGGACCACGCCTTGATCCGCCGCTCACCCACCACGAGATCGTCGCCGTCGACGGTGACGTCGGACGGTAGACGCCCGAGGACGGAGTCGTACTTGAGCAGGTGGGCCAGGGTCCTGTTGTCGGTGAGGTCGTTGACGGCCACGATCTCGATGTCGGTGTCACCCGCGACCCGCTGCACCTCCGCCGCGCGGAAGAAGTTTCGACCGACACGACCGAAGCCGTTCACGCCTACCCGAATCGTCATGGTGTCTCCCCGAAGTCCTTGCCGGGCCACGTCGGTGCCCGCGCGCCCTCGAGTGTGGCGTTCGAGGTCGCCAAGCGGCAGAGCCAAAGGTCATCGCCCTCTCGTGGGTACTCGGGTGACCTTCGGCCCTGGTTGCGGGAGGGGCGCAGTGAGAGGTTGGCATGGCGCCGGATCGGTCTGCGCAGGAGGAGAGGACGGTTGATGGATACGTCTCGGTACGTCCGATTCTTCGAGGACATGGGCATCGACGACGTGGCGCTCGTCGGCGGCAAGAACGCCTCGCTCGGCGAGATGTTCCAGAATCTGTCCGGCAAGGGTGTGCGCGTCCCGCACGGGTTCGCCATCACCGCTGCCGCGTACCGTCACATGCTCGACGAGGCGGGCGCGTGGGACCGTCTGCACGCCGAACTCGACGCCGTCGACCCAGGCGATGTCGCCGCGCTGGCGCGCAAGGCGAAGCGTGCCAGGGAAATCGTGTACGGCGCGGGACTCCCCGACGATCTGGCCGCCGCCATCACCGACGGCTACCGCGCGCTGCAACGGGAGTACGGCGAAGAGGTCAGTCTTGCGGTGCGCAGTTCGGCAACCGCCGAGGACCTTCCGACAGCCAGTTTCGCGGGCCAACAGGATTCATATCTCAACATCAAGGGCGAGGCGAGCCTGCTCGACACCTGTCGTCGTTGTTTCGCAAGCCTTTTCACCGACCGTGCCATCCACTACCGGATCGACCAGGGCTTCGACCACTTCAAGGTCTCCCTCTCGATCGGTGTCATGAAGATGGTGCGGTCTGACATCGCGTCGTCAGGTGTGATGTTCTCCCTCGACACCGAATCGGGATTCCGCGACACCGTCTTCATCACCGGCGCCTACGGCCTCGGCGAGAACGTGGTCCAAGGCGCGGTCGATCCGGACGAGTTCTACGTCCACAAGCCGACGTATCTCGCCGGACGCCGCGCCGTACTGCGGCGCCGCCTCGGCGACAAGGCCGTGAAGATGATCCTCGTCGATGGCGAGACCAAGAACACCACCAGGAACATCCCCAGTCCGAAGGCCGACCGCGCTCGGTTCTGTCTCACCGATGCCGACGTACTCGAACTGGCCGGCTACGCGTGCTCCATCGAGGCGCACTACGGCAGGCCGATGGACATGGAGTGGGCCAAGGACGGTCTCGACGGTCAGCTCTACATCGTCCAGGCCCGGCCTGAGACGGTAGCCTCCCAGCACAGCGTGACGGCGCTGGAAACCTATGTGCTGGACGGCGAGGGCAAGATCATCACCGAAGGCCGCTCGGTGGGCGAGCGGATTGCCTCGGGCGCCGCCCGGCGGATCGAGAACCTCACGCAACTAAGCGAATTCAGGCCCGGTGAGGTGCTGGTCGCCGACACCACCACACCCGACTGGGAACCGGTCATGAAGACCGCCGCCGCCATCGTCACCAACCGCGGCGGGCGTACCTGCCACGCCTCGATCATCGCACGCGAACTCGGCATTCCCGCCGTCGTGGGCACCGGTGACGCGACCACGCGTGTGTCCGACGGCGCCGTTGTGACGGTGTCCTGCGCCGAGGGCGATTCCGGCCGGGTATACGAAGGCGCGCTTGATTTTCACGTCGCCCGCACCGAGGTCGGCGACCTCCCCAGGCCCAAGACGCAGATCATGCTCAACCTCGGCAACCCCGACCTCGCGTTCAAGACCTCGTTCCTACCGAACGACGGCGTGGGACTGGCCCGCATGGAGTTCATCATCAGCGAGTACATCCGGGTACACCCGCTGGCCCTGCTGCACACGGAGAAGGTCGAGGACCCGGACGCACGCCGGACCATCGATCAACTCACCAGGGGCTACGTCGATGGCAGTGCCTTCTTCACCGAGCGACTCTCCGAGGGCATCGGCACGATCGCCGCCGCCTTCTGGCCCAAGCCCGTGGTCGTCCGGATGTCGGACTTCAAGTCGAACGAGTACGCCAGCCTGATCGGGGGGCAGAGCTTCGAGCCCTTGGAGAGCAACCCGATGATCGGCTTCCGCGGGGCGTCGCGCTACGCGCATCCCGCCTATGCGGAGGGCTTCGCGTTGGAATGCGCTGCAATGCGTCGAGTTCGCGAGGACATGGGCCTGACCAACGTCATCCTCATGCTCCCGTTCGTCCGCCGCATCGCCGAAGCCGATCTCGTCCTGCTGACGATGGCCGGACTGGGCCTGAAGAGGGGCGAGAACGGGCTCAAGGTGTTCGCGATGTGTGAGATCCCGAACAACGTCATCTTGATCGACGAATTCGCCAAGCGCTTCGACGGCTTCTCCATCGGTTCGAACGACCTGACCCAGCTCACGCTGGGGGTCGACCGGGACAGCGAGATCGTCGCGTTCGACTACGACGAACGCGACGACGGCGTCAAGGAGATGATCCGGATGGCCGTGGAGGGCTGCCGCCGCAACGGGATTCACTCCGGACTGTGCGGACAGGCCCCGTCGGATCATCCTGACATGGCCGAGTTCCTGGTGCGGCTCGGCATCGACTCGATGAGCCTGAACCCCGACACCGTCGTGAAGACCACTCGTCAGATCCTGGAGTTGGAACGCCAGCTCGTCCCCGCGCCATGAAGCTGCCGATCACCATCGACCCGCGTCGCCACGACGCGGTGCTCTTCGATCTGGACGGTGCGCTGACCCGCGAGGTCCCGCTGTTCGGGGCGACGGTCGAGCTGGCCCGCAAGTTGGCGGACGTCGGCATCGCCGCGGCCGCCTATTCGTCGAGCCCGCAATGCCAGCAGGCGTTGAAGGCCGCCGGGGTCGACGACCTGTTCGAGGTATGCGTCGACGGAGTCGCAGGCGAACGCGGGACAACCGAGAAACCCGACCCCGCCGTACTCCTCGAGGCTACCCGTCAGCTCGGTGTCCGACCGCAGCGGTGTGTGGTCCTCGAGAACTCCGTTGCAGGCGTGGCGGCTGCCCGCGATGGCGGGTTTGCGTTGGTCATCGGCATCGACGCCACCGGACGCGCCGAGGAACTGGTCCGCCACGGGGCTGACGTCGTGCTCGCGGACTTCGACGACGTCGCCGTCCGTACCGGGGACAAGCGGATCTCGGAACTCCCGAATGCCCTGGCGTCCTATGGCCAGCTGATCGGGATCACTACCGCACGCGAGTCGATGTTGTTCCTCGACTACGACGGCACCCTGTCCCCCATCGTCTCCGATCCAGCTGCGGCCATGCTCGTCGACGGCGCCGCCGATGCGCTGAGGCACGTCTCCAAGGTGTGCCCGGTAGCCATCCTGAGCGGTCGCGACCTCGCAGACGTCCGCAGCCGGATCGACCTGCCGGGCATCTGGTACGCCGGCAGCCACGGGTTCGAACTGACCGGACCGGACGGCACCGAGCACTGCAACGACGCGGCTGCGGCATTCGTCCCCGTCCTCGAGCACGCCGCCGCCGAACTGAGCGAATGCCTGGCTCGGATTCCCGGAGTGCGCGTCGAGCACAAGCGCTTTGCCGTCGCGATCCACTACCGCGAGGTGGAGCCGGACCGCGTCGGGGAGATCACATCGGCGGTGCATCACGTCGCCGCGCAGGCGGCCCTGCGCGTGACCAGCGGCCGAATGCTCGTCGAGCTGCGGCCAGACCTGGACTGGGACAAGGGCACGACGCTGGCCTGGATCCGCGACCGCGTCGACGGGTCCGGCGCACTGCTTCCGATCTACATCGGCGACGACCTCACCGACGAGGACGCCTTCGATGCCGTCCGGTTCGATGGCATCGGGATCATCGTCGGTCACCGCGAGGACGGCGACCGCAGGACGGCCGCCCACTTCTCACTGGAGAGTCCGGACCAGGTTCGGGAGTTCATGCAGCGCGGGTCCCAGTGGTTGGCCTACAAGAAGCAGGTGTCGGGCGAGGCCTGGAAATTCGTCTTCGACGGATACGATCCGCAGAACGAGAAGCTGCGTGAGACGTTGTGCACGTTGGGAAATGGGTACTTCGCCACCCGGGGAGCCGCTCCCGAGTCGAAGGCCGGACAGGTGCACTACCCGGGCACCTACGCCGCCGGGCTCTACAACCGGCTCGTCGACGACGTGTCAGGCACCGAGATCGACAACGAGAGCCTGGTCAACCTGCCGAACTGGCTGGCACTGACCTTCCGGATCCAGGGTGGCGACTGGTTCGACCTGGACGACGTGATCGTGCTGTCCTACCGCCAGACGCTCGATCTTCGCGGCGCGGTGCTAGATCGGGCGGTTCGCTTCCGCGACACTGCAGGCCGGACGAGCACGGTGACACAGCGACGCTTCGTCGCGATGCACCTGCCCCACGTCGCCGCACTCGAGACTAGCGTCGTCGCCGAGGACTGGTCGGGGACGGTCGAGTTCCGCTCGACCGTCGACGGCAACGTGTCCAATTCTCTCGTGGAGCGGTACCGCGACCTCGCGTCCAACCACCTCGGGTCTGCGGTCACCAGCGAACTGTCGCACGATTCAGTGCTGCTCACCGTTCAGACCACTCAGTCCCACGTTCCCGTTGCCATGGCCATGCGAAATAGGCTGTGGCGCGACCGCGAACCCGTTCCTGCGGTGTTCCGGGTGTACGAGCAGGGTGCCGAGATCGGTCACGACATCGCGGTTGCGCTGTCGGTCGGTGAGTCGGTGTCGGTCGAGAAGGTCGTGACCATTTACACCGGCCGCGACGTGGCGACGTCCGAACCCGGCGTCGACGCCCGACGCTGGGTCGGCCGGCTCGGCCGGTTCGCTGAACTGCTCGATGGGCATCTGACCGCATGGACGCATCTGTGGGAGCGTCTGTCGATCGAATTCGACGACTTCACCGACGAACGGCGGGTCCTGCGCCTACACATGCTCCACCTGCTGCAGACGGTGTCGCCGAACACCCGTGACGTCGACGCCGGGGTGCCGGCCCGCGGACTGCACGGTGAGGCGTATCGCGGCCATATCTTCTGGGACGAGTTGTTCATCTTCCCGGTGCTGAATCTGCGGCTCCCGATGGTCACCCGATCGCTGCTGGGTTACCGCTACCGGCGATTGCCGGAGGCCAGGCACGCCGCGCGGGCGGCAGGCCATTCGGGCGCGATGTTTCCCTGGCAATCCGGCAGCGACGGCCGCGAGGAAAGCCAGCGGCTACACCTCAATCCGCGCAGCGGCCACTGGAATCCGGACGCCAGCGCGCGCGCACACCACATCGGTCTCGCCGTCGCCTACAACGCGTGGAAGTTCTATCAGGTCACCGGCGATCTCGCCTACCTGATCGACTACGGTGTCGAGCTGTTGGCCGAGATCGCGCGGTTCTTCGTCAGCCTGGCCACCTACGACCGGAAGCGCGAGCGCTTCGTCATCCGGGGTGTCATCGGGCCCGATGAATTCCATTCGGGCTACCCCGACGCTCCGTACGACGGGGTCGACAACAACGCCTACACCAACGTCATGGCCGTCTGGGTCATCATGCGCGCCATCGACGCACTGAACCTGGTGCCGCTGCCGAATCGCCTGGATCTCATGGAGACACTGGGACTGACCAGTGCCGAACTCGAACACTGGGACGACGTCAGCCGACGGATGTTCGTCCCCTTCCACGACGGAGTCATCAGCCAGTTCGAGGGTTACGGCGATCTTGCAGAGTTGGACTGGGACCAGCTGCGCGGTCAGCACGGAAACATCCAACGGCTGGACCGCATCCTGGAGGCCGAGCACGATGACGTGAACCGCTACAAGGCGTCCAAGCAGGCCGACGCGCTGATGCTGCTCTACCTGCTCTCAGTCGACGAACTGCGTGAGCTGCTCGCCCGACTCGGTTATCGCATGACTCCGCAGCAGGTCCCGGAGATGGTCGACTACTACCTGGCCCGCACCTCGCACGGGTCGACGCTCAGCAGTGTCGTACACACCTGGGTGCTGGCCCGAGCCAATCGCGACCGGGCCATGGAGTTCTTCACCGAAGCGCTGAAGTCCGACGTGTCCGACATCCAGGGAGGCACCACGTCGGAGGGCATCCACCTGGCCGCCATGGCCGGAACCGTGGACCTCATGCAACGGTGCTTCACCGGTCTGGAGACCCGTTCCAACCGCATCATCTTGTCCCCGCACTGGCCGGAGACCCTTGGCGTGCTGGCGATACCGATCCACTACCGTGGCCTGCACCTGCATCTGCGTGTCAGCGGCAAGGGCGTGATCATCAGCGCGGAACCCCGCGATGCGGCGGGGATCGAAGTGGAGTGCCACGGCCAGGTCGTCGAACTGTTGCCCGGAACCACCGTCCGATTCCCCGGCTGATGGCCGACTCCGCAGACGTGACACCGCTCGCCGACTTGAGCGACGCGCATGCGTCGGCTGGTCCGGTACGCGAACACCGGCCCGTCTACGTCGACTTGCTGCCGCCCTGCAATGCCGGTTGCCCCGCCGGAGAGAACATCCAGGCCTGGCTGGCCCACGCCACCGCAGGGCGCCACGAAGCCGCGTGGCGGCAGCTCGTCGCGGACAACCCCTTCGCCGCCATCCACGGTCGGGTGTGCTACCACCCGTGTGAAACCGTCTGCAACCGCGTCAATCTGGACAGCGCCGTGTCGATCCATTCGGTCGAGCGGTTCCTCGGCGACCTCGCCCGGGAACGCGGCTGGGCCTTCGAACCACCACCTGCCCGCACCGGTCATCGGGTTCTGGTCGTCGGCGCGGGACCCAGTGGCCTCTCCGCCGCCTACCATCTGGCGCGGCGCGGCCACGAAGTCGAGATCCGCGATGCCGGAGCCGGACCCGGCGGCATGATGCGGTACGGCATACCGACCTACCGGCTTCCCAGGGACGTGCTCGACGACGAAGTGAACCGGGTCGCAGCGATGGGCGTGCGCGTGACGTGTGATCATCGCGTCGACGACCTGGCGGCCGAACGGGACGAGGGCGGTTTCGACGCGGTATTCGTGGCCGTCGGCGCGCACCTGGCCAAACGCGTCGACATCCCGGCCCGGGACGCAGGCGTGATGATGGACGCGGTGTCCTTCCTGCGCAGCGTCGCCTCCGGCGAGAAACCGGTGATCGGCTGTCATGTCGCGGTCTACGGTGGCGGAGACACCGCGATGGACGCTGCCCGAGTGGCTCGCCGCCTCGGCGCCGAAGACGCGGTGATCGTCTACCGGCGCACTCGCGATCAGATGCCCGCACACGCCGAGGAAGCGCAGGACGCCGAACGCGAAGGCGTACGAATCAATTGGCTGCGGACGGTCACCGCGTTCGACGGACCCGAAATCCAGGTCGAGATCATGGAACTCGACGATTCGGGCCAGCCACGGCCGACGGGACGCTTCGAGACGCTGGCTGCCGACACGCTGATCATGGCCCTGGGCCAGAAGACGGAGTCGGCATTCATGCGGACGCTGCCCGGGGTCGAGTTCCATGCCGACGGCAGCGTGCGGGTATCGGAATCCCTGATGACCGGCTGCCCTGGAGTCTTCGCCGGTGGCGACATGGTGCCCAGCGAGCGCACCGTGACCGTCGCCGTGGGCCACGGCAAGAAGGCGGCCGGTCACATCGACGCCTGGCTGCGCGGGACGCAGGTCGAACGGCCACCGAAACACCCGACCGTGACGTTCGACGCCCTGCACCTCTGGTACTTCGGTGACACCGCCCAACGTCGACAGCCCGAACTGACGGCCGCGACCCGGGTGCAGAGCTTCGAGGAAGTGGTCGGCGGTCTGTCGCCCGAGGAGGCGGCCTACGAGGCCGGACGCTGCCTGTCCTGCGGAAACTGCTTCGAATGTGACGGCTGCCTCGGCGCCTGCCCCGAGGCAGCTGTGATCAAACTTGGTGTGGGACAGCGGTATCGGTTCGACTACGACACGTGCACGGGATGTGGCGTCTGCGCCGATCAGTGCCCGGTGCATGCCATCGACATGTTTCCGGAGCCAACATGACACGCGCCACGATAGACGGCAACGAGGCCGCGGTATCCGTCGCCTACCGACTCAACGAGGTCTGCTGCATATATCCGATCACGCCATCGTCGCCGATGGCGGAACTGGCCGACGAATGGTCGACCGCACGGCGAACCAATGCGTGGGGCACCGTTCCCACGGTGGTCGAGATGCAAAGTGAGGGTGGCGCCGCCGGTGCACTGCACGGCGCACTCCAGAGCGGCGCACTGACGACGACGTTCACCTCGTCGCAGGGCCTGCTGCTGATGATCCCGAACATGTACAAGATCGCCGGTGAACTCACCTCAGCCGTCATCAACGTTGCGGCGCGATCGATTGCCGCGCAGGGGTTGTCGATCTTCGGCGATCACTCGGACGTGATGGCGGTGCGCCAAACGGGGTTCGCCCTACTCGGGTCCGCCTCGGTGCAGGAAGCCCATGACCTGGCGCTGGTGGCGCAGGCGGCCACCCTGGCAACACGGGTACCGTTCGTGCACTTCTTCGACGGCTTCCGAACCTCCCACGAGATCAATACCATCGAGACGCTGTCCGATGACGATCTGCGCTCGCTGGTGCCCGAGGACCTGATCCGGGCGCATCGTGGGCGGGCACTGTCCCCCGAGCGCCCATTCATCCGCGGCACCGCGCAGAACCCCGACGTCTACTTCCAGGCACGCGAGACGGTCAACCCGTTCTACGCGCGGGTGCCCGATGTGGTCGAGGACCTGATGGCCCGCCTCGGCGAGCGCACCGGCCGGATGATGCACATCGTCGACTACGCGGGCCACCCAGAGGCGGAACGGGTGCTGGTGGTGATGTGCTCCGGCGCCGAGACCGTCCAGCAGACCGTCGCCGCGCTGGTGCAACGTGGCGAGCGGGTCGGCGTGGTGCAGGTGCGGTTGTACCGGCCGTTTCCCGCTGCGGCACTGCTGCAGGCGTTGCCGGCGTCGGTGCGCGTCGTCGGCGTGCTGGACCGCACGAAGGAGCCCGGTTCCTTCGGCGAGCCGCTCTACCTGGACGTGATCGCCGCACTCGCCGAGGCCTACGCCGACGGAGCACGCCCGGTCATGCCGCGGGTCAGTGGTGGACGGTATGGACTGTCCTCCAAGGAGTTCACTCCGGCGATGGTTGCGGCGGTCTTCGCCGAACTGGGCCACAAACAGCCGCGGCGGCGGTTCACCATCGGCATCGACGACGACGTCTCGGGGACCAGCGTCGCCTACGACCCGTCGTTCGACATCGAGTCGCCCGACACCATCCGTGCGGTCTTCTTCGGCCTCGGTTCCGACGGGACCGTCGGCGCGAACAAGAACACGATCAAGATCCTCGGCTCCGAAGAAGGGCTGTACGGCCAGGCGTACTTCGTCTACGACTCGAAGAAGTCGGGCTCGCAGACCGAGTCACATCTGCGGTTCGGTCCTGCTCCCATCCGGGCTCCCTACCTGGTGACCGGGGCCAATTTCGTTGGCTGTCATCAGTTCCGATTCCTCGACAAGATCGACGTGCTCGGCCGGGCCGGTATCGGTGCGACCCTGCTGCTGAACTGCCGACTACCCGCTGCCAAGGTATGGGACGCCCTGCCCCGGCTCGTCCAGGAACAGATCCTGGACAAGCGCATTGCGCTCTACACCGTCGACGCCGACCGGATCGCGCGCGAGGCAGGGTTGGCAGGCCGGATCAACATCGTGCTGCAGACGTGCTTCTTCGCGATCTCGGAGGTGCTGCCACGCGATCGGGCCATCGACCGGATCAAGCGATCAGTGCGCAAGACGTACGGTAACCGCGGCGCCGAGGTCCTGGCCAAGGAGCTGGCCGCGGTGGACGGCGCCGTCGCCGGGTTGCAGCGGATCGACGTACCGGCGAAGATCACCTCCACCCGCACACCGCCACCGCTGGTGCCCTCGTCGGCTCCCGAGTTCGTCCGGAAGGTGACCGCGGAGATGATGGCCGGACGGGGAAACCTGTTGCCGGTCAGTGCGCTTCCGGTGGACGGCACTTACCCCAGCGGCACGACGGCCTACGAGAAGCGCAACATCTCCGAGTCGGTCGCGGTGTGGGACCCCGACAGTTGCATCCAGTGCGGAAACTGCGCCTTCGTCTGTCCGCACAGCGTGATCCGGTCGAAGTTCTACGACGGGTCGCAGTTGGCCGGAGCGCCCGCAGCGTTCGACTCCGCACCGCTCGATGCCGTCGGCCTGCCGAACGCACGGTTCTCGCTGCAGGTCTACGTCGAGGACTGCACCGGATGTGGGCTGTGCGTCGAAGCCTGCCCGGTGGTGCTCCCCGGCGCAGACATCGCCAAGGCGATCAATCTCGGTCCCGCCGAGCCGCGCGTGCTCACGGAGCGGAAGAACATCGAGTTCTTCGAATCGCTGCCCACCAACGACCGGTCCAGGGTGGACTTCGGCACCGTGCGCGGCACCCAATTCTTGGAGCCGCTGTTCGAGTTCTCCGGTGCGTGCGCGGGCTGCGGCGAGACGCCGTACCTCAAACTGTTGTCACAACTCTTCGGAGACCGGCTGATGGTGGCCAACGCGACTGGGTGCTCGTCGATCTACGGCGGCAGCCTACCCACCACCCCGTGGACCACCGACGGCCAGGGGCGCGGTCCGGCGTGGTCGAACTCCCTGTTCGAAGACAACGCAGAGTTCGGGCTCGGCCTGCGCATGGCGAGTGACCTGCACGTCCAACTCGCCCGACGCCGACTGGCCGAATTGCGGGAACCGCTCGGCGCCGATCTCGTCGACGACATCCTGGCCGCGCCCCAGCTACGGGAGTCGGAACTGGCTGCGCAGCGGGAGCGGCTCGCCGAGCTGAAACGGCGCCTCACGGTAATGGATCCAGAGGTCACCGCGGACCTGCTCAGTGTGGTCGACCACCTGGTTCGGCGCAGCGTGTGGATCGTGGGCGGCGATGGCTGGGCGTACGACATAGGATCCGGCGGGCTCGATCACGTGCTGGCGACCGGGCGCAATGTCAACGTGCTGGTGCTCGACACCGAGGTGTATTCGAATACCGGCGGCCAGAGTTCCAAGTCGACGCCCCTGGGGGCGGTCGCGAAGTTCGCCGCCGGCGGCAAGACGGTGCCGAAGAAGGACCTTGCACTGCAGGCGATTGCGTACGGCAGCGTGTACGTCGCGAAGGTGGCGATGGGCGCCGACCCGCAGCAGACGCTGCAGGCCTTCCGCGAGGCGGAGGCGTACGACGGGCCGTCGCTGGTGATCGCCTACAGCCAGTGCATCGCGCACGGCATCGACATGAGCCTCGGCATGGATCAGCAGTACCGCGCGGTCGCCAGCGGTCACTGGCCGCTGTTGCGCTACGACCCGGTGCTGCGCAGCGCTGGGAAGAACCCGTTCCTGCTCGATTCACACCGCCCGCGTATCCCCCTCTCCGACTACGTCTACCGGGAGCTGCGCTACCGCTCGCTGGCCAACGCCGATCCGGTGGAGGCCGACCGTCTGCTCGGGATGGCCCAGCAGGCGGTCGAGCAGCGCTGGGACGTCTACGAGAACATGGCTTCGCGCGGGCCCGAACACTTTCACCCCGACGCACGCAGGGAACGATGATGGAACTGTCCACCCGCTACATGGGCCGCAACCTACGCAATCCGCTGGTCGCATCGGCCTCGCCGCTGTCGAGCGACCTCGACGGTGTCCGGCGCCTCGCTGACGCCGGAGTCGGTGCCGTGGTGCTGTATTCGCTGTTCGAAGAGCAACTTCGCCGCGAAGCCGACGAGAACGCGCGACTGGCGGCCGCAGGCACGGAGAGCTTCGCCGAGTCGCTGTCGTACTTCCCGGGCACCGCAGGAACCGACCATGGCCCGCGCCGATACCTGAACCTGCTCGAACGCGCGGTCGACGCCGTCCCGGTCCCCGTGATCGCGAGCATCAACGGCAGCACGCCGGGCAGCTGGGCCGGCTACGCCCGGTCGATGCAGGATTGCGGCGCGGCCGCGATCGAACTGAACATCTACTACCTGCCCGGTGATTCACACGCCTCCGGACGCGACGTGGAGCAGCGTCACTTCGACATCCTGGCCGGTGTCAAGGCTGCGGTCAGCGTGCCCGTGGCGGTGAAGCTCAGCCCATTCTTCAGTGCCACGGCCGAGATGGCCCGCCGTCTCGATCTGGCCGGTGCGGACGGATTGGTGCTGTTCAACCGATTCCTGCAGCCCGACATCGACATCGAGACACTGTCCGTCGCACCCGGAACGTCGTTGTCACGGTCGGGTGAGGCGCGTCTGCCGATGACCTGGATTGCCCTGCTGCACGGCCGGATCGACGCGTCGCTGGCCGCGACGACAGGTGTCGAGGGCTCCAAGGAACTGATCAAGTACTTGCTGGCCGGCGCGGACGTCGTGATGACGGCGTCAGCGCTTCTGCGGCACGGCCCCGACTACGCCGCCGTCATGCTCGACGGACTGTCCCGATGGATGCGGCACCAGGGATACGACTCGGTCGACGAATTCCGCGGACTGCTCGCCGTCCCGATCGGTGCCGACGAGGCCGAACACGGGCGCGGAGGCTACGTCGACATGCTGCGGCGGGCCAACAGCGCCGATACCGGGTGGTGGTGAGACGGTCCGGCTGGCGCTACGAGAATCGTGCCGTCGCGTCATCGAGGTTGCGCTGCGCCGCGACGGTCAACCCCAGTTCGAGTTCGAACTCGAACCCCCTGATCGCCAGGACGTGCGACTCCGGTAGACGGTCGAAGCACTGCTGACTGGTCGCCATGAGGGCGGGGACCGAGATGGCGTGCGACGTAAAGGTGAAGTCCATCTTCGGCTCCGGGCGATACAACGTGAACGACGTGACGGCAACGTCTTGGGTGGCGTCGACGAACAGTACCCGTCGTTTGGTGCTGATCAGCTCCGAGTCCTCCAGCAAGAGTTGATAATTACGCCGGATCTCCGCCCTGGGGCAGCGGCCCTGCGCCTCGAGCCAGTCGACGAAGGCCCAACCCAGGCCGTCATCCTGCCTGCCCACATTGCCGACGCCGTAGATCAGGCAGGACTCGTCGTCGAACACGTCGAGGTTCACGATCTGACGCGTTCCTCGATCACGTTTCCCGCCGGATCGCGGATGGTCACGATCAACGGCATCTGCCCGAGGGCGTGCGTCGCGCAGCTCAGGCAGGGGTCGAACGCTCGGATTCCGACTTCGATCGCATTCATCATCGCTTCGGTGATGTCACCGTGCCCCACCAGGTAGTCCTGCGCCACCGCGCGCACCGTGCGGTTCAGGACCTCGTTGTTCTGCGTCGTGGCCACGATGAGGTTCGCGAACGTGATGTCACCGTCGGCGCCGGCCCGGTAGTGGTGCAGCAACGTCCCCCGGGGAGCCTCCACGACGCCGACGCCCTCACCGACCCAGGCGCCGGGGGCTGGTGCGGCGATCAGGTCGTCGTTCTGCAGGTCGGGATCGCGCAGCAACTCCTCGATCAGCTCCGCGGCATGGAGTACCTCGATCGTCCGAGCCCAATTGGTATGCAAGGTCATGTTGTTGGGCACACCGCCGGTATAGGCGTGGAAGCGCTCCAGGGCCTCCTGGGCCAATGGAGTGGACAGTGAGTTCGTCACGTTCATGCGGGCGAGTGGGCCCACCCGGACCGAGCCGTGCTCTCTACCGAGCGCCTTGAGGAAGGGGAACTTCATGTAACTCCACTCTTCGACAGCCTCCGAGAAGTGATCCAGATAGTCGTGGTAGTCGAATTCCCGGACGATGCGCTTGTTCTCGTCGACTATGCGCAGCACGCCGTGGTAGTAGTCAACGTTGCCGTCGACGTCGACCAGAGACATGTTGAGCGCCGGAACGTTCGCGAAACCGTCCACCGCACTTCGGCTCTTCTCGTGGAACTCTTCGAATAGACGGAGACCGTCCCGTGCGTAGTCGAGAACCTCTTCGATGGACGGGAGTCCCTCCTCCCCGTTCAGGAGTCGGTCACATTCCGCGCGGCTCAGGTTCTTGTCGACGCCTCCTGGCACCGAGCTGATGCCGTGCATTCTCCTGCCGAAGACCGTCTTGATGACCTCCTGCCCCCACTTGCGCAGCATGATCACCCGTCGCATCAACGCCGGATCGGCCTCGATGAGCCCGACGAGGTTGCGCTGCTCTGGCGCGGCATCCATCCCGAACATCATCTCGGGGACGACCAGATAGAAGTACGCCGTCACATGGGATTGCAGCATCTGCGCGTAATGGCCGAGACGGCGAATCTTCTCGGCCGTCCGCGTCAATCCGGTCCCAGCTTCCCCGCCGACGCCGATCATGTCGTCGAGCACCTTGGCGCCACACAGATGGTGACTGACGAAGCAGATGCCGCAGATTCGTTGCATCAGCACCGGTGCCTCCCAGAAGGGATGGCCTTGGATGAACTTCTCGAATCCGCGAAATTCGACGACGTGCAACCTCGCGTCGACGACGTTGCCGTCATCGTCGAGGTTGACGGTCACCTTGCCGTGCCCCTCGATGCGGGTGACGGGGTCGATGACGATCTTTTGACTCAAAGGACGCCTCCGGAATCAGTCGTAGTGGTTCAGCGAACGGGGCAGCGCCACGGGCCGGCCGTGAATCAGATCGTCGAGCACCGCGAAGATGGCATCGGCGTCCGGCGGACAACCGGGAATGAAGTAGTCCATCTCGACCACTTCGTGGCACGGGTGGACCTTGGTGGTGAGTCGCGGGATGTCCGGGTGAAAGGGGATCACGGGCGCGGCACCCGCAACGGCGGTCGGTGAGTCGACGTACGCCTCGGCAAGACAGTCCTTCAACTCGAACACGTTGCGCATCGCCGGGACACCGCCCCAGACGGCGCATGCTCCGACGGAGATCAGGACGTCGCAGTTGTCCCGGAAGTGGCGCAGCGTCTCGATGTTGTCCTCGTTCGCCACGCCGCCTTCGATGAAGCCGATCGCGCACCGTTCGGTGATTCTCTTGATGTCGGTGAGCGAGGACCGCAGGATGGTGATCTCCGTCAGTAGCGGCAGTATCCGCTCGTCCATGTCGAGAAACGACAGTGTGCACCCCCAACAGCCGCACAGCCCGATCATCGCCACCTTGACCTTGCCGTCGCGACCGGAGGACGTCACGGGATCCACTGCCGTCGTGGGCAGTTCGTCCGACCTCACCTCGTCGGTCACGGTGCGCCCGATCCATTCGTCTGGTCGAGCGCACGGTCGCGGACCGAGTGCACTTCGTACTTGCGGCGCCCGATCGGCACGTCGTAACCGACCCGCTTCTCGAGGATGGCCCCGACCGGGCAGATCTCGACGGCGTAGCGGACCTGTTCGATCGGCATGGCGTCGGCGCGTTCGGTATCGACTTCGATGCGTGATTCGCTGCCGCGGTGGCTGATGCTGAAGATCTTGTCGCCCGTGGTCTCGTCGCGGACGAAGTCCACGCAGCGTTGGCAGAAGATGCAGCGGTCCCGCTCCAGCCAGATGCGTTCCGACGCATGGTCTCGCTCACGCTGCGGGAACCGGTACGGGAAGCGTGACACCAGCATGTCCACCTCGTACCCGACCGCCTGAAGTGTGCAGCGACCACTCTTCTCACAGCTCGGACAGTTGTGGTTGCCTTCGGCGAACAGCAGCTCTACCAGAGCCTTCCGCATGTCAGTCGTCTCCGGCTCGTCGACCTCGACCGTCATGCCGCCGCGGACGCGGACCGTACACGCCGCGACCACGGCGCCGTCCACCTTCACCGAACACACCCGGCACGTCCCGAGGCATGGCTTGCCACGCAGGTAGCACAGGGTCGGGATGTACACACCTGCGTCCGCGGCGACGTCGACCAGAACTCCGCCCTCCTCTGCCGCCACCGATACCCCGTCGATCTCGATCGAGATGCTCATGTCGTTGCACCCGTCTGCAATTCGGTGACAACCTTCCCGTGCCCGGCCAGTGCGACATCGGGGTCGAACGAGGCGAGCAGGGCGTGTTCCTGGGTGCGCAACCTCCGCCGATAGATCTCGGGGAACGCCTCCAGCGTGCTCAGAATCGGATTGGGTGCGGTGACCCCAAGCCCGCATCGACTGGTCGCCTGTAGCAGCGCACCCAACCGGGCCATGTCGTCGAGGTCCCACTGCACCCCGTTGCCTGCCAGGACGAGTTCGACCTTGGCGTGCAGATCGACCGTGCCGGCTCGGCATGGCACACAGATGCCGCACGACTCGTCGGCGAAGAACCGGGTGTAGTCCCTCACGCAGTCGAGCAGGTCACGGGTGGTGTCGAAGACGGTGACGGCGCCATTGCACGCGACGTCCTCGTAGGCGATCCGGCGCGCACCGTCGGACTGCACCGACAGACACTCCCCCGATGGGCCGCTGATCTGGACGGCGTGGGCGTCGTGGGCACCGGCCATGGACAGTACTTCGCCGACTGTGATGCCCCATTCGATCTCATAGACGCCGGGCCGGCTGCAATCCCCGGCGACACTCACCAGGCGGGTGCCCGCCGATGCGGGCGTCCCCATGCGCCTGAACCATTGCGCGCCTTCTTCCATGACACGGGCTGCGGCAACGAAGGTTTCGACGTTGTTGACGCAGGTGGGATGGCCCAGGTAGCCCTGCTGGACTGGGTACGGGGGCTTGAGCCGGGGCGTGCCCCGCTTGCCCTCGCAGGACTCGATCAGAGCGGACTCTTCACCGCAGACGTAGGCTCCTGCCCCCATCTGGATGCGGATGTCGAAGTCGAAGCCGCGCTCCCCACCGATGCCGTGTCCGAGCAGCCCGTCAGCACGGAGTTCCTGAAGCTGGCTCTCCAGATAGCGCTTCAGGTAGACGTATTCGGCTCGCAGATAGAGGATTCCGTGCTCACTGCCGATCGCGTGGGCGGCGATGACCATGCCAAGGAAGACGTCCTTGGGCGAGCGGGTCAACAGTGCGCGATCCTTGAACGTGCCGGGCTCACCCTCGTCGGCGTTGCAGATGACGTACTTCTCGTTCCCCGGGGCGGCGCGGCACAGCTGCCACTTCGATCCGGTGGAAAAGCCTGCGCCGCCGTATCCACGCAGACCGGACGCTGTGATCGTGCCGATGATCTCCTCGGGCGTCATCCCGAGGCACCGTTTGAGCAACGCCGCGTGATCCGCCTGCCCGTGGAAGAACACGGGTCCCCGGCTGAGGACGTTGGACTCCACCAGGTGGTCGACGTAGGCGACGCCATCCTCGGCTAGCCCAGCCGGATTGGCGATGTCCGCGGCGGGTCTTCCCGCCCTGAGCTGGGCGACGACGTCTGCGACGACGCCGGGCGTCAGGCGGGTGAACACCACGCCGTCGACGAGCATCGCCGGTTCTTGATCGCTGAGCCCGATGCACGGCGTTTCGAACAGGCCGAACATCGCAGCGCCTCCGGTGTCCCCGAAGCGAACGCATGTCTCCCGCTCGAGCGCGTCGAATACCGCCTGGTAGCCGTTCATCTTGGCGATCACCGTGTTACTCAGATAGATCCGGTGCTTCCCCGATGGCACGGTGTGGAAGAAGTGATAGAACGACGCCGTCTCCAGGATGTCCAGTGGAGTCGTGTTCAGCCCGGCCGCCAATTGCGGCAGATGCTCAGCGGGAATGTGGCCGTACAGATGCTGGACGTCCCAGAGAATGTCGATCAACCGTGTTCCGTCGTAGCGGTGGCGCCGGAGCACGGCGTCGATCGAGGCGTGGGGAGTCATTCAGTCGGCCAATGCGAGGACGTCGTCGAAGCCTGCAGTGATGCAGTCGAGGAATACGTCGAAGTCCGGGATTGCCCCTGTGTCGGCGTTGATGCCGATACTGCAGGTGTCGACATAAGACAGCAAGGTGATGTTGAATGCCGCCCCGATCGTCGGCGAGAACGCGTGCTGGCTCCGTACCGCCGCACCGGCGAGGAACACTGGTGTTGGGATGCCGGGCACGTCGCTGGCCACGAAGTCGACATTGCGTAGGACCGAACTGACGTACCAGCGCGGCGCCAGATTGAGAGCGCCGGCGATGAGCTGTGTGTGTGCCAGTGACTCTTCATGGCGGACCTCGTCGGTTAGCTCGTGGATCATGCGAATCCGTTGCGCGGCGTCGTCGACGGCGGCAGGCACGGCGAACCGCATGAGGGTCGCCCGGTTTCCCCCGAGGGGATCGGCCGCAGTTCGGATGCTGATCGGCATCGTCACGGTGAGGTCGCCCACCTCGACGCCGTGTGCGTGGTGGTAGCGACGCAGACCTCCCGCGACCGCGGCGAGGAATGCATCGTTCAACGTTCCCCCGGCAACGACGCCGGCCCGATGCAACGCCTCCATGGGGACGTCGTGCATCGCGAGTCGGCGACCTCGACTGCGGCCGACCATGATCGGCGAACCCGGCCGGGTGATCGGACGGGTGGTGCGGTAGACCGACGCAGCCGTGGAGTAGGCATCCTTCGTGGTCGCGAAGGGTTGACGAATTGCGCTTGCCGCAGTGGCCTGCGCCGCCTTCCACACTCCCCAACCCGCACCGGCCACGAGGCCGAACTCGTAACGAAGACCGTCTCGCAACCTGCCAAGAGAACTCGGCGCGGCTGCTGTCGGCGCTGCGGAGATCGCGCACTTCTCGAACGGCGCGGCACGGTCGTACAAGATCTTTCCGAGTTCAACGGCGCCGACCCCGTCGGTGATGGCGTGGTGCAACTTGCACAACAGTGCCGCGCCGCCATCGGACAGGCCGTCGACCATCGTCACCTCCCACAGCGGTCGGGAGCGGTCGAAGTCCGCCATCGCCGCGATACGGGCCATTTCGAGGACGGTGTCGACTGTGCCGGGTGCGGGGGCGGTGACTCTCCGCAAGTGATACGAGAGGTCGAAGTCTGGATCCACTTCCCAGCTGGGTGGCATGGTGGGCAGCGGCGACGACACCACGCGCTGCCGGAAGGTGCGCACGCGTCGGGAGAGTTGGTCGAAGCGGTTGACGACCTCGCACCAGTCCGGGGTCCGGTCGAGCAGCACCAACGTGACGATGGTCGACCGGAGTCGAGGGTCGCCTTCGATCGACCACACGAATGCGTCACTGTTCTGCAGGAATTCAGCCATGTCTAGTCCGGGCGCAAGATCGGTCGCAATGCATGGAGTACGCCGGGATCTTCGATCGTCGAAGGCATCGGTTCGTCCTTGCCATGGGCTATGCCGCGCATCGTCTTGCGCAGGATCTTTCCCGAACGCGTCTTCGGCAGCGCCGCTACGACATCCACCAGCTTGAAGCAGGCCACCGCTCCGATCTCGTCACGCACGGACTTGATCAGGGCGTCGGCCAGACCCTCGGGTGATGCGCCCGCCTTCAGCACGACGAATCCGCGCGGGACCTGACCCTTTATCTCGTCGGCGACGCCGATGACCGCACACTCGGCCACGGCTGGGTGTGCGGCGATGACCGATTCGATCGCGCCAGTGGAGAGTCGGTGTCCCGCAACGTTGATCACGTCGTCCACCCGACCCATCACGAAGAGGTACCCCTCATCGTCCAGATAGCCGCCGTCGCCCGTCAGGTAGTAGCCCGGATGCTCGCAGAGGTAGGACGCCTGGTAGCGAGCATCGTCGTTCCACAAGGTCGGCAGCGTGCCCGGTGGCAGCGGCAACTTCAGGCAGACCACGCCCTCCTCTCCGGGTTCACAGCGGTCACCGTCAGGGTGCAGGATGCGGACGTCATATCCCGGCATCGGCACCGTGGGCGACCCCGCCTTGAACGGCAGCGCCTCGACGCCCATCGGGTTGGCGGCGATCGGCCATCCGGTCTCGGTCTGCCACCAGTGATCGACCACTGGAACGCCGAGCTGGTGCGATGCCCAGTGGTAGGTATCGGGGTCCAGACGCTCTCCGGCCAAGAAGAGATACTTCAGCGCGGACAAGTCGTGCCGACGGATGTGGGTACCGTCGGGATCCTCCTTCCGAATTGCCCGGATCGCCGTCGGTGCCGTGAAGAGGACCTTCACCCGGTGCTCGGCGGCCACTCGCCAGAATGCGCCAGGATCCGGGGTGCCGACCGGTTTGCCCTCGTAGAGCACCGTCGTCGCGCCGAGCAGAAGCGGACCGTAGACGATGTACGAATGCCCGACGACCCAACCCACGTCGGACGCTGCCCAGAACACCTCGCCAGGACGCACGTCGTAGACGTGCCGCATGCTCCACATCAGGGCGACCGCGTGGCCACCGTTGTCGCGGACCACGCCCTTGGGCGCGCCAGTCGTCCCCGAGGTATAGAGCACGTAGAGCGGATCGGTGGCTGCAACCGCTACCGGTTCGGCGGGCTCCGCGGTCGCCATCAGTTCGTGCCAGTCATGGTCGCGATTCTCGATCATGCTGCAGCGCAACTGATCCCGCGCAACGATCACGCAGGCCCCGACTCGATGTTCGGCGGCGTCGAGCGCAGCGTCGAGCATGGGCTTGTACTCCACGGTGCGCGACGACTCGATGCCGCACGACGCCGACACGACGACCACGGGCGTGGCATCGTCGATGCGGGAAGCCAGCTCGTGCGGCGCGAACCCACCGAACACCACGCTGTGCACCGCACCTATCCGCGCGCAGGCGAGCATCGCGATGACGGCCTCGGGAATCATGGGCATGTACACCACGACGCGGTCGCCCTTGGCTACGCCCAGCCGACGTAGCACTCCCGCGAACCGCGCGGTCTCGTCCAGCAGCTCGGCATAGGTGTAGGTGCGCTGCGAACCGGTCACCGGCGAGTCGTAGATGAGCGCGGGTTGATCGGCGCGGCCTGCCGCAACGTGGCGGTCCAACGCGTTGACGCACGTGTTGAGCTGGGCGTCGGGAAACCAGCGGTAGTACGGCGGGTTCGAGTCATCGAGAACCGTGCGAGGCTCTCGGATCCAGCTGACGTCGCGGGCCGCCTCGGCCCAGAACGCCTGCGGGTCGGTGAGGCTCCACTCGAACAGTTCGGCGTACCGGGCAGCCCCGCCCGACACAGGAGGACGTTCCGACGCTTGCGCGCTGTAGGGCATTTGGATCCTTGTCGAACGAGCAGCGGCCACGGCGATCGAGGCCTCTTCCCGACGGTAGCCAGACGGATGTCGGACCGAAGGTGTCATTGGGCCCAGCCCGTGCGCCAAAGGTCCCGGGTGCTCCGCCGGCCGGGGTGTAGGGCCGAAATGCTCTGGTGAGATCTCCCGTCACGACACAGCCTGAAGAAGGCCGAAGGAGGACACCGATGCGCGATCACTGGTTGGTGATGGAGGGCGACGGTCCACCGGCGCCCTTCGGAACGAGGCTGGCCGCCGCCGGGCGGCATCTGCCCGCCACACGCTTGAGCACTGACGAGTTGATGGCGACCACACGGCATGACACGCACATCGACTTGGAACGGCTCACCGGAATCCACGAACGCCGCGTGTCGGTCGGCGAGGAAGACTCCTACACCCTCGCCACTTCGGCGGCAGTGGACTGCCTCGAGAGGGCCCAGCAGAACGGCGCGACGCTCGACGTCGTGATCAGCTGCAGCATCACGAAGTTCCGCGACGGCCTGACGCAATGGGTGGAGCCGACCACGAGCAGCGCCGTTGCACGTGCGATCGGGGCGGAGAACGCCATGACGTTCGACCTGTCGAACGCCTGCGCCGGCATGCTCACCGGAGTGACGGTGCTCAACGATTGGATTCGCCAGGGCGTCGTCGAAAGAGGCCTGGTGGTCAGCGGCGAATACATCTCGCAACTCGGCCAGAATGCGGCTCGGCACATCCGCACCATTCTGAGCAAGGAACTTGCGTGCCTGACCCTTGGCGACGCGGGCGCCGCACTCCTACTGGAACGGGCGCCGTCCGGTTCCATGGGTATCAGCCTCGCGGGCTTCACCACCGTCGCCGACCACAGCCGACTCTGTCTGGCGTACCCGAAGGGTGACGACCCGGGGGCCCGGATGTTCACCGACTCGCGGGGGATCCAGCGCGCAGCGATCGCCGACACGCCGTATCTCTTGCACGAGATCCTCGACACCGCAGGGATTTCGATGCGCGACGTCGACCACGTGATCACCCACCAGACGTCTGCCCGAGCGATACGCAAGGGCATGACCGCACTCGCCGACTCATTCGGCGAGGGCCCGCGCAACGACGCCGTGATCACCGTCGACCGCTACGGCAACACCGCCTCGACGACCCACACGGTCGCACTCGTCGAAGAACTCGAGGCCGGCCGGATCCGTGCCGGAGAGACCATCGCGCTGATCGCGCTGGCGTCGGGCTTGGAAATCGGCGTCGTCCTCCTCACCGTCGACGAGGAGTTGGTGAACCGCTATGGGCACGGTCGTTGACCGCATCGAGGTCACCACCGGGCGGTGGCGCAACCGACACAGCGCCCTGCACCTCGCCGTCGACGCTGCGAAGACCTGTTTGCACGGGGCCGGACGAGACCCCCATGCCGTCGACCTCCTCATCAATGCAGGCATCTACCGTGACCGCAACCTGGCAGAACCCGCGCTTGCCGCGCTCATTCAGCAGGACGTCGGTGCCAATCCCGAGGCTCCGCACCGGAACGGACATGGCACCTTCTCCTTCGACGTCGCCAACGGAGCGTGCGGAGTTCTCACGGCCTTGCAGATCGTCGACGGCTTTCTGCGATCTCATACCATCGGATGCGCCCTGGTGGTTGCGAGCGACGCGAACCCCGGACGTGGACTCAGCGAGCACTTCCCGTTCTCCCCGGTCGGTGCGGCACTATCGTGCGAGTGGGTCGACGGTGATTGCGGGCTCGGCCGCGTGCACTGGTTCAACGTGCCCGACGACGGCGAAACCTTCCGCGCCACCGTGGGATTCGAGGACTCGCGCAACCTGCTGCGCTTCCACTGGTCCGACGCGATGGACGAGCAGTTCGCCAGGGCGGGCGCTGAGGTCGCGCGTCGATGCCTGCGCGCATCGTCACTCCAGGTCGCCGACGTCGACGTCATAGTGGCGGCGCCTGCCCGCCGCGGCTACCACACCGCGCTGGCCGAACACCTCGGCGTACCGGTGGCCCGAATAGTCGTCGCAGACGACGAGGGGATGCACACGGCAGCCTTGGCTGCCGCGCTCCGCGACGTGACCCAGCGAACACCCGACGGCGGGCGCGTTCTGCTGATCGCCGCGGGGGCTGGCGTCACCGCAGGCGCCGCTCTGTACACCATGCCTCCGGCCGGGTCTTGAGACGACCCCCAAGCAAAGGACGAACACGATGTCGAACACCAGCACACGCCCGGGGATCGTCGTCGGCGTCGATGGTTCACCGGGCTCGGTGGTCGCCCTGCGATGGGCTGCCCGCAACGCCGAGATGAGGAATCTTCCGTTGACCCTGGTGCACGTCTGTCACGGGCACCGCGAGCACGGACAACGAATACTGAGCGAGGCGCGCCAGGTCGTCGCCGATGCCTGCCCAGGCGGATCGGTACGCGTTCATCGTGAAATGCCAATCGCGCATGCCGTTTCCGCCCTCGTCGACCAGTCGAAGAACGCGACGCTCGTCGTGGTGGGGTGCCTCGGCACCGGCACGTTGCGGGGGCGGCGACTGGGCTCCGTGAGTTCGGGCCTGACTCATTACGCTCACTGCCCAGTCGCCGTGATTCACGACGGCATCGGATTGGACCTCGACTCCACCGCACCGGTGGTCGTCGGAATCGACGACTCGTCGGCTTCGCAATCCGCTGCCGCGATCGCGTTCGACGAAGCCTCCCACCGCAAGGTCGAGTTGGTGGCCTTGCGTGCCTGGAAAGACGTCAGCCCATTCGACTCGGCCGTGAGCTTCTCAGGGAAGGGGTGGCGCGCGCTGCACGCCAAGGAGGAGGAGTCGATGGCCCTGCAATTGGCCCCCTGGATCGACCGCTATCCGGATGTGCCGGTGAGGCGCGTGATAGTGCGCGACAACGACGCCGCCCGTCGACTCATCGACCAATCGCGTTCCGCTCAACTCATCGTCGTCGGAAGTCACGGTAGCGGCGGCTTCGCCGGGATGTTGCTGGGTTCGGTCAGCGCGGCCGTCGTGCTGCTCTCGCGGGTGCCGGTCATCGTGGCGCGACAACGCTAGGGGGCTCAAGGTGACGATTTCAGCCATCACCCGCGCTTTGAACCCGCTGTGAGCTGCGGGTTCGTGGTGGTCCCGACTGGGATCGAACCAGTGACCTTCCGCGTGTGAGGCGGACGCTCTCCCCCTGAGCTACGAGACCGGGGACGCCATCGACCGTGATCGAATGGACGAGAAAGATTAACACGGCGGCCCCTCGGCGCGGGAATCTGGATCCGCGACGGGGACGACGCCCCCGCGCGGTGGGCCGCTGGCCCAGGTCCGGGGTTGCGGTCCCACCGCGCCGCGGTCACCGGCGGGTGAACGTCACCGCACCCGGCTGACCGACTCGGTGTCGTCGTCGCCGTCGTCACTGGGCAGGTGGACGTCGTGGACCGTGACGTTTACTTCCGTCACCTCCAATCCCGTCATGCGCTGAATCGCCGCGATCACGTTGCGGCGCAGGCCTGCAGCGAGGTCGGCGATGGACACGCCGTACTCGGCCACCACGTCGATGTCGACCGCGGCCTGCTTCTCCCCCACCTCGACGGAGACGCCCTGGGACAGGTTGGTGCCCGTACCCGGAATGCGTTCGCGCAGTGCACCGACGACGCGCGACGCGCCGCCGCCGAGGTCGTAGACGCCGCTCGCCTCGCGCGCGGCGATGCCTGCGACCTTCGAGACCACCGTGTCGGCGATCGTGGTCTTGCCCTGTGAGCTGACGAGTGTTGAATCGGCCGCTGCGGCAACGCTCTTGCCGGGTGCTGCGGTGGTGGTTTGGGTAGTCATCGTTCTTCGATCTCCTTCGGTGTCGAGTGGCACGTTCCCGAATGGGACCTGCCGAAGTGGTTGCGGCGCAGCGATCTCGTGACGCCGGTGGTGCGAACCGTGCCGCTTCGCGCGGAGGCGGCACGGTTCGCGGTGGACGCCTACTTGTTGAAGGTGTCCTTGATGTTCTCGCCGACCTTCTTCACGCCGGACACGCCCTGGTCCTTCTTGCCCTCAGCGGCCAGCTCGTCGTTGTTGGTGACGTCGCCGACGACCTCCTTGGCCTTTCCGATGGCGTCCTCGGCAGCGTTCTTGGCCTTGTCAACGATTCCCATGAGATTCCCTTTCGTTGTGTATCCCTCTGCCTCCGAGCGGTTTCGGAGGAAGTTCCTTAGCGGGTGAGCGCGTGGCTCACGCCGGCCAGCGCAGACCGCGTGACCTTCGATCCCCGGCTGCGCGTTGCCTGGGAGCGAGCGCGACGAGCCAGGAGCAGTGCGGCGATTGCGGCTGCGACGATCGCTGCGACGATCACGCGGTTGTCGCGTGCCACCGAGGCGGCGTCGTCGAGGTGCAGCTGCCGGGCGGCATCGGCGGTCTCGTGCGCCAGGTGCGAGACCTTCTCCTGCGCAACGTCGGCGGCTTCGCCAACCGACTCCTTGACCTCGGTGGCCTTGTCGGCCGCTGCGTCGATCCCCTGCTTGACCTTCGCCTCCGCTTGATCAGCGGCGCCTTCGGCTTCGAGATCGTCGTTGCCCGTGAGGTCCCCGGCGGTGCGCTTGGCGCGTCCTGCGACCTCTTGGGCCTTGTCTGCGAAATCCGCCATGACGGTGGTGTCCCTCCTACTCGTCGCGCGCCGCGGATCGGCGTGCGGTGCTTCTCGGTTTCGAGGAGTCGTAGGTAGGACGGCACGGGGCCGTGAGACCGAACGGGTGATCTTGGTGAGCCCGCTCACAGAGGGGCGAACCCGCTCGGCCGACGTGACTCGTCCGCGACTGTCGGGTGGTGTCCTGACCTGCCGCGACGGCCGTTCGTCTAGGGGATTTGTGCCCGCTCGATCGAGTCGACTATTGTCGTCCTTCGCAACGTGCGACGATCTCGGACGTAGCGTGCGGACGTGGCGCAGTTGGTAGCGCACAACCTTGCCAAGGTTGGGGTCGCGGGTTCGAATCCCGTCGTCCGCTCGGAGTACGAAGTGGTATCAAGCCCAGCGGTGGAGTGGCCGAGTGGTGAGGCAACGGCCTGCAAAGCCGTGCACACGGGTTCGATTCCCGTCTCCACCTCCGAAGAATGACCCCCGGCGCGATTAGCTCAGCGGGAGAGCGCTTCCCTGACACGGAAGAGGTCACTGGTTCAATCCCAGTATCGCGCACCATGCTTCACCCGCGGCAACGCCGCGAAGTGCAGGACGAATGAATTGCACGTGAACTCGGTTCAGGGCAATTACAGCGCATCCTCTCGGGCGAGGCGCGGCACCTCAAGACGGATGGGCGTGCTCCTGGACTCTCGGATCGCGGCAATGTACGCCCGAAGCTCCTGGCTTCGTCGTCGAGCCTCGACAGACCTCTGAACGAGGTCATCGGATTGAGGCCTCTAATCGTCGGATGACACAGTTCTGACATCGGCCCTGCCAAGTGGCGCCGTCGAGTCGTCGACGCAACGATCATGACCGTGGCCACCTACGAGCAATACACGGGCGAGTACTGCGATTGCGGCCACATGATGTCCTTCCACATCACTCAGCTCAAGGCGTGGGGATACCCCGAAGATCGCCGCATCGGCCCTAGTTGCTGGTTGGACGAATGCGACGAACACCAACTGCCGGAACTGCTCGAAGGCGCCTGACCCCAACAGACAGCGATACGCGGGCGGCCTCGCCAACGTCGGGGGGATGTCCGCTGGCGAGGCCTAAGCGCCGCGGCAGCCGAGGGGATGTCCGCGAAACCTGGCACGCACCGTACGCACATCACGATCAAGCGCGAAGGATAAGTCGTGAAGCGCTCGTACTACGGCCACCCTTGGTCGTTTCATGGATGGTTCTTGCGTAAAACGAACCGGTCCTCGGGTAGTTCGTGCTTCCCTGGAAACGGCGCACGCAGCCCCTGATACGCCCCTACCCCGGATGGGGGGCGCAGCGGAAATGACCCCAAGAGGATCTAGCGATGCAACTGCTAGAGGAGTCGCAGCTCGCGCTGGAAGGTGGCTATTTCGATGCCCACGAGGTGCACGCGATTGCCCGTGTCTCGTTCGAAGCAGAGCGAGTCCGGGGTCAGCGAGGTGCGGACGGACCGGTAAACCGCAAAGCGGTGACTTCCCGTTGCGCTTGGTTGCCGACAGGCGTCGAACGTACCGCGAGCACAACTGGCCGATGCCTTCGTGCGCGCTGGCCAACGAAACTGCTCGACCAACGTCGGACGCTTTCGGTGTCGCCGCTGTGACCAGTTGCCGCAATCGCCGAGCGGAAACTGACGACCGTTGACTGAGGTGGTGTCGACCTCGTCCATCGAAGCGCTGCCCGGGGACTCCGGCGGGGTCCCCCCGAGGGGACCAGCGCGCAGCGGTACGACCGGAGCACCGACTTAGCGATCACAGCAGTTCGTCGACGATCTTGCACCTCAGAACCAAGACGTTTACAGGAACTGACGTTGCCGTAAGCGTGCGCGGTGTACGACTTGGGGGTCCCAGCGGTTGGGCATGAGGGGTCTCAACCGCTGGGAGCCCCACGAACGACTACTTCATGCCCAGCCCCGACCGATCCCACGATTCTGCAAACACCTTCGAAGGACACGGTTTCGCGGCCGGGGTGCCTGAGTTCATTCACTTTCGCGCACCAGCACTACCGCAGATCGGGCCCTCCTGGGCGTCATTCGGGCGGCTGCGCCGCCCAATCACGCGCACCGAGGTATCTGTGCATGGCCTGTCCCGTCTGGATCCGGACGTGCAGCACGCGGCGATACCCGCGCATCCATAGTTTCGCGAGCACCAGTGACCGGCCGGCGTACGGGTTGTGGTCACCGGGCTCGGCCAACGAGCCCTCGTAGAGGGCGTAGACGTACTCCGCGCGCTTCGACACCTGCCCAGCACGCAGGCACAACGATCCGAGGCGGTGGATGCGCGCCCGAAGACCCGTAGTCGAACGATGGTGGCGGCGCGAATGTTCCTCTAGTAGAACCCGTTCGGGGTTGCGAACGAGGCGGGAGCGACCCTAGCCCGCGTCCGGGTGTTCACGGCCGAACGCATCGAAGGCGTCGGCGATGTGGTCGGCGGTGGCGTCTGGATGCTCGAGGGCAATGGCCTCGAGCGCCGAGTAGGTCTTCTCACCCAACCCCTGCGCGTGCGGCGGGCGTACGCCCTTGGCCAGCGCGCGGTGCAACGAGTCACGGAAGACGCCAACTACGGGAGATTCTGGTGCCAACACCACGCCAAGTTACGACCATCGCATCCCTCGCGCTGACCGAGGAACCAAAAATTAACTGGCTGGTCAAATGTGCGTCATCTACGCCGTCGGGCTCCGGCGTGCGTTCCGTGCGATGAACGTCACGTGACGACGGATTGACCGGCCGATGGCGGACTGCGACGCTCATTCCGTGGCACGGGACAGCGAACAGCATCGGATTCAGCAGGTCATCATCAGGCTCACCGCCACCTACCCCGGCGTTCCGCAGGCGCGCATCGCGGACGTCGTGAAGACCGTTCATGCACGCTTCGACGGCCGTCCGCTGCGCGAGTTCGTGCCACTGTTCGTCGAGCGCGCCGCCAAGGTCGAACTGCGCGGTCAGAGCCTTCAGGGCGTCTGACGCCCGCCCGCTACGGCGATTCCGACGGGCAGTACGTCGCCGCGGCGGCGCCGACGAAGAATCCGCTGTCTTCGAGGCTCAATGTCGTCTCGGCGGCCACCTCCTCGGTGGCGTCCATCAGCGAGTTCCCGGCCAGCAGCATGTCGCACACCGCCAGACCCGCCTTCACCGCGTCGACGGGCGACGGGTAGACGATCCCTTCGTCGTCGAGCACGCTGAGGAAGACGTCATCGGCCTCGTCGGCATTCGCAGGCGCCGCCAGCATGGTCGCCAACGCGACGCCGGCCGCGGCGATGGACGACACGAATATTCTGCGCATGGCGCGCCTCCTGTGAATTGACTGAACGAAGAATACGCGCAGGTGGAGCCGCTTCGCTCAAGATCAGAAGACTCCATTCACCATCTCTTCACCGCCGATCGTGCTCGGCACCGTTCGGTTGCTGACACGATCGGGCGATGACCGACCGCATCGAAGTCCAACGCCCGATCGCCGCCTCCCCCACCGACGTCTTCGCCCTGCTGTGCGACCCGCAGGGGCACGTCGCCATCGACGCCACCGGGATGCTGCAGGACGCCGACGGCGACCCGGTGACGGCAGCCGGTGACAGCTTCGTCGTGCACATGGATCGCGAAGCGCTGAACGACTTTCCGCTCGGCAAGTACGACGTGACGGTTCAGATCACCGACTACGCCAAGGACGAACTCATTGCGTGGACCATCGTCGGCCAGATCAAGCCGCAGATCGGTCACGTCTACGGCTACCGCATCGAACCAGACCCGGAGAACGCGGACGGCAGCCTCGTGACGTCGTTCTACGACTGGAGCGACATCGACCAGCACTGGCGCGATGCCGGCATCTTCCCCGTCATCTCCGAGACCGCGCTGCGCGGCACGCTGGGAATCCTCGATCGCACTGTTCGACGCGGGTATCCCCGCGGCTGACCTGGGATTCGTGCACGGTGAGGCGCGGTGAGCGCGCCTGCGGATGCACGAATCGCTCGGAGGCGTCAACTCGGGGTTGACGAAATCTAGCCGTCAACCTACCGTTGACGCATGTCCGACAAGCCCGACATCACCCACCCCGTCCGCCTCGACGACCTGATCAACGTCATCAAGGGAGTCCACGACGAGCCCCTCGAGCAACTGACCGACGCCGTCCTCGCCGCCGAATCACTCGGCGAGGTGGCCGATCACCTCATCGGCCACTTCGTCGATCAGGCCCGCCGCTCCGGCGCCTCCTGGACCGACATCGGCAAGTGCATGGGCGTGACCAAGCAGGCAGCACAGAAGCGCTTCGTGCCGAAGGCCGACACCACGCCCATCGACCCGAACGAGGGCTTCACGCGGTTCACCCCCCGTGCGCGCACCGCCGTCGTCGAGGCGCAGAACGCCGCCCGCGACGCCGAGAACCTGGAGATCACCCCTGGGCATCTGATCCTCGGCCTGCTGGGCGACGAGGAGTCCCTGGCGCTGCGACTACTCGCCAGCCAGGGCATCGACGCCGAACGGATCCGCGCCGCCATCACGCTCCCACCCGCGACGGGCGAGCGGCACGAGCTGATCCCGTTCAACGGACCCGCAAAGAAGGTGCTCGAGCTGACGTTCCGCGAAGCACTTCGCCTGGGACACAACTACATCGGCACCGAGCACCTCGTCCTCGCACTGCTGGAGGCCGAGAACGCCGAAGGTCCGCTGCACGCCGTCGGCGTCGACAGGGAGCGCTTCGAGACCGGCCTCGCCGAACTACTTCGACAGTTCACCGGCGACGCCACCCAGTGACGTGGGAATACCCGGCGCACTACTGCGGTAGATAGACGCATGAAACTCGTCGAATCGGCACGCGCACTCATCGGTGACGGCGCGGACGCCACGCTGGTCACCATCAACCCCGACGGCAGCCCCCAGGTGTCCCTGGTGTGGGTGGCGCTGCAGTCCACTCCCACCGGCGACGAACTCGTCAGCGCGCACCTCTCCGAGTACCAGAAGACCCGCAACGTCCGCCGTGACCCGCGGGTCGCGCTGACGATCGTCGCCCCCGTTGAACCCGGCCAGCAGCGCAAGTACCTGTCGATTCAAGGCACCGCGCGGATCGTCGAGGGCGGCGCCCCCGAACTGCTCACCGAGCTGGCCGAGGCGCTTCTCGGATCCAGCGAGCACTTCCCGCCGCCCGATGCCCCCGCCGGACTGTTGACCCGCATCCGCATCGACAAGGTCAGCGGCATGGGTCCCTGGGCGTCCTGACCGACCGAACCCGCCGTCGTCGCTCCCGCGGTGTGCCATCATGCGAGGCAGCAAACGATGGGAGTGGTGGGGCGATGAGCAGTGGGACCGGCACGGCCAAACGGACCCGCCGGCGGTGGTTCGCCGTGCTGTTGACGATGCTGGCGAGCATCGGCATCGTCGCGGCCCCACCCGCAACCGCCGAGGTCACGCCGATCGGCAATCTCGGTGAGACCCTGCGCGTCGAGTACAAGGGGATCGTCGCCGACGTCACCGTGCACGACGTACTCCCCACGCCTCCCCCGCCCGGGTACATCCCGACCGGTTCGCCGCGCTGGCGCAACGAAGGCGGCCCGTGGCGCGCCGGCGTCACCGTCCACACGATCCAGACGCCAAGCCCCTTCGTACAGTCGCTGGCCTTCGCGTTCAACGGCGTCACCCCGTATGGAGACGCCTACGCGCCCAAGAACACCGACGCCCCCGACGCCCTGCAGTACGCCCTGCTGAATGCGCCCGCAGGCTCCACGGTCAACGGCGCGGTGTACTGGCAGGTCTACCGCGACCTCGTCACCAACGTGGTGCTACTCGACCCCAAGACCGGCGCACACCTGGCCCAGTGGAACATCTGGCAGCCGGGCGCACCTGCCCCCCTGCCGCAGGCGCCACTTCCCTGACCCCCATGCCCATCGGGGTCGACGAGGCCACCCGCGACGACCTGACCGACCTCGCCGACGTCGCCGCACGCACCTTTCCCCTGGCGTGCCCGCCCTCGGCCACCGCGGAGAACATCGCCGCCTTCGTCGCCGAACACCTGTCCCCCGAGCGCTTCGCCGACTACCTCGCCGATCCCGACCGCGCCGTCCTCGTTGCCCGCGAGCACGGCCGAGTGACCGGATACGCCATGCTGATTCGCGGCGTTCTCGACGATGCCGACGTCCAGCGCGCCGTGACCGCGCGGCCCACCGTCGAACTGTCGAAGATGTACGTCTCGCCCGACGCGCACGGCGGTGGCGTCGCGCACGCCCTGATGACCGCGGCGATCGACCGAGCCCGCGACATGGGCTCGGCGTCATTGTGGCTCGGCGTGAACCAGGAGAACCGGCGCGCGCAGAAGTTCTACTCCAAGCACGGGTTCCTCATCACCGGCACCAAGACGTTCCGCTTGGGCGCAGGCGTCGAGCGCGACTACGTGATGGCACGCCCGCTCTGAGACGACGTCACTGCGACCCCGCGTGGGTGAGCGCCAACAGTCGCGACGTGGCGCGCAGGTACTTCTTGCGGAACCCGCCCGCCAGCATCTCCTCGCTGAACACCGTGTCGAGCTTCGCCCCCGACGCCACCACGGGAATGCCCGCGTCGTAGAGGCGGTCGGTCAGGGACACCAGACGCAGCGCGACGCTCTGATCGTCGATCGGGTGCACACCGGTGACGAACACCTCGGTCACCCCCTCGATCAGCGCGAGGTACCGGGAGGGATGCATCGTGGCGAGGTGGGTGCACAGCGCGTCGAAGTCGTCGAGCGTCGCACCCTCCACACCGGCCGCCCGGGACCGGACCTCGTCGTCGGACGGCGGCTGCGGGGCGGGCGGCAGGTCGCGGTGGCGGTAGTCCGGACCCTCGATGCGCACCGTGGTGAACATCTTCGCCAGGGTGTTGATCTCCCGCAGGAAGTCCTGCGCAGCGAACCGGCCTTCGCCCAACTGCTCCGGCAACGTGTTGGACGTCGCTGCGATCGACACGCCCCGCTCCACCAGAGCCGACAACAGCCGCGAGATCAGCGTCGTGTTCCCCGGGTCGTCGAGCTCGAACTCGTCGATGCACACAACGACGTAGCCCGAGAGCAGCTCGATGCACTCGACGAAGCCGAAAACACCTGCCAGCTGGGTCAATTCACCGAACGTCGCAAACGCCGCCGGGGCATCCTGGGCTGCGGCGAGGCGGTAGTAGCTCGACGCGAGCAGGTGGGTCTTGCCCACGCCGAACCCGCCGTCGAGGTACACCCCCACCCCCGGCAGCACCTCGCGCTTGCCGAACAGCTTCTTCTTGCCAGCCCGGCGCGCCACCGCGGAATCACAGAACTCGATGCACGACTGCACCGCCGCGGCCTGCGACGGCTCCCCCGGGTCGGGCCGGTAGGTGTCGAACGAGACGTCGGCGAACGTCGGCGGCGGCACCAGCCCGGCGATCAGCCGTTCCGGGGTCACGCTCGGATGGCGATCGGTCAGGTGGGCCACGGCCCCGGAGGGCGCCGTGTCGTCGTGAGGTGAAGGCCCGTGCATGCAGGCACCCTATCGACGTGTTGCAATTGTCCCCGTGTCCGAGGCCGACGCTGCGACAGAGCTCACAGAGCTGGGGCCCGTGGGCGCCTCGTTCGACACCGACGACGACGAGCGCCTCGCGGCGTTCTACGCGTACCCGGACGGCCTCGAGCGCTGCTACGTCCGCGCCAACATGCTGGCCAGCCTCGACGGCGCCGCGACCGACGACGGCACCTCCGGCGGCCTCGCGGGGTCCGGCGACCGCGCCATCTTCAACCGCATGCGCCGCGAGGCCGACGTCATCCTCGTCGGGGCGTCGACCGTGCGCATCGAGAATTACTCGGGCGCCCAGATGTCGGCCCTGGCCCGCCAGGAGCGTCAATCGCGCGGACAGAGCGAGGTGCCGCCGATCGCCGTGGTCACCCACCACGCCGACCTCGAACACGACGCCAAGCTGTTCACCCGCTCCGAGGTGCCGCCGCTGATCCTGACCTGCACAGAGACCGTCGCCGAGGCAGCACACCGGTTCGGCGACGCCGCAGACGTGGTCGACGCGTCCGGCGGTCATGGCGACCGCGTCGACCCCGCCCGCGCGCTGGAGATCCTCGCAAGCCGCGGGCTGCGCAGGGTGCTCACCGAGGGCGGGCCGTCGCTGCTGAGCCTGTTCATCGAACTCGACCTGCTCGACGAGCTCTGCGTGACGATCGCGCCGATCCTGGTCGGCGGCAACGCCCGCCGCATCGCCACCGGCTCCGGCGAGGCCCACACGCGCATGCGTCGCAGCCACCTGCTCACCGACGCCGAGGGCTACCTGTACTCCCGCTACGTCAAGGCCGTCTGACCGACGCGTGATCGGGCGGGCGGGAGTGACACCGGCGATCGCTACTGTGGTCAGCATGCGTCGGCGTCGTCAGCTGTTCCGGGCCATGTGCCTCGCGACCGTCACGTCGGCCGTGCTGGCCGGTTGCGCGCCCATCCTCGCCGCCAATCCCCGCTACGCGACCGACTCGGGCGCCCGCCCCCAGGGCGAGCCGCAGTCGACGCAGGCGCCGACCGGCCCGCCGCCCGTCGAGGCGCCCAAGAACGAGCTGTCGTGGCGGGACTGCACCAGCAGACTGTTCGGTGCGGCCGCGGTTCCGGCGCCGGCAGGCGTCAGCCTGGAGTGCGCCGAGTACGACGCCGACCTCGACTCGATCAACGGCGCCACGGGCACGGTGAGCATCGGCGTCGTGCAGGCCAAGTCCGTCGCCACCCCGTCGGACGCAGGTCCGCTGGTGATGACCACCGGTACCGACGTGGCCTCCTCGGTGGGGCTGCCGATCTGGCTGTCGCGCAACGGGACCGACGTGCTCAAGACCAACCCGATCGTCGCGGTCGACCGGCGCGGCCTCGGCACGTCGGGCGAACTCGACTGCCGTGACCTCTACGACCGCCAGGAGATGATCGACCAGGCGCAGTTCGAGGGCGGCAACGATCCCGTCGCCAACCTCGGTGCCATCGTGCAGACCGCCACGACGAGCTGCACGGACACGATCGCGCCCGGCGACTCGGCGTATGACAACTCCCACGCCGCCGAGGACATCGAGCGTCTGCGCAGCACCTGGGACGTGCCGTCGCTGGCGCTGCTCGGCATCGGCAACGGCGCCCAGATCGCGCTGGCCTACGCAGGCTCCCATCCCAACAAGGTGTCGCGGCTCATCCTCGATTCGCCGCTGCCGCTGGGCATCGGCGCCGAGGCCGCGGCCGAACAGAAGATCCAGGGCCAGCAGGCAGCGCTCGACGCCTTCGCCGCCCAGTGCACCGCCGCTGCGTGCCCGCTCGGTCCCGACCCCAAGGCCGCCATCGACTCGATGCTGGCCGACGCCCGCGAGGGCAGCGGGCCCGCAGGCGCCTCGGCGTCCGCGCTCACCGATGCGATCACCACGGCGCTGGCGTTCCCCACCGGCGACCGGGTGGGCACGACCAATGCGCTCGCGGGCACACTCGCGGCCGCGCGATCGGGCGATACGGCGGGGCTCACCGCGCTGCTCTCCGACGCGGAATCGTTGCGCAACACCGACGGCCAGTTCGTCAACTCCTGCAGCGACGCGTTGAACCGGCCGACCCCCGACCGGGTGCGTGAACTCGTCGTGGCATGGGCGCGGCTCTACCCGCAGTTCGGCCGGGTCGGCGCGCTGAACCTCGTCGACTGCCTCAACTGGCCAAGCGGCACGCCGCCGGAGGAACCGAAGGGGCTGGGCGTCCCGGTCCTGCTCCTCGGCGTGCAGAACGACCCGATCGTGGGCAACGAGGGCGTGGCCGCGGTCGCGGCCACGGTGATCAACGCCGGTGCCCCCAACCGGCGCGTGATCTGGCAGGGCATCGGCCACGGGGCGTCGATGAACTCGCCCTGTGCGCTCGCGCCGGTGCTGTCGTACCTGTCCAGCGGCAAGCTGCCGGGGACCGACACGTACTGCCCCGCCTGACCGAGGCCTCCGTAGAGCGGCCGGAATCCCGTTGTAGGGTGCGCTGGTGGCGGTAGCTGACTCCTTGTTGCGTGCGTTCCGGCCCCGTGAATCCGCTCCGACTGTCGCGACGGTGTTGCGGTCGGTCCTCTGGCCGCTGGCCATCCTCTCGGTCATTCACCGCACCTACGTCCTGGCGACCAACGGCTACATCACCGACGACTTCGGGCCCGTCTACCGGGCCGTCGTCAACTTCAAGATGGGCTGGGACATCTACAACGAGCGCTTCGAGTACGTAGACCCGCACTACCTGTACCCACCCGGCGGCACGCTGCTGCTGGCGCCGTTCGGCTACCTGCCGGTCGACGCGTCGCGCTACTGGTTCATCACCTTCAACACCCTCGCCATCCTCCTGGCCGCCTACTTCCTGCTGCGGCTGTTCAAGTTCACGATGGCGTCGGTGGCCGCGCCCGCCCTGGTGCTCGCCATGTTCTGCACCGAATCGGTCACCAACACGCTGGTGTTCACCAACATCAACGGCTGCATGCTGCTGGCAGAGGTGCTGTTCTTCCGGTGGCTGCTCGACGGCAAGCGAAACCACGAATGGCTGGCCGGTGTCGCGATCGGTTTGACGCTCGTGGTCAAGCCGTCGCTGGCACCGCTGCTGCTGCTCCCGGTGCTCAACCGGCAGTGGCGCCCCCTGGTGACGGCGTTCGGCGTGCCGCTGGTGTTCAACGCGGCGGCCTGGCCGCTGGTGTCCGACCCGATGAACTTCATCACCCGCACGGTCCCCTACATCTTCTCGACCCGCGACTACTTCAACAGCTCGATTCAGGGCCACGGCGTGTACTACGGTCTGCCCGACCTGATGATCCTGGTGTTGCGCATCGCGTTCGGGCTGCTCGCCGTGGCTACCCTGTGGCTGCTGTACCGCTACTACCGCGAGCGCGACCCGCTGTTCTGGATGCTCACCTCCTCCGGCGTACTGCTGATCACCTCGTTCCTGGTGCTCTCGCTCGGCCAGGGCTACTACTCGATGATGCTGTTCCCGTTCCTGATGACGGTGGTGCTGCCGAACTCGGCGATCCGCAGCTGGCCTGCGTGGCTGGCGATCTACGGGTTCATGACCATGGACCGGTGGTTGCTCGGGCACTGGCCGTCGACGGGCCGGTTCCTGGAGTACTCGAAGATCACCTACGGCTGGTCGCTGATGCTCATCGTGGTGTTCTGCTCGCTGTACTTCCGGTACCTCGACGCCAAGGCCGACGGGCGCCTGGCCGACGGCATCGACAGGCCGTGGATGAAGCGCATCGACTCCGACCGCGTCGTCCGGGTCTAGGAGGTACGCGGCGCCCCGGGAATGACGTCCGCGCTGCTCGCGTTGCGAATCACGACCGCTGAGTATTTCGGACCATACCCAGGAGCAATCGATGTCGACATACCGCGCCTTTCAGGTAACCGGCCAACGCCAGTTCGAACTCGTCGAGCGTGAAGTCGTAACGCCCGAACCGGGGCACGTGCGCGTCCGCGTACTCGCCTGCGGGGTGTGCCACAGCGATTTCCTTGGCGTGGAGGGACAGCGCGCCGACCCCCGCCGCCCGGTCGTGCCCGGCCACGAAATCGTCGGTGTGGTCGACGAAGTCGGTCAGGACGTCTCCGCCTGGAAGGCGGGTGACCGCGTCGGACTCGGCTTCCTCGGCGGCCACTGCGGCCAGTGCGTGCAGTGCCGGCGCGGCGACTTCGTCAACTGCCTCGACCAGCCGCAGCCGGGGACCGACTCCGACGGCGGATACGCCGAGATGGTGCACGCCAGGGCCAGCGGCCTGGTCCGCGTGCCCGAATCACTGAGCCCGATCGAGGCGGCCCCGCTGCTGTGTGCAGGCGTCACCACGTTCAACGCGCTGCGCCACGCCGACGCGCCCCCGGGCGCGCTGGTCGCCATCCAAGGCATCGGCGGGCTCGGCCACATCGGTATCCAGCAGGCCAAGCAACTCGGATACCGCACCGTCGCGATCGCTCGAGGCGACGATAAGGCCGCCTTGGCCGCGTCGCTGGGCGCCGATGACTACGTCGACAGCGCGTCGATCGATGCGGGTGTCGCACTTCGGGATTTGGGTGGCGCCGCGGTGATCATCGCCACCGCGGCCAGCGGAGCGTCGATGTCCCCACTGGTGGCCGGACTGGCCCCGCGTGGCCGGCTCGTGGTCGTGGGCGCAGCGCCCGACCCGATCACCGTGCAAACCCCCGACCTGATCTTCGGTGGCCGCTCCATCGTCGGCAGCTTGACCGGGACGCCCGTGGAGAACGAGGACAACCTCGCCTTCAGCGTCGCTCGTGGCATCCGCCCCATGACCGAGGTCATGCCACTGACGGAGGCACCGCGTGCCTACGAACGAATGATGTCGGGCGCAGCACGGTTTCGGGTCGTGCTCGATGTCGCTAGCGTGGAAGCATGACGACTCCTCGAGTGCAGCTCACCGACGACGAGTGGCGCACGAAACTGAACCCTGCCGAGTTCGCGGTGCTGCGCGAGGCGGCCACCGAGCGCCCGTTCACCGGCGAGTACACCGACACCAAGACCGACGGCGTGTACCAGTGCCGTGCATGCGGCGCCGAACTGTTCCGCAGCACCGAGAAATTCGAATCCCATTGCGGCTGGCCGTCGTTCTTCGACCCGGCGGACTCCGATGCCGTGATCCTCAAGACCGACGACACCCTGGGCATGCGCCGCGTCGAGGTGATCTGCGCGAACTGCCACAGCCACCTGGGGCACGTCTTCGAGGGCGAGGGCTACCCGACGCCCACCGATCAGCGGTACTGCATCAACTCGATTTCGCTGAAACTGGTCCCGGCCGAGGGCTGAGCTTGCGCCGAACTGGAGCGTCACGTCGCTGCGCGCGTGCTCGCAACGACGTGACTCTCCAGTTCGGCGGAGAAGGGGTTAGGGCAGGCGGGCGATGAGGTCTTCGGCGGACACGCGCGGCCCGGTGAAGAACGGCGTCTCCTCGCGGACGTGGCGACGGGCGTCGGTGTAGCGCAGCTTCCACATCAGCTCGACGATGCGACCGAGGTCGGGGCCCTCGAACGCGAGGATCCACTCGTAATCGCCCAGCGCGAACGCCGGCACCGTGTTGGCGCGCACGTCGGGGTACTCGCGGCCGGCCATGCCGTGCTCGACGAGCATCTTGCGGCGCTCGTCGTCGGGCAGCAGGTACCACTCCAGCGAGCGGACGAACGGGTACACGCAGATGTAGTCGCCAGGGTCCTCACCCGCGATGAACGCGGGCACGTGGCTCTTGTTGAACTCGGCGGGCCGGTGCAGCGCCACCACGCTCCACACCGGGTCACTGGCCAGCCCCAGCGTCGTGCGGCGGAACGCACGGTAGGTCGCCTGCAGATCCTCGACGCGCTCGGCGTGCGTCCACATCATGAAGTCGGCGTCGGCGCGGAAACCCGCGACGTCGTACAGGCCTCGGACGACGACGCCGCCCTCTTCCTGCTGCTTGAGGAACGTCGCGGTCTCGTCGACGAGCGACGACCGCTCCTCCCCCAGCGCTTCGGGCTGCACCGCGAAGACCGAAAGCATCATGTACCGGGTCATCGAGTTGAGCGCGTCGTAATCGAGCTTGGCCATACGACCTATCGTGCCACGCGCGACGTCGTCAAACGCGCGGCCGCCCTGGTGCCGGACGCCACACACGCCGGTACGCCGATGCCGTCGAGATAGCCGCCCGCGACCGCCAGCGTCGGCGGCAGACCCGCCCGCAATTCGGCGATCAGGTCGGCGTGGCCCGGCCCGTACTGCGGCATCGCGTCGATCCAGCGCTGCACGAAGCAGTCGACGGGATCCTGCCGGATGCCGAACAGGTCGGCGAGGTCGTCGGCCGCCCAGGACAGCAGCTCCTCGTCACCGGCATTGCGGGCCAGGTCGTCGCCAAAACGCCCGTACGACAGCCGCAGCAGTTCGGCGTTGCCACGCCTACCCCACTTGCGCGACGTCAGCGTCACGGCCTTGGCGTGCAACCGCTCCCCGCTGGCCACCAGCACGCCGGACTGGTCAGGCAACGGGGTGCCTCCCGGCAGTGCGAGGACGACCAGCGCATTGGACGCGACGCGGATGCGCTTGGCCGCCGCCGCCGTCGCGGGCGCCACCTGCTCGACGAGACGCGGCAGCCTGGGCGCGGGCACCGCGAGCACGACGGCGTCGGCGTGGCAGTGCGCTCCGTCGTCGTCGAGCACGCTCCACGCGTCGCCGGACCGTTCGATTCGTTGCACGCCGACGTGCGCCCAGCGGAACCCGGCCCGCCGCGCCAACTCGTCGACCAGCACCTGGTAGCCGCCGTCGATCGCGCCGAACACCGAGCCGCCGGTCGGCGTGGGCAGTGACCGGCGGACCGCCTCGGACAGGCTCGGCGCGCCGCGGTCCAGAGCCGCGGCCAGCGGCGGCACCGCCGAGCGCAGACCGATCGTGGCCGCGGACCCGGAGTACACCCCGCCGAGCAGCGGATCGACCGACCGCGCGACGACCTGCTGACCGAACCGGTCACCGACGAGTGCGCCGACCGACGGGTCCGCGCCGGGCCGCCACGGCAGCGGCCGCCTCGGTTCGTCGGCGATCCAGGCGAGGGTGGCGTCGTCGACCAGCCCGGCCATCGACGCGGCGTCGGCCGGAATGCCCTGCAGCGTGCCCTGCGGCATCGGGTTCAGCCTGCCGCCGGCGTAGATCAACGGCCGGACGCCGGTCGTGCCCACCTGTCGCGACGCGAGACCCAACTCGGCCAGTAGCGCCGGCACCTCCGGCCTGCGGGCGATGAACGCCTCGGCGCCGACGTCCACGGCCTGGCCGCCGATGCGCTCGGTGCGCAGCACACCGCCGAGGCGATCGGCCGGGTCGAACAGCGTGATCGACGCGTCCGGGCCCGCCGTCACGCGCAGCCGGTACGCCGCCACCAGCCCGGAGATCCCGCCTCCGACCACGCAGTACGACGGCACGGCCGGAGTCACAACGAATGCACCAGCGCCACCGTGTCGGTGACGATGCCCGGATCGGTCGGCGGCAGCACGCCGTGGCCGAGGTTGAACACGTGCCCGGTGGCGCCTGCGTCGATGGCTCGTCTGCCGTCCTCGACCACGCCGCGCACCGCCCGTTCCACCGCGGGCCAGCCCGCGAGCAGCACCACCGGGTCGAGGTTGCCCTGCAGCGCCTTGCCGGGGCCGACGCGCGTCGCGGCGTCGGTGAGCGTGGTGCGCCAGTCGACGCCCACCACGGTCGCGCCCGCCTCGCCCATCGCGCCGAGCAACTCGGCGGTGCCGACGCCGAAGTGCGTCATCGGCACGGCAGGCTTGATCCCCGAGTCGCTGCGCTCCTGCCCCAGGTGCGCGGCCAGTTCAGCGAACACCCGCGTGCTGTGCGGCAGCACGAAGTGGCGGTAGTCGGCCAGCGACAGCGTGCCCGCCCACGAATCGAACAGCTGAATGGCGTCGACGCCGGCGTCGAGCTGTGTGCGCAGGAAGGCAATCGTGACGTCGGTGAGCTTGCTCATCAGCGCGTGCCATGTCTGCGGCTCGCCAAGCATCATCGCCTTGGTGCGCTCGTGGTTGCGGCTCGGCCCGCCCTCGACGAGATAGGACGCCAGCGTGAACGGGGCGCCCGCGAACCCGATCAGCGGCACGTCGCCCAGCGCGCCGACGAGCATGCCGATGGCCTCGGCGACCGGAGCGACCTCCGCGGCGTCGAGCGGACGCACCGCGGCGACGTCCGCGTCGGTGCGGATCGGGTGGTCGATCACCGGTCCGACGTCGGGCACGATGTCGAGGCCGATGCCCGCGGCGCGCAGCGGAACGACGATGTCGGAGAACAGGATTGCCGCGTCGACGCCGTGCCTGCGCACCGGCTGCAACGTGATCTCGCAGATCAGTTCGGCGTCGAAGCAGGCCTGCATCATGGTGTTCTTGGCGCGCAGTTGGCGGTACTCGGGTAGCGAACGCCCGGCCTGCCGCATGAACCACACCGGGACCCGGTGGGGCTTGCGGCCGCCGGCCGCAGCCAGATACGGGGAGTCGGGCAGGTCACGGCGGGTATTCATCAGCGTCCATGCTGCCATGTCGGGCCACTACGGCGCGCCTGCGCCGTCACCTGCCCAAATGGTCTAGCGTCAAACGCCGTGACCTCCGCCGCCGAACCGGCTCCATTCCGCGAAGCGGTCGCGGCGATGAATGCCGCTACCGTGCGGGCGGAGATCGAACTCGGCCCGATCCGTCCCCCGCAGCGCCTCGCGCCGTTCAGTTACGCGCTCGGCGCCGAGGTCCGGCACCCCGAGACGGCGATCGTGCCCGAACGCTCCGAGGGCGACGCCTTCGGCAGGCTCATCCTGCTGCACGACCCCGAAGGCGCAGAGGCCTGGGACGGCACCATGCGCCTGGTCGCCTACATCCAGGCCGACCTCGACTCGATGGAGGCCGTCGACCCACTGCTGCCCGAGGTCGCGTGGAGTTGGCTGGTGGACGCGCTGGAGGTCAGCGGCGACGCCGTCACCGCCCTCGGCGGCACGGTCACGGCCACGACCTCGGTGCGCTACGGCGACATCTCCGGCCCCCCGCGGGCGCACCAACTCGAACTGCGGGCTTCGTGGACGGCGACCAATCTCGAACTGGGCCCCCACGTCCAAGCGTTCTGCGAGGTGCTCGAGCACGCCGCGGGCCTACCACCGGCGGGTGTCACGGACCTGAACTCCCGCACCCGCGCCTGACATGACGGACACCCCGGAAGAGCCCGGTCCCGGCACGCCCGAAGAGGCCGAGCCCGACACCACGCCCCTGCTGGCGCCCGCCGACGGCGTTCCCCCGTTGGCGATGTATCCGAGCGACATCGCCGACGCCGCCGAGCTCCTGGCGTCCGGCAGCGGCCCGTTCGCGATCGACGCCGAACGGGCGTCGGGCTTCCGCTACTCGAACCGGGCCTACCTGGTGCAGATCCGTCGCCGCGGCGCGGGCACCGTGCTGATCGACCCGGTCAACCACGGGGCCGACCCCGTCGCGACGATGGCGCCGGTGGCTCGCGTGCTGGCCACCGACGAGTGGGTGCTGCACGCCGCCGACCAGGATCTGCCGTGCCTCGCCGAGATCGGCATGATCCCGCCGAGCCTGTACGACACCGAACTCGGGGGCAGGCTCGCCGGATTCGACCGGGTGAACCTCGCCGCCATGGTGCAACGCCTGCTCGGCCTGCAATTGATGAAGGGCCACGGCGCCGCCGACTGGTCCAAGCGCCCGCTGCCCCCCGAATGGCTGAACTACGCCGCGCTGGACGTCGAGGTCCTGCTCGAGCTGCGCGACGCCGTCGCCGCCGTACTCGAGGAGCAGGGCAAGAGCGACTGGGCCGCCCAGGAATTCGAGCACCTCCGGACGTACGTGGCCCCGCCCACCCGACGCGACCGCTGGCGCCGCACCTCGGGCATCCACAAGATCCGCAACCCGCGCGCGCTGGCCGCCGTACGCGAACTGTGGACCACCCGCGACGGCATCGCCCAGCGCCGTGACATCGCCCCCGGCCGCATCCTGCCCGACTCGGCGATCGTCAACGCGGCGACCAGCGACCCGGACACGACCGAAAAGCTCACGGCGCTACCGATATTCGGTGGCAACCGGCAGCGCCGCAGCGCCCAGGTGTGGCTGGACGCGCTGGCTCGCGCCCGCCGTTCCGAGGACATGCCGACGTCGTCGGATCCGCAGTCCGGACCGCCGCCCGCCTCCCGATGGGCCCGCCGCAAGCCGGAGGCCGCAGCGCGCCTCGAGGCCGCCAAGGCAGCGCTGGCGGACCTGTCGCAGCGACTCACGGTGCCTGCCGAGAACCTGCTGACCCCCGACACCGTGCGCAGGCTGTGCTGGGACTGGCAGCCACCGGCCGACCCGGACGACGTGCCCGCGGCCGTCGAGGCGTTCCTCGCCGACGCCGGCGCGCGACGCTGGCAGCGCGAGTTGACCGTGCCGATCGTCAGCGAGGCACTTCAGGCGGCCGCCGCCGTCGGCAAGGCAGACGCCCAGGCCGGCGACGACTCCGCAGCACCCGAAGGCTGAGAGTCAGCCTGCCGCAACGCGATCGACGTGGGCCAGGAAGTGCGTCAGCACCGCCTTGGGCGCCTCGAGCTGCGGCCAGTGCGCGATGTCGTCGGCCAGCATCACCACGTCGGCGTCCGGGATCACCTCGGCGTACCGACGCGCCATGTGCGCGCCGGAGTTCGGGTCGGCGGGCCCGTCGATCAACCGCATCGGCACGGCCGTGCGACGCATGGCGCGAACCCATCGGTTGCGGTGCTGATAGCGGTCGGTGACGAAGCGGCCCACCTTGTGCATCACCGCGGCACCGTCGTTGTACTCGAGGATCTGATGGAACCGATCGAGTTCGTGCGGGGTCGGCCTGGTGTTCGGGCCGAACAGTTCGTCGAGGGTGCGGTCGACGACCCGACGCATCACGGGACCGTTCTGAAGACGGGCGAAGGCGTCGCCCAACGGAGTGCGCGACATCAGCTTCTGCACCAGCCGTGGCGCGTACGCCTCGTTGAACATGCCGCCGTTGAGCCAGGTGATCGTCTCGAATTCGACTGCGGCATAGGACCAGTCACCGAACTCATGCCGGGCCAGCAGTTCCTGGGCGACGGAGTCGCCGAGGTCGTGGGCCAGCACGTGGCACCGGGTGACGCCGAGGTGGGCCAGCAGCGCCTCGTGTACGTCGGCGTGGTCGTGTACCGAGTACTGGTAGATCGACGGCTTGTCGGAGAAGCCCATCCCCAGCATGTCCGGTGCGATCACCGTGAATCGCCGAACCAGCGTGGGCCAGATGCGGACCCAGTCGAACGAGTTGAACGGGTAGCCGTGGATCAGCAGTAGGACCGGGCCCTCGCCGAGCGGCAGGCCGTCGACGCGGTGGAACACGTCGAAGCCGAGGTAGTCGAAGTACTGCCCGGCGGACTTCCAGCGCTCGAGTTCGGCGTCCATGGCAGGAGACTAGCCCCGCGGACTAGTCGATGCGGTCGCCGACCTCGGACTCACGCGACGGGCTGGGCAGCGCGGCCACCCAGCCGGTGATCTGGCGGGCGACGTTCTGGTCGGTGAGACCGACGGCGGTGAGCACTTCGCCGCGCGAGGCATGGTCCTGGAACTCCTGCGGCATAGCGACGTCGCGGCACGGCACGTCGACCTCCGCGCGGCGCAGCGCCGACGACACAGCAGACCCGACACCGCCGTGCACGCCGTTGTCCTCGAGGGTGACGACCAGCCCGTGGTCCTTGGCCAACTCGACCAACACCGGCGGCACCGGCAGGACCCATCGGGGATCGACCACCGTCACGCCGATGCCCTGCTTGCGGAGGCGTTCGGCGACCGACAGCGCCATCGACGCGAACGGCCCCACTCCAACCAGCAGCACGTCGCTGGAGAGGCCCTCGGCGGGTTCGGCCAGCACGTCGACCCCGGCGCGGCGCGCGACGGCGGGGATGTCCTCCCCGACCGCACCCTTGGGGAACCGCAGCGCGGTGGGCCCGTCCTTGACGTCGAGCGCCTCGTCGAGTTCCTCGCGCAGGCGGGCGGCGTCGCGTGGCGCGGCGACGCGCATCCCTGGAACGACGCCGAGGATCGACAGGTCCCAGATGCCGTTGTGGCTGGCGCCGTCGGGTCCGGTGACGCCGGCGCGGTCGAGCACCAGGGTCACTGGAAGCCGGTGCAGAGCAACGTCCATCATCAGCTGATCGAACGCGCGGTTGAGGAACGTCGAGTAGATCGCGACCACCGGGTGCATGCCGCCCATCGCGAGGCCGGCGGCCGAGGTCATCGCGTGCTGCTCGGCGATGCCGACGTCGAAGAAGCGATCCGGGTACTGCGTGCGGAAGGCGCTCAGACCCGTCGGTCCCGGCATGGCGGCGGTGATCGCCACGACGTCGCGGCGCTTGGCAGCGCGCTTGATCAGCTGGTCGGAGAATACCGAGGTCCACCCCGGCGCGGCGACCGACGTCGCGAGCCCCGTCTGCGGGTCGATGATGCCGGTCGCGTGCATCTGCTCGGCCTCGTCGTTCTCGGCCGGGCCGTAGCCCTTCCCCTTGCGGGTGACGACGTGGACGATGACGGGTCCGTTGAAGCCGCGCGCGCTGCGCAGAGCGGTCTCGACGGCGTGCTCGTCGTGTCCGTCGATCGGGCCGACGTACTTGAGGCCCAGATCGGTGAACATCACCTGCGGCGCCAGCGCGTCCTTGATGCCGGCCTTCACGCTGTGCATGCCCTGGTAGAAGATCTCGCCGACGACCGGGACACCGCGCACGGTCTCGCGGCCCCGCTCGAGCAGCTTCTCGTAGCCCGGCTGCAACCGCAGGCCGGCCAGGTGATCGGCGAAACCACCGATGGTCGGCGCGTAGCTGCGGCCGTTGTCGTTGACGACGATGACGACGGGCCGGTTGGAGCCCGCGATGTTGTTCAGTGCCTCCCAGCACATGCCGCCGGTCAACGCGCCGTCTCCGACGACCGCAACGACGTGCCGGTTGCGGTGGCCGCTCAGCTCGAAGGCCTTGGCCAGCCCGTCGGCGTAGGACAGCGCGGCGCTGGCGTGGCTGGACTCGACCCAGTCGTGCTCGCTCTCGCTGCGCGAGGGATAACCCGACAGGCCGTCCTTCATGCGGAGGTTGTCGAAGTCGGCGCACCGGCCGGTCAGCATCTTGTGGACGTAGGACTGGTGGCCGGTGTCGAACACGATCGGGTCGTGGGGCGAGTCGAAGACGCGGTGCAGCGCCAGCGTCAACTCGACGACGCCCAGGTTGGGACCCAGGTGTCCGCCGGTCGCGGCGACCTTGTGGATGAGGAACTCGCGGATCTCGATCGCGAGGTCGTCCAACTGGGCCTGCGACAGGTGCTGCAGATCTGCGGGACCTCGGACCTGTTCGAGCATCCCGTCAGTTTACGCACCCCGATCCGACGGAGTCCTGTCCTGACGGCTGTGATGAGACACACTGGAGGGTCGCCCCGACGCCGTACTCACCCACTTCGACGACTGACCGGGCCGACGTGCCGTCACCAGTCCGTCAGGATCCTGGCCGACCGATAGACTCCTCTACCAGGTGCGCCGGGAAGTCTGGTCGGCAAATTGGTTCGTCATGCCCGTGACCCCTACACCGATTCGAGGTACTCCTCTTGCCCAAGGACCGTGGCCCGATCGCCCAGGCTCTCTTCAGCCGAGGTTCCTGGGCCGAGACGTCCCGCGTCTCGGAAGTCCTGCGCAAGGAGACCGTCGGCGGCGCTCTGCTGCTGTTCGGGGCGGTCGTCGCGATGGTGTGGGCGAACTCCCCCTGGTCGGAGTCCTACACCGCGCTGCGCGACCTGCACGTCGGCACCGACTCCCTGGGCCTGCACCTGAACCTCACCCTGGGGACCTGGGCTGCCGACGGACTGCTCGCCATCTTCTTCTTCGTGGTCGGCCTCGAACTCAAGCGGGAGTTCGTCGCGGGCGACCTGCGCGACCCGCGACGTGCCGCCCTTCCCATCGCGGCAGCGGTGGGCGGCATGGTCGTCCCGGCGCTGATCTTCGTCGCCTTCACCGCACCCGTCGGCGACGGGGCGACGAGCGGCTGGGCCATCCCCACCGCCACCGACATCGCGTTCGCGGTCGCGGTACTGGCGGTCATATCGACGCACCTACCCGCCGCGCTGCGCACGTTCCTGCTGACACTGGCCGTGGTGGACGATCTGCTCGCCATCACGGTGATCGCGATCTTCTACACCGACGACATCAACGTGGTCGCGCTCGGACTGGCCGTCATCCCGCTGGCCCTGTTCGCGGTGTGCGTGCAGCGGCGCATCCGCTCGCTGTGGCTGCTGCTGCCGCTCGCCCTGGCAACGTGGGCACTGGTGCACGAATCGGGAATCCACGCCACGGTGGCCGGCGTGCTGCTCGGCTTCGCGGTGCCGGTGATGCGGAGCCAGGCCGCGGGCGGTCCGGACGCCGGGCCAGGTCTGGCCGAACACTTCGAGCACCTCATCCGCCCCGTGTCCGCGGGTTTTGCCGTGCCGGTGTTCGCGTTCTTCGCCGCGGGCGTGACGGTCGGCGGCCTCAGCGGCTTCACCGCGGCCTTGGCCGACCCGGTCGCACTGGGCATCGTCTTCGGCCTGGTCGTGGGCAAGGTGATCGGCATCTTCGGCACCACGCGCGTCCTCTCGGCCGTCACCCGGGCGTCGCTCGACAGCGCCCTGAAGTGGATCGACGTGTTCGGTATCGCGATGCTCGCAGGCATCGGTTTCACGGTGTCGCTCCTGATCGGCGAGCTGGCCTACGGTCCCGACTCCGACCGCGGGGAGCACGTGAAGATCGGCGTGCTGACGGGGTCGATCACCGCTGCGCTGCTGGCGGCCGTCGTGCTGCGGATGCGCAACCGGCACTACCGGGCGATCTGCGCCGAGGAGTCCCAGGACGAAGACCTCGACGGGATCCCGGACGTGTATCAGCGGCCGAAGTCACCCGGTCAGGAGTGAACGCCGCGCGGGTCACGACCGGTTCTTGGCGAGGAAGCGCCGAAACAGCGGCCAGGCCATTGCGACGTTGATTGCGGCGCCCACCACCAGGTACGGCCACCAGGAACCGCCATCGCTGGCGATCCAGAACGCCTTGGCCGCCCAGTACGGCGGCAACACGCCGAATGCGACGTTCCAGGGCGAGTCGATGAACCATGGCAGACACGGCAGCCCGGCGATGAGCATGCCGAGACCACGGATCGCCGCAAGGCCCTGAATCTTGTTGCCTGCCATGGCGACGATGAGCAGCAGCGTCACGACCGCCGATAGACCCGAGAGCAACCCGATCGGGACCAGGGTCGCGGTCAGCCCTCCGCGGACGATGCCACTGAACGACAGCGTGGCGATGACGTAGACGGCGGTCACCGCGATCACCGTCGCGGCCCGGTAGGCGAAGAACGTCGAGAGCCGCACCGGCGTGGTTCGCAACGCCGTGAGCGTGCCGGCGTCCACCTCGTCCAGCACGAGGAATGCTGCGAGCCCGCCGGCCACGATGATGCTGGTGAGCAATAGGAACGCCGTTGCCACCAACGGGTAGTAGGGCACCAGATCGAAGCCATGTCGTTCGGCGAGCATCCGCGTCGTCGGCGGGGTCAGCCCGGCGACCGCGACCGTCCAGATGACCGGTGCGACGAGGAGCATCACCATCAGCGGGTCGCGGTAGGACCCCCGAATGTCATTGTGTCCGAACGCCCGCCACGCCCTCGCCACACTCGTCGCCATCATGCGCCGGCCGTTCGCACGACGTGCCGGACGAACATGGCGCGCGCCACCACGGACAACCCGACTAGACACGAGACCGGGTAGGCCACCGAGTAGACGAGCTGCCAGGGCGCCAGGGCAACTTGATCGAAGGCCGCACCGAGTAGCAGGAGCGGGCCCTGCGTCGGTACCAGATAGAGCACCGGATTGGGCCACAGGCCACTCAGGTGGAGTACGGGGAGATTCATCACCGCCAGTGGAACCACCGCGAAGATGAACCAGTCGCCGACCGACCCGAATGGCAGCGACGTGATGAACGCGACCAACAGCATCAACAGGGTTCCCGACAGGACGCCCGCGACCAACGGCAGCGGGCGGTACGACATGCCGTGCGCGATCGTCACCACCGCGAGAGCGACCCCGAGCGAGATGGCACACAACGTGGCGACCTTCGCACCGAGGTACTCCGCGAAGCGCAAAGGTGTCGCAATGACCGCACCCAGCGTGCGCTCCTGCTTCTCGAAGAACACCGATCCTCCGATGAAGAAGAACCCGATGATGGCGATGTCGCCGAGGAGCACGTAGGGCTCCGCCGCGGCGCGCAAACCGGGTGGCAGCGGAAGCAATACGGCGAGCCACACGAGCCCGGAGAACACTGCCGCATGCAGGAATCGCTGCCGATTCTGCAAGGTGAATTCGAGCCTCAAGGCGCTGCGGAATCTCGTCACTGCAACCGCCTTCCGGTCACCTCGACGAACACGTCGTCCAGACTGGCCTCCGCGCTGTGGATGGTCTCCACGTGGTGGTTCCGCAGAACCGCGCGAAACTCGCCGTCGTCTGCCAGACCGTCCATGGGGAACTCGGCGGCTTCGAGACCACCGTCGGACGCGCGGTATCCGACGCGCACCACACGCCGGCTCCGGGCGATGCGCAATTCTGCGGGAGCGTCCAGCGCAACGATCTGCCCGTCGACGACGAACGCGACTCGGTCGCACAGTTCGTTGGCCGTCGCCATGTCGTGCGTCGTGAGGAAGACCGTGCGCCCGCGCGCGCGGAGATCCAGAATCATGTCCTTCACGCTGCGAGCATTCACCGGGTCGAGTCCGGACGTGGGCTCGTCGAGGAACAACAGGTCGGGGTCGTTCAGCAAGGCCCGAGCGAACGTCAGCCGCATGGCCATGCCCTTCGAGAACTTGCCGACACGCGTGCTGGCTGCGTCGGCCAGTCCGACCGCCGCGAGCAATTCGTTCGGATCACGTGTCTCGCCGCCGTACAGCGACGCGAAGAAGCGAAGATTCTCGAGTGCCGTCAGCTTCGGGTAGTGGTTGGGCAGCTCGAACGAGACACCGACGCGCTCAAAGTAGTCGGGGCCCCACGCGACGGGTTCCCGCCCCCACACCGCGATGTCGCCTTCGTGGCCGCGCAACAATCCAATCAGGAGTCTTTGCGTCGTCGACTTGCCCGCGCCGCTCGGGCCGAGGAATCCGAATATCTCCCCCCGCCCGACTTCGAAGTCCATTCCGCGCACTGCGGGAATGTTGGCCTTCGGGTAGGTGAATCTCAGCCCCCGGACGGAGATGACGGGGCCGGATTCCGAAGTTTCGTCGAGACGCATGGGACGGCTCTTTCTCGGCGGGGGCGGTGCACGCGCATCGCCCGCATGCGGGTACGGATTCCGACCAGACTTCCCGGAGCGCCGCGGATGACTATACTGAACTTTCAGTAATTTGTGAATCCTTCTGGAGGAGCGCCATGTCCGACGAGCCTTCCGTCGCCGAAGCGGCCGAGGAACTCGCCCTGGTGTTGACCAGCCATGGCCTACAGCGGATGACCTCGCGCGTGCTGGCCGCATTGTTGTTCACCAGCGCACCCACCATGACCGCCGCTGACCTGGCCGCTCAGCTGCAGGCCAGCGCGGGCGCGATCTCCGGCGCGATCAAGATGCTCGTCGCGGTCGGTCTGGCCGAACGAGTTCCCGCCCCGGGCAGCCGTCGCGACCACTACCGATTGCGCGACGATGCCTGGACGGTGCTCTACACGACGCAGAACCAGATCCTCGCCGCGATCAGACAGGCCGCCTCCGACGGGATTTCGGCTACGACACCGGACGGTCCGGCACACCGGCGCCTGGCCGAGATGCGCGACTTCTACGACTTCATGCTCGCCGAGATCCCCGACCTACTCGATCGGTGGCGAACTCAGCGGCGCAGTACCGCAACGCACTCGACGTGATGGGTCAGCGGGAACGAGTCGAACACCCGCAGCTCCTCCACGGTGTAGCCGTGGCCCAGGTACAGTCCCACGTCGCGCGCGAAGGATGCTGCCTCGCAACCGATGTGGATCATCCGCGGTACGGCGGCCGCAGCCAGCAGATCGATGACCTCGCGGCCGGCACCCGCACGCGGCGGGTCGAGCACCGCGACGTCGGCGCGCTCGGGCTGCGCCGACAGCGCGCGCCGTACCGACTCGGTCACCACTGACACCCAGCCGAGATCGGCCAACGTCGCGCGCGCAGCCCGCGCCGAGCCACGCGAGGTGTCCACGGTGACCACCCGGCCCGTCTCGCCGACGGCGTCGGCCAGCACGGCTGCGAACACCCCGGCGCCGCCGTACAGGTCCCACGCCGTCATGCCCGGCTCCAACCGGGCGTGCTGGGAAATCAGATCGCTGTAGAGCGTGGCCGCGCTGCGATGCGCCTGCCAGAACGCGGTCACCGGCACGTGCCAGGTCCTGCCGCCCACTCGCTGGGTCGCCTCGTACTGCCCCTCGATGACCTGGGTCGGCGACGACGTGCCGCGGTTCTTCTTGCCGCCGCGCCCGCCGGTCTTGGGCCCGGTCTGCACGACGTGGCGCCTACCGTCGTCGTCGAGCGCGACGTGGATCTCGGCGCCCACCGGCCAACGGGACCCGTCGAGACCGTCCAGCATGCCTTCGGGCAACTGGCCGCAGTCGAGCTCAGTGACCAGGTCGGCACTGTGATAGCGGTGAAACCCTGCGTGGCCGTCGGCGGTGGTGGCCAGTCGCACCCGCGTCCGCCAGCCGGTGGCGCCGAGGTCGTCGAGCGCCTCCGCCTCGCCGGACCAGTCGAAGCCACCGAGGCGCGCCAGCTGGTTGGCCACCACCCCGCCCTTGAGCCGCCGCGCGGCCGAGGGCTCGGCGAACGCCAGGTCGCAACACCCGGAGCCGTGCTCACCGGCGATGCGGCACAGCGACTCCACCCGGTCGGGCGAGGCCTCGAGGACCTCCACCGTGACCGCATGCCAGTGCTTCGCGCGCTGATCGGTGACCAGCACTCGCACCCGCTCGTCGGGCAGCGCACCGCGCACGAACACCACCCGGCCATCGTGGCGCGCGATGCAACTGCCGCCGTTGGCCGCGGGCCCCACGGTCAACTCGAGTTCGGTCTCGCTCATTCGAGGAACCCGCGTCGCGCGTCACCGGGAGCCGACTTGGGCTCGAGGTTCTTCAGTCGCTCGGAGGAGTTGAGCTGGTAGGGCACCGACGTCACCATCACTTGGGGTTCGAAGAGGAGGCGACCCTTGAGCCGCAGGGCACTCTGGTTGTGCAGCACCTGTTCCCACCAGTGGCCGACGACGTATTCGGGTATGAAGACCGTGACGACCGTACGCGGCGCGTCCTTGGTGATGCGCTTGACGTAGTCCATCACCGGCCGGGTGATGTCGCGGTACGGCGACGCGACGATCTTCAGCGGCAGCGAGAAGTCAGAGCCCTCCCACTTGGTCTTCAGCTCGCGCGCCTCCGCGTCGTCGATGCTGACGTGGATTGCCTCGAGTTCGTCGGGTCTGGTGGCGCGGGCGTAGGCCAGCGCGCGCTTGGTGGGCAGCGTGACGTTCGACACCAGCACGATCGCATGGTTGCGGCTGGGCAGCACCACGTCGTCGCCGGCCTCGGCATCGGCCTCGGCCAATTCCTGCTGCACGGTCGCGTAGTGCTTGTGGATCAGCTTCATGACCATGAAGAGGAAACCCATCGCAAGGATCGCGATCCACGCACCTGCCATGAACTTGGTGACGACCACGATCACCAGCACGGCGCCCGTGCACGCGCATCCAATCGTGTTGATCACCCGCGAGCGCTGCATCCGGCTGCGCTCCTGATCGTCGGTCTCGACGCGCAACAGACGCGTCCAGTGCCGCACCATGCCGATCTGGCTGAGCGTGAACGACACGAACACCCCGACGATGTACAGCTGGATCAGCGCCGTGACCTCGGCTTGGAAGGCCACCACGAACGCGATCGCCGCGAACGCCAGGAACAGGATGCCGTTCGAGAACGCCAGCCGGTCGCCGCGTGTCCGCAGCTGGTGCGGCAGGAAGCTGTCCTGGGCCAGGATCGACCCCAGCACCGGGAAGCCATTGAAGGCAGTGTTGGCCGCCAGCACCAGGATCAGCGCGGTGACGCCGGCGATCAGAAAGAGGCCAACCGGGAAGTCGTGGAACACCGCGTCGGCGAGCTGGGCGATCAGCGTCTTCTGCTGATAGCCCTCGGGCGCCCCCACCAGCTGCTCGTCGGGTCGCTCGGCGACCTTCACGCCGGTCTCCTGGGCCAGCATGATCATGCCCATGAAGAGCGTGACCGCAACCCCACCCAGCAGGAGCAGCGTGCTCGCCGCGTTGCGCGACTTGGGCTTGCGAAAAGCGGGAACCCCGTTGCTGATCGCCTCCACGCCCGTGAGTGCCGCGCAACCGGAGGAGAACGCTCGTGCCACCAGGAACACCATCGCGAACGCCATGACGTCGCCGTGTTCCGACTTCAGTTCGAAGTCGGCCGACTCCGCCCGCAACGGCGTGCCGAGTACGACGATCTGGAACAGTCCCCAGCCCAACATGATGAACATGCCGACCATGAACGCATACGTGGGAATGGCGAAGGCCGTCCCCGATTCGCGGATGCCGCGCAGGTTCAACGACGCGAGGATGAGGATCGCGGCCACGGCGAACAGCACCTTGTGCTGCGCGATGAACGGAACGGCCGAGCCGATGTTCGACATCGCCGACGCCATGGATACGGCGACGGTCAACACGTAGTCGACGAGCAGCGCGCTGGCAACGGTGAGCCCTGCAGTCGGACCGAGATTCGTCGTCACGACTTCGTAATCGCCGCCACCCGAGGGATAGGCGTGCACGTTCTGCCGATAACTGGCGATGACGACGAGCATCACCGCCGCGACTGCGAGCCCGATCCAGGGCGCCATCGTGTAGGCCGACAGCCCCGCCACCGACAGCACCAGGAAGATCTCCTCCGGGGCGTAGGCGACCGACGACAACGCGTCCGAGGCGAACACGGGAAGCGCGATGCGCTTGGGCAACAGGGTGTGTGCGAGTTTGTCGCTGCGGAACGGTGTTCCTAGGACCAGTCGCCGTGCGACGGTCGAGAGCTTGGACACGAGGACCAAGGGTATGCCTACGCGGGAAGGACCGTCCGAATAGCTGTAGCGTTCCGTGTTGCCAGCTTTGGCGACGATCGATGTCACGGCCACCGCAGGGAGGACCGACGCGTGCGTGTTGTGGTGATGGGGTGCGGCCGAGTGGGCGCATCGCTGGCCGATGGGCTCGCCCGCATCGGTCACGAGGTGGCGGTCATCGACCGGGACGGCACGGCGTTCCACCGCCTCTCCCCCGAGTTTCCCGGCGAACGGGTGCTCGGCATGGGCTTCGACCGGGACGTGCTGCTGCGGGCCGGGATCGAGGAGGCAGGCGCATTCGCTGCGGTGTCCTCGGGCGACAACTCCAACATCATCTCGGCGCGGGTCGCGCGCGAGACGTTCGGCGTGGAACGCGTCGTCGCGCGCATCTACGACGCCAAGCGAGCCGCGGTGTACGAGCGGCTCGGCATCCCGACGGTGGCGACCGTGCCGTGGACCACCGACCGACTGCTCAACGTGCTGACCCGCGAGACCGAGACCACGAAGTGGCGCGATCCGTCGGGCAACGTGGGCGTCGCAGAACTGCCGCTGCACGAGGGTTGGGCGGGGCACCGCGTGACCGCGCTGGAGAACGCTACGCGGGGCCGGGTCGCCTTCATCATCCGCTTCGGCAGCGGCATGCTCCCCGAGGCCAAGACCGTCATCCAGGCCGGCGACCAGGTGTACCTGGCCGCGGTCTCCGGTCACATCGCCGAGGCCATGGCGCTGTCCGCCCTGCCTCCCGCCGAAGACGTGGACGACCAGTGAAGGACCAGGTGAGCACCCAGTGAAGGTCGCCATCGCAGGAGCCGGCGCCGTCGGCCGCTCCATCGCCCGGGAACTCGTCGAGAACCACACCGTCACGCTGCTGGAACGCAATCCCGACCACCTCGACGTCGACGCCATCCCCGCCGCGCAGTGGCGGCTGGGTGACGCGTGCGAGCTGAGCCTGCTCGAGTCCGTGGGTTTGGAGGACTTCGACGTCGTCATCGCCGCGACCGGCGACGACAAGGCGAACGTCGTGCTGAGCCTGCTGGCCAAGACCGAGTTCGCGGTGCCGCGCGTGGTGGCCCGGGTCAACGACCCGCGCAACGAGTGGTTGTTCGACGAGAACTGGGGCGTCGACGTCGCGGTGTCGACACCGCGCATGCTCGCGTCCCTGGTCGAGGAGGCGGTGTCCGTCGGCGACCTCGTCCGGCTGATGAGCTTCCGCAAGGGCCAGGCCAACCTGGTGGAGATCACGCTGCCCGACGACACCCCGTGGGGCGGCAAGGCCGTCAAGCGCCTCGACCTGCCCCGCGATGCCTCCCTGGTGACGATCCTGCGCGGCTCGCGGGTGATCGTGCCCGAGGACGACGAGCCACTCGAAGGTGGCGACGAATTGCTGTTCGTCGCCGTGGCCGAGGTCGAGGACCGGCTCCGCGAGCTGATCCTGCACTCGCCCTAGCGGCGCCCGCGCATCGTCGGCGCCGGCGGTGGCGTGGCCCGGTCGTGGCAGCGCGCCGTGGCCCCGGCAGTGACGGTCCGAAGCTCTCCTATCCCGTTGCGAATGCCGACCGCGGACACCACACCCGCCACCGCGAACAGGATCGCCACGGCCAGTGCGGCGTTGCGAAACCCGGCGAAGTCCATTGCGCCAGAGGCTGATTCACCTCGGCCGAGCCCGACGATGACTCCCATGAACGCCACCGCGATCAGGCCGGCGACGCGCGATACGGCGTTGTTCACCGCCGACCCGATCCCGCTCTGCTCCGGTTCCACGGCGGCCAGCACCGCGGCCGTCAGAGGCGAGACGGTGACCGACAGCCCGACCCCGAACACCAGCAGCCCGGGCAGCATCTGCGTCCAGAAGTCGAAGGGCTTCGACGCCGTGTACATCAGCAGGAAGCCCGCCGCGGCGAGCAGCGGACCGACGCCCATGTAGAGCCGGGGGCCATGCCTGCCCGCCAGCGCTCCGAACCGTGGGGCGAGGAAGAACGACAGCACGGGGATGGGCAGAGTGGCCAGGCCCGCCATCGACGCCGACATGCCGACCGCCTCCTGCAGGAAGATCGGCACGATCAGGGTCCCGAGCGACACCGCGGCGTACAGGAACACCGTCGCGAGGTTGCCGACCGCGAAGTTGCGCACGGTGAACAGGCCCAGCGGCATCATCGGGTCAGGGGTGCGGCTCTCCCACCAGGGAAACGCGGCCAGGCACGCGACGCCTGCGACCAGCGCCGAGAAGACCGCGGGGTGGCCGACGCCGAGGCGCTGCCATTCGATCAGCGCGAACACCGTCGCCGCAAGACCGACAGCGGCCAGCATCGCGCCGACCACGTCGATGCCGCGGCGGGCGCCGGTGTGGGCGTCTTCGGCGGGCAGTCGGGTGGTCAGGTACAGCGTGATCGCCAGCGGGAGCAGGTTGATGCCGAACACCCAGCGCCAGTTCAGAGCGTCGACCAGCAGGCCGCCCAGTGGCGGGCCGACGACGAACGCCGTGCCCGTCCACGCCGTCCACGTGCCGATGGCGCGGGCCTGAGCGGCGCCGCTGAATCGTGCGTTGATCATCGCCAGCGAACTCGGCACCAGGAACGCGGCACCGACGCCCTGCAAACACCGCGCGGCGACCAGGATCCAGCAGGTGGGCGCCACCGCGCACAGCAGGGATGCGACGGCGAACACCGCCAGCCCGAGGCGCAGCACGCGCAGTCGGCCGTATCCGTCGGAGATGGCGCCGGCCACCAGGATGAGCGCGCCGAGCGCGAGCAGATAGCCGTCGACGACCCACTGCTGTAGCGCGAGCCCGCCGCCCAGGTCCGTCGAGATGGCGGGCAGCGCGAGGTTGACCACCGAGCCGTCGAGGAATGCCACGAAGGACGCGAGCACCGCGACGGCGATCACCGACCGATCGACCGCAGCAGTCCGTTGCATCGAGCGTCCGTCAGTCGGTGTGTGTCGCCCTCGAGGGCTCCTGCGCGCTCGGTGCGGCCCCTGGCGCGTCCGGGTCCTCGGCGTGCTCGCGCAGCGCGCGCTGCGCAGTGCGGATCGCAAAGTAGGTGACCAGCGCGGCGACGGCCGTCAGCGGCCAGCCCATCGCGATGCGGGCGACGCCGAGCAGACCGGTCTGATCCTCGTCGTAGAGGTGGTTCTGCACGATGAAGCGGGCGCCGAAGACTCCGGCCCAGAACAGCGTGGCGACGTCGAAGGCCAGGACCGCCCTGCGCACGCGCCGCCAGCCCCGGTCGCGTCCATTCGCCCAGCCCCACACGTAGCCGACCAGCGGCCTGCGGATCACCACCGACAGCGTGAACACCCCGGCGTACACCAGCGACGACCAGATGCCGAGGAGGAAGTAGCCCTTCGACTCGCCAACGACGTAGGCGACCAGCGCGCTGATCCCGACGGCGAAGAACCCCGATACCGCCGGTTGCAGCGACTCGCGCCGAATCAGACGCCACAGCAGGATCAGCGTGGCCACGCCGAGAGCGGCGTAGATCGCGGGCATCAGACCGAACAGCGACGACACCGGCACGAAGACCAGCACGGGCAGCGAGGAGTAGATGAGCCCGCTGATGCCGCCCATCTGCTCCAGGACGGCCTGCGCGCTCAGTTTCGATTCGGGCTGATCCGGCTCGTCGGCCGCGTTCGCGCTGTCGGTCCCCTTGTCGGGGTCCGTCACTTCTGAATCTCGTAGTGCGGGTTGTAGATCGCCTTGCTGCCGTTCTCCAGCGTGCCGAGGCGTCCGTGCACCCGCAGGGTGCGGCCCGAGTCGATGCCGGGAATGCGGCGCTGTCCGAGCCACACCAGCATGACCGAGTCGGTGCCGTCGAACAGTTCGGCACGGACACCGCCCGCGCAGCCCTTGGACGCCGTCTCGACGCACCGCAGGGTGCCGACCATCGTCACTTCCTGACCGCGACGACAGTCGATCGCCTTCTGGGCGCCGGTGCAGTCGGCCTCGTCCGTGAGTTCTTCGACGTCGAGTCGTTCAGGGTCCTCCGTCAGCCGACGGGTGAGCCGACGCAGATAACCTTCGGCCGTGGCCATGGTCTCTCCTGACCGCTGTGGCGAATCCACCGTGGATTCTCCCTAACCAACGCCACGGTAGACCTCTTGGTTCCGATGCGCCACGTCGTCCCCGGGCGTTGCGGACACACCGAATCGGCCACGCACGGCACCATCGAACGATGCCCTTGAACCTGCACGGTGCGACCGCAGTTCTGCTGCCCGGCACCGGCTCAGACGACGACTACGTGCACCGTGTGTTCTCCCCCACACTCCATGGCTTGGGCGTGTCGGTCGTGACGCCGCCACCACGGCCGGATCGGCTCCTCGACGGATACGTCGACGACCTCGACGAGGCGGCCCGCAGCGGTCCGATCCTGGTCGGCGGTGTGTCCATCGGGGCCGCGGTCGCGGTCGCGTGGGCGCTGCGGCACCCCGCGACGACGCTCGGGGTGCTGGCGGCGCTGCCGGCGTGGACCGGGTCGCCCGAGGGCGCACCCGCAGCGCTCACCGCCCGCCACACCGCGGAATTGCTGCTGCGCGACGGGCTCGGTGCCACCGTCGCCGGAATGCGGGAATCGAGCCCGGTCTGGCTGGCCGAGGAACTGACCCGGTCGTGGGCCGGTCAGTGGCCCGGGTTGCCCGACGCGATGCTCGCGGCCGCGGCGTTCGTCGCGCCGACGACCATCGAACTGGAGGCGCTGGCCGTGCCGATGGGCGTGGCCGCCGCGACCGACGATGCCGTGCACCCGGTCGAGGTGGCACTGGAATGGGTGTCGGCCGCGCCGCGCTCGGCGCTGCGCACCGTCACGTTGGACGCGATGGGGGCGGACCCGACCGTCCTCGGAGAGGCGTGCGTGGCCGCCCTGCTCGACGCGGGCTAGCCGCCAGTGATCGTGCGCAGTTGCTGCATGGCCGAGCCCTGCTCGCTGCGACGGGCCACCGGGGCCGGCGCCTCGGGAGCCTGCGGCGCCTGGGGTGCGGTCTGCTGCTGTGCCTGATCGGCCACCATCTGCTGGGCGCGGGCGCGCAGCCGTTCCACCAGAGACTCCGACAGCTGCAGCGGCAGCATGGCGCGTACCGGCTGCGGCGTGTCACCACGTCGAATGACCGTGTCCGCCAATGCCTTCCGCGTCTCGGCCGCAATGGCGTCGGCGAGCTGGGGCGGCCCGATCGCCGCGCCGCGGACCATCCACCGATAGCCGTCGATGCCGATGAACCGCATCACGACCGGCTCCGGACCGTTGGTCACGACGCCGACGACCTCGCGGCCCCACGGCCCGTCCACGATGCTCACCTGAGCGGAGTCCTTGCGCAACGAGTCGGCGATCTCGGTGACGACCTCTCGCCACAACCCGCCGGTCTTCGGGGCCGCCCACGCCGTGATGTTGTACCGGCCGTTCGGCGTCACCATCCACACCGCGGACGGCACGCCCTGCTGGTTGACCTCGAAGACGAGTTCCGCGGTCTCGTTCTCCGGCAGCAGGACCGAACCCAGATCGTGCCGCCCCACCACCGCCACGGCCGGGTCGTCGAAGTCCCCGATGTCGAACGGCCCCTCGAGGTCGTCGGTGTCGTCGTGCTGCGGCGGTTCGGCGACCTCCGGTGTACGACCAGCGTCGTCGTCGTCCTTGCCGCCCTTGCGCCTACCCAGTGCCATTACAAACTCTCGTGTCCGCCGGAGGAACCGTGGCCGCCTGCGCCACGGGTGGTGTGTGCCAAGCCTGCCTCTTCGAACGAGGCGACCTCGACCAGTTCGGGAAGTTCGACCCGCTGAACCAACAACTGCGCGATCCGATCTCCGCGCTTGATCGCGATCGGCTGGCTCGGGTCGAGGTTGATGAGCGCCACCTTGATCTCGCCGCGATAACCGGCGTCGACCGTGCCGGGACTGTTCACGATCGACAGACCCACCCGGCTCGCCAGACCCGACCGCGGATGGATCAGACCGACCATCCCGTGCGGGATCGCGACGGCGACGCCGGTGGCAACCAGCGCGCGCTCGCCGGGCGGCAGGAGGACGTCGACCGCGCTGTACAGGTCGACCCCCGCATCGCCGTCGTGGGCGCGTGCGGGCATGGGCAGCTCACGATCGAGCCGCACGACCGGCAGAGAGGAGGACACGTTGCACGAGATTACTCTTGGCTTCGTGTCCGACACGCGTGCGACCGCCCAATCCGTGCGCTACCGAGAGCGCTTGCGGGTGCCGTGGTGGTGGTGGCTGCCCGGACTCGGGCTGGCGGCGCTGCTGGCGTTCGAGATCAACCTCGGCATCGAAGCCGTCCCGATGTGGGCGGCATTCGCAGTGCTCGGTCTGGTCGCCGCGGCGACGCTGACCTGGCTGGGCCGCGTCGACGTGCGCGTCGTCGAAGGCGGTTCGAGCGGCGTCGCGGAGTTGTGGGTCGGCGACGCGCACCTTCCGGTGAGCGTGATCGCCCGCAGCGCCGAAGTACCCAAGACCGCCAAGTCCGCCGCGCTCGGTCGACAACTCGATCCGGCGGCGTTCGTGGTGCACCGGCCCTGGATAGGGCCGATGGTGTTGGTCGTGCTCGACGATGCGGACGATCCCACGCCGTACTGGCTGATCAGCTCCCGGCGTCCGGAACTCTTGCTGGCGGCACTGGCCGCCTGAGCGCTGCGCGGTCAGGCGGCGCAGTCGGTGCAGATCAGCTGCCCGTTCTTCTCACTTGCCAGACGGCTGCGGTGATGCACGAGGAAGCAGCTGGAGCACGTGAATTCGTCGGCCTGCTTGGGGACGACGCGTACCGACAGCTCCTCGCCCGACAGGTCGGCGCCGGGCAGTTCGAACGACTCGGCGGTCTCCACCTCGTCGACGTCCACTGCTGCGGACTGTGCTTCGTTGCGCCGGGCTTTCAATTCCTCGAGCGAATCCTCCGAGACGTCATCGGTCTCGGTGCGCCGTGGGGCGTCATAGTCGGTAGCCATTTACCTCATTCCCCTACGTACTGTTGCGACAGAGCTTTGTACCAGCGCAGAACGCTTCCGCCAAATGATTCGTGCCCGGAGGTCGTTCGGATTGGTTGTGATTTGTATCACAGAGTCCGTCCGCGAGTGGCGACCGGCAGGTTGACGAGCCTCTAAGGTGCAGGGGTGGTCGCGTACATCACCCCCGGAACGGCTTTCGACAAGCACGGCAGGCCGTTCCGTCGGCGCAACTACGCACCCGGTCTGGCTATGCTCGCGGTGCTGGCCGTGCTGGCCCTCGTCTTCTGGTTGATCGCGTTCAACCGGCCGTCGGAAGTGCAGCAGGCGCTGGCGTGCAATGCCCCGCCTCGCGGCACCGGCGCCGCCGATCAGCCCATACTCGGCGAACGCGTTCCCGTCTCCGACATGTCCGACGTCGTGCCCGCGAAGCTCGTCGACACCAAGATCAACGTGCTGAACGCGAGCGGCCAGGGCGGGCAGGCCGCCGAGGTCGCCGGCGCCCTGCGCGATCTCGGGTTCGCTCAGCCGAACGCCGCCAACGATCCCGTCTACGCCGAGGTCCGCCTCGCATGCCAGGGACAGATCCGGTTCGGGCCCGCCGGGCGCGCTGCCGCGGCGGCGGTCTGGCTGGTGGCCCCGTGCACCGAGCTGTACCAGGATCAGCGCGGCGACGACACCGTCGACTTCGCGATCGGCACGGAGTACACCGAACTCAGCCACAACGACGACACCGACGCGATGCTCGAGAGCCTGCGCCCGGACGCCACGCAGCCACCAGATGCGGCGCTGCTGAGCAAGATCCACGGCGCGGCTTGCTGACCGGGCCCGCGAGGCCGGTCACCGCACCGGCGCGCCCGCGGTCCGTAGAGCCTCCGACAGCCGATCCGCGATTCCCGGCGCCGCCGCGACGATGATGTCGTCGCCAGTGACCTCGGGCAGGTCGAGCACCGCGCCGGCCTCGGACGCCACCAGCGCGCCCGCCGCCCAGTCCCACACGTGCACGCCGTCCTCGTAGTAGCCGTCGAGACGACCCGCCGCGACCATGCACAGGTCCAGCGCGCACGACCCGATCCGTCGCACGTCGCGCACGACGGTCACCAATCGCGTCAGTACCCGCGCCTGCTCCTCGCGCCGGTCCTCTTCGTAGGCGAAGCCGGTACCGACCAGCGCCAGGGAGAGGTCGTCGACGGCCGTGCACCGCAGGGCCGTCGTGACGCCGTCGCGACGCACCCGGGCGCCGTGGCCGCGTGCGGCGGAGAACAGCTCGCCGGTCGCGACGTTGACGACCGCGCCGGCCACCGACACACCGTCGATCTGAACCCCGACCGACACGGCGTAGGACTCGATGCCGTAGAGGAAGTTGACCGTGCCGTCGATCGGGTCGAGCACCCATACCGGACGGCCCGGCTCGCCGATCGCGGAGCCGCCCTCCTCCTCGCCGAGCACCGCGTCCCCGGGTCGCACCACGGCCAGCCGCTCGCGCAGCAGCCGCTCGGTCTCGGTGTCGACGATCGTCACCGGGTCGGTGGGCGTCGACTTCGATCGCACCGCCGACCCGCTCGCCGTGGCATCGTCGCCGAACACCTCGAGGCGCCGACGACGCACGTAGTCCGCGGCTTCGGTGGCGAGGTCTTCGGCGACAGTGCGCAGGGCGATCGGGTCGAGGTCGTTGTCGGTCACCCACACATCGCAGCACAAAACCGGATCTGCTTGCGCAGCAGCCCGACATGCGAATTGTCCAAGCACTAGTGTTGTGGTTCGCGTCTCACCGCCGACCTCTCGAAGAGGAGTGCTCATGACCGCCACCGACACACAGGTCCCGGATCCCGCGACCGCCGCGCCCCAACGCCGCGGATTCGGCGTCGACGTCGGCGGCAGCGGCGTCAAGGGCGGCATCGTCGACCTCGACACCGGCAAGCTGATCGGCGAGCGCCTCAAGCTCGCGACCCCACAGCCATCAACCCCGGACGCGGTGGCCAAGACCGTCGCGGCGGTGGTCCGCGAGTTCGGCTGGACCGGCCCCCTGGGCGTCACCTACCCCGGTGTGGTCACCGACGGCATCGTGCGCACCGCGGCGAACGTCGACAAGGGCTGGATCGGCGTGAACGCCCGCGACGTCATCTCGGCCGAACTCGGCGGGCAGCAGGTGACGGTGCTCAACGACGCCGACGCCGCGGGCCTCGCCGAGGAGAAGTTCGGCGCCGGCCGCGACAACACCGGCGTGATCGTCCTGCTGACCTTCGGCACCGGCATCGGCTCGGCGGTCATCCACGACGGAAAGCTGCTGCCCAACACCGAGTTCGGCCATCTCGAGGTTGGCGGGAAGGAAGCCGAGCACCGCGCCGCCTCGTCGGTCAAGGAGCGCAAGGAGTGGACCTACGAGCGCTGGACGCAGGAGGTCACCAGGGTTCTCGTCGTCATCGAGAACGCGATCTGGCCCGATCTGTTCATCGCAGGCGGCGGCATCAGCCGCAAGGCCGACAAGTGGATCCCGTTGCTGAAGAACCGGACCCCGGTCGTGGCGGCCACGCTGCAGAACTCCGCGGGCATCGTCGGCGCCGCGATGGCGGCCGAGGTGGGCGCCGCGCTGGCAGCCGGGATCGACATCCCGCTGGGCTGAGTCAGTCGTCGCCGAAGGCATCGGCGTGCCTTGCGAGTTCCGCGCGCGCCCGGATGCCGAGCTTGCGGTACACCCGGGTGAGGTTGTGCTCGACGGTCTTCGGCGTGATGAACAGCGCGGCGGCGATGTCCCGGTTCGACCGTCCCGCCGCCGCAAGCCGCGCGACGCTGGCCTCCGATGGCGTGAGGCTCGACGCACGACCCCTCGTCACGGTGACCCGGGCCAGTTCGGTGCGGGCCCGCTCCTCCCACAGTGGCGTCCCGAGCGCTCCGAACGCCCGCATCGCCGAGGTCAGGGTCTGCGACGCCACCTGCTTGCGGCGTCGCCGGCGTGCCAGCTGTCCGGCGAACAGCGCCGTGCGGGCCCGCTCGAAGGGCATGGGCAGCCGGTCGTGCGCCGCCATGGCCATGGAGACCGACGCCTCGGCCGCCTCGAGATCCCCGCGGGCCGCCTGCAGCATCGCCCGGCATCGCGAGCCGACCGCCAGCATCCAGGGCCGGTCGAACTCGGCGCCGTTGCGCTCGAGCGCCACGACGAGCGGTTCCGCGTCGTCGAGCCGGCCGAGGTTGACCATCGCCTCGACGGCGTCGGGTAGATGCCACGACGAGACGATCTCGGTCCCCAGCCCCGGCGTGAACGCGGCCAGTAGCGGTTCGAGCACGGCCAAGGCCTCGCCGTAGGCGCCCCGGGAGACCTCCAGGAAGGCGAGCGTGAACCGGGGGCCTCTCGCCAGCGACGGCACCCCGCACCGCTTCGCCGCCTCGATCGCGGCATCGGACTCGTTGCGGGCCGGGCCTTCTCGCCCCTGATACGCCCACACCATGGCCCGCTGTGCGTGCCCCTGGGCGATCGCGTGATCGCTGCCCAACTGTTCGGCGCGCCGCACCATGTCGTCGGCGACCACCTCGGCCGCGCCGTACCGCGCGAGCCAGACGTCGGCCATCACGAGGTGGCGCGACACGTGCACGAGGTCCGCGTCCGACCCGCGCTCGATGCACTGGCGGCGGACGGCGAGCAGCTTCGTGCGGGCTTCCTCGAGCCGTCCCAGCCACGCCAGGGTCACCGCGTCGGCTGCGCGCGCCCGGAAGGCGACCGGCACGTCGGCCGTCGGATCCTCCAGCTCCAGCGCCCGCTGCAGCGCCGCTTCGTCGCGGCCGAGGCCTACGCCCGTCGCCACCGAGACCCGCGCCGTCAGGGCCTGGCTGAGCAGGGCGGGCACGGCGAGGCGTTCCGCTTCGGCGACCGCGAGATCGGCGTACCGCAGCCCCTCGGCGAAGCGGCCCGTCATCGTGTGGACCAGCGTCGAGCGCAGGTACGTCCGGACCAGTAGCTCGGGTGCCGCCGCGGCGTCGGCCTCCGCCGAGGTCAGCAGATCGACCGCCTCGACGAAGCTGTTGTCGTGCAGCCAGGTGTCGGCCAGCACGAGGCGGGCCGAGGCCCGTTGCGCACCGGGCGGCATCGCCGCGGCGACGGGCTCCAGCAGCGCGCGAGAGCGATGCGCGTCACCCGACTGCAGCGCATACGTCGCGGCGCGCAGTCGCCGGGTGAACGTGTCGCCGCCCAGCCCGATCGCCAACTCCATCAGTTCGGCTGCCGCCGCCACCGCACCGCGGGCGCTCGCGGAGTCCGCCGCGGTGTCGAGCGCATGAAGCGTCTCCGAGTCGGCGCTGGCCGCACCGAGCGCCATGTGCCGCGCCCTCAGTTCGGGCTGCGACTCCACGGCGGCCAGCGCGCGGTGCATGCGGCGGCGCCGTGCCGGCCCCGCCTGGGTGTAGATGCCACGGGCCAGCAATGGATGGGTGAACCGCACCCGGTCGTCGTCGACGACGACGATGCCCTCGCGGCCGGGTTCGTCGAGCAGCTCCGCAACGCGCTGCGCGGTCGATCCGGTCGCCTCGGCCAGTAGTCCGACCGTGGGATCGGCGACGCACGCCGCAGCCAGCAGCATGTCGCGGACGGCTTCACCGAAGTGCCCGGTGCGCAACTGCATCAGGTCGGCGAGCGTGCCGGGCAGCACGGGCTCGCCGCCGACCGACTGCCCGTCGACCGCCCGCGCCAGCTCCAGTGCGAAGAAGGGATTTCCGCGTGATGCCTCGGAGATGCGGAGCAGCGTCGCTCGCGAGGGCGTGCGGCCGAACCGGGCCTGGATCATGGTCTGAAGTGCCGCGGGTGACATCGGACGCACGCGGACGCGGCGCACGGCCCCGGGCGCGCTCATCGTCAACCAGGGGACGGCCACGTCGCCGTCCGACGGCGTGCGCTCGGTGACCACGACACCGACCCGCCATGTCAGCCGCCGCATCGCGAGGTCGAGCACCGACTGGCTCGACGAGTCCAGCCACTGGGCGTCGTCGATGGCCACCAGAACCGGGCTGGACGCCACCAGGGTCCACACGATCGACACCAGGGCCGCGGCGGTGACGCGCTGGTCGGTGGGCGGTCCGTCGCCGTCGGCCCGCAACAGCACGCGGTCCACGGCCAGGCGCTGCAACTCCGGCAGCTGATCGAGCACCCGATCCTCGACGTCGGCGAGCAGATCGGCGACCGCGGCGTAGGCGAGCACCGATTCGGCCTCACCCGAGCGCGCCGACAACACGCGATAACCCTTCGCGCGGGCCAGCTCCACGGCCTCGGTCCACAGCGTGGTCTTGCCGATGCCGGGTTCGCCGCCGATGACCAACGCGCACGGGCCCACGGACGCGGCCGCCAGCAGCGCGTCCACTGCGTGCGAATCCTCGGTACGTATGACGGTTCCCCCCGGCACGTCTCCGATCATCCCAGACAGCAAAGAAGACGGCATCTACCGCTTCGGCGGGCATGGTCGGTTCTCATCCACGATATACGCACTTGACCGACGTTCACGCCCATCACCGGACGGGTATCCCGTGCATGACGGCCGAACTCTGGCTATGAAGTGGCTCGGACGGCACCTGCGCGGGGGCTCGCCCGGATCGATAAATCGCCAGCGAGGCGGGCGGTTGCCCACTCTGTCGTTACAATGGTCTCCGGCGGCCGCACAAAGCTAGCGGCGCATATCCGAACTGATATCACGCCAGCATTCGACAGCCGACTAATTCTTCGGTGGCGCACGCCCACGCCACCGACCGCAAGACCGAAGGGGTGCCCGTGGCAGCGACGAAGGTAGAGCACGACACCGAAGAGCCTGCGAAGCGCGCGGCCACGAAGGCGCCCGCCAAGAAGGCCGCTGCCAAGGCTCCCGCGAAGAAGGCCGCGAAGTCGGTTCGCGCCAAGGCCGATTCCCCGGCCGCCGCGAAGAAGGCCGCAGGCCGCGCACCGCGCGCCAAGACCGACGCAGCCAAGAAGGGTGCCGAGGACGACGTCGAGTCGACCGAACTCGACGGTGCCGACGTACTCGAAGGCGAACCGGCCGACATCGAGGTCGAGGAAGCCGATCTGGAACTCGACGACCTCGACGGTGACGACGCCGAGGCGGCGCCTGCCGACAAGCCGGTGGCCAAGGTCGCCGAGCCGGCGAAGGCCGATGCCGAGGAGGCCGACGAGGACATCACCGAGCCATCCGAGAAGGACAAGGCCTCCGGCGACTTCGTCTGGGACGAAGAGGAATCCGAGGCGCTGCGCCAGGCCCGCAAGGACGCCGAACTCACCGCCTCCGCCGACTCGGTCCGCGCGTACCTGAAGCAGATCGGCAAGGTCGCCCTGCTGAACGCCGAGGAAGAGGTCGAGCTGGCCAAGCGCATCGAGGCCGGCCTCTACGCGACGCAGAAGTTCGCCGAGTTCGCCGAGAAGGGCGAGAAGATCACGACGCAGGTGCGCCGTGACTACCAGTGGATCCAGCGTGACGGCGACCGGGCGAAGAACCACCTGCTCGAAGCCAACCTGCGCCTCGTCGTCTCACTGGCCAAGCGCTACACCGGTCGCGGCATGGCGTTCCTGGACCTCATCCAGGAGGGCAACCTCGGCCTGATCCGCGCAGTCGAGAAGTTCGACTACACCAAGGGCTACAAGTTCTCCACGTACGCCACGTGGTGGATCCGCCAGGCCATCACCCGCGCGATGGCCGACCAGGCCCGCACCATCCGCATCCCGGTGCACATGGTCGAGGTCATCAACAAGCTCGGCCGCATCCAGCGCGAGCTGCTCCAGGACCTGGGCCGTGAGCCCACGCCCGAAGAGCTGGCCAAGGAAATGGACATCACGCCCGAGAAGGTGCTGGAGATCCAGCAGTACGCGCGTGAGCCGATCTCGCTGGACCAGACCATCGGCGACGAGGGCGACAGCCAGCTCGGCGACTTCATCGAGGACTCCGAGGCCGTCGTCGCGGTTGACGCGGTGAGCTTCACGCTGCTGCAGGATCAGCTGCAGTCGGTGCTGGAGACGCTGTCCGAGCGCGAGGCAGGCGTGGTCCGGTTGCGCTTCGGCCTCACCGACGGTCAGCCCCGCACCCTCGACGAGATCGGTCAGGTCTACGGCGTGACGCGTGAGCGCATCCGCCAGATCGAGAGCAAGACGATGTCGAAGCTGCGCCACCCCAGCCGTTCTCAGGTGCTGCGCGACTACCTGGACTAGGCGTACTGACCTCAGAGGTTGGGTACGGCGGCTGGCTGGTGGCCCGGGTGTCTGGGTCGTGTGTCCTGCGTGTGATGGCGGCCATGTGCATGGCACGACTGAGCCGCCTGTCGCCGCCGCGGTTGAGTCGGTGGCGAATCGTATTGCCCGAGGACGCGGCGACTGGGACGCGGGGAGTGGATTGACGCCAGCCAGGGCAGCGAACGCCGCTTCGAAGCGAACCGCCCGACGTGCGACCAGGCTGTGTGGACGACCGCGACGGTGACGGGGCCGATGCCGTCTCGTCCAGCAGCGCAGCAGCCTTGCTGGCGTGGATGATGATCGATCATCTGTGCATGGTTGACGGTGAGGATTCGTCCTCGCTGGGGGGATCAGCTCGTGCCGAAACCGTTTCCTGCCGGGTTCCGAGCCGACGCATCTGGTCGATCTTCGCCAAGAAGCGAGGATTGAACCGTCGGTCCGGACCACCGGTCCACGATGATCTCGTGCAGCGTCAGTCCAGCGCCCAGGCCGCCAACCACGTCTGGCGGGCCGACATCACCGAGCACCGCACCGGCGAAGGCAAGCTCTACCTTTGCGCCATCGAAGACGTCCACGCCAACCGGGATCGCGGGCTACTCGATCGACTCGCGAGTGAAGTCTACGCTGGCAGTGGCCGCCCTGGATCACGCCGTGGCGCTTCGCTCGAACTGTCGCGACGCTCGTTCATTCCGACAGGGGCAGCCGATTCCGGTCACGAGAGTTTCGTCCACGCATTGTCGCACAACGGGTAGACGGATCGATGGACCGCGTCGGTGCGACTCCTGGCGATCGTGACCTCGATAGAGCGGACCTACCACCGATACCCCGGCAACGCGCACTCAGCAGGCTCACCCCGAACTGCTCCACAGACCAGTCGCGACCGCGGCCTGAAGTTCACAACCCGCGAGTCAGCTGAACTCAGGAAAGTCCTGATTCGCACTTCGTGTCCAATGCGCGCCACGCCCAGTCGTTTACACGTGGTGGATGAGCATGCAAGCGTCGGTGGCCGTCGTGGTCGTCGGCGATCGCAGTGATCAGCGCCCGCGGCTGTCGTACTGGCGGCGATCAGGCTCCGACGGCAGTGCGTGGGCTCGCCGCAGCATGCCGACGCCGTGTTGACTGATGAGGTGGATCTAGTCGGTCATCTTCGCTACTTCGTCGCTGTCGCCGAGCATCGGCACTTCGGTCGCGCCGCAACGAGCTTGGGGGTCACGCAACCGCCAGTGTCGCAGGGGCTGCGCCGTCTCGAGAAACACCTCGGCCTACAACTCATCGAGCGCACCCCCGAGGGCGCCATGCTCACCACCGACGGAGCTGCCCTCCTCCCCCGCGCCCGGCTCATCGTCGACGACACTGCCCGCCTGCTCGACGATGCGCGCCACCTCTACGGGTCAACGCAGGGAGTGCGATGGGGCGTCATCCCCCAGCTCGGTGACGAACTCCTTGCTCGATGCGTCCACGGAATGCGCAGCGCACGAGGCTCGGAAGTCGCGACGCTTACAGCAGGCAGTGCGCAGCTGCTGAGCGACCTGCGCCGCGGAGCATTGCAGATGGCGGTGGTGCAGCACCCGGCACTGGTCGACGGACTGGATGCGGGACCGGTCGTCTCACTCGCACGCCACGTCGTGGTCCCAGCCGAGCATCGCGCCGCCCGAGCCGCCGCACCTCGAGCACAGATGCTCGAGGACCTGGCATTGGCTACCGTTCCGCGAGAGGACAACCCACCCGGTCACGATCTGCTCCTCGACCGGCTACGCCATCGCGGACTGGATCCGAAGATCCGCACGGCGTCCACGCACCGCGACGTGGCGGCCGCCGTCGCGTCAGGACTGTGCTTCGGTCTGGCCACCGTCGGCTCACCGGTGCACACCGGCACCGCGCACCGCCAGATGCTCGTCGACGAAGTCGCCCTCCGCGTACGGATCGTCACCTCTCCCGGCGTCGACCTCGCGGACGCGGTGTACGCCGTCGACCGACAACTGTTGCGAGCCGACCGGTGACGTCCGTCGAGGAACAGATCGCAGCCGTCTTCATCGACGCGGGTTGTCGCGGATGGTTACGCGCCCAACCCGTCGGCGAGAACGGGATGGTCATCGACATCAACGGTGACGCGCCGGTCGTCGCCGCCTCTGTCTACAAGGTCCTCGTCCTGATCGCCACGGCACGCGCCTTCGACTCCGGACTGCTGGACCCCCACGACACCGTGCGGATCGTTCCCGGCGACTGCACTCCCGGACCGACCGGCATCAGCCTGTTCTCCGACCCCGTCTCGCTGTCATGGGTGGACCTTGCGCGGATGATGATCGCCCTGTCCGACAACGCCGCCGCCGATGTGCTGCTCGCCGCCGTGGGACTCGACGCCATCGCTCAAGTGATCGGCGACCTCGGACTCGGCACCACCCGGGTGGTCGGCGGCACGGCGACATTGCAGCACCAGGTCATCCACGACAGCGGTGCGCTTACCCTCGGCGAAGCGGTCGGATTACTCGCCAGCAACAACACCATCCACGACAGCGCGGCCTTCGACCCGGCATACACCACCGCAACCAGCGCCGCCGATGCCAACGCGATGCTGACGGCCATCTGGACCGGCCGAGCGGCCTCAGCCGAGCGCACGCGGACCATGAAGACGATTCTGACGCAGCAGATCTGGCCGCATCGCATCAGGTCCGCCTTCCCGTTCTCCGATGTGGTCGTGGCCGGCAAAACCGGCACGATCGGCCCGATCCGCAACGAGATCGCCGTCATCGCCTTCCCCGACGAGATCCCGATTGCCGTCTCGGTATTCACCCGTGCCGCACGGTCCGACGTCTATCTGCCCATCGTCGACCGGGCGATCGGACAAGCCGCCGCCATCGCGGTGACCGCCCTGCGGTCCGCCGATGCAGCAGCCCGTCAGTGAACCTCGCGGCTCGCACATCTTGAATAATCGTGCTCAGCCTGGACCGATTCCCAGCCGCTATCGGAAGAACCGGCGTCGTGACTTGGCTTCGTAGTCGACGAATGTGGTTCCTTTCGAGCCGTGAACTCATACCTGACCCGACGCCAGGCACTTGGCGGACTGCTCGCCGTCGGCCTGTTGGCGAGCGTCCCGCGCACCGCGCTCGCAACGCCTTCCCCAGACACCGGCACCATGGATCTGAAGGCCATCGAGGACCGCCACCGCGCCCGAATCGGCGCTTACGCCGTCGACCTCGGGACTGCCGCGACGGTTCGACACCGCGCCGACGAGCGTTTTGCGATGTGCTCGACTTTCAAGGCCTACGCCACCGGACGCGTGCTTCAGCTCGTCGATCAGGGCCGACTCGATCTACGCACCCCCATCCCGGTCAACGTTGCGGACATCGTCGCCAACTCGCCAGTCACCGAGCAGCGGGTCGGCGCCACGATGGCGCTGGCCGAGGTGTGCGAGGCAGCCCTGACCCGCAGCGACAACGCCGCCGGCAACTTGCTGTTGCGCACGATCGACGGACCGGGGGAAGTGACGGCCTTCGCCCGCAGCCTCGGTGACGACCAGACCCGCCTGGACCGTTGGGAAACGGAATTGAACAGCGCCATACCAGGAGACATCCGCGACACCACGACACCGCAGGGACTCTGCTGGGGCTACCAGCAGTTGCTTACAGGAACAGCGCTGAGTCCATCGACGCGAGCCACCTTGAACGGTTGGATGCGGGCCAACGTCACCTCCGGACCGCGATTCCGAGCCGCCGTGCCAGCCGGGTGGACGACCGCGGACAAGACCGGAGCCGGAGATTACGGATCCACCAACGACGCCGGTCTCCTACTCGGACCGACCGGACAGCGCGTGATGGCAGTGGTCCTCACCCGCTCCATCGACGACCAGAAGGACACGCCACCGCTCAACGCTGCGATCGTCGACACCGTGCGACTCATCCTCGACGGCTTCGGCTACCACTGACCGACCAACCGACCCCCGGGCCCGTCGGTGGGCGCCACCAGAGACGGCGCGACCGCGGTCCTGCGTGCGCTGAAGCACGCCACCTTCGTCGGCACTGCACCCACGGGGTGCGCTCCTGCGCGTGATGTGACACCGAACCCGGGAGTGTTCTTCGCGCGAACACACGGCCGCAAGGCCTTCGCAAGTGATCAGAGAACGGTTCGGGAACATCGCCACGTTCGTCGTATGCGCCGAAGGAACACGCCGACGGTACCGGCTCCGCCGTTCCGGGGGCCGTCCGTCGCCCGCACTGAAGGAGTTCGAGAGTCGGTCGGTAGGAACGTTGCGCCATGGAGTCATTCAGTGGTGAGTGGCGGTCGTCATCAACCCAGGCTTGAGGACCGTTCTCCCGCAATTGATTTTGCGGCGGCATCGGACGTAGCGCCCGCGGTTGCGGGCTCCGCAGGCGGTTGCCGACTGCCGAGTTCGGGCGAGCAAGCGCACCGTTGACGACGGCCCCTGAGCCACAGCGTGTGTCGACCCTTGGCCCTGTTGGCGGTAGCTCACGTTCTACGCCGCAGGATGCCATCAGCGGCACTGCGGAGCGTATGCACCTCGAAGGCAAACCGCTCACGGTCGCCTGGAAGGGCACGCTCGAATGAGAGTCCATTGACCACGGTGCTCAGAAACCGCGCCTGCACATCAAGATCGCCGGAGGCCGGCGCTCCCTCGTCGCGCAGAACGCCGAGCCAACGCGCGATGCGGTGCACAGTGAGACGTTCGAGCGCGAGAAAGGCATGGGTGGCGTCGGCCGTCGGCGGCGATGCGACGTACGCGTCGTATATCGCGCGCCAGTGCTCGCGAGCCCGCTCGCCCGTCCCCACCTGCGATAACAGCATCTGCAAGCAGGCCACCAGACGGTCGCTCGGATCGCCCGCGGTGTTCTGCATTGGGTCGTCGGGGATGTCCAGGTCGTAGATACCGGCGATCACAGTGTCAACTAGCGCCTGCTGAGTCGGGAAGAAGTGGCGGAGCGACCCCACGCTCACCCCGGCGCGCGCGGCGACGGCGCGCACACTCAGCCGCGACGTCGGATCCTCGCCGAGCATCGTCGCCGCAGCGATCAGAATCTTGTCTCGCGTGCCCTGCTTCTTGGGCTCGGTCACTGGTCAGTACCTCCACCCCTGTTCTAGCACACTGTGCTACCTTGATCCGCATGGCTAGTACGGTGTACTAGTACGGTGTGACACGACACCCCTTCGAGGTTCTGATCCAGTCGGATCCCAGAGCTGCCGCTGCCATGGGAGTCCCAGCCACGAGTCCCGGCGATCAACCGCCGCGATCACCGAGGAGCAAGAGTTGAAGACGATGACCCAGCCCTGGATCCTGCAGGGCGATGACCCCGCACCCACGCCGCGGGTCCCGGCCGGCGTCGAGTATCACCGCGTGTACGCAGGACAGCGCGGCATCCTGCGTGGCAGCGTGGCCATCGCGCTGCTCGTGGTGGGATTGATTGGCTTCGCAGTGCTGCTGGACGGGATGTCGGTGATCCTCGACCGGGAACTCTTTGGACGTTCTGGTCCCTCGACACCGTTGAAGCAGGCAGCCGGTGCGCTGTCGTTGGCGTTGTTGATCCCGTATTGCATGCTGCTGCAGCGGTTGCTCTACGGCGTCCCGCCGAGGTCGTTGCACTCCGTGGCGGGTCATTTCCGCTACGGAGTGTTCGGCCGCGCGCTGCTGGCGTTTGGACCCCTGGTGCTGGTCGTCGTCGCCGTCTGCGTCGGCGCCCTGGACGAAGGTGGCACCGTCCCATGGGCACCAGCGGATCTGGTGGCGTTCTTCGTCATCGGCATGGTGCTTACCCCGCTCGCCGCAGCCGGTGAAGAGTATGGCTTCCGCGGCTTGATGTTCCGCGTACTCGGCGGCTGGACGAAGGGGGCGCGGTCCGGCGCGGTCCTCGGCGTCGTCGTGACCACTGTGCAGTTCTCACTCGCACACGGCGCGCTCGATCCGTTCCTGCTGACGTCCTACCTCGTGCTGTTCTCGTCGATGGCGATCGTCACCTGGCGCACCGGCGGCCTCGAGGTCGCCGTCGTCCTCCACGGCGTCTACAACCTGGCGTTCCTCGTGCTCGGCACGACCCTGCACCTCGACATCGGCGCCCAGCTCGCGAATCGAGGCGACGCGGTCGGCTCACTGGCGAACCTGATGCCCAGCGCCGCATTGGTGCTCGTCACCGCGTTCGTCTGGTGGATGACCCGCAAGAGTGGGCCAGCGCGCACGCCTGCGGCCTACCCGGCGACGGGACCACAGCAGTGAGCCCGAGCTGGAACGAACGTCGGCTCGCCAAGCGTGTGAAGCCAGGTGACGGGCGCCCGCTCAAGCCCTTCCGCTGGTGGCAGATGACAACACGGTCGGTCATGTCGATCGCACTCCCCGTCGACGGCCGACAGGTCATGCACACGATCGAGGTCAAGCACGGCGGCGACGCTGAAACAGGCGTCGTACGGGCGGGGCTCTACCTCGATGGGAGGCTGCACGCGCAGTCGAGGGTCCCCGCTCGATTCCCCGTTCCGCACGGGCACATCGAGGTCCGCACCAGCCAGTTAGGCCTACGCCGCTGTCACTTGGTCGCCCACGACGGCACCGAGCGGCGACTCGAGCCCGATCCGAGGTCCGCTGAGGGGCGGCGATGCGTTTCGGGCGCGAGCATCCCGTCGCCAGTGGAGCCATCGGTGCGATTTCGGTGCTCGTGCTGCTCACCGGACTTGGGCTCAACATGCTGCAGGCCGCCGAGCCGATCTCCGACATTCCCTTCGTCGCAGACACATTCGGCTCCTTCGACTCGCCCTTACACCTTCCGGTGTGGCTCAACCTCGCGTTCGGGTTCGGCGCGGCAGTCGGCGCAACGGAACGTGCAATGCAAATGCGCTACCACTGGCTGCTCGACAGCGGTGCCGGCACCTGACACTCGCAGACAACCCGCTGTCGCACCACCGACAACCTCGCCAGCGCCACCCATGCTGCAGCGGCCCCCCGGCTCGAACTGCGCCTAGCGGTATGCGGCCGTGGCGGACTGACGAACTTCTTCGCTTTGCGAGTTTCCGACGGATTCCTGGAACTTGCGTCCACTCGGAGGTCTTCTTCTCGTCACCACGCCACGCCGTAACCAACGTCGGTGGTCAGTACACCTAGGTCGCTGCCTGCTCCCGCACGCCGTAGACCCGCTCCATCAGGGCGGTGTCGGTGTGGATCTCTACGCGAACCGTCTTGCCGGCGCGCATGGTGAAGACGTCGGCGTTGTGACCGGTCTCGCCGTCCACGGACACTTCGGTCAAGGCGACCACGGTGTCACCGTCCGCAACGAGGTGATGCAGTGTCACGGATACGCCCTTGCTCGCCAACGCGCCAAGGTATTGGCCGACTTCGTGCTTGCCGTGATACGTACCGCTGATGGTGCTGTTGCCGGGCTGCACCCACTCCACGTCATCGTCGAATAGGTCCATGATCGTGGCGGTGTCGCCCTGAACGAACGCCTCGTAGCCCCTGCGGATCTGATCGGTGTTGTCGTCTTGCTCGGACATCTTCGGACTCCCCTACGCGTCGGATGAACGGATCGGCCGGCGACGGTCGGGCCAGTTCGGAAGTCACGCGTAGTCGGCTCTCGGATCAGTCTGATCATGCACCGCTGGCTCTGAAGATAGGCCCTCCCCGCGCCGCTGTACAGCCCCCGCGGGGCACTAGTTGGCGAATGCAAAAAGGCTGTGAGCTGGGCATATTTGCCCGTTGCGCAAACACCGCCTTGATCAGCGCCGCTCGCGCACCTTGTAGGACACTGGCCAGGACTCGCGGGATTCGTCACCGGTCAGCGGGACCCCCTTGCCGCCGATCTGAACGGCGTAGGCCTCCATGCCCGCACCGACCTCGCGGTCGGCCTTCTCCTTCGCCAGGTACAGCAGCTCGTCGATGCCGAGTTCCTTGAACGCGACGAACGAGCTGCGCCGCACCGTGTGCGGGCTGGTGGCCTCGGCGACCATGTGGTCGGTGAGCAGCCGACCCGCCAGCATCGCCGCGGCCAGGAGCACGAACGGGATCACCCAGTAGCAAACGAACGACAGCGGCGTCGCGACGTCGAGGACGGTCGCTGCCGGACCGTTCAAGCCCTGCACGATCGGCGGGATCGCCGACGACACCGCCATGCCGGCGAACGCCGCCACCCAGATCCACGTCACCACGGTGGTGATCCGCTCGAACAGATCGCTGTTGAGCACTTCCTTGGGCTGATCCGTCTCGGCGAACTCGCGCACGAACGGCTTGCCCACCACGACGCCGATCAGCGCGACGAGAAAGATGCCCGCACTGCTCAACGGCTGAATCCACCGCTCCATGAACGACTGGCTCGCAATGAACGTCACCACGGTGATTACGAAAAACACTGCGACGGAACCGAATTCGAGCGTGCCGCCCGGCGGCCGGCGCCGCCGACTGACGACGAGCGCACCCACGGCGACCGCGAGCGCCACCAGCACGGCGGCGGTGAAGGGGACGTTGCCCACCAGGATCCAATACACGATCCACGGCGCGAAGCCAGACAGGATTGCCATACCGGCAGTCTAGGGAACCGCCGTTACACTCGGGCGCAGACCTGTCAACCTGTCGAAAACGCCGTTGTGACCGTCGTCACCCGCCGATAGGGTCTATGACCGTGCCCAGAAAACCCAAGGCGCCCCCCGCCTGGCTGATCGACGGCATCGGACGCGTGCGCGCCGCGCTCACCGTCGCGAGCCGGGCCGCCGTGCCCCCCAACATCGCCCTGCTCGAGATGGCCCAGGGCGCATGGCTGACGCAGGCGCTCTACATCGCCGCCGAACTCGGCATCGCCGACGCCCTGCGCGACGGCCCGCGCACCGCCGAGGACGTCGCCCACCGGGTTGGAGCCCGACCCGATCCGACGTACCGGGTGATGCGGGCGCTGGCCGCCAACGGCGTGCTGAAGCTGCGCCGCGATGGCCGGTTCGCCCTGACCCGGGTGGGGCAGGCGCTGCGGTCGGACCACGAGGGCTCCATGGCTCCGATGATCAAGCTCGTCGGGCGCGCCGAGCACTGGGAGCACTGGAGCCACCTGATGCACTCGGTGATCACCGGGCAGACGGCCGTGGAGGCCCTTCGCGGCATGTCGGCCTGGGACTACCTCGAGTCCAATCCCGAGTACGCCGCGGTCTTCAACGACGCGATGACCGGCGTGTCCGCCGTCGCCATCGAAACCGCAGTTCCCCTCTACGATTTCACCGACCGCAGCCTGATCGTCGACGTCGGCGGCGGCCACGGCGCCCTGCTCGCCAAGATCCTGACCCAGACTCCTCGGGCACGGGGGGTGCTGTTCGACCTACCGACGGTCGTCGACGGCGCCCGGCCGCTGCTGGCGGCAGCAGGGGTGGCCGACCGGTGCACCGTCGAGGACGGGTCCTTCTTCGACTCGGTGCCCGACGGCGCCGACGCCTACGTGATGAAGACCGTCATCCACGACTGGGACGACGAGGAGGCACTGGCGATCCTGCGCAACGTCCGCACCGCGATCGCCACGGGCGGCAAGCTGCTGCTGTTCGAGATGGTGCTGCCCGAAGGCGCGCCGCCGCATCCCGGGATGCTGCTCGACCTCGAGATGCTCGTACACGCAGGTGGGCGCGAGCGCACCGCGCGCGAGTACGCAGACCTCCTGGCACGCGGTGGCTTCCGGCTCACCCGCGTCATCGCGACCCCGGGTCCGATGTCCATCGTCGAGGCGCTGCCGGCGTGAGCCCACCGGTTCGTCGGCTCAACGTGTCGTCCGGGTCGCCGTTCGAGGACGAGGTCGGGTACTCGCGTGCGGTCCGGGTGGGTTCGCTGGCGGTGGTCGCGGGCACCACGGCGCCCGGCGGTGACGTAGGCACGCAGACCCGCGAGATCCTGCGCCGCATCGAGGCGGCGCTCGCCGAGTGCGGGGCGGCGTTGACCGACGTCGTACGCACCCGCATGTTCATCACCGACATCACGTCGTGGCGCGAGGTCGCCGTGGTGCACGGGGAGGTCTTTGGCAACGTCCGGCCGGTCGCCACCATGGTCGAGGTGTCGGCGCTGATCGCACCGGACCTGCTGATCGAGATCGAGGCCGACGCCTACGTCGGCGACTGGCCGATCGGCGGGAAACGACCGTCGTCGCCAGGTGCGTAGGCGGTGACTTCCGTCACAGCGCTGGTGGGCAGAGGGCCGTAGAGATGCGGAAAGCGCATTGCCTCGGGATCGCCGGGCACGCCCGGCTCCCAGAGGATCTCGGCACCCAGCGCGTCCGGGTTGCACCAGAGAAGCAGCATGTCGGAGCGCCCGGCGTACAACCGATTGGCGGGCAGGTGCACCTGGCCGGGCGCCGAGAGATGGACGAAACCGGCCTCGCTCAGCGACGGCGGACGGCGCTCCCCCGCGGCGATTGCCTCGTTCCACTCCTCGGCCGTGCACAAGTGCACCAGCAATGCCGAATTCGTGATCATGCGCCCAGTGTGCGGGCCCTGCAACCTGGGTACTAGGTGAGACACGACACACCGGTGAACGTCTGGGGAACAACGCCGAACGCCCAAACGTCTGACACAGTAGAGCTACGCGAGACCGGAGGAGGAGCCATGAACGCAACTCTGACCAGCCCAGAACTAACTCGGGCTGATCGCTGTGACCGTTGCGGCGCGGCCGCCCGCGTCCGAGCGGTACTGCCGTCGGGTGCTGAGCTGTTGTTCTGCCAGCATCACGCAAACGAACACGAGGCCAAGCTCGTCGAGTTGGCTGCGGTGATCGAGGTAAGCCCGCTCGAATCCTGACGGATTCGCGCGCCCGCACGGGCATGAACGCTGCGCGTCGGGAATGCTGGTCTGGACATGACTGACCAGCCTTCCCGCGTGAAGCCTTCCAAGCACTATCTCTTGCGGGTCTTCAAGCGAACTCTGTCGAAGAGTTGGGACGACTCGATATTCGCGGAGTCCGCACAAGCTGCGTTCTGGTGCGCTCTATCGCTTCCACCCCTGCTGCTCGGAATGCTCGGCAGCCTGGTCTACGTCGCCCCGCTGTTCGGGCCGAACACACTGCTCACCATCGAGAACCAACTGATCGCCACCGCCGGCAACCTGTTCTCGAGCAACGTCGTCAGCGAGATCATCGAGCCGACGATTGCGGACATCGTGGCGGGCGCCCGCGGTGAGGTCGTGTCCCTGGGGTTCATCATCTCGCTGTGGGCCGGGTCGTCGGCGGTGTCGGCATTCGTGGACTCGGTCGTGGAGGCGCACGACCAAACCGACCTGAGACACCCTGTGCGACAACGCTTCTACGCGTTGGGGCTCTACATCATCATGCTGGTCGGGATCGTCGCGATGGCGCCGTTCGTGGCGCTCGGGCCGCTCAAGATTGGTCAATACATCCCACAGAGTTGGGACAACGTCCTGCGGTTCGGCTACTTCCCAGCGCTGTTCATCGGACTGGTGATCGTGATGACCCTGCTCTACCGGGTGTCGCTGCCCCGGCCACTACCCACGCAACGCCTCGTCTGGGGCTCGGTGCTGGCCGCCACGGTGTTCCTGGTTGCGACCCTGGGACTGCGGATCTACCTGACCTGGATCACCGGCACGGGCTACACGTACGGCGCACTCGCGACGCCGATCGCGTTTCTGCTGTTCGCGTTCTTCCTCGGCTTCGCCATCATGATCGGCGCCGAACTGAACGCGGCGATCCAGGAGGAGTGGCCCGCCCCCGAGACCCACGCGCGCCGGTTGCGGGGCTGGCTCGAGCAGAAGGCCGAAGCGAGGTCGGGTGGCGCGCAAGGGGTCTCCGACGTCGGCTCGCACGCCGGGGAAGCCAACACCGCCGCGGCCCCCGACGCGCCTGCCGCTACTTCTTGAGCGACTCGTACACCCGCTTGCAGTCCGCGCAGACCGGCGATCCGGGCTTGGCTGACTTGGTCACGGGGAACACCTCGCCGCACAGCGCGACGACGTGCGTCCCCATTACCGCGCTCTCGGCGATCTTGTTCTTCTTCACGTAGTGGAAGACCTTGGGGGTGTCGTCGTCGGTACCGTCGTCGACCTGTTCGTCGGTGTCCGTGCGTTCGATGGTCTCGGTCTGCATGACCCCATTGTGCCCGGCAAGAGTTCGGTAAGAAACCGGATCGTTTCAACGGCGTCCAGTGTGGAACAGTGAAGTAATGAAACACGGCGAAGAGCTGAGTTTCGACGACGATGGTCGGCCGGTTCTCATCACTCGTGCGGCAATTCCCTACGAGGAGCAGCACCGTGAGCGGGTGCGCAAGTACCTCAAGATCATGTCCTTCCGCATCCCCGCTCTGCTGCTCGCTGCCGGTGCCTACGGCATCTGGCACAACGGACTCATCTCGCTGGCGATCCTGGTCGCTTCGATTCCGCTGCCCTGGATCGCCGTGCTGATCGCCAACGACCGTCCTCCGCGCACGGCCGAGGAACCTCGTCGCTTCGACAACCGGCGCAAGATTCCGCTCTTTCCCACTGCGGAACGGCCGGCGCTGCAGGGTTACCGCGCACCGATCCCCCAGGCCGAACCGGCGCCGCCGCGGTCCGACGTTCCCGACTGAGGAAGATCTTGCCCACTTCTCAGGACATTCTCAGGTCGAGGGCGAAAAACTGCAGCTCAGGACGTGTGTAAGCGGCAATCCCGGGGAACTCTTTGGACCATCACGACGTTGTAGTCCATGACAGTTCCAGCCGAGCAGGAGGCCTTGAATGGTTGCCACCGCAAGCCGTATAGATTCCGATTTGGACAGCCAGAGCCCAGCCGCCGACTTGGTGCGCGTGTATCTGAACGGCATCGGCAAGACCGCCCTCCTGACGGCTGCCGACGAAGTCGAACTGGCCAAGCGCATCGAAGCGGGTCTGTACGCCCAGCATCTGCTGGCGACCAAGAAGCGGCTCGGCGACGCACGCAAGCGCGACCTGGCGGCAGTGGCCCGCGATGGTGAGGCCGCCCGCAGGCACCTGCTGGAGGCGAACCTCCGACTGGTCGTCTCGCTGGCGAAGCGCTACACCGGCCGCGGCATGCCGCTGCTCGACCTGATCCAGGAGGGCAACCTCGGCCTGATCCGCGCGATGGAGAAGTTCGACTACGCCAAGGGTTTCAAGTTCTCGACGTACGCGACGTGGTGGATCCGGCAGGCGATCACGCGTGGCATGGCCGATCAGAGCCGCACGATCCGGCTCCCCGTCCACCTCGTCGAGCAGGTCAACAAGCTGGCACGCATCAAGCGCGAGATGCACCAGAACCTCGGCCGCGAGGCCACCGACGAGGAGCTGGCCGAGGAGTCGGGCATCCCGGCCGAGAAGATCGCCGATCTGCTCGAGCACAGCCGCGATCCGGTGAGCCTCGACATGCCGGTCGGCAGCGACGAAGAGGCACCGCTCGGTGACTTCATCGAGGACGCGGAGGCCATGTCGGCCGAGAACGCCGTCATCTCCGAACTGCTGCACACCGACATCCGCCACGTGCTGGCCACTCTCGACGAGCGCGAGCAGCAGGTGATCCGGCTGCGCTTCGGGCTCGACGACGGTCAGCCCCGCACGCTGGACCAGATCGGCAAGCTGTTCGGGCTGTCCCGCGAGCGGGTCCGTCAGATCGAGCGCGAGGTCATGGCGAAGCTGCGCCACGGCGATCGCGCCGAGCGGCTCCGCTCGTACGCCAGCTGACACCAGCGCCGAGAGGCGCGCACCCACACCACCGTTGATGCCCGTCGCGACCCCGCGGCGGGCATCACAATGTGACGCGAACGCGATGGACTCCAGATCAGCGTCCGTCACCGGTAGACTCGGCCGCGACGGAGGGCGGCACCATGAACGATCTCATCGACACCACCGAGATGTATCTGCGGACCATCTACGACCTCGAAGAAGAGGGCGTGGTGCCTCTGCGCGCCCGGATCGCCGAACGCCTCGAGCAGAGCGGCCCGACCGTCAGCCAAACCGTGTCCCGCATGGAGCGCGACGGCCTGCTGCACGTGGCGGGCGATCGTCACCTCGAACTGACGGAGAAGGGCCGCGCGCTGGCCGTCTCCGTGATGCGCAAGCACCGGCTCGCCGAGCGGCTCTTGGTCGACGTCATCGGGCTGCCCTGGGAGGAAGTCCACGCCGAGGCCTGTCGCTGGGAACACGTCATGAGTGAGGACGTCGAGCGCCGGCTGGTACGCGTCCTCGACAACCCCACGACGTCGCCGTTCGGCAACCCGATCCCCGGCCTGTCGGATCTGGGCGTCACGCACCCCAACGCCGAGGACATGAACCTGGTGCGGCTCACCGAACTACCGGTGGGCTTCCCGATCGCGGTTCGCGTCCGCCAGCTGACCGAGCACGTGCAAGGTGACATCGGACTGATCAGCAGGCTCAAGGATGCCGGCGTGGTTCCGAATGCCCGTGTGACCGTTCAGGTCGGCGAGCACGGCAGCGTCATGATCGTCATCCCGGGCCACGAGCAGGTCGAACTTCCCCACGACATGGCCCACGCGGTCAAGGTCGAGAAGGTCTAGCCGGCCCGTCGGTCGAAGGGCTGACGCGGCGGCAGCGATACGCCGATCCGCGCTGCCACCCGGAACCCGCTGAGCCCGAGTTCGCGGATCTGTTCGGGGCGCATCCCCCGCTGCAGTGCCTCGTCGAGCATCCGGGCCATCTCGTGCGTCGGATCGCAGTCGATCGCCGCGTCCAGCGAGATGCCCGCCAGCGGGCCGTCGCCACGGGCGTAGGCCGAGAACGCCAATAGCACCAGCGCGTCGGCGCGCCACGGGCTCGGCAGGCTCCGCGCGAGCGTGGACCACAGCGACTCCCCCTGTGCCGCCTTCGATCCCACCGCCAACGCGTACAACACGTCGCGCACGTGTGGATTGCGTAGCGCACACGCCAGACGTGCGGCATCGGCGTCGGACGGCCGCTCCCCCCGCGCCGCCGCGGACGCGGCGACCATCGCCGCCTCGACGTCCTCCCGCGTGGCCGCGTCGTCGCGCGGCCGTCCAGCCCGCGACGCCATCGCCTCGACGATCGCGACCTCGAGCGCCGCGGTGTGGTCCGCGTCGGAGATCGCGATCACGTCCTGCAATTCGGAGCGGCGCCGGTAGAGCCGACGGCCGTCCAGCACGGCGGCTGCGGCCACCGGCGAGGACGACGGGTCCTCGACGGTCCCACCGCGGCCGCACCCGTCCGCGCAGTGCCATCGCGCACCGGCGGCGATCCGTTCGACGACATGGATGTCGCGCAGCTCGATGCCCTGGCCGTCGAGGGCGTCGGTGAGTGCGTCGGCGAGGAACCGATGGTCGTCGTTGCACATGCGGCAGCCCGCACCCAGCTCGTCCACGATCACGGCTATGGCCGCATCTGGTGCTCCCCTGGTGGCCACCTCGGCCAGGTGCGCCAGCTCGCCCTCGAGGTCCGGGCCGAGAACCGCGGCGAGGTCCGCGCGCATCACGCAGCCCAGCTCCCCGCGATCGAGGGTGACCAGGATGAGCGACTGTTCGGGGACGAAGCCCAACACGGCGGGCAGCGCGGCGATCAGCGCCCCGGGTCGGTTTAGGTGGAAGTCGGAGTCGGGTGAGGTCGTCATGGACCAAGGTCACCGCATGGCACCGTCGAAACCCGTGCCGCAGGCGGCCGATGAGTGCCCGCTGTGGACGAAACCGCGACTGGGGATGAATGTGCAGGGGTTGCCGCCTAGGGCGACGCACTCGAGCCGTCTGTCGAACCGGTTCCCGACGAGTCCGTGCCACCGGTGGTGGAGCCGTCCGTAGTCGAGCCGTCGGTGGTCGTGCCGTCGGTCGTGGATCCCGTCGTCGTCGAACCATCGGTGACCGTGCCGGTGGGCGTGGCCGCCGTCGGTGCGGTGACCTCGTTGGTCGCAGTCGGGTCGGCCGTCGGTTCGCTCGTTGCGCTGGGCTCCGCGACCGTCGACCCCTCGACGGGAACGTCGGCAGGTGCGCTCGGCGCGGTCGGTGCGACCGATGCCGCCGTCGACGGGGGCGCGGTACTGCTGGGCGCACCGGTGGTGGGGTCTGCGGTCGCCGTGGAGGTCGGGAACGCTCCCGGCTGATCCGCCTCGACGATGGCCTTGATCCTGGTCTCGTAGGCGTCGAGCTGGGCTTCGATCTCCTCCGGGGGCACCTCACCGGCTTCGATGGCCTCACCGTAGGCGGCGATCTCCGTCCACAGGGCGTCGAGTTCGGCCATGGCCTCCTCCGACAGCGGCTCGTCGAGCGTGACGAACAACTGCCGGGCCAGCGCGTAGGTCAGGCAGTTGACGCAGTCGTAGTTCAGCGCGCCTGCGAGGTTCTGCGGCGCGACCACGTTGTCTCCCGCCTCGTCCTCGTCGATGACGAAGACGACCTGGAACGCGACGGCCACGGCCGAACACGACGAACACGACGCATAGGCCTGGGCTTCGTTGACGTTCATGACGTCGGTCTCGTCGGTGGTCCACACCAGGGCGAAGGCGGCCTCGTACTCCGTGGTGCCGTCGGTGGTGTTGACCGCCAGCGCCTGCGTGTCACCCGGGCCGGGAGCCAACGGCTTGTCGACCGGGAAGACCCAGCCCTGGTCTGCGCCGGGAGTCGCCGCGGCAGCGTATCCACCACCGCCGCCGCCGGGCGCCGCAGGTGCCTTCGGTACGAGGATGACGGCGAGTTCGGGTGCCCGCTTGACCGGACGCGGCGTGGTCGTGTCCCAAACCGCCTGCAGGACACCCTGCTTGCCCTCGAAGAGGGTGGGCGTCGATACCGCCCGCGGCTCGACGTCCCCGGTCACCGGTTCGGCGATCCGGTCGCTGTCCAATGCGTAGACGATGTCGCCGATGGTGCCCCGCTCGTCCGGGCTGATCGGCCGGTAGTTGTCCTCCCGCGGCAACCAGGCGTAGCCCACCGCGCCGACGACCGCGACGCCGAGTGCCGCGACCAGGATTCGCCTCAGCGGCTTGCCCTCGGTGCCCGCCCACGCCGCGGCGCTCGACTGGCGGACGAACCGGATCAGCATGTAGAGCACACCGGCGACGGGGATCACGATGGCCACCATCGCCAGCACCCGGGCCGTCGCCTGAACCATGTCACCCTCGGCCCACGCGGTGCCGAGCACGTCCTGTTGCTTGCCGAGGCTCGCCCATGCGGTACCGATCAGACGCGGGAGCGCGATGACGGCCGCGGCGAGGGCGCTGATGAGGAGCGGGATGACCACGATCACCCAGCCGGTGACGAGGATCCGGGCCCATGGCTTGAGCAGGCGGGCACCCGGGTCGCCCCACCGCCAGGGCAGTGCACCGAGGAGTGTCGGCTTGATGCGCGAGTACAGGTCGGGCACACCCGTGAGGTCGGCGAGGACGTGGTAGCCGTCGAAGCGCACCATGGGCGCCAACTGGCGCAGCATCTGCAGGATCTGCGTCGCGACGACCAGCAGCAGGGCGTCGTAGCGCAGCCACCACCACAGGGCCGTGATGCCGACGGCGACTATCGCATTGAAGTAGAGCCCGCCGAGGTCGGTGCGCACCCGTCCGGCCCTGCCGAGTCGGTAGGAGTCGGTGACGTCGGTGTAGAAGGCGGGCCACACGAGGTACAGCCCGACGCCCATGACCCCGGGCGTGGAACCGCCGTACCTCGCTGCCGCGGCGTGCCCGAACTCGTGAAAGCCCGCGGACAGGATGGTGACCGCGAAGACCAGGATCAGCAGCCCCGGACGCTCGAAGGCGTCATACGCCGCCGAAGCCAGTCCCTTCTCGAGGAAGACCCACCAGCACACGACCGCGAACGCAGCCAGCATCGGTACGACGACCCACGGCCGGAATAGGACGCGGAACGGGTCGGTGAGGCTGCGGGTGCGGTCCGGATCGGTCACCGCGTAGCGAAAGCGCAGTCCGAGCAACGGGTTGCGCTTCTTCAGCTCGGGCTGCCCACCGTCCACCCGCACCAACAGACCCAGCGGCCGCAGCTGCTTGTCGACCAGGTGGTCGACGTTGTCGGCGCTGACCGTTCGGCCGGTCGACTCCGACACCGCAGCGGCGATGTCGGCGGAGGTTTGGTGCCCGTCGCTCTCCCGGAGGATCGCGTAGAGCAGCGGCGTGAGTTGAACCGTCTGCCCGTCCGCGCGACGGGCCAGCGACGGCGGAATCCGGTAGCCGGACCCCGCCATCTCGCCGATCAGCTCGACTCCGTCGGCGCGCCTCGGACCGGCGTCGACCGATTCCGATCCATGCGTGGACACCGTCATCTGAACTCTCCTGGTGCGGTCGCAGCTCGTCGGTCAGCCGTCAGGCGCCCGAGTCCCCCGAGCTGCTACTCGAGCCGGCATCGCCGGTGCTGCCCGCCGTGCTGCCGGAGTCACCCGCCGTGCTGCCCGTGGCGCCGGTCGAGTCTCCGTCGCCCTGCGAGATGGTCGAGTCCTGGTTGGCCGTCGCGTTGGCCTCACCGGTGATGCTCTGGGTGATGATCGCGTCCTGCTGCGCATCGGCGATGGCATCGGAGTCGATGGACCCGATGTTGGCCGCGACACCGGCGTTGATCGGCGCGGCGACGTTGGCGTTGGCGGCGACGGCACCACTGATCGGGGCCGCGAGGTCGGTGTCGAGGTCGACGTTCACGTTGACGTTGAGCAGGTTGCCGTCGAGAAGCCCGCCGGTGCTGGTGTCGACGGCAGGCGCGGTGACCTCGCCGCCCGTGTCGGTGCCGTCGGTGACGCCGCCGGTGGTCGGATCGGTGACCGTTCCGGTTTCGTCGTCGTCAGTGTCCATGCCGCCCTGATCGATGCCGCTGACCTGGTTGGAGGTCGCGAAGGCGTCGGCGTCGAGCGTCTGGTCCAGCATGACGCCCTGGTCGACCGTCGCCTGGGCACCCGAGCCCGACGACAGCACGTTGGCGCTGGCGGCCGCGTCGAGCGGCGCGGCGACGTTGAGGTTGGCCGCGGCGGCCAGGTCGATGGGCGATGCCGCGTCGATCGCGACGTCGACGTCGGCGTTCAGGTCGAGGATCGAGACGACTTCCTTGTCCGGCAGCGCGATGGCGCTCTCGGCGAGGAGTTCTTCGGTGGTCAGTCCGTCGGCGCTCATGGCCAGCTCCAATCCGTTCGGGTCCCGACGGCCGCCGGGCTCGTTTGCTGTGTGGCCGGGGTACCCACGAAAATTGACGATCCAACCAACTTCGTGCAGAGAAATTCCGACGCTTCCCAGGAAGTCGGTCCTTTGTTATGTTTGCTAACGAGCTGCGCCGCACCGGGTCTCGGCATTCGAGCCGCCGCAGGCGGCACCGACGCGGACTCCCGAGGGCACGTGCGGAGCCCAGCCCGGGCGCGATGTTCACGCGTTGTTGACGTCCATGGCATCTTCCTGGGACCCGGGCCGCGTAGGACTACTGCCATGGGTTCCACGCAGGAATACGACCTCGTCGTCATCGGGTCCGGCCCGGGCGGACAGAAGGCCGCCATCGCCGCGGCCAAGCTCGGCAAGTCGGTCGCCATCATCGAACGCGGTCGCATGCTCGGCGGGGTCTGCGTCAACACCGGCACCATTCCGTCGAAGACCCTGCGCGAGGCCGTCGTCTATCTCACGGGGATGAGTCAACGGGAGCTGTACGGGGCGAGCTACCGGGTCAAGGAGAAGATCACCCCCGCCGACCTGCTGGCACGCACCCAGCACGTGATCGGCAAGGAGATCGACGTCGTCAGGTCACAACTGATGCGCAACCGCATCGACCTCTACGAGGGTCATGCCCGCTTCATCGACGAGCACTCCGTCGTGGTGGAGGATCCGTCGCGCGCCGAGCGAATCACGTTGGCGGGCCGCAACATCGTGATCGCCACCGGCACGAAGCCGCTCCGTCCTGCGGGCGTGGACTTCGACACCGAACGCGTGCTCGACAGCGACGGGATCCTGGACCTCAAGACCATCCCGACGTCGATGGTCGTGGTCGGCGCCGGCGTGATTGGCATCGAGTACGCGTCGATGTTCGCCGCACTCGGCACCAAGGTGACCGTGGTCGAGAAGCGCGCCACGATGCTCGACTTCTGCGACCCGGAGATCGTCGAGGCGCTGCGGTTCCACCTGCGCGACCTCGCGGTCACGTTCCGCTTCGGCGAGGAGGTCACCGCCGTCGACGTCGGCACGGGCGGCACCGTCACGACGTTGGCAAGCGGCAAGCAGATCCCGGCCGACACCGTGATGTACTCCGCCGGGCGGCAGGGTCAGACCGATCACCTCGACCTCCCCGCGGCAGGGCTCGAGGCCGACGCACGCGGCCGGATCTTCGTCGACGACGACTACCAGACGAAGGTCGACCACATCTACGCCGTCGGCGACGTCATCGGGTTCCCCGCACTGGCCGCCACGTCGATGGACCAGGGCAGGCTTGCGGCATACCACGCGTTCGGCGAGCCCTGCAAGGGCATGACCGAGCTGCAACCCATCGGCATCTACTCGATCCCCGAGGTGTCCTACGTCGGCGCCACCGAGGTCGACCTCACCAAGGAGTCGGTGCCCTACGAGGTGGGCGTGTCCCGCTACCGCGAACTCGCGCGCGGGCAGATCGCCGGCGACTCGTACGGCATGCTCAAGCTGCTGGTCTCCACCGACGACCTCCGTCTGCTCGGCGTCCACATCTTCGGCACCAACGCCACCGAGATGGTGCACATCGGCCAGGCGGTCATGGGTTGCGGCGGCACCATCGAGTACCTCGTCGACGCAGTGTTCAACTACCCCACGTTCTCCGAGGCCTACAAGGTCGCGGCGCTCGACGTCATGAACAAGCTGCGCGCGCTCAGCCAATTCCGCCGCTAGCAGTCGTCACCGAACGCGTCCGGCGCCCTGTCGGCTTCGCCTCCGGCCTGTGCGCGGGCGAGCAACCCGGCCACCGCATCGTCGAACGGCGGTGAGTAGGACACGTCGTCGTGGCAGCCCCCGCCGTCCAGTCCCCCGGTGATGCCCGCGACGGTGGAACCCGACACCCACGGCGACCCGCTCGTCCCGTCGACCAGGCCGGCGCACCGCAGCGACGGGAAGGACTCCTCGTGGGCGGCGATCGTCGTACGGCAGCCGATCGGTCCGCCGCCGACGCCCATGGGGTAGCCGGTGACCGCGACGTCAGCGCCCACCGCCGGGACCCGGCCCAGCGCGAAGCCGCCGCCCGCAGCGTCCCGAACTGACCCGCCGCCATCCCGGCTCACGCGCGCGATTGCGAAGTCCGCCAACGGATCCTGAACCGCCAGCCAACGCGGGTCGAGGAAGACCTCGTCGACGTGCCAGGCGTCATTGGGCTGGACCTCGCCCGAGAAGCCAGGCACGAAGTACGCGTCCACACCGTCGGCGACGCAGTGCGCGGCGGTCAGGATCAGGTCGCCGGACGCCGAGTCCAGCACCGAGCCCGAACACGTGTGCAGCGTCTCACCGCCAAGGAACAACGCCCCTACCCGCCGGTCCGGCGCGACCGGCGCCGCGCTGATCGCGTCCGGCGTCTGCGGCGTGGATTGCGCGAGTCGTGGCGTCGCGTCCTGATGGGAGCAGCCGACCGCGACCATCGCGAGCGCGACCATCACGAGCGACCGGATCCACATCCCCCGATGGTGCCCGACCGGCGGCGGCCCGGCAGTGCTCCGGAATGCCCCCAGGTTCGACGACGTTGCCAACGGGTACCGGGGCTGACGTGGCGCCGATGCCCGAGTGCGGGACACTGGGGTGACGAGGGCGCGAGTCGAACGATCGGCCCATGGGCGTGGTGAGGAGGCGAAGCACGATGACGGACGATCCGAACAGTCCAGAGCAGCAGTATCAGCCAGACCAGAGCGGGATGTACGAACTCGAGTTCCCGGCACCCCAGCTGTCGGCGGCAGACGGCCGCGGACCAGTGATGATCCACGCGCTGGAGGGTTTCTCCGATGCCGGACACGCGATCAAGCTTGCTGCCGAGCACCTGAAGAACGCGCTCGACACCGAACTCGTCGCGTCGTTCGCGATCGACGATCTGCTCGACTACCGGTCGCGCCGCCCGCTGATGACGTTCAAGACCGACCACTTCACCCAGTACGAGACGCCGGAACTCAACCTGTACGCGCTGCACGACAGCGTCGGAACGCCGTTCCTGCTGTTGGCCGGTCTCGAGCCGGACCTCAAGTGGGAGCGGTTCGTCACCGCGGTACGACTGCTGTCGGAGCGGCTCGGCGTCCGCCGGGTGATCGGCCTTGGCACGATTCCCATGGCGGTACCGCACACCCGTCCGGTGACGATGACGGCGCATGCCGCCGACAAGGAGCTGATCGCCGGCCACGAGCCCTGGGTCGGTGAGGTTCAGGTGCCCGGCAGCGTGTCGAATCTGCTCGAGTTCCGGATGGCGCAGCACGGCCACGAGGCCATGGGCTTCACGGTGCACGTGCCGCACTACCTGGCCCAGACCGACTACCCGCCCGCCGCGGAGGCGCTGCTGGCCGAGGTCGCGCGGTCCGCTGCGCTGCAGATCCCGCTGGCGGCACTCGGTGAGGCTGCCGCCGAGGTGCACACCAAGATCAACGAGCAGGTCGAGTCCAGCGCCGAAGTCGCTCAAGTGGTGACCGCGCTGGAGCGCCAGTACGATGCGTTCGTCGCAGCTCAGGAGAATCGTTCGCTGCTCGCCCGGGACGAAGACCTACCGAGCGGCGATGAACTGGGCGCCGAATTCGAGAAGTTCCTGGCCGAGCAGGCTGGTGACGATCCCTCGGAGGGGGACGGCGGCACCGCAACGCCCTGACAGGAGTTGACATGACCGACCGCACGCCTCATCTACGACCGGTGCGCGAGGTCACCCCGACACTGCACTACCGGACCATCCACGGGTATCGCCGCGCGTTTCGCGTGGCGGGGTCCGGTCCGGCGATCCTGCTGATCCACGGCATCGGCGACAACTCGACGACGTGGAGCACGGTGCAGTCCGCGCTCGCGCAGCGGTTCACGGTGATCGCCCCCGATCTGCTCGGCCACGGCAAGTCCGACAAGCCACGGGCGGACTACTCGGTGGCGGCGTACGCCAACGGGATGCGCGACCTGCTCAGCGTTCTCGACGTCGAGCGGGTGACCGTGGTGGGGCATTCGCTGGGCGGTGGCGTCGCGATGCAGTTCGCCTATCAGTTCCCCCAGTTGGTCGACCGCCTGATCCTCGTCGGTGCGGGAGGCGTCACCAAGGACGTCAACGTGGCGTTGCGCATCGCCGCCATGCCGATGGGCACCGAAGCGCTGGCCCTGCTGCGGCTACCGCTGGTGCTGCCTGCGCTGCAGGCGGTGGGCCGCGTGGGCGGCGCGCTGCTCGGCAAGACAGCGGCGGGCCGCGACATCCCCGACATGCTCCGCATCCTGGCCGACCTGCCCGAGCCGACCGCGTCCTCCGCGTTCGCTCGCACGCTGCGTGCCGTGGTGGACTGGCGCGGCCAGGTGGTCACGATGCTGGACCGCTGTTACCTGACCGAATCCGTTCCCGTGCAACTCATCTGGGGCTCGCACGATTCGGTGATCCCCGTCGGCCACGCCAGGATGGCCCACTCGGCGATGCCGGGTTCCCGACTCGAGGTGTTCGACGGATCGGGCCACTTCCCCTTCCACGACGACCCCGACCGGTTCGTGGAGGTCGTCGAGAAGTTCATCGACTCCACCGAACCCGCGGTCTACGACCAGGATCTGCTGCGCAACCTGCTGCGCGCGGGCATCAGCGAGCAGACCATCACCGGCTCGGTGGGCACCCGTGTCGCGGTACTCGACGCGATGGGAGCCGACGAGCGCAGCGCCACCTGAGGCGCTTCGAAACGTCGTAGCATCGGAGCATGGCGATCGACGTGACAGTGCTGCGTGTGTTCACCGACTCCGAGGGCAACTACGGCAACCCACTGGGCGTGGTGGACGCCGCGGCTGCGCCGCCGTCCGAACGGCAGCGCATCGCGACCGAACTCGGATACAGCGAGACGATCTTCATCGACCTGCCCGCCGCGGGAGCGGCGACGGCGCGGGCGCACATCTTCACTCCCGCAACGGAATTGCCGTTCGCGGGCCACCCGACTGTGGGTGCGGCGTGGTGGCTCCATCGACGCGGCACCCCGGTGCGTACGTTGCAGGTGCCCGCCGGCATCGTCGGAGTGTCCTACGACGACGGAGCCGACGGCGAGATGGCGATCATCCGGGCCCGTTCGGACTGGGCGCCGGACTTCTCGATCTACGACATGGCCTCGGTCGACGAAGTACTCACCGCCGACCCCGACGACTACACCGAGGACGTCGAGCACTACCTGTGGGCCTGGATCGACCGGGAGGCGGGAACCATCCGGTCCCGGATGTTCGCCAGCCATCTCGGCATCCCGGAGGACGAAGCCACCGGAGCCGCCGCGGTGCGCATCACCGATCACCTGAGCCGCGATCTGCTCATCACCCAGGGCGAGGGGTCGCAGATCCGTACGTGGTGGGATCCCGAGGGCTGGGTGAAGGTGGCCGGCCGGGTGGTCGACGACGGCGTCAGGCAGATCGACTAGCGGCGAGCCGAGCGGGTCAGCTCGGCGAGGCGACCTGACGGTGGGCCCGTAGGGCCTCGATCTCGCGTTCGAAGTCCTCGGCGGAGGAGAACGAGCGGTAGACGGAGGCGAAGCGCAGGTAGGCGACCTCGTCGAGGTCGCGCAGCGGGCCCAGGATCGCGAGGCCGACCTCGTTGCTGGGGACTTCGGGCGATCCGGTGGAGCGCACGGCGTCCTCCACCTTCTGCGCGAGGACGTTCAGCGCGTCGTCGTCGACGTCGCGGCCCTGGCAGGCACGCCGCACGCCCTTGATGACCTTCTCGCGGCTGAACGGTTCGGTGACGCCGCTGCGCTTGACCACCGCCAGCACCGCGGTCTCGACCGTGGTGAACCTCTTGCCGCACTCGGGGCACGACCGGCGCCTGCGGATCGCCTGGCCCTCGTCGGCCTCGCGCGAGTCGACGACACGGGAGTCGGGATGACGACAGAAGGGACAGTGCACAACCGCTCCTTCGCCGCGTATGTCGAGTCCGGGCGCCCCGGCCACATACGAGCGTACCGATTGACGGCAGCGGAAATCACGGCGCATGGCGCGGATCAGGCGACGGGTGCGATCAGCGTCTGTCCGGCGTCGACGCCGGCGGAGGAGAGTTCGTTGAGTTCGCGGATCTGGTCGACGACCGCCGCGACGGGCGCATCGGGTGCCACGCGCTGCGCGAGCTGCTGCAGCGACTCCCCCGTCTGCACCTGGACGACCGCCAGCTGACCCGGCGCGGGGGCCTCCGACGGCGCGCCGAACTGCGCGACCAGGCCGAGCCACACCGTGATCGCGGCCGCCACCAGCGCCAGCAGCACCGTGGTGGCGGGCGTGATCGGCTTGCGGCGGTTGGACGCTCGCGACATCAGCACGCCGGTGCCGCGGTACCGCAGCGGCTCGTTGGCCGGCCTGCGGCGCTGCGGACCGCGCCGCACGTCGGGGCGCGGCCGCATGGGGCGGGCGACGATTTCGGTGGGGTACTCCCGCGTGATGATGGTCATCTCTGGCGCCTTTCGTCCTGTCGTGCAGTGCCGGTCGTTCGCTACTGTGTTCGAACCATAATCGCTCAAGTGTTCGATGACTAGAACATGTGATCGAACTGTTGCAAACGATATCGGCGGGCACCGACAAGTCCGTTCGAGTCAATCTCCGGTCGCTCCTCTCTTGCCCTCCGCCGCGAACCCGAGCGCGACACGCGTCGAACACATGTTTGAAAAACGCTCCGGACCGGACTAGATTCGGCGCCATGAGTGACAGCAGCGACACGCAAGACGGCAGCGAGGCACGTCGCCCAACGGGTGTGGACGCCGCCTTGACCGAGCGACAGCGCACCATCCTCGACATGATCCGAAACTCGGTGACCACGCGCGGTTATCCCCCGAGCATCCGCGAGATCGGCGACGCCGTCGGCCTGACGTCGACGTCGTCGGTCGCACACCAGCTGCGCACGCTGGAGCGCAAGGGCTACCTGCGCCGCGACCCGAACCGTCCGCGTGCCGTCGACGTGCGTGGCTCCGAGGACAACGTCACTCCGATCGTCGCCACCGACGTCGCAGGTTCGGACTCACTGCCCGAGCCCACCTACGTGCCGGTGCTCGGCCGAATCGCCGCGGGCGGACCGATTCTCGCCGAACAGGCCGTGGAGGACGTCTTCCCGCTGCCGCGTGAGCTGGTCGGCGAGGGCTCGCTGTTCCTGCTCAAGGTCGTCGGCGAGTCGATGGTCGACGCCGCGATCTGCGACGGGGACTGGGTCGTCGTCCGCCAACAGAACGTCGCCGACAATGGCGACATCGTCGCGGCCATGATCGACGGCGAGGCGACGGTGAAGACCTTCAAGCGGACCCGCGGTCAGGTGTGGCTGATGCCGCACAACCCGGCGTTCGATCCGATTCCCGGCAACGACGCCCAGGTTCTGGGCAAGGTCGTCACGGTCATCCGCAAGATCTGACGACCGCGTGGGTCAGCCTCGGGTGAATCCGTTGGTGAGCGCGAATTCCTCGCTGGCGAACCAGATCTCGGCGCGTACCCGGTCGTACTCCCCGCTGCCGGGCAGCCAGTACAGGCCGGTCTTGGTGTCGGCCTTGATCGGATAGCCGTCGGGCGCATCGAACGGACTGTCGAGGGCCAGGCGCATCGACGTCTGCGACGGCGCAGTCTCCTCCATCGAGAGCGCGGCGTGCCGACCACTGGGCGGTCCGCTGGCCGGCTCCGCCGCGAGCGCCGTGGTGTCGGGCTCGTCGAACGACGAGTGCCGGTACTCCGAAGCGGAGGCGAAGGGGTCGATGCCCGTGAACGCCGACGTCCTCTCGCTGCCTGCATCGTCAACCGACGCATCGTCGAACGTGTCACTCGGCGTGATGTCGTCCGGTGTCGTGACGTCAGGAGTCTCGTCATCCGGCGTCTCGTCATCCGGGGTCGTGTCATCCGGTGTCGGAGCGTTTTCGCCCGTGTCATCGGCCCGGGCCACGTCCTCGGCAGTCACCACGCGCGTCGGCGCGGTGTCGATGGCGTCCTGATCCTCGGCGAAGTTGGCCGGGAACGCCTCGCTCCCCGGCACGCTGCCGGGACCCGACGGCTGGTCGTCGTCGACCGTCATCGCCCACGCGCTCAGCGGAACGTTCGGCGGCTGGCCGACGGCGGGTCGGTCGTCGGCGGCGGGCATCGGACCGGACTCGAAGTCCTGGTCGTCGTCGAAGTCGTCGTATTCGTCGAAGTGGTTCAGCGGTTCGCGGTCGTCGGTGCGGCGCCGCACCACGGCCGCCACGATCGCGGCGATGAGCAGCAGCACGGGGATGACGGCCAGTGCCCACCAGTACTTCTGGTACCACGGCTGTGCGCCCTCGGCGTCGGAGTCGGCGGCCTGGGGCGCCTGCGGCGCTCCCTGGCCGGGCACCTCGAGCCCTGCCAGTCCCGCCGCCAGGTTCGCCGGTTCGGTGGTGAACTCGCCGGTGGACCGGTTCCAGGAGATCGCGCCGTTGGCGAACTTCTGGGTGACGACGTCGCCGTCCTCGGTCTGGTCGGCGGTGGGAGCGCCCAGTTCGCCGGTGGCGCCACCGAGCTTCGCCCAGGCCGCGTTCATCGCACCGCGCACGATCACGGCGCCGAAGTCGGGGGTCCAGAAGATGACCGGGTTGTCCTCCGCGGTGAAGGAGGCGGTCCTGCTCGCCGGTGCCAGGCCGCCGTCGGCCTCGTTGGCCTTCGGGAAGCCCAGGTCGCTCTCGGGGCCGCCGACGCTCTCGTACTTCTCGAGCAGCTGGCCGGTGATGACGGTCGCCCCGGTGGCGGGGCTGTAGAAGATCTTGCCCCCGGCGAAGGTCTGCTGGAGACCGTCGTCGCCCACGGGCTCGGGCGGCCCCTCGGCCGCACCCAGCGGTCCGAGCGGACCCCCTGCGGCGCGTCGGGCGGCGTCGATCTCGGTGTTCGCGTTGCCCGGGATCTCGAGGCCCTCGAGCTGTGCGGCCAGTTCGGGTGGGGTGGTGGTGAACGTCTTGGTGCTGCGGTCCCAGGAGATCTGGCCACCGGTGAACGTCTGCGACACCACGTTTCCGCGGTAGACCTCGTCCTCGGTCGGGACGCCGAGGGTGCCCGCCGACCCACCGAGCCGGTCCCACGCCGCGTTGATCGCCCCGCGCACCACGTGGGCTCCGGTGTCGGGCGTCCAGAAGATCACCGGGTTGTCCGCCGCGCTGAACGTCGTATTGCGGCTGTTCGGCGCGCGCCCCGCGCCTTCGTCGATGTTCGGGAAGCCGAGGTCGCCGTCGCCGGGGCCGCCGAGCGACAGGTACTTCTCGAGGATCGCGCCCTGCATGATCCGCGCGCCGGTCTCGGGGGTGAAGTAGATCCTGCCGCTGGCGAAGTTCTGGCCGAATCCCGCGCCGACGGCGTACACGCCGCCGTCCTTGGGACCCAGTGCGCCGGTCGGACCGCCGCCTGCCTCCCACGCCTGCGTCATCGCCACGTCGGCATCGCCCTCGGGTGAAGCCGATGCGATCGGGATCGCCGGGGCGAACGCAATGACGGCAATCGCCATCACAAGCGCGACGCCGGCGCGCCCGATGAGCCTGCCGAGCAGGGTGTGCAGCACAGTCATCCGTCCTCCCCGCGACCCGCTCGGGGGTTCCCTCGAAGTATCGCGTCCGTCAACTCTGCGTCAGACGACGTCCATCTTGAGGGATATCCAAGCGTCTGCGGGCAAGTGTCGCGCGACCGGTACCCAATCGACGTCCAGCGCGCGGGCCCGCCGGGGTGCCTCAGACGCCCATGCTGCGGCCGATGATCTCCTTCATGATCTCGGTGGTTCCGCCGTAGATGGTCTGGATCCGGGCGTCGAGGAACGCCCTGGCCACGGGGTACTCGCGCATGTAGCCGTAGCCGCCGTGCAGCTGCAGACAGCGGTCGTTGAGTCGCACCTGGGTCTCGGTGGCGTACCACTTCGCCATGGCTGCCTGCTCGACCGAGAGCTTCTCGTCCAGGTGCAGGCGGAGGAACTCGTCGACCATGATCCGGACCATGGTGGCCTCGGTGGCCATCTCGGCCAGCGCGAACCGGCTGTTCTGGAAGCTGCCGATCGGCTTGCCGAACGCCTTGCGCTCCTTGGTGTACTGCAGGGTCTGTTCGAGCACGGCCTCCATGCCTGCGGCCGCCATCACGGCGATGCTGATGCGCTCCTGCGGCAGGTTCTGCATCAGGTAGACGAAGCCCGAGCCCTCTTCGCCCAGCAGGTTCTCCGCGGGGACCCGCACGTCGGTGAAGGACAGTTCGGCGGTGTCCTGGGCGTCCAGACCGATCTTGTCGAGGTGGCGGCCGCGCTCGAAGCCCTCCATGCCGCGCTCGACGACCAGCAGCGAGAAGCCGAGTGCGCCCTTCTCGGGGTCGGTGCACGCCACCACGATCACCAGGTCGGCGTGAACGCCGTTGGTGATGAACGTCTTCGACCCGTTGAGCACCCAGCTGCCGTCCTCCTGCTTGACGGCGCGGGACTTGATGCCCTGCAGGTCGCTGCCGGTGCCCGGTTCGGTCATGGCGATGGCGGTGATCAGTTCACCCGAGCAGAACCCGGGCAGCCAGCGCTGCTTCTGCTCCTCGGTCGCCAGGCGCAGGAAATAGGGCGCGATGACGTCGTTCTGCAGCGAGAAGCCGAGACCGCTGTAGCGGCCTGCGCTGGTCTCCTCGGTGACGATGACGTTGTAGCGGAAGTCGGGGTTGCCGCCGCCGCCGTACTCCTCGGGCACCGCCATGCCGAGGAAGCCCTGCTTGCCTGCCTCGAGCCAGACGCCGCGGTCGACGATCTTGTTCTTCTCCCACTCGTCGTGGAACGGCGCGACGTGGCGCTCCAGGAACGAGCGGTAGGACTCGCGGAACATGTCGTGCTCGGCCTCGAACAGCGTGCGATCGAACTTGACGGCCTGGGCCATGGCGGACCTCCGGATTGGCGGATGGGATTGCCTTCGACCATATACCAGCCAACCGGATGGTTGGGACCGGCGGCAACGGTGTGCCGACCCTAGAATCGTCAGAATGCCCCGCCCCGCCAGCCTCACCCACTGGGGCGCCTTCACCGCCGACGTCCGCGACGGCGACCTCGCATCGGTGTCACCCGCCGAGGGCGACGCCGACCCGTCTCCCCTGCTCGGCAATCTGCCCGGCTCCATCAAGCACCGCTCGCGGATCACGGGCCCGGCTGTGCGCCGCGGTTGGCTAGAGCACGGCCCCGGTCCCACCGAGGTGCGCGGCGCCGACCAGTTCGTCGCGGTGTCGTGGGACGAGCTGACCCAACTCCTGGCCGACGAGTTGCGCCGGGTCGTCGACTCGCACGGCAACGAGGCCATCTACGGCGGCTCCTACGGCTGGGCCAGCGCGGGACGCTTCCACCACGCACAGAGCCAGGTGCACCGCTTCCTGAAGATGCTGGGTGGCTACACGTTCTCCCGGCACTCCTACAGCCTGGGCGCGACCGGCGTCATCATGCCCCGGGTGGTCGGAACGCACGACGACCTGTTCAAGCGCTCGACGGACTGGAACGTCATCGCCGCGCACACCGACCTGATGGTCTGCTTCGGCGGCGTCGCGATGAAGAACACCGCGATCAATCACGGCGGTACGACGGCTCATCCGGCGCGCGACGCGCTGCGGCGCCTACGCGACCGCGGCGGGCGGATCGTGTCGTTCTCCCCGCTGCGCGACGACGTCGACGGCGAGTGCGAGTGGCTGGCGCCGGTGCCGGGCACCGACGTGGCGATCATGTTGGCGCTGGCCTACGTGCTGGCCACCGAGTCACTCGCCGACCGGACGTTCCTCGACCGCTACTGCACGGGCTACGACCGGTTCGAGCGCTACCTGCTAGGCCTCGACGACGGGGTGCCGAAATCGCCGGGGTGGGCCGAACCGATCTGCGGCCTGCCCGCCGACCGGCTCACCGAGTTGGCCCGCCGGATGGCGTCGAGCCGGACGCTCGTCACCGTCAGCTGGTCACTGCAGCGGGTGCGCCACGGCGAGCAGGCGCCCTGGATGGGCCTGACGCTCGCGGCGATGCTCGGCCAGATCGGTGTTCCCGGAGGCGGCTTCGGGCACGGGTACGGATCCATGAACGAGCCGGGTCTGCCGCCGCTGCGGTGCCGGCTCCCCGCGCTGCCGCAGGGACTCAACCCCGTGCGGTCGTTCATCCCGGTCGCGGCGGTCAGCGACATGCTGTTGCATCCCGGCGAGCCGTTCGACTTCAACGGGCTGCGCCTGACCTATCCCGACATTCGACTGGTGTACTGGGCGGGCGGCAATCCGTTCCACCACCACCAGGACATCCCGCGGTTGCGCCGGGCGCTGGGCCGGCCCGACACCATCGTGGTGCACGAGCCCTACTGGACGGCGATGGCCAAGCACGCCGACGTCGTGGTGCCGTCGACGACGGCCTATGAGCGCGAGGACTTCTCGGGCTCCCGCAACGACCCGATGTTCGTCGCCATGCCCGCGCTGACCGAGCCGTACGCCGACGCCCGCGACGACTACGCGACGTTCTCGGCTCTGGCGCATCGGCTCGGCTTCGGCGAGCAGTTCACCGAGGGTCGCACCGCACGGCAGTGGCTGGCGCACCTCTACGAGAAGTGGTCGGCCGAACTGGACTTCGACGTCCCGACGTTCGAGGAGTTCTGGAGCGCGGGCTCGCTACGCCTGCCCACCGAGGACGGTCTGAGCCTGCTCGGCGAGTTCCGCGCCGACCCGGTGACCCATCGGCTGGGCACGCCGAGCGGCCGCATCGAGATCTTCTCGGCCGACATCGACGGCTTCGGGTACGACGATTGCGCGGGCCATCCGCGGTGGTACGAACCCGACGAGTGGCTCGGCGGCGACCGGGCGGCGGCTCACCCGCTGCACCTGTTGGCCAATCAGCCGTCGTCGCGGCTGCACGGGCAGCTCGACGGCGGCGCGACCAGTCAGGCGTCGAAAGTGCATGGGCGCGAACCAATTCGGATCCACCCGCGGGCGGCGGAGCGGCGCGGGATCGTCGACGGCGACGTCGTGCGCGTGTTCAACGACCGCGGTGCGTGCCTGGCCGGCGCCGTGCTGGACGACCGCCTGCGGCCCGACGTGGTGCAGCTGCCGACGGGCGCCTGGTACGACCCGGCCGACGCCGGCGACGTGGACGCCATGTGCGTGCACGGCAACCCGAACGTCCTCACCGCCGACGTCGGCACCTCGTCGCTGGCGCAGGGCTGCACGGGCGCCCACGTGCTCGTCGAGATCGAGAAGTTCACCGGCGCACTGCCGCCCGTGCGCGCACACGAACCGCCGGTGATCGTCCACCGCTAGCGGCGGTCAGAACGTCGCGTAGTCCGCGAGGCTCGCCGCCAGCGTGGCGGACACCCGCGCCTTGATGCGCGTGCCGTTGTCGGTGTGCTCGGTCGCGTCGATCATCCCGTCGGCGTGAACCCGGGCGACCAGGTCGCCGCGGTCGTAGGGAATGGTCACGTCCACCGTCTTCTCGGTGGGGACGACCATCTCGCTCATCCGCTGCCGGAGTCGGTCGATGCCGTCGCCGGTGCGCGCCGAGACGAACATCGCGTCCGGCAGTGCGCGGCGCAGATGCGCCAGCGTCAGACCCGAGGCGGCGTCGGTCTTGTTGACCACGATCAACTCCGGCGGTGCGGCGATGTCGTATTCGGCGACCACCTCGTTGACGACCTGGCGGACGGCATTGATCTGCGCGAGCGGGTTGGCATCGGAGCCGTCGACGACGTGCACCAGTAGGTCGGCACCCATCACTTCTTCGAGCGTCGACCGGAACGCCTCCACCAGCTGGGTCGGCAGGTGCCTGACGAAGCCGACGGTGTCGGTCAGCACGAACGGGCGTCCGTCGTCGAAATGTCCACGGCGCGTAGTGGGTTCAAGCGTGGCGAACAGCGCATTCTCGACCAGCACACCCGCGCCGGTGAACGCGTTGAGCAGGCTCGACTTGCCGGCGTTGGTGTAGCCGACGATCGCGACCGACGGGATCTCGCTGCGACGGCGCCCACCGCGCTGGGTGTCGCGGATCTTCTTCATGTCCTTGATCTCGCGGCGCAGCTTGCTCATCCGCTCGCGGATGCGTCGGCGGTCGGTCTCGATCTTGGTCTCACCGGGACCACGGGTGCCGACGCCACCGCCTGCGCCACCCGCGCGGCCACCGGCCTGACGGGACATCGACTCGCCCCAGCCACGCAGCCTCGGCAGCATGTACTCCATCTGGGCGAGGGCGACCTGCGCCTTGCCTTCCCGGCTGGTGGCGTGCTGGGCGAAGATGTCGAGGATCAGCGCGGTGCGGTCCACCACCTTGACCTTGACGATCTTCTCGAGCGCGGTGAGTTGCGCAGGGCTGAGTTCGCCGTCGCAGATGACGGTGTCGGCACCGGTGGCCTCGACCACCTCGTGCAGTTCGGCCGCCTTGCCGGAGCCGATGTAGGTCGACGTGTCGGGCTTGTCGCGGCGCTGGATCAGGCCCTCGAGCACTTCGGAGCCTGCGGTCTCGGCCAGCGCGGCCAGCTCGGCCAGGCTCGCCTCGGCTTCGGCGGCGGTGCCGTCGGTCCACACGCCGACCAGGACGACTCGTTCGAGGCGCAGCTGGCGGTATTCGACCTCGGAGACGTCGGCAAGTTCTGTCGACAGTCCTGCGACGCGGCGCAGCGCCGTGCGGTCTGACAGCGCGAGTTCGCCGAGGCTCGGATCTTGGGAGTTGATGTCGGGATACGTCATGGGCGACTCAAGCGTCGCATGGAGATCACTTCTCATACACCTCGATTAACGCTGATGGGCGCGCCACCATTCCTCGGCCAAGTCGCCGGCGGCGACGAGTTCGGACGGTCCGCGCAGATAGCTGGTGGCGTCGGTGACGGTCACGGTGACTTCGCCTCCGGGGATGCGGACCAGCAGTGTTCCCGTCCGATCGCCGCGATGCTCGAGGGCGGCGACGGCGGCAGCGACGGTCCCGGTGCCACACGACCGGGTCTCTCCGACACCCCGTTCGTGTACCCGCATCGACAGCGCACCACCCGCCGGTGCGGTCAGCACTTCCACGTTGACACCCTCGGGGAACCGATCGGCGTCGAAGTCGACGGGCGCGGCGACGTCGAGCGTGGCCAGATCGGCCACGGTGAGATTAGCGACGACACACGCGAGGTGCGGATTGCCGACGTCGACGGCGGTGCCACCGAAGGTGCGGCCGCCCACGACGGCGGTGCCGGTGCCGGTCGTGTTGGCCTTGCCCATGTCGACGGTGACGTCGGCGAACACGGGGCCGGCGGCGTGCAGCGTCACGGGCCGCGGCCCGGCCAGGGATCCGACCACGAACTCGTCGCGGGACTCCAGGCCGCTGGACCGCAGGTAGTGGGCGAACACGCGGACGCCGTTGCCGCACATCTGCGCGATCGACCCGTCGGCGTTGCGGTAGTCCATGTACCAGTCACCGTCGGACAGACCCTCGGGGATCCGCTCGAACACGCCCGCCGCGAGCGCCGCACCCGCAGTGGTGACCCGCAGCAGGCCGTCGGCGCCCAGCCCGCGACGGCGGTCGCACAGTGCCGACACGGCGCCTGCGGTCAACCCGATGCGGGCGTCGAGGTCCGGCAGCACGACGAAGTCGTTCTGCGTGCCGTGCCCCTTGGCGAACCTCACCTGCTCAGGATATCCGTCGGGGCGCCGTCGTCCCGGCCACCGTCCCACGCGCGCAGCACCGCGTCGACGTTTCCGTCGGCCCCGCCGTCGAGCCAGAGGATCCGGTGGTCGCGCCGGAACCACGACCGCTGGCGCCGCACGTAGCGCCGCGTGCCGATGAACGTGCGTTCCCGCGCGTCCGCGAGCGCGTCGTCTCCGCCGCCGGCCGCGAGCGCGTCGAGCACCTGCGCGTAGCCGAGGGCCCGCGACGCGGTGACGCCGTCGCGCAGGCCCCGCTCGCACAGCCCGACCACCTCGTCGACGAGCCCACCCGTGAACATCAGGTCGGTGCGCTGGGCGAGCCGGTCGTCGAGCAGCGCGGTGTCCCAGTCGAGGCCGACGAGCAGCGTGTCCCAGCGCGGCGTCCCGATCACCGGGGCGCTGGCCGCGAATGGTTGGCCAGTCAGCTCGACCACCTCGAGCGCCCGGACGACGCGGCGGCCGTCCGTGGGCAGGATCGACGCCGCGGCGTCGGCGTCGACGCGGGCCAGTTCGGCGTGCAGCGCAGCCACCCCGACCTCGGCCAGCCGGCTCTCCCACCTTGCCCGTACCCGAGGGTCGGTGGCCGGGAACGACCACTGGTCGAGCAGTGACTGCACGTAGAGCATGGACCCGCCGACCAGGATCGGGACCGCCCCGCGGGCGGCGACGTCCTCGACGTCGGATGCAGCGGCCTCCTGGTACCGCGCGACGGTGGCGGTCTGCGTGACGTCGAGGACGTCGAGCTGGTGGTGCGGGATGCCGCGGCGCTCCTCGACGGTGAGCTTCGCCGTTCCGACGTCCATGCCGCGGTAGAGCTGCATGGCATCGGCGTTGACGATCTCGCCGCCGATGCGTTCGGCGACCGCCAGCGCCAGCGCGGACTTGCCCGTGCCGGTGGGGCCGACGATCGCGATGGGGCGGCGCGTCATTGGGCTGGTGCCTCTTCACCGCCCGCTTCGCTGCTGCCCGCCGGTGTCTTTCCCCCGGTCGCTTCGCTCCTGCCCGCCGGTGCCCACGTCCCTACGAAGTACCCCACCCCGTACGGCGCCCCGCGGTAGCGCTCCTCCGCCGCCACGGGCCCGGGCCCCGCCAGACCCGCCAGTACCCGGTGGGCCACCCGGCCGACCCGCGCGAGGGCGGCCACGTCGCCGGCCGCCAGCGCGTCGTCGAGTTCCTCCTGCCCGGGCAGCGACGCAGGGTCGTAACCGCCCGGTGCGGTGGAGGTCAGGGTGTTCGCCCCGTCGGCGACGACGAGCACCCCGACGTCCCCGGCCATCGCGTCGATCTCGGCGCGCAGCGCTCGCCCCGCGGCCGTGGCGGCGTCGGGCTCGAGATCGTCGGCGAACGCCCGCACCTCGACCGTGGCGGCCGGGTTTGCGCGTCCACGCACCCAGCCGGCGATCAGCGCGCACAGCGGCAGCGCGCCCGGCGCCGAGTCGGCCCCCGGTGCGAGCGCGACGCGGACGTCGACGCCGTAGCCGGCGAACGTGCCGACCGACTCCGGCCCGATCGCGTCGGCATCGCGTGCGGCGCCGATGACCACCCAGCGGTCGGGCAGCGCGGCGGCGGCGTCCAGTGCCGCGGTCCGCAGGTCGGTCAGTTCCTCGGCGGCGCCGGTCGCGAGTTCGGTCACCATCACGGGGGCGGACGGGATGACGGCGATGGCGCTCAGCACGCGTCCACGCTAGCCACGTCTCCCCGGGTCGCTTCGCTCCTGCCCACCGGCGCCCGGCCGGGTGGACTCGTCGAGACCCTGGGCGTTGGCGGCCTCGCCGCGGGCCAGCGCCGCGGTGGCCACGACCATGACGGCGAAGGCCGCGACGAGGGTGAACCAGCCTGCCTCGCCGGGTCGCAGCGCCTCCCCGAGGATGACGACTCCGAGCACCGAGCCCACCACCGGCTCGGCGACCGTCATCGTGGGTAGCGACGCCGTGAGCGCCCCGGCGCGGAACGACGACTGCTGCCACGCCGTGCCCAGCACCGCCACTACCGCCCAGGCGTACAGCTCAGGGGTCTTGAGCACTTCCCACAATCCGTCGTCGAGTCGGTCGACCACGCCCTTGGTCAACACGGCGAACACGCCCCACAGCGATCCCGACACCAGCGCCAGCAGCACGGCGCCTGCTGGGCGGCCGGACAGGAATCGCGCGGCGACCACGCAGATCACGATCGCCGGCACCAGCACGGCGATCACCAGTGACCACGTCTCCAGCGACGCGCGCGACTGTCCCTCGGTCGGGTTGCCGACCGTGACGATCACCGCGACCGACGCGGCGAGCAGTGCCGCCCACGTCCACTGGAACCGCGTCACCCGGTGGCCGGTCACCCTGGCGTTGATGGGAAGGGCGAACAGCAGCGACGTGACCATGATGGCCTGCACCAAGAGCACTGACCCGAAGCCGAGAGCCGCTGCCTGACAGGCGAATCCGGCAGCCGAGACACCGCTGCCCAACCACCACTGCCGGTCGCGCAGCAGCCGGAGGAACAGCTCGAGGTGCCCCACCGGCTCGTCTGTCACGTCGTGTGCGGAACGCTGATGGATGACGTCGCCCACCGCGATGAAGAACGCCGCACCCAGCGCGAGCAACGCCGCGATGTCAGCCTCGTCCACACCGTCTCCTCGAGCTCCGTCGACCCGTTCGGGCCGGCCGCACAGGTCCTGCGGGAATCGAGCCTAGGCAACTGCTGAGGCCAAGGCGTGCGCAGACCGCACGGCGACCTGTTTGAATAGCGGGCGAGACATACGGCGCCGCGTCGCGCGGCAGGAGCGTGGGATCCACGCAGAGTGCACGGAGATGACGGACATGACGACCAGCGAGTCAGGCAACCCCCCCAAGCCAGCTCCCAGGCCCGGGCCACGGCCCGTTCCCCGGCCGGGACCCGTCGCGCCGACCGCGCCGGTGGCTCCCTCCGTGCCCTCGACCGCCGACCCGCACCGGTTCGGCCGCGTCGATCCCGACGGCACCGTGTGGCTCATCACCGGCTCGGGCGAACGGCAGATCGGGTCGTGGCAGGCGGGTGACACCGAGGCGGCTTACGCGCACTTCGGGCGCAGGTTCGACGACCTGCACACCGAGGTCGTGCTGATGGAGCGCAGGCTCGAGTCCGGCACGGGCGACGCCCGCAAGATCAAGGCGGCGGCGAGCACCCTGGCCGAGACGCTGCCCACCGCCTCGGTGCTTGGCGACGTGGACTCGATCGCCGCGCGGCTGGCGACGATCCTGGAGAAGGCAGACACCCACGCCACCGAGGAGCGCCAGCGTCGCGACGAGCACCGCGCCGCGCAGACCGCCCGCAAGGAGGCGCTGGCCGTCGAGGCCGAGGAGATCGCCGCGACCTCGACGCAGTGGAAGGCCTCCGGCGACCGGCTGCGCGAGATCCTCGACGAGTGGCGCACGATCACCGGCCTGGACCGCAAGACCGACGACGCCCTGTGGAAGCGCTACTCGAGCGCGCGCGAGACGTTCAACCGGCGGCGGGGTTCCCACTTCGCCGACCTCGATCGCGAGCGGGCCGGCGTTCGACAGGCCAAGGAGGCGCTCTGCGAGCGCGCCGAGTCGCTGTCCGACTCGACCGACTGGGGCCCGACGGGCGCGGCGTTCCGCGACCTGCTGGTGCAGTGGAAGGCGGCCGGACGCACGGCCAAGGACGTCGACGACGCGCTGTGGAAGCGGTTCAAGGCGGCCCAGGACAAGTTCTTCTCCGCCCGCAACGCCGTCAATGCCGAGCGCGACGCGGAGTTCGAGGAGAACGCCAAGGCCAAGGAGGCGCTGCTCGCGCAGGCAGAGGCCATCGACCCCTCCGACGAGAAGGCGGCGCGGGCCGCGCTGCGCGTGATCGGCGACAAGTGGGACGCCATCGGCAAGGCGCCCCGGGAACGTGGCGCCGAACTCGAGCGCCGGTTGCGCGTCGTGGAGAAGAAGATCCGCGACGCCGTCACCACCACCGGAACCGATCCCGAGGCCCAGGCCAGGGCCGACCAGTTCCGGGTGCGTGCCGAGCAGTTCGAGCACCAGGCGGAGAAGGCCGAAGCGGCGGGCCGCACCAAGGACGCCGAGCAGGCCCGGGCGAGCGCGGCGCAGTGGCACGAATGGGCCGAGGCCGCCGTGGCAGCGCTCGGCAAGAAGCGCTAGCCGACGGGCGGTTCGCCGTCGGTGTCGTCCAGCAGGCTCTTGCGTTCGCGCTCGGCGGCGAGGCGTCGACGCTCCTCCTCGGCCGCGAGTTGCACGGCCGTGCGCGACCACACCACGCGAATCCAGTGGAACGTCAACAGGATCACCGCGATCCACGCCACGACCAGGCCCCAGCCCGGTCCGGGATAGGGCTCCGCGGCGGTCTGGCGCGACCAGATGGCGAGCATGCCCACCGGGCAGGCGACGGCCGACCCGGCGGCTGCCACCCAGGCCAGCCCCCAGCGCCGGGTGAGCAGCGCGAGCATCGAGAACCCGATGCCGAACACCAGCACCAGCCAGGCGAACACGCGGGACGGCAGCGCCACGCCCTCGCGAACGGCCGCGTCGCCGCCGATCAGTGCGTCGAGTCCCTTGGCGCCACCGGTGTGCGGCAGCAGGAAGGTCAGCAGCAGGACGAAGACCAGTCCCGCGACGACCACCGCCCTGGCGCCGGGGTCGATCTCGCGCGCCATGCGGCGTTCGACGTCCTCGATGTCGCCCTTGAACTGGTCGAACTCGCGGTCGCCGGTCACAGTCCGCATCCCGTCGCCGCGGGTGCGGCGGGTGGCGTCCCGATGGACGGCATGCCGAGGCCGACGTTCGTGGTGACCCGTCGGCCGGAGACGTGGGCGTCGCCCGCGCGGGTGCGCCGGTGGTCGGTGACCTCGGCATCGGCGGTCAGATGGTGGGGCGCGGCGGCGGTCAGCGTCGTGACGACGACGTCGCCCGGCCGGATGTCGCGCCCGCCGGGGGCGAAGTGCACCAGCCTGCCGTCACGCGCGCGACCGGACATCCGCGCGGTGGCGACGTCCTTGCGTCCCTCCCCCGCGGCGACCAGTAGTTCGACGGGGCGTCCGATCAGCGCCTGGTTCTCTTCCAGCGAGATCCGCTCCTGTAGGTCGATGAGACGTTGATAGCGTTCCTGCACAACCGCTTTGGGAAGCTGATCGGGCAGATCGGCGGCAGGGGTGCCGGGTCGCTTGGAGTACTGGAACGTGAATGCGCTGGCGAAGCGGGCGCGCTGGACCACGTCGAGCGTCGCCGCGAAGTCCTCTTCGGTCTCGCCGGGGAAGCCCACGATGATGTCGGTGGTGATCGCGGCGTGCGGGATGGCGGCACGGACGCGGTCGATGATGCCGAGGAAGCGTCCGGCGCGGTAGGACCGGCGCATCGCCTTGAGGATCCGGTCGGACCCCGACTGCAACGGCATGTGCAGCGTGGGGCATACGTTCGGCGTGGTCGCCATGGCCTCGATGACGTCGTCGGTGAACTCGGCGGGATGCGGTGAGGTGAATCGCACCCGCTCCAAGCCCTCGATGGTGCCGCACGCGCGCAGCAGCTTGGCGAACGCGCCGCGGTCGCGCGGGACCTGCGCCCAGTTGGTCGACTCCTCGCGCAAGCGCTCGTCGGTAGCAAAGGAGACGCCGTAGGCGTTCACGTTCTGCCCCAGCAGCGTCACCTCGAGGACGCCCTGGTCGGCCAGCGCCTTGACCTCGGCCAGGACGTCGCCGGGCCTGCGGTCGACCTCCTTGCCGCGCAGCGCGGGCACGATGCAGAACGTGCAGGTGTTGTTGCAGCCGACGGACACCGAAACCCAAGCGGCATAGGCGGATTCGCGGGTCGCGGGCAGCGAGGAGGGGAACTCCTGGAGCGCGTCGGCGATCTCGACCTGGGCGACCCTGTTGTGCCTGGCGCGTTCCAGCAGCACCGGCAGTGAGCCGATGTTGTGGGTGCCGAAGACCACGTCCACCCACGGGGCCTTGCGCAGCACCGCCTCCCGGTCCTTCTGAGCGAGGCAGCCGCCGACCGCGATCTGCATGTTCGGGTCGGCCTGCCTGCGCGGCGCCAGATGGCTGAGGTTGCCGTAGAGCTTGTTGTCGGCGTTCTCCCGCACGGCGCAGGTGTTGAACACCACGACGTCGGCGTCGGAGCCGTCGGCAGCGCGGCGGTAACCGGCCTCCTCGAGCAGCCCGGCGAGGCGCTCGGAGTCGTGCACGTTCATCTGGCAGCCGTACGTGCGGACCTGGTAGGTGCGCTGCGGCGGGACGTCGGCGGTTTCGACGTCGGTATGCGCCGGCGCGTCGCTGATCGCCATCGAAGTCACGGACCAATCTTACGGCTGGCCGCGGCGACACCAAATTCGCCGGATTGATCTAGACACCGGCGGTCCACGCCATACCTGGGTAAGGTCTGACCGCATGGAATCAGACGGTCCCTGCCCCCTCCGAGGCAAGGTATGAGCGCACCGGCTTCGGAGAGCCAGCCGATGATCTCAATGCAGGCCGTCAACAAGCACTTCGGCAGCCTCCACGTTCTCAAGGACATCAACCTCGAAGTGGACCGCGGCCAGGTGGTCGTCGTGCTCGGACCGTCCGGGTCGGGCAAGTCGACGTTGTGCCGCACCATAAATCGGCTCGAGCCGATCGACTCGGGCACCATCGCGGTCGATGGTCAGCCACTGCCCGACGAGGGCCGCAAGCTGGCCGCCCTGCGCTCGGACGTCGGCATGGTGTTCCAGTCGTTCAATCTCTTCGCGCACAAGACGATCGTCGACAACGTCGCGCTGGCACCGATGAAGGTGCGCAAGCTGTCGAGGGACGAAGCCCGCGCTCAGGCCATGAAGCTGCTCGAACGCGTCGGGGTGGCCAACCAGGCCGACAAGTACCCCGCGCAGCTGTCCGGCGGGCAGCAGCAGCGCGTGGCGATCGCCCGGTCACTGGCGATGAACCCCAAGGTGATGCTCTTCGACGAGCCCACCAGCGCGCTGGACCCCGAGATGATCAACGAGGTGCTCGCCGTCATGACGTCACTGGCCCGCGAGGGGATGACGATGGTGGTGGTGACCCACGAGATGGGCTTCGCCCGCAGTGCCGCGAACCGGGTCGTGTTCATGGCCGACGGTGCGATCGTCGAGGACGCCAAGCCCGAGGAGTTCTTCTCCAATCCGAAATCCGATCGTGCCAAGGACTTCCTCGGCAAGATCCTCAACCACTGAACACTGGCGAAAGGAAACCAACAGTGTCGAACAAGGCGATGTCGAAGAATCAGTCCCGCAGAATCCGGGTGGCCGCCGTCGTGGCGATCGCCGCCGCGTTGCCGCTGTCGCTCACCGCGTGCGGTGGCGGTGGCGGCGGGAGCGACGAGGGCAAGATCGTGATCGGCACGAAGTTCGATCAGCCGGGCCTCGGCATGAAGAACCCCGACGGCACGATGAGCGGTTTCGACGTCGACGTGGCGACCTACGTCGCGCAGCAGCTCGGCTACAAGCCCGAGGACATCGAGTGGAAGGAATCGCCCTCGAGCCAGCGCGAGACGCTGATCCAGAACGATCAGGTCGAGTTCATCGCCGCCACCTACTCGATCACCGACGCGCGCAAGGAGAAGGTGTCCTTCGCGGGCCCGTACCTGGTGACGGGTCAGAGCCTGCTGGTCAAGGCCGACAACACCGACATCACCGGCAAGGACTCGCTGGCCAACAACAAGAAGCTGTGCTCGGTGTCCGGGTCGACGCCCGCGCAGAAGATCAAGGACGAGTTCCCCAGCGTCCAGCTCCAGCAGTACGACACCTACTCGGCGTGCATCGAGGCGCTCAAGAACGGCGCGATCGACGCGGTGACCACCGACGAGGTCATCCTCGCCGGCTACGCCGCGCAGACCCCGGGTGCGTTCAAGCTGGTCGGTCAGCCGTTCTCGGAGGAGAACTACGGCATCGGCCTCAAGAAGGACGACACCGAGCTGCAGACCAAGATCAACGACGCGCTGACCAAGATGGAGTCCGACGGCGCGTGGAAGGCCGCGTTCGAGAAGAACCTCGGACCGGCGGGCATCCAGGTCCCGTCGCCGCCGGCGATCGCCAAGAACTGACCGGACCGGCGAACTGAGAGGGAGTCAGCGGAGTCCACGTGGAGGTCTTCTCCGAGTATCGCGGCCAGATCTTCGAGGCGTTCTGGACCACGATTCAGTTGACGGTGTTCTCGGCCGTGGGTGCGTTGATCCTCGGCACGGTGCTGGCGGGCATGCGCCTGTCCCCCGTGCCGATGCTCAACTGGCTCGGGACGTCGTACGTCAACGTGGTCCGGAACACTCCGCTGACCCTGATCATCCTGTTCTGTTCGTTCGGTTTGTCGCAGACGCTGGGCATCACGCTGGTCGACTCGCAGTCGACGACGTCGATCGAGGACGGCAACTTCCGGCTCGCGGTGCTGGGGTTGACGGTATACACGGCGTCGTTCGTCTGCGAGACGATCCGCTCGGGGGTGAACACCGTGCCGCTGGGTCAGGCCGAGGCGGCCCGCTCGCTCGGGTTCACCTTCGGCCAAAACCTGCGAATGATCCTGCTGCCCCAGGCCTTTCGCGCGGTACTCATCCCGATGGGCTCGGTGCTGATCGCGCTGACGAAGAACACGACGATCGCCTCGGCGATCGGCGTGGCTGAAGCGGCGTTGCTCATGAAGGAGATGATCGAGAACACCGCGGCGCTGCTGATCATCGGCGTGATCTTCGCCCTCGGGTTCATGGTGCTGACGCTGCCGATGGGCTTGGTGTTCGGGTGGTTGGGGAAGAAGTACGCGGTGAGCCAGTGAACTCCTCCTCGGTCCTCTTCGACGCCCCTGGGCCGCGCGCGCGGATGCGCAACCGGGTGGTCACGGCCGTCACGGTCGTCATCCTCCTGGTGATCGCCTGGCTGGTGTACTCGCAGCTGAGCGCCAAGGGGCAGCTCGATTCCGCGAAGTGGGAACCGTTCCTCACTCCGGAGCTGTGGACCACCTACGTCCTGCCGGGCATCGAGGGCACGCTCACGGCGGCGGTAGTGTCGATCGTCCTGGCCATGGTGCTGGGCTTCGTGCTGGGCGTGGGCCGGATGTCGACGCACCGTCCGCTGCGGTGGTTCTGCTCGGTGATCGTCGAGTTCTTCCGCGCGATCCCGGTGCTGATCATGATGATCTTCGCGTACTTCCTGTACGCGCTCTACGACGTGTTCCCCGGGCAGTACCTGGCGCTGGCAGGCGTGATCACCGGCCTGACGTTGTACAACGGCGCGGTGATCGCCGAGATCGTCCGCGCCGGGGTGAATGCCCTGCCTCGCGGGCAGGCCGAGGCCGCCTCGGCGCTCGGCCTGCAGTGGGGCCAGACCATGCGGGCGATCCTGCTGCCGCAGGCGATCACGTCGATGCTCCCGGTGCTGGTGTCGCAGATGGTGGTCGTGCTGAAGGACACCGCGATCGGCTACCAGATCACGTTCGTCGAGATGGTGCGCCAGGGCACGGTGGTCGGATCCTCCTACGGCAACTACATTCCCGCGCTCATCGTGATAGCGCTGCTGATGATCGCCGCCAACTTCGGGTTGTCGGCTCTGGCTACCCGACTGGAGCGCCGGATGCGCCGGTCGCGTCGCGGGCCCGCCCCGTTGCACACCGACGCCGTGGAGCAGGAAGGCGCTCCGGGGGCCAAGGCCGTGTGATGCGGGTTTCCGCGCTGGAAATCCTGCCCGAGTGGGCGTTGCGCGACGTCGTCGACCTCATGGTCCGCCTCATCGAGGCCTGCGGCGCGGTCGTCATCATGATCGGCGCGGTCGTCGCGATCACGAAGTTCGCCGTCGCGCTGGTACGCCGCGACATCAATCAGTTCTCGTCGGTGCGGTTGTCCCTGGCGCGGTTCTTGGTGCTGGGCCTGGAGTTTCAGCTCGCTGCGGACGTGCTGCGGACCGCGATCTCGCCGTCGTTCGAGGAGATCGGCAAGCTGGCGGCGATCGCCGCGATCCGTACGGTGCTGAACTACTTCCTCAACCGCGAGATCGCGCAGGAGCAACGCGAGATCGCGTTGCTCGAGCACGAGCGGCCGCCGGATCCCGCCCCGCGGCCATGACCGTCACCGACGTCTCGTGGATCATCGCGGCCGCCGGGATCGTGGTCGCGATCGCCGGGCTCCTCGTCTTCCGCCAGCCGTTGATCGCGCTGCGGGTCATGCTCGAATTGTTCACCGCGGCAGGGCTGCTGCGGTTGAGTGTCGACCTGTCCTGGGAGTCGATCGCCGGAGTCGCCGTGCTGATCGCGGTGCGTCGACTGGTGACGCGGAGCTTGGCAGCGGACTTCGCCGCCGGCTTCGCTACACCATTCGGCGTTCGCGCTCGCCGGCCAGTGCGACCTTGACCACGTCCAAGGCCATCGACTGGTTGTAGCCGCGGCGGGCGAGCATGCCGACCAGCCGCCGAATCAGCTTCGTCTCCTCGGCGTCGTCGTCGAGGCGCGCGCGCCGGAGCTTGTCGGCGACGAGTTGCTCGGCACGCGTGCGTTCGGCGTCGGCGCCGATCTCGGCCAAGGCGCCGGCGATCACGTCCTCGTCCACACCCTTGGTGCGCAGTTCGGCCGCGAGTGCGCGCTTACCCTTGCCGGCGTGGACCGTTCGGGATCGCACCCACTGTTCGGCGAAGTCCTCGTCGTCGATGAGTCCGACGTCGGCCAGCCGGTCGAGCACCCGTGCGTTCACGTCGTCGGGGAAGCCACGCTTCTCCAGGCGGCCGGCCAGCTCGGCCCGCGTACGGGCCCTCGCAGTGAGCAGGCGCAGGCAATGCGCCCGCGCCTGCTCTTCGCGGGAAGCCGAATCCGTCTCCGGTGACTCAGAAGTCGACGGGGGCGGGCAGGGCTTCGACATTGCTCTTGTCGTCCGTCAGCACGGCTCCGATGCCGAGCTTCTCCTTGATCTTCTTCTCGACCTCGTCGGCGATCTCGGGATTCTCGAGCAGGAAGTTGCGGGCGTTCTCCTTGCCCTGACCGAGTTGCTCACCGTCGTAGGTGAACCAGGACCCGGACTTGCGGATGAACCCGTGCTCGACGCCCATGTCGATCAGCGAGCCCTCCTTGGAGATGCCCTTGCCGTAGAGGATGTCGAACTCGGCCTGCTTGAACGGCGGCGCCATCTTGTTCTTGACGATCTTGCAGCGGGTGCGGTTGCCCACCGCGTCCGTACCGTCCTTCAGCGTTTCGATGCGGCGCACGTCCAGGCGCACGGAGGCGTAGAACTTCAAGGCCTTGCCGCCCGTGGTGGTCTCGGGCGAACCGAACATCACGCCGATCTTCTCGCGCAGCTGGTTGATGAAGATCGCCGTCGTGTTCGAGTTGCTCAGGGCTCCAGTGATCTTGCGGAGCGCCTGGCTCATCAGACGGGCCTGCAGGCCGACGTGGCTGTCACCCATCTCGCCCTCGATCTCCGCGCGCGGGACCAACGCGGCCACCGAGTCGATGACCAGGATGTCCAGTGCGCCGGACCGGATCAGCATGTCGGCGATCTCCAGCGCCTGCTCACCGGTGTCGGGCTGGGACACCAGCAGGGAGTCGGTGTCGACGCCCAGCTTCTTGGCGTAGTCGGGATCGAGCGCGTGCTCGGCGTCGATGAACGCCGCGATGCCGCCGGCCGCCTGCGCGTTGGCGACGGCGTGCAGGGCCACGGTGGTCTTACCCGATGACTCCGGGCCGTAGATCTCGACGACGCGGCCACGGGGCAGACCTCCGATGCCCAGGGCGACGTCGAGGGCGATCGACCCGGTCGGGATGACCGATATCGGTGCGCGCACTTCGTCGCCGAGGCGCATCACCGAGCCCTTGCCGTGACTCTTCTCGATCTGAGCGAGGGCGAGCCCGAGTGCCTTCTCGCGGTCGGGGGCTTGCGGCATGGTGTTTCTCCGTCCTGGTGGGTTTTCGATCGGTTTCCGATCGGTTGGCCGCGACGTTAGGGGAGGCCACCGACAAGTCCCGCGTTCGAACGATTCCCACAGTAGACGAACACGTGTTCGATTCAAGCTGACACGCCGATCACCCGGCACGCACCGAATCCGACCGAGTCGTCGCCGACGGAGTTGTGCATCTTTGCCCGCCGGATCGCCCGACGCGTCCTATCGTGAGAATCACCGAAGCCCAGAGCGGGGCAGACATGCACGAGATGGCGTTGACCCAGAGTCTTGTCGAGGCAGTGTGCGAGCACGCCGCAGGTCGTCGCGTGCACAGCGTCACGTTGGAGGTCGGGGCGCTGTGCGCTGTCGCGCCCGCCGCGATGTCGTTCTGCTTCGAACTGGCAGTGGAGGGCACCGTCGCCGACGGTGCCCGACTCGATCTCGACATCCGCCCCGGCGCGGGCCACTGCCGTACCTGCGACACCCACCTCGACCTGACGGACACGATCTTGCTGTGTCCCTGCGGCAGCGCCGACGTCGAGGTACTCGCCGGCCGGGACCTGCGGATCCTTTCGATGGAAGTGAGCTGACATGTGCGCGACCTGCGGCTGCGGTGATGACGGTGCGACCGTCACGATCGCCGGAGAACCACCCGTTCCGGGCCATCACCACGACCACGACCACCACGACCACCCGCATTCCCACGACGGCCAACGCGAGACGGTCTCGCTCGAGCAGCGGGTGCTGGCAAAGAACGATCGACTCGCCCAGCAAAACCGGGACTGGCTCGCCCACCGCGACATCGCGGCGTTCAACCTCACCAGCTCACCCGGCGCGGGTAAGACCACCCTGCTCGAGCGCACCATCGGAGACCTCCGTGGCCGCACCCCCATCGCGGTCATCGAGGGCGACCAGGAAACGCTGCTCGACGCGGAACGAATCCAGGCCACCGGATGCCGGGCCGTTCAGATCAACACTGGACCCGGCTGCCACCTCGACGCCGCGATGGTGCGAACCGCACTCGACGCCCTCGGTCCCGAGCCCGCCACTCTGCTGTTCATCGAAAACGTCGGAAATCTGGTGTGCCCAGCGATGTTCGACCTCGGCGAGCGCGCAATGGTGGTGATCATCTCCGTCACCGAGGGCGCCGACAAGCCGCTGAAGTACCCGCACATGTTCGCCGCGGCCAAGCTGGTTCTGATCAACAAGGTCGACCTACTGCCCTACGTCGACTTCGACCTCGACGTCTGCACTGCCAACGCCCGCTCGGTCAACCCACGCGTCGACGTCCTCCCGGTGTCCGCCACGACGGGCCAGGGCGTCGCATTCTGGTACCAGTGGATCGACGATACCGTCAAGGTTTGACCGGATGGGATTTGTCACAGTTTTCCGTTGACTCTGCTGTGTGCGGCGAGTAAACCGAGAACTAGCGACGCGTAAGTGGGCCGAAGGGCGACTCCTACGCCGCAGGAACCACTCAGCCCGGTTCCGGGAAGCTGCAGCATGCCAACCGAAGCTGCCATCAAAGCGGAAGAAACACTGATCCACGTTCTCTGGATCAACGCCGGTCTCAGTTGTGACGGCGATTCCGTGGCCTTGACAGGAGCCACTCAACCAAGCATCGAGGAGATCGCGCTCGGAGCCCTACCCGGATTGCCCCAGGTCGCAGTGCACTGGCCGCTCATCGACTTCGAATGCGGGCCCTCGGGCGGTGCGGACGACTTCCTGCAGTGGTTCTTCAAGGCCGACCGCGGAGAGCTGGAGCCCTTCGTGCTGGTCGTGGAGGGCTCGATCCCCAACGAGAAGCTGCACGAGGAGGGGTACTGGAGCGGGTTCGGCAACGACCCGGCGACCGACCAGCCGATCACCACCAGCGAATGGCTCGACAGACTCGCCCCGAAGGCGACGGCGATCGTCGCCGTGGGCACATGCGCGACCTACGGCGGCATTCACGCCATGGCGGGCAATCCTACGGGGGCGATGGGGGTGCCCGACTACCTCGGCTGGGATTGGAAGAGCAAGGCGGGTATTCCGATCGTCTGCGTACCCGGCTGTCCCGTCCAGGGGGACAACCTCTCCGAGACGTTGACGTACCTGCTGTACATGGCCACCGGTCAGGCACCGATGATTCCACTCGACGAGGCGCTGCGCCCGCAGTGGCTCTTCGGAATGACGGTGCACGAGGGGTGTGACCGGGCCGGCTACTACGAACAGGGCGACTTTGCCACGGAGTATGGATCGCCGAAATGCATTGTCAAGCTTGGGTGTTGGGGACCGGTAGTGAAGTGCAACGTGCCGAAGCGAGGGTGGATCAACGGCGTCGGCGGCTGCCCCAACGTCGGCGGCATCTGCATCGGATGCACGATGCCGGGGTTCCCGGACAAGTTCATGCCGTTCATGGACGAGCCGCCCGGGGGGAAGCTCTCGACCTCCGCGTCCGGTGTCTACGGATCGGTGGTCCGGAATCTCCGCCACATCACTCGACGCACCCTCGACAAGGAACCGAAATGGCGCCATCCGGGCAAGGAACTGACCACAGGAGCGACGCGCACCTGGTAGGTGCGCCTCGCATGGAAGGGCAGAAACCCAAATGACAACCACCGCTCCCGGACCTCAGCACACGAAGAGCGATCCGAGCACCCTCGTCGACATGTCGTGGGATCCGATCACCAGGATCGTCGGCAGCCTGGGCATCTACACGAAGATCGACTTCGAGAACCGCGAGGTCGTCGAATGCCACAGCACCTCATCGATCTTCCGGGGTTACTCGATCTTCATGAAGGGCAAGGACCCTCGCGACGCCCACTTCATCACCAGCCGCATCTGCGGCATCTGCGGCGACAACCACGCGACGTGTTCGTGCTATGCGCAGAACATGGCGTACGGCGTGAAGCCGCCGCACCTTGGCGAGTGGATCGTCAACCTCGGAGAAGCCGCGGAATACATGTTCGACCACAACATCTTCCAGGAGAACCTCGTCGGGGTCGACTACTGCGAGAAGATGGTGTCCGAGACCAATCCCAGCGTCCTGGCCAAGGCGGAGAACACGCTCGCGCCGCACTCCGACGCACACGGCTACCGGACCGTCGCCGACATCATGCGCGCGCTCAACCCGTTCACCGGCGAGTTCTACCGTGAGGCGCTCGTCGTCAGTCGGTGGACGCGGGAGATGTTCTGCCTCATGGAGGGTCGCCACGTACATCCCTCCACGCTGTATCCGGGCGGCGTCGGAACGGTCGCCACGATTCAGCTGATGACCGACTACATCACGCGACTCATGCGCTACGTCGAGTTCATGAAGAAGGTCGTCCCGATGCACGACGACCTGTTCGACTTCTTCTACGAGGCGCTGCCCGGTTACGAGCTGGTGGGGTTGCGGCGCACGCTGCTCGGCTGCTGGGGCTCGTTCCAGGATCCCGAGTACTGCAACTTCGCGTACGAGGACATGGAGCAGTGGGGCGACAAGATGTTCGTCACCCCCGGTGTGGTGGTGGACGGCAAGCTGGTCACCCACTCGCTGGTCGACATCAACCTCGGCATCCGGATCTTGCTGGGCAGCAGCTATTACGACGACTGGACCGATCAGGAGATGTTCGTCGAGAAGGACCCGCTCGGCAATCCGGTCGACCGGCGGCATCCCTGGAACCAGCACACCAACCCCAAGCCGCAGAAACGCGACATGGAGGACAAGTACAGCTGGGTAATGTCGCCGCGCTGGTTCGACGGCAAGGATCACCTGGCCCTCGATACGGGCGGTGGTCCGCTGGCCAGGTTGTGGTCGACCGCGCTGGCAGGTCTGGTCGACGCCGGCGGCTATGTCGTGTCGACGGGGCACAGCGTGCAGATCAACCTGCCGAAGACCGCGCTGAAGGGCCCGGTGTCGTTCGAGTGGAAGATCCCCGAGTACGGCAGCAACACTCTCGAACGCAACCGTGCGCGCAGCTACTTCCAGGCCTACGCTGCGGCGTGCGCCCTGCACTTCGCGGAGAAGGCGCTGGTGGAGATCCGTGCCGGCCGCACCAAGACCTGGGAGAAGTTTACGGTGCCCGACGAGGCCATCGGGTGCGGCTTCACCGAGGCGGTGCGCGGCGTTCTCAGCCACCACATGGTGATTCGGGACGGCAAGATCGCGAACTACCATCCCTATCCACCGACCCCCTGGAACGCCAACCCCCGGGACAGTTACGGGACACCGGGGCCGTATGAGGACGCGGTGCAGGGCCAGCCCATCTTCGAGGAGAACGGGCGTGACGACTTCAAGGGCATCGACATCATGCGGACGGTCCGCAGCTTCGACCCCTGCCTGCCGTGCGGGGTGCACATGTACCTCGGCGACGGGAAGACTATCGAGAAATTGCACTCACCGACACAATCCGTGACCGGGGAGTGACACATGGCCTCGACTGGACGACAGAGCCCGGAGGCACAGGACGACACGCAGTGGCGCACCGCAGGTGATCGAATCCAGACCTTGCTGGACGCGAGTTCGGGCAGCGGCACGGTCGTGCGGGAACGGACCGAGCAGCTGGCAGTAGAGCTGACCGACCTCTACGGGGCGGCACTGTCGAGAATCGTGTCGTTGACCGTGGATTCGGCGCCGGACCTGTTGGAACGGTTCGCCTCCGACGATCTCGTCGCGAGCCTCCTGCTCGTTCACGGCCTGCACCCGCACGGTATCGAGCGCAGGATCGCCGACGCCCTGGACGGCGTCCGGCCGTATCTCGGCTCCCACGGCGGTGACGTCGCGCTGCTCGACGTCGCGGATGGCCCCGGCGGTGTCACGGCCCGCCTGCAGTTCACAGGCAGCTGCCAGAGCTGTCCATCGTCGGCGGTGACGCTCGAGTTCGCCGTCGAGGACGCCGTCCGTTCGGCGGCGCCGGAGGTCGAAACCATCGAAGTCGTGGCAGCGCAGAACGATTCCTCGACCACGACGGGACTGATCTCGGCGGAGTCGCTGATGAGCCGGGTGCAACCCAAGGTAAGCGCTAGTGCTGCCTGGCATACCGCTGCGGACCTGGAGGCCCTGGCACCCGGTGAGGTGGGTGGGTTCTCGGTGGCCGGAGTACCCATCCTGGCCTGCAGGGTGGGCGAGGATCTGTTCGCCTACCACGACCGGTGCGGCGGTTGCGGCGAATCCCTGGCCGGCGCCGCCTTGCACCGTCCGATGGGCGCGCCCGTGGGGCAGGCCGTCCTGCGATGCCCGCGCTGCCACGCCCACTTCGATGCGGTCCGGGCCGGCGCAGGTCTGGACGACGCGGGGTCGGCAGCCGTTCACCTCGAACCCATTCCCCTGTTGCACCGCGACGGCGTCGTGTCCATCGCAGTGCTCGCCGAACCGAGCGGGGTGTCGTGACGACCGCACCGTTCGACGTCCTCGCACGCATCCGTGCCACCAAGCGGCCCGATCGCGCGGACGGGGAACGGTGCGAGATGTGCGCCGAGCCGGTCGCCGACGAGCACCAGCACGTCGTCAACGTCGCAGCGCGCCAATTGATGTGCACCTGCCGCGGCTGCTACCTGCTATTCGCCGATCCGCACGCCAAGCTGCGTTTCCGGGCGGTACCGGACCGCTACCTCACCTTCCCGGACTTCACCCTGGATCGCCGGGGGTGGGAGGCACTGCAGATTCCGGTCGGACTCGCGTTCTTCTTCCGCAACTCCGAGATGGATCGAACCGTCGCCTTCTACCCGGGCCCGGCAGGCGCCACCGAATCCGAACTGGACCTCGACGCCTGGAACTCGATCAGTGGCGCAGACCTTCGGCAACCTCATTCGCCGCACGCTTCACTCGCGTTGGGCATGCTTGCCGACGACGTCGAGGCGCTACTGGTACGCGTTCCCGACAGGGACCAGGTCGATCCGGAACTGAACGCCGAGGCCGAGTGCTACCTGGTCCCGATCGACGCGTGCTACGAGTTCGTGGGCAGATTGCGGTTGCTGTGGCGGGGCTTCGACGGCGGCCACGAGGTACGCGCATTCGTCGACGAGTTCTTCGGTCGAATCAAGGCCAGGAGCAAGGTGGCAGCACCGTGATCGACCTGACGTTCGTCGTTCAAGGCGTGGTGGCCGAACCATACTCGGTGACACCGCAATTGAATGCACGCATTGGCGTCGGCACCGGTTTCGCCGGCCCGATCCAGGCCATCGCCTTGAAGTGTCAGGTCCGCATCGAACCGTTGCGCCGTCCATACTCCGACGACGAGGCCACCGGCATGGCCGACCTGTTCGGGCCACGGGAGCGATGGGTCAATACCCAACGGACGTTCCTCTGGCAGCACAGCACCACGATGGTCCAGGGATTCTCCAGAACCACAGAGGTATCCATGCCGCTTGTCTGCACGTACGACTTCGAGGTGGCGGCGTCGAAGTACCTGCATGCGTTGCGCGACGGGACGGTACCGCTGCTGTTCTTATTCAGCGGCACGGTGTTCACCCCAGGCGAGCGTGGATTCTCGGTACACCAGGTGTCGTGGGAATGCGAGGCCCGCCACGACATGCCGGTGTCTGTCTGGCACGACGTCACGCGCGCCCACTTTCCCAATTCTGGCTGGGTTCGCCTCGGACACGACACGGTCACCGCGCTCGCGGCCTACCGGTCCGCCAACGGAAGGCTCGACTTCGACGATGCCGTCAGCGCGCTGCTCTCCGACTCCCGACGCGAGTCGCTGCAGTCCGGGGAGTTCCGGTGACACCCGGCTGGGACCGGGCACGCGCCATCGCCGATGCGGTGCTCTACGAGGGTTACCTGCTCTATCCCTACCGCGCGACGTCTGGAAAGAATCAGTCCCGATGGCAATTCGGCGTATTGGGCCCTCCAGGGGCGTCCGAGGCAGGGCTCGGCGAGGACGCCATGCTGTCGGCGGAGTTCCCCGTCGACGGAGCCGGCGAACTGTCGGTCGTCCTCCGATTCCTACAGTTGCAGCACCGCCGTGCGGAGCGCGACGCAGGCCAGGGTCGGTTCGAACCGGTCGACGAGTTGACCAGCGGTTCACAGTCCTGGGTGACCTGGGACGAGGCGGTGGAGTGCGAACTGCCCTTCGGCCCATTCGACCTCGCCGAGATCGACCAGCCGATCACCCTGCCCGTCGTCGTGCGTGCGGGCAGCGGCATCGAGCGGGTCGACGGTGGACGACTGCTGCGCACCCGTGCCGCCGTCGAGGCCGAACTCACCATCTCCGTGGAACGCGACGCCGGCCTGAACCGTGTCCGCGTCTCCGTGTGCAACACCAGGCCCGGCGCCCGCGACAGAGACGCGGCGATCGCCGCGTCGCTGATCGGGACGCACGTGATCGCGCAAGTGACCCGCGCAGCGTTCGTCTCGCTACTGGAGCCGCCCGCGGAGGCAGAGGCCGCGGTGTCACGGTGCGTCCAGCATCGTTGCTTCCCCGTGCTGGCGGGTCGGCCCGGTGAGCGCGACCTGCTGCTGATCTCGCCAATCATCCTCTACGACCACCCCGAGATTGCCGAGCAGAGCGAGGGCGCCATGTTCGATTCCACCGAGATCGACGAGATCCTCACGCTGCGGGTCATGACGATGACCGACGAGGAGAAGGCGCAGGCACGAGCAACCGACCCGCTGGCCGCCGCCCTCATCGACAGGTGCGACTCGATGTCGCCGGAGTCGATGCAGCAGTTGCACGGCATCCTGCGCAACCCGCACTCGCCCATCGCGAATTCCTCCGACCCGAGCAGCCCACTCGAAGGGCAGATGCGCGCCGCCGGTCTCATTCCGGAAGTCCCCGACGGTGTGGACTGGTGGGACCCGTTGGTGGACAACGCCGTACGTCCCGACCACGACGCCGTACTGGTGAGCGGCGCTCGCGTCGCCGCGGGCAGCCGGGTCCGGCTGCGTCCGAGCCGCCGCGCCGACGCCCAGGACATCTTCTTCGCAGGCAGGACCGCGCGCGTCATCTCGGTGCACGAGGACGTCGACGGCGAGCATTACGTCGGTGTGATAGTCGAAGACGATCCCGACGTCGAGATGCCCGACTCCTACGGCCGGTACCTGTACTTCGCACCCGACGAGGTCGAACCGCTCGATGCCTCAACCAGTCAGCCCAGGTAAGGAGTTCGAATGGACGTTGTTGGTCGGATCGCAACGGGTGTCGCGGTGCTCGTAGTCATCGCGGGGGTGACGGTCGGACTCCGGTCGATTCCGGACGTACGCCGCTACGTCAAGATCCGGAACATGTAGCGCCGGTCGCACTGGAATGACGCCACGAATCCTCGTGGCCGGTATCGGCAACATATTCCTCGGTGACGACGGCTTCGGACCCGAGGTGATCAGACATGCCCGGTCTCGTCCGTATGGCCGTGACTTCCCGGGCACGACGGTCAAGGTGGTCGACTACGGGATCCGCGGCATGCACCTGGCCTACGACCTGCTCGACGACTGGACCGCACTGGTACTGATCGACGCAGTCCCCGATAGAGGCGCGCCGGGTTCGCTGCGGGTGTTCGATGCCGACCACGAAACCATCGATGCCACGCTCGCTCTCGACGCGCACGGCATGGACCCTGCCGCAGTGTTCGCCAGCCTGCGGGCTCTGGGCGGCACTGCGCCACCGACCTTCGTCATCGGTTGTCAGGTCGACAGCGTCGAGGACGGCATCGGTTTGACTGACGTCGTCGACGCCGCCGTACCCGCGGCCCTGGACGCCATCGACTCGGTGCTCCGGATGGTCACGTCCGACGCCCCGGCCCGGGAGGGCTGAGCGGTGTGCCTCGGAATTCCCGGTCGGGTGCTCGGCATGGTCGATGGTTACGGCGACCAACTGGCGCTCGTCGACGTGGCCGGTGAGGCCCGGAAGGTGAACATCGGCATGCTGCCCGAGGAGACGTTCACCGCAGGTGACTGGGTGATCATCCACATGGGCTTCGTGGTCGAGAAGACCGACGAGGCAGGCGCGGACGCCGCGATGGCGGGTCTGCAGCTGATGGGATCCGGTCGCACCGAGGACGATTCGCCATGATGGTTCGGCGCCGGGTCCGGATCTGCGTGCACGGGGTGGTGCAGGGCGTGGGGTTTCGACCGTTCGTCTACACGACCGCCGCGGCGCTCGGGCTCTCCGGCTCCGTGCGCAACGACAGCTCCGGTGCGATCGTCGAGGCAGAGGGCGACGGACATGCGATCGACGAGTTCGTCAGCCGACTACGCGACGATGCGCCGCCACTCGCGGTGATCGAAGCGCTGCAGTGCCAGGACGTCCCGCTGGTCGGGGGCACCGAGTTCCAGATCGCGGACACGTCGCGGTCCGGCGGCGGCCGCACCCTGGCCTCGCCCGACGTCGCGATGTGCGAGCAATGCGCAGCCGAACAACGCGATCCCGCCGATCGCCGCTACCGGCACGCCTTCGTCAACTGCACCAATTGCGGCCCACGGTTCACCATCATCACCGCACTCCCCTATGACCGCGCTGCCACGACGATGGCCGACTTCCCGATGTGCGCCGAGTGCGCCCGCGACTACACGACACCGAGCGACCGGAGATTCCACGCGCAGCCCGTCTGCTGCCCCGAGTGCGGACCACGACTCACCTACCGCGACGGCGAGGGACGTGTCGCCGCCGGCGAGAGCGGACTGGCCCGCGCCCGGCGGCTGCTGCGCGACGGTGGGATCCTCGCCGTCAAGGGAATCGGTGGCTACCACCTGGCGTGTGACGCCGGTGCCGACGATGCGGTGAGCGTATTGCGCAGGCGGAAGCGCCGCGGCGACAAGCCCTTCGCCGTGATGGTGGCCGACCTACCCGGCGCACGCGCCATCGCCGACGTCGACGACGCATCGGCGCGGGTACTGACCGGTATCCAGCGCCCGATCGTGCTGATGGAGCGATTGGCGGGCGCGTGCATCGCCGATTCGGTGGCACCGCACAATCCCGATCTCGGCGTGCTGCTGGCCTACGCGCCGCTGCACGTGCTGCTGTTCGGCCTACCCGATGACGAGCCCGGACCCCGAGTTCTGGTCATGACGTCGGGAAACGTTGCCGGCGAGCCGATCTGCTTCGCTGACGCCGACGCGCTGAACAGGCTCGCCCACCTCGCCGACGGATGGCTGATGCACGACCGGTCGATCCTGGTTCCGTGTGACGACTCCGTCGTCCGCGTGGTGGACGGCACGGAACTGCCGATGCGGCGATCGCGCGGCTATGCCCCGCTGCCGGTGTCACTACCCGTGCCGGTACCCCCGACGCTCGCTGTCGGCGCCGATGTGAAGAACACGATGGCCGTCGCCGAGGGCCGGTACGCGTGGCTGAGCCAGCACATCGGGGATATGGACGACCTGGCCACGCTGTCGGCGTTCGACGCCGCACAGCAGCACCTGCGCACGTTGACGGGCGTCGAGCCCGAACTCGTCGTCGCCGACGCCCATCCGCGGTACCGGTCGACCACGTGGGCGCTGCGCAACTGTGGAGCGCGACCGATCCGGTCGGTTCAGCACCACCACGCCCACATCGCCGCGGTGATGGCCGAACACGGCCTCGACGGCACACGGCAGGTCCTCGGGTTCGCCTTCGACGGCACAGGGTACGGACCCGACGGCGCAGTGTGGGGCGGTGAGGTGATGCTCGCCGACTACAAGGGGTACCGCAGGGTCGCCCACCTCGGATACGTCCCCTTGGCCGGCGGTGACGCCAGCGTGCTGCGCCCCTACCGGATGGCGCTCGCACACCTCTGGGCGGCGGGCCTGCCGTGGGACGGCGATCTCGCGCCGGTGCAGGCGTGCCCGCCCGACGAGCGCGGCGTGCTGCGACACCAATTGGAAACCGGTCTCGCCTGCGTCCCGACCTCCAGCATGGGGCGCCTGTTCGACGCGGTCTCGGCACTGGCCGGTGTTCGTCAGGTGGTGGCATACGAGGCACAGGCCGCCATCGAACTCGAGGGCCTCGCACGCCACGAGGACACGGGCGGAGACGGTTACGGTTTCGGCTTCTGGGGCTCAGGCTCCGACACCGACACCGGTCCCAGCGCGATCATCGACGCCGCTCCGGTGCTTCGCGACGTGATCGCCGACGTACGCAGCGGCACCCCGGCCCGGGTGATCGGCGCCCGCTTCCACCGTGCCGTCTCCGGGTTGATCGCCGATCTCGCCGTGTCGTTCGACGCGGACGCCGTGGCGCTCTCAGGCGGAGTCTTTCAGAACCCGCTACTGCTGCGGTTGACGAAGGACGCACTGCGCGTCAAGGGAATCACCGCACTCACGCACCGGCGGGTACCACCCAACGACGGTGGCATCGCGCTCGGTCAACTCGTGGTCGGAACGTCAGGATAGGGAAGGAAGCATGCCATGTGTCTAGCAGTGCCGGGAAGGATCGTCAGCGTCGCCGACCGCGACGGCACGTTGATGTCGACGGTGGACTTCGGCGGTATCCAGAAGGACGTCTGCCTGCAGTACATACCCGACGCCAGGATCGGTGAATACGTGGTGGTGCACGTCGGTTTCGCCATCCAGCGCCTGGACGAGGAGTCGGCCAAGTCGACCCTGGCGGAGTTCGAGCACCTCGGGGTGCTCGACGAGGAGTTCGGCGACGGGTTCGCACTCGCCGCGCGGCAGGCGGGCAAGGACAATCCCAATGAGGTGAGGTCATCATGAAGTATCTGGACGAGTTCAGCGACCCGGAGCTGGCGGGCAAGCTCATCGCGCAGATCAAGGCGGTAACCACTCGGCGCTGGTCGATCATGGAAGTGTGTGGTGGCCAGACCCATTCGATCATCCGCCACGGCATCGACCAACTGCTGCCCGACGAGATCGAGATGATTCACGGACCCGGGTGCCCGGTCTGCGTGACGCCGCTGGAGATCATCGACAAGGCCATGGAGATCGCGTCGAGGCCCGACGTGATCTTCTGCTCGTTCGGCGACATGTTGCGCGTGCCGGGCAGCGACAAGGACCTGTTCCGCATCAAGAGCGAGGGCGGTGACGTCCGCGTGGTGTACTCGCCGCTGGACGCGCTGACGATCGCACAGGAGAACCCAGACAGGCAGGTGGTGTTCTTCGGCATCGGGTTCGAGACCACCGCACCGGCCAATGCGATGACGGTCTATCAGGCCTGCCGCCTCGAGATCCGCAACTTCTCGCTGCTGGTGTCGCACGTACTGGTTCCGCCCGCGATCGCCGCGATCATGGAGTCGCCGGAGTGTCGGGTGCAGGCCTTCCTCGCGGCAGGCCACGTGTGCTCGGTGATGGGCACCGAGGAATACCCCGAGCTGTGCGACAGGTACTCGATACCGATCGTCGTTACCGGCTTCGAACCGTTGGACATCCTCGAGGGGATACGGCGAACGGTGCTTCAACTCGAGTCCGGGCGGCACGAGTTGGAGAACGCCTACCGTCGCGCCGTGCGCGAGGAGGGCAATGGCCCGGCAAAGGCCATGCTGGAGGATGTGTTCGAGAGGACCGATCGCGCCTGGCGGGGCATCGGCGTCATCCCCGGCAGCGGGTGGCGGCTGTCACCCAAGTACCGCGAGTACGACGCGGAGCACCGGTTCGCGGTTACCGACATCCACACGGCCGAGTCCGAGGTGTGCCGCTCCGGTGAGGTGCTGCAAGGCCTCATCAAGCCGCACGAGTGCGAGGCTTTCGGCACGCTCTGCACCCCCCGCAATCCGCTCGGCGCGACCATGGTCTCGTCGGAGGGCGCGTGTGCGGCCTACTACCTGTATCGCCGCCTCGAGGTGAGCCATGCCTGATTCGACGTTGCATGATTCGACGGTGCCTCATTCGATGACGGGACGGCCGTCCACTATCGACATGGAGCAGTGGGTATGTCCGATGCCGCTGCGTAGCTCGCCGAACATCGTCATGGGACATGGGGGCGGTGGCGCGATGTCGGCCGAACTCATCGAGCATCTCTTCCTACCCGCGTTTGGGTCGGCGGCCGACGCGGGCATGGGCGACTCGGCGGTGCTTCAGATCGGATCGGCGCGACTGGCCTTCTCCACCGACTCCTACGTCGTCAAGCCGCTCTTCTTCCCCGGCGGCACGATCGGTGACCTGGCGGTCAACGGAACCGTCAACGATCTCGCGATGGCGGGTGCTCAGCCGGTCGCCCTGTCGACGGCGTTCATCCTCGAGGAGGGCACTGCCCTCGACGAGATCGCCCACGTCGCACAGGCGCTCGGCACCGCCGCGCTCGCCGCAGGCGTGAAGCTGGTCACCGGCGACACGAAGGTGGTCGACGCGGGCCACGGCGACGGGATCTACGTCAACACCGCGGGGATCGGATTGGTCGACGACCGGGTCGACATCCGCCCCGAGCGGGCCGCCGTCGGCGACGTCGTCATCGTCAGCGGCGACATCGGCGTGCACGGCGTCGCCGTGATGAGTTGCCGAGAAGGGCTCCAGTTCGCCACCACGGTGGCCAGCGACACCGCCCCGCTGAATGGTCTGGTGAAGGCCATGATCGACAGTGGCGCTGACGTCCACGTGCTGCGCGATCCGACACGCGGAGGCGTCGCAGCCACCCTCAACGAACTGGCCAAGGCTGCACGGGTCGGGGTGTCACTAGACGAGCGGACCTTCCCGATCCCGGCCGACGTGCGGGACGCGTGCGGCCTGCTGGGCTTGGACCCCCTACAGGTCGCCAACGAGGGCAAGCTGCTGGCGTTCGTACCGCAGGACGACGCCCACCGGGTGTTGGCCGCGATGCGAGCGCATCCGTTGGGAGCTAGAGCGGCGGTCATCGGCCGCTGTGTCGCCGACCACCCCGGCATGGTGGTTGCGCGGACCGCTCTCGGCGGCACCCGGGTGGTCGATCTGCCCATCGGCGAACAACTTCCCCGCATCTGCTGACATGTCACCTCACACCGCGTTGGCGGCCGACCGGGAACCGCCGGCGGGATACGCCGAGTTCGCCAGATACGCCTTCGCGCCGAACGAACTCGGTTACTGCGGACCCGACGACGGTGACGTGCTGCTGCGCGGCGGGAGCCCCGCAGAACTCGCCCGCTACGCCAGAGAGTTCGACGGCGCATGGCCGTACCTGGAAGCGATTGCCGACGCGGCAGGTCTCTCGGATCCGTTGGACGCCGACGTGGTGACCAGTTACTGGATCGGTGGTGGCCTGCTCTCCGCAGTGGATCCCGATGTGCTGCTGAGCAGGCTGCGCAGCGCCTTCGCCGGGCAGGTCACGGGGCTGCTCGACGAACTCGAACCTGGACAGGCCCTGGCGCACCACAGCTTTCACGTGTTCGCCGTCTATCCGTGGGTGCGCTTCCTCGGCGGCGACCCGACCAAACCGGTCCAGGTCATGCAGGACTGCCGCGTCCGCTGGGGCACCGTGCGGTCGGTGGACGACGACCATGCGGTGCTGTCGGCGCAACCGCTGACGTTCGCCGGCGGTGTGCTGGCACTCGGCGCTCCGGCGGAGGACCGGGTGCGGTGGCGGCGAGACGGCGCATCACTTGCCCCCGCGCCGATCGTGGGTCAGACCATCTCGGCACACTGGAATTGGGCGTGCGGCGCGCTCTCCACCGACCAGGCGACCGCATTGGCCGCGGCGACCTCACGGGTGCTCGACCTGATCAATGCGGCGAGGGCGTGATCGTCCGCCTCACCACTGGTCGCGCGGCACGTCGAACTCCGCGCACAGTGCCCGCCAGACGTCGCGGGGATCGACGCCGTCCTCGATCGCCTGCCTCGGAGTGCGCCCGTCGACACTGCTCAACACGTAGTCGACCAGTAGCGAGGCACCCCGCACCGGGCCGAACTGCGCATCCACCAGTTCGTGGAATTCCGTCAACCGCACGCCACGAATCTACCGAGCGACCGCCAGTGCGTCGTGGCACACCCGTACCGGATCGGCGACGGCGCCCGAACTCGCGCCCGCCTGCCGCGCTGCAGCCCGGTAGCGCGGGTCGGCCAGGACAGCGCCCACCGCGGCCGCCAGCGCGTCGGCGGCCAGCGGGCGGATCAGCTCCGCACTTCCTTGGCGCACCAGACGATTGGCGATCTCCCACTGGTCTCCCCCGCCCGGCACCACGACCATCGGCACCCCGGCGAGCAGCGTCTTGGCCACCATGCCGTGCCCGCCGCCGCAGATCACCAGGTCCGCCGCCGCGAGCAGTTCGTCCTGGCGCCCCAGCCCGACGACCGCCCACGGCGGGACCGGCACGCCTGCCCCGCGCAGCCGCGACACGACCACGCGCCCGCCGTCGGGCAGCGTCCGTCCCGGAACCAGGGTCTCGAGCGCGAGTTCCGCGAGGCCGATCGCACCCGTCGTCGCCGTGGACGGCGCGACGACGACCAGCGGGCCGGTGCCATCGGGGACGTCGAGCGCGGCGTCGGTCGGCTCGAAGTGCAGCGGCCCGACGATGACGGCTTCGGCGGGCCAATCCGGGCGGGGAACCTCGAGCGCGGGCAGCGTCGCGATCAGTCGCCGCCGCGGCCCTGGGTCGCGGCCGGGCAGCCCGATGCCTGCGCGGGCCTGGGCGCGCTGGGCCTCGCCCTGCCGGACCGACCGTCCGGTGAGCGCCCGCATCACGGTGTCGCGCAAGCGTCCCCGCACGCCGGTTCCCGGGGCGAGCCCGCTGCCGATCGGCGGCAACCCCTTCGATGGGCGGTACAGCGGATGCGGGCACAGCTCGACCCACGGCAGCCCGATGAGGTCGGCGGCCATGCCGCCGCAGGCCGTGATCACGTCGGAGACGATGAGGTCGGGCGTGAGGTCACGCAGCCGCTGCTCGTTGCACACGGCCATCTTCGCGGCCCTGCGGTGGATCTTGGCGCCTGCGTCTTCGTCGTCGTCGGCGGCGGTGGCATCGAGGCCGTCGAGTTCGATCGCGTCGATGCCCGCGCGCCGTGCGGTGTCCAGCCACTGCCTACCCGTCAGCAGAGTCGGCTCGTCGCCGGCTGCGGAGAACCGCAGGCACATGGCGATCGCGGGGAACGCATGTCCCGGATCGGGTCCCGCGACCACTGCCACGCGCATCGCATCACCCTGCCACAGTCACCCACGGCCACCCTGTCGCGCCGTGGATGAGGAGCATAGGCTCGGCAACCATGACCGAGCAGACGCCTGCGATAGCCGCCACGGACAACGCCACCATCGTCGAGACGTTCCTCAACGCGCTCGCCGACCAGGACTTCGACGCCATCGAGTCGCTACTCGCCTACGACGTGGCCTACCAGAACGTCGGGCTGCCGACGATCCACGGCCGTGACCGCGTCGCGAAGCTGATGCGCGGCATGGAGGGCAAGATGGCGTTCGAGGTGAAGTTCCACCGCAACGTCGCGCAGGGATCGACGGTCCTCAACGAGCGCACCGACGCGATCGTCGTCGGCCCGCTGCGGATGCAGTTCTGGGTGTGCGGCGTGTTCGAGGTCGAGAACGGCCGGATCACCCTGTGGCGCGACTACTTCGACTACCTGAACTTCACGAAGGCGATCGTGCGGGGCGTGCTCGGGATCGCGATCCCGGCACTTCGACCGTCCATGTGACCGGTCGGGTCCTGTGACCGGTCAGGCGCCGCGGCGCAGGTGACCCAGCTCGTCGAAGGCGTACGCCCAGCCGGCCAGGCGGTCGGTGGCCATCCCCAGCTCGCGGCGGTGGCGCTCGCCTGACATCGCCGACGACGACATCGGTCCGTTGTTCGCTGCGGAGACCAATTGCGCTGCGGCAGTAACCATCTCGTCGTACTGACGCACACCGGTCTGCAGTTGGGCGGTGAACGCGCCGATGGTCGGGGTCAGGTGCGCGCGCGACTGCGGTGCCGAGGCGATCGCCCGCTCCATCGACACCACTTCCTTGGCGGTGGCCGCCATGGCCGTGGCGGTCCGATTGGCGGCGTCGGTCACCTCGCGCAATTCGTCGGCAGGCAGCATGCGGCCCCGCTCCATCACGCCGAGCAGGGAGAACAGTCCGCGTTCGGCCGACGCCAGCGCAGCCATCGGTTGTCGAGCGGCCGATCCCCACGGCGGCAGCCGACGGGTGGACCGCTGCGCGGGAAGCGGTTGCGCCTTGAGCCAGCGGTAGCGCAGGAACGCCAGCGTCGCGAGGAACGCCGCACCGATCGCGATGGGGCTGGGGATCAGCAGCGCCCACGCGGGTGTGCTCCACGACGCCAGCACCGCGGTCACCGCGATCCAGAAGCCCGTGGCGAAGGTGAAGAACACGCCTGCGCGAAACGCCCACCGGCGCTTGCGGAGGAGTTTCGCGCGCTGATCGGCAGCCGCGCCGAGGCGCTCGGCCAGCACGTCCGACCACTCCGCGGCGGTGTCGACACCGCGCTGCATCAAGGTCTTCCACGCCTGCTGGCGGAGCGGCTGCGGGTTGGTCGGCATGTTCCTCACCTACTCATCGGGTTACTGCGACAGCGGGTTCTCCGGCGCTGCTGCCGGAGGGTTGGCGGCAGGCGTGGCGGGTGTCGCGGTGGATCCGCCGGCAGCGAGCGAATCCCCGCGCATCGACGCGCGGATCTGCTCGAGGCGCGAGTGGCCGGCCATCTGCACGCTGGCCTGCTGCACCTCCATCATTCGACCCTGCACGGAGTTCTGTGCGAGTTCGGTCGCGCCCATCGCATTGGCGTAGCGACGTTCGATCTTGTCGCGGACCTCGTCGAGGCTGGGCGTGCTGCCGGGCGCGGAGAGTTCGCTCATCGACTGCAGCGACGCGCTGACCTGCTCCTGCATCTTGGCCTGCTCGAGCTGGCTGAGCAGCTTGCTGCGCTCGGCGATCTTCTGCTGCAGCACCATGGCGTTCTGCTCGACGGCCTTCTTGGCCTGGCCTGCGGCTTGCAGCGCCTGGTCGTGCAGCGACTTGAGGTCCTCGACGCTCTGCTCAGCGGTCACCAGCTGGGCGGCGAAGGCCTCGGCGGCGTTGGTGTACTCGTTGGTCTTGGCCGCATCACCGTTGGCGGCGGCCTGGTCGGCCAGGGTCAGGGCCTGGCGGACGTTGACCTGTAGCTTCTCGATGTCGGCGAGCTGGCGGTTGAGCCGCATCTCGAGCTGACGCTGATTGCCGATCACCTGGGCGGCCTGCTGGGTCAGCGCCTGGTGCTGCCGCTGGGCATCCTCGATGGCCTGCTGGATCTGCACCTTCGGATCGGCGTACTCGTCGACCTTGGAGCTGAACAGCGCCATCAGGTACTTCCACGCCTTGCTGAAGGGATTGGCCATGAGTTCGGTCCGCCTTACGAATCGTTGTCCGGTCGATCTGTCACTGCCCGGAGCCGGCACGCCGGCCCAGCGGGGTTCGCACTACCTGCCAACTTAGTGGTTTGGCACAGACCGCCACACCCCTGCACGGGATTTACCGACGGCCGCGCCGAGCTGGACCAGCTATGCGACCGCCATCGACACGACCTGCGGGATGACGACCTTGGTGGAGACGTCGATGTTGGCCGCGCTCGCGGCCCTGGTGTCGGCTTCGCGTTCCGCGTGCTCGAGCACCTCGCCTGCATTGGTCAGCACGCGCGACATCGGCACGTCGAGGGCCGAGCAGATGGCGCTGAGCAGCTCGCTCGACGCTTCCTTGCGGCCACGTTCGACCTCGGACAGGTATCCGAGGCTCACGCGTGCGTCGTCGGACACTTCACGCAAGGTACGGCCCTGCGCAGTTCTGGCTTGGCGCAGCACGTCGCCGATCACTTCACGCAGCAATGCCGTCATCGGGGCTCCTTCGACTGGGTCTTCGGGCAGTCTTAGTTGCCAACGCCGACGACCGCCGGTTTGGTTCCCGCCGCCGCGACATCGTCTGCGACGCGTCACGAGACCTCAGACGGTGCGCGCGCCGCGCACGGCAGAGAGCACGTAGTCCAGGCCCGTGAGCACGGTGAGCACGACGGCGGCGACCATCAGCACCCATGCCCCGGTCAGCCACGCCCCGGACAGCGGGAGCACGAAGAGGCCGATCGCGACGGCCTGCACCAGCGTCTTGACCTTGCCGCCCCGGCTGGCGGGAATCACTCCCCGGCGGATGACGGCGAAACGCAGCAGTGTGACGGCGATCTCACGCACCAGGATTACGACGGTGACCCACCACGGCAGGTCCCCCAATAGCGAGAGACCGATCAGGGCGGCGCCGATCAGCGCCTTGTCGGCGATCGGGTCGGCGAGCTTGCCGAACTCGGTCACCATGCCGTAGGCGCGGGCGATCTCGCCGTCGATCCGGTCGGTGATCACCGCGACGGTGAACACCGCGAAAGCAACCAATCGCCAAGACGTTTCGTGTCCGTCGCCGACGAAGAGCGCCGCGAGGAACACCGGGACCAGTACGACCCGCAGGCCGGTCAGGAGGTTGGCGACGTTGACGACGCTGACGTGCGGAACCACTGGATTGCTCTCAGACTGGCTCGGCACCGCAACAGAATATCCGTTGCGCATGCGGATACCCTCGCTGCTGTGACCGAGGCGCCCGGAAGTGACGGATTCGTGGTCCGTCGTGCCCGTACGTCGGACGTTCCGCACATCAAAGCTCTCGTCGACATCTACGCTGGCCGGATCCTGCTGGAGAAGAACCTCGTCACGCTCTACGAGGCGGTTCAGGAGTTCTGGGTGGCCGAACTCGACGGCGAGGTGGTGGGCTGCGGGGCCCTGCACGTGCTGTGGTCGGACCTCGGCGAGGTGCGCACCGTCGCCGCCCACCCGAAGGTCCGCGGCCGCGGCGTCGGGCACGCCGTGGTCGAGCGACTGCTCGACGTGGCGCGCGAACTGCGGCTCGAGCGCATCTTCGTGTTGACCTTCGAGACCGAGTTCTTCGCCTCGCACGGGTTCGAGGAGATCGACGGCACGCCCGTCACGGCCGAGGTGTACGACGAGATGCGGCGGTCCTACGACATCGGCGTTGCGGAGTTCCTCGACCTGTCCTACGTCAAGCCCAATACCCTCGGCAACACCCGAATGCTGTTGCTGCTGTAGGCACGACGCACACTGCGGCGCCGAGCTAGAAGTCGGGCTCCTCGGCGTCGGCCCCGTTGGCGTCCGACCCGCCGCGGATCAGCGCCAGGGTGCCTGCCAGCTCGTCGGGCTTGACGAGCACCTCGCGTGCCTTCGATCCCTCCGACGGCCCGACGATCTGCCGGGTCTCCATCAGGTCCATCAGGCGGCCCGCCTTGGCGAACCCCACGCGCAGCTTGCGCTGCAGCATCGACGTCGAGCCGAACTGCGATGACACGACGAGTTCGACGGCTTGGAGGAGGACGTCCATGTCGTCGCCGATGTCGGGGTCGACGTCACTGCGCTCCCCCGTCGCCTTGGCGGCGGTGACGCCCTCGATGAACTCCGGCTCGGCCTGAGCCTTGGTGGCCTCGACGACGGCCTGAATCTCCTCGTCGGAGATGAACGCGCCCTGCAGTCGGATCGGCTTGTTGGCGCCCATCGGGAGGAACAGGCCGTCGCCCATGCCGATCAGCTTCTCGGCGCCGGGCTGGTCGAGGATGACGCGGCTGTCGGTCAGCGACGACGTCGCGAACGCCAGCCGGGACGGCACGTTGGTCTTGATCAGACCGGTCACGACGTCGACCGACGGCCGCTGCGTGGCCAGCACCAGGTGGATGCCCGCGGCGCGGGCCTTCTGCGTGATGCGGACGATGGCCTCTTCCACGTCGCGCGGCGCGGTCATCATGAGGTCGGCCAGCTCGTCGACGATCGCCAGGATGTATGGGTAGGGCTTGTAGACCCGCTCGCTGCCCAGCGGCGTGGTGATCTCGCCCGAACGGACCTTCTCGTTGAACACGTCGATGTGCCGGACGCGGGACGCCTGCATGTCCTGGTAGCGCTGCTCCATCTCCTCGACCAGCCACGCCAGCGCGGCTGCCGCCTTCTTCGGCTGCGTGATGATCGGGGTGATCAGGTGCGGGATGCCCTCGTACGGCGTCAGCTCGACCATCTTCGGGTCGATGAGCACCATCCTGACCTCGTCGGGCGTGGCGCGCGTCAGCAGCGAGACCAGCATCGAGTTCACGAAGCTGGACTTGCCGGAGCCGGTCGAGCCCGCGACCAGCAGGTGCGGCATCTTGGCGAGGTTCGCGTAGATCATCTCGCCCTCGATGTCCTTGCCGAGGCCGATGATCAGCGGGTGGTGGTCACTGCGCACGCCAGGATCGGTGAGGACGTCGGCGAGCCGCACCATCTCGCGGTCGGTGTTGGGCACCTCGATGCCCACGGCCGACTTGCCGGGGATCGGCGCGAGCATGCGGACGCTCTCGGTGGCGACGGCGTAGGCGATGTTGCGCTGCAGGGCGGTGATCTTCTCGACCTTCACGCCCGGCCCGAGTTCCACCTCGTAGCGGGTGACGGTCGGCCCGCGGGTGCATCCGGTGACGGCGGCGTCCACCTTGAACTGCTGCAGGACCGAGTTGATCGAGTCCATCATCGCGTCGTTGGCGGCGCTGCGCAGCTTCGGCGGATCGCCTGCGATCAGCAGGTCGAGTGACGGCAGCGCGTACGGCCCCTCGACGACGCGATCGAGGACCAGCGTCTCCTGCTTCTTGGGCGCCTTCTTGCGCTTGGCGGCGCGGGCCGGCTCGGCGGCGGCCGGAGCCTCGTCCTCGATGGGGTAGTTGTCGTACGGCGTTCCACCGGACGGCGGGGCGACGGGGGCCGCCACGAGGGACGCGGGAGCGGCACCTGGCCACGCAGGCACCTCGTCGCGGGAGTAGGCGGCGGGGTCGTCGTAGTAGCCGTCGGAGAAGTCCTCGTCCTGCGCCTTGCCGGATGCGTGGGCCGGGAGGTCGTCGTCGTCGTACTCGTCGTCGTACTCGTCGCGGTATCCGGTCGAGAACAGGTCGCGCAGCGTGGCAGGTACCTCGCGGATTGTGGTGCCGGTGATGAGCAGGACGCCGAACAGCGCGCCCATCACGAGCAGTGGCGCGGCGATCCACGGGGTGAGGCCGTCGGAGAGCGGGCCGCCGATGGCGAAGCCGACGAACCCTGCGCCGCCGCGCCGCGCGACCGGATCGGCCGGGGCCCCGGCCCAGAGGTGCCACAGCCCGAGGACGGGCAGCGTGATCATCGTCGACCCGAGGATGAGGCGCGGCCGGATGTCGGGCTGCGGCTCGGTGCGCATGAGGACGACGGCGATGGTCGCGAGCAACAACGGAATCAGCACCACGGCCGAGCCGACGAGCGTGCGCACCGCGACGTCGATCCAGCCGCCGACCGGACGGGCCGCGTCGAACCACGAACTGGCCGCGATCACGACGGCGACGCCGAGTAGGGCCAGCGCGATGCCGTCGCGCCGGTGACCCGGCTCGAGGTCGCGAGCACGCCCGATCGACCGGGCGGTGCTGCCCGCGCCCTTGGCGAGCATCAGCCAGCCTGCGCGGGCGCCACGGCCCACCGCGGCGCCTGCGGATCCGGCCGCGGAGTTGCCCGTGCTGCGCTTCTGCGGCTTCCTTCGTGGTGCGGCCGGGCGCTTCGGTGCCGAGGCGCCTCGGGAACCCGCCCCCGACCTGGTGTTTCGCGAGCCAGATCGGTTGACGGTCTTACTTGCCATGCGGGTCAGCCTAGTCGCAGTGGACCCATTTGCACCATCAGCCACACGGGTAACAAGTAGGCATCCATCGGGCAACGGAATGCACTCCGCCGCCGCACCGTTGCCGACCAGCGCCTTCGCCAAACGTGGCTAGCGTCACCGATTGGTAACGCGACGGATTCCGTAGCCGCCGCTAATCTCGACACGGTGAACGCGACGACCGATCTCGCCAATGTTAAACCATTGTTACGCAATGTTTTTCGATACGATGTCCCAGCGTCGCTCGTCGTTTTCCTTGTCGCACTGCCGTTGTCGATCGGCATCGCCGTCGCATCCGGCGCACCGGTGGTTGCCGGACTGATCGCCGCGATCGTCGGCGGCATCGTCTGCGCGGTCGTCGGCGGGTCGCCGCTTCAGGTCTCCGGACCCGCCGCGGGACTCACCGTCGTCGTGGCCGAACTCGTCGCGCAATTCGGTTGGAAGGCAACGTGCGCCATCACCGCGGCCGCGGGGGTCATGCAGATCCTGCTGGGGCTCAGCCGGATTGCGCGCGCAGCACTGGCCATCGCGCCGATCGTCGTGCACGCGATGCTCGCGGGCATCGGCATCACCATCGCCCTGCAGCAGGTGCACGTCCTGCTCGGCGGCGGTCCACGCAGCAACGCCTGGGAGAACCTGACTGCACTGCCCGGCCAGGTGGCCGCACCGCAGTGGTCGGAGGTGTTGGTCGGCAGCCTGGTCATCGCGGTGATGCTGCTCTGGCGGTTCGCCCCCCGAACGGTCCGGGTGGTGCCCGCGGCGCTGGTCGCCGTGGTGCTGGCCACGGCGGTGAGCTACCTGCCCGGCCTGAGCACCGACCGCATCACGCTCGACGAGTCGGTGATCGACGCGATCGGACTACCCGAGATGCCGGAGGGCACCTGGAGCGCGATCGCCATCGCCGTGCTCACCGTCGCACTCATCGCGAGCGTCGAGAGCCTGTTGTCGGCGACCGCCGTCGACAAGATGCACACCGGCCCGCGCACCGACTTCAACAGGGAACTCGTCGGCCAAGGCACCGCCAACGTCGGCTCAGGACTGCTCGGCGGTCTGCCCGTCACCGGCGTGATCGTCCGCAGCACGGCCAACGTCTCGGCAGGTGCCAAGACCCGCGCCTCGGCGGCGCTGCACGGCGTATGGCTGCTGCTGTTCTCGGTGTTCGGGGTCAACGTCGTCGAGATGATCCCCAACGCCGCGCTGGCCGGGCTGCTCATCGTCATCGGCATCCAATTGGTCAAGCTCGCGCACATCGACCTGGCCCGCCGCACCGGCGAATTGGTCATCTACTGCGTCACGCTGGCGGCCGTCGTCTTCCTCAACCTCCTCGAGGGGGTGATGATCGGACTGGTGCTCGCGATCGCGATCGCCGCGTGGCGGATCGTGCGGGTGTCGATCGTCGTCGAGGATCTGACCGATCGCATCGAGACCGACGGCCCCACCCGCTGGCACGTCGCGATCACCGGATCGTGCAGCTTCCTGGCCCTGCCGCGACTGACCGCGGCACTGGCGAGCATCCCGCCGGGTGCCGAGGTGTTCGTCGACCTCAACGTCGACTACCTGGACCACGCGGCGATGGACACCCTCACGGAGTGGATCCGTCAGCGCCGCGACATAGGTGACGAGGTGACGGTGACCGAAACCGGTACGGCGCGAATGGAATTCGCCCACGACCGGCCGCCGCGCCGTGACACCGAAGGCCGACGGGTGATCTCCGCACTGCGGTCGATCCTGCCGCCTCAGTTCGCCGGAGGCGTCGACCGCTTCAACAACGGTCTCGCCCCACTGCTGCGGATGGCCGATGCCGATGCCTCCCACGATCCGCACACGATGCTGGTGACCTGTGCCGACGCCCGGATCCTGCCGAACCTGATCACCGACAGCGCGCCGGGGGAACTGCTCAACGTCCGCAACGTGGGCAACCTGGTGGGCGGTGACCTCTCGGTCGAGTCGGCGCTGAGCTATGCGGTGGAGCGGTTGTCGGTACGGACGATCGCGATCTGCGGCCACTCCGGCTGCGACGCAATGCACGACCTGATGCACGGCACCGCGCGGGGATCGGTGCAACGGTGGCTCGACCACGGGGCCGAGAGCCTCGCGGCGTTCCGCGACTACCACCCGGTGGCACGTGCCGCCGCCGAGGCCGGCTTCACCGGTGCCGATCAGTTGAGCGTCGTGAACGTCGCGACCCAGGTGCAGGCCGTTCAGCGGCACCCCCAGGTCGCCGAGCGGATCGCCGAGGGATCGGTGACGGTCGTCGGCATGTTCCTCGACCTGGCGACGGCGCGGCTCTACCTCGTCGGAGGCGAGGAGGTCACCGAGATCGACCAGCGGGGTGCCAGTGCGGCGAAGTCGGCGACGACGTGATCGGCGAGGTCGCCAGTTAGTGAGGTGACCTAAGCTGCGGCGCAGTAGTGTGTGCGCCGAATCACTCATCGAAGAGTCACGAGGAGCCACCATGCCAGTCGTCGTCGTCGCCACCATGACCGCCAAGCCCGAGTCCGTCGACGCGGTGCGGGACGCGTGCGTCAAGGCCATCGAGGCGGTGCACTCCGAGCCGGGTTGCGAGTTGTACTCACTGCACGAGGCCAACGGCACCTTCGTCTTCGTCGAGCAGTGGACCGACGAGGAGGCGTTGAAGACGCACAGCACCGCCCCCGCGATCGGCGCGCTGTTCGGCGCGGTCGGCGAACACCTCGACGGCGCACCGGACATCAAGATGCTCGCGCCGGTGGTCGCCGGCGATCCCGCCAAGGGTCAGCTCCGGAACTGACGTGGCTGCGCCTGACGGCCCACTGAAGGGCAAGGTCGCCTTCATCACCGGCGCCGCCCGCGGTCAGGGCCGCGCCCACGCCGTGCGACTGGCGTCCGACGGCGCCGACATCATCGCCGTCGACCTGTGCGACCAGATCGCCTCGGTCCCCTACCCGATGGCCACGGCCGACGACATGGCCGCCACGGTCAAGCTGGTCGAGGACACCGGTGCCCGCATCGTGGCCACCCACGCCGACGTACGCGACCGTGCCGGGCTCAAGAACGCGCTACGGTCCGGCGTCGACGAACTCGGTGGGCGTCTGGACATCGTGATCGCCAATGCGGGAATCGCGCCGATGGCGGGCGAGAACGCCTGGCACGACGTGATCGACGTCAACCTGACCGGTGTGCACCACACCGTCGACGTCGCGATGCGCCCGATGATCAAGGCGGGCAACGGCGGGGCGATCGTGCTGATCAGCTCGGTCATGGGCCTCGTCGGCCTCGGCTCACCGTTCGCTGGTTCCATCGGCTACGCGGCGGCCAAGCACGGGGTCGTGGGCCTGATGCGTTCGTACGCGAACCTGTTGTCTCCGCAGAACATCCGGGTCAACTCGGTACATCCGGCCGGGGTTCGCACACCGATGATCGACAACGAGTTCACCCGGCAGTGGCTCGCCGAGATGACCGGCGACGCCGAGGGCTCGCAGAACATGGCGGGCGCTGCGAACATGGAGACCGTCGAACCCGAGGTCATCGCCGAGACCGTGGCCTGGCTGGTGTCCGACACGGGCAAGCACATCACCGGCGTCGCACTCCCCGTCGACGACGGCTACGTGAACAAGCGCTAACCCTCACCGGGAGGACCGGAGGAGCCGACGATGTCGCGAAACCCGGCGGCCGCCACCGCATTCGGACCCATCGTGCTGTCCGCAGTCGAGCAGCACGAGCGAGCGGACCGCCGCCTGGTCGACGACGACCTCGCCGCGGCGTTCCTGCCGCTGCCGTTGCGGCTGCTCGTCACCGCGACCAGGTGGCCCCGGGTTCGACGTGCCGTGATCGGCGCCTCCGAGCGCTCCGGGCCAGGACTGTGGGCGAACCTGACGTGCCGCAAGCGCTACGTCGAGGACAATCTGCGGCACGCGCTCGCCGACGTCGACGCCGTGGTGGTGCTCGGCGCAGGTCTCGACACACTGGCGTACCGGACGGCCCGGGTGAGCGACGTGCCGGTGTACGAGGTCGACCTGCCGGTCAACGTGGCGCGCAAGCGCGACGTCGTCGCCCGTGTGCTCGGTGGCCCGCCACCCTCGGTTGTGCTGGTGCCCATCGACTTCGAGCGCGACGACCTCCTCGCCGTGCTGGCCGCACACGGCTATCCTCCGGACGCCCGCACCTTCTTCGTGTGGGAGGGCGTCACCCAGTACCTCACCGAGTCGGCCGTGCGGGCGACGTTCGCCCAACTGGCCGGGGCACCCGCGGGCAGCCGGCTCGACCTCACCTACGTCCGGGCCGACTTCATCTCCGGCGACGACCTCTACGGCGCCACGTCGCTGTACCGGCGGTTCCGGCAGCGCCGTCAGATCTGGAAGTTCGGGCTGGCACCCGAGGACGCCGAGGACTTCCTCGAGGGCTATGGCTGGCGGCTGATCGAACAGCTGGGACCGAACGAACTGCGCGAGCGGTACGTTCGGCCCACCGGGCGCGACCTGCCCGCGTCCGAGATCGAGTGGTCGGCGTACGCGGAGAAGCGCTGAACCCGGACCCTCGTTCCGATCACCGCTGCGTCGAACGCACCAGCTTGATGGCGGCATCGGTGATCGTGTCCTCGGACAGCAGCACCTCCAGTGCCGCATCGCCCAGCGGGATGAAGCTGTCGCGGCTCGCTACCCGCGCCAGACCGCCCGCGTAGCCATGGTCGATCAGCGTGGTCACGACACCCTCGCTCACGCCGCCACTCTCGCGGGTCTCGTCGACGACCAGCACGCGGCCGGTTGCCTCCGCCTCGGACAGGATGTCGCGCACCGGAAGTGGTGCGAGCCAGCGCAGGTCGACCACGCGCGCGAAGATGCCGAGTTCGGCCAACCGGCGCGACACCCGCAGGCTCATCCGCAGCCCGTTGCCGAACGTCACGATGGTGAGATCGCCGCCGTCGCCGTGTGTTCGGGCGCGGCCCAGCGGCGCCACGTCGCCGGTGTCGGGCGCGAGCCACAGATCGTCGCCGTCGTCGTAGAGGTCGCGGCTGTGATAGAGCGCGATGGGCTCGAGGAAGACGCACACGGTGCCCGCCGTCTTGGCGGCGATCACGCACGAATGCAGCAGCGCCGCAGCGTCGTCCGGGCGGGCCGGTGAGGCGACGACCACGCCGGGGATGTCCCGGATGGCGGTGATCGAGTCGTCGTTGTGGAAGTGCCCGCCGAACCCCTTCTGGTAGCCGTACCCGGCGATGCGGACGACCATGGGGTTGCGGTACTGCCGGTTGGAGAAGAACTGCAGGGTCGCAGCCTCACCGCGGATCTGGTCGGCGGCGTTGTGCAGGTAGGCCAGGTACTGGATCTCCGGGATGGGCAGCAGGCCCGACACCCCGGCGCCAAGGGCGAGGCCGAGGATCGACTGCTCGTCGAGCAGCGTGTCGAACACCCGCGCCGTGCCGTACTGCGCCTGGAGGCCGCGCGTCACGCCGTAGACGCCGCCCTTGCGTGCGACGTCCTCGCCGAACACCAGCGCCTCGGGGTGCGCCGCCAAAACCCCGTCCAGCGCGCGGTTGATCGCCTGGGCGACGGTGACCGGCGTGGCGCCGGCCGTGGCGTCGTCCCGGGGCGCCGCGGCCGCCTCCTCGGTGGCCGAGACGGCGTCGGCGAGGCTCTCGCGCAGTGGCGCCATCACCGCGGCGGGCTCGTCGAGCTGGGCGAGTTCTGCCACCTCGGCCGCCATCTCGAGCACACGGGTGCGCTTCGCCTCGTAGGCGTCGAGCACCTGCCGAGGGTCGACGACCCCCGCCGCGACGAGCAGCTGGGCGGTGCAGGTCAACGGGTCTCGCGCGAAGTCGGCCGTAATCTCGTCCGGCTTGCGGTACGCCGGTTCGTAGTCCGATCCTGCGTGCCCCATCAGGCGCACGGTGCGCAGGTGCAGGAACGCGGGCTTGCGGTGCGTGCGGACGAACGCCGCAGCCTCGCCGGCAACGGCGAGCACCGACGGCAGATCACGGCCGTCGGCGCTGAAGTACCGCAGTCCCTCGCGGTCGTCGTAGGTCCGCGCGATCCAACCCTGCGGCGTCCGTGTGCTGATGCCGATCCCGTTGTCCTCGCACACCAGCAGCAGCGGCATCGGCAGACCCTGATAGGCCGTGTGCATCGCAGCGTTGATGGCGCCGACCGCGGTCGAGTGGTTGGCCGAGGCGTCCCCGAAACTGCACACCGCGAGCGCATCGGTGGGCCAGGCGCTCTCGACGCCGAGCTTGCGCGCCCTGGCGATCGAGAAGGCCACGCCGAGCGCCCTCGGCAGATGGGAGGCGATGGTCGAGGTCTGAGGGATCACGTTGAGGTCGTGGCGGCCGAACACCTTATGTCTGCCACCGGAGATCGGTTCCTCGGTGGCGGCCACCAGCCCGAGCAGGACGTCGCGCAGCGGGTCGCTGCCGTCGGCCTGGGCCGCCCGGGCGAGGAAGAAGCCGCCGGAGCGGTAGTGCAGCAGCGCGGGGTCGGTGGGTCGCAGCGCCGCCGCGACGCCCGCGTTGCTCTCGTGGCCCGCCGAACCGATCGTGTAGAAGCCCTTGCCCCGTGACCGTAGCCACCGTGCGGCCAGGTCGAGGTGTCTGCTGCCCAGCTGTGCGTCGAAGACCCCGAGGCACTGCGACGGCGAGAAACCGCGTAGCAGTTCGGGTTTCGGATCATCCGGCACCGTCAGTGCCGAGATGGTCGCGGTGAAGTACTCGTCGATCGATTCGGCCACCGTGCTCTACCGTGCCTTCCCTGCCCGACCCGACCCGTCAGCGGAACGCGGCGGTGCCGGTGAGCGCCTGCCCGATGACCAGGGTATGCATCTCACTGGTGCCCTCGTAGGTCAACACCGATTCCAGGTTGTTGGCGTGCCGCATCACCGGGTACTCGCCGGTGATGCCGCTCGCACCCAGGATGGTCCGCGCGGTGCGCGCGATCGCGATCGCTTCGCGGACGTTGTTGAGCTTGCCCAGGCTCACCTGCTCGGGGCGGAGTCCGTCGCCGTCCTTGGCCCGGCCGAGGTGTATGGCCAGCAGGAACGCCTTGCCGTACTCCAGCGTCATGTCGGCCAGTTTCTGCTGCGTGAGCTGGAATCCGCCGATCGGCCGGTCGAACTGCATGCGCGACTGCGCATAGCTCAGCGCGGTCTCCAGGCAGTCCCTCGCAGCGCCGACGGAGCCGAAGACGATGCCGAACCTGGCCTCGTTGAGACAGCTCAGCGGTGCGCGCAGACTGGTGGCCCCCGGCAGGCGGGCGCTCTCGGGCAGCCGCACGTCCTCGAGCACCAGTTCACTGGTGACCGAAGCGCGCAGCGACATCTTCGAGGTGATGGTGCGGGCGGTGAAGCCCGGCGTGTCGGTGGGGACGGCGAAGCCCCTGATGCCGTCCTCGGTGCGCGCCCACACGATCGCGACGTCGGCGACCGATCCGTTTGTGATCCAGGTCTTCGTGCCGTTGAGCACCCAGTCGTCGCCGGATCGGACTGCGCGGGTGCGCATCCCGGCCGGATCGGAGCCGAAGTCAGGTTCGGTCAGCCCGAAGCACCCGATCTTGCGGCCCGCCGCCATCTCCGGCAGCCAGTGCTGCTTCTGCTCCTCGCTGCCGAACGCGTGCAGCGCGAACATGGCCAACGACCCCTGCACGCTGACCAGCGATCGGATGCCGGAGTCGCCTGCCTCGAGTTCGAGGCAGGCCAGGCCGTACGCCACTGCCGACGTGCCCGCGCAGCCGTAGCCCCGAAGGTGCATGCCGAGCAGTCCCAGGCTGCCGAGTTCGACGGCCAGTTCGCGGGCAGGCAGTTCACCCTTCTCGTACCAGGAGGCGATGTCGGGTGCGATGCGACTCTTGACCAGCGCGCGCACGGTATCCCGGATCTGGCGCTCCTCGTCGTCGAGCAGGCTGTCGACCCGGAGCAGGACGTCCGGCGTGGTGGGTCCGGCGTTTTGGGAAGGCGTGTGCCGAGAAGGCCTCGTGGACATGGGAACTCCTGATCTATCGGGGGCCGGATGGTAGGTGTCAGCAGCAGCCGGAGGCGTGCGCCCCGGCCGGGGTCGGTCGGTTCTGCTCGCGACGTCGTACTGCGCCGCGCCACGTCACCGACCGGCTCGGGGGCGGTGTCTGCTCGCTGCGAGTGGCGACCAGCGGAACTCCGTCGACCAGCACCGAAGCGATGCCGGGCAGATCGCCGAGGGCGAAGCATTCCAGGGCGTCGGTCGCCGTCGATCCCGTGATGGGACCGAGCACCAGCAGGTCGGCGGGCATGCCTTCGGCAATCACGCCCGTGCGCAGCCCGTGTGCGCGAGCGGTCTGACCGGTGGCGGCGGCAACGGCCGACACCGGATCCATGCCGCACACCGAGGCGATGAAGCACACGTTGCGCAGCATGCCGCGCGGGATGACCCCGGTGCCTCCGGGTGTGTCGGTGCCCAGCGTCAGCCGGTCGAGCCGACCATGCCGGGTCAGCTCGTCGACCACCACCGTGGTGGCCCGGTAGTTGTTCGAACTGCACACCTCGACGTACGTATCGGGCAGGCCTGCGATGATCGCCTTGATGTCCGAGTCCGGCGGTGGGATCGGCCCACCCGAGATATGCCCCACCACATCGGGTCTCACTGCCATGACCACGTCGGCACCGGCCACGCGGCTCGAACCCGATCGCGACACTCCGCCGGAGTGCATCTTGACGGTCATGCGGCGTTCGTGCGCCCACCGAACGTAGCGCTGGGCCTCACCGTCGCCGAGTCGGTTCCAGTCGTAGAAGATGAACTTGAGCTGGTCGATCCCCTCGCGGTGCGCACGGTCGAAGTGCTCCTCGGTCATGCCCGGAACCAGCAGGACGGTGCCTGCATCGACCTTGACTCCCGACGGCCGCATGCGTCCGGTGGTGTGCTTGCTGGTGATCGCAATGCTCAACACGAGTTCGGGGGTGAGGGCGTCGAACGCCAGACCGGGGATGTGCAGTTCGCCGGCCGAGACCATCGAGGTGGTGCCGCCATGCAGGTAGTTGTGGATCCACCCGACGGCGTTCTGAGCCGGTGTCCACTCACCGAAGGTGGGGTGGACGTGGCCGTCGACCAAGCCCGGCATCACGGTGAGCCCGTTCGCCGACAGGACGCCGTCGGCGTCGTCGCCACCGGTGCCGATCGCTGCGATCAGACCGTCCTCGATGAGCAGCGTGGTGTCGCGGATCGGCGCCATCGACCGGTCGCCGTGCACCAGGAGGCCGATGTCCTCCACGAGCAGCGAACTCACCTGACTCCTCCTTGTTTGGATTTTGTATACACTATCCGAATTCGCGTTCTCGCGGAAGCCGGTCTCGAGAGGTGCACCGTCCCAGCAGCAATGGCCCGAACACCACCGCGACCACGATCGCGGCGCCCGCCAAATTCATGAGCAGGCGCACGCCGCCCTCGTACCAGGGGAACAGCGCCGGATACTCGCTGATGACCAGTAGGACGGGCGGTCCCGTCACCGCCCACCACGTGTAGTTCACCGGCCGCAGTGCCATCGCCAGCGTGAACAGCACCACCGTCGCGGCGGCGATCACGACGAAACCGGGACGCGCGCCCAGCAGGACCGCGGCGATCAGCGCACCCACGGCGTTGCCCGAAAGCCGCTGCGCCAGCCGCATTCCGGTGTCCGCCGCGGTGGGTTGCACGGTCAGCAGCACGCTGGTCACCAGCCAGTGACCCCCCACCAGATCGTCGGGTAGCAGACCCGCGAGCAGGGCGGCGACTGCGACCGCGACGCCAACCCGGACGGCGTGCCCGCCCGTGTCCCTCGGAACCGCCTGGCCCGGCGTTGCCGCGCCTGCCTGCTCCGAGCCAGCAGCGGACCGCACTACCCGGGAGCCCACGAACCACACCGTCCAGGCCACCACGACCAGCGCGGCCCCGGCTGCGTAGGACAGCAGCGCGGCGACCGGGACCCGTTGCGCCCCGGCGCCGTGCGACACGTCCACGGCGACCAGCACGACCGCCAGCCCTGCCGTCGGTCCGACCCTGCTCGCGAACGCGCCGACGACCGCGGCCGTCACGGTCGCCACGCCGAGGGCGACCGGGTGGTCGACGGCGAGCACGGCGGCTCCGGCGCCGAGGAGCACCGCCACGGACCTGATGGCCATGACGGCGACCGCCTGCCGCCACGCCTGCGGGAGCGACGGCACGGCGGTCAGCACGAAGCCCAGTGCCACCGCCGATCCGGTCTCCCCGCGCTCCAGTGCGGCGGCCACCGCGAGGATCGCCCCGAGGGCCAGCGCGAGGCATGCTGCCATCCCCCACCTGCTGCGACCGACGGGGCGCAGCAGTTCCCGAACCCGCCGGCGTGGTGACGACACGGCGGACCCACCGTCGTCAATCGGCACTGTCCCCGCTGTCCGGGGGCGCCGCGGCATCGAGGACCGCCGCCACGATGCCCTGATACCCGGTGCACCGGCAGATGTTGCCCGACAACGCCTCTCGCACCGAGTCGGCGGTGAGCGGCTTCTCGGCGTCGGGGTCGCGAAGCAACTCCACTGCGCTGACCAGGAAGCCAGGGGTGCAAAACCCGCACTGCAGGCCGCCGCGCTCGGAGAACGCCTTGCGCAGCCGGGCCGACTCCTCGAACTGGTCGAGTCCCTCGACGGTGTCGACGCGCATCCCGTCGACCTGGACGGCCAGCGTCAGGCAGGCCCGTGCGGACCGTCCGTCGACGAACACCGTGCACGCTCCGCACACACCGTGCTCACAACCGAGATGCGTTCCGGTGAGGCCGAGATCGTCGCGCAGGAAGTCGGCGAGGACGCGTCGCGGCGGCACCGACCGGGATACCGACCTGCCGTTGACCGTCACCGTGATCGTCACGTGCGCCTGGGTTCCGGTTTCAGCGGACAAGGTGGGACTCCCCTCCAACGGCGGTGGCACGCCGAGTCGCCTCGGCCATCGACTCGGCCAGTGCGGTCGCGCACAGCCGGCGGGCGTAGTCGGCGTCGTCGGCGGCCGGTTCGACGTCCCGGGTCCAGGCCCGGGCGAGGTCCTCGAAGAGCCGATCGTCGGGGATCATGCCCACCGCGTCGTCGCCGACGAACCGCAGCGGTCGGTCCGCGACGCTCAGAGCGGCCGCCCGCAGCGCCGCGATGCGTCCGTCGGGCCGCAGCGTGATCACGCACCCCGCGCCCGCCAACCCGTAGTCGCCGTGCTGATGGGCGTACTCGACGAAGCCCCAGCCCTGGTCCGGCCGGATCGCGGGCACGGAGATCCAGGTGACCATCTCGTCGGGTTCCAGCGCGTTGGTGTAGAACGACACGAACATCTCGTCGGCAGGCACCTCGCGCCTGCCCCTGGCCAGGGAATCGACGTAGAACGTCGCGCCGAGTACCAGTGTCGCCAAAGGCATCTCGGCGGCGGGGTCGGCATGGGCGATGGAGCCGCCGATGGTGCCGCGGTTGCGGATGCCGACGTGACCGATGTAGCGCGCCGCGTCGGACAGCAGCGGTGCGCGCGCGGCAATCAACGGGTCGACCTCCACCGTGCGGTGGGTCACCAGCGCGCCGAGGATCAGATCGTCGGTGTCGTCGAAGATGCGGCTCAACTCGGTGAGCCTGCCGACGTCGATGATCGCCGAGGGCCGCGCGAGCCGCAGATTCATCAGCGTCAACAGGGACTGCCCGCCCGCGAGCAGTTTCGCGTCGGGGTCCTCGGCCAGCAGGCGCAGTGCATCGGCGACGGATTTGGGCCTGTGATAGACGAATTCGGCGGGCTTCACGCAGGAGCCCCCGTCATCGCCCGGCACAGGTCGCCGCTGTGGATCGGCGTCGTCGCCACGTGGAGGCCACGTCCCACCGCGTCGTCCACGGCGCTTGCGATCGCCGAGTACACCGCGATGGTGCCGCTCTCCCCCGCGCCGCGGACGCCGATCGGATTGGCCGGGGTGTCGACGTGGAGGTGGTTGACGACGACGTTCGGCACGTCGGTGGTCAGCGGCAGGTGGTAGGCGGCGAAGGTCGTGGACGTCGGTTCACCGGTCGGCGAGTAGCGCCACGCCTCGAACAGCGCGCCGCCGATGCCCTGGGCGACGCCGCCGACGATCTGGCCCTCGACGATGCGCGGGTTGATCTCGCGGCCGCCCTCGTGAGACACCGCGTAGCGCAACACCTTCACGATGCCGGTGCGGCGGTGCACGCCGAGGATGACCGCGTGGACCCCCATCGTCCACGTCACAGTCGGGACGCGGAACACGGTGCTGACGTCGAGCGCGGGTCCGCCTTCATCGGCGCCGCCCACGCACAGCGCGGCGGCCAGGTCGGCCCAGTCCACCGTCCGGGCGCCCGCGTGGAAACGTCCGGCGGCGTAGTCGACGACGTCCGCCTCGGTGTCGAGGCCCAGGAGTGCGGCGGCGCGGCGCGAGGCCATGTCGATCAGTTCGCCTGCGGCCTGGTGCACCGCGGAGCCTGCCAGGATGGCCGACCTGCTGGCGAACGTGCCGACGCCGTCGGGCAGCCGTTCGGTGTCGGCGGGCCGGTAACGCACCTGCCCCAGCGGCACGCCGAGGGCATCGGCGGCCACCTGCGCGAAGACGGTCTCGTGCCCCTGGCCCGCGGACGCCGCGCCCGCCGTAACCTCGAACCGGCCGTCGGAGCGCAGCCGCATCCGGGCGGTCTCGTGCGGGCCCCGGCCCGTCGCCTCCAGGTACGACGAGAGCCCGTACCCGATGCGGTGGTCGGGATGTTCGGCAGCGCAGCGCTCGACCTCGGTGGCCGGTAGCGCCCGAACCGCCGACTCGAGGCACGCGAGGTAGTCGCCGCCGTCGAACGCGATCGGCACGCCGTCGCGATATGGGATCGGCCGCGCGTAGGGCATGTCGTCCGCGGTGAGGAGGTTGCGTCGCCGGATCTCCGCGACCGACAGCCCCAGCGCCGCGGCGGCCGCATCGAGGCTGCGCTCGAGTGCGAAGGTGGCCTCGGGCCGGCCGGCGCCCCGGTACTGCGCGACGAGGGTCTTGTTGGTCATGGCAGCGCGGCCGCTGACGTGCACGGCGGGGATCCGGTACGGACCCATGAGGTGGATGGCGGTGTTGGCGACGATGCCGGACACCCACAGGCTGCCTGCGCCGATGTCGACGACGAAGTCGTCCTCCCAGGCCAGGATCCGGCCGTCGGCGTCGACGGCGAGCCGGGCCCGGTGCAGCTGGTCGCGCGCCTGGGCGCTCGCGACGAGGTGTTCCTGGCGGTCCTCGGTCCAGATGAGCCTGCGGGCGGTGTGGCGTGCAAGCACGGCGAGCACCACTTCCTCGCCGTAGACGTTGGCCTTCGTGCCGAACCCGCCACCGACGTCGGGTACGGAGACCTTGACGTCCTCGCGCGTCCAGCCCGTGACCGCGCAGATCGCGTTGCGCACCATGTGCGGTACCTGGGTCGACGTCGTGACGTCGACCCGCTGCCGCGCCGGGTCGTAATCGGCAAGCACACCGCGGCATTCGAGTGGGACGGCGCCGTGCCGCTCCATCCGGTAGGTCCCCTCCACCACCTGGTGCGCGGCCGCGAAGGCGGCCTCGGGGTCGCCGAATGCGTACTCCAGACTGGCGGCCTCGTTGTCGTCGAGGTGATCGAAGAGCACGGGACTGGTCGGCTGCAGGGCCTCTTCGGCGTCCACGACCGGGGGCAGCGGCCGGTACGACACCTCGACGTGCTCGGCGGCGTCCTCGGCCAGGTACCGGTCGTCCGCGATGACGACGGCGATCGGCTGACCCACGTAATACACGGTGTCGCAGGCCAGGATTGGCAGGCGCTGCTCGGCGAGCGTCAGCGACGTGGCGGCGGTGAAGTCGGGGTCCGGGATGGTCAGCGCCGGGATCGGGGTGTCGGTGAGCCCGAGGTCGGCGGCGAGGAACACGCCGTGCACGCCCGGCGATGCCTGCGCTGCCGTCGTGTCGACGCGATCGATCGTGGCGTGGGCCTGGGTGGAGCGGACGAACACGACGTGTGCGGCGCCTGCCGAGTGGTCGGCGAGGAACCGTCCGTTCCCGCCGAGCATCCGGTCGTCCTCCCGGCGCCGCACCGAGGTGCCGACCCATCCGCGGGCGGCACCCGGCTCGGGCGATGGGGACATCAATGGAGCCGTTTCTCCCACTGCCACAGCGCAATCGAGATCCCGAAGGAGATGGTGATCAGCAGCATGATGGTGGCCACCATCGACGGGTAGTCGCCGTGACTGTAGGCCTGCAGGACGACGCGGCCCAGACCGCGTCGGGTGGCGAAGAACTCCGAGAGCACCACGCCGACGACCGCGAGGCTGACGGCCAGCCGCACACCGGTCAGCATCGGCCTGCGGATGGCGGGGAAGATGATGTGCACCAACGTCTGCCACGCGTTGGCCTGCACCGAGCGGGCGAGTTTCCAGTACACCTTGGGGATCTCCTGCACCCCGGTGGAGACGTTGACGAGCACGGGGAACAGTGCGAAGAGCACACCCATGACGACCTTGGAGCCGGACAGGCTGAAGATCGGCAGGAGTACCGGGTAGAGCACGATCTTCGGGATGCCGTTGAGCATGATGATCAGCGGCTCGAAGATGGTCCGCAACCGGCGGGACAGGCCGAGCGCCAAACCGGTTGCGCCACCGACGGCCGTGCCGATGACGAAGGCCATCAGCACCGATTGCGCCGTCACCCTCAGATCGAACAGGTACGCCGGATCGGACAGGTTCTCGACGAGCACGGTGAGGGTTTGCAGCGGCGACGGGATCACGAACGTCAGGCCGGACATCACCTCCCAGGCGACGAGGACCAGAACCGCCAATGCGGACGCGCCGAAGAGCTGGCTGCCGAGCACCCGGCGCAGGGTGAGGCGCCGAGGGGCCGGTGCCGCGGTGGTCTCCGGGGTATGTGGCGTCTGCGGAAGTGTCGCGGTCACGAGTTCCTCCCTCGCAGCAGGAGCCGTTCGACGGCTGCCAGGACGAGCGTCAGCAGGCACGACAGCAGCAGGACCACCACGATGTAGGCGAACATCTGGGTGTTGTCGAAGATCTCGTACAGGTACCGGATCCGGTAGCCCAGACCGGCCTGGGCCGTGGTGAACTCCATCGCGATCGTGCCGATCAGCGCGTAGACCACGGCCAGGCGCAACCCGGCGACGATGTACGGTCCCGCGGCCGGGATCGCGATGGCGAACAGGGTCTGCCGGGGTGACGCACGCAGCGAGCGCGCGAGTTTCAGGTACACCGGCGGCATCTGGTTCAGCCCGACCGCGGTGTTCAGTGCCATCGGGATCGCGGCCATGATCGTCGCCAGGATGATGACGGACATCGCGTTGATGCCGACCAGCACGATCATCACCGGGTAGAACAGCACGAGCGGCACGGCGTAGAACGACACCAGGTAGGGCTCGAACACCCGGCCCAGCAGTGGCACCTTCCAGAACAGCAGGCCCGCAACGAAACCGAGGAAGCACCCGAACAGGATCGACAGCGACACCTCGACGCCGGTGCGCTGTGCGTCGAGCCAGAACTGCGGCTCGGTGAGCAGGCGGCCGAGGGCTTCGAAGATCACCGACGGTGCGGGCAGCACGGCGTCAGTCCACCAGCCTGCGCGGGAGCCGATCTCGGCCAGGGCGGTGAACAGCAGCACCAGCCCGATGGTGGAGCCCATGCCGACCGCCAGGTCGCCGAACCTGCGCTTGCGCGGCGTCGGCTCGGGCGTCGCGGCCTGCGGGGGCGTGGTCTGCATGGGTGGATCGTCGGTGGCGGTGATGGACGCGGTCACGTCGCCGCCACCTCGTCCTCGCGCTCCGCGGGTGTCTCGCCCGTCTCCTGCTGCTTGAAGCCGCGCATCGACTCGGCCTGCAACGAACCCCAGATGCGGTTGTGCAGTTCGTTGAACCGCGGCGTCGAGACCACGCCCGCGTCGCGCTCGGCGGGCAGGTCGATGTCGACCACGTCGATGATCGTGCCCGGACGGTAGGACATCACCCACACCTGCTGCGAGAGCAGGATCGCCTCGGAGATGTCGTGGGTGACGAACATGATCGTCTGCTTGGTGCGGGCCCAGATCTGGCGGACCTCGGCGCCGAGGAACAGCCGGGTCTGCTGATCGAGCGCCGCGAACGGCTCGTCCATCAGGACCACCTCGGGTTGCACGGCGAGCGTGCGGGCGAGCGCGACGCGTTGCCGCATGCCACCCGAGAGCATCGAGGGGTAGGACTTCTCGAAGCCGCCGAGCCCCACCAGTTCGATGGTGTCCTGGGCGCGTTGCTTGCGCGTCGCCTTCGGGGTCCCGATCATCTCCATCGCGAACGCGACGTTCTCCTCGACGGTGCGCCACGGCAGCGTCGAGTCCTCCTGGAACACCACGCCGATCTTGGGGTCGGGCCCGGTGACCGGCTTGCCTGCCACGCTGACCGAGCCGGTGGTCGCCTTCTGCAGGCCCGACACGACGGCCAGCAGCGTGGACTTGCCGCACCCACTCGGTCCGACGATCGACACGAAACTCGAGTGGGGAACGGTCTGGTCGATGCCGGTTACCGCAGTGACCTTGCGCTCGGGCGTGTCGAATACCACTGACACTCCGGCCATCTCGATGCCTTGGGAGTTCACGGGTTCACCTCTCGGGATCGGTGTGTCTAGCGGTGTCGATCAGAACGACGTCTTGGCGTCTTCGGGCAGGTACTGCTGATCCAGGACGGTGGCCCAGTCGACGGGGGCTTCGATCTGGCCCGCGGCGACCATCAGGTCCGACAGGTTCTTCAGCCCGTCGGCATCCACCTTCAGCGAGTAGCCCTTGGCGAGGTCGGGGCTGTTCGCGAACGCCGCCTTCATGACCTCGGGTGAGACGCCCACCAGCGGTGCGATCTCTGTGGCCGCCTCGTCGGGGCTCGACACCACCCACTCGTTGAGCCGGTCCGCGACCTTGAAGAACGTCTTGACGTTCTCGCCGTTGGCCTCGGCGTACTCGGTGTTGATGGCGACCAGGTCGGCGGGCAGGTCGCCGAGCACGTCGCGTGAGTTGACCAGGATCTGCGCATCGTCGGACGCCTGCTTGTCGGCGATGAACGGCTGCATGGCCCAGCCGGCCGTGATCTGGTTCGCCTTGGCGGCCGTCCAGTTGTCGCCCATCTGACCGACGGCTTGGGCGCGCACGCCCTGGCCGAGCTTGCGCTCGAGACCCTTGACGAGGAGTTCGGTCGAGGAGCCTGCCGAGCTGAAGCCGAGCGTCGCTCCGGCGATGTTGCGTCCCGGCGGGGAGATCCAGGAGAAGTCGTTCACCTGGAACCACGGAGCGATGACCTTGAGGTTCGAATTCGGTTGCTGCGCAGCGAGAAGCACCGAGCTGTTGCCCGCGATGGCCATGTCGGCGTCACCGCTGGTGACCACGCGCAGGGTGTTGCCTCCGCCGCCACCGGAGAAGAGGTCGACCTTCAATCCCTCTTCCTCGAACCACTTCTTGTTGATGCCGGCCTGCAGAATCGCCATGAACGGCAGGCTGTCGACGCCGGTGGCGGAGATGCTGAGCGTGTCGGTGCCCGACCCACCGCCCCCCTCCCCCGGGCCCGCACCCTCGTCGGCGCACGCCGCGGTGCCGACGAGCAGGGCGGTGGCGGCAAAGACGGCGCCGATCAGCTTGGGGAAACGAGACATCAGAGAGACCTCCGAGGGTCGATGAATATTGGATACACTATACGAAGCACTGTGATGTGCGTCAACATTTAGCGGCGTCGTCGCCGCGTCAGGATCCCTGCGATCTCGAGGCCCGCCGCGATCCCCACCATCGCGGCCGCGGCAGTGAGCGACGAGCTACCGCCGCGACTCGAGTGCTCTGCAAGTGATTGCAGTGAAGGGCTTTTCGGCGTCGGCCGCAACTCGGGGCGCACGGGATCGGGCACCCCGTCGGCTGCGGTCAGCGGCCGCCGCAGCGGCGGCGGCGCCCCGGGCACGGCGCTGCCGGGCGCGGGATGCGCTCCCGGATCGGCCGCCCCGGAACGGGTCACGAGTCGCGTCCGTCGCGAACGGTCAGATCGCCGACGATCTCGGAGAAGGCGCGGATGGTGCCCTCGCGGCTCTGCCCTGGCCGGACGAACGGAACGATCGACACCTGGTCGACGCCGAGCGCCTCGATCTCGGAGAGCCGCTGTGCGCACTCGTCGCGAGTTCCGGCCAGCGCGAACAGGTCGACGAGTTCGTCGGGCACCAGATCGGCGTGCGCGGCTTCGGTGTTCATGTGCTCGTAGTAGTCGTACTTCTCGCGGATGCGGTCGATCGCCTTCTCCAGCGCGGGGTCGACCTTCGCGGGCAGCGGGCGGATCGCGACGCGGGAGACGTGGGCGCGGACCAGGTCGCGCGCCTCGGTGCTGTCGTCGCCGATCGCCGTCGGCGTCCAGAGCACGATGTGCAGGTCGTCGAGCGTGCGGCCGCTCGCAGCGGCGCCCTTCTCGATCGTCGCGAGCGCGGCTTCGATGAAGTGCGGTGCGGTGCCAACCAGGACGATGACGCCGTCGGCGATGCGACCAGACATCTCCAGGATCTTCGGCGCCGATGCGGCGATGTAGATCGGGATGTCGACCGGCTCGGCGAGGTAGTTCAGGTGGTACTCCGCCCCGCTGGTGGCCTCGGCGACCTTCTCGCCGCGAAACAGCGCGCGCAGGTCGTCGATCGAGCGCTCCAGCTCGGCGAGCTTCTGCGGCTTGAGGCCCATGGTGCGCAGCGAGGAGTCACCCGTGCCGATGCCCAATGCCACACGGCCACCGGTGAATTCGGCCAGCGTCGCCCACGTCGAGGCCAGCAGCGACGGGTGCCGGGTGACCGCGTTGGTCACGCCCGTGCCGAACACGATGCGATCGGTGCCGACGGCGGCGGCGCCCATCACCGTCGACGATTCCCGCCAGATGTTCTGCGAGTCGCCGAACCAGACGTTGTCGTATCCCAGGCCCTCGCACAGCTGGACGTAGTCGCACATCACCCCCGTCGGCTCGGTGGGGAACAGTCCGACACCCTTGCTCAACATCCTGTTCAAGACCTCCTGGACCCGCCGTACGTTAGCGTTGTATATCGTATCCAATCGTAAGTCGGTGCGAATCGATCCACAACCGCTGGAGGCAAATCGTGCAACTCGTCAACGAGTTCCGCGTCGACGCGCCGCTCGACGTCGCCTGGTCGGTACTGACCGACATACCGAAGGTGATCGACTGCGTGCCGGGTGCCGGACTCGACCGCCGCGACGGCGACGACTACCACGCCCACGTCGCGATCAAGGTCGGACCCGTGGGAATGACGATGTCCGGCAAGGCATCCGTGGTCACACGCGACGACGCGGGCAGGGAGATGGTCGTGCGCGGCAGCGCCCGCGACCGCCGGGGCAACGGGACGACCGAGGCCACCGTGCGCCTGCTCGCGCGCGACGACGGAGGCCGGGCGGTGGTCACGGTGACCACCGACCTCGAGTTGAGCGGTCGCATCGCCCAGTTCGGCACGGGCGTGATCACCCAGGTGAGCAACCGCATCATCGGGCAGTTCGCCGACCGGCTCGACGCCGCCATCGCCGGCGACCGCCCCACCGGCCAGGCGTCTGACGGAGCCGGTCCGGTGCTGCGCCCGCCGCAACCGCTCGACGCCGCGTCCGACCGGGCCGCCCTGGTACTCACCGCTCTCGCCGGAGCGGTGCTTGGCCTGGCGATCGGGCGGTTGGCGGATCGGGTCAGCCGCCCGCCTCGGCGAGGCTGACCACCAGCTCGAGTTCCACGCAGGCACCGCCCGGTAGCGACGCCACGCCGATCGCGGTGCGCGCGTGGGCGCCGATCCGTTGGCCGAACACGTCGATCAGGAGCGCCGACGCCCCGTCGACGACGGCGGGATGTGCGTCGAAATCCGTTGTCGCCCTCACGTATCCGCGCAGATGGACGATTGCCGTCACCGCGTCGAGACCAGCCGCTGCCTCGACCGCGCCCAGGAGGTTCAGTGCAGCCGTCGCGGCCTGGGCCCGGGCCTCGTCGACGGTGACGTCCGCTCCGACCACACCGCGCACCGCTGGAGTCCCGCCGCGGCGCGCCGTCGCGCCGGAGACCCACAGCTGGTCGCCGCACCGGCGGCTCGGCGAATACGTGCCCTTCGGCGGCGCGGGAGGCGGGAGGACGAGCCCCAGTTCGGCAAGGCGGTCGGCGGCGCTCACGCCTTCTGCGACTCCGTCGAGAAGATCTGGTGGATGGGTTGCAGTGCGTGCGAACGGTGTTCGTGGTTGAGGACCACCATTGCATCGACGTCACGCTCGGCCATCGCGTCGATCATCAACGTGTGTTCGTCGCAGACCTTCACCATGTCGAGCAACGGTGAGTACAGCGGCCGGTACGCGTCGGCGGTGTTCCACAGCTGGGTGACGATGCGCTTGGTCCTGGCCATTCCACTCTGCTGGAACGTCAGGAAGTGGAACCGCCGGTTGGCCACGCCGACGGCAATCAGATCGCCAGCCGCGAGTGCTGCGTCCATCTCCGCGTTCGCCGAACGCATCTCGTCGACGACCTCGGCCGTGACGGCGGGCATCGCATCCCTGATCAGCGCCTCCTCGAGGATGGCCCGCAATTCGAAGACCTCGAGGAGGTCGTCGAGGCTCAGCTTCGTGACGCGGTAACCGCTGTGCGGCACGTAGGTGATGTACTCCTCGGCTTCGAGGGTCTTGAGCGCCTCGCGAACCGGGATGCGTGACATGCCGAACTGTTCGGCGACGGCCTCCTGGACGATCCAGCTGCCGGGGGCGAGCTTTCCCGTCGTGATGTCGTGACGCAGCGCCTCGGCCACCGCCTGCTGGGCGGTCTTGGGCCGGACGAAGTCCGACCGTGGGCCACCCGAACGCGTGGCCGGTGTGCCCTTGTCTGCGCCCGCGGAGTCCGAGCGCTTGGTAGCGGTGCGCGGTGGCATCGACCCTCGCTTTCAACAGATATTGGATACTCTATTCGATCGACCCCGCAAGAAGGCAACCCCGTCGACGACGTTTTCGGCGAGTATGCCGGGCGCCCAGCCCATGCCGCTCACCTCGTGCGAGTTCAAGGGTTTCCCCCGATTCATCGCCGACCGCGCGCTCGTAGCGTGAGGCCAGGCCATTGGCACTGACGGGGGTCACCACAATCGCCAGCTGGAATCGCATCGGGGCACTTGCCGTCGCGCTCGGGGTCGGGCTGACGGTCGCCGACCCGACCGGCATCGCGTGGGCATCGCCCGAAGACACCGAGACCAGCGACGTCGTCGTCGGCACCGATGTCGGAGCCGAGGGCGAGCCGACACCGGACGACCCGGCCATTCCCGCGCAGCCGCCCGACGGTTCCTCCACCGGGGCGACGGCCGAGGTGGGCCCGGAGTCCTCGCCACCGGTGGTGGTCAGCAGCACCGGCGGCGCCAACACCACCATCAACGGCGAGAGCGCTCCCGACGAGACGACCATGGCGCTCGATGACGACGCGGCGGCGGATCCGGGTCCACCTGCACAGTCCGAAGTTCCCCCTGCCGAAGCTCCCGCCGACTCAGTCGTCGTCGTGGTGCCGACGGTCACCTCCCCGATCGACGCGGACCAGCCGGTGGTCGACGGTTCGGAGTTCGCTGCCTCGGATTCCTCACGGCGATCGGCCGGGCGGACGGACGTCGGGTGGCTACCGGCACCGGCCGCGGCGGACACCGTCATGGTCGAGGTGGACGCGACGCCGGCCCGCCGGGCGCCGGCGAATTCGTCCCCCACCGGGCGCTCGGCCGGGGAGCCACCGACCGTGGTCGCCGCCCGGCCGTCGGCCGAAGAACCCGTGACACCCGCGAGCGCCGTCCTCGCCTTCGCCGCGAGGGCGGGCATCGCGCTACTGGCACCGTTGGCGGGCTTCGGCAATGGCACGCCGACAGCGCCACCGATGGCCTGGACCGTGTTGGCGTGGGTGCGACGCGAGTTCGACGATGCCATCGACGCGCTGCTGGCCGAGCGCGATCGCGCCACGGCGTCGGGCGATGCGCTGATCGTTCTGACGGCCGAGACGCAGGAACCCCATGCGGCCGGACGCACCACCGTCATCACGTCGGTGGCCGACGCCACGGAGTCCAACGCTCACGTCGCCGTCCTCGACGGCGGGACCGGCGCAGTGGTCGGTGAGCCACTCGTCCTGGTCGGGCAGCGGGTAGTCGCGGTGGCCTTCGCCTCCGACGACACGCGAATCGTCGTCGCGGCGTACGGCGACGAGTCCAGGATCACGCGGCTGGTCGTCGCGGATGCGGCCACGGGCGACCCCGTCGGCGAGGGTGCGACCGTCGATGGTTGGCCCGGCGGTTTCGGCGTCGTCTCGGGCGGCGCCCTGGCCGCGGTCGTCGCGATCGCCGACGACGCCACCACCGGCAGCCAGGCGGCGACCGTACTCACCGTCGACACCGACACCGGGGAAGGAGTCGGCGACGTCGTGACGGTCGCCGATCAGTCGGTGGTCGACGTCCTGGTGGTCGCAGACGTGGATAGGGCCGTGGTGACCACCGAGGCGACCGACTCCGAAACGGGAACGTTCGTCACCACGGTCACCGTCGTCGACCTCCTCGGACCCGACCGGCTGGCTTCGGTCACCGTCGACGGATCCGCCGAGTCGACGTCGATGAGCGTGGACGGATCGACGATCGCCGTAAGCACGTCGACCCGGGACGTCGGTACGGGAGCGCTTCGGACCGGCGTGACGTCGATCGACGTCCGAACCGGCGAGCTGGCCTGACTCAGTCGATCTCGAGGACCGTCGGCACGATCATCGGCTGCCTGCGGTACACCTCGCCGACCCACTTGCCGACCGACCGGCGGACGGCCTGGGCGATGCGGGCCGGATCGGTGATCTTCTCGGCGGCGAGGGCGTCGAGCGCCTCCTCCACCTTGCGCGCGGCGGGTTCCAGCGCCTTCGGGTCCTCGGAGAAGCCGCGGGAGTGCAGCTGCGGCGGTGCCGCACGCTTCCCGGTGGCGCGCTTGATAACCACGTTTATCGCAATGAAGCCCGACGTCAGCGTGAGGCGCTCGCCCAGCGTGGTGTCGCCGACGTCGCCGGTGACCAGGCCGTCGACGAACATCTTGCCCACGGGCACCGCCCCCGCGATGGAGGCCTTGCCCGCCACCAGGTCCACGCTGACGCCGTTCTCGGCGAGCATGACGTTCTCCGGCGGCACACCCGACTTCACCGCAAGGCCGGCGTTGGCCCGTAGGTGCCGCCACGTGCCGTGCACCGGCATGACGTTGCGGGGGCGAATGCCGTTGTACAGGAACAGGAGTTCACCGGCGTAGGCGTGGCCCGTGACGTGGATGCGCACCTGGGCATTGGTGACGACGCGGACGCCGATCTTGGCCAAGGAGTCGATGACGCCGTAGATCGCCTCTTCGTTGCCGGGAATCAGCGACGACGAGAGCACCACGAGGTCACCGTCGGTCAGCGTGATGCTGCGGTGTTCACCGCGCGACATCCGCGACAGCGCAGCCATGGGTTCGCCTTGCGTGCCCGTGGTGACCAGCACCACGCGGTCGGGCGGCAGCATCTCTGCGGCCGCGATGTCGACGACGTTGTCGGGGTGGACGTTCAGGAAGCCCAGTTCCCGGGCGATGCCCATGTTGCGCACCATGGAGCGTCCGACGAACGACACCTTCCGTCCCAACGCCACGGACGCATCGATGATCTGTTGCACGCGAGCGACGTTGGAGGCGAAGCACGCCACGATCACCCGACCGTCGGCCGACCTGATCAGGCGGTGCATATTGGGCCCGATCTCGCTCTCCGACGGTCCGACGCCGGGGATGTCGGCATTCGTCGAGTCGCACAGGAACAGGTCGACGCCTGCGTCGCCGAGGCGGGACATGCCGGGCAGGTCCGTCGGCCGACCGTCCAGGGGCAGCTGGTCGAGCTTGATGTCGCCGGTGAGCAGAACCGTTCCCGCTCCGGTGTACACGGCGATCGCCAGTGCGTCCGGAATCGAGTGGTTGACGGCGAAGTACTCGCACTCGAACACGCCGTGCCTGCTGCTCTGCTTCTCGGCGACCTCCACGAACACCGGCTTGATCCGGTGCTCGCGGCACTTCGCCTCGATCAGGGCAAGAGTGAACTTCGAGCCCACGACCGGGATGTCGGGCCGCAGCTTCAGCAGGTGTGGGATGGCGCCGATGTGGTCTTCGTGGGCGTGGGTGATGACCATCGCCTCGATGTCGTCGAGCCGGTTCTCCACGTGCCGCAGGTCGGGCAGGATCAGGTCGACGCCGGGTTCGTCGTGATTGGGGAACAGGACTCCGCAGTCGACGATCAGCAGTCGACCGAGGTGCTCGAACACCGTCATGTTGCGGCCGATCTCGCCGATGCCGCCGAGCGCGGTGACCCTCAGCCCGCCCGGAGCCAGCGGCTTCGGGGGTGTGAGTGCTGCGGAGGGGACGGTCATCTGAGCACCGCGGCAACGCGCATGTCGGCGGCCAGCTCCTCGAGTTGTTGGGGTGTCGCGGGGATTTGCGGGAGTCTGGGCTCCCCCACGTCGATGCCGAGCAGGCGCAGCCCGGCCTTGGCCATGGTCACGCCACCGAGCCGGGTCTGTGCGTCGTTGAGGCGACCGAGCGTGACGTGGTACTTACGCGCCGTGGCGAGGTCACCGGAGGTGAACGCGGACAGCATGTCTCGCAGCTGGCTGGCCGCGACGTGGCCCCAGACGCTGATGAAGCCGGTGGCGCCCATGGCGAGCCACGGGAGGTTGAGCGCGTCGTCGCCCGAGTAGTAGGCGATGCCGGTTTCGGCCATGATCATCGCACCGCCGTGCAGGTCGCCCTTGGCGTCCTTGATCGCGGCGATGTTGGGGTGCGCTGCCAGGGTCCGGATGGTGTCCCACTCGATGGGCACCACCGAACGGGGCGGGATGTCGTAGAGCACGTTGGGCAGCGCCGTCGCGTCCGCGACCGCGGTGAAGTGGGCCAGCAGACCGGCCTGCGGCGGGCGGGAGTAGTACGGCGTCACGACCAGCAGTCCGTGTGCGCCCTCGCGCTCGGCGGTCTTGGCGGCGCCGATCGAGTGGGCGGTGTCGTAGGTGCCGACCCCGGCGACGATGCGCGCACGGTCGCCGACGGCCTCGAGCACCGCACCCAGCAGAGCGGTCTTCTCCGCATCGGTCGTCGTCGGCGACTCGCCGGTGGTGCCGGACACCACCAAGCCGTCGCAGCCGGCGTCGACCAGGTGCGTGGCTACCTTCTTCGCGGTCACCAGATCGAGCGAGCCGTCCGGGCCGAACGGCGTCACCATGGCAGTCAGCACGGTGCCCAGGCGTGCGCCGACGTCGATTCCACTGGTGGTCACGGGGGCTAGGTTACCCGCCGGTCGTCATCGATCAGGGCCGACGGGTACCCAAATCTCGTCAGTCCTCGACATCACTCTGCTACGACGCCTGCGCGGCGCATCGCGGTGGAGATGTGTTCGAAGTCGATCGCGACGTGCGCGCGCGCCAGTGCGTCGGCGTCGTCCCCCCGCCGTTCGGCGATCGCGGCGATGAGTTCCACGTGGTCACGCAGGGACCGCAGTTCCATCTCCCGCATCGTCGACGGCTCGCCCCACAGGTGTGCGGGAGCGCCGATGCTGACCGACGCCTCGAGATCCAGCAGCACCTGCTTGAGCACCGAATTGTGCGCGGCGTCCATGATCGCGAGGTGCAGCTGGCTGTCGGCCTGCTGAGCCCGCAGTCCGCTGGATGCGTTGCGGAAGGACTCCAGCGCTGCCTCGATGCGCTCGATGTCGTCGGCGCCGTGGGATTCGGCGGCCGCCCGGCACACCGCCCCGTGCAGCCGGCAGATCGCGTCGCACCTGTCGCGCAGCTCGGAGAGCCGCATCGACAGCGTCCGGCCCACTGCCGCGGTCGACGACTCGGGCCATTGATCGACGACGTAGGAACCGCCGCCGCGACCGCGCCGCGTCTCGAGCAGACCGCGGTCCACCAGGCGCGCGAGTGCCGCACGGACGGTCATCCGTCCCACGCCCAGCGCTGCGGCGAGTTCGCGTTCGACCGGGAGCCGGGCCCCGGGGAGGTACTCGCCGATCGCGATGGCGGTGACGAGGCGGTCGGTGATCTCGTCGACCCGCGACGGCATGGCCAGCTGACTGTCGAGCAGGCCGGGGCGCCTCGGTGTCGGCGTACCGCTGGCGTCGGCCATGGTTGATCTTCACCCCTCGTCGTCACCGGAATGTTAATTCCATGTTTTGGTCTTGCAGCTAGACCTTTACCAGTTCATGCTGATCGCCATGCCGGTCACAACGCGCACTGTGCCGTTCCGCGAATACGAGACCTGGGTTCGGATCACCACCCCCACCGCGCTCAGTCCGGGTGCCCTCCCCCTGTTCGTCCTGCACGGCGGACCGGGCATGGCGCACGACTACGTCCGCAACATCGCCGCGCTGGCCGACGAGACGGGCCGGACGGTGGTGCACTACGACCAGATCGGCTGCGGCCGGTCCACCCACCTGCCCGACGCCCCGATCGACTTCTGGACCCCGGACCTGTTCGTCGAGGAGTTCCACACCGTGCGGGCCGATCTCGGCTTCGACGACTACCACGTCCTCGGCCAGTCGTGGGGCGGCATGCTCGGCGCGGAGATCGCGGTGCGCCGCCCCCAGGGGCTGGCGTCCCTGTCGATCTGCAACTCCCCCGCGTCCATGGCGCTGTGGATGAACGCGGCCGCCACGCTGCGGGCCGAGTTGCCCGAGGAGACCCAGGCCGCGCTGGACCGGCACGAAGCCGCGGGCACCGTGGCCGACCCCGAGTACGTCGCCGCCACGATGGAGTTCTACGCGCGCCACGTCTGCCGCACGACGCCCATGCCGCAGGACTTCCTCGACAGCGAGGCGCAGATGGAACGCGAACCGACCGTGTACCACACGATGAACGGCCCCAACGAGTTCCACGTGCTCGGCACGCTGCGCACGTGGAGCATCATCGACCGGCTCGATCGGATCACCGCGCCGACGCTGGTGGTCGCGGGCGAGTACGACGAAGCCACGCCCGAGACCTGGGCACCGTTCGCCGAGCGCATCCCCGGCGCCCGCAGTCACGTGTTCGCCGACGCGAGCCACTGCACCCACCTCGAACAGCCGGAAGCGTTCCGGGCAGTCATCGCCGACTTCCTGCACGACCACGACCAGGCCTGAGCCCGGTCCGACCCAGAACAGACGGGACCAACATGTCCGACAACGACATCGCAGCCAAGCAGCGCGAACTCGAATCCTTCGGCTACGCCCAGGAATTGAAGCGCGAAGTCTCGACCGTCGACCTGCTCGTCTACGGGCTGGTCTTCATGGTGCCCATCGCACCGTGGGCGATCTTCGGGACGGTCTACAACAGCTCCTCGGGCATGGTGCCGCTGGTCTACCTCATCGGCCTGATCGCCATGGTGTTCACCGCGCTGGCCTACGCCCAGATGGCCAAGTCCTTCCCGCTGGCCGGCTCGGTGTTCTCCTACGTCGGGCGCGGCGTCCATCCCGGCGCAGGGTTCTTCGCCGGGTGGGCGATCCTGCTCGACTACCTGCTGGTGCCCACGCTGCTCTACGTGTTCGCCGCGGAGTCGATGATCGGGCTGTTCCCGGATACACCACGGTGGTTGTGGGCCATCGTCTTCGTCATCGTCAACACCCTGATCAACCTGGCCGGCATCGGCTCGCTGAAGATCGCCAACCGCGTGTTCCTCGCCATCGAGCTGGTGTTCGTGGCGATCTTCATCGTCATCGCGGTCCGCGCCATCAACGGCCAGTCGCTGCCCGACGTCAGCTGGGGTACGTCGCCGATCTGGGACCCGAGCACCGTCAGCGCACCGCTGCTGGCCGCCGCGCTGTCCATCGCCGTCCTGAGTTTCCTTGGGTTCGATGGCATCTCGACACTCGCCGAGGAGTCGACCGGACGCAAGAACCCGGCAGGCCGGGCCATGATCATCGCCCTCTTCGTGGTCGCGGCGCTGTTCATCACCCAGACCTGGCTGGCGAGCCTGCTCGCCGGTGGTCGCGAGTCGTTCAGCGACGACGAGATGGGCAACGCGTTCTTCACGCTGGTGGAGGCCGCGTCGAACACCGGGTGGATGAACGCCTTCTTCGCGGTCAACGTCATGGCGGTGGGTTTCGCCAACGCGATGGCCGCACAGGCCGCGACGAGCCGACTGCTCTACTCGATGAGCCGCGACGGCCAACTGCCGAGTTTCCTGTCGAAGATCAGCAGCCGCAAGGTCCCGATGGCGGCCCTGCTGTTCGTCAGCGCGATCAGCCTGGTGTTGGTGCTGTTCTTCGTCGGCCAGATCGCGCTGATCTCGTCACTGGTGAACTTCGGTGCGCTGTTCGGCTTCTGCCTGCTGCACGTCTCGGTGGTCTGGTACTACGTCGTGCGGCAGAAGTCGAAGAACTACCTGCTGCACCTGGTCGTGCCGGTGCTCGGCTTCGTGATCATCGCCTACGTCCTCTTCAACGCCGACGCACTGGCGAAGATCGGCGGTCTGGTGTGGCTCGCGATCGGGGCGGTGGTGTTCGGGATCAACGTCGCCCGCGGCCGCGGCGTGCCGGAGCTGTCGACCGATACGACGAAGGACTGACCCACACCTCGCGAGATCTACACCAGCGTCGTGGTCGGGCCCCGGTCGACGACAGTGGTGTAGATCTCGCGAGCGTCAAGCCCCGGCCAAGGGGCCACCCGGGGCGAAGGCCACCCGGGCGAACCGCTCGCCGATCAGCAGATGCGTTGCCGCATCCGGGTGCAACGCATCGGGCAGCGGGTGGACGGCGAAGTCGGAGGGGCCGTACAGCTCGTGGCCGTCCAGGTAGTGCAGATTGGGGTCTTCCGCCATGCGCGCGGCCACGAGGTCGGCGAGCTGTTCGCGGATCACGCTCAGCGTCAGGCTGCCTCGGCTAGCGGCAGCGGGATCGCCGGTCGCGACGAAGCGCACCGAGCCGCGAGCGAGCGCGGCCGGGTCGAAGGCACCGGGCCCCGGCGTGGTCTCGTGGATCGGGCAGTACAGCGGCCCGACGACCAGCAGCGGCGCGTCCGGATGTCCGTCGCGGATGGTGTCGAGGAAGCCGTGCACGGCGGGCCCGAAGGCGCGTGCCCGCATGACGTCGGCGTTGACGAGGTTGATGCCGATCTTGACGCTGATGGCGTCGGCGGGCGTGTCGCGCATCGTGCGCGCGGTGAACGGGTCGAGCATCGCACTGCCCGCCAGACCCAGGTTGATCGCTTCGACACCGCCGAGCGCGGCGGCCACCGCGGGCCACGTCGTGCTGGGGCTCGCCGCGTTCGAGCCCTGGCTGATGGAGCTGCCGTGGTGCAGCCATGCTCGACGGCGCCCGACCGGCAGCGGCGTGATCGGTGCGTCGGTCCGCAGCGCGACGATCTCGGTGCGCTCGTGGAAGGGCAGCCAGATCTCGAGGTCCTCGTCGCGCCCCGACAGGCCGTCGAAGCGCACCGTTGCAGGCGTGCCGCGCTCGAACTCCGCGTGCCCCGTGCTCATGTCGACACGGACCACGTCACCGCCACTGGTGGTGGCCTGATCGACGAGGCGACCGCCGATCGTCAGGTCCACGGTGCCGTCCGGCCGCTCAGGGACCCCGGCGAGAACCGTTCGGGTGCGCAACAGTTCGAGTTCCACGACGGTGGCACGGGTGCGGAACGCCAGCCGCACCCCGGACGGTTGCGCCTCGGCTGCCGCCAGCTGCGGGTCGGTGCATTGGGCACGGGCTCGGGCGGGCAGCCGGTGAGGCAGCCAACCTCGCTCCGTGCGCTCCAGTTCGGCCAGTCCACGGAACAGCTCGGCGCCCAGCGTTCGGTCTTCGATCCCGGTGGTCACGGTCGGTCGTCTCCCAGTCCTGATGTGCGGGCGGGTTCGGCGTGGTGCAGCGGCCGGGCCCGGTCCACCGCGTCGGTGATCGTCACCTCTGCGTCCGAGGTGGCCGGCACGAGGAGCGTGCCCTCGAGCCCGACGGCAGCGGCACCCCACCGGAGGGCGGCGCCCAGTGCGCCGACCCGGTCGCCCCGGCTGCCGAGATAGCCGGCGAGCATGGCGTCCCCGGCGCCCACCGTACTCACCACGGTGGCGACGGGCGCCTCGCCCCACAGCGTGCCCTCGGCGTCGACCAGGAATGCGCCGTCGGCGCCGAGACTGGCCAGCACCGCCCGGGCGCCGCGGCGGCGAACCTCCTGCGCCGCCTCGACGACCTCTCCCAGCGTGGTCGGCGTCGCTCCGGTGATTTCGGCCAGTTCGGACAGGTTCGGCTTCACCAGGGCCGGCCTCGCAGAAAGGGATTCGGCGAGTGCCGACCCGGAGGTGTCGACGGCGACGGGTACGCCCCGTTGCTCGCCGAGGGCGACGAGTTCGCCGTAGAAGTCGGCGGAGACTCCCCCTGGCAGGCTGCCCGCACAGACCAGCCAGCGCGCCCCGGTCAGCTCGCCGGCGACGGCGGCGAGCAGTGCGCCGCGTTCGTCGGCGTCGAGGTGCGGCCCTGGCTCGTTGACCTTGGTGACGGTCCCGTCCGGCTGGGTCAGGCTGATGTTGCTCCGGATGTCCCCCGCGATCGGCACGATCACCGCGTCCAACCCGGTTCCGTCGAGCATCTGGCGCAGCTGTGCGCCCACCGGGCCACCCGCCGTCACCACGGCCCGCACCGGCATGCCGTGAGCGTGCAGGGCGAGCGCGACGTTGACGCCCTTGCCGCTCGGCTCGCTCCAACTGCGCCGCCCGCGGTTGACCGCTCCGAGGACCAGATCGTCGAGGAGCACGGTGCGGTCGACGCTGGGATTGGCCGTCACGGTGACGATCACGTGCGCCGAACCTCGACGCCCGCGGTCCGCAACCGTTCGCACCAATCGTCGGACAACCCGATGTCGGTGATCAGCACGTCGACGTCGCGGACGTCGGCGTGCTTGCTGCCCGTGACGCCACCGAACTTGCCGTGGTCGGCGAGCACCACCCGCTTCGCGGCGCAGTCGAGCATGTGTCTCTTCACTGCCGCCTCGTCCGGGTCCGGAGTGGTCAGCCCCCGCGTCATCGAAATGCCATTCGTACCAAGGAATGCGACGTCGACGTTGAGGTCGGCCAGTGCCCGCACCGCTCCGTCGCCGACTTCTGCGAACGTCGTCCTCCGCAGCCGCCCACCGAGCGTGTACACGGTCAGACGGGGGCGGGTCAGCAGCGCCATGGCCAGGGGCAGGGCATTGACGTGGACGGTGAGGTCGCGGTCGCCGGGGAACACGTCGACCAGCTTCGCCGTGGTCGACCCGGCGTCGATGAGCACCGAACCCTCGGCGGGCAGGTACTCCAGTGCCGCGGTGGCGATCCTGGCCTTCTCGGACGCGAACTGAGTGCGGGTCTCCACCGCCGGCTCGAAGGTCGGTGACGGCACCGGCACCGCGCCACCGTGCACCCGGCGCAGCAACCCGAGACGTTCGAGTGCGATGAGGTCCTTGCGCACGGTCTCGCCGGTAACCCCTAGTTCGTCGGCGACCCGCACCGCGTCGACGCGGCCGCTGCGCCGCATGTGCTCGAGGATGTGGGTCTGCCGTTCGTCGGCAAAGGGTTTCACGTTTCGCCGGTCGGTCGGCGGGGTCGGGTCGGTCATGACGCAGCGGCCCGCGCCGCCAGCAGGGCGGCCCCGCGTGCCCCCGCTTCGCCGACGTCGGATCGCACCAGATCGCCGAAACGGCGGCGCTTGACGGCGAGCAGCCCCTCGCTGCGCGACCACCCGCCGGTCACCACCAGCGTGCGGTGCGGCCCGCTGACCGCCGTCATCGCATCGTGTATCTCGCCGGCCTGCTCGGTCACCTCCTCGAGCGCCGCCCGCCACAGGTGCTCGGGGCCGTCGCCGTCGGTGATGCCGGCGACGTCCAACCTTCCGAAAGGCGGTGCGAAGACAGCGATTCCGGTCCGGTCGAGTGCGATCGCCCTTGCGTCGAGTTCGGGCAGGGCGGCCACGTCGGTGCCCAGCAGCGCGAGGATCCGCTGCAGAGCCAACCCGCCCTGTGTGGCGCCCAGCAGGCACCAGTGGTCGGCCACCGCATGCCAGCCCGTGGTGATGCCGAGTTCGGCGAGTTGCGCCACCACGGCGGGAGCCAGGCCGGGGGCGACGGTGCGCACCAGCGCTTCGGCGGTACCGCAGGAGTCCAGTTCGTCTCCGGGCCCGTCGGCGCCCGCTCCCACCACGGCCGCCTGGTGGTCGTGGCCGGCCACGGTCAGCACCGCCCCGGTCAAGCGGGACAGGCCGGCGTCGGCACTCACCCGCCCCAGCGCGGTGCCGGCCGTGACCAAGTGCGGCATCAGCGATTCGGTGGCGCCCGACCAGTCCAGGGTGTCCGTCCACCACGAGCGCTCGGCGAGTCGCAGCCAACCCGTTCGCGAGGCCAGCGACTGCTCGGTAGCTTCCTCACCGCCCAACCCCGCGACGATCCACTCGGCGACGTTGAGTCGGCGCACCGCGCGACGTGCCGATGGCACGTTGTCCACCAGCCAGCGGTGTTTGGTCAGCGACCACTGCTGCCGGAAGGGCAGACCCGTCGTCGCGGCGAACCCGTGGGCGTCGACCGTCTGCCGAAGACTCTCCAGCTGGCGGTGGTCGCGGGTGTCGTGCCAGGCGATGACCGGCGCCGTCGGTGCGCCGGTCCCGTCGAGGAGCACACCCGCTTCGGCCATGCTCGTCACCCCCACCCCGGCGATGCGTCCGTCGGGTGCAGCGGACAATGCCTGCGCCACAGCAGATTTGACGGCGTCGAGCAGTTCCAGGGCGTCGAGTTCGGCACCGGTGGGCACAAACGTCCACGGGGTGTCGGCCCGTCCGGCCGCGACCTGGTCGCCCGCGTCGGTGAAGACCACCGCCTTGCTGGTCTGCGTCCCCACGTCGATGCCGACGTAGAGGGTGGGGATCATGTCGTCCTTCGCTTCGCACCTTGCTCAGTTGGATGGTGATGGATACGGTTGTACTTCGTTGGAGTCTTGTCAAGACATGTAAGCGTTGGTCGAGCACCACCGGGGAGGGATCGTCGAGATGCCCATCGCCCGTACCGCCGACCTCGTCGCCGCAGCGCAGCGGGCAGGCACCGGTGTCGCTGCGTTCAACGTGATCACCCTCGAGCACGCCGAGGCGATCGTGGACGGTGCCGCACTTGCCGGCCGGCCGGTGATCCTGCAGATCAGTGAGAACGCCGTGAAGTTCCACCGCGGCCAGTTGCGCCCGATAGTCGCCGCCGCCGCCGCGGTGGCAGCGGAGGCCCCGATTCCGGCGTCGATACACCTCGACCACGTCGAGGACGTGCGGCTGCTGCACGCCAGTGCCGACACGGCCGTCAGCTCGGTGATGTTCGATGCCGCCGCAATGGAGTACGACGCCAACGTCGAGGCCACCCGGTCCGCGGCCGACTGGGCCCACGCACGTGGGTTGTTCCTCGAGGCCGAACTCGGCGAGGTCGGCGGCAAGGACGGCGCGCATGCCCCCGGCGTGCGCACCGACCCGGCCGAAGCGGCTGCCTTCGTTCAGGCCACCGGCGTCGACGCCCTCGCCGTGGCCGTCGGCAGCTCGCATGCGATGTCGACTCGGGTGGCGCGACTCGACTTCGACCTGATCGCACGGCTGCGCTCGGCAGTGCCGGTACCCCTGGTGCTACACGGCTCGTCCGGCGTCGCCGACGACGATCTCTGCACGGCGGTGAGCGCGGGACTCGTGAAGATCAACGTCGGCACGTTGCTCAACGTCCGGTTCACCCAACGGGTTCGGGACTACCTGAGCGCCGACGACGCCGTCACCGACCCCCGGAAGTACCTGGCCCCGGCGCGTACCGCGATCGCCGATGCCGTCGCCGAACTACTCACCGTCGTCACTGGGGAGTAAGCAGGACCCATGAACCTTCACGAAATGCCCGGACGCATCGAACGCGACCGCACCGCCACGACGTCCATCGTGTTCGGCGAGCACTACGAGATGGCCGACGGGTCGATCGCGATCCCGGTGACCAAGCCGGTCGGCGTATTCGTCGTCAAGGACGGCAAGCCGGTGTGGGAACCGGCCGTCGATGCCACCCGCGTCGCGATGCTGGGAATACTCGTCGGCCTCGTGTCGGCGACGTTGGCCGGGATCGCGATGGTGCGCCGCCCGCCGTGGCCGCAACTGCATGGCGACGTGTCGAAACGGGGCTAGCGGGGCGTCGACCGCACGAATTCGACGACGGCGGAAGCGAGTTCACGCCCCTTGTCCTCCTGCAGGAAGTGGCCGCCGCCCGCGATCGTCAGCTCCGGCTGATCCTTCGCCCCTGGGATGAGCTTGCGCAGGACGGCGTCGGCGCCTGCGGTGATCGGATCAGAATCCGAGAAGGCGCACAGGAACGGTCGGTCGAAGCGGCTCAGCACCTCCCACGCCGCCCGGTTCGCCGGAGCGGCCGGGTCGTCGGGGCTCGTCGGCACCAGCAGCGGGAACTGTCGGGCGCCTGCCTTGTACGTGTCGTCCGGGAACGGCGCGTCGTACGCGGCGATGACGTCGGCGGGCAGCGATGACACGCATCCGCCATCGACGATGTGGCCCACGGGGAACTCCGGGGTCTCCTGGCTGAACCGCTGCCAGGCCAGGAATGCCTCCCCAGGATGGTGGTCGCCGGTCGGGAGCATCGTGTTCGCGGCGACGACCCGCGCGAAGCGCTCGGGGTGCTCGCCGACGAGTCGGAGCCCGATCAGGCCCCCCCAGTCCTGGCACACCAGGGTCACGTCGGTGAGGCCGATCGTCTCGATGGCCGACCACGTCCAGTCGACGTGCGCGGCGTACGTGTAGTCCTCCCGCCGGGTTGGCTTGTCGCTGCGGCCGAAACCCACCAGGTCTATTGCGACGGCCCGCAGGCCGGCCTCGACGAGCACGGGGATCATCCAGCGGTACAGATAGCTCCACGACGGCTCACCGTGCAGCAGCAACACCACCTCACCGTCGCGGGGCCCTTCGTCGAGGTAATGCATGCGCAGCACGTCGCCGTCCCCCGACCCGACCTCGAGGTAGTGCGGCGAGAAGGGAAAATCGGACAGCCCGGCGAATCGTTCGTCGGGTGTGCGCACTACGTCCACGTTGGGCTCCCTCGCGTCGATGAGATGCCTCGAGTCTGCCGGAGCACGGCCCACTTCGGTGGCATCACCGGGGAAGTAGCGGCATCAGAGCACGGCGCGCAACGCCGTCACCAGGTCGCCCCGTTCGCCCACGACGACGTCCGACAGTCCCAGCCACGACGCCATCGACCGCAACTCGACGGCCAAGGCGGTCGCAACCCGAACCGGGTCGCGACCCGGCTCGGTGAACGCGCCGACGACGTGCAGCGCCGTCGATCCGTCGGGGCGGTTGCGCTCGGCCTTGAGGTCGACGCGACCCACCAGATGCCCGTCCAGCAGGAATGGCCATACGTAGTAGCCGAACTGGCGCTTCGCCGCCGGGGTGTAGATCTCGATGCGGTAGTGAAAGCCGAACAGCCGCTCGACGCGCGGCCGGAAGAAGATCAGCGGGTCGAACGGGCACAGCAGCGCGGTGCCGCGGTCGCGCCTCGCGACGGTCTGCCCGGCGCGCAAATACGCCGGAACGTCCCAGCCCTGCACGTCAACCGGCTCGAGTTCGCCCTCGGCGACCAGTGCCGCGACCGCGGGCTTGCTCTGCTTCGGGTTCAACCGGAAGTAGTCGCGCAGATCGGTCTCGGTCGCCACGCCCAGTGACGTCGCCGCGCGCAGCACGAGTTCGCGGACGGCCTCCTCGTCGTCGACCTCGCGGGCGAGCACCTCGGGTGGAAGCACTCGTTCGGTCAGGTCGTAGTGACGAGCGAAGCCGACGCGCGTGGCGGTGGTCAGCACACCCGCCGACCAGAGCGCCTCGGCCAACCACTTCGTCTCGCTGCGGTCCCACCACGGACCCTTGCGGCCGCGCGGCTCCGACTCCAGGTGCGCCTCGATCTGGCCCGCCGTCGACGGCCCGAGTTCGGTCACCGCAGCGACGACGTCCTCGGCGAGCTTGGCGTTGTTGCGGACGATCTCCCTCCCCCACCGGCCGTGCTCGTACTCGCGCATCCGGAATCGCATCAGCGGCCAGTCGTCGACCGCCATCAGCGCCGCCTCGTGCGCCCAGTACTCGACCAGCAACCGAGGTGACCGGGCGCCGTGGCTCCACGCCGACCGGTCCAGCACGTCGCGGTCGTAGGGCCCCAGCCTGCTGAACACCGGCGCGTAGTGCGCGCGCACCGCGACCGACACCGAGTCGAGTTGCAGCACCTGGATGCGCGAGACGAGCCGGCGCAGGTGGGCGCGGGTGACCGGGCCGCTGGGCTTGGGCTCGGCGAAGCCCTGGGCGGCGATCGCGGTGCGGCGGGCAGCGTCAGCCGTCAGTCGCGTCATGCCCGCAGGTAGGTCGAGAACCGGTACCGCAGGCCAGATGCGCTGGTCAGCCACTCGCCGTCGGTTCGGGTCCACTGCGCGTCGAGTACCGGCGCGACCGCGTCGTCGTCCTCGCGGGGCAGATCGACGTCCACTTCGGTCACCTCGCACCGCGTGGCCAGCGGCAGGGTCAGCGCGTAGATCTGCGCGCCGCCGATGACCCAGGTCTCCTCGTCCTCCACGTGCCCCACGTGCCCCACGTCGAGTGCATCCTCGAGATCGCCCACTACCGTCGCGCCGTCAGCCACGTAGTCAGACTGCCTCGTGACTACGACATTCCTGCGACCCGGCAGCGGCCGCACCTTCGCGGGCAGCGATTCCCAGGTCAGCCGGCCCATGACTACGGCGTGCCCCATGGTCACGTCCTTGAAGCGGGCCTGGTCCTCGGGGAGCCGCCACGGGATCCCGTTGTCGCGACCGATCACTCCCGACGTCGACTGGGCCCAGATCAGACCGACCGTCATACGGCTACTGGCGCCTTGATCCCTGGATGCGGGTCGTAGTTCACGATGGCGATGTCCTCGTAGGCGTAGTCGAAGATCGAATCCCTCGGCGCGAGAACGAGTTCCGGGTACGTCCGGGGGTCGCGGCTCAGCTGGAGCGTGACCTGATCGACGTGGTTGTCGTAGACGTGGCAGTCGCCGCCGGTCCAGACGAACTCGCCCACCTCGAGGCCCGCCTGCGCGGCCATCATGTGGGTCAGCAGTGCATAGCTCGCGATGTTGAAGGGCACGCCGAGGAACAGGTCGGCGCTGCGCTGATACAGCTGGCAGGACAGCTTGCCGTCGGCGACGTAGAACTGGAAGAACGCGTGACACGGCGGCAGAGCCATCTGCGGGATCTCGCCGACGTTCCATGCCGAGACGATGTTGCGGCGGCTGTCGGGGTCACGCTTCAACAGCGCCAGCGACGCGCTGATCTGATCGATGTGCTCCCCGGACGGCGTGGGCCAGGACCGCCATTGCACGCCGTATACCGGCCCGAGATCGCCTGTCTCGTCGGCCCATTCGTCCCAGATCGTCACACCGTGCTCGTGCAGCCAGGAGATGTTCGAGTCGCCGCGCAAGAACCACAGCAGTTCGTAGACCACCGACTTGAGGTGCACCTTCTTGGTGGTGATCAGCGGGAAGCCGGCCGCCAGGTCGTAGCGGAGCTGATGACCGAAGAGGCTCCGTGTTCCCGTCCCGGTGCGGTCGGCCTTGGCGACCCCGGTCTCGAGGACCAATCGCAGGAGATCCTCGTACGGGGTGGGAATCGGCGCTGCGGTCGGCACTCGGTCAGCTTACTTCCACTGGCAGGAGTAGAACGTAAGGGCGAGCGAAGCGACGGGAGAACACTGAAGCATGCCGACGATCAACGACGTCATCACCACCTCCGACGGAACCTGCCAGGTCACGCTGAGCACGCCCGACGGCAGCGCATCCAGCGGTCCGTGGCCCGGCGTGGTCATGTATCCCGACGCCGGTGGCGTCCGGCAGACCTTCGTCGACATGGCCGAACGCCTCGCCGCGCTCGGGTACGCCGTCCTGGTGCCCGACGTGTACTACCGCGACGAGGGCTGGGAGCCGTTCGACATGGCGACGGTGTTCAGCGACCAGGGTGAGCGCCAACGCCTCTTCGGGATGATCGCCAAGGTCACTCCCGAGATCATGGCGCGCGACGCGGCGGCGTTCTTCGACTACCTGCAGTCCCGGCCGGAAGCGCGTGGCTCGACGTTCGGCACCACCGGGTACTGCATGGGCGGACGCACCTCCCTGATCGTCGCGGGCCGGCTGCCCGAGCGGGTGGCGGCGGCGATGTCGTTCCACGGCGGCGGCCTCGCCTCCGACGACGCCGACAGCCCGCACCTGCTGGCCGACGCCATCCGCGCGACGGTCTACGTGGGCGGCGCGACGGACGACGGGTCCTTCACCCCCGAGCAGGCCAAGACCCTCGACGAGGCCTTGACCGCGGCGGGCGTCGAGCACGAGATCGAGACCTATGACGCCGCACACGGTTTCGCGGTGCCGGACAACGGCCCCTACGACGAGGCGGCGGCCGAGCGGCACTGGCAGGCGATGGAGCGGGTCTTCGGCGCAAACCTGCGCTAGCGGTCAGTCCAGGACGGCCGTCGCCTCGATCTCCACCAGCAGATCCGGTTCGGCGAGCGCGGCGACCCCGATCCCGGTCAACGGCGGCGCGTGGTCGACGCCGAGAGCCGTCATGGCCCGCTCCCTACCCTCCACGAACGGACCCATCTTCTCGGGCGTCCAGTCGACGAGGTACACCGTCAGCTTCGCCACGTTCTCGAACGACGCACCTACGCCGGCGAGCGCGCTCGCCACGTTGAGGTAGCACTGCTCGACCTGGGCGGTCAGGTCGTCGCCGCCGACCAACGCCCCGTCGTTGCCCGAGGCCACCTGTCCCGCGATGAAGATCAGCTTCGACCCGCTCGCGACCGCCACGTGGTGGTACAGCTCGTTCGCCGGCATTCCGTCGGGATTCACCAGGTTGATCGGCATGTGTCATCAATAGCGCGGCGGAGCGCCGGTGGCAACGTTTTGCCCAGGCGTGGCCCGGTAGGCGACGATTGGCGGCGTGTACGACCAAGCCTTCTCCGAATCCGACCCCAGCGCCCCAGGGTTTCGCATCGACCCGGTGCTGGCCCGCAGTTGGCTCCTGGTCAACGGTGCGCAGTTCGACCGCTTCGCTCCGGCCGCGCATTCGCGCGCGGACATCGTCGTCCTCGACATCGAGGACGCGGTGGCGCCGAAGGACAAGGCGGCCGCCCGGGACAACGTGACCCGGTGGCTGGCCGACGGCAACTCGGACTGGGTGCGGATCAACGGCTTCGGCACGCCCTGGTGGGCCGACGACCTCGCGATGCTCGACGGCACGTCGATCGGTGGCGTCATGCTGGCGATGGTGGAGTCGGTCGACCACGTCAGCGAGACCGCGAAGCGGCTACCCGACGTACCCATCGTGGCACTGGTCGAGACGGCGCGCGGACTCGAGCGCATCACCGAGATCGCCTCGGCGAAAGGCACTTTCCGCCTGGCGTTCGGCATCGGCGACTTCCGCCGCGACACCGGCTTCGGCGACAATCCCGCGACGCTGGCCTACGCCCGATCGCGGTTCACGATCGCCGCAAAGGCCGCTCACCTGCCGAGCGCCATCGACGGGCCGACCGTGGGCTCCAGTGCGCTGAAGTTGAGCGAGGCGACCGCGGTGTCGGCGGAGTTCGGCATGACGGGAAAGATCTGCCTCACGCCGGACCAGTGCCCCACCGTGAACGAGGGCCTGTCGCCGTCGCAGGAGGAGATCAGCTGGGCGAAGGAGTTCTTCGCGGAATTCCAGCGCGACGGCGGCGAGATCCGCAACGGGTCCGACCTACCCCGGATCGCCCGCGCCAACAAGATCCTCGATCTGGCCAAGGCCTACGGAATCCACGAGTCGGAGTTCAGCGACGACCCGGATCACGCGCCTGCACCGTCGGACACCTACCACTACTGACGGCTGCTACTGAGCGTCGCGGCGGTGCGTCAACGACGTGAACGCGCGGGCGATCCCGCGCAGTGCGTAGAGGCCGGCTGCCACCGACACGATGATCATGACGATGAACATCAGCAGCCAGTTCGCGCGGCTGTGCGGCACGTTCCACCAGACGATGGTGAAGAGGATGCCGCAGAGGAACACGACGATGTCACGCCAGTTGCCCTGGTAGGACGCAGCGACCTCGCGCAGGGTCCGGTTCCGGTCGACGCCGGTGATGATGTCGTCCACGCGCAGGTCGATCACGCGCTGCAGTTCGGCGCGGCGCTCGACCTGCTCGGCGGGCAACCGTTCCAGCAGGTCCATGTCCTGCTTGATCGTTCCCCGGATGTCGGGCGCACGCAGGTTGCCCGCCACGATGCCGAGCAGGGCGCCGCCTGCGATGGGAGCGCCGGCCATGGCGAGTTCGGCGAATCCGGGCATGGGTCTCCTTCGTCAGACAGCGAGGAAGACGCTATCCGACCAGGGTCGCGCGTCACGCGTCATCGGGGCTCGTCACCCGCTCGAGTTCGGGCAATGTCCACGTCCCATCGAAGAATTCCGCGCGTGGGCGGTAGAGCCGCACCAGGTAGTTCCAACCCGGTGGCGTGATGATCGAGTTTGGCTGCCCGCCTACTTCGGTGAAGCGCACCGTGATGGAGCCGTCCTCGTCGGGGATGCCGGTGACACTGTTGACCGAGTAGAGCTGCCGAGGGTTCGGCTCGAAGAATCCTTCGGCGTTGTATACCGACACCGACCAAAAGGCATCCACCGGAACGTCTTCGAACACGAGCCGGTACTCGCCCGGCGGTAGGCCAGGGTCACATCCGACGTAGGCGGCTTCCGACGTCGGCAACCCTCCCCACCCGGCCGCGGTACCGATCAGATGGCGGACGGGATCGACCTCGTCCCGCGTGCCGAAGGTCTTGTCGAAGTTCGTCAAGCCACGGGCCAGGGTGAGCAACGCGGTGCGCGTCTCGTCGAGGCTCGTCGAGTCGTAGTCGGGTGGGGTGAACGTCTCCGACGACGTCGATTCGAGCGTGGTCGTGTCCTGAAGTGCGACGACCGCGGCGATGTCGTCGGAATCCGATGGGTCGACCAGCGTTCGAACGGCGACCAGAACGTACCGGGACCCACAGCGTTCACGGCTCAGCTCGTGGCGACCCGGCGCGTGCAGGACGACGTTGATGAAGTGATCTTCGTTGACCACCATCACCGACATGTAGCGGCCATTGGCCTCGGGCATCGTGAGCCATGCCGGCTCGGCCAGGTCGACGATCGCAAAGCTGTAGAGCGTGTCCCGGTTCAGGCGAATGACGGTCTGCTGGTCGATCTGGGCCGGTGCACGGTTGTGCCGGAAGAGACCGATTCCACCGGCATCGCGTTGGATGTCGTGAAACATCCGATGGGTCTCCGCGCGAACGAAGTTCTCGACATTGACCTGGATCGTCATGAACGTCTCCCTGGATCGCGCGGCTACGGCCGGATCGAACAGACACTAGCCAGCCCGTGATGCCAAGTCCATCAGCGCAGCGACGCTACTGCGCCAGGAAGCCGCCGTCGACGGGCAGCACGGCCCCGGTGATGAACGAGGCTTCATCCGATGCGAGGAAGGCGATCGCACGTGCCACCTCGGCCGGTTCGCCGAGTCGGCCCATCGGGTGCATGCGCTCGATATCGGCCAGGTATTCCGCGCCGCCCGGTTCGTCCCGGAGGCGGCTGACCCGCTCGGTTCGGATCGTTCCTGGCGCAACGGCATTCACCCTGATCCCGCGGTCGGCCCACTCGACCGCCAGGTGCATGGTGAGCCCGGTGGCGACGAACTTCGCAGGGCCGTAGGCCGCCTGCCGCTTCTGCCCGGCCAGCCCCGAGATCGACGACAGGCACACGATGGCACCGCCACCGGTCGGCAGCATCGACTCGATCGCGAACTTGCACGTGAGGAACATGCCGCGCCCGTCGATGGCCATGACCTGATCCCAGTCGGCGGTCGTCATCTCCATCGCGTCGCCGAGCGGGATGATCCCGGCATTGGCGACCAGTACGTCGAGTCGCCCGAAGCGTTCGGCTGCCGCTGCGATCATCCGGCGCGCGTCATCCTCGACGGAGACGTCGCCGACGACCGTCTCGACCTCTGCTCCACCGCGGCGCAGTTCGTCGGCCAGCGCGAGCAGCGGGTCGCCTTGGATGTCGGTGAGGACCAGCCGTGCGCCTTCGCGCGCGAAGAGTTCGGCGGTCGCCCGACCGATGCCCATCGCCGCGCCGGTGACCACCGCCGACTTCCCGCGGAGGCGGTCGTTTCCCTGGGCCATGCGTCCTCCGATGGGACTCGTCGGTACTGCGTCGACCGTTGGTGGCCGACGACCTCGACGTGAACAGTCCCCTAGATCACGGGGTCCGGTAGCGGGAATCGCTCAACCCATCAGCGCGGCGGCGACCGTCGCACCGAGGTTCCAGCACGCGTCGACGTCCGGCTTGGCCGGCTTGCCCGAGACCACGACGGTCTCCGCCGCCTTCACCCAGCCCAGCCCGGCGGTGATGCCGTCGATCGCGCGCTGCGCTCCCTCGGTTCCCTCGTTGCCGTGCATGAAGACGCCGAACGGTCGCCCTCGGGTCGAGTCGAGCAGCTGGTAGTACGACTGGTCGAAGGCGTGCTTGAGCGCACCGCTGAGATACCCGAGGTTGACCGGGGTGCCCAGCACGTAGCCGTCGGCCTGCAGCATCTCGACCGGGGAGACCGTCAGCGCCGGCCGCCGGAGCACCTCGACGCCCTCGATCTCGGGGTCGGTCGCCCCGGCCACCACGGCCTCGAACATCTCCGCGCAGTGCGGCGACGGCGTGTGATGGACGATCAGCAGCGTCTTCACCCGCGCTGCTCCAGCTCGACGGCCTTCTTCATCGTCTCGCGTGCCCGCCCCCGGTCACCGGCGTAGTCGTACGCCCTCGCCAGCCGGTACCAGCGGCGCCAGTCGTCCGGCTCGGCCTCGACCTCTGCTCTGACCTCCTGGAAGAGGGCGTCGGCGGCCTCGCGCTCGATGCGTCCCGAGGGCCTACGTGGCAGGTCGGTCACGTCCAGTTCGAGACCCTGCTCGCGGGCCCGACGGGCGAGGCGCTGATGCGCCAACCCGGCACGCAACGTGGCCACCATCGCCCACAGCCCGACGATGGGCATGAGTAGCACCGCCGCGCCGAGACCGACGGCCGCCAGTTCGCCCGAGGCGATCAGCTCGACGGCGGTGCGCCCCAGCAGCACGAAGTACGTCAGCAGCGCCAGACACATGAGTCCGATCAGGATCTGGATGCGCAGCGCGCGGGCTCCGTCGGAACTCACGGGCTAGAGATCCAGCAGGGGCTCGATGCCCACGGTCAGCCCCGGACGTTCCGCAACGTGCCGGACGGCGAGCAGGACGCCGGGAACGAACGACGTGCGGTCGATGCTGTCGTGCCGGATCGTCAAGGTCTCCCCCTGCGTGCCGAACAGCACCTCCTGGTGCGCGACCAGACCCGCCAGCCGCACCGAGTGCACGCGCACCCCGTCGACGTCGGCGCCGCGTGCGCCGTCGATTCCCGTACTCGTCGCATCGGGGCTGAGCGGCAACCCCTTTCGTGCTTCGGCGATCAATCGCGCCGTCCGTGCGGCGGTACCCGACGGGGCGTCGGCCTTGTGCGGGTGGTGGAGTTCGACGACCTCCACGGATTCGAAGAACCGCGCGGCCTGCTTGGCGAACTGCATCGACAACACGGCCCCGATCGCGAAGTTCGGCGCGATGAGCACGGCGGCGTCGGGCTTGGCCGACAACCACTCCCGAACCTGCGCGATCCGCTCGTCGGTGAATCCCGTGGTGCCGACGACGGCGTGAATGCCGTTCTCGATGAGGAACTTCAGGTTGTCCATCACGACGCTCGGATGGGTGAAGTCGACGACGACCTGGGTGTCGGTGTCGGTGAACAGGCTCAGGGCGTCGCCGGCGTCGACCCCGGCCGTGAACGTCAGGTCGTCGGCCGCCTCGACGCCCTCGACGATCGTCGCCCCGACCTTGCCCTTTGCGCCAAGCACACCCACTCGCATGGGTGGCAGCCTAGTCGGCGGGCTCTACCGCACACCGCGACGGCCGAACGGCCGCGGGAGCGCGGTGGCCCGCCCTACCATCAGCCCATGCACGGGTTCAAGATCCTCATCACCGGCCCGACCGGTCAGGTCGCCGCCCCGATCGCACGTGCGCTGGCCGCCGACAACGAGGTGTGGGGCATCGCCCGGTTCACCGATTCGGCAGCCCGCGCAGCACTCGAACGGGACGGAATACGTTGCGAGAGGGTCAATCTCGCCGCCGGCAACTTCGCCGGAATACCGTCCGACTTCGACTACGTGCTGAACCTCGCGGTGGCCAAGAGTGGACGCTGGAACAAGGACCTCGCCGCCAACGCGGAGTCCGTCGGGCTGCTCATGGCGCACTGCCCCGACGCGAAGGCGTTCCTGCACTGCTCGTCGGCCGCGGTGTACGACCCACCGAACGACGATCCGCGCACCGAGGACACCGCGCTCGGCGACAACCACAAGTCGCTGTTCCCGACGTACTCGATATCGAAGATCGCCGGTGAGGTGGTCGCGCGGACGATGGCCCGCGCCCTTGGCGTACCCACGACCATCGCCCGGCTCAACGTCCCCTACGGCGACAACGGTGGCTGGCCGTACTTCCAGATGGAGATGATGCTTTCCGACCTGCCGATCCCGGTCCCACCGGGCGGGCCGGCGCGCTACAACCCGATCCACGACGACGACGTCATCGCGATGCTGCCGAAACTGCTCGACGCGGCGTCGGTGCCGGCGACCACCGTCAACTGGTGCGGCGAGCAGACGGTCAGCATCCAGGAGTGGTGCTCCTACATCGGCTCGCTGATCGGCCGCGAGCCCACCTTCGAGGTCAGCGACGACGCACTGCGCGGCGGACCCACCGACAGCACCCGATTGCGCGAGATCGCAGGCAGCAGCACCGTCGACTGGCGCGACGGCATTCGCCGCATGGTGACGCAGTTCCACCCCGAGTTGGTCGCAGCAGCCGCACCAAGCTGAGTGTCTTACTTCCGCGAGCGTGCGTGTCTGCGGGCGACACGCCGGGCGGAAACCCGAGTTTGCGCACCCTCGCGCGGGGATCGAAATCTCATGCGTCACAACGGTTCCAGGCTCAACAGGCTGGCGTCACTTGTCGGACCCTCGCACTAGTGTTCGATGCATGGCACCCAGTCTGGTCGACGCGGCAGCAGCGTTGCGTGCTGCGGTGGCTGACCTGATCGCCGCCGACACCGACGCCGCGAGCGCCGCGGAGTTACTGGCCGCGATGGACGACGTCGAATCGGTGCGGCGGGTGCTGCCGGTGACCGAACACCGCATCGTCAACCGACTCTCCGCCGAAACCAACCCGCTGGACTACGGCGCCACCACGATGAGCAAGCTGGTGGCGTTCCGGCTGCGGATCAGCAGCACCGAAGCCAGCCGGCGCCTCGCCGAAGCCAAGGACCTCGGCCCCCGCCGCACCCTGATCGGTGAACCCCTAACTCCGGTGCTGGCGCTGACCGCAGCAGCTCAAGCCGACGGGGCGATCAACGCCGAACACCTGAAGATCATCCGCGGGTTCTTCGCCGGATTGCCCGATCACGTCGACGTCCAAGCCCGCCTGGGCGCCGAAAGAGATTTGGTCCGGGTGGCCCGCGAACACGGCCCCGACGGTCTGCGCGAGGCCGTCAAACTGCTGCTGGCCCTGCTCCATCCCGACGGGAACCTCAGCGACGAGGAACGCAAACGCCGCCGCGGTGTCACCATCGGCAAGCAACAAGCCGACGGCATGAGCCCGGTCAGCGGCTACCTCACCCCAGAAGCCCGCGCCACGTTCGAAGCGCTACTCGCGAAGTTGGCGGCACCGGGGATGTGCAACCCCGACGACGACACCCCCACGGTCGAAGGGGACCCGGAGGAAGAGACCGTCGAACGCGACACCCGCACCCCGGCCCAACGCAACCACGATGCCCTCGTCGCGATGGGCCGCATGGTCCTGTGCTCGGGAAAGCTGGGTCAGCTCAACGGTCTCCCGGTGACGGTCATCGTGTCCACCACGCTGCAGGACCTCGAATCCGCCGCAGGTCGCCCCGCGGTCACCGCCGGCGGCAGCCTGTTGCCGATGCCCGACCTGATCCGCATGGCATCCCATGCCCATCACTATCTGGCGGTGTTCGACGGTCACACCGGCCAGGCACTGCACCTGGGCCGCACGCGCCGGTGCGCCAACCCCGCGCAACGGATCGTGCTGCATGCTCGCGACCGCGGCTGCACCCGGCCGGGCTGCATGGTCGACGGGTATCACTCCCAGGTGCATCACGCGGTGGCGGACTGGAAGCACGACGGCCAGACCAACGTCGATGAACTCGCCTTTGCCTGCGGACCCGACAATCGGATGATCGAGACCACCGGCTGGAGGACCCGCAAACGCAACGACGGCAAGACCGAATGGGTACCGCCACCACGACTCGACACCGGCCAAGCCCGCGTCAACGACCTCCACCACCCCGAACGACTACTACGCCCACCCGACGAAGACGACGACCCCGTCTAGCGGTCGATCGCGCTAGCCGCCTTCGAGCTTCGCCAGCGCCTTCTCGGCCGCGGCGAGGGCAGTGTCGGCGGCCTCTACGCGCTCCGCCGCGTCACCCGCCGAGCGCTGAGCCGCCTTGAGATCCTCGTCGGCGGCGTCCACCTCGCGCTCGGCGGCGTGCAGGGACTCGAGCAGTTTCTCGTAGCGGCGTCGGGCGCTCGCCAGCGTGGCCTTGACGTCGTCGACGGCATCGGCAGCCTTGCCCTGAGCAGCTCTGGCCGCCTTGGCCTCCGACTCGGCGCGGTCACGATTCCGGCGGGCCGCACGCAGTTCAGCCGGATTCGGCTTCGGCGCAGCGGGTTTCGCGGCCGGCTTTCGGCTCGACGGAGCAGTCTTCGACGCCGCAGACTTCGACGGAGCAGCCGTGGAGCCACCCTTCGCCCGCGACGCAGCCGCAGCCTCCGGCACACCCGCCGCGAAGCCGCCGAAGTCACCGAACCCCGAGAACTGTTCGGCCTTGGCCAGCCGACCCAGCCGCTCGGCCACCTCCGGATCGGCGATCGCCGCCTGCAGCGTGTTGGTGACGTCGTCACGCATGGCAGCCGACGGGTCAGCCTGATCTGCGGCGTCGAAGGCACTACGGACGAGTTCGTGCACCAGCTTGCGCTGCGCGGTCGTGAGTTCCCGGATGCGCGGCCCGTCCATCTCGGCATGCGCGGCGCGCAGCCCCTCACTCAGGTCGGACAACCGCGTCCGCGCACTCGGGTCGGCCCTGACGAGCTGGTTCACCACCCAGGCCGCGGCCGTCGGCTTGCGAGCCGCCGCGATCGCCTTGGCGTCGTCTGCGTCGCCGCGCTTCTTGGCTGCCGCCGCCAGCTCCTTGCGTCGGGCCGTGAACTCCTCGGGCGCAACGCCATAGAGATCGTCGAGGTCGTCGTCGAGGCTCATAGCCGCCCCACCGGAGACCTCACAGCGGTGACGCCCCACGCAGATGCTCGAAGATCAGCGACGTCTGGGTCCCCGCGACGTCCGCATCGGCGTTCAGGTACTGCACCACGAACGACCGGAGGTCGTCGGTGTCGCGCGCCGCGACGTGAAGGATGAAGTCGTCGTTTCCGGCCAGGAAGTAGACGTCCATCACCTGGGGCCGTCGACGGATGTTCTGAATGAACTGGTCGATCTTCCCGCGCGCGCTCGACTGCAGGCTCACCGAGATCATCGCCTGCAGCGACAGCCCGATCGCCGCTGGATCGATGTCGGCGTAGAACCCGCGGATCACGCCCATCTCCTGCAGACGGCGGACCCGCCCGTGGCACGTCGACGCCGCGATGCCCACCAGGTCGGCCAACGCGCTGTTCGACATCCTGGCGTCGGCATGCAGGGCGGTGAGGATCCGGCGGTCGACGTCGTCGAGGCCGACGGGCCGAACATTCTTCGAAGCGGATGGCGCGTCAGGAAGCAGATCCGACGATCGTGGCGTCATGAGATCAATCTAGCGAAGATCAGTCATCCTATTGTGTTGTTTCCGACGTTTCTTCACAATTTAGGAGAACGCATCGCCAATCGAGGAGCAGAAATGCGCGTCGGGATCCCCGCCGAGATCAAGAACAACGAGTACCGCGTCGCCATCACGCCGTCCGGTGTCGCGGAGCTGACCCACCGCGGTCACGACGTACTGGTGCAGGCGGGCGCGGGTGAAGGCTCCGCGATCTCCGATCAAGACTTCAAGGCAGCCGGCGCCCAGCTGATCGCCACCGCCGACCAGGTGTGGGCCGAGGCCGATCTGCTGCTCAAGGTCAAGGAACCGATCGAGGCCGAGTACGGCCGGATGCGCAAGGGCCAGACCCTCTTCACCTACCTGCACCTCGCGGCCTCGCGGCCGTGCACCGACGCGCTGCTGGCATCGGGCACCACGTCCATCGCCTACGAGACCGTGCAGACCGCCGACCGCGCGCTGCCGCTGCTCGCACCCATGAGCGAGGTCGCCGGCCGGCTGTCCGCCCAGGTCGGCGCGTATCACCTGATGCGCACCCAGGGCGGCCGCGGCGTGCTGATGGGCGGCGTCCCCGGTGTTGCCCCGGCCAAGGTCGTCGTGATCGGCGGCGGAATGGCCGGCGACAACGCCGCCGCCGTCGCCTGGGGCATGGGCGCGCACGTCACCGTGTTCGACCTGAACGTCAACATCCTGCGCAAGATCGACGCCGAGTACGGCGGCGCCATCGAGACCCGCTACTCGTCGACGCTCGACCTCGAGGACGCCGTCAAGCAGGCCGACCTGGTGATCGGCGCGGTGCTGGTGCCCGGCGCCAAGGCGCCCAAGCTGGTCACCAATTCCACTGTCGCGCAGATGAAGTCGGGCGCGGTACTGGTGGACATCGCGATCGACCAGGGTGGCTGCTTCGAGGACTCTCGGCCCACCACGCACGACGATCCCACGTTCACCGTGCACGACACCGTGTTCTACTGCGTGGCCAACATGCCAGGGGCCGTTCCGCGGACGTCGACCTTCGCGCTCACTAACGCCACGATGCCCTACGTCCTCAAGCTCGCCGACAAGGGCTGGCAGGCCGCGTGCAAGGCCGATCCCGCACTGGCCAAGGGGCTCTCGACGCACGAAGGCGCGCTGCTGTCCGAGCAGGTGGCCGCGGACCTCGAGCTGCCCTTCACCGACCCAGCCGACGTGCTGGCCTAGTACCTTCCTCCCACTCGCCCGGTCGGCGCCTTCGGGCACCGGCCGGGCGATGACCATTCTTGACACCCGTCAAGTATCGTGGAGGGCATGATCCTCGCCGACGTGCTGCCCGACGCGCCGACCACCACCGTCGACGCCCTCGCGATCTTCGACGCCGCCCCCGCCGTCGAGCCTGACTTCATGATCGGCACCTGGCACGGCGCCGAGATGCCAACCCGACACCCGCTCGACGGACTCCTCGCCGCCAGCGGATGGTGGGGCAAGCAGTTCGTCGACGGCGAGACCGTGCACCCGCTGCTGTTCCCCACCGCCGACGGTGCCGCACTGTGGGCGCTCAACCCGATGCTGGCGTTCGGAGGCATGGGCGTCGCGACCAAGATCCCGGCCCTGAAGAACCGCAACTTCACCGGAGTCATCTCCGCACTCAAGCCGGTGCTCGGCACGTCGTCGCCCAAGGCCCGGCTGCGCACGACGCGCTACCGCGGCGTCGACACCGCGACCATGGTGTACGACCAGTTGCCGATCAACGACGTGTTCCGGCGCCTCGACGACGAGACCGTGATCGGCGCGATGGACCTGCGAGGCCTGCGCAACCCGTATTTCTTCGTCCTCCGGCGGGACGACTCACTGCGGCTGCGTTAACCCGCGGCGGTCAGGTGCGGCACCACCAGTGCCGCCAGTTCGCCGATCATCGGTCGCAACGTGGGCGCGTCCGGATCGTTGGACTGCGTGCGCGTCATGAACGCCAGCAGCAGCCGTTGCCCGTCGGGCCCGTAGGCGATGCCGACGTCGTTGGTGGTGGCGTAGTCGCCGCTACCCGTCTTGTCGGCGGTGGTCCAACCCTGCGGTAGACCCGCACGCATGCTCGACGTCTGGTTGGCGCGCATCCACTCGTCGAGCCGACGACGTTCCGCCTCCTCGAGGGCATCGCCGACGAGCAGGCTGCGGAAGCCGCCACCGAGTGCGCGCGGGGTGCTGGTGTCACGCGGGTCGCCCGGCACCGCGGAGTTCAGCTCGATCTCCCAGCGGTCCAGGCGCGACCGGTCGTCGCCGATGCTGCGGGCGAAGTCGGTGATGCGCGACGGGCCACCGATCACCCGGAGCAGCCAGTTGGCAGCGGCGTTGTCGCTGCGCTGCAACGCGGCGACGCACAGCTCTTCGATCGTGATGTTGCGCCCGACCCGCGTCTCGGTGATCGGCGAGTTCGGCAGGATGTCGGATGCCTCGACGGTGACCGCGTCGGTCAGGTTCAGCTCACCTCGAGCCGCCTTCTGCAGGACGCGGGCGGCGGCGTACGCCTTGAACGTCGAGCACATCGCGAACGCGTCGTCGGCGCGGTGCGCCATCGACCGGCCGGTGTCGAGGTTCTCGGCGTAGACGCCCGCGAACGCGCCGTACTGGCGTTCCAGCGCCCCGATGCGATCCTCGATCGGCGGCGGCATCGGTTCGGCGGGAGCGGCGGTGCTCGCCCTCTCCTGGGAGCACGCCGCCAACACGGCGAGCGCACCCCCACCGATCAGGAGGCTACGTCGGCGCATCAGGTCGCCAGTGCCCGCAACGACTTGGGCAGCGACCGCTTGTTCCGGTGCGGGCCGAGAACCGCTGCGCCGAACGGCCGCTCGAGCAGTTGGCGCGCAATGTGATTCACCTGATCGACGCTGACGGCCTCGATCAGGTCGAGGGTCTCGGCGATGGTCCGGTGGCCGGCGTAGTTCAGCTCGCTGCGACCCAGACGGTGCATCCGCGACGCGGAGTCCTCCAGGCCCAGCACCAGGCCACCGCGCAGTGACCCCTTGGCGATCTTGCACTCGGCTTCGGTCAGCCCGTCGCGGGCCACGCCCTCCAGCACGTCCATCGTCACGCGAACCACTTCGTCGAACCGGTCGGGCAGACACGCGGCGTACACCGACAGCGCGCCGGCGTCGGAGAACGTGTCGACCGTCGAGTACACCGAGTACGCCAGCCCGCGCGTTTCCCGAATCTGTTGGAAGAGTCGCGAACTCAGGCCACCGCCGAGTGCACAGTTGAGCACCGACAGCGCCCACCGGTGCTCCCAGTGCCTGCCCGGCGTCCGCACGCCGAGGAACATGTGCGTCTGTTCGGTGTCGCGGTTCACCAGCGCCAGCGTGGGATCGCCTCCGACCCGGCCGGTCCCCTTGCGGGGCGCGACCGGCTCCTTGCCATCGACCAGATGGCCGTCGAAGTACTTGCGCGCCAACCTGATCACCTGATCGTGATCGATGTTGCCCGCCACCGCCAGCACCATCCGCTCCGGGGTGTACCGGCGGAGGTGGAACGAGTGCAGCTGCGCGCGCGTCATGCCCTCGATGGAGCCGACGCTGCCGATGACGGGACGACCCAACGGGTGCGTCCCGAACATCGCCGACAGGAAGACGTCGCCGAGGGTGTCCTCGGGGTCGTCGTCGCGCATCGCGATCTCTTCGAGCACCACGTCGCGTTCGACCTCGACGTCGTCGACGGCGCACCGGCCCCGCAACACGACGTCGGCGACGAGGTCGACGGCGAGTTCGAGGTCGGAGTCGATGACGTGCGCGTAGTAGCAGGTCTGCTCACGCGCGGTGAACGCGTTCAGCTCACCGCCGACGGCATCGACGGCCTGGGCGATCTCGACGGCCGACCGGGTCGGCGTCGACTTGAACAGCAGGTGCTCGAGGAAGTGGGCGGCGCCCGCCACGCTCGGCCCCTCGTCTCGGGACCCGACGCCGACCCAAAGGCCGACCGACGCCGAGTGCACCGACGGGATGTACTCCGTGACGACGCGCAACCCTCCGGGGAGGGTTGTGCGCCGTACCGAGTCAGCTGTCCGCGGTCGCGGCATCTGCAGGCGCTGCCGCCGCGTCCGGAGCCGAACCGTTGCCTGCGGCCTCGGGTGCTGCTGCCTCGGCAGCGGCTTCCTCGGCCACCAGCACCAGCGAGATCTTGCCGCGGTTGTCGATGTCGGCGATCTCCACGCGGAGCTTGTCACCGACCTTCGCCACGTCCTCGACCTTCGCGATGCGCTTGCCACGGCCCAGCTTCGAGATGTGCACCAGTCCGTCGCGGCCCGGGAGCAGCGAGACGAATGCACCGAAGTCGGTGGTCTTGACGACGGTTCCGAGGAACCGCTCGCCGACCTTGGGCAGCTGCGGGTTGGCGATGGCGTTGATCTTGTCGATCGCCGCCTGTGCCGCCTCGCCGTTGGAGGCGCCGACGAACACCGTGCCGTCGTCCTCGATGGAGATCGACGCGCCGGTCTCCTCGGTGATCGAGTTGATCATCTTGCCCTTGGGGCCGATGACCTCGCCGATCTTGTCGATCGGCACCTTGATCGTCGTGATCCGCGGTGCGTACGGGCTCATCTCGTCGGGCTCGTCGATGGCCTCGGCCATGACCTCGAGGATGGTGATCCTGGCGTCCTTGGCCTGGGCCAGCGCACCCGCCAGCACCTGCGACGGAATGCCGTCGAGCTTGGTGTCCAGCTGCAGCGCGGTGACGAAGTCCTTCGTGCCTGCGCACTTGAAGTCCATGTCGCCGAAGGCATCCTCGGCGCCGAGGATGTCGGTCAGCGTCACGAAGCGACGCTCGGTGCCACCGCCCTCTACCTCGACGTCGTCGGACACCAGGCCCATCGCGATGCCTGCGACCGGCGCCTTCAGCGGCACACCGGCGTTCAGCAGCGACAGGGTGGAGGCACAGACCGAGCCCATCGACGTGGAGCCGTTGGAACTCAGCGCCTCCGACACCTGGCGGATCGCGTACGGGAACTCCTCGACGCTCGGCAGCACCGGCATCAGGGCGCGCTCCGCGAGCGCTCCGTGGCCGATCTCGCGACGCTTGGGCGAGCCCACGCGGCCGGTCTCACCGGTCGAGTACGGCGGGAAGTTGTAGTGGTGCATGTAGCGCTTGCTCGTCTCGGGTCCGAGCGAGTCGATCTGCTGCGCCATCTTGACCATGTCCAGCGTGGTGACGCCCATGATCTGGGTCTCGCCGCGCTCGAACAGTGCGCTGCCGTGCGCACGCGGGATGACGGCCACCTCGGCCGAGAGGGCGCGGATGTCGGTGATGCCGCGACCGTCGATGCGGAAGTGGTCGGTCAGGATGCGCTGGCGGACGAGCTTCTTGGTCAGCGAGCGGTACGCCGCGCCGATCTCCTTCTCGCGACCCGCGTAGGTCTCGGCGAGGCGTTCGAGCACCTCGACCTTGATCTCGTCGGTGCGCGAGTTGCGCTCGTCCTTGCCCGCGATGGTGAGCGCCTCGGACAGCGCGTCCGTGGCCACCGAGGACACCGCGTAGAACACGTCGTCCTGGTAATCGGGAAACAGCGGGTAGTCGGCCGTCTCCTTGCCTGCGGCTTCGTACAGCTCCTGCTGCGCGGTGCACAGCGCGGCGATGAACGGCTTGGCCGCCTCGAGGCCCTCGGCCACGACGGCCTCGGTCGGGGCGCCCGCGCCACCGGCGACGAGTTCGATGACCCGGTCGGTGGCCTCGGCCTCGACCATCATGATCGCGACGTCATCCTCGGTCTTGCGACCCGCGACGACCATGTCGAACACGGCACCCTCGAGCTGCTCGACGGTGGGGAACGCGACCCACTGGCCTGCGCTGTTGTCGGATGAGGGGATGAGCGCCACGCGCACGCCGCCGACGGGGCCGGAGAACGGCAGACCCGAGATCTGCGTCGACGCCGATGCGGCGTTGATCGCCAGCACGTCGTAGAGGTCCTTGGGGTCCAGGCTGAGCACGGTGACGACGACCTGGATCTCGTTGCGCAGACCCGAGACGAACGTCGGCCGCAGCGGCCGGTCGATCAGGCGGCAGGTGAGGATCGCGTCGGTGGAGGGACGGCCCTCGCGCCGGAAGAACGAGCCGGGGATGCGTCCCGCGGCGTACATGCGCTCTTCCACGTCGATCGTCAGCGGGAAGAAGTCGAAGTGATCCTTGGGGGTCTTGCTGGCGGTGGTGGCCGACAAGAGCATGGTCTCGTCGTCCAGGTAGGCGACGACCGCGCCTGCGGCCTGCTTGGCCAACCGGCCGGTCTCGAAGCGGATGGTGCGGGAGCCGAAGCTCCCGTTGTCGATGACGGCGGTGGCTTCGAAGACGCCGTCTTCAATCTCTACTGCAGACATACGTGTCTGACCTCTTTAATTCTCGTGTTCGTCTGTTTCGCGACGTCACTCGCGGGCACCCGGCAAATCCTGACGGCCGTCGATCGAAGCGGCCGGATCGAGATCCGGCAGCCACTACCGAAGACCGCCCATTCGAGTTCGGGCGCGGGCGGTGACGCACTGGGACTCATCGCGCGGTTCTGCGCGAATCGCACCGATCGTTCGAGCCGATGCGGCTCAAAACATCTTTCATGCTACATGGCGGCTTCGAGCCGACCCCGCAGCGGCGAGAGGTCAGGTCACGTCCTCGACGCACACCGTGAACTGGCGTTCGTCGTACGGGTAACCCACCCCGGTGCTGCACTGATCGACGTTGGCCACGCCGTCCAGGATCTGCGTCGCGCGCTGACGGTGCGGTGCGGACTCGTCATTGCAGTCGACGCGGAACGGATCGGTGGCGTTCTCGGGGTCGATGCTCATGCAACCGCCGACCACCCAGTCGATGTCCATGCAGATCGTGTTGCCGGTTCCGCTGAACGACGACTTCGTCGAGTAGTAGGAATCGACGTCGGTGGGACATCCGTCGGTGTTCTCGACGGTCTCGACCACCTTGAAGTTCGACGCGGTGCTCCCGCAGTCGACCTTGCTGGCCTCCGGGCGGTCGGGCGGTCCCCCGACCTTGAGGCAGTCGCCCACCTGCATGTCCGCTGCGGCCGCCGATGAACAGCCGGTGGTACCGGCGATCAGCAGGCCCGCAGCGACTGCGAGGAGGTGAGCGCGGATGCGCACGTGCGTCAGCGACGCAGTCCCAGGCGCTCGATCAGCGAGCGGTAGCGGGCGACGTCGACGGCGGCGACGTACTTGAGCAGACGACGGCGACGGCCGACGAGCAGCAGCAGACCGCGACGCGAGTGGTGGTCGTGCTTGTGCATCTTGAGGTGCTCGGTGAGGTCGGAGATCCGCTTGGTGAGCAGGGCGACCTGAGCTTCCGGCGAACCGGTGTCGGTCTCGTGCAGGCCGTACTGGCCGAGGATTTCCTTCTTCTGCTCAGCAGTCAAGGACATGATGAACTCCATCTGTTTCAGTCCGCGAGGAACTACGTGAGCGCGGCCGCCGCGAACTGCAGCGCGCGCTGGGTCGCCGGGAAGTCTAGCTCAGCGCAGGCGCAGGCGACGAATCGCTGCTCAGCGGTCAGAAGGTCTCGCGCAGGATCGAGCGGGCGCGTTCGGTGTCACCCTCCATCGCGGTGATGAGTTCGGCGACCGAGTCGAACTTCTCCTGGCCGCGCACCCGTGCAACGAAGTCGACGGCCACGTGCTGGCCGTAGAGGTCGGCTTCGGTGTCGAGGACGAAGGCCTCCACCGTGCGCGTGCGGCCCGAGAACGTCGGGTTGGTGCCCACCGACACCGCGGCCTGATAACGCTCGCCGGGGATCACCGTCCCCACCCCTGGGCCGTGCCCGAGCAACGTGAACCAGGCGGCGTACACGCCGTCGGCGGGGATCGCGGAGTACATCGGTGGGGCCACGTTCGCGGTCGGGAAACCCAGGACCCGGCCGCGCCCGTCGCCGCGCACCACCACGCCCTCGACCCGGTGCGGCCTGCCCAGCGCCTCGGTCGCGGCGCCCATGTCGCCCGCGTCGACACACGACCGGATGTAGGTCGAGGAGAACGTGACCGTCTCGTCGCGCTCCCTGGCCTCGGAGACCAGGTCCATGCTCTCCACCGCGAAGCCGAACCGTTCGCCCGCCTTGCGCAGCATGGCGACGTTGCCTGCCGCCTTCTTGCCGAACGTGAAGTTCTCCCCCACGACGACCTCGACGACGTGCAACCGTTCGACGAGCAGTTCGTGGATGTAGCGCTCGGGCGTGAGCTTCATGAAGTCGGTGGTGAAGGGCATGACGAGGAAGACGTCGATGCCGAGTTCCTCGACGAGTTCGGCACGCCGCGTGAGCGTCGTCAGCTGCGCGGGATGGCTACCCGGGAACACGACCTCCATGGGGTGCGGGTCGAACGTCATCAGGACCGTGGGGATGCCACGGGAGCGTCCGGCCTTGACCGCGTGATTGATCAACTCGGCGTGTCCGCGATGCACACCATCGAACACGCCGATGGTGACGACGCATCTTCCCCAGTCCGTGGGGATCTCGTCCTGCCCCCGCCAGCGCTGCACACCGTCAGCCTACGGCGCGGACGCTCCGGCGGGGTCGCTGGATCCCCGGTTGAGGCGATGATTGCCTAAACTTCTCCGGTGTGAGCCCCGAAGGTAACCCCCGCGACCTGTCGTCGGTGGCTCAGGACTACCTGAAAGTCATCTGGACGGCGCAGGAGTGGTCGCACGAGAAGGTCAGCACCAAGATGCTGGCCGAACGCATCGGGGTGTCGGCAAGCACCGCGTCGGAGTCCATCCGCAAGCTGGCCGATCAGGGCCTCGTCGACCACGAGAAGTACGGCGCCGTGACGCTCACCGACGCCGGTCGCCACGCCGCGCTGGCCATGGTGCGCAGGCACCGGCTCATGGAGACGTTCCTGGTCAACGAACTCGGCTACGGCTGGGACGAGGTGCACGACGAGGCCGAGGTGCTCGAGCACGCCGTGTCCGACCGCATGCTCGATCGCATCGACGCCAAGCTCGGTTACCCCACCCGCGATCCGCACGGTGACCCCATCCCGGCCGCCGACGGCAGAGTGCCGACGCCGCCGGCTCGGCAGCTCTCGGTGTGCATCGACGGCGACGCGGGCACCGTCGCACGCATCTCGGACGCGGATCCGGAGATGCTGCGTTACTTCGACAGCGTCGGCATCAGTCTGGATTCCCGGCTCAAGGTCGTGGCCAGGCGAGACTTCGCGGGCATGATCTCGGTTGCGATCGAGTCGCCGACCGGCTCCGACGTGCCGTCGACCACCGTCGACCTCGGCAACCCCGCCGCCGAGGCGATCTGGGTGGTCGGCTGACGGACGCGGCAGCGTGATCGGCCTCGACCCACCCCGGCCGAGGTGCACGCTTGCCGACCCCTCGCCGCTAAACGCTTTCGGCAAGCGTGCACTCGGCGCTGTACCGCTGCGTCAAAACATACATTCAGAATGGTATCCAAGCAACGGATAGGCAAAGAACTTGCGGATCCGTCAGGAAGACGGCATGCCTTCCTGCGCCAAGGCCTCCCGCAGATCCTTGTTCAGCTTCGAACAGGCCCGGTTCCAGCGCCGACGCGCGCGACCGGGGTCGTCGTCGACGAACCCCGCGACGAGGATGCCGCGCAGTGCATCCATCGCCGTATAGAGGACGTAGCGAAGTTCCTTGTCGTCCGAACGATCCGGTAGCAGGGAGTCGATCGCGGCGAACATCGCACCGTTGACGACCGGTTCGACGCGCGCGACGTGCCCCGCGAGCACCGGATCGGTGCGGCCGGCTATCCAAAGTTCAAGCGTCGCAACGAAGAAGGGGCCCTGATGGGCCTCCCACAGGAAGTCGAGGACCGTGGCCGCGGGATCGGGACTCTCGTGCAGACGACTCAATTCGCGAACCACCGCCTTGGCGCGTTGCTCGGCCAGATGCTCGATCGCGGCGATCACGAGATCTTCCTTGGCCCGGAAGTGGTGAATCTGCGCACCGCGGGTGACGCCAGCAAGCTCGGCGACGCGATGGGTGGTGGTGCCTGCGTAGCCGTAGGTCACCAGACATTCGACGGTAGCGTCGAGCAGGCGCTGCCGCATGGCTGCGCTGCGCTGCGCCTGGGTCCGGCGTGCGACGGGAGTGTCGGCCCGGTCGCGTGTGCTGACCATGACTCACCTCCCCCGATGCGGGTCCTCTCCCGTCAGGTTACCGCCCAAGCGGCAGGTAAGTGGGTGCCCGCCGATTACCATCCTGCGAATGGCGAAACTCGAGCTGTCCCGCAAGTTGGCGCTGTCCCCCGAGAGAGCCTGGACCCACGCATCCGATCTGTCGGGGATGGGTGACTGGCTGAGCATGCACCAGGGGTGGCGCTCCGATCTCCCCCAGGAACTCGAGGTCGGGACCATCGTGGTCGGCGTCGCCGGCGCCAAGGGCTTCCGCAATCGCGTCACATGGACGATCCAGAAGGTCGACCCGCCGCGACTGCTCGAGATCACCGGCGACGGGGTCGGCGGCACCAGGTACAAGCTGGCGCTGCAGGTGTCGCCGGCCAAGGAGGGATGTTCGTTCAGCGTGAAGATCGACCTCGGCGGTGCGCCGCTGTTTGGCCCCGTCGGCATGGCCGCGTCGCGCGCGGTCAAAGGCGACATCGAACGGTCGATCAAGAAGTTCGAAGAGCTCTACGCTTCCTGACCGATCGGCCCACAGCCCTACAGCGTCGCGGGCCGGACGACGACCACCGACTTCGTGCGGGCGCCCTCGTCGATCAGCAGGGCGACGACGTCGCCGTCGGGTGCGGTCGCGGCGTAGATGCCCTCGATCCCCGCGGCCGTCAGCGCCCGTCCGTGCCGCGCGGACTCCGCTTCCTCGGCGAGGAGTTCGCGGCGTGGGAACGACTGCAGGCAGGCGTCGTCGAGCGTCAGGCTCAGCCGCGGCGCGTCGGCCAGCTCGTCGAGTGTCCGCGCGCGGTCGAGCCCGAACCCGCCGACCCGGGTTCTGCGCAATGCCGTGAGGTGACCACCGACGCGCAGCGCTGCGCCGACGTCGCGCGCGAGCGCCCGGACGTAGGTGCCCGACGAGCAGTCGACCTCGACGTCGACGTCGACCACCTCACCGTTGCGCCGCACGGCCAGCACGTCGAACCGATCGATCCGGACCCGGCGCGCCGCCAACTCCACCGACCGCCCTTCGCGCGCCAGCTTGTAGGCGCGTTCACCGCCAACCTTTATCGCGCTGACCGCCGACGGCACCTGGTCGATCTCGCCGCGCAGCGGGGCCACCGCCGCGTCGATCGCGTCGTCGGTCAGGTGACCGGCCGGAATCGTCTGCAGGAGTTCGCCTTCGGCATCCTCGGTCGACGTCGACTGCCCGAGCCGGATGGTCGCCGCGTACGACTTGTCCGTCGCCGTCAGCAATCCGAGGATCTTCGTCGCCCGCTCGATGCCCACCACGAGCACGCCGGTGGCCATCGGGTCCAGCGTTCCGGCGTGACCCACCTTGCGCGTGCCGAACAGCCGCCTGCACCGCCCGACGACGTCGTGACTGGTCATGCCCGCCGACTTGTCCACGACCACGATGCCCGGCGCCGGTGCTTTCTCCCCGGTCGCTGCGCTCCTGCCCGCCGACCCGCTCACAGGACGATTGCCGTCAGCGCCAGCCCGTCGCGTACCGACCACCGGCCGCGCAGCACCTCCAGCGGTGGCCCGTGTTCCGCAACGGGATCGATCAGGACCCGCGACACGAACGTTCCCGCGGTACCGGAGCCGTCGACCTCGAACGAGATGCGCGCATCCTCGAACCCCAGCCACCGGTGCGTCAGCGGGAACCACGTCTTGTACGTGGCCTCCTTCGCGCAGAACAGGATTCGATCCCAGTGCAGGTCGCCGCGCAGCGCCCCCAGCTGAGCACGCTCCTCCGGCAGGCTGATCGCATCGAGCACCCCCTTGGGCAACACGTCGTGCGGCTCGGCGTCGATGCCGACCGACCGGACGTCCGACGACCACCCGACCACGGCCCCGCGAAACCCCTCGCAGTGCGTCAGGCTACCCACCACGCCCTCGGGCCAGCAGGGTTCGCCCTTGTCTCCCTTGAGGATCGGGACGGGGCCGACGCCCAGTTCACCGAGCGCCTGCCGGGCGCAATACCGCACGGTCACGAACTCGTTGCGGCGCTTGGCGACCGACCGCGCGACGAGCGGCTCCTCCTCCGGCAGCGGAGCGATGTCGTCGGGATCGGAGTACAGCTCGGCGGCGACGACGCGCGGGGTCAGTACCCCGGACAGCAGGGTGTTTTTCATCGGTGCTGTCTCCTCTTCGCGCAAGCGCTCATCGGTGTTGTCTCCTCTTCGCGCAAGCGCTCATCGGTACCGCCGCTCGCGAATCCTCTGCTCCATCTTCTGCGCATTCGCCCGCATCTCCGGGGTGATCTCGAAGTGACCGCCGAAGTCGTTGAGGTACCCGGCCGGATAGTTCGGGTCGGGCAGGATCTGCCGCAGCCAGCGATAGGGCTTGCGGCGCCGCCACTCTCGCGGGTAGCCCACCGAGACCTCTTCGAAGCGCACGCCGTCGTACCACGTGGTGCGCGGGATGTGCAGGTGGCCGTACACCGAGCAGATGGCGTTGTATCGGGTGTGCCAGTCCGCGGTCGCGGTCGTCCCGCACCACATCGCGAACTCCGGGTAGAACATGGCGTCGCAGGGTTCGCGGACCATCGGGAAGTGGTTCACCAGGATGGTGGGCGTCATCCAGTCGAGGTCCTCGAGCTTCTTGCGCGACGTCGCCACCCGGTCGCGGCACCACGCGTCGCGGGTGGCGTAGGGCTCGGCCGACAGCAGGAACTCGTCGGTGCCGACGACGTTGCGTTCCCGGGCGACGGCCAGACCCTCGGCCTTGGTCGCCGTGCCCTCGGGCAGGAACGAGTAGTCGTAGAGCAGGAACAGCGGCACGATCGTCGCCGGGCCGCCCCCCTCGGTCCACACGGGGAACGGGTGCTCGGGGGTGACGATGCCCATCTGGTCGCACATGTCGACGAGGTAGTCGTAGCGCGCCTTCCCGAAGATCTGCATCGGGTCCTTCTGGGTGGTCCACAACTCGTGGTTGCCGGGCACCCAGATCACCTTGGCGAACCGCTTCCGCAGCAGATCCAGCGACCAGCGGATGTCGTCGGTGCGCTCTGCGACGTCCCCGGCCACGATCAGCCAGTCATCCGGCGACGCCGGGTACAGCGACTCGGTCACCGGCTTGTTGCCCGTGTGGCCGATGTGCAGGTCGCTCACCGCCCACAGCGTCGGACGTCGGTGCGGGTCCGACGACGGACCTCGGTGTTCTCCAGTTGGCGCAGACACAACCGACCAGCGTACTTGCGTGGCCGCACCGCGCTCACCTGGCAACTAGAACATGTTCTGGTTTCCGGGCCTCGGCGACCGCGCGGACTTGTAGACTCCCCGCAATGGCCGACGACCGCGAGGGACGCACACCAATGCGAATGAGCGCCAAACTGCGCCTGCTGTCGGCGGCGTGCGCGCTGTTCGCGGCCGTCATCGTCGTCTGCCAGGCGAACCCGCTGGCCGGGTCGGACCTCGGCCGCGTCGACCTGCGCTCCACGTCGGCGCCGATGACCGGGGTGTCGTCGACGATCAAGTGGCCGGTGATCGAGACCGTGGACCCCAAGCCGTTCGATCCGTGCGCCGAGATCCCCATCGACGTCATCGAGCGCCTGGGCCTCGGGTTCACCCCGCCCATCCCCGAGGACGGGCTGCGCTGCCACTACGACGCGGGCAACTATCAGATGGCCGTCGAGGCGTTCGTCTGGCGAACGTACGAGGCGACGCTGCCTCCCGACGCCGTCGAACTCGACATCCAGGGCCACCGCGCGGCGCAGTTCTGGATCATGAAGCCGACCGACTGGAACAACCGGAACTGGATCACCTGCATGATCGCCTTCAAGACCAGCTACGGCGTCCTGCAGCAGTCCATCTTCTACGCACCGGTCTACTCCGCCAATGACGTCGACTGCCTGCAGACGAACATCCAGCGGGCCAACGAACTGGCGCCGTACTACAAGTTCTAGGGGCACGGCCGGGCGGATGCGTAGCCTGCAGACGTGCCTTCCGGAACCACTGCCGCCCGATTCGCCTCGAAGAGCCTCGCCCGTCTGCTGACCGTTCCACCGCCGACGTCCGACGTCACCGTGGAGCGTGGACTGCGCGTCCCGATGCGCGACGGCGTCGAACTGGTCGCCGACCACTTCGTGCCGAACACCTCGTCGCCTGCGGGCACGATCCTGGTGCGCGCGCCGTACGGCCGCCGGTTCCCGTTCTCAGCGCTGTACGGCTCCGTCTACGCCGCGCGCGGCTACCACGTCGTGTTCCAGAGCGTGCGCGGCACGTTCGGCTCCGGCGGCGACTTCATGCCGATGGTGCACGAGGTGGAAGACGGCGCCGACACCGTCGCGTGGCTCCGCGACCAGCCGTGGTTCACCGGCTCGTTCGCGACGATGGGCCTGTCGTATCTCGGGTTCACGCAGTGGGCGCTGATGATGGATCCGCCGCCGGAGTTGAAGGCGGCAATAGTGTGCGTCGGACCACACGACTTCAGCACCGCAACCTGGGGCACGGGCGCGTTCACCGTCAACGACTTCCTCGGCTGGAGTGACATGGTGTCGCACCAGGAGGAACCCGGTCGCGCGAAGATGCTGTTGCGCCAGGCGCGGTCGAACGCCGTGATCCGCCGCGCGGCCGACGAGGCGCCGCTGGGAGCGTCGGGCCGCACCCTGCTGGCGACCGGCGCCCCGTGGTGGGAGTCGTGGATCGCCGAGCCCGAGCGCGATCCGGTGTTCTGGGACCGCGTCCGCGTTGGCGCCGCACTCGACCGCGTCGAGGTGCCGGTGCTGCTGATCAGCGGATGGCAGGACCTGTTCCTCGAGCAGACGCTCCAGCAGTACGCGCACCTGCGCGACCGCGGCGTGCCGACGGCGTTGACGGTCGGTTCGTGGACGCACTCCCAGGTGATGACCAAGGGCGCACCCACGGTGCTGCGGGAGTCGTTGCAGTGGCTCGACGAACACCTCGCCGAACGGACGGTGCCGCCGCGCGCCCGGGTCCGGATCGACGTGCACCGCAGCGGCTGGCAGGAGCTGCCGGACTGGCCCCCTGCGACGACCGAGCACACGCTGTACCTGCAGCCCGCTCACCGCCTGTCCGACGTGCCGGCCAGCGCCGACGCTCCCGCAACCCGATTCACCTTCGACCCCGCCGATCCCACACCGACCGTGGGCGGTCGCCTGCTCTCACCGCAGGGTGGATATCGGGACGACAGCAGCCTGGCGCTGCGCGGCGACGTCGCGGACTTCACCGGCGAGCCGCTATCCGAGGATCTCTACGTGCTGGGCACGCCGGTCGTCGAACTCGAGCACGGATCGGACAACCCGCACTGCGACGTGTTCGTCCGCCTCAGCGAAGTCGATCCAAAGGGTGTGTCGCACAACGTGAGCGACGGCTTCCGCAGGCTCGCGCCGGGCACGACCGACTCACCGAAGACGGTGCGGCTCGAACTCGATGCCGTCGCGCACCGGTTCTCCGCGGGGTCACGGGTGCGGGTGCTCGTCGCAGGAGGGTCGCACCCCCGCTTCGTCCGCAACCTCGGCACCGGCGAGCCGGTCGACACCGGGACCCGGATGCAACCGGCTACCCACGAGATCCACCACGGCGGATCGAAGATCGTTCTGCCCGTTGGCGATTCCTCAACCGACTGAGGCACGCACCCGATCGGCGACGGCCGCCAGCGTGGCCTCGTCGTGCACCGGGGCGCCCAAGGACGGGTCGACGTCGAGGTCCACCCAGCTCTTGCACCCGGCGTAGTCGGGCGTCCTGCGCACCGTGACGGGGGTGACGAGCGGGCGCACCGAGACCACCAGCACGGTCAGCCGGTGCTTGGGCCGGAAGTCCACCCGGTCGGCGCGGACGGACTCGTCGGTCCAGATGTGGGTGTCGGCGATGGCCGCGAGCGCCTCGGGCCTGTCGACCGCGACGGCGGCCACGACGGAGGCACCGGCCCGCAGCACCAGCGTCGACTCGGTGCTGTCGGATGCCGACGCGTCGAGCAGGTCGCGGTGTTCGGGCCGGACGCGTTCGGCGTGACCGTGCGCGATGGTCGGGAAGAAGACGAACTCCGAAGCGGTGAGGTCGAACCGCTTCTCGCCGATGCCGCCCTTGCGCAGCAGCACCGTCTGGCGGCCGTCGAGCATCGCGTGTACGGCCGCACTCCACTCCTTGAGCGCAGGGGTGGCCACTCAGCCGCCGGCCGCTCGGGCCTCGATGCGTGCGCGCACCTCGGGCCTGCGCAGCGGCGGGATCGTCTTGGGTGGCTGCCGACGCGCGGGGAGTTCCGCCAGCAGCCGCATCGTGGTCGCGGTGACCTCGGCGACGGCGGTCTCGAATGCGGTCTCGTTGGCCGCCGTCGGACGGGTGATGCCGCTGACCTTTCGGACGTACTGCCTGGCGGCGGCCTCGACCTCTTCGTCAGTGGCCGCGGGCTCCAGCCCGCGCAACTCGGTGATGTTCCGGCACATGGTCCAACCATAGGTCGATACGGTGGCCCCGTGCCCGACACCGACGACTCTCACGACAGCACGGACTCCTACGTCCTACTGATCGAGACCACCGACCGCATCCGGACGCTGACCCTCAACCGGCCGCGCGCGCGCAACGCGCTGTCGGCGGAACTGCGCACCCGGTTCTTCGCGGCACTCGGCGACGCCGAGCGCGACGACGACGTCGACGTCGTCATCGTCACCGGCGCCGACCCCGTGTTCTGCGCCGGGCTCGATCTCAAGGAACTCGGTGACACCACCGAGCTGCCGGACATCACGCCGAAGTGGCCCGCGATGCGCAAGCCGGTGATCGGCGCCATCAACGGCGCTGCCGTGACCGGTGGACTCGAGCTCGCGCTCTACTGCGACATCCTGATCGCCTCCGAGCAGGCACGGTTCGCCGACACCCATGCCCGCGTCGGGCTGCTGCCGACCTGGGGGTTGAGCGTCCGGCTGCCGCAGAAGGTCGGCGTCGGCATGGCGCGACGGATGAGCCTGACAGGCGACTACCTCTCGGCGAGCGACGCGCTGCGGGCGGGTCTGGTGACCGAGGTGGTGCCGCACGACGAGTTGCTGGCCACCGCACGCCGGGTGGCATCGTCGATCACCGGCAACAACCAGAAGGCCGTTCGTGCGCTGCTGGAGTCCTATCACCTCGTCGACGACCAGCAGACCAGCGCCGGACTCTGGATCGAGGCCACCTCGGCGACCCGCTGGATGCGCGAGACCTCCGGTGACGACGTCGCCGCCAGCCGTGCCGCGGTGTTCGAGCGCGGCCGCGAGCAGGTGCGCTAGTCCGTCCCGCCGAGGCTGGGCAGCACCAGCTTTCGGTACCGCCGCTTCATGGTCTCGACCACGTCGCGCGGGTCGCTGGCCCACACGTCGTCGTTGAAGATCTCGACCTCGACGTCGCCGCGGTAGCCGGCGGCGGTCACCATCTCGGTGATCGACGCGAAGTCGATGACGCCGTCGCCCATCATGCCGCGCGACATCAGCGGGTCGGCCGCCATCGGTACCAGCCAGTCGCAGATCTGATAGCTGCTGATCCGGCCCTGGGCGCCCGCCTCGGCGACCCGAGCCCGAAGGTCCGGGTCCCACCAGACGTGGAAGGTGTCGACGACCACGCCCACGACGTGGGCGGGATGCGGTGCCGCCAGCGCGAGGGCTTGGCCCAGCGTGGAGATGACGGCACGGTCGGCGCAGTACATCGGGTGCAGGGGTTCCAGCGCCAGGCGCACGCCGCGGTCGGCGGCGTACGGCACCAGCGCAGCCAGCCTGTCGGCCAGTCGCGCCCGCGCGCCAGGCAGGTCGCGGTCCGGTATACCGCCTGCGACCACGACCAGTTCGGGCGCGCCGAGCGTTGCGGCTTCGTCGATCGCACGCCGGTTGTCCTCGACTGCTCCGTCGTCGAAGCCTGTGAGGAACCCGCCGCGGCAGAGACTGGAGGCACGGATGCCGTTGTTCCGCAGTATTTTCGATGCCTGGTCTATACCCGCTTCGGCCACCCGGTCGCGCCACAGCCCGACGGCGGGCAGCCCCGCCGCCGCGGCGCCCTCGACGGCCTCGCGCAGAGTCCAGGCGTTGGTGGTCTTGGTGTTCAGTGAGAGCCGGCCGAACGAGGCGCTCACTGCCCGATTCCGTTCACGCCGAGGAACAGCCGCATCCGATGGGCCGCGAGGTCGGGGTCGGCGAGCAGTCCGGCGCGGTCGGCCAGCACGAAGAGCCGGGACAGGTGGGGCACCGACCTGCCGCCGGCCAGACCCCCGACCATCGCGAAGCCGGGCTGACGGCCGTTGAGCCAGGCCAGGAACGCTATGCCGGTCTTGTAGTAGTAGGTGGGTGCCTCGAACACGTGTCGCCCCAACTCCTGGGTCGAGTCCAAGATCGCGCGGGCGCGTTCGGTGTCGCCGGCGTCGAGTGCCTGCAGCGCCGTGGACGCCGCCGGGTAGATGGCGGCGAAGATGCCCAGCAGCGCGTCGGAGTGCCCTCGGTCGTCGCCGACGATCAGTTCGGGATAGTTGAAGTCGTCGCCGGTGTAGAGCCGTACGCCATCGGGAAGTGCACGGCGCAGCGCGATTTCGTGATCGGCGTCGAGCAGGGACACCTTGACCCCGTCGACGTTGTCGGCGTGTTCTTCGATCAGGCGCAGGAAGGTCGCGGTGGCCGAGTCCACGTCGGTGCTGCCCCAATAGCCGCGCAGCGCGGGGTCGAACATCTCCCCCAGCCAGTGCAGGACGACGGGCCGGTCCACGTGGGCCAGCAGCGTCTGGTACACGGTCAGGTAGTCCTCCGGCGACTGCGCGGCCGCCGCCAGCGCCCGGGACGCCATCACGACGACACGGGCACCCGCGCCTGCGACGACGTCGATCTGCTCGCGGTAGGCATCGCCGATCATGCGCAACCCCGCCACCCCGGACGGAACGTCGGCGAGACGCAGTTGGTCGGTACCTGCGCCGCATGCCAGCCGTCCACCCGACATCGCGGCTTCCTCGCCGCTGCGTCGGATCAACTCAGCGGTGGCGTCCCAGTCCATGCCCATGCCGCGCTGGGCGGTGTCCATGGCGTCGGCGACGCCCAGCCCGTACGACCACAGTTCGTGGCGGTAGGCCAGCGTGGCGTCCCAGTCGAGGTCGGCGGGCGCGCCGGGTGCGTTGTCGGCCATGGTGCGCGGTACGACGTGCGCTGCGGCGTAGGCGATCCGGGACCGGATCGGCCCATTGGGTTTGCGCCACGGACCCGGTGCGCCGAGGCGGTGCGTGCGCAGTTCGCCGTCGAGGGGAAGGGTGACGACGAGGTCGGTCGGCGCGTCGGTGAGCGTCACAGCGCGATCTCCGGCACCTCGACGCGGACGCCGCGAGCGGAGCTGGTGAGCCCGAGTTCGGCGAGTTGCACGCCGCGCGCTGCCGACAGCAGCCCGAAGCGGTGCGGGCGGCCTGCGACGACGTCGCGCAGGTACTCCTCCCACTGCAACTTGAACCCGTTGTCCAGGTCACCGTTGGCGGGCACCTCGAGCCACTGATCGCGGAACTTCTCGGTGACCGGCAGGTCGGGGTTCCACACGGGTTTCGGGGTGTGTGCGCGCTGCTGTGCGACGCAGCGCCGCAGCCCGGCGACCGCGGACCCGTGGGTGCCGTCGATCTGGAATTCGACGAGTTCGTCGCGGTAGACGCGCACGGCCCACGACGAGTTGATCTGGGCGATGATCCCGCCCTCGATCTCGAAGATGCCGTAGGCGGCGTCGTCGGCCGTCGCGGGATAGGCAGTCCCGGACTCGTCCCAGCGCGTGGGGATGTGGGTGACGGCCTTCGCGGTGACGGCTCGCACGGTGCCGAGCAGGCCCTCCATCACGTAGTTCCAGTGGCAGAACATGTCGACGGTGATGCCGCCGCCGTCCTCGGCGCGGTAGTTCCAGCTGGGGCGTTGCGCGGCCTGGCCGTCGCCTTCGAAGACCCAGTAGCCGAACTCGCCGCGCATCGAGAGGATCCGGCCGAAGAATCCTTCGTCGACCAGGCGACGGAGCTTGACCAGCCCCGGGAGGTAGAGCTTGTCGTGCACGACGCCGGCGACCACGCCCGCATTCTCCGCCATCCGCGCGAGTTCGATTGCCTCGGTAAGGGTCTCGGCGGTGGGCTTCTCGGTGTACACGTGCTTGCCCGCCTTGATGGCGGCGGTCAGCGCCTCGACGCGGCGTGAGGTGACCTGGGCGTCGAAGTACACGTCGACCGACGGGTCGGCGATCACCGATGCGGCGTCAGTGGTCCAGTGTTCGATGCCGTGCTCGGCGGCCATGTCGGCGAGCCGATCGGCGTTGCGCCCGACCAGGATCGGTTCGACGTCCAGGCGCGTGCCGTCGTCGAGGGTGAGCCCCAAGTCGCGCAGCGGCAGGATCGAGCGGACGAGATGCTGGCGGTACCCCATCCGGCCGGTCACGCCGTTCATCGCGATGCGAAGAGTCCGGCGGCCTGCGTGGCGTGCGGTGGTGGAAGAAGACATGTGAGTGTGCCCCGTCTGATGGGCGCGGACGTATGCGACGCCGCGCGAATGCGGTCGGTTGCACTTCGGAATGCGCTTTCCACGCTAAGCTGCCGAAGCGCGGCGGTCAAGCGTCGCGCCGGATCCGTGTCGATCCGTCAGCCGGACCCCGGACGTGAAGGACGCAGCAGATGGCGGTGACCCTGCAGGACGTGGCCGCGCGGGCGGGAGTCTCGCAGGCCACCGCGTCGCGCGTGCTCAACGGGTCGGCACGCGTTCCCGGCGAAGGCGTCGCCGACCGGGTCCGCACTGCCGCCCGCGAACTCGGATACGTCCCAAATGCTCAGGCCCAGGCGCTCGCCCGCGCTTCGACCGGCCTGCTGGGGCTGATCGTGCACGACATCGCGGACCCGTACTTCTCGTCGATCGCCCGCGGCGTGCAGTTCGCCGCCAGAACGGCCAACAAACAGGTCTTGCTGGCCAGCACCGACCGGGACTTCGACATCGAGCGCGACGCGGTCAGCACGTTCATCTCGCACCGCGCCGACGCCATCGTGCTGGCGGGTTCCCGTCAGAGCGGAGACCTCGACCGCGACCTGGAGACCGAGTTCGGCCGCTACCGGGCCAACGGCGGGCGCGTCGTGGCGATCGGGCAGCCGCTCGCGTTCGGCGGTGCCGTCGAGCCCGAGAACCACTACGCCTCAGGTCAATTGGCCGATGCCCTGATCGAGGCCGGGCACCAGCGGTTCGCCGTGATCGGCGGGCCCGGCAACATCCGCACGTCGGTGGACCGTCGCAACGGCTTCGTCGAGACCCTGGCCAGGCGCGGGCTCACCCCACTGGTCGAGGTATCCGGCGACTTCACCCGCGACGGAGGCCATTCCGCGGCTCATCGCCTGGCCGCGGCGTTGCAGGTGACCGCCGATTCCGGGACTCCGCCGGTGTGCGTCTTCGCCGTCACCGACGTCATGGCCATCGGTGCGATCGCGGCGTGGCGCGACCTCGGCCTGAGCGTGCCGCGCGACGTCTGCATCGCCGGCTTCGACGACATCCCGACACTGCGCGACCACACCCCCAGCCTGTCGACCGTGGCGTTGCCACTGGAGGAGATCGGTACGCGCGCCGTCGAATTGGCGTTGCGAACCGACGGCGACGCCGACGATCTGCGCGAGCGGATCCCCGGCCACGTGATCCTGCGCGACAGCACACGCCTCTGATCAGCGCGAACGCGCCGGACACGGCGGGGGCGTTGACAGTGTGGGCTGCATCACGTTATCGTCGGCCTTGCTTCGGAAAGCGCATTCCCAACGGGTAGTGACATCGCCCGAGCCCTTCGAACTTAGGACTGTCCATGGCCGTTACCGCTCCGGCCGGGCTGCGCGACACCGCGCAGCCGGTCTCGCAGCCGGCATCACGACGACCGCGCCGCCCATCGTTCTCCCCACGTGCCACCCTGTCGAACTTCTGGCGCCCGATGGCCCTGTTGGCCGCGCTGCTGGCGGGCTGGTGGGCCGTGACGGAGGCCGAACTGGTCGCGCCCTACATCCTCCCGTCACCGGCCGACACGTGGGCCACCGCCCGGGAGAACGCCGCCTACCTGGCCGAGAACACCTGGGTGACCACCTGGGAGACGGTGATCGGCTTCGCGATCGCGGCCGTCTTCGGCGTCCTGATGGCCGTCGTGATGGTGTACTCCTCGAACGTGGAGAAGACGGTCTACCCGTTGATCCTCTTCGCACAGGTGGTGCCCAAGATCGCGATCGCGCCGCTGTTCATCGTGTGGCTCGGCTTCGGCCCCTCGCCGAAGATCCTCGTCGCCGTGCTGATGGCGTTCTTCCCGGTCGTCATCTCGTGCCTCGCAGGCTTGCGCACGGTGGATCCCGAGATCCTCGAACTCACCTCGACGATGGGTGCGAGCCGTTTCAAGACCTTCATGAAGATCCGGTTCCCTGCCTCGCTGCCGCAGCTCATGTCCGGCCTGAAGGTCGCTGCCACGCTCGCCGTGACCGGCGCCGTGGTGGGCGAGTTCGTCGGCTCCAACGAAGGACTCGGTTACGTGATCCTGCAGGCGAACGGGAACGTCGACACCGCAATGCTGTTCGCCGCCCTGATCATCATGTCCTTCCTGGGCATCGTGCTCTTCGCCATCATCGAGATCGCCGAGAAGCTGCTCATCCCCTGGCATTCCTCACGACGCGCCGCGTCATCGACCACCCACGCCGTCTGATTCTCCCCGCCGTCTGACCCAACCAAGGAGACACCCATGACGTTCACCCGACGCCGCGCCGTCGCCATCGCCGCGGCGGCCACCGCCACCGCTCTGACCCTGACCGCCTGTGGCGGGAGTAGTTCGGAGAGCACCGATTCCGCCGACGGATCAGCCGCCCCGGCGACGCTGATGCTCAACTGGTACCCCTACGGCGAGCACGCGCCGTTCTACTACGGCGTGGAGAAGGGGATCTTCGCCAAGCACGGCGTCGACCTGACGATCGACGCCGGCCAGGGCTCCACCAAGACCGTGCAGGCCGTCGGCTCCCAACAGACCGACTTCGGCTGGGCCGACACTCCCGCGGTGCTGAGCAACATCGACAAGGGCGTCGACGTCAAGAGCGCCGGGGTCTACCTGCAGACCACGCCGTCGGCCGTGCAGGTGTTCGCGGACTCCGGGATCGCCACACCGCAGGACCTCGTCGGCCGCACCATCGCCGTCTCCGCCGGTGACGCGCCCACCACGACGTTCCCGATCTTCCTCGACAAGGTCGGCATCGCCGACGACCAGGTCAAGCAGCAGAGCCTCGACGCGGCGGGCAAGATGGCCGCGATGCTCTCGGGCCGCGTCGACGGCCTGATCGGCTTCGCGCACGACCAGGGGCCGACGATCGCGAACAAGAGCGGCCGCGAGGTGCGCTACCTCCGCTACTCCGACGCCGGCCTCAACTTCTACAGCAACGGGCTGATCGCGAACACCAAGACGATCGCCGACGACCCGGAACTGGTGCAGGCCATGGTCGACGCCACCAGCGAGGCGTACGCCGCCGCGGCAGCCGACCCGCAGGGTGCCGTCGACGCCATGGCGGGCAAGGACCCGCAGATGCCGCCGCGCGAAGTGCTGCTCGAGCAGTGGCAGCAAACCATTCCGCTACTGAGCACTCCCGCCACGGCGGACAAGGCGCCCGGCGTCAACGCCGAGGAGGACTGGACGGCCACCATCGCCACCCTCAACCAGGCCGGCCTGCTGGAGACGGCGAAGAGCCCGTCGGAGTACTGGGACTCGTCCTTCGCTCCGCGCGGCGAGCAGTAGGAGCGGACGCAGATGAGCACCGCCATGATCGACACCGAGACCGGCGTGACGCCGGCGGCGATCTCCATCGCCGACCTCACCGTCACCTTCTCGTCCAAGCGCGGCACCACCACCGCGCTCGAGGACATCGACCTCACCGTGGCCGATGGCGAATTCGTCACGATCGCAGGTCCTTCCGGCTGCGGGAAGTCGACGCTGCTGAAGGTCATCGCAGGCCTCACCGACTCCACCCGGGGTGAGGTCAAATTGCGAGGCCGCGACGTCCGCGGGCCGCAGCGCGAGATCGGCTACGTCTTCCAGCGCGCAGCCCTGCTGGAATGGCGCAGCGTGCGCAAGAACATCCTGCTGCAGGCTGAGATGCGCGGGATGTCACGCCAGGCCGCAGCGCGCCGCTGCGACCACCTGCTCGAGATGACCGGACTGACCGGGTTCGAGAACGCCATGCCGTACGAGCTTTCCGGCGGTATGCAGCAACGGGTTTCACTGTGCAGGGCGCTGCTGCACGAACCCGACGTGCTGCTCATGGACGAGCCCTTCGGCGCACTCGATGCGTTGACGCGCGAGAAGATGAACGTCGAGCTGCACCGGATCTGGCTCGAGACCAAGACCACCGTCGTCCTGGTCACCCACTCCGTCGCCGAGGCGGTGTACCTGGCCAACCGCGTCGTGGTGATGAGCCCGCGTCCCGGCCGGATCGTCGAGACACTCGACGTCGACCTGTCGGGGCATCGGGACTACGCCGAGACGATGGAACGCCCGGAGTTCATCCACGTCGCCAACCGCGTGCGCGAACTGCTGGGCAGCGCTTCGGCTGCCGACTGATCGCGTGGTGACGGCGATCCGCCCCGCTCGACAGACGAGCGGGGCGGATTCGTTGGTGCGCTCAGCCGCTCACGTTCTGAGTGGACTCGCCGATGGTCACCTGCTTGCCGTCATAGGTGGCGGTGCACTTCACGGTCGCTCGGTAGCTGACCAATGGTGGTGGCCACAACAGGTCGGTGATGCTCCCGGTGCTGTTCGCACCGACGCTGATATTCCTGTTCACCGATCCCGGTCCGATGAGCCCGCTCGTTCTCGTTGCGGTGTAGGCGCATTCGGCCGGCAGCGCCGACTTGTTCGAAACCGTCACGTTCGCGTTGAGCCCCTGCCTGGTGACGCTGAGCGTGACGGCATTCGTCGGGCCTTGGCACTGCTGGCCGGCCGGGACGTCCGGCGTAGCCGATCCTGGCGGGCACGTCTTCGGCGGCACCGCTGCGCACTGGCCGAGGCTTGCGGCTTCAGGCGTCGGCGACCCCGCGGGACATCTCACACTCACCTTCTTCGGCACGCACTGCTGGCCTGCCGGGACCTCGGCCTGTTCGAAGTTGCCGGCCGGGTTGCACTTGACCGTCTGGGCAGCCGGAGGGGTGTACGTGTAGTTCGACCACGCGCCGCAATCATCGCTGCCGAACGTCGACTTGCGGCAACCTTGGACTGCGTAGTCGAATCCCTCGGACGTGTTGATGGTCTGCGTCGTGGTGTTACCGCACGCCTTGCTGAGTTCGGCTTGGGGGCCACCATTGACCTTGGTGTGCACGACGTCTCCGGCTAGGTCTTCGAACACTCGGGGGCAACCCGCGATGGTGCACACCACCTGGCCACCGGACTGCGTGCAGTTCACGTCATAGCCGTTCGGCTGCGGGACGGCGCTCGCGTTCGGCATCGGCGACAACGTCGGCGACATCGCCGGCGTCACCAGTACGACCCCGAGAATGCACGCCGCCGCGGCAAGCACACCACATAGTCTGGACATTCGAGTTCTCTTCACATCTCCCCCTTGATGCAGGCGCTGAGCGCACAGTGGAACTGGCCGAATGCGCTCCAAGACCACACACCTGGCACGCTGTGCGGAGCCTATGGCGGCTCGACGGTCGGATTAATCGGGTGTTTCCCTACACTTTGGGATTCGGGCACGACGACGCCGGCGTGTCAGCCCTCCACCGGACCCGAGTGCTGCTCCGCGATCTGCTCCACGGTCGCCCCGTCGACCAACCGGTCCAGGGCGCCGATCATCGTGGCGCACTCCCGGGCCGGATGCTCGGTCGGGCAGTTCAGCGCATGGGTCAGGAAGTCCTTGGCACCCTGGGCCTGTGCGATCACCCGGTCGAGTTCGGCGATCTGGTCGCGGATCGTCGCGCGCCACTGTTCGCTCGGGGCGTCGAGCACCTCGGCGGCCGCGTCCAGCGGCAGGCCCAACCGGTGCGCGATCTTGAGGAATGCCAGGCGGCGCATCTCCTGGGGCCCGTACATGCGCTTACCGGCCCGACGTGCCACCGGTCTGACCAACCCCCGGTCGTCGTAGTAGCGCAGCGCCGACGGCCGCATCCGCAGCCGCGCCGCCGCCTCGCCGATCGAGATCGCGTCCATACGCCATTTGACTTCAACCCGGCTTGAACCGGCAAGGTCGAATCCGTGAGTGAGCCAGCGTCGCCCCAACCCGTCAACCACCATGCCGACCACCCCGGTTTCGCCGGCGTCGGCGGAATGCTCTGCAGTCTGGTCTTCCTGCTCGTAGGCCGCGCCAACGCGAGGCTCGCCGTCTCGCTCGCCCGCCCGGCGGCGGGCGACCACGTCGTCGACGTCGGATGCGGGCCCGGCACCGCCGCTCGGGCCGCAGCGCGTCGCGGCGCCCGCGTCACCGGTGTCGACCCCGCCGCGACCATGCTGCGGATGGCGCGCGCCGTCACCCGCCGCCAGGACGTCACGTGGGCCGAGGGCTCGGCCGAGGCACTACCCGTCGCCGACGGTACGGCGACCGTCGTATGGGCGCTGGCCACGGTGCACCACTGGCGCGACGCGAATGCCGCTGTCGCCGAGGCATACCGGGTGCTGCGGCCGGGTGGACGCCTGCTCGCGATCGAACGCCAGACGACCCGGGACGCGACCGGCCTGGCCAGTCACGGCTGGACCCGCGAGCAGGCCGAGTCCTTCGCCGCGCTGTGCCGCACCACCGGCTTCGTCGACGTCGACGTGCGCGGCGAACGGGCCGGGCGACGCGAGTTGTGGGCGGTCATCGGTCACCGCGCATGACGCTCAACCCGTGCCCGCCACCAACCACCGGCCGGAGGCGGCGCGCCAGCCGACGAACACCAGGCGCAGCACCATGAAGGTGGTCAGCCCCGCCCAGATGCCGAGCAGCCCCCAGCCGAACGCCAACGACAGCCAAATCGGCGGCAGGAAACCAATCAGGGCGGACGCCAGGGTGGCGTTGCGCATGAATTTCGCGTCCCCCGCCCCGAGCAGTACGCCGTCGAGCGCGAAGACGATGCCCGCCACCGGAAGCTGCGCCACCAGGAACCACCACGGAACGTCGATCTCGTCGAGCACGGAACGGTCGCTGGTGAACAGCGTCGGCACCACCGAGGCGCCCGCCGCGAACGCCGCGGCCAGCACCGCGGCTGCCAGGGTCGAGAACACCGTCACCCGCCATGCGACGGACTTCGCGTGCGCGAGCTGACCCGCGCCCAGTGCCGCGCCGACCAGCGATTGCGCCGCGATGGCAAGGGAATCGAGCACCAGCGCAAGGAAGCTCCACAGTTGCAGCACCACCTGATGCGCTGCGACCGCGGCCGCCCCGAACCGCGCGGCGACGGCTGCCGCCGAGACGAAGCAGGCCTGAAAGGCCAACGTGCGCACCAGCAGATCGCGACCCATCACCACCTGGGCGCGCAGGATGCCGACGTCGATGCGCAGCGGAACGCCCTCGGCGAGCAGCGCCCGACAGAACAGCAACGCCGCCAGCCACTGCCCCACCAGATTGGCCACGGCCGAGCCTGCCAGCTCCAGCCGGGGCATCCCCAGCCAGCCGTAGACGAGCAGCGGGCACAGCACGGCCGACACCGCGAAGCCGAACACCACGAAGCGCAGCGGCCGCACGGTGTCCTGCACCCCGCGCATCCAGCCGTTGCCTGCCAGCGAGATCAGGATGGCAGGCGCTCCGAATATCGCGACCCGAAGCCACGGCAGTGCCTGAGCGGCGATCTCGCCGCCATCGGCGATCACGCCGAGCAGCGGCACCGCGCAGACCTGCACCACCGCCACGACCAGCAGACCCAGCCCGACGGCGAGCCACGTCGCCTGCACGCCTTCGCCCACGGCCGAATCCCGTTCGCCCGCACCGAAGTAGCGTGCCGAGCGCGCCGTCGTGCCATAGGACAGGAACGTCAACTGCGACGCCACCAGCGACAGGATCAGCCCACCGATCGCCAGGCCTGCCAGCGCCAGCGCGCCGAGGCGGCCAACGACCGCGAGGTCGAACAGTAGATACAGGGGCTCGGCCGCGAGAACGCCGAGCGCGGGAAAGGCGAGTCCCGCGATGCGCCGGCCGGTGGCCGGCGTCAGCGGGTCGGGGCCCTCAGCCAAGTCGCGCGTCGACAGGGTCGGCCAAGGCACCGGAGCCGACGTCGGCCAATGCTCCGGAGCCCACGTCAGCCGAGCGCACGGGTCAGTGCCTCGACGACGTCATCGGCACGTCCGGTGGCGCTGAACCCGGCGGCCAGCCGGTGCCCACCCCCACCGAAACCGCTTGCCACCGAGGCCAGGTCGACCTCGGACTTGGAGCGCATCGACACCGACCACTGCTGCGGCTCGATCTCCTTGAACACCGCGGCGACCTCGGCCTGGGAGGTGGTGCGCACGATGTCGACGATGCTCTCCACTTCCTCGGGCCTGGCGCTGGACCATTCCTGATGCGGCACCACGGCGTAGACGAAACCGAGGCCGCCGACGGCCGCGGGCACCAGGCACGCCGACGCAAGCACCCGCGACAGCATCGGCAGCCACGAGAACGGGTGCGTGTCGAGCAACGTCCGGCTGATCGAGGCATTGTCCACCCCGAGTTCGATCAGCCGCGCCGCCAGGCGGTGCGCCCGCGCCGACGCCCACCGGAACGATCCGGTGTCGGTGGTCAGGCCCGCATACAGGCAGTGCGCCACCGGCACGTCGATGCGCTCGTCCCACGCGTCGAGCAGTTCGGCGACGAGCATCGTCGTCGAATCGGCCGTCGGGTCCACGTAGTTGGCAGTGCCGAAGAGCAGGTTCGATGCGTGGTGGTCGATCACCAGCACCTCGCGGCCCTCGTCGGCGAGCCCGCTCAACGCACCGAGGCGGTTGGGGCTGGGGATGTCGACGGTGACCACCAGATCGGGGTCCCGGCGCATTGCCTCCGGCGCCACCAGCAGGTGACCGCCTGGCAGGGTCTGCAGGGACTCCGGCAGCTCCGCCGGCGCGGCGAAGCCCACCTCGACGGCCTTGCCGGAACGCTCCAGAACCAACGCAAGGGCAAGGCCGGCGCCGATGGTGTCCGCGTCGGGAAAGACGTGACACACCACGGCAACTCGGCTCGCCGCAGCGAGCAGTGCCGCCGCGCCGTGCGCATCGACACGGGTCGCGGCGACGTCCCGCTCAGTCGTCGGTTCTATCGCGGTCACCGGTGTCCTCAGGGTCGAAGTCGTCGTCAAGCACGTCAGGCTCCCCGTCCGATTCCTCTCCCCCCGTCACACGGTACGGGTCCGCGTCGCCCGCGGGCTTGGCGCCTTCCCGAATCCGTGCCAGGTCGGCGTCCGCTGCCCGCGCACGGGCGAGCAATTCCTCCATGTGTTGCGCCGTGTCCGGCACCTTGTCGAGCACGAACGACAGCGTCGGCGTGAACCGCACACCCGTCGCAGCGCCGACCTTGCTGCGCAGCGTGCCCTTGGCACGGGTCAGAGCCGCAGCCGCACCCTCGTAGTCGGGCTCGTCCTGCAGCGTCTCACCGCGCACCGTGTAGAACACCGTCGCATCGTGCAGGTCACCCGTCACCTTCGTGTCCGTCACGGTCACGAACGCCAACGGGGGATCCTTGATCTCGAACTCGATCGCCGAGGCCACGACGGTGCCGATGCGCTTGGCGAGCCGTTTCGCGCGAGCCGGGTCAGCCATGGAAAACCGCCTCGGTCGTCATCACGTGCGCGCTTTTTCGACCAACTCGTAGGCCTCGATGATGTCGCCTTCCTTGATGTCGTTGTAGCTCAAGGTAAGACCACACTCGTAACCGTCGCGCACCTCGGTGACGTCCTCCTTTTCGCGCCGCAGCGACTGGATCGTAACCGTCTCCGCGATCACGATGTTGTCGCGCAGCAGACGCGCCTTGGCGTTGCGTCGGACGATGCCCGAGGTGACGAGGCAGCCTGCGATGTTGCCGACCTTGGACGACCGGAACATCGCGCGGATCTCGGCGCGGCCGAGTTCCTTCTCCTCGTAGATCGGCTTGAGCATGCCGCGCAGAGCAGCCTGGATCTCGTCGATGGCCTGGTAGATCACCGAGTAGTACCGGATCTCGACGCCTTCGCGGTTGGCCAGCTCGGTGGCCTTGCCCTCCGCGCGGACGTTGAAGCCGATGATGATCGCATCCGAGGCCGACGCCAGGTTGACGTTGGTCTCGGTGACGCCACCGACACCGCGGTCGATGACGCGCAGTTCGACCTCGTCGTCGATCTCGATGCCCAGCAGGGCTTCCTCCAGCGCCTCGACGGTGCCGGAGTTGTCGCCCTTGAGGATCAAGTTCAGCTGGCTGGTCTCCCTCAGGGCCGAATCCAGGTCCTCGAGGCTGATCCGCTTACGGCTACGCGCGGCCAGGGCGTTGCGCTTGCGCGCGCTGCGCCGGTCCGCGATCTGACGGGCGATCCGGTCCTCGTCGACCACGAGCAGGTTGTCGCCTGCACCTGGCACCGACGTGAAGCCGATGACCTGGACGGGCCGCGACGGCAGTGCTTCCACCACGTCGTCGCCGTGCTCGTCGACCATTCGGCGGACGCGTCCGTAGGCGTCGCCTGCCACGATCGAGTCGCCGACCCGCAGGGTGCCGCGCTGGATGAGCACGGTCGCCACGGGACCACGGCCACGGTCGAGGTGAGCCTCGATCGCGACGCCCTGGGCCTCCATGTCGGGGTTGGCGCGCAGGTCGAGTGCCGCGTCTGCGGTCAACAGCACCGCTTCGAGCAGGGCGTCGATGTTCGTGCCCTGCTTGGCCGAGATGTCGACGAACATGGTGTCGCCACCGAAGTCCTCCGCCACCAGGCCGTACTCGGTGAGCTGACCACGGATCTTGGCCGGGTCGGCGCCCTCCTTGTCGATCTTGTTGACCGCCACCACGATCGGCACGTCAGCGGCCTGCGCGTGGTTGATCGCCTCGACCGTCTGCGGCATGACGCCGTCGTCGGCCGCGACCACCAGGATCGCGATGTCGGTGGCCTTCGCGCCACGGGCACGCATGGCGGTGAACGCCTCGTGACCGGGGGTGTCGATGAAGGTCACCAGTCGCTCGTTGCCGTCCAGCTCGGTCAGCACCTGGTAGGCGCCGATGTGCTGGGTGATGCCGCCGGCCTCGCCCTCGCGGACGTTGGCCTGGCGGATCGAGTCGAGCAGTCGGGTCTTGCCGTGGTCGACGTGACCCATGACGGTGACCACCGGCGGACGGAACTCGAGGTCGTCCTCGCCGCCCTCGTCCTCGCCGTAGGTGAGGTCGAAGGACTGCAGCAGTTCGCGGTCCTCGTCCTCGGGCGACACGACCTGGACGACGTAGTTCATCTCGCTGCCGAGCAGCTCGAGGGTCTCGTCACCTACCGACTGGGTAGCGGTGACCATCTCGCCGAGGTTGAACAGCGCCTGCACCAGCGATGCCGGGTTGGCGTTGATCTTGTCGGCGAAGTCGACCAGCGACGCGCCGCGGGCCAACCGGATGGTCTCGCCGTTGCCGTGCGGCAACCGCACGCCACCGACGACCGGTGCCTGCATGTTCTCGTATTCGGCGCGTTTCGCCCGCTTCGACTTGCGGCCACGACGAACGGCGCCACCGGGGCGACCGAACGCACCCGCTGCACCGCCACGCTGACCGGGACGACCACCGCCGCCACCACCGCCGGGCCTGCCGCGGAAACCGCCAGCAGCTGCACCGCCGGCACCGGCACCGGCACCACCGCCGGGTCCGCCACCGCGGTAGTTGCCGCCACCACCGGCGCCAGGAGGACCACCGGGACGACCGCCGCCGCCACCGGGTCCGCGGCCGCCGGGGCCGGGACGGGGACCGCCGGGACGACCCATGGCGCCTGGCCGTGCGCCGGGCGGGCGCGGAGGCATGTTGCCGGGCGTCGCGCCGGGACGCGGGCCACCACCGGGACGCGGGCCACCGGGACCTGCGCCGGGACGCGGGCCACCGGGGCCTGCCGCACCGGGACGCGGAGCCGGACGCTCGACCGGCTGCTGCGACGAGAAGGGGTTGTTGCCGACGCGCGGCGTGCGCGCCGCGGGCTTGGGTGCACCTGGCCGCGGACCCGGCGTCGGGCCTGCGGGGCGCGGGGCCTCACTGGCGGCAGGCGCTGCCGGAGCGGCGGGCGCTGCCGGAGCGGCGGGTGTCGCCGGTGCGGCGGGCGCGGCCGGAGGTGCGGGCGGGTCGATGCCTTGCTCGATCGCCGCCTTC